>NZ_CP151087.1 GCF_038396785.1 Sphingobacterium thalpophilum | reverse complement strand
CTAGCTATATATTTCCCAAGGGGAAGTCCGAGTAGTAATGTTACGATGAACATCACTATGATTCCAAGAATCTCTGTATTCATTTCTTTAGTTGATTTGTATAAAAAGTGTATCATGACCGATCGTCATCTAACCTCAAGCTCTTCTTTTCGCTATGTAACACGAAAAGAACTGACTGAAAGCGGGATTTCATCGCCGACGATAGAGAATGAGTAATCTTGTTATTAAAATTTTTCTGGCTTTAGAAGTACATAACAGATATATGCAAAAACCAGTAGTGCTACAATAAATAAAGCTGTCATTTACTTTGATATTAATAGATTATGAATTTGTTGTCCTTTAAGGACCTCTAAAAATGGTATTGGTAGCTGAGCTTCGATTACCGCCCATGCATTGACCGAACTGATGCGCCGAAGACCTCCTAAAGATCTTACAAAGAGATTTTCCAGAATGTATTTGACATAATGGTTTCCTCGCCCATAAATCATTCCGAGGAAATGAATATGCTGGCAAATTTTGTCCGTACTTTGCAATATAATTAAGCTCCGAAGGTGATTAATAACGGCCTGTAGGGCTCCTGCAAAATTGTGCTTCCGCAATAAGAAATTAATCTCTGATCGGATTTCCTTATAATGGAGCGCCATATACAAACCTGCACCGTATTGATTTAATTTTTTCATGTTGTGCGTAAAACTATACTTCAAAATCTAACCGATATAGAGTTGAAAAATCATTGCAATAATCAACACCACTACTATGATCTTCGCTATACGGTCTCCCGATAAATTATGTGCGGAACTTCTGCCTTTATTTTCTTGCTTCTCTTTCATATTATTTCTTTCATATTTTGCCGAAAAAATCGACCATTTTATAGAATAACCAGAAGAACAAAATTCCAGTTATGACGAGTATGATTGTTATTACCATTGTTAAATTTTATTAGTGAATCGCGATTTCATTTTGTTAAACTCAATTACATACCAGCAGCTTTACCGATCGTCCCTCTCGGAGGACTCTTGCCACATACTTTTCTTTTCCGTCCTGTTTTCATATTTACATTCATTTGTCCCAATAAGCCAAACAATGTTCCACTATGCCATAAAACATCATAACACACTGTTATTCAGATGTTATAAAAAATAAGCCACAAAATAGCATTGGCGAATCCTATCATTTTGATAAGGTTATTTTATCAAAATGAGAATGACTATGCTGAAAATGTGATCAAATCATTATAATGTGTAACTTGTCATTTATACTTGAAAGGTGACCAAAAAACATAGAGGGCTTGAACCAGTCTATTCTATAAAATGACGGAAAAGAATGTTTTAAAAATTCATAAATGAATAGGAGAATAGGTGAACCTCCGAATGAGTATTAGCAGAAGTACTATGTAACAAATTTGCAAAGTAACATGAAATTATCGCCAAAAGTTCATATTAAAAATTATTTTAGGGGATACATATTAAATGGGAAAACTTATTAAAGAGACACTTATACAAATAAAAACAATGATAAACTTAAACCTTTTCAAAAAAATCATCTTATCGGTCTTTATGGGCTGTATTTTACTCTCCTGTCAAAATGAAAAAAGCAGTCCGAATACATTAACAGAAGAAGAGCAAAGTAACGGCTGGCAACTTCTATTTGATGGTACCACGCTTAACAATTGGCATACCTACAATAATAGTAAAAATGCTCCTACAGCCTGGGTCGTTAAAAATGGGACTATTTACTGCAATCCAAACAGGGAAAGCCAAAAATATGACTTAGTATCGGACAAAGAGTATAAAAATTATGAGTTTAAGTTTGAATGGAAGCTCGAAAAAGAGGGAAATAGTGGCGTTTTTGTCAATGTACAGGAAAGACCGGATATCAATGCGACCTACCATTCAGGACCAGAATATCAATTGTTAGCAGATTCCCATCCTGATTTTGATAAGCCGCTAAAGCGTTCCGGCTGTCTTTATACATTTCTACCGCAGCAGAACTTTGTCAATATTAAAGCACAGGATGATTGGAATGAATCCAGTATTATTCAGAAAGACGGAAAGGTAACGTTCTACCTGAATGGTAAAATCACTGCTGAAATGGATTTTAATTCCGCTAAATGGAAAGATTTGGTAAAACATAGTAATTTCAAAGATTATCCAGAGTTTGGTAAACATATTAGTGGGAAATTAGCACTACAGGATTGGTCCAGAGGTGTTTCATTTAGAAACCTAAAAATAAAAACCTTATAATAAAAAAGTCCTTAGCAAATGCTAAGGACTTTTTTTTATGCAATAGCCTCAGCCCCATCATCCCGCTTTAACCCTCCTATTATCTTCCTGTTCCGCTTTCAATCCCCGCCTTTTGTCGACTGTCTTTGCCAATGAAATCCGTCAGGAGTTAAGCTCTCCCATCGCTAGACATTCAGTCCTTAATAAAGGATCTGCACCTTGATTTGAAAAAGATGCCTTATACACCCCAAAAACTTCACAAGCCTTTAGTATGTTAAAAAGAATTTAAAATCAAAATATGAATTAAATAAGAAATAAAATACTATGTAAAATAAATTGTAGCGAATTAAATTTCAAAAACGTTACCTATAGTAAGTCACATAAAATCCTGACTTAACTATATTAATGAAGAAAATTATATTCATCGTCCTAGTCTCCTTGATTTCGTTGGAAGGATATGGGCAAGAAAACATGCAAAAAAAATTAGAAATTCGAGTGGGGTATGGACTTATTCCGGTCCAAGAGATCGGTACAATGCTCGGTGAGGGAATATTTATGGGTTTACTCGGAAGAGAAGTAGAACATTCCAGCGGAACTGGCACATTTACTGCCGGGTATTCACGTAATTTAAACAAAAGACTGTCTATAGGCATCGACGGATTTTATGGTAAAAATACGGTTTCTTACAAAGATGATCTTGGGGATTCAAAATGGAATGTTTTTGGGGGGCTTTTGAATATGCGATATAGCTATTTGAATAAAACTAAACTTGAACTATATGGAAAAGGAGGTTTGGGCTATGCAAAATTTAACAATAGACAAAAAGAAGATAGAGAAAGCTTCGGTGCGCTATCCTATCAATTTACACCGATAGCCATTCGTTATGGCAATAAACTAGGTGTCTATGGCGAATTTGGATTCGGTTACCTTGGGATTGCAAATGTCGGGATATCCTTCAAATTGTAAATTATCCAATTTTGGTTCATTAACAGTTAAAACAAAACAAACAAAAAAAATATGATGTTAAAACTTACAATATCAGTAATTGCTGTCGCACTCGCTGCAAGCAGTTGTTCAACAACATTAAATACGAAAAAAATGAATACGGATACAACTGGTCTTTCCGTAAAAATTCAATCAACAAATGCTATTGCAGTTAAAAATCCAACGGGCAAGATTCGTCTGTATGCAGTTTCGGCCCAGATAGCAGATGTACCAGCTACAATGATTCTGGAAAAGAGTTTTACAGCGAACCAAATACCTTTTGATCTCAAACTCGATTTACCTAAAAATCACCTTAAGCTCATCCAGCCTAAAGTCAGTGACGCTGAGCCCATAAAATACTACGTAACATTAGATTGGGATTCCAACGGAGACGGCGAAAAGGGAAAAGGAGATATTGCGATTGACTTCAACAAAAAGTTTCCTACTGTGGTCATTGGACAAGAAAATGAAATTTTTGTCGCAGAATCCAAATAATAAAAAAGTTTCCCAAGAGGTATTCGTCGGAGAACGAGATAGCTCTTGGGAAACCACACTTCAATTAGCAGTAAACTACCGCCAGTCAATTCTTGTATCTATCCAAAAACAATCTCTATTCCGCCGAAATAAGTCGTCCGGTCTTTGGTGATTGTAGATAAGTTCTTCCAAGGCGTTAAAATTATAGCGAAACATGTCTTCATCTTTTGATTGAATGGGGCGCAGAATTGAATCTTCATCATCGATAAAAATGTCGGATTCAAAAATTTTGATTCGATGCGCATTCACCCATGCAATAGCCGTCTCCTTACTCATGCGCTCCAATGCTTTGGTCGCTTCCTGAAATTGTTTCATTTCCCAGGGAAGATCTTCGGGATAATGTGAGGCAATATAGTCTTGATAAGCTTTTATATCACCTTCACGGAGACATTCGTTGCGAAGCAACAGCCTTGTTGTATCCCGAGCAAAGCTAATATACTCCGGTCGCATAAATAGGCCGTACCTTTTACTATACAATTCTATTTTTTCAGCTAGTTCTTGCCTCATAATTTAATTGCGCAGCAAAAATCATCCCAACCTACTCTCTTCTAATGAGTTTAGACTAAAAAAAATAGATTTTATATATTTTTAACAATCCAATTGAAGAAAATTGAGCGCACATTCTATTTTTTTATGTAGACTGCGATAAATAACATTTCCAGTATTTTTAAAAAATCTTTAAGCCAATAATTCCTGCGACGATCAATGTTGCAGACAGG
The DNA here is from genome assembly GCF_038396785.1 of Sphingobacterium thalpophilum. Classification (NCBI taxonomy): domain Bacteria; kingdom Pseudomonadati; phylum Bacteroidota; class Sphingobacteriia; order Sphingobacteriales; family Sphingobacteriaceae; genus Sphingobacterium; species Sphingobacterium thalpophilum. The sequence goes on along the minus strand of NZ_CP151087.1, from coordinate 5,748,108 downwards.
AGTCTAAATACATTGGCCGAATCTCCGAAAAAAAAGATTCCGACCATTAATGTGCCCACTGCCCCTAAACCTGTCCATACGGCATATGCTGTACCTATAGGAATAGCTTTTTGAGCATAAAATAATAATCCGCCACTAATGCTCATGGAGACAATAGCTAATAGAATCCAACCAAATTTATTTGAATCTGGCTGTTGAGCCATTTTTAATCCGAGCGGCCAGCCAATTTCAAAAATGCCAGCAATAATCAATGCAATCCAATTCATTTTCAATAGTTTAAATTTCTAAAGCAAAGATAATCGCTATATAAGGGGCATTTTTTGACTTATATCAAAATCGTGTACTTATCGCCGTATCCGGCTAAGCGTTTCCTGTGTAATTCCTAAATATGATGCAATATGGCCAAGATTAATTCTATTTAACAAATTTGGCTGTAGGCGGATGAGAGATTGATATCGTTCTACTGCAGATTCGGTATGCAGGGACATAATCCGTTCTTCAAGAATAATACAAACCTCCTCAGCAATCTTTCGGCCTATAAGATTTAGTTCAGGATAAATCCTATACAATTCATTCAAATCGTCCACAGAAATTGCATAGATCTCGGAGTCTTCCAAAAACTGAATATTTTCAAAAGAGGGCTTTTCAGTATAAACGGGCAAAATCGATCCAAAAATCTGGTTTTCTTCACCAAACCAACTGTTCATTTCACGTCCATTTTTTAAGAAATAAGCACGAATCAGTCCTTTACGCAAAACAAAATAGCTTGATAAATGCTGCCCTTCCCTCAAAAAATGCTCACCCTTTTTCTTAAAAAAATAACGAGTTCTATTTTCTACCGCTTTCTCAAGCGCTTCATTGAGATAGCCATATTTTTTAAATTGTTCAATTAGGGGATTCATACTATTTTAGATTAAAATCATTCATAGTTTATCGAATTATCTGCTGGATTATACTTTAGAAGTTCTGTATATGCATCGCCTTCAATTCCCAATAGCTGACAAAATGCCGGCTCAGTTTTTACCCCGCTCCTTTTGAGCTGTCTGACCTGCTCAGCGAATTCTTCCCCCCTCAATTGAATGATTTCATGCTCTTTAAGCATATGTAAATATCCATTCTGAATTTCAGTTGCTTTATCCGTCGCATAAATTTCAAAAAGCTGTTCCTCAATCGAGAAGCTGCACACGATTACATGACCGGTAGCCCGCTGTAACCGAAAATGTGCATGCTGCGAAAAATTAAGAGACAGCTTTTCTTCAAGAGCATCAAAATCATCTACACACAGAATAATGTCTATATCGCTCCCATCAATATCTACCTGAATCGGTATCGTACCAACTACAATCGGACTGTAGCCCTCAAGACGGTTAATAATCTGATAATCCCTCAGTAACCGATAGGCTTTTTTTTGCACTTTATTTCCACTCTTCAAATACTCTATATTTCTAAAATTTATGGTCATAAGCAAATCGATAATTCGATCACACAAAATAGGTCAGAATATACTAAACAACAAAAGAAAATTGTAACTAAATCATATAAAAAAGGATAAGTCTTGTATCTTTATTTGCAACACATCATTCATATGCAGGAGATCCAACATTTCTATCTGAACCAGAAAGAACCAAATAAAAGCTGTCTTTTAGCATTAAGACATATTATCCTTCAACAGGATACGGATGTGAGTGAGACCATAAAGTACGGTATGCCTTGCTTTTGCTATAGAAAAAAAGCATTCTGTTACCTTTGGACCGACAAACGGACTACATTTCCGTACCTACTGATGGTTGAAGGTAAACATTTGGACCAGGTACAACTGGAAGCAGGTCAGCGTCTTCGGATGAAAACATTGCCTATTGATCCACAGGAAGATCTTCCGATAGACACAATCGAAAGTATTCTGACGGCCGCCTTAAACCTCTATCGCAATGGCACAATTAAAATTAAAAAATAGCCATCAACCAGTGAAATAACCTATCATCAACCATTAAACGATAACCTATATAATTACCAAATGAAGGCCTCATATAGCAGCGATTGTGGAAATATTTAAATAATATTTACTTAACACAAAATCAATAATACTCTCCTACCTTTATCGCGGTTTAAAAATCACCTAGTCATTTAAACAGCTACAAAACAAATGAGAAAACATTTGATTACCAGCATTTTGCTAAGCACAATTGGTACATCACTTACCTATGCGCAAAATGAAACCACCTCTGCTCTGAATGGAACCGTCAGAGAGGGAAATTCGCCAATCAATGGGGCGACAATTGAAGCCATACATTTACCTTCTGGGACAAAGTACGTTACTTCATCGCGAAGTGACGGTCGCTACAATCTCCCCAATATGAGAATTGGTGGCCCTTATCAAATCACCGTAACTTATCTGGGTCATTCACCCAATATCAAACAGATCGAGAAACTAGCTTTGGGACAAAGCTCAACATTAGATATTCAGATGCAGTCCGCATCGCAAGTGCTGGATGAAGCTGTCGTTGTAGGAACGAGACAGGGATAAGTCTTCAACTCCGGCCGAACAGGTGCAGCACAAAACATTTCCCGAACAGCGATTCAAAATCTACCTACACTCAATCGAAGCTTTACAGATTTTGTCAAACTGACGCCTCAATTTTCGATGCAATACGGTAATCCTTCGTTTGCAGGGAGAAGCAACCTTGCAAATAACTTTACGATCGACGGAGCGCTATTCAATAATGCTTTTGGATTACAGGGAACTATCGGAAGTCAAACAAACTCGCAACCCATCAATATGGACGCCTTTGAGGAGATTTCAGTAAACATCGCTCCTTATGACGTCAGACAAAATGGTTTTACCGGCGCTGCAATTAATGCTGTAACAAGAAGTGGTACAAACGAAGTACAAGGTTCATTAAATTATTATTTCAGAAATCAAAATTTAGTCAACAAATACAATTCGGCCGGGTTAAGAGCACCTGTCAACAACTTCAGCTTGAAAGGCTATGGTTTTACCGTAGGGGGGCCAATTATCAAAAACAAGCTATTCTTTTTTGCAAGCGGTGAGCTTGAGCGAAGAACAGACCCAGGAACAAATTTTATAGCTTCACGTGGAGGAAATACGGGGCCGAATGTTTCAACCGTATCTGCGGAGAAACTTGATGATCTAGCCAACTACCTAAAATCGATCGGCTATAATCCTGGATCTTATCAAGATTATCCTTTAGATACACGCAGTGACAAATTTTCCGTTAAATTAGATTACAATATCGATCAAAAAAATACTTTAAGCGCCAAATATTTCTACTTTCGTTCCTATCGCGACATCCTACCATCCAATAGTGGTGCGCCAAAAAATAATCGGCAACCGTCCAACCTTGGCCTACCTTTCAGCTCAGCAGGCTACGGTATAAACAACAACATGGACAATGTGAATTTAGAATTACGCACACGTATCAGTAGCAAATATTCAAATTCATTGACCGTAGGTTACAATGTCATGAACGATTTTAGGGAATCCAAAGGTGGTCAGCCATTTCCTTTGGTAGACATCATGAACCCCGACGGTAGTAGCATGACAGCATTTGGTTACGAACCATTTACAGCATTTAATAGTTTAAAGACGAAGGTATTTCAAGCTACAAACAACTTTAATATTTATGCCGGAAAACATGAGATTACATTGGGAGCCAATTTTGAAAACTACAAAACCACCAATGGATTTGCCCCGAACTATTATGGAGCCTATACATTTGCCAGTTTAGATGATTTCTACAACTCTGCAAAAAATAATGTTTCTAACGCAACCAAATACCAAATCCAGTATTCTGTTTTACCTGATGGATCATTTCCTTATGCAGAGATTTCAGCACGTATGTTTGGCCTATATGCACAGGATGCCTATGCTGTAAATGAGCATTTTAAATTGACTGCTGGATTGAGAGCCGATTTGACGAACATATCATCTCCCAATGATCTGAAAAATGATAATGTAACCAAGTTAAATTTTGATCAAGGTGAAAAGATCGATGTATCAAAATATCCAAAGAGTGCAATTCTTTGGTCGCCGCGAATTGGATTTAATTGGAATGTCAATGGAACAAATCAAACGCAGGTACGTGGTGGATCGGGAATTTTTACAGGTCGTCCGCCATTAGTATGGATTTCTAATCAGGCCGGCAATAATGGTGTCATGTTTGGTTCTGAATCCATCAATAATCCAACAAATAGACCGTTTACACCTGATGTGGATGCTTATCGCAACGTGAACCACCAAACTGCAGCCAACAACTCCAGTTATAACTTGGCGGTAACGGATAATAACTTCAAATTTATGCAGCTTTGGAGAACGAACCTTGCCGTTGACCAAAAATTACCGGGCGGTGTTATTGGTACTTTTGAAGCCATGTATTCGAAAGATATCAATTCGGTTTATTTCCGTAACGTCAATCTAAATACGACGGACGGAAAAGCTTTAGCTGGTGCCGATAACCGTATGCGCTATACAACACCACGTATCTATGGCGCCGCACAACCGACTCCTGAAAATCCTAACATTTCCGACGCTATTGTGATGTCCAATACATCAAAAGGCTATAGCTACACCCTTACAGGAACATTATCGAAAGAATTCAAAGGTGGTTTCTTTGCAAATATCGGTTATACCTATACAGATTCAAGATCTGTGAACGATGGAGGATCTATTGCGCAGTCAATGTGGCGTGATCGTTATGTTTCGGGCAATCCAAATAGTGCCGATCTTTCTTATTCAACTTATCTGGTTAAAAATAGATTTATTGCCAACTTCTCTTACCGTAAAGAATACCTGGATCATTTAGGAACGACATTCTCCTTATTTTATCAACTACAGGATGGGCCTCGTTATTCCTATACCTATGGCGGTGACCTGAATAATGATGGTTTGTCGGGCAATGACTTGATCTATATCCCGAATAGTAAAGCTGAAATTGCTCTTGTTGGCGACAATGCGCAAGACACTCGGACAGCTGATCAACTATGGTCTCAATTGAACGGCTACATTAATCAGGACAATTACCTGAATGCACACAGAGGCCAATACGCGAAACGTAACGCATTGGTAGGAAAAATGATCGGAACACTGGATATTCGTATCGCGCAAGATGTGTTTTTAAATACCAGCGGAAAGAAACATCAATTGCAGATTACTTTTGATGTATTTAATTTCGGTAATATGATCAACAAAAGCTGGGGAGTTGCCCAATTTGCCAACAAAGCAAACGGTATCTTAAATTACAAAGGATCGAATGCTCAGGGACAACCAACATTCTCATTCCCGTATTTAGATGCAACAAATCAGATTCCTTTAACCAACACGTTCTCGAACAGTGTGGATGAAACTTCACGCTGGAGAATTCAGCTGGGTGTACGTTACCGATTCAACCAATAAACAAAAAATAGTGTAAATTTGAACCCATCCTATAATAAAGGATGGGTTTTTAGTTTAATAATCATGAAAAAACTAGCGCTTTCCATTTTTACATTTCTTGTGACCATGACCTGTCATGCACAGCATTTTGACCTTGTCCCGCTGGGAATATATGGTGGCGAACAAGAAGACAATCTTTCTGCTTATTTAGTAGGAACTCCAAAAGACACGGCCTTCCTTTGCCTCGATGCCGGAACCATAAATACAGGCATCAGAAAAGCCATTGCATTGAAAAGTCTAAATGGTTCGGTCGAAACAATTTTACATAACCAAATAAAGGGATATTTCATTTCCCATGGACATCTCGATCATTTATCGGGTCTTATTATTAATTCTCCTGCCGATAGCAAAAAGAACATTTTTGCTATTGATCCGGTCCTTCAAATTCTACAAAATCACTATTTTATCACGGATACCTGGATCAATTTTGGCGACCAGGGCCAAAAACCCATACTAGGAAAGTATCATTACAACAGTTTACAAGAGGGGCTGGAAACGCAAGTACCAAATACGACATTATCTTTGACGGCATACGAGCTGAGCCATGTAAATCCATATAAAAGTAGTGCTGCCCTCGTCCACTACGACAACCACTATCTCCTTTACCTTGGTGATACCGGTGCCGATCGGGTGGAAAAATCCGATCAGCTAGATAAGCTCTGGAATACCATTGCCCCACTGATCAAAAACAAACAATTAAACAGTATATTGATTGAAGTCTCCTTTCCAAATAATCAACCGGAAAATTTACTCTTTGGTCACCTAACCCCCAGTTTGTTGTTAGAAGAACTGCTAAAGCTCAAAGAAAAAACGGGACTGAAAAACTTGGAAGGGCTAAGCATAGTGGTCACACACCGAAAACCAACTGGTAACAACCCTGAAATCATTAAAAACGAATTGCTCAAGAATAATCCACTTAAAGTAAATTATATTTTCCCCGAACAGGGCAAAAAGATAAGTTTAAACTAATGTAAAAAAGATGAAACCGATAGTGGTTTCATCTTTTTTTACCTAGAGTTCTTCAATTATATCTGCAATTGTCAAGCGTGATTTTGCGGTAATGGCAGGCTGATTTGCATCCTCCACATGTCGATAGCCAATAGCAACTGCAAACAGCGTCTGATAGCCATCGAGTTCCAGTATTTCATCGTAGACGGAATTTTCAATTCCTTCCATTGGGGTTGCGTCAATATGATTTGCAGCACAGGCTGCAAGGAAAAATCCCAAAGAAAGATACACTTGTTGCTTCATCCAGGATTGAACATGGACCTCCCCTTTCGACTGCAAAAATTGCTTATAGTAATTAATCGATCCCTCTGGAAGCGTGTTTGCGATTTGCTCTTCAAAGCGATCTACATCGGTAAGTGCACTAAACACAACCAGATGACTTGCCTCATTTATCTTCTGTGCGTTCCAATAGGATGCGGCAGCGAGTTTTTGTTTCATGTCCGCAGAAGAAACAAAGAAAAACTTCCATGGCTGGCTATTGATGGAAGATGGACTCAATCGGATTATTTCCTTTAATTCAGCGATTTTCTCCTCCGGAATTAGCGCTTCTGAATTATACTTTTTCGTTGTGTAACGTTGCTTTGCAATTTCTAAAAAAGCCATAACATACAAGATTAAATTAACTATATTTTTTATAGTTGCAAACTTAAATATAGTGTTATATATTTGCAATAACGGTCAAACTTGATAGTAACAGATGTATTTGATAGACAACAAACAATACCCATGCAGTACCAGCCTGACTATGAAATACATAGGCGGCAAGTGGAAGGCAGTGATTTTGATTCATTTAATTGAAAAAAAACGCTATAATGAACTGAGAAAAGAATGCGCCTTAATTACAGAGCGTACATTAAGCTTACAATTAAAGGAACTTGAGGCTGATGGTTTAGTAAAGCGTACAGTACATACCGACAAAGCTCCTTTGAAAGTAGATTACGAACTGACAGAATTCGGGAAAACACTTGTTCCACTACTTGAGTCGATCGCAGAATGGGGAAGAGAAACAGCCGGTCGGACCGAACGGATTCAACAAATGTAACATCAGCAACTTTCGATCACTCAAATCAGCCAAAATGAATGAGCATCTAAAAAAAATCAATACTTTAATTGACGGTTTTGATGCGGAAACAGACTCAGCATTACAGGCCATTTCCAAAACCAAAAAATACAAAAAGGGCGAATTTCTTTTATATCAAGGTGAGGTCTGTAAGACTAGTTTTTGGATAGAGGAAGGTATTACGAGGAAATACTATATGAATGAGAAAAAAGAAGTAACGACTGAGCTACTTTTTAAACATGATCTCGCAGTCGCCTTTAGCAGTTATGTTTCGAATCAGCCTAGCAGGGAGTTTATTCAGGCAATTACAGACGTTACTGTCTCGTGTATGGATAAAAACGCCTTTCAGTATCTCAAAATAAATCATCCTCAACTCATTCAACTCGATCTTTTAATGACAGAATACTATACAATGTGGTTAGAAAAGCGTCTTTTTGAATTTCACACCCTCAGCGCCATGGAAAAGTATAAGCTACTCCTTAAGGAGCAACCAGATTTCATACGCCATATACCGCTTACCTATATTGCTTCTTATCTGGGAATTTCCCTGGAAACATTAAGCAGGGTCCGCACAAAAATCTAATTATTTGATTTAAGTCAAATGCCAAACCAGTACATCTTTCAAAATTTGCAGTACATTTTGAAAATCAACTATCATGGCAGAAAAAATCAGATTTTTAGGATTTGATATCCTGAGAGCTTACGCAATCTTTGGGATGTATATCGTCAATTTTAATCTCGTTCTTGGAGATCCACAACATACCAGTTGGCTAGGTCAGTTTCTCACGCTCTTTAGCGGTAATTCGAGTACAATATTTGTTGTCCTATCAGGCATGGGACTTACTTTGCGAACAGAAAAATCTATTTACGCTTCTCCGCAAGAACAAGTTAAACTAAAGACTATTGTGCAGAAAAAAGCAGGTTTTCTATTTGTTCTCGGATTATTATTATCTATTTGGTGGCCTGCAGATATCCTTCACTTTTATGGATTTTACATGTTTATCGCCTCCTTCTTGCTATTCGTTGATAAACAATACTACATATATGGAGCAGTTTTCTTCGCGATCATTTTTCATCTTTTGCTCATTTTAATTCCTTATGAAACTGGATGGAATTTTGATACACTAACTTATATCGACAATTGGAGCCTAAAGGGTTTTATCAGAAACTCTTTATATAATGGCTGGAATTCTATTTTTCCATGGATGTCTTATTTCATGATCGGTATGTACCTGGGTAAACTGGACTGGACCAACGTCATCGTTCAAAAAAAACTGTTTCTCATAGGATTGGTATTATACCTGGCAGTACAAATTGCACAATGTATTCCTCAAAACCTCATTGGCATAACAGCTTACTCCTTTCTAAATGCGGATTATCTTCCTCCGGTACTTCCATTTTTAATCAGTACAATAGGTTTTAGCCTGCTACTTATTAGCACCTTCATGTACATTAGCCGCTTTATTACTCCCAATACATTTGTCAACTGTCTCGCGAAAACTGGCCAGATGACATTAACGCATTATATATCCCATTTAACATTGGGCATCTTATTATTTTCTTTTTTGGCCAGCAAGGGGGTGTTTCATCAAGTAATCGACCAACAAGCAACCTTATCACCAGGGATGATTCTCTTCCTATCATCGACCTATTTTATCGGCAGCTATTATTTTAGCAAAATTTGGACAAAAAAATTTAAGAACGGTCCATTTGAATTTCTTTTAAGACAAGCATCGAACTAGGGACACGCTTAAAGACAGCATTTACGCATCAGGAAGTTTTTGTGATATAAACTTCCTGATAAATTAACAAAGTGCGATCACAGCCGGAAAACCGATCAATGCGGCCACTAAAAAACCTCGTCGACAAGTTCTTTATTAACCATTGCTCCAGCTAGGTTTCCTGTCGCAACAGCATTCGCCACCGAACGCATCATACTAGAATTATCTCCACAGGCAAAAACTCCTGCAAGTGAAGTTTTTTGAAAATTATCTATTTTGATATGTCCCTGTTCCGTTATTTCACAACCTAGTGCGGCAGGAATAGCCGAATGTTGCCTGAAAGGAATGGCCGCATAAACAGCATCAAAGGCAAGTTCACGACCGTCTTTTAATTGTACCTGCTGAACCCATCCATTCTTGTGCTGGATTTTACCTATTTCTTCTTCAATAATCGAAATACCGTGTAACTTCAGTTTTGCTTTCTGCTTAACATCAAAACTAGCCTTACCCGAAGTCAATAGCGTTAAGTCGTTCGAGAGATTATTGACCAATCCCGCTACATGAAGTGCACGCTCTCCATTGGCCATAATAGCAGTTTTTCCTTTTCGAAATTCATAACCGTGACAATATGGGCAATGGATAACCGAAATTCCCCAACAGGCTGAAAATCCTTGTATACTAGGCATAATATCTTCCACACCAGTCGCAAAAATGAGCTTTTTAGCCTGAAAAACGTCCCCATTTTCGGTGGTTATTTCATACCCTGTAGCTGTCTTCGTGCCGCTCACAGCAAGCCCTTTCTGGAACTTGACACTCGGGTAGTTCAGAACTTCTTCCCTTGCTTTTTTCGCTATACTGAGCGGCTTTTCACCATCATGCGTGATGAAATTATGGGAGTGCGGCGTCTGTCGATTACAAGGTAGCCCACTATCGATAATCAACACATTCCGCAAGGAACGTCCCAATGCCATCGCTGCAGAAAGCCCCGCATAACTTCCCCCAACAATAATTACCTCATAGCTTCTATCATCTTTCATATATACATTATTAAATATTAATCCTTTTCTGACAAATGATGAAGTAGAATGGAAAATTTTCCTCCACTTCCCTAATTTCCATTAATCCATAGGGGTCGAATTCGGCATGAATGGAATCAACATCGTAAAAGAACATATGTACTCCACCAAACATTGCAAATCGATCAGTGCCTATGGCCTCCCCCTTTCCGTAGATGCTTGCTTGCTTTGATACGGACGTAAAAATCATATAACCTCCTTCAGCCAATTGGTCAAAACAATGCTGGATTAACGCATTACGTTCTTCAGCATCCAATAGATGAATAAGCCCGTAACAAAATATACCCTCATATATATCCTGATCAAAAGGCATTTCATTAACCGAACCATGATGGATAACCGTATCTGCCCCAAAGGATTTCCGGGCGAGCTCTATTGCCGTTTTCGAGATCTCAATGCCTGTAATTTTTATTCCGTTTTCCGAAAAAGGGCGACCATTGCGACCGTAGCCGAACCCAGGAATCAGTATATTTTTGATGTTGTGTTCCAAAAAAAAGCCTACTGCAAACGTTGTAGACTTTGCGGCTTCATACCCCCACATTTCTTGCTTCTCTATAAAATTACGTTCCCAAAATTCCATACTACTGTTGCTTATATTGTTTAAAATTGAAATCGATCCTGTTAGCTTTACCAATTCGGTACTACAATGGATTAAAAGTCAACTCAGCCAAGATAGTATTTTTCACTATTGCAACTATGTAGCAAAAACATTAAATGCAATTAAATTGCAAATAAATTACAATAGGATGAATTATTGAAATCATGGTTATTTATCAGTATTGAAAACCTGTGCTATGCTTAAATATCTTTGCTGATGAAAAATGAATATCATCACAAAAACAAAAACATGAAAACTATAAAGACATTTTTAGCAGCTTCATTATTTCCATTGCTTACGATACGGGCCAGTGCACAAAAATTGGATAAGATGCTTTGGTTTAACGAACCAACAGAATGGAACATCAAAGACAATTCGCTTTCGATGTTTGTTACGCCTAAAAGCGATTATTGGCGTATCTCTCATTATGGATTTACAGTAGATGACGCGCCCTTTTTCTATACGCTACGCGGGGGAGAGTTTGAAGTCAAGGCGAAGATCTCGGCGAACTATCAAACCCGGTTCGATCAAGCAGGTATTATGCTACGCATTGATCATGAAAACTATATAAAAGCAGGAATCGAATTTGTTGACGGAAAATACAATTTAAGTACAGTCGTTACGCATAAAACAAGTGATTGGAGCATTGTTCCGATCGATAAGGAAATCTCCTACATCTGGATCAAAGCGATACGTCGATTAGATGCTGTAGAATTTTTCTATTCCTTTGATGACAAGGAGTATATTATGATGAGAAATGCCTGGCTACAGGATAATCACCCTGTTATGGTCGGTCTAATGGCAGCTTCACCAGACGGCAATGGCTTTCAGGCCAAATTTGATTATTTTACGATCAAACACCTTGCAGACCAACGTCGAAGCAAATGGCTGAAAGAGAATAATTCAAACTAAAAATACCGACGCCCATCTATAAGGCTGCCTCAGGTGGGCGTTGTCTTAAATCTAGTCAGTATGATCCCGCTGCATCTTGTTAAACACACTCACTGCTTCATATGAATTTCGTACACGAAGCTTTTGGAGTATATTTTGCCGATGCCGATTAACTGTATTTATACTCAGACCTAGTTTTTCGGCAATTAGCTTGCTAATCATTCCCTCCTTGATACAGCTTAAAATTTCTTTCTCGCGTGTGCTAATCGAAGTTTTTGCGCCATAACCATCCAGGTGATGAACCACGCCCGTTACCTGATTGAGAATATAATTTCGGAGATTGACTGATGTTTCAGTTTCTGGTAATAGGGTATAACAGCATAAAGCCAACTGTGGAAATTCCGGTCCCGGGGTGTCCAAGTAAAAAATTTGATGGGACAGCTGCATGATTTGCCCCTCTCTCCCCTCGACCCGCAGGACACTGTTTGCTTGATAATTAAATCGCTCCGCCAGATCCATTTTTTTGACCAAGTCAAGAAATTGAAGCTCCAAAGCATGCTTGATGGCCAAATCGTCGGGGTAAACACGTTCGAGAAGAAAATCTTCCCAAATACCGTTTATTTCCAGTTTCTTTTCATCTGCAGGAAGATGAAGTCGCTCCGCAATTGTCCCTAAATATGTATAACTCCAGTTCGCTGTCAGGTCACTCAGTACAGCTATACCATTATGAATGTCGGCAAAAGTTTTTGCGTAACTCTTATAGTGTTTTAGCACAGACAAATCAATGCTGCTATTTCGTAGTCCACGCTCCGAAAAATTCTTATCTAATTTTTTTTTGATCTCCGATTTCATTTCATTTCACACTTAAAAAGCTTCATTTTAGGTCTTTAAAAAGAAAGTCCAACCCGAAGATAAGGCAATGTTGCTTCTTTACTAAAACCAATTACCCCCTGAATAGTGAGCAGGTCTCCAGGCATAAAATAAATTCCACCGCCGTACCCCATATGCCAGTCATTGGAATTTTCATGACTCATCCATACCCTTCCGACATCATAAAAACCAATTGCCCCGACTGTTCCTGGGACGATATAAGAAGAGTAGCTAAATAATTTTAATCGCATGTCAAAATTATTATAAAGCGCTGTTTTCCCAGTGAACCGTCGGGAATTATACCCTCTTAAGCTCATTTCCCCTCCAATTTGCGCATGCTGATAAAAATAGGGATCTCCCCATACCGCATCAAATCCCACACGATTTGCGAAAGTAATATAGTTATCGGCAACCGTTTTATAAAAACTCATGGAATGCTGCAATTTTGTATAGTTGCGGCCCTCCCCTCCAATTTCAGCATTCCAGCCCAGCCTGGTATGTACGTGTACTCCAGATTTAGGATTGGCCATATTATCACGTGTATCATAATCTATCCCGCCAGTAAGCCCAGTGAAGAAATTACTCCCATAGATAGGTTCCGATGGATATTTTTGATGGAATTCCTCAAAATAACGTCCAACATTATTCGATTCTTTACTCGTATAATATTCGGAAGAAGATCCATAGAACACCTTGAATTTAGGTTCTAGGTACTTTTCCAGAAAAATGTCACCGCTCACAAGATCAAATCGATTTCGGTAATACGAAATGCGCTTTGAATCCGATTTATCGAAAATAGTATTGTTTCCATATCCAAAGAAATTACTCAGGTTTTTGGGACCAAGGGACGAAAGATGAATATAAAGATCATGCCCTGCAATGAGATCTTTATAATTCCCTTTGTAATCAAACATAAATGATTCGCGACCGGTCAAATAACTGCCTAGAAACTGATGCCGATAGGCATAAGGCTTCTTTCTGAACCCCTGATTCTCGATCATATACCCCAGTCCAAAAATAAGTCCACGATCAACCCCATAATCTAGGTTAAAAACGACCCCTTTACGGTCATAGATAAAATTTTCATAGTCAAACTTATGGACAGCGCTGTCTTTGCTCAACTTCAGATGAATAGCATCATCAACCTGCATAGCACCCGGCACCTGATTTTTACCATCATAGATATAAACTTTGCTACCATTGGCAAATTTATCAGTTGTACGATATAGATTCTGTCCATCCCCCCCAATTAGCCGGATCTTTATGGGCGATTTGCCCGATCCATGTAACTTATATTCGTCAGTGCCCGATATGCCATATATACGAACTTCTTTGGTCTGATCAGGTACAAAGGTGCGTTTTAGCAATTTTCGTCCTTCGGTACCATCTTTTTTCTTGTTGTGGATATTGACAGTGACCGAGCCATCCTTATTGTAATCGACATCCACAAATTCAGATTTAGCGGACAATGGTAGTTCAACGACACGCGCAAGAAATCGATAATAGGTCAGTCCGCTTTCCATCAGCTCGTCCCTTCTTGAACGAATATTTGTTTCCAATTCATTCGCACTCATTTTCACAATTGTATCAGGCATCGTTAACATCGCTTGATGAATCAACGAATCCGTCAGTGTTTTCTGAACAAACTGTATTTCGTCAATCCATTCATCCTCTGTAAGATGAGTGAGAAAAAAATGATCAAAAGTACTCGCATTAAAATTCCAATGGGGCACATTTCGAATATGTGGACTAAAGGGTTGCAAATGAGCCTTCAGCCATTGATAGGAAAGTAATGTGGGAAATACCCCCGAAGTTTTATAATATACCTTATCCCGATCCCTTGGGACGGGAGTATAGATCTTTTTACCTTTTTCCTTTTCGGGATCCCAACGCCAATTATCCTGATGACGATCCCAGTCCCCAAGCGTAAAATCGAGCATCCGCGCACGTAGTGTGAGCTTCTGATCAATTTGCGTATCGTTGTCTTCCAACACTTTACGCATTACTTTTGCGCTATTATCTGTTTTTTGATCCTCAAAAGGGGTGCGCGCCTCAAACATGTAGGCCCTATTTTTAAATACCTCACGATACTCGCCGAACCTAGGGTCATCTCCTACAAAAACCAGTTCTGGCGAAGCTGAAGGAATACCTAAGGCTTTATTAAATGGCGGAACGGTCAATGCACCAAATGGATGATGTATCGAAATCTGATCTTGTACTATATCTTTTGCAAATGTCTTTCGAAGGCTTTCCGGTAGGCTACGTTCAGGGTATTTCTGAATAGACCTAAGAACCCACTCCCTACCCATAGAATCTACCAGTCGAAGTGACTGTGTCTGCATGCCACCACCCAACTTAACAATCTGAAGCCCGCCCCGCTCTGTAGCGAGATCCATCACACGCATCTTAACAGGAGTATTATATAATTTACGGTAACTATCTCCAAGCCAAAATCGATGCAGTAAACCCACTCGGTCATATTCAGGTGCGATCACCGTGGTAATACTGTCCATACGTTGTGCATGCGAATTAAAAACACAGCAACAGGCAATTAATGTAAAGATTCTTCTCATTTTATCTAAGTCGGGTCTTCGAGAAATCAACAGTCGATACAGGTAGAATGTTTGATGGTCTCGATATCTAATTGGGCTAAAGTTCACCTTTTAAAGCAAAGAATCAAAAACTTTCTGCTCCTTTTTTAGTATAAAACCACTATTTTGATAAAACTTATGGCTCTCGGTCCGAATGATATTGCATCTTACACGCAAACGGTAGCAATCGAGGGACCTAGACCAATCGGATGCCGCATGCAATAATAATCGGCCTAGCCCCCGACCTCGATATTCTTCATCGACAACCAAGCCAATGATTTCTACATAAACACCAGTCTCCATACTGATGACCTGATGAAGTTGAATCCAGCCAACTGTTTTATTGTCAATAATCCCCACAAATACAGCATACTCCTGCTTCCGCAACAGATCCTCCAAAATAGTTTTCGTTCCTTCAATATCGGCTGGATAACCCAGCTGTTCGGTCAAGGTTGCGAGATCCGGAGCATCAGATAATACCGCTTTTCTTATGTCCATACTATAAATTTGTTTCCTATGTTGTAGAACAAGAATAGGTTTACCAATACATTAACTATACCTCAGGTTGATCCAGCAGTCGCCGGTGATAGTTTATTTGGCCAAGGTGATAAGTTAGATGGGTGGTCAGATGAACAAGCAAATACTGCGTTGTTGTTTTTTCCTCAAACACGAGTATGGGATATATCTCAAGAAGGTTCTCCTCCGACAACAGATCCAGAGAACGTGTAACCACATCAATCGTATCATCTATCTGATCTAATAATCGTGTTCGAGGAATGTCTTTTAACGAAAACTCAGCCGCTCGATCTCTGATATACCCAGTCTTGCCTATTTCAGTACCAATATATGTTTGAAGATTTCCGATCAGGTGTAAACATAAGTTGCCAGCTGAATTGGAAATATCACGTTCAATAAGCCATATATTTCCTTCCTGTTTGTACAAAGAAATTTCATCACGCAGCCTGTTTAAGTCCCGTCGGAAAAGGTTTTTTAAAGTTTCTATAAGCATAGACTAAATTTAGGTATATTTTCTACCAAAAAAGCAACTTCTATATCAACACATCAACTTTAGCCGTCAATGGCCATATGTATACGAATGAAAAGTATACATCTCCACATGATATTATGTAATTTTAAACTACTTAAAGCCCAGTAACCATGAAGATAGTTTCAAATTCCCCAAAGAAAACTTGGGTAATTTTTAGTGTAATGACAGTTGCGGCCACCATTCTCTTCGCTAAATGCGATAGTCCATCCGATGGAAATGACAGATTGGGCTTTCCAATTCCTTTTTATGAATATATTGGCGGCAAACGCTCAATTGAACCTGAGAATCGAAGTAGTTTCAATTTTATTTGTCTTCTTTTCGATCCTATTATCTATTTGGACTTGCTTATTTTTTCACATTTTTAATCAAGAGATCTAAAAAATAGTGTACATTGAAATGGAATTAATCGACCAAATTATTTCCATCTTTTTTACAAGTTTTAAGCTAAACCGCCTTTACGATGAAGAGGAGCACAAAAATAACCAACCAAAGTATCGAATCTGCAGGACTTCCCAAAGACCCTAAACATGCCATTGCTGAATATATCTGGAATGGATTTGATGCAAAAGCCACACAGATCGAACTCTCCATAGACAGTAATGAATTAGGCTACATTAATCGTATAAGCATACAGGACAATGGTGAAGGCATACCCCTAGAGACACTTTCTTCCTCATTTGGAAACTTTTTGGATTCTATAAAAAAGAACAGCCTCAAACGCAGCTCCTATACAAGAGGAAAAAAGGGAAAGGGCCGATTTTCTTTCTCGCTTTTTGCAACGCGTGCAATTTGGAATACTGTTTTTCAGAAGGATGAATATTTCTCAAACTACCGAATTCAAATCGATCGCGAAAGTAAAGAGCAATACGATATCAGTGAAAGCTCGCCGGTAGGACATAAAAATACAGGAACACAAGTTACTTTTGAAGGCGTTTTTGGACTTAATGCTACTGTTTTTGAAAGCGATGACTTTAACAATTTCCTCGCACAAGAATTCGGTTGGTTTCTTTACTTGAATAAGGAAAGGGATTACGCCATACGCGTCAATGGAAAGCTGTTGGTTTATGATCATTTAATCCAGGAGACAGACCAGCTTTCGTGGACAGGCTATAGCCCGGATCGTGATACTTCTTATCATTTCACCATCAATTACATTCGCTGGAACCAGCAAATTGGTGATCGATATTATTATTATTTTCTTAATAGTGATAAAAAGGAAATTGCCAAAGTACTTAGCAGTTTCAATAATAACGCGATCAATTTCCACCACTCTGTCTATGTGGAATCTACTTTCTTTGATCATTTCGAACAACAAGATATCCTCCTATCTACAGAAGATAATCTTTTCTCGGGGAAAGCCAAACAAGTTATTTATCGAAATTTACTTGCTGAATTACGTGATTTACTCGATAGAAAGCAAAAAAAATATGTACTTGAGCACGCTGTCGCTGTAAAATTAACAGATCTTGAAAGAAAGGGCCTACTACCCGCCTACAACAACTCGGAAGAGGATAAAAAAAGAAAAAACCTATTGTTAGCATTAGTACAGGAATTATATATTGTAGATCCACGCATTTTCTTCGGCATTAAAACAGACCTTATCCGCACCTATCTTGGTTTCATCGACCTGTTATTACAATCGGAAAAAAGTACGGAAATTCTCCCTATCATCGAACAGGCACTTCCCCTAACTGAGAAAGAAAAGAATCGCATAAAACAGATTGTAACCCTTGCTGCAAGCCCTGAAAACGCTTCTTCCAAACCGAAAAAATAAGGCCTTTTTATTTAATGACTTTTAGATGTCAATAAATAAAATTAAAAGTATCACTTTTGCCTAACACTGTTAAATTATTTACACATTAGCATGGGTAGTAAAGAACGCATACAACGGCTCAAAGATGAAAATAGAACCAATATTCTAGATGCTGCGCTCCAAATCGTCAAAGAAGAAGGATGGCAAGCCCTGAGTATGCGCAAAATTGCAGATATCATTGAATATACTGCCCCCATGATATACGAGTATTTCGCCAATAAAGATGCCATTTTGATGGAACTTGCCAACCAAGGCTATCTCCTGCTTGCCAAAAAAGTAAAGCAAGCCAAATCAACTGAAACCGATCTGGAGAAGCAATTGGAAGCAATGTGGTTTAGCTATTGGGATTTCGCCTTCGAAGAACGGGAATTATATCAGTTAATGTTCGGTGTGGGAACTGCCTGTTGTGGATTTGAAAAAACGTATAAATGTGCAGAATCCCATGGGAAATTGATAAGTGATGTCATCCGTGAAATCATGAAAGAGAAAAATCCATCCGAAGAATTGATCTGTAGAAAGTATTTCACCTACTGGTCTATTATACATGGATTGATTTCGATCAATCTGGTAAACCAAGGTAATGGCGAAAATACCAATCAAGAAGTATTAAAGGATGCTATTTACGGCATCACACGCTCCCTGACTGACTAAATTTTTTTACAGCAAAAAATACAACGTTAAAAAATCTAACACCGTTAAATACACCAAAACTTCAATTTTTAATATCACATGAAAACAAATTTATCACCAAGTCTTAAAAAGATTTACGTTCCAGCACTTAACAGTGTTAAACGAATTAATATCGTAAAGACAGCATATGTGTTGAGTGCAATCTTTCTATACAGTTGCTCAACCGGAACAAGTAAACCCATTGATCCACCACCAGTTAACCTTCCGGTCGTTACCATCGAGAACGGTAACGAGACCGTTTACCAGGAATATCCAGCGACTATTGAAGCTTCCGCCAATATTGAGATCAGACCTCAGGTAGAGGGAATTTTGGAAAACATCTATGTCGATGAAGGAGCCAAAGTAACTAAAGGTCAAGCACTTTTCAAGATAAACGACCGCCCCTATCAGGAACAATTAAACCAAGCGAAGGCAAATTTGCTGGCAGCAAAAGCTAGTCTGGAAAATGCGGAGTTAGAAGTCGAAAAGAAAACAAAGCTGGTGAATACCAAAGTACTGACAGACTTCCAGCTAAAAACAGCTATCAGTGCGCGTAATGCCGCTAAAGCAAACGTACAATTGGCACTATCGGCCGTTGAAACCGCAAAAATCAATGTCGGATATACCCTAATACGGGCTTCAGCCGAAGGATACATCGGTAGATTACAGCGCAAGCAAGGGAGTTTGGTTGGTCCTACAGACGCACAACCACTTACAGCATTGTCAAATGTAAGAGATCTTCATGTTTATTTCTCACTGGGAGAAAATGACTTTATTGCATTCAAAAACAATACAGAAGGGAGCAACTTACAACAAAAGCTTCACAACCTCCCTCCGATCAGCCTAGTTCTTTCGGATCAGACAATTTATGATCAGAAAGGAAAAATAGATATGGTGGACGGGCAGTTTGATAAAAATACCGGTGCGATTACACTTCGTGCAACGTTCAACAATCCGGAGGGAGTTTTACGCAATGGAAATACGGGGCGTGTAAGACTACAGAAGAAGTATGAACAAGCATTATTGGTACCGCAGCTTGCTACCCTTGAAATGCAGGATAAAATCTTCGTTTATACCGTTGGTAAAGAAAATAAAGTTGTTCAACAGCCTATTACTGTCATTGGAAAAAGTGGTGCAAACTATCTGGTAAGTAAAGGACTAAATGCCGGAGATCGAATTGTCTACAAAGGCATTGACTTGCTTCAGGATGGTCAGAAAATTACACCACAAGCCTTATCAAGAGATAGCATCAATTCATTATAATATTAGAAAATCACATGCTTAAGAAATTTATAGAAAGACCTGTACTTGCTACCGTTATCTCCATATTACTTGTCATATTGGGGGTGATTGGTATCCTCAAACTGCCATTGCAGCAGTTTCCCGATATTGCACCGCCCGCAGTGCAAGTAACGGCATTATATCCTGGGGCAAATGCCGAAACGGTCCTTCGTGCCGTAGCCCCCTCACTCGAAGAGTCAATCAACGGTGTTGAAAATATGAGCTACATGAGCTCTACCGCCAGTAACGACGGTTCGTTAATGATTACGGTATATTTTAAACTTGGTACAGACCCTGACCAAGCTGCTGTAAACGTCCAAAATCGTGTGGCTCAGGCAACCAGCCAATTGCCGGCTGAGGTTGTACAAGCCGGGATCACCACGGCAAAACAGCAAAACAGCTTGATCATGGTATTGGATCTTTATACGGAAGATCAGAGTAAATACGATCAGACCTTTATTACCAATTACGCCCAGATCAATATTATTCCTGAACTGAAACGGATACCTGGGGTTGGACAAGCATTGCCATTTGGTGGTAGCAAAGACTACTCCATGCGCGTATGGCTCAATCCAAATCAAATGGCGATCTATAAATTAACGCCTGAGGAAGTAATGGCCGCCATCCAAGATAAAAACGTCGAAGCTGCTCCGGGTAAATTCGGAGAGAGCAGCCGTGAAGCTTTTGAATTTGTAATCAAATATAAAGGTAAACTCAACCAGCCAAGTGATTACGAAAATATTATTATCCGCTCCAATACAGACGGTTCTGTACTAAAACTCAAAGACGTCGCTCGTGTCGAACTGGGATCTTATACCTATGCGAGTCATACCCGCATCAACGGTAAAGCAGGATTGAATATTGGGGTAATGCAGCTTGCAGGTTCGAATGCAAATGAAATTCAGATTGCCATTCAAAAATTCATGGAGAAAGCCTCTTTAAGCTTTCCAAAAGGTGTCAAATATCTCGTTTTATACAACACAAAAGATGCACTTGATCAATCTATTGACCAAGTAAAACATACACTAGTTGAAGCATTTATACTGGTATTTTTAGTTGTCTTTCTATTCCTTCAAGATTTTAGATCGACATTGATACCAGCGATTGCGGTACCGGTAGCCATCGTGGGAACATTTTTCTTCATGCAGCTCTTCGGCTTTTCAATCAACCTACTGACTTTGTTTGCTCTGGTACTAGCCATTGGGATTGTCGTCGATGACGCGATTGTGGTTGTGGAGGCTGTTCATGCCAAGATGGAGCATGAAAATCTCCCGCCTAAGCTTGCTACGACATCTGCCATGAGTGAAATCACAGGCGCCATCATCTCGATTACATTGGTGATGTCTGCCGTATTCCTTCCCATCGGCTTTATGGAAGGTTCAACCGGGGTATTTTATAGACAATTTGCTTTCACCTTGGCGATTGCAATCGTTATTTCAGCAATCAATGCCTTGACACTAAGCCCTGCGTTATGTGCGCTCTTCTTAAAACCAACGCATCATGGTCATGCTGATGCCAAGAAACTTAATTTCAAAGAGCGTTTCTTCGCTGGATTCAATGTTGGATTTGATCGGTTGACGAAGAATTATTTAGGTAGTTTACGCTTCTTGATCCGTTATAAGTGGGTTGCATTTGCAGGATTGGGAATTACCCTACTTTTGACTGTATTTATGATCCGTAAAACACCTACTGGATTCATCCCATCAGAGGATCAAGGATTCATTGCTGTATCCTTATCTATGCCAGCAGGGGCCTCTTTGGATCGTACCTCTGGAGCATTGGCCGAAGCGGAGAAACAACTTCAACATGCTGATTTTACCAAAACTTTAAATGTACTTGCTGGTTTCAATATTTTGACACAATCCACAAGTCCATCAGCAGGTGTTGCATTTATCCTCCTTAAACCACATGAAGAACGTGGTAAGATAAAAGACATCAATGCTATTATGGCCGATGTCAATCAGCGATTGGCAAATATCAAAGGCGCAAATTTCTTTGTCTTTACCTTCCCTACTGTCCCAGGATTCAGTAACGTGGATGGTCTGGATATGGTACTGCAGGACCGGACCGGTGGACAACTCGGAAAATTCAGTGGCATAGGCCAAAAGTTTATTGGCGAATTGATGAAACGTCCAGAAATTATGATGGCTTTCACAACCTTTAAAGCGGATTATCCACAATATGAACTCCAGGTAGATGATATCAAAGCAGAACAACTTGGCGTAAGCACAAAAAGCATCTTACAGACTATGCAAGCCTATTTTGGTAGTGCCCAAGCCTCAGATTTTAATCGTTTTGGAAAGTATTATCGTGTGATGGTCCAAGCTGATGCCAAGGATAGAAGTGAACCAACTTCAATGGACGGTATTTTTGTAAAAAACAGATTGGGAGACATGGTTCCCATCAATACATTAGTCAAATTAGAACGTGTATATGGTCCGGAAACAGCATCTCGTTACAACTTATTCAATTCGATTGGAATAAATGCGATACCAAAACCAGGATATAGTTCCGGGGATGCTATCCGTGCAGTTGAAGAAGTTGCAAAACAACAATTGCCGACCGGATTTACTTATGAGTTCTCAGGTATGACTAAAGAAGAAATTGTCTCCGGAGGCCAATCCACATTGATTTTTATTCTCTGTCTGATATTCGTTTATTTTCTGCTTGCGGCACAATATGAAAGCTATATCATTCCATTGGCGGTTATTCTCTCCATTCCTACAGGTATATTTGGGGTCTTCGCAGCAATTAGCTTCACTGATATTGCCAACAACATCTATGTACAAGTCGCACTCGTTATGTTGATTGGATTATTGGCCAAAAATGCCATTCTGATCGTAGAATTTGCCATCCAAGGGCGCAAACAGGGACTATCAATTCCTAGTGCCGCACTTAAAGCAGCGAGATTACGTTTGAGACCTATTATTATGACTTCTTTAGCTTTTATCGTTGGTATGATTCCAATGATGACAGCGGTAGGTCCATCAGCGCAAGGAAATCACTCAATCAGTATTGCCGCTGCGGGCGGGATGTTCACTGGAGTAGTTTTAGGGCTCTTTATTATCCCTATTCTCTTTATTTTCTTCCAATTTATCCAAGAGAAAATAGGAGGCTCTCCAAAGCAAAAACAACATGAAAACAATGCCGTTTCGTTGGAAATACCCGTGCATACAAACAATTAGCATATCATGACAGCATTTAAATATATGAATAGTAAATCAAAATTACTGACGGTTTTCATCTTATCTTTTGTCGCATGGTCTTGCAAAACAGATAAGTTGGTCAGCAATCAACACCTTGCCCCCAACTTACCCGAACAGTACCGTGACCAGGCTAAAGCTCCGCAGGAAACTAGCATAGGTTCTATTCCATGGCGTGATTTTTTTAAGGATCAAGTCTTACAAACCTTGATCGATAGTGCGATACAACATAACTTAGATATGCAACTGGCACTAAAAAATATAGAAGCGTCTCAACTGAGCCTGAAACAAGCAAAAGCTAACTATCTTCCCACGGCCCAACTACAGATCCGCGGAAATAGCACCAACCCATCCAATAATAGTATGAATGGATTGAGCCTGGGGCAGTTTTTAGGCCAACACCATGTGGAAGATTATACGGCATCCTTAGGTTTATCCTGGGAGGCCGACATATGGGGTAAAATCAAAAACCAAAATATCGCTGCTTTAGCTTCCTATCTACAGACAGAAGAAGCGAAAAAAGTAATTCAAACCCAATTAATTGCACAAGTTGCACAAGGTTATTATCAACTACTGATGCTTTATCAATTGCGTGATATCGCCAAACAAAACTTGCAATTGAGCGATACAACTTTACGCATTGTCCAGCAACAATATGAAGTTGGTGACATTACGCTGCTTGCGTTGGAACAGGTCGATGCGCAGCGATTGTCTGCAGCTGCCTTGATCCCAGACTTTGAACAACAGATCCGTATTCAGGAAAATGCCATTCAAATTCTTAGCGGAAAACTCCCGCAGGAAATTAAAATAGCGGAGAAATTGTCGAATATTCAATTCCCCGAAGAATTAGCAACTGGCGTCCCAGCCGATTTGTTAAGTCATCGTCCGGATGTAAAACAAGCTGAACTGGCTATTACAGCTTCACAAGCTTATCAACAATACGCAAAGGCACGGATGTATCCTTCCTTGGTTATTAGCGCCGAAGCAGGAGTAAATGCATTCAAGGCAAGCAATTGGTTCAACTTACCAGCTTCATTATTTGGGGCAATTACAGGAAGTATTACGCAGCCAATTTTACAGCGGAAGGAATTGAAAACTCAATATGAACTGGCACGTGTCGAACAAGAAAAGAACGTATTGATCTTCAAGCAAAAAGTAATCTCAGCAGCTGGAGAAGTTTCCGATGCTTTAATTTCAATTCAAAAATTGAAAGAAAAACAAAAAATTACTTCGGATAGAACGACGCGTCTAAAGGAAGCAACGAAGCACGCCAATCTTTTATTTGAAACAGGAATGGCCACTTACTTGGAAGTAATTACAGCACAAAGCAATATCTTGCAAAGTGAGCTCGAATTTGCTCAGGTAAAAAAAGCGGAGCTTTCTGCAGTTGTTGACCTGTATCGTTCATTAGGTGGTGGATGGAGCAACAACTAATGCTGTAAAAAAAGCAATTTTCTAATTTTATTATACATATCTGGTAGATGGGGGGCTTTAGGGTCCCCTGTTTTATTTTTATCCGAAGCGCATTCTTCCATCACCTTTAATTTGTTTCCATGTGAAGCATACTTCAAAGCAAATTAAAAGCAAGCTTTTTCTTTTGTTTAACCTTCTTCTACAACGCGATCTCATTCAATTTATAAATCCTTCAAACCTTGGAATAAAAGAGACAAATGCAGCTGAAACAATGCGATTACTTTTGTGACATCATATAAATTTTATAAAATGAGAGATTTAAAAAAAATTGCATTAGCGGTATGTATCGCCTTAAGCACGTTAGTAGCGATGAGCTGCAGTAAAGATGACGAAACTGTTGTTGAACCACAGCTTACACCAAGTGAAATATTAGCCAGTACACCCTGGGAAACAACAAACGCAAAGAATAATAAAGGAGAAAGTGTAGTGTTAACAGATGCTAACGTGTCAAATTTTGTAGGATTTGCTTATTTCAAATCTGACGGTACATTTACAATGTTCAATCTTGACAATTCTCCCAAAATGCACGGCGACTGGACCGTATCTGCAGATGGTAAAACGAGAACAATTGTTGCTAAAAATGCTGCTGGTGAAACATTGTTTACTCGTGTGGTTGATATTACCGTATTAACGAAGAAAGAATTCACGTATAGAGTTTATCCAAACGCTAATGACAAAACAATCTATTTCGATATTATCCATACACCAACAACACATCAAGAGCCAAAATAATTTACAGGATAACACATCGAAAAAATAGTTACCTCAATAAAACAGAAAGGCTTGACGAAATGATGTCAAGCCTTTCTGTTTATAGCTAAAAACGAACCCCATCTCCAAAGTCATTCTTTGACACTGTTAGATCAACCGATAACAAAAAACCAATAACAACAAGATTTACAATCCATTAAAAAACAGAACATCCGAATTTCATAAAAAAGTATATTCTGATATGCCAAGGCAAGATAATCTATCGACCTTCGTCAATATACGTCTGAGTACATCAAATTGATATTTCAGTCGGGGCTTTATACGCTTCAGCAGAAATTTGTCGTCCAATACTAAAAGGAATTACGAAATTTGCATAGATTTCACCGATACATATAAGTTAAAAGAATGCAGGATATAGCGATCTATAAAAACGATAAGACTCTAATTAGTACAAATAAAAAAAGGCTGATATTTACCTTTCTGTCCTTTCTGCTTATTTATCTCGTCGCCTATATTATTGATCCTTTCTCGACTTGCTGGGATGGCTATTTTAAACGGAATATGTTCGAAATACTCGGTGAATGGACATTTACGATCATTTACAGCTTTATCATTTCCGAATTTAGTATCATTGTCCATGACAAGCTTAATAAGTTCTTAACCTGGAAAGATAGTCCGACAGAGCGACTTCTACTTGAAACCGTCATCAACCTTTTTGCAGTACTCTTTATCAATTTACTGCTGGAGTACCTGATTTCCAAATATTATTTTGGACCTCAAAATGTTACTATAGCCCCATCTTTGGAGGAAAAAAGGGGGATGATTCAAAACATTACAATCAGTGTATTGATTGCGTTGATGATAATGGGGATCAATATTGGTAGTCATTTGATCACCAACTGGAAGAATGAATCCATGCGCGCAGCAAAGCTCGATCAGGTCATTCTTGAAACAGAACTTCAATCGTTAAAATTACAGATCGACCCCCATTTTGTCTTTAATAACCTGAGCGTGCTCTCAGAAATCATCCTCGAAGACCAACAATTAGGCTATGAATATGCAGAAAACTTCTCCAAAATATATCGCTACCTTCTTGTCAATTCCAAAAAGGACATTATCTCACTCGAAGAAGAACTCAACTTTCTAAATTCATACATATTTCTCATCAAAAACCGATTTGGCGATGGCGTAAACTTCGAAATAAACGTCAATCCCGCCAAACGCAATTGCCAATTACCTCCCCTTACCTTACAATTATTGGTAGAAAATGCATTAAAGCATAATCAGACAAATAAGAAAAAACCGCTGAAAATAAAGGTATACACCAACTCCCAGAATCAACTTGTTGTTGAAAATATATTAATCCCTATTGAGAATGTATCCGAATCATCGGGAATCGGGATTTCAAACATCATTAAGAGATACGATTTGCTATCCAACTTAAAACTGCAAATAAAGAATGATGGCAAAACATTTAACGTTATCCTCCCACTTTTAGCGCAAGCATAATGAATATAACCAAAGTATTAATCATCGAGGACGAAAAACTCAATGCCGATCGTTTAAAACGACTTTTGAAGGAAATAAAGCCATCCATCGTTATTTTAGATGTGCTGGATAATATCGCTGATAGCATCAACTGGTTCAATGGCAATGAACTTCCCGACCTGGTGATGATGGATATTCGTCTATCCGATGGTTTAAGCTTTGAAATATTAGAGACTATAAAAATAGATTGCCCAATCATATTTACAACAGCATTTGACGAATACGCTGTGAGGGCCTTTAAATTCAATAGCATAGATTATTTGCTTAAGCCTGTAGAAAAAACAGAGCTGGAAAACGCCATCCAAAAACTTGACTATCAAAAAGATCTCCAGATCAACCAACAACCGCTTCAAGGTTTATTGGATTTTATCTATCCGAAAGATTTTCGCTCACGCTTTCTAATTCCATTCAAAGACGGCTATAAAACCGTTCTTGTTGAAGAGATATTATACTTCTACTCCGAATTTAAACTTACCCATGCGCAACTCAAATGTGGCACTGTCGAAATTGTCCCTCAAACAATGGAAGAACTCGAACAGCAATTAAATCCAAAAGTATTTTTTCGCGCCAACAGGCAATTCATTGTGCATATAGATGCGATCAAAAGATTACATAACCACTTCAACGGAAAACTAAAAATAGAAATTAAAAATAACGATCAAGTGGAAATCCTTGTGAGCAGAGAAAAGGCTCAACTGCTAAAAAATTGGTTAGACTATTAATATTAAAACTGATCCGCTTACTCCTTTTTTCGTCAGAAAGGTAAAGTAAGTTTTTCGCGATGAAGAAGGGGATGTCAATCGGTAAGACCAATATTTCCAACACAATCGGATCGGACCATTTAATATCGTAAAATTCAGATCATCACTGATACGTTTCAGTAAGCAATTGTAACGTCTCGGTAGATTTCTTTGCCTTACGGCTTAAAAGAATTCTTTTCTTTGTTTCATTATAAAATGATAAAATGGCACAAAGAACGATGACTTTAAAACCTTTCCTTACACTTATTACAGCAGCAGCATTATTATCGTCCTGTGGAGGCAACCAAGAACAACCGCAAGAGCAGGCAGTTACTGTTGACTTTATCGAATTATCTCCTACCCACGCGGAGACCGAAAAAAAATATCCTGGTACATTAGAGGGGACCGTCAACGTCGATGTCAAAGCGCAGGTAACGGGGTATCTCGAGCAGATTTATGTCAAAGAAGGAGACTATGTATCCCAGGGTCAACCCCTTTTCAAAATAAAAGCTGATGTCTACAACGAACAAGTAAACAACAGCAAGGCAGCTTACCAAGCTGCTTTATCGGCAGAACAAAACGCTAAATTGGAGATTGAAAAAATCAAACCACTTGTTGAAGGTAAAGTGTATACCGAATTACAGTTAAAAACTGCAGAGGCCAATTATGCTGCAGCTAAAGCACAGGTAGCACAAGCACAAGCTGCACTCGGTTCATCTCAAATAAATGCCAAATTTACGTTGATCAATGCGCCAGTGAGTGGTTATATCGGCCGTATTCCTAATCGGATCGGAAATTTAATTACCGCAGCAGATGCGACACCTTTAACAACGCTATCTGAAATCAATACCGTAAATGTGTATTTTTCATTGAGTGAGGCCGACTTTATAGCCTTTATCAAAGATCAGAATAACAAATCATCCAATCAACAAGCAACGCTCTTACTGGCTGATGGAACAGCATACAACCATTCGGGGAAAGTAGAGTTAGCCAGTGGTAACATCGACAGAACAACAGGAAGCATGGCACTTAAAGCAAGTTTCATCAATCCCGAAAAAATTCTCCGTTCGGGTGGCTCAGCAAAAGTAATCTTGAAAAAAGCGCATGAAAACGTATTGTTGGTACCTATGGCCGCTGTCAAGGATATTCAAGACCGCTATTTCGTTTATGTTATTGGTGAGAAAAATAAAATTTCCATGAAACAGATTGAAATTGCAGGAAATACCGCTAACGCCTATTTACTAAAATCGGGACTCACAGCTGGTGAAAAAATCGTTATGAATAGAATTGATATGCTTAATGATGGAATGCAAGTTCAACCGACTAAAAAATCCACCATGTAACAAGGATAGCAGGTATAGCAAAAGCTGAACTGCTCAAAGAAAGGCAAGGCAACAAGCCTATACATTCAGTATTCACTTTTGGAAAAAAACGGTACTAAAAGCTTTATAAAATTTAAACTAAAATGTTAAAGAAATTTATTGACAGGCCAGTTTTGGCAACTGTTATATCTATCATATTTGTCATACTGGGGGTCATCGGTCTTTTTAGGCTGCCTCAAACGCGATTCCCGGATATCGCCCCGCCCACGGTTCAAGTTACCGGAAGCTATCCCGGAGGAAATAGCGAAACAGTATTGAGATCAGTTGTTACACCCCTTGAAGAGCAAATCAATGGTGTGGAGGACATGGAATACATTACATCTACTGCAAGTAATGACGGTACATTCTCTGTACGCATTGTCTTTAAAGCAGGTGTAAATCCAGATCAGGCAGCCGTTAATGTGCAAAACAGAGTACAACAGGCTACTCCTATCCTGCCACAGGAAGTTGTCCGAATGGGATTAACGACCTCCAAGCAACAAAATAGTATGATCATGATATTTAATATCTATACAGAAGATAATAAAAAATATGATGAACTATTTTTACAGAATTATGTGAACATCAACTTGATCCCACAGATCAAGCGTGTACCTGGCGTTGGTCAGGCTATGGTATTCGGTTCCAAAGACTATTCGATGCGTGTATGGTTGAATCCGCAAAAAATGGCGAGTTATGGACTTGTGCCACAAGAAGTCATTGCTGCAATTTCCAAACAAAGTTTGGAATCTGCACCTGGAAAATTAGGGGAAGAATCAAAAGCACCACTGGAATATGTCATACGCTATAAAGGGAAAAAGAACCTTCCTGAACAGTATGAAAACATTATCGTCAAAAACAATGACGTTCAGATCGTACGCTTAAAGGATGTGGCACGTATCGAGTTTGGCTCGATCAGTTATAGTGGTAATTCGCAAAATAACGGCCTCAATACAGTTACCATTGGTATATTCCAGACATCAGGCTCCAACGCCAATGAAATTGAAATCGGAATCGATAAACAGATTGAAATAGCACAACGCTCTTTCCCTCCTGGGATCAAGATTTTTAAATTGATCAGTACCAAAGAACGCTTGGATGAAAGTACGGCACAAGTACGTTCGACATTGATTGAAGCCTTCATTTTGGTTTTCCTCGTTGTATTTTTGTTCCTGCAGGATATACGGTCGACTATTATTCCAGCAATCGCAGTTCCGGTAGCCATCGTAGGTACTTTTTTCTTCCTGCTGGTGTTTGGCTTTACCATCAATATATTGACGTTATTTGCCTTAGTACTCGCCATTGGTATCGTTGTCGATGATGCAATTGTCGTTGTCGAAGCAGTACATGGAAAGATGGAGACTTCCAACTTAACCGGTAAGCAGGCTACCCATAGTGCCATGAGTGAAATCACAGGGGCTGTAATCTCCATTACCTTGGTCATGTGTGCAGTTTTTATTCCCATTGGATTTATGACAGGTTCATCGGGCATGTTTTATAAACAGTTTGCCTATACCCTTGTTATCGCCATTGTGATCTCTGCGATCAATGCATTGACACTGACACCGGCACTCTGCGCATTATTGCTTAAAAATACGCACGCCGAAAATCACGATGGGCAGACCCCAAAAACAGGATTTTCTCAACGTTTTTTCAAAGCGTTTAATGCTGGCTTCGAAAACATGACCAACCGATACGTTGGTTCATTAAAATTCCTGGCAAAGAAAAAATGGATTTCGGCACTTTTGATCCTGGCTACAATTGGCATTGCCGGATACCTCATGACAAGCACTTCCAAAAGTTTTGTACCAATGGAAGATGATAACTTTGTTGTATACAGTTTGGAAATGCCCCCAGGAACGGGACTTGATCGAACCACAAAAGCAGTAGAAAAAATCGAAAAACTACTTGCCGATATCCCTTCTATTGAAAGCCATACAAGTATTACTGGATTCAATATGATCGGTAACAACTCCAGCGCAGCCTATGCAACAGGATTCATACGTCTGAAAGATAAAAAGAAACGTGGTGAGATGAACGATATCGATCAGATTCACCAAGTGATCTCACAAAAATTATCCAGTGTCAAAGAAGGTAACGCAATGGCCTTTCGCTCCCCTCCTGTTGATGGTTATGGTATGATGAATGGCGCGGAACTCGTTTTGCAGGACAGAGCTGGTAAATCACCGGTAGAGCTCAAAGCAATGTCTGACTCCGTTATTGCGCAGATTATGAAACAACCAGGGGTACAGTTTGCCTATACCATGTTCAGAGCAGATTATCCACAGATGGAGTTAGAAGTAGATGAAGACAAAGCTGCCCAACTTGGCGTAGATGTCAGTGAAATGCTTTCGTCCGTTCAAACTTACTTTGCGGGTGACCAATCATTGAATTTCAATCGTTTCGGTAAATTCTATCGGATAGCAGTTAAAGCAGATGGCATCTATAGAACCGATAAAGAAGCCTTCAACGAAATATTTGTCAAGAATAATCTTGGCCAAATGGTTCCGGTGAACACTTTGGTTACACTTCGTAAAGTTTATGGTCCTGAGTCGGTAACCCGTTATAATTTATACAATTCACTCACGATAAACGTGGTTAGTACGCCTGGTATCAGTAATGGTGCGATCATGGAAACATTGGAGAAAAATGTATTGACTAAGTTACCGGGAGACTATAGCTACGAATGGACGGGACTTAGCTTGGAAGAGAAGTCTTCGGGCAATCAGACTGTGCTTATCCTAGCATTAAGCTTACTATTTGTATATTTCTTACTATCAGCACAGTATGAAAGTTATTTATTGCCCCTTGCCGTCCTGTTATCAATCCCAACAGGTATGATCGGTTCTTTCCTAGGAACACGTGCCATTGGATTGGACAACAATATCTACGTCCAGGTCGGCTTGATCATGCTCATCGGTCTTTTGGCAAAAAATGCCATTTTGATTGTTGAATTTGCTTTACAGCGGAGAAGAGCAGGCTCCTCACTCATTGATTCGGCTTTAGAAGGCGCAAGAGCTCGTCTACGCCCAATCTTGATGACTTCATTGGCTTTCATTGCGGGTATGGTCCCCTTGATGTTTGCGACCGGCGGAACGGCTACAGGTAACCATTCCATCAGTACCGGAGCAGCAATGGGTATGTTAAGCGGTGTTATCCTTGGGGTAATTATTATACCATTACTGTACCTGGTGTTCCAATATTTGCAAGAAAAAGTTTCGGGTAAAAAGCTTACGGACAATACAGTACACAATACAAACGATTAAAATGAAAAGATTTCATCACTATATAACAATTTTTGCAAGCACTACCCTGTTGTTGTCCGCATGCAGCGTGGGGAAAAAATACACAGGTCAGGAGATAGCAATGCCCGAAAATTTCAAAAACAGCGAGGTTGTCGTAACATCTGATACGCTACAACTATCCTGGCGTAACTTTGTACAGGATCCCTTGTTGACCTCACTCATTGAGAAGGCATTATCCAACAATACAGACGTCAATGTTGCACTCCTCAACATGCAACAATTGGAACTCGCGTACAAGCAGTCTAAGAAAGGGTTACTGCCAACAGCTGATTTAAGCGTTGGAGCGAATAGAACCTGGTTATCGAGCAACTCCTTGAATGGCTCGCTGAGTGACCAATTTATCGGGACACCTTATATGGACGATTATAGTGCCACGCTCAGATTGTCTTGGGAAGCCGATATCTGGGGAAAGGTAAAAATGCAAAAAGAGGAATCTATGGCCAATTTTTTTGGCCAAAAGGAAAATTTATCGGCTCTGAAAACCCGGGTGATTGTACAGGTCATCCAGTCCTATTATAATCTGATTGCTTTGGATGAGCAGCTTAAGATTGCACAAAGAAATGTTCAATTGAGCGACAGCACACTGAATATGATACGTTTGCAATACAACTCATCACTGGTCAGTTCGCTTGCCGTGGAGCAAGCCGAAGCTCAGAAGAAAACTGCTGAATTGTTGATTCCCCTAGCCCATCAAAACATGGCTGTAGAAGAAAATGCACTGAGCATTCTTTGCGGAGGTTTCCCCCAGGGCATTCAACGTACAGCAAGTTTAGATGATACGATTGTTGGAGACGGACTTGCTACAGGGGTGCCGGCCGAACTCTTGAGCCGCAGACCAGATGTCAGAGCAGCTGAATACGCGGTTGTGGCTGCTACAAGCAGAATAGGACTCGCCAAAGCAGCGATGTACCCTTCCCTAAGCTTGACACCATCCATTGGTACAAACTCCATTCAATTTAACAAATGGTTTGATCTACCAGGTTCGATTGTGAAAACAATAGCGGGGAATATTGCACAGCCAATTTTTCAGAAAGGTGCTTTAAAAACAAACTATGAGATATCGGTCATCGAACGCGAAAAGATAGCATTGCAGTTTAAACAGTCGGTTATGGTTGCAGTTTCAGAAGTTTCGGATGCCTTGGCAAAAATCAAACATACGGAACAGCGCCTGCAACTTATCCATGCCAAATCAAATGCCCTCGCCAAAGCCACCGCTGATGCAGCCTTACTTTATAAAAGTGGGATGGCAAACTATTTGGAAGTGATAACTGCCCAAAACAATGCGCTACAAAATGATTTGGAACGTATTACAGTAAAACGGGAAAAGCTCAACGCAGCCATAGATCTTTACCGTGCACTGGGTGGCGGAACAGATACTTTACCGCCAAATACGCCATAGAATCACAAAATAAAGGCAACTGACTAAATATATGCCCCTAGAACCAAAGACTTTCTAGGGGTTTTTTCATTCCTTTTTTGCAGCTGCGCCCAAAATTTCCTATCTTCGGGTAAATACAAATATGATGAATAGAACGAGTTGTCTTCCTCCTCCAATAGCGTAATATTTTTTCTCTATATTACTGAAGCCCAATATCAGAAATGGACCGATTTTCTGTGCTTCTTATTTACAATCAATTTTATTATTTAAAACCTTTCGTCCTTAATGGACGGAACTGGAAGACAATTTCTTATGAAACATTCATATTTCATGCTGCACCTTGCTGTGCTGTGCCTGGGACTATCTGGCGTATTTGGAAAAGTGATTTCACTCAACGAGGGGATACTCACATGGTACCGTGTATTTTTAGCTGCCGTTATCCTATTTTTTATTCTAAAATGGTATAAAATACCTACAGATTTTACGTTCAAAGAGAAACTGCATATTGCAAAAAATGGGCTACTATTGACAGCATCCTGGCTATTATTCTATGCTAGCATCAAATATTCAAACATTTCCATCGGCGTGATCTGCTACTGTATGGCAAGTTTTTTTACCGCTATTTTTGCACCGATGATCAATAAAACGAAATTCAGATTGTCTGAACTTCTGTTGAGTGGACTTACGTTGTGTGGGATAGCACTGATATTTCACTTCGATACCTCACACCAGCTTGGCATAGTCTTAGGGATAATTTCTCCGGCTTTTGCCTCACTCTATGCGGTTCACAATGAAAAATTGACCAAAAAGTACAATGCAATATGCATTAACTTTTATCAAATGATCGGTGGAACAATAGGGCTGGCATGTCTACTTCCTTTTTACATTCAGCACTATCCAATCAGCACTTTCATTCCCAATGCCCTGGATATTTTCTATCTGATCATCCTATCTTTATGTTGCACTGTGGGAGTCTATCTCGCATTTACAGAAATCTTAAAGAAGATATCAGCATTTACATTGAACTTAAGCTTAAATCTTGAGCCAGTATATGCTATTTTGATTGCTTTTTTACTTCTTAATGAAGCAAGAGAATTAAACCTATCCTTCTATGTTGGACTGTTTTTGGTTGTTTCATCTGTGTTATTGCAGTATTGGATCAGCAGTAAAAAGAGCGCTTAACAACCTCCATTCATTTCCCAGTCCAACGAAGATTGGGAAATGAATATTGTTTCCTCCTTTTGCCAAGCAGGTAGCCCCGATAAACAGGTAGCCCCGAAAAAACATGTTGAAAAGAAAAATGTGTGTCATTTTCAACAAAGCCTTATATTTATGAGACGGTTCGGGTTTTAATTCCAAAACCGGCACAACCGGTCAAGCAATTTATTATATATACATTAAATAGATAGTTCCGTTATGAGCAATAGCAGTACAGAAAACAAATTTGTCAACCAGCAGATCCAATACCTTGAGTTTGTATCAAGCGACCTTGAACGTGCCAAAGCATTCTACTCAACGAGTTTCGGTTGGGAGTTTACGGATTATGGGCCAGCATATACGGCTTTTGGCGGAAAATATGTTGATGGTGGTTTTACACTTGGTGACCCCATAAATGGCAGTATTCTCGTCGTTATCTATGCCGACGATCTGCAGGCTACGCGTGATCAGATTATCCGTGCTAGCGGGACTATATTAAAAGATATTTTTAGCTTTCCCGGAGGAAAAAGATTTCAGTTCCAGGATCCTGACGGATATGAATTGGCCGTATGGACTGTTGAATAATAGTTGAATACAGTATATACTCAAATACAAAGCCCCCATATTTTTCTCATATGGGGGCTTTGTATTTTAAGATCAGGCTCTTTTAGCTTTCTGATAGTTTTTATTTTTATTCCTATTGAAACGCTTCTTCTTATGCTGTGGATTCTTTTTGGCAGGATTGTAAGTAGGTCCCGCTTCAAACCCCTCTGGCAATGGAAGTTGTTCAATCGGATAACCTATTAAATTCTCAATCTGAGCGAAACGGTTTTGGTCTTTCTCATTGACAAAGGTAATGGCTGTTCCTGTAGTTGCTGCCCGCGCAGTACGTCCAATACGGTGTACGTAATCTTCCGGATCCGGTGGAACATCGTAATTAACGACCAAACTGATCCCCACCACATCGATACCGCGAGATATCACATCTGTCCCTACCAGTACCCGTACCTGACGAGACCGAAATCTGGCCATGATATCTTCCCGTTTCGACTGCTCGAGATCCGAATGGAAACCCTCCGCATCAATCCCCTGCTTCTGTAATTCCTGAGCGAGAAGTTTGACTGTAGTTTTTTGGGATGCAAAAATAATAACAGATACATAGTTGGGATCCTTCAGTATATTCTTTAGAAGCTCCATTTTCTGTTGATCATAGGCAAGATATACACGTTGATCTATCCCTTCCGAAGGTTTAGAAATGGCAATATTGACTTCCACAGGCTCTTGCAGAATTTTTCGGGCAAAAGACCTGATCTTCATCGGCATCGTCGCCGAAAACAAAAGCATCTGCTTTTTCTTCGGTAGATAACTTACAATACGTAAGATATCGTCTTGAAATCCCATATCCAGCATACTATCGGCTTCATCCAAAACAAAGTGCCTTAAATGAGAGAGATCAATCTTCATGGAGGTAAGATGGCTTATCAACCTTCCCGGCGTAGCAACAATAATATTTACCCCCTCTCGTATGGCCCGTTTTTGCTGTTCATACCCCATACCATCACCACCACCATAAATGGCTATGGATGTTGCACCCGTATAATAAGACATGCCCATAATCTGCTGGTCAATTTGCATAGCAAGTTCCCGGGTCGGAACAAGGATAATAGCGAGGATAGATTCCCTTGAATTCCGTGCTATTGCATCGAGGATCGGCAACATATAAGCTGCTGTTTTACCTGTACCTGTCTGTGCACAGGCAATCATATCTTTTCCCTCTTTAATAATCGGGATGGTCTGTTCTTGGATCGGCGTAGCCTCCTCAAACATCATACTTTCTAAACCTTCTTCCAAAGCTGGAACAAAGCCAAATTCATCAAATCTCAACGTATTGTTTTTATTGTTGTGCCCTAAATTACTAAATCTAATTCATAAAAGTCTAAAATTAATACCTATAGCTCGTTATCCGCTTTCAAATAGATGTCCAGATAGGAATAATCCATGAGAGAATCAGTAATTAATTTGACCAAAAACAACTGTCCTACACATTCCCGTAAGCCAAGCATACGACTGCTATCTATTCAAAATCTAATCAATAACCGCTGTTTTCTTTGCGGCTGACACTGCGCTCAAAACAACATAGCCTAGCAAGCCAGCGCATAAAGAAGCGATCAGAACCGCGAACTTTGCTTCTTCAATCAGCATGCTATCATCAAAAGATAGTATCGAGATGAAGATCGACATCGTGAAACCGATTCCCCCCAACAAACCTACACCAAAAATCTGTTTCCAGCCAGCCCCTTCCGGTAATTGCGCAATCTTCAATTTTTTAGCAATAAAACAGATCAAAAATATCCCAATTGATTTACCAGCGATTAGGCCAAGGATAATACCGATCCCCAATTTTGAAGTCAAACCACCAATCATTTCCCCATGGATTGGAATAAGCGTATTCGCAAATGCAAACAAAGGAATGATAATGAAATTGACAGGTTTGGTCAATAGATGCTCAAGTTTTTCCAAGGGAGATTCTTCCGCATCCGGTGTTGTCGGCAGCGTCATGGCCACCAGCACGCCAGCTATTGTTGCATGAATACCCGAGTGGTGAACAAAGTACCAAATAAATAGTCCCGGAATCAGGTAAGCCCATATCGCTTTAACGCCCAATTTATTTAACACGATCAAAAATAGAAATATACCTAAAGCAATAAATAAATAGGTCGCATGAATACCATTGCTATAAAAGATCGCAATAACCAATATGGCAAGTAGGTCGTCAACAATCGCTAGCGCAGCCAAAAAGATCTTAAGACTGGCAGGTACCTTATTTCCCAGAAGCGTGATAACTGCTAAAGCAAATGCAATATCCGTTGCCATAGGGATTCCCCAGCCGTTTGCAGTATCGGTTCCCTGATTTAATGCAAAATAAATGATGGCAGGCAAAAGCGCCCCACCAACCGCAGCCAAAATGGGCAGAATTGCTTTACTTGGCGATGAGAGTTCACCCTCTACAATTTCACGTTTTATCTCGAGGCCCACCAGTAAAAAGAAAATCGCCATCAAACCATCGTTGAGCCACAACAACCACGAATATTTTAAATGAATATGATCGCTCTCAAAGCCTACTTCCCGGTTCAGAAATTCCATTACACTGGCATACAATGATGTATTTGCTACGATCAATGCCAGAATAACACAGGAAAAAAGTATAATTCCGCCTGCAAAGCTGGATTTTAAGAACTCTCTAAAGACAGTTAAATTGATAAGTTTTGACATGATTTGAATATCTAAAAACGCTTACAAAGGTTCACAAGATACGATTTTTAGGACCATTTACCGAATTCCCTAAACAATATCCGGAGCTATATCCAATGTAAAAAAGCTGAATTAGCTGTGTTTTATCAGTGGTAAAGCTCCTCTCCTATCCTTTTATTTTTCGAACCTAACGAATCAAATGTGAGAAACAGAGGTTATACCTTAAAATTTCATAAAAATCTAACTTATTTTTTACCGAATTAATTTGACTTTGTTGCAAAAAATACTTAGCTTGCTACTATAGTTAATAAACCGTTTATTATGTGCAAGAAGTGGATTTTCATGGTGCTTCTTTTCGTGGCAAATTTTACATATGCGCAGACGACAGAGGATAAAACCCAACATTCAGGTTCCCATTACATTATTTTAGCAATCATCGCTATCATTGTCATTGTTTATATATTATACAGGAGGCAAAAGAGGAAATTTAATGAATAAGGGAGATCAGTAGATCTCCCTTATTCATTAAATTTCCTTCCACATCCCCTTCACTTCCCATCAAACTTTCAATGAATCAACATATTAATCACGAATCGGTTCATTCGTTTGTGCTAATCGTTGCGACCCCGTATTTGCCGGACAGGCAATATCATCTGTTGCATCGTATACAAGCTTCTTACCATTCAACTTTGTAATCAGTTCTTGAGGGACATACACCTGAACTTTGGTAACCGCATAACCACTTGGATAATAACGAACATAATAACCATCAGGATGAAGCGTCCAAATACCACTTGGCACGTCCGTACGAGGCTCAGCCATACCAGCTAAGATCGCATATTGTTCAAAATCAGCGTACGAATAGTTTCCTGAGGAAACGAGCTGCCGAATATTATTTTCTGCTTCAAAGATTGTCTGTACTGCCGGTGGCATCTGGTCTTTTGCCTTTTGGACAACGTCAAATGGCAAAACGCCGAGTGCACCACCTTCCAAATGTAAAATTTGTTCAGCTGTAAGCAATTTTAAGGCTGTCTCTTTCACCGGGCCCGAATAATCAATAAATTTTGTCTTCGCAATGATCGTCCACAATAGCATCTGTATGTCTGATTGCGCAACTTCAGGGTGCTTTTCAGCGCTTTTCAAAATTGCAATGACCACGTCTCTCTTCTTGCCCAATGTAGGTGCATACATATATCCATCACCTTTCGAAGGCGCAAAAGTACCCGCTTTCAAGCAATAGCTCTTATTGGTCATTTCAAAATGTCCAGCCTCCAATAAGTAACCATCATTGCCATTCTTTTGCAAATTTTGTAAAGGTTTATAAACAGCCGTATTTTGAAAATCGGGCATTTGCTCCCCCTTCCTATTTACATCTTCAAAACTTGTACTAATCGCTTCGGGCTCTTTTAAAAGTTTATCCAGCCCAAGTACCTTGCTTCCCTTGGAAGCAACGGCTTTGCTTGCCTTATCCAATAGCCCTCCAAATTGAGCCGAGGCTCCTTGGATATTAAATAAAAAAGCAACTGCAAGTATAACGACACCCGTTATTCTATTTCTTTTCATAATTGATTTCATTTCAGCTCTTGTCCACAAAAAAGAAGCCAATTTAAATCACCAGCACAATATTTATAATTTATTAATTCATTATTTGCACACATTGCTGGATTTCACGCTTCATTTCAAAGATCCTCTCCATCCATTGAAATTTCAGCGCATACAGGTTTGCCAAAGAAGCTAAAAACAGTGGATTTCCCCAACATTACTCTCTTCAATTTCTCCTGAAACTGATCACCGTAAATAGTTAAAAATACAATATTAAAACGTATCTTTGCAGCATGATTAATGTGTCAAATCTCTCCCTTCGTTTTGGTAAACGTGTACTATTCGAAGATGTCAATCTAAAATTCACACCTGGAAACTGTTACGGTATTATTGGCGCTAATGGAGCAGGTAAATCTACTTTCTTAAAAATTATCTCAGGGGAAGTTGATCCTTCGACAGGTTCAGTGGCATTCACGCCAGGCGAACGCATGTCTGTTTTAAGTCAGGATCACTATGCTTTCGATGAGTTTACTGTTCTTGAAACTGTCATGATGGGTAACCAAGAGCTTTACAAAATCATGAAAGAGAAAGATGCCATTTACATGAAAGAGGATTTCTCTGATGCCGACGGCGAACGTGCTGGCGAACTGGAAAGTCTTTTTGCTGAAATGGATGGATGGAATGCCGAATCTAATGCCGCAACTTTATTGAGCAGTTTGGGCATTAAAGAAGAACTACATTATAAGTTAGTTTCTGAAATTGACGGTAACCAAAAAGTCCGCGTACTCTTAGCGCAAGCATTATTTGGCAAACCAGATATTTTGATTCTCGATGAGCCTACCAAT
This sequence comes from Sphingobacterium thalpophilum, assembly GCF_038396785.1. Taxonomy (NCBI): domain Bacteria; kingdom Pseudomonadati; phylum Bacteroidota; class Sphingobacteriia; order Sphingobacteriales; family Sphingobacteriaceae; genus Sphingobacterium; species Sphingobacterium thalpophilum. Next base: position 5,707,478 of record NZ_CP151087.1, on the reverse strand, counting down.
GATTTGGATATTAATACCATCGCATGGTTAGAGGATTTTTTAGCGAGTTACGAGGCAATCGTCTTAGTTGTATCCCACGACCGTCACTTCTTGGATGCTGTATGTACGCATACGGTGGATATTGATTTTGGTAAGATGACAATCTATACGGGTAACTACTCGTTCTGGTACGAATCTTCTCAATTAGCGTTAAAGCAACGTTCTGATCAAAACAAGAAAATGGAAGATAAAGTGAAAGAACTTCAGGAATTTATCCGTCGCTTCTCTGCCAACGCTTCCAAATCCAAACAAGCTACTTCTCGTAAGAAAGCATTGGATAAAATTAATATTGACGAGATTAAACCGTCCAACCGTAAATATCCGGCCATCATGTTCAATACCATGAATCGTGAACCAGGAGATCAAACGCTGCAAGTCGAAGGATTAAGCAAAACGGTCAATGGTGAGGTATTCTTCAAAGATATTACCTTTATGATTAATAAAGGCGATAAAATCGCTGTTCTAGGTCCAAATTCATTGGTTACGACAGCATTTTATGATATTATAACTGGTAGAGACACCGATTTCAGTGGCGAATTCAAATGGGGCGTGACCATCACTCCTGCCGATATGCCGATTGAAAATGCCGCATTCTTCGAAGGAAAAAGTGATAATTTGGTCGATTGGTTGAGAGACTATACAACTAACCCAGAGGCAGACGAACAATTTATACGCGGATTTTTAGGGAAAATGTTGTTCTCTGGAGAAGAAGTTATGAAGAAAGTATCTGTACTTTCAGGGGGAGAAAAAATGCGTTGTATGTTTTCTCGCATGATGCTTCAAGGTGCCAACTTCCTAATCTTTGATGAACCAACCAACCACTTGGATTTGGAATCTATCACTGCATTGAACAATGGAATGTCTGATTTTAAAGGATCAATGTTGTTCACATCCCGTGACCACGAATTGACTGAAACTGTTGCAAATAGAATCATCGAATTGACGCCGAAAGGTATCATCGACAAATTGATGACTTACGATGAATACATTAATAGCGATGTGGTGAAAGCACAACGTGAAGAAATGTATAAATAAGATAATTTATCCCAATTTAATAAAGGCTCCATAATTCATTTTATGGGGCTTTTTTGATGCACAATAAAAAAGCACTGAGGGGTTCAGTGCTAATCGCGATTGATATGAAAGAATTGAGAAAGTTTTACTTTACTGAACCGAAGGTTTGACAACACGCCAACCTAATTGTAAGGACACCGCACAATGGTCGGATAAATCCTGTCCCTTTTCGTTTTGAAAAAGCTTTTTTTGAACCTGATAATTCTTTGCCTCAAATAGCAAATGATGGTTATTGCGATAGTAAATTTTATCAATACCTTCGCAATCCTCTGTCAACTCCAATGCTGTTTTCGCTTCAAAATTCACTTGATGCCCAGGAATATTACCTTTGTTGCGTAAACTTACCCATGCATCTACCAAACCTAAGTCCTTCTGAAAAGAACCGATGTTATCCAGCTCGTAAGCATAATGTGCATTAAAGTCGCCCATAATCAAAAGTGGTCTGTCAGCCGAATACTTTTTAATATAGGCCTTTAGCTGATTTATATTCTTCTGCCGGGCAATCGTTGCATTCGGATCATCCTGAGCAGTCGCATGTACATTATAAACATCAATAAATACTTCTTTGGCCAATTGAATTCGAGCATAAGAAAAGCCTTTAGGCGTCAGACAATCTGCGCCATTGCAATCAGTCCAGCCTACCCGCTCAAACTCAACAATAGGATATTTTGAAAGTGTGCTCAGTCCGTCCCCAAAAGGTACCCCACCCATATTTGCCGTTCGGTAGCTATGCTTATTTTCGCTGTAGAGGAACTTGTTGTAGTTAAAATCTTCCTGCACATTGACAATATCAAACCCATTGATCCGATTGCCGATCGACGTAATACTGGAAGACCGCTCGGTTACAGCACTGGAAATCAATTCAGGAAGGCCAGCTATATTGTACGTTAACAAATTTAGCTTTCCGTAAGTCGCTTCCGGCATAGCTGCATACACAGCATTACTGAGCTTTGGCTGTTGTTTTGGCTTCAACTTAAAACCCAGCATAACACCCGCAGACGCACAAATAAATAAGATGACAATCTTTCGAAAACCCTTAGGTCTAATTTTTTTTTCGAACAATAGATCTAATAGCATGGATTGAATATTTCGTTCACTCCAAAGCTACTGCGCCAACATTAGCTCTATTATCATATTCAATTAATTCTATTTTTAATAATTATGCACAAATTATTAAAAACTAATAATTTATAAACACTATAATGACAAAAGGTTAATACCTGCATAGCATAGGAGTTACAGCTTTCAGCTATTTTTATACAACCCCTAATAAGAATAACATGAGAAAGGTAGCCTTCTTTACAGAGATACTCGTCGAGGATTTTGACGGTGCATCACGGACAATGTTTCAGCTAATAAACCGTATAGACCAGCAGAAATTCAACTATTTTTTTATTTATGGTGGCGGCCCTACGCAATTTCGCAATTTTCATTCTTACAAGGTACCCACGTTCAAAATACCGGTCAACGACGATTATTGTCTCGCTATTCCTCAGCTTATTAAAAAGAAACTTGAGCTCGCCTTAGATAAATTTGCTCCCGACATGATCCATATTGCAACGCCTTCGCTTTTAGGCTTTTTTGCATTAAATTATGCCAAACGAAAAGGTATTCCTGTCCTTACGATATATCATACACACTTCATTTCATACATTGCCTATTATTTCAAAAACATACTCCCCTTAGTCAAGCCAACTGAACAATGGATGAAAAAAGCAATGAATAACTTTTATAACAAATGTGATATTGTCTATGTACCCACCAAATCTATTCTAAACGAATTACAGCAGATCGGCTTACAACAAGAAGGATTAAAACTGTGGCAAAGAGGAATAGACACAGCCTTGTTTAACCCCAATAAAAAGAATCTATCTCAGCTGCAGACTATCACAAAGAATAACAAACCAACAATCCTCTTTGTCAGTCGTATCGTCTGGGAAAAAAATATTAAAACGCTTATTGAAATCTATCAACAGATACAAGCTCAGAATCTTGACTATAATTTCATTGTTGTCGGTGAAGGAACAGCCAAAATAATTGCAATGCAAGAGATGCCTAATGCCATTTTCTTAGGAAAGAAAAGCCATGATGAGCTTGCAATTCTATATGCTTCGGCAGATGCCTTTGTTTTTCCGTCGGTCTCAGAAACGTACGGAAATGTCGTTGTCGAAGCATTGGCATCCGGACTTCCTTGTGTTATCGCCGATGGTGGGGGTTCGGCTTCCTTGATTCAGCACGGGAAAAATGGATTTAAGTGTCAACCTGAAAATGCAGCTGGATATGTTTACTACCTCAAAAAAATTCTCTCTGACATGAGCCTAAAAAAGAATCTCATCAATGAAGGTCTATCCTATGTCGGACAACTGGATTGGAATAGACTATCTGGGTGCTATTTTAATGACATTGAACTATTGATTGACAAAACACAGGAAGTCGATTTGGCATGGGCAAACTAACAAACCCAAGCCAACTCATCAAAGGTATTTTTCTATTTTTGATTCTGGCGTCCATCACTGTCTTTTTAGCGAAAAGCGACTTAAATGCCTTGAAAAAAGAGCTCTCCTCCGTTGGTTATCGCTTTATAATTATTTTGTTTACGACTTTCGCGGCCTATTTTGTTGGCACATTAGCTTGGTGGATATGCTTGGGCTCCGCAAAAAAGAAGGTCAATCTGATCGAACTCTTTGCCATCCGTCAAATCGGGGAAACCGTTGGACTATTCAACCCTACAAGCATTATAGGTGGTGATTTATTAAAGGCACAATTGATAACCCGTTATGACATTCCCTTAAAAGAAGGATTGAATTCAGTTGCAATATCCCGTATTACCGCCGTACTGTCTCAATTGACACTCTTTTTGATTGCGATGCTTTGGTTGGTATTTTCTCCCTTAAAAAATGAAATTATACGCTACGCAGGCCCGGTAATATATATTATCTGTCTATTTTTGTTCGTTTTGATGATCCTGATATTTTATTGGTTAATGGTTGCAAAAAGTCCCTCGCAAACCAAGGCTTCAACAGCAACACTTTTTGGAAAAGCAATAGCGCATTTTCAGTCACTACTTTGGAACGTAAAAGACTTTTATCGGCATCAAAATAAGGTTTTTTGGTATTCTTACTTACTTTTTGCACTACATTGGATTATTGGCAGCCTTGAATTCTATTATATTCTAAAATTTTTGGGTGTTGCAGTACAACCAATACATGGTTTAATAGTAGATATGAGTGTCATTGTGCTGAAAAGCATCGGTGCTTTTATTCCAGGGCAACTGGGTATTGAAGAAATCGCCAATAAGCTCCTACTCCATATGATCGGTATTACTGGGGGTAGTATTTGGCTCAGTGCTTCATTATTACGTCGCGGCCGACAGCTCACCTGGGTAGCGTTGGGTTTTATATTTTATCTATGCATCAAAAGGAAACCAGTACATGTATCCATCTGAAATAGAAATACTATTTGTCAGCCACAAATATCCCCCAAGTTTTGGCGGTATGGAAAAACAAAGCTTTGAACTGATCAATACTGCGGCTCTTTACTTGAAGGTACACACCTTAGTCTATGACAACCGGGAACCTCTTTTAGCTTTCTTCTTCCAGCTGAATCGCCGAATTCTAGCCAAAATTAACGATAACCCCGGCATCAAGCTTATTCACTTTAATGATGGTTTAATTGCGTCTTTAGCCTCTTTTCACAAAGGATATTCCCATTTAAAACGAGTTGCCACGCTTCACGGACTGGATATTGTATTTCCCTTTCGCTATTTTCAACGTAAGATCATACCGCGGTTTAATACATTTGATCAGCTTATTGCGGTTAGCCAAGCTACCGCCGACGCCGCCCAGTTACGTGGTATCGATCCATCCAAAATTATTGTTATACCCAACGGTGTAGATCCGATACACCACTCCACTGCAAACAATGAATCAGCCTGCCAAAGCAAGCCCTATTTTATCACTTTGGGACGCCCTGTTAAACGGAAGGGCTTCTCGTGGTTGATGAAACATGTCATTCCCGCTATCCAGGGTGATTTCAAATTACTGATGGTAGGTCCATTCGATCACGAACCTACATGGAAAGAACGCCTATTGGAGCTTATACCCAAAAAGATAAATCATTTAATCACCTTATTCCTCGGATTTCCGACCGATCAGGGGGAGATCAGAAAATTACTGAAAGCGTACCCCGAAAAAATTGAACATCTTGGAAAAGTCCCATTCGAACAACTGCAAAGCCTCTTGACCAACGCACAGGCCTTCTTGATGCCCAATATTGAAGTGCCCGGAGATATGGAAGGCTTTGGGCTCGTCTGTTTGGAGGCTTCTACAGCAGGCACCATTGTTGTGGCCGCCGAATTAGAAGGAATTACAAGCGCCGTAACACATAATTGCAATGGCCTGCTCCTGGCAAGCAAAAACCAAAATGCATGGATCGAACAACTTCAAGCCATTTTAGCAAATCCAGTCCATTATAAAAGCCTGAGCCTACAATTTAAACAAAATACCCTAAAACAATATAGCTGGGATATTATGGCCAGATCCTATTGTCAATCATTTGCGGACTTAGTTACAGCAGCAGACCAATAATTGACAGTAACACTTCATAGATTTGACCGCATCTATCATTTAGAGGGAATGGCTCTCCAGAAAGCACTTTTCAACATCTTTCAAGACGCAAAACTTTTTTATAGTGACCTGCTAACGTTTTATAAAAAATCAATTGAATCAAAGCGAAACATCCTACCAAAACAAGCCCCAATGCTGAATAAAAAGTTAGACTGATATACAGTAGTAATAAGAATAGCCGAAGCATCTCAAGTGGAAAAACCCAGTCTTCATGTTCTAGAAGTCCCCCAATACAAATGACGCTACAGAGAATAAATCCTCCGCCAATAAGGAGTTGTATGAGTTGCTGATAATTACCATAAAGCAAAAAAAAGAAAAGCAGGAGCATCGTCAGCATGGACTGAAAAAAGATATAGCGGCTTAATACCTGTGCATGAACTTGTGGCCTAGCTCCTGCAAATATGCGCTCTTCCAGTTCTTCTCGAATTTCAGGCTGTATATCGTCAGGCCTACCAAATATAGTCCGCATTTTGTTTTTAAATCCTTCGGCCCGCTTAAATGATAGACCAATTTCAAATAAATAATGAAAATGCTGCCATAGAAAAGTGTAGCGATGAATGGGCTTTGTGAGTCCATAGACACAAGGTTCTTCTTTTTGTTCCGGGATAAATGTTCCGAATAGCTTGTCCCAAATAATCAGGATATCTCCATAATTTTTATCCAAATAGATTTCATTGCTGCTATGATGCACCCGGTGGTGAGATGGCGTTACAAATACACGCTCCAAAATCCCCAAATTTCCTACGGTCTGCGTATGGGAGAAAAATGGATATACGCCATGAATCAACAAAATAGCGGTCATCATAAATGGAGGGAATCCCAAAAGGGGAATAAAAGCCCAAAATAACGAACGGAAAACGGCTTGAAATATGGTGATCCGGGCTGCTACGGTAAAGTTATAATCTTCACTTTGGTGATGTACAACATGAGCTGCCCACAACAAGTTTATTTCATGGCTATACCGATGATACCAATACCAGAGAAAATCTGTAAATAGAAAAAGTATAACCCAGGTCCAAACATTCGCTTCAATGTGAAATATCGCAAAGTTTTGATACACCCAAACGAAAAAAAAGTAAAACAAACTAACAGAAAACATATCACACATACGCTCGACGATACCAACATTGAGATTTGAGATCGATTCATCAAAAGAATAAAAACGTTTCTGTTTTTTGAGGCTATACCAATATTCCAACACCATCAAGATTAAAAATAAGGGAATGATAAACGCCAAAAAATTAAGTTTTTCTGTATACATGCAGTCGCTATTTTGAAGACAAAAAATCTACCTTAATCGCAATTCAACAAGAACCGTCTTTTCTGATGCCAAAAGATCAATTCTTCCAAGCTCTTTATTATTAAACAATCAATTTTAAATCAGGTTTTTCAATGGACAAAAATGTATGCTTTCTAACGTCCCGACAATAACAAAAGCCAACTCAAAAAGAAACGCCAACTCAACGTGATTTTCTACCACAAAAGAACGTGCACAAAAAAAGTCCTCAAAAAGTTAAACACTTTTGAGGACTTCTGATTGAACGATAAATTATTCTTCACTGATGGTGCACTATAATAACAGCGCAGCAGACGAATCCAATATTAATGTACACTGGACATATCGATCTGTGTTTTCCCCTGTTTGATCATCAATACAAAAGGGACACAAATCAGAAAGACAACCCCGAGGTACAGGAACACATCCATGTAAGATAGCACTGTTGCTTGTTTCATCACACTCAAGTCCAATATTTGATGCGCTTTGGCCAAAGCCTCATTAGGTGAAAAACCTTTCGCCTGAAAACTCATCTGCAATTGCTGCACCCGTTGTTGCACATCAAACTTACTTGGATCTAAATTAGCCACCAGATCAACACGGTGTTTTTGGCTATCACGGGCGATAAATGTCGTAATCAAAGCAATTCCAAATGAACCACCCAATTGACGCATCATCCCAGTAAAAGCAGCTCCTTCACCGATTGACTTACCATGTAACGTTGATAAAGACAGTGTCATAACAGGCACAAACAACAATCCTAGGCCAACTCCGCGGAGAATCAATGGCCAAAACATATGCTCCGAACCTGTATCGTTTGTCATGAGGCTATACATCCAAAAACAAAAGCCAAAAAAGATACATAGCCCTAAAGCAACCATATACTTCTGAGGAACACCATTTTGGATCATCTTACCGATAAAAGGCATCATGATACCGGTCATAATCGAACTCGGTAACAAGAGCAAACCAGCATCTGTTGCGGTCCATCCCAATATCGACTGCGTATAGATGGGAATAATAAAGGTCGATCCGAACAAGCCAAAACCAAGAATAAAGCTCATCACCACACCCACCTGTAAATTCTTATCCTTCAATACACGCAGGTTAACAATCGGTTTATCGTACACCAATTCCCGCCATATAAAAAACAGTAATCCAAAGACAGACAAAATCGATAAGCCTAAAATCAAAGGATCGTCAAACCAGTCATCCTGTTGTCCATGTTCCAATACAAACTGAAGTGAACCAATAAACATGATCAAAAATATCATACCGAACCAATCCACTTCCCTAGCAGACTGCTTTTGACTGTATTTAGGACTGCGTACAAAAGATAAGGTCAACAAGGTCGCAATAATGCCAAGCGGCACATTGATATAAAAGATATAAGGCCAAGAGAAGTTATCGATGATGTACCCACCCAACGGCGGCCCTAATGTAGGACCAACAATGACGCCCATCCCGTAGATAGCTTGGGCCATACTACGTTTTTCTTTGGGATAACTTTCCGTGATAATAGTCTGGGCTGTAACCAGTAAGGCTCCCCCACCCATCCCTTGTATAAAGCGAAATGCAACAAGCTCCCACATATTGGTTGCATTACCGCACAAAAATGAAGATACTGTGAATATGATAATAGAAGCCGCAAAGTAATTTCTACGCCCAAACTGTTGGGACAACCAGCTGGTCATCGGAATCACAATTACATTGGCAATTGCGTAAGCTGTGATAACCCATGCGACATCCGTCAGCGTCGCCCCCAATGAACCTTTCATATCGTTCAGGGCCACATTGACAATCGTTGTATCCACAATTTCCAACAGCGCACAAAGCACCGCTGTAATCGTGATTACAACGCGACGAAAACCATATTCAACCAGACTATCTTGTTGATTTAAATTTTCCATAGTTATTTAACATGCACATCTACGTCAGCATTCATGCCCGGTCTGAGCAAAGCCACATTTTCTGCTTTATTGTCTTTTGTCAATTTGATCTTTACGGGTAAACGCTGAACAGTCTTTACAAAGTTACCCGTTGCATTATCTGGAGGCAATAAAGAGAAACGTGAACCAGTGGCTGGAGAGAAAGAGTTTACCTCGCCTTCAAACTCAATAGCAGGATAAGCATCCACTTTAATACCGACTTTTTGTCCAGGTTTTATTTTTTCCAATTGCGTCTCCTTAAAGTTAGCAACGACCCAAGTTTCAATATTATCTACAATGTAGAACAAAGATTGACCTGGATTGACCATCTGCCCTGGTTGTACCTTGATATTCGATACCTGGCCATCCACAGAAGCAAGTACTGCAGTATAAGAAAGGTTCAATTTAGCCGCTTCAAGTTGCGCATTCGCTCTTTTTATATTTGCCTCAGCAACAGAAGTTTGCTTTGAAGCTACTGTAGTCTTACTCACGACTGCATTACGTTGTGAAGCACTGGCGTTACGTTGTTGTTGCAAAATTTCAACCTGCTTGTCAGCTTCCAATTTCGCTGTTAATGCCTGCTCATACTGTTGTTTCGTAATTGACTGATTGTTGTATAAGTTTTGGTAGCGGATATAATCATTATTCGCTTGCTTAGCACGAATACGTGCTGCATCGATGCTGCCCAAATTAGATTGGATCGTTGCATCCGAGATGGCTACATTCGCCGAAGATGCAGATACATCTGCCTTCGAAACATCAAAGCTACTTTGAGCTGCTGCCAAGGCTGCTAGCGCTTCATCCACACGAACCTGATAATCTTGGCTCTCAATGGTGAACAACGTATCCCCTTTTTTAACCAAATCATTATCTTTTACGTACACTTTCGAGATAAACCCACCAACACGTGGAATGATCGGACTCATATTTTTCTCTACCTGCGCATCGTCTGTCGTTTCATGCGCCTGACCGTGCATATATTTATAAGCACCATAGGCTCCTCCGAAGATGACCAATGCAGCCAAAATAATTGTGAATTTTTTATTTGTACCTTTCTTTTCAGGTGCGTTTTCTACTGTATTTTCCATGTCTAGATTAATTGCTATTTAATGTTTAAAGACCCATTTGCTAACAGCAGGTCGTAATATTTTTCAATGGTATTTGCTTTGCTGATCGCAAGATTGATCTTGCTTTGAAGCTGCTGTACGTCGGCCGTTAACAAATCGTCCGTATCCGCGATACCATTATCGTACTTATCTTTTGTAATACGATAATTTTCAACTGCCTGATCCACCGCCTGATGGTAAACCACATCCTGCTTTTGTGCCAGCATATAGTTTTCATTGGCCTGTTGAACCTGCACTTTCACCTTATCGTTTAATAATTCAATGTGCTCATCAATTTCCCGGATATGATTTTTCGCAACATTCACTTCTCTTTTGTTTTTATAAAGTGAACCGATGTCGTAGGATACACCTACACCTACCATGGCCGCATTTGTTACGGTAACCACTTTTTGCAAACCAAAAGCATTGTAACCTGCCGTTGCAGAAACCTGTGGCAATGTAGATGCTTTTGTTACCTTCAACTGGTCCTCTGCAACCAACCGTTGTGACTCCAAAGATTTCACATCAGAACGCGAGGTTTTCGCAGCGTCATAAGATGCTTTTAAACCCAAATCAACACCGTTCACCTCAGCCAGATTGATCTGATCCAACTGCGTATCCTCATCAATTTTCAAAAAATTAGCCAATTGATAATTCAGCACCTTGATATTTTTCTGTGCTTCCTGAAGCGAAACCTGATAATTTGAAAGCTGCAGTTCTGCTTTTAACAGGTCGTTACGCGCGATCAAACCATTGTCAAGCATCGCTTTAAAATCCGAAACACGCTGCTCAGACTGCTTGATATTCTCAGCAATCAACAAGTTGGTTTGCTGAGCCTTATAAAGACTTAAATAAAGATTTACTGCACGTATAGCCAGTTGTTCTTTACTTGCTACAGCGTTGTATTCCTCGGCTTTTAATACATCTTTTGCAATATTAATTCCCCCTTTAATACGTCCACCTGTATAGATTGGCATGCTCACCGAAGCCTGTCCTAACCACAATTGGTTTGCAGCAATATCCGGAGCAGAGCCCCCTTCACCTAAAGCCAACTTTAAATTCACATTTGGAGTAGTCATAGCCATGTATTGTCCACTCAATTTTGCATCAGGAAGCTGTTTCGATTTGGCAGTTTCGACTTCGAGCTGTCTCCCCAATATCTTCGTATCGGTAGACTTTGCTTCCACGCTTTGATTTGCGGCCAAGTGAATTATCTCTTCCAAAGTCATGTGTTTGTTGTCTTGCGCCAACAGACCCATAGGACTTAAAAGCAATAAAGCACTCAAATTGGCCAACTTATTTTTCATATGTCAATAAAGCTTTAATTGTTTTCTGTATAAATTCTGTTAAAGTTGTTTCTATATAATTTGCATAGTCCTCATCGTTATCGATATGCAACTGATCCTGTAAAAAACAATGATTCATCTGAAAATTCATAAATACGCCCATCATCATGGAGTGGATCAAGATGGGATCATAACCCGCTTTGAATACACCCTGTTCTACCCCCGCATTGATAACAGACGATATCACTTCAAGATTGTGCAGCTTGAGTTTGCGAAAAGCCTCCGAGATCAGCATGCGTTGTTTTAACGAACTTTCAATGGTGATGATATGATACAGTTTACGATGCGAGTTCATGGACTTAAACGATTTATCCACCATAGCGTCAATTTTATCCAACGCATTATCGACAAGCGCCAACTCATCCACATTGATCATAAAATCAGGAACACGCCATTCAAAAAACGTATCCAGTAGCTTGTCCTTTGATCCAAAATAATAGTTGATCATCGCAACATTCACATTCGCCTCATTGGCGATATCACGAACGGAAGTCCCATCAAATCCTTTTGTTGCAAAAAGACGCTCTGCTGCAAGCAGAATATCAATCTGTTTCTCGTTAAATTCCATTTTAAACCTCGATCTTTTAAAGATACAATCGCATATTCATAGCGATTATAAAATACGTTCTCGCTAAATGCGCGACAAAGTTAAACAAACGTTTAATTTAAACAAGTGTTTAATTAGTCTCTCCTTAAACCACCTATAATTTACTGATTATTAGTATTTTGGGTTTAAAATAGCTTGTTTTTTATTGCAAGAATTTGTATCTTAAAGCTTTAAAACCTTGCAAATATGTTGGGGAAAAATCCAGAAAAGAAGCCAGAATTATTCCGCCCAATGTTGGTGGATTTTATTGACCACGAGCATGAACTTGTTCTACTTTCAGAAAAAATAGATTGGAATTATTTTGAGAAAGAATTTTCGCCCTTGTATTCCAAAGTGGGCAATCCGAGCCATCCGATTCGGTTTATGGTGGGTTGTTTGCTACTGAAACATTTGTATAATTTGGGCGATGAGACGTTGGAAAAAGCCTGGATCATGAATCCTTATATGCAGCATTTTTGTGGCAGGGTTTTCTTTGAACACGAATTTCCTTGTGACCCGAGTAATTTTGTTCATTTCCGAAAAAGAATTGGCGAAAAAGGCATCGAAAAAATCTTTGCCTACAGCGTAAGAATGCACGATGCCAAGACGAACACCTCAAATTTTGTTTTGTCCGATACTACCGTTCAGGAGAATAATACCTCTTTTCCTACCGATGCAAAATTGTGCAAAAAAGTGATCGATTATTGCAACAAAATAGCCGGAAATGAAGGCATAAAACAAAGACAACGCTACACAAAAGTCAGCAAACAAATGGTGCGCAACACCTACAACGGAAAACATCCCAAGCGGGCAAAAGCGGCAAGGAAATCTCAAAGACAGCTCAAAACCATCGCCATGAGACTGATTCGTGAATTGCAACGGAATTTTAATGCAGAACAGCAAGAATTTTATAAAGATTTAATGACATTGTACACCAAGGTTGTCACACAAAAAAGAAACGATGCCGATAAAATTTACAGCATTCACAAGCCTTTTACCCGATGTATTGCCAAAGGAAAAGCGCATAGCCAGTATGAATTTGGGAATAAGGTAGGTTTGATAACCACCGCCAACAAAGGCAAGAAAATCATTCTCGGGATTAAAGCATTTTTGCAAACTCCTTACGATGGTCACACCATAGAACCACTTTTGGAACAGATGGAAACCGGTGGTCAAAAGCTCCCAAAAGAACTCCTTTACGATAGAGGTGGCAGAGGAAAATCAGAAATAAAGGGCGTGAAAATCTCCATCCCAAGCACTCCAAGAAAAAAAGACACTGCTTATCAAAAGCAGACAAAGCGCAAAAAATTTAGAACCAGAGCGGCAATAGAACCTATCATCGGACATTTAAAAACCGATTTTAGGCTGGCAAAAAATTACTTCATGGGAGAAACGGGACCACAAATCAATGCATTACTAGCTGCAACCGCTTGGAACATGAAGAAAATGATGGAACTACTGAAACAGAAAATTATTTTCTTATTTTATAAGATACAAATTATGCTGTTTTCTAATCCTGTTTTTAAAAATAAATTAAAAAGTGGGTTTTGTTAAGGAACGACTAATTATTAAATTTGTGTAAAAAAAAACACCATTTCTGGTGTTCTTGCTGTTGGATGGGATTAGTTAAGTATCCGATAGATCATTTCTTTTAAAATCTCTTCACTATTGAAATTGCTCGGCACATTGACACCTTTAGATTTTAAATCAGTCTCCTTCAATACATTGAGCACATCGAAAGTTTTCCGCCGGTTGTAATTTCTTGCAGCAAGCTCGTATTCTTTCAAAAAGAAAGGATGTACCCCCAATTCTTTTGCTGCGACCGATTTGTCGATCAGATAATGGTATTTGAGAATCTTCGTGAAGTAGGTGGCAATTTGTCCAATGACCATTACCAGCGGATTATTTTTGGGGTTGGCCACAAAATAATCAACGATCTGATAAGCTTTTAGGGCATTACGTTTAGCCAATGCAGTATTTAATTCAAAAACATTATAATCTTTGGAGATACCAATATTTCGTTCAACATCTTCCATGCTGATCTCTTGACTCTTTGGAACATTAAGCATGAGCTTGTCAAGTTCATTGGACACTTTGGACAGATCATTACCGAGATAGTCCGCAATCATCATCGTCGCTTGCGGATGAATGCGCCAGCCGGCATCTTTCACATAAGCTCCAATCCAAGGGCCCACCTTATCGTCGTATAGTTTGGCAGCATCAACAACTAGTCCTTTTTTTTCAAAGACCTTATAGATCTTTTTGCGTTTGTCAAATTTCCCATGTTTAAAACAAAACACAAGAATGGTTGTCGGTGTAAGATGTTCCAGGTATTTAGTCAACAGTTCTTCCGTATCCGATTTCCATTTTAGCTCCTGTGCCTCCTTGATAATAATCACCTGATAGTCACTTAGCATAGGATACCTCTTTGCTGCATTGACAATCGTAGAGATATCGATATCTTTTCCGTAAAAAATCGATTGATCAAAGCCTTTCTGCGCATCATTCAATACGGTTGCTTCCAAAGCGTCGGCAATGGTATCAATGAAATAACTCTCCTCCCCTTGCAATAAATACACTGGTTTAAAAGACCTGTTCTTAATATCGGATAAGATCGGATTTATGTTCATATATATAGTCTATTTATTCGTCCGCAATAGATCAGTTGCCCAGATTTGTTTTCGGTATCCAAGCCATCTGCGAAGGCTAAAATACCCCCATGTCACCACATATCAAAATGTCTTTCGAGTTCGACCATGGGCTTTTTATGCGAAGCAAAATTACGATTTTAATGGCAATTCAACCGAGTAACTCCGTAAAATTACGCTTTTATAATTGACTCATGTATCGCGATTACATTAAACTATTGATTTAATGCCATGAACATTTAGCAACATAACTTTCACCATCTCGCTAAGTAATCGCATCATAAATACAGACCTCGGGTTTCCCCCGGCCTAAAAAATCAGACTAGTCAAAAAAACACCATCCTTCGGACTTGACGAATTTATTTCTTTTGCTAATATTTTAGTATATTTGTGTATGTTTTCACCGACTCCACTGAACTTACCGCCATTTAAAGCTAAAATATCCAAGAAGAACAATGCGATTTACATCTTTGATGAGCTCAGAAAAAAGGACTTGGTATTAACACCGGAGGAATGGGTTAGACAACATTGGATCAATTATTTGTCGCTCATGAAAAATTACCCCAAATCACTGATGCATATTGAAGGCGGATTGAAATTAAATAACCTTCAGAAACGAAGTGATTTATTGATTTACAACAGTAGCGGGCATAAGGTCGTGTTAGCCGAGTTTAAAGCGCCACATATAAAAATCACCCAACAGGTATTTGAGCAAATTGCAAATTATAATACGGTTCATCGTATACCATACCTATTAGTGAGCAATGGCATGAATCATTACTATTGTAAAATTGATTTTATCAACGCGTCTTACGAATTTTTGGAAGACCTCCCCAACTACAACGAAATTGACTAAGGAGCTATGCATGAAATAGATAAAGAATTAATCCGGAGATACAGTGTCCCCCAAGTCTTGAAAGGGGATCACCGAAAAAATGTAAAGTAGATGTAAAACATCTTTTCAATTTATTTGATTTTTAAAATATAGTTTTATATTAGTCCTACAGAATAGAAAAAATAAAAAGATGAATATAGATAAAAACGAATTCAGAAAATATGCAGTAAAGCATCACCGTATTGGAAGCCAACATGTTGATAGCTTCATTGCTCGTACAGAGACAAGCATTCCAACAAACCTTACACCTTACATCGTTGAAGAACGTCAATTGAACGTTGCTCAAATGGATGTGTTTTCGCGTTTGATGATGGACCGTATCATATTTTTAGGCAGCGGTATTGATGATCAGGTAGCCAACATTATTCAGGCACAGCTCTTGTTCCTACAATCTACCGATGCACAACGTGATATCCAAATCTACATCAATTCACCAGGTGGAAGCGTATACGCTGGACTAGGAATTTATGATACCATGCAATATATCACACCAGATGTAGCGACGATCTGTACAGGTATTGCTGCGTCTATGGGAGCTGTTCTTTTAGTTGCTGGTGCAAAAGGCAAACGTGCAGCCTTACGTCACTCACGCGTCATGATTCACCAACCTTCCGGTGGTGCACAAGGAGTTGCTGCCGATATGGAAATCAACTTACGTGAGATGATGAAATTGAAAGAAGAATTATACACCATTATTTCAGATCACTCTGGACAAACTTACGAATGGGTAGAAAAATCTTCAGATCGCGATTACTGGATGAGAGCCAATGAAGCCAAAGAATTCGGTATGATTGACGAGATTTTACTTCCTAAGAAGGAGATTATTAAATAACAATGGCAAAGAATAACGATAGAGACATTCACTGTTCGTTTTGTGGCATAAGCAAAAATGAAGCCCAGATGCTTATTGCAGGCAACGGAGCACACATCTGTGACAGATGTATCCAGCAGGCAGGCGAAATCTTGGCAGAAGAATTAAAACAACGAAAAAGTAAAACTTTACAGACTGCTTTAAAGTTGATCCGTCCTTTGGAGATTAAAACTCACCTGGATCAATATGTAATCGGTCAGGATGATGCGAAAAAAGTAATTTCAGTAGCAGTTTATAATCACTATAAACGTTTAAATCAGAAAGTGGATAAAGACGAGATTGAAATCGAAAAATCCAATTTGATTATCGTTGGTGAAACAGGTACAGGTAAAACCTTGCTTGCAAAAACTGTTGCCAAGATACTCAACGTCCCCTTCTGTATTGTGGATGCAACTGTATTGACAGAAGCAGGGTATGTAGGGGAAGACGTAGAAAGTATATTAACACGTTTATTGCAAGCAGCAGATTATGATGTAGCCTCTGCAGAACGCGGTATTATCTATATCGATGAGATTGATAAAATCGCACGTAAAAGCGACAATCCGTCTATTACAAGAGATGTATCGGGTGAAGGTGTGCAGCAAGCTTTATTGAAGATTTTAGAAGGTACGGTTGTAAACGTTCCACCGCAAGGCGGCCGTAAACACCCGGATCAAAAAATGATCGCAGTCAATACAAGTAATATTCTATTTATCTGTGGTGGTGCATTCGACGGTATTCAAAAGAAAATTGCAAACCGTCTGCGCACGCAAACAGTAGGTTATAAAATGAACGAAGACGAAGAGGAAATTGACTTGAACAATCTATACAAGTATATTACACCTCAAGACTTAAAGAACTTTGGTTTAATTCCAGAGTTAATTGGCCGTCTTCCTGTATTGACTTACTTAAATCCATTGGATAAGGAAACTTTACTGAGCATTTTGACTGAACCAAAAAATGCATTGGTAAAACAATATAAGAAGTTGTTTGAATACGAAAGTATCGAACTAAAATTTGATCCTGACGTATATACGTTTATTGTTGATAAAGCTGACGAATTTAAACTTGGAGCCCGTGGCCTCCGCAGCATATGCGAAGCCATTATGCTGGATGCCATGTTTGAGATTCCGTCAACAAAAGAACAAACGGGACAGAAAGCATTAGAAATTACCTTGGACTATGCGAAGAAAAAATTCGAAAAGTCCGATTTAAAAAAGCTTAAAGTCGCTTAAAAAAATCCCGTTCGCTGAACGGGATTTTTTTTTAGAAAAGAATTAAAAATCTTATATTACAATAATAACATAGCCATAACGGAATGTTGACAGGAAGATAAGAGATTCAAGAAATTAAATTTAATGACTATGACAACAAAGAGAAGTGCAAAGAATACCGTAAATAGTCCGATCACACCAGGTTTAAAAACCAAAGAAGAAATCGTGAACAACTGGCTTCCCCGTTATACGGGAAGGCCTTTGGAAGAGTTTGGGGAGTATATCCTTTTAACGAACTTTTCAAAATATATCCACCTGTTTTCTGAAATGCATGATAATGCTCCTATTTACGGGGAAGACAAACCGATGCAATCCGTCACTGCCGGAGGTATCACCATTATCAATTTCGGAATGGGAAGTCCAATGGCCGCAACCATTATGGATCTATTATCAGCAATTGCACCAAAAGCCGTTCTATTCTTGGGTAAGACCGGGGGTATCAAGAAAAAAATTCCTGTAGGTGAATTGATTCTTCCAATTGCCGCTATCCGCGGCGAGGGAACATCTAATGACTACTTTCCACCAGAAGTACCTTCATTACCTGCCTTCGCCATGCAAAAGGCCATATCCACTACAATTCGGGATCACCAACGCGATTACTGGACTGGAACGGTATACACCACCAATAGACGGGTTTGGGAACATGACAAAGCTTTCAAAAAATATTTAAAATCAATCCGTGCCATGTGCGTTGATATGGAAACCGCAACGATATTCAGCGTCGGATTTGCCAACAAGATTCCAACAGGTGCTTTACTGCTAGTTTCAGATCAACCGATGGTGCCAGAAGGAGTAAAAACTTCGGTCAGTGATGTAACCGTTACAGCAAAATATGTGGAAGAACATATCGGTATAGGTATTGATGCTTTAAAACAGCTTATCAATAACGGATTGACCGTGAAGCACCTTAAATTCTAAGGTACAATGCAAGCAACATCATATTTTCCTTTGGCGGGAAAATATGATGCACTCCTCTCTATAAAACAATAACTATCAAATACTTAAAACTATTAAACATTATTATTGATTAATAATTGAACAGTTATTAACTAAAATTTGAGATGTTAACAAATGTTAATCTTCACAATAATTAAACTATTTGGCGTTTATATTGTAATATTCATATTACCCAACACATATATCGTAAAAATTAATCAAGCATTGTGAAGAAAAAAACATTATCTATTTTTAAAGTATCCCTATTGATTTGTTCAGCCTTAGCCACACAGGTAAGTTGTTCTTCAAGTTCTTCAAAAGAAAATAAAACCAAAGAAAAAAACGTGGCCTTGCCCGTCTATACCGTCACTAAATCAGATGCTACCACCATCAAGGATTATTTGGGCACCATAGAAGGTAAAGTTAACGTTGAGGTCCGCCCACAGGTCGAAGGACTGCTTCAGGAAATTTATATCGATGAAGGTTCTTTTGTTCAAAAAGGCCAGAAACTGTTCAAAGTAGACCCCTCTACTTATCAGGAAAATCTCAATAACATGGTTGCTACAGAGCAGGTCGCCAGAGCCAAACTTAAAAATGCACAGCTCGAAGTCGACCGATTGAAGCCGCTGGTTCAAAACGACGTTATCTCCGATGTCAGGTTGGCTTCGGCCAAATCAGATTATCAGGTAGCCAAGGCGACACTGGATCAGGCCATCGCAGCCGTACGTTCCGCTCAGATCAGTAAGGATTTTACGGTTATCACCGCTCCGGTAGGCGGTTACATTGGTCGGATCCCAAAACGTATCGGGAATCTGGTCTCAAAAGGTGATAAAGAACCCCTCACCTATCTTTCAGATATCCAGGAAGTCTATGTTTATTTCTCCATGAATGAATCTGACTTTCTTTATTTTTCCAAAGCACAGGCAAAAAAAGATAGCTTGGAAGGGAAAAAATACAACCAGAATCAGAAGCTTGTATTTCCCGAAGTTACGCTCGTCCTTGCGGATGGCGAAGAATATGCAAAAAAAGGTATAGTGGATGCCGTCAATGGTCAGATCAACCGTACTACAGGTGCGATCTCCTTGCGTGCGACATTTCAAAATCACGACAATATACTTCGGTCCGGAAGTAGTGGTACACTTAAAATTGCAGAGGTTAAAAAAGACGTTCTTCAAATCCCGCAGATTGCAGTCAATGAATTGCAGGATAAAACCTTCGTGTATATACTGGACCAAAACAACAAAGCACAAAAACGAAATATCCAACTGACAGGCAAAAGTAAAAACAATTATATCGTCTACTCAGGACTACAGGAAAACGATCGCGTTATTACCAGTGGATTTGACAAATTGACCGACGGTTCACCAGTAACCCCGATTTTACAGAAATAATTATCTATCATTTTTACATGCTACAAGGTGTCAGACATACTGTACACTTCATGTAGCGTGTTTAAAATTCCATATATATGCTAAAAACATTTATAAATAGGCCTGTATTAGCCACGGTGGTTTCCATTATCCTGGTAATCTTGGGCTTAGTTGGGCTAAAACTTCTGCCTGTCTCGCGTTTTCCAGAAATTGCACCACCAAGTGTGCTTGTTTCACTAAGTTATCCGGGAGCTAATGCCGAGACTGTAGCAAAAAGCGTTTTACTACCTATCGAAGAAGCCATCAATGGTGTAGAGGATATGACCTATATCAAGTCATCTGCCTCCAATTCAGGATCGGGAAGTGTGTCGGTCTATTTTAAGACAGGTACCAATCCTGATATTGCCTCGGTCAACGTACAGACACGGATTTCCAAAGCAATCAGTTCCATTCCCGCAGAAGTAAATGAGGCCGGAATCACGGTCATGCCACGGCAAACGGGTGTCATTATGACCATCAATCTCTACTCTGATCATCAGGATAGTGCCTACGACGAAACCTTTCTCCAGGCTTATGCACAGATTAACCTGATGCGGCCTTTGCTGCGTGTTGATGGTGTAGCCCAGGTTTCCCGTTTGGGAGCAAGGGATTATGCGATGCGACTTTGGTTGAATCCCGAAAAACTAGCCCTGTATAACCTCGTCCCACAAGATGTCACCAATGCTATAAAAGATCAAAACTTTGAGATTGCCCCCGGTAAATTTGGAGAAACCTCAGATGAAGCTTTCGAAACAGTGATCCGTCATAAAGGGCGTTTCACCACTCCGGAGGAATTCCAGAGTATTGTGATCAAAACCAACACCGACGGTTCCGTGCTCTATTTAAAAGATGTGGCACGCGTCGAATTCGGTGCTACAAATCTAAGCAGCGACAATAAGGTAAATGGACATCCCGGTCTTACACTCAACTTAACACAAACCAGTGGTTCCAACGCCCATGATATTGATATTGCCGTCAGAAAGGTTCTCGAGGAACAATCCAAAACATTTCCAAAAGGCATACACTATGAGGTGACCTACTCTGTACGTGACCAGATCGATGAATCGATCAACCAGGTTGAGCACACCCTTTTTGAAGCCTTTATCCTGGTATTTATTATTGTCTTTATCTTCCTGCAAGATTTTAGATCCACCTTGATCCCTGCAATTGCAATCCCGGTTTCATTGGTGGGAACCTTCTTTTTTCTGCAGCTTTTTGGATTTTCGCTCAATGTCCTCACGATGTTTGCCCTGGTGTTAGCCATTGGAATCGTAGTGGATGACGCCATTGTCGTCGTTGAGGCCATCCACGAAAAAATGCACAGCACAGTAATGAAACCCAGAGCCGCTACATTATCGACGATGTCCGAAATTACGGGAGCTATCCTGTTCATAACCATGGTCATGGCTGCTGTATTTTTGCCTGTAGGATTTATGGAAGGGCCAGCAGGTATCTTTTATCGCCAGTTTGCTTACACCCTGGCAACAGCGATTCTGATTTCAGCACTCAATGCATTGACGTTAAGTCCAGCCCTATGTGCGCTACTCCTGAAAGCCCCGCAACAGCATACCAATCAAAAAAACGGCAAAATCAATCAATTTAAAGATCGCTTCTTTAAAGCATTCAATACCTCTTTTGATCGACTGACCGCCCGTTATGTCTCGATTGTAGAAATACTGATCAAGAATAAGAAAATAGCCTGGGCAGGCTTAATTTTAATTACAGCACTTGGCATTGTGTTTATGATTAAAACACCCAAAAGTTTTATTCCGACAGAAGATGATGGATTTATCACGTACAACATTGCCCTCCCTCCCGGCGCTTCATTGAGCCGAACAACTGAGGTTCTTCATCGTGCCGATAGTATTTTAAAGAAAAGACAGGACATCAATGGAATGACAACAGTTTCTGGTTTTAATGCCCTGGACGGAAGCTCAAGCCCGGCATTTGCCGCTGGTTATATCACCTTAAAACCACATGCCAAACGCGAGTACATCAAAAATATCAATGCGTTTATGGATACCATCAGAAATGATCTATCCCAGATTAATGAAGCAACGTTTACAGTATTCCCCCGGCCTACCGTACAGGGTTTTGGAGACTTTGCAGGAATTGAAATGGTTCTTCAGGATCGAATGGGTGGTGACATTCGGGATTTTAACACCATTGCAGATACCTTTATTAACCAACTCAATACCTTACCGGAAATACGAAGTGCTTACACAAGTTTTAAATCAAACTTCCCTCAGTATGAAGTAAATATCGATGCTGTAAAGGCAAAATCTCTAGGAGTTGAGATCAAAGATCTCATGTCCACAATCCGATCTTATTTTGCGCGTGTACAGGCGAGCGATTTTAATCGGTTTGGTCGCCAATACCGTGTTTATGTCCAATCAGATTTCGACTTCCGCAAAGATCCCGAATCCTTCAATTCAATTTTTGTGCGCAACAGTAAAGGCGAAATGGTGCCTATTAACACCATATTGACCTTAGAAAAGACTGTGGGTCCAGAAACCATCACGCGTTACAATCTATACAATGCAATTGCAGTAAATATTACACCCGCGGAAGGCTATAGTACAGATGATGCGATGCAGGCTATCCAAAAGTTGGCCGACAACAAACTTCCGGGTAATTACGGTTTTGAATGGACGGGCATGAGCTATGAAGAAAGTCAATCCGGCTCACAGACGATATTGATTTTTGCGCTTAGTATCCTATTCGTCTACTTCCTGCTTTCCGCTCAATATGAAAGCTACATTCTTCCTTGGGCAGTATTACTGTCTATACCTGTGGGACTGATCGGCGTATTTTCCGTGATCAACCTTGTGGGACTTCAAAACAACATTTATGTGCAAGTAGGACTCATCATGCTTATTGGTCTTTTGGCCAAAAATGCTATTCTGATCGTCGAATTTGCCGTGCAGGAGCGTAAAAATGGCAAAAGTATCGTCGAAGCTGCCATTAACGGCTCAAAACTTAGGTTACGGCCAATCTTGATGACCAGTTTGGCATTTGTTGCTGGCCTGGTACCCTTGATGTGGACGGTTGGTCCCTCGGCGATCGGTAACCATTCGATCAGTTTCAGCGCCGCCGGCGGCATGCTCTTTGGTGTAGCATTCGGCATCTTTATCATCCCTGTACTCTTTGTCGTATTCAAAAGCCTGGATGAAAAACTACATGATAAACTAGCTAAAGAAGAGGAAGAA
This sequence comes from Sphingobacterium thalpophilum, assembly GCF_038396785.1. Taxonomy (NCBI): domain Bacteria; kingdom Pseudomonadati; phylum Bacteroidota; class Sphingobacteriia; order Sphingobacteriales; family Sphingobacteriaceae; genus Sphingobacterium; species Sphingobacterium thalpophilum. The sequence continues at coordinate 5,684,277 of NZ_CP151087.1, read as the reverse complement.
TAATGAAAAACATAAAAAAATACCTTTCGGGAATATCGATCATCATTGGTCTCTTAGGCCTGATGAATGCCTGTAAGATCGGCAAAGATTATGTGCAGCCCAAACTCAAACTTCCCGAAAACTTTCGTGGCGATACGCTGGATTATTTCGGAGACACCTCCAGTATGGGACTGATCCATTGGAAATCCTTCTTTCACGATCCCACATTGAAACTATTGATTGACTCTGCCTTAGCGAATAATTTTGAGATGAAGACAGCATTGCTCAATCTGCAGATTTCAACCCGAGTTTTGGCGCAGAACAAAGCCAATTATCTGCCGAGTGTAAATGCGACAATTGCCAATGGAAACCGCACCTGGCGATCGAAAGACTTTGGCAGTGGTCCCCTGACCAAATATTATGATCATAAAGGTGAAAAGGCACCGCAAAATATGTTTGTCTATCAATCTATGTTTGGTTCCGATATTAATTTTAGCTGGGAAATAGATATCTGGAAGAAAATAGGTAGCAAACAGGAGCAGCTATTAGCCGAGTATTTGGATACACAGGAGGCAAAAAATGCCATACAGACCTCTATCATAACTGCTGTCGCAAAAGGTTACTTCAATCTCTTGATGCTCGATGCCAAGATCGAGGTTGCCAAACGCAACGTTCAGTTAAACGATAGTACACTGCGTATGATCAAGCTCCAATATGAAGCGGGTGAGATCACCGCCTTGGCGATCCAACAAACACAATCACAGCGCCTATTGGCGGCATCCCTTGTTCCCGAAATCGAAAAGGAAATTGTCATCCAGGAAAATGCGCTTCAGACACTTACTGGAAAATTACCCGACAGCATCAAAAGAGGTACTTCTTACGAGCATCTCTTCGCGGAAAGCAAAGACATCTCCCTCGGTTCCCCGATCGAAATTGTGCGCAATAGACCAGATATCCGATCATCTGAATTTCAATTGATGGCAGCCAATGCGAATGCCAATATCCAACAGGCCATGCGTTATCCTTCATTGACCGTGGGCGGCGTATTAGGCGTAAATAGTATGCTCCCCAAAAATTGGTTCAATATACCAGGGGCATTGCTCGGTGGAATAACCGGGAATTTGACCACACCTATTTTCAAAAACAAAACCTTGAAAACACAGTATGAGGTCGCTAAATTGGATCGTGATAAAGCCGAAATCCAATTGCAACAAAAGGTCGTGGAAGCCGTAGCCGAAGTCTCTAATGCAGTGGTCACGGTCGACAAGCAACGGGAGCAATTGTCTTTGGCCAAAGAAAGAGTCGATAATGCACATCTTGCCGTCAAAAACGCGGGTTTACTCTTTAAAAGTGGCTACGCCACATATTTAGAGGTTATTACAGCGCAAAGCAATGCCCTAAACAGTGACCTCGATCTGGTCGAGTTAAGGCAACAGCATTTAGATGCATTTGTGGATCTGTACCGGGCACTCGGAGGAGGTTGGAGATAAGGATTTAAAACGCTATTTTTGTGGTATGACTCCAGAAGAATTACAACAATATTTTCAATCCAAAGACTTGCCTGAATCGTTAGAAATACAGCAAGATATGCAGGTCTTCGACGTACAACGTTTCTTGAGCACAAGTTTTATCCATGTTGGATTATGGAAAAAAGATCTAAGCAAATGTCCATCCTGGATTAGACTTCTTAAATTCAAGGATGCCTTAGAAAATAAAGAAGAGGCCTAACATCTGTTAGACCTCTTCTTTATTTATAGCTATATGCTAGGAGCAAGTTGTTTCATTAATAGTGGCATCTGTTCTTTCGAAAAGATCTCTTCTGCCCCAGCGTCCCGCAATTCCATCCGTTCATTTTCATCACTACTTGATGTCAGCCCAAATATTCGAATAGAGGGAAACCTCTCCCGTATGATTTTTGCCGTTTCTATCCCGTTTAATACAGGCATATGCAGATCTAATATACATATTTCAGGAAGTTCGTGCTCATTTTCATCGAGGTAGTCGATTAAATCCCTACCATTGGAAGCACAATAAACCAAATCCAATAAATGAGATTGAGCCATAGCTCGCATCAACACATGATGAATCAGCGCATCATCTGCGTAGACAACCGTACATTTATTTTTGGTATCCATTTGAAAAAGCTATCATTTTAATAATTATAAAAACAATATTATATAAATATGTAATAAAATAAAAAATACAGAAAAAAGTTAGCAATAATTATGTTATTATACAAATTTTATTTCAAAATGTTCACTATTAACAATCCAACAAGCTTTTAGTTTGATTTATACAATAAGAACATCATAGGTAGTAAATCTCTCCGTGTCAATACCGTTAGAAAAGATTAAGTAAAGAGAAATAAAGATCGGTAGCCTATACCTTAAAAATCATCTTCAATAATTTCAGCCACTCTTCCTACTTGGCCATCCGTCAACCTGACTTTAATTCCCCTCGAATGATATGAGGATGATGTCAGCAAGTCTTTCACAATGCCTTCTGTTAAATTTCCTGTACGTTGGTCCTTTTTTAAGATTATATTCACCAACATGCCTGGCTTTACATCTGCTCTATTTCTTCCATCCATGGTCAAACTTAGAAAAATTGTTTTTTAAATGCAATATAAATAAACAATTTATTGTTAGAAAAACCTTCGTCTCGTATTTTGGAACAGGTACAATGAAAGCAAATGAAACCCAATAGCGTAGATGAATGGTATAAACCGAACTGCAGGCTATTTTATTCAATACCTCCTTACCATAAAAAATGGTCGGAATTTCTTCCGACCATGATTGGCTTTAAGCCTTTTTTTATGGGATGTAGGCCATCAGCATATTGGCTGTTTGACCAATTGAATTTATTTAAATAGCTTAAAAATATCGTTTCCGAATATAAAGACCATTAAAGCCAATAAAATAAAGAAACCGACCATTTGTGCTTTCTCCAGGAATTTTTCGCTCAATGGCTTACCTTGTATCATTTCAACCAACAAGAACAATACGTGACCGCCATCCAAAGCTGGAATAGGCAATAGGTTCATAAATGCCAATGCCATAGACAACATCCCTACTAAGGACCAAAAACGGATCCAGTCCACTTCTGTGCCGAACAGGGTCGCAATTCCAATAGGACCAGATAATGCTTTATCGGCACGTACCTCCCCTTTGAAAATCTTGCCAAATCCTTTGGCGTTGTCCGTAATCACGGTAAATGCTTTTTTAGCGCCGATTGGAAATGCCTCCATCAAGCTATATTGCGTTGTAAAAGATTTGATGGAATAATCACGATTAATGCCTATTCCCAGCATGGCATCCGCAGGAACATTCCCTTGCAATGAAACTTCAGTTCCTTTGCGTAAAACTTTAATCGCTACAGCTTTATTGATATTCGCTTTTATTTGTGCTTTAAACTCGTCGAAGAAAGGAACCTGTACCTCATTCACCGCAATAATGCTGTCGCCTTTCACAAAACCCATTTTACTTGCTGCCGATCCAGGTGATACTTCAGCAACACTTGTTGTTTTAACACGTGGCTCGATGAACTTTTCCCCTTTCTTATCTGAAAGCGTGTTCAATAAATCGGCTGGAACTTTTACTTCTGTTGTTGCACCATTGCGCTCAACTGTAAGTGCCACTCCGCCCATCAATACTTTAGAACTGATCAACTCCGAGTAATTTTCGATACGGTGCCCGTCTATTGAAATCACTTTATCGCCAGCTTTCAAACCAATGGATTCACCAATGGATCCCGGAACAATACCGTTTACCAGCTGATCCATTTTGATATCTGTATTGCCCATTTTAAAAGTCAGCATCCAAAAGACAACAACGCCGACCACAATATTGACAATAATCCCCCCAAGCATAACGATTAAACGTTGCCAAGCTGGTTTTGATCTAAATTCCCAAGGTTGTGGCTCACCCTTTAATTGCTCAGTATCCATCGATTCGTCGATCATACCCGCAATCTTGACATAACCACCTAAAGGCAACCAGCCAATACCATATTCACATCCTTTATAATTGAATTTAAATAATTTCACTCCCCAGGCATCAAAGAACAGATAAAATTTTTCCACCTTGATACCAAATGCACGTGCTGCTAAGAAATGTCCTAACTCATGTAGAACAATTAAAATTGACAAGCCTAAAATCACTTGTCCGACCATAATTAAAACACCCATGTATGCTTTTTAAAATTTAATCTTTGATTATTTCCTTTGTTATTAATCTTGCGACACGATCCGTCTCCAGATAATCATCCAGCGTCGGTGTCGCAATGAATTCTACTTTACCTAATGTCTGTTCAATAATATCACTCATTTCCAAAAACCCAACTTGATCTTTCAGGAAGGCATCCACAACAACTTCATTGGCTGCATTTAATACACAGCTTCTATTTCCGCCGGCACGAAGGCTCTCATAGGCAAGTGCCAAATTCCGAAAAGTTTCCATGTCTGCTTTTTCAAAACTGAGCGTTGGATAGTCCATGAAATTAAATCGCTCAAAACTGTTTTCAAAACGTGCCGGATAGGTCAGTGCATACTGGATCGGCAATTTCATATCAGGAACCCCCATTTGGGCCTTCATGGATCCATCCTGAAACTGGACCAGCGAATGTACAATAGATTGGGGATGTACAATCACATCGACCTGATCTATTGACAGATTAAAGAGCCATTTTGCTTCAATCACTTCTAGCCCTTTATTCATCAAGGACGCCGAGTCAATTGTAATTTTAGCACCCATCGACCAATTGGGATGTTTCAAGGCTTCAGCCTTAGTCACTGCGAGAAGATCTGCTCTCTTTTTACCACGAAAGGGTCCTCCGGAAGCTGTGATATATATCTTCTCGATTGGATTATGCTCCTCTCCAGCCAAACACTGGAAAATCGCCGAATGCTCCGAATCTACAGGAAGCATGCGTACACCATATTCTTTCACTAAAGCCATAATCAGCTCACCGGCGACAACCAGCGTCTCCTTATTGGCCAGCGCAATATCTTTTTTCGATTGAATTGCTTTAACAGTGGGTTTTAATCCCGCAGATCCAACGATCGCATTCAAAACAACATCTACTTCTTCGTACTGCACCACTTCAACCAGTCCTGCTTCTCCCAAAAGAACAGCGATATCATGTCCTTTTAAAGCATCCTGCACATAACTGTACTGAAGGTAATCCGTTACAACAACCGCTTTGGGCTTAAACTCCAAGGCCTGTTTAACCAACAATGTGGCATTGCTACCACAGGTCAGAACGATTGCTTCAAATTTAGTAGGAAAGGCTCTAATCACATCCAAGGCTTGTGTACCTATACTTCCCGTTGCCCCTAAAATGGCAATTCCTTTTTTACTCAAAACCTTTGCTATTAATTAAAATATATTATTTAAAATCTTTGGATCCTCTCCCCCATGGTAATCCGCCATCATGGATCGGTAAGCGACCGAAACAACAATACTAGCCAAAGGTACCACCAAGAAAGAACTCACGAGGTTCAAAATAATAAAAATTATGTAATATTCTAAATAATTAAAATACATCTGCAATAACTGAAAAAAAGCAAATACAGCCAAAATCAATAATAGTTTGAATACATTGCCCTTTGTCAGTGCAAAACTGAAGCGTAATGACCTCAATGTGCCCGCGTGTTTATCAATAATGAAAAATGGATAAAATGCCACTCTAATAATCAAGATGAAAGTCAATATTGCCGCGACAAAAACAACAAACATCGTAAAGTTGCTCATCAACTCCATCCGATTGTCACCATTTTCAAATAGATAAAGAAATGGTAAAGAAATGGCTCCTAAAATCATCAGGAGTGCTATGGAGAGCACCATTATACTTAACATTGCGCCAAAAAAATAGGCGAGCTCCTTAGAACTAGGGATGCATTGGATCAATTTCTTATCATGATTTCCATCAATCAGACTTAAGATATACTTAAATAAAGTCATATTCAATCCGAAATACATCACCATGAAAAAAAATGCCATAAAACCACTCAATACCACATTGAAATCACTGATGGTGGTCGCGAGATAATTAGAGAGTCCGGAGGTCACGAACAGTAAAAAACAAAGCCCTGCCACTGAAAAATAATGTCTTTTCAGCAACTCCCATGACTTATTAAAAACCTCATTAACAGCAAAAGTACTTTCCTTTAGGAATTGAATCATTTTTTCTTTGAATAAACTTCTACAAAGATGCCATATTTTTTAATTTTCAACAATTTACACTCCCATAAAAATCATTTTTTTTATAATATTTAACATAAAAAAAAATCCCCTATCCGAATGGACAGGGGATTCTATAGGGTATATTGAACTATCCCTATTTAAATTCTTTGGGAAGCGGCTTCTCCAATAAGTATTGGTAGTAGAAACGCGCACGCTCATTAGAATCATATTTACTTTTCGAACGGTCAAATCCATGACGGCTTCCCGGATAGATCATCAACTCAAAAGGAACACTTCGATCTGTCAATTTATCAACAAGTTGGATTGTATTCTGTAAATGAACATTATCATCCATATCGCCATGCATAATACGCAAAACGCCTTTATAGTTATTTGCATAGGTTAACACAGAACCAGCTTTATAGCCTTCAGGATTGTCTTGAGGCGTATCCATCCATCTTTCCGTATAATGGCTATCGTACAGATCCCATGAGGTTACGGGTGCACCGGCAATACCAAAATCAAATACATCTGCGGCCTTCGTCATCGCTAAACAAGTCATATAACCTCCGTAGCTATGCCCGGTGATAAGCACTTTGTTTTTAGCTACCCAAGGTTGCGATTTTAACCATTTAACAATCGTTGAATAATCAATAATCTCCCAGTGACCAAGATTGCGGTGCATATAAGCAACACCTTGTTTACCAAAATGACCAGATGCCCGGTGATCTGCAGAGACTTGAATAATTCCTTCATTAGCCCAATATTGATTATTCGTTCCTTTCCAGGTATCTTTTACCGTTCCAGCATCAGGACCACCATAGATACTGAAAACAACAGGGTAAACTTTTGATTTATCAAAATTTGTCGGATAAGTAATTGTCAATGGAAGATCGAACAAACCATCATCTGATTTAAGATGTAGGTATTCGGTTTTACCATACGTATACGAAGCAAAATCAGCCGCTTTACTATCTGCTAACTGACGGACGACTTTACCTTGGTTATCCAACAAAGCAAACCGATCGGGTGTACTCACATTGGAGTATTTGGTAATAAAATACTTGCCATCAGGCGATACATTGACATCGTGTGAGTATTCACCGAAAGTCAGACGTTTTAAGTTTTTACCCGAATAATCCACGCGGTACAAATCAAAACGTGCCGAGTTTTCTTTACGTGCGGTAAAATAGATCACCTTATTTTTTTCATCAATCCGTTTTAATTCGGTTACCTGCCATTCGCCGGAAGTAATTGGATTGACCAATGTTCCATCCAATTTATAGAGGTAGTAATGCGCCCAGCCCGTCTTATCCGATTTTAAGATATAATATTTGTTGTCCGCAAGATAGGTGATACGCTCATCGTGATCCAAATTGATCCATGAAGCCTGACGCTCGTCGTAGATTTCTTTTTTCGAACCAGAATTCGGATCCACTTGATAAAACTTCAAATTGTTCTGATCCCTGTTCATCCACTGCACCATCACATTTTTGCTATCAAAGGCCCAATAAGGCTGCCCAAAATACTGATCATCTTTTTCGTTGAAATCAGCCCAGGTAACGTTCCCCCCATCGAGATGAACGATACCCACCTTCACTTCCGGATTTGGGTCTCCAGCTTTGGGGTATCTTGTCTCCTCCAGGTAACCATGCTGGCCTTTGGACGAATAAATCGGAAACATAGGAACCTTGGTATCATCGAAACGCATGAAGGCGATTTTACGGCTGTCTGGAGACCACCAAAAGGCTTTGTATTTTGTTGGACGCCCAAGAATTTCCTCGTAATATACCCAAGATGACCAACCATTGTAAATAACGTCGGTACCATCATTTGTATATTGCATTTCCTTTCCCGAAGTCACGTCCACGCTATATAAATTGCTTTTGCGGGTAAAGGCAACATATTTACCATCCGGCGATAAGGTCGGATTCTGTTCCGCAACATCAGGAGAGTTGGTCAGCTTCTTGGCTACACCATCTGTACTTTTCAGGAAGATATCATTGTTTTCGACATAGACAACCGTCCCTTCTTTAGGAGGAACTGTATAAATGCTTCTGTGACCTGATTTAATGTTAACCTGATATAAACGACCATCATTTACATCATTTTCCAGATAAGCTGTCCCGTCTGCCCAGCCAGGATACTGATTCGTGCGAACTGTCAACGATGGCTTTTGCCCCCAGGACTGTGCAAAATCCAATTTCTTTTGTGCAAAACCAACCTCATGCACTAAAAAAACGATAGACGCACCTAAGAGTACTCTTGAAACCGTATTCATTAATTTTTGGATATGTTTATTAATTATTTTGGCTAAGATAAAGAATTGTGACAAATAACGACGATTTTGCCTGTAACAAGCTTAATTCAGATTGCGCGGACCAAACGGCTTGCCAAAGACTTAATTAAACCGGATGATTCCTTGCTAAGGACGATGCTCGAAAAGTGTTAGCTGTATACCTTCCTTTGGAAAATCAGCTTCTTCCACAAAATTTGATATCGAAACACCCAACAACCTCACTTTGTTCACCAGCTCAACCTTGCTCAACAAACTATGGGCAGTGGCGTAAATTTTGTCTTCCGAATCAAAACTATTTTCTAAGGTTATACTCCGTGTCAACTGAACAAAATCGGCATATTTAATTTTTATGGTTAAGGTTCTTCCAGAGATTTCCTTTTTCCCGATGCGTGTCCACAACTGTTTGCAGAGCCGTTGCAAAATGGTATTTAATTCTTCAAATGCTTCTACATCCTCGCCAAACGTATCCTCAATGCCGACCGATTTACTGCTGCGATTGGGAACAACAGGACGGTCGTCGATCCCGCGTACGATACGGTAAAAAAAGTGCCCAGTCTTTCCAAACCAACGCACGAGGTCCTCTTCACGCTGTTTTTTTAAATCAAGTCCAGTAAAAAGCCCCAGTTCATGCATTTTTTTTGCAGTCACCTTACCTACGCCAAAAAACTTATCCACGGGCAATGACTCCATGAACTTGACAATTTTCGAAGGACCTATAAATGTTAAGCCGTTGGGCTTGTCCATATCCGAAGCAATCTTTGCAACAAATTTATTGACGGAAACACCAGCAGAGACGGTCAGATTCAACTCTTCTTTGATAGCCTCTTTAATGGCTTTGGCGATATCAATAGCTGAACCAATACCCTGTTTGTCTATGGTCACATCCAAAAAAGCTTCATCCAGGGAAAGTGGCTCGATTAAATCCGTATAACGGAGAAAAATCTCCCGAATTTGGTATGAAACCTGACGATAAACATCAAAGCGAGGATAGGTAAAGATAATATGGGGGCACAACTGAAGAGCCTTTCGGGAGCTCATAGCAGATTTGACGCCAAACTTTCGCGCTTCGTAACTGGCCGTTGCAACTACTCCCCTCCCATCCGGGGAACCACCTACCGCAATCGCTTTTCCCCGATATTCGGGAAAATCACGCTGATCTACAGAGGCATAAAATGCATCCATATCCAAATGAATAATCTTACGATGTACCTGTTCGGGATCCATGATCCAAATTTACAAAAATTAGCATTATAGACTAAGAAAACCGAAAAATAACTAATAGAATTAGCAATACAGCACAAAACGACAATCACTAGGCTCGCCAACCGTTAATCTAGGTGTAATGCATTCGTCATTATGCTGTTAATTATTTATCTTTAGGTGAAACTATCCGTTGGACAGAAAAATCATCATTTCGGCGCATAGTCCTAGTCACTGCATTAAATGGTTTTAATTAGCACACATGATGGAAAATTTACCTGAACAAAAACCGAAAAAATCCGGATTTAAGAAGTTCTTACTCCTGCTGATCCTTTTCCTCCTTGTGGGGGCTGGTTCCTATGTTTACTGGAAGTATTACTATGTATTCGGTGAAGGTGTAAAATCCGGTTATCTTAATTATGCTGTAAAAAAGGGCAATATTTTCAAGACCTACGAAGGCAAGCTCATCCAGGAGGGATTTGGAAGTATCAAAACGGGTGGTATCGCCAGCAATCAATTTGAATTTTCTATTGAAGATGATTCAATATTCCGTCAGTTGGAGCTAAATAGTGGAAAATACTTCGATCTGCGCTACAAAGAATATCACGGTGTGCTTCCCTGGCGAGGAAACACGGTTTATATCGTTGACAAAATTGTCAATATGAAATAGCGAACTCCGCTAGGTTTACCAGCGGAGTTATCGAAGTTCCGTTTAAATAAGTTAAACTACATCAGTACACTATTGTAGGGGTGTCCTTCCATGAGCTGCTTATTGTCCGCCGCATTTGCGTTTCCGATAGAAGATTTTTCGAAAAGGCCTATTTATGCAGAAAGCACATCCCGGACGATCAATTTTTCGTTAAAATAACGTTTTAAAATGCTTCCGTCGCCGTGTAGTGTCCAAACTTCTTTGGGATTTACCATTTTAATGTACTGAAGAATGTCATTCCAGTCCACATGATCAGAAATATACAGCTCGATATCATTCTGTGCCTGTAAACGTTTCCAGCCTGAGGCAAATGCGCGTAATACTTTGGTCGCCCTAAAATAACTATTGAAGGTCATCGGCGGTACCAAGTACACTTTGTTCTGTTCGCCCTGTTTCATTTCTTTTCTGTTGTAGGGCTCATAGTCTAACTTCTTCAGCCCGTGTTGATCATAAAGGCGATGGTAGGGCAATATTCCACTATGCACAAGCACTTTTCGATCCGGGCAGTACCTGTTGATCAAATCAGTAATTCGCTGCGCCTTGCCCAACACATAAGTACCTAATAAGATATTACTGGCATGCCCATCAAGTTTTTTTATCTCCTCCGCCGGATCGGGATGGATAATCTCGGGATTTGCAAAGGTACTTTCCGTAATGAGGACATCGGCCTGATGCACTTCGATCGGTTCACAGGTATCATCAGTTTGTAATTTATAATCGCCGGTGTACAAGTAACGTACCCCCCGATATTCCATTAGAATCTGTGCTGAACCCAGTATATGACCTGCTGGTAAAAATGTGATTTCGACCGCACCTATTTTAAAGGGACTATTAAACAATTTGACCTGATAAGAATCTTTGCGATTTTGTTTATACCGATAAGTCATAAACAGTGAGGTCGCCTGTGTGGCATACACATAGTCGTGTCCTGAACTGGCATGATCGCCATGGGCATGAGAAACGACATTGTGCATAACGGGATTGCTGGCATCAATAAAAAAATCACCATAACGGCAGTAATAGCCTTCTGGCTTTCTGACTAAGAAGTCAGCCAATAGTGTAGACATCATATTATTTTAGAAACTTTTGATGCAAAGTCCATACCTGCGGTAGTAGCGGAGTGGTTCCATCATTAATGATGACGAAGTCTGCCAATTTTAATTTTTCTTCGTCAGATAGTTGCTTATTAATTCGCTCCATGACCTGTTCTTCAGTAACAGCATCACGTTCCATGACACGTTTAACGCGTATGGGTAAAGGCGCAGTAACCAGTATGGTATAATCAAGATCCTTGTAGGACCCACTTTCAAAAAGCAAAGCAGCCTCTTTGAGTGAATAACGTGACTTTTGCTGTTCCGCCCAGTCCTTTGCCGCCTGAATAACGATGGGGTGTACAATGCTGTTCACAAGTTCGAGCTTCGCCTTGTCGGAGAATATCTGTTCAGCCAAAAAAGCCCGATCCAGCTTTCCACCCTTATAGGTCTCTTCGCCGAACTCCGCAATCAAGCGTGCTTTGATCCGCAAATCGGTATTCATAAGCTTCTTGGCTTCCTCATCAGCATTATAAACAGGTACAGCCATGGCTTTAAAAAGCTGACAGATAAATGTCTTACCTGATCCAATTCCGCCTGTTATTCCAATCTTCATGAAAATATTTTTATTTACGTACAAAAAAGTCCACGTTTTGAGGGACAATACTGATTACCTTACAATAGTCAGGTACTTTGGTCAGCAAAATAGGCAGATATTGCACCTCATTCTTCTCCCAGTCTGCCAGGTCTACCACAGCCTCAAAATCACGCGATGTATAGTTATTATAATCTTTGACGGACATCAAAACGGTGACGACAACTTTGCTCGGACTAAGCCTGACCGAACTATAACGTTGGCCATTCTCTACTTTTACGGGCAACTCGATTATTTTCTCGGTCAATTCACCTACAGGCATAAGCACCTCGACCGAAGTCGGATAAACATTGATATTCGCTTTTTGGTTACGTGCCAGGTTGGCCACGGTCCGAACGTCGGTTTCGACTTCCTTTCCACGAACGGTATCCGTTTCCCAATACTCAATCGCCGAAACATCCTCGTAAGGTCCAGTTATTGTCACATAAGCTGGTGTAACTTTGGTATCAGCGATAAAACCGTAGCCGCGTTTAAATCCGATATTTGCAAGGGGTTTTACAGGCACCTTACGCTGGGTCTGTTTGGAAAAATCAAAAAACAAGGTATCTGGGCTAACTGACACCACGCGTTGTTCATGTGGAAACTGTCGGTTGATAAAGCCCAATTGGTTGGAAAAAACAATCCAGTCTTTGGTTTTTAAAGAGCTTAGGTCCACCTGAACCTTTGGAGTTTCCAAAGCAGCTTTGGAAAACAGGAATTGCCATCCTGTCATCTCCAGCTTCACCTTTACCGTATCGGATTGCTGGGGGTGGAATGCGCGTTTCTCGGGAAGATTGACATATTCAATCGCCGCCTTGACGGAAACAGTATATTGATTGGAGATCGAAAACAATAACCAAGCTAACAACGAAATTCCAACACAACGCACGAAGACATTAATCTTACGTCGTTGGGTCTTATTTATTCGAACTGCATTCGCCATGATACAAACTTAATCAATTTGCGTAAAAATCTGTGTTCTTATCTGCATTTCATCTTAAAGACAGCAATATTTCCATTGCATTTTTCTCTTTTGTGGCAAGAGTTCTGAAAATTTCTGATGCCTGCTGCACATCATCAAAACTGGCTGTCTCCGCAATTTGACTAAACAATTCCGACAAGGATGTCCACAATAATGCAATCTGCACAAACTCATGATGAACCGCAGCGATCTGCTCTATTCCGAGCAGATCATAACTTTCCTTAATAAAGTCACGATATAGATTTCGAAACATAGCGCCCCCAGTACCTGCCTTTTCCATCAAATTTGCAGCCATTTTAAACTCACTTTCAATCGCACGACTCGTCTTGTACCATTTGGTCAATTCCTCAGCAGTTTTCAAAATTCCTTTATATGAGATGTTGCTGATGGGCGGTGCAAGATATTCCTTTGCATTATTGACCATTGCAGCAATCAGCACCTCTTTCAGGTCCAAATCCCCGCCACTACCTGCTATCGTGTAATACAGATTTTTAGACGCCATAGGCCCCTTCTCTGTCCTGGCTAGCGCCAAACTCGCTAGAGATGTACGTACGCTTCCACCCTGCTGCCTCGTATCCACTAAATAGGCATTATCATGGTCATAACCATAAATAGCTACATAATGACCCGCAAAATGAAAGGGTTTTGTAAAATATTCCAGGTGATAGGCATCGAGTTTTAAGCCTACCGGTTGCCCCCCATCCAAGAGCTGTCGTACAGCCTGCCAAGCTTTTACTTTTGAAGAAGTTTCATGAACGCTGAGGTTTAGACCGAGATTTTTGCAGATATGCTTTGTCAGGAGATCAGGTTTTATTCTTCCGCCTAAAAATGGAAAATCCATGGTTTTCATTTTCCAATAAATAAAACTGAGCCCTTCCCCCAGTCCAAAAAGCATCGGCTCGGAAAGTTCAATGCCTATATGGGCAAGTAATGTACCTGTTGCCGTTGTTTCACAATGCTGCCCATCAAATGGTCTAAGATTTTTCATATCGTTTTTTTTTTCATAAAGTTACTCCCTCAATCGACAGCCCGATGTCAGCAGTGTATTAAACACTAAAAACAAATGAAAAACAGTTGAGAATAACATCGCAAAAACGATTGTTTTTGACAACTATTACGTTTTAGGTTTACAGGGGTTTTACAGGGGTATTACAGGGGGTTAACAGGGGTATAACAGGGGTCAATCCCCTACTAACCCTGTGTTAATCCCCTGTAAAAATAGTGTTACCACTAAAGTAATTAAGAAAATAGTAGTAAATTGATAATAAGATCAATACAAGAATTATAAACTAAAAGAGGAATAGCTATGGCAATTTTACAAAACGGTCCAAATGGACCTATTATTGGTAAATTTGGATCGGTGAGTGCCTACATGTTGAAGGATCAAAATGTGGTGCGCGGCCCAAAAAGAAAACGCAGCTCCCCACCAAGTGCAGCGGAGCTCTTAAACAGAAAAAAACAGCAAGTAGCCGGTAAGTTTGCCGGCCATAATAAGCGGCTTCTCGAATTTGGTTACCAGTTTTTAGCGGAAAAAGGAAGTCGCGTAGGTGCATTCCAATTGGCACAACGACATATTTTTAAGGAGGCCATCGAAATAGACGCTGATAATAACCCTTTTGTTAATCCAGAACGACTGCTTCTATTTTCTGGTTCGCTAACCCCATTATCCAACTGCCAAGTCAGTATCAACAATGATGTAATCGACCTGAACTGGGAAGCAGATGATCAATATAGTGATAGCGTATATAAAATCAACCTGGTATTATTGGACCCGTTTAATGAATCCCATTTAAGAACTTCTATCGCAAGCGTAAGTGAAGGTTCTTGTTCAGTCCAATTTGACCGGTTAAAGCGAAAAACCACTGATTTCCATGTGTATGTCGGAATATGGGATACCTTAGATGGCGGTTTTTCGAATTCCATTTATTGTGGAGTAATCTAGAGCATTGTTATGCTAGCAATTTATATGAACGCTCCGCCTGGGCTTTCTATTAACAGCATAAAAAAGCCAGTTTTCTACGAAAACTGGCTTTCATTTCTTTTAGGAAAAAGCTTAAGAAGCGCTCTTCTCCGTGTTGTTAACAGCTTTAGAAGCATCTAAAGCAATTGCTGATTTATCAAAACGGATTTTTACACCCGAACCTACGTCTACTAAGAAAGTCGTGTCTGATACTTCTACAATACGGCCATGAATACCAGCTGTCGTAACAACTTTAGAGTTCACACCAAGTTCTTCAATATATTTTTTGTGATCTTTTTGCTTCTTCATTTGCGGTCTGATCATGAAGAAATAAAATACCACGATAATCAAAACCATTGGTAAAAAACTCATCAAATTGCCTCCCGCTGCTTGTAATAATACTGTGTTCATCTTCTATTATATCGTTTAATAATGTGTTATTTTGCTAATACTTCGCCTTTGAGCTGAACCGTTGTTAAGCCATTGGAAGCATTCGATTGAATCGTAATGATCTTCTGCTGTTTACCAACTTGTCCTTCACTATTGAAAGTTACATGGATCTCAGATTTTCCACCTGGCAAAATAGGACTTTTCGAAAACTCAGGCTGTGTACAACCACATGAAGCAGTCACTTTCGAGATAATAACAGGTGCATCACCCGAATTTTTCAACACAAAGGTATGTTTTACCTGTGCGCCTTCCTTTACCTGACCGAAATCAAATGCAGACTCTTCAAATTCTACTTTTCCCAATTGTGCTGCTGCCTTAGAAAGGCTATCTGCAGCTGCTGTTTCAGTCGCTGTCTTGGTCCCTTCTTCCTTTCCCTTTTGTGCATTTCCGCAAGAAAATAAAAGTACTGTCGACAACGCTAAAACTGAATATTTGCCAAAGTTTTTCATTCGTATAAATTATTTATGCGCGTTTGGTTTTAATCTTTTAACCCCCGACCTGCCTTCTGGATTCGTCCCTTTTGATTCAGATCGTTCAATATTTTATCTAAGATACCATTAATAAATGTATTACTTTTCAATGTACTGAATACCTTAGAAATTTCAATATACTCATTTATTGTTACTTTCACAGGAATTGATGGAAAATTAACCAACTCACATATTGCCATACGCATCAATAATGTATCCATTAAAGCAATACGATCTGATTCCCAATTCTTGGTTTTCTCCGAGATAAGCTTTTGATACTCATTTGTATTGCGGATTGTTTTACCCAACAATGCAATAATATAGTCGCTATCATCATTCCAGTTTTGCGTAATTTCTGCAAGTTTATTTTTACGTGGATCTTCAGAACTAAAATTCTTAAAAGTCTTCGCGATCAAAGCTTGCAATACTTCTTTATCTACCGGCCAGTTGATGAATTTTTCTTCAAAAACCTGCTCAATAACCGGCGATTTTAAGATGATCTTTTTAAAGATATGCTTGATGATATCCTTTTCCGTACCGATCGAGCGATCTTCTTGTTGCAAGTACTCCAAATAAGCTTCAGAATCCTTTAACTGCAAAAATACAGTACGCACGATCTCCGGATCAAAGCTCCAGGAAATCTTATATTTTTTGACACCTTCTCCATATTGTGGATTTTGTCTCAATGACTCAATAAAAGTGTTTGTACTTAACTTGGTCGTTAAAGACAAGTCTTTTTCAGTTGGTAAAAACTTATTAGCCCTACCCTCTGCATCTATTAAGACATAATCAGATACCTCATCTAAAAGATTCAGTGTCCACATATACATCTCATAAACTTCATCCACATTTTTTAATAGTGCTTTCTCAAATGTTTTGATGTCTTTATCTTCTGAAAGACTGTACGCATAAAGCGTTTGCACTACTTTTACCCTCAGGTGTCTCCTGTTTAACATAGTAATTTAAAGAACGATTTTTTTATAAAATAATAAATAAGAACGATTTTGGGATGAAGACTATCTCTTGATTTTTTTAATATCCTGGATACGCTTCTCCGCGATGCGATTAGCCGCTTCAAAAGTAGAAATATTCTCTTCTTTTGATTTTTTCAATACGTCTCTAGTCGCATTATAAATATTTTTGATCACAAATTCAGTGTGATCTACGCCATAATTTTGAATTTCCGAATAACAGCCAATTAATGCACCGGCGTTGATCAAATAGTCAGGGGCGTATAATATACCTCTTTCATGAAGGATAGAACTTGTAACATGTTCGTCTTTCAATTGATTATTCGCCGAACCGGCAATAATTTTACATTGCATTTTCTGCGCGGATTCTGGATTTACCGTACCACCTAATGCACAGGGAGAATATACGTCAAATTCGTGATCAAATACTTCACCGTAAGGTATTGGCTCAGCTTTGTACTTGGCCGCTACTTTCAACATTTTTTCTTCCGTAATATCGCTGACATATACACGCGCATTCTCTTCACGTAACATTGCAATTAAACGCTCACCAACTCCACCGACGCCATGCACAATAACTTTTTTACCAGCAACATTTTCCGATCCGTACAATTCCTTTAAACAGGCTTTTATACCAAAATAAACACCCTGAGCTGCAAAGATCGAAGGATCACCGACACCACTGCCATGAATTGCTTTTGGTAAACCAGCAACATGGTCAGTTTCGGTATAAATATGTTCTAAATCGCGTTGTGTGGTACCTACATCCAAAGAAGCAATGAAATTTCCATTCAATCCTTCAATAAACTGGCCCAAACGGCGCAATAAAACCTCAGATTTGTCCAAACGGCTATTCCCAATAATAACAGCACTACCACCGCCTAAATTCAATCCAGTGATGGCTGATTTATACGTAATGGCCTTGGATAAACGTAAAGCATCCTCAATAGCTTCTTCTGTACTTTCGTAAGGTAACATACGAACCCCTCCTATCGCTGGCCCTAAGGTTGTATCATGGATCGCAACGATAGCTTTCAAGCCCACCAATTCATCATTACAGAAAAATAAGTTTTGATGGCCAGACTGGCTCATCAATTCAAAAATAGAATTTTGAGATGTTGACATAAAATGTACTACTCTAATTTGTTTTAATTTTTTAAGGTACTTGATGCAAAAGTAGGAAAATTATTCGTTGTGCATAACAACTTTTTTTATCCAAGACTTAACATTTGATTTCCGAATGACAGTAAATTCACTCAAATCGTAAAGCATTTTGATGAATTAGTCCTACTTTTGTATTCGTAATATGAAGGATCTCGCCTACTTAAATAAGTACTTTTATAAATACCGCTGGAAACTGGTTCCAGGGGTTATTTTTGTTATCATCTCCAACTATTTCGGGGTATTGCCGGCAAAGGTAATTCGCGAAGCATTTGATTTGGTACAGGAAAACATCTATCTATACCGTCTATTTGATGGTTTCGACAGACAGGAACTCATCTACAAGGTATTTGGCACCAGCCTCCTGTTTTTTGGTTTCGTCGTCCTCCTACTGTCGCTCTTGAGGGGCATATTTTTATTCTTTATGCGTCAGACGATTATTTTAACCTCGCGTTATATTGAATACGACCTCAAAAATGAGATCTATAATCACTACCAAGATTTAAACTTCGGTTTCTTTCGGAAGAACAATACCGGAGATCTCATGAGCCGAGCCACCGAAGATGTCAATCAGGTACGTAACTACTTAGGCCCCGCCATCATGTATGCGATCAATACGGTAGTTTTATCGATCATGGTCATCTATGCGATGTATAGCGTCAATGGACGCTTGGCTACTTATGCATTGGCACCAATACCGGTCCTATCGGTTATTATTTTATTTGTCAACAAGATTATTAACAAGCGTAGCTTAAAAATACAGAAACAACTGGCGAAGCTTTCTTCTTTCGTGCAGGAAACTTTTGCAGGTATCCGCGTCATCAAGACCTATACCAGAGAACAAAATAAAATGCAGGAATTTGAGAAGGAAAGTACCATTTACCGCAACACGGCTCTTGATCTCGTCAAAGTACAGGCTGTTTTCTTTCCGCTTATTCTATTGCTTATTGGGCTCAGTACGGTAATCACCATTTATATCGGTGGAATTGAAGTTGCCAAAGGAACAGTAACTGCCGGAAACATCGCTGAGTTTATCATCTATGTCAACCAGTTGACTTTCCCGGCCATGTCTTTGGCTTGGGTTACCTCATTGGTACAACGTGCTGCGGCCTCACAAAAACGCATCAACGAATTCCTTCAAACGGAATCTCCTATTGTTAACGGAACAGCTACCAAAGAACTCGCGGGTGAGATCAGGGTTGATGGAATCTCCTTTACCTATCCCGAAACAGGTATTCAGGCGATTAAAAATATATCGTTCCAAATTCCGATCGGCAAAACACTTGCTATTATCGGAAAAACAGGCTCCGGAAAATCAACGCTGGCCAACTTACTCCTTCGGATGTATGATATCGACAAAGGAAGTATTCATTATGATAGTCTAGAAATTAAAAACCTTGATTTCAAAAGCTTGCGCCAACAAGTTGGATTTGTCCCACAAGATGTTTTCCTATTTTCAGATACCATTGCCAATAATATAGGCTTTGGTTTAGACCACTTTACACAGGAACAAGTGGAACAGGCCGCCAAAGATGCCGCTGTATACGACAATATTATAGCTTTTGAAGATGGATTTGAAACTGCCGTTGGGGAACGTGGTGTTACCCTCTCCGGTGGACAAAAACAACGGGTATCCATCGCACGCGCTTTAATTAAGGAACCCAAAGTATTGATTTTTGATGACTGTCTTTCCGCCGTGGATACAAAAACAGAAGAAACAATTCTCCGTTCGCTAAGCCGCATCATGAAAGGCAAGACCTGTATTTTTATTGCCCATCGCATCTCGACGATCAAGAATGCAGACCATATATTGGTGATGGATCAAGGCGAAATTGTAGAACAGGGTACACATGCTGAATTGATGGAGAAAAGAGGTGAATATTTTGAACTCCATGAAAAGCAATTACTGGAAAGTGTCGAAGGATAAATAAAATATCCCTGAATTCAGCTAAAGGATAGAAGGGATATCTCTCCTAAATTTGTCTTAAATATTTAAGTCAAACATTTTACAATAAAGGATCATGGAGAGAACCCCTATTCAGAAGGCTACGTCAAATGACGGAAAAACAATTGCTATTATTTCTTACTTAACCATCATCGGCCTTGTTGCAGCCATCATCATGAACAACAAGGAAAAGACTGCTTTAGCGCAATTCCATATCCGACAAAGTATAGGCATTTCAGTAACAGGAATGGCTTTGGGATTGTTACGTTTTATTCCGGGTATTGGCGGAATCGCCATTAGTATTGTTGGATTGCTCCTACTTATTGCTCTTATACTAGGATTAATGTCCGCATTTTCCGGAGAGCGGAAACCACTCCCCTTCATTGGTGAAAAATACCAGGAATGGTTCAATATG
Source organism: Sphingobacterium thalpophilum (assembly GCF_038396785.1). Lineage (NCBI taxonomy): Bacteria > Pseudomonadati > Bacteroidota > Sphingobacteriia > Sphingobacteriales > Sphingobacteriaceae > Sphingobacterium > Sphingobacterium thalpophilum. The sequence goes on along the minus strand of NZ_CP151087.1, from coordinate 5,663,889 downwards.
ATCTAATAGGCATTTTAAAGACATGGAGCACCTTCCCATCATAGATGCTCCATGTTATCGTTTTTTACGGACGTTCTGCCTTTAATTGAACATAGCGCATCTTTAACTGGCTTTCATATCCGGCATCGTTTTCTCCTCTTTAAAAAACAGGGCAAATAGCAAAAGACAAAAACCAGAAATACCTGCCGGAATAAACCAAAGATATTCCCAAAATTGAGCAGCATAAGCTGTTTTCAGGTAATCTGAAACAGCACCGGCAACCCAAAATCCGATCAGCATCCCTACACCATACATCGCGATGGTAATAAGCCCCTGTGCAGAAGCCTTGTATTTTTCACCAGCAATTCGATCGGTATAGATCTGCCCCACTACGAACATAAAATCATAGCAGATGCCATGCAATAAAATTCCGGATAGCAATAAGAATGACCGTTCCTGTCCGTCGCCGTAGGCAAAAAACAAATAGCGAAGTGCCCAGGCCGCAATGCCCAGTAAAATCATCTTTTTATACCCCAAGCGTCTAAAGAAAAATGGAATCAACAACAAGCAGATGGCTTCGGAAAATTGCCCCAATGCCATTTTTGCTGTGGGGTTCGGTATTCCGGCGTTGACCAAAAATGGGTTCGCATTTTGATAATAGAACGAAATGGGAATACAGATGACAATTGCTGTTACAAAAAAAATCAGAAAACTCCGCTGTTTTAAAAGCTTCAATGCATCCAAACCAATTGCCTTTCCAAAATCAAACTTTTCATCTCTAAGCTTCACCTGTGGTGGTGTTTTTGGCAATGCTAGACTGAAGACCGCCAATAATAACGAACAAACCGCGCCCATAATAAAGGTATTATGCAGGGCACCTGCCTGTATCGATTCGGGCGCATCCCAACGGAACAAATAACTGATCACAAGTCCCGAACAGATCCAACCGATCGTCCCCCACACGCGTACCCCCGGAAAATACTTCTTCGCGTCTTCAATATGCCGGAATGCGATTCCATTGGATAAGGATAGCGAAGACATGTAAGCCATAAAATAGACAAATACATAGGGATAAAAATGTGTCGCATCCGGTGCCTGCGACATCCCGTAAAGTAGTCCAGCTCCAATGAGATGTAATGCTGAAAGTACCCGCTCGGCATTAAAGTATCTGTCGGCGACAAAACCCACAAAAAAAGGAGCAAATACAGCACCAAGGGATTGTGTTGCAAAAATATTCGCGACCTCCATACCCGAGGCATTGAGCGATTTAATAAGGTATGTTCCCAAAGTAACAAACCAGGCCCCTTTGATAAAATATTCTAAAAACATCATCAGGGACAATTGGACGCGTAATACTGGTTTCATCGATTAATTCGTGTTGGAGGTGTTTGTTTTGATTTATTTCATCGGTTTCAATGACCACGTAGAAGCCTTATGTTATTGATACACACAACGACAGCGAGCGACACGATTGCTGAAATAACGCGCTCGTTGTCCTCGAGTGACCATCGCTTAAACAGGCTATTGTCTTCGGTTGTCATTGCTCTATACAAGCTCAAATAGAGCTCTATTTTATTCTTATGATTCGGGCAATGCATTTCGCATAAAATTAAGCCAGTTCTTGCTGGCAATCTTTTCAAGATCGGTGTTATTATACCCCCTTTTTGACAGGATGCCAAATAGTTTTTGGATATCAGCAATCGTTTCCAGATCATAAGGACACTGCTCACGGCCAAATGCGCCGTCTAAGTCGCTCCCCACGCCAACATGATCGACATTTCCTGCCAATTGACAAATATGATCAATATTGTTGGCCATGATATCCATGGAGCAATTGCTTGTTTTAGGATCGGATACACCTCGTACCCAATTCGGTACCATCATCCAAGCATCGAGCGCTACCCCGATCACTGCTTTTTTCTTTACAAGAGCCTTGATCATTTCATCACTGAACTGCCTGTTATGGTCCACAAACTTGCGACAGTTATTATGGCTGGCCCAAATCGCACCCTGATAGCGTTGGACAGCATCCCAAAAAGCATCATCATTCAGATGTGTCGCGTCCAATATCATCCCCAATCGCTCCATTTCTTCCAATAACCTTATTCCCTGCTCATTAAGCTTACCCGACGAGTCTGTTCCATTGGCATATCGCCCCGGTCCGTAATGTGCTGGCCCAATCGCTCTTAAACCATAGTTATAGGCTGTTTCGAGATAGCTGATATCTACAATGGAATCGGCACCTTCCAGACTCAGCAGATATCCGATTGGCTTATCGGCATGATCGCTGCCATCCGACCAAAGCGCCAAATGCTGGTCCAAATCAGTTTTTGTACAGATCATTTTCATTTGTCCATCGGCTTCCATTGCTTTATACCATGCAAGCTGCCCCTGTGTTTGTGCCCATGCCTGTTCCGGTGAGTACCAGCCTGGTAAAGAGCTCTCGGGTTTTACGAAACGGGCGATTTGTGTAGCAACAACCAAACCAATATGACCACGACGCAATTCGTCAAAAGTGACGGTTGCCTTAGCCCGATCGGGCTTGTCATCCATCCCCTTTTCCCTACGGTTCAGTTCGGTAATCGACAATCGAAGATCCCGATTCCATTCTATGGCGTTCATACTCAAATCCAAATGTGCATCGACCAAAAATGGCATTTCAAATTCGTACATATCAATAATTTATTTTTTTATTTCGCGCATAAACAGTCCAAATTTGATCTACCTGCCGTTCATTGACAACTTGAAGTTCGCCATAACAAGCTACTGTTGGGCAGATGTGCCTTGGCACGGCATAAAGGGCATCGCCGATATTAAATTGTGCAGTATTGGAAACTTCAACTACCAAGTGTTCTTCACTCTGCATTTTTATTTCGCCAATACGCGGATCGAAAAACTTGACGCGGGGTTGCGGCGATTCACATGCAACTGATTTATACCCCAGATCCAAACAAAGGTGCTTGTGATCAACAATCGAGACGACACGCGTCAGAAGTACCGCCGCAAGCATAAAATCCTGTTCCGCGTAATTTTCGGCATAGCCAAAATCCCAAAACACAAACGTTCCGGGACTGCATTCTACATCGCTGCGTTCGGCATGAAAAGGGAAACTTGGCGAACCGCCAATAACTTTAGTCAACGGTTTAGAGGTGGACACCTGCGCCATAAGGTAGGCGGTTTCGAGTATACCATATGAATGTTGGGATTGCTTTTCGCGAAGTTTATAATCCTTGTCATGAATATGACCGTCATAACCATGCACACCTACCAACTGAATACCTTCCAAAAGATGGATATCCATAACGAGACGCTCAATCCCTTCTAAAGATACTCCTGTACGGCCCATGCCAATATTAACATCGAGATAAACAGCGCTGCGTAAGCCTTTCGACAGACTACGCTTTGAAATCTCCTGTGCTGCATCGACATGATCCACAAGACATGCAAAATGTGTCTCCGGAAAGGCGGTTACAAGATTCAAAAAACGATCTATCTTTGGCCCTACGGGCTGGTATGCCAGCAAAACATCTTTTGCACCGATAACACCCAATAGTTCAGCTTCTGCAATGGTTGCACACTTAAACTTTGTAATCCCCCTATCCATCATCATCAGTTGGCATACTTCCCGACACTTGTTCGTTTTGATATGCGGCCGCAATCGATCAGCCCGCCCATGCACAATATGTAAAGCGCGATCTATGTTCTTGACAATGCGATCAGGGTAGACCAGTAAAGCTGGCGAATCGACCTGATCGACATCATGTATATGGCACCAAGTTTCCATACAATTCCGATTAGTATAACTCAAATAATGCTTCGATTTCTACGGGAATATTATCGGGCAAAGAACCAAATCCAACTGCACTACGTGTTCCAATACCATTCTCTTCTCCCCAAACCGCAGCGAATAGCTCACTACAGCCGTTAATTACGCCTGGATGATAAAGAAAATCCGAGGTACAGTTGACCATACCCAATACCTTGATCACACGCTTGATTTTGTTCAATGAGCCCAAGTTGGTTTTAATGGTCGACAACATGGTTAGACCAACTTGTCTCGCCGCAAGTTTGCCTTCTTCAGGACTGATATCACTTCCAATTCGACCGATAATTAATGCAGCATCATCTTGTACAGGACCATGACCAGAAAGATACAGGTACTTGCCGTCAATGACGTATGGTTTATAGACACCTTTAGGTGCCGGTGCTGGTGGTAATGTCAAACCTAATTTTTCGAATTGTTCATCTGCGTTGTACATCTTTAACGATTTTAAAGTTTAAAATAATAGCTAATATAAAATTAATTGCAATAGTAAAACAGCAAGCAGCCCAACAATGGAAACAATCGCCTCCATGATGGACCAGGAAAATAAGGTATCCTTTATGCTAAGTCCAAAGTACTCTTTAAATAGCCAAAATCCGGCATCATTAACATGGGAAAACATCAAACTGCCGGCTCCTATCGCCAACACCATAAGGTTGGGATCCACTTTACCCCCTGTAACAATCGGTAGCAACACACCAGCCGCCGTTAAAGCGGCTACTGTGGCCGAGCCGACACAACCTCTGATAACAGCTGTAATTAACCAAGCCAATAGTAGCGGTGAAATCGACAGCTGCTGCAGGGTATTGGCCAATAATAGACTCACACCACTATCCTCCATCACCTGTTTAAAGATTCCCGAGCCAGCAATAATCAGTAGGATCATGGCAATATCTTTCACTGCAAATTCATAGATTTTCATCACATTGGCCATCGATCGCCCCAATTTCAATCCTAATAAATAGGTTGCTACACTGACCGCAATAACCATAACAACGGTGGGGTTGCCGATAAATTTAACTCCCTGCTGCAGCGCTATATTGCTTGTATGATAGCAATAAGGAAGCAATGTAAATAAGACAATGAGCAATACCGGCAGCAAGGCTACAACCAAACTCACCGCCACTGTGGGGCGCAGATACTGCGCTGATTCCGAGTGATCTTTCTCGCGGAAAATTGATTCCTGACTTGCCCGTATATTTTTGAGGCTTCTTCCAAAAATTGGCCCACCCAAAATAATAGCGGGTATGGCGATCAAAAGACCATAGATAAGTGTCAGTCCCATATCAGCGCGAAACAGGGCAACTAATGCAACCGGGGAAGGATGCGGCGGAATAAAGCCATGTGTCACAGACAGGGCAGCCAGCATCGGTAATCCAATATATACTGTCGGCAACTTATAGCGGTAGGAAATCGAAAATATCAAGGGGACTAATAAGACAAATCCGATTCCATAAAATAGCGGTATTCCAACGATAAAACCCGTCAACATAAGCCCCCACTGCAGGTATCGCTCTCCCATCAGGCGGACCATTTGCTCAGCAATTATCTCAGCGGCCCCACTTTCAGCAACAATTTTCCCCAACATTGCGCCCAAAACAATAATTAAAGTTAGGCTTCCCATGACGCCTGCAACACCTTTTTCAACTGTACCCACCAACTGTGCCGGTGGAATACCCAAACAAAGTCCGCTGAGTAAGGAAACAACTAAAAAAGCGAGAAAGGCATTGATCTTAAAATAAGTTATGCAAAGGATAAGCAAACAAATGCTGATTACAATGAGGAGTATAGTCATTATATCACTATTAGGTTTTCCCTCAATTTGAGAGCTTGTATAAAATTTGGTCTATTAAATCATTTTTTCATCCTGAAAGTCACTTGCCTCCTAAACGTTTAAAAAGTGGCGGTGTTTGGATATAGCAAAGTTGCTATATTTAAATTGCAAAATTATAACACACCGCCATGATAAATTTAAATGTTTTTAGTCAGATTTTATCTCTTATCGACCGTGAATTATTCAGGGATTTGGTTGCAAAGCACAAAAGTGATAAACACCAGAAAGGGATCAACAGCTGGACGCATCTAGTCAGTATGCTTTTCTGTCATTTTTCCTCGGCAGATTCGGTTCGTGATATTAGTAACGGCCTACGCAGTACCACTGGTAACCTGAACCACTTAGGTGTAGTAAGAGCTCCAAGTAAGTCTAATATATCCTATATCAACACACACCGTACCCATGAACTTTTCAAAGATCTTTACTATTCTGTTTTGGATAGGCTTTGGCAAAAGGACACCCATTTTCGCAAAGAGCTTGTTCAGCTAAAGCGTAAAGTATATCTGATGGATGCAAGCATCATCCCCTTATGTCTATCTGTATTTGACTGGGCAAAGTTTCGCAGCACCAAAGGTGCCGTAAAGCTGCACACTGTCTTGGATTATGATGGCTGCCTACCTGTTTTTATGCAGATTACCGATGGAAAAGTACATGAGAGCCAGCGAGCCGGTAGTTACAGTTTTTCCAAGGGAAGCGTGGTGGTAGTGGACCGTGGCTACGTGGATTACAGCTGGCTTGGGGATTTGGACAGCAGGGGGTGTTATTTCGTTACCAGGAGTAAAGTTAATATGAAGTACAAGGTTATCAAGTCCTATCAGAGTGAAGCACTCATGGAAAAGGGGATCCTTAAGGATGAGCTCATTGAGCTATCCGGTGCTGCCTGCAATAAATACAACGGCAAGCCGCTACGCCTAGTCCACTTTTGGGACAGCACCACTGGCAATGAGTACCACTTTTTGACCAATAATACGAAGTGGAAGGCTTCTTTGGTGGCAAACATCTATAAACAACGCTGGCATATCGAAGTCTTCTTCAAGCATCTAAAGCAGCGCTTAAAAGTATCGACATTCATAGGGACTTCTGAAAATGCAGTGATGATCCAGATCTGGACTTCACTCATTGGCATATTACTGTTAAAATACTTACAAAAAAAAGCCAAATATGACTGGAACCTGTCCAATCTGGTCGCATTCATCAGAATGAATATCTTCGTGAAAATAAACATCTGGCAATGGATAGATGATCCCTTTTTCAGGCCGCCTATAAAAGGAAAAAAGGGACAGCTAAAGATCTTCGCAGATTGAAAAATAGGGGTCAATATCGAAATGATGAAAAAAGCTATGCTTGTACCACAGAAATCGAATCCTAAAATTTATTTAGGACACATATGCCTGAAAAATTAATGAAAATAAAAAAGGTATGGCTTACACCATACCTTTCTGTTTCCTTGCCCTATCTCTTTTTGCTTTCATGACCTATCGTCAAAAAAAACCAGCAATAGGCCCTTGTTGAAAATTTATTTTTTAGGGATCTCTTTGAGAATTTCGAGCACAAAACTCCAAAACTTCTGTACCGAAGAAATGGAGACACGCTCTGCAGGCGAGTGTGCACCCAAGATTGTAGGTCCAAAAGAAATCATATCCATTTCGGGATAGTTTGTTCCCAGGATACCGCACTCAAGTCCGGCATGGCAAGCGACGACTTCTGGAGCTTCACCATGTTGTCTCGTATAAATTGATTTGAGCACTTCTAAAATTTCAGAATTCGGATTAGGTGCCCATCCTGGATAATTGCCCGAAAAATTGACAGTAAAACCACCTAGTTCAAATGCGGCTTTTAAAGATTGGGCTAAATCAAATTTAGACGTTTCAACAGAAGATCTGGTTAGACATTTGATGGAAACCTTTTCCCCACCTACTTCTACTTTAGCAATATTATTGGAGGTTTCTACCAAGTCTTCAAAATCGGCGCTCACACGATACACACCATTTAAGGCCGCATAAACACTGTTGATCAGGTTTTCCTGCACGTTTACTGGAACTACTGTTGCATAAGCAGCATCAGTTTGCTTTACGACAATTTCCATAGCTGGTTCTGTCGTTGCAAACTCCAATTTAATATCCTGAGCCAATTGTGTCAAATTCTGAACAAAGTCAGTTGCTTTATCCTTCGCGATAACCACCTTTGCAACACTTTCTCTCGGAATGGCATTGCGTAGACTTCCGCCCAACAAAGAGGCAATACGCAATCCATAATGTGCATTGGCGCCAAAGAGCAAACGGTTCATCACTTTATTAGCATTGGCAAAACCTTTATGAATGTCCATACCAGAATGCCCGCCATGTAGTCCTTTTACGGTAATTTCAAAAGATAACGTATCAAAAGGACAAGGCTCTGCAACGTAGGACTGCGTTGCCGTTACATCAATGCCCCCAGCACAACCAATATCAATTTCAGTATCATTCTCTGTATCCAGATTCAACAGGATTTCACCCGAAAGCACACCGCCTTTTAAACCTAAAGCTCCCGTCATGCCTGTCTCTTCATCAATGGTAAACAAGGCTTCAATAGCAGGGTGTTCAATAATGAATGATTCCAAAATCGACATGATTGTCGCAACACCAAGACCATTATCTGCCCCCAAGGTGGTGCCCTCAGCTTTCACCCAATCCCCATCAACATACATCTTAATACCTTCATTATCGAAGTCAAAAACAGTATCGTTATTTTTTTGGTGCACCATATCCAAATGCGACTGCAATACAATCGTTTTACGGTCCTCCATTCCCGGAGTAGCGGATTTTTTGATGAGCACGTTGCCAATCTCATCAACGCTTGTTTCTAAACCCAAGGATTTACCAAAGTCTACCATAAAGGCGATCACGCGCTCTTCTTTTTTAGAAGCTCTCGGGACCGCATTCAATGCAGAGAAATTTTTCCAAATTGCTTTTGGTTCTAAACTATTTTCAATCATATCTAAAATTTTTCCTTGGTCAAAGTTACTCCATTTTTATTAGATATTCGGTGATTATTGGTTTAGAATAAAAACAAAAGCCAATCGCTGTTCGTTCTAATAAAGGGTATAAACATGAACAAATTAATATGCATAAACCAGTACAAGTTGAACGAAAGGATATTTATTTTAAACCTGATAAAAAGAGAGTGCTAGCACGTTTTTTTTCGTTGGGAGATGATCGCACGATAAAAGTTATTAAACGCATTTTATCCCTTAACGAGGCGCAACGAAAAGAAGTTTTTGGACAGGTCTTACGAAGTTATACGAAAAGACATCGCAGCATTGTCCATATCTTTGAACGGAACTTTGACCGGGTTAGCCACCTATTGGAGAAGATTCCATTTTCAAAAGATAAGCTAAGTCATATCGACAAGCTGCTGATCGGCTCTTATTTCACGATGGAATATTCCATAGAATCGGCGGCATTGTTTAATCCTTCCATTATCGAACATCCGGATCAAACAGAATTATTTCGGGGTGAAAAACGTGTTATTTTGAGTTTCAGGGCTACAGGAGAAGGCCATGTCTCTTCGATCGTTTTTCGGTCCGGCACATTGGATGTCGACAACAATATACATATCGATTACGTCGGCAGTTTATTGGACAAACCTATGCAAGTCAAAAATCACCGTTATCACAAGGAGTCATTCTTAAAGAAGATGAATGAGCTACATGCCGAGCCAACGGAAGTCAAGTCCAAATTGGAGGAAAAACTAACGGAAACATTTACTTACGAAGAACTCAAACGGTACATCGATGAAGTTCGAAAGGATAGTGACGAAAATCTAGAAAATGTCACCTTTCTCCAACAGGCGCTCTGGCTCGCTTCCTCGCATTATGAAATGACCTTCTCACTGGATACTTCCATTTCAGAACGCGTGATATTTCCAATTGCCGATACCGAAAAAAGGGGGATTGAAGATGCGCGTTTTGTTCAGTTCAAAAACGAAAAAGGGGAAAATACCTACTATGCAACTTACACTGCGTACGATGGATTCAGCATCCTCCCGAAATTACTCACCACAAAAGATTTTTACCACTTCAAAGTGAAACCTATTTATGGTGAAATTGCCAATAAGGGGGCGGCACTATTTCCACGTAAGATAAATGGACGTTATGCCATGCTCTGCCGGATTGATGGTGAGAACAACTACATCGCCTACTCCAATAAAATCAATATATGGCAGGAAACGGCAATCCGGATTCAGCAGCCGGAATATCCGTATGAATTTGTTCAGATTGGCAATTGCGGTTCGCCGATAGAAACACAATACGGCTGGCTGATTTTAACCCATGCCGTTGGACCAATGCGTGAATATGTCCTAGGTGCAGCGCTTTTGGACTTGGACAACCCGCATGTCGAAATTGGACGTCTACACAGCCCACTGATGACACCCAATGACGAAGAGCGAGAAGGCTATGTACCAAATGTCATTTATTCCTGCGGAGCCATTGTACACAACGAACACCTGATTTTACCTTATGCGATGTCCGATTATGCATCAACTTATGCAACCATCAAGCTCGAAGATTTGTTGCTCGCTATCTTGAATCCTGATCGTTATCAATAAAAGCACGATAAACTACGATATAAGCCAAATAGAAACAAAGGGTGCTCTCCGCCCCTTGGTTTCTATTGATGCCATAGGACTCGAGCCCATCACAGCAACCTTTGGTTTCCTCGTCATACAAAGCGAGCCGAAGGTCATTCTCGCCCAAAAACCAGCGAAAGGAAGCAATCATACGGGTAAAATAGACCTTTTTATTCGTGAGTCGAAAAGCTTCACGATACATAAATACCATTGCCGTGACATCAAGTGGCTGCTGACCAAACTTGCTGATATGCTTTCCTTGCTTGGCCCATTCTTGGTTTCCGACCAATGAGAGAGCACCGTTTTGGACAGTGATACTTTCGAGAAACTTTAAAGTCGATAGTCCCAACTGTTTTATTGTTTCATCGTTCAAAAAAGGATAAGCCATCAATAAGGCATAAGGTAAAATTGCGTTATCATAACTCAGCACCCCTTCAAACCATTGCCAATGTTCATCTGAACTTGCCTCGTATTCCTTTACCAGTTTGCCGATAAGTGTCCGCATCAACTCTATCATCAGCTCGTCATTGGATTGATGATGCAAATATTCCGCAATTCCCAATACAGTGTATGCAATCGCCCGGTTGGAACGCAACTTGCCAAAATTTGGAACAGCACGAAAGAAAAGCTCATGTCCCAATTGATAATAACTTGTTAGTTTTGTTTCCCGAAGAAGCAGCCCCAATGCCCATATCGTCCGTCCAAAGGAATCTTCTGAACCGACTTCATCGAGGAAACTATGTTGGAAATTCATAAAATTGTGAAAAAGGCCGTCTTCGCGCTGATGATAATAGATATAGCTCAGGTAGGTCGAAATACGACGGTCAAGCCTTTTGTCGGCAAAATCTTGCTGCGCCAATAAAGTAACTAAAAGCGCTCTTGCATTATCGTCAAGACAATAGCCCTCTTTGTAGTTCGGGAGAGAATAGGTTGCATGCTGTACGATACCGACCTGATTGGTCAGTCTGTCGATATGCTTCCAGCTGAATTTAGGCATTTCCTCTTTGCTAAATCCGACATTTTCTTTGAGGCTATCGTAGGTAGGAATAATTTTATTTAAAATTCGCGTGTACCGGAGGCCTATATTTTTCCAGGTCATCTCTTTCCCAAATGCGCTGGCATTGTCCCGCAATGTTGTTCGATAGTCCAAATTTGAAAACAAATTTTTGAGCACCTCGGCCATCTTGCTGGAATTTTTAAATTCTACGAGTACACCCCTTCCATCAGCTAGCAATTCCTTGGCATGCCAATAAGGAGTGGAAACCACCGCAGCTCCGGCACCGATGGCGTAAGATAATGTTCCACTTGTGATCTGTGCCTCATTAACATAAGGTGTAACATAAACGTCGCAGGCGCTTAGATAATCCACAAGATCGGCCTGGCTCACAAAGGAATTCACAAATTGTACGTGTTCCTGCAACTGATAAGCTTCGACTAGACTGCCCAGGTATTCCCGGTACTCCTCCCCGGAATGCGCCAATACATTAGGATGCGTTTTACCAACAACGAGGTACAACAGGTCCGGTTCATCCTTGACGACCTCGGGGAGAGCTTCGATCACCATTTCAATTCCCTTGTTTCGCCCCAAAAAACCGAAAGTCAATAAAACTTTCTTTCCAGAAAGACCCTTCTTTAGTTTTGCAAGCTCATGATCCAAAGTAAACTCTAGAACCCCGTGCTGAATCAATCTCACTTTAGAGGTATTTACCCGATAAATCGATTTGAGTAAAGTGATTGCATAATTGCTCATAACGATCACAATGGATGCTCGCTTAACAATTTCAATAAGAATAGCCTTTTCATCAACATTGGGTTTCTCAAGAATGGTGTGAAAATTTACCAGCAAGGGAATATGTAACGCGTTAATCAAGGACAATATATATGTTCCACTGTTTCCGCCAAATATGCCATATTCGTGCTCCAGTATCACACAATCGTAGCCGTTTTCATTAATATAATTTGCGGCTTCAATATAGGACAATTGATGATGTTGGTCTATTTTAAACACGACCTCACTGGGATAAACATAGTCCCGATCCGCGACCGCAAACACATGTTGTGTCAGCTCCTGATTATGCAGTGCTACAGCATGCAACAAATCTGATGTAAAAGTGGCAATTCCACATTCTTTGGGCAAGTAGGTACTTATATAAGCAATCTTCATTGAAATAATAATTTTGAATATAGCCTGGACAAAGGCAATAGCATCGTGTGCTCCACTATCTAAATGCTTCTCGACCCCAAATTGTTTGTCACAACTGTATGATTTAAATCGGAAGAGGGTTTAATGATACCTTGTACAAATCCGTACGGTGCTATAAAACTTGGTGTGGCATAGCTGTCCAGTTGATGGAAACAGAGTAATTTGATGGAAACAGGCTATGCTTTGGTTATGCTTAGCAAAAAACAAGGGTTTCACTGATTCTGCGAAATAAGAGAACCTAAAACCTAACGTCTTAACGCGTAGATTGCTATTGTATTTAAACATCAATTTATCTAAGTTTGTTTCAGAAAATGGCCATTGAATGAAATCAGCAAAGGAAAAAATGATTGCCGGCCTTCCTTACATCGATTCGGAGGGGCAATTATTTAAGGAAAGACAATACGCAAAAGAAGAACTGAAGCGATTTAACGATTCAGAGCCTAAACAACTGAAATTCAGAAAACAGATTATTCAAAAGCTGTTTAAAGCGACGGGAACTCGATTCTTTCTCGAACCTCCTTTTCGTTGCGATTATGGATATAATATTACGATCGGTGAGAACTTTTACAGCAATTATAACTGTACGATTTTAGACGGCGCACCGGTTACCATAGGTGAGAATGTATTATTTGGGCCTAATGTAAGCCTCTTCACAGCGGGTCATCCCCTCCATTTTGAAGCAAGAAATCAAGGTTGGGAATTTGCTTTGCCGATCGTTATCGAAGATAATGTATGGATCGGTGGACATGTTGTCGTCAACCCCGGCGTGCGAATCGGAAAAAATTCGGTCATTGGTTCTGGACAGGTCGTCACAAAAGATATACCAGCGGATGTCGTAGCTGCAGGTAATCCCTGCCGGGTGATACGTAACATTACCGAAGCGGATCGGATCACCTACACTGAAAATCTATAGGGATAACACAGGTCACAAGGGAAAACAATCTATCTTCCCACTTACAGTTAATGTATAGGATCATCTGTTATAGATAATGAATAGGTGACGGTGTCTTCATGCTGTTTTAAAAGAACAAATCCATTATTTGTCCAAAAATGTTGCTGATCGCCGGTCACATTTGCAAGAAGATATTTACCAGCAAAAGTATGGATAAATAGTCGCGCATGCTTCAATAATGCTGTACCTACACCTTTCAGCCTTACATGTGGAGCAACAGCGAGGAAATGGATTGTATAAGTATCACCTAAACTAATCAGGCTCAGCACGCCTACCACGTCGTTTCCATCGTAGGCCGCAAAATGTGTTGCTTCAAAATCGCCCTCCAACATCACCTCGGCCAACTTTCCTTCCGAAGCGAAAACCTCTTTTCGAAGTTTCCAGGTCCGGGCAGCAAAGACTTGTTCAATGTACCAATCCATCATAATCCTTATCTAATTCGATAAATGCATTGGAAAGATGACTAATGGTATCCGACGGTAACAGGGAATAGGTACCGATGGTCTTTACCGCAATATCTGCCGCGCGACCATGGATATATACCCCCATAATTAAGGCCCCTTTGGAAGAATAGCCCTGTCCAAGCAAGGAGGTAATTATCCCCGTCAGGATATCGCCACTGCCTCCTGTTGCCATCCCAACATTGCCCGTACTATTGAAGTACACCATTCCATCGGGCATAACCATAGCACTATTAGCTCCTTTTATTAACACGTAAAACTGATGTTTACGCGCAAAAACTTTCACTTTCTCCATCTTTTCGAAATCATCTTGCCAAGCACCCAATATCCGGCTAAGTTCTTTGGGATGGGGAGTCAATATACTGTGCGCCGGAACGAAAGCCCAAAGATTCGGTTCGCGGGCAAGAATATTTAAAGCATCAGCATCTAATACCAAAGGGGTATCATTAACACGGGTTATAAATACCTTTAGCGCATCAATTGTATGCGGCGCTGTTCCCATGCCGATTCCGATACCCACAGACTGATAGCCATCGAATGCCGGGAATTGGCTAATAAAATTCTGCTCAGGATCTGTTATCACCATCGCTTCGGGCACAGCGGTCTGTAAGATGGTATTACCACCGTCAGGCACATAAGCGGAAGCTAAACCGCAGCCCGCTCGAAGAGCCGCTTTTAACGCAAGCTGAACAGCCCCCATTTTACCTTTACTTCCGCCAATAATCAGGGTATGACCAAATGTTCCCTTATGATCAAATTTCCTCCGTTGCCGATAAAAGGACCTGACAAGCGGCTCGTCGACATAAAAAAGATTGGTTTCTGCCGCTTCAATTGCTCGTTGGCTAAGATCGATATCCAATACCTTGAAGTCTTTTACATACCATTGGTTTTCGGGCAGCAGCAAGGCCAGCTTTGGAAACTGAAAGGTATAAACCAAATCTGCATTTACAATTGGAACATCCACAGCAGTCTTTCTATCTGCCAGTAGTCCAGAAGGCATATCGACGGAATAGATTCTTGCACCACATCCATTTATACTGGAAATTATACCGCTCCAATCAGTTGTCAATACACGCTTTAATCCATAACCAAACAAGCAGTCCAGTACGATTGCATCGGAAGGGATAGCAACCTGGTCTTGCGCAGCAACTTTTTGAATGATATGATTGGGTAAACGCTTTTGATTGGCAAGATTATCAGCGGAGTAATCCTCCACATCGACTAAATAGACCTTGACTTGGGCCTGTTGTTGGTCCAACAGACGGGCCAACACCAAGCCATCGCCGCCGTTGTTTCCTTTACCGCAGAAGATGAAAAAGGTACTGTACTCCAATCGGGGATGACGCTTTTTAATTTCCTCAAAAACAACTGTTGCAGCTCGTTCCATCAGGTCTATACCGCTAATTTTTTGATCCTTTAGGGTTTCACTATCAATTTTGTTTATCTGCTGAGCGGAAAGTATCTTCATGTGGCTGCTATTTTTATTGAAAGTACCTATTCTCAAGGTCAATTAAAAATTTCGGTATCATTTTTTGGCGAGCTGGCGATAGTGATCCTCGTGTAGGATCCCACAGAGTAACCACATTGGATCGCTATCGTTTAGCTCATGCACGTGCCTCCTTTTTATTCACTTGTTGTTACGGGCTTCTTATTCATTTGTTATTACCTGCTTTACTCCCCCTGTCCGTTTCAAAGTACCCCAAGTGTTTAATTCACCTTTAATCGCTTTTCTGACAGACTTGAATAAAACGAAGTACATCAGTTGACGCCAGAAAAAACGCTGCGGAAACAAATAAATTAAATTGCTAAGCTTCTCGCCTTCCATTTTAAAGGCAATACCTGCAAAGAACATATCCACGAGTACAAAAAGGAAGTAATAAAACATCACTTGACCAAAACCGTTATGCAGTGAAAATAATCCTGCAATTCCTGTCCAGCTGATACCATTTACCTCGCTTAAGGAGAAAAGACCACTCACGAGAGAGAATAACATAAAAATATCGGCCAAGGGAGCAAATAAAGGCAGTATAATCTGAAAAATCAGAATATTAGGCATTCCGACCATACCAAAATAGCCATATTTGGGATTCAACAGGGTCTGTTTATTTTTCCAAAAACTCTGCAACACACCAAAACTCCAACGGAAACGTTGCTTGAAGAGCATTTTGACCGTATCCGGTGCTTCCGTATAAGCGATTGCTTCAGATGAATTTCGCACGGTATAACCCGCTCTTAATATGCGCATGGTTAAATCACAATCTTCCGCTAAGGTATCCGTAGTAAATCCACCCACTTCCAAAATAACAGCTCTACGGAAGGCCCCAATTGCTCCTGGTACGACCGATATCATATTGAGCAAATCGAACGCTCTCCGATCCATATTCTGTGAGGTGATATATTCGATCGATTGCCAATGTGTTAATATATTATGCACATTTCCCACTTTAACACTACCCGCAACAGCAGCGACCTGAGGTTTATTGAAATATTTCATCAACTGTTTTAACGCATCTGTTTTCAGTTGTGTATCGGCATCGATACAAAGCACAAACTGTGCTTCGGATTGTTGGATACCATAGTTAAGCGCAGACGCTTTCCCCCCATTTGGTTTTGTAAATAACCTTACCTTAGGATGATCGCCATACACCTTACTGACAATCTCAAAAGTCTTGTCTTTTGATCCATCATCAACAAAAATCAATTCATAATTGGGGTAATCCAAATTCAACAGGCTTTTTATCGTTGCCAACACTGTTATTTCCTCATTATAGGCAGGAATGATCACACTTACCTTTTCACGAGGCTCCACAACCAATTGAGATCGCTCTTTTTTACTTTTTTGTTTTTGTCGGATTGCCAGATAAGCAATCATTGCTGTTCTAAAAATTGCCAATACAATTGCAATGGAAAAAACCAAGTTAAGGAAGATGTTACCGTAAAACAATGTTCCTAAGAACAAGCGGTTGGAAGATCCACTAAATCCCGAATCGGAAGCATTTTCTACAGGAGGCATCAGTTCATCACGTTTTTTCCCCATTAAATCTCCAATCGTCGCAAATTTATAACCATGAGATTTAAAATAATGAATAATACGCGGCAAGGCGGCTATAGTCGCTTCTCGATTGCCTCCGGCATCATGTAATAGAATAATGTTTCCATTATCGCGTTGTTTTATGACTTCATTATAGATTTCATCTGCAGTACGACCAGGTAACCAGTCGTTGGGATCAATATACTCGCCGATATTGATGTAGTTCTCTTTCCGGCTCTGAGCAACAGGCAGAATTTCAGCAACAGTCTGTGGCTCGGCATCAGCATTAAAGGGAGCCCTGAAAAGAATTGTACTATGACCGATTATGCATTCGATGATCTTTCGGGTGGCATTCAGTTCAAACTTAACGCGATTCGGCCCTATTGTAGACATATCAGGATGAAAAAAGGTATGGTTACCGAGTTCATGTCCTTCTTGATATTCTCTCCGAACCAGATCCATATTTTTCTCAGCCATAACACCAACAAGAAAGAAAGCTCCGGGAACATGTTCCTTTTTTAAGATATCCAATACTTGTGGTGTATACGTAGGATCGGGACCGTCGTCAAAGGTCAGGACCACAGTATTATCTTTTTCTCCAAAGCGTTTGATTACATAATTACTTGGCGTCTTTACATACTCCTGATTCTGAACCATAAGCGTTGATGGGTCGTAAGTGAATTTCACCTCTCCCGGAGCGGGAGTATTGACCAAGTCCAAAATTTCCCCATCCCCAATATATTGAATACCACCGACATTGATCTGGCTTATCTTTCTAAAGTCAAAAGGTTCTTTTTGCAGATTTTCTCGGTCCAATGATCTCGAAATAAATGACCATAAACGGGAGTCTTCACTTCCTAAACGCCAAAGTGCAATACCAGCTAGCCCCCAGTCATCTGCTTTGCGGATAAGATTAAAATAGGTTGCAGCGTCTGTAAAATACACATCATGATGCATCCCTGCCCCATCTTTATAGCTAAAGTTGAGATTTGCAGATTCGGGATCAAAAGTAATCTTAGCATTGTAATTATGCGCCAAAATAACAGCATTATCATAAGTCAATGTCTTGCCGACACTGCCTTTTGGCCAATCATATCCATAACAGGCCAAAGCCAGAATCACCTTGTCTGCATCGATCTTATTGCAAAGTTCATCGAGATTTTTTTCGACCCATGCCTGATGTGAAATGGCGCCGGCATTACTTTCAATGGAATGTTGATCATAAGCCATCAAAATAATATAGTCGTTGTATTTTTGTAAGGCAATGGGATCGTAATCATCATTTTCAGGTGAGATATCCTGTGTGACAAGTAGGCCCTCCGTATGAAATACAGTATAGATATGCGCCAT
Organism: Sphingobacterium thalpophilum; assembly: GCF_038396785.1. NCBI lineage: Bacteria > Pseudomonadati > Bacteroidota > Sphingobacteriia > Sphingobacteriales > Sphingobacteriaceae > Sphingobacterium > Sphingobacterium thalpophilum. Next base: position 5,645,648 of record NZ_CP151087.1, on the reverse strand, counting down.
AAAATCGTTTAATGGCTTGTGATCATCCAACTGTAAATTCTCAAAGTCAATATTTATGCCAGCAAAGCCATTGCGCTTCACTTTAAGAAGGATGTCGTCTATAAAACGCTGTTGTTTATCCGGATTAAGTAAAATAGCCTTTACAGTCTGCCCGTCAAAGTCATTACCACTGAAATTGGAAATCTGTGCAATAGCTTTGCGCTTATATTGATGAATGACCTTAAGTGCAGCAGTATCTGCTTTATCCACTACTGTATCTTGATTAGGCACAGTAAAAAAGGATTCCATAGCAACCATATCCAAATGACCAATATTGCGGCGTAGATCCGATAAAGACTGCTCTCGGACTTCATTAGACCAAGAACTGACATAAAACCCCATATTGATTCTATCTTTGCTACCAATATGTTTCAAATGCATCAGCTCGCGATCGCGTTTAATCTTCTCTAATTCGGATTTTACAATGGTAAACTCCTTAAATTGTTTGGATTTTTTTAATCTGGCGGTGGACTTTTCAGTCAATGCTGTGTTGGTATTAATTGTTGGAAAAGGAGGAATCTGAATCTTTCCCAATGTATAAACCACACAGATAACACCAATGATCAAACCGATCACCAACGCTCTGCTCATCCATGAAAAAGCGTACCAGCGCTTTTTGCTTGACGTCTGAAAAATCTGTTTTCCTGACATAATCGTATTCTTATTAACTTCGGCTAAGCTACATCAGAAAATGATCCAAAAAGTGGATGAATAGCTTAAAAATTCCTTAATTTTTTCAGACGATTCACACTTCGAATTCTATCTAAATTTAAGTATATTCGATGAAACGCAATACACTAGCTCAGAAACTTTTATATGAGATCGATATATGTACTCATTCCACTCCTCTCGTGTCAGGTTTTCAGTGGATGTGGGCAGCCAAATGTTGCTGCACCTAATAACAAAACTTTGAATCCGGCAACTACTGAGTCAATAGCACCTGACGGGAACCAGTTTATCAACCCCGATGGGATGACGATCAAATCGCGCATTTTGTTACCAAAAGGCTTTAAAAGGCCTGCCTACCGGGTCGAAGAATTTGGAAATTTTCTCGAAAATCTTCCATTATACCCCATCGACCAGGAAGTACATTATTATGATGGAAAAATTAAACCTAGAAATAACATCTACAACAGTGTTGTGAAACTAGATATAGGAAAGCGCGATTTACACCAATGCGCCGATGCTGTCATGCGGCTCAGGGCAGATTACTTATACCAACAAAAGCGGTATAAGGACATCAAATTCAACTTCCTTTCCGATAGCAAACCCCGCGCTTATACAAACTATGCAAAAGGAGACTATTCCTACCCAACCTATTGGAAATACCTGGAATATGTGTTTGCCTATGCCAACACAGCCTCTTTACACGATGAGCTGCCCAATGTAAAAACGACTCAGGAAGTTAAGATTGGAGATACTTTTATCCAGAAAGGATCACCCATTGGCCACGCAATCATTGTAGTTGATCTCGCCAAGGACAGTACTGGAAAAACAATCGTACTCCTCGCACAAAGCTACATGCCAGCTCAAGAAATACAGATTTTAAACAATTGGAACAACAGCACGCTTAATCCTTGGTACGATATAGACCAGGATATTATAAAAACCCCTGAATGGACATTTTATCCTAAAAACCTCAAAACTTGGCCATAGTCTGCAATGAACAATCCGCTCATTAAAATTGAGCGGATGATTAAATTCTGTTTCGAAAAGTACCCCTGACCCTTTCACCATGAGTTCAAAAGCATACGCAATAACCTATCGGAAATGCTTCAAAAAACAACGGTCGGCCAATTCAACGACGACCTGATTAAAGGGAAAATCCTATTAACAAAAAGCCATATCAACCCTGATAAAACCATAGGTAATTCCTTGGACTAACAGGCTAATTCTTCAGCTTCTACCTTCATTTTTTCTATTGAGTACCATTTTGAAAATAATTCGGAAGACGTAAAATTCGCTTTTTTCGTATAACACCACACATTCACATAATCCACATAATACAACTGATTAAAAGCAATATAAAAATTATAAAATATTAAAATGTATCGCATTTAAGCGTCCCGCCATTCAATTATTCAAATCATTGAAATTACGCGAAATAGGATGATCCTAGGACCATTTCTAAACTTGTAATAAGGTCACCACCAAACTCGATATAACTCCCTGAAAGTAACCCTCCCTTTTAATTTAATCCGCTCGATAAAACAAGGAAATAGGCTTTTGTCAGCCTATACCAAGGTAACAATGCTCCTTTTTTTGACGTCTTTCCTTTGGGTTAAACCCAAAAAATATGGATCATTTCCTGACTATCACACCATTTTCATACAATTTCCCAGCTTACAATAAAAAATCAAAAAAAATACAAATTAACATCTACACAACAACACATTAAAGACTTTATATAAATAAATAAAACACATGTAAAACGGTTTAAAAAGCTTTGTTTTTATAGCAGAAAAAGTGTGGATAAAATTTTATCCATGCCTTTTCTGCTATTCATGGATAACGCGAAAGCGGGCATTCCCTCCAGTGCCGGACAAAAAAAATACAAGGCGCAACAAATCTTTAAATTCTTCCTGTACATTGGACAATTTGAAAAATTGAATGACTTGAAAAATGGCATCGGTCACAGTTCCCGCCATTAAAGATGGCCACCCACCCAAAAGAGCATCCATCCAGCAGAGCGCGAACATGTACGTTACTACTTTTTCTAATGCTTCTCCCAACATCATGCGAAACGTTTCGACACCCAAAGCAAGTTCATTTGTAAGACCACTTCATTAAGTATAAGTAAATACCGGATTTAACACCATTTTAATCCGATCTGAGACAACATCTCTTCGCAATCGCCCATCTACTCACAATTTGCATAAAATTGCTTAGAACGATTAATAACAACCTTTCAGCAAAATTATAGGATGATATAAAAACTTGTCCGCTACATAGACACACAACTCCCACCGGAATCGATCTGCGGCGACCGAGCCCAACCATCCAAATCACCCGACTTAATTCTAGCCCTCTTTTAATCAATTTAAGACATCATCTCCGAGTTGAGCAGGGCATGGCTACTCAGGAAAAAGAGAGGCACAAACGAGCTTAAAACAACATTTACAGCATCGGGACCGCACTCGAATTTGATGGGTCAGATACCCCATTCGGTATACTCAACAGCGTCAAAAAACAACGAAATAAATCAATAAGAAGATTTAATACAGCTAAATAAATACAATAACCTTAAGTAAAACATTACAACTAAAACTACCCAAATCCATTAAAATCAAATTCACACAGAACAAAACAAACTCTTTTATTATATTTAAGTTTTCCAAACAAACCATGCGTAACGACCCCTCTGTATTGAGATCATTTTTAAAAACAGAACTTATAAAAATCAGGAAAACCCGCAATGTGATCATTGGCATCTTCCTCGCGATGTTCGTTTTTTGTTACGGATTTTTTCTGGTGGCTTTTTTTCAGAAATGGTCGGACAGTGAAGACAGGCTGTCGTTTTTTTCAAAATCACTCCCTACCCTATCCTTTCTTTTCGTTTATCTAGGCTTTGCGTTCGGCCTGTTGAGTTGGATAGCTTACATTAAAAACCAAAAATTCATCCATGCACTGCAACAACTAAACGACGATGATCTTGACATCTACCAACAATATAGCAGACGACTGGTCCGCATCTTTTCAGCTATCGCCCCATATCTTTTTTGTGAAAATGAAATTTTATTTTTCCCATTCATTGGAAACAAACAGATCCCAATTAGTCAAATTCATCGCATTGAAACAAAAATCATCAGAAACTACCGCGGGCCCAACAGCTATCGCATCTATTTCTATAATGAATTCAATAAAATTTATCAGGTCACCATGAATCAGAAAGGAGCTTTTGATTTCTTACAGGAGCAACTTCGGAAAGAAAATCCAACGATAGTTGTTGTTGCTAGAAACCATTAAACACATACGAGTTTTCAGATAATTCAGCGAAAAAGTGGAGCATCCCAACATCATCGCTTATTGAACTGCTAAATGTGATCTAGTTGAAAAATTTACCCCAATGTTTCTCGCGAAAATTGAAAGTCGACACCTACAACCTATCGCTTATTTCCGAAGGAAACTAGACTGGAAGATACAGCCGGTATTTACCCGACTCGGCAACTTCTTTGATCACCTGATTTCTTTCTTCAAGAAAGCGCAGCATGTATCGGGTTAAAAATAGCCATTCCACAAGCCTTCCCAGAACCCCGAGCGGAGCCTTAAAATTGAACACATCGCGCATTAATACTTTACCATGTTCCAGTTCCTTGAAAATATGCTGGTGATCCATCGAATGAAACACTCCTTGAGTCATTCGATCTTCGAAAAAATGAGGTTTTTCCATCGCTGTTATCTGCACAGTCAATGTTTGCTTTACTCCAAGATGCCTTGCGCGCCAGCGCACCTGCTGACCTGCCTCGATTAATCCCGACGTCACCCCATCAATTGCCTTCTCTCCAGTTTTCTTTGTCGAATACATATGCAGATCAATACTACGTGCCAAATCAAAAACAACCGATAAAGGAGCTTCTATAATTGTATCTAAAATAAGCTGCGGCATATTGCTCTTTCAATATATTTCGCACGAATTTCGTAAAATTCAGTAATTTCCTTAGGATCGGGCACGAGAATTTTCTAAATTGATTTGCCGTTCGCATGGCAACTAAACAATAATCATGATAACACTACTTCAATTCGAAAAATCAGATTTCCCGCTTTTTAAATCATGGATTCGATCAGCAGAGGAACTATTACAGTTTGCAGGACCGTATTTTTCGTTTCCGCTTACTGATAACCAACTTGAAAAATACATTCAAGATCCGAAACGACAAGCCTTTAAAATAATCGATACAGCAACCAAAGAAATTATCGGCCACTGCGAATTAAGCTTCGAACGGGATATTCCAAGACTTTGCCGTATTCTGATCGCAAAAAATTCGGAACGAAATAAAGGTTACGGCAAGAGCACTGTGAACACACTACTCAGGCGGCTTTTTATTGAAGGTAATTATGAAATAGCTGATTTAAACGTTTATGACTGGAATCACAATGCAATCCGATGTTATGAAGCCGTAGGTTTTCGAATTAACGAAAATATGATTTCGGAAGTAAAAATTGGCAACGAAACCTGGAAAAGCCTCAATATGAAGATTAGCAAATCTGACTGGAAAAGTTAATTTAACGCTATGAAAAATAAGCGAAAATTAAAGCATATAGCAATATGTTTATTCGTAATGGGTGCATTGCTCGGTTTTTACAGCTGGAAAATCGAGCCACATTGGGTAAAATATGAGCAGATCAATCTAACTGTAAAACATTTACCCGAAGCATTGGAAGGAAAATCATTGATCCAGATCTCGGACATCCATATCGGCAACTATGTGGATAAAGATTTTATAAAAAGAACCTTTCGGGAAATCGGAGCATTAAAGCCCGATATCGTGGTATACACCGGCGATTTTGTACGTCTTGTTAACAATAAAATCCCCTTAGAACAACTCAATGAAGTCATGCAAGATGCCCCAAAAGGCAAACTTCAAACATTGGCAATTCTAGGCAATCATGACTATGGAAAAAATTTTCGAGACAGTGCGGCAGCAGATTCAATCGTTAGCCTACTCCATGGATATTCGATAAAAGTATTGAGAAATGAAAGCGTAATAACCCAGGGGTTAAGAATATTCGGTATAGAGGACTTTTGGGGAACAAACTTTGACCTTGTAAAGGCCATGAAAGACTACGATCAATCTCAAGCCAGTTTAGTATTATGTCATAATCCGGATGCCGCATACCTCGACGGCTGGAATAGATACAATGGCTGGATCCTGGCAGGACACACACATGCTGGCCAAGTAAGAATTCCTTTTTGGGGCTCCCCGATTATTCCCGTAAAAAATAAAAACTACGATCAAGGAATCAAGAAAATAAGCGGAGACAGAACATTATATATCAACCGCGGACTGGGACACAGCATTCCCATCAGATTCAACGCCCGACCCGAGGTTACCATTTTCACATTAAGGAAAGAATAACAATCCAAGGAGCGATTCAATTTGCCCCGTTCCTTTAAACAAGATATGGATAAAAGGCCGTATGAATCGTCTGTCTATAATCTTCCAGTGGATTTCCATTTTGGTGTGCACCCAAAACAGCATAGCTTGAGCTCCAAAAATCTGAAATGATAAAAAGTTGGCGCACGAACCCCTGTAAATTTACCAAAGGTATATCAGAACGAAACATGCCTAACTCAGCGTAATACAAAAATAGAGAGACAAGTTGCTCTTCACGCTGTGCCACCAAATTTCTGTAAGCTTCTGCAATACTGGGGATCCAGTTGCAAATTTCAGCAAAATTCTCAAAAATAAACCTGTATTTCGATATCAGCGCATAAGAGCCATCAATAAAACTATCCAGCACCTGGCGAAATGTGCTTGCATCATCTTCAGGCTTCAAAATCATCTTTTCATACTCATTTTGCAATAATTGGAAAAGTTGAAAAATAATATCCTCGGTATGTTTAAAATGATAATGAAGATTACCGGCACTTATATTCAGTTCCTGAGCAATTTGACGCGTTGTTACCGTACGTATACCATCACGATTATAAAGCTTCAACGCACCCACAATAATTTTTTCTTTCGTATTCATGATGCAAAATTAGAACAATTGTTCTAATTTTGCATCATGAACTAAAAATAAGATCATATACATGGAAAAATCAACGGGAAATTGGCTAAAAAGGCAATACATCGAATTAAAACAAACTTTAATCCCAGCTCATCCAAACGACAGTTCTTGGAAGAAATTCGGTAAACAGACTGCTTTCTTTATGTTTCTAACTTTAATGGCATGTGGTGCTATAGCAATGTTAATCGCCATCTCCTTCGCTCATTAAGTAAGGAGCTGTTTGACGGCTTATTTATCTTCTACTGGTTTTGTTGGTTCTTTATTCGATTTACTCGGGCTAATCATTTCCCTATCCCCTTCCTGAACGACTGGCTGACTGATTTCGTTTTTGTACCGATCATTATCCATTGTTCATCTATCGTGGGTAGTCATGTATTCAACAATGGCAGAGCCCATGGTTATCCGCTTTACCAAATCTGGATAATTTCATTCTTTACCGCCTTACTTTTTGAATGGATCATGCCTCAATATACCACTTATAATACTGGAGATATTGCTGACGTCGTAGCTTACTTTGCTGGAGGGTTATTTTATTTCTGTTTCCATCAATCCTTCTATATCAAAAAAAATCATCAACTTATACAAGAGAGGAACAATAAGCAGATATTTACCTCATAAATTCTTAGAAGATAACTTAGAACCAACAGCATTTAAGGCAAAATATCACAAAACTACAAGGGTGACTCCAGAAGGACCATATAAAAAGTATACACATCACGTAAAAAGTATACACATCACATCAAAATTAGATCAGCGACATATTCAAAATAAAGGGGAATTCTAAAAATTGAACTTTTTCTATAAAGGTAATCGTGAAATTATACCGGTAGGGAAAAACTCTTTTCGCTCTGAAGAGCGATTAATGAACGCGATTTAAACGCTGAAACTGCGGGAAGCCTCTCTTATAAAGAATACCATTAACGGGAAAGCAGGCATTCAGATAAATGTAAAAAACCTTTGTTTGACTCCAAATACCCTGACATCAAACAAAAGGCCTTATAATCATCAATACTCGATTAAGAGTACTTTTTTAGCTAATACTCGATCAAGACTTCAGTGACTTGAGCTCCTTGTTTAGCACTTTTAAATTTAAACTTCACTTTCTGATTCAGGTTCAATTTATGTCCAGCAAGACGGTCATTGAAATAAATAGATTGCTGAGTTTCGTTGTCTCTAATAAACCCATAGTTGGAGTCGTTATTGTAATGGACAACTTTTCCGAAGGAATACTCGTCATGATGATTTGAGGCCATGCTTGGACTCTCCCCTTCTTTCAATTTTATCGCAGGTCTGTCTGAAATATTCCCATGTTCATCAACATAAGCAAACAATTCTTCCAAAGATTTCCCCTTGTCGTTGTTTGTTTTGTTGAATTCTTTTTTCTCAATTTTTTGTTGTTTTTTGAGTAGTTTCTTTTTTTCTCGTTCTTTTTTGTTAAATGTAATTTGGCTTTTGCTCATTCAATATGGATTAAAATAAATGTTCCCGAGGAGGTTACGGACCTTTAGAGCTTCGTTGAAAAGATAAAAATGCGATGTGTTCTAAGGAGATAATTGCAAAGGTACAAAAAATTCTTTAAAAAAGGGATAGTTAGCGATCCTGTACCAAGAGATCTTAATCTGGAACCGATTCGTTTCTTCGACTTTAAACACGAATACCCAGTTCATAAATTTTTGTCTAAACCTAGTCGCGTACAATGGCCCCTGATAACAGTCAGTTACCTGAAGCCCATTGATCTTTCGATCTTTTTAAACAAGATTTATTTCGATTGCATAGACCGGAGCATGCTGACCCCCTGATTCCGGAGTTAGTTTAGGTATGTCGTGTTTGTTTAATCGTTGTTATCGCATGGCATTCCGTCAGATACTGACCCCTCTTTTGTTCAGAACAGCTATATATTCCGGGGCATATTGACCCCTTTGCGGATTAATTTCTGTTTTGACGATTATTATTCTGGAGCATGCTGACCCCTCTGATATTATTGGGAGTTCAGTATTCCGGAGGATATTGGTTCTTCCCCACTTTTGGTGGTCAAGACGGAGCGTATAATACACGTTTCCTCAATAAGTCAAACCCCGCTCTACCATACATCTGCCTCTTAATCATTTTCAGTCGGTTCACGTTTCCTTCCACGGGACCATTACTCCATGGTAAGGTGAGCGCATTTTCAACAGCGGGGCAATCGGCGAGCAGTCCTTTTGCGAATGATGCTATTTCTTTTAGTCCCGAGGTGCTTGATTTCTCGATCCACTCCCTCAATTTTGTATCGCCCGACTTCTCAGCCATTATTTTACGGAAGGATTGCACTAGGATAAAAGTCTTATTCAGCTCTTTGGAGGATTTGCATAATTCGCGGATGATATTCCGTTGGTCATCCCACAGATTTTGTTGATCTGACAGAAACCATATCGCCGCTGATGATGGTTTAAAAGTTGCTGCACCATGATTCGGTAATTCTTTAGTGAACCCAGCTTTTTTGCCCACTCGGATCCCATAGAATTTCAAGCCTTCTGAGAAAGTTGAATAGGCTCCCTTATATCCTTGGGTTCTGAGCTCCTGCCACAATGTGGTGATCAATATGCTCGGCTCTTCCTCCATACGCTTTTTTATATGCGTAAAGAATTTTTCAAGCGGATTAATCTTGCATTGAGATTTCCGGGGCAAGGTCTCCATGTCCAGATAGTTTTTGACGGTTTGTCTGTGCATGCACAGATGCCGTGCCATGGCACGTATGGAATATCCTTTTTTCTGTAATTCCTTCAGTTGCTCAAACCGCTTTAAGCGGATCCCGCCATGAGCTGAATCCGGAGAGCTTCTGTTTTCAGATAGTGAGCTTTGATTTTCAGCTATTTGTTGATCGTCAACCCGCAACTGCTTATTGGCCAACAAAGCTGTGGCTTTGCTGTAATGCCTAATCAAAACTTTCTGTACCGCCTCACTTAAATTTTTCAACAAGTGCCAACGATCGGTGACCTGGATAGATTGGGGAGCACCCAAAGTAATTGCTTTTTGATAGTTACTGTATCTATCCCGGCTCATTACTTCAATCTCTGGACGTTCCTGTAGCCATTTACGCAATGTCTCCTGTTCACGGTCTGGTAATAGATCTATCACTTTCCCTGTGTGGAGATTGACCAAAATACTACCGTAACTTTTCCTTTTTTTGTAAGCCCAATCGTCTACGCCAATGGCGGTTACACCTTTTGCTGGTGAAAAATCGCTTTTTTCAATCAACCGTAGTATAGTCGTATCGCTAGTGGGTATCGACAATATGGTACAAATCCGCTGAGCAGGCCTTCCTCCGGCAAGAAGCCCAAGTTGTCTGATCTTACTTTCCAGACGCTCAGTCCTCCGTTTATATGGCCTGAAATGACTCTCGAACCTCTCGGTGAATATTTTGAACGGACATTCGTCTTGATGACAATAAAATTTACGAGAGCGAAGAATAATTCTGGAAGTTTTACCAAAGACAGGAAGGTCTGCGATCTTGCGGGTGTAATAGCTGTGGATTCTTTTCGAAGTGATGCAGCAGTTTGGGCAGACAGCACTTCGGGTAGTACTCTGCACATAAACTACCAGTACATCTTGCTGGTTATCTACTGATATAATCCTAAAGTTATCACCATCGTCCGAAAAAACAAGTTTTGATGCATTCATTAAAATATGAACGCTAATTGAAGACAAATATGATGGTATTACCACCAAAAGTGCGGAAGAACCGGATATTGACCCCTTGCGGGGGTCCTGATTTTGGTTTTATTTTTGGGAAAATGATATTACCCAATGGCCGGAAAAACCAGACCCATGAGTCAGATAAAACAGATGATCAGGCTGCACCAGCAGGGCTATGCCATCAAAGCGATAGCCCGCAGTCTCAGTATAAGTAAGAATACCGTAAAGTCCTATCTTTTTAAGATAGGTGAGGCAAAGTTGAACATGAGCGACATTCTGTCTGTGGAAGACCCGGTCCTGGAAGGTCTGCTGCATTCAGGTAATCCGGCCTACCGTGATCCCAGGTTCGAGGATCTCAAAGAGCGTTTGCCGCATCTGGAGAAAGAACTTAAAAGAGTTGGCGTAACGCGTAAACTGCTTTGGGAAGAATACAAAGTATCTTATGCCCAGGGGTATGGTTACTCCCAGTTCTGTTATCACTTTTCACAGCTCAGTGTTTCTGCCCGTTCAGGAACCATGGTAATGCAACATGAAGCCGCAGACAAGCTCTATATCGACTTCTCCGGCAAGAAGTTGCATTATATTGATATCCAGACAGGTGAGCTTATTAATTGCGAGGTATTTGTCGCCTGTCTTCCTTATTCCAATTATTGTTATGCAAAAGCTGTGCGTAGCCAAACAATCCCTGATTTTATTGGAGCGCTGAATGATTGCCTGTGGTCCCTGGGCGGAGTCCCCAAGGCACTGGTACCGGATAATCTAAAGTCGGCTGTAACCAGGAGTGACCGCTATGAACCTGATATCAACAGAAGTATGGAAGATCTGGCCAATCACTACGATACCGTTGTGGTTCCTGCCCGCTCAGGAAAACCAAGGGACAAAAGTGCTGTTGAGAACCATGTCAAAATCGTCTATACACAGGTATTCGCACGATTGCGCAACCGTAGGTTCTTCGATCTGGAATCGCTCAATGAAGCCATTACCTCGTGCATAGACAAGCTCAACCAGACACGAATGCAAAACCGCAGTTACTGCCGTCAGGAACGCTTTATCAGCAGTGAAAAGCATCTATTGGGCAAACTTCCTGCGAGCCGCTTTGAGCTGAAGCACTATACCGAGCTTAAAGTGGCTGACAACGGCCATATTTACTTGGGCCGCGACCGTCACTCTTATAGTGTACCGCATATCTACCGCAGGAAAAAAGCGCAGGTCGTATACACTGATCGTATGGTCTACATCTTTGTGCAAGGCAATCAGGTAGCTGTACATCAGCGTAGCCTGCGTCCAAACTCATATACCACCAACCCAGAACATCTAGAGTCCAGTCATCGTGAATACATGGATATTAGTCCTGAAAAATATCGCAAGAAAGCTTCTGAGATATCCCATTCATTCGAGCAGCTTATCATAGCGATATTCAATCAAAAGGGACGTTATCCCGAGCAGCTCTACCGTACCTGTGATGGGCTGTTTCGTTTGCAACGTACTTACTCCGCAGCCATGTTCGATAAGGCCTGCAACATGGCTGTAGAAAACAGCATGTTCAGTTCTAAATCGGTTGGAAATATGCTGGCCAGCGGTATGGCGGGATGGAATGAACCTCAAGAAAATGAAATGCCAATGCCTCATCATAACAACATCAGAGGTGCAGGTTATTATAGTTAACAGAACCATTAAATGATAAAATAGATATAAAATGAACATTGAAAAACACCTAAAAATGCTTCGTCTGAATGGCATGGAGCAACATTGGAGAGCGATGAAAGAAACACGCCAACATGGCACACTGAACTTTGAGCAAGGGCTGGAGATGCTTTTGCAGTCTGAAGTCGATGATCGTGAGAGTAAACGCTATGACAGGTTGAAAAAGAATGCTGCATTCCGCTATCAGGCCTCTATTGAAGAAATCAATATGGATGCCACTCGAGGTATTGACCACTCGCTTATTACCGATCTTGCAACTGGGGGTTATATGGAGAAAGCCGAACCAATCATTATCACAGGGGCAGCTGGCTGTGGAAAATCTTTTATGGCCTCCGCTTTCGGATTGAAGGCTTGTGCACAGGGAAAAAGAGTGGCTTATTACAATCTGCAGAAGCTATTGCAACGTTCAAAAATGGCAAGATTGGAAGGAAGCCTACAAAAACTTATGGACAGACTAGCCAAAACGGACCTTCTCATCCTGGATGACTTCGGTATTGTGCGACTGGAACAACAGCAACGGTTGGATCTCATGGAGATCTTTGAGGACAGACATGGCAGAAAGGCTACCATCATAGCAAGTCAATTACCCGTGGCAAGTTGGTATGATATAATCGGTGAGGATACTATTGCCGATGCAATACTAGATAGAATTGTCCATGTGTCTCACAGGATTGAACTTAAAGGCTATGACAACAATATGGATATGTAAAGTCCATTATCAGATCTCTTCTCAAAATTCATTTATAGCCAATTATTAATACGACTACACATAATTGCTTTCCATAACGTTAGTGTTGCATATTACAATATATCAACATAAATAGTAAAAGTTATGGAAATTCAAAATCTTATTGAACGTACTAACCAACTTTTAAAAGAGGCCAGATATTCAGGCAGTCGTATCTACACCTATAATTGGTTGTGGAAGAAAGGCATCCTTGTTTATATGCACTCAAGAGGCTTGGTTGACTACGACGAAAACGTCGGCAACGAATATATGCTGACGTGCCGTGATGGTTTCAACGTTACATTCCATCATCGCGACCTTATTAAAAGTATTGAAGTGTTGACCCATGTTTTGTTGGATAGCAATCTGGGAGGGAGAAGACAGCATGTGGTACAACATCCCTTACGGGGTGACATCGGCGCCGCCGCTATTCAGTATCTTGAATACTTGAAATCCCTGGGCTTAAATGAGAAGAAGACACTTCAGCGTTACAGAAAAACAATGAGCAACTTTATAGAATATCTACTCGAACTGGGAATAGACAATCGTTCGGGAATAACCGAAGAAGCTATAGTGAGGTATGTTGAGAGTCGCGAATATCAACAGAAGGAGTATATTGATACTACGCGCCGCTTTCTATTATTTCTCTTCCGCGAAAATATAATTGCAAAGGACTATTCCTATATGCTAAAATCACTTGGTAAAAAAATCAAGCGTGTAAAGGCCCCTTCGTTCTATGCTCCAGATGAAGTACAGAAGATAGAGACATCGATTTCCCGTTCAAGCAATATTGGAAAACGCAACTATGCTATGCTATTATTATGCTCCCGTCTAGGGCTGCGCGTCTCGGATATAGCCAATTTGAGTTTTAGCGACATAAATTGGGAAACCAATAAAATAACGCTTGTGCAATATAAGACCGGAAATCCATTGACACTTCCACTTTTACCTATAGTTGGTAATGCCATTATCGACTATGTTCGGTATGCACGCCCAAAATCCATGTCAGACAAAGTGTTTTTAAGTTGTCGTCCTCCATATGGGGCACTTAATGGAGGAGCGGTTCATGGAGCCATCTTAATTGTTTTTAAGTCTTCTGGAATCGAATTCGGGAACAGGCATCATGGAGGGCATGCATTGAGATTCAGTCTGGCGCAAAGAATGCTGGACAAATCCACGCCAATCTCAATTATATCGGAAACACTGGGTCACTCCGAAGCAGATACAACAAGAACCTATGTCCGGATAGACCTGTCACATATGCTGGGATGCGTACTAGATGTTCCGGAATCCAGCGATTGCTTTTATACGCAGAGAGGAGGGTGGTTCTATGACTGATCCATTTGACTATCGGGGAGTATTGGCTCCTTATATGAAAGCCCTGATCCGGATCAAAGAATCCTGTGGGTCCACCGTGCTATCAACCAAATGGACTTACAAAGAGTTTGACGAGTTCACCATAATATATGGTTTATCAAATCCAGTTATCACGAAAGATCTGATAGGTGCCTGGGCAAAGTCCAGGGAAAATGATTGTAGTAGAACATTCTATGGAAAATGCTCCCGTCTGGCCCAACTGGCGAAATACATGAATGAGCACGGGGTTAAATCATATATCATGCCTTTGCCAAAATGTACGAACGATCGTGGTTTTGTACCCTATATCTTCACTGAAGAGCAGATGCTGGCCATATTCCGGGAATCTGACGGGCTTCAGCGAGGAAGCCATCGAAAAGATGACCCAATTATATCCCTACCCTGTCTTTTTCGACTTTTATATAGTACAGGCCTAAGAATCACAGAAGCAACCTCGCTGCGAAACAAGGATGTGGATCCCGACAGGAATGTATTAAGGGTTGGCACTTGGGGCAATACTAAAAATGGAGAAGAACGCCTGGTTCCCATATGCAGCTCTTTAAAGGAGGCCCTTCTGAAATATTTACATTACAGGAGCATGCTCCCCGTAAAAGGCGTTACTGATAGCGAACGTCCATTCTTCATTAAATTGAATGGTACAGCCGTGTCTTCCGCCAACGCATACAACTGGTTCAAAAAGGTATATACGAAATGTGGAATTGCATATAAAGGTGAATGCTTTGGTCCTCGGGTGCATGATATAAGACACACCATGGCAACGCATTCTCTTGCAAAAATGATAAGAAAAGGGCTTGATGTGTACACTGCCCTTCCATTACTGGCTGCTTGTCTGGGACACAAGTCTCTTACATCCACCGAAGAATATGTGAGACTCACCTGCAACGAATATCCCGAACTATTGGAAATGTGTATTTCCCTCAATGAATTTATATATCCCCAAAAAGATGGCAACGAATAACATAGCAAAATATATCACAGGTTTCCTTGGTGTGTATCTTCCGCACGAGCGAAACGTCAGCCCCAATACCATATCCGCGTACCGCGATGGTTTTGTCTCCTTTTTTTCCTTCTTGAGGGATGAGAAACAGATAAAGATTGAAAATGCGATTTTGTCAGATATTAATAGGGATAATGTGGTTGAATATCTACGATGGCTGATTGAGCGGCAGGGAAACAGTATTGCGACGCGCAATAATAGATTGGCAGCGATACATTCCTTTGTAGCATATCTTCAGTATGATAGCATCGAATACCTGGATCAGTGGCAAAAAGTCCTGAAGATTGGAAATCTGAAAAAAGCACATCCTACCCCGGTATACTTTACAAAAGAAGGAATAAAGCTTCTACTTGAACAACCGGATAGTGCATCTTATCAAGGGCTGAGACACCTTACGGTCCTTGCTTTGATGTATGATACAGGTTGTCGGGTACAGGAACTGGCTGACCTGACGGTAGAGTCAATGCGAATACAGTATCAGCCATACTCGATCAAGGTATATGGAAAAGGAAGAAAAGTGAGAATAGTACCGCTTTCTGAGCATGTCGTCGTAATACTCAAGAAGTATATGGAAAGGTACAATGTTGACTACGAGATTGATATAAAAAGACCGATCTTTTGTAATAGCGCGGGGAATAAACTCACCAGAGCCGGTATAACCTATATCTTAAAGAAATATGCAGATATGGCCCGTATATACGATTCTAATCTTATTCCCGAGGTTACCAGTTGCCATCAGTTAAGGCATAGTCGCGCAATCCACCTGTTGCAATCTGGTGTAAATCTGGTTTGGATAAGGGATCTTTTGGGGCATACCTCGGTCCAGACCACAGAGATATATGCAAGGGCCGACTCAAAACAGAAAAGAGAGGCTATAGAACAGGCATCGGAATGCCTTACACCTAACCAGGTTACCGGAGAATGGATCGATAACAGTAACTTGATAACTTGGCTGAAAGGGCTGGGTAAGAAATAACGATTATGTAAAGTCCAAATGTAAAGCCGTAACGCAATGCTCTGTGAATCAATGTACCTTTCAATGGACTTTACATATCCATATTGTTGTCATAGCCTTTATTATGGAAAGCTTTCCATAATAAAGGAGAAAGTCTAAGAAAAAAAAGGTAATATTGTCAGGTCATTGGTGATAAAAACCCTTGAACCAAAATCAGGGGGTCAGTATCAACGGAATGGGGTCAACATCCCCGGAATATGCATCGATCACAAAATTGAAAAATTCCATAAAACAAAAAGATCATTTGGACGTTATTTTTAAAAAAACTATGGAAATAAGAAACATCGAAAGGGACGAAAGAGGCAATTTTATTGCAGAAGTTGAAAATAATGAAGCCGGAATTTTAGAGTATACATGGCAAAACGATCATGAGTTTTCCATTGATCATACAGAAGTCTACGACGAATATCAGGGAATGAGTGTGGGAAAAAAATTGGTACTGGAGGCGGTCGACTATGCACGAAAAAACGATGCCAAAATTATCCCAAATTGTCCCTATGCGAAAGCTATCTTTGATAAAACAATAGCTTTTCAAGATGTATTGGCATAAAAAAGCCGTTTTATCCTGTCGATAAAACGGCTTTTTTATACTTAATTGAGTGGGTTAAATCACAATATTGATTATCTTTCCTTTGACAAAAATAATCTTTTTGATCGCCTTCCCATCTAAATGCCGTTGTACATCAGCATGTGCTCTAATCGTATCTTCTACAGCTTTTTGATCTAAATCAAGCGCTAGTGATAGATTGAATTTCATCTTTCCATTGAAAGATACGGGATATGCAAATTCAGATTCAACCAAATATTCAGCTTTGAACACAGGATATGAAGCGTAAGAAAGTGTACCAGCTTCTTTACCCAACAGCGCCCACAACTCTTCCGTAATATGTGGAGCATAAGGCTGAAGGATAACGACGAGCTGTTCCAATACCTGTCTTTTATTGCATTTCAACTCAGTCAATTCATTGACACAGATCATAAAGGCTGAAACAGAAGTATTGAATGAGAAACGCTCAATATCATCTTCCACCTTTTTAATAATTTTATGTAAGGCTTTAAACTCTGCTTTGGATGGATCTTCATCGGAAACACTGAAATTACCCTCAGCATCGTGGAACAGTCGCCATACTTTACGTAAGAACTTATAAACCCCTTCAATACCATTTGTATTCCAAGGCTTAGCCTGCTCCAAAGGCCCTAAAAACATTTCGTATAGACGCAATGTATCTGCTCCATAGGATTCGATAATATCATCAGGATTGACCACATTGAATTTGGATTTAGACATTTTCTCCACCTCACTACCGCAGATATACTTCCCATTTTCCAATACAAATTCAGCATTTGCAAAGTCCGGTCTGAAATTTTTGAATTTTTCCAAATCCAGTACATCATTATGAACAATATTCACGTCTACATGTAAAGGAATAGTTTTGTATTCATTTCTTAATCCATAAGACACAAATTGATTTGTACCTCTCCCTTCGTCATCGAGTACACGATACACAAAATTAGAGCGCCCTTGAATCATACCTTGATTAATCAATTTGCGGAATGGCTCTTCCTCATTTTGGTAACCCAAATCTTTCAAGAACTTGTTCCAAAAACGCGAATATAACAAGTGTCCAGTAGCATGCTCAGAGCCACCGATGTATAAATCTACGGCTTTCCAATAATCCACTGCTTCTTTAGACGCAAAATTACCTTCATTTTTTGGATCCATATATCTAAACCAATACCATGAAGAGCCCGCCCATCCTGGCATCGTACTCAATTCATACTCATATTGATCTTCATATTTCCAATCTTTTGCCCTTCCTAAAGGAGGTTCTCCTGATTCTGTCGGTAAATATTTATCAACTTCGGGCAATAAGAGCGGTAATTCTTCTTCTTTAATTAAATAAGGTAATCCATTTTTAAAGTAGACAGGAACGGGTTCTCCCCAATAACGCTGACGACCAAAAATAGCGTCACGCATACGGAAGTTTATTTTTGCTTTACCTAATTTTAATTCTTCCAATTTGGCAATCAACGCAGGGACCGCCTCTTGGTAAGTCATACCATTGATAAAATCGGAATTGATATATTTCCCGTCTTTATTAGGATCAGCTTCTTCTTCAATATGTTGGGTATCCGAAATAGGAATAATAGGAAGAGCAAAATGTTTAGCAAACACATAGTCACGTTGATCGCCACTCGGAACAGCCATTACAGCACCTGTACCATAACCGGCAAGTACATAATCTGCAATCCAAATTTGTACATCTTGTCCTGAAACAGGATGTTTAGCATAAGAACCTGTAAAAGCACCAGAAACTGTTTTCGTATCGGCCATACGATCCAATTCAGATTTTTTCGCCGTTTTCTCGATATAGGCATCCACTTCAGCTTGCTGCTCAGGTGTAGTCAATGCAGCCACCAATTCATGCTCTGGAGCCAATACGATAAACGAAACGCCAAATAGGGTATCTACACGTGTAGTGAATACCTCAATGTTTGTATTTAATTGTGGCACGGGAAATTTCACGGAGGCACCTACAGATTTCCCGATCCAGTTCCGTTGCATTTCAACCAAAGGCTCTGGCCAATCAATTGTATCTAAACCTTTCAACAAACGATCCGCATAGGCCGTAATACGCATAGACCACTGCATCATCTTCTTTTGCTCCACAGGATAACCGCCACGTTCAGAGACACCGTTGATTACCTCGTCGTTCGCTAACACTGTACCTAAAGCGGCACACCAGTTTACTGTACTTTCACGCAAATAAGCAATCCGATATTTCAACAATTCCCGTTGTTGTTTTTCTTCGTCAAAAGATTTCCATTCATCAGCGCTGAATTCCAAGACATCTTCATCGGAAACTGCTAAAATGCCAGCAGAGCCACTTGCAACAAACCTAGCGATTAATGTTTCGATCGGTTCAGCTTTATCTGACTCTTTATTATACCAAGAATCAAACAATCTCATAAAAATCCACTGTGTCCATTTGTAGTATGACGGATCAGAAGTACGTACTTCTCTACTCCAGTCATAAGAGAACCCAATGTTATCCATTTGCTCACGATACCGATTGATATTTACCTCAGTCGTAACAGCAGGATGCTGACCAGTTTGAATGGCATATTGCTCTGCAGGAAGTCCAAAAGAATCATATCCCATCGGATGCAATACATTGAAACCTTTCAAACGTTTATATCTTGAAAAGATGTCCGAAGCAATATATCCCAGCGGGTGACCAACGTGCAGCCCCGCTCCGGAAGGATAAGGAAACATATCCAATACATAGTATTTTGGCTTTTGATGCGTATCGGACGTTTTATATGTTTGATGATCCGCCCAAAACTTCTGCCACTTTTTCTCTAATGATTTGTGATTATACTCCATTTTTATTCGTAAGGAATTTTTATGACTTGCGAAATTACGATTTTAATACTGAAATGTGATAAAAGTTTTGTAGTTTGAACAATAAATTATAGTATTGAAAAGTTAATTAAACATAGGAAGAAAACAGCCTTCGAATTGATTTTTATCAAAGTAATTACAAGATTAATTCGAAATCTTCCACTCAAATAGTTACTTTCGCAAATAAATTTTTGCTTATTATGTCAGAATACGAATTAAGCACACAAAAAAGAAAAACAAAATCTGTATATGTATCTACGGTTATCAGTATCGCTCTCGTGTTGTTGGTAACAGGTATGTTGGGATTACTCTTGGTGCACGCTAAAAATCTTTCGAAATACGTTAAGGAAAATATCGTCTTAAATGTCATCGTAAATGATGGCACAAGTGAAGGTGATGTCCTTTCTCTACAAAAAGACCTGGAAAAAGATCCCTACGTGCTTCGCACCGAATATATTAGTAAGGAATTGGCTGCAAAAAACTTGAAAGAAGATCTTGGTGAAGATTTCGTACAATATTTGGGACATAACCCACTTCTACCTTCTTTGGATGTTTACATGAAAGAGAATTATGCCAATACAGATAGCATTAAAACTTTTATTGAAAAGATCTCCAAAAACAATAAAATTAAAGAAGTTGTATACCAAGAGTCATTAATTGACATGGTCAACAAAAACGTACGCATCATCGGAATGATTGTTCTTGCTTTTGCGGTCATCCTATTGATTATCGCCGTAGCTTTAATCAACAATACGATACGTCTTGCGATCTATTCACAACGTTTCTTAATCAAAAGTATGCAGTTGATTGGGGCTACTAAAAACTTTATTCGTAAACCATTTATAACGTATGGCATCATTCATGGTTTACTGGGATCTTTGATTGCGATTTTACTCCTTATTTTAACGCTGAAATTTGCACAGCAGCAAATACCAGAACTGGTCTTTTTACGCAACTGGTTCGAATTTGCGGTGATCTTTTTAGGCGTAATCTTGATTGGAATTCTCATTTCGGGACTTAGCACCTACTTCGCTGTAACAAAATATTTAAAGGCACAATCTAACGATTTATACAGATAAAAAATGGCTCACATAAAGAAATCTACTGAATCAGTCAAAAAAGGTTCATTTGTATTCTCCAAAGTAAACTACCAACTGTTCATAGCTAGCTTGGCTGTTGTAATCATAGGCTTTACATTGATGTCCGGTGAAACTGATATCTATAGTTTTACCAAGATTACCTTGGCTCCTATTGTTGTTGTTCTCGGGTTTGCGTTAGGATTCGCTGCAATACTATACCGCCCCAAAAACAAATCCAACTAAAGCATAATCTTATTTCAAACAGATGTCTATTATTGAAGCTATCATCCTTGCTATCATTGAAGGATTAACGGAGTTTTTGCCTGTGTCTTCGACAGGTCATATGATCATTGCTACTGCCTTAATGGGTATTCAGCCATCAGCATTTGTCAAATTGTTTACAATTGTGATCCAGTTAGGCACCATATTATCCGTTCTGGTATTATACTACAAACGTTTTTTTAAAACGCTTTCATTTTATTACAAATTGGTTATTGCGGCGATTCCGGCCTCTGTGTTGGGCTTGCTATTCAATGATTATATCGATGCATTATTAGAAAGTCCCTTAATGGTCGCGGTTATGTTGGTGATCGGGGGTGTAGTTTTACTTTTTGTCGACAAGTGGTTTAACAAACCAACTGTTGAAGATTCGGACAAGGTTT
Source organism: Sphingobacterium thalpophilum (assembly GCF_038396785.1). Classification (NCBI taxonomy): domain Bacteria; kingdom Pseudomonadati; phylum Bacteroidota; class Sphingobacteriia; order Sphingobacteriales; family Sphingobacteriaceae; genus Sphingobacterium; species Sphingobacterium thalpophilum. The sequence continues at coordinate 5,624,238 of NZ_CP151087.1, read as the reverse complement.
CCTACAAACAAGCTTTTATGATCGGGGTATATCAATGTCTTGCATTAATCCCGGGTACCTCAAGATCTGCAAGTACAATTATTGGCGGTATGGCCGAGAAACTAACCCGTAAAGCTGCTGCGGAATTTTCCTTTTTCCTTGCTTTGCCTATGATGTTTGGTGCTTCTGCAGTAAAGCTTTTAAAGTTTTTTAAAGAAGGTAACACCTTCACAGGAGAAGAACTTAATTTGCTTATTATTGGAAATCTAATTGGTTTCGTTGTTGCAATTGTAGCCATTAAGTCTTTTATTGGCTTTTTGACCAAATATGGTTTTAAAGCATTTGGTTGGTACCGAATCATCGTTGGTGTTATTATTCTTGCCCTCCTACTTTCGGGCCATAGTTTACAAATTATCTAAAATCTTCGGATGGAAAATATAGAGGTTAGTGAAAACCCAGCAAAGTTCAACTTTGCTGAAGGAGAAATGTTGTTGATCGATAAACCTTTAACATGGACAAGTTTTGACGTTGTTGGTAAAGTTAGAAACTCAATCAAGCCATTAAAATTAAAAGTCGGTCACGCAGGCACTTTAGATCCTCTGGCAACAGGTCTACTGATTGTATGTACCGGAAAACTAACAAAGAAAATAGACAGCTACCAAGCTGAAGACAAAGAATATACAGGTTCGATCACATTAGGAGCGACAACGCCTTCTTACGATCTGGAAACAGAAATTGACCAAACCTTTTCAATTGATCACATCACAGAGGAAATGATCTTCGAAGCAGCAAAATCCTTTGAAGGCGATATTCAGCAATTTCCCCCAGCCCATTCGGCCATAAAAATTAATGGTGAACGTGTCTATGAAAAGGCCCGTCGTGGCGAAGAGGTTGAAATAAAATCCCGCCAGGTACGCATCAATAGCTTTCTCATTGAAAAGATCGAGCTCCCCAACGTGTATTTTCGTATATCCTGCTCGAAAGGAACTTACATTAGATCACTGGCCTATGACTTTGGAAAATTCTTACAGAGTGGATCACATCTGAGTTCTTTGAGACGCACCAAAAGTGGAGATTATTCGGTAGAAAATGCCTGGAATCTTGAACAACTTATCGCTGAAATAAAACGTCATAAAGAAATCATTAAATAACTTTACCCTCCCATTTTATTGATTCTTTATCTTATTTTTGCAAAAACTCCTATAAATGAAAATCTACAGAAGTTTAGATGATTTCTCACCAGTTGAAAATGCAGTTGTAACCATCGGTACTTTCGATGGTGTTCATATTGGCCATCAAAAAATATTGGCTCACTTAAAGGAAGCAGCTCATAAAATTAATGGTGAGACAATTTTGCTTACTTTTTTCCCACATCCACGATTGATTATCAATCCAGATGATGATAGTTTACGCCTAATCAACGATATCGAAGAAAAGGTCAGTCAATTAAGCAAAGTGGGAATTGACCACTTAATTATCATTCCTTTTTCCCGTGATTTTTCAAATCAGACTCCGGAAGAATATATTAGTAATGTTCTTGTAGGCAAATTGGGTACAAAAAAAATTGTGATAGGTTATGATCACCATTTTGGAAAAGACCGAAAGGGTACTATGGGCGATTTAGAGCAATTTGCATCTATATTTGACTACAGTGTTGACGAAATTCCGGAGCAGGATATCAACGATATTGCAGTATCCTCCACACGAGTACGTGAAGCGCTTATAAAGGGCGATATAAGAACGGCTAATCTCTATTTAGGCTATCCTTTCGAATTAACGGGAACTGTTATTAGAGGCGACCAAATTGGGCGTACAATCGGATTTCCAACAGCAAACCTGCAGGTTCACGAACCTCATAAACTCATACCAGCCTATGGTATTTATGCTGTTGAGGTATATATCTATAATCATATCCAAAACATCACTACAGGGGAGTATAAAGAGGAAAGTCCGGTTTCAATTGCGAAAGGTATGGGTTATATAGGCACCAGACCCACTGTTGATGGGATGAATCGTGCTATTGAAATCAGCCTATTCGATTTCGATCAGGATATTTACGGCAAGACACTACGTGTCAAGTTCCTTCATTTTATCCGACAAGATGAACGGTTTGACTCGCTTGAAGAAATGAAAGCTCAGATCAAAGCAGACGAAGTCGAAATCAGAAGTCTTATTGGTTAGAACAAGTCTGTTAGCTATAAAATAAAAAAGCGGGAATTCCCGCTTTTTTATTTTATAGCTATTTTTTCTCTTCCTTGCAAAAGAAGATATTATTTAATAAAAGCCTCGATACCCAATCTGTAGCTATCCAGGCCAAAACCACAGATCACCCCTTTACAATTCTTTGCCAAGAACGAATGATGGCGAAATTCCTCTCTTTGATGGACATTGCTTATGTGAACTTCAATAACAGGTGTAGTAACAGCCGCAATTGCATCTCCAATAGCAACCGATGTATGCGTATACGCTCCAGCATTCAACACAATTCCATCAAATTCAAAACCAACTTCGTGGATCTTATCGATTAACCCTCCTTCTGAATTGCTTTGAAAATAGTGCAATTGTACCATTTCAAACTGTTGTTTAAGCTCTTCAAAGTAGCTAAGGAAGTCCTGGCTACCATAAATCGATTTCTCTCTTACACCCAACAAATTCAAATTTGGGCCATTCAGTATGAGGATTTTTTTCATTGAAATATAATTATTTTTGTACTGGTCCATTGGCTAACCGGAGCGAACCCATACCATTTTCTGTTTAAATAGATCGTTTTTAAGCCGTGATAAATCATAATAAGGGATCGTCAACCATCGGATATTTTATGTTGACTGTATCAAAGCTTTCTCCCCTATGTTGTCCATTTTTCCTGAGACATGGTTTTAAAAACAAACTATATTGATCCTATAGTCGAATCAATATAGTTTGTCCTATTTCAAATATAGTTCGATTTATATAATTTCTATAAATCGTTATAAATTGCCCGGAAACTTGAGCGAAGACCAAATGAAACAACGCCGGACTTATTGACTACCGGTGTTTCATATTGTGCTTTTGCGTAACGTTGGGTATAACCAAGTTCTAAGCGAAGGTTATACTTGGGGTTAAGCACATAGGCAGCCTTAGCATCTGCATAATAGATATTATTCTTTATTCCCTGTGCAATATGGTTTCCATATAAATTTGGTATAGTGCTATAAGACTGGAAGATATTACCGCCCATATTACTTCCGTCAGGTAGATCCAACCCATTTTGGGTAAACATGCCCTGTAACGAAAAGTCCCATCTATCCCAGGCATAGTTCACAATTCCAACAAGCTCCCTAAAATTCGCACCTTTCGGATGTGCTAATGGTTCGGCGTTATTGCTATAGTTTGAATACGATTTAAAGTGCGCGTAAGTATATGGTCTTGCTGTATTATACTCGGCAAGAAAATTTAGATTCTTCACACCAAACACATCATATCCCCTTACACCTAGTTGTGCTCCCCATTTGTTGTGCGCATATCCATTTCCAGCAAAGAACTCTTTTGCAGTAAATTCACCCAATAAGAACTGACCGTATGCAGTCAATCGATATGGAAGCTTGTATTTAGAAGTCAACCCCAAAAACATCTTATCCGGCGAAGTAGTATTATTATTTTCAATAGGTCTGATAAAGATAATTGGACTAATATAACTAAAATCAAAACCTCTTTTACCTGCATCGTCCTGAGCAGCCCAAACAACGGATTGGAAAAAACCTACTGATAATCTATTGGTCACATTCCAGTCCAAATATTGGAACGCACCCCATTTTTTACCATCACCCAAACGCTTGTTCACATCACCCTCCATAGGATATGTACCTGTCAAATCCTGTCTAGGATGCGTTGGATCGTTCATATAGGCCCAAATCGAAGTATATTGGACATTTCCAATTGTTCCCGTCAATTTCAGATGAGCATAATTCGATGAAAAATCAGAAAGAAGCATCGATCGATAGCCATCCCCGATAAAGTTTTTGTCGTAAGCCAAAGTTGCCTGGATATACTTATGGGCGTCATAAGTCATACTAGCTGTCGCATACATCCAGTCCATTTTATTGTTGGATCGAAATTTTGTATTTGCCTGCCCCGGCACAACTTTATTGGTAACAATATAATCATCTAGGTATTTGGGAAATACCGCTTGACTTTCAAATGCGGAAGTATTAAATGTAAATTTATTTCCTACGTTCAACCCCAATTGAAATCCTCTACTGTTCATCCATGTTCGGCGCTTGTCGCCCTGCATGTCCTTTCCAATATAAAGATCCGGTAGAAAATCAGCATAGAATGTGTAATCGTCTTTTTCAACCTGCACAAGATGTTCGTTAAAGATCTTGCGCATGAACCAATTAGACGAAGAAACGGGTTTATTAGATTGGATTGAATCAAACTTAGCTAACAATAAAGAGTCTTTTATGACGAATGGTTTAGCAGAAGTATGCATTCTCGTTTCAGTAGAATAAACCGCATCGTTCATTTTTTGATAAAAATGATACGAATAGGGCTGACTCTTAATCTGGGCAAAACCTCCGCAGGAAATACCTACTCCCATGCCTGCCAGCACGATTCGGAGTAAATTATTATTTTTTGTTATATTAAGCCTCATAAAATTATTTCAAAGATTATTTTTTCTAGCAAAATGCATTCCTAAACGCAAATTAACCGAATAAAATTGACTTTATTCATATGTTCAGTCAATTTTATCATGCTAAATCGTATTTGCTGTTCCTTTTATTCAAAAATATTTATATCTTGCATTTCAGTAAATAACCTTAAATCATAAAAAATAGCCCTAATAAGCATGAAACGCAGAACATTTATCCAAAACGCAACCTTGTTAACCGCAGGTGCACTTACAAGCAAATTTTCATTTGCTCAGGAACATTCTTTTCCTACTGTTCGGACAGGTAAAGAGAAAAGACTTTTCTCGAGCAAGGTAATCGAAGATGCAATTGTAGAATTTCAGAAAAATGTTAAAAATAAGGAACTGGCTTGGTTATTTAACAACTGCTTTCCTAATACCCTAGATACTACCGTATTTCCCTATGTCCAAAACGGAAGAAATTATACCTATGTGATTACAGGGGATATTGATGCCATGTGGTTGCGTGACAGCAGTGCGCAGGTATGGCCATACCTGCCCTTTATGAAAAAAGACAAAAAACTGCAGGATCTTATTGTTGGCTTAATCCAAAAACAGAGTAAATGTATCAATATTGATCCCTATGCCAATGCATTTTATAACGATCCAACAAAAAAAGGCGAATGGTTCAGTGATCACACAAACATGAAACCTGGAATTCATGAACGAAAATGGGAAATCGATTCATTGTGTTATCCAATTCGATTAGCTTATCATTATTGGAAAGAAACAAATGACAGCAGTCCATTTAATGAAGAATGGTTAGAAGCACAACATAAAATATATCAGACTTTCGTTGAGCAACAACGTAAAGATAGCCTAGGCCCATATAAATTTGAGCGAACAACCTCCAGAGGATCCGACACATTACAAGTAGATGGCTACGGATATCCTGTAAATCCAGTTGGTTTGATCTGCTCTAGTTTTCGACCGTCGGACGATTCTACAATCTTCTCATTTTTGATTCCATCCAACTTATTTGCGATTGTTAGCCTTAGACAGTCTGCCGAAATTTTGAAAAAAGTTAAAAATGAACACGAACTCGCTGCAAAAATGGAAGCGCTTGCCAATGAGGTCGAAGCAGCAGTCAATAAATATGGTATCATCGACCACCCGACACTGGGCCGGATATATGCTTTTGAGGTAGACGGTTTTTCGAGCCATCTTATGATGGATGATGCAAATATCCCTAGTTTGTTGGCCCTACCATATTTAGGGGCTGTAGATCTAAATAACGAAGTTTACCAACGTACGCGTAACTTTGTTTTGTCTGATAAAAATCCCTTCTTTTTTAAGGGAACAGCAGCAGAAGGCATTGGTGGACCTCACATAGGAAGAGATATGATCTGGCCGATGTCCATTATTATGCGGGCGCAGACCTCAACAAATGATGATGAGATTCGCAATTGTATTAAAACACTGGTCAATACACATGGTGGAACCGGATTTATGCATGAGTCTTTTCATAAAAACGATCCTAAAAAATTTACAAGACATTGGTTTGCTTGGACAAATACATTATTTGGCGAATTAATTTGGAAAATATACAAAGAGAAACCATCTTTGCTTCAATAAATCTGAAACTTATAACACAATGTTGTAAGTGAAAGAACTTATAACATTGTGTTATGGATAATTTATCAAAATCAGGTCCGATAGGCATTTTTGATTCCGGTTATGGAGGACTCTCCGTATTCAAGGAAATTCAACAACTTTTACCTCAATACGATTATATCTATTTAGGCGATAATGCCCGTGTTCCATACGGTACAAGATCCTTTGAGACCGTTTATAACTACACCAAACAATGTGTTTTTAAATTATTTGACCTGGGCTGCAATCTCGTTATTCTCGCATGTAATACAGCTTCTGCAAAAGCATTAAGGACTATTCAACAACATGATCTTCCCCCTGGAAAGAAAGTCCTTGGCGTCATCAGACCCACTACAGAAATCGTACACAATTTTACGAAAACTAACAAGATCGGTATTTTAGCCACTACAGGAACGGTAAAATCTGAATCCTATAAAATAGAAATACACAAATTCAATCCAGAAATTGAGGTTTATCAGCACGACTGCCCTTTTTGGGTTCCTTTAGTCGAAAACAATGAAATCAATACAGAAGGCGCACATTACTTTGTAGAAAAAGATTTACGGGAGCTTTTACAGCAATCCGATCAGATCGACACCATTGTACTTGCCTGCACCCATTATCCTTTATTGCTACCCGTAATCCAAAAATATACACCAAGTAATATAAATATCATCTCCCAGGGACCTATTGTTGCCAATAGCTTAAAAGAATATCTTGATAGACACCGGGAAATTGAAACAATTTGTTCTCAAAATGGCCAACTGGCCTTTTATACAACAGATGATCCAAGGGACTTTGAAAACAAAGCAAAAATATTTTTTGGACAGCCGATAGCCGCAAGCCATATCAGTGTTTAAAAAATAAAGGGCAATAATTTTTAAAACTTTTACTTCCCAATTTTCGTTATTCTGATAAAAGACGAGTAAAATGAAAAAGAACTTTATAACCATTGCTTATAATCAGGATACACAGCATTGCGAATCCAAAGAGTTTTCAAACATACAGGAAAGTGCAGATTATTTTAAGACTTTCGAGACCTCCGCACAACCCAACTACGTTCCCGTGTGTATTTACAATTTAAATACAAACACTATTCTAGATATAAGTGATTATTATATAAACAACGATATTGAGCTCCACCGAATCGTAAGAAACTGCCTGGCGGGAAAATAACTCCTATAATACTTAAAGACAAATTAGCTGGCTAGCATTCCCCTTTCTTATTAGTATGAGTTATATATTTATATTATTACATTCTGAAAAATAATATTTCATTAATTTTTAATATCTTCAAGCAGATAATCAGACCAAAAACAAGTCACAGATAATGAAAACCAAACTGACAATAAGCCTCTTAACAGTATCTTTAGGATTAACTGCATGTAATTCCAACCATGCAAATTCAAATTCAAGTTCGGATAGCAGTGCAAATTCTGCAACTGATACAACAAGTTATCCTCCCGTAGAAACACAAAAGGCAAACACAAATTATAAACCAGCATTTGCTGGACAAACCAGAATTAAAGGTGCAAAGACGAGCACGCCATTCGAAGGTAAAGTAATTGCCGAGGGATTAAAATCTCCTTGGGGTATCACTGCGCTACCCGATGGTCGATTATTAATCTCAGAAAAAGAAGGTGATTTTCGCATTGCAACGGCAGACGGTAAATTAAGTGAACCAATTAAAGGTTTACCTCAAGTCAATAGCAGTGGACAAGGTGGGCTTTTGGGATTGCGTCTTGATCCAAAATTCGAGTCAAACCGTATGATATATTGGGTTTTCTCTGATAATACCGCTGCTGGAACTTTGACAGCTGTTGCGAAAGGAAAACTGTCAGTAGACGAGAAATCGATAGAAGGTGCTAAAGTTATCTACCAAGCTACTCCTGCTCATAAAGGGAATCTGCATTATGGTGGACGAATTATCTTTGATAAAGAAGGCAATATCATTTTGAGTACGGGTGAAAGATCTGATTTGGTCACACGACCATTGGCACAAGATCTGAATGCAGCATTGGGCAAGATCCTACGTATCACCACTGATGGACAGCCTGCTCCTGGGAATCCATTTATAGGCAAGGCAAATGCACGTCCGGAAATTTACAGTTATGGACATCGTAATCCACAGGGACTTGCCTTACATCCTGAAACTGGGGATCTTTGGGAAACCGAATTTGGTCCACGGGGCGGCGACGAGTTGAACAGAATTGAAGCTGGCAAGAATTATGGATGGCCAACGATTACGTACGGTATAGAATATAAAGGAGATAAGGTTGGTGAGGGCATACAACAAAAAGACGGTCTGGAACAACCCGTCTATTATTGGGATCCTGTTCTCTCGCCTAGTGGAATTATATTCTATACCGGACAGAATATTCCAGAATGGAAGAATAATCTCTTTATTTGCGGTTTAAGCAGCATGCACATTGCCAGAATTATACTAAAGGATAACAAGGTGGTTGGAGAAGAACGCCTCCTAGGTAGTGAAGGGCAACGATTTAGAGATATCACGCAGGGCAAAGATGGCGCGCTGTACGCTATCACAGATATCGGAAAATTATATAAAATTGATAAAAAATAAATACTTCGATTCGACGCAGCCCCTCTCAAATGGGCTGCGTTTTATGTTGACCTAGCCCTAAAAAACACACTTTCAATTATTTTTTATCGACCTTATTTGCTATATTTCTTTTCGAACATGACAACCACTCTAGTTTGGCTCGATTATTGATCACTTATTAGCGAATCAATAAATTATTATATGGTAAAAAAAGAAAAAATGAAAAAACTATTAGAAATTAATCCCTTGTCATTCTACATGACCAATTGGGGATTCGTAAACAACACTGTCCCAAAAAGAACGCGCAAAACCTGCCAACCTTCTCCCAAAAATTAAGCGTTCTTGCTTAAACAATTCAATTAAAATTTATTAAAATCATCTGCTGATATCCTCCATACGGATATTAAGTAAGAGATTTATTTCTTTTACTAGATCCGTATGGAAGGGCATTAAGCTATGCGAAAAAATAGGCCAATGCGATTACGATTATAATACAAGCAATCATAATGTATTTATTCAATTGGCTATTTTTCTCTCCTTCGTCACTTTTATAGTGATAATCTCGTTTGTTGGGCAAATTCATAAGCTTGTTTTTATTCATGATGAAGTTACGGACTTTTTTCCATATTATTCGTGATGATAAGGCTCCCCTTTCATGATAGAAAAAGCACGATAGAGCTGCTCTGTAAAAAACAAACGAATCATTTGATGCGAAAATGTCATCTTGGACAACGAAATTTTTGACTTCGCCCGATCATAAATTTTTTGGTCAAACCCATAGGGACCACCAATAATAAATACCATATGCTGAACACTTTGTACCATCATTTTTTCCAGATAAGCAGAAAACTCCAAGGAACGAAACTCTTTTCCATATTCATCCAGCAAAACGACTAAATCTTGAGGCTGTAATTGTTTCAAAATCAGCAGAGCCTCCTTATCTTTCTGCTGCTCAGCAGAAAGATTCTTGACATTTTTGATATCTGGAATGACCACAATACTAAAATTTACATAAAACTTTAACCGTTTAATATACTTGTCAATACCCTCAATCAGGTACTTATCATCTGTCTTACCTATACAAAGTAGCGTTATCTTCATCTAAACATTTTATAAGTTTTTGTTATGAATAGCACAATAGAAGCCGGTTTTCTTGATCCAAAATAATGGCTTTGTTCTTGTTTCCGGGTATTGTCAAAAGCTGCTCATAAACTTTTATCCAATAGCTGCTACGCTAATAAATAGCGCATACATACAATTGAGCAAAGTTCTGATTTTATTTAAAATAAACACAATCAAAAGGACAAAAAAACATTAACCTCATTTATTCGTTTAGTTATAAAACATTTATTTTCTCGTACACGCTTAAAACATCACGTTGAAAATGGATAATGACCTCGTTTTAAGCGCATCGATCAGATCAAACTTGTTGTAGATAACGATAGGAACGAAATATATTTCCACAAATCCAATACGCAGCTATAAAACCACTGCGTTAGTTGTCTAATAAGATGGAAAGCTGTACGTGCTCATTTGGATTACAATAATTTGGAAATGCAAACAAATTAAGTACACACATGAAAATAATAAAATCAATCATTCTTATTGCTCTTGGCTTATTAGCACATGAAACCTACACTCAGACAACCGCGGTAGACAGTACAAAAACCTGGATTATCAAAGGAGAAAACACCTTTCTGATCAACCAAAGTTCATTTTCTAATTGGGCTGCAGGTGGGGTGAATTCTTTCTCCGGCAACCTAACTCTTAATTACGACTTCAATTACAAGAAAGGCAAATGGTCATGGGACAACAAGGTCCTTGCGGCTTATGGGCTAACCTTTCAAAAAGAGTCGGACTGGCGCAAAAATGATGACCGATTAGTTTTAAATAGCTTGTTGGGACATCAGGCATCTCAATATTGGCTTTATACCTTCTTTCTAAACTTTAACACACAATTTGCCGATGGTTATGACTACACAGCTTCACCCAAAAAAAGGATATCCAGGTTTTTAGCTCCGGCATACCTGAGCTTCGGTCCGGGTTTTGCGTACAAACGATCGGACAACCTCAGATTTAATCTTTCGCCTGCGGCTGTGCGCTTTGTATTCGTAAGTGATACGCTCCTTTCCACACGATATGGACTAAATCCGAACAGCAAGTCCCGCACTGAATTCGGCGCATCATTTGATGCTTATTATAAAGTAAATTTAATGGAGAACATTTCATTTGAAAATATACTAAAACTCTATTCAAACTATCTAGATAAACCTCAAAATGTAGATATTGACTATACGGCCAATCTTTTTATGAAGGTAAACAAGTTTATTACAGTAAACGCTGGTGTGCAGATGATCTACGATTACAATACAGCTATTCCGATTATTAAAGATAATGTTGAAGTTGGAAAGAGAAATTCTGCCCTACAAATTAGGCAAATTGTCGGTGCAGGCGTGACATACAAATTTTAAAGGTAAATAAAATAGCAGGAACAAGCCCACATAAGCAACTTAGATTACGAAGGCGTCATAAACGAAAAAACCGAATTTAAATCATTCGGTTTTTTCTATTATTTAGGAATACTTATGTAAAATTAATCACTAAAATGGCGCATCATCAGGCATGTCGTTCATGCGGGATGGCATCGTAATACCCCCACTGAAGCCCCCAGCACTAAAATCATCAGCAAAGTTTGGCGACGGATTTAATGCAGAAGCAGAAAATGTAGCCGGCGCATCACCGAATCCATCTCCACCACCCATACCCGAAAACTCATCTTCTAAATCCACAAACTTCACAAATTTACCCACAAAGCGAAGGGGAACAATTCCGGTCTCACCATTACGGTGTTTTGCAATAATAACTTCACCGACACCGGCAGTAGGACGTCCCTCTTCATCTTCTGTCAAACCATAATATTCGGGTCTATATAAGAAAAGAACCATATCCGCATCCTGCTCAATGGAACCAGACTCCCGTAAATCGGACAACATAGGACGCTTACTATTTCCCGGTCTTGACTCTACAGCACGACTCAGCTGCGATAATGCCAGCACGGGGATGTTTAGCTCCTTAGCTACAGATTTCAAAGCACGGGAAATACTACCGATCTCTTGTTCACGGTTCCCCCCACCTTTACCTTCAGCTTTTCCATGCATTAACTGCAAGTAATCTACAATAACCATTTGGATATCGTATTGTGCCTTTAAGCGCCTACATTTAGCTCTAAATTCGAACACGTTCAACGCCGGCGTATCATCAATAATAATAGGCGCATCGGTTAAACGACCAATTCTCGAATGTAATTGTTGCCATTCATGATCAGCAAGATTTCCTTTTTTCAATTTCTCTTGCTCAATTTCCGTTTCACCAGCGATTAGACGATTGACAAGCTGAACAGATGACATCTCCAGCGAGAATACGGCAACTGCTTTTCCGTGTTCCACTGCAGCATTACGTGCAACGGAAAGTACGAATGCCGTCTTTCCCATCGCTGGACGTGCTGCAATAATAACCAGATCAGAAGGCTGCCAACCTGAAGTCATACGATCCAAGGCAGTCAAACCCGAAGGCACACCTGTCAGACCATCTGTGCGGTCACGCAGCATCTCAAGATTAGAGATCGCCTCACGCATAATATCGTCCATCTTTCTTGAATCTCTCCGCAAGTTATTCTGCGCGATATCAAACAAACTTTTTTCGGCATGATCCAACAGATCGAAGATATCTGACGTTTCATCGTATGAGCTATTAATAATTTCAGTAGAAACTTTAATCAGCTCACGCTGAATATATTTCTGTGAAATAATACGTGCATGATACTCAATATTAGCTGCCGAAACCACGCGATCTGTCAATTGCGTAATATAATAAGCACCGCCAACCATTTCAAGAGCCCCCATCCGTCTAAGTTCCGAGGTAACGGTTAATATATCAATTGGAGAAGTCTTTTGAAAAAGGCCAAAAATCGCTTCAAAGATCTTTTGATGTGATTCCTTATAGAACGATTCTGGTTTTAAAATATCAATAATTTCACTCAGCGCATTCTTTTCAAGCATCAAAGCTCCCAAAACAGCCTCTTCAAGATCCACTGCCTGCGGCGGAAGTTTACCCAAACCACTCACCAAATTATTTAATTTGGTACGACGTTCGCCATAATTACTCCGTTTGTTATTATCCGTGTTATTCGCCTCAAAATTACTGTCGTTCATCATGATATTATATCAGAAATATAGCTTTGCTATCCGTATAAATTTTAGATAGGATAACAAATGTATAAAAAATAAAATTCACCACCATGCGGAGTTACACACAGCGAAATTCAACGATCACACCCGAAACCTCAAAAAGCTTTGAAGGACACAGATTTACATAGTGAGTTTTCAACACTTACTGTTGAAAAGATGTTGAAAATAAAAAATTTCCACTTAAAATCAACACATTAAAAAATGTTAATAACTTAAGCCATTGTGAATAAGCAAAATGGTAAAAAGCAAATCAATACGCTCCACTATCATCAATACAAACTGACTTTAAGATGAAAACAAATCCCTTTTTTAGCACTAAAAAATATTCATATATTGTATCTTTGTAACTATGACGCACGACTCCTCAACATTAAAACCCTATAAAGATACCAACGATGGGAAGAAGAAACAGGTGGCAGATATGTTTGACAACATCTCCCATTCCTATGATTTTTTAAACCATTTCATGTCTTTGGGTATTGACATTATATGGCGCAAAAAAGCCATCAATGCCTTAAAGTCCATAAAACCGCAACTGATGTTGGATGTAGCGACAGGAACTGGTGATTTTGCATTGGAATCAATTAAAATCTTGAATCCAAAAAAGATTATTGGTGTCGATATTTCCCAAGGAATGCTTGAAGTCGCTAAGAAAAAAATTGCAAGCAAGGGATTAGCGAATCAATTTGAGGTAGCGTTAGGAGACTCAGAGAGGCTTCAATTTGAAGATAATACGTTCGACGCTGTTACCGTAGCATTTGGTGTCCGTAATTTTGAAAACTTGGAGAAAGGCCTATCAGACATATACCGCGTATTAAAACCTGGTGGGAAAGCTGTTATTTTAGAATTTTCGAATCCGAAAAAATTTCCCATTAAACAGCTTTATAATTTTTATTTCAAGTTTATTACACCAACCATTGGAAAATTCTTTTCAAAAGATTCCAATGCATATGAATACCTACCAGAATCTGTTGCTCAATTTCCAGATGGACAAAAGTTCGTTGCCATAAACAAAAAAGCAGGTTTTCATGAAACTATTGTTAGACCGCAAACATTTGGTATCTGTACCATCTATATTGCTACAAAGTAGTGCCAGCTAAGATCTGGTTTTGAATCAAATCGGATTAATTTTTAATATCAACGAGTTACTTTATATGACTAAAACAGTTTTTATTACAGGAGCAAGTTCAGGAATTGGTCAGGCTTGTGCCGAAGTTTTAGCGAAAGAGGGTTACAATCTTTTACTTTGCGCGCGCAGGTTAAACCGTTTAGAGGCATTAAAAGATGCATTGTTAGCGGCCTACCCTACTATTCAGATCCATATTTTTGAGCTTGATGTTCGCGATGCAGAACAAGTTGCGAATCAAATTGAGGGCTTGCCTCCAGCATGGAAAAAAATAAATGTTCTCATCAACAATGCTGGTTTGAGTCAAGGATTGGATCCTATTCAAGATGGTGATATCGGAGATTGGGACAGAATGATTGATACCAATATCAAAGGTTTACTGTATGTGAGTAAATCTGTGATACCACTTATGGATACCGAAAACGGCGCCCATATTGTTAATTTAGGATCTATTGCAGGGAAAGAGGTTTATCCGAATGGAAATGTGTACTGTGCTACCAAACATGCTGTTGATGCTTTAACTAAAGCTATGCGCATTGATTTACTAACTCAGGGCATTAAAGTAACATCTATCGACCCCGGAATGGTGGAGACAGAGTTTTCGGAAGTTCGTTTCCATGGAGACCGGGAAAGAGCTAAAAATGTTTACAATGGTGTACAACCTCTGACAGGGAAAGATATTGCCGAAACGATCCTTTTCGTCATTACCAGACCTGCACATGTTAATATAAACGATCTATTAATAATGCCTACAGCACAAGCGACAGGCGCAATTGTCAATCGAAAATAATTTAATTATCATGTCATTAGAAATACAAATAAATCAAGACATTAAGGCCGCAATGATCGCAAAAGACACGGCAAAATTACGTGGCTTACGTGCAATTAAGGCAGCTATACTCTTAGCAAAGACAGAAAAAGGTCATGCCGAAGACCTTAATCAGGAGGCGGAGATTAAAGTTTTACAAAAACTTGTAAAACAACGTCGCGAATCTGCGGAAATTTATAAGACTCAAAACCGGGAAGATCTTTATGAAATTGAAGTTGAGGAAGAAAAAGTTATTGAAGCTTATCTACCAAAACAGTTAAGCAAGGAAGAAGTTGAAACGATTGTCAAAGCAATTATCGCCGAAACAGGAGCTTCTTCCATTAAGGATATGGGTAAAGTAATGGGCGCCACAAATCAAAAGCTTGCTGGACAAGCAGATGGGAAAACCATCTCTGAAGTTGTTAAAAGTCTACTCGCATAAAACGCTCAAATCAATAGAGTCAAATTAAATTGGGTATGTCTTTCCAACCCTATCGATTGTATAATTTGGCTCTATTTTTATTTCAATTATGGCTTTTCAGTGGAACCTAAAGAGTTTTGACGAACTCAACACGAAAGAATTATATCGTATTTTAAAGCTTCGCATGGAAGTTTTTGTTTTGGAGCAGGAATGTTTATATCCTGAATTGGACGATAAAGATTTTGCTTGTCTGCATCTGTGGATAGAACAAGATGATCGTATTATAGCATACACGAGATTAGTTCCTCCGAGCCTTTCCTACCCACAAGCTTCCATTGGTCGGGTTATCGTTGCCGAGGAAGCGCGCGGAACCGGCCTGAGTCAACAATTAATGATTCATTCCATCGAATCGCTCTACAAAGAATTTGGTGAAGGCGAGATACAGATAGGTGCGCAATTTCATTTAAAATCCTTTTATGAAAAATTAGGCTTTGAGCAAATTTCCGAGCCCTACCCTGATTATGGAATCCTTCATATTGATATGATTAAACCCGCAATTTAGTAAATTTAGGCATGCAAAACGTTGTCATCATCACAGCCGCCCTATTTGGCGGCCTCGCTATTATCTTAGGTGCATTTGGAGCCCATGCATTAAAAAAAATCCTATCAGCTGAAAAACTGGAATCCTTTGAGGTCGGCGTTCGATATCAAATGTATGCTGCTCTTACACTATTGATTTTAGGATTTAATTTCTCCTTTGATCTTCCGTCTGAACGAATTGCATTTTATCTGATCACATTAGGAACTCTTTTATTCTCGGTGAGTATATATTTTCTATCGTTTGCCGAATACTGGAAAAAGAATTTAAAGTTTCTTGGCCCAATTACCCCGCTCGGCGGATTACTTATGATCGCAGGTTGGGTTGCTATAATCATTCGCTTTTTGTAGATTTGAAATAAATATGGCAATGATGTCTGCCCTGAACCGCCCTAATAAGCTGATGACGTCTACTATTTTAGTATAAAACGACAATTTTATATAAAGTGTAGACTTATGGCTATAACACATTCAAATCAAAGCAATCTTCATTTTTTTCTTAAATGGCTTATCTCCTGTAGTGCGATAGGTTTCATCGTAGGATCTATTTGTGCATTTTTTCTCTTTTCCCTCAATTGGGTAACGCAGTACCGAGAAGCTCATCCTTGGATAATTTATGGACTCCCCCTAGCGGGATTTGCCATTGCATTGTCCTATAAGTATTGGGGCAATCCATCAAGCAAAGGAAATAATCTGCTGATTGAAGAATACCTGCATCCCCAACGCCGTATTCCGCTTATCATGGCGCCTCTTGTCCTATTCGGAACTTTACTTACACATCTGTTTGGAGGTTCGGCAGGCCGTGAAGGAACTGCCGTGCAGATAGGTGGAGCAGTTTCCGATCAGCTCAATCGCTGGTTTGACTTCGATAAAACTGAACGCCGTATCTTAATTTCAATTGGCATCACTGCAGGCTTTGCCGCTGTTTTTGGCACCCCACTCGCCGGAACAATATTTGGTCTGGAAGTCCTACTGATTGGCAAAAAAAGATATTTCGGTATCCTGCCCTGTTTATTTACCGCCTATTTTGCGAACTTCAGCTGTCAATTATGGAATATTCCACACACTCATTATCCAATTCATGATGTTATTCCAATGCTGTCTTTGACCAATATTGGATTTAGCCTCTCCGCAGGCATTCTATTCGGTGTTACAGCATGGCTTTTTACATTTACCAGCGATTTCTTTAGCCTTCAATTCAAACGAATTAAATATCCTCTGCTTAGACCGGTAATTGGCGGTATTATTTTGGTACTTATCATTAGGTTATTCCATAGCAGCAACTATATTGGACTTGGTATCCCGATGATTCAGAACGCATTTGTCGATCAGTCGAATTATTATGACTTTATCATCAAATTACTTTTAACGACTTTCACCCTTTCTGCCGGATTTAAAGGCGGAGAAGTCACCCCGCTGTTTTTTATCGGGGCAACCTTAGGGAGTGCATTAAGCACCGTTATTCCACTTCCCGTCAGCCTGCTGGCCGCCATGGGCTTTGTAGCCGTATTTTCAGGCGCTACAAACACCCCGCTCGCCTGTATTGTAATGGGTTATGAATTATTTGGGATTCAACCTATTTTATTTATAACAATAGCGTGTATAGTCGCTTTTTTATTTTCCGGAAAAAAAGGAATTTATATTGCGCAAAAAGGCGGTTTAAAGGAAAAATTATACCGCAGACTCAATTTATAAACAAGACAATGCGCTTCAGCTTCTCAGTCTATCTCCTTGTATTCCATTATGAACTACTTCAAATAAAAACAGCATAGGGCAAAAAAACATGCTAAGAAGAAGAGTGCAGACCACAATGAATGGACAGATGACTTTAATAAAGACATGAGAAAAATTTTTTGATAAAAAGAGCCTAAATCATCAGTATGCTTTAAGCTCTTTTTATTAAATCTTATCATCCAAACTACAGTAGTTTTCCATGCAGAAAGAATGCTGCAACAGTAAAATAGATAATCAATCCTGAAACATCCACCAATGTAGCTACAAATGGCGCTGATGCGGTCGCTGGATCCAATCCAAACCGACGTAGAATAAATGGAATAAACGATCCTGACAAAGTCCCCCATAAAACAATAAACAATAAGGAAACAGCAACCGTAAAACCAATTGAAATCCAATAAGGGCCATAGTCATACAGATCAAGAAAATGCCAAGCCAATATCCGTAAGAATCCGATCGAACCCAATATTCCACCTAAGATTAAACCAGAAGAAATTTCGCGCTTCATCACGTACCACCAATCTTTCAGCTTTAATTCACCGAGTGCCATGGCACGAATAATTAAAGATGCCGCCTGTGATCCCGAATTACCTCCACTGGATATAATTAAAGGAACAAATAAGGCAAGTACAACCGCCTTTTCCAATTCGCCTTCAAAAAACCCCATTGCTGAGGCTGTAAGCATTTCGCTAAAAAACAAGATGATCAGCCAGCCGGCTCTTTTTTGGATCAATTGCAACAAAGGAGTTTTCGTATAAGCCAGATCCAATTCTTCCATCCCCCCAAATCGCTGGATATCTTCTGTATCCCGATCTTCAATTCGATCCAACACGTCATCAAATGTCACAATTCCGACCAATACCCCTGCTTCAGTAATGATAGGTAAAGCACTTCGATCGTACTTTTGAAAAATCTCGAATGCCTCTTCCATGGGTGTGGAAGCCTTAATCGCGGCAAAATTGTAGTCAATTAAGTCGGAAATCTTGGTAGAAGAATCCGATAGTAGTAATTGACCAATTTTCAAGTCATCGATCAAGACGTTTTTCTCATCAACTACATAAATAAAATTAAGCGTTTCTGCCTTCCTTCCAAACACCTTGATATGCCGAAAAACATCATCGACGGTATAATAAGGACGAACTTGCACATACATTGGTGTCATAAGTCGGGCAATACTGTCCTCTTTATAACCAATCAGCTCCAAAGCCATTTGCTTCTCGCGCTCATTCAAAAGATTGATCAGATATTTGATCAGATCATCCGGCAATTCCGACAACAGTTCATTACGCGTATCCGGCTTCAGGTTATTCAGCAATTCGGACAGCTCATGTTCCGTCATGGATTTGATCAACGTATATTGGACATCCATTTCAAAAAAAGAAAAGATCTCCAATCTATCCTCCAAAGGATAGTCCATAAACTCTTGATGTTGCTCCCCTTTACTTAAACGCGATATTTCTTCCGCGATATCGGCTGGGTGTAATGCTGAATTTTGTTCCATTGGAAGAAAATTTAATGGATTTAGCGCAAAAGTAGCTTATTTTGTATGATTTTCAACAATCTGAAAAACTATTTTTTCCAATGGGAATTGCTGCTAGTCTTCCGTAAAATCGTCTACTACTACATTGAAGAGCACATTTGACTTGATATGCCCATGAACTTTACACTATCTTAAAAATTAATTAATCCAGGCGCTAGCTCCTCGGGCTCGAAACCAGCTTTAAATAGCCGGGCTGTTAAATTACCTTTCAGTTCTATGTTTCCTTCATTTACATGCAACCAGCTCCCTTCACGTAAGCCTATGACTGGCTGAGGATTAATTTGATGAAATTCCTGGATTCGCGTTTCCCTTGTCTCTCCTTTGTGTGTAGAATTTGGATCCGGATCCAAATAATGTGGATTGATATTAAAAGGCAAGAAACCAAGTGCGTCAAAGCTAGGCGGATAAACAATAGGCATATCATTTGTAGTTCCTATTGTTAGTCCGGTCAAATTGGACCCCGCCGATGTACCGACATATGGAATCCCCTTTGCTAATTGTACGCGCAATTGCTGTACCAAATCCAGCTCATACAACGTTTTTAACAGTAGAAATGTATTTCCTCCACCAATAAAAATAGCTTTAGCATCCTGAATAGCCTTCTTCATGTTATGAAACTCATGCAGCCCCCTAACCGTTATACCCCTATCTTTCAATGCGTCCTGTACCTTAGCCGTATAACCATCAAACGAAATTCCTGAAGGTCTCGCAAAAGGGACAAATAGCAATTCGTCTGACTGAATAAATTCTACAAAATCTTGCTTAATATAAGCTAAAAACTCACTACCATGGATCGTGCTTGTACTTACGACCAATAACTTGTACGCTGGATTAATCTTCATCTTCTATCGTTAAAACATTAAATAAAAAGTACCTTTGGCTTTTGTCAATTGCGAGGCCAAAGGTACAGTTTTCATTCCTTACTATAGGCATTCCTTACTATAGGCTATTTCTTATCGGCAGTCTTTTTTTCTGTGCCCAATCTTTTATTTTCTTGCAGCGCTTTATGTAAAAGATATTCGATCTGCCCATTAACACTTCTAAACTCATCTGCAGCCCATTTTTCCAATGCTTTGTACATCTGGTCGTCTAAGCGTAGCATAAAGTTTTTCTTATCCGCCATTTCATTTCGTTTATTGGTACAACGTACCTGTATTTACAATTGGTGTCGCTGCTTTTTCTCCGCAAAGTACCACCATTAAATTGCTGACCATTGCTGCTTTTTTCTCGTTGTCCAACTCTACAATATCTTTTTCAGACAACTTATGCAAGGCCATTTCCACCATCCCAACAGCACCGTCTACAATCTTTGCTCTTGCAGCCACAATAGCAGCTGCTTGCTGTCTTTGAAGCATAGCACCTGCTATTTCGGAAGCATAAGCCAAATGACTGATTCTAGCCTCTTTAATAATAACCCCGGCAGGCGCCAAACGATCAGACAATTCTTGTTCAAGAATATGATTTACGGTATCGCCACCTTCACGCAAGGTGATCTCCGCTCCTTCATCCTCCAAGTTATCATAAGGAAAGCTTCCAGCCAAATGTCTTACCGCTGCTTCGCTCTGCGTACGTACATAAGAGGTATAATTACTTACATCATAAGCAGCTTTATACGTGTCTCCCACTTGCCATACAATCACTGCTCCGATCTCAATTGGGTTTCCCATCTTGTCATTGACTTTCAGTGTCTGTCCCTGTAAGTTATCCGACCGAAGACTTATTTTAATCGTTGAATACAACGGATTGACAAAAAACAAACCGTTTTCCTTAACCGTACCTACATATTTCCCGAAGAAATTCAGTACACGCGAATGGTTTGGATTAATAATCATCAATCCTTTCAGAATAAAAAAAGTAGCGATCATCAGCACAACCCCCAATACGACATAAAGTGAGCTTGCTTCTACGCTGGCAAATGAGAATATTGCCGCCACAAACGAAACGACAGCTATCAATAAAGCTAAATAGCCTGACATTGGTTTAATTAGTTTTTCCATAATTTGTTAATATATATTTGATATCATTTTAATATCATAAATATACTATAATATTTTTCAAATTTCAAATGAAAATTTAAAATTACTATTTTTGATTATGCGCAAAAGATCCTTTCTACCTTTAGTAAACTCTACCACAGAAATACTCATCCTTGGCTCTTTGCCCGGAGATAAGTCTTTGGCAGAAAATGAATATTATGCACACCCACAAAATCGATTCTGGAAAGTAATCACCTCTTTGTTTAATGCGCCGGAGCAAACAAATTATACGGAGAAGATAGATCTATTACTCAGAAATAACATTGGTCTTTGGGATGTTTGCGCAGAAGCCTCTCGTCCCGGCAGTATGGATCTAGCCATACAAAATGAAATTCCGAATCAGATTATCGAGTTGCTAGAAACCCACCCTAAAATCACACAAATTATTTTTAACGGGCAAAAAGCGCACAGTTTATACGTAAAGCATTTCAACAAAAGAGAGGACATTATTTACAGATGCTTACCTAGCACAAGTCCAGCCAATGCGAAAAGTAATCTTGAAAATCTAATTCAACAATGGTGCGTAATAATAAGTGATTAAATTACACGAATTAGATTCGTTAATTCAGTCCTATTGCTTATTTTTGCCCTAAGATGTCAGATTTAAAATACAATCAACGAGGCGTATCCGCAGGGAAAGAGGATGTGCACAATGCGATAAAAAATATAGATAAGGGTCTGTTTCCCAAAGCATTTTGCAAAATAATTCCAGATATTTTGGGTGGAGACCCAGACTGGTGTAATATTATGCATGCGGATGGTGCTGGTACTAAATCTTCATTAGCGTATGTCTATTG
This sequence comes from Sphingobacterium thalpophilum, assembly GCF_038396785.1. Taxonomy (NCBI): domain Bacteria; kingdom Pseudomonadati; phylum Bacteroidota; class Sphingobacteriia; order Sphingobacteriales; family Sphingobacteriaceae; genus Sphingobacterium; species Sphingobacterium thalpophilum. The sequence continues at coordinate 5,602,131 of NZ_CP151087.1, read as the reverse complement.
GAAAGAAACTGGTGATATTTCAGTTTGGAAAGGTATCGCACAAGACGCAATTATCATGAATATTGATGACTTACTTTGTGTGGGTGCCATCGATAACATTCTTTTATCCTCAACGATTGGCAGAAATAAAAATCTCATTCCTGGAGAGGTGATTGCAGAAATCATCAATGGCACAGAAGAGATTCTGTCTGAACTTCGAGGTTTGGGAATCGGCATCTATTCTACAGGAGGCGAAACCGCCGACGTTGGCGACCTTGTTCGCACCATCATTGTTGATAGTACAGTAACCTGTCGGATGAAACGTGAAGACGTTATTTCAAACCACCGCATCAAAGGCGGTAACGTTATTGTAGGCTTAGCATCGAATGGAAAAGCAACCTATGAACAGTCGTACAATGGCGGAATGGGTTCCAATGGACTAACTTCTGCACGTCATGATGTATTTAACAAAAAAGTAGCTGAAAAATATCCTGAAGCGTATGATCCAGCTGTTCCTTACGAACTAGTTTTCGCGGGAAGCCAAAATCTTACAAATGAAATCGAAGTTGAAACTGGAGAAAAAATAACCGCAGGTAAGCTAGTCCTTTCCGCTACACGTACTTATGCGCCTGTTATCAAACAGATACTAGACAAGTACCGTTCACAAATTGACGGAATGGTACATTGCTCAGGTGGAGCGCAAACCAAGGTCTTGCACTTCGTCGATAATGTGCATGTCATCAAAGATAATCTTTTCCCGATTCCACCTCTTTTTGCGTTAATACAGAAAGAATCCAATACTGACTGGAAAGAAATGTACAAAGTATTCAATATGGGACACCGTATGGAATTATATGTACCTGAATCGATTGCATCGGATATCATCGCCATTTCAGAGTCATTCGGGATTCCGGCCCAGATCATAGGCCGTGTAGAGGAATCTGCATCCAAAAAAGTAACTATAACCTCCCCTTACGGAGAATTTATCTACGAATAAAAGTTTTTTATCCTTGTCTCCTATTTACCTAGGAGACAAGGATATTTTTTTCAATTTGGTATACATGAAAGAAAAACTTCTTGTGGGCTGGAAAGAGACCCTTGATTTACCTGAATTGGGAATATATGGTATAGAAGCAAAAGTCGATACCGGCGCCGCTTCATCGGTGCTACACTGCAACTCGTACAAGATCGTTAACGAGGATGATCAGGACTGGATTATCTGCGAGCTGATCATAAATTTTGAGACAAAAGAGACGAAAACGCTAAAGTTAAAGCTCTATAGAACAAAACTCGTAAAAAGTTCTTTTGGCCAAGAAGAAAAACGTTACTACATCCGCACAACGGCAACATTATATAACCAAGTCTTTAGCATTAAAATCTCCTTTAGAAATAGATCACAAATGACTTACCCTATGCTTTTGGGTAAAAATTTCTTAAACAAAAGGTTTTTGGTTGATGTTTCCAAAGAAAATCTCTCGGAGAAGACCTTGGTAAAATAAAACAAATAGCCAAGCAATTTTGTTATCTTAGCACAAAATATACTCATTATACAAATCGTGAAAATTGCCGTATTATCGACAGTAAAGAGTTTATACTCGACTCGTCGTCTCGTAGAAGCCGCACAGCAAAGAGGACACGAATGTGTTGTCATTGATCACAGCAAGTGTTATGTCGGTATTCAGCAAGGTAAACCAAGTATCCATTATAAAGGACAGGATCTGAGTGATATTGATGCCATTATTCCCCGAATAGGCGCATCGGTAACATTCTATGGATCTGCCATCGTTAGACAATTTGAGGTCATGGATGTCATTTCTGCGAATCCCAGTCAAGCCATTACGCGATCTCGTGACAAATTAAGGTGTCTACAAATTTTATCCGGTGCTGGTATCGGCTTACCTATTACAGGCTTTGCACGTACAGCTTCCGATGTGGACGACCTTATTAGCATGGTTGGTGGAGCCCCATTAGTTATCAAATTATTAGAAGGCACGCAAGGTATTGGGGTGGTACTTGCAGAGACAAAGAAAGCTGCTTCATCCGTTATTGAAGCGTTCTACGGCCTTGGCAATAACATCCTTATCCAAGAGTTTATCAAAGAATCAAAAGGCTCAGATATCCGGGCTTTTGTAGTCGACGGCAAAGTTGTTGGAGCGATGAAACGCACAGCCAAAGAGGGCGAGTTTCGGTCAAATATCCATCGGGGTGGCACTGCCCAGATTATCCGGTTAAGTAAAGCAGAAAGAGAAACAGCAATCGCTGCTGCCGCACAATTAGGACTTACGGTTTGCGGTGTCGATATGATTCCTTCTGACAGAGGCCCTCTGGTACTGGAAGTAAACTCATCTCCAGGTTTGGAAGGCATCGAAAAAGCGACAAAAAAAGATATTGCCTCAGAAATTATACAATATATTGAGCGACAATATGAATCAAAACAGGCTCAAATGCCTAAAGTCGTTAAGAAAAAGAAAAAAAGAGAAAGTAAATTATAAGGTTACCGAATTAGCAACTAAAAGGGGTGTCCGTTATATATGGACACCCCTTTTAGTTGCCAAATAACCTAGACTCAACTAAAGTCGAATTTCCAATATTCCCCAAATTCGACTATCGTCGCTTCCAATTTTTACTTATCTTAGGCTAAATTATGAATTAATGAAAAGATTTAGCCATCTTCTATTTGCCTTTGTACTCGTACTAGCTGCATTTTCCTGGTCTTTTAGCCAAACAACTATCCAAAAAACAGCATCGCCAGCTTGGCTGCGCTCCACTACAAAAAAGGCCATAAAGCCAAATTTGGATGATATTAGTGATGGATATTACTATGAGTTAATCGAACATCAAATAAACTTAGCTACCCAAACGAAATATTATAAGGACATCAAAGTTCTCTTTGATCAGACTGGAATCGAAAATCTGGGACAAGTTCAGGTAACCTTTGACCCGCATTTCCAAAAACTTCAACTACATGAGCTAAAGGTTATTCGTAACGGCAAAGATATTAACCTATTACCGCAGGCAAAATTTAAGCTGCTTGCCGCTGAAACGGAGCTTTCGAGATCCATCTACAACGGAAGCCAGATGGCCCATTATGTTTTGGAGGATTTACGTAAAGACGACAAGATTGTATTCGCTTATTCAATAATAGGTGCAAATCCGGTATTTGACAGAAATTTTTCGACAGTTATTACTTACAGGGGTATGAACTCACTGGGCTGGTCCATCTCAACTATATTGTACCCCATGGTCGCAAACTGCAGTTTAAGAGTTTCAATGGCGCACCTGAGGTACAGCAACAGTCAACAGGAAATACAACAAATTATTTCTGGGAGCTGACGGCGGACAAAACAATTCAGTACGAAGATTATAGTCCGTCGTGGTACAGCCCTTTAAAATATATCCAATGCTCGGAATTCAATACCTGGCAGGAAGTTGATCAATGGAACCGTAAAATTAATCCCATTCCACAAATAGCAACCACAAGTACACTTCAAACCTTCGTCAATCAACTTTGGAAAGAGTCCAAAGGGCAACCCTATACGTACTTGAAAAAGGCCTGCGACTTTGTACAAAATGAGATACGCTATATGGGTATTGAGATGGGAGAATATTCCCACCGGGCAAATGTTCCAGAAAAAGTATTTTCCCAGCGCTACGGCGATTGTAAAGATAAATCAATGCTACTGGCCACAATGCTCAAAAACAAGAATATTGATGTAGGACTCGTATTAGCCAATACCTATAAGAATAGAGGCCTGCAGGAAGAACTCCCCTCGCCTTATGCTTTCAACCATATGGTTATTGAAGTTAATATTGGTGGACGTTCCCAATATATTGACCCAACCATAACCAATCAGGGTGGAGATATCAAAAACAGGTATTTCCCAGCTTATGGAAAAGTACTCTCGACTATGGGTAGTGGAAAGCTTACAGACGTACCGCAGCATGTTACCGGCAATATTAAAGTCAAGGAAACATTGACAATGGAAGGCAAATTTGAGGCCACCCTTGATGTCCACACAACTTATGTTGGGAATGAAGCGGACGATATGCGTACTTACTTTCAAAGCAGTGCCAAAAATGACGTACAGAAGCAATACTTGGAGTATTATGCCAAGATCTATCCGAAGATCAATAAAATTGGAAATATACAATACAGAGATGATATAGAAAACAATATCGTGGAGATCATCGAAAAGTATAAAATAAAAAGCATTGGAAAAATAGAAAGCGGATCTACTAAAAAATATATTCCTTTGTTAGGGACAAATATCAATGATAGGCTTCCAGAGATCACGGAAGATCGTATTGCCCCCCTCAGCCTTTCTTTTCCAACCGATCTAATCTACGAGATGTATATTGTCAATAAAGGAAAACAGGAATTTGGCAATTACCGAAACAATAGTTATTTCGACCGGACTGCATATGTTTTCGGTAAAACACTGGAAGTAAAGCAAGATAGTATGAAGGTTGCATACACGTTAAGTTTCCACGAACCCTTTGTCGAGCAAAAAGACCTAAAACAGTACTATACAGATTTTACAGATCGTGATAATATCTTTTACAATGGTTTCTATCTTGACAATGACGGTTACGTAATAGATGGGATACCTCGGTTAGGAACACCTTCTTCAGTCAATGAGATTAACTGGTTTTCATTAATTCTATTTATTTTATTACTATCATCCTTGCTTTGGTATATCGCAAAAAGGTACAGTAAGAGCAAACCTTTTATCATCAAACCCTATAACGAAATTTATCATGACCAAATTGGGGGCTGGATGATTTTTTTACTTCTTTTAATAGCTACAAGCATATTTACGAAATTCACTTTTCTTTTCTTTAGGGAGTCCTTTTTCAACCTTAATACCTGGCGGGCGATAGACCATATCGATGGTGGTGCACCTACATTCTATAAAATGCTACTCATATCTGAAATGACAGCTCATCTTTTAATTCTGGTCGGGTTCGTTTATAGTTTCATCCTTATGATCAAAAAAAGGGATATTTTTGCCCAGACATTTTTTCTAGTTACTTTGTTTATGGCTATATTCTATCTCGTCCATGCAATAGGATACCATTATATGTCCAAACAATATATGGGTATCACGGATGATTCATTTTCAAATTATACAGATCACATCAGAGCGATGCTTTTCTTCTGCATTTGGGGAACTTATGTCTATAAATCGGAACGCGTAAAGGGCACCTGTGTCCGGCCATATCAGAACGATGGGATTATGCAGAAGGCTGCGACAGGGCATCCTTTTGATCAAGATTTTCTAAAGCCTTATTCAATGATGAAACAAGAAGAAAACGAAGCTGGAGCGGAATTTCAATCCCAGAGCGATAGAGCTGATCGCAGTCATCCCGAGCACGATCAAGACAAACCATAGCTACCATTTTCATAAAAAAGGGTTCTGTAAATAATATACACAACCCTTTTTTATGGAAATCTGATTTACATTATTTCATTTTCATCACCATATTATCCGCGCCTTCAGTAGACACTTTTACCTGACCAGATTTGTTCTTCGTAGACTTATAATGGACATGGTTTTTGACTCCCTCAATTTGAACAGTCTCTACTGAACCAATATTAACCATATTGTCTGCCCCCTCTATCGTCACCGTTGTGATGTCATTCCCTGTTACAGTATTCCCCTTCCCCTCAATAATCAATTTACTCACATTGCCACGGATCACAACTTTATTGTCAGCACCTTCTATTTGTACAATCTCCCCCCCTTTGGCCTCTATCGTACGATTATTGTTCACCCCTTCAATTGAGATAACTTTTCCCTGCTGATTAACCACATCGTTCGTTAGAGCCTTAGAAACTGGCTCTTTGGCCGCCATCACCAAACTTCCGATCAAAAGAAGTGAAAATCCAACTGTAATTGTTCTTAGTTTCATAATGTTATGTTTTCTACAGATCAACAAAAATCAAACCTAATTTCAAATCTAAAAGAGATATAAGTTATAATATACAGCGTCGATTGCATCAAGAGTATAATTGGGGAGTAAGAACTAAAATGAAACATAGCATTGAATTGGGTTTACCTGGCACATAACGTCCAAAAAAATATACAGTAACCGTCATAACAAAAAAAGGAGCCTAAAAGGCTCCTTTAATATCTCTAACAAATTGACAGCGGATTAAAAACTCTATTTTACTGCGTCTACAACTGCTTTGAAAGCTTCTGGGTTATTTAAAGCTAAGTCAGCTAAAACCTTACGGTTCAAACCAATGTTTTTAGCGTTTAATTTACCGATCAATTGGGAATAAGAAATTCCGTGTTGACGAGCTCCAGCGTTGATACGTTGAATCCATAAAGCTCTAAACTCGCGTTTTTTGGTTTTACGATCGCGGTAAGCATATTGTAAACCTTTTTCTACTGTATTTTTAGCAATAGTATAAACTTTGCTACGTGATCCAAAGTAACCTTTTGCAAGGCCTAGGATTTTTTTGCGTCTTCTTCTAGAAGCTACTGCGTTAACCGAACGTGGCATATTTTTAAAATTAGTTTGGTAGAAGGTGTCATGTATTTCAATGAACTTACAACCTTATACCCGGTTAAAAAATTATTATTAATAAAATCGAATAAAACTTATTTACCGATAGCAAGCATACGTTTTACGTTGCCCATATCGCCATCAGATACATAACTTGTTTGTGTTAAGTTACGTTTACGTTTTGTGCTCTTTTTTGTCAAGATGTGGCTTTTGAAAGCGTTTTTTCTTGCAATTTTACCTGTTCCAGTCAATTTGAAACGTTTCTTTGCGCTGGAATTGGTTTTAACTTTTGGCATAATACTTATAAATTTTATATCAATCTGTTAGAATTCTTATTATTTTTTAGGAGCCTTTGGAGCTACTGTTAAAAACATGCGCTTACCTTCTAATTTCGGTAAAAGCTCTACTTTACCGTAATCCTCTAAAGCCTGAGCAAAGCGTAACAACAAGATTTCACCTTGATCCTTGTGTACAATAGCACGACCTTTGAAGTGTACATAAGCACGAACTTTCTCTCCACTTTCAAGAAACTTAATCGCATGCTTCAATTTGAACTCAAAATCATGCTCACCAGAGTTAGGTCCGAAACGGATTTCTTTAATAACAGTCTGTTTTGCATTAGCTTTGATTTCCTTTTGTTTCTTCTTCTGTTCGTAAACAAACTTACTGTAGTCGATAATCTTACAAACCGGCGGTACAGCATTTGGCGAAATCTCCACTAAATCAAGTTCCAACTCATCAGCCAACTCTAACGCTTTGCGCGTAGGGAAAACTCCTTGTTCCACATTATCTCCTACCAAACGTACCTCAGGTACTTTGATTAACTCATTAATGCGGTGATCTGGTTCTTTCTTTCTCATTGGTGGTCTTGGACCACCGGGTCTTTTTAATGCCAAATGTTTAAAAATTAAACGGTTATTTCCTTAATTAATATATCTCTAAATGCCTCAGCAGTCATAGTTCCTAATTCCACTGAGCCATGTTTACGTACAGAAACTGTGCCATTTTCCACCTCTTTTTCCCCTACAATCAACATATAAGGAAGCTTTTTCACTTCGGCGTCTCTGATTTTTCTGCCCACTTTCTCGTCACGTAAGTCTATCAGTCCGCGAATATCGGAATTATTTAGCGAATTCAAAACATTTTGAGCATATTCTTCATATTTTTCTGACACTGGCAAGACTATAAATTGCTCAGGTGCAAGCCATAATGGGAATTGTCCAGCACAATGTTCGATCAGTACAGCTACAAAACGCTCCAAAGATCCAAAAGGTGCCCGGTGAATCATCACAGGGCGATGTTTCATGTTATCACTTCCTGTATATTCCAACTCAAAGCGCTCAGGCAAATTGTAATCCACCTGTATAGTACCTAACTGCCATTTACGACCTAAAGCATCCTTCACCATAAAATCCAATTTTGGACCATAGAAAGCCGCTTCACCATACTCTACGACTGTCGGCAAGCCTTTTTCCTCCGCCGCTTCAATAATTGCAGATTCAGCCAAAGCCCAGTTTTCGTCAGTACCAATATACTTCGTACGATTCTCAGGATCACGTAACGACACTTGTGCTGTATAATCATTAAAGCCTAAGGCTCCAAAAACATAAAGTACTAAATCGATTACCTTTTTGAATTCATCTTTAACCTGATCTGGACGACAAAATAAATGGGCATCATCCTGAGTAAACCCACGCACCCTTGTTAAACCGTGAAGCTCACCAGACTGTTCGTAACGATATACAGTACCAAACTCAGCAAATCGAACCGGTAAGTCCTTATACGAGCGCGGTTTTACTTTATAAATTTCACAGTGATGCGGACAGTTCATTGGTTTTAACAAAAACTCTTCTCCTTCGATAGGAGTTTTTATTGGTTGAAATGAATCCGCGCCATATTTCTCATAGTGCCCAGAAGTCACATATAATTGCTTATGTCCGATATGCGGAGTAACAACAGGCTCATACCCTGAGTTTAACTGTGCTTTCTGTAAGAAGTCTATCAGCTTTTGACGTAATGCAGCTCCTTTAGGCAACCAAAGAGGCAAACCTGCACCAACCTTTTCAGAAAAAGCAAAAAGTTCCAACTCTTTCCCCAGTTTACGGTGATCGCGTTTTTTCGCCTCTTCTATAAATTTCAAATATTCTGTAAGCTCCGATGCCTTAGGGAACGTAACACCATAAATACGTGTCAACTGTTTGCGAGACTCATCACCTCTCCAGTAAGCACCGGCAACATTAGTCAATTTAATCGCTTTGATAAACCCAGTATTCGGAATATGAGGGCCGCGACATAAATCTGTAAATTCCCCCTGTGTATAGAAAGTAATCTTTCCATCTTCCAAGTCTTTGATTAAATCTAGCTTATACTCATCTCCTTTTTCAGTAAAGTAAGCCAATGCATCCGATTTCGAAACAGCTTTACGTTCAAATGTTTCTTTCCGTTTAGCCAGCTCCAACATCTTGTCTTCGATCGCTTTAAAGTCATCAGACGAGAATTCACGATCACCAAAATCAACATCGTAGTAAAATCCGGTTTCAATCGCGGGACCAATACCAAATTTAATCCCAGGATACAATGCCTCCAAAGCCTCAGCCAACAAGTGTGCTGAAGAATGCCAAAAAGTGGATTTACCTTTGGTATCATTCCAGGTCAATAACTTGACAGTAGCGTCATTTTCAATAGCACGGGCAGAATCCCACACTTCACCATTTACTTCGGCAGCAAGGACGTTTCTTGCAAGCCCTTCTGAGATTGATAACGCAATCTCTGCAGCAGTGATCCCTTGTTGATAATCTCTTACGGAACCATCCGGTAGTGTAATTTTAATCATTTACAACTATGATCTTTAAATTGTTAAAAAATAGAAAACATAAAACAACATGTACAATTATGTTATTACACTTATGTTTTCAATAAATAAATTGTGACACAAATTTAGTAAAAATTCTGATAAAATAACAGGTTTTTTGCGCTATTCAACGCATTCTATCGTCACAATTTAACAAAGTTGTTTTCAGCTTTTATAATTTATGACCCGACAAAAATAGAAAGCCGAACCTACACCCGTCTTGTCCATAGTTTAAATACGCTAAATTCATCAGCTTTACACGCTTTACATCCTCATCATTGCTGTTTAAAGCGAATTATTAATCTGATCTTATTGATCAACAGCCCCTCGCTATTGCCCCATGTACATCCCAACAATGAATGAAAATCAGGTTATATATTAACAGGGTAATTACAGGGGGTTAACAGGGGTATAACAGGGGGTTAACAGGGGTAAATCCCTATTACCCCCTTGTTAACCCCCTGTAAAAAGAGTGTTTTTACGATGTTAATAGAGAATGAAACATCAACTTGATAAGGAAAGAGCTATTACCTATGTGCTTTTTCTCAAAAACAATCTAAAATATGGGTGTATAGCAGCCTGCACCAGTAATTATGATCGCTAAAAAATGACAGGACAGCTACTTAAAAGCCGCAACACAAATTGAGCATCTCATTAATATTTGCTACCTTTGCAGACTGAAATTTTAACTATGTCAAATCAAGTACCAGAAGACGGAACACTATTACCCTTAATGGAAGAATTTTACACCATTCAGGGAGAAGGCTACCACACCGGGACTGCTGCTTATTTCATACGATTGGGTGGTTGCGATGTAGGTTGCCACTGGTGCGATGTGAAGGAAAGTTGGGATGCATCTATCCACCCCCTTACAACCGCAGATTCGATTATCGAAAATGCAAAGAAATATCCGGCAAAAACAGTTGTCATTACGGGTGGCGAACCACTTATTTATAATTTGGATTACCTAACAAAAGGACTTCATGAGGCGGGCATTAAAACGTTTATTGAAACCTCAGGTGCATATCCTTTGAGTGGCGAATGGGACTGGATATGTTTATCTCCAAAAAAATTCAAAGCACCACGCAAAGATGTGTTAGAAGCTGCTGGTGAACTTAAAGTTATCGTTTTCAATAAAAGCGATTTCGCTTGGGGAGAAGAATATGCACAACTTGTAGGGCCAAACTGCAGATTATACCTTCAACCTGAATGGTCGAAATCTAAAGAAATGACGCCTTCTATTATTGATTACGTAAAAGAAAACCCTAAATGGGATATTTCACTACAAACACATAAGTTTTTAAACATTCCTTAATAGTGAAATGCACGATTAAATAGACACAAAAAAGGCTTTCGACAGTATCGAAAGCCTTTTTTTATCAATCTATATTAATGCATGTCATTTAAATCACTTCACATAGGTTTTTAAAAAAGTGTCCAGGTCTAGCGTCTTCGTTTCTTCACCTTCCTTCTCCCGGACCAGCACATTTCCAGCATTATCAGCATCTAGAAATAATAAGGTCGCCTTTAATAAAATCTTTCCATTTTCATCCAACAATCCAACTTTACCATTTTCAGAGAACATCAAATAATTGTCTAAAAATTTACTGATATTTTCCTTCTTGTCAAGCAGAACTTTCCCTTCCTGTGTAACCAATCCAAAATTACCATCCTTCTGAAAAATAGCAAGTTTTTGATTTGCTGGCGTAAGCCAGTCAAACCCTTCCTTATTTACCTTCCCCCCCTTCTTATCCAACAACCAAAAATAATTATCCTTATCTGAAACAATAGCAGTCTGCTCATTAAAATACGCTAAAGAGAAAAGAGAGCAAGGCAGTACATCTTCTCCCGCCATGTTTTTTATACCATAATATTCATCATTGGTATCTTTATCCTTGACCATGGTCCATTTAAGTGACTTATCCAATGGGAAAGTATCTTCAAATAAACTCACATCTTCCCCCTCACTCGTATTACCTCCCCCCGAGATATCAATCACCTTTGCATTTTTGGGAAGCTCGAAATCTGCCGCAGAAGATACATTGGTGACTTTCGTTGTTTCAAAACCAAGATCATTGTTCTCACCCAAAGACAATTTGAGAACACCTCCAGGCAAATCATTGATAAATGAAAATGCCGTCAAATAATAAGTAGGCACCGCTTCCGAATACCATACCGTTGCTACTGCAGAATCGGCATTGTTTTTTATCAATAACTTTGCTTTCTTACAGGTAATTCCCGCTATCGATTCGATCTCGCCCATATCTTGCAGCTGCACATAGGGACCTTCCGACTCCCCTAACTTCGCACTGACAATCTTATAGGCTGGATTGTATGCTTCGGCAGTAACAATATCATCGCCGACCGAATACGAATATGTTTTTGCTAATTTTCGATTTAAAATAGCATGTGCTTTTTGATTCACGACAGTGGAAGAATAATCGGCATCTGTTAAAATTTCCACATTCCGATAAGCCATTTTTCCTTTCAAAAATGGCTCATAAAACTCTTTTGCAAATTCCGGAACTTCATTTTCAAATTTTTCAGGTGAAACTTCACCTTTAAACACCAACTCCATCTGCCATTGCTTATCTTGCGCATAAGTTGTCGAAATTGATAATCCAAATAATAGTGCAACGCTGAGTAAATTATTCATAAGAATGATAAATATCTAGCTAAATAACAAAAGACAGACCAAAAAGCCTATCTTTTGCTCTATTTTTTTATTTATTTACTTTTTTCTCTTCATATTTCCATAAAATGTAAAAACGTGATCGCTAAGCAAAATAAACTACAATTTTATCATCTGCCCAGTTTTCACAGCTTCGTCACATGCCAAAGCAATCCGTAGACTATTAACTGCATCTTCCATCGAATCAGAAAGGTCCAAATTATCTACAATCGCCTGCAGAAAGAATAACTGCTCCCGATTACATAATTCTTGATGATCAGGCTCATCGGATAAGTTGACCCACTCATCGACCTTCGTAAATTCGTTTGCCGAATCTAAATCGGCGTAATGTACGCGAAGGCTTTCTGTTTGTGTATGGGATGCTACCGAATCCGATTTACCTTCATCGCTTGCTTTGTTTGCGACAATGGAAACGGCGCCCTTAGGTCCAAAAACGTCCTTTACAAAAAAAGCGTTCTGACTAATCATTGGTCCCCATCCGGCTTCATACCATCCTACGGACCCATCTTCAAAATGCAGTTGCAATTGTCCATAGTTGTAGTTCCAGGCAGGAATCTCATCGGTTAACCGTGCACCTATTGCAGATACATACAATGGCTTCGCCCCCACCATTTGACACATGACATCAATATAATGAACTCCGCAGTCAACAATGGGACTTAAACTAGACATTAGATTTTTATGCACATCCCACATATACCCATGGCTCTGTTGATTCAGGTTCATCCGCATAACAAGTGGCTTTCCCATTTTTTGGGATATTTCAATAAATTTGATCCAGGAGGGATGATACCTCAAAATATATCCAACAACCAATTTTTTATCGTATTGCAGCGCTGCATCGACGACTTCCTGCGCCGAAATCACGTCTTCAGCTAAAGGCTTTTCAATAAAAACATGAGCGCCAGCCTGAAAGGCTTTTATAGCATACGCTTTATGTGTATCTGGATAGGTCGCAATACAAACGGCATCCGGTTTCGTTTCCTGAAGTGCATCCTCATAAGATTCAAACAGTTTATAGTTACCTCCCAATTGCTCATTCAGTTTACTTTTGCTCTCCCCGCGAGCTACTAGACCCACAATTTGAAAGCCATCTAAATCGTGATATGCCTTCGCATGAGATGCGCCCATATTTCCACATCCAACAACCAATATTTTAATAACCTCTTGTATCATTTTTTTTCTATTGCTATATTATTTCTTTAATCCATCCAAAGCAAAGGCCGCTCCCGTTCCTAGTACAGCTCCTGCTAATACATCGGAGGGAAAATGTACGCCCAAATACATCCTTGAATATCCCACGCTACTCGCCCATAAAAGGGATGGCGCAACGACGTACCACTTCGAGTAGGCTCGAGACAAAGCAGAAGCCGTAGCAAAAGCAGATGACGTATGACCAGAGGGAAAGGAATACCCACCGGCTGTACGAACCGATATGAAATTAGGATATTTTTTAAATGGCCTACTTCGCTTAAAGATATGTTTTAAACCAACATTCACTAGCGCTGTTACAGCCGTACTACTGGCGACATACAGGGCATTCTGACGCATTGCCTTATCATCGTTGACCGCACCTGCCACCAGTAAACCAACAGGAACGGCTATCTGAACATAGTTATTGATATCAGAAAGCACTTTAAATGTTTGTGTTTGTGGCGCTGTCCGAGTCTCAGCTATGGACTCCAATATCCGGATATCTAACGTAGACGCTGGACTTTCTTGTCCTAGAACAGGGCCATAAAGACAGTTAACCCAACAAATAAAAATAAAAGCTAATCTTTTCATCTAACAAATAATTGATCTAATTTACCATTCCCTTGAATTAGGTACCACTAAACACACTACTCCAATTTATTAAACAACAACTTCTCCCCCCACTATTGTCACTTTTATCCGCTATTAACTTAATAAGTTACTCCCCAATCCTTAAAAATAAGGAAATTTATGAGAGTTGTCACCCTATCAAGAAACATTTCGATTGGACAAAATTTCACAAGCTCACTATTGGAGTAATTCAAACAGCTTACTATAGGATAGGAAATCAGCATTGTCTTTTGTCTAAATTATAGTGTATTCCCCAATAAATGACCTAGTTTTTACAATTTTTTCAAGAAAATTGAATTCATTTCAACAACAAGTCCATTAGGATAAGAATTTTAAAATGATAGTCTTGCATTTCCCATTAATTTACTATACATTTGCTTGCAGTTATTAATACAAACATGGTCTATACTTGCGTACATCATTTTCATTTTCATCATCGCCATTGTGGCGATATGTTAATTTAATGTGTTCTTACGTAGAATACCTTCCCTCTTGTTTGATTTCTTATTATTAATAATTTACTGCTAACATTTATAAAGCGTTGAAAAATCTTAAAATTGCTATCCAAAAATCGGGTAGGTTAAACGAAAAATCTGTTCAATTACTGAAAAATTGTGGTTTAGACTTCGAGAACTACAAAAGTTCTTTAATCACCACGGTTGGGAATTTCCCACTCGAAATATTATTTCTGAGAGATGATGATATTCCGGGATATGTGGAACAAGGTATAGCCGACCTGGGCATCGTCGGTGAAAACATCATTGATGAGACCGAATCTAAAGTAGAATACATCAAGAGGCTTGGTTTTGGAAAATGTACATTGAAACTTGCTATTCCCAAAGATAGCACCATCCAAGACATTAAAGACCTTAACGGCAAAGCAATCGCAACCTCTTATCCAAATATCCTAAAGAATTTTCTAGACGAGTATAAGATCAATGCAGATATCCGTTTGATATCTGGCTCAGTTGAAATTTCTCCCGGTTTGGGTCTTAGTGATGCGATCTGTGATATCGTATCGACCGGTGGAACACTAAAAAGTAATGGTTTGAAGCCTTTTGCTGATGTTAAAAATTCAGAAGCCATATTGGTCGGAAGAAAGGGATTGGAAGGCAATGAAGTTTTGGCGGAATTAGTGCAACGTATCGAATCTGTTCTTTTAGCAAAAGAAACTAAATATGTGGTATTGAATGTCGAAAAGAAAAATTTGCCGGCTATTACTTCTTTATTACACGGTGTTAAGAGTCCTACGGTTGTTCCACTGGCAGAAGAAGGTTGGGTTGCTGTACACACTGTTATCACGGAAGATGACTTTTGGGATAAGATCAATAAGTTAAAAGCTGAAGGTGCCCAAGGTATCGTTGTAATGCCAATTGAAAAAATCATCCTTTAAACTTGACACGCGAGGTACGACTATGTTAAAAAAATATGATTACAAGACCCTAGGGAAAGAGGAAATACAACAATTAGTTGCCCGAAATATGGACCCCAACAATGCAATTCAGGATGTTGTTCAGGAGATTATTCAACAAGTACGTCAACAAGGTGATGTGGTTCTGCGCGAATATGCCGCCAAATTTGATAAAGTTGAACTTGACAGATTATATTTAGACGAGGAAGATATCGACGCTTTGGCGTCTACCATAGGCCGTGATCAACAGAGAGCACTTGAAATCGCTTTTCAAAATATCCATAAATTCCATAGTACACAGCTAAAAAGAGAGCGTACGGTTGAAACAATGCCCGGTGTAAAATGCTGGCGAGAAGTCCGTCCGATTGAAAAAGTTGGACTTTACATCCCTGGCGGGTCAGCAGTTTTACCAAGCACGCTTTTAATGCTTGGTGTCCCGGCAAGGATAGCTGGATGCAAAGAGATCGTCGTTTGTTCTCCACCTCAATCCAATGGAAAAATCAATGGCTTTGTCGCTTTTTGTTTAAAATTACTTAAGATAAACAGAATATACTTAGTTGGAGGTGCTCAGGCCGTTGCAGCGATGGGTTTTGGAACGGAGACCATACCAAAAGTGGATAAGATCTTTGGCCCGGGCAATCAATTTGTCACAAAAGCAAAATCCATCATACAGGGGCTAGCAAATGTCAGTATTGATATGCCTGCAGGACCATCCGAAGTGCTGGTCGTCGCGGATGAATCGGCAAGCCCAGCATTTGTGGCAGCAGATCTTTTGGCACAGGCTGAACATGGAGCCGACAGTCAAGCAGTCCTGGTTGCAACATCCAATGCGCTAGTTGATGCAGTCAACACAGCCCTTGTAGCCCAGTTAGCGGTTTTGCCACGCAAGGAACTCGCTTCAAAAGCGATTGAAAATTCCTATGCAGTAACTGTTGAGACGCTTCGGGAGGCCATACAGTTTTCAAACGATTATGCACCAGAACACCTTATTTTGGAGACGGACCAATGGGAATCCTTAACACGCTATATCAGCAATGCTGGTTCTGTTTTTTTAGGACACTTAACACCTGAAAGCGCAGGAGATTATGCCTCAGGTACAAATCACACACTACCGACATCAGGTTATGCACGCTCCTATTCAGGCGTATCGGTAGATTCTTTTGTTAAAAAAGTTACCTTTCAACATATAAACGAAACCGGGCTTCAACAAATCGGATCAGTGGTTGAAATACTCGCTGAACTCGAGGGACTACAGGCGCATAAAAATGCGATTTCCATTCGGAAGAATGGATAAAACATCACGATCAATCACACAAAAAAGGCTTTACAATGTAAAGCCTTTTTTGTGTGATTGATCGCATAAATATTGTCTCGTAATGCCAACTGGATTATCTTCCAAAGGTGTCATAATTATCTGTTGCATATTTTTCAAACCTAGTCAGCAAGGCTATATTATCTTTTTCCAGTTGACTTAAGTCTGCACTCACATCTTTTGAAATAGGTACATACCAATCTACAGGCTCAAAAAATTGGCGAATGCTGGGTTTAGTAAACGCATAGCCATGTCGGGCGAAAATGGTATTCCGAATAATTTCCAAATCTAATTTCTTGAGGTTTTTCAGATCTTTCTCTGTCAACTTTTGCTTAGACGCATTTACAGTAAAGACTGCGGGAGATGCAGATCTATAATATTGTATAATGTATGTATACGTTGAGTCACCATCCACGTCAGTTTCCTCTTTTCTTTTTTCATTAATCCAGTCAACCAAGGTCCCCTCCTCTCCATCCTGATTTTTAAGCATCAGATTTGGATTATAGGCAAATTGTTTTTTCAACAATTTAAAGTTTCGCTTTTTGATCTTTACACCCTGGTCATACGCAGACCAGTTACCAATTAGCGTGTCATGATTAAGCTTAATTTCAAAACGCCCGTCGGATTTTCTGTCTCCAGGTTCATCCAATAATAAGCGAATATCAGTACCGTTTTCTTCCAACTTCCCTACAAAAGAGCGCAGATTCCCCTTTACAACATTCTGTCCATAAACACCTCCTTTATCGGTAATTTTCTTTATCGTCAGATTTATCTTGGGAGCGTAATCCGTTGTTGGCAAACCCTCATCTTCTCCAAGTGTACTTTCATCAACGACAAAGTCGCCAACCCAATTACCGTAAAGTTCCTGATGGGCCTCACGCTCGACGGCAACAGTATCTTTTATTTCGGCAGTTTCATTCTTTTTACTTTTCCCATCCTTACAACCAAGGACTGCTCCAAGCAATAACAGTAAACAAAGGTTTTTCTTCATAATTTATGATTTTTTTGATAAATAATAAATTCCGCCAGCAACAAATTAGGTATCCATCCCAGCCATGCAATAATTTGATAAACATCCATGGGATTGGGCTGAAAGAAGTATACTAAAGCAACCTTCCAAAAACGTAGGGTCAATGCCGAGCAGGTTAATGCAAAACTACGGATCATAAAATCACGGTGTTTATCAAATTTTCGCTGACTCGCCAAACGAACTGCCCGCCATGTAAAATAGCACCATCCAAGCCCCAATAATTCAAAGGCAATAATAGCGGTTAACCCGCCATTCGCCACGGATCCAATAAGCAAACCTGAAGGAGCGGCAAAAACCAAAATGGCGAATACATATAAATACCCGATACTTCGATGGACTCGCGGATATTTATTCAATAGATAAGTATTAAACTGCGTAAAGCCGGCAGGCAAGGCAAAGATAGCCGTGCAAACATGGATATAAAACACGTAGCGATACCACCAAAGTGATTCTATTTCGGTCTGCTTAATCATCAAGAAATTAGCATCGAGAGAGAAGCCGCGATAGCGAAAAGTAATTTCAGCCATCAACAGGCAGCTGTAAGCAAAGATTAAAAGCCAAAATCCATGTAATATCGAAAATTGAGCCCTTTTAAACATACCTTTTTTATTTACTCCGAATCGCTTCTACCGGATCCAATCGAGAAGCCATTAAAGCTGGAACAATGCCCGATATTAACCCAATAAAAGTAGAAAGTGAAACAGTAAGCATTACCATTTTCAAACTGACCACAATAGCAACGCCAATCGCAGCTTGTACCACAAAAGCCAAAAAATAGACGACAACGAGACCAATCCCTCCACCCAACAAACAAAGTACAATAGACTCTACTAAAAATTGTGAAAGAATAAAGAAATTTTTAGCTCCTAGCGCTTTCTGAATTCCGATGATATGTGTACGTTCTTTGACACTTACAAACATAATATTGGCAATGCCAAAACCGCCGACTAAAATTGAAAAAATACCAATTGAAAAACCCGCCAGATTAATGATACCAAAAAGCTGATCCAATGCACCTGTGATCATTGTTGTCTGGTTAATGGAAAAATTCTCCTCCCGTTGTGGTGATATACGACGAATCGACCGCATAAGTGTTTTCGCTTCGCTCTCAGCCTCGCCAAGCGTGTAGTTCGATTTAATAACCATCGCTATACTCGGTGAGAAATTATCATAGTTGACCAAATTTCTAGCCAGCTCAAACGGAATAAAGGCTGTATCATCCGGAGAGGTATTAATCAATACACCATTTCCTTCTTTCTTTAATACACCAATAACCTGAATTTTTCGGCCTAACATATTGATATATTTGCCAACTGGTTCCTCATTAGGAAAAAGCCCCTCTGCAATATTTGCGCCCAACACAGTTACAAGAGCTCCACCCCTCGACTCACTTTCAGCAAAGTAACGACCATCTATAATATTCAAATTTTGAATGTAAAGATTTTCGTAAGTCGCAGCATTAACCGATGAGCCTTGGGCCGAATTATTTTTATATTTAATAGTCGTATTGCCGATATTGATCATATACGCCATATACTCAGCCGTCGTCATCCGGCTTTTTAAATCCAGGTAATTATTGTATGTGGGTTCGGGTCTATTCAAGTATTTCCACCAAGGGAAATTTGGGCCGCCATCCCAGGGCCATTTTTCGATATACAGTGTTTTGCTGCCAATCTTCTTGACTGATTCCTCTATATTATTCCGTAGGGTATCTACTGCAGAAAATACACCAATAATCGTAAAAATACCGATGGTCACACCCAGCAGCGAAAGTAAGGTGCGAGTACGATTGTCTTTCAATGCCGAAAAAGCAAACTGACAACTCTCCAATATCAATCTAAAAAATAGCATAATTGTATTCTAAAATACAATATAGTTTTGATTTAATGTCAAAATCCCCAAAAATATATACATTAATTAGAAATATGGCTCTTCCATACCCGAAAAAGTTATAACTTTGTATGCTTTTGGCAGCCTGGTATTTGGTGCACTGTAATGCACTGAAAGGCAGATATTAATATATACTATTATTAAAGATGAAGTTATCTCAATTTAAATTCAACTTACCAGAATCATTACTTGCTTCTGAACCTTCTGAAAATCGTGACGAATCACGCTTGATGGTCCTACATAGAGATACTGGTAAAATTGAACACAAAATTTTCAAAGATGTATTGGATTATTTCGATGACAAGGATGTCATGATCTTAAACAATACTAAAGTTTTTCCAGCGCGCCTTTACGGTAATAAAGAAAAAACTGGAGCGACGATTGAAGTTTTCTTGTTGCGTGAATTGAACAATGAACTTCGTCTTTGGGATGTATTGGTAGACCCTGCGCGTAAAATCCGTGTAGGCAACAAATTATATTTCGGTGATGATGATTTATTGGTTGCCGAAGTGGTTGACAATACAACTTCTCGTGGTCGTACAATTAGATTTTTATTTGACGGTACCGATGAAGAGTTCCGCCGTAATATCGAAATCTTAGGTGAAACTCCGCTTCCTAAATATATCAAGCGTAAAGCTACACCGGAAGATAAATTCCGTTATCAAACAATCTATGCAAAAAATGAAGGGGCTGTCGCTGCACCTACAGCGGGACTTCACTTCTCCAGAGAGTTAATGAAACGCTTGGAACTAAAAGGCGTTGATTTTGCAGAAGTTACTCTTCACGTTGGGCTTGGAACTTTCCGTACCGTTGAAGTCGAAGATTTAACCAAACATAAGATGGATTCCGAACAGTTTATCATCACTGATGAGGCTGCGCGCGTTGTTAATAAAGCTATCGATAACAAACGTCGTGTGTGTGCTGTAGGAACGACTTCTATGCGTGCAATAGAATCTTCTGTTTCTGCAGACCATCACTTAAAAGCGGCTTCTGACTGGACCAGTAAGTTCATCTACCCTCCTTACGATTTCAGTATTGCAAACTCGATGATTACAAACTTCCACACGCCAGAATCTACACTTTTGGTGATGATTGCTGCTTTCGCTGGTTACGAAAACGTCATGAATGCATACGAAGTTGCAGTAAAAGAAAAATACAGATTCTATAGCTATGGTGATGCCATGTTAATTATCTAATGATTTGATATAACAAAAACAGAAAACGTGGATGGCTTCATAACTATCCACGTTTTTTTTAAATAAAAACCCTTCAATAATAACATGAATTTTGCCATAATCGTTGCTGCAGGAATCGGAAACAGGATGAAAAGCGATCTTCCAAAGCAGTTTCTTAACTTGGATGGGCTGCCGATCGTGATGCATACTATTGATCGCTTCTATCAATCCAACACCATTTCAGAAGTTATCTTGGTAATCAGTGAAGCAATGGAAAGCTATTGGAACCAGTTATGTGTAAAGTATCAGTTTGACAGACCAATACATATTGCATTTGGCGGAAAAACTCGTTTCGAAAGCGTAAAGAACGGTATAGACTACATTAAACAAAACTTCGACATTGGTCCTAAAGATTACATCGCCGTACACGATGGAGCTCGTCCGATTATTTCGGACGATTTAATTAGAAAGGCTTTTCAGGGAGCTTACGAACACCAAGCAATTGTATTGGCACAAAAGAGTGTTGAATCGGTGCGTTTAGGAAATATATCCACAAATACCGCCACAGATAGAAATCAGATTTGGCTGATACAAACTCCACAAGTCTTCCTCGGAGCATTGTTGTTAAAATCCTACCAACAAGATGAAGATCCACTTTTTACAGATGATGCTTCAGTGGTCGAAAAAACGGGCAAAAGTATTTATATTGTTGAAGGTGATTCTAAGAATATAAAAATCACCTATCCCCAAGACTTACAAATTGCCCAACTTTATTTAAAACTAATTTAAATGGTTAAGCATTGCCACGAATAACACGTAGTAATACAACGATAATTGCAATCACCAAAAGAATGTGGATGATATTATTTCCAGCCGCATAACCTCCAAAAAAGCTTATCGTCCAAATGATAACTAAAATAACGGCGATGATGTACAGTAAATTTCCCATTTCCTTATAATTTAATACCTAATTTATTTTTTATAGGTATAACAACGAAAAAAGGACTATAGTTTTATATTAAATAGATTAGGTTATATCCAACTGTAATCTGTCATAGGCTAGAAACATATTTTCGGGCAATTCTCCTGAAACAACTTCATGCAATCCCATTCGATGCCCAATATGTGTAAAATAGGTTTTGTCGGCATGAATATCATCGGCAAATTCAATCGCCTCTTCCAACGTTAAATGTGAAATATGAGATTCCTTCTGTAAAGCATTTACGACAAGAATCTTTACTCCTTCCAATAATTTTCTTGATTCGTCAGAAATGAACTTCGCATCAGTAATATAGGCGAAATCTCCAATTCTAAAGCCCAACACAGGCATTTTATAATGCAGGACCTCGATAGGCATAATTTCCTTTCCGAATAAAGACAATGGCACACCAGCCTTTATCTCTTCCAAATCCAGTCTAGGCGCTCCTGGGTATTTAATTTCCGTAAATGCATAATAAAATTCACGCTTTAGTGCTTCATGAAGTGCTTCGGTGCCATAAATTGAAATAGAACTATGCTGCTGATAATTAAACGCTCTAACATCGTCCAGTCCCGCAATATGATCTTTATGTGAGTGCGTCATTAATACGGCGTCCAAATGCATAACTTTCTCGCGCAGCATCTGGTATCTAAAATCAGGACCGGTATCGACAACCAATGTATGCTGATTGTATTCAATAAGAATAGAAGAACGTAATCTCTTATCACGTTTGTCTTCAGATTGACAGACCTGACATTGGCATGCTATTACTGGCACCCCTTGTGATGTTCCGGTTCCTAAAAATGTTATTCTCAAGCTACAATTTTTGATTTCAACACATCTTCATATAGTGGAAGAAATTTTTCAGAAATAACCTCCGAATCAATATCAATATCCAGTAATATATTCCACAGTGACTGGATTTTTATTTCAAGATTCGAAAACTTATTGACTACGACCACTTTTGTCGTCTGCAACATACAGGCACCGGTACGAAAGGAACCTTTCTCGTACCTCACTTTATACCCCTGCTCTTTGAAAAACTCCTCTATTTTCGTTAAACTGCTTTGTGTAAACGGTAACAAAATCTCTCCTCCTTTTAAATTTCTACCTCAGTCTCCCAAACTTAGATAAATTTGATTTTATATACAAATAAAATCACGAATGTCAATCAATCGACCAACTTAAGGAGTTCATTGCCAAAAGTATCCCAGCTATATTTCTTTTTCTCGTCAATAATATTTGTTCTAAATTGCTCTTCTTTATTGTAGTGGTAAAATGAAAAAATACCGTCGGCCATTTGACGGGCATCAGGTTCCACGACATAACCAACATACTCATGCTGAACTAATTCAGGCAATCCCCCAACGTTACTGACAATCATCGGTAAATCAAAATGATAAGCAACCTGCGTAATTCCACTCTGTGTAGCACTCCGATAGGGCAAGACCACACAATCTGCCGCTGAAAAATACCTTCCGACCTCCTGATTAGGAATAAAATCAGTATGCATAAAAATAAACTCTTCCAGTTTATACTTTTTTATAAGGTTCAAATAAGGAGCAGGGTCACCATAAAATTCGCCTGCGAGCAGCAATTTCACCCCAAGGGTACGTATTCTGGGATCAGCCAATGCCTCCAGGAGGATATCCAAACCCTTGTATTGACGAATAAAACCAAAAAACAATACGACTTTATCCCCCTCGGCAATCTTAAGTAATCGACGTGCTTCCTTTTTACTCTGATGTACACCATAGTTATCATAGAGTGGATGCGGCGTATATACCGCTGGCATTTTCGGGCTTAACATTTTCAGATCTGCCAGCACACTTTTACTCATGGTGAGACAAGCATCAACAGACTTTAAAAAATAACGAATCAATAAGCTATCCCCTATCCGTTGTTCATGAGGAATGATATTATCAGCGATGCATACAATCTTAGTATGTTTATTTTTTCGAACTTGTCGTTGAATTGTTCCCAAACAAGGTCCAAAAAACGGCATCCAAAATCGTACAATAAGCAAATCATAATTTGCCTTTTTTAGTTCTTTACCTACCTTAATCCAATTAAATGGATTAATGGAATTGACCGTGGTCTTAATATGAAGGCCAGTTGGTGCTGGCTCATCCGAATATTGAGACTTTCCGGGAAAAAGGAAATTAGGATACTGTAAGCTGAAAGAATAGATGTCCACTTCATGCCCTGCTTCCTGAAAGTGAAATGCCAATCGTTCATTAAAAGATGCTATCCCACCGCCCCTTAACGGATAAGCGGACCCTAAAATCACAATTCGCATAATTAATTAAATGACTTTCTCAATTTGATAATCATTCCGATCGGAGCTGCTTCTAGACACTAACTCAGCCAAAAAACCAGTCAGAAATAATTGTGTTCCCAAAATAATCGCTGTCAGCGCAAAGAAAAATAAAGGTTGATCTGTTATATCTCTAAATGGTGTGCCGCTGGCGATACTCATCAATTTGTGGCAAATTAAATAAATGGAGATAAATAAACCTGCAAGAAAACTAATCACGCCCATAACACCAAAAAAGTGCATCGGTCTTTTCGAAAATTTCCCGACAAAAAATATGGATAATAAATCTAAGAAACCTTTCACAAAACGACCCGGGCCAAATTTGGTGGTACCATATTTACGTGGGTAATGCTGTACTACCTGTTCCTGTATATTGGTAAATCCTGCCCATTTTGCAATAACAGGGATGTAACGATGCATCTCGCCATAAACTTCGATGTTTTTGACAACATCTTTCTTATAAGCTTTAAGACCACAATTAAAATCATGCAGGTTATAAATTCCAGACATCGATCTTGTCACCCCATTGAATAATTTGGTTGGGATTGTTTTGGTCAATGGGTCATAGCGTTTTTGCTTCCAACCCGATACTAAATCCGCTCCCTTATTCACGATCCGATCATACAGTTCAGGAATCTCATCTGGACTATCCTGTAGATCTGCATCCATTGTAATAACCACATCGCCCTGTGCAGCAGCAAAGCCTACATTTAAAGCCGCAGATTTTCCGTAATTGCGTCGGAACTTTATCGCAGAAATATTCGTGTTCTTTAACTTCAACTCTTCGATAACTTTCCAAGAATTATCTTTACTCCCATCATCAACTAAAATAATTTCATAGGAAAAATGATTGGCCGCCATAACGCGGTCGATCCAAGCTGTCAATTCGGGTAAGGATTCTTCTTCATTAAATAAAGGAACAACAACAGAAATATCCATGTGAATGTTAATCATGCTAAAAATGTAGTATTATAATACCAACAAAGGTATTACTTTTTCAGTAATACCTTATAGGGTCAATTTTATTTTATTAAACACTAATTGGTCTCTTGTTTGATCACCAATTTTTCTCGTTTTGTCAAGGCTGATAATAGTAATGCAAAAACAAATTGAAACATCAGCGTGATAGCCAACCCTTTGAGCACCTGCCCTAGCGTTATCTTTCCAATAGCATCAACTTGCTTTTCAAGTTCCGCGATTTTTGAATCGATAACCTCATCCGGCACATTGTTCTTTTCCATATACTCAATTGTAACATTAATTGTATGTGTCACCACCTTTTCTTGTAAAGTTGGATTAATGAAATTAACATACGCCTGTGTCCCAATTGTTGAAATAATAGTAGAAATAGCAAGCATCATAAATATGGATTTTAATGCTATAGAAAAATTCCAGTATCCGCCATTTGCTTTCCTAAGAGAGAAAGCGAAAAGCGCAGAAATAATAACAAAAAGACCAGTATTAACAATAAATGACATCGACATTACCCCCCAAAAGGAATTTAA
This sequence comes from Sphingobacterium thalpophilum, assembly GCF_038396785.1. Lineage (NCBI taxonomy): Bacteria > Pseudomonadati > Bacteroidota > Sphingobacteriia > Sphingobacteriales > Sphingobacteriaceae > Sphingobacterium > Sphingobacterium thalpophilum. Next base: position 5,576,653 of record NZ_CP151087.1, on the reverse strand, counting down.
GTCTTTGACAACAAACAAGACGACTAATCCGAGAATGAAAGAAATTATTCCCAGGATAACACCGTAAATAATACTTTTCTTTTTGTCAATTACCGCATCAAATCCTACATTACTTTGGTTGATTGAATCTGCCATAAAAATTATTTGTTATAGTAATTACTAATTATTTGGTAAAGTGCAATATCAAATGCCTTATTGGAAGACGCTTCTGCATACTCTTCAAATTGTTTTTCAGATGGTTTCAACTCACTAAAGAAGCTCATGATAGGATAAAAAAGTTCGTAGACTTCACTTCTCGGATTTAATCCTTTTCCTACTTTTGCAATTTCAGCATACGGGCTATCTACTACAATTTGATTGGCAATGATATCTTCATAAATTTCATGCTCATCCTGAAATTCATCTTCATCAACTAATAAAAATTCCTTTAAGAAATCATCCAATTCAGGTTCAATCTCATCGTCCTTGCATTCCCCTAAATAAAGAAAAATATTCAACAATTCTGTTCCCCTATCTATAGTTTCATCTTCTATAGCCTCCCATTCCTCGGAATCCAAATAGTCATCTTCAAGCTTTAAAACATCATTGGAGAAAAAGTTCATGAGTAAAAGGTCTACATAAACCTCACGCAACTCATCAAAAAGTGGATAATCATCAAAAGATTGATCCAACAGTTCTAATTTCTCTAAATAATTTGCTTCCGTATTGAATACGGCAATAATCTTTTCAAGAAATTCCGGGGCAGTCGAGATCCCATCAACCTTGCCATAATTTAATATACCTGCCTCAACGGCTGCTTTAATATTTGCTTCCATGGTTTTAATCGTTTTTTATGATTTGATTATTATTGATGATCAATTCGACAGCACCTTTTAAAGTCTGTCCAAATAATGGAGAATTTTTAGATTTAGATCTATTTGTTGTTTCATCGAAGTTCCAAGTCTTCACAGGGTCAAATACGACAAGATTGGCTATTGCTCCCTCCTCAATAAGAGGAACTTCAAGTCCTAGAATCTGCCGGGGTCTAACTGAAAGACTATTGACAATTTGTTCTTCATTTAATCCAGCACGAACCAAGAGTGGTAATACGGTCTGCAGTCCAATAATTCCATTTTTTGCAATATGGAATTCAACATTCTTAAATTCTATTTCATGCGGTGTGTGTTGCGAAACAACAGCATCGATAGTACCGTCCTTAACGCCTTTAAGTAATACCTTCAGATCGGCCTTTGTGCGTAATGGGGGGCTTACCTTATAATTACTATCAAAACCGACAATATCATCATCAGTAAACACCAATTGATGTGCAGCAACATCACATGTTACTGGAAGACCTTTTGCTTTCGCTTTTTTTATCAGATCGACAGCTTCTGGAGTGCTGATGGATGCAAAATGAATTGGAGCTCCAGTATATTCCGCTAAATACAGATCACGAGAAACCATTAACGATTCGGCCAGGTTAGGAATACCTTTCATTCCCAAATAAGTACTCATCGCACCTTCATTCATTTTGTTTCCACCTGCCATAGACTCATCTTCAGCATGTGAAAAAATCAATCCATCGAATCCCTTAGCGTATAACAACGCTCTGCTCATTAATCCCGCCTGCTGTACACTCCTGTTTCCATCACTAAAAGCGACAGCACCCGTTTGCTTCATATCAAATAGCTCGGCCAGTTCTTTCCCTTCTCTCTTTTTACTGATCGCTCCAATTGGATGTACATCAACAATATTTCCTTTCGCTGTATTGACAATAAGTGCAACCTCGGAACGGCTTTGAATCGCCGGTTCGGTATTAGGCATTACGGCTACTCCAGTAAATCCTCCAGCAGCAGCTGCTGCGCTTCCACTAACGATGTCTTCTTTGGTTTCTAATCCAGGTTCTCCAAAATTGGCATGTAGGTCAAAAAAACCTGGCGCTAAAACTTTTCCGGCACCATCTAAGGTTTCTATATTTTTATCAGCTACTTTGACAGATTTTCCAATCTGTGCAATCTTTCCCTTTTCGATAAATACATCAACTTGCTGCTGATGAAATTCGTTACCAGGTAAAATTACTTTAACAGAAGTAATCAATAAGCTTTTCATATATGAATGTGATTGAAATTAAAAGGATACAACTTGTTTATCGAAGCGGGTAGCGTGCGCAGTAAGAATGGACAGACAGTGGCTTTATCACTATAAATCATATAGCTATAAATAACTTTTTCGCGTGATGCTCGTGATTGCTTCATTTCGAGAAACAAAGTTACAAAATACAAATTTATTATAGAACATTAAAAATAGATTTCAACGAGGAATAACTAGGCATTTTCTCCCCACTGATAATGTTTAAATTCAAACCCAGCAAGACTCAAAATCCGATCAACCACGGTTTCCGCGACTTCGTCCAAAGTCTTTGGTAAGCTATAGAATGAAGGTGATGCCGGACAAATGATACCTCCGGCCTCTGTTACCAATTTCATGTTCTGGATATGTATAATACTTAGTGGTGTCTCACGGGTAACCAAAATCAATCTTCGTCGCTCTTTTAGCACGACATCGGCCGCTCGGGTTGTCAAATCAGAAGACACACCGTGGGCTATCCTTGATAATGTCCCCATTGAACACGGACAGACAATCATCGTATCATAGCGAGCCGATCCTGATGCAAAAGGAGCAAAGAAATCACCCTTGTCATAAAACTTGAACGGCACATCCTGATAACTCTCATCGCCCAACTCCGCACGCCATACATCCTTCGCATTATTCGACATCACAATCCCAACCTCTGCGATCTGTGTTTTTAATACCAATAGTTTTTTAAGTAAAACTTTAGCATAGATTGAGCCGCTAGCTCCAGTAATGGCAACAACAATTTTTCTCTTAGACATCTCTTTTAAAATAATAAAAACAAAGCTATAAAAAAAGGGTCGTAGTGAGAAACACCCGACCCTACATCTACCTATGAAAAACATGCCCTTGGGAGGGGCTTAACAAAAGTACATCTACTTTTTAATTTACAAAAACATTATGCGCATTACTACACATTTGTGTATATAAAATACCCCAAAAATAACTTTTTCCCGGATTTTAAGATCCAATTCACCCCGTAAAAACACCCTTCTTCTAAATTTCAGTTCAATCCCAAGCAAAATTAAATACAAATATTTTCGCAAATCAAACATTTATTCTCATCAATAAAGTCTATTTTAGTGACAACGTTAGACAATTTGTTAAGACATGAACCTTTCCGTTTTAGAACAATATATTGAAGAAGGCAGAAGCCATGATATCGACTTATTATTGATTGGAAATCCCGAACTTTTACAAGAAACAACGAGTCATGGAATTTCTCCCCTCCTATTGGCTTGCTATTACAACAAACCCCAGATCATTCGGACACTTTTACAACACACCAAATCCATGACTATCCATGAGGCCTGTGCGGCCGGGTTAACCTCATACCTGGAGGCTATTATTTTGCAAGCTCCATCTGTTGTCAACGAATGGTCATCACAGGGTTTTACGCCATTGACCTTAGCAACATATTTCAACAAAGCAGACATTGTCCGTCTTTTGCTATCCAAAAAAGTCAATCCCAATGTCGTAACCAAAAATGAACAACTCACCACTGCGCTACATATTGCTGCGGCAAACAACAATGAAGAGATCGGCAAGTTGCTTATCGATGCTAATGCAAATGTCAATGCCATTCAAGCTACTGGTGAAACTCCACTTCATTTCGCGGCTCAATTTGGTAATATCGACTTTATTGTTGCCTTACTCGAAAATGGAGCCGACACCAGAGTCATCAATATTTCAGGATTAGCTCCAATGGATATGGCATATGAAAAAGGCCATAAGGAGATTGCAGAGATTTTAAAGAATTAATTTCTTTTTAAAATTTCTGATCCTATACTGCAATGAAGGCAGCGCTTCCTATCACAGTAAAATCTCTTTAATTGCAAAATCCCTTGACTTTGCAATGCGCTTTGAACAGGCCAATCATATTGAGTAAATTGTCTCACAACAACATTTTTTTCTGCAGGAAGCTGCTCCAAAAGATCTAGCGCTTTATCAATATATGACTGAATACTAAAATATTTACCGTATGAAAAAAGAAATACGATAATCACGTTAATAACAAGCGTGTTAATAGTTTCTTTACCCAGCCGAACCGATGTTTTTACCTTCGTTTTTGTACCGAAAGAAAAATATCCCCCAAAATAATCACCCGGCGACTCTATCTTAAATAATTTTCGAGCAGCCTCCAAATCATCCACAGCCAAAATCTTAGCAACGCCCAACTCGTTCTTACTAAACAAAAGAGCTAATTGCGTGATTCGCCGTTCAGGAAAATTATAAGGTCTCATTCTCATCCTTTTCCAAACCCCATAAATAGCCTCTATACCATGAATACGTTTTTGATACTCAAATTCACCAGCTAGCCGCTTCATATACTCGCTTTCTTGTCCTTGAATAAACAGCCTGCTGATCCCAAAGAAAAGAGCCTCTATTTTAAATAGGTTGGAACGATATTTTTGTAAAATGTTCCAAGGTAATTTTTCCCCAAGCTCCTGAAATGTATCTGCATTAACTTTTAATCCCATACATCTGCAGATCCATACCCATAAAGTTTTTTCCCAATCCGTATTACATTGTTTTAAGATCACCGACATTTGTTGAAACTTCATTTCTAGGCGTTCAATAGCTAAACTACTCAGCCATATGGATTTTTTAAAAAGATCGACAGAACTAAGCTGAAATTCACAAGGTATCGAACTTTTAGTATTCATCATCACTGAATACCGCTCCAAGAGATGCTGTTCCACATATTCCGAAAGCACCAATGTCGGTATAGATGTCCCATCATTTCGGTAGATAACTTTATCATTTTTCCACACCACATGTAAGATAACGTTATTATAAACGACATCTTCTTGATGACAATGTCGATCCCAATCCGAAGATTGGATATGCATCTCGACATGACCAAACCAATCATTATCTTTACACCTAATATGTGACATGAGAAAATCGGGGCCGGAATCTGTATTATATTGCCCCACATGAACAACGACCAAGGGTTCTCCATCAGTAGAATTCAACCCATTTGCACGGAATAGCCGAAGTTTCCAGATAAACTGCATTAAGTTTTCTGTAACTAACATAATTGTAAATTTTAGAATTAAATCAACCGGCTATGGCTTATAATTCCTTAAATATACAATTTAATAATTACTGTTTCTTATAGATCTTTAAAAGATCATTGGAAACCAATTTGCTTTCTAGCAATTGTCCTTTAAATTGAGGAGCCTCAATCCCATTCAATAATCTTGTTTCAGACTCAAATACCCTTGCCTCATCCCAGAGATCCGCATCTATAAACATTTGCAGAGTAGCACGCCCTCCTTCTATGATTATTGACTGAACATCCATTAAATAAAGTTGATAAAGAATATTCTGCGGTAAATACAACCCATAATTTTCGAGCTCAATATACTTCACATTTGCTGTCCATTCTGTCTTTTTAGCATTGAACACAATTGTATCAGCTTGATCATTGAGAATATTAGCATCTAGCGGGATAGCAAGATCTCTATCTAAAAGAATACGCAATGGGTTTTTACCCTGCCATTCTCTTACGGTCAGACTGGGATTATCTACGACTGCAGTATTTGTACCAACCAAAATAGCATCTTCCTCCGCTCTCCAACGGTGAACCAACTGTTGGCTTGCGGCATTACTTATCCAAACCTGCTTACTCTCTTGTCCTATAAAACCATCCTTGGTTTGTGCCCATTTTAAAATAACATAGGGACGAAATTGACCGATACGTGTAAAAAACCGACGGTTGAGCCATATGGCCTCTTTTTCCAGTAAACCAATTTCGACCTCAATACCTGCTTCCCGTAGTATTTCTACTCCTTTGCCATTGACCTTTGCGGAAGGATCCAAACAGGCTATAAAAACTTTCAACGGTTTAAGCTCCGCAATCATATTTGCACAGGGGGGTGTCTTTCCATAATGCGCGCAAGGTTCAAGGCTGACATAAAAAGTACTTTCTGCGATAAGCCGCTTTGCCTTTTCCCCATACTTTTGCATAACCTGTTGTACAGCATTGACCTCAGCATGTGGTCCACCATACGGAGAAGTATACCCTTCACCGATAATTTTACCGTCCAAAACAATGACAGCCCCAACCATTGGATTGGGACTCACTGAACCCGCACCCATTTGGGCCAGTTCCAAACAACGATGCATATATTGCCTGTGCATATCCATAGATACAAATCTATGAAAATCGTACCTTTGACACATGAAAATACTTCAAGATTTCGAATTATTATTTCAACACGAGCTTCAGGAGTTATATGATGAGGATGAAATAAAAGCAATATTCTTAATGGTTGTTGCCGAAAAGTTTGGGTTAAATAGAACCAATTATCATTTGAGAAAAACAGATATTGTCAACGAGGCGAATAAGGCTGAAGTACTTAGCATCCTTCAGGATCTAGAAAAGCACAGACCTATACAGTACATACTCAATAGGGCAGATTTTTATGGTGAAGTTTTCCAGGTCAATGAATCGGTCCTCATTCCACGCCAGGAAACTGAAGAACTTGTCGATCTGATCATCAAAAACCATAAATCTTCTCAAAACCTAAAAATTATAGATATCGGAACTGGCTCTGGCTGCATCCCTATCACCTTATCAAAGCATCTCAATAATGCCCTGGTAACCACGATAGACATCTCAAAAGAGGCGATAAAAACAGCACAGGAAAATGCTAATAATTTAAAAACTCAGGTTCAATTTATCAATGCGGATATATTTGAATGGGAATACATTTTCTCCGACCAACAATACAATATCATTGTATCCAATCCGCCCTATATAACCCCGGGAGAAAAGCAGCATATGAATCAAAACGTATTGGCTTACGAACCTGAGCTCGCATTATTCATTGAAGAAAGCGCTCCGTTGATTTTTTATGATGTTATTTCATCCTTTGCACTGAAACATTTAGCCCCAAATGGAGATCTATATTTTGAAATCAATCAATATCTCGGTGCAGAAATGAAAGAACTTATGGTCAAAAAAGGATTTGAACAGGTCAGACTCATAAAAGATATCAATGGAGCAGACCGAATAATCCATGCAAAAAAAGCGCGATAAAAAATAATCCGTTTATTTATTAAGCAGTTAAGGCCTTTTTATCAAAATTTGCACGCAATAATTTGGCATATATCAAAAGAAATTCTACCTTTGCATCACTTTCAAAAACAGAAAGGATTCCGTAGCTCAGCTGGTAGAGCAATACACTTTTAATGTATGGGTCCTGGGTTCGAATCCCAGCGGGATCACTAAAGAAAAGCTAATCGCAAGATTAGCTTTTCTTATTTAACACTCACGGGAACTTCTTTTTGTCCCGCAAAAATTACCGGTAAAACCGAAAAGCTACAACAAAACCGGATCAAGCTGAATTCTTGGGGGGAATGTCAAAAATTTCTTAGTTTAGCATCCTTAATACAGATATCCCTTGCAAGAAGCCGAACGTAAATTACTGTCCCTATTGATGCCCGAAGGGCTATTGGAATACTTTCAGATTTTAGAAGTCGATCAGGTTGACAATCAGCTCCACATTTATTTAGATGAGCTTAATATTGCTCCGACAGGCTATCAGAACAGCAAGTTGGAGTCAAAGGGCTTCATGCCTTCCACTGAGATTTCAGACTTTCCCATTCGAGGCCAGAAAGTTACGCTACATATCCGCCGTCGTCGCTGGACGGTCCTGGATACCGGAGAGATCATCACAAGAGATTGGAATCTGGTGCGTGAGGGTGCTCGAATGACTACGGAATTCGGGCTTTTTTTAAAGAAGATATTTGGATAATCATCCTGTAAGCGCCCAATTGGTAGGTCTGTTCTTCCAAATGGACGGTAAGCAACTACAGGATCAATACAAGAACCATCTCAGTGACTTCCAGGACTGGGACCAAAAGCCACACGCAGAGCAATGGACCCTTTTTCCTGATAACATATCGGAACACCTGAGCATCGATGAGACCAGCTTTAGCAACGGTGAACTTTACACGATCGTAAGCAGTAAATCAGCAAAGGGCAGGAAGGGAACCATATTGGCTACCATAAGAGGGACAAAGGCGGAAGATATTATTGCTGTATTAGAGCGCATTCCACTTAAACTAAGGAACAAAGTTAGGGAAGTAACGATGGATATGGCCCCCAATATGGCAAAGGCTATCCGTAGGTGTTTCAGAAATGCCAGAAGGGTTATCGATCGGTTTCATGTACAAAAACTTGCTTATGATGCTGTTCAGGAACTCCGTATCAAATACCGATGGGAAGTCTTAGATGCAGAAAGCAAAAAAATAATGGAATCGCGAAAACAGGGTATCCCATATGACCCCGAGTTGTTGCCTAATGGTGATACGCTCAAACAGCTATTAGCTAGGTCGAGACACCTCCTGTTCAAGCATCCAAGTCGATGGTCGGAAAGCCAAAAACGCCGTGCAGAACTGCTGTTCATCAGGTTTCCCAAGCTAAAACAGGCTTATGATCTTGGAGTTGCCTTAGGTGACATCTTCAATAAATGCAGGGATAAAAAAGTTGCTTTCACAAAGTTAGGACTGTGGCACAACCAGGTTGAGAACGCGGGTATTGCTTCATTCGAGAGTGTCGCAAGATCCATTGCAGCACATCATCAATACATTCTCCACTACTTCGACAATAGAAGCACCAATGCATCCGCAGAGTCCTTCAATGCAAAACTCAAAGCTTTCAGGAGCGTCTTCCGTGGAGTAAGGGATACAACATTCTTCCTGTACAGAGTGATGAAATTGTATGCTTAAAAATGATTACCCCCCAAACTTTCGGTATGATCCACAAAACCAATGCGCAACCCCATTCAGCCTATAGTTTACCGATAATCTAATATTGGACTGTTCTCACAAAACTATTTTCATTATCAGTTGTCTCTATTTATACAGACAAAAATTTTAATGATGAAAAGGCAATTAACATAGATAATAATGTCATCCTCTTTTTTCCTTATTACAAGCTGCTCCGTAATAGAAGGGATATTTAAGGCTGGTGTTTGGACAGGCATCCTCATCGTAGTTGTTATAGTCGCCCTTGTCCTTTGGATCATCAGTAAACTTTTCGGTGGCACCAAATAACAGCCTCCTCTTTTAACAAACTTTTCGACACCTTTCGCCCGAATACCAACAACATCTCATCAATTCTCATTAACAACGCTTTTCTTGATCTCCATTTGAAAACATGTTTTTTATCTTATCTTTATAATTTCAAGAATTTACGGGCTCAATACATTAAAAATAGTAACCGATAATTCAAGAATAATTCTAGCGCTATCTTACCATCGTATTGACGCTAGAACATTTGTAATCAATGAAAGAGGATCGAGCACATGAAGAGATTTACGTTAAAAGAGATTGGCCAACAGTTAAACCTATCTCCAGGAACCATTTCCAAAGCACTAAACGATAGCCATGAAATAAGTGCAGAAACAAAAAAGCTAATCTTAGATTTTACGCAGAAAATCAATTATATACCAAATTTCTCCGCAAAAAGCTTAAAAACAGGGCGCTCAAACACCTTAGCAATCATTGTTCCATTTATCTCAAGCTCTTTTTTCTTTGATTTCTACGAAGAGATCTCGCACATTCTATCGCAGACGAATTATAAACTGATCCTATTGCAGACTTTTAACGACGAGAAAAAAGAAAAAGAAGCGCTGGAACTTTGCATACAAAGCAATATCGAAGGAGTGATCATTTCCCCTGTGAAAAATGATTCAAGCTTATCGCTTTTGTTTTATATGATGGAGCAGGTTTGTCCCGTCATTATTTTCGACCGAATAAACCATCAGCTCGATACATTCAAAATCGGAATCCAAAACAACAAGGTCATCTACCAGGCAACAGAAGAAATGATCAAAAACAGAAGAGAAAATATCATTCTTTTACTATGTAAAGATATTGGCGGAAATGTAAGCCGCATAAAAGGATATAAAGATGCACTCTTCAACGCCGGCGTACCCTTCAAAGAAGAAAATATTATAGAAATATCCTATTCCAGCCCCAAGGACAATATCGATGACGAACTGGAAAGCAAAATAAACACGTTATTAAATAAGCCCTCCGCTCCAAATGCACTCCTCTCAACGACAGACACCTTGTCGTTAAAAGTTTTGCACATATTAAATAAATTGAAGGTGAAAATTCCTGATGACATGAACTTAATTGGCTTTAGCAACACCCCTTTTGCCAACAGTCTCAATCCATCTCTAACAACAATTACCCAACCAACACAGCTGATGGCAGAAAAATCGGTAGAACTCCTCTTGCAGATGTTAAAGAAAAAAAACAAAAAGAATTATTTCGAATTCGAGACGTTTTTTTTGGACTGCAGTATCGAACACCGAAAATCTACATCATCCCTTTAAAGAAAAGGTCAAAATCCCACTATGGAATTTTGACCTTTTCAGAAAATATCGATCTCCACTATTAACGATCGACCGCAACATCCACCAATTAAACCTTACTTAAGCAATGATCGCAATGCATGGACAGGCAAATCTATTTTAGTATCATTGGATAGATTCCCGTTCAATGTTCCCCATTGCAAACTATCTAAACGGACAGATGATTTTCCTTCAGTTTTGATATTCAGAAGACCAACTTTGGCTTCAGGTCCTTTCCTATTGAAATAAACTTCTGAATTGTTTGCCACAATATCTGCACTTTGATAATTCGTACGCGGAAGTCCCAAAACACTATTCGTCGTGTTAACAAATAAACGACCAACAAGAGAATTCCCCTTACTGTCCGTCCCGCCAAGATCATCAATAGTGGAATTTGTCAGGTTCAGGTTCAACGTATTTATAACGGATTTTTCTGCAAGGGAAAATACCTCAACGCTATCACCTACAACAGTCAACTCGTTCAACTTAGCGGACAACTCGTTAATACCCGCATTTTTTAATTTTAAAACCTTAAGATCAGGTGAAAAAATATAGATTGACTTATAAAACCCCTCTCCTCCTGATAAAAGATCTAAGGTAAGATTGCCAGATTGATCAACATTCGCTTTCACAAAGTCGGCTTGACTTTTATTAACTTTAACCATAAACTTATCGCTTTTCACCCAATACAACCCTACACCGCTTGCATTGGTACCTACAATATAAAGCTTATCGAAAGCTGCCAAGGGAAACGACCGGTAATAAACATCCTTTGCACCTGGCTTAGATACCTCCTGCTCAACATCAGCATTATATTTTTTCGCATCCACTCGATTTATACGAACAAGGTAGGACGCGACAAGCATCGGAACCGCGAATAAGCCTATTGCTAATCCCATTATTATTTTTGTACTTAATTTCATGACTCATTTTGATTAAAATTCTGACTTACAAACCGTCTATAACGTTGCTCTAACTCATCCAGACCGATTTCCAATAAATAAATATTACGAAAAAACAAGGGAAGATCTTCTTCTAGAAAAATTGCCTTTCTATATAACTTCACATTCTTCACCGATTCTTGTGTCAGAAAAAAACCGATCCCGCGCTTATTGGCTATAATTTCTTTCTGCTGCAACATATCGTAGGTCCGCATAACAGTATTGGGGTTAACCTCCATCTGAACTGCCAATTCCCTTACTGAGGGGAGTTTTTCATCCACTTTCCAGGTCGCTAGCAAAATATGATCACATACATACTCAGCAATCTGAAGGTAAATGGCTTTATTTGCATTGAACTCCATACTAAATCTCCTTTTCTTTTAACCTTAAAAAAGCAACCGCCCAAATCATTATGGTAAGCAACACTCCTACAGCGCCGATCAATGCAAAAATATGATTTGAATCAGACCAATAGTTATTATCCATTGTACCTACGGTATCCTGGGTCTGAGTCTTCATTAAGTAAACAAAAAGACACATCCAAACAACACAGTAAAGCACAAGAAAAATAGCCGTCTTTACATATTGATAGTTTTGGTAGACGATCCCACCAAGTAAAAAAATTGCATTTAGAAGAATTGGTACAAAACAAAAATAATAAGCCGGTTCAGGGTATTGAATCTTGAAAAAGTACTGCCATAGATCCACACTGACCGTCCCCCCTGATGGCTGCACTTCATTTACAACCACAGAACCAACGCTCCTCAAATAAGAAACAAATGCCAGATCGATCAAATAAAAGACCAATAAGTATGAACCAATACTCACGACAACCGTATAGAATAAGCTGACCAGAAACTTTTCCAATTGTGACGCCGGAATCATCAGCTCAAAAATCGCCCGGGTCTTCTTCCCTAAATCGGCAAAATAACTACTTGAGATAACCGTTACAAAAAAGAGTCCCAAGATACAAAACAACGGTGCTCTGAAATTTAGCAACGAATAAACAGTATTCTTTTTGATGTCATCATAATTTGACCCCAAATTAACCGCATAAAAACCAAAAATTACCCCGGCAATAATCCCTATTGACATCAGATAAATTCGCCCAAAACCAATCCATTGTCTTCGAATCAGTCCAAAAAAACGCGTAGCATTAAATAGATTTGACATATTCATCAAGTTTAATAAGGTCCGTAATTTTTTCCTTGCACTGTAACACAGCATTAAATAACAACTCCAAATCCAGTTTCGAATCTTCTACCGCCGAGTTTGGGAGAATAACATTAAAACCGCCTACCCCTTCTTCGGAATAGAGTGTATCCAAAGGCAATTCTCTTACTTTTTTAAAGCATAAACGATCAGTAATCACATGCATCGGAGCATTGAGTGCAACCTTATGATCATCAAGCAAAATAACAGCATCAATAAGATTATCCAGATCACGCACCTGATGTGTGGAGATAATCACACATCGATCGTCAGTAATGGCAGAAGCCATGATCTTTCGAAACTGAACCTTAGAAGGAATATCCAAACCATTCGTTGGCTCATCCATGATGATCACTTTCGTGTTAGACGCTAAACCGAAAGAAATAATATATTTCTTTTTCTGTCCATAACTCATGTTTGCTAATTTTTGCTCAATAGGAATATCGAACTCACGAATAAGCTGATCGAAATATACCTGATCGAAGTTGGGGTAGAACCCTGCATTAGCCTTCAGAAACTGTTCCGATTTTACGGCAGGGAGATAAAACTCTTCCGGAATAAAACTAATCTCTCTTAACAAGGAAGGTTCCCTTCGATTAGGGTTATCCCCCAGCACATCAACTCGCCCCGAAACAGGATATACCAAACCGGCAATATTCTTAAGCAAAGTTGATTTACCAGCACCATTCTTCCCCAACAAGCCATAGATATGCCCCTGCTTCAATTCAAGATCCATATGAAGAAAGAGTGGCCTTGATTTACTATAGCTGAAATTTAGATTTTGGATAGTAACCATACTACTGTATTATTTAATTAATACACTAATATAGAAACGAATTTTATATAATTCCAAAAATATTTTAAAAAAAAATACAGGCAGGGCTTTGCTTACGCTCAGGCATTACTTTATTTTAATAGCGCCAATCGGGCATAGGACAACATAAACACTCAATTTATGTAATAAACATAATGCAATGACAAACAAATAGTTATTTAAATACATTATGAAATTCATAATAAACAAAAGGCAACTTTAACGAGATGCGTTATCCGTGTTAAAAAACTGAACAAATTACAACTATCCGCCAAAACTAAAATAACCCCATTCTAAGCCTAAATAAATTAAAACCACACAAACCCCTTGAGAAAAACAAACAGCACCTCAGAGAGGCGAAAAACAGCCAAAACCAAAACATACAAGAGTAGTATTGATTACTCAATAGGAAATACCTTTGTTCTTGCAATCATTTGAACTGTGTGTTTGGACTAGTTAATCGTTATTCTCCACCTGACCGATGAATACCAAATTACACGCAATAGCAGTATTAACCAAGAGTTAAACAAAACACAAAACAAACTAATAATCAAAACAATAAAAAACTTATATAAACAAGAAATACACATAAATATGACATACCTTGAACAACAGATTAGTCAACTGATGAAAAACCGTCGTTTATTTTATGTGATGATATTGCTTAAAATAGCTTTAAATCTATTTTATTATCATCTTTGTCTGTATGATGAATTACATTTATCCTTTCATTCTAGCGATGCATTCTTTATGGAGATGGGAGGTATTGATTGTGCTAACGATTAGTCTCGTGAACTTTTTTTACAAAAGAAAAAAGGAACTTCCATTCTCCCCTACCGATCAATTTCTTGTAAAAATTACGGTTATTTCTTTTTATATTCAGCTATTTTTGGGTTTTAGCCTCTATGTACTGAGTCCCATCACACAGTACTTTCTGCAACATTTTAACGAAGCAGTTCACCTCAGGCAAATTCGCTTCTTTGGCATGGAGCACAGTAGCATGATGATTATTGCCGCAATCTGCTTAACAATAGGTGCCCTTAAAAGCAAAAACGCCGATACAAACGATCGACGTTTTAAAATATTATTAATCTGGTTTGGACTAGCTCTCCTGATCGTCCTTAGCTCCATTCCCTGGGAATTCTCGCCGCTGACAAGCAGACCTAGTTTTCGATCATTTTAATTAGCTATCTTGCCAGTTGGCTTTTCTCTTATTTCGCATTGCATCCATTCCTTCTTTGAAATCATTGGTTTTACGCAAATCCGCCAAGCTCTCCAATAGAAAGTTATACTTATCATCATAATCTTGCTCTTTTAATTTTCGCAGTGCTACAAAACCCCGTGATATGGCCAAGGGAGCATTTTCCAGGATCGTCCTTTTCAATTCAATCAATACTGTTTCTTCAGCATCCAGGATGCCATAAACGATTTCCCTTTTCAAAGCCTCCTCCGCAGAAAAAGACCGACCACTGATACAGAGATCCATGGCTTTTCTTTCAGGCATATATTCTGTAAGCAACGCCAACACCTGAAATGGAAAGAGCCCAATTTTCACTTCAGGCAAAGAAAAACGTACATGTGGGAGAGCAAATAAATACGTACAGGATAATGCAATCAAAAAACCACCTGCAATAACATCTCCCCTAACAACACAGATTGAAGGCTTATCTAAACAGGCAAATATTTCTGCCAGTGACTTTTCAACCTTGGGAATTGCCGAATTTCCAATATCTAATGTAGGGTCCTCAAAAGCTTTAAGATCCATACCAGCACAGAACACCGGACCTTCAGCCTCTATTTGTACTAAACGAACATCAGGATTGCTATTCGCCAGATTCAATGCATAGGCTATTTCGCTCACCATTGTCGGACTAAAAGCATTTCTTTTATCCGAACGGGCTAAGGTCAAGTTGAACACATGCCCCTCAACGTGCACTTTAATAAAATTCAGTTTTTCCATCTACAAAATCATTTGTCTGAAGCTATGCTCCAATCCGATTATTTCAGCATCAGTTCCTCGTCCAAAATAATGCAACAACAGCTCTGAAGGTATATTACCGACCAAATCATCTTTTGCAAATGGACAACCGCCATAACCGAGCAATGCGCCTTCAAATTTACGGCAACCCGCCAGATAAGCTGCTTCAATCTTTGCAAGACTCTCCTCTCGCCTTGCATGAAAATGTGCGCCTACTTCCAGTGTTGGAAAACGAGTTTTAACAAAACTAAATAATTCTGAGATCTGATTTGCATCGGCTTCTGAAGTTGTGTCTGCCAAAGAAAATTCCCGAATGCCAAGATCGCATAATTTTCCAATCCACTCTTCTACCAAAAGCGGGGACCAAGGGTCACTGTATGGGTTTCCAAAAGCCATGCTAATATAAACAACCAGAGATTTATGCTGCGAGTCGGCCAAAGCTTTCATTTCTTTTACCTGCTGATAAGAAGCCGCCAAGCCCATATTGGTATTTCGAAGTTGAAATGTTTCCGATATTGAAAATGGATACCCTAAAAAGTGGATTTTTTCCTCTAGAGCTGCCTCCTGCGCGCCCCGAAGATTGGCGACAATCGCCAATAACTTCACTTTTTCATTCGTTCTGATTCCTTCCAGTACTGCTTTTGTATCCGCCAACTGCGGAACTGCTTTCGGCGAAACGAAAGATCCAAAATCAATAACATCAAACAGCCCACTTTCGATTAACGTATTGATATGTTTAATTTTCTTATCCGTCTCAATAAAGTTATGAAGCCCTTGAACAGCGTCTCTTGGGCAATCAACCAATACAACTTGATCCCTCATAATATGCTATAAAATATCTTTCTCAATCTCTCTAGCAATCACCATTTTCTGAATGCTTGAAGTCCCTTCACCTATTGTACATAACTTGGCATCTCTAAAAAACTTCTCGGCGGGATAGTCCTTTGTAAATCCATAACCGCCAAAGATTTGTACAGATTCATTCGAGACACTAACGGCAGCCTCTGACGCATAAAGTTTAGCCATCGCACCAATTTTAGAAACACGATCTCCATGATCCTTTAAATAACCCGCCTGCCTCGTCAACAGTTCACTGGCTTCCACCTGTGTAGCCATATCTGCTAGCGCAAAAGAAACCGCCTGAAATTCGTAAATCTTTTTCCCAAACTGCTCACGCTCGTGCGCATATTTCAACGCGCACTCGTAAGCTCCGCGTGCAATACCCAAAGAAAGTGCCGCAATAGAAATACGTCCGCCATCCAATAATTTTAAGGCCTGCACAAAGCCCTGCCCTTCTTCACCAATGAGTTGATCCCGATGAATCCGACAATTATCAAAAAACAGACAGGCAGTTTCTGAGGCACGCATCCCCAATTTATTTTCTTTCTTTCCTGCGGTAAATCCAGGTGTACCTTTCTCAACAATAAAAGCAGACATCCCTTTTTTATCTCCCTTAGCCCCCGTCCGCGCAATAACGACAGCAACACTAGAACTGATGGCATGCGTAATAAAATTCTTAGAACCATTTAACACGTAGTGATCACCATCTCGCTCAGCAAATGTCGTCATTCCACCAGCGTCCGAACCAGAACCGGTCTCTGTAAGTCCCCAGGCACCGATCCATTCAGCTGTCGCCAACTTTGGAAGATAACGTTTCTTCTGTTCTTCACTGGCAAAGCTTAATATATGATTTGTACATAACGAATTATGCGCCGCTACGGAAAGTCCAATTGAGCCACACACCTTGGAAATCTCATCCAAAACGGTAATATACTCCTGGTATCCGAGTCCCGATCCACCATATTCTTCAGGAACGATCACACCCATGAAACCGTGTTCGCCTAACTTTTTAAAAACTTCTATTGGAAATATTTGGGCTTCGTCCCATTCCATCACATAAGGTTTGATATGATACTGTGCAAAATCTCGTGCACTTTGTCTGATCATATCCATTTGTTGTTTATTTTCAATAAACATAAGCATGAATATTAAATTTACAATCGGCAATTCAATTCAAATATATCAAAATATTTAGGAATAAAATTGCAAATATTTTAAAATTTTATTTTAAATTTATCTAAAAATAAGAAATTCTTAATTCAACAGCTTTTTAAAACCAAGATTATAAATTATGAAGGAGCTACTCGCATTACTTCGCCAAAAAAGAGAAAATTTAAAACTAGGTGGTGGCATCGATAAAATAAAAAAACTGAAAGAAAAGGGTAAAATGTCAGCCTGGGAACGAATAGAATATCTACTGGACCCAGACCGAGAATATCTGGAAATAGGCATGTTTGCCGGCGAAGGAATGTATAAAGAACATGGTGGATGCATAAATGCGGGCTGTGCAGCGGTACTGGGCTATGTAAAATCCAAACTATGTGTCATCGTCTCTAACGATGCAACCGTAAAAGCAGGAGCCTGGTTTCCTATTTCTGCCAAGAAAAATCTACGCGCACAGGAAATTGCCATGGAAAACAATCTTCCAATCATTTATTTGGTAGATTCTGCAGGCGTATTTTTACCGATGCAGGATGAAATATTTCCCGATAAAGAACACTTTGGCCGCATATTCCGCAACAATGCCCGAATGTCTTCCATGGGAATACCTCAAATTGCAGCAATCATGGGAAGTTGCGTGGCAGGTGGCGCTTATCTCCCTATCATGTCCGACTACGCCTTTATCGTCGAAGGAACAGGCTCTGTATTTTTAGCAGGCCCATACCTGGTCAAATCTGCGATAGGTGAAACCGTAGACGCTGAAACACTCGGCGGAGCTTCTACCCATTCGGAGATATCCGGCGTGACAGACAATAAATTTCCCGACGACCAAAGTTGTTTAGAGGCCATAAAAAATGTTATCGATAAAATCGGTGGAAATCCAAAAGCTAATTTCAACAGAAAGCAAAGCCTTCCTCCAAAAACAGATCCGAGTAAAATAGTAGAGATTCTTCCCGAAGACAGAACAAAACCTTATCGCATGCAGGATATCTTGAATGCAATTGTAGACGCAGATACTTTAGAGGAATACAAACCCGATTATGGAAAAACCATTGTCTGCGCCCTCGCACGTGTAGACGGTTGGGCTGTCGGGATTGTTGCCAATCAACGTGAAATTATCAAAGCCAAGAAACCCGGTAACGCAATGGAAATGCAGATGGGCGGGGTTATCTATAATGATTCAGCAGATAAGGCAGCGCGCTTCATCATGAATTGCAACCAGCAGAACATTCCGCTTGTGTTTTTCCAGGACGTCACTGGATTTATGGTAGGAAGCCGATCAGAGCAAGGGGGGATTATCAAAGACGGAGCAAAAATGGTAAATGCAATGGCCAATTCCGTAGTTCCAAAATTCACTTTTATTGTTGGAAATAGTTATGGCGCAGGAAACTATGCGATGTGTGGAAAAGCGTATGACCCACGACTAATCTACGCTTGGCCTACTGCCCAAATGGCTGTCATGAGCGGTGCCGCTGCAGGCAAGACACTGTTTCAAATCCAAGAATCAGCTTTAAAAGCCAAGGGTCAAGAAATTAATGAAGAAGAAAACAACAGTCTCCTTAAATCAATAGAAGATCGGTACAACGAGCAACTGAGTCCGTATTACGCTGCTGCAAGATTATGGGTTGATGGAATTATAGCGCCTGAAGAAACACGAAAAGTCATCAGCATGGGAATTGAAGCTGCCAACGAAAAACCTATTCTAGAACGGTATAATGTCGGTGTTATACAGGTCTGAGTGGAGTAAAATTAAATTAGAAAACCCCTCAAACGACAAACTTCATCATCAGAGGGGTTTTCTAATTAGGTATTTTTATATCATACTATACTTAAGATCTTCTCCAGATTTTACTGATCGCTTCAAAGTCTAACAAAGATTCTCTGTTCCGCATAATATCTACTGACACCGCTTTTTCTACAGTCATTCCCGAAAAAATCTTCTTAATAGGCAGCTCCAGTTTTTTACCGCTTAACGTGTAAGGAATAGCCGATACCTGAAAAATATCGTCAGGCACATGTCGCGGACTATATTGTTGCCGAAGCTCCCGTTTAATCTCCCCTTTTAACGCATCATTCAATAAACCATTGTCCAATTGAACAAAAAGCAACATATCAGATGATCCATTTTCATGATCTACACAGATAACCAAACTATCCAAGACCCCTTTGGTTCTATTTAAAACATTATAGATCTCTGCAGTACCGATACGTACGCCACCGCGGTTCAGCGTTGCATCTGAACGACCGTACATAATTATTCCATCATGTACAGTGATCTTAATCCAATCACCATGGCTCCAAACACCGCTATATTTATCAAAATAACTATCAAAGTATTTTTTATTCGCCAAATCATTCCAAAAATAGATGGGCATACAGGGCATGGGAGCTAAAATAACAAGTTCTCCCACCTCTCCATAAAGATGATGGCCATTCTCATCAAATGCTTCTATCTTAGCTCCTAAGGTGCGACATTGGATCTCCCCTGCATAAACATCAAGCAATGTACACCCCGAAAGAAAGGCACTGCAAACGTCTGTACCACCACTTAGCGAGACAATTTGACTCTCTGGAAACTGTACATTTAGCCATTCAAATACATCTGGTGGAAGTGGTGAACCTGTCGACCCTATTGTTTTTGGCTGATAAGCCAAGGATTTTAAATCTTGATCCTGACAGGAGATGAGATAAGCAGCACCAACGCCAAAATGGTCCACCTTGCTTTCTTGTGCAAACTTCCATAAACTTAATTTATCGGGATAATTCGTAGCCCCATCATATATACACAATGTATTTCCCATTAAAAGGGCCGAAAGCGCGTAATTCCACATCATCCATCCAGTAGTGGAATACCACATGAATCGATCCCCGTCTTGCACATTTTGATGCAGTCCAAGTGCTTTCATATGTTCTAATAGCATACCACCAACTCCATGTGTAATGGCTTTGGGCTTCCCGGTAGTTCCCGAAGAATACAAAATCCATATTGGAGCATCAAAAGGCATTGCCGTAAATTGGAGCTTAACTTGTGTAAGATCCTTTTTCAGAATCTCTTCCCAAATAGGATCATCAATCAAAACACAAGCCACTAATGATGGTAGCCGCTGCGAAAGTTGCTGAATACTTTCCGCCTTTTCAAAAAGACGTCCATTATAGTAATAACTGGAATTTGCGAAGAGTACTTTGGATTCAATCTGCTCAAAACGTTCCTGAATACTTGCCTCCCCAAAGTCGGGCGAACAACAGGACCAAACCGCACCGATGGAATTAGCAGCCAAAAATAACGCAACTGCTTCGATGCCATTAATCAATACACCAGCTACACGATCTCCACTTTGTACACCTAATTCTTTCAAATAGACTTGGAGTTTGAGAACCATGGATTCCAACTCAGTCCATGACACCTCTCTTTTAGCATGCTGTTCAGATTGAAAGATTAATGCAGGACGCTTTTCCGTTGTGTTCCGAAATACGTGTTCAGCATAATTCAAAGTAGCCCCACTAAACCACTTTGTCCCAATAAAGCTTGTGGAATCTGCCGGTAACTCGACAATGTTTGTAGGAGCTGAATGAAATTTTAAATTAAAATAGGCGGCTATACTCTTCCAAAAATTAGCCAGTTCCGTCGTTGACCATGCCCAAAGGTCCTGATAGGATGGAAAGAATAAGCCATGCTCATTCTCCACATATTGTTTAAACTTATTGATCTCAGCTAGAGATTTTTGCTCTTCTGTTGGGCTCCAGAGTAATTTTCCCATAATAGTTAGCTATAAAACGGTTATATTCAAACTTAGGTAAATTTACGTGTATATGCAATTTTAAATAGCTATAACGCCCTATAACAACACACTGTATTTTCAGATTAAATACAGATGTTAAATTATAATACTTCAATAGCCGTATTCATTTCTACCGGATGCCCCGTGCACAAAAGTATCCTTCCTTGTTCAACTTCGCGATCTGTTAAAACCTCATTATAATCCATTCTTACTTTACCTCTTGTACACTGTGAAATACAGGTACTACACATACCGGATTTACAAGAATACGGCAACTTAATTTTATGTTCCAGCCCGATGTCCAAAATAGATTTGTTATATGGCACTTCAAGATTATAGGTTTTGCCTTGAAAATATAATTCGATAGCATAGGTCGTTGTATCAACTTCCTTTTCGGTCTCGTCATCATCATCCTCTTCATTTTCGGGCAATAGAAATGTCTCTCGTTTTATCTGATTGGAATCAAATCCCATCCCCAAAAGGGTAAAACGACATAGATCCATATAAATCACAGGACCGCAGGTATAAAACAAGGCATCTTCCTTATTTCCAAACAAATGATCGTTAACAATAGCATGTATATAATCTCTATTCAACCTGGCCTTCATCAAGTTTTTACTATTGGAGTAAATCCACACAATTGTTAAACGATCAGGAAATCGGTCTGCCCAACCCTCCAATTCGGATCGAAACGGTGTTAATTCCAGCGTACTATTACTGTAAATTAACACTATTTTAGACTTACTTTCCGCAAGAAGCGCTGTTTTGAGAGTAGCGTACAAGGGTGTGATGCCAATTCCAGCAGCAAACAAAAATAAGGTCCGAATCTTTTCCGGTTCAGGTTCATATACAAACAAACCCTGAGGTTCCATCGCGTTGACGATATCCCCCTCCACAATAGTATGGTGGAGCAGTCGAGATATTTCCCCATTTTCGACACGCTTAACAGTGATGCTTAAGGGCTCATTATTATCCGGCGAACTATTAAAAGAATAAGAACGACGTACCTCACGGTCACCAAACACAAAAGAAAGCGTAATAAACTGCCCAGCTTTATAGGAAGGATAGTCTCCTGCTATAGACTCAAGCTGAAAAGTAAGGTTATTATTAGGTTGGGGGATGATTTTTGAAATCCTTAATGTATACATAGATCAAACTTAGCTAAATTTGATTTTATAAACAATTATAATTCTTTAGCCAACCTGTCCTATAACTGCCATGAAATGCCTTTAAAACAATAGAAATTAGGGGTAGCGAAATTACCGTACATCAAAATTCGAAACAAAGCATGCTGCTCTACAGATGAATTTATAACAATTTTGTTGTATTACAATTAACAGACAATTCTTGGACAATATTTGCAAAATTTCACGTTATATTTATATCAAAACTAATCACAATAAGATTATATGCAAACACGCAGAAACTTCCTTCAAAATGCAGCAAAAGCTACGCTAGGCATCGCTGTATCTGGATCAATATTACAAGATATTGCTTCCGCGAAAGCTACTGAATTACATGCCGCTACCTTAAAGTTTTCCCAAGTAAAATTACCATTCAGTTATGCCGCTTTGGAGCCTAATATTGACGCGTTGACGATGGAAATCCATTATACAAAGCACCATATGGCCTATATTAATGCCGTTAACGAAGCCATTCTTGCTGAAAACATCAAGGAAGCCTCAGAGGAGCAACTTCTAGCAAACATATCTAAGTACTCTCCAAAAGCAAGGAATAATGCTGGAGGAGCCTGGAACCATAACTTTTTTTGGGAAAGTCTGTCCGATAAGCCGAGCCAGCCATCCGAAAAATTATTGACTATGATCAATAAGACATTTGGTTCTCTAGACAAATTCAAAGAACAGTTTGCCGCTGCAGCAACCTCACGATTCGGTTCGGGATGGGCCTGGTTGCTTTTGGATGACTCAGGTAACTTAAAAATTAGCTCTACTCCAAACCAAGACAATCCTTTAATGGATGTTGCAGAGGTAAAAGGTATTCCCATTTTAGGTCTTGATGTATGGGAGCATGCTTATTACCTGCACTATCAAAACAAAAGAGCTGATTATATTAAAAATTGGTGGAATATTGTGAATTGGAAAAAAGTCAATGAAAGACTAGCATAAAAAAAGCTCGATTATTACTAATCGAGCTTTTTTTATATTCGCTATGAACCAACCTACCCTAGCTTTTCTTTTAATTTGTTGACCTGAAAGTCAACCAATTTTTGAAGCGGCCCAGAAGCGATCATTTTCATCATCATGTTGAGATCAGCATCTATGATAAAGGTTGCCTTTGTCACTGTATCAGCAATAACTTGCAATTCCCAACGAAGAGTTACGTCAAAAGGTGCCTTCTCTAAAGGAGTCAACTTAATAAGATGATTCTCAACACGCTCTTCTACGCGAAGAGCCAATTTTGCCATATTCTGTATTGTAAATCGCGCCTCGTCCGTAGTCGAAGACCAATTGTAGATATTTTCAGGCATCAACTGCTCATGATTGTTGAGATCCGCCAAAAACGCATACACCTCGCCGACATTTTTGTTGATTTCTGTTGTATTCTGAATAGTAGTCATAACGATAAATTAATCCTCTTTATTGAAAATTGTCGCCCCAAGTAGCCGGGTTCAATCGCCACTTTTTCAAGATCTCAATATCCTCTTCCAATACATAACTATTTTCAGCAGCGACCTGAATCAAAGCATCATAATTACATAGACTGAAATAAGGACATTTTGCATCAGCAAAATTATCAGTAGCTTGTTGCAATCCATAAGTAAAAATAGACACCAAGCCAACAACATTGCAGCCAGCCTCACGTAACGCCTTTACAGCCACTAAACTACTCTTACCTGTCGAAATTAGATCTTCAATTACAACTACGCGTTGACCGCTAACTACTTCACCTTCAACTAAATTCTGACGACCATGATCCTTAGCTGAGCTTCTGACATAAGAAAATGGTAGTCCCAAATCCTGTGCTACCAAAACGCCTTGTGGAATACCTGCCGTAGCAACTCCAGAAATCATATCCACTGATCCAAACTCTTCTTGAATAAGCTTAGAAAGCTTTTGACGAATGTATGTACGAATCGCAGGATGAGATAAAGTGATACGGTTATCACAGTAAATTGGAGACTTCCAACCCGACGCCCATGTAAAAGGACTTTTAGGTTGCAATTTTATTGCTTTAATTTGCAATAAGGATTCAGCAACTTTTTGTTCAACCTCATTTAAATTATTCATGGCGCAAATTTATAAAATTTATATGAACGAAACCGTGCTAATTTTAGCAGATTTTGTTCCATCGAAAATCAAAAACCCACAAACAATTAGTTTTCAAGAGATTGACCTCCAAAAACTTTTCAAACAATCTGAAATTGATAAAGTTCCAAAAACATATCTCTACATCAACAAGGATTTTGAAACCGTATTTCAAAACTTAAAAAATAAAATTAAGCTCATTAAAGCTGCAGGTGGGCTGGTGAAAAATGGTGATGGAGACTATCTTTTTATCTACCGATTAGGAAAATGGGATCTTCCGAAAGGTAAAGTGGAAGAAAATGAAAAAATGTGGGAAGCAGCTGTACGCGAAGTTGAAGAGGAATGTGGCATCAAAATCAACTACTTAGGAAAAAAAATCACCACATCATACCATACCTATTTTTTGCGAAATGGAGAATTCGTCTTAAAAGCAACGAACTGGTATGAAATGGGAGTCAACAAAGTCCCTAAATTGATTCCGCAAACTGCAGAAGATATCACAAAAGCAGAATGGCGTCATGTGGACCAATTTGAAGACATACGCAACAATACTTACCCCATTATCGAAAATATCCTAAAAAAGGCAAAATAAATTGCCTTTCTTAGGATCATCTGACAGGAATAAAAAAGATCATGCCTATTTTTATATTATGGAAAATATAACAGGAAAAAGAGCCTTAATTACGGGTGGTGCGCGAGGATTGGGAAAAGCGATTGCCTATGCATTAGCGAAAGAAGGTGTTCATATCGCGATTACCGGTAGAAATGAAGCTGCTTTAAAGGATACGGCCACGGAACTTGCCGAGCTGGGCACTGAGGTCACTTATACCGTCTTTGACGTATCAAATTATAGTGCAGTACAGGAGGAGATCGAGCGATTGAAAAATACCTTCGGTAGCTTTGACATATTAGTTAACAATGCGGGAGTAGCATCGTTTTCCACTGTGCTCGACATGGATGTTGCCGATTGGACATCGATCATTCAAACGAATCTCCTGGGTACATATTTTGTTACAAAAACTATTCTTCCGCAACTGATTGAAAAAAATCAAGGCGATATCATTATGGTATCTTCGACTGCCGGATTAAATGGCGCAGCCACCACTTCCGCTTATAGTGCATCAAAGTTTGGCGTCATCGGCTTCGCCGATTCTTTAATGCGGGAAGTACGGAAAAACAATATTCGGGTATGTACACTTATGCCTAGTACGATTGCCTCGGATATGTCCAAAGATCTTGGACTTACCGATGGTGATCCAGAAAAAGTTCTTCAGCCTGAAGATTTCGCGGAGCTGATCATTGCTAATTTAAAACTACCAAGAAGAGCAATGTTAAAATCAGCTTCTTTATGGTCTACAAATCCCTAATAATCGAATAGCTATTCATCAGGGTCAAATACAGCCCTTTTAATGGCTTTTTTTTATGATACAAAGAAATTGATCAAGATAGGAGCTTTCATTGCTCCTATCTTCTATAAACAAGCAATTATGAGTCAATTATTTTCATCAGTAAACATCGGAAATTTACAATTGAAAAATCGTTTGGTTGTATCCCCAATGTGTCAATACTCGGCAAAAGATGGTTTTGCAAATAACTGGCATTTGGTTCATTTGGGCCAATTTGCAATCGGCGGAGCTGCAGCAGTAATACAAGAAGCAACAGCAGTTAGCCCTGACGGTCGAATCAGTGATGGAGACCTTGGTTTATGGGACGACCAGCATATCGAAAAATTAAAAGAAATAACCGAGTTCATTAAAGCAAATAATTCCATACCCGGCATACAACTTGCCCATGCAGGCCGCAAAGCAAGCAGCAATAAACCTTGGCTTGGCAGGAATCAATTTTCACCAACGGACCCTCAGGGCTGGCAAACAGTTGCTCCATCTGCAATAGCTTTCCATGCAGGAGATTATGAACCACAGGAACTTGATGTTTCCGCCATTGAAAATCTGATTGAACAATTTGGAACAGCGACGAAAAGAGCAATCCAAGCCGGCTATGAAATTATTGAACTCCATGCAGCACATGGATATCTGATCCATCAATTTCTTTCACCACTGAGCAACTTACGAAAAGACACTTTCGGCGGGATCTTTGAAAATAGAATACGCTTTCTTATTGAAATTGTGAAAAGAGTAAAACAAGAAATAACAAGCCAAAGTTTATGGGTACGTATTTCAGCAACTGACTGGGCCGAAGCCGGCTGGGACTTAAAGCAATCCATAGCCTTATCACAACAGCTATATGCATTGGGGGTAGACCTGATTGATGTTTCAAGTGGAGGATTGGTCTCCTATCAAAAAATAGATGTAGGACCAGCATATCAGCTCCCTTTCGCCACCGCTATTAAGGAGAATACCAAGAATAACGTTGCCACTGTAGGTTTAATTAAAACTGCTATTGAAGCATCCGAGATCATTACGCGAAAGCAAGCAGATTTAATCTTAATCGCACGGGGATTTCTTGATGATCCACACCTTCCATTACATTTTGCCAAAGAATTAGACGCTGAAGTTCCTTGGCCTAAACAATATGAAAGAGCAAAATAATAGGAGAGACATGGTAAAATAGTCTGTATATGCTCCATATCCTAAACGAACAAAAGATATAACAAATGCCATGAGATAAGTATTTAAAGATGAAATTAAACCTCAACAAGATACATCATATTGCCATTATCTGTAGCAATTATGAACGTTCAAAGAAATTCTACACGGGCATACTGGGCCTAGAGATTGCTAGAGAATACTATCGTGTGGAACGTGATTCTTACAAACTGGACCTCAAACTCAACGATCATTACATTATAGAACTTTTTTCGTTCCCATCACCGCCTAATCGGCTCAGCTTTCCAGAAGCTGCCGGTTTAAGACATCTTGCATTCGAAGTCGATAATCTCGACATCGAATTAAATAAGCTCGAAAAAGCAGGTGTATCACATGAAGGGATCAGAATAGACGAGTTAACAAATAAACGCTTTACATTCTTCTTTGATCCTGATCAGGTTCCAATAGAACTATACGAACGTTAAAACAGAAAGCGGCATTGATTAAAATCAATGCCGCTTTCTGTTTTATTAGTGTATCACTAAGTGATTACAATTTACGTTTCACTTCAACTTGTTCGTAAGCTTCAACAATATCTCCTACTTGAATATCGTTGAAACGGTCAATATTCAAACCACATTCATAACCCATTGAAACTTCTTTCACATCGTCTTTAAAACGTTTCAACGATGCCAGTTTACCAGTATGAATTACAACACCATCTCTGATTATGCGGATATCATTATTTCTATTGATCTTACCTTCTTTAACCATACATCCGGCAATCGTACCCACTTTAGAAATTTTGAAGGTTTCTCTGATTTCAACCTCAGCAACGATTTTCTCTTCAAATTTCGGCGCCAACATACCCTCCATCGCAGATTTGATTTCATCAATCGCATCATAGATGATCGAATATAAACGTACATCAATTTGCTCGTTCTCTGCCAACTTACGTGCGTTTTGTGTTGGACGTACTTGGAAACCTATGATAATCGCATCGGAAGCAGAAGCTAACAATACATCTGATTCAGAGATTGCACCCACTGATTTGTGAATGATATTAACCTGAATTTCGTCAGTAGACAATTTCAATAATGAATCTGATAATGCTTCAATAGAACCGTCCACATCACCTTTAACGATAATATTAAGTTCTTTAAAGTTACCGATAGCCAAACGACGACCGATTTCATCCAAGGTAATATGTTTAGTTGCACGCATGCCTTGCTCGCGTTGTAACTGAAGACGTTTGTTAGCTACAGTTCTAGCTTCAGACTCGCTTTCAAGAACATAAAGCTTATCCCCTGCTGTTGGTGCGCCGGCCATACCCAAGATTTGCACTGGAACAGAAGGTCCCGCCTCTTTAACACGTTCACCTCTTTCATTAGTCAAAGCCTTCACCTTACCTGAATGTGATCCCGCTAAAATAGGGTCTCCAACACGTAATGTACCACTTTGTATCAACACCGTTGTCACGATACCACGACCTTTATCCAAAGCTGCTTCAATTACTGAACCAACAGCACGTTTTTTCGGATCAGCTTTTAGATCTAACATCTCAGCTTCCAATAGAACTTTCTCTAATAATAGGTCAACATTTTCCCCCGTTTTTGCTGAAATCTCTTGCGCTTGGAACTTACCGCCCCAGTCTTCAACTAAGATATTCATCGCAGAAAGCTGCTCACGGATTCTATCAGGATTTGCTCCCGGTTTATCTACTTTAGTAAATGCAAATACGATTGGAACTCCTGCTGCCTGCGCGTGGTTGATCGCTTCTTTTGTTTGCGGCATGACGGCGTCGTCAGCTGCGATAACAATAATAACAATATCTGTTACTTTGGCACCACGGGCACGCATCGCTGTAAAAGCCTCGTGACCAGGGGTATCCAAGAAAGTGATCTTCCGACCATCCTCCAATTTCACCGCGTATGCACCGATATGTTGGGTGATACCACCCGCCTCACCAGAAGTAACGTTCGCCTTACGGATATAATCCAATAAAGAGGTCTTACCATGGTCGACGTGTCCCATGACCGTTACAATAGGCGCTCTTGAAATCAAGTTCTCTTCTGTATCCGGTTCCTCCAATTCAGCAGTCTCCTCATCCTCAGGTTTGATAAACTCTACCTGATAACCAAATTCATCCGCTACAATGGTTAAAGTTTCCGCATCTAAACGCTGATTAATTGACACGAACATACCCAAACTCATACAAGTTGCAATAATTTGGGTTACCTGAACGTCCATCAAATTAGCTAATTCGTTTGCAGTTACGAACTCTGTAACACGCAATACTTTTGCCATCATTTCTTGCTCCATTGCAGCTTCTTCCGCATGTTGAGCAACATCATCACGTTTCTGACGTCTCAATTTGGCACGTTGCGCAAATTTACCAGATTTACCTGCGCCACTCAAACGAGCAAGTGTTGCTTTGATTTGATCTTGGATTTCCTTTTCAGTAGGTTCTTCCTTATTCTCAACAGGTCTTCCCTTACCTCTATTGTCAAAACGATTACCGTGTTGCGGTCTCGTACCTTGTCCTGGTCTACCTGAGTGTTGGTTGTTACCTCCTTGTCCCGGTCTACCTGGGTGTTGGTTGTTGTTTTGCCCTTGACGATTGTTCGGGTTGTTGTTAGGACCATGATTCCCACCTCGGTTACCTCCTTGTTGGTCCCGGTTGTTGGGATTGTTACCATCGCGCGGTCCACGGTTTTGATTATTATGACCTTGACCTTGCCCCGCATTTGGGTTTACTGGACCATTTGGATTCGTACGCTTACGCTTACGTTTCTCATTATTATTTCCAGCATTTGAAGATGAAGCCACTGGTTTGTGGGAAGGTCTAGCAGATGGTAATTCAATTTTACCAATGACTTTAGGACCTGTCAATCTTTCCGCACGAGCAGAAATAATTTCATCTCCTTGTTTTTTCGCAGGCTCCACTATTGGAGTTACTGGCACAGCTTTCGGCGCTGTTTCTTCTTTTTTCTTGTCTTCTACCTTCACAGGTTCAGTTTTTGTCTCTACAACCGGAGTTGCTTTTACTTCAGTTTTATTTACTTCGGGTTTTTCTATTTCAGCTTTTGGTACAACAACTTCCGGCTTCTTTTCAATAACCTTTGGTTCTTCTTTTTTCGCTTCAACAATAGGCGCTTTGACTTCGGCTTCCTTCTTTTCTTCCACCTTAGCTTCAGCTTTAGCCTCTACAGGCGTTTCTTTAATGGTTTTTGGTTCCTCCTTAACAGGTTCTTCCTTCTTGACCTTACTTCCGCCTCTATTCAATGCGTCAAGATCAATCTTACCAACCACCTTCATACCACCTTGATGAACGGGCTCCTCCACTTTTGCAGGAGTAGTTTCCTTAACAGAAGGGATTTCTACTGTATTCTTGACCAAGATTTCCTTGGATTCATCATGATCTTCGAAATCCTCATTCTTAGATGATTCCTTAGGAGAAGAGGACGGCGACTCCTCACGACGAATTTTGCCAATCACAATTTGTTTAGCTTCATCTTTCAGTGATTTGTCTCCCTGAAACTCTTTTAACAGCACACCATACATCTCTCCGCTCAATTTAGTGTTAGGCTTTGCTTCTACATCATATCCTTTTTTCACTAAACATTCCACGGCGGTATGTATCCCGATGTTGAGTTCCTTTGCTGCTTTAAGCAAGTTTGTTCCTTTTCCTTCAGTCATCTATAATATAAACTATTTTAATATAATTACAAAAATATGTTTTTTTCCATCCATAAACAATTTATTCCGAATGTTAGATAGAAAAAAATTAACGAGCTGAATTTTATTCAAATTCAGCTTGTAAAATACGTACAATCTCACGAACAGTATCCTCTTCCAAATCGGTACGTCTAACCAGCTCTTCCTCGCTAAGAGACAACACCGACTTAGCTGAATCCAAGCCGACACGCTTCAATTCATCAATAACCCAGCTTTCAATCTCATCGCTGAATTCTTCGATATCGACATCTTCATCAAACTCGTCATTTTCGCGATAAAC
Organism: Sphingobacterium thalpophilum; assembly: GCF_038396785.1. Classification (NCBI taxonomy): domain Bacteria; kingdom Pseudomonadati; phylum Bacteroidota; class Sphingobacteriia; order Sphingobacteriales; family Sphingobacteriaceae; genus Sphingobacterium; species Sphingobacterium thalpophilum. The sequence continues at coordinate 5,545,608 of NZ_CP151087.1, read as the reverse complement.
ATCTATTTCATAACCAGTCAATTTACCAGCCAATTTAATATTATGTCCCCCACGTCCAATGGCTAAAGAAACTTGATCCGATTTTAAATATACAGCCGCAGTCTTATTTTCTTCATCGATTTTGATTGAGCTAATTCTTGCAGGGCTCAAAGCACGAGCGATGTACAACGAATGATTTGTTGTAAAATTAATTACATCAATATTCTCATTACGCAGCTCACGAACGATACCATGAATACGAGACCCCTTCATACCAACACAAGCTCCTACAGGATCAATACGATCGTCATAAGACTCAACAGCAACCTTTGCTCTTTCCCCTGGCTCACGAACGATTTTCTTGATCGTAATCAAACCATCGAAAATCTCAGGAACCTCAAGTTCAAATAAACGTTGTAAGAACGCAGGTGCAGTACGTGAAATAATAATCTTCGGATTATTATTCATCATATCTACTTTATGCACAACTGCGCGAATGCCATCTCCCTTTTTGAAATAGTCAGCTGGGATTTGCTCTGATTTAGGAAGAATTAATTCATTCCCGTCCTCATCCAATACCAAGATCTCCTTTTTCCAAATCTGATAGACCTCACCAATGACCAACTCTCCTTCTCTATCTTTATATTTCTTAAAGACCTCGTCTTTTTCCAATTCCAAAACCTTAGATACAAGCGTCTGACGTGCCGCTAAAATTGCACGACGACCAAAGCTTTCCAATGTGATCTGTTCAATAAAATCATCACCTACTTCCAAATCTTCATCATGCTTTCTAGCTTCCGCTAATTCGATTTCAAGGTCATCATCTTCTGAAAACTCATCTTCAACAACGACACGCGTCCTCCAAATCTCCAAATCTCCGTTATCTGGATTCACGATAACATCCACATTTTCATCCGTACCAAAACGACGACGGATCATACTACGAAAAACCTCTTCCAATACTGTAATAACAGTAGGTCTATCGATATTCTTAAACTCCTTAAACTCTTGAAAAGAGTCTATCAGATTGATGTTGCTGTTACTCATTATTATTAAAATGAAATTACCACTTTTGTTGCTTTTATTTGATCAAAAGGAAGTTCTTTTTCTACCTCTTGTGCTTTTTTACCTTTTTCTTTTATCTTTTGAAGAACATTGATCTTCATCTCGTCTACGGTCAATAATGTACCTTCAACTTTTGTATTATCGTTCAACTTTACCTGAACTGTACGACCTATATTCTTTTGATACTGTCGGATATTAACAAAATTAGCATCAATACCTGGAGATGAAACCTCTAAACGGTAAGCATCATCAATTACATTTTCCTCCTCCAAGTGGAAACCAACATGACGGCTCACCTGTGCGCAATCATCAATATTCACCCCATTATCTCCGTCCAAAAGAATCTCGAGAATTTTATTTGGGCGCATCTTCACACTGACGATAAACAAATCCTCGCGATCTGCAATTTTTTCCGCGATGAGTTCAATAACTCTCTTTTCTATATGCTGCATTGTTCTGTTTCTAGAAATGCTAAATTAATTGAATTAAAAAAAGGGGGCAATACGAGCCCCCTTCCTTTCAGATATGCAAATATAGCATTTTATAAAATAAAAAACAAACTTAGATAGATTGTTTTTATATTCAATATACCTACAGTCCCTATAAAAACAAGCTATCGATCGCTCCTCAGTCCTTGTAATCATCTTCACAGCGTGACTAAATAATAAAAATACGTAGATAATTCTCCACTATTTAGAACCATCTACCACTGCATTAATCGTCTTCTGCATCTGCGCCATCATGCTGGTCAGGGTTTCCATGGTTGGCTCCGGAGTAGGTTCGGGCAGCTGTGTACTAATAAAAGCCTTAGCCTTCCACACTTCAAGAATATCAGCAGTCTCTACCCAATAGGGCTCATAGGTCTTATTATCAGAAACAAGCTTCAAACCTTTATCCTCTTTAAATTTAAAAGCAACGCGTTTATACACCACACCATCTTCTTTCGACACGACAATATAGGTACTTCCTGGTTTAATATCATGCCAATTTTCTACGTATTCGGCCACAATAATAGAACCAGAAGGTAAAGGCAACATCGAATCCCCTTTTATTTCAAAAGCACGAAATGTCCCCTGACCAAACATAGGTAGCGAAAACTTTGGCAACTCAGCAACATATTCTGGATCACCATATCCATTTAAATACCCCGCACTAGCCTTAACCGGAACAAGTTCGATATTTTCACGATCATCTGCATCCACAGTCACACTAAGCACCCTTAAATTTGAGGCATTGCTTTTAGGAACCGGCTTCCATTTGTCATCAATAACATCGTTTGCCAACTCATCCATAGTCAAACCATAGAATTCGGCAATCTTCTTTAATAACTCATATTTAGGCTCTGCTCGATCTTCCTCGTATGCACCGACAGACGCACGCTTAATTTCCATAAGATCAGCAAATTGTTGCTGGGTGATTTTTTTTCCTTTTCGAAGGAATTTCAGATTGGACGAAATATTTGACATATTATTTTTTCAAAAAAATATTTTGCAAAAACTAATTTTATTAGTAATATTGTGCCAATAAAATTAGTAAATATATTTTAAACGTCCAAATAATTTAGCATTATGAACAATTTTATTGTATATATATCAACTGACAACAATCGGAAACACTTTAAAATCGGTCTCAGTTCCAACATCTTTAGTACAGTAATGGAACTACAGCAGTCCAATAATTTTATTTTCAACCAGGGCCCTAGCTTAAATCGAATAATCTACACAGAATCTTTCACAAATTCGGAGACCGCCAATAAGAGAATAAGTGAACTGCAACATTTTACAACCATGCAAGTCGAAAGGCTCATCCGTAAATATAATCCTAATTGGAATAATCTTTTCCCTCAGCAACACCAAACGTTCACCAAGAGAGATTCCAACCACGCAGCCTAGCATAAAAAAAGCCACCTTAGTTAAACTAGGCGGCCATCTTTATTTTTTAGATATATCTTTAACTATTATCAGTTTTGACTACCAAGCTCCTCCAACGAGGATGACCCCACGCTACTCGTTCCGCTATCAGCACCTTCAGTATGATTACGCTCAACAGGATGCTCCGTTCCCTCTTCCTCAGGCCCGATAAATCCTTCATCAGCGGGCTCTTCTACTTGTGTCGAATCACTTTGCTCTGGTTCCGGATCACTATAACGCGGAGTTTCGCATTTGTAAGATTTCGTAATTTCAACAGTAGGACTAGGAAACTTACCTTGCGTATATCCCAATTGTTTGTCTTTATAAACAGACTCCATATACACCCCAAATATTGGTAATGCTGTACGAGAACCTTCTCCCGAATGAGAATTTTTAAAGTGAATACTCCGTTCGTCACAGCCAACCCAAACACCTGTCACCAAATCTTTAGTCACTCCCATATACCAACCATCTACATATTCGGAAGAAGTACCTGTCTTTCCTCCGATTTCATTTTCCTTATCAAATAAATCCCATTCCCACAATCCCTGAGATGTACCTCCAGGTTCTTCCATACCACCCCGCAGCATATACGTCATCAACCAGGCATCTTGTTTATCCACCACTTGTTTACGCTCCGCCTGAAAAGTGGCAATAACATTACCATCATGATCCTCGATCTTAGACACCAATAAAGGTGAGACACGCTCACCGTGATTCATCATCGTCGAGTACCCATTCACCATTTCAAAAACAGAAACATCATTAGGTCCTAACCCCACAGAGGCAACAGGATTTAATTTACTTGTAATACCACAACGATGTGCCGCATCAACAACTTTCGCGGGCGTAACCATATCAGTTAACTGAACCGTAACCGAATTAATGGAACGCGCCATCGCATGACGCAACGACATTTCACGATAGGAAAAATTCCAATCTGCATTTTTAGGCTCCCAAACCTCAACAGAATCTCCTTTATCAATCTTGATCGTAACAGGTTTATCCGTAATCTTATCACACGGAGACATCCCTGACTCCAAAGCAGCCAAGTATACAAAAGGTTTAAATGTAGACCCCGCTTGTCGCTTCGCCTGCATCACGTGATCATACTTAAAATATTGGTGGTTGATCCCACCCACCCATGCTTTAATTTCACCCGAGTACGGATCCATAGACATCATGCCTGCATTTAACATCATGGCATAATATTTCAAAGAATCCATTGTAGACATATCCTTTTGGATCTTACCACCATCCTTCCAATTATAAACTTCGATCTTCTTCTTTTTATTTAGGAAGTAATTGATGCTATCAGGGGTATTTGCATATTTTTTACTCAAAAAAGCATAATAAGGAGTTTTCTTTGCCAAATTATCCAAGAAGTTGGGTATAACCTTACCTGATAAATCACGCCAAGGCTCCTGGCCCTCCCAGGTGTTATTTAGACGTTGCTGTAATTCAATCATTTGTTTCGCCACAGCCTCTTCAGCATGCTTTTGAAGTTTAGAATTTATCGTCGTGTAAATTTTCAAACCGTCTGTATAGATATCATAATTGTTATCCTCAGACCATTTTTCCAACCATTTAGCTACTGCAGCACGTAAGTAAGAATCTCCACCCGCATTAAGATCTTGACTATTTGTATTCAAAACAATCTTCTCCTTAACCAGTTTATCATACTCTTCTTTTTTCAGAAAACCACCTTTATACATTTGACTTAAAACGGTGTTTTTTCGCACAAAAGCATTTTCGGGATTACGAATAGGATTATATAAAGTCGTACCTTTTAACATGCCAATCAAAACAGCAGCTTCGGTCTGATTCAATTGATTCGCTCCTTTCGAAAAATAGCGCTTTGCAGCAGTCTCAATCCCATAGGCATTATTACTGAAGGATACTGTATTTAAATACATCTCCAATATCTGATTTTTGGAATAACGTTGCTCCAATTTATAAGCCGTCATCCACTCCTTAAACTTCGTGATCACTAGACCCGCCACGGGAAGACGCGTCAACAATCCACCGGCCTTATTATAACGAGTACGATAAAGATTTTTAGCTAACTGTTGCGTAATTGTACTCGCGCCTCGTTTATCCCCTTTTAATGTAGAGATAATACCTGATCCTAGACCAAAAAAATCAACACCATTATGGCTATAAAAACGAACATCCTCAGTTGCAATCAACGCATTAGTAACAGACTTCGGAATACTATCAAATGGAATTGGATTTCTGTCCTCGTCGAAATACCGTCCAATTAAAACACTATCTGCCGTGTATAATTCCGTAGAAATATTAACACTAGGCATAACGATATCCTTTTTTGTTGGAGAATAACCAAAGAGCCACAAAAAATTCAATTGTATAGCACACACCAATATAATGATAAAATATACTGCTATAACAAGATAACGAAGAATCCTATTCTTAATACGTTTAAACATAAATGGAAATTTATCTTATATTCAACACATCCGACCAGCAAAAGGTTTTACACCTGTCCAATATGCCTTTTTATCTATTTTCAGGGGCTAAATATACAACTAAATAAATCGCTGTAATCAACTATTTACATTTTTTAACAATAAAAAACACCTGCCAAACAACTGTAAAATACGACATAATTCGAAAGGGTGGATTTTGGAAATTACAGCCACGATTAAACAACAAAAGACCTATAGGTAGAAAAAGGCCTAGTCTCAAATTTCTTTGCAACTTTTTCCCGCGTTCCACAAATATTATACCCATTTTTTATTTATTATCGATTTTATTTTAAAATAATAATGATATTTGTTTAAATTTAGATGTAAAAAAGTCAACTATTAGCATGTTAAAACAAACATTACAACAAAAGCTATTACAGAAATTGTCCCCGCAGCAAATACAATTTATAAAATTGTTGCAGGTTCCGACTGTTTCATTAGATGCGAGAATCAAGGAAGAATTAGAAGAAAACCCTGCGTTAGAAGATGGTAGCTTGACTAATATGACCGATCCTATAGAAGAATACCCCGATAAAGATCCAGATGACAACTTTGACAATGAAGACGGATTCGACTCAGAAGACTTTAGTTTAGAAGACTATATCCAGGAAGATGATTTCAAAGATTATGGCAATGGCTATGACTACGGAGATGACGATGACGACCGAAAAGAAATGCCTGTTGCAATTCAGCAATCCTTTTATGAGCAGTTACAACAACAATTAGACCTTTTAGCTTTAGATGACAAGCACTTTTTAATTGGCCAGCAAATTATTGGCAGTCTGGACGATGACGGCTATTTACGCCGGCCCATCATCAATCTTGTCGACGACCTCGCTTTTGGCCAAAATGTAATGACCGATGAACAGGAAGTATTGGATATGCTAAAGGTAATTCAAGATTTTGAGCCTGCAGGAATTGGAGCACGAGATCTGCAAGAGTGCCTATTGATCCAATTACAAAAAAAGGACACACAAAATCCCACAATCAAACTCGCTATTAAAGTCGTAGCGAATTACCTGGAAGAATTCACTAAAAAGCATTATGATAAATTAGAAAAATCTTTAGGCGTTTCATCAGAAGATTTAAAAAACGTAGTCAACGAAATTCTAAAACTTAATCCAAAACCAGGAGATTCTGGCGCAGTAGCAGGCAAGCAACTACATATTATCCCGGATTTCCATATCAGCAATAATGATGGAACACTGCATTTGACTTTAAATGGCCGAAATGCACCTGAGCTCCGCATAAGTCGTGATTATCAACACATGTTTGAACATTACGAGAAATCGGATCAAAAGGATAAAAAAATGAAAGAGGCTGTGCAATTTGTCAAACAAAAACTTGACTCAGCCAAATGGTTTATTGATGCAATAAAACAGCGTCAACAAACCCTACTAAAAACAATGAATGCAATCATGGAATACCAATATGATTATTTCCTCACAGGTGATGATCGTAAGCTAAAACCAATGATATTAAAAGACATCGCCGACAAAATCGATATGGATATATCAACTGTGTCGCGGGTAGCAAATTCAAAATACGTACAAACAGAATTTGGAACATTTCTCTTAAAATCGTTTTTCTCTGAAGCTATTCAAACGGATTCTGGTGAAGAAGTATCCAATAAAGAGGTTAAGAAAATATTGGAGGAGTGCATCGCAAAAGAAAATAAACGGAAACCCTTGGCTGACGAGAAACTCACTGAGATTCTCAAAGAAAAAGGCTACAATATTGCGCGGCGAACGGTTGCAAAATATCGGGAAGCATTGAACATTCCGGTAGCAAGATTACGAAAAGAGCTCTAAGAGCTCTTTTTGTTTTTCCTACCGACCAAATCCAAATTAAGAATAGTATCTTTGTGCTGTATTAAAATAAGCATTAAAGAATGAGCAAAGTAAAAGTTGGAGTTGTACAGATGAGCTGTACCGCAAGCAAACAAGAGAATCTCGAAAAAGCTATCGCTAAAGTAAAAGAAGCCGCTGCAAAAGGTGCGCAAATTGTGTGTCTGCAAGAACTATTTACCTCTTTATATTTCTGCGATGTGGAAGATTATGACAATTTCGCACTGGCTGAAGCTATTCCGGGTCCATCAACGGACGCCCTATCGGCTGTTGCTAAAGAAGCAGGTGTCGTCATTATCGCTTCATTATTTGAAAAAAGAGCAGAAGGACTGTACCATAATACAACCGCTGTATTGGATGCAGACGGTTCCTATTTAGGAAAATATCGCAAAATGCATATTCCAGATGACCCTGCGTTTTACGAAAAATTCTATTTTACACCAGGCGATTTAGGCTACAAAGTATTCAAAACAAAATTTGGAAAAATAGGCATCTTAATTTGCTGGGATCAATGGTATCCGGAAGCATCTCGAATTACCGCATTGATGGGTGCCGAAATTTTATTCTATCCTACTGCTATCGGATGGGCAACAGACCAAGATGAAGAAACCAACAAAGATCAATATAATGCATGGCAAACAATACAACGCTCCCATGCCGTTGCAAACGGCGTTCCTGTTGTATCCGTTAACCGTGTGGGATTTGAACAAAATGGTGCAATGAAATTCTGGGGTGGAAGCTTCGTGACGAATGGACAAGGTAAATTACTCTACCTTGCTTCACATGACAAAGAAGAAATTGAGGTCGTCGAACTAGATTTAAATGAATCGGACTATTTCAGAAAACATTGGCCATTTTTGAGAGACCGAAGAATCGAAACATACGCGCCGATCACCAAACGTTTTATTGACGAAGACTAATATTGGATATGCTAGCCATTTCAGTTTCGAAGGCATACCACTGTGCTGAAACAAACTGAAATGGCTTTTTTAATCCCGCTAAAATAAGTATGGAACAAAAAAAAACATTCACCCTGGACTATTTTGACAATTCCCCAAAACAACAGGGCTTCTCTTTTCCTGCAGAATGGGCAAAGCAAGAAGCCTTATGGTTGAGCTGGCCACATAAAGAGGAATCTTGGCCCGGGAAGATCGAAACAATATACAAACCTTATTGCGAATTTATTAAAGCCGTAGCAGCAGGGCAAAAAGTAAGGATTAACGTCGCTAATGAGGAAATGCAAAATTTTGCTATTACCGCACTCAAAGAAGTGACAACAGATTTTAGCAATATCGAATTCTACTTTAATCCGACTAACGATGCTTGGTGTAGAGACCACGGTCCCGCTTTTATTATTAACCAAGCAACAAATCAAAAAGCAGTAGTCGACTGGGGCTATAATGCCTGGGGTGGAAAATACCCTCCTTTCGACCTGGACGATATTGTTCCGACACGTATTGCCACAACATTCAACCTTCCTCTATTTGTCCCTGATATCGTCATGGAAGGCGGTTCAGTTGAGTTTAATGGCGCAGGAACAATCATGACAACAACGGCTTGTCTATTGAATAAAAACCGAAATCCACACCTGACAAAAGAGCAGATAGAAACTTATTTAAAAGAATTTTACGGTCAGGAACAGGTTTTATGGCTTGGAGACGGTATCGTTGGAGACGATACAGATGGACACATTGACGATATTACACGTTTCGTCAACGAAAACACCGTTTTAACAGTTGTCGAGGAAGATCCAAGGGATGAAAACTACGAGATACTTCAAGAAAATCTAGCAACACTTCGTTCATTTAGGCTCTTAAATGGAGAGCCACTGCATATCGTTGAGCTCCCAATGCCAGCACCGGTCATCTATGACGAAACAAGATTGCCTGCTTCTTATGCTAATTTCTACATTGCAAACGATATCGTTGTTGTACCGATCTTCAACGATAAAAATGACCAAAGAGCACTGGATATTATCCAAGGCTGTTTCCCTACACGTAAAGTCATCGGTATAAATTCCGTTGACATTATTTGGGGGCTGGGAAGTTTCCACTGTTTAAGCCAGCAGGAGCCGGCACTGAGCTAAAAAAATTATCCATAGAAAAAATGTCCCCAAAAAGTTAAACACTCTTTTGGGGACATTTTTTATGATAAAAAGTCGAGCATAGTTTTGAGTTTTTTTTGTTAAACTGTGTTAAACAACTATGACGTTTACCCCAGCTTTTTCTAACGATTCCACAAAGCTTGTATTTACTTTGTCATCGGTAATTAATATATCAATTTTATCAAAACCACAAATTCGTCCGAAACTTCTTCTTCCAAATTTGGAAGAATCTGCAAGAACGACAACTTTTTGAGCCGTATCGATCATAATGCGATTTAATTGAGCTTCCTGCGCACTTGACGTTGATATCCCGTACTCCAGGTCAATCCCGTCTACACCCAAAAACAATTTACTGCAATAAAAATCCTGTAATAAATTTTCTGCATACTTTCCCGTTACGGATGTTGAGGTCTTGCGAAGCGTCCCCCCCATCTGCATGATTTCAACCGAAGGATATTTGATCAATTCCATTGCAACATTCAATGCCGAAGTCACTACAGTAATATTTCCTTTAGGAACAATCTGCTTTGCTAGCGACTGCATGGTCGTTCCTGAAGCTATAATGATGGAATCATTTTCCTCAATCATTTCAGCCGCTTTTTTCCCGATCCTGCTTTTATCATCCGAACGAAGTTTCTCTTTTTCAAATACGGTACGATCAGTCGTATAAGGATTATATTGTGTTGCCCCGCCATGCGTCCTAAACAACAATCCACTATCTTCCAACAAGGTCAAATCCTTCCGAATGGTCACAGAGGAAACGCCCAATTCCTCACATAGATCAATTACCTGAACTACGCCGACTTCCTTTAATTGTTTTAAGATATATTGATGTCTCTCTACATTTGTCATGGCTCTATTATAATATGCTGTTAAAATACTAATCTATTATCGGTTTGTTCAAAGGAAAACACCAATATCTGGCAAAAATTTCTCGATATGGGTAAATTCCCGCAAATATGACCCCCTACTTAAATTTCCCATAGTAGAATTGATGTTAAAATAATGAAATTATTTAATTTTTTCACCTTGGTAGTCACAAATTCATTTTTCTTTTTAAAATAAAAATGAATTAAAATTGCAAAGGATTAGGCAGGACATATTCATATTCCAGTTCCTCTTGAAGTAATTCACCCCTAACTATTTTTTGAATCGTATTCGTTGCTTCGAATGCAAGTGGCAAAATATAGCCATATTTTTTTGCCGACGCTAGAATTACGTCCTTTTTTTTAGGATGTAAGGGAGCAACAACATTGTATACAGTATGTTTAAGCACATTGCAAGATGCCGCCTCTAACAGTCTGATCACATCATCGATATGAACAAAATTGGCTGGCTGTTCACCCGTCGTACAAATACGTTCGGAAAAATATTTGGCAAAAACACGGTTTTTACCAAACAAACCTCCTAATCGATAAATTATGGTATCAGCCAATCCCAACATGCATGCTTCAGCAAGCAAGAGTTTTGATGAGAGCTCGGTTGTATCTGCATAGAATTCATCAAATACAGCATCTTTATCCGGATAAATTCCAATAGAGCTCAGAAAGACTTGTTTCTTCCAAGTAATGTGCCTGTAAAATGATTTAATATTCGAAAATCTGTTTTCAAGAATCGCTACACTATTTTTCTGACTTGCCGGAATACTGTTTAATACGAAGTCAAATTGAGTAGGTAAATCTATCCTTGCTGGAAAGTTTTCATAATCAAAGTCTAGAATAAATGAAAAAATACCATCGGCATTCAACCGATGGTATTTTTCAGATGTTGTCGTACTAGCCCAAACCTCATGGCCTTGATACTTCATATGTAGCGCAAAAGATTCTGCAAGCCAACCACATCCCAAAATGAGTATCCTCATATTCTGATAAGACTATTAATAGGCTTTTGCAAAGAGTACACGACGATTTGAAGGCTTCCCGGTAAAGATACAAACACCTTCCTCTTCTTTCGCATCCAGAGGAATACAACGAATTGTTGCCTTGGTTTCTTCTTTTACGCGTTTTTCTGTTTCTGTTGTTCCGTCCCAATGACAAGAGATAAAACCACCCTTACCTTCCAGCACTTCTTTAAACTCATCATACGAATTCACTTCAGTGAAATGCGATGTCCTGAAATTTAATGCTTTTTGGTATATATTTTCTTGTATAGTATCTAGCAATTGTACAATAGTACCGGCCAAGCCCTCCTGAGCAACCGTTTCCTTCGTTTGGGTATCACGTCGCGCTAATTCTACCGTACCATTTTGCATATCTCTTGCCCCGACTGCGACACGTACAGGAACACCTTTTAACTCCCATTCTGCAAATTTAAAGCCCGGACGTTGAGTGTCCCGATCGTCGTATTTTACGGATATGTCGTTCACCCGTAATTCTTTTGTCAACTGATTCACGAATTCATCGATCTGTGCTTTTTCTGCATCAGTTTTAAAAATCGGAACAATGACAACTTGAATTGGTGCCAATTTTGGTGGCAATACCAATCCTTGATCATCTGAGTGAGCCATAATCAATGCACCCATCAAACGTGTAGAAACACCCCAAGAAGTCGCCCAAACATGCTCCAATTTTCCTTCTTTAGACGTAAATTTCACGTCAAACGCCTTTGCAAAGTTTTGGCCGAGGAAATGAGAAGTTCCTGCTTGCAATGCTTTTCCATCTTGCATCAATGCTTCAATACAATAGGTATCCAAGGCACCCGCAAAACGTTCGTTTTCTGTTTTTCTACCACGTACAACAGGCACAGCCAATATCTTTTCAGCAAATTCCGCATAGACATCAAGCATACGTTCGGTTTCTTCAATAGCCTCTTCTCTGGTTGCGTGAGCTGTATGGCCCTCCTGCCACAAAAACTCCGCAGTACGCAAGAAAAGACGTGTACGCATTTCCCATCGTACGACGTTGGCCCATTGGTTGACCAAAATTGGAAGATCACGATAAGATTCAATCCAACCACGGTAGGTATTCCATATAATCGTCTCAGAAGTCGGACGTACAATTAGCTCTTCCTCCAATTTCGCCTCTTCATCCACTACGATCTTACCTGTACCATCGTTTTTTAATCTATAATGAGTTACTACCGCGCATTCGGTAGCGAAACCTTCCACATGCGCAGCTTCTTTTGAAAAAAACGATTTGGGAATGAATAAAGGGAAATAAGCGTTGCTATGACCTGTTTCTTTAAATCTTTTATCTAAGATCGCTTGCATCCGTTCCCAGATGGCGTACCCGTATGGTTTGATCACCATACAGCCTCGTACAGCTGAATTTTCAGCTAGATCAGCTTTGATCACAAGCTCGTTATACCATTGCGAATAATCTTCAGCACGACTTGTTATTCCTTTACTCATATGAAATTGATAAATTATTGTAACATTATTACGTTAAATCCCGTCTGTAATTCTAATACGAAAAGCGTTCAATAAAAAATATTTGTATTTTTGATTACTTCGATTAAACCCCTTCGAGAAATCTGCGTCTAAGATAGTAAATAAGGCTGTATAATCGAAAATAAGGATTTAGGATATTATGAAAAAAAATAGATTATTTATCGGAGCACTTGCCATAACAGGAGCGTTCATGCTTGGTTCCTGCGGTACAAGTAGGCAAATCTATGGCGACGATGTCTATGGCAATAATGGGCAAGCGAGACAAAAGGTTTATCAAAGCCCAGATTACTATTACACAGATGCAGATCAGTCCCAACCAAACGGACAGGCACAAGGTGGTTACTATGATGACGAATATTCTGATCAGGATTACAACAATGATTCCTATGAAGATCTTGAATATGCAAACCGTATCAATCGTTTCTATTACGCTAGTCCGGGCATGACGTACTTTGACCCATTTTTTGATCCATGGTATGGTTATGGTTTCGGTGGTTGGTATGGATACGGCCCTTCATTCGGAATGGGATGGGGGTGGGGATCTAGCTGGGGCTGGGGCTCTCCTTGGTATGGCGGTTACAGACCTTGGGGTGGCTGGTATGGCGGCGGCTATTGGGGATCTGGTTGGTATGGAAACGGTTACTGGGGCGGTGGCTACTGGGGTAACTCAAGACCACGCTATGCATCAAGTAGATCTGTATACAGAGATAACTATAACACGCGCAGTTCATCATCACGAACCCGAACTTCAGGTGGATATGACCGTAACAGTGTTGCTCGGAGTTCTGGAGGATACGACCGTACTGGCGTAGCACGTGATTCTAGAGGCAGAATCACATCCGTTGCTAGTAGATCAAGAAATTCTGATGGCACGGTATCTTCACGGAGTTCTTCATACGATAGAACTGGAGGAAGAACAAGAACATCAGATGGCGTTTCGAACAGAGCTTACTCAGACGGTATGCGTTCAAGAACGTCAGACAGAGTCAATGGCTCCTATCCAAACAACACACGTAGCACCTCTAGCGGATATTATAATAATGATTCCAGATCACGAAACAGTTCGGGAGAGGTATCTCGTCCGATGAGCCGTTCGATGGAAACACGTTCCAGCAACCCAAGCTCAACGTCAAGACCGTCGTATACTCCGCCAACAAGAAGCTATGATAGTGGTTCATCTTCCCGCTCTAGCGGTGGTTTTTCTGGAGGTGGTAGTTCTAGATCTTCGGGAGGAGGCTTCTCTGGAGGCGGTAGCTCAAGATCAAGTGGAGGACGTACTCGATAGTTAAAAGCATTTAAACAGTAGCACGCAGCATCTTGTTTGCTACTGATTATTATTGACGATATTTTAGCATATGACAATCAAAAAATTACTTTTTGGAACTGCATTCGTTTTAGGTGCAGCAGGGACTACTCAAGCGCAATATACGAAAGATGTACTTTTATTCTCCCAAGGGGACAATGGCGGAACAGCTCGTTTTAAGGCCATGGGAAATGCATCTACCGCATTAGGTGGAGATATAAGTTCGATTACGAGTAACCCCGCAGGTTTGGGTTACTTCAATCAGTCTGATATATCAGTAACTAGCAGGTACCTGAACAATAAAAACAAAACCGACTATTTTGGTCAAAATTCAAACAGTAGCAAGAACAATTTCAACTTAGATAATGCTGGAATTGTTTTTCACTTACCAACTTACCGCAATGGCGGGAACTTAGATCGAGGCTGGTTAAATTTCAATGTTGGTATTGCTTACAACCGAAATTACGTCTATAACAACCTGTTAGAATATCGAGGAGTAAATAATACGAGTTCGATATCAGATGCTTATTCAGACCGTCTTTCAGATGTCGGAGGAACTCAAGGCTGGGGTCAGGAAGTCTATAACAACTCTTTGTTATTCGACGTAGACCCCAAAAATGCGGGCGCCTATATCCCAATTACTGTTGGCGGAACTTTTGATGGAAAAAATGGCTTTAATCAAGTAAACTCGATCTTAGAAAAAGGTAGTAAATCCGAATCTGTTTTGTCATTTGGTGCGAATTATAGCAACAAATTGTATTTGGGAGCCTCTTTAGGTTTCACTGCGTTTACGTACGACAATTCCAGCTGGTTTACTGAATATGGTCAAACAATGACCGCCGACCAATTAAAAGCCATCAACAAAGATTCAGAATTTTTAAAACCAACCAATGCCCAAAAGTATGCCATGTTGGATAAAGATTATGAATTATATGATGATTATGCGCAGGCCACTGATGGTACCGGTGTAGACTTTAAACTTGGGGTAATCTATAAATTTACGCCAACGTTTAGCATGGGATTCACTGCTAAGTCACCTACATTTATGAGCATCCGGGATGAATCATATAGCAATTCTGAGTTCCGTTACTTCAGACCAAATGAAGACAAATCATTTAAAGAGTATAGAACCAGTGATGACGCAGGGCACAGTTACTTGGAGTATAACATGAATACACCCTATAAATTGTCTCTTGGTGCAAGCCAATTATTCTCAAGAGGATTAATAACGGCTGATGTCGAATGGGTAGACTATGCCGCTATGCGTTTTAAAGATGTGGGAAATTACAGTAAAACGTTAGAAAAGAACATGAATCAAAACATCAAAGATACTTACCAAGGTGCATTTAATGCCCGAATTGGTGGTGAAGTGATGTTTGATAATGTATTCAGCGGAAGAGCTGGTTTCAATTACAGTGGCAACCCCTATAAAAATGCAGACTACACGAATTATACAGCATCTTTAGGTATCGGCGCTAAACTTGGCCGCGGCATGTATGTTGATTTGACCGGTGCGTATAATGCAGTCAATTACAAAGAAAGCCCGTATTTGATTAATGAGAACTACTGGAATAATGCTAGTCCGGTAGCCGATATAAAAAATCAACGGACTAATGTTGTACTAACAATTGGTTCTAAATTTTAAACAGTATTTTTCTCAAAAAAAAGGTCCAGCTATGTCTGGACTTTTTTTTGAGAAAAATACTGTTTAAAACAAACATAAAACACGATAAAATCAGTTTACGCGTGATTATACTTGTATATAAAAGTAACTTTATCTAAGTTTGTCCCCTTGGATTGAAAATTACATGGCAAATCACACAATTTCAAAAGCATTCAATTTCATTTTTACATACCCCATTTGGCGGATAGAAATCGATGCGGAGAATAAATTGATCGCTATAGAGACAAGAAATCCAGATGATACCTTTCCCTATTTTAATGTCATCACTTTTGAAGGAACTTACGTATTACAAGACTTCAAGGCAATAGCCAAAGAGTGGGTCCTAGCAGGAATTCAATGCAAAAAATTAATACTTAAGAAGATTGCCAATAATTCACCTATTGACGCAGGCATACAGGTAATCGATTGCTACAATCCGCAGCTTCAAGAAACCTGGTTCAACTACATATTCATCGGCATGGTTGATCAAGGCGTGCTTATTAGACCAAAAGTAATAGCAGAAGGCTTCCAATTATTTTTGAACCTCCAATCGATGTCGATTGAAAGCAAAAATGAAATTTTCTTTAAACCTTATGCTAGCGAGCTCGTCTATCCTATTATCTACAATGGTGAAATACCCCTTTTTTTGAAGGATTTCCCAATTGATGGTGAAATCTGGATAAATACAGTGAATGACTACTTTATTTGGGCTTTCTATGAAAAAGACAGAAACAATTGTTATCAAATCAGGCTAGTGCAATCCACAAGAGAAACATTGACAGAGTCTATTATTGCAGTTTCCAAACTGGAACTAAAGCTCTTCAACATTTATTTTCTTATTCACGAACAAATATTCCTTTTGACAGATAATAAACGGGAGTTTGTTTCGTATTTAGTATAATTGCAAAATATATGAAAGTTTTATTCGAATTAAAGACATATAAAAAGATAGCTATTCTATCCATCGCGATATTAGCTATTCAACAAGTTGAAGCAAAAAACTCAACTTCTTTACGCGCTGATTTTATCCCTGATTCAGTAGGAACAGAAGCAATCAATGGTGAAGAATACGTGCTGTTCAAAATTGAAAAAGGAGATAATTATTACCAGTTAAGTAAAAAGTATAAAACGACGGTAGGCCAATTGACCCAAATAAACGGTAATGGAACATTAAGCCTGGGTCAAATTGTTAAGATTCCAACAGGTCGTAAAGCGAAATCAACAGTAAACAATGACCGTGGAAATATGACAGTGCAAAATCCGCGTAATCCGCAGCAGCAAGAAGGTTTCACGGAATATATCGTTGGTGAGAAAGAGACACTTTATGCCATATCTAAAAGGTTCAGTATTTCTGTTGAAGACATCAAAAAAGCAAATAACTTAAAAAATAATGTTATTGGCGGTGGAATGAAACTCATGATCCCCAATCAGCCCCTGCCTCCTGAACCACCAAAATTAGTTGAACCTAAAGGAATCGAAATTGTAAGCCCCGATTCTACTGACGGTGATGATAAAGAAGAAAATCAAATTTCAACAAACCGCTACGGAATACGTGAAAAGTCCGAACGTGGTATTGGCGTCTGGATTGATGGGCTATCATCTCAAGGTACAAGCAACCTCGCTCTTCATAAGTCAGCTCCAGTAGGTACTATTTTAAAAATTACTAACCCAATGACCAAAAGTGTGACTTATGCAAAAGTGGTTGGTAAATTTAATGATAATGCCGAAAACCAAAATGCAATTGTCGTGTTGTCAAAATCTGCCGCCGCGAGCATAGGCGCACTTGATAAACGCTTCCAGGTTGAAATTGCGTATGGATTACCTCTAGAAAATTAACAGAATAAAATAGCTTTTATAGCATAGTAAGAATGAATAACAAACCGTATGTCATAGGAATTGCCGGAAGTAGTGGTTCTGGGAAGACTTTTTTTTTAAATAGCTTTTTAAAACATTTTAACCCACATGAGGTGACCTTAATTTCCCAAGATGATTATTACATCCCTGCCAATACTAAAACTCAGGAGGAAAACAGGCTCTATAACTTCGATATTCCGACATCAATCGACAGAGATGCTTTTTATAAAGATATCAAGGCTCTCTTTAACGGTGAGACAATATATAAGGAAGAGTATACATTTAACAACCCTTCATTAACACCCAAAATATTAGAGATTAAACCGGCACCTATTTTAATTATTGAAGGTCTATTCATTTTCTATTATACAGAGATAAATAATTTAATCAATCATAAGATATTTTTAAGCGCTGATCAGGATATCGCGTTAAGACGACGCTTACACCGTGATCTGGTTGAACGGGGATACTTTGAAGATGATGTCATGTACAAATGGGTAAACCATGTTCTACCCTCCTACAACGAGTACCTACTGCCGTATCAGGACACTTGCGATCAGGTCATATTTAACAATACCGATGAACCAGAGCCAATCTGGGAAATCACCAACCAAATTTCTGAAGAGCTAAAATTAAAGCTCAATTTGGTATAAAATTAAAACAATCTAGAAAGGAGAATCTCGTAAACAGATTCTCCTTTCTATTTAAAGTACTTGATTTATTGATATCAAGATTTTAAATACCTATCTTTGCGCCACGAAACAAATCCATCATAATGAACCATCCTGTAAAGATTAAAAATGCATTGGTTTCAGTCTATTATAAAGACGGCCTCGCTCCTTTAGTTGAATTATTAAACAAATACGGTGTTACCTTCTATTCCACTGGTGGAACAGAAACATTTATCAAAGATTTAGGTATAGATGTTGTTCCAGTTGAAGACCTCACCAGCTACCCTTCTATTTTAGGAGGCCGTGTAAAAACATTGCATCCAAAAGTATTTGGCGGTATCTTGGCGCGCCGCCCGCTTGAGTCGGATCAACAACAGCTTGCTCAGTATGAAATACCTGAGATCGATTTGGTTATTGTGGATTTGTATCCTTTTGAAGAAACTGTTGCTTCCGGTGCATCGGAACAAGATATTATCGAGAAAATAGATATCGGTGGAATTTCATTGATACGCGCTGCCGCTAAAAACTTTAACGATGTGGTTATTATCTCTTCCAAAAATGATTACAAAGAATTGGAAGAAATACTAGCAAACCAAGAAGGTAATACGTCGTTGGAACAACGTAAAGAATTTGCTAAACGTGCATTCAATACATCCTCGCATTACGATACGGCAATCTTCAACTATTTCAATCAAGAAAATCCGCTTCAGGTTTTTAAACAATCTGAGCAAAAAGCGCAGGTGTTGCGCTATGGTGAAAACCCGCACCAAAAAGGTATTTTCTTCGGCGACTTAGATAAGATGTTTGACAAATTGAACGGTAAAGAGCTATCTTACAACAATTTGGTTGACGTTGATGCTGCCGTTGCTTTGATTGATGAGTTCACAGAGCCTACATTCGCGATCTTAAAACACACAAATGCTTGTGGAGTTGCCTCACGGTCAACAATCAAACAAGCTTGGTTAGATGCTTTAGCATGTGATCCTGTTTCAGCTTTCGGTGGAGTCTTAATAACGAATGGTCAAGTTGATGCTGCAACAGCTGAAGAGATTAATAAATTATTCTTCGAAGTGTTGATTGCACCTTCTTATTCTGAAGAAGCGATCAATATACTTACCGCAAAGAAAAACAGAATTATTTTGGTTCGTAAAGAGGTTACATTACCTGGCCAACAGTTCAAAACTTTATTGAATGGCGTCATTCTTCAAGATAAAGACAATACGATTGAAGGACCTGAACAAATGGTTACGGTAACACAAGTAGAGCCAACTGCAGAACAACTGGAGGATCTTTATTTTGCGAACAAAATTGTAAAACACACCAAGTCAAATACAATCGTATTTGCTAAAAATGGTACTTTGTTGGCTTCAGGCGTAGGGCAAACGTCTCGAGTAGATGCATTGAAACAAGCTATTGAGAAGGCAATTTCTTTCGGTTTTGACCTTAAAGGCTGTGCAATGGCATCTGATGCCTTCTTCCCTTTCCCTGATTGTGTGGAGATTGCTTCGGAAGCTGGAATAGCAACCGTGTTACAACCTGGTGGTTCAATTAAAGATCAATTATCAATTGATATGGCCAATGAAAAAGGAATTTCCATGGTGACAACAGGTGTTAGACACTTTAAGCACTAATTGAACTTCAATAATAAATAAAAAAAGCTACTTTAGAAAAGTAGCTTTTTTTATTTATCTCGTTTCGACAGGAAACTTTGAACGCTTGTACTGTTCCATCTCAGCGCTGAGTTTGCGAATCGCATAACCCACAATGGCCACATCATCGATCCACCCGCCCACGAGAATAAAATCGGGAATTGCATCAATTGGCGAAACCACATAAAGTATCGTTCCAATAATAATCGATAAATTCCATTTGTCCATTTTATACTTCCCCGTAATGGTGTCCTTACACATCGCAATTAATACGTTGAAGTCGTCCATATAGCCTCCTAGATTCCTCGCTTTTGCCTCCGCCTGTACAAATTCAGATTCCGTAATTTTACGATGCCTAAACTGCTCAAACATTCCCTTCGCAATTCTTTTGATTCTATTGTTCATACTTCAAAATTAGGATTACTAGTTTAACAATCCAAATCCTCGCGCTAAACCAAACACGAACCAGAATCAGAATGCGCAGCGGACATAACCAAATCCCTCCCCTCACACCGACTAAATTTTGCCTAGAAACCCTTATTGATCCGCTGTCGGTCCAACCAACTACTCTATATATTCATTTACAACGGTCATCGGAATAAAAAACGAGGTCTGAATATGGATTTTTATTATTTTTACAAATCGCTGTAGCAAAGTGTCAGTCATCTCCGTATAATAGACAACACAAGCGCAATGTGAGTCACAAAAACAAATTTTAATATTACACGGTTATGAAAAACTATAGATTATTTAATTTTATTGCTATTGCTTTAGCGGCATTCTTTTTAACAAGCTGTCTAAAAGATAACGATGACCAGCCAATTCCTGCCGCATTGCTTACCATGGTTAATGGATACACGGATGCCAATGCAGTTATATATTTTGCAGACGGCGGCCCGCTTCAAAACCCTAATTATCCATTGGGATTCAAGAGTTATGCTCAAATTGGGCTATTTACAGGAGCACGTAGAATTGCAGTCTCCGCTGAATATAACACGAAATTAACGGATACAACTGTAACAATCAAAGATAGCACCATCTATACATCCTTTTTATTTGGAACTAAAGCCAAACCCGTACAGGTGATCACAACAGATCGAATCAATAAAGACATCAAAAATACAGAGTCTGGTTTACGCTTCTTTAATCTTGCTGAAGGTACAGATTTAGTTACCCTGAAAATAGGCGATCAGGCTTCCCCCTCAGAATGGACCAATAGAGCACAAGAAACACAAAATTCAGCAAGTGCCCATCAGGGATTTATTGCTCAAAAGAGTGGCACATTCACTGTCACCGCTCGTGATAAAGCCGGAAAAACTATCGCAACACGTAGCGACATTAAATTGGTTGAAGGTTATTATTATTCATTAATACTCATAGGCAAGGCTAATGATGAAAAGAAACCTTTATATATTGGTCTAGTAGCCCAAGCCGCAAATTAAAATACCCATATCTATATACTATATAACAACGGCCGTCATGTAAACATGATGGCCGTTGTTTCTCATTTTATATCATATCGTAGATCTTAATGATTCTCTTTAGGTGCTACTTTAGTAATCACATAAATATCTTCATTATCTTTTTTCATCTTATACTTCTCACGTGCAATACGTTGTACTTCCTGCGGATTTGATCGAATATCGTTTATTGTTTTAATGATAGCCGCATTTTCCTTAAGGTAGAAGGAGCGTTCACTTTCCAAATTCGCTTTCTGCTTTTGATAACTATACTGCGTGGCAAAGTCATTTCGATCAAAAAACAACATCCACACGAGAAAAGCCAAAGCGGCTAACAAATACTTATTTCTTATTAAGGACCACAATCGTTGCATAAGACAAAATTACTATTTACCTTTTATACTTCGGATATTTTCTTCAAAACTTGAACATCTTTAATTAAATTTACATTTAATTTTCCGATTACACACAAGCGGATAAAAATTGGCGAGAGCTATCGCAATCAAAGCAAGTCCCGCTGCTTATCTTTATGTTGAAAAAAAAAGTTATATGAAAACAGCAGGACTTGACGTGCATAAAGATAGTATTTTTTGTGCGGTATTTAATGGGAAGCATTATTCGGATGTGGAGGTTTTCGAAACCTTCAGTACGGGCATTCGACAGTTGGGAGCCTACTTGAAGGCTGCGGGTGTTCTCCGAGTAGCGATGGAGAGTACCAGTATTTACTGGATCCCGGTCTGGAATATTCTCTCTGAAATGGGCTTTGATCTGATGCTGGTGAATCCCTTTTTAATCAAACAGCTGCCCGGCCGCAAAAGCGATGTAAAGGATGCACAGTGGATTGCCCAGCTACTTCACAAAGATATGCTTCGCGGGAGTTTTGTGCCCGGTGAGCGAATACAGGAACTCAGGAGCTACACCCGTTCCTATAGCAAGTTGCAGCAGCGGATAGTCCGTATGCTTACCAAAATGGACAATATCCTCGTACAGGCCGGAATCCGTTTGGGTAGTCTTGTGACCGATATCGGAGGGAAAAGTATGCTGAGTGTCATTGATGCCCTGATAGCCGGGGAGCGTGATGCCGTACGTTTAAGCAAACTGGTCTATGCCAGTAAGAAGAACAAAGAAAACGGAAAGCTGGCAGCAGCACTAACCGGCTGCATGAAGGAGCACCACCGCTTCAACCTGCAGATGGCAAAAGCTGAATACGACCTGTTGATCAAGCAGTCTGCTGAGTATATAGAAAAGATTGAAGCTATCTGCCTGCGTGATTTTCCACGGCAGAGTGCCTTGCTAAAGACGATTCCCGGCGTTAGCCGTATCAGTTCCGCTGTGATCATCGCCGAGACCGGCGCAGACATGAAAGTTTTTGAAAACAGCGGTAAACTGAGCGGATGGGTCGGATTACGACCAAAGAATGATGAAAGCGCAGGGAAATATAAAAGTACAGCGATCACTAAAGGAAACAGATATCTCAAGCCAATACTGGTACAGGTTGCCTGGGCGGCAAGCCGCTGTAAAGGCTCCTATTTTAAAGACAAATTCAACCGTCTAAGTATAAGAAAATCCTCGAAAAAGGCCCTGATCGCTATCGCACGAAAAATATCCGTTGTTGTATGGAATATCCTAAAAGACTTAACCCCTTATAATCCGGCACTACAGGTGATCTACGAACCAGCCAAACTAGATGCCAGGATACGG
The DNA here is from genome assembly GCF_038396785.1 of Sphingobacterium thalpophilum. Lineage (NCBI taxonomy): Bacteria > Pseudomonadati > Bacteroidota > Sphingobacteriia > Sphingobacteriales > Sphingobacteriaceae > Sphingobacterium > Sphingobacterium thalpophilum. Next base: position 5,522,528 of record NZ_CP151087.1, on the reverse strand, counting down.
TATCACCAAAAAGAAATGGAACGCATAGCGAAACTTAAACCATAACAATTTTTTGCGTAAAGGCCGGGTATCTTTATGGTGGCTAAAAGACCCCGTTTTTAAATTGGCCAATGCAAATGCCTGAAAAGGCTATAAGTACACAAGCATGAGTTAATGCCAGCCTTACGGCTGACCAAACTCGAAGAGGAAAATCGCAAAACCCAATGCGCAAGGGGACTGTATTATAGTTAATTTATAGAGGAAAGATATGGAATAATATGCTCGAATTCATCATATACCTAGAATAATCTTATCTTTAACAGTTCAAAAACGATCATTTGAATGAAATATCCATGGTTAAGACTAAACGCAGTTTTAACGAAAAAAAGATATCTCATAAGATCATAAAGAATAAAATCATTGACATATGAAATACTATCTTATTGCAGGTGAAACTTCAGGAGACTTACATGGTGCCAATCTTATTAAAGCATTAAAAATTGAAGACCCCGATGCGACTTTCCAAATCGTAGGGGGCAATCTCATGCAAGCAGAGGCGGGAAAAAAAGCGTTGATACATACTTCAGAAATGGCCTTTATGGGCTTTATAGAGGTTTTAAAAAATCTGCCCAAGATATCTAGGAATCTCAAACTTGTTAAAAATGATCTATTGAAAGAAAAACCGGATACCGTCATTCTTATAGATTTCCCTGGCTTCAATTTGAAAATTGCTGATTTTGCAAAAAAAAATGGCATCAAAACATGTTATTATATTTCCCCTAAAGTGTGGGCCTGGAATCAAGGCCGCGTAAAGAAAATCAAACGGATTGTCGACCATATGTTTTGTATTCTGCCTTTTGAGGTAGATTTTTATAAAAAGTGGCGCATGCCCGTTGATTACGTTGGAAACCCGCTGTTGGATGCGATTTCAGCCTATCAATTCAACCCAAAGTTCAGGGAGCAGCATGGATTTTCAGAAAAACCCTTGATCGCCCTTTTACCCGGAAGCCGCGAAATGGAAATTGCCAACCTCCTTCCCATCATGGCCGAACTTCCATTTTTCTTTCCTGTACATCAATTTGTCATTGCCGGTGCGCCTAATTTTGATGAAGCCTACTACAAGCAATTTTTTAAAGGTATTGATATTCCCGTAATCTTCAATCAAACCTACGACATTCTCCATAACGCAGAAGCCGCAGTCGTAACGAGTGGAACGGCTACACTCGAAACAGGTATCTTGAAAGTACCTCAGGTTGTCGTTTATAAAGCTAACCCAATATCGGTATGGATTGCCAAATTAGTCATCAAGGTTAAATTTATCTCACTAGTCAATCTAATTAACAATTTCTTATCAGTACGGGAATTGATTCAAGACGAATGCACGGCATACGATATCTCCTATGAAGTAGGTGAACTTATCAATAACAAAGCTCACCGTGCAAGTGTGATGGAAAACTATGATATTTTAGCCGAAAAGCTAGATTCTCCTGGCGCATCAGAGAAAACTGCCAAATTAATTGTAAAATATCTCGCTAAATTTTAAACTCTTTTACCTTTTATTTGTCAAACTACTAGTTAGTTACAATTAATTAAAAGTTTTATGAAATTTAAATTTATTCTAGGCTTTTTTCTTTGCTTTGCAATGACCTTCACTGGGAAAGCACAAGAAACACAACATATTTCTAAACTGGAAATTGGCAAAAAAGCGAAAAAAAATATCGATAATAGAGACTCTACTGTTGTCATGCACATCGATACCTTAATCATGAAAGACAATTCTACCCTTTCGTTCTATGGTAAGAAAAATGTCAAGCTAACAATTGGTTATGCTGAAATTGGAAATAAAGCAACCATCTATGGAACAGATGGAAAGAATAATGGTGCAAATTTTGACATCAATGCTAATTTTCAAAAATTAGGTTCTCTTTATATCATTGCAAAGGGAGATGACGCTTTTAATGGCACCAAAACTTTTCCGAATGGTAACGGAGGAAAAATTAAAGTCAATTTAACAACTGGTAGCCTTAAACCTCAGACAACAAATAAAAAAGCGCCTAATTATATTTATGGAGATGTTGCAGCAGGTGGGCGGGCTGTCAATGCAAACACGGACTTGAGAAACATCTATGATCGGATTAAAACCGCTCCCACCGGATTGAGAGGCTTGCCTCAAGGGCAAATTTATTCGGGCAGTGCCGGAACTGAAGGTACATTTGAACTAATTTCAACACAATAACAAAATTCCTTAATCCATAAAAAAGGCGTATTATTCTCTAATACGCCTTTTTTAATGGACTCATTATTATCTACAACCTCTTCTTTTAAGCTCATAGGCCAACACCAACCGTGTCATCCGATCGTATCGTGCTATGCCTTCCTGTTGATTGTTGTGCTTGAGGTATTGATTATAAAACAATCCCATCACATCGTCGACCCAACCTGTGTATTGACTCCAGAAATACCTTTCTTTTTCCATATCGTTCAATACTTTTGCGCTTAATCTTCCCTTGTAATCTTTTCCTAAATCAGGATACATGCCCTGCAGTTCACGTAACATATACAGTGTGGTCTGTAGATAAGCCGAATATCGGTAAAAGATCTGTGGATGTCGCTGTAAGCGAGCAAAAGCGATAAAATTCGCCTCGTCTTCAAAACCAATTCCCTGTTGATGCGCAAGTTCATGCACTGTAGTAAAAGGTAAAAAGGTTACCGGCATGGCTTTATTAACATGTGCTTCATGAGTGAACGGATTAAAATAACCTGAGACACCAAAAAAAGAAACTATCCTGCTATTTATGGGTGATTTTGCCCTAATTTGACCTCTTGACAGGAAATCTGCAAAAGCCGTATCCTGTTGTACCCATGTATTCAAATCCCTTTGAATAGTTTCTTTATGCTCTTCCCATTCGGATGGATTCACATGTTCCCGCAGATTATTTGTACTGTCCAAAAACCCATTCAAAACCACGAGATAATCCGCTAACTTTAAGCTATCAACTTTCAAATTGGCATTTATACTGATTGGTTCACGATAGTAATTCATACCCCATGATAGGTAAAAGAAAAAATAGAGACCTAATACCAAATTGATCATAGTCAAAACCGAACGAAAAGAACTTTTCCATCTTCCTTTCCATAAATTTCCGATTAATTTAGCAATTGAATAGAGTAGAAATGCAACGACTAGGACATAAAATAGATCACCTAAACTAAAGGAGGGAACATACCCAAAAATAAATCTTGGCACATGACTATAGTAACGGTAAAACCCGCGTGCATAAAACGCCTCAATCCATTGGCTATGTTGCTCAACCAAGGAGAAAATAAAAATTCCAATCAGAAGTAATACTACCGTGAAAACAGCTATTTTATCGCGTTTCTCCATTCAAATAAGCTATAAAACGATTAACTTTCGTTCTCAAAATAGACCTTGTAATAATTCATGCCTTTATCCTCATCGTACCCCTTCTCAAGATATTCACGTTTGCCATGAACATAGATATGAAAATTCTTATCCAGCTTTAAAACAGACTTATAAGAAGATTCCATTTTTTTCACCGCTTTATCTGCTATTTCAAAACTTGCCTGAAATGGGGAGTCAAATTCGTCTTCAAAACCAGCTTTAAAGTCCTGAAATAAAGCAATAGCCTGCGGATTGCCCAGTACTTCCTCCTCAAATTCTTCTTGGACAAAAGTTTCTTTTTCCTTAAAGTAATTCATGGATTTGTTCATCAAATCAATTTTGTCCGCTTTCTCCAGTTCAAATGTCTCATCTAGTTTTTCCTGAACAAAGTTCTTATAGACTTTTAGATAATTCCCTGTTTGATTGAAGTTATCGTTACGCACGCGCAGCTGTAGAAACTCATCTTTCCAGTATACTGCCTCCTGTTGACGGTTTGTCTGATCGAGAACCAGCACCTTATAACCTTCTTCTTCTTCTACATTGATAATAATACAGCCTTTGTCCAGTTTATTGATATTGATCGCCTCCTGCTCATATTCCAACATAAAAGCACCTTGCTCCGGATATACTTTCAAATAAGTCTCTTTATTCTCCGATTTGAATATACCAATGGCATCATGTTCTTCCCCTTCGATCTGTACATTCTTTAAGGCAACTACGTACACCTCCCCAGCTTTAATTTTTGGATGGCTGGATACCTCATAAAGGTGTTTTGAAATTTGTTGGGAAAAATCGTGAAATGGAAGCTGCTCCTTAAAATACTGTCTTGCAAAATAGAAAATCTCATTCAGTTCCAGCTCTCCATTCGGATGATATAAGCGATATACCTCATTCACCTTTGCAAAAGGACTCATAAAATACTGCATCAATAGTCCAGGCAACACTTCATCTCCTTCAAGAGATACCGGGGCATCCGACAAAATATAAAATTCATCTTGCGCTTTATTGCCTACACGATGAATGGATAACGCTTCAAAAGTTGCATCTTGGTGAAAAAACATATTTCTTATCTTATAAATTATATAAATCTATTGCTATTCTAAAAGTCTGGCAATGTGCATTGACAATATCTTTAATTTCAGGAGAATAACCTCCCCCCATACTTACCTGAATAGGGATATGGTGTTTATGGCACATATGAAAGACCAATTCATCTCTTCGACGGCAGGTACTGCTGCTTAAATTCAATTTCCCCAGCTTATCTGTTTGTAAAATATCTACTCCAGCCTGATAGAAAACGAAATCAGGCTCAAATTTCCGGAACACATCAACCAAATTTTCTTTCAATAAAGTGAGATATTCCGCATCAGTAACCTGATCTTCCAAGCCGATATCCAAATGGGAACGCTGTTTGACAAAGGGATAGTTTTTCTCGCCATGCATTGAAAAGGTAAACACCTGATTATGCCCCTCAAAAATATGCGCAGTACCATTTCCTTGGTGTACATCCAGATCAATAATAAGGATACGACCTGCATAGTTATGCTTCAACAGGTACCCGGCGGCAGTCGCTTGATCGTTCATCAGACAGAAGCCTTCACCAAAATCATAACCGGCATGATGTGTCCCCCCTGCAATGGTAAAAGCAACACCATACTCAAGTGCATATGCGGCGCTTCGGATCGTCCCATCTAAGATATATCGCTCCCGATCAACAAGGCTTTGACTTAATGGAAAACCTATTCTACGGATCATTTTCGAATCCAAAGTAAGCTCAAACAACTGCTTTACATACACTGGATCATGGACCAAACAGCATGTCTCAAAGCTTGCTAGTTCAGGACTGAAAAAACTTGACTCATCTGCCAGCCCTTCATGCTTTAACTTTAAAGGAATCAACTCGTATTTCAGCATCGGAAATCGATGCCCCTCTTTGACGGGATGGACAAATTCTTGACGAAAAGCTATCTTAAGCACCTTAAAATCTTCTATTACTCATGCGAAGATAAGAAAAAGATCTTTTGGAGTTGTAGGGGAAAAAGGGCATCTTTGAGAAGGAACAAACTGCAAGCCAATGTTACGTTGCATAACAGCATATTTGTATTCAATCATAAATTTATATTCTTCAAGATAAATGGAAACAACTCATTTGCCCCAATTGTCTGCCATGGAACAACGTGTACTAGGCTCACTAATCGAAAAATCAAAAGTAACCCCAGAATATTATCCAATGACAATCAACAGCTTACAAGCTGCTTGTAATCAAAAGACTTCCCGCAAACCGGTTGTACAATATACAGAAGAAGATATTATCGCTACATTGGATATATTAAAGAAAAAGGGCTTAATCTCGACAGTTGTTGGCGGAGGATCTCGCGTAACAAAGTATAAACACAATTTTGCCATACAATTTCCACTGGTTCCTTCCGAATTAACCATTGTCTGTTTATTACTACTCAGAGGTCCAATGACCGCCGGGGAAATTAATTCAAACTCTGGAAGACTTTATGAATTTGAATCATTGGGCGAAATCAATGAACAATTGGAAAAATTGGCACAAGAAGGCTACTTGAAGTCCCTGCCTAAACAAATGGGGCATAAAGAAGTCCGCTATATTCATTTATTAGGAGATATCAACCTGGAAGCGTATGAAAATAGCGTTCCTGCAGGCAGCTCCTCGAACGACCAGACCTTAGTCGAACGAATTGGACAATTGGAACAGGAAGTTGCAGCATTGAAACAAAAATTTCAGGATCTCTGGGATGAATTACATTAGTCGCTCATGTCGCAAACAATAGATTCCGAAAACGAAATATCCAAAGCAACCTTGTGGCTGATGACCATCGCCACAGGCTTGGTTGTCGCCAATAATTATTATCAACCACTATTGGACCTGATTGCCAAAGACCTACATATTGACGAGGCCATGGTCGGTAATTCGGCCATGTTAACGCAGATCGGATATGCCTTTGGCCTGTTACTGATCGTCCCCTTAGGGGATATGTTTAAGCGAAAAAAAATGATCTTGATCGATTTCTTTTTCATTATTTTTTCTTTAGTCGGTATGGCCATGTCCACTTCTATCCTATCGATCTTGCTATTCAGCTTTCTGATAGGTTTCACCTCCGTTATTCCGCAGGTTTTTGTGCCCATGGCCGCTGAGCTTGCGAGCAAAGAAAAGCAGGCTTCAGCGATCGGAATGGTCATGTCGGGCCTGCTGATTGGTATATTACTATCTAGGGTTGTAAGCGGGTTTGTCGGCTCCTACTTCGGATGGCGCGAAATGTACTGGATAGCCTCAGCAATTATGGTCATTACAGCCATCGCCATAGCAATCAAGCTACCGGAGGTACTGCCAAATTTTAAAGGTTCTTACCAGGAATTGATGCGATCAGTCTGGAACTTTGCCAGAAAACAACCTGTATTACAATTGGCTGCATTTCGTGGAGCTATGGGATTTGGGGCTTTTTCCGCATTTTTTACAACGCTTGTTTTCCATCTTTCGGCCCCACCTTTTTTTGATGGCCCCGCAACTGCAGGAGCCTTTGGTCTCGTAGGTGCCTGTGGTGCGCTTGCCGCTGCTTTTGTCAATAAACTAACCATTTATATAGGCAAAGCAAAAATCATCTTATATGCGATCTTATTGATGTTATTCAGCTGGTTATTATTTACCCTCTTTGGCTATACCTATTGGGGTCTCATTCTTGGTGTTATTCTCATTGATCTTGGTCTACAGTCGATGCACATCCTAAATCAAAGCGATTTCTATGCGCTGAACCTCGGGGCCAACAACCGACTAAACACCGTATACATGGTCAGTTATTTTATTGGCGGATCAACAGGCACTTTTTTTGCTGCACAAGCATGGCAACACTTCCAATGGCCCGGTGTTATTGTCGTAGGCACATGTTATACGGTATTGGCACTGTTGGCTCATCTATTATTTGATTATAAATTAAGAAAAAACTAATATGAAATTCGGCCAAGTTGAACATCCGGAGGAAATCGATTTTACCCTTCCTCCTACTCCACCGGAAACCTTAACCCTATTACAGCATTTCAAAAACGGTCAACCTTTTGAGGTATTTGTAGGCTGTGCAAAATGGAATAAACAAGATTTAAAAGGCTTTTACCCCAGAGGTACAAAAGACGAACTTGCTTATTACTCCACGCAATTTAACAGCATTGAACTCAATGCCACATTCTACAATTCGCCCGGCATAGACCAGGTAGAAACCTGGAAAAAGAAAACACCTTCCAACTTCAAGTTCTTCCCAAAAATCCCACAATCCATCAGCCATTTTAGCAGATTATTAAATACGGGTGATAAAGTGAAGTTGTTTACGGATTCCATTGTTCATTTCGATGAGAAACTGGGAATGGCCTTTTTACAGATGCACGACAATTATAGTCCAAAGGATATGGCCCGTCTAAAACTATTTCTTCATGACTGGCCAAAAGAAGTCCCTCTAGCCTTAGAGGTACGAAATAAAGATTGGTTTTCCAAACCCGAAGTAACAAAAGAACTCTATGCGCTGCTGGAGGAAACCAACGTGACCAACGTACTGGTCGATACCGCAGGCCGTAGAGACATGCTCCATATGCGCTTAACCACACCGACTGCTTTTATACGGTATGTAGGTGCCAACCACGCGTCAGATTACGATCGCCTAGATCAATGGATCGATGTGCTGAAACTATGGCGCGAAAACGGGTTGCAAAAACTGTATTTCTTTATCCACCAGAATATTGAGATAGAATCGCCATTACTGGCAACACATTTTATCAAAAAACTGAATACAACATTCGACTTGGATCTAACCTATCCCAACAAAAACACAGGAAATACATTATTCTAAGACAGGATATCAGTTCCGGTGCTAAAGCCAACTATAGAAAAAATCATTCAGCATATTTTGCCCACAAAAAAAGCCGAAGTAGAAAATACTTCGGCTTTTTATATAAAAAATAAGCTTTCGCTTATTTTTTAGCGTATTTAAAGTTTTTACCGATGAAACGTGCATTACCACCCAATTCCTCCTCAATACGTAACAATTGGTTGTATTTAGCCATACGATCAGAACGTGAAGCAGAACCAGTTTTAATCTGACCGCAGTTCAGTGCTACAGCTAAGTCAGCGATAGTCGCATCTTCAGTCTCGCCCGAACGGTGTGACATCACAGAAGTGTAACCAGAATTTTGAGCTAAAGTAACCGCATTGATTGTTTCAGTCAATGAACCAATTTGGTTTACTTTCACTAAAATTGAGTTTGCTGTATGAGTATCGATTCCTTGTTGAAGACGTTTTGTATTGGTAACAAAAAGATCATCACCTACTAATTGAACATGGTCACCGATTTTGTCAGTCAATGTTTTCCAACCAGCCCAATCATCTTCAGCCATACCATCTTCTATAGAAATAATAGGGTATTTAGCTGTTAATTCAGCCAAATAGCTTGCTTGCTCTTCGCTAGAACGCACAGCTCCTTTATCACCTTCAAATTTAGTATAATCGTATTTACCATCTTTGTAGAACTCAGAAGAAGCACAATCCAACGCTAAACAAACATCTTGACCAGGTTTGTAACCGGCAATTTCAATCGCTTTCAAAACTGTTTCGATAGCATCCTCAGTACCTTCAAAAGTTGGCGCGAAACCACCTTCATCACCTACTGCAGTTGAAAGACCTCTGTCATGTAAGATTTTTTTCAACGTATGGAAAACCTCAGTACCCCAACGCAAAGCCTCAGAGAATGAAGGCGCACCCACAGGCATGATCATAAATTCCTGAAATGCGATAGGTGCATCAGAGTGTGAACCACCATTGATGATATTCATCATAGGAATAGGTAACGTGTTCGCATTTACACCACCGATATAACGGTATAATGGTTGACGTGACTCTTGTGCAGCAGCTTTCGCTACAGCTAAAGAAACTCCTAAAATAGCATTTGCGCCTAAGTTTCCTTTATTTTCGCTACCGTCTAAATCAATCATGATTTTATCGATGGCATTTTGCTCGAAAACATCTACACCTTCTAGCGCTTTTGCAATTTTAGTGTTTACATTCTCAACAGCTTTCAAAACACCTTTTCCTAGATATTTTGACTTGTCACCATCACGTAATTCTACTGCTTCGTGAATACCAGTTGAAGCACCTGAAGGAACAGCTGCACGACCAACAAAACCATTTTGTGTAGTAACATCTACCTCAATTGTAGGGTTACCGCGCGAATCCAAAATTTGACGCGCATGAACATCGATAATTAAACTCATCTCTTTATTAGACTATAATTTATTTTCATTACTTAGTGTAGATAAGACACACTCTTATCTACAGACATTTTTCACAATCAAATATAATAAAAAATGTATTTATTCCCCTATTTATTATGAAATAAAATATGCTCCATCGGCATAACTGTTCAACTAAAAACAATAAAAAACCCTTCAAAATCTGAAGGGTTTTTTATAGAATATTGTGCAATTTAGTTTTTGATCATTGCTACAAAATCATCAAACAAGTAGCGCGAGTCATGTGGACCCGGTGATGATTCTGGATGATATTGCACCGAAAATGCTTTCTGTCCTTTGATACGGATACCTTCAATAGACTGATCGTTCAAATTGACGTGTGTAATTTCGACGTTCTCAGAATTTTGGATATCTTCAGCCACAACTCCAAAACCGTGGTTCTGCGACGTAATTTCACAACGGTTGGCGATAATGTTCTTCACGGGGTGGTTGATACCACGGTGTCCATTATGCAACTTGCTTGTGCGGATGCCATTTGCCAATGCTAAAATCTGGTGACCTAAGCAAATACCAAACATCGGTTTATTTGCGTTTAAAATAGCTTTTACAGTCTCGATAGCATAATCCATCGGTGCTGGATCGCCAGGACCATTGGAAATGAAATAACCATCCGGATTCCACTGCTCCATTTCTTCAAATGTTGTCTTCGCAGGAAAAACCTTTGTATATACATCACGAGCCTCAAAATTGCGCAAGATATTTTTCTTGATTCCCAAATCCAAAACTGCAACACGCAACGAAGCATTTTCATTACCGAAGAAATAAGGCTCAGCTGTCGTTACTTTCGAAGACAATTCAAGACCATCCATTGAAGGAACCTCCGCCAATTGACGTTTTAATTCTTCAACATCCAATGTTTCTGAAGAAATAATCGCATTCATCGCCCCCTTATCACGAATATGGCGCACTAATGAACGGGTATCCACATCAGAAATACCAACTAAATTTCCTTCCTCAAAGTAGCTTTGGATCGATTCATCAGCCATTTTGCGGCTGTAGTTGATGTTATAGTTTTTACAAACTAATCCAGCAATCTGAATTTGATTTGATTCGGTATCATCCGCATCAATACCATAGTTACCAATATGCGCATTGGTCGTTACCATGATTTGTCCAAAATAAGATGGATCTGTAAAAATCTCTTGATAACCAGTTGTTCCTGTATTAAAACAGATCTCCCCAGTAGTCGTACCAATTTTACCAGCGGCTTTACCGTGATAAACTGTACCATCTTCTAAAACTAAAATTGCAGGCAATTTGCTGTAGTTGGTCATTATCGATGTAATATTATAAAAATGTGTATCCTTACTTTTATGAATTTTAAAGCCTTCTTGACTGGATATAAAAAAAGCCCTCAAATGGGCTAAATATCAATTAACAATGCATCATTACGATTGACAAACCGTTTCCTAAGGCACCTACCAGTAAAGACTCTACTTTAATTTTCACGGGAGACAAAGTTACGACATATCACTTATAAAGTGAAAACATTTTTTATTTTTTTATCCTTCCATTGATTGGACTTCCCGAAACCGAATAAAGTCCCTCAAAATCAGCACAGTCAATAATGGGACAAGCATATAAATCAGCGGGTTTTCTAACCAAGCTTCTTGCCATTCCATCCGCAGCAAGGCGATAAAGGCTCTTGTTAACCCACAACCGGGACAATCAGAACCACTGATACTCTTCCAAAGACAGGGAATAAGGATATGGATATCTGTAAAAAGATACAAGCCAATGGCAATCCCGAAATACCCTAGCACCAACGAATATATCCAATGACATTTAAGGTATTTCAGGACGAGCAAAATCATTAATTATTGTTAATTGGACTCTTGATATAATTACCGTTGGCATCTTTATATTTTCCGACAATAATCATAATCAAATCGATTAGATACCAGATACCACATCCCCCCAAGGTAAGCAGCTGAATAACAGCAGTACCAATTTGCCCCAAGTAGAATCGATGCGCTCCAAAAGGGCCGAGAAAAAAACAAAATAACAGTGCTGGTAACCACCTGTCATCCTGAAAGGTGTTGTTTTGCTGTTGAAAAGGTTGGTTAGCATAAAAAATAGGCTGTCTCACACCACAAAATGGGCACACCTCCGCCTTGATATTGATTAACTTACCGCACTCTACACAATACTTTTCGTCTTCTGTTTTCATTTAGATTTAGTTTGGCGATGGAACTGAAAAACAGTCGTCCATCAGGGATTAAATAATAGGTTGAAATTAATAAAAAAACTTATAAAATGTTCTTTTTTTAGCAACATATAGCATTTAATAGAAACAGAAAAGGCGCTTCACGGTGTGGAGCGCCTTTTCTGTTTCTATATTCAACCTTTAGGAGTTGATTGCTTTCCAGATCATATCTTTCAATGGCAATATATTTTTACCTGTCACCGAAGAAATGAAAATATAGGGTACATCTTCCGGTAGCTCCTGCTCCATTTCCTTCTCCAGTTCCTCATCGAGCATATCAGACTTGGTAATAGCCAGCAATTTGGGTTTATCTGCCAATTCTGGATTATACGCAGTCAGTTCATTCAATAAGATTGCGTACTCCTCACGGATCGTCCGATCGGTATCGGCAGGCACCATAAACAGCAAAACTGAATTTCGTTCAATATGCCGCAAGAAACGGTACCCTAGTCCCTTTCCTTCTGAAGCGCCTTCGATAATACCCGGAATATCGGCCATAACAAAGGAACGGTTATCCCGGTAGCTCACCATACCCAAATTAGGCACCAGTGTTGTAAAGGGGTAATTCGCGATTTCTGGTTTCGCAGCAGAGACGACTGACAACAACGTTGATTTACCAGCATTTGGAAATCCAACCAACCCAACATCAGCAAGAACCTTCAATTCGAGAATCATCCACTGTTCTTTACCAGGAAGACCAGGTTGCGAAAACCGTGGTGTCTGCTGCGTTGGCGACTTAAAATGCCAGTTGCCCAGCCCCCCTTTTCCTCCCGGAACCAATATTCTGGTTTCACCGTCTTCTGTGATATCGAACAACACCTCTCCCGTCTCTGCATCCTTCGCAATTGTACCCAATGGCACTTCCAAGATCTCATCACGTCCAGTTGCCCCCGTACGCAAAGAACTGCCGCCAGACTCACCGTTTGACGCAATAATATGCTTACGATATTTTAAATGGAGTAACGTCCAGAGATTAGTCGTTCCTTTCAGTATAATATGCCCTCCACGACCGCCGTCACCACCATCGGGTCCACCGGTAGCTGTGTGCTTGTCACGGTGCAAATGAGCCGAACCTGCCCCACCATGTCCAGAACGACAACACACTTTCACATAATCAACAAAATTCGAACCTTGCGCCATTACAATTTATTACAGTCTAAAAAGTACTTATCTTAATTAATAATTATCGATGATATCTGTTAAACTTTTAAAGATAGAATCGATATCACCGATACCATTCACTTTAGAAAGTTTACCTTGTGCCTCGTAATACGGCAACACATGAATCGTCTTCGTGAAATATTCATCAATACGCTTCACCAATTTATCCGCATCATCATCCGCACGACCAGAAATTTCCTTACGTTTAGCGATGCGTGCTTTCAATTCATCCTCATTCACATCCAGTGCGATTACTACCGAGATTGATGTATTGATACCTTCTAAAAAAGCATCCAATGCCTCAGCTTGAGCAACAGTACGAGGAAATCCATCAAAAATAAATCCTTTTGCATCCGGATTTTTCTTTACTTCCTCTTCCAGCATTGCTATCGTAATCGAATCTGGCACTAAATTTCCCTCAGCAATAATCTGGCTCACTTGTTGACCAAGTGGCGTTTGACCTTTAATATGTGCTCTAAAAATATCACCAGTTGAAACATGAACCAATTGATATTTTTCAATAAGCTTTGCAGATTGGGTTCCCTTACCTGCACCCGGAGGGCCAAATATTACAAGGTTTAGCATAGTTTTATTTAAGAAATTAAAACGAGTTAAAAAATAAAAGCCTAATCACAGATGATGACTAGGCTTTTCAGTTGTGCGCTCCAAGGGAGTCGAACCCCTAACCTTCTGATCCGTAGTCAGATGCTCTATCCAATTGAGCTAGGAGCGCAATAAACCATTACGTTTAGAACTCTGTCCCATGTGTTTTGGTGACGCAAATATAGTCAGAATTCGTTTTTTTACAAATTTTTTTTCAAAAAGAAGTTCCCTCCTTCCACCGACTGCCCTGCAATAATGCTTCTAAAAACAAAAAGCCAATCAAATTGACTGGCTTTTATTTGTGCACTCCAAGGGAGTCGAACCCCTAACCTTCTGATCCGTAGTCAGACGCTCTATCCAATTGAGCTAGGAATGCCTCTTTTAACAATACAAAAACTGTATTTGTGCGCACCAAGGGAGTCGAACCCCTAACCTTCTGATTCGTAGTCAGATGCTCTATCCAATTGAGCTAGGAGCGCTAAGCAACCAAAACAAATCCGTTATCCTTTTCCGTTTTGGTGATGCAAATATCGTTATATTTATCGATTTAACAAACATTTTTTCTCTTTTTTAAACTTTATACAACAACATTTCTTTTATCTCGTTGATAATATTATATTTAAAATATCAACTTTTTTTTTCAGACACGGACAAATGTTAGCATTCATGAGCAAAAGAGAATTAAAACTCAGTAAAATTCGCATCGGAGATATCAGTATCTCTTACTATATTCGCCCAAGCAAATTATACCCCTCTCCGAAAACAGTCATTTTCATTCATGGTTTCCCCTTCAACAAAAACACCTGGAAACAACAACTCCTGCAACTCGACGAAGATTATACCGGCATCGCCATTGACGTTCGAGGACATGGCCTAAGTACCAATGGGCATGGTTTTTTCTCCGTCGATGTTTTTGCCAAAGATCTTGTGGAGTTTATTCGTAAACTCGACCTCAATCATGTCATCCTTTGTGGAATCTCTATGGGTGGCTACATCGCCCTCAGGACCTATGAACTGATCGGACAACAGCTCAAAGGACTTATCCTCTGTGACACGAATTCTCTTTCCGACGACAACAAAGGCAAACAAAAGCGTTTTGATTCCATTCAGGCTTTATTAAAATATGGCAGAAGACCATTTGCCATTGGCTTTATCGCAAACGTGTTTCACGATAAAACAATCCGTGAAAACCCCGAAGCTGTTGAACTCATCAAAAGCTGTATTCGCAGAAATGAAGTCGCCAGCATTTGCGCGACACAACTCGCTCTCGCTTCACGAACAGATACAACCCATTCGTTGAAGACAATTATTATTCCAGCACTGATCATAAAAGGTAAACACGACAAGTTGATGAGCGAAGAGCAAACAAATATCCTGATCGAAAATATACCCGACGTCCGCTATATGGAGTTTGAAGAATCCGGGCACCTGCCAAATCTCGAGGAACCCGAAAAATTCAATGCGGTGCTCAATGATTTCCTGCGAAATATACCATTATAACCATCACCTTGGTCGTCAAGTGCGGCATCGGATATAAAAACAATAAAAAAAGCCACAACAGTGGCTTTTATTTCTTTTTTTCATTAAGATTTCGTTCTACGGATACTAGAACGAAAAATCATCTTTTGACCGAACATCCGCTTCCTCAGCGTATGCATCATCAAAGTTAGGCTCATAACGTTTCTCGATTACTTCCTGATTAGACTTGATGTAATTAACCACATCCGTCAAACCATCAGCGAATTTCTCAAAATCTTCTTTATATAAGAAAATCTTATGCTTAATAAACTGGCCATCCTCAAAGCGCTTCTTGCTTTCTGTGATAGTAATGTAGTAATCGTTCGATCGAGTTGCTTTTACATCAAAAAAATAAGTACGCTTACCTGCTCTCACCTTTTTTGAAAAAACTTCTTCACGTTCTTTGTTTTCAAAATCTCCCATTGGTTGTTATTTAAGTTTAAAGTAATCTTAATCTTTGATAAATATATAATAATTCATTTTAATACACCAAATAATATTAAAAAAAAAGACAATTACGCATAAAAATGGCAGTTCACTTCTATTTATAGCCGGGATAAAAATTAAACAACAAGATTTTTTACCGACGAAATCATTACATTTACCGAAAATATAAGTTGTATTACCTAAAGCAAATATGTAGAATATATTTGTGCCTCTATCTTTGAGTCATAAATAGTAAAAACATTATGGAAAAAGAACCCATCATACCAAACAGCAATAATAGCCGCAATATTGTAGGAGCGATTGTGATCATCGTAGGTATATTCTTATTATTGAATAACCTCAATTTAGGAAGCTGGTTTCCGGATTGGTTATTTGGCTGGCAAACGATATTAATCATCATTGGATTGGTCATCGGTATAAATTCCCAATTTCAGAAAAAATCGGCAATTATCCTACTGATCATAGGCGGAGCAAGCCTTATTTCAAGAATGATGCGCACAGATTTTGGTTCCGTAACCGTTCCAATCATCATCATTTCTCTCGGGATTTACTTTATCATGAGCAAAAGGAAACCTCCGATGGTTCCCCCAACTTACCCTAATCCGCCGCAAGGCTCTTACGACTGGGATAAGCGAGTCACTGTACCTACAGAGGGCGTTACAGACAGCGGCGTTACTGACCAGGAATCCAGACCATTTAACGAACAATACGGTTCAAGCCAACAAGCCTCGCCTAATCAGCAGGCTTTTGGCGACAAAGATAAAGATTCCTTTCACCAGTCATTTGAGGACAACCTCAATCTGAACACCATCTTTGCGGGCCAAAAGAAAGTAATCTATTCCAAACATTTTAGAGGAGGCAATGTGACCAATGTATTTGGAAGTGTAGAACTGGATTTAACTAAAGCAGATATTCAGCAGCCTATTGTGATCGATACATTCCAATTGTTTGGCAGCGCACGTATTATCATACCTCCGCATTGGACGGTATTTAGCAACGTCGCCTCAGTCTTGGGCTCTGTCGATGACCGCCGGTTCCAAACGATTTATAACCCCGATACAGATAAAAAAATCTATATAACAGGCACCTGTATTTTAGGTAATTTAACTATAAAAAATGCTTAATAGATGAAAAGTAAGCTGTTCCTCAGTGTTAAAAGTCGATTAATTGGCATTATCTGCATATCCGTATTTATCGGATATCTCGCGTTACAGTATTTATTGATGCTTCGTTCTGGTTTTGACCAACAACTCGCATTCAAAGATTCATTTATAAACAGTGTGGTGATGATGTTTTGCTGTTATGGCATGTCATCAGCACTCAATTTCTATACCCCACAACCCCGGGAGATCTGGAAGGTACTCATCATCGGTTTAATCATGGGCGCAATAAGCATCGCATTAAGCCGATTCTTGATGAGTTACTTTATCCAATCGACCTTTACCCCTTTGCTGGATTTAACATTACCCTATCGGGGTATCGTTAACTTCCTCATTTTGACTTCTGTTGCCATTATCAATATCGTTTGGAATATTCAGGAAGACAACATCAACAATATCAAACGGAAGCAGGAATCCGAAAATTTACTTCGGGAAGCCGAACTGTATAATTTAAGACAACAGTTACAGCCGCATTTCCTATTCAATAGCCTCAACTCCATTATAGCACTTATTGGTGCCAATCCGGATGAAGCCCGAAACATGACATTCCAACTATCGGACTTTTTAAGAGGAACATTAAGAAAAGAAAACAATCAAATTATCACACTTGAAGAAGAGCTCGATCACCTTCAACTTTATCTCGATATTGAAAAAGTACGCTTCGGTCATCGACTAAATACATCCATCTCTTCCTCAGAAGAAATTTTCAACAATAGATTACCAGCCATGATTATTCAACCACTGGTAGAAAATGCGATTAAACATGGCTTATATAATGTAACGGATCAAGTAGAAATTAAAATAAAATGCCATTCGAATGATGGTCAGCTGCTGATTCAGATTACCAACCCCTTCGACACCGAAGAACAGTCGAAACCGAAAAAAGGCACTGGATTTGGGCTATCGAGCATTCAGCGCAGATTATATCTCCTGTATGGAAGAAATGATCTACTGGAAACTCAAATTCAGGACAACATATTTATTAGCACCCTAAAAATACCTCAATATGATTAAAGTCGTTATTATCGATGATGAACCCCTTGCACGCTCCATTATTGCGGGTTACCTAAAAAATGAAGACGATATATCCATCATGGCAGAATGCGGTGATGGCTTTGAAGCTGTTAAGGCTATCCATGCGCACGAACCGGATTTAATTTTTCTGGACGTACAAATGCCCAAATTAACTGGATTTGAAATGCTTGAACTCGTTGACGATCCTCCTGCGGTCATCTTTACAACCGCTTTTGACGAATACGCCTTGAAAGCTTTCGAAAAGAACGCTCTGGATTACCTATTAAAACCGGTATCACCAACACGTTTCAAAAAAGCTTTAGAAAAATTCAGGACAAGCTACTCCGCACCTGAGAAAAAAGTCCAACCCAACTACGAAGTCCTTGCAGCGCAAGACGAAACAAAAATCGACCGTATCGTTGTAAAAACAGGTACGCAGATCAAGATTATTCCGATTGATACAGTCAAATATTTGGAGTCTTATGATGATTATGTTAAAATTCATACCAAAGATGGCATGTACCTGAAAAATAAAACAATGGCATTTTTTGAAAAATCTTTGGATCCGAATCAATTTGTCCGCATACACCGATCTTTTATCATTAAGGTAGATCAGTTGGCCAAATTGGAACCTTATGAAAAGGATTCTTATATTGCTGCACTGACATCGGGCGAAAAGCTCAATATCAGTAAATCAGGCTATGCACGATTAAAACAATTGATTGGAATTTAAACATTCCGTAGATTTGTGCCCATCAATAGTTATGAAACATTTAATCACAATAGTATTGCTGGGCATCTCTTCTTACTCCTTTGCCCAAACGAATCCTGCGGAACAGATCAACAGAGGAGTTTACAATAAGCTGGAATTTTTTATCAATTCCCAGATGACAGACTCCGCCTATAATTTGGCCAGTGATTCTTTCAAACAGCAAATTAGCCTAGCCAAATTCAACCAAGTACTACAGGAGCTCTACCCTCTCGGAAGAGTAAAAAGCTCAACGATAAAAGAGTTTGAGAAAGGGCTTGCAACTTATCAGATGGACTTCGACAACAGATCGTATGAGGTTCTTTTTGCGACGGACACAAGCTTAAAATTCAACACATTAAAGTTCAGTCCTTTGGCAATAAAGCCTCAAGTGGAAAAAACTATTGTGGTACCCGCCACACAGAAATCAGTCGATAACGACGACCTTTTTGTCGATTCGGTTGCAAATGCTTATTTAAAACAACAAAATACGCAATCACTTGCCATTGGCATTCTAAAAAATGGACAAACCAAAACCTATTTCTATGGCGAGACGGCCAAAGGCAACCAAACTCCGCCTACAAAAACGTCTATTTATGAGATCGGTTCACTGAGCAAAGTTTTTACGGCTATACTTTTGTCAAATCTTGTCGAAGAAGGAACGATAACGTTAGATCAGCCTATCGCGCTATTTCTCCCTGATACACTCAAGAAAAATGGAGAACTTTCGAAAATAACGTTTCAAATGCTGGCCAATCATACTTCTGGCTTACCTAGGCTTCCTGACAATCTTGACAAAGTCAAAGGATTTAACGAAAACGACCCCTACAAAACATACGACAAAAAAGCACTTTATAATTACCTCGCAAGCTTTAAAAATAAAAAAAATCCAGGTGAAGAATATGAGTACAGCAACCTTGGTTACGCTGTATTAGGAGACATTATATGCAGTATCTATAAAAAAAGTTATGATCAGCTTGTAAAAGATATCATCTGTAAACCACTTGAAATGAGTAATACCTTTCAAGTATTAGACCCTAAGAGAAAAGATACTTTTAAAGTATACAACAAAGAAGGCCAAGAAGTAATTCCTTGGGCGTTTGACGCTTTCGGTCCCGCTGGTGGATTAAAATCGACCCTGGAGGATCTGCTTAAATTTGCGAATGCGCAATTTAAGATGCCGCAGACTCCCTTGGAAAATGCGATGGCAAATACCCGGTTATTTACATTTTTTCTACCTCCAGACACAGACCTGGGACTCGCATGGCATATGAATTTGATTGACGACCTAACGGTTTATTGGCACAATGGCGGAACTGCTGGAAGCAGCTCCTATCTAGCCTTATCGCCCGACAAAAAAAGTGGCGTAGTCATCTTGTCCAATTCAGCCATCTCTGCCGATGACACGGGAAAAGCTATCTTGGATTACCTACTCCGTAAAAAGTAAAGTTCAAAAAACAAGAAATAATGAGCCATATTGAAACAACAATATGGCTTTTTTTGTTGTAATAGCGATGAGTGATCATTAATTTTGAAGATAGGACAAAACAAATGGATTCAGAGGAATCAACCAACAACAAGCTAAACAGCATCTATTTACATGAAGATATTTATCACTAAAAAAATTCCAAAAAAAGGCATAGATCTATTAAAATCTGCTGGGCACGACATTTCTATACACGATTCAAGTACTCCCCTATCCGAAACGGAGCTTATCAAAGCTAGCCAACAGGCCGACTACGTCCTTAACGGTGGGATGCAAAAGTTTGATGCTAATTTTTTCCAAAACTGCCCCAACCTAAAAGCCCTATCTCTCATGAGCGTCGGCTATGACAATGTGGATATCTCAGCCGCTACACAGCATGGAATCCCCGTAAGCAATACACCGGGCATCCTTTCGGGAGCAACAGCAGACGTTGCTTTCCTCTTGATGCTATCAGTATCGCGGAAAGCATTTTTCAACCACAAAAGAATTTTGCAGGGCGAATGGAAAGGTTTGATCCCACGGCAAACCTAGGCATCGAGCTCAATAACAAAACACTGGGCATCTATGGACT
The DNA here is from genome assembly GCF_038396785.1 of Sphingobacterium thalpophilum. Classification (NCBI taxonomy): domain Bacteria; kingdom Pseudomonadati; phylum Bacteroidota; class Sphingobacteriia; order Sphingobacteriales; family Sphingobacteriaceae; genus Sphingobacterium; species Sphingobacterium thalpophilum. The sequence continues at coordinate 5,501,917 of NZ_CP151087.1, read as the reverse complement.
GGGACGAATTGGCTTTGAATTCGCCAGAAAAGCCAAAGCAGCGTATAACATGGAAATTATCTATTACAATCGGAGCCGTAATGAGGAAGCAGAACAAATTCTTGGCGCACAATATGTTAATTTCGACGATCTGCTCACGCGGAGCGATGTACTTTCAATCCATGCAGCTTTGACAGCGGAGACTAAAAACCGGTTTGACAAAAATACGTTTACGCGCATGAAAAACTCCGCTATATTAGTGAATACGGCTAGGGGCGGATTGGTCAATGAATTGGATCTAACAGAAGCCCTACAGACTGGCCAATTATGGGGAGCCGGGCTTGATGTAACAGACCCGGAGCCGATGGATCCAAAAAACCCACTCTTAACGATGGAAAATGTTTGTATCCTGCCACACATCGGCTCTGCCACCGTAGAAACAAGGGATAATATGGTAATGATGGCCGCCAGTAACTTACTGGCAGCAATTAAAGGCGAAAAAATGCCGCAGATTATCAATAAAGAGGTATATCAATGAAACGAAGATTTTTTCAGCTTTTAAATAGCTTAAATAAAGCCATCTTACCAAAATACGGTAAGATGGATCCGTTAAAATTAAAAAAGTACCAGCAGGCTATCATTGCCTACAGGTACTTTGTCCTTATACATGCATTGGAAACGGACCAGGACTAAGCTTTTGCAGTCCCTAGGTCGCTTGAATTCGAAACAATGCTAATCTGTGTCGGATTGGAAGATAAACTAATATCGTTCCTTTCCAGCTCCAACATAATCTTTTCCTGCATCGAGTTTCGCGCAGCGACATAGTGCTCTCTTTTCGTCCAGGCACGAACGGTCAAAACCATGGCACTGTCTCCCAATTCTTTGATAAAAACAGTTGGCTCTGGAGTTGTCAACACATTTTCATTCGAACGGAGAACTCTTAATATAATATCTTTCGCTTCTTTCACGTTTTTATCATAAGAGATACTGATGGTATATTCAAACATCCGTTGCACAATTTTCGTATAATTTTTGATAACCGAATTAGCTAAGGGTCCATTAGGGCTAAAAACACGTACCCCATCATCCCCTATTAAAGTGGAATACAAGATATCAATCCTCTCTACAGTACCTGCAGTACCATTTGCACTCGATATGGAATCTCCTACTTCAAAAGGCCTAAACATCAATATGAGCACTCCGCCAGCAAAATTGCTCAAGCTGCCCTGAAGTGCCATACCAACAGCCAATCCAAAAGCAGACAACGCTGCAATAAACGAGGTTGTCTGAATCCCAATCTGGCTGGCTACAGTAAGAAGCAACATCACCCACATGACAATCTTGACGATGCTAGAGATAAAAGCCCGGATCGAAGGATCCACATTTTTCTTTTCAAAACGTTTATGTAATAATCGGTCCACAAAACCAATCACATATTTACCGAGAATCAATAGGATAATCCCCCCTATAATCCCCGGAATAGACTCAATCACAATGTCTGTCAAACGCCCAAATCTCGTTTCTAGGCTATTCAAATTACTTTCCATTTATTAATATATTTTAAAAATTTAGACACAAGGATTGTTCCAACATCGTCCACTACCTATCAAAAGATCAAAATCATTGAAAAATACCACAAAACAACAAATAAACACCACTTATAAAAGAATATTTACCCTAATTTTGTAATATGAATAGAAAAAACACCATACCTATCATTGATAGTTGTAGTATTGATCTCAACAATAACACAACGATTCATATTGATGATCTGAAAGAATATATCATCAAACATCAGGATATGGTGTTCCCACATAAGCATAATTTTTTTCATTTCGTCCTTTTCACCAAGGGGTCCGGAGAGCATATCATTGATTTTAATCATTATAAGATAGCGCCTTATCAGATCTATTTTATGGTTCCGGGTCAGGTACATACCTGGAATTTTGTGGGGGATGAAGCAGGTTATGTTGTCAATTTTTCGATTGATTACTTTCAATCTTTTCTTTTACGTACCGACTACCTGGAGCGCTTTAGCTTTTTACAGGGTAAAATTGAACATCTGATATTTGTGTTAGCTGAACAATATCGACCCCAGGCCACTGCTATTCTCGATCAAATCCTATCTGCAAAAGCTGAACGATTACCGGAAGACTATATCCGTACACTTTTACTGCAGTTTATATTATATATTTCGATTGCTACAGAGAAGGAACATCTCGAAAGAGGCAACCCCTACAATCATAAAATATTTAATAGCTTTCAGCAATTGGTTGAGCAGCAGTTTAAATCGACCAAGCTGCCCAGCATTTATGCGGATCAGCTATTTATCACGCCCAATCATCTCAACGCGATCTGTAAATCCTATATTGGGCAATCTGCAGGAGAGATCATCCGGAACCGCATTGTCCTTGAAGCGAAGCGGCTCCTGGTCAATCGAAATTTAAATATTACCGAAATTGCAGATGAGCTGCAATTTAAGGACAACTCATACTTTACTAAATTTTTCAAAAAATCCGCTGGGCTCACACCAGAAGAGTTCAGAAAACAACTATAACTATGGAAGAGGTTAAATACGAATTATCTGAATTTAAAGCCGCATGGCAAGCAAAATGTCCAAGATGTAGAATCGGCCATGTGTACCAAGGGCCTGCATACGGTCTGAAAGTACAAAAAATGAATAGCCATTGCGAATACTGTGGACTTCGTTACGAACGTGAGCCAGGTTATTTTTATGGTGCCATGTATGTTACCTATGCGTTTTCCATCGCCGAAATGGTTACTGCCTGTATGGCAACCTATATCCTGACAGGCAATGATTCTTCTTTTATACTCTATGCAACAGTTGCGATCATGAGCGTTGTTTTAATGTCGCCATTCAACTACCGCTATTCCCGTATCATACTGATGTATTGGTTAACGCCAGGCTTAAGATATGATCCGAATGTCAAAAAAAAGGAAGTTGATGTGAAGGCTTCAGCATAACCTTCATTATCCTTATCTTTATCCTGATGAAGGATATCATTTATTTGGACAACAACGCTACAACTCGAATTTTGGATGAAGTATGGAATACCATGACTCCCTATTTCATCCAAAATTATGCGAACGCATCAAGTGTCTATCACCAAATGGGGCGTGAAGCCAATGCTGCCATCCAACTTGCTAGAGGACAATTAGCTGAAGTGCTGAATTGCTCAGCGAAAGAACTATTTTTCAATTCAGGTGCAACAGAAAGTATTAATACCGTAATCTGTGGCATATTTGACAAATATCAATCCAAGGGGAATCATATTATCACCGTTTCAACAGAACACAAGGCTGTCCTAAGTTGCTGTGAACAATTGACGAAAAAAGGAGCGCAGATCACCTATCTCCCCGTCGATGCACAAGGAATGATAAATATAGACGACTTGAAAAATGCAATGAGTTCCCAGACCATACTCGTATGCATCATGGCTGCCAATAACGAGACAGGGGTATGTACATCACTAGCACAAATCGCTACTATTTGTACAGAGAAAGACATCTTATTTTTCTGTGACGCAACGCAGGCTGTCGGAAAAATCAACATTGATCTACAAAAAATCCCGATCGACCTCTTATGTCTGAGTGCGCATAAACTTCATGGCCCAAAGGGAATCGGCGCCTTATACATTCGTCGAAAATCAAAGCCGATTCAGATTGCCCCGCTGATTGCAGGTGGTGGTCAGGAAAGCGGATTTAGAGGCGGAACATACAACGTGCCAGCTATCGTCGGCTTTGGAAAAGCCATATCTCTGATTAAGCCAGCATCTTACAATACGGTCGAACGAAACCGCAATCTGTTGGAAGAAATTTTAAGTGAGATTCCTGAAATCATCATTCATGGAAAGAATGCACCCCGCCTACCAAACACCAGTTACATTAGTTTTAAACATATCCTGGCCAGCGAAATAATGACTACCTGTCCCACATTGGCCCTTTCCTCGGGCTCGGCCTGTGTGACCGGATCCAGAGAACCTTCTCATGTTTTAATGGCTATGGGTATTTCCAAAGAAGATGCATTATCGGCCATTCGCTTTAGCTTAAGCATATTTACGACGCAAGAGGATATTATACAATGTGCCCAATTGATCACAGCAGCGGTTCGCAAAATCCGCGATCAATCCCCCATCTGGCAACTTTTCAAAGCTGGCCTGATCGATTAATTTATGACATTCTAAAAACTTTATAGGAGACGAAATATAACAAGATTGTATGTATCTTTGTGTCATACAAAGGAAATTACTATGATTACAGTTACTGACAAAGCAAAAACTCGTATCGAGGAAATCATGAAGGATGAGCAATATGACAGCAATTACTTTGTGCGTGTTGCTGTGGAAAGTGGCGGTTGTTCGGGCTTGAGTTATAAGCTGAACTTCGATAACGAAGAAAAAAAAGGTGATCAATTTTTCGAAGATAAAGGCGTGAAAGTCTGTTTGGATATAAAATCATTTTTATACCTGGCAGGTACAGAATTGGATTATTCCGATGGTTTAGACGGAAAGGGTTTTGAATTCCACAACCCGAATGCGAGCCGGACCTGTGCATGTGGCGAAAGCTTCTCCGTTTAATCAATCAATCGATCCACCATAAACAAAAGAGCCCTGAAATATTTCAGGGCTCTTTTGGTAAGTAACCAAACACTTTTGGTTGCACCAACAAATTATTAGTTTTATAATTAAATATTGACCTACCTTCATTTTGTTAGAATTTTTTTATTTTTTCAACTTTTTAATGGATAAATATTAAAAATCACAACCAAACAGATTAACCAATGATATTTTCATACTTTTGTATGAAATAACTGAATAAAAAATAAAACCATGCGTATCAATCCATGCATGGTATTTCATTTGACTCATATGGAGGGAAGAAAACTTTTAAATACCGAAGTTGCTATCAGCTTCGTTAAAGATACATTTGTCCAACAACTAAAGAAAGCATTAAATTTAATTCCGATCTCATCACCATTGGTGGTTTTAGACGGCACAGGATTAAACGATGACTTAAATGGAATTGAGCGTCCGGTATCATTTCCGATTAAATCATTGAATGAAAAAAGAGCTGTCGTGGTACATTCATTGGCAAAATGGAAAAGAGTCCGTTTAAAAGAGCTTGAAATGTTACCTGGGGAAGGCATCGTGACAGACATGAAAGCACTGCGTCCTGATGAAGATTACACCCCTATCCATTCGATCTATGTAGACCAATGGGATTGGGAAAAAGTAATCGATAAAGATCAACGTAATTTGGCCTTGCTGAAAGAAACCGTATTAAAAATTTACGATGCATTACGCTATACAGAACAACAGGTTGAAAGCAAGTATCCACAGATAAAAGCTATTCTCCCAGAAACCATTACATTTATTGCAGCAGAAGAACTACTGCAAAAATATCCTAATCTAACTGCAAAAGAACGTGAAAATACCATCACAAAAGAATATGGAGCTGTGTTTTTATATGGTATCGGAGGGGCACTCAGCAATGGTGTTGCACACGATGGACGCGCAGCCGACTACGACGACTGGAGTACCGCCAATGAGGCTGGCCACAAAGGATTAAACGGCGATATTCTCGTATGGAACCCGATCTTAAATTCAGCGTTTGAACTTTCTTCCATGGGAATCCGTGTCGATAAAACCGCTTTGGCACATCAAATGGAAATCAGAAATTGTACTGAAAAATCCAAACTGACTTTCCATAGCATGCTTCTTAATGATCAATTACCGGAATCTATGGGCGGTGGGATCGGACAATCACGTGTCTGTATGTTTATGCTTAAGAAACAACATATTGGAGAAGTCCAAGTCAGTATCTGGGAAGAGGACAAAAAAGAAACGCTAAGACAAGAAGGTATTGATATTTTATAAAACAATACTTATTAAGAATTAATAACACGGTAACTATACCGCGTTTTCCAATATATCGATACAAATCAGCGCAAGGTAATCATCTTTTATAGACCGATTACCTTGTTTTTTTAGGTATAAAATGCCTAAAAAATTTTCATTCTAGTTTGTTCCTTTCAAGATAGCGGTATTTTGTATTTTTGTCAAATGCAGCTACAAGCTATTTTAAATAAATTAGGCATTTCATCCTTAAATGAGATGCAAGAAAAAGTAGTGGAATCGTATCAAAAAGACCATGATTTCATCTTACTTTCACCCACAGGATCTGGCAAAACCTTGGCCTTTTCATTGCTCATTTTAGCGCAATTGAAGGAAATCGTTCGGGAGGTTCAAGTACTGATTTTAGTGCCGACCCGCGAACTTGCTTTACAGATAGAGCAAGTGCTACGCAAGGTGGCCACAGGTCACAAAGTCACCTGTGCCTATGGCGGTCATAGTACCCGTATCGAAAAAAATGAATTCAAGGATGCTCCCGCAATTATTATAGGAACTCCAGGACGTATAAAACAACATATCGAAGAAGGAAATTTTGATCCGACCAGTATCCACACCCTTGTGTTAGACGAATTTGATAAATCGTTGGAACTGGGATTTCAGCATCAAATGGATTTCATTATTCGACATATACCGGCCATAAGATCACGGATATTGACTTCTGCAACAATGATGGATGTGATCCCGCCATTTACACAGATAAAGGAGCCTATTCTTGTTGATTTTCTGAATAATTCACAGAACATACCCCGCATTACAATAAAAAAGGTCGTTGCTCCTGTTCAAAAGAAATTGGAGGCATTGCTAAAACTCATCTGCAAGATCGGGACGAAAAAAATGATTATTTTCTGTAATCATCGTGATGCAGTAGATCACATCAGCGAACTGCTGGACAATCGCAATATTATTCACGACACCTTTCATGGCGGACTTGAACAGCAAGATCGTGAGCTGGCGCTTCTCAAATTCCGTAATCATTCCAACAATGTTTTGATCACGACCGATTTGGCTGCAAGAGGGCTGGATATCCCCGAAGTTGATGCCATTATTCATTACCAGCTACCGCATAAAGAAGATGGCTTTATTCATCGCAATGGACGTACTGCGCGTATGCAGGCAAAGGGTGATGTCTATGTCATCTTAAAGCCTGAAGAAGCCTATCCCTATATAGCGGAGGAAATACCTGAAGAGGAATTTCCCGAATACTATGATCTTCCGGAAAATTCACCTTTCGCCACACTTTATATCAGTGCTGGACGAAAAGATAAAGTCAATAAAATTGACATCGTAGGTTTTCTCCTCCATTTGGAAGGTGTTGAAAAAGACGACATCGGTATAATAGAAGTGAAAGATAAGGTAGCTTATGTTGCCGTTAAAAGAAAGCTTGCTTCCGTTATTATCAATAAGGCTAGTGGGCAAAAAATCAAAGGGCGTAAAGTAAAAATTGGACGTACCTAGTTGTTTGCGCGCGAAGGTCAGTCGATAATCAAGCTGTGATTCCAATGCATAAGGAGACCTGCATTGTCGTTAAAATAAGTCGATAAAAAAACCACTCAATGAGTGGTTTTTTTATAGGAACCTAATTAACTCTTGATTAATATCATGTTTGATTCTAACAGGGGTATTACAGGGGGTTAGCAGGGGTATAACAGGGGGTTAACAGGGGTATACCCCTATTAACCCCTTGTTAATACCCTGTAAAAAGGGTGCTGTTACCCTTTTAATTCCAAACATGGTGTAATCGGAGTTATACGCCTTACCGAAGTCGTTATAAACAAAAGCAAGAAATAAAGGGAATTTATCAGGGGGGGTAGTGCCCCCGGGGAATCAATTGTCAGTTAAGCCTTCACACTACCGTGTAAGGCTTACCTGACAATTCTAATTTAAATATTTTTAGGGTATGTGGGTCCCTGTTCAGGTCAAGCGCCCCAGGTTAATCCAGTTCTTTTAAATACCGGAGATACAACTGCACAGCTTCGCGTTTCTTATCTGTCAAATGGAAATTAAGATGCTGCGTCAGATATTTGGTATAATCAAAGCCCTCAAATTCTGGGAGACCGGCTATCACATCGGTTGCATGTTCAACACCATAGGCTAAAGCTTCATTAAATTGCTCCACAAAAGAGTCGGGAAGTTTTTTGTTACTTACCCATAAGGCAAAAGCAAAAGGTAATCCGGTGAAGTTAAACCACTCTTCCCCCAAATCATAAACATAGGGTACTGCATTCTTCTTACCGAAAGTACGATCCCCAATTAAAACATAGGCATCTGGCTCTATAGATTCATCAGTGACCAATGCTACATCCTTTTTCCAATAATTTTTAATCAATACACGTGCTAAACCATTTGACGTGCGCGATTGCTTATCTAAACGTAAAGTTTTTACCTCATCAATAGGCTTATTGGCAAAAATAAAGACAGAATCAACAGCACCTTCTGTGCCGATACAAAAATCGGTATTAATATAATACTCGGGAAGACTTAATAAGGCAGCTGTCGGTATAATACCGATATCAGCTTGATCATCGATTACTTTCTGTGCACAGGCACTTGGATAATCAACGCTCAAGTCGATTTGCTCCATCACTTTCGATTTACGTATTCCATTCAAAAATGGATAAGTATTGGTATACGATACGGCAGAAACTCTAATTTTATTCATTTATCAATGCTTCTAAGTGTGCAGTATTGTAATGGTCCACAATCTCAAATTGACCATTATCATACAGCAATTTATATAAAGCAGTATTTGTATGCGGGAAATCATCCATATAACGGGCATCAACACCAGTCATTAGACAAAGCATAATCCGTAAAGCACGACCGTGCATACAGACTAATATGTTTTTTTCATCTGTCCGAGCGAGCATATGATCCAAGGCGACTTGTTGACGAGCCATCAATTCATGAGGAGACTCTCCGTTTTCAATACTGACATCCAATTCTCCGTTGCGCCATGCTGCGACCAATTTTTCAAAACCAGTTAGCAACTCTGGTGTCTGTTCTTTTCCTTCATAAACGCCCCAGCTTATTTCATCCAAACCAACAAGCTGTTCCCAAGGTAAATCCAAATCAAGAAATCCCTGTACAGTTTGATGCGTACGCAATAAAGTGGAGGTATATATCTTATCAAAAGGCACTGTCTTATAGTGATCAAAGAAAGCCTGAGCTTGAGCTATGCCCATCTTGTTAAGCGGGGAATTAACACCCCGTCCCTGCACAATACCTTTTAAATTTAGATCAGTCTGTCCGTGTCGTATAAAATAAAATGTCTTTTTCAACGTGTGATATGATTATGAATTGACAACAGGTAATGCATAATAGCTTTTCTTTTGATCACCTTGATCAAAAACAAAATCATTATAATCGGTCACCACATTGTAGAGGGTATCTCTTTCTATCGGATGGCGTCCAACATTTTTTATCAGCTCGACAACCTCTTGTGTGGTCATCCCTGGCTTTTGCTCTTCTGCTCCCGCCATGCTGTATATTTTTGTCGTATCATCCAGTGTTCCATCGATATCATCGACCCCAAAAGCCAAGGACAACTGGGCCGTATCTCGCGATATCATTGCCCAATACGCTTTGATATGGTCAAAATTATCCATGTAAATTCGAGCAATCGCATAATTTCTTAAGTCTTCGATAACGGATACCTCGGGAATATGGGACATTTGGTTCTCCTTATTTCTAAATTTCAAAGGAATAAAGGTCTGAAAACCCCCAGTCTTATCTTGCAGCTGTCTTAGGCGCTCCATGTGATCTACACGATGCCAAAACTGCTCAATATGACCATACAGCATGGTGGCATTGGTATGCATTCCCAGCTTATGTGCTTGCTCATGAATATCCAACCATTGTTCGGCGGTACATTTATCATGTGCTATCTGCTCTCTGATTTCTGGATGAAAAATCTCTGCTCCACCCCCTGGCATAGAATCCAAGCCGCAAGATTGCAAATACTTCAGGCCATCGTAATGGCTTAATTTTGCCTTCTTAAAAATATAGTAATATTCTACAGGTGTAAGTCCTTTAATATGCAATTCGGGGCGATGCGTCTTACATTTGCGAAAGAAATCAGCATAAAATTCGAGGTTTTGTTTAGGAACAACCCCTCCAGTGATATGAACTTCAGTAACAGCCTCATTGTCATATTTTTTAACAATATCCATCATGCCGTCAACTTCCATCTCCCAACCTTCTGCTCGTTCTTTTATTAACCTGGAATACGAACAGAACTTACAGTCATAGACACAAACATTAGTCGGCTCAATGTGAAAATTACGATTGAAAAAAGTATGATCTCCATGGCGTTTCTCACGAATATAGTTAGCAAGCACACCAAGATAACCTAGCTCACCTTTTTCATATAAAAGCACTCCTTCCTCAAAAGTGATACGCTCCTCTCGCAAAACTTTCTCCGCTATATCTCTCAACTCGACAGCTAAGTTTTTGTCGTTAATCAAGAAATTCAATTTATCTATTGCGTTCATTAAATGTATCTCCTATCTTAAATCAAATGTACCGAAAAGGCAACAAAAGTTATAATAAAAAATGTGATAACAACTAATTTGACAAACCTCTTAGAAAAGAAAGCTAATCTGTAAATTGTTGCATCTCGATTAATTTGCGGTATAATCCTTCACGTTGTATCAGCTCACTATGGCTACCTACTTCTACAATCTTTCCGGCTTCAATAACCACAATTATATCCGCATTCTGAATGGTACTTAAGCGGTGGGCAATGACAACTGTCGTTCTATTGTCCATTAATTTATATAATGAGTCCTGTACCAATTTTTCAGATTCGGTATCTAGCGCAGAAGTCGCCTCATCAAGAAGCATGATCGGTGGATTCTTTAAAACAGCCCGTGCGATACAGATCCGCTGGCGTTGGCCACCCGATAATTTACCGCCCCGATCACCAATGTTGGTCTGATAACCATGTTCTGTTTTCAAAATAAATTCATGCGCATTGGCAATCCGTGCAGCGGCTTCAACCTCTTCCTGGCTGGCAGAAAGATTAGCAAATGCTATATTATTGAAGATCGTATCATTAAACAAAATAGACTCCTGATTGACGACACCGATCATGTCCCGTAAAGAATCCTGGTTTAAATCCCGTAAATCAGTACCGTCAAACAAAATTTGCCCTCCAGTGACGTCCATAAAGCGTGGAATCAAATCAACCAAAGTTGATTTCCCTCCACCTGAAGGCCCTACCAATGCAACGACCTTCCCTTTTTCTATAGTCAAATCGATGTTCTGGAGAATCTCTTTATCTTTGCTATACGAAAAATTGACCTGGTTAAATACGATATTCTTCTCAAAGCTTTTCACAAGCTTCGCGTCGGCGCGATCTTTCACTTCCGTCTTTTCATCGATCAGTTCCAATACGCGTTCACCCGCAGCTAGACCATTATGAATACCGCTAAAAGAATCTGTTAGCGCCTTTGCCGGACGCATCACCTGTGAAAAAATAGCGATATAGGCAATAAATGCCGGAGCAGTTAAACTCTGGTCACCTGAAAGCACCAAATGACCGCCATACAAAAGAATAATAGCCACCATAATTACCCCCAGCAATTCGGAAACAGGTGAACTTAACTGTTGTCTTTTGGCCATGGAACGGCCAATATTTGCGTAACGTTCGTTCTCATTATGAAACCTGTTCTTAATAAAGGAGACTGCATTGAAAGCTTTGATAATCTTAATCCCAGACAATGCTTCGTCCAAATAGGAAATCATATTTCCATAGGACTCCTGTGCTGCATGCGCTTGACTTTTGAGATTCTTAACGATTCTTGCGATAAAAAATGCAGAGACGGGAATGACCAAGAGTGAAAAGAATGTCAATTGTGCAGAGATATTAAATAGCATCACAATATAGGCGATCAATTGCAGGGGTTCCTTAAAAACCACCTGTAAAGTGCCCGTCACAGAATACTGCACGACTTGTACATCAGACGCAACTTTAGAAACAATATCTCCTTTTCGCTGTCCTGTAAAATAACCAACATGTAGGTCCATTACACTGTCAAATACTGCTCTACGCAATTTGAGCAACGTATGAATACGGAAATTCTCCATAATACGCTGGCAGAAGTAGCGAAATAGATTACTGATAAATACGGAGCTCACAATTGCAATACAGACCCTTTGCAATGCGCCATAGGCACCAAACTGCTCATTTGCTACCGATGCATAGTAATTGAACCAACCTAAAATATCTGTATACGTTTCAGGTTTCACGACTTCAACAGCAGCTTCACAAGCTTCTTTTCCTGTTTTAAAAAGTGTATGGAGTAATGGAGCAAGCAATGCTAAATTCAAGGTGCTAAATATAACCGTGATCAGCGTGCAAATTACATAGGGGATTGCAAATTTCTCAATGGGTTTAGCAAACGATAAGAGCCTAAAATATGTTTTCATTTATTTTGAACTAAGACAAATCACCTTTATACGAAAAGTCATTCGTCGGTCTCTCCTCTACCTTTCAGATTTTTGACGAGGAAATTGAACAAAAATAACAAATTAATCAAGAAAAGCACATATCCTGGTAAGGGACTATAAAATTGTTGCATCTCAAGACTAAAGCATCCAGCTTGTTCAGCTTGAAAAATCGATAAAAAAATCTCCTTTTAATAGATAATTCCCTAATTTAGCCTTATTCAAATACCAAATTTATTAAAATAAAATGCAAATAGACGTTGCCAAAAGATTGCAGCATACTGAAGAATATTATTTCTCCAAAAAATTAAGAGAAATAGATGAGTTAAACAAACAGGGTGCGCGTGTAATCAACCTAGGAATTGGAAGTCCAGACTTGCCCCCACACCCGGAGGTGATCGAGACATTAAATACGAATGCCCAACTTCCAAATGTGCATGGCTATCAAAATTATAAAGGCGCCCCCGCCCTACGACAAGCCGTTGCAGATTGGTATCAACGTTATTATAACGCGACTTTTAATCCCAATACAGAAATATTACCCTTGATAGGGTCAAAAGAGGGTATTGTGCACATCTGTATGACCTATCTTCAGGAAGGAGACCAAGCGCTTATACCCAATCCTGGCTACCCAGCTTATGCGGCTGCAGTGAGATTGAGTGGTGCTGAAGCGATTACCTATAATCTTACACAAGAGAAAAATTGGCTTATCGATCTAAATGAGCTCAAAAAACAAGACTTGTCAAAGGTTAAACTGATGTGGATAAACTATCCTCATATGCCAACAGGTGCCTCGGCACCCGATGCATTTTATCAAGAGCTGATTCAATTTGCTAAAGAGTATAATATCCTGATTTGCCACGATAATCCGTATAGCTTTATTTTGACAGATACGCCAAGAAGCATTATGAGTATCCCTGGCGCGAAAGATGTGGCCATTGAATTGAATTCGCTGAGCAAGTCTTCCAATATGGCGGGATGGCGAATTGGTGTGCTCGTGGGTGCCGAAGAACGTATAAACCAAGTACTCCGTTTCAAAAGCAACATGGACTCAGGTATGTTTTTACCTGTTCAGCTGGCTGCGGCAAAAGCCTTACAACTTGACGCCTCCTGGTATGCTGATCTGAACAAAATTTACGCTGAAAGACGTCAACAGGTGTATGAAATTATGGATTTACTGGACTGTTCTTATCAAAAGGACCAAGTAGGTCTATTTGTATGGGCACGCATCCCTGAAAAATATAAGGATGGTTATGCGCTAAGCGATGCTGTTTTGGACAAATCACGGGTATTTATTACACCGGGTGGAATTTTCGGAGACAAAGGCGATCAATATATACGCATCAGTCTCTGTGCCACAGTAGAGGTGCTCAAAGAATCAATCCAGCGCATTAAAGATAATTTCTAAGACATTCGATGTCGGGGCAGCTTAACTGCTTTGAAATTATCGATAGAATAATTGATCGACAAACAACCAGGGTATAATACGTTCGGTGTATAACATTTGAACAAAAATACGCTTAATATAATTGTTTATATATGAACATTGCCATTGTAGGCGTAGGCTTGATCGGCGGCTCAGTTGCCATTCGCCTAAAAGAAACAAAATTCTGCGACAAAATTATCGGTGTAGATAAGAGTCAAAAGAACTTAGATAAAGCGATGCATATCGGCTTCATTGACGAAACAGCAAGCTTAGAAGATGCGATTAAGAGCTGTAAAGTATTGGTGCTCACAATTCCTGTCGATGCCATTTTACATGTTGTTCCTCAAATCTTGGATCTGGTTACAGATCAGGTCGTCATTGACATGGGATCGACAAAAACAAATATTCTAAACAAAATCAAGGATCACCCTAACCGGGGGCGTTACGTTGCAGCCCATCCCATGGCCGGAACCGAGTATTCGGGGCCTGAGGCTGCAATACCGGGCTTATTCAAAGGCAAGATGATGGTGTATGTCGAAGCATTTAAAACTGATGAGGATGCTTTCGAAATCGCTGATGCCATCACCGACCAATTGGAGATGCGCAGCTGTTTTATGAATGCTGACGAACATGATGTACACACTGCTTATGTATCCCACATCTCTCACCTGACCTCTTTCGCCCTCGCCTTAACGGTATTGGAAAAAGAGAAATCTCAAGGACGTATCTTTGAGCTGGCGGGCTCGGGATTTGAATCTACGGTACGTCTTGCCAAAAGTTCGCCCGATATGTGGACACCTATTTTCAAGCAAAATCGCGAAAATGTACTCGAAGTACTCGAAGAACATATCAAGCAGCTGCAATCCCTGCACGATTCTATTGCCACAGAGGATTATGACAAATTGCACAAACTTATTACCCGTTCCAATAAGATAAAAAGGATCATTAAGTAAAGGGTGCTCTAGTTAGAGCAGCAGGTATAAAAGAAGCTGTCTCAAATTTATTGAGGCAGCTTTTTTATTAAATATGGCTATGCGATAGATTTGTGAGTTGTTTGTTGATTATTTCACAGAACTGTTCATTTGGGAAGAAAAAGAACAAAAAGTAGCTTTTTAAGCTGCTTTTTTCCTTAGATTTTGCGCTATAGCCAATAAACCCCATTCTATGGACACTTTTTCCTTACCGCGGAGCATAAATCTTCGGAACCCGTGGTTCTGTTTTATGTTTCCAAAGACTGGTTCGACATCGTGACATCGCTGTTTTCTTTTGGCTATACCGACATCGCTGTTAAGCAATCCGTATGCTCTGTCTTTATAAGCCTCAAGCTGTTCATTTATCTGGATGATTCTATTGCCCTGTGATTTGTGGCAAGCACCGTTCAATGGGCAGTTTGTGCAGTTTTTTGCCTGATATCTTTTTATTTTTTGCTCGAAACCTGTGGAGGTCTTTTGTGTAAATAGACCTATGCAGTTCATTTCCTGTCCCATTGGACAGATATAGCAATCTTTTGCAGGGTTATAATGTAGTTTATCAACGGAGAATGGCTTCTTGCCCGAATAACTCTTTTTCTGCTCCTTGTCAAACATACCATATTTCACATAGGCCCCAATGTTTTTCCCTTCTAGTAACGCATAGTTCTCCTGGCTGCCATAGCCAGCATCTGCGGTAATGGTTTTCAGTATTTCCCCAAAGCTCGCCTCATGTTGTGCCAGATGACCGGGTAGCGTTGTGGTATCTGTGGGGTTGGGATGTATGGTGTAATTGACGATGTATTGATTGGAAGTAGATATCTGAATGTTATAACCTGGTTTGAGCTGGCCATTTTTCATATGATCCTCTTTCATGCGCATAAAAGTAGCATCGGGATCTGTCTTGCTATAACTATTTCTATCTCCAAGCGTTACTTCCTGCTCTTCATATTGAACAATCTTGGCCGGGTAGTTTTTAGTCGCATAGCGCAACTTTGCCCTCATCTTCTTGCTTACCGAAGGTTTATCGGACAAGACCCGGTTCAGGTTATCGACAGTAGCCTGAACTTTTTCGCGGTCAATTGTTGTCAGATCGGGAGGTTCCGGAAGGTTGTCCTCTGCTTTGGCGATACTTTGGGCGTATTCCCAAATATCTTTTAAGGCAGCTTTCATCTTCTCCTTATTGGTCTGGATAGCTTTTTTCCAGACAAAGGTGTATTTGTTAGCATTGGCTTCAATCTTGGTGCCATCGGTGTAAACATCTTCTATACTCAGCAGACCTTCTTCGGACAGGAGTTTGACAACTTCTTCAAATACACAACGAAGTGCTTCTTTCAAACGAACGCCTCGAAATCTGTTGATGGTATTGTGGTCGGGATAGCTCATGCCGCTCAGCCACATGAAATTGATGTTCTCCCGGCACGCCGTTTCCAATTTGCGACTGCTGTAGACATTGCTTACGTAGCCAAACACCAAAACTTTCAACAACATCTGCGGATGATAACTGGAGCAGCCTTTTATCTTATAAGCGTCCAATAGGGACTGGATGTTGATCCGGTTGATTACATCGTTAACGATACGTACCGGATGACCTTTGGACACCAGTTCGTCCAAAGTTGGAGGAATGGCCATGATCTGGTCCTGATAGTAAGGCTTAAAAGTAGCTCTTTGAGATGGCATATATCCTTTTTGTTTACACTATAAATATATGAAAATCAAACCGTTAAAACAAATAATAAACCTTAGATAATGCAAAAAAAGAGACTGCCTTTTTGAGACAGCCTCTTTTTTATTCATCTTCCAATTCATTGAATTTATCCAGGTCGGCTTTTGCCCCGATAGGATCACCCAATTTTTCACGAATTGCTGCGCGATACGAATACAAATCAGAATAATATGGATTCAAATCGATCGCTTTCGAGTAATCTGCCAGTGCGCCTGGTAAATCCTCCAACTTTTCATTCAAATCGGCCCGTAATGAATACACATAAAAATCTTCCGGATTGAGCGTAACAAGGCGGTCAAAATCCAATAATGCTTCCTCAAAATTTCCCAATCGCTCAAACAAAGATGCCCTTTCTTCGTAAACGATCGATGAATCACGATCTATTTCCTCCGCTTTGGCATAGTCTTCCAGCGCACTTTGGTAATTACGATAGGATTCAAACACTTTAGCCCGAAATATATAGGCGGCAGAACGATTCTCATCAAGAGCAATAGCCTGATTGAAATCAGACAATGCCAATTCAAAACAGGTCAATTTCAGGTACAAACTTCCTCTAAAAACAAACAGGTTGCTATCCTTGTTATCGGATTCCGCAATCGCAGAAGAATAAAGACCGATTGCTTTTAGATAGCTATAGCAATGAACATATTCAAGTCCCAATGAATTTATTTCGTCAGTACTCAGCTGCTTTGGCTTCGATTCCAGCTCTTGAATAACCAAATTATCGGCCTCAAAGTAAGTGAGTTCAGCTTGATTCTCCGCCCATTCCAATACACTATGGTAATTAAAATCCAGTCTCTTGGCAATCTGATAATCATAGAAAGCACCTTCGTCTTCATCGATGAGTCGATAAACTAAACAACGGCTCGCATAAAAAAATGGCTCCTCTTTATACTGTTCGATTGCGCTTGTAAACGTTGCAATAGCTTGGTCATATGCCGCTATTTTAAAATAATAAAGCCCCAAATAGCTATAGGCAAGTGCATGATTGGTCAAAGCAATCGCCTGCTCAAGTAAAGCGACAGGATTGCCATCGCCACTGATTCCGACATTAAATCCTTCTAATATAGATCTAATCGCGCTCTGTTGGACGGTATCTAGCCAATCAGCGGAAAAAGATGAACTCGCTTCCGGAAAAAATGATGAAATAGGTAAAAAAGAAAACTTAGCAAGAAGTACGGGTACCGGCAGTGTAAAATCTGATTCCACAAAAGTATTGTTTTGTAGAATAACAGCTAGATTTGAAAACATATGCTTCATACCCAAAACTAAGCTAAATTTCATTACAAAAGAAATCTAACGGGAGATCAGGTATTATAATCGGGTATTCTTATCAACTAATTTCACCTGTCAGGTATAAGTATTTATAGCGGACAATATCCCTCGAATTTGTAAATTTGATTAATTTTTCCTTTTTGAAAACATAATTGGAAACCTTCTCTTCCATCAAACGCAGGAATTCAACAAATTCAGCAAAAAAGTCTTGACGTTCTCCTGGTGTAAACTGGCTGTTTTTTACAATCCAAAAGAATTGCTCTTCATTTACATGGAAAGATACCTCATTTTTCTTTTCTTTTCGAAAAATAAAGATTGGGTCATTTTCTTGGTTAATAAATAAAGCAAAGCCTGTATTTCCACCATCCAAATTAACAACAAAAGCAGAAAAATGGACAGTACCGATCTGTAAATTTTCCAGACAAATTAATTTATGCAACATCAGGTTGACAATTAGATCACCTAAAATTATTAAGTTTTTATTAAAAAACAAAAAAAGGCCCACAAAATAATTGTGGGCCTTTTGTATTCGACGTAAATCTTATTAGAATGTAAATTTCACCGATGCATTCCAAGTTCTACCCTGTCCGATCAAAACAAAATTGGAAGTGTCAATACCATTCCAAGTATTGTTCACATCTGTCACCAAGTTACTCGAAGTAGCTTCCGAAATATAGAACTTATTCAACACATTGTTCATGTTGACACGGAAACTCATACTGTTCTTGTCACTTACTTTGACATTGTAAGAAAGACCGGCATCCAACAGATTAAAAGACGGTAATTTCATATAGCGTCCATAAGTTTGGCCATCTATTACTTCTCTACGATAATTCGATGCATACAAACGCTCATAATATCTGTAGTTTGCGTCAACAGACAAACCCTTAAACACTTTATATTTAGCACCAAATCCATAAGAAGTTTGCGCTGCGTTACCAACATGTTCACCGGTTAAATTAACCTGAGAACGTCCCAATTCGACGCGGTTATCGTTACGTATAACAGAGTTTACTGCGCCATCGTATTTCCAGTCACCTATCGATAAAAACCCTGTTAAGCTTAATTTTTCGATTGGGCGGGCCTCAAAATCAACTTCTACCCCTCTATGCACCTGTTTTACACCGTAATTTGTTGTATATAAATAGGCACCTTCGACCAAAATACCAGGATCATTTGTTGGATTGTATTTTTTCACATCATCTGCCGTCGCTAAACTCGAACTACCCGTAACACGATTTTCCCAAGTTGTGCGGTAAACATTCACATTCACATCCAAGAATCGAGAAGCAAATTTATAACCAGCCTCTAAACCAAGGATTTTTTCATTTTCAGCATTTTCATTAATATCATTTGCAAAATTCATGAAAATATTGTTTTGATAAGGTTGACGGGAATAGTACCCCGCATTACCAAAAACACTATGATGTCCCAATGTATAACTTACACCACCCTTCGTATTGTAGCCAAAGTTGTTCACGTCTTTAGAATCCTCATTACCTGGTGTGTATTGAAAATAATCAGAACGTTTGTTTTGTTGTTCGGAAACCGATCCTTGGAAAAACGCCGTAAAGCCATTTTTCGCATATTCCAATTGACCGAACAGACCTCCGTAACGGATGTATTGATTGTAATCCCAAGCTAAGCGATCTTCACGCGAATCAGGTTTACTTGAGAAAGCTTTCCAAGGGTTTGTTGAGTAAGTATTGGTAACCAATGGCTTATTAGGGAAATTAACATTACCGCCTAATACAACACCATTTGTATTTCCAAGTGGATCTGTCAATTTACGATAGTGTGTACCTTTATAATCCCTTACATCAAAACCGACATTGAAATTCAAGGATTCTGAAAGCTTACGATTATAGTTAGAAACTATACCAAACCATTGGTGATTGTTCACATCAGCAGCTAAATATTTGCCTGTATTGTATTTATCGCTTCGCAAGGATTGGCCACCCCCAGCAGCTAACGATGCGTAAACGACAGTTGACAAAGATGATTTATCATCGATCGTCCAGTCCCAGTTCAAGTTGGCTACTGGCTTATGATAAAAGTTCTTTTGTGCATTCATCATCACGCCGTTTGCATCCTTATAATTGTCGTTATAACGTCTGCCATTAGCGAGATAGTTAGACAATTTTGAGGTATACCCCTGGTTGTGCCACTGTGGAGCACCCGTTACCATAAAGTTCAGGTTGTGCTTTTCATTCGCTTTATATCCAACAGACAAGAAATAACTTTGTCCAGCACCTTCTGTATGGTCCATATAACCGTTACCTGACCACTGTGTAAACATAGCCGAAACAGCAAAGCCGTTTTTCATCAGACCGGTATTGTAACCTACCGTTGCCTTCATAAACATATCGTTACCAACAGTGGTACGAACAAAACCACCCTCTTTCATTGCAGTGGATTGTGTCACGTAATTTACGGTTCCGCCGACAGATGAAATCGCTAATTTAGACGATCCCAAACCACGTTGAATCTGCACTAAAGAGGCAATATCTGTAAGTCCCGACCAATTTGACCAATATACACTTCCATTGTCCATACCATTGATAGGCTGACCATTCAACAAAAATGCTGTATTGGACTGATCAAAACCACGTGTTGTCATAGAAGACTCACCAAAACCTTTTGCCTGACCAGTGATATAAACCGAAGGGGTATTAGCTAATGCTGAAGTAATATCCTGTGCTCCTACCCTTTCCTCTAAATCCTGCTTACGGATCGTCGAAACGGCAATCGGTGTCTTTCTTCCTGCCGCAATATCTATAACCCCATGACCGACAACAACAACCTCATCCAAATTTGTTGAAGATCCAGCCGTAAAAATTGGATTGATATTCAACGATTCCCCCGATTTCAGCATGATGTTTTCGAAAACAACAGGTGTCTCGCCAATGTAAGTTACCTCTACTTTGTAGGGGCCTCCTTCTTGAAGATTTGAAATTTGAAATTTTCCTTGGGCATCGGCTGAGCCACTTACTACTTGTCCACTTGGGATGTGGGTAATTTTAATGGTTGCTCCTTTAACCGTTTGTCCAGTAGCTTCTTTGACAACTCCTGAAACTGAACCAGTATTTGCTGTTTGACCTTGAACGGCACTATAACTAGCAAAAACAAGGGCAAAAAAAAGTAAAGACTTTTTCATGTTAGATGTGATTGTTTTGTTTTTGTGCCGCAAAATTAGGAATTGATTGTCTTTTTAACTAATTTTAACACTACCGATATGATGCAGTATCTCTATATAGAAAGAATAAATTTTAATCTTCCACAGAAAAACAGCAAATTTCCGCAAAAAGAGGCAATAAAAATACAGCATACATAAAATAAATACAACACATCCATCCTATTCATGAAAAAACATCAAAAATAGTCAGAATAATATTTTGTCTGTTTTGAATAAATCAAAATTTATCAATTTTACGATTTTTATGAATTGCATACAAGATTTTATAGCCTATCCTCATGAGGTGCTAAAAATTGTTTCTTTCAATCCACCATTCCCACCTACATCCTTTTCTTCCCACAACAGCTGAAATAAGTCAATAAATAATTAACTTTAACTAATTTAAAAAATATGTTATCCATAGAACAAGCTTATACAGGCATTCTTGAACCGGAATTAATCGCTGAAATAGCGGAAAACGCGCATATAAAAACCTTCCGTGAAGGCGATCTCATCATTGATACCAATCAATATATCAAGGCGATGCCTCTCCTCTTGGATGGGGCAATAAAAATTGTCCGGGAGGATGAAGATAAACGCGAATTATTGCTCTACTATCTGGAAAAAGGTCAAACCTGTACAATGTCAATAGCCTGTTGCCTCGGGAATAAAAAAAGTGAAATTCGTGCGCTCGCAGAAAAAACAACGACTGTAGCCATGATTCCAAATGAGCTTGTCAACCTTTGGATGGGAAAATTCCCTTCCTGGCGAAATTTCATCATATCAAGCTATTCAAGTCGTATGGACGAAATGTTACAAGCTGTTGATAGTCTAGCTTTTTCCAATATGGAAGAACGCATCATCAACTATCTGAAAGCCAAAGTGAAGCTGAATGACGACCGAATACTCACCCTTACGCATCAGGATATCGCTTCCGATTTAAATACATCCCGAGTCGTTGTCTCCCGAATTTTAAAAAAACTGGAACAGGAAGATAAAATAGTGCTGCTACGTAACGAAATTAGGGTATTAGTGGAATGAGCAAAACATTTGTATCTTTAGCTATACGTAAATTTCAAGAGCAATTAATGTAATTTTTAGATGAAGATAGAAAAATTAGGATTTATAGGATTAGGAAACATGGGATACCCCATGGCTAAAAATCTAGAAAAAGCAGGATTCCCCCTTTCTGTTTACAATAGAAACAAGGCTAAAGCAGCAGGCTTTGAAGAGCAATCAATTATCAGCGAAGATATAGGTGAATTAGTCGATCATAGCGACATTATATTCTCCATGCTCACCAATGATGAAGCAGTCAGCGAAGTATATGAAAAAATCCTCCAAAGGGAGATCAAGGGCAAATTATTTGTCGATATGAGTACAATATCTCGTGAACGCTGTATTTCAATAGCCACTAAGCTAAAAGAAAAAGGCGCTGCTTTTATGGATGCTCCCGTTGCCGGCAGTACCAAACCAGCGACTGAGGGTACACTTATTATTATGGTGGGTGGTGATCCCGAAGATCTTCATCGCGCCCAACCATACCTCGAGCAGATGGGAAAATCGATCAAACATCTCGGCGCAAATGGCCAGGGAATTGCCGCTAAACTTGCGATCAACTATTTCCTTTCCACCATCTATCAAGGTCTCGCGGAGACGATCTTATTTTCAGATAAACTGGGAATTCAACGAAGCGATATGCTCGAAATCATCAACGATAGTGCCAGCGGCAGTGGGGCAACAAAAGTGAAAACACCATTATTGGTGGAAGAAAACTACAGTCCTGCATTCGCGCTAGACCTTATGCTGAAAGATATTCGACTGGCTCAACAAGCCGGTGCTGACTATCCCCTCCTCAAGACCTTACTCGAAACCTACGGGAAAGCACACGACCAAGGTCTCGGACAGCTCGATGTTATTGGTATCATTGAATCCATCAAGTCGTAGCTTCAGGTTGGCGACAGTGAAAAAAATGTACATTGAAAATTATATTTAGTTGAGATGGACTCCAAATTAGGTTCATTTCTGATCACACAAAATAATGAGTGGAACAAATTCTTTACAGATGAAAACAGTTATGACACTATTGATGCTTACTATGGTCACCATGACTACGCAGGCCCAACAATTAAAACAGGTTTCTTACCAGGATGGTGGACAAAAACTCATCGGCATGATAACCGCCAATAGGGCAAAAAAAGGCCCTGCTGTCTTAATTCTTCCGGCATGGAAGGGAATTGACAACGAAGCGAAACAAGCTGCATTGCTTCTTGAAAAAGAAGGTTACATCGCGTTCATTGCCGACATCTACGGTGAAGGAAATATTCCCTCGGACAACACCGCAGCTTCGAAAATTGCCGGCCACTACAAGACAGACTATAAAGCTTATCAGCATCGCATAATGCTCGCATTGGAACAGCTGAAAAAAGAGGGTGCGGATCCGACGAAAATTGCGATCATCGGCTATTGTTTTGGAGGTTCAGGCGCATTAGAAGCGGCGAGAGCCGGCTTCCCCGTCAATGCAGTGATCAGTATCCACGGCGGCCTATCCAAAGCTGCCGACAGACCCAATGGTTCGATCAAAACAAAAGTACTCATTGAGCACCCAGCAGCCGATAAAAGTGTATCAAAAGAAGATTACGATGGGTTGGTCAAGGAATTAAATGAAGGAAAAGCAGACTGGCAAATAATTACCTACGCAAATTCTGGACATACGTTTACGAATCCCGAGTCAGCCGAATATAACCCCGTAATGGCTAAACGTGCCTGGGAGCACACCTTATTATTTTTGAAAGAAGTATTAAATTAAATAGCAAAATCAACAACAGCAATATCGACCCAAATGAATTATAACGCGAAACTGCACATTTATCCGATTATCATTCAGTTGTTGATATTGCTGTTGTATAGTCCCAGCGCAGCATCGCAAACAGTAAAATCGCTAACAATAGCTAGCCCAACGCATGCAGTTCTTTTTGTAACCAATGAGTCCGATAAATCAACTGATTTTATCATGCGTCTACACGAAAAAAATGCTGCTGAGATTTTCAAACAAGTGCCTTTTAGCACAACAAAGTTACTGGTCACAAAAACCGATGCAAAAAAACTCACATTCATCGTTAAAAATCACCAATGGACTATCGACGTATTGTCATTGAAGCAACGTCATGCCATGATCTTGTTTGATGGATTAGCCAAACCCAAGATCATATACGATAGTAATACCTATCTGGCAGCAGCCAAACCGATATTAAACACCAGCACACAAATTGCGTCAAAGAAAGCTTCGGCACAATATAATGCCTCACATTTCTTTGACTCAATCGCACAAGTTCAATTTATTCCATCCGGGCAATATGCAGCGGCTATTATCGCAAATCCCGCTCTTCCTCTTTATTACAGTTAGCGTAAGAATATATGTGACGGCACTTATGTAATGCAGCAGTTTTCGGACGAAAATGCGGTGCAATCCGGTGCAATTATGACGACTGTATATGAAGAAGGCAAAGAGATCACATCGAACAATCTTTCCGGGGGAAATAATTATTACAACAAAAGATGCTATAATCAATTCGGACTTATCGACTCCATACAGTACCTTCGCAATAGTAAGTGGAGCAGCAGTACAATTTACCGGTATCTTCCAAATGCCATTGTTTCCTACGATCCTACATTTGAATCGGCGATGATTTATCACTTGAACAGTAAACTCCAGGTTATAAAAAGTGAATCCATTCATTTTGTCTATCAACGGAGAGACTGGACCATTTACAGTTATGATCAACAGAATCGAATTACTGAAGAGATTTCGGGTAGAAATGATCAAAGAGAAAGTCGCGTCCGCTATCAGTATGATAGTCCGGAAACAAGTGACTACTCACTACGCCAAACCTTCGATCAAAGCAATCGACTGACAGCCGAAATCAAGCGATCATACCGAGCCAACGAAACGATTGATGAGTTTTATTATGAGGGTGTATTACAACAAAAATCTATTGTAAAAGACCTCG
This sequence comes from Sphingobacterium thalpophilum, assembly GCF_038396785.1. Lineage (NCBI taxonomy): Bacteria > Pseudomonadati > Bacteroidota > Sphingobacteriia > Sphingobacteriales > Sphingobacteriaceae > Sphingobacterium > Sphingobacterium thalpophilum. Next base: position 5,476,978 of record NZ_CP151087.1, on the reverse strand, counting down.
GAAACTGTACCTACGAAAGCTTGATCTATAACAAGGAGGGAAAGTTAACAGCAAAATACATACAGGTAAAGAAAACCAACTAAACGAACTGAAAAACTGCACCAAGCTCAGACTATAAGATTCGTGATTTTGATAAAAAAATATGCGACAAAACACGGCAAAAAACACATTTCTGCACTAATTTTGATAGCGATACATAAACGTCAAATTGAGAAAAAGAAAACTGATCAGTCAACACCATCCCATACTCTATTTTATTGCTGTATGGGCGAGAAGAGTGCGGCGCAAAGCCGTTTGGCTATTTGATAATAAGAAATACAGCACAGCTAAATCAGCTGAAAAACTTCCCTTTCGTATTAAAAAGCATCAGTCTGTCTTATTAAAAAAACTGGGCGAAAATAATATGCAATTGCAGATTAACAAAGTTACCAACCTAAAAATTGCAGCAGCACAGATTAATAGCATTCTGATCAGACCGAAGGAAACCTTTTCATTTTGTAAACTCGTGGGGCTCCCCACCGTAAAGAAAGGGTATCTGCCCGGCATGGAGTTATCCTTTGGTGAAGCAAGAGCGGGTATTGGCGGTGGAATCTGTCAAATATCCAACCTCATCCATTGGCTTGTTATCCATAGTCCACTCAACGTCAATGAACGTTATCACCACTCTTTTGACCCTTTTCCTGACGATGGCCGTGTTTTGCCATTCGGTAGTGGAGCTACCGTCTTTTATAATTATCGCGACTATCAATTCACCAACAACACGCCTTACACCTTTCAAATAAATCTCTGGTTCACAGACAAATGTTTAGAAGGTGAATTGAGGATCGATCAAGAACTGGATTTTGCGTACCATATCTTTGAAAAAGAACATCAATTTCTTAAAATAGACAATCAGTTCTTTCGTAAAAATGAGATTTGGCGCGAGAAGTTTTTAAAGTTTCAGGGTGGAAAAGTTTTAGAGACAGAACTCTTGACCAAAAATTTTGCCCGGGTTACCTATACCCCTGTTGAATATATTGAAATTAGTGCCGATCAAAATCCGGCCGATTAATTCAACAAGCTAATGATCGAAAAATGATGGATATGAAAAGTCCTCTTTTTTGTTTAAGTTTGGTCTGGCTTTGGGGGTATTCTGTATAGAATTGAGATAGTCCCTTTGAACCTGATTCGGTTTATACCGGCGTAGGGAAAAGCAAAAATCCACTGTACAGCATATTCCTTTACTGCACAGGCTATCGCTCTTCTTCCCTCCAAGGCCACACAGTACATCTTAGCATATGTAAAAAGAATGGAAGATTCAATTATCAATTTATTAGAACAGCTGAGGGTCGAAAAACCCCTTGTACACAACATCACAAACCTAGTCGTGATGAACAATACTGCCAACGCACTTTTAGCCTTAGGAGCGTCCCCTGTGATGGTACACAGTCCATTAGAAGTACGCGAGGTTGTCGATATTGCACAAGCTCTTGTCATTAATATCGGCACCTTGAGTGAAGATACTGCAGAAGCTATGCTTGTTGCTACCGAACATGCCAATACCATTGGACGGCCATGGGTACTTGATCCTGTTGGTGCTGGGATATCGGCATTCCGCAACGATTTATTATCCAATCTACTGGATCTCAAACCAACGGTTATTCGTGGAAATGCATCAGAAATCATGACGCTGTACAATTTCAACCAACCGAACACAAAAGGAGTCGACAGCACGACAGCAAGTAAAGATGCCCTCCGATTTGGCCAATTATTACAAGAGCAAACCGGCTCCATTATCTGTATTTCTGGAGAAGTAGACTATATTCTTTCACAGCAATACCGGGTTGAAGTTTTTAATGGCAACCCTTTAATGACACAGGTAACTGGACTTGGCTGTAGTGCTACTGCGCTTATTGGTGCATTTCTAGGTGTTACAGACCACTATTTTGAAGCAGCTGTTGCCGGTGTATCCATTTTGAGCTTAGCGGGAGAACTCGCTGCCCAAACAGCAGCTGGCCCGGGTACCCTGCAATTGAATCTCTACGATGAACTCTATCAGCTCAATGCAGAACGCCTCAAATCGAAGCTCAAGATCAAACGCTATGCGCATTAATCCGCTTTTTCCCTACCCGCTATATTTGGTCATTTCTGAGCGGGACTGCTATCCTCAACATTGGCTCAATGTTGCCGAAGAAGCTATTATTGGTGGAGTCGATCTTATACAATTGCGCGAAAAAGCTGACGATCCGGCCACATTTTTGGATAAAGCCATCCGTTTAAAAAAACTGACCGATCATTATGGTATTCCGCTCGTGATCAATGATGCCGTAGCAATCGCTGCCCAAATCGAGGCATGGGGAGTACATGTGGGTCAAAATGATTTGCAACCGCTCGCTATTCGCGAAAAATATGGTGATAAATTAACGATAGGCTGGTCCATAGAAGACATGCAACAACTGGAAAGTCAACAAATGTACGCCGTCGACCACCTTGGTGTAAGCCCCATTTTTTCTACGAAAACAAAAGTAGATACGGTTACTGAATGGGGAATTGCAGGTTTAAAACAACTTCGGAGTAGGACGGAAAAACCATTGATCGCAATCGGAAGGATGAATTTACAAACAGCAGAAGAAACCTGGAACGCCGGTGCAGACTCCATTGCAGTCGTTTCGACCATATGCCAAAGTCAAGATCCCAGAGCTGCCAGTGCACAACTAAAAGAACTATTAAAATGACAAAAGATAAAAAATACCGCGTCCCTACCGTACTCAGCATTGCAGGGTTCGATGGTAGCGGTGGTGCAGGTATACAAGCAGATACCAAAACCATATCTGCATTAGGTTGTTATGCCATGAATGTTTTAACTGCCTTACCCGTTCAGAACACACAAGGTGTAAGAAATATTTATGAAATTCCTACAGCAGCCGTCCAGGACCAATTAGATGCTATTTTTGACGACATCTATCCCGATGCAATCAAAATAGGGATGGTACACAATATTGAACTTGTGGAGCTTATTAGCGCCTATTTAAAAGAATATAAAGGGCCTATCGTATTTGATCCAGTCATGGTATCGACCAGCGGGCACAAGCTCATTCACGATGATACAATTCAGGCCTGCATAGAACTTCTTTTTCCTTTAGCAACACTGATTACACCAAATTTAGATGAGGTAAGTGTCTTAGTAGACGAAGTTATTGACAATGTCGAGAGGATGAAAAAAGCGGGAAATAGCCTACTGGCGAAAGGTTGTCAATCCGTTTTGATTAAAGGCGGGCATCTCCAAAGCCAAGAGTTAACATCCCTGTTGTTCCAGCACAAGAATCCACCAATTGAATTCAAATCACAAAAAATTAACAGCAAAAATACACATGGTTCCGGTTGTTCGCTTTCTTCAGCAATTGCGAGCCATTTGGCACAAGGCGTTGGTCTCGTTAGCGCAGTAGACTTCGCATTGGCCTATATACACGCAGCAATAGCTGGTAGCAAAGACCTCGTCATTGGCAAAGGAAATGGGCCATTAAATCACTTCCACAATCCGATTAAACTTATTCAATATGAACTGGACTGATCATGCCTGGGAATCCATAACAGCTATTTATTCGGATATACTTACTATGCCGTTTATAGTTCAGCTTAGTGATGGTAGTCTTCCCCTGGATAAATTTCAATTTTACATGCAGCAGGATGCTTTCTATTTAGAAGAATTTGGCCGCGTGCTCGCCTTTATAGGTGCAAAAAGTACGGATAACCAACAAGCATTGGACTATTTCGAATTTGGTCGCAATGCGCTTCTTGTTGAACGGGCACTACACGAAAATTACTTTCGGGAATTTGGTTTAAGTCCTGCCGACAAGAGCAACAAGATCGAACCAACCTGCCATCATTATGTCCATTTTCTTAAAAGCGTAGCCGCTTTCGAGAGCGTTGAGGTCGCTATGGCGGCAACACTCCCCTGTTTTTGGATTTATAAGGAGGTCGGAGATCACATTGTATCGACAGCAAATACACAGGGAAATCCCTATTCCAAATGGATAGCAACTTATAGCGGTGAGGATTTTGCACAGGGCGTTATCAAGGCGAAAAACTACGTTGACAAAATTGCAGCAGAAACTACTGCAACAAAACGGGAGAAGATGCGACAAGTATTTATAACAGCTTCCCAATTAGAGTATCAATTCTGGTTAGCAGCCTACAAACGAAGAGTCTGGTAAACAAACTATTGTCCGATACCGAACAGTTGATGTTCAAAAATGAGCATGAACGAAAATAGCACTCAGGAACAAAACTAGTGTTAATCAGTATTTTAAACGGATTTAAAGTTTTGGCATTACTATTATACTATAGGTGGCAGTTAACGATAGAGCGTATGCATAAGTGCATAAGAAACGATAAAAAGGGAAATTAAAATGAAACTTTCAGTAAAAATAAATTTAAACTAATAACAGAAAAATAATGAAAAGAATCTTAACCATTGCCTTTATTTCATTTTTATATGTAGCTCAGGCACAAGAACGCGAAACACGTAAGATCACTGCTCCAGATGGCATTTCATCGGCAACTTCATTACGTGTAGATTATATTCACTCTAATCGCAACGAAGTTATTGTTGAAGCAGATAATCCCGAACATTTATCCCTTATCGAAACGACTGTAAAAAACGGTACACTGTATGTACAGTATAAAAGAAACAGTTCAATCAGAAATGCGAGAAACAATCGCGTAACTGTTTACTCAAGCAAGATACCGACACGCTTTTCGGCATCATCCAGCAGTTCGATCTATACCGATGAAACGATTAAGGCAAACAAAATTTCTGTAGACGTATCCTCCTCCGCAAAAATATCGCTTAAAAAATTAATTGCTGATGATATCAACCTTTCAACGAGCTCTTCTAGCAAGTTAACGACAGATGTCAGCAGTAAAAATTTGCAAGTATCGGCAAGCAGTTCGTCTAAGCAGGAAATTGCGGGTAGCGCTTCAAATTTAAATTTGAACACCAATTCATCCGCATCGGTTGACATGAGCCGTTTCTCGACAACAAATGCCCAAGTACAAGCCAATTCGTCTGCAAATGTTACGCTCGGCGTGAAAGAAAACTTACAGGGAAATGTTTCTACATCGGCAAGAATTGCGTTAAAAAATCAACCAAAAAATGTCCAAGTTGACAAATCAACAAGTGGCAGAGTAGTATTGTAATTTTTAGTGTGGTCTTTAAAAAAGACTGTTTATTTATGTTTAATGTTTAGTTAGCTTAAAGGTGATACATACCCCAGTATCACCTTTGCTTTTATTAGCATTTTTGCTCACACTTCTCCTTCTCCTTCTCCTTCTCCTTCTCCTTCTCCTTCTCCTTCTCCTTCTCCTTCTCCTTCTCCTTCTCCTTATAAATTCACACAGTATCACCTTTGCTTTTATTAGCATTTTTGCTCACACTTCTCCTTCTCCTTCTCCTTCTCCTTCTCCTTATAAATTCACACATTTATCACCTCAAAAAACTGTATCAGGAAATTAATGACATCGATAGCAAAACCAGATTTCAGCTAAAAAAATTATTTTAGGTCTCGGTTTCAGGACATTTTTGTATATTAATATTCATATAAATGCCAAACTTTCGACGCAATGGACAATTTTTTAGCGACTTGTATCAAGCAATTTCAATATTATAAATCTTTGGGTGATAAAACATTGGCACAGTTAAGCACTGAACAACTCTTTTGGCAACCCAATGATTCGAGCAATAGCATTGCATTAATTGTTAAACATTTAGGTGGAAATATGCTTTCCCGATGGACCGATTTCCTCACCACAGATGGCGAAAAACAAAATAGAAACCGCGACCAGGAGTTTGAGAACAGTTGGGTAGATCGCGATGAGCTTATTACCTATTGGAATGCTGGATGGTCCTGTCTGTTTCAAGCAATTAAATCCCTCGAAGAAGAAGATCTCGCTAAAATCATTTATATCCGTAATCAAGGACATACCGTCATGGAAGCGATCTTGCGGCAGCTAGCACATTATCCCTACCACATCGGTCAGATGCTCTATATTGGGAAAATATGTTTGGATGATAAATGGACCTCCTTATCAATACCCAAAGGTAGTTCAGCGTCCTATAATAGGGAGAAATTCAGCCATGAAAAACAGCAACAACATTTCACGTCGGAGTTTATAAAAGGGAATCAGGACAATTTGTCTTAAATAAGCTTTTTCTCTTAGTTAACACAATAATTACTTGATTGGAAAGCATCGGATGCTAACCTAATTTCCGCAAACTTTTAAGTATATTTGTCATACATACAACTATTCCTTTTTTTTGATTTCATTGGTAAGTAGGTTGTCTTTAAAACTATGAAAAATTCGATTAAGATCATCAACAATTACGAGTACAAAAAGTTATTTTTACCGGATGTTTCTGAGCACAATTTATTCAATGAGAATAAAATTCAAGTCTATCGAATCGAGAATTACCTCCGCAGTATCCTGATGCCTGTCATCCCCTATCGTACGACGTTTAATTTTCTCATTTTTGTAACGAAGGGGTCCCTGACCCAACATCTCGAAAGCGCATCTTATACCTTAACCGAAAATCAAGTCATTAACATCAAACAAGGTAATATTACGGCTACACTGGCAATCTCTGATGATGTAGAAGGTTTTTTCGTGGTTTATGAAAATGAAATTGTAACTGATATTGAGCTTGGCATAAACGATATTAAATTTTTCAATTCCCATCCTTTTACCACACTTAAACCCCATGTAGCACATTGGATCCAGCAAATGTTGATGTTATTGGAAGAGGAACTTTTTACCGAGGGCCGCGTAATGGAAGTCTGCATATCCATGATGCAGTGTATCCTATTGAAGGTGATAAAATCGGATATAGAGACTAAGGCGCCGATGAGCCGACAGCTCGATATTGCTTTCCGTTTCCGCGAATATGTACAAAAATTTCATATCGATATAAAAACGTGTTATTCTACGCCAATTTATTGCATATTTCAGAAAACTACCTCAATAAATGTGTAAAGGAAGCGACAAATAAACCTCCGAAGCAATGGATTAGTGAAATAAGTATCTTACATAGTCAGATTCTGCTGCAGGATGCTACGAGAGATATTGCCGGTATAGCCTTTGAATTGAAATTTCAATCGCCCTCCTATTTCACCAGGCTATTCAAAAAAATCACTGGGTATTCACCCAGTGACTATCGGAAACATAAGTTTATGGCGGGCTAATGCTTTTTACGGTAAGGTAAATTCCAGATTAAATCTACGGCTAAATAATGAACCCCAAAATCTACTTTGTCATAGCCTTTAATTAAGTCATTCATATAACCCAGATCCAATCGCAAAGGTGTCTTTGGAATATCTGTCATGTAATAAAAACCCAAACGGGTCTCTTTATAGCCAAAGCTAGACCAGATACTAACAGGTTCGTAGAGCTTGCTGATTGCAAAAAGTCCTTCAGCGCTCAACGCCAATTCCTGCTTATTTTTAGCCGAAATTTTGAAATTTAGCTGCGACTTCAAGCGGGTCCTAAATTGAAAATTCTCTTCTGTCTTTTGAAAATCGGCTGTAAAGAACTTTCGGAACTCTTGCCTTAATGTATTTTTCCATTTCAAACGATCATTAAGGGTCAATGTATACGCATATCGTCCATACAACCTAAACTCTTGCTCAACACCTTCGTTATGATATGGGGCAGCCTCATCGTAAACGTTTTGGCGACGATAACTCAACGCATAACTATATTGTTGATTTTTAGCAAATTTATGATAGACCTCATGGTTTAACACCCAAATAGCCTGCTTGTGAAATGGATTTGAATCGTCGGGTGTACTTTTAGTTCCCAAACCAATATAGGTAAATGCTTCCTTCGTTCCAGCACTGTCTAATTTCCTACGCAAGCCCAAAACCGACCAAGATGCGGTCCTTGCTTTTCCTAATCCCGGCGGACTGACTTGTCCGTACACCGTATTTACATGAATTCCCAATAAGAGCATTATTGGGAATAGTTTTATTAAACGAAATTTAAACATACATAAAATTTTAGTTCACAAAAAAGGACTAGGAAGTCCCTTCAGCTGATGAAAACCTATTCACCAACCATTTATCGATAAGTTTGACAGGGTGCATAGCCCACATCGCAAAAACAAATGGAAAAGTCAATGTTGTCCATCCGTTGTGAATCAAAAAATGATCGAAATATGTTGCGATAATCGTTCCGATTAGAACATATACACCATCTCTAACGCGGGGGCCGCTTAGGGCAATTCCAACCAAAACCGCATTGAAGCTAAAAATGCCATTATTGGTCATATCTACAGATTCATGGCCATGGTGCGATATATAAACACTGATGATAACAGCAGCGAAACCGTAAAGTGCGCCCATGGGATTGCTCAGGAAAACCCCGATGAAAAAGATCAATCCAGCAATTAAACTACCCTGAAAAATAACCTGACCAAAGGCATGGCCTTCAATTAGGAAGTCATCCATTTCCTGAATATCAACAAAATGCTCGGGTACAGTCCGCAAGGCCAGTTCTGGAATACTCAACACATACAATGCGATCCAGGTAATTAAGATAAAAGGAAATGTAAATACCGGCAGATTCTTCTTTAATGCAAACCCCATCAAAATGGTGGTCAACGCAGATCCTACGATTAAGGCTCCCCATACCCAAACGTTTGTCTGGAAATAGAAAACCAAAGCAATACCGTAAAGCGTAGCATTAAATCCGAAAAGTCCATCATTGATATGATCCTCATCAAATTTCATCAACTTGGCCGTCAGTACGCCTACGATGTTAGCGAGAACCCCTGCAAAGCCCATAAGTGCCGAATCATAAATAATGGCTCCGATAAATAAGATACCCGTCCAAATGTTACCCTGTAACATAATCTGCCCAAATCCTTTAAAAAAAGCTTTTATAAAAGCTAGGATGTTATTTTTCATTGGAATATAATTAGTTGTTATTCAAAAATATGTTGCCCCATAGTGCGCTTTGCATTTCTTTAAAAAGAAGATAAAGCTGTTCGGCACCGTTACCTAAAACGCGAACCATAAAACCGTCATGCTGCAATTCGCTAATCCCAAACGCGACGTCTTTGGTTTCCCCGTACTGTTCATGGAAAGCCTCGATCCAGTCGCTTGGATTCAAGCCGGCACTATTCAAATAGATCAACGTTCCCTGGTGCGTATAGCCTTCCAAAATACCCAGACCTTGTATAGGCATACGATCTGGCTGAAGCAATACATTATCCTTCACCACGAGCCTACCATTGACATAACATTCTGTCAGATTTTGAAAGTGATTGTACATAAACTCTTCACCGGACATTTTCCGGCCACAGGTCACGATTTCACTCAGCAATAAGTGACAATTTGAAGCAAGATGTACAATGTTATGGCTCAAAAAATGAGACGAATGCTGAGGTACGACGGGATGGGGTACATAAGAAAAAACAGCATTTTCGCCTACATTCACTTCCATCGTTTGGGACGAATGACCTTTCATATGAAACAAACGCTGGTAAGCCTGCGTCTGTAACTGTAACTTAGACCCCGGAGCAATATCAACTTGAATACGATGGTCATCTCCATCCAACAAACCAGGCGATGAACTCATAATCATCAAGTACGCTGCATTGTCTTTTTGATATTGCCCAACAGGAACGATACGAAACGGTTGTGTCGCATATGCATCTTTTAAAAAGGATTTTCCTTCGCGATGTGCTATCTTAATAGCTAAAGAACAAATCATAATTAACGTAGTAAATTAGGTTCCTCAATATCTTGAAGGAGTGCGTATTTTTTAATCCAGCCTACGATCTCTTCCAAACCATCGCCGGTTTTTAGATTTGAAAACAGGAATGGAGAACCTTTACGCATTTTACGTGCATCATGTTCCATCACTTCTAGGCTTGCGCCCACATAGGGTGCCAAATCTTTTTTATTAATCAACAACAGGTCTGATCTTGTAATTGCCGGCCCACCTTTACGCGGCATTTTTTCACCTTCGGCAACATCAATGACAAAAATGGTGATATCGGCAAGATCCGGACTATAAGTAGAAGTCAGGTTATCACCACCACTTTCAATTAAAATCAACTCCAAATCCGGGAAACGGCTAGCTAGTTCATCTACAGCTTCGAGATTCATACTCGCGTCTTCCCGTATCGCTGTATGGGGGCAACCGCCAGTTTCCACACCGATAATTCGTTCACGGGGAAGCAAACTATTTTTGGCCATATGTTCCGCATCTTCCTTGGTATAAATATCATTCGTAATTACGGCAAGATCAATTTCATTCATCAACCGTCTGCTCAATCGTTCCAATAATGCTGTCTTACCAGACCCTACTGGACCACCAACCCCTATTTTAACATATTTTCTATTTTCCATTTTAATTGTTTTTTAAGAAATATAAACTCTAGAATATAATCGTTCGTGTTGCATGCAACGGATGTCAAATCCAATGTTGCATAAGCCCACTAAATTCCGTTCAACGGTTAAGGTCTCTTTGCAGAGATCAAGTATATCATCATGTAAACCAAAAAGTATATCTTGGCCATCCAACTGTCCTAATGGCACAAGTTTTACAGCGTTGGTCACCATCGTAATGGCGGCATTATAATAAAAGCCATGTAATGCTTCTTCCAAAGGAATTTCTAAAAGTGACGCCAACATGCCATACATCAAACAGTAATGGCTATCTACTTCCTTCTTTTGGATTAATTCACCCCAGGATAGCATAAAATCCTGCTGTTGATAACGACTGAATATTTTATAAATACGTACACCCAGTTTTTTACTGGCATCGCGAATTTCTCTTGGGCTTTTTAATGCTGTACATTCTTGATCTAACGCGATCAATGCATCCATGTCCTGCGAAGAAGTTGCTTCATAGGCCAATTTCATCAAAGCAGCATCATTGTACTTCAGATTATACCAGAGGTTATGACGCACATAATTGTCCGCCGTAACTTTATCACAGACCAAGCCCTGTTGCACATAAGTCTCCAGTCCATTTGAATGGGTAAACCCTCCAATTGGTAATGTAGGATCTGCGAGATGGAGTAACTTGCCTAGAAATGTATTTTTCATTGACATTATTTTTTTATATAAGTATATATCTTCAAGGATTTATCAGCTCCTTGCGTAATCTTCTCTATCATTGGGCATTAAAGCGATACCGGCTGTTGGCGCTTGCAAATTCACGAAGGCCTTGTCGTTGATCAAGAGCGGTATATTCTTCGTTGAAGACTTCATCTTCTGATGATGCTTGGGATCGACATTTGCATTGAGCTGACGTAAAAGTTGGCGCTCGCCACGCTGCGGGTCAAATCCTTGTTTCGTTAACCATTCGTACATTGACCGTTCATAAGGCATAAGCAATTCATTTGCCTCCACAAATAGAGGCAAATGTTTGTTTCCAATTTCGCTGCTTACAAAAGCAGTTCGCAGGAAATCAATTGCCATGACACGGATGACTTCACAAGGTTTGATCGTTACCACAACAATTTTCTCTTCGTCTTCGTACAAGACATCACCATCCTGCAAGCTGGATGTATTACCCAACAATTTGACGGCAATATCCATTCCCTCCGCTGTACGTAAACGTTGAATACGTTTGGTCGACTCATACCATTCAATAGCAAGCAAATCGAGGCGCTTAGTGATCTGCTCCCCCTGAATATTCCTTGTGATTTCCGTGATTATCATTTTTTAATTTTTAATAAATAGATTTTTAGACAAGCCTAAACCTACTGTAGATCCATTGATTCCCGTAATGAGTTCGTGATCATTGGGAATTGCAGCATCTTTACTATTTCTCTTTTTATAAGACAATTCTGCTACTTTAGCTTTTAATGCCCAACCTTTTCCCAAGGCGATACCCACAAGCGGGTACACTCTGAATAGATAGCCATTGTATTTACCATCTACCATAGTACCACCGGTAGCGACATGTTGATCGCCCCACAAATAATGCACATCAACCTGGCCAATTAACATAAAATGCTCACTCAGGGGCCAAGTATTGCTATAGAAAGGTCCTATTTCATGCGAATGATCCGTAAAATCCAGTGCTTTATCCTTAACAGAATTGAATCCATAGTTTAGCCCCGCATTCATGTTGTCAGTGAAAAAATAAGCAGCACCCACCGGAGCGGCACTAAATTGATGCCCAGCTGTTGTTTCGTGGTAATTCAGTGCCCCATAAATCATGATACCTCCCTTTTGCGCATAGGCCGATTGTATGGTTAAGCACGCCATTGCTATACAACAGCCTAAAATGTCTTCAAATTTTTCATTAGCGTAAATCGTATTTTAGCTTAATGAAGCATCATGAGCAATCAGTATTCCCTCTCTTTTATGCGCTTTTGATAAGCCCATGATGATTTCATCAACCTATTGTTTTTCATAGCTTATGGCGTGACATCGGATCACGCCATAAAAAGTAGTTATAGGGTTAAAACAAGAAGTATCGTTGTCCCAACGAAACTGTATCAACAGGTTTTGACCGCAAGATCTCGCCGTCAAGACTTACCTCATAATTCTCTGGATTGACGATAATTTCAGGTGTGGCATCATTGTGGATCATATCTTTTTTTGAGATATTCCGACAATTTTCTACGGCAAGTAAGGTTCTTTCCAGTTTATACTCTTCTTTAATTCCCTTTTCCAATGAAATTTTAGAGACAAAGTCAAAACAAGTTTGGTGAACGGCTTTACCTAAACCGCCAAACATGGTTCTTAAGATGATTGGTTGTGGTGTAGGAATAGAAGCATTCGCATCCCCCATTTTTGAAGCGATAATCATCCCGCCTTTAATAATCATTTCTGGTTTTGCGCCAAATAAAGCTGGACGCCAGATCACCATATCGGCAATTTTACCAGGCTCGATAGAACCAACGTACTTCGAAATACCGTGGGCAATTGCTGGATTGATCGTGTATTTCGCGACATAGCGACGTGCACGGAAATTGTCGTTGTCCTTACCTTCATCTTCAGGCAATGGACCTACTTGTTTCTTCATCTTGTCTGCAGTCTGCCAAGTACGTGTGATGACTTCACCTACACGTCCCATTGCCTGCGAATCGGAACTCATGATACTGAATACACCGCGATCTTGTAGTACATCCTCAGCTGCAATCGTTTCTGGACGGATACGAGAATCGGCAAAAGCCACGTCTTCCGGAATTTCTTTGCTCAAGTGGTGACAAACCATCAGCATATCCAAGTGCTCGTCAATTGTATTTTTTGTAAATGGACGTGTTGGATTTGTCGATGCTGGCAATACATTTGGATACATCGCAGATTTGATGATATCCGGAGCGTGCCCACCGCCAGCACCTTCCGTATGGAATGTATGGATCACGCGTCCGTTGATTGCCTGGATCGTGTCTTCCAAGAAACCCGCTTCATTCAGCGTATCGGTATGGATAGCCACCTGCACATCATATTGATCAGCAACCGTCAACGCTCTGTCGATTGTTGCTGGTGTAGCACCCCAATCTTCGTGGATTTTAACACCTAAGGCACCAGCTTCAATTTGTTCAACAATAGGTTGTTCAGTACCAACGTTTCCTTTACCAAAAAAACCAAAGTTCATTGGAAGATCTTCAACAGCTTGTAACATGCGGCGTAAATTCCATTTACCCGGTGTTACTGTAGTTGCATTTGTTCCATCCGCTGGACCTGTACCGCCCCCGATCATTGTTGTAACACCACTATATAAGGCCGTTTCAACTTGTGTTGGACTGATATAGTGGATATGGGTATCAATACCACCTGGAGTTAAGATGTATCCTGATCCACCATGCACCTCCGTAGAAGCACCGATAATCATATTTGGTGTAATATTATCCATGGTATCCGGATTTCCAGCACGACCAACACCAACAATTTTACCATCCTTAATACCAATATCACCTTTCACGATACCCCAGTGATCAATAACAATAGCATCAGTGATCACCATATCCAGTGTACCTTCATCACGTGTATGAACGGAAGATTGGCACATCCCGTCACGCACGGTCTTACCACCACCAAATTTGGCTTCATCGCCATAGTAAGCGTAGTCTTTTTCGACTTCAATAATGATATCTGTATCTCCTAAACGGATTTTATCTCCACTTGTAGGGCCAAAGATGGCGCTATAATTTAATTTGCTAACTTTTAAACTCATAACACTTTGTTTTTAAAGCCTTGTTCTTTTACTTTTTTCATTGCATTTGCTTTCGCAACTTCGGTTTCGGTATCTCCATTTGCCAAATCATTGTGGCCATAGATCCTTCTTGCACCTGCATACGGAACCAATTCGACATCTTTTGATTCGCCTGGTTCAAAACGTACTGCAGTACTTGCGATAATATTTAAGCGCTTACCAAAAGCTTTCTCGCGATCAAACTCCATCATTTTGTTCACTTCAAAGAAGTGGAAATGTGAACCTACCTGAATGGGCCTATCACCTGTATTTGTCACAGTGATGGTTGTAACTTCTCTACCTTCATTGCAGATCACATAGCCATCTGCAATAAAAAATTCTCCTGGGATCATAGATTATATTTTTAACAATTAGCGAATCGGGTTATGAACAGTGACCAGTTTTGTACCATCTGGAAATGTTGCTTCTATCTGTACATCATGAATCATTTCGGGCACACCTTCCATAACATCTTCACGTGTCAACAATGTTGCACCAAACTGCATTAAATCGGCAACAGTACGCCCGTCACGAGCAGCTTCTAAAAGTTCACTACTGATCAATGCAATAGACTCCGGATAGTTTAATTTAAGTCCTCTAGCTTTACGTTTTTTCGCTAGTTCGCCGGCAAGATGAAGCAATAGCTTCTCTGTCTCTCTAGGTAATAAATGCATATAAATATTATTTAAATTGTTGTTATTCGAATTAAAAACAAGTCACGGTGGGTACAGGTCACGACAAGGTCATACGACTTAAAAAAATCGTTCAAAATCGTGATGAATAGGACAGATTACACCCCTACACAGCGCAAGGTCTGTCTTTTCTCAACCCTTGTAAGAAATGGAAATTTTTACCCCAGAAATGGGATCTTTAAACTTTGGAAAAGAATATATTTTGGCGGAAGGATCAATCGATCCATATAAGGCCTTCTGTTATTCTGAATTTTGAGACGTACAGGATAACAGAATACAAAAAGACAAATTGAAAGCACGCCCCAATAGAGCAGCTTGCTCCATTCATCTTTGAGGTCCATCTGTTCGGTGATATCATAGACATCATGATCTTTAACCGCGGCTAACAGATTTTCCCGTTCTGACTGTCCTAAAGCTTTATCTACATGAGAAGGAAATACAGACAGACTTAGGCGGACGAGGGGTAAATGCTGAACAGTAGAATGTGATGGCATAGCTATTCCTTTCATGAGCAGGGTGCTCAAAAGAAAAACTAAAAAGATTAAACTATACCTCATTCTTGCGTTCACAATACTATTATTTGTTGTTCAAATTTACAACCAAAGCGGGCTACTTGACTAGCACAAATCTTGAATTAAATAGTCCAAATTTGTTGAAAAAGCCCGCTTTGTCGGTTTTAGATTACTATTTCAGCATTAAAAAGAGTAACCCACTGATACCATGACATTTCGCGGTGCACCAGCAAAGGCTCTCGTGTAGTCAAAACCACCTAAAAAGTAATATTTATCGAATACATTGTTCAGATTTAAGGCCATTTTCATCGCACCAATGCGGTAATAGGCAGCAGCATTTACAGTGGTATACGAAGGCCATTGCCCCCAGAGTGCATTTCCTTCGCTATCCTTTCCGATACTGTTATCCATCCTTTTACGATCTACATAATAAACACCGGCACCAAAACCCAAACCTTTTAATGTACTAGCTGAAAACACATATTTCAACCAGGCACTCGCCATATTTTTAGGTGCTCCCGGTAGGGACTGCCCGATTTCAGAAGGAACAGAAGATGATTTTACCTCCGTATCACTATAGGTATAATTGGCCATAATCTGGAACTCACGTGTCAACTGCCCACGCACATCGAGTTCGACACCCTGCGATAGCGCTTTGCCAGATTGTCTATACTCCGGCAACCCTGAATCGTTGATAGCCCCTGTGGCAATGAGCATATTCCGTCGTTCAATTCGGAATAAGGATAGATCAACTTGCAATTGCTCTTTAAAAAAAACGGCCTTCATCCCCGTTTCCACCTGGAAACTCCGCTCAGCATCAAAGGGTTTATCGGCACCATAATCTTTATAGTTCTGAATAAAATTGGCGCCCACAGGTACAAATCCTTGTGAATAACTTGCAAAATAGCTAATCTGCTTATTGATTCCATAGGTTACACCAAAACGAGGTAATAAGGCATTTTGCGTTGCATGAAAGCGATTTTGTCCGTCAAGTGTCTCAGAAGAATAGTGCTCATGACGAAGACCTACAATAAGTTTCAATCGCTCGTCAATGCTGATTTGATCCTGAATATATTTACCCGTTGTTTTATAAGGGCTCAAAAAAGGATAAGCGACTCCCGTGCGCCACACATAATTCGTTAGATCATGCGTGGTATAAGTGGGATTGTTCAAATCAAAAGTCAACGGGACGACTTTGCCATCTACAGTTTGCTGCCGCGCCTCCCGCAATTGATTTTCTTTGTCGCCCCGATATTGTGCAAAATCAACTCCTGCAACAAAATGCTGATCGACTCTATCGCCCAAAAGATCCCACTTAACATAACCCACAACATTATCTGTATAGTCACGTCCATGACGATCAAAAAAACGCATATTCATAATGGTATTATGTGGCGCATCAGCAAAGGTGTTCATTGTCCGATGTTCGTTGACATCCTCCTGATAGATGGATTTCATGTAGCTCAGATTCAAACTAACATGTTCTGCCAGACGCTGAGACAAGCGGCCGCTTAACGAAAAAGTCTTGGAATTATAAAAATCGGAAGGCTGGCTCAACGTAAATGATCTTGGCAAAGCATAAAAGTTATTTTCCTTAATACCCATTCCCCGATCAAGATAACCGTTGAACTGATTATACACCATATCAATATCCACCACCGTGCCCTCAGCTGGTTTAAAGGTGAACGAAGGAGCCACCATGATTCGTTTCTGGCGATTTACATCGCGGAAAGTCTTTGTATCTTCGTAACCCGCATTAAAACGATATAAAATACGTTTGGCACTGTCCAGAGGTCCACCGAGATCCACAGTTGTTCGCATCGTTTCAAAACTACCACCTGAAAAATTCACATTCCCTCTAAAATCTTCCAAAGGCTTCTTGGTCGTCATATTAATTGTACCACCCGGTACGATATCTCCAAACAAAGATGCTCCTGGCCCTTTCAAAACCTCGATATTTTCAAGATTGATTGTTAAGGGAGAATTATAATAACTGTTACCATAACCATACCCCGAGCGTAAGCCATTGACAAGCCGTACACCCGTTTCATAACCGCTTTTAAAGCCACGAATGACAACATCATCATAGGAAGATGCTTCGGTCACACCAGCCAAATCCTGAACCAATGCCCCTGTGGTGAATGCCTGCTTATCCTCTATAAATTCCTTACTTAAAACAGCAACAGATTGTGGAAGATCTTTTAATTTTCCAGCAAATTTTCCGCCCAACTCCATGTCGTTTGTCAGATAAGAATTGTTGCGTCTACCTGTTACCAATACCTCATCCAAGGTATTATCACCGGCCACCATCAGTAATCGAACTCCTTTTTTTGCATTCCAGCTAGCGGCGTTCAAATCCAGCAATACAGGCTTATACCCAATTGCATCTGCACGTAACTGTACAGGAAAGGAAATTATTCCGGTAAAACTAAATTCGCCCTGAGCATTAGAACTTGTCTGTTGTTGTCCATCGACTAAGGTCAGTGTAACCCCAGCGATGGGATCACCGTTTTCATCCTGAATTTTTCCAAATAATGCTACACCTTGTTGTGCATATACGGCTCCCGGTACGGAAGCGCTTGTCAATAAAGCGAAAGCTAGCGCTTTCATCATGTTGTTCATTAGAATAATTTTTCTTTTTTTTGGATTACCCAAATTGGGTTTAAGCAATACGATCAACGAATAATTCCATGTGTATCGTTGGAAAATTCGATTCATTACAATAGTCCTTTAATTGAAAGCCTTGTTTTCCCCAAAACTCATAGGCTCCTGTCAAGAATGGGTGCGTATGTAAATAAAGCCTTTCTATACTTTTCTCCTTAGCTACAGCGACCAAACTTTTGAACAAGGCTGTTCCTAAACCTGACCTACGGTAACTCGGATCCACAAAAAGCCGGGCAACTTCCACCGTTTTCCTTCTGTCTATATCCAAATGCGGAAAACGGTAGTCATAAGCCGACATACCAACCACGCCGATCAAATTACCCCGATGATCTTTTGCCTGCAAGAATTCAGCAGCTTCAGCCTCAAGATACACTGCTGAAAATGCGAGTAGATCCTTAGGAAGCTTATTGGAATCCAACATCGGAAACAACTGTTTCCGAAATTCAATGACATAAGGTAATACGACATCAATATCCTCCTCTTCAACACGAGATATGGTTATATTTTTCAACTGAGGTTGAGCGGGAAGAGATCCCTTACTCATCCGTTTATTTTCAATCAATATATGACCACTGTCTTTAAATATATTCATAGTGTTATCGCTATTTTAAAATAATCGCCCCGTAAACTGGGCATTTCACCTACAAACCATGATGTTTTTACAAAGGCGCTTACTCCACACTTCATCAGGGTGTATTCAGCTCAGTGACGGTTGCTGGACCATGTTCTGCCCCCTCAATGGGTTCAAATGCCGCAGCACCACTCAGCATCGGAACAAACATCCATTTCTTTTGATTTTCCAAACTAATCAAAGGAAGTTGATAGGTCTGTTCCAATAAATTTCTTACTTGTTCCCGATCCAGACCATGGAGGTCCACGAGCCTATTGTCTTTCATCAGATAAAACTGATCACCAAAAAGAAACGCCATGTTAGGGTCGTGCATTACACATAACACGGTTGTCCCCTCCTTGACCAGCTCTTTGGCGGTCTGCAGAACCGCAATCTGATATTTCAGATCCAAATGATTCGTAGGCTCATCAAGCAATAATAAATCAGGTTGCTGTACCAATACCCGACATAGTAACACCAATTGTCGCTCCCCTCCAGACAACGACGTATAGGGTTTGTCCTTTAAGTGTGTGAGGTTAAATTTATCCAAGATCTGTTCTACTGCCTCGAAGTCTTCTTTACTTGGTGAAAAACGAGAAAATGAAGCCCGTCCCGTCAGAATAACATCAACAACGCTAAAAGGAAATGTGGTCTGATGGAACTGGTTCAGAAAACCCAATTTCAATGAATTAGCCCGACCAACCTTCCAATTGCGACGCTCCGTTTCATTAATAAGAACCGATCCATCATATTTTTTTTCCAGCCCTGCAATAATATTGAACAGCGTAGATTTACCACTTCCATTCCGACCGAGAATAACAGAAAGCTTTCCTTTTGGGAATGACATGGTTACATCATTTAAAATGATATCCTTACCGTAGGCAAAAGAAAGGTTGTTGATATGAATCGAATTACTCATGAATTCCAGTTGATTTCATTACGACGCATCAGGTAAATAAACAAGGGAGCGCCAATAATCATTGTAAATACACCGATCGGAATTTCAAATGGCATGACCGCCCTAGAAAAATCATCGATCAGTAGAAGAAAAGTACCACCAATACTGATATTTGCCCACACAACAATATTGTTATTGGGGCCAAAGATCATCCGGCTGATGTGTGGAACAATTAATCCAAATAGACTTATTACCCCTACAGCTGCAACGGCTGATGCTGTAATTAGTGTAGCTACAGCAATAAATCCCAGCTTCAATATTTTCGGATTGACGCCAACAGCAATTGCTTCTTGATCGCCCAAGGCTAAAAGATTCAGCTTCCAACGAAACAGGATCAGGATAGCCAATCCTATTGTTATCGGCAGAAAAGCATGCTGTACTTTCGACCAGGAGGCCGTATGCAGATTCCCCATTGTCCATTGTACAATAGCTTGTAATTTATAGGGATCACTGATGTATTGCAACAAGGTTAACATGGCTGTAAATACTCCGGAAATAACCATTCCTGCCAATACCATCCCAATAATCGAGGTTTTAAAACCAGCATTTGAAACAAAATAAGTCAACCCCACAGCACATACACCAAACAAAAATGCGGATATATTGACCGGCAATAGCGGAAACAACATAGCCAATGCAGCCCCAAAAGCAGATCCCGAAGAAATACCCAATGTAAAGGGATCAACGATTGGATTCCTAAAAATGGCCTGCAAGATTCCGCCAGAAGACGCTAGAGCAGCTCCGACCATAAAGGTCAGCAGAATCCGTGGTAAACGTACCTGCCACAATATCGTATCCATATTATCCTTCAATACCGCAGTAGGGTGACCTAAATATCCCCCCACTTCCGATCCAATGCGTTGGCAGAGCTCAACAAAACCAATGTTCTGGCTTGAGCCCACCAATAGGGAAAACAATAAAACCAACAATGGCAGAACAACGAGCAATAACAGCTTTTTTAATTGATGCATCATTGAAGTAATCCTGCTTTACCGTAAAGTTTTTCAAAAGCGATAGCCATATCCTGGTCAAGTTGCTGTTTCGTATAATCCGAAAAACACCAATGCCTTATCTGTTTGGCAAAAAGCATAAATTTGACGGTATGTGGGTCGAATGGAAACGACGGTGACATCACAAATACCTGTTTATTTCGCACTGCAGGTAAGGCCGCGAGTTCCTTTAAGTTATAGACGTCTGCCAATGTAGAATTCCAAAGAATAATGAGGTCCGGATTCCATTTATAAATTGTCTCTGCGCCGACATTTGGGGCTTCCATTTCCAACGGACAGGCGTTAGCTGCGCCCGAAAGGCGGATCGCCATATCAATCAAACTACCACGACCGGATGTCGAAAGTACCCGACCTTTAGACCAAGCGTAATAAACCTTCTTCTGTATTTGATCCTTGGGAGCAGTCATTTTTTTGATCTCCGCCGAAACAAACTGAACAATTTCTTCCGCTCGCGCTTTCTTTCCGAGTAATGCTCCCATCCCTGTCAGTTCATTAAAAATACTTTTTTCATCCTGCGAAGAAAAAGTGAACACTGGAATTCCAAGATCTTCTAGTTGGGAAATATTATCCTGATCGGTATTGAATGTCAAAACAAGGTCAGGGTTTAAGCTCACTATGCTTTCCACATTATTTGCCTGGCCTGCGAAAGTAGGTGTCGCCAGTGTTTTTTTTGCGATCCTATCATCCAATTTGGATAAAAACTTATAGGTATCTTCGACCTGATAAACCTGTTCAGGAATACCAACAAGGCTATTTTCAGCACCCAACATGTAGACTTCATCAACAAGGGACGGAAATAATACAACCACACGTTGTGCCGTATGCGCTAATACCACTTCTTTTCCACGGCTGTCGACAGCTTTCACTTGATTGCTGACCGCACCTGCTTGCCGATTTTGGCAGGCGCTCACCAAACACAAACATGCCAAAAGCAATACAGGTATAATACGATTCACTTTCATCTACTTATTTTTTAGGATTTGCTTACGCGGATCAACATGTTCATCTGTTCCGCTTAAATCTGCTTTCTTTTTATTTCTCGCCTGCAGTCGAATCAAATTCTCGGATAACAGTAAGGCTTCCTCCAATTGAATCGAGGTTCCATACTTTGCCAGGACCTGCTCATAGAGCCGTCCATCGTAAGGAAGACGAAGTGATTGGGCATCTGTTACGTTGAATATGGGCAGATGTCTATTTCCAATAAAATAACCAAAATCTGCAAGCTGCACCAAATCTATTGGATTGAATCTTATGGTCAACGTAGGCTTGACAACCAGGATCGCCTGTAGCGTTTCCTGATGAAATAAAGCATCGCCATGACGCCATTCCGCACCTTGCTCCAATTGCATAAAGATTGTCTTTCCGCCCGTTGTATTGCGTGTTAGGCGCCTTTTGTGGACTTCATACCATTCAAGATACACTTGATCGACTTCACTAAGAGCAAACTCATGCTTTGCTACAATTTTATCTATTGGTACAGGTAGCTCATTCATATTGTAAACCTATCTTCTTCATTTCGTTAACGGCACTGACACAGTTTCGTTCTCCGTCAAATCTATTTCCTCTAAACACAAATAACATGTCAACATATACAGTATAACAATGAAGCGCGGATCATTGCTATACCACTCTTTTTATCAATTGGCCGTTATTTTACTTCAAGCGCCTTATATTGATCTTTTTTCGCCTGAACTCTTTCTTTCAACCAATCACACCAGGTATCAAGACCGTCACCATTTAATGTACTGATTGTAATAACTTCCAAATTGGGGTTCACCTCGCGCGCATCTTTCGTTACCGCATCTACCGAGAAAGGTACATATGGCAATAAATCAGCTTTGGAAACCAACATCAATTCGCTTGTTAAAAACATACGTGGGTATTTTTTCGGTTTATCGTCCCCTTCTGTGGTCGCCAATAAGGTCACGCGGTAATCTTCACCCAAATCAAACGCTGATGGACACAATAAATTCCCGACGTTCTCAATAAACAACAGGTCTATTCCTTCGATATCGATATGATCCAGGGCTTGTAAGATCATTTGTGCCTCAATATGACACATTCCACCAGTGACAATCTGCAATGCATTAATGCCTACCTCACGCATACGAACCGCATCACGTTCGGTTTCCGGATCACCCACCAAAACAGCAATATTCAGATCTTTGGCCAAACGTTTTCCCGTTTCTTGCATCAAGGTAGTTTTACCCGAACCCGGAGAAGAACATACATTGATCACACAAACGTCTTTCAGTCTATCGCGGATGGCTTTTGCGACAAAATCATTTGCTTTTAATAAATGTAGCGTTGTATTTTCACATTGAACCGAACCTACACGGTTACCTAAACTTTTAGGATTTGAAGTATTGTCTGACATGATAAACGATATTAGTCTTGTTTAAAAATTACTTTTGATATATAGAGTTCATTCCCTTGAACAATTGTACTAGAAGCCTGTCCGCAATCACATACAAATCGATGAAAATGAACCGGAAAATTTTTCTGACAATGTTCACAATATGCAATGATATCGTTTACAACGACTTCCATTTCCATATCTTGGTATTGCGTATTTTCAGCAATAAAAGCATCAAATGCATTTTGGATCAATACAGGCTGGACGTTGGATAACAATCCTGCTGTGACCTGAATTTTTTGAATATCATCTACCCTAGCCTCATAATACGAGGTCAACGTATCAAAAATATCCTTTACTATACTTAGCTCGTGCATTGGTATATTTTAAGAAATAAATAAATTTAGAAAAGAAATGACAGTTCTCTTTGCCTGTATGATGTAAAGAAAAGCGTATGCTTTAGCATGGAATTTTGATTTGCTCAAACAGCAAAAATCGAGCGATGGGTATATGCTCTAGATCAAGGGTATGTTCATACCGATAATCTTTCTGTTTTGGGGATGGCAGTAGTTCATGCCATAGCAAATCAACCGTAACCAACCAACGCTCCATCAACCAATCTTGTGCCACTTCGGCGTCCAATTCCGCAACAATGGATTGAAGCGATGGGTAAAGCGAACAAAATTGACTATGATCTTTATGAAAATGGACGATGTGTGTATGGTCCGCATTGTTGGAAGGATTTTTTGCAGATAAAAACTGGGATTCGACACTTTCACTTTTCAGTACACGACTGTTTGCATTTAAATTCTTAAATGATAACAACAGTGCTGCAAACAGAAAAATAAAGTGCTTCCACATAGCTTTAACCTAACAATGTATCAAAGATTCCTTTGAAACCATTACAAAGTTACTACCGATCAAAGAAGAAAAAGTAGCACAAATCTTGAATTTTATTTCACAAAATAGGAAACACCCAAAGAAAATTCCATAATTCTTCATATATTAAATTAAAATTTGGTTAAAGTGAGATTAAAATGATATTAGAGGCAAAAATTGGTTCTTTTTTGGCTGCTATTCTCATTAAATAAATTGGTCCATGTCGTAGACCATAGCGATAAATATTGGTCAGGTACATCATAAAAAATCTGAGCCAATCTTAGCGCCGGAGCAAAAGGTTAATTTCAGGGTTATCTGGATAAATCTAAAATAACAAGAAGCCAGGTTCGCGTCGGACCTGGCTTCTTGAAAAACTGATATTCTTAACAATTAGCGATGCAGATCAAAACGGTCTAACTCCATCACTTTAGTCCATGCCTTCACAAAATCTTGTACGAATTTATCTTTTGCATCGGCACTGCCATATATTTCAGCAACAGCTCTCAGTTCAGCGTTGGAACCAAAAACAAGATCTGCACGTCCGGCTTCCCATTTTTTAACACTAGATTTACGATCTGATCCTTCAAAAACTTCCCGGTCCGGAGAGATTGCTTTCCAAGCTGTTCCCATATCCAATAGATTGACAAAAAAATCATTCGTCAATTGGCCTGGCCTATCTGTCATCACTCCTAATGCAGAACCATCAAAATTTGCCTGAAGAACACGAAGTCCGCCGATCAATACCGTTAATTCCGGAACAGATAGCGTAAGTGATTGTGCTTTGTCGATCAATAATGATTCCGTAGACACGGTGTAAGCACCTTTACGGTAATTTCTAAATCCATCCGCAATTGGCTCAAGATAGCCCATGGATTCTACATCCGTCTGTTCCTGTGATGCATCCATACGCCCCGGATGGAACGGTACGTTGACAGCATGTCCAGCTGCACGAGCGGCCTGCTCTATCGCAGCAACACCACCTAAGACAATTAAGTCTGCCAAGGAAATCTTCTTTCCGCCCTGTTGCTTTCCATTAAAGTCCTGTTGAATTTGCTCAAGCGCAGTAAGAACTTTTTGCAATTGTGTTGGATTATTGACTTGCCAATAACGCTGCGGAGCCAACCGTATCCGCGCACCGTTTGCACCACCTCTCTTGTCAGACCCACGAAAAGTAGAAGCTGAAGCCCAAGCGGTCGTTACGAGCTCTGCAGTGCTGAGCCCTGCGCTCAATAGGGTAGATTTCAACATGTTAATATCATTAGCATCGACCAAAGCATGATCGACAGCAGGAATAGGATCTTGCCACAATAATTCCTCAGCAGGAACTTCGGCACCTAAATAACGCTCTCGTGGTCCCAAATCACGGTGCGTCAATTTAAACCAGGCGCGAGCGAATGCATCGGCAAATGCGTCTTGATCTTCGTAAAATTTACGCGAGATCTTTTCATAAATTGGATCAAAACGCAAGGACAAATCTGTCGTCAGCATCGTTGGCCTACGTTTTTTAGTTGGATCAAAAGGATCTGGAATAGTCGAATCAGCTCCTTTGGCTACCCATTGATGCGCTCCTGCAGGACTCTTTGTTAATTCCCATTCATTTTCGAAGAGATTTTTAAAAAAGAGATTGGTCCATTCTGTCGGTTTCTGTGTCCAAATAACCTCCAAGCCACTCGTGATCGCATCTGCTCCTACTCCACTGCCATAGGTACTTTTCCAACCAAGCCCTTGTTGTTCTATGCCGGCTGCTTCAGGTTCTTTTCCGACATTGTCGGCGGGACCTGCTCCGTGTGTTTTTCCAAACGTATGCCCTCCAGCAATCAAAGCGACAGTTTCCTCATCGTCCATCGCCATCCGACCAAAAGTATCCCGTATATCTTTTGCAGCCGCGATAGGATCTGGATTTCCATCTGGTCCTTCCGGATTAACATAAATTAATCCCATCTGTACCGCTGCCAACGGTTTTTCAAGATTGCGCGAATGTTGTTTACCATCTGCATCATCATCGGCAGATAATACACCGTGTGATTCCACTACGCCTTCTGAACCATGAGCATAGCGTACATCACCGCCCAACCATGTTTTTTCAGAACCCCAATAGACATCCAATTCAGGTTCAAAAGCATCCACACGTCCACCAGAATAACCAAAAGTCTTGAAGCCCATAGACTCTAAAGCAACATTACCTGTTAAAATTAATAAATCTGCCCAGGAGATATTTTTACCATATTTTTGTTTGATAGGCCACAACAGGCGACGTGCTTTATCCAAACTCACATTATCAGGCCAGCTATTCAGTGGTGCAAAACGTTGTTGCCCAGACCCAGCTCCGCCTCGACCATCGCTTACCCGATAGGTTCCTGCACTATGCCAAGCCATCCGGATGAATAATGGTCCATAATGTCCAAAGTCAGCGGGCCACCAGTCCTGCGAATCGGTCATCAAGGCATGCAAATCTCTTTTTACGGCTTCTAAATCCAATTGTTTAAATGCTTCCGCATAATCAAAGCCCTCGTCCATCGGATTTGACTTGCTCGCGTGTTGTCTCAACAGATCTACACGAAGTCTATTTGGCCACCAGTCCTGATTTTGAGTTCCCCCTCCCGCAACGGCGTTGCGCATTGTACCATTATGAAATGGGCATTTGCTAATGTCTTTTTCGTTGTTGTCCATATGAAAAGAAAGTTTATTTATATAATATCTTAAGTGATCAAATTGTTTGACTCCCACTTTCATAAAATTACACAAATGAGATCCCACTTGTACATCGAATGATTCGATACACTATAATCAAAATCTATATACACAATATATAATTATATAAAATACTAAAAATCATCTTTTAATGAGCAGCTAGAATATGACGATTTTTGGAAGTCTGAAAAACAAAAGCGATTCTTTTACTATTCTATAATTAGGTTGTATCAAAAATATTGACCATGAGTGAGCTATCCACATTTTTGGTAAGTGCTTTTATAGGCTTGAGTCTGGCTGCAGCTACCGGCTTCCGGGTTTTCATGCCGTTATTCTTATTGAGCCTTGGCTGTCGGCTTGAACTGTTCCAGGTTGGCAATGAATTGGCCTGGGCGGGCTCACCTATTGTTTTGGCAGCGACAAGCCTAGCCATGATCCTGGAAATAGCAGGATATTACATTCCTTTTATTGACAATATATTGGACAGCCTTTCAATTCCTCTCGCGACGATAGCAGGTACCTTACTTTTTGCCATACAGTTTGCAGATATTTCACCCTTTTTCCGCTGGGCTATGGCAATCATCGCTGGTGGCGGTACCGCGGCGACCATCAGTACAGCGCTAGCTGGTACGCGTGCAGTCTCGTCTGTTGGGACGGCAGGTTTTGGCAATTTTATGATCTCGACCATGGAAACCATCGGTTCAACCATTTTGACCATACTCGCCATATTTGTGCCCTTTATGGCAATTATAGTTGTTATAGGCTTATTCTATTTCTTTTGGCGATTTGGCAAAGAGCAACTCAATAAAAAACTTAAAAGAACGGAGTAGCTTTCACAACATAACATCTAAATAAACTTCACACAGTGCCATACAAGCTACAATAAAGCCAAGCCTCACCAGCACAGATAGAAGCCAGTTTAGCATGCACAAACCAACTAGGGATATTGTAACCATCTATAGCCCTAGCTGATCTATAGCTGCGTAAACTCCAAATCCCTAACCTTTATACCTTTCAATCAAGCGAAGACCTGGCAGGTATCATGTTATGCCTTTCGACAGTGTTTATTCAGTGCTCGTTCAGTGCTTGTTCAGTGATCGCTCAGTGTAGACTGAATAAACAATGATTGAATACTGTTTAAAAATTGATTAAAAATTGTTGTTACCTATAATCTGGTGTTAGTTCATTTCCGTTTTGAGATTATCTTGATCTAAGACCAAATAGGTTATTATGGCAATGATCAACAATCGAGAAAAATTCTGGGAATACTTAGAAAAGCAGTACGGATATAATGACCATAGTGCCAAACAGCTATTCGAAATTCGTTTACTGTTCACTGCTTTTGGGCACCGGTTGGTGGTAAATTAAGAGACAGAAAAAGGACAGCAAAATTCGATGCTGTCCTTTTTCAACATCAGCTCTTACGCTGATTTAAGGCTACGCACATCAGCAGCCTTGATGTGCGCCCAGATCAAAACTGGTTTTTACTAATCAATAACAACCTCTTGTGGCCGTTTTACTTTTTCAAGATCTTTTGGAAGGATAACCGTCAATACCCCATCCTCGAAACTTGCATGCACATTATCTGTAAGTACTTGTTCATTTAATTGGAATTCACGTTCAAATGCCAATCCATCCTGCTCTTTATAGATATAATCTATGGCATTGTCCTGGGTGTTTTCTGTACATGAAATCTTCAGTATCCCGTCATTTATGCTGACTTGGAATTGTTCTTTCTTACGTCCAGCGGCAAAAAGCTGCACTTCATAGAATTCTTGATTTTCGGCAATATTTACAGGAACAGCTTGCTGTACGCCAGCATTGTGCCCGGCTTCACCATCAAAAAACTGTTGTTGGAATTTTTCAAAGCGGTCTTTGAAATGTTGTCCGCAAAATTTATTATGATTTGAATATCCGCTGGTATAATGATTTCTTTTAAACATGTCTTTAATTTTTAATATTGAATAATACGTGTAAACTGATGTGGGATGAATTTCCTCGTCTTGCAATTTTTAACATTAATAAACTGGAACTATTGTTGCTTTCTTAGCACGTTTTTGCCCTTGTAATGGAACAATTGCAACCACAGTGTTATAATGACGGTGAACGTTCGGATATACCGGAGCCCTATCCATTTTGTATGCTTGTCTATCTCTTCTACTCATTCTTGCCGCTTCAAAGCTTCCTATACCAAAGAGAATTGTCCCAAACAACAAGAGCTTAAAGATCGTCCCAATAATCAATGTTGCTAATCCTGCTATTGCCGTAAGCACAATAAGGGGTGGCAATATAAATCGAAGTTTATTTTTCATTTGAATACATTTTTTTAAAAATGATTGCGGATTATATCTATTTTCAGCACATTGCACATAGAATTTTCCTAGATCATTTGTATGTTTTAATTAACTATTTGTTTTATCCAACATCCCTGCTGACAGATCCTCGCGTTCTGTTACTTGTTTACCATCAGGATATCGGCATAAAAAAAGGCGCCTTTATAGAAGAAGACGCCCAACAACAGTTTTTACTTTAAAATTTTTATTCTTTTTTTCAGAACCCGCAACGCCCTCCAAAACGACGCTTCCATTCCTCCCGCAAACGTTCCCTTTCCTCATCGGAAAGATCTTCTCCTTTTTCCATCTGAGGCGGAACATCCCGTCGGAATCGGCCACCTCCCGGTTTACCGAAGCCCCTGCCGAACAAGATTTTCGACAAGACAAAGAGTCCCAGCGCCTGCCAATAGGTAATTGCTTTCAGATTGAAAATATCAACCATTAATGTATTCCACAAATATTGTAGTAATGCTACCAACAAAAAAACACCAACGATGATAGCGACAACCATAAAAGCGAATTTACCCTTCCGCTGTCTTTTCATTCTTCCATTCATAGCTTAATCCTTTTAAAATTTTAATTCTTCATACAAACTTCGCAACCGTATTCTCAGGTGCTTCACTGCATACCCTTTTCGGCTGATAATCGTCTTTAGGTTCTCATTTTCCATGACTGCAATTTCCTGAAGAGTTTTCTCTTCCAGTTCATTGAGCACAAAAACCCGACGTTGTTTTTCCGGCAATTCCTCCAATGCTTTCATCAGCTCATCCCAAAAAATATCCTTAAATAATTTTAGCTCAGGATTATTGGAGTCGTCAGCTAAAAGGAGCTGACGAATAGGAAACGTACTTTCGCTATCCTCGTCACCCGCTATAAGCTCATCAAGCGATTCACTTTTCTTTTTCCGGTAGCTGTCTGTAATCTTATTTCGTGTGACAGCATAGAGCCATGCTCCCGCATTCTCCAATTCGTCCATATTGGTCAAACGGCTAAATTGATACCAGACTTCCTGTAAGATATCTTCTGCATCCTCCGTTTTCTTTACCCTTCCCTTAACAAAACGTAGCAGCTGACTTCCATAAGTCTTAACGATATCCGTAAATGATCTGGAATTTTTTTCTGCCATATGATTTTGGTATGCAATGTCCATAGCAGCATAGACGAACTAGTCAAACTTTTACTTTAAATTATTTTCATGAATCTTTCTTCTTGCTGACTTCAACTTTCTGACCAATAAGCACACGTTCTCTACCGTCTTCTTTCGTATACGCTTTGTTAGGATAAATTTACATTTAATTTTCCGATTACACACAAGCGGATAAAAATTGGCGAGAGCTATCGCAATCAAAGCAAGTCCCGCTGCTTATCTTTATGTTGAAAAAAAAAGTTATATGAAAACAGCAGGACTTGACGTGCATAAAGATAGTATTTTTTGTGCGGTATTTAATGGGAAGCATTATTCGGATGTGGAGGTTTTCGAAACCTTCAGTACGGGCATTCGACAGTTGGGAGCCTACTTGAAGGCTGCGGGTGTTCTCCGAGTAGCGATGGAGAGTACCAGTATTTACTGGATCCCGGTCTGGAATATTCTCTCTGAAATGGGCTTTGATCTGATGCTGGTGAATCCCTTTTTAATCAAACAGCTGCCCGGCCGCAAAAGCGATGTAAAGGATGCACAGTGGATTGCCCAGCTACTTCACAAAGATATGCTTCGCGGGAGTTTTGTGCCCGGTGAGCGAATACAGGAACTCAGGAGCTACACCCGTTCCTATAGCAAGTTGCAACAGCGGATAGTCCGTATGCTTACCAAAATGGACAATATCCTCGTACAGGCCGGAATCCGTTTGGGTAGTCTTGTGACCGATATCGGAGGGAAAAGTATGCTGAGTGTCATTGATGCCCTGATAGCCGGGGAGCGTGATGCCGTACGTTTAAGCAAACTGGTCTATGCCAGTAAGAAGAACAAAGAAAACGGAAAGCTGGCAGCAGCACTAACCGGCTGCATGAAGGAGCACCACCGCTTCAACCTGCAGATGGCAAAAGCTGAATACGACCTGTTGATCAAGCAGTCTGCTGAGTATATAGAAAAGATTGAAGCTATCTGCCTGCGTGATTTTCCACGGCAGAGTGCCTTGCTAAAGACGATTCCCGGCGTTAGCCGTATCAGTTCCGCTGTGATCATCGCCGAGACCGGCGCAGACATGAAAGTTTTTGAAAACAGCGGTAAACTGAGCGGATGGGTCGGATTACGACCAAAGAATGATGAAAGCGCAGGGAAATATAAAAGTACAGCAATCACTAAAGGAAACAGATATCTCAAGCCAATACTGGTACAGGTTGCCTGGGCGGCAAGCCGCTGTAAAGGCTCCTATTTTAAAGACAAATTCAACCGTCTAAGTATAAGAAAATCCTCGAAAAAGGCCCTGATCGCTATCGCACGAAAAATATCCGTTGTTGTATGGAATATCCTAAAAGACTTAACCCCTTATAATCCGGCACTACAGGTGATCTACGAACCAGCCAAACTAGATGCCAGGATACGGTATCACCAAAAAGAAATGGAACGCATAGCGAAACTTAAACCATAACAATTTTTTGCGTAAAGGCCGGGTATCTTTATGGTGGCTAAAAGACCCCGTTTTTAAATTGGCCAATGCAAATGCCTGAAAAGGCTATAAGTACACAAGCATGAGTTAATGCCAGCCTTACGGCTGACCAAACTCGAAGAGGAAAATCGCAAAACCCAATGCGCAAGGGGACTGTATTATAGTTAATTTATAGAGGAAAGATACGAGATAATCAGCTAATAGCTGATGCATTCAACCTACTTTATCGGGAATAAAACAAAACCTTCATGACTTCGCAGACACCAACAGCAATGAAAGCAAACTGAAGTTTTTTTTCTGGCCAATAAGATCAGACACTTTCAGAAAAAAAATGATGCTGTGTGGTCTATTACTTCCACCGCTGCTGAATGACTTTACCTTTATCGGTAATAAAAATATAACGGTATGCTGGGAAACGCTGAATTAATTTTTTTCCTTCTTTCTCACCAAGTACCATGATTGAGGTACTGAGGGCATTTGCAATCTCGGCGGAAGGTCCATAAATCGTCACTGAAGTTAATCCCGTAGCTGGATAACCTGTCACTGGATTTATAATATGTGAATACCGTTTCCCATTGATCTCCGCGTATTTCTCATAGCTGCCTGAAGTTGCTACGGCCATTTCATTCAAATGAAGAACTTTGACCATTTGATGGGGTTTGAACGGATTGTTTACACCCACTTTCCAGGCGTCCCCCCGGGGTGGGTTTCCCCAAGCCGAAAGATCTCCGGAAGCATTAACTATACCTGCTTCAATTCCCTTTGCCTTCATCATGTCCCTGCCACGATCAGCAGCATAGCCCTTCCCGATCGAGCCGAAACCGATCTTCATACCGGGCAATTCCAGAAAAATTGTCGAAGATGCACTGTCGAGACGGATGTGTTGATAGCCCACCTTGGCGACAGACCTTTTAACCAGATCTTCAGTAGGCATCGTGGTCATACTACCATCAAATACCCAAACTTTATCCAAGGCAACAATACTAATATCAAAGGCTCCGCCTGAATTTTGAGCATACTGGATCGCTCGCTTTGTTAATTCAAATACTTCCCTATCCACCTTAACGGGCTTAATTCCTGCATTGCGGTTCACCGCTGCTATTTGGGTTTGCGGACGCCATTCTGAAATCAGGTTTTCTATTCGATCTATTTCGGAGATGACTTCATCGATATGCTGATTTGTAATCGCGCTATCCCGATCTACCAAGCTGATTTCAAAAACAGAGCCCATAAGGGTAACCTGCCGCTTGACCACGACCTGCGCAATCCCCGAAGTAATGGACACAAAGCAGAGCATTAAAAGCAGGACACATTGTTTATTGTTCTTCATGAGATTGATCCAAAAAGGAATTATAAAGTCGATCTATACCAAAAGTAGTCTTCGTGACGGGATTTACCATTGTACCATCAATTTACTAATAACAATCCGTTAAGATTTGTCCACTTTCTTTGTAGTCGGCAATAGTTTTGCCGACATGCGCCAGGAGAAGTTCATTTAAAGTATGTTCAACATCATGCTGCATACGCAATGCACCACAAAGCAATACACAACCTCCTTTTTCAAGCAATTCGACAAAATATAGCGCATCCCGACGGATCAGGTCCATGACATATTGTGGATTTTCCTCGCGCGAAAAAGCCAGTTCAAGCTGCTTCAGATGTCCCAGCTTTATCTGCTCATCAGCAAAATCCACATAGTGCGCAGTCATTTCATTTCGATGGCGAAAACCAGCATACAGACGCAAAGGCGTCCTACTTTCATTTTCTGAAATCATGCCAAGAAAGGGTGCTACCCCTGTACCATTCGCAATTAAAGCGACTGCATTTGCTGCTTTCGGGAAATGAAAACTTGGATTAACCATGACACGTGCCTGGAGGGTTTGATTAGTTTCCAATCGATAGAGGAAGCTAGAACCAAATCCATCAGGAAACAATTTCACCACGAGCTGCGCCATTCCATCTTTGTAGCCGATTGAATAAAAACGTTCACGTTGATCTTGCGCGGGATAGATTGCCAATAAATCGCCCGATTGCATGTTAATTTTACTTGCAGGCTTCAGCACTAAAGTAAAGGTCGTGTTAGTCGCTGAAACAGCAGACTTCGCTACCACCTTAAATTTCGTCAGTCCGACAACTTTAGCACTATAAATAGCTGGTGCAGAAGCGAGTGCAATAGTGGCCTGCGAAGACCAGTCATGTATCCATGAAATAAGTTCATCAACATCCTTATCATTAACGGTATGTAAGTCTGTTAAACGCGAAGCCCAACCTTGTTTTTCTAGTAAACAATCAATTTCGCGCGCATAAGCACAAAAATCGGGATAGGCTTTTGAACCAAAGCCGAGAACCGAAAATTGTACATCTTGTTTTTGTGGATGGCTATTGAGCTTTTGTTCAAATTGAAGTGCATTGGAGGGTGCTGTTCCTAGCCCGTATGTCGAAGTAAACACAAGCAAGTGTTTTGCCTTTGGAAAGCATTGATATTGATTCATTCCGAGCAGCAACGATTTTTGCCCATCCGCCAAGAGCTGTTTATGGATCTGATTGGCGAAAAACAGCGTACTTCCATTTTCCGTTCCGAAAAGAATAACAATCTCCGCTTCTTCAGGTTTATATTTATTCTTGATTTTTGTACGCGTGCGCTTGAATGTAATGACGAACCCTGTATAAATAAAGAACACAATATTCAACGATGCGAGCCCCAGTACAATAGCCCATATAATATTGGTCTTACCCGTATGAAGGTCCAAAGACAACTCTTCGGCCAATGCAGTAAAGGGGTACTTGACTTCTTTATGCAAGCTTCCATTCAACTGGTTGATGGTCAATTCCCGATCGCGAAGCTTCAATACAAAATATTCGTCAGGATCGCCTTCCATAAACGGAAACTCCAAGGTCTTCAAATCAACAAGTTTTGTATTTTGGAATATTGAAAATTTTGACACCTCCAATTCGATATCTTCCTTCATCTTATTGGGATATTCGATGGTTTGATTCGGCTTCTTTAAGATTTCAATACGTACCAGGAATAAATAGGTACCAGTTAGGGCCAATATCAAAATTGGTATCAAAAATAAACGTCCTGAAACAACGTGGAAATACTGGGCAAAAAAGTCCCGATTGATTTTGGCAAAGAAGTGTCGAACGCCCTGTTGACGCTTAACAATCAGAACAATTCCTGAAATAGTAATAAGAAACAACAGAAATGAAACCACACCAATAATCACCCGGCCGGTCACTTTCAGAAAGAGCGAGCGGTGTAAAGCTGTAACCCATTGAATAAATTGGGACTTATTCAATTGGGGACCAAGCAGACGCCCGGTATTCGGATCAATATAACCCTTCACGGTATTGCCATCAGCGTCTATGGCATCAATACTCACAAATTGATTGTGATCTACCGAAATCGCTATGATTTCGGGATAAACCTTGCGCAAGCCTGTTACGGACTGCGCAAGGTTTAAAGTTTCAATATGTTCAACCCGATAAGGTGGAATTTTTTCGTTGACAGCGTCAACGGCCAATATTACGCCAGTTATCGATAATAAAAGTAAAAAGACAGAAGAAACAATAGCTAAGGCTAAATGTGCATACCTCCAAATAGATACCAGCATTTTTACCCCTCTTTTATTGTATTTTATTTAACTTGACAAGTTTGATGTATCCCTTGCCGTTCGCTTTTTCGGTAATAGCTTCTTTTGTTAAAGGGATTTCAACATCGGCAGTATGATATTTTTGTTCCTCTACAGCAGATTCAAAACGGAGTTTATACCCTTTGTTGAACTTCGATTCGTCAATATCCAATGTACGCATGGCACGGTCACCGCCACCAACTGACGCACCCGTCACCGCATTTAGCTTCTCTTTGGTCTTATTTTGAAACTTGTACCATTCCTTGATCGTATTATACCATTGCTTATCAGATCCCAATACGGCGAGTGTTTTTTCGTAAGCTCCACTAGGATTAATCAGTGAAATCACGACGTAGGCTTTCTCACCTTCGTAGGCATTCATTTGGATCATGCACTTATATCTAGCTGCCTGTGCGAAAGAGCTTAGGGCTGCCATTGAAAATAAAAGAGTGGCTATCGTTGTTTTAAATATGTTATTCATCTTCAATTGTATCTAATTTTAAGGTATCCGTAGTCCGTTCAGCGTTACCAATATTTCTATTATTTATCGGGATATTTCATCGATATGATTAGAAATACCACTGAAATACGATGTTGTCTTATTTCAAAAAGTCAAGCTGCACATTGGACTTAGCTAAGAAATCGTTCTCTTTCGCCAGGTCATAAGCTGTTTCATCGAATTCTGTTTTCAATTCCTTTTTTGCACCAAGGGAAACCAATGTTTTTAGCAAGGAATCGTCTTTCGCTATGAGAGCTGCCTTATGTAGTGCCGTCGTTCCCTCTTTATCCTGTGCATTAATATCTGCTCCAAGTTCGCTGGCTTTCTGGATAAGCTTCACATTCTCTTTCGCTACTGCCAAATGATACAATGTGCTACCATTTTTTTGCGGAGCAACAACGTCCAATCCATTCGTCTTAAGGATCGTTAATTTTTCTTTAAACTCATCCCCTTGTGAAGCATTTCCCTGTCCACCGGGTCTGCCGCCCTGAGGCAATTCTCTGTAGGAATTAAACCAGTAAAAGGCCAAGTTATTACCTTCCTTATCCAATAGCTTGATATCGGCTCCATCTTTAATCAACAATGCCACGATTTCGGGGGCCCCATTCGCTACAGCCTTGGTCAATGCAGATTCGCCTTTTTCATTTACTGCATTTACGTTCTTCGCTTTAGCAAGTAGCAGCTCGACCAATTTAGCATCCTTACCACTAGCAGCCACCATAAGCGCTGTATTTCCTTCGTTGTCCGCTTTTGCGACATCTACACCTTTATCCAAAAAATAATTGATCACGGCCATATCTGGTCTGCGAACTAAAGCATGCAGCACTGTCGCTCCTTCTTTATTTACAGCCTTGGGATCCAATTTGAACTTTTCAACCAAATAGGTATAAACCGACAAACCATTCGATGCTTGTCTGGAACCCTGAGTCGCAAAAAATAACGCATTATTGGTTGGTTTTACGCCACGGGCGATGAATTTCTCCATGAGCTCGGTATTTCCAAGTTTAGCCGCATAATCCGTCACTGTACGGCCCGACTCGTCTTTATCTTGAATAGATAATCCTTTTTTAATGAAATAATCCGTCAATGCAAGGTCCTTGTCTGCAGACGCTGCAAGCATCATTAATGTAGCACCACCTTCATATTTTTGCTTGGGATTCACACCCGCTTTAAACAAAGCATCATAAACGGCAGTATTTGTATTTCCTGTCGAAGCTGCATAAGCAATAATTGGGTAACCATGGCTATCTTGGTAATTGACATCCGATCCTTTTGCAATTAAAAACTCGACAAGCTCCGCATTTCCACTTGACGCTGCCCAGTGTAAATAACTACGGCTGTGATGCGTCTTCTTCGTTACACTATTCCCTTCTTGTTCGATCATAAACTTGACAACATCCGTCGGAGCGCCATTTAATATCGCCATTGTGACTGGATCAAAGGATGCCGCATTAGGCTGAGAAGGGCTATTTCCTTTGCTGATTTCTTCTTTAACAATTGTCAAGGTAGGTTTACCTTTCCAAAACTCGCCGTTCATTAACGAATTTGTTTGCGCCTGTGCATAAGTTGCAGCGAATAATAAAGCTGCTAAAAGTGTCTTTTTCATCCTTTTATTTGTCTTTTGAAGTTGATGAAGTAACATGGCCTATTCATTCCCACTCAATTATTCGGCAAATTGAGCTACAGTCATACGATAACTTGGGTCGAAATACATCGTGCTGGTTTCATCAGAATATAAGTGTAAATGCGTATATTTTAAGAACAAGGGAGCTTTCCGAATTCGATTTTGTACAACAATTTCTGCATACAGAGAAGCCCATGTTTAAAATAGAATAACTACTTTATTTAAATTAATTCTAAATTAATGCAAATCTAAAAAATATTCCCAAACCACAAAAATTAATCGTGCTAATTTTCATTGATCAACTGCCCTTAAAGCCTTTCGGTCTCATCCGAACAAAATCGGAAAGAAGATTGTTAAACTTGCAAATGCACTAAAATTATCTTAGTTTACTTAAAATAAAGAGGTATAATGAGCAAGGTAGCATCCAATTTTTATACAATCAGCGCGACGACTGAAAATGAACATAAAATTTTCTATCGTTTGTATGTACCCGACGACAATCAGATAGTAGCAACAATACTCCTGGTACATGGCATGCAGGAACATAGTGGTCGGTATGAAGAATTGGCCAATTATCTGACTACACAGAATTTTGCGGTTTTAACTTACGATCAATTGGGTCATGGAAAGACAGCGCTAGATGCCGATCAATTGGGGTATTTTAAACAGCATGGGGCTAAAGAACAACTCATTGATGACGCCATTACAATGAGTAATTTCTTGAGAAAAACATATCCGCAACCGCCTCAATTTATTTTAGGGCATTCCATGGGATCCTTTGTCACACGCTGCGTTTTACAAAAAATTGGCCAGCAATATAAGGGGGCCATTATCGTGGGGACAGGCCAACGTCAAAAAGGTTCCACAGCTTTTCGCCTTTTACTCACTCTTCTCAATAGTATTGCCCCAAAAAGAAGAAGTAAATTGATCAACCGTATTTTTGACAGGCGTAATAATGCTCGATTTAAGAACGAGCCCAACCAAAATAACAGCAATTGGTTAAGCGTAAGCAAGGCAAACCGTATTTCATTTTTGGAAGATCCTCTTTGTGGGGGATTGTTTACCAACAATGGGTTTCATACCGTATTAGACCTTTCCTTGCAAGCGACAGCTATCGAGGCTACCAAGAATATCCCAAAAAACCTACCAATTGTATTTATCAGCGGACAGGATGATCCAATTGGAGATTTTGGAATAGGCGTTGAAAAAAGTGCGGCACAGTTAAGGGCACAGGGACAGACCGATATAACCATTAAATTATATCCAGGCATGCGGCATGAAATTTTAAATGAAGACTGCAAAATGGAGGTATTCCAGTTCATCAGTACCTGGCTTCATCGCCATTTAGTTTAGTTTCCGGCTGTAATATTTCCGAATAGGCTCATCTAAATATTTAAAGACCAATAAAGCTAAAAAAATCAACGACAGCATTCCAATTATAATAATCACAGCCATTTGCTTATTCGATGGGTGATGGAGTTCCACATAGCTCATAAAAATCCAGATAAATGGATAATGAATGATATAGAGCGGATAGGAAATATCACCTAAGAACTTGCAGACCTTCTTGACCCCTCCAAAAACAGGTAGTCCTCCTATCCCCAGCATGAGCAATAAAGGAAAATAAAAGATAACGACAATAGGATCGATATACCTACCATAAACTTCAGAAAATGGAATGAAAAATACGACAGCAAGCAGACCAAGAATACTGAAAAAAGGTAGCTTGTTCGAAATAGTCCAGTTCGACCTAAAAATAAGTAGTCCCATTGAAAATGAAAACCATAAACGGATTCCCCCAGCCCAAAAATTATCTGCCCCAAAACCTACAGCTAAATAGCCGGAATGAAATGATTCAGCACATAGCGCTGCCGCACCGAGGAGCACTATTCCCCAAAGAACCTTTTTTGGAATCCGTACCAGTATCAAAGCATAGGCTATATTGGCGATATATTCCCAAAATAGCGACCATGTAGGTGGGTTTAAATGAAAAAGATTAAAATATCGCTCTGGTACAGCTGGGTATGGGATCAAGGTTATCCCACTAATGAACATCCCTATCTTCTGTAAGACGGAAAATGAGCTGGCCAAATTACTGAATGGGTCGTAAATAAATGCAAATAAACCAATTAATGTACCGATTATAACCAATGGGTGCAATCTTAGCAAACGCAAAAGAAAGAATCGTTTTAGACCAATTGTAACCAGCTTCTGATCGTAGGCATAGGCAATTACAAAACCCGATAAACAAAAGAAGAAATCAACGGCTAAATAGCTATGTGGAATAAAACTATTGCGATAATCCGGTTGTGCAATTTCCATAAAGTGAAACAGTACGACTGCAATTGCGGCCACCCCACGCATGGCGTCAAGAAGTTCAAAATGTTTCTTCGTTTGATGTATCATATTTTTTATGGACAGCGAAAATCCAGGCCCACAAAGGTAGGCCTCTGCTGCTAGCTATTGAAAATTCTATTTAAAATTAAACGTTGGGGCCCGTTGCGCTGCAACACTGCTGGTTGCCCCTTCAATTTTGGGCCAGTCCTTATCCCAGATAATCTGATCCAAAAATAGCATCCGACGATTTCCCCCCGTCGCAACACGAGGCTGCTTTGGGTCCATGCCATGATAGAGTATCCAATCTTTTCCCTTATCGTCTGTAATAATGCGCGAAGTATGACCTGTCCCCACAAATTGTTCATTTCCCTTTAACAACAACGTTCCACTCCCCCGCTGTATAAGATTACGCCCCTCTTGATCGATATAAGGTCCCTTCAGCTTGCGAGAGCGCCCCACAAGAACATGATAACTGCTTTTTTCTCCTTCACAACAGGAGCCTTTGGATCCGATAAAATAATAATATCCCTTCCGTTTATGGATCACGACAGCTTCAAAATCCCCAGCAGCAACTTTAAATTTTTTATTTAAATCGGGTACCGCGGTCCCATTTTCATCGAGTTCAACACCGTATGTTCCTTGCGTATTCGCATCACTAAAACTACCCCAGAACAGATAATTCTGTCCATTTTCTGTAAAAAAATAAGGGTCTATTGAATTCGGTACATCGATCTCCTTGCTATCAAAAAGTTTACCTTGATCGATAAAGGGGCCTTCCGGTCTATCTGCTAGGGCTACACCGATACCGGGGTTGGGGTCTCCCCATGTTGAATAAGCATAATATAAGATATACTTACCATTTAACCTCACGACATCTGGTGCCCAGATTCCCCCCTCGGCTTTCCAGCTCGGTTTTGAACTGAAGGCCGTGCCAATCCAGGTCCAATGAGCAAGATCAGCCGATTGTAGAATAGACACC
This sequence comes from Sphingobacterium thalpophilum, assembly GCF_038396785.1. Classification (NCBI taxonomy): domain Bacteria; kingdom Pseudomonadati; phylum Bacteroidota; class Sphingobacteriia; order Sphingobacteriales; family Sphingobacteriaceae; genus Sphingobacterium; species Sphingobacterium thalpophilum. The sequence continues at coordinate 5,436,400 of NZ_CP151087.1, read as the reverse complement.
AAACGCTGTCCCTTTCCGTCGCCCCAATTGTCGGCTGTCCCGTACGCATAGAACATTTTGCTCTGAGGATCTCTAACGACTGTAGGATCAGCAAGTATAGGCTCGAAAACCGGATTGCTGTAGGTCTTATGCTGAGCCGTAGCATTTGTTATTTGACCCGACTGCTTAACTGAACCTGGAGAGCTTCCGCAGGAGCTCAACAAGTTCAGTACGACAACTCCGCCGATCCAATATCTGAACAACATTGCATTCAACATCTTATTATTTTTTTATATTATTTTCTTCATCACAGGAAAAGCTATTTTGCTTTTCCCAATTTCTCTTCCAACATTTTGATAAAATAGCCCCCAACAACGGATCTTGCTTTAAATCCAGCTCTCTTAGGACGGTCTGTATACGTCCAATCCGACATGGGAACACGGTCTGTTGTTTCGTTCATAAAATGGTAGACTGGCTTTAAAAATGCCTCAAAGGTAGGCTTGTCATTTGCCATGGTCGCCGTCCAAATAATCCAATCGGTTTTGGTATAAGGCTGACGATTGTCCAGGGGAAGTCCATATTTATTTTGTTTACCGAGATAGTATTTAATTTCAGTTTCACGAATAGAAGGGTCAAAAATATCCATCTTAAGCAATTTATCCCAGACCATATTATACTTTTGGCTCCAGGTTCCGGTTTTATCAAAAGTCAACTTATAGTGATCTCCATCTTCAGCCATCTCTTTCCATTTCATAGCCATTGCTTTTGCTTCGGTCAGATACTTTTTCGCCGTAGCCTCTTCACCAAGCATTTGGGCTAGATAACCGTAAGATGCAATACCTAAAATAGCTTTAATTGATAAATTGGCATTATGCGCGAAATGGCCCGCGAAATCATCTGTGCACAACTGATTTTCGGGGTCAAGGCCTTTATCTACTAAATAATCTACCCAGGTAGACAACACTTTCCAATGTTTTTTGGCATAAGCTGCATTTCCTTCGACCTTTGCTAAAGCATAAGTTAATATCAACATATTTCCCGATTCTTCGACAGGCATATCTCCACCGTAAGTTTGGCCATTCGCCAAAGGATAGGTCCCAACATCATGTGCAGCAAAAGGTTTTGTCCACTTATTGCTTTCACTATAATAAAAAATGGCGTTCATTAGTGCTTTTGCCAGTTCTGGATTATAGTAAAGGAAAATCGGAGCCGAAGGATAGGTTACATCAACAGTTCCTATTGACCCATTGCTATCATTTTCTTTGGACAGTAAAAGCAGATCGCCATTAGGTGCTTTTACAAGTTTATGAGCGGCGATTGCCTGCCTATAGGCCAAGGCACACAATGCAGCATAGTCCTCACCTCCGTTGCGCAAAGCTGTACCCCATAATTCGGCATCAAATTTATCAGCAGCCTTTTTGAGAGCCGTATACTCTTTGTCGGCCAGTTCAAATTGCTTCTCAATGGAACTATTTCCATTGGTATTCCAATAAGGTCGTAAATTTTGTCCAAAATATTGGATGGAGTACAGGTCATCATACCCCAACAAGATCTTATCCTGGTAGCTTGATGAGACATCAAAAGTTTGCATCAGTGCCAATTGTTGTCCTCCATTTGAAGAAGAGCTGTTTTCACTTTTCAGAAAATTAGACCGTAATTGATGGCTACTTCCGACCGCGGACTTTGTCTTTGATTTTGCGCCAGCCATATAGAAATACCCCCAATCTATCCGTAGGTCGTCACCTTTCCTTCCTAGAACCTGCTGGCTTTTGCTTCCTGTCTTTACAAACTGGAGATTTCCTGAAACAAAGGAACTGCTTGCAGCATCTTGAAGTGGAGAATTCAGTGCCCAATTTGGTGCTGCCTCCAAATAAAGTTGTACCTGGTGTTTCTTGCCATCCTTCGCATGGACCGTATAGGAAAGATAATTTACGGGTCTAGCCATTAAGTCCAATTTATCCAGAAACATCGGCGCGGTAAATGTAATATTTAAATCGACCGGCCCGCAGTTAAACGAATAATAGGTTTGTGTTGCCTGCACATTGGAAGCGATCTGCTTCGCTTCATTGTCGAATTGAATACTACCATCTTTTTCTGTAAAGAGTCCAAAATCAAAATATCCATTCGCAACCCTATTATAGCAATAACCCGCGAGTATATTTTTTCCTTTCTTCAATGTTTTCACGACATGATCGGGCAGCTTGACCCGACTATTTTTACCTGTCGAATTGCCTGTATTAGCAACCTCAATACCGTTGACGTACAAAATAGCGTCATCGTCATGTGTAAATTCGATATATACGGATTTGCCTGTAAGATCCTCACTCAGGTCAACTTCTCTTCTAATCCAAATTTTAGGTTCCTGCCAATCAGTCTCCACATTGGGTTCTTTATCCTTGGTACCAAATGGCGCTGCCCCCGTCTTCCATTGCCGTGCATCAAATGAAGGTTTCATCCAGTCTGGGGCGGGTTCATTGACAACATAACTTCCGGTCCAAGCCGCATGTTCACCCATCCGCGCCAAAGGCAAGAGTTCAACTTCTTCTTTACCTAAGAAGCGATAGGATTTCCCATCCACTTTAAGGACGCCCAATAAGGGGAAGGATTTTCCGGTCCAATGGCGTACAACATCCGCATTCAATTCGTTGCTATACGACCAGGCACTTGTATTGGGGTCAATTGTTACTAAAGGATAGGCAGGCGCGCGAAGATCATTCTTAAGGATTTGTTTTTGTGCAAACGACGATACCGATTGACATACAATAGCCGTTGCAATTAGTAATTTTAATTTCATTGATTTTGTATAAAACAGGTTTAGGTTGACAGGTATACTTTCAGCGATAAATTTAGGCCGCAACCCGTGTTGCGGCCATATCGCTATCAATTATTTGGTAGGTGCATTATAAAGCGCCTGATGTGCAGCTTTCAATTCTGCTTCAGGCATTTTGACAACTTTACGATCATAGGTCATCAAACCATTTGTTTCTACTTCCACATCTGTCGTCTGTGTATAAACAGCGGCAGACAATCCCATAGGAATTAGACGTGCCAAGTCATGGATCAGGCGTTTATAGCGCTCCAATAATTCCGTTTTATTTTTAAAACTTTGGTATCCCCAGTTGTCTTTTTGTTGCCAGGAGTGCCCATCGATCGGTAATCCCAGACCACCAAACTCACCCAATGCAAGCACTTGTTTGGCGCCGAATAAATTTGGATCAGGCATGGCTGCATCGGGATAATTGTGGATATCCAAGATATGTCCAGTTTCCATAAAATTACCACCGCTGGCACTATTTACTAGTCTTGAAGGGTCATTGGCCATTGTCCATTCCGTTATTTCCTTCGTTTTGAATTGCCCCCAAGCCTCATTAAAAGGTACCCAAATGACGATGCTTGGATAGTTGTGCAATACCTCCATAATGGTTTTCCATTCTTTTCTGTAATACCCTTCAGATTCCTGCGAACGTACTTTATCCCTATTTCCTCCTGAAATCTTTCCTGGTTGCATATCCCAATGGTTTCCGCCAAGATCGCCGCTAGGCATATCTTGCCAGACAAGCATACCTATACTATCGCAGTAACGGTACCAGCGCGCCGGTTCTACTTTGATATGTTTACGGATCATATTGAATCCCATTTCCTTTGTTTTGACAACATCAAACTTCAGCGCTTCATCCGTTGGTGCTGTATGTAGACCATCTGGCCACCAGCCTTGATCCAATGGACCATATTGGAAGGTAAACTTATTGTTTAGCATTAAACGTTGAACACCATTTTCGTCTTTCTGCATGGCTATTTTCCGCATGGCAAAATAGCTTTTCGCCTGATCTACGACTTTTCCTTTTCGAATCAGCTGAATTTCTAGATCATAGAGCTTAGGGTTACTTGGGGACCATGGCTCCAGATTAGGTACCGAAAGATCGAAAGATGTATTCGGTTGTCCTGTTTGTTCTTTAATAACCTTTCCGCCATCCAATGCACGCACCTTTATTTCGTCACCGGCTTGACTTCCTTCTACGGAAGCCTGAAAGGCCAAGACTCCATCTTCTAAACGCGGAGTCTGTTTGGTACTCACGATGTAAGTTTGGGGGACACTTTCTAACCAAACGGTCTGCCAAATTCCCGTCACTGGTGTATACCATATACCATTCGGCTTGTTCACTTGTTTACCCCGTGGTTGTGGACCATCATCAGTCGGATCCCATACCCGAATGGCTATTTCCTGTTTCGCTCCTTTCTTTAGGAAGCTTGTCACATCCATCGAAAATGGATCAAAACCACCTTCATGTCTTCCGACCAATTGGTTATTTACATACACATCACATTGCCAATCTACGGCACCGAAATGCAACAGGACCTTATTTTTATTGACAGACTTGTCCAATGTTATGGTATTATTATACCATAACGCTTTATCTTTCCCGACCTCTTTACCAACACCGGACAATGCCGATTCAATAGCAAAAGGAACAAGGATATTGCCGTCCCATTGACGAGGAATCTCTTTAGTACCTACTGGAGTGACAGCATATTTCCATAGTCCATTTAAATTCTGCCAGTTATTGGTTCTGGTTAATTGTGGTCTAGGATATTCAGGATGTGGCTTTTGTGCCGTTACTTTCTCGCCCCAAGGGGTTAATATATGTGACCCTGCGGGTTTCCAATCCTGAGCAAAGTTCAATTGTGCTGCCATCATCAAACTGGCAAAAAGTAAGGTTTTCTTCATCATAAAAAATCGTTAAGTCATTAATTTATATATCGTATTTACATTATTTCACAGTTGGAAAAGCAGCAATGCGCAAACGTGCTGCTCCCATGGGAATCAGTTCAACTTCCTGCACCTCGCCCTTGCTTTCCACTGGACTCAGGGGCAATACGCCCGTTAGTCCATTTTCATCAATTTTCCATCCATCAATACGTTTCGCTTTCACAAGAATCGAAATAGGTACTGCTTCTGCGTCGAAAGGAAATGCATCTTTAGGCCATGGTCGTTTGACCACTTTTAGTTGGTCAACAGCTTGTAGCTGATTTTGTACAAGTCCATAATTCCAGTCACTTGCAGGAAGGATTTCATAGGATGGCCATTTTGATGGATCTGCAGTCTCCTGCCATTTAGAATCCCCAATTGCCGAAGCCTTACTATCCTTTTTCACATAATTCTCTTTGATTTTGAGTGCATAGGTCAATGGTCCACGCTGGATACTAACTGAATTTTTATTGGCAGTCCATGTTTTCAGATCTATGGTCATCGGCAAGGAGAGCTCGACCTTGTCGCCGTCTTTCCATTTCCGTTCAATCCGAATATATTTTGCTCCAGCTTCTATAGCCTGACTTTTACCATTAACCGTTACTTTGGCTTGTTTCGCCCAGGCAGGGATACGGAGATAAAAGGGAAAATCAACCGTTTTACCCTGTGTTCCTATTTCAAATCGCAGCGATTCTTCAAACGGATAATTGGACTCTTGTCTAATCTGAATGGATTGATTGTTTCCGACTTTGACTTCAGCTTTTGATGCGGCATAAAGTACTGCCGCAACACCATTATCATTTGTTGCCATATACAGATGCTCCGCATAATATGGCCAGCCCTGACTGTGGTTATGTTGACAACAACGTGAACTGAAGGGGTTCATCATTAAAAATGGTCCATTATTATCAATCCCAGGAGCATGATTATGGCTATCGCTGATGGTCATATTTGGGCTCGTGATATAGCGTAATGCTTTAAAATCGGCTGTCACAGCGGCTGGGTAGGTATTAAAAGCAACTTCCTCCGCATGATCCGCCCAAAAAGGATCGCCTGTTATCCCGAGAAGGATTTCATTGGAAGCCATCTGCTCCACCATTCCACAGGTTTCCACTCCCTGACGGGGATCGGTATATCCCGGACGTGCATTTTCATCGGCACCGAACATGCCGCCCGGAACCTGACCAAATACTTGTCTGACGAAATGAAAATTATCGTAGGTTGCGTTAAGATCTGCAGTCGACTGGCTTTTCAGATAATAGGTTGCTGGCTCTCTAAAACACTGCGCTACATTGACATTATGCCAATTGGGCAAATCATCTTTCTGCCGCCAATTGGCTGTATTCCGATGGATTTTATCCGCTAAATCCATCAACCATTCATTACCTTGTGTTCTGTTATAGAGCCAATATACGGATAGCAAATTGTCACCACCACGACTGTTTTCCCAATAATCCTTGAGAAAAAAACTATCCGGCAAATTGGCCTGCCATTTAAAATAATTGGTCATCAACGTTAAAACACGCTGGTCACCGCTATATTCATAATAGGACTGCAAACACCATAGCATCAACATATTTCCCCAAAGATCAGGTTTGTTATTACGCAGGATCAATGGGCCAAAGTATCCATCAGGACGCTGGCTTCTTAGCGCGGCCTCTAACCAGATTTTTGACTCTGCTATTATCTTAGGATCTTTCAAGATGTAGCCCAAATTAGCGTAGCCTTTTAACCAATAAGGAACTTCTTCCCAGCCATAATCTCCTTTCCCATCCGTACTTAACCAAGCGTTATTTTTCTTCGATAGCCAAGCGCTAATTTCTCCCAGATGGCCTGTAAGACCATCTTTCTGCAGCTCCAGATACTTCCCGAGCCAACCTTCCGGGACGATACTGCCCACGGGTAATTTTAGCAAGGCATTCTGTCTTAAAGGAGCCCTATTATTCAGATATTGCGTATTCTTTCCGGTTAATGGTAATTGGTCTACAGCTGTTGCTATTCCCGTTTGTGCAGTCGTAACAAGACCGATGCCCATTAATAGGCTTAAAAAGCTAAATTTTTTGATCATTGTTATTTCAATTTCTTAGGTGAACTATCGTATAGCGCCTCGGTGATACCGCTTATCTTCAAGCCCACGCGCGCATACACTGCAGCATTCTTGGTCAAAATATCTTTGATATCCAGCTCCAGATCGACATGCCCCGAACTAATTCCAGTTTTTTCCATCTTATAAGTATATTGACCCAAATCCACGAATTTTGTATCATTGACCAATAAGGTGGCAAAATCAATCGTTCTTGAAGCATCTATTGTCTTGACGTCAAAAGAAGCTTTCAGCATATTCCCTTGAACATTATAGGCAATATTACTCATGGTATAATAAGGTTTAACTGGGTACTCGATGCTTGTATTGCCCCGCACCTCAACCAGCACTGTATCCGCACTATTCAGCCAGGGGCCATTTCCGCTGGTTGCTACCAATTTGTACTTCCCATCAAACAGCTTTGCAGCAAATGAACCGTCCTGCGTCACATACACATTAATAGCAGATCGAAGCGGAAAACCATCTTGCCATAGCTGAAGTGAAACGGACTGGTTTGATCCTCTTACTCCTAGAGGTTCTGAATTGTAGGTTACACGACCGTTCAGTGTACTTTTAGGGGCATCATAGTTATCTTTGCCACACGCAAATACACCTACGATCAAACACAAACTGACTATTAATTTACAAAAAAAAGTTTTCATAAGGATAATGCTATTGATAAGGATTTCGAACTAACTTCGGATTGTTATTAATCCAATCTTGATCGATGAAATTATAATAGTTCTGATATTTAAAATTTCGTGGATAGAGCGTATGACTCGATTTCTGTTTCTCAAAAACCCATTTACCATCGTTCGGATCCCCCGGAGCATATATTTTGTATGGAAATAGGGCATAGTGTACCGCATTGTAATTATCAGCGCTTCCGTTCCAGATTTCATGGGCAATTCGCAAACGCTTCAGATCCCAATAACGATGATCTTCGAAGGCAAATTCAACCCGGCGCTCCTGAATAATATCATTCAGGGAAATGGTTGTCAATGCCTGTATCCCCGCGCGCTCCCTAATCTTATTGACATACCCCGTTAACTCAGCTTGCGGTTTACCAAGTTCAAGCCCTGCCTCTGCGGCAATCAGCAGAAATTCGGCGTAACGAAAACGAACAAACCAAATATCCGAACCTCGACCACGGGTAGAAGCATCTTTGTTTTCGTCAATAAACTTCCGGATATTAAATCCCGTCTTGTTGACATACATATCATTGGAAGTCGTTGGTCCATCTTTGCTTGTAATAATTCCTCCGAATTTGGAATCTGAAGTACCGGGTATTGCGGTCATCGTCTTCCAAACACCTCCTTCTTTATATCTAACGCCTGCTTGGTAAGTGATTTTGGTACCAGCAAAATCAGCACCAGAGTAAATTACAGTACCATACAGACGCGCGTCCTTATGGGCGAATATCTCTTCGGGATTGTTATAGTAAATGTAATCTCCCGTAGCAGTCTTCGTTTTCAATGCTCCATTTCGATCATCTGTATACTCAAATGCTTCCACCAAATTTAAAACAGGCGTAACAAAATTGGCATCAATATCTCCACGGACCGATGAGGCAATGTTATTGTTGGTGAAAAAATGTGTTTCACCTGGATACGCATAATCCTTGGCCCAAATAACTTCATTGCTACTTGATTTTGAACTTACAGCAAGATAGAAGTTCTTTCCTTTATCGGCATTTCCATTATAGAGGGCATAAGGGCTATTGTTGATAATATCCAATGCTGATTCGTAAGCAATCTGGTAATATTTATTGGCGTCCGCCGCAGGGATTCCCACCTCGTTGCCTGCTGTTTTGACGTCTGGCGTTTTATAGTTATACTTCGCTATTGAGGCGGCGTACAGACTTGCCCGCGCCTTAAGTGCCAAAGCTGTCCATTTATTAGCTCTAGCTGAATTTATGGTTTTCTCTGTACCGAGCATTTTAGCGGCTTCGGTACATTCGTTAATCACGTAATTATAACTCTCTGCTTCTGTTGATCGCGGTGTCTGCAACTCTGCTGGATCCATGCCACCCGTATAATCATAGATCTTATCACCCACCAAAGGAACTCCGCCCAAACGCTTGATCATATTAAAGTAGGTCCAAGCACGAATAAATCTGGCCTCGCCTTCGATGCTCTTTTTATTATTTTCGTCCAATGATGATTGACGAACACCTACGATAAATTGATTCAGATTGCGAATCAGTTCATAATCGTACATACGCCAAAAGTCATTCGGAAATTCCTGCATCGTATTGGGGCCACCGCTTGAAAATCCGGCCTCATCTAACATCGCAAAAGATCCATTGTCTCCAAATTGCTGTCCCCAGCTAATCCGCCCATAATAATTCGCTAGAACAGATTTTATCATATTCTGATCCGAAAATATCTGATCGTCGGTAAAAATAGCCTGTGATTCCCGTTCCAAAAATTTATTGCAGCTTGAAAATGTACATACGAGACATACACCCAATAAAATAACTTTCTTATTTATCATCTTATTAAAAAGTTAAGGTAACACCAACGTTTATAACTTTGTTTGTTGGGTACTGAACGCCCGAATCACTTGTGATTTCTGGATCGATCTTCATATCACCCAAATTATCTATGCTAAACAGATTCTGCATCATGGTATATATCCTCAATTTCTGAATTCCTCGAGGTTTCATCCACTTCTCCGGTAAAGTATATCCGATCTGCAGGTTTCTTAATTTCAAATAGTTGACATTGGTAAGCCAGAAGTCGCTATGCCAATAATTACTATGATCTCTATTTCCTTTAATTAATGTAGGGTACTTTCCTGGGATCAATGCACTATTTCGATCCGTAATATCGCTCAGCATCCACTGGTTTTCCATATAGTATTGCGGATTGTTGCCACCATCATGGAAAGGGAAAACAGCTTCATAACTGGGATTAAAAGAAGCAAAAGCTGCTCCGGTGAAATCCATTGCCAAATCAAATCCCTTAAATTGGCCGCCAAGGTTAATTCCGTAATTGAAATAAGGAAGACCGCCTTGTCGATATCCGATTGGCCGTTCATCCAGCTCATTGATCACTTTATCGCCATTAATATCTTCATACTTAATATCACCCGGCCGTAATGATGAGTTGCCTTTACGGTCATTGTCTATATCATAATTGGCAATTTCTTCCCACGACTGGAATTGTCCAATGGAATGTAATCCCCAATTGAGAAAGGCATAACGGTCATAGATCGATTTTCGATATTGATCCAAAGAGTTTCCAAAACGTGGTTTATATTGTTCGCCGTCAGTTTGCCGTGCGAAAGTGAAATTACCGCCTACGAAATAGTTAAATCCATTGACGCTACTCCGCCACATTAATGATCCATCGATACCTTGATGAATATCCGAATTCAGATTTTCATAAGGTAAACTAAAGCCTACTTCATTCGGTATCAATACATCTTCTCGCTTGGCAGGCAGTCCTGTTCTTTTTCGACGGAAGACATCTACCGAACCTGTTAATTTACCTTTTAGTGTACTAAAGTCCAAACCAACATTTAGCATATGGGCCTGAATCCAAGAAAGCGTTTTAACGGGAAGGCCACGTGCTTGAGAACCGATAACATACTTCCCGTCAATTGTTGAGCCGACGATATTTTGATAGCCATCACGCACTGGTTTTCGGAAATAATTATATCCACTTAGATAACCAAAAGCAAAATATTCCCAGGCATCCAAATTATCATCGCCCAATACACCGTAAGATCCCCTTAACTTCACATCGTCAAATACCTTTCTCATACCTTCAGACCAGAACTTTTCAGATGAAACACGCCAGCCTGCAGATACCGAAGGAAAAAATCCCCATCGGCTTCCTGGCGCGAATTTCCATGAACCGTCATAGCGTGAAGAAAGCTCCAAAAGATATTTCTGGTCATAATCATAATTGACCCGCCCTGCAAAACCGGCTCTCGCCTGGGTATTCACTCCAGTATCATTGTAGGTGTCCATCGTCTGAAAATAGATCAAACTTAAGGCATTAGAGGCTGGACGATCGTGTACATAAACATCTGGATTATCCCTTTTTATGGACTCCGCAGCAAGCACAGCATTGATTCCATGTTTGCCGAATCGCTTGTTATAATTTAAGGTAAATTGGGTTGAGATTTCTTCAACCTGCGAAATAGATCTCTCCCGCCAAGGGTTGTCCATGCTAAAAGTTACCGGGTACGTATCTGTCTTCTCATCGTAGCCATATAGTTTATAGGTAAACTCCTGATTATCCATCCATTTATTGGCCAGATAATAGCCTACTGTTCCCTTAGCGATCAAATCATTTGTGATCTTATATTCCGCATTAAAATTTAACTGCATCACCCGCCATTTTTCCTGATAAGTACCGGACAGATCATAATTCAGCATCGCAAAGTTAGTTTCCGCATTGGGCGATGTCTGCGTTGGATATAAAGGATTGTCGTTGGCAAAAGGCCGTGCAGTAGGCAGGTTGCGATATATCGCAAATAAAGCCTGCCAAGTATCGTCAGCACCAGGTACGCCCGGTTGTTTGCGCTGTTCGATCCGCCCATTCAAATTGGCACCAATCTTTAATCGTTTTGATACATTCGCGTCAATATTCATCTGCACATTGGTACGATTGAAGCCGCCGTAATTACGGATGATGGACTGCTGGTCGAGATGCCCGGCACTTAAGTAATAATTGATTTTTTCGGACCCACCGCTCACATTTCCAGAAACATAGGTTTGCGGACTAGTTTTTAAGATATAATCGTACCAATCAAATGGGCGGTAACCTTTTTCCGTCCCCTGCTGCCATTTTTCAAGATCGCTTAATGAATACTTGGGATCCTTCACACCAAGAATGGCATCCGATTGAATGTAGCTCTTTACATAGGTACTTGCATCTGCAGGCTTGGGAAAGCGAAACATACTTTGCCAGCCATAATACGAATTGATATTAAAGGTATTGTTGTCGCCCCGCTTCCCCTTCTTTGTCGTTACAACCACCACTCCGTTGGCTGCGCGTACACCATAAATCGCTGCGGACGCATCCTTCAAAACCGAAACAGATTCGATGTCATTGAAGTCCAAATTATTGAATTGGCCTTCATCTTTTTGAACACCGTCGATCACATACAAGGGAGTTCCCATATTCCGGATGCTGATCCCCGTCCATGCGCCAGGGCGTCCATCTGACATCCGGCTATTGACCCCTGCAATCTTCCCGACCAAAGCTCCTGAGGTTGTAGTCGCAACAGATCTGGAAATATCCTGCGAAGAAATTGCCGTGATTGCACCAGTAACAGATTCCTTCTTTTGTGTACCGTACCCTACCACAACCACTTCGCCGATACGTGAATTTTCATCGTCCAATGTAATGACTAAATCGGCACTCGCTACGACTTCTTTGGAGAGGTAGCCTACAGATCTTACGGTCAAAAGTTCACCGGCATTGACACCTGTCAAGTTAAAATTACCTTTCGCATCTGTTGAGACTGCAATATTGGGTTTGGATTTCAATGCGACCGTCGCTCCTACAATAGGATTGCCATCCTTATCCTTAACAACCCCTTTTATTGCTTTTTGCAACTCGATCCCCCCTGGAGAAACTGGAATTAAATTAGCTCCCTTTGCTAAGGGGATAAAACTGCTCGCACAGCAGAGCAATGTAGCAGATATTGGCAGACATTTAAGACCCTTAAACATACCTAGATTGATTAGTTTGTATAATTGATTTGTCCAAAATTAAGATATATTCAATCGTACAGACTTTCGTTTTTTCTCAAAAAACTGCCTATTTGTATCAAAGAAATAAAATAGACCTAAAACGTTTTAAGGTCTATTAAAAAGAGAAAGTACACCTCTTTTCAGTGGTGTACTTTCAAACCAATCATTATTAAATATGTATTATTTTACCGAAAAACGATACAGGGATTTCGTTTGATAAACTTGCCCGGGGTTTAGGACAGTTGTTGGAAAATTAGGTTGGTTTGGTGCATCCGGAAAATGCTGCGGTTCGAGGCAAAAGGCCGTACGAAAGGAGTCTTTTTTCCCGTTCTTCAATTGCACTTGTTCATTCATAAAATTACCGCTATAAAATTGTATTCCAGGTTCTGCAGTCAGAATATCCATAACAATACCCGATTTATCTCCAATCACATGGGCTGCTTTGTACCAATCGCCATCTTTCTCCTTGCTTAAGACAAAGTTGTGATCATAGCCCTTTCCAAAGCTCAGTTGCTGATCATTGGCATTAATATCTTTTCCTATTGGTTTCAAGGTTGTAAAATCAAAAGCTGTTCCCTTTACCGGTGCTAATTGCCCTGTTGGTATTAGTGTACTATCCACTGGTGTGTATTCATTCGCAAACAATTGAAGCTGATGATCCAGAATTGTACCGCTCCCCTCACCATTTAAATTAAAGTAAGCATGGTTGGTCAAATTGATCACCGTCTTTTTATCGGAAGTAGCACGATAGGCAATCATCAATTCATTATTATCGTTAAGCGTATAAGTCACTTCCATCTGGATGTTTCCTGGAAAACCCTCGTGTCCATCAGGTAAGGTGTAAGCAAAAGTAAGAGACGATTTATCTGACGATTTTAATGTCCAATTGGCAAAATGCACACCTTTAAAACCTCCATGCAGTGTATTAGGACCGTTATTTACCGCCAATGTATAGGTTTTATCATCCAACTTAAATTTTCCCTTAGCAATCCGATTACCAAAAGGCCCTACAATAGTACCAAAAAATGGTTCTTTGGGATTATTATAATCAGCCGCTTTAGAAAAACCCAAAACAACATCGCATAACTCCCCCTTATTGTCAGGCACCCATAATCCCACTAAACGTGCACCAAAATTGGTAAAATAAGCTTGTACGCCATTTTTATTGCTCAGTTCATATAGATAAGCCTGTTTTTGATCAATAGTTCCGCTGAACTGTGCGGTATCCATGTAGGCCGATAAAGAATCTGCTTTTGAAGTTTTGGAACCAGTCGATTGCTGACAAGACACACAAAATGCCAGCATTGCAGAAAGACCAAGCAAGGTCAATTTTCCTCTCATTCGTAATATTTTAAATGGTTTATAATCTTTGTTTAGATAGAACATACGTCCTTTTCTAGATTTTTTATAATTTTAACGCTTACAATATATAAGCTAAAGTCTTAAATTTTTCAGAAATTTTAAGATTAAATTGTTTCATTTTAGCACTATTTTGTATCAATAACCAAATGATCATGATCAACCTAAAGCCTTTACGTCTTCTATTTTTTCTGTTGCTTCCCTCGTTGCTCCATGCGCAGCCCTATTATTTCAATCATTATCAAATCAATGAAGGATTGTCTAACAATGCTGTCATTTGTAGTATGCAAGATAGTCAGGGCTTTCTTTGGTTCGGTACAAAAGATGGGTTAAATCGTTTTGATGGTAATAATTTCAAACATTTTGATGCATCAAAATCTGGAAAAAATAGTCTGGGGGGCAATAATATCATTTCATTGAAAGAAGATTTTCGAAAGAGAATTTGGATTGGTACAGATCAGGGAATCTATTGTTACAACCCCGTCGATGAACAATTTAGACTGCTGAGTAAACAATTTGAAAATGCGGACGTCCCTGTTATTATTACCGATCAACGCAAAAGGATCTGGTTTATATCAAATGGAATGCTCTATTGCCATGATTTAGTTAGTCATGCAATTCAACAATTTACAAAATCAGATCTCTACATTACGTCCATCAGCTGCACAAAAAATGGAGCGGTATTTTTTGGAACTCCTGAAGGCAAAATCTTCCAAATAGGTCCTTCCGGAAAACCCGTACTCATGCTTGACTTTCAAGCAAAATATGGTGCTAAGGATTGGTTTAGTATTGAGAAAATAATGGAAAACCGCGACGGAGACTTATTGATTGGTACTTCAAAAACTGGTGTTTATAGCTATCGCTTTCGAGATAAATCCCTTAAGTCTATCCTTGGACCAGATCAACTGCATCAATTTCTCTATGTCAGAGATATTATACAGCCAAATGATCATGAATATTGGTTTGCAACGGAGTCGGGCCTCTTCATTTATCAAATTGCTAGCCGACGTTACATCAACATTCAGAAAGAACAAGAAAACCCTTGGGGTATATCTGACAATGCCATTTATAACATCCTACAGGATAAGGATGAGGGTATTTGGCTGGGAACCTATTTTGGTGGGATCAACTATTATCATAAGAACAATAGTATCATCGAAAAATTCCTCCCACAAGATCGCCCCGGGAGCTTAAAAGGCTCTGTTGTACGCATTATCAAAAAAGATATCGATCAGAATATATGGATAGGCACCGAAAATGGAGGGCTATCTAAACTGGACCCTAAGTCGGGTAATATCCAAAACTTTTCCGATAAGCAGGGGAATCTGGCAAACAATAATATCCATGGCGTTCTTCCTATTGGTGATAAACTACTGATCGGCACCTTCGTCAATGGCCTGGACATATTTTCGCCAAAGCTTCAAAAAGTCATTTATCACATCGATCGCAATAACAATGCAACCCCTTCTGATCTACAAAGCAATTTTCTATTTTATCTCTATAAAACTCGAAAAGGAGACATTATAGCTGCATCAACTCGTGGCTTATACCGGTTTAACTTTGAAAAAAAGTCTTTTCACCTCATTGATAATGTCCCCGAATACATGTTTTACACGACTATTTTGGAAGATAAAGAGGGAAATATCTGGGTAGGTACATGGCGCGATGGGCTATTTTGCTATAATCCGACCACACGTTATTTCAAACATTATACACATCATCAGAATGCCCCCAATTCTTTGCCTAACAATAGGGTCAATAGTCTATTTGAGGATTCAAAAAATCAAATTTGGATCGCCACTGAAGGTGGAATGGCTAAGAAGAAATTAAATCAGGATAGTTTTGAAAACATTGGCCTGGAAGAAGGAATGCCCAGTAACGTAACGCTCGCATTTTTAGAAGACAAACAACAGAATCTCTGGGTAAGTACCTCTAAAGGGCTGGTACGCTATCATCTGCCCAATGGCAGAAAACGGATCTTCAACTTGGAGTCAGGCCTACCGACGATTCAGTTCAATTACAATTCATCTTTTGATGACGACAATGGGAACTTCTATTTCGGTACCATCAATGGCCTTATACGTTTCAATCCGGAAAAACTAAACCAAATTAACTATAAGAATCAAATACCGATTTATATCACTAATTTTTACATCAACAATAGAGCGATCAATCAATATACCGATGCAAGTATTTTATCCAAATCAATCTTATTCACAAAAAATATCAAACTAAAACACGACGAATCATCCTTCAGTCTTGATTTTGCGGCATTACACTACCAAGCCCCCCACTCTATTCACTATAGTTATAAAATGGATGGTCTTGACGACAATTGGATAGACATTACAAGCAATCAACGTGCTTACTTCACCAAACTTGCGCCTGGGAACTATGTTTTTACCGTAAAAGCGGAGGATCCAAATGGTAACACAATACCCACCTTTGCTAGTCTTAAAATCACGATTCTTCCTCCTATATGGGCAAGTATACCAGCTTTTGTTTGCTACGCACTAATCCTTGTGGGGCTCATTGTATTTGTTATTCATCATTTCAATGAAAAGATCAAACAACGCAATCGACAACACCTTCTAACCGTACAAAATCTACGTGAGCAAGAACTCTACCGTTCAAAAATCAATTTTTACACCGATGTTGCCCATGAAATACGCACACCGTTGACATTGATCAAAGCCCCCTTAGAGAAGCTTATGGATAAGGTAGATCACAATCCTGTAACAGACAAGCTATTATTGACCATGCAGAACAATACGGAGAAGTTGATTGCGCTTAGTAACCAATTACTGGATTTTAGACAGGTCGAAACGGAAGGATTCAAATTACACTTTGAATCAGAAAACATAAGCCAAACGGTTCAGGAAATCATCAACAATTTTACGGTCACACTCCAGGCACAGGGAAAGCAGATTGTGTCGCACATTATACCCGATATTATAGGTCAAGTCGATATCGACGCATTCGACAAGATTTGTTACAACTTATTGAATAATGCCCTTAAATATTCCTCATCCTATATTGAAGTGAATTTGAATATGGATAAACAGAAAAATATCTTTATATTGACCGTGAAAAACGACGGAGCTTTAATTCCTTCAGAAGAAAGGGAAAGAATTTTTGAACCATTCAATCGTTTAAAGCAAAATAAGAATGTTCCTGGAAGCGGTCTAGGCTTGGCATTGACAAGATCCCTAACCTTAAAACACCAAGGTACCTTGTTATATAGTACAAACGACCTCCAATTGAACGTATTTAGCTTGACGTTACCTTTGAATCACAATACAAACCCATAATTATGAATGCCAAATCCAATTTATTATTAGTAGATGATCATACCGAACTGCTTGAATTTATTGCGGATGATCTCAATGAAGATTATCAGATAACAACGAGTTCTAATGGAAGAGAAGCCCTAGATTTATTAGCCTCTGAATATTTCGATCTGATCGTAAGTGATGTAATGATGCCAGAAATGGATGGTTTTGAGCTCTGTCAAAAAATTAAGGAGGATATCGCTTATGCACATATTCCAGTTATACTTTTGACAGCAAAAAATAGTATTGAATCAAAAATTCAGGGTTTAGAATTTGGTGCCGACGCTTACATTGAAAAACCTTTTTCGCCCGCTTTTTTAAGAGCACAAATAGCCAGTTTATTAAAGAATAGAGTCAAGGTCAAGGAGTTTTTTATTAAAAATCCGATGTCACAAATCCAACAGATCGGGCAAAATCAAAGTGAACAAGAGTTCTTGCTGAAGATTGAAGAAATCATTATGCAACATCTCGATGATCCCCAGTTTAATGTGGATAGAATGGCCGATATTCTCTGCATGAGCAGACCTACACTCTATCGCAAAATCAATGTGGTATCCAGCCTATCACCCAATGAACTGATTAATTTAACTCGGCTCAGAAAAGCAGCAGAACTGCTTATTCAAAAACAATATAAAGTTTACGAAATTTCTAATTTATTGGGCTACAGTTCCGCTACTCATTTCTCACGTAATTTTCAAAAGCAGTTTGGCCAAAGTCCTACCGAATTTCAGGACGCTCAAACTGCTTTATCTAAATCTTAACCCAGCAAATAATCATATCTGAATAAAAATAGGTGTCCGTCCAAGCGTGCACCTATTTTGTTGATTCAACTTGCGCAAGTGTTGCATACTGTGCTGCATAAGTGAACATAAACATTCCTTCCAAATCATTCTTACTTTTATCATTTGCCCAGCCTCCGAGCAAGTCATTCGGCAGAAATCCATCTTTCAAGAAGTGGGTATAGCCGTAATCCAAGTTATCCTGAAAAGATTTTGCATACAGTCCAGCCTTGCTATAATTGGGAAATATAGCGGTATATCCTCTTAACAACACGCCGTTAAACCAATTATTAAAACCATCTGTCGCATAGGTATAGTGCTCAGGAATCTGCTGCCCTAACTTTCCAAAATAAGTAAAAGTCGCATCGGCCAGTTTCTTGCCATCTTCTAAATAGCTTTTTGCTTTCGTAACACGATATAAGTCGGCGGCTCCTGAAATCATCGTACCACTGTTATAGGAAAATGCTGTTCCAACCGCTTTTCTGAGCTCGGTATTTTTTCGGTATTGTACACCGTTGACCGTTTCATAAGCTATCGAACAATCTGGAAAGCAATCACCCATCATATCAGCATAAACACCTTTTTCATTAAGAAGATATACCTTTTGCCAATCATAAATCCTTTTAGCATAACGGAGATAAAAATCGCTCTTCTTCTCTTTTTTAGAAATACGGGTTAATTTATCTTTCTGATCAATGGAATGCGCAACGATTTGGTCTCCTTTCTTTTTATAGATTTCATACAATGCAACAAGCGGACTAATAATCGGTGCATTGCTACAGGCATGCTTAGTTACATATCCTGGGCCCCATGGGATTCCACCATGCTCTTTCCCTTTCTCATCCAAAGTACAATCCCAACCATCAAGAACATAGGCAGTAAGGTATTCAGCTTCTTGCAAATAACGTTCTTGCCCAGTCAAGTGATAGGCTTCCAATAATTCCCGTACTAGCCACATCTGATCATCATAGACATTCAAAACTCCCGTTACATTTGCTTTTCCTTTTTCTCGGACGCGATCGACAGCATACACCGTCCATTCTTTATGTTGTGTAAAAGATGTTAGCGTAAATGTCCCTAAATAATAAGCTGCATTTGCATGAAGCTTAGCCAATAAATCCACATAGCGGGAATAATACTTTCCGTAAAGCTCGGTATTACCTGCCTTTTGTTGCTTTTTCAAGCCGCTCAACACAGCGTTTACAGCTTCTATCGACGCAGAGTACATCCATACACTCGCTTTTTCTTCGGATCGAACCTGCGTAAATGGATTATAAAAACGATGCATTTTGAAATCTTCACCAGAAAAATAGACTTCCATTGACCGATCAATCAATTGGATCGCCCGTAAAAGATTCTGTTGGTTTTTATGTTGATCATGTACTGATCTTTGGCTGTGCAATTCTTGCGCACAAACCTGTTTTACACAGAGCGGTGATACTGACAGAGAAATTAGAGAGAGTGTCCAAAAAGGCCGGATGGAAAAGAATTTGATCATGACGTGGTTTTAAATTGATTAAGTAGTCTTTCATGCGCATTGGTAGAGCGTGATAACCGAGGTTGAAGATAAGCATTTTTCGGACAAAAAAAATCGCATTTTTTGAAATGCGATTAAAAAATATTTGCCCTTTAGCTTAGTTAACCAAGAACTTTCTCGGTCAACTAAGCTGCCACTGGCTGACGATGACGATTCACAAATTGCTTTTTCAATAGATACAATTTGTAATGGTCGTACAAACCAATGATTAAAAGAACAAAACAAACCACGTAAAATGTCTTATTCGATAAATAGGTGAATGAAATACCGCTCACAAGCCCTCCCATGACATAGGCTCCCACGATACTCAGCAGTAAATGGAATTTGTCGACCAATGCCTTATTGCTTCGGTTCGACTCCTTAGTGAACATCGAAATCAATATTGCTAAATCTGTCGTTAGCCCTGTCAAGTGTGTCGTTTTCACAACAGAATTCGATATGCTCGCTGTTAAACCATTTTGCAATCCCATTGCAAACAGCAATGCACCTACAAGTATCTCTGTTTCTTTCAAAGAATCTTCATAAAATACATCAAGATATATCCCGACAAATAATATACTCAGTATTTCCAATGCCAAAGGAATGGAATGTGTCAGATAGGAGCTAAAACGTCCTTTACCATGAATGATGATAAGATTCGAAAGCATACTCCCGACTAGAAAAAGTAAAATCCATAATAGCACTACTGCACCTTGATACCAATTTCCTTTCGCAATCTCTTGCGCAAAAACCGCATAATAACCTGTTACATTGGATGTAAACGAGAAAAAGACAATGACAGATGCGACATTGACCATTCCCGCAGAGAATGCAGTTATTCCCCCTAATTTGATATTATCTTGAATCGTTCTATGATTGCTATATTTTCTCAGCATATTTTTCCTTTCCTCCTTTTTTCAGCACAATTCGTGCGATTCCTTTCGTCTGCATATCCAAGTTAAGATGCAGTATCAATTGGTTTTTATTCAATTTTTGTATGACAAAGCTCTCTATAAGCTCATCATTTTTCCGAAGCTCAAGGATATGGCCTCGTCCCTTCAAAAACCAATTGTATTGTTTGTCCTCATGATGGGCAATAAAATTTTTGTCACCCATTTTTTCAAAATGCCATAATCCATCCTGCAAAGGTGGAAGGTGAGCGATTGCAGCATCTTTTATTCCTTCATGGATAACCGCCTGTTTTTTGAACGTTGGAGACTTCTCCACTTTCTCAAAGTACCAACCTTGCTCTTCCCACTCTCCTTCTAAAAGCCGCTCGGGGTTTTCATAAAACATAACCATTGAACTAGCTCCTAAAAGCAAAAAGGACAACAAGACGAAGTTGAACCTTGCTAATATTTTTCTCTTAATAGTTAACATCCCATTTCTTGTTAAAAAATAAATCCGCCAAGACATTTCCTCCTGTTTTGTTTGTCCCAGGTCTTGCGACAATCGAGACATTCTTCTGTTTACTTTTACTCAAGTGAAGCAAAGCCTGTCCGACATCGAAAAAATGCCGTGTTCTTTTTTCAAATTCATAATCTGTGGGAACTTTGACTTCATCAATCCGAGCTCCGCGCAAATAATGTTGTAAATAATTGAGATTGTCAGAACCGATGATGTCTGTATAGATATTTAGCTTACGATTTTCATAACGATGACAGATCATCTGGCAGGCCTTCAAAAAGTCCTCCGATTGAAGATTACTGAGTTGGTCATCCAATGTGATTCCCAATAGTTCGCTGATCGATGTACTGCTCTTATTACCATAGACAAGAATGATATCAAGTTCTTCGGCTGTCGATTGCTCTATACTATGAATCACAAAAAAAAGTGAATCAATCGTAAAATCACTTGGAATCAATACACGCATTGCCTTTGCCATATCCAATTATTTTTATACAAAATTAATAGGTCATCATGGCAACCGAATGAATCTGGAATTAACTTTCTATTAGAATTTTAAGACCGATATTAAAATGAGATTAAAAAAAAGATGCAGATTAAAATGGGATTAAAATTTAGTTCCGGCTTTGTAATATAATTCCGCTAGTGCCTTTCTGTAGTCCGTAACAAGCTTCTCTTGCTTGATCCGCATTTCGATCAGCTTGTTTTCCCTACTATTAACAACAAACAAGGTTGATTCACCCAGCTCAAACTTATTTAATTCACCCCTAAGAAGCAGTTCCTGATTACTTATATTGATCGATTGAAGTTCAATCTGTTTACTGTAAGCATTTAAATCATTATATTTTTTAACGACTTCATTGTAAATATTTCTCTGGGTCGCAACCTGTTCAAATCTCAGCTGATCTTGCTTAATCCGTACCTCTTTGAGCTTCCCACGTTCGGCGCGAATAAAAAGTGGAAATGCAAATTCAAAACCTACTTTATAATTCTGCCAATTAAAATCATACTGCGGTGGTACAAAATCATTAAAACCGTGACGGCTAGAAATGAGCGTGCCTGACACATTAAATTTAGGTTTAAGCATTTCTTTTCGATAACGTTCCTCAAATAGAAGTTGTTGATTTTTACTAGCCAACTTGATCATTTCGGGATGAGCAATTTTTGCCGAATCAAGAAGTGCCTCGATCACACTATTATCTGGCAAAATAGCAGGATCTTCGAGCTTAAGCGGTATGGCATGATCTGGAAGTTCTACTGGAAATTGTTGATCATTCCACAGATGATTGGACAATACAATTTTCGCGTTTTTAAGTTCAACTTCATACTTTGAAAGTTCTATCCGCCGTTCTTTTACAACGACCGAAGCTTCGATGGAATCAATTACAGGTTTATCTCCCAGCGTCGTCTGCTCACTGATTGCTTTAAACCGTTGATCAGCCAATTTTACACCCTCCAATAAAAGCTGATACTGTTGATAGGCAAAATACCAATTCCAGTAATCTGAAAGTGCCTGAAACCAAATGGCATTTATTTGTTTTATCTTTTCGCCTTCTAGGTAGCTGATCATAGCCTTTGCCTGCTGCAACGTATTTCTTCTACTATCGACAATTAAACCTTGCCCCAATGGAATACTTAAACCGATTGCGGAAAGCCCTGCATTATTTGTTCGGGATTGCGGGTTTGTATAATAACCAACATTTCGATCATAAGCAATTTTCAGATCTGCGCCAGCTAACCAAAGTGGAATTTTCAACTCACTATTCCACTGATTGTAATAATCCGTCTTGCCAAAATGCTTATTTTTAAAACTGGAATTTAGCGTCGGATCAAACTTTCCTAACGCCTGTGTTACCTGGGCTTTTGCAGTTTCACTCAGCAGATTCACTTGTTTAACGATGGGATGATTGGCCATTAAAAGCTCTTCCATGTCATCCACGGTAAAAGTATTCGTTGCTCCATACTCCTTTTCCTGAGCCGAAAGATGAGGAGAGAAAAAAAAGCAAAACACGATAAAAATAAAATTCAATTTATTCATATAACAATTACTTTTTCTCCCTTTCTTTTGGTTCTCTTTCCAAACTCGGCGGAAAGCCATTCAACTGTCGCCATATCTCATACCATAATGGGACTTTATTTAAAATAACCCTTCCATAAGCACCTGAGCCCTGATTTAACTGAACAGGCCAAGGCTCATCTCCTTCCGGAACAGGATCTGTTGCGCGTATCAAAATCCTAAATCGGCCATTCGTACTACTCACTTTATCGATGACTGAAACTTTTCCAGCAAAGGTACCGACCGCGACAGACGGCCATCCGGAAAATTGGATCGATGGCCAGCCATCAAATTGTAGCCTTACATCACTTTCCGGCTCAATCAGTGGAACATCCATTGCGTTTACATAAAGCTCTACGGCAAGCAGTGGTTTTTTAGGCTGTAATGTCGCAACGGACTCTCCTTCCTTCATATTTTCACCAATTCCTGCCTTAAAGGTTTTTACAATAAAACCATCTTGTGGCGCCCTCACGACATATAACCCACGTCGTACATCAATATTGGATATCTCATTTCTCAGTTTGGCGATATCCCCTTGTACTGAGGCTTTGGAGGAAAAGGCGGAACTTAAATCGGACTGCGCTTTCGCCAATGATTCATTGTACTTTGCACGGATATTGTTTAATTCGATACTGGCATTCGTTAATGATTGTCTTGAATTCGACAACTTGTTATCTGCACTTACAACTTTAGCTCGATCATTTTGCAGATTTAAGCGCCTTGTTTCAATATCTGTTAAGGAAAATAAACCGTCACGATAGCCCTCTTCGTACCGTTTGAGCCGCTTTTCGCTGGTCTCAAAAAAGCTCATGACAGCGACCAATTCTGCGCTATCTATTTTTACCAGATTTTGAGCTTGAATCACCTTATTTTTAGCTGACGCAAGCTGGAAATCAAGCCCATTTTTCAATGCTTCAATCTGTGCTTCAGTGGCTTTCATTTTTTGATTAGCAGCATCTTCTCCGCTTTGTTTGGCATTCAATTGCTCTTCTAATCGCAATGGTAACATGGGATCAAAATAAGATTGAGAAGTCTCCGAAAGCACTAAAATCGTATCACCTTTCTTCACTTCCTGCCCTTCGGTAACCGCCCAATACTCAATGCGACCACCAATCTGATTTTGGATGGTCTGCGGTCTGTCCTGTGGACGTAAAGCGGTAACCGCTCCTACTCCAGGAATTGTCTGCCTCCATGGGAGAAAAAGTGCTAGTACAAAAACAATCCCAGAAAACACAAGAATTCGCCCCAAGACGAGGGATCCCCGCTCTTTCAATAACTTGCCAACTGCATCATCGGAAAGATCTCTCCATGAGAGCGTTTTCTGACTCGAACGATCCTTATTAATCAACATAAACCGCAGCGTCCTCCTCCAACGCAAGATCCGTTACAGCCGCCAATTTGACAACTCCAGTAAGCATATCAAAAATCGTATTCAAATTTGTCATCAGTTTTTCAATGGCATAACCAATTTGAACGATGACAACTTCAGCCGCAACAAATTGACCAAAAGTCATTTGCCGCTCCACAACAAAATAAGATCCAAGCAAGAGCATCGCTCCAAACAACAGGGTGCGAAGTAGGACAGAACCAATAAAAAAGCGCTTTAAAACCTTAAAATGATCGTTTCTCGCCCCTAAATACTTACTGACAATATAATCTGTTGTTTTTGTCACTTCGTTCATTTTCATCTCATCAGCACGATAATGGTCAATTTGTCCGGCAACAGCTTCCAAATAGGCTACCGTCTCATATTTGTATTCAGACTCTTCAATACTTGTTTTCAACCCTCTTTTATAGTATAAAATAAGTATCGTAATAACAGAAAAAATGACAATAATGCCAAAGGCCAGAAATACAGGATGATAAAATGACAATAAGACCACGCTAAAGAAAATTGTCACCAATGCGGCGATGATATCGATCAAAAGTTTGATAATTCCCTTTTGAATAATGATAACATCAAAAAAACGGTTAACCAACTCCACAAGATTTTTTCCAAGTAACTCTTTAGGTTTTATTCTTGGGAGGCGATAAGAAAATTCAAGTGCCGATTTTAAGAAGATTTTTTGCTCTAAATACTCGACTAAGGTCAGTTGACCGATCAATAACGTACCCGCTACGATTACACCAAACAGGACAAAGGCAATTAAGATATAGGTAGAGCTATACATCGCTCCATTACTTAAAAAATTGAAAATCGCCGTGATTCCAATTGGAATCGTCAGACTAAAGATACCGATGACAATAGCATAAATAAATATAAAATTGATCGTTTTTCGTTCAGTATGTAATAAGCTGGCCAACCGTTGTAAAGGTGATGGTCCGCCTTGTATATGCCCCATAAAAATAGATAGAAGATAAGTTATAAATGATGAATTTCAGCTAAAAACAAAAGTAAAAACTCCGATCGATCATTCAATTAGTCCGATTTCTCTGTTTCTGATACCTGGTTGTTCCTTAAATGAAATTGTAGAAGGAATTTGACTCTCGACTTTACGGAGTGCACTAGCGACATTAAAAAAATTGCGTGTTTTCTTTTTATAGGTATAATCACGTGGTATGATGACCTCATTTACAGACTGTCCTTTGAGGTAATGCTGCAAATAATGACTGTTATCGGTACCCAAAATATCTGCAAAAATACTGAGCTTACGGTTTTTATAGCGCTGATAGATTCCGCTACAGGCTTTTAAAAAAGATTCAGATTGAAGTGTTTCCAATTGATCTTCCAATCCAATTCCGAGTAATTCACTCGCAGAAGTGCTGCTTTTATTGCCATACACAAGGATAATATCGATAGAATCAGCCACTGACTCTTCAATACTTTGACGCACAAAACGGAGTGAGTCAACTGTAAAATCACTAGGTATTAATATACGCGTTGTTTTAGCCATGCTTTTTTTTTAGCAAAGTTAAAACGCACATATGGCAACGGAATGAATCTAAAATTAGCTTTCCATTAGAAAGCGAGCAACAGGATTAAAATGAGATTAGAAATGTAGTTGAAATTAAAACCACATTAAAACCGAAGGTAAGTGGGTAGTTCAATTTCTACCGTAGTGCCTTCACTCACAACAGAATTGACCTTCAATGTGCCACCATGCAACTTAATAATATTTCTGGCCAAAGGAAGTCCAATACCATAACCATCAATGCCGCTCGTGTTGGACGCTCTAAAATAAGGATCGTAGATATGATCCAATTCGCGGGAGGGTATTCCTATACCTTTGTCTTTTATTAAAATAAACACTTTATTGTCCAATGCTCCTAAAGCAATATAAGCGGTTCTATCGGATGAATACTTACAGGCATTACTGATAATATTAGATAGCGCAAGCTGTAACAAAATTGCATTTCCATTCACCTTAAGTCGCATACTATCATCTGGTAAAAGGCTGAAATCTGTGATAATCTTAAATTTATCATTGATGGCCTTTACAGTCAACTCGGCGTCCATCACGATCTGATCAATACGAACGGGGCTAAATGCGGTCGCATTATTCACAAAACCTGTACGCGCCAACAGTAAAAGTGCTTTTGTTTTCTTTTCCAAATGCTCTGCCGACTCAATGATCTTAAATAATGTTCGTTGGTACTCCGCTGTTGTTCGTTCTTTGGATAAAGCAAGATCGGCCTGTCCTATGATGGATGTCAATGGCGTATTTAACTCATGTGATGCATTGCTGATAAAGTTCTTTTGTGTTTCGAAAGAAGTTTCTAAGCGCGTCAACATCCGATTAAATGTGAGTGACAGACCATGAAGCTCACCTTTATATTTATCCTCATCCAATCGCTTATAGAGATTTTCCGAACCAATCTCTTGCACCTCTTTCATCATGGTTAATATTGGCTTTAAGAACGAACGTTTCATAAAAACCGAAACAACGAATATAAAGAGAATCCCCAAAATCAGACTTATAATAAGCAGATTACGAAGGTAGGCCAAATGGTGTGTATAAAAGTAATTTTCAGCGGAAGCGCCTACAATATACTTTCGACCATTTTGCGAAAAATATTTCGTTGAATAGAATTGATTACCCGACTTGAAATTTGAGCTTCCCTTTTTATTGATTTTATCCCATAGTTCTTGATGAAATCCCTGGCTTCTTAAAATAGTACCATTGCTATCAAATTCAACTAAAAATTCATGCTGATTATTGAGATTTTCTATAAAATCAAGGCTCCACTGATCGGCCTGGGAGGCGGATTTACTATTCAGAAATTTTTCCGCAGCAATATTTCGCCGCAGATCCAGCCGTTTATAAAAATCTGTAAAAGCAAAATTCGTAACGGAATAAAAAATAAAGCCAACAAAACAACTCACATAAATGACCAGAATTGCAATGAGATAAATAAGCTTTCGATTATAATTGTGCATTTTTAAATATTCAGTCTTCTATTTTTAGAACATATCCCATACCAATAACCGTATGGATCGCTTTTTTGCTCGTTATTTTTTCAATCTTTTTTCTCAAATAATTCACATAAACATCGACGACATTTGATCCAATATCGAAATTTATCCCCCATATTTTGTCCAAAAGCTCCGTTCTCTCAAATACCTTTTTAGGGCTCTGAATAAACAACAAGAGTAAACGATACTCTGTACTTGTCAGATTGAGTTCCTGCCCCTCACAGTAGGCTATTTTTTTATAATCATCGATACTCAGAAAACCATAACTAAATGTGTCTTTCGAGGGCTGTAACTCACGTTGTGTTGCCTGTACGATAGACTGTTGCCTGCGGATCAATGAACGTATCCGAGCCTTCAATTCAATGAGCTTAAAGGGCTTGGAAAGATAGTCATCGGCACCATTATCGAGTCCGAGCACCACATTTTCTGGAGTACCAAGTGCAGTCAGCATCATAACAGGTAAATCGGTATACCCCCACTGTCTGATCTGCTTACAAATATCCAGGCCATTGGTTCCCGGCAAAAGAATGTCCAATAGCACAAGAGAGACATCTTGCTTCGCCAAAAGCTGTTCCAGACCTTCCGAACGCCCCAGATGAATGACCCTATAGCCATCCTCGCCTAAGCCTTGTACGATCAAATCAGCAACATCCTGTTCATCTTCAACCAAAATAATTTTTTGCTCCTCCATATTCGTCATGATGTGTAGCTCTCTGTAATGAACTACGATCCAAACCATAAAAATAACGTTTTGACACAAGAGACACAAATCCCATTTTTGCCCGAATCCACACAAAAAGAATCTTGCTCTATTTTGCAAAAGAGAAAGCGCTGTGTTCATCGATCGTGAAACAGCGCTTTCGTCCTAGTATTTAATTGGTTCCGCTATAATTCTACTTTACCCATTAACGGGTCTGTCTTACTTGATTTACCAGTCTCTATATGTCCAGCATAGCGGAATTTGACCGCATGATCTTCTGAACACGTTATTTCGATATCATACCAACCTTCACTCTTGCTGCAATCGATTTCAACCAAAGCAGGATCATCCTTGCGCATTGCTTTCGCATGGAAAAGATCATAGGAACAGTCTTTAAGAAATAAATCCCAATTTAGCGACTCTGATTGTACACAAAGAATAGGCTTTCCAGCAACTACTTTCGTATACACATCAATAGCTGGAATATGCGACTTTGCGCCTTCAATCGCACGATAGAAACCATTAGGGCCATGCAATGCAAATGATATGTACTCTCCTACAATTTTATCGAGTTCCCATTCATACGCTAATTGATCCCCTTCCCGTACCGTAAAATTCCAAACTTTACCCGCCGCACGGCCATCATACGCCACATAGGAAATAACATGATAAGGCAGACCCGCTCCCGCTTTAGCTGTATTGAGCCTTCTTTCCAAGGTTGAGCTGATGGAAAGCATCGTTGGTGTATGCTGTACTTTTAGCTGCAATTCATAAGGTAAAGCACAAGCATCCTTCCATCCCTGCTCTTGCATCTGCATAGCTGCATGATACTGACCTGTCGATTTGATTTCCTCCAGTTTTTGGCTGTCGATTTTCACAAAATCTGTTGGGAGCTTTTTATTCCTGGCGGAGAATATACGTTCAACATACCCGTCTCTGTCTACCGGATTAAGCCTTGTTTTGGAAATGTTATCTACAGGACGAAAAGACGTTGTTAAGTCGCCACAGACCATTCTTCGCCATTGACTGATGTTTTCTTCCCGTATCACCTTACCCGTTTTCTTCTCCAAAAAATGTTCTAAAAATTGAAGACAGGAGGTGTGGTCAAAAACTTCGGAATTGACCCAACCACCCTTAGACCAGGGTGAAGCTATCACCATTGGTACGCGATAGCCCAAACCAATAGGACTTTCAAAACTTACATTATTACTATTTTTCCTTTTTCGCTCCTGTTCTAGCGTAACATATTCATCCGAAGTGTCGATTTCTGACACGGCACCCTGATCTTTGTTCGTGCTCAATGGCGGAACAAAAGGAGCGATATGGTCAAAATATCCATCATTTTCGTCATAAGTTAAGATGAAAATTGTCTTTTTCCAAACCTCAGGGTCTTTGGTCAATATATCGAGGACTTCGGATACGTACCATGCCCCATACCAAGGTGAGCCCGGATGATCCGAAAAACGACAAGGTGCCACTAACCACGACACTGTAGGTAATTGGCGATCTTCAACATCTTTTCTAAACTGATAAAAAACATCTCCGGCTGGCACCTCAACTTCCTGCCGCTTTCCACCTTCTTTATAACTTAATTTATCAAGTTTGTGAAAGTTGGGATCAGCTAGATTAGTCACAAATGCATTGTGATGGATATCTTTTTCGAACTGGGATAGCTTTTCAAAATTCTCGGGCGTATAATGAATGACATCCCTTTTCAAATCCTCCAATTCCGCTTTGGCTTTGTGCAGCAATTCTTCTTTTGGATTTGTTTCCAAAAATTTATGCAGCTCTTTTACCCGTTCTTTCATCCACTGATAATGTGCCAAATGATATCTTACACCATATTGTTGGTGAAACTCCAGGTTGTTATCTGTAAAATTGGCCAACCAATCTTCCTCTTCTCCTTTAAAGCCTACTGGTAAACTTAGTTCATTTTGATAAACTTTCCACGAGACCCCTGCTTTTTGCAGTCGTTCAGGATAGGTTTTCCATTTGACATCCTTGTAGTTGATCTGACCATTGTCTACATGCGCAACAGATTCGGGATTACGGGGTTCTTCGCGCACTGTACCAGTCCAAAAATACGATCGATTAGCGCTCGTTCCCGTCAGTGAAGAACAAAAATGCTGGTCACAAATTGTAAATGCATCTGCAAAAGCATAATAAAAAGGAATATCCGCACGGTTATAATAACCCATTGTTAAAGGCATAGCCTTATATTCTGAATTGCCAGAGCTCTTTGCTTCCAACCAATTATCCATTTTCCCGTCATGACGAGCAGCAACCATATCACGCCAACCATGCGGAAGCGACCCCATCCAAGTCGATTTACTATTGACGATATCTAAATGGAAAGGTGCAAAATATGCACCTTCCTTATTTCCTTGTATCCATACAGGTAGGCCATTCGGCAATTTCATCGCGCGGGAATCGTTAAAGCCACGTACACCCTTCAAAGTTCCAAAACAGTGGTCAAACGATCTGTTTTCCTGCATCAAAAAGACAACATGTTCGGCATCCAAAAAAGTTGATCCTTTTGGAGCTTCAATCGCCAAGGCTTTTTGTATTGATTCAGGCAGCCAGTTTATGGCGACTGTACTCCCTGCCAGCATGGCTGCTTTTTTTAAAAATACCCTCCTTGAATCCATTATTTTAACCACCAAGTCTGTAAATTAATATTGTCATTTCCGCCAAATTGTAATTTGATCGCATCAGATACATTCGCCGTATTATTATTGTACTCATCTTGAGGATACATCCAGCGATAGGCTGTTTTCACATTCGCCGATTTACGGAAACTCGGATATCCCGTGCGCAAATGATCAAAATAAGCCGAGTATCCCCCCTGATGAAATGAGCGCAGGTATTTCTGCATCAAGATACGTTCGAGCTTTTGCTCATTGGAACTAGCTCCGTCAAGACTTACCGAATTTTGTTCAAGATATTTGGCCGCTTGTGCTTCATTTGTATAAATTCCTAAATTTTTCGCATACTTTTCATAAAATTTGAACGATGCCTGTACCCCTTTGGTATACGTTGCATTGAGATCGCCCGTTATCCAACCTTTCAAAATGGCTTCAGCCAAAATAAACTGCATCTCCGAACAGCCCAATAAGACCAATGGCTCAGCTGTGGGATCTTGATAAAATCGTTCGTGGACTTTCGATAATTTACCTAATACAGCTTTTGCATTCACCTGTGCATAAGGAACAATCGGATCACCGCCTTCATAAGCCGTAAAGTCATTAATCGCTTTACCCGCTTCTTTACCCAGTCTTGTTTGTGTAGCGACGGCAAATAACCGCGGATCTTTCAGGTCCTGCAATCGTTGGATAAAAGTGGAATCCATATACATTCCCGATCCATAACCACTTGAGTTAAATTCAGGATAGCGATTACCCTCTTGATTCAAAAAGATGAGTTGCCCATCTTCAGCACCACTAACATCAGTGATTCTGGACTCATTGGTAAATATTTTTGAAAATTCTGTTGCTGCACTAAATGGAAGATCAGTCGTTTTCTTCGAGAGTGTCAATAGCACTTTTAGGCGAAATGAATTGACTAACTTGTTCCAATTGCTACTATTTCCACCATAAATAATATCCCCATTTATGGTGTTATTGTTCTTCTTCAGAATAATACTTGCTTCCTCGAGCTCCTTCAATACACCCACCAAAACGTCTTTCTGTGTATCGTATTTCGGCGCAAAAATTGCCGAATTTTCACCCTTTGCTGCTTCTGAATAAGGGACATCACCAAACGTTAAGGTAAGATTATAAAAATAATACGCACGGAAAAATTTTGCTAATGCCAAATAACTTTCAGCGCCAATACGTTCAGCTTCTTCGGTCATCTTGGTAATATTGCGAAGATTACCATATTGCTCAAAGCTTCCTCGTTGCCAATTATAAATTTGATTCGCATTTTCACCATCCGTTTGCACAATCATTTTCAAGGCATATAGTGGTGAGGTACCGTGCCAGGTCCGAAAAGCATCCCATTCTACCTTCGTCAATAAAGCTTGCGGGTGGGTTGTTGTCGCTTCATTTGGATTAACATTTACTTCAGTCAATTTCTGACAAGAAGTCATGATTGAAAGAGAAAATAATCCAAGAAATATATGTTTATTAAATAACTTCATCGTACTACTTTATTAAAACTTAAAATCTAGAGAAAAACCGATATATCGTGTGGAAGGATCTTGTAAGTTTCCATCGTTTCCAACACCAAAATCAGGATCGATATAAGGTACTTTCTTCCACATAGCCAAATTATAGCCAAATAGTGATGCATTTAAGGCCGTAAGCTGTTTTAATTTAAACACCTTATTGACATCATAACCTACCGACAGTCTACGTAGTTTTACAAATGATCGATCAAATACATTGGCAAACAGTTTACTTTCAGACTCTGTAACTCTGGCCTGGTAAGGATAATTTTGGCTCCAAGCCTGCCAATCAACAGCTTTTGTATTACTTGTATACGTTCGGGTATCTGAAGTAATATTACCGTTCACGTCGCGGGTAAGCTCACCTCCTGTTACGATCACCCCATCTGGCACAAAAACTGGTTTTCCAGCATCATATTGTTCCTGACGATATAAGACCGAAGAAGGATGCTTTCCACCCCACCACATTTTTTCTATGGTTGTCGAATTCATCACGCCGCCAATAGATCCGTCGAAATCAAGATTTACCTGAAATCCCTTAAATTTAAACTGGTTTGCAAAACCAAATTGCCAGTCCGGTTGAAAGTATCCTAAATACTGTGGAAATGGATTATTGGTCGGCATGCCCGTATTCGGATTCAAGATAACCTTACCATCAGCCGATTTTTCCCAAACAGTACCATAATAGCTGTCTGCACGATCGCCTTTTTTAAGATTACCGTATTTCGCTTGGTTATTATAAATTTCTTCCAAACGCTGAATTGCACGGGACCAGTTTACAGTAGACGTCCACGAAAATTGTTCATTTTTAATTATATTCCCTGTCAAAGAAATCTCTAATCCTTTTGTACGGTATTTATTTCCATTTATTTTACGCGAAGTAAAAGCGGATGCTTGAGAAATACTCAAATCGATAATCTGATTTTTATCAACAACATTATAGTACGTTACATCAGCTGAAAGCCTATTTTTAAAGAAAGCCATAGATGCACCAATTTCTAAGGAAATGGACTGCTGCGGAAGGATATCAGGATTAATAATACCTGCAGGATAGGTTACTGATGGCGTCGAACCATAGGTAACATCTTTTTTATAAGTCGCGGCAATGCTATAAGGATCCAGATCAGAAGATACCGATGCCCAGGAACTGTACAATTTAACAAAGTCAATTTGCGCTGGCAGTTTAAAATAATCGGAGATAACACTACTTAGTGAAACCGATGGATAAAAGAATGACTGATTTGCCTTTGATAATGTGGAAGACCAGTCATTTCTTCCTGAAAAATTCAGATAGGTCGACTTAAACACATTTAAATTTACCGACGCATAAGCACTTCGGATTATTTTCTCAGTTGTTGTATTTGTTGCCTTAACTGGGCCTTGGGTATTGCCTAAGTTGTAGACAAATGGTACAACTAAACCATCTGTAGTTTGATAAAGTTCACGATAATCTCTTTTGAAAGTGGAAGATCCCGCATTAACGGTTACACCAAAATTATCAGACAACTGCTTAATATAGGTTGCTAAGACGTCCGCATCAAAATTGAGCTGCTTGCTATCCCAGTTTTTATAATCCCCATTCCGTGAATCGCCATAATTCATATAAGACTTAGGACTCTGCATGTCCTGGAATAGATTTTTTTGTCTTGCTGCAGCACGACCTTTGATGGTAAATTCAGGTGAAATACGCCAAGTTAAAGCAGTCTGCCCGGCCAAAATATCCTGATCGTATACTTGGTTCAACTCATTAGCTGCAAAATAAGGGTTGTTGTACCAAGCATAGTTATAGTTTGCTTGACGATAGCCTTCCTGTCCCGGAATATAGAGGTGATCCTTTAATTCCTGTCCATTTACATCATTTCCCATCCACAACAGAATCGTATACATATGATTTTTAGGTCCATATCCATACCTTGGATAATTTGGAGATTTCACTTTGTTATAGGATAAGTTAAGATCTAATTGTACCTCAGGAGTAAAACGGTAAGAGGTATTCAAATTTAATCCACCTGTAGAAAGCTTTGTATTGGGCACCTGACCTTTTTGATAGGCATATTTTCCTGTTCCAAATATGCTTACCTTTTCCGAACGATACGATAATGTCGCATTATTCTCGGTAATCAGTCCAGTTCCAAGGAAATCCTCTAAATTGTTATGTGCGACCCAATCAATCGGCACTCTTTCGTAACGTGACTTATCATTATACTTGGTTCCACTCACATCGCCCCACCAAGGAATCACTTCACCAGTTTGCTTATCACGAATCGGACTGTTCCATTGTGCCACCTTTATTCCGGAGTTCAATTTGGGTCCCCATGTCATATCTCCATCTGAAATCCCCCCATCAGCACCATCCCAAAACTCATATTTACCGTTGGATCCACTTCCGAACTCCTTTTGCGACTCAGGAAAAACTGTAAATCCAGCAGAAAACATATTACTGGTTCCAACCGAAAACTCCAGCCTATCACTTTTTGCACTTTTGGTTGTAATTAAGATCGCGCCATTTTTACCGCGCGATCCATATAAAGATGAAGCAGCTGTTCCTTTCAGCACATTGATATTTTCTATGTTTTGACTGGACATGTCGTAAAAATCAGATTCTACAGGAATACCATCTACGACAATAAGTGGGCTCTTACCACGCAATTGAAAAGATGGTGCCTGAAAAATCCCCGTTGGATTATTAACGATAAGACCAGATACTTGTCCCGTTAGCGCTGTACCAATATTCATTGTTTTAGACTCTTTAAGTACGTCTAATTTGACTTCTTGGGTAGCGTAACCAATTTGCTTCTTTTGTTGCTTGATACCAATTGCCGTGACAACAACCTCATCCAACTTTGAATCATCCTTTTCCAAAACCACCACAAGATCCCCATCTGTAGCAGTTATTGTAGCTGTTTTATATCCTAAAGAAGAAACACGGATTTGGTCGCCAACCTGACCTTTCAGATTGAATTTACCATTAAACTCTGTACGCGTACTCTGTTTGCTGGTTTCATTGATGATCGTGCCGCCGTCAATAGGTTTGCCGTCCTGATCCTTAACAATCCCTTTAATAATAGCTTGATCGGCAATTTCGAGCTTGGTAGTTTCATTCGCAAAGTTTGCCCATACGCTATCGACATGTGCCGCATTCAGCAATGCAATAGCTAAGGTCACCTGAGCTGTTTTCCTAAATTGAGGTAGTTTAATAGGTTTCATTATTTTGAATTTTGCCCAAAAAAATGAAACCTATATTACTAGAAGATGAGTAGTATATTAACAATGCAATCTTAAAGATTGCTTAACTTAACATTAACATCGTTCGCGCTGCAATGTCTTATACATCAGTTTGCATATTGAGCTTCCGCGTGATTCGTCGAACCGCATAGATGACTATAATGAAAATAATCCAGTCTATCGCCGCGCTCGCTACATAAATGCTGTGTACACCAAAATATTTTGGCGCAATAATTAAGATAGGAATATAAAATACAACCTGTCGCAATACACTGATAAAAGTCGCAGGCTTGGCATGATCAATGGAAGGAAACCACACCATCGCCATAAAAATAAATGGAAGAACCAATAAAACACTCATGTAAATTCTGAAATCCATTAGCTGCTGTATTGAAAAAATCGCTTCTGGTATCAGTATCGATATCACAGCAACGGGATGAAGCATCACCAGCAACCAGAACGGAAGCAGAATCAGCAGCCCAGTAATGGCAAATAAACGGTACGAATTGATACTTCTCGTATACTGCCCAGCACCATAGTTCATCCCCGTTACAGGCTGCAAAGCCCGCATAAGCCCCCATAGTGGGGTATTTAATAAAATATAAAGCCGATTGACCGCCGTAAAAAACGTAATATCCATATCATTTCCGTAATTGGCCAATGCGTTGAAGACAACAATATTCTGGATTACAATCATGACCATCATAATAAACCCGGGCATTCCTAATGAAAGCGTTTCTTTTAAAATCGATAAATCCCAAGATAAAGACCAAAACTTTGTTTTGAACGAAGCCTTTCCCCCGGCGTAATACCATACACCTAAAAATGTGTAGATGATCATCGATATATTGGTTGCCCAAGCTGCCCCTGATACACCCCAACCAAAGTGTTCTATAAAAACCGGTTTAAGTAAGACATCAACAAGCAATCCAATTGCAATCATCCAGGCCGCAGTTTTCATACGACCCTCTGCACGAATAATCATGTTGAGGGCCAAACCATAAATCCAGAAAAAACTACCCAATATGGTTGTTCGAAAGTAATCCACCCCAAGAGCCAATATATCACCTCTACCACCCATCATGTAGACCAATTTGTCGGCAAATGCATAGCAAGGGAGGGTAATTATAAGAGAGAAAATAATAGTCAAAAAATGCACCGTACCAAATGACCTATGTAATTTCTCCTGTTGATCCCCACCTATCCAAATACTAATTGCTGCCCCCATACCTGTTCCGATCAGGGTACCAAAACCTTGTGCAAATTGGGCTAAAGGATAGGTTACACCGACAGCTGCCAACGCTGTATTGTTAATCAGATGACCAACAAAAATACCATCCAGAAAATTGTTCAGACCATACAGGACCATTGCAATCACGGCAGGCCACGACATCTGCCACATCACCCTACTTAACTTACCGTTTAAGATCAGTTGTTTCTGTTTCTCCATAACCTATCGTAAACGTTAGGCCTGGATTTCTTCACTCTCACTACGGCGATCTGTAGCAGATTTATCTTCAGCAACTCCAGCTTTCCAATACGAATAAGCATAAAGCTCCTCTCTTCCCCAACCGAGATCCTTACGCAAATAATTGCGAATCTCCTTAACTGTCGAAAATTCAGCAGCTACATAAGCAAATTTATCCGCTACGGGCAAGGATCTGATCTTCACCAAATCCGCCAAAAGGCTACCTTCTTGTGGCGTATCATTATGTAACCAGATAAAATCAATAGCAGCCTTAGTCTTCAATTGCTGTATATCTTCGCTACCATGTACTTCAATCATACAGATTCCCTTTGCCGAAGGTGGCAAATCTTCTAAGATTGCCCCCAGAACAGGAATTGCAGTTGCATCCCCAACAAGGAGATAGTTAGCTGCAACTTCATATAGGGACGTCTTACCTGCTTTCATTAGAATCCCGAGCACATCGCCAGGTTTTGCAGCCATAGCCCAAGCTGAAGCTGGCCCCTCATCACCATGGGCAACGAAATCAATCCATACTTCATTTCTATCAAGGTTGATACCGCGATGTGTATAAGTTCGAACTGTTGGCCTAATCGCCTCATCCATCGGCTTCCACTGCCCTCGTTCATAATCAAATTCTGGAAAATAAATGCGATCTACATGCTTTGGCGGAATCAAGATCTTGTTATTGACTCCGACGGTCGTATTAGCGATTTGATCTACACCATCACCAGTCAAATAAACACGAATATAATGTGGCGTCAGGTATTCTTTTCTACTTACAGTCAGGGCGAGCTGTATTACTTTCATTTCAGTTTTTCCCATGATTTTCTAATTACGTACATATTTGATCAAAAGACCATTATTAAGAATCTTTCTAAACAAAGGTAGTTATTCGACTTTTATCAAACCCGATTCATGCGCTATTAAAACTTCCGTAAGAAGGAATAAAAGGTCCGTAAAGTGTAAAAAAAACTATTCCACATTACAAGGTATTTTTTAGCTTACTCGGTGGGATTCCAAATTTACGTTTAAAGGCGTCCGAAAAATGGCGTTGATTTTTGTAACCAACCAAATCAGAAACTTCACCGATTGTTCGATCTTCATCTAAGATCAGTTTCTTGGCATGTTCCATTTTTGCGTCATGCCAAAAACCAAAAACAGTCGTACCAAATAGCTCCTTAAAACCTTTTTTCAATGTGAATTCATTGGTACCCACCAGATGCGCGAGATTGACTAGTGTACTATTGGTATCCATATTTTTTAGTAGAAACTCACGAACGGCATATATCTTATCGATATCGGCTTTTTTTAACGAAACTGCTACAAAATCCTCTTCCTGAAACTGTTCCAATTGAAGAAGCAAGAGCTCCATAATCTTTGCTTCCAGGAAAATTTTCTTAAAAATTCCCTTTCGTTGACAATTGATTACATCGTCGATAATTTCATACATATCGTGGGTAATCCGTCTATGCATATTGGTCAGCAATCCCGATTTACCACGGTCAATAGCATTCCGAAAATCTGCAAAGAATTTATAATCTTCGGGCAGGAATCTTTTAAAAAATTCGGGCGATAAGTTTATTTCACATAACTGAAACTCCTGATTCCCCCACTCCATTTGACCACACATTGAATTTCCGTAAATAATATTATGCTGGTATGTCTCAAAATTTACACCTAAGGGCATCATTTCGCCACTCGCCTGACTATTGCCTTTTAAGGCAAAGTGCATTTCAACTGTTTCAAAATCAGTTTCAAAACGAAACCGCATCCGTTTAAATAACTGCGCATGACCGTAACCAATATGAATACCATCGAAGAAAACCTCCTTATAAAAACCTTTTCCGAATGTAGTATCTAAATGTGTTACAGATTCATAAATTCCCGTGTCGACAGAAAAGCAGGTACTTGGGTAAGTCCGCTCCAATAATAAACTGGGTGAATCAATATCATATAATCTTAGTGCCATTTTTAATTCCTTTTAGGATTCAAATAGTCCTACGCACATTAGGCAATATACCTTAACAAAAATATTCCCTTCGACGGACATTTTACTCCTTTATGCAGACGCCATAACAATAGAATGCCTGCTATCTTTGACTAAAGTATAAAATTATTTAGAATCATTCTTAATTATTTTAAATACGCACATTAGGCAATATACCTTAACAAAAATATTCCCTTCGACGGACATTTTACTCCTTTATGCAGACGCCATAACAATAGAATGCCTGCTATCTTTGACTAAAGTATAAAATTATTTAGAATCATTCTTAATTATTTGAAAAATAATTCACTATGGATACAAATAGAAATCAGGATATGGCAGACAACTTTCCACTCATCCAGGATAGCATTTATAATAACATCAAGATTGCCAATCCAAATGCAACGAAACATGACATTATTTTAGCCGCAGAAAAAGCGAAAGTGTTAGATTTCGCCTGGGAATTTCCAAAGGGGCTCGACACATGGATTGATGATAGCAGATATCCTTTATCCAGCATACAACAACAACAAATTCAACTGGCCCGTAAATTTTTAAGGGCATTGTCGTAATGACAATGCCCTCCTTATGCTATGCCGGGTAGCGTACTGGGGGAGCATAACTATTTAATCACCTCAGTTTACAATAACCAGCCCTTTACGAGATCGTTATGTTTCTTGACCCATTCTTTTGCCGTAAATGCTTTGTCCTGGCTTCCCTGCATTTTTGACAACAAATCAGCCATTGTTGATTCATCGAAGTAGACTTTGGAGAAAAATCGGGCTAGCTCAGGCTGCTCAATGTTAAAGTTTCCCCGTGCAAAAATTTTAATTTGCTCGGCATCACCCAATGTCTTTTTGGGGTCATCCAAAAACTTCAATTTCATTTTAGCAAACATCCAATGCGGCTGCCAGCCAGCTACCACAATCCAACGTTTTGCTTTGATTGCATTTTGCAATTCCGTGATCATAGCTACGGTAGATGAGTTCACATGCTTATAATCGAGGCTATAATCTTTGATCACCTGATCCACGGCACGTGTTATTCCAGCCCCTTTTTCTATTCCAATGATCCGTTTATCAAACTCTTTTTCATGTTTTTTCAACTCTTCAATTCCATCAATTGTTACGTAATCCGGTACAACAAGTCCATTTCGCGCATGGTTATAACTCGTTCCAAGCTCTTCAATATTGGGGAATTTAGCCACTTTACTTCCATGGGTCAATGGCAGCCAGACATCCATATATAGATCTGTATCGCCATTGTTCATGGAGGCTAAGATCATATCTGGCGTAGCCCGCTGGACAACAACATGATATCCCTTTTCTTCCATAATAACTTTTGCGACCTCTGTCATTGCGACCCCTTCGGCCCAGCCATCGACCATACCGATATGAATAATATTTTTATTCCGACCTGTGCTGCATGACGCAAGCAACAACACCATCAGACACAATACCATACTTTTTATTTTCCTCATACTATGCTTTCTTTTTTACAAAACCCTGCGTGATTCGATCCAAAATAATAGCGAGAATCACAACGGACAAACCACTTTCAAAACCAAGACCAATATCCAAGTTATTAATACCCTCAAGCACTTTTTCTCCCAAGCCACCAGCAGCA
The DNA here is from genome assembly GCF_038396785.1 of Sphingobacterium thalpophilum. NCBI lineage: Bacteria > Pseudomonadati > Bacteroidota > Sphingobacteriia > Sphingobacteriales > Sphingobacteriaceae > Sphingobacterium > Sphingobacterium thalpophilum. Next base: position 5,395,841 of record NZ_CP151087.1, on the reverse strand, counting down.
ATCATTCCGGCAATAACAACCATAGATAAAGACAGTAATATGGTCTGATTGATCCCTGCTAAGATTGTTTTTGTAGCCAAGGGCAGCTCTATTTTAAATAAGATCTGACTATTGGTTGCTCCAAATGAACGTGCAGCTTCCACGATATCTTTTGGAACCGCATCAATCCCTAAAGTCGTCAAACGGACGGCAGGTGGCATAGCGAAAATAATGGTAGCAAAAGCTCCCGGGACTTTACCGATACTAAAAAATAACACCGCTGGAATCAAGTAAACAAAGGCAGGCATCGTCTGCATTAAATCAAGTAAGGGCCGAATGATTTTCGCTGCTAGTTTATTCTTCGCGGCCCACACGCCCAAAGGAACTGATATAACCAATGCTGTCAGTGTAGCTACCAACACTAGGGCCAAAGTCTCCATCGTTGCAATCCAAAATCCCATCAGATAGATCAATGTTAATCCCACCAATGTTGTCAATGCAACCCCTTTTCCAGATTTCCACCAGGCTAAACCTGTAAATAATGCGATTATAATAAAAAAAGGTATTGTTGTTAGCACCCATTCCAGTCCAATAATGGATGCATTCCCCGTATTTTTTATCAAGTTAAAAAATGGTTCTAAATGATCTGTCAGCCAATTGACGGCTACAGCAATGTATTGTCCTATATCGATTACTTTATTCATTTCTACTGATTATTTGCTTTCTCTTTTAATTCAATAATTTCTTCTTCATTATACTTTGTCGCTTCGATAATCAATGATGTCTGTGTTACGATCCCCAACAAACGATTATGTTCATTCACCACAGCAATTGGCGACCGGATCTCCGATATCAAGGGCAACATTTCTTCAACGGTCACCTCTTTTGATACAGTTGGAACGGTCGTATGTATAATGGATTCTACGGTAGGTTCCCTACGCTTTGCAGATTGAATGACTTCACTCATATGAACAAAACCAAGAAAAGTCTCATGAGCATCAACTACAGGGAGAATCTCAATTCCTGTCGACCGCATTTTACGTAGAGCCCCCTCAGGGCCATCTTTTTTGAAACGTACAACAGTAGGTTTCTCAAACATCAGTGAACCTGCCGAAATGATGGACTTGCGATCCACTTTTTCAACAAAGGCTTTAACATAGTCACTTGCTGGATTTGTCAAGATATCTTCCGCAGTACCGATCTGTTCGATGACACCATCCTTCATAATAGCAATACGATCGCCCAATTTGATTGCTTCATCGAGATCATGGGTAATAAAAACGATCGTCTTTTGTAAATTATCCTGCAACTCCAATAGCTGATCTTGCATTTCGGTTTTAATCAGGGGATCTAGTGCTGAAAATGCCTCATCCATCAGCAATACTTCGGGATCATTGGCAAGTGCCCGAGCCAGTCCAACCCGCTGTTGCATACCACCAGATAACTGAGACGGTAACTGTTGCTCAAATCCACTCAGTCCTACTACATCCAGCGCTTTCTGAGCTTTAGATTCCCGTTTTTCCCGTTCTTCCCCTCTTAGTTCTAAACCAAAAGCGGCATTGCTTAATACGGTATGATGTGGCAACAGACCAAACTTTTGAAAGACCATACTCATTTCTGTCCTACGGACTTCAAGAAGATCTTTATTATTTTTCCCTGTAATATCCTCTCCATTGACAAATACCTTTCCCGATGTAGGTTCGTTCAATCGATTAAGACAACGGAGCAGCGTAGATTTCCCACTCCCTGATAGTCCCATTATAACAAAGAATTCACCCTCGAAGATTTCAAAATTAGCTTTGTTGATTCCGATCGTGCAATCTGTCTTTGCCAAGATTTCTTTTTTGGAGAAACCCTCATTTAGTAATTTCAAAGCTTGCTTCTTCTGTTTTCCGAAAACAAGTACCAAGTCTTCAACTTTTACTTTTACCTTGCTAGTTTTATCCATTCTTTAATTTTTTTAAACATAAATAAACCATAAGGGCATGAGTAATCCACTAAGGCCATACGCCTACGCTATTTTCTTACAAATAAAAATATCCCTACAGTTGAGTTCGTTTGATCGAAATCTTACTCGTACAGTTCAATCAACTTATTAACTAACATACTTTACTCTCGGTTCGGTAAGAGCAATGATGAAAAAGAAACTAATCTTTTAAAGACGAAATGCTCCATTCAAAAAGCATCTCCAAAATATACTTCAACAAGTATAACGAACAACCTAGGCTGTGCCAGAGGCACAAAGCCATAGCGGAATAAACTCACGCCATTCTGTCTTTTGACAGTACAAAGGTACGAAAAATAAATTTAACGTCTTTTTCGGACCATATAAACCTATTTTACAACAACTTATAAAAACAAAAATGAGATCTGATTTTTTGAAGATAAAATCAGTAAACTTAGTAGCTAAAACAGCCTGTCTCGCAGCCCATATTGTACACATAATCCCTTTACCTTTTCCGCAAATGCCTGTCGATAATAGCTCGAAAGTTTACCGTCCGGACCAAACAATCGTTGGTATTTTTCCACGAGCTGTGGATAGTGTTTTTCAACCGCACGCATAACCAAAGTCCGATTATCAGCAGGGTCAGAACCATTAATGCCAAGGTATCTCTCCGTTTTGTTCAAAGCGAAGACAAATATGTCGCCTTTGGCCTTCCGAAAATCTTTTCCCCAACCAAATAAGTAGGTAAATACGAGAAAAATCAGTGATATAGCACAAATAATTGCAAATATTTCATTTTCAATACCTAATAAAGGCATTTATTCATTACCTTTATACTATTGAAACAAAACTCAACCCCAGCCATGTTTATCGGCGCAGTCAAATGGTTCGACAATAACAAAGGATTTGGTACTCTTGCGTTACCTTCCGGAGAAGAACTCTTTGTGCATATACGCAGGTTTAAAGTTCCTCCAGAACATATTATTCAACCTGGAGAAGTTATTGTTGGCGATAAGAAACCCGACCCTAAAAGGAGCGGTTATCTCGCCCAGAACTGCAGGATTCTCAAAAGGCCCGAAGATTGGAAATTCGTCATCTCGCTCCTCGACAAAGAACACACCGTACTCCTCCCCGACAGCCACGGTCGAGAACAAAAGCATAACTTAACCTCATTAACAGCAAGACAACTTTTAAGAACTCAACCCAGAGAACATATTGTGGCCATGCTGACCGCTAATTTTGATGTTCATTTTGATAGCTCAATTTTTATTTCCTATGCCGAATTGATCGACAAAAGCATTACTGGTGTTTTTGAGAAAGAAACCGCTTACGATATACTTTCCAAAGTGTTCGAATACTTTGGGAAACATGTCTCGCATCAAATCCTATTTCGCGTGTGGAAAGAAAGCATGTTTAGGTACATCGGCTATCCAGCGGAAGGCGACTACGAAATTCCTGAGCTTGTATTTAATCTGAATGCCACCGAAATCAATTGTGAGGATCTGGCGAGAATAAACACTTACAGCTTTGGCAAATCTTTTTGCACTGATTTTGTAAATGCTTTATTTGAAGACATAGAAACAATGGACAAAAAGGATATTGAACCATTGTTACCTTATATTGAGTTTTTGGAGAATGAGGATTCTATTGAAAAAATACAGACGCTGCTGCAAGAATAGCTGAAACTATTTAATGCTGTAAAATTAGCATGCAATCCGCCCCAATATAAATAAGCGAGATCAGACAAAGAATCTGAACTATTGATTATCCTTCGTATGATAATAATTGAATATCTACGAAGGATAAGTTCTTCACCTAAAGTCCTCTTAGTGCGCTATGCAGGTGGTTAAGAATGATTGATACCCATTCCACCGTCTAAAACAAAATCAGCACCAGTAATGTAAGATGCATGATCACCACTCAGATAAACAACCATTTTAGCGACGTCTTCGGCTGTACCTATCTTTTTGAGTGGAGATTCAGTAGCCAACTTATTCCAAATATTTTCGACAGTCTGCTGGTCATAATTCTTGTTAAGCACATCTGTCCTAGTCGGACCAGGACTCACCGTGTTTACACGAATTTTACGGTTTGCAAGCTCCATTGCCGCTGTTTTGGCGAAGGAATTAACGGCCGCTTTACTCGCTTGATAAATCGAACTCGCTGGCATATTTAAGGTCGCTACATTAGAAGAAAGAATAACGACAGACGCACCATCGCGAAGTAATGGGATAAATCTGCTCAATGTAAAATATGAGCCTTTTAAATTGATATCCATTACTGCATCAAAATTTGCTTCTGATGCTTCATCAATAAAACCTCCTTCACCTGTAATACCGGCGTTTATAAATAGGACATCAATATATCCAAACCGATCTTTTATTTCCTGAGCAAGTTTTTCAATATCTTGCAGTATAGCCTGATTCGCCACGTAGGCTGTTGCTCCTATCCGCTCAGCAGCTTGATCAATAGCTTGCTTTCTTCTTCCTGTAATAATAACTTGTGCTCCATTTTCACTAAACTCCTTTGCTGTTGCGAAACCAATTCCACTATTCCCTCCTGTAACTAAGACGACTTTGTTTTCTAAATTTTCCATTGTTCTTTTTTTTTGACAAATATATCAGGTATTTGATATACATTTGATACCAGTATAATAGAGTATACCAAAATTACCATGGAAAGAAATCAAGTAGAAGAACTAAGAGCATTACAAGACACCCTGTATTTTATAGGCGGAAAATGGCGTATTCCTATTATCAATTCACTATGCAACGGTAATAAACGGTTTCGAGAAATTGAACGAAGTATCCCTGGTATCACGACACGTATGCTGTCCAAAGAATTGAAAGATATGGAACTCAACAAGCTTGTTAACAGAAAGGTCTATCCGGACAGCCCTGTGCTGATTGAATACCTACCGACTGCCTATTGCCGGACATTTGGTAATATCATCCAAGAAATGATTAACTGGGGCCGAGAGCACAGAAAGGTGATTATTGAAGAATCTGTAGAATAGACTTTTGAGCTCTATTCTACAGATTTAAATCGAAGTGCAGTAAGACTGAGTTTATCAGCATCCCCATCCACTAAAGAAACAGTAATTTTGTAGCGCCCCGGAGCCTTAAATTTCATCCATCCCCAAGGGTACCAATTATACACAGAAGAGGCCGCTTGCTGATTCTGCACGATCTCCCCATCCGAGTTTTCGATCTTCCACACCATTCTCCCCTGCCCCGTATAATTTAGATCAATTTGATAATAGCCTGGCTTAATAATGTCTATAGCATACGTTAATTTACTTTCATCAGTCCACTGCCCTACTTGAACCACATGCTTCCATTCACCGAATTTTTCCATCCAGGATTTTCCAGTTTTATTACATCCTTCAACTTCAGCAAAATCAACAGGCACAATTGTCTCCATGGCCGGATCAACTCCAAACATTTTATCAATAACGGGCATTTCCCGCATAACTACCTCAATGACAGAAACCAATGAATCGGGAGCTACACCTGGCGTATTGATTTTTAGCCATTTTCCATCGAACGTGTAATTCAAGGACTTTTTGCCGTTGGAAGTTAAAAGGTTAATCGACTTTATCCCTTTTGTTAGGCCCGGAACAAATAACTTTCCATTGGCCGGCCAATGATAGACCAACAATGAAATTTTACCTCCCTGTACAGTAGCATCTCCCCAGGGTAAAGCATGCCCCCAAGGTGACGCCTGTGCGCCATAAACGGTCTCTGGATATTTTCGGATCCAGGCACCCGCACCGCGCAAAGCTAAGCTCGCTGGCTCTGGAATAGTCCCGTCGGGTTTAGGTCCAACATTTAACATATAGGTCCCACCTCGACCAATAGTCGACAATGTACGTGACAAGATCTCACGAGCACTCTTCCAATTATTGTCGTACCAAGCATAACCCCAAGAATCGTTAGTTACATCTACTGCTTCCCAAAGACCCGGAACATTCTGCCGCGGCACTTCCATATCTCCTAAAGTAGCATAATCACCAAGCCCGTGCCCCACTCGCCCCGACACAAATGCTCCGGGTTGATTTTTATGAACCAATTCGACAAGTTTTTGTGCGTATTTCTTATCCATCCCACCTGGAGTATCGAACCAGACCAATTCTATCGGTCCATACTCAGTTGTAATCTGATTCACCTCAGGATAACATTTTTCCCAAAAATAATCATCAAATGTTTTCGGTTGACCAGCTGCATTCACCTTAGGCCCTCCATTTCCGCCAGGATAAGTCCAATCCTGATTTTGCGAATAATAGAAGCCAAAACCGATCCCACCTTCCTTACATGCTTTTGCGAGCTCAATCATTGGATCGCGCTTAAAGTCAGTCGCCTCAACAATATTAAAAGAATTCACCTTAGAATGAAACATTGAAAATCCATCATGATGTTTACTTGTAATCACGATGTAACGCATTCCCGCATCTTTTGCAAGCCTCACAATAGCTTTAGCATCAAAATGATCTGGACGGAAAGAACCCGCAGCAGCCATATAGTCCGCAACAGGTATATTGGCCATGTTCTTGTTCATGAGCCACTCCCCTATGCCATAAAACGTTTTTCCCTTCCAGGTATTTGCCAGCTGCGAATAGATTCCCCAATGGATAAACATCGCATATTTGCCTTCACGAAACAGTTTCCCTCTATTTTCGGCAATCGGTTTATTTCCCCCTTCACCATTCCACATGTGTTCCATCTGTTGCGCTGAAACCTGGTTCACAACCAACCCCGCCAGTGCTAGACAAAACAATATCTTTTTAATACCTATTTTTAACATCTTAGACTTTGGGCAGGCTATAACCATTATGATAAACTTTCGCCAGATACTGGTCTGCATCCTTATCATTGAAACTGCGCTTTTGTTTGTCCCAAAACAATTTCTTTTTGGCCCGATAAGCAATATTTCCCATTTGTGAGAATATCGCGATATGTGCCCCGGCTTCTATCGGAGCATGTAAACCCTCCACGGATTTCTTTCTAACTGCTTCAACAAAATTAACCATATGCTTGTCCAACCCATTATCTTGTGAACGTTGAAAAGAGACAGCATCCATTCGCCCTTTCTCCGGGATAACCTCCCAACCCTCACGATTGACCACCAAAGTACCATTATTGCCAATGAAAGCAACTCCGTGAGTCTTTTGGTAGGGCCCCAAATCTATACCTGTTGCCTGCTCCCATTGAACATTAAATCCATCAAACTCGTATACCGTTGTTAAACTATCTGGTGTTTCAGCGGCATCGTCAGGATAAGCAAATTTACCTCCAGCAGCCATAACCGAAACAGGATCTGATACTTTCATTCCAATTAGCGCATAATCCAACATATGTACCCCCCAATCGGTCATCAAGCCACCCGCATAATCCCAATACCATCTAAAATTGAAGTGAAAACGATTGGGATTAAATGCACGTTTTGGTGCTGGCCCCAACCATTTATCATAATGTACTCCCGCAGGAACAGGAGCGTCTGCCTGAACCGGGATACTCTTCATCCAACCTTGGTAAGCCCAAGCCTTAACAAGACGTATTTTCCCCAATTTTCCGCTATGAACAAAATCCATCGCATCTCTGAAATGTTGTTGGCTTCGTTGCCACTGCCCAACCTGTACAACGCGCTTATGCTTTTTAGCAGCTGCAACCATAATTTCACATTCCCGAATGGAGTTTCCAATCGGTTTTTCGACATACACATCTTTTCCGGCCGCAACAGCATCAACCATTTGCATACAATGCCAATGATCGGGGGTAGCGACAATAACAACATCAACGTCATTTGCTTTTAGGAGGCCTTTATAATCGATGTAAGTCTTCACATTGATATTGCGTTTCTTTAATTCCTCAGCTCGATTTCCCAAAACATTTTCATCGACATCACATAATGCCGTACACTGCACTCCTGGTACTTTCAAGATGGCGTTCAGATTGGACCAACCCATTCCGTTTGTACCGATCAGCCCTACACGAACCGTATCAGCTTGAAAACCGAATACTTTTGTTTGTGCAAAAAGCGCCGATGCTGCCAATAGGCTCGTATTTCGGATAAATTCTTTTCTCTTCATTGTTTAGTTTGGTTTATATTGATATTGTGTATTCATTACTAGGAAGACGATTATCTTGGGATCCCCCCTAGCGAGATTACTAATCACTTGCGTCCTAAACGTTTAAAAAATGGCGGTGTTTTGATATAGCGAGATCGCTATATTTAAATCACAAAATTATAACACACCCCATGATAAATTTAAATGTTTTTAGTCAGATTTTATCTCTTATCGACCGCGAATTATTCAAAGATTTGGTTTCAAAGCACAAAAGTGACAAACATCAGAAAGGGATCAACAGCTGGACGCATCTAGTCAGTATGCTTTTCTGTCATTTTTCCTCGGCAGATTCGGTCCGTGATATTAGTAACGGTCTACGCAGTACCACTGGTAATCTGAACCACTTAGGTGTAGTAAGAGCTCCAAGTAAGTCTAATATATCCTATATCAACACACACCGTACCCATGAACTTTTCAAAGATCTTTACTATTCTGTTTTGGATAGGCTTTGGCAAAAGGACACCCATTTTCGCAAAGATCTTGGTCAGCTAAAGCGTAAAGTATATCTGATGGATGCAAGCATCATCCCCTTATGTCTATCTGTATTTGACTGGGCAAAGTTTCGCAGCACCAAAGGTGCCGTAAAGCTGCACACTGTCTTGGATTATGATGGCTGTCTACCTGTTTTTATGCAGATTACCGATGGAAAAGTACATGAGAGCCAGCGAGCCGGTAGTTACAGTTTTTCCAAGGGAAGCGTGGTGGTAGTGGACCGTGGCTACGTGGATTACAGCTGGCTTGGGGATTTGGACAGCAGGGGTTGTTATTTTGTTACCAGGAGTAAAGTGAACATGAAGTACAACGTTATCAAGTCCTACCAGAGCGATGCCCTTAAGGAAAAGGGCATCCTTAAGGATGAGCTCATTGAGCTTTCCGGCGCTGCCCGCAATAAATACAATTCCACACCGTTACGCCTGATCCACTTTTGGGACAGCACCACTGGCAATGAGTACCACTTTTTGACCAATAATACGAAGTGGAAGGCTTCTTTGGTGGCAAACATCTATAAACAACGCTGGCATATCGAAGTCTTCTTCAAGCATCTAAAGCAGCGCTTAAAAGTATCGACATTCATAGGGACTTCTGAAAATGCAGTGATGATCCAGATCTGGACTTCACTCATTGGCATATTACTGTTAAAATACTTACAAAAAAAGGCCAAATATGACTGGAACCTGTCCAATCTGGTCGCATTCATCAGAATGAATATCTTCGTGAAAATAAACATCTGGCAATGGATAGATGATCCCTTTCTCAGGCCACCTATAAAAGGAAAAAAGGGACAGCTAAAGATCTTCGCAGATTGAAAAATAGGGGTCAATATCGAAATGATGAAAAAAGCTATGCCTGTACCACAGAAATCCAATCCTAAAATTTATTTAGGACAGATGTGATTACTAATATAACATTTAGTCTTTAGGATGAAAAATATTAATCCAAACAAAATAGCTGAAATATAACACTTTGAATGCTGTAGATAATTTCTATATTTGTTAAAACCAATCATAAAACCATGGGCCGAAGAACTTGTCTTTCTCCTCCAGCAAAATAATATAGCGCGATGTCAAACGAATAATGGCTTCCGATCAGGAGCAAATTCGGATGATATAAGGATTAACTATTTATTTAGCTTTTAAATTTCCCTTTATGGGAAAGACATTTCTCTTATGAAAAAATCATATTTAGTACTTCATACCGCAGTACTGCTCGCAGGCTTCACCGGTGTTTTCGGCAAGCTCATTACGCTCAATCAAATTCCACTCGTCTGGTTTCGGGTCTTACTTTCAACAATCATCTTATTCTTCGTTCTCAAATTATTCAAAATTGAGCGTTTAAAATCCACTAAAGATGCGTTTAAAATTGCGAAAGTCGGCGTATTAATCACCATCCACTGGATATTTTTTTATGGTAGCATCAAGTTTTCCAACATTTCCATTGGCGTTGTTTGCTATTGCCTAACCAGTTTCTTTACCGCTGTATTAGAGCCAATCATCAACAAGAAAAGATTTAGCGCAGCGCAACTCATGTTAAGTATGCTGACATTGATCGGAATCAGTTTAATTTTTCATTTTGATAGCTCTTATCAACTTGGGATTATTTTGGGGGTAATTTCAACTACTTTTGCGGCTCTATATACCATTTACAACGAGCGATTAGTCAAACAATATGATAGTAAATTGCTCAATTTTTATCAGATGCTTAGTGGCACCATTGTATTGGGATTTGGGCTGCCCATTTTCTATTATCTATTTCCTACCGAACGTTTTATACCGAGCTTTTCTGATGGGGTCTATTTAATCTTGCTGGCTTTATTTTGTACAGTTGGCCTTTATGTTCTTTTTGCTGAATCACTCAAGAAGTTATCTGCATTTACGGTCAATTTGAGTTTCAATCTCGAGCCCATCTATTCAATTATCATTGCTTTTTTATTCTTCAACGAAGGCAAACAAGTCAATGCTTCCTTCTATGTTGGACTCGCTCTTGTACTCGTTTCTGTTCTTCTCCAAACGATGCGCTCTATCAGAAAAAAAGCTTAATAGTTCCTTATTCCATAGGCAAACATCGTATTGATTGCCTATGGAACCTCTATTTTAACATGAAGAAAAAAATTAATTTTCATCACATTTCTTAGACAGATGGTATCTTTGTCAGACTCGCAATATGTTGTCCGGCTTTCATGCCGGAGAAAATACATCCTCCCAAAAACGTGCCTTCCAGTGCCCGATAGCCGTGCATCCCGCCACCACCAAATCCCGCCACCTCACCCACAGCATACAAGCCCTTTATCACCTCGTCATCCTTTGTTAGTACTTGTGCTTGGAGATTCGTTTTAAGACCGCCTAAGGTTTTCCGGGTCAGTACATGGAGACGTACCGCAATGAGCGGTCCATTTTCTTGCGCCAGGATTTTATGAAGGGCTGCCACTCGGCCTAATTTATCACCACGGTAATTCCGTGTATTCCGGATATAATTCACTTGCGTGTCTTTTGAGAACTTATTATCTACTTCCCGGTCACGCGCTTCAATTTGCGATTTAATTGCTTCATAGTCCAATAAATCCTCCCCTGTCAAACGATTCATACGAGCTACCAGATCCTTTAGATTGTCCGAAACAATAAAATCAGATCCTTTTTCCTTAAAGGCCTCAACGGGCCCGGGAGCATTTTTCCCAAAAATGCGTTTCAAAAATAACCTATAATCCTTGTTGGTAATATCTGGATTCTGTTCTGAACCCGAAAGAGCAAACTCTTTTTTGATTATCTTCTGCGTCAGAATAAACCAGGAATAAGAAAAGCCTGTCTCTTGCAGATGCTTGAGTGTACCCAAGGTATCAAATCCAGGCAAATAAGGCGCAGGAAGTCTGGTACCGCGGGCATCAAACCACAGCGAAGAGGGCCCAGGCAAGATACGGATGCCGTGGTTAGGCCATATTGGATTCCAATTTTCAATCCCTTCCGTATAATGCCACATGCGATCGCGGTTTATCATATGAGCCCCGACCTCTTCCGCAATTCCGATCATTTTTCCATCGACATAGGCGGGAACACCTGAAATCATTTGTGCCGGTGCTTTCCCTAATCGTTCAGGCCAGTTTTCGCGTACCAATTGATGATTTGCGCCGATCCCTCCAGAAGCAATAACGACCTGATCTGCATAATATTCAAACGCTGCAAGAATAGTTCTGTTGGTTGCAACACCCCTTGCCTGGTGATCGTCTGCCAATATATCACCTCCAATTCCAATTACCGCACCATCTTGCGTTAGCAATTTTGTTACGCGATGTCGAAAGCGAAACTGCAGAAGACCTTTTTCCTGCGCAGCATAAGCTTTATCCACAAAAGGTTTCACAACTCCGGTTCCGGTCCCCCAACTGACATGAAATCTAGGAACGGAATTACCATGCCCCGAGGCCGAACCATCACCGCGCTCCGCCCAACCGACCATAAACATCAGCTTTATACCAAGCTTAGCGATGTAGGCAGACTTTTCTTCTGTTGCAAATTTCAAGTAAGCCTCAGCCCATTGTAGTGGCCAATAATCCTCCTCGCGGTCAAACCCGGCAGTCCCCATCCAATCCTGTCGGGCTAGTTCATAAGAATCCTTAATCCCCATGCGACGTTGTTGTGGCGAATTGATAAGAAAAAGTCCCCCGAAGGACCAATAGGCCTGTCCCCCTAGATTTTCTTCCGTTTCCTGATCTACAAGAAGCACTTTCTTACCAGCATTGGTGACTTCCATTGCTGTCGTAAGTCCTGCTAAACCCGATCCAATAATAATCACATCAGGTTTAAATTGTTCTACTTTTTGCATTGTTGACCTATCCTTTTGCTAAATAATTTAGTTTTCTTATCTTTAGGTGATTAAATTTAGGTATGGTAGGCAATAAAGAAAAAGAGTTGAGTTTGTTCGATTTTCAGTCGCAATTTAGCAGTGATGCTGATTGTTTAGCTTATTTATCGGCTTTGAAATGGCAAGATGGTTACAAATGTAAGAAATGTGGTTACGGGAGTTTTTGCAAGGGAATAAAAGAGCATGACCGTCAGTGCAATCGCTGCCGTTATTTGGAATCTCCTACAGCAGGCACCCTATTCCATAAGGTTAAGTTTCCTTTAGTTAAAGCCTTTTACGCAGTATACTTCATAAGTACAAACAAAAAGGGTATTGCCAGTACCGAGCTTGGCAGGAAGTTAGGGATCAAGCAAAAAGTAGCATGGTTATTCAAACGCAAAGTGATGAAAGCGATGGAGAGCAGCGGTAAATTTCCTTTGCGTGGAGTTGTGGAAGTTGACGAAACATTTGTTGGCGGTCAGGATGAAAATTCCAAAGGACGTAAAAAAGGAAAGAAGAAGCTTGTGGTGGTTGCTATAGAAAAGAAAGGCAACGGAGTTTCGCGCTTTTACGCCAAGGTGATAGACAAAGCCGATGCGATCAACTTAGGTAGCTTCATGAAGCAAAACATAGAGCCACAGGCTAAGGTGACCACCGACAAATGGACAGGTTATAAGCCGATATTGAAAGATTTCGAAAATATGGAGCGTGTCAAATCTGGTAAGAAAGGTGAGAACTTCCCAGAACTACACAGGGTTATCATGACCTTTAAAAGCTGGTTGAGAGGAATGTACCATCACGTTGGAGATCTACAGGAATATATTAATGAATATACCTATCGATTCAACAGAAGTTTTATGAAAGGGAATATTTTTGACAACCTAGTATATCGGATGATCTGCCATAAACCAGAACAATATAATATGATTATTGCTTAAAGGAATAGGTCAATTGCATTGTTATTCTTTTACCGAACAGCTATCCCAATAAAAATGTGATTGCTCACAAGACCAACTGCCTTATATAGATTTACTAGTTTGAGCAGGATTGCACAAGAAAAACTTAACAGGAATGCCCCCGTTCTTTCCTTAAAAAAACACTTAATAATATATTATAAAAATAATAGAATAACACAATTTAAATTATTTTAATAATAAAAATCAGGATTATAACTTTGTGCTATCAATCATTAAAATAATAATAAGTGCTATTTCGAACAGATTTATTTGATAAAAAAGGTGCACTAGCATAATAAATAATTTTAACAAGAAACATAAAAAATAAAAAAAATGGAATACAGAAAATTAGGAAAAACAGATTTAGAATTATCAGCAATTACTTATGGAGCTTTCGCCATTGGCGGCAACATGTGGGACGGAAATGAAAAGAAAGATTCTATTGATGCTGTAAAAGCATCGATCGACAATGGTGTCACTACATTGGATACAGCCCCTTTTTATGGATTTGGTTTAAGTGAAGAAATGATCGGTGCGGCAATACAGGATTATGATCGGACCAAAATACAGCTATTGACCAAATTTGGTTTGGTATGGGACGGCAGTAACCAAGGAAAAGGTGAATTTTTCTTTGATGCAGAAGAAGCTGGTAAAACTATTCCAGTTTATAAATATTCGTCAAAAACCAGTGTAATTCATGAAGTAGAGAATAGCCTAAAACGCTTACGTACGGACTACATCGATCTACTTCAGATTCACTGGCCAGATAGCACGACCCCGATTTCGGAAACGATGGAAGCCTTGGATCTTCTTTTACAACAAGGTAAGATCCGTGCCGCCGGCGTCAGCAATTATAGTGTCGATCAAGTTTCAGAAGCACGGAAGAACCTCAACATCGCGAATAATCAAGTTGGTTACAGTATGCTAAACCGAGGTATCGAACAGGACCTTGTTCCTTATGCAAAGGAAAATGATCTAGGTATCATTGTATATAGCCCTATGGAACGAGGTTTATTAACCGGTAAATATTTTAATACAGGTAAATTAAAAGAAAACGACCACCGCAATGGTTATTTCCAACAATTTGATCTGGCCAAGGTAAAGACTTTCTTGGATACCATCAGTCCAATTGCCACGAACAAAGGTGTAACACTTTCTCAATTGGTATTACGCTGGACCAGTCTACAGCCTGCGATCACTGTGGTTTTGGCAGGTGCCCGAAATGCAGAACAGGCCATAGCAAATGCGCAAGCCATCGATATCACGCTTACCGCCGAAGAACTATCATTTATCAATCTTGCTTTAGCAAAAATTTAACATTCAGCGATGAACAAATTCAATCAGTTGACAGTACTCCTTATGGGTGTACTGTCACTCACAGCATTGCAAAGCAATGCGCAAAATAAAACACTGCTGGTAGACCCAACAGATCGTACATGGTATCATGCTGCTTAGGATAAGAACGACGAAAACACTATGGTCTTATTGTCGAAAAGTTATCGATAATCTTCATCAGAACCAAGGCTTCCTCAATCGGAGATGGATTTGGCCCGATACCGCGGAAATAATCTACCGTACGCGAAATCATCGGCAATTGAATATTTTCAGGATGATCAAATATAAATTCCTTCTCTCCATCTCTTGTTTTGACAACAACTGAATTTCCAAAAATAGAAAAAGTAATATGCCCAAGGCTTCCTACAATTTCAACCTTATCTACCTGGTTTTCTTTGGCAACATTAAAACACCAACTTCCATTGAAGACAAGCTGATTTTCAAACAAAATCGTTCCTGTGGTCAGATCAGCTACAGCACTTTCTTTATCCTGAATCAAGCTAAAACCATCGTATGAAACCGGCATTCCAAAAAAATAGAGCATCAAATCTAATTGATGTGGGGCTAAATCAAAGAAATAACCGCCTCCCGAAACAGCAGGATCAGTACGCCAATCTCCGCCACCTTTGGTCACTAGGTCAGGCATTCTACTCTGCCATAAACGCAATTGCACCGTCCTTAACTCACCAATTTCACCATTTCCAACAAGCTCCTTAACCTTCAGAAACAAAGGCAATTGCCGCCTATAATGGGCAACTACCAACTTCCCGTCTCTTTCTTTTACTTCCTGCAATAATGTTTCTGCTTCTATCGCATTTAACGTAACGGGCTTTTCAACATAAACAGATTTCCCCCTACGCAAGGCAGATAGTGCATACGCGAGATGAGATGACGGTGGCGTTGCTACATAAATCGCATTGAGATCGATATTATCGAGCAAATCGTCCGCGTCTGAATACCACAAGGGTACTTGATGTCCACTAGCATAATCAGCAGCTTTCGTCGCATCTCTTCGCATTACAGCCATTAGCTGACTATTATTTATGCGATTAAACGCTGGTCCGCTTTTTTTTCTGTGACATCACCACAGCCGATGATACCCCATACAATTTTAGAATTATCCATAAGTATATTCAAATTATTGCTAAGACTCTGACCAATAATCCCGATATCTGGCCAGCATTACAGTACATACATCGAAGTACTGGTCTGATTTCTTAGGGCTTTTCACGTCCCACAAATCGGTTTTTACCCAAAAGAAAACCGATTGCCCTTTCGATGTTTTTTCTTCGACTATCCGCAGTTTTTAAGGAAGAAATATAGCGGATAATTTCCTTTTGCTTTGATGGAGACAATCCATCGAATACCTGCAGAGCTTCCTTATTTAGTGCAAATGCTGCTTCAAGTTCGGGGTGAGGCAAAATAGTGCGGTCTTCCGGATCAAAAGCGATTGTTACGGCTAAGGTCTCACCGATTCGTTTCGGCGAATTCGACAATATAGCCGTGTTAATGTACAGTCTCCACTCCTCCTTAAACCGCAGCAACGTCTGAACATAATCCTTTTCATTCACTTTTCCTTTCACAGGAATATATCCCTTGTTTATTCCTGCATCCTTAAATAGGTTTTCAAGAATATCCGTAGGAACAAAAACAAAAGGATTGATACCAATAATTTCTAATTGTGCTTCAAAGGCAAACATGATATGATCAATTAGGTGATTAATTATGCTTCAGAATAGTATCGATATGCGTCAATTCATCCGTCGTAAAGTCCAACCTGTCCAGGGCCTTGAGGGAATCAACCAGCTGCTCACTATTTCTCGCCCCTACTAAAACCGAGCTTACGCGTTCATCTTTCAACAACCATGCAATTGCCATTTGTGCCAATGTTTGCCCTCTTTGTACCGCAAGATTATTCAACCGGTCGATCTTCTCCATTAATTCTGGAGTGATCATTTCACTTTTCAAAAAATGTTCTTTCGAAGCACGTGAATCCGCCGGAATGCCGCCGAGATATTTGTTGGTTAGCAGTCCCTGTGCCAAAGGAGAGAAAGCGATCGCTCCGATTCCTTCTGCCTGCAGCACATCCAAAAGTCTCTCCTCGGGTGTCCGCACCAGCATTGAATATTTAGGCTGATGAATAAGGCATGGTGTCCCCATGGCACGCAATAACGCAGCAGCTTTCTGAGCAAGATCAGGAGGATAATTGGACAAGCCTACATAGCAGGCCTTTCCTTGATGAACAATATCTCGCAATGCTGCCATTGTCTCTTCCAACGGTGTATTCGGATCAGGTCGATGATGGTAAAATATATCCACATATTCGAGACTCATCCGTTTTAAGCTCTGATGTAAACTGGCCATCAAATATTTACGGCTTCCCCAATCACCATACGGCCCCGGCCACATGGTATAACCCGCTTTAGTGGAAATTAAAAGTTCATCACGATAGCCCACAAAATCGGTACGCAATAGCTGTCCAAAGTTCTCTTCGGCACTTCCCGGAGGAGGACCATAATTATTGGCAAGGTCAAAATGGGTGATTCCACGATCAAAAGCGGTCAGCAAAGTTTTCCGGAATACTGCTGGGATATCGGTTTCACCAAAATTTTGCCAAAGCCCCAATGATATGGCTGGCAAGAGAATACCACTCTTCCCACAGCGTCTGTAGGGCATATGCTGATATCGGTTTGGATTGAATGTCACGTTACAAAGTTTATACCTGCAAAATACAAAACTATTTCCAACAGTCCAGTGTATTTCCCGCTTTCGTCTTCTTTAGCAAACCTCTTTTTACATTATACATTTAACAACAGGTCGCGTTTTAACACTACATCGATTAATAACAGATCATGTTTTTAACATCACACCGATTAACAACAGATCATGATAACCTTAGTAAAGCAGGCTTCGATGCATAATTGTTTTTGCATAGAAACGTATTTATATTGCATATAAAAAGCAATTTATCTAAGTTTGGTCTTATCCAAAAGCAAAGGGATTAATTAGACATAACATGATTGGCAGATTCTTCAGAAAATTCTATTTACATATTGTCATCTGGACCATATTACTGCTGTTACCCTTTATAACGTATCTCTATCAGCCGGATAAGATCGCTGATTTCAAAGCTTATTCGGCATTATCGCATTTGCTAAATATTATATTTCTGGCTACTCATTTTTACTTGCATTGCTACGTTGTAGCCCCCACCTATTTTTTTGGCCGCAGAAAGATCTTTGTGCTATTAATGGCACTTGGGTTTGCCACCTACGTAGCGCTGAACTACTGCATAGTCTATTTTAATCCAGCTGGAGAGCTTGCTCATCTGACGAAGGAAAATATTCTTTTTGTACGGTTGGTCATCGGCCCAGGCATTATTTACTCCCTTTGTATGATCACGTCTTCAATGATCTTCCTCTACGATGAGCAAGCGCGACAAAAGGAACTCAACAAACAGATTGCGCTTGAAAAAACAACGGCAGAACTAACGATGTTAAAGCTACAGATCAGCCCACATTTCCTATTCAATACACTTAATAATATCCGTTGGCTCATTCGTAAACAATCACCAGATTCCGAAGACACTATTGTTAAGTTATCCGAAATGCTACGCTATATACTTTACGAGGTAGACGGCCCCAAAGTCGAACTTTTTAAAGAGATCGACCATATGCGCAATTTTATCGCCTTACAGACCCTTCGTCTTCCTATCCAAGGAAATGTAGCACTTGATATCGAAGTCAAGGTCAAAAACAGAATGATCCCCCCATTACTCTTCATACATTTTGTAGAGAATGCATTCAAGTATGGTGTGGATAGCAAAACTGCACCACAGATACAGTTTCAATTTCAGGAGACTTCGGGTGGCATTATCTTTATATCCCGCAATAGAATCTTACAACATACAGAACAGCGTTCAAACGAAGGTATAGGACTGACCAATGTACGCAGACGATTACAATTATTGTATCCCAATCGACATGAACTCAGGATCAGAAAAACCGATGCTGGAGATTTCGAAGTCACCCTCAAATTAATGACCGATGAAGATTAAATGTATACTCGTAGATGATGAACCCTTCGCGCTCAATATTTTAGAAGACGACTTGTTGAATTTTGAGCAAATCGAAGTCGTCCATAAATTTAATGCGACGGCCGAAGCGGAAGAATATTTAAAAAATCACGCTATCGATCTGATTTTTCTGGATATTGAAATGCCCGATCAATTGGGTACGCAGTTTATTCGCGAACTCGCCCCCCGCCCCTTGGTTATCTTCACCACGGCCTATCATCAATATGCTGTTGAAGGTTTCGAGCTAAATGCCATTGATTATCTGCTTAAGCCGATTTCAAAAGAACGACTCGCAGCGGCTGTCCGAAAAGTAGAAGAGGGTATGCTGCTCCGTGCAAAACAGCTCCCCGAACAGGATCATATTATCGTCAATGTAGAATATAAAAAGACGAAAATTTTTCTCCATGAAATCAGCTACATCGAAGGCTTGAAAGACTATGTAAAAATATACCTGGTGGACCGTGAATCGCCCCTTCTTACGCGCAGCAACCTCCGTGGAATGGAAAAAATATTACCTACAATAGACTTCCTACGCATACATAATTCCTTTATTGTCAATAAAAATCGTATTGAGCAGGTCGCCCAAAGCAAACTCACCCTACCTGAAACCGCCCTTCCTATCGGTAAAAAATATATTAAAAATATCGAACAGTTTATCTAATGCTACCGCCACAAATTGAATCGATGCAATTATCCGTTCGTCTACACATTGGCCGCTTCGGTCTACAGATGATTGCATAGCTAAAAAATCCTTTTCAAATTTGTGTACTATCGAACAGCCTAATCCGCGTAGCCGGTAGAATAGCAAAGAAAAAATGAAAAGATTTATAGCAATAGCGCTAATGGCAACTGCGGTTGCTTCCGTACACGCTCAAGCCCCTGCAGGTGGTCGTCCTGCTTTCGCCATGTCCGAAGGTCAGCTCTCGGGCCAAATTGTGGACAGCAACGGGAAACCTATCTCACAAGCTTCCGTGAATTTATTGAAGGTTATCAAGGATCAAGCTACAGGGAAAGAAAGGGAAATTCTCGTAAAAAGTACCAGCTCTTCAGAAAATGGAAAATTCAATTTCGCAGCCATTTCACCAAAAGAAAAATGGAAACTAAAAATTAGTTCTGTAGGCTATGTGCCGATAGATCTTGCTGTAGACTATAGCGATAGCAAAACAACAAACAAAGATCTAGGTGCGATCAAATTGGACGATGACAACCGTAAACTCGATGAAGTTACCGTGACTGGCCGCAAGGCACTACTCGAAATGGACATCGATAAAAAAGTCTTCAACGTAGAGAAAAATATCGTTGCAGCTGGCGGTACAGCGATCGATGTGCTCCGCAATATGCCTTCTGTACAAGTAGATATCGACGGAAACGTAAAACTGAGAAACGCAGCCCCTACAATTTTTGTCGATGGAAAACCAACCACACTCACTCCCGATCAGATTCCTGCCGATGTGATCGATAAAATCGAAATTATCACAAATCCATCTGCCAAATACGACGCTTCCGGAAGTATGGCCGGTATCCTCAACATTATTCTGAAGAAAAATAAGAAAGCTGGATACAATGGTATGGTCACCTTAGGTGGAGACCGCTTTGGTGGAACCAACTTTATGGGTAGTTTAAATCTGCGTCAAAATAAATTCAACATCTCACTGACGGGAATGAATATGCGCATGCGGACCAACACCGAGGGCGACAGCCACCGTACCAGTACAATTAATGGCATAGAATCAACAGTAGATCAAGATATTGAAGGCAAAACAAAAGGTATGATTACCTTTGGCCGACTCGGCGTAGATTACGACTTAAGTCCCAAAACAACGCTATCTGTAGCCGGCGTATTGGTTCAGGGTAAATTTAAGCCGAATGAGAACTCGTCGATCTTAACCAACTCCGGCAACATCGAATCACGCAGCGATCGGATTTCCGAGTCTGAGAGAAGCTTTAAACCACGGGGGTTGCAGGCAGGTCTTGTTCAAAAATTCAAAACTGAAGGCGAAGAATTATCTGTCGATTTCAATTATTTTGGCGGCAGCAACACATCCAATGGTTTATACACCACCAATTACCGCAATGCAAGCAGCGAAATCAGCGGAACTCAGATCCAAAAAAACATCGGTTCCGGTGATAATAAGTTCATGACTGTGCAGGCAGATTATGTCAAACCATTCAAAAATGGCATGAAACTCGAAACTGGTGTGCGTGCACAGATCAATAAACTCAAAAATCTCAATAATAATTCCTTAAAAGCAGTGGACAAAGATGATTTTGAGAATATCACCGCAGCATCAGCCAACTATAACAATAAAAACAGCGTCTATGCAGCCTATGCCTCACTTGGAGGAAACCTCAAAGACTGGGTATCCTATAAAGTTGGGCTGCGCGCGGAAAGCTCAACTTACGACGGTGAACTTTTGAATACAAACGAAAAGTTCCACAACAAGTATCCCCTGAGCTTATTTCCTTCTTTGTTCTTGAGCAAAAAGCTAACCGAAAAAGACCAAATACAGATGAGCGTAACCCGTCGTGTCAACCGTCCGAACTTCTTTCAGCTCATCCCATTTGTTGATTACACGGATAGCTTGAATATTACACGCGGTAACCCTGACCTTGTTCCTGAATTCACAACATCCGGCGAACTTTCCTACAGCCGTACACATGGAAAAGGTACATTTTTGGCAACAGTATACTATAAACGCACAAACAATCTAATTACACGTTACCTGACACAGGAACTCAATCCGGTAACGAACAAAATGGATTTCATTAATACCTATATCAATGCCAATTCCAGCAAGAATTATGGGGCAGAATTTACTTATACCAATAATCTCAAAAAATGGTGGGATCTGACTGCAGACCTTAACTTCTATAATTCCAAAATTGAGGTGGATGAGAAAACGCCTTCGGAAGGTATGTGGACAGTATTTGTAAAATTGAACAATACATTCAACCTACAGAAAAACTGGAATCTACAGCTAGCCTTTGAATATCAAGGCAAAACAAATATGCCAGTGACACAGGGTCAAACATTCGGTCCACCAATGAACCAGGCGCAAAGCTCTTCACAAGGCTATATCAAACCATTCTATGGTATCGACTTTGCCATCAAGAAAAGCTTCTTGAAAAATCAGGCTGCCTCAGCAACATTGGCCATCAACGATATCTTCAGAACACGTGGCAATACCATTGTTTCATCGGGTGAAGGGTTCTCTCAAACCTATTATCGACTTTCTAATCCACAGTTGATCAAATTGAATCTTTCCTACCGTTTTGGAAAAATAGATATGAATATGTTTAAGAAAAACAAAAACCAGAATTCAATGGAAGGCATACAAATGCAATAACATGTGGATCATATCACAATCAAAAGCGGGTATTTCTTGTAGGAAATACCCGCTTTTTTATTAAACTGCGTCAAAGACTAGACGACTGTATTGGATATATTCTTCTTTTCAAGTATTTCAACAATCTCCAGTAGATCATCAATCACATAATCTGGATTTGCCGATCTAAGTTGAGCCGCATCATGTGCACCTGTTGTTATACCAATACTCAAAGCACAACCCGCTTGTTGCCCCTCCTGTATATCGATGATGGAATCTCCAATTTTCATCACCACACTCGAATCGGTAATTTCAAATTTTTGCATGGCCATATCAATCATATCTGGATAAGGTCTGTTTCGAGGTACATCAGAAGCAGTAATTAACGCATCTACATCTTTGCCAACTTTCCAATTAAGCTTCTCCAAAAGTGACTCGGCTGTCTTACGATCATAGCCCGTATTGATCACACGCAAGATATCCCGCTCTTTCAAGATTGCAAATAGTTCTTCCGCATTCGCATTAGGGTAAATTTCCTCGACTTCATAAGCGTGTTCCAAGTCTTTCAAAAACAAAGTAAACATCCGTTGAGCCAATTCATCATCATCAACATCCAAACTATTTTTGAGTACAGTCTTAATTGCCTGTAGCTTCTCCTTACCTGCAGCATGGGCCAATACCTCTGTTAATGTCAGTTCGTATCCCCCTACCGTATTTATTGCATTTCTAAGCGTCTTATAAACAATATTATTTTCGTTCACTGTCGTACCTGCCATATCAAATACGACCATCTTGATGGCTTCTTTCATTTTATTCAATCTAAAAGTTTAGCAAAAATAAAAAAATGTTAAATAAAACTAAACAACACTATGTTAATTTATTGCTATGCTTTGGTTAAGAAAACTACTTTAACGAACCACAAAATAATAGGTCCAGGCGATTAGCAAGATTTGAAACGGAATACGAAACCACAAATAGTTTGGACCGGCGCCATCAAAAGTAGCCGTCTCGTAATTGATACGCCTTAAGTTTGCCCGAATATTTGTAGGTAATACCAGTAGAAAGAAGACAATTAAAAGGATTCCCGTTATGCGGCTCACCTGCGGGACAAATAGCCCAATTGCAGCCATGAATTCCATTAAACCGGTTCCATAGATCATTTCTTTTTTACATGGAACAAAGTCGGGCAGCATCAACATCATTCCTTTGGTATAAAGTAGGTGTCCCAATGCAGTGAACAACAGCATCACCGCCAATCCAACTTTACCCGCTAATAGAATATCCATCTCCCCCTTCAACAGCAATAGGATGAGATTGGAAATAATGCAAACGACAATTAAAACAAAAAATGGTTTCATCTTTTTTATAACAAAAATAGGTGCCCTTCCTTTTGTTATCAATGAACATTTGTTAATAAATTTCTTTCCTGATCCGGCTTAACGATTGCGGTCTAATACCAATATAAGAAGCCAGATATTTTAAGGGAATGTTGCGAATCAGTTCGGGTTGCTCACGCACCAAATTGATATACCTGGTTTTTGCCGAATCTTCAAGTAGCGTCAGTTCCCGTTTCATTTTTTTTAGAAAAATGTCCTCAACCGCTTTCCGACCAATTAGGTTCCCAACCGTTGTTGTTTGATATACCGCATGGAGATCCTCAAACGATATCCGCCATAAAATACAATCTGTTATTGCCTCGAGATGATACGATGAAGGCTGCTGCGTCAAGAAGGAATCGTACCCACTTACAAAAGAGTTTTCGAAAGCAAATCCAAAAGTAAAATCATAGTCCAGTTTTGGGATATTGAAACGTACAATTCCTTTTTCAATAAAAGATAAATACTGTTCAGTTTTTCCGATTTCCAAAATCAGTGATTTTTTTGGAAACTCCATCTTAACAAGCTTAGCGGAAAATACTTCCCAGTCCGTATCATTCATGACAACGAGCGATTCAAAATATTCTTTGATCTTGTCCATGATTCTTATTTTTTAAGAGCAAGATAAAAACTTCTGTTCAAATACATCGTAATGATTATTTACTATTTAATCGATTATTTATTTCAATAAACATACGATCTATTTTACCAAAAAATATTAACTTAAATACAGTAAACTTTAATTATGCATATTCTTAACGAAAACGCCCCAGAACGGTGGCCTGCCTTTAGAAAATTAGGTTTTCGATTTTCCTTTATTTTCATTTTGTCCTTTATTCTTGTTTTTAATAACGGTACTTATCCGTTATATGGATATATCAGCATCCCTCTTACTCATTTCATGCAAAGGTTGACTCCCTGGTTTGCAGAAAATATATTGGGCTATTCTTACGACCACAGCATCTTCATCAACGGAAGTGGAGATACCTCCTATGCCTGGATATCCTTATTGATCCTATTCCTGCTGGCATTCGTTGGGGCGGCTTTATGGTCCATATTGGATCGAAGAAGAGCCAGCTACACAATCCTTTTCTATTGGTTAACCACAGCAATTCGCTATTATGTTGCTTTTATGCTTATTAACTATGGACTGTACAAAGTCTTCTATATGCAAATGCAACCGCCGAGGTTAACACAACTTCTGCAGCCATTGGGCGAGTATTCCCCCATGGGCCTCGCATGGACCTATATCGGTTACTCTCAAGGCTACAATATACTTATTGGTTCAGTAGAAATATTATCCGGCTTATTGCTTTTCAGAAAAACGGTGGTTGCTGGTGCACTAATTACAGTTGCGACAAGTATTAATATTATGGCCGTTAATTATTTTTATGATGTTCCTGTTAAAATGGTCTCCACAGCACTCCTGCTATTTTCCATATTTCTACTGCTTCCCTACCTAAAAGCATTGTTCACAATTTTTATTTCAGGAAAACCTGTACAGTTACTCCCTATCCAACAACCCCTATTCAACAAAAGCTGGAAAAGAAAAAGCTTGTTTATCGCCAAATTGGCCGTGTTACTTCTCTTTATGGTGCAACAGGGCATGGGCATATTAAGTACAAAAAAAATGATAGCTGAGTACCTAACGAAGTCACCACTATATGGAATCTACCGAATTGAACAAGCGGGAACACAACGCAAATCAATCCCCGAAGATTGGCGACTTATTGTTTTCGAAATTGATAACAACAAGGTCTTAATACGCAACACAGACTATACCCCAGAAATGGAGAGCGTTGTTATCGATGCAGCCGGGAAGAAAATTACCCTTAACAATTATCAATTTGATTATCAGATCAACCCTGACGGAAACATTCTTTTGACAAAAACCTTTGATGACCATATAGCGCACATTAAACTTATTAAACAAGACGTGCAAGCCTTCGAATTAATACAGCGCAAGTTTCATTGGGTACAGGAATATCCCTATAACCGCTAAATAATAATCGTAAAAACTTAATAAAACAAATCGTGTATTTAACAGCTCCCCAGACCAGAATAACCATGTTTAATGCTGCAAACATAACAACATGCGACGACGAGGTAGAGCATCTCGGTTTTTTATATCGAATGCGAAATATCAGGGTACACACCTGCCATATGCTCAAAAGCAAAGAGGTGGTGACTCTTATCTTGATACATTCGAAAGGCGGTACGCGTCAGATTGATCAGGAGCAACATAATATGATGGGTTATCAAATTCATCTAATGTTCCCCGGTCAGTCAAGTTCTTTCTATTTTTTCAAAGAAACCGCTGTTTATCATTTTAGAATTCCCTGGCAAAATTTTGAAAAATTATGTCATACGCTTTCAATCAACATAAAACTCCTTAAAGATTATCCGATACTTCAGGTCACGCCATATAAATTTGAAACGCTCCGCTATGAATTCGATAAGATCCGTAATGAACTCTATCGCTATCAGCCAACATTATCACTCATTTTATCACGTTTGGAAACAAGCTTACTAGAGATTAACGGCTCCTTAACCAAACACATCGATAATTTAGCACCATACACTTATCCAGCCAGCCTGAATCGCTTTCTTGAATTAATAGAACTTCATTACAAACAAGAACACCATGTCGCTTATTACGCAAATTTATTGAATATAACTGCAACAAGTCTTTGGATGCAAACACAGCAATACATGGAGACTAGCCCCCTCAAACTGATTCATAATCGTTTGTTAAAGGAAGCTATGCACCTGCTGAGTTTGGGGGCCAATCCAATCAAGACTACACTGATTGAATTGGGTTTTCAGGACTCCGCTACCTTCTCTCATTTCTTCAAAAAACAGACAAATATGTCACCTTCAGCATATCAAAAGAAACATTTAGCAAATAAAAAAACATAAAAATGGCTCCTACGTGATATACATGGAGCCAATATTTATTAAAAAAACAGAATTATAATTTCCTTTTCTTCAACGTGATATTATCCAAAGATGCGTTTCCCGTTCCTACATTGGTAAATCCGATCCGAACATTTTTTTTATTCGGATTAATCTCCTTGCCAGTAGCAAAATCAACCTCTTGTTTTCCACCCTTTTTTCCTAAATCAGGTATTAACGTCTTTAAATTCGACAACTTTCCTGTTACGGCAGCGACATCATCGACTTCCACCTGGACCTTGTCTCCTTTACTCCAATAGATAAGTTTGAAGTCTTGTTGGGGATCCAAATAAACATATTGCTCTATTTTTTGACCCGGCGCAAGTACCACCGCTTTACTCCCCTTTTCTCCGCGCCCTTCTTCGATGACGGCTGCTCCTTCCCAAGGTGCAAGGCCAGATTTACCCTCAAAATCTGGATTAGGCAATTCATTACCATCTTTTAAAGGCCAGTTATACGCCCGAATATAATCGACCTCCATATTGACTCCGCCTTCAGATCCATAGGCTCCAAGAAATACGTTCAAAAAGTGGTTGGGTGAATAAATCTGATTTTTATTCGTATATTCTTTGATCAGATCTCCATTGATATAATGTTTAATACTTGTGGGTGTCCACAATACCCCATGTGTTACCCATTGTCCGACATGTTCATACCCCTCTGCAATATGTGTAGCAAGGTTACGTTGAAATACCCCTTTTTGATCAACATGTCCATGTATCACAAATTGAGCCGTAATATATTCGAAAACGTCGATTTCAAAAAGCTGTCCCTTGGGGCGAATGCCTTTAATTCCGTCGACTTCGGATCCTTCTTGAAGATAATAACGAATATCTGGTCCAGGTGAATCAAACCAAAAAGCTGTATTTGTTCCCTTGGGACTCCCCTGTCTGTTACGTCTTACCTTAACTTCAAAGTACCCACCTTTGCTGTTGTCCAGTAAATTTTCATTGGACTTCCAATCGTAGGTTTGGATGGATGAAATCTTCTGGTTGCCACCCGCTGTAAAAATCCGTTTGGGAATAGTATCGTTGACATACAGATTGATCGCTGATCCATTTAAAGTATAAGCGGGTTGTGGCAAACGATCATGCAACATTTCATCCTTGGATTTTGCATTCAGATAGTTCAAGGATGAAAAATAGTTGGTCGTCCATTTATTCCGATTAAGTAATTGATCGTTAAATTCATCCTGCCAATAGACTTCCATACCAACAGGAACTGCTCTTGAACTTGGATTCTTTCGCTCTTCATCGAGTTCAGTATTATCCAGCTGCCATCTCTTGCTCGTATACACTTTTCCATTTGCCAAGGATTTTCCTGTAGCAGATTCTACCCAGATATAATAGGTCGTTTCAGGCTCTACCTGCTGAATATAATAACGTTTGGCACCTTCTGCCAATATCGCATTGGCTGTCTGCGGTTTCTTATTCGTTTTTGCCCAAAAGACTTTCGCTCCGGATATGCTCGGTTGATTATCCTTCATGTCTACACGGATCCAACTCCGGGTACCCAATAGCTGTAATGGTACATTTGAACTTGTCGTTTGAGCCGATAGCCCTAACGCTGACATTACCTGAATACCTGCAAGAAATAGATATTTTTTCACAATTTTCTTATTTTATAAACGAACAAACGATAGTCAATCTGCTTACGAACAGACTATAACCTTACGATAATAACGAGAATTATCAGCATTGGCAACTCTGATCAAAACGCAACCGTTTGTTCAATTTAGCGATTCCGAAAATTGGGACTTAAACAATGGATCAGACAACTCGAATTTTCCGCGCTAACGCGTTCTGCAGCATTGGTAAAGTCAAGAAAAAAGCCGCTTGGAAAATCCAAAACGGCTTGATATATAGCGTAAAAAAAGTTTCCATTCAGATTATTCATGCAAAACCAAAATCGCTTTAACTGATCGGTTCAAAACTTCATTCACCGTACTACTTGCAAATAAACGGTAAATCATATTATGGTTGCGTTTGACCAAACACAGAATATCGGTCTGATTGTTTTCAACAAAGTCAATGATCGCATGTGATGGCCGTGTATCATCCTCATCCACATAATTAAAGTTGATATCTACGTTAGGAAGCAACTGACGCATTTTTTTCTCCCCATTACGCACCAGCTTTTCGTCCAAATCCCTTTCTGAGACGTGTAGAATTTCCAACTTCTTGGGGTCTGAAAGTTTTAAAATACGATTGAGCGCTTTGACATCACGAACAGACAATTTTGTTGTTTTATAATCCGTTGCCAATGTAATGACTGGAATAACCGACAGATTACTTTCAGGAGGTACAATCAAGGTCGGAATACGCAATTTTGTCACAGCCATACTCGCATTACTACCGACAATTTCTTTAATGCCTGTCGCCCCGGTAATTCCCATCACCAAAAAAGAAACATCCGTATATTCAACATACTTTGTGACTACATTACGCAGATAACCTACTTCAACAACGGTTCGCACTTTGAGGTCATTGTATTTATTTTCCTGGACCACCTGATCAGTCCATTCTTGCAAAGCAGCACGTTTTCTAGCGTAATAATCTTCTATAAAGATCGCGTTATAAGTACTGTTGTTGATCCCTTCTGTCGGGTGTATGGCATGTACAACAGCAACTTCCATATTCAAACGAGAAGCCAAAGACAAGGCGTAACGCAAAGCATGACTTGCATTGATTGAAAAATCGGAGGCAACAAGAATTTGTTTCATTTTTTAAGTTTTTAATATTTACCTGTCAATAGCCATGTGTACAAATGCAATGGATGACAAAAACATTCAGATAACAATCAACTAAATAAAAAGATGGAAGAATACAAATAGTAATAATGCCAAGCCAATTGACACGGGTAAAGTAAGTACCCAGGCAAGACCGATACTTTTGAGTGTCCCTTTATTTAGATTGCTCTTTCCTCCAGAAGCGACCATTGAACCGGCAATACCACTTGAAAGCACATGCGTTGTACTAACCGGCAAACCCAATACGGTACTGATACCAATTGTCGAAGCAGCAACAATCTCGCTTGAGGCTCCTTGAGCATAACTTAAATGTTCATTTCCTATTTTTTCACCAATCGTTACTACAATACGTTTCCAACCGATCATTGTCCCAAGACCTAAGGCGATTGAAATAGTTAAGATCACCCAGATCGGTGCAAAGTCCGTAAGATGTTTCAATTCGCCCAACTTACGATTAAGCTCCAATCGATTTTCAGGATTGATATCGATCTGTTTACTGCTCTCTAATGTAGCAATGGATTTAACTAAACCTTCAACCTCTTTTCTGAATTTAAAAGTCCCTGCTTTATCCGTTACACTTTTATCCATCAAATGCAGCTTGACTTGTTCAATCTCCTGATTGACTTGCACAAACATCGTTCCCTGAGCGACATTACTGGAAGCAATTGTCTGTAACACGATTTCCGTTTGATCGAGCGTTTTAATGACAGCCGCATCTGGTACGGAATGGTTTATTGCAAAACGAGCAGGCAGAAATGCAATTAAGATCAACATAAACAGTCCTACTCCTTTTTGTCCATCGTTGCTACCGTGAAAAAAACTGACCAATGTACAGGTCAGTATAAGAATACCGCGTACTAACAAGGGAGGTCTGTCATCTTCCCCTTGTGGGATGTGAAAAAGTGCTTTATAACGGACGACATGCTTTAAAAAGAGCATCAATAACACCGCTAGACCAAAACCAATCAAAGGTGAGAGAATCAAAGAAAGACCAATTTCCTCGGCCTTATGCCAATTGACACCACTGCCACCATAATACCAGGTGAAGCCTATACCAGCCCCGATAAGGGCACCAATCAAGGTATGTGAACTCGAACAAGGAATACCAAAATACCAAGTCCCCAAATTCCAGATAATAGCCGCTAATAATACAGCAAGGACCAGGCAAGCGCCTACCGAAACCGGTAGTGCCATTAAGGTATCGAGAGGCACCAATTTAAGTATTCCCATAGCCACTGCGATCCCACCTGCAAAAACACCTAGAAAATTCCAAAAGCCAGACCAAGGAATGGCTACAATTGGTTTAAGTGCTTTGGTATAAATTACCGTTGCAACAGCATTCGCGGTATCATGAAAGCCATTGACAAATTCAAAGGCCACAACGGCAAATAAACAAAGGGCAAAAACAATAAGAAGTCCAGTACTAAGATCGGTTTCCCCTAAGAGAGGAATCATGTTGCAGAAAATTTGCATATTATTCTTTCATAAGATTTATGGTTGTCCTTGCTGAGTTTTTCTTACTTGCTGAGTTTTCCTTAAGGAAAACTACCAAAGGAACAATCGCTTCATTCAACTCAAAAATAATTTTCAGATGTTAACTTTTGATAAAGGATATATTACGTTATACAACACGAAAGAAAAACTTAAAACACTGTTAACGAATCTTATTCCATCGCTATTTTATTTCCCACAAACTTTCTTAATTTTCAGGGAGCTAACACGGACTTTATAGGGACCTCATTCGGACTTCATTCGGATGAAAGCGAATAAAGACCGAATAAGTTCCGTAGAAATAACGATTATAAAACGGATCAAAAGTAAATTTGATCGCTAGTTTCTACCCACAAAATATAGCCCCCCATATAAAACCAACTGTGAAGCAAGAGCCGTATAAGACCAACCGTAAAGTAAGAGCTGTATTAGACCTTTTGTAAACTTTTTTCAGGAATGGACATAGTGTATCTGCGAAATGCCAAGCAGAGGATTCGAGAGAATTTTAGTCCGCCATTTACAACGAAAATAGTACGATTTACCGATTCAAATCCACAGTCTACCGAAAAACGCACACTTTTTAGAATTAAACCCATTACTTTAGACAAAAGTAAATTTAACACCGAATTAATTATGCCTAAAACTTATCCATTAGACTGTTCCTTGACGAACTATTCTCCCTTACAGCGGATTACATTTAGTACGCTACCTTTTCTTATCGCCATTTATTGTGTGTTCTTTGCACAGCATACAAAAGCGCAATCTTTAGACTGGTCTACAAAAGATATTGTATTTAAGAGTGAGGGTATTAACTTGGCAGGAACCATGCTTCAGCCTCGAAGCGCCCATGCTGCCATTGTCCTCATACATGGTTCTGGACAAGAGAAAAGAATGATGGAGTTTGCCTCATATTTAGCCAAAAACGGTATTGCCGTATTTACTTATGACAAGCGCGGAGTAGGAAAATCTGAGGGGACCTATGCTGGCCCTGAGGTCGGTACCAATAATATCGATTCTGCCAACCTCCACCTCCTCGCTAAAGATGCACAAGCAGCGGTAAAAGTATTCCATCAGCAGCTAGGGAAAACGAACATTCCTATGGGGCTATTGGGATTCAGCCAAGCGGGATGGATCATTCCTTTAGCTACTAACCAAAATCCTTTGGTCGACTTTTTTGTATTGTACAGTGGAGCAGTTATCCCTGCCCGTGAGCAGCTCCGCTTCCAGTTCTTTACAAATGGAAAAAAAGATTTTTGGGATAAACATACGGAAGCCGAGGCCCGACAACATGTAGCGAATGATCCAGATCGCTATCAATTTACAAATACCGATCCGATGACATCACTTAAAACGATAACAACTCCAGGACTCTGGCTTTTTGGATCCAAAGATATCCAAATACCTGTAGGCTTATCGATTGAACATATCAATGCACTGAAAGCACAGGGAAAGCTCTTCGAATATTGCTTATTTCCTTTATTAGATCACAATACAAGCCTTTCGGCATCGCGTGAACCAAGTGCTATTGCATTGAATTGGATCAAAAATCAACGTAAAAAAAAGTCATAAAAAATGCCTCCTGACAACGATTCATCTGCATAAAATCAAGCATTAAAAAGGCCTAAGTTTTTTACTTAGGCCTTTTTAATGCTTGATTTGAACTCGCTAGATTAATGCAAATCCGTACGAAGTACTTTACTTTTGTTCAATGCTCGATTGGAATAGATGATATACACGGTGCCAATGATAGTTGGCATAATCCAAACCAGTGTTGAGCCAAGCTGAATCCCAGCAACTAAAAATGCAGTCACCGACGCAATCAATGCGCCTACCATACGGCCCAAGTGACTGACCAGCCAGGCATTTTTCTTTTCTTTGAAACTTTTAAACAGCTGAAAATCCCGAATACTCATAAATGCACCAAAACCACCAAAAAAGACATATAAAACAGAATTTGCCACCTGTTGTACCAATCCAATTAAACCAAGACATAACATACCGATCGATACAAGTAGCATCGTGGCGGAAATCAGTTTGTCTTTCCAATCGGCCTTTTGTTTAATTTTACTGCGTAAAGTCAATGCGCGATTACCTGCTAGAATGAGATAGATGGTAAAGATACCGATCAAAAATAAAAATGTGTTTTCGTGGCCCGGCATCCTCGCAATAACGAGTGAAATTAAAGAACTAATCACCATCGCATAGGAAAATATAATCCCCATTTTCTTGTGCCCTGCTCCCCCCTTTTTTACAGCCACACTTATCAGGCCGGTAATCAATCCTATCCCACCAAAAAATGCGTGAACGTAGATCAATGTCTTAATTGTTTCTTCCATAGTTCTTCTTTAATAATTGTTTATAGCTAATAATGGTATTGAAGCAAAAAGGCTAATGGTTATGCCACATTTAAAATAGATAGACAAAAAACAACACTATAATGCCGTTTGCGACAATTGGCCAAATGTAAAAAATATTCTTTAATTATCTATTTGTTTAAATAAAAATTACTCTTTTTCCTCACGGACGAGAAAATCATAAGAGTACCAGAATTTCAGGTGCCCATGGGAATTAAGGCCTCCTAGACTATAGCTAATGGGATAATCAAAGCTATTCTGTTGCAGTTCAAGTTCATTTTTATAATCAATGACAAGTTTTTTAATTTCATCCAGACCTGTCGCGCGTCTAATAAAACTTGTTTGACGTCCACCGCGCAGATAAACCAATACGTCGGACCCTTTTAATACCGTTTCGTCGGTTTTCGTCAGAAATTGATTGTACAGCAATTTTTCCAATACATTTTTAAGATCACCTCGTGGAAAATCACTTTCTCCCATCATGATTGAGTGTGTACCATAGTTGACTGAGGAAACATAGTAGGGATTATAACCTGTATTTTTTAACTTCCCAAGTGCATCCCTATTAAAAGCCTGTTCATAGTCTTTCAGATCCGCCTGGAGACTAAATGTAATATGTTCTCGACGCAACAACAGGCTATTAGCTCTTTTTATCGTGGTGGAATCATGGTGACGGACCAATTTGAGTACACTATCTACGTCAGGGCTATTATTAAGATGGTAACGTATTGCCCTATAATCGAAAAATGCCCCTACCGATGATTGCTTCAAAACAGCCGGTTCCCCCTTGCTTTTCTTCGCGAAAGCTCGCACAGCATCAAATCCAGGAATAATATGAATGGGAGATAAAGTGGGTTGTGTAGAAGAAATTGTGCTTTTGAAAGGTTTATAATAGTTACGAAGGGAAGTTAGTTTTAGTTGCGGTGTGGTATCTTTTAATCCCCAAACTGTCCCCAAATAGAAGTTTTTATTTGTGGTACCATCCACGTAAATCTGGCTAACCGAAAACCCGACGGAACGCCCTTCAAATTGATACCTTTTAGCCATTGTTCCACCACCGACCTCCGTGGAGTCAAAGTCAATATCTTCTTTGTCACAGCTGGACAAAAAACAAATGCTTAGTAACAACAGGAAAAGATATTTCATAATTTAAAAAATTAATCGTCAGCTCTGGTGCAGCACTTCGATCTCATCTACCCGTCGGACAATGGCCTTTAGATTCTTTTCAAATATATACAAAATTCCTAATCCAACATACATAAAAATAAGAATAACAACACGATACAAAGCTAAAGGAATATAATTAACGATCCATTCAGAAGAAACCAACCCGATGATCAAAACCATAATCGGTATCGTTAAACCAAGATAATTGCGATAAACGCAGTATTTGCTCCCTCTAGGCCGATGCCGCAATAAGTATACTGGAATATAAAAAACGAGTGTACCGATCATCCCTAATTTTAATCCGGTCCAAAAAGCATCTGCATCGAGCGGCACAAAATAATAGAACAATGTGAAGTACACGATATAAATTGCACTATGCCAATGCTTGACGAATTGTAAAAAATCAGCAGGAAATTTATTGATCTGTTTACGTTGCAGATTCAATTCATAGCTAGCGGCAATGTTTCCAAAACCTGCCGCTCCAAAACTGGCATAAGCGAGATCAATGGCTCGATTGAAATATATACCGGCATCTGAAGACATGAGTTCCTCTACCTTACAAGCAAAGTGATCCAGAATTTCAAGTTGAACATCAACATAACGATATCCTTTAGAACGAATAAAATCCATCAGAATACCTAATTCCTCTTTGGTCAATTTCTTTTCTGTCATGATACAATTGGTTTAGTGTTCAAGATAACCTGTAACTTCTCCACAAAGGTCAACGCATCTTTCATTTTACTTACCTGAGCTTTTTTTCCCTTCACTGTCAGGGAGTAATATTTTCTTGCTCTTCCATCGACTACTTCTATTGCTGTATCCAGGAGTCCTTCCGCTTCTAGCTTATGTAATGCAGGGTAGAGCGCTCCCTCAGTCAGAATAAACTCTCCTTCGGTTAAGAGTTTTACTTGTTGAGTCATTTCATAGCCATACATTCTTTTCGTTCTAGACAATAGCTTTAGAATAATCGTTTGTAAAGTGCCTTTTAATAACTTCGTATCTTTCATTCCTTCATCTTAAACAATTAATTAAATATACCTAATTTTCTTATATATACAAAAATATAAGAAAACTATGATACAGCAGCTTGCATTTTAACCGCCGCCATTAGTTATGGCCCTTGCACTGCCTTTTGACTGGACTGCTTCGGCCCTGCTTTTACAATTAACCAATCAAATTCCTATGAATCGCCTAGTGTTTACCTCGTGAACCAGATAAACATTAGGTCTCAGGTAGGCGTTTACGAGGAACAAGAGTGAACAAAGGCACTGGCAAGAGCAAACAATGGCAACGGCAGGGATACAGGGAAAAAGCCGCTAGAGCTGGGAACTCCAAACGGCTTTGCATTAACAATTATATATAGAATGATATGATTATCCCGCTTTCAGGAGATCAACAATAAGACGATCTCTATTTTCATTCAATGAGGGATAAAATTGATTTAAATCAACCAATATGATCGGCATACCCCTATTTTCGGGTTTATACAAGACATTATCTACCAAGTCCCGACAGAAAACTAACGATTCATTATCCGTGAATACTTCTTTTGACCTTTTGAGGAAACTGTCAAAAAAACGTCTTGGATTATTGATGATTTTAAGATGTTCCTGGTTTGGAAAAACCGTACTGGAGAGATCTAGCCTTCGAGAAAATATAACGTCCTTCAATTCCGCATGACCGAAATTTATCAAGGGAGTTTTTAATGGTTTGGCTTTTTTGAGAATAAAAAGATTGGTAGAGTATAAATCTTCTGTAAAAGGAATTCCATAAAACCATGAAGAACTGATCTTTCCTTTAAAAACCACATGAACCAAATTTGTCCCATCGAAAGTTGTTTTGTCAAATGTATTGTAAAGGAAGGAGGACTTTTCAATTTTTAAATTTCCAATAATGGCTTTCGAAAAATCGTTCGCTTCGAATGTACTTTCCATCCAAAGCCCAGATTCCTGAAAAACAACAGACTGAAAGTTACAGTCTATAAAGGTACAGCGAATGAACTTACAATCACGAAACATGGAGTTCATGAAGCTTTTCCCTTTTATCGTACAATCGATAAATGAACAGTTTTTTAAAACTTTGTGATTGAATTCAAAACTTTCAATCTCACTTTGTTGGAATATTTTATTAGTCAGTGCCATGCTAAAAATGATTAATAGGCTAAAATTTCATAGTAGTTGCATTGCAAATGGATTTTTAACGGCCAAAATCTCCATTTATACAATGATGACAACGGGAAAGACAAAACGTCCTAAAGAAATTTTGACTTTTTTTATTTTTTTTATCATAGCCTAAAACAGCCAAGAAATATAAGATCTCCTAGCAAACTGACTATAGGACTACGCTAGCCAGCAATTCTTATAATTGGCCAATAGACACAAAAAAGCCGCAAGAACGGGGAGTCCTTTACGGCTTACTACCTATGAAAAACATTCACCTTAAGTATAAGGCACTATCTACTATGACAATTAAAATTAAAATGGCACACATAAACTTACAGCACAATGAATTAGCGAATTAAGATCTGTTCACTCCCTACTTCAAAAAAAACTCCAATCTATGTTCTTGGCATTTCTTGGAACCAAATATAAAGTGCTCGGTCAGAGATTCTCCCCCCGTTTACAATTCGCCAAAAATGATTTACGATTCGTCTGGTGTACTATTTGAATCGACCGGTTAATCAGCCCTTTACTGCTAAAAGAAAAAAAAGTATATTGGTGAACACAATTAAAACTGTTTATGAAATTGATAAAAAATATTTTGGCGGTGCTCGTACCACTTACCTTATTCAGTGGCACAGCCTTTTCCCAAACCAAAGAGGAGCTTAAAAAAAAATATGAAAACAGCATACCAATTCCTATTATGTATTGGACTCAGCCGTCAATGATTTCCATTCTATTTCCATTGATATTATTGTACAAGATGACATCCCAGACCACTATTCATTTTACATTTCACCCTTTAATATATCCCTAAACAATATGCCTTTATATTGTGGTATTCAATCTGCCGGTGGCGGTATCAGTGTTAAGACTGGTAAAGAAGAAGATATCAAATTTAATGGCATCTTTTCACGTTGGTTTGAACGGACAAAAAAGGCTTTAAAAACTACAGGATATTATGCCAGTTCAGATGCGGAGGGTGATTTTATCAGTGTCCGCAATACCGTAGGCTGGCACAAAGGTTCTTATCGCATCACACTAAAAAAAGATGGCTATAGCGCAGGCAAAGCCGTTCCAGATACTATTAACCCCAAAGAAACCTATTTCAGCTGGGGCGATTATGAACATTCCTGGGTCACCATGTATGTCGAAGATTTAAGCACAAAAAAAGTGGTCAATGTAGGGTCCCTAGCCTTCCCGGGTAAAAAAATCCAGATGAAAAAGCACATCACATCGTTCTTGGAGCAATACAAGTATTTTATTGATTTCGCCCAAAGACCGCGGGACCTCGAAGGGTTGAATGTCATCCGATACGATAAATTGCCTAAAGTAACCGTTGTTCAAAAAAATCTACGCATCAATGGTAAATTGGTCAAGCTTGAAAAAGTGCCGACTTACCATAATCGTACACATAATCCCGAACAAAGTAAAGTAGCCGGTGAAATTCCTATTCTATCCAAGGATAGTTATAATGCTGCAACTGGTGAACTTACACTCGAAACGGGCGTGTTTGTAAAATGGCCGGAGAAAAAAGACGTTAAGTAAAAAGAACCTTTTTAATTAAGTCCAAAACTGACAATAAACGAGTTTTCTTCTTTTGCGATCCTATCTGACTTATTCTTAAAAGGCTCTCCAATGGAAGCGCCATTCTTCGCAACAGCACAAAAAATTGCTCCATATTGAATAACGTATAGCATGGCTTATCCCATTGCGTAAACGACGACAAACCTGATCCGAAAAGACACATGTGGTGAACTCTTGTCAATCAGATAAAGTCGCACACAAAATAACACGTAAGTCAAGTCAAAAAAAAAGTCTTCTCATCATCGTGATGAGAAGACTCTTTAAAAAATTGAAGTCTTGATCCGAAACGTTCGCCGAACGGCTTACTTAATGACGAACCAAGTTTGACTTTTTGCCGGTATATTGACCTCAAAGATCGCTTCCGAGGCTGCATTCAATGGCATTGTCCTACTGTTTTGATCTTGCTCAACCACTTGTACATTTCCTATCAGGCCGGTATAGTACAAGTTGACCTTAACTTTTCGTTTTATCGCTTCGTCCAATGGATTATAGATCATTAGTAATCCTTTTTCTTTCCCCGCCGGATTCACGTGCAAAATAGCATCATAATCCATCCCGTCAGGACGTCTTACATGGATAATATCACTGTCCAAAACTTCGCGGTGTTTCTTGTAAAAATTCACCCATTTGGCCACTACATTTTTTGTTTCTGGGGAGTCATAAAGCTGTGGCCCACGATAACAGGCCTGTACACCTGCGCCAAATAGATTGGCCAAGCGTTGCTCGTAATGTGGTAGGTGATCCTTCAAAGGCTCGATCGTCGCCTCTTTGCCTCCACCTTGATATTCTACCAAAGGAACAAACATCCATCCCATGGATGGTGCTTTCGCCCAGGTACCATCGAAGATATTCTGTCTTTCCACAATTTCCTGTTGTGCCCTCGGAAGCGACCAGTTTGCCTCTCGATAGCCCATCCCGACTTTGTTGCCGCCATTCAAGAAATACATATCCGGAATATTCAGGTAGATTCCCTTTTCACGGCACCATTTGTAAAAATCAGTGATCCGTTTAAACTGATTCCATTGCGAGTCTTTTTCATTCTGATGCCCGGGGTGATCGGTGGAATAGCACCAATCTCCAGGATAGGATCCATCGTGCTCAAATACGCCCAATCCCGAACTTTCATACAGGTTATACAGCTTTTTGAAGTAAGCTTGGCCCCATTCACTCTCAATACAAGGTGAACTTCCAAAGCGAGGATGCATGCCTTCAGGTAGCACAACGTCATTTTTAGCATCAATATGCCGACTGGCCAGGAGCGAATAGCCTCCAAGTTCAATTCCTTTGCTATGCGCATAGTCAGCAAGCT
Organism: Sphingobacterium thalpophilum; assembly: GCF_038396785.1. Classification (NCBI taxonomy): domain Bacteria; kingdom Pseudomonadati; phylum Bacteroidota; class Sphingobacteriia; order Sphingobacteriales; family Sphingobacteriaceae; genus Sphingobacterium; species Sphingobacterium thalpophilum. The sequence continues at coordinate 5,356,622 of NZ_CP151087.1, read as the reverse complement.
CTTTCATACGCTTGAGATTTTCGGGAGAATCATCTTCGGCATTGAATCCAGACCAAAAGGTCATTATCACCATTTCAAAACCAACTTCTGCTGCTTGATCAATTGCCTTTTTTACCGACTCGTTATCCGAACTCCGTACATGCATCAATATCGGATTTTCAGTTGCCCATGGCGCCATGGAACGCAGCATTTTTCGGTATCCAAGGCTCTTACGTTCCCGTTCCCAGCTATCGTTCAACAGCTCCCAAACCCGATAGCTTGCAAATTCTCCACCGGCAGCAACCTGTTGTTCAGGTCCCATTTTAGGTGCAACTTCCAACAGACAGGGTGTCTCCTGGTCGTAGTGAACCTGTGTCGTATATAGCGGGTCTTTTTTCCACTCCAGACTCGAGGAATAGACGACTTCCTCGCTCATACCGCCAAATGTATAATCTGTTTCCACGGTGATATTAGGGTATAACCAACGGCTTCTATAATCTACCGAACTTTCGGGCTCAAATACAGCCAATTGCTCACTCTTAAAGCTATTAACCACAATTTCCTGGTCCGACTGATTCTGCACGGTAATCCACTTACTAAAGATCGGCATGTCATCATAAAGATCATAATGAACCTGTACCGTAACGTTTTTCATATAAGCAAGTTTATTGGACAGATCGCCTGCAAATTGAGATGGAAAATCACCGTATGCCCAAAAACCTTCTATTTTGGAGCGACCTTCCTTTATCGAAGCCTTACCATCCTTATTCCCGCCGTTTGGATCCGTTTTTCCGACACGGACCAGTTGTATCTTGTCACCCGACTTTAGTGGAAGATAACCAACAGTATGCCATTGTTGTCCGTCCAAAGAGGCTTGTGCCAATAATTCTTTATCCGCTATTTCATATCTAAACCATAGCTGATCTGCTTTACCAACTTCGAAAGTTCCGTTATCACGTTTGCCATCAAAAAAAACAACCTTGCCTTCGCTTGATCTCCAATAAAGCCGGGGACTACTATTCGTTAGGGTTAGTCCAAAACCTAATCCCCAATCGCTGGATTGATCAGTACCTTTATTCATCTTGGCTACGAGTACCTTTACCTCTTGAGGAACTGTTCTTTCAGCGAACACAGCAGCATTTTCCAGTGCCATAATTTCGCCTACTTTTCCTTCATTGACAAAGGAATTACGCTCATGTGATTTTGAAACCATCAACTTCCATCCGGAATCTAGATGCTGAAATTTATCCTCCAACAGCAATACCCTGTTTTGGTCACTTTTGCTATTTGCGGCAAGCGCATCGATCGCCTGTTTATCCAATTTATAAGTAAATGTCAGCTCTTTGCCCGACACAGGCCAAGGCATATCTTTAGGCATCCAGTTTGGTCTCTTCTTCCAGCCAAAACGGGGCTTTGTATCTTCAATTTTATAGTCATGGAATTTAAAAACCATGGGGTTTGCCTTTAAACTCGGGATCCATTCTTTCAGTAAATAATTATGTACCTTCTGTCCTTCCAATCCGCCAACATCAAAAGTAAACCCATCGATTGTTACGCTAGCTTCAGGTCGAATCGACCGTAGAAATGCTGTATTTCCAGTCAATTCATCCAAACCAATACTGGCTACATTTGGAAAAGTCGTAAATGTACGGCTGACCAAACCATTGGAAAAGACCAAATGACCTTCTTTCGTCTTGAAAAGTCCTGCTTTCGCCTGGGGAGTTCCTATTAGCCAGTCTCCAGTCAGGCTGTTGCTTTCTTTGTTAAATAGCGGCAGCTGCTGACTATAGCTCTGCTTTGCCTGGCCCAATACGCCCAATAGACACAGGATATAGAATTGTTTTTTAAAGTAATTCATCTTTTATTTTGCCAAAACATTTACTGATGCGACTTTCAGATACTTGCTTAAAACTTTGATTTTATTTGCTTTCAACAATTTTACTGAGTCCCCATTGTTTATTTGGTTCGTTCCCCATAAACAATACCAAGGTTCCGCCTCGCATAATTTCATTGTGATCTATAAAACAGTTATTATAAGGGACGCCATTAAGTTCAGCTTTTTGGATGTAGCGATTTTCAGGCGAGTTATTTTCTGTTTTGATTACAAACTGTGCCCCAGGATAATATTTTGGATCAAGTTTAAAGGTGATCGTATCAAACACAGGACTTGTAATCTCATAACGTGTGTCGCCTGGGCAAATAGGATGTATTCCAGACGCCGCCAATACATACCAAGCCGACATTTGCCCTACATCTTCATTACCAATTAAACCATAAACTGAATTATGATAGGCACGTGAACAAATTTCATGCGTCCATTTTTGCGTGAGCCATGGCGCTCCTAAACGATTAAATAGAAATGGCACATGGTGCACCGGTTCATTGGCATGATTATAATAATTATTCCACATCATATCTTGCGGAGCGAGTTCAAAAAAACTATTGAGATCCGCGATGGTTTTTTGCTTACCACCCAAAAGGCCTGCAAGTCCATCCACATCATGAGGGACAAACCATCCCTGCTGATAAGGATTGCTCTCAACACAGCCATAATTTTGGGTTAAGCGGCCCGTTTCTGGCCATTTACTCCATGTACCATCTTGTTCTTTCGGTCGAAACCAGCCGACTGTGGGATCAAATAGGTTTCTATAACTTTGCGCACGATGAGCATATAAATCCACATCAGCCGTTTTATTTAATCGTTTTGCTAATTGAGACAGGCACCATTCTGTATAAGCGTATTCCAATGTCGTTGAAATTTCTCCTGTAGTTCCCTTTTCTCCATTTCCAAATTTTTCAACAGTCTGTCGCGCATATTTATAAGCTTTTTCTACATCAAAGTTGGATATCCCTTTCATATAGGCGTCCGTAATAACTGATACGGCAGGGTTTCCGATCATACAGTCACTATACGCATTCAAAAATTCCCAACGTTCTAAATAATCCTGTTTACTTTCTTCGGCCAATGTCACCAAAGAATTGATCATATCATTTACGATAGTCGGATTAATAATCGTTTGCAAAGGAAACTGACTTCGAAAAACATCCCAGCCGCTAAATACTGTTCGCTTGGTAAAATCTTTCGTTTGGTGAATATGTCCGTCACCGCCAACGTATTTTCCATCTACATCCGAGAAATCTCGCGGATCGATCATCGAATGATACAAAGCTGTGTAAAAAACAGTTTTCTCGTCTTCTGTCCCGCCGTGAACCTCGATTTTCCCTAATGCATCATCCCATCGTTTCTGCATTTGCTCCAATACATTGTTAAAGTTCCAATCTTTGATTTCTGTTTCAAGGTTATTTTTGGCTCCCTCCATACTGACAAATGAAATTCCAGCTTTCATTAAGACCTGCTCATTTGCTTGTGTAGGGAATTCGGTATAAAACCCCAAATGTTTACCTTCCATAATGCCGATATTTTTTGTGACGACAGATTTGGAAACCATCTCTTGATAACTGGCACTTGTGACATCTTCCAATTTCCGTTTTTGCCCCTCTGGAAGGGCACAACTCCATACTCCTGTATCGGTAAAAGGCTTACTAAATTGGGCATAAAAATAGACCGTATAATTTGCCTTCCCATCACCATTTCCCCAACCTCCACCTTCGGGCGTGCACTTCATCCATCCTTGGATGGTATGATTGTCCACCACTTTCACATATTGTTCCGTAGATGTACCTCCTACTCGCCGCGCTAAGTCGATCTGAATCCGCGACTTTTTATGTTTGGGAAAGGTAAACCGAAGCATACCGCTATGCGGTGTAGCGGTCATTTCAGCTTTTATATGATAATCTGAAAGCACCACTCCATAGTAACCGGCACCTGCTTTCTCATCTTTTTTGGAAAAACGAGAGCGGTAGCCTTTTTCCGGATGTTCGGCACTGCCTGCCGAAGTTTTCAGCTCTCCTGTGGTCGGCATGACTAAAAAATTACCTAGATCACCGTACCAGCCTATACCACTCATTTGTGTAAAGGCAAATCCTTCGATGGAGGTATGCTCGTAGTTGTATCCAGAACCATTATCTCCACCTGTGATCGTGTTGGGGCTAACCTGTGTTAAGCCAAATGGAGTTGCTGCCCCTGGAAAAGTTTTACCGAAACCATGCCCACCGGTTTCGGCTTTTTCACCACTGGTAACCGCACCGATAAACGGATTGACGTATTTAGATTGCGAATAGCAATTAAAATAGATAAAAAATAGAACAACACTAAATTGAATACGGGATATCATAAAAAATGGTTTAGATTACTTTGTCAAGTCTACGGAATCCGATAAGATACAGACAATTGGTTATGTTCGACCAAAAGTTTGCCAAAGACTATAAAACTGGAACAATATAATCAATCTCATTCTTTTTGTCTTCCCAAATCAAATTTCCTTAAAATCTCAAATACCCGTTCTTTACGCAATAACCACATGCCTAACTTTTCTTCGGCAACACCATCCAAAAGTCGGTACGTAAAGACAATCCCCTCCTGTTCATCCAACTGAACCTCTAAATATTTCATCGCAATACCATCTTTATACAGTATGGGGCAAATTTCTGTAATATGTGAGGACAATAAGAATACACTGTTCTTATATCCTTTCAAACAGTTAACTAATTCCTGGGTTGCTTCACTAGCATCACTATGGTTTGTCCCCTTGAATAGCTCATCCATGAGAATAAACATTTGCTTACCGGATGCCAGTAACTCCGCCAAATGTTTAACCCGTAATACTTCGTTAAAAAAGTGACTTGCACCTGCATTTATATTATCACCTAAATTTATGGTCGCCGATATTCCATCAAAAAGCACTGTTTTCATCGCATCTGCTGGAACCGGAAAACCAAGATGTGCCAGATAAACACAGCTTCCAATTGTCTTCAACAAGGTAGATTTTCCTGTCATATTTGCTCCAGTCAAATACCAAAGGTTATTTTCTTTATTGATTTCGACATCATTTTTAATGGCATCTTCGATAAATAAATTATAAGCTCCACGTATGGTGATCATATCCTCTCCCCCTGTCTTTTCCTCAATCTGAGGAAATACAAGATGCTTTCCTTTGATACTTTTTGCTACACTGAACAAGGCATCCAAATGATACAAAACATCGAAAATCTCACGTATTGCATTTCGTTTTATATTTCTAAAAAGATAATCGTATTTGATCATCAGCTCTTTAGAAAATTTGTTATTCAGCAACTGTATAAATTCATCCCGATCGATATCTTCCAAAACATAATCTATGTGTTTACTATACTCTTTGAGAATAGCTAAAGTATGACCTTCTGATTTTACATATTCTAATAAAATAGCAAGACCATCCGTAATCTTTGCTATTTCGTGAATAGATCGCTTTACAAGTATCTCGCGTTTTTTAAAATCCAAAGAAAAAAAATTCGTTGACACCATTTCCAAGTAATAAGTAGTCCGAGAAGGTGAATAGGGTTCCTGTGGCAGAGACAAATATTGCTCAAGATCCTGCATCATATACTTATCCAATAGATCGGAAATCTCAACTTTTTGCATAAAAAGAATTAAATGCTGTCTGCTTTCTATTTCCAATTTAGAGGAAAGAGGTTTAAGAAAATAACTATACAACATATCCCGCCCACCTACCGTAACTGTACAATCGAAAAAATCAATCATATCCTTATACCTGTTGTTGGTAACATTTAAATCTGCTAAAGTCTGTTTGTCAACAATGGACATAATTTATTTCCTGTGGCTCTTTCCCTAAACTTACTCAAAGTCATTATAATTAGCAACACTGTAGCAGAATCGTTATACAGCGAAATAAATTTCCATAATCATGAGATTACTAGCGATTATTCTAGAATATTAAAACTGAAATATTTAACCAATGAGCCAATCAGGCAAGATATAGGTTCTTAAGCATTTAAATTTAGTTGAACATATCCAAGGAACAACGGAAGGGTAAAAAACAATAAAAAACACCCGAAAGCATGGGGTACTCCGGGTGTTTTAGCCATATTATTAACCTATTTTATGAAAAGTGCCCTTGAATGGGCAACACTAAAATAGAAAATAACTTTGTATAAACAAAATAAAATCAAAAAAAAATCATTTTTTCTAAATCACTAAACCGGTTAAACAGGGAAATTTAGTAGCGCGGTTAACGTATTTCAAGTTCCCTTTTTGTTTAGGAACAAGTTAAAATCAAATTGATATTATCTTAATATATTACAGGGGTAACAAGGGGTTAGTAGGGTATATCCCCTACTAACCCCTTGTTACCCCCTGTAAAAGTAGTGTTATTCCCTTCTTAATTTTGAATCTGAGGAGAACTTGATGCAGCCCTTCGCTATCATTGTGAGATTTTGTTTAATTTTAAATCGATCAAGTAACTGTTAGCTATGACCGAGCGTGAAATTCTGAGACAACATATCGACAAAACCGTCCAGTTAAACGACGAACAATTCGACTACTTCTTTTCTTTTTTTAAACCGATCTCCTTTAAAAAGAAACAAATGATTATCCGTCAAGGAGACCTTGTGGAACAAGAGTATTTTGTGCTAAATGGCTGTTTAAAGACCTATTTCACCAACGATGAACAAAAGATGCATATCTTACAGTTCGCCACAAAAACCTGGTGGGCTTCCGATTATAATGCATTGCATAACCAAGGCCCAGCTACGGTCAATTTAGATTGTGTCAGCGATGCAGACACTCTTTGCTTATCGAACGAAGACCGTGAAAAAGTATGTAAGGAAATTCACGAAGTTGAAACCTTTTTTAGATGGCGTTCCAATAAAGGATATATTGGGCTGCAAAAAAGAATAATGTCACTGCTGAACAACGATGCTCGAAGCCGCTACGAGGAACTCATGCAGCAATATCCTGAACTCTATAATCTCATTCCCAAACATTTGATTGCAGCATATCTGGGTGTTTCCCGCGAAACACTGAGCAGGCTATACCAAGCCAAATAATGTGATCTATATCACAAAAGCAAAACCATTCGCTAAATTGTGATGTATATCACATAGGGCTCTGGCAACTTATCCCCTACTTTGTACTATCGTTTTAAACATATAATTTTTTAACAGACTTGGTTATTTAATATGAAAAAAGACAAATTAAAAGTATTGGTTGTATTGACATCACATGACCAATTGGGAGATACGGGAGAAAAAACAGGTTTTTGGATTGAGGAATTTGCAGCACCTTACTATGTTTTACAAGATGCAGGAGTGGACGTCACAATCGCATCGCCTAAAGGTGGTCAGCCACCGATAGACCCTAAAAGTGCACTCCCGGATTTTCAAACCGAAGCAACCAAACGTTTTGATGCCGATAAGGAGCTTCAAACAAAATTGGCAAATAGCATTCCTTTGGATCATATCAATGAGCAGGATTATGATGCTGTTTTCTATCCTGGGGGCCATGGCCCTTTGTGGGATTTAACCAACGATAAGACATCCATTGCATTGATCGAATCATTTTGGGCCCACAACAAACCTGTCGCTGCCGTATGCCATGCCCCAGCTGTATTTCGCTATGTCAAGGATAGTAATGGTCAGCCACTGATCAAAGGCAAAAAAGTTACCGGATTTTCAAATAGCGAGGAAGAAGCGGTTCAACTAACGGATGTTGTTCCCTTTTTAGTGGAAGATGAACTCGTAAAATTGGGTGGTCAGTACAGCAAAGGGGAAGATTGGCATAGTTATGTAGTCAAAGATGGTCATCTCATTACCGGGCAAAACCCTGGGTCTTCGGAAGAAACTGCTAAAGCTTTGTTTGCTCTATTGAGCAAGATATAATAAACAATTAGCTAAAATCAACAAGGTTATTTCCTTGAAAGGAAATAACCTTGTTGATTTTTATATAGGTAGCAGCAAAGTACAAACTGGCTTTGGCCGATTTATATTTTTTGTGAGCAATATATAAAACCGTAATTTTTCCGATAGTGGAATGGACATCCTATAAGATTTTGGCATAAAAAAAGCACCGGAGTTTTCCGGTGCTTTTTTAGTTCAGAAGTTCAATAAAGACAAGTGAGTTAATTATTTTATGCTATAGGTTACGTTTGCCATTGTCAACCAAGGCGAGGTAAATCGTATATTAATTGTATCGCCCGATTTGCCCAAAGCCTGAACATACACGATCATTTTTCCATGATAAACGCGCTGTTTATTATCGGTATAGTCGCCCATATCTGCATTGTTCCCCGCTTCCATACCCAGTAATCGCGCATGTCCAGCAATATCACAGGTGATTTCATCTTCCGAAAGGACCACAGGAAGTCCCTTGTTATCCACCACTTGCAAGGCAACCTGCAAAATGCCACCGCTCTCAATCGCTTTCCCTCCTATCACCGTCGCCTGAATCGCCGCCGGACGTTCACTGGATTCGATAGTGTGCCGAACTACTTCTTTTTTATTCGTGTCCAGACCAACAACCTCTAGTTTACCAGCTGCATAGGGAATATCCCAAAAGATGATACCTGTCTTCTCATCGTAATTTTTCTCTTCGCCAACAACCTTACCATTAAGCTCCAATCGCGCCTGAGGGCTATTGGTGTAACAGACCACCCTGATTTGCTGCCCCTCCTGATAGTTCCAAATTGGCCAGGCATCCATGGAGGGCGCTTCATTTTTCCGTTGCCCCTGTTCGGATTCCAATGCAGACCAGACATCGGTAGTCGTTGCTCCGCCCTTCAATGGATAGGTTCCCAAATAAGCCATTGGTTTATCGGACCACAGCGATTGGCGGTAATAACCCCTCGGTTTAATAAAACCTGCGAAATCCAGCAGTCCCGAATAAAATCCACGTGAAGGCCAACGCCCCGACTCTCCGAGATAGTCAATACCCGTCCACAAGAACTGGCCAAATATATGGTTATTGTCACGCACCGCAAGCCATGCCGGAAGATCATGTCGATTTTCACTTCCGAAAATCACGCGTGCAGGATAACGCTGATGATCCAGTTGATAACGACTTTCGGTATAATTGTACCCTGCAATATCAAGTGCTCCAGGATAGGCTGTTTCATTAGACATAGCCACACCTGCGAGGCCTGCAGTAACGGCTCTGCTCTTATCGTATCTTTTTACTGTAGCAACCAGTCTTTTGGCAATATCCCCAAGGCGCATCGCATCTGGTGCATCCTTTTTGTATCCGCCATAAGAAGCCTGTGTAAAACCACCCTCCTTCTTCTCGCCATTAAGGACAGGATGTGAGTAAGGGTCATTTGGATAATCCACTTCGTTCCCTATACTCCAGGCGAAAATCGAGAGGTGATTGCGATCCCGTTTGACCATATCTGCAAGATCCTGCTCGCCCCAGCTTTCAAAAAAGTCATACGATCCCTCAAAACCGGGCGTCCCGACATTCCAGCCCTGCAGCCATTTCCGTTTTGGAAATTCCCATTCATCAAATGCCTCATCCATAACCAACAGCCCCAACTCGTCACATAAGGTGTAAAGCGAGGATGCTTGCGGATTATGGCTGGTTCGAATGGCATTGACACCCAAAGATTTTAATGTCTGCAGCCGTCGACGCCATACCTCGGTATACATTTCAGCACCCAGCACACCAGCATCGTGATGTAGGCACACGCCTTTGACTTTCATCCATTCGCCGTTTAAAGCAAAGCCCTTGTTTGGATCAAATGTAAAAGTTCGGAAGCCCGTTTTGATTGCCGACTGATCAATTTGCTTTCCATTTTGCAATACGCTTGTCCGCAAGGTATATTGATTGGGTTGATCCAAGCTCCACAATTTAGGGTTTGCAACCGTCAATTGCTGCTGTATCGTCGCTTTAGCGGTAGCATCAATCTTTACTTTCTCCGATTTATTAGCGACAACCTTCCCTGCGGCATCAATCAACTCCTGCACAACGGTAAGCGCACTGCCGTTGGACGTACTATTGACAACGGTCACTTCGGTATTTAACATTCCTTTCCCTTGCTTTAGCTCTGGATAGGCATATACTCCCCATTGATCGATATGCAAGGGATTGGCCTTTACAAGCCAAACGTCACGATAAATGCCCGATCCCGTGTACCATCTTGAATCGGCACTTTTACTGTGGTCGACCTTAACAGCGATGGTATTTTCTTTTCCAAACTCAATATAGGGTGTGATATCATAAGAAAAGGATATATAGCCGTTGGGGCGTTTTCCAACAGATTTGCCATTGACAAACACCTCGCTTCGGTTGTATACGCCCTCAAAATAGATAAATATTTTTTTGCCCTGATCTTCCATAGGTATCAGGAGCTGTTTTTGATACCAGCCAATACCGCCCGGTAAATAGCCTGTCGCGCTGGCTAAACTTGGACTGAGCGGGTATTTTACACCCCAATCATGAGGCAAACAGACCTGCTGCCAGGCTCCACGCTTCGTTTCTGCGCTGGCCTGCCCCTCGATATCACCCAAATGGAAACGCCAGTCTGAATTGATCACTTCGGCCTCACCAAATCCAGCCTGTGCGTATAGGTCACTGATGCCCATACCAATAGAAACAGCTAAGACTGCTAGTTTTTTTATGAGATTATTCATTTTACTTTTTTGCATTAGGTTCAAGTGATTAAAGCGTTGGAACAACAGGCAAGACATGGCCCTGATCATCAAAATACAAACGATCCATGCATACCTCCCGGTTAAATCCTGCTGCGTCGCCCATATCAATACCTTTGGGATAATTGAATCGATGGTAAACAATATACCATTCGTCTTTACCGGGAATCTGCAAAATCGAATTATGCCCAGTGCCATAGATCCCTTTCGCAGGATCTTTTTGTAAGACTAAATTATTAGCCGGAACTGTGATCGGTCCATCTGGGGAAGATGCAGTTCCATAGCGTACCCGATAATTTTCACTCCGGGTATCATCTTCTGACCAAAAGAAATAATAGCGTCCTTTACGGTAGACAACATAGGCACCTTCGCGGAATGTCTTATCCGGAGTGAGTACCTTTACTGTATTTTTTTTGATGGAAACCATATCTTTGTTGAGTTCAGCAACAGCCAGATAGCCATTTCCCCAATACAGATAGCTTTTTCCCGATTTCGGATCGTTAAACACCGCCGGATCAATCTCCTGCCCGCCATTGACACCCTCAGGCTTAAAATCGATCAGCGGTTTTCCCGCGTCCTTAAAAGGCCCGGTAGGTAAATCAGCCACCGCAACACCGATCTTTTGCGCTGCTGTAAAATAATAATAGTACTTATAATCGTTCTTGACTTTCTTTTCCGTGATTGTAGGTGCCCATGCATTGCGAGGTCCCCAGGCAACATCTTTTTTCAGGTCCAAAATCACCCCTTCATCTTTCCACTGATTGAGATCGGAAGACGAAAAGGTCTTGAAATAATAGCCCCCCCAGCCATCAAAACCATCACTCGTTGGATAGATATAGTATTTTTTTGTTTTATTGGAATAGAGTACATCCGGATCGGCATAAAAGCCATCCAAAACGGGATTCTTTCTGAATGCGAATTCTATATCTTTGGGTTTCCCCCATTTGGAGGTCAAGTCCAAAAGTTCTTGTCTTGAAATAGGAATAATGGTCCCATGACGTGGATGGAAATCCATGTCAATTTGATGGTCGATTACTTTAAAACGATCAAGGTCTTCGGAGGTGCAGAATTGGTATTTCCCTTTACCATAGACATCATACATAAGGATATATTTATCCGACTGATTGAGTTTAAAGACACTGGATCCTTCCACAGCATCATTGGTTTGCTGTTTATACCCCGGCTGTTCAATCCATTTCCCCGAAGTCAGTGAATCGGTTATCGCCAGCTTAATGCCATTTCCATGTCCTTCAGTTTTGTAAAAAAGGTAGAACAAGCCATTCTTTGCAATAATATCGCCATCGATACAGGATTTACCATTTTTTGGAAGAAACAGCACTTTAGGTTCGCTTTCAAAATCTGTAAATTCCTTATTAGCATAGGCATAGTAGATGATATCCGGACCATTTCCGTGCTGCATGGACCAGTACACCATGTATTTACCGACCGAAGGGTCATATATAGTCTGTGGTGCCCATACTCTTTTCAACGCTTCCTGACCTTTGAAACGCTGCTGGATATCGATTGCCTGATGAGACCAATGCACAAGGTCTTCGGATTTTAGCAGGATCAAACCCCGATTGGAATCCCAGCCTTTGGAGGAGGTCATGTCGGTGAGCACCATATAAAATGTTTTCCCATCTTCGCCACGGAGAATATGGGGATCCCGTACACCACCAGTCTTGCTGATCGCCTTCGAATCCAGGATAGGCTGGTTTTCATTTAAGGCTCTGTAGGTATAGCCATCTGTGCTAATCGCAAAACAAACCGCTTCATCTGCGACAGCATTACCTTTGAAATAGGCAAATAAATAACCTGCAAAATCTTTGTCCGTAGGTCCGCTGCGATAAGCCTGAGCAAAAACGCCGCATGTAGCATGTATTAAAAATAAGGTAACTAAGATTGAAATTTTGTTTTTTTTCATGAAGGTTTAGTAGAATAAATAAGCATTAGACCATTTTTTTTGCATCTTTAAAAGCCGCGGAATATGATCCCGTGGCTTCGTAATCCGGCAATTTTACTTGCCATCAGCACCTATTTTAAAGCTATTTTTTGAACTGCCGTATAGTAGTACTCTCCAGATATCGTAGCTTTCACCCCTATTCGGGCAAACACATAATCGAGGTTTTTCAGGTTGTCCGGCAATTCACCGACGATACTTGTCGGTTGACCAAAAGCAACATTAGCCAAATTGGCATCCACACGTAGCTCGCGTTGTACCTGATCTGTTAAAACAGATTTACCGAGGTAAAGTCGCACAAACTCCAAATTTGCCGTACCTACTATTCTATTAACCGTAAAGTTAGCAGTAATACTGTTATTATTTTTTTGAAAAGACTCGTTTGTCACCGTGAAATAGGGTGTTACAGGCACATCAATTGTCGTATTGCCCTTCACTTGCACCAAAACCGTATCGGTTGCCTGTTGTAGCCATGGTGAATCTCCTTTCCGCACCAATTTGTATTCACCATCAAAAAGACTAACAGAAAAAGAGCCGTCCTGATCAAAATATACGGGTATTGCTGAGCGAAGCGGATACCCATCCTGCCATAATTCCAATTGAGGCCCATTATTCCGAACGCCAATCGCCTTTCCTTCATAAACAACGCGTCCCGAAAGCGTTGATTTTGGGGCTTCAAAATTATCATATTTACAACCTACAACGAGTAGGCTTGCAAAAGCTACCAATAAGCTTAAAAATTTTATTTTCATGGTACAACTAGATTAATGGAATGGATTTCTAACTATTTTAGGATTTTTATTAATGACATCCTGACTAATGGACGCATAATAATTGGCCATACGGAAAAAGCGTGCCTTTCTGAAACGCGCAGGTCTTACCCGTTCATAGATATACTTACCGTCATCGGCATGCCCTGGACGCACGACACGATAAGCATATAGTCCATATACAACAGCGTTGGGATCATTTTCCGATCCGTCCCACACCAAATGTGCAATACGCCATCTTTTAAGATCATAGTAACGATGATCTTCAAAAGCAAGTTCGACACGACGTTCGTTCCGGATAATATCCATTGTTAGGTTACTAACGCTATTGGCCGGAAATCCTGCTCTTTCGCGTAATTTATTGACGTAAGTTCTAGCGTCCACGGTCTGTCCCAGCTCAAATGCAGCTTCTGACGCGTTGAGGTAAATTTCACCAAGACGAAACCACGGCCACCAGTTAGCAGCTGATGTACCGCGTGTACTGGCTGCCGGCGCATCACTGACAAATTTACGGATATAGAAGCCGGTGTTGCTGACGTCCTGTGCGTCATAAAGCGGTCCATCAAAGCCGGTCCACAAACCACCACTCGCATAATTCTGTCCCAGTTGTGGCGCTGCTGTAAACTGGTAAGCTCCATTCGTCCCCCAAGTTGCAACTCCAGCTTGAATACTCACAGCACGTCCGCGGAAAGAAGTTCCCGGATAAATCACAGTCCCAAACAAACGAGCATCTTTATTCGCAAAAATATCGTTGATATTTTGGTAGGCTACGTAATTTCCTGCGCCGTTTTTATCATGTAGTGTACCTTTGCTACCGTCTAGATAATCAAAACTTTCTACAAGACTCAATGAAGGAGAAATCGTCGAAGACGACTCATTGTCTTCGGTCAGACTTCTGACGATATTGTCATAAGCAAAGCGGTGAACTTTTAAACTCGTGACAAAATCCTTGGCAAAGATGACTTCAGCACCAGTTTTCTTATTGAGCATATCATAAAAATTGGCACCTTTATCGGCATTCTCATTATAAAGCGCATAGGGGCCATTCATAATTTCCTTGGAAGCAGCCAGTGACTTGGTATAATACCCCGTCGCCATATTGGCTGGAATCCCCACTTCTCCTCCGGCAGTCGTTATCGGTGAGGCCATTAGATTATTATATTTCGCGATGGACGCCGCATAAAGCATTGCCCGACTTTCCAAAGCTAATGCTGTATACTTGTTGGCTCTGGTCTTACTGGCATTATAGACGGCAAGATCTTCCTTGATCTCTTCCAATTCTTTGTAAATAAAATCGTAGACTTCATACTCCTTGGCACGTGCCACCTGCAATGGTGTTGGATCACCGCTAAAGTCATAGATGAGCTGGGTTGTAACGATCGGAACCCCACCCATGCGTTTGACGAGCTCAAAATAAACGAAAGCGCGGATGAAGCGTATTTCGGCTTTATACTGCTTGCGTTGTGCATCAGACAATTGTGTACTGAACTGATCGATATTTTCGAGGGAAAGATTCAGATCCCGAATCAATCCATAATCCCAATAGCGACCGTAATCGTCACCAAACTGATAATCATTACGCCAGTTTTGATCGCGATGTCCCGACCACATGGCATCATCCAATTCGGTCATTCCTCCTGTATTGAAAACACCATGTAGCGTTGGCATTCTATCGTAATAATTGGCGACGAGTGAAGTCAACAGTTTTGGGTCATTCCAAAGCTGTGCATCGGTAATCAATGATTTTGAATCCCGGTCAAACCAATCGTCGTGATTGCAGCTGCTCAACGAGGACAAGGTCAATAAAGCAACTCCTATATATGTAAGTTTAAATCGTAGTTTCATGTTAAAAAGTCATATTAAATCCAACCATAAATACCCTTTGCTGTGGATATACTACTGCTGCTCTCGCTTCGATCTCGGGATCAATCTGGTAGTCTTTGACATTGTCAAAAGAAATCAAGTTTGAGGCATTGATATAGAACCGTATTTTTTCGGCCTTTATCTTTTGAATCCATGCTTTTGGCAGATTGTATCCAACCTCCAGGTTGCGGACACGCAGGTAACGTACATTGGTCAACCAAAAATCACTATTTCGACTATTGGGACCCGAGTTGCCGTTACGAATCGCAGGGTAGCGTCCCGGAATCCATTCGCTGTTTGGATCATAAGGGTCTTTGCGATGCCATCTATCTTCAAGTAGATAAGCTGGAGAATTACCCCCACCATGGAAGGCATTACGTAATTCATAATCCTGAAACCAGGATTGCACCGCACCACCGGCCAGATCAATATTTAAGTTGATGCCTTTCCAGTCAAGTCCTATCCGACCACCGAAGCTCATCATCGGTGCCCAACCCGTCGGATAACCGATCGGACGCTGATCCATATCATTGATAACCCCATCGCCGTTTACATCTTTATAAATCAGATCACCAGGAAGTTGCGTCCTATTGTTCTGACCATCATTATTGATCGGATGGTTGCGGATCTCTTCTTCCGACTGAAATCGTCCAACTACTTGGTATCCCCACCATACTCCGCCCCAGCGGTCTTCAATCGAGTTACGGTATTCATTCCACGAATTACTGAAACGAGGCTTATAGGTTTCTAGGTCACGATAACGTGAAAAAGTCATATTCCCACTGACAACATAGTTAAGCTCACCGACCTTATCGGTATAGGTAATGATACCTTCGGCTCCATAATAGCCGTTCTTACCGAGGTTTTCATTGGGAAGATCATAACCGATTTCGGCTGGTAATAGGACATCGTAACGTTTGCCAGGATATCCAGTACGGATAATTTTAAAGATATCGGCCGTCAATGTCAGCTTATTTTTCAGCAGTGTCGCATCGATACCCATGTTATAATTGGTGTTTTTAACCCAGGAGAGGTTGCGAACTGGTAAACCTCTAGGCTGTACCCCGGGCACATAAGCTCCGTCTAAGACAGCACTTCCAGCCGCCCAATTATACCCGGCAAGGTAATCGTGCATTCCCACGCCCTCTTCAAGTCCTGTTTGTCCGATCGAACCACGGATTTTAAGGTCACTCACCACAGATTTTAAGGATTTAAAGAACCCTTCATCCGAAATACGCCAACCTACCGATGCTCCTGGAAACAATCCCCAGCGTTTACCTTCATAATATTTAAAGGAACCATCATAACGGCCCAGTACCTCCAGAAGATACTTGCCCTTGTAGTTGTAGTTGATACGGCCAATATATCCAGCCCGAGCCTCGTAAGCCCATTCATCGGCCAAACTATTGAGCTCCGACAGTCTTAACAACGGAATATAATTGTTTGAAGGATTTGCGCCCAATGCCTTATACGTCCGGTCCCAATCTGAACGCTCATAGCCTAACATTCCCGCGAAAGTATGATCGCCGATCTGCTTGTTATAATCGATCTGGAACTGTGCAAAGCGAGAAACAATCTCCCTCGTGGTATCGTAACGCCAGCCAGCATCACTTCCACCAGTACGCTTATAGGCATTATTTTCGTACCGATATACATCATAGGTATATTGGAAGCCTTCAAATTTATTGTTGGTATAGTTGTAAGAAACAGTTCCTTTTGCCGACAAACCAAAATTTGTCTTATAGGCCGCAAAGAGATTCACATTTCCTGCAAGGTATTTATTGTCTTTATAGCCGGCAATATCGCGACTAAAGAGAGCCGGGTTATAGGGAAAATCATTGGTATGATTGATATATTCCGGATTGTCATTTGCGTAGGGACCTACAGTCGGCCTATTTTTCATAATAGCCAAAATAGACGAGAAGTATCCATCCCCACCTGGTAAGCCAACATCCTGTGTTCCTTCATGTCTTCCTGAAATCTGTGTCCCAACAGTAAGTCCTTTGAGTACCTCAGCTTCCATATTGGCCTGGAAATTGGTTCGCTTATAATTGAAATCCTTGATCATTGCATCCTGATTGAGGTGGCCCAATGACAGGAAGTAATTGGACTTTTCATTTCCACCGGTGACATTGGCATTGATGTATCGCTGTGGAATATTCTTACGGATCACCATGTCATAATAATCATAGCCTTGGTAGCCGGGCTCTGTCCCTGCCTGCCATTTCGCCAACTCTTCAGGCGTATATACCGTCTTCGGGTCGCGGTTTTCATTCTGTGCGGCCTCAACTAATCCACGTGTGTATTGTTTAGCGTTTGCCATGGTCGGAAAACGTGTCAAATTTTGCCAGCCTTGGTAGCCATTAATATTGATTTTTGCACTTTCTCCTTTTGCACCTTTTTTGGTGGTAATCAATACAACACCTCTGGAAGCACGGAATCCATATACTGCTGCTGCGGCATCTTTCAAAATAGAGATACTCTCAATATCTTCGAGATTCAGCGAGTTGAAGATATCTGCTCCGGAGCCATTCTGTGTACCAACCCAATCAGTACCTTCCTGACCTCCATAAGCAACACCATCAATTACATATAAAGGCGAGCCCATATTCCGGATCTCGATCGCTGCACCACGACCGGGACGTGCGTCTTTGGCACGCACTGAGATCCCCTGCACCTTTCCTGCCAAAGCCCCAGCAGTCGTCGTCGATGATGACCGTACAATATCCTCTGATTTAATATTGCTTACCGCCCCTGTAATATTACGTTTGGACTGTTTACCATAACCAACAACGACGACATCCTCCAATACATTTTCATCTGCCTCGAGCTGGATTTTTAAATTTGTTGTTCCATCCAATGGAACTCGACGAGTCTTATACCCAACAAATGACACGACGAGCGTTCCTTTGTTAGCATTCAGCTCAAATTTCCCCGATTTGTCTGTTGAGGTTCCCTTACCTCCTTCCAGGAGGAGTACACTCGCACCAACGATAGGCTCGTTTGCTTTGTTGAAAACTTGTCCCGTAACCTTCTCCTGCGCATACAGCAATGTTGGCATCACGCTCAACATGGTGTAAAAAGAAGCAATCTTTAAGTTTTTCATAAATTTCAATACGAATTAAACAGTAAATAATACAATCTAGCCGGACAAGACAATATGATGGTAAACTACGGTCTACTTTGGTTATTTCTTTTGCATCGTTGCCACCCCTACCTAGATTTATAATTGGATTAATACCTCAAACTTAGCCGATTTTGCAGCATTCTATCGTACACAAATCCGTCAAAAAACATATATTTTTTAGTCAAAAACAGTTTTTTAAATATATTTAAGGCATATTTTATGTTTTTTTTCAAACTGATCTACGAAAAAACTATGCCCCTATCTATCTTGAAATAGTAGGGGCATACTTATCTGATGTGGATTGTTTTAATACACTACGCGAGCTTTATTGTCGGATCGTTGATATTCGGAAGGTAGCTGGCCAAACTCCTCTTTAAAACATTGTCGAAAATAAATCGCACTATTGATTCCGACCATAAATGACACTTCAGTCACGTTATACTTCCCGGTCCGAAGTAGATCTGCCGCCTTATGGATACGTATCTTACGTACGAGTTGATTGATATTTTTCCCTGTGATGCCTTTCAATTTCCGATAAAGGGTAGACTGACTCATATTCATGCGATCAGCGAGGGCAGCAGCATCCAATACCTCATCCTGCATATGCTGTTCGACAATCTGCATAAAATCCTGAACAAATTCATTTTCACGCCAGAGTTCCTCCGTAGGCTTTTGTTCTAGTCCTATATTGGTAGTTGAAAAAGATGATTTTGAATTTAAACTTTCCAAAATCAGTTCATTGATCTGTTTCTGTCGGCTCAATAGATTGTCAATACGTTTGAAAAGTAAAGCTGCTGTAACTGGTTTGATCAGGTAGGAGTCTATCCCCAGATCATAACCTCTCTGCCGATCTGCATCGGTATTTTTTGCTGTCAATAGCAACAGTGGGATATGACTTGTGCTACGTTCCTGTTTCAATTGCTGTACAAGCTGAAAACCATCCGTATGGGGCATCATAATATCACTGATCACCAGATCAGGTATTCGTGCCATCGCCGTTTTATAGCCCGCAGCTCCATTTTCAGCAAGTACCACATCATAATGCCTTTGCAGGGTAGTTCCAAGATACTCCCGGAGCTCCGAATCGTCCTCGACCAGTAGAATCAGGGGGCGATGCGAAGCCGTGGGCGGTTCGCTTTCTTGTGCGACAACTTGGTCTACTTTTAGCTTGACCGTAAATCTAGTGCCTAGCCCAAACGTACTACTTACCTCTACCTTTCCATGATGTATTGCAACTAGTTCCTTGACCAAAGCAAGGCCAATTCCTGTACCTTGCGTACCTGTGCCTAGAATCTGATAATACTTTTTGAAAATCCGCTCAATATCTTCTTCGGCAATACCAACCCCCGTGTCTTCTACAGACAATATGGCCCAATGATTTAGATCTGCACCTTCGTAGCGCAGACTTAGTTTAATATAGCCCGAAGCTGTGTATTTATACGCATTCGACAATAAATTATCGACAATCAATTGCACAATTTCTGCATCAAACAACGTACGTATATCCGCTGTAGGGAGTTCGCACAACACGCGAAGACCAGGTTTGTGATTCAATGTTTTATATTTATGTGTCAGATCGGCGAGCATTTCGCCCAAGGATCCTGCTTCGGGAACAAAGGGTTTAAATTGCGATTCTACCTTCCGAAACTCCAAAAGCTGGTTGACCAATGTGAAAAGTCTATTGGCACTTTTCTGAACCGTCTGAACCAACGCACGGTGTTTCTCAGCAAGCTGCTTTTCTTGCGACAGATCCTCAAGGGGACCCAGGATCAACGTCAGGGGTGTACGTAATTCATGGGTAATATGCGTATAGAAGTTCATCCGCTCGGCATGCAGCTGTTCGTCTTGTAGATGTTGCCGTTCTTTAAGTTTGAGTTCCGATTCGGCTTTCATCCTTTTGAAATAAAAGGATATAATCACATATCCAATCAGAAGCACGAGTAGCATATAAAATGCCTTAGCAGGTAAGCTCAAATAAAAAGGTGGCGCGATGTTAATCAGCAGCCGTTGATACTCTTGCGACCACTGACCGTTTTTCATTCGCGTACGAATGAGCAGCTCGTGCTCACCATAGGGAATATTACGAAAATCGAGGCTTGTCTCATTGCCCAAAAAAATCCAGTCATTATTGAGTCCTTCCAATTGATACCCAAATTCGACCAATCCATCCAAAGCAAAATCCATGACAGCAAGTTCGATGCGAAAACTATTTTCATCATAATTGAGCTTAATCGTCTTTGTATCCGACGGATATTTATCAACCTGCGCATTGGATTCGCCCGATTGAAAAACAATAAATCGGCTCAGGCTTACAGGCGAAGTAGGGAAATCGGACGGAATATTAGCAGGATTGAAATAACACATTCCTTCCTGCATGCCAAAATACAGTCGCCCTTCGCGGTCTTTTCCTACACTTGCATTGATAAATCCGCCCAAGGGTAAACCAAAGGATTGGTCGTAGTGGAGAAAACGCCTCTCTTGCAAGACATAGCGTAACATCCCCGATTTGGTTGCGCACCAAATATTTCCGGTATGATCCTCCGCAAGTCCATTGACAAACAACCAAGCATTACCTCCCGGCGGCAACAATAAAGCGAGATCACCGATCTTCTTACCTGCATCCTGCATAGCCAATCCGTGGTTTGTAGCGATCCAAATATTATTATCCCTATCGCGTAGCAAATGATTGATTGTATTATTACGTAATCCACTCTTATTGTCCATCTTACGAAGCAGTTTACGGTCGGAATTATATACATAGAGTCCTTGCCCATAAGTTCCTACCCACATATTGTGCTGACCATCTTCCACTAGCGTTCGCGGTGCATAATCACCAAGCATAGGCTTATTGATCAGAAGCTTTTGAACATGGTGTGCCACTCCATCGTATATAAAAAGACCTTGATGGGCAGCAATCCAAATGTGCCCCAAATGATCCTCATATATCGCACGAACTTCGGTCACCGACTCCCCTAAATCGATCATATGCCAATCGGAAGATCCAGCATATTGGACAGCAATCCCGCCCTTCCGCAATCCCATCCATACATGCTGATGCCGATCCTTAAATGCCGTAAGTATAAAATCGTCGGGCAATCCGTTTTTTTGGGTAATTTGTCCCAACAAACGGCCTCCAGCATTCATTTCTACTATACCCGAGCCCTCAGTTACCAGTCGAGTCCGATTTTCACCAGTTAATACATTACTCACTGTTGCCAATCGGTCAGGTAACATATTGTCTGAAGGAAAAACACTAAAAAAAGGAGCCATATGCGAAACAACCCCTACACCTCCACCATATAACGCCAGCCAAATATTTCCGAACCGATCCGGAGTGATATGCTGGACCATGGTATTATTACCTTTGCCAAGATCAAAAAGCTGTATGTGCTGGACGCCTTCAAAACGTTTATCAAACGTATATTTCGGCTGCAACAAAAATAGTTGCGACGACTCGCCTCCTATCCATAAGGTATTGCCAATTTCCTTGATTGCGTAGACAAAAGGTTCATTCCCATTTTTTGCTAATCCTGCCAAAGGGACTTGCTGTAATTGACCTGAAGCCGGATGATATACAGCCAACCCTTTACGGGTTCCAATCCACACATTCCCCCCCTGATCACAAAACAACACTTTAATCTCATTATCAGGAAGTTTACCCAAGGTATTCTGATAAGTCAATCGTTTCAATGAGCGACGAAGAGGATCTAAAATTGTCAGGCCCTCATTTACATGCCCAATGTAAAGCATGTTACTGCGATCTTCAGCTAAGGACCAAACACTATTCTCGGGAAGTCCGGGACAATTTTTCTTATTGAAATGATTAAACTCTTTGGTTATTGGATCGAAATGCTGTACACCTTGATGATAGGTGGCCAGCCACAGTTTTCCATCTTTCCCTTCAATCATATCGGTTATATCATTTGTCGCGATGGATTTCGGATTAGTACCGTCATGTGTGTAATAGCTAAATTTATTTGTACGTAAGTCAAGTACATTCAGGCCATTGGACCGCGTTCCGATATACAATTTCTTGTCGGTATAAAGCAAGGTATTGATTTCATTACTATTGACCGATAGCCCATCCGGCTTGTCTGTTGCATAAAATGATTTAAAAGACTTCCCTGCATACCGGTTCAATCCCAGCTCGCTGGCTATCCACATAAATCCGTCATCATCGTGCACAATATCCAGCACCTGCTGATTGGTCAGACCATCTTGAAGGGAGAAAAAATGGACGCGATTAGGCTGTCCATAAACGTGGGCCAACTGCCAAAAGAAAACAATGCTAATAAGAAAATTTTTCATAGCTCTACCACCACCAATAAATTAACAACACCAACCTACTTTATTGAAAGGCTTCTCTGCAAAATATCAAAGCAGTCAACCCACAGGCAACTTTTTACGATCTTGTTTAAAACAGCAGTAAAATAATTATGCAATGAAAATATTCAAGATATAAACACACTATAGGCCTATTCAAATACAGGTTATTTTCAAGTTAAAGATAAGAATAAATATATAAATGTCGAACAAACATTTATAACAATATTAGGAGAAATGCTTTGCTTATAATGCTAAGAAGTACAGATCAACCAAAATTGCCGGCCGATACCCGAAATATTGGTATATTGCAGCAAAATCTAAAACTACTTGTGAATCACAAAAAACACATTTATGAATAAAATCTTCTCAACCTTACTTGTATCCTGTGCCCTGTACCTGCCGACATTAAGTTTTGCGCAACAAAAAAACATACTTCCTCAACTTATTCCGTTTCCTCAACAGCTGGAAGCCGGGCCGGGCCTTTTTCAGCTAAATGGTCAAGAATTGGGTTACGCTATTGATCCAGCATTTTCTTCTACGTCACTGCCGGCATGGATCAACCAATCGCTATTCGGTCAACTGAACAAAAAAAGCGTGAAGAAGACAAACGCCACGCTGCAATTGATCAAAGTCCAGGGCCTCTCAAATGAAGCGTATGAATTGAAGATAGATCAAAAAGGCATACAAATCATCGCTTCTTCAGAAAAGGGCGCATTTTATGGTTTACAGACAGTCCAGCAATTGTATCTACTTTCGGGAACAACAGGTAAGTTTGCTCTTCCCTATGTAACCGTAAAAGATCAGCCCGCTTTCAAATGGCGCGGTGTTGAGCTCGATGTAGCCCGCCACTTCTTTCCAAAAGATTATATCTATAAATTCATTGATCTGCTTGCAACCTATAAGTTCAACAAATTTCACTTGCACTTAACGGACGATCAAGGCTGGCGCATAGAAATCAAGAAATACCCTAAACTAACAGGACAGGGGGCTTGGCGTACTTATAACAATCAAGATTCGGCCTGCTTTGTGAAAGCCAAAGAGAACCCCGATTTTAATCTGCCGAAGGAATTGATCCGCACAACAAACGGAAAGGAAGAATATGGTGGTTTCTATACACAACAAGATATCAAGGACATTGTTGCCTATGCGGCCAGTCGCCAGATAGAAATTATTCCTGAAATAGACATGCCCGGACATATGATGGTGGCTACCAAGGCCTATCCTGAACTCCTATTGGACAGCCAATCCGCGGGCTGGGGAAAGCAATTTTCTATCCCCATCAGCCCCTGGAAAGAGAGCAGCTATACCTTTGTTGAGAACGTACTAGGCGAAATTATTGACTTATTCCCTTCGCATTATATTCACATCGGAGCCGATGAGGTCGAAAAAGACTCCTGGTCAAAATCAGCAGCGGCTCAAGCTTTTATGAAAGAAAAGCAAATAGCGAACTTACATGATCTTCAAAGTTATTTCGTCAAACGAGTAAACAGTTTTATTCGTTCAAAAAATAAACAGAGCATTGGTTGGGATGAAATATTAGACGGTAGTTCGGACACGAGCATGATGGTGATGTACTGGCGTGGTTGGGTAAAAAATGCACCGATAGAAGCTGTAAACCGTGGTCACCGGGTCATTATGACACCTACAAACCCGCTTTATTTTGATTATTTACCCAATAGCAGCAGTTTGGATGCCGTGTACAATATGAATGTCGTACCTACGGATATTTCCAGCCAAAAAGCACCGCTGATCCAAGGTGCTCAGGCCAATATCTGGACAGAAATGATTCCTTCCACCGCCCGGTTGGAGTTTATGATTCTCCCGCGGTTAAGCGCTTTATCAGAACGTGTATGGACCAACAAACCGCTGTATGATAGCTATAGAAATCGAGTAATTGCGCACTTTGGACTTTGGAACAAAATGGGTTTACGCTATCGTATGCCAGACCTCACAGGATTCGCCGAAACACAGGTTATTGTTGACGGACAATCTGTTCTAAAGGTTGTAAATGAACTTCCACAGAATCAAATACACTATACAACGGATGGTAGCCTTCCAACACAGCAGAGCCCAGTATTGAACGGTTCGCTCGTGGTTAAAAAAGAAGGGCCAATTCGTTTTGCAACAATCTCCTCTTCCGGTGCAAAAAGTGAACTTTATCAGGTTGATTTTAAAAATGATACCTGGAAAAAGAGCGTAAAACCCAATGAAAATAGCATAGCCCCAGGGCTTATGGCAACACTTTTCAATGGAACTTTTGCCAACACTTCGGCCATTACAGGGCCCGAAGTACGCCAGGAAGTGATCAGCAATGTCGCTTTAAGCGATACCATCAAAATGCCTTCATTTGGTGCAAAAATACGGGGATATATCTATGTCAAGGAAAAAGGAATCTATAATTTCTACTTCACCTGCGATGATGGAGGTGTCTTGCGGATACATGATCAGCTCGTCGTCAATAATGACGGGCAGCATGCACCGATTATGAAAAGTGGACAGATTGCTTTAGAACCAGGCTACCATCCAATTGCTGTAGATTTCCTTGAAGCTGGAGGTGGATTTACCCTAAAACTTCAATACAGTCTCAATGATTCAAAGGTAATTGATATTCCCAAAGAGTCCTTTTTCCATAAAAAGGATTAATAATCATTATGAAGTATAGAAACAACCTCAGTATGGTCAATTCCATCTGGGGTTATTTTTTTTGGCCTGGGGACTTTGTTTTATTTATATAATAGCATAAGTTCTGCCTAGCTGTAACCATAATGTTACTAACTATGAAAAAGAACTTTATTCTCCTTGCTCTAGCGACCCTGGTGTTGTTCGGCAGCTGCAGCAAAAATGATGGTCCCTCCTCACAAAAAACACCTGTCACAGTAAAAATTACGGATGCTCCAGGTTACTATGACGCGATCAATCTTCACATCGATGCGATCGAGATCCGAACTACTTCGGGTAGCACAACGATAGATGTCGCCGCCGATCCATTTAATATTTTGAATTATACAATGGGAAAAGATACCGTCATCGCCGGGCAGGATGTTCCATCTGGTATGATCCAAGAAATTCGGCTCAAACTTAATGACTCAGGAAATGAAATCTGGGTCAATGGCGTTGTACATCCGCTAAAAACACCTAGCGGACAGTCCTCTGGCGTTAAACTTAAAGTACAAGATGAGTTAATTCCGGATGTAGCGTACACACTTCTTTTGGATTTTGATGCGTCAAAATCGATTGTAAAGACGGGCAACGATCAATATCTTCTTAAATCCGTTATTCGCGCCATCCCAGTGGCCACATCTGGAGCAATCACCGGCACAGTTAGTCCTGCGGAATCACAAGCCAATGTATTTGCTATTACCGGTGTAGATACTGTAGGTACGTTGGCAAACTCAGCCGGAAAGTTTTACTTTCCTGGGATGCCTGAAGGCACTTACAAGATTGTTGTCGAACCTTCGGTAGCTGGTTACATGAACAAAAGCATTGAAGGCGTACAAGTGGCCAAAGGAAGTGTGAAAGATTTAGGAATTATTTCTGTACAATAACATACAATCGGATTAAAGTATCTGATAAGAAACCTATCGTAAAATTGGACATGCCCCAAATAGTGGTAACTATTTGGGGCATTTTAATTGTAGCGGTCTTCTAATCCATCCACGAAAATGTGTTGATTCAATTTTTAGATCATCTCGCCTACAACACTTATTGATCAATAAGTATCTGAGACTGATGAAAGTGAAAGCATATTGGCAAAAAGACGATATGCTCCCGCTACTCCTGCAGGCAGTTGTCTAAATAGAGACAAACTATTGTAAATATAATAACCTTTTCCTGTTTTGCGAAGCAGCAACAAACCATCTTCATGCTGATTATTTGCGTTTTGCCCCCGTAGTATTGGTTCAAAGTCTGCACTCCATTTTTGCGGTAAAAAAAGTGCCCTGTCCTGCACCCAATTTTGAAAATCATGCTGCCCAATTAAATTGGGGTAGTTCAATATACGATGGGATGGGTCCAAAAATGAAATGCGGGTTTCTGTATTTGTAATTCTTTCCTGAGAAACAGCTAGAGGATAAGTCCCAACCTCAGTCAAATGCAAATCATATGGCGTATTATACTGCCCTATCAATACACCGCCCTGCTCCACATAGTCACGGAAAAGCTGATGAAATTCCGCAATTAAGGGATGAGTATTGTAAATCCGTACTCCCAGGACCACTGCATCAAAATCGAAGAGATTTATTTCACCAATGGACTCAAATGGAATAATATCCAATTGCTCAACAAGTTGGCACAAGCTCCCTCCAAGTTCATCATTCATCCCCGAAATATAAGCAACTTTCCGGGCCGTAATATCCACTGGCAAGTTCAGCACCCGTAGTATTCCCTTGGGAAAGTAAGTTACTTTGTTAATATGCGGATAAACAATACTTTTAGCTGTGAACGGATATATACCTGAACTGGTCTCAATCTCAAATCCAATCTCTTGAATCTCTTCCTGTGATGCTGCTGAACTCAACTCAAAATAAAGTTTTTCCGCTGCATTACCTGCGATGTTGAGATCAATTTCTTTCGGAAATGCGCTCAATCCGTCCGGAAGCGTTAACCTCACTTTAAAAGGTAAGGATTCGGCTATATTGGATTGCAGCTCCAAAGCAACTAAACGTTGGGTCGCTTTAGACAGCACAACGATATCCGAATCAAATGCTGCTGTTACCGGGGGAGCTACGACAACGAGACTACCTGCATGTCTTACAGGAAGCTTAATCGCGATCGGTAAGCCGGCAAATTCCAGTTCCAGATGAACCAACAATTCGGTCCCATATTGTGTCAATACAACATCAGCAGACGATTCTGGTGTATAATTATGTGCGTCACCATTAGCATTAAGCCAAGTTGGAAAAGAAGGTAAAATTGTATCAAGAAGCTGACCATTCAAATGGATCATTTTCGATGGAGACGAGGGAAGATCTATTTGCCTTGCCCCCCTTATAAAAGGAACATTTACCGCTGTCAACTGCAAATTAGACTCCACTGGAATATGTGCATGCAAGATCATATTAACCTCGGTTCCCGGCACCCATAGGGCGTTAGAAGCCTGTACTTCTAAGGAGACACCAGCAAAATCAAGTAGCAGACGTTCTACCTCAGCTCGTTTTTTATGAATAATATTATCTTCGGGAACGATCTTCATCCAAAATAAAATCGAAGCAAGCTCCAATGTAAGCTCTGCCGTATCAGACTCACATTTTGCGATAAGGTCATCCACCAACCGATTGAATACATTTGCATAAGAATCTTGCACTGAACAATGCGTAAAAATAGTATTCACAGCCTCTGAATTGATCGATGCACTTTTTAATACTTCAAAATACTCGATACTAGAGTGATGCTGCGCCAAACTTCCCATGGCCTGAGAACGATGTCGATTACGACTTTCTGCTGCAATTTCACCATAATGTAAGTCAAAAGAGCCATGTCTTATAGGAATATCCAAAGAAATATATGCTGGCAAAGGTGTTACTTCTCCGCCAATATCTTTAACACCACTCTCCTGATATACATTCCACAGCAATTGCTGAGCTTGCCAAGGTGCTAGTTCTGCTAACTGTTCGCTGTAAGCTGTTGGATCAGCGGCCAGATCAAAAGCTTTCGCCATTAGGATTGCTGAGGCCTGATGGTGCCCATGCGAGTCAGGGACATTCGGCGAAAATCGCGTTGCAATTACAGTGGGACGAAAATAACGGATAGTCCATACCATATCTGCCAGTACACCATTTTCATCCCATCGCGCCAACGTCTCATCGACTGATTTTGCAAAGCCGAAATCCTTTGCCCGTGTAAAGAACTGTTTTGTTCCCTCAATTTCACGTGCCGCAAGTGACTCCTGCACCCGAAGTACCCCCAGATCCAATCCCTTTTCTCTACCTATAAAATTCTGTCCTCCCTCACCTCGCGTAACAGAAAGGTAGGCTGTCTCGACCAATTGATCCTGCGCTAGAAATGTCAATAATTTATTGTTTTCATCGTCTGGATGGGCACCGGTATATAAAACACGATCCGAAATTTTAAGCATAGATAGCCCGCGCATCATCATTTGTTTTTTACCTGAAAAAGCTTGATTTAAATGCTGCGTTTGTGCCTGTTGTGCTAAAAATTCCATTGCCATATCCTTCCTGCTAAATAATTCTTCGGTTCAAATATAGGAATATTTTTCAATAATCTACTAAATAGATAGATTATATATCAATACACTTTAAAACCAGTAGAAATAAGCATTTAAAAATAAAAAGGCAAGAGACAATTTAATCCAATCGTGTTAACACACCTTCTTTATGACAGTAAAATTCATAACTAGCCTTCCTTCTAAAACGTATAACCTTTTCGATATAGATACTATTATGTTTTTTGCTAAGGGCAAAATACTTTTGCTGAAGTTTGAGTGGTAAACCAGTCCAGTGAATAGATCGTTCGAGTTCTAAGCCATGCGTCTGACTAAATTCCAAGACAAAATTTGTGTCTCGCCAGCTCAATGCAATTTCAGTTTTATTCTTCGAGCGATCTAAGGCTATCAGCACGTCATTCTGATCGACAATCTTACGCGAACTACCTGTCAGCAATATCGCCCCTGAAACCACCATAGCACCATAACCTATTTTTTTAAATACCTGGTCGCTGAGGTAGGGTAATATAAACTGAACAGTAAATGATGAGACTATTGTTGCAACGGCAATTGCCAGGCCCAGTCCCAGCGCTGCCTTAGAATACAGACCTAAAATAATATAAATAATAAGTTTTACGAGATGTAAAAACACTTCATTTGCAGCACGGGTGGCAATAATCTCCTCTTTGGAAAGCCCCATTTTCAAATAAAACCGATTGAACAACAAGCCGATTGCACCTGTAATTCCTGAAATAAAGCCCGAAAGAAAACCTATAATTGCCAAAAAAGATTTCGAACACTTACTTTCCGAAGATAACGCTGCATTTTTTGATTTAAACAATTGAGGGATATTTCCCATGAGGAAAAAAGCAACAATCAACTGCAAATAGGAAGGTTCTATATATTTAATCAGATATCCACCTAATAGTACAGCCGGAATTGAAAACGGTACAAACCACAGAAAGATCTTCCAGTTGATATGCCGCTTAAAAACAATTATTCTCGATACTGAGCTGGTAAACGTACCAATCGTCAACGAAAATGGAATTAACGATGAAGGCAACATAAAATTCAATAAAGGAATAAGAATAAGGCTTGCTCCCCCTCCACATATGGCGCTGATCCAAAAAGCGACTATGGTACTTAAAAACAGGACAACTAAATTTATCATAGGATTTCAACAAAAAAACTACTTCACTGTAGCCTCTGACAAAAATGCACCGACTTTCTGTAGAAATTTAGAATTGATATCCCTAGCCCTCCATATAATCTACACCATTCATCTGCTCAATGCTCAACCTTGTTTTTGTATAAAAACTAAATGCTTTCGTATAATATAGGTTGCGTGAAGCAATGAAGAATATAGATTTGTAACGATATCCCATACGTTAAGGGTATCAAATAATTTTGAACACATATAAATTAGTCGGGATGAAAGTTAGGCAAGTGTTGATTTTTAAAAGTTCTGTAAAGACCAAAAGCAAGAAAGAGTTTTTGATGCAATTGGTCAAAACTCATCTTCCACAAGTACAAGATGCTACTGTCGATCTAGATGATGAGGATGCCATATTCAGGTTCGAAACAGAAGAGTGCTCCATCGACTACCTGACGAAGTTCCTACATGGTTATGGTATCCAAGTTGATTTCCTGGATCGCTTTGTAGTTGCCTAAGCCGCCAGTAGATTACAGCAGTCCTCCCGTGTATTGTTTAAAGAAAGCTTCTCGATAGATTTCACCGATCGGAATTTCAAATTTGTCGATGTAAACAGTATGGTTGTCAAATGAATCAATAAAGGACAAATTAATCAGATAGGATTTACTGGTGCGTGCAAAGAGGCTCACCGGAAGTTTCTGGTGAATTGTCTTCAAATTCATTGCAGTAATCAGTTTATTGTTCCGGGTATAAATAACCACATAATCTTTGAGTGCTTCTATAAAGCGAATATCAGTAAATGCAATTTTATAGTATTTCCTATCCGATTTAATAAAAAGTGCATCCTCACTGGCCTTCTCAACCGTACTTTGATTTTCTTTTAACGCTAGTAATTTTTTATAGGCTATTGCTTTATCGATCGCTTTGGCTAAGCGGTCTTTATTGATCGGCTTCAACAGATAATCTATTGCATCCAATTCGTAACTTTTCAGTGCATATTGCGCATAGGCAGTCGTCAGGATAACCAGCTTGTCATTGGGAAGAGACTGTGCAAAATCGAGTCCATTAACCGTTGGCATCTCAATATCCAGAAAAAGCAAATCCACCGAATTTGTTTTAATACATTCTAATGCCGATATCGCGTTGGAAAATGTACCGACTATCTGAATGGACGAAATTTCTTCGATTAAATTTTTCATTTCTTCCCTAGCCAGGGGTTCATCGTCTACAATAATGCAATTCATAATGGAATAGTAAGTTTAACACTATACAATGTTTCAGTCGTTGACACCGACAGTTCATAATCATTTCTATATAGGAGATCCAGTCGTCTTTTGGCATTAGCCAATCCCAGTCCGCTGTATTTGCTTCGGACAAATAAGCTGTCGGGATCTTTCGAATTTTCACATTCAAAACAAAGCTGCTGATTAGCTTCAGAAAAATGAATTGTAATAAAGGTATCACCAGCGCCTGCGCTTAGACTATGTTTAATTGCGTTTTCAACAAAGGCTGTAAAAAGATGTGGTGGTAGGAATATACCTTTCTTTTCCAATTCTGCTGGGCAGGATATTCGCGTTGTGAGGTTATCACGGCGTATTTCCTCCAATTTTAGAAAATTGGAGATAAAGTTGATTTCAGACCTCAAAAGCGTCCTATCATCATTATTTTCATAGAGCTGATATCTTAGAAAGTCTGATAGTTTCATGATGACCTCCGTAGCCATATTCGGATCTTTTCGAATTAAAGCCTTAACATTGTTCAGCATATTGAATAAAAAATGTGGCTGAATCTGGTTCTTCAAGGATATAAGCTCTGTGGTCAGCGCCAAATTTTTCAGTTCAGAAATGCGCTTATTGTCTTCCAACCAACGCTTAAAAAGCTTAAATGTCGTCGTCGTCAGAATAATCGGAATACAGATAAATAATGCGGCGACTAGCCCCATAGAGTCCGACTCCGGTTTTTTTATAGCGGGAATATGAATGGAATAGATGTAATTTGCAATGTACATGACCACCAGCAAACTGGCCGTTACCAGCAGTATCAATGCTAAGACATATAGCTCATATTTAGCCTTAAAGAAAAACTTGGGTATCAGTACATACATATTAGCGTAAAACATGCATACAAATACAAGCCACAAGATAATAGAAAAATAAAACCGATAATTACCCTGAAAATGAGAACTCGAATTTGCATTTGCAAAAAGTAAAAGTAAACCGATCAGAAAAAACACATGTCGCAGTGGCCTGAATTTATTTTCTGTAAAATACCTTAAAACAACGCTATTATTGAAGTCCTGCATGCTTTAGAACAATTTTTAACCTGAATAACAAAAATAGCGCTTTTCTTGGCAAGTACCCGATCTCTTATACGAAGGCCTGTTTTTTTTATACCAAAACTAATGGATGATTTTTAACTTTTCTTTCCGCTGTTCCCCAAAAATGGACTTTTGTATAAAAAGAAGACCTGTTGGTCTAAAAAAAGAATCCCACCTACAAATTTCGGCTATTCTTACAATGATTTTAATCATATATTTATGCAAAAAATACTTTCAATGTTTGTGCTGTTACTTAGCCTATCCACGTCCATCGCACAGACTAAAGATAGCGTGCAGCAAAAAGTGAGGGCTGTGGTTACCGACAAATTTCCCATAACACGGGTCCTCAATTTGACCTATGAATCCAATACAGGATACCGTTATTCATCAAAGCTCCAAGGTCAGGATTTACCTAAAACAAAAGTAGAATCGATGTACCAAGCCGGAGGTAGTATCAACATTAATTTTTTAAAGAGCAGAACCTGGAACTTGGGTACCAATATTGGCTATCAGTTCACTTCTGTAAACTCCAATCGTTTAGACCCCATCGCACAATCCACCATACAGTCAACCCATCAATATCATTATCATTACGAATCACTTAATCTTACCCGTTATTCACGTTTGTGGGGCAAGGTAGCATTTTATACCGCAACGGTTGCTGCCAATGGGAGTGAAAAAGCAATAGAACGCATTAATGGGATATTATCTGCTACTGTGGTCCTAAAAGCTACGCGGGAGATTCAAATGGCGGTGGGCCTCATCGGCTTTATAGATCCGGCAGCAATTATTCCGGTTTTACCAACCTTTGCCTACAAGCAACAATTTGCCAATGGGATGATACTTGATGTCATCTTACCTAAAGGAGCCTACCTTCGAAAAGAGGTCTTGCGGAATGGCCGCGTTTCAATAGGTTCCGATTTAAATAGTACGATCTTTTACCTCTATAACTTTCAGGGCGCTGAAAAAGTATATACCTTCAGTCAGATGGAGATCAATTCGGGTCTGACTTATGAACATAACCTGGGCCGATCTTTTATTGCCACCCTTAAATCAGGACTAAAAACCATACCCCGTGCACGCGTATTTGAAAAAAACAAAACCCAGCGCGATTATGTATGGGAAGCAAATCCCGGTCCTTCGTTTTATATTAATGCGGGGCTTTCCTTCAATCCCTTTGCTAAGAAAAGGAAATAATATCTTTTTTTCGGGTTATCCACCCCATATAAATCGATGATTGAAAGAATCGAACAGGAGGTTCAAATCCGGCTTCTTCACAGAGCTCGACTAATCGTTCTTCCGAGACATGCAACAATTAGTGCTCGATTCTTCGCAATCTTTGAGCGACCTGTGTTTCATCTATCCCCTTGGGTAGAAGAAGCCGCAACAACTGCAAGTTTTGTTGAATCTGCTCCTTATTGCCCGTAATATCTAATAATAACAAGGGTGCTTGCGACATCATTCTCTTGGAAATATCTTGGAGCATAACCAATTTTTCGCCATTGTCTTCTAAAAAGTGTAATACAAGCAAAAGCGTCGCAGCACCAAATTGTTTCTCTTCGTCCAAATCACCTACCACACCTTCGACAAGATGAACATTCTCATCCGCTTCAAATTTTTCCAGGGCCTGGCTAATCATCTCAGGCGACGGATCTACCCCGGTTATTGTCCAAGATTCTGCTGTGTCGACAAAACGTTCTATTTCATTTCCAGTACCACATCCTACCACCAGTAAATCCTTGTTTTCAGTTTCTCGGAGGAGCTTTGGCAACTGATCTAAAAAATAATGGTAATTGGGAATCCAGCACTCAACAAATTGATCATAGCCACTTGCACGCTCATTTTCAAACAGTTCTACTTTATTCATTTATATAACAATAATCATTCAATATAAAATTAGCATTCAATTGAAAGGGTGCCCTTCTGTATTTCAAATATACATAGAAAACCAGTAATTTAAAACAATTCTAAATAACATACTAATATTCTGACAATCCCGTTACTAATTTCACCTCTTTGATGCGTGAGCGAGTTTTATCTTTAGACTATCAGTGCTGTTTTTTTGAAAGTCTATCAATTACTTTTTCAGATCAAACCCTTTCACCACCCCAGGTTTAAAGATATTACCCAGCGTATGCATGCGTTCAATTGCATTCAAGTTAAGCCTACTCTTTTTTGATGCTTTTTCAGTATTGATTTCGGTATAAAATTAAACCTTTTAGGTATTATTAAAATCAAGCAGTCTGCTCATTGTTAATTATATCATGCATAGTGACTATGATTGTTCCTCAACTATACTGTTCTTTTACCATGACATCTTCAAATTTGCTATGACTCTTTGAAATTTTCGGAATCATAAAGATGATCTTCAACCATCATGATTAAGCGTTTTAGGGATAGATTCCTATTTTTTAGTGGCGCGATTGATGAAGGCTGATAACCGTATCTTGATAACATCTGGCAAATCAGTATAAAAAAGGCCAGAAAATTAATTCCTGGCCTTCGAAAAATACAATATCTAACCTACATTACTTACTTTTTTAACCGATGCCGATCACAAATGGTTTTAAATATTTTTAGGAAATTCGTCTTTCCACCAAGTAAAACGCCAGTCATCACCTTCTTCTTCGGTCAATAGGCATTCTTCAAGCTCCGACAGATATTTTTCTTTCTCCAGATGCTGACCTATAAATACCAATTCATTTTTTCGATCTCCCACTCCGGGTGCCAACGTTTAAGAAGTTCAGCGCTGATTTCGGCATAACTGGGATACTGATAACGCTGCTCTTCGGGCATGCTACTCCACCATGAGCCTGCACTTTCCAATCTTACGCTGCCACCTGCCTGACTAAAACTAATCGCAAGATTCGGCCGGGATGCCAACCAGAGGAGACCTTTAGCGCGTATGATATTATGTGGGTACCGCTCATTGAGATAACGGTGCAGTCGCTGGGGATGGAAAGGCCGTTGCGATCGAAAGACAAAAGATGAAATACCATACTCCTCTGTTTCGGGGCTATGTTCATTTTCAAATTCTCTGATCCATCCAGCCGAACAGGAAGCTTCATCAAAGTCAAACGAGCTCGTACCCATAATTTCCTTTGGATCAACACGTCCAAATTGTGTACGGATTAATTTGGCTCCAGGATTGAGCCGCCCAATAGCAGATTCGAGAGTGCCTAAAGTTTCCTCAGATACCAGATCGGCCTTATTCAAAAGGATAACATTGGCAAATTCGATCTGATCAGTCAACAGATTTACAATTGCCCTATTGTCATAGTCGTCATCCGTCAGTTTCCGATCTAATAAGGTATCGGCGCTTCCAAAATCTTTAGCAAAATTGAAACAGTCCACCACAGTTACCATAGTATCAATGTAACTGAACGTAGACAGATCAATCCCATTGTCAGCACTACTATAACTGAATGTCTGCGCTACTGGAATAGGCTCCGAAATACCAGTACTCTCGATAAGAAGATAATCAAAGCGATTTTCTTTCGCTAGTCGCTCCACCTCCACCATCAAATCCTCCCTTAAGGTACAACAAATACATCCGTTGCTCATCTCCACTAACTTTTCTTCTGTTCGCGAAAGCACATTTTCACGTTCAACAGCTTGTGCATCAATGTTCACTTCACTAATATCATTAACAATAACAGCAACTTTCTTGCCTTCCTTATTGTGTAGAATATGATTCAATAGTGTGGTTTTTCCCGCACCTAAAAATCCACTTAAAACAGTGACAGGTAATTTAACTTTTTTGGAAATGCTGCTCATAGTAATTTCGTTTAAACAAATGTAAAAACAAAACAACACAAATGCAACATTGTTGCTATATAAAGATATACGCTAAAACAATAACAGGTGAACTTCCTTAAAAACTTTCGCATGAAGAAGTACAAACCTCGTTTAACATGATCAGCATCCCCTTGTCGTAACGTACGTTCACGATCAGCATCCCATTATTTGCAGTCTAGTTTGATAAACGGGGAAAATCCTTCAGCCCTATAGGAGCTCCATCCTCCATCAGCCCGTTACAAGTACATCGATTGGTGTGTCGAGCTAGTCCTGCAAATATCCTTGATATCCAGCAATACATATCTCCACAACAAATCGTAAATCATTAATAAAATTAAAGCCGCCTGATGTAGCAAAATCAGAACGGCTCAGCTTACAGCACAGGAAAGTCTGTAAAGGTTACCTACCAGTGGAACTATTAGCTTAAAACAAACGCACTTTAAATCCCAGTTGATACTGGTCAATATGTGCATCCCAATTGTCTACAATTTTATTATTCTTTTTGAATTGTCGGTATCTAAAATACAGCGCGCCAAGATCTATCCCTAATGCGTAACCTATCCGTGTACGACTGTTGAACGCTGGTTTTCCATCATTAAGTTTATACCTGTCGTCGTTGAGCAACATATTCAAGTCTAGGCCACCCAAGATTGAAAATTTTCTCGTAAAATTAATTTTAAGGTATACGGGTGTATTGAGATATTTCAGCGAACGGGTCCCCTTGGATAAGCCTCCAGCAAGAGAAGCCGTGTTACCATTGACACGAATTCTGGTTAAGTTGTAACTAGGCTCAACTTGAATATCCATCTTGCTATTAAGTTCAAAAATCAAATCCCCTCCCAATTGATATCCCATTCTATTGGCGCCAAATGTATTGCCACTTGCACGCGAAATATTACCACCCACCCGAAGTCCAAACCCCATTTGTCCGTAACATGCGGTCTCGAAACATAACAATCCCATGATCAAAAAACTAACTAGTGTACAATGTTTCAACTTTAATCGATCTATCTTTATCATTTTTATCATAAAACACACCTTTACATTAGACCGATGACTGTTTTCCTGCAATTCTATCCTCGGCCGTCAAGGCATATTTTTCACTTAGGGTCATTACTGCGTTTACAATATCTCGAACACTTTCAATGGTGTGAAAATATAGCTGTGGGTTGTGGTTCTTGCGGTAACTATGCACTAAAAAAAGATCTGCCTGCTCAAGTAAGTTTGTGTAATCCATTTAAACAAAGCTAAAATTTCGTAAAAAATAGATTTAACATATTATACCAAAGGGCGTATTTTTTATACCAAAAGCCCCTTTAAACAAAAAAGGCTAGGTGTGATTACCTAGCCTTTATCCTTAATTTTCCTTTTTCTATCAATTATCCTAAGCGCCAAATCGCTTTAGATCGTTAATTGCTTTTATTTATTAAACTATTTGATCGTTACAGCAAAAGCATACTCATCTGGAGGAAGACATTGTGAAGCGTCACAAGCTTGCCATTCCACGGTACCTTTTACTGTTGCTGTTCCTTTCGTCAGCGAAACCTTTTGCTGAAAGATCACTTCATTGGTGAAGTATCCCACATCCATTTTGAAAACCTCTTCGTGTTTGATCTTCGGTTTTGGTTCAGCTGTCTTACCGACCAAAACGTAGTCAGCAGCTTTACCGAAATTGAAAGATGTTGGAATTGGGCCACCGTCTTTTACATTTTGGGAGTAAATGTGCCAACCATTTTGAATAGTAGCCTTCACATAGACCATAGCTTCTTTGTTGTTCAATTTTTTGCTGGCCACAGTCCATTTAACAGGCTTATGAATCTGAGCGAGTGCGCCCGAAACGACGAATAAAACCACGGTTAATAACAATAAAATCTTTTTCATCTTTTTATCAATTTTTCAGTTTATTATTTCATTGGCAGTACATTTTACACTGTATTTCCCCTATGAAAGATCCTGCCTAAATACTTACAACAATATTCGTTATAAACAGAATAAAATACAACACCAATTTAATAAAACAATAAATTTTATCAAAAAACATATATAAAACCATATTTTTTACAATTTAAAGCCTACTGTTTTTTCAATTCCAATAATATATTCAAGAAAGCTATCGGACTTAAACAAAGGGAATTGACGAACATTGTCTTCTGCGGGCTTTTGAACGCGTTTTGCTCTACAACTCCATCCCGAGCTAATCAATTATACATAATTATTTGTATCTTATGTATAATTCACATTTATGCCATGGCTATACCAACCACCAAAGACGAACTCCTTCAAACTATCCGTACAAATTACAGCAAGCTTGTCTGTGAACTTTCCGATATTCCGAACGATCAAACTAATCTTCTTATACTCCATGGTCATGCTAAAGGAACAGTAATGAGTATAAATAACCTAATTTCCTATTTAATTGGCTGGGGTGAGCTGGTTCTCAAATGGAATAAGAAAAGTGAAGATGACAAAGAGGTTGATTTTCCGGAAACTGGTTTTAAATGGAATGAGCTAGGCAAACTGGCTCAAAAATTTTATCAGGATTATAACGACTTAGATTTTACGACTTTGTGCGCAAAACTAGACCAAACTGTTTTAACAATTGTGGAACTCATTGAGCAAAAGACAGACATGCAGCTTTATGGTGTATCGTGGTATAAAAAAATGGACCTTAGGCAGAATGATTCAATTTAACACCGCTTCACCTTATCAAAATGCAGTCGGGAGAATCCGTAAGTGGAAAAAAGAGAAAAAATACTAAACCATCGCTGGATAAGTATTGTTATTCAATAAACACATATATATTCATTACTATGGGAAATCTACTATATACTATCGCTGTTATTTTGGTCCTGATATGGGCAATCAGTTTTTTTGGAGGCTTTGTTGGCGGAGGGCTAATTCATATTCTTTTGGTAATTGCAATCATCGCGGTACTTTTACGTGTGATAAAAGGAAACGCGTAACAGATTTTCCAAATAAAAGCTTGGTTTATAAAAAGGTCCTCATGTTGGAAAAGAGGACCTTTTTAGGGTGTTAATTATTGTGTTGATATTATAGATTCCGTTTATATTAAACATTAAGATCTCCTTCATTACCAATATCTTGTGTATTACCTGTAACAGCTACTTTCAGCATTTTAAACAAGTTGACGACCATATTGGAGTTTGAATCCCAATAATGCGCTTCTTCAGGTGTGATCTGTAGCAATTGGATATTGGGATCTTCTTTTCCTTTCTTAAACCAGCCTTCCATCATTTTGTTCCAATAGCGGTCTATCCTTTCCTGATCCCGCGAAAGACTTGCTTTACCGTTTATACTCAAAAAGGTGTAGGTTTTGGGATCGGCATAGAATAGGGAAACTTTGGGATCCTGTGAAATTATTTTTAAACGTCTCACTTTCTGCCGAACAGATGTACCAAATGTCACCATTTGCATCCACTTCCTGTCTGCTCATCGGAACACCATGGGGATAGTCAGAATCCGATGGAAATGAACAGACTGTTCCCACATCAATTTGATGGACGATCCCTTTTAGCTTTTCTAGCGCTTCTTTATTATTCAAATTATTCTCTGCCATAATATGTAGTTTATTCATGAACAAAATCCCGTCACAAATCGTTTATTTTTTTAGCAAATTTGGGCATACTCCCGCAGTTGAAGATGAATAGTACGAACCTAAAAAAGGCAAATCCAGTAATTTTACGGGTATTTATTACTAATAATATTAGTAATTTTACAGCAAATTATTGGAGAACATATCATGTTTGGTTTTGATGATAAATTGCAAATATTAGCTGATGCCGCTAAGTATGACGTAAGTTGCAGCTCAAGCGGAAGTAAACGAAAAAATAGTGGTGGTATAGGTGATTCATCGACTAGTGGCATTTGTCATACCTACACCGAAGATGGTCGCTGCGTCTCCCTGCTAAAAATTTTAATGACCAATTATTGCATCTACGACTGTTCATTTTGTGTGAGCCGACGAAGCAATGACGTACAACGAGCAGCATTTTCGGTAAAGGAAATTGTCGAATTGACCATGAACTTCTACCGTCGTAATTATATTGAGGGTCTTTTTTTAAGTTCGGGTATTTTCAAATCTGCCGACTATACCATGGAACGCTTAATGTTGGTCGTCAAGAAACTTCGGACGGAAGAACGGTTTAATGGTTATATCCATCTCAAGGCCATTCCGGGTGCGAGTGAATCGTTATTAAAAGAAGCAGGTCTATATGTTGACCGGATGAGTGTGAACCTCGAAATTCCCACTGAGGAGGGACTCAAGCTAGTTGCTCCCGAAAAGGATCATCAATCCGTTCGCGAGCCTCTAGCGATTATTAAAAATGAAATCCTCAACCTTCGGCAGGATCGAAAAAAAGAGAAGAAAACACCCTTGTTTGTACCAGCAGGCCAAAGTACACAGCTGGTTATTGGAGCAACTCCAGAGAGCGACCTACAGATTATGCAGGCCGCCAATACATTCTATAAAGATTACGATCTCAAACGGGTTTATTATTCGGGTTATATTCCCATCAACGCGACCGATTCCAACCTTCCCCAAATTGGGACATCACCACCTCTTGTACGTGAAAACAGACTTTATCAGACGGATTGGCTACTTCGGTTTTATGGTTTTTCGCTTCATGAAATACTCAACAGCACGCATCAACATCTCGATCTAGAAATAGACCCTAAGCTTGCTTGGGCGCTACGCAACCCACAATTCTTTCCCATCGACATCAACAGCGCTACGTATGAGTGGATTATCCGAATCCCCGGTATTGGCAGGCAATCCGCAAACAAAATTGTACAGTCGCGCAAATATGGAAAATTAAAGGAATATCAACTTCGAAAAATAGGAATTGCCTATAATCGCGCCAAATATTTTATGGTTTGCCAAGATACATGCATAGCAGGAGGCTTCCATTATCCCGAAAAAATCAGAAAGTCTATTCTTGAAAGTAACCCGCGTACACTGGTCACGGCTTCCAATACACAGCTAACACTTTTCTAATGGACTATATTTTTGACGGAAGTTATTCCGGATACCTCTGTTGTGTATTTGAAGCCTTTGAACGGAAAGAATTTGATAGCATTCCCACAACAGAAAAGTCTATGGAAATTAATATTTTTTCGGAGAAGCGACAGGTTCATACTGATGTAAAAAAAGCCATGCGCATTTTAGTGGGAATGGAAAAGATACTCGGAGCACAAGAAACAAAAATTTTTTATCATAACTTTTTGTCCGATAATCAATCTGAATGGCTCAATGGATTTCGGTTGATCATCGAACTTTTTCGAAGGGGAAAATTGGATATACGCAATTATGGATACCCACCTGTACTCCGTATCCATCAGACGATCAAAAAGATCAGCCGCGAACGACACCGCATGAAGGCTTTTATCCGATTTGTCAAGTCTAACGATAATCTCTACACAGCCATCGTTGAACCCGATTTCAATGTGATTCCCCTGGTTGTAGACTTCTTTAAAAACCGATTTGCCGACCAGTGCTGGTTAATTTATGATATACGGCGAAACTATGGCTTCCATTATGATCGCAAAAATATCTTGGAGGTATCCAACAACAATACACATGAGGTTCAAGATCCATATCAGCTAGAAGTGGATCTCGATCCTCAAGAAAAAGATTATCAGCATCTCTGGAAGACTTATTTTAAGAATACCTCTATTGAATCACGCAAAAACCTGAAGCTTCACTTAAGACATGTTCCCAAACGTTACTGGAAATATCTCGTCGAAAAACAATAAGTCCCTAATTAGTGAAAATCCTATTTCATATCATTATTTTGATCCGCCAAACAGCTTGCTCACCAACCAAATGACAATAGCGACTACGACAACAACCAATAAGATGCCCGACCATACACCAGCTTTAAATATACCTTCAATTGCTGCACAGCTCGACACGAGCATCATTAAACTCGACATGAGCGCAAATGGAATTATCTTTTTCATAAATACCTGTTTTAATTATTAATTGGAAGTATGACAATACTGGCCTTGAAAATGTTTTACAGCAATGACGTTCATGTACTTTTTACATCTCACTGCGGATACGTCCGATACGTTCACTGCATTAAATACTTGAGCAGTCCGTATTTTTTTGTCACAAAGTGAATGCGCTACGTTATTTACACCCTAAAAATACGGTTAACTGGCCAAGGGAAGCTTTTGGGTACAGCATTTGATTCTGTTTACCCAAATAGCAAAATAGAATTTAAACAATAATTGACTAAAGATATGGACACTATACACCAAAAAGCACAAAAAATAGGATTGGAAAAAGGTTATTATCTATTATTAATGGCTATATTGGATTTACCTGTTGATGGTAAGAAAAAATCAGAAAAGAAAAAATAAACATAGAGCCTTTTTCAACTACATGAAAAAGGCTTTTAGTGATATTTACATTAACAATTTTTCCTAAACTCCTCAGGACTCATTCCTTTATTTGCTTTAAAAAATGTACTGAAATATGGTACATTTTCAAAACCAAGTTCAAAGGCAATTTCTTTTACCGTTTTAAAAGTATGATAAAGCAATCGCTCGGCCTCCAATAGTATGCGTCCACGGATAATAGTACCGCAGCTCGTCGATCTTTTTTTTCGACAAATCCGATTAAGATAGTTGATCGATATATTCAATTGCTCTGCATAAAATGACGGATAACGCTGCTGCGCATAATGACTATCAACCAAAGATTCGAAACTTCGGATTTTATCGTCATCATCCTCCTGCTTTACAACTACATGATCGACCACGATTTGCCGTCCCAAAATCTGGAGCAACATAATTAAATAGCGGCTCAATACACCGTGAGCACTCAATTTAACTGAATTATAAGCAGTTTCCATCAAACTTACTATATGTAGACAACTGATCATATCTTCTTTCGATAGCACAAAAGCGTGTTTACATCTACTCCTTAAAAAATGAAAGAAGTTTCTTACAGCAGTGTTCTGACTTTCCATGAGAAAGGATGCTGTAAATAAGACACTGTATCCTTCTACAGACGAACCTGCATGAAAACTACACACACAATTTGAATTTATGCTGATTATATCATGGGCAGCTATAATCTGTACGCTCTGATCCGCTACCATAGACAGTTCACCATTATTGATAAGCAAAAGGGTATAAAAAGACCTTAGGTGGAGCGTATTTTGATTTGCTTTAGCTTGTAAAAAAGCTGCTATAGGCATAATAACGATTCCCTGCGAAGTGGAATCAATATCTTCTAATTTTAGAAAATCTAGTTTCTCTTTTCGTATTACCATTTCTTTATGATTATTCTGTGAAAAAATATTTGTGGAATAATCAAATGATTGGCGGTCTAAAAACTTCAGGCAGTATACCTCCGAAGGTATCGGAGACAAAGTCTTTCGGATAGACAGTTTTCACAGCAGGTACTATTGGAGAGTACAGCAAGACTCCCTTCACATACTGCACAAAGACCAATATTTCCATCCCCTTCATTTTGGCGAGCACATTGTTCACATCCTTTTGTTCAACCGTCTTTTCGCTAAGGAAACAGAAGCCTTTACAGCTCACTGCCGGTTCAAAACGATTGACACAGAGGTTTTGCTCGATATAGGTACGATTGCACTCAAATTCAATAAATGCCCACAACAGATTGGTTGCCTGCACACATATTGCCCAAGCCATTGTCATACAAAACCACCATCTACAGCGCTGAGACTTCATTGATTTGATCTATTTTGTTGTGCTATTACGTTCGCGCAAATATTCTAAAATGGCACGTGCCTCTTCTTGCTTCAAGCCCAAACTAATCATTGGCGAACCATATTCCTTACTAAGTGCTTTTGCGTCGGCATCTTTCTCCAGCATGGTTGCCGGATCCAGCATCATGTTCATAATCCACTCCGGGGTACGACGTTTGATGACAGCATCCAATGATGGACCTACTAATGTGCGGTCAAAACTATGGCACATTGCACATTTCGACACAAATAGTTCTACACCCCTATTTGCGAGCTGCGCATCAAAGGGCTTGTGTTCAAAGGAGGTAATGGTTCCTACACCTTTGGATCCCTCTGTTTTATAATCGAGCATGGCCGCAGGCTCAGCTACGGAAGGTTGCTCGGCACGATCTTCTTTCTTGGCTTTTGTCCCCTCATTTCCGCTACACGCCAGTATAGCTACAAAACCAAAACAGCCTACGATTACGTTTATTCTCTTTTTCATTTTTATTGTTTAA
Source organism: Sphingobacterium thalpophilum (assembly GCF_038396785.1). Taxonomy (NCBI): domain Bacteria; kingdom Pseudomonadati; phylum Bacteroidota; class Sphingobacteriia; order Sphingobacteriales; family Sphingobacteriaceae; genus Sphingobacterium; species Sphingobacterium thalpophilum. The sequence goes on along the minus strand of NZ_CP151087.1, from coordinate 5,312,391 downwards.
GTATATTGGTAAAATAAATTCTGTTTGTATTAAGTGACCTGCACCAGATATTTTATATCATCCTGATTTGATTTTTTGCCCGCTTTCCATAATTCGACAATGACTTCCCAGCGACCAGGCATAGAAAAATTAACAGTGCCTTCATAGTAACCATTACCTGTACTTTCGGCCGCTGCATTCCCCAAAGATTCCTGTCCCATAGCAGGCATAGTGGTCTTTAGTTTAATGACATAATGATCTAATACCGGAAAATGATGACCATTCATTTTATTCATTAAAAATCGAATCGGATGTTTTCCCTGCTTTACGCTATCAGGCAATAGACAGGAAATAAATACGCGGCTATCGTCTCTGGTTCCTGAACTCATCGTTCGCATGGTTGCTGCGGCAGTAACCGGAATCTTAATGGCGAGCGTATCTTTTATACGACCGTGACTGCGTATCGTATGTAATTGCCAACCCGTTCCCATCTGCGGGATATCTGCCATTATAAAAACCATCCGGCTGCTATACCAGCCTTCACCAAGCGCGATTGGAGGTTCAAAGGGGCCACCATGCTTCATGCGTCCCATACTCATTTCTGGATAGAAATCAAGCGACTTATCAGTGATCGGCTTTCCCAAAGTATCTCTTAAACGCAGATAAATAGTATGATATTTATTGTTGAGTTTGGCATCCGCAAATACGGCATATTTGGTAGCCTCCCAAACTGTATCCGCTATACGGACCAGATCGGACTCCTTAGGCCGGATAAAATCTACTGCATTCTTGCTGTCTTTTTTTGAAGGATCGATGGTACAGGAAGAAGTTGAAAAAGCAACTGAAAGCGCGAGTAGCAGAAAGATCAAGCCCTCGATGGTCCCTACACGGGAATATATATGCATATGAATTGATTTAAGTCTTTTGAAAATAGACAGTACCTGCCATCAGTCAATATGCCGACAGCCCGTACGAAAAGCAAAATGACTTAAACCAAAGGTGGATGAAAAATAGTAAAGATTGGTCTATAGCTATAGTTTGCCTGATATGCTGGAAGTAAGGTCTCCGCAGCCGCTTCTTCAAAAAAAGCGATATCAAGGTTAAAACATTGCTGATTATTGATAAATACAACGTCGATTATACGAGATTCCAGGTTCTTTTGTTCCTTCTCCTCATGTTCACGCATTTTCTTCATCAAAATACATTGTCCTCTACAGGAAAGTGCCTTTTCGTTGAATCGATTGATACACTCATTCTTAGCGATATAATCTCTGTTAAATTCAAAAACAGTCCATAGCCATACCGACGAGAAGCTCTGCAGGAGCATCAGCGGCAGTAGAATCCATATCAATTGTTTCGCTTTCATGTATCGCTAGTGCAGCAAATATACTAATTATTGACATACCAGCAACGAACTGCCTCTTTTCAAAACGCTCAAACGTTTTCTAAAACATCAAGAAGTTTTAGTACATTTAGCTAAAAATCACGCGCTTTGAGCAAATGAAGTTTAACCCTCTTTTAGTCATTAAATTATTACTTGGGCTGTTTATCTGCATCGGAATAGCTTTAACCATATTGATGATGGTTCATAACAGCAAAGTTGTGGGAGCTTATGTCGTTTCCGGACTTTTCATACTATTCCCCGGTATTATCCTGTACGGTATGACCGTTGGATTTCGAGTATCCAAGAAAACCATAACACAACAGATCGCCCAACAGGAAAGTGTAACATCCGATCATAAAGGCCTATCCTATCAAATCCCCTTGCTAAAAACAACCCAATTTATCTCCTGGGAAATTATCGAGACCATTATCTACAGCAACTACCACAGCGACGACCAGGCGCAGTTCAACTTTTATCTGACACAACCGGCATTGCAAATCGCCTCAGAAAAGCCAGGATGGATAGCGAAAGTTGTCTTACCCTGATAAAAACAAGTAAAAAGGTCGTTATTTACGAAAATTGCAGCAATTTTCGCGAAATCCAGAAAATGCTAGAGAAACATTTTTCCACCATCAACCCCGTTGACATAAACGAAGTCCATGGAAAAGGAACACTACTGAGCTCAAAGACCACCTTAAGGGAAAATACGGTTCAGACCGAAGAATATTGGAAACCTAATCCAAATTTTGAACCTGAAAAAGTTATTTATGATCGATACAACCGGACAATTGATGAACTGAAACAATCAAAAAACAGCTAAAATTTGTTTTCCTCGGCAAACTCCCCCACGTCATCGTGTAATATTCAACAGGTATTGCTTATTATTTATTACTACGTTGGTGAATTGGCTGGGTGATATTTATGTTCGCAGCTGAGGCAAGCAGAATAAAAATCCAAAATAAGCTGATCGGAGATATGACACAAATTCCAGCAATTGTTGCTGATAAAATGGATAAATTTGTACCCGTTAAAATTATTACGATGATTAAAAGAATAACAGCATATTGGAATGACCGTAGTAGCTCCTGGCGCAAGGAAAGGGATGAAGCTTGGTCCCGGCCGGAGACCGAACACTGGCTAGCGTTTTTCAAGTCCGTCCGTAGCCAGACTACGGGCAATAAAGTACTTGAGGTTGGTACTGCTACGGGATATTTCGCCAACATTATGACCCTTGCGGGTTTTGAGGTTACCGCCGTTGACCTCTCCCCGCAGATGATTGAATATGCAAAACTCGTCAGCCAAGAACTAGAACTTCGCGTAGACTATCGGGTCATGGATGCACAAGTACTACAATTTGAAGCCAACACCTTTGACTTCGTCTTCACCAGGTTGATGACATGGACCATCCCCGATCTTGAAAAATGCTACCGCGAGATGGAACGTGTACTTAAACCGGGTGGAAAACTGATCAACCTGGATGCCGATTTTGGGAAAACGGTCTTTAGTACCGACAGGCACGATGAATGCCCATCGGGCGCTATCGATCAGATCAATGACATCAAATCGGCATTGGACATCAGTGCACATCAACGTCCTGCCAAAGACGTCGAACTATTGGAAGCAGTTGGATTTGGTTCTATTGAAGTCGATATGGATGCACAAAATCGTATTCTTGAACTCCCTTTCGAGACTGAAGGACTTTTTATGCTAGAGGCTATCAAAAAGTAAAATTTGTTCAACACCTTTAATGTGTTTTTCGTCTGGAAAAACCGCAAAACAATTGGTTTACGGATCTTTCATACCAACCGATCTTTCATGAAAAACTAAGTTTGTCATTTAAATTTTCATCAAAAAAAGCCCGATCTATATCGGGCTTTTACAATAGATAGATTGTTATTAAGAGACAGCCTGATAAGCCTTCCGCGGAAACGAGATCCGAACAGAAACACCTGTACCATGCTGATTCTCGAACTGCATTTTTCCATCAATCCTTTTGATCAAATCCTTACAGAGGGAGATCCCCAACCCTGCACCATTTTTGCTCTCAGATTTTTTACGATCCCAGCTATTGACAAAATTTAGATTATGGAGGACTTCCGACGTAAGTTCTTCCCCTTCGTTGCTGACGATAAGTTCCCACCGATCGCTCGGATCATCTATCAGTTGCAACACAATGCTACCGCCGACTCGTCCATATTTAATGGCGTTGCTAATCACATTTCTTAGCACAAAAGCGAGAATTCCTTTATGTGTATCCGCGCAAAAATCCGGATTCACCGAATTTATGATCTGTATATTGAAACGTTGGATTTCTAGCGTATAGATCCCCAATACCGCATCAATTTGATCGCGAATATTACAGTTCTCGGTATTTTCAAGTTTATCCCGGAGTTGTGACTCTGTCCATAGTAAGACCTCTTCCAACATCGTACGCGATCTGGCCACCTGTCCTTTTAGATTTAAAAAGATGAGTTTAAGCTCCTCCTTATCAACGAGAGAAATATCATCAATCGCCAACAAAATTTCGACCGATGCAAATGGTGCTCTGAGATCATGTGAGGCAATCGATAAAACTTTAGTCTTGAAACTCTCGGCAATTTTTAATTCCTCATTATAATGGTGAATACGAATTGCCTGTTCACTGAGGATACTGTTTGCGGTCGTCAATTTGAGCTGCTCGACCTTTAACAACCGATTTTTTCGGATTAAAAAGTAGATCAGTACGCCTATCAGCGTTTTACTGATGACTATTCCAACAATAAGTAGAGTAATAATAGTTTGGCTTTGCACAATTTTTAGGTAATAAATTAACAATAATGACTAATGGAATACCAAAGCCAAACAATCACATGCTAATTAAAAAATTTACCTTAAAAAAAACTACACTTACCTCGATTCTTTCTTAACTCATTCAAAAAAAAGGCTAGATCAATATTGACCTAGCCTTTACAAAAAACTATCCTCTAATAGACGTATACCTTATATACCTTTGGTTTAATGAACAATAGCTCAGTAAAATAGTTTTAAGTATTTTATTTTTGTTTATTAGCCAAATAAACTTAGCTATTTTTAAATCCATTTCGGCGATGCTGCACTCTCAGCAAAGATTTCCTAAATTTCCAAAGCCTGCCTAAAGTTTATTGAATATGCTCAAAATTATTTGCAATTGGGTATGGCTGTCATCACATCCAGTGACATATCCATCGCTTTCTTGGCCCACTTTTTTAGATTGTCCAAATCAGCTGTTTTTAACGCCTTATTTCCAAAGATTACCGCATTAAGTGCGTAATTTTTGGCATTCGCACAATTGCAATCTGGAATTATACTGTAAGCAGAAGCTTCTTTTGCTTTGCCTACAGCATCCTTAAGCAAAACTTTGGCATCATCCAGTGATCCAGCCTGATAGGCTTTTTTAAAGCTCATAATCCTTAAAGATGACAAAAAGTGCGGGGTCATTGCTCAACGAGTCGAGATCCAACTGATAATTTGTGAGCCTATCCTGATAACGGTCCATATCGCGTTTTAAACTCCTTACCTCTATGGAAAGTGCGTTCAAGATGTTGAAGGTCACTGTAAGGTTGCGCGATGATTGCGCAGAACCCTTGTTTTCAAAGACACCATCTTTTGCAATATCATGTAAGACGATCAGCTCCTTCAGCTCCTGGTCCACGTTCAACGAATCGAAACCTTTGCGCAAAAAGGAACGCGATTGGCTCGCCAATAACTTAATATCCTCCAATACCCGATTTTGGCGGATGGCTGCACGGTCCATTACCAAATCCCGGACACTCCTTTTAGCCGATTCTTTAAAAAATCGTTCCGTCTTGTCTACAAATCCCTGCTGAACAGAATCTTGGGGATTACCAAACAGCCCCCGTGAAAACAATATGATGAAGAAACATGCTAAAAATTTCCTGCGCATTGCCATTGAAGTTTATTTTTTTCCTTTAGGTATTTAAATTGTACTATGAATACCTAAATGTACATATATTGCTTTAATATTGTTTCATCATCCTTCATTTAACAGCAAGATATTTTATAGTTACCCTCCCCTCAATTCGATCTTTCACAAAACCAAAGCCGCTTCGGTCAAAACGCGATCAGTAGCCTAAAAACACGTCCGGGATCATTCAACCATGATTCCAAGGCCAATTGTGCATCCTCCGCCCGATAAATAGCCGTTATCAGTTCTTCGATCGGGCAGGTTTTCATTTTCAAGTAATTCATTACCGCAGCAAAATCCTTTGCCGTGGCATTGCGCGACCCGCTGATATCCAGTTCCTTTTTGACAAAAAACTGTGTATCAAAAGGAATCGCTTCCTTTGCATACCCGATATACAGCACTCTGCCTGTATATGCAGCGGCAGCAATGGCCGCCAGGTATGTTTCCTTTCGGCCAACGGCTTCTATAACAACATCAGCTCCCATGGACTGAGTCAACACATCCAACCTCGCAAGCAGATCTTCCGTAGCGCTATTAATCGTATACTTTGCACCTAGTTTTTTCGCTAGTTCGAGCTTTTCAGTACTCACATCGACAGCAATGACTGTAGCTCCCCGTAATGCTGACCGAATGATCGCCCCCACTCCGATCATACCACATCCAAATACCAATACAATATCGCTGTCTGTTACCGATGCTCGGTCAACGGCGTGGAAGCCCACACTCATAGGTTCCACAAGAGCCAATTCTTTGGATGAAAGCTAAGCTGTCCCCCAGCGATGATCTTTTCAACAGGTAAGACAAGATATTCGGTCATGGCGCCATCGCGCTGTACACCCATAGTCTCGTTGTAACGGCAAGCGTTGGGCCTATTATTCTTACATGCGGTACAAACACCACAGTTGGAATACGGATTTACGGTAACTTTTGTACCAACCTTAAGATCAGTTGTCACATTAGTCCCCAATTCCACGACCGTTGCCCCAATTTCATGCCCTGGTATGACCGGCAAATTGACCAATGGATTCAACCCCCGAAAGGTATTCAGATCTGAACCGCAGAATCCAACATAGTCTACCTTTACGAGGACATGTCCATCCTTAACAGTCGGTTGCGGAATATCCATGATTTCCATACGTCCCTCTTTCACTATTTTTATTGCTTTCATTTATAAATGGCATCAAGATTTAAATAACAATTGCGTTGATTATGAATTGTACCAAAGCTCATATCGGAATTGATGAGATTTCCTGTTTTGGAATCTTTACTATTATCGTATAGTCAAAAATAATTATATAGAATGGAGAAAGGAACTACATTAGCGATAAAAACTAACACGATATCGATCCATCCCCATATATATCACAAAACCCCTCTTTCAAAAGTACCAAATAAAGGAAGGTTATTAACGATCAGACAAATTGCTTGATGCTAAAAAAATATTGCTCAGATAAGTTCAGCTACTAATAAAGCTGTTATGAAACCATAGCCTTCACAAAAAACAAAACGCTCGGAATAATTCTACAAAAAACATACAACGATCTCGTAGAGATGCGTTGATTGCGCAAAAAAACACATTATCGACAACTTTAGGTAAAAAGTGCTATTTTTTTTAGAGAAAACGAGTATTATTGTATCTGAGATTAATATAGTATCTAACTATTTTTCCGCTTCGCATAATGATAAATAACGAAAAGAATAAACTCGATTTTACACTATTGAATATTGGCTATGCGGAACATCTGGCAGATTGGAACTTTCAAAATATTAAGAGTCCCTTTGCAAGAATACATTATGTATGTGAAGGTGAGGCATCTATTATTTTAAAGGATGAAATCATTAAACTTCGACCCGGCCATCTCTATCTTACACCAGCCTATATCCATCATAGCTATGCCTGTTCTGCTAAACTCTCGCTCTATTACATCCATATCTATGAAAATCCCGAAATTAGGTCAAGTATTTTTGATCGTTACACTTTTCCAAAGGAGATCAAATCTGATCAGCTATTGGAGACTGTCATCCAGCATCTCTATGCCTCGAATCCAGGTCGTGAGTTAAAAATTTACGATCCAAAGGGCTACGATAATTCATCAGAATTAATGAAAAACATGGCACTTCAGACGGCTTCGCCTTTCGCCAGAGCCTCCGAAAACCAAGCGATCATTCATTTGTTGATGAGCCGATTTCTAGCAGAAGCGACCAACAAAATACCGCAAGTAGAAAAACGACTTCTGCGTGTACTCGATTACATAGACGAAAATATCAATCATACGATTTCAATCGAACAACTTGCCAATCTGATTTTTATCTCCAAAGATCATCTGATCCGACTTTTCAAAAAACACATGAATGCCACACCGGTACATTACATCAATCAAAAAAAAATAGAAAAAGCACAGTTGATGATGTTAATCGATGAAGACAATATCCAACAGCTGTGCTTTAAATTGGGCTTTGAAAATATATCTTATTTCAACAGACTCTTTAAAAAAATAACGGGCGAAACACCTACGATTTATAAACGTCGAATAAGCAGATAAAGCAACCCATTATGAATAAGATCTTGAAGACATTGCTTTCGTTGTTAATTATGATGGCCCATCGGCAGCTTAATTTTCTTTAACTCCTCTAAATTATGTATCGGTCGCTCCAGATTGTAAGGAATCGGCTGACGCGAAAAACACTGAAAGTACTGCAGACAAGCATCTTTCCACCAAACTGCATCTCTAGCCTGAATTCTCAGTTTAGCTTGAACAGCCAAAAAACGTGGTCGATCAATATATTTTTCCATACGATCCCAAACTTTTTGAAACTCCCTCACTTTTTGGACACCGTGGTCATAACGGAAACATAATTCGGTCCACAGCGTATTGCCGCTATTCATTCGATAATTCCAGGAGACATGATGAAACCACAATAAAAGATTTTCAGGACAAGTGGATGTATTCCCATAAATCTTGTCCAAAGATGGATTATATTGTGTTACGGCACGACTTCCATTAACCGTTCGGTCAAAGCCCAATCCCAAAGTATCCGCATTATGGTAATACCAAGGCATCCAATCTGGACGTCCCCCCGGAATATCTCCCCAAGGTTCTGGGCCATAATGATGCTCAAAAGCAAAAAGGTGATGTAGACCTAAAGGCATCATATAATCGACTGCTACTTCCCTCGATTCCAGCATCAGCTTCTTTACATGTTCCACAAACTCCTTGACTCCGGTAAAAGTCATACGTATCCACTCATCTGCTATCTGAGCCGACGAAAGGCTATTGTTCCACGCCAGGCGCCCAAAGGCGTACCAGTTGGCTTGCGCGAAATGGTGCCCCGTCCAATTGGTATCCAAACCAATATTAGCTACTGCAGCGATTGCCGTTTTACGCCCCGAATGCCTACTACTGTCGGTCTGCTTTGCCACCGTTCCGCCTTTTCCAGTGGCATAGGTTTCACTATCCAATACTTCCTTAAACAAAGGTGCCAAATAGACCAAATGGTTGGAAAATCCCAGATACTCTTGTGTCAACTGAAATTCGAGCATCTTCGCTGTGTTTGGCATCGCCCCCAATAAAGGATTGAAAGGTTCCCGGGGTTGAAAATCTATCGGGCCATTTTTTACTTGAAGAATAACATTGTCACGAAACTGACCATCGAGTGGAACAAATTCTCGATAGGCTTGTTTGGCACGGTCATCTTTAGTCGGATGATAGACAAAAGCACGCCAAAACACGGTACCGCCATAGGGGCTGAGCGCATCGGCAAGCATATTGGCTCCGTCCGCATGGGTTCGTCCATAATCTTGGGGGCCTGGCTGTCCTTCAGAATTTGCTTTGACCAAAAATCCGCCGAAATCCGGAATTAACGCATAAATCTCCTTCACCTTGGATTTCCACCAGTGTTGAACATCCTTATTTAAGGGATCCGAATTAGCTAACCCACCTAAATTTTTCGGCGCAGAGAAATTGATCGACACATATACTTTTATACCATATTTACGAAAGACATCCGCCAGAGCTTTAACTTTTATCAGATACTCCTTCTTCAATAGATCCGAAGAAGCATTCACGTTATTCAACACGGTAGCATTAATTCCAATCGAAGCATTGGCCCGTCCATATTGTTCATATCGGGGTGAAAGTTTATTCGGCAATTCCTCCCAGTTCCATAGCGAATGCCCTGCATATCCACGTTCTATTGTCCCGTCCAGGTTGTCCCAGTGGTTTAAAACCCTGATATCATAGGCAGGTATTTCAACCCATCCCGAGCGGGGTATCCCTGCTCCAGTTTCCTGAAGACGTAATAAATGATAAACAGCATATAATATGCCCACAGATTGGCCGGCAATCACATAAACCTGATTTTCGTGTTGGCTTATCTGATAGCCATCTTTTAAATCCTTTCGGCTAGGATCTAATTTTAAGATGACATCCCCTCCCTTCCAATAGCATTCCAGTTCCTGTTTTGCCAATGCCAATGTAACATCAGTTGATTTTCCTTTTATAATCTGGACGGTGCCTACTGGTTTCTCCTGTTTTGAAAACCGCAGCCATAACTGACTACCGTCCTCAGCTCTTAAAGCAGTGGGAACACAATACAGTATGATCACCAAATAGAAATGGAAACGCATGATATACCTCATCTTGAACTAAAATATATCATTACGAAGACAATCCATCAATCGGCTTAATATGACCATTTTCATCATAGCTCAACTCAATAACTTTCATGCTTCTAAGCCAGGTCTTTCCTCCAGAAGGTACCGAATCATGATAAAATAGGTACCACTTACCCTTGAATTCGACAATGCTGTGGTGCGTGGTCCAGCCAACTACGGGCGTTAGAATCACACCCTGATAGGTAAATGGTCCATATGGATTGTCTCCTATGGCGTAACAAATCAAATGGCTGTCGCCTGTAGAATAGGAAAAATAATACTTACCTTGGTATTTATGCATCCAGGAAGCTTCAAAAAATCGCTTTTCCGTATCCCCATGCGTTAATGGTTTGCCCTCTTTATCTAAAATAACAAGATCCCTTGGTTGTTCCGAAAACTCCATCATATCAGCAGACAGCTTGACAACCTTTGGAGACAATGCGGGTTCATCAGATGTTGGCAATTCATTGGGCGAAATAATTTTATTATTCCGATAAAATTGAAGTTGTCCACCCCATATACCACCAAAATATAAATAATAGGAACCGTCTGTATCTTTAAAAGCACATGGATCAATACTGTAACTTCCTTTGATAGGATGCTCCTGCGGAACAAATGGTCCATAAGGACGGCTTGCCACAGCAACACCGAGTTTAAAAATATCGTTTCTATCCTTCACGGAGAAATACATATAGTATTTTCCGTCTTTCTCAGTCACATCAGAATCCCAAAGCTGACGACCAGCCCAAGGAATATCTTTTACATCCAGTACCTTTCCATGGTTAACAATGTCCGCATTGATATCTTCAAGAGAAAACACGTGGTAATCCTGCATATCGAAATGGTCGCCGTTATCATTTTCGGGAATACCGCTCTCCCTGTCGTGAGAGGGATAAATATAAATTTTGTTTTCAAACACATGAGCTGAAGGATCAGCCATGTAATCTTCGGAATATAAATACCTACTTTTGCTCATATTTCTTATTTCTTTTTTTTTTGAGTCAACGCAATAATATCTTTTACAAATGGTTTGGGCTGGTAATTCCGATCAAATAACAACGGATAGTCTGTACGTCCCGGAATAGGCCAACCATTCTTCCATGAATCTCCATCGCCTACACCCCACAATGTCACACGCGATATTTTATCCCGATGTTTGAAATATAATTTAAAAAACGCTACATATCTCTTTCCTAGCTCGTCCATTTTCTCCGCTGGAAGCCCTTTTTCGTAGGGATTCATTGCTTTGCTGTAAGCATGACGTTCCCCAACTTCGGCTCCCATATTGGGGCGTACATGTGGCAGGACCGAAATATCCATTTCCGTTACCATTACCTTTGCTCCAAGGCCCGCAAATCCGAGTATAGTTTTTTCAACTTCTTCAATAGGTGGATTGTCCAGCGCATTATGTTCTTGCATGCCAATCCCACTGACCTGACCACCGGCAGCCTTTACCTGTTGCACCATGTGCATAATCCCCTTTCTTTTTTCGGGGATTGCTGTCGAATAATCGTTATAATATAATTCAGCTTTTGGGTCTGCTTCATGAGCAAATTTAAATGCTAATTCAATAAATTGCGGTCCAATAATCTGGTAGAATTTGCTTTTACGCCATTCACCATTATCCAGTATAGCCTCGTTCACCACATCCCAACCAAACACCCTTCCCTTATAGCGCGACACTACAGTTTGTATATGCTTCCGCATGCGTGCGATAAGTACTTCCCGGGTGACCTCTTTCCCGTTTTTATCAATAAAAAACCAAGCTGGAGTCTGCGAATGCCAAATCAGCGTGTGACCGATAATTTGCATTTTATTTTTTTCTCCAAACGCCACAAAACGGTCCGCATCCTTAAAATCGAACTCACCTTCCCTTGGTTGTAAAAACATACTTTTCATACAATTCTCGGCAACAATGGAATTGAACTGCTTTTTGACCACCGCTACCGCAGCCTCATCCCGCTCCCATATCTGATCAAGGTTTAATGCTGTTCCTATATAAAACTTACCTTCAAATGCATCTTTCAAGGTCAATGAATCCGGGGCTCGCTTCGGATTTTGCAAAGTGGCTGAGGCAGTAGGACCAAATAATAATGTTGATACAGCTACAACAATAGTTTTTAACATCTTCATGGTTTATTTTTGATTAATGTGTATGTCTTGATTCTATATCCCGGTTAATTTTATCGATCGTTACATCATCCAGTTCATATCTGGAGATAACAACCATGGCGAGTACCAAAAGTACTGCTGGAATAACGGCCACCAACCATAAAATTCCCTTTTCAGCCAATGCAGATTGTATTATAGCATTATCTTTATCAAATTCAACATAGGCGAGTACCAACCCGGGCACTACACCTCCCAGTGCCATGCCAGCCTTATAAAAAATACCTGTCAGTGCATTGACAATCCCCGAAATACGCTTACCGGTTTTATACTCGCCATAGGATATGACTTCGGGTACAAGCGCCCACATATACCCCGTAGCTACGATTACACCAGTTGATTTAATAAACTGAGCTGTCAATACCAATCCAATATTGCCCTTAAGTGTCTCGTTGGATGAAATCATATATAACATGAGCATTCCAAGGATAGCGACACCCAGAAAAACATAGAACATTTGCTTCTTACCTATTGCACGTTTGATAGCTGGCACCAATGGCATAAAGATGAAAGCAGGTAAAGACCCCAGGGCCATGAAATAAGGCAACATATCCGGAGCATGTACATTGTAGATCATGTAATAGGATCCTGCCGAATTACCGATGGCCATCATCGCAAATGCTGTAACGAAAAAAAAGGCCAAAATGCGTAAAGGCCGATTGTGCTTAAATTCTCGCCATAGATCAGATACACGCACATTATCAGTATCCTTTTCATCCATAATAACCCGCTCTTTTGTTTGTGAAAAACAAAAAATTAGAAGGGCCAATCCGACTAAAGCGTAAATCAGCATCGTTATAAACCAAGCTTCTGCCGAATCTTTTGAGTTTATCTTTCCATCCGGAGAGAAGTACTGTACAACCAACGGAACACCATATCCGACCGCAAGCCCACCAACGTTGGCCATGAACATACGCGTCGATGTTAGTTTTGTCACCTCGTCTGTATCCCTCGTCAAGGAAGCATTTAAAGCACCATAGGGGACATTTACCAGGGTATAAAGCATGGATAGCCCAACATAAGTGACATAGGCATAGACCAAAGAACCCGAAAATCCATTCCAAAAACACAGAATTGCAAAACCCGTCAACGGAATTCCTCCCAACACCAAATAAGATCTGTACTTTCCCATCCGTGGATTTCTTTTATCAACAAATGCGCCTACAATGGGATCCCACAGTACATCCACGATTCGGACAATAAGAAACATGACTCCTGCCGAAGCAGCAGAAATTCCATAAACATTGGTATAAAAAATCAGGAGGTACATCGAAACAGTCTGGTAAATAAGATTCTGGGCAAGATCACCAGCACCAAACCCCACCCGTTGTTTCATTGAAAGTTTGTAAAAACCTTTAATAGGCTTTACCTCGGTCATACTTTGATCCATATAATTGGTTATTCGATTAGTTGAATTACAAGGGTAAAACTACAAGTAGCTTTGGACCGGGAACCAATACAAATGTTTTATATTCCAATAAAAATGTTTAAAAAAGGCCGTCTATTTTTTAGACAGCCTTTTTCTACATGGTTGGTAAAGCCACTTACCGGCTAAAGGTTCAATTCCTTACATACTTTATAATATAGCTTTTGGTTTGTCCTCTGTAAACACAATCTATCTGTGCGTAACCGGTCAACGAACTGCCTTGTTTAACTTTGATTTCAACTTCAGCATTATTTGCCACAGCCTTCACTACTGGAATCTTCTTGTCGTTGCTTTCCATTGGAAAAGTAACTTCATAATAGTTGTAACCAACGATGCCATTCTCATCAGTCGATCGCAAAGGAATCGAAGGCAACATTAGTTTTTTGCCATTCACTGTAATCGTAACCGAAGGTGGTACTGGACGTTCAATTTTTTTGTCTTTCGAACTAAATCCCAATCCTATAAAATCAAAAAGCGGCTTGCCTTCTTCACCCTCAGCGACCAGAAACAAGGCATGTTTGCCATCCAGTTGATCCACATAGTTAGAAACATCGACCGTAAATTGCTTTACTGTTGTCGCAGTATTTTCCGGAACGGTTATTTGGGCAATCCGCTTTCCTTTCCAGGTATCATTATCCCAAGGGCCATCCAGCCACACGTTGACCTTAAATGAAGTCTGTGCCTTTGGTGCAATAAACAGATTAAAGGCAGTGCGGTTTCCCTTTTTCGTTCCCTCAAAAGCCTTTAACCCAAACTTATCCTGTTTCAGACCACCGAATCCGAAATATTTAAAACCCGCGATAGTTCCATTTTTCATATTTGTCACAGGCATATGGTTATCCCATACATCCCATGAATCCTGTTGCAAACTGATATCTGAAAGGTAACAGGCATATCCAGCAGAATAGTACCGATAAGGGTCTAATCCATAAAAATGAAATCCTTCTGATGTTACCTCTGCACCTTTATATTCTTTTCCTTGTTTATCTTTGATGGTTAAATTTTCTTGAAAAGGGTCAAAAGCCCGGATAGAAACCATTCCCCCTTCTTTGACACTTTTTTCATCCCATGCAACTTTGATAGGTTCGACCACAGCCTGACGTGCAAAACCAAATCCGCGCGGTGGTCTATGGTAAAATACGTACCATTGTCCGTTAATCAGTTCGATACTCCCATGGGTATTATGCCCTGCATTACTGGTTTCGATAGTCGATCCGTCTTTATTTAATACTGGAGCACGCGAATCGACCAGGACACCGCCGCTCTTCCAAGGCCCCAAGGGTGAATCTGCGACCGCATACCGTAAGGTTGAATTTGAGCTCCCTACCCCATATTCTGGACCTGAATAGCCACTGTATACCGATACATATTTGTTGCCGACTTTACGAATTGACGACGCTTCAAAAAAATTAAAAGTTCCTAAATCCTCCCCTTCAAAAATATTAGGGTACGCAGTACCTTTTGGATCTCGCAATTCACCATATCGTGCACTTGCCGGCAATAGATAATTAATAATTTCGGTACCCGGTCGCAGCGAATACATCGTTTTCTGATCTAATTGTGCCGCCATCGAGCGTTGAAACCCCCAAAAACCGTATGCCCGGAATCCAATTTCGTAATCAGGATCTTTGGGATCCGTCACATATTCAATGTAAACGGCCGGATCAAATCCAAGGATACTTCCAGGCAGGGTACGCTTGCCATCTTCCGTGAGATTTATAGGTTTAAAGGGCCCATTCGGCCGATCGCCTTTGACTACCATTGCTTCACGTTTATCTCCTCTGCTGTGTGGAAACAAGTAGTATTCTTTTTTCCCACCTTTACGTTTGACCTCGACCAGATCTGGGGCATACATCACATCCCATTTTCCATCGATCGGATAGGTAAAAATAGCCCCCTCATCGCGCCAACTCGTTAAGTTTTCAATCGGCGCTGACCACATCCGAATGTCAGGCCCACAATAACTGGTAAAACGTAGATCATGGGAACCAATAATATAAGCGCGATATTTGCCGGGTTGGTCAGGATCTTCAAAAACACGGGGTTCACCATCAGGGAGATGCTCCCAAAGTGGTAGGTATGGATTACCGATAGACTGGTGCACAAACCCCTTACTGAGATCTTTCACCATATTTTGCTGCTGCCCCAGTATCCTTGTTGTTGATAAAATTCCCGTAACGGATAATAACAATACCATTGTCCGTTTTTTTAAGACAATATTTAGTCCCTTCATAAATTGATTAAATTAATTAAATTGCTGAATTATATTTTATGCTGTTCATTTGATTTCTTTGGCTTCAACTACGCATGCTTACCAATTATCGGAACGAAATGGTGCCGCTAACATTCCTTCTTTATTGATTAGATTTGCATCTTCAGGATTGTTGCTCCACGCGTAGCGGACTGCCTTTGGATTGCTGATCTTTGGATGACTCAACACGACCTCATTCCCACGTATGACGGCATTCGCCCATAAGAATTTTTGATCTGAACCGGCAATTGCAAAATGTTGTAGTTTTTTTCCCTGACGGATAGCCAGCCCCTTTCCAATTTCGTCGAATGAAATAATAATCCGATTCCCATCAACCCGCATCTGCTTATACTGAGGACCTGAAGCAACGACTTGGTCTTTATACAACATCTTGCGTGCGCATACAAATAGTCGCTTGGCCATATCCTTTTTATTGAGCGGATGAATATCGTTCCACTCACCAAGATCATATGTTACCGCTAGTGCTGTAAATGGTATTTCTTTGCTGACCTGAAACTGAGCTTCTCTGATCCGTGCCCAATTGGATTCTGCTGGTACTGTATCCTTGACCATAAAATTCGGCAACTGTACCATCAGAAAGGGGAGCTGCGGTTGACCAAAATGCGCGCGCCAACTATGGACCAACGACGTAAGATACCGCTGATAACGTAATGGATTGGCGGTATTGGTCTCCCCTTGATACCAAATTACTCCCTTTAACCCGTAGTCATGCAACGGATAGATCATTCCATTGTAGAGGCCTGAGCCAACCTGTCCCAAGTTCTGTAGGCGGCTTTTATAGCGATCAACTTTATCTTGGTCCACGGCAACTTGCCAATGCCATTCGCCTGTGAGATCAATGCGTACGTCGTCGAGCTTGATCTCATAGGATTTATCAGGTGTGAATCCACCATCCTTGTCGGCCATTCGCAGACGTACAGTTAAATTATTTCTTCCAGCGCGAAGTACCCCCGCTGGTATATCGTAAATCCGTGGTGGATACCGATAGGCCGTAGAACCGACAAAATGACCATTTACATAAACGGAATCACTATCAATCAACGTTCCCAAATACAACTTGGCATGCCGTCCCTCTTTAGCCATCGGAACAGCAAAATCCTTCCGAAAATAACTGACACCTCTGTTTAATCGATGCGGTTTGCTCCAGTATTCGGGAACCGGCACTGTTGGCCAATGCAAATCATTATAATTTTAAGACCGTTGCAAAAGTGTTTGGTTTTTATTTTATTGATATTCAAGTTTTTAATTTGTTTCTTGTTGATTTTCGTTATATTTAAGGTATGGAAAAGACAGAAAAAGTTAGCTTTGTTGATTACATGGTTCAAAGACGGAAAATCAAGCAGGAATTCTTCGATCAGATCAATACATTGGTAAATTGGCGTCCGATTTCAAATATTATCAACAAGCATTACCACAAAGGGGAAAGCAAAATGGGACGCCCTAGTTATTCTGGTCTTGTCCTCTTCAAAATGACACTTCTACAGACCTGGTATGGTCTGAGTGACTACGAAGTAGAAGACCGTATAAACGACAGTATCTCCTTTAGTCGCTTTGTTGGCATCAGTTTGGACGATTCGGTTCCCGATCACAGTGTTATTAGCCGTTTTCGCAGCTCGCTGACAGAAAAGGGTGTTTATGAGAATCTATTCAAGGAGCTGAACAAGCAGTTGAATAAACATAAAATATTGGTAAAACGTGGAGCTATCGTTGATGCCAGTATTGTTGATTCTCCGCTAAAACCAAAAGGCAAAGTTATTTACGAGATCGAAAGTGACCGTAGTGAACATCCTCGCGAAGATTCTGAGCTGGATAAAGAGAATAGTGAACAGTTATTGATCCAACAAGAGAGCCCGGGTGTTGACCATGAAGCTCGTTGGATAAAGAAGGCTGGGAAAACACGTTATGGCTATAAAAAGCATTATGTCACCGATACAGAAGGCCTGGTTCTGGGCGTGGTAACCACTCCAGCAAATGTAAATGAAATTGCCAATCTTCAACAGGTAATATCTTCGGCTGACCTTCCAAAGGGCATCCATATCTATGCTGACAAGGGATATCGTTCCTCTAAAAATGAGGAATTGATCAAATCAGGAAAGCTAAAAAGCAGGATCTTGCATAAGGCAAAGAAAGGAACAGCGTTAACCGAAAGAGAGAAGTTAAGAAACAAACTGATCGGCAAGATCAGGTTCAAAGTTGAACGGACCTTCGGGAGCATCCGGCGATGGTTCAACTCAAGCTGTGCAAGGTATAAGGGGATCGCCAAAATGCATACACAAAATCTAATGGAAGCCATGGCGTACAATCTTTACAGATCACCTGGGATACTTGTGTCCAATGCAATAAAAAACACAAATTAAGCAGTTGAAAAGGCCTCAAAAAGAGGATTTTTCAAGAAAACGCAACTAGATTTCCGAATCCAAATCGGAAAAAACTGCAAAAAAAAAGCAAAAATAACCGATCAGAAAATATCAACATTATTTTGCAACGGTCTTATTTTCTGCGGTCCACAGATCTACCCTGCCATCTTTTTCGGCCAACCTAAGGCTATCGATCGCATGTTGATCTAGCAACAGCTCTGGAAATTGCTTTAGAGAGTTCTGGTCGACCCAGCGTTCTATTCCCGATCCACCAAGGCTAGATACGATCATTCCGACCGGAATACCGTTATGTTGGTAGGACTCCAATGCATAGAAATAGGCTAATGCCGTCCAATTCATCACATCTGAAGCTATGCCCGAATGCCAACGTTCACCAGGCGGTATCTCTTCCTTTACCTCAATGGGACTATTTTGTGTCGGAACCTTGAAATAACGGATCATATGATTATTAGATTCATTTATTTCAGGAAAACGTTCGACAAGACGCTTAATTGGCGTTTCCATATTAGACTGACCCGAACAAAGCCAGACATCGCCGATTAACACATCACGAATAACAATGTCATTAATCTCCATCGTATAGGGTCCCCCATAACGCTGTGGCGGGATCTGCACATTCCACTTGCCATCCTGTCCGGCTTCTGTATAATAGTATGCCCCTCTAAAACGAAGGGTAACCTTCTCACCTTTCGATGCCCATCCCCAAATATGGAGTTCGATATCCCGCTGTAGAACCATCTGGTCTCCCATGACTGCTGGCAGCCGTACACGGGCAGCGCATGGCAGCAGTCCGATAAGACAAACAAAAACCAGTGTTAGACGACTAAAAAAAGATGAAAAGCAAAAGAAATTTTCTATTCTAAAAAACATATTCTACCACTTTACCTTCCAAATTTCCAACAATCGAAAAACAGGATATTTGACGGAGCCTTGCCTTTAAAAACAAAGTATAAATCATGTACTCCCTTCACTTTATTGGCTAGTATAGTCTCCACTGTAGTCCAGCGGTCATCGCCTCCTGTCATGGGAACTTGTATCGTAGCTAGTAAAGCCCCATCGATCGCTCCCGAACGTACCTCCGTACTGACACCACCGTTATGTGTTGTTCCCACTCGCGCAAAAAAATTGCTTGCACCTCTCTCACCAAAGTCAACGTTTTTCACACAGGTATAAGCTCCATCTTTCTTTGCCTTTATAAAAACGCCTACTTTTTCATTCTGATAGGATTTAACATATTCGGACCACGCAATCATTTCGGCCTGATGGAGCTCGTAGGGATTCACCGCTGCTAGCGCACGAGTAATTCCAGCTGTCATTTTCATCGGCGGGATACTGCCATCTGAATTAAAGCTTAACTCCTGAACAGCAACAGAGCGCGTAAAACCTCCACCGCCGGGCAAAGCTCCATTGTGGTAAAAGAAGTAACTCTTTCCTTTAAAATCAACAACACCTGGATGGTTTGTGAATGCTTTTCCTTCCGCAGGCATGATTACTCCGCCATACTTCCAGGGACCTTCGACTTTTTCGCTGGTCGAATAACCGATAAATTCAGGTAGAGGACCTCCCGGCCAAAAGAGATAATACAAGCCGTTTCTTTTATACAACCAGGGACCCTCCTCATAGCTTGTCGGTCGTTTCGGGTCGCCCGCTCGTTTTCCGAAAGAAGCTGCCGTCATTGGAACCTCAACGATATCACCTGCATAGGAGATCATATCTTCATTCAGCTTGACATATTTCAATTGGGGATTACCCCAGTACATATGCGCCTGACCATCGTCGTCAATAAATACAGTCGGATCGATATCGCCCCATTCACTTTGCAGCAACGGTTTGCCCAAAGGATCATGAAATGGACCTAATGGGCTATCCCCGACAGCAACGCCGATCGCACCGCGGTTGTTCTGTTTAGAAATAACAGGCACGTATAGATAAAATTTACCGTTTTTTTCAACACATTGTGCCGCCCAGGCATCACCTTTTGCCCAATCAAAATCAGTATAAGAGAGAATCGCACCATGATCCGTCCAGTTCACCATGTCAATGGTTGAATATACCCGCCAATTATTCATAGTAAACCAGGTGGACTCTTCTTGATCCTGCGTGGTATAAAGATAAAGACGGTTATTATACACCATAGGCGCCGGATCCGCCGTATAGGCGGTCTGTACAATCGGATTTTGTGCCTTCAATGCATCTATCTTAACAAAAAACATGATCAGAAACCCGACCGGTAATAGCGTAAAAAATTGTTTTCTCATATCATTTTAATTGCTGGTCAAATGGAAGTAATCAAAGTCTACATAGCCGCCAGCTGCTTTACTTGCATAGTTAAAAAGTCCGAACCGATACCCCATAAAATGAGGAATGGTATAACTCATTTTTAACACGTTACCTATTCTGTTCCAATTGTGTCCATCCGTACTATAAAAAAATTGGGCCGTATCTTTTTTGTTTGAAAAATCACAGCTCGCTTTAAAAAATACACGTTGCTGTTTGAGGTCGATCTTGGCCAGTTCTTGTGGTGCCCCCGTCATCGCATTGATCATTACCAATGATTTTGTGTTTCCTTCCATCCGAACGCCTACTAAACCATAGTTTTTTTGCAATAGCGATAATCCGGCAAAATCACCATCTTTCATGTTAGAAACCTCTACAGCAATAGCGGCGCTGCAGCTCGGGCCGATGGTGCGTTGCGTCAATGTATTTTTAGCCGACAGAAAGTCATCAGTAAGGTCGCCGGTCCGCAGTCTCAAAAAGCCACTGCGTTCGGTCACTGACCATAGATCAACAGCTGGGTTATGGTTCCATTGCCATACTAGGGGAAGGGCGGGTTCGCCAGCTTTCCGCTCAAAATCATCTGAGCTAACAATTCCAGGGCTTAAGCTTTTATTTGCGGCAAGATCCAATGTGGTTGGTACCTTTCCATCAATTCCAAGCACAGGCCAGCCATCCTCCCAGTAGACCGGAACCAAAAACGGAATTCGGCCTACAGCACCATAATCCTGAAAAAGATAAGCATACCATTTTCCATTGGGCATATCGATCAGCCCTCCCTGTGCCACACCCTGATCCTGCAAAACCACTTTCCCCTCATACGGACCTTCCAATTGGCTGGCCCGATGTACAATTACTGTGCGCATCCCTCCCGCTGGCCATGAAATATTAAAAAGATAATACATACCATTGATCTTAAACATTTGGGATCCTTCAGCAGGTAAACCGGCTTTGCCTTCTTTAGGATTGGCGGGTAAAGAGGCATTCTCTATCAATACCCGTTGTGTTCCTGCTTTAACACCTGAAAAATCTGGCGATAATTCAGCAATATAGATGCGCCCCCCACCCCAGATCATATAAATTTTCCCCTCGTCAAAGAATAAGCTATGATCGTGCATCATCGGTTGAAATTCTTTCAAAGTCCAGGGTCCATTTTCAATATCTGCTGTCTGGTAAATATGCGTTTTTCCTGTATTGGCCGAAAATGTGCTGACATAATAACGCCCCTCATGAAAGCGCAAACTGCTCGCCCAGGAGCCGTGCCCATACGCATTTTTATGGTTTGACAGATTGAGTTCATCCTGATCGCCAAGACGATCGTAAGCATAATTAATCATCGTCCAATTGACCAGATCTTTGGACTTCATAATCGGGACACCGGGATTCATATGCATGGTCGTGCTGCTCATATAATAGGTATCACCGACGCGTATCATGGACATATCGGGCACGTCAGCAAAGATGATTGGATTATGGGCCTGTTGCGCTGTCGCTCCCAAAAACGTGATCATCAAGGAGAAGACAAAAGCGCTGATTTTCATTCTTAACATATTGACAGTTTTTATGAGTCGCATTAATTTAGTAAACCTTAAATGTATAGTATTTTCCAGGCAAGGTTCGTACATCGTATTCATAATAGCTTGGTAATTCAATTCCTTTCAGGTGTGAATCTGCCGAATGAATACTCGCTGGTGTTATTACAGGAGCTAAAAGGGCATTAGTCTGATCGCCTTTTGCTAGTTGAAGTTCAGGTCCTTTCAATGGCGAAGCCGTTCGCAGCCGCAAATTACCGCCTAAAGATGAAAAGACCATAACTTCCTTTATCTTTCCTTTTTGCCATTGCATTTCAATTTCAAATCCACCGCGCGCCTTGATCCCCTTTACCCAGCCCTCTTTCCATTGATCGGGAATAGCTGGCAGTAAATGCACAGCACCATCGTAGCTTTGAATCAGCATCTCCGCAATTGCGGCCGTTAAGCCAAAATTACCATCAATCTGAAATGGAGGATGTGCCGTAAACAGATTGGGATAGGTACGTCCCTCGGGATGGTTTTCATCGGAAACCGTCAACATCTTTTTTATAATTTCGTAGGCATGGTTTCCGTCCAATAAACGGGCCCATAAATTTATTTTCCATCCAATTGACCATCCCGTCGCAAAATCACCTCGATAGATCAACGAATTACGTGCTGCCTCAAACAATTCAGGCGTGCGGAACGGTGAAATTTGACTACCTGGAAACAATCCATATAAATGGGATACATGCCGATGTTGATTGTGCGGATCATCCACGTCTTCCAGCCATTCTTGTAACTGATTATAACGACCTATATGCATTGGTGGAATCCGCCGTGCCGTTGCCAATAATGTGTCCCTATACATTGCATCAACACCGAGGGCTTCTGCCGCCAAAGCAGTACGTGTCAGCATGTCGTAGCATAGCTGATTATCCATGGTTACGCCTGCCGCAAGTGGCCCTTGCTCGGGCGAAATTGAAGGACTCAGAACGAGCCATTGTTTAGTCGGATAACCACGATGCTCGACAAGCACAGACAAAAGAAAGTCGCAAGCTCCCCTCATTACTGGATAATATTGCCTTAAAAAGACCTTATCTCCCGTAAAAAGGTAATGTTCCCACAAATGTTGAGACAACCACAGCCCTCCACTCGGCCACATTCCGGCAGCCGCAAAATCAATCGGACTCGTCACGCGCCAGATATCGGTATTGTGATGCGCTACCCAGCCGCGCGCATGATACAATGTCTTCGCTGTCTCTTCTCCGCTTTCACTGAGCTCTTTAATCATCGAAAATAACGGCTGGAGCGTGCCAGAAAGGTTGGTAACCTCTGCTGGCCAATAGTTCATTTCGGTATTGATATTGATCGTATATTTACTGTCCCAGGCTGGTTGCATGGAGCGGTTCCAGATGCCTTGCAGATTAGCAGGTTGACCACCTGCCTGTGAAGAACAGATAAGCAAATAGCGGCCGAATTGAGCCAACAAAGTCACGAGCGCCGGGTCCTGTGTACGGGCAAAATTTGCGATACGCTTTGCAATAGGCTCCTGATGTTCACTGCTCAAACTGCCAAAATGGAGCTGGAAGCGGTTAAATTGTTTGCCATAAGAAGCGATGTGCTGCCGCAAAGCAAGCTGATAATCCTTATCCATCGCTTTTCGCAACCTTTCAGCGGCCACCTTATGGGGATCAGCCCCCAATTGCTTGTAATTTTGGAAATTGCTCGCTATGGAAATGTAAAGACAAATGGAACTTGCACCTTTTATATCAATCGATTGGTCTTTCACAACAAGCTGTCCATCGGTATGCTTTACTCCCGTATGAATCTGATAAACAACCTGCCCTTTAATACCCTCATGATCGGATCCTCGTCCTGCTAATATAAGTTTATCACCGTTTTTGTGAATAGTATGCTTCGACTCATTCTCATAAGTTAATGTGCAGTTGAGTTTCCCCTTCTTGCTCGACTTTATTTTCATGACAATGACATCATCAGCAAACGAAGTAAAAACTTCTCTGGTAAATGCTACCCCATCTACTGTATAACGGGACAGTGCTACCGCCCGTTCAATATCCAGTTCGCGATAATAATCCTGATACTGTTCGTGCCCAGGAAATCGCAGCAGTATATTTCCTGCGGTCTGATAGGGCATGCCATGGGTTTCGGTGAAGAAGGTTTCATTCGCAAGTCTATCGGCTTCAGCTGATTTTCCATCGAATATATAATGCTGAATAGTTTTTAATGCCGCCTCACCTTTCTTATTATCGTTGCGATAAGGTCCACCCGCCCAAATAGTTTCCTCATTGAGCTGCATGCGTTCACAAGATGGAATTCCATAAACCATAGAGCCCAACCGACCATTTCCTAGCGGTAAAGCTTGTTCCCATACCCTTTCGTCTGCAGGCCGATCATACCATAGGGTCAATGCCGATCGCTTTTGGGCAAACAACAACGTCATATTCAGTGACAAGATCACAATGAATATACTTATGTACTTCCAAATAAAGTTTTCAATCATTTTTCTTGATACCATTTTTTGCAGTTTCGGGATTAATGCAGAGGACCAACAAACTCATTGTAAGATAGACCAAGGCAAACCGTCGAATAGTTTATTGCTATGATCAACTTATTAAGGTCTTTTATTTCTTATCCTTAAATAACAATTGCGAGACATTATAGAGATCATTTCTCCATACGTTAAAATCATGCCCGCCCGACTCCAGATAGTAAATATGTGGCACTTCGTGCTCCGAAAGGTACTCATGTGTACGCTTACTGATATTGAGCAAACCATCCTGGTCACCACAGGAGATCCACAGCATTTTTAGGCTATCTTTAGCTTCTTTTGGAACAGGCAGTAATTCCTGTGGCATCTTGGTGTTGGGCGCAGAAGAAAAGCCCCCTACCCAGGCGAAAGTATCCATATGGCCCAGACCAAAATTCAGCGCCTGGCCTCCTCCCATAGACAGCCCAAAAATCGCGCGGTGTTCACGATCCTTGATAACGGGAAACTGCTTTTCAACAAATGGAATCAGGTCATTGAGCAGATCTTTTTCAAAAGTTGAAAACGCCGCTACCCGATCCGGTGCCATCACATTTCCAGCAGCACGGTCATCTTCCATGGCACGGCCATTAGGCATGATCACCAGCATGGGTTCCATTTTTCCTTCCGCATACAGGTTATCGAAAATAACCTGCGGGTTTCCATGTCTGAACCATTCCTGTTCATCACCGCCGATTCCATGCAGCAGGTACAGTACAGGGTATTTTTTTGCGGTACTATATCCCGGCGGCGTATAGATTAAGGCTTTCCTAGTAACCCCTACAGTTTTCGAAGGATAAACTACGGAGTCGATTTTTCCAGTGGACGCCAATTTTCGCTCCACATCGAATTCCTGTGGAGCAGCCTGCTGCGCCCGAGCGATTAAGCTGACAGAAAACACGCACAATAACGTGTAGATCATTTTTCTCATCATATAATTGGTTTAACAGTACATCAATTTTAGGTAAGCAACCGATAAAAGCAACAGCGCACATCCAATCTAGAAACAGTTGCCTAATTTCATAATAGAACAATAGCCCATGGCAATTAGGTCGCCACTTTCCTTTTTAGTACTCTTAACACCGCAGCTACAATAGCGTCGGCGTTTAGGCCATATTTATCCATCAGCGCACTTGGCGGTCCCGATTCACCGAAACTGTCGTTTACAGCCACATACTCTTGCGGAGTAGGCAATTGTTTTGCTAACAGTTGTGCGACACTATCTCCGAGTCCACCGATACGGTTATGTTCTTCGGCTGTAACAACGCAGCCCGTCTTAGCGACAGAAGTCAGTACCGCTTTCTCGTCTAGGGGTTTGATGGTATGGATATTAATGATTTCGGCATCAATACCCAATGTTTCCAATTCTTCCCCCGCACGTATAGCTTCCCAAACGAGATGCCCTGTTGCCAAAATGGTCACTGCATTACCCGGGTTGAGCATCACGGCTTCACCGATCACAAATTCCTGATCTTCCGGCGTGAAAACCGGTACTACAGGTCGTCCAAACCGCAGATAGACCGGCCCTTTGTGTTTGGCGGCTGCTAGGGTTGCAGCCTTCGTCTGATTATAATCGCAAGGGTTAATAACTGTCATGCCCGGAAGCATTTTCATCAATCCAATATCTTCCAATATCTGATGGGTCGCTCCATCTTCACCCAATGTAAGGCCGGCATGCGAAGCTGCGATTTTCACATTTTTATCTGAATAGGCGATAGACTGTCGGATCTGATCATATACCCGACCCGTTGAAAAATTGGCAAATGTACCTGTAAACGGTATTTTTCCACCAATGGTAAGTCCAGCCGCAATACCCATCATATTTGCTTCGGCAATGCCGATCTGAAAGAAACGCTCCGGAAAGGCGTTGATGAAATCGTTCATTTTGAGGGAACCGATCAGGTCTGCACAGAGTGCAACCACATTTTCGTCTTCCTTTCCCGCTTCCAGCAAACCGGCTCCAAATCCAGAACGTGTGTCTTTCGATTCTGTGTATGTATATTTTTTCATGTTTATCTATTTCAAAATCACCCTACGATTAGGCAATATAATCTCCCAATGTTTCTGCATTCTGGTTTAAGGCCAAACTTAGTTGCTCATCGCTGGGCGCTATGCCATGCCATTTATGCGAGCCCATCATAAAATCGACGCCATTACCCATTTCCGTATGGAGCAACACCATTACTGGCAAGCCAACTCCGGTTGAAGCCTGAGCCTTTTGAAGTCCTGAAATCACAGAACTAATATCATTACCACGCATAATCTCAATAACCTTCCAGCCAAATGCCATCCATTTGCGAGGTAGGTCGCCCAGCGAAAGGACATCATTGGTAGCACCATCAATCTGCGCACCATTGTAATCTACAATAGCAATCAAATTGTCCATTTCGTTGTGGGCTGCATACATGGCCGCTTCCCATACCTGCCCTTCCTGCAATTCACCATCGCCCATCAGCACATAAACAAAGCGGTTATCCTTATTTAGTTTTTTTCCTTGAGCAGCGCCAATAGCGACAGAAAGCCCTTGTCCCAAGGATCCCGAAGCGACCCGGATACCTGGCAGTCCTTCATGTGTTGTCGGATGTCCCTGCAACCGTGAGTTGAGTTTTCTGAAAGTAGCAAGTTCATCGATTGGAAAATACCCCGATCGCGCCAACACACTATAAAATACCGGAGAGATATGACCATTGGAAAGGAAAAACAGATCTTCCCCCATACCATTCAAGTCAAAATGATCGTTTCGCTGCATCAACTCGAAGTACAAAGAGACCAACAATTCAGTACAACCCAACGATCCTCCCGGATGCCCCGACTGGCAACCATGTACCATGCGGAGTATATCCCTTCGGACTTGCTTAACAATCGCTTCTAAATTATGTATACTATGTTTTGTCATGACCATCTCAATTGTTACTTTGTGCAGCAACGCGTTTATGATCAGCTAAAAATTGAGCGAGCCCACTGTCCGTCAGCGGATGTTTTAAAAGGGAGAAGATCGCCTGCAAAGGTCCCGTCATAACATCCGCACCAATCTTGGCACAACCTAGTATATGCGCACTATGACGTACCGAAGCCGCAAGAATTTGGGTTTCAAAAGCATAATTATCATAAATGGTCCGTATTTCACGGATCAGCGCCAATCCATCAACAGATATATCATCAAGCCTGCCCACGAAAGGCGACACATAAGTAGCTCCAGCTTTCGCGGCCAAGAGTGCTTGCCCGGCAGAAAATACCAGGGTGCAGTTGGTTTTAATTTGCTTTGTACTAAAATATTTAATCGCTTTAATGCCGTCTTCAGTCATCGGAACCTTAACAACAATCTTATTGTCTAAGGCCGCTAAGAGCAAACCTTCGTCAATCATCCCGTTAAAATCAGTCGAAATCACTTCAGCACTGACATCACCCTCCACAATATCACAGATAGCTTTGTAATGGGCATGTACATGAGTTGTTCCTGTAATGCCCTCTTTGGCCATGAGCGAAGGATTGGTCGTCACTCCATCTAGGACACCTAAATTTTGAGCCATACGAATCTCAGTGAGACTTGCTGTATCGATAAAAAATTTCATTTTTTTAGTTGATTAGTTTTGTATTCGCTAGATCTCTAGCGATTGGTTATAAGGCAAAACTATAGTTTTCAACCAGATAGGATTGCAACAAATAAAAAAAAGAAGGGTAAAAATGTTTAAAACAGATTACCCTTCCAAAAAACTGATCTAAAACAACCTTTTTAAACAACAATTTTGTGCTTATTACACGGATGTGCTTTTTTGCAATTGGATATATTCACTTGGTGTCATTTGATATTTCGCTTTAAAGACTTTTGTAAAATAGTTTGGATTGGCAAATCCCGTCTCGTAAGCAATTTCAGAAATGGACTTATCACTTTTTTCAAGCAAGCCTGCAGCCTTTTCTAGTTTTACCGAGCGTATAAAATCTACAGGTGACATTCCCGTAAGTTCCAGCAACTTATTGTATAGGGAGGCTCGGCTCATCGAGGTGTGGGCACTCAGCGCTTCTACCGAAAGTTGTGGATTATCGATATTATCGTGCACATATTTGAGCACTTTTTGTAAAAATTTATCTTTTTCGGACTTAATCGTCATTTCGGGAGCTACAATAGATACCTGTTTACTATAGACTTCCTTGAACGCCTGATTCAGCTGAAGCAAACTGTTAACCTTCGCTACCAGTACATCCATATCAAAAGGTTTGGTCAGATATCCAACCGCACCCGATTCAAGCCCGCAAACAAGACCATTGTCGACCTGTGAGGCCGTCAGCAGTACAACAGGAATATGTTTTGTCCGTTTATCCTGCGCCAGCTTCTGTGAAAATTCCATACCATTCATATATGGCATCTGAACATCGCTCACCACAAGGTCAGGGTGATGAAAAAGTGCTTTTTGCCAGCCATCCTTTCCGTTAGTAGCCTCGATAATCTGATAATACTCCTTTAAAGACTCGCTGAGGTAATATCTAAAATCTTCATCATCTTCAATAATCAACACAAGCGGGCACTGTCTAAGCTCCACAGGTTGTATCTCCGTAACTACTTCTGGTTCAACCCCTCCCTCATATACCGACTCAGCTTGATCCAGCCATAGATCAAATTTAAAGGTACTTCCGCTGTCGGGTTGACTGCTAACCGAAATCTCGCCATGGTACATCTGAACAAATGACTGTGCAATTGACAGTCCAATACCTGAACCCTGACTTGCCACCTTGCCCTCAGTATCATGCTGAAAAAAACTCTCAAATATCGATTGTTGCAATTGCTCGGGAATTCCGATACCAGTATCGCGCACTTCAAGGGAAACATGCAGTTTCTTGTCGACAAGGCTTATAGAGGATATACTTACAGCGATATCCCCACCCTTTTTGGTAAATTTAAAAGCGTTATAGATTAAATTAAATAGAATGCGCTCAACCTTATTTCGGTCAAAACGGCAATACAATTTTTCCTGGCATGGAAAAAAAGAATAATCGATACCTTTTTGCAGCGCCATATCCTGAAATGAACGGTATACTTCCTGTACAAAAGATACCAATTCACCATCTTCATCCTGCACTTTCAATTCATGGTATTCCATTTTACGAAAATCTAGTAATTGGTTGACCAAATTTAAAAGCCGCCGCGCGTTACGGCTTACCAAATTTAGTTGATCGCCCAGTTTGCTATCTTTATTTTTGGCAATCAAAGCATCCACGGGCCCTGTGATTAAAGAGATTGGGGTTCGGAATTCATGACTTAAATTTGTTAAGAATCGGATTTTCATTGCATCTATTTGATGCTTTGTCTCGGCATCTCTCTTTTGCTGTTCAATGAGCTGCTTCGCCTGGATACGCTCTTGTTCAATCGCAAATTTTTGTTTTAACTTTTGAATCCCGCGATGTCTGATCCACAGCAGGCCGCCCAATACTGCTAGCACATAAAATAGATAAGCATAAATGGTGCGCCAAAACGGTGGAGCAACGTGTATCGCAATCGATTTGATTTCCTTGTTCCAAATACCGTCGTTGTTGCTTGCGCGAACCTCAAAAACATAATCTCCCGGATCCAAATTTGTATAATAGGCACTATTTTCCTTTCCATTTCGAATCCAATTTTTGTCAAAGCCGACAAGTCGGTACTCGTATTGGTTATCCTCAGGTACAGTTAGATTTAGCGCAGCGAAAGAAATTGAAAAATTTTGTTTATATTTCAGGTTGATGCGATCGGCAGTCAACAGCGACTGCTGTATTGGCCCCTTCTCCGTGGGCTGAACGATCACATTGTCAATTTTTAAATCCGTCAGTGCGACCTTCGCAGGATTGCCATTTGTTTTTAAATGAGCCGGATAAAAATGGTTAAACCCTTTCTGCCCACCAAAATAAATTTCTCCATCGTCCGTTTTTAATGACGCACCGAGCATAAAAGCACCTTCTTGCAATCCCACAGCATTAGAATAGTTTTTGAACTTATTTTGCACCGGAGAATAACAACTCAATCCTTTGTTTGTTGAAAACCAGATCCTCCCTTTATCGTCCTCGATAATACTCTGAATAGCACCATTCACTAATCCATCTTTCTCAGAAAGTGTCTCAAATAGTGTTTTCCCTTTTCGCAGCAAACCTACTCCATTGCCATTTGTTCCAACCCATAAATTTCCATTTTTATCCGTATGCACGGCTAATATATAATTGCTTGGAAGCTTATTTTTTACTTTATCATACAGTGTAGTCTGTTGTTTTAAAGGATCATACATCACCAGGCCCGAGCCGTAAGTTCCTATCCACATATTATGTTCCTGATCCTCCGCTAGCGCACGTATAAAATTTCCAGGTAGCTCTATTCCATCGTTTGAGTGCTCTTCCCGCTTGTATTTTTTGACGATAGCGCTTCCTTTTTGAATGATGTTCACGCCGCCGCCATTCGTCCCAACCCAGGTATTCCCCCGAAAATCTACTTTTAAACAAAAAATATCGTTATTATTCAAATTATCTTCCCTGTTACCAACAGTATATCTTTTTAGGTTTCCATTAAGCAGATCATAACAGATAACCCCTTGCTGATAGGTACCGATCCAAAGCTGATCGAGTTTTCTTTCCAAAGTCAACACCGTTAGATCTTTAGGTAAGTTGGCCGAAAGTTCAACAGACGACAGTCTATCTGTCGATCGGTCATATCTCCAGATACCACCACCATCAACGCCCAAAAAAATCTTATTTTGATAAGCCGCGAAAGAAGTTACTATAGCTGGGTCACCGGTCATACCCTCCAGAAAATCTAAACTTTTTAATCTAAATTGGCTTAAATTGGTATCGAATTTATTTAGCCCTCCCTGAAAGGTACCTATCCAGTAAATTCCGCTATTATCGACAAAAATAGATCGTATCGATTTATGAGAAAGACTATGAACATTACTTGGATCCGGCTTAAAGGTCCGAATTGTTAAATCCCTGGTATTAAGCACATCAAGACCCTTGTCCGTTCCGATCCATAAGTCTTGCTTTTGATTGTAACATAAGGTGTAAATGCGGGGGCTGCTTAAAGCTCCTTTCCCTTCTCCTGCGCTGAATTTATTGAACTGCGAATCGCCCGGATTCAAATATTTAAGGCCAAGCATAGATCCGACCCAGATACGGCCCTGATCATCTTCAACAATGGAACTAATTTCAATTCCATTTCCATATCCTTCCTTTTCCGAAAGAACTTCAAAACGTTTTATGGTCTTTAGGTCTGCTGATATGCGGAATATGCCATTCTCTGATGACACCCACATGTTGTTCTTACGGTCACGAAAAACACTGCCCGTTACTTTACCGGCAAAAGCTTCTACAATACGTCGATAAGTTGGATCCATTCTCTTTTGTAGATCATTGACGTCCAAAATATACAAAGCACCATAGGAAGCGATCCAGATATTTCCACTTGCATCCTTATCGATCGCATTAATAGCGGTACTGAGCCATTTACCATCAGGGGTAAGATTGTACGACCTGATCCGGTCAGCTTCCCGATCATAATAACTTAATCCCCCTCCATTTGTACCGATCCATATTCTTCCCTTCATGTCTTCACATAAAGCCGAAATATGGTTTGCCATTAAACTATTCTCTTTGTTGGCATCATAGCGGTAGACATTGTAATGACGTCCGTCGAAGCGATTAAGCCCATCTTCTGTTCCTAGCCAAAGAAAACCATAACTATCGCGGTAGATACTATAGATTGTATTGGAAGAAAGTCCATCCTTTGAAGAATAGCGTTGAAAAGTTACAGGCTGGCTTTGTCCATAAGAAAAAAACGTCAGCATCATCCAGGTGAATACCACTAAAGTTCGTATCATATATTTAGGTATGTAATCTTCAATACAAAAAAATCTGTATTGAACTGTCAACTAAATTATCAAATTAATCCCTACTAAACTAGTATCTACAATCATTTGACCCATGTAAGCGGTATTTTTTGACATTCTTATCCTTCATTTAAACATTCTTGCTATCCACCAAATTTTCCAATGGCTAGCTTTGGTATACAATTATAAACTGCTTTGAAAGGCATTTCCAATATAGGGAAAACTATATGCAAACAATGCAACCGGTTGCTATATAGTTATAAAAAATTTAACCAATTATTATACAGCATATGACAGTACCTGATGATCCATGACTGTCCCTTAGATTTTTTATCAAAATGAACTAAGGGAACACCGATACAAACGTATCTAGCCAATTAGAGAAAATTTAACCAAGAATTCTTAAACCTATTTATCAATCCACAAATGCGATGATGATTACATGTACAATCACACGAGTAAGGCATTGGAAAAAGCTATGGGGTATAGCTAAGCCATTCACTTTACTGCTGTTCCTGCTTTATGTTGGACAGACAACACTCTATGCTCAGGCCAAAAGGCAGATAAGGGGCATTGTCGTCGATAGTAACCATAAAAAAGTGAGCGGTGCGTCCATCAGGGTAAAAGGCACCTCGCTAGCCACGGCTACCGATGACAATGGAGCTTTCACGATCCAAGTCCCTGCAGATAATAATTTGTTGACTATCTCCAAGCTAGGATATAGCCAAATCGAAGTGGATATCCACAATAAGAACACGGTAGAAGTACAACTAAGCGATAAGTCTATCGAAATCGAGGAAACCATTGTCGTCGGTTATGGTCGTCAGAAAAAAGAAACTGTCGTTGGCGCCATTGCGCAAACTTCGGGTAAAATCCTTGAGCGCGCAGGTGGTGTTTCTAGTGTAGGCGCCGCATTGACCGGTAACGTCCCCGGAGTGATTACTACTGCAAGTACAGGTATGCCCGGCGAGGAAGATCCCCGTATTGTGATTCGGGGGCGTAGCACCTGGAACAATACCGATCCTTTAGTCATGGTGGACGGCGTAGAGAGGCCACTATCTGCCGTTGATATCAGTTCCATCGAAACTGTTTCCGTCCTCAAAGATGCCTCGGCAACTGCTGTCTATGGTGTTAGAGGGGCCAATGGCGTTATTTTAATCACCACCAAGCGGGGTAAAGAAGGGCAAATGCTGATACGCGGTACCGTCAACAACATTGTAAAAACGGTTTCCCAACTTCCGGGAAAAATGGATTCGTACGATGCTTTGATGCTACGCAACAAGGTTATCGAATATGAGTTAGGGATTTCTCCTTCCAGTTGGGCCAACTATCTTCCACAAGACGTCATCAATAAATACCGTTTTCCCGCTGACCAGACGGAACGCGAACGTTACGTGAATACCGACTGGGCAAAGGAATTATTTAAAAGCCACGCTTTTTCACAAAATAGCAGCGTCAATATTGCTGGTGGCACACCCTTTGTCAAATATTTTGCCAATGCGGACTTTCTTTACGAAGGCGATATGTTCCGCCAGTTCGAAAATGCTCGCGGTTATAAAGCTGGCTACGGTTTTAACCGTCTAAATGTACGGTCCAATTTAGACTTCCAGCTTACTCCCACAACTAAATTTTCAACCAACCTGGCAGGGTCTCGCGGTGTCAAAAAAAGTCCATGGGGCGGCGGCAACGATTATTCCTATTGGATCGCTGCCTATACGGTAGCTCCAGATGTTATTTATCCACGCTATTCAGACGGTACCTGGGGTTACTATGCCTTAAACACACAAGCCGGGATAAACTCTGCCCGTGTGCTGGCACTCAGCGGAACCGAATACATCACCACCAGTCGTATTACAACAGATTTTACGCTCGAACAAGATCTTAAGTTTTTAACGAAGGGGCTTAACGTTCGTGGGACAATCTCACTGGACAACACGTTTGTCGAGGGCGGCCGCGGTATCAATGATGCCAACAACAGTACACAAAGTAAATGGATCGATCCCAATACGGGATTGCCAACCTATCAGATCGCTTTCGATGGTACAAATAGATTTGACTTCGTCGAGGGCATAAACTGGACAACCGGTGCCGGACAGGTTAGAGACTGGTCTACCTATCGAAGATTATTTTATCAATTGCAGTTAAACTACGCAACGACCATCGCTAAGAATCACAACATCACTGCCATGGGGTTATTCAACCGCAATCAGACCGGAACAGGGAGTATGATTCCCTCCTATCGCGAAGACTGGGTATTCCGCACCACCTACAACTACAAAAATAAATATATGCTCGAGTACAATGGAGCCTATACGGGATCAGAAAAATTCGGTCCTGACAATAGATTTGCCTTTTTCAATTCCGGTGGGATAGGCTGGCTAGTTACTGAAGAAGAGTTTATGAGGCCTATCTCGTTTCTCAATATGCTCAAGTTACGTGCGTCCTATGGTGACATCGGTGACGATAGTGGCGGCCGTCAATTTCTGTACCTAACCCAATGGGCATATGGGGGCACCGCTGGCATGGGGGTTGAAGGCCGCTACTCCTACTCCGACGGCAATACCAGTCCTTATATCTGGTATAAGGAAAGTGCGCTTGGCAATCCAAATATCCGCTGGGAAAAAGTTAACAAATTCAATATCGGCCTCGACTTCGGTCTGTTCAATAGCCAGATAACCGGTAAAGTCGACTTTTTTAGAGACCGGCGGACAGATGTTCTGATTAGCGGCGCCAACCGAGCCATTCCTTCCTACTTTGGGATGGAGGCACCTACAGCCAACCTAGGTAAGGTACAGAATAAAGGGTTTGAAGTAGAACTGAAATTTAACAGACAGCTCAATACTGACTGGAGAATATGGGCTGATATCAATTTTACCCATGCCAAGGATAAAGTCATCAATGCCGATGCCCCCGAGTTGCTGCCCGAATATCAGAAACCGGATAACAAACAAGTTAGTCAAACCTATTCTTATGTTAGCTCCGGATATTACAATACTTGGGACGAACTTTATTCGAGTACCGCGCACGAAAGCAATGACCTAGCGAAACTACCCGGCAATTATCATATACTGGATTATAACGGGGATGGTATTATCGATGCTAAGGATAATATTCCCTACGCCTTTCCTTCGGTACCACAGAACACTTATAATTATACCATTGGATTTGATTGGAAGAATTTCAGTGTCATGACCCAGTGGTATGCCGTAAATAATGTCACCCGGCAAGTTGTTTTCAACAGCTTCTCGGGCCAGCTTAACCTTGCTTATGACGAAGGTTCCTATTGGTCAAAGGACAATGTCAATGCAGACGTACCACTACCACGCTGGTTATCACAGTCGAGTACTTATACACCCGGTAGCCGGTATATGTTTGATGGTTCCTACATTCGATTGAAAACAGCTGAAATTGCCTACAATTTTAATCGGGAATCCAGCGTAATCAAACGACTTGGGCTTCAAAACCTTCGCATTTTTCTAAATGGCAACAACTTAGTTTTCTGGTCCAAAATGCCAGACGACCGTGAATCCAATTATGCCGGTACGGGCTGGGCATCGCAGGGCGCCTACCCTACCGTAAAGCGGTTTAATCTAGGTGCAAACATTACATTTTAATCCTACCACTATGAAAAAGTATTTCAAGGTAATCTTTATATCTACTGTGATCTGGTCTTCAACATCCCTACTCTCGTGTAAAAAATACCTGGATAAAGAAGAACAGTCCAATGTGTCCTCCAAAGAAGCATTTAAAAACTTTATTAACTTTCAGGGCTATACAGAAGAGCTATACAGCTGTGTTGTCAACTTCAGCAACAACTACTGGACCAACTCGTGGAACTGGGGTGAAGATGAAATGACCTCAACGGCTGGCAATTACCATTTCGTTCACAAAATCGACAACGGTAATTTTTGGGGTTGGCAAAGAGAATCCGACGGCTGGGGCTCCGGCTGGATGGATCAGGATGATTTTACCACCATCAATGGGGATGTATTTGCCAACCGTGCCTTCCGCGATTTATGGAGCGCGGCCTGGTTTGGCCTGCGAAAAGTCAGTCTCGGACTAGAGAATATCGACAAATTAACCGAAGCCACCTCCGAAGAAAAGAACCTGATCAAGGGGCAATTGTTATTTTTCCGAGGTTGGTTTCACCACCGATTGATGGAATATTTTGGCGGGATGCCGTACATCAATTATGTACTTCCAAGTGACGAAAAGCTGCGGTTGCCAAGATTGAGCTACCATGCCTGTGCGGATCTTGCTGCGGCCGATTTTAGAGAAGCGGCCAATCTATTGCCGATCGACTGGGACAATACCACTGCCGGAAAACGTACCCTGGGGAAGAATCAATTGCGCATCAACAAAATCATGGCCCTTGCTTATCTTGGCAAAAATTATCTTTGGGCGGGAAGCCCTTTGATGAATTTTCAGTCTACCGGGAATAAAACCTATCATACTGACTATTGTAAAAAAGCAGCTCAGGCCTTTGGCGAACTACTTTCTCTTGTCGAAAGCGGACAGACAAATTACGCCCTTGTTCCTATGGCCAATATCCACTTGAATTTTTACACAACAGGCCAAAATTGGGCCATGCCCGGGAGTACAGAAGCTATATTTAGAGGGCCCTACATTGACGCATGGGTATCGAATTATGGTACCAGTAAACAGTACATTCCGCTGGTCGTCTCCGACGGAGATGCATTGAAGTTTATTCCAACAGCCAATTATGTCGACTACTATGGTATGAAAAACGGTTTACCGATCAAAGACATTACCCAGTCTGACGCAGAATCAGGTTACAATGCCGAATACCCTTGGAAAGATCGCGACCCACGCTTTTATAAGGACATCATTTTCGATGGAACAAAAGTCGTCCAGGGAAATACACAGGACGAAAAAAATCGATACGCTAACCTTTACAGTAATGGAAGCTATCGAGATATCCAGTCTGGCAGCCAGACAGGCTACGTGTTACGTAAATTTGTCCCTATAACAGCCAACAAATATGATCAAGCCTATAATTATGGATCCAATCTTCATATTTACGTGCCCTATATGCGTTTATCTGATGTCTATCTGATGTACGCCGAATCCGCCATGATGGCTTCCAACTCAGCTACAGGCAAAGCCGACAATTACGGTAAAACAGCAGTTGATGCGATCAATATCGTTCGGGATCGGGCTGGCGTGGGTCATGTAGATGCCAAATTTCTAGGTTCGGCGAACGCATTGTTGCCTGAATTACGGCGGGAACGAGCTGTGGAGCTCGCTTTTGAAGGTCATCGTTTTAATGATCTGCGACGCTGGTTGCTGTTGACCGAATCACCTTACACCTTAAAAAAATCGGTTGTTTTTGATCGGGCAGGAACCTTCAACACCGTAGATCCATCCCAAAACCGCGTCGTAAACATGAAAGAAAATGTGCTTTTGGAACGGAAGTTTACAAGCAAGCATTACTGGTTGCCCCTAAAGGTCAGAGATGTCAACATGTATCCCGAGTTCTATCAGAACCCAGGCTGGTAACAAGTTTTTCATTTAATCATTCAAAAAATGAAGTACAAAAAATTAAGAATAGCACTATGTCTTGGATTAAGTTGGATAGCTACCGCTGAAGGAATGGCGAAAGAATCACTTAATCCAACCATTAGACAACATAAAAATATTTTTCCGGAGCGCTCGACATTTGTTGGTCCGGACAGTATTGGCACCGATAGTACGACACTTGTACAGGTCGCTTTCCGAAAAGTTCAGAAGAAGGACCTCATGGGCAATGTACAATCCATCAATGTTCCACAATTGCTCGACAAGAGTTACAACACCTACAGTCTGGAAAATCTAGATGCCTTTATTCCGGGATACAACGGTAATATTTGGGGTATGGGTGGTTATTTGGTATTAGTGGACGGATTTCCGCGTGATGCCAATAACGTTATGCCAACAGAAATCGATCAGGTCAGTGTATTGAAAGGCGCCAATGCCATCGCTCTTTATGGTAGCCGAGCAGCCAAAGGCGTTATTAGCATCACGACAAAACGCGGAAAATCCGGAGGTCAACAGATAAAAATTAGAGCCAATAGCGGTATCAATGCGGCTATGAGCTATCCACAATATCTTGGCTCCGCAGAATATATGACATTGTATAACGAAGCTCGACAAAATGATGGATTATCACCACTCTATAGTACCGAAACAATCTACCAACATGCAGCCGGAACAAATCCTTATCGTTATCCCAACGTGGACTACTATTCATCGGACTATATCAAAGATCACTATAATCGCTACGATGCCACCGCCGAAATCTCAGGCGGAAATCAACGTGCACAATATTATACCAACTTTGGATTTTGGTCTGAAGGGTCCCTCCTCAATTTTGGACAGGCGAAAAGAAATGGTGGCGCCAATAGATTCAATATGCGCGGTAACATCGATGTGAAAGTCAATGATCTGATCTCCCTGAACGTCGATGCGGCAGCCAGTTTTTATATTTCCAAAGGGGTAAATGCGGACTACTGGGGTGCAGCAGCAACCGTGCGGCCACATCGCTTCTCTCCACTCATTCCTATTGATATGATCGAAGAAGGTGACGTCAACTCGATGGTGTATGTCAACAACAGCAATTTTCTCATCGATGGCAAATATCTCCTTGGGGGAAGTCAGCTGGATCAAACCAATGCCTTTGCAAACGTTTATGCCGGCGGCACAAACCGCTATCTAAATCGGCAGTTTCAATTTAATACGGGTTTGAATTTTGACTTGAAAAATATCCTGGAAGGATTGGTTTTCAAAACCAACCTGGCTGTGGATTATCAGTCAAATTATAACCAATCCTATAACAACAATTATGCTGTTTATCAGGCATCGTGGAACAACTATGATGGAAAAGACCTTATCAGTAGCCTCACAAAATATGGTGACGACCGTATTTCAGGCATCCAAAATATCAGTGGCAGTACCTATCGGCAGACCATCGGTCTCAATGGGTCCCTAAACTTTAACCGTACCTACGGTAATGACCACCATGTATCGGCAATCCTATTGGCCAATGCGTTCCAGATCGCTGCCTCTGGCAGCTACCACAAAACCAGCAATGCCAACCTAGGGCTGCAGTTGGGCTACAATTATTCAAGCAAATATTATGTTGACTTTAGCAGTGCTTACAGTCATTCCGCCAAATTACCACAAGGGAATAGAAGAGCCCTATCTCCTACTTTAGCGCTCGCCTGGCGTCTATCTAAAGAAAATTTTTTGGTCGACAGCAAAGTCGTCAATGAGTTAAGATTATCCGCGTCGGCCGGTATATTAAACACGGATCTGGATATTAGCGACTATTACCTCTATCAGGGCTATTATACCTATAACGACGCAGCATGGTATAGCTGGCGCGACGGTGACCTCGTCCATACCTTTGACAGACGCAGGGGTGACAACCCCAACATGAAATTCCCGAAACGCAAGGAATTTAATATCAACCTCGAAGGTGGGCTCTACAACAACCTGATCACCTTTAATACGTCCTACTTTGTTAATCGGATGAGCGGCGGGTTGGTACAGGCGGCAACACAGTACCCAATGTATTTTATGACTTACTGGCCGGTTTATTCAGACCTTCCCTATGTCAATTTTAACGACGACGAACGCCGGGGTGTCGACTTTGGCATCAACCTGAACAAACAGATCAACAAAACCTTCGTATCACTGGGTTTCAACGGGATGTACTATACGACCAAGGCGGTAAAAAGGGACGAACTCTATGAATTTGCTTACCAAAACAGAGCCGGAAAACCACTAGACGCCATCTGGGGCTTACAGCATGATGGTTTTTATAACAGTCAAAGTGAAATTGACCAAGCTGCCTTTTCAACATTTGGAGAAGTCAAGCCTGGGGATATCAAGTATAAAGATCAGAATGGTGATGGTACCATCGATACCCGCGACGAAGTATACTTAGGCAAAGGCGGATGGGCCGGTGCCCCACTGACATTAGGTTGCAACCTGACAGTCAAATGGAATAATTTCACATTATTTGCCGCGGCAACGGGACAGTTCGGAGCCAAAGCGATGAAAAACAGTTCTTACTTTTGGTTAGATGCGGAAGATAAATATTCAGTGGTCGTACGTGACCGCTGGACAGAGTCGACCAAGGAGACCGCAACTTATCCGCGCCTTACCACCTTTAACAGTGACAACAACTTTCGAAGCTCAGACTTTTGGCTTTACAAGACCGATCGCATCAACCTATCCAAAGTGCAGCTGTCTTACGATTTCCCAAAGCGTCTATTCAATGCTAAGTTTATACACGAACTGGGGATTTATGCCACGGGATCCAACCTACTGACCATTGCCAAAGAAAAGGAAACGATGCAATTGAATATTGGACAAGCACCACAAATGCGTTTTTTCAACATCGGACTGAAGGCACTATTTTAATCTTTACTATCTAAGACGAGAATGATGAAAAGAATACTAACCATAGCCATCCTAAGCAGCTTACTATTTTCTTCCTGTGAAGATATGTTTGAGCCGGCTCTTGAAAATAATCTTGAAATTGAAACAGCCAATAGTCGCCCCCTTTACGCACAAGGGCTACTTTTAAATGGATACAACCGG
The DNA here is from genome assembly GCF_038396785.1 of Sphingobacterium thalpophilum. NCBI lineage: Bacteria > Pseudomonadati > Bacteroidota > Sphingobacteriia > Sphingobacteriales > Sphingobacteriaceae > Sphingobacterium > Sphingobacterium thalpophilum. The sequence continues at coordinate 5,271,405 of NZ_CP151087.1, read as the reverse complement.
GTTCCGGCTAATAGCTATAGCTTTGATGATGTCGCCACAGACAATGCTGTGAGCAACGATAAAAGCAATACTTACCTTAAAACAGCAACCGGACAATGGACAAGCATCAACAATCCTTTCGACCAATGGCGCAATAGCTATGCAGCCATACAGTACCTCAACAATTTTTTATCCCTAAGTGATAAAGTAGAATGGGCCTTGGATCCCAAGGTCAGTACGATGTTTAACGATCGCATGAAAGGTGAAGCTTATGGTCTCCGGGCACTATTTATGTTTCACCTGTTGCAATCCCATGCCGGAAAGTCGAGTACCGGTGAGATACTTGGTGTGCCTATCCTGCTGACTCCCGAAGATGTCAATTCGGATTTTAACCACAGTCGTGCACCGTTCGAAGCCTGCATGCAGCAACTTTACGATGACATCAAAAATGCAGAAGACCTGTTGCCTATGGATTATGAAGACATCAGTGCAGACAGTCAAGTTCCGGTCAAATACGCAGGCACAATCAATAAAGACGACTACAACCGTGTATTTGGAGCCTATTTCAAACTCCGCATGACCAAGCGCATCGCGCAGGCAATTCGTGCCCGAGCAGCGTTAATGGCGGCAAGTCCGGCATACAGCGAGGGCAGCAAAACAACCTGGGAGCAAGCCGCCACCTATGCGGGGCAGGTCATCCAGGCCAAAGGCGGACCAAGTGGTATCGATCCGAAAGGATTCACCTGGTACAATAAAGATGTGGTCGATGGCTTAACCTCCGGATCCAATCCGGCCGAAATACTTTGGCGCACCGACAAAGGAAATAGCAACAGCATGGAACAGGACCATTTTCCGCCAACATTGTTTGGCAGAGGACGTCTCAATCCTACACAGAATCTGGTCGATGCCTTTCCCATGGAAAATGGCTATCCCATTGACGATGCCAATTCGGCTTACAATAAAACCAATCCGTACGACAAGCGGGATCCCCGATTGAAGACTTACATTATTGTCAATGGTGCCACGGCAGGCGTAAGCAACACGGCTATCAATACCGCTGCCAATAGTCCAACAAACGATGGGTTAAATAAGGTCGAGACATCTACTCGGACGGGCTATTACCTGAAAAAGCTGCTGCGCCAAGATGTAAACCTCAACCCTTCATCTTCTACACAACAAATGCATTTCAATACACGTATACGGATGACAGAAATGTATCTGGCCTATGCCGAAGCCGCAAATGAGGCCTGGGGGCCTACTGGCATGGGTACTTTTACCTTCTCGGCCTACGACATCATCAAGGCTATTCGCAGACGGGCGGGTGTAGGAGCCAACAATGGCGATCCTTACCTAGAACAGGTAAAAAACAACAAAGAGCAAATGCGGCAGCTGATCCGCAATGAGCGGAGACTAGAACTTTGTTTTGAAGGGTTTCGGTTTTGGGACCTGCGTCGCTGGAAGTTGGATATCAACGTTGCTGCAAAAGGAATCAGTATAAGCAACAACAGCTATACCGAGATTCCGGTAGAGAATAGACTTTATGAAAACTTTATGTACTACGGTCCGATCCCGTACAGTGAAGTACTCAAATACAGCAATCTTGTACAGAATACGGGATGGAATTAACATTAATACACGCATAATGAAAAAGATCAATCTTCTTTACGCCATGGCTTTGGTAAGCCTGGCGTCTTGCAAAAATAACGACTGGGAGTTCCCAGATTTCGAATTTCAATCGGTATACTTCGCCTATCAGACACCAGTCAGAACGGTAACCCTAGGCGAAGACATTTTTGACAACAGTCTCGACAACCAGCATAAGGTGAAAGTCATGGCAACCACTGGAGGAGTATACAACAATGGAAAAGACATCCGTATCGATTTTGTTGTCGACAACAGCCTTACGAATGGCCTTAGCTATCCAAACGGGCAGACAGTTACCGCATTACCCAACAATTACTATCAGCTTGCTAGCAATCAGATCAATATCCCAAGTGGTAGTCTCACAGGTGGTGTTGAAGTACAGCTGACTGACGCATTTTTTGCCGACCCAAAATCCTTGGAAACCTATTACGTACTTCCTCTAAGGATGACAAAAGTGGTTAACGCCGATTCCATCCTCTCCGGTAAAACCTCGTTGCAGGCTGCCAATAGGGCTATTGTATCCGATTGGGATGTCGCACCAAAAGATTTTACCTTTTATGCACTCAAATATATCAATCCCTGGCACGGCAATTACCTGCGTCGGGGTACCGACCAAATTGTCGGCAAAGGTGCCAATAACAGCTTGACAAAAAATATCGTCAGACATCAGGCTTATGTAGAAAAAGACGAAGTCAAAAGCGTCACGACAGCAGCGCTAAAGAAATCGATCTTGCCTCTTTCTTTTAAAGGAGCTGATGATGTCAATATCAATGTCAATCTGAACTTAACTTTTGATGACGACAACAATTGTAGCATTAGCTCGGCAAGTGCTGGCATCTCCGCTACAGGAACCGGTAAGTTTGTCAAACGGGGCGAAAAAAACAGCTGGGGCAATGCAGACAGAGATGCACTTTATCTTTCCTACACGATCGATATGACACAAATGAGTGTCACCAGCAAGGATACCCTCGTGATGCGGGACAGATCTGTAAAAATGGAAACATTTACACCCATCAAAAAGTAGTATCAATTCTATAACGAACAACGATGAAAAAAATCAATAAAACTATCGTCATCCTACTTTCGCTCGGCACCGCCTGGAGTTCCTGTTCCAAATATCAGCCACTGGATTACGCCGTCGATAAACCGGAGAAAGTACTGACGCAGGAAGATATCAATGCTTACAATCCATTAAAAAGTTATCTGGATAAGCAAGGCAACCCCGGACTTAAGCTGGGTGTTGCGCTCAATATGAACGATTATTTTAACAAAGGAGTACTCTACCGCTTGGCTAACCGCAATTTCGAAGAAATGGTGATGGGCTATGAAATGAAGCATGGTTCCATTGTGCAAGCCGACGGAAGCCTGAATCTATCTCGTGTAGAACAGCTGATCACAGCTGCGCAGGAAAACAACATGGCACTGTATGGCCACACGCTGTGCTGGCATTCGGGACAGAATGCCGCCTACCTGAATAAGTTAATCGCTCCTGTGGTAATACCAGGTTCTGGAGGACCAGCTCTAGCGGGACATGCATTAAAAATGAGCAATCCCACTGTTGTCAATGCCTGGGAAGCACAGACAGCCACAGACATTAACCCCACGGAAATAGGGAAAGAATATGTATTGAAGATTGTAGCCCGGGGCAGCAAAGCGGGCAACATTGGTATCGATCTGCAGAGCACCTCCAATTATACGGGCGACAATATGGGTTCATTGGCATTAACAACAAGCTACAAAGAATACGAACTCAAAGTGACCGCAACTGCCGCGCGTAACCGTTTTATCATCAATTTTGGTCAATACGATGGTACCATCTTCATCGACAAGGTTGTGCTGACAAAAACAGGCAGTTCGGCAAGCCTCATTGCCAACAGTGATTTTGAAAGCAATATTGATGGCTGGTTTGGCTGGGGAAACAATTCCTCCCGAGCGCAGTCCGCCAATGGCGAAGGTTATGGGAGCCCTGGGGGCAGCACGATCGAGAAAACCCCTGCCGAGAAAGAAGCCATTCTCGCGAAAGCACTGGAGACATTTATTGCCGGCATGCTTGAGAAAACCAAAGGCTACATCAAGGCTTGGGACGTAGTCAACGAACCGATGTCCGACTGGCCCGACCAATATGCCCTAAAGACGGGAGTGGGCAAAACCGATCTGGCGGATGATGAATTCTACTGGCAGGATTACTTGGGTAAAGATTATGCCGTAAAAGCCTTCCAGTTTGCCCGCAAATATGGTAATGCCAATGATCTCCTATTCATCAATGACTATGGCTTGGAAGGCAGTGACAACAAATGTAAAGGGCTGATCGCCTATGTCAGCTACGTCGAAAGCAAAGGGGCCAAAGTGGATGGAATCGGTACCCAGATGCACATCGACATCAACACAAGCAAAGACAATATCGTCAGTATGTTTAACCTATTGGCCGCCACCGGCAAGCTGATCAAAGTGTCTGAGCTCGATATTGGTTTGGGAAATGGCATAAAGACTAGCAATGCAACGACTGAAATGTATCAGCAGCAGGCCGACATGTACAAATTTGTCGTTCAAAAATATCTTGAGATCATTCCCAAGGATAAGCAATATGGTATTACCATATGGAGCCCACTGGACAGTCCGGACCAAGAGAATTCATTCTGGAGACGTGGGGAACCCATCGGTTTATGGACCGAAGGATTCGTTCGAAAGCCAGCCTATCAGGCGGTTGCTGAGGCATTGTTAGCTAAAAAATAAGATCATTAATCACCCTTTTATATTTAAATTATGAGAACAAACAAAATGTGGTTACTTCTGGTCTTTTTCTTAGTTTTTCTTTCCAGCTGCTCGCGGCTGGAAGAAAAAACCTTGACCAGCGAATCCGAAAGAAGTCTTAAATCCAATGTTTCCGCCCAAGCCGTTACAGGTTGGCCACGAACGACACCAACCTTACATGTAGGCGGGAAGTACCTCAAAGATCCCTGTGACAACAATATTGTCCTGCATGGAGTGGCCATTACACCCAGCCCTTGGTTCAATGGCTGCCAGTATGGTGCCAACTCCGGTTACTGCACCTGGGATAATTACAATGTTCAGGGTGCGCTCAATTACAATAAAGCAGTCATTGACAAACTCAGCAGCGCGGCCGACGGTTGGTATCTCAATTATATCCGTCTGCACATCGATCCGTATTGGACCAATGATCCGGGCGCTCCTATTCCTGAAGACGACATCTCAAGATTTAACTATAATCGCTTGGTTACCTATACTGATCAGGTCATTATTCCTTTAATCAACCATGCCCGTAACCGGGGCATGTATGTGATCTTGCGTCCTCCTGGCGTATGTCCACACCGTATCGCAGTCAATGATGCCTATCATACTTATCTTAAGACCGTATGGACTTTCCTATCGCAGCACCCATCACTAAAGAATGCTGACAATGTGATGTTTGAATTGGCTAACGAACCCGTTGAGATTCTGGGAACAAATGGCAACTGGGGGACGACCGGCAACGAGCATTTTGCTGCGTTGAAAAATTTCTTTCAGCCCTTGGTCAATATCATCCGTAATAACGGTGCCAACAATGTATGCTGGATACCAGGAACTGGCTGGCAGTCCCATTATCAAGGCTATGTCAATAATCCTATTACGGGTGGCAACATTGGCTATGCAGTACATATCTACCCTGGGTATTGGGGTGGTGTCAATACCTATCAAGCTTTTCAAAATGCCTGGAATACCAATGTTAAACCTATTGCAGACATTGCACCCATTGCCATTACAGAGACAGACTGGGCTCCACAGGGATATGGCACATTTGGTACGGGATCAACCGGTACCGCTGGCGGAAACGGTTTTGGTGCAAATTTAAAATATATTGTGGATCAGTCCGGCAATGTAAGCTGGAACCTTCTCGCCCCCGACGATCTGCTCCACAAAGGGGATCCCAACGCCGGGACAGCTTTTAACAATGATTGGGAAGCCTGTGCTGCTCCCGCTAAACAGTGGTTTCAGCAGTATGCTGCCTCCAATTACCCCATGTCTAACTGTACAGTTACTAGTCTGGTCAATAATGGCATTTACGAAATCGAATTCCAGACCGATGCCAACAAGGTACTTGATTTAAAATCAGGTGAAGATGCCAACGGTGCAGTGCTCAGACCGTGGACCAGAAATGGCGCAAATGCACAGCGCTGGGTCGCTATAGATGCCGGTAACGGATACTGGCGCTTTGTTTCAAAAGCAAGTGCAAGCAATCGCTGCATTGATCTGACGAGTAATAGCAATGCGCTTGGAACTGCCATCCGGCTTTGGCAGAACTATAGCAATGATGCTCAGGCCTGGAAGGTAACTGCTGTAGCCAATGGCTATTACAAAATTACCTCAAAGGTAGATGCTACACGCGGTTGGGATGTACCCAACTGTACCATGGACGGCAATTCCAATCTTCAGCTTTGGGATTACTATGGTACCTCCTGTCAATTATTTAAGTTCAAATTTATTGCCATGAACTAAACACTATCTATTCGCGGTAAGCCATACTTACCGCGAAATAGGTTAATTTTAAAAACATAAAAAGCTTCACGATGCGACAAACACAATTTAAAATGCTGCTACTGATCTTCTTGGTATGTTGTTTTACCGGAACAACAGCTTTTGCCCAAGACAAGAACTTCCATATCTACCTTTGTTTAGGACAATCCAATATGGAGGGACATGGACAATTCGAACCTCAGGACACCATCACCAACAGCCGGTTTCATGTGCTAGCGGCAGTAGATTGCCCCGAATTGGGACGGCAGTACGGTAAGTGGTATCCTGCCCGGGCACCACTCACGCGTTGCCACACAGGCCTTACACCTGCAGATTATTTTGGCAGAACGCTTGTAGAAAAGCTTCCCAAAAATATCGAGATCGGAGTCATCAACGTTTCGGTAGGTGGTTGCCATATTCAATTATTTGATCAAGATAGCACGGCAAGCTATGTCGCAAAGGCACCCGAATGGATGAAATCCATGCTTGCAGCTTATGACAATAATCCTTATGAAAGGCTCGTCGTCCTGGCCAAGATGGCACAGCAGAAAGGTATTATCAAAGGTATTTTACTTCATCAGGGGGAATCCAATACCGGCGATCGCGAATGGCCCAATAAAGTAAAAAAAGTCTATGAAAGCCTCTTGCACGATTTGCACCTGAACGCCGAAGATGTACCCCTACTTGCTGGTGAACTCCTATCGGCCGAAGCAGGGGGTAAATGCGCAATTATGAACAGTATCATCCAAACATTGCCCGCTACTATCCCAACTGCCCATATCATTTCTTCTGCGGGTTGCCAGGGTATCGGCGATGGACTACACTTCAGTCCTGCCGGATACCGGCAGCTGGGTAAAAATTATGCGGCAAGCATGCTTAAAATTCTTCAAAAAAAATAAACTTCCATTGCTTTAAAATTGCCATTTGCAGGTGACTTAAATCCATAGTTTTTCCAACAATGACACTACGGCGAAGGAACGAGTCTAAGCGATTTCCAAAACCGTAGCAATGTTATTCTGGATAAAATCATCCGGTAAAGTCACCTGCAGCGCGGCATCAAGCTGCGTATAAACGATGTTATCGGCATATCCAAGTATCCGGACTGACTTGACCTTTCTCGAATTGGGTGATAAACTACCCAATGACTTTTTTCAGGTTCCTGCGTTTGAACGGTATATCCGCCATATTCTTTTCAACGAAATCGGCCCCACACTACAGCATTATGCCCATATTGAGCAAGCAGCATGGGAACAGTTTGGCAGGGCGGTGATCGACCGTTTTAAAAATCCCTTTCTTGCCCACCGCTGGCATGCTATTGCTTTACAGTATACCACCAAGATGAAAATGCGTGTGTTTCCGCTGATCGCCCCATGGTATTCTTTTCAGGGCAAACCACCAGTGGGTCTAGCCATTGGTGTTGCGGCTTATCTGCTGGTCATTCGTGAAGCCGCCAGTGGAAGGCTTGTTATTCAGGACGACCTCCAACCCAAGCTGAGCCAGTATATCAATGGTTTAAAGTCCACTCACGACTTACTGTCCGATAAGGATATCTGGGAGCTCTCATTCGCGGACTATCCTGAATTTTCTAACCTGGTACAGGAATTAGTTGAATTTATCGAGGCCAACAGTATCGGGCAAGCAATTGAAAAATATCTAAAGATCAACGCCCAATAGAACCAAAATTAGATATGTGACTAGTCATTTCAGTAATGAAACGACTTAACCTCATTCCAGTGTATGAATGGCCAGTATTAAACTTCGCATATCTTGCTGAATGGAACGAATGGTCGCCTGCAATTCATTGTGCATATTGGCTAGATCATGTAGTTCCTCGGCTGAAAAAGTTCCACCATCCTTAAAATAAAGCTGCTGCCGGGGACTATCCGATTCATCATCCAAACCATATTGCAGCCAGCGCTGCCGCATTGTTTCAATCAAAGAAAAATTTTCAGCGTTACTAAATTTTTTCTCGGACAGAATTCCCCAAACTGAGCTTGGGTAGATCTGGTGCTTATTATTTTGATACCAAATACTTTCAAGCATATTTCGCTGCAGCTGCATCTTGATCCTTTTACCTTTGGGGTTTAGTGTCATAAACCCCAATACGGCGGTGCCGACCCCGCCAGCAATACTCAACCCATTGTTGAGACCATCATTTTTGACCGTGGTTGCAGTCACGGCTGTAACGGCTCCCAGTAGTATAGAAGCCACAGTCAGACGGGTCTGCGTTTTCGCATTCAGTTCGTCTATATAACCTGCGAGCTTATCGATACGCTCACCATTACAATCCAACTCTGCTGCGATGGCATTCAGCTCTGTCTCAAACAGCATGTACCTTTCAATCATCTTTTGCTTGGCCGCCAATTTCAGCGTAGCATTATTCGCAGTCCCCAAATACTGGATGATAGGTTCTGCCAGATTGAGATATCTGATCAGCACAAAATCATGGTAAGAAAAGATTTTCCTTAACTGAATACTGTCCGAGGCAGTGATTTCCTGTATTGGAATTGATCTATAGGCCACATTTGGCGCGCAGTAATTTGTTGTCAACGTATTTACCTGAACATTGTTGATCAAGGTCGAACAGGCTGTCAACAGCAATACGGACAAAAAGAGAAAGGATCTAAGCGTTAGAATAATTATTTTCATTACCTGAGGTTATACCTTATTTTTTACAACAATAACCTTTTCATAATGTTTTTGATCGCCCTAATTTTACTTTAGAAGCGCCTCACTCCATATTTTTTAATATATTTAAAATGAAAACAAGAAAACCATTGTAGACAGATGCAATAAGGGTGCACAATATACGAGCCTAGCAACATCAAAAGACCACTTATGAAGAAGACCACTTTTCGGAATCTATTTGTCGTACTATCTTTTATTGCTATTCTATTGCCCATTTATCCTTCCATCCGGTCGTATTTCAGCAAAACCTGTATCACCGAAAAATATGGCGTTCATTACAATGAACAGCGTAAGAAACTGGGCCTATATCCCATTCCCGATAGCTGGGGCAGAAGGAACCTCGATTCTTCCATCATTTGGTATAATCCCATCGGCAATTTAGGACATCGTTGGAAAAATGTTTATTTTAAAGGCTGCAACATCAAGGAAGAACTGGATCTTTTCGCTTTCGGGTACGATGCCGAAAAGAGGCAATATACCAAAGTGCTGAAAGTGATGACTCGCTATAATATACAAGCGAAAGTGTTGGATATCCGCTATAAATTGCAGACCATATCATCCACCAGGCTTGTCGGAAAGGCGGAGGCTGACTCATTAATCAGCACTTTAACGCCAAATGACTCCAAGTGATCCTTCTTACCGTTTTTCATCTACTCACTGTTTTTATTTCCAGATACGAAGTCTTTCAAATTCACCATAACCCAGCTGGTTGTTACCAGCAATCTGATAAAGGCCGACGCGCAGTCTTTTGCCGTTCAGATCGGGACGTAGAAACGGTGTTCCAGGCAGATCTTTCCAATCCACCCCATCTATCGAGCAACGCAAAAAGAAATAACTACCGACCTTTTGGACCTGAAGGTAAGGCGAAAAATTAAGGCCCGTTCCTGTATTCTCTTCCTGAAAAATCTGTGGACCGATGCTCCGCGAAAGGTTGCCCAGGTTCCATCCCGTCAAAATACAATTGCTGATGTAGGCATCCTTACGATCCATGCTTTGAATCATGACACCAGCTTCACTTGATGTACGTACTTTACGGCCCAGGCCTACCACATCACTTACCTTAACCTCTAGCGTGAAATCGCCCTCCAGCTCTTTAAAAACAAACGGGGCTAGAAGATCTGCATCGCCCCATTTGGTATTTTTGGACTGGATTTTCCAGGTTCCAGCCAGGTAGGAAAGCGCTGTCTGTGTGCTATCGATTCTTTCACTGTATTGATAACCATCCCAGAAAGGAATTTTCTGATCCTTGGCTGAATAGCTTTCATCCTGTGCTGGCTGCACCAATTGCGGCTTTTGCGCCGAAATCGCTTCCACTACCGGCTCACTGACATGGCCAAAGGCATCCTTCGCAAGAACTTCGATAGATTTTCCGGGTCCGGATGATTTAAAAAGGTGGTAAGACTGCTGCTTCCAGCCTGAGCTCTCACCATCAGAACGGAATAAATACCACATTCCTGGCTTTTTCTCTACCTGTGCAAATACCTGATCGGCATTGATCAGGTGCGGCGGAGAAAGCACCTGCGGAACATACCCGTCCAGTCCCTTTGCCAGGCCCGCTTTCCACTGACTGAACTTTGCGTCTACTTCATCCGATGTTAAGGTACCAGCATAGGCGCGAAAGAAATGAAATAGATAAGCCAGTTCGAGGGTATTCTTACTTACCCGCAGCAGCTTGTCAGAAAACACGCGCTTTTCAATCTTCCCATTGCGATAAAAGCTCTTCTTTCCTTTATCATTGACAAGCACAGCATGCTGCCAGGAACCATCGTCATACCAATCAAGATAAAGCGTATACCGCTGCTGCTGAAGAATCTCCCTTAGCGCCGCACTTTCAAAAGCTTTACCTTTCAGTGCCAGTCTATTTCCCGCTACCGTGACCACCGCATCGTCAACCGTCACTAAAGTATCCTTTGCTGTTCCATGGTTCCGCAAGGTACTGAGCTTTCCGAGGTTTAAATCGTCAGTTTGCAGCGCAAAGAAATTCGATTTAGGCACTTCATTGGCCAACCTAACCACTTCCACCTCATCCAAGCTCGTATTATATACCTGCAAACTGGATACATAGCCCGAAAAATGCTGGTCCAGTACATCCGAAGCTCCCAGGACAAAAACATCCCCGGGCTTGACAAACAGCATCCTATTTTCCCTGCGCTGCAGCTTTCCATCCACATAAACAGACTCCTGATAGCCGTCAAAAGAAAATACAATATGATGCCACACATTTGAGTCCGGAACCGATGCATATCCCAAATCAGGCCAGGAGCCATGCGTGATGGCCCCACGTCCGGCATCAGTACCATAACCAAAAATCGCTTTACTGAGATCCTGCTGCCCCGACGACCAGGCAACCAGCTGTTCAAATCGGTCTATGTCCGGATTATTGACCCATAGTCCTATACTATAGGAGCCATTTGCAGCCAACGACTGCGGCACGGCGAATGTCGATCGCAGCGCAGTTACACCATCAAAGAAGAATGCCTTTTTACCCTGATAATTTTTAACAGCCAGGGCCTGTTCCGTGCTGAACATGCCCCCGAGTAGCCCTTTATTCTGAATACTTTTTACGTATTGTCCTTCCTGGTAATTGGCCGCATCGATATGGATCAAATTACCCACTGCGACTTCCTGCACAGGCATCTTTTGTGCTGCAGACCATAGCGTCTGTTGTGGAAGCTTTTGTGCATACACCTTCATGTTCCAAACGCCACGAGGAAGTCCATTCAATTGGCTGTTCAATACATTTAGCCTAACATATCTCGTCCTAGCTTTGCCATGTTCTACAATAGGACTCGCCCAGCGGTCGTTATCCGAGCGATCCACAAAATTTTCCCAGACGATACCATCCATAGAGGTTTCGAGTCGGTATCGATAGGCATACGTCGGGTATTCAAACTGAATAGATATGGTCTGTATATCCATTGTTTTACCTAAGTCGATAGCTACCCAGGCTGGTCCCTGATTATTTTTGGCCCGCCATAGCGTTCCATTGTTGTTGTCTACTAAAAAAGAAGGCCTAAAGTCGGTATTGTACCAGGAAGAGGCCGTCACGGTTTTACCAAAAGCCAAATCGACTGGCTCTGCTACTGCTGGAAACAAATCCGGTACACCAACATGTGTGGGCCGCACCGGCTCAATATCGCCGTCAGCCGTAAAGAATAGCTCGTCCATGGCAACCTGACGATGGAAGCCACCCCCAGCGTGTGGATTGTTGTGCCTGTGATAGACAATGAAATAACGATTATCCTGTTCAAGAATACTATGATGTCCCGGACCGTGTATACTGCCATCCTCGTTTGTAATCAATATTGGATTGATCGACGGGTATTCAAAAGGCCCCATGGGACCGGTTTTACTTTTAACGTACTGAACACGATACGTACCATCTTCGCAATGCCCCGAGGAGTACATCAGGTAATAGATGCCCTTACGCTTAAACATATAAGGAGCCTCAAAAAAGTCCTTTGCCACCGTATTGGGGATCAATGCTGTCTTGTCGAAGGTTTTCATATCCCTGTTGAGTATCCCCACCCCACATCCATGATCGGGGTAGATTCCCCAGGTCCCCCAAAATAGATAAATGCGGCCATCATCATCCCGAAAGGTTTGCCCGTCCAGGGTGATTACACCTGGAATCATATAATTAGGGATCATCGATTTGCCTTCGGCTACCAAAGGTTCCCAAGGTCCCGTTGGGCTGTCGGCCACTGCCCCAAAAATTTCTACAGGCTGACTATAATAGAGGTAATATCGTCCGTCGTATCCCTGCGTCATATCAGGCGCCCAGTACCAATGTGTATTGGGCCAGTTCATGGGTTGAATGGTCCAGTTCTTCAGATCCCTGGAACTCCACACCTGCGAAGGGCCTGCGCCCCAACCGTTCCCATCCGTAGTCGCATAGATATAATACGTATCGGCAATTTTCTTGATGCTCGGGTCCGCAAAATATCCGGGCAGCAGTGGATTCAATACATTAGGCTGTTGGTACGGTTTCAACGGCTGGGCCACCAGCCCTGTTAGCGACATAACCATTGCTGCCAAAATAGCGAAAGAAAAATGATGTTTCATGATAACACAAGGTTTACAAGTACATAAGAGTTTACAGGTACAGAAGAAACGATATTGCCATTTAACAGATTTTACAACAAATAAAATCTACGATAAATGTCTATTTAACATTAAATTTATAACTTCAGTCATCACATTACAAATTTTGATGGCTAACTGGTTAAAAATGGGCTATTGAAGGTTAAAATCTACCCATAAATACAGGGTACAATCCTTCATCTTTGTAAGAGCATTGACCTTAGCTGTCTTATAATGAGTATTAAAATATCTAAAATGAATCTTAAAAAATGCTATTGGATCCTATTTGCGCTCGTATGCACACAGTTGCCAAGCAGCGTATATAGCCAGCAGGACGAACACCCCGTATGGAAAGCAGTCAAAGCGCAGCAAGCCACCTTAGGCGTAGAAGAGGGCGCCAAAAGCTTTACCCTCAAAAACCTCAATGTAGCCATTCTCAATGCGTCGCAGACGCTATCTTCTTTTCGTCCCAACGGAAGCGAAAAAGACTTTGACTATACACCTGTTGAACTCCTGCGCAAAAGAGACCGTAATCAATTTTTTCATATCGGTGATATCACGATCAGTTTGCGTCGTCAGGGCGATAGCTCCTGGAGCGCCTATTCATCGGCTACAGCGCGTAAGCACGTAAAGGCGCTAAGTCCTACAAAAAACAACCTGGCCAGCGCGGATATTAGTCCTACGCTCAACAACATCCCCTTAAAGGTCATCCGCAACTGGCAAGATGACCATGGCGACCTGATCCTTAGCTTTGAGATTTCAAATCCAACTGATTATACCATCGAAATTGGCGCGCTGGGCATCCCCCTTCCATTCAATAACAACATGGACTGGAAAAATCTCGATCAGGCGCATGCACAGAATGTGTTTTTCGATCCCTATATCGGCCAAGATGCGGGTTATCTACAGGTCAACCGTCTACATGGCAATGGACCTAGTCTATTGGTATTGCCCTATAAAAATGCAGGCTTTGAAGCCTACAATCCGCTCAATACCGACCCGACCCCCCGAAGTATTACCTTTGAGGGATTTCATGAATGGCTGATCCACAGTAAGGCACATGCTGAGACTGACTGGAAAGGCGTAGAACAATGGAATACACCGACTTCTACCCTCTTGAAGCCACAGGAATCAAATACCTTTGCCTTAAAATTCGTTCTCGCACCAAGTATCCGACAAATTGAATCGGAGTTACTGAAAAATAATAGGCCTGTTGCTGTTGGGCTTCCCGGATATGTTGTCCCCATGGACAATCCCGCCAAACTTTTTGTTAAGCATAGCAAAGCGGTCAAAAATGTCAGTGTCTATCCTGAAGGTGCTTTGACCCTGACAAAAAAAGGAAGTACAGCACAGCACTGGACCGAATACGAAGTGAAGGGCAATCGTTGGGGACGTGCGCGGCTTACCATCAACTACCGGGATGGCATTACACAGACGATACACTATAAAGTGATCAAATCTGAAAAAGAAGTCGTCCAAGATCTGGGCCATTTCCTCACTACCAAGCAGTGGTATGAAAATGATAAAGATATTTTTGGCCGATCACCATCTGTTATATCCTACGACTATGAAGAACAGCAGCCCATCACCCAAAATAAGAGTGCCTGGTTTGCGGGTCTAAGCGATGAAGCCGGTGCCGCAAGCTGGCTTGCCGCCCTGATGAAACAGGTACTACAGCCCAATCAGCAGGAAATAGCCAAATTGAAACGTTTTGTCAATGAGACGCTATATGGCCATATCCAGCATAAAGAAGGCGACAAGAAATATGGCGTTGTCAAAAGCCTCTTTTATTATGAACCCGACTCGATGCCCGCAGGAACATACCGCTCGGACATCAACTGGAAGACCTGGGCTGCTTGGCCTAAAAAAGAAGCCGACGACATTGGGCGGTCCTACAATTACCCACACGTGGCGGCAGCACACTGGGTGATGTACAGGCTTGCCCGCAACTACAACAATCTGGTCAACGAGGAAACTTGGGACAAGTACCTCGAACGGGCGTACCAGACCAGTATCGCCATGGTCGAAAAAGCGCCTTATTACGCGCAGTTCGGTCAAATGGAAGGCAGTATTTTCCTTATCGTCCTCAATGACCTCCGAAAGGAAGGATTAACCACCATGGCCGATAAGCTTGAAGCTGCCATGCGCAAACGAGCAGAGCATTGGAAAACCCTCAATTATCCATTCGGAAGCGAGATGCCCTGGGACTCTACCGGTCAGGAAGAGGTATACCTCTGGTCACGCTTTTTTGGTTTCGATGAAAAGGCTCAAGTCACCCTAAATGCCATCATCGCCTACATGCCAACCGTTCCGCACTGGGGTTACAATGGCAGCGCGCGCCGTTACTGGGATTTTGTCTATGGCGGCAAGCTCTCCCGTATCGAGCGGCAGCTGCATCATTATGGTTCGGCCCTCAATGCCATTCCCGTCCTGACTGCCTACCGCGATCATCCGGACGACTTCTACCTACTCCGTATCGGACATGCCGGCATGATGGGTGCATTGGCCAATGTCACCCAAGACGGCTTTGGCCCGGGAGCATTCCACTCTTACCCGTCCACACTGGCCAATGACGGTATCTCGGGCGATTATGGAACCGGTTTTTATGGCTATGCCGTCAATTCGGGAACCTATATTGTCGACCATCCCGAATTTGGCTGGCTGGCTTTCAGTGGTAATCTAAAAACCGAAAAACAGCTGGTTAAGGTTGCCCTGACTACAGCTTCCAAAGGGCGTGTCTTTCTGGCAAAAGAAAATCTTTGGCTGACCACCGACGCCGGAGAAATTGCCGAATTACAGTACGATCAAAAAGACCGCAGCGTCACCCTGATCTTCAATACGGAGGCGAACCAATATAGCACGAATATGCTGCTCAATGTAAATCCAGAAAGCCATTATGATGTGGAAGGAATAGCCAAAGATGCGATGAATCGCTATGTAATACCCCTATCAACAAAAACGGTAAAATTGAAAAAGCTGAAGTAGCAAAAAATCCAGGCAACGGTCGACTTAAACATGGGCTATATCTACGCTAGCATTCACGCTAGAAACAAAAGAGATCGTAAGACGCCCAAAAATCGGGCTTCCATTTAGATGGAAGCCCGATTCTTAATAACTCACTTTAGCAAAATATTTCCTGATACCTTTCCTAAGGTCTTCGCCATTCGAAAAATCCTGCGCTAACTCAAAAGCTTCTGCTGAAAAGCGAAACGGATCAAATCTGCCGTATTCTTACTTTTTGTCTTATCCATCAAGTTCTGGCGATGTCCTTCAACGGTTCGTTTGCTTAGAAAAATTTTATCCGCAATCTCCATTGCAGTGAAACCCTGGGCAATCAGTTCCAGCACAGCAAACTCCCTATCGGAAATCTCATACTGTGCCAGGCGCGAACCTACATCGACCGTAGCACTGCTCTCAACATTATAATCTTCCATAAACCGTAAACCGAAATTGGTCATCAGATATTTATGCCCATGCGATAAACGTAACAATCCAAATAAGATTTCATCATAATCCCCACCTTTAGATAGATACCCGTCTGCGCCACTCCGAAAAGCTTCGGCTACATCAACCGGATCTTCAATCATGGAAAGCACAGCAAACCTAAGATCAGGATATATTTTTTTGGCCATTCGGATGAAACTCACACCATCCATGCCCTGCATATTCAGGTCCGTTAAAACCAGATCCGGCAATGCATTTTGTTCAAGATAGATTAATGCATCCTCTGCACTGTCTACTTCTCCTACCACCGAAAGCTTGTCGTGGGTATCAATAATCAAGCGTATCCCATTTCTTACAAGTCGATGGTCATCAACTAAAAGAATTTTAGTCATTTTTCCTCCAATCCTACTAAGATACTTTATTTTTTTAAATAAGTTAATTTTTTAATACTATCCAGTTAAAAAAAAGTAGTCCATTCTACTTGACCTTGCGCCATATTTTTTCGTTTCCTACCTGATCATAGTTGGGTGCCAGCGCAGAGAAGCGCAGCGTCTCTTGACTGCCTAAGGCAAGGTAACCAAATGTCTCGAGGCTTTCATCAAAGAGCGATAATACCCTGGCCTGCAGCTCTGTGTCAAAATAGATCAGCACATTGCGACATAGAATCAGCTGAAAAGCATTAAAAGAAGCATCATTCACCAGATTGTGCGAAGCAAATACAATGCGTTCCCGCAAGGTGGGATTGAGTTTCACCCAGTTATAATTCGCGGTATAGTACGATGAAAAATCAGCTTTACCACCTGAAAGCTGATAATTTTCAACATAGGATTTTAGATTTGCCATCGGGATAACAGCCTTCTTTGCCTGCTCGAGCACCGAGGGATTGATATCGGTGCCGTAGATCAGCGATTTGTGCAGCAGATTATGTTCCTGCAATAGAATGGCCAGTGAATACGCTTCTTCACCTGTTGCACAGCCAGCTATCCATATACGGATAAAGGCGTAGGTGCGCAATTTGGGTAGGATTTCCTGGCGAAGATGTGCAAAAAAACTAGGGTCACGAAACATTTCGGTCACATTGACCGTCATCTTTTCGACAAATCGCTGCAGGTATTCCGGATCGTGGACAACACGGTAACGCAGTTCGGCAAAGCTCGCAAAATTATCCAGCAGACAAAGTTGGTTGATTCGCCGCGATAAGGAGGCCTTCGTATAATGGGTAAAATCGTAACCATAAAGACGCTCCACATCCTCCATCAGCATCATCACCTGCTCTTGGCTGACAATTTTTTTTCCCGTAATCATCCTTTTATTTCCCCTATTAGCTGCACCAGAAGTTCAATGTCTATCGGTTTCGAAATGTAGCCATTTGCTCCTGCAGCCAGACATTTTTCACGGTCGCCGGTCATGGCTTGTGCCGTCACAGCGATGATGGGCAATTCACAGGCATTCTTTGTTTTCCGAATCAGCTGAGTGGCTTCATAACCGTCAATCTCGGGCATCATCATATCCATGAGGACAAGGCCTATGCCGGCATGATCCCGTAACTGAGCAAGTCCCTCTTCAGCAGACAGGCAGCCTATCGCTTGAAAACCTCTTGACTTCAGGGCCAATTTCAATGCAAATATATTGTTCTGATCATCGTCGATAATCAATATGATTTTGTTCTTATCCATGCAGTTTTAGTATCCCCCTATTGTCTATATATAACACCTTACTAATAATAGATCCATACATCATCCTTATATACCTATTATCCATACATCCATACGCGAAGTAGGGACAAAAGCTGATCAATATCCACCGGTTTGGATATATAATCAGACGCTCCTGCGGCAATACATTTTTCCCTATCGCCCATCATTGATTTGGCTGTAACAGCAATAATGGGCATGTTTTCGTAGCGCTGATCTTTCCGGATCGAAGCAATCGTTTCGTAACCATCCATTTCGGGCATCATCATGTCCATCAGGATCACCGCTACATCCGGATTATCTTCCAGCTGTTTCAGCGCATCTTTTCCGTCCGTTGCCGGGACCACGGTCATCTGATATTTTTCGAGCGCCTTGGTGAGCGAGAAGATATTTCGGATATCGTCGTCCGCTACAAGCACCTTTTTACCCTGCAGAACATCCTGCAAAAAGCCAAGTCTGCCCGGAGATTTGGTAGAAGGACCACTATTTTCCTCTACGAGATGTAAAAATAAACCCACTTCGTCCAAAATACGCTGATAGGAATTCGCCGTTTTTACAATAATAGAATCCGCATACCGTTTTAATTTCATTTCCTCTACCTGCGAAAGGTTCTTACCGGTAAAAACAATAATCGGCAAATTTTCAAGACCCTGATTTCGTTTTACAGCTTCCAATGTCTCGTAACCAACCCGGTCTGGAACCCCCATATCAAGTATCACACAGTCGGCAGTGTCTGAGCTCAGCGCCACAATGCTATCATCTACGTTGCTCTTGATCTCCGAGGCAATGTCAAAACTTCCGAGGAAGAGCGACAGCGCTGCCGCATGTTTGGGATTTTCTTCAACAATAAGTACTTTTTTTGGATGCCGCGTGAGGGCATCTTCTATTTTACGGAACATATCACCCATCTGCTCCAATGCCATTGGTTTATTGATAAAGTCTATGGCGCCCTGCAGCAGACTTTCTCTCTTAACCTGTAAAGAAGACATAATATGCACCGGTATATGTCGAGTCTTGGGGTTTTCCTTGATCTCAGCCATTACCTGCCAGCCATCTTTGAGCGGAAGCTGAATATCCAGCAGAACGGCTAGCGGCATATAACGGGCCACCATCTCAGCCGCGATATCACCACGGACGACCACGATACCCTTGTAGTTTTGCTGGCGCGTATATTTCAGCAGAATCTTTGCGAATTCAATATCATCCTCAACAATCAAAATGAAGCGGTCGCCTGCGACGATACTATCGCGATCATCAGGAATATCGGCTGGGATAGGTATCTCCAGTGTCTTTTTGGCAGGCAAGTTCACTGTTTCCGAAGTCTGCACTCCAGCTGTAGATGCTTCTTCAGCGAAGTCTAGCTCTATCGGCAACAATTGCACCGTGCCGAAAGCAGCTGGCGTGGCATCCGAAGTCTTCGCTGGAAGGATCAGTCGGAATACACTGCCTTTGTTTTCTTCGCTATCCAGCAAGATTTCGCCGCCGAGCAGACGCGCCAGTTCCCGACTGATGGAGAGCCCCAGTCCAGTACCGCCAAATTTGCGGCGTGTAGAACCGTCTGCTTGTTGGAATGCTTCAAATATCAGATGCTGCTTGTCTTTCGGTATCCCGATTCCCGTATCGCGCACTGCAAATACGATACGGTTTGTCTGCGACTGTTCGTGGTCAATATGCAAAGTAACCTTACCCGAAGCTGTAAATTTGATGGCATTCGACAATAGGTTACGTAAAATCTGATCCAGGCGCTGCTTGTCTGTTTCGAGCTGTAGCGGCATTCCCTCCGCAACGCTCATTTCTAATCCAAGTTGCTTGTCGGCGGCGATTGGTGCGAACATCGCCGTCAGCCCGTTCAATATATCGGCAAAAAATACAGGCTGTACATCCAGATCCATTTTTCCGGATTCTATTTTGGAAAGATCCAGAATCTCGTCTATCAAGGTCAGCAGGCTCTTTCCCGAACTTTGGATCACAGCTGCCGATTCCATCTGTTCTTCATTCAGGTTACCATCCGAATTTTCGGCCATCAAGCGTGAAAGTAACAGAATTGAATTGAGGGGTGTACGCAGTTCATGCGACATATTGGCCAAAAATTCAGACTTATAGCGTGTACTCTGTTCAAGCTCCGCCGCCTTTTTCTGTATTTCCTGATTGCGTTCGGCAATCTCCAAATTTTTATCCTCCAGCAATTTGGAGCGCTCTTCCAATTCACGGTTAGACTGCACCAATTCTTCCTGCTGTACGCGGAGTTCCTCTTCCGAAGCCTGCAGCTTATGGGTATGCATCTCGAGGCTCGAATTGAGCGATTCCAGTTCGGTATGCTGTGCCTGCAATTCTTCGGTCTGTGCCTGGGTTTCTTCCAATAAATTCTGTACCACCAGTCTGGCTTGGGCCGCCGCAAGTGTCGTACCCACCTTTTGCACCGCATCCCTAAAAAATGCCAGCTGAATGCTCGAAAAAGGTTGTAGTGAGCCCAGCTCCATTACACCGATACATTCGTTACCATCGAAAACAGGCAGTATAAAAAGGTTGTTCACCAGTACCTTCCCAGCAGCAAAGCTGATGACATAATCGGTATCTTCGAGGTTTTCGAATAACTTTTCTTTCTTGTCTTTAAAGACCTGGCCGACCATGCCCTCACCTGGGGCGAAGCGTTTACGTTCGGGATCTTCAAGTCCATAGGATCCCCTTAAGACAAGCTCATCTTGTTCCATCAGGTATATGGCGCCGTTGACACAGTTGCCATATTTTGTCAGATGGCCCAGCGTGACAGCCGTGAGCTCTTCCTGCTGTTTATTACCCATCAACAGGTTACCCAACTGGGTTAGACCAGCTTGATGCCAGTTGTTATTATTGAGTTCTTCAAAAGATGTTTTGAGCGAACGCGCCATTTCATTGAGGGATCCCGTCAGGCTGCCCAGATCGTCCTGTTCGCCATCCTGAATCTGCATATCATAATGTCCGGCCGCTATCTCCCTTGCGATGCGCTGGGTGATGCTCAGCCGCCGCTGGATCTCTTCATCTTTACGTTTCAGGTCATTCTGCAGCTGCTCCCGTTGAAAGAAATCCGCTCGCAGGCGGAAGTAAAAGAAGAGGGTAATCAATAAGGATACAGCAGCGGCCAACAAAACAAAGATGGAGGTATAGCCCGAAGAGCGGCTCAGTTCTTCCGAACGCTTATTGAGCAAAAGTTCTTCACGATCGATAATTTTGCTGATGAGCAAACGGCAGCTGTCCATATAAGTCTTGCCCTCCTCAAGCTGCGAAACGGTGACCATTCCACCACGCTTTTTGATATTGACCAGGTTTTCAAGCTTTGCCAGTCGGGATTGCACGAGTGTGGATAGCGTATCGATTATCTGCTGCTGTTCAGGATTGTCGGACGTAAGATCGTGCGCACGACTCAGCGATTGGGGCAGCGACTGGAGGCCGGTTTTGTAAGGATCCAGAAACTTGTCTATACCTGTAAGCAGGAAGCCGCGCTGGCCAGTTTCGGCATTCTGCAGATCCTGCAGAATTTTGTTGACGCGGCTCATGACACGCCGGCTGTGATCGACCATCGCGCTATTATGGATCTGCTTACGAATACTGATATAAGAAGCCGTTGAACTGGCTAACAGAATCAACAGCGATATTCCAAAACCTATCTGCAGGTTTCTTAAAATAGTTTTAGGCATGCTTTTCAACAATTGAGTTAAGACAATGCCAACTGATGATCTAGATGGCCGCCAAATATAGCAATAGGGAGCTTAAATTAAATCCCGTGTCGCCCTGCCCCAACCATCTTACCGTATTTTAACAAAAACTTACGTATTTATCCCCCTTCAGCAATCTTGCCGGCAATGATAGCGGAGGTAGCGGCGCAAAAATCTAGGCCCGAATAATCCGGATTATAGCCGCCCATGTAAGGTACAGCCATCATGAAAAGACGTTGACTGGTGTTGCCGCTGTGGTCTACCAGCCGGAAGCTGTCGTCTATCTTTACCCCGGGTACCTGCAAAAAAATGGCGCCATCCGGAGCCACAAACATATGGTCGTTGCCTGCCAGCATTTGTTCTTTGGCCTGTTCCACGGAGCGAAACCGTAAGTAGGCTGGACTGACATTGCCATTGTCGACTAAACTCTTGAAAGGAAATTCTTTAAAGTCCAACGGTCGCTGTCCTACACAATCCACAAATGTCTTATAATGGGTTTTTACTTCTATCCCAGATTCATCGGTATAAAAATAGTTAGCGCCGCGGTCGCTCGCGGGTTCAACCCGACTGTCCGTACCCACATTGACCACTTCCAGCCGACCAGCATCGTGTAGTGCGAGGAGCTCACGACTGGAACTCTGCGGCACAAAAGCGATGACAATGGAAATCAACGGCATCAGTACTTTTTTTAGACGCAGCATATCTTCGGCAGACATATATTTGGCCGGATAATTCAGGGTAAAGCTCAAGGCAGAAAGTACTTCTTTCCAATAGATAGACTGACGCCTTCTGATAGATTTCAGCGCTTGTTCGTGCTCCTGGCGAAATCCCTCGAAGGCATCTTTCTGTTCCCTTAAACTGAGTACTGCTTCTACAAAGTCTTCCAGGCTGAGTTTTTCCACAATTGCATAAAAGTCGGGATCCTTTTCCTTAAACTGCGCTTTAAAATTGCGCTCAAACAGAAAATCCAGCGAGACGAAACCCTCATTCTCTAGCCTGTTAAGCATCAGCTCCTCTTCGGAGATCAAGAGCTTGTTGGCTAGGAAAGGTTCTTCCTGATGGAATCGGATCGCAGGCAGTAGACCACTGCGTGTATGCATCAATAACTTAAAATTTTCACTTCCCGGGTCGATCTGATACCTTAACTCACCTGTCTCCAGCGCCTCAAAAGACCCATTATGACGCGCTATTGTGCGGATAGCATCGATTGCCGTGAGCGAAGCGCCACGTAAGCCTACTGCATGGTCTGTTTTTAAGGCGAGCTTTGACGGCGGATAGGGTGATTCAAAATAATGCTCTACATTGCCCTCATACCTGGTTGGCCATTTATGTCCGGTACAGATGATAACCTTGTCTACGATATAGGTATCGGTGCTGCCGACCATGATTTTAACCTGCGTCTGGCTTTCCAGATCAATAATATCGCTGACCTGGCAGCCGAGATGAATCTGTGTTTCTATCCCCTTTTCATCCGCCATCCGTTTCAATAACATAAACTGCTCCGAAAGGTAGCGGCCAAGGAGCAACCGTGGCACTACTTTGTAGCGATTAAAATCGTCAACATCGATTCCATAGCTTCGAAGCGTGGTTTCCGATAAGGATTGAACATAATCCTCAATCGTGGAGACCAGTGCGGGAATTTCATGATCCGAGACATTAGTTAGATGCTCAGGTGTAGCACCTTCGTAGCTATAAGGCATCCCTGCCCCCAATTGCTTGCGGGACTCGAAAATAGATACTTTGAGACCGGCTATATTCTTTTCTACCAATCTCTTGTACATAAACAGGCCACTGGGTCCACCCCCGATAATGGCTACATGAATGTTTTGTTGCATAGTTTTCGTTGCGCTGCCTAAAGGACAGTATTCGGTTCTAAGAACAAGGGTAAATTGCAGAAAGTTTTAGGCCCATTTATTCCCGGACAATAAAAAACGGGATAAATACGGGCCACGATTTAAATACCTGAATCTCGGATTCTGCAAACGATCATGCAATGCCTGCTGTTTTTCGAATAAACAAAATAAGACCGTTGCAAAATAATGTTGATATTTTCTGATCGGTTATTTTTGCTTTTTTTTGCAGTTTTTTTCGATTTGGATTCGGAAATCTAGTTGCGTTTTCTTGAAAAATCCTCTTTTTGAGGCCTTTTCAACTGCTTAATTTGTGTTTTTTATTGCATTGGACACAAGTATCCCAGGTGATCTGTAAAGATTGTACGCCATGGCTTCCATTAGATTTTGTGTATGCATTTTGGCGATCCCCTTATACCTTGCACAGCTTGAGTTGAACCATCGCCGGATGCTCCCGAAGGTCCGTTCAACTTTGAACCTGATCTTGCCGATCAGTTTGTTTCTTAACTTCTCTCTTTCGGTTAACGCTGTTCCTTTCTTTGCCTTATGCAAGATCCTGCTTTTTAGCTTTCCTGATTTGATCAATTCCTCATTTTTAGAGGAACGATATCCCTTGTCAGCATAGATATGGATGCCCTTTGGAAGGTCAGCCGAAGATATTACCTGTTGAAGATTGGCAATTTCATTTACATTTGCTGGAGTGGTTACCACGCCCAGAACCAGGCCTTCTGTATCGGTGACATAATGCTTTTTATAGCCATAACGTGTTTTCCCAGCCTTCTTTATCCAACGAGCTTCATGGTCAACACCCGGGCTCTCTTGTTGGATCAATAACTGTTCACTATTCTCTTTATCCAGCTCAGAATCTTCGCGAGGATGTTCACTACGGTCACTTTCGATCTCGTAAATAACTTTGCCTTTTGGTTTTAGCGGAGAATCAACAATACTGGCATCAACGATAGCTCCACGTTTTACCAATATTTTATGTTTATTCAACTGCTTGTTCAGCTCCTTGAATAGATTCTCATAAACACCCTTTTCTGTCAGCGAGCTGCGAAAACGGCTAATAACACTGTGATCGGGAACCGAATCGTCCAAACTGATGCCAACAAAGCGACTAAAGGAGATACTGTCGTTTATACGGTCTTCTACTTCGTAGTCACTCAGACCATACCAGGTCTGTAGAAGTGTCATTTTGAAGAGGACAAGACCAGAATAACTAGGGCGTCCCATTTTGCTTTCCCCTTTGTGGTAATGCTTGTTGATAATATTTGAAATCGGATGCCAATTTACCAATGTATTGATCTGATCGAAGAATTCCTGCTTGATTTTCCGTCTTTGAACCATGTAATCAACAAAGCTAACTTTTTCTGTCTTTTCCATACCTTAAATATAACGAAAATCAACAAGAAACAAATTAAAAACTTGAATATCAATAAAATAAAAACCAAACACTTTTGCAACGGTCTTAAAATGATAACAAATAACAATATTATGGAAAACAACATCAACAATCCGGAGATCATCAATGACATTATTAAGATCAACAACGACCGCATCGAGGGTTATAAAAAAGCTATTGATCTGGCGACAAGTCATGGTTTAGATAAACTTATACCAACATTTCAAAAATTTATCGGACAATCGGAAGAATTTATTGCCGAGTTGACACCTTATGTTGAGCTTGAAGGCAAAGAGGCGACGGATAGCACCATGCTGAGCGGCAAGCTTTTCCGCGCCTGGATGGGGATAAAAGTGAATATTACGGGAGATGACGAAAGAAGCCTGCTCGAAACCTGTGAGCAGGGAGAAGATGCCTTCAAATCAACTTATCAAACAGCTTTGGCTGAAGGATCGGAAGAACTTTCGCAAAATGTTCATAGCTTAATCAATACACAGCTCAGCAAACAGCTTGAAGCGCATAATATCATTAAAATGCTGCGCGATAGCAAAACCCTCTAAGATTGAAATAGTAATTTTTCTTTTTCACGAAAAATACCGAAGTGTATATTGCTTCGGTATTTTTTTATATTTAGACTTCATCATTGACTCATCTTAGCCAAGAATGTAGCGCCGCCTTTGCTGATTGCTTCCATTTCTCCCGAACAGAGATTCCAGTCGACAGATTTCCTGCTTGGCTATGTACCGAAATATGATACAGACCGGGCTAAACTTACCTTAACGCTGCGTCAATCGTATACACCGTGGAAAATTAAACTCAATAAACAGTTTACTTATCATCCCTTGCGTACCGGTGCTTATCTCAATACGACATTGGGTAAACAATTTTGGTATAAAGAACCTGACAAATACCCGAATAGCTATTATCGGTTTTCGACCAGGCTACGCATCAATATCTTTGTAGGACAGGACTTCAGTTATAAAATAAAATCCAGCAACTCTTATTTTGAAGGCGTAAAATTCTATTATGATCTTCATACCAGCGATATTACCTCGTTAGCGCCGTACAGAAAAAGTATCTTCAATTTGATGATTATATTGGCCTCGGCCTAGGTGTCAAGCTACAGATTAGGAGAAAATAATGCACAAGAAAGGCTAGATCGATATCGATCTAGCCTTTCTGTTAAAATACAATCAACTCACTAACTTACTTAAGGTATCATTTAAACAAAAGCTACGGTCAAAACGTTTTAGAATTTACAGTCTGTACAGTTAATACCCCCTCTTTTAAATCTTTGCATTTCCCCTTTATCTGAATTCTTCCCGATTTTCTTCCCCTGCCTAAACGATCAAGGCAACATCCTGCAGATCGTGTGACCGGTCAAAAGGCCCAAAAATAGCCCAATCATGGGGTACAGTGACCTTTTTCCAGGCCTTATCATCCAATGCTACTGATTCCCCATGAACAACCTCACCCTGAAAAAAACGCCAGTTTTTCTCCAACAGGAAGGATTGGCGTGCTGACTGTCCGTGCGAATTGCCCGGAACAAGTAGGAATAAAAGAAACAAAAAATAAGTTGTACGCAGTAATAATCTCATCATCAATTCATGTGTTTATAGTCTACAGTTCATTTTTTTCATTGTCATTCAGCGGCTTAAATATACTTTATTTAAAAGCATTCAATGCTTTTGTTGGGCGCCCATTATTGTCAAATGCGCCTAGGGTATAGCCATTCCACCCACCATACGCCAAAGGCTCCCAATAGAATATACCCAGTACTTTCTGATCGGGCACGCTATTGACAGCGTTGAAAAGATCCTTTAACCATATTTCAGCACTATCTGCTTCATCCCAGCTCATCCCCACCTCGCAGATCATCACTTCCGAATTGTATCGAGCAACCATATCTTTGATGTTACTGATGCAGGCCGCATTGCGCTCTTCCCAGTTTTCTGGGGTCGGATAAAGTGACATGCCAATTACATCCCATTTCCCACCGTTGTTTTTCAGACCGTCGAACATCCAACGAAACAAGTCATTGTCAAATCCATTATGCAGATGTACGATCACTTTTGCTTCCGGAAACACCGCTTTTACCGCATCATAGCCGGCATTATTCAATGTGGCATAATTAGCCATACTGACAGAGGCTTTTCCATCTTCCCAAAGCATCCCATTGCCCGTTTCATTACCGACCTGCACCCATTCAGGTGAGATACCGCTATCTTTTAGCAATTGAAGAACCTCCGTTGTATGATCACTAACAGCCTTCTTTAACCCATCAAACGATAAGCTCTTCCATGCGGCAGGCTTTGTCTGCTGTCCCGGATCCGCCCAGGTGTCACTGTAATGAAAATCCACCATAATACGCATGCCCAGATGATGCGCCCGACGAGCTTTCACCAGTACGTCATTCTTGTTGCACCAGCCTTGTTGGGGATCTACCCAAACACGCAATCGTACCGCATCCATGCCCAGTCCACGCAAGATTTTCAGCCCATCCACTGCGCTGCCTCCTGCATTAAAAAATTGCACACCTGAGGCTTCCATTTCAGTAATCCAGCTCACGTCCGCACCTTTTGCCAAATGTGTTTTAGGTACATCCACCTGAAGATTATCTTTGTCGTTGCAGCCAGATAAGCCCAAACACAAGCTTATCAGGGCCAACATTATTTTTATTTTTTTCATCCGATTATTTCATTTAAGACCCCGTCCCTATCTATATTATTCCACATGATATTTGAATTGTTTTGGATCGCTTAGATCAAGAATCAAGGTATGTGTACCGATCTTATTATAAGCGAAGCCAGTTCCATCGGCCGTATACAAAGCACAGTTTCCATCGCCCTCTGCTGCGCCAAAAAACCAAGTCCAGCTGCCATTGATCAATACCTTAATTCCCCATTGTTCGGCTGCCGTTGTCGTGATGGTTGCTTTCCAAACCTTCGTCGTCTGGTCATATACCATTGGTGTTGCTGTTGCACTCCAACCATTAAAATCGCCCGTTACCGTCAAGGATTCTACGGAAGTTTCTTTCCAGGCCAACTTATTGACATCGGCTGTCAAGTATAAGTATCCACCTTTACTCGTCCAGCAATTCCAGCGATCAGCTCCACTATACAAAATATATTGGCTACCATCCAGGGGATAAGAACCATAGATGATCGGTGCACTCGCGCTTTCCGCATTGGTTAAATAGAAGTTGTACCATTGGTCGAGACGCACAAAACCGTCATAAAAACCATCTTCCTTTCTCGAACACAGTTTCCATGGAAATTGCGTAAACTCTTTATTAGATAGGTAGAGATAGGCAGCATCCTCCACGGGCTGATAAGCGGTCACAGTCAGGGCGATCACATTACTGTAGAGCCAATCTGTATTGGTTCCCAATCGTGAAGCAATACGGACATAAAACACGTTCTTTTCATCGGGCAAAAATCCCATTCCCGTGACAAGGTTATTCAATTGTTCATGCGTATAGCTGAGCGAGCTTGCTACCTGCTCGATACTTTTGGTGACAGCAGAAAAAGATGGATCAGCAGCAATTTCTATTTTATTTTTTAAAGCCGACTGCGCCATTGGTTCATCGCTGGCCAAAATCGCCTCATCCCAGACAAGCTGCAGGGCCACGGCCTTGCGGTCAGTAGATTTTAAGACCAGTTCTGTTGTACTGCTGTACAATACCGCAGGTTTTATCCCACTGACAGCCGGTGTCCCGCCCTCCTTTTTACAGGCAACGAAAAGCAACACCAGGATATAGAGTGTTAATTGTTTCATAGGTATCATTATCTTTAAAAGTCCATCTGGGAATACCTGGATACCCTCCGCAGCATGTGTGCTCAAATAGCCGTATATCCCCATAGATTTAGTTATTAATGCCAGCCAGCGCTAGTAGCCAGGATTTTGGATCAAATTCGGGTTAGCACTCATATCAGTGGTTGGAATCGGATACAGATTGAATTTTGCATCCACAGAGCGGCCGTTCATGTCACCGCCTTTCCATTGCCAGAGGTAATCGCTACCGTTAAATTTCCCAAATCGAATCAGGTCTGTGCGACGCGTACACTCCCAAAACAGTTCACGCCCGCGTTCTGCTAGGATAAAATCCAGTGTTAGCTGCGCCTGGTCAATGGCTCCGGCCGAATTACCATACCCCCGCTGACGGATACTGTTTACCAACCTGATCGCTTCCTGTATACTTCCTCCGCCACCGCGCAGTACAGCCTCAGCATACATTAGATACACGTCGGCCAAGCGGATCATCGGGAAATCAGTACTTACCAAACCTTCATCTGTGGTATAGCTGCCATCATCTTTCAAATTTGTAAACTTAACAAGCCCATATCCCTGGCTCGAGGCAGCGGGGTCTTCGACATCTAGGGACTGGCCGTTTTTCCAAAAATCACCTCTTTTGTCTTCCACCTGAAAGAGTGCCACAAATTCGCGAAGTGTACGAAAACTATTCCAGCCGGAAAGCACACCGTAATCCGATGATTTCATGCTTCCAACAATAGGGCCGTTGACAAGATACGTTGTCGCACCCCATGTCGTTGTATGCGCTACATCGGCCTCTATCGGGAAAATAATTTCATTGGTCCGTTTATCATTATCAGCATTAAATACCTGCTTATAGTTCGCATTTAAGGAATATCCAGCATCAATCACTTTTTTAGCATAATTCAGACATTCCGCATTTCGTGCTGTACCCGTATAGACCTGCGCATTCAGATAATTTTTGGCCAATAGGGACCAGGCCGCAGCACGGCTTACCCGGCCATACTCATTTTGACGTGCTTCCGGTAAGATCGTCTCGATCTCAGTCAATTCTTTTTCAATAAATGCAAAGAGATCAGCTCTTGTCATCCGTGGTGGAAAAAATGCAGCAACCGGGTCCTTTTCAGTCACAAAAGGAACGTTCCCATAAAGGTCCATGGCATGACTATAGGCCAATGCACGCAGAAAACGCGCTTCGGCTGCAAACTCCAAAATTTGTGTCTGCTCGGCCGAACTAAAAGTCGCCAGCTTCTCTGTTGTTGCATTCCGTAGAAATTCATTACAGATGGCTACCGTATAATAGATCCGATAATACATGGCATTGACCCAGGTATCGGAAGCTCCCCAGGTCATATACTGGATATCGGTCATATTGTCGCCTCCGGCCCATGTATAGATCACTTCATCAGTCGGTACCTCCTGCAAGTTAAAGTACACCCGAAGGTAACCCCAAGAGGCCGTGCTGCCCGCCATATCCGGATCGGCATCACCACGTCCATTGCCCGCAACGGCAAATGAGGCATACAATTTAGCAAGTACTGCCCGGTAACCATCCACAGAGGTGTATACCGACTCCGAAGTAGTTTCTACAGTGGGATACTGGTTTAAGTCTTTTGTACAGGATTGTAGCAATGCGATTATACTCAACAATCCAAAACAATATCTTTTTATATTTTTCATCGCTATATAAGTTTTCTTTTTTGAGGGAGCCATTAAAAATCCATATTGAGACTCAAGGAGAAAGTTCTTGAGCGTGGGTAGAACGAACTGTCGAAGCCACTCGGAACCTCAGGGTCCATGCCGCTATATTTGCTCACAATAAAAACATTCTGAGCTACCGCACCCACACGTAGATTGGAGATCTTACCCACCTGACCAAAATTATAGTTCACCGACAGGTTTTCCATCCGAAGGAAGGAAGCATTTTCGACGTAATAATCCGAATAATACTGTCTGGTCTGGAATTGGGTATTCAAGTAATCCCGATGTAAGTTGTTGATCGACGCATCCACATATTGAACTGTTTCCCAAGCACTAAGATTCATTTTGGTATTATTGAATACGTAGTTACCCAAATTTGCGCGTAGTGTCGTTGCTGCTGTCCATTTTTTGTAAGTTAACTGCGTATTGAAACCAAAGAGCCATTTTGCCGCGGGCGATTGATAGCGGTATAAGTCTTTTTCGTTGATCGCTCCATCACCATTCAGATCCGCATATACACCTTCTAGCGGCTTGCCAGCCTCATTGTACAACTGTTTGTAGACATAAAACATGTAAGGCTGATGCCCCGTTGTCAGAATCTGTATACCACGGCCACTGACATTCGGTCCCACATAAGTTCCCACGGCATTGGCATCCTGCACCAAAGCTATATTGGTTACTTTTGTATGCTGATTAGTCGCATTGAAATTGACTTCCCAGCGCAAATTATCCTTTTGTATGGGTACGGTATTCAGTTGAAATTCGAAGCCACTACTTTCGACATTACCTACGTTGATAGTCGCGTTCTGATCAAAATTGGTTCCTGCGGCTACAGGCACATTGGCCAATAGATCATGTGTTTTTCTTGTGTAATAGTCAATTGCACCAGACAGCCTGTTTTTCCAGAAAGCGAAATCCAGGCCGTAGTTAAATGCTTTGGTCGTTTCCCAGCGTAAGTCCCTATTGTAAACCGATGGTCTATACACCAGATGGTACTGATCGCCGAAACGATACTGTGCATAGGCTGTTCCCAAATTGTATACCGGCAAATATTCGTAATTTCCGATTCCTTCCTGCTGCCCTGTAACACCGTAACTCGCACGGAGCTTTAGATCGTCCAGGAAAGAGATTCCTTTCATGAAAGACTCCTGCGAAAGACGCCAGGCCAAGGCGACTGACGGAAATGTTCCCCAACGATTTTCGGGGCTGAATCGGGAAGTTCCATCCATACGGACCGTAGCGGTTAATAAATAACGGCTATCGTAATTGTAGTTGATCCGTCCGTACCAGGAAATCAGGGTATGTCTTTCGTCAGATGCAATAGCAGTCGAGCGTATATCACCAGCTTCGTTATAGTATACGATAGGTGGCCGTCGGGCACTCCAATATTGATAATCGTGGCCTGCTGTCACGTCAATTGTACTTTTAATTTCCGGGAAGAACTTATTATAGTTTAGATAGCCTGTAAACAATTTATTTTTAAGCGTCTGTTCATAACGGTCAAAAGCGCCTCCGATCGTAAAATTATTGGCCGCACTTGCCGGAATAAGATTCGATCCATTCCCTTTGGCATAGTCATATCCGAGTGTTACGTGCGCTTTCAATTCAGGCAGCAGATGGAATTTATAATC
The DNA here is from genome assembly GCF_038396785.1 of Sphingobacterium thalpophilum. Taxonomy (NCBI): domain Bacteria; kingdom Pseudomonadati; phylum Bacteroidota; class Sphingobacteriia; order Sphingobacteriales; family Sphingobacteriaceae; genus Sphingobacterium; species Sphingobacterium thalpophilum. Next base: position 5,239,311 of record NZ_CP151087.1, on the reverse strand, counting down.
GAGGTCAAGGTTACCCACGGCTCTATTGACTGTACTACGGTGTTTTTCCTGCTTGAGCAATCCCAGTGGATTGAGGTTTGCACCTGTTGCCGGAAGACCGGCATTATCCAAACTCTCGTAATAGCCACCATACGCATCTGCCCCAGAATAAATCGGTTGCGTAGGATTAAACGCTACAGCAGACCATATCGCGTCGGTATTGGCAAAACCGTTGTTGTTATGGGCACCTTTAACATTTAAATTTACGGTCAGGTGTTTATTAAAAAAAGTGGGATTTAATACCAAAGCGCCCGTCACGCGCTCCGTTTTGTCGGTACGCAAAGTCCCTTGCTGATTATAATAGCCCACCGATGTACGAAAAGGCAAGGTTTTACCGATCTTTCCCTGTAGACTTAAGTTATTATCCGTCCCGATGGCATCCTGAAAAACCTCAGACAGCCAATCTGTTGAGGCATTGCCCAATAATGCCTTTTGGGCAGTGCTCCCTTTGGTATTGATGAGCGAGGCAAATTCATCGCGCGACATCATATCAGCCACTCCCATAGCCTGCTGCATGGACACGATTGAAGAGAAAGAAAGCCGTAAAGCATCTCCTTTACCCTTCTTTGTTGTTATCAATAATACCCCGTTTGATGCTCGGGATCCATATATTGCTGTCGATGACGCATCTTTGAGCACCGTCATGCTTTCGATATCATTCGGGTTGATCAGACTTAGAAAATTGCCACTATTGCCACTAATACCACCAGTCTCTAGCGGTACCCCATCCAATACGATCAATGGATCGTTGCTGGCACTCAAGGAGGCTCCCCCACGGATACGTATCGTACTCCCGGAAGAAGGAGAACCGCTGTTGGACATCACCTGCACACCAGCTGTTTTTCCATTGATCAGCTGTTCGGGAGAGCCGACAAGTCCACTGTTAAAATCCTTGCTTCCAACCGTATTTACGGCACCGGTTAGATCCTTTTTTGTTGTGCTACCGTAACCTACGATGACGAGCTCTTCCAGCACATTTCCCGCAGGCACCATACTGACATCCACGGATGTTCCCCCTACCACCGTCAAGGTTTGGCTACTGTAGCCTACAACAGAAAATAGAAGTTGGGATTTACCCTTGGGCAATGAGATACGGTACGAGCCATCACTCGCTGTTGAAGTGCCCACCGTAGTTCCGGCCACCAATACTGTAACACCTGCCATCACCTGCCCTTGCTCGTTGCGGACCACTCCACGGACATCCTGTTGTTGCATCGACCTGATCCACTTGCTTTCCCCTTTCGTTGCAGCATAAAGCTGCGTTTCCCCAAGACAGGATAGCAAGGACAAGCCCAATAAACTTGTTTTAAATGCAAAACCCTTCATTGTTTAAAATTTAGATGTGTTTATAATTGTTTTCTTTCCCTTTATTATATTTTTTGTATTCCTTACCGCTTTATTAAGCATTCCCCTAAAAAACGCCGTCGTTTTTTCAGGTCGTCATCCTGCTCCAAATCTTGATCTTTATAGCCTGACGGATTATTATCCATGGCCTAATGATCCGTGGAATTATGCAGCTGCATCGCTATTCGAGCCATATCGCAGCTATAGATAGTGCCACCCCCTCCATCTTTTCGCCTGAAACGATTAGTTTTTCGATATCCCTTTTGTCAAATTGAACCTGAACCGTGGGCTTAAAAAACCGCTCAAGAAATACAGGGTAAGGAGCAGGTAGCAAAGCCGTAGGCACGAGTTTTAAGTCGGCTAGATCCATACGGACCACTGTTTCGCCGGATGCCCCAATAGCTATATTATCCACATAGGTATACCCTTTTTTTGTCACAAACCCAGCATTCAGCAGCGGATTTCCACCCTCATGTTTCAAGAGTATACAGAGCTTTGTGGCAGCAGCGATACCCGCAGGCCGTTCAGCAATTGTCGATTTGATATCTTTTACCCAAAAATACTGTACCCCCGAATCCTTGGCATGAAAAGTATAGGTCCAAAAAGGAACTTTACTGAGATCATGATGCTCCCGTTGCGCAGTTATGTAAGCCGTTTCTGGAATAGCGAAAGTTTCCAAAGAAGACACTTTGGACAAGGACTCAAAAAGCGCTATAGATGCACGATGCTCATTTAAACCCACCGTCCAATAACTATTGACACGATAATTCCAATCCAGCGGGGCTCCCTTCTGATTGTCTGGGTAGGTGATTTTTTCACCACCCACAAACACAGTAGCTGTATATTTCAATTCATTGCCCACTAATAAGGATGCCGGCATGTCCGCTTCATAGGTACAGTTATCTTTGGAGATCAACTTGATGTAGGGATTATGATCTTTCCAAAACGAAACCTGGTCCGTTTGTAGAATAATGGAATCGGGCTGTTTTTCAAAAACATAACGGAACTGCAATTTGGTAGAGCGCCCTTTTTCCAATATTTCGGGCTGCTGGTGTATCAATAAAGGCTGCTTCAGCGCTTCAGTTTTTGGCGCGTAATATTCGCCCAAATAGCCATTTTTCCAGGGCGAGGAAGCTAGCCAGCTATTTTTCAGCTGGAGATTCTTACGTTTTAACAGATATACTCCAGGATTAACGCTAAAACTTGTTTTAGCGACTGAAATAGCTTCATCGGTGTCATTTTTCCCTACCAGTGACCGGACGGTAAACAGGTCACCTAGATCAGGAATCCGAATATCGATCGTCTGTGACCGATACAGGATATGTACCACCTCCCGATCGAGCGATGGCTTAGCAAAAGGATCAGCGATTTTTTCTGCATCCGGCATAACCTCCAAACGCCATAGACCATCTTCCAGACGATCTAAAAAATAAGCACCGGATCCACCGTACTCCACCACAGGTGATGAACCATGACCGGCAATATGTTGCAATTTCGTTGGATTTAAAGGCCTTACTGTCGTATTATTGGTGTAAAAATACTTATCCTGCGCATTCATCAAGGAGAGATCCTGCTCATAACTGACGCTAAAATCGCCAAATAGGGTGTCTTGAGGATACTGTTCAAATTTTTTATTTCTTGGTATCGTATAAGCTACCTCCGCAGCGATCATGGTACTCAGTGCTTTTGCCGGGGTATAAGCCAAATTGAGATAATGTGTCTGATATTCGGTATTGTAGGCTGCAATATCCATCGGATCGTAAGCAAACTGAGTGATCCACTGAAATCCCGCCGAACGAAATGTGCGGCTCATTGCGGGATGCATGTAGCTGTAGAGATTATCAGCAGGATCATATTCGTAAACCGCCTTCGCTTTGTTGGCAAAGCCTTTCAAGTTTGAAAAAGGGATATCGTACTGATCAATGTAAGGAAGAAAATTCCCCTGGCGCTCCCGTCCAGCAACCAGTCCCACAGGATACCATTGATAGGTTGTCCCTTGGATATCAGCATCAAAATAAGCCTTAACATGTTCCATATTATGACTTACATTGTAGAAAATCGGTTTTTTGTTCCCACTTTTCTTCATGGCCTTCACCATTTGACCGATATAGTCCGACGTTGTCTGAATGGCACCTGTATGGCAAGGTTCATTATTTATTTCAAAGCCTATGATATAAGGATCCGTCTGATAAGCATTTCCGGTATAGGGGTTGACATGATGAAGTAATTGGGTAATGTATTTTTCCTGTGCAACTATCGCCTGTGGATTAGCATGAACTGCACACTTGTCATAATGATACGTAAATGCATCTGTATTTATATTTCTTTCTGGATAACCATTACCAAAATTGGTCATTCCCGTAATCAGGATCCTAATTCCTCTTTCCTGAAGTTTAAAGAACAGATAGTCCAATAGATCAAGGTGTTCATTGTTGATCAGGTTACCATTTTTATCGGAGATTTCTACATCCCAAATATGGATACGATAAGCATTATATCCCAAACGGGCGAAGTGGTAAACGTCGCGATCAATAGCCTGCTTTCGATCGAAGCCTTTATCGTGCAAAGCCCGAAAGGCATGGGCAAAAGGAACGGTATAATTGACGCCATAAAATGAAGCTTCAGCGTTGGAGTCGGACCAGCGCATGACACCTTCACGGTCGACAAAAACTGTAGGGATCTTTTTAATCGCCTTCGATTGAGCGTAAGAATTGACATAGCCCAAAAGAGCAAAGCAGCATAAAATAATTACACGCATGGATTGTATCGATTTATAATTTTTTGGTTATTACTCTTACAAACCTATCAAACGTGATTATTTTTTAAGGCCACATATCGGACAAAGAACAACACAAATTGGACATCCTCAACCACCCAACACAACAAACAGTACTAAAAATCAGTTATTTACAAATAACCCTCCATATACACCTTTGGTGACATCCCAAATTCCGATTGAAAGCATTTTGAGAAATAAGAAGCATTGGAGAATCCGACCATATACATCACCTCGGAAACTGTAAACTTTTTTTGCTGTAATAACAGCGCTGCTTTTTTGATACGAATGCTGCGTATATACTCCACCGGTGTATAGCCTGTTAGTTGCTTAATTTTACGATAGAGTTGTCTGGCGGCGACATCCGTGAGCTCACTGAGCCGCTGTACCGAAAATTCCGAATCGTCCAAATTTTCTTCGATCAGCTGTGTCACATTGGTCAGGAATTTTTCATCCGGTGAATTTACAGCTATTGCTTCTGTGGGTTTACTGATTTCGTCGATACGCAACTGAGCGACAATCTTATCTTTCCTATCCAAGAGCTGCAATAGCTGTATCTGGAGCAAGTCCAGATCAAAAGGTTTCGCCATATAAGCATCTATGCCGACGGCAACCCACTCGCGTCTGATCAGCTCATCGTCTTGTGCTGTCAGCAAAATGATCGGAATAGTTGCCGTCACGATATTTTGTCGTAGTTTTTTCACCATTTCAATTCCCCCCATATTGGGCATCATAGCATCCGTGAGAATAATGTCGGGCACAAAACTATGTCCGTCGATCAAGCGAAAGCCCTCGCTACCATCACTCACAATGCGGCAATCGTAATGCGACTGCATGGCATTTCGTAAAAAATCAGCGAGTTCGGCATTATCTTCGACGATCAGTAGCTTTCGTTTAGCCCCTACCGATATGCTATCGGTCGCATCCTTATCGTTTACATGGTCATGTTTCCAACTAAGCGTTACGGCTGTGCCCTTTTGATCGCTCGCTATATCAACGCTCCAGCCCAACTGCTCACAATAACTTTTGACCAGGTACAGACCAACGCCCGTGCCCTGTACAGCACTCACTTCTTTCAGGGAAGAACGATAGAATTTGCTGAAGACATAAGGTAGGTCTTCAGGTGCTATACCAATTCCCGTATCCCGAACGACAAGCTTGACATCCGGACCAATTACTTTCAGCCGCAGTTCCACGCCACCCTCCGGACGATTATACTTACAGGCATTAGCAATGAGGTTGTTGAGAATCGACCCCAATTTGGCTACATCGGTCTGTATAAAAAAGCTCTCTACATCGGCAACAAAGTCAATATGGACGGTACTGTACTCAGGTACCTGCTGCCAGTCAGTGATAATTTGCCTGCTATAAGCGACCAGATCCACCTGAGAGGTAAGCAAGCCCTGCAAGGGCGTCTGCTGCTGCTCGACCTGATCAAAAGTCATTAATTCCTGAATGAGATGGCTTATTTTTAAGGCATTTCGATGAACACCGTCCAACTGCTTCTTTTTGTCACTGTTTTTTGTCTGCCGCATCATTTGGCTGACAGGAGCCAAAATCAGACTTAGCGGGGTTTTAAGCTCATGCGACACAGCTGTCAGGAAGTCCATTTTCATCTTTGTGAGCTCAAGTACCTTCCTCCGTTCGCGCCTTTCCCATTTTAGCGTACTGCGAACCCTGAAAAAATTGACGACCCAAAATAGCAGGAAAATAACAATGAGGGCGTAAGCAGTTTTGGCCCAATAGCTTGCGTACCATGGATAACGGATCTGAATATGGTAGGTATAAATCTTCGACACAACATGACCGGCGACATCCACTTTAGCCAACTGAAGGTCGTAGTTACCCGAACTTAAGTTGGACAGGAGCACTTTGTTATCACCCCGTTCCATCGGAATCCAGGTTTCATTTTTTCCTTTAAAAGCATAAGCTAGGCGATAGCCTAAATAATTTCCATAATCCAAATCGGAAAATTCAAGCCGAAGGTTATTCTGATCATGCGCCAAAGCAATCTCGTTTTTATACCGTAAACCATAGTCGTAATTACCGAAACGTTCATTATTGACATACATTGCGGTGAGCACAATCTTTTTGGAACCATCCAGATCCGCTTGCTCATTTTGCGCGGGCAACAGGACCAGCTCATCAATTCCGCCCAGCACCACTTCCTCCCGCTCTTTATCGTAATACATCGAGGATATCCTTTGCCCGTATCTTAATAGTTCCGTTTTTAAACTCTGCTTATTAACCTGCCACACTCCAGTACTCGTTGCCAGCCAGATGTTTTCTTTGACCTCGGCCATGGCAGTTACTTCTCCTTTACCAACAGGATCAAAACGAACCAATGTATTTTTCCCGTCCGGAGCAATACGCCTCAATTCGCCATGTTCCCCTACCCACACCGTATGCTGTCCATCCTTCAGCATAAAGGTCGCCTGATCCAATGCATGCCCAGCGCTGTCTTTGAGCTCCGTTATTTTCCCTGTGGCCACATCAATGCTACTGATCCCCTTATTATAGAACAGCGCTAAGATCTTCCCCCTTCCATTGTCAACGATCTGATTGGCAAAATCTTCCAGAAGACCGTCAGCTTTACTGAAATTACGGCTTGCTATGACCGGGCCCGTCGCCTCCAATAAACGGCTTCGGTTGACGAAAAATATTCCCCCCATATAGGAGGCCACCCAGAGATTATCCTGTCCATCTTGCAAGATGTCGTACGACCATTTCGCATTTCGTCTTCCACTGGCATCGACAATTGTAAAGGTTTTAAACTGTTTCGTATGTGCATCAAACACATTGACGCCACCGTCTGAGGCTATCCACACCAATCCCGTATGATCCTCAAATATATCCCGGATACGGTTGTGTGCCAGACGATAGGTCTTGGCATCCATACGGTACCAGCTGCTTTCCGTATTCTTGTCGTCCAGCCCACGTACACGGATTAAACCATTATCGCCTCCCAACCAATACCAGCCATTGCGATCCTTGTTAATTTTATAAAAACGGTTGCCATCGCTGCTCGCTGTCAATTGATAGATCGGCAGTATTTTTTCCACCTTGCGGTTAGACCATAAGGAAAATCCCAGATCGGTACCCAGCCAGATATTTTCCGACCGATCCTTAAAGATACTCCACACGATGTTATTGGCCAGCGAGTTTCTATTGCGGGAATCATGTTTGATCCGTTTGACCAACTGCTGATCCAGCTGATACGTAAAAAGACCATCATCCGTACCGACAAGCAAGGTGTTGGAATCTTTGGAAGCCATCGCTTTGATGGGATGGTTTTGTAGTACCGGAGTCTTCTGAAGCGTATAGCTCTTCGTATTATAGCGATACAGGCCGTATTCTGTCCCCACATAGGTACTTGCCGATTCCGGAATAGAGAATATAGAATTCACAAATTGATTACTACCCGGCCTATAATCTGGGAGCGGTAGAGGCACAATATCTTTTTTTGATGGATTTAATTCAAAAAGTCCATTATATGTACCGATTAAGATTCTATCGCCCACCTTTTCCAGTGCATACACGGCGGTTTTTGATTTGTTCTTTGGAAATGAATTCTGATAATCGATAAGTTTACGTGTCTTGGTATTATAGCAATACAAACCACTTATTGAACCGATCCACAAGGTATCGCCAACAAGGAGCAAAGACCTGACATCTCCAGGTCCCCCTGCCGGAAAAGATTCGAATCGGTCGAACTGATAGTTATAGAGCAGCACTCCCTGCCCTGTCCCCAATGCGAAATGTTTATTATCGATCAGTGCAATACAGTAAACGAAAGTCTGAAAAGGAGATTTGGTCCCCATGAGCGGCTGCAGCGCATAGCCATCATAATTAAATAACCCATTGTTACTTCCCAGCCAAAGCATCCCCAAGCTATCCTGTGCAAAAGAGTGAACTGTATTTGCATTCGTTCCCAAGGAAATATTGCGAAAAGAGGGATAATCCAGCGATTGCCCGAAAACAGCCGTACCCACGAAGGAACAGACAAGTAACCAATAGAAATAAAGAGATTGCATTTTTTATAAGCGCTATACCACAAACTTAATTATTTCAAATGGAATAGCACTTATCCAATCAATCTTCTCAAGCGGAAATAGGATTCTGTAACAGTAGCAAAATTTGCCTGTTTTGTATCTGCTGCACATGAAGTGAGCAGTAACAAAATAAAATATAAACAATAGCGATAAAACCCCATGCCTGTAAAACTATGAAATTATCGGCAAAGATTTTTAAAAGCCCAAAGATCCGGAACAGGTCATGTACGCTGAAGGTACGATTCTGACTTTTGTACCGTTTTCCAGGCGGTGTGATTTAACCAGCAATCCTTCCTAAACAAAACTTTTTCAAACGAAGCTCAATAAATGTTGTTCTGTTTGAAAAAAGTATATATGGCACATTTAGAAGTAAAACCTAAAAATGGAGCACCTTGGTGGTTATGGCTCCTTCTTTCACTGATCGCATTGGGATTGGTCCTCTATTTCATCAATCGTTCTAACAGTGGCGCTAGGTTAAATGAAACCAGCTCCGATACGACCGTTAATTCAAGCGCGCCACAAGGAGACACACTTGCGACCACCGTTCCAGAATGGAATTCAATTGATTTCAACAGTGCTGAATCTTCCGATCCAAACATTACGGATAGGGATATCCGTGTACGTTCGAGCGATGCTTATACCATCTATTCGTTAGGGGAAAACATCTTGTTCGCAACCGATAAAAATACCTTAGAAAGTACAGCTGAAGCGAAGCTCAACCAGATTTCAGCAGCTTTAAATAAAAATTTTAAAGGAGCCTATGTTGGCGTTTTCGGCAATACGGATAGCACAGGTACAGTTTCCCACAATAAGCAGCTTGGTGTAGAAAGAGCAACCGCTGTCAAAGACTGGCTCGTCAAGCGTGGCAACATTGCTCAGGAAAAAATCAGTATACATTCTCGTGGTGAAAAAGCGCCAGTCGCCAACAATGAAACTGCAAGTGGCAGAAATCAGAACCGCAATGTGGAGATTGTCGTTTTTCGGAATAAATAAAAATTGATAACCAATAAAATTAAAGACATGGCATTAGAAGAAAACAACTATAATCATTTGATTGAACTCGGTGGAAGCGATTATGAAATTGTCGACGGCGAACCAGATATCCGAGGCTGGAAAGTGAAAAATGAAGCTGGTCAATTGATCGGCAAGGTGGATGATCTACTCTTTGATCCTGAAAGCCTACAAGTCCGTTATATCATCGTTGATCTCCATGACGCCGATTTTGTTATTGACGAAGACAAGAAAGTATTGGCCCCCATTGGATTAGCATCGCTTTATGATGGTACACAAATTCAGGCCAGCAATGAGGAAACCACGCTGGTTCCACCTGTCGAGCCCATCGATCCTAGCGTGATCCTTACGGTAGACGAAATTCCGACGGAAGAACCAGCAACAGATTATCTGTATAATCCTGCCGACGATGGCGAAGTGGTGGTCATATCCGTCAGTGAAGATCAGTTAATTCGACTGCCTGCTTACCAACAGGATAAAGTCACGCCCGAAACAGAGTTAAGTACACGTCATGTATTTGAAGGCACTGGCGATGTAGGTTTCGTCGTAAGCTCTAACAGCTATGACCCGACTGCATTCTACGATCATTATCACTTTAGCGAAGATACGTTCTATATCGGCGGGAAAAGAACCGAAAGTCTTCCGACAGATCAGACACAGCGCACCCGTAGAGTGGCTGCACGACATGAGCAAGGGACGGGGCACGAGCCGGGTACACTCGACAACAATAGTGAACTTTAGTATAATCACGAACAACTACTTTGAGCGGCTTAGATAATATGCGTTATTTAAGCCGCTTATTTATAAATAACTGCAACTATAGCGTGCATAGACAAACCCTAAATGCCGTATTTCTTGAATTTAATCGTGTAAATACCCAAACCGTCAGTATTTTATAACCTATCGTACCAAATTACTACTGAAATCCCTTTTCAACCATAAAAACTGCATTAAAATTGCATGATTTGTAGAAAATCAATACAAATCGCTTATGAAAGCAACATATAAAATCGTCAACCAAAAGAATAGACAGATAATCCGAAAGTATTATGAAAAATATAGCTGGTATAAACTGGACCGCGAGGAGCTCACACAGGAATTACTCATCCGTGGCGGCTTTCTAGCGATTCTAACTTGGTTGTTATGGTAAGCTAAACATACATCGGCAGAGATATCAATTCACTATATCCAAACCATTTGCAGTTCTGTATTGTTCTATCTGTAAACTTAAATCAACAACACCTTGAACAGATTTACACGAATTGCTTTAAAAACAATATTGTGGATTATTGGAGGAATAATTACGCTTTTTATTCTTATCGTTTTCCTGCTTCGCCTACCTTCCATACAGAATTATATCGCTGGTAAAGTGACACATTATGTCGAAGGAAAGATCGGCACCCCCGTCAAAATTGGTTACATCAATATCGATTTTCCTAAAAAATTGGTTTTGGAAGATATCTATCTCGAAGATCAAAGTAAGGATACCTTAGTTGCTGGTAAAAGCATTGCGGTCGATATCAATATGCTGAAACTATTAAAGAATACTGTGGAAATCCAAAGCCTGGAAGCCGATGGAATTACCGCCAAAATACGTCGCACCTTGCCAGACAGTGCCTTTAACTTTGATTATATTGTTAAGGCCTTTGCTTCTGAAAAGGAAAGTGAGCCTACCGCAGACACGACTTCAGCACTGCTGTTTAACCTGGATAAGGTTAAGTTTTCAAAAATACATGTGGTCTATGCCGACGAGGTTATCGGCACCAGTGCCGACGTCTATCTTGGTCGTTTAAATACGAACATAAAGAAATTTGACCTGACCAAAAACATGGCCTTTGAGCTACCTAAAATCAACATCGACGGACTAAATGCCACGGTCAAGCAGTGGAAGCCCGCCATAGAAGGCGCAGGCCCATCGGTAGAAGATTTTGGTATCACCGATAAAACGGCACAGACGACTTCGCTCCTTCCTGACGTGGGTATACAGGTGGCCGACCTCAATAATATTTTGGTCCGCTACGAGGACCAGTCCAGTGCACTGAAGTCGCAGTTTGTCCTAAAAAAATTCCATGCCGACATCAATAAGATCGATCTGAACAAACAGGTTGTCGACATCAATAAGCTCGATCTCGACGGCTCGGACAACAATGTCCTGCTCGGAAAAATTCAACAGACTACTGCCAAGGCGACAAAAATCAACGCAACGACAGCGAACACAGCAGCAGTGGATGCGGCAACAACCAACGCAAAAAACAAGGAAGCAAAAACTGAGAAATCAAACACCCAGGGAGAAAAGAATGACACTGCAAAAACAGATACCAGTTCGGCCACAAAAATGAATTGGGTCGTCTCAGCCAAAGACATCATCATCAACAATACCAGTATCCGTTTTAAAGACGACAATCAGCCGCGCATCAAAGGTTTCGATTATTTTAATATCCAAATGCCCGGTCTTAAAACCAGGTTAACCGATCTGTACTACAGCGCCGACTCCATGAGCGGATCCTTGAAAGAACTCGTGGCAGCCGACCACTCCGGCTTTGTCATCAAGCAATTAAAGGCCGATTTTAAGTATACCAATACCGGTGCCGAAATCAAAAATCTCTATGCCGAAACTCCTCGCACCCTGATCCGCGATTACGTTAAGCTAAGTTATCCTTCCCTGGATATCATCGCCAAAAAACCAGAACTGATCACGGTTAATGCCAACATCACAAAAAGCCATATCGATATGCGCGATATCCGATTTCTAGCGCCCTTTCTGGACACCATGCAGGTGATGAAGCCCCTATTGGACAAGAAATTTTATATCGACACCCGCGTGACCGGCCGTGTCGATGACCTGTATATTCCGAATATCGACTTCAGGACACTTTCCAATACCCGATTGATTGCCAGCCTGCATCTGAAAGGACTACCCGATATGAATAAATTGTCGGTAGACCTCAACCTGAAAAAACTGACGACAGGCCGTTCGGATATCGAAAAACTGGTTTCCAAATCGATGCTGCCTGCCGGAATCGAATTACCCAATACCATCGGTCTGAGCGGAACTTTTAAAGGTGGAATGACTGCCTTCAATACGAAACTTGCATTGGTAACCGAAAAAGGCACTGCCAAAGTCGATGGAACGGTCCAAATGACCAAGCGCGATACCCTATACAATGCGGCAGTCAGCGTTCGTGACCTCAATATTGGTCAAATCATGAAAATGGACAGTACCCTGGGCATCCTTTCTTTCGAAGGAAAAATCAAAGGCAAGGGTACCGATCCTAAAAAACTGATGGCCAATTTTGACGGTAAAGTGAACCGACTGGATGCCATGGGCTACCGTTACCATGATATCGACATGGATGTATCGGCCGATAAAGGCGCGATGAAGGCATCCATTCTGAGCCCCGATCCGAACATCAAACTTAAGCTGAGTGCCAGCGCCAATATGAAATCGACTTATCCCAAGGTAGCTTTTGAACTGCTGGTCGACAGCATCAACCTGCAAAAGTTACACTTGATGCAGGATGCGCTCAGCTACCGGGGTAAACTGAGCGGTAACTTCAGCACAGCAGATCCAAACTTTTTGAATGGTGAAGCGCATATTACCAATTCGTTGATCCGATACAACTCCGATCGTTACGCACTGGATACTGTCTCACTCTTGGCCAAGGCCGATACCAGCCGCAATCAGCTGGTGCTGCGTTCTGATTTTCTGAATGCCCACCTGGTCGGCAAATACAAAATTCTGGAGCTGCAAAGTGCCGTCAAAGATTTGCTTCAAGTTTATTACAAACCCGAAAAGCCGGTCAAGATTCCGGCCTACTCACCGCAGATCATCGAATTTTCGGCACAGCTGACCCGCAATAGACTGATTCAGGATTTTCTGCCGCAGCTGACAGAAATGAAAGCTATTAGCTTGGACGGTCTCTTCAATAGTACCTCCAAAAATCTCTCTGCCAAACTGGATGCTCCACGCATTGTGTATGCGGGTACAGCGATTGACAATGTGACCCTGGATATCAACAGTCTGGATAGTGCGCTCTATTATTCGGCCTTAATCTACAAAGTTAAAATGAACAGCATTGAGCTGACCAATACGGTTTTTAGTGGTAAGGTTGCTCAGAACATCGTCAACATGGGGCTTTGGATCAAGGATAAACAGGACAAAGAACAATACCACCTGGGCGCCAACATGGAGGCCAAAAATGGCCTATTTGAATTCAGCCTCCTACAGGACGGCCTCATGCTCAACTACGATAAGTGGGAGGTAGCGTCCAACAACCGCTTAAAATTTGGCAGCGCAGGACTGCTGGCCAACAATTTTGTCCTGAGCAACAAGGGACAGGAACTGCGCATTGCGTCACAGGACAGCATCCTGAACTCACCAATTGATGTGGCGTTTAAAAATTTCCGTATCGAGACACTGAGCAAGATGGTCATGAGTGACAGCCTGGATGTCGGCGGCGGCATCAACGGACAAACCACGCTCTCCCGCTTGGAAAGCAGTCCTGTTTTTGTTGCCGATCTTGTCGTCGACAAGTTTTACTTCGGAAAAGATACCGTGGGCAATGTCAATATCAAAGTCAATAATGAACGCGAAAACACCTACAATGCCAACGTGAGCATTACCGAAAACGGAAATAACCTCGTCCTGAGCGGTGATTTCATCAATCCGCCGCAAGGCGATGCAACACTTGACTTCACACTCGATATTGCACCACTGACGATGAAGACGGTACAGGCTTTCAGCATGGGCAACCTCAAAGACGCGAAGGGCAACCTCGAAGGTCAGCTAAAAATAAAGGGATCACCCTCGAAACCACAGATCAGGGGCGACCTCAATTTCAGGAAAGCCGAATTTAATGTAGCCATGCTCAATGCCCTGTTCAAAGCAAAAGACGAACAGATCCGTTTTGATCAAAATGGAATATCATTCCCCAAATTTGAACTCGAAGACAGCAAAGGCAATTTTGCCCAGGTCAGCGGTTCTATCAAGACACAGGCCTACACCGATTTTGAATTTGACCTCGGCATCGCCATGGACAATTTTGAAGTCCTAAATTCCACTCAAGCAGACAACGATCTATTTTATGGAAAAATGTTTCTGGGCACCGATCTGCAGATCGGTGGAAATCTAGACAAACCTGTTGTGGACGGTACCATCAAAGTACTCGACAGTACCGATTTTACCATGGTAATGCCCAACAATGATCCCGGTATGGCCGATCGGAAGGGTGTAGTCGAATTTGTAGACAAACGCGATACGGCCACCGCAAATGCCCTTGCCCGATTAGATTCCATGACCGTCACCAAACTGACGGGCATAGATGTCGACCTGAACCTGCAGACCGATAAGGATGCCAAGTTTAAGATTCTGCTTGATGCAGGCTCGCAGGATGCCCTAAATATTCAGGGCGAGGCCGAATTAAATGCGGGCGTAGATGCCAGCGGTAAAATAACCATGTCGGGCACTTTTACCGTGGAGCGGGGAAGTTATTCGTTCAGTTTTGGACCCGTCAGCAGAGACTTCAAATTTCAGAAAGGAAGTACAATTACCTGGAATGGCGATCCATTGGACGCGCAGTTAAATATTACGGCAGTATATACCTTAAAAGCCCCTACGCTAGAACTGGTAGCGCCACAGCTTGGAACACAGAACGCTAACCTATATAAGCAAAAGATACCTTTTGACGTGTTGCTGAAAATTTCAGACCAACTGTTTCAGCCACAGCTCAATTTTGATATCGACCTGAATGCCAACAATGCCATCGTATCGCAGGATGTGATCAGTAAGGTAGACAATGCCCTGACGACTTTACGCGATAATCCTTCCGACCTCAATAAACAAGTCTTTTCACTGATAGTGCTGGGGCGTTTTATGTCGGCCAATCCATTTGAAAGCCTTTCTGGTGGCGGTGGTACAGAAGCCCTGGTACGCAATAGCGTCAGTTCGTTTTTGAGTTCGCAGCTCAACCGCCTGGCCTCCGATTTAATTACGGGAGTTGAACTTGATTTCAACCTGACCTCAGCAGACGATTACAGCACCGGAACTGCCCAGACGCGTACCGACCTGAACATCGGTGTGTCCAAAATGCTGCTCAACGACCGCCTGAAAGTCAATATCGGATCCAATTTTGAAGTAGAGGGAAATTCACGTCCTGGTGAGGCGGCCAATAATATTGCCGGTGATATACAGCTGGATTATCAGCTTTCCCAAGATGGGCGCTACTTTGCGCGATTCTACCGCAAAAACCAATACCAGGTCACTTTGCAGGGACAGTTTGTTGAAACGGGTATCGGTTTTATCATTACCATGGATTACAACCGATTTAAGGAGATCTTTATGCGCTCCAAAAGACTCAAGGAATATTACAATACAGGCAGTAAGAAGTTTAGGAAACGTTTTGATGTAGAGCGTATGGAACAGGATTCGGCTTATCGGGACAGCGTCCGCACCGTCATCCGCGACAGCCTGATGCTCCATAGCCCCGAATACCGCAAACGCATGGAAGAACAGGAAAAAGAACAGCAGCGCCGCCAGCAGGTGGACAGCACAGCAAACAGCAAAGGGAAAAATAATGCTCCGAAGCAATTAGACACGATCAAAACCACAGCAATTAAAAATGAAGACGAAGAAAGGGCTTACCATGCAAATTAAACTACAGGGGCTGATTGGCCTATTTATAATAAGCGGCATCATTGCGGCCTGTTCGTCGACCAAAAACCTACCCGAAGACGAGAGCCTTTACGTGAAAGGAAACGTGAACATCGCATCCGATACCATTTCGAAGAAAAACAAGGAGAAACTGGCGACCTACCTGGCCGAATCGCTGCGGCCCAAACCCAATAAGCGGGTGCTGGGCATGCCCTATAAGCTTTATTTTAACAATATGGCGGGCGATACCGCCAACAGCAACTTTATAAAACGTTTCCTCAAAAAAATTGGCGAGGAACCTGTACTACTGAGCGATGTAAACCGGGAGTACAATGAAAATCTGCTGCGCAACCGGCTGGAGAATATCGGATTTTTCAATGCCGAAGTGACCTCCGATACCACCGTTGAAAACAAGAAAGCAACGGTAGACTATACCGCTAAGCCCAATCTGATCTACCGCATTAAATCAGTCACCTTTGATGTGGACAGCTCGACCCAACTCGGCCGCGATATTCAGGGGACTTCCGGCGAGAGCCTGCTACGGCCAAACAACAACTATAGCCTGGATGTGGTACTCAACGAAAGGGACCGGATAGACAATGTCCTTAAAAATAAGGGCTACTATTATTTTAGCCCCGACTATATCCTGGTGCAGGTCGATAGCACCATCGGCAACCATAAGGTCAATCTATATGTCACGGTAAAAAAAGAAGCCCCTGAGCAGGCCCGGGTACCGTCCAAAATCAACAAGATTTATATCTACCCCAACTATACGGAGACCGGGGCAGGCTACCAGCGGTCGGCCCGGAATGCCGAACCCTTTGATAGCAGTTATTATTTTATCGATCCAAAACACAGCTTTCGCAAACCTGTTATTGCCAATCACATCTTTTTCAAGCAGGGCGACCTGTACAACCGCGATGCCCACAACCGGACCATCAGCCATTTGGTGAACCTGAACAGCTGGAAATTTGTTAAAAATAACTTTGTGGACAGCAAGGAAGTGCCCAACGCGCTGGATGTGTACTATTACCTTACGCCCCTGCCCAAGAAATCCATTCGGGTAGAGCTGCTGGGCAAGATGGCTTCCGTCTACAACGGGACCGAGGTCAATGTCAACTGGACCTTACGGAATGCTTTTAAAGGAGCCGAAAAGCTCAATATCAATGTATTTGGCGGCTACGAACTGCAGACGGGAGGCAATGCCGACCTGAACTCCAGCTATTTCCGGTATGGTACCGAGGCCACCTTAACCTTTCCGAGGATATTGACGCCATTTGGTACCATCAATCCTTCGCGCCAATTTATTCCGAACACCTATATCAAGGCACGCTATGAATTTTTAAACCGGCGAAAAGCCTATACCCTCAATTCCATGGCGCTGAGCTACGGTTACAGCTGGCAAGAGAACGAAGAGAAACAGCATGACCTGGCGTTGATGGAAATCACCTATGTACAGCCAAGAGGCATTTCGGAAAGCTACAAAATGCAGATGGATACCATTCCGGCGTTGCGGCATGTAATTGATCCCCAATTTACGATTGGGCCCAATTATAATTTCACCTTTCAGAATACCATGAAAAAGCACCTGCAGAACACCTTTTATTTTAAGGGCAATCTGGACCTGTCGGGCAATATTCTGGGACTGATCAAAGGTGCAGATTTTAACAAGGGGAAAACGTTTAAACTCTTTGACGCCTACTTCTCACAGTATATCAAAGCCAGTGTTGACGGCAGGCATTATTTCAAGCTCAGCGAAAATTCACAACTTGCTTCCCGGGTAAGCATCGGGATGAGCTACTCGTACGGCAATTCGCGTTCCCTACCCTACCTGAAGCAATACTATGTAGGTGGACCGAATAGCATCCGTGCCTTTGGCGCGCGGGCGATCGGGCCGGGTACGGTGGCACCCGAGCGCCTTGGAAATGGACTTTTTTATGCCGATCAAACAGGCGATATCAAGCTGGAGCTGAATACCGAGTACCGAGCCAAAATAGCCGGTCCCGTCCATTGGGCTGCCTTTATTGATGCCGGTAATGTGTGGCTGCAACGTGAGGATGAGAATAAGCCCGGAGGCAAATTCAGCAAGGATTTCCTCAAGGAGCTTGCCGTGGGCGGTGGCCTGGGCCTACGCTTTGACTTTACCTTTCTGATCCTGCGTACCGACTTTTCTATTCCATTCCGCATTCCTTATTTGCCGGAAGGCGAGCGATGGGTACTGAAAGATATCGACTTTGGAAGTTCAAGATGGCGGAAAGACAATTTGATGTTTAATCTTGCGATCGGTTATCCATTTTAGTCAATCTGAGCAAAATGTATGATACAATTCAACAGCTATTTCTCTTATGATCAATGAAAACTTATTGGGAATTATCGCGGGGATCTTGACCTCCATTTCGATGCTGCCGCAGCTGATCAAGGTATTGAAAGAAAAAAATGTGGATGACCTTTCTCCTGTTATGCTGTTAACCTTAATCATAGGAATTGCCCTATGGGTGTGGTATGGCGTAATGAAAAGTGAGGCGCCCATTATCTATTCAAACAGCTTTGCTGTTCTCGTAAACCTGTGTCTGCTGGGCAGCTATCTGATTTACAGAAAAAAGGAATAAAAAAAGGCGGATAACATTGCTGCTATCCGCCTTTAACCTGAAAACACTATTCTACAAACCGTTCAACCAGCTATTCACCTCATCTTGTGTTTTACCTGTTTTCTTTTGAAGTTTACCTACCAACTCATCTTCTTTGCCTTCTGCATATAGTAAATCATCATCCGTAAGGTCTGCGTATTGCTGTTTTACCTTACCTTTAATTTCGTTCCAACGACCTTTCCATGTTAATTCGCTCATAATATTTTTTCCTTTCGTTTTTTATAGATAGAACAGCCTGCAGCTGGAATCGTTTAAAAAAAAATGTTATCAAATGTTAAAATATATCCGCCCCTGTTTTACTCCGTTGTATCAATGGTCGTTTCTTCGGGATCCAGTGGTGCCGGCGGTATTTCATCGACATTCCGCTCGATTTCCTGCGTTTCCACATGGACTGCGAATTCAGACGGTTCAATTGGTATTTCCATTTCCGTAGCATACTCCCGTGTAAAAATCGCACCGAAATAAAGAATCGCTGCAGTATAATATACCCAAAGCAAAATAAGTACAAATGAACCTGCCGCCCCGTAGGTATCCTGCGTGGCCGAACGTTCGAGGTAGATGCCTATCAGGTAACGACCGATAACAAATAATATAGCCGTAAACAGGGCACCGGCACGAACAGTCTTCCATTGAATATTGACATCGGGCAAGGTTTTAAAGATCACGCTAAAAAGGATGACAATAACCACAAAGGAAATGACAAAATTGATGACGTTCATCAGCACGACCGTTATTTCCGGAAAATAGCGCTGCAGCTGCCCGGTTAGGGCCAAAATAATGCCGTTGACGATCAAGGTAACCACCAACAGAAAGCCCAGGCCGATTACGAGCGAAGACGATAGCAATCGGTCCTGAATTAGTTTTAACCAACCCTTTTTTGGTTTTGGGCGTACATGCCATATTTTATTGATGGAGTTTTGCATATCGCCAAAAACCGTGGTTGCCCCGATAATCAGGGTCACTATACTGATCACCAGCGCCATATTGGATTTGCCCGACAGCTGAAGGTTCTGAATAACCTCTTCAATCTGTTTGGCGGCGCTATTGCCCACTAAACCGTTCAGTTCGGTAAAAACCTTTCCCTGAATGGCTTCGGCACCATAAAATATTCCGGCCAATGCGATCATTAAAACCAATATTGGACCAATGGAAAAAACGGTATAATACGATAATGAAGCGCTGTATTTCATGGAGTCTTCATTGATAAATCCCGATACCGTATTTTTCAGTATGGTCCAATAGGTCTGTAGCTTGCTTGTCTTTTCCTTTTTTACATCCATTGCTGTCGTGTTTTTAATCTTTATTTTTCAAATTCTGTCTTGTCTTATAAGAAAGAAACTCTTAAATAGGCCAGAACGTTTGTTTTTTTTAGGAAAATATAGTTCGCGTTATACATTTTCTGCCTGCATAGTAGCATAGCCTATGCGAGGAAACACGAAATAAGTCCGCTCAAAATCAGGCAGTAAGCCGCCACAAATTATCATAAAAGAAATAAAGCAAACTAATGATTAATCTTCCTTGTTCCTCTACAAACAGCATATAAAATTTAAACAGCATACAAGATTAAAAAATAGTATAACGAAAAGATGAAAAGTAATCAGAACGACCCGAATATATTAAATGACCTTATTAAAATCAACAATGACCGCATCGAAGGATACGAGCTGGCTATTGATCTGGCCAACGAGCAGGGCGAAGGTGCCCGGGAAGCTGTGTTCAGAAAGATGATCGGGCAGTCTGAAAAGTTTATTGCCGAACTCAGTCCACTGGTTGAGCTTGCTGGCCAATACGCGACTGACCGGACAAAATTAAGCGGTGAGCTTTTTCGGCTGTGGATGGTGATCAAATCAAAATTATCGGGCGGTAATATGCAAGATTTATTGGAGCATTGTGAGCGCGGCGAGGCAGCGTTCCGAGAGGTTTACGAAAAAGCGCTGGCGGAGGAAAACAAGCTGTCTATCGGGGCCAAAAACTTGATCCAGATTCAGCTGAGCCAGCAGCGGGAAGCCCATGAAAACATTAAAATTCTGTGCGGGATCTAGATTTTTCTGCATCAATGAGTCAATGCAAAAATAGTAAGAAAAAAAATAGGCTAGGGAACCAATCCCTAGCCTATATAAATACAATAATCTAACTTGCCTAAGTTATCCAAAAAAACCACTGTCAGCGCAAGAATGTTTTAAAAATTTTTCGAAATTTAATATCCTATTCGCGCCAAACGTCCGTACATCTCCACAAAAGCGCATTGATCTAACAGCCACTTGGATTTTTGCTTTTTCTCCAAAGTCCAGTCGACATCAAACAGCCCGTCCTGATCCCTCATTTTATACCATGCGCGGTCTAGGTTTTTCGCAAAAATGTCCAGATACTTTCTATTTCCATCCTGTTCAAATAAACTGATATATCCTCTCATCATTACAGCATGAAACCATACATTACTATTCTTTAACACTGGAAAAGTATCTTGGTCCATGGACTGAAAAAAATACGCTAGACAAGCTTTTGCCAGCTCTTGGGCATCGACCAGATATTTTTTTTCCTTGGTAAATTTGTAAAGCAACGCTGCTGCTTGCAACATCTGTCCAACATTATAGGAATACTTGGCTTTACCAATATTTCCATTGAGCTGAATATTATCCCAATACAGCTTGTCCGCAGGATCTTGCAGTCCTGCCTTTGTCCACTCATATAAATGTCGCGCTTCATTCAGATAGTCTTTCTCCTGAGTAGCTTCAAATAGCTTTAGTGCAAACACTGCCGCAGGAGCATTGGAACAGGTATTTTTAGATTCCTTTTTCTGTTCACACCAATAGATTCCACCACCGAGCTTGTCGTCCGCACCGCTTTTTACAAAAGCCCAGATCTCTTTCGCATGCTTGAGATAATCGACCTTTTTTGTCTGCAGATAACTATCGGTAAAGTCAATACCCAACCAGACGTTATCATCATAAAACCGGTCTGATGCCAGAGCAGAATTGATATAGGAAGCATAACCAACGGGCTCCCTGGAATGATCCCTATATTCCATTAATCCTAGTAGCACGCGCTGGTCAAGGATCTTTTGATAAAGGGCTTTGTTCTTTGGGAGCTCCATCAATGTATTTACAGCGGAAAAGCTCCCCGAGAATGGCCATAGGTAGGCATATTTCTTTTGCCCGGCCGCCTGTTCGGAATTATCCAGATAGTCCGCTTTAAAGCTCGCGTCGAAAGGATATTTCTCAGTCAACAGCTGGTTTTTGGTATTTCCATACTTAGCGTAAATAATAGCTAACGTTCTTTGGGCACGTTCGGCAGACTGTCCCTTATTGAGTTGACCATAGCCTGTTAAATAGCATAAACCCGACAGCAGCACGGTCGTCGTTATCTTAATGATTAGTTTCATCAGCATATGTACTTTAAGAAGCCCCCGGAACCTTTTGGGTCAGGAAGACTTCTTTGTATTCATTCCATTATTTTAATTTATTTTCATAGCTTGCTAATCCTTCAAAAAGCATCGCAGCACTTGCATAGGCAGTAATTTCACTATTGCCAATAGGGGGTTGCGCCCAGGACGGACCAAAGAACAGCGTCGGTAGACTTGTTCCCTTGGTCCAGGCAATTTTACCATTATTGACCAGAAATTTCTCAAACTTACTGCGGTAGGCTGCATCAATTCCTTCCTGATTTAAATAGTCTACAAAATATCGTATAAATATCCCTTTAAACAATGCGCCGTCGCCGCTTCCCTCGTCGCGCAAAATATTATTCCCGCCATCGATACAACGTGTGATTGTGTAATAACTAATTTTTTGCGCATCAACCAGATAAAGCTGATCTTTAGTAATCTTAAAAAGCTCCACTGCGGTACCAAGGAACGTCCCCTGATTATAAGTAAGCGTCGTCATATCCACATTACCTGTCTGACCATTAATATTATCATAAACAGCGCCTGTTGACGGATTATACAAGGTTGCCTTTTGCCATTCGTAGATCTTCTTGGCCCAGGTCAGGTAGTTTTCATCTTTTGTCAAACGATATAATCTAGCTGCCAGAATGCTAGCTGGCCCATTCGAGCAGGCATTTTTACTATAGCGCATATCTTTCTTCCAAGCCAATCCGCCGCCTGCATATTGCTCATCCCACGCACCAATAATATCTTTCCATAAAAGTAATACGGTGTCGAGGTATTTTTGCTCCTTGGTAATTTCATATAAGCGCAATATGGTCAGTGCATTCCATTCCATATCATCATAGAATACGTTATAATAGGTATTGCCATTTTTGATCCTCACACCTTCAAACCATTTGCTGAAATAGGCACTATATCTGCTGTCCTTCGTTCGTAGATAGGCATCGATAACAACATCCATGGCATGTGCATTGGGCCAATATTGAAATCCCAGATCGGATTGATTGATCGCATTGTTAAAATACCCGGACTCATTCCAGAACCCGGCAATCATCTTATCGGAAACCTGTGTTGCAATAGCTGTCCAGCTTTCCTCGACGGTGTCTTCATACGGGTAGCTGTCCTCAATCTTGGTGCATCCAAAGAGTAGAAACAATATGGATGACAGTATAATCATTTTATTCATCGGGTCTCCTCCTTTAATTTGGTACGACAGTATGCGTATAGTCTTTGTCGCCTTGTAAAATCATCGCTATTTTTGTTGGATGGCCGTCTACTGCATCTACAAATTTCCATTTATCATCCCATTGCGAAAGATTGGACAATATGCGAACGAAATAATAAGAAGGAGCTGATGAACTATTGGGCGGACTGTCCGTCCCGTTTTGAGTTCCCAGCTGTAAGGTTTCAGCCTTTCCGGCCTTAACGGTTTCCATTTGGAACTTATAACGTTGGTCGCGGCCCCAACTTTCCTGTTTAAAATTGATGATACCCGTTGCAGCCCAAATTCCCTTCCCTTGATAAGGTAGATCCAACACTACAGCTCCGGATGGCGAGAAATAAACGCCCATGTTTTTGATCTCTGTGTAGGTAACTGCTGCAACATTGAAATCTATTCGAATACGATATACTGCGGTCTTAGCAATGCTGTTACTTCCGGTTTCACCTTCTTTTATTTTGGTTTGATCTTCCGAATAGAAAACACGTCCCTCAGCAGACTTGCGATCCGTAAAAATATATTTTTTACCGGCTTCCAATTTTGTAAAGATCTCATATTCACCGTTCCCTACCAATTTAAAAGGTAAAGATGAGGCAACATCCGTCCCACCCTCAGTTGCCTCTCCAGTGATAAATAATTCATCGGGGATTTCCGCAAAGCCTTCCAGTGTTTTGATGTTCAATACCTTCTTAGCTTTGCTCAACACCCGTTTCATTCCACGGATAGCGTAGACTGACCAGATTACATCGCCGCTCTCACCAGGGTTAATCCCCGCTTTCGTCGCGACCTGATTCAATATTTTGTGACTGATATTGGCGCCGTTTGAGTTTCCATTATTATCCGACGTAACTGTATAAAGAGGCTTGCTAAAATCGCCGTCGAGCTTGTCAAAGACAACTTCATATTGAGCTGCCCCACCGTCGGCAACCAAGGCCGACTCCCATTCAAAATACAGCGCGGCGGAGCTGGAACTTAATAATTTGACAGCTTTTCCATCTGCAGGGGCATATAGGTTCTCAACAGCAGACACCTCTGCGTCAGCGTATTTCATATCGTCTTTTTTACAGGAAACGATGCTCGCAGCCAATGCGACCATTGCTATAACTTTAAAATACCATTTCATGTCTTTATCCTAAATTTATGGTTCGAAACGTACATTTTTTTAATGCGACGTTTGCGCTAATTTTTTTAATTAAGTTTAGTTTGAGTAGCCCTGATTGTTAGGCAATAAATTTTTATTTAGATCGATCTGGGTTCGTGGTATCGACCAAAGATAGTCTCTACTTTCATCAAATCGACGGATATCCAGTTTGATATTGCTATTGTTACTACCATATTTAGCACCCAATACCTGGCCGTCCAAATAAGTTTTACCGGCCTTCCAGCGCATGATATCATAGTAACGCAATCCCTCAAGTGCGAGCTCGCTTCGCCGCTCATTTCGGACAATTGTTTTCAGATCCCCGGTAGTCGGAAAGTCTAACGCTTTTGATGCTTCAAAACCAGCCCGCTGACGAATAGGTCTGATCGTCATATCCCACACTGCTGCATTGAGTTGTCCCAGTGCTTCTTTTGCTTCTGCATACATCAATAAGATATCGGCGTACCGAAACATGATGATGTTCAATCCTGCATCGTATTTTACCGTTGCTGTTACATCGTAGTATTTCTTTACGTAATACCCTGTGGCAGAAGCGTTGGCACTTGCACCCTGATATTCGTCGAGCCGTTCCTTATCGCTTGTACCCGAGCCGGGTTTAATAAAAATCTTGCGTGTTGTACCGTCAAAATCTGTCCATTGTCCGCCATGGAAAACGATGGTTGCGGCCATGCGTGGATCGCGGTTCACATAGGGATTACTATCGTTATATTGCGGATCCGTTGCAATGGTATTTCCGCCCAGTGTCAAATAATTATCAACCAGACTTTGCAATGGTGCATATCCGTTTAAACGTGCCTGTGCAGAGATCGGTGCTGCATCATATAACTTATTCCAGGTTTTTAAAAGAGGTACATAGGCATAATCCAGAATAACTTCTGAATTGTATTCATTGGCTGCAGTAAACAGCTCCGGATAACTGCGGAATAATGAATAAGTTCCAAATTCCGTTTGTTTTTTCATCAGATTTTCACAGTACTCCACTACTTTATTCCAGTTGCTTTCATACAGGTAGGCCCGGGCTTGAAAGGCTGAAGCGGCGCCCTTGGTAATCCGGCCGCGGTCGTCTGCCGGTAAAGCATCTTTGTTCGGTAGATCGGCCATGCATTGATCCAACTCCTGATGGATAAATGCCATAATAGTCGCTTTTTCTGTCCGAGGAAGAGTCTTAGACTCTTCCAATGAGATATCTTTCGTGAAGAAAGGCACAGCGCCATAGAAATTAACAAGTCTAAAATAGAGAAATGCACGGATAAAGCGTACCTCGGCGGTACGGCGTTTTTTGAGTGCCGCATCCATTCCGGGTACACGCTCTACATTCTCTAGATAGACATGGCAGGTCTTAATACCACCGTAAAGATCGGACCACTCTGCCCCAAAGCGGCCCAGTGTTGGATCGGCGGTTCCATTACGAATTGCGCGCTGGTCTGTGTTTGAGCGCCCCTCAAAAATATTATCACTCAGGGCTTCATCATTCCACATACGATCTGCTGAATACAGCTGATTATAGGCCATATTGACCATTTTTTCGGCGTTGTCTGGATAGTCCCAAAAATTTTCATCGGTAAAGCGATCTGTTGGCAGCGTATCCAACTTATTACAGGATGTTAATTGGAGAATTGCCATTAAACTCAAGCCTCCAATAAGTATCTTATATAGTTTCATTACATAAAAGGTTAGAATTGAATATTTAATCCACCGCCATAGTATTTCAACGTCGGATAATTGCGGGCACTATTTGCCGAACCACCCATGTTAGAATCAAATTCGGAGGATTCGGGATCTATCCAGGAGTTTTTGCTCAAAGTCAGCAGGTTTTGGGCATTGATGAAAAAGCGAACACGCTGCAATCCCAATTTCGACACGACTTCTTTGGGTAACGAATAACCTACCTGTATATTTTTCAATCGAGCATATTTCCCATTGAAAAGATAGAGATCAGAATCTTTCCCAAAGTTGTTGGTCGATGCTGTTGATCCATTTGCAGTCAGTCGGGGCCAGCGTCCATCAATATTGGTCGGCGTCCAGTAATCGAGTTGATGCTGATAAATGGTATAGGAATAATTCTGATGAAAGGGTTCGATCAATTCTCCCCGGATCATCATATCGCGCTTGCCTACCCCTTGCCAGAACATACTAAAATCAAAATCTTTATAATTCAGGTTATAGGTAAGACCAAATGTAAACCGGGGGAATCCATTGCCCAACACAAAGCGGTCGCGTGCATCGATAATTCCATCGTTATTGCGGTCGACATACTTTACATCGCCGGGGCGCAGATCTGCTGCCGTAATACCGCTCGGCAAGGCCGAAGTTTCAATATCCGATATATTTTGAAAGAATCTGGCCATCTTGTACCCATAATAGGAATTATAGGGTAGCCCAACACGCGTTAATTTAGTAATGTTATCGACTGTCGAAATACGGTCATCGCCGGGCATCGCAATAATCTTATTGTGACTATCGCCCATATTCGCATTGATCGTATGGTGGAAATCGCCTGTTGTAGCCCGGTAGCTAAGGTTGATTTCCCAGCCCTCATTGTTCATTTCACCTAAATTCTGATTTTTTAGGGAGGTTCCGAATGTGGAAGGTATTTGAGGCGACATCAAGATATCAACTGTACGCTTTTTAAAATAATCGAAACTGGCCGTTAATTTATCATGAAAGAAGGTGGCGTCCAACCCAACATTGAAATTATAGGTTTTCTCCCAGCGTAGATCCAGGCTGGCATAATTAAATCCCGCAGCAGAAACAGGTTTGTTGTTAAATCCATAACTGTTCTGATAGGATTCATAGGTAAAATAATACGCATAGTCGTCTACGGCCTGATTGCCAAGAACACCATAGGTAGATCTGATTTTTAGGCTACCGACATGTTGTTTATACCAATTCATAAATACTTCGTCGGATGCCCGCCATCCGAGGGATCCCGAAGGAAAGAAGCCCCAGCGATTAGCTTTCGAGAACTTAGAAGATCCATCGTAGCGAAAGCTAAATTCGGCAAAATACTTACTTGCAAAGTCGTATCCGGCACGACCGAAGATCGAATTGATACTATTTTGCAGTGTCCCATTTGGTGTCACACGGGCACTCACGGGATCGATAACTGTCCCTGTCGTAGGTGTGCCGAGGACAGGATCAGTAAATTTCATTTTCAGTTCGTTTTGTCGGCGTGTATAGGATTCGTTGGATGCTCCAAACAGACCTGATACATGATGGCTGCCAAAATTTCGGTCATAATCCAGAAGGAGTTGAAAGTTTAACAACGAGGCTTTTTCGTTAAAATCTTCGGTATTGCGGTCTGAATTGACGTAGACCTGAGGTTGCGTGGCATCTGGACTGGAATATAATGGCACCTGGATTCTACGGATAGAACGGTGATCGGCATAGATGTCCGCTCCGAAGATACCACGCAGTTTTAAACCTTCGAACAGTTTTGCTTCGAGATTCAGGTTGATATTAAAATAGTCGTTATCATTTTTAATATAGCCGCCTTCATTCAGTTCGGCCAGAGGATTTTGATCTGTAAGTGCATTGTTGACAAGATATTTTCCATTATCAGCCTGCATGCGATAGTAGTAATAAGGCGGAAGTCTGGAAGCATTGATAATGGCACTTCCGGCCGTGTTGCTCATGTTGTTGTTGCGGGTATAGGCTAAGATTGAGGTCAATTTAAAACGTCCGATCTCTGTACTGAGGTTGCTCCGCAAATTGTACCGCTTAATGCCAAAGTCCTGTCCGACAAAGTTGCTGGGCTGATTGTAAAAGCCGCCGGAAAATAAATAGGAACTTTTATCTCCACCCCCGGCCACACTGATATTATATTTTTGCTGGAAAGAGTTTTTCATGATTTCCGGCAAGTTCCACCGCTCGATATCCTGATGGGCATATAAGTCTGCAATAGCCTCTGGTGAAAACTGCGGATCCATTCCTGAGTTGGTCAGTGCAAGATTACGAAGGGTCGCATTTTCATATCCTGCAACAGGTGAAAATAAAATCTTAGGTTCTTGCACGCCCCACTGGGTGCCGACAGTCACCGCAGGCCGCTGATTTTGGCGTCCTCTTTTGGTGGTTACCAAAATAACGCCATTTGCAGACCTCGAACCGTATATAGCCGTAGAACCGGCGTCTTTCAATACCGACACCGTTTCGATGTCATCCGGATTGATCTTATTGAGTGTTCCGCCTTCTGTAATAATTCCATCGATCACCACCAGCGGCGCATTACTGTTTATGGTAGATATTCCACGAATATTGATATTCATCGAATTATCATTGGGGTCCATGCTTTTCTGTTGGATGGTCAAACTGGGTGAGGCTCCTTGAAGGGCTTGCGTTACATTGCCTACAGGTCGGTTTTCGAAAGTCTTCGCACTGATCTGGTCAACGGCCCCAACAACACGCTGACGTGTCGTGGTACCATAGCCGATTACGATAACTTCTTCGAGCTGACTGTTGCTATTTTTCATGATCACATTGAGCTGCCCCGATCCATCGGTCCGCAGGGAAGACAGTTCTCCGCTCAATGCATCATAACCAACAGAGGAGAATACCAAGGTTGCTTTGGGTGAAAGATTTGTGAGGGTAAATAGACCATCACTATTGGTGGTAGTACCTATAGATTCATTTCCTTTGACCCGCACAGAGACATTTGCGAGCGGTTCGCCACGTTCATTGGTCACACGTCCTTTTACGGGGACTTGATTTGGGGTAATCGTAAACTCCATCGGTACGGACGTTATGGAAGCTTTTGGCTTATCATAAATGACCACAGTCTTATTATCCAACTGGTAGGACAAGGGCTGATCTTTAAAGATCTGGTCTAATACATCCGACAATTGACGGTCCCTAACTTTTATGTCAACAGGCTTCGCGTTTACCATCTGCCGTTCAGTGTACAGAAAATTGTATCCCGTCTGAGATTTGAGTTCCCTAAATATTTTCTTAAGGCTCATGTTGGAGTATTCTAATGTTACCTTTTGTGCAAAGGTGGTAGCGCTAACCTGCATAAAAGTAACTAAGATAATTATGGTTGTCAATCGCATAATAAGCCATAGTTTACGGAATAGCAGATACGCTATCTCCTTTTTTCTGATATAATTTTGATACATTTGTAAGGTTTATTTGCAGTGTATTCGAGTCGTCCAAAACAGAAACATACTGCAGATTGGATAGTTAAAATTTAATTGTCCCAAACGGCAACCGAGCTCCTTCAGGATCTTGGTTGCTTTTTTATACCCCCCTTCGTGGCTATTCGTTTTGTCGTTTTTTGTTCATCGGTTCGTTTATTTAGGTTATTGTGTCATTAATTATTTAGCGGATTATTACGGCAGTACATGTATTTTTTTTCCGTCGATTCTGAAATGAACGGCACCCGTTTTTTCGAGCAGGCTTAAGACTTTTTGAACATCATCAAAACGCGATATTCCGCCACCAAATTTCTCGGTCGTTTTTTTACCTTGATAGATGACCTCCACATTATACCAGCGTGCCACCTTGCGCATGACACTTTCGATATCATCTCGCTCGAACATAAATTCGTTGTTTGTCCAGGCAATAACCGGCGCAGTATCTATTGGACGGGATTTTAGCACCCCATGAGCTGTAAGGCTCGACTGCTGACCCGGTGCTAATAACAATTTTTGACTGTGGGAACTGACCTGTACACGACCTTCCAGTAGGGTGGTCTGTACCGCCGATTCGTCGGCATAACTATTTACATTGAAATGGGTACCGAGCACTTCGACCTGCTGATCTGCTGCCTGCACAATAAAGGGGTGTTTGGAATCCTTCGCTACTTCAAAATAAGCTTCACCGGTCAGTGTGACAGTTCTGTTTTTTTGATTTGCAAAACGAACCGGATAGCTGAGCGAAGAAGCCGCATTGAGCCATACTTGTGTACCGTCAGGTAGCTTAATCCGATAGGTTTCTCCTTTGGTTGTCGATAAGGTATTTTGCTCGATTTCGCCCTGCGAATTATCGCTGACTTCGTAAATCAATTGGCCATCTGTTGTTTTAGAGATTCTTATACCCGATTCTTCCGCAATCCGACCGTTTTGTGTTTCATGTAGATGAATCTGCTTGCCGTTGGCCAGCGTTAAGGTCGCCGATTGTTTTCCGGGTGATATCACATGTTGTGCAGCTTGCGGAGATACGTTTTTAGTTTCAATGGTAAGAAACCAGCGACCAATAAATAATAGTCCGATAACAGCAGCTGCGCTTGCGCCAATACGTTTCCAAGTCCATAGCGATTTTGTTTTTGGTTTATTGATCTGGAGATGCAATTGGTCCCAGGTATTATCCAGTACGGCCAATAAAGTTGGATCGTCCAACAGATGTTGATCGGCGGGATCGTCCAAAACCTCCTGGATGAGTTCTTGAAGTAATATTTTATCCCTGCCTGATTTTACATAGGACAAAAACGCACGGGAATTTTCTTCGCTAAGTTTTCCCTGTATATATCGCCTTAACGTATATCGAAGTGTTTTCTTTTCCACAATTGGTTATCCTCTTTTCAGCTAATACACTTCAGCGGTAAACGTCATCTGCTCTACCTGCAAATTTATTTTACTTTTTTTCTGTGCAATGAAAATTAGATGCGTTAATGCTGTTGGAGAAGTATAAAAGAAATAATGAGCAATGTGGATTTATCCAGGATCCCATGCTTCTCTTTGATATATTTTGTAGCTTTTACGATGTGGTCGTTGATGGTGGATGTCGATATACTCAATAAGTCGCTTACTTCGGCGTAGGTTTTGCCCTCAATTTTACAAAGTTTGTAGATCAATTTGCGTTGTGGCGGCAGCTGGTCAATGGTCTGAGACAACCATTCTTCATATTGCTTTTCATAGAGTTCTTCTTCGACGTGACTGTATAAGGCTGTATTGTGAAGGCTAAGATATGCCTGAACTTGTTTTTCGAGGTTATTTCGCCGGATAAAATTATAGACAGTATATTTGGCGATCTGGAATAGATAAGATCGAAAAGACTGCTCGGGATCAATCAACTCCCGTTTATCCCATACTTTAATAAATACTTCTTGTAATAGTTCGACTGCGTCTTCTTCGGACTTGACCATCTTACGGATGTTGAGATAAATACGCCCGCTATACCTACTGTAGACCTGCCGAAAAGCACGCTGGCAGCCAGAACGCAGGGAGATCAAGACAGACTTCTCTTCAGTATCGTCGTATTTTTGTGCGTACATTGTCACGTTTTACCCTTTCATTACTAGCAAAGATTGCTATTTGTTTATAATATCCGGTTATTGATCTCCAATCTTAACATTTGCTTACAAGCTAATAAGCGTCACAAAAAACAATTACATGATGCAGGAATATTTTATAAGTTGGTCTTTCACGCACTGTGTCTAGTAATTTGTGGATTACTCCCTTAATCTGGTTACGAACAAATATAATAAAACTAAAACGGTTTTGCTTTTTTTAATAAAAATTTAAAACGATTAACAAATTTTGATTTTTCTCAAACATGCATAGCAGGAATTCATCCGGCACATAAAAAGGAGACTACGATTTTACTTCGTGTCTCCTTCATAGCCCAACAGTACCTGTCGAAGCTTTTCTTCAGACCTCCTTCCCACGCTTACTAGGGCAATAGGTGAGATCGGCCCCATCGCCAAAGAAGAAACAGGAGCAAGGCGAAGCCCATGATCCAAACCTGCTGGGCAGAGCGCATTTGGATGCCGCTTTTTTCATGGCTGACCTGCTTTTGTTTTTCCTGTTGCCTTTTTTCAGCCAGCTCCAGTACCTGTTTACTGACTCTTTTGGCTGACTCATGCAATACTAAACCTCCCGACCGGGCAGACAGACCACTATCGGGATAGAAACGAAAAGCACTGTCCGTCCAAAAGTACCAAAGGCGGGAAAGCGTATCCTGATGGTCAGAATATAACGTTCGGAGCTGCTCGGTATACTGCCGGTGCGCATCCGTTTCTTGTTGTTTCTGATATTTTTTACTTTCGTAGACCTTGCAGGAGCCCAGCAAGAATAAGAGTCCCCCATAAAATATCATCTGGCATAGCCTTGTGTTCATCCTTCCTCCTTTCAGTCCAGCCAATTTGAAAACGCATAAATAGTAGTCAAGGGACGCCGCTTGCACAATACACGATTATCCACATTTCCTTCCACAGTCAGGATCCAATTACCCTCCTTTTTGCGCACAATCCCTACATGATTGATACGCTGGAGACTGGAGCTATAGATCGCAAAGAGATCTGCCTGTTGGATGCTACCCTGCGCGATCTGCGCAGCCGTACAGCGGCGCGTCATTGGAAAAAGTGCCGGGCTCCAGGCATTGCGTGGTGCTGCAAGTCCCGCTCGACCATAACACCAGGATACAAAAGCCGCACACCAGGCGTATCCTTTTCCAAGGCCCACGTAGCGAAGATAGGCTTCAACCTGCACACCATCGTTGTTGCCTGTGGCTTCCTGTACGCCAATCTCCTGTAAAGCGGTATCAACAATGCGTTGACGTATACTCCATGCGGCGTGATAATCCGCTGCTAGGCCATCAACATACGCTGCAACAGGACTACTGCGTTGGAGCTCAGCATAATTTCCCGACAATTTCCGCTCCATTACAGCAGCATTGCGAGCACGGCCAGGAAAGAGAATAGCGATAGAAAGAATACCGAAAAATAGATAATGCATTGTTGCCATGAGGTCAATTGATTAAAGTGAAGACTAAATTCCTGACGGAAAAACTTAAAAGGCTGCCAAAGCATTTCCTGAAGCCAAAAGCAGCAATAAATAGCCGCTAGACCAGCAAGTATACCAAAGAGCAGCACGGAGAGGGTACCAAGATCCAATACCCCAGCTGTCGGATCGATTGCTTGTAGCAAGAATCCCGATAAAATAAAAAATAAAAGAAGACAGGCCAGTACGATGCCAAGCAGCTGCCTTCCCGTTAAAGGCCAATAGATATCTTCGATATCGGAGACCATTTGTTTTTGTACATATTCCATTTTACTTTTTTAAAAAATTATTTAATCAGATAAGTCCCTAGATACTGGCTCCGTGCATACTTTATACCATCTCTTTCGCAGCAGACAATATAAAGCAAGAGCTCTTTTCCGAGCAGTGAAGGAGGGATATCCAAGGCGACCTGTTTCTCGCTGCGCAAGGCTAGGCGCTGACTTCGTATCGCCACACCTTCTTTCACCTGATATGCGATCAGTTTGACATGATCATCCCAGGCACAAAAGGAGGAAAAACTATCGTAACTGACCAGTATCCGCCCAGTTTCCTCGACTATATCTGAGACCAACACCCCAGGCAACGTACCGTCGCTGAGCCATACTTTTTCGGGATCCACAAAAGGCCCCTCTTCCTCTTCAGCAATGGCCATGTTAAGCACATGTGAAAGGGCGAGGTTAAAGGGATATACGAGTCTTTTTTTTCGTTTGGCTAGAAATTTATATCCATCAGCCAGAATCGATTTCAGCGGTGACAAAAAACTCATTGCCAGCGCAAAACGTTTCTGCTGGTCAAGTTGGGCAGCAGACCGTTTCTTATTTGATTTTTTCTTCATAATAGAAAAAAATAGAGGGGAATATCATCCATAGCGGACGATATTCCCTATGAATAACTAAATGAGCTGTATCAGCCCCAAATAACTACTTTTGGATACGCGCTTTTTCTTGCGGTCGGCCATAAAGATCCACAGATGCGCCGAGCCACCGAGCAAATGTGCAGGCACTACAAAAGTCGTGGTACCTACCTGGCGGGTTGGCACGATAGAGGGTGCCAAAAACTCATCCTGTTCGGGATGATACCCGATGATGTACACACCGTCATCGTCTGCTGAGCCGTAGATGTCATTGTTGTTCGAATCCCAGGTGACCGTCATCTCTTCATCGGCGAAAGACGCACCTTGGGGCGGCCCCAGAAAAAAAGCTCCGTCGGCAATTCGGATTTTACTATAGTCCAGTGTAAAACCCGGATAAGTACCCTGGATAGCCAAAGGCAGATTAAACTGAAACGCAGCATTGAGGGGTGTCTGCCGATCGGCTTTTTTCTGTCCGAATCCGACCTGCAGGTACGAATTGATGGGCATTAAAAAACGCATCAGCAATTTGAACTTTGCCTGCGTGATCAGCTGCTCCTGACTAGCCGGTTTATTACTCTTTTTATAAAGCCCTTTGAGGTAGTTGATACTCTTCCAGCTGGAGCCTATCACGGAGCCGGTCTTACCGCTTATACCTCCGTTTATTCCATTTACTATTGTTCCCATTTTTCTGTTTTTTAAAAATTAAACCCTTGTCAGTGGCTAAGACATACCGGTATTTAAGCCTGACACCACAAACGTAAAAACTTAAAAAACAAAAACATACAGCAACAAAAAGACTGACAGAACATTGGCAGGAGCAGTTCGGTAATTAGGCAGGGAGCTGGCAGGACAGCCCCCATATACCATCCTCTTTATACACTTGCACCCGACCAACACCCAAGCAAGTCCCGGCCCTGCTCGGGCTTTCCAGCAGTTTTCATGCGGTCCGCTTCGAGTCACACCCGAACAGATCCCGATGGCCACCCGAAGAAAACCCAAGGAACGGTCGAACAAAGGTAGGCGAAAGGTTGAAGATGGGAAGGTGTTGGTCAGGTATTGCTCCGAAAGACAAAATAAAAAGGTCCTCCGAAAACGAAAGACCCCAAAAATAATCTCAATCCATCCTGGATTTACAGATTCCAGTAGGCACGTTTAAACCGTTCTACGCTGGTCTGCAAAAACAGGCGTTTGCCATTTTCCTTACGTACCGTTCCGAGCATCCCCTTATGCTGGTATCGGTATAAGGTTCTCTCGCTGATACCGACAAATTCCTGTACGTAAGCCGCATCCCACCAGACCGCAGCGCCTTCATCAGGGATTTCATTCTTGATTTGCATTTTTTGCAATTTGCTGTACAGCATATGGAGGGCAAACAATATAGTAGCATCATTCCCTTTATGTGTATTTTTTCGTGTTTTATTCAAAATTATCTTCATAAAATCAGTATTAACATTACATCCTTTGACTCGTGTTCGTCATCTCTTTTCCCTCTCTGACGATACCATGTATCTGAAACTTACCACTAATGGAATTTTGCTCAATCCACTGGTCAAAATATTGGTATTTTCCCTTTTCGCCGCGGTTTATTTCTATATCAGGAAGGAATACATGATGGGCAGTCACCCCCAGCACGTGCTTGAGAGAAACCGCAACACTTCGGTGTACCTGTGCAAAACTCGCCTTGGGTAACAGGGCGAGCATATTACCGAACGATTCGTTGACTTCAACGAAAGTTTTATCATTCATCCATATTCTGGTCTGATTATTTTTTGCTTCAATATAACAGATCTCATCATAGTTTAGCCTCTTTTTTACAGCCCCCCGTTCCCCATAGAAAAAGCACTTATTATCATCATTCAAGTTATTTAAACCATAATGCTGAATTCTCTTTTTTGCTCTGTCCATAGCTTTATAAAAACGTTCCTGTTCGAAGGGCTTGAGAAAATAATCGGTTACCTCGTAGTGAAACATTTTGTCGCCTACTTCTCTATTCGTACTGCAAACAATCACCTGAAGATTTGCAATACCCGTGTTGCCCCGCTTGAGACTTTCCAGCTGCCCCAAAATATCCAGTCCCCCAACGATGGGCATCTCAATATCAAGAAATAGAATATCCAGTTTTAAGCGACGCAAGGCCACTAAGGCTTCCTTGGGATTGGTCGTCGCATACACACATTCGACACCATCTGTCAAGTCTACGTATCTTTTAAGATCATCTACAACATCAGGATCATCATCCACAATACCCACACAGATTTTTTGGAGCCGTCCCTCCTGCTTTAATATTTTTTTTATTGTATCCATGTTAAAAATTTATATCCAAGTTCAAGTAAAATATGCCGTCAGCCATTTGTTTTATCAAGGAAAATGCTTCGCCGTATTCCAGACGGAGCAATTTTGTCAATTGTTCTAAACCAGTGCCTCCTTCTTCAAATATCCAGGCAGACTGTGATGAAACCTTATTGGTACAACTTATTGATACCCTCTCCATATCACTAAACACATAAATAATACTTTCAAAAGAGCTGTCGCTATAATCGCCGTGTTTGACCATATTTTTATACAGGCTCAATAGCATCATGGGAATAATCGGATGGTTCCAGTCCTGAATATCCGACTGCAGATGAATGTGATGCTCACCATACAGGCGCATCAGCTGCTTCAGATAAAAGAGCTCATCTTCCAATTTTCCCGATATATGCTGTCTAAAGTTCATCGTTCGCATAGCATAGGCTTCCAGACCAAAGAACAGTTCTATTCGGGTCAGAACTGCAGGTCGCTTTCGTACCAGACGGGTAAAGCTCTGTGTCAGATTGCCCATGAAATGAACGGCCCAGTTACGAAAAAGCCTTGCTTTCAGACTTTCTAGAGAATGTATTCTTTTCCATCCCAAATGCCTGAAAAGACCTGCACTGAGATTGTAAATGATCTCAATAGCCAGAATTAAAATGCCTTTGAGCACAAAAGTCACATAGAAAGTAAATACGTCGATTCCAAAGTCTACCGCTCTGAACAATTTGGGGTTTTTGAGTACTTTCCGGCTAAGCTCTGTCGGAAATTGATATAGCAGCAGAAAAACTGCCAGGGCTGTCAGCAAAAAATAACCGATCATGATGCCCATCCGTTGCAAGGTAAAACGCCTAAATAGCGCACGTCGCAACCAAGCTCGATTGGTATAGCTAATGCCCAACATAAAGGGAATCATTAGTATGATAACACATACATGCCACCAGCCGAATTTATAGATATTAACTAGGCTAATCCAGGCAAAATAGCCACCCCAAAAAATAAAGTGAAATCGCGCTGATAATGGTTTAAGAATACTGTCCTTGATCATAATTGGTTTAGGTAATAAGAAAAAACAAATCCTTATTTTAATAAATAAATTATTTGAAGAGACAATTTATCAATTAAAGAAGATTTATACAACCTCAGTCAAAAAAACACGTTTAAACATTCAACCATATCTTTCTAAATTTTTGACAGGCTATTTCAAATTCCTTGGTTCCAATAACCACCGAACGACCAGTCGCCAGATCAAAGAGCATTCTTTTTTCCTGCACAACAAACGGTAGCCAAAGGTGTTGTAAAGGCATCTGCTCCTGCTTTATCAGCAGCTCATGATCAAAGACTGCCGGCAGGCATTCCCATTGGATCAATTCTTCGGCAGCAAGCTCCCCCACAAGATCAAGGATATACTGCGTTGCAGGTTGGTAGTCGGACCTATTGTTCACATATCGTCCTTCCTCTCCAAACCGAAGGGTAATTTGCCCATCTACCATTGTCATGATGGCAGCTCTGATTGGTACCTTAGTCCAAAAGCTTAACGCAGCGATCCCCTCACGTAAAAGCAGCTCCGATTTATGCAGTCTGACCGGTACCCATCCCTTTGAGGCCTGACCAGCACTAAGCTGCCCATCGATAAAGAAAATCAGGTGGTAGTTTTTCCGAAGCACTTCCCTGAGCTTTAAGAGCGGATTGCCCTGATCAGCACGAATGAAGATTAATTCATTCTCGGTCGCTTCCCGGCCAAAGGAGAGCCGGAACTGCTTCCTGTAAATCTGTCCCTGCGCTTCAAAGACATCGGAACGCAATAATATGGCCAGCTTATGCCCCAGCAGCATCAATGCCCTTGCGATCAGGCCATATGGACCAATATGTAAGCAGGCCCAGATGCGAGGCCCCGGATCGTTCCCAGGCCAGGCTTTGATCAGCTGCGCTAATAAATTGTCATCTACCTGATAATGCTGCTGATTGGACCATTCCTGATGTATCCGCAGGGAACGGATAAGCCCCCCTGCATCCCGAATCAATTGCCAATGGTATAAGAGGGCTACAGCTTTGAGCGATCTGTACCAGCTGTGGCTATTCAGGGCTAATGTATCTGTCATTAAATCGGAGTTATGCCCCATATTTTGAGGTATATTGTTCATACTTGTTCGACTAATTGGTTATCAAAAAAGGGTGTCCGGATCACCCATCAGTTTACTATTTGTGCTTAGAAGTAGTAGATATCACATTTTTCCTCCTCAGCATCGCCCAAGAGCTCTGCTGTTTCCGCATTGGAAAAGGTACAAAGTGCCTGGTTAGCCAAAAGCTGCAATTCTATAAAAAGCTGTTCCATATTGATTTCATCTTTTTTGTATCCGTCCAGCACCAAACTTGCCCAGTTTGGTCACTTTGCTTTCGGGCCAGGAAAGCGAGGTGATCACGGTGGCGAATTTGGCAGAAATGCAAGACATCAGCTTCATTTTTGGGTACATCGGTTGTGGATCAGGGTGAATCGCTAATTTTTTAGCCCGTTAAAATTCACCCTACTTCTAGACCTGTTCGCCATCTCCCCAGACCTATGCACACTTTTTTTTGATAACCTCGCTCCGTTTTATTAGAATACATTTTTCGACAGATTAAAATCAATAAATCAAGTAGTTAAACCAGCCATTATTAGCTAAAGTTGATCTTTATGGAAAGAAGTTATGACTTTGTCCTGCCACAGGAATATGAGCCTGTTACCTCTCCGATACAGCGTCTGACTTATCCTATTCGCAATGCCCAGGTACAGCATTGGCAATCGGTACATAACTGCATCTGCGAGCAGACTTTTGATGGCCGCTATGGCTATCTCTATTATTATGAATTTTGGATGGAACATGAAGAAACCATCCCAATCTATACCTCAATGGGCGACCTACATCTTACCTACCCTTTGCTAAGTGACTCCCCCTTAAGGCAAAGCCATTACACACAGGATTTTGCTATTGAATTTGCCAAAGGGCGGGGTGCTTATCTTTATCTTGCCAAAGGCGAATACCGATTAACCATTCCAAAAGGTCGTCACATCCTGGTGGGCTTTATTTTGGATGCCGGACTTTTTCGGCCGCCTGCCAACCGGCACTTCCGTTTTTTGGAGCATCTGGTACAGGCCAAGAAGAATCAGTCACCGCAGTCGGACAAGAGTGTTACCTTCCGTGTGGGCGATGTCACCAAGCAGCAGCTACAATTGCTTTTCAGCAAGATCAACCCCAATATCCTCGACAATGAGCATATGCTCTTAAAGCAGCTGATCTTTCTGATCCAGCTGAGCCGTTTTAAGATACAAGACGATGGCAAGGAAGAACTGATTGAGCAGGCGCGGAATTTACTGCAGATAATGATTTTGCACCAGGGGGCGCAGGTTCGGTTATCTGATATAGCTGGAGTACTGAGGAAGTCCAGAGATTATATCAACGAAGAACATAAAAAAAAGTATAAGTGCACATTTCATGATTATCGGAATCAGCTGCTATTGCATCATATTGCTTCCACTATCGTGGGCAATGAGAAATTGGCTACTACGGCCGAAGAGTGTGGATTTAGCAGTGTTATTGAACTCAACAAATTTATCAAAAACCAGACAGGACTTACTCCGGGATCTTTTAAGCAACAGCAGGAAAATGCTAGCAATGCCCCCTTATCTGCCCGAGGTGCTCAAGAACCGCCTTCCTAACCAATCCTGTTTTCTGCCAATCGATCGCTTGTTTTCTGCTTAACGCTCGCCCTTTTATCGCTGTAATTTAGCATTGTAAAACTTAGTAAGCGATCAACAAAAACGGCAATGGAACAAAACGGAAAATATATACAGTATGATGGGGCTGCAGCAGCGAATACAGTTCAAAACGTGAGGTCACGTAGCTGGTTAGGGCGCAAATTCACTGGGGTGGTTTCGTACATCAGGAAGCATCCCCAGGAGTTTGTCTTGCAGGTATTGACTTTTGCTTTGCTCTGCCTCTGGATCTATGTCGGATCGAAAAAAGTATTCACCTACACCGAATTTCGCGCATCCATGATCAGACAGCCTTTTGCCGATCAATATGGCATTGTACTGTCGTATATCCTGCCAGCCGTGGAATTAGCCACAGGCATCCTCTTTATTTTTGAAGGGACAAAAAGATTGGGATTTTGGGCAACGCTTATACTGATGTTTGTTTTTTCAGGCTATGTGATTCTTGCCCTACGCGATACTTGGGGCAGTATCCCCTGTGATTGTATACTCGAGTTTCCGATCAGCTGGAAAGCCCATCTTTGGGTCAACTGCCTGATCACAATTGCATGTACTATAGGCCTACTGCTTGATAGCAAGATAAGGATTTCGCATCAGAGGAAATTGATGACGAGGTTAGGTTCATAAAAAAATTAGCAATAGCTGTTACAGCGGAAGCTGAACCCTAGGCTGGTTCGGCGGAAGGGTACGTCTGCCAAAAGACATAGGGCTTCTCGCCCTTGATAAGCTTCACTTGCCGATCAAAAAGAGAACAACTAATACAATTTTTAAACACTAAACATCGATATGCTATGCATATGAGAAAATTCAAAATTAATGTAATGGCCTTAGTAGCTTTGGCCGTTGCAGGTGTAACTGGGGTTACATTGACCTCAGCAGGATTGAGCAAGAAAAGCTCAACTCCATGGATCGAAGTAACAACTAACTCTTCATCCGATCCCAATCAAGATCAATTGGGCGATGAGATTTCAGATCCGACAACAGGTAGTGGTCCTTGTGTTTTGACAGTTAAACCCCAACGTTGTGCTGTCCAATTCAACAATCCAAACGATCATGATCTTACAGACATGACCGTCGAGGAAGCATTGCAGCAGTCTGGCGTATCTATAGCAAAGAAAGCCTATAGACCCTAATGAAAAACAAAAAAAGGCCTTGCAATACGCAGGGCCTTTTAAGTTTAACGCGGTATCTGTATCACATCTGAATTTAGCAACACACTCTGCGGAATTGGGAAAATATATCGTACATCATTTGGATTAAGGACAAGTTCCTTTCCCTCATAGTTCCTATGTAATACAATTGCCGTTTCCTCCGATAGATTTAATCTCCGAAGATCCATCCACCTAACTCCTCTAAAAAGCAGCTCCTTTTTGCGTTCATTAAGCACAAATTTTAATGCCTCCTGCTGGTTCAATACTGGAATATACACAGTACTTTCTCGCTTAAACCTACTAGTCAGTAGCTTTTTCAAGTATGAAATGCCCTGATTTATCTCCCCTTGTCTGACTAAACATTCGGCCAGTGTGAGGTAAGACTCATCAAGGGATAATCCCGAAAAATCCACGTAATTTCCACCATATGTACCTCTGAACGTTATTTTCTCCGGATCCTCCGATCTAAAAAATAGGATTTTTCTCAGATCATTTTGATCAAAGGAATTATAAAAGACATCCGGAATTTTTGCATGCGTTTCGCTTATCAGTTCGGCATAGTCTGGCATATCATAAAATAATATTTCCGTATTTCCTGATCCATAGGATGGAAATGGAAAATTCAAATTCGGGTCAAGGCTATTGTAATTTAATAAGGTATGATCAGCCTGAATCGTCTTCATGGAATAGGCAGAAGCACTATTGTAATCTTCAAGAACGAGATAAACTCTGGCAAGCAAGGCCTGTACGGCAACTTTATCAGCTCTATAAATCGAAAGTCCTTCCTGTGGCAAAAGCGATTCTGCCTCCAACAGATCTGCTATTATCCTATCATAAGTTTCCTGAACAGTATTTCTTGCATTTTTTTGCTCAGGGTCACTTTCTGTACGCAGCGGAATTCCATAGATAGATCGTTGCTTATCTGCGGGTAATGCAGCAAATTGCATCGCCAAATTAAAAAACATTAAAGATCGTTGAAACAAGCATTCACCTTTAATACGATCATAACGTACTTTATTTGTCTCATTTCTTGCAACTTTTTGCAGTCCTTCCAAAATAATATTACAATACAATATCCGACGATATGCACCGTTCCAGTCTTCGCTTTCTGCGTTTCCAAATATATCAGGTTGCCATAAAAAGGCAGCCCTTTCGAAATCTCTTGACACGAGACCTACGGAGGCATCATGAACTTCGTACTCATCGCCACTAATCATTCCTAATGTATGACTTGAAGACTGGTTCATTGTCATTGAATTGCCTAGCAACCCATCAAAATCATCCAAGGTTGTGGGGACGGTTTGACTTTTGTCCCGTTTTAGATCCAGATAATCCGGATTACATGCCAGCAGAAACATGCTGCATAAAAATAATAGAAATGTTTTCATCTTATTAGCTCTTAAAAATCAAGTTGAAAGCCTATTGTGTAAGTTCTTGGTTTAGGATAATTAGCCTGATAAAAATCGGGATCCAATCCTGATTTATTCGCTCTATACAGCATGCCTAAATTATTAATAGCGCCAAATACCCGGGTTTGAACAGATTTTACATTCCTCCATTTGAAGGTATAAGCCATTTGTATATTGGAAAGCCGTACAAAATCACCTTTCTCAATCAATGCCATCGAGTTTGCATAAAGCGCGTCCCTTCTATTATCCACGTTTGTTGGCATAGCAGGCACCGTCGTAAACTGCTCATCCCCTA
The DNA here is from genome assembly GCF_038396785.1 of Sphingobacterium thalpophilum. Lineage (NCBI taxonomy): Bacteria > Pseudomonadati > Bacteroidota > Sphingobacteriia > Sphingobacteriales > Sphingobacteriaceae > Sphingobacterium > Sphingobacterium thalpophilum. The sequence continues at coordinate 5,196,561 of NZ_CP151087.1, read as the reverse complement.
TTTTCTGCCAACGTCGTTCATAGTCACGATTGCCTATACCATTCGCAAAAAGTTTGCTGTAATCAATTGATTCTCTTCTCAGGTAAAATCCCAGTTTAAACTCGATATTTGCATTTAGTTCGAAGCCCTTATAATTAAAGTTCTGCATCAAACTGCCCTGCCAGGGCGGGAATTTCAGCCCTACATACTCAAGATCCTCAATCTTTGCATTGTTTATATACTTCAGGTAATCCTGATCACCGTTCGGCGTCAAGATCATTCCATTTTCGGCACTTAGCCCCCCAAATTTCCATGCGTAAAGCTGATCAAGAGACTTTCCTACTGTCGGAACAGGACTAGTTACATAGCTTGAAGTCGAGACCCGAGAAGCAGCCATGTAATCCGTCACCTTATTGCTTGTATAGCTCAATAGTGTATTGACTGACCATTTAAAATCACCCTGTAATAGCAAAGCACGTAAATTGAAATCAAGACCTTTGGTGATCATGTTGGCATAATTCACTGAGTTATCGATGTAATAAGTACCGTCTACAGGACTAATTCCTGTGGTGGGATCATACAATTTCTGCCCGATGAGATCTGTTCCTTTTTTATGGAAGTACTCGACCGAACCAGTTAGTCGCTGTTTCAAAAAGCCAAAGTCTAGTCCAAGATTTAAGATCTTTATTTTTTCCCAACGAAGATTCGGGTTGCCCGCACTGCGGAGCTGACTATAAGGCAAACCGGTCATCAGATCATAATTATTAAAGAAGGCCGAGGGCAGGGCACTCAATGCGGCATTGATATTTCCATTGACTCCATAGGTAGCCCTAACATCCAGTTGCGAAAGCCAATTATTTTTAAGGAAGTCAAAGGCAATTAGCTTTTCCTTGGCACCCAAAGACCATAACGGTACACCTTTTTGATTGGTCTTTACACCAAAGATATTCGAGGCATCCCAACGTACGCTGCCGCTGAAACTATGTCGGTCTTGTATGGTTAATGAAGCATTTGCAAAATAGGACAAAAATCGCTCGGTAATATCCTGCATATTATTGGGCGGGACAGGAACACGGGCCGAACCGTTTGGTCGCAATTTGTACAGATTAGTATAATCGAAAGCAATCTGATTGGTTAAAATATCCCTGTTGTAATCAAATAAACGAAATCCAGGCAGATCTTTCGTCAGGTTGGCACTGATCTCCGCTCCAGCCAATGCGCTGAGTTCATAATTAGTAGCAAACTTTTTCTGATAATTTCCTTGCAAACGAAAATTATGATTAACAATATTACGGTTGGTACCACCTTCCAATATACCACCGTATGGGATGATCCGCGTCATATCCGTCTGCGTGTATTGGTTGACAAGGTTACGTACATAATAACTGTCCTTATCGTACCAATTCTGCGAGCTGTTGCTTATATTCTGGTATTGATATTTGAGATCCAAGGATAGGCCCTCAAGCAACCTATAATTTAATCCCGCCGCGAGCAACAGATTCTTGCTTTGGTTTGATTTATTTAAGAGCTCACGGTCTTCCAATGGCTTAAAATCCCAATTGAGCAAGCCTGTGCTTTCAGCCTGTTCTACATATTCCCGTAGATATTTATAGTTAGTTGAAGCCGCAGTGCCATCCACATTACGCAGAAAAGTATATGGAGATAAGGTTCTTGTTCCGTTCAGATTCGTCAGGTTATAACCATTATTGACATTGTCTAACCTTGCAACCTGCACTTCGGTATTCAGTGTTAGCTGGGATGTTAATTTAAGCTCATTGGCTCCACGCAGCGTGTACCGCTGTGCTTTATTGCCAATTACATTCAGTAGATCCTTATTGAAGCTACCCGAAAGCACAAAACGGTTTTTGGTAGAACCACCGGAAAGCATCAAGTTGTAACGCTGCGTTACTGCCTTTCGGTAAAGCTCCCCTTTGGCTTCCTTCCGAATATCCTGCATTTCCATACGGTTTTTGATCTGGTCAAACTTGGTCTGATCGATCTTATTTTCCTTCAATTTGAACAAGAGCGAGACATAGTCGGGCAGCATTGTCTGATTGGCTTTCTTATAATAGCCACGGTCGAACAATGTTTTTTCGACCTCCATCATGCTTTTGGAATCCAGAAAATTGGGATTGTAAAAAAGGTCGGGCCGATCGGACTGGACAAGCTGAGTACCGAAGCTTACCTTTATGGCATCGTTCGCCCGTCCTTTTTTTGTTGTAAGCACAATCACTCCGTTACCGGCACGTGCCCCCCATATACTGGCGGCAGCGGCATCTTTTAATATCGTGATACTTTCAATGTCATCAGGATTGATCGTATTGATACTTCCTTTGTATGGAAAATTATCGAGGATAATCAATGGCTCAGTGCTGGACTGAATGGAACTCAGCCCCCGAAGTCGTAAAGCAGGTTCGCCCACGTTTTCATTGATGTTCAGTTTCCGGTCGAACTGGAGACTTGGGGTAATCCCTTCAAGTCGTTCAATGATGCTACCATTGGGATTAAACTGCAGCTGTTTATTGTCAATGGTATTGAACGAACCCGCTACACGACTTTTGTCCACCTTGTAATAACCCGTATTAACCAATACCTCGTCCAATTTTTGTTGACTAGCGGATAGTACAACGTTAATATGCTGGTCCCGCCCCTGTTCCAGTTCTATTACCTTGCGCTCATACCCAACCATACTAAATTGGATACGGGAGTTACTGCCCAGGAGGAAAGCAAAGGAACCATCCTTTGCGCTCGATTGCTGTAACCCCTGGGGCAATAACACAATTGACGCCTTTTCTAAGGGATTTCCGATACTATCGGACACTATCCCGGTGACCCGATTTTGCGCCCATAATAGTGCTGGGAAGAGATAGATATAGAATAAAATGATACGTTTCATTTTCTAGCAAAGATTAAGGGTTAACGATTGATTTTTTTGACTTGCGAAACGCGTAGCATAGGTACTTTTCGATCCATGATAACGATTTTCATACCGTAGCGTTTCAGTTCCTGTTGTACAGATTGTAGCTCCGTTGCCTGTCGCATAGATTTAGGGAATGCAAAAGATGCCATGAAATCGTTTGGTATATCCGTTTCGTTAATGACAGCATTTTCATCTAGCTTGAGCTGTTTCATATTTCTGAGCGGTGCAGAAACAAATAGCTGAAAATGTGGCTGATCAAAAAAGGCAACCTCTGCCTGTACAGTATCGGCAGATTGCTTTGCAGATAAGGGCTGCTGCAATAGCTTTTTTACGGCCGATAATGGCCGAATTCTTTGCAGTGCAGCATACCGCTTTCGGGGGCCTCGAATAAGCTCTACTTTTAACCCAAAATGAGCAAGTATTGCCTTTTGCAGCCTTTGCTGTAAGAGATGCCTGACGTCAGCATCAGTATACGATGCAGGTAGTTTTAGAGCATAGCTATAATAATTGTGCAACATCCAATCCCTTACTTTCAGGTCCTGCGCATAATCGCCTTGATAGCTTGGTACAGGCTCATGAAAAGATTGTTTTTGCAGGATAGATGGCGATACATTCCACTGAAAGGCCGATGTAATATCAAATAGCTGGAAGACATCCTGACGAAAAGCCTGATAAATAAGCTGGTCCAATGGATTATTGATTGAATAGATCAACATACTATCCCTGCCACGATGGATAGTCAGGGGAACCGTAAAATATTGATCCACAAAACCAGCCATCTTAAAGCCCTTTTGCTCTACCAAAAGATCTGCTCTGCCATTATCAGCTGTAAACAAGGACCTGTTTGGATCTATAGCTTTAATAGCATTGTTCTGCACCATCTTGGGCATATCTTCATGTAGGATCGATGCAATATTCTCCTTGGAGACATAGTCTGACTTAGGTTTTGCGACCACCTTACCTCTGTAGATCCAGATCATATGCGGTAGGCTTTGGTGCGGAAACATTTTGGCCAATACCGTATCTTCGGTAATGGACCGATAGTTCCAAGCAAAACGCTCGGCTATTTTGATCAGATCTTTACTAGACTGATAAGTAACAGGGATAATCTTTACTTTGGACGGATCCAATTCTTTGGAGATGGAATCCATTTTCATCAGGTAGTAGAGACAAGGCTTACACCAGTTGGCCCAAAAGTCCAATACGATTAACTTGTCACGATCGGCACTCAGATCACCGATTGATTCAGCTTTAGATTTAAGGTCAAATAACTTATACTTTTTAGTATAAAAGTGTTCCGGCACTTTATCGCCTACATATAAAGAACTCGAATCTGGCGTATAAAATTGTGCCTTTAGCATAGTTGGAAAGCACAATGAACATAAAGCAATTAAAAGATTCAGTTTTTTAATTGCTGATCTTGAAAGTAGCCCATCGGCCCCGTTGTTCTTGCGGGGCGTCTGAGCTGATAAACTAAACATAGAAACTAAGAAGTATAAGATCACAAGTACCGTGATCTTTAGTAGTTGAATATATAGCAGTGCACTGCTATTGGATTGTAGTTTTAATTTTTTCATCATTTTAGGAATTGGTATTTGATGGAGATACACGATCAAAGAAATCCGAGATTTCCTTAGTTGCCTTTAACTCTTCTTTGCTCGCTTCGAAACCCTCCGAAAGAGATAGTGGAGTCAAATCCAAATTGTTTAAATGTGCTGTCAGATAAGCAACAAGAGCTTTCAATAAGTCTAGTGAGAATGCAGAAAGTTGTTCTGAATTTACTTTTGACTGGAGTTCAATAAGATTGTCTCTGATTAGACCAATTGGATATTGCTTCCAAAAAGCTTCAATGTCTTTTAATGGGTAATAATCAGATTGATGAACGTGATAAAGCGTTCTTTCTAACGCGAGAAAGTAATTGCATTTGGGTTTCATTTTTTAAGTTTTTAGGTCATAACTTTAAACAAAATGATCCCATTACGTTGAATTAACGCATATGATGGTCCCTTTGAAAAAAGTTACGTGTTGTAAATAAAATGGCGTCTCAAATGCGGTTATAAAACAATTACACGGAGATTAATAAAAACGATACCGCATCAGTTTAAGAAGTTCAGACTTTTTGTAGACTGATTTATTCCTTTCCGAACCTGAATTCGACAAGGAATAATTACTACAAACTATTCTGGAGGACATTTTTTAAGATCCAAAGGATTCTTAAAAGCTAACGTCCCTATATACAAATAGAAGAGAAACCTCCCTTGCTCAAAGGTTGAGCGTGAGAAACTACGCGACCTTATCCTTAAATAAATAAGGGAGGCCCTCTCTACGAATTTTTTGTATTTTTTAAAGTTTATAATTCTCATTCATCTTTGGTTTTCAGTTTCTCACGCTGTTGCCAATGAATGACTATACAAATATATAAAACCAATCTATTTGTTACAAGATCTTATAACAAATTATTTTCCCAGTAATAGTTAATTGCCTTCAATGAATGAAGAACGTGATTTACCAAGATTAATTGAAGTAGGAGCTTTTCTTAGACAACTAAGGGAAAAGGCTGGACTTAGTCAAGATCAACTTGCTACGCGCTGCGATTTGACTAAAAGTAATATTAGCAATATCGAAAATGGTAAAAAGGATTTTAATTTCACTACTTTCTTAGAGTATGCGAAAGGACTAGGTAAGCAACCTCAAGATCTTCTAGATAATGATTTTATTTTTTCAAAAAAATGGTAGTTGGGTATTAGTCTAAAATTGAAATATTTTAGGTTAGTTTAAGCTTTTTATTTTCTCTTCACATAGAGATATTGAAATTTCCTCCAATATCTCGACTTTGGATATTAACTTTTTCAGATCCTCAATATCAATATAATAATCGTCTTGGTATCGAGCTTCCAAATAGCTCTTATTTAAAATATCAAATAATCGATACTCTTCACTATCACCAATCGGATAATTAAAAATTTGATTGAGCTTATCAGATATATTTTTAGAATATTTCCGATAAACTTTTAGTCGATGTGTCTTTGGCTTGTACCCAAAAAATATCAGAAGAATTCCACCGTAGAACTTTTCAGCAGTTTGATTAAGGTTAAAAATAACTTGTCTAAAGTTTAGCCCTTTATCTAATGCATTTTCCAACAGTGCTTTAGTACCATCAAAAAATGAACTGCCTGCCTTAATCCAAGTCTCAAAATTCTGTATTGCAAATTCCCTTTCCTGCTGTTTGCTCAATGATTTAGATTTTGAAAAGATAAATTCTCCTGAATCAAAAAGAACAATCCCCTCTTTGATGATATCCCTAAAGAAGTACTGCCCCATCTCTAACCCTTTATTTACATAGTTAAAGCTATGTACAATAGGACTTACATCATTCTTATATTTTAGCGTTCTGTTTTCTATCTTGCTAGCAATATCATGCTCTTTATCCTTGTCGCCATCAGGTATCACCACCAGAATATCGTAGTCGCTGATGTAAGAATACTTCGCTCCCCTCTCCTCGTATTCATCCTCTACCCACTTATCAGTCGTGTGACTGCCAAATAAGATAACCTTAACCGGATTTGCTACTTCACAGATGACCTTCACGATTTCAGTTAATTCGTCCTGTTTGCGTTGCGGTAAATGGGATAGTTGGTTCATAGGGTAAATTTACGAAAATTATGACAGAATTACCATTTGAAGAGTATAAGTTCCTCTAAATACTCAATTAATTCCTAATGGTTCTTTAAGTTAAAAGAACGCATCCAATTGGTTGAAATTACTTGCAACTGAAATTTTAAAATATAATAATATATGTTATATTTATAATTAGACAGCTATTTATTAACTAATATTTTTGAATTGAAAAAGATCGACCTACATATTCATACTGTAGCTTCTATTAGCGACTCGCCCTTTGACTTTTGCCTTGATACATTAAAAGAATATGTTACCAAACTTGAATTAGATTGTATTGCTATTACAAACCATAACCTTTTTGACCTTAAGCAATTTGAAGTAATAACCCAAGAATTAGGAATTAGGGTTCTTCCAGGGATAGAAATTGATCTCGAAAAAGGACATTTACTCCTTATTTCAGAAAACAAAGAATTGACAGATTTTGCAACTAAATGTAATGAGGTAAAAGGCTTGATAAATACAAAAGAAGACTATATTGATGTTGAAACACTAAATAAAATTTTTCCTGACCTCACAAAGTATCTTCTAATTCCACATTATGACAAAAGTCCAAATATAACCGCAGACACTTTGGCCAAGCTTTCTCCTCATATATTGGCTGGCGAAGTGACTAGTGCAAAAAAATTTACGACTTGCATAAAAGATAATGAAAAACTTACACCTGTCATATTTAGTGATATTAGAATCAAAAGTGGACTAAAAACATATCCAACCCGACAAACATTCATTGATTTAGAAGAAATAACTTTGGGAGGAATAAAATATTGCCTAAGTGACAAATCCAAAGTGAGTATGACAAAAAGTGATGGTAATAAGTTTTTTCAAGTTACAGATGATGGTCTCTATCTATCGACCGGTCTCAATGTTGTTCTGGGGGAACGTTCTTCTGGTAAAACACATACATTAGGCCGCATTATGGAATCACAGGAAGAAGTGAAATACATAAAGCAGTTTGCCTTATTACAAAATGACGAAGAAAAGTTTGAAAAATTACTCACAACGAGACATAGTACTGTCAATGAGAAATTTTTCAAAGAATTCAAAGACGTGGTAGATGAGGTCAAAAATATTGACCTTAGATCGAACAAATTAGATCTTGAAAAATATATATCAAGTTTATTAAAATTTGCATCTGAAAGCGATAAATTCGACACTTACTCTAAAACGATACTCTTTAGTGAATCACTACTTACGGAGATTGAACTGAAATCGTTAGAAAACCTTATCAAAGCAACGGAAACTTTGATAGAAAATACCGAGTATAAAGATATTATCAGTAAGCATTTGATTATCGAGAATCTTAAAAACCTATTAAGAGATCTTATTATCAAACACATAGAGCTTCATGAAGATAATCTAAAAAAAAGGTGGCTGAACGATGTTATACAAAAAATAAAAAGTGAACTACGGCTTAAATCAACTTCTACACCCCCTGATGATATTGACCTTTATCAAATTCTTATTGAAAATGAAAAAGTAAGAAGATTTAATTCTATCGTCGAGGAATTAAAAAAAGAAAGAGAAATAGATAGAAAGGAAATCAGAGGTTTTAAAGTCATAGCTAAAACAAAAACCTATTGTGGTGCGCAAGAAATGAAAAATAAGAGTGGTAAGATGCTTGTATTTAGTGATGCATTTTCAAGATATGATAACCCGTACAGCTTTTTAAATTCATTGAAAACAACTGGACTTCCTGAAACGGAGTATCATAAATTTTTTATTGACATTTGTTATCAAACATTGAATAAGCATAATGTCCCTGTCTCAGGAGGGGAAAGATCTGAATTCAATCTTTTACATGAGATAAATGATGCCCTTCAATATGACATGCTTCTCATTGACGAACCGGAATCTTCATTTGACAATTTATTCCTTAAAAATGAGGTTAATGAACTTCTAAAGTCAATATCCCAGCATATTCCAGTTGTAGTCGTCACACACAACAATACCGTTGGCGCATCAATACAACCCGATTATATACTTTACACAAAGAAAACTATAGTAGATCAAGAAATAAGTTACCAAGTATTCAGTGGACATCCGTCTCAAAAGACATTAAAAGATCAAAACGGAAAAGAGATAGAAAACTATGATATTTTGCTAAAGTGCCTAGAAGCTGGTAATGATGCTTATGAAGAAAGAAGAATAAAAACTTATGAAACACTTAAAAATTAATGATAACAAAGGGTTTTTTCTAAGAAAAACAGAAGGAAAAGAGCCTGAATGGATATTAATAGATCAAATTGGAAAAGATGATTTAATTCAACTTCTAAATAGTGCTATAACTGAAGAGTTTATCATGGATGAATACAATGAGGACATCTTACAGAACAAAGCACATCAGATAATATATAAAAATATCAACGAGAAATTTAAGGAACTGATAGCAAACAAGACAAGATTTAAAGACGAGAGTGAAAATCTTTATAGAGACGCTTTAGAAAAGTATAGTAGTTAGTAAACTACAAATTCTCAGCCAATAACTACTTAACTTTTTGGAGTTTATAAAATCTTATTTATATTTGTAAAAATTATTACCTTTTTTAGGTAATAAAAATTTTAAAGAATGAAGATCACTTATTCTAATAAAATTAAAAAGAAGTTCTCATCAGCTGCTGAGATCAAGAAAGCATTTGGCACAATGGCAAAAAAAGTACAAGCAAGATTAGATGATATTGAGGCATCACCCAACCTCAATGTTTTAATGCAAATACCCGCTGCCAATTGCCATGCGCTTTCAGGAAATCGGGATGGTGAATGGGCCGTAAATATTTCTCCTAATCACAGACTGATTTTTGAAATAGACAACGACCCAATTCCGCTCACACCAACAGGTGAGATAGATAGAATAAGAGTGACCGACATTCGAATTATTGATACGACAGACTATCATTAATTCTAATCGAAATATAGATATGAGCAAGAACTTAGAAATAGAGAGAGAATTATTATCAAAACCTGGTGACACAATTTTAGAAACCTTGGAATTTCTAAAAATGACCCAAGCAGAATTTGCAGAGCGAATTGGCAAGACACCAGGAAAGGTAAATGATTTAATTTCGGGTAAGGCACCCATTACGGTGAACACCGCGCTTCAGCTTGAAAAAGTATTAGGTATCGATACACAGTTCTGGTTAAATAGAGAAGCTAATTATCGTGAGAAATTGGCCCGAATAGAGCAGGAGGAATTTTTGGAACAATGTATTGATTGGCTTAAAGAGCAACCTCTCAAAGAATTACATGAATACGGGTTCCTATCTTCAAAAAAAGCTAGTAGCGAATTAGCAGAAGAATGTTTAAAATTTTATGGCGTTGCTTCCCCTATTCAATGGCAGCAATTATATATAAATAATTATGTGGGCACAAACTTTAGAAAGAGCGATAAGCTGAATGCACACTTAAGTAATATGGCTGCTTGGCTAAGAATTGGAGAACTGAGATTACATAAATTAGAATTACCAGATTACAACAAAGATGCATTTAAATCTATTTTGGTGGACATTAAAGTCCTCGTAGAACAGCAACCAGAAGATTTTGCAGAACAGCTTGAATTAAAATGCAAAGAGGTTGGAGTAGCAGTCATTTATTCGAAGAGTCTTTCAAAAGCGCCTATTAGTGGAGCGACAAGGTGGATTGCTGGTACACCATTAATCCAAATAACGGATCGCTATAAGACAAATGACCATTTTTGGTTTACCTTCTATCATGAAGCCGGACATATTTTACTTCATGGTAAAAAGGACGTATTTATTGAAGATTTTGACGAGGTAGAGAATGATAAGGATAAAGAACAAGAAGCTAATGATTTTGCTAGAGACTGGCTTCTCCCAGATTCTTTCCTAGAAACCATTGAAGATACAATAACAGATACAATAACAGATACAATAACAGAAGGTACAATTAGAAAAGTGGCGAGAGCATATAATACTCATCCCGCCATAGTATTAGGGCGTCTTCAAAATTTAAACCGGGTACCGTTTCATTTTGGAGGAAATTTGAAGGTAAAAATCAATTTAGATTATTTTATAAAACATTAAACTCATTAGCCATGGGTACACCTATTTATACGCCAGTATTTAGATATCGTCAAGAAGAGAAAAAAGTTTTGTCAAGCTTCGATTTTGGGGATAGGATATATCCATATATCGAAATATTCAAGAAACTTGAACGAAAGCATACTTCAAAGAAAAAAGCTGAGCCAAAGTTTCATGAAATATACCTTCCAATATTAAGAACAATTAAAAGTGAAAAGGTGTTTATAGATCTACCTATCCAGTTAAAGCCATCTAGTAGGATGAAGAAGGAAGTTCTTGAGTTCCAATCAAGGGTAATAGGTAACAGAACCGAGAGAACTGCTCATCTAATGAGTTTAAGTCTTTTAAGCAAGAAGGTTATTCCTGTTATTAGTACATATTGGCAAAGAACAGGAGAACCAAATTCTATTCTGTTACAAGAAGGAGATTTGAGATTAGTATTTGATAATCTAGCATTTAGAACTTCTTCACTAACATTTACAAATGATATGCAACAGATTGCTAAAGTAATAACTGAAAAAGACTATCTTTTCATTGATCTAGAAGAATACTCTCTTGCAAGTGAAGACGACTTGTATTCTATTGATTTTATGCTGGATTATATTGCAAATTTCAAAACATGTCCTGTCATTATTTTAAACAGTCCGATTCATCATAGTACAACTAACTCTGGATTAGATCATGGTATGCGAATCGATAAAGCGGACAATTTATTACAATCCACTTTTAGATCTTATGGAGCTATGGGCTTTGGAGACTATGTGGGTATCAAAAAGGACTTGTTGGAAGACGGTGGTGGAATCAGTCCTGGATTCATCTTTTATGATGCTGTCGAGAACTCATTCTATGGTTATAAAGGTAGAAATGGCAAGGAAGCTGATTTGGACGATTTAAGAAGTATAATAATCAGGGATGTCTTAAAGTCGGACCAAGTCACAAGGATGAGCACCTCCCCCATTCAATATATTGATAACTTAAATCCGGGCTGGAAATTGATTAAAGATATGTGGGCTGAAATAGAACCCCATAAAAGTCAAGCAAAATTTAAACGTATAGCCATGCTACATTACCTGTATTGTATTGATAAAAAAATAAAAGCGAATATAATAACCTAATTATAGATAAGAGCCGGCTCTACATTAGTTTTAAAGAAAAACTGGAGATCTATCGGAAGAATATCAGCAGAATTCTTGACGATAAAATTCCAACGTATCTTATAACGTTCTTTTAGCGTCACTTTGAAGATTTTATTAATTTCAATATTGTCAAGGTTGCTCAAAATATCATTGGCATCTATTGTACCGAAATTCTTCAACAGCTCTTTTTTCGTTAGCAGATTTAACTGTTCAGATGGATCTGTACTTCTATTGAAAGTTGGCTTACGAACAATTTCGTATCCGTGTTGGTCTACCGTAATAATTCCAAAACTTTTTGGCACAATTTCCAGGCACTTGGTCAAGTGTCGCTCATGAATGACAATATTATTAAAGTCAAACGCACTTACGTAATCGCTTGATTGTTTTGAAAGCTTGGTTAAATTATCGAGGCTTGATTTGATCTCAAAACTCGTTGTAGCATCATCTACAGTAAGGAAATCTACTCGGCTATTCTTAACTTTGATCTCATAAGCCGCTACAACATCCCTATTAACAAAAGCCTTGAACAATTTATACTTTAAAATAGGTTCTCCTTCATAACTATTCAACAAAAGATTGTTAATCTCTTTATGCAAATCGAGTTTACAAAATTTGTTCGTTTTCTTTTCTGGATAAACAAGATTCAAAAGATTTCGCAACTTCGGCACATAGTCCAATGTACTATAAGCTTTTGCTATTTCTTTAACAATCTTGGAATCTATATTCAATTCGCAAACTTGATTCATCTAGAAAACTTTTAAAAATTATTTTGACCTATTAACAAAATTTAAGCCTTCATGTTTTAATCTGAAAACACAAAAATAGTTTGATTTTTTCTGATGACGACTATGGGCCTAGCCGGACAAACATACATAAAAAGTTGGGAAAATTACAGCAAAAGGAGAGGAAAATCTTTCAATTCAATATCTATAACTCTATTGTGGATATAATGTTGAAGTTGACCCCTCCGCTGGACATACTGACCCCTCTAACAAGGCTTTTTTCAGTCCAACTGATGACCTGACAATATTACTTCTTTTTTCTTAGACTTTCGCCTTTATTATGGAAAGCTTTCCATAATAAAGGCTATGACAACAATATGGATATGTAAAGTCCATTATCAGATCTCTTCTCAAAATTCATTTATAGCCAATTATTAATACGACTACACATAATTGCTTTCCATAACGTTAGTGTTGCATATTACAATATATCAACATAAATAGTAAAAGTTATGGAAATTCAAAATCTTATTGAACGTACTAACCAACTTTTAAAAGAGGCCAGATATTCAGGCAGTCGTATCTACACCTATAATTGGTTGTGGAAGAAAGGCATCCTTGTTTATATGCACTCAAGAGGCTTGGTTGACTACGACGAAAACGTCGGCAACGAATATATGCTGACGTGCCGTGATGGTTTCAACGTTACATTCCATCATCGCGACCTTATTAAAAGTATTGAAGTGTTGACCCATGTTTTGTTGGATAGCAATCTGGGAGGGAGAAGACAGCATGTGGTACAACATCCCTTACGGGGTGACATCGGCGCCGCCGCTATTCAGTATCTTGAATACTTGAAATCCCTGGGCTTAAATGAGAAGAAGACACTTCAGCGTTACAGAAAAACAATGAGCAACTTTATAGAATATCTACTCGAACTGGGAATAGACAATCGTTCGGGAATAACCGAAGAAGCTATAGTGAGGTATGTTGAGAGTCGCGAATATCAACAGAAGGAGTATATTGATACTACGCGCCGCTTTCTATTATTTCTCTTCCGCGAAAATATAATTGCAAAGGACTATTCCTATATGCTAAAATCACTTGGTAAAAAAATCAAGCGTGTAAAGGCCCCTTCGTTCTATGCTCCAGATGAAGTACAGAAGATAGAGACATCGATTTCCCGTTCAAGCAATATTGGAAAACGCAACTATGCTATGCTATTATTATGCTCCCGTCTAGGGCTGCGCGTCTCGGATATAGCCAATTTGAGTTTTAGCGACATAAATTGGGAAACCAATAAAATAACGCTTGTGCAATATAAGACCGGAAATCCATTGACACTTCCACTTTTACCTATAGTTGGTAATGCCATTATCGACTATGTTCGGTATGCACGCCCAAAATCCATGTCAGACAAAGTGTTTTTAAGTTGTCGTCCTCCATATGGGGCACTTAATGGAGGAGCGGTTCATGGAGCCATCTTAATTGTTTTTAAGTCTTCTGGAATCGAATTCGGGAACAGGCATCATGGAGGGCATGCATTGAGATTCAGTCTGGCGCAAAGAATGCTGGACAAATCCACGCCAATCTCAATTATATCGGAAACACTGGGTCACTCCGAAGCAGATACAACAAGAACCTATGTCCGGATAGACCTGTCACATATGCTGGGATGCGTACTAGATGTTCCGGAATCCAGCGATTGCTTTTATACGCAGAGAGGAGGGTGGTTCTATGACTGATCCATTTGACTATCGGGGAGTATTGGCTCCTTATATGAAAGCCCTGATCCGGATCAAAGAATCCTGTGGGTCCACCGTGCTATCAACCAAATGGACTTACAAAGAGTTTGACGAGTTCACCATAATATATGGTTTATCAAATCCAGTTATCACGAAAGATCTGATAGGTGCCTGGGCAAAGTCCAGGGAAAATGATTGTAGTAGAACATTCTATGGAAAATGCTCCCGTCTGGCCCAACTGGCGAAATACATGAATGAGCACGGGGTTAAATCATATATCATGCCTTTGCCAAAATGTACGAACGATCGTGGTTTTGTACCCTATATCTTCACTGAAGAGCAGATGCTGGCCATATTCCGGGAATCTGACGGGCTTCAGCGAGGAAGCCATCGAAAAGATGACCCAATTATATCCCTACCCTGTCTTTTTCGACTTTTATATAGTACAGGCCTAAGAATCACAGAAGCAACCTCGCTGCGAAACAAGGATGTGGATCCCGACAGGAATGTATTAAGGGTTGGCACTTGGGGCAATACTAAAAATGGAGAAGAACGCCTGGTTCCCATATGCAGCTCTTTAAAGGAGGCCCTTCTGAAATATTTACATTACAGGAGCATGCTCCCCGTAAAAGGCGTTACTGATAGCGAACGTCCATTCTTCATTAAATTGAATGGTACAGCCGTGTCTTCCGCCAACGCATACAACTGGTTCAAAAAGGTATATACGAAATGTGGAATTGCATATAAAGGTGAATGCTTTGGTCCTCGGGTGCATGATATAAGACACACCATGGCAACGCATTCTCTTGCAAAAATGATAAGAAAAGGGCTTGATGTGTACACTGCCCTTCCATTACTGGCTGCTTGTCTGGGACACAAGTCTCTTACATCCACCGAAGAATATGTGAGACTCACCTGCAACGAATATCCCGAACTATTGGAAATGTGTATTTCCCTCAATGAATTTATATATCCCCAAAAAGATGGCAACGAATAACATAGCAAAATATATCACAGGTTTCCTTGGTGTGTATCTTCCGCACGAGCGAAACGTCAGCCCCAATACCATATCCGCGTACCGCGATGGTTTTGTCTCCTTTTTTTCCTTCTTGAGGGATGAGAAACAGATAAAGATTGAAAATGCGATTTTGTCAGATATTAATAGGGATAATGTGGTTGAATATCTACGATGGCTGATTGAGCGGCAGGGAAACAGTATTGCGACGCGCAATAATAGATTGGCAGCGATACATTCCTTTGTAGCATATCTTCAGTATGATAGCATCGAATACCTGGATCAGTGGCAAAAAGTCCTGAAGATTGGAAATCTGAAAAAAGCACATCCTACCCCGGTATACTTTACAAAAGAAGGAATAAAGCTTCTACTTGAACAACCGGATAGTGCATCTTATCAAGGGCTGAGACACCTTACGGTCCTTGCTTTGATGTATGATACAGGTTGTCGGGTACAGGAACTGGCTGACCTGACGGTAGAGTCAATGCGAATACAGTATCAGCCATACTCGATCAAGGTATATGGAAAAGGAAGAAAAGTGAGAATAGTACCGCTTTCTGAGCATGTCGTCGTAATACTCAAGAAGTATATGGAAAGGTACAATGTTGACTACGAGATTGATATAAAAAGACCGATCTTTTGTAATAGCGCGGGGAATAAACTCACCAGAGCCGGTATAACCTATATCTTAAAGAAATATGCAGATATGGCCCGTATATACGATTCTAATCTTATTCCCGAGGTTACCAGTTGCCATCAGTTAAGGCATAGTCGCGCAATCCACCTGTTGCAATCTGGTGTAAATCTGGTTTGGATAAGGGATCTTTTGGGGCATACCTCGGTCCAGACCACAGAGATATATGCAAGGGCCGACTCAAAACAGAAAAGAGAGGCTATAGAACAGGCATCGGAATGCCTTACACCTAACCAGGTTACCGGAGAATGGATCGATAACAGTAACTTGATAACTTGGCTGAAAGGGCTGGGTAAGAAATAACGATTATGTAAAGTCCAAATGTAAAGCCGTAACGCAATGCTCTGTGAATCAATGTACCTTTCAATGGACTTTACATATCCATATTGTTGTCATAGCCTTTAAGTTCGATTCTGTAAGATCCATGGATCAGTCTATCGAGTATTGCGTCTGCAATTGTATCTTCACCGATTACATCATACCAGCTGGCCACAGGTAACTGACTGGCAATTATTGTCGAGGCCTTAGCGTGTCTATCTTCAATTATTTCCATCAGATCAATGTACATCACGAAATTGGAGAAATTTCAGACCTTAATAAAGAAAATGATCATGGGAGACAAAATTTCGGAGCTCCTTAACCTGGTCAAATCTAACGAGAGAATAGACAAAGAGAAAAAGGAACTGTTTAATACCTTTGATCATATTTTTCTTCATCTCTTTCCCAGTTTTGTAGACGATTTAAACTCGTTGCTTACCGAAGATGGAAAGATAATGCTTAAAACGAATGAGCTCTTGAATACCGAATTACGCATCTTCGCCCTAATCAGACTCGGTGTCAATGATTCATCCAAAATTGCTGGATTTCTCCATTGTTCCTTAAACACAATTTATACTTATCGTGCAAAAATTAAAAGCAAAGCTATCATAGATAAGGATGAATTTGATAAAAACATCATGCAGATCGGAACGATTAAAAGTATTTAGAAACAAGACACCCGATACTTTTAAATACCCATCTATACAGCTTTGATTCGCTGTATTACATATCGTACTGCGTGCTAAATTTAGATTATTCGGTACGCTAAACGCAATTTCCCTACCTAATTTACTGCCGTTATATCTATATTTTTCTTTGGAAAAATATAGATATAACACCTAATAATCAAATACTTAAACATTCTCCAGACTTATATTTTGCGTTTACGATCTTTTTCCTGGGATTTGGTTTCTCTAGATTTGGAACTGTAACCAATGGCTGTTTTAGAAAATACCTAAGCAGCAAAAAAGGGATAATTTAAAAATTTTAAACAACCAATTTATGAGGGTAATCTATTTAAGACAGTGCTCGTCTTTAAAGTATCTATTAACTGTGTTTATGTGGATACTGATAATGACATGGGCACAAGCTCAAGAAAAAAACATTCAAGGGAAAATTCTTGATGTGACAGGTAAACCAATGGCCGGTGTTTCTATTACCGTATCCGGAAAACCAAAAGCTACTAAAACAGATGACGAAGGAAGATTTGCACTATCCGCAGTAAATGTCGGGGATAAATTACAGATAAGTTTTCTAGGCTATAAAAAATTGGAAAAGAATATTGATAACGCCACTGTCTATAATCTAACGCTTGAAACAAATGAAGAAAGATTAGCGGACGTTGTAGTAGTTGGCTACGGAACCCTAGATAAAAAAGAAGTAACCAGCGCCATTACACATCTAAACGGTAAGGATCTCAACGTATTTGGTGGAAATGGCGTACTTAATGCTCTTGCTGGCAAGGTAGCGGGACTCAGTGTAGTAAACACTGGCCAGTCAGATCCGAATTCCTCTCCCAGTCTGCAACTACGTGGTGTGTCTTCCCGCAACGCCGGACTTGGACCGCTTTATGTGGTTAATGGTGTTCCTGGGGGAAATGTTGACAACTTAAATCAAAACGATATTGAATCAATCGATATACTCAAAGGAGGTGCAGCTTCTGCTATCTATGGAACACGTGGGAGCAATGGCGTAATTATTATCACAACAAAAAAAGGCACATCTGAGCCTTACGCATTTTATGATGGATATGCGAGTTTTGACTTACCGAATAACCGTATCCAGGTTCTCAGTGCCGAAGATTTTTTAAAACACAACCGAGGAAGGGATTTTGGAGGAAATACCAATTGGTTTAACGAAGTATCGCGCAAATTCGCCTTTAATCAAAAAAACACGCTTCAGTTAGCTGGTGGAAACAGACAAACCAATTATATCGTCTCATTTGACCTGCGCAATGCTCATGGATTGGACTTACGTTCAGACAAGAAAGAATACGGGGCGCGGTTGAATCTGTCCCATACCTCGGCCAATAACCTGTATACAGCCACTGTAACCATTGCGCCCAGATTCCTTAAAGCAAATAATGCCAGTTATAATGCATTCAATCAAAGTTTGACACTAAATCCAACATTGCCGGTGATGGATGCAAAAAATCCAAACTTATTCAATTATATCAATACGGGTTTTTCTGGAGCTTATAATCCTGTTGAAGAGCTTCGCACGGTATTGGATGGAACCGAGGGAAAGTACCTGGACTGGAATGCAGCTTTTAAACTTAACATTTTGGAAAACTTGTCTACACAGGTAACGTTGGCACAACAATCTTCTGATTTTTTTGATTTCAATTTTACACCGTCCTACAATACAGGCGCAATTAATGGAAATAGTGGTAGAAATTCAGCGGGAAGAAATTATAAAAAAAGTGACCAGTATGTATTTGAATGGACAGGAAACTACAAACAAAGTTTCGGAAGACATAATATTAACGTATTAGGAGGATATGCATATAATTATTTTCTGTATTCAGGAATGAATGCAGGTAACCAAAATTTCCCATCCGATGTACTGACGTATAACAATCTGGGCTCAGGTCAATATGACGTCCCTATTCCTACCAATCCACAGCCTGGTGATTACACGTTCAGATCGGTTGGTTCATATAAAAATGATGCGAAACTGATCGCTTTTTTTGGAAGGGTAAATTATGATTTGGCAAATAAATATTATGCATCGGCAAGTTTGCGCTATGAAGGTTCTTCTAAATTTGGAAGACTGAACAAATGGGGTTATTTCCCCGCTCTCTCGTTAGGCTGGCGAATTATGGAGGAGGATTTCTTTCCGAAAGCTTCTTGGATCAACGACCTGAAACTTCGAGCAGATTACGGTGAGACCGGTAATCAGGACTTTGGCAGTTACCTTTCGTTAGATACTTATCAAGGTTATGGTTATTTTGCGTTTAACGGGGCATCATACCAAGTTTGGGGTCCCAGTCAGAATACCAACTATGACCTTCGTTGGGAAAAAGCACAGAACTTAAATTTCGGTGTCGATTTTGATCTTTTCCAACGAAAAATAAGTGGTAGTATCAATTATTATGTACGTACCAATAAAGATCTGCTAGGCTCTTATAACGTTCCGGTTCCACCATTCGTGTTAACAACAACCTTTGCCAATGTAGGTACTATGAAAAATTCGGGCCTGGAGGTGCAATTAAATGCTAAAATCCTCACCCAGAAAGATTTTTCATATTCGGTAAGTTTCGCTGGAGCATCAAATAGCAATAAATTCGTTTCCTTTTCAAATGACATTTATAAGGGGCAAAACTTTCAATTCATGTCCTATATGCCTTCGCCGGGGTCTCCCGGACCAGCTCAACGTCTGGAAGAAGGACGGAGAATCGGCAGTTTCTATATGTACGAATCTGCCGGTATCGACGCCACTGGACGTTTGATGGTGTATGATAAGGACAACAATATTATACCCGGAAATACAGCAAAGGAAGAGGATAAACGTTTTGTAGGCAATGGATTACCATTGTTTACCGCCAGTTTGGGACAGAACTTTACCTACAAAAACTTCGATCTTTCGGTATTTTTACGAGGTTCATTTAAATACGACCTCTTTAACACGACCGCTTTTTATCTGGGAACCCCAGTTACGCAATCTGGTGCGAACGTGCTCAAATCGGCTTATGGAAATGGCAAATATGCTGCGTTGACCAATGCAGAGACCTATTCTACTCTTTCGGATTACTTCTTGGAGAAAGGTGATTTTGTAAAAATCGACAATATTACGATTGGTTATAATATCAAACCTCCTGTCAAGCAAATCAGTTCGATCCGGGTGTATGCCGTAGCACGGAATCTATATACTTTCACCAAGTTTACAACAGGTGATCCTGAAGCAATATCCGTTAATGGACTAACACCCGGTATAAATACTTCCTTGTCTTACTATCCATCGACGGCACAATTCCTAGCAGGCTTACAGGTTAAATTCTAACGATTAAACACAACAAAGAGATGAAATTTTCATTACGTTATATAATTCCCCTTTCCATTAGCACCCTAATTTTGGGAAGCGCAAGCTGTACCAAGCTTGACGAAACCTTATATGATAAAATTACTTCTGACAATTTCTTACAGAAAAGAGAAGATGTAATCCGTGATTTTTTGAGACCGTTTGAACATGCCTTTTGGTCGATTCAGGGTGGTGGTCTATTTTACGCGCAGGAACTCCCTGCCGACCAATTGATGACCCCAAATAGGGATGGCGACTGGTTTGATGGAGGCAAATACCAACGGGCTCATTACCATACCTGGACAGTTCAGGATGATTATACCAGTGATATGTGGAAAGCTCTTTTTCAGGGTATCAGTTTAGCGACAAACTCGCTTGAGGATATCGAAAAGGTGGATATCCAAAAAGTTCAGATCACTGAAGCGGAAAAGGCCGACTTTGTGGCTGAGCTGAAGACACTCCGGGCCTGGTTCAACCTACGGGCTTTTGATTTATACCGGAATATTCCACTGGTAACAAAAGTAAAGGGTGAAACTGCAACTCCGCCGCAAGCGACACCTGCTGAAACCTTCGCCTTTATTGAAAAAGAACTGAAAGATGCTATTCCCGGATTGCCACTCCGTCAGGATCTTGGCACAACGGGTATTGGTAGATGGACAAAAGGCGGAGCCGCAGCCTTATTGGCCAGACTTTATCTGAATGCTGAAGTTTATACGGGTCAAAGCAAATATGCTGAATGTGCTGCGGTATGTCAGGATATCATAGACGGAAAATATGGCAATTACCAATTGGAAACGATATGGTCAAAACCTTTTGATTACGATAACGCAAATTCCAGTGAAGTTATCTACGGATTCCCTGCAACTTTGGCCCGCACACACTGGCATTATAGTTCGGATATGTATTGGTGGATGGCACCGCATCAGGCTCAAAATTTCTTCGGCTTTACCGATTTCGGAAATATGAATACCCGCTATGCCCTTCAGCCAGGACGGGATGTGGACAGTGTCGAGTATAATTTTGCCCTCGGTAAGCCCTTTATCAAATTTCAGCGCTATCCAGATGATCTTCGATTAAAGAAATATAAAAATCTTGGCAATAGTAAAAGAGAAGGTATGTTTTTGTTCGGTTACCTCCCCTATTATAGCGATCCGACAAAATTGGTCAAAAGCAACCGAGGATATACCATCTTTGCCCGTGATCAGGTGGGATGGTTTAAAGATACCCCTCCGGGAACAAAGATCGCAGATAAAGAATCCAATATGAACCATGCAGATGACAACTCTGGCTTATGGGTTGCGAAATATCCGATATATCCTTCTAAGGATCCAAATACCATTTCTTCGGCATTTGCAGAGATTAGACTTGCTGAAATTTATTATTCACTAGCTGAATGTAAATATAGAACCGGCGATAAAGGATCCGCCGCAAAATTGTTGAATGCGGTGCGTAAGCGTAACTATCCAACTGGCTCAAACAGCCTGTACCTGGAGTCGGGACAGCAATTGAGCGATCAGGAAATGATCGATGAATGGGGTCGCGAGTTCTTGGTCGAAGGAAGACGCCGAACCGATTTAATTCGTTGGGGTAAATTCAATTCTGGAAAATGGTGGGATAAAGAACCTGATAATAGTGATCATACTAAAATTTATCCTATTGGTCAGAGTGTTTTCACACTAACTCCGTCATTGCAACAGAATCCCGGATACTAATCAGTTTTAGTAAGTATAAAACCTTTTGAAAGTTATGAAATTTAATTGGAAAATAAGATTGTCGGCTTCAAAGCATCTTGGAAATATCCTGCTATGGGGCGTATGTTTAATAATGGTGCAGTCCTGTTCGAAAGAACTGGATGCACCTAACCCACTGCCATTCGAAATTACGGATATTACAGCATCTGCCGATAAAGTGGTCATTAATCCGAGTAAGCCGTCTGAGGATGCGCTTACGGTTTCGTGGCCGGCATTTTCAAACTCAATGATCTCTTATAAAATAATCCTGGCTAACGGTGAGCAACGGGATAGTGTAGCAGTCGCCTCTGGAGCGATAAGCAAACGGTTTACCCAGGGTGAATTGAACGCTATACTAGTTGAAAAATTGAAGATGACGGTCAATGTAGAGTCCAAATTGGATATTACGGTGCTCGGACTAATTCCGTCAAAAACGCTGTCCACTACATCGAAAACAATCAGCATACAGGTTGTTCCTGGTCCGGTCGGTGCGGCGTATGCATCCCTATGGGTGGTGGGCGATGCTACGCCAAATGGCTGGAATATTGAGAACCCAAATGCAATGAAGAAAGATCCGACCAACGCCTTTCAGTTTAAGTTTAATGAAGTATCGAATGCTGGTGACTTTAAAATCCCTGTAGCGACAGGAAATTGGGGGACAGATTTCTTTATGCCTTTAGCAAACCATCCAAAACTTTCGGAAACTGGTGTTCAGCTGGTTCCGGGTGGAAACCCTGATTATAAATGGAACATCGCAGCTGCTGGCGCTTACAAGATTCTGCTTAATATCAGTGCAACCCCATTTATAACGATCAAACCTTTTACCCCCTACAAGCAGATATGGCTCGTAGGGGACGCCGTGCCTTCTGGCTGGACAATAGATAATCCAACACCAATGGTGCCTACAGCAGGAAACCCTTATGAGTTTACTTATACAGGCTCATTAAAAGTAGGCGAATTTAAGATCCCAACCGCAACCGGAAGCTGGGACGGAGATTTCTTCATGCCACCAACCAATGGAGAAGGAACAACAGGAAAAGATGCAATAATTATCGCTGAGGGTAAAATCGACAACAAATGGAAAATTACCGAAGCTGGAACGTATAAAATTACCTTCAACCAGCTTTACGAAACAATTTCAATTGTCAAAAATTAGGCCATATGACACGATTTCATCAACTCGCTACACCATTTGTATTTTTGAACATGCTGTTTATGACAGCATGTTCAAAAACTCCTTCAAATGATATAACCACAAAGATAATTCATCCAGACAGTTTGCAAAATCCGTTCGTCGGCCCACTATATTGGAGCCCTTACGAATATAACTTCGAAACGGATGGTTATATTCCTGAAGATGAATGGGAAAAGAATATCAACTGGATTGACAACAACCTAAAATCTTTAGGTTACAAGATGGTCTGTATCGACGGCTGGGGCGACGACTTTAAATACAACGCCGATGGTTATCGTACTACCCACTCGTCCAAATGGAAGCACGACTACGCCTGGTGGTCCGATAACCTGAAAGGTAGAGGGATGACTTTGGGAATATACAACAACCCCCTATGGGTAATCAAATTGGCCGCTGATGCTGGTGTAAAAATTAAAGGAACGAATATTCCCCTTTCCAGCATCATGAAAGAAGATGAACAGGCCACCTGGTTTAAGTGGGTACAAGTTGACAAACCGGGAGCCGAAGAATATGTCAAAGGATATATTCAATACTATGCGGATATGGGTGTGCGCTATCTACGCGTAGATTTTCTTTCCTGGTTTGAAGATGGAAAAGATAGGAATATGGGGACAGTAGGTCCAGTACGTCCGGCGGCGTACTACGAGAAAGCTCTTCGGTGGATGCGTGAAGCCTGCGATAAAAATGGAATTTTCTTAAGTCTGGTGATGCCACATCTCTATAATGATGCGCAGGTAGAGCAAAAATACGGACACATGATCCGCGTCAACGACGATGTTGGAGATGGCAAATGGTGGCGATGGAGCGACAATGAACGTGGAATCAAACGTGTTGGATGGTCACAATATGCAAATGGCATGGATGGTCTGACCTATTGGTCTAACATTTCAGGCAGAGGAAAGATGATACTGGATGCTGATTTTCTTCGGATTAATACTTTTTCCAATGATCATGAAAAGAAGAGTGTCATCTCAGCCTGCTTTATTTCTGGCGGCGCTGTCACAATTGGAGACCGTTATAATTCCATCGGTAAAAATCTTTGGCTTTACCAAAATAGGGAACTACTTGCTTTAAGAGAAGATGGATTTGTCGGAAAACCCTTAACCAACGATCCGAAAGATCCAAAAAGCCAGATCTGGAAAGGTCAGTTGACCAATGGTGATTGGGTCATAGCCCTTTTTAATAGAGAGAGTAACTATCAAACCAGAGGATTGAATTTTACAGATTTATCTGGCAGCCATTGGCGGGTAAGGGATTTATGGAAACATGAAGACCTGGGGACAATGAGTTCCTATTTTGAGAATATTCCACCACATGGTGTAACAGTTTTGCGATTAACGAAGTAATCCAAAGCTCATAACAATACTGAATTTTAATATATATGCTAAAATAGAAATGATGAAAAAATCAATTTTTCTTTTATTTGTCGTCTTTTGCTGTAACGGGATCGTAGCACGGGGGCAACAGATAAAATCGCCCAATGGAAGATTTGAACTGGCCTTTGGATTGACAAAAGAAGGTACGCCAACCTACGAATTAAAGTTTAAAAACAACGTGGTAATCAAGACCAGCAATCTGGGATTGGAACTCAAGCTCAAACCGGATGAAGAATTAAACTTAAAGGGACAAACGGATGGTGAAACCCAGATAAAAAAGAAGAGCTCGCTTTATAGCAATTTTGAAATCTCCGATTCAAAGACCAGCACTTTCGATGAAACATGGCAACCGGTATGGGGAGAAACTAAAAATGTAAGAAACCATTATAATGAACTCGCTGTCACATTAAACCAAAAACAAACAGAGCGCCAAATTATTATCCGTTTTCGTTTATTTGATGATGGTCTCGGTTTTCGGTATGAATTTCCACTGCAGAAAAACCTAAATTACTTCACTATTAAAGAGGAACGTAGCCAGTTTGCCATGACTGGTGACCATACCGCTTATTGGATTCCTGGCGATTATGACACCCAGGAATATAATTATACCACATCTAAACTATCTGAAATAAGGGGTTTGATGGGAAGCGCTTACGAAGGCGGCAACGTCTCTCAAACCTCCTTCTCGCCAACGGGGGTACAGACCTCGTTGATGCTAAAAACCAATGAAGGTGTTTACATCAATTTACATGAAGCAAGCTGTCTGAATTACTCGACGATGCACCTCAATTTGGATGACAAAAATTTTGTTTTTGAATCTTGGCTTACGCCAGATTCACATGGCGATAAGGGTAAAATGCAAGCACCCGCTACCTCACCTTGGAGAACAATTATCGTAAGTGATGATGCAAGAGATATATTGGCGTCTAAGATGACCTATAATTTGAATGAGCCAAGCAAAATACAAAATACTTCCTGGATAAAGCCTACAAAATATGTAGGCGTGTGGTGGGAAATGATTTCCGGTAAGAGTAGTTGGTCCTATACAAATGAATTTCCGTCTGTCCAGTTGGGAATAACAGATTTCAGTATGGCAAAACCAAATGGTACCCATGGCGCGACAACAGCAAACGTTAAAAAGTATATAGATTTTGCTGCGAAGCATGGTTTTGAGGGTGTTTTGGTTGAAGGATGGAATATCGGATGGGAAGATTGGTTTGGCAATGATAAAGATTATGTCTTTGATTTTGTCACGCCTTATCCTGATTTTGATCTCAAAGGATTAAACGATTATGCACACGCCAAAGGTGTGAAACTGATTATGCATCATGAGACATCCGGATCTATCCGCAACTATGAGCGACATATCGATACAGCCTATAGGCTGATGAACCAATTGGGTTATGATGCTGTAAAAAGTGGGTATGTAGGAAATATTCTTCCATTGGGTGAACACCACTATAGCCAATGGACAAATAACCATTTTCAGTATGCTGTAGAAAAAGCAGCTTCCTACCAAATTATGGTTAATCAGCACGAAGCTGTACGTCCGACGGGTGTAGCACGTACCTGGCCAAATTTGATAGGCAATGAATCTGCTAGAGGTACAGAATACCATGCATTTGGTGGCATAAAGCCTAATCATGTAACTATCTTGCCTTTTACAAGACTTATTGGCGGTCCAATGGATTATACCCCTGGTATTTTTGAAATGAACCTCGCCAATGGTGCCCATGTGAATAGTACGTTGGCCAACCAATTGGCGCTATATGTAACGATGTATAGCCCTTTGCAGATGGCAGCAGATTTTCCGGAAAATTATGATCGTTTTCCAGATGCTTTTCAATTTATTAAAGATGTCGGGCTGGATTGGGATGACAGTAAATATTTAGAGGCTGAACCTGGTCAATATATTACCGTTGCCCGTAAAGAAAAAAATACAGAAAAATGGTTTTTAGGAAGTGTAAATGGAAATTCCAGCAGAACATCGAAGATAAAATTTGATTTTCTGGATGAAGGAATGACCTATTTGGCAACTATTTATGCTGATGCATCAGACGCAAACTATAAGACAAAACCACAAGCGTATACAATAAAAACTACAAGAGTAACGAAAAAGGATACTATCGTTCAACATTGTGCCGCAGGCGGTGGTTATGCTGTTTCGATTGTCCCAATCAAAAAATAAAGGCAATTGATGAGATCATAGGGAGGATTTTTCGGATCCAAACGGAAATGAATCCCTAAATGTCTTATCCATTTCTATAATTAATAAGGCCTTCTAGATTGATCAAACGCCAATAGTAATATAACGATAATCACAATAACCTTAATAATCGTTTTCATGCTTCTATTTTTTATGCATAAAAGTTTTTTGCCTAAACATATCTATCCCAGATTAATGACCTAGATATTGATAAATCCTACTGAATAATTTCCAACATCCCTCGCGCTAGCAATCTTCATCTAAAAGTTTTTCTTTTAAACTCGGAAACAATTGAATCAACTCCTTGATAAACAAATCTTGGTCTTTCATCACTCCTTGCGGGCAGTACTATTGTTCAATAATTCTCTTTGAATCTTTCATCGGTTTGGCCTTGTATTATATAGCTATTTCAATCTTAATATCAGTGTATCGTATCCGTGCTATGAAGTACATATTGCCTTAGATCGCATTAGGCTTTAGCTTTGCTGTATGAACAACTTAGAAGAAAAACGTGAGCGTATGCTGTCGCTTATAGCAGACTGGCAACAGAGCGGTAAAAGCAAGAAAGCTTACTGCGCGGAAAATGGGATCAACGAAGCGACCTTTTATTATTGGTTTTCGCGCAGTAAAGAAAATGACACAACAGGCCTCGGAAACTTTATAACAATTGATAAGGCGCGGGGAAAGAGCGATGTTGAGATTATTTATCCCAATGGTGTGCGTATCAAGATCGAAAACGATGTTGCCCTTGTGTCACAGCTGATCCGTCTATACTGATGTTTGCGCTTGGTTCATCGCACCGTTTTTACCTTTATGACGGCTTTTGCGACATGCGAAAATCATTTGACGGACTCTGCGGACTGATCAGTTCGGGTATGCAACGACAGGCCACCAGTGGTGAAGTGTTCGTTTTCCTGAACCGTAGTCGTACGTATGTTAAGCTATTGCATTGGGAGAAGGGTGGCTTTGTGTTGTATTATAAACGTTTGGAGAGCGGAACTTTTCTGGCACCAGGGGTGAAAAACGGTGAACTATCCTGGAGTGACCTGGTTCTGATGGTGGAGGGTATACAAGTTGTAAAAAGCATTCAGAAAAGACGTTTTTCTTTGCCTTAAAAGTGGCTTTTGGTTGCATGGGCGCGGGTAATTCCGTATCTTTCCTCTATAAATTAACTATAATACAGTCCCCTTGCGCATTGGGTTTTGCGATTTTCCTCTTCGAGTTTGGTCAGCCGTAAGGCTGGCATTAACTCATGCTTGTGTACTTATAGCCTTTTCAGGCATTTGCATTGGCCAATTTAAAAACGGGGTCTTTTAGCCACCATAAAGATACCCGGCCTTTACGCAAAAAATTGTTATGGTTTAAGTTTCGCTATGCGTTCCATTTCTTTTTGGTGATACCGTATCCTGGCATCTAGTTTGGCTGGTTCGTAGATCACCTGTAGTGCCGGATTATAAGGGGTTAAGTCTTTTAGGATATTCCATACAACAACGGATATTTTTCGTGCGATAGCGATCAGGGCCTTTTTCGAGGATTTTCTTATACTTAGACGGTTGAATTTGTCTTTAAAATAGGAGCCTTTACAGCGGCTTGCCGCCCAGGCAACCTGTACCAGTATTGGCTTGAGATATCTGTTTCCTTTAGTGATTGCTGTACTTTTATATTTCCCTGCGCTTTCATCATTCTTTGGTCGTAATCCGACCCATCCGCTCAGTTTACCGCTGTTTTCAAAAACTTTCATGTCTGCGCCGGTCTCGGCGATGATCACAGCGGAACTGATACGGCTAACGCCGGGAATCGTCTTTAGCAAGGCACTCTGCCGTGGAAAATCACGCAGGCAGATAGCTTCAATCTTTTCTATATACTCAGCAGACTGCTTGATCAACAGGTCGTATTCAGCTTTTGCCATCTGCAGGTTGAAGCGGTGGTGCTCCTTCATGCAGCCGGTTAGTGCTGCTGCCAGCTTTCCGTTTTCTTTGTTCTTCTTACTGGCATAGACCAGTTTGCTTAAACGTACGGCATCACGCTCCCCGGCTATCAGGGCATCAATGACACTCAGCATACTTTTCCCTCCGATATCGGTCACAAGACTACCCAAACGGATTCCGGCCTGTACGAGGATATTGTCCATTTTGGTAAGCATACGGACTATCCGCTGCTGCAACTTGCTATAGGAACGGGTGTAGCTCCTGAGTTCCTGTATTCGCTCACCGGGCACAAAACTCCCGCGAAGCATATCTTTGTGAAGTAGCTGGGCAATCCACTGTGCATCCTTTACATCGCTTTTGCGGCCGGGCAGCTGTTTGATTAAAAAGGGATTCACCAGCATCAGATCAAAGCCCATTTCAGAGAGAATATTCCAGACCGGGATCCAGTAAATACTGGTACTCTCCATCGCTACTCGGAGAACACCCGCAGCCTTCAAGTAGGCTCCCAACTGTCGAATGCCCGTACTGAAGGTTTCGAAAACCTCCACATCCGAATAATGCTTCCCATTAAATACCGCACAAAAAATACTATCTTTATGCACGTCAAGTCCTGCTGTTTTCATATAACTTTTTTTTTCAACATAAAGATAAGCAGCGGGACTTGATTTGATTGCGATAGCTCTCGCCAATTTTTATCCGCTTGTGTGTAATCGGAAAATTAAATGTAAATTTGAAAGTGTTTTTTTTGACCGCCCCCACCCCTATGGTAAACAGGTATTGGAAGAAGCTTGTTTGCGTGTTATCCCCTATAGCAAACTCGACGAACTTTGTAATAGCATCCCTGCTTTTAAGGACTTCCGGCTGCAGGTATCGCTGCAAGTGATTAGTATGCTATCCGAAAAAACTCTTGCATTACAACTTCAAACTGCCGAGCAACGCTATAAAAATATGCTCGACAAATTTCCTGGCATATTGCTAAGAGCCTCCTTGGGACATATTGCCTCCTATCTGGGTATTACCCAACAAACACTAAGCGTGATACG
The DNA here is from genome assembly GCF_038396785.1 of Sphingobacterium thalpophilum. Lineage (NCBI taxonomy): Bacteria > Pseudomonadati > Bacteroidota > Sphingobacteriia > Sphingobacteriales > Sphingobacteriaceae > Sphingobacterium > Sphingobacterium thalpophilum. Next base: position 5,166,819 of record NZ_CP151087.1, on the reverse strand, counting down.
CGCGTGCAGGTAGACGATTTCATTTTTTAAGATATAAGACCGTTGCAAAAGTGTTTGGTTTTTATTTTATTGATATTCAGGTTTTTAATTTGTTTCTTGTTGATTTTCGTTATATTTAAGGTATGGAAAAGACAGAAAAAGTTAGCTTTGTTGATTACATGGTTCAAAGACGGAAAATCAAGCAGGAATTCTTCGATCAGATCAATACATTGGTAAATTGGCGTCCGATTTCAAATATTATCAACAAGCATTACCACAAAGGGGAAAGCAAAATGGGACGCCCTAGTTATTCTGGTCTTGTCCTCTTCAAAATGACACTTCTACAGACCTGGTATGGTCTGAGTGACTACGAAGTAGAAGACCGTATAAACGACAGTATCTCCTTTAGTCGCTTTGTTGGCATCAGTTTGGACGATTCGGTTCCCGATCACAGTGTTATTAGCCGTTTTCGCAGCTCGCTGACAGAAAAGGGTGTTTATGAGAATCTATTCAAGGAGCTGAACAAGCAGTTGAATAAACATAAAATATTGGTAAAACGTGGAGCTATCGTTGATGCCAGTATTGTTGATTCTCCGCTAAAACCAAAAGGCAAAGTTATTTACGAGATCGAAAGTGACCGTAGTGAACATCCTCGCGAAGATTCTGAGCTGGATAAAGAGAATAGTGAACAGTTATTGATCCAACAAGAGAGCCCGGGTGTTGACCATGAAGCTCGTTGGATAAAGAAGGCTGGGAAAACACGTTATGGCTATAAAAAGCATTATGTCACCGATACAGAAGGCCTGGTTCTGGGCGTGGTAACCACTCCAGCAAATGTAAATGAAATTGCCAATCTTCAACAGGTAATATCTTCGGCTGACCTTCCAAAGGGCATCCATATCTATGCTGACAAGGGATATCGTTCCTCTAAAAATGAGGAATTGATCAAATCAGGAAAGCTAAAAAGCAGGATCTTGCATAAGGCAAAGAAAGGAACAGCGTTAACCGAAAGAGAGAAGTTAAGAAACAAACTGATCGGCAAGATCAGGTTCAAAGTTGAACGGACCTTCGGGAGCATCCGGCGATGGTTCAACTCAAGCTGTGCAAGGTATAAGGGGATCGCCAAAATGCATACACAAAATCTAATGGAAGCCATGGCGTACAATCTTTACAGATCACCTGGGATACTTGTGTCCAATGCAATAAAAAACACAAATTAAGCAGTTGAAAAGGCCTCAAAAAGAGGATTTTTCAAGAAAACGCAACTAGATTTCCGAATCCAAATCGGAAAAAACTGCAAAAAAAAAGCAAAAATAACCGATCAGAAAATATCAACATTATTTTGCAACGGTCTTGATATATTAAAAACACTGCAGATTATTTTAATTTGCTTTGCAGTATGAAATCATTACATATGAAAAAAATACTGTCATCCCTTGTCATCATCTTCATGGCAATAATGAGTGTTGCTCAATCCTCCAATGATAATTTTGCAGGTAAATGGAAAACCGAGGAAGGCTTCATTATCACCATCACTTACAGCAACGGAAAATTTTCTGGTCTCGATCCCAAAGGACGTCCAACCCTCTACAATGTACGTTTTGAAAAAAATGAATGGAAGGGGACTGTGCAAAACCATGATACCGGCCAAAAGGGCAATTGCGAAATGTACCTGCAGGGAAAAAAGTTGAAAATTGTGGCCCATAAAGGCATCTTTTCATATGTGTCCTAAATAAATTTTAGGATTCGATTTCTGTGGTACAAGCATAGCTTTTTTCATCATTTCGATATTGACCCCTATTTTTCAATCTGCGAAGATCTTTAGCTGTCCCTTTTTTCCTTTTATAGGCGGCCTGAGAAAGGGATCATCTATCCATTGCCAGATGTTTATTTTCACGAAGATATTCATTCTGATGAATGCGACCAGATTGGACAGGTTTCAGTCATATTTGGCCTTTTTTTACAAGTATTTTAACAGTAATATGCCAATGAGTGAAGTCCAGATCTGGATCATCACTGCATTTTCAGAAGTCCCTATGAATGTCGATACTTTTAAGCGCTGCTTTAGATGCTTGAAGAAGACTTCGATATGCCAGCGTTGTTTATAGATGTTTGCCACCAAAGAAGCCTTCCACTTCGTATTATTGGTCAAAAAGTGGTACTCATTGCCAGTGGTGCTGTCCCAAAAGTGGACTAGGCGTAGCGGCTTGCCGTTGTATTTATTGCAGGCAGCACCGGATAGCTCAATGAGCTCATCCTTAAGGATCCCCTTTTCCATGAGTGCTTCACTCTGATAGGACTTGATAACCTTGTACTTCATATTAACTTTACTCCTGGTAACGAAGTAACACCCCCTGCTGTCCAAATCCCCAAGCCAGCTGTAATCCACGTAGCCACGGTCCACTACCAGCACGCTTCCCTTGGAAAAACTGTAACTACCGGCTCGCTGGCTCTCATGTACTTTTCCATCGGTAATCTGCATAAAAACAGGTAGGCAGCCATCATAATCCAAGACAGTGTGCAGCTTTACGGCACCTTTGGTGCTACGAAACTTTGCCCAGTCAAATACAGATAGACATAAGGGGATGATGCTTGCATCCATCAGATATACTTTACGCTTTAGCTGACCAAGATCTTTGCGAAAATGGGTGTCCTTTTGCCAAAGCCTATCCAAAACAGAATAGTAAAGATCTTTGAAAAGTTCATGGGTACGGTGTGTGTTGATATAGGATATATTAGACTTACTTGGAGCTCTTACTACACCTAAGTGGTTCAGATTACCAGTGGTACTGCGCAGACCGTTACTAATATCCCGGACCGAATCTGCCGAGGAAAAATGACAGAAAAGCATACTGACTAGATGCGTCCAGCTGTTGATCCCTTTCTGGTGTTTATCACTTTTGTGCTTTGCAACCAAATCTTTGAATAATTCACGGTCAACAAGAGATAAAATCTGACTAAAAACATTTAAATTTATCATGGCGGTGTGTTATAATTTTGCAATTTAAATATAGCAACTTTGCTATATCCAAACACCGCCACTTTTTAAACGTTTAGGACGCAAGTGGCATCTTTTCAAAAACTTTTTACTGGGTAAAACAATAAGCAAAAAATTTAATTAAGGTATTTTTAATTCAAAGTGAGAGTCGATAAAGTAAATCCATTACAAACATGGATTTACTTTCCAAAAAATCAAGCAGCGGATTTCTGAGCTTATTTGAGCTGTTCAAATGCATCCACTTTACAGACTGGATTTTAGGGGCCTACTTTGAAACTTTTTGAAAAAGTAAAGAACCCACAAAAACTGAGTGTATCCGTACACTGCATCTTCAACCGGAATAGTAAGTACCCTGATCCCCATAAATTCCATTGGATTGTAATTGACAATAGGGGACTCCAATCCTGTTCCGGTTAGTATGCCGTTGACAGGTAAAAAGCCCAGCATCAGCAAAGTGAAGACTAAAGAGGCCTGCGTAATCCATTGTATCCGAAATACAAAGTGAAAAAGCACCAATGTCACCATAGTCACAGCAGCGGTAACTACGGTATAGATTCTGTCAGCATATCGAAGAGCAACAACAGCACATATAATGACACTTACAAAGACAACAATATTATTGAAGGCCGATAGCGATTGTAATCTAAAAAATTTATCAATGCAGAAATAGGTGAAAATACAAGAAAAAGGGATGAAAATAAAGAATAACCATTCTTCCAATGGTAAGCCTGCTATAACCAGGCCTAGGGTGTACCTTGTGTCAAACCACCACACTCCCTTACTGGTAAACCAGACATCCCAAGCTATAAAAAATACAGCAACAAGTGCCGCTGACTTTAAGAATGGAACAAACTCACGATCGAATCGAAGCCGCTTGTCGAAGGATGCGACAAAACAGATTATGACCGTAAAAAATAAGATAAGCGAGTAAGTATATGGCATCATATTTTTTCATTGTTAGTATACATTTTAAAGTATTTCATCGGAACATATAAAAAGCCAAAACATTCGCCCTCCTCTTTACCCAAATGTTTATGATGTTGTTTATGAGCACGCCGAAGCGCCAAAAAGTAACGGTTATTTGTTTTACTCAACCATTTGAAGCGTTGATGGATAAATATATCATGTACAAAGAAATATGCCATACCATAAAGCATAATCCCTAATCCAATATAAAACAGATAATTGTATCCCCTTAACGAACCAAAATACATCAACGCGATGGTAGGAAGGGCAAAAATGATAAAAAAGTAATCATTCTTTTCCAAAAAGCCCGCATTGCTATGATCATGATGATCGCGATGTAATACCCAGAGAAAGCCGTGCATAATATACTTATGGATAAGCCAGGTTGCGCCCTCCATAGCAATAAAAGTGACCAATACAGTAATAAAATTCATAGCTTTATTTTATAAGTAAGCAGCTTTGTAACGCAGATAACTTTTTAAAGCAACATAGGCTTTTTGTGCATTTGGTATCCTCACCCTGCTTTCCAAAATCTCCTTTGGGGATTTTTTTCGAATCTTCGAAAACAGGGAAAGATAATATTTGTAAGCCAGATAAACGCCAAATTTTGCCGATGCAGGCAATTTTTTAATTCCCAAAAGCGCTTCCTTAAATTCGCTGTGTATCTCATCCTCAATCTGGCTTTTGAGGGCATTATCAAAGACAGCCAGATCCAAATTCGGAAAATAGGTACGCCCAAGAACATGGTAATCGTCTTTAAGATCCCGCAAGAAGTTTATTTTCTGAAATGCGGAGCCTAGTTTCATAGCGTAAGGTTTTAACTCCTCATAGCGCTGTCTATTACCTTCTGTAAAAACCTGTAAACACATCAATCCCACCACTTCAGCCGAGCCATAAATATATTCTTTATAGCGTTCAGAATTATAGTCGACTTTATTCAGGTCCATTTCCATGCTGTGTAGAAATTGACGGATTAGCTCGACATCAATAGCATACTTATGTACCGTCTCCTGAAAAGATTGTAATATCGGATTTAATGAGATACCTTCCTCTAAAGCACAGTTTGTCTCGAGATATAACCGCGCCAACAGCCGCTTCTTATCATATCCATGAAAACTGTCCACGATTTCATCGGCTAATCGTACATAGCCATAAATCGCATATATACTAGCCCTAATGGAGGGCTTGAGCGCCAAAATACCGAGCGAGAAACTTGTACTATATTTTTCAGTTGTTTTTTTGCTTACTTCATAAGCGAGTTCATCAAATAGCTTTTTCATGGTCTTATGTTTTACGATATAATTCAATGGCTTCTTTGGCAACAATTTTCCCTGATAAAATGGAGGGAGGCACACCGGGACCAGGAACCGTTAGCTGACCTGAATAAAAAAGATTATGGACTTTCTTATTTCTGATCTTGGGTTTCCATACTGCTGTCTGTTTCAATGTATTTGCTAGTCCATAAGCATTTCCCCCGTAAGCATTATAATCGCTGATAAATTCGCTCACACAGTAACTCCTCTTGTATGCAATCTGTTCATATAAGTTTTTTGTACCGGTATGCTTTTCCAAACGCTTTAACATCTTAATTAGATATTTTTCACGTGTTTCATCATCATCCGGGATAGCGGTCGCCAAGGGCATTAATAAGAAGAGATTCTCACTGTCTGCAGGAGCAACATGCGGATCCGTTTTGGATGGACAACATACATAGAACAGCGGATTTTGAGGCCATTTTTTTTCACCATAGATACAGTCGATATGATCATCCAACGGGTGCTCAAAGAACAGTGTGTGATGAGTTAGATTTGGAATGGACGATTTCATCCCTAGGTAATAGATCAAACTTGAGGGTGCAAAGGTCCTGCTCTTCCAATAATCGTCATCGTAGTTTCTCAACTCCTTGGCAAGTAGTGTTTCGATATGGTGGTAATCGGCCGATGCAACCACGAGATCAAATGGATGATTCACACCATTAACAACTAATGATGTGATCTTATTCTTTTCAATATTTAACGTATCAACATTATGATCAAAATGGAAAGTGACACCTTGTCTCTCCGCTACTTGCTGCATCGCCAGTACTAACTGAAAAAAGCCCCCTTTGGGATAATGTGTTCCAAGCGCATAACCGCCGTAGTTCATCAGGCTATATAATGCCGGAATATCCTTGGGTGAAGCGCCCAAAAATATAACGGGGAATTCCATCAATGTCCGCAATCTTTGGTCCTTAAAATATTTGGCAACATAGGATCTAAAATTAGAAAGCAAATCTAGCTTAAAAGCACTAAGTGCAATTTTTGGAGAGAGAAATTCGCCCCAATTGTGACAGGGTTTATTCACAAAATCCCGCATGCCCACTTCATACTTAAATTTTGCAGCTTCCATAAAGCTATCCAACTGCGTACCAGCCCCAGGTTCGATCTGTTCAAATAATTGTTTTAACTCCTGATAGGATTCAGGTACACGAATCTGTCCAGAGTTAAATATCATTTCAAATTGAGGATTGAGTGATACAAGTTCAAAAAAATCAGCAGTACAACACCCAAAATCTGAAAAAAATGATTCAATGATGTCAGGCATCCAGTACCAGCTCGGTCCCATATCAAATCTAAATCCTTCTGTCGTACTAAACTGTCTCGCCCTTCCACCGGGCTGCGTATGTTTCTCAAAAACATGCACATCGTATCCTGCCTGCGCAAGATAGGCCGCCGCTGAAAGACCCGAAAAACCTGCACCAATAACTGCTACCTTCTTTTTCATTTTTGTTTATTTTAACTCCCTATGCAAGGGCAACATCCAGATGGACCTTCCATTACCGCAATGGACAATGTGTGCATTAAAGTATCTTATTATATCCATAATTTGATCTGCCTATTAATCATCAGATTTCGGAGGCGACTTTTTCAAAAAGTGTAAAAGACAACAAAAAGCCAGCTATTCCTATTACACTTCGGACTGAATTATAACTTCACTTGTTCCAGCAATTTATCAGGTGCAATATTTCTATCATAGATTAATTGATGAAATTTGCTCAATTTATCCAATAGACTTATCAGTGTTATTTTTTCATTGTAGGTCAAATCACCTGAAACAATCTGAGTGGCATGACGTATTTTTCCCATTTGTCGATCCAACGCCGATAAGCCATTTTCTGTGATATAAAGCACCTTACTTCGTCGGTCTTGCTCTGAATCTTGCTGACCGATCCATCCTTGTTTGATCAAACGATTTATAATCGCCATGCCGGCTGGCTTTTCATGAATATTCCGCCTGATCAATTCCATTTTTGTCATCTCGCCAAACGACCTTAAGGTTATAAGGTATATAAACTCCTCTTGTGTAGAAAAATCAGATTCCCAAATAGCTGCCTTTGAATAACTTTTTGCAAACCTATTCATATGCACTATTAATGTGCTGATCACACTCTCTGGACTACGCCCATTTTCCTTACCGTCCCATTCAGGTTCGACCAGAACATCGGTTTCTTTTGCCACTACCCAACGTTTAAATCCATCCGCGTCGGTACTGTAGATTCCATCTACGTTCTCCTGTTCAAACTCCTCTACTAATACAATGATTTCTTTTAAAAGTTGATATTTCATACACTTTATTTAGAACATAAATATACTATATTTGTTTTGATTTTTTTAATAAAGATTTTTTTTAGAATAAATATAGACCATACATCTTATCTACTCTTAATTTTGACCAACTGCAACTCATATCGGGTAGAGACTTGCTTTTACTTATAAAAAGACTTTTGTGCCAATTGGTAATCGCTTTTATTATTAATCGTGCAACATTTTTTTCCTGAGCTCGACTAACCTATAGTCACTAACTGCAAACAATGGTCATCAAACTTTGCACAAGAACCTTAATTACATGAAAGTCTTAAAAAAAATTGCCCTAGTCTTCCCATGCCTGCTTCTTTTCGCCATAGCTCATGGTTCATCTAATAGAATTATCCTTTCGCGCATCGATTCAACCTTTACTGTTACAGGCAAAATAGTCGATTCGCTTACAAAAGAACCCGTTCATTTGGTTTCAATTTACTTACTGGACCATCAAAGGGGCAGCCATCCTGTCAAAACAGTGGTTACAAATGAAAGTGGGGACTTTCAATTCACCCACAGTCAGCGTTCATTTTACCTAAAAATCAATCACATGGGCTTTCAGTCTCAGATAAAAAGAATCGAAACGCCGAACGGTTCCAATATAGATATCGGTACTATAGAACTTTATAAGATTGACAATAATCTTGAGGAGGTTACAGTTTCCTCCAAGAGACCTACCTTGGAGCTAATTACCGGTGGGTATAGATTTAATGCGGAAAACAATATATTAGGCAATAGTACAAATATAGCAGAACTGCTCAAGCAGGTACCGGGATTGACCGTTGATGAAATAGAAGGTAAATTACAGTTGCTTGGAAAGGGAGCTACTGTATTGATAAATGGGCGGAAAGTCAATTTGGGTGGTCAGGATCTATTGAACTACCTGAAATCTCTACCGAGCAACGAGGTCTTGTCTGTTAATGTACTTACCAGTCCGGGTGCGGCCTATGATTCCGCCGGAGATGGAGGTATCCTCGATATCAGACTTAAGAAAAATTCCAATTTGGGATTCTTTGGGTCGGCAAGTACAGCTGTTTCTACCCTTTGGGGAACGGACCAATCGCTCAATTTAAATCTTAAAAAAAGTAAGTTTGAAATTTCATTAGGTTATAATTTTTCATACGGTGAAAACCTGCATAAACGAAACGATCTAATAAAAAACTATTACTTACCTGATTCCAGTTATCGCTATAGACAAGAACAGGTTAGCGAAAGGTCCCAAAGGACACATTCCATGAAAACCAATACCCTCTATAATATTGATTCGACGAGTACGCTCTCTTTTAATTATTGGTACGCCAGCTTTAATGGTAAATTTCCAAATGAACGAGACGCCACGATCTATAATCGGAAGGATGAATTCCAAAGGCAGCTTAAACAGCTGGACCTCATGTTTTTGGATAATAATTTCCATATCGTCGATTTAATTTATGATAAAGATTTCAAAAAGAAAAGCAAGCTTTCAATCGGCCTGAATTACGCGAAATACTCAAATGAAAATAACACTTCATTCTGGAGAAAGGCATATGATTTCTCTAACACGGAAATAAATTCTTCAGAAAATGGTAGCAGAAATTTTATTATTACCAGACCATATGAAATCTGGACATTCAATACAGACTTCAAAACTAACATCGGAAAGGGTACTGATCTAAAATTCGGTGTAAAATATGCCCGTGCAAATACAGAAAGTTTCTTTAAGAATCTAGCCACAGATGGAAATACCGTCGGAGGAGAAGTAAATAGTGAAAATAAGGTTCAATATAACGAAAATATACTTGCTGCTTATTCTTCTCTTAATGGTAAATATAAACATTTCTCCTTTGATGTAGGCTTGCGACTAGAATCATTCGATTATAAATTACTATCCGTTTTAACTGACGAACAGATTAAAAACAACTATCTTAATTTATTTCCCAATTTTAATATACGTTATGATTTCGAGGACCTTAAAAACAGCATTGCTTTATCGGGGAACAGAAGAATCGAACGCCCAGGTTATAACATGCTCAATCCATTTGCGGTGACCAATAATCCTATCTATTTTACCAACGGTAACACACATTTGAAGCCATATTTTGCAAATAGGCTAGATCTGCAATATTCGCACAAGTGGAATAGCAACCACTCACTGATATTTTCTTTATATGGAAACTCCTCGAAGAATATGTTCACCTATATCTCAAGATATAATGCGGAGGTTGGAAGTCCAGAGTTTAACTACTATAATGATTATAATCTAAACCAGATTGGAGCTTATGTCATGTCGCAAAACAAATTTGGAAGCAGCGTGAATATCAGTACATATTTATCGGCCCAACGACCGACTTTCAGATCGAATAATACAGCAGATATTTTGTTACCTGGGATTGTCAACTTTAGTGGGTCGATCAACACCTTTATTAATATTCTGCCAAAGACTACTGTTCAAATACTCGGCTTTTATGCTGAAAAGAAATAGTTTTCAAATGCAATATGGGGGAACAGGATATATCACGACGGGTTTACAACAAAAAGTGCTTCGGGACAAGTTAAACATATCCCTGACGATTGAGGATATTTTCAACTTACAAAAAGCACCTATTTCCAGTTTAGGCAATGTGATTAGCATTGAAACAGTGAATAAATTGAAGTCTCGCTATGCAAAATTGAGTTTCAGTTACAATTTCGGAAAAACCTTCTCCGCAAAACAGACCAAAAAGCTGGAAAAAGATTCGAGGATAGATTAACCCATCAATACGTTAATCGTCAAAGATGATTCTTGGAAGCATAGCGCTGGATATAATTGAGTTTAGAAAATAGCTTAAATACAGATAGACCTCAAAATACTGCGAATTTAAAACGAATCCATACGAATTGAAATTCGCATGAAAATTTGAAAAGCGTTGTTTTAACTTAGTCTGATAAAAATGTGAAAGAGAACGTTAATTATGAATGAGACTATCATAGAATTCGATAACAAAAAACGTCTGAAATTGGCGCTATTTGGCTTACTGTTGACGATAGCGGCTTTGGCATTTGCTTACTATATTTTCTTTGTCGCTGAAAAAATAAGAATTTTCCCTGAAGCATTGATGTTGACCTTAGGGGGCTTAGGATGTTATTGTCTAATTGGCGGAGTAAAAAGCCTATTTGTTAAAGATCGGACTGGCCTAATATTGAACGCAAATGGCATTCGATATCATGGTACGCCAGTAGGAATAAAGGCTGGGACTGTAAAATGGACTGCTATTCAATCTGTCTCGACAGGAATGGCCCATGGTGTCCATTTTGTTTTTTTGAAGCTACACCATCCCGAAAATTATATGCAGCAGTTCTCTCCACAAGTACAACAACATGTACTCGAAAATGGAATAGCCGTTTCGGCAGATCAATTGTCGCTTGATTTCAATACACTCAAAAAATTGATAGATGAGTATTATGAGCGGTATAATGGAATAACAAAAAGAAAAAATTTAAATCCCCTCATTGTCCAAAGGCTCGACGAATAAACTGAATGAGCAATTCGGTTGATATTTTAAATGGCAAAATTAACCGAGCAGCAGGCTATATGGAAAAGAACTTTATGTTCAATTTATCGCTGGAAAAATTCGGTTATCTGACAGGACGAAGTTTAACCACCTTCAAAAGGGATTTTAGCAAGATTTTCAACCTCACACCGCAGCGATGGTTAACAAAAAAACGATTGGAGCTAGCACACTATCAATTTGTTGAAAAAAGAATGAAACCAATCGAAGTTTGTTACGCGGTAGGATTCGAAAATCTTTCACATTTCTCCTATGCGTTTAAAAAGCATTTTGGTTACACGCCTACCGACCGGCTAGCATCGCGACTTTGAAAAAATGTTGAATAGGTCTAATAGCGAATTTCATTCCGGATACATATTAAGCATTTGAAAACGTTGAATACAAATCATAGCGAGCGCAAGCTTATCTCAAAGGCCACCTATCATCGTGCAGACTTCCAATACATCCGCCGCGAGCCCATGCAATGGCAGAATGACTCAACGGAAGATGTATTGTTTTATCGACTGTATGTTAAATCCCTGCTTAGTAATAGGATTTCAGGTATCGTTCTGTTTCCTCTTTATTGTGGCTCATACGTATGCGCCAAATCAATTCCTGGACGTTGACGGTCTCGAAATCTATTCCCAAATGGTTTCGCATAAGTTTTGCAGCTGATGCTCCGTCCAAGTCACCATCCGTATTTTCCGTGATAGGATCTGTTCCTTTGCCTATATTTCTAAACTTGCTCCATGCGTGCACTCCAATTACAGAGAACTTATTTTCGCTATCTGCTGTAAGTTTCTGGGCAATATAAGCTGGGGTTCCCTCCCGTTCATGATTAACATTTCCAAAATTCCAAAGCGTATAACGAATGCTAATGACCGGAATCTCATACCCTTGTTTATTTTTCAACCAAATAATATCTCCCTTTCCGCCTGCATAAGGACTGTATTGTAAGACAACAAGTCCCTCGAGCTGATCATTAGCATCAATAAATGCTTGATACCCTTCTTTGGCAGCTGCCGACTTCACATCTTTAGCCATCAGTCCAAGCACTTTAATGCGATGTTGCCGCATATGCTGTGCAACATCTTTGGCCAAATTGCCCAGACGTGTGGTACGGTTATCTTCGATCCCAAAATTATCAACATATTGATAACCACCTCCAAGGGCTTCAATCAAAGTATAATCACGATGCTGCTTATTAAAGACGTTATTAAATTGACTTGGTGCCATTTGCAAAAGATTGCTCGCAGAAATACCAAACCCCATTTTCATGTTCGCGGCATCGCTGTTTTGATAGTAATCAGAAACAAAATCGTTCATCATCCACTGTACATTGTCACCATCCGAAAGATAATAAGCAACGAATTTCTTATCTTTCGACCAGTCGATAAACTGTGGGTTGACAACCTTGGCCAACACCCCTTTCTGACGCTGTTTGTATGTCAATGAAGTCAACGGAATATTATATGTCCAATCGCTGGGGACCCAAACATGGCCCTTTGCAGATGCCCTGCTTACGAATACCGACTCATCCACACCTTGCTCCCATCCATAGATCGGCGCGCCAGGAGCCAGCCACGATAAGATTTCCTCATACACCTGTAAATTCTGGCCGGCAGATGCGTTCTCTTTTTGCTTATTAATGTTAAGGACAAATAGGTTGTTGGCAATTGCAAAGTCGCGTAATTCTCCAGTCTGCACAGGCATAACCACCAACGCTTTGTTGCTTACTTTCATCTTAAATTCTTTCCAGGCATCTGCCGTGGATTTATTACGCGCATCATATTTCATCGTATATCCTGCCGCATCATATTTAGCCTTGTCACGGACATCAACAATCAACGCGTTGTACACCGAAGAAGCCACAGAGGCCACAATATTGCTTTCTGGATTATTTGTCACATCGGTGAGTACATAACCATCGAATAGATCTTTTAGCTGCAACTTGATCCCATCAGACGGTCCATAATTATTGCGTGCCAGCTCAATGGCACTCTGCATCCCTTGTTCGCTAATCCCAAGATCACCCAACGCCTGCTTGGACAGCGTATAGGATTCCCGCCCCGCATGATCATGCAACCAGACAGCGATCTGGCTCTTTCCTTGCTGTACAGCACGGTTCGTTAACCCAGCAAGAGATTGCGCCAGTAAATGGTACTGTAAGCCTCGTATTTCATTGCTTTCACCAATATTGTTTCTAGAACCAACGTTAAGAACCTCCACGACAGACCAATATCGTTTGGGTTTTACCGTCATCTCTAATAAATTATACTGCCCGTTATCTTTAATGGGCTCATAAAGCTCTTCATATAGTTGTGGCACGGTATCATTTATACCTTGATTGATATCGGGACTTTTATATTTCGAGCAGCTCACAAATAGACTGCATAAGGCAAGCGTTATTCCAGTAATCATAGCGTGTTTCATAAAGCATTCGATTTAATTATAACCATTATTTTGGGTCAATCCTTCAGTTTTATTGATTTCATCCTGTGGAATAGGCCTCAATAGGTGAATGGGGTTTAGGTTGTTGTATTTTTGAACCAATGGATTGTTAGCCTTCGCTCGCACAATAAGTTTACCGGTTCGTTTTAGATCAAACCAGCGATCGTGCTCACCCATAAGTTCGCGTGCTCTTTCATCGAGCAGTACATCCAAGCTAAGAGCCGACAGTTTGAGCTGATCGTTGAAAGCAGTCTCGGATAGCGCAGCGCGTTTGCGGAGCTCATTGACAAGATTGAGCGCTTCTTGATTTTGATGCATGCCCAAATAGGCCTCTGCTGCTAATAAATATGCATCCGATAGACGGTATATAACATCTTCTCGTGTACCTGCCCCACCCCAAGGCATTTTGGTATCTTTGAATTTTTGGATAATGGGCATCCGGTCTATCGCATTGGTCAGTACAGGCAATGCAGTAGACTGCGGATACCAATTGTAGTCATTTCCATTTTTAAAGGGGTAAAAACGTAACGCTCCAACAACATTCCCCGAATGGTCATTCCAGCGTGGAAAATAGATCCCCAATTTGCCAAAATCTTTGCTTGCTGGATTATTCACTATAAATGAACGTTTGAAGGTTACGTCGTAACGTGTATCCACATCGGGATTGTCAAAATATTCATGAACACGCGGTATAACCCAATATTGCCTACTCATAGCGCTATAGTCAGCTTGATTACGAACAAAAAGGTCAGGCTCCAATGCAGTTATGTTAAAGCCAAATAGCTGCTGCTGTGGATTCCCCCCACCGACATAGTTCTTGTCCGTGCCATATTGCATCGCCCAGATTACTTCGCTATTATTTTGATTATTTTCGTCATACACACTCGCATATGATCCCAATAAGCGATATTGACCCGATTGGCTGATACTCATAAAATTTTGTGCTGCATCTTTAAAATCTGTCGTCACCGCATAAGATTTATATGCCCGCGTTAGATAAAGCTTCCCCAACAAAAATCGAATTGCAGCGTCATTTACTTCTCCTAGCTCAGCATTTCCGAATGGAAGGGTCCCTTTTGCACTTTCCAGATCTTCAATCAATTGTTTATAGATCTGCGTTTCGGAGGCACGGTGCACACTTTTCAGCACCTCTTTCTGTTCTTCCAGATAAAGTGGGACGTCCCCGAATGTTTCCACTAAATAATAATATGCAAGGGCACGGAAGAATTTACCTTTTGCTACCATTTTTGGATAGTCTATTCCAGCAATGTCTGCCGTTATTCGGGTTAGCAGAATATTGGACTCTTGTACAATCTTATATAAATTGTTCCAATATCCGCCTATAACTGGCGCTGTTCCATTGAAGGTCTTATCATAACCGTTGAACATCCGCTCCGATTCACTTTCAGTAATTGCCATATAGAGATCCGTTCCAAAATATTGCATTTCACCAGTATTAAATACAGCTCTACTCTTTACATATAAATCGACGAGCAACTTTTGCTGACCTTCTTTGCTATCGTAAAATTTATCGGTTACTACCGAAGGTGAATCGACATCGAGAAAGCTGGAGCAACCGGTCATACCAGAAAACAGCGAAACGCCCAGCACGAAAAGGCTTATTTGATTTTTGAATATATTCTTCATATCGTAAAAATTAAAATGAAACATTCACCCCAACATTAAATATGCGAGGGTAGATGGAAAGTTGAGTGTAAAGGTTTTCGCCAATAATCTCTGGATCGGGCCCCAGGTACTTTGTAAATGTAAATGGATTGATAACGGATGCATAAGCCCTAAAGGATTTACTTTTTAGCCGTTTAGTCAATGCGGCCGGCAGTGTATACCCTAGGGTAATATTCTGTACTTTTACAAAAGTTCCGCTCACTTTTCCCAATACTTGGGTATAATAGGACTGTGCCCCGATCTGTGGATAGCTATTACTTCTGTTTTCCGGTGTCCAATAGGCAACATTCAATTTATTCCAGTGCTCGTTGTCCCAAGCGGTGAACGTATAGGTGAAATCATCGTTGTATAAACCTCCAATTCGTCCATACACATAGGCTGTAAGATCAAAACTCTTGTAGCTAAAGGTATTGGTCAAGCCAAAGGTATAGTCAGGGGAAGGTGTGCCGAGTACCTTGTAGTCACGCTCGTCCAGAACACCGTCTCCATTGCGATCCGCAACTTTGATATGCCCTGGGGCCTGCCCGTATTTGGTTGCCATTTCTTTCTCTTCGTCTTGCCAGATTCCCAAACGTTCGAAATCGTAAATAACCCGAATAGGTTGACCAATAAACCACCTATTAGCCAGGTCATCTTTTCCATCGCCAAAAATATCTTTGATACGGTTCCGATTAAGCGAAAAGACAACATTTGTTTTCCATGAGAAATTGGCATGTTGAATGTTGACACTTTTCAGATTGAGCTCTATTCCCCTGTTACCAGTTGTTCCGACATTACGGAGTATAGAAGTAAAACCGTTGAGACCGGCCACAGATTGTCTGAAAATCAAATCTTTGGTCGTCCGGTCATAGATATCTATTGTCCCAGATAGACGATTGTTCAGCAACGCAAAATCCAGTCCAAGATTCCATTCTGAAGTCATCTCCCAGGTGAGGGCCGGATTACCTTTTGTGCCGCCGATGCCATAACCATTTTGTCCTTTGCCATTGATCACATATTTAGAAAGATCCAATACGCTATTGACCACATTGTAGTCCATATTATTGTTGCCACTCTTACCCCAGCTCAGCCGTAATTTTAGATCGTTAAAAAGGTGTTGTTCTTTCATAAACTCTTCATTGGATATACGCCAAGCTATCGCCGCAGAAGGCATAAATCCCCACCTATTCTGCGGTGCTAACCGTGAGGTTCCATCCCTACGCCCTGTCAGTGTCAAGAGGTAACGATCTTTATACCCGTAATTAAAGCGCATCATATAGGATAACATGGCTGCCTCCCAATAGTAGCTTGAAACATCGGTAATTTCGTCTGCTGATTGGATTGCATGCCAATCTGAATCAAAAGGCATACCTACACCACGCATCTGTGATCCCTGATGAGTTTCTTTCTGCATACTAAATAAACCGACGACGTTAATTTTATGTATATCAGCCCAGTTTTTATCATAGGTTAAGGTATTATCCCAAACATAATTTAGATTTTTGCTTTCCCGACGGAAGGCATCCGGTGCATTGACACCGCTTTTGGCCTGCGTATATCGACCAATCCATTCCCCATATATATCATTATCCAGCTGGATCGCAAATTGCGACTTAAATGTCAGCTCCTGTAAAGGTTTGAATTCCGTAAATCCAGCTAGATTGATAAAGTTAGCTTCTGTAACTTTCTTATTGTTCTCAATTTGAACAAAGGGGTTTATTTTACTTGATGTGGGCTGTACTTCGAATGCATAGTTTCCATCTTTGCCATACGGACTTGCAATCGGCGGGATGAAATAAGCATTGATAAGTGCGTCGTCAGCCCCATGATTGGTTCTATTAAAAGAAAAATAGTTGTTCATCCCGACTTTAAAGCGTTCTGAAATACGATGCTGTAGCCCCATATTGACCGTGTAACGCTTAAAATTTTCATTACCGACAAGTCCAACGTCATTATTATACCCTGCAGAAAAAGCATAATTGCTCTTTTCGGATTGTCCGTTGGCACTGAGGTATTGTGTATTTCCTAAGCTATTTGAGGTCACTTCGCGTAGCCAATCATAATATTCACCATATTTAATACGACGTTTTTCATCCGTGGTTAGGAAATCAGAGCGGCCTAATGAGCTTTCACCATATTTCTTTTTCCAAAGCGCAATTTTATAATTTACGTATTCAAGTCCGTTCCCCATATTGCCGATCATATCAGGAATACGAGCTGGTGTTTTAAGATTGAGCGAGCCCGCGTATTCTAATTGAAAACCCTGTTTTTTTCCCGCTGCCTTCGTCGTAATAATCACCACTCCATTAGCTCCTCTGGAACCGTAAATGGCAGATGAAGATGCATCCTTTAAGATATCGATAGACTCAATATCTGCGGCATTTAGGTGTCTCATCCCTGAATAGGATGGAATACCATCAATGACATAAAGGGGCTCATTGGAATAATTGAATGAATTCGTTCCCCTGATTTGAACACTCATATCGGCTCCAGGTCTATTGTTGGTTTTGGTAACCAAAACCCCACTCACCCTACCATTCAGCGCTTCGGTTACATTGGTCGCTTGAGCTTGAACCAATTCTGAATTCTGAATATTGGCAATCGAACCTGTCAAATCCTTTTTTTGCACTTTTCCATAACCATAAACAATAACTTCATCGAGGTTTTCGTCCTTACTCGTCATCGTTACTTCCAGACTTCCACTAGCAGGAACAGTCGTAGTAACCGATTCGTAGCCCAATAAACTAAAGGTCAACAAATTGCCCACTTGAAGGTTCAAATCAAAGGTTCCATCAGACTTACTTGAAGCCAGCGATCTTGAATTAACTGAAATAGATACTCCTGTCAAAGGAGTTCCAGACTTGTCTTTCACCCGACCTTTCACTTGACGCTGCTGTCCAATAACAACAATGGAAAACAGCATAAGCAACGCCATAGTGAAAATAGATTTATAGTAAATTTTCATCCTTATCTTTTATAAATTGATACTATTATTATCTCGTTATTTGATTTTGTGCCATTTGTGCTGGCCCACGATTTTTGCATGGAACTTATTGGTTTTATCTGGGATCGATTGGCTGTTTTCGGGTACCTTCACGAAGTCCCAAGCACATATCAAATCCGATTCAGTTCCAGACACTTCAGCAGTCATCAACTGGTCTATTTCTACAGCTGATTTAGCGCTACTCCATAATCGAAATTTCTTTATATATCCCGTCATACCACGATTATTGTCCTCGGGCTCTACAAAAGCCCACATCTTAAGATTGCGGCTATTCGGCTGATATTTTTGTAATACACCCGCTGGATCCTTGATATCGTTAGATTTGGAGAATAATAATTTACCATTGATATACATCTTTAACTGATCCGAGGCCAAGGATTCGTCATAAACAGCTACAAGATGATTCCATTGCCCATAATTGGTTGGATAGGCTGCGCCCCACTCCAATACACGGTCTTGCTGAGGTCCCATTCCAAGCGTCATACGGAGGTTACTTCCCATAAAATTAACCATCCAACCTTGTTTTACACCTTTACCATCATGACTAAAAGTGGCGACAAAATCTCCAATGGCAAACTCAAAAAAACCAGGGTCATATTTGATCCAGGATTCTACGGTAAATTGTCTGGAAGAGCTGAACAAATTAGACTCACCAAAATCGATGTATCCCTTTTTATCAATCCCAAATACCTGTAATTCACCAACAGTACCAGACGATAATGTTTCCTGATAGGAATTTCGAAATGTTTGAATGGCTTTACTAGCGTCGATACAAAAGCTATTCACCTCAAAAGGTAATACAAAATAGCCGGCCTTTGCTTTGGAAATCCCCTCTTTGAGATGGCCTAATGCCTGTTCTAATTCAATGGCGTTCGCTTTAGGATAAGTTCCATCGACTTCACCTATTTTGGCCGTATCCAAAAGAATTTGCATGGTATCCAGATAATTGTTCAGGCAGGAAAGATCAAGCTCCATTGGCCCCTGCTTTTCCTGAACACAGGCGGTAAACAATAACGTACCGCAAAAAATAAGAAGCAGTTTGTTTTTAATCCATTTCATAATCAGATTGGTTATTTTAATATCATTAGAATATGCACATTGCTAAATTGATTTACTGGATTTAGCTTAATTGGCTTTATTCGAAAACAATATTAATGCAAGCTGATTAATTTAGGGGTTAATCAAAGGGTTAATCATTAGAAAAACGCACTAATCCTGATCTAAAAGGGATTCGAAAGATATACTGTAATTAACCTCCATCCATTTATGATATCTCTTTTGAAATTTTTGATATGCCTTTTTAGCTTTGCCCATATCCCCGATTCTCTTCCAAATGTTAATTTCGATCTTCAGTGCTTCAGTGGAAGTTGGATCCGTTTCATAAAGGAAATGGATGAGCTGCAACGCCATCCTCAATTCATTTATAACAATGGCATGTTGAATCTGACGCATAAGAAAATCGCAAATATCTTGTTCCATTTGAGATTTAAGCATATCTAATCCATCAGCACTTTCCTTGGACAGAAATTGTCCACGGCTCAAGATTGTCCACAATTCATTGCTTATTGAATTGCTCTCCATAATGGATTTAAAGTGATAACTATCGATATAAGTTCCGTCTAATTCTACTTTATAATAGGATTTAGCATATACCAATTTAATTCCATTCAGATATTCTAAAGATTTGCGAAGGTGGTTTAGCGTAACGCCTCGAATATTTTTGGCAGCACCATGTTCCTTCTCAGGCCAAAGCAAGCTGCTCAATAGTTCAGATTTGATTCCTTTTTGGGGGTTGTGTAAAAGGAGCAATATCAATAAATGCTTTATTTTTCCTTTGAAAAGATGTGTAATATCCACTCCTTTCGCATCAATAACCTGAAAATCGCCAAAGAGATGGATGCAATTTACTGATGGAAACAGAAAATCATTGGTCAAAAGCAATTCGGCTGAAGGCGGTTTATTGGCTGGACGGTCAATGGGTATTTGATAGGATGA
This sequence comes from Sphingobacterium thalpophilum, assembly GCF_038396785.1. Classification (NCBI taxonomy): domain Bacteria; kingdom Pseudomonadati; phylum Bacteroidota; class Sphingobacteriia; order Sphingobacteriales; family Sphingobacteriaceae; genus Sphingobacterium; species Sphingobacterium thalpophilum. Next base: position 5,146,638 of record NZ_CP151087.1, on the reverse strand, counting down.
CAAGGGTGTTAAAACAGCCTTATTACCTATTTTTCTCTTCCACTTCCAATATAATCCTCCTAGAATAAGAATCACACAACCTATTATCCAAGGGAGAAAGGATATCCGTTTTGATTCTTGTTCACTATTCCAATCACTCGCTGTTAAAACAGGAAGTCTTAATCTATAGATTGTGATCTCTGACCTCACTTCTTCATTATCATAGACCTCAGTCACAGCGTAAAATCTATTCAATGGTTCAAATTGAAAAAGGTTTGCATTGGTTTTTATTTTATCGGACCTTATCGGAATAGAATCGCCCAAAGGCTGATAGGCTGGTTTATCCAATGAAAATTGGTACAACTGGAGAGAAGAACTGGATTCGTATTCGGAATACATCAGGCTGTAGAAGTTCCGTTTGCCATCATAAACCAGTTGTCGTACAGGGATCTTGTTTCTCTCTTCCCATTGAAGCTGCCAGATTTTTTTAACCGACTGCTGGTTGACATCAAATTGATACAGATCATAATAATAGCTACGCCCAAGATTGTTATCTCCTTGTGGATTTCCCATTCCGCCAAAAATGTATAAATGATCGGAACTATCGAGAAAAGAAGAAGTAAAATAGCGGGGATGAATTTTATCACCTTTAACCGACAGCGTGTCCCATGTTCCATTTTGGATATTTAACTTTAGAAAATTTCCATTATAACGTTCGTTTCCAAAACCTCCAAAAATAAGGTAATCTTTTTGCGACAGGAGCTGCCCCGTATGGTGATGGAGCTGCATCGGTAACTGCCTTTTGCTTATGCAAACAAGCTGTGGGTTATCCAGATCTATGCGTACAATGGAACAGCTATCTTGAGGCAAATTATTGACTTCATAGATGTAAAGCTTATTACCGTGAAGGAAGCTATTTCCTAACTGAATCCGAAGTGGAAGATTATGCGGCATTGGATGGACTGATTCCTTGCCAGAATACAGGTCAATAGTGCGAAGGCTGTCCTGTGAAAAAACAATTAGCCGGCCACCACGCTGATCAATTTGATAACCTCCAATAGATTTGAGTTTTATCGTCTTCCATTTTTCCCAGAAAAAGGATTCCGTTGCCATCCAATTCGGATTCAACACCTTTCCAATGGCATTGCCACGGCTATCATGAATAATATCTCCCTGCCGTTCCTTCAATGGGATACTGCAATGTACATCTCCACCAGATAAATAAATATCTTTAATGGTATAATCGGCTACATCGATCGCATAACCATTCTTTCCAAAGATTAGCTGGAGGGGAGCCGCATTGGCTTTCAAACCCGTGATTTCAGAGAGGACGATGCTTTGATCCAACACTTTCCACAATAATTTTTTCCTAGACAGGTCGATATGCAAGTTTACTGAAAACCACTGTTGAATTTTAAGCTGACTTTTATCAAAGACAAGGTGTCCCAAGCTACTTGAACCTTCCAAATTAAGGCTAAATTCAATCTTATCGCCACGAATACTTCGGAGATTCATTGAAATGGCCTGTTCTGAATTGACAAAATTCAATTTAAATATTCCACCTTGATTTGATTTTTCATCAAGCGCCAGGTTAAAAGACAGCTGAAAAGTCCCTTTATTAAATGATTCCAATCCTTTGATTTGGCCGAAAGATATCGCTGCAGCTGATCGATTGTTAATCGGATATGCGTTTCCTTTTATTCTCAGTCCGTTTCCCCATGTGTCCGTAAAAAGAAGCGCGAAACAAATCGCTAAAATATAGTTAAAAAATCCATGGTATATAATCCTTGAAAAACACCCTTTCATGTGGCAAATGGTCAGAGAAATTAATATTAATATCGAATCGATGATTCAGTTATGCTAATCTAGTAACAAAAACTGAAAACTCATACACATCATCTAACACAGATGAATCCAATTCTTATACGTCTAATGGGAGCAGCTTATAATACCTTCGAATCAATTCTATTTTTTGAATTTTATTCCAGTTGCAATATAGAAATTACGATAAATAATTACAGATCCAATTGAATACCTAAATTTGCTATTGTCCCGCTTCCTTTTACATAATAACGGCCTTCATTGGTGGCTCCTCTCACCTCCGCGTGCAGCGGGAAGTAATCATTATTTAGGATATTATTAACTGAAAAAATGAAAGCTAGATTCTTTAATTTATAGCGTGTCTGGAAATCCATCAGACCATAGCCCGAAATCGGATATTTGCCATAATTATATTCAGAAGGTTGAAACACATCCCGTTTCCCCAAATGTAAATACTGCAGATAGACATTCCACCGATCTGTCAATTTGAAATCTGCATTGATATTTACTTTAAAAGGTGAAATAATGGAATTATCCAATTTATCCTTATATTTTCCCTCATTTTTCAAATCTTGTCTACCATCCATATACCCGAGTATAGTACCAAACTTCAACCATTCAACAGGGGTTACATCGACTACAAATTCCAAACCATAAATACGTTGAGGCACCTGAATCAGTTCATAATTACCTGGCGTTGAAGTTTCTGCGAAAGTATTGCCTTTCTTGGAAGAGCTATAGTACCCTGTCAATTGGTAACTTAACATAGCATAGGTTCCATTTAGCCCCAACTCAAAATTATTGACAACTACAGGCTTCGGATCAATTTGACTCAAAGGTACTCCATTCCGTAATACAAGTCCTACATCGCCGATAGAATACCCTTGTGAAAATGATACAAAGGGCTGCAGGTATTTTAATTTATTATACCTTCCTGCCAAGTTGAATACAAATGCGTTTGAGTTGCTCTTATCTCCAGGAGTGACTTTCCCTGCTTTTGTTAGATCTCCTACCTTGAAATCCAAGTTTTCGTATCGCACACCACCTTTTAAGATCCAATATTCAGCCAGGTTAAACTTACTTTGAAGGTATAAGGCACCACTTTTCATGTTCATATCGGGTGTCACTAATCCATCGCTCAACGTTTTTTGAACCGTGTGATCCTTTAAAAGATCTACTCCATAAATTAAAGTTACCTTATTGCTGTTGGATAGATTAAAGGGCGTACTAAAATTTAGTCTGGCTCCCTTATGATCAGAATATGTTTGGTTGTAGCTTTCAAATACCGTGTTCATATCTTCATAATACAGACTCATATTTGCTGAGGTTCTACCAAAGTTACCATCATACTTTACATGAAAAGCTTTATTGTAAGGTGTCCCACCGTTAATCACTCTATCTGAAGGTATCCCTATAGCAGGTTTACTGCCAAACTCCCCCTTAGTGCCAACATATTTACTATCCTGAACACTTCTATAATAGTTCCCCATAAGTTCGATACGATGATTATCGTTAATCTGATAACCAATCTTCGCTAAGGCATTATAACTTTTTGTCTCGCCCAGGCCATAGAATGGACTTACAATGGTACCATCGGAGCTACGTACGACACCTGTTCGCGCAATCTTTCCTTGCACAACATAATCAAACTTGTCTTTCGATCCAGAAAATACTTGTGCCAAATTATACCCGTATGTTTCATCTGGTCTGACCAAGCTTAGGGAATTATTTAAAGAGGTTGAAGAATGAAAACTCCTATCTGTCTTTGGCTTTTTTGTTATGTAATTAATTATACCACCAGCCGCGCCATTTCCATACATTGCAGAAGCACCATTGATGACCTCAATATGGTCAATTGCGCTAGCGTCTATCGTCTTCATATCTCTTCCACCATTTCTTAATGGAGTCGATTGAGGAATTCCATCAATAAGTACCAAAAAATTCCGACCACGTATTTTAGCAATAAAATTGTTTTGGCTTTCCTCACTGGGAGAGATACTGGGCACTTTCTGCATTAAAATATTGGGTAGGTTGTCATTTATCAGACGTTGATCTTCTAAGGTCTTACCTCCGATATAGGTAATTGATGATGGCACTTCGTCAATACTTTCAGCCAGTCGGCTCGCCGTTACGACAACTTCATTCAAATGATTACTTGTTTGCTCCATGACAAAGTCTGGAAGCTCCAGGGTTTCCCGTTCCAGTGCGATCTGCGATTTGATTTCTTGAAAACCAATATGCTTTACGGTCATGGAGTGAATTCCTTTAGGAATCTTTGAAAAAATAAAATTCCCTTCATGATCAGTCTTGGTGCTATTTATACCGTCAATATTGATATACACATTGGACAAACCTTTCCCTTCTGAATTTTTCACCTTGCCCTTAATTGTCCCCGATTCTTGATCATTACCATTTTTCTTAACAGCAATCGGTCTTTCCCTTGAAAAACTTATTGCTGGAATTATGGAAAAACTTAAAACCAATAGACTGCTCGCCAATGTTGTTTTTTGGGTAATAAACCAAGATCTGTTGTTGTTTTCACGTGTTGAAGGTATTAAAAAAATCACTCGTCCTGTCCGCATATTGATATCTGTCTATTTCCAAACCTTTCTATCTGGGAAAGCATGTTCTGAAAAAGATATAATTACTATTTAGACTAATTATCATTAACAGCAAATATAGTAAAGTTAGGAAATACTTAAAGCTAAAAATTTAGAATATGAGCCCATTATCGACACAAGAAACAATTTCTCGATTACAACTCGCAAGCGTTATCCCCATTTCTTAATGTTTACTATTTCGTTGAAAAACAAAATATATAATGATTCCACTCATGCAAATTAAAATGGATCCCAGAAAAAATGGCACTCCCGAAAATTGAAATAGCGCTTTATCCTGTGTAAAATAGTAGAATGAGTTTGTCATTACAGGAGGTCCAATAATAGATGTTGCACTTACCAAACTTGCCAACACTCCCTGAAGTTCACCTTGTTCATTTAAAGGAATACTCTTGCTAATAATGGATTGCAGTGCGGGTCCACAGATTCCGCCGAAAGAATATGGGATAAGGAAAACAAACATCATCCATCCTTCACTAGCGAATGCGAATAGCATAAGACCGATCGCATAAAAGAGTAATCCAAAATATACACTTTTCTCGTCGCCTAATTTAGGGTTTACCCATCTTATTAAAAACCCCTGTACTAATCCAAGCAATAATCCGAGCAACCCAAGTGATAAGCCAACCGTCCGTTCTGTCCAACTAAACTTATACATGGTAAAGAAATACCAATTACTCTGCACGGCGTGAAGAGCGATATAGACCAAAATCAAGGCAACAACAAGGCGCGCTATTTTCGATTGTTTTTTCAGAAAATTAAATGTTCCAATAGGATTCGCACGTTTCCAATCAAATGGTCGTCGTTTATCCTTATCTAAACTTTCCGGCAGGAAAAACCACCCATAGAGAAAATTTACTAGGCATAATAAAGCGGCGGCATAAAAGGGTACTCGAGCGCCGTAATATCCAAGTAAACCACCGATTACCGGGCCCAAGATAAACCCCATACCAAAAGCTGCGCCTATTAAACCAAAATTTTTGGTTCTATCTTCATCCGTGGATATATCAGCGATGTATGCACTAGCGGTTGAAATACTAGCCCCAGTCAGCCCAGCAATGATTCTTCCCAAAAAGAGCCAACTGATAGATGGCGCCAATGCTAATAATATATAGTCGATGGCAAATCCAAAAAGAGAAATTAAGATAATTGGGCGTCTACCATATTTATCACTGAGATTGCCCACTATAGGCGCACATATAAATTGTGTAACAGCATAAGCAAAGCCGAGCCATCCTCCATATTTTGCTGCTTCGCTAAGGTCTCCATGAATAAGTTCTGCAATGAGTTTAGGAACAACTGGAAGAATAATGCCCCAACCTGTAATATCAATCAACAGGGTAATAAATATAAACCCGATAGCTGCTTTTTTTCCTGTATTTTTCATGCCGTAAAATTAAACAGACGGGAAAAGGAGCTATTGACAATTTAATGGTGTTTACGTACCATTTGAAAGCTAATTCTACTTGAAAATCTGTAAATGCCTTCGATAGTTAAACGAATACCATCTATCACACGTTTCGATAAGTTGTTGGTGACAAACCAACAATTCGTTTGAAGTATCTGCAAAAGACGCTTGTTTCTTCAAAATGAAGTTCATTACTGATTTCTTTGATTGATAAATTAGAAGATTTTAATAATGTTTTAGCATGTAGAATTGTGATATGATCAATCCATTGTAATGCAGATCTTCCAGTTTTCTGTTTGAGGAAAGTTGAAAGATATTGAGGTGTTAAATGTAGTTTTTCAGCGTAAAATACAACACTTCTTTGTTGCCCGGCATACGTTGAAACAAGCAGATAAAATTCATCGATAATCTCATGCGTACGGCTTTTCACCAAATTTTTGTTATTTGGTAATTTAGAATAGACTTCAGAAATCATACTAACAAGCACCATGACGAGATGCCGTAGCATTTGTGTCTTATTGGGACTTGCTTTTTTATGGTAGAAGTTTTGTATAAGGGTCAATAATTCATTTTGGAGTTTAATTTCTTCCGATTGAAGTCTAATAACTGGCTGCCATCTTATTTGATTGTTCATGACAAACTCCCGTAGAACAGGAAATTCTGTAATGAAATCCAATGAAAGACCGATTGTTATAATTTCAGCATCTTCACTCAATGATTTTGTGTCGATCATCACTTGTGGCTGCAAAATAGCAATGTCCCCTTTGTTTACTTCATATTCTAAGAAATGGATTTGAGATTTCATAGATCCCTGTACCATAAAACCTAATAATAAACCATCAAATATGCGGCTATGACTTGTATACTTCTTCCCAGGGCCATGTCGTTGACTAAGAATAACTATGCCTTCCGTCTTTTTTGAAAGGTCAAGATTATACAATTGATAGACATTATCCAAAGTTATTAATAGGGCCATGTTCAAATGTCGTTAAAAAAAAACAGCATAACATGTGTTTTTCATCACTTTTACCATTTTCCCAAGGGAATCAACGTCCTAAGTCGTAGAAATTGAATAAAAAGCCGTTATACTAATGTAAAACGGCTTTTTTTATAAGTTTTCTTATCAAGTTACAAAATTACGAAACGATTCTATTTAGATATTGTTCTTCAATAAAGAATAATATTATATGGAAGACCTATTATATTCGGTAGCTATTAGCGTAATGATTGTTTGGGCAGTTACTTTTGTGGGCGGATTCATAACAGAAGATTTTATTCATATTCTTTTAATCATTGCAGCTATAGCATTTATATTTCGCGCAATAAAGGGTATTAGTAATTCTAAAGTGCACCAACCTCAACAATAAGTCAAAGCTATTCGTAAACAAATAGACCGGCAATAAAAATGACAATCCCAAACCAATTAAATCAAAATCAATGGTACGATAGGTATACGAAGAAGAGCGACTTCGACTCCTGTCAAAGAATTTTGGAGGCTTTATGTGGCCACACGAAAATGAGGTATGGCATGATACGTAGGAAAATTGGCCGTAAATGGGGGAATTGGTGCGTTTATGACTATCACTCTCAGAAGATCGTCAATAAAAACAGTGAAAACTACGTTAAAATATATCAGGAAATAAGGAAAGGTTTCTCACCTATTTACATTGACGATAGCGAGCAATGTTCTGTCGACGAATGGACACAAGTTCTTCATGAATTCGGTTTAAAAAGCTATATCTCTTATCCGATTATTAACAAAAATAATTCTATTGTTGGACACTTGAGTTTCATGAATGCGGAACCCGTACACTTCGACCCAATTAAATTGGAGACGTTGCTCCCTGTTTGCAGTGATTTGATTGCAATAGATTTTAAAACTGCAATTGAACGTAGAAATACGAGAAAAAAATTAGAACAGGAACTTAGTTATTCCAAAAACAGAGAACTCGTTTTATCGTCTTTGGCCCATGACTTAAATAATCCTGTCAGCATCGTAAAAGTGATTTCGCAATATCTTGGCGCAAACATTAAAGATGAAAGTCAAAAAAAATTAATAAAGAAAATAGAAGAGGCTTCATCACGGGTAAAAGGTGTGATAGATGATATTTTAGATTTCAGTAGTATCCGTCTTCAAGACAGGCTAATTAGAATTAATGATCATTACCGCATGGATTCATTGATTAAGCAAATCTTATCGGAATTTGAAGTATTACACAATAGGGCACTAATCGCCAACATCAACCTTCCAGTTGATGTACCTTGTGATCATCAGAAAATGGGGCGGGCTTTCGCTAATTTAATTGGAAATGCTATAAAACATGGTAATCCTCATGAAAATATCGAAATAAATGCATGCATTCAAAAAGAAAATTTCATTTTTAGTGTTACAAATGAGGTCGCCTATCCTCAATATTCAGATCTTACAGATCTATTTAAGCCTTTCGTAAAAGGAGTCAATAGTAATGGGCTCGGATTAGGATTATTTATTGTGAGTGAAATAGTAAAAATTCATAAGGGAAAAATAGTCGTAAATTTAAAAGACAATAAAATTACGTTTAAACTAATGATCCCCATAAATTCAACTACAGTTGTTCAATAATAAAGTATGGACAATGATTTCAACGAGCATTAGTTTTCGCTGAGATACTTTATTCAAGAGAAAAAGGGTGCGCTAATCACACCCTTAATCTTATCAGGTATCTTAGGTATTGGGTACCGGTGCGTGTTCTTCAATAAGTTTATCATGTTTTAACTCTTTCCAAAAGTCGGCGGGAATCTTGGCCTCAAAGGAATGTGCATTTTGCACGGCCTGCTCAGCGGTATGTGCTCCGGGTATAACACCGGACACTGTTTCGGGAGCGGCTGCAAATTGCAATGCTGCTGTACGGAGATCCACAGCATGATTTTTCGCGACCTGTTGCAAAGCATTTAGCTTTTCTTTAACACCGGCAGGAAACTTCCCATCATAGAGATAACGATCTTTACCCGATAAAAATCCAGCACATAATGGCGCTCCTACAATAATGGAAATATCTCTTTCAGCAACTTTCGGGAAAATCTGATTCAGTTCATCGTCATGTTTAATCAATGAATACTGGCAGGCTGAGAGAAAAATATCTGGATCGGCAACTTCCAATGTCTGTAAGATAGGCGCAATGGTATTAACTCCCAGTCCCCAACCTTTAATAACTCCCTCTTCTCGCATCTTAGTCAATTCGGGCATTGCTCCGTGAATAGCTTGCTCAAAATAATGTGTATAGCTGTCTTTCATATCTCCATTGTCAGGTGAAAGATCATGAATAAATACCACATCAATGTAAGATAATCCCAAGCGCTGTAGACTATCTTCGATACTTCTTCTCACTCCTGAAGCGCTATAATCATATTGGTAAGCAAAATTTAATTTTCCTTTCCATAACGATTGCTCCATTTTAAAATCCTCCCGTGGCAACATTAATCGGCCTACTTTTGTTGACAGCGTAAAACTTTCTCGAGGCTGATCTTTTAAAAATAAGCCCATCCTACGTTCGCTGATACCCAAACCATACCATGGCGAGGTGTCAAACAATCGTATCCCTGCATTCCAGGCGGCTTCGACTGCCTTTAAGCATTCGACATCTGAGTTGTGCTGAAATCCATTTCCCAATGCCACTCCGCCAAATCCAGCTTTGTTGGCGGGACGGAATCTTTTCTTTTGTATTAAATTTTCGGTTGTTACCATCTTATAGTGTTTTATTACTCGCTATTATTTATGTTCGCTTGTCTGCCTGGCCGCAAGTTCATCATGTGCAGTCAGGTCAAGACGTAAGGGGGTAATAGAAACCAAATTGTGTTCTACTGCCCAGCGATCAGTACCCTTTTCAGCAGGTTCTAATGGCACTACTGTGATCCAATAGTTTTTCCTTGCCATAGGATCCTCTCCAGGCACCACACGGCCATCATATAAACGTACTGATTGTCTTGTCCAGGAAAGCCCTTGAGGTTTAGGCGGAAAATTCACATTATAAAGAGCAGGGCCCTTATTTTTCAGTAATATCTTGAGCACCTCGATTGTCCACCGAGATAGCCCTTCAAAATCAGGTTCTGTCTTTCCAACAGGTGTACTCAATGCAATACCCGTAATCCCGAGCAATGTTGCCTGCTTTGCCGCAGCCAATGTTCCTGAGTGCCATATTGAATTGCCTAGGTTTGGTCCCATATTAATACCTGAAAGCACAACCTGCGTATCTGGAAACATATGTAAACCCAAGGCCACACAATCTGCCGGCGTTCCATTGACCCTAAAGGCATCAATATTTGCAAAAGTAACAGGCGCACGCCGATAGCTTAAGGGCCGGGAATGCGTTATAGCGTGACCCATTGACGACTGCTCAACATCGGGTGCCACAATCTTTACCGTTCCAAACTCTCTCGCCGTCTGTGCCAGTGCCGCAATCCCCGGTGAATAGATACCATCGTCATTGGTGATAAGTATATTCATAACTGTCCTTTTCTATGAAAACCAATCTCAAGCATGCTTTGTTCTGCTGTTATGAAAGAACAGGGCAAAAATATCAGGTTAGTACACAATCCTGCTGCTGGAGATGACTCGAATGGAGACAAAGACCAACTATGTCAATTGATTGAAGATCTTGGCCACAATTGCACCGTAGTAACAAAAAAAGATGCTGTCAAAAAGATCGACCCACAGACGGATATCATCGCCTTGGCCGGCGGTGATGGCACCATAAGAATGACCATTATGGGGCTATTGGAAAAAAAACTAAGATTTAAGAGGCCGATCGCCATATTACCACAAGGCACTGCAAACAATATTGCTATTTCTCTCGGTATTCCTCTCGACTGTGAAAAAGCTATTGGTCTTTGGAGAGACGCTCTACTTAAAAAATTCGATGTAGGGATGGTCATAGGATTAGAAAAAAAACCTCTATATTTTATTGAATCTATCGGTTTTGGGGTATTTCCTACACTAATAAAAAAAATGGATAAAAAAAAAACGGAAGATCTTAGTGCAGAAGATGAAATCAAAACTGCACTAAGACAGCTCCGCAAACTGGTGGAAACATTTCCCGCTACCACACTGAGACTTACAGTAGCTGGAAATAACTATGAAAAAGAGTGCATACTGGTTGAGATCATGAATATACCAAGCATCGGACCGAGGCTAGTGCTTGCTGCTGATGCTGATCCTGGTGATGGACAGTTTGATATCATCATTGTCACTGTCGATCAACGTCAGGAACTTATAAACTATATCGATGGACTATTGAATGGAACAAACGTCGAATTTAAAATAATACCTATCCGGACGAGTCGATTAGCAATGGAATGGGAAGGCAAAGAAATACACATCGATGATGAGCGCAAGAGTTACTTTGGCCAACAATTGAAGCTTACCTTGCTGCATGGTATAGTTGAAATTATCACAGGCAATAAATAAGATACGATTTCAGCCAACGATAATGGTTCGAAAAATGTTCTCTTTTAAAAAACGCGTTAAAATGAACAGATCAAAAAACATAAATAATAAACTAGGTATGGTGGTTCTTCTCATGACTGCTATCCCAAATCCGGATCCACGTGAGCCAAGCCCAGACTTGTCCGAGTCAGAGGAAGAGAAGGCATCTAAAGAAGAAGAAGAAGAGGGCCGTAACACCAATCTATCTGGTCTCAAAGACGATCGCACCCATAACAAGGAGGAAGCACAGGCCGAACAGAAAGAAAAAGATGACAAAGACAAACCCGACCTTTCTGGTGACATCAATGTTTAGATCATAGCAAAATGACCCTATATCTTTACGTGGGGCGTTTCCGTGGGGGCATATACCTCTCGGCATCGAAACATCGCGGGCAACCATAATATTAAGTCCCTTAACCTTTTCGAGGTGGGAAGAAAAACAGTTTTGGATTTATTTTAAAATAGATCCAAACAGCCTTTCCCATTTTAATCAATTCTTTTGACGATAAATTTCGCGACCGGAAGGCTAACATCAAGGATAGCGAAAAGCTGACCATAAAATTAAAGAACCCTATAATTCCAATTCCTAGAATGCCCCAAACCCATATGTCGGTAGAGAGCTCCATCCCATGACCGAATAAGCCCAGGGCCAAATTTCCACTAGCAAATGTAATATGCCTAATATCAAGATTTAAACCTAAAAAAAGTCCAATGGAAGCTGTTGAACCCATAAAGATCCCGAACCACACGTTAGACACAATTCCTGCCCATTTTTTTTCATAAAACGAAGCTATCTTGTTTGTTTTTGCTTGTCCAAATATTTTTTTCAACATGGGGTGTTCCTGAATACGATAATATACCGAGTTATGCTTGTCCCGATTTGAAATACTGCCGGCAATAATTCCAGAAAGAAATAAAAAAACACCTGCAATAGAGGCATGCAAGATCAAGGGCGTCTTTATCGGATTGAGGTCATTGACCAGATGCAACCACTTGGCACTCGCAATATTGACCTGAAACAATTGTTGAATCGCCCAAACAAGAAAAAGACTCATCGGAAAAGCCATCAAAACATTACCAACAAAAGCAATAAACTGAGACCGAAATAATCGTGCAAATAATTCAGCAAATATCCAATACCGATGCTTGTTGGTCCCCTGTTCGGCAATCCTCTGCTCAATTGCGTTGACCAATGCTGAAGCTGTCATTGCAGGTTGTTTGGTGGCTAAGGTAGCACCAAAGAGATAAATTAACGTAAAGCCAACAGCATAATTCAGGCTATATAAAAATGCATGACCAAACTCACTGCTGTGTACCTTACCTAATAATAATTTAACGATGCACATTACGCCCACAATGAGGCCGCCACCGCAGGCAGAACGGAACATTTTCCAATATTCCTGCCAACTTGAAGTAATATAATGTTCTCCAGTTTGTGCAGTATGATGCGTAATCTCGTAGGCTAAAAGCTGTGTACTCTGCCCAACCAATTTGCGAATATTGCTTTTTCGGGAATTGTATCCAATAAGTGTCATTGCCAGTGCAATCGTCTTTTCCTTTTTTTCTTCCGGATGATCAATCACTAAAAAAAGCAAGATTTCTCGGATCCTTTCAAGTTGTTGCCGCATGCGCAAAAGTGATTGATTAACCTTTATGGAAATTCCGAAACGATGTGAATTATCGAAGGCAGTTTCAATATACGATTCGCATTGCTTATGAAGTACCAAAATTTGTTTATAAGTCAGATCATCCGAAGAGATAAACTTATTGTCCGACTGCAAAATACGATCATTCAATTCGGTGAATTCCCGCATAATGGCTATAAATGGACTATCAAAATTTTGAAACTCAGGTACCATCTTATTTACATCCGTTTCCATTGCACGCCCCGTAATGCGTTGAACCAACAGTTCCAACCCATACAATATTTCGATCATTCCAAAACCAGTTTCATCATCATAAATTGTTTCGAATCCACATAAACGAAAGAGTTCATCGACCTGCTCTTGCGAAACCGTAGCAATCCAATCAGCATCACGAGGTTTATAAAAAACCTGATTTAATATATATTGCAAAGTAGACTTGGATGGCTGAAAAGGTAAGTATCGCTCGGCGATCCTTTTTTTAAGTTCGTAAAAAAAATCCGCATAGCTGATAATTCCTGTATCTGAAATCAATTGATCAAAATCTTTACTAGCCAGAATTCTTTTTAAATAAAGCTGAAAGCTTTCCAGCTCCTTAGGTGCGGCATGGAGATAGTCCAGCAAAAATTGAATATCGATCTTATAGAGCAGATTGGTATGCTTGGGACGAATGATATCCACTAGTAGAACCAAAAAATCGACGCTTACATAAGACGAGTCTTCCAATTGAGTTTTATATCGTATAAACAAACTGCTTACCTGCTGCTCTTTATCCTGTTCTTTTTTCATAAATCATAAAATCCCTAATTTAGATACCAAATTTAGCTACATTTTGTTTTTTTAAACTGAAAGAATAACACGCTACATTGTGTCAGATAGCCACTTGATTAGATGATTTTGATCATTTTGCAGCCCTTTTCATTTTCATAATTTTATAGCCAAGGAATTATAAATCAAAAGTTAAGCCCAACGTAAAAAAAACAAAAATGAAAAACTACGATAAAGTAAAGTCCGCAAAATTATGTTACGAACATATCGGCGGAAAACTCGGCCAACTCTTATTGGAGGCGTTAATAGCAAAAGGCTGGCTAGCAAAAAAAGATCCCAGCGATAAAGACCTCTATATTACCGAACTCGGAGAATCCCAATTGACAGCATTTGGTGTTGACTTATCACAAATTAAAGCGTAACCATCATGAACTTACTCTTAGATTACGACAATTTCTTTCTACCAGCAGAGGACCTGGAGAGCGCCAAGGAATTTTATGGAAATCAACTTGGTCTTGAAACTAAATTCGATTTTTCGGATAAGGGAATGATTGCGTTCAAAATAGGCAAAAATGAACCTGCAATCATTCTTAGTACAGTACAACATACCAAACCGACTATTTGGTTTACTGTTGACGATGTGAAAACTACATGTGAATATTTAAAGGAAAAGGGAGTCGTATTTCTAAGCGAGCCATTTGAGATCATGACGGGTTTAGCGGTTGAATTTAATGATCCATTCGGAAACAAACTTGGAATAACAGATTATTCCAAATCAACTAAAGTTTAATGAGTAGACATTCCAACTGAACGTTTTATATTCATAAACAGGGTTTTATTTTTTTTCAGGCAGATACCATGACTATGCAAATGAACATTTAAGTATATTCGTATAACTTAACGAATTCATACTATGAATGCGATGACAGACTGTGAACTTCAAAATATAGACCCAGACGATATTGGCGATGTACTCGTTAAAGTCGAAAAATCATTTGACATTAAGTTTAGGGGCACAGAACTTATGCATGTCTCAACTTTTGGTGAGCTATGCGATCATATCACAAATAAGATCCAACTTGATCATTCAAGCGACTGTACAAATCAACAGGCTTTTTATAAGCTACGTGAAGCAATAGCTTCGACAGCTCAAATCGATTCTAAAACGATCACGGTAAACACTGTACTTACGGACATTTTCCCAAAACATAGTCGGCGGTTAAGGGTAAAAAAACTCGAAAGACATTTAGGCTTTAAACTTGACATCCTACGCCCCCCTTTCTGGCTAACGCTAATACTCGCGATTTTTTATGTTGCTTCCTTAGCTGGTATTTACTTTAATTGGCCAATTGGACTAACGGGCCTGGTGTTTTCGCATACTTCGCTTTGGATTGCACACAAAACCGGTAAGGTGCTTGACTTGCAGACGGTAGGACAACTGGCAAAAAAAATGACAGCGGAAAATTATTTAAAATCGAGACGAAACCCTACCACATGCAATAAAATCGAGATTGAAAAAGTATTGACAGACCTGTTCAGTAGTGAACTATACCTTGACAAAAGTAAATTAACAAGAGAAGCGAAACTTGCTTAATATATACTGATTCGTCGTTTAAATTGTCTTATTATGATCTAGCCAGCGCTTAACGGCAATGAGCTACGGCTGTCCACGATATTTCTTAGACTGTAAAGTTTAATGGAATATATCGTATCTTGCTATCCAATTTTAAACCAAATATCACTTCAATGCGAAGAATTATCTATTCAATAGTAGCTATCGGTCTTATTTTTACAGGATGCGCAGGAATGAAAGGTCAGGGCGATAATAATGGCTGGAAATCCTTGTTTGACGGAAAGGACATCAATGATTGGTTTGTCGCAAAAGGCAAGGTAATGGGAACACCATTAGAAGGAAAATTTAGATATTTTAGGGTATGGAAACGCATTGACAACACACTAAAAGTCATTGGTGCCAGTTTTATGCAATTGCCTTAATAAGGGAACGGAAAACGGAAAATTCGTTTTTTTAATTTTGTCGTTGTAAATTTATATAGATGGGTATAATAAATAATAAATCTAGGATTATATGCAATGCAAAAATGAAAAAATACACTTTTTTTCTGGCTTGTATTTTACTTTGCTTTTTTATTTCTTGTCGAAATATTGGCAAACCTGTTGATAAACAAAAATCCGGTTCTTACTTCATCGATTCAAAAGGGCAGATAGCTTATTGTCAGAATGGAAATTGGTTTAGCTTGGGCATTTCACAAATGCAGGCTGATGCAAAATCATTTGAGGTTTTGTCAGAAGATATAGCTAAAGACAAAAATGCGGTATATTTTCGTGGCACGACTCAAAAACTCGTGGACAAGAATTCCTTTTATGTCGACAATCAGATTCCAAAAGATCGTTTTCATGTCTATTATATCGATCAAGCCCTAGGCTTTAATATCATCCAGGGAGCAGATCCAAAAACATATGAGCTCGTAAAGGATCATATAAACTGGGCACGCGACAAGGACCATTACTTCTACAGTAATGACATGATAAAGACAGATCGGAAAACCTTTTCGTTCGTCAATGACTATTTTTTAATGGATAAAGATTCAGTTTATGTCTCTCCGAATATAGGTGCCTTTAAAGCAGTTGTTGCTAACTCCGGAAACATTGAAGCCATAAACAAATATTACATAAGAATTGGCAATACAATTTATTACCCACCATTTCAGCAGGGATCAGATGTCATAACGAGGTCCTTTAAGACCATTGATAAAATTCGTGTACTTGATCAGGATCATATTAGTGTTGACAACAAAACGATCCTATTTAGGGGAAAAAGCTTCAGATATGAACAGGTAGATGCTCCTTCCTTTGCGTTATTCCCGATTGATGAAAAGAATGATGTGTATGGAAGCAACTCCTATTCAAAAGACAAGAATAATGTGTATTATAATCAGGAAATAATTCCAAATGCCGATATGAAAACGTTTATACCTTTAGGTCACGATTTCGGAAAAGATGCAAAAAATGTCTTTTATCAAAAACAGCTGCTTGAAGGAGTAGATGCGCATAGTTTTAAGAAGGACGGTGATTTTTATAAAGACAATCGAGGCAATAAATTCAGCGGTCTTACAGGAAATAAAATCTAATCAGCTTTCTTTTGACAGCTAAACCTACTTTTTGTATTCAAAAAAAGCTTGTCCAGGGGAACTTATCGATTGAAATTTTCAACTTGCAAATTATTTAAATACAGCTAGTCAGATTTTAGGCGCAATACATCAAACATGCGTTGATATTCAGGTTCTCGCCTTTCTGATGATCGCCCTACGACAGTTTTTAGAAAAACGTAGCACAACAAATCAAATCACCGTGGTACAGTGTACACAGCAATAATATATTTTGCCAGTATTATAAATAGCCAATGCACGACAATTTAGATCTAGTTAGCTTGGATAATCATTCCAGCGCGAACTAGATCTAACGCTTTCTCCTTAAAGACCATCGATAAGATACCAACTCAGAATAATACCTATGACAAAAATTAATACGGCCACAATTGTGATGCTATTTGAAGTTTGAGTAAAGTTTTCTTCTTCGATTTGTTTGTTCGTTTTACGATATTTAAAGAAAGCGACAATAACCGTCAATGCACCAATGACCACAATGGAAACGCCAACAGCACCAGAATGTTCATGCTGGGAACCTGCAACTACATCTTTTTTTAAAATGAGCTCAATCTGACGAATAAATAGTGAAAACTTAACAACCACAAAACCGAATCCCATAATCCCTAGGCTTGTCCGTATCCAAGCAAGGAAAGTTCGTTCATTAGCAAGATGGTCATTTACCTTTTGTGGAGCATTTTTAGACATTCGAAATAATTTTGATCAACAACTACGTTAAAAGAATTATAAAACCCATTCCTTGCCCTTAAACAACTTTTTACAGCTGTGACTATGCTTTAGCTCATTTCGTTCACAGGTTAGTCAATTTTTTAAGGTTAAGAAATCATTTTGTTTGTTCTTCATTAAACGCTGTAGAACGTTGAAAAGTTTGAAAAATATTTTAATGTCTCTTCTTTCAGATCTTTTTTATTAATGGCATACCGAACCCCGCAGATGAGGAAGGAATAAGTTTCCCATCTTTGACCAGATATCCCGACAAATCCACATCATCAGATGTACTTGTAACCCCTTCAATGGTTACGGTATTTCCGAGCCCTCCGGCTAAATGCGCTGTATAGTAGCTCTTGAGAAGCGATCCCCAAGCATGTGGAGATGCTTGGGCTCCGAGTTGTATTAACTTTGGCATTAAGTTTCTCCAATTCGTAAATCCAAGGCCTTCAATATCCGTAAGGTGAACATCCAGCAGTTTCTTTTCAAATAAGGTTCTCAGCAAGTTCTGATCAGGATCTGCTTCACCATCCGCCAGCAAGGTATTTATGCCTTCCGATTTTAAAAAGTCCCTTAGCTTTTGATAATCCATCACCGTTTCATGAAAAGGTTCTTCTATCCAAAAGAGATTTACCATTGGGATACCTTTTAAATACTGAATAAATTGGTCTGATGTAAAACCGTTATTTCCATCAACTAAAATTCTGCAGTCGGGAAATGCCTCTGCCACTGCTTTTGTAACCTCAATATCCCGTTGAAGTCCTTTGGAAAAAGGCATCCATTTATGCCCCCTTCCAATTTTTAACTTGAATTGCCTGTACCCCACTTCATAATCATATTGGCATTCCTCAAGAATACGTTCAATTCCTGATGGCCTATCTGCTGGTTCTAAGTCATCGAAATAAATCATACCACTATAATAATCTGTTATGATCGGATCTTTTCGTCCAAGTATTTCATAAACAGGTTTATTTAAAATGACTCCTGCGAGATCATGAAGAGCCATATCAAAGGGAATATGTGTCTGCAGCAGTGTACCGACTTTGGGAGAAAAAAGAGCTGACATTTTCTTGCCTATTAATTCTCCCGAAATTTGTTCAGCTTCACGTCTTGAGCCACGGAGTGAGGCCCAGCCCATTGCTCCTGATCTGTCCTTATAACACCTATTTCCACATCAGGTCCATAACCATGTAGGTCGAGACGAGCATTTTTGCCCACAAGCCTCGGATAATTCATCTTTACGGTAGAAAATCTGATATCTTTTATCTTGTGATACGACAGTTCCTTGTTTCCTAGTTCAGCATCAGAGGAAAATAAAATTTCATTTGCATAACCTTTATACAACGTAGCTGAGGCAATGCCAAAATTCAGCGCCTGAATAAATGTTCTTCTTTTCATAGTTGATTTATTTCAATTATCCGATACCGTCAGGATAGACTTGTTTCTAGTTTTTTCCTTTACACCAGCATAGGCATAACTAGCCACCTAACCAAAGCTTCATAATTAGTTTATAAATATCCATATGAAAGTTACTACATACGCGTTTGTATTTATTGACAAGGCGTATCAATTGCTGTACAATCTGTATCATTTTTCTCTACATGTCCCTGTCGTGTACAATTACTGTGTGATCGTCTTTACTGGTTCGGTTGCCTTATTACCTTATGTCAATACCATATAAAATTTGCATATAAATACCTAGATCTTAAATTTTCCTTTATTTTGTATACATGCGCATATTGGTAACAGGATCTTCGGGAAAATTGGGAAGTGTAACAGTTCAGAATCTACGTCGGGCTGGACATGATGTTACGGGAGTTGATTTATTGGAAAGCGATACCACTGACCAATTATTAGATGTAAAACGAGCCGAGTCAGTTACTGAATTCACACGTGGTTATGAAGCCATTATCCATGCTGCAGCGCTGCATGGTAGACATATGGATTTGAATTATAGCCGGCAAAGTTTTATAGATACCAATATAACAGGCACATTAAATCTGTAAAATGCCTGTGTAAAGAACGGAATAAAGCGTTTTCTTTTTACCTCTACAACCTCCATATATGGCAATGCACTTGTTGATGCGGAAAAAGCGGTGTGGGTTACAGAGGAACTTATAGCCCAACCTCTTGATATTTATGATATTACTTGGTTACACTCCGCAGTATACTTTCGAATTTCTTCTCAATCAACTTCCATAAAACAGCAAGACGGCACTTTAGTTATTGATCTACACCGATAAAAACGCCTTCATTTTATTTATTGCTTGCAAGGAAATAGCTAAATCTTTGTTGAGCACGATTTGTCCACTTGATTTTTCCCGAATAATTAAATTAGCATATTGTGTTCTAAATAATGAAAAAAGTGGCCTTTCCTTTAGCGGTAGATACTTTTCAACAATAGAAACTGCGTAACTATCGAAAACATATTCTTTTTTTCCAATGCTTATCCGGTCACTGAATAGCGTACAACGGTTTTGCCGATAGGTGGAAACAAGTAAGGCGGGTAAAAGAACAAATCCAAAGAGAGCAAAGGCCCCAAAAGAAATAACCGTACTTGTACCTGAGATAATTCCCAAAAGATTATAGAGTGATCCGAAAATAATAAAGGGCGCCAAGATACCATAAAAAATGAGTGTACGCTGTGATAGATTGATTTTCATACTAATTATAAAAAATTGATTTAATACACCAAAATAGTTAAAAGCAAAAGGAATCTCCCACATAATATAATTATCGCTTTGATCTCCTTAATATTCGTCCACTATCAATAAATAAGGGTAATACTTTTGCCATATTTAGTCGGCTGTTTTTCTACCGCCAGATTCTTGTCTGAGCTTACAAAGCATATGAAACAAGTCTCAAAAAACAACAAAATCTATATAAGTTTTCCAAATTTCCCAGTATAGATTAGGATAAGGGTAATCATATCGAATAGCGCATGTGAAATGATTGAAACCCAAAGATTATTATTCCATTTTTTATATAAAATACCCCAGTACAATCCTCCCAAACAAGCAGCTATAACAGCAAATATATCTTGCTGCAGATGATAGAGACCGAAAAGAATACTGGTTATCACGATAGGCAACCAACGTCCCTTTCCTCTAAACAATCTTTTTTCGAGTATATTCTGGATATAGCCCCGAAACACAACTTCCTCATAAAATCCACCAATAATCCAAGCTGCAAAAATTGTCATGATCAATCTTGCTATACTACTCCGGATAAAATTATACTCCGTATAATCGGGAACATTAAATAAATGTTTGATAACTGGAATATATATTATCTGCATAAATATTACACAGGCTAATGCAGAGAGAATTCCTAAAAGAATAGCATGCGAAGAAAGGTTTTTCTTATCTATTCCCAAATCCCTCAATGTCTTGCCTTTTCTTCTTAAAACAAGAAAAATTGCTAGAAAACAAACGACTGCATAGGAATAAAAAGGTAATGGCACAGCATGTGGAAATACGACAAGAAATAGGATGAACCCGATATCCTGAATTAATGAAAATGCTTTCCTTTTCATTGGTTCAGTTATGAAATGCGTATTATTTCAGAAATTTAAGCAACCGTAACACCAAAGAAGTGTCCTATTAACGCGGTCACTCCCATTGCTATTGTCCCCCAGAAACATATTCTGCCTACTGCAACTCCGATACTCGAGCCTCCAGTCTTGGCCGCAATCGCTCCAAGAACCATTAAAAAAATAATCGTAAAACCATACTGCAGATAGACCATCTGCTTAATTGGTGCAAGCAAAGAAACGCCAAATGGCAGTAGCGCTCCAAGGGCAAATGAGCCTAGAGATGCCAGTGCAGCTTGTAGAGGTTTAGCTTGTGTAATCTCGTTGATACCCAATTCGTCATGTGCATGGGCGCCCAATGCATCATGTGCCGTTAGTTCACGTGCAACCTGTAAGGCGGTTTCTTGACTGACGCCTCTTCTTTCATAAACTTTGGCTAATTCCTGTAGCTCGATTTCAGGCATTTCTTCAAGTTCCTTTTTCTCACGTAGGAGATCGGCCTTTTCGGTATCTTCCTGCGAGCTTACGGAAACATATTCTCCTGCTGCCATAGACATTGCTCCCGCAATCATGCCCGCTAATGCTGCCAAGACAATGGTATTGCGTTCAGGGCTCGCCGCTGCAACTCCAATCACAATACTCGTCGTCGATAATAAGCCATCGTTGGCACCTAACACAGCAGCGCGAAGCCACCCAACCCGGTTGACATAGTGTTTTTCTAATGGATGGTGCATATCAGTATGTGTTTGTGAAAGATACTTAAATTTAGCAATTATATTTATTTAAAGCTACACTGATATCACTGTAAGTCAACAACCTATCAAATTACCTACAATGCCATCCTGATTTTTTTCAATTGTGGTTATCCCTTTTAACCATTACCTTTCAACATTTCGCAAACTTTATTCTACTCAGGAGCTTAAAGAGAAGGTGCTAGGTTTTCTTTTAAGACACGTTCAAGGTCAACTCCAGATCCTCCAGTTTCAAGGATAATCCCATTTCGGTCAATGATATAAACTTTTGGTAACCCCTGTACCCGATAGGTGATGGCGGTTTTACTGTGTAGTGCTTGCTGATCGCCAACATTAATCCAGGATATGTTATCTTCAACGGCAGCTTTTTTCCAGATCTCCCTATTCGTATCTAGATTAAAGGATATAATCTCTAATCCTAGTTTTTTATATTTAGCATACAGCATCGGTAGCTTTTTGTTACTTTGTCTGCATGGAACGCACCAGGCAGCCCAAAAATCGAGCACAACAATCTTTCCTCTAAAATCAACTAATTTTAGATCATTATTATTAAGGTCTTGTGCAATAAAGGATGGTGCCAGGTCCCCCTTTCTAAGTTCTTTTGCTTGAATAAATTCATTTAAAAAGCGTCCAGTCCTACTATTTTTAATATTCTCCGGAAATCTACCATAAGCTAACTGTAAGGAATCTCTTGTTAATGATGTTCTTAGGAAATAGAGTTCCTGCATAAGCGGATAAGAAGGTTGTTTATTAAAAATATTATCGATTCTTAATTGTCTTATGGACCGATAATAGTGATCCGATGCAATTCTCAACTCAGTCTGTTTAACTGAATCAGTTTAAACCTCTATCTCCTTATCTAGTGCAGCGGCTTTTTTCCACATGGGATCCAGCTGTTTATTCATCGGAATGGCCTCAGCTTGTGATCTAGAATTCAGCACTTCGATATTTGAAAAACTCAGGCTATCGCCCAAAATCTTCATACGTGCAGGCTCAATCCAAATCACGGTCCTCAAATTGGGTTTTGCAGTTAGTATATATAGTCTCTCCTTAAACCACCTATAATTTACTGATTATTAGTATTTTGGGTTTAAAATAGCTTGTTTTTTATTGCAAGAATTTGTATCTTAGAGCTTTAAAACCTTGCAAATATGTTGGGGAAAAATCCAGAAAAGAAGCCAGAATTATTTCGCCCAATGTTGGTGGATTTTATTGACCACGAGCATGAACTTGTTCTACTTTCAGAAAAAATAGATTGGAATTATTTTGAGAAAGAATTTTCGCCCTTGTATTCCAAAGTGGGCAATCCGAGCCATCCGATTCGGTTTATGGTGGGTTGTTTGCTACTGAAACATTTGTATAATTTGGGCGATGAGACGTTGGAAAAAGCCTGGATCATGAATCCTTATATGCAGCATTTTTGTGGCAGGGTTTTCTTTGAACACGAATTTCCTTGTGACCCGAGTAATTTTGTTCATTTCCGAAAAAGAATTGGCGAAAAAGGTATCGAAAAAATCTTTGCCTACAGCGTAAGAATGCACGATGCCAAGACGAACACCTCAAATTTTGTTTTGTCCGATACTACCGTTCAGGAGAATAATACCTCTTTTCCTACCGATGCAAAATTGTGCAAAAAAGTGATTGATTATTGCAACAAAATAGCCGGAAATGAAGGCATAAAACAAAGACAACGCTACACAAAAGTCAGCAAACAAATGGTGCGCAACACCTACAACGGAAAACATCCCAAGCGGGCAAAAGCGGCAAGGAAATCTCAAAGACAGCTCAAAACCATCGCCATGAGACTGATTCGTGAATTGCAACGGAATTTTAATTCAGAACAGCAAGAATTTTATAAAGATTTAATGACATTGTACACCAAGGTTGTCACACAAAAAAGAAACGATGCCGATAAAATTTACAGCATTCACAAGCCTTTTACCCGATGTATTGCCAAAGGAAAAGCGCATAGTCAGTATGAATTTGGGAATAAGGTAGGTTTGATAACCACCGCCAACAAAGGCAAGAAAATCATTCTCGGGATTAAAGCATTTTTGCAAACTCCTTACGATGGTCACACCATAGAACCACTTTTGGAACAGATGGAAACCGGTGGTCAAAAGCTCCCAAAAGAACTCCTTTACGATAGAGGTGGCAGAGGAAAATCAGAAATAAAGGGCGTGAAAATCTCCATCCCAAGCACTCCAAGAAAAAAAGACACTGCTTATCAAAAGCAGACAAAGCGCAAAAAATTTAGAACCAGAGCGGCAATAGAACCTATCATCGGACATTTAAAAACCGATTTTAGGCTGGCAAAAAATTACTTCATGGGAGAAACGGGACCACAAATCAATGCATTACTAGCTGCAACCGCTTGGAACATGAAGAAAATGATGGAACTACTGAAACAGAAAATTATTTTCTTATTTTATAAGATACAAATTATGCTGTTTTCTAATCCTGTTTTTAAATATAAATTAAATAGTGGGTTTTGTTAAGGAACGACTATATAAGGTTGGTTCCAGCAAAGTTCCTTTTATCGTACATTTCCCATCCGTAAGTACACCTGAATAAGACTGACTGTCATTCTGAAAGCTGCTCAGTTCAAACTTTGAACCATTAGAAAATCCTGAAAGATCAAATTGAATTTCGAAAAGCTTTCCTTTTTTTTGCTGAGCTAGGCAAGCAAGAGGTAAGAAAAATAAAAAAAGAAATATTTTTTTTACTATCATCATATGCGTATTAGTTTTCTTATCAAAAAATAATATCCTTCATCTCCGATCCACTTAAGCGAGTATTTCTAACAAAACCCGCCCCCTTAAAACGATATTGAAGACCGACTATTTCAGTTGGTGCATTTTTAATCGTAGTTGCATATACAGGTTTATCATTAATCCAAAATCTAATCTGCTTATTTTTACAGACTATTTTAAGCTTAGTCCATTCGGAAAGATCACAGCCAAATCCACTGAGGTCATCTTGTTTACTATCCGTATAAAAACCACCAGCTGTAAGGGCTATGTCACCGATACAGGCTGTATTTACTAAGGGTATAATAAATATATCGTTTTTAGACTGTAAGAGTACTTCCACACGTTGGCAAATATTACCACTATTGACTATCCCTGTTTTTATGTCTGTTTCAAAACTAAAATTATTGGTCATAACTCCTGTCATATTCTTTTGATTGTAAAATCTAACCGGTGGAGGTTCAGGGAGGAGGTCGACATTATAACTTTTCAGCAGTTCCTGGGTAACGGCAATTTCATGTGGTAATGTGATTTCAGTCTTTTTGAAATATAACGGTTCTTTTCCCCACGCTGCTTCTACCAATCCTAACCAGCCATCTGTTTTAATCTGTATATCATGTTCTCGAACAATTTTGTCCCCAATAATCAGCTTGGCCCTGAAATAACCTGGATAGTAATAAATAGCGGAGTGATGTTTGTCGTTTCTATCCACCTGCGTCTTGCGGCTAGTATCCCAACTTTGTGCAATGAATACCGAATCGTCTTCACTTGCTGCCGAAGCGTCATAATCAAATACAACTGAATTGGGCAAACCCTGTGTCAGCATTGTCTTGGACGAAAAGTGGAAAGCGCTACTATTAAAATACTTCTTTTTTTGGACAAACCTATTACCAAAAAGTAGGACTACAACAAGGATAATGACAGATGAAATAGCTATAATAAATACAGAACCATACTTTTTTTGTACGCTCACTTGTGGCTCAAAAGTGGATTTACTAAATCCCTGCTTCTGCGATATCTCTTTCTGTACATAAGCATTGCGGAAAGCTCGCCAGTCTTCATAACCAAGATACTGTGCCAATGTATTTAATGTCGTCAGAGCAGGTTTACTTTGGTAATCAATCCTACCAAAAATCCGCTTCAATGTAGAAATGCTAAGTATAACTCCCGTTTTCTCCTGAATCTTTTCCGAAAGTTTTTCAAAATCGGCAGTACTCCAATTGGAAGTTTCACCCCATTCAAGTTTATTTTCAATGGAATTCTTAAGATGCTGAAACAATTCAGGATGAGTCGATTTAACCATAAGTTATTACATATCAAAATTTTAAAAACAAACAATCATCTTGAACAAACTTGAATAAACTTGATGCAAGGTTGAACGCGTTAAAATAATGCCTACACGCTAAATTTATCAAAAACTTTATTAACATGAAAAAAACATTCTTGATACTAGTCTTAATATTGGTCGCTTTATTCCAAAGTGATGCTCAAGAAAAGAAAATTAAGACATCAGCAGGCACAAATATTACACTAAGCACAGAAAAATGGGTCTTTCAGAACGGAAAAGTCGATTTTCTAAATTTTAAGGGTCGTAGAGCAATAAAAATCGCTCCAGCATCTGGTCCGGTAATGATTAAAGACTTGATTTTCAAAGATGGAACCATCGAGTATGATGTGATACCTGCGAAAACAGAATTTGCCAGCGCCATTTATTTCCATCGAAAAGATGAAAGAGAACAAGAGATTGTCTATCTGCGAGTGCCTAAAATGACCGACCCTTTTGCCAATGAAGGTATTCAGTACTGTCCTATCTTACACGGTGTCAACATGTGGGACATGTATCCCCAATATCAGACTGCTGCAGCGGCCAAAGCAGATGAATGGAACCATATTAAACTCGTCATTTCCGGAATGCAAATGCAGGTTTTTGTCAACAATAGCCTCAGATTGACGGTACCAAAACTTGAGGGGCGCGAACATAGCGGATACATTGCATTTGATGGCGACTCCTACATCAGCAATATCGAGATCAAACCCAACGAAACGGAAGAATTACCACAGGTTGAAGGTGTAGACCTGACCCGCCATGAAGCAAATTATATCCGAAATTGGTCTATAACCCAGCCCACGACTTTGGAAGAAGGAAGGGAGCCAACTACTTTTCGTGACCTACCGAAAGACGAAGCCTTTACAGAAAAAATAGCCGCTGAGCGATATGGATTGATAAACCTGACTAGACGCTTTGGGGCTACAGAAAAACGCAGGATAGTTTGGCTAAAAGCCGTTATTACCGTGAAGGAGCCTACATTCGTCAATCTCCAGCTTGGATTCTCGGATGAAATATGGCTTTATCTAAATGATCAGATCACCTACACTGACAAAAATATCTTCCGTCAGAATATGAAAAAATATCCTGACGGAAGAATAGCTGTACAGAATGGAAATGCTCGATTAAAGCTTAAAAAAGGTGAAAACCAATTACTCGTAGGGGTATCCAATGATTTTTATGGCTGGGGATTAATGGCCCGTTTGGAAAATATGGAAAATATTACCGCTATAGAACCATATCAGGAAAAAAAACATTCCATCGAAGATCTCGATAGCTATTTGGGTACCTATGCGGCTGAGACAGCTCCCACATTTAAACTTGCCTTTATAGAAAAGGATGGTATGTTAATTGTGGAGGCCCCTAATCAAGAAAATGTAGCACTATATTGTGGTCTTATAGTTGGTAGATTTTCCTTCCGTATCCATAATGAGCCCAATCCAGAACTGAAACCTACTTTACCATTAAATCCATTTTGATTACTTTTCTTCATAATGATATTAATAATACCTGCATTCCCGTTGGCATCATACTTCGAAGAAGGATTATTGATGATCTCTATTTTATCTATCGCTGATGACGGAATATTATCCAACCCAGATTGGCTACCAAAACCTGTCAAGGCGGTTTGTTTTCCATCAATCAGCACGGTGACTTTGTCATTGCCTCTCAGCTGAACTTTGCCATCCTGAACTGTAATTCCGGGCAAATTTTGCATCGTCTGCAAAACAGAACCGCCGGTCTGACTTATATTATCGGCAACGGAATAGATTTTCTTATCCAGTTTATTACTTATATTACCTGCCTGAGCAGTCACGGTAACCCCTTCCAATGCGATGGAATGCTCCTCCAACTCGATCGTTGGGATATCCAAAAACTCCGAAAGACTACCAACAAATAGGGGGTGCTTCTTATCCTCAAACCCTGTAAATGAAATGTTTAATTGGTAATTTCCTGGCTTAATTTTGGAAATGGTAAACCGGCCTTCATCGTTTGTCATCGTTCCGGCGATAAAAGCGCCGTCTTTATCAGATTTGACCACAACATTAACGTATTGAATAGCCAATTTATCCGTCTTATTTTTTATAATACCTGAAAGGGTAACAGACGATACCTGTGCAGAAACAACCGAAGAAACTATGACTAAAATAAAAATAAAAAATAACCGTAATTGAACCATAATCTAATCCCTAACCTCCTTTAGAAATTTACCCTTATCACCAAAAATTAAGTCCCTACCATCGACTTCAGCCTCATAGCTAACATTATTTCTAGCATCAGTAATTTTGGCTGCTTCTTTGATATTTTGATGGGAATAGTTTTTGATTACATAAGCTTTAGCCTCTGCGGGAAGCTCTCCGGCGGGAATTCCAACCTCGGTTTCAATGATATCTCCTGCGGCATTTATAAGAACGGAATTATTAATTTTCCCATCCTTAAATCCAGCTTCATAATTTCCCTTTTCTTTTTCCCTTTTTACAGACTTTACATTCGGGTATTTCTGTTGAAACGCAAGCCTAATTACTGATGGAACTTTCTTATATGAGACTTCTTGAGCTTTGACCAATGATACACTTACCATCAGAGCCAAAATAAAAATTAATCTTTTCATGTTCTTTTTTATTAATGATTTCATAAAATTCAAAAACAATTTAGAAGAAATTTAGAACTCTATACCAACCAGGATGATGGAAATTGTAGAGCTAATGAATAGCTATCATCTTCGGAGATTACTCGGTGCTTGTTCGGTGCTTGTTCGGAACTTGTTCGGTGCTTCTTCGGTTGGGAGCGAATAAATAGCGATTAAGTTCCGAGGAAAAAACGTCGATTGTATGAGTGAATATCGAAAACTATATAAGATTAAACTTACCGCGTATGGGATTCGCTTTCCCTACAGTATTTTATTTTTCCAAATAGCCTGATACATCTTAAGGATATGTTAAACTTTTCGTATTAACACTTTTTAACGATGTTAAATGGTAACTTTAGCAAATATTATAATTTACATCAACCACAAATGCCCTTTTTAGACCATGTTCTGCAAGTTCCTACCTACGGATGGAAAGACAACGATGGAAACCTCGTTAAGCCAAGCAAAAAAGAAATTTTCAAAGAATTCTTCAAACGCCTCAATATTTTTAAAGATAAAAGAAATTGGTTACCCTTTTTTAGCTGGCTAAAAGTAGCTTGCCTCATCCCCTTTTTTATCATCTTTTTGCTGTACCACTTCAGTTGGTGGACTGTCTTGGCAGCATTTATCTACAGTATGATCGTTATGGGGACTCATGGTACGATATGGCACCATCGATTTGCAACACACGGCGCATTTAAATTCCGGAACGGATTCTGGCGTTTATTCACACAGAATCTGACTATTAATGTAATTCCAGAAGAAATATATGTGATTTCACATCATGTTCATCACGCAAAATCTGACACCCCTGGTGACCCTTATAATGCACAGGCTGGCTTTCTATACTGTTTTTTAGCCGATGTAAATCATCAGCCTATTGCTAAGGACCTTACAGAAAATTCATATAACCGTGTCAAATTACTGATGCGACACACTGGTGTAACCGCCAATAGTTATGCACAATATCGAAAATGGGGGTCGTACGTAAATCCTTCTCATGCTATCGGATCCTGGATACTAAACTGGGCTTTTTGGTATGCCATTTTCTATTTGATCGGTGGCCACGCGCTTGCCTGTACACTCTTTGGTGCGGCCGGTTTCTGGGCAATCGGTGTACGGACATTCAACTATGAAGGCCATGCAAAAGGTGAAGACAAGCAACGTGAAGGTATTGATTTCAATGAGAAAGACAAATCTATAAATCAGTTATGGCCCGGCATTGTAGCGGGTGAATGGCACAACAACCATCATTTATATCCTAAGAGTGCACGGAGTGGTTTTAAACCTTATCAGATTGATCTCGCTTGGTGTTATATCAAAATGATGCATAAACTCGGTGCAGTCAGTAGTTATCGGGATGACAAGAAAAGATTTGATGAACAATATCGTATCCCCTACCTAAAATCTAAGGAATAGCAATCAATATCGACAATCATATACTCCAGTATTCTTTTGACGCGCTATTTTATATTTTAATTTTTTGACAATTTTCTAGCGTTACTATTTCTACAGAGAAAGCGAAGATTGTTAAATATCTATGGTAAATAGTGATTTTTTTTTGAACTTAAGCAAAATGTTCGGCGTTTCTTATCACCATAGAGAACGCCGAATAATACATAGACCTTTATTTTTCTGCATGATAGAGATCAGCAAATATTTTTGACAGATTCGCAGGTTCTTCTCGCCATGCGGCATACATACCTTGTCCCATTTCATCCGGGACAATATCAAGTTTTCCGGCAGCTATACTTTCTAAAATCTTTATAGCTATACTATCTGGGGCTGGCATGTCCCAGTCACTTCCCTTATTCATATCGGCAGCAATCGCCCCGGGGTTGACAGCGAAAACCTTCACATCATTTTTAGCCAGTTCGATCCGAACAGATTGCGTAGCGGAATAAAGAGCTGCTTTGGAGGCGGCATACCCAGCAATCGAAGGTAAAGGAGAATAGGCTGCTATCGAAACAATGTTGATCATCATAGATGGTCTATTCTGTATAAGAATTGGCGCAAATGCACGCATCATCTTTATTGTTCCAAAATAATTTACCTCCAGATCTTTTTCCATCCCTGATAGCTCTCCTTGTAAAATATTCCCTGGGCTTAAGGTTCCTGCGTTATTGATCAGAATTTCAGTATCTGATGCAGCGACTGCAATCCTTGCTACTTGTTTAATATCTGTGATGTCTAGCTGTAAAGGTACTATCCGATCATCAGCAAATACTGGCATCTTTTTTAAATCCCTACAGCTTGCATATATCTTCCCTGCTCCGTTGTTGAGCAATGCAGTTACCAGTGATTTGCCTATCCCTCTATTGGTTCCTGTAACCAAAATGACTTTGTCTTTAAAAATTTGCATCGTGTTTTTTCATTATTTAACACAAAACTATACTGAAAGATCATCTTATAAAATCCGAAACTTGCGATAATGTTTACATGCCTTCTTGAATTCACAATGATTGAAACATTGCGCTATCTAGAAATAATATTGCAGGTTTATATAGGGATAACTTTAGACCAGGACAATAAATTCGGAAATATCGATCCATAAACCAATGGATTAACTCAAACTAAGAAGTAGTCACCTTTATCAAGGCAGTGTACAGGTCCTCAGGTTTAACAGGTTTGATTAACCAATAATTTATAGCCAGAGAATGACAAAGCGGTTCTATGTCTTGCTCTTCAGCACTAAAAATGGGAATGATGTTCTGCTCAAAATTGTTATTAAATTTTTTTTCGCGAACATTCTTTATTGTTTCGATACCACTGATAATAGGCAATTGATTGTCGATCAAGATAGCGTCAAAACAGCGCCCCCCTTTTAACATCTGTAATACTTCAAATCCAGTTTTTGCCTGTACGCTATCAATATTCTTTAAAGATAACATCCGAGCCAAGGCATTTCGTTCAGATTCTTCCTCGGCTACAACGAGTACATCCTTTATTTTTTTCAATTCCTGCCACTCATTTATTTCCCAGATAGAACGCACATGAATGTTGAAAAAGAAACGGCTGCCTACACCAAAAGTACTCTCCAACTTCAATTCACTGTCCATCATTTTAAGCAGTTTATTCGATATCGTCAGTCCTAAACCAGTGCCGCCATAACGTTTAGTCATCGAGTTATCTTCTTGCGTAAATGCATCAAATATCCGCTCCAATTTGTCTTCTTTGATACCTATGCCTGTGTCTTTGACACTAAAGCACAGAACAGCCTGGTCTGTATCATGTGATTCTACCGTAATGCCTAGTTCAATGGTTCCTTTCTCGGTAAATTTTGTGGCGTTGCTCAATAAATTCATCAATACTTGCTTGATACGGAGGGCGTCAACCCAGATATAATGCGGTACATCGGCAGCGATATTCAGATAAAACGCTAGATTTTTGGTTTTGATCTGCAGATTAAGAAAGTTCGTCAGCTGAATAACCAAGTCGTAGAGATCGGTCTGTTCAATCTCCAGTTCTAATTTGCCGGCTTCAATTTTAGAGAAGTCCAAAATGTCATTTACGATGCCAAGCAATAAATTAGCGGATTGATCAACGATCGTAAGGTATTCCTTTTGCGTATCCTCCAATGCTGTTCCAAGCAATAGATCGGTAAAGCCAACAATTCCATTCAGCGGTGTACGAAGTTCGTGGCTCATATTTGCCAAAAATTGTGATTTTGCTGCATTTGCCTGCTCGGCTACTAATTTTGCCTTTTCCAGCTCCTCGCGTTGATGAATAATCCGACTAATATCTGTCGCAATCGCAAGATAACCGATGTCATTATCGTTAACATCCCTAATATGAGTAACTGCTAAGGAAACATATAATTGAGATCCATCTTTTCGACAATAGGTCCACTCGCGCTGCTCAGCGCCGTGCAGCTCTGCCATATCTACAAAGAGCCGAAGTTTATCAACTGAATGTCCCAATTCGACCTCCAGTTCTTTCGCCCTCAAAACAAGCTCCTCTTCTAGATGAAAGTGTGCAAGACCAAATTTACCAATTACTTCTTCACTACGGTATCCCAAGAGGTTTTCGGCCCCTGTGTTAAACAATGTAATTACACCAGCATTGTCGGTCGCAATAATACCGACAGCAGAGGTTGCTTCCAACACTTCTGCAAGTAATTTTTTTGAATTGGAAGACTCTGCTTCGATACGTTTACGCTTATCAATATCCTGAAAAGTACCATATAAACGGACACAATGACCATTTTCAAAATCGGCATTTCCCAAGGCACGTATCCACAGTTCATGACCAGCGAAGGTGACAATCTCAAGTTCTAAATCCCAAGCTTCTCCCGTAGCGAGTGCGTGTTCAATTGCAGTCTGTATTTTTTTTCTACTTGATCCCTCTTTATAGAACTGTAATGCAGTTGTCAGGTCTGGTTCATAGTCTTCAGGTGCTTCATGAATCTCTCTCGTAATTTCGGACCATACTATCTTCCCATCAGCAGGTGTATATTCCCAGCCCCCAATTCTAGCTACCCTGCCGGTCCGTATCAATGTGGCCTGTGCGTGCTTAAGTTTCTTTTCTAGAAAATGTTCTTCTGTAATATCTACTGCATTACCAATCACATAAGGTATTTTTTTTTCACTGGCCTGGAGAATATTGTTAAACATCCAGATACGCATGTCACCCGAACGAGTCATGGTACGCATTTCTCCTTTGATTGTTCCATGCCGAACAATCGCATCCAGGTAGTTTTGTAAATTCTTGTGCCCCTCCGATGGAACAATATCAAAAAGTGATAATACCTGAATCTCATCTCTCGTATAGCCTAAGATCCTGGCTCCAGCATCATTGACGGTGATGAAATTTCCTTTCAGATCGTGGGTACACATAAGCCCTTGAGAATTATCGAAAAATGCTTTCAGCTTTTGTTCACTTTCCCTGTATTTTTCTTTCTCCTTTCTGTTGACAATAAGCGTAACAACTTCATCCCGGAGAAGGGTTAGAATTTCTTTTTGATGCTGGTCGAGTTGCCTTGGAACACGATCGATAACACATAGCGCACCTAAGGCATAGCCATTGGGATCGATTAATGGTAAACCAGCATAATAACGGATATTTGGTTCTCGGGTAACGAGTTCATTGGATTTGAAACGTTCGTCTTTTTCAGCATCTTCAACTTCCATCAGTTGATCTTCTTCCAGGGTATACTGGCAGAAAGATACATCCCGTCTGGTTTCTTCAGTCTCCAAACCAACGCGCGACTTAAACCACTGCCTGTCTTTATCCACCAACGAGATCAATGAAATAGGTGTACCACATACAAGCGATGCAATTTTTGTAATGCGATCGAATTCTTCCTCTGTTGCAGTATTTAAAATTTCGTACTCATGCAACACGCGTATTCGATCCGATTCATTTGTAGGCGACAATTTAGCATTCATACAAAAGCCTGTATTCGTTGTTAGTTTTATCTTCGAAATCTTTATAGGTTCTAATATCTAGCTTGCTCTAGCGTATAAATAATATTTCACTAATCTTCCAACAATTGATTTAATCATTCCCACGCCCAACTAAAATATATTTTGTATTAACACTCCTGATTCTATAGTAAAACATCGAAAACCAGCGCTAATAGCATGATAAATATAAACATGAACACCACTACGTTAAAATAGTTTTAAATAAAAAAACAAACTATTAGATTAAAAGTCTACCAACAATAAGTACTCCACTCCCGCCTACCTTTTGCGCTTAAAATTATCCAAAGCCAACTGTTATCCTTTCCTAATAACACGCCATCTGAAACGAACATGCAATAAATGTAACGAATAATATATACCTGAGTCGATTGAAAATAGAAATCATCGAAATCTTTTAGGATTGTTCTGTCTTTGGCGCCCATAAAGGAGAAGATTATATCAGTTTTTCAATGCGAAAAAAATATTTTAAAAAAAATTGAACTTGTGAAATCCAAGCTTTCCCAAAAGTCGTAAATGGGTATAAGTACAGAGAAAAAATTATAAACTAAAAGACTTTTGTTATGGAAAAGATAACCTCCCACAACGAAACACTATTGAACTCCAATAGTGACATGGACAAAAGAGATCTCAGACGAAGAGACTTTTTAAAATATGCAGGAGCCAGCGCAGCGACATTAGCCATACTCGGTATGTCGAGCTGTAAAAAAGACCACGACGATGGTATGGATAACGGCGGCAAGGGCATGTATTTTGGCAGCGGCGACATTGCTATCCTAAATTATGCCTATGCACTTGAACAACTTGAAGCCGCATTCTACATCCAGTTAGTCAATAATCCCTATAGCGGTATGACGGATATGGAAAAATCTTTTTTCACCGATATCCGTGATCATGAAATTGCACACCGTGAGTTTTTCAAAGTGGCCTTGGGTGCAAAAGCCATTTCAAGTCTAGAATTTAACCTAGCTGGCGTCAATTTCAGTAGCCGTGAAACAGTACTGGCAACAGCAAAAACATTTGAAGACCTTGGTGTTTCGGCCTACAATGGTGCTGGTTGGCTAATCAAAGATGTCAATTATTTACTATTGGCAGGTAAGATTGTTTCCGTTGAAGCACGACATGCTGCTTGGGTCAGGGATATGATCGACAACGGCAGTTTTGCCAATCAAGAAGTAGTGGATTCAAATGGTCTTGATCTCGCAAAGAGTCCAAGCGTGGTGCTTAGTGCCGCTGCACCATTTATTAAGTCCAAGATTGATGTTAGTGACCTACCAACCTATTAATTCACCCAAAATCTGATTATCATGAATCTCTTAAACGTTTTTGAACAAATAAATGCTGTAGATCCTGAATTCAGCGATCGTATCAGCCCTCGCCGTGAAGCAATCAAAAGTTTGGCTTCCATGAGTAAAAAAGTAACCTTGGCTGCCCTGCCCTTTATGATAGGTGAACTCTTTAAAAAAGCCTACGGTGCCACTGCGCCCACAGATGTAAATGGAGTACTCAACTATGCCTTGACATTGGAATATCTCGAAGCAGAATATTATACAATGGGTGTTGCCAAAGCAGGTCTTATCCCCACAGGTAAACCACTTGGTGCGATAACCACCATTCGTGACCATGAAGTTGCACATGTGAATTTTCTTAAACAGGTACTGGGAAGTAAAGCTGTTTCAAAACCAACCTTTGATTTTACTGCTGGTGGCACTTTTGGCAATGTTTTTAGTGACTATGATACATTTTTAGCTGTCGCACAAGCATTTGAAGATACTGGTGTAAGAGCTTATAAAGGCCAGGCGGGAATTTTACTTGGCAATCGCGTTGTACTGACTGCTGCGCTGCAGATCCATTCGGTTGAGGCAAGACATGCCTCCCATATCCGTCAAATGCGCCGTGCCCGCGGAGGTGGAGCCGCCAATCAAAAACCTTGGATTACGGGAGGCAATGACAGTGGTATAGGAGCAGTTGTCGATCCGGTATATGCAGGCGAAAATAATGTGACACAAGCGGGAGTGGATATTACGACTTTGCCAGGCGCCTCGGGGAAAATTTCGACCAATGCGGCAACCCAGTCATTCGACGAACCTCTAACTGCAGAAGCTGTACTTAATATTGCAGGTTTATTTATAAAATCCTAACAAAAGACGTAGTTTACCTGTTTTAGCGTGTCCTGATCGGTTTATCCCATCAGGGCATTTTTTTATATATTATATACTCCCCATCACACATAATGCACTGAGCGTTGGCGCATCTTTTCCGCCTTCATCTTCCAGTGTAATGGCAAAAGCCTGAGCTTGGGGAATATCGAGCATCTTACTTGCCGTGTCTCCTTTTGAATCCAATGGAAAAACACCTGCATTAACAGGTTTACCGTCAACCATCGCCCACAACTGATATTGCTTTCCTTTAGGTGCAACTGGCATGTGCTCAATGCTTAGATAAACTGCCTTTGATGCCTGATCCCAAAATACCAAGGCACGGTAATCGGGTTTACTTTCTACGCCCTTAAGAGGGATTGTTTTGATCGCTGGGTTTTGAACGAGTGCCCATTTGTTCTGTAATGTCGCTACTTTTTCTTGTTCAGCATCAAGTAAGGACGTCGTCTGATTTAACTTATTTGCTGTATCCTGTTTGCGTTGATATAAGAAAATATTAGCACCAATACTAACAGCTAACAATAGACTCGCTGCAACCGTCCACGTATAAGACCGAGCACCGAGCGTTTTCTTGTCGGCACCGATAGCAATTACTTCGCTATCGCCTGTCGAAGCGGGCGCGAGTACTTCGTTGACTTCCTGATCTTCGCTTGGCACAAGATTTTCCGCTATGAGTTTATTCCATATCTCTTGTTTGAACTGCATAGGCATCTCCATCGCTTGGCTATCAGCCAACTCTTCGAGTGCAATTTCTGCTTCGATGATGGCTTGTTCCACTTCGACATTATTTTTTCGAATACAATTCAAGATGCTCACTTCCTCTTCAGAAGCCAGCCCCAAAACGTACGATTCAATAATCCCCGACGATATGTATGCTCTAATATCCAAAATTAACGATACTCCTTTAGTAATTGTTGTAACTGTATAAATGCCGCTCTGGTACGAGTTTTTACCGTTCCCAGCGGGACATCAAGTTGTTCAGCTATTTCTTGTTGTGTATATCCTTCATAGTAGGCCATCTCAATCAAGATACGCCATTCAGGCTTCAATTTATCTAAAATATTTCTGAATCCAATAAAATCTGCTTTCGTATGTAGTTCGTCCTGACTTTGATCTTGTTCTTCCTCCCTATTTACGATATTTGAAAGCGGTTGGTTTTTCTGTTCGTTTACGATCGCTTTTGATTTTCGATGATCGAGGGCTGTATTACGGGCAATGTTGATCATCCAGGTATAAAGACGGCCTTTTTCAGCATCGAAAACATCGATGTGTCTCCAAATTTTGACAAATACGTCTTGTATGACTTCTTCCGCATGCTCAGTTGAAGCCACTATACGACAAACCACACCAAAGAGCGCATTGGCATAGTGATCGTAAAGATAACTAAAAGCCTGCTGATTCTTCTTTTTCAACAAAAGAATCAATGTTTCTTCAGAAAGATTGTGTAATGGACTCAAATTTCACGTTTATAATGATCTAAAGATGGATATTAAAAATCAGAAAAAAAAGCAACTAAAATAAAATAAGTTAAAGTACCTATAAAACAGGTTAAAATACCTACTATACCATAGCATTTATGCGGATAGCATTTGTTACTAATGTTTTACATTGCTCAATTCCTGTTTTTGGTTATTTAATTCCACTAGTAGTCCCACTAGAACGGGATCAATTTAACTTAATTAGGCCAGATAATCAGCTTGTAGTTTTCATTTTCGGCTAACCTGGTATACACAGTTAGATTTACTAAAATTTATCTAATAGCTTAATTTACAAGAAGAATTCCCCTTGGAAATTGGATTTATCAACAGCATATCACATGTTGCCAGATAAAATTCATCAATTAGCTGGATAATCAAATCATCTCTTTCGTTATTAACAGCTAGTCCCACCCAATTTTTTGAGGGAAGATATTTACTTCGGGTCCATTGAACGGGCTGTTCTATTTGTTTTTCTGAACGCAACCATTCTAATCCACTATCATTGAAATATATCTTTTCATTTGACAAATCCATCACGATGAAAGGTCTTTTCTTAAAATAGAAAATACTCATATCAAGATCTGCAATTACATTCATTCGAATATGTTTTTTGAGATGCACATATGCATTTATACGGGTTAGTGTTGACATCTATTTATCTTATTGGCTATAATAAAATCGTCATAAATTTCCATGAACATTCAAAGTAGGCGAAGTGTTCATCAGACGAGAATCAAAGATATTCGAACCAGCGGTCTAAGTGGGGGTATATTTTGTTCTAATAGGTGGAAAAAAATGTTAATGTAGGTTGAAAATACGACGGATAAAACCACTAATTTACCAAGCGAAAGGATATGCGTTAGTTTGCCCCCTTGCAGGTTTCGGCGAATCGTAAAATCCCTGCACGGATTGTAAATAACACCATTGAACCAGTGTTGCAATGGTTTAAATTTGATAAACAACAACAGGTTTCGGCGAATCGTAAAATGCCTGCACGGATTGTAAATACCACCATTGAACCAGTGTTGCAATGGTTTAAATTTGATAAACAACAAAAGATATGCGGAAAGAAAGTAAAAGCACGTCATTCATTAAAAAAATTCTAGGCTTAATTAGTCTTATCCTTATGGTAACAAATAGTAAAGCACAGCAAGTCACGCACTATTTTCCAAGCGGAAAAGATAAGGCAAAGACAATCAGTGGACAGTATGGTGGTAATAGCGGAATTTGTCTTTTTGAAGATGGCAAATTTCTCTTATATGGTTATGCTACATCTGTTTTCGGGTCCTATGTTTTTGAAAAAGATTACCTGCTTTTCTATCCGGATGAAGCCCCTTTATTTCAACTGTATGGGCGTCACAATGCTAACTACAAAGACAGTACTTGTTTCAATCTGGCAGGTTTTGAAAGCGGGAAAACCTATGTACAATTTGATAATGACAGTACACATCGGGTTTTCAATGACAAGGCAAACTGTTTCAGCCCCCCTTTTGTTCATCAGGAATCCAAACCAGTTCAATCGCTTAAATTTATTGTACAAAGTCAGTATATGGAAGATGATAGCACTTATCAAGTCTTTCAGTATACCAATGAAGGAAAATTCAATGATTTTATAGCTGCTTATAACAAGCCCCAACGTGCACGTCAAAATTTCAGCGCTTACCTATATTTGGCTGAAGGTAATAAATTAGCCATCAGGCTCTCCAATTATGGTGGTGAAAGAGGTTTTTTAAGAGAAAATCAAGACGGTTCAAATCAAGAGCATTGGAACGAAATATTGACCATGAAGAAGGATTATGATCAGACAAACTATATCGACCCCACGGAAATATTTAGCAATGCACATTACACAATATTTTACCCTGACCTCGAACAGTACATTTTAGATCCTGTCACCAAAAGATATATCAGCAAGTTTGCATCAGACAATGAAGCTTTTTTTGCAGGAAATCCTGAGCAAGACGATCGGTATTTAAATAAGTACATCCGGCAGGGTCTGTCCTTTCTGCAAGATGAAAGATTCGATAAATCAAAACTAGCTAAAACCAGCTTATTCTTTACGAGCTGTGACGAACCTGAAAAATCATATCATTATGAAAATGGATCACAGCAATAATTGCCCAAAAGCCACAGCAATGATCCAAATAGGATTTTAGCACTATTAAGCGTAACAAACAGTGGTATAAACGGCAATTAATACTAGCGTGACCTCTTAAATATGGCTTAATTTTGGTAGTAATAACCGGATAACATATACACTAGTTTTATTTCGGCAAAGATGAGGAATTATATAACGATTATTATTGGACTAGGAATTTGCTCACTAGCAAGTTGTGCAACGAAAAAGGAAAGTATTGCAAATAAAAAAGAGACAGAAAGTGTATCCTTAGCTGAGGGACAAAGAAAATCATTGCGAGCATATCCGATCAAGATCAAATTTAAAGGTATTTCAGAAGATAGCCGTTGCCCTGAAGGCGTCAACTGTATTTGGTCTGGAGTTGCAGTAGCAGAAATTGAGATCGCAGAAAAAGCAACCAAACCCACGATCATAAAGCTCGCTACAATAGATTTACAGGATAGAGGCTATCAAAGAACTGCCAATACCAACGGATATACCATTTCATTACAAGATATCGCTCCTTATCCGAACAAGGAACAAGGGACACAAACGCTACGGGGTAACTACAAAATCTCTGTTATCGTACAAAAAACTGTAAAATAAGCCCGCAGCGGTTCGCTAGCAATCGTCCTATGGCAATTGTCATTGAAGAATGACCCAATTCTATTGAAGAATGACTCAATTTTTTAAAATACCAATACATATATTTTAATTATATGCTTGGATACTTATTGGTTCATTCCTTGAAAAATAATACCTTTGCCAAAACCTCATTTATGAAAATTTTTTTTAAATTTATTAAGATCACATTTTTTTCTATACTGGCCATTATTGGGCTATTATTCCTCTATTTTTTCATTTCCAATCGGATATTTATAGGAAATACCAATGCGGAAAATATAGCGTATCTCAAGCTCCATAAAACGGAGATTAAGGATCGTATTGTAGATTCTCTATTCGATAATAGCTTCTATAATTCGGATATTTTTTTACTTGGGGAAATTCATGGCTACGCAGACAATCAAAAGTTGGACAAAGAGCTGTTATTCTATTTGAACAAAAAGCTCGGTGTTAAATATTACATTGCTGAGATGGATAGTACAAATGCAAATAAACTAAATAGCTTTTTATCCAAACCCCTAAAAGATAACACCTTACTGAAAGATGTGGTCAGCTCCATTCGTAAACGTATTCCGCAACAGTCTAGTTTAGAGCTATATCAAAAATGGGGTGAAATTTATGATTATAACCGCAACCTTGCCGATTCGGCAAAAATCACTGTTATTGGCATAGACAAAAGCTTTACAGCGGATAAATCTGACGTATCCAGGGATTCAGCTATGCTGTTAAATTTGGAAAATTATATTAAAAATCACCACATTGATGGTCAAAAACTATATGGACTATTTGGTTTTTTTCATGTTTTACAAAAAGGAAAGGATGCAACCAATGATCCTTTTGCTACACGCTTGAAAAATAAAGGATATAAAGTATCTAGCTTTGTTAGTTATACCATTGCTAGTGAAATGTATCTTCCAAAGAATCCTCAATTTCCAACCCCTGAAGATGAAAAAGTAGATTGGGTAAATGCAGATGGCCCACTTATGCTCGTGAAAGGCATTCAGGATCTAAAAGAATTAAGTCGACCAAATAGTATATCATTGTTTAAACTCAATGCAGCACATTCACCCTATGCTACTTCTCAAAATTTAATAACTGTAAAATCACGGCTTTTTGGCGAAAATATCATACCCGCTGAGACGACTCATACAACTGACTTTTTTCAATATGTATTTTTGTTACGCAATTCAAAGGCCCTAACAAAACTTGATTAGGACAGCAAGCATTTCATCAAAAAATCGGGTAAACAAGCTGCCTGTAGATCATGTGATCAAAGAGACA
Source organism: Sphingobacterium thalpophilum (assembly GCF_038396785.1). Taxonomy (NCBI): domain Bacteria; kingdom Pseudomonadati; phylum Bacteroidota; class Sphingobacteriia; order Sphingobacteriales; family Sphingobacteriaceae; genus Sphingobacterium; species Sphingobacterium thalpophilum. The sequence goes on along the minus strand of NZ_CP151087.1, from coordinate 5,104,976 downwards.
AGTATCCTAATTAAAAATATTCCATTCATAAACAGGATGATCCGTATTTAAAAGAAGGAATCTAGCTTATCGACTTGCAAGATATCACTTTGGTTTATATATTTGCGACATCATAAGAAATCCTAATGCGGAAGTGGCGTAATTGGTAGCCGCACCAGACTTAGGATCTGGCGCCGCGAGGCGTGGGGGTTCGAGTCCCTTCTTCCGCACAAAAAAACTCCCGAGCTCATAAGTTCGGGAGTTTTTTTTAGAAATTAGTTCTTAGCTACACGATTTAAACCGACCAGTCAAATGGTTTTGTACAAGGATCACATTCAAATTTTAAAACCTTGCCTAGACTTTTGGCTTTTTTCCCTTTTTTCACAAATACATACGCTAAATCTACATATTCTTCAACTTCCACTCCGCTTTCATCTCTACCTTTTACGATAACAGAATAATATTTCCCGTCAGGATATTGCTTGAAAAATACTTCGTTTACAGTAATCTTTTTCGGTGCTTGATTGTCGCAGCAGCTACACCATAAAATAACAATGGGCTCTTTCTTAAGATATGCTACTGCGGTTTCCGCTTGTTTTTGTGTTAGGGCCTGTAGTTGGTCGGCTTTTGAGAATAAGGCTGTGCATAGCAACAAAAGAAGAAAAACGGTCTTTTTCATACAAATAGTTTTAAGTTTAAAAGAATTCATCAGCAAAGACTATGCCTTTAGATACACGAAAAATAACAACAGCTTTCCTTAGGTATGAAATAGTCGGTTATTTCTTTGCCAATTCTGGGCAGCGTATTGGATTTACCCTAACAGAAAGACCTCATAAATTTATAAATTAACAACTTAAAAAACCTGTTCTCAAGATACAAACGGTATCCCTAATAGATGGTGTTAGTATCTTGAGAACAAATTAATATTTTATTTTTCCCAAACCAATGCACTTGCGCCAAGAATAGCAGCATCAGCTTCTTCCAATTCACTAAAGACAAGTTTCACTTTATTCCTAAACAAAGGAAAAAGATTTCTTTCCATATGCAGCTTCGCAGGTTTTAAGATAAAATCACCAGCTTTAATTACCCCACCAAATAGGAGAATTGCTTCAGGAGATGAAAACATCACAAAATTGGCCAAGGCCTCACCCAGCTTCTGCCCCGTATATCTAAATACTTCGATGGCAATTGCATCCCCTTTCAAAGCACACTCATGAACAGTCTTCGAATTTATAGCATCTTCTGGATACTGATTTAGCATCGACTCAGGAAACTCAGCTCTCATTTTCTTTGCCGTGATCGTTATTCCTGTCGCTGACGCATAGGCTTCTAAACTTCCTTCAGAACCTGTGCTCCAATGCTTCCTTCCTCCAGGTTTAACAATGGTATGGCCTAATTCTCCAGCAAATCCGTCATGACCATAGATAAGCTTTCCGCCGGCGACGATACCGCTGCCGACACCTGTCCCTAGGGTAATCATAATAAAATCTTTCATTCCCCGCGCTGCACCAAAAAGCATTTCACCATAGGCTGCAGCATTAGCATCGTTGGTTATGGTACAGGGAATGTTAAACTTAGCGGTCATTAAGTCACTGAATCGAATGACACCCTTCCAAGGAAGATTGGGCGCATGGTCTATGGTTCCAGTATAATAATTCGCATCCGGAGCACCAACACCAATTCCATCAAAGCTATCTTTACCTCCAAAATTTTCAATTAAAGGAGATGCTTTTTCATACAACGCATCGATAAAATCCTCTACTGTCTCATAATCATCTGTTTTTATGCTTTCCTTTTCAAGTACTTCACCGCGATGATTGACCACCCCAAATTTCGTATTGGTCCCTCCGATATCTATTCCCAACGCTACGCGTCTTGATAAATCTATTAACGACATTTCTATTTCTTGTTTCTTAGTTCTAAAATTACTAAAAGATAATATTTTATGAGCAGTCGACAAAATCTTCTTGCCATTTTATATCTGTAGGGAACGCTATTTATGATCACGGGCAATCCGATCAAAGTTGGATCCATCCGGCATCGCTACTTTATTTTATCGCCTAGGCACAACAAATTACCAAAGGCGGCATAGTTTTAGCACGTTAAGAATAGTTTAGGCCCTATATTTATATTTTTTAGTACAACAATAAATTTATGAATAAAATATTACGATTTTTTGATCTACACCAAGGTGAAGAAAAAAAGGAAGCTGTTCTGGAAAATGTTGTCAGTAATATTTCTTTTCGCGGAGCTAATGCCTGGATTCTAGCCTGCGCGATTGTAGTGGCGTCTGTTGGATTGAACGTAAATTCTACTGCCGTCATTATAGGAGCAATGCTGATATCTCCGTTAATGGGGCCAATAGTAGGAGCTGGATTCGCCTTAGGGACTTTTGACTTTCCGTTATTAAAAAAATCGCTAAAAAATCTACTGATCGCCACATTGATCAGCTTGGTCGTATCGTTTATCTATTTTCTTTTAAGCCCCTTTAAAGAGGCACAATCTGAGTTACTAGCACGCACATCACCGAATATTTACGATGTCATGATTGCAATCTTCGGTGGTCTGGTCGGTGTCATTGCTATTACAAGAGTGGATAAGGGCAATCCAATTCCTGGAGTAGCAATTGCAACAGCCCTGATGCCTCCGCTCTGTACCGCGGGCTATGGACTCGCAATAGGCAATTTCAGCTTTTTCGCCGGCGCATTATTCCTGTATATAATAAACTGTGTTTTTATCTGCATTTCGACCTTTGTGATTGTCAAATATTTACGATACCCCAAAACACATTATGTCGATCAGCAACGGGAAAAAAGAATTACACAAAGTATTACCATCATCACAATTATACTTGTATTGCCGAGCGTATATTTTGCCTACAATCTCCTGCAAGAAAAAAAATACACAAACAAAGTAAATCAGTTCGTTCAACAGGAATTGAGCAATAAAGGTTATACGGTCATTTATGAAAAACTGGAGATGAATGGTAATCCAAAGAAATTAGAACTGGCTTTCTTATCAAAAAAATTCAGCAAAAAAGAAGTTGAGTCTCTACAACACAGCATGGAAGCATTTGGGATTACCAATACCGCGCTGGTTATTCATCAGGACAGTTTAGACCTAAAATCAAGTATTCTTAGCGAAATCGATAAGCGTACCGCTGCTGTAAGTGAAAAAGACCTTACCATAAGAGCTCTCAATAATGAACTTACCAAATACCAATTGGCTAATCCACAACTCGATCGGGATATCTTGGTATTGTTTCCCGAGCTAAGCTCCTATAGCATTGGTATACAACAACATTACAGCAAAAAAGATAGCTTAGCCAACCTTGTCGCATTTATTTATTCTACCAAAACTCCGCTACCTCAAACACAACAGGAAAAGCTACAACAATGGCTACAAAATCATTTTCCGAAAGATAGTGTGGAAATTATACGTAAATAGACTTGAGTCAGCTCGTTCTATGCCGACGATCTGACGGTTTAAACAAGCGTAAGAGCTATGTTCAATTAGCAAAGAACGAATGACTACGCCATGTTTTCACACGGTCTTTCTATAATTATAGATGGCTAAACCATTCAACAAAAAAGCAAATCCAATAAGATAAACAAGCTCTTTCTTCACTTCCTGAAATCCACTCCCTTTTAAGACAATTAGCCGTACAACACTGATAAAATGGGTAACTGGTGTGCATTGCGAAATCGCTCTTGCCCAAGCCGGCATACTATCTGTGCTGGTAAAAAAGCCACTCATCAGCATAAAAACCATCATAAAGAAATATGCGATGAACATGGCCTGCAATTGTGTGTCTGCAAGGGTAGAAATAAACAATCCCAACCCCAATAGTGCAATGAGGTACACTGCAGCAAAGAGATATAAAAGCAGTAAACTTCCCTGCGGAAAAATACCATAAACAATATACATTACAATCATACCAACGGTAAAAACAATCATGCCCACAATCCAAAATGGAATTAGTTTCCCTAGGATAAACTGCCATTTTTTGATGGGCGTCACATTGATCTGCTCGATTGTTCCGATTTCCTTCTCTTTGACAATATTGAGCGCTGTAATAAATCCGCCAATCATCGTAAGCAACAAAACCAAAATACCCGGCACCATATAGTATTTGTATTCAGCCTTGGGATTATACCAATTGGAATTCGCTATTTTGACGGTTGCGACCTGCTCTGAAATACCTGTTTTAGCGGCTTTGATATTTACATCCAAACCGCCGTTAAAATCAGTAATTACACTGGTTAAATAAGCTCCACCCAAGGACGATTTTGTACCATTGATGGCATCCACTGCGATATTGACTTGCTGCGTACCTTCCCGCACCAGATTGCGCTCAAAACCTGTCGGTATCTCCAATACAAGATCAGCGTCTCCCTTTTCGATCATTTCCAATCCAACTTTATAAGATAGTGGACTACTTACGATTTTAAAGTATCCTGAAGATGCAATTTTATTGATTAAGGTTCTTGAATAAGAACTGTGGTCGTTGTCAACATAAGCAATATTGATATTCTGCACTTCAAAATTGGCTGCAAATGGCATGATGATCAGTTGAACTGTCGGCATGACAAACATCATGGCCAAGATAATTTTGTCTCTGAATATCTGCCGAAACTCTTTCTGTAATATGAATCTTAATACCTCCATTACAACCTGATTTTAAATCTTTTCAATGCAATTGACAACAACACAACTGACATCCCGGCGAGAATCAATGTTTCTTTCCAAACATAACTAAAGCCCATTCCTTTGAGCATGACAGCTTTAATAATTGCATAGTAATAGCGGGATGGCACGATATGCGAAATAACCTGAAATATCCAGGGCATATTTTCCAAAGGAAACATAAAGCCAGTCAATAATAAGGTCGGCAGCATCATGCCCATCATCGCTATTAACATGGCCGTTTGCTGGGAATCGGTGACATTAGAAATCAACAAGCCTAAAGAAAGACAGGTGATAATAAATAAAATACTCTCCGCGAAAATCAACACCAGACTTCCCCTGATCTCAACATCAAGTACAAACACCGAAAGTAGAAGAATAATGATAAAATTGACGAGTGAAAGCACGAGATATGGAATCGCTTTGGCGATGAGAACCATAATGGGTTTGAAAGGCGATACCAATAGAATTTCCATAGTCCCCAGCTCTTTTTCGCGCACAACTGCCACGGAGGTCAGTGCCGTGCTAACGATCATAAAAATCAATGCGATCACTCCAGGGATAAAATTAAGGGAACCGTTCTGCTCTTCATTATACAATTGTCGCAGTTGGGGCACTATCTGATAGGATAACGCTGTTCCGGGATTTAGGTCCTGCTGGTATGCCTTAATTATAGCGGTCAGATAATTGGTGACTATTGTGGCAGTATTCGGGTCGGAAGCATCAACTAATAGCTGAATTTGAGCACCATCCTTTCGATATAGATCCTCCCCGAAATTGGCAGGAAAGATTATTGCACATTTGATGCTTCCATCTTTAAATCGGCTTTCTACATCTTTATAATTTACAATTTCGTCTTTCACCTGAAAATATGAACTTGTTTTAATACGGTTTACGATTTCACTGGAGTTGACATCACGTGCATTATCCTGAATCGCAATTCCAATATTTTTAACTTCGCTACTCAATGCATAGCCAAAAAGGAGAATCTGAACGACGGGAAACCCAAAAAGGATAAGCAGTGTTCTACGATCCCTAAAAACATGATAAAACTCCTTGCGAATAAAAGCGAACAACTGTTTCATATCAATCTCCCGATCTTTTAGCTCCACGTGCCAGTTGATAAAATACGTCGTCCATGGAATGGGTTTCGAACCGCTGTTTCAGATTTGTGGGACTGTCCATTGCTTCGACTTTCCCATCTACCATAATACTGATACGGTTGCAGTATTCGGCTTCATCCATATAGTGTGTTGTCACAAACACCGTTATGTTATTGGCAGCAGCCTCATAAATCATATCCCAAAACTGCCGTCGGGTAATCGGATCAACGCCTCCTGTTGGCTCGTCCAAAAAAACAATTTTAGGTCGATGGAAAATCGCTACAGAAAATGCCAACTTCTGTTTCCAGCCCAAAGGTAATTCCCCCACGAGTTTTTTTGCTTCTTTCTCTAAACCTAAGGTGTGGACCAAATCACTGCTTCGCGACTTTATGTCTGCCCTTGAAACACCATACACACCTCCATAAAACTCAATATTTTCCAAAATAGTGAGGTTATCGTACAACGAGAACTTCTGACTCATATAACCGATATTCTTTTTGATCTGCTCCTGTTCTTTATACACATTGAAGCCAGCGACAGTTGCTTCACCCGATGTCGGGTAGGACAAACCACAAAGAATACGCATGGCCGTGGTCTTCCCCGCACCATTGGCACCAAGAAAACCAAAAATTTCGCCTTGGTCAACATCGAACGTAATTTTATCTACGGCCTTAAAATCTCCAAATTGCTTGGTCAGATCCTTACAGACTATTGCCTTATTCTCCATCTGTGACTTGTTTGAATTCGTCCATACCATTTTGATCCTGCATCAGGCGGATAAAACTATCTTCGATCGTTGCAGTTATTTTTTCAACCACGAGATGTTGTGGGTTATACTTATTTGCCAGGGCAATAATGCCTTCCCTACCATCCACTTCTGATTTTGGGGTAAGGTGCAAATATTCGCCAAATGCATAACAGCTTTCTACCGCCTGATCCGAACGGAGATCCTGGAGCAGTTTATATATATTATCCGCTTTAACCGCATATAGTGGCTTTGGAAAACTTTTTATAATACCTGACGGTTCATCGATTGACATAATCCTTCCGCCCTGCATTAATGCAATACGATCACACAGTCGAGCTTCATCCATATAGGGTGTGGATACCACGATCGTGATCTGCTGTTCCTTGAGTTTGGTCAACATTTCCCAAAATTCCTTTCTGGATACAACATCGACACCTGTTGTCGGTTCATCCAGAAAAAGCACGTCGGGCTTATGGATCAGCGCACAGCATAAGGCCAGCTTTTGCTTCATTCCGCCAGACAATTTCCCTGCTCTACGATCGTTGAAGGGTTGTATCTGATCATAAATATCTTTGATAAGTGGATAATTTTCCTGAATGGTTGTACCAAAAACTGTCGCAAAGAAAGTAAGATTCTCCTTTACCGTCAGGTCCTGGTATAATGAAAAACGTCCTGGCATATACCCTACCCGATTGCGTATCTGTTGATATTCTTTGACAACATCGAATCCCTCTACAGCAGCAGTACCACTATCCGCAAGCAGTAAAGTGGTTAGTATTCGGAAAATTGATGTTTTACCGGCGCCATCAGGCCCTATAAGCCCAAACAACTCACCTTTCTTTACCTCAAAAGAAACGTCATCTACGGCTCTAACATTACCGTAGGTTTTGACCATATTTTTTACACTGACAGCGATCATAATAACTTACTTTGACCAAAGGACCTCACCATACATCCCTATTTTTAAATAACCATCATTTTTCACACTTACTTTGATCGCATAAACAAGATTAGCGCGCTCATCCTTAGTCTGAATTGTCTTTGGTGAAAACTCAGATTTATCTGAAATCCATGTAATTGTTGCGGGATATTCCTTATAATTCTCCTTGCCATCATCAATGCGCACAGTCACCGCCTGTCCGACTTTTATCTGTGGCAACTGAATTCCGGTAATATAAGCCCTCAAATAAAGCTTCGCCGTGTTGGCAATTTTATATAAAGGCTTACCTACGACCTGCAATTCACCCTGTAGTGCATAGTTTACCAAAACTGTCCCACCAATAGGATTAATCACCTGTCCCTTATTGATCTGTTCCTGAATCTGTGCAGCAGATTTCTCTAACGGATTTTTCTCGCTTAGGATACTCCGATTTTGGGTATTTGTATTGTATGTATTGAGGGTGAGTTGTTGCTTGGTCACGGCTATTTGTTTCCGCAATTGATCGATTGCCGCATTGATGTCATCGAGCTGTTTACGTGTTGCGGCATCTGATTTTACCAGATTTTCCATCCGGGTCCTTTCGTACAGCTGTTGTTTTAATTGCGCTTCCTGAACGACCAGTTGGCGCCGCACCAGTTCAACCTGATCCTTAGGATTCACCATCTTTTGAGCTAAAGCTTCGATACTTGCCTGCACTTGTTCTTTTTGCAATTCAGCAGTACGGACATCTATTTTTCCGACAGTATCTCCAGGTTTCAATTGCTTTCCTTCTTCAACAGCATATTGCATCAATATTCCGTTTTGCTGCGCAGAGACAATCACTTCATCAGCCTCAAAGTTCCCGGAAGCGTCATATTCATTATGTTGCTTACAACCACTAAGCAAAGAGAGCGCAGTAATAAATACAATTAATCTTTTCATTTTTTGATGTTTACAGTTAATTCCCGGCTATAAATTTTAAATTATAGATCGCTTGTAACAATTGGATCTCATGCAATATTTTGAGCTGCTTGGCCAAGTGTTCTGCATTTAATTTTTGAATATACTCGTGGGTCGTGATCACTCCATTGCTCAACTGCGCCTCAGCAGATTGAGTTACCGATGTCCGCAAGGCAATCGCAGCATCATCCTGTCGAATCAAGATGGTATATTTATTGACCTGCTCATCCTGTTGGCTCAGGTCAACTTTGGCATTCAGCAAAAATGTTTCCTTATCGGCATCAATAGACTGACGATTGAGCTGAAGGATATTTCGTTTGTTGGACAGCGAATAAAAGCTACTTAGCGACCAAGAAAAACGCAGCCCTGTAACGTACCAGGGACCAAATTTATTTTCAATGATATTGAGGGTTGGCCTTCCGTATGCCCCTTGAAAAAAACCACTTACCTGTGGAAGATAATCGGACTTCAATTGTTTCTCCTGTTGGTCAACGATGTTTTTTTGTAAATCAAAAGCTTTTAATTCAGGTCTGTTAATCGCGGAAAGCGTATACTGAGCGGTAGGCAATTTCAATAGCATGGATTCGGGCAACTTCTTTCCTATAAAGAGCGAAAGCATATTTAAATATGCTGTACGATTAGATGTATATTCTGTGGTCTGCATTTCTATATTCAATACTTCAGCTTTCAGCTCTTCCACATTACTACGAAATGCTACCCCATTGTCAAAAGCAGCCTCAGCTTTTTGTACCTGAGTCTGTAAGTTAGCCTTGTTTAACTCGTTCTGCTTCAATTGGGCATCGATTAATAAAATAGCAAAATAAAGACTATTGATACGTTGATTAATCCCATAGAGACTGGATACTAAGGTCTGCTCCTCCAATGCCGTATTTGCAGCGATTAAATCCTTCTGCATTTTTGTATTGCCAGCATCGTAAATGAGCTGACTAATTTCACCCTGTATTTTATACTGATCTTTACTGATAGAAGGTAGGGAAATACCCGGCAATGAACCTACAGCATCCGCAAAACTTACTGTTTGGGATTGATAGGTTGCCTGACCTGAGAAGCTGATTTGGGGGAGAAACCTTTTATTGGCATTTTGGATGGTATACTCACCCGTTTTGGTTATCAGATCCATTTTTTTAATTGCTGGATAATTTGCTTTGGCAAGCGTATAACAACGCTCCAAAGTAAGCGCTTCTCCTTGTGCAGTTGCCCTATTTGCAAAATGCAACAGGATCAATAAAAGAATAACATGCGTTAAATAACAATACTTCATAACTGCGTTGTTCATATATTGTGGCATTATTTTTTAATCTTTAGATTTAATCATTTGATTAAGTTTGGGACAAAAAAATTATTTTGCTGTCATCATCGCTCCTATCCATATCGGTATAAGCTTCTTACGCTCAATCATAAGTGCATTAAACTGTTCGATATCGAGATCTTGTACCCCCATAATCAAAGGCTTTGTGATAAAAGGAAACACAACCAACCCCAATAAATTCATTAAAAAATGTAAAGGATGTGGCTCCATAATAAAGCCCTGTGTTACGGCTTCATGATGCTGTTTAAAAAAAACAGAATTGTTTAGCAATTGTTTGATTGGCAACTTTTCGAGGAGTTCCTGAGGATTGTTTCTGATTTCCGAAATCAAAAAAGTAGGCACCTCCGGTTCTCTGATGATAAAATCGATATATCTATTGGCTATCAATTCAACTTTACTTTCAAGATTGGTTGTTTCATCATTAAGGATAACAGCCATACTCTGTACGAAAGCCGAAAAGGTTTCAAACATAATAATTTCAAAAAGCTTCTCTTTGCTCCGAAAATAATAATTGAGCAAAGCAAGATTGATCCCTGCTTCTTCGGCAATATCCCTTGTCCTGGTTGCTGAGAAACCTTTTTTATAGAATACAACCCTCGCCGCTTCCTTAATTTTCGTTTCCGTCGACAGATCTATTTTCTTCTCTTTCATCCCGATTAAACTTCCTTGTATTATGCAAATATAGAAAAAAGAATTAAAAACAAACAACTGTTTTAATCAAATGATTAAAACAAAACAATAAACGCATTTAGATGATAATCAATGTAAATAAATCACAAAAAAAGAAACCCGTTCCGCAATATGCAAGTAATAAAGCGAGCAAATGATAGGTACTAGCAGGCAGTCAGGACAAATTATTTGCAGCTTATAGTTGTTTAAGAAAAATATAGCACAACAGCGGAAAACCGATATAATAACTAACGAGGACGAACAAAGGCAAAATCCCCTCGGGTTTGACTGGGTCTACCGCATACGTTTTTATCAGGAGCTGCAGTCCGATATTTTTTTCTTTCGAAAATAGAATCATCGTTGCAAAATTATAACCAAAATGTAAAACGATCGGATGCACTATTTTACCTGTTTTAATACAAATTCGTGCAAATAAATACCCCACTATACCGGTCGATACAAGAACTTCCAGCATATTAAAAATCTGCCCCACGATACCGTACGAAAACCAGTGATAAATGCCAAAAGCCAGCGCCGTGATCAATGCAGCTTTCCCCTGACCACAGCGTCTCATAAGAATATATAATACGGCTCCCCTAAAGATCAATTCCTCAAATACCACTGCTTTTGATACATAATAAAAACTACCAAAAAAATCAGATACCGTATAATTCGGATTTAGTTGATACGGGTTTCCGACTAAATAAGCAATACTCAAATAGAGAGCAGTAACATATATTATGGGACCAAACAGACAAAAGAGGAAAGATCCGACCTTTGAGGAAAACCCCAGAACCTGGAGGTTCCGCTTGCAAAAATAACCCAGCAAAAACTGGGAGATGACCAATTCCAGAGCAATAGCGATCATGATTTTTTTTACACAAAGCTATAGCCTTAAATCATTTAATTTCACGACATTTGAATACGCCGCAAAATGTCATAAAATGACCAATAAATCCAGCAAAGAGAAAATAGCGCTTTTGATCAAAAATGCCCGTATCAGTAAAGGATATTCCCAACAGCAACTTGCTGATCTTGTCAAACTGAATCTTCGATCTGTACAGCGCATCGAAAAAGCTGAAGTTCTACCAAGGGCTTATACCCTCAATTTAATGGCAGTGCAGCTTGATCTCGATATTGCACTATTGAAGGAAACCGAACCTGTACATGAGATCCTCGAGAAGAAAGTAGCACAACAAACAAAACCCGCGTTAAACAAAGCTCAAAAACTCATTGTGAGCATAACCTCAGGCATACTCGGCATTTTATTAATATCCGCCTTTCTTTCACAATCGACTAGTTTTCCGGAGACAAGTTTCGAACTATTTTTACTGCTTGCGGTCGCTGTTCTTATCTATGGAATCATTCTTTGGTGGACCTGGCGGAATCGTTAGCTTTTGATAATCCCTACTGTTTTAAAAGAGCTGCATCTCTGATAAAGATTTCAACCCTGCTCCGATCTTTCTCATTTAATTTGACATAGCCTTTTACAATAACAGGATTCTCTTTTAACCACACTTTATTGTTGTCGCTCAGCGTAACCTCCACCATGGGTGGAATACCATTTTGTCCACAAAACATACACTGCTGCACTGGCAAAACCGACAAAAGGAACCTATTATGGCGAAGGCCGGCCTTTAACGGTACCATATAGCCTTGCAACTCTACACTTGTTCCATCCAGTTTCGACAGCTTACTCGGAAAATAGGGGGTGTAAACCGTCTTGCCATTAACCTTGTTAACTTTATAGAGCATGGTGTCAAAGGTTTTCCAAACCTCATTCATCAAAGGCTTATGCTCTATCAAATGTTGTGATTCCGTTACCCCTTGAGAAAAAACTGGATTAGTTTTACTTCCTGCAACAACAAACAAAAAAACTAGAATAAATTGCTTAAACATAACGCATTAAAGATTTACCTATCAAATATAGTTAAAAAACAGTAAAAGCAACTATATTGCATTTGATGTTTTTTAACTATATTTATAACGCGAATAGCGCTATGAAATGGCAACTCCATTTGACAATAGACAAGAGGTATAATCAGTACGATTTGATAAAAATTAATTTATGAACACATTATTAAAAAAAGATACAGCATCCAATCCGGAAGATTTAGGAGACCAACACATGATGACTTCAATGGATACTCCCCTGCGACCCGATGCATTTGATCGAACAGACGAAGAAAAAATCAGCAAGATATCTCAACTTTTTAAGGACATCATGTATGAACTTGGCCTCGACCTCCAAGATGACAGTCTGAGCGGAACGCCCCATCGTGTAGCAAAAATGTATATCAACGAATTGTTCTATGGCCTTAACCCGGTTAACAAGCCCAAGCTGTCCACCTTCGAAAATCGCTATGGCTACAATAAGCTATTGATGGAAAAAGACATACGGGTAAATTCAGCCTGTGAACATCATTTTTTACCAATCGTAGGGCGGGCACATATAGGCTATATCCCCAAAGACCGCGTAATAGGACTGTCAAAAATAAACCGTATTGTAGACTACTATGCGCATCGACCACAGGTGCAGGAACGCCTTACTTTACAGATTTACAATGAGCTCAGATCCACCTTAGCAACAGATGATATCATTGTTATGATTGATGCCGATCATCTCTGTGTCTCCGCCCGGGGTGTCAAAGACACCAGCAGCTGTACAACAACGCTGGAATACAGCGGTATATTCTTATCAGAAAGTAAACGAAACGAATTTTTCAATTTATTGAAATAAGATCTGCCTTTCCCCGACTTTCGTTGGGATGATACCAGAAGCAGATTAAATGTATAATCATCGCAAATGAATACAGCCCATGCTCGCCCAGTAACCATTTTAACTGGCTTTTTAGGTGCAGGAAAAACGACTTTTCTAAATGCCTTAATGAAATCCTATCCGAAAAAACGTTTTGCTATCATTGAAAATGAGATAGGACAACTAAATATAGATAGTTCCTTGCTCAATGAAAACTATGGACAATTGGTAGCGCTCCAAGAGGGGTGCATCTGTTGTACGCTGAACGATGAACTTTACACCGCACTCGAATCGCTCTATCAAAAACAAGACAGCTTTGATGAACTCGTTATTGAATGTACAGGTCTTGCCATACCCGATGCTATAACAGAACCTTTTACAAGGCATCCAGTGTTTAAGAGCTACTTCCCATTAAAAAAGATTATTTGCTTGGTTGATGCTGCACTTATTGAAGATCAGATCAAGGAAAGGGATGAAGTGTTACGGCAAATCACAGCTGCCGACGTCATTGTCATCAACAAAACCGAAGCGGTACATTCAGCATATTTGAGCTATTTAAGCAACTACTTAGCACATGTAAACCCATTAGCGAAAACTCTCCAGTCAACAGTAACGGAGGGGTTTCCTTTCGAAATAATTGAGGAAATAAAGTACACAAAAAAAATAGAAGCCTTTTCTTTTCTGAAGAACGTTAATCTAAGCAGTTCACTGATACTTGGCAAATCAAGTCTGGCAAAACAACATCTGAGCGATATTGCAACGCGCGTCTATACTTTTGCTGAAGAATTTAATTTCGTAAACCTATTTCTCGGTTTGAGCAAACTCGTCGGCAAATATCCAAACAAAATTTACCGAATGAAGGGAATTGGTTATAAAAAAGATGAAAACAAAAAAATCATTATACAGACCGTCGGTTCACGTGTCGATATGGACTATGGTAACCATTGGAAAAAGGATGAAAGAAAAATGAATACACTGGTATTTATTGGAAAAGAGCTTGATAGTCTCTCCATACAAGATCTCCTGATACGTATGTTGACCATCAAAGAGAAGCAATAAACGATTTATAGAAACAATTGTCTACGTAAAAAGACCTCTCGGACACAAATCCAAGAGGTCTTTCCATAACTAATTACGCTTACTTTGTATTTTATTTAATAAGCCAAATAATGTCATTTTGGGTATCTGATCCATTAAACTGACGTTGCAAAGCTTCTTTCAAGTAAGTTTCGTTGGTACTGTATTCGGTCTTAGGGTATGCCCACCGTTTCGGTATCTGGTTATTATTGGCATTCGAAGGTCCTATATCAAAAACTGGCACTCCTGTCCGGCGCTGCTCAAAAAATGCCTGTTTTCCTGAGTTTTCAAAAAATGCCACATACTTTTGTGTTAAGATCTGCTTTAACCCTTCCGCATTGTTCCCTTTGTAAGGATTTGCCTGTAAGAACAAATTGATCTTGTCTTGAGAAATTCCGTAGAACAGCATCGACTGACTTATCCCTGACTGAAATCTTACCGCAGCATCTCCGCTAGCCCAACCGCGATTGATACCTTCTGCCAGGGCAAATTGGACTTCGGAGGCACCAAGTTGAATAGACGGAACCCCAGACGGCGAAGCGAGCCAATAATCGAAATTGATCATAGATAGCTGTCCATCCGCAGCTTGTTTTAGCAAGGTACTCTGTAGGTCGCCTGTTTTCCCGCCATTGTATGCGTCGAAGGGGCGCGTAGGATCAGAAGGCATCGCCGAAGCCGGCAGTGCCTGAATCAACAATCTTGGGTCCTGTAAAGTCTTTAAAATATTCAGGTAGGTTGCTCCCAATGTGTTGCGCACATCCTTTTTTATAATCACACCGTCTGTTGGCCACAGCGGATAGGTGTTAATATTATTGTAAAGGAGTTGAAAATTATCCCGATTTTCAAGAATCAGTGGGTATTTGGTTGGATTCGCCAAAACTTCAGCAAAGCGTTCCTTCACCCGCAATGCGGGACTATCATCGGCACGTTTGCTGAGGCTAATTAAAACACGTAGCTTAAATGAGTTGACCAGTTTCTGCCACTGCTCAGGCTTGCCATTGTAAAAGAAATCGCCATCTAATGTATTGCCTTTTTCTTTTAGATTTGCCAGTTCATTATTCGCCTCCTCAAGCCAGCTAAGCACCTGCTGGTATACCTCCAACTGGGTATTGTATTTGGGCGCAAAATTGCCCGCTGATTCACCTTGCAGAGCCTCTGTCAATGGAATATCACCAAACATTTCCGTCGTTCGGGCAAAGAAATAAGCCTTGAAAAATTTGGCCATGGTCATATAAGCAGCACTCAATTCAGGAGTTTTTGCAGCTTCGATTTCCATACGGTACACATCACGCAATATACCATAGGGCGTTTCGAAAGATCCTGTAGTCCATCCATAAGGCTGCCCCGCATAATAGGCCTCATTTTGTGTCATGTACTGATTATGTCGATGATCTTCACTCCATGGCGCATCATAGGAACGCATGAGTATTCCTGTAAACAAAAGTTTTGGAGCAGGATTATATACTGCCGCAGGGTCTTTTTGTAGATCCGTTATCTTTTTACAGGAACTGAAAGAGCACCCGAACAGGAGAAGAATGAGAGTGGATTTAAAGTACTTCATTTTTAAAAATTTTGACTAAGTTTTTAGAAGGTTGCGTTAAGATTTAGACCAAAGCTCTTTACTGATGGTGTCTGGTAGTCTGAGCTAGCACTGGTGAATTGGTCCAAATCCATATTTTGGGTACCTTTTCCAGTGAAATACAGCAAATTCCTACCGACCACTGAAACACTTGCACTGCGGAAGAATCTGGAATTTTTCAGCAAGTTGGCAGGTACATTATAACTGAAAACGATCTCCCGCAATTTGACAAAGGTTCGGCTTTTGGCTGTAATTGGTCCCGACCGATAGTAATTAGTGGCCCAATTTTGCCACAACACAGAAATATCATTTGGGGCAAATTCTCTTGTATCGGAGATTATCTTACCATCCTGATCTGTATTGAGCTGCCCCTTGACTATTTTTAAACCATTGGTCATGACAGTTCCTTTATAATCTTTGACATCCCTATTTTCCCAGTCCTTTAGACGATATTCATTTGCTGATTCGGGATGTGTTCCTGATCCCCCTTGTTTGGCATCCTGCACATTTTTTATTAAACCACCAAAGCGGCCATCGACAAGAAAACTAAAACTGAAATCACGGTATCGGAAACTATTGCTGATACTGGCCGTAAATTTATTATCGCTATAACCTATTCTGCTCACATAAGGATTGTAAGCTGGTAAACCGTTTGTACCCACAATTGGCATTCCTTTTTCATCACGCTGAAAATCATTCACGTAATATCCGTCCCATCGCTCACCAACACGAACATTCCCAGAACGCGTTTGATGCCCATCGATGTCATGTAGCCAGGCATGATTTGTTGATGCATTGACCATTACATTCCAGCTAAAATCTTTCTGTTGAATCAAAGTCCCATCGATACTCAGCTCGATACCTTTACGCAATAAAGTCAACCCATTGGTTTGTCTGGCTCTTACACCCGAAGTAACCGACGTAGCCAATTCGATAATCCTGGGACCTTCCAGGTTTCTAAAAAAAGCAAAATCGAAACCCAGACGGTTGTTAAATAAACGAGTTTCCAAACCTATTTCCGCCGTCTTCACACGCTCTGCCACGAGATCCGGGTTAGGTAATACATCAGTATATGTTACGCCGGTCATTGAATTGGCCCAACGACCATAATTACTGTATGCCGGCAAAAGTTTATAAATATCGTACTGGGCCGATTCATTGACGAAATCACTCGCAACGTTAGCGTATGCTCCACGGATTTTTAATGCGGAAATAACCTTAGGCAAAGTGACCATCTGTGAAATCACAGCGCTTAGTGAAGCCGATGGGTAGAAGTAGGTGTTATTCTTTACCGGCATCGTCGAAGATTTATCAAATCGCCCCGTTAGATTTAAGAATAACATGCTTTTATAGTCTATATCCATGAATCCATAAACACTTCCGACCTGGCGCAGGGCGCGATCGTTAGTAGACACCGTGGGCATGATCGAATTGCTTAAGTCATAAACACCGGGCACAGTCAATCCACGATCTGTACGTGCAAACAGCGATTTGACACTGACGGTTCTTAAATTACCAAAAACTGAGCCTGAGAAGCCTATGTCCTCGGCGATACGATTTTGGTATTTTAAGGAGACCTCTGTATTATTTTCCCAAAAAGTATCATAGGTTTCCTGATAACCTCCAACACGGCTTCCACCGATATTATAATTATATAAGTTGGCAGAAATTGGAATTTTAATCGTTCTATTCCTATTCCAGGTACTAGCACTTGTACGTGCATTTAATGACAATTTATCATTAAGCTTGTAATTAGCCGACACGTAACCGTAGATATCATCCTTATCATAAGTCCTCAAATTTTCATAAGCCGTCATCCAAGGATTGTCATAAATGGTGTATTCACGATTGTACTGCTGTACATTTTCTTTCCCAGGCTGCCAATAGTTGCGAAGATCATCAATATCATAATCTGCCGCTCCCCACAATGTAAGAATGTATATAGGACTATTTGGTCCATAAGCAATATTTGGATAATTTGGTGAATACTGCTTATTGTAATTTATGCTCGCATCGAAACGGAGCTTACTACCAGCGTTAATGCCTCCGGTAAGATTTATATTGGTGCTTCCCAATTTAGTGTTAGGCGTAGTTCCCCGTTGAAACATCTGAGACGCAGATAAGCGTAGATCACCATGATCATTTTTGGTCGATATAGCAATATTGTTTGTACTCAAAAGACCATTCTGAAGAAATTTCTTCAAATTATCTTTTCCTCTGGCCTCCCAAGGTAAGGGAATAAGCTGTCCTGTTTTGGGATCTATCGGACTGTTATATTGCGGAATAAGCTGTCCTTCAAATCGGGGTCCCCAAATATTGTAATCGTTGTCATTGATTCCACCCCCACGACCATCTTTAAAAGCATATTGATAATTTGAACCCGGGCCATATTCGGTTTGAATTTTTGGTATCGCATTATACCCCGTCTGCAATTGTGTACTTGAGTTAAATTCAACCTGGAAACCTTTATCCTGTGATTTTGCTCGTTTTGTCGTTATCACAATCGCTCCATTTTGACCTCTGTTCCCATATAATGCCGCAGCATTTGCCCCTTTTAAGACAGAATAGGATTCGATATCATCCGGACTAAGATTCCATGAATCGGTATTAATCGGCATGCCATCGACCACAATAAGAATATTGCTCCGACCACGTAACGTGATACCCGGGTCTCCAAATAAGTTTGTACTCGGTGTAATTGTTAAGCCAGACACGCGTCCAGCTAAACCAGAAATAGCATTTGGTTCCCGAGCTTTAACCATGTCTTTACCTTTTACTTCCTGCACTGAATAGCCAATAGCCTGCTTTTCTTTTTTGATACCAAGCGCAGTTACAACCACCTCATTGAGGGATTGTTGGTTCGGTATAAGCGAAATAACGGATGAAGGTTGATTACCAACAATGAAAACCTTGGGAAGATACCCCATGTAGCCAATTCTTAGCGTATCACCGATATGTGCATCGATCACAAACTTACCGGAATGATCCGATGAAACAAGCTTAGCTAAATGAGAATTACGAATTGTTGCGCCATGAATAGCGCCTTGACTCAATGAATCGACCAGTCTCCCCTGGAACGATCGGGTCTGGCTAAACCCCTGTGCAGCCAGCATGGCCAATGACAATGTTAGGCCAGTAACTTTAGGTGAAATTGAATAGGATAGTTTGAACATAATCGCTTACTTATAGATGAAAATGTAAGTAATATTAAACATCGTTTATTAATACTAAACTAAATTCATATTAAGTTTAGTATTTCCATATTAAGTTTAGTATTTCTTTTTGTCCTAAAATAGCTTAGCTAAGTCAGATAGCGGAGCGTTCACCAACACATCAAAGGATGTACTTTAAAAAGTATATCCATGTTATTCGTTAACAAACGAATAACATGTTAATTTACCCGATTAGTTTAATAAAATGACAGATAATGATCAAATTTACTTGTTGCTGAATTAGAATTTTCCGTCATTTGTGTAAATGATTTTTTTAGCTTTAAAAAAATCACAGCTAATTATTGACATGGCTGCTACAAATCGAATTACACGGAGCAAATAACATAACCTATTTTATCCGTAATTTGTGCGTACTCCCAGATTGAATTATTGAAAATCATACAACATTAAAACAACAATGAAAAAATTAACACTCGCCCTAATTTTCTTGGCTGGAGTCTACACACAGCATGCGGAAGCACAGACAGCAGGTACAGGACCCGACAAAGGACTTGATCTGAGCTTAATGGACAAATCTGTACGTCCACAGGATGACTTTTACAACTACGTAAGCGGAACCTGGATGAAAACGGCTAAAATTCCTTCCGACAAACCCACTTGGGGAAGCTTCAATAAATTGGCAGAAGATACGGACAACAATTCGATGAAAATTCTGAACTCACTTTTAAAAGATAAATTTCCTGAAGGAAGTGAGGGCAAAAAAATACAGGACCTGTATGCTTCTTACATGAACTTACAGAAAAGAAATGCAGACGGTATTAAGCCGATTCAGGGAAATTTAAACAAAATCGACGCGATTAAAAACCTAAAAGATCTTCAGAATTATTTAACTTCCGTAACAAAAGAAGGTGAGAATAATTTCTATGGCTGGGGTGTCTACGCTGATTTAAAAGATTCAAAAATGAACGCGGTCTACTTAGGAGATGCCTCCTTAGGGCTAGGAAGAGATTATTATCAGAAAGAAAATGAAAAAAATACCGAAGCTATTGCCGAGTATCAAAAATATGTAGCTTCCATGTTAACAGAATTGGGCTATAAAAATGCTGATGCTGCCGCAAAAGGAATCGTTGACTACGAAAAAAGCATTGCGAAGACCTACTTGACCAATGAACAAAGCCGTGATAATACGTTACAGTACAATCCACAGACCATGGCAGAGTTAACCGCCTTGGTTAAAAATGTAAATCTACCTGAGTACCTTAAAAAAGTAGGTGTCAATACAGAAAAAGTAATCATTGGGGAATTAGGTTATTACAAGAACTTCGATAAATTGGTCAGTGCACAAAACCTTCCTGTTATTAAAGATTACTTAAAATTCCATATGATCAACGGTAGTGCCTCTTATTTAAGCGAAAAATTAGGAGACATGCGATTTGCTTTTTATGGTAAGTATTTAAGAGGTCAACAAGAACAAAGAGCATTAAATAAAAGAGGATTTGAACTGATCAATTCCACATTAGGTGAAGCTTTCGGAAAATTATATGTCGAAAAATATTTTCCAGCTGAGGCTAAAGCACAAATGGTCGAATTGATCGACTATTTAAAGAAAAGTTTTGCAGTCCATATCAACGATTTAAGCTGGATGTCTTCGGCTACAAAAGGAAAAGCGCTTGAAAAATTAAACAAATTTACTGTAAAAGTTGCCTATCCGGACAAATGGAAAGATTATTCTAAATTGAGTATTCTATCTGAAAATAAAGGCGGCAATCTGTATGCTAACCTCCAAAATATCACCACATGGCGATATGAAAAGGATCTGGCTAAAATTGGTAAGGCTGTTGACAAATCAGAATGGGGAATGACTCCACAAACAGTAAATGCCTATTACAATCCCGTAAACAATGAGATCGTGTTTCCGGCAGCTATTCTTCAACCGCCATTTTTCAACCCACAAGCCGACGCAGCTGTCAATTTCGGTGGTATAGGTGCGGTAATTGGCCACGAAATGAGCCACGGATTTGACGATTCGGGCGCACAATTTGATGCGGACGGAAACTTGGTAGACTGGTGGACACCAGAAGATAAAGCCAATTTTGAAAAAGCAACAAAAACACTCGCAGCTCAATACGATAAATATGAACCTGTAAAAGGCACTTTCGTCAACGGAACATTTACAAACGGTGAAAATATCGCGGATTTAGGAGGTGTAAACATTGCTTACGATGCACTTCAACTATATTTAAAAGATAAGGGAAACCCAGGTGAAATAAGTGGATACACGCAAGATCAACGCTTTTTCCTAAGCTGGGCAACTGTATGGAGAACCCTATCCAGTGAAAAATATATGGTCAACCAAGTTAAAACTGATCCACACTCTCCAGGATATTTCAGAAGTTTTGGTCCATTGATCAATGTTGACGCTTTTTATAAAGCTTTCGATGTTAAACAAGGAGACAAACTGTACAAGTCACCGGAAGAAAGAATCAAAATCTGGTAATAAGCATTTTACAGGAGCTGTCTCAAAAAAGGCAGCTCCTGTAATTTTCTTTAATCCAACATCTATTTCTTTTGTGCACCAACCAACCAACCAACCAACCAACCAACCAACCAACCAACCAACCAACCAACCAACCAACCAACCAACCAACCAACCAACCAACCAACCAAGCCCAATATCGAAAGCCCCAGTAGTAACATTTCGTTTATAATTCACTAAATCTTTTTAGTATACTTATATTCATATTCTGAAAAACCAAGAAGTATACCATGATAAAAACCAAAACCTCAATTTTTGTGCTGGCACTATCGCTCTTCGGTTGGCTTAATGCTTTGGCACAACAGCCACAGCTTTCAACCCCATGGACAGCAATAGCCAAGCAAACAGAAATCCCACTTTCCGAATATCCACGTCCCCAAATGGAAAGGAATGAATGGCTATGTCTCAACGGTAAATGGGATTATATAGGTGGAAAGGATGCTCCGAATGCACTAAATCCTGCTGTCCCCATTTCCTTTGACCACAACCGAGAAAGCATTCTTGTCCCCTATTGTCCAGAGTCCTATTTATCCGGAATACAACGCAAACAAGAAATTAATCTGTGGTATCGTAAAAATTTCGAGCTACCTAATCATTGGAAAGGGAAAGATATTATACTCCATTTTGGTGCAGTGGATCACGACGCGACCATATTTGTAAATGGGAAAAAAGCTGGTACTCATTCAGGTGGCTACGACTCCTTCTGGATCAACATCACTGAGTTTTTAAAGGCCGGTCCAAATAACATTGTCGTTGCAGCGCATGACAAGAACGACGGTAAGTATCCTTCGGGTAAAAATGGACCTCGAGGCGACTATACATTTTCTTCTGGCATATGGCAAACTGTGTGGATGGAACCAGTAAGCAAAAACCATATACAGGGCATCAAATTGTTACCTCAAGTAGCAGAAAAACAACTAAAAATACAGGTCACTAGCACAGCGAAGGCAAAAGTTACGGCCATCGTTTCTTCAGAAGGAAAAGAAATTTCAAAAACGGTAATTCAGTCGGGCATGGAATTTAATATCCCGGTAGAAAATCCAAAACTTTGGTCTCCTGACTCCCCCTTTTTATACGATTTAAAATTAAGTATACATGGGAAGAATGGAGAAATCATCGACGAGGTTAAGAGTTATTTTGGTATGCGTGATATTAAACTTGGTAAGGTAAACGGAATTGTAAGGCCGCTATTGAATGATAAATTTGTGATGCAGCTCGGTCTTCTGGATCAGGGGTACTGGCCCGATGGTATTCTAACAGCACCTACGGAAGAAGCTCTCAAATATGACATCGAGTTTACCAAAAAAGCTGGCTATAACCTTATTCGTAAGCATATGAAAACCGAACCCCAACGGTTCTATTATTGGGCAGATAAAATGGGACTGCTCGTGTGGCAAGATATGCCCTGCCTTTGGTATCCCGATGAAGACACTACGATTTATCGAAAAGCATTTCGTGATGAATACAAGGCCATCATTGACGACCACTACAACTCCCCATCCATTATCGCCTGGGTTCCTTTTAACGAAAACTGGGGCGCTTTCGATGTACGCAATATTACCGACTGGACCAAACAATATGACCCTTCACGTTTAGTGAACGGTAATTCGGGATTTAACAACAATCCATCTTACCAAAAAGCTTATGGTGATCCCGGAAATGGAGATTTTGTTGACACCCATATCTATGTTGGCCCCAAGGGTGCCTCAGAACCGGATTCGAAACGGGCAGCTTCCCTTGGAGAGTTTGGTGGCGTAGGCTTATTTGTCCGCGGTCACATGTGGCCTGTCGAAAACAATGCCTATGCCTACGAACCCACTATAGAGGCACTCACAGACCGTTATATATTCCTAATGGATAATGTCGAACAATTGCTCCGATACAAAGGACTGAGTGTTGCTATTTATACGCAAACTACCGATGTGGAACATGAAGTCAATGGTCTATTGACTTACGACCGTAAAATACAAAAAATGGTTCTTGAAAGAATAAAAGCCGTCAACCAAGCCGTGATTAAAGCTGGAAATGAATTGAATTAGCGAATACAGATGTTCGCTATTTCGCTCTCAAAGAATTTTCAAACGATTCAACTGAAACAGCTGTTCTTTTTGCAGAAGTGTTTAATAACAGATCAAGATGTAACACTATTATGGCAAAATATTCAGAAAAAGCATCTGAGAAAGTTGAAAAGACGATGCACGAAATGAAAGCGGGAAAATTAAAATCTGGTAGCGGAAAAAAGGTAACATCACGAAAACAGGCGATTGCTATCGGCCTCTCCGAAGCCCAAAAAGAAGGTGCCAAAGTACCCCCAAAAAATCCTAGCAAGTAAACTTGCTAGGATTTTCTCTTTAGCCCAAATTATGCTTTTTCATGCGGCAATCTACAGTAGGGATTTTTTCTTGTCTGTACCATCATAAGGATCTGACAAAACATTTTGACTATCCTCGACATCTATAAAATTTTGATTTACATCGACGGGTGTATAAATATGAACACTGCTTCCATTTCTTTTTTTGAGATAATATTGAATCTTTGTTGTATCAATATTGGTCACATCTGAAGCTGTCCATATCATTTTATGACCTGCACCATCAATCGTTATTACTGTATCATTGCCACGAGCGATGATACGCTGCAGTCCCAATTCTCCTTTTCGATCACCTTCTCTTGTCAACAAATGTGTGTTCCCATCTTTATCAATCATCCTGATCTGTTGATTATTGTTGCATCCAACTAAAAGGATGAAACTAAACAGAAGAAATGGAAGGGTCGTTCGTATTATTTTCATATCGTTCGTGGTATAACTCAATATAGTTTAACGACGAGATACAAAGATGCTGCCAAAATACAGCTGGCATCAAAGATACCTTCCAAAAGTTGGTGGATTTACCCTGAGTAGTTATCGCCTCCAGCAAACAACCTTCTGCTAATTCACATACAAAAACTACTTGTCTCTATTTTATATTCGTTTTTTTTATCAGACGGCTGGCACTTTCTGCTGCAATGATCAATGCTGCTGCAAGCATAATTACATCTTTCAGGACTAATCTACCTGCCGCGGATAAATAAGGAAAACCATAATTAGGTGACGGGAAATCCCCATCTAGCTTTGGCACAAACGCTTCTGGAGTTGTTATCAAGAAAGAAAGTGTAACCAATGACATAAGCACTGTACACAATGCTCCAAAAATTCCGATTTTAGGATACCAGATACCTAAAAATATCATCAGACCAATTGAAACAATTACAAAGCCAAGTATATAAGAAAAAATATAAGTTCCATTTTCTTGGTGCCATGCAATATTTTTCTTTACGACACGACCCTCCGGGTTTTTAAACAACTGGTATTCCGGTATTAGCTCTCCGTTTTTATCCAACACCCGTTTTTCCGTATTATGATAAAAAAAACACATTGCCGGACTATTAATAACAAAAGGAACTATACCATCAGCTTCATATTGAAATGCTTTTAATCCTCCAATCCATGCCATCACAATAAAAATTGAAATTCTAGCAAAGTTTGTAAAGATATATTGTGACTTTGCCAATAGCTTTATTATTTTCTCCATAACGTAGTTTGTTTAATACCATGCAAAACTAAACAATGGCTTAAATCCACAACATGGACAAATAGATCTATAACATAGACTTTTCGGCAACAATTGATAAACCCACCCGCTTCCGAAATACCTTAGGAGATACGCCTACCATCTTCTTAAAAAATCTACTGAAATAAAACTCATCTTTGTACTGCAAATTGGCTGCTATTTCTTTAATACTTTTGGCCGTCAAATGGAGCTGTCTTTTACTTTCCAATACGAGGCGTTCCTGGATCAACTTTGATGGGGATTTTCCCCATTTCAATTTTATTTTTTTCGTAAAAACGGCTGGACTTAAACCGTAGTTCGCTGCATAAAAGGTAACTTCTTTATGCGCTTTATAATTCTTTTCCAAAAACTGCTCAAAGTCATCAATAATATCTCTATGAGCCCAAGACGGTTTTTGTACGTCGTTAAAAAGTAGCTTTTGTCTACTCGCTAGCGCTAAAATCAGCTGTAAATAGGTTCTGCTCAATGACTGATCATAGGATTCCGACGACATTTTGAGCTGATCTATTTTTTCCATGATAGTTGATATCTCATGATAAATAGCTGCTGAGAGCAACACATGAGGTTGCTGGTAGATGTTGTTGAATAGAATTCCATTACAGGCAACTTCATCTTTATGATATTCTATACAATAAAAATCGCCGTGAAATTTTAGCACACTAAAAGTACTTTTCAGCACCACATCCATCGTAAACAACTGATAGGGAGACAAAAACACAACACTTTTAGGATCCGCATGGTATGTCACCAAATCAACCGAAAAACTCGTCGCTTTCTCAAATAAAAGAATGCAGTACAATGGTTCACTAATGTTGAATCTACCGGCAGATAATACTAATTTTTCAAACAGGATATGGGAATAGTTCATGTTATTAAGCTAATATATGAATTTAATCGAACCTATTCATCCGGTCTTAAGCTTCGCTTCAAATGATAAAACTTAAGCAGAATATGGTCATACCATAAGGCAAACAAAAGCATAGTAGCGGGTAACAATAATGTTTTCAGTTTAAAATATTGAAACATAAAACCGCCTATAATTCCCCCGAAAAAAAAACCACCAATAATCATCAACTTAAGAAAAATACTTTTGTGTAATTTCACTTTCTCAGCAATTTCTCTATAAAAAAGCAACTGTGAAATTTCAATACCAAGATCAGTAAACAATCCGGTCAAATGCGTCGTTCTGACAACTGATTGTGACACCTTCGTTACCAGGGCATTCTGAAGTCCCATAGCAAAAAGAAGGGCAAATGAAATTATTGCTGGAAACATTGGTTCTGCATTAACGAAAGCTGGAAACAATCCAACGTTAATTAAGATAATAGACTCGATACAAATTGGAATAATATAGGCGTTATGTGATTTCTTTTTTGAGGCTAATTCTACGATAAAACCTGAAACAGACGCTCCCATTAAAAAGAAAGCAATGTATAACAGATAAATCAAAGCCATCTTGTAATTCATTAAAATCAACTGTTCTGAAAAAAATGCGAAGTGACCTGTGACATTCGTTGTTAAAGTGCTAACGGCAAGAACACCTGTAATATTGACCAAACCCGCAACACAAGATAAAATAGAGGCTAACTTTAAATTATGAATATAATTCCTTCCTCTCCCTTGATGCCTAAACATTTGAATTAATCTTTATAAATTAGAGAAAATAGATGAAAACAAGATTCATTTAAGGTTTCAGTAAATCATATACCCTGACATAATCCACCTCCATCTCTGCAGGAAATGCGCTACTATCGACGCCTTGCATACCGCCCCAATCTCCACCAACGGCCAGATTCAATAGTAAATGAAATCTTTTATCAAATGGCCACACGCCATTGCCTTTTCCTTCATTTGGAAAACTGTAGATCTGTACATCATCCACGAAACCACGAATATACTCAGGGGTCCAGTCTATCCGATAATTATGAAACTCCGATGTTGCCTGATCAATTCGTTTCATCACTCCTTTTTGAGTTCCGATAGAATGATTATAATCCTTTGTATGAACGGTAATATGTATTGCATTCTCGTCATAACCGACATGCTCCATGATATCTATTTCTCCCGAATGTGGCCATCCTCCGTAACCCCAATCTGTCGGCAACATCCAAGCAGCTGCCCACGTACCTTTCCCTTTCGGCACCTTGGCTCGGACTACAAATCGACCATATAGAAAATCGCCCTTGTTTTTACTCACCAGCCTGGCAGAAGTATAGTTCAACCCCTCATATTGTTCTTTTATTGCAGTAATACGTAAAACACCATTTGCCACACTTGCATTTTTCCTGTTTGCATCTGTATAGTATTGAAGTTCATGATTTCCCCAACCATTATGCAAGGAGCCTACATCATATCCCCATTTTTTTGCGTCCGGAAGACCATTGTAATCAAACTCATCACTCCAACTGGGCATTTCAGCAAACTTATATTCTCCTACATGTGTACTATCGGGACTTGCAGAAAGTATTGCGATCAAAGAAAGTATCCAAAGGCTCATTATGTTTATATTTTATACAATTATTGATAAAGCTAATGAAAAATATGAATAGATTACCTCACATCGGAGACGCAATTTAAAGCTCAGTTAGTAATCATAAAATCGCGGCTACTAACTTTAGTTTAATCATTTTCCCTTTACTAAACCGTGTACGATCAACCAATGGAAAGTGATAAACAGGAGGAGATTACCCGCAATTAATATAAATTACGCTTAAAAAAAGTAGGTACCGTCAGGTTGCGATAAATTGCTTTCGTAAGATTTCGGGAAAATATACTTTTGAAAAAACTTTTAGGACTGTACGACACAAGTAAAAGATCAATAGCTTCGATTTCCACCATGTAGTCGATACAACGTGGTATAGGCATATTGTAATCTAAACGATTGACCGCATTTTTTTCCACATAATCAATTTTATTAAACGAAAATTGGGCGGATAGCTTTTGTTTCCAGTTTTCAATATCTTCTTGTTTTGGAGAGATATACTTTTGTGTTACGTGCAACAGGCTGAGATTAAATTTCTCCGGTACACGTAAGATGAAACTGTCGAGTAGATCATATTCGGACGCTTTAAAATTGCTCAGTAATCCGATATTTTTTAACCTAAATTTTTGGAAAGTGATGGGTACTGCCAAGACACCGACTGGACTCTTTTTTATCAGGGCGAAGGTATTGCTTCCCAAGACAGCTTTTTGTATCATACCTTTACCTTTAGCTCCCATGACGATAAAATGGTATTCCTTTTCTTGTAGTAAGTTTAGTACCGTTTTTTCCAAGTCGCCGGCCAAACTTACGGTTTTACAGCGGAGATCAGAAAATTCATCGTCGATACGTATCTGCCAGTCCTTGAGCATGCTTTCAGCCTCTTCCTTCTGAGGCTTCAAAAACATATTCTCCATTTTCGCATGGACACTGTCTTTTATTGGGATGGTATAAGTATGCAGAAGTTCTACTGTCCAATTAAATTTTTTAGCCAGATTCGCCGCATATTGAACAGCAGTCCATGAGTTTTCAGAAAAATCGGTGAGTACGAGAATTGTTTTGTCCATAAATATTTTGCAGATAAATCAGCGCGGATTATTAGTATTACAACAGTAAAGAAGACAGAAGGTTTTTAATAATCAATCAAAAGAGAAACTTAAAAAAAAGGTTTTCAAACGGGGAGAATGAAAACCTTAAATAACCAATTATAAACCTAAATTATGATACAACAAAGATAAGCATCAAAAAGATAAAAACCAAAATAAACTACTAAAAAGATAGACTTTTTTTTTACGAAGGAATCAGTACAGCCCTTCCTTTGATCTTACCGTTGCGCATTCGATCATAAACTTCGTTAGCCTGATCAAGCTTAAACTGCTCAATTTCAATATGAATCTTCCTTTGCCTAGCCAAACCTACAACTTCCATAAGCTCAACCCGCGAGCCCCAATATGGGTTTGTCATACTCACACCAAAAGGAAGCCCCGACATATTGTACTGGTAGTGTCCCCCACCTAATCCAACAATTGTCAGGTCACCATCCAAACCAACAACCTTTGTTCCTAGATCTATAGTCGATGTTGCGCCGACAAAATCAATCACTACTTTAGCTTTTTTTATGCCCGTAATCTTATTTATTTGTTCGGCTGCATTTGCATCTTTCGAATTAACCACATAGGCTGCGCCGAGTTCTTTAGCAAAGGCTAGTTTTTCTTCGGTGACATCACAGGCGATAATTGAACTCGCGCTTACTTCATTTAGTATTTGTAAGGCAACATGGCCCAAACCTCCAACTCCGATCACAACCACATACTCATCTGCTGTCAATTTGCCTATCGAACGTTTTATCGCCGAATAAGGAGTAAGTGCCGCATCCGTTAATGGCGCAGCAATGACTGGATCTAAGTCATAAATTGGGACCAGTAAGCGCGAAGAAGGGACAAGCATATATTCCGCCATCCCGCCATCTAGGCCTAGCCCACCACCATAAGCCATTTCAGACTGGTGATCACAATAATTTTCTTTTGATTGCTGACAGGGTTTACAGTGCCCACAGCCCCAAGGACCATAGACCAATACCGCATCACCTTTTTTATAGTCTTTTACATCAGATCCAACTTCTTCAATCCAGCCCGCATTTTCGTGTCCCAAGGTAAACACCGTACCTACAACGGTCCCCTCATCTATAATGTGAAGATCAGAATGACAAACACCTGCACCACCAATTTTTAGTAATACTTCATCGCCCTTAGGAACGGGCTTCACAAGATCATTCACAACGCGGACATCTTTATGCCCGAAAAAACGTACTGCTTTCATATTGAAAATTTTTTGTTGACTAATAGAACTACAAATAAGAACGATATATGTTTCAACGCATATGAAGACAGCGGCAACATGTAAGTCTTATTCCAAGAAAAAGTATTGCAATCCCCTGATCGTATTACCTAACGGGCAAGTCAAAAGTATTCATGCAATAAAGGCCGGCAACTCGAAGATATTTATGTATTTTTATCGGGAATCAAATGATAAAAATACATGCTAAAAAAAAGGTGAACATATTGAAGGCGTTCCTATGGAACTCCAACAATTGTTGGATACGGACGAAAAAGCCAATGCTTTTTTTGAAACACTTTCCAAATCATACAAACAAGGCTATTGTGATTGGGTTGGATCAGCAAAACAGGAACAAACCCGAAAAACAAGAGCTGAAAAAGCAATACAAATGCTACGAAATAATCAGAAAACGTTAAAAACCGTTTAGAATAGCCCAATTGGATATTAAGGTGGTTACTTATCAAAAAATACTGCAAGCCATTCTTACTCAATTGGAAGAATAGATTAAGCCAAACTAAAAAAAACAACAAAAATCAACCCGAAAAACACCTAAAAACACAACCAATTAAAGAAAACTAAAGCTATTTAGGTCATATTTTTTAAAAATATCTCCTAGACGCAATTTCAAAAACGGAATTTGAGTAATTTTTACACAATTAACCACTAAAACACCGTCAGTTTAAACACTTTGTAACAATATTACATAAACTTTAAAATTTCCATACCTAAATCACTTGTATCATTTTTAAAGTTTAATTACATTTGCTTTCAAGGATGCAAGGAAAATTCCATCAATATCTGTTCGGCGTAGTTTGCGCAATACTTATCAGTTTTGGCTGGTATCATGTGCCAACACCAAATAATATTCCCTCCTGCAATCTTCACGCTGTCAATCACTTCAACAAGCAAGTAAAAAGCGAAGATTATGACACCAAAGTTATTCGCAAAACTAAACGTCCTCGACATGAAAAATTAAGGGCTTATTTTTCAGAAAATGATAATGAAAACGACGACACGGGAAGCGATTCCAATAGCCCTAACTTATTCGCACTTAAAGGAGATGGTTTTGGAAATCTAGTCTCTTATATCCATCCCGAATTTCACAATACACGCACAGCAGTTTCGCTTGCAAATTCCAACCAGCTTACTTCACGAAAAAACGCCCTATATATCCATTACAGTGTATTCAGGCTGTGATTTTTTAATAATTTCTTAAAAAAACATCAAAATAGCTTTCAAAACCATTTGGAAGCAGGTCACACTATTGTTCAATTTTTCGAAAATAATTAAAAAACTATTATCATGGTCATGAGAAGCTTTATGTATATAAGCCTGTGCCTTATTATTCTATCGACAAGCTGTCAGTCAGAAAAAAAAGACAAAAAAGAAGCTGCAGTTTTCAATGTCACTACTCCTTTGGTCAAAGATACAATTGTCAATAAAGATTATGTCGCCCAAATCCGTTCGATCAACCATATTGAATTGCGCGCACAGGAAAAAGGCTACATTCAATCGATATTTGTCGATGAAGGTCAATTTGTACAAAAAGGACAACCCCTCTTTAAAATCATGCCCAACCTCTATGAGTCCGATGTTAATCGTGCTAAAGCAGAGGTAAAATATGCTGAAATCGAATATCAGAACACCAAAAATCTGTCCGAAAAAGATATTGTCGCTCCGCAGGAAACTGAAATGGCAAAAGCGAAATATGAAAAAGCCAAAGCTGAGTTAGCCGCTATGAATACCCATCTCAAATTTACTGATATCGTAGCACCGTTTTCAGGAATCGTTGGTAAGCTTCATGTCCGTAAAGGAAGTCTTGTCGATGAAGGTGAGTTGATCACAGAGCTGTCTGATAACAGTAAAATGTGGGTTTACTTCAATGTACCCGAAGTTGAATACCTCAATCAAATGGACGCAAAACAAGACAATAACCCGCTGCATGTACGGTTAAACATGGCCAATGGAAAAGAATTCGGTCATGAGGGTATTGTTGAAACAATTGAATCAGACTTCAATAATGAAACTGGAAATATTGCCTACAGAGCGACTTTTCCAAATCCAAAGGGATTATTGCGTTATGGCGAGACAGGCAATATCGTCATTACATCGCCCTATAATAACGCGCTTATGATACCTCAGAAAGCTACATTCGAGGAGCTTGAAAAAAAATATGTTTACGTTATTACAAAAGATAATAAAGTAAAAGCAAGAGAAATAAAAGTTGCTGCCGAACTGCCGCATATCTATGTTGTTTCTTCCGGATTGGGCAAGGACGAAAAGATTCTGCTGAATGGACTTCGCATGGTACAGGAAAACCAGACTATTGAATCCAAATATCAGACTCCGGAGAAAGTCATGTCAAACTTAGATTTATATGCAGAGTAATTAAAAAAGCAGCATTATGTTTAAAAAAGTAATACATCGACCGGTATTTGCTATTGTCATATCGGTTGTAATCCTATTTATCGGAGGTTTGGCCATAAAGCAACTTCCTACTGAGCAATTTCCAAAAATCGCGCCGACTACAGTGGCGGTCTCCATTGCCTATCCTGGTGCAAGTGCCGATGTACTTGTAAAATCCTCATTGATTACACTGGAGAATGCAATCAACGGTGTACAGGGAATGCGCTATATCGCAACCGATGCGACCAGTGCCGGTGAAGCAACCGTAAACGTCGTATTTGATCCTGGAACAGATCCTAACGATGCCGTAGTACTGGTCAAAACCCGGGTGGATCAAGTCATGCCACTATTGCCTGAACTTGTTCAAAAGGAAGGAGTCGTCGTCAATCCAATTCAGCCCAGTATGCTGATGTACGTGAATCTTTACAGTACAAATAAAAGCATGGATGAAAAGTTCTTGTACAACTATGCAACGGTAAATATCATTCCTGAAATCAATCGTATTCATGGGATAGCCAAATCACAAATCTTAGGTAGCCGTAGATATGCCATGCGCGTCTGGTTAAATCCCGATCGTATGCGCGCCTATAGCTTGTCAGTTGATGAAGTGATGAAAGCGATAGGAGAACAAAGTATCATCGGCCGTCCCGGTCGACTGGGACAAAGCTCGGGTATTGCAGCGCAATCCCTCGAATATGTCCTAACTTATAAAGGGCAATACAATACACCTGAAGAATACGACAATATTATCGTTCGCGCAAACGGCGACGGTGAAAACATCAAGTTAAAAGACGTAGCTAAAGTCGAACTAGGAAGTGAATTCTTTGACATCTATTCCAATTTAGACGGGCATCCCTCGGCTTCAATTGTGTTGAAACAGAATTATGGTAGTAATGCCAATGACGTTATTAAAGATGTGAAGGCAAAACTTGCTGAGATGAAAGGTAACTTTCCTCCAGGTATAGACTATAAAATCAGTTATGACGTATCCCAATTCTTGGATGCTTCTATCGAGCAGGTGATGCATACCCTACGCGATGCTTTTATTTTAGTGGCTATTGTTGTGTTTATTTTCCTGGGCGATTGGCGTTCGACTTTGATTCCGATCATCGCCGTGCCCGTTTCGCTGATAGGTACATTCTTCGTCATCCAATGGTTCGGTATGTCGATCAACTTAGTGACCTTGTTTGCATTGGTGCTTGCTATCGGGATTGTCGTGGACAATGCCATTGTGGTCATTGAAGCAGTACATGCCAAAATGGAAGAAAGTGCCATATCGCCATACAGCGCTGTAAAAGAAGTCATGGGCGAAATCGCAGGTGCTATTATCGCTATTACAGCTGTTATGGTGGCCGTTTTTATCCCCATTTCATTTATGACAGGCCCTGTCGGAACATTTTATCGTCAGTTTTCAATTACCATGGCGAGTTCCATCGTGATATCTGCAGTAGTCGCATTAACCCTTACTCCTGTGCTTGCCGCGATGCTCCTGAAAAATAACCATGGTAAACCAAAAAAATCAAATGTATTCATTAAATCGCTCGACCTTTTTAACCGTACTTTTGATAAAATAACGGGCAAATATGCCTCCTTACTTCGTAAAATTGCCAGCCGAAGAGTAATTACATGGGGTATCTTAATAGCATTCTGTGTCGGAATTTTCGTCATTAACAAAACGCTTCCAGGAGGTTTTATACCGAGCGAGGACCAAGGTACAATATATGCCATTATTCAGACTCCTCCGGGATCAACATTGGAACAGACCAATAAGCTTTCCAGAGAGCTCCAAAAGATCTGTCAAGGGGTAGATGGCGTAGAATCTGTCTCATCACTGGCGGGTTATGAAATCATGACCGAAGGCCGTGGATCGAATGCCGGAACCTGTCTTATCAACCTCAAAACCTGGGGTGAACGTGAACACTCCGTTAAAGAGATCATGGAAGAACTTGAAGAAAAATCAAAAAATCTAGGTGCAACGGTTGAATTCTTCGAACCTCCCGCTGTTCCAGGGTTTGGTTCTTCAGGAGGTTTCTCCATGCGCCTGCTGGACCTCAATAGGACCACCGATTACCAAGATTTCGATAAAGTAAATAAAGCATTTATCGCTAATCTAAAGAAACGTAAGGAACTCACCGGAGTCTTTACATTCTTTGCCGCCAATTACCCACAATACGAATTGGTATTTGACAATAACGCCGCCATGCAAAAAGGCGTTTCCATTGGTAAAGCCATGGACAACCTCAATATCCTTATCGGTAGTACCTATGAGCAGGGTTTTATCCGTTTCGGTCAGTTCTTCAAAGTCTATGTACAATCTTCACCAGAATTTAGAAGGCTACCTTCCGATATCATGAACCTTTACGTCAAAAACGATCATGACCAAATGGTTCCTTATTCGGCCTTTATGACCTTAAAAAAAACACAGGGACCAAACGAAATCACGCGCTACAACATGTACAATTCGGCCGCCATCCGTGGACTTCCGGCAAATGGGTATACAACGGCTGACGCTATTCAGGCAATCAACGAAACTGCACTTCAAACATTACCACACGGCTATAAAGTTGCCTGGGAGGGCTTGTCCTATGATGAGGCCCAACGTGGAAACGAAGCCGTTTATGTCTTTTTAGTCGTCTTAGTCTTCGTATATCTTGTACTTGCTGCACAGTACGAAAGCTTTATCATTCCGTTTGCGGTATTGTTGTCGCTACCAGTTGGTGTATTTGGATCATTCTTCCTATTAAAAGCTATGGGACTGGAAAATGACATCTATGCACAGGTCGGACTGATCATGATTATTGGTTTATTGGGGAAAAATGCGGTGCTTATCGTAGAATTTGCCGTGAAAAGGCGCCAAGCTGGCGATAGCATATTAGAAGCAGCTATTGAGGGCTCACGAGCACGTTTCAGACCTATCCTCATGACCTCATTTGCATTTATCGCTGGACTTGTACCACTTGTCTTTGCCAGTGGTGCCGGAGCTATCGGTAACCATACCATAGGTGCCTCAGCGCTGGGAGGTATGCTCGTCGGAACTATCTTTGGCGTTATTGTCATTCCCGGACTCTACTACATTTTTGCAAAATTGGCTGACGGAAGAAAAATGATCCAAGCCGAAGACGAATCACCATTAAGCGAAGACATGATACATTATGAATAAGAACAGATTATATCACTATACAGGTTTCGCACTTTTCTTGCTTAGTCTTGCAGCCTGCAAACCACTGGAAATAAAACAACGTGCCGAAAATAGAACCGTTCCCGGAAAATATAGCGATGCCGACAGCGACACCGCGAATACAGGAAAAATCAAATGGAACAGCTATTTCAGCGATCCCAATCTACAAGGACTGATCGGTCAGGCACTAGCAAACAACCAGGAGCTACATATTATGCTTCAGGAAATTGAAATAGCCAAAAATGAGGTAAGCGCCAAAAAAGGTGAGTATCTACCTTCCGTAGGTGTAAAAGTTGGCGCGGGGGTCGACAAAGTTAGTCGCTATACAAACATTGGAGCGATGGAAAAGAATACAGAAATCGAACCCGGACGCGAAATGCCCGAGCCGCTATTTGATTTTGGAGTTGGTATACAGGCACAATGGGAAACAGATATCTGGGGTAAACTCCACAATGCGACCAAAGCGCAGCTGCAACGGTATTTTGCCAGCGTGGAAGGCAAAAACTTTATGGTAACTCACCTGATCGCTGAAATTGCAGATTCTTATTATGAACTCCTGGCACTGGACAACGAACTTCTGGTTATCAATGAGAATGTAAAGATTCAAAACGATGCACTGGTCGTGGTAAATGATTTGAAGAAAAATGCGCGATCCAATAAACTTGCCGTCAAAAGATTTGAAGCCCAGATATTGAAAACCCAAGGTATGCAATATGATATCAAGCAGAAGATCACAGAAACAGAAAATAGAATAAACTATCTTGTTGGAAGATTCCCGCAGCCGGTTCAAAGGGATCAACAATCATTTGATAAGCTTGTTCCGCAAACCGTTTATGCCGGCATCCCGGCCGACCTCCTGGAAAATAGACCTGATATAAAGCAGGCTGAATATGAACTTGCAGCGTCCAAACTGGACATCAAATCGGCCAAAGCCCGCTTTTACCCTTCTTTGGACATTGCGGCGGGAGTAGGTTTTCAAGCTTTTGATCCGACTTACCTCATCAAACCGGAAGCCTTTCTCTCTTCCCTCGTTGGTGAACTCACCGCCCCTTTGATCAACAAACGGGCAATTAAAGCCGCGTATTATAGTGCAAATGCACGACAGGTTCAGGCTGTTTACCATTATGAACAGACTATATTGGCTGCTTATATTGAAGTTGCAAACCAGCTCTCCAAAATTAAAAATCTGGAGAATGGCCTACAAATTAAGACCAAGGAAGTCGATGCACTAAATGAGTCTATCGGTATTTCCAACGACCTCTTTAAATACGCCCGCGCAGATTATATGGAGGTTCTGCTGACACAACGCGATGCCCTGGAATCCAAATTTGAGCTCGTTGAGAAAAAGGTCAACCAACTCAAAGCAAGCGTAGCGATATACAGATCCCTAGGTGGTGGATGGGATCATCAATAACACAATTTAATTTTAGTTTTTATATGTTGGGGACTTATCATGTGATAAGTCCCTTTTTTTGTAAAAGCATATTTACTCCACCACGATTTCTTTCATTTTCTCGTTTCCATAGTATGTCGGGAAATACATTAATTCAGCCTTCGCGGGGTTGACAGTATAAGTCCCGGTATAACGAGGTAAAAGTTCGATCTCAAAGGTATGTGTACCTTTCCCCAGTTTGTTGCAAAAAATGACGACACGATCTTTGAAATGCTCTCGGTGCGCCTCGATTCTATAGTATCCATTGGTTTTGGTTTCATAAGAACATCCCGCCGGTATCGGAACTTCGATCTGCACATACTCAGCTTCACCAGTTAACGTTACGCTTGCTTCAAGTTTTACAGGCTTCCCTTCCTTTAGCGCCGCTACCGTAGCACCATTGTCCTTAAATCGCGTTGCCACGGCAAGGCCCTTTTCTTTTTCTACAGCTGGATTGGGATTCCAAAAATTTTGATAAGCCGTCACAAAAGCCGGCCCCGTCCCTTCTTTCCTCACTTTAATCTGCTCATCCGACTTAAAGCTTTGCGTATACGGAAATGCAGTGACGCGTTTGCCATTGATGACCATTACCAGTGCCTGGAAAGATTCACCCTCTTTCAGTACATCAGGAAGAATACTTCGTATGATACGGGAAGATTCGTAGATATTATACCATTGGTTTTGCTGCCGCTGCGCGAAAAAGTAATTACGGATATTTTCTAAATCTGAATCATGACCACCAATTGATTTTAAGACACCATAAGCCAACAATGTATTCTCGGTATTGGTTTCCGTTGGGCGCATAAAAAATCCGCCTTTCTGATCTGTTGTAGTTCCAGAAGTCCAATAGAGCCCACCTAAGACAGCCTTTGACGCGTATTTAAGAACGGTATCTGCAGCATGTAAATCCTTAAGACCCAGTTTTGAAATCAACAGATATTTCAACAGTTTATCCTTGATGGTTTTACTTTTCAGTTTTGTGTCGATTTCGAAGAAATAATCTTTGTAATCAGCTTTAGGATCCAACCGGAGTAGATATATCAAGGAGCTAAATAAATTCTCCTTGGCCCCGTGAAGCTTATCTTTATCCAATAGAACATCCAGCGAAGCCAAGCTGCTTTTCAACATGGTCTTTTCACGTTCTGCATAAATCTCCGTATCGATCTCAACCTGGTAGCCGGCTTCTCGGGCATCCAACAGTACCCCGATCACATAGTTACTGATCCAGCTCACAGTTTCACTCTTGTTCCACCATCCCCAGCCCTGATTGGAATTTTTGTTTTTCTGTAACTCTTTCAAGAGATCCCTTATTTTCTTATCCTCTGTAAAGGGTTTTCCGATCAATTTTGTCAGCTCTTTTTTAGAAAGTAATGCGCTCAATTTGGAAGCCATCTGTTCATTGCATAGAAATTTGTAACGATCGATCGACTCGATTTCCCGTTGTAAAAATTCCAGCGAATTTGCTTCGGCATGCAAGGTGATTTCGCCTAGCGCAGGAGAAGTTTTTAGCAAATACTCTGCGGTACTGTTGAGCACTTTAAAATCTCCTTCATGTTGTTCAAGCCCCTTTTCAAAAATCGGAATGCTACGTTTTTCACCATCAAAATATCCATTTGACAATCCGATCGAATAAGCAAGTTGGATGCTGTCCCCCTTATCGGCAATAACCGATATAGGATCCCGATAGGACTTTGCAATTTTCAACGTTGCCTCCTGCGTTGTCAGCCCATTGTTGATGGTACGCAAGAGCTGTAAGCTATCGCTAAGATAATTGACTACCCGTCCCATGGCTGTAAACTGATCACCTCTGATGGCAAATCGGGGAGTCGCCAAATGTGCCGAAACAGCTTTAAAAGATTTGATATTTAGCTCTTTTATGTCGGCGAAATTTTTACTTCCTTTAGCAATAAAGAATGTTCGCCAATTGGTAATATCATCCGGATATGTCGCTTCAAAATTAGCTTTTCCCTGAGCATCGGTAGTTAGCTTTGGCTGCCAGAATGCATCATCACGGAAGTGCACACGCATCGTATTTCCAGATTCCAAATAGGGCATATCCACAGCACCTGTCGATGCCGCAGATGCTCCAGCTTTCATCTGAACCATCACTACGCCGTTGGCGGCCCGAGCACCATACAATCCAAGCATAGATTGATCTTTAATCACATTCAATGACGCGATAGTCGATGGATCAAGACTTGAAATATCACCTTCAAAGGGGACTCCGTCTACTAAAATCAATGGTTTTTCATTTGGGGCCGGACTAGCAGCGCCACGAATGCGAATCCCTGCTACAGCCCCCTGCAGCATAGCCGTAGTCACCCCATCCATCCTAGCATTGATCGATTTCACTGCCGCAGTCAATGATTGCCTTTTTTGGACGCCATACCCCACAACAACCACTTCATCCAATTGATTTTCGCTTGGCTTTAACTCCACGAAATAATCTTTGCCACTGGAGACTTTGACTGTAGCTGTATTGTACCCTAAAGCAACAATCTCAAGTACCGCATTTTTGTCATCGGAGAGCTCAAGTTCCACACTACCGTCAAAGCTTGTGAAATATCGTTTTTTGGTATCCGAAACACTCACCTTAGCCCCAATTAATGGCGTATCACCATCGTAAACCAAAATCCTTGCGACCTTATTATTCTTTCTTTTCGCTCTAAAATCTTCTCGGTCTATTTTTTTGAGCTGCGGATCAATCTCTTGCCCATGTCTTATAGAATCCCGCAATGGATTTTCCACGGTACGCACAATAATTTCATCGCGTACAAGTTTGTAAGCCAATCTTGCCGCTTGGGATGCATTGCTCCATTGAATAGAATCCAGTCTGAGATAATTCATCCCATTGGCTTTGAATTTAATTGGCAAACTAAAAGAAGTCGAATCATCCTTTACAATATGCAAAGTAACATCGCCGACCGGAAGATCTCCAAAACTTCGATGACCACCGTAAAACAGCCGAAAATACATTCTCTCCTCGACATTCGTCGGTTCAATAAAGATCAATGCAGGTCGAATGCCTTTCTGTGCAACATCACTGCCCAGAGTTAAATTCAATTTAAAAATAGCGTCTTTTTTTCCTTTCTTCACCGTAGCAAATTGCGCAAGTCCCGTGCTATTTTGCATCGTCTCTTGGAAAGTACGTTCTACGTTTGCCTTGATATCCTCCAGGGTCCATACCCTCTCCTGAAAATCTAACTTTGGCGTAAAATCATACAGATCAATCCGCAAAGGATTGCCATCCCAGCTTTTTTGCTTTTGGTAATTTTTATAGATACAAGACCGTTGCAAAATAATGTTGATATTTTCTGATCGGTTATTTTTGCTTTTTTTTTGCAGTTTTTTCCGATTTGGATTCGGAAATCTAGTTGCGTTTTCTTGAAAAATCCTCTTTTTGAGGCCTTTTCAACTGCTTAATTTGTGTTTTTTATTGCATTGGACACAAGTATCCCAGGTGATCTGTAAAGATTGTACGCCATGGCTTCCATTAGATTTTGTGTATGCATTTTGGCGATCCCCTTATACCTTGCACAGCTTGAGTTGAACCATCGCCGGATGCTCCCGAAGGTCCGTTCAACTTTGAACCTGATCTTGCCGATCAGTTTGTTTCTTAACTTCTCTCTTTCGGTTAACGCTGTTCCTTTCTTTGCCTTATGCAAGATCCTGCTTTTTAGCTT
This sequence comes from Sphingobacterium thalpophilum, assembly GCF_038396785.1. NCBI lineage: Bacteria > Pseudomonadati > Bacteroidota > Sphingobacteriia > Sphingobacteriales > Sphingobacteriaceae > Sphingobacterium > Sphingobacterium thalpophilum. The sequence continues at coordinate 5,064,333 of NZ_CP151087.1, read as the reverse complement.
TCCTGATTTGATCAATTCCTCATTTTTAGAGGAACGATATCCCTTGTCAGCATAGATATGGATGCCCTTTGGAAGGTCAGCCGAAGATATTACCTGTTGAAGATTGGCAATTTCATTTACATTTGCTGGAGTGGTTACCACGCCCAGAACCAGGCCTTCTGTATCGGTGACATAATGCTTTTTATAGCCATAACGTGTTTTCCCAGCCTTCTTTATCCAACGAGCTTCATGGTCACACCCGGGCTCTCTTGTTGGATCAATAACTGTTCACTATTCTCTTTATCCAGCTCAGAATCTTCGCGAGGATGTTCACTACGGTCACTTTCGATCTCGTAAATAACTTTGCCTTTTGGTTTTAGCGGAGAATCAACAATACTGGCATCAACGATAGCTCCACGTTTTACCAATATTTTATGTTTATTCAACTGCTTGTTCAGCTCCTTGAATAGATTCTCATAAACACCCTTTTCTGTCAGCGAGCTGCGAAAACGGCTAATAACACTGTGATCGGGAACCGAATCGTCCAAACTGATGCCAACAAAGCGACTAAAGGAGATACTGTCGTTTATACGGTCTTCTACTTCGTAGTCACTCAGACCATACCAGGTCTGTAGAAGTGTCATTTTGAAGAGGACAAGACCAGAATAACTAGGGCGTCCCATTTTGCTTTCCCCTTTGTGGTAATGCTTGTTGATAATATTTGAAATCGGACGCCAATTTACCAATGTATTGATCTGATCGAAGAATTCCTGCTTGATTTTCCGTCTTTGAACCATGTAATCAACAAAGCTAACTTTTTCTGTCTTTTCCATACCTTAAATATAACGAAAATCAACAAGAAACAAATTAAAAAATTGAATATCAATAAAATAAAAACCAAATACTTTTGCAACGGTCTTAAATATTTAAAACCCATGCGCTAGAATGATCATCGCCGCTTTTAAACATCCAATCAAGTTCACCGTGGATGCCCGCAACAAATCCATCGATGGAAACAGACATTTTCATTATTAATTTCCGCATAACAAAAAGTTTAATATTTAATAAAACAAATCCAATTCAAAACTGGGTTACTGTCTATCAAAAATAAACCATTTCAATCGACGTACAGCGGGGACAAACCGTCAATATACAAGGGCATTTACGACAGTTCTTTTTTCTGTCCTTTACCTTCCTCAAGGGTAAGCATAAAATTCAAATAGTGCTTTTTCTTCGCGAAATGCTGGTCATCCAATAACTTTTTATAGGCCGATATCGCATTAAAAAGGATTTGAAGATTATCCTCGTTATAATGATCTACATTAAAATATATTAAATCCCTGTTGATATACGTGTCCAATGAAGTAAGCAACGTATCATCCAATTCATCCTTGCTTCCGGGAAGTGCCAAAAGCGTTGCCAGTTTCTTTTTTAATTCTCCTTCCCTACGTTTGACGTCTTGCAACCTTGCCTCAATATCAGCGAAGGGCAAAGTCTGAAATATAAACCGGGTATTCTCCGTCATGTGAGCATAAAGTTCTTGTGCCTCCTCATAATTCTTGTCGAAAAAAGCAAAATCATCATATCTTCGTTCAAACTCTTCACACATCCCCTGCGTATCAGCCAAGTGTGCAAAATAATAATGGATCTGCTGGTTGTAGTCGGTAATTTTATGCTCCGTAGTTGCAATAGTGTCTTCAATTTTTTTTAGTAATTCGATAGCGTCTGCAGCTCGATATTTTATACCGTCATAGTCAAAGGACTTTAATTTTAATTCTCCTTTGCTGATTGCTTCAACGACATATTTGTCATTTTTTAGACTATTAAGTTCATACAGTGTATCAACTCTACTATCGGCAAACAACTCATCAAAAGTCGGCTTTGACTGTCCCTGAAAAATTGGAGTTTCACCTTTTCGCACAGGATGATTGTAGTCATAGAAATCATTGAATCTTTGATCAACAGCATACTTGTTCATTCGACTTTCAAAATCATCACTGAAAGACGTTATTTCTAACAGTGATGGGGGCTGTTGATACTGTACCTGCGCAAACAACTTATCCGAAATTTGGTTTGCTACGGCAGCACGATTAGCTAGTAATTCAATAGCAGGTGCGTTGTTGGCTTCTTGCTTGACAATATTAAGTTTCTGTAATGCTTTTACCCGATCTTCATCCGATGGATGAGACGACCATTGATCTTCAAGATTTAACTTCGATTTATCATATTTTTTTAAAGTCGCCAATTCGATCTGGGGAAAGCCATTTCGCACTTGATATCTATTGCGTTCCGCAAACAAGAGCATGACACAAGGATGCTCTGGATAAATATTACGACTACGGATATTTTAAGAAAATTTGTTATCATAGAAAGTAAGTACATTATTTAGTGCATGGTTTGCAAACCCCAAACGTAAGAGCGAGTCAGCCAAAGCCTGGGAACCAGCAACATGTGCCGCAATTTCATCCGCATGAAATTCCATCTCTCTTGATAACGCCAAATAATTGAGATTTACATATTCATAAAGATGCTTCAAAATATGCTGAATCTGTTGAATAATAAACATCGATATACCAATAAAAATAGCAGAGTACCCACTGATGTTACCCCATTTACCAAACATATTATCCAGCGATTCATTCTTATACAGCATATTGTAGATAATCTGATTAACATGGTAAACATAGCTACCCACTTTCATGCTTTTTTGTGAGAAGTGGCCAAACTCGTGTGCAAGAATAGCCTTTAGTTCCTGTTGAGTACCTGCATTCACCATCCCCACACCAATCTGAAGATTTTTCTTAATGGGTAAAAACATGCTCCAAAAACTAGAGTCATAGAATACAGATGCATTGACATCATGCGATAGAAAAATTTTCTTTGGAAAGCTTGTGTCAACTTCCTTTACCACCTCATGAATAAGTGCGAATAACTGTGGTTCGTCGCTCTCATATATCTGTGTAAGATGCCCCGTATCAACTTTTGTTGACGCAAAAACAAATTTTAATAAAAAGAATAGTATAGTCAGACCTGTAGCGAGTAGGCCCAAACATAATACTGCGGTTAAAAACATGGGCTTGGCAGTGAACATCAATAGTCCCAATAAAGTAAAACCAACAGTAATACCTATTGCCAAGAGTAGCAGAATAACATAAGTAACCGCAAAAACAACAATAGATAAAATTGTTTTACGCGCGTGTTTTCTAAAGTTTGTAGATACTTGTACGTTCATAAACCGTTAATAAAGCAAGGATAATTGACTATATAAATCTAAAAAATAAAATCCATTTGCCTATAAGTTTACAAAAAATCAAAAACAAAAAAACATACCCAATTTACACATCAAAGTACATTATCATTAGCCCCTTAAAGGGGATATTATCATTAATAACCTTTTTCCAAAGAAACTTCATTCAGTAAAGCCTCCCCCCGAATCATTCGTTTATAATTGTCTACTACCTGTAAAACCGACGAACTGATATTGGTTCGACTTGCGACATGCGGTGTTATAAAAATAGAAGAACAGGACCAAAATGGATGATCTTTTGGCAGCGGTTCCAGGTGAAAGACATCGAGGTAAGCTTGGGCAATCTGCCCTTTGTCAATAGCCTCCAGTAGCTCATTTTCAACGAGATGCCCACCTCTGCCAACGTTTATGAGGACAGTTTCATTCGTACACAATTCAAAAAGATTACGATCCAGAATTCCTCTTGTGGCATCGGTCAGGGGTAAAATATTGACAACAAAATCACTATTTTCCACAGCCGCCCTAAGTCCTTCCTGTCCCGAGAAAGAAACTACCCCTGGAAGCGCTTTAGGGGAATTGGACCATCCTTTTACTAGAAACCCCAACTGAACCAGCCTCTCGGCAACTTAGCCTCCAATCTCACCTAAGCCTAAAATTGTTACACTGGTTTCACCAATGGATTTATATACTAGTGGTTGCCAATGCTGTTGTTCCTTCGCTGTAGCATACATCGAAAAATTCTTCATTGCATGCATCAAACAGGTCAAAATATGCTCAAACATATCGCTTTTCAGCATTGGATCTATTATCCTACAGATATGGAGCGTTGAAGGAATCTTATTTGGGAATAAATGATCTATCCCCGCTCCTCCCGACTGAATAACTTTTAAATTAGGAAAATGAGTAAAGTAATTAGCATCAGGCTTCCAACAAAGTGCAAATTCTACCGCATCATAATTTTCTATTTCAGGATATATCTCCACCTTAACATCAGGTAAATGTTTAGTGATCTCGACCTTCCATTCTTCTGCCCTAGCAGTATTCAGCAGCAAAGCTATGCTCATAATCTCTTTTTTATACGAAAATAACATTTTAGAATGGGCCAGCATTTGATTTCTTCACAGAAATCTCCGATCCCCATAGATCCGCAGCAATAGATGATTATTAAAATAACTTAATTTGAATTTATTTTTATCGTAAATTGTTACTTGACATCCCTAAATAAAGATTAAGATGGCACTTAAACATCGATTTATCCTAATTGGTCTCATCCTGCTAAAATTCATCATTCAATTTCAGTTGATTAGTCCGATTTACGAATTGCAGCGTGACGAATTTCTACATCTCGATCAGGCGAATCATTTGGCCTGGGGCTACCTCTCGGTTCCCCCTCTGACCTCCTGGACCTCCTATCTGATCAAAATAACCGGAAATTCCGAATTCTGGATCAAATTTTTCCCCGCATTGTACGGAGCCTTAACAATTCTAATTGTCTGGAAAACTATAGAAGCGTTGAAAGGAAACCTTTTTGCACTTGTATTTGGCAGTTGCTGCATCATGTTTTCCGTTCTCTTCCGTCTGAATGGCTTATATCAGCCAAATTCTTTGGATGTATTGTGCTGGACTTCCATATACTACCTCATTATACGATATTTGAACAGCCAACAATCGAAGTGGCTAATTTATATTGCTGTTGTATTTGCTATCGGTTTTTTGAATAAATATAACGTCATCTTTTTGATCTTGGGTTTAGTTCCTGCGCTTGCAATCGTGCCCGAACGGAAGGTGTTTACAGAACGAAAATTATATGGTAGTTTACTCATCGCCATACTTATCATCTTGCCGAATTTAATATGGCAGTATCAAAATAATTTTCCGGTATTCTCTCATTTTAAAGAGCTTCAGGCAACGCAACTCGTCCACGTCAATCGGTGGAGCTTTTTCCGTTCTCAGTTTTTGTTTTTCTTCGGGACTTTTCCTGTTATAATTTTCGGTTTATATGCCTTGTTGAAATATCCCCCATTTAAACCTTATCGCCTATTCTTCTGGTCATTTTTTATTACCATTGGTATTTTCTTATTGTTAAGAGCCAAGGATTATTATGCGATAGGTATTTATCCCATTTATTTTGCCTTCGGAGCGGTTTATATTGCATCACTACTGGAAAACAAAACTGGTAAAATTCTTAAGCCTATCTTCATCGTTTTAACAGGCATCTTGTTTCTACCGATCTACAACATTGCCTTTCCCAATCACAATCCATCGTACTTTGTAGAACATCCTGAAAAATACCGTAAATATGGCATGTTAACTTGGGAAGATGGTGAAGAACACCCACTTCCACAAGACTTTGCCGATATGTTAGGTTGGAAAGAACTTGCCCACAAAGTAGATAGCGTATCGTCAGATCCCCCAACCTCAAAATACACTCGTTCTTTGCGACAATTATGGACAGGCAGGTGCTATAAATTACTATTCCAAACTGGGGATTAGGGCTGTTTCTTTCAATGCCGATTATATCAATTGGTTTGATCTGAGTAAAAAATACCGCAATTTGATCCGTGTCAAGAACCGTTGGGAGCGTGAAACTGAACTAAAAACAACCAGTCCCTTCTTTACACGATCAATGGCAGCAGACTCCATTACAAATAGCTATGCCCGGGAACATGGAACAACGATCTTCTCTTTTATCAATGCTAAAATTAATATCAATGAACGAGTCTCAAATGAAGTAGAATCAGAAAAAAGAGAAAAAAATCTTCCTTTATAAGTTAGTTATTTTTTACGCTTTTAAGGTTAACTGGGCGCTTCTTTTATCTGAAATATTTATTATCTTTAATATACTTAGCCAAAGCTTTCATCTTCGTCATGCTCGTCATATACCGTCAGCACCATAGCGACTACAGGGAGCTTAACACCATATTAATAGGATATTTATGCGATTTTTGAATTTTTTGAAGGGACAGGGTAATCTGAAGCAAATTGATGTTAGCGAAGACGATGATTTTGTGGATTTACAATTGACAGTAACAAAATATTGGAAGGACGACGACGAGCATCATATCGTTCAGGCAAAGGGGCTTTGGGGTAGAGAGACAGTAGGCCTAGCAATTGCCTTTCGCCCCGATATGAAATTGGGAATTGTAGACACTGAGGTTGATAAAAAAAGATTTTACCGTGAGGGAGTTAACTTCTATTCGATAGGTAAAGTAAGCGACAATTTTACCAAGGCCTTACATAGCCTATTTCAAATAGATGGTACGCTAGGTAACATGCAAGATAGCGTCGGTTCCACCGCATTTATTGTCAGCGGACGACCAGAGCATTTTGATGAAGATTATATTAAAGCTAAAGTTTTCTTCGACGATGCAAATGAAAAGAACCTTTACGCCGAATGGTATGTCAATGTGGATTTAAAAAACAAGATCTTAGAACTCCGGGAAAAAGACCCCGAATATAGGAAAAACATACTCACTATCTTGACAAATGTTTAAATTTGACGATGCTTTCCAATCAACTTATCGGCGTTGACAGAGAGGAAGCTTTTTAGCAATAACAATTATTTAACAAGCACTATCTTTTTGAGACATGCAATTGTTGGCTCTTACCTTTCGAAAGAGAAACCTCGAATAGTCCAATACTTACCACCTTTTATCTCTTTTAAACCCCACTGAATTGATATTTCTTTGTAATATAAAATAGAGTGAACCCCGTTCCTTAATTCATCAATATCAAAAGGCACAAAAATCCTTTTTGAGGAATTGCAGATTTTCGCTGGAATAAAACTATTGTAATCAACTGAATTCTAAAAGGTAAAGCTAATAAAAGAGAAAGCTAATGAGATATTTCATCGCCGAGCCTGTCGGGCAAGTTAAAAACGATTTATTTTTTGAAGTCGCCAATTTTCTTTGGGATAGTGGAAATGAGGTTTCCCTTGGCGAAAATATTATCTGCAATTGCCAAAAGATGCAACATGCAGATTACGACTATACCATCTCCCTCGTTCCGAACAATGAAGCTGTAGAATCACTTTTTAATACACATTATAAAATCATCAGCAAATATTTTGACCAAATTGACAGCGATGGCCCCATGCTTGTTTTAGCAAATACAGGCATCTATACCAATGCTCTGCCTTATCCGCATAAGATTTACAATTTTGAAAAATTAGATACACAGGCTTTGTCAACCTTCTTTGACTGGTGCAAAAGATTCAATTTATTTGTTAGAAAAAAATAAATTAAATCGAATTCTAAATATCGGAATATGTCGTAGGAAACAGTAGCACCTTTATACTTTTAGATACGTTATTCTGGTATTGCGGTAAATCCTGCATTGGTTTGTATAAGGGTCCAAAATCTTTCCAATGTATATTCCGATCTTCCATGCTTTCAAATGCTGTAAGATACATCAAGTTGGGCATCGTGCTACCGGCAATTACTTGTCCATAGAAAACAGCATTAAAATTCAGTTTTTTAAAAATGTCGATTTCACCGTTGTTAAACATGTCTATCTTATTCGTAGACAGTTGGTCAGTTGCGGCCTCATAACTGCGTAGTTCATAAATGCGTTTATTTTTTTCAGCAGATAATTTAGGAAGCGCTGATTTGGGCATTCCTTCAAATGCTTTCATCCATATTGTCTCCAACCTTTTGAAAGGAGGATTACTATAATCTGCCCCAATATAAATCTTTCCAGCCTCCAGGTATTTTTGATCTTTGGCCAGCCGCTGATCCAAATTAACCAGCAAACTGAGATCAGCAGCACTGATGAACACGTAAACCAATCTATCTTGGCCAACTGCATTTTCTAAGGGTTTAAATACGCCGATTTCTTTAAATCCCAATTTATGCAATGCCGGTAAATAAGCCGACTCAAGATACTGGTCAATGACTTTCTCCTGCTCATCAGTCTCATAATGATATACTTTCAATTGAAAATAGTCCTGATTTACTTTTTCAAATGCAGCGGCATAACTTCCTACAGCGACAAGCAATAAAACTAAGATGAAAGGTCTATATAGGTTAAAGGCATTCTTTTTCATGAGCAATAAGATGAATTGGTTATTGATTATACCATAAAGATAATATTAATTTTGAAAGTTCAAACTCGGACGATTCGTCTCATCACAAAACTATCTTCCATTGAGCCTAAAAATGGGGATTTCTACTTATTAGAATCGGTATTTTACCCATGCTTCCCCTAAGGCTTTTTAGTTAATTTAGCTCCACCTTTTTTTTAAACGAAAACATGCCAAATAAAACAATACTGATGTTGGACGATGATAAACATGTCCTTGAAATATGCACAATAATCCTTGAAACAAACGGCTATAATATGGCCGTTTCAGAAACCTCTCACGATATCATCGAAAAGGTTGAAGAGGTACGTCCAGATTTAATCTTGATGGACAATTGGATTCCAAAAATAGGTGGTGTAGAGGCCACTCGTCTGCTCAAAAAACATCCTTTATATCGAGACATCCCTGTTATCTACCTCTCCGCAAACACCGATATCGAAACACTAGCCCAACAAGCTGGAGCAGACAGCTATCTCGCCAAGCCTTTTGATCTAGAAGATTTAGAAAATAGAATAGCTGAACTACTGTAGTTCTATTCTTATATTTTAAGCACCATTACGGAAATGCTACTCGCGAAACTTATATTTTGATACCCTACTTGCGCATAAGGCCACATTGAAATGAATAGGATCATGTGTTGCTTTAATACAATTGTGGCTTACTCAATTGCAGGCATGTATCGTCATAGTTGTCGCGTCATAGTCATCGGGAATCAGCAATTTGGAATGAATGCAATACCACATTTGAAGTATAAATAATAATACATAATTTCGCATTATAGTATTAGAAATAATCATTAAGACAGCATTAATTACGCTATGTCAGAGTCCGTTTTATCATTTCAATCCGTTTATCTAAACAGCAAACGGATATGTTGTCAAATGTAAGCCCTAGCCCAGCTTTTCGCAAGGCACAACTATAATTCGCATCCGATGGTTTAATATTCGTGGCACCGCTAAAAAAATCGGCATCAGCAATGGTCGGCATTCAGCTACTTCGCTACCCTTAACAACAAAATAAAAAGTCCCTTACATGACTTCAAGGGATTTTACGATAACCGATTATTCCGATATGATTTCTATGCCGCTGGAAATTTGCTCATATCCATATAAAATATCTCCCAGGTATGACCGTCAAAATCTTCAATACTTCGCTGTTGCATAAAACCGTAGTCTTTCATTGGCGTTGGTTCAATGCCTCCGGCTTTCAATCCATTATCAACAATTTCGTTCACACGATCCAAACCAGAAACAGAAAGTGAAAGTAGTGCTGCAATCTGTTTTTTTGTATCTGCAAGCGGTTTTTCTGTAAATGTTTTAAATTTATCCGGAGATAAAAGCATCACAAAAATATGCTCACTCCAAACCATACATTTGCCTTGTTCGTCGGAAAACTGAGGATTATTCGTAAAGCCCAATTGTGTATAAAAATCCATTGACTTATTCACATCGGCTACGACGAGATTAATAAATATCTGTTTCATCATTTTAAAGTTTAATTGCTATTGATCATGCAAAGTTGAAAATTTTCATCCAAAAAAAACTTGACCTATGCGAAGATTTTTATGCAGCATCAATGAATAAGCAACGGAATGACCATACCTTATATGGATCGCTCATTATATGGATCGCTTGTTACTTAGCGAGCTCATTCAATTCGGCTTGTGAAAAGACATGCTCGCCTTTGAGATAACTATTTGCTTCTTTTAAATACGTATAGATCACCTCTCGCCCCTTAGGATTGGGCAATTTATGTAAGTTGCGCACCAAATATTCCTTGTCCCGCAATCGATCTTTACCATAGCTTAAAAAAGAGGGCGCATGTGTCTGTACACTCCAACGAATAAAACGTAAATCGATATTATCGGGATATTTCATGATCATTTCCTCCAGAAGCTTTTTCCCTTTCTTGAATTGACCTAATTTTGTAAAGGGATTGCCCATATGTTTCGCCCATAATATTTCATAAGCAGCGAGGTATCCCTTCTCCGTTGCTGAATTGGCAGCTCTTTCCAGTAGTTTCAGATTCGCTTCACAGAGTTTCTTGTTTTTAACAGCAGTAGCGTACTCGGCTCGCATTTTATCAACATCAACTTGACCAAAACAACATATCGTACATAATACCAAAGAGACACAGATAGAAAATCGTATAACCATTTCAATTCATTTAAAGTAAAAAATAAACGCCGTTTTGTGATATAACAATATCGAAGAGCTTTGAGTTTTCTTATTTTTTAATCCGTTTAGACCTCTGCCTGTTTTGCCACTTGCCCAAAATAATCAATAATGCACCAATGACGACAAAAACCAAGGTTACTCCAAAGCTGTTCAAAATAACCCTGTCCATCCCCAATTCGGAAACATTGACAAAAGGATACGGATAAAATCCAGAAAACGAACCATGCCACAACGTATAAAAAAGATAGGTTAATGGAAAGATCAACCAATAAAAAAGATGACTCCAACGGATTGTTTCCTTGCTCAAAAAACGCCACCAAAAGAGGAAAAAACTCAAAGGAGTGACCACATGTAATAACTCGTCAACCACCATTGACAAACCCTGTGGATGCGACAGAAAGCGGAGAAGGGTATTATAGATAATGCCGACAATAAGAATGTATAATGTTACGGCAGTAATGCTTTCGGGTTTAGTAAAAAATAGGCCTATTCGACTTTTTGACCAGAAAACAGTAAAAAAACAGCATAGCAGAACCATTACATTACCTAGAATTGTAAAATAACTAAAAAACTGAACTATATATTCCACGCGACCGAGCTTCGAGACAAGAGCACTTAATACAAATTGCCCAACGACTGCAAACAAGGTAATCAAACCAATGCTACCAGCAAAAACCGATTTTAATGACTTTTGAGCTTCCATATTACGAGTGGTCTATACAATACTAAATATAAAAATTTCAACTGCTATTTGGAATTTTAAATGATCAAATCCAATTCACCGTTGTTCGAACCCGGAGTCCAGATTGTAAATAATTGCAACGAATTGTAAATGGATTCAGTTTCCTTACTTACAATTATTATTTTTATAGACTATAAAGTATTGATAAATGATCAAAGTAGCCATTATCGAGGATGAACCCGCCGTACGCAAAGAAATCAGCTATTTGGTCCAACAGGAAACTGACGTTGAACTTGTTGGCTGGAGCGATACGGTGACAAATGCTGTAAAATTGATTGAAGAGAAACAACCAGACGTTATACTCATGGATATTCAGCTCCGTGATGGTACAGCATTTGACATCCTAAAAAAGCTAACCGTTATTCCACAGAATATTATTTTCATTACGGCCTACAATCATTTTGCAATCAAAGCCATCAAATACGGTGCTTTGGATTATCTCTTGAAACCGGTCGATCAAACCGAACTAAACGAAGCCTTAGAACGTTACCGGCGTAAAAGCGAAAACAATCCCCAATGGATGCGACGTTTATCAATGGCACAAGAAGCTTTACATGCCAACGAACTTCCCGAAAGCATTGCTTTGTCTTCCATACAGCATGTACGTATCGTCCCTGTTCACAACATCGTATACTGCAAAGGAGACGGTCCCTATACTTTTTTCTTTTTAAATGATGGTACCAAAGAGTTAATCTCTAAACCCCTCAAATATTATGAAGAGTTATTGCCACAGCCTTATTTCTTACGCACCCATCAATCTTATCTTGTCAACAGGTCGCATATTTCTGGTGTCAATCGTTCCGAGTATATTGTCTTAAAGAACAAAGAGGAAATTCCAATTTCATCACGCAGAAAAAATTCGATCTTAAATCAGCTTTTCCCAGAAAAATGAGCGCACTGAACCGCATTTTCCCTTGGCTACTACTGCCTTTGTTTTTTATCGCTTGCGCTCGAAAGAAAGACGGATTATTGCCCGACCATGATGCTATTGCTGCACAGATTAAAACGCTCGAAGACCAAAAATTAACTGCAGCAAATGGAGATTCCATCAAACAGGCCTGGTTAACTTTAGACCAAAATTCCATCGTAAAAAAAGACACGGTACTCGCTGCCCGTGTAAAATATTACCTGGCACGACTCTATGCTATGAGCGGTCAAGATTCGGCTCTTTTTTTTGTTCAACAGGCGCTTGAACTCATAGAACCCACCACTGGAAACGCAAAATACAAAGCACTTATTTACAATGGCATAGGAAACATCCGTAGCATAGAAGCAAAACAACGCGAAGCGGGCTATTATTATAACAAAGCCGCCACGATTGTTTTGTCGGATACCGCTGCAGGACTGTCAACCGAAGCAAAATCAGCGATATTATTGTCCGCTGCCCAAAACAACTTGAGCTCCTTCCAGTATAACCTTGCCGAAAAAATGAATCGTTCGGTACTCCCCCTAATTGATTCACTACCGGAAGGACATATTAACCGACAACGCGTATTGGTACAAATGATACAGACGCTGAACACCTTACAACGGCCAGCAGAAGATATTGCCCCCTTCCTTCATCAACTCGAAGAATTACACACTAAAAATCCAGACAAATACAACATTAGTTTTCTTTACGATTCGAAGATCCAATACTATGAAACGGCTAAGAAACCAGATTCCATTTTACATTACGAGTTGCTAAAAATAGCAATAGATGAACGCTTGCACCAACAGACAGCGTCCTCTATACTGATGAACAATTTATTTGTAGATTACAGTAATGTAGCCGCAATCTATGTTTCATTAAATAAACCGGCATTGGGAGAAAAATTCATCCAAAAAGCCAGCAAACTTAAAGCGCAGTTTCCCAAATTGATCTTTCCCAACAACGAAATTACATTTCAAAACAGTCTCGCAGCCGTCTATCGCCTGCAAGGAAAAGATAAAGCAGCTATAGACGTACTAAATCACCTTGTGCAATTACAAAGGGGTATTTACCAATCGGAGAATACACAAGCGATCGCAGAAATGAATGCCCTATATCAACTCCAGGCGAAAGATCAGTCTATTCGTATACTGAACGAAAATATCAAGATCAATAAACTTCAGCTACAACAAAATCGTTTAGGACTGATCATTTCCTCCTTGGCGGTTATTCTATTGATCATCATACTTTTCTTCCTATATTACAGTTTTCGCCAGCGACGCTCCAGGCAAGAGAAAGAAAAGGTTTTATTGCAGCAGCAGTTGTTGCGCACACAGATGGAACCGCACTTTATTTTCAATACCCTTTCCGCTGTACAGAGCTTCATGCGCCTGGATAAAAAAGAAAATGCCATCAAATATTTGAACCGTTTCAGCCGACTATTACGTAGCAATCTCGAATTAAGCCGTGAAAACCTCGTTCCATTAAATGAGGAACTTGAAACCCTAGAAAACTATTTGATCTTACAGCAAATGCGTTTTGAAGATGCTTTTCATTACCACATCACACAACCTGAAGATCAAGATTTAAGTGCAGTCATGCTACCGCCAATGCTGATACAACCCTATGTTGAAAATGCAATTCTGCACGGTATAAACCTCGAAACGGGCGATGGTAGTATTGACATCCAGTTTGCGTTGTCTGCAGATATCCTACGGGTGACGATTAAAGATAGCGGTAAAGTCAATCCAGACATTCCTGAAATTACACATCGTTCACTCTCTGGAACAATCAGTCGCGAACGTATGCAATTGTTAGGAAAAAAAGCGAGTGTTCAGACCACCAAAGACCCAACTGCTGGCACTAAGGTCACACTTCTTATTCCAATTACCTATTAACGATTTATATTATTTAAACAAACTGCAGCGCATTCAACTTGTCATCTAATATCAAGATAGGATATAAATTGTAGCGCAATTTCATTCGTTATCCATGGAAAATCAATTAAATTAATTAAATTCGTTTATAAACCAACGAAATAGCGTTTTGAACACAATTTTCAAATTTATAGTCGCATAATTTAGCCTCACAAACCACAGGCTAATTATTCTTTTATTCGGGTAACTCCTATCCGAACAGGTTTTCATTTCACCCTATTATTCTCGGTATTGTTAGCTCAGGAGAGTATTTTTATGCTATTTCAGTATTTAAAATACCGTATCCCATCCTTTCCAATATCGTCGATAACATCAAAAATCAAATAAAGAATATTAAGCGCGACTACAACTCATGCGAAAAGAATATATCTGGGAGATCGAAGCACACAACACTCCCCTTCTCAAAAGATCCTGCAGCCATTGTGATAGTGATAGGTTCTACTGCAGTGAAAAGTTCAGAATGAATGCACAGAAAAAAATACAAGCCCCGAATCCATCAATAAGGAACTGTTTCATAGATTTCAGGAAAACAACAGGGAGCTAGCATGACAATACGCTTTTTCAACAGAAATCAGAAAAAAGAACAATGTTGAAGCAGATTTCGATACCATCAAATATGAAATACAGTATGAACAGCTGTTCATTGAAAATTTGCACAGCACAAACGAAGACACCTTATTCTTCAAAGTCATCTATGCATCCAGCTTTCAGCTCAAACTATCCACCGTCATTCGTAACTGTTTAAAACTATCATCCAAGCAGCTTGACCGACTCATCACTATGCAGGCAATTACTGTACATGGAAAATTTCTAGAAAAAAAACATCGCATCAAACATGAGGATATTGTGAAAATATCATGCGAAGCATTGAAACGCATAACCCGATAAACAAACGGCGAGCAATCCTATAATTGCCCGCCGTCTTATTAACTAAACACAAACTAAATTTCATTTCAGGTTCTCCCCCTGCTCATTGACATTATTTATTTTTGTTTCATTATATCCACTAAAAGTTTCATGTAAAAACCTCCAACAACACTACGCGCCTTAAAGTTTTCACGGATCCCCGTAGTCGAATCATAAAAATCATTTAATGGGACACGGGATTCCGTTTGAATCGCATGATTATAGACCGGTTTCACCAAAGCTTCAAATGCTTCTTTTGACGGAGCAAATGATGCTGTCCAAAGAATCCAGTCATTTTTGGTGTAGGCCTTACGGCTATCCAATGGTATGCCGAATCTATTTTGCTTGGTCAGGTAATACTTAATTTCCGTATCATACACTTTTTGCGGAAACAGATTCAATCCCAACACTTTGTCCCAGATCAAATTATATTTTTGACTCCAGGTATTTTTATCGTCAAATGTCAGCGCGTAATGGTCGCCCGCATCTGCCATTTCCATCCATTTCGGGACCATTTCCTCGGCAATTACACGGTATTTTTTTGCGATTGCAGTTTCACCAATGGCCTCCGCTAGCTGCGCATAACAGGCAATACCCACAATAGCTTTAACAGATAAATTGGCATTTCGTGCAAGATGACCAGCAAAATCGTCTGTGCAGAGCTGCGTTTTAGGGTCAAAGCCATCTTTAACGAGATAATCTACCCAAGTTGTCAATGTTTTCCAATGCTTCCTCGCATAGTCCCCATTCCCTTGCACTTTCGCGATTGCTGCAGTTAAAATAATCATATTGCCCGATTCCTCCACAGGCATAGGCTCGCCATAGGTTTGACCATTGGCCAATGGATACGTACCCAAATCGTGAGCCGCCCAAGGATACGGGTATTTACCGCTCTCGCTAAAATAAAATATTCCAGTTAACATCCCTTTCAACAACTCCGGATTATAGATCAAATACAATGGTGCTGAAGGATAAGTAACATCCACCGTATTGATAAAACCACCACTATTATTTTCTTTGGAAAGCCATAGCAGTTCATTTTGTGGACTTTTCACCAAGGTATGCGCTGCTATACTTTGGCGATAAGCTAGTACACTAAGATGTGCATATTCTTTTCCACCCGATTTTAGCGCATCCGCATAAACCGCTTTGTCGAATGCCACGCACTTATCGAGCACATTACGATACTCATCTGCAGCCAAAGTCAGCTGATTTTCCATCGTTTCTTTGCCAGAATTGTTCCACCATGGTCGCAGGTTATTTTTGAAATACTGAATCGCATAAATTTCATCGTAGCCTACCTCAACAAAACGCTCCTCCGCTTTCGCCCCCACATTACCAAACGGAATGACCGTGTTCAGCGCAAGTGAGGTACCCTTAACAGTTTTTTTTGGAGCGGTCGCTGTTCCCTTTCTAAAGGCGTCGACGGCTGCGCCCCTCGGACTAATAAACTGTTGCGTTTTATCCTGCTTTGGCGAAGCAACATAAAAATACCCCCAGTCTATCCGCATATCATCGGCACCTTTCTGCAAAATAGGCTGTTCGACCGTTCCCGCTTTTAGTACCGACAATTTTGCCGTTTCATATTTATCGGCGGTTACTTCCTGTGAAGGCTTATACACCGCAATATTTGTGGATGCACTTAGAAAAACCTTAACCGCATGCTGCTTGCCATCGTTTGCTTTTACGTTATACGTGATATAGCTTACCGGTCGAGCCAATAAATTCAGATCATCCATAAGCAAAGGCGACGTAAAGCTTAGTTTCAGATCCACCTTACCGGCCTGAAAATTATAGACCGTGCGCGTCGCTGTTATTTCGACATCTTTTTGCACGACTTCCTGAATTTTCGGTCCACGCTCTTTAAGCCTGTCGACCAAGCCAAAATCCAGGTAACGACCGCCAGCACTATTCTTCAAATGGATGGCAATATGATTTTGCCCGGCCTTCAAATTCGCCTTGTCAATCGGTAAATAGTGAAAGCTGTTAGTCCAACCTACCTTTTCGTAAACCTTTTTCCCATTCAAAAATACGTCTATATTATCATCATGATTGAGTTTTAAAAACAGCTCATTGATGCTCTTCGGATCCGTTACGGAAAACTCACGTCTCACCCAGATATCGTCCGATTTCCAAAGCGTCTTTACCTGTTGCGCATCATCACCGATGGGTGCAAGTCCTGATTTCCACGTATTCGTATTATAAGCGGAAGACTCCCAGCTGCCTTGAGGTTTTGATTCAGTATATTGTACCGTATACGATTTATCTTCCGAAGTCGGTAGAATAACCGCATAACTAGGCTCTTCTTTGCCAAGAAAACGATAAATATTACCATCAACATCAATTAAGCCCAACAGCGAATGATCAGCGTCTGTCCAGTGTTTCGTTGTCGACGCATGAAGCTGATCCGTCATGGACCATATACTAAAATTGGGGTTGTGCGTAATCAATGGATAAGCCGGAGCTTTGCGTTCTTGGGCTTGTCCATCTAAAACAGTAGAAGCATAGGTCAAAACAAAACAGAGACCTATCTTCCCGAGTTTGTTCATTGCATAAATAGATTTTTGAAAAGGTTTAATCATATTTTTTGGATAAATTAGCTACATAGTTTTCCGCATTGGACTTATGCCCAATCGTTTTAACAAAGAAAGTTGGAATAATTTAAATTCAGCTGTCGCATCGTATCATTTTACCTTCAATTTATATCATATTTGACATGCTGCCATCTAATCAAGATAATTATTATCTTTGAGAACCCGTCCGATCGTTATGTGCAAAATGACCTAATAAACATCGGCATTCAATTTTACCAACAACACGATGAGAAGTATTTACGTTTATTTCTTAATGACCATATCTTGTCTTTTTTCAACGAGCACACAGCTTTATGCACAAGAAACAGATTCGGTCAATAAAAAAGAATTGGATCTGAGTTCCTTACTGAACGGAATTAGACAACAGCAAATTAATGATTCTCTTGAACGGGTAAAGCTTCAGCATGAAATTGCCGATCTTAAAAGTCAAAATAGCCCCAAAAAGGAAAATTTAAAACAGCAGCTGAATGAGTTTGACGAAGAAAATAACCTTCGGAAGCAGCAGCTGAAAGTTAAAGTAGACTCCATCAAAAAAAACACCAAAAGATATGCAGTCGCGCCATTTCAGGATACCCTCTTCTATATCTATAATAAACTTGGATCATCATTAGCCAAAGACCGAGCTTACAATGTGGTCAGCAGAATCCGTAATCTATATGAAGACGATTTTGTGAAAGTAGATTCCTTTAAAATCGAAAACAACGAAATCAGTGCTGACATCGTTTATAAAGATCTCGTCATAACTTCCGTCACAGAACTCGATGCTCTTCTTGAAGGAAAAAGCAAAGAAGAGATTGCGGCAAACTACCTAAAAAGAATTCAGGATTCAATCACAACGGAACGTGTACCTTTACGATTGTTCGCTTTCTGCTCCAAGCCTTCACACTGGTGCTCATATTCCCGTATTTACCCGGTGCAAATTCAGATATCTTTAAAGGAATATCCGTATTTATAGGTGTCCTATTTTCTTTAGGATCATCTTCTGCAATTTCCAATATCATAGCGGGACTTGTAATCACCTATATGCGTCCTTTCCGCATTGGAGACCGTATTACCATCGCCGACAAAACAGGCGTCGTTATCGAAAAATCACCACTGGTAACAAGGCTTCGAACGATAAAAAATGAAGAAATTACCATCCCCAATTCCTCGGTACTTTCCGGAAATACCGTCAATTATTCAACCTTCTCAGAAGATGGAATCTGCTTTCAGGTGGAATTGACAGTCGGTTATGAAGAACCTTGGCAACGTATACACGAATTGCTCCTGAACATCCCACCCCGAATAAAAAGAGTCAACCTTAACCCCGCGCCATTCGTCTTACAAAAAAAATTAGACGACTTCTATGTCCTCTATGAACTGAATGTATACATCGCTAAATCTGGTGAAATTGAACTGGCAAAGTCTGAAATTTTTCAATCGATCTTAGATGACTTTCTAGCCGCAGGAATTGAAATGAATGGCCCACACATATTTGCTAACGTTGACCATGTACAACAATATAATCCAAAAATGCCCAACAGCTCGTACAATAACTGATCTGAAAGCACAATTTTTAGCTGATTACTGCAAAGAATATGTGAGGCGTTTTGACCCGGTATGCATATCCTGTTGAATTCATCCACTGTTGTGAGCTTGTTAACTAAAGATGTAAAACATAGATTAGCTCTTCGGCTTCGACTCTGTCAGGCCAAACGACATCCCTGGATTGCGTGAACACCAGTCAGCCCGCGCAATAAATGAACACTGGACCAGCGACATTATTCAAATTGGACTAGCTCATTTGCATCTATTGGCTGTAATTTTGGATAAAATCAAGAAATAGCTATTTGCATGTATGTACCCAAACATTTCCAGTTCGAAGATTACGCAGAAAAGGTCGAATTTATGCAACAATATAGTTTTGCGACCATTGTATCGATTAAAGAGGGGATTCCAATAGCCACACAGCTCCCCTTCCACATCCGTACAGATAAAGATCAGCTGCTTTTAACATCACACTTCGCTCGCGCAAACGAACAAGCCAATTATATCGAAAATACGCCGTCATTGGTTATTTTCTCCGAACCACATGCTTATATCTCACCACAACACTATGACAAGGAAGAAAGTGTGCCAACCTGGGATTACATCGCTGTACATGCCTATGGCCTTGCATCCATCCTTACAGACGAAAAAGCAAAAAGTAAAGCCTTAGAACAGATGATCCTGAGTTACGAAGAAACCTATTTAACACAATGGGAAAGCCTTTCCGATCGTTTTAAAAGTGGTATGATGCAGGGTATCGTCGCTTTCGAACTTGTCGTTACAGATTTACAGGGCCAAAAAAAATTAAGTCAAAATAAAAGTGAAACAGAAAAACAGCGTATCCGTGATTTTCTAAAAAATAGCGACAATGAGCTCGAAAGAAATATTGCCGCAGCAATGAAAAATGGATCAATAAGTAACAAAAAAAAATGAACACACACACTGACATAGCAATCACACAGGTAAAACTAACAGATATTGACCTGCTGCAGCAAATAGGAAAAGCAACATTTATTCAGACCTTTTCAGACACGAATACCGAAGAAAATATGAAGACCTATCTGGCCGAAGGGTTTTCAAAGGAAAAATTATTGTCCGAGCTCTGCGATAACGAATCTGAATTTTACTTCGCTGTCTTGAAAAATGATGTTATTGGCTACCTAAAAGTAAATACCGGCCAGGCCCAGACCGAACAACAGTGCCCGCAGGCATTAGAAATCGAGCGCATATATGTATTACAGGAATTTCAGGGTAGAAAAGTGGGACAGTTATTGTTTGAAAAAGCATTAGCCTTAGCTCAAATAAAAGCAGCTTCATTTATCTGGCTTGGTGTTTGGGAAAAAAACTTGCGGGCAATCAATTTCTATCAGAAAAATGGTTTTGTCGCATTCGACCAGCATATTTTTCAACTGGGTGACGATAAACAAATAGATATCATGATGAAAAAAACAGTACAACCGCACCATGCGTGAGTTTATAGCAGAAAATATACAGGTCATACAACAACGTATAGACGAAGCCTGCAAAACAAATCGTCGCGATCCCCGCGAGGTAAAATTATTGCTGGCCACTAAAACCGTACCTGCCGAACGTATAGAAATCGCGCTGCAAGCTGGTCAAACCCTAATTGCTGAAAATAAAGTGCAGGAACTGAAAGACAAATTTGAGTATTTAAACGCTGTTCCCCATGTCAATCATTTTATTGGTCATCTTCAAACCAATAAGATCAAGGATCTGCTCAAATGCAACGTATCCTGCATCCATTCGATCGATCGTATAGATCTCGCCGAAAAATTGCATCAGCGACTTTTAAAAGAAGACAAAACCATGGAAGTACTCATCCAGGTAAATACTTCCTTCGAAGAGAGTAAGTACGGCGCTGCTCCAGGGGAAGTGATCGGCCTGGTTCAGCAAATAGCAACACTAAGCACATTAAAGATTAAAGGACTGATGACTATTGGTATATTGAGTACCGAGGCCGAACAGGTACGTGCCTGTTTTAAATTGCTCAAACAAATTCAACAACAGATTCTAGCCCTAGCTATTCCCGGTGTATCGATGCAAGAATTGTCGATGGGCATGAGCGGAGATCTAGCGATAGCGATAGCAGAGGGCGCTACGATTGTCAGGGTAGGCACGGCAATTTTTGGACAACGTCCTACACCAGATAGTTATTACTGGAATGAGAACCTATAACATAAAAACCAATGCGGATACATTTTATACAACACGAAGTTTTTGAAGCACCCGGGGCCTATTTAACCTGGGCGGAAAAACAACAGCATGAGCTCACCTTTTCCCAGGTCTATCAACAGGACCGTCTGCCGGAAGAAATCGATTCCATCGATGTATTGATCATTATGGGCGGACCTCAAAGT
Source organism: Sphingobacterium thalpophilum (assembly GCF_038396785.1). Lineage (NCBI taxonomy): Bacteria > Pseudomonadati > Bacteroidota > Sphingobacteriia > Sphingobacteriales > Sphingobacteriaceae > Sphingobacterium > Sphingobacterium thalpophilum. The sequence continues at coordinate 5,042,856 of NZ_CP151087.1, read as the reverse complement.
CCAGATTCATCCCCGTCAGAATACCCTTATTTTGACGCTAAGGCCGAAATCGCTTTTATCCGCCGATGTATTGATGCTGGCAAGGCGGTTGTTGGTATATGTCTGGGCGCACAATTGATTGGCGAAGCGCTGTCGGCAACGTACAGACATAGTCCGCAAAAAGAAATTGGAGTTCTCCCCATCACGCTCACAGAAGAAGGAATAAACGACAGCAAAATAGCACATTTTGGCAGCCCATTACCGGTCGGACATTGGCACAACGATATGCCTGGACTTACCCCAGAAAGTAAAATCTTAGCAAGCAGCGTCGGTTGCCCTCGACAAATTGTTCGCTATACAAATCTCGTCTACGGATTTCAATGCCATATGGAACTCACACCTGAAGTCGTCCGGCTTTTGATAGCTGCAGAAGAAGATCTCTTTCTTCAAAGCCAATCGTTCCAATTTGTCCAATCACCTGACGAAATTCAGGCTTATGATTACAGCGAAATGAACAGCAAACTTCATACATTTTTAGATTTACTTGAATGTGCATACACGAGAAGTCTAATAAGTAAATGAAGGGTATCTGTCTAAACGGGAGTGTAAAAATTTACAAAGGTAATTCATTCGTTGGATAAAAAATAGTAGATTTGGTGTAACACAAAAAAACTATTGATGAACCTAAGACGCAGTCAACTTTTAAAAATGGGCTATCTAGCCCTTCTGGCAATTTTCCTACACGCCTGTGTTTCCCAAAAAGAAAACAAAAATCTGACTTGGTATCAACATCAGGTTATCGAGCAGCTTGTTCCGGAAACTGATTCCAGTTATAGAGTTCAAATTGGTATTATGGCTGCGACCTTCTGGCTGGACAATCAGGATGGTCAACTGGCCAAAAAATTGAATCTCCTGCAACAGAGCTACACGCAACGAAATAAAGTCGACGTCGCTGTTCAGCAAGGTACCAACAAAATCATTCGCGTCACCAAATCAGAATAGAGCACGCTCTATCTAGGCAACACAAATGATTTTGGCACCACCAATACTTCAATTATAGTTACTTCAATTATAGTTCATATCCTAGGCCCACACAAATCATCTTCTCAATAAGGTCCGGACAGACCACATGGTAAATTAAGCAATCTTATTCATTGCTATAATTTGAGGCGTTTCCTGTAATTTTTCACCAGCCACTTTTCCAAATGCCACAATATAAGGTTGTTGATTATGCGCATCCAAGCCCGCTTGATCTTCCCAGATTTCATAAAATATAAATTGATTTTCATCACTGTTTACCTGGTGCAGATCATACTGTATACAGGCTGCTTCCTTTCTACTTGCTTCGACCATTTCTAACAATAATGCCAATACTTCTTCCCGATGTGCGGGAACTGCCTTTAAAATTGCGGTTAAATATACCTTCATGTTATTGATTTTATTTTGGTAATTTACTCTTTTCATCGCAATAACGCCATGGATAAAGCGATTTATCGATCAATAAATTTTTAGTTCAACGTAGTTTCTAAATGGAAGACCTCTTCCAAATATTGTTTATATTCCTTTTCGTAATTGTCGACACGTTCTTGAGATGCCCCCTTTTCCATATCATGAAAATGGAAACTTCCCAGGTGTTCCAATCCTGCAAACTGATTCATCTTATGAAAACCGAATAAAACACCGGCATCAACTGAATGCTGATCAAAAAACTCATTTTCCATTGTAAATGCTGTCTCAGGGGCATTCCAGCTCGAAGTCACCATGTATTTTTTACCTTGCATCAAACCTCCGGTGCCGTAATTAATTGCCGGATTCTTACGCGATCGACCATCATTTTTATAGATACCGTTGTTGTGACCGGCCGTAAAGACTTCATCGATATAAAGTTTCAGACGATTCGGAACCTGAAACCACCATACAGGAAAATGGTAAACGATAATGTCTGCCCATTTAAAATTTTCAACTTCAACCATTGGATCAAAATCATCATTGATATTGGTAACCCTTGTTTCAAATCCATTTTCAGCCAATGTTTCAACGGTCCAATTTGTTATCGTAGTATTAAAAGAACCTCCCGAGTGTGCGAATTTCTGTCCGCCATTGATAATAAATATTTTCATTTCTATAATTTTTCTTATTGATAACACAAATTTCTATCATATTTTTAAATCATACAAATAATTTAAATTGTATATTTGTATCATAAAAATAATAACTATGAAATGGAACTTAGAATGGCTTCGTACATTTAAGGCAATCTATGAAACCGGAACATTATCTGCAGCTGCACAGGAATTGTTTATTTCTCAACCTGGTGTCAGTCTACATCTGAATTCCCTGGAAGCCTTTACCGGGCACAAGCTTTTTGATCGATCTGCGCGAAGAATGGTGCCGACTGAAAAGGGGAAAATCTTGTACAACTATGTTATTGACCCGCTTAAAAAACTAGAAACCGGTGAACAGCATTTTCACAAGCGTGCATTGGACGAACGTGTCACAATCAGTATCGGAATGTGTTTTGAGACCTTTCAATACACGCTGGAAGAACATATCGCGCAGCTCCCCTTTAATTTAATTATCAAATTTGGAGAATATCCTCAGATGCAGCAGGATCTTGATAATGGTTTATTGGATCTTATTATTACACCTCAAAAAGGAAACCAGCAGAATCTACAATATGAAGCTTTCTCAAAAGAGCGCATTGTCTTGATTGCAGGTTGTCAGACCGACACATCCACACTCGAGTCACTACTGAGCGACAATAAAATTAAGGAAGCAGCTCAACTCCTGAAAAAACAATTGTGGTATAGCACGGCTGCCGATATGGATCATTTAAAAAACTATTGGTCGACACACTTTGGCGAACATCCAGACTTCAGTCCCAATTATATCGTCCCAAATATCAGCTCAATCATACGCTGCTTGAGCAACAATACTGGTTTTTCCATTGTTCCCGACTTTCTTTGTGCCGAAGCACTTGCATCCGGAAAAATAAAACTAATCTGGGAAGGGACTTCTCCCGTGGAGAATATACTTTACTTTGGAACGAGAAAGAAAACCATGTATCAGGAAGAAATCGGTCAATTGGAAACGCTGTTAAAAGAGAAATGGTAGATCACCGGGCAATTTCTTGCCGATAGTCCGATTTCCGCTATTGATGCAGCATTTTACTTAAAAATTCGGGCGTAACGCCAATATATGCCGCAACTTGTTTCTGCGGAAGACAGTCGATCAATGTAGGATAACGTGTACAGAACTTTTCGTAACGTTCTTTGGCAGCTAGACGGAGATTCTCCATCGATCGACTTTGATAATAAACCAATGCATTTTCGGCAAGTATCCGAAAATAGACATTCAGTCTCGGAATCTCCTGATAGAGCCGATGCAGGTCTACTTTGGAAATCATCCATACCTCAGATTCAAATACCGCATCAATGTATAAGTTGCCCGGTTTTCCGGTTACCAAACTATACATATCGCCGATCCACCAGCCTTCGGGAGCAAACTGTTGAATATACTGAAAGCCGTTTTCATCCACGCAATAACTTCGTAGACAACCCGAAGCGACAAAAAGAGCATACCTGCTCAGATCGCCCTCCAACAGCAAATATTGTTTCTTCTTCACTTTTTTGGATTTCACAACAGCCAATAGGCGTACGATTTCATCTTCCGTGAGGTCGATCTCTTTCTGAATACTGTCCAACAATAGCTGTTTGTCCATAAATTAAAGGATGATATAGAACAAACATAGATAAATTGATGTTTGTATCCAAAAAAATAGACAAGCAGCGCCTTTTCTACGAAGGGAATACGCTTAACTCTTCTAAAAGAAATACGTTTTTTGCAACACCACTTTATCTTTACGCGCATACAACCGATCAAAGTCCACCGATAGCCCCGATACCTGAATCCCGTGTGCAGCAAAATGATGCTGTGCTTCATGATAGTGATGCGTACTATCCAAAATTGCCTTTGTGGGAATACAGCCCACATTGGTACAGGTACCACCCAATGTATCATATTTCTCTACAAGTGCGGTTTTATACCCCAATTGGGCACTGCGAATCGCCGCAACATAGCCGCCTGGGCCAGACCCAATGACAACCAAATCATATTGTTCCATATACGAACTATTTTTAGTTAACAGAATTATTCACAACCAGAACAGGTCTTACAAGTACCCCCCGCATAGCTACCATCCAAAAGGCTACGATAAAAATTTCAATACATACGGCAATCATAATAAAAAATAAAATACCAAAAGGTATATTTAAAAAAATAGAATACACCGTATTATTCATAAATATTTAATTTCATTAAAATCAGCGCAAACCTACAAATAAAATACCAATAGGTATATTATTAATAAAAAAATAGATCAAAAAAAATAATATGAAAGTCAATTCTACGCAGAAGAGATTGTGCTTATGTTTAGGATAAAGGGATATTTTTTAACTTGCTTCCAGATTAGCACCAACAGCGTCAAACGATTATTTTCAAATGAAACAGCATAATTACATCGCCACAATTACGTAGACAGGAAATCGCGGCAGCGGAACCGATCATTATAAAAACTACGAAAGAAGCCATCGCATTAGCATTGACGGCAAAGCTGAGATTGAAGGTTCTTCGGATCCAGCGTTCCTGGGAGACCCCAACAAATACAATCCCGAAGAGCTATGCTTGCCTCCCTGTCCTCCTGCCATATGTTATGGTACCTGCATTTCTGCTCGGTCAATAAAATTATTGTAGAAGAATATGTAGACCACGCAACGGCGATCATGCTTGAAGAAGAAAGTGGAAAGGGCTATTTTAAAGAAGTTACGCTAAATCCTTCAGTCCGGGTAAAAGATTCTACGATGATTGCACAAGCCATTGAATTACACCAAAAAGCAAGTGAATATTGTTTTATTGCCAATTCAGTAAACTTTCCGGTCTTGCATAAACCCAACGTCAGCATCAGCACATCCAGCTAAATGAATGAACTTTCTTCTTCACATGATATGCTGTCACATGATATGCTGTGAATTGACAAGAACGGTGATACCTAATCGAATTACGACATAGCTTAGCGCTATTTATTGGCTAGCCGCTCCTGTAACTCCCGACGGAAAGTAATACCGACCGGTAGGGACGTATTATTGATCTGCACCATTCCATGCTCATATTTGATCACCTTATTGATCGAAGCAATGTAAGATTTGTGGATACGGATAAACTTTGATGCCGGCACCTGTGTGAGAATTTGCTGGGTGGTGCTTGCGGTCAAAAATGTCTGACTAGGAGTGACAATTTTCACGTAATTGCCAAAGCTCTGGATAAAATCGATCTGCGATAATTTAACGTCAATAATACGGCCATCCATGCGTATACTAATTGATTTGGGTTCTTCTTCCTGGGGCGAAACAGCCATGTTATAGGATAAAAAACGTTGAACAGCCTTAAAAAAACGAGGAAATGAAATAGGTTTTAACAGATAATCAACAACGCCGTAATCATAACTCTCCAATGCGTATTCAGAATATGCTGTTGTCAAAATCGTTTTGGGTGGGTTATCCAGCATCTTCAGAAACTCCATCCCATTAATTTCGGGCATTTCAATATCCAGGAAGATTAAATCTACTTTGTTCTCCCGAATAAACTCCAATGCCTCAAAAGCATTATAACACTGAGCGACCAACTGCAGATCAGTACTTCTTTCAATATAATTTACCAGTACATAATGCGCCGCAGGTTCGTCATCAACCACGATACAGCTATTTTTATTCATTGTTTAAAGATTTATAACCAATGACACCTCATACTCCTCTTTTTGGGAATTTGTCGTTAATGTATACCGATTAGGATACAAAAGCTTTAACCGCGCTATTGTATTTTCCAGACCTATTTTCGCCGAAAAAACATTCCTTTTCTTAACGGGAACAGAATTCCGTACATGCAAATATAAGTTCCCTTTTTCAATCTTGATCGAAATATGTACAAAACAATCTTCAATACTGCAGGTTCCGTGTTTAAAAGCATTTTCTACGAAAGTAATCAAAAGCATCGGCGCTATCTGATAATTGATATCTTCTTCTTTTTGATAATCAAATTCAATTTTCGTGCGATAGCCTAATCGTTCGCGCTCCAGTTCGATATAACTTGAGATAAAATCGATCTCATCATCCATACCGACAAATTCCCGATCGCTGCATTCCATCTGATAACGGAGAAGCTGAGAAACTTTGATGATCAATTCGGACGTACGTTCTGGGTATTTTAAATTAATACCATAAATGGTATTCAATGTATTGAATAAAAAATGTGGATTGAGCTGTTTTTTTAAATGCGATAATTGCGTCTGATTGGAAAGCAGTTCACGTCGGGTCTTCACCCGTTGGAAGCGATAAAACTCTATAAATTGGATACTACCCAATATACAGATCAAGGATCCCAATAATACACCAAATTGATAATGGAACGTTTTCTGAACAAGATTCTTGTAAAGAAAACAATTCTTGTAGATCACGTTATCCGTTAGCTCTTTTAATATGAGTGCAAAAACCAGTAGTGTTGCCACCGACGCCAAAATATACAACAGCGTTTTATTCTTCTTCAGTAGCAATGGCAACAGGAAAAAGCGATTCAATTGCGCATGCGCATAAAGGATCAAGAAATAGAGCACCCCCATCAAAAATCCCTTCCAGCTCAGGATCAAAATCCAATCGTTCAAAGTAAAGAGGATAAACGAAAAGATCAATAGCACGATCTCCTGTATCACCTTGTTCTCCAAAACCTTTCTCATAATCCTATTTTTGTTAAAAATCTGTTACAAAGTAAAAGTTTTAAGTTTATAACAGTAGAAAAATAAATGACGAATTAAATTGGTCACTTTTAAACGCTATAGATCATTTTAAAGGGACATCGCAATTCATCTCATCGCTATCTTCGTGTCCATAAAATGATAGATAACCTATGCTGAAATTGAATTTAGTGCTGTCATTGGCTGTATCACTTGCGACCTCCTCTTCCTTCGCTCAGAAGCTTACGCTTCGCGATGCCGTAGAACAGGGTATTGCAAATTATGGAAATATCAAGGCAAAGGAATATTATCTCCAGTCCTCCCTGCAGACCAATGAACAAGTCAAACGCGACTTTTGGCCCAATCTGAACATCGTAGCCCAACAGGACTTTGGAACAGTCAACGGACAAAATGGTCCACTGTATGGATTCGGCGGACTAGGGGTAGCTTCTTCAGGAGCCGCTCTTCCCGAACAAAATTGGAATGCCGCATTTGGTGCGCTTTACTTAGCCAACGTCAATTGGGACATTTACACCTTTGGACGAAAAAAAGAACGGATCGAATTGGCCAAATCTGATACCAAACGACTACAGGCCGATCTCGGCCAGGAACAGTTCCAGCATAAAGTCAAGATTGCTGCAGCTTACCTCAATTTATTGGCGAGTCAGCGCTTGGAAAAAAATCAACAGATGAACCTCGACCGTGCACTGGTATTTTTAAATATCGCTGCCACGAAAGTAAAAAACGGCATATTGCCCGGCGTAGATTCAACGCTAGCTTCTGCCGAAGTCTCACGCGCAAAGATCAGCCTCAACCAAGCCAGCGAAAATGTTAAAGAGCAAAACAACAAATTAACAGTACTGATGGGAATACCAGCAAAAAACCTGCAAATAGATACCTTGCTCGTCCAGAAAACACCAGTACAGCTAACTCCCCTTTCAGACAACTTGATTGAAAGTAATCCTATTCTGCAATTTTATAAAAGTAAAATTGAATTGGGTGAACAACAATTAAAATTATCAACCAAAGAATATTTTCCCACTGTAAGCGCCTTTGGTGTTTTTCAGACAAGAGGATCAGGTTTTAAGAGCGACTACATTACGGATCTACAAGCTTATAGCACAAATTATTGGCAAGGAGTTCGTCCCAGTAGGCAAAATTATCTCTTGGGATTGGGCATAAACTGGAATCTGACTTCTATTGCACGCATTAATAAAAAAATCAGTGCACAGCGCTTTACGAATGATGCCCTAAGAGAAGAATACCAAACCGCCGAAGCCCAATTGGCAGCACAGCTGGATGCTGCTGATGTTAAAATTCAATTGGCCCGAAAAAGTGATCTAGAAGCTCCCCGACAAGTGTCGGCAGCTCAGCAAGCTTACAATCAAAAAATGACGATGTATAAAAACGGCCTAGCGACACTTGTCGACGTGACGCAGACCTTTTACACATTAAATAGAGCCGAAACCGATCGAGAGATCGTCCACATCAATCTTTGGCAGTCGCTTTTACTAAAAGCCGCCGCTGCGGGAGATTTTGATATTTTCAACAAAGAACTATAAATAACATTACATGAATTTAATACGTTTTGCCTTACGCAAGCCGATATCCATCCTCGTACTCGTATTGGGACTTATTGTCTTTGGCATAGGTGCCGTTCGATCGATCAAGGTGGATATCCTGCCAAAAATGAACCTTCCGGTTATTTATATTGCCCATCCATTTGGTGGCTATTCGCCGGATCAAATGGAATCTTACTTTGCCAAAAACTACGTTAATATCCTTCTTTTTGCCAATGGGGTCAAGTCCATTGAGACCAAGAATATTCAAGGTCTGACCTTAATGAAAGTATCGTATTACGAAGACACCAACATGGCCCAGGCTGCAGCCGAGCTAAGTGCCCTGGCCAATCGGATCCAGGCCTCCTTTCCTCCAGGCTCACAACCACCGTTCATCATTCGTTTTGATGCCTCCTCCCTTCCTGTGGGTCAACTGGTATTGAGTAGTAGCAAACGGTCCAATAATGAACTGCAAGATCTGGCCAACGTCTATGTCCGGGCATCGTTTACGACAATCCCTGGTCTACTGTCGCCCCCTCCTTTTGGGGGAAGTCCACGTACAATTGAGGTCAACGTTGATCCCGATTTAATGCGGAGCCACAATATGACGCCCGATCAGGTTGTAGAAGCGCTAAGACTGAACAATCAAACCGCCCCTGCAGGAAACGTACGCATTCAGGATAAAAACTACATTACACCAACGAACAACACCATCAAGGATGTCAAAGATTTTGAAAAAATCCCGCTATTTAAAGGTGGAGTACAAAATCTTTACCTTGGCGATATTGCTACCGTAAAAGATGGTGCCGACGTTACCGCAGGCTATGCTTTGGTCAACGGCAAACGTTCCGTGTACGTCAGTATCGCCAAAGCCGGCGATGCCTCAACCTGGGAGGTTGTCCAGAATTTAAAAGCAGCCTTACCAAAAATTCAGGAGAATTTACCCGACGACGTCAAGTTATCTTATGAATTTGACCAGTCCGTCTATGTCATCAATTCCGTAAAGAGTTTGATTACCGAAGGTGCAATCGGTGCTATCCTGACCGGACTTATGGTGCTCCTATTTTTAGGTGATCGAAGAGCCGCGCTGATCGTTATCCTGACCATACCGATATCCGTGATATCCGGAGTGCTCTTTCTGAAACTCTTCGGGCAGACCATCAACCTCATGTCCCTCAGTGGACTAGCCTTAGCTATTGGTATCCTGGTCGACGAAAGTACGGTAACGATCGAGAATATACACCAGCATCTGGATATGGGTAAACCCAAAGCCTTGGCTATCTGGGATGCCTGTAAGGAGATCGCCTTACCAAAATTATTGATCCTGCTCTGTATATTAGCCGTATTTGCACCTGCATTTACCATGACGGGAATTCCGGGCTCGCTATTTCTTCCCTTGGCCCTGTCCATTGGATTTTCGATGATCGTATCCTTTCTTCTTTCGCAGACATTCGTTCCCATCATGGCAAACTGGTTTATGAAAGATCATGCCCATAAGGCTCCACATGCGACCAAATCCGAGGGTTTAAATGCAGATGAAGCCCAGTTTGCAGCATCTGGACTGACCGTAGAATCCGAACAGGATACCTTGAATCAGAAGAAACTATTGGTGGAACGGGAAGACTTTAACAACGATGGAAAGATCAGTATTTTTGAACGGTTCAGAAACAGATTCATGAAAATGATCGACCATTTGTTCAAAAGGAAGAAAACCATCACGGTAGTTTATCTCCTTGGAGCAATAAGTCTTGTTGTCATTTTACTTTCCACAATCGGACAGGATGTATTTCCGAAAGTTAACTCCAGTCAGTTCCAAATGCGCCTTCGTGCAGCTGAAGGTACACGTATCGAACGCACCGAAGAAAAAGCAAAACTGGCGCTGGCCGAACTGGAAAAACTGGTTGGCAAAGAACATATTAGCATATCTTCTGTCTATATCGGTCAACACCCCGGACAGTTTTCAGTATCGCCGATCTATCTTTTCATGGCTGGTCCACATGAAGCTGTTTTCCAAATTGCACTGAAAGACTACCATCACGATATGGACAGTTTCCGTGATGAATACCGAAAACGCCTGAAAGCGGCAGTTCCAGATGTACAGGTATCCTTTGAACCGATCGAACTTACAGATAAAGTATTAAGTCAGGGATCGCCCACTCCCATTGAAGTTCGGATAGCAGGAAAAAACAAAAAGAACAACGAGAAGTACGCCGGTAAATTGATTGAGGAACTAAAAGCCATCCCTTATTTTAGAGATGTGCAATTAGCACAATCCATTAAATACCCTTCGTACGATATTAAGATAGACCGCATCAGAGCTGCACAACTGGGTATCGATCTCAGCGAAGTAACACGATCGCTGATCGCTTCCACCTCTTCTTCGCGTTATACCGAAAAAAACACCTGGATCGATGAAAAAGCTGGACTTTCATACAACGTCCAAGTTCAGGTTCCCATCGATAAAATGAAAGATGAGAAAGAAATCGGTGAAATCCCCTTATTAAAAAATTCAGCGCGACCAATACTGAGCGACGTTGCAACGATCACACCGTCCTTCACCTATGGCGAAAACGACAATTTAGGTGCAATGCCTTATGTATCAGTTACAGCAAATATCGATCATACCGATTTGAAAACAGCCTCCAAAGATGTAAAACGTAGTATCAAAGCCCTTGGTGAACTCCCGCGTGGATTATCCATGGAGCAAATAGGCCTCGGAAAAGTATTGGAAGAAACCATGAGCAGCCTTGAATCTGGTTTGGCTGTTGCCATTATCGTTATATTCCTGATGCTATCAGCCAATTTCCAATCGTTCAAAGTTTCTATGGTTGTACTCACCACAGTTCCTGCGGTGGTGCTGGGGTCATTACTTCTATTGTTGTTAACCGGATCTACCCTCAACTTACAATCCTACATGGGGATTATCATGTCGGTGGGTGTATCCATTGCGAACGCTGTTCTCCTCATCACCAATGCCGAACATATCCGTCGGCATCATGGAGATGCGCTGGCTGCCGCTCGTGAGGCAGCATCCTTACGGCTTAGACCCATTATCATGACCAGTTTAGCCATGATTGTAGGCATGCTCCCTATGGCCATTGGCCATGGTGAAGGTGGTGAACAAGTTTCACCACTCGGTAGAGCCGTCATTGGCGGATTACTATTTTCAACATTTGCCGTACTCGTCATCTTACCGCTCATATTTGCTTGGGCGCAAGAAAAAAGCAGTACACAATCGATCTCATTAGATCCTGAAGACAAAGAAAGTAAACACTATATTGCCGCATTAAAACCTTTATCGTAAAAGCAGTATAATCTATAAAACATGAAAAATAATTTGTTCAAAATATTAGCAATCGCCGGCCTGATCGCATCCTTAACAGGATGCCATTCGGCTGCCGAGGAAAATGTCAAAAAAGAAAGTCCCGAAGCTGCAGCTCCGGCAATGGAGACATTTGTACCTTCCAAACAGAAATTAACCAATAAAATGCAGATCCCCGGGGAAATCACGGGATTCCAGCAGGTCGAAATTTACGCCAAGGTCAGTAGCTATGTCAAAAGCCTCAATGTGGACATCGGCAGTAAAGTGCATGCAGGCCAGTTGTTGGCTGTCTTGGAAGCTCCCGAATTGAGTTCACAGCTGTCAGCAGCCAAATCGCGGCTCAAATCACAGGAGGCGGTCTATATGGCTACAAAAAGCACTTACGACAGACTCTTTGAAACCAGCAAGGTCGAGGGAACGGTGGCTAGATTGGATCTTGAGGTTGCTGAGTCAAAAAAGAATGCGGATTTTGCACAGTACCAAGCCGCTAAATCGGCCTACGCAGAGGTACAAAACCTGTTGAATTATTTGGAAATCAGGGCACCCTTCGACGGTGTAATCGCAACAAGAAATGTCAATCAGGGCGCCTATGTTGGTCCTGCTGGCCGTGGCTCGGAAATGCCCATCATGACCATTCAACAACAACGCAAACTGAGGTTAGCCGTTGCTGTTCCTGAACAATATTCGAGTTGCCTCACCGAAAACCAGCCCTTACAATTTACTGTCAAATCATTGCCTGAGCAAACCTTCTCGGGTAAGATCGCACGTAAATCGGGTGCCTTGGACAGTAGATTAAGATCCGAACGGGTAGAAATTGATATTAACAATATCGACAACAAGCTATTGCCCGGCATGGTCGCAGAGGTCGAATTACCTTTAACATCGCAAGACAGTACTTTCGTTGTGCCAAAATCAGCGGTATTTACTTCGGGCGAAGGAAGCTTTGTGATTGCTGTCGTTGCTGGCAAAATCCAACGCATCCCCGTACAGAAAGGGCGCAGCATCGATGGTCAGATTGAAATATTTGGTGACGTAAAACAAGATACTAAATTGGTCAGCAAAGCGGATGAAGAGATTATAGACGGAACATCAGTCAAATAGGACTTCTACTAATTCCTAAACAAAAGAAAGACCGACCCCAGTTGTAATGGGGTCGGTCTTTCTAATTTAAATGCCCCTAAATTTAAAGGGTTGGACAGCCTTTAACAGCGTATTTAAATTGCCTTTTTGACAAGCATTATTCAGCCGCTTTTGGGTCTATCGCTGCTGCCGCCGCAGTTAACGCCAAGGCACCTCCTACAAGCATTGCCCCCTGCCCCTTTTTTTCCTTAACAGCCAGCACGTCTCCGCGCTTATTATACAGTTCAATAATATTATTAAGGGCTACTGAACCGGTCTGCCAGAGCTGTGCCGCATAAAATTTTTGTTCCGTAGTTTTAACAATAGCTTTACCATCTTCTAAAATCGAATAACTTAAATAACTACGTAAACTGTAAGGTGAATCGGCGCCTTCAAATCGAGCAAGTTTTACCGCAAAACTCTCGCCACTCATATCATACATATACACTTTTTCTTTTTGGGATGATCGTACAATGGATTTAACATCGTTTTTAAAATCAAAATAATGCCCATCTACATAGGCATGTGGTGGGATAAGTACCACATCTTTAGGCAAACTTACCGATCCTGTGATAGAACCGTTCACCCAAGCATCATTGAATATAGTGGATTTACTAGCGTTTATATCGGAAACCGAAACATTCATCTTTCCATTAAAAGCAGCTTGTTCAGCAGAATAGCCTTGCGTTTTACCATTAATAACCATGGCCGAATTTTTAAGATCCCATAAGATCGGTTTATCGATTTTATTTTCTATTCGAAGGTAAATTCGACCATCCCTGTCGGCAAAGGAATAATCAATTTGTACTGTATCATTATTAAATGAAAACGTTCCCTTGTCTTCATCTTTTTTTACATTCTCCCCATTGAATGTCATGAGATAGTTGGAAGAACAGGCTGAAAGAAAAACAGCACAATACATTAGCATGTGAATTTTAAATACTTTTCGCATAATATCAGGATATCTTAGTGTAATTGCAACGGCACAAGTACTATTGATAACAATATAAAAAACTATTATTAAAAAAACAGCGAAACGACCTGAAATAATTTTCTAATTAGCGTATTAATCGCAAAGTATCGCTGTTTCTATCAAAATAGTACATGATCGCCATAAAGCAGTAAATGCCCCTCTTTTATCGCCCGTTACAGGTTTTAAATTGCTTTACACCAGTTTCCCTAATAACAGGGATATTGCAAGGGGTTAACAGGGGGATAACAGGGGGTTAGCAGGGGTAGCTTCCCAGTTAACCCCCTGTTAATACCTTGTAAAAAGACTACGATATCCTTCTTAATGGAGAATAGGATATTCGACTGATAGTAACCATAAACAAATCAAGGAATAAACTCAACTGTTGGTCTGATTAGCGTAACAAAAACGGTTAAACGAATAGAAGTTTTTTTAACCGGAAAGCAAAAGCTATATTTACAGTCAACTAAACCAAATCCAATGAAAGAGAAATCTATCGACAGAAAAGATCAACAAGCCAATAAGATATTTGAAAGAAGGACATTATCCTCCGATTATAGAACGATTATCCCCCTACTATCTCCTGGCATGGAAATCTTGGACGTGGGCTGCGGTACCGGAACGCTCACGAATGAGGTAGCAACTTATATTGGCGACGGAACGATAACCGGGCTCGATAATACACCGTCTTTTATCGACAGTGGCAATGAGCACTATGGTAGCACCCAAAATCTGAACCTTGTCTGCAACAATATTTTTGATTATCAGCCTCCACATCCGTTCGACCTGATTATAACGGCGCGCACCATGCAATGGTTAAGTGATATTCCCAGGGCATTGGGCTTATTTAAATCCTGGTTAAAGCCCGGAGGACAAATCTCTATTTTAGACTACAATCACACCTCCATTGAATGAAACCCCGCCCCTCCGGAAAGCATGCTCACATTTTACCATACTTTTCTGAAATGGAGAGCAGATGCAGGTATGAACAATTGTGTTGCTGATGAGGTCGCTGCACTGCTCCAGGAAGCAGGCTTCCATTCGGTTCAGGTTATCCATGCCGATCAGACCTATAAAAAAGGAGAAGCTAACTTTGATACCAATCTGGCCATCTGGAACAAAGTCGCCCAATCGCGACAAATGGTTACGGAAGGGTATATCTCCGACGAACTTCGCTTACAGGCTATCGCAGAATACAGCCAATGGATCGAGACAGAAGCGACAAGCATGACACTTAAAATGAACGATGTACGGGCTAAAGTATAATCTCCTTTTATCCGTTTTCCTCCTACTGATACTCCCCGGGCTGGCCGTAAAAGCACAGCTCAGGGATACCATGATCAATGTAGGCAACCATAGCCTTCATTTTACTGTAATGGAAGGAAAAGGTATCCCCATTGTCTTTGAATCTGGAGCGGGAAATGATGGTTCCAATCCCGCTCAGGTTGTTGGCACAGTAATGATCGATATTGTATCCCCTTATTTTATGACCATGGAGCGATCCAAATCATTGAAGAGCGAATATGCCAGTGAGCTTGATAACATCAAAAAAGAAAGCTTAGGGTTCTATCATCTCGTTTTAAACTACGAAGCATCAACGGCTGTTTTACATGAGGTTGCTGGAAAAATCAATGTCCCCATGACTGTCATTGGTTCAGGAAAATCGCCTTTTGAAGAACCCGATCGCAGTTTATTTATTGCTGCCCTTAAAAAATTTGCAGATCAAAAAAACAATAGACGTTATCTTTTGGCTCAAAATGCGGAGCATCATGTTTTTTATGACGAACCGGATCTGGTCATGGATGAAATCGTCAAATTATATCAAAAAACCGCATTCGAGTAATCAAAAAGTCTATCCGTACAACCGATTTTATTTGTAGCTTAGCAAGGCTGTACAACACACAACAACTTATCTTATGGATCATCAGGCCCAAAATGTCATCGATACACCGAGCAACAATACGGTGTTTATGGTATGGAATTTCCACGAAAATGTGGTCATTAAAGATGTCTTCCAACGCTTATGCGCATTGGTTGTCAATCTCAATAATTCGGCGCAGGTACGTTCAAATCTTGTAAAAGCCAGCGTGGTATTGGGCATAAGCCACCATGCCTGGAAAAAGCTGGAACTCAACGAACCTATGCCAAAGGAATTGGTTCCTTTCGAACCTATCATTGGTCAAAAACATGTGGCTGTGGCTACACCTGGAGATTTACATTTCCATATTCGCGCTTATGAGAAAAGCTATTGCATTGACATGGCGACCGAAATAGCAGCCTTATTAAGTCCCGTTGCCGATTGCAAGGAGGAAATTCATGGGTTCAGATATTGGGATGGCCGAAGTATCTTGGGTTTTGTCGACGGAACGGAAAATCCCCTTGGTGAGGATCGTGCTTTCTTTGGTATCGTTGGTGATGAGGATGCAGCCTATACGGGTGGAAGCTATTTATTTGTACAAAAATATATTCACGACATGAACGCCTGGCGTTCTTTACCCGTCGCTGAACAGGAGAAGGTCATCGGCAGAAGCAAAGCAAACGATATTGAGATGGGCGACGATGAAAAACCGACTAATTCACATTCGGCCCTAGCCAATGTCGGTGACGATTTGAAAATTGTTCGCGACAATATGCCTTTTGGGCAAATCGCAACAAATGAAATGGGAACCTACTTTATCGCTTACGCCAGCACATTCAGTACCGTACAATTGATGCTGAACAGAATGTTTATTGGTGAACCCGAGGGGAATTATGATAGAATACTGGACTTTAGTACGGCCCATACCGGCTCCCTGTTCTTCTGCCCAACAATCAATATGCTGAAAGAATTTGCAGGTTAAAAGCCGTATACCCACTATCTCGGATCATTTCCAACAGGATATCCCAACGAAGTGCACTTCGTCATGGAATATGGTCCCACAAATTTATTTTTAAAACTACACAACAAAAAAAATGGAAATCACTATTATTCAGCTAGGTGACGAAAACATTGCTGAAGTTAAAGGTTCAGGCGTCTTTATCCATAATCTCGATGATGGTCTACAGATTATGGTCGACTGTGGCGCGCAAGAAGCATACAAAGCAATTATTTATCAAGAGAACATCACAGACGATTTCTTCGAACTTAAAACAAAACTTGCCGGTGAAATACTTCAAAAATATACGCAGTATGGCTTTGACATTGCCATCGTTGGCGATTTCTCCAAATACAACAGCAAAAGTTTAAACGATTTTATCTACGAAAGCAATAAATCAAAAAAAATCAATTTTGTAGGTACGCGTGAAGAAGCGATAGCCAGGTTTTCAAAACGTTAAACCATGCGCATTGATTCAGAAAGATTAGCGATTCGGCCCATCATGCCGGAAGACAGTCGGGCAATATTCGGGTATCGTTCAGATAAAGAAACGAATAAATACCAAGGTTGGATTCCAGGTTCTTTGGCAGAAGTCGATGCATTTATTGCAAAGAATCCGAGCATATTCAATCTTCCAGAGTCCTGGTTTCAGCTCGTTATGACCGACAAAATAGCAAAGGCTGTAATCGGCGATATTGGCGTTCATTTTTTTGGTGCTGAACACCTGCAGGTGGAATTGGGCTGTACGATAAAAAAAGAATTCCAGCAACAGGGTTATGCCAAAGAAGGACTGAAAACAGTTATAGAGGCCCTGTTCCGTCAGTATCATAAACATCGGATCATGGCCTCGGTAGCTCCGGAAAACAAGGCATCCATGCAGCTTTTAACAAGTTTGGGATTCCGAAAGGAAGCTCATTTTGTAAAAAGCTATTTCCATAACGGTCAATGGGAAGATGATGTGGTCTTTGCAATCCTTGCCGAAGAATGGGATTCAACACAATAAGTCGTCTCTTCGCGACTTATTGTGTCGTACGATTGATCCAATCGGCATAAGACAGCACGCCCAGTTCGGGCCTGCCCTCCCCTTCCAAAACTGCGATAAACTCCAATTGGTTGCCATCCGGATCATTAAAGTAAATGGCCAATGCCGGCATCCATGCAAAGACCATCGGTGCTTCGATCCCATCCTTTAAAAAATTATAAGGTGTCAGGTCACGTGTTTTCAGATAGTCCACGGCATAGTTCAAGATATCCTCTTTATCCGCTCTAAAAGCAAAATGTCTCGGTTGAAAGTTTGTTTCTTCCTGCCACAGGCCCAACATATAGTCTTTGCCGGTTCCAATCCATAAAAAAACAATAGGACGTGTCGGATCGCGATGTGCCACACGTAATCCCAATACCTCCGTATAAAATGCGACCGATTTAGCTAAATCACGCACCTGAATATGCGTTTCGTATAAACCTTGTATCATAAGTTATTTCATTTTAAAATTATTTCAATCCATTGATAGCGCGCTCGTGATGTAAATGCAAGATCGGATAGGATTTGCCCATACCATCTACAGCTGAGCGTCCGATAAGCTGATATCCTTTTTTCAGATAAAAATCAACAGCCTGCTGATTTTGCTCATTGACATCAACTTTATACACCTGGAGCTTATCCAGTACATACTGTAGTGCCACAGTCCCAATACCTTTTCCCCTGTAGGCTGAATCCACAAATAACATTTCTAGATTATCATCGGAGACAGCGAAAAAAGCAGTAGGCTGTCCCTCATCATCGATGACATATACCTTTAATTGTGGTAAATACTCGGTTGGGATCAGTCTCTTATATAACTGAAGATCCTCCTCTTTCAAAAAATCATGTGTTGCCCGAACCGAATTTTCCCAAATGCGCAGGATTGCCGCATAGTCGGCTTCACTTGCCGCTCTTATTTCCATAACGATTATCTCCCTCTAAAAATTCTTATTTACACCGTATCGCTACGGAATGGCATTCTTATAAAAGCTTCCCTTCCGCTTTACAGAAAGGCAATGTAAGTTAAATTGGAGAACTAAAATCATGAAAAAGTTAAATAAGACAGAAAGATGATGATTTAGGTTCCGATAATTTGATTTCAGAGAAAACAACCTTATCTTGTAAATAAACGCATTAGCCATGTACAACACACTTCTATTTAAAAAATATCTCCCGGAAGATTTTGACGCTTTCCACGACTTGGTTAAAGGGGATGATGTCATGAAATACATTACTGGTAAAGGATTGTCCAAAGAACAGGCCCGGAAAAAGTTCGATTCGATTCTCGAGATCAACCAGGATCCTGATTTAGGTTATTTTAAAGTAATCGAAGCGGATACGCTAAAGCTTTTGGGGGACTGTAAGCTTGTTAATTATAAAAAAGATCCAAGTGTATTCGAAATTGGTTATTTGCTGCGCAAAGAACATTGGGGAAAGGGGCTGGGAACACAGATTTGCGAGTCGATGCTAACCCTTGCCACAACATTAAATCCAGGTAAAGATGTGATTGGTATTATTGATCCCGATAACACCGCATCGAGACGACTACTGAGCAAATTCGGATTCAAAAGTTTCTTCGTTGGGATAGAAGACGATATTGCCACAGAAAAACTGATGCTCAAACGGACAGCATCCGAATAAACAAAGCCCATTCGAATATTAAAAACAATAGGAACTGTATATGCCCAAGCCGAACAAAAAGTCAATGAAGTTTAAGGTAAAAACAACTTATAATACACACGAAAGTCTTCAAGATACCTTATCATTCTTTGGCGTAAATTGCCACCGCCCCTATTATATTTCTTCTGGAAATCCGATTTTTGAATACCCAAGCAATGCTTTTCGTATTGATTATTATGCCATCTGTATCTGTACAGCGGGCGATATAAATATTCAGGTAGACAATCAGGAATACCATATCTCGACAAACCATATCCTCATATCCGCCCCAACAACAATTATCCGGTTTTCGCAGGTCAGCGCCGACTTTAGAATGAAGCTACTCTTTTTTGACAAAGCATTCCTGCTTAAACATATTGTCAATCCATTCTTTATCGAACAACTGGGGCTTTTTAAAAATTCGACCTTTACCATTGTCAGCTCCCAAGATAAACAAATTGACAAGCTGTTAAAATTAATGGACTACTTCAAAGAAGTTACCTTAAGAACAACACATTTTACAGCAGATATCATCCGCACGATCATCTTTAATCTCCTGTTAGAGATCGCCGACGAATTGGTCTCTAAAGACCATAATACAACGGAAAGTGTACAAGAGACCAACAACCTGTTCTATAAGTTTACAGACCTGGTTCAGCGACATAGCAATCAATACAAAGAAGTACAATATTACGCCGACCAGTTATTTATTTCAAACAAATACCTCATTCAGATTGTTAAAAGAGCATCAGGTAAAACACCACATGAAATTATTGATGAGCGTGTGCTTAAAGAAGCCTATGTGCTGCTCGGGAATCCCGAAAAGACTATCTCAGAAATTTCTTATGAAATCGGATTTAATTCCATCTCAGCATTTGGTCGTTTTTTCAAAAAATACTCCACCTTATCGCCATCAGAGTACCGAAAGCGACAAAATATGTAGAAAGAGGAAATTCGGTAGAACAATAGCGAATTTGAGGGCACAAATGATTAAGGTGGTCTTTGTAACTTTACTCAACAATTAAAAAAACATAAGAATCATGAAAGAAATCACCTCAAAATTCGACAAAGTATTAAATGCATCTGCTGAATATGGAAATGTAAATCATGAACCCGATTCAAGCAAAGAACAACAACGTAACACACCGAAAAAATCGATGCCCTTTTCTGATCAGATCGGAAATTATCAACGCAATAAAGGTATTCCACCAAAATCATATAAAGACAGTAAAATTTACATCGTCGGAAGCGGTATAGCAGGGATGTCTGCAGCCTACTATTTTATCCGAGATGGTCATGTTCCTGCTGAAAACATCACATTCCTTGAACAGCTCCATGTGGAAGGCGGCTCGTTAGATGGCGCCGGTAATGCAACCGACGGCTATGTCATCCGCGGTGGTAGGGAAATGGATATGACCTACGAAAATCTTTGGGATATGTTTCAGGACATTCCTGCATTGGAAATGCCTGCCCCCTACAGTGTTCTGGACGAGTACCGTTTGATCAATGACAACGACTCCAACTACTCCAAAGCAAGGCTTATTCATAAACTTGGTGAGATAAAAGACTTCAGCAAGTTTGGATTGGGCAAAATGGATCAGCTGGCCATCATTCGATTGCTCCTCAAAAATAAAGAAGATTTAGATGACTTAACCATCGAAGACTACTTCAGCGAGTCATTTTTATCCAGCAATTTCTGGACCTTCTGGCGTACCATGTTCGCTTTCGAAAACTGGCATAGTTTACTTGAGCTGAAATTGTACATGCACCGCTTTTTACATGCGATAGACGGATTGAATGATCTTTCATCACTCGTATTCCCGAAATACAATCAATACGACACCTTTGTGACCCCTTTGCGTAAAGTACTTCAAAGCAAAGGTGTAAACATCCGATTCAATGTATTGGTCAAAGACTTGGATATCCAAAGCAATACCGATGGAAAAGTTGTGGAGGCCCTGATTACAGAACAAGACGGTAAAGAGGTAAAAATTCCAATCGGAAAAGACGACTTCGTCATTGTGACAACTGGATCAATGACAGAAGATACCTTCTACGGCGACAACAAAAATGCACCGATCATCGCTATCGACAACAGCAGCAGCGGTCAAAGTGCAGGCTGGAAACTCTGGAAAAATCTGGCTGCCAAATCCGCCATCTTTGGTAAACCCGAAAAGTTCTGCAGTAACATCGAAAAATCAGCATGGGAGTCTGCGACCCTGACATGTAAACCTTCGGCTTTAGTCGAAAAACTAAAAGAATATTCTGTCAATGACCCTTATTCCGGCAAAACAGTCACTGGCGGTATTATTACCATTACCGATTCTGATTGGCTGATGAGTTTCACCTGTAATAGACAGCCACATTTCCCTGGCCAACCGGATGATGTTCTTGTCTTATGGGTATATGCCTTATTTATGGATAAAGAAGGAAATTACATCAAAAAGCCAATGCCACAATGTACTGGAGATGAAATTTTAGCCGAACTATGTCACCATTTGGGCATTATTGATCAACTGGACGATGTTATCAAAAATACGATTGTACGTACGACATTTATGCCTTACATCACCTCGATGTTTATGCCAAGAGCAAAAGGCGACCGTCCGAGAGTCGTACCTGAAGGATGTAAAAACCTGGGCTTGATCGGTCAGTTTGTCGAAACCAACAATGACGTTGTCTTTACCATGGAAAGCTCGGTACGTACCGCACGTATTGCGGTATACGAACTGCTGAACTTAAACAAGCAGGTTCCGGATATTAATCCCCTACAATACGACATCCGCCATCTTTTGAAAGCAGCCAAAACATTAAATGATGACAAACCATTTGTGGGCGAAGGCTTACTACGTAAAATGCTAAAAGGCACTTATTTTGAACATATCCTGCCTATCGGTTCTGAGGAACAAGAAGACCATGAATCTTTCCTGACAGAGCAGATCACCAAATTCAAAGATTGGTTAAAAGGAATTAAAGGATAGGGATCACAACCTGCGCCATGATTCCGTGGCGCAGATTTTTACGAATTGAAAAAACAATAACATCATGGACTTTAAAAATATAACGATAGCTGGCAGTGGGGTTTTAGGCTATCAAATCGCTTTCCAAACAGCATTTCATGGCTATCATGTCACTGTATACGACATCAACGACGATGTATTAAAAAAAGCAGCAGCAAAATTTGATATTTTGGCGCAGGCATTCGAGAAAGATCTTCATGCGAGTAAAGAACAACTGGCTTCAACCTTTGACAGGCTCAGCTATAGTTCAGATCTGGCCGCGGCGGTAGCAAACGCAGATCTTCTTATCGAAGCCGTTCCCGAAAACCCAGCCATTAAAATTGGCTTCTATCAGGAGTTAGCGAAAGTGGCTCCGGAGAAAACCATTTTTGCCACAAACTCCTCAACCTTGCTACCAAGTCAATTTGCCCAAGAAACCGGCCGTCCAGAGAAGTTCCTGGCGCTACATTTTGCCAATGAAATCTGGAAGCACAATACAGCAGAAATTATGGGCCATCCGGGTACAGACAAAACTGTATTTGAGCAGGTTGTAAACTTTGCAAAATCCATTGGCATGGTTGCCCTCCCGCTGCACAAGGAGCAGCCTGGCTATATTGTAAACTCCTTACTTGTCCCATTACTTTCGGCGGCAACAGATCTTTTGGTCAACGAAGTGGCGGATGCCCAAACGATCGACAAAACCTGGATGGTTGCCACTGGGGCGCCAACAGGCCCCTTCGGCATACTCGATATCGTTGGCATCACAACAGCTTATAATATCAATAAAATGAGCGCCGATGCAACAAATGATCCCTTAAAGATCAAAACAGTGGCCTATCTCAAAGAGCATTTTATAGACAAAAACAAATTGGGCGTCGCTACTGGGGAAGGGTTCTATACCTATCCCAATCCGGCCTATCAATCGCCCGACTTTTTAAAGTAGGTCTCTTCATAAACACTAAATCGTCGCAGGTGGAGCGGTGACGATTTAGTGTTTATGCTTATTTCAATCCGCTTCCTTCTTTCACTCATTCGCATATACTCCGTTCAACCATGCAAAAGTTGAACGATGCTGTCCATTCAATACCGGTTTGCTGATACCCATTGTTTTAAGGATGGCATCAAATGCTTCACCGATCATCAAATCATCACGATTGCTAAAAAGTGAAACCACAAGGTCTTTCTGTACATCGATATATACGATATGATGAAACCCGGTAGATTCACCTGAATGAAACAGGATTTTATGGCCTGCATTTTTTTGAATAAACCATCCGAAATGATACGCTATTCCATCCTTTACCGGGTAGGCCATTTGATCGAACAATTGCTCCAGTCCCGGCTGTATTAACCGATCTTTTACCAAAAAATTGGCCCATGTATGATATTCATCCGCAGATAGATAAACACCCCCATCCCCCTGTGTCGCACTTGTCACACTCTGATCGGCAAACAGGTAGGAGCCTTCTGTCGGATGATAACCGTAGACTCGTTCATCAACCGTCGTGCCCGGTTCATATACCAATCCCTTGCTAATGCCTATGGGTTCAAACAAGTGATTTTTGACAAAGGAAGCAAAGGATTTTTTTGCAACATGCTCGACAATCAGCGATAAAAGACAATAGCCTGTATTGCTATAGCGAAATTGACTTCCCGAAGGGAAATATAAACGATCAGTCTGCCGGATATACTTCAGCACATCCTTATCCGATACCTGATCTTTCCTTTCTTTCGGTATAAGCTCTTCATAGTCCCAGATTCCGGATGTATGTTGCAGAAGCTGTGCTACAGTAATACCTTTCAGCGCGACTGGCAGATCTTTAAAAAAAAGGGACAATGGGTCGTCTAGTTTTAAACGCTTTTGAATCACTAAGGTATATATCGCCTGTGCAGTCACCTGTTTGCTTACCGATGCCAGGCGAAAATGTGAGCTGGATGTGATTGCACGTTTTTCCTTCAAATCTGCACGTCCAATTGCATAACGATAAATAAGACGACCATTTTGGCTAACTGCACAACTAATCCCCGGAGCTGCCGGGTCCTTGTAATAGCCTGCAATGGTGCTATCCAATTTTGATTTATCCATTTTTTGTCCCATAACAGCACTTGTTACACAGATCAAAATAAAACTCAGTTTTAGGTTTATCATATTTTATACCGCACATTTCGGTTTATATTGTCAGCCTACTGAAAGGCACAGCGTATTAAATCAATTTGATCTTATTGCTTTTCAAAAATGTACCCTTCAAAAATCGAAATTTTCTTGCAATGCCCGGGTGTTTTTATTGATTTTTATTTATTTCTTTTAATTTTGCTTTTATGCTTCATTTCTCATGAAGTCGAACTGATCCGGAATCCTTCCCTCAGTTCTTCATTAAAAAATCACGACAGACTATGTTTTTTATTTTCAGTATCTACGACTTTGTATTAGCAGAAAAAACGGTAACCGCAACCTTAAAAAAAGAAAACGCGCCACGAAATTTCACCTTACAGATTATTACGCCAGCCCGTCGGTTTATAGGCCTACCTTTTGGCGGTGGATTTGTTAAACTTTCCAGACTTTACGACGAACAAGGAAAATTGATTCACGCGCGGAATTATTCAGATGAATTAAAAGCAGAGATCAAAGCGTTCAAAAGTCAGTATAGCATCCCCTATTTTCAGTTATGGAAAGGATTTCTAATTGTCACTGCGGCAATCCTTATCTGGGCAGTCATTTATGGGGTAAAGAATAAATTGGGCAATCAACAACGGGAAAAAGAAGTTGCTCAGATGGTTGATAATTTGAAGCAACTAAAGGCAGGTCAACTTTATGGCGCTACTTTTTTTACCGATCAGGACGGTAACAGTATAAATGGACTTCCTGCAGGTTGGATAAAAATAGATAAAATACTGGGCGACACTATTTTTATACATCGTTCAAAGCAGCTCGACACAAATTCGGCACTTTTTGACATGAAGAACATTGCTTCGTTCAGGCCCCAATCGACCGATGAATGGCAGGAAAAAACGGAAAAAATGGATTTAAATCTATTGAAAAAACAGCTCGAGGATGCTGCGACAAAAAAAGTCGATCTGCTCTATATCGGTAAAGACCACGAGAAATATTCAGGTGTTATATTGACGATAAAAGGTAGCGAGTAAACCTTATTTCTAGGTATAAACAACGTATTGACTTTTCAGCGCAGACAGATCATGCGGCTGGGTCCATACTTAAAAACTCAAGATCGGACGTTTTAAGCAGCGGCCGATCTTGAGTTTTTTAAGTACTGGATTTTTTCTTTTAGTACTGGATTTTTTCGTCAATATCGTATTTCATACCCGGATAGTGCAGCAACCTTCGCATCA
This sequence comes from Sphingobacterium thalpophilum, assembly GCF_038396785.1. Classification (NCBI taxonomy): domain Bacteria; kingdom Pseudomonadati; phylum Bacteroidota; class Sphingobacteriia; order Sphingobacteriales; family Sphingobacteriaceae; genus Sphingobacterium; species Sphingobacterium thalpophilum. The sequence goes on along the minus strand of NZ_CP151087.1, from coordinate 5,017,244 downwards.
AGGCAATCTGACCGGCCAGATAATCCTCCCGTCCGATACACATCCCAATGAAATTTAGCTTGTCTTCCTCAATAAAAGGGATATTCATATTAATCTTAAATAGTTCAGCCAGCTGCGTATCGTCCACTTGCAGCAAAGCAGCATAGACTTTCGGTGATATCGATTTAAAATTTTCTTTTAATTCCTGCACACTGGGATAGTGATAACTTTCATCGAGTGTCTTTCCCATAAAAAATAGCTCATGGTAAGGATCATTTTCCTGAAGCCCAAGAACATGTGCCATTGCATAACGCACATTTACAAAATTACCCGCCATCCATACGATATGATTGGTCTGTCCATCAATTCGTTTTAATGCATCTTCTTCCGAAACGCCATCCAACGCATTCAGAAAAATTTGACTGTGCATGCGATAAGCAGGAATGATGATTTCTAATTTTAATGATTTCGGTTTATCCATTTCGTTTTGATTTTTTCAAATACTAAATAACTGATTTATACTAAAATTACAAGTTTCAATAGCGATTACACTTGTCGTAGGACAAGAAATAAAAATGAACAAAATTGATAGATCATTGCGAAATAAATTCTAAATTTCTACTAAATTGAACTTCTATCTTTACCACATGAAGATTTTGATCATAGAAGACGAATTGGAGCTGGCCAAAAGCATCGCTACGTACCTTAGCGAACAACACTATTTATGCGAATTTGCGCCAACTTTGCAGGATGCTCTGGACAAAATTCAGTTATACCAGTACGACTGTATCTTACTGGACATCGGCCTACCAGATGGAAATGGTCTGAAACTACTCGAAGAGTTGAAGACGCAGCGAAAGCAAGACGGTGTGATCATCATTTCTGCAAAAAATGCATTGGACGACAAAATCCATGGACTACAACTGGGGGCCGACGATTATCTGACCAAACCTTTCCATTTATCTGAACTCACAGCACGAATCTATTCCTTGATCCGTCGAAAACAATTCAATAGCTCAAATATTGTTGTGCAAAATGAAATACAGATTGATCTACTTGCAAAAACTGTTGTCGTCAATGATCTTCCTGTTGTATTGACCAAAAAAGAGTTCGATCTGCTGATGTTTTTTATTGGCAACAAAAATAAAGTAATTTCAAAAAGCACCTTAGCAGAACACTTGTCCGGCGACATTGCTGATATGCTCGATAACCATGACTTTGTCTATGCTCATGTCAAAAATTTAAAAAAGAAACTACAGGACGCCGGAAGTCAATCCTATATCAAAACGGTATACGGTACGGGCTACAAATGGGAAAATTAAAATAGTGAGATGAAACCCCTACTGAGCAAAATAACGACCCCATTTCTACTCTATGTATTGATTGTACTAGGTGTCAGTATTCCTGTTTATTATTTTGTAATCGACGGGATATGGAAAAGTGAATTAGACGAACATAACGAAATTATCGTCAAAAAAACAACCTACGAACTGAACAGTTTAAAACTGTCCGAAGACAAGCTCCAAGCCAGCATCGCTTTATGGAATAGCATACAACCTGAAACGAATATACATCAAGTAAAACCGGGCGATTTATTGCAAGATAGCGTGTATACCATCGAAAAACCGCAGCGTTTTGTCGAGCCAAAGACAATTGACCGATTTAGATGCCTATCATCTGTCATTCAGATCAATGGTGCGCCTTATCGTTTTACCGTACAAACAAATATTGAAGAATCTGTAGAAACCATCGCCGCCATCGCCGCAACAACGCTGTTTTTCTTTGTTATCTTGGTCATTGGTCTACTTATTATCTCCAGAAAAATATCACTTAGGCTCTGGAAACCATTTCGAGATACCGTTGATAAATTGAAGGCATTTAATCTCAATAGTCAACAACAGGTTGACTTTCAGCAAACGGACACCATAGAGTTCCATGAGCTTAATCAATCCTTATCCAAACTTCTTGAAAAAAACCTGGCCGTATACCGATCACAAAAGGAATTCACTGAAAATGCTTCTCATGAATTGCAAACACCCTTGGCAATCCTAAAAAATAAGCTAGATATCTTATTGCAGTACCCTGATCTAAGTGATGAGCAATACCAGCTCTTTGAAGATATGCATAAAGCGCTTTCACGTAGCACGCGAATCAACCGCAACCTGCTGCTGCTCGCCAAGATTGACAATAGTCAATTCGATCATTCCGAAAAAATCAGTATGGACTCGCTTGTTACACAAAGTATTGAAGTCATGCAAGAACATCTGGAGCTAAAACAGCTACAGCTGCAACAAGAGATCCAACCGTCGGTGCTGCTGACAGGAAACAGCAGTCTGACCGAAATCCTGATCAACAACCTACTCCTGAACGCCATACGTTACAGCAATGCCAACGATACACTTGCTGTACATCTCAATCAAACTTCTTTAACGGTATATAATCCCGGTTCAATGCCCTTAGATAAAATACTTTTATTCAAACGGTTTTCCAAACTTTCGAAAAACAGCCAAGGCAGTGGTTTAGGATTGGCAATTATTACCGAAATCGCCCGGTATCAAGGCTGGACTGTTGATTATCAATTTGAAAATAATCAACATATTTTTTCCATTCATTTTTAAAATTCCAAAAGTAGTCCTATTCTACGATCAATAACGGACATTGGGTAAGTGATGTCATCGCAGGACCGTGTAGAAAGTTTTATTTGCATATCCGTGTAAATTTAGCGTAGTTTGATACATTTGTAGGGACAATGCATGGATAGCCCATGATTTGGTATCATAGATAAACTTCGATTTATCGAAGTTTTTAACGTTTTTCTTTATATGAAGATTCTCCTAGTCGAAGATGACGTACGTGTCGCAGGATTGATCAAACGCGGACTTGATGAAAATGAATTTCAAACAGCTATTGCCTACGACGGCATATCTGGAAAGAAAATGGCCTTACAACACGACTTTGATCTTATCATAACCGATATCGTACTCCCTAAGATGGATGGATTGGATCTCTGCAAAGAAATTCGTCATATCAAACCCGATGTTCCCATTATCATGTTAACAGCATTAGGAACTACAGATGATAAAATTGAGGGTTTTGACGCCAGAGCGGATGACTATCTGGTCAAACCTTTTGAAATGCGCGAACTCCTAGCCCGCATCAGAGTCCTGCTCAAAAGATATCAAAAACAAGATACACTCACGGGAACAATTTTGCGTTATGGAGACCTGGAAATGAACCTCCATACCAAAAGCATCAAAAGGAATACGGTCGAAATCCATTTGACCCCCAAAAGAGTTCAAGTTACTCCATTATTTATTGCAGAATCCCGAGCGTGTCCTTTCCAGAATGGAAATTGCTGAAAAAGTGTGGGAAACGCATTTCGACACCGGAACCAACTTCATTGATGTTTACATCAACTATCTACGTAAAAAAATCGACAAAGATTTTGCGACCAGATATATCCATACCAAATCCGGAATGGGCTTTATTCTAAAACAAGACTAATGCCAATCAGGACACGAATCTCCATATTGTTCACGCTGATTACAGCCACCATATTGCTGGTATTTGCCTGTACAGTATATTTTTCAGCGGTGGAGAATCGGAAAAGAGAATTTTACGCCCTATTGAAAAAAGAAGCTTACACCAAAGCAAACCTTTTTTTGAATGCAAAAGTTGACAAAAAGACCTTAGAAGATATCTACCACAACAACCGAAAAATCCTCAACGAAGTCGAGGTTGCAATTTACGACACCCGTTTTGATCTCTTGTATCATGATGCCGTAGATATCGACTTTGTCAAAGAGACACCAGCCATGTTGCAGGATATTCTCAAAAATAAAGAGATACGATTTTATCAGGAAAAATGGCAGGTCATCGGCATAACCTTTCCGTACAAAGACAAAACTTACATCATCACAGCCGCAGCCTATGATCAATACGGCTACAATAAACTGAATAGTCTATTATCTACCATTTTTTTGGTTTTCATTTTGTCTATATTTCTGATCTATGCAGCAGGAATATTCTTTTCCAAAAAGGTCTTTCAACCTATCCTGGAAATGACACAACGTGTAAAAACCATTTCTGCAACAAGTTTGGATGCTAGGCTTACGAGTAGCGGAAATAAAGACGAGCTTTCCGAATTGGCCAGCACATTCAATGCGATGCTCGACCGCCTCGAGAACTCCTTTGATGCCCAAAAGCATTTTGTCTCCAATATCTCGCATGAGCTAAGAACACCCTTGGCCGCCATGATTGCAGAACTCGAGATTTCTGCCAATAAGGACCGTAGCATAGTGGAGTATAAAACTGTCATCGACAATACGCTAAATGATGCACAGAAACTGAAGAAGTTATTTAATAGCTTACTTGATTTTGCCAAAGCAAGCTACGACAGTGCTGAAATCGCGTTTAAAACCTTACGTATAGACGAAATACTAATTGATGCATGCCAGCAGGTTCTCCAGTCAAGTCCAAATTATAAACTCGACATTTTTGTCGATCCGGCGATTGAAGATGAAAAACTTCTATCCATCAATGCAAATGAGTATCTATTGCAGGTCGCCTTTGTCAACCTCATTGAAAATGCCTGTAAATTTTCACCCAATCAAAAATGCCTAATCGCTATCAAGGCGGATGAAAATAGGGTTCAGCTGGAATTTAAAGATGACGGAATAGGCATTGACCCGGTCGATCTGCCCAATATATTCACGCCATTTTATCGTGGAAGCAACAAAGATTATAGCGAGGGAAATGGTATCGGTTTATCGCTTACCCGAAAAATCGTGCTTCTCCATCAAGGCGAGATCAGCGTCCGCTCGGCAAAAGGCGTTGGAAGTGTTTTTAGCATTGATATCTCACATCGTTCCCTATCCTGATAGCATGCTATTTTTTTTTAAGTCTCCTTAACCAGCATATTGTGGTAAAGGAAAAATGTAGCACTGTCAGCTAAGCAGGAGAAATTCTGTTTTTTCTCAACTTTTTATACATGCTTTTCAAGGAAGGCGAAATCAGTATCAGCAAAAGTATGCTGATACTGATCATGGACATGATCTCATAATAATCCATGGCATATCGCACAAAGGATTGGATCTTGACCCGCTCAGCAACGAGCTTTAAGGCGGCTGTATGTTCCTTATACTGCAGTCCATGCTGCAAAATGCTGACAGATTCCTGCTGCAGGTACTCCCGAAATAAGGGATTGCCCACTTCCGTTTGGTCCCTAAAAACCTGCTGGTGCTGGGCATAGTCAAACAACTTGAAAAAATTCTGTAAACCGATACTGCTCGTGTAGCCTAGGTATCGGATAGCAAGACAGACCGCAGCCGCAGAAGCCCCCAATTGAGGGCTGACACTGGTAATGCAAAATAAGATGGTGGGCACCATAATAAGCCCTACTCCGAGTCCGTGTAAAACCAAAGGTATCCAAAAATGCGCATCATTACCCTGCCCCTCAAAGGAGAAAAACATCCATTGGTGAAACAGCAGCAAGCAACAATAGCCCGAAATCCAGATCCATTTTACGGGGCGTTGCCCAAGCATCCAATACAATGAGCCTAGAACACCAGCGACAATACCAGCAATATTAAACCACTGGATATAGGACAAATGAATAGGATCGAGTTGAATAACCTGTACGAGATATTGATTTGAGATGGTCAAGGAGAAGCGCTCGATATACATCATGTACAAAATCAATAAGCCCAAGAGAAAGTTCCTGTTTTTAAAAATCGCCAAATGAACATACACACGCCTGAGCACCATTTGCCGAACAATAAAAAGAATAAGCAACGTTAAACCTACCCCGAATATGATCAGCATATGCTGATCGTTAAACCAATAAACTTCTTGTCCATACACCATTAAATAGCCAAAACTGACGATCACAAGACTATAGAAAATGCAGCTTGCCCAGTCTAATGAAAACAGGGGGTAAGGACGTATATGCCGTATGGAGCGCATCGTTAGCATAATGAGCAATAAACCCGGTACAAATGATAATGCAGCGTATAGATAGAGCTGATCAAAATTGAATGAATCGATAAATTCAGCCGTAACAAACGTATTAAAAGGCGAGCTACATAATAATAGGCCGAAAAAAACAGCATAACTTACTTCCTTGGCCCGATCACTTTTCAACCTGGAAAATATCATGGAGATCGATAAGTTTACGGCAGAAGCAAACAACATACCTTGAAAAAAACGCAGCCCGTATACCCAGCTGATATCGGTGATGCTGTACATCAAAAAGCAATTCAATAGCTGTAGCAGATGAAAGATAATATAGTACTGCTTAATGGGAAAGTATAAAAAAAAGCGTCGTTCCAACACGTAGAATCCGACAAAACCAGCATAAAACAAAATAATCAGAAACTGGATGTCACTGGGTTGCGCCCCATAAAATCCAGCAGTGACATTTGTATTGGCCCCCGGCAGGAAAAATAAGACCATGCTAGGCATTAGACTACTAAACAGGATAAGCTTGATCAACCACTCCGGCACCCATTCTTTAAAAATTCCTTTCACTAGTTCTGATTTTTTGATACCGAGACATTTACATTCATTCCCGAAAGAAGCTGTTGGGCTCCCCTTTGCTTATCCAGCTCAATGCGAACAGGTACGCGTTGTACAATCTTCACAAAGTTGCCCGTTGCATTATCTGGCGGTAAAAGGGAGAATGCAGAACCTGTAGCTGGGGAGATGGAAATAATTTTGCCATAAAATTTCTGATCCGGATAGGCATCCGCCACCACCTCAACCCTATTGCCAAGATGTAAATAGCGCAACTGTGTCTCCTTAAAATTAGCCGTCACCCAGGTTGGGGTTTCTCTATTGACGATAAAGCCCAAAACTTCGCCAGCACTTATCATTTGACCTTTTTCAATCGTGCGTTTGCCAATCTGACCATCGTAAGGTGCACGAATAACGGTATAGCCAACATCAAGCCGCTTGCGGCCGACAGCAGCCGTCAAACGAACACGTTCGGCATCCACCACACCTTTTTTCATATCCACATCATGCACACGTTCTTGTGAAGCCTGTAATTTATGCTTTAACGAAGCCAGCTCACTCTTATACACATCCAACGTTGCTTTTACATCCTCCAGTTGCTGAGCCGTTGCAGACTTTTCCTGAAACAAATAATTATATCGATCATATTCCAACTGTTGCTTGGTTACCCGAGCCTCCCCGGCAGCAATTGATGTGCGTAAAGATTCATGTTCCGCCTGTAGAATTTCCTTTTGACTATGAAGAACATTGATCTCTGCAGCTTCCTTATTGACGGATGCCGCTACCTGATCAGCCTCATATTTATATTCCTTATTATCTATAAGCAACAAGGTATCACCCCGTTTAACCAATTGATGATCGTGATAATGCACAGAAACCACATATCCGCCTACCCGGGAAACAATGGGATTGATATACTGCGTTACCTGTGCATCATTTGTGTAGGTATACCGCAGTCGCATCCATAATGCTTGAGCGCCCCATAACAACAAAGCCAACAAGACAATTCCAGCCAACCAGTTGGTGATTCGAGTGAGTTGTGCCTCCACAACTGTTCTTCGTGATTTAGGTTTCATTAGATAGTACCCTTCAAAAATTCGATAAAATAATAGTGTTTCTGTATCGCAATATGTGCGGTTTCAAGATCAAAAAGTGTTTTTAGGTATTGCATATCAGCATCTAAGAGATCTGTAATCAAAGCCGATGATTTAAAATACCTGTTTTTTATAATTCGTGCATTTTCCTGCGCCAAAGCCTTATTGTTTTGACAGACGTCCTGCTGCTTAATAGCCAATTGATAATCCAACAGGGCCTGTAACAGCTGATTTTCCAGAATCTCCTCTTCATGATGGTGTTTTACCTCTTGTCGATCCAATGCGATCTGTGCTCCGCGCACCACGTTTTTATTGAGATAGATAGCCGAGATCGGTATGTTTAATTTGAGCCCTGTGATACTCAGATTATACCAGCTGGGATTATAGGGATACAAGAAGACCTGTGGATTGGCAAAGGTAAATGTACTGGTCAAACCCAACTCAGGAAGATAATTTGATCGCGCCTGTTTGACCGACAGTTTCTTCAAAACAACTTCCTGTTCGGATTTTAGAAGGGAAAAAGCATGGCTTCGCGCTTCGGCAACAAGCGCTTCATAGCTGGGGCTTTCCACTTTAAAAGGTTCGGTCAAGGGGATAATCTCTGCTGTAATACCGCCAATTAGCTGCAGCTTCTGATTTGCAGCCTGAATATCATGACCGATCTGCACGAGCAACAGTTCCCGCTTCGAAAGTTCCAACGAAATACGCAAGACGTCACTGTGTAATACCACGCCCGCCTTATACAGATGCTCAATCTCCTTGAGCTGTACCCGTTGATCAGCAATATCCTGCTCGATTAAAGATCGGTTACTATACGACAGTTCCAAATCCAAAAAAAGATTGCAAACCTCCAATTTCGTCTGTGCTGCGGCATTCTTCCAATCGATTCTAGCCAGCTCATTTTCCAGTTTTTTGGACTCTATTTTCATTAGGTCCCGATGCCCATTGTAGAGGTTCAGATAAAAATCCAGGCCGCTATCGTACAAGTAGTGAATGATATCATGCTGGGAAGGTTTATTTAAAAGCCCCTGGTCATATACAGGCATATTACTTGCATAACTAGCAGAAGCTCTGGCGGAAATCTTAGGGAGCAACTCCATGCGTTGCTGCTGTACTGCCACCTCAGTTTCTTTGAGCTGCAAATAAGACTGCTCGATGTATTTACTGTTCTGTAGCGCTTTGTCGATCATGTCTTTCAGGGACATGCGCAAAGAATCGAGGGCGAAGGTGTCCGAAATAACGCATACTAACAATCCCATGGTTAGTATGCCTTTTGCCCAATAGGGAGGAAAAAAGTTCACGTGTGCTATGTAATTTTTTTACGTAGCAAACTTAGACACTTATTGGAACTTGGATTTCTTCACAAACGCCAATATGTTACGAAAAAAAGACATTTTTTCATCAATTCAAACAAAAAGACCAATATCTGCCAAGAAGTCCTTACAATATCCTTTTTTACAGCACATAAAAAAGGCCTTTCAAATCGTGATTTGAAAGGCCTTTCTCGATGGTATAATAATAGATTATCCGTATAAGGAATCTTCTATTGCATTCCACAGCTGGATTCTTTTTTGTAGCGCAATTTTACTGATCTCTTTCATTTCCGTCCATTTAACCTCATCGTCCTTGGCAAGATCTGTGATCATCTGCATCGCCAACGGTCCATGCTCGTCGCCGTCAAGATCAATATGGCGTTGAAAATAATAAATAAAGCTATCCAGATTGGCTGTAGGAAAGTTTGTTTTAATTTCTTCCAAAATAGAGGTAAACATTCCCGGAATAAGGTCTTCACGTCCGAATGTAAATGCAGCAGCAATTTTATGCACCTCGCCCTCAGCAATCACTTCGAATGTAAAATTCAAAAAGTCTTTGATCCGCTTGTCCAATGTGGTTGTTGCAATGACATCGAATATGTTGCTCGATTTTTTGGCTTGAGCAATAAATTTGTTGACCAGATGAAGGTCGGCACCCATGGCACCCATGGCGTCCAGATACATCTCAAAGTGGCTCAAACGGCGGCCATCAATGTATTCATCCGACTCCTCAGCCAAGACAATTTCGTTGATTAGATAGCGTGTTGATGGATGCTCACTCGCAAACCAAGGTAAAGTCGTACAGGTCAATTTAATCTGTAAAGCTTTTAGTAAAGACATAAAATCCCATACAGCGTACACATGCCCTTCTGTAAAAGAACGTAGATTCTTGATCGTTTTGATCTTACGATACAAAGGGTGTTGCAATAATACCTCGCGTTCGGCAGCAATGTATTCGTTAATTTCCGCAATTCTATTCATGGCGCAAAAGTATTGTCTTATCTCTGTTTTTAAAAGTATTTTCGATGAGATTACAGTAACATGATAAATTTTTCGCCCAGCTATCCGCTTCATAACCAAATCACAGCCAACAACGCGCCTCGCCTTTGACCTCCCTATTCCTGTTGTTAGCGCTCATTTACCCTTAAAAACAAAAATATTTTTTATTATAAAAAATAATCTACTATATTTGTAGAGTATTCAGAATTGCATGATGCAATACCAACCGAGTGGAGGCACCGCGGTGGTAAATTAATACGGGTTTCGACCAAAATAAACGTCACAGAACGATTATTTTCCCAACAAGATCTGGATACAGTTTATGGTTTAATCCTTTAAATTTTTAAATTGTATGGCTACTACAACAAATCTTTACCAACACTTACTGGAAAAATTCAGTTATTACTCAACAGATGAACTGATCCAGCTCAACAATGACACGATTTTAGGACAAGGCTGGGGTTCAGCCAAGGCAACCTTTAGAACAGCTTTGATCAGTACGTTCTCCAAAAGAGGATTGGATCTTTCCAACATCATTTCCAAGGAAGACGGTTTTACCTCGGTGAAGCATGTTCCTGTACGCTTGGAACAGAATGTCCTGATTCCTTTACAATAATCTTTATCGGCAAAAAAAGGTAGGCCTAGCCTACCCTTTTGTCAATGAGTGATGATATTTTAAGGTATGATTGAGTGAATGTGCGGTCTGCCGGGCATCGTCCTGATAGGACGATAAATCTTGGCAGGCTCTGATATCTGCTACATCCACCTTGTTTCTTACTTTGCTGATGACCTGATTTAATTCCGATTTCCAGTTGCCCGGATCGCCAAAATCGTCCACCCAATTTTTGTTGATAAACCTTTTATAGTTCAAAAGCAAAATATACAATTCCTCACCACTGCCGGCGCGATTGATTGACGTGCGCCAGTTCTCTAATTTTTCTTTAAAACTCATAACCAGCAATATACAAAAAAATATTTGGATTCCAAAATAGTTGCATTTGAAACGGATAAGGATAACGAGAAATAAAATGATAAAATGATTAAACCTTCGGTGAATTATCTTGGTCATAAAGGAGGGATTCAATATAAATATCATATTATAAAACAGATACATTATGGCCTTTATCCACTTAAAAAATATGCTTGTTATTTCCTTTGCATTGCTATGTATATTGGAGAAAAGTATTGCTCAACAAGGTCGTCACAATAAAAGATCTACGTCTCAGACGACGTTTCGACATGACAGAGAAAACGATTATGTCAACATAGGCAACCGGATCTTCTACAGGGATAAGATGGTCGAAGGTGTCGATGCACGATCTTTCAAAGACCTTGGCAATGCTTATGCAATAGACAACTGGAATGCCTATTATCGTGGCGTTAAGATTAAAGATGTATCGCCACATTCTTTCCAATCACTTGGTTGGGGATATGCCAAAGATAGTTGGAATGCCTATTATCGTGGCGTTAAGATTAAAGATGTCTCTGCGCCCAGCTTTAAAATACTGGATGAAGGATATGCCAAAGACAGTTGGAATGTCTATTATAGAGGCAATCGACTAAAAGATGTATCCGACCAAAGCTTTGTTCTTCTCGGCGATGGATACAGCAAAGATAGCTGGAAAGTCTATTATTTTGGTCAGGAGATAAAAGATGCAACTGCTTTTACATTTAAATATCTGGGCAAAGGTTATGCGAAGGATAGCTGGAATGAATATTATAGAGGAAAAAAATTAGAATAGAAAATAGACCACGGGATTATTCTATTGAATAATTCCAATTTCCTAATACTTTCGGTATCTCCCAGGATTCGGCTTTGGTCTTGTAATTATTAAAGTGACCTTTTTCCCAAGTGGTAATATGGTAACCTTTACAGAACTTACAATAATAAGCCCTTTTGCAGGCATCTTTACCCATCCTGTGTTTGATACGTTTACCATCCAGTTTGTTTCTCATCCGGGATCTGAACTTAAAGTGAAGCATTGCCCATTGCGCCTCAATTAAAGAAGGAAATCCAACTTTACCAGTAGCTCGGCATTTCCAGGTATTGTCCCTTACTTTTTCCATAATCTATCTATTAAAGTTTACCTAATATATTTTATTGCTCTTTTTCTATTGGCACCTGCAACATGACCCATTCCCTGATATGCTTTGCAATCTTGTCGGACACCTCAAAATAGTACCGTCCCTCAAAAGGTATTTTGAGCACGATACGCAATCGGCCCCGTTTCAGTTGCTGGCAAGCTTGGATCATATCCAAGGGTATGGCTTTATCCCGGTCAATCTTCTGTACAAATCCCTTCGTGATATTAACAACTTCCTTTAAGCTGCGCTGCTCACCACAAGTCAGATTTTCGTCCATCGCAGTTTTTAAATAAAGGCTGACCATTCCATTTTTATAAGTAAAGATTCCTATATCCTTATAGCGTATCTTTTGGGACAAGATTTTATTATTGAGCAGGAATACCTCTTGCTCCAGATCCATGGATCTGCACATGGTTAAATCTATTTCATCCATGGAATCCACATCTCTATCTTCCCCTGCTGTTTCCAGGATCTCTTTCAGCTCTTCGATGCCCGGAGAAAGCAGCTCAATCTGCTCCTGGAGATCTATCGTTCTTGATTCCTGCTGCAGGATAGTTTCTTTCTGTTCTAAAATCAATATTTTTTGCCTGTGGTAAACAGCCACGTAGAAATAAACTGTATAGGACATGTTCAGGACCAAAATACCGCTAAATATGACCATTAAAGGAAACAGCAGCCATTCATCCTTCGCCTGTGGATCGGGGCCAATGATCCAGAACAATAAAAGTGTCGGAAGTATGCAGCAAAAAAATAATTGTATACCGGCGCGTTTTTCCGGGTTAACCAGCCAGTTCTGCTTTTTGTCCAATATCACGATAGCCAATCGTATATAGAAGAAAATAATCGCTACCATCAATACAAAAAATAGATAGCTATAGGTTACCGGCCAGTCTAAAAGCCATTCCGCCAAAGCGCCGCGATAGCCCAGATACCAACAGAATCCTCCAAAAATGAAAGATGCAATCAACTGCCAGATCCCATCGGGATACTGCACCGTCAATGTTCTATTATCCTGATATCTATTTTTGCTAAAACTTTTCATGTACAGACGACATTTTAATAACGCTATTAAAATTTACATACTTATTTTTGTTATATAAATTTAGCCAATTATTTATTAAACGATGTCCAACTAACTTAAATCAATGCTTTTGCATCGTTTTACGGTTCAAATAATTCCCCTGCTGGATGAAAAAATTAATTCTTTGTTGCCAGAAAATCCTATTTCGCTGTCAAGAAATTAGCCCTCATTGTAAAAAATTGACCTTCATTGAAATGGTTGGGATATTCACTGAAATTTCATGCTATAGTGGGTAAATTTATAGCGTAAAACTTCACTGATTATTAAACCATAAATCATGAGGACGATAAAGAAATTTAGACTGCTATTTAGCCGCAATTATGTATTTATTGCAATTGCTGTACTGATAACCTTATATGGGATTTTCTGGGCCCGGACACATAGCGAGCGCGTCTATAGCATCGGGGCAATGATCATTCTTATCCCATTTCTGGAAATGCGTGGCCAAGAACGCGCCATGCAGCTTTTCGTTATCTTTTTTGTCTGTATTCAGGTCAGCAGCATAGCACTATTTGACCGCCTTCCCTACCAGCTGCTGATCAGCTCGCAACCCTTTTGGACAGCTGTAAAAAAGGGCATACCGACAGCCTTTATCATCTGCGCGATGGCAAATCTGTTTTTCTGGAGAAAGACAGACCTTTTCAAACTTTATGGGATCCAATTTCCCATCATGATCATTGCATGTGCCTGGTATATCCGTATGCTGCTGATCATGGCTAATTGCCAGCATATCCCAAATGCAAAAGCTGTACGCATACCCGCCATTGTTATCCAGAAATGCCCTGTTTGCTGTGACCTATACGAACTATGGTTTTCGTTCAATTATGAAGGCCAGGAAGAAAAAGTTTCGATTAATGTCAATCCCCAACTACATGAACAGACCAACGAAGGAGATTCACTCATACTTCAGATGCATCCCGGGAGATTTGGCTGGCCGTGGTACCATAAAGATATCAAAAGGAGGTACAGATGATCGTAAGTTTACAGAAGCTGACAACGCTCATAGAAGCTTTGGTTTATCTTGATAACAAAGATATTCCAAACCATTTGGGTGAGATCGCCGAGGCCTGCAATACTAATTTTGCATTGGCACTACAAGCCCATCGGAAGATTATTCAGGTAAATAATGCCCGTCAGGCTATCCAAATTTACCATACTCAATTGTTGCGGCTACACTCTTTGTTGTATAGCTTCTGTAACGTGCGTAAAATTGTGAGTTCTGCAGCGCTATTTGCCCTAGAAGAATTACTTGAGCGAATCGAACAGCTCTTTAAAAAAGATATTGATCCCTATACGCCGCTGCCGGAGCATTATCACCTGAGGCTGCATGAATATGTATACGAACATATGCCCTATATCCTGGATAAGTTGGCTCAGAAAAGCATACCTAAAGCCTATCTCACCGAGATCCTTTCGGGTATGGACAGCCTATTTGAAAATGGCAAGATTCCCTATATTCAATACCGACATCAGGACTACCTAACCAAAATGATCGAATCACTTTGCCAATTGGCTGAAGACAAGCGCCAGAGTAAAAACTGGCATTACCGCTTTTTGATTCTGATGGTCAATTTCAATTTTAACCACATGGGCTTCTTCAATCGCTGGAAAGAACTTTACAATTCAGACCCATCCTTTATGGATGCCTTGTTACGCTTCCCCAAACACTTCTCCTGTATCCCGGACTTTGCATATGATAGCAACCGTAGGAGCTTGCTCAAGTTGATGCGCGGGTACATGGAGGATGAAAAAATCTCTCCATCAGCAACAATGCAGGATTATCCCCAACAATTTATTCAAAGCAATTTTAATGGCAAAGAGCTCAAACTTTGGATGCATATATCTGTAAAAGCGAACATTATGTGGTCGTCAGAGAAAAAAGAAGTTGCCGAGGTATTTTCCAGGCTCGTCAAAACGAGGGAAGGCACCTTACTTTCTGCGCATAGTCTGATCCGGATGGACAAAAGCGCCGAGTTTCATACAGCGCTCCGTATCCGCAAGGTATTGAATACGATGCTTGACGAACTGAATAGACAGTTTCCTGACTTAAATAAATAAAACATAAAAATTTAAAAAAAAGGGGGTATGCCACCGCTACACCTCCTAAATGTGTTCATTCTACCCATCAAAAACAGTCCTAGTTATGCGAAAACCGACCGTTTTACCAAGAATTCCCCGCTGATCTTTTTACCGCATAATACATCTTCATTACATCCCAGTCTTTATTTAAATCCAATAGAGGCAGGTGCACTTTCCAAATTAACCATTTCGCTACACCTACGCCGGCCTATTTTCCATACTACCTTTGTTTTATAGCGTACGAGAAAGTAGAAGCTGACGCTCAGGCAGGCCGCTGTATCCAATGGAGGGGGCAGGTACGGCGCCCTGTTTTTGAAACGACGAAAAATAATAAAACAGCGATAGGAAATAATAAATACCATGATCTAAATAATAAAAGTTATGGAAAGGAATAAAAACAGCAACATGATATACAAGGTGATCCGGGCAGCAATGATACTTTTTTGGGTCTATGTGGGGATGGATAAACTCTGGCAGCTCGGTGCATTCAAGATCGCCCTTGAGCAGCAGCCTCTGATCAGTTATCTGGCTCCGGTCATCTACTGGCTACTTCCGCTTATAGAAATCGGTGTTGGCGTATTCCTGGCGATACCATCAGCGAGGTTGAGCGCCCTGGGATGGAAAGTTTCGGCCATACTGATTTTCGTTTTTAGTATTTATATCGGTCTGGGGGTATTGAATGTATATGAAAAGAAACCCTGTATGTGTACCAGCTTTTTGAGCAATATTTCTTGGATAAAGCATCTTTTTGTCAATCTCGTCATTCTAGGTCTTTCGATAACCGGATGGCGATTGCATCGTAAGACGATCAACTACGGCGAGCGTGCACTAACAGGCCGAACAAATATCGCATTATTCCTGATAGGCTTTATGGCAACGGGAGCCATCAGTTACTGTAATATCCACTATACGAAGTCAAAGGATATTTGGTACGCACCAGATAGCATTTACGACTATCAACAGCCCAATACTGCCAGCAGCAATGTAAAAGGTCTGCTGGTATCCACATACGATCGGTACACAGGACCGTACCGACAATTATTTACCAAACGTTTGCAGGCTAGCAGCTTTCCTCATCAATTGCAGGCCTGCAGTACAGAAAGGAGGGTAGCATTATGCTAACCAAATTTTTAAACAATTATGGCTACATGATATTAGGCGGAGCCATGATTATCGGATTCTCAGCATTTAAAGGTGCTGAAGCTTATGCAGGGAAAATAGATAACCCTGTAACAATCTACTTCCATGGAAGCACCAGTTCTTCGTCAGATGTGCAAAATCAATCACTTTGGACCGAAACGCCAAATGATGAAGACTGCGGGTCTGGAAATAATGCAGCATGCGCCATGGAGGCTGACGCTTCTGATCTTACGGGTACCCCTGGTTCTCGTTCTTTAAATCCGAGCAGGATTACACTGAATGCGAATGCAGTTGGTTCGCAATTCATTCCGTCAAAAAATACGGCGGCGAGTAATCCTAGTAGCCAACCTATATCTCCAATTAATAAGTTATAGGCTTGGAAATGCAGTTTTAACTATGTTTATACTGCAAGAATGCCCCGGGATAACTTCCGGGGCATTCGATTAAATGTTATAAGGGATTCTGTTCCATCCCAGTCAGAAGAATAATATCTGTCGGCAAGGGTAAGGCATATCGATTTGAATTCGGTGCCAACTCATACTCGGTTCCACTTATATACCGCATCAACTTAATATTATCGCCATCATATTTGTTGTAACGCTTTATATCCATCCATCGCAATCCACGCATGAGCAGCTCTTTACGCCGCTCTTTTTTTATCAACTTGAGGGCGTCCTCTTTATTAAATCCAACGTATGGGATGAAATTCCCCTTTTTAATTCGCTTCATCAGTAAGGTATTCAGGTCATCCAAACCACTTTCGACGTTTCCCAGTCGGATACTGGTCTCTGCCCGTATCAAGAGCATCTCATCAGTAGCCATACCTCCGAATAGGTTAAAAGCTGATGTATAATTACCTTTAAAACTACGGTACCCATTTCTAACTTTAAAAAACAGCATTTTCCGAATATCATTATCCGCATAACTTGCATACAGCATCGTATCCACCAGACCATAACTCGGATGGAGGTTCGGATACGACGTTGTCAACTGGGCATAAAAAACCGTCTCTTTATTCAAACGAGATAAAGGATAAGGCTTCAATAGGTCTGAGGAAGAAAAGTCGTTATAGTCTATTAAGTCTTTCTTAACTTTTAAGACCTTATCCGCATAATAAAATGCGCTATCGTACTTTCCAATAGAGAGATAAGTTCTGCTCAACGCCCCATAGCAGGCTATTTTTG
Organism: Sphingobacterium thalpophilum; assembly: GCF_038396785.1. NCBI lineage: Bacteria > Pseudomonadati > Bacteroidota > Sphingobacteriia > Sphingobacteriales > Sphingobacteriaceae > Sphingobacterium > Sphingobacterium thalpophilum. Next base: position 4,999,777 of record NZ_CP151087.1, on the reverse strand, counting down.
AGGGGCGCATAGGCGATTCAGCGAGATCAGGAAGTAATCCTGCCGCTGTTACCAAATCCCCGATGACCTGGCGATAACAGTCTGATACCGTACTGCGTTTCGAAGGTACCGACTGGTCTGCGGTCTGCCGCAACACAATTCCCAGATCGGTGTCGGAGGTCTGTGGATCCCAGGACTTGGCAAATATCCACATTCCCTGCAAATACTGATAAGCACGAAAAAAGAGTGCAGCTCCTTTAATTCTATCTTTTTCACGTTGTATACCTTCAACCTTGGGCAATGCATCCAGCACCACGTTAACCTGATAGACAGGCACGTACATCAACGCCCAATCATCCGGATAGTTGTAAGGAAAACCTACCCAGGTATAAAATCCCCGCGACTGATCATCTACCGCATTAAATTCCTTTTCGGTAAAGAAATAGTCATCTGAATGGATATCTCCAAATACCGGGACATTCATGTTCATATCAATCGAATTATCCAATATCCCCTGTAGACTTTCCAGTGTATTTGGAGTTTGAAGGGAAAAGTTTGATTTTTCTTCCAGAAACTTACTGCATGAAAGCATTCCACCCAAGACCATAAAAATTCCCAATAGTCTGATTATAGTATAATTTTTTTTCATCATTTTCTTTATTTAAAAACCGACATTAAGCCCTATGGCATAAGTAGGATTAGGTGTTAATCGCCCAGGAAAATCAGGATCTACGCCTTCTTTATTTCTTTTCCAGATCAACCCTAAATTACTCGCATTGAAAAACATACGGGTATTTAACTTTTTGCTACCCAATTGCCATAAGTTCCTCCAAGAGAGATTGATATATTCCACACGGACATGATCTCCTTTCAGCACATTGACTTTACTTCCCTGATAAAAAGCATCGCGATTCGCATCAATGGGATATTTTACTCGAGGTACCTGTGTATAATTTTCATCCCCTGCTGCCTGCCAGCGCTTTTCATAATCCGCATACGCTTTGCCGTACATATAAAAATTGCCGCTAGTGGTTGCCTGTCTGCTGAAATAGTAATCGGCTTTAAAGGAAAGGTTAAATGATAATTCAAAATTGCGATAGGAAAATGTATTGATCAAATTTCCAAACAATTGTGGAACCGCAGAACCTACGTATACAATGGTCTGGTTATCGTTAATTTCCCCTACAGTTGAGTTTCTTATCTTTTGATAATCTGTGGACAGTTCACCATCTAAGAAACCTTGTGGGTCGCCATTTTGATCCAGGCCACCCCAATTAAATGCGGCGATGGAATTGAGCGGCCTACCGACTATTGGCATAGTAGTCGTGCCATTTCCCACCAAATTGATGAGACCAAACTGAGTATTGTAATATTCCAGCACTTTATTTTTGTTCATGCTTAAAAGCACGGCAGGTCGCCAACTGAAGCTCGGAGTCCTCACAGCTTCGAGAGTCATGGTCAACTCAGCTCCCTGACTTCTTATCGAAGCATTATTTTTTATCGTGGTGTTGGCCTTTCCAAATACCGTATAATCTATCAATGAATTGCCATAGAGATCTGTGCTCTTTTTCACATAATAATCAAAACTTCCTGTGATTCTATTTTTGAACAGTCCAAATTGTAGTCCCAAATTTAATGTCCGCACCTTTTCCCATCTTAAAGATGGATCATTCAGGGTGCTGATCACAAAAGCAGGATAGTTGGTATACCGTCCGCTGGTCGTTTCAGCAACCGGAAGAGGCGTGCGCGAGGGATCAATGTTGCCGCTATAACCATACGTGGCTCTCAGCTGCAGCGCATCTACCACTTTCCAGTCAGCGAACTTTTCCTTTCTGATCTGCCAACTCGCGCCTACCGACCAAAATGGATTAAATTTATCATTGGTATTTACGCCGAACACGTTAGCCCCATCCTTACGTATACTGGCCGACAGACCGTAACGTTGCCTGAATAAATACGCGACATTTGCATAGTGAGACACAAAACGATTCAAGGATTTCATTAGCGAAATATTTCCCTGAATGGCAGCATATCCACCTGCAGGTAGTGTCGGGTAAAAGCCTGCGTAATCCACCACCTTCGTGCGTATCGGATCAGCGCTATAACCATACGAACTACTTGTGGAACCCTTTGATAATACTTCTCTTATTTCTGCACCTAAAATCCCATTGACATGATGAGATCCAAACGATCGGTTAAAGTTCAGTTGCCCTCTCCATGTATACGAACTCAAATCCCCATTGTTAAGATCATAAATTCCTCCAATAGGAATAGGATGTGCTACTACACCAGATTGCGGGTCAATATTGGAAAACATATTGATCAAATTCCGGGCATAATAACTTTCCGCTTGGGCGATCCTTTCCGTTACTTTTCGCTGGATCTGATATTGATATGATACAGTTGCCGTTAAGTAAGGTTTGATATTATATTTAGCCTGTAGGACTGCATACAATTCGTTTTTCCGTGTTGTCGCGCGATCTAGCTCATAATCATTCAATGGGTAATAATTCCAGTCCAACAGTTTATCTCCATACAATTCATTGAGATAATTGCCTCGGTAGCCCTTATTAAAAGGCAATGCTTCACCTTCCGCATTCATAAATTCGAAGAAAGGCACATATTTGCCACTATATCTAAACTGGTCAAATACGGATGTGCCACTACGTTGTTTCTGCGTGAGAAAATTCACATTGAGATTCAGCTCAAATTTGTCCTTCCAATGAAATGAATTGTTGAGGTAGAGATTTATCTTATTGTCCTTCGCCTTATTTTCGGAGAGATCCATCGTATTACCAACACCAAAGCTATATCTTATCACGGTTGAAGCTCCCGAGATATTGGCAAAAGACTGCTGTAAAAATGGGTTACTTAGAAAAGCATCTCTATAAGCCGCTTTTCCATCCATTGCCAGTAATTCGGCAATCCTATCTGTTGAGTCCTGCGCCGAAATCAATCCTCTGCGCCGAGCCAAGAAAACTTCGGCGGTAGGCGTCAAAGCAAGGTATGGGCTCTGCTCAATTTTTCCATCATAGTAGCCCGCATTAAAAAGCTCCTGTTCGGCCAAGATATAGTCCAGATTTGCTGGCTGATACAGCTTACTGTAATCCGTTACACGTTTCGTCGTGACGGTATGCGAAATATTCACCGTCGTCTTTTGCAATTTATTGGAACTATTGATACTGGTAAGCACAATGACACCATTTCCAGCGCGTGCTCCCCATATTGATGTGGCTGCCGCATCTTTGAGCACCGTAACTGATGCAATGCTATTCGGATCAATATTGTCGATATCGCCCTCATAGATAAAACCATCGAGTACGATCAACGGATCCTTAGAAGCCTCTATTGTACTGAGGCCCCGAAATGAAATATTTAGCTTCTCATTGCGGTTGGGTTTAAACTCGAAAGTCCCCTTACGGAAACCAGGTGTCACATTATTTAACCGGTCAAGGATATTGGTTCCCACCTGCTGGTCGAGTGTCTTTTTATCCAATACCTGAAAAGCTCCTGTCATCTCATTGGGTCGCAGCTGCTGATATCCCGAACTCACCATTACCTCATCCAATACATTAGCCAAAGGCACTAACATAATCGTCAGTCTTGAAGTTCCAGACTTGTATAACACGGTCTCACTATGATAGCCGATATGGCTTACCAAGACGCTGTCACCATGATTTGCCTTTAGTGCAAACTCTCCGTCACTGTCGGATTTTGCTTGGCTATTGTCCCCTAATATGATAATTGAGGCACCTTCAATCGGTTTTTTATTTTCGCTATTGATAACCCGCCCCACCATTCTTGCCGAAGCGTGCTGTCCAATAGCAAAGTTTGCCATCCCCGAAATAATTAGGAATAACACCATTAATATGATTTTTCTCATACTTATATCCCCCTATCTGCAGAAAAATAAACATACTCCACTTCTTGCGGTGCTACGGTTATCTTGGCTCCAAGTCGCTCCAACAACTGAATGAGTTGTGTATCCGTATACGTCAATAGATCCGCTGGCAGATCGAAGTCGACATTTATATCATCAATATCGCCCAGCAGCACAGGCTTATTCAACAACCAAGAGAGTACATGAAGACTATTGCGCAGGGGAACGTTTTGAATGAACTTTTTATTATTCGATGCGTCAATTGCTTCAAGTGGAATATGGCCTTTGGTCTTGAATTTCCTCACTTTAGGCGTAGAGTCGATACGCCATACATCGATCACTTCTTTCCTGATTTTCCATCTAACCCCAAAATTATCCTGAATGTCATGGATCATTTTCCGGTACGGATCAAAGTCGATACGATCTTTTGGGTACCGCAAAAAATAGCAATATTCATCTGTGTAGCGCTGAGGTGTTTTGAGCGTTCTACGGATTTCATTTGCTACATTCGTATCAAATACCCATAGGTTGCGTTCTATACGATGACCAGTTTCACTCAAATATTCATAAATGCGCATGGTTACTGATGAATTCAGGAATGTAAATTCCTTTTCATCTCCCTTTTCTTTTATCTGCACGCCCATTTCCCGAATCCCCTCCCTACGTTTACTCAGGTAAGAGGAGAACAGTTTGAGTGTATCCGTAGACAGACTATCCTGGACCTTATACTTAAAATCGTCCTTTATATAGAAATTCGCTTTCTTGCCGTCCAAAATCTGACGTACATTGTCCTCCTGAAGTTCGGTTGTATAGGTAATTGCTTTCACGACACGGTCGTTTCCGATCCACACGACATGCGGTATCCCGCGATGCGGAAATAAGGCATTGAATATGGTATCTCCAATAATATACGGAAACTGAACATTGAGCTGATAATTATCTTTGTATTTTTTGAGCACCCTGTCAATTCTTGCCTGATCGTCACGCGTTCTCTTGCAGTTGACCAGTAGCACATCAAAATCGCTTTTGAAAGTTGCCTTCAGCTGATCCAATTTCGGAAAGCTTTCGATGCAATTGGTACACCACGTAGCCCAAAAATCTACGATAATCAGTTTATTATCCTGATAATCGCTAAGAGAAATCGTTGAACGTCCTTTGCTATCGTTATAAACAGGCATTTGGAGGTTCCACAAGCTTTGCGGAATGGTATCTCCTATTCCAAGCGCTTGTATCTCAGATAGCCCATCGGCCCCGCTGTTCTTGCGGGGCGTCTGAGCCGATAAACTAAACATAGAAACTAAACATAAAAACAAGCATGTCAAAATGATGCGATAGGCACGCTTATAATCCGAAACAGATAAAAAGCATTTTAAAGCCCGCTGAGCAACCATTTTACTTGTTACAAGCAAAATATTGGGCCGAAACACAAAAACCTTACAGATCGACTTAAAGAGCCTTAAAACAGATCGTTCAGATTCTACTTCATAAGTCAATCTAGCATTTCCCACCTGCTGAAAAGCTTGCTTTTGTTGTGTGGGTCTTGTGCAATCGTTTAGTTGTCCTTGTGTATAACAAGGGCTTAGCAAGGGTGAACCTAGGGTCGCGCTATAGTCAAGCCTGTGTGTTTCTTGTGCCAAGCTATAGTCGACCATCTTTTGAGCAATTCCTGCCGAATTTTTACATTTCATCGGGTTTTCATCGGGTCGGCATCGGGTTTTGATCGCTGTGGCCCGATGAGATCCCGATGAAAACTTGATGCCAATTGCATGAAAGGCAGAAGCCAGGGCGAAGTTGGTCAGAATAAAGTCCCTAGAAGGTGATACCTCACTCCCTGTTCTGCTGGCCTTCGGCTCAGCTTCGAGACTTATTTCTATTAGGTTCTGATCGCTAATTTTACAGCGCTGTTTTAGCCGGATCGAAGTACCTTTAAAGTACGTTTTTCCTTGTCTAATTTTCTTACGCAAATTTTGCGTAATTAGTACTATATCTGTACTTAAGTAGTGCTTCACAGGTACTTGAAATATATAGGTTATATAGCCCCTTAAAAAGGCTAAAAATTTCAGGATATTCATAATTTTTTTGTTGGCGGTTATTTCGATAACCTACTGAAAAACTCAGCGACTTTCTTGCTCAATTCTAGCTCTTTTCCGATGCGCTCTTCAGCTTCTGCTGACAGCTGCATTTTACGCAGGTCTATATGGCGATAATTGGCGACATTGTAGGCGATCAATACGCGATACAATGCAGTTGCAAATTCCTGCATTTCCTCATCTTTCAGGAGCCTATTTTCTCCTATGCCACTATCAAGATAAGTACTCAATAGCTGGATAATATTAGCAGAAATAGCATCTAAGGCATAATGATTCCAGAATGCCTCAATCTCCTTTATTGGGGTGTAATCGACCTTATGGACATCATAAATCATCCAGTCAAAAGCAAATTGTAGCGCTAAAATCCTGTTCATTTTTCAGTAAGTCTTCGTAACCGAAAGTACATAGCATCCCCTCTCCGATCGAAATCAGCTTTTTATTGGGAGCCTGATGTTACTCAGTTCACATTAGTAATAATTAATTCATTCTGGGAGCCAGAGCGCGTTTGATTGAGGGGTCACACAGGTGTATAATATTGGCGTTACGCGTTCCATGGCAAAGAGAAGCCAAATCTAATTTGGCCAAACCAGCCGAGCTACTCGGGGGCTGTGATGATGTTCTTTGATCTTTGTTTTTTGTTCATAACTCGTTTGATTTATAAAAACGAGTCTTTTTTAGTAGGTATTAGAGACGGCAATGGCGCGACATCCAACCCACTGTTAACGAGGCCCTGAGAAGCCCATGGAACGAGTAAGCGGGACGCCACGCCATTACCGACGGGCGCTTGATCCACTTATCGCCTTGTTCCATTTGAAATTTCTCAGGTTTCGTTAACAAGACTCATAAGTGCATCCACCTATTAAGATGATGCAAATGTATTGTTTTAATATGCTAAAGACAAATAATTCATCCCAAAAGTGGCTTTAAATATTATTAAAGCAGTTTTTATTGACAAATAATCGTATCTTTCCTCTATAAATTAACTATAATACAGTCCCCTTGCGCATTGGGTTTTGCGATTTTCCTCTTCGAGTTTGGTCAGCCGTAAGGCTGGCATTAACTCATGCTTGTGTACTTATAGCCTTTTCAGGCATTTGCATTGGCCAATTTAAAAACGGGGTCTTTTAGCCACCATAAAGATACCCGGCCTTTACGCAAAAAATTGTTATGGTTTAAGTTTCGCTATGCGTTCCATTTCTTTTTGGTGATACCGTATCCTGGCATCTAGTTTGGCTGGTTCGTAGATCACCTGTAGTGCCGGATTATAAGGGGTTAAGTCTTTTAGGATATTCCATACAACAACGGATATTTTTCGTGCGATAGCGATCAGGGCCTTTTTCGAGGATTTTCTTATACTTAGACGGTTGAATTTGTCTTTAAAATAGGAGCCTTTACAGCGGCTTGCCGCCCAGGCAACCTGTACCAGTATTGGCTTGAGATATCTGTTTCCTTTAGTGATTGCTGTACTTTTATATTTCCCTGCGCTTTCATCATTCTTTGGTCGTAATCCGACCCATCCGCTCAGTTTACCGCTGTTTTCAAAAACTTTCATGTCTGCGCCGGTCTCGGCGATGATCACAGCGGAACTGATACGGCTAACGCCGGGAATCGTCTTTAGCAAGGCACTCTGCCGTGGAAAATCACGCAGGCAGATAGCTTCAATCTTTTCTATATACTCAGCAGACTGCTTGATCAACAGGTCGTATTCAGCTTTTGCCATCTGCAGGTTGAAGCGGTGGTGCTCCTTCATGCAGCCGGTTAGTGCTGCTGCCAGCTTTCCGTTTTCTTTGTTCTTCTTACTGGCATAGACCAGTTTGCTTAAACGTACGGCATCACGCTCCCCGGCTATCAGGGCATCAATGACACTCAGCATACTTTTCCCTCCGATATCGGTCACAAGACTACCCAAACGGATTCCGGCCTGTACGAGGATATTGTCCATTTTGGTAAGCATACGGACTATCCGCTGTTGCAACTTGCTATAGGAACGGGTGTAGCTCCTGAGTTCCTGTATTCGCTCACCGGGCACAAAACTCCCGCGAAGCATATCTTTGTGAAGTAGCTGGGCAATCCACTGTGCATCCTTTACATCGCTTTTGCGGCCGGGCAGCTGTTTGATTAAAAAGGGATTCACCAGCATCAGATCAAAGCCCATTTCAGAGAGAATATTCCAGACCGGGATCCAGTAAATACTGGTACTCTCCATCGCTACTCGGAGAACACCCGCAGCCTTCAAGTAGGCTCCCAACTGTCGAATGCCCGTACTGAAGGTTTCGAAAACCTCCACATCCGAATAATGCTTCCCATTAAATACCGCACAAAAAATACTATCTTTATGCACGTCAAGTCCTGCTGTTTTCATATAACTTTTTTTTTCAACATAAAGATAAGCAGCGGGACTTGCTTTGATTGCGATAGCTCTCGCCAATTTTTATCCGCTTGTGTGTAATCGGAAAATTAAATGTAAATTTATATCAAAGGTACCGAATTTGATTTTGGTAACAAACGGGTAACTTACCCGTATTTTACGGATTTATTTTAATCAGGTAATTATGAGTATTGCATTTCAAGATGAAAGAAAAATTAAACAAGGTGAAGTTGTGGCAAAGCTTCGTAGGATGCAAGGAATTAAGCAGGATGCGTTAGGTAAAATGTGTCCAAGTAATTTTTCTCAACAGAAAATATCAGATCTCGAAAGTCAAATCGTTATTGAAGAACCTACCCTTGAAGAATTAGCTACAGCACTAGGTGTCACTGTCGAATTCATCAAAAATTTTAATGATGATAACGCTATCTATAATATTCAACACAATCATGATTTTAAAGATCATGCCGTCGCACATCAAAACCATCAACCAATATTTAATGAAACTCCCAAATTAACGTCGCTTTTAGAAAAACTCATTCACGATGATGAAGTTAAAACTAAAGCTATCTTGGATTTGACCAAAGTTGTTGCTGATTTGACGGAAGAGGTGAAGAGGTTGAAGGGTGAAAATTGATCCGCTATTATAAGGAGGTATTTTAAACGAGCTATTGAGATATCGAAAGACATGTAGCATAGCTCGGTAGCCTCGTGCTTCGTTCGGGACGACGAGGTGGTAGGTTCGAAACCTGCCACCCCGACAAAAGCCACTGATAATCAGTGGCTTTTTCTATTTTCGGACATATTTCGGACAGAATTATATAAATTTTTCGAACTTGTTAAGTTAAGAAAAGTTGGTGTTTGAAGCTTTACTTATTAGAAGGAAGCCCCGTTTTATCAACCTTTAAAGCCATATATTCAGTATTTGACGTCCAATTTTCATCTGAATGAGGGTTTAGTTGGCAATACTCTCCTATTACAATATGGTTAATGGGGAGTAACGACTCAAATGGAAATCTTACTCCCCTTTTACCTTTTTTAAAAGCATCATATCCCCAAGCAATTAATGACGTATCGTTATATTTACGTACAATATATACAGGGTCTATCACTTGATAGGTAAATATTTGCCATTCTAGTTCGTCATAAAACTTCTTTTCATCTATGTTGGATATTTCCTTAAGAAATTCGTGATCAATTTGAGAATGATCTATATTGTTTTTAGTAAAATGCCTATGTAAGATGAACGATAGTCCGTTCTGATTCGCAATTCTATTTATCTCTTCATAGTTCTTTTTAACAAATGTTTCGTATTTCGGTCTTTTTCCTAATTGAAAATAAAAAACACGGTGATCCAATAGCCATGGTGTTTTGGTTTTTATTGGGATAAAGTGGTAATTTATCATTCTCTAAATCCTTTTAATTAGCCTCTCATTAATATCTGTTGCTGGGTCGTATACCTCCAATATATTCATCTTAAGGTAATCCTTTATTTCTTCTATTTTGCTTTCATCCAACCCAATGGGTCTTCGACCATCAGATCCGCACCAAGCATTGTGATGCTTATAGGTACCTATAATCGTTGAGTCTTTTAGTCTGCAAGTATCTAATATATTGGACTTCGATAAAATGCTAACAAAGAGTTTTCTTAAATAATCGCTAGGCAAATTTGAAATCTCGACCTCCTCCCAAAACCAATTATCTTTCCCAACTCTTATTTGGTCATTAGAAAAGAATTCAAATTTGAGTGCGTTGATAATGCTTAGCAAATCAGATGGATATAATCTAGGGACATCTAAATTTTTTTCTATATATTCTACGTTTAGTAAGTCAATTTCATATCCCGCATCAACATAGCTGTTGATTAAATTTATAACACCATTTAATCGCATCGGATTCAATACTGATTGACTACCACGGTTTGAGAGTGTACAGTTTATATTAAGAGTCCTTGTCTGTTTAAAATTTTTGGAGAAAATGACGACTTCAGCTTTGAAAGAGGATGTATTTTCAGTATTGATGATTTCAATAAAGTTCAATTGAGTGTATATAACCGATAAAGGGCATTGGAAGTATTTGTCGTCATATGACTTGTAGCCTGGCGTGAAGTAAAAGTTATTGTTGCTTTTTTTGTTGACTTTTAAAACCGCCCTTAAACATTCTTTGTTTGGATTGTCGTAAATACTTCCGTAATGTATCCGGAATTCACCAAGGATCTGGATGTTGTTTATTAATAAATAGTCTCTATTATCCATTTTTAATATGCTGATATTTATTGTGTTGCAAAATGAAGGCTGTTAGTGGTGCATTTAAATCTTACTTATCATAGTCCATCCTAATTTATCTTCAATCTCTTTACGCAATGCAGTATTTATCTGAAAAGGTGCTTTTCTAATATATTCCTCGGCATTGGCTTTGACATCATTAGATAGTGTTCGCAGGTATTCTATCACGTTGTCAGAATTATGATTCAACCCAATTTTGTCTTTAAATTTCTTTGAAAGATTAGTCCATATAGCAGCATCAACATCAATAGTATTAATCCATGATTTAATATCTTCACTGAAAAGAAAGTCCTTTGGGTAACTCTCTTCAATTTCTTTGATGTATCTACCAATCTTATTTTCGGCACACCTTTCCCTAGCTGCTAAATTACAGATCGCTTCACCTAGTTCTTCACATAGCGAAATTGAATATAGTGTTCTAACCATTTGTGCATTTTTGTCTATCACCAAAGTCAACCTTCCATCGCTTGATATTCGGGAAAATTCAAGAGGTAGGCACGGTCCATCATTAATCCAACCTAATCTTTTGTCATACTCTAACTCATTTGATTGCCAAATCAATGAGCCCCAGCCTAATATTGCTATTTTCATTTTACATTGATTTTGTATAGATATGATTCATCTTATCGATGAAGTTTTCCCGTAAGCAGGTACTGGATATTTCGTCAAAATCTGCTCCTGTTATTATAGCGGTTTTAAATCTTGCGATTAAAGATTTAAGTATACAGTTTAGTTGATAGGGATAGATAGTCTTTAAGTCACCACTTTGGCTATACCAATCAAATTCTTTTCTACTGTCATTGCGTCTAATTTTCCAATTATTTGTAGTTTGCGTTTCGTGTAATAATCCACAACGTACAGATACGTAAAAATCATTTCCGTCTATAGGGATTTCGGTAAACTCTGAACGTTTTTCAAAAAAGGATTTAAAAATTGTGCTATTATTGTGGTTTTTAACATTATTTGATTTGTTTTTTTTAAACCACCCCCTTGGATTACTTCTAAATTTCCATCCGTTAACGAAACATTCGATTGTTTCAATAAGAGAACATTGTAAGCTAACAATGGCAAACCCCTCTCCCTCGAATTTCTTAATTCGCAATATCTCCTCAATAGGATTGATATATCTTGTCTGTATCCTTATGTAAAGGAAATCAAAAGCTTCTTTCCAAAAAGTATTATTTTGCAGATCGAGTTTTTTTTCAATTTCTTTCCAGTCGGACGCTGATTTTGTCCCAGCTATTTTCATAATTCTCGACTATATAGAGGTAAATTATTGTTTCAGACTATTTGTTTCTACTCTTTATCTATAATCACGATGAATTGGTTGCCCTGTTCTAGATCATTCTTGATAGTGACGTTATATCCGTGTTCGTTACTTAACGTTAGTTCATATTCATTTCCATTTCCATGCTTTTGAGCTCCTCTTTTCGGAAAATACTTTTTTATACGGTTCACATAGCCGTCAATAAACGTTTTAAACCTGTCTTTATTTTGCTCTTCACCATCTGTAGTAATCCACGTCTCAAAAGAAGTTACATTTGCATTAGTTTTATCTTCCGAATTATTATAGCGTATAATTACTGTACTTGAATAGTTGAGTTCAACAAATGTTTGTTCCCACATTTCATGGGGATTGCCGTGTAAAGTTCCATATGGTTCATGGACGTAATCTTTTTTCTCTAAATCATTGCGTAGGAGGTCAAAGTTTTTGTAATATCTGACGTAATCTTGTGGATCGAGTAAATGTGGGTAATCCCAAGGTTCATTTGTTTTGCATGATGAAAACGTAATCAAAGCAAGAAAAAGAAGTAAGTATTTTAAGGTCAATATTTTGTTCATATGTATTATCAGTGTTTTGTGTAAAGTTAAAGATAATTTGTCTTTTAAGTTTACGGGAAAGCGTACAATTCTGCTGAATGTAAAAAGTCCGAAGAATATCTGTCAGACTTTTATAAATTCTCGTGGAATTTTTACTGTTGATGGATCTTAAGCTTTTTGATCTCTTGACGTTTTCGTTCGATGCTGTATAACAGTTTGTTTTCCTCTTCTCTTTTTATTACCAAATCATGGAATTTATCGGAATCACGTGCGTATGTGGAATCAATATGCGATGTAACATTGGGTAGCTCCAATTCCATCATTCGATAGCGCATCTCGTAAGACTTCCTGTCATCTAACATTCTGTTTTTCTCGTATAGAGTACCTAAACCCACTGAGATGAGGATCGACAATATTATCATGATAATAATCACGGGTGTGGACTTTAGATCAAGCCCATATTGATGTTTTACATTGACCTGATCAGGGATTTCAGCGAGCTTTGAAATAATCTCTTTTTCCTTGTCAACCAATCTGTTGACCTCTTGTCCTGTCGCATCTACAATCTGAATAGCCAGATTCTGCAATGAACCGTAATCCTTGACGATCCTTGACAGCACATCATTTTCACGCTTCATAAAAGTCTGTATCTGGCGTAAAAGTTCCTGATCCTTTGCCCGTATCTCATAAAGATCCTTCATGTTCTTTTCATTTCCAGAAAGCAGGGATACTATTGTCGGCATGATCCGTACGATGTCCTGCGTAATAAGATCTGTATTCTCCTGTAAAGTGTTTACCTGTTGCTGTAAGTTTTCTAATTCTGTGCGCATATTCTTAACGTTTTAATCTGTAATTTTCTTTCTTTTTTCTCTTCTTGATAAATGGATCTTCCTGCTCCGGTACAATTTCGGGTATCGAAAACAAAGCGGATGCTAAGTAACCGATGGTTTCCCCGATGTTGGAGTCCATAGACCGATCTGTCGAAACATTGCTTCCCATCCGATGGGTTTGTTCCATAACGATATCGATCCCATTTAAAGCTCTGTCGATCTGTCCATAGCTCAACGAGCGGTCAATGGCCGATCCCCGAAATGTCTGTCCGTTTTTGCTGAACGAAATACCCTGAACCTCATCCGTCCCCGATCTGTATTTAAACTGCATTTCTACACCTCTGTAGCGGATATAGTTCTGTAGTTCCGACCAATTCCTGCTGTTACGGATGCCCGCCTTCACGGTATCGTAAATCTGATATCTTGTTCTGTCGTTGCCTTTGAGCCTCCCCCTGTTGACGTTCTGCCACCCCGACAAAAGCCACTGATAATCAGTGGCTTTTTCTTTTGTGTGCCCAGCATGGGCAATAACTCTAGGGTGTAAGTCCCGAACACACCTTTACAGTGGGAAGTGTTAGCTTAGGACAAGGGTGTCCACCGCGAGGTGGAATCTGAAGGAAGTCTGAGGCAAAACCTCGGTCCGACGAACAGAAACTACATACAAGGCCGCAAGTGTTGGGTAAGGTTGCAAAACAAACCGATGCCCTAAACTGTACGGAAACACTATGGTAAATGTAGCGGATATATGAGGTGAAAGTTATTGTTCTTACCTGGGGAGACTGACTAAACTCTGTCAAAGGTATACGCGAATGCCCGCGAAGAAACATATAGCAGAATAATAATGCTAGTATGCTTTAGTCAGAAGTCAGCAGAGGACATAGTACCCTGTTTCTCTACTTTATACAGGGGAAGGTCTGAATGTTAGAATGGCAAAGGAACCAAGAATTTTATGACGAAGTGTTAAAAGCCGAACCACTTAAGAGAACTACTTGCATGAGGGTAGGTCGGAAACTGATAGTAAAATGCAAGAGGAGCTTAGCTGAGTCATGCAAACAATGGACACAATGCCTGAGGTTTTTTTTAGTAATACTATGTTGGAAGAGATATTACACATCCGAAATGTCAAACACGCAGTTGACCGTGTCATCTCTAATGGAGGCGCCAGCGGAGTTGATGGTATGCAGATCGATAATCTTCGTGACTACCTTAACACGCACTGGCAACCCCTTCGATCGGATATTCTCTCTGGCACTTACCGCCCACAAGCTGTTCGGAAAGTAGAGATTCCCAAAGCAAGTGGCGGCAAGCGTATGCTGGGTATTCCCACGGTCATCGACCGTGTTATTCAGCAAAGCATTTCCCAATGGCTTGGGTTAAAGTATGAGGGTGATTTTCACGACAACAGCTACGGCTTCCGTCCGAATCGTAATGCTCATCAGGCCGTCAATAAAGCGCAAGAGTATCTGAACTTGGGCTATACGTGGGTCGTTGAACTTGATTTGGAGCAATTCTTCGATCAAGTGAACCACGACAAACTGATGTATCTTTTGAGCAAGAAGATTACGGATCGTCGAGTCCTAGTGCTGATCGGGAAATACCTTCGTTGTGGGATTATGGATCATGGTCTTGAACAAAAGCGAACCAAGGGCACACCACAGGGCAGTCCTTTAAGTCCACTTTTGTCAAACATCATCCTCCACGAACTGGATACGGAACTCAGCTCCCGTGGACATCGATTTGTACGCTATGCGGATGACTGTAGTATCTACACGAAGAGCAATAAATCCGCAACTCGTATTATGCGCAACATCACCAGCTACATCGAATCCACACTAAAGCTGAAGGTGAACCATGAAAAGAGTAAGGTAAGCAGACCTTCCCAAAGTAATTTACTAGGCTTTAGTTTCTTCAAAACTAAAGGAGACTGGCACATTCGTATCTCTGCAAAGAGTATCGAACGAATCCGAGAGAAGTTACGTCAAAATACTCGACGTAATACAGTTACTCCTATGCATGAGCGATTGACTAAACTACGGCAAATCATTCACGGGTGGGTGGATTACTTTCGTATAGCAACGAATAAGAAGGTGATGGTAGCGCTAGATAAACTAGTGCGAAGACGCTTGCGTGTTCTGCTATGGAAACAATGGAAGACCGCAAGTAATCGAATTCGGAACTTAATGAAACTGGGAGCCAAACGCAGGCTTGCCTATCAACATGCGAACACCCGTAAATCCTATACTCGAACAGGGACAAGTCCTATCCTTCAAACAACGCTAACAAACTCATACTTTACTAAACTAGGTTACGAAGGATTTGCAGACTACTATTACTGGAGAACAACACATCAAACGACGTTATTCTAACGAACCGCCTTGGTACGGATCCGTATGCCGGGTGTGAGAGGACAGATAGGGAAATAATCCCTATCTTCCTACTCGATTTCGGACATATTTCGGGCAAATTTATGTTAGATTGGGAGTGCTGTTAAGTTAAGATAACTTAAAGGGAATTGTAACTTTTGCAAATCTTTAATAGAATTAAAATCATTCTTTATTGTAGGAGGGCGACAAATGCCTTGTTTGCTTTTTTGCACGTAAGTGTATAGCTGTCTTGATGTATAAATATTTGATAATCAGGTGATTGAGTAGTGTTGTGATTCATAAAAAGGGCTTTTACAGCCCTTCTAATATAATGATTTGTTAATTTTCTGGTGAGTGGAACCTATGCTCTATATAGTAGTTCTCACGCTTTTTGAATGTGTAGTTTTACGTCCACCCAGGTTCCACATTCTTCTGTTTAGTTTTGAATAAATCATATCACATCCTTTTCTTATCTTAATCCACAATTTCTTTATTTCTATAATCTGAACTCCCAACTGTATCCCCGTCACTATATTCAGTAAAAAATTAACCCAAGATGGACAGTATCCAACACCATTCAACAAAGCGATGATAGTAAGCAATCATACTTTTATTACTATTACAAAGATAGTAACAATATTTCAGGTTTGGTGTACTTCAAAAACGGACCATTGGGTCATTTTTGAATACTTGTTTTTTGGCCTTAACAATCGTTGAAGGATGAAATTTAAAAAACCGAAGCTTATTCTTCCACAGAATGTAATTATATTGATATTGCGAAAATTCAGTTCAAATGAAATGCTATTTAAATTGGCATTGCTACATCTTATAAGTAATTGAACTTATGTTGAACTTTACATCACCCGATATTGTTTTAATGCTTTTCAAGTTTTCAAGGTCAGTAGATTCAGGGTGAGGAAGAAAAACAACGTATTTGTGAAGCTGGTCATCTAGTTTAAAACTCAAATTCACAACCAAAGCTCTCAAATTTAAAGGTCTATTGATGACACCTAAATCAGTATTTTCTAATGGCGCGTGTTCTGCCAGACATGCAAATGGAAAGTCTTGCTCATTTTTACGGTTATTCAAAATGTCCAAAATAACACCATAGGTGTTCGATTTATAACCTGATCTATCATATAGCAAGTCGTATCCAATTCGTGAAAATGCGGTTAGGTACGCACATTTTAGTATAGTTTTAACTTTAAGTTTGGTAGACATTTGTCCAGAAACTTTAAAAGATAGTTCATTCCAATTATCAAATAAACCTTTAAATTCCATGACTTTGATGTTATGCTGTGAAGTCATGAATTTTATATTCATCTTATTAACTTCCGAAGCTTGTAATCTTTGTAATGAAAATTCTGTTGTGATACCTTTCATATCTAAATTCTCAGCACTTATTTTTGCATTTAGAACTTTACCATGTTCTAAGAAATTTTTCGTTTGAAAAAATAGAAGTAGGTCTTTGTCTGAAGTATGTCCATCTGTATTATTAACTTCTTTAGCTACGAGGACCAATTCTTTTCCTCCAAGGCTTTTGGGCGGGACATGTTCTATTGTTAGTTCTTTATTTTTAAGGCTCTCAATTGAGTATAAATTTAGAGAAATTGGACATAGGTATAATTCATCAGGAAGCGTAAAATCTCCTGCATTAATTGTTATACCGTGTTTTTTGAAGGTTTCTTTCCAATTGGATGCAAATCTACTGAAAAAATGTTGTCTATACATTGCTTCTCAATATAGGTAAAAAACCATATATTAGCCAATAATTGTCAAGTCAAATTTCAAAGCAAAAGGTTATGATTGGAGAGAAAGTCCGAGAGCTACGAGAGGCGAACAATGTTCTGCTTCGACAGCTTGCTGCTCAGTTGGATATGGATACTGCCTTGTTGAGTAAGATGGAACGTGGTGATCGCGCATTTAGGAAAGAAGACCTATTGAAAATAGCTTCAATTTTCAAAGTTTCTGAACGAGAATTGTTGATTGTGTGGTTGGCAGACAAAGTGCTTAAAGTAGTAGATAATGAGTCGTATAAAAAGGAATCATTGAAATTAGTTATGAAAATTATTTAGTGTCCAATGAGTTTTATCCAATCTAAAAGATTAAAGCAACGTAATGAAGGGTTAAAAGAATTGGAGAAATCTCTTGACAATAAGGAGAAATCTCTGATTATACACTACTCTTGCGAGTCTTTTGTGAATTTACATGGGAGAAGTCCTCGCGTAACATCTATCTCAATTCGTAATTTACAGACAGGACAAACTATTTCATTTTCAATTCATATTCAGGCTCAAATTAATCAAATGGATTTTAATAATTTATCTGATACTGATTACGATAAATTAGAATATGATATGCTTGATGAGTTTTACCGTTTTGCTAGAGAAAGGCTTAAATTTAAATGGATTCATTGGAATATGCGTGATACTAATTTTGGGTTTGAAGCCATTTCAAATAGATTTCGAATTCTTTGCGGCATTCCGTTAGAAATTGATATTGAAAATAGATTTGATTTGCCTAGAATCTTAACTAAAATATATACGTATGATTATGAAGATCATGGAGAGAGCGGTAAATTACTGAGTTTATGCCAAAGGAATGGAATTTCCTGCAGAGATGCTTTGAGTGGTAAAAAGGAGGCTGAAGCTTTTGAAAATAGAAACTATCTTGCTCTTCATAAATCTACCCTGAATAAGGTTAGTATTATTGAAAGTATTCTAGAGAAAATTGATAGTAATAGCTTAAAAGTGAAAGTAAACCAAAGAACAATTTATGGATTATCCATTTCAGGAATAAAGGAGATTATTTCGAATAATTGGATTTTAAGTGGAATTTGGAGTTTTGCAGTATTTTGGTTAGGATTTTTCGTGCAGAAATATTTCGGTTAGAAATAGACCTACAGAATATTTTGACTAGTTAATTAACCGTGTTGTTGTAAGAATATGACCATTGCTCAGATAGAAGATAATATTAAGGGGCTGATTGCTTCTGTTGATTCTGATACTTTTATATATGATTTTTTGTTGGCGTTTGGTACTCCGAAGGCTACTATCGCTCGGCTTCAGTCGGGTAAGATAAATCTTGGTGAAGCTGATGGTGAGCTTGTCTGGAAGAAGAAGCTTCTTTATAGACAGGTCGCTGCGAGCACTAATCTGTTGGAGTTGGTCCAGGAGCTTCGAAGTGACGTGCGGTTGAAAAAATCTCAACCTCGTTTTGTGATGGTGACGGATCTGGAGACGTTGTTGGCTGTTGATTTGCTGACGCAGGATACTTTGGATTGTAAGGTTGCAGACTTGGATAAGCACTTCGATTTCTTCTTGCCGTTTGCTGGTATCGAGAAGGCTCAGTATTTGGCGGAGAATCCTGCAGATGTAAAGGCTGCGGAGAAGATGGCTAAGCTTTATGATCAGATTAACCTGGATAATCAGTTTTCTACTGAAGATGAGATCCATCAGCTGAATGTTTTCTTGTCGCGGTTGTTGTTCTGCTACTTTGCGGAAGATACGGGGATTTTTGAAGACAAATTGTTTACTGCAGCCATCACCAGTAATACCAAAGCAGACGCTAGTGATACACAGGAATATCTACGGGATCTTTTCTTGATTCTGAATACGGACAATGTTGACCGTACCAATGAAAAACAGTACTTGCACAAATTTCCTTATGTAAATGGTGGGCTCTTCCGTGAGGTGTACCCTATTCCGGTGCTGTCGGTTAAATCGCGAAACTTAATTTTGGAATGTGGCCAGTTGGATTGGTCTGCTATTAATCCGGACATCTTTGGATCTATGATCCAGGCTGTAGTCACGACGGATAAGCGCGGTGGATTGGGGATGCATTATACTTCGGTTCCGAATATTATGAAGGTTATCAATCCTTTATTCTTGGACGAACTGTTGGAAGAGTATCAAAAGTCCAAGGGCAATGTAAAGCAATTGAATGCTTTGATACAGCGGATATCCAATATCAAGATATTTGACCCTGCTTGTGGATCTGGTAATTTTTTGATCATCGCTTATAAAAAGCTTCGGGAATTAGAGATTCAAATACTCAACGATTTGACGGAGCTTAAAGGAAATAAGGGATCAGGTACTTTGGATTTTGTGTCCTTCAACTCACTAATTAGCTTAAATAACTTTTTTGGGATTGAGATTGATGACTTTGCACATGAAATCGCTCGTTTGTCTTTGTGGCTAGCAGAACATCAGATGAACCAAGCTTTTCGAAAAGAATTTGGACACTCAAGGCCTGCCTTACCACTAAAAGATTCGGGAAAAATAGTTCGTGCTAATGCTTGTCGTATTGATTGGGAAGAAGTTTGCCCGAAAGAAGATGGTGATGAGATTTATATTCTAGGGAATCCGCCTTATAAGGGTTTTTCTCAGCAAACTAAGATTCAAAAAGAAGACCTTTTCGACTATTTAGGAAAGTCTACTAAGCTAGATTATATATCATTATGGTTTTTGAAGGCTTCCGAATTTATTAGAGAAACTCAAGCTAAGTATGCTTTAGTATCTACAAATTCAATTTGTCAAGGAGAACAAGCTACACTTCTTTGGAAATCTATTTTTGATCTAAATCAGGAAATTTATTTTGGTCACCAATCATTTAAGTGGGCTAATAATGCGAAGGGAAAGGCTGCTGTATTCTGTGTTATTGTTGGCGTACGAAATATCAATTCTGAAGCTAAACATCTATATGCAGATAATGTGAAAAAAAAAGTTTCATATATTAATTCTTATCTTGAAGAAGGAAATAAGGTCTTAGTTCACAAACGATCTACACCTATCTCAAGCTTGCCCAATATGGTCCTTGGAAATATGCCTTATGATCGAGGTATTATACATTTTGATTATTCAGAATATACAGCAATTGTTTCTAAAACACCTGCGATAAAAAAATTCATTAGACAGATTGTTGGCTCTAAAGAATATATTAATAGAATACCTAGATATTGTCTTTGGATTACAGATAACTTATTAGGTGATGCGCTTTCATTCCCTTTTATTAAAGAAAAGATTGAACTTAACAAGAAAATAAGGCTAGAGTCTATAGACCCAGGTGTAAGAAAATTAGCTGATACTCCTCATAAGTTTAGAGAAATGAGGGAAGCAAATAAGACAACCTTAGTATTCCCTGGAACGTCCTCTGAAAGGAGAAAATATATTCCAATAGGTGTTGTTGATAAACAAATCATTGTCAACAATCTTGCATTTGCAATTTATGATCCGCCATTTTATGTTTTTTCTTTATGTACATCGGCTATGCATATGACATGGGTAAGACAAGTCGCAGGTCGTTTGAAAAATGATTATAGATACTCGTCCGTAATTTGCTACAACACCTTCCCTTTCCCGAAAATCAGTAAAGAGAAAGAAAGAGAACTGGAGGAATGGGCTTATCAGATTTTGGAAACAAGAGAGCGATATCCAGAGAAAACATTGGCACAACTATATGATTCCGATAAGATGCCAGATGATTTGCGCGAAGTGCATCGCTTGAATGATTTGGCTGTGGAATCATGTTACCGCGCAAAACCTTTCGATTCGGATGAAGAAAGATTGGAGCATTTGTTTAAATTGTATGAGAAAATGATTGCAGCAGAAAAAAAGAAATAAGGTATGGCAGCTGACTTGACTACATCGCCTGTTGATAGGCAGAATATATTAAATAATCCCGAAGCGCTGGATAGTATTCAGGAATTCTTGGGTATTACAGGCATGCTCTATGATGGACAGTATCGGTTTACGACGACGCAGTTGGCCGACTTCTTTGATGTGTCCGATCGGACCATAAAACGCTATGTGGAAAATCATTTGCAGGAACTGGAGCACAATGGCTACTGTGTATTGCGTGGAGCAAAACTGAAGGAATTCAAGGAGCTTTTTGGACACTTAATCTACAAAGATATTGATCAAGAGTCACAGAGGGACACTGATGTCCCTCTGTCAACAAATGTAACTGAGAAGCAGAAGCTTAATCGATTAAAAGCTTTGGCTGTATTCAATTTCCGTGCTTTTCTAAATTTGGCTATGATTCTAGTTGACAGCGAGCGGGCCAAATCCATTCGTAGTGCTATCCTTGATGTGGTGCTGGACCTAGTTAATAAAAAACTTGGAGGATCGGTGAAGTATATCAACCAGCGCGATGATGAGTATTTGTTGGCCATAGTAAAAGAGCCAAAGTATAGAAAAGAGTTTACGAGTGCACTTAGTCGCTATCTAAACATGGGTAATGTAAAGTATAAGTTTTATACGGACGCTATCTACCAGTCTATATTCAAGGAAAAAGCTAGCGAATATAAGGAGCTACTACAGTTAGATGAAAAGGATAACGCTAGAGAAACGATGTATGCTGAGGTACTCAAGCTAATTGCGTCTTTTGAAATCGGTATAGCGGATGAAATGAAAGATGAGTATGACCGCCTTGGTAGACAGCTAGAACCCACAGAATTGAACGCTCTGATTCACCGCTTTGTGAATCGACGTCATTGGGAACCGCAGTTGGAGGATGCTCGGGTAAAAATGGCTTCGCGGGATTATGGTTTCCGTGATGTAGTGCATAAGAAACTGGAAAGCTATATCGATAGCATTTCGCCAGATGACTATCAGAAGTTTTTGGGTGAGCAAAGTAAAAGCCTTCAGGAGCAGATTGATGAGAATATTGAGGTTTTCAAACGTCTAAAAGATCGCTAGCGCATGGGGGTTCAATACTTTGATGTGGCGCACGCCATTAGCGTTCATGACGATATTATTGATAAATCGGGTGGTCTTCATGGTATTATCAATGAGGGATTGCTAGCCAGCACTCTGGACCATCTGCAGAATGATTTTTACTATGAAAGCTTTGTTGATAAAGCCTGTCACTTATTCTACTCTATCAATAAAAACCACTGCTTTCAGGACGGAAACAAGAGAGCTTCGATCGCACTCACCGCTTATTTTCTAGAGATAAATGGATTGGATTATATAGTCAGTCATTTTATGGTTCAAATGGAAAATATAGCTGTTCATGTGGCCGATAATAAGATTGATAGAGATCTTCTACATGAAATTATCGATTCCATAGTTTACGAAAGTGATTATTCGGAATCGTTGAAGTTAAAGATATTTAATGCATTGCTTTAGCATGCAGTCTTCACAGAGGGACATCAATGTCACTCTGTGAATAATAAACCAATTATAAGAATGGAGAATATTATTCAAGTAACATACGGACAGACAGGATCATCAACAGTATCCGATACAATGGGTATGCGGGAGATGCAACAAAAGGCATTTCAGGCACGTAATAATCAATTGCTATTGATTAAAGCTCCGCCGGCATCTGGTAAATCGCGTGCATTGATGTTTATTGCACTGGATAAGTTGGTCAATCAGGGTATTAAGAAAGTTATTGTAGCTGTTCCGGAACGCTCTATTGGTAGTTCGTTTGCTCGTACAGATTTAATGTCGCATGGTTTTTTTGCGGATTGGGAGCCTAACGAATTGTATAATCTATGTACGCCTGGCTTGGATGGCAGCAAAACTAAAGTAGATGCATTTGTAAATTTCATGCGTAGTGATGAAAAAATTCTGATCTGTACACATGCAACTTTGCGGTTCGCCTATGAAGCTTTAGAAGATTCGGATTTTAACGATTGCTTATTGGCCATTGATGAGTTTCATCACGTCTCTGCAGATGGAAGTAATATTTTAGGTTCGGTATTGCGCAGTCTTATTAATAACTCGAGTGTACATCTTGTGGCTATGACAGGTTCTTATTTCAGGGGAGATTCTATACCGGTATTAGCTCCTGAAGACGAAGCGAAATTTGCTAAGGTTACTTATAATTACTACCAGCAGTTGAATGGCTATAAGTACCTTAAATCATTGGGTATTGGTTATCATTTTTATCAAGGTAAATACCATTTAGCAATTAATGAAGTATTGGATACGGATAAAAAGACAATTCTGCATATTCCCAATGTGAACTCGGGCGAGTCGACAAAGGATAAATATGATGAAGTCGACCGTATCTTAGATATGATTGGTGAAATAGAAAGTGTGGATCCAGAGACAGGAATTATTCATGTTCGAAGACGAGCTGATGGGAAGGTCTTGAAGGTTGCAGATTTGGTTAATGATGATGCTAAGCAACGTGAAAAGATCGTGAATTATCTACGGGATATTCAAACTGAAGATGATATGGATCTGATCATCGCTTTGGGTATGGCTAAGGAAGGATTTGACTGGCCTTATTGTGAGCATGCATTGACCGTTGGTTATCGCGGTTCGTTAACTGAGATTGTCCAGATTATCGGTCGTGCTACGCGTGACAGTGCAAACAAGACACATGCGCAGTTTACCAATCTATTGGCTAAACCGGATACACAAGATGATAACGTTGTCGTTGCCGTTAACAATATGCTGAAAGCTATTACCGCTTCGCTCTTAATGGAACAAGTATTGGCACCCAACTTTAATTTCAAACCAAAGCGTGATGAAAATGAAATTGATGAGCCCGGTACGATTAAAATAAAGGGATTTAAGGGACTAGTGTCAAAACGTGTGAAAGATATCGTTGAAGAAGATATTAATGATCTGAAAGCGGCAATATTGCAGGATAAGGATGTTACGAAAGCTTTGTCGAGTACAATTGATGCGGAGGTAATCAATAAGGTACTTATTCCTAAAGTTATTAAAATGCGCTATCCAGACTTGGAAGAAGAAGAACTGGAAGCTGTTCGACAATATGTAGTTACGGACTCAGCTGTAAAGACTGGTACAATTTCGGAGGTTGGGGACCAGAAGTTCATCACCTTGGCCAATCAATTTATTAATATCGAAGACATTTCTATTAACCTGATTGATACCATTAATCCTTTTCAGCGTGCTTTTGAAGTCATTTCAAAATCAGTTACTGTTCCTATGCTGAAAGCTATTCAGGATGTACTACTCGCTTCTAAGATAAAAATAACGGAGGAAGAGGCACTGTTGACTTGGCCATCTATATTGGCATTTGTAAAAGAACAAGGACGGGAACCAGATGTGCATTCTGCTGATCTGAAGGAACAGCGTTATGCTGAAGTGTTGTTGTATATACGAGATAAGAAAAGAAAATCGGTGACTCAAAATGGATAAGAAAATTTACCGCAGTTTTGAAGATATCTTTGCTGATGATGAATTCAATCTGCTGGAAGTTAAGCCAGCTGCACGTCGCATTACTGAGGAGGAACGTTTAATCCAATCTTTTCAGGAAATTAATGATTTTGTTTCTGAGTATGGTCAGTCTCCGGAACGGGAAAATGGTTTCAAAGAACGTATGTTGGCAGCTC
Source organism: Sphingobacterium thalpophilum (assembly GCF_038396785.1). Classification (NCBI taxonomy): domain Bacteria; kingdom Pseudomonadati; phylum Bacteroidota; class Sphingobacteriia; order Sphingobacteriales; family Sphingobacteriaceae; genus Sphingobacterium; species Sphingobacterium thalpophilum. Next base: position 4,974,845 of record NZ_CP151087.1, on the reverse strand, counting down.
GTCTTGAGGCCTTGTCTCAAGATTCTGATAAGGTTTCTGTACTAAGTTCATTTGATGAATTTGGCCTGTTGCCTGTCGTGGATATTTTGGATACAGAATTTGTTTCTGAAGAACCTGCAGCAGTTGCTGAAGAAGAAGTTGACTTTACGGATATGGAGGTTACGTCGTTTGATGACTTGCTGAATGCAGATCCATTTAATCTTTTAGGTGATTTAGAGGAAGAACAGCTGCAGATATTTGATACTTCAAATTTGCCTCAGCTGGATAAAGAACGGGAGAAAACAGATTTTGTAGCGAGAAGAAAACGGTGTAAAGATTTTGATCAATATGAGCCTATGTTTAAATCGGTGCATGCTGACTTGAAATCCGGCGATAGAAAATATGTTGAGTTTAAGGCGGGTGCTCTTCAGGCTGGGACCTTTTATGTTCACAAGGGTGTTATCTTTTTGTTGGAAAGTATTGAGGTGACTCGAGCTGATCATTATAAAGAAGATGGTACTCGTGTAAGGTTTGATGGTCGTACGCGTTGTATTTTTGAGAATGGGACGGAATCTAATATGTATTTGAGATCGGTAGAGAAAATGCTATATGACGAAGGGTCTGCTATCTCTCATTCTAATAAATCTAATATGCATTCGTTGCTGAGTAATGCAAATTTGGTTAATGAGAGTGACCAGGAGTCTGGTTTCATTTATGTGCTGCGATCTAAATCTGTTGATCCAGTGATTCGTGGGATTAAAAACTTGTATAAGATTGGTGTGGCTCGTAATAGTGTAGAGGATCGTATTAAAAATGCGAAGGATGAGGCTACTTACTTGATGTCTGATGTGCATTTGGTGTCTAAGGTGGTCTGTTATAATCTTGACGCTTATAAGTTTGAACAGCTAATGCATACTTTTTTTGCGGAGGTGTGCTTGGACTTGGAAGTGGCGGATAAGAATGGTTTTAAGACTAGGCCCAGGGAATGGTTTGTGGCTCCTTTGGATATGATTTTACAGGCAATAGATTTGTTTGTTTCTGGGGAGATTGTGAAGTATCGATATGATGCTACAATTGAAGGCATAGTTTTGAAATAAGTATAGCTTGCTCAGTTGATAAAATAAATGTTATATTATGATTAATAGTTTAGAAAAAATATATTCATTTGAAGCAAGGGATATTCCTGGGGAAATTTCCAAAGTGACAAGTGAATCATTAGGTATAGACCAGATATTTTTCACACCACCTAAAGAAGCAATCCAAAATGATCTCGAAGGAGACTGGAAGCGTTCAGTCATAACAATAGATAAAAGGAATAATATCTTAAAACTTTATCCTTATCAGGTATGAGGTATCGAACCAATGAAAAATCGTTATTTAAAATTGAGAGTTATCAATTTTGAGCTGAAAGAGACACAATTGGCGGATTACGAATCTGGTGACCTAAATGATTTCTTGGATGAAGTATTGCCTAATTCTTTTTTAAAAAATTATAATTTTGGTTTAGGATTTAAGAAGAATTATCGATCAATTGTAAAGTCCCTTGAGGACTTTGAAATTAACGAATTAACCATCGTATATTCTGAAAAAACAGCTTTCGATATCTCGAACCATAAAGTGATAATTAACCGTGTTGATTTAAGTGAAATATGTAATGGAATTGACAGTCTTACAAAAAGGGTTCAGCGTCTGTCTTACAATTTAAAATGTGAATCGGTGGGAAGTTGGATTGTTCAAGCTATTAATGGAGAGCACGAAAGTACTTATCAAAATATGTCCAAAGAAATAACAAAACAGATTGGATCTGCAAGAAAATTTCTTTTTGATGGTGCTAATAAAAGGGAGCAAAAAGATGCTATGGATGTAATTCGTAGAAATGGCTCTAAAATAGCCAGAGAGCAACCTTTTGAATTATATAAGCTTCGAAACGAGATTGAGTTAGTCTCGCTAAAACAATTAATTGATAAGTATACCAACATGTTAAATGTTAGTACAACGGAAGCTCAATGGCAAAAGTTATTTGAACAAAACCCTTTTATCTTAAATATGATCTTTGGTGTCCCAATCATGCTGGTTCAAGGTCAAGCTACAGTAGGTGGTCGAAATTTTAGGGGTAAGGGAGATAAGATTACAGATTTTTTGGTAAAGAACGCTATAGGAGGCAATGCTGCATTGATTGAAATCAAAACACCTTCTATGGAATTGTTGAAAAAGAATACTTATAGAAGCGGGGTATTTGGCCCTTCGGATAAGCTGACGTCTTCTGTTAATCAGGTACTCGATCAAATGTATCATTTTCAAAAAAACATCTTAAGTCTTTCTTCTGGCATGACAGGCCAGTCTATAGAGACATATCATGTTACAGGGGTTTTAATCGCTGGAAATGCTGTGAATACTGCTGAGGAACAAAAATCTTTCGATCTTTATCGCGGTAATAGCAAAAATGTACAGATAATCACCTTTAAAGAGCTGCTAGAAAAATTAAAATACCTTTACGATTTTCTTAATCAAGACGGAGCTGAATCTGTTGAGGAAAATATGCACGACAGTAGCGATGACGACCTACCTTTTTAATTTTCAACTTCGAAAAGACATCAACAAACTACGGTCGGCCATATCTACCTGCAAGCAGTTTAGTAAGAAAGTGGAGTTGAATCTGGAGCTTAAGAGCGGTGAAAAAGAAATTAGGAGGGCTGTGCTCAAATAAGAAGATAATTATTTTAAGTAATTTTCCATTCAAAACCTCTCTCAATGGATAGAATCTTAAATACTTGATATGCGAATTCGGCTATTGATTTTATAAGCCTATCAATTTTTTTGTAATCTAATAAAATTTCGGACTCATTTTCGTTTATCGGATTGAATGATGCAAAATGCCTAGCTAAATTTGTGTAATCATTTGATTTAAATATCTTTCGTTTTTTATAATATTTTGACTGTGTGTAACAGCGTGTCTCAGCTCTGAGATTGTCTTCCAAAAAACAGAAAACTTCAATCTGTAATTATTGGATTCAGAATAACTATTAAAATTTTCTTTGGTCGCTTTACGAATTAGCTTTAAAAGTGATTCACCTCCTGGGTAGGTAACTCTATCTTGCGGATTAATCTTTTCCGTTTTTATTTCTTCGGAAAAGAAATCGTCTAATTTGCATTTTTCATAAACAAAATTTTTGAAAAGCTTTTCTAAAGCTTCAAAACTTTGTGCTAAAACATAACAACATTCAACTGATATCAACCTAGCCACTTCATCATTAAATCCATTTGCGAATACAGATTTCGAAATACCTGTATGAAAATTAATATCCCAACCGTTGTCGGTTACTCCAGTAATATCGCTTATAACAAGCGCCGATGCTGATATTAAATGTTCTGGAGATACATCACTGTAACTTTTGAGAGTAGCATTCATCATGTTATTCATGAAGTAAGCATTATGTCTCAAAACAATTAGTCGTTCATAAAACAGCCTTAAATCATTATAATAAGAATTATCTTCCTGCGTTATCATATCATCAATAGTGGATTTAGGTTTTCTATTTAACGTCAAAGGTAATAGATGTCTTTTTGAGATTTTTGGCTATTGCCGACCCTTCATTAATTTCTCCAAATACTCTACCTTAGATTTTTCCGCTTCCAAAAGTCGTTCGTACAATTCTATGATTTTATCCAGTGGATTAATAGTGCACAAGTAATTGTTATTGTTTGAACTGCTGTCTTGGAAAGTGTTATTAATAATATTGAACACAGCCTCTTCACTAAAATTCTCAATCGCTTCCGGAGTAACACCTAATATTTCTGCTACTTGTGCCAATAAATCAGCTTCGATAGCAGCACTTTTTTCGATATTGGATACCGTCTGCTGACTTACGCCCAATTCAATCGCTAAAGCTTCCTGCTTCATTCCCCGCAGTTCACGGATACGGCTGATTTTTCTTCCTATATGGTTTGTGGTGTTAGTTGTATTCATAATATCCAAAGTTAACATTTATTCAGCACTCAATATACGAAAGATATTCAGATGGTACAATACAAGTTAATTCTAGTGAAATACCACTTATTATTGGTGTAAAACAAGCTTTATTGGTTCGGTACATGAATGATGTTGTGTTCATTTGGTTACAACAAATCCATAAGATTATGCATCATGTAGATTATGAAAGTAGTTACATCGCACTACTAAAAGATGAAGAAATACTAAATCCGTATATAGTATTAAAAGAGACATTCAAAGAGTTTTCATCACCTATTCACCTACAGGATGAATTATTTGAAATATTTACACTGGCTATCCGTCGAAATTATTGGATAACTTATGAATCTCCATTGATTCTTTATCACTATCAAACGGATAAACACACAAATGAGTAATATTCCTTCATAAAACATTGTTTTTCAATATGTTTTTATAAGAATACAAAAACTCACCTCTCTGTTTTTCAGAACAATTCTGTCTGTATCCAAGGTGGTTTTCTTCGTTTTTTCTGTTTCGTGTAAGTTCTCCTGCTGTTCTGTACCATCCAAAATATTTCCAGATGGCTGATTAAATGAATCCTGATGAGTGCCGCAATGGTAGAAAATGCCTTTTTGCTCTTTGATTTTACACGTAGAACTTGCAACAGTAGCTGTGCAATCAGGGTACACCAAATTTGGGTTTTGATGCCGTTTTCTGTTTCGGAATAAAAATAATGTAACTGGAAGTTTTGTTTGAGTTTTTTGAACAATAGTTCAATGTTCCAACGAAGTTTGTACAAAAAAGCGACTTCTTCCCGGCTGATTTCAAAATTATTGGTGATAAACTCAAAAATCCGCCCTTTATCATCCCTGTAGTTTACTTTTCTGAGGCATAAAGTCTTTTGCTTATTGTCTTCTTTGTAAATGAGATGAACGTGCTCTTCCAGCAAAACACCGGATTCTCCGTCTTGCAACTCTTGTCTGAAGAGTTCTTCCTCTACTTGATATACCGCATTTTTCTTCAATCTGCACACAAAATTGACTTGTTGCTCCGTCCAATGGGCAAATTGCAGGTAATGATTGTAAGCTCTGTCAAAAACAATCATGCTGTGGGCTGCCAGATTCAAATACTGAAGAAAATTTTTGTCGTGCAGTTTAGCTTCGCTGATTTTCACAAATTCAGGCGTATCGCTGTGGGCATCTGTCATCATGTGTACTTTCAGTCCGCCTTTTTTCTTTCCTTCGTTCTTGGGGTTTCTGCCTACTCCTTTCATAATGTCTGAAAACAAGCGTATGGTACTGGAATCGAAGATAAAAAGCTTGGCAAAAGAAACATTATCAATACGGCTGACCGACAAAACGGACTTGAAATGTTCCAATAACATAAAATAGACATCCTTGAAAAATTCATTGTCCCTGCCCCGAAGCCCATCGCCTGCCGTGCTCTTGGCGGGAGATTTTTCCATTCCCAAATAATTGAGTTTCCCTGCCAAACCTTGCATCCCATCGCATATTTCACCCATAGAATCGCATCGGCTGAATATGCCGAAAAGCATCGTCATCAAATGCGTCCACGAATCAAATGTTTTATAATATCGGTCTGATTGATGCTTGTTAACCAATAAATCAAACTTGTTGCGGGGGATAAATTGCAATATTTGTTTGAAAATTGGCTGACCGACTAAATTCTTTTCTGTATTTTTATGGCTCATATTTTTAGTGTGTAGTAAAACTAAAATATGAAAAAAGGAGCTACCTGAACAGATGGCTCCTTATATTTTTTTGTCGGTTAGTAGTGATTCTTTATAATAAATACAGGCAGTTAATACGTCTATTTGAAGCAGGATGGTTGATTCAAAAGATATTATTTTTATCTGAGCAAACAATTTACGGTATTCTTATCGACTAATTTAAATTATGAAAAGCACTATTTCCCTATTATTGATAAATCCACTGGATTGGATAGTTATTATAAATTTTCGATGAAACACATCGGTTTAAATACTGGAATTGGATTTCGAAAAAACTTCTATTTTGAATTACAAAACACTATATATTTATCAAAGCTCAAATCTGAAGGTTTTTGGAATCTACGGACTAACTTTAGAAAACCTTCTTTTACACAAGGGGATATTGGGGGCACTAATAACCTAAGTCTGTTAGTTGAATATCCTTATAAAAACTTTAGTCTCGGCTTGATAGCTTATTATAAAACTTCTTTTTTTAGAAACGGAAAAGACATAACACATACCATAAACGGAGATCAAAGGACACGACTAAACGAATTCAATACATATGTGTCCTAAATAAATTTTAGGATTCGATTTCTGTGGTACAAGCATAGCTTTTTTCATCATTTCGATATTGACCCCTATTTTTCAATCTGCGAAGATCTTTAGCTGTCCCTTTTTTCCTTTTATAGGCGGCCTGAGAAAGGGATCATCTATCCATTGCCAGATGTTTATTTTCACGAAGATATTCATTCTGATGAATGCGACCAGATTGGACAGGTTCCAGTCATATTTGGCCTTTTTTTGTAAGTATTTTAACAGTAATATGCCAATGAGTGAAGTCCAGATCTGGATCATCACTGCATTTTCAGAAGTCCCTATGAATGTCGATACTTTTAAGCGCTGCTTTAGATGCTTGAAGAAGACTTCGATATGCCAGCGTTGTTTATAGATGTTTGCCACCAAAGAAGCCTTCCACTTCGTATTATTGGTCAAAAAGTGGTACTCATTGCCAGTGGTGCTGTCCCAAAAGTGGACTAGGCGTAGCGGCTTGCCGTTGTATTTATTGCAGGCAGCACCGGATAGCTCAATGAGCTCATCCTTAAGGATCCCCTTTTCCATGAGTGCTTCACTCTGATAGGACTTGATAACCTTGTACTTCATATTAACTTTACTCCTGGTAACGAAGTAACACCCCCTGCTGTCCAAATCCCCAAGCCAGCTGTAATCCACGTAGCCACGGTCCACTACCACCACGCTTCCCTTGGAAAAACTGTAACTACCGGCTCGCTGGCTCTCATGTACTTTTCCATCGGTAATCTGCATAAAAACAGGTAGGCAGCCATCATAATCCAAGACAGTGTGCAGCTTTACGGCACCTTTGGTGCTGCGAAACTTTGCCCAGTCAAATACAGATAGACATAAGGGGATGATGCTTGCATCCATCAGATATACTTTACGCTTTAGCTGACCAAGATCTTTGCGAAAATGGGTGTCCTTTTGCCAAAGCCTATCCAAAACAGAATAGTAAAGATCTTTGAAAAGTTCATGGGTACGGTGTGTGTTGATATAGGATATATTAGACTTACTTGGAGCTCTTACTACACCTAAGTGGTTCAGATTACCAGTGGTACTGCGTAGACCGTTACTAATATCACGAACCGAATCTGCCGAGGAAAAATGACAGAAAAGCATACTGACTAGATGCGTCCAGCTGTTGATCCCTTTCTGATGTTTGTCACTTTTGTGCTTTGAAACCAAATCTTTGAATAATTCGCGGTCGATAAGAGATAAAATCTGACTAAAAACATTTAAATTTATCATGGCGGTGTGTTATAATTTTGCAATTTAAATATAGCAACTTTGCTATATCCAAACACCGCCACTTTTTAAACGTTTAGGACGCAAGTGAATTCAATACAAATAATAAAGGCGTCAATTTATTTATCTCTTTTTCAATGTAATAAATTTTCTAGTAATACAATATAAATAAGAATAAGAGGGTTAAGAGCTATGAAAATCCTATAATAGATCTCTAGAAAAGCGACTCCCATTTTGTTCATTCTGAAACAAAAAAGACCGTCCTAGAATCTAGGACGGTCTTCTTAAGATATGTTCTTCAGATTAGTTGAAAATATAACGAATTCCCACTTGTGCTGACCACCTTGAATAGATGTCTTGCACATAATAAGGTACATTGTTATTTATATTTGATAATCTGTAAGTAGGTTTTTTAGTTGTTCCCTCATAACCAGCAAATGTCACAGGTATAAAACTATTATCCCAGAAACTACCTGCTCCAGTATATTGTTTACCCCAATCTCCATTCAGCAAGTTACCAACGTTCATGATATCAACTGAAAGTTGAAGTTTATTTTTGGTATTTCCAATATTCGTGAATAAATCTTGAACAATTTTCAAATCAAACTTATGAGAGAATGGCGACCTAGCTCCATTTCTTTCCGCATATTGTCCTCTTCTCGATTTCAAATAATCATTTGATTCAATAAATCCATTCAAAGCTTCCCATTGTTGTTGAGGTGTCTGATCGCCATTTTGTACAAAAGTAATTTCGGACTGATCCCTAGGGATATACATTAAGTTAAACTGATTACTAGATGAAGTTGCATAGCCGGTTAGGTTACCTCCAGCTAAATAGGAGAATCTAGCTCCAGATTGTCCAGTGTATACAAGAGAAACAGAAGTCCCTAAATGTTTTAAATATTCTTTCGAGAATGATAAAAATCCGATTACACGACTTCCAGTACTAAATGGATTGTGAGCAAGGGTTACATTGTTAGAACCATTTACAGAAGCAACTCTATACCAATTGGATTGGTTCTGAGACGATGTACCAGAAATTAAATCTTTAGCTGCGGTATAAGTATACGCAACAGATGCATCTAGGCCAAACAAGAAGCTTTTTGATAGTGATGCGGTAGTTGACCAAGAGTAACCTTTGTTAACATTATTAACGTAAATAACCTCTGTATAATTATCGAGAACTCGGCGGTTATTGTTATTTGCATCATAAACTAATCGATTATCTGCCCCCTCTAACGTACCAATTGGCCTCTCGAGATTTAAATCTCTAAAATTAAATGCACTTAAGTTTTTAGAATAAATAAATTCTAAAGTTCCTTTAACTCCATATGGTAGTACTTGATCCACTCCACCAGAGAAACGTGCAATTTGAGGCAATTTCAGATTCTTATCAAGTACTGTAATGTTTCCAGATGGTGTAACTGTGCCCGAATACTTTGGCAAATTGTTAACATCACTTATAAACGGCACATTTGCATCAGTACCATTACCAAGACTATTACCGCCAAGTAATGCCCCACTTTGGGTAAATGCACCCGCTGCCCAAACAAATGGAACTCTAGATGTAAATATTCCCATTCCTCCCCTTACGACAGTCGAACGATCTCTATTTACATCCCAGTTGAACCCAATACGAGGTGAGAACATTAAAGGCGCACTAGGCATACGATTGGTTTGGACGTTATACTGTTTTGCTAATATTGAATTATTAAAATCAGTATTTTCCATCGGTTTATCCAAATAAATTGGAATATCCACTCGAACGCCAGCAGTTATTTTTAAATTATCCTGCATTTGAAACTCATCTTGAGCATAAAAACCTAACTGAACAGCATCAAATTTGGCTCCTTGGCGAGGATCATCTGTATTGCTATAGCTATAGTTCATGCTATTTGCCAAACCTCTCTCAAAGTTCTCAATTGCTGTATAGGCTTTTCCTGTAGCAGGGTTAATATCTCCAGCTTTAGAATCACTAAAAACAAAGGCACCATTTGAATTTTGTGTATATGCATTATACATTTTATAAAATTCATTATGCGTACCGAAAGTTAATGTATGCAGTCCTTTATACCAAGTCAAGTTATTCGATAAAGTATAAACATCCTGGTCCAATTGATTGATATTACTATAAGGATCTACACCTAAATAGTATGTACCTGTCACGGTTGTTAATTTTCCATTAACCTCCATTTGTCTTGGTACATTTATTCTAACATTTGGAAACAACTGGCCTTTATAGCTCCTAGCGTCCCTCACTCTCGAATAACCAGCAATAAAGCTATTTGCCAATGAATTGTTAATACGGCTACTTAACTCCAACGTCAAAGTATTTGACTTAAAATCTTTTAAGATAGCACCATTACCAAAAGTTAATGAAGATTGTGTACGCGTATTACCCATATCGACACCATCTACATAATTGTATCTCAACGAAAGTTTGTTCTTTTCATTAATATTCCAGTCCAAGCGTGTCATCACTTTATTGGATGTATTTTCATCTGCAAGATCAGTGTAAGAACCTGCATCATATTTATATTTATTTAATGCGATGTCATAAATACGTTGAGCATCAGCTTCTAATAAATTTGAGCTTGATGATCCTACAGGATAATTTTCTGGTGTATTATTTTTCGTATGTTCGTAATTTACAAAGAAAAACAACTTATCCTTAACAATAGGTCCTCCTAAGCGTACGCCGTATGTTTTTTCTGAAAAGTTTGCCAATTTAGTTCTTTCCTCACCATCTTTGACCAAAGATTTTGGGGTTTTACCAGTAAAATCCTGATTTCTAAAATAATGATAAACTGATCCCTGAAATTGATTTGTACCTGATTTAGTTACTGCTGAAATACCGCCTCCAGCAAAGCCACTGGAGCGCACATCAAACGGTGCCACTTGAACAGACATCTGCTCGATCGCATCCAAAGATATCGGATTCGTACCACTACCACCACCGTTTAAACCATTTGCATTAAGACCAAATACATCATTGGTAACAGCTCCGTCGATAGTAAATTGATTGAATCTATTGTTCATACCGCCAATGGAGACAGACTGCCCTTTCACATCGGCTTGTGGCGTCAAACGAGTAAAATCTTCAATCGAACGAGAAACAGTAGGTAAATTTTCCATCTGCTTTCTCGAAATCGAAGTTTCAGCACCAGTCTTTAAATTTTTAGACCCACCTGTTCTAGTTACAGTGACCTCATCCAATACGGTCTCACTACTGCCAAAAGTACTATTCAGAACATAGGGCTGACCTAATTGTATATAAACATCATTATAAACAATCGGATTTTGTCCAACATAAGTTACCTCTATTCTGTAAGGTCCGCCAACACGCATCGCTGGTAGGTTAAAACGACCTGCTGAATTTGAAGAACCAGAGTAAACTGTTCCCGATGGAACGTGTGTAGCTTTGATTGTTGCTCCCGAAGTTACACTGCCGTTTGCTTCTTTTACAATACCTGTAACGCTACTTGTCGTAACCTGAGCTTGTACAGCACCATAGCTGGCCATAACAAGAGCGAAAAAGAGTAAAGATCTTTTCATATAATGTGATTTGTTAAAAAATGTTAAGCAAAATTACTAAGAGATTTTAAATTACAAAGGACTTAATATAAACTTAACACACTAAACCACACATACTTCATGAAATACAGTCCTAAATTACTATATTAACATACAATTTATTAGCGAAAAAAACGTTATAACATGTTTTAAACCAGCATATCCCCTCATACGGACCTACTTAAAATAGTTTTCCACATCAAATCGCTAAAATTCTTTTGTAACAACATTCTTCCAATTGAGATTTAAGTTTTAAAAAAAAATTAGCTAATTTCCAGTCAATCGAGAATTTTATTAAATAACTCAGTTCCTTGTCAAATTTGAGCCACTGTAACCTATTCTGACCAAAAATCTAAACGATTCTATAGGCCTGATGGTTTCTATAAAAAATGTTTCAAAAACCGAGAACTTTTCAGAAATTCGCACACCTATTAATTTATGCTTCATGGAAGACGGTATTCAAAATTCTTCTTTTCAAGAACCTGCAGACATTAAACTGTCTCCAGCAGGACTCTCCTTCTTGGCTTCAGCGGCCAAATGGGCCAACTTTCTGGCCATTGTCTGTTTTATTTTCATCGGCATTTCTGCCATAACCATGGTCAGCCTGATCTTCGGTGCCAGTGCATTATCACTCGGTGCCGACGAATATGTAACAGCAGGAGCTTTATCCACCTTTGGTGTACTTTATCTTTTATTTCTTGCTTTCTTCTGCCTTCCCATCTATTTCCTGTATAATTTTGGATCCAAAGCAAAAAAAGCAATAGCAAACCGTGACAGCATCCAATTGGAATTATGCTTAGATGCGCTCAAAAAACACTATAAATTTATTGGAATCATGGTCATTATTACCATTGCGTTCAATTTTATGGGATTGGTCGTTGGAGTCGTACTCGGAATCAGTGACGCTTTTGCTGGGGTATAATACAGCCATAAATAAAGTAAAAAAAAAGCGGAGTATCTCATTCATTTGGATACTCCGCTTTTTTTATCGTATTGACTCCTTATTTTTTATAATATTTCATTGCGTTTGGAATCAATTTCTGAATATCCGCAATCCGTCGCTCATCACTCGGGTGGGTACTCAAAAACTCTGGCTGCCCTTTTTGACTACCCGATGCCATACGCTTCCAGAAATCTACAGCTTCATTGGGATTGTAACCCGCCAAAGCCATAATGATCAAACCTGCTGCATCCGCATCAGATTCGTCGCTTCGCGAAAATTTCAGTTGCGCCAAGTTGCCTCCTAATCCATAAAGATTGTTAAAAACACCAAGCGTACTGTTTCCAGATACGCCTGCAGCTGAACCTAAAATCTGTCCACCCAATTGCAGCGCTATCTGATTCGAAGCCTGAGCCACAGAATGTTCTTCAATAGCATGTGCGATCTCGTGTCCCATCACGGTTGCCAAACCTGCTTCCGTACGTGTTACTGGTAATATTCCAGTATATACCGCAACTTTACCCCCAGGCATACACCAGGCATTCACGTCATCACTCTTCACCAAATTAAATTCCCAATTGAAGTTAAATTGATTTGCGCGACCTGTACTCTGCAAATACTGATTAACCGCTGTTGCCAACTTGTTACCAACACGTTTTACCATCGCCGCATCCGCAGTTCCAGTGACCACTTTAGCACCATTCTTCGATAAAAAATCTTTATAAGCCAATGCTGCTTGCTGGTTAACCTGATCAGCACTCACTAATTTCAAATATTTTTTCCCGGTAACAGCTGAAGTTGCACAACCTGACAACCCCGATGCCAGTGTTACACACGCTAATACCATAGCTGAATACTTAAACATTCCGTTCATAGTTTATATTTTATTTCAAGGGCCATATGGAGTTTCAAAGCGAAAGATAATCGCGTTTCCGCTCTTCCCACATGGATATTTCACAATAATTATTAAATCGTACTTAGCAAATACAATTATTGTGCCTATTCTTTTTCCTTAGCCTTTTTCTTGAAGAGATAAATCTTGGATTCGTGCCCCTTTAACAGGCGCTCAATATTCTTTTGGTGGGTAATTAACAACAGAATACAGATGGCTATGCCGTAAAGCAGCACAGAGGGTATGGTTGTTTTAAAAATAAAGGCCAAACTAAAGGGAAATGCAAATCCCGCTGAAATGGATCCCAATGAAACATAATGTGTGGTCAGCAGGATAATGATAAATACAGAAACACAGACCAATGCAGCCGGTGTATGGATCGCGAGAATCATCCCGCAAAGTGTTGCCACCCCTTTTCCGCCTCTAAATCCGGCGAATACAGGAAATAAATGCCCTAATACCGCAATAACGCCTAAGGCCAACTGAAAGTTGACAAATTGGACATCGCTCGTATTTTGCCCCAATTCGATTAAATAAGCGAGGTTTGTTGCTGTCCAGCCTTTAAATATATCTACAAACATCACGATCGACCCCGCTTTAGGACCCAATACGCGAAAGGTGTTAGTCGCCCCAGCATTACCGCTACCATACTCACGAACATCTACCCCATAAAATGCCTGTCCCAACCATACTGCTGTAGGTATGGACCCAAACAAATAAGCTAGTAATACTGCAGTTACTAAATAAATCGATATCATTAATTAAATCAGTTCTTATATTAATTTGGCTTTCAGACTAAGATCCAAGCTCTTTACACTATGTGTCAAAGCGCCTACTGAAATATAATCTACCCCGGCCTCCGCATACGATCGGATCGTGTCGAAAGTTATTCCCCCAGAGGCCTCTGTCTTGAATCGATGGTCAATTAGCTGAACAGCTTTGGCTACATCTTGCGGTGAAAAATTATCTAACATGATCCGGTCCACTTCGCCAAAGTTAAGAACTTCATCAAGCTCCGCAAAATTTCGGACTTCAATTTCTATTTCTATCGGTTTATTTAGGCTTTTTCTGTAATCATTTGCGCGCTTTAGAGCCGGTACAATACCGCCACTATAGTCCACATGATTGTCCTTAATTAAAATCATATCAAATAGACCAAAACGGTGGTTAGTCCCGCCTCCTATACGAACGGCTTCTTTCTCCAATACACGCAATAAGGGTGTGGTTTTCCGGGTATCCAAAACTTTCGTATCTGTACCTTTGAGAAGGTCTACGTATTTTCGGGTAGTTGTCGCTATGCCACTCATACGCTGCATGACATTCAGCACCAAACGCTCTGCCAGCAAAATACTTTGGATATTTCCCCTCACATAAAAAGCAATATCACCTACTTTAACCTGAATTCCATCGTGGATAAACACCTCGCAGGTCAACGTATCGTCAATATAGGCAATAATCGCCTGCGCCACTTCAACCCCGGCCAAAATACCATTATCCTTAACAATCAATTTGGCTTCCCCTTGTGCCCCAGTTTCAATCGTAGAAAGTGAGGTATGATCTCCATCGCCCAAATCCTCCGCGACAGCCTGTTTTACAAAATGGGCCAAAAAGTCCTTGATTTCCTTCTCCATAATACTATTTATTGGGCTAAGATGTGGAATAATTTTTTAATCGAAAAATAGATTTATAAAAAAAGCATCGCTAGCTTTAATTTTTGTCGATTCTTAGCTCTTCAATCGAATGGTTATTATTTCCTACGCCGATCTTAATAAAGACACGATAGTTTGTTTGTTCTGTAGCTAATGTAAATGTAAAATATTGATAGCCATTGTTCGCATTGTTTGCTTGCGTCAATTTAACAGTCTTGGGTTTATGCTGATTAAAAAATGCCGCCAACATGATTTCTGACTGATACTTTGTGTAGACGCCATTCTCCCCCAAAATAGATAAGGTTAAGTTTGAACCGAAATACTTGGCCATATTTTTTGCATTACCTTCTTTCAAATATGATTTCAGTTCCTCTGAAATACTTCCTAAAGAATCATCATCACCTGGCAAAGCTACATTTACCGCTGTATTCACTTCTCTTAAATAATGCCCGAAGGCCGCAGTGTGTACAAAAAGACTATTAATAAGTATAAATGCGCAATAGCTTAAAAATTTCATATAGCTCAACATATTATAGAACAGCTTCTATCATCCATATCAATCATTAGGTAGCTCCGTTTTTTAACCAAACATAAATTATGCCACAAACCTATAAAATTATTAGGGATTAACAAGGGAACTTTTTAAGATGCGTTGATAGATTCTAAAATTAAGATTATCTTTGTTATACGATGAATAAGAAAAAAGTTGCACTCATGATCCTAGACGGACTAGGATATGGAAAACATGATAAATCAAATGCAGTTGAAGCTGCAAACACCCCATTTTTAGATCATTTATTAGAAGCTTATCCAAACTCGAGCTTAGAGGCTTCGGGTGAAGCTGTAGGCTTACCTGCTGGACAAATGGGTAACTCGGAGGTTGGTCACATGAATCTTGGTGCCGGAAGAATCGTCTACCAAGAATTGGGTCGTATTCACAAAGCTGTCAACGACGGTGTATTCAATTCGGATCCTATTATTCAAGACGCATTTAAATATGCATTAGAAAATAACAAAAAGGTACACTTTATCGGATTACTTTCCGATGGTGGTGTACACGCACATACAAAGCACTTAAAAGGCTTATGTGATGCTGCAAAACAGGCCGGCTTGACAAGCGACCAAGTTTTTATACATGCATTTTTAGATGGCCGTGATACGGATCCAAACTCCGGCATTGGTTATGTTAGAGACTTACAAGACTATTTAAAGACGACAACAGGTACTTTTGCCTCTGCAATAGGCCGATATTATGCAATGGACCGCGACAACAGATGGGAACGTGTAAAATTAGCATACGATCTTTTAGTCAAAGCGGAAGGTGAAAAATCCAATGACCTTGTTGCATCGATCCAAAAATCATACGACGAAGGTGTAACCGATGAATTTGTGAAACCAATTGCATTGGTAGATGCAAACGGCGCGCCAGTGGCAACAATCCAAGAAGGTGATGTTGTATTCTGTTACAACTTCAGAACAGATCGTGGCCGCGAGATTACAATTGCGTTGACACAAAAGGCATTTCCAGAATATGATCTACAACCATTAGATCTATATTATGTGACAATGACATCTTACGATGAAACATTCCAAAATGTCAGAGTCGTTTTCCAAAAAGATAACTTGACCAATACCTTGGGTGAAGTGTTAGAAGCAAACCATAAAACACAAACGCGTATTGCCGAAACAGAGAAATATCCGCACGTGACATTTTTCTTTTCAGGAGGTCGTGAACAACAGTTTGAAGGTGAAAACCGCTTGCTAGTTCCATCACCAAAAGTAGCGACTTACGATCTTCAGCCAGAGATGTCTGCTAAAGGAATTACAGAAGCTATCGTCAACGATATGGAAACACTTCAACCTGATTTTATCTGCCTGAATTTTGCGAATCCAGACATGGTTGGTCACACCGGTGTTTTTGACGCTGTCATAAAAGCGGTAGAAACTGTTGATCAATGTACAAAAACGGTTGTTGAAACAGGCCTTAAAAATGGTTACTCCTTTATTATTTTGGCCGATCATGGTAACTCCGAGTTTATGGTCAATGAAGATGGATCGCCAAATACGGCACATACAACCAATTTGGTTCCGTGTATCTTAATTGACGATCAGTATAAGAAAATAGCAGATGGTAAATTAGGTGATATTGCCCCAACCGTCTTACAACTTTTAGGCGTCAATATCCCCGTTGAAATGACAGGAAATGTATTGGTATCAGAATAATAATTTACTTATAAATAGTGGCAGAGCACTTTCCCTTTTTCTGGGCAGTGCACTGCTTTTTTGGAGCTGTGAATCTCCCTCCTCTTCAAAAGGTCCTCAAAAATCTTCAGACATATTTTCTGTTGATTCATTCTTTACTGCCGAGGTTAATCGTCTGCAGCAGCTCAATCCCGCAGTTCTGAAATCTGTCAGCAAAGACGGGGAAAAAGAACAAAAGGAACTGAAAATTGGCAACTGGAAAAATGAACTCTCCGCTTTTCAGTCTGCCGATATCAGCAAAAACTTCGACCCATCACTGTATGAAGTCAAAGCTGTAGACTGTGTGACAGAATTTACAGCTAAAAAGAAAGAACTGCAGATACAGAAACTGCGTATCGAGTTTGACAAAAACGAAAAGGTAAAACACATCCATATCGATAAAAAGATAACAAATACCTTATACGATAGTCAAGAAAAATTAGACTATTACAGCGACTCGCTGTATCGAATTGTCAAACTGCAGGATGTCCAAGGTTTGGATGCCAATCAATACGAAATTGAAGGCAAGTTTATTCCTTCCAAAAAATAGACAGCCTGATCAGCACCATACACAGCCCTCAAGAATAGCATCCATTTTTGATGGCTTTTCTGTAAATTCAGCTTATCTTTTAAGCGGACATTTATACAATGTCACAACAATAATAAATGCAACACAATTGCTTTATATTTTATTTTCCTTATCTTTGACCAGATTAACAAAATAACTCAACGGATAAATGGGTTTAAACGTAGTGATTTCAGCGTGAAAGATATCTCATTGAACAAATTTGCAGCATTCATGCTCTTAATGACCTTCTTAATTGGTCAGTTCATTGTGTATACCCATGCGCATCCGCAAACTGCACTCAGTATCGTAGACAGTCCTGCAAAAAAACACCATGCAGACCATCCGAAGTGTTCCATCTGTGACCAAAATTCACATCCACAAATTGTTTTTCATTTTACGCTACGCGAATTAATACTCCCGACGCAGCAAGTTGAATTTGGCCTGTTTATCACGGGAGATCAAATTATTCGATCACTGCTTTCTGGCAACCGTGGTCCCCCCATCGCTTAGTTTTTACATAAGTCCAATAATGTCACTCCTATATTCTTCTCATTATTGCGACAAACAACTTCATAAAAGTTTTTAGAACTAGACAATCTCAAGAATTCATACGATGAGTTATTGGGTTGCTATTATCCTTGATGTTATATATACGTAAAAATTATTCGTACAGATGAAACTTAAAATTATAGGCTGCATTTTTATGCTTGTCTCCTATTTCTCCATATTTCCGGCCCTTGCCGCAACAATCAGCGGTAAAGTAACGGATGCAAAAACGAATCTACCCATTGCCGGTGCAACAATATCACTGCAACAGCTTCGTTCGAGCACCGCATCAGACCAGCAAGGTCATTATAGCTTTAAATCACTTCCTTCAAGTGGACGCTATCTGGTTGAAGTCCGTTTCTTGGGCTATCAGTCCGTTGTCAAGACCGTCGATTTAACTTCAGAAAATCTTTCCCTTGATTTCGCCCTAACCGAAAGTATTATTGAAACCAATGAAGTCGTCGTTACAGGTACATTGGTCACTTCACAGAGCCGGCGCAACAGTACCTCGGTTGCTGTAATCTCCAAAGATGAATTACAGGGAAATGCGACGAATTTTATTGATGCGCTTGCCCGACAAGTTCCCGGACTAAGCCAGATCACAACGGGACAAGGCATTTCAAAACCTGTTATACGGGGTCTTGGCTATAATCGTGTCGTCACGGTAAGTGATGGTGTCAAACAGATGGGACAGCAATGGGGAGACGAACATGGTATTGAAATCGACCAAAATCAACCGGATCGTGTGGAGGTCCTACGTGGTGCAGCCTCTTTGATGTACGGATCTGATGCTATTGGCGGTGTAATCAATGTGCTTGAACCAAATGTTCCTACAGCTGGGCAAATTAAAGGTGAAGTATTGAGCAGCTACTCCACCAACAACGGACTAACCAATAGTTCGGTTATGCTTACCGGTAATGAAAATGGCTTCGTATGGCGTGGGCGTGGTTCTTATCAAAATGCATATTCTTATAATACACCCGCAGGCCGATATGGCAATAGTGGTTTTAATACCAGTAATTTCAGCGGTATGCTCGGGCTAAACAAACAATGGGGCTACTCTCATCTGAATTTTTCATACCTGAAAAATAATATCGGCTTTTACGACGCCGAACCTGGTGACCCGCTTTACATAAACTCAAAAAGCCGTACTTTGGATTTCCCCAAGCAGGACATCCGCCATTACAAACTGGCCCTTAACAATAACTTTATCATCGGTTCTGGTAGTTTAAAACTTGATTTGGGCTATCAAAAAAATCAACGTCGGGAGCTTGAAGAAGCAACACCTTCCTTATTCTTTGACCTGAATACGTATTCACTTGACGCAAAATATTCTTTAAGTGAAAAAAATGGCTGGCAACATGTATTTGGCATTAGTGCTAGCCAGGAACACAGTTTAAATAAAGGCGTTGAATTCTTAATTCCGGCCTATGATCAGTTGGAATTGGGCGCTTTTGGCTATGCAAAGAAAACCTGGGGCGAAAATACCTTTAACGTTGGATTACGCTATGACTACGTCAATAACAAAGGCAAGCAACTCTTTATTGAAAACGAAGAGCAGTTCGCTGGTTTTAAAAATAGTTTCAGCAATGTTAGTGGAGCACTTGGATATACCCATATTTTCAGCGAAGACCTCAATTTTAAAGCAAATGCCGGTTCGGCTTTTAGAGCTCCTAATCCGGCAGAATTAGGTTCCAACGGTGTACACGAAGGAACGTACCGCTATGAAGTTGGTAATGAAAACCTGCAACCTGAACGAAGTTACCAAGCGGATGCAACCCTCGAGTTTGGACATAGCATCGTTACCGGAAGTATCGGAATCTATGAAAACTATATCCACAATTTTATCTATGCCTCAACAACAAAAGGCGACACGAAAACCGTTGTGGGTGAAGATGGCGATTCTCATACCTACGACGTATATCGCTATGGCCAGGTAAACGCCAATCTTTACGGTGTCGAAGGAAGCCTGAATTTTCATTTGTTAAACTGGATACACCTGGATAATACATTTAGCTATACCCATGCACAGAACAATACCTTTAACAGACCCTTGGCATTGATTCCAGCTGGTGTTGTACACAATACATTGCGTCTTGAGCCCAAGATTAGCGGTTTGAATGCTTTCTACGTTTCTGTGGGGCTAGACAATTATTCCAAACAGAGCCGCATTGATGAAACCTTCGAAACGCCAGCAAACTCGTATACTTTATTGAACGCAGGAATCGGTACGACATTACATCTCGGATCGCAGCAACTGAAAGTATTTGCAGCAGCTTCAAACTTGACCAACAAACGTTATTACGATGCGTTGAGCCGATTGCGCCCAGGACGTCTTTCACAGGAAGACACGAGCTTTGGTGTCTACAATATGGGTAGAAACATCACCTTCGGTGTGTATCTGCCATTGAGCATAAAGTAAATTAAGCCTGATAATAAATGATCGTGAGATCGATTAAGATTAGTACACGGCAAAATAAAAAAGCGGGATCTTGAAGATCCCGCTTTTCTATTTTATACTTATTTGGGATCATCTGCTGTTGCTTCTCTTGCCAAAGTCACTTCGTCGGGCATGGCTTCCAAGGAGGAATCCAACGCGAACAAGGATTCATCTGATGCGCGGTCACCACCGGCGATTTTCAATTTATCAATTAATTCCAATGCTAACTTCTCTTCCTCGATCTGCTCCTTAACAAACCACTGTGCAAAGTTCCATGTTGCCCAGTCCTTCTCAGCCAACGCTAAATTGACAATGTTATAGATCGCTTCGGTATTATCGACTTCGTGCTTAAAAACGCGATTAAAGCATTCGGTCAGCGATTGCGGGTCCGCGGGCGGCGCTGCAATAGCCTGTATTCTGGGGCGGCCACCTCTTTCCAGAATATACCCCATAATCTTAGTCATGTGATTACGCTCTTCCTGGGCATGTCTATAAAGGAAATTGGCGATGCCGCCATACCCCTGATCATCTGCCCATATGCCCAACGCCAAATAAATCTGTGCAGCCTCAGCTTCTTTAGTCATCTGGCTGATTAAAATTTGCTGCATTTCCTTTGACAATCTATTCGTTTCCATAATATTCATTTTGATTTAGGAAAAGAACAGTTTCAGTGCTTATTTCGTTTGAAATTTATCGAGGAAAAACTGCCGAAAATCCGCACCTTTAAATGAAACCGGATCTCATTTGTGACAGGCATATTCCGACCGTTACATTCCAACAAGTACATTTCAACCGGCACAAATCAATAGTTACAAAATCAATAGGTAGAAAATTAATAAGCATAGAAAAAGGGAATACCATTGGTATTCCCTTTTTCTATGCTTTTATAGCGATACTATTTCAAGTTATCTCTATATACTTTCGCTTTTTTGATTTCTGTTTGGATATCTTTTTTCGATGCATCAAAGCTCAACACTTTTTCGTAATCCTTGATTGCATTGTTATAAGCGTCAGTTGCCATTGCCTTATTGTAGTTAGGCGTACCCTCCGTTCCGATCAAGATACCTAAATCGCGATTCGCGATCGCTCTATTTTGATAGAATTTCGAATCAGTCGGTGTAATAGCAATTGCTTTTGAATAATCCTCAATAGCAACTTTCAACAACTGCTCTTTGTTAGCAACAGATGTCTTATTTGTGGATTGAGTAGCAAGATTGTTTGTTGCTTTCGCTTTGAAGTATAAGGCATTTGCATTTTTACCGTTCAATGCAACTACTTTTCCAAAAGTTTCAGCTGATTTTTTATAGTCACCATTTTGAAATTGAGAATATCCCAACATATATAATACGTCCGGATCTTTCCCTTCTTGAGGGAGGGCTTTAGTCAAGTATGACTCGGCATTCTTGAAATCACCATCCAAAAGAGCTTTCTGCCCCATTCTCACATTAGCGTTGCTATGCTCAGCCTGTTTTGGTTGTTGCGCATTCGCGCTAAAAGCAACTAAGGCAAAAACCCCAGTAAACAAACCCAATTTAAATGATTTTAAATTCATATCTAAATAGTTACGTTTTTATATTCACTCTTTAATGATCACTTGTGATCGTTTCTACATCTGTAAAAAAGCATCCGATTGATTTCTTTAAACTTAAAAACTGCCATCGGCGCCCTTTCACATTCCAATATTACAATTATTATGCCTATTTCTCCAACAAATGGCAGATAAATTTTATTTAACCTGCCTTTTTTTCCTATTCTAGAAAATAGATTTGTAATTTTGCTCACTTTTAGCAATTGGCACTTCCCTTGCAATATAGGGGAAACAATAATAGAAGCTTAAAATTTGAAAGTCAGCCGTCAACATGTCAGCGACTGCCAAATACACAAAATAAATACTATGAGCAAATTCGAAACTTTTGATTTCAGTCAAGCAATTCCAATCGTTGCAGAGGATACCGAATTCTTCCCTTTACTTACACAAGAGGATGAAGATAATATGGCGAATGCTGAAATTCCAGAAGCATTGTCTATTTTGCCTTTACGTAATACCGTATTATTTCCCGGTGTTGTCATTCCGATTACCGTAGGTCGAGATAAATCCATCAAATTAGTCAAAGAAGCTTATAAAGGCAGCAAAACTATTGGTGTTGTTTCTCAGAAGGATATGACTGTAGAGGACCCAGGATTTGAAGAACTAAATAAAGTGGGCACTGTAGCTCATATCATTAAAGTACTCCAAATGCCTGATGGTAATACCACCGTCATTATCCAGGGAAAACAACGGTTCAACTTGTTGGAAATTGTCGAAACCGAACCTTATTTAAAGGCGCGTGTGGAGAAATTCAACGAAGCGAAACCGAAGATGACCAAGCACTTTAAAGCGACAATTTCTACTTTAAAAGAAATGGCGCTGCAGATCATCCAACTTTCGCCAAACTTACCTAGTGAAGCTGGTATAGCCATCAAAAATATTGAAAGTCCCTCGTTTCTGATCAACTTTATTTCGTCGAATATCAATGTCGAAATGGTCAGAAAACAGGAACTACTTCAAATACCTAAAGTAGAGAATCGTGCCAAACTTTTATTGGAGCTCCTGACAACAGAAATCCAGATGCTGGAACTAAAGCACCAGATCCAGAATAAAGTACGTGTCGACCTTGACAAGCAACAACGTGATTATTTCTTGAACCAACAGCTCAAAACAATCCAGGAAGAGCTGGGTGGAAACACGCCCGATCTTGAGCTGGAAGAGCTTAAAAAACGGGGTAAGAAAAAGAAATGGAATGTTGATGTAGAAAAACATTTCACAAAAGAACTCGAAAAGCTATCGCGTATCAATCCTGCGGCTGCAGATTATTCGGTACAGCTCAATTACCTTGAGCTACTACTTGATCTACCCTGGAATGAAACAACAAAAGACAATTTTGATTTAAACAAAGCACAAAAAGTGCTCGATAAAGATCATTATGGGCTTGAGAAAGTAAAAAAACGTATCATTGAATACCTTGCGGTATTGAAATTAAAAAATGATATGAAAGCACCTATTCTTTGTTTAGTAGGCCCTCCTGGAGTCGGTAAAACCTCTTTGGGAAGATCTATTGCCAAAGCATTGGGGCGTAAATATACCCGTATGGCCTTGGGTGGTGTACGCGATGAAGCAGAAATCAGAGGACACCGCAAAACCTATATCGGCGCAATGCCGGGCCGTATCATCCAGTCCCTGAAAAAAGCAGGAGCAGCAAATCCGGTTTTTATTTTGGACGAAATCGATAAAATGAGCGCGGACTTCAAAGGAGATCCTTCGTCGGCCTTATTGGAAGTATTGGATCCGGAACAAAATACACATTTCTATGATCATTATGTCGAAATGGAGTTTGACCTTTCCAAAGTAATGTTTATTGCGACCGCCAATTCCTTGAGTGCTATTCAACCTGCGTTATTGGATCGGATGGAAATTATCGAAGTGAATGGTTATACCATCGAGGAGAAAATCGAAATCGCGAAAAAGCACCTTTTGCCAAAACAACGCGAAATGCATGGAATGGCATCCAAAGATGTCTCTTTAAAAGCGAAGATCATCGAACAGATTATCGAAGATTACACACGCGAATCTGGTGTGCGTGGATTAGAAAAAAAGATCGGCTCTGTGGTACGTGGTATTGCAACACGCATTGTCATGGAAAAGGATTACAGTCCGAGTATTAACGAACAAGATCTGCTCGATATCCTAGGCGCTCCAATATTTGATAAGGACATCTACGAAAATAACAATGTTGCTGGTGTCGTAACGGGCTTGGCCTGGACTTCCGTAGGTGGCGATATCTTATTTATAGAATCTTCGCTGAGCCCTGGGAAAGGACGTTTGAGCCTGACAGGTAATTTGGGTGATGTCATGAAAGAATCTGCGTCGATTGCACTAGCCTACCTGAAAGCCCACGCTTCGGATTTCGGCATTAACTATCGCGTTTTTGACCATTGGGATATCCATATTCACATTCCTGCGGGTGCCATTCCAAAAGATGGCCCTTCAGCAGGTATAACAATGCTTACCGCGCTGACATCGCTATTTACCCAACGTAAAGTGAAGGAAAAATTAGCCATGACAGGTGAAATTACCTTACGTGGAAAAGTATTGCCTGTTGGCGGTATTAAGGAGAAAATTCTTGCTGCAAAACGCGCGAACATCAAAGATATTATCCTGTGTAAATCCAATGAAAAAGATATCCTGGAGATCAAGGAAGATTATATCAAAGATATGCAGTTCCACTATGTGACTGAAATGTCGCAGGTGATCAAACTCGCGTTATTGGAAGAAAAAGTAACTGGCGCCATCGATCTGACACAAGATTTAGAAAATACCAAAAAAGAGAATTAATAGATCCCCGAAAGGTTTTGAATAGAAAGGGGCTATCCAAAATTTGGACTGCCCCCAAAAGATTGGACAAATTTAGTTAATTAGATTTGTAATAATGAGCTCGATATTCTGTCGGGCTCATTCCATTTAAATTTAGTTTTATCCGTTGATTATTGTAATAGGAGATATAATCTTCTATTTCGCTCACAGAACCTTCTAAGCTATTCTTAAACAGTTTGAACTGATTTCCAAACAATTCTTTGTTGGAGCAAAGCCTATTTGATCATAGCTTTTGATTACAGAAATCATCGTTTAGAACTTAACTTTTCATGTAGGAGCTCCTCGTCCAAACTATCTTCATATTTTGAAATCACCAGCGTTGCCGCTGAATTTCCGATCAAATTGGTTATCGCCCTTGCTTCACTCATAAAACGATCCACACCAAAGATCAAAGCGACAGATTCTATCGGTACATGGCCAACCACAGGCAAGGTCGCAGCAAGGGTAACGAAACCACTTCCTGTTACGCCCGCAGCCCCTTTGGAGGTCAATAGCAATACCAGCAACAAGGTAATCTCCTGCTCCAGGCTGAGATGCATATTGAGGGCCTGCGAAATAAAGACCGCTGCCATCGTCAAATAGATACTTGTCCCATCGAGATTGAAAGAATAACCCGTGGGGATAACTAAGCCCACAACAGGCTTGGCACAGCCCGCATCTTCCATCTTCTGCATAATGCCCGGCAAAGCCGACTCAGAAGAGGAGGTCCCCAAAACGATTAAAATCTCTTCTTTGATATATTTTAAAAACTTAAAAACGTTCACCTTGAGATAAAAATACAATACCGCCCCAATCACAATGATCACGAAGATAATACAGGTCAGGTAGAAGCTCAACATCAGCATACCGAGTTTAGATAAGGCCTGGATTCCAAACTTACCGATCGTAAAACCCATTGCTCCCATTGCCCCGATTGGAGCCAAATACATGATCATTTTGATAATGGAGAAGAGAACCTTCAGAAAAGATTGCAATACATGGAGCACAGGCTCAGATGCTTTCTGCCCTATTTTTGTCATACCGATCCCAAATAGCACCGCAAAAACGAGTACCTGCAACATGTTGTCCGACGCCACCGCAGCAATCACATTACCTGGAATGATCCCGATGATAAAATCCATAAAACCATGTGGCTCTTTGGATTCTGAAATATAATGGGATACCGAAGATACATCAAGACTAGCGGGATCGGCGTTCATTCCCGTACCCGGTTGTATCCAATTAACAAAGACCAAACCAATAATCAGGGCAATTGTTGTCATGATCTCGAAATAGATAATGGAGGTTAAACCGATTTTTCCTACTTTTTTCGTATCCTGCATTCCTGCTATACCGATCACAATGGAGCTAAAAATCAATGGCGCAATAACCATCTTGATCAGTTTAATAAAAGCATCTCCTAATGGTTTTAGCTTAACAGCAAAATCGGGGTAATAGATACCACAGATGATCCCCACAAGTATACCTACGATGACTTGAAAATAGAGGCTCTTAAAAATATGCTTCATGATCGATTTATTTACGGACAGTAATTCCCTTTGCTTTAATCGGTTTTTTATTTAGGATTCAGAATTTTCTGAGTACGAATATAAAAAAAAGGGATGCATAAATGCATCCCTTCCTATTATAATTTTGAACTTAGTTGCTGAAATATGCTCTTACATTCTTTCCTTCAATCCAGTTCATATATGCTTTATTGACAACTTTGTTTCCTCCAGGGGTTGGGTAATCGCCGGAGAAATACCAATCACCTTTATGATCTGGACAAGCTTTGTGTAAATTATCCAAAGTTTGATAAACTACTTCAAGCTCTGCTTTCAGGTGGTGAGGTCTTACAATACGAGCGATTTCTTCCGAAATCTCTTCATCAGTAAAAGGCGCATAAATGGCTTTGACATAATTATCGATATCATTGACATCTTGGGTCATTGATACCACACATTTTTGATAAACTTCATCGATAATATGTGCCATACCACGTTGTTTTAGGAGATTAATTGCGGCTTCGAAAGCGACAAACTCACCCATACGTGACATATCGATACCATAACAATCTGGGTAACGGATCTGAGGCGCAGATGAAACAATCACGATTTTTTTCGGATTCAAACGATCTAGGATCGTTAAAATACTTTGTTTCAATGTTGTTCCCCGAACAATCGAGTCATCAATGGCAACGATCGTATCTTCGTGATCCTTTACAATACCGTACGTTGTATCGTATACGTGCTGTACCATATCTGTACGGTCCGCATCCTGCGTAATGAAGGTGCGCAGTTTAGCGTCCTTCACGTTAAGTTTTTCAAAACGAGGTTTAATACTCAAGATCTCATCCAATTCTTCATCAGAAATTTTTTCTGAACGATTCAATAAAGTATCTTTTTGAAAATCCCGAACATAGGTATTGATTCCATCCATTAAGCCATAGTAAGATACTTCAGCTGTATTTGGAATAAACGAGAATACGGTATTTTTGATGTTATTTTTGACAGATTCCAATACCTGAGGTACCAGTAATCTACCCAATTCTTTACGTTCTTGATAGATATCAGCATCTGATCCACGTGAGAAGTAAATACGCTCGAAAGAACAAGAACGTTGTTCTACGGGCTGTCTAAACATCTCTTGGGATACTGTACCATCTTTTTTAGCGATCAGGGCATGGCCTGGTTTAATTTCCTTCACAGCACCAATAGGAATATTGAATGCAGTTTGGATGACCGGTCTTTCCGATGCTACAACCAGGATTTCCTCATCCTGATAATAAAACGCCGGACGGATACCAGCTGGGTCGCGCATAACAAAAGCATCACCGTGACCAAAGATACCTGCGATGGTGTAACCGCCATCCCAAGTTTTGGCCGAACGCTTCAATATTTTGGTAACATCAATATTTTTAGCAATCAGCGAGCTGATCTCAATATTAGAATGACCTTCTTTTTTGAATTGATCGAAAAGATCCTGGTTCTCATCATCTAAGAAATGGCCAATTTTTTCCAAAACGGTTACGGTATCTGCTTTTTCCTTTGGATGTTGTCCCAACTCATATAATTGTTGCAACAATTCATCCACATTGGTCATGTTGAAGTTACCCGCTACCACCAAATTACGAGACATCCAATTGTTTTGTCTTAAAAATGGGTGACAGCTTTCGATACTGTTCTTTCCATGCGTTCCATAGCGCAAATGTCCTAAAAGTACTTCTCCCGTAAAACTTACGTTATCTTTTAACCATTGCGTATCTTTTGACTCTTCTGGAAATGCTTTCTGAACAGAAGCAAATTTTTTCTGTACATATTCGAATATGTCTGCCACAGCAGTTGAGCCCATTGCTCTGTAACGCGAAATGTAACGATTTCCAGGTTTAACATCAAATTTAATGGTTGCAATTCCAGCCCCGTCTTGTCCACGGTTATGCTGTTTTTCCATTAATAGGTACAATTTGTTGATGCCATAAAATGGCGTACCATATTTTTCCTGATAATAAGATAAGGGTTTTAACAGGCGAATTAGTGCGATTCCGCACTCGTGTTTAATAGCGTCGCTCATATCTTGATTTGATGTCGCAAAAGTACAAATTATTTAGCACTTACCGACCCCTCCCTTCACTTTTTCAGCAATAAAATTACAGTGAATAGACAGATGCTCTTTGGGATAGCTCCTTAAGGCCTATTGGGCGATAAAAACAGGGACTTTCACCGCATGCCGTAGCTTGTTAACTGTCTCACCAAAAACAAAATCCTTCACACCGCTGTGCCCATGGCTTCCAACGACCAATAGATCGGCGCCGTATTTTTCACATACTTCTGCAATACTCTTGATCCGGTTATTGTATCCAAGTTCATATTCAGTTTGATGTCCTTGCGACAATAAAAAATCAGCATACAATTTCAGCCGTTCCAAATCCTGACGCGATTCATAATCATCCGTCGAATCCCCGGTATATTTCACCGATGCACTCTCAACAATATGTACAACGACAAAGGTCGTGTCGTCATGCGACAACTGTAAAGCATATTGGATTACTTTCTGATCTGAATTTGAGAAATCCAACGCAATCACAACTTTCTTAAAAGAGCCCTTATGTTCAAAATGCAATGCCTCAAATGGTGGGTGAACCTCCAGCTCCGTTGGTTTCGATTTGAGTAAAATGGGGTATAATACGGTCATCATCAATAAGGCAAACAAACCCACAGCGCCCATCACCAATAATACCGTTACCACAATATTATCAGCTTCACCAATCCAGCCGACCACTTCGTCGTAGACCAATTTAAAATTCAGAACAGCGATAATGGCCGCGATCAGCCAGGCCACAATTTTTGTTAGCGGTTTAATGGCAAAAATACCCATCTTGACTTTATCGCTCACAAAATGGATCAACGGAATGACGGCAAAAGCGAGCTGCATACTCAAGATCACCTGACTAAAGATCAGCAGCTGTCCAACGCGACCTTCGCCCGAAATAAGAATCACCAATACAGCCGGGATAATCGCCAAAAGCCGGGTTATAATCCTTCGCAAAGTCGGACTGATCCGCAATCGAAGGTATCCCTCCATCACAATCTGACCAGCTAGGGTTCCCGTCACCGTTGAGCTCTGTCCGGCAAGAATCAAGGCAACAGCAAATAATTTTGAGGCCCATTCCGTTCCAAGAAGATTGCCCAGTAGGTGGTAAGCATCTTCAAGTTCGGCTACGTCATGCATACCGTTTTTGTGAAAAACAGAGGCTGCAAGAATCAATATCGCGGCATTTACCAAAAAGGCCAGGTTCAAGGCAATGGCACTATCCCAAAAGTTATACTTGAGCGATTTTCGAATAGAAACCTCATTCCGGTCAATCTTCCGTGTCTGTACAAGAGCCGAGTGCAAATATAGATTATGCGGCATGACGGTCGCGCCTATAATGCCTATGGCAATATATAGTGCGGCACTATTCGGGATACTGGGTATAAATCCAGTGGCCACCTCGGCAAAATCCGGTTTCGCCAAAAACATTTCTACCATGAAACACATGCCGATAAGCGCAATCAGGCCAATGATAAAAAGTTCCATTTTCCGCATCCCTAGCTTCTGAAGATAGAGCAATAAGAAAGTATCTGCAAAACTGATCATTACCCCCCAGAGCAGATCAATGCCGAAAAGGAGGTTAAGACCGATGGCCATACCCAAAACCTCCGCCAGGTCGCAGGCTGCAATTGCAATTTCAGCAAGTACATAGAGCACAAAATTCATCCGTTTAGGATAGGTTTCCCTGTTACACTGCGCAAGGTCTTTACCGCGTACAATACCTAAACGGGCACATAGATTCTGTAGTACTAGCGCCATGATATTACTCATCAACAGCACCCAAATCAGGGTATAGCCAAATTGGCTTCCTCCAGCAAGATCGGTAGCCCAGTTACCTGGATCCATATACCCCACACTAATGAGATAAGCCGGACCAAAGAAACTAAGTATCTTCTTAAATTTGGATTTCCCTTGATTGACATCTACACTTTCATGGATATCAGATAGGGATTTATGATGAGATTCGTCGTAATGCATAAAGTACTATAAGTGCAATATCGTCTATTGTCGGCCTTAAAGATAAAAAGCTTTACATTATTAGGCAATTAAACCGCGATATTATTAGAATTTAAATGCCAGCTGGCCAGAATTTTCCTTTGATTGGTTGCCAAATTGGATGAAATCGATGATCTCGTACTGCCCTAAATCAGGTTTAAACTGCCGCACATGAACGCCCTTGCACATAAAGCTCAGGTCGACAGACCGCAACTGTTCTTTTGCAATTTCAAGCTGTTGTGGCTCCAGACGTCGTCCAATCGAAATATGGGGTTCGTCGCTAATCTCGATCAAATCAAACTCCGCTAAAGTTTGAACAACCTTTCGCGCCCGGTCCTTGAGATAACTCCGGGCATGTACAGTCGGTGCAATATAGTACGCACCACCGGCGAATGATGAAAAATGATCAAAATAAACATACTGACTCCGCTCATAGACCAAAGTCTCCTGCAAAGCCTCAATAGCCATTGTCAGTTTACTCCCATCTGCTTCAAAAGCACATATCGTTACATGGGCTTTGGAATTGCAACTGGGATACCAGCCTTTGTTTTTGTCGGGAAACAGTTCGGCTAACGATGCACGTAGTCGCCGTTTTAAGCCATCTACCAAGACAATACCAGCTTCATCAGGCTGAAAAACAAACGAATATTTATTGACACTACCCTCCATAACAAAAATCAGTTTCCGATCAGTAGGTAAGATAACAAATACCATGGAGATAACAAAACCAAAACCCAGCAGCAAGCTAATGAGACACTACCACCCGATGCCATAGTCCTCCCCATTGTTGCTGCTGCCACCCCAAAGTGTATGGTGCTGCTGGTCGAAATAAATAGCATTTATAGGTCCACTGGTACGATCACCGAGCTGTATGCTATACCCCATTTTCTTTAATTGTTCAATAATTGCTGGTGCTGTATTTTTATCCAATAGAAGGCTACCTGAGCGCGGCTTTCGATCGTCGGTCTTCGTTCCCCCCAGCGATAGCCAAAGCTGGTTACTGTTGATATTGGCCGCCTCGCTGGCTTGTTGTGGCGTCATACCAAACTCGACCATATTCAAGAAAAACTGCAATAGGTTTTGATCCTGTGTATCTCCGCCCTGCACGGCAAAAGAAAGGTAAGGTTTTCCGTTTTTCAAAGCCATCGAAGGCGTAAGCGTTACACGCGGTCTTTTGCCCGGCTCGACCACATTGAACGGGTTAATCAACGAATCTAAGACAAAACTCTGTAAGCGCTGACTCATGCCCACCCCGGTATTCCCGGCAATACAGGCAGGGAGCCAACCACCACTCGGTGTGATCGAAACAACCCAACCTTCTTCATCCGCAGCTTCAACGCTTGTTGTTCCCCGCAATAAACGGTCGACATAAGCACTATCCACGGTTAAAGATGCCAAAAGAGCTGTTTTTGGCAATTCCGTTAGCGACGAACTTGAGCGTGCGTCATGTTTAGGAACAAAATCATTTTTCAGCTCCGTATGTGGCGTAAACTCTTTCTTACGCTGCTCCAGTAACGAAAGATACGGATTCTGCTTACCTTCGTAGGGATAAGGGTCTCCGGGAAGTACATTTGGGTTATTTTGCTTAAGATCAATGGTTGCGGCCCTCGCCTTGGCATAGGACTCATGTAAAAGACCTTGAATAGGTGTCTTAGGTTTACCGTAAGGATCACCGTAATAAAAATCCCGATCGGCAAAGGCCAAGTTCATAACTTGATAGAGTGTATGGATATAGGGAGCCGAATTATAACCCATTGCCTTTAGATCGAAGTTTTTCAACAACTGCAAACTCTGCAGCATGGCCGGTCCCTGTGTCCATTCTTGTAATTTATACACGTCAACCCCCTTATAATTGACATGCAATGGCTCCTCCTCAATAGGTTTCCAATTGGCTAGGTCTGCTTTCGTGATTAAGCCTCCTTGCTCCTTACTGCCACGGACAAATTCATCTGCAATATCGCCGGTGTAAAACCGATCATAAGCAGCCATGATTGCAGCCTTCCGATCTTTACCCGCTGCAAGAGCCTTCTTTTCCGCTTCTATCAATTTGGACAGGGTATTATGCAGATCCTGCTGCACGAAAACCTCTCCCGCCTCAGGAGCTTCCCAGGATTTACCTTCATGTACTAAAAATACCTTTTTACTGTAGGGCCATTCCTTAATGCGCTCTTTACCTCGCTCAATACTCGTTGCAGTTTGCGCGTCAATCGGGTACCCTGCAGCCATTTCAAGAGCAGGAGCTAATACTTCTGCTAAACTTTTCGTTCCATAATGAGCCAACATATAGCACAATCCGCCGGGTGTACCTGGCGTGACAGCAGCAAGAGGACCATATTCTGGCGGAAATTCGTAGCCCTTTGATCTAAAAAAATCGACTGTCGCTCCACTGGGTGCTACCCCCAAGGCATTTATCGCAATGACCTTCTTTAGTTTCGGATGATAAATTAAGGCCTGCGTCTCTCCACCCCAACTCAGTACATCCCACATCGTACAGGTTGCTGCGAGCATTGCACAAGCAGCGTCCACCGCATTTCCCCCTTGTTGAAATAGCTGGGCACCCGCTGTTGCCGCCAAGGGTTTGCCCGTAATAGCCATCCAATGTTTTCCATGTAAAGGTGGTTTCTGTGTACGCTGGGCGGAACTCAGCATCGGCGTACAGGTAGTGAGCAATCCAAACAGCGTCATCAGTAGCAAGGGGGATCTTCTTTTCATAGCAGCAATCTTTCGTTAAGCAATGGTTTTAGTAAAACCAAGATAGGTATTTTTAAAACAAACAAAAAACTCCCATCAACCGAGATTGATAGGAGTTTTTAAAATCTTATTTGCTATTGGATTACCAATAAATAGAATATAATGCTGTAACCAATAGCGCTACGATCAATGCAATGACCAAAAACGCCCGGTGTGGTTTAAACATCGTGGTATCAACTTCCAATCCAGCTGGCACGACACCACGCTTATTGTCGATGATACTAATGAGAATCATACCGATAATACAAATCACGAAGACGAATCCCATTCTATCCAAAAATGGAATTTCGTAGACTCCTGTTGTTGGATTTGGAACAGAGAAACCTGTCGATGACAAGAATGACAGATCGACCCAATCCGGCAATTTTTTGAAGATGATGGAGAAAATAAAACCTCCAATTGTTGCAAACAAAGCCGCATTTGAAGTTGCTTTCTTCCAGAAGAATCCTAAAATGAACATCGCAAAAATACCTGGAGATACAAAACCCGTATATTCTTGAATATATTGGAATCCACCTTTTTTATCGATACCCAAATGTGGAGCAATCAGCACACCCAAGATCATGGCAACCACAACAGTTAGCTTGCCGATATTGACCAATTTCTTATCCGATGCTTCTGTATTGAATACCTTTTTATAAATATCCAAGGAGAAGATTGTCGCGATACTGTTTGCTTTACCTGCCAAAGAAGCGACCACTGCAGCTGTTAATGCCGCAAAAGACAAGCCTTTTAAACCTGCTGGCAATAAATTCAACAAAACTGGATAAGCGTGGTCAGGGTTTACCTCACCATGTTGCATCATTTCATTTTGGAACAAGCCATCTTTCCACATGACATAGGCTGCAATACCCGGCAACACAACAATGATAGGCATTAATAACTTCAGAAATGCGGCAAACAAGATACCGTTTCTCGCGGTTTTCAAATCTGCTCCAAGCGCGCGTTGCGTGATGTATTGATTACATCCCCAGTAATTCAAATTAACTATCCACATACCGCCAATCAATACGGTTAGCCCCGGTAAATCGAGATAGTTCTCATTCTTACGATCCAGAATCATATGAAAGTGGTCGGAAGCTTTTTCGGTCATCAAGTGATAGCCTTCCAATACTCCTGATCCACCATAGTGCTCTGAAACGAGGTTCAAGGCTAGGTAAGTGGTCGCCAAACCACCCAATACCAAAAAGAAAACCTGAATAATATCCGTATAACCGATTACTTTCATTCCCCCCAATGTAATGATCACAGCAAAAATCGCAATTGCATACATACAGGCATCCAGACTGATACCGGAAATACTACTTACCGCAATGGCTCCCAAATAGAGGATGGATGTCAAATTAACTACAACATACAACAATAACCAGAAAACGGCCATGATCATCGCAACAGTCCCATTATATCGTTTATGGAGAAACTGTGGCATCGTAAAGATCTTGTTCTTTAAGTATACCGGGATAAAAAATACCGCAACGACAATCAGTGTAATGGCAGCCATCCACTCGTAAGTCGCAATAGCCAATCCCATCTTAAATCCGGAACCGCTCATACCGATAAATTGCTCGGCCGAAATATTGGACGCAATAAGTGAAGCTCCGATAGCCCACCAAGTCAATGACCCCTCAGCCAAAAAATAGTCTTTGGAGCCTACAGATTCAGATTTCTTGCGATAATACACCCATAATCCATAACCTGCTACAATAACAAAGTATATCAGGAAAACGATGTAATCTTTTGTGCTTAAATAATTATTCATGTATTGGTAATTGGTTTAATTTGATCGCCTAATATAGAAATATTTTTAGAACTATATATATCTATTGACCAAATTTTCTAAATACTCCTGCTTACCGCTAATCGTTTTTGGTTCTCCTAATTCCACAGCTAAATCCCTTAAGTTCTCCAGGGTCAGTGTTCGTTCTTCAAATGATGCACCATGACCTGTATCAAAAGAAGCATAACGATCGGCCCGTATTTTTTTGTAATCCGAGTCTTGCAGGATACGATCTGCCGTAACAAGCGCGCGTGCAAAAAGATCCATACCACCGATATGTGCATAAAACAAATCTTCAGGATCTGTCGAGTTGCGGCGTATTTTGGCATCAAAATTCACACCTCCACCTTGGAATCCACCACCTTCTAAAATAATCAACATGGCTTCGGTCAATTCATTAATATCATTCGGAAATTGATCCGTATCCCATCCATTTTGATAATCACCGCGGTTAGCATCAATGGAGCCCAATTTACCTGCATCTACAGCAACCTGTAGCTCATGCTGGAACGTATGTCCGGCCAATGTGGCATGGTTTACCTCTAAATTTAATTTAAAATCTTCCAAAAGATTATACTGACGCAGGAAGCCCAGCACAGTAGCCGCATCATAATCGTATTGATGTTTTGTAGGCTCACATGGTTTCGGCTCGATAAAGAAAGTTCCTTTGAAACCATTTTTGCGGGCATAATCCTTGGCCATGTGTAAAAACTGTGCAAGATGTTCCTGCTCACGCTTCATATTGGTATTTAAAAGGCTCATATACCCCTCTCTTCCACCCCAGAAAACATAATTTTCACCACCAAGAGCAATCGTTGCGTCCAAGGCTGCCTTGACCTGTGCTCCACCATGTGCAAGAACATGAAAATCAGGGTTAGTTGCAGCTCCATTCATGTAGCGTTTATGGCTAAAAAGGTTGGCTGTTCCCCAAAGCAATTTTATACCGCTTTCCTGTTGTTTTTCCTTCGCATAATCAACGATAGTTGACAGACGTTTTTCATTTTCAACCACATTATCCGAATAATCAACTAAGTCCACATCATGAAAGCAATAATAGGGGATATTTATTTTACTGATAAATTCGAATGCTGCATCCATTTTATCTTTTGCCCTCATGATTACGTCGTTGCTTTCATCCCATGGAAATTGATGTGTCGGTCCGCCAAATGGATCAGATCCGTTACCGTTGAAAGAATGCCAGTATGAACAGGCAAATTTAAAATACTCTTCCATGGTCTTGCCACCAACAATTTGTTTTGGATTATAATAACGGAAAGCCAATGGATTTGTGCTGTCTTTTCCTTCGAATTGAATTTGGCCAACGCCTTTGAAAAATTCCTTTTTCCCTTTGATAATATTCATCTTATTTGTTATTTATTTGTTTGTTTAATAATTCCTTCCATTGCTGATAGTGCTCCTCATATTGCGCTACAAATTGAGGTTCCACTGTATAAACCGGTTTCAAAGAACGAAAAGCTTCTGTAAAATCGGCATAATACCCACTTCCTATACCTGCTCCAAGAGCGGCACCAATACTGCCATCATGATTAAAGATTTCTACAGGAACGTCAGTGGCCCCCACAAATGACTCCCTGAAAACGGAGCTCAAGAATAAATTCGCATAACCTGCACGAATCATATTTGGATGCAGATTATTTTCGCGCATGATATCCAAACCATAGCGAAAAGCAAATGCAATACCTTCCTGTATAGCACGCAGCATATCGCTTGTCTCATGCCTATTCAAATCTATCGCCGAAATTGAAGCCCCAACAGTTTGGTTGTTGAGCATCCGTTCGGCACCGTTGCCAAATGGGATAACCTGCAATCCTTTGCTACCGATAGGAGATGCGCCAGCCATCGCATTAATCTGCTCATAAGACAAATCGTGGCCCAACAAACGTCTCCCCCAGCTATTCATAATGCCTGTTCCATTGATACAGAGCAGTACACCTGTCCGGATATCATTCTCCTGATAATTCACATGGGCAAATGTATTTACGCGCGATTCGCGGTCGGCGATCAGTTTGTCACTGACGCCATAGATCACCCCTGAAGTGCCAGCCGTCGCAGCAACTTCGCCAGGTTGAAGGACATTCAGCGAAAGTGCATTGTTGGGCTGGTCGCCGGCTTTATAATTGATGGTCACTGTACTGGATAGCCCAAGTTCTTCAGCAACAGCGGCTTTAATTTGACCATGCGTTGAAAACACAGGTAAGATCTCAGGAATAAGATGATCATCAAAGCCATAATAATCCATAATCGTACGCGACAATACATTATCCTTGAAATCCCAGAATATCCCCTCAGACAAGGCTGAGATGGAAGTCGTCACCTGCCCCGAAAGTTTCATAGCGATGAAATCCCCCGGCAACATGATCTTATCTATTTTTTCATAAATTTCCGGCTCGTTTGCTTTTACCCAGGCCAACTTTGACGCTGTAAAATTACCGGGTGAATTCAGATGATGACTCAGATTGAAAGACCTTCCGATTTCTTCAAAAGCGATATTTCCCAATTCAACAGCCCTGCTGTCGCACCAGATAATGGCATTTCGCAACACATGCTGATCTTTATCGACCACAACTAAACCGTGCATCTGGTAGGCAATACCAATGGCCGAAATTGCTTTGGGGTCATACAGGCCCAGCCTGTTTGCCTTCAACAGAGCCTGTTTAAAGTAGTCCCACCAATCGAGCGGGTTCTGTTCAGCC
Organism: Sphingobacterium thalpophilum; assembly: GCF_038396785.1. NCBI lineage: Bacteria > Pseudomonadati > Bacteroidota > Sphingobacteriia > Sphingobacteriales > Sphingobacteriaceae > Sphingobacterium > Sphingobacterium thalpophilum. The sequence goes on along the minus strand of NZ_CP151087.1, from coordinate 4,937,297 downwards.
CAATTGGGCTCCAACGTAATGATAGGAGCTTCTACGTCCGGATATTGCACTGAGCAAACCTTACGTTGTGAAGATGCCTCAACAATTGAAACTTTTACGGAAGAAGTACCTACGTCTATACCTAATAAATACATGGTAATCAATTCTAATTGGTTATAAAAAACAACATCGGCCTTATACTGCAACCGGTTGCATAAAAGTAGGGCATGTTTCTGAATTATCAAAATATTAAATAAAATTATTTACTTTGGAGCGTGAATAAAAAAACGACAATTTATGATATAGCCCGTGCGCTTGGAGTGACAGTCTCTACCGTATCGCGCGCACTGAATAATGTGCCTACGATCAGTGAGGCGACACGAAAACTGGTGTTAGACAAAGCAAAGGAATTGAATTACAGCGTCAATAAGTTGGCCTCTTCTCTTTCCTCGGGCAAGTCCAATACCATCGGTGTCATTGTTCCTACCATGCAAATTCATTTTTTTGCAGAAGCCGTGCATAGCATTGAAAAAGAGTTAAAAAAACACAACTACAGCCTATTGCTTTATCAATCGAATGAATCTTTTGAAGATGAAGTCAATGGCGTGAAGACCTTACTTGAAGCTCAGGTAGACGGCATCATTGCTTCGTTGTCGCTGGAGACGCAGGAAACCCAGCATTTTCAGGAAGTGATCAATCAGCGCAAATGCCTGGTTATTTTTGACCGTACCCATAAAGATATTCCTGCTCCTGTGGTCAAACTTGACGATTTTAAAGCAGGCTACCTTGCAACACAGCACCTGCTCGAACAGGGTTACAAAAACATTGCCTTTATCACAACGGACAAAGAAATCGCTATTTTCCAGGATCGTTTCCATGGTTTCGAAGCAGCCTTAAAAGATGCGCAGATTTCCCCGCAGAAAGACTTTATCATTCGTGGCGACTTATCCATTGAAGCCGGCATCAAAGGAACCGAACAGATTCTAAAATCTGTAATCCAACCGGACGCCTTTATTGGTGGTGATGACTTTACAGCCGTGGGAATTATACAGGCATTAAAAACTGCAAATATTGCCATTCCAGCGACAGGAGTGATCGGTTTTGCAAACCAGACCTTTTCTTCCTTTATCACCCCTACACTATCAAGTATTGATCAACAGGCCAACAAAATGGGGGAAGAATGTGCAAAACTCTTTCTGAAAATGGTTAAACAAAAAAGTCCGTACGAAGCAATCGAACAGATTGTTCTTGATCCCATATTGATAAAAAGAAAATCTACCAATAGAATAGACAAATAATCAGTACCTTTGCCTAAATTTGTTTAAATGCAAGCCCGGCAGAAATTTAGGATAATAAGCATCTGCTTATTATTTGTCATTCAGGCCCTTTTTTTAGTGGCCATCTTTGTAGAAAATACACATTCTTATATTGTATTGGCTTTTATCGGCCTATTGTCCTTACTGATTTTATACAGTTACCTCAGGTCGCCCATTCATCATCACAGGCATGAATATGAATCGATCAAAATTGCCCTTTGGGTACCTATAGGGGCGATTGCATCCTACTATTTCAATCAGATCTTCGGTTTGGGCCCTGTATTGGGGGCAGCGCTGACAGGTACCATAGCCTCTTTTATTCCAAATATCAACAAAAATTCAACTTATCTGCCCCACCTCCCTGCAGCAATTTATTGCGGTGCATTTGTAGGAATGTCCAATGCGCAGGTGGCTCATGGATTCTCTTTTATTTTAGCCGCCAGTATTTTTACAGCGATCTTTCTGGTTGTATCGAAAAGTCTATTGAATGGTGTCGGCGGTAAACTAGGAACATTGGCCTTCCTGGGTGTTTCATTGACATACCTGCTGTTATATATTTTTAAGTAATATGGAAACATTCATTTTATACCTAGTTGGCATCATCGGGAGCACGGCGACATACTATGTCAACACCAAATTTCACCAAGGGGCAGTGCGCTCATCCGCAATGCTGACCTTAGTTGTCGCAGGTTTCCTTCACTTCTTCCCACAAAGTGTTTCTCCTTATCTCGCACAGTACATCCCCCCTATTTTTATAGGCGCGTCATTTATAGGCATGGTCTCCAAAAACCAGTTATCAACCTATTTCGGTTTGGCTCTAGCTGGCGTTATTTTCACGACAATACTGCTCAATACCAGTAAATTTTTTACTGGTTATGGCGGAGCTCTCGGCACTTCCGCCTGCATTGCGCTGTTGGTCGTATTGAGCATTCCTTATTTTAAATCACCGAGAAAAATGACGGTTGGATTTCTTCAGCTCCGCAAAACAATCTTAAAAAAACAAGGAAAAGTTTCAAAAAGACGAGTAGATTTGTTTAAATAAAAAGTATAATCACATGAAACCTTTATTTCTGATTTTTATTACCCACATCTTGTTCCTGGGCCATCTGAACGCTCAACAAACAACCATTAACCTTGTAAATCAAGAGCGAAACAGCAGCTACAGAGGCCTAAGCGTGGTCGATGATACAACGGTATGGGTAAGCGGAAGCAACGGTACCGTCGGGCTCAGCACCGATGCCGGAAAAAACTGGCAGTGGGTCAATCCAATTGGCTACGAAAAAACAGATTTTAGAGATATCGAAGCATTTGATGAGAATGAAGCCTTAATTATATCTGCCGGTTCCCCTGCCATCATCTTAAGTACCCATGACGGCGGTCGAAGCTGGAAAGAAGTATTCAATGACAAGCGGCCCGAAATATTTTATGACGGTTTTGCTTTTACATCAAAAGGGGTCGGCATTGCCTTTGGCGACGCCATTCAGGGAAAAATGCCGCTATTGAAAAGCACCGATTTCGGAAGGTCCTGGAAAGATATATCCCCGAATATGCACTTTACCATTACCGATGGCGAGGCCGGTTTTGCAGCCAGTGGAACATCAATATATTGCGATAACAGCGGAACATATTGGATTGCCACAGGTGGGACAGTTTCCAATATCTACAGCAGCAAGGATCAGGGTAACACATGGCAACGTTACAGCTGCCCCATCATTCAGGGCACAAATAGCACCGGCCCTTTTTCTGTCGCATTTAACACATCAAAAACGGGTATTGTCGTCGGTGGCGATTACAAGGCGGATAAAAACAAAGACAAAAATAGCCTGCTAACCAACGATGGCGGCAAAACATGGTCTGCACCACAGACAGCACCCGCTGGCTTTAAGTCGGCCGTTATTTATCTTTCAAAAAAACAGCTGATCAGCACGGGCACTTCGGGTACAGACCTATCGAATGACGGCGGAAAAAACTGGACGCCTATTGGAAAGGAAAGTTTCAATGCCGTCCAAAAGGCAAAAAAAGGTCGAGCGATATTTTTAGTGGGCGATAAAGGCAAAATAGCGAATTTAGCATTATAAGCTAAATTCGCTATTTTTTGCACCTCTGCACGCTATTTCTTACAACACTAGCGCACTATTTTTTGCTCGACTAAGCGCATTTCTTGCAACGCCAACACTAGGTTGCGACGAGCAAAAAACCGAGATTTACTCGTTTATAAACAACTACTTGCGCGACAAACGCGATTCTTCCAAATCCAGGGAATACTCGATCTCTTTAATAACATCACTGTCAAAAGCCTTACTTTCTTTGATCTTGTACAGACCGTCACGACGTAGCGCTAAAAGTTCCAACATAATTTTATTATAGAGCCCCCTTACTGCAGAAAGCTGCGCACGGGTATCCTCCTCTTTTGCTCGTTCCGATGCATTTACGCTCCGGATAATCTGCTCTTTAACACGGGCGATTGTCTCATGCTCCAGCATTTCCTTTGCGTAATGTTTATCCAGATACGCAATAGATTCTTTGCCAAGACGTACCCGAATCTCATCGATCTGTTCTTCCATCGAAGCTTGCTCATCGACCTCTTCAATTTTTATCAATTTAATCAACAAAGGCAATGTAAGCCCCTGAAAAACAAGCGTCACTAAAATAACCACAAATGTAATGAATAAAATCAGGTTACGGTGTGGGAAGGCTGTTCCATCATATAAAGTCAATGGTATTGCCAATGCTGATGCCAAAGAAACCACTTCGCGCATACCGGCCCAGCCAACGACAAGCGGCAATTTCCATCCTGGACTCTTTTCCTTGATGCGGACCCGTTTGAACAATATCCTGGGAACAAAAGCCGAAAGATAAACGGCGATTAATCGCAAAACTATAACAATTACACAAATCGCCAATGCATAATCAATAGCTTCCTCCATGGAGTATTCCCCCAAACCATTGATGATCACCGGGAGTTCAAGTCCAATGAGGATAAAGACAAATCCATTTAAGAGAAAACCCACTGTCGCCCACACTTCTTTGGTTTGGATCCGTGTATGATAGTTGAGGTAATCCCCTGCCCGGAAGGAAAGAAACAATCCGCCACTAACCACGGCCAAGACCCCCGACTACTCAAAATGCTCCGCAACAATATACATCAGGTAAGGTGCAATAAGGGTTATGGGTGTTGAAATACTCGACGACTTAGCAACATAACGTAGGAATATATAGAGGATGTGACCGATGACCAGACCAACGACAACCCCCATGACCGATAACATCAGAAACTGCGTCGTCGCATTGCTCATCACAAACTGGCCAGTAAGAATCGCAATGGATGCAAATCTAAATACCGTCAATGAGGCTGCATCATTCACTAGGCTTTCCCCTTCCAATATCGCAATTCCACGTTTCGGAATACTTACCCCTTTCAGGACAGAACTAGCAGCCACGGCATCTGGAGGAGAGATAATCCCACCCAGTAAAAAGCCCAGCGCCAAGGTAAATCCCGGAATAATACTGACCGAAAAGTAGGCAATCGCCAGCGATGTGAAGAAGACCAAACCAAAGCCCATGATAAAAATAGACCGTCGCCACTTTAGAAAATTCCCCCAATTGGTATACCAGGCCGCTTCAAAAAGCAAGGGTGGCAAAAATACCATAAACACGATATCGGGATCAACACTTATGACAGGTGCCCCTGGGATCAACGAGATCACAAGTCAGCCAATAACCAACAGAATGGGGTAAGAGATCTTGAGGCGTTGGCTCAGCACAAATAACATAGCCATAAAGAAAAACAGCACCATCACCAATAACAGGTTACTGTGAATTTTCTGACCTGCCTTTCCACCTACGGCCGCTTTCACATCCGCATAAGGTGCCGACATGGACATGCTGTATTGACGAAGCTTCCATTCATTGTCCTGCTTACTTAATACGCCCACGCCACGAAAGGACTTGGTATTGATCTTAAACGTTTCATCAAACCAGGCCGTCGTGCTATCGGCATTAAAGCTGATATGCCGCTTGTCATAGGTGTAAGTCCAGGCATTTTTGGGATTGAAATATTGATCGCTGAACTTCTCCGCATGGGCTTTATCCCACCTTTCATCATGATCAGTACCCAAAATAACGCCATCTGAAGCAATAACATTCAAAAATGGACCATACTTTACCTCACCCGAAGTTTTGTGCCAACGATCCAGTAGCCCATTGATTTCGTCCATAGGCTGCTGGGCACTTGTCGGAAAGACAAATAAAATTAAACTAAGAAAACAATACGTACCTAAAATGATCTTTCTAATCATACATTATAAAACTTCGTAATAGCTAAGACAATCCTCTTCCGATGAGATCAGTCTTAAAACAAAAAGCTGCATAGGCAGCTTTTTATCTTTATTTAATTATTTCTTCAATTTCGCGGATAATCTTCTGCGCGATCTGCTCAGCAGCTTCAGGCGTAGGTCCCTCCGAGTAAATCCGAATAATCGGTTCGGTATTCGATTTACGTAAATGAACCCATTCATTTTCAAAGTCTATTTTCAATCCATCGATTGTTGAATGGTCTTCATTTTTATATTTTTCCTCCATTTTGGCCAATAAGTTGTCAATGTCCAATTCCGGAGTCAGTGTAATCTTGTTTTTTGACATAAAGTACTGCGGTAAAGAGGCGCGGTATTCGGAGGCTTTTTTACCAAGTTTAGCCAGATGTGTCAAGAAGATCGCTACCCCTACCAGTGCATCACGGCCATAGTGAGATGCAGGATAGATAACACCGCCATTTCCTTCTCCGCCAATTACCGCATCCACTTCCTTCATCTTTGTAACCACGTTGACTTCACCAACAGCAGCGGCATAATATTCGCCACCATGTGCTTTAGTCACATCACGCAGTGCGCGTGTAGAAGATAAATTAGAAACTGTATTTCCTTTTTTATGCTGCAATAAATAATCTGCTACGGCCACTAAGGTATATTCTTCACCAAATAACTCACCATCCTCCATCATAAAGACCAATCGATCTACATCTGGATCTACAGCAATCCCTAAATCAGCTTTGTTTTCAATAACCGCAGCTGATAGATCTGTCAAATTCTCTTTTAATGGTTCGGGATTATGCGGAAACTGACCATTCGGCTCACAATGGATTTTATAGATTGTCTGCACACCAAGCGCATCCAATAAGGCAGGTATAAATGTACCACCTGTACTGTTTACGGCATCCAAAGCAACTTTAAAATTAGCGGCTTTAATAGCTTCCTTATCAACATATTCCAACGCTAATACAGCGTCTACATGTTTCTGTAAATATGAATAGTCTTTATGAACCTGTCCTAATGCTTCAACTTCGGAAAAATCAAAGTCTAAGGATTCACCAAGGGCCAATACCTCTTGCCCTTCGGCATCTGAAATAAATTCGCCCTTTGCATTCAGTAACTTTAGCGCATTCCATTGACCTGGATTGTGTGAAGCAGTCAAAATAATACCACCAGCAGCTTTTTCCATAGGTACAGCGATCTCTACCGTTGGCGTTGTTGAAAGACCTAAATCAACCACATCAACACCGATGCTTTGCAAGGTACCAATCACCAAATTACTTACCATCTCACCAGAAACACGCGCATCTCTTCCAACAACAATTTTTTTGATACCACTCTGCTTAACAATTATTTTGCCATAAGCAGCTGTAAACTTAACGATATCTATTGGGGTAAGTGCCTCTCCAGCACGCCCGCCTATCGTACCTCGTATTCCTGATATTGATTTAATTAAAGTCATTTCTTTTGAATTGAGTAACGTGTAAATTTAGCACAATGGCAATAAAATATCGAATTAAAATTATAATTAAGGAATATTTAACGTATATTTGTTGCAACAAAGTTGTTTTTAAAAGAAACAACCGTTTGCAATGAAATTATTTTTACTTTTGAAAAGTGAGTTTTTAAAGTTTAGGAATTTCATTGTCATCAACAACATTTATGATTCAACAATTAGTACACATCGATCAAGAGATTTTTCTGGCCATTAATCAGGGCTTGAGTAACCCCGTGTTTGATTGGTTATTGCCTATACTACGCAATCCATATACCTGGGCCCCCTTGTATTTATTTCTGATCATATTTTTCATAAAGACCTATGGAAAAACGGGAATTCTAATTGTTGCCATGACCTTGGTTACCTTCGGAATTTCCGATGGTATATCATCTCATTTGATCAAAAAGACTGTAAAAAGGATTAGACCGTGTAACGACGTGGAGTTTAAAGAAAATGTCAACATCCGGGTGCGATGCGGCTCCGGCTTTAGCTTTACCTCCTCTCATGCGGCCAATCATTTTTCCCTTGCTTTTTTCTGGATTGTACTTTTCCGGAGAAGATGGAAACATGTGCTTTGGCTTTGTATTACCTGGGCAACCCTAATTTCAGTCTCTCAAATTTATGTTGGTGTCCATTACCCGTTTGATGTCCTCTGTGGTTCAGCCTTAGGTATCCTGGTTGGATTGGCAACAGGCTACTTATTCAAACGGTTTGTGCCTAGCTTTTTTAAAACTGAACACGTATAATGAATTCAATTTTATTGATTTTAATTTTATTCATACCTGCATTTGCAAGTGGAATTGCTGTATTTTTTGTACAAAAGAAAGGAACCAGTTTCCTTAAACTCATCCTTTCTTTCAGTGGAGCCTATTTATTCTCTATTACGGTACTGCACCTCATTCCGCATGTCTATCAGTCTAACAATACTTCACCTGAGGTATTGGGTATTTATGTGCTTGCTGGATTTCTTTTCCAGCTCTTTCTTGAACAGTTCTCCCAAGGGATCGAGCATGGCCATATCCATACCGACAATGATCACGACCACCACAATCATCGTTTTCCAATAGGTATTATGTTCAGTCTATGTCTTCATGCTTTCCTTGAAGGCATGCCACTCGCGGCAACACATCAGACTGAACTTGCACTAGGCATATCCATCCACCACATTCCGGCGGCATTTGCATTGGGAAGTATTCTAATAAGCACGCATTTAAAGAAAAACACCATCCTCATTACACTAGCTTTATTTGCAGCAATGACCCCTTTTGGCTTTTTGCTGAGCAAAGCCATCAGTGCAGGTGAAGTAGGCAATATCCAGCAATATTTTGATAAAATCATGGCCGTGGTTATTGGTATCTTCTTGCACATATCGACAACGATACTTTTTGAATCGGGCTCAATTGACCATCATAAATTCAATAAAAAGAAAATGATTGCTGTGATAGCCGGTGTTGCTATTGCACTCGGAAGTTTCTTATTTGTCGGAGAACATGATCATGGGCACGATCAGCATCAACAACCGCATGATCATGAACATCATGACCATGCGCATTAATTTCTTTAGCCGCGAAGTTTATCCAACAGTGCACTTAAAGTCATTGCCTCTTCTTCGCTAATTCGATCGGGTAAAAGATCCTTCATCAACATATCCTCATCTAAACTCTTAAGAATCTCGAGGCCCTTCTCAGTGATAACCAAATCCACTGCCCTTTTATCACCACCCGATTGACAACGTGAAACCAATTCTTTGGAAACCATGCGATCAATCATACGCGAGATGTCCGGGGTAGTACTCAACATTCTTGATTTAATCAGATTATTGGTTGCAGGCTTGGGATATTGGCCCCTCAATATGCGCAAGACATTAAACTGTTTCAAAGTGATTCCTTCTTTGGCAGCACGCTGTTCAAGCTCATTGTTAATCCAATTGTACGTGTAAAGAATATTTACCGTACAACGATGCCATTCATTGCTGAATTTACTTACTTTGATTTCGTCCTCAATCTTCATTCTGGTTGATAATTAATCGTTCTGAATAGTAAAGATAGCTGTTTTTTACTAAATACATAACTATGACATTAGAATCATTCTAAATGGTAGAAATTCTGTATATTTGAAGAATTCAAAAAAACAGGCAAATGCGTAATAGAACTAGCTTAGATAAGCTAAAAAAAGGGGAAAAAGCGGTAATTATAGATTTTGATTCACACGAAATTCCAGCTAAATTTTTCGAATTGGGGTTTATTCCCGGTACTGAAGTAGAGGTGAAACATATCGCACCTTTGGACGGTCCTATATGTCTAAATATTAATGCTAATAACGCCTTAATTGCTATCCGCAAATCAGAAGCCAAAGTCATCCTTATTGATCAGAAATAATGAATAACCCGATTATTGCACTTTTGGGTAATCCAAATGTGGGTAAAACATCGCTATTTAACCGGATTACAAAATTAAATCAGAAAGTAGGAAATTATCCCGGTATTACGGTCGAAAAACGTGAGGGGCAAGTTAAAGCCAACAACAAAGTTTATCGTATTATTGACTTACCGGGCACATATACCCTGTTCCCAAGTTCATTGGACGAAGAAGTTGTTTTCAACACTTTAGTCAATAAAGAAAGTAGTTTCAGACCAAACCTCGTCGTTGTCGTCGCTGAACCTACGAACCTAAAACGGTCTATTATTCTTTATCAACAAGCCCGGGAGCTCGGCCTGCCGGCCATCTTTGTCATCAATATGATCGATGAAGCCAAAGAAAAGGGAATTACAATCGATGTTCAGAAACTTGAACACCTATTAAATACAAAAGTATACGAAACCAATGCGCGTACGGGGCAAGGTATCGATCAGCTGATCAAAAACTTTGATGCTGTTCCGCCCATGTATATCAGCAAATTCAGTCTACCAACGGAAGCTGATGCGGCATTAGAGGAAACTAAACGTCTTTTCCCATTAGATACGGAATACCACACCTGGCAATACCTAGCCAAAGGCGAAGTATCCTTTTTATCGAAAGAAAAAAATCAGGCTATCCAGCAAATCCGTGAAAAATATCAATTGCGGGCCGAGAAGCTGCAAAAAGACGAAGCCATATTGCGCAGTAAATCCCTAGATAGCAGCCTTGCCGAAATTTATGTAAAGGATGAATCCTCGAATAAAAACAAGACCAATACGATTGATAGCATCCTGCTTCACCCAATCTTTGGTTACGTCATCTTCTTTGGCATCCTCTTTTTAATCTTCCAGGCAATTTATACCTGGTCTGGACCAGCCATGGATTTTATCGACGGTTTATTTGGTGATCTTGCAGCCTATATACAAACAGCATTGCCAGCAGGGCCGTTAACCGACTTGCTCAGCAATGGTATTATCAAAGGTATTGGCGGAATTGTAATCTTCATTCCACAGATTGTTATTTTATACATCTTTATCTCGATCATGGAAGAAACGGGCTATATGAGCCGTGTTGTTTTCCTGATGGACCGCTGGCTGCGTCCCTTTGGTCTAAATGGAAAATCAGTGATTCCATTGATTTCGGGCGTAGCCTGTGCTGTTCCTGCGGTCATGTCTGCGCGTAACATCGAAAATAGCAAAGAAAGACTGGTCACTATTCTGGTAACACCTTTTATGACCTGCTCAGCGCGTCTCCCTATTTATATCGTTCTGATCGGACTGGTGATACCGGACACGAAATTAGGAGGATTTCAAATACAAGGGATTGTATTGTTTGTGATGTACCTGCTTGGCATATTCGCAGCTTTGCTATCCGCGATTATCCTGACCAAAGTCATCAAATCAAAACACAAATCATTTCTCATCTTTGAACTCCCCACCTATAAGACTCCGGATTGGAAAAATGTAGCCTTAAATGTCTGGGAAAAAGCATCAAGCTTTGTCTTCGGCGCAGGTAAAATTATTTTAGCCATTTCTGTTATACTCTGGGCATTAGGTAGTTTTGGTCCAAACGACAAATTTAGCCAAGCAGAAGAATATGTAACAAAAAATAGCCCCAACCTGTCCGAAGCAGATTTGGAGCATGAAGTTTCATCATATCGTCTGGAACACTCCTTCCTTGGTTATCTTGGCATGGCTATTGAACCTGTTGTTAAACCATTGGGCTATGACTGGAAGATGGGCATAGGTCTCATTTCTTCCTTTGCTGCCCGTGAAGTGTTTGTGGGCACAATGGCAACAGTATATAGCCTTGGTGATGAAGTGGATATCGAAGATGAAGCATCTAAAACAACGGTATTAGGCAAAATGAAAAGCGAAATTAACCGGAATACCGGTTTACCGGCTTACAATTTAGCTTCCGGTATATCCTTATTACTGTTCTATGCTTTTGCTATGCAATGTATGAGTACAATTGCGGCAGTAAAAAGGGAAACAGGCTCATGGAAATGGACTTTAATACAGCTTGGTTTCATGACAGGTTTGGCCTATTTCAGTGCCTTAATTGCTTATCAACTTTTAAAATAAAAAGCTATGGATAATTTAACAGTACAATATCTCATCGTAGGAATTCTCGTTTTGGCGGCTGTATGGTATGTCGTTAAAAATGTCCGAAAATCATTAAAGGGCAAGTCGAGCTGCTCGAAAGGCTGTGGATGCGACTGCAGCGTAGAAAAAACACAAAAAGCAAATTAATTTATCTTTTTGAGTAGCATTTGCAAATAAGATTTCGTTATTAGCTAGAGTGGCCAAAAATCACACTAGCTACTAATTCATAAAGCGCCGTATTTCCAAATTACGGCGCTTTCTATTTCTTAGCCAAAAACATGGCTCCGGCCATTGTTTATAAAAAAACAACGAAATACATTAAAAGCACAACAGAATGTGCACAAATACCTAAGTGTTTTATTAACTTTATGCGCTTAGGGCAAAAGATGCACTGGGAGCCACGTTATTCGTCGGCACATCATACAGCGGCAGCAATTTTGACCAATTCGATTCTGGTAAGGAGTAAAGTCTTCACAGGTTTCCCCTGCCAAGGATCGGTCAAAACAGACTAGTAACCGTATTAACCATACACATGGAGAAACAGAACAATAAGGAAGAATTAAAAAGAGGACTTCAAAATAGACATATTCAATTAATTGCCCTGGGTGGTGCAATTGGTACAGGCTTATTTCTAGGTATCGGAAAGGCTGCCACACTGGCTGGGCCGGCAGTTATACTCGGCTATGCTTTCGCTGGAATTATTGCTTTTTTTATTATGCGCCAATTGGGCGAGATGGTCGTTGAAGAACCTGTTTCAGGAAGTTTTAGCTACTTCGCCAATAAATATTGGGGTTCTTTTGCAGGTTATGCTTCGGGCTGGAACTATTGGGTCCTGTATATCTTGGTGAGCATGGCCGAACTCACAGCAATAGGTGTTTATGTGCAGTTTTGGTGGCCTGAAATACCCCTATGGGCATCAAGTTTATTTTTCTTCTTTGCAATCAACGCCCTTAATCTTGCCTCTGTCAAAATTTATGGCGAGACGGAATTTTGGTTTTCCATTATTAAGGTTATTGCGATCATCGCAATGATTGTTTTTGGCGTATATTTACTGGTAAGCGGTACTGGAGGTGAGCAGGCAAGTCTCAGCAACCTGACTTCACATGGCGGTTTTTTTCCAAAAGGCTGGTTTAACGAAACATCGGATGGCAATTTTGAAGGTCTCCTTTCGGCCATGGCATTGATTATGTTTTCTTTCGGTGGTCTAGAGTTGGTTGGTATTACTGCTGCAGAAGCCGAACATCCCGAAAAGAACATCCCCAAAGCGACCAACCAGGTGATCTATCGGATCTTGATCTTTTATGTAGGTGCACTCATTATTCTTTTCTCTTTGACACCGTGGACGAATATCACCGCCGATACAAGTCCCTTTGTACTGGTATTTGACAAACTTAATGGATTTGAATTTACCCTCTTTGGAAAGACTTTCTATTTCACAAAAATTATCGCAAATGCGCTAAATCTCATTGTCCTTACCGCCGCATTATCAGTATATAATAGCAGTGTGTACAGCAACAGCAGAATGCTATATGGACTGGCAGAACAGGGGAATGCCCCTCGTTTTCTTTCGAAACTCAACAAGAATCATGCGCCTATTAACGCAATTTTGGTCTCGGCACTTTTCGCTGCGATCTGTGTATTTATCAACTATATTGCGCCGAAAAATGCCTTGGAGATCTTGATGTCGCTTGTGGTATCTTCACTGATTATAAACTGGGTCATGATTTCCATTACACATTTGTATTTCAGAAAAAATAAACTCGATGCCCACTTGCGGACCAAGTTCCCATCCTTTCTATATCCCCTAAGTAATTATATCTGTCTGATCTTTTTGATCGCTGTACTTGGCATCATGTGGATAACAGGAATGAAACTTCCGGTAGAATTGATCCCTGTTTGGCTTATATTACTCTATGTGAGTTATATTTTGATCAAAAGAAAGAAATCTTAGTTCACAGAACCTCGATCTTATCAATAAAAAAGCCTGATTCATTGCATGAGTAAGGCTTTTTTGCTAAAATTTAAAGCGGGTATTCCTCCTCGAGAATAGCAAATTCATCATTATCGCTCCAACCATCTAAAACAATCCCAGCTGTGTGCCTGCATCGGGTAAGCGAAAAAGATCCCTTCTCAAGGATGGGAGCGTCCCATTATTCATATATTTCTTGACAGAAAGCTTGAATAAATGCTGTAAACTCTCGGCCATATGACCATCCCCTTTTATCCTCCGCCCGAAATCGGTATCGTTAATTTTTCCACCATGACAGGCTTCAATCCAATGTAATACCTTCTCAGCACGGTCAGGGTAGTTCTGATAGAGCCAATCCTTAAAGATACCACCGATCTGTCCATTGAGCCGCACGATGGTATAAGAGGCTGTAATTGCGCCCGCATCTGCTCCCGAACGAATCAGATCTGAAATCTCATCACTATTGATCCCCGGAACGATGGGTGCCATCATCAGCATGACGGGTACACCAATCCCTGCCAATCCCTCAATCAGTTTCAACCGGGCCGATGCCGTTGCAGTACGGGGTTCCATTTTCTGACGTACCTCCTCGCGCAACGAATTGATGGTTACTGCAACGGAAACCAGATTGCGTGCAGCAAGCTCACGCAAAAGATCAAAATCCCGCCGCATCAGTACATTTTTGCTGATGATAGAGACCGGATGCTGGTATTTGACCATCAATTCTAAAAGTGAACGTGTGATACCCAGCTTTCGTTCAATAGGTTGATAACAGTCTGTATTGCCGGAAAGCATAATCAAATCGGGCTGATAGCTCGATTTTCTAAACTCCTGTTCGAGAAGCTGAGCCGCATTATGTTTTACCAGGATCTTACGCTCAAAATCCAATCCTGCACTAAAACCCCAATACTCATGCGAATTGCGCGCATAACAGTAAATACACCCATGTTCACAGCCCTGATAGGGATTAATGGATCTTTCAAAACGGAGATCCGGACTATTTGACTTGGAAATAATGGATTTTGGATGAGTCGGAATAAATTGTGTTTTTTCGGCCCCCAAAAACTCCTCATCCAGCCCTTCAACATGCTCCTGCACGTATTGGTTAGAAAAAAATTTGTTATTGAGATTGGTCTGCGCCCCTCTACCCTTAAAATATTCTGACGAATTCATAAGTTAAAATTACTAAAATTATTAGTAAAAACAAATTTGGATCTCTTAATTTTCCCAAAGGCCCAAAGCGAATATTCTCGAGTTTGAAGCCCAAATAAATCGCATTTTAAACCAAACAAAAAATCCCTACACTGTCGTTACAGGATAGGGATTAAAATTCTTATGCTAGATCTCAGTCCAGCTTCTTCTTATTTCATTAAGAAACCACCACCGAGTAGATCATTGCCTTCATAAAAAACGGCCGATTGTCCAGGAGCAATACCCTTCACATTGTGTACAAAATCAATGCGCACTTTATCGCCTTCTTGGGAGATGGTCGACAAAGCACCAGAATCTTTATAACGTACCTTTGAAATTGCTTCCATCGGTTGATCCAGTCCTGCATATTTCACAAAGTTCACATTGCGAACATAGGCATGTGACTTTTCAAGTTCGTGTTCTTCACCCAATACCACCGTATTACTTTCTGGAAGGATTTCGATCACAAACATCGGTTTACCCAAGGCAATACCTAAGCCTTTACGTTGACCGATGGTGAAATAAGGATAGCCAATATGTTTACCGACGACGGTACCATCGGAAAGGATAAAATTCCCCGGACCAATTTGTTGATCCAATGTTGGCACCTTATGTCTCAAAAACGCACGGTAGTCGTTGTCAGGAACGAAACAGATTTCATAACTTTCAGACTTATTGGCCAATTCTGTTTGCCCCATATCCAAAGCCATCTGACGAATTTCCTTTTTCGTGAAAGATCCTAAAGGGAACTGCGTCCGCGCAAGGTTTTCTTGAGACACGCCCCACAGAACGTAAGATTGATCTTTATTTTCATCCTTACCTTTTGATATCACATAGCGACCATTGTCGTGCATACGGATATTGGCATAGTGCCCGGTAGCGATAAATTCACAGTCCAATTTGTCAGCACGTTTCATTAAAGCCTCCCATTTGATGTGGGTATTACACAATACGCATGGGTTAGGCGTGCGTCCAGCAATATATTCTTCTACAAAATTATCAATCACAAAATCTCCAAACTCATCACGTATATCTAATATATAATGAGGGAAACCATAGTTTACGGCTAATGTACGAGCGTCATTGATACTATCAAGGCTACAACATCCGGTCTCTTTCGACGAACCACCTGCGGATGCATAATCCCATGTCTTCATCGTGATACCGATAACTTCATATCCTTGTTCGTGGAGCATGACAGAAGCAACGGAGCTATCTACCCCTCCACTCATTGCAACTAAAACTCTTCCTCTTTTACTCATCTCTAATTATTGAAATGCAAAGATACAGCTTATTCCTTTTCCTATATGTTAGTTTCTTGTAATTTTATCTCGATCAAAATCAACACGTTCGAAAAAAGTACGAAAATAATCTGCATAAAAGTTTTAGAATTCAAATTATCGGACTATATTTGCATCGCAATAGGGGAACAAACCCATAGCAGAAAAGCGGTGCCATAGCTCAGCTGGTAGAGCAAAGGACTGAAAATCCTTGTGTCCCTGGTTCGAACCCAGGTGGCACCACGCTTCAATCTGATGATCACAGATTTAAATAAAAGGTCAACTGGTGCCATAGCTCAGCTGGTAGAGCAAAGGACTGAAAATCCTTGTGTCCCTGGTTCGAACCCAGGTGGCACCACAAAAAAAGCTTGTTCATTGAACAGGCTTTTTTTGTTTTAGCTAACTGCATTTCATACAACTTCCGGATCAAGCTGAATTCTTGGGATCAGTTTCAAAACCTGTGGACTACGCAAATAATGGATCAGTTTCAAAACCTGTGGACTACGCAAATAATTTGGTCAATCTGAACAGGAAGAAATTGATGTCACCTACACCTCTAAACTGACTTCTGAAAGCTTTTATCTTTGCATTGAAAGATTCTGCTGAAGCATTTGTACTCTTGTTGTCGAAGTAGTTCAATATTTTTTTGTGATGGATATTTATGGTTCTGGAGACGGTGTTGAATGACTTGAAGCCGGCCTGTTCCACTTTATCCGCCCATTTTGCCAACCTTGTAAAGGCGTAGATCTTATCTATGGTGGTGTTGAATATCCAAGAGAGTTCTTGGGATAGCCTGTACGCCTTTTCAATATCGGGATATCGCTCAAAGAGTACAGCAGCCCTTTCTCTTTGCTCGTAAGTCCATTTATGTTCACTTTTATAAAGCAGGTATCGGCTTCTTGCAAGTAACTGTTTGATGGTTTCACTGTTGGATAGGACTTCCGGAAAATAGGTTTCCTTATTCTTTCGTGCTTGGTCAATTGCTTGATTTTCATCGTCAATGGCCTGCCAGCGGTGCTTTATCCTTATTTCCTGAAGCGCTTCGTTAGCAAGTTGCTGAACATGGAAACGGTCTATTACCTGAACAGCATTGGGAAAGCATCTTTTGGCTATCAATCCCATATTACCGGCTAAATCAAGCGTTATCTCTTGAACTTTATTTCGTAATCTCTGTGGGATCTTTTGAAGGATCGGGATAATGTTCTCTGATTTTGTCCCGTTCAGTATGGCTACAATGGTCCCTTTTTTGCCCCGTGCTTCTTTATTGGTGACAACGGTATAGAGCTCGCCATGGGATAGGCAGGTCTCGTCAATAGAAAGATGGCCGCTGACATTCTGTGGGAAGGTCAATCCATCTCGCGCATTTTCGCGATGCTCCCAATCCTGGAAACCGCTCAGTTTATTGCGGTAGTATCTCCTTAGTTTACTGGCTGATATCCCATAGAATGAACTGATGGTCTGAATGCTATGAGCCTGGTTGTCCGCTGATACCTTTTAAAAAAGCTGCGAAATCCTGTGTGATGCGCGTCCCTTTGGCTACTAGTTCCCAATTTCTGTAGACTACTTTATCGGTATCCTGGTTGAGCCACCTGCGGCGCTTGACATGAAGATAGACCTGCATGCCACGGATAGGAAAATCTTGAAGGGTAACGGGTTCGAAAAACCCCTTGGAAATCAACTTCTGGCCTTGATATTCTTCAGGTGTATTATTGAGTTCCTCCAGAAAGATATCCAGTCTTTTTTCTTCTTTGGAATAGTGGGTCATCTCAAAATAATCGGAAACTCCTTCGGGAATAATTAAGGGCATTAACGCGTTAAAAGATTCGTGCATCTGTATAAATATCAAAGCACAAATATCTAATTATTTTTTATCCCCTCCACAACTTTTGTACATGATCCCAAATAATTTGGTCAATCTGAACAGGAAGAAATTGATGTCACCTACACCTCTAAACTGACTTCTGAAAGCTTTTATCGGATCAGTTTCAAAACCTGTGGACTACGCAAATAATTTGGTCAATCTGAACAGGAAGAAATTGATGTCACCTACACCTCTAAACTGACTTCTGAAAGCTTTTATCTTTGCATTGAAAGATTCTGCTGAAGCATTTGTACTCTTGTTGTCGAAGTAGTTCAATATTTTTTTGTGATGGATATTTATGGTTCTGGAGACGGTGTTGAATGACTTGAAGCCGGCCTGTTCCACTTTATCCGCCCATTTTGCCAACCTTGTAAAGGCGTAGATCTTATCTATGGTGGTGTTGAATATCCAAGAGAGTTCTTGGGATAGCCTGTACGCCTTTTCAATATCGGGATATCGCTCAAAGAGTACAGCAGCCCTTTCTCTTTGCTCGTAAGTCCATTTATGTTCACTTTTATAAAGCAGGTATCGGCTTCTTGCAAGTAACTGTTTGATGGTTTCACTGTTGGATAGGACTTCCGGAAAATAGGTTTCCTTATTCTTTCGTGCTTGGTCAATTGCCTGATTTTCATCGTCAATGGCCTGCCAGCGGTGCTTTATCCTTATTTCCTGAAGCGCTTCGTTAGCAAGTTGCTGAACATGGAAACGGTCTATTACCTGAACAGCATTGGGAAAGCATCTTTTGGCTATCAATCCCATATTACCGGCTAAATCAAGCG
The DNA here is from genome assembly GCF_038396785.1 of Sphingobacterium thalpophilum. NCBI lineage: Bacteria > Pseudomonadati > Bacteroidota > Sphingobacteriia > Sphingobacteriales > Sphingobacteriaceae > Sphingobacterium > Sphingobacterium thalpophilum. Next base: position 4,918,616 of record NZ_CP151087.1, on the reverse strand, counting down.
TTATCTCTTGAACTTTATTTCGTAATCTCTGTGGGATCTTTTGAAGGATCGGGATAATGTTCTCTGATTTTGTCCCGTTCAGTATGGCTACAATGGTCCCTTTTTTGCCCCGTGCTTCTTTATTGGTGACAACGGTATAGAGCTCGCCATGGGATAGGCAGGTCTCGTCAATAGAAAGATGGCCGCTGACATTCTGTGGGAAGGTCAATCCATCTCGCGCATTTTCGCGATGCTCCCAATCCTGGAAACCGCTCAGTTTATTGCGGTAGTATCTCCTTAGTTTACTGGCTGATATCCCATAGAATGAACTGATGGTCTGAATGCTATGAGCCTGGTTGTCCGCTGATACCTTTTAAAAAAGCTGCGAAATCCTGTGTGATGCGCGTCCCTTTGGCTACTAGTTCCCAATTTCTGTAGACTACTTTATCGGTATCCTGGTTGAGCCACCTGCGGCGCTTGACATGAAGATAGACCTGCATGCCACGGATAGGAAAATCTTGAAGGGTAACGGGTTCGAAAAACCCCTTGGAAATCAACTTCTGGCCTTGATATTCTTCAGGTGTATTATTGAGTTCCTCCAGAAAGATATCCAGTCTTTTTTCTTCTTTGGAATAGTGGGTCATCTCAAAATAATCGGAAACTCCTTCGGGAATAATTAAGGGCATTAACGCGTTAAAAGATTCGTGCATCTGTATAAATATCAAAGCACAAATATCTAATTATTTTTTATCCCCTCCACAACTTTTGTACATGATCCCTTTTATCTTTGCATTGAAAGATTCTGCTGAAGCATTTGTACTCTTGTTGTCGAAGTAGTTCAATATTTTTTTGTGATGGATATTTATGGTTCTGGAGACGGTGTTGAATGACTTGAAGCCGGCCTGTTCCACTTTATCCGCCCATTTTGCCAACCTTGTAAAGGCGTAGATCTTATCTATGGTGGTGTTGAATATCCAAGAGAGTTCTTGGGATAGCCTGTACGCCTTTTCAATATCGGGATATCGCTCAAAGAGTACAGCAGTGGAATTGCAATAGTAAATCGGAGACTTTTTAAGCAGCTTTTTCCATTTCCAATTCTAGCTCACCAGGTGTCTTATACCCAATTGCTGAATGTAATCTGCCTTTATTATACCAACCCTCAATATACCTAAACACACATAACTTAGCCTCTTGCCTGGTTTTAAAGTTGTAACGGTTGAATTTTTCACTTTTAGCCGTTTTGAAAAAGCTTTCCATTGCACTATTGTCCCAACAGTTACCCTTTCTGCTCATACTTTGAACAACATCGATCTTTAATGCTTTTAACTTGTCTTTAAAGTCATTGCACGCATACTGAACACCTCTATCTGAATGAAATATTAAACCATTTTCTACTTTTCTGGCTTTTAGAGCCCTCTCTAATGCCGCAAGAGAGGTTTGCTCTGCTGACATTCCTTCACTAAGTGTCCATCCAATAATTTTTCTATCAGCGAGATCCATTACAGCTGTGAGATATAACCAACCCTCACCTGTTTTCAGATAAGTAATATCGCTTACCCATTTAGTGCCTATCTGATCGGCATGAAAGTCCCTGTTCAGAATATTATCACATACCGGGAATTTATGTTTCGAATCTGTTGTTGATATCTTCCATTTCTTGCGGATGATACTCTGGATACCTTCCTTTCTCATTATCCGCGCTACACATGGGCGTGAAATCTGTATACCCTGTCGTTGTAGATCCTTGGTAATCCTTGGACTGCCATATGTACTGTCACTGGAGTCATAGCTGGCCTTTATTTTTTTTAGAAGGTCTTTCCTTGCTTTGATTTTGGAGATATCCTGATCTCTATTCTGCCAATCATAATAACCGCTACTGCTCACTTGCATTACTTTGCACATCTTCCCAACCGAAAAATTATCCTTATGATCTGCTATAAATCTATATCGTTCCGGTCTCCCTTGGAGAAGATGCTGATGGCCTTTTTTAAAATATCTCTTTCAATTGTGGCATCTTTTAATGCCTTTCTCAACAACTTGTTTTCCTGTTCTAGATTCCTGCTAGTGTCACTGGAATTGAGATCAATTCTCAGATTCAACTCATCAATACGTGAATTGAACCTGGAATCCCTTCGCCACTTACCCAGCATAGACTCATTTATACCCAGCTCTTTCGCTGCTGATGCTGCTGTCCCTTTTGCGTACGACAGTTCTACTGCCATGATTTTAAATTCTGAATCAAAAAAACGTGGTCGCTTACCCATGCCTCAAATTTAATTGTTAACTCTTTTAGTTGTAAATTTTTCCTTTAAAAAAGTCTCCGGTCAAATGTAGCAACTCCAGCAGCCCTTTCTCTTTGCTCGTAAGTCCATTTATGTTCACTTTTATAAAGCAGGTATCGGCTTCTTGCAAGTAACTGTTTGATGGTTTCACTGTTGGATAGGACTTCCGGAAAATAGGTTTCCTTATTCTTTCGTGCTTGGTCAATTGCTTGATTTTCATCGTCAATGGCCTGCCAGCGGTGCTTTATCCTTATTTCCTGAAGCGCTTCGTTAGCAAGTTGCTGAACATGGAAACGGTCTATTACCTGAACAGCATTGGGAAAGCATCTTTTGGCTATCAATCCCATATTACCGGCTAAATCAAGCGTTATCTCTTGAACTTTATTTCGTAATCTCTGTGGGATCTTTTGAAGGATCGGGATAATGTTCTCTGATTTTGTCCCGTTCAGTATGGCTACAATGGTCCCTTTTTTGCCCCGTGCTTCTTTATTGGTGACAACGGTATAGAGCTCGCCATGGGATAGGCAGGTCTCGTCAATAGAAAGATGGCCGCTGACATTCTGTGGGAAGGTCAATCCATCTCGCGCATTTTCGCGATGCTCCCAATCCTGGAAACCGCTCAGTTTATTGCGGTAGTATCTCCTTAGTTTACTGGCTGATATCCCATAGAATGAACTGATGGTCTGAATGCTATGAGCCTGGTTGTCCGCTGATACCTTTTAAAAAAGCTGCGAAATCCTGTGTGATGCGCGTCCCTTTGGCTACTAGTTCCCAATTTCTGTAGACTACTTTATCGGTATCCTGGTTGAGCCACCTGCGGCGCTTGACATGAAGATAGACCTGCATGCCACGGATAGGAAAATCTTGAAGGGTAACGGGTTCGAAAAACCCCTTGGAAATCAACTTCTGGCCTTGATATTCTTCAGGTGTATTATTGAGTTCCTCCAGAAAGATATCCAGTCTTTTTTCTTCTTTGGAATAGTGGGGCATCTCAAAATAATCGGAAACTCCTTCGGGAATAATTAAGGGCATTAACGCGTTGAAAGATTCGTGCATCTGTATAAATATCAAAGCACAAATATCTAATTATTTTTTATCCCCTCCACAACTTTTGTACATGATCCAATTCTTGGGGGGAATGTCAAAAATTTCTTAGTTTAGCATCCTTAATACAGATATCCCTTGCAAGAAGCCGAACGTAAATTACTGTCCCTATTGATGCCCGAAGGGCTATTGGAATACTTTCAGATTTTAGAAGTCGATCAGGTTGACAATCAGCTCCACATTTATTTAGATGAGCTTAATATTGCTCCGACAGGCTATCAGAACAGCAAGTTGGAGTCAAAGGGCTTCATGCCTTCCACTGAGATTTCAGACTTTCCCATTCGAGGCCAGAAAGTTACGCTACATATCCGCCGTCGTCGCTGGACGGTCCTGGATACCGGAGAGATCATCACAAGAGATTGGAATCTGGTGCGTGAGGGTGCTCGAATGACTACGGAATTCGGGCTTTTTTTAAAGAAGATATTTGGATAATCATCCTGTAAGCGCCCAATTGGTAGGTCTGTTCTTCCAAATGGACGGTAAGCAACTACAGGATCAATACAAGAACCATCTCAGTGACTTCCAGGACTGGGACCAAAAGCCACACGCAGAGCAATGGACCCTTTTTCCTGATAACATATCGGAACACCTGAGCATCGATGAGACCAGCTTTAGCAACGGTGAACTTTACACGATCGTAAGCAGTAAATCAGCAAAGGGCAGGAAGGGAACCATATTGGCTACCATAAGAGGGACAAAGGCGGAAGATATTATTGCTGTATTAGAGCGCATTCCACTTAAACTAAGGAACAAAGTTAGGGAAGTAACGATGGATATGGCCCCCAATATGGCAAAGGCTATCCGTAGGTGTTTCAGAAATGCCAGAAGGGTTATCGATCGGTTTCATGTACAAAAACTTGCTTATGATGCTGTTCAGGAACTCCGTATCAAATACCGATGGGAAGTCTTAGATGCAGAAAGCAAAAAAATAATGGAATCGCGAAAACGGGGTATCCCATATGACCCCGAGTTGTTGCCTAATGGTGATACGCTCAAACAGCTATTAGCTAGGTCGAGACACCTCCTGTTCAAGCATCCAAGTCGATGGTCGGAAAGCCAAAAACGCCGTGCAGAACTGCTGTTCATTAGGTTTCCCAAGCTAAAACAGGCTTATGATCTTGGAGTTGCCTTAGGTGACATCTTCAATAAATGCAGGGATAAAAAAGTTGCTTTCACAAAGTTAGGACTGTGGCACAACCAGGTTGAGAACGCGGGTATTGCTTCATTCGAGAGTGTCGCAAGATCCATTGCAGCACATCATCAATACATTCTCCACTACTTCGACAATAGAAGCACCAATGCATCCGCAAAGTCCTTCAATGCAAAACTCAAAGCTTTCAGGAGCGTCTTCCGTGGAGTAAGGGATACAACATTCTTCCTGTACAGAGTGATGAAATTGTATGCTTAAAAATGATTACCCCCCAAACTTTCGGTATGATCCAACTTCCCCTTCACCTCTGCTGTGTAGAACATGTACCATATCCCTACTACTCGATTTCGATGGGCGATGTTTTCATTGATTGAAGGGCAATATCAAAAAACGCTCATGGATTTTGGAAATGAACCGGAGTTGTGACCTCAAAACCACACAAGTTTATTTTCCAAAATCCAATCGCTGCTCTGCTACGATTCAGCAATAATAGAGCGATCCAGATGCACATAGCCACCGTCCACATGTATCAATTGGCCAGTTGTATGACTTGACTTGTTAGACAGCAAAAAGACTGTTGTATCGGCGATTTCTTCTGCTGTCGTCATGCGATGCTCCAATGGAATGCGATCCGTAATTTTCTTCAAGGTCTCCTCCGGATTTGATAAGGTTTGAATCCAGGTATCGTATTGCGGAGTGGCACATTCTGCCACGATAATGGCATTTACACGAATCGAATAAGGCAACAATTCTACAGCCCACTCGCGTGTAAGCGCATTACGCCCGCCATTGGATGCCGCATAAGCCGAGGTATTCCCCTGTCCTGTTTCGCCAGTTTTGGACGAAATATTCACAATACTGCCCTTAGAAGCTTTCAATGCATCCAAGGCGTGATGTGCCATCAGATAGTAGTGAATTAAGTTCTTGTGCAGCGAAGCAACAAATTTTTCATAATTACCGGATGCTAATCCGACACCATCATTTTGCCCAGCATTATTCACCAAACCATCGATACGGCCATATACTTCCAATGTTTTTTGGACTGCTCGTTCACAATCTTCGGGTTTAGATAACTCTGCTTCAATACAGAGTGCATCCACACCAAATTGCTTGATTTCTTCCTTGACTTTTTCATTATCCGCCTGTTTACGACCAACAATGACCGGAATAGCCTGTTCTTTAGCTAAGGCATGAACTACGGCCCGCCCGATTCCTTTTGCTCCGCCGGTAACAATAACAACTTTATCTCTTAAATGAAGATCCATAATACTTTTATTGAATGGTTTGTTTCATTGATTGTGATTAACAATCGCAACAATGAACTCGTTCTCTGGTTATTGATTAATTTTATATTGACTTTATTCAGCCCATTTATCCGGCTTCATGGCCAATAAAAAACTTCAGCATGCTATTTTTCCCTTTCATAACATGCTGAAGTTTTTCTTTTTAAAGATTATACACGCGTATAGCGTTCTCTGCCCAAAATGCGTTCTTCTCTGCAGCTGTAAATTGCCCTAGTTTATCTTCAACTATGGCAATACTTTCTTCGTAAGATGCCGCCAATAGACATACCGGCCAATCTGACCCGTACATAATGCGCTCCTTTCCAAAACGTGCAAAGATATGCTCCAGATATTGTTTAAAATCATCAAGCTTCCATCCCTCCCAATCGGCCTCTGTTGCAAGTCCAGAAACTTTACATACAACATTCGGAAAAGCCGATAGCGCATCGATAAACGTTGCCCACTCATCAAATGCTTTCGACTTGATTGGCGGTTTGGCAATATGATCCAACACAAATTGTAGATTTGGATTTTGCTGCACACAATCCAGTGTTGCTGCATAATGACGTGGACGGATGAGCAGATCATAAGTATAACCATAATCTGCCAATGCCTTCAGTCCATTTAGTATGGCAGGGCGGATAAGAAAATCAGGATCCGCTTCTCCTTCAACAATGTGACGAAATCCTTTGATGACCGTATCTGATTGATAGCCATCCAACTGTTGTCGAATATCTGCTGCTTGAAGATCAATCCAGCCCACAACGCCTTTAATAAAAGGATAATCATTAGCCAGCTGAACCAAATAAGCAGTCTCTTCTTTGGATTGATCTGCCTGAACAGCAACACTCCCTCCGAATCCATTTCGTTCAAGCACAAACTGAATATCTAAAGGGCTGAAATCACGTTTTATGACCTGCATTTCTTCGGTAATCCAACGATCTCTAATTGGGTCGAATTTCCAGAAATGCTGATGGGTATCTATACGCATAATGAAATGAAAACCTGATGAGCAATTAATTTTTTGAATACGCTACAACAGTCTGACGGGACTCCCCAAGACCATCTGCTCCTAACTCGATAACATCGCCAGGCTTCAAGTAAATCGGTGGATTAAATCCTAAACCAACACCTGCAGGTGTACCTGTTGAAATAACGTCGCCAGGCAACAAGGTCATAAATTTAGACACATACGATACCACATGTGCTACCGAAAAGATCAAATCCTTGGTATTGCCATCCTGATAAGTTTTTCCGTTTACCTTTAACCATAGACGCACATTGTTGATATCTTTGATTTCTTCTTTTGTCGCCATGAAGGGTCCCATTGGTGCGAAAGTATCACATCCTTTTCCTTTATCCCAGGTACCGCCACGTTCCAACTGATACTCACGTTCGGAAACATCATTGTGCAACACATAACCAACCACATAATCTAAGGCCTCATGCTCTTCTACATAAGAGGCTTTTTTACCGATCACGATACAGAATTCCACTTCCCAATCTGTTTTTAGAGAATCTTTAGGAATCATCACATTATCGTATGGACCTACCAACGAAGTGGTCGATTTCATAAAGATGATCGGTTCAGCAGGAATAGGTGCATTGGTCTCCTTTGCATGGTCTAAATAGTTCAATCCAATACAAACAATTTTGGATGGGCGGGCAAAAGGTGCTCCGACACGCTCGCCTTGAGGAACTTCAATCAACTTACCTTCATTTGCCTTCACAAATTCTTCTAAACGAGCTACACCATCCTCAGCAAAGAATTGCTCATTGTAATCACCACCAAATGCGCTTACATCGTAATTTACACCATCGATCTGAACACCGATTTTCTCTTTGCCTTGAGCTCCAAAACGTATTAATTTCATTTTTATAGTATTGAGATAATAGATATTTTATTTTTAGCTTTTTAATTGTTCAATTTAATAAAACCACCATCAATTGGATAGTCATTTCCAGTGATAAAGCCCGCGTCGTCACTACACAGGAAAAGTGCTAATTTGGCAATTTCCTCCGGTTGTGCCATGCGGCCTATTGGCTGGCTTGCTGATAATTTTTCAAACATTTCTTCCTCTTTTCCAGGATAGTTTTTTGCGATAAATCCATCCACAAATGGCGTATGTACACGTGCAGGCGAAATGCTATTGCAACGAATACCGTATGCCATGTAATCCCTTGCAACAGACATTGACATCGCGTAAATAGCACCTTTGCTCATCGAATAAGCAAAACGATCCGTGATACCAACCCATGCAGCGATGGATGCTAGATTAAGGATTGCTCCAGAACCCTGCGCTTTCATCATCGGCACGATAGCATGCAATGCATTATAAGCGCCCTTAACATTCACATTAAAAACACGCTCAAAATCTTCTGATTGACAATTTTCCAAATTACCAACATGAGCAATACCTGCATTATTTACCAAAATATCAATTTTTCCGATATTTTGTGCTATAGCAGTAATTTCTTGCTGGTCAGTTACATTACAACGATTAAACACAGCCTGACCACCCAAAGCCAAGATCTCATCAACCACAGCATTACCACCGTCTTCATTCAAATCCAGAATATGAACTTTTGCTCCTTCTGCAGCAAATTGCAGACTGATCGCACGGCCTATCCCACTACCACCACCGGTAATTACAGCTACTTTTTGTTCTAATTTTCCCATTGTTATTTAATTGTTAATGTCAATACCAAATCTGCTTCATCTGTCGATGTTGGCAAATCCACGCGTAGACTATTGTTCTTATGACTAAACTTAATCTCTTTCTTTCCGATAAATGTGCTTACTTTTTTCACCTGATAAGGCAGGTTATTGATCAACAATTCCTTTTTATCCGTTTTAAACACATGTAGATACACCTGATTTCCTTTTTTTGTCAACGCATAATCGTCTGTTGGCGACACCGCCCCACCCGCTGTTCCATAGATTGTTTCACCATACACCGATAGCCATTTTCCAAGTTCTTTCAAACGCTCCTGTTGATAGTCCTGAATCTCACCGTTCGGCATTGGACCTACATTGAGCAATAAATTGGAGCCATGACCAGCTGCTTTGACCAGGTATTTCAGCACTTCCTGAAAAGATTTTCGTGTCCGATCTTTCAGCTCAAATCCCCACGATCCAGCAATTGTTCCACATACTTCCTTCGGTAATATCCCAACATCATGTGCTTTCGTGCCGAACCCAGTGGTATTCTCCCCAGGTAAATCACGTTCGAACATCTGAAAATCTTCACCTTCAAATGGTGCCAAATGGTGATTGTTCCCCACCAAACATTGTGGCTGTAACTTATGAATCAATTCATAGATTTCTTTGAAATGCCAATCTTCATTGGGCTTGTCCCAATGACCATCAAACCAAATCCCATCGATGTTGCCATAATTGCTCAACAGCTCCGTTAATTGGCTTTTCATAAACTGGACATAATGATTCCAATCCCCTTTTGTTGAATCGCGGCCCGCAATGCCGCCACCCGTTTTACCAACGGGTAAATAATCATCCCGGTGCCAATCTAAAAGTGAATAGTAGAACATCACTTTTATCCCTTCAGCATGGCAAGCTTCCACCAACTCTTTCACAATATCGCGTTTGAAGGGCGATTTCTTCACCACGTTATAATCCGAAATCTGGCTATCCCACATCGAAAACCCATCATGATGTCTGGTGGTAAAGGTGATATACTTTGCTCCGGCCTGTTTAAATAACTTCGCCCATTCTTTCGCATTGAAGGAAATTGGATTGAAAAATTTAGGCAGCAATGCATATTCATCCAAACTGATATTTTGGTTATTCATGACCCATTCACCATCTCCCAGCACACTATATACCCCCCAATGGATAAAAACACCAAACCGAGATTGTTCAAACCATTCCCTATTTTTTAGATTTTCGGGACTCGGTTGATAATGTTGCTGGCTATAGCTCGCGGATACAGATCCCATCAGCAAGGCCAAACCACAGATTACATGTTTAAGTTTCATATGTAAATAATTAGTTGTCATGGATTTTCAATAAACTCATTATACTCAACTACAATGAAACACCTCTACGCCATGGAATGAAATCGTCTTGCCCCAATAACACCGCTTTTGGTTTCACTTCACCGGAAGCAACTTCTATCACATAATCCAAAATACGATGTGCAGCCTCCTCAATAGTCTCTGTACCTTCGATAATGGTACCACAGTTCAAATCCAGGATATCGGGCATTTTCTCAAAAGTCTTGGTATTTGTGGATAGTTTCACAACAGGTGTAATCGGGTTACCTGTAGGTGTACCTAGGCCCGTCGTAAATAAAACGATATTGGCACCTGCGGCCACCTCTGCAGTGGTACTTTCCACATCATTACCTGGAGTACATAATAAGTTTAACCCCGGACCGTTGGCCAATTCAGGATAATCAATCACTGCTGCAACAGGTGAGGTTCCTCCTTTTTTGGCTGCCCCTGCAGACTTAATCGCGTCAGTAATTAAGCCATCACGAATATTTCCCGGAGAAGGATTCATATAGAAACCCGAGCCATCAGCCTCGGCTTTTGCATTATACGTACGCATCAGCGACATAAAACGCTCCGCAGTTGGCTCATCGATACAACGATCACTCAACTCCTGTTCCACGCCACATAATTCAGGGAACTCCGCCAGAATCACCGATCCGCCTAAAGTCACCAAAATATCCGACACAAAACCGAGCGCAGGATTGGCAGAGATACCCGAGAATCCGTCCGAGCCACCACATTCCAGTCCAATACACAATTTGTCCAATGTGGCTGGTTGACGCTCATTCTTATCCGCTTGCATCATCCCCGCAAAAGTTGCTTTAATAGCCTTTTGCATCAATTCTTTTTCAGTGCCCTCTTTCTGCTGTTCAAAAATATACAGCGGACGGTCAAAACCCGGACTTCGCTTTTCTATTTCAGCCTTCAGAATTGAAGCCTGCGCATGCTGGCATCCCAAACTCAACACGGTTGCCCCCGCAACATTCGGATGGGTAATATAGCCAGCCAAAAGACCGCATAAAGCATCCGAATCCATACGCGTTCCACCGCATCCCATCTCATGATTCAAAAACTTGATTCCATCGACATTTTTGAATAGGCGTTCCTGCTCACTGGAAGTCGAATTAGCAAGCAGATCCTGACTAAGGATCGCATTTACATCAGCACCAGACTTATATAGGCCGATGAGATCTTCTACTTCAGAGATGTAATTATTCGCTTTTACTTTATAGCCCAGCTTCTCCTCAAATGCAGCCTTCAAGGTCAATACATTTCTATTTTCGCAAAAAACCAATGGAATAACCAACCAGTAATTGGCCGTTCCAACAGTCCCATTTGAACGATGAAATCCATTGAACGTTTTATCTTTAAATGCAGCAACATCAGGTTTTGTCCAAGCTGTCTTACGGTTGCCCATTCTAAAATCTTCCGATGCATGGCGCAAGTTTTCGGTGGTAATAAGTTCCCCTTCAGCTAATGGAGTATTCAATTTCCCTACCAGAACACCATACATCAATATCTCTGTATCTTGTTCCATTGGCTGGATCGTGAATTTATGTTTGGCAGCAACAGCTTGCTTTAATGTAAATTCCTTACCTTCAAAAACAATCGTTGTTCCCTCAGCCAAGTCCTGTAATGCAACAAGGACATTATCCATTGGATGGATCTGTAAATAGCGCTGTATAGCCATAATTATACTAATTCAAATATTTTTGTCATCATTACCCATTTCTCTCCTGGCTTTGCCCCCGGAATAGCCGCCTGATATTTCCACATCAGCTGTTCCCATTCCTGAACTTTTTCATTAGCAGCATCCATAGCTGATTTTTTCTCAAATGAAAAATCTTCACCCACCTCCATGTTCATAAACAATCTATTTTCAAAACGATAGATCTCCATCTGCAGAATACCTGTATCCAGAATCGAGCGTTTTATTTCCGGCCACACTTCGCGGTGGTAATCCTCATATTCCTTGATCAATTGTGGATCGTCCACAAGATCCAAGGCCATGACATATCTTTTCATTACTAACTAATTAATGTGATTTAAGATTTTCCGTTTCCGCAATACTGACATTTCTATTTTGGAAAGCAAACAACAAGACAACAATAAAACAAACCAATGGTACAAAATAGCCATATTGGAAATGTCCCGTTTTATCGGAGATAAAACCTAATATTGGAGGCAATAAAGCGCCGCCAACAATAGACATGACGATCAAACTAGACGCAGATTTCGTATCGGCACCGATACCTTGTACACCAAACGCAAATATTGTTGGAAACATAATGGACATAAAAAACGCAATGCCAATCAGCGCATATAGGGTCTGAATACCTGATCCGAAGATGACAAATAGGGATAGAACGATCGCTATAGCGGAATAGATGATCAGAAGCTTGGATGCTGATACAAAACGCATAAAAAATGTACCGATAAACCGGCCCAACATAAAAGCCAATCCAGCGAACCCAGCATAATCGGCACCATCCTTACCCGATATGCCGGCAGCTTCTGTTGCATATAATACGAGGAAACTTAAAATACAAACTTGCGCTCCGACATAGAAAAATTGAGCCACCACTGCCCAACGCACATTTTTATGACGCAACGCGTGGAAAAAACCGGCTCTACCTTCTTCCTCAGCATCTTTGATATCAGGTAATCTGGTAAAGAAAAACAACGCAGCGATCAATAAAATCAATATCCCTAGTACCACATAAGGCAATTTCACAGCAGCTGTTTCGGACTGAATATACGCCATCTTTGCCTGCTCAGCCATTTGCGCCAGTTCTTCCTGTGATTTGGGTTCATGGGATAAAATAAATTTTCCACCAAAAATCGGAGCAACAAAGGCTGCTAACCCATTAAAGGACTGTGCAAAATTAAGTCGTTGCGCCGACGAAACTGGATCTCCTAAAATCGCTACATACGGATTTGCTGCAGTTTCCAGAATAGTAAGACCACAAGCAACAACGAACAAAGCCCCCAAAAAGAAAACATAACTTATCGTATTGGCCGCAGGTACAAAAAGGAAACAGCCAATGGCAAAAAAGATCAATCCGATCAAAATACCGGCTTTATAGCCATATTTTTTCATGATAATTCCTGCAGGAATCGCCATCACAAAATAAGCGATAAATACAGCTGAATCGACTAAGGAAGCCTGGAAATGGGATAAACTAAACGCATTCCTCAAATGCGGAATTAAAATTGGATCAAGGTTATGAATAAATCCCCAAAAAAAGAACAAGGTTGTCACCAAAATCAAGGCAAATGCGTAACTCTTTTTATTCGTCATATTTTTCAAATGGTTATAAGTAGTTATTTAATGTAAAATAAGCTTAAAAATGCTAGACAATATTCAAGTATATTATCAAATTATTAAGCTATATTACCATAACCAAACACAATCATGTAACTTTACTGCATATATTTCATAATTATGAAAGCACAGCTGCTTCATTTAAACAGCAATCTTGAGCATTCGTTCAACGCGAGAAGAGACAATACGCCCCAGTACCATAATCTTTGGCATTACCATGAAGAACTGGAATTGATTTATTTTGCCAAAGGCTCAGGTACCCAATTTATTGGCGATAGCGTCCGGCGCTTTGAATCGGGCGATATTACCCTTGTTGGTTCAAACCTGCCTCACTATTGGTTATTTGACGAAATTTATCTTCAAGAGGAAGAAGCAGAGAGTGCAGATATTCGTGTACTTCATTTTAAGGAAAATTTTTGGGGAAATGATTTCATCAATTTACCTGAAAATAAATCCATCAAAGACCTTATACGTGTAGCCAAAAGAAGCATTTCATTATTGGAGAGCAGCCGACTAAAAACTGTTCAATTAATTGATGCTATACTGGCAGCAACAGGTACCACACGTATTATTCATTTATTAGAAATTTTACAATATATTTCGGCCGAAGAACAACATGATCTATTAACGAGTCCCACTTTTAGCATACAGCTGCAAGATCAGGACGCCAACCGTATGCAGATTGCCATGCAATATATCGGTGAAAATTATCGCGACCAGATACGACTGCAGGAACTTGCTTCCCTAACGGGAATGACCCCCAATTCGTTCTGCCGTTATTTCAAATCACAAATCGGAAAAACACTCTTTCAGTTTCTGATCGAAATGCGTGTGAAGACAGCCTGCAATTTATTAATAGAAAACAAACAGACGGTGAAGCAGATCTGCTTTGAATCGGGCTTTCAAAACTTTTCGAGCTTCCATAAATACTTCAAAAATGTAACTGGCACGACACCGCTCAGCTTTCAGCGATCAAAAACTTAAGACGATTTTACCCAATACGCTTGAATCTTCCATCAATCGATGGGCTTCAGCGGCCTCCGCAAAAGGAAGCACACGGTATAAAGTAGGTCTGAAATCGCCAGCGCTAAGCTTGGGCCATACTTGAGACCAGATATCATCCCGTAACACTTGCTTAAATTCACGGTCTCTCGCCCGCAGTGTACTTCCCGTTAAAACAATCCGTTTCTGCATTAATTTGAGCAAGTTTAACTCGACTCTTGCGCTTTCCATCGCATTAATGTAAACCAACCGGCCATCAGGGTTCAATAGATTGATATTTTTCTCAAAATATGATCCGCCAATACTGTCTAAAATAACATCAACCCCCAAAGGCTTCAGCACCTCCAGAAAATCCTCGGTTTTATAATTTATTGTTTTGCTGGCTCCCAATGATTTACAAAAGCTAGCCTTTTCAGCTGAGCTGACTGTCGTATAGACTACCGCACCAAACAAGGTCGCTAATTGAATGGCCGTACTGCCGATCCCACCAGCACCACCGTGCACCAAAAAATGATCGTCGGCCTGCAACCTTCCCCGTCGAAAGACATTGTCCCAGACCGTAAAAACGGTCTCGGGCAGCGAAGCAGCCTCCGCAAAATCTAAATGATCGGGAATAGGTAAACAATGTCCCTGATAGACTTTTGCGTAGGAAGCATAGCCTCCTCCGCCAACAAGTGCACATACACGATCACCAATAGACCAATCAACCACATCCTTCCCTTTAGCGACTACAATCCCTGCTATTTCCAATCCCGGTATTCGCGCATCCACACCGGGAGGTGCCGGATAGTTGCCTTTACGCTGAAAAACATCAGGCCTATTTACTCCTGCAGCCTTTACTTCCACCAAAACCTCCAGTTCACCGATCTGTGGCATCTCCACATCGTGGACTTCCAAAACTTCCGGTCCACCCGGTTCAGTAATAATAACGGCTTTCATCATGATTTTTTTGGGTATTTCTGTAACCTTATATTGAGCGAAAGCATAAAATAACGAGCCAAACGATTGTTCCGAACATCTAAAATATCATTTCCCACCACGGCACGTGAAATACCAGTATTCTGATTCATCAGATCGAATCCCTGAAATCTCAACATCCCCAAGTTATTCCTTCCAAAAGTATATTCCATATAGGCATTGATTATCGTCGGATTAATATTGTTCCATGAGCTCGAATAACCCGCATTAAATTTTTGAGAAAGCTCAAGTCCCATGGTAAAATGTTTCCCTAAATACGCTTTAGATCCCAACCCAACAATCCCGGAATGCGCCGTGATATTATCTTGTACAGGCCAGTCAAATGTCGCCCTGTTTAAAGAATAGTTTCCATTTAATTCGGCTTCAAAGATATCACTCCAGGTATAGCGGAATTGAAGAGCCTGCGTAAACAAAAAGTGTCCACCAAAGCTCTTTTTATCATTGACATAGGAAATATTGTTGTAATAATCTGCATTACCATTCAAGCTCATCTGCAAATTATCCGACAATAAAGAAGCTGTAAACAAATAATAGCTCTTAATATCATAATAACCTTCTGTATTGCGATAAGTCGTTTTCTGTATCGTTGAATTGGGTTCAATTGTCCGGTTTGCTACAATCTTGTCATTTACCAAGTTAAAAGCCAGACTGGCCTCTAAATATTGCCCCCTTCGTGTAATGGATTTCCGATACTTTGAAACAATACTATGTGCAAATTCGGATTTCAGATCCTTATTTCCGATCACAATATTTTGTGTGTTGGTATTATCCACCACAGGCTGTATCTGATAGAAGCTAGGCTGGTTATTACGTCCATAGTAGTCCATGGAAAGATCCTCTTCTTTGGTAAACTTCCATTTCAATCCAGCAGAAGGCACGAGGTTAACATTTGAATAGGAGGTTTTTATCAGTTTGTCCGTTGAACTTCCCGTTAATTCGGAAGGCTGAACAGCAAAACCGAAGTTCACTTTCACTTTGTCGCTTAAATCTTGCCGATAAATCATGCCGACTTTATTGCTAGCAAAGGAATAGTCGTACTTCAAACTAAGGGAGTCTACCAGTATGGGGCCGTTGTTAAAATTATTGTTATTATCAAAAGTGGAGCGGCGAGCATCAATCTTGGTATAGTCGAAATCGTAATTGATCTCCAAGGTACCCCCTAAATCAACGGGTTCCACCAACGACAACCGACTTTGGATATTTTTATTCTCATTGCTGGAACGGACCATTTGATTCAGATAAGTCTCCGTTATTTTTGGCACGTTCGTGCTGCTGTCGATCGCTCTATTAAAATCGCGCACTTCCTCATCTTTATCCAGGGAATTAAAATCCGTATGCAATGTATAAAGTACTTTCCGCCCCGGTTTAGTAAAACTTCGCACGTAAAAAAGATCTAAAGCTGCTGCAGGACTTTCTGTACTATTGGCCGCGCCATAGTTTCCCGTACTACTCAACCGATTATTTTGGATCCTTCTATCTTTTAACGTATTGCTGGTCGAATTGGCCCAAGATAGTTTGGGCGATATTTTAAGCTGATCTTTGGGCGACAGCTTCATATCAAAATCCCAGTCCATTTTATGTATACGATCGATTGATTTTATCTTGTAGTCTTCATAATTACTAATCAAATTATTTGCGACTTTGCCATATCCATATATCGATTGTAATAAGGAATTTCCCTGGATATAATTATTGCGCTGCGTAAAGGAATATTTACCGCTTGCTGTTACCGTTTTAGAAAGCGGACTAGAGAAACTCCCCCCGACAGATCCAATTTTATTGACCCCATCCGTTGGATCCGCAAAGTCGGCTAGCTCGCCCATTTCCCGTTCCCGCTCCCCTCCATTGGGAGAGCCGAAAGAAAAGAGATTGGTATTCGTATTATTCACCGATGCGATAACAGAGTACTCTTTACCGTCATTGAAACGATTCAGTCCAGCACTCCCCAAATAACGATCTACCGAACCTCCGCCAAGCGTGGCTTGACCAAAAGTAATTTTCTTCTTATCATCTTTGAGCAGGATATTCAGGACTTTTTCGGATTCAGTACTTTTAATTCCTTTTGCCGTCGCCTCATCACCATAAAAATCAATAACCTGTACACTTTTCACAAAATCTGCAGGAAGGTTACGTGTAGCGGTGAGCACATCGCCACCAAAAAATTTTTTCCCATCTACCTTAACAGAGGATATGGGCTTACCGAAAGCATAGACAGAACCATCGCGGGACACCTGTATATTGGGCAATGCTTTAAGCGCCTCTTCTAAAAGTGCCCGACGATCAAATTGGAAGGCATCCAGGTTAAATTGCACAGTATCCTGCTTATATACTATGGGTTTATATTTTAGAACAACAACTTCTTTTAAAAGAGATACATGGGGAAACATGGTCAATTTTCCAACATCCAATTTAGCTGTCGTGCTATTGTACAAGGGATAACTACGCTCCAATATACTTAAGCCCAGCTGGCTACAGCTAATACGAATATCATTACCGAGTACACGACTAAAATGAAAATAACCTGTTGCGGAAGTGGATGAGAACAAGGTATCGCGAGAACTCGTCAGATGAACACTGACACCATTTAAGGGCCTTCCTGCAGTATCTACAACAATTCCATAAACTTCTTTTTTTGACACCTGCCCTAAAGCGCTTTTGGGTAAAAAAAACAAGTTCGTTATAGCTAAAAAAAGTACTAACCGGATAATATTCCCGCCCCTTAGTTCCATCAAATAGACTTTGCAATAATACAATTCAATATAAGAATTCTTAAGCTATTAACGTAAAAAGTTGTGATTTTGTATATAAAAAAACGAGCTGTCTCACCAACAGCTCGTTTTTCACACTATTTTTTACAATTTTCTATTCACCCGCAAAGCTAACCTTAACGAGGTGTTTGTCAATTTCCCAACGGCCAGTACCATCTTCACCAATTACATCGAACAACTCAAGGATACGTCTTGCAACAAACTCCTCTTCTACTTGCTCTTCCAAGAACCATTGTACAAAATTAAAAGTAACATAATCCTTCGCTTTAGCACATTTATCAGCGATGTTGTTGAACTGTTCAGTAACAAACATCTCTTGTTCCAATGTTTGTTCAAAAACGCCACGGAACGATTCAAAATCTTGCGGGATACCTGTAACTTCCGGAGAAATTGCACGACCACCGCGGTTGTTGATATAATTGAAAAGCTTCAACATGTGCTCGCGCTCTTCGTTGGATTGTTTCGCAAAAAATTCTGAAGCATTTTCCAAACCTTGATCATCACACCATGAAGACATTGCCAAATATAAGGCTGAAGAATGAGCTTCAACTTTAATCTGTGCATTCAATATATTTTCGATCTCTTCTTTCAAAGAAGATTTTAATTTCAATAAATCTTTCATATTTACCTTAAGTTTAATTTCTAAAACATCAACAGGTGAAACACATCATCACCTGATTACATTACAAAGATACAGTAGATCTTCAAAATCTGTATCAAGAATATGCAATACAAATTCAGTCTAAATTAGACATGCAAACCGCAACTTGTTTAGAATCAATACAATTACAAATACGTAATATTGATACTTTCAATAAGCGATAAATTAAAACAATAAGTGGCTTAAAGGCCTAAAAATCATTGAATGTCAATAAAACCAGCGGACGATCTCATTGACACTTATTTAAATTAAAATTAAATAAGGTCTTTCCAAACAAAAAGCGGTGTACATCACAGACGTACACCGCTTTTTTCAGTTCTTTTATATGTATAGCCTTATGCAAAAACTGCAAATGGCGAAACCTGCAAACAAGTTCTGACGACGCTATTCAATTCCATCATAAATTTAGCGCCATCTAACAATTCGCGCAATTGAAGGACATCCTCTACAGCTAAGATGAAACATCTTTCCGTACGGAAAGGCATAATGATTTCAAAATCCGATGAACGTGTTGTGTCGTGAAGCATGTGCTCAACATCAATCGCATCGATACGTTTCTTAAACTTCAAAAAATCCGATACCGAGAAAGAGGTTGTTTCATTATTATACTCCAACCAGAAACAATTTTTGCGGCTACATTGATAAACTGTACCTGCTGTGGTTGAAAAAACTTCCTCAACATTTGCTAACGGACAAACCAATTTTGACATTTCTATTTCTCTTATCATTTAAATCGATCCAAAAATAAATATTATTTATAATCAATCCAAGTAAAACAGAAGATTATTTTGATTTAATATAAATAAGCCTTTCAGCGAGTAATGGAAATAAATCCTTCCTAATTTCACATGGATCAACAGCCCCGAAAATCCACGTAAGGTTCTTACGGACCAATTACAATAGAGCGGTACAAAAAAAGAGGCCAGTTTCTATAACTGACCTCCTACATTTACATCTATATTTTAATAGTTATTAATCGTATTCTTCTTCCTCTTCTTCTTCCTCTACGGCAAGAACTTCATTACGCCCATTGATAACTGTATTTTTTGTCTTTGTTTTATGTTTATTAATCTGTCTACGCAAGGATTCGACAGCAATATCTGTCGCCTCCTCAAAGCTCTTCGCTTGCCCTTTCGCAAAAAGCTGGCTTCCCGGGATATTCAATTTAATTTCTGAAATTTTATTTGCCTCATCATCGACATTTTCCAATCGCAGGTAGCATTCGCCCCCAATAATGGAATCCAAAAACTGCTCCAATTTTCCTGTTTTCTTTTTGATAAACTCGATTAGCTTTTGATCAGCAGTAAATCGAATGGATTGCACAGTAATGTTCATTTTTCCTCCTTTTTTTAAGCTTTTGGATGAGCTTGTTTATAAATTGACTTCAATCGTTCTGCTGAGTTATGCGTGTACACTTGTGTTGCCGCAAGCCCTGCATGCCCCAGCAGCTCTTTAATTGCATTTAAATCCGCCCCATTGTCCAACAGGGCCGTTGCGAAAGTATGTCTCAAAATATGAGGACTTCTCTTACCTTGAGTAGAAATCAGCGTCAATTGCCGATGTACAATATCATAGATCAGCTTGGCATATGCCGGCTTCCCTTCTTTCGTAACGATTAGTAAGCTGTTATTAGTATCAACAAATTGCGTCGCCTTTTGTTGCAAATAGTTTTTCAATTCTTTCAATAAAAGATTATTGATCGGAACCAAGCGTTCTTTGTTCCTTTTACCTAATATAAGAATATTTTTATTAAAAAAATCGATATCCTGCTCCTTAATTTTCAACAATTCGGCCAAACGAATCCCGGTACCGAACAACAATTCCATAACCATATAATCGCGGCAGGATTCGAATCCATCCTGCTCCTGTTCCATCTGATCCAATAAACGCACCAGCTTTTCCTTTTCAACGACTACAGGTAGTTTTTTAGCAGTTTTTAACGCTTTAATGAGTGTCATGGGATTTTTCGCGATATACTCTTCTCTTTGCAAAAATTTAAAATAAGTTCGCATGGAGGACATACTCCGGTTGACCGAACTTGCATTTTTTCCGGACTCAACCATTTGCGCGAAATAATGGCGTAAATCACGGTATACGATATCCGGCACGGTCAGTCCCTCACGATCCAAAAAAGACTGAAACATCTCCAGCTCATGCCTATAGGCAATAACCGTATGTTCTGAATACCTTTTTTCAATCTGCAAAAACCGAATAAACTCCTTTTCCAACATATTTTCCCTTGCTATATAGCTTAAATTACAAACTTAAAAGCACAAAAAAAAGGGAAAAGCAATGCTTTTCCCTTTATATTTTAAAATTCTCAGCGAATCAATTAGTTAGCTACATCTTGATTCAAAGATTGTTTGTAAATCGCTTTTTTCACTTGAATGCGACGAGTTACAGATCTCTTTTCGTAAGCTTGACGTGAACGCAACTCTCTTAAAACTCCAGTTTTTTCGAATTTCTTTTTGAAACGTTTCAATGCTCTATCTAAAGATTCTCCTTCTTTTACATTTACGATAATCATGCGTTATATATACCTCCTTTCGCCGCTTTTAAATTTAAAGTGGGACAAAGGTAAGCTATTTATTTTTAAAAAGGAAAACAAAATTATTTTTTATAGCAATTCGAATTCTTCCAACAAAATTCTTAGCGGTTTCTCCTTCGTACACAATGCCGTATGCCAACCCAATTGTTTTGCTGTTGCCAGATGTTGAGGACTATCATCAATAAATAAAGTCTCCGCCGGATCCAATTGTTGCTCTTGCATGACCAATTCAAAAATCTCTGCATCTGGTTTACGCATCCCTACTAAATGGGAGTAATAGGTCTTTTCAAAAAAACCTTCATTATCCGCAACACCATATTTCTCATGAATATCATTCATACAGTAGGCATAATGAATTGCATTGTTGTTACTTAACAAAAAGGTACGGTATCGATCTTTCAACTGGATTAAAATCTCATGATTACCCTGTGGTACACCGATCAGTAAACTGTTCCAGGCTGTATCAATCTGTGCATCCGTCAGTGCTGGGTTTTGAGTTAATTCTCTTATCCCCTCACGAAATTGCGTCGAATCAATTTTTCCTTTATCAAAATTATCAAAAAGTGCACTTTGACCATGATGTCCAAATACGGCATCAACATTTTCTATACCTAACTGAGTAAAAGCATCTTTCAATTTTACAAAGTCGATCATAAAGATCACATTCCCATAATCAAGAACAATATTTTTAATTTTTTCCATCGAATTATTTTGAAATATCGATACAAATATCGATAATTGCATCGTCAAAACGGCACAACAGCTGTTTAAATTGACAAAACAAAAGACCTGCTCCTATAGCTCAGTCGGTTAGAGTAGAAGACTTATAATCTACAGAGTTATAGAATTGAAAACAAGCTGTTTGAGCTTTGCATCTTGTAAAAACTTTGAGGGTTTTTCAAAGTGAAAAAAGATGATGTTAGCTTGAAAAATTTGTTTAAATTTGCATCACGCATGCAGCAAAAAAATGCGTATGGACCTATAGCTCAGTTGGTTAGAGTAGGACACTCATAATGTTTTGGTCGATGGTTCGAGCCCATCTAGGTCCACAAAAAAACCGTCTTACAAAGAAATTTGGAGTCGGTTTTTTTGTTTTTCTGATGCTGATTACCGTCAGCAACTATGCCTTTAGGAAGCCCCCTAAAAGCAGGTTTTACGGATCATACCGAAAGTTTGGGGGGTAATCATTTTTAAGCATACAATTTCATCACTCTGTACAGGAAGAATGTTGTATCCCTTACTCCACGGAAGACGCTCCTGAAAGCTTTGAGTTTTGCATTGAAGGACTCTGCGGATGCATTGGTGCTTCTATTGTCGAAGTAGTGGAGAATGTATTGATGATGTGCTGCAATGGATCTTGCGACACTCTCGAATGAAGCAATACCCGCGTTCTCAACCTGGTTGTGCCACAGTCCTAACTTTGTGAAAGCAACTTTTTTATCCCTGCATTTATTGAAGATGTCACCTAAGGCAACTCCAAGATCATAAGCCTGTTTTAGCTTGGGAAACCTGATGAACAGCAGTTCTGCACGGCGTTTTTGGCTTTCCGACCATCGACTTGGATGCTTGAACAGGAGGTGTCTCGACCTAGCTAATAGCTGTTTGAGCGTATCACCATTAGGCAACAACTCGGGGTCATATGGGATACCCCGTTTTCGCGATTCCATTATTTTTTTGCTTTCTGCATCTAAGACTTCCCATCGGTATTTGATACGGAGTTCCTGAACAGCATCATAAGCAAGTTTTTGTACATGAAACCGATCGATAACCCTTCTGGCATTTCTGAAACACCTACGGATAGCCTTTGCCATATTGGGGGCCATATCCATCGTTACTTCCCTAACTTTGTTCCTTAGTTTAAGTGGAATGCGCTCTAATACAGCAATAATATCTTCCGCCTTTGTCCCTCTTATGGTAGCCAATATGGTTCCCTTCCTGCCCTTTGCTGATTTACTGCTTACGATCGTGTAAAGTTCACCGTTGCTAAAGCTGGTCTCATCGATGCTCAGGTGTTCCGATATGTTATCAGGAAAAAGGGTCCATTGCTCTGCGTGTGGCTTTTGGTCCCAGTCCTGGAAGTCACTGAGATGGTTCTTGTATTGATCCTGTAGTTGCTTACCGTCCATTTGGAAGAACAGACCTACCAATTGGGCGCTTACAGGATGATTATCCAAATATCTTCTTTAAAAAAAGCCCGAATTCCGTAGTCATTCGAGCACCCTCACGCACCAGATTCCAATCTCTTGTGATGATCTCTCCGGTATCCAGGACCGTCCAGCGACGACGGCGGATATGTAGCGTAACTTTCTGGCCTCGAATGGGAAAGTCTGAAATCTCAGTGGAAGGCATGAAGCCCTTTGACTCCAACTTGCTGTTCTGATAGCCTGTCGGAGCAATATTAAGCTCATCTAAATAAATGTGGAGCTGATTGTCAACCTGATCGACTTCTAAAATCTGAAAGTATTCCAATAGCCCTTCGGGCATCAATAGGGACAGTAATTTACGTTCGGCTTCTTGCAAGGGATATCTGTATTAAGGATGCTAAACTAAGAAATTTTTGACATTCCCCCCAAGAATTCAGCTTGATCCGGTTTTACATAATTTTTTGTTGAACTCCACGCAAAACCGTTACAAATACGTTACAGAAATTTTGCGTGCTAATCCAAATGAATTATGGCAACCGTTAGCGCCAAGGTGTTTGAACACCACAAGAAAGCAGATGGCACCTACAATGTAAAAATCTGTGTCCATCACAACAACCAAAGAAAGTACATTGACACTGTACACTATGTAGTCAAGAAGCAATTGACTGCCAAAATGAAGATCAAGGATAATTTTGTCAATAACCTGATCGATGAACAGCTGAAAGGATACCGCAAAGTTATCAGCGAACTCGGCGAGAAGCTTAACTTCTTTAGTGCCGAATCCCTTACGAACTATCTCCGTGAAAAAGATGCCGATGTGGATTTTATCAAGTTCTGCGCGGTGCATATCGCTCAGAGTGAAAAAGATGGTAAAAAGGGTACGGCTCACAACCATCGTGTAGTCCGTAACAGCCTGATCGACTATTTTAAACGTGAAGCTGTGTCAATAACAGAAATCAACTCGAATATGTTGCTCTCCTACGAACGCTTTTTAAGAAGTGAACGCGTGATGGTACGCTCCAGTGGACAGAAAGGTCTCACCAAACAAACGATAAGTAAAGGAGTATCTGATAGTGGACTTCATAACCACATGCGAGACATGCGTACCCTGTTCAACGCCGCCCGCAATATGTACAACAATGAAGACCTGGGCATTTACAGAATTAAACATTATCCATTTAGAAAGTACAAAATTGGCTCCGCCCCACTTACTAAAAAGAGGAACAATAACTTAGAGCAAATAAGGATCATCCGCGATTGTACACCAAGACCCGGAAGCCGGGCAGAAATGGCAAAGGAGCTCTATATGCTTTCATTCTACTTATGTGGTATGAATGCGGTAGATTTTTATCATTTGACAAAAGGGAATATCAGAAATGGTAGGATAGACTATAATCGGTCGAAAACCCAAGGTCAAAGAAAAGACAATGCTTTTATAAGCATCAAAATTGTTGATGAGGCCAAACCATTACTTCAAAAATATATAGAAACACTTTCTGCCCGTTATGCAAATTCTGATGGACTGAACAAAGCCCTAGAAAAGGGAATGAAAGAGTTGCGAAAGATCACAGAAATTGATGGACTGACACTTTACTGGGCGAGGCACACGTTTGCTACTATCGCCCGCAATTCCTGTAGAATGATTAAAGATGATGTAGCGCAGGCCCTAAACCATGTAGATAGTGAACATACTACAACGGACATCTACATTGAGAAAGATTGGCGCATTGTTGATGAGGTACAACTTAAAGTCGTTACTCTTTTGAGAAAATCAGATGTAAAAGTTACAAAACAGAAAGAAAGATTGACATCCTTAAAAGAGGTTGCATAAAATGGTTCTTACAAAGCCATTAAAGACCGTTGCAAAAGTGTTTGGTTTTTATTTTATTGATATTCAAGTTTTTAATTTGTTTCTTGTTGATTTTCGTTATATTTAAGGTATGGAAAAGACAGAAAAAGTTAGCTTTGTTGATTACATGGTTCAAAGACGGAAAATCAAGCAGGAATTCTTCGATCAGATCAATACATTGGTAAATTGGCGTCCGATTTCAAATATTATCAACAAGCATTACCACAAAGGGGAAAGCAAAATGGGACGCCCTAGTTATTCTGGTCTTGTCCTCTTCAAAATGACACTTCTACAGACCTGGTATGGTCTGAGTGACTACGAAGTAGAAGACCGTATAAACGACAGTATCTCCTTTAGTCGCTTTGTTGGCATCAGTTTGGACGATTCGGTTCCCGATCACAGTGTTATTAGCCGTTTTCGCAGCTCGCTGACAGAAAAGGGTGTTTATGAGAATCTATTCAAGGAGCTGAACAAGCAGTTGAATAAACATAAAATATTGGTAAAACGTGGAGCTATCGTTGATGCCAGTATTGTTGATTCTCCGCTAAAACCAAAAGGCAAAGTTATTTACGAGATCGAAAGTGACCGTAGTGAACATCCTCGCGAAGATTCTGAGCTGGATAAAGAGAATAGTGAACAGTTATTGATCCAACAAGAGAGCCCGGGTGTTGACCATGAAGCTCGTTGGATAAAGAAGGCTGGGAAAACACGTTATGGCTATAAAAAGCATTATGTCACCGATACAGAAGGCCTGGTTCTGGGCGTGGTAACCACTCCAGCAAATGTAAATGAAATTGCCAATCTTCAACAGGTAATATCTTCGGCTGACCTTCCAAAGGGCATCCATATCTATGCTGACAAGGGATATCGTTCCTCTAAAAATGAGGAATTGATCAAATCAGGAAAGCTAAAAAGCAGGATCTTGCATAAGGCAAAGAAAGGAACAGCGTTAACCGAAAGAGAGAAGTTAAGAAACAAACTGATCGGCAAGATCAGGTTCAAAGTTGAACGGACCTTCGGGAGCATCCGGCGATGGTTCAACTCAAGCTGTGCAAGGTATAAGGGGATCGCCAAAATGCATACACAAAATCTAATGGAAGCCATGGCGTACAATCTTTACAGATCACCTGGGATACTTGTGTCCAATGCAATAAAAAACACAAATTAAGCAGTTGAAAAGGCCTCAAAAAGAGGATTTTTCAAGAAAACGCAACTAGATTTCCGAATCCAAATCGGAAAAAACTGCAAAAAAAAGCAAAAATAACCGATCAGAAAATATCAACATTATTTTGCAACGGTCTTCAATAATAAATCCAGCCTGTACCGCGGTTGAAAGGTGACCCAATAATACCGAATCATTCGCATTTTGAGTGTTTTCAATAACTGAATTTCCTGCAAACCAAAGAGAAGTACAAAAGAATTGAGAAAGTACAAGAATGGTTAAACGATATTTATACACGAAAATTTATTGTGCTAACAAAATCAATGAACTTGCCCAACCTATTTGCAGAATTTTTCCTGTCACTTTGCTTCTACAATCTTGTTTTGCCACCTTCTCTGCAAAGTCATTAAAAATCATTTTAAAAAGATCAGAAAATGACCAAAAAGCATCCCAATTTATGCAGTAGCTCGACCTCACGATAGAAGTACTGCCTTTTATCAGGCCAGCGTTTTCTAAGGCCTTCAGATGTTTTACAACCGACGATTCTACGATTGGCAAATCGTCAATCGATGTCTCACTGATACAATTTTCTTCTTTAGCAAGCCGCATCATGATGGCCATCCTGGCTGGATGGGCCATTGCTCTCATAAATTCAGATAGTTGCTTTTCCAAAGGCTCATAGTCACTTTTTTTCGCTGGCATAGTATTTAGATTTGGTTACGTTTTTTGTACCGGACATCAAGTAGCTGGCAACTTTCTTTTGCAAAAATCTACAAGGTCATTGGCCATCTTTATTCTCTTTTATCGTCACATTGAATTGTACTTTATTACCTGCTAATCGATATTCAGATTTTTTGATTTCTTAATTACATTCCCACCATTTCTCTGTAGGAATCTGCTGACAATAAATTTTCAGCCTCGGAAGGTTGCGAAATTTTTATTTTAACCATCCATCCTTGTCCAAACGGATCTGTATTGATCCATTCGGGATTTTTATTGAGCTCTTCGTTGATTTCAATGATTTCTCCCGAGATTGGCATAAATAGATCGCTTGTAGTTTTTAAAGCCTCCACTGAGCCAAATTCTTCATCTTGTTTAAAAGATGTGCCCGGTTTAGGAAGATCGACATATACAATTTCTCCTAGTTCTGACTGAGCAAAAAAAGTGATCCCAACTAAAGCAGTTTCACCTTCTATTTTAAGCCACGTGTGTTCTTTTGAATAAAGATTGTTTTCTGGGTTTTTCATAATGCTATATTTTAGTATGCTTTTCTTAATCTGTCTGCAAACTCGTTTGGTAAAGGACTTTGTTCAATTGCTTGTGCTGCTTTTTCTACGTCATATTCAAATCGCAAAAAATCAACTTTTATGTTTTCATTTGAAATACCGGATTTGGCTTCCGACAATTCGAGCATAACATAACCACCAAAAGGATTGTTGTCTTTAGGTTTACCGATTGAACCTGTATTTATGATATGCTTTGGACTGCCAGATGCAGCTTGAATAATCCTGTGATATGGCTTGTGGGAGTGTCCAACGCAAAGTATATCTGCCTGAGCTTCTTCCATTAATTGCAGTACATAGGTTTCTTCAGTATCTTCTAAAACATATTCATCTACACTGCGGGGACTACCATGCACCAGCAAAATGTTAAGGGTATCATCATTCAACTTAAATTCCAGACGTATATGTGCGGGAAGTGTAAGTAAATAATTGCGTTCCTGTTTTCCTACAATATGGTAGGCATAATTTTTCCCAGATTCTTGAAGTTCATTTACATTGACTGCTTTAAGATTTAAAACTTTTAGATCATGGTTGCCAGCTAATGTGGCTATTTTACGGGCCCTGATTTCTCTTATAACTTCATTGGGCCAAGTGTTGTATCCTATCAAATCACCAAGACAATAAACTGCGTCTGGCTTTTGCTTCTCAATATGTGCAAATGCGGCCTCTAGCGCCGGTAAATTTGCATGTATGTCTGATAAAAGTGCTATTTTCATTTAATTTTTATTAAGAGGTATGGTAAAAGATACCTCTTCCGGTGGAAGACATTGCTTATCATCACAAACCATATACTCGATACTGCCTTTGACATTAGTCGCTCCTGGTTTAAACTTTATTTTCTGTTGGAATATGACTTGTTTGGAAAAAAAACTCACTTTCATATTGAAAACTTTTTCAAAAGTTGTTGTTGGTTTTGGCTCAATAGTTTTTCCAATTAGGGTAAATGATGAGGAAGGGGCAAATTTGATTGATGTTTTAATAGGCCCACCCTCTGCAATATGCTGAGAATAGAGATGCCAGCCATCATCTATTGTTGCCTTTAAATAAAGTACAGCCTCACTTGCATTGATTTTTTTTGCCGCATAGCTCCACTTTACTGGTTGTAGATTTCGGATAAACTGGTTCTTCCGCACTTTTGGTGGTAATACCATCATATTTGTCTTCAATTAGCGTTCATATTTTAATGAATGCATCAAAACTTGTTTTTTCGGACGATGGTGATAACTTTAGGATTATATCAGTAGATAACCAGCAAGATGTACTGGTAGTTTATGTGCAGAGTACTACCCGAAGTGCTGTCTGCCCAAACTGCTGCATCACTTCGAAAAGAATCCACAGCTATTACACCCGCAAGATCGCAGACCTTCCTGTCTTTGGTAAAACTTCCAGAATTATTCTTCGCTCTCGTAAATTTTATTGTCATCAAGACGAATGTCCGTTCAAAATATTCACCGAGAGGTTCGAGAGTCATTTCAGGCCATATAAACGGAGGACTGAGCGTCTGGAAAGTAAGATCAGACAACTTGGGCTTCTTGCCGGAGGAAGGCCTGCTCAGCGGATTTGTACCATATTGTCGATACCCACTAGCGATACGACTATACTACGGTTGATTGAAAAAAGCGATTTTTCACCAGCAAAAGGTGTAACCGCCATTGGCGTAGACGATTGGGCTTACAAAAAAAGGAAAAGTTACGGTAGTATTTTGGTCAATCTCCACACAGGGAAAGTGATAGATCTATTACCAGACCGTGAACAGGAGACATTGCGTAAATGGCTACAGGAACGTCCAGAGATTGAAGTAATGAGCCGGGATAGATACAGTAACTATCAAAAAGCAATTACTTTGGGTGCTCCCCAATCTATCCAGGTCACCGATCGTTGGCACTTGTTGAAAAATTTAAGTGAGGCGGTACAGAAAGTTTTGATTAGGCATTACAGCAAAGCCACAGCTTTGTTGGCCAATAAGCAGTTGCGGGTTGACGATCAACAAATAGCTGAAAATCAAAGCTCACTATCTGAAAACAGAAGCTCTCCGGATTCAGCTCATGGCGGGATCCGCTTAAAGCGGTTTGAGCAACTGAAGGAATTACAGAAAAAAGGATATTCCATACGTGCCATGGCACGGCATCTGTGCATGCACAGACAAACCGTCAAAAACTATCTGGACATGGAGACCTTGCCCCGGAAATCTCAATGCAAGATTAATCCGCTTGAAAAATTCTTTACGCATATAAAAAAGCGTATGGAGGAAGAGCCGAGCATATTGATCACCACATTGTGGCAGGAGCTCAGAACCCAAGGATATAAGGGAGCCTATTCAACTTTCTCAGAAGGCTTGAAATTCTATGGGATCCGAGTGGGCAAAAAAGCTGGGTTCACTAAAGAATTACCGAATCATGGTGCAGCAACTTTTAAACCATCATCAGCGGCGATATGGTTTCTGTCAGATCAACAAAATCTGTGGGATGACCAACGGAATATCATCCGCGAATTATGCAAATCCTCCAAAGAGCTGAATAAGACTTTTATCCTAGTGCAATCCTTCCGTAAAATAATGGCTGAGAAGTCGGGCGATACAAAATTGAGGGAGTGGATCGAGAAATCAAGCACCTCGGGACTAAAAGAAATAGCATCATTCGCAAAAGGACTGCTCGCCGATTGCCCCGCTGTTGAAAATGCGCTCACCTTACCATGGAGTAATGGTCCCGTGGAAGGAAACGTGAACCGACTGAAAATGATTAAGAGGCAGATGTATGGTAGAGCGGGGTTTGACTTATTGAGGAAACGTGTATTATACGCTCCGTCTTGACCACCAAAAGTGGGGAAGAACCACTTTATTCCGAAATCAGGTGGTCAATATAAGCGAAACCTCCATATGACCTATAAACCTGTTACCCTAACTGAAGCTGGTAAAAAGGATGCGGCCTTAATTGTTCGAAAACACCGCCTTATTGAGATGTATTTAGTAGAAAAAATGGGGTTTGGCTGGGATGAAGTTCATGATATTGCTGAACAGGTTGAGCATGTAAGTTCTAACCTTTTTTTCGATAAAATGGATGAGCTCCTTGGTTGTCCAAAATTTGATCCTCACGGAGCACCAATACCCGATAGACATGGAAAGGTTGAGGTTCCTTATCAAATAAAGTTGAGTGAATGCATTGTGGGAGAAACAATTAAACTTTCTGGTGTCATTCACTCGTCTGATGATTTCTTGAAGTTTTTAAACAGTAAGGATTTAAAACTGGGAACTGTCCTTACAATTAATTTAATAGAAGCTTTTGACGGAACTAGGGAAGTTAGTTATGATGGAAGAAGAAATGTAGTACTTAGCCAAATTGCTTGCGAAAAGCTATTGATTCAAAAAACGAAATAAAGATAATGGCTATGTTTTTCATGTCTGGATCACTAAACGACATGGAACATCTGATGTAAATTGATGACAAGATTTAATTGTGCGCTTCGGTCAATAAGAAAAATCTCTATTTTATAAATAATTTGTTGGAATTGATTTTTTTTTATACTTTTGACAAAATCAAAAATAAGAAAGTGAGATTTTGGAGCTTATTTATTTGCACTATAGTAATCGCATTGAGCTTTGCTCCATGTGCAGATGCTGCAATAAGGCACAATAAAACCCGTTCTGATTTTACAACGTCCAATCATTCTTCTTCTGAAAGTCATAAAAACACTAAAGGAGACGCCTGTTCTCCGTTTTGTGTCTGCACTTGTTGCAATGTTCCTACCTTTCTTTACCGTACAACGTTTCCTGCCATTGTTGTCATTTTTTTACAAGTTGCCTATCCAAATTCCCATCCTGCTAAAGTAGTTTCTACTCCTTTAGCAATCTGGCAACCGCCACAATTAGGTTAATTTAACTTTAGAGTCATGCCTTGTTATCATTCCTTGGGAATGATGCATGTTGCATTTTTCAAATTTATTTTACACCTAATTTTAATACGATGCTGAAAAAAATCATTCAGTTTTCTATACAAAACAAGCTTGTTATTGGGCTTTTTACCCTTGCATTAATCGCATGGGGTGTTTACTCCCTTAGACAGCTTCCTATAGATGCTGTACCTGACATTACCAATAATCAGGTACAAGTTATTACCCTCAGTCCTTCACTGGCCAGCCAGGAAGTCGAACGTTTGATATCTTATCCCGTTGAACAGACTATGTCTACCATTCCAGAAATTGAACAAGTCCGTTCTATTTCAAGGTTCGGATTGTCTGTAGTGACGATCGTGTTTCATGATGATGTGGACATTTATTGGGCACGGCAACAGGTCAATGAAAAGTTATCTGAAGCCAAAAACAATATCCCTCAGGGTTTAGGTAACCCGGAAATTTCACCTATTTCTACTGGGCTTGGTGAGATTTACCAGTATGTCATCCATGCTAAAACTGGTTTTGAGAAAAAATACACTGCTAGGGAACTGCGGAGTATCCAGGACTGGATTGTGCGGAGACAACTTTTAGGTACTCCTGGCATTGCTGAGGTGAATAGTTTTGGCGGTCTTTTGAAACAGTACGAAATTGCTCTGGACCCAGATAAGCTGCGGAGTTTCAGCTTGAGTATTAATGATGTGTTTACTTCGCTGGAACAAAACAACCAGAACACCGGAGGCGCTTACATCGATAAAAAACCAAATGCATATTTCATACGGAGTGAAGGTTTTGTGAGTAGTCTGGATGATATCAATGAGATCGTTGTTAAAAGTAATCCCAGTGGTATACCAGTCCTGATCCGGGACATTGCCACTGTACAAATTGGTAATTCTATCCGTTATGGTGCCTTAACTAGGGCTACCCCAGATGCACAGGGTGAAGCCGTGGGTGGAATTGTCATGATGCTCAAAGGAGCAAATGCCAACAACGTAGTACAGCAGGTAAAAGTCAAAATTGACCGGATCAGTAAGACTTTACCAGAAGGTGTGACCATAGAGCCTTTTCTTGACCGCAGTGCTTTGGTCGACAGGGCCATCAGCACAGTAGCGAAAAACCTTATTGAAGGTGCTTTAATCGTTATTTTCGTACTGGTGCTTTTTCTTGGAAACTTGCGGGCCGGATTGGTCGTGGCTTCAGTAATCCCGCTGGCCATGTTGTTCGCTATTGCGATGATGAACCTTTTCGGGGTTTCCGGAAACCTTATGAGTCTCGGAGCGATTGATTTTGGTTTGATTGTGGATGGAGCAGTTATCATTGTAGAGGCCACCATGCACCATTTGGGTATGCGTAAGCCAGGAAGGATGACCCAAGAAGAGATGGACGAAGAGGTTTATGAATCGGCAGTCAAAATCAGATCGGCTGCTTCTTTTGGGGAGATCATTATTCTGATTGTTTATTTACCAATATTGGCTTTGGTAGGGATTGAAGGTAAAATGTTCGGGCCGATGGCTCAAACAGTTTCTTTTGCGATTCTGGGAGCGTTTTTGTTGTCAATGACGTACGTACCGATGGTTTCTGCTTTATTTTTGAGCAAAAATCCTACGCATAAAAGAAACTTTTCTGACAGGATGATGGATTTCTTTCACAAGTATTACCATCCGATGATTAAGGGGGCACTGAAACGGAGAAAAGTAGTAACGATCACTTCCATTGTTTTGCTTGCAGTCAGTTTATTTGTATTCAGTCGTATGGGCGGAGAGTTTATTCCCAACCTGGAAGAGGGAGATTTTGCGGTGGAAACCAGGCTCTTGACAGGTAGTTCGCTTTCCCAGACGATTGATAAGGTAAACCAGGTGTCGGCGATTCTCGTCAAGAAGTTTCCTGAGGTAAAAGAGGTGGTCGGCAAAATTGGAGCAGCGGAAATTCCTACAGACCCTATGCCAATGGAGGCCTGCGATTTGACCATCATTTTGAAAGATAAGAAAGAATGGACAAGTGCCAAGACCCGTGAGGAACTAACAGAAATGATGGGTGATGCACTGAAGGAAGTGCCTGGTGTAAGCTTTGGTTTTTCTCAGCCGATCCAATTGCGCTCCAATGAGCTGATCTCTGGTGTCAGACAGGACATTGGGATTAAGATCTTTGGGGATGATCTTACAGCATTGACCGACTTCTCGAAAAAAATCGGAAGTATTGTATCTTCTGTTGAGGGAGCAAAAGATATCTATTTGGAACAGGCAGAAGGTTTGCCCCAGATTGTAGTCAGAATCAAAAGGGACAGGATTGCCCAATATGGCCTGAGTGTAGGAACCGTTAATCAAGCCCTAAATGCTGCTTTTGCAGGTCAGTCTGCTGGCTTGGTTTACGAAGGCGAACAGCGCTATGATATGGTAGTTCGTTTATCACAGGAAAATCGCCAGGGAATCGACGATGTGAAAAATGTGTATGTTACTGCGCCAAACGGCAATCAGGTACCCCTGGATCAGCTGGCTGAGATTGATTTCAAGATAGGTCCCAATCAGATACAACGCGAGGATACCAAACGCAGAATTATCGTTGGCTTGAACGTCCGTGGACGTGATATCGCTAGCGTGGTGGAAGAAATCCAAACAAAAATAGAAAAACAGATCAAATTGCCTCCCGGCTATTACATTACTTACGGAGGCCAGTTTGAGAACCTGAGAGAGGCTACTAAGCGATTGTCGGTAGCCGTGCCTGTAGCACTACTGCTAATTCTGCTATTGCTATACTTTTCTTTTGGTTCGGTCAAGCAATCACTTCTGATTTTTTCAGCTATACCAATGGCGGCCATTGGAGGAATATTTGCCTTACTTTTAAGGGGAATGCCATTTAGTATTTCCGCAGGTGTCGGTTTTATCGCACTTTTCGGGGTTGCTGTACTAAATGGGATCGTACTGATCACAGAATTTAACCGCCTTAAAAATTTGGGTAAATATACTCTGAATGACATTGTTTTAAAAGGTACTGAACTGCGGTTGCGGCCAGTATTGATGACAGCAACTGTGGCTTCTCTTGGATTTTTGCCAATGGCGATTTCTACTGCCGCCGGTGCGGAGGTGCAAAAGCCACTTGCTACGGTGGTCATCGGTGGCTTGATCACGTCAACTATTCTTACCTTAATTGTATTACCTGTGCTGTATACTTATTTTGAAAAATGGAAAGGTAAAACAAAACCTATTTCTACTGCAACAGTAGCAGTTATCATTGTCGGGCTATTATTGTTTGCACCCAGTGCAAAAGCCCAAACCCAGGGCCGTCCGCTTACAATGGGGCAGGCGATCCAAACAGCTATTAATAATAACGAGTCGATGAAAGCCTCGGGTTTACAGATTAATCAGCAACAAGCTCTAAGAGGTAGCTCTTTTGATTTGGGTAAAACCAATTTTGATGTACAATACGGACAGTTCAATAGCATAAAGAAAGACAATAATTTCAGTGTTTCGCAGAGTATCCCAAATCCCGGGGTGTTCAGGAACCAGCGAGGTCTGTATGATGCAAGAATCAAAGGAGCAGAACTGAATTTGTCGGTAACCCGAAATGAACTTAGTTATCAGGTTAAAAGTGCTTATAGTCAACTTGCCTACTACGTGGCTTTGCAGGAATTGTATAAAAGCCAGGATTCGGTATATAGCAATTTCCTTAAGGCGGCTACTTTGCGATACAAGGCTGGAGAAACTAATTTATTGGAAAGTACCACTGCTGAGACCCAATACAATGAGGTACTGAATCAAATGAGCAAGAATCGTTCAGATATTTTAGCATTTACCGCAGAACTTCAAAGGTTGCTAAATTCAAAGGAACCCATCGAAGTGACTAAAGATCAGTTCAAACAGGATGAATATAGTAATGTTGCCCTTGACAGTGCGATATCGGCTAACCCCTTGCTCGCATTGCAAAGGCAGCAGATTATTATTGCAGACAAAGCGCTTGCACTGGAAAAATCTCGTTCAGGCCCTGATTTTACCGTCGGCTATTTTAACCAATCTATCATTGGTGCCCAGAACGTTAACGGTGCCGATCAGTATTTTAGTGGAAGCAAGAGATTTCAGGGTATACAGGCAGGGATAGCTTTGCCGATATTTTTTAAACCGTTTTCCTCTCGGGTTAAAGCGGCTAGAATAGAAAAGGAGGTTGCTGAAACCCAATTTAATCTATTTGAGACCAATCTGCAAGGCCAGTATAAACAAGCTTACCAGGATTTGCAGAAAAATTCAAGAAGCATTGATTATTATAAAAAAAGTGCATTGCCTAACGTAAACCTCATCTTAAAGCAATCGCAAATCGCTTTTCAAAATGGTGAAATTGGATATGTTGAATATTTGCAGGCTTTACGTACCTATTCAGAAATCCGTTTCAATTACTTACAGGCAATCAATCAGTATAATCAATCAGTTTACACGCTTCAATACCTTATGGGGCTTTAATCACTAATAAAATGAAAACAACAGTTCAAAATATCATTCGTATTACCTCAATACTGCTATTCGCGATTTTTATAATTTCCTGTGGTGGAAATAAAAAAGAAAAAACAGCTGAAACAGAAGCAGCCGCTACCGAAGAAGGACACGAAGAAAACGAAAATTCCGTAGAAATTACTGCTTCCCAATATAAGTCTATAGGAGTGACTTTAGGTTCCCCCGAGATGAAATCCCTGAGTGGGCTTCTAAAAGTCAATGGTTTTATTGATGTTCCGCCACAAAATCTGGTGAGTGTGACTACTCAAATGGGAGGTATAATCCGGTCAACGCCACTTTTGCCAGGTAGCAACGTTAAAAAAGGTCAGATCATCGCGGTACTGCAAAATCAGGAATACGTTCAGCTTCAGCAAGACTATCTGGAAAGCAGAAGTCAACTTGAACTGGCTGAGATGGAATATAAGCGCCAACAGACATTGGCTAGTCAGAATGTCAATTCACAAAAGACACTACAGCAGTCAAAATCTCAATATCAGGTTCTTCTGGCTAGAGAAAATGCATTAAAGCAGCGTTTACGACTGATTAACATCAATCCTGGGAACTTGTCAGCAACCAGCATCAGAAGTGAAATCAATATTCTGGCACCAATAAGCGGTTATGTGACCAAAGTAAATGTAAATACTGGAAAGTTTGTGAACCCTAATGATGTGATGTTCGAAATCGTCGATAATTCCAACCTGCACGTAGAACTTAAGGTGTTTGAAAAGGATGCGCAAAAGGTAAAGCCAGGACAAGGTGTAAGGTTTACACTGGCCAACGATGCAGATTCAACCATGCAAAATGCGGTAGTTCAGCTGGTCGGAAAAGAAATTGGGACTGACAAAACGGTTACGGTACACGCTGTA
The DNA here is from genome assembly GCF_038396785.1 of Sphingobacterium thalpophilum. NCBI lineage: Bacteria > Pseudomonadati > Bacteroidota > Sphingobacteriia > Sphingobacteriales > Sphingobacteriaceae > Sphingobacterium > Sphingobacterium thalpophilum. Next base: position 4,881,855 of record NZ_CP151087.1, on the reverse strand, counting down.
GCTAAAGGAAGTAAGAGTTTTATTCCAGGCACCTATCTGAAAGCCTTCATCGAAACCGGAACCAGTCAGGCTTTAGCTCTGCCGTCGAGCGCAGTCGTTGATTTCCAAAATAAAAAATACATTTTTATAGCTAAAGTTGCCGGTAAAGAAAAAGGACATGCAGAAGAAAAAAAGGAAGACGGGCATAAACATGACGAAAAGGAATCTGAGCGTGAAAAGGAAGCAGAGGGCGAAGCCTACCATTTTGAGATATTAGAAGTAAGTGTTGGAAACAGCGATGGTGGATACATCCAGGTTGAGTTGCCTAAAGGAATGGATTTTAAAGGTAAAGTGGTGCTGACTGGAGCTTACGACCTGCTGTCAAAATTGAAAAACAGCGAGGAACATGAGGGCCATTAGTGGTACGCGCACAGTTAAATAACAAGCTAGAGATTATGTTCCACATTTGCGAACATAATCTCTATATCTAGGAAATCAATAAATGGCTTATGAATGTTAATCCTTTTAAAACGAGGTATGCAGTATTATATGCATTTGCGTTGTTCTTTATTGTCGCATCAGCTTTAGTACGCATTACTTTTATTTATATTTCTTTTGAAGAAACACAGCTGACATTAGCAGATTCAACAATCATATTGTTTAAGGGCTTAGTGTTCGACTTTGGAGTTGTGCTGTATTTTTCCATTCTCTACTCCATGTACCTATTAGTACTTCCACAGAAGTTTAACAGATCTGGATTTAATAAAGTGTTCAGTTTCGTAATTGTGTTTATGATGATTCTTTTTGCTAGCTTCTCTTTTTTTGCAGAATTTACGTTTTGGAGAGAGTTTGAGAGCCGGTTTAACTTTATTGCGGTTGATTATCTGGTCTATACTTACGAAGTTGTCAACAATGTTAATGAATCCTATCCCTTACCCTATCTGATCAGCGCAGTAGCTATCATAAGTTTGTTTGTACTCTGGCTATTCATCATCAACAAAAAATTTCAGGACAGCTTTAATTCCAATTCCAGGTTCAATTACCGATTAATCCATACAGTCGTTCTGGGATTATTAGTGACTATTTATGTTTTGTTCATTGATAACAGCTGGGCTGAACGTGGAAGAAACAGATACCAGAATGAACTGTCAAAAGCGGGTATCTATTCCTTCTTTTCTGCATTTAAAAATAACGAACTCAATTATTCGCAGTTTTATGCACAGCTTAATGATACTGATGCTTTTCACATCGCAAGGAAACTGATCCAGGAACCGGGAGCTGAATTTACGGCCTCACCTAAATCCATTAGAAGAAATATCAAGTCATCGGGCGGTGAACAGCTTTTACCGAATGTAATCATGGTAGTATTGGAAAGCTTTAGCGCTGATTTTATGGGCCATTTTGGCAATGATAAGCAATTGACTCCTGTGCTGGATTATCTTTCTAGTCGAAGTATTCTTTTTACCAATATGTATGCGACGGGAACCAGGACAGTAAGGGGAATGGAAGCACTTTCACTCGCTGTACCTCCAACCCCTGGTAACAGTATCGTACGAAGAAAGAATAATAAGCAGCTGAGCACTATCGGAAGCATTTTCAGGAGCAAAGGATATAAAACCACTTTCTTCTACGGTGGAGATGGTTATTTTGACAATATGAACCAATACTTTGGAAGCAATGGATTTGAAATCGTAGATCGGGGAAGAGAGTTAACAGTCGGCGATAACTACGCCGCCAGTCGGAGAACTATCCAAGATAAGGATGTGAATTTTGAAAATGCATGGGGGATTTGCGATCAGGACTTATACAACACAGTGATCAAAGATGCTGATGGCAAGTTTTCAAAAAATCAACCATTTTACGATTTTGTTATGACTACTTCTAATCATCGCCCCTTTACCTATCCGGAAGGAAAAATTGACATCCCTTCTGGGTCAAGCCGCGAAGGTGCAGTGAAGTATACAGATTTTGCCATTGGGGAATTTCTTAAGCTTGCAAAAACGAAGCCCTGGTTCAATAACACGGTGTTTATATTTGTTGCAGACCATTGTGCTAGTAGCGCGGGTAAAAATGAAATCGATGTAGCCAAATATCACATTCCGGCGATGGTGTACAATCTACCCCGCACTGTTCCATCTAAACTGAATCAGGTGTGTTCCCAGATTGATTTATATCCAACTTTGTTTTCTCTTTTGAACTGGTCTTACCAAAGCAATATTTATGGAAAGAATATATTGGATAGCAATTATGTACAGCGGGCTTGGGTGGCCACATACCAAAAATTAGGCTATATGAAAAATGATAGCCTGGTCATTTTGAGTCCAAAAAAGAAGGTTGAATCTGTTTTTTATGATCGGTCAAATAACGAACAAAAAGAGCTCAAGGTTTCTAAACCTCTTATTGATGAGGCCATATCATATTACCAAACCGCCTACTATTTATACAATAAGGGAGGATTAAAGGAATAATTCCATATACGTATCATCAAATCTGTAGAAATCATGAAAACAAATAACAAAGATCAGAAATCTAGAAATACAGGGTCAGCGGCACAACGTGACAAACACGTGCCTGAAAAAACAGTAACTAAAGATCAGCATACTGACCATAAAGAAGAAGACGCACACGAACATGTGGGGATTTTCGGCAAAAATACGGAACTCATATTTTCTTTGATTTGCGGAGCCGCTCTTGGAAGTGGGTTCGGGCTTTCTAAAATAGCTGCAGTGCCAGAATGGGTCAGTTTGTCTCTATATATCACCGCTTATTTTTTTGGTGGATTTTATACTGCCAAAGAGGCAGTCCAGACTGTAATCAAAGGCGGTTTTGAAATTGATTTTCTAATGTTGGTCGCGGCTATTGGTGCAGCTATCTTAGGATCGTGGATGGAAGGGGCCTTGTTATTATTTCTTTTCAGTTTGGGACATGCCCTGGAACATTATGCAATGAGTAAGGCACGCAAATCCATTGAGGCATTGACCAGCCTCGCACCTCCGACTGCGTTAGTACTTAAGGATGGTAATCAACAGGAAATTCGGATAGAAGATCTAGTATTGGGAGATATCATTATAATTAAACCCAATAGCAAAATTCCAGCAGATGGGGTGGTCGTAAAAGGTGAGGGAAGTGTAAATCAGGCCCCGATAACTGGAGAAAGCGTTCCGGTTGATAAATCGCCCGTTCCTGATCTAGATAAGGACTACAGTAAAGAGAAAAGCATTAAACCACAATATAGGGTTTTTGCAGGGACGATCAACGGAGCGGCCGTACTGGAAGTTAAAGTAATCAAAGAGGCCAAAGATTCTACGATCTCCCGGCTGGTTAAGATGGTAAACGAGGCAGAGAAGCAGAAATCCCCTACCCAATTGTTCACTGATAAATTCGAAAAATATTTTGTCCCGGTTGTTCTGATATTGGTAACGGCACTTTGTTTTGCCTTTCTGATTATCGATGAACCTTTCAGCAAAAGTTTTTATAGGGCAATGGCAGTTTTAGTAGCTGCAAGTCCTTGTGCATTGGCCATTTCTACGCCAAGTGCGGTATTGAGCGGTGTGGCACGTGCCGCACGTGGAGGGGTTTTAATAAAGGGCGGTAGGCCATTAGAGGATTTAGGATCATTAAATGCAATTGCTTTTGATAAGACTGGCACTTTAACAGAGGGAAAACCGAAACTGACTAATGTGATTCCCTTGCAGGGAACAACTGAGGAAGCTTTGTTAAGGATTGCCATTGCGGTAGAAAAGTTGAGCGATCACCCTTTGGCGGAAGCTATTGTAAAAGGTGGCATGGAGATGCTCAAAAAGCAATCACTCCCAAGTGCAACCAAGGTTAAGGGCATTACAGGCCGAGGCGTAGAAGCAGAAGTTGAAGGTAAAAAAATTATGATCGGCAATAAGGCATTGTTTGAGAAAGATGAGGTGCCGGCTGAAATTATCAAACAGGTTGAAGATCTGGAAAAGGGAGGACATACCACTATGCTTGTGAAACAGGATAAGGATTTCATCGGAGTTTTGTCTTTGATGGATGTGCCACGTGCAGAGGCTAAAAAAGTGTTGGAGGAACTGGCTAGTCTGGGTATTAAAAAAATGATTATGCTAACTGGTGATAACCAAGAGGTGGGTGAGGCAGTTGCTAAACAGATTGGTATAACAAAAGCTATGGGAAATTTGATGCCAGAAGATAAGGTCAACGCTGTGCAAAAGCTGGATAAATCAGAAAAAATGGTCGCTATGGTCGGTGATGGTGTCAATGATGCCCCGGCTATGGCAAAAAGTACGGTAGGTATTGCTATGGGAGCTGCTGGGTCAGATGTTGCCCTAGAAACCGCTGATATTGCACTGATGGGTGATAAATTGGAAAGTCTGCCATTCGCTATAGGTTTGAGCCGTAAAGCAAAAGGAATTATCAAGCAAAATCTATGGATAAGCCTCGGTGTGGTTGCTGCGTTAATACCGTTGACTATTTTAGGAATTACGTCTATTGGCCCGGCAGTTATGGCTCACGAAGGCTCTACGTTGGTGGTCGTAGGCAATGCACTGCGTTTGCTTGCTTATAAAAATAACCAAAAACAAGCTGCTAGGCAAAAAAAAAGAAAAATGTTTAATGGACGATGACATTCCCGAGTCCTAATGACTGGCCATCGTTTCGGTTCGTGTAACGATGGCCAATGGGGATTGTTTGTATCATCATTAAGAAAAGAAGGTTTATTATGGGAAAAGCAGGCCGTCTGAGAAAAATAGCTGATTATATCAATCAAGTCGATGCACATCGTAAATTAATGTATCGATAGGAATTGCTGTGGTGTTTTTTATTGCAACAAAAGGAAAATTTACTGATCCAATTCATTATATGCTGGTCTGGCTGGTGTTCGTTTTAAATACCTTGGTGCTGAGCTGGACAACCATTTTAAGTTCTCACCCTAGAGAAGTAAAACAGGAAGCGCATGCACAGGATTCTAGTAGGACAGTTATTTTTTTCTTTGTTATAGCGGTTGCATTCGCCAGCCTTTTTGCGATTCTATTGTTGCTAAGAAATCCTTCCTCTAAATCTGAAGAAGAGTTTGCAGGAAAGGTTTTGATCCCGCTGGCCTGTGTTGCTGGTTCATGGTGGCTCTTGCATACTGTTTTTACCTTACGCTACACACACCTGTATTATTGCGATATGGAGCATCCTGAAGGAAGGAAACATGTAAAACCTGAAGGGCTAGAATTCCCAAATGAAGACGAGCCCGACTATCTTGACTTTGCATATTTTGTTTTTGTGATAGGAACGACCTTTCAGGTATCGGATGTTCAGATCACCTCAAGGAAGATCAGGCGCTTGGCTTGGATGCATGGTTTGTTGTCCTTTGCATTTAATACGTTCATTCTGGCTTTTGCTATTAACGTGACCTCGGGGCTAATATCCAAATAACAACATTGAAAAATTCATGAAAAAGCGAAATATAAGGGCCAAGCGGAACAAAAAATATAGTCCAAAGGTGTTTTCGACGTCGAACAAGGAAATATTGCCGCCAAAGCCCCTATGGAAAAAAATACTCAAAATATTCCTAATAGTCATCGCCTGTTTACTCCTCATTTTCGCCATAATTGCTAGGATCAGGCATTTTTTTGTAAAGCACTGGCAGCAATGAGCACTTTTGAAAACAGATTGGACCTTTTGGGTCGGCTGGTTGCAGGATATGTTGCCAACCTTTTCGCAAAACATGCCAGCAGCACACTGCTCTACCATAATCTTGCCCATACTAGGCTGGTTGCCACTAGGGCGTTGGAAATAGCATCTTTCTACAGCTTGGGTGCAACTGAGCGTTTTGTTCTGGCCGCAGCATGGTTCCATGACACTGGCCAGCTGTTTTGCGGTCCTGTAGGACATGAGCAAATGAGTGTAGCGATCATGGAGGATTTTTTGGCCCCCCAGGAACTAGCCAAGGAAAAAATAAGGGACATTAGTGGATGCATTATGGCCACTCGGATTCCTCACTCGCCTGAAAATCTGCTACATGAGATCATCTGTGACGCAGATACATATAACTTGGGGACTAAAGAATTTCTCACAACGGATCCAATGCTCAAAGAGGAACTTCAGCTCCGTGGCTTAGTCGTGGAACCGGGATGGGATGAGGCAACATTGGACTTTTTGACATGGCACCGTTTCTTTACCACTTATTGCAGGGAAAGGCTGGAGGCTGGCAAACAGCGCAACATAGATATATTAAGATCACGCATTGAAGGTAAATGATATCAATTCACAATCAAAACTAAAAGACATGAAATGGACATTGGAACAATATCCGCTTGAAATGGAGGAACTAGAACCCAAAACTAGGGAGAAGGCTATAGAGATCGCCAATCGACTTAAAAGCGAGGGCAATATAAAAGAACTATCAATTGTAGAAGAGGCCATCAGGCAGGCTAAGGAATGGTCCCTGGAAATGGAGGGTTAAAATTATGGGACTGATCAACTCAATGGATCTGGATAATGAAATAAGCGTCGCACTAAGGCTGCTGATTGCTTTTTTGCTCGGTGCATGGATAGGCCTAGACCGTGAAAAGCATGGCAACAGTGCCGGAATAAGGACCTATGCCGCAGTTTGCCTTGGTGCTACACTATTCACAGCTATAGGCGAACATATGGGGGATACGGCGGCGGCATCAAGAATCATCGCCAATATCCTGGTGGGCATAGGTTTCCTCGGGGCGGGAATTATCTATAAGAACGATAAGACCAACAGTTCGCAAGGGCTGACAACCGCTGCTACTATATGGTGCACGGCCGGCATCGGAGTGGCCGTTGGCCTTAAGATGGTTGCCATCGCGGTACTTGCCGCCGCAGGGGTCTATTTCCTATTGGTACTGCACCATCAGCAATGGTACCTCAAATGGAAGAAGAAAGTACAGGAAAAGCATAAAAGTGACAATCATGATGACCAGTTTTAAGATGGGCATGAGGATTTTTTGGCTTACCCTGGCAGCAATGCTCTGCTACGGTAGGGGCTTTGCCCAACAACAGACCATAGTGACCCAGGAGATTGATACCACGGAGGTCAGGACTATAAAACAAAGCAAGAGAATGCATAATCTTTTTATTATTGTCCTTCCTTCAGCGGCTATTGGCTATGGATTTGTGAGCCTGGGCAGCCATACACTAGGTGATGTAGACAGAAAGGCAAAATACGAGTTCTCCCAGGAGCATCCCCATAGCAAGGCAACCTTCGATGATTACCTCCAGTTTGCACCTGGAGCTGCCGTTTTTGCACTGAGTGCCGCAGGGGTCAAGGGCAAGAACAATATCGTTGATCAGAGTGGCGTATACCTTTTGTCCAACCTGTTCCTGAACGTTTTTTGTCAGGGGGTAAAGAACATCACCTCGGTGACGCGTCCGGATGGTACATCGAACTCATTTCCTTCGGGCCATACTGCCGAAGCATTTGCATCTGCCGAGTTCCTGAGAAGGGAATATGGCGACAGGTCAATTGCTTACGGTATAACGGGATATACCTCGGCGGCAGTGGTAGGGTATTTTAGAATGTATAATAATAAACATTGGCTGAGTGATGTAGTTGCAGGTGCGGGCGTAGGCATATTGTCGACCGAAGCGGCTTATTTGCTTTATCCTAAGGTCAGGAAACTGTTCACAAAAAAACAGAAGTCCAATGCGATGGCTTTCCCCACCTACAACCATGGCAGTTATGGACTGGCTTTAAGGGCAGTTTTCTGATCATAAAAATATCTAGGTTTATGTGATTAGCTTTCTGGAACTAATCCTGCCAAACAGTTGTAAAAAGAAATATAATGCCCTTGCCGGTACAGGGGTGATAAGAATTTTGGGAGCCTATGGTGAAGAATAAAAAAGACAGGGTGCAGGAACAGGAAAAGGATGATACCATTATCGAAAAAAATGAACGGCCCACGGTTTTCAGTTTTGTTGCAAAAATGTACCTGGAAATACTAGCACTGCTGGCTCTGTTGATCACTTATATCGTTTATACGTGCCTGATTATTCCATAAAGAAATAGAGTTAACGTAGCTTTTATGCTACACTGTGCCTGACAATAATTAAATTGGCATCTTATTGAACAATAAATGTAGCATGAAAGAACTGGAGCAGAGACTGTCAATGGGAGGCATCAAGCCAACTGCCATACGTTTAAATGGTGTAATTAGCCATAAACATATAGATATTCAAGATACAATTTACGACAGCAGACTTGGGAAATATTTTTGATGTCCAATACCGTAAAAGAATAGGGTTCAAGGATGAAAAATATATGTCAGAAAAGAAAAGTGGGAAAGTTATGTTTTGGTGAGAAACCGTTACGGATACGTTACGGAACAAAATTTTGTGATTTGAAAATTAGTCGTTATATTGCTTCTGTAAGTCAGAAACGAAGATTTTCGTCCCATGTAGGATGGTCAGAGTAGAAGACTCATAATCTTTTGGTCCCTGGTTCGAGCCCAGGTGGGAGCACAGAACAAAAAAGTCGCTTTTCTATATAGAAAAGCGACTTTTTTCGTTTCTACGCATCATTTTCCTACGATGTAAAGGTCTAGGAGAATCACACCATTTCGGCCCGTTTTGCATAGTTTTTTATTGAACTTCACGTAAAAAGATATCTAACGGGATTTTTCACCTGCTAAAGAAAAAACTATAGCAACCGTCAGCGCAAAAGTTTATGAACACCACAAGAAATCAGATGGTACCTACGACGTGGAAATAATACCTTTTCTGTAAAGTTTACACTATATTAGCACCTTAGATATTCGATCAATTCAAACCTATTTCCGAATGGATCTCGAAAAAAACATCGTTCTCGACCATCTATCTTGGACGAGTATTTTACGATTATATTCTGATTCTTCAAAAATAATTTAGCATGGGATAAGTCGAAAACTTCAAACGCAGGATGTATATCAGAATTTGTTTGATGGTACTTTTCTTCACGAATATGAAGCTGGATATCTCCGATTTCAAACCAAATAGCCCCCCCTGGGATGATTACCAAGGATTTGATTCAAACGCAATATCTCAGCATAAAACCTTTGCGCTGAAGCTAGCCGGCCTAAAGGAACACTTATGAGTATATGATCTACACGTTTAAATTTGATCATTAGTGTATTTTTAAAACATTGGCCAACGCTGAATGCATAACAGAAGGCTCGACGTCCATATCCATCCAATATTTAATTGCTATTCTGCCTTGATTAACGAGCATACTAAGACCATTTAAAACGCTACATCCCTTTTCTCGAGCGGTTCTTATAAAATGAGTATCGCTAACGCCAATTCAACTGCAATTGCGCGAGCAGCTCCTCCAGCACCAAATATTGTAATACACTTGCCCTTAGGATCTTCAATAATTTCTAGCGCTTTTAAAAATCCTTTTCCATCTGTATTCTCACCTATCCAAAGGTCCCCCCTTCTAACTACAGTATTAACCGCACCTATCAATCGTGCAGAGCTTCCTAATTCATCAAGATATGGAACGACCGCTATTTTGTGTGGAATAGAACAATTGAAACCAATCCATCCCATGGCTTTTGCTCCTTTGATAGCATCTGCCAGATGCATAGGCTCAACCTCGCAATTCAGATAACGAGCGTTGATACTGTGATATCTATAAGCTGCTTCAATCATCATTACAGTTGGATTCTCAGAAGCTGGTTTGGCAAAAGAGCCCGTAATAAAAGGCAAAAAATCAATGTTATCTTGCATAAATGTGAAATAAAGTAATTGATACAAAATGATAAATCTTCTATTACAAAGATTGCATATTACCGGCGCCACGCCCAGGTATATTTAAAGGTATTTTTTGTATTTTTATCGTAAGCACTTTTTAAAATGAAGAAAATACAGTTTGATCAACTCGTTATTCATGATTATGAAGAAAAGACTTTTCATTTACCGCTTCATAGCCATACTTATTATGAACTGGTTTATATCCACAAAGGTAGTGGCATTCATTTACTGAACAATAATAGGTTTCAATATGGGGAAGGAGATCTGTTTATAATAAGTCCAGAAGACGAACATTATTTTAAGATAAACAAAAGTACTCACTTCACATTTATAAAGTTCACAGACTTATATCTGTCAGAACACTCACAGCATACAGTAGATAATTTCAATTTATATGAACCTGTCCGAATAATGAAGAATAAGTTATTAAAGGAAGTGAAATTAAAAATAGATGAACCTCCCAATGCTATACTTCGAAATATTATTGAGAATATAGTATTGTACAAATTTTCGAAGGATATCTCTCGTTCAGCGCTCATATTTTATCAGATACGATCGATCTTAGTCTTAATTAGCGAAGCTGCTGCTAAACTTCATATAAGAATTGACAATGGTCAGCCCGGTAAAGAAGAGCTCATTTCCTTCATACATCAACATATTTACCAACCGTCAATTATTCAGATTAAAAACATCGCCGCTCACTTCTCTATTGCAAATAGTTATTTCAGTGATTATTTCAAAAAAAGTTTGGTATAAGTTATCGAAATTATGTCAACGAATACCGCATAAACTTAATTCAAACTCGATTAACTGTTCCGACCGTTTCACTATCGCAGATCGTATATGAATTTGGTTTTACCGATGAAAGCCATTTAAACAAATTTTTTAAAAACCATAAAGGTCTGACCCCAAAAGTATATAGAAATTTACACCTTGAAAATACAGTCTTGATCTCTCCAATCGCAGATTCAATACCTCAAATAAAAGTAGCCAAATAACGCTGACTCTCTGATCAATCGTACTTTGATATTAACAACTATTGAGTTTCGTAGTTTTTATCGCAAATTTTGTAACTGCATTATTTTAGCATGAGGTTATTCTATTCTGGAGCAAATTAACTGGTCATCGATTTTCAAATCTGTATGGTCAGTATATTTAAATCTCCAAGTAGTAAAAAACGCCAATTTAGTCTACAATCTCTGATCAACTCATGTTTAATTGTTTTCTATGTGACTTATCCAAGGATCATCCCTTCCATAATCAGTTGGTATTTCCGACGATTCAATCTGTAGCGTCCCTCCCTTTCTAAGCTCTTCATGTGTGATCCATAACCTCTTCAAATCCCTTCCATTCAACTTAATCGATTTGATATAACGCGTTTTGTCGCTTCGATTCGGCACCTCAATGGTCAGTGGATTCTCTTTATTTTCCAATCTGATTTGATCAAAAAATGGCACGCTGATATAAAAAACAGGTTCCCCGACCAAAGGTTGTTGCAATCCGATCGCAGAAAGCACCCACCAGCTCGACATAGCACCAGCATCGTCGTCCATGGTTCTTACAAAGGCTTTAGGCTCATTTTTATAGATCCGGTCGATATGTGCTCCGATTCCACGACTATTGTCATTAAAGTAATATTGTATGATGGTGTCCAATGCTATTCGATGTATCCACTCCTGATAGCGCCAAGGGGTCTTACTCGCATTATATAAGGTCAGCGATTGCATATCCGGTTCATTCGCCCTATTGAAATAATAACCGTCATAAAACTCATCCAGTTGCTGTGTAAAGTTTTCCTCACCACCTGCTAGCTTTCTTAATCCCATAACATCAAAAGGTACATTCCAACGATATTGCCTAATTGTTCCCTGATACATATCCCGTGCCGACATACGGTCGACATCCCGTTTGGTCAGATCTTTAAAATCTTTATTCCAAATTGCCTGATATGATTTTGCTCGCCCCAGATAGGTTTTGCTGTTCTGCGGAAAAAGCTTGGACATTGCCCACATATCATAACATGCTTCAAGGTACTTGTCCGGTTTCTTAAAATCATAGCGAAGGGTATCGTGTATTAACGAATCTTTTATTCCATCAATATCGACCCGATATCCTTTCTTGACCGCATCCAAAAGAACGACAGCGGCATGTTCTGTCCGGACCGAATTTGCTGGTTCATGAGCTCCAGCAAAGTCAAATTTTCCATAACGGTACAGGTCTGCAATTGAGGAGACAACGCCCTGATACATTTCAGTATCTATCAGCTCCAAAAGCGGTAGTTGTGTTTTATAATTGTCCCAAATTGCCCATCCATGATAACGTATTTCTTTGGAACGATGTATTTTCCCGTCTGTTCCCCTAAAATTTCCCTGCTCATCGCTGATAACATAAGGAGATTGTAAACTGCGGTAGAGCAAGGAATAGAATAAATCTACCTTATCCGAATCGCCCTTTACCTGCAATACCGACAGAGCAGTTTTCCAACGATCAGCTGCACGTTTTTTTACCGTTGAAAAATCTAGCTTATCATATTCTGCAAGTGTCTTTTTTGCGTCCTGTTGATCCACAGCCGAAAATGCAATATTGACGTCTGCTATAAAGCTTTCCTCCTTCAAGTCTACCCAGATTTTGTTCCCCTCGTTTCGCCATCCGCTCGCTGTAGGAATTTCCAGCGCATAATAAATGGTATATGTTCCCACATGGCAGGTCGTTTTTGCACGTACTTTACCAAATAGCAGATTACCCTCCTGTGTAAATTCATTGTCAACAAAAGCGCCATTGAAAGCATGCCCCAAATCAATAAAAAAACCTTTCCTACCCACGGGAAAAGTATATTGTTCACGACCAAAATCATTATTCACAACCACTTCAACTTGAATACCCTCTGCGGTTTTTAAAGCATAATACCCAGGTTGGGCGTGCTCGTCAATTTTATTCAGCGGCTTTGTATCATTTTTTATAAATGGTCTAATAAGGATCAGTCCACCACTGCCCATACAACCTACTCCCTCAAGGCGATTGTGTGTAAAGCCTTTAATTTCCTTGGCAAGATGCTCATAGCCCGTATGCGTTCCCGGATTAGTATAAGGCACAATGCTCAATTGATGGAAAGGAGAAGAAGCCGCTGGTGAAAGCTGGCCGTGGTCGCCGGAAGATCCCAAGAAGACGTTTACACGATCGGTCTGCGCTCCAGCAATTGTAGCATAACAGAGCATCAAAGACAGCAGTAATTTTTTCATATATAGTCTATTATTTTTCATATGTATAAAGGGCGCAAACTGATTTTTCACGATACGAAAAGCTAACCTATACAGTTCTTGGCCATAGCAAACAACTATTTTTTTCAGCGCCTGATGTTTTTTATTTATTAATTCTTCGAGAACTTTTCGAACAATTTGAAAGAGATGATGGTGATTATACCAGTACAGTCCAACGTAAACAAAACTAACGATATAGGAGATAACTTTAGGATATAATGGTTTAAGGCTAGCAAAAGTAAATCCTTCAGGTACTTATAATTCAAGTACCATAATCGTTATAATGATGGCCAAAACGCCATCACTGAATGCTTCTAACCTGCCTTTAGTCATTTTTGAAGATCGGGGTTAATAGCTGATACTGCAGGCCTAAACGGAATACATTTAATCGCGCCACACCAGGATCGCCGCCCAACATTCCACTACGGTAGTCTTTTAGGCCCCATGAATAACCGGCAAACATGGTATAACGGTCATAATTTACATTAAACTGTAAACGCGGGCGTAGATCCAAATCGATAACCTTGCCTCTATCACGATCAAAACTTGTTTTATTCCCCTGTTTATCTTCAATGCTACCATTTTCTTTGATACTCAGCGTTTTGGCAATATCCATACCCAACTGAATATCCATTGTCATCGGTTCAAAAAAGACACGATAGCCAACAAAAGGATTAAAATTGATAAATTGTTGATTTAGACGGGTCTGACCACGGCTTCCATTCATAAACTCATTGCCTTCCAAATCAATCTTTGTCTGCAATCGTTCATATGCACCCTCTAAACCTAATATTAGGTTGTTGGCAAAAACATAACGGTAGTTTAAAGCGCCACCAATATTGATTCCATATTTTTTTCCATAAGGATTATTGGTATAATAGTCCTGTTGTGTAGATCCATTCAACGTACTCTTTGCTTCGGTTCCCGATCCCGTAAAATTGGACACACCGGAGGTGACACCCACACGTAGTTCGTGCGATTGCGAGAAAGCCATAAAATGGGTTATACCAGCAAAAAGTCCGACAAGTAAAAATCTCTTCATCATAACCGAAATATTAAATTAAAATCCTTTAAAAAATTGAGCGAATTTGATTGTTAAAAGTAAGAAAATTTATGTGATTCAACTTACTCCAACCTTTATTTTTTCTGTAACGATAAGCTGTATTCATCAGCGGAAATCCATCAATCTTATCAGCCAATAAAAAAATATCAGGAGACAATATGACTATATTTATTGAACTACATCAATGGAAATGAATCAATTCAGGCTTATTTTTGTTGTATTACAAACAAAAGAATAATCCGTATGAAATATATATTGGAAAACCCTATCCTTGGCCATATTACTGAGCAGAAATATAAGACCACCATACAATGGAGAAATGGAGAATTTATTACGGATGAACCTGAAAAACTTGGCGGCAGAGATCTTGGGCCTGACCCCTACACCCTTCTGATTTCATCGCTTGTATCTTGTACCTTAGCTACTTTACGCATGTACATCGATAAAAAAGGGCTTGATATTCCAGAAATTTCAGTCAGTTCAAATATGTACCTCAAAATTGAAAAAGGACAGGTGGTTACATATTTTGATCGCGAGATAGCTTTTGGACAAATCTTAGCAGAGGATACCCGAGAACGCCTGCAACAAATTGCCGAAGAATGTCCCATTTCAAAAATTTTAAAGGGAAATGCCATTGTCAATACGCTCATCAGGACAAATCCTTAAACAAGAACATCATGAAAATCTTAACCTTTCTCATATTTGGTAAAAATGAAGAAATTCTCCTCACGCTCAAGAGAATCATTGAAAACACGCCCAACTGGAATGCAACGATACAATACGATTTGGATGCCTGTAAAAAACAGCTTATTGACGTCCCTGTAGATGTTTTGTTATTGAGTTCAGGACTCTCTCCTCAGGAAGAGCGTATAATAACAGATCACCTTACGCGGCTCACTTATCCGATTGGTCTGATCAAACATTATGGCGGTGGAAGTGGGCTTCTAAAAAATGAAGTCTATAGTCTTTTTCCAGACTTACGCTCCATTTAATAAAGCACGGGCCATAGCAATAGCGTCCTAGAAAAACAACCGAAAACCGTTAAAACTCTTTCTTTATTGAACTAGATCAATAGAAATCGGCGGCTAATAGGCTAATTTTGGATACTAAATAATAGAATCATGAACAGACAGAACTTTATAAAAAAGGGACTTTTGGGTTCCGGGATATTTGCATCAACAGTGTCTTCAGCTGATATCTTGAAGAATGATATTGACGAGATAGAGCCGCTTGAAACGCTGGATGCCGAAGCTGTAAACTATAATTCAGACAAATTGGAAAACCATAGTGTCCTCCACAAAGCGGCTACACGCGGTCATGCAAATCATGGCTGGTTAGATAGCAATCATACGTTTAGCTTCGCCAATTATCACAACCCCGAACGTATGCACTTTGGCGTGTTACGTGTACTAAATGATGATATGGTGGCTGAAGGAAGAGGTTTTGGCAAACACCCTCACGACAATATGGAAATCATCAGTATCCCTTTGGAAGGTGATTTGCAACATGAAGACAGCATGGGTAACAAAGCTATTATCCGGAAGGGAGATATTCAGGTCATGAGCGCCGGAACAGGCATCATACACAGTGAATATAATAAAAACACCGATCAGGTAGTCAAGTTTCTTCAAATTTGGGTGTACCCTAATCAACGGAATGTGAGCCCCCGATACGATCAAATTACATTGGATATAACACAAAGACAGAATAAATTCCAGCAAATTCTTTCTCCAAATCCAGAAGACGAGGGTGTATGGATCCATCAGGATGCCTGGTTTTCCATGGGGCATTTTGACAAGGACGTCCAAACAAAATACCAGATCAAAAAGGCAAGAAATGGTGTATATGTTTTTGTAATAAAAGGTAGTGTTACTGTCGAAGGACAAGAATTAGAAAGCAGAGATGGCTTTGGAATATGGGATGTCGCTGAAATTAACCTGAAAGTGACCTCAGCAGATACTGAAATACTACTGATGGATCTCAGTATGATATTGGACTAATTAGGTGCACTATTTAGACATCAATTAACAAAAAAAGGGAGCCTATGAGGCTCCCCTTTTTGTTAAGGCTATTTATATTTTAGAAAGTAACGGAATTCAGCTTTTTATCAACCAAAATGCCATCTATTGCTTTCAGATTGAAGTTGACATTACGTTTTGCTTTCAATTTGATCTTAAATAAAACTTCAGAGCCATTCAAAGTCTCCTTGTTGCCTAGATTAACAAAAGTAGCATACAGAGCCTTACTTCCATTGGTGTGAAGACGATCGTTGCTATAATTGTTCATCTCTTTTAAATGTACGGACTCAATACCGACATATTCAAAATCGCCTTGATTGTAAGGAAGAGCAAAACTAAGTGCATTGACAGCTTTAAGATTCTCTCCACTAACACTGATCTCCACAATATCACCCGATTTTAAGGTCGTTTTTGAAGGAATCAATTTTAATTTACCACTGACCTTTTCTTCTTTATTTGGTTTTGCACCACCTTCTATGACAACAGCGACATTGGAAATATCATAAGTGTCAATCAGATTATTTTTATTGACATCACCATTGCTGACATAACCTTCAAAATCTCCATCTCCCAGTCGCAATCCCGTGTAGTTAATATAGGAAGTCAAGTCATTATGATCGATCAATCGGTCATTATTAATATCGCCCGGTAAGTAGCTTGACGATCCTGGTACTTTAAACACATATAATTCTCTTCCTGAACCAAAACCTCCAACAGCTTCAGAAACTGAAATTTTGACAAATCGGGCCACCGGATGGGTTCCAAAATCAAAACGTTTCATTTCGCCATCACGTTTCCAATCAAAACTACCGGCTTCCGTCCAGGTGTCCTTATCGTTGCTATAGAATACCTTTCCTTTTAAAATGATGCCATTTCCGCCATCGGTTCTTGGAAGATACTCAAACTTATCCAATTGATTAACAGATTTTAGATCTAAGGTCATATCAAACGGAACCGCAGTCTGTCCCCATTTTGTATGCCACATATCCCCCTCATCATAATTGAACAATTTATTGATACCATTTCCGCCTTGGTTATCCACAGAAGTCTCTGCTTTGATACCTTCGATGGCAAATTCCAACGGGTTTGCCTTTGTCTTTGCGGCAAATGTACTCCAATCTGAAACACCAGATTTATTGACAGCTCTAATTTTAAACTGGTAATCAGTTTCCGCGGCCAATCCTTCGAATAGCAATTGACTGTCTTTGATGGTCGAATAGATCAGATTATTGAATTCAATTTCATAATAATCTGCATTTGCAACCTTTTCCCAGGTTGGCGTTAAGGTATATGCTTGTGTATGTTGATCTGTGATAACAGCTTTGGGCGAAGTCAAAGCACCAGTCTGAGCCAGATAGTTGTCAACAGGAGCATATTCGAAACCCTCCAATTGTACTTCTATTGCGGTCGATGAGACATCCTGTTTGGCTAGTCGTACCAACAACATCGGATTTTTCACCAATGGTATTTTTTCAAACTCCGATCCCTTGGTTGCAAACTGATTCAGGTTTGGTTGTGCGTCGTAGAAATATACGTTTTCAGAAGTATTAAACGCATCTATACTATTCACTTCTTTAAGTTTGCTATTTTTCCCATTGACCTTTACCGTCAATTTCTTCGGTGCTTTGCTAACGTTGAAACGAATTTCCGTAGACTTCATTTTCTCAAAGCCGTCAAATTCGCCTTGCGTTGGAGCTATCGCAAAAACAACTTTATTGTTGTTTGACTGTGAAGTTATGGATGTATTTGCCCCCTTACCATAACGATAAGCCTCTGTCTTTCCATCATCATCATATTCCAGGAAACTGGAGTTCCCATAAGGGTATACTTCATAAATACGTTGATCTTTTTTGATTTCCAGCACATTATTATTTGGGTTGGTCACCGGAATAATGGCTCCATTTTTCACGAAAACAGGCAGCTTCCAAATAGGCACATTAAAGTTATTGATAATACGCCCTCCCTTATATTTTTCACCCGTAAAATAATCAATCCATTCACCATCCGGCAGGTAGATACCGTTGCGCATATCATTTCCCTTCTCATCCACATGTGTTTCCTGGTAAATCGGTGCTACAAGGAAATTTGGACCATAGAGGTACTGATATTGCGTTGCCTTTCCAAGCGTATAACTATTTGCTTGCTCTAAAAACATAGCACGAATGATGGGCAGTCCATCTACTGCTTGTTTCGCAACACTATAGCTATAGGGAACCAACTGAGATTTCAATTTCAGATACAGACGATTGATAGAAGTAGCCGGCTCACCCAAAGCATGTGGGTACTTCTCGTTCGATCCCCAGCCATCCATATTGAGTTCCATTGGTGTCCAGGTCTTCCATTGAAAATCACGAATATTGACCTTAAAATTTTTACCACCAAAGATCCCGTCCATATCGGAGGTAATATTGGGCTGACCTGAAAGTCCCGAGCCAATATATGTTGGTATATGGAATCGAATATACTCCCATACGCCTCCAGTCTGGTCGCCCGACCAGATACCGGCATAGCGCTGTGTGCCTGCCCAACCATCCAATGAAATAATAAATGGACGAGCGTTGTTACCATAATAAGGCATAGTATGTCCCACATCGGCGACCCCATTGAGACCAAAGGAGTATCCTGGACCAACCCAGGCCACATCCGTTTTTAGGACTCTTACACCCGCATCCCGAACCTCTTTTACAATATCACGTTGCAGTAATGCACTTATACTATCTTTCGGATGGAGATCGGACTGTGTCCATAAACCGATTTCTACACCATTCTTACGTGCATAATCACCAAACTCTTTCAAATTTCGGATATTTCCATCTAAAGATTCCGTTTGGCCATAGCCAGCACCATAGCCATCATTTGGAAGAATCCAGCCCAAAGGCATATCATGTGCTTTATACCGGTCTATTACAGCGCGGGCCGAAAATTGATAATTGTTTTTCTCACCGTTCAGCGATTCTTTGATTCCGCCATTGTCCTTTTGACTTTCTTTATAGCGTTTGCCGTCTTCAAATAGAATTCCCTTTTCATCTTCTTTCCAAAAATCGCGGTTATAGGCATTAAGATGCCCCTCATACAAACCAAATTTCGGTAGAAGAATTGGGTTGCCCGTCAATTGATAGAAATCGTTGAGCAAGGGTACTATCCCGTCATTAATCATAAAAAAGACATCCAGATAATCTGTGTCATGCGCCAATTTTACTGTCCCAGGGGTTTTGGCTCCAAAGGCATAACTTCCCTTCTTAAAAGTATGCCACATAAAACCATATCCTTTGGTTGACCAGTAATAAGGGGTTGGAGAGGCAACACCACCATCGGTCCAGCTGTTCTGATTTTCGATTGCAATCACTTTTCCCTTATGTGAAAAACGCCCATTTTGAACGCCACCACCAAAAAAGTATTCATCCGCATTTTCCTTCAATTCAACGCTTACTTGTTTCTCTTCGAAAACAATTGGTTTTAAGCTTTCAACGACAATTTTATTGCTTTTCCGATTGAGGATACTAAACTGAGAAGTCTGTTTATCCATTGAAAAAAGAATATCGTTAGTGGAGATGCTGACCTTATTACCGTCATCCTTTACCTCAAGTCCGTTGACTGTTTTCCGAGGTTGCTCTACCAATATTTTTGCTTCGGGTTTTGCTTCGGGATCACGGATAATACCACCATGAACATCCTGGAACATCCTAAAAATATGATTACCGTAGAAATCTAAAGTCAGACGTTGACCATTATCGTATACAATCTCGACTGTTGTCGGATTAATTTTCTGAATCGTGATAATACGGTTGCCTTGATCGCGACCTATTGTACTATAATAATTGATCGTACTTACTTTAGCGTCAACTCGAGTGGGTTGAAAAATAAAAGGAGAAGCCAATCCCATCAGTAAACTGACTTTTGCTTTTGTGCTCCAAAAAGATATCTTCATGCGTATGATTTATAATGCATTAAATTAACATAACAATAATACAATAGTAAATCGAAGTAAAAAAGGGATTATGGAATGCAAACGATTGTCCAATAATAATGTTGCAGGCTAGCGGCGGTTGCGGAACAGCTTCCGATGGACCGGGCTCACCGACGGTCCTGTGCTGCGATAACCGATAGGCGGAGGATATGCCATAGCCTGTACAGGGAAATACGGAAGTATTTAAACGAAAGAAGCCCTTGACTGTTTCCAGCAAGGGCTTCCGTGTAAAAAAAGGCACCGACCTACTCTCCCACCTGTTACGGCAATACCATCGGCTCTGGCGGGCTTGACTGCTCTGTTCGGAATGGGAAGAGGTAGACACCGCCGATATAGGCACCTAAAAATCTTTATTGGATGATCTATGATATTAATATCATGTTGTTCATGCCAACTGACATATGTATTGAAAGAGGTTCGTTTCTTTTTTGTTATTCTTTTCGTTTCTAAAAATTAAAGAGGAAGACAACAGTGTTATCTGCTTGAGAAAGCTTCGGGCTATTAGTACCACTTGGCTTTGGTCTCTCAACCTTTACACCTATGGCCTATCAACGTAGTCATCTTCTACGACCCTATAAGGAAGTCTCATCTCGTGGCTAGTTTCGCACTTAGATGCTTTCAGCGCTTATCTATTCCAGACGTAGCTACCCTGCCGTACACCTGGCGGCATAACAGGTTCACCAGAGGTCTGTCCAACCCGGTCCTCTCGTACTAAGGTCAGATCCACTCAAACTTCCAACGCCCACAACAGATAGGGACCGAACTGTCTCGCGACGTTCTGAACCCAGCTCGCGTGCCACTTTAATGGGCGAACAGCCCAACCCTTGGGACCTTCTCCAGCCCCAGGATGTGACGAGCCGACATCGAGGTGCCAAACCTCCCCGTCGATATGAGCTCTTGGGGGAGATCAGCCTGTTATCCCCAGCGTACCTTTTATCCTTTGAGCGATGGCCCTTCCATACAGAACCACCGGATCACTATGTCCGTCTTTCGACCCTGTTCGACTTGTCGGTCTCACAGTCAAGCAAGCTTATGCCATTGCACTCCACGTACGGTTACCAAGCGTACTGAGCTTACCTTTGAAAGCCTCCGTTACCTTTTTGGAGGCGACCACCCCAGTCAAACTACCCACCAAACAATGTCCTCGGCATTGCCGAGTTAGAAACCGAATACAGAAAGGGCGGTATTTCAAGGTTGATTCCATGACTCCTGGCGAAGCCACTTCAACATCTCCCGCCTATCCTACACATCCTGTACCCAATCTCAATGTTAAGCTATAGTGAAGGTGCATGGGGTCTTTCCGTCCCGTTGCGGGTAATCGGCGTCTTCACCGATACCACAATTTCACCGAGCTCATGGCTGAGACAGCGCCCAGATCGTTACACCATTCGTGCAGGTCGGAACTTACCCGACAAGGAATTTCGCTACCTTAGGACCGTTATAGTTACGGCCGCCGTTTACTGGGGCTTCGATTCAATGCTTCTCTTGCGATGACATCCCCTCTTAACCTTCCAGCACCGGGCAGGTGTCAGGCCTTATACTTCATCTTGCGATTTTGCAAAGCCATATGTTTTTGTTAAACAGTCGCCTGGGCCTTTTCACTGCGGCTGCTCTTACGAGACAGCGCCCCTTCTCCCGAAGTTACAGGGCCATTTTGCCGAGTTCCTTAGCCATGACTCACTCGAGCACCTTAGGATTCTCTCCTCGACCACCTGTGTCGGTTTGCGGTACGGGTCTTCATAACCTGAAGCTTAGCGGGTTTTCTTGGAAGTCTGTTTACCTGCTCTATCAGCGCCACCGGAGCTTTGCTGTACTATTGGGTTTCAGCAGGGTCGGCGGATTTGCCTACCGTCCCTATACCTACGCCTTTCAACGAACTATTCCGTCAGTTCGCGGCAGTGTCACTACTCCGTCACCACATCGCAGTTATGAAGAGTACTGGAATATTAACCAGTTGTCCATCGGCTTGCCCCCTTCGGGTGCGCCTTAGGTCCCGACTGACCCTGATCCGATTAACGTTGATCAGGAAACCTTGGTCTTTCGGTGGGCGGGTTTCTCACCCGCCTTATCGTTACTTATGCCTACATTTGCTTTTCCATAACCTCCACAGTTCATTGCCAAACTGCTTCTCCGGCGATGGAATGCTCCCCTACCAGATGCATATCTTTCAATGCAAATCCATAGCTTCGGTACCGTTCTTGATGCCCGTTTATTATCCACGCCCGGCCGCTCGACTAGTGAGCTGTTACGCACTCTTTAAATGAATGGCTGCTTCCAAGCCAACATCCTAGCTGTCTGGGCAACCGGACCTCGTTAGTTCAACTTAGAACGAATTTGGGGACCTTAGCTGATGGTCTGGGTTCTTTCCCTCTCGGCCTTGGACCTTAGCACCCAAAGCCTCACTGCCGGCTATATTTGATAGCATTCGGAGTTCGTCTGGATTTGGTAGGATTTGACTCCCCCGCACCCAATCGGTAGCTCTACCTCTATCAAACTCTACGCCGACGCTGTTCCTAAAAACATTTCGGGGAGTACGAGCTATTTCCCAGTTTGATTGGCCTTTCACCCCTACCCTCAGGTCATCCGGAAACTTTTCAACGTTTATCGGTTCGGTCCTCCATTACATGTTACTGCAACTTCAACCTGCCCAAGGGTAGATCACAAGGTTTCGCGTCTACCTCATCTGACTATGCGCCCTATTAAGACTCGCTTTCGCTTCGGCTGCGTCCCTGAAGGACTTAACCTTGCCAGACAAGAGTAACTCGTAGGCTCATTATGCAAAAGGCACGCTGTCACAGAACTTGTCTGCTCCAACCGCTTGTAAGCACACGGTTTCAGGTTCTTTTCACTCCCCTGTTCGGGGTTCTTTTCACCTTTCCCTCACGGTACTGGTTCACTATCGGTCTCTCAGGAGTATTTAGCCTTACCAGATGGTGCTGGTGGATTCCCACAGGATTTCTCCGGTCCCGCGGTACTCAGGATACCACTATGTCAACATTCTTTACCTGTACGGGGCTCTCACCCTTGTCGCGCAGTTTCCCACCTGCTTCCAGTTCATAGCGCTGTACAATCTCGTGGTCCTACAACCCCGACCATGCCGTAACATGATCGGTTTGGGCTCTTTCCCGTTCGCTCGCCACTACTTGGGAAATCATTGTTATTTTCTTCTCCTACGCCTACTTAGATGTTTCAGTTCAGCGCGTTCGCGTTTTATACGACTATTCTTCAAATAGTCAGGTTGCCCCATTCGGAAATCTCTGGATCAAGTCGCATTTGCCAATCCCCAAAGCTTATCGCAGCTTATCACGTCCTTCTTCGCCTCTGAGAGCCTAGGCATCCCCCGTGTGCCCTTATTTACTTTCTTCACCGGCATAGCCTTTTGCTACTATGCGGCTGCTTTTGATATATATACCCATATGCTAGGTTCGGGATCGTTCGGCCTTGACCGAGGGTCTCTCCCTTACTTCAGACACATACACGTATTGTCTCTATACTGTTGTCTTCTCTTGTAATTTTTTTTCTCTTTCAATATGTCAAAGAACTCTTTTTCCGGTATATTGATGTATATCTTTTATACTTCACCGGAGATGTGGAGAATAACGGATTCGAACCGTTGACCCCCTGCGTGCAAGGCAGGTGCTCTAGCCAGCTGAGCTAATTCCCCATTCGTTTTCGTAGTCCCGAGCAGATTTGAACTGCTGACCCCTACATTATCAGTGTAGTGCTCTAACCAACTGAGCTACGGGACTAGCTTATCTTGTTCATCTCTTTCTCTCGGTCCTGCTCCCTTAGGGGCGGGCACTTTCTTCTGATGTTTTTTCTTCTTGCAATCATATGTAACGTGACGAGCACCGATCTTCGATACTCTAGAAAGGAGGTATTCCAGCCGCACCTTCCGGTACGGCTACCTTGTTACGACTTAGCCCCAATTATCGGTTTTACCCTAACACGCTCCTTGCGGTAACATGCTTTAGGTACCCCCAACTTTCATGGCTTGACGGGCGGTGTGTACAAGGCCCGGGAACGTATTCACCGCGTCATTGCTGATACGCGATTACTAGCGAATCCAACTTCATGGGGTCGAGTTGCAGACCCCAATCCGAACTGTGAATGGCTTTTAGAGATTAGCATCATATTGCTATGTAGCTGCCCGCTGTACCATCCATTGTAGCACGTGTGTAGCCCCGGACGTAAGGGCCATGATGACTTGACGTCGTCCCCACCTTCCTCTCTGTTTGCACAGGCAGTCTGTTTAGAGTCCCCACCATGACATGCTGGCAACTAAACATAGGGGTTGCGCTCGTTGCGGGACTTAACCCAACACCTCACGGCACGAGCTGACGACAGCCATGCAGCACCTAGTTTCGTGTCCCGAAGGACGAGTGCGTCTCTGCACTCTTCACTAACTTTCAAGCCCGGGTAAGGTTCCTCGCGTATCATCGAATTAAACCACATGCTCCTCCGCTTGTGCGGGCCCCCGTCAATTCCTTTGAGTTTCACCCTTGCGGGCGTACTCCCCAGGTGGATAACTTAACGCTTTCGCTTGGACGCTGGCTGTCTATCGCCAACATCGAGTTATCATCGTTTAGGGCGTGGACTACCAGGGTATCTAATCCTGTTCGATCCCCACGCTTTCGTGCATCAGCGTCAATACCAGCTTAGTGAGCTGCCTTCGCAATCGGAGTTCTAAGACATATCTATGCATTTCACCGCTACTTGTCTTATTCCGCCCACTTCAAATGGATTCAAGCCCATCAGTATCAAAGGCACTGCGATGGTTGAGCCACCGTATTTCACCCCTGACTTAATAGGCCGCCTACGCACCCTTTAAACCCAATAAATCCGGATAACGCTCGGATCCTCCGTATTACCGCGGCTGCTGGCACGGAGTTAGCCGATCCTTATTCTTCCAGTACATTCAGCTAAATACACGTATTTAGGTTTATTCCTGGACAAAAGCAGTTTACAACCCATAGGGCAGTCATCCTGCACGCGGCATGGCTGGTTCAGGCTTCCGCCCATTGACCAATATTCCTTACTGCTGCCTCCCGTAGGAGTCTGGTCCGTGTCTCAGTACCAGTGTGGGGGATTCTCCTCTCAGAGCCCCTAGACATCGTCGCCTTGGTAGGCCGTTACCCTACCAACTAGCTAATGTCACGCGAGCCCATCTCTATCCTATAAATATTTAATCAACCGAACATGCGAACTGTTGATATTATGCGGTGTTAATCTCTCTTTCGAGAGGCTATCCCCCTGATAGAGGTAGGTTGCTCACGCGTTACGCACCCGTGCGCCACTCTCACCATCCTCGAGCAAGCTCTCCGATGGATCCCGTCCGACTTGCATGTATTAGGCCTGCCGCTAGCGTTCATCCTGAGCCAGGATCAAACTCTCCATTGTAAAATGAAGTTTTTGATTCCAACTATTTACATAATCAGAATTCTTTTTTTATATCTCTGATCTTGGATCGAATTGAACGAATTACTTGAATTTGTTCATGACTTTCGTTTGTCTACTCGTCACGCTTACATGATTGTGTTTTCTTAAAGAACTTTGTCGCTTCAACTTCCGTATCCGCTATATTCCGATGGCATTGCGCCGTCTTTATCTTTTTTGTTTTTCCCTTCGTTTCCGTTGGGACTGCAAAGGTAGAAATCTTTTCTGAACTTCCAAAAACTTTTTGAAGTTTTTTTTTCTTTTCCTTTTTTTTCGATTTCCGCGTTTAAAATAAACCGGGCGGGATTTTAAATCCTGCCAGGCTTCTCTTAAACCCTTCTTTTTTCAGGATTCCCTCTTTCGTGGTAACCGTCCCTCCCTTGCGGAGTGGTGCAAAGATAGGGAGATTACTAACAAACTTCCAAGCCTTTTGTTCTTATTTATTTCATTTCGCCCATAACTGTCTGTAACGGTGCGAGATTCTTTTTGTAAAACAGGTGATCGGAAGGCTGGGATGGCTGATTCCGGGGCAGAATGGGGCCGAAAAGTGGTTTTGGCGTGGACTTCGTGGGAACCGGGACTTGATACAGGCTCTGCAGGGGAAACATGGGGGGCCTGGAAATTGGATCGTACCGCGGACATCCGCGGAACCGGAACTTGGTGCAGCTCCGCAGCGGAAACATGGATGGACATTGTATTGTTCGATCTTCCTAAGCCCGGGATCACTTTGTAGCCCGCTCGGCTCAATGCCCAATTGAAGATGGTGCGCACCGGCGCAGCAGATGGACGGGAACGGGAAGATCGCAGAACTCAGCACTCCGGATACCTTCTTTTGCAGCTATACTTTCCTACCTGTTTACTTAGGTTTAGTTTAGGTTTTATTTAGGTTTTGTTTAGGTATAGTATAGGTTATAGCTAAATAAAACCTAACTTAATACTAAGCTAAATATAGACAAAAGCTAACCTAAGTAATAAGGCATCCTTAACTCTTCGTTATTTAGGGAAAGGTGGTTCCGCTCGGGGACAACGCTCCGGCTGCTGACAAAGGTCTGCAGGAACCTCCGACTACCCTCCCAGCCCTGCTTCGTACCATGGTCGGGGCAGATTTGCCCTGCAACCGTGTTCTGTCCGTGTTGAGTCCGTGTTGAGTCCGAGTCTAAGCCCGCACTCACCCCGCTGCCAACACGGGCAAATGACGCTCCGAACGCGACCATATTCCCTGGATGCCCCTAAAAAAGGCCAACGCCAATCCGAACCGCAGCCGAAAAATTCCGCAGCGACGCTGCAACACGAAAATAACTCGGAAAAACACGCTATAAAGACAGACAAAATAACGATTCAAGGGTTCACATCAGACTGGGGAATACCTCAATTTAACGATGAAGCGGAGCAGCCCTTGCTTCGGAATACCAACTCAAATGAAAAACTAGCATAGAAACGGATAAACATATAAGGATCTATATTATAAACTAGCCAACATAAAAAATGTACCGCCAACCATCAAAGCCTCATTTGGGCACAGTATTGGAAAATAACATAGATTCAAAAGTCAATAACTGTAAACTGCCGGTAGGACACTGCGAATAGCCAATATGCAAACGAAACCGTATATTCGTAAATAGCAAATTAAAATTTCCCTTATTTTGAACGGACTTTTCAAAATTTACAAAGTTGACGCCGATGAGGCACTGCGCATACAACAATCCAAAAACGAAATACACCAACATGATTTCGAGGAACTGATTATTGGTGTGGCAGGAAAACTCGAACATTTTATCGATTTTAAAACAAAAACCTACACCGCTCCATTTATAAGTTTTGTCACTCAGGGCAAAACGCACCGTGTGAAACCTCTTTTGCACAACAATAGCATTGAATTTTGGGTCATTCGATTTAAAAGTGAATTTATCCCCGAAACAACTTTCCAACTTTATACCCACTTTCATGAAAATGCGACATTGACCTTCGCCAGCCCCAACTGCTTCGGGAGATTGATAGTCTTGTGTGAGCTAATGCAGGAGGAATGCTTACAAACTACCGTAGATTATGCGGTTATCAAGCAGCTATTGAGCACCATCTTTACCATGATTGAATCTGAACGAAAAAAGCAATTTCCAGACAGCCAACAGCAATTAAAAAATCAGAGTACAACCTTCACAAGCTTTCTTTCCATAATGGAAGAGAATTATCGCCGCCCTGAAGGCGTTAATTTTTACGCAGAGAAGCTTTTTATGTCCGCAAGAAACCTAAATTTGATTTGTCAGAGCATATTACAACAAAGCGTTTCTGAGATTATCGAAACACGGAAACTTATTGAAGCAAAAAACCTCTTGTTGACAACGACTAAAACGATCTCGGAAATTGGTTTTGAACTCGGTTACCAAGATAAAGCCTACTTTACCAATGTCTTCAAAAAGAAAGCAGGCATGACGCCTTCGGAATTTAGAAATGAGATCCAAAAACTTATTTCCGAATAGCGTACAACAGATTTCCGAATAGTACAACAGATTGACAGGATAATGATACCGCCTAGCCAAACCCATCCCTTACCTTTGTAATAAAAATTGACGCAGTCACATCATATCAAATGCGTAGAAAGGATTTTATTAAAATTATGGCAACATTACCATTAGCTGGAGTAGCTCATAAAGCAAACTCTTTATATAAATTTTCCGAGGAACTGGAGGCAACGGACAAATTTCCAGTCTTATTTTTAGGACATGGAAGTCCCATGAACGCCATAGAGGACAACGAATTTGTCCGGGGATTCAAAAAAATTGGCCAAACTTTCGAAAAACCGAAGGCGATTCTTGTTGTCTCGGCACACTGGGAAACACGTGGAACATTTGTCACAGCGATGGAGCATCCCGCCACCATTCATGACTTTGGCGGTTTTCCTCAGGCATTATTTGATGTCCAATACCCAGCTCCAGGCAGCCCGGCGCTCGCTTTAGAAACACAGCGTATTGTCAGCAAAACAGACGTTCATCTCGACGACAAATGGGGGCTGGACCATGGATCATGGTCTGTAGTCAAACATCTATACCCTGATGCAGACGTTCCAATTATTCAAATGAGCATTGATTACACACAGCCTGCAGCATACCATTACGAGATTGCACAGCAATTAAACGCGCTAAGAAAAAAAGGGGTGCTCATTATCGGTAGCGGCAATATGGTGCACAACTTACGAATGGTCGCCTGGGACAAGCTCGATACGGCAGGCTATGCCTATGAGTGGGCTACGATAGCCAATGAAAAAATGAAGAAATTTATTCAGAACGGCAACCATCAAGCGCTCATAGATTTCAGAAAACAGGGCAAAGAGTTCGACTTGGCAATTCCAACTCCTGAACATTACCTCCCTTTAATCTATACCTTGGGTTTACAGGAGAAAAATGATGAGTTGTTTCTCTTCAACGACAATTCAGTGGCTGGATCGCTGACCATGACTTCTTTGAAAATCGGTTAAGCCTCCAGCATACCTGTCAGGAATATCCAACAATACCAGCCCATTCCATTAACTGAGAAAAAGGCCAATGGAATGGGCTTGTTGTATACAGGACTCCGCTGAGTTGGAAATAATCTCGAAATTTCCATGACAAAAAGCGCTTTGATTGCAGCGCAAGGATCGATAAATTTGTTTAAAACAAAACAACGTACTTGAACTTAACTCATGGCAACAAAACCTGTTATTGAAATTGAATATTGTCCAAAATGCAATTGGATGCTGCGCGCCGCCTATATGGCGCAGGAGGTACTGAGTTCGTTCACCGATGAGATCCATGGAGTGATGCTGGTCCCCAGCAAAATTGCAGGCCGTTATACCGTACGGGTAGCGGATCAGGAGATATTCGATCGAAAAAGAGCTGGTCGATTCCCCGAAATAAAAGAACTCAAACAGCTCATCCGAGATCTAATTGCACCAGATAAATCCTTGGGTCATTCGGACAAATCTCCTTCATCCAACATTTAATTTAGCATAAATCGGATTTTAAAGACTTCTTCTTATTAGCAATTTTGTATAAATTAAATGAACAATCATGACTATTCAACAAGAAGTAGATTTTCAACGTATCGCCAAGGCCATACATTTCTTACAGGAAAACTTTAAGACGCAACCTACATTGGGTCAGATCGCTTCTCATGTTTACATGAGTGAAGCTCATTTTCAACGCATGTTTACCGCATGGGCTGGTACAAGCCCCAAGAAATTCTTACAGTACGTAAGTATAAATCATGCAAAATCATTGCTCAAGGAAAGTAATATCGCCGAAACCACCTATCAACTTGGTCTTTCCAGCAGCAGTAGACTTCATGAGCTATTTATCAATATTGAGGGAATGACTCCCGCTGAATATAAAAATGAAGGCTCCAATCTATTGATTTCCTACGCCTATTATCAGAGCTTATTCGGCACAATGCTAATTGCATCCACTTCAAAAGGTATTTGTCATATTGCCTATGCCGATGACAACTTAACAGCTTTTGACACCCTTCAACAACGCTTTCCGAACGCAACATATCGACAACAGGGAGATAGCATGCACGAGAATGCACGCAGCGCATTAAATCCCCAAGACAAAGATATCCGCCAGGTAAAATTACATTTAAAAGGCACTGATTTTCAATTGAAAGTCTGGGAAGCTTTATTAAAAATCCCTATGGGTAACTTAAGTACCTACGGTGCTATCGCTTCTCAAATCGGAAACCCCAAAGCTTCCCGTGCTGTCGGCACAGCTGTCGGTAGCAATCCGATAGCTTACCTTATCCCCTGTCATCGTGTTATACAAAACAGCGGTATATTTGGTGGTTACCGATGGGATCCAATGCGGAAAACAGCGATGATCGGATGGGAGACTTTGCATACGGCTATTTAATAAACACACACAATACGATAAAATGGAACTTTTCGACAATCTCTTCGATGGCAATAGAAATCTACTCCCTTACGATGGGACTGTCAATTATTATGGTAAAATACTGCCTCCACAGAAAGCAAACCACTATTTTGATAGACTCATGGACTCGATCGAATGGGTAAATGACCGTGCTATTATTTTTGGAAACGAAATCGTCACCAAACGAAAAGTGGCTTGGTATGGCGACCAGGCTTTCGAATATAGCTATTCCAACACCACTAAAAGGGCGCTTCCCTGGACAAAAGAGCTTCTTGAGCTGAAAAAGATTGCCGAAGAACAAACACAGGAGACGTATAATTCCTGCCTGTTGAATCTTTATCACAATGGCGACGAAGGAATGGCCTGGCACAGTGACGGTGAAAAAGACCTTAAAAAAAATGGAGCAATTGCTTCTTTAAGCTTTGGTGCTGAACGAAAGTTTGCCTTTAAACATAAAACGAGCAAAGAAAAAATAGACCTCATCTTGGGCCATGGAAGTTTATTGGTGATGAAAGGTCTTACACAAACGTATTGGTTGCATCGGCTTCCACCGACAAAAAAGGTGTTCAGTGCACGAATTAATCTGACATTTCGAAGCATCGATCAGCTGTAATCTTACAGCCCCAGAGTAAGGCTTACAGGAATGGACACCTAGTTGTAGGCAGCCTTCAACAGCATTCAGTCACTAATCGTGTCAACCTTTTCAAACATAAAGGCTGACACGATCGATCGGGTTATTTAATAACGTCCCAGCTGTTGTCCTTGGCGGTGTAATCCATAAAAATGCCACCGTCCAAGGTAATATTTTTCACCTTTTTAGTCGAAGTCCAAGTCAGGATTACCTGTTTTTCATTGTGTTGCCAAATTGACGGAGTTTGATGTTTTGTCTCCACCGATCCATCCGTATAGGTAATCAACACATCAAAGGGAATTGCAAATCCCCCGACATTGGTGATCGTAAGTGTATTTTTACCAGCAAGCTGTTTAAAACCATTCACTTTAAGGTCAATGTAATTATTGGTAAAATACCAATTTTTCCAATACCAGTTTAAATTCTGCCCAGCTCCAGCATTGATGCTGTAAAAGAAGTCCCAAGGCGTCGGATGTTTTCCATGCCATAGCTCCATGTAATGGTGTAGTGCTTTTTTAAACAGTTCATCACCCAGGTAATCCCGTAACGCAATATAAGACAATGCGGCCTTGATGTAGGCATTGTTGCCATACCCTAAACCACTCAACTGAGAGGTCATGGTAATCAAGGGTTGGTCTTCTTCGGTAGAGGGGTCAAAGATATAGCGCTTTACACGGGCATCTTTGAAAAGTTCTTTATTTTTTTCGGCACCAATCTCCGCATTTCCAATCCAGAATTCCAATGCAGTAGCCCAGCCTTCATCCATATAACCGTATCGCGTCTCATTGATACCCATGTAAAAAGGGAAATAGGTATGTGCAATTTCATGGTCCGCTGTTTGCCGTGCGTCCACAAGATTATCTGGGACACTCGAATCATTAATCATCATCGGATATTCCATGTCTGCAAATCCCTGAACGGCTGTCATTGTTGGATATGGATAAGTGACACCAGGCCAATTTTTAGAAAACCAGTCAATGCAATATTGCTGCCAACCAATGTATTGTTCAAAATCTGGCGTTCCGGCGACATAGCTTGACTGCACACTCACGCGCTTACTTCCCAAATCTACACTCCCGCCATCCCAGATATAATTGTCACTCACACTGAAACAAAAATCAGGCACATAGGTTGCTTTGAATTTCCACTTATTCCAGGCTTCTTGTGTTGTCACTTTCCCCGCTTTCATTTCGGCATCTGTCGCGATATGTATTGGCGTATCGCTGACTTTTGATTTTTCGAAACGGTCCAGAATAGGTTTCTGCAGTACCTCAGCCGCATTTGTCAATTCACCTGTCGCCCACACAACAAAGTTCTTCGGAACGGATATCTCAAATTGATAATCGTTGAAACCATTGTAGAATTCTTGTCGGCCATTATGTTCCAGAAGATCCCAGCCATTGTAATCGTCGTATACAGACACACGCGGATAAGCGTAAGCACAATAAAAGGTGGAAGCATTCAATAGCCCTTCACGGTCGCTTTCGACAGATAACGGATATTCCCAGCTAATGTCCAATGTTGCAGTGCTTCCCGGAAGGATTTTCTGCCCAAAATCACCTAACTTCACCGTTCCCCAGTCCTTGCTGTTTACGTCGTAAACTTGACCATTCAATTTAAATGATTTAATCTTTAGGCCCGAAGTCAGGTAGTCGTCCGAAGCGTATGCCGCACGTACCGCATTAGGTTTGTGCACATTGTTAACAAATCGGATAGCCAAGCGTTTCAATGTATCGGGACTATTGTTTGTGTACAGAATAGTCTCTGTTCCACTCACCATCTTTGTAGCCGGATCCAATTGCACCCGCACATCATACTTACCAAAATTCTGCCAATAGTTTTTCCCTGGTAGACCCGTTTTGGTACGGGTTCCCTTTTCGATCGCTTGCTGAATATTTCTTGGGGTATACAGTTCTTGCGCATGAGCTACCCCTGTCAATAAAAGCAAAGTCAATCCATAGTTAAATATAGTGCGTCCTATCATATCCTAGTTTAAATAATCAAACTAAGATAAATTTGCTGTGATTTGCAAGTTTAATTCTCCAGCTCCACAAGAAAAATAAACTTCTTCAACACAATACCACATTTGCATTTGTTCAGAGATCAAAAAAAGACAGGCTCCGAGTACTTGAGAAAACATTTTATTTTTTTTGACGTTTAGTTTTAAGATAGACCCGAATGTATGCATCAACTTTTACGTTTTAACGATTTCTTCCGACATGCTTTTTTAGGAATACTTTTAATTTTAATCCCTACGCTGCTCCCTGCCCAAACCGATGCAAAAACAGACTCTCTTGCACAGTACAAACATCAGCGTGACTCGGCCTTGGCCAGTCAATACGATATATCGGATCTAATCGGAAGAATAATCCATCCCAAACGAAAAAAGGAACATGCGAGTAAACGCTCTCCCATCACCTTAATGCCCAACATTGCCTACAACCCAACCATTGGTGGTCAGATCGGAATCAAGGCTGTCGCGGGGAAAGTATTGGGTGACCCCAAAACAACGACCATGTCGATCGCAGCGACATCCGCCTCAATCACCACAAAAAACATCATGGTCTTCTATATCAGTCATAATATCTTTACCCCCAACAATAAACTAAATTTTCAGGGCGCTTTTGCACTTGTCAAAATGGTCGCTTTAGATGCGGGTTTGGGCATGACTCCCCATGGAAAATGGAACAATGCCGATGAAGAGATCCTTGCCAACCCCGACCATAAGAAATACGGAGCAAAATATAACGCGTTTACATTTAATGAAAAAGTCTATAAACGTATCGCCGACGGACTATTTGTTGGAGCCGGATTGGCGTTTGACTTACGACGAAAAATAACCAGCAGCGGCCCCAATGGCAACATTACGCCCAATACCATCTACACCGAAAAACATGGCTTCGAGCCCGACAGTTATAATTCCAATGGACTATTGCTCAATATGCAATATATGACAAGAGACAATCCCAATAGGCCTTACAAAGGAATCTATTCGGATATCGGTGTACGATGGAACACAACGCTGTTGGGCAGTAGCAAAAGTGCTGTACAGCTTACCACCGACTTTCGAAAATACTTTAGTCTATCTCAGTCCGACCCCGCTCATGTACTTGCCTTCTGGTATTGGGGCTCCTATAAACTTGGTGGTACACTTCCCTATTTTGATCTCCCAGGAACGGGAAGAGACGTAGCCGTCAGAAGTGGACGGGGTTATACCATTGGTTATTTCAAAGGAATTTCTTTCGGTTATGCCGAAACAGAATACCGCTTCCCAATTTTAAAGAATCGCTTTTTGAGCGGAGCTGCTTTTTTTAACCTACAGACTGCCAGCGACGAACTGGGCACCAAACTTTTTGAAAGATGGCAACCTGGGGGTGGTGCCGGATTACGGGTACTCTTTAACAAAGCAACACGCACAAATCTATGTCTGGACTATGCCTTTGGAAAATATGGTTCCCGTGGTTTCTTTTTAGGGCTGAATGAAGCCTTCTAAATCCAGGTTGCGACAGCTTTGTTTGCCATAAAATAACTAAATTAGCCGATGTTGTTGCTCTTTCTATTCACGAAGAGTGACTGAATTGGCATTGACGATACTTCATCATGAATTTAAAAACCTTTTTTCTATACATTGTATTATCATTGGCTCTTGTTTCCTGTCATCAGACAAAGACGCCAAAAACAACGAAAAATGACCTACAAAAGAAAGAACAGGTAGTCCCTCCTGCATCACCACCGATCCCATCGGATACTTCGAGCTACGATAGCCCCCGTTTTGCAGACCGAATAAAGGAACAAACGCAGCAGTTAATGAAAATGAACGATGCCGGCCTCTTCGATAAACTTCATCAGAAGTTAACGACAACACTAAGTGCAGACCAGCAGGATTATTTTCTTGGGCATCCTAACTTGGCTGTTTTAGCGATCGCGAAAGGGAATATCTTCGAAAATGGCTTCGGAGACCTTGGGTATATGCTGTACAACAAAGATAATCATCACATCGAGATCACCTTATTCGATCATAAACGCAATACATACAACACATTGTATAAAGAGTTAAAAGTTGTCAATACCCTTCAAAATCTGGATTGTTCATCCAGCTTTGGATCGCTCGATTATCTCGTTGCTTCCGAACTGATTTATCAAGAGGATTATATTCGTTTAAACAATTCAAATTACCTGATTGACGACAATTCCTTTGATGTGACCGATATTTCGACGAACAAAAACTTTGATTTGCAGCAGGGCTGTCTGAACAAAAAATTTTCAAAAGAAGCCATGGCCAACAGTCTTTGTGTACCGACCAGCTCCGTATATGCGAATTTTCAATGCCTAAAATACAATAAGAAAAAGCAGATTTTTGAAATTTATTTCAGTCAGGAATTTGCAGACTAAGCCGACCAAACCCTAACGATGAAAAGATATTACCTACTTGCTACCCTTGGTTTATGTAGCAAATTATATGCGCAGGAAGTGGATACTACGACTAATCGGCTAGAACAGGTCGAAGTTAAAGCCTACTTCAATAAACAACCGCTATTGCGATTGACATCTTCTGCGGCTGTGTTAAGCAGCCAAATGATCCAATCCCAGCAGTCGCCCTCTTTTGTTTCAGCAATGAACAGGGTGCCGGGTTTACGCATGGAAGAACGTTCCCCTGGGAGTTACCGGCTAGCACTCCGTGGGAGTATGATCCGTTCACCTTTTGGTGTTCGCAATGTCAAAATATATCTGGACGACTTTCCATTTACTGACGCAGGCGGGAACACCTATCTTAACTTGATAGATCCATCCGCAATAGGGCAAATAAATATATTGAAAGGTCCAGATGGATCAATCTATGGGGCCAATTCAGGCGGTGTGCTCTCCTTTTATAGTAAAGGATTTGATCGATGTGACAAACCTGAAGTCAACCTCCAATTAACGGGGGGCTCCTACGGTCTTTTCCAAGAACAGCTCAATGCAATATTACCCATCAACCAGACTCAGCAACTTGCTATCAATCAAAGTTGGACGAGAAGTGACGGTTATCGCCAGAATTCAGCCTTAAACAAAAAGAATATCCAGCTCAATTACAATTGGCAATATGCAAAAACATCCGAATTGAAATTCACCGGTTTCTATTCGGATCTCGGTTACCAAACTCCGGGGGGGCTCACCGCAGCACAAATGGAGAGCGACCGCAGGCAGGCCCGGCCTAAGGGCGGACCAAATCCTGGTGCTGCTGAACAAAAAGCAGCAATCTACGACAAAACATTCTTTGGTGGACTGAGCAACCAGACGCATCTCAGTTCTAAGATGACCTTATTCGCCAGTGTATTTGGTTCATCCAATCAGATCAAAAATCCCTTCATCACCAATTACGAGAAAAGAGATGAAAAGAATTTAGGAACGCGCCTGTATTTATCTTATGTCGATCTGCTGAGCCAAGATTTAAAATATGAAGTCCAACTGGGCTTGGAAGCGCAAAAGGGCTGGTATGCTATTGACAATTATGACAACGCCCTAGGTGTCGCTACCGATCCTCAGGCCAAGGACAAATTGGAAAATAGTCAGCAATCATTTTTTGCACGCACCCAACTGGAGTGGCTAGAGCGTCTCCAGGTAGAGCTGTCGCTCGGATTAAATGAGAATAAAATTGGCTACCAGCAACGTTATCCTGTCGCACAAGAAAACAAAGAAAATATTGATTTCGGGAGTACATGGATGCCACGAGCAGCACTATCCTATTTGATCACTCCAATGCTTGCACTTAGAGCATCGATTTCTAAAGGTTTCTCTGCAGCAACTGTTGCTGAGGTCCGCTCGTCAGACAATACAATTAATACGATGCTGAAACCAGAAACAGGTACAAACCATGAATTTGGGCTTCGTTGGCATTTGTGGAATCGCCGGATTATTTTAGATGCAGCGGCCTACACGTATCAAATGAACAATGCCATTATCCGACAAGTACGAGATAATGGTGCTGAATATTTTCAAAATGCGGGTAAAATAAACCAAAAGGGATTGGAAGCCTCGCTATTCATGTATTTGATCAGGCCTCAAACAACCGGTATGGTCCGTAGCCTACAGCTGACCAGCAATTTTTCCCTTAATGACTACAGTTTCAAAACCTATCAGGTAGGCGACAAAAACTATAAGGACAATAAACTTCCTGCGGTTCCTAAAACGGTATGGGTAAATTCGTTGAATATATTTTTCCCGAATGAATTCCAGTTGGATCTTCTTTCCAATTTAACAGCAGCAATACCACTGGATGACGCAAACACTGTTTATGCCAAACGGTATCATCTTTTACAAGGCAAATTATCCTGGAGCAAATCTGTCTGTTCACGGCATAAAATCAGATTTTTTGTTGGGGCCGACAATCTGCTCAATGAAAAATATAGTCTTGGAAACGATATCAATGCTTTTGGAGGACGGTATTTTAATCCTGCCCCTTTACGTAATTATTATGGCGGAATGAGTTTTAATTTTTAACCAAGCATCATGGAATTCCATCAGTATACATTGACCGATATCGATTTCACCAAGGTGAGCCGTTATTCTTATTTTCCTTGGATGGACCTGACACTGGCCCATTTCCAGGTCAATGCGATGGAAATGGAGGTCAATCAGGCAACTTTTCAGGTACTGGAGAATTATACCGATTTTGAAGTGATGATCATCCATACGTTGCCAACAACAGCCGTCTTTTGCAGTTGTCCACAAACAGGGTTCTGCCGTCATCAAAAAGCGGCTTTAAGTAAACTATTTACACAGGAGAATTGGCTGGCATTTTTTGATCACAACCGCTATCAGCATCTCCTCAAGAAGGTTGCGGCACAATATGGGATGGAAAAGGAATCGTCTTTAGAAAACTATTTTGCTGCCCAGATCAAAACAGGGAAGCTGGAGTTTCTGTTAAAAGACAAACAACTAATCTCCATTGATGACTTTGATTTAGTGGAGGAATCTCTTGCCCCGAAGGTCAAGACGACAGCCGAACAGCAGCATCATTTTGTGGTGTTAACGCGCAACCGGTACTACAAAAATCTACAAATACTCCTGTGTCAAGCTCCAATGACGAAATCCGGCCTTCCTAAAAACCCGATTTCTGCTAGTGAGAACCAGTCTCGTATCTGGCAAAGCAGCTCGATTGAGGAAATGCAATTTTACACCGCTGTTTACCAATTTTCCCACGCTGTGCAACAGGATATTGAAATCAGCTCCAGCCTGAAGGCGGTTGCAAAAAATCCGTTACACCTCGATTTTTATCTGCATGACTATGAAAAATCCGACAATATAACAGCCTCCACCTTATCGCCGGTTCAATTTAACCTAAACAAAGGTGATATTAAGCTCTTTATTACAAAAAAAGATGCGTTTTATGCCATTCATGGAGAAATTCATATTCATACGATAGCCTACAATTTACAGGATTTAGTTGTTCTTTTGGACCATTTCATTCTCATCAAAAATCAGCTTTTTCTGATTGAAAATAGGTTTCACCTCAAGTTGATCCGTTTGTTTGGCAACAAGGGGGAGCAATTATTGATCCATCAGCGTAAGTTCGAAGAATTCAACAGGTTGTTTTTGGAACAGATAGCACATTCCGTGGAGTTAAATTTTAAAGATATTCCCAAAGCAAGCAAGCCACAGTTGAAGGAAAATCTGTATTATCAGGACATGCAGTCCCTTTTGTTTCTGGAGGAATCGGAAGATTTTGTCAACCTTATTCCTGTCATGCGTTATGGTGAGGTCGAAATTCCTATTTTAAGTAAGCGGAATATATTCGGTACAGACAGCAAGGGTACACAATTTTTGGTCGATCGGAAACGTGAAGCTGAAACAAAAGTTATTTCCCTGTTACTGAAACAGCATCCCTATTTTCAGGAGCAAATGGATGCGGGAAGCTTTCAGCATTTTTATTTGCATCGCAAATACTTTCTGGACAGTAACTGGTTTCTGGATGCTTTTGAGGAATGGCAGCATCAGGGTATACAGATCATTGGATTTAATACGTTACGTGGAAATAAATTAAGCCGTTTTAAGGGAAAAATACATGTGGAGGTCCTCAGTGGACAAAATTGGTTCAACGCCAATATACAGGTCAAATTTGGTCCCAAAAG
This sequence comes from Sphingobacterium thalpophilum, assembly GCF_038396785.1. NCBI lineage: Bacteria > Pseudomonadati > Bacteroidota > Sphingobacteriia > Sphingobacteriales > Sphingobacteriaceae > Sphingobacterium > Sphingobacterium thalpophilum. Next base: position 4,842,757 of record NZ_CP151087.1, on the reverse strand, counting down.
TGTCTCCCTAAAAAAACTTGAAAAGGCAGTACGGAACCGCTCGCAATTCATCACCTTGGATGACGGCACCCAGGGCATTTTACCGCAACAGTGGCTCGATAAATTTGAGGCCTATTTTAATGCTGCAGAATCGATCGCTGATGATTTCATTGAAATTCCAAAATACAAATTCAATGAGATCGATCACCTGTTTGATCAGGCTGAGCTAGACCCCATCGTGTTGGCTGAGCTCAGCACGTTGAGAAAGCAGCTCGCTAATTTTTCTTCGCTATCCGAGGTCCAGCTACCTCCAACTTTTGTCGGAAACTTACGCCCTTATCAGCAACAAGGACTACAATGGCTGCATTTCTTGGATGGGCTTAACTTTGGCGGCTGTCTTGCCGATGACATGGGACTTGGCAAAACGATCCAAATATTAGCCTTTCTGGCTACTCAAAAAGCAAAGGGACAATCTGCACCAACATTACTTGTACTTCCCACGACCTTAATTTTTAATTGGCGGCATGAAATCCAGCAATTCCTTCCATCTTTCCAGACGTTGGTTTTAGATGGTCCAAATAGAATGGAAAAAGGGATGCAGTTTGAACAATATGACCTTGTTTTAATTTCTTATCACAACCTGCTGACGGATATTAATACGCTAAAAAAAATAACCTTCAATTATGTCATATTGGACGAATCGCAGCAAATCAAAAACCCGGATTCCCAGCGATACAAAACGGTAAATTTATTAAAATCAAGAAATCGCATTATTTTAACAGGAACTCCTATCGAGAATAATACGATGGATCTTTATGCTCAGCTTTCCTTTATTGTGCCGGGTCTACTAGGAAGCAAAAAATATTTCAAAGATGTCTATACGACTCCTATTGATGCTTTCCATGACCGCAAGAGAAAAAAAATGCTGAAAGAGAAAATAAAGCCTTTCATTCTCCGTAGAACAAAACAGGATGTATTACGTGATCTTCCTACAAAAAATGAACTGGTCCTTTACTGTGAAATGAAAACTGCCCAGCGGCGAATTTATGATCTTTATGAAAAAGAGTTTCGGGATTTTATCTCTGCCAAAGATGGTGATGAAATCAAGAAAAGCCCCATGCATGTCCTAAAAGGTCTAACAAAATTGCGTCAGATATGTAATTCAAGCAAACTTCTCCAAAATGAAGATCTGACTAGCGCTGCGGATTCTGCCAAAATCGAAATGCTTATCGAGCAGATTCAGCATAAAAAAGACCAGCACAAAATGATCGTGTTTTCACAGTTTGTCAGTATGCTCAACCTGATTAAAGAGGCTTTGGATAAACAGGGTATTCGCGCGTTGATGCTCACGGGCCAGTCCAAAAATCGAGGTAAATTGGTTAGTGACTTTCAATCAGACAAAGATATCCCCGTTTTTCTGGTTAGTCTAAAAGCCGGTGGTACCGGACTTAATCTTACCGCGGCCGATGTAGTGTACCTGGTAGACCCCTGGTGGAATCCTGCTGTTGAACAACAGGCGATCGACAGGATCTATCGCATGGGGCAACAAAAGACGGTTACCGCTGTTCGATTAATCAGCCCTAACACGGTCGAAGATAAAATTCAGACCTTACAGCAACATAAAAAGGAGATTAGCAACAGTATTCTGGATGAGGGCGGAAGTTTAGATGTCTTTTATCTCGACAAAAGCTATTTAATGAATTTGCTACGCTAAACTATTGAAATCAAAAAAGGGTACATCGATCGATGTCCCCTTTTTTGATATAATTCGTTTTCAGCTGCTCTTTATTTTTTGTCAGAAATGTACGTTTTGTTACCATTTCCGTTGATATAATATTTACCACCTTTTGGACCGAGATATATTGTATGGCCGTTGTATTTTTCACTTGTTGCTTTATCAGTTGTTGCTACGGCATCCTTTTTAACAGCAGTGGCTTGTTTTTCAGCTTTAGCACTTTCTTTTTTCACGGCTTTTTCCTTCGCTTCCACTGGTGCTGCTGGTGCTGTTTTTGTATCAGCCACCTTTTTCGTCTGCGCTGACTTTTCCTTGACCGCAACTTCCTTCTTCGCTGTAGCTTTCACCGGCGCTGCCTTCGTTTTCGTTTCGGCCTCGTTGGCTTTAGTCTTTACTTTTTGTTCAGACTTTTTGGCTTCTTTTTCCATTTTTTTAGGAGCCGTTTGTGCATAGGATTGTCCCAATCCGACTGCAGCGATCAAAGCTAATGCAGCTGTGATTTTTTTGAAACGATTTATTGCTTTCATAACCCAATTGTTATTTAAATAATTGTAAATAAAAGCACAATACAAATGCCATATTTCGATTTAATTACCTGAAAAAATATTTTTTACAAATTTTTAACTTAGCCAAGGAATTATTCGACAACTTGTTTTCTAAATTTCGAATCAATTATATATTTTACCCCCTTTGCATCTATAAATACGGGCTTTCCATGGTAGTGCTCATTGCTCCGTCGATCAATGGCAACACGATACCGGGTGGGTGAACTAGTGGAGCTGTAGGTTATATTTCCAACCGATTCTCCAGGGCTCACGATTACTTCCGAACCTTCATATACGCGCTCACTCACCCTGCCCGTAAAACGCTGTTTTCCCGTTGACGTTTTTATTTTCTCCTGTTGCACGGGCTCTTTATCAATCGGCGCAACGTCCAAGGTCAACACATCGACCTGTGGGCTTAAAGGGAAGAATGGATCTACCCACCGATATGCAAAATGATAATCGGTTTCTAAGTTATTAAAAGCGTGCATTTGCTGCGCCCTTACAACACTTATCCCGCCTACTAAAATCAGCAGTGGCAGTAGGCAACGTCTAAAGAAGATTAATTCAACTCTTAACATATCTTTTTTTCCTTTCGTTTAAGTGCTCCCAAATAAAATGCCATCTCTCTCTAAAGCACTCATCTTTAACACATTTTTAACTAAAGTAAATTAGTTTGATATTTAACTGTTTTATATTTAACTTTGTACTATGAAAAACGAATCCATGAATCCAGTAAAACCCTTAGTGGATAGTATCATTGCTTTGCGAACGAGCTTAAAACAATACTATATCCAGAAAATAAAGGAACAGCAATTGGATATCACCTATGAAATGTTGCAAGTATTGGCAGCACTGTGGAAAAAGGAGCAAATGAATCAGCAAGATGTAGCCACAGCAATACAGAAGAACAAAGCAAGTGTCACTCCGCTGATCGATAATCTTTGTAAACGGGATCTGGTTAAACGCGTTAGCGATCCCAATGACAGACGAAATAATTTAATCGAATTAACGGTAAAGGGAGACGAATATAGGACATTGTTAGACCCTGTCCAGCAAGACCTCTACCGTGTGATCCTGCAGGAGATATCAGAAAAAAAAGTATTGGAAATTACAGAAACTCTCGAAAAATTGACCGCAATTATTGATAAGCAATAGTATCGGGAGCCTTGATTTTCAGAAAAAAGAAGATAAGTAATTGAGTCATGAGCAATTCAACATTAAGTGAGAAAGAAATAAAACGAAGGCGGAAGATATGGATCATCAACATCCTATCTGCGGTCGTCATTGTGGTAACAATTATCTGGGGTATCTTAGTCTTTTTCCACATCAACGAATCTGTTTATACAGATGATGCCCAGGTAGATGCCCATATTACCCCTATAAATTCGCGTATCAGCGGTTATATCAAAACAATTCGATTTGATGAGCATCAAAAAGTTCACAAAGGCGATACACTCGTCATTATTGATGATGCTGAGTACAGAATTTTATTACAAAATGCACAAGCCACTCTTGCCGATGCCAAAGCAAGTAAAACAATATCGCAATCTGGAATTGCCATTGCCGGCAACAGTACTGCGATAGCAAATGCCAATATCGATGAGATGAGAGCCCGGCTAGATAATATGGAATTGAATTATAGGCGTTACGAGAGTCTCGTGAAAGATGAAGCAGTAACGCAATATCAATTCGATCAGGTAAAAGCAGATTATGAGGCCATGTTAGCCAAATATAAGGCACTTTTGGCGCAAGAGCGTGTATCGAAACTTAACACACATGAGTCTGAACAGAAGCTGTCAATCAATGATGCCTCATTACTAAAGGCCGAATCTGCGATTGATCTAGCCAAGTTAAACCTTTCGTATACGGTTATCACTGCACCGTACGACGGTGTATTGGGACGGCGGACGATAGAAGAGGGCCAATTGGTGCAAAACGGTACGCCATTGGTCAATATTGTACGTGATGAGCAGAAATGGATTACCGCAAATTATACCGAAAGTCAACTAAAAAATATTGCCCTCGGGGCAAAAGTCAACATTGAAATTGATGCATTGGCCGGGAAGACATTTGAAGGTGAAGTAGCCGCCATATCCGAAGCAACAGGATCTAAGTATTCTGCTGTTCCGGTTGACAATTCTACGGGGAACTTTGTTAAGGTACAACAGCGCATTCCGGTTAGAATTAATTTTACAGCATCCAATACCCCAAAAGATCTCGCCATGCTTCGCGTAGGTATGAATGCTATCATACGTATTAAATAATCATGAAAGATCGTATATTCAGAGATTGGTTGAGTTCAGGTTGGGAATTGTTCTTTCTGTTTGTACTCAATATTTTATTTTCGTTCAATAATGGAATCCCAACATCCATTAACACGTATGTCATGAATGGATACGCCGGTATCACCGCAGATTTGAGTATGGCTACATATTGTTATTATGCGGGAATGGTATGTGCCATACCACTGGTATTTAGGTTGTTGAAATTATTTTCCAAAAAGACGATATTAATCGTGTCTATCTTCATTATCCTCGCTTCCAATGCGGTTTTGGAACATGCCAATAATGGTGTCAACATCTGTATGGCCTCATTTTTTATCGGGAGTGCCAAGATTATTGTCACTATGGCTATCATTGGGGAAATGATCCCTTTTCTCATGCCACGTGGAGAACGGTATCAATTATATGCGGTCTACTACACCATGACAATGATCATTCCTGCCTTGGCAAGTTATGTATCTGTTCTATTTGCAACACGTTTCTATTGGGAAACTGTCTTTTTATTTCAAAATATACTACTTGCAGTAGCGTTGTTAATCTGCATCATCTTTATGAAATCGTCAGATTTTAAAAAGGTACCGCTGTATCAATATGACTGGTTTGGAAGTATTTTACTTTGTATTTCATTATTGAATTTTGCCTATTTCAGCACATATGGTCTGACACAAAATTGGTTTCATTCCAGGTTTATTTTGGTCACCGGAATCGCATCGCTCTGTTTTTTTATACTTTTTATAAATAGAAGTGTACTAATCCGAAAATCACTCTTAAATTTTGAAGCCTTTTCAACACGGATTCTGCCTATCTCCATTGGAACAATTTTTATTTTCGGCATTTTTTATAGCTCGACCTCGCTGTACTCCTCCCTTTTGGGAATTACGCTTGGTACAAACCCCTTGGAAGTTGCCGAAATAAATACCTATGTAATTCCTGGTTATATGATCGGAGCAGTAATCGCTTATATATATTTCAAAATAACAAAGAAATGCAAGTTCATTTTGGCATTCTCCGCAGCGTGTTATGCCCTATCTTGCTTTTTCTTTGCAAGGATTATTGACCAACATACAAACTCGGCTTTGTTCTATCTCCCTTTGACATTAAGAGGAATGGGCGTGATCACTTCCTACATTGGAATAGGCGTATATATGGCCGGTAATATTCCCAGTAAATATTACCTCTCTGGCTTAGTATTTTTGATTCTTACACGTTCATTTTTGGTGCCTGTAGTCTGGTCAAACATCATTACTAATTGGTATTACCACCTACAGATCCTTAATGCCAATAATCTTGCTGGTATAATCGATCGAACAAATAGCTTGGTGATACAAAGAGGAAATATAATGAAATCGGTCCAAGTCCAAGCCTCGCTACTATCCATACGCGACGCCTACTCCGGGCTATTTATTATCGGGGTAATCCTAACGTTATTCATCTTAATCTTCCCTTTTCATTCTTCGCCTATACGAAGAGTTTTCGACTGGAAGAGAAAAAATGCAACGAAAGAAGCTTTGCAAATTCCTATTTCTTAGTTAACTGATATAAATTTCGGTTATATACTTGAATACGATACGCTCAGCGATTGCGTACTTATCGAAAAGTGTACGGAGATCGTCATAGAGCGTTTTGTTTTCAGCCTGCTCTTTTGGAAAATAGGATGACGAACGTACTCTTCCCAAAAACGACCGAAGGTCCAATATCTGTTGATTTGGTAAGGTTACCTTGGTCATTGAACGTGATCCAAAAAATTGTTTGAGATCATCATCACTGATATTTTTGTGACTGACAGATTGATAACTTGGTATATGACTGAGCAGAAAATCTTCGTACTCCTGTTGAAAAGCGTCGTCGGGATCACGCTGGTTCCAGACCAGTACAATACGTCCATTTTCTGTGAGAATGCGAGCGAACTCCCTTTTACATGCTTCCCGGTCAAACCAATGAAAAGATTGCCCTGCAAAAATGAGATCTACGCATCCAGACTCAATCGATGTATTTTCGGCAGTCGCATTCAGCGCGATTAAATTCCGATAGGTTTTAAAATGATGCAGTAAAGATTCACGCATTTCCCGATTGGGTTCAACAGCAAAAACGTCATTCCCATTTTCGAGAAAAAGTTGCGTAGATAGTCCTGTACCACTACCGATATCGGCAACCAACCATTTTTTATCCAGCCCTATTTGTTCTTTAAGCACCTGAATAATCTCATTTGGGTAACAAGGTCTAAATTTCTCGTAATCGACAACCCTGTCCGTGAATCTATCAATACTGTTTTTGTTCATACTAAGAATTGCTGTAACTAGTCGATTATACCTTCATCTTTAAAACTATAATATCCGTTATCGGTAAAGATTAAATGATCGGCAACTCTAATATCCATAATTTTAGAGGCTTCAACAATTTTTTGCGTCAGAATTTTGTCAGCATTGCTTGGATACAAGGTGCCCGAGGGATGGTTATGAACTAATATAATCGCATGTGCTTTAAGGCTAAGTGCAGATCGTAATATAATCCGGACATCGACTGGCGTAAAATCATTACCGCCCCGTCCGATCAGTTGTTTGTCTAATATTTTATACCCCGTATTGAGATACAGCGTCCAAAACTCTTCATGGGGCAGATCCTGAAGGATGGGTTTCATTAAGTTGTAAACGAAGCGGCTGCTATTTACGAGCTTACGTTCTTCTGCGGGCAGGTCGTTTTTCCGACGGGCAAGCTCCAATGCGGCAAGAATAGCGATGGCTTTTGCCTCGCCTATCCCTTTATATAGGCTCAGTTCTGAAACCTCCATCATCGAAAGCGTCTGCAGGTTGTTATTGACATCGGCCAATATGCGCCGGCATAATTCAACAGCACTTTCATTTTTGGAACCAGACCCGATTAAAATAGCCAGTAATTCGGCGTCGGTAAGCGCCCTACGGCCCTGGCTCAATAGTTTCTCTCTCGGACGATCGGCCTCTGCCCACTCCCGAATGACTAGTTTGTACGGATTTGACATCTACAGTTAATTATAATTGGCTAGCGTACATAAATATACAAAAATACTGTTACTTAATATCCTGAGAAATACACAATCTATCAATTAAAAAAAATTGGCAATCGGGATTTACTTCACATTTCACTCTGAAACGTTATCTTTGTATTTCATAAAAATTTTTGAATATGAGTAAAGCGATTATTAAAACAGAAAAAGGCGACATGACTGTGGAGTTCTACACAGCTGATGCTCCAAATACAGTAGCCAATTTTATCAAACTTGCTAAATCAGGATATTATGATGGATTGGCATTTCACCGTGTAATCCCTGATTTCGTTATCCAAGGTGGATGTCCAAATTCACGTGAAGGAGCTGCAGGAATCCCTGGAACGGGTGGCCCTGGTTATAAAATTGACTGTGAATTAACAGGCGAAAACCAATACCACGATAGAGGTGTATTGTCTATGGCTCATGCAGGCCGTAATACTGGTGGTTCTCAATTTTTCATCTGTCATAGCCGTAACAACACTGCTCACTTAGATCGTAACCATACTTGTTTTGGAAAAGTTATCGAAAACGTAGACATTGTTGACGATATCAGACAAGGTGACCGTATTTTATCAATTGAAGTTATCGAAGATTAATTCTTGGAGATTTAAATCGTATTAAAATGAATTTAAGAGCATTAGTATCCGTAACTGGTAAACCAGGATTGTTCAAATTGGTTGGACAAAATAAAGGTGGTTTTATTTTAGAAACCCTTGATCAGGCAAAAATTAAAACTGTAGTAAGTTTATCTTCTACAAAAATGGCGACTTTGGAAGATATCACCATCTATGGTGAAGAAGAAGAAATTCGTCTATTGAATATTTTTGAAACAATCAAAGAGAAAGGCATCGCTCTGCCAGATACAAAATCTGATGGCGCAACATTAAGAGATTTCTTCCGTGAAGTAGCTCCTGGCCATGATGAATCACGTGTTTATTCTTCGGATATTAAAAAGGTTATCACATGGTATAACATTATCAAGGAATTCCCTTTATTTGAAGAAGAAGCACCTGCTCCTTTAATGTAAACTTTTACATATATCCCAAATAAAAAAGGAGTTGATCAAATGATCAACTCCTTTTTTATGGTGTTTTCTTTTCAATGATGTTTCCTTGATGTGTTGTTTCCTAATGAAACACTACATCAAGTACATTTTTTTCGATGTTCTTTTGATCCTTGGCCTCATCAAGCTTAACATGTGCTCTTGTAACCTCAAATTCTTTGGGTTCAAATTTCTTTTCGACAACGGCAGTGGTCGTAAAGCGCAAAAGAGAATTTTCATCCGCATTGAGATAGGCATCAATTTCAAGTATTCCTTCGTTTTCGTCAAACACATAAGGATGCAACACATTGATTCCTTTCGGAATACGTGGACTTTTCCAAACGACAAATTTAGGGAGCGTCTTATCGCTTGCATCAATTTTATTGTAAATAGCCTGCTGACAGGTAATTCCGGCAATTTTTTTTGTTTTTCCGGTCTTATCGATCATATACTCTTTGGGATTTATGCGTATCTGCACTTTCGCCAATCCATTAAGTCTCCCTTCCGGATAGTTCAGCCCTACATGGATAGCCTCATTTTCGCTATTTGCTAGAAAAACCTCGCCTAAGCCTTTGTTATAATTCACATAATTTTCCAAGCGGTAAGTCAGGCCTTCAGCATTCGATTTTGCTTGCTGTTGATCAAATTTAATTTCCATCTTGCGTAAAGGAACAAGCATCAGCTCCACGCGCTGCAGGGGATTTTCAATATCAAAGCTATCTTTCTTCATCTGTTCCGCCTGAGGTAGTGCGGATATCGCTTTCCACAATGCAGCAGGTGAACTATCATTGGTCAGATTCATCAACTTGATCAGTTCAGCAAAAGGCATATTAGGAAAAGTAACTTTTTGTACGATTACCGCAGCATTGATCCGTTTAGAAGAGCGGATATCCGTTGTTGTATTTGATTCTTCATGTAACTTAACCTCTTTAGGTGTAGAGGATTGACAATTGTGAAAAAGAAGTACTATGCCTAATAATGGGAAAACTAAGGCGTACTTTTTTAGATATTTTTTCATATCTATAGCTGTTTAAATGTAGTATAGACAAATTTACCTTATTTGACGCAGATATCACAAAAAAAGCCCCAGAATTTATATCCGGAGCTTCTTTTATCTTACACTAGCAAATAGGCTATTCGCTTTAATTAATGACCTTTTGGTTCGGCATCGATACGTTTAATATCTGCTCCTAATTTACGCAAGCGTTCTTCGATATCTTGATAGCCACGTTCAATCTGTTCGATATTGTGGATCACAGATTTTCCTTTAGCAGATAGGGCTGCAATCAATAAAGAAACCCCGGCACGAATATCTGGCGAAGTCATCTCAATACCTCTCAGGTGATGTGATTTATTCAGTCCAATAACGGTTGCGCGGTGCGGATCGCACAAGATAATCTGAGCCCCCATATCGATCAATTTGTCGACGAAGAACAAACGGCTCTCGAACATTTTTTGGTGGATCAATACGTTTCCTTTTGCCTGAGTCGCCACAACAAGTACGATACTTAATAAATCGGGCGTAAAACCTGGCCAAGGTGCATCTGAAATCGTCAGGATAGATCCATCGATAAATGTATCGATTTCATACGATTCTTGCGCCGGAATAAAAATATCATCACCGCGTAATTCAAACTTGATGCCTAAGCGCGAAAATACAGATGGAATAACGCCAAGTTCTTCGAAACAGACATCTTTAATGGTGATTTCTGAACCGGTCATTGCTGCAAGGCCGATGAAAGAACCTATTTCAATCATATCAGGCAACATGCGGTGTGAAGTTCCCCCCAGACGCTCTACTCCTTCGATGGTCAACAAATTAGATCCAATACCGGATATTTTAGCCCCCATGCGATTCAACATCTTACATAGTTGTTGTAAATAAGGCTCACAAGCAGCGTTGTATATCGTTGTTGTCCCTTTTGCCAATACAGCAGCCATCACGATATTCGCCGTACCCGTTACAGAAGCTTCGTCCAAAAGGATATAACTTCCTTTTAACTCCGTCGCATCAACGTTAAAAAAATGGGTAGTCGCATCGTACACAAACTTAGCACCCAATTTTTCAAAGCCCAAAAAGTGGGTATCCAATCGTCTACGTCCGATTTTATCACCCCCCGGTTTCGGAATAGCGGCTTTTCCGAATCGAGCCAACAAAGGACCGACAATCATGATAGAGCCACGCAATCCACCACCTTTTTCTTTAAATTCAGGTGACTGGAAATAGTCTATATTTATATCTTTGGCTTCAAAAACGTATGTGTCCTTATCTATGCGATCAATTTTAACACCTAAAGCAGCCAATAGATCGATCAACTTATTGACATCCTTAATATCTGGGATATTACTGATGGTCATAGGTTCTTCTGTCAGTAAAACTGCAGAAAGGATCTGTAAGGCCTCATTTTTTGCTCCTTGAGGAATAATCTCTCCCTTTAACGGTTTTCCACCGATTATTTCAAATGCGTTCATTTATATATAAGTGATATCTTCTTAGTATCTTATCCCGGTTCTTGTATTAGCCTTGCGATATTTAGCCTTCCGCTTAACATACAGGGATCGGAGACCAAAGAACCTTGTTTTTTTATAAAACAGCGCGATTCTTAAAAAAAGAAGGCAATTGTAAAGAAATCTGTTAATCACTTCGCAATTGCCTGCTTCTTTAAACAAAATCTTTAAGAACTAGCCTCGTTTATTATTATAATTACCCTGCGGCTTTCTGTTTCTGTTATTGTTGTTATTGTTGTCCCTACCGTAGCTGTTGTTATTGTTATCCCTACTGTAGCTGTTGTTATTGCTTCCGTAGTTATTGCGCTTCGTATTATTGTTGTTGTTACTTGTCATACGAGGCTTGCCACCACCTTTCGACTGGTGACCGGAATTATTATTATTGTTATTGTTATTATTTCCGCCTGAGTTACTGTTAGCCGGACCTTTAACGCGATTTCCCGGAGGCGGAGTTTTAAAGTCAAGTTTGGTCAATACGGTACCTTCTGGTAAGGTCAATTGATAACCTGACAACTCTTTGAGATCCTGGATGATCAACTCGTCCGAAACAGAATCCTTATTCCAGGTCAGGTAGGCCATTTTCATAAAATTGGCGATACCGATAACCATCTGCTCTCTTTTAGCCTCGTCATTAGCCAATAAAGCCTTTTCAATCATTTTCTCTACGGTAAAACCATAGTGCTTGAATCTAATGGAATGCTGCGGATAGCCCAAATGCTCAACTTCGTGTTTCACACTTTTCGCTGTAGCAATTGGATAAGGAGAGTCAATATCCAATTTAAAATCAGAGATAATCTGTAGGTGATCCCACAGTTTATGTTTAAAATCAGACACGTCTCTCAAATGTGGGTTCAATACCCCCATCATATCGATTACAATCTGCGCATGTTTATTTCTTTCTTCCTTTGTGGGTAAAGTACAGATGTAATCTACCATATTTTGCACATTGCGACCATATTCTGCAAGGATCAATTTTGGTCTAGTGCTGTTGTAGTCAAAGTTCATATAGCTAATATAAGTACCTAATTAAACGATCAAGATGCCGTTTTGGTATTTTATTATTGAATTATTCTAAGTTTTGCAAATTTAAGCAACAATTGTTTCTGTCCCAACTCTTTAAAGAAAATAGTTGCTTTTATATCTCCTTTGTTTCCTTCGAGATTAACAACTTTCCCAAATCCAAAACGTTCATGTTCAACTTCCATGCCGACTTGAAGATTTGATGTATCTGAAGGAGCAAAACCCGCAGTAGGTTTGTGGGCTTTCGGTAGTATTGATGTCGTTTTAACCATCGGCTTAGGCTTAGGTTTAGAAAAAGTGTCATCACTATCCTTTTGTTGCCATGCAATTCGTTCGCCTTGAAAACTTCCGGCTGAGGCAGAAGTTTGTCGTGGTTTAAAATCCAATGCAAGACATGCCGGATTCAATTCATCCAAGAAGCGACTGGGTTCGCAGTTATTCAGCGTTCCCCAACGATATCGCGAAGTAGCATACGAAAGTAGTAATTTTTTTTCAGCTCTCGTAACAGCGACATAAAAAAGTCTTCGTTCCTCTTCCAATTCCGACCTGGAATTCAACGACAACTGGGAAGGAAATAGGTTTTCTTCTAATCCTACAATGAAAACAATCGGAAATTCCAATCCTTTGGAAGAGTGGATGGTCATCAATGATACAGTATCAGCATTTGGATCTTTATCATTATCGTCGTTTGTCAACAGGGCGATATCCTGCATATAGACATCAAGTCCACGCTCTTCGATATCTTCCCGTTCCGAAAATTCCTTGATACCATTGAGGAGTTCCTGGATATTTTCGTAACGCGCCAACCCCTCTACCGATTTGTCTTCATACAATTCTTTCAGAATACCACAGTGCTGCGCAATATGCATTGCCGTATCAAATGCGTTATTGTTTTTGGCAAGAGCCTGAAAACTCTGTATCATCTGTGCAAAACCACCGACAGAAGTTGCACTACGTCCGTCTAGAAACTGGGCTGCATTTGCAACAACATCCCATATACGGTATTGATTCTGATCTGCAGCGATCATGATCTTCTCTATCGTCGTATCCCCGATCCCTCTACGTGGATAATTGATAACACGCTTTAGTGCTTCCTCATCATTTGGGTTGAAGGTAAGTCTGAAATACGCGATCAGATCTTTAATTTCTTTCCGTTGATAGAAAGAAGTACCACCGTATATTTTATAGGGAATATTAATTTTGCGTAAGGCCTCCTCCATTGCCCTGGATTGGGCGTTGGTACGATACAAAATAGCAAAATCTTTATAATTAAGTCCTTTTAACGATTTCTCTTCAATGATCTGGTCAGCAACGATCTTACCTTCCTCATTGTCAGAGAAAGCACGTGAAACCTTGATCTTTTCGCCCTCTTCATTATCCGAGAAAACATTTTTTTCCAATTGATTCTGATTATTCGCAATCACCGAATTGGCCGCATTCACGATCATCTTAGTCGATCGATAATTCTGCTCCAGTTTAAAGATCTTCACATCTGGATAATCCTTTTGGAAATTCAGGATATTCTGAATATTTGCACCACGAAATGCATAGATCGATTGTGCATCATCCCCAACCACGCAGATATTTTCATTGACTGCTGCCAGGCGTTTGACAATAAGGTATTGGGAGAAGTTGGTATCCTGGTACTCATCGACCATCAGATAGCGAAATTGATGCTGATATTTATGCAATACCTCTGGATGCTTGTTTAACAAGACATTTGTTTTAAACAAGAGGTCATCAAAATCCATTGCTCCAGCACGGTAACAGCGCTGTGCATAGGTCATATAAATCTGCCCCAATTGACCACGACCATTGGAAATATCTTCGGCCAGTATGGCTTCATTCTTATTATATTCCTGCGGTGAGATCAAGTTGTTTTTTGCCTGTGAGATACGTCCATACACATGATTGACATTATACAGCTTATCATCGAGATTCATTTCCTTTAAAATGGCACGCAACAAACTTTTGGTATCGTCCGTATCGTAGATGGTAAAGTTTCTGGGATAACCGATCAATTCTGCTTCGACACGGAGTATCTTTGCGAATACCGAGTGGAATGTTCCCATCCAAATATTTTTCGCTTCGCTTCCAACAACAGAAACGATACGTGCGCGCATCTCTTTGGCGGCCTTGTTGGTAAATGTTAATACCAAGATATTGAATGGATCAACACCTTTTCGAATCAAGTGTGCTACACGATAGGTAATTACCCGTGTTTTTCCTGAACCAGCTCCCGCAACAATCATCACAGGACCTTCTGTTTGCTCTACGGCTCCTCGTTGTGAAGGGTTTAAACCCGCTAAATAATCCAAATTAACTCCTTAAATTTTAAAACCTGAGAATAGGGTATAAAAGTACAAATTTCCTATTGATCACTGGGGCTATCTTGCTAATATTTTTACACAAAAAAAACCGATAATCAAGATTATCGGTTTTTATATCATCCAAGCAACATCTAGCCTCTGCTGTTATAATTTGGTGCTTCCTTCGTAATGGAAATATTATGTGGATGGGACTCTCTCAACCCTGCTCCTGTAATACGGACAAATTGTGCTTCCTGTAATTTTTCAATTGTTGCAGCACCACAGTATCCCATAGAAGCGCGTAATCCGCCAATATATTGATAAACGACCTCAGCCAATGTACCTTTGTAAGGAACACGCCCAACGATACCTTCTGGAACCAATTTTTTGATATCATCTTCTACGTCTTGGAAATAACGATCTTTAGATCCTTTTTCCATGGCTTCGATTGAACCCATACCGCGGTAAGATTTAAACTTACGTCCCTCATAGATAATTGTTTCGCCTGGAGCTTCTTCCACACCAGCGAATAAAGAGCCGGCCATAATTGTGCTTGCTCCGGCTGCAATTGCTTTTGCAATATCACCGGTTTGTTTGATACCACCATCTGCAATCAATGGCACACCAGTTCCTTTAAGTGCTTTTGCAACTTCATATACAGCATAAAGCTGAGGAACACCGACACCAGCAATAATACGGGTTGTACAAATTGAGCCCGGTCCGATACCTACTTTTACGGCATCTGCACCTGCTTCAGCCAAAGCTGTTGCTGCTGCACCGGTCGCAATATTTCCAACGATTACCTGTAGCTCAGGAAACTGCGATTTCACCAATTTCAACTTATCGATTACACCTTTAGAATGCCCGTGTGCCGTATCGATTGTAACCACATCCACACCTGCTTTCACCAAAGCCTCCACGCGATCAAGGGTATCTGGTGTGACACCTACTGCCGCACCAACCAATAAACGGCCATGGCTATCTTTGGCAGCATTGGGATAATGTTTATATTTTTGGATATCTTTAAAGGTAATCAAGCCTTTCAAAATACCTTCTTCATTAACTACAGGAAGTTTTTCGATTTTTTCGTTTTGAAGAATCTCTTCCGCTTTCACCAAATCCGTTCCTTCGGGAGCAACAACAAGATTTTCCTTAGTCATCAATTCATTGATGGGACGACTCATATCTTTTTGGAAACGAAGATCACGATTCGTTACAATACCAACCAATTGGCCTTTTTCGTTCACAACAGGAATTCCTCCGATTTTGTGCTCCTTCATAATATTGAAGGCATCGCCCACAGTTGCTGTTGCCAATAACGTTACTGGATCCTGAATCATACCGCTCTCCGAACGTTTTACTTTGCGTACTTCAGCAGCTTGTTCTGCAATCGTCATGTTCTTGTGTAACATACCAATACCGCCAGCTTGTGCAATCGCAATCGCCAAATCAGCACCGGTTACCGTATCCATTGCTGCAGAAACCAATGGAATATTTAATTTGATTTTTTTTGTTAGCGAAGTGCTCGTATCAACGTCACGGGGTAAAATTTCAGAATAAGCTGGAATTAATAAGACGTCGTCGTAAGTGAGACCTTCTGCTACGAATTTTTGTGGATCTAATTGCATGGCAAATATGTATTGGGTTTTCTATTTGCCAGGCAAATTTAAGAAAAATAAGCAATAATAAAAAATAAAAGATACAAATTACAATCGGAAGACAAATTAGAAACGTTATGAATTAAGCGTCGCTTACGGTCGCCGTTTAGGCAATATCATTTTTTGGCAAGCTATTTGCTTTTGTGTAACACGAAAAGTTATTTTAATTAATGAAAATATAAAGATAAGATAATTATGAAAAAGTCACTACTCTCATTAGCTGCTGTTGCAGCATTAGCATTTGGCGGACAAGAAGCGAAAGCTCAGACACCTTATAAAACAGCTATTGGTTTAGGTATTGATCTAGGTGATGGCTCAACATTTGTAGGCCCACAAATTAAACACCATTTTAGTGGTGCAAATGTCGGTCAGGCACAAGTACTTTTTGGTGATGGCGCTACAATTATTGGTGCAGATTATCAATATACCAAACCCTTATCAGGAGCTAACGGCTTAAATTGGTATGTGGGTGTCGGTCCTCAAATCGCTTTTGGTGATGGCGACAGTGCATTCGCTATACGTCCGCAGGCGGGTTTAGAGTTCAAAATTCCTGCAGCGCCTTTGGCGGTACATTTTGATTGGAAACCGTGGTGGAACTTGAGTAATGATTCTCATTTTTCTGGAGGCCGCTTCAGCATCGGTTTTAAATTTGCTTTAAAATAGGCAAAGCTTTTGTAAAGAATTATTGATCAAAAAATATAAGCAACTAAACAGTGTAAAAAGGTCCTTCTCATCTTGAGTAGGGCCTTTTTTTATAAATAAAATCAATTAATATTTCTTTTTTTCTTCAATTCTCCTATTTTTATGCCGTTGACCTAATTGGCATAAATAAAACTTTTCATTCTACAAAAATTTTATACCTTTGCCATTCTTGGTAAAATGTGATTAAACGAGAACTAATTATCAATTACATAAACAGTATTTAACATTAAAATTAATACAATTATAACAGACGATGCAAGGTAAAGGGCTGATTAAACTTTTAGTGATAGTGGTGTCATTAGCGTGTCTATACTCCCTATCATTTACTTGGGTGACCCGCAATGTGGAGCGAGATGCTGAGAATTTTGCCAAAGGAGACTTGGCAAAAGAGAAAAGCTATCTCGACTCAATGGCAGGTGAAGTAGTGTACAATTTAGGTTTTGCAAAATACACCTATCGGGAAGCTAAAGCAAATGAACTCGCTTTGGGATTGGATTTGAAAGGCGGTATGAACGTAACCATGGAGATCTCATTGGACGAATTGATCCGCAATTTGGCGAACAATCCAAAAGATGAGAAATTCAACAAAGCGTTGGAACAGGCAGTGGCAAAAAGTAAAACGAGTGCAAAGACAGTCGTTGCTTTATTTATGGAAGAATACAAATCCATCGGTGCGACAACGCCACTTTCAACATTCTTCTCAACAAAAGACAATGCTTCTTTAATTAAACCGGGTGATTCAGACTCAAAAGTTGAATCATTCCTTCAAAAAGAAGCAGACAATGCCATCCAAAATTCCTACAAAGTACTGCGTACGCGTATCGACAAATTTGGCGTTGCATCTCCAAACATTCAAATTCAACAAGGTACAAACCGTATTTTGATCGAATTACCGGGTGTGAAAGACGAAAGCCGTGTTCGTAACCTATTACAAGGCTCAGCTAAATTGGAGTTCTATGAGACCTATACGAATCAGGAAGTTTATCCAATATTAGAAAATATCGACAAAACTTTAGCTTCAACGTTAAAAGCTGCTCCAGCCGCTACGACAAATGCTGCTGCAGATACAAGCAAAAAATCAGATGATTTATTGTCTAATCTAACCGGTGGTAAGAAAGATGCTAAGAAAGACAGTGCTGCTGTAAATCTAGGTCAGAAAAATCCATTATTTGAAGTATTACGTCCAGCAGTTTATATGGGCGAAAATCAACAAATGGCGCTTATGCCAGGTTCAATGGTTGGTATTGCTTCATTAAAAGATACAGCAAAAGTAAATGCTTATTTACAACGTCCAGAGGTAAAATCAATCCTACCTGGAAACTTAAAGCTTTTATGGGCTGTTAAACCAGAGCAAAAGACACCTGAGCAACTATCATTATATGCAATTAAAGGGTCTGGACAAGACAACGGTGCTGTATTGACAGGAGATGTCATTACGGATGCAACAGCAAACTTTGATGAGAAAAATCAACCTGTGGTTGGTATGCAAATGAACAGCGAAGGTGCACGTGAATGGAAGAAAATTACTGCAAAAGCGGCTCAAAACAGAGATGCAATTGCGATCGTTCTTGATAATGTGGTTTATTCTGCTCCTTCTGTAAACGGTGAAATCCCAAATGGTAGTTCATCAATCTCTGGATCCTTTACGGTAGAAGACACCAAAGATTTAGCAAACGTATTGAAGGCAGGTCGTCTTCCAACGACTGCTAAAATTGTTGAAGAAGCTATTGTGGGACCTACTTTGGGTCAGGCTGCCATTGATGCGGGTGTTAATTCTGCTGTTATCGGTATTATCGTAGTAATGATCTTTATGATCGCTTACTACAATACTGCAGGTATCGTGGCAAACATTGCGGTATTGTTAAACGTATTTATCATTATGGGGGTATTGGCATCCTTAAATGCTGTACTCACCTTACCGGGTATCGCGGGTATCGTATTAACAATGGGTACTGCGGTCGATGCGAACGTCTTGATTTATGAACGTATCCGTGAAGAACTGGGCTTAGGAAAATCGATCCGTCAGGCTGTTGCAGATGGTTACAAACACGCTTTACCTTCCATCCTGGATTCGCAGATCACAACGTTTTTGATCGGTATTATCTTATTCTTATTTGGTAGTGGCCCAATCTTAGGTTTCGCGACAACATTAATGGTGGGTATCATTACTTCATTGTTTACTGCGATCCTTGTTACTCGTGTTATTTTCGAATGGATGTTGGCGAAAGATTTCAAAATCAAAGTCTCTTTCCCTTGGTCTGCAAATACCTTGCATAATGCAAACTTTAAATTCGTTCAGAAACGTAAAATCTTTTATGCGATTTCAATCGTTGCCGTGTTAATTTCTGCGGCATCAATTTTCACAAAAGGATTCAGTTTAGGTGTAGACTTCCAAGGTGGCCGTACGTATACTGTCCGTTATGATAAACCTGTGGACTTGGAAGCTGTACGTACAAACTTGGATGATATCTTCCAGAAAACAACAGAAGTAAAAGTCTTCGGTGCATCCAACCAACTGCGTATAACAACAACTTACCATATCGAAGAAACTTCGGACACTGCTGATAAAGAGGTATTGGACAAATTAAATCAAGGTTTATCAAAAGTAGATGCTTCCAATAAACATGAGATCCTTTCGTCTCAAAAAGTTGGACCAAGTATCGCTACCGACATCAAATCTAGAGCAACAAGTTCCGCAATTTTCTCTATCATCATTGTTGCAGCTTACATCTTGATCCGTTTCCACAAATGGGAATATTCGGTTGGAGCAGCTATTGCAACAATTCACGATGCGATTATTTTATTGGGATTATTCTCTATCTTGGATGGTATCGTACCATTCTCATTGGATATTGACCAACACTTTGTGGCGGCGATATTAACTGTAATTGCCTACTCGGTGAATGATACAGTGGTTGTATTTGACCGTTTACGTGAATTCGTATCGAAACCAAATGCACATAATGAAGATCTTGGCGATGTCGTAAACCATGCGATCAACTCTACTTTAAGTAGAACAATCATCACATCATTGACAATCGTGTTTGTTCTTGCTGTATTGTTTATCTTTGGTGGTGAAGTTATCCGTGGATTCTCATTCGCAATCTTAATCGGTGTTATCGTAGGTACATATTCATCGATTATCTTAGCGGCACCTTCGGTATATGACTTACGTAAAGGAAAGCACTTAGCAGAAGGTAATACAGCTAAAAAAGCTGAAGTCGTAAGACCATAATAGCTAATATTAATAAAATAAAAAAAGGGCGTTCGAATGAACGCCCTTTTTTTATTGCATTCAAATTACTTGTCACACTAAATATTTTAAATATATTTGTTGCACTAAATATTTGTATGCTAAACGAAAAATTTGACCGCTACTCTTTCATCTTGGACCAAACAGCCAAGAAAGTAAAACAGTTCGCCCAATCTTCTTTTGCGGAGAAAGGATTTGATATTACTGTAGACCAATGGACCATCTTAAAGGCTTTATACGAAACAGATCAACTTTCACAAAAAGAACTGGCAAAGCGCTGCGGAAAAGACCAGCCCACACTGACACGTATCGTAGATATCCTCCTTAAAAAAAATTTGGCCGAGCGGATCACCGATGAAACGGATCGTCGAAGTCTCTACCTTCATTTGACAGAAGAAGGAAAATTAAAAGTAGCATCGCTTACGCCGCTTGTTACGGAGATTCGCATGAAGGCCTGGGAAAATCTAGCAGACGAAGATTTCGAAGCTTTTACAAGAATTTTGAATACAATATATAACAACTTAAATATAGAATAGCTATGATAAATACGGATATCTGTATCATCGGAGCAGGACCTGTTGGCCTATTCGCAGTCTTTGAAGCTGGACTTTTAAAAATGCGCTGCCATTTGATCGATGTACTACCTCAAGTGGGCGGTCAGCTTTCGGAGATCTACCCCCATAAACCTATCTACGACATTCCCGGTTATCCAAGTATCACTGCGCAGGAATTGATCGATAAACAGCTCGAACAGATTAAACCCTTTGACCCCACATTCACCTTAGGCGAGCGAGTGGAACATATCACAAAACAGGACGATGGTTCCTTTATCGTAGAAACCAATGATCATACGATGGTTCATACACAGGTCATTGTCATCGCTGGGGGCTTAGGTTGCTTTGAACCACGCAAGCCCGAAATCCCAAACCTTCATCTCTTTGAAGGAAAAGGCGTCGATTATATGGTAAAAGATCCCGCCAAATACCGGGATAAAAAAATCGTCATTGCCGGTGGCGGTGACTCCGCGCTCGACTGGACTTTCCATCTTGCAGATATTGCGCAACAGGTCACTTTAATCCACCGAAGTGACTCCTTCAGGGGTGCCCCAGACTCGGCTGAGAAAGTGTTCAAATTGGCCCAGCAGGGTAAGATCAACCTATTATTGTCTCACAATCTGACCAATATTCATGGCAATGACTACTTGTCTCATGTTGAAACAACAAATAAAGAAAAAGAAGTCACAGCAACAGATGCAGACTATTTTATTCCTTTATACGGTCTTACGCCGAAGCTTGGTCCAATCGCAGATTGGGGATTAAATATCGATAAAAATGCGATAGAGGTCAATACGCTTGATTACTCAACCAATATCGAACGGATCTATGCTATAGGAGACATCAACACCTATCCAGGCAAACTGAAACTCATTCTCTGTGGATACCATGAGGCTGCCCTGATGTGTCAAAGTGCCTTTAAATTTGTCTATCCCGATCAAAAATTGACATTCAAATACACCACTGTAAACGGTATAAATACTTTCTAGCCATGGACGATAATTTAATTAAAGTCACTGTTATCGATCGGGACGGGACCGAAAATATCCTGGAAGTTCCGACCGATATCAATCTTTCACTCATGGAGATTTTAAAGGCATCCGACTACGAGATATTGGCCACTTGCGGAGGTATGGCGCTGTGCGCTACCTGCCATGTCGAAGTTGTCGAAGGACTGCATACACTTCCCCAAGCGAGTGATCAAGAACTCGACATGCTGGACACGCTTCCAGATGCCGATGATCAAAGTCGACTTGCCTGTCAGCTGTATCTACAGAATAACAACAACGGCATGAAAATCAAGATCAAAGGTGCGCTACAATAGTATCATCATTGTGTATTTTATACACAATGATGACACTATACATCTTTTTTTTTCAAAGGGTACAATGTACACTATAAAGAGCTAAAAATCAAACAACTACAAAACATATTATTGAAAGAATTAGCCTCTTTACAATAAAATTCACAACATATCAGCATAATAAATAAATATTTTTTAGCTTTTTGAGCCAAAATTTAAGATATTTGCAGCTTAATTCGATTGTACCGAATTTTTACAACAAACTATTAAAAATATGCCAAGCAATAGTTCAAATAGAAAATTCCCAAGAGTAATCATTATTGGTGCTGGATTTGGAGGAATTGAAGTTGCTAAAAAGCTTAAAAATAAGGAAGTTGAAGTTCTGTTGCTGGACAGAAATAACTTTCATACTTTTCAACCATTGATGTACCAAGTTGCCACGGGTACTCTTTCAGCGGACTCCATCTCCTTCCCTGTTCGCAAAATGTTCAAAGGCCAAGACAACTTTCATTTTAGACTTGCTGACGTAAAAAGTGTAGACAATGAGGCTAAGATTGTAAGAACAGATGTTGGTGATTTTGACTACGATTATTTAATTGTTGCGACAGGTGCTACCACGAACTTCTTCGGAAATCAGCAAATCACGAAATATGCTTTGCCGATGAAAAATATACAAGAAGCATTAAATATTCGAAGCTATGTTTTACAGAACCTCGAAGAAGCAGTACGAATAGAAAACCCTGCTGATCGTAAAGCTAATTTGAACTTTGTTATTGTTGGGGGTGGTCCAACAGGTGTAGAACTTTCGGGAGCAATCGCAGAAATTAAAAACAATGTTCTTGAGAAAGATTATCCAGAATTGAAAAAATCTGAGATGTCGGTTTACCTGGTTGAAGGACTTCCAAAAGTATTGGCCAACTTATCTGAAAAATCTTCTAAAGATTCAGAAAAGTACCTCAAAGATTTGGGAGTAGAAGTATTATTGAATGTTCAGGTAACTGGATATGATGGCAATTCAATTACTTTCGCCGATGGCAGAAGCATTGAAACAAAAACTGTTATCTGGGGAGCAGGTGTAGCTGGGCAGTATCCGAATGGTTTCAAAAAGGAGATTATCCAACGTGGTAACCGTATACAGACAGATGATCAATGCCGTGTTATTGATATGCCAGGGGTCTATGCTATTGGTGATGTTTCGGCATTTATCACAGATGATCTTCCTCGTGGCTTACCTGGTGTTGCACCGGTAGCGCAACAGCAGGGAGCATATGTTGCAAAACACATTCTCCAAACCATGTCCAATCAACCAACAGAGAAATTCAACTATTTTGATAAAGGATCCATGGCTACGGTAGGTCGTAACAAAGCTGTCGTCGACATGGGAAAAATCCATTTCAATGGATTCTTTGGCTGGATGACATGGATGTTTGTCCACTTGATGTCCATCTATGGATTCAGAAATAAATTGATCACATTCGTCAACTGGTCGATCAAATTTTTCACCAAAGACAGTGGTGTGCGTTTGATCTTCCACAAATATGATGAGCCAACTCCAGAGGAAAAACAAGCAGAAACTGCCCACTAACTTCCTATTGGAGTCTAAATAAACATATTTCAGTAGCCCGACAGCGGCATTATCCCAAACGATAATGCCGCTGTTTCTTTTATCTTTATTAACCTTCTGAAGCTGTTCTCTTCGCCATATTAACCTACTGAATAGGCTTCTAAAACGTTGTGACGGCTTCGCTTATCAGCTCTTCATAGCATTTGAGTCTTTAGCTAGTTTTCAAAACCACCTTTTCACTTTTGGATTCTTGCTCCTTGTGCTCCATGATTTAAAAAACACCCACTTATTTCTTAATTTAACACGGCGTCTGATTAAAAATAACTTCAGCCGGGACGTAAGAATTACAGATTATATTCGTTAAATTTAAAGACAGTTTTTTCCAGATAGAATTTACTTTCAGAATATAGTTTTTTTTGATGTATAACCTCAAAAAGATTAATTTTTTTTGTGTAGGTTTGCATATTATTTTAAAATAGCTTAAGGATTAGCAGATGGGCTTATTTAATTGGTTTACGCAAGAAGTTGCGATTGACTTGGGTACTGCAAATACCCTAATAATTCATAATGACAAAGTAGTAGTGGATGAACCTTCTATTGTTGCATTTGACCGCACCACAAACAAAGTGATCGCCATTGGTCGCCAGGCCATGCAAATGGAGGGTAAAACACACGATAATATAAAGACAGTACGTCCTTTACGTGATGGAGTAATCGCTGATTTTACGGCAGCTGAACACCTGATCAGAGGTATGGTCAAATTGGTAAACAATGGTAAGAGCTGGTTTTTTCCTTCCCTACGTATGGTTGTTTGTATTCCTTCCGGTATTACGGAAGTAGAGAAAAGAGCTGTACGCGATTCAGCGGAAATTGCTGGTGCGAAAGAAGTCTATTTAATTCACGAACCCATGGCTGCTGCTGTAGGAATCGGAATTGATGTGGAAGAACCAATGGGTAATATGATTATAGATATCGGTGGTGGTACCACTGAAATTGCTGTCATCGCTTTATCGGGTATTGTGTGTGACCAATCTATTCGTGTTGCAGGTGATAACTTCGACTCAGACATCGTTCAATACATCAGAAGACAACATAATATCATGATCGGTGAACGTACGGCTGAAAAAATAAAAATTGAAGTTGGTGCGGCTCTTCCTGAGTTACAGGAACCACCAGCAGATTTCGCCGTTCAAGGTCGTGATTTGATGACGGGTGTTCCTAAGCAAATTACTGTTTCTTATACCGAAATAGCGCATTGTCTGGATAAGTCCATATCAAAAATTGAGGAAGCGATCTTAAAAGCACTTGAAATCACTCCACCAGAATTATCAGCGGATATTTATCAAACAGGTATTTATCTTACCGGTGGTGGTGCATTGTTGCGTGGTTTGGACCGTCGTATACAAGCGAAAACTAAACTTCCAGTGCATATTGCTGAAGATCCATTACGTGCTGTTGTAAGAGGAACTGGTATTGCACTTAAAAATATTGGACGATTTAAATTCTTGATGCAATCATAACGTTCGATAATTAATAACAATATTTTATTAAAGAGCGATATAATATGCAAAACTATTATATCGCTTGCTTATTAAATACCCACATTAAAAAATGAGAAACCTTTGGTTATTCCTGAGACGATATAATGCATTCTTCTGGTTTATCCTATTTTTTGGATTCTCGTTATTTTTGGTGATCACCAACAATTCTTTCCAACGTAATTCTGTTTTAAATTCTTCAAATAGTGTCATCGGAGGCCTGTATGCAAAGGTCAATTCCTGGAAAAGCTACCTGCACCTCGGGGAGACCAACGATGCACTTGCAAAGGAAAATGCACAACTGAGAAAGGACTTACAAGCCTATCGATCAACTGACAGCATCAAGATCGGTCCTGTCCCGGCAATCGATAGCAGTGAGTTTGGGCGTTACGAATTTATTATTGCAAATGTCATCAACAATAGCATTCACCAAAAGGCAAATACGATCACACTCGATAAAGGCAGTAAAGATGGTATAGAGCGAGGTATGGGTGTTATCGCTCCCAACGGAGTAGTTGGTATCGTATTGAATGTTTCCCAAAACTTCTCGACAGTGCAATCCCTATTGCATCCCGATACGCGTATATCCGTAACATTAGGCCACACCGAGGTTTTCGGCTCGTTGGTATGGGGCAATAGCATGGATTACCGCGCGGCAATGGTCAAGGAAATTCCAAACCATATCAAAGTCAACAAAGGAGATAAAGTGTACACCTCAGGATATTCAGGACATTTTCCAAAAGGAATTTTTGTTGGAACGGTCATTCAGACGGGGATCTCTTCAGGAGACGCTTTTTTGGATCTTAGACTATTGTTGAGTACCAATTTCTCCAACTTGCAACATGTCTACGTTGTAAAAGACCTGTTAAATAAAGAATTAAAGACACTAGAAGAATCGACAAAGGACAATGGCTAGGATTTTAATATTTAATATTATTCGATTTATCGTTTTGATAGGGATGCAAGTTTTCCTATTTCAAAATATCGGTTATTACAATCTGGTCGCTGCATTTCCTTATATCTTATTTATTTTTTTACTTCCTACAGGAACACCTAATTTCCTGGTGTATTTGATCGCATTTCTCACGGGACTTACCGTAGAGTCGTTTTATGATACCCTTGGGGTCAATACCGCAGCCTGTGTTGCACTGGCAGCCTTCCGTATTTTCTTCATGAAAATTACGCTTGAAGTTGAAGAACGCGAATCTTTCTTTACCCCGATGTTGGGCTTCATGAATATTCGCTGGTTCTTTTCCTACATCTTTTTCGGAACATTGATTCATCATACATTTTTGTATCTCTTGGAATCTTTTTCCTTCCAGCACATCCAATACACCTTATTGAGTATCGTTTTAAGTTGTATATTTACAGTAATTATCATGCTATTATTTAGCATATTATTCTACAAAAAGAAAGATCGGTTGTAGTAAATCGATGGATAGAAATTCATTTCTATGAACAGTTTTTTTGCGCGTAAGTACGTCGTTTCAGGAATCTTTATTGCCATCACATTGACCTTGGTGGCCCGCTTATTCTATTTACAGATCATAGACGATTCCTATATACATTCCGCAAACAGCAATGTCATGCGCAAGGTCATTGTGTACCCCGCCAGAGGGGTTATTTTGGACCGAAAGGGAAAGGTATTGGTTCAGAACGAACCGGTATATGATCTTATGGTTACTCCGCGTGAGGTGAAAGAAATCGACACCGCTTTGTTTTGCAAATTGATAGACATTGACAAGGAGGGCTTTATCAAACGGATGGAAAAGGCAAGAGTGCACTCGCCTTACCGTGCATCTATTTTTGAAAAACAGCTGTCTGTACGGACATGGGCTCAATATCAGGAATACCAATATCAATTTCGTGGTTTCTATGTTCAAAAAAGAACAATCCGAAGTTACCCCGACAGCATAGCAGCTCAATTTTTAGGATATGTAAGTGAGGTAAATGATAAAGATATTGAACGCTCCAATGGGTTTTATCGTAGTGGTGACTACATTGGTCGCAGTGGAGTAGAACGTTCTTATGAAGACCTTATTCGTGGAAAACGCGGTGTCAACAACTTAATGGTTGATGCGCTGAACCGTCCGAAAGGGGTATTTATGGAAGGGAAATACGACACACTTGCTGTTGCAGGGGAAGGACTGGTTTCCTCGTTGGATAAAGACCTTCAGATTCTTGGGGAGAACCTCATGAAAAATAAATTGGGGTCCATAGTTGCCATTGAGCCTGCAACGGGTGAAATCTTGGCCTATGTCAGTAGCCCGAGTTACAACCCCAACATGATGGTCGGCAGGCAGTCTGGCAATAATTATATGAAATTATTGAAAGACGAAACCAAACCACTTTTTAACCGCCCTATTCAAGCCTCCTACCCTCCAGGCTCTGTATTTAAAGTTGTTTCAGCATTGACTGCGCAGCAGGCTGGTGTTATTGATCGTAATACCGTATTTTTCTGCCCACATGGATACAGCTATGGTGGTGGACGCGGCTGGATGGGCTGTACGCACTATCATGGATCAACCACATTACAGCGCTCTGTAGCCGTATCATGTAATACCTATTATGGTTTTACCTATGCTAAGATGATCGACGGACGTGGGCTTTCGGGACCTAAGGCCTACGATCTATGGCGCAATGCCGTGACACAGTTTGGAATTGGCCATAAACTAGGCATTGATCTACCGGGTGAAAAGCCGGGTTTACTGCCGACATCAGATTTTTATACCAAAAGATACGGTAACGATAAATGGCGTTCAAGTTTCAATATCTCCTTATCGATCGGACAAGGGGAAATGGGAATAACACCGTTGCAAATGGCCAACATTATGGCTATCGTTGCCAACAAAGGCTTTTATTACAGACCCCATTTGATTAAAGGTATTGGTGCACAGAAAATTGCCAAGAAGGAATTTACCGAAAAAGTCAGTGCCGGAGTGGATGAGCGGTACTATCCGGTTGTTATCCAAGGGATGAGTGATGCTGTTAATACACCCGAAGGTACCGCTTGGGCCAATCGTATCCCGGGCATCGAAATGTGCGGAAAAACAGGTACAGCGCAAAACCCACATGGTGAAAACCATGCCGTTTTCTTTGCTTTTGCCCCACGAGAAAACCCTAAAATTGCTATTGCTGTCTTTGTTGAAAACGCGGGTTACGGTGGAACCTGGGCAGGACCTATCGCAAGTATGATGGTTGAGAAATACCTCAAAGACACGATAACTGCGCCAAAATATATTCAGGACCGCATTTATAAAGCAAATTTTCTTCCTGCACCCAAAAAAGTTGTGGATCCAAAGACTAAAGATGTAAAAAAGACAGACTCAGTCAAATCGAAAACTGACACGTTAAAATCAAAACGCCAGCTGGCAGCTTTAACAAAACCAAAGGAAACAATTGTTCACCATAGCGAGATAAAGAGAAGATATGAATAATCAAAAAACAAGTTTTTTTGGAAAGATAGACTGGCTAACCATCACGCTTTGGCTTGCGCTATGCTTAATCGGCTTATTCAATATCCGTGCAGCGGTGTTTAATCCTGAAATGCCCAATTTCTTTACCTTAGGAACCAATTATGGAAAACAGTCTTTATATCTTGTTTCCGCAATTATTCTAGGGGTATCCATTCTCATCATAGACGCGAAATTTTTCAGTTCCGCCTCACCGATATTTTATGGTATAACAGCTGTATTGCTTGTCATCGTGCTCGTGGTAGGGCGAAATGTCGGCGGAAACCAAGCGTGGATTGACCTAGGTTTTTTCCGCTTACAACCTTCTGAGTTTGCCAAACTTTCGACCTGTCTGCTCTTAGCTAACTTTTTGAGCGCTCAGAGCAATAAAGCACCGACCATGCAGACACTGGCCATGGGAGCCGGTATTGTCTTATTTCCTGTATTTTTAGTTATGCTGCAGCCCGATACGGGATCTGCCCTTGCGTTCTTTTCGTTGATTTTTGTATTCTATCGTGAAGGCTATGTAAATAATGAACTGCTTATATTTGGCGGGCTCTGCATTTTACTTTTTGTTCTTTCTTTATTGGTCAATCCTTGGATACTTATCTTGATTTTAGCATTGCTTATTGGCCTTGTCATGTGGAACTACCGCAAGAGAAGAAAATACATTATCAATCTCAGTATACTTTTTGCAGCCTGCGCTGTATTTATTCTCTGTGTGGACCTGGTGTATGAGCATGTGCTACAACCTCATCAACGTGACCGTATTGACATTATCCTGGGTAAAATGGAAGACCCTAAAGGAAAAGGATATAATTTGAATCAGTCGAAGATTGCAATTGGATCAGGACAGCTCCTAGGCAAGGGTTACCTGCAGGGAACGCAAACAAAATACAACTTTGTACCTGAGCAGAGCACGGACTTTATTTTTTGCACCGTTGGAGAAGAGTGGGGATTTGTTGGATCGGTTGCTTTATTACTTATCTATCTCATCCTACTGCTACGTATTATTCATATCGCCGAACGACAGCGTTCAGCCTTCGCCAGGATATATGCATACGGTGTAGCGTCCATCCTCTTTTTTCACTTATTTATCAATATCGGTATGACAATAGGTATTGTTCCGGTTATCGGGATTCCGCTGCCTTTTATCAGTTATGGCGGTTCATCTTTATGGAGTTTCACCATTTTACTATTCATCATGCTTAAATTTGATTCAAATAGAAAAGGAGTTGTCTAAAAACAACTCCTTTTCTATTTGTACCCTTATTTAGTTCTTCTCAACTTTTTTACTACATCAATTGAGAAAAAACCAAAAACTTCTCGGCATGGCGCAGATAAACGGTTAAATACGCTCCAAGACGAGCTGTATAGCTTTATCAACAACTTCTTCAGGTGCGGAAGAAAACCGACCATCTACCCGACTTGCCAAGATTGCATTAATGGATAAAGCCTGATGTCCAAACATGTTAGCCAATGCATAAATACCCGCTGTTTCCATTTCCAGATTGGTGAAACGCTGATCTTTATATTGAAAGGACTTGATCAAGTCTATAAAATTGGGGATCGTATTAGTTGAGCGAACAGTCCTTCCCTGCGGAGCATAAAATCCGGGTGCAGTCAAGGTGACTCCCTTCGGTAAATCAAAGGCTATTCGATCCAGAAGGCTTGCGCCAGCTTTCGCAACATAGGGTTTTAGGTTTAATGCGGAAAAATATTCGGCGAGCTCAACCTGAAGCGCCTGCTCCTCGCCGTCGTAAGATCCCTGATAATAGTTCATCAATGCATCAAGACCTATTCCATACGCAGAGGCCAAAATAGTTCCCATCTCAACATCTTGTTGTACCGCTCCAGAGGTTCCAATGCGAACAATATCCAATGAGCTAAGCGTCGACTTTACCGTTCTATTGTCAAAATCAATATTTGCCAGCGCATCCAGTTCATTCAACACAATGTCTATATTATCAGTACCTATACCTGTTGAGATTACTGTCAACCGTTTATTTCCCAGATAGCCGGTATGCGTAATAAACTCACGTTTCCCTTTTTTGAGTTCAATACGATCAAAGTGTTTCGATACTTTCGCTACACGGTCTGGATCGCCAACTGTAATTACTGTACTTGCCAGATCTTCCGGCAACAAATTCAGATGGTATATACTGCCATCTGCGTTCAAAATCAATTCCGATGCGTTGATCATATTGTATACAAATAGCTTAACTGACAACCTTCTATTTTGGAAAACCGATCCACAATTCGATTGACTTGCATTTTTCGGACTTCAAACTCCAAATAACACTGATTATCAAACTCTTGCTTTTCAATGTCCACGCCCTCTTCCTTTATGATCCGCATAATATCATTCATATGCAGGTAATCAAAGGTAATACTATAATGGTCATTCACTGTACGCTCGATAATTTCGGCATGGATCAAAGCATCTTGGGTTGCTGATTTGTAGGCATTAATCAAGCCTGGAACCCCCAACAAAGTACCACCGAAATAACGAACGACAATGACGATAACGTTGGTGACATCCATAGACAGCAGAACGTTTAAAATAGGTCGTCCTGCAGTCCCCGAAGGCTCTCCATCATCGTTTACACGAAAGACCGCACGATCAGGTGTGAGGCGATAAGCCCAACAATGATGCCTCGCTTTCGGGTGAATCGCTTTCACTTCCAAGATCAAATCTTTTAATTGATCTTCGGATTTAAAAGGAAAAGCATAAGCAATAAACTTACTTCCCTTATCCCTAAAAATTCCCTCGTATTTTGCATTGATAGTCCGGTAAGTATCTTCAAATAAACTCATAGATATGCTATGATTAAAACTGAAACAATAGAAAGCGCTATACCTAGATAATTCAACAACGATAGCCTTTCCTTAAAAAATAAGACGCCGATTAACGCGCCCAATGAAATTACGCCAATGTTCATCCCCGTAAATACAACTGATGGATTTTCTGGTAGCGCACGATGCGCTTTCATATAGAATAGGATGTTACAGAAGTTAAATACACCCAAAACCAATCCATAGCCCATAGCTTGCCTTGAAAAACGTTGTTTTTCCACAAAAAGGAAATACAGCAATAGCACCATTGCAATAGACATCGCCATCACAAAGATAATAAATAGGGAACTGATATAAGGTATATCGACATGCAAGGCGACTTGTTTGAAGAGGATATCAATTATGCCCATACCGATAAATACCAATAACGGGTAAAGCGCTTTATAACGACTGTCTGCCGAACTAACATGCTGATTCTTTTGCCAACCAATAGAACATAGGATGGCCAATAAACCAAGAGCTATTCCCAGCATCTTGTGTCCTTCCATTTTTTCATGAAAAAAGAAAAATGATGCAAGCAAGGGTATGAACAACGATAGGCGCTGTGCAATCTCTGTCTTGACCAAACCGCTATAGCGAATGGACAAAGCAATAAAAACAAACATTCCAGGAAGTAATATCGCCAGGCTCATATACAACGTCATCGGCATAGCATCCCATACCAGCGATTTTAGATCTGGTTGTAAGACAAAATAGGTCAGTGCAACTGCCATGGGGTAATTCCAAACGATAACCTGTTTGGTTTCAACTCCATTTTGTTTTGCCAATTTTAATAAAACAGCAACGGTGACGCTGCAGATGACACTTAATAAAACAAAAATCATGATTCAAATTTCATTTATCTCCAAAGGCCACGTTTCTCCTGACGAGCCTGACGCTCCAATTTTACAAATAATTCTGCATATTGTACATTTGGTGCCAGCGTATAGGATACTGCATACCCTTGTTCAACCAAATCCCGATTGATAAATTTCTTTCCAACATACACATAGGCAAGAAGTCTTCCATACCGATCCCGTTTTCCAACGTCAAAGACCAACTTAACACTTTTGCCGTTTAACATCGTCGTTAAATACTGCTTTGCTTCTTGACCATAGTACCCGAATTCCTTCCGCGCAGTACGTCTCGTTTCCGGAGCATCTACTCCTATCAACCTAACTTTCTCCCCTTTTGGGGTTCCATTTTCAATGACAAAGGTATCGCCATCAATAACACGCTTTACTTTGGCGTCCTTTTCCTCTCCTTTAAAAGTGAAACCTGTCAACACCAAACAGATCACACTTACACACACATAAAAATTAATTCGTTTTAGCATAAAATCCAGCGTTTGCCCAAAGGTAGTAAAATACTTTTTTAACAAAACAGCCCAAAAAAACAATAATATTAACATTAAAAACACCTAAATTTAATATAAAAATATAGCTAAAAAACACGTAAAAATAACACCATTTATTACACATAAAATAACACAAAAATAGAGCTTATTATAGAAAAATTATGACAATAAAAACCATTAAAATACTAAAAATCAATATTATAATAAAATAAAATTCAAAAAAAATTAAAAATAAACAAGTAAAATTCAGCTAAAAAAATACATAAAAAACACATCAAAAATTCATTAAATAAATCAGATATTTTCAATAAAAAATTATTTTTTTCTTTGATATTTCAAAAACATTCGTACATTTGAAATGTCAAACAACAACAGGATGAACAGAACATATACATATTTCTATTTTAACTTCTTTTATTTTAAAAATAAGAGCCGGGATTAGATTGTGTATAAATCATAAAAAATACAAACAAGAAGAGTCCCGGTTCAAATGATCGGGACTCTTTTTTTTGGAGACAACATAGCGAACAAAAAACAATGAGTTTAAAAATTGCAATACAGGGAGCAAAGGCTTCATTTCATGAAGAGGCCGCATTTAAATTTTTCGGAAGAGAAGTTGAAATTGTAGAATGTGATTCATTTAAAAAAACTTGTGAATTGCTGAAGCAAAGAAAAGTCGACTATATCGTTATGGCGATCGAAAATTCAATTGCGGGAAGCTTATTGCCGAATTATAATTTATTGAGAGATTACAAGTTCCATATCACTGGGGAAGTTTACCTAAACATCCAACAGAATCTCATGGTATTGCCGGGCGTTAAATTAAAGGATATCAAACACATCGAATCGCATCCAATTGCCATTCGCCAATGTGAAGAATTTCTTTCTGAACTTGAAGGTGTACGCATAACCGAGGGATCTGATACGGCTGCAACTGCAAAAATGATTGCCGAGCGAAAATTGACGGATACTGCGGCAATTGCAGGGACATTGGCCGCTGAAATATATGGTCTTGAAATATTAGAAAAGAGAATCGAAACCAATAAAAAGAACGCAACGCGTTTCCTCGTACTATCGAATGAGGTTGTCGAACATAAAAATGCCAATAAAGCGTCATTATCATTCCAAACAGGAAATACAGTGGGATCTCTGGCGACTATTTTACAATGTTTTGCTGAACAGAATATCAACTTGAGCAAGATTCAGTCAATGCCGGTAATCGGAAAACGCAATGAATATGATTTTTTCGTCGACGTAGAATGGAAAAAACAAACAGACTACGAAGCAGCTATACGTAAAGTACTCAAACATAGTGTCAATTTCAATATTATGGGCGAGTATGTCAAAAACGAAAAACTATAATTAACAATTTACGCAGACAATATTAAAATAGATAATCAAACTTAACATGAAAAATACATTAGACATCACTCCTTTAAAATCTTGGTTGGATACAGGAGACAAACCTTTAATTATCGCAGGTCCTTGTAGCGCAGAAACAGAAGAGCAGCTGGTATCAACAGCGCATTTGTTGGCAAATACCGGAAAAGTAAATATTTTACGCGCTGGTATCTGGAAGCCACGTACACGTCCGGGAGAATTTGAAGGTATCGGTTCAATTGGTTTGGAGTGGTTGAAAAGAGCGAAAGAAGAAACAGGTTTATTAACAGCTACTGAAGTTGCTACAGCAAAACACGTGGAAGAAGCTTTGGCTGCTGGTGTGGATGTACTATGGGTAGGTGCACGTTCAACGGCAAATCCATTTACTGTACAAGAAATTGCTGATGCTTTGCAAGGCGTAGATATTCCAGTATTTGTTAAAAACCCTGTAAACCCCGATTTATCGCTGTGGATCGGTGCATTGGAACGTATCAACCGTGCTGGTATCAAAAAATTAGGTGCTATTCATAGAGGCTTCTCATCGTACGAGAAAACAGCATTCCGTAATGAACCAATGTGGGATTTAGCGATTCAGTTAAAAACGGCTTGTCCAAACCTACCGATCATCAACGATCCAAGTCACATCTGTGGAAACCGCGAATTGTTACCATACATCGCACAAAAAGCAATGGATATGGATATGCAAGGATTGATTATCGAATCACATATCGATCCATCTGTCGCTTGGACTGACGCAAAACAACAAGTAACGCCAGCTGCATTGGCCGAGTTGATCGACCACTTGACGTTACGTAAAGCTGCTTCGGACAACCCTTCATTTGAAGATAAATTAGCAGAATTGCGTAGCAACATCGACAAATTAGATGATTTGATCATCCAAAAAATTGGTGAACGCATGAAAATTGCTGAGAAAATCGGCGAATACAAACGCGATAACAACGTGACAATTTTGCAAGTTAACCGTTGGGATGAAATTGTTCAAAAACGCACAAAATTAGCGGAAGCGCTTTCTTT
The DNA here is from genome assembly GCF_038396785.1 of Sphingobacterium thalpophilum. NCBI lineage: Bacteria > Pseudomonadati > Bacteroidota > Sphingobacteriia > Sphingobacteriales > Sphingobacteriaceae > Sphingobacterium > Sphingobacterium thalpophilum. The sequence goes on along the minus strand of NZ_CP151087.1, from coordinate 4,807,684 downwards.
GGGTAGCGAATTTGCGACGAAATTCCTGGAATTAATTCACAACGAATCTATCCGCAAACAAAATGCGGTCATGAATACGCAAGAGCAACCAACAGCAGAAGCATAATGAATCAACAAGTCATCACGCTGACGCATCCTGCAAAAAAGATACAGGGCACGGTCCAACTCACAGGTTCAAAATCTGAGAGCAACCGTGCTCTTATTATCCAATCGCTGAGCAAAGGACAAGTTGAAATAGCCAACCTCTCTGAGGCTGCAGATACGGTTACTCTAAACCGCGTATTAAAAATCGCGTCAGAACCGCAACCTGGTTATAATACAATTGACATAGGCCCTGCAGGAACAGCTATGCGCTTCCTTACAGCTTACCTCAACCTTGTTAAAGGCAATTTTATCCTGACAGGGACAGAGCGCATGCAACAGCGTCCAATTGGGATATTGGTCGATGCCATGAAAGAAATTGGTGCCGAAATCCATTATGAAAAAAAGGTGGGTTACCCTCCTTTGAAGATTGAAGGCGGATTATTTCAAGGAAAAGACCGTGTTAAGATTAAAGGAAATATCAGCAGTCAATATATATCGGCCCTGCTATTAATTGCTCCGGCATTAAAAAAGGGACTTACCTTAGAGATTGAAGGCGAATTAACTTCCAGACCTTATGTATCCATGACTTTGGATATGCTTAAAAGTGTCGGGATCCAATATGAATGGACGGAGAATGCGATTAAAATTGCACCGCAAGCATTTGAAAAGCAAACCATATATGTCGAACCAGATTGGAGCGCAGCATCCTATTGGTATGCTATTGTAGCACTAGCTGATGCAGATGCCTCGATCGTATTGCCCGGGCTAAGACAACATAGTTTACAGGGCGATATTGCCATCATAAGCATTATGGAACATTTTGGGGTTTATTCGAGCTTTGAATCGGATGGATTGCATTTAACTAAAAAAGAAATCAATTCAGACAAAACCTTGTTCGACTTTAAAGAATGCCCTGATCTTGCGCAAACAGTAGTCGTTGTCGCAGCTGCTTTAAAACGTGATGTTTCCTTTACAGGTCTAGAAACCTTAAAGATTAAAGAGACCGACCGTATTGCTGCATTGCAGACCGAAATCGCGAAGTTCGGTGCTGAATTGATCGAAGATGGTGACACATACCATCTGAAAACTGCAGGTGTATATCAACCAGAAGATGTGACCTTCGAGACTTACGAGGATCACCGCATGGCGATGGCATTCGCACCTTTGGCTTTAGTTTTTGACCAAATCAAGATTGCTGAACCTCAAGTTGTAGAAAAGTCATATCCTGATTTTTGGAAACATTTACAAGCGCAAGCTTTTATAATTGACTAACATATCAAAAACAGGGATTAACATCAATATTAATCTCTGTTTTATGATACAATCTCCCAGATAGCCTTTTAGCTTGGGACAAAAATTGTAATGTAATCTACTAGGCCATCTTCGAGTTACAGACTCATAATTTGTATTCAGTCTGGTGCTTTAGAATTGCATTTAAAAGCAAATTTATCTAAGTTTATTGAAATTTAATTTTTATGGCAGGAAATTCATTTGGCGATTTATTCAGAATTAGCACTTTCGGCGAATCACACGGCAAAGCTATAGGTGTAATTATTGATGGTTGCCCTTCAAATATAACAATAGACGAGGAATTTATCCAGTCTGAGCTCGACAAACGAAAACCCGGTCAATCTAAGATCACGACACAAAGAAAAGAAAGTGATACTGCACAAATCTTATCTGGCGTTTTCGAGGGGAAATCAACGGGAACACCAATAGCAATTGTTATTCCAAATGAAGACCAGCGTTCGAAAGATTACACCCATATCAAAGATATTTTCAGACCTTCCCATGCTGATTTCACTTATCAGATGAAATATGGCATACGTGACTATCGAGGTGGTGGACGGTCTTCGGCGAGGGAAACCGCTGCCCGTGTTGCTGCAGGTGCAGTAGCAAAAAGCTTCCTGAATCAATTTGGAATCGAAATCTTTGCCCACGTTTCGGGAGTAGGTACTATTGAGGCGCCAAATGTAGATACCAAAGACCTCAAAGCTTTGCTTGAGTTGCGGGAAGCCAACATCGCACGTTGTGCAGATCCAGCGACAGCCAATGAAATGGTTGAGTTTATCGACTCGGTCAGAAAAGCAGGTGACACCGTTGGCGGACGTATTTCGGCTGTCATCAGACATGTGCCTGTGGGATTAGGCGAACCGGTCTTTGATAAGCTCCATGCAGACCTTGCTAAAGCAATGATGAGCATCAATGCGGTACATGGTTTTGAATATGGTTCAGGTTTTGCAGGTTCGGAGTTGCGAGGTTCCGAACATAATGATATATTTGTAGCAGATGACCATGATTTAAATCGAGTGCATACACATACCAACTTTTCTGGAGGGATTCAGGGCGGGATTTCAAATGGTATGGATATTACTTTCAAAGTAGCATTTAAGCCTGTTGCCACTATCATGAGAGATCAAGAAACAGTGGATATCCATGGCAACCCTGCTATTGCAAGTGGCAAGGGGAGACATGACCCTTGTGTTGTTTCGAGAGCAGTAATTATTGTGGAAGCTATGGCAGCACTTGTAATCGCGGATCATCTACTTAAAAATCAAAGTTACAAACATGCTGCAAGATAATTATGTCGTAGGTGTTGATATTGGAGGCACACATATTTCTGCCTGTATCATTGACACAAAACAATGGAATATATACTTAGAAAACGTGGCCAGAAACCACGTTTTTTCTCAAGGAGATGCTAAAACGATTTTACAAACCTGGGCATCAACTATACGCGATATCATAGCCACCTCACCGGCTCCTATTCAGTTCATCGGCATTGCTATGCCGGGACCCTTTGACTACGAAAATGGAATATCTAAGATACAGGGACAAAGCAAATATGACAATCTGTACAACATGGATGTCAAAGCGCTTTTAGCTGAAGAGCTGGGACTTCCGCCTACGTCTATCCACTTTATCAATGACGCAGCAGCCTTCCTACAAGGTGAAATATTCGTACAGAACTTGCAAACAAACAAGCGGATATTAGGAATTACGTTGGGTACTGGACTTGGATCTGCGGTATGGAATCAAGGTGAAAAAGCCTATGATGCCGCCCTATGGAACAGCCCTTACGAAGATTGTATTTTCGAAGAATTTCTTGTCACACGGTGGTTCATCAAACGTTTCAAAGAAGTATCAGGAAAAGATGTTACGGGACTTAAAGATATTTTAGATCATCATCGGGAAACTAAGGAATTTCAAATCATCAAAGATGAATATGCTAAACATCTCTTTGATTTTATGCAGTTCTTCGCAGAGAAACATGCTGCTGAAATATTTATAGTCGGTGGCAATATCGCCAAAGCGCTACCTATTTTCATTGGTGACCGAAGTGAATTTGAAAGATTTGAAATTTATACAGCAATACTTGGTGAAAAAGCCGCTATGATTGGCGCTGCGAGTATATTCAATTAAAATATCATCCCAGCCGTTGGAATATTTAGCTTAGTAAAGCAAAAAGATATCCATCTATTAAAACATAGATGGATATTTTTCTGGATTAGCTTCATGCATAATTGCATACACTGTCTCGACAACATCATCAGAAGATGGCTTCGAGAAATAATCCCCATCTGAGCCATATGGCGGACGATGTGCTTTTGCAGTCAGTGTCCTCGGCTGACTATCCAATAGATAGTAGCCATTTTGCTTCTCTAATATCTCTTGCAAGATGAAAGCTGAGGCCCCACCGGGCACATCCTCATCCACAATAAGTAGTTTATTTGTTTTCTTCAGCGATTCAGCACAAAGTTTTCCTTTGTCAAAAGGCTGCAATGTTTGTGCATCAATAATTTCGATGAATATCCCCAAACGTTCCAATTCCACGGCCGCTTCTTCAACAACACGTAAAGTTGACCCATAGGATACCACCGTGATATCCCGCCCCTCTTTAACACATTCGGCATAACCGATTGGCACAGTAAATTCACCAACGTTTTCTGGTAGACGCTCTTTTAGACGATACCCATTCAGACATTCGACAACGATAGCAGGTTCGTCAGAGCGGAACAACGTATTGTACATACCTGCTGCCTGGGTCATATTACGCGGCACACATACATGCAGACCTCTCAAAGATCCTAAAATTACTGACATGGGCGATCCGGAATGCCATATACCTTCCAATCGATGGCCACGTGTACGAATAATTAATGGTGCTTTCTGACCTGCAAAGGTGCGATAACTTAAACTTGCCAAATCATCACTTGCTACTGTAATACCATAGATTAGGTAATCCAGGTATTGGATCTCAGCAATTGGGCGAAGTCCACGGATTGCCAAACCTAGTCCTTTTCCTATAATTGAATTCTCCCGAATACCGGTATCAAATACACGATGCACACCCAGCTTTTCTTGTAAACCTGCAAAACCTTGATTCACATCTCCAATCTTACCGACATCCTCTCCAAACGCCAATAATCGTTCGTCACGCCGGAAGTTCTCTTCAAAACATAGATTCAAGACCTCACGTCCGTCGACCACTTTAGCTTCTTCACTGTAGACTGCAGGTACGACCGTCACGTGAGCAGGTGAATCTACACCATCTGTAAATAATTTTGAATTATAACGTTTCTCATTCAGTTCCTGCTTCTCTTTGTACCAATTTAATAATTGCTGGCGCCCATCGCTATGCTGACCTTTAAGCTCGTGCAACACCTTGCGAACCTGGCCATAAACTTCTTTCAAAGAAGGCTCAACCATCGATTGCAATTTCTTTGACGCAAAATCAGCCCGCTCATTTGGAATACCCTGAAGTAAATCAATAGCTTCCCGAGCTTCGATGCTCAATGTTTTAATATAATCGGCCCAAGCTCGTTTTTGTTCTTGACGAACATGGTCTTTAGCATGTTGATCCAATTGATCCAATTCTTCTGTGGTAGCAATACCAGAACTTACGATCCATTCTTTCATTTTCGCGATACAATCGAAATCAGTTTCCCATTGCAATCTTTCTTGCGATTTATACCGTTCGTGTGAACCTGAAGAAGAGTGTCCTTGAGGCTGCGTCAATTCGGTCACATGAATCAGACATGGAATATGTTTTTCGCGAGCAATTTGGGCGGCCTGCTCGTAGGTTTCACATAAACCCGCATAATCCCATCCCCTCACTTTGAATATCTCGATCCCGTTTGTTAGGTCTTCCTTCTGAAAACCTTTGAGGACTTCGGAGATATCTCCTTTTGTTGTTTGAATTTCATTAGGCACAGATATCCCATACCCATCATCCCAAATAGAAATCACTGTTGGAATCTGGTGAACACCTACGGCGTTGATGACTTCAAAAAATACGCCTTCAGAAGTAGCAGCATTTCCGATAGTGCAGAATGCAACTTCATTTCCTTTATTTGAAAAATAAGATAGATAGTCTAAATTTCTATTCTGCTTATACAACTTAGAAGCCAAGCCCAAGCCCAGCAATCTTGCCATCTGACCACCGGTGGTCGAAATATCTGAAAACGAGTTTTTCTGAACCATTTGATCCAACCAGTTCCCTTGGTCGTCCACAACACGAGTCGAAAAATGGCAGTTCATTTGCCTTCCTGCAGAAGAAGGATCTGCCTCGACATCGGGATGGGCATATAATTGAGAGAAAAAATGGTAGACATCACTGATGCCAGAAGCAAATATAAATGTTTGGTCACGGTAATATCCCGACCGCCAGTCCCCATTTCTGAAAACTTTAGCCATCGCGATTTGTGCCAATTCTTTTCCATCGCCAAAAATACCAAACTTAGCCTTACCTGTAAGCACTTCTTTACGTCCCAATAAACTCACGTAACGACTTTCTAAGGCAGTTCGATAATCATTCACAATAATCTTTTTGAACTCGTCAAAGCTCAAAGTGGAAATAGATTCATTGTTTTGGTCAAATGCAGTATCAAACATATTCTTTTTTGTTTCAACAAATTTAACAAAAATATTATTCTATATAATTGGTGTTTATCAAATAAATTGATAATCAATAACTCAGATTTGAAATAGAATATTCTAATTTCTCAAATTAGTACTTTTTGACAAAAAATCCTAATTTTTATAGATTTTTAATTCCAATCAGCAGGCAAAAACATCATTGTCCTTTTTAATTTTTATTTTTGGGTTTTACATTCATTATTTTGAATTTTTCAGCACTTAAACTCGATAAAATCCTTATCGCTAATCTTGAAAAACAAAAGCTTTCTTCGCTTACACCTATTCAAGAAATAGCTATCCCCGCCATTTTAGAAGGTAGAGACTGTTTGGCGATTGCCCCAACCGGCACGGGAAAAACGGAGGCTTTCGCCGTCCCTATTATTCAGCGCTTACGAACCAAGATTACCCCAGATCACTTATCGGTCCTTATACTCCTTCCTACACGGGAACTTTGTATACAGACCAAACAGCGCATATCGGGGCTTATCGATGGAATGGAGTTGACTATCGCCAGCTTCTATGGTGGCGGAACTTATGAAAGTCAACTCGACGTTTATCCGAAAGCCCAGATGGTACTTGCGACTCCAGGACGTTTGCTGGATTTTATTGAACAAGGCATTATCGATCTAAAAACGATAGATATCCTGGTGATCGATGAATTCGATCAATTGTTAGATCTCGGTTTCACGAAAGAAATCAATAAAATCATCAGCACATTGCCTGCTGAGAGACAAACCATTTTCAGTTCAGCTACGAAAACCCCTGAAATCGAAAAAATTGTTCGAAAAAGATTAAGTACCCCTGTTGAGATCAACCTAGAAACAACGGCCAAAAAGGGTCAAATAGAAGAATCTATCCTCTATGTTGATAAAAATGATAAAAAGACCCTTCTGCGTTATCTCCTTGAAAACCGTATTGCACAGCAAGTAATCGTTTTCACGCGAACAGTTCATGCTGTCGAACGCATCGCAACAGATTTAGATCGAAATGGCATTTCTTGCTCGGCATTATATGGCGATATAGCGCAGCAAAAACGAGAAGAGATTATTACTAAATTCAGACAAAAAGAGGTACGTGTATTAATTGCGACGGACCTTTTGGCTCGAGGGGTAGATTTTCCGGACCTAGAAGCTATCATCAACTACGAAATTCCGGATTCCGCCGAGCTCTATACGCATCGAATCGGTCGAACAGGTCGTTCGGAAGCAGAGGGAAAAGCATTTACCTTTTGCGATGCGGAGGACAATGAAAAGTGGATAAAATTACAGTTATCCTTAAAACGGCAAATTAAAATTGACGATCAACATCCTTATTTATTGAGCTGGGAGAAAATGCGTTCTAGCAGCCAAAACAATCAACGAAAAGGCGGTTCGAAATCAAGAAAACGTCGTTAATTAATAAATATTCTTTTACTTTTACCAGCAAATCAAAAAATCACAATCCGAGATGAGTACAATACATTTATTTGACGATAGCAACAATGCGAATGATAATCGTTTGGGAGACCTGGAAAAAACGATTATAATAAATAGCCTGATGGAAGTTCCCTTTGAAGAGCGGGATGAAGAGTGGCGTGATATTTTTCTGGCTAATATTGCTGAATGCACCTTAAAATTAGCAGAAACAGAAGTGGTTGTTGGTCCTGATGGGTTCCCCTATTTTCAACTCGAAAGTGTTCCGAAAGATCAGAACTTTCAGGCCTTTGTCATTAAAAATCGGCTGAAGGATTACGTGTTGCCAAAAGGTTTTGGTATTGCTATCAATACACAAAATGAAAACCCCGACTGGGTATTCACCTACGGCGACTTGGTTAACTACTTTTTAAACGGAGAGTTTTATACAGATGATAGTGTTTTCTCAAAGAAAAATGAACAAACGATTATCGGTCAAGATGAAGAAATATTAGTGGGGCAACCTGCCGAGACCATTCTTCCACAGGCTGTCCGCAACCAATTACGTGAATTTTTAGATTATTATGGCGTAAAGAATGCAAAGGTGATGCTCATTGCGCGTAATTATAAAGATGAAGAAAATGCTTCACAAGATTTGGCATTCAATATCGCTGCGAACCAATTCAGGACTGAAAAAGAATTCACCAACATCATGGAAGCAATTGGCTGGTTTCTTCCGAGACATTATTCTTATATCGGATTGGATGAATTTGCAGTAGACAATGGTTTTATGCCACTGTAAAAGACAGAAACTAAAATATATACAAACATAATTAATCCATGTTTCCATTTAACGTAAGAGTGTACGGAATATTGATCAATGAAAATCAAGAGGTATTGATCAGCGACGAAAGAACGGAAAATGTTTCATTTACCAAATTCCCTGGTGGAGGCTTAGAATACGGGGAAGGCTTATTGGATGCTTTGATCCGGGAGTATCAGGAAGAATGTGCTTTTGACATTGCTGTGGTTAAACATATTTACACCACAGACTTTTATGAGAAATCAAGTTTTAACGATAGCCAAATCATATCGATTTACTATCAGGTCAAGAATACCTCAGCTATTCAGATCAGAACGACTACCAAAGCCTTTGATTTCGATCCTGATCAGAAACCTGAAGATAATAAGCTTCAGTCTTTTCGATGGGTACCGATTGAATCGGTGTTAACGGAAGATTTGACCTTCAAAACAGATCAGATCGCCTGGGAAGAATTCTTAAAAACGGTCAAATAATAATAATTTTTCAATTTTCATCATTTTTATTTGTATTTAAAAAATAAAGACATATCTTTACGTAAACCAATGGAAATACTTGATTTTTTTAAAGTATTCACCTTAATAATTACATTTTATTATTTATTTGACATCCCGCATGTGACGAGGAATAAAAGTAGAGGAGCGTGGGATGAGACATACATTGGTTTATTGAATTTGTAAATTCCTAGTCCTATAGGTTTTTTAATAGTTAGTGTGATTTTATGGCGATACTCCCCGTATCGCCTTATTTATTTTACACTTTTTTCCAGCCCCTATTTGAATCCCATATAAGAAGCAAAACAAAGGTTTTTATGTAAAACATCAACATTTTTAAAGCCAACTTGTGTCAATAAGTTGAGTTGATAAATCAGCGATCTTGGTGTATCCTCGTGTTCAATATAGTCAAAAACATGATCACGGTACTGTTCATCCTTCAGGCTAGTTAAGTATTCACCATATTTTTCTCTATAAATTAATTTTTGAAGCTGTTCATTATTTTGCTCAATCAAATCAAAAATCCACACACTTCCCCCGGTTCTCAATAAGCGGAACAGCTTGCCAAACGCATTTTCCCAATCTTTATCATCTCGAAGATGATGTAAAACGGATGTTGCGATGATGACATCAAATTTGTCTTCTTCCAAAGCAGCAGTACGAAAGTCGCCTTTAATCAAATGAATTTCTCCGTTGGTCAATTTTCCAACGCGTTTCTTTGCCCTATTTAACATGGGCTGGCTCAGGTCCAACAGACTAACATTTGGATTAGACTCCAATTTTTGCAATAGTTTTACGTCGTAATTGCCAGCCCCACATCCAATGTCCAATATATTTTGAGCGTTTGGATAAAGACTGACAATGGCATCCGTAATAAGCTCCATATTCCATACCGCATCCAATGTGGTTGCTTGACCTGTTTCTAAATTTGAGAACCGCTCGACATCATTGTCAAACCGTGTTTCAATCTCTTGTAGCGTCGCTTTGTTCATCTGTAAATTGTTTATTCTCTAAAGTTCAGATAGATTCCCCCACACAGCAGTATCTTACACTGTCTGGTTGGCGGTATTTCATCCATTAATTTTTAATAATTTAAAGGTAGGACTAACTGGAATTCATTAAAAATATTTATTTTGTCATCAATTCATACCAAAAAAGTATCGATGGAAATCCGACATCTCATTTATTTCAAAACAGTAGCCGAGGAGCTTCATTTTGGCCGAGCAGCAGAACGCTTATTTATGTCCCAGCCACCATTAAGCCGGCAGATTAAAGATCTAGAAGACGAATTAGGTGTTATTCTTTTCTTCCGAACCAACAAACGCGTCGAGCTAACAGAAGCAGGTAAATACTTTTTGGAGGAGGTTGTGGAGATCCTACAAAATATCGAGCACAGCAAAACGATCACCAAACAGATCCACAACAATATCTCAGGAGAATTCAAACTGGGCTATATCAGTTCCACACCTAAGAAAATGCTTGCTACGGTATTAAAGCAAATTCAATTGAAATTTCCATACTTAAGAGTTAGTCTTTTCGAAACATCGACACAGAAACAAAAATTAGCACTGGAAAACGGAAAATTGGATCTGGGTATTATGCGTGCTCCAATTTATTCAAGTGAATTGCTTACCACTCCCCTTTTCGAAGACCCTATGGTAATTGTAGGTCATTCACAGGTGGAATTTAATGCGATCAACTTTTTTAATGAAAGTTTCATTTCCTTCAATCAGAAATACGCATCGGAATACCACCGACTTGTTATTAATACCTGTAATCGCATGGGCTTTGAACCCAAAATTGTACATCAGAGCAATTCGATGTCTTCCATCCTTGAGTTGGTGTCACAAGGCTTGGGCCTGGCAGTCGTCCCTTCGTCCACCATCAAACAATACCCGCATTTAAACCTAAAAATCATGAAGCTTGAAGATATGGATAGCAAAACAGAAGTGATCCTGGTCTCTAATATAAAAAGTAAAAACAGTGCATTAGGCGAATTTATCGCCTGTATCCAGAAAGAGTATCTTGATTTTAATGCGTCCTAAAGTGGCATCGATTGAAATTCCAGCATAAAAAACGGAGTCAGCAACATGCTGACTCCGTTTTTTATGGGTGGAAGAGCGGTATTACCTCTTCTCGAATTTATACGCTAGCGTTGCCATAAAACTACGCGGTGGAATCGGATTCACACTATAGTTTTCATGGATATAATAGTTAAACACGTTGGTGATATTGGATAATTTACCCAAAATACTCCAGTTTTTATAAGCATAACCAGCGGAGAAATCTATGGTTGTAAATGGACTAACGGAGATCAAACGATTAAGACCATCGCGTACGTTGATCTTTGTATTATTCCAACCTGCATTACGTCGACCTGTATAAAATGCGGAAAAACCTAACTTCAGTCCCTTAACTGCCCCGTTTTGAATGGTATAAAACACGGTTCCATTAGCCGTATGTGCTGTAGTTCCTACCAAACGTACATTTTCTTCGTTTCCAGAGATTTCAGTCACTTTCTCCTTACCATCAACGATGGTTGTATAACTTGAAATTGGATTGGTTTCGGTATAACGCATATAATTGTAGGAATAACCGGCGATAACATTCAATCCTGGAAGTAAGGTTCCAGTAACATCAACTTCCAATCCGCTTGAAGCCGTCTTTCCAGAAAATTCTTTCATATTTGCATCGCTATTGCTCGTTCCATTCGGAAGTACCAATAATTGTTGGGCAAAGCGATTGTTGTTAATTCTATACCAAGCAACATTTGCGGATAACCTACCATTGAAAAAGTCATTTTTCACACCTGCTTCGTACTGATCGATGATGGAGGGAGCCAAAGGTTGATAATTTACATCGTATCCCGAATTTGATGTAAAGTTATTTGCATAAGTAACATAGACACTTGATGAGCGGATCGGCTGATAGATCAATCCAAATTTAGGCGACCATGCTTTGTCGACTTTTGCTCCGATCGGATTTTTTTGACCATCTAGATTAATAATCTCTTCCGATTGATTCGTCGCATAAGTATACTTTTCTGAATTCGGTGTACGCTGATACGTGTAGCGAATACCTGCCAATACTTTAAATTGTTCAGTAACCTCTATTAAGTCCTGAAAAAACGCACCATAACGGAAGATATCTGTCGTTGTTTTCGTCAATAGATCCGCTTGTGGCATATCTGTCCGAAGTCCATTTCCCGAAACCAAATGCTGCGCAGTTTGCGAGGGATTAAAGACATAAATTGAATCGTAGGTTGTTGTAGGAACATACTTATCAAGCTTCTTATCATAGACTTTAATATTGTTTGATGCATCAATATTATAGGCATACGCATTTGAATGCGATTGATCGGCATCTGCTCCCACCAAGATCTTATGCTTGATGGATCCTGTTTTTACAGTTCCGGTTAGATTCAATTGCTGGTTGGCCGTAAACTCATTTGATTTGGACCGGGTTAAACTCCGCGGTGCAATTCCATTTTTATTTGCTTGAATCCGATCTGATCCATAATAATCACGGTCGTAAGTTTGGTAACTTGCTATTGCGTTTAAATTCCATGAATCATTAAACTTATGGTTCAAATTGATCTGCCCGTTTGAGGTATTTGTTCTGTTGAAAGCAAAAGGCACATTCATAAAAGTGTTTCTGCCAACTTCATTATTCAACTTTCCATCCACAGTTCCCATTCCAAAGTCTGGCGTAAAATCACTTTTTAAGTAATCGAATGTAAAGTTGAGATCAGTTTTATCGGATATTTTATATAAAACAGAAGGATTTACGTAAGTACGTTTTGATGTGACCTGATCCCTAAAGCTACCCGCTTTTTCATAAGTTCCGATAACGCGGAATGCAACCTTATTGGAAATTGGACCATACACATCCACTGTTGGTTTATAGAAGTCATAACTTCCTACGCGCATTGAAGCCTCGCCTCCATAATAAAATTTAGGCTTTTTCGTAACCAGATTTACAACGGCCCCACCAGATACACCGCCATATAACAAAGCAGAACTTCCTTTTAAAATCTCTACAGATTCCAAGGTGCTCGCCTCAATCGAACCTCCATTGTTGGTTCGCGCACCATTTTTAAATATATTATTCCCGCCTAAGCTATAGCCCCTTGCGTAAAAATTTTCGTTGACCCCACCGCGATTTGCTCCCATCGCGACACCGTTTGCATTTTTTAGCGCATCACTCAAGCGATTAACCTGTTGATCTGCAATAACCTGTTCGTTTATAATTTGTACACTCTGCGGCAAATCCCGATCAATAATACCTGCTTTACCGACATTAACTGTTTTACTGTTATGCGAGTTGTAACCTACCACTTCCACTTGTTCCAATTGAGATTCAGAAATATTCAAAGAAACATTAATGGCTGTTGCCTTTCCATTTTTAACCTCGATAGTACGCTCCTCAGCTCCATTTCCGATACTTTTGATCCGAATAGTATAGGTTCCATCTGGAAGATTAGAAAAATGGAAACTTCCATCACCGGAAGTCGAAGTAGACCTACCTAAAGAAACTATGGTTACTGTAGCCGATTCAATTGGTGCACCATCTTTGGTTTTAACGCGGCCATGTATCCCTTTACTTTGTGCCGATGCATCCAAATGAATTGCTCCTACCAATCCCAGACTTAAAACAAGTCCCAGAAAAGTTCTTTTCATGTTAATAAAATGTGAGTTCGTAAAAATTATTTGTCGGCGCAAACATACGATATTATTTTATTGTTTAGAATAGTTTTAAATAAAAATAGCTTATAATTATAATAGATGAATGATTCAACTTCGTAGCATCTATTATATGTTGCAAGGATTCACTGTAACTATTTCTATTAATCGTAAGGATTTCCTTACATTTATGCCGTAACTAACATCCTAACTAATCAATTCAATGAGAACGCATAAGCTCCTACTCTCCGCTTTTATTTTTTTATTCTTTCCCACATTTTTGCTGGGCCAGCAAACACAGGTTGATCATGATCTCACAGCAATTATGCGTCGTTATAATGCTGTCGGGCTCAGTGTGGTCGTCGTCAAAAACAATAAAATTGAGTATCACAAAAATTATGGTTACAAAAACTTGGAAACCAAAACGGCTCTCGGAGAGAATGACCTCTTTAGAATTGCTTCTATTTCAAAGTCATTCACTACAACATCATTAATGCAATTAATAGCAGATGGCCGATGCAAGTTAGACGACGACTTTGGGGATTTGATAGGTTTTCCAATCAGAAACCCCAATTATCCAGGAAAAAAAATAACACTCCGGATGATCCTTTCCCATACGTCCAGCGTCAATGATAAAAACGGTTACTTCAACCTTGATGTCATCAATCCATCCAAAAACCCAAATTGGAAAGATTCCTACAATCTTTATGAACCCGGCACACAATACCAATATTGTAATCTCAATTTTAATATGGCTGGTGCCGTTCTTGAGAAACTGACCAATACACGTGTCGACAGCTACATTGTTAACCATATCCTCAAACCGCTCAACTTATATGGTGGTTACTGTATAGACTCCTTGGATCAGAAAAGATTGGTTTCGTTATATGCCTTTGATGAAAAGGGAAATCCCCATGAAGAGCCGAGTGCCTATAATCCACGTCGGGAAGAACTCAATCAATACATCCTGGGCTATAGCACTCCTGTGCTTTCTCCGACAGGTGGAATGAAAATATCTGCCTTAGATTTAGCCAGATACATGATGATGCACATGAACTACGGCCATAGTCAGGGAAAAAACATCATCAGTAAAAAATATGCGAAGATTATGCAGACAGCTGTAAATAAAGAATCAGGCTATGGGTTAACGATTATGAACAATGCAAAAATTGTCCCCGGTGTTACTCTGACAGGACATACCGGTTCGGCATATGGACTGTATAGTGCCCTGTTTTTCAATCCAAAGAAAAAATATGGGTTTATTGTGATAACCAATGGCTGCAATATCCCCGATAGCGATGACTTCAACCCTTTGCTTAAAGACTGTATAGGAGCCTTGTACGATGCATATATCAAATAGGCAACAACTTACATCAAGTAAACAAAAGCCAACCCATAAACTATAACCTTGTCGCTAAGCTTTATGGGGAAACCAGAGGCCCTCGGATCGACTGGACAATAAACAAAATAAAAAAGCTGCAAAATCTGCAGCTTTTATTTTGTTATTTTTACTATTTCTTGTTTTCTACCCAGTTTACAATAGCCGGATCCAGCGGATTCGTCGCTGAACGGAAGCGATGTACAAGTTTACCGTTCTCATCGATCAAAAACTTTTCAAAGTTCCATTTGATTTCACCTTTAAAATCGGGGTTTTCCTGAGCGGTCAAATACTTAAACAGAGGTGATATTTGATCTCCTTTCACATCGACCTTTTCGGCCATTAGAAAATCAACACCATAATTTTGTTCACAAAACTCTTGAATCTGCGCATTTGAACCCGGTTCCTGTTGTCCAAAATTATTTGCCGGAAAGCCAATAATGACGAGCTTATCGCCAAAGGTTTTGTGCAATTCCTCCAGATCTTTGTACTGTTTTGTGAAACCACATTTTGAGGCAGCATTCACGATCAATATTTTCTTTCCCTTGAAATCGGACATTTTCACTTCTTGCCCATCAAGTGTCGTAAACTTAAAATCATAAAAATTGGGATTGCCAAATAACATTGACATATACACCATAATAGTTGCAATAATCATATCTAATTATTTTAAAGACTTAACAATGAATTACTCTCTCTTTCCAGTACCGCATCAAAAAGCTCGTTGATAGGAGATTTTAAAATGGTACCTACCTTTATCTGATGTGCTTCACAGACTTCCCGTAAAATTAAATCAAAACTATAAGCAATAGAGCCTACAAAGTGACAGGCATATTTATTATAGTCCGGATAGGTCAAAATCGAAGCTTGAACAAATTCTTCGAATCCACTCTTTACCAGATCAATAATAAAGGGATGGGTAATATTATCGGACATGAACGGTGCAAACGATGCTAAGAAAGCATTTGGACGTTCTTTTTGATAAACATTTTTGATGACGATCTCTTTATTTATTCTGTATTTGTTCGCAAATTTTTCGTTCAGATCTTTCGGCATACGGCCATATAGAAAAAGTCTAACAAGATTTTTACCAAAATATGCCCCCGATCCCTCATCACCTAATACATAGCCATTTCCATTATGCGATGGCATCAGCTCCTCTCCGTCAAAAAAACTCAAATCAGACCCTGTCCCTAATGTCGCTACATAACCTTTTTTATTACCACAGGTTGCTAAGGCACTACCAAAAAGATCATTCTCAACAGAAATGTAAGCATTTTCGAATAAGGGCGTCAATGCATTTGAAACCATTTCCCGACGATCAGGTGTAATGCATCCTGCACCAAAAAAATACAACTCCGTAACTTCATCGGCGTAGGGAATAATTTCGGGTATCTCCTTAATAACACGTGTGATTTCCTTTTCATTTACAAAAAAAGGATTGAGTCCATTTGTACTGAACGAGATAGGTGCACTATCTGGCAATTCCAACTTCCAATCCGACTTTGAAGAGCCGCTATCAACAACTAAGATCATACAAATTCTTGATTATTTTCCCCCTATAAACTACTGTGTCAAACTTAGCAAAAATTCTGATAAAAAACAGATTTTTTGCTTCATCTCCCCAGTCCAATAAAAACCGGTATTTCATCCAAAGCATCGATTATGCCTATCGATTAACACCTCATTTCTTAAATAAATTTATGTATATTGGAGGGTACTATTAGCTGCTTCCCTTCATTGTTCTTTTTCTACTGAAGGAACAATGACGGAGCACGCTGATTCATAATTGTAGAACCAACAATCTATTTTTTTGTTTGGTTAAGCGTACGATACTTTTAATTTTGTAAGCTCATACTAAAATCATCTTTCATGGACAGTGACCATTTCAGTATACCCGAAATACATTTTGAGGTATCATTTTCAGAAGCACAAGCTCATTATATCGAAGTAAAAATGAGCATCGCAAAGCTCAACCAGCCTTATGTCGATCTAAAAATGCCGGTCTGGTCTCCTGGATCTTATTTAATTCGTGAATATGCTAAAAACGTAGAACGATTCCGATCATTTGACAAAACAGGAAATACAATTGCCTACCAGAAAATTTCAAAGAACACCTGGCGAATACCCACAGAATCTTTGGATCAGATCGAAGTCATCTACGCGGTATACGGTTTTGAAGTTTCTGTGCGTACCAACTTTTTCGATAGTGACCATGCTTTTATTGTGCCTACGGCAACTTTCTTTCATATCGATGGCCGCATAGACAATCCTTCGACAATCAGCATAGCATTAAAAGATTCTTGGGCAAGTATATCAACTGGACTCGAACAAATTGGAGAACGTAAGTTTTATGCGCCAAATTTTGACATATTATATGATACGCCCATCGAGGCTGGTAATCAGGATGTCTGGAAATTCCAGGCTGCCGGTGTCGAACATGAATGCGCCATGGTCGGAGGCGGAAGTTATGATAAAGAACGCTTAACGAAAGATATCACACGTATCGTCGAAGAGGAAACCCGCATCTGGGGTTCAAACCCCAATGAGCGATATGTCATTATTACCCACAACTACCAATCTGGAGGTGGAGGTCTAGAACATCTCAATTCAACAGTATTGGGAGCCTCGAGAAATGCCTATCTAAATGAGATAAGTTACAAAAACTATTTGAGTCTCGTTGCACATGAGTATTTTCACCTATGGAATGTGAAACGCTTACGTCCAAAAGCATTAGGACCGTTTAATTACGATGCCGAAAACTATACCACAGGCCTCTGGATCATGGAAGGATTCACTTCGTACTATGATAATTTAATTATTAAACGCTGTGGATTCTATGATGAAAAAGAGTACCTCGCTTTGTTAGCCAACGATTTCAACATTGTATTAAACCGCCCTGGGCATACGATACAGTCTGCAGCAGCCTCAAGCTTCGATACCTGGATTAAATATTATCGGCCTGATGAAAATTCGATGAATTCAGGAATTTCCTATTACAACAAAGGTGCAATGCTGACAGCATTGTTGGATATTAAAATTATTGCCGCTACAGAAGGTAGGCTAAAATTGGATGATGTTATCCGCGAGGCTTATGAAGAGTTCTACCTAAAACTTGATCGTGGATTTGAAGAAAACGAATTGAGAAGCCTTGCTGAACGTATTGCAGGCACTTCGCTGGACGATATTTTCGATGCTGCTCATCAGGACGGAGAACTGGAATACAACGATTATTTTAATCTAGTCGGTTATGAAATTGTTGATACCAATGTTGATAACAACACGTTGACACTAGGCATTACAACCAACAAAGTGGATGGGTTAATTTCGGTAGCGACAGTGGAAAAAGATTCAGGTGCATATGATGCCGGATTAAGTGTAAAAGACGAACTGATTGCAATTAATAATAACAGGCTCGATGTTAAAGACAAGGAAATTGATTTCATTGTTCAACATGCCAAAGAGGGGGAAATATTAAACTTCCTGGTGGCACGAGATGGTTTAGTGCGGGAAATTCCTGTTCAAATCAAAAAGAGCAATAAAAAGATATACGAAATCCGTCCGCTCAAAGAACAAACTTTTCTACAGGAATTGCTAGGTAAAATCTGGATGGCTTAACACGGAAGTATTATCATTAAAAAAGAATAGCGGAAAATCCCGCTATTCTTTTTTTAAAATTTATATCTTACCGAAAAACCGATCGGATCAAATAATTTGATACTGGATTCGTTTAGAAAATCGAAATAAGGTTTTACATCCAATGAGATTTGAAACGGTGCCTGCGGAATATTATATTCAATACCTACGATACCGTCAATACTCAGATTAAGCTGTGAATCAAATGAATGACGCTGACCATCGATAATTTTGTCTTTCTCCTTATAAGAACCGATACTACCACCAAAACCATAATACCAATTAAACCCAGCAGTCAATGGTTTATAGATTTCATATAAGCCCACAACACGGAAACGACGAAAATCAGAATTGCTCTGAATACTCATAATACCTTCCAATGCATGGTCCGAGTTAAGCGTGTGACGATATGTAATTCCCTGAGCAGACCCGAATCGTCCACCAATAGCACCCCTATTGTCCAACTGAGCCATAGCTCTATTGGATAATGCTCCAAACATCAGCATTCCACCGACAGCCAAAAATATTTTTTTCATAAAAATCGTACGCTTTTTTTGCTTTACATTTTTCCAAACATAGATAAATTGCTTTTTATATGCAATATAATTGCAGTGCACATAAAAAACTATTTACCAGAACTTCCCCTACGAAGGACTTTTTCAATAGGGTAAATATCCATTACAGCTATAACGAAACAATGTTTAATTTGTTATGACAATAATCCCAAATTATCCAACTTTATTTCTGTATATTTAGGTCAATACAGCATGTAGTAGTAACCAAATAAACTCAAGTGATATGGGCAGAATTTTTGACTTTATAACCTTATATAAAGAAAAATACGCAAAGGACATCATGGTGGCAGGGCGAGATGGAAATGGCCAGTGGAAAACGTATTCTACCAAAGAATACACCGACGCAATTGACACCTTAAGCAGGGCGTTACTGAAACTAGGTCTCAAAAAAGGTGATCGGGTAGGGATCATGTCCGGCAACAGACCCGAGTGGAATTTAGTTGATTTTGCCTGCAATCAAATCGGTCTTGCAACTGTCCCCCTCTATCCCACTTTATCCGCACAGGATCTTTCGTTTATTGTAAATGACTCGGATGTCAACGTACTATTTGTCAGCAACAGAGAATTGACCGACCGTATTGAACAAACCATCAAGGAGCACGGTATACATCCGCAACTGTATACATTTGATGCTATTGAAAATTATACGCAGCTAAAAACATTCATCGAAACAGCAAAAGATGACACAACCGACCTAGCTCCACTTCGAGAGGCTGTTACAGAAGATGATCTATTGACACTGATCTACACTTCAGGTACAACAGGGCGCCCTAAAGGCGTCTACCTGTCCCACAAAAACGTATACAGCAACGTCTTGGCATGCAATCATCTCATCCGATCGGATTTCAAAACGGCACTTAGCTTTCTTCCGCTATGCCATATTTTTGAACGCATGGTGGTCTATATGTACTATTCGAAAGGAATCCAGATCTATTTTTCCGAGACCTTAGACAATGTTGTTGCCGATATCAACGATGTCAAACCGGATGTATTCACCACCGTACCCCGTGTCCTGGAAAAAGTATACGATAAGATTATTGAAAAAGGGAAAGCCTTAACTGGATTAAAAAAGAAAATTTTCTTCTGGGCTGTTGATCTTGGCTTGAAATTTCAAGAACCAGCGCATAATGGACCGCTTTATAAGCTCAAACTTGCGATCGCTAGAAAACTGATATTTTCGAAATGGCAAGAAGCTCTTGGCGGAAATATTAAGATCATTGTATCCGGTGGTGCAGCTCTTCAAGAGCGTTTAGCGCGTGTATTCTGGGCCGCTGGACTTAAAGTACTTGAGGGGTACGGCCTGACTGAAACATCTCCGGTTATTGCTGTAAACTCCTACTTACCCAATGGGTTGAAATTTGGAACTGTAGGCAAACCCCTGAAAAACTTAGAAGTTAAAATTGCTTCAGATGGTGAGATTCTTGTCAAGGGCCCTAGTATCACGACAGGCTATTATAAAAATGAAGAAGCCACAAAAGAAGCTTTTGACGATAATGGTTTTTTCAAGACGGGCGATATTGGAGAAATTACATCCGATGGTTTCCTAAAAATAACCGATCGAAAAAAGGAAATGTTTAAGACTGCAGGTGGTAAATATATCGCGCCACAATCCATTGAAAACAAACTCATGGAGTCTACATTAATCGGACAGGTCATGGTTTTTGGAGAAAATAGAAAATTTCCCGGAGCCTTGATTGTTCCTGCATTTGATGTGCTGTCCAAATGGGCAAACCAAAAAGGTATTACCGGCGGTTCAAACGAAGAAATCATCAAAAATCCGGAAGTAATCCAAAAATATCAAGAAGAAATTAACCGATTATCCACTAACTTTGGACATTGGGAAATTGTCAAGAAATTTATTCTTCTTCCAAAGGAATGGACAATCAACGACGGTCAATTGACGCCAAAATTGAGTCTAAAACGAAAAATTATTTTAAAAGAGAACGAAGGAGCAATCGACAAATTGTATCAGGAACAAAACCAAGAGTAACAATTTGCACGATTATTGGAGCTGATCATCTTATTATGAAGCACGTTACATTACGAGATTTATTTACACTCGCCTACTGGAAAAACATTTGGCATGTCTTAATTGATGCCTTTAATGGATTCAATGATGACAAATGTATGAAGAAGAGTGCTTCATTGGCTTATTATACCGTCTTCTCCATCGGCCCACTTCTTATGATTGTTATCTGGTGTATTGGATTTTTCTATGGAGAACATCTTCAAAGTGGATCTTCAGCGCAAGATCAGGTGCTGGAGGAAGTCATGGTTCTTTTTGGCCAGGATGTGACCACACAGATCCAGTCCTATCTTCAGAAGATAACTTTCGAGAATAAATCTAATATGGGGATCACGATAGGTATCGTTACATTGATTCTGTCGTCCACAACCTTATTCGTTGATATACAGGATTCAATAAACAATATCTGGAAAGTAAAACCGAAACCAAAAAAGGGATGGCTAAAATTAATCATCAACAGGCTGATTTCTTTTTGCATCGTGATTGCCCTTGGTTTTTTGCTAATTGCCTCACTCATGATCAACGGAGTTATCGTTGCCGTGACCAATTTAGTCATGACTTATTTTCCTTTTATTCCGATTGCACTCATTTCATGGGTGAATACGGGCATCACATTTTCGGTCATTGTCATTTTATTTGGCTTTATCTTTTCCTTCCTTCCGGATGCTAAAGTAAAATTCAGGGACATGCTTGGTGGGGCTATCTTTACAGGCTTACTCTTTATGTTAGGCCGGTACGGCATTTCAATCTATCTGAACCTTTCCTCCACAGCAAGCTTTTACGGAGCTGCGGGATCAATCATCGTCATGTTATTATGGATCTACTATTCGGCTGCGATATTGTATTTTGGCGCGGAATTCACCAAATTTTATGCAATTAAATTTGGCGCAGGCATTATTCCATCCGCATTTGCAGTAGCGATTGAACAAACGGAAAAAGTAAAAAAAACAGGCAGCGACGCCGAAGCACATGTTGGAGACACCATTCAGGTCTTAAAATAAGCCGTCTATTTTTTCTCTTTTTTACCGCTAATGGAACCATCGATGCCAATGACATTGATGACTTTATCCCCAATTTGTGTAATATCGGATTTTAATCCCACCATAACGGTAAAAATATTCACAGGAGTATCCTGTATCTTCCTAAAATTATGGAGATAACCAAGCTCAAGTCCTAAAAAGAAGCCGTTAAATTTATAATCTGCCCCAGCACCTATTTTGCTGGAGAAATTCAGGTGATTTATATTTTCCATCTTAATAAGCTTTTGGTCCGCGAATACATTTGCCCTTGGCTCACTCGTCAATCCTACACCAGGCCCCACAAAACCATAGATATTCAATAATCGCATCTGCTTCCTAATGCCCCCCGAAAATGAAAGGGTATAGAAATTGGTATTTGCATCTTCGATACGATACTCAAAATTCGGATCGACCAATCGCTGCTTATACTTGAATGAAAGTGTATAAAGTGTGGGGGATACGAAAAACATTGGATTTTTCAGGGAGATATCCAAACCAATACTACCCGAAAACTTTGGCGAAAGTATATCTTTGGTTTGTCCGATCGGAAAGCCCATTCCCGTTGTACCCCAATAGTAAACTTTTCGATAATGTATCGTATCAACACCGCCCTGAGCCCGCGCGAAAGTCCAACACAAAGAAAAAAGAAGAAAAGTAAAAAAGAAATGTTTCATTTAAATGCGTTCAATATTGAATAACAACAATATTAAACGCATTTTGTTCAAAAAACCGTCAGGCTACAGGTAACTTTTTGATTGTGGGCCTTGATTGAATAGCAAATCGATAATGCTTAAATCGGGATAAAATCCATTTTTATCAGAAAAAACCTGATAATATTCTTTTGGATTACGCAATACACTTTCTTTTTTAGGATGGATCAGGTTACGGAAATCGATCATTTCCGAAGGCGCAGCCACATACGCTTCTGTAAACCCTATTGCTCGTTTAAGTTTGATCGATTTTAGAATGAGTTCTAATTGAGCAACATTAAAGTCTACCAAATACGTAAACTTTTCCTCATAGAAACGTATAAAATCATCTTCATAATATTCAAAATATGCAGAGCTACGGTAAGCTGTCTGGATACTTAACCAGTGTAAACGCTGCCAGTCAAACTCATAACTTATCCGAATATCTTTCATAGGAACACGTTCTTTATTGCCATGTTGAATGGGTACGATCAAATCCTGCACACCATTTGCTGAAGCAATGCGTGCGCGCGTACGATAACTCTGCTTTTGAAAATGCTCATATTTCTCGATGACCAAAGGAAGATTATGCTCCTGTACCGTATGAAAATAGGATATTGGTGGAAGATAACATGCCGGAAGTAATAACTGCGATTCCATAAAAACTGATGATTTTTGTTATAAGTGACGCAAAAATAACTTAAATTAAGGATATTTGTAAAGAACACTGGGAATTTTAGCTATAGCATGAAACAAAAAGCGTTAAACGCATTAATCTATATCATATCTCTTCTCCCCTATTGGTTTCTATATTTGATCTCCGATGGGCTTTATTACATACTTTACTATATTATTGGATATAGGAAGAATATTGTATTTCAGAACTTAAAGAATGCTTTTCCGGAAAAAACGGATAAAGAACGTCTGGTAATTGCCAAAAAGTTTTATCGTTTTTTCCCGGATCTCCTTGTCGAATCGATCAAATTGAAAACGATTACAGCTGAGGAAGTCAAGAAAAAGATTACTTTGGAAAATGTAGAAGAATTGACGAAACACCTCGAAGCGGGCAAAAACGTAATCGGGGTGACCTCACATTATGCCAATTGGGAGCTGGGTATTCACCGTTTGAGCTTAATTACAAACTTTCCTACGCTGATTGTATACAAACCACTCAATAACAAAGATATTGATACAGTATACAATGATATGCGTGGAAGATTTGGCGCCGAAATGGTACCAATGAAACAAATACTCCGCCATATCGTAAAGTTGAAAGGCCAGCCCAATATCAGTATACTCGTTGCCGATCAAACACCGCTGTATTCGGATTCCGATTATTTTATTAATTGGCTAAATCAGGAAACATTGGTCTATACAGGAGCCGAAAGACTTTCTAGAATAAGTAAAGCGCCTGTGGTCTATTGCTATATCGGAAGAAAGCCCAAAAGAGGGCAATATTTCTGTAAATTCGTTACTTTAATCGAAGATCCAAGTGGTTTTGGAGAGCATGAAATTACCGATATACACAATCAATTTGCTGAACAGCTTATTCGTGAAAACCCAGAATATTGGTTATGGTCACATAATCGCTGGAAAAGAAAACGTAGAAAATGAGTAAATTACCAAAAGTAGCTGTCGTTATCCTCAATTGGAATGGCCGATTTTTCCTGGAAAAATTTTTACCATCCGTATATAACAGTTCGTATCCGAATGTCGAATTTGTCATTGGAGACAATGCCTCCGATGATGATTCAATTTCATTTGTGAAACAGTACTATCCGACGATTACTATCCTTGAAAATGACAAAAACTATGGCTTCGCGGGAGGTTATAACAAAATACTGCAGCGTGTAGATGCTGATTACTATGTACTTCTCAATTCGGATGTTGAAGTGAGCCAAAACTGGATTGAGCCAGTGATTGAATACTTGGAAAGAAACCCTTCCCTGGCAGCAGCACAGCCCAAAATACGTTCATTTCATGACAAGCAGAAGTTCGAACATGCCGGAGCGGCCGGTGGCTATCTGGATTACTTTGGCTTTCCTTTCTGTAAAGGTAGAATCCTACATGAAGTAGAAGATGATGCGGGACAGTACGATAATGAATCCGAGATTTTCTGGGCATCTGGAGCTGCACTTTTTATTCGCTCTGACGCCTGGAAAGAGGCAGATGGCCTTGACGAAGATTTCTTTGCTCATATGGAGGAAATCGATCTATGTTGGCGATTAAAGAAAATGGGCTATGGCATAGGCTATTGTCCTAAATCTATTGTTTATCATGTTGGCGGGGGGACCCTCAATGCAAGTAATCCCAAAAAGACTTACCTCAATTTTAGGAATAACATGGTCATGCTGCAAAAAAACCTGCCGCTAGGCAAAGCCATATGGATTATTTTCATCAGGCTTTGGTTTGACTTTGCAGCCCTTGCTAAGTTTCTGATCGACAGGAAACCCAAGGATGCCTGGGCAATCAGTCGTGCACATCAGTATTTCTTCTTGAATATTTTCAAAAATGCTAAAAAACGAAAAAAATACAAGGTGAAAGAAAATACAAAAGGGCTGTACACAAAATCGATTATCATCGATTTTTACACAAATAACAAACATAAATTTTCTCAGCTAAATCCAGAGGATTTCAAATAGCGTATTATTTCCCTGTAACATAAAATGCAGAAAAACGCATTTTCAAAATAAAGCAGTCATTACGACAAGATTCTTTATTTATTTTATTTAAACGTACTTTTTATTTGTAATTTTGCAAAATGTTGGTGATGGATATTGAAAAAAAGATAAAAGACTTAACGGCAGAGCTCAACCATTATAACTATCAATACTATGTATTGGCGAACAGTGTTATTTCGGACTACGACTTCGACCTTAAATTAAAGGAACTCGAAGCGCTGGAAGCTCAATATCCCAACTTTGCCGACCCCAACTCCCCTACACAGCGTGTTGGTGGAGACATTACCTCCCGATTTCAAACGGAAAAGCACCGCTGGCCAATGCTTTCATTGGGCAACACATACAATCAGGAGGAATTACTTGACTTCGACCAGCGAATCCGCAAAATCATCGGCGATCAGTTCGAATATGTTTGTGAATTAAAATTTGACGGTTTATCCATCAGCTTGACTTATGAAAATGGCTTACTAAGTAAAGCCGTTACGCGCGGTGATGGTACACAAGGCGATGTTGTCACAAACAATGTTAAAACCATTCGTTCTATCCCGATCAAACTCAAAGAAGGAGATTATCCAGATCAATTCGAAATACGAGGTGAAATATTTATGCACAAATCAGCTTTTCTCCGCCTGAATAAGGAACGAGCCGATAATGAGGAGCAAACCTATGCCAACCCAAGAAATTTCGCTTCTGGAACCATCAAACTCCAAGATTCTGCTGAAGTTGCAAAACGCCCATTGGACTGTTTCCTTTACTTTTTGTACTGCGACAACAGAACAAATCTATTTCACGACCATTGGAATAGCTTAAACCATGTCAAAGACTGGGGATTTCATGTCAGCGAGCATAGCAGAAAATGCAGCACGTTAACCGATGTTTTTGCATTTATTGACTACTGGGATGTCGAACGTCATAACCTAGGTTATGAAATTGATGGAATTGTTATTAAAGTAAATGATTACGCACAGCAGGAGGAACTGGGCTTTACTGCCAAAAATCCACGTTGGGCAATATCCTATAAATTCAAAGCAGAGCGTGTAGAAACCACATTGAACTCGATCAGTTATCAAGTTGGACGTACCGGCGCTGTTACACCTGTTGCCAATCTTCAACCTGTACAACTGGCAGGCACAACGGTAAAACGCGCTTCCTTACACAATGCAAATGAAATTGCACGTCTCGACCTACACGAAGATGACACTGTCTTTGTAGAAAAAGGGGGCGAAATTATACCTAAAATAATTGGGGTAAACCTCGAGAAAAGATTAGCAGGATCAACAAGTTTTGTCTACCCCACATCTTGTCCGGAATGCGACACAGCACTTATACGACAAGAAGGGGAAGCCGTACACTACTGCCCTAATGAAACTGGGTGCCCGCCACAAATTGTTGGCAAAATGCAGCATTTTATCGGACGAAAAATGATGGACATCGAAGGAATGGGAGACGAGACCGTGGATACTTTCTTCAAGAAAGGTTTGTTACGCAATATCGTTGACATCTATGGCCTAAAAGACCATCAAGATGACCTGCAACAACTGGAACGTTTCGGTCAAAAATCAATCGATAACATGCTCAACGGCATCGAAAAATCCAAAGAAAAACCTTTTGAAAAAGTCTTATTTTCGCTTGGAATACGTCATGTCGGCGAGACGATTGCAAAAAAATTAGCCCAGCATTTCAAAAATATTGATGCACTCGCGCAAGCCTCGACAGAGGAAATCGAAGGAGTACAAGACATTGGACGCCGTATTGCGGAGAGTGTCAAAGAATACTTAGACAATCCAATTCATCAACAACAGATCGTTGCATTGAGAAATTATGGCTTAAATTTCGAAATTGAGGAAAAGGAGATCATCCTTGCGAGCAATTCACTTGAAGGGAAAACCTTCCTGATTTCCGGTGTATTTGCAGACCATTCACGTGAAGAGCTAGCAGCAGTAATTGAAAGCAATGGCGGAAAGATGTTATCTTCCATTTCTGCCAAATTAAGCTACCTCGTAGCGGGAGATAAAATGGGACCGTCCAAACTGGCGAAAGCAGAAAAATTGGGTATCCCGATGATTAATGATAAAGAACTATTTGAACTCATTAATCCCAAGTAAGTTTTTTTAATTAAATTTATATAAATACAAAAACAAGATGAACGAGCTTCACGGCGCAGGAGTAGCATTAGTCACTCCTTTTAACTCAGATGAATCTGTTGATTTCGAAGCATTAGGTCAGCTAATTGACTTGCAAATCAACGAAGGTATGGATTATTTGGTTTCTTTAGGTACAACTGGAGAAGTTGCCACTTTAACCAATGATGAACGAAAGCGTATCTGGGATTTTACTGTCAAGCGCGTGAACGGTAGACTTCCTTTGGTTGCTGGAATTGGTGGTAATAATACTGCCGAAATTGTGGAACAAATTAAGAACTTTGATCCAACAGGCTTCTGTGCAATTTTATCCGTATCTCCTTATTATAACAAACCAACACAAGAAGGCATTTACCAGCATTACAAGGCTGTTTCAAACGCCTCTCCACTTCCGGTTATTTTATACAATGTGCCTGGGCGTACGGGCAGCAATATAACAGCACAGACAACATTACGACTGGCCAATGATTTTTCCAATATTGTAGCCATCAAAGAAGCTTCTGGAAATTTTGCGCAATTCAGCGAAATTCTACGGGATAAACCTGCAGGATTTCTATTGATCTCCGGAGATGATCCGGTTACCTTGCCGATGATGTCTCTTGGAGCTGCTGGTATCATTTCAGTGATCGGAAACGCATTACCGAAAAAGGTCGCCACATTAGCTAAGTTATGCGCTGAAGGCAATTATACGGAAGCTAGATCGATCCATAATGAACTCCTTAACATTACAGATCTGTGTTTTATTGAAGGAAACCCTGCGGGTGTAAAATATATTCTACAGGAATTGGGGATCGGAAAAGATCAATTACGACTTCCTTTAGTCCCTGTTAGCGAGAAAATACAGGCTGCTATCAAAGAAGAATTAAAGAAATTGAACTAAAATATAGCCTAGTTCGGTTGAGAAAAGTTTAGATCCCTCCAAAGGATCTAAACTTTTTTATTTCAAAGCTTTGCAACATAACAATATAATAACTACCTTTGCACTTCCACAAAAGTGGAATTTTAAATAACAAAATTAATTAACACAATGCAACAGTACGAATCTGTAATCGTTCTTACCCCGTTGCTTTCTGATGATGCTGCGAAAGAAGTAATCGCAAAATTCAAAAACATCTTAACAGAAGGCGGAGCCGAGATTGTCGCTGAAGACAATTGGGGTTTGAAAAAATTAGCGTATCCAATCCAGAAAAAAACTACTGGATTTTATCACTTAACTGAATTCAAGGCTCCAGGTGAATTAATCAATAAATTAGAGGTTGAATACAAACGTGATGAGCGCATTATGCGTTTCTTGACTGTAAGCTTAGACAAACATGCTAAAGCATACAACGAGAAAAAACGTAGCGGTGCATTCAACAAAAAAGCTGAAACTAAAACTGAGGAGGGCGCAAACTAATGGCTAACGAAAATATCCAATACGTAACTGCTCCTAAAGTAGAGGACAACCGTAAAAAATACTGTCGTTTCAAAAAGAATGGTATCAAATATATCGATTATAAAGATGCTAACTTCTTGATGAAATTTGTAAATGATCAAGGTAAAATCTTACCTCGTCGTTTAACTGGTACATCTTTGAAATTTCAACGTAAAGTAGCTCAAGCTGTTAAACGTGCTCGTCACATCGGCTTATTACCTTACTTAGCTGATGCAATTAAATAAGGAGGACGATAGAAAATGGAAGTAATTTTAAAACAAGATATCAAAGGCTTAGGTGAGCAAAACGATATCGTTAATGTAAAGCCAGGTTTCGGTCGTAACTACTTAATCCCGCAAGGATTTGCTATCCAAGCGACTGAATCTGCAAAGAAAGTTTTAGCTGAGAACATCAAACAAGCTCAGTTCAAACAAGAAAAAATCAAAAAAGACGCTACTGAATTAGCTGGTAAATTGGAAGCTATCAAACTTTCAATCGGCGCTAAAGCAGGTGAATCTGGTAAAATCTTTGGTAAAGTAAACAGCATTCAAATTGCTGATGCGTTGAAAGCAAAAGGTTTTGATGTAGATCGTCGTCGTATCACTTTCGAAGTAGAACCTAAAGAACTAGGTGAATACATCGCAAACTTAAACTTACACAAAGAAGTGAAAGTTCAAGTTCCTTTCGAAGTAATTGCTGAATAATTCAGTTTATTTAGTCAATAATAAAAAGCGGCTATCCTTTCGGATAGCCGCTTTTGTTTTTACCCATACTTTAGCCCCAAAAAAAACTCGCGTTACGGAGAGCAACGCGAGGCATAATCTAGGGTATTTGAAAGGGAAAATCTTTGTCAATTTCTTTTTTTTTCAAAAAAAACAACTCCTAAATCATCGAGTCAAAAAAAATAACATCAAAATCAAAAAATCGAAACAAATTCTTTTCGAAAACCAATTTCAATACTCAAAAGAAGTAAAAAATATTTGTTTTTGCAAATAAAATTGATTTTTATCAAAAAATAAATATAAATACACAAAAAACAATAACAAAATCACACTAAAAACACTAAAACACTAAAAATACAGCACATTACACTATTAAAGTATCAAAATAAACACAAACAATACACAAAAAAAAACAAAATATAGACATAAAACAACTAAAGTTTGAAATAAAATCAAAAAAAATGGGGTTTTAAAAACAAAAAAAAGCCTGAAAGATAATATTTCAGGCTTTTTATTATTATTTAGCTAAGTTATGCTAATTGTTTTTCTAATTTCTCGTTCAATACTGATTTTGGAACAGCTCCAATTTGTTTATCGACAATTTCTCCATTTTTAAAGAACAATAGAGCTGGAATATTACGAATGCCATAACGAACAGAAATCTCTGGATTTTCATCCACATTTACTTTTCCTACAACAGCTTTACCTTCATAATCCTTAGCCAGTTCTTCAACCACAGGACCTACCATACGGCAAGGACCACACCACTCTGCCCAAAAATCAATTAATACTGGTTTGTCTGCTTTTAAGACAACTTCTTCAAAGTTGCTATCTGTAATTTCTAATGCCATAATCTTTTAATTTTATAAACCGAAGTTATATCTTTAATACTATTTAATTGCTAAAATCAATAAACAAAGATAGTAACAACTACCAATCTATTTGTAATCTTAATTACACAAATTCTAATCCAAACTAATTCAATCGGTAATTTATCCCTTCAAACTTATCTATACAGTCCAAAAATTCATTTGTTAGGTTTATTTTCAGACTTTTAGCTGGCATTTCGACAGATATTTCATCTTGGGGATCCCAAATTTTAAACTTTAATTGACAATTTGGCACAACCCCCTCAATCTCATTTTGTGCCAGTATATCTTTGATTCCGTCAAGAAATGCTTCATTCAACTTAGGTAAAGGAATATTGATCGTAAAACTCTTCGCCATCTTCTCACGAAGATCCGAAAGTAACTGTACACTACGCAGCTCAAAGCCCCAATTTCCAACCTGCCTGAAACGTTCCTGTACCAAACCTCGTAATTGCACAAAATAGCCTTCTTGCAAATACCCCTTCAATTTGACGTATTCTTCGCCAAAAACTGCCATATCATAAGAATCACTATAATCTTCTATAATAAACGACGCAAAAGGCTTACCAGTCTTCGTCAATCGATGGTTTGCCGATGCAATAATGCCACCAATCACTAATTCCTTATTCTTGATTCGATTAAACTCAAGCAAAGTCTCTTCATCGACCTCTGCCGCTTTAACTTTATTGATCAATGCCAAATCTGAAACCGAATTCTGACAAAAATGCTCAATCTCAAACCGGTATGTATCTAAGGGGTGACTGGTCAAATAAATACCGATAACATCTTTTTCATATTTAAGCTTTTCAATCAATCCCCATTGCGGACATGGTGCCAAAACAGGTTCCGGCAATTCTGCAGCTCCACCTACACCAAACAAACTCGCCTGGGCCGAACTTTCATTTTCTTTAAAGCGCTGGCCAAATCGTATCGCCTTTTCCATTCCTGTTGAATTTTCATCCGAATGGAAATATTGTGCACGGTGCGTGTTCTCAAAACTATCAAAACCACCAGCATAAGCCAGACTCTCGAAAGCTTTCTTGTTGACCGCACGAAGATCAATCCGTTTGGCCATATCGAAAACAGATTTATACAATCCTGATTGTCGAGTTTGCACGATAGCATCTACTGCTCCTGCCCCGACACCTTTAACTGCACCTATCCCAAAACGAATAGCCCCAGACTCATTTACTGTAAACTTATAATAGGATTCATTCACATCAGGGCCAAGTACCTCTAGCCCCATGCGCTTACATTCCTCCATAAAGAATGTCACCTGCTTGATGTCATTCATATTGTTAGAAAGTACCGCAGCCATATATTCCGCTGGAAAATGCGCTTTCAAATAGGCTGTTTGATAAGCAACCCAAGCATAACAGGTCGAGTGGGATTTATTAAATGCATAACTTGCAAAAGCTTCCCAGTCGGTCCAGATCTTTTCCAAAACTTTTGCATTATGTCCTTTCTCCTCTGCCTGCGACACAAACTTAGGCTTCATCTTATCCAGTACTGCCTTTTGCTTCTTACCCATGGCCTTACGCAAAACGTCGGCATCACCTTTCGAAAATCCAGCTAACTTTTGAGACAAAAGCATTACCTGCTCCTGGTATACCGTAATTCCATACGTTTCTTTCAAATATTCCTCGCAGGCATCCAAATCGTAAACAATAGGATCTATACCATGCTTACGCTTAATAAAACTTGGAATATACTCTATTGGACCCGGGCGATAAAGTGCATTCATCGCAATCAAATCGGCAAATACCGTCGGCTTAAGGTCTCGCATGTATTTCTGCATTCCAGGAGATTCATACTGAAACACCCCGATGGTCTCTCCACGTTGAAAGAGCTCATAAGTAAGCTCATCGTCGATCGGAAATTGATCCGGATCCAGCACGATACCATGGCTTAATTTGACATTTTCTACCGTATCTTTAATCAGTGTCAGTGTCTTTAAACCCAAAAAGTCCATTTTCAGCAAACCGGCACTTTCAACAACGTGGTTATCGAACTGCGTCACATAAAGATCAGAGTCTTTTGCCAAAGAAACAGGAACGAAATTAGTAATATCGTCTGGTGTAATAATAACACCACAGGCATGGATACCTGTATTTCGTACAGAACCCTCCAAAACCCGGGCCTGTCTGATCGTTTCCGCTTCCAATCCAGCACCATCCGCAATAGATTTCAATCTATTGACGGCTTCAATTTCCTCAGTCCTTAGCTTTTCCTTTAAACCGGCATCATCTAAAGTAAAAATCTTGGATAATTTAAGGTTCGGAATCAGCTTGGCAATTTCATTGGCATCACCCAAAGGTAAGTCCAATACACGCGCTGTATCTTTGATGGATGACTTTGCTGCCATTGTACCATAGGTAATAATCTGGGCAACTTGACTAGCACCATATTTATTGATTACATATTGCATGACACGTCCACGTCCCTCGTCATCAAAATCGATATCAATATCAGGCATGGACACACGGTCGGGATTTAAGAAACGCTCAAAAAGCAAGTCATATTTAATCGGATCGATATTGGTAATTCCCAAACAATAAGCTACTGCCGAACCAGCAGCAGATCCCCGTCCCGGCCCCACGGAAACTCCCATATCCCGGGCCGCCGCAATAAAATCCTGAACAATCAAAAAGTAACCTGGATACCCCGTTTTCTCAATGGTAGCCAACTCAAAGTCAAGACGTTCGCGAATATCATCTGTTATTTCCTCATAACGCTTCTCAGCCCCCACATAACAAAGATGCGCCAGGTATTTATTTTCACCACGTTTTCCCCCATCTTCAAGATCGGCTTCCACCTGAAATTCCTCAGGAATATCAAATTTAGGTAATAGGACATCGCGGTTTAACTTAAATATCTCTACCTTATCGACAATCTCCTGAATATTTAGAATCGCTTCGGGCAAATCTTTAAAAAGGGCCTTCATTTCATCTGAAGATTTGAAATAATATTCCTGATTGGGTAAACCAAAACGGAATCCACGTCCCCTACCTTTTGGAGTCGATAGCTTTTCACCATCTTTCACACAGAGCAAAATATCATGCGCATGTGCATCGCCTTTCTTCTCGTAATATGTATTATTGGTCGCAACAACTTTGACCTGATATTTGCGGGAAAATTTAAGCAAGGTTTGATTCACACGATCCTCATCTTCCTGACCATGACGCATTAATTCCAGGTAAAAATCATCCCCAAATTGTTCTTTCCACCACAGCAAAGCCTCTTCGGCCTGACTCTCACCTATATTCAGTATTTTATTCGGCACCTCGCCTTGTAGGTTACCTGACAAAGCGATAACATCTTCCTTGTATTGAAGAATAAGATCTTTATCAATCCGCGGCACATAATAGAAGCCCGCGGTATAAGCAAAAGAAGCCAGTTTAGCCAAATTATGGTACCCCCGTTTATTTTTCGCCAATAACACAATCTGATAACCATTATCCTTCCTCGACTTATCTTTGTGGTTTTCACAAACAAAAAATTCACAACCAACAATTGGCTTTAAAAGCTGACCAGTAGGCTCCTCTCCATTCTCAACTGCCTCCGCATTTTGCGCTTCAACTTCTTTATTATGACTTATAACACGAGAGACAAACTCAAAAGCCCCCATCATATTTCCGTGGTCCGTTAATGCAACAGCAGGCATATTATCCTTCACCGCTGCCGAAACTAACTTATCGTACGACATCGTCGACTGCAGGATCGAAAACTGAGAGTGGTTATGTAAATGGGCAAATTTGGCATCCTTTAAAGCTGCTAACGCGTCCGCATCAACGACAACCTTGACTTCATCTGGCTGAGACCGTTTTCTAATTTCATCAGAAGCTGCTTTTAGGTTGATATGTTTCAGTCCAACAGTGGGTATAGGCCCCGGATTGTTGGTTTTAAAATCGACAAAGTAGCCCGTATCGACCTGAAGTTCTTCGGCAGTGAATACCTCTCTTCTTACAAGCTCCAGAAAACAACGTGTTGTCGCTTCAACGTCGGCTGTTGCATTATGTGCCTCAGCAAATGGCACTCCAAATAAATAGGAATGCAACTCAGTCAAATTGGGTAGTTTAAAGCGTCCACCACGACCGCCTGGAATTTTCAGAAGTTCAGCTGTTACTTCCGTACAGGTATCCAATACAGACATATTAGCCATATTGGACGTAACACCATAACGGTAAAATTCACAGCCCATGATATTCAAATCAAAACCAATATTTTGTCCAACAACAAACTTGGCTTTATTCAATGCCACATTGAATTTCTCTAAGACCTCCTGGAGCGGCAATCCCTGCTCTTCTGCCAATGCAGTCGATATGCCGTGTATTTTTTCAGAGTCATAGGGTATATCAAATCCATCTGGCTTAATCAAGAAATCGTGATGTTCGACCAAATTTCCCATCTCATCATGAATCTGCCAAGCCAATTGAATACAGCGAGGCCAATTGTCCGTATCGGTAATTGGTGCGTCCCAACGCTTAGGCAAACCCGTCGTTTCCGTATCGAAAATAATATACATAAAATTCTAACCCTCTTTAATACAACACATTAAATGCAAGACAATTTACATTTTTTTGAACTTGAAATTTACGAAATTATTAGAGAAGATTATGTCAGATTTTTGCGAAAATCCACTAAAGAAAATCTAGCGCCACACGATACCGCCTACCGGTTCCGCTTCAACAAGAAATAACATCATAAACTCCTCAATCTTCTTTTTTTTATGTGTATCCCATGAGTAAATATCAAACCAAATCGTAAAGCCCCCGGCCTCTTTTTTTCGTATATATTGAAGGAGCCAAGTTTATATCAAATTAACAACACATTTAATACGTATCTAATAGGGACTTTATAGGGACCTCATTCGGATGAAGCCCTATAATCTACCTATTAAGTCCCTTTTATTTCAGGTTTTATTTCCTTTTAATTACAAATTTGACGTTCACCTTTCTTCCACCAATGTGGTAAAATTCTCATGGTCTGTAGGAGATAAAACGCCTCAGATTTAATATTGTAATAGTTACACTATCCTAAGTATTTAGTATATTTGGTTTTGACCCAAAAATCCATGATTAAAGCGATCTTTTTTGACATCGATGGAACTTTGCTAAGTTTCAAAACACATCAGGTTCCCGAATCTACTCAACAGGCATTTCAATTATTAAAAGAAAAAAACATCAAGGTATTTGTTTCAACAGGACGATCCTACAATCAGCTGGGACATATTCGTTACCTCGATTTTGATGGATATATCACCTTCAATGGCGGGTATTGCGTCACAAAGGAACAGGAAGTCATTTATAAAAATAACATCCCTCAAAAAGACATTCGCTCCTTATTGGATTATGCTAAAAAGCGTGAGGACCTGACTTTTTCATTTATGTCCGAAAAGGAAATTTCCTTAAACCAGGTTACACCTGAGGTACAACGAATGTACGAACAGGTCAATGTGCCGACACCACCTATTCGGGATTACGAAAAGGATTTTGATCTGGACTCCGTTATGCAGGTCAATGTTTTCATCAATCCTGAAGAAGAAGCTGAATTCATGGAAAATGTGATGCCAAATTCAGTTGCTTCGAGATGGACGCCCATTTTTGCGGATGTCAATCCGATGGGGCAAAGCAAAAAAATTGGAATAGATGTTTTTTTAGATCATTTCAACTTTACCTTGGAAGAAACTATGTCATTTGGCGATGGCGGAAATGATATTACCATGCTAGCGCACACCCATATTGGAATTGCTATGGGTAATGCAAATCCCGAGGTAAAGGAAATTGCAGATTATATAACAGACAGTGTTGATGAAAATGGTATCTGGAATGCATTAAAACACTTCAATATCATCTAAAGTTGGATAGTTAAAGTTATTCGAGAAGTATTGCTGTTGCTATTCATCAGCAAATTATGTTTTTCCGGAAAAAGATAGTCCAATCGCTGTCTAAAATCACGTATCAGTGTACTGCTAAATTGACTTTCCAGATAATGGTTCACACGATAGCTAACTTCAAGCATAATCAACTTGGATAAGCCCGATAATCGGATCCGTACAGGATGAGAAGACATCGTATTATAACCATTCTCAACAGCATGCTGTACCACAGGAAAAAGAATGAGCGGCGGCAACATCATCTCCTCCTGAGACTGAAGCTTATTTTCCCATTTGACTGTAAAACCTGCCGGAAGAAAACGTTCAGCCAATTGCAAATATTGGTTCAACAAGCTAAGCTCCACCTGCATCGACTCCAATCGGTCAACATGAAGCTTAAGCAACTGCTCTTGGAAAGCAAAAAAGTCGGCTGGATCTATTTTGTTACTTTGTATTAGGTGATCGATCAAAAAACTGTCCAGCTGACTGTTCCTAAAAGACAACCTATCTGCCAGTGCCAAAAGCGCTTCATTTCTTACACTCTTTTTACCCAAAAAACGATTGATTATACTTGACATTTCTTAAATTGCTGTAGATTAGAAACACAAAAATAAGGAAACATTATGTCAAATATTGCAATAGTTATTGAAGAAAGAGCCGCTGACATAGGCAATTTCTTAGTTGGGCGACTTCTTCCTTTCAGGCAGAAACGTATGGTCGGCCCTTTTATCTTCATCGACCACATGGGACCTGATAACATTGCCGAACCGCACTTTATGGATATTGCACCACATCCGCATATCGGGTTATCCACATTGACTTATCTATTCGAAGGTAGCATTATGCACCGGGACAGCTTAGGAAATGCCGTTGAGATCAAACCTGGAGCAGTCAATTGGATGACGGCAGGTAAGGGTGTCACACACTCCGAAAGAACCCCGGAACAACTGCGATCGACGCCGCACGACCTCCATGGACTGCAGATTTGGGTGGCCCTACCAAAAGAACTCGAAAAAATGGAGCCTAATTTTGTTCACATAGAAGAACCGCAACTTCCACATTGGACCGAAGATGGCGTATCCTATCGCTTAATTGCAGGAGAAATTAAAGATCACCGTTCCGAGGTCCCCGTATACAGCCCATTATACCTTATTGAAATCAAAGCGGAAAAAGATGCAACTATTAAACTAGGTGATCATCTATATGGCGAAAGTGGATTATATATCCTGCATGGGACTGTTCATGCGGAAGGTCAGGAATTCGGTCCAAAGCAGATTTTAGTTGCCAAAGATGCGAAACTATGTGAATTCAAAATGGAGGCTGGAACCTCGGTCTACATTTTTGGTGGCGAACCTTTTCCTGAACAACGCTATATCGACTGGAACTTCGTCGCTTCGGACATTGAAACATTAAAAATAGCGCGCGAAAAATGGGAAAAACATGAATTTCCAAAGGTTCCTGGAGATGACGGCTATATCCCAATCCCGCCAGTAAATCCAACTTTAGGGCAGAAAAAAGCTTAGCAGCACTATTTCTTCATTTAAACTTGGCAATCGCAAACGTATCTGCCGTACGGGATTACAATTGGAAGGACAAAACAGACGAAAACAAAAAGGCTGGAAATTGTGGACAATTTCCAGCCTTTTTATTGAATAAATCTTAAAGTCAACTGTTGCAAAGAAGTACTAATGGGCTATCCCGCTCACACCACCGGAAACAACCAATTTCATGGCATCTGTTGGCGACATATCTAATTTTTTCACCTTGTCTGCACTGATAATGACAACCTGTCCCGCAAAAGAATATGAATATGGAAAATACACCATAACCTCTTCTTCAAGCCCAATGCTTTTTAAATCATGTTGCGTTAAGAAACCTATCTTCTTCAGACCAAACTCATTCACCGTTACCAAGACAGGTTCATTAAATTTCTTTGCATCACCAACAAAGGCCTCTGTAAAATCTTTAATCGAAGAATATAATGTATTTAAAAGTGGAATCCGCTGGATCTGATGATTAATCCACACTTTAATTGGATCTGTAACAAAATTTGTAAAAATAAGCCCTGCCAAAACCAACACCAAAATAACGGTCAGAATACCTATTCCCGGAATATACAAGGGATGCCCTCTATCATCTTCCAAAAAATGTTCAGTTAGATTCAATGCCGAATCAACTGATGCAACAATCCAAACTATTAAAAAAATAGCACCAGCTAGAGGAACCACCACCAGGATACCTCTTATCAAATAATTAATAAAGCCTCTAATTAATTTGCTAAACATGAATTGAAAATCAAATATTATTCAAAAATGCAGAATATCCTTTATTATTCATAAAAATATACTCTTTTTACGCGTTGGGAAATACTGGTCAGCAGTTCATAAGGGATCGTTCCTATAGCCTTCGCTGCTGACTTTATATCAGGGTA
This sequence comes from Sphingobacterium thalpophilum, assembly GCF_038396785.1. NCBI lineage: Bacteria > Pseudomonadati > Bacteroidota > Sphingobacteriia > Sphingobacteriales > Sphingobacteriaceae > Sphingobacterium > Sphingobacterium thalpophilum. Next base: position 4,768,838 of record NZ_CP151087.1, on the reverse strand, counting down.
CACGATAACTTCATCTTCCTCTCCAACTTCCACATCCGTTACATCCAGCATACACATATCCATACAGATATCACCAATAGTAGGGACTAAAAAACCGTTAACCAACATTTTACCGACACCATTACCAAAACGCCTATCGTAACCGTCCGCATAACCAATTTTAATCGTGGCGATCTTACTATCTCTATACAGAACACCGTGCCTATTATAACCTACGGTCTCACTTGCCGGGAGGTATTTAATTTGCGTCACATTCGTTTTCAAGGTACTCGCCTCCCTAATGGGTAAATCATGCCGCTCAATATCGATACCATAGAGACCGATCCCCAATCGTACCATATCAAAATACGCATTCGGCCACAGTTCAATACCCGAGGTTGCTGCAATATGACGTAGAAAGGAATATCCTAGACCACTTTCTAGACGTTTCGTAAAGTCATCCAGCAGATCAATTTGTCGCTGTGTAAATTCCCGGTCCTTTTCATTTCCTGCAGACGCTAAATGGGAAAAGGCAGATTTAACCTCTAAAACCGCTTCCGTACGCAACACAGCTATTAAACGATTGACCTCGTCAGGCATAAAACCCAACCGATGCATGCCAGTATCTATCTTAATATGAATCGGAAAGGAAGTTATCTGTTTCGTTTTCAGAAAATTCAAGAAGGAAAACAATATTCTAAAGCTATAAATCTCCGGTTCAAGGTTGTACTGAACGATGGACTCAAAAGAACTTTCATCCGGACTCATTACCACAATAGGCAATGTGATTCCTGCACCGCGCAAATCCACCCCCTCATCCGCAAAAGCGACCGTCAGATAATCCACCCGATTAAATTGCAAAAGATTTGCTATCTCGAAACTTCCACTGCCGTAAGAGAAAGCTTTGACCATCGTCATCAGCTTAACATGCTTCGGTAACAACTGGCGGTATACATTTAGATTGTTTTCCAGTGCATTCAAATTGATTTCAAGCACTGTATCATGTGATTTTGCGACCAAAAGCTGACTGATACGTTCAAAATGAAACTCCCGTCCTCCTTTCAGTAATACCGTCGCATTTTCAAAAGAAAGCGACCTTATATCGGCCAAAAAAGCAGCAGTATCGCTATATGAAATGGAAGGCACATCAAATTGTGCAGCCAATTTAGGCAACACTTCACCTATCAATATCAATTTATCCAAACGATACTCACTAAGCAAACGTCTCAGCTTGGACAAGCTTTTTTCATCTTCGATAGTAACACCGGGAATATCCGATAATATCAACATCTTGAACGGATGCTGGCCCTGTTGATTTAAAAACTCCAGGGCTATTTGTAGTGCATCCAGATCATTACTATACGAGTCATCGATAATGGAGCTATTCTTTTTTCCTTTTTTTAACTCAAGACGCATCGCCACAGGCTGCAACTCTTTAATCCTCGATGCGATCACTTCATTTTCATAACCAAAACGTAGCATCACCGCTACACAATTTATGGCATTCTCAACATTTCCTTTATCCACAAACGGTACTTCAACAGCAAAGGTGCGCCCGGTATAATAGAAGGTTACCTTAGTAAATCGGTCGTTGACCTGTTTGATGGAATACACCTCCAAAGAAAGCCCCTCATCAAGCCCCCAGGAAAATTTTCGTGGCCGATAAGGCAATTGAACATTTTCAAGGTAAGTATTCGGAAAAATCATGGTTTCAACATGTTTAAACAACTCGAGCTTTTCATAAATCTTTTCCTCCTTCGATTTAAAACCGGCTTTATGTGCCACACCAATGTTGGTCAATAGTCCTATCGTTGGTTTTATCATCTGCTCAAGGCGCTGCATTTCTCCTTTCTCTGAAATTCCTGCTTCGATCAGCGCAAGATTATACTGATCGGATAGTCCCCATAACGAAAGTGCCACACCGAGCTGAGAGTTATAACTCTTGGGACTTCTATAGATCTTATATTCAGGAGACATCAGCTGAAAAAGCCATTCTTTCACTATCGTTTTACCATTGCTACCAGTGATTCCAATGACCGGGTAATCGAATTTCTGCCGATGAAAAGTTGCCAGTTCCTGCATAGCGACCAAGCTATCCGCTACCCAAAGAATGTTAGCCTCCAAAAACTCCATTTCCTGTGAACTATCGATTTGAAGCACAAAATTACGAACTCCCTTATCATAAGCTTCTCTAATATAACGGTGGCCATCTCTATTCTTCTGAAGTGCAAAAAAAATCCCGTTGTCCGCTTGGACAATTTTACGGCTGTCGTAAAATAAATGCTGGACAAAAGAATTGGGATCCGTGATAAATGTGCGATTGGGATGTAAAATCTGGGCGATTTCCGATATTTTGTACATTCTCCTGATATTTTTGATTGTGTCAAAACTGAACATTTTTTTAGTTATTTCATATTATTTTTGAAATTTTGACAATATGTTTGACGAGGAAAAAAGAAATAAGAAGATATTAACGCAGCATCAGGCACAGTTGAAAGCGGAAAGCTATTGCGTCTATCAAGAACGCGCACAGCAAGAAGTACGCGATAAGCTCTACAGCTGGGGACTACACGAAGTAGAAGTCGAAAATATTTTGGCCAATTTGATCGCCGATAATTTTTTAAATGAAGAACGCTTTGCTATTGCCTACTGTAACGGAAAGCTCCGCATGAAAGGCTGGGGCAAAGTAAAAATCAAGCAGGCACTCAAGGCAAAACGGGTATCCGAGCAATTGATAAAAATTGCATTTAAGCAAATCGATCTCGATGAATATGAACAAATCTTAAATCACATCATGGACAAAAAACTCCGTGAAATTAGTGGCAAGGACCGCTATGCAGTTAAAAACAAAGTTTATCAGTTTGCACTATACCGCGGATTTGAGAGTGATTTAATTTTTTCTATACTGAATTCAAAGGAGTTATAAAAAACACAGAAAGAAAGTAAATAAATATTTTGCAATATTGAATTTTCGCTCTATATTTGCATCACCAAAAAGGAACGCAAGGTTCTTTTGAAAATTGAAATAAAATTCCAATGCGAAAATAGCTCAGCTGGTAGAGCACAACCTTGCCAAGGTTGGGGTCGCGAGTTCGAATCTCGTTTTTCGCTCACCTGCCTAGGTGGTGGAACTGGTAGACACGCAGGACTTAAAATCCTGTTCCCGTTAAGGGAGTGCGGGTTCGATTCCCGCCCTAGGTACAAGAAAGCTCATCTAACGATGGGCTTTTCTTGTTTATATGCGTCTGTAACCTAGAATAACCCTATCAAATTCACTCCCCCCTTCAATCTTTTATAAATTTGCTCGCGAAGCTCATCAGTCGATGGACATTTTTATTTTATCGCCATAAAAATAAGAGAAAGCCATAGGCCAAACTTAACATTATAAGTTTCAACATGCCTATTTTATAGTTGAATAAAAGAAAAAGTGAAAATAGCACCCATACCAAAGCCATCGGCTCAATGGCATACCAAGAACTAACCCCACCTGGAAATAGAATTCCTAGCCCTAAATAACAGGCTAAATTAACGATTACACCAACGACCGATGCTGTTACTAAAGACAGAATAAATTGTATACATGCATTTTTTTGGGTCCGTTCGATCAGTGGTGCCCCAACAAAAATCAGGGCAAAGTTTGGCAAAAAGGTAAAATATGCTGTAGCGATCAAACCTATTGCGGCCATGGAATAGGACTGATGGAAATGATTGAAGCCGGCCATGAAACCAACATAGGCCAAAACGACCACTAAAGGCCCCGGGGTTGTCTCTGCAAGCGCAAATCCATCTATCATCTGGCTCTTGGAAAGCCAAAACAATTTCTCTGTCACAAGGGCCGCAACATAGGGAATGATTGTATAAGAACCTCCAATCGTCAAATAAGCAGACTTTGTAAACAAAAAGGAAAGTGTCTTCCAAAATTCCGTATCGATAGTAAAAAACAGTAAAATGGACAGCGGAATCAACCATAGTAAGAAAAACAGCAGAACCTGAAGAGAAATACGACGGTAAGATATAGGGGGTAGTTTTTCGAGCGTATTGATATAATAAACTGATTCGAGCTGCTTATCTTCCTTTTCATGATGGGCATTTATTTTGGAAGTTTTTGACAAGATTGCATGGCATAGTACACCGAAAGCGATCACGCCCACAATAATCCAGAGCATTGGAACCCCAGCAAAATACGATAGCAGAAAGGCAGCCAATGCGACCAAATAATGCCATATGCTGACAAGAGATTTCTGCCCCACTCGAAAGGTTGCAAATATAATGATCGCTAGAACGGCAGGTTTTAAACCCGAAAATAAAGCAATAAGCAATGCGGAGTTACCATAGTGCACATATAGTGCACTGAGTCCAAATATAATGAGAAGTGAAGGAACAATAAAAAATAGTCCGGCCAACACACCTCCTTTTAAGCCGTACAACTTCCATCCTAAATAGATCGTCAATTGGTGCGCCTCAGGTCCTGGCAATAACATACAGGCATTGAGTGCCTGAAAAAACTTCCTGTTGCTTACCCATCTTTTCTTTTCGACCAAAAAATCGTGCATAATGGTCACATGACCAGTTGTTCCACCAAAACTTATCCAACCTAACACAAACCAAAACCACATGGCTTCCCGAAAAATTGGCTTTTGTTTATGATCTTCTTCTTCTAAATTCATCTTTTTCAACGCTATTTCCCCTAGACTCGTACCTTATCGAAAACAATCTCCACAGCGCGAGCCTCCTACCGATATCTCCTATTTAAAATATCTCGTTTGGGGAGACGGTATACAACGATTTAAAACCGCGATATAACTGCATAAAAAAAGCGGGATATCTTAAATACCACGCTTTTTTATATTAAGAATTGGTCTGATAAACTATTTTTTATCTAAAATAGTAACTTCCACTCTTCTATTTTTTTGGCGTCCTTCCGGAGTTTTATTATCGCCAACTGGATTTGACTGACCGAAACCTTTTGCCGTGATGCGTGATTCAGCAACACCTGAATCTACTAAGAACTTCTTAACAGACGCTGCTCTTTTATCGGAAAGCCACTGATTATACTCAACAGTACCCGTAGCATCAGTATACCCATCAACTTTGATCTTATTATTACTTTCTTTCAAGATCAACGCCAATTTACTAACTTCAGTTTTTGCCTTCTCAGATAGATAAGAAGAGTTTGTTGGAAACAATAAATCAGACGATATACTAAACTTAATCCCTTCATCAGTTCTTTTCGCATCATTAAAATCCTTCTTCACATTTTTCAAACCATCATCAGTTCCATCTTTTGTTACAACAGCACCCGGATTGACTACAATAGCTTGTTGTTTACAGGAAAATAACGATAAACTTGCACATAAGGTTAAAATCCCCAAATTAATTTTTCTAAGCATGTCGTTTCTAACGTATTTAATATCGATTTAAGCAAGTAAATATAGCGAAAAAAGTCCAATATGACATCCCTTCTACGCCATAACTAACGTAACAAATCTATTTCTTGGTATATACTTTTTCTAAAGTCTTTTTTACCTCAGGAATATTCTCATACAATTTCCAGATCATGCCTGAATTTGCATTCTCGATCATTACGGCAATCGTTGCCTGATTCCTCGCACGATAGCTTTCAGAAACATCGTTGTTTTTAATATCAATCCAGCTTCTGAAACCATATTGCGTAAATAACACATCGGCGTATTCTTCGTAAAACTTACGTAATGCTTTTAGACCGATCTCCTTTTCAAATGGGTACGCTGCAATAGCTACCGCAGGATTCACCAAATATCCCTGATACGTGTCTTCCACATTTTCCACGCCCCAAATATCTGTAAATCGTGTCCCTATGCTCATTTCATTATCTCTACGTTTATAGGCCAAAATATAATTCGACAAATATTTCTTGTAATCGACAAAGTCATCCACTTTTCCTTTCGGATCCATAATCAAAAAGGGACGATAAACGGACATCAACGATTCATTTAAACTACCGCCGGCAATATTCTTGGCGAAAATAACTTTATCGTCGGAGTAGATCGAAACACCAGCATTTCCAGCATCGCCAATTAAAGGGTTTGCACTTATTGAACGCGCTAAAGAATCATCTAATTTCATTTTGAGTTCAGGAGCCAAATCATTGGTGTCATCCCCAAAATACAATTCGTGACCTTTATGTTTGGTTGCAAATCCATTGATATAAGCTGAAATCGCTAAAGGATGGGTAGGTGAAGACATCGCCAGCAAGTAGGTCCCCAGACTCTCGTTAAATCCCCCCAAAGGCCTCGATCTAGCTGTACTGTCTACTGGAGACCACTTATTCCAAAGTACATCAGGATGCTGTGCATCCGTAAAATAGTTCCAGTTTATGCGCTCCCAGAGCTTCGTAATAGTATTCCTCAAGGCCTGTTCCTCAGGATCCTCTTTAGAAAAATATTGTCGGGCGATCAAAAGCGATTCCATAATATGGGAGGTACCGCGCAAATCGTACGTTGGAACTGAATCGCGATAATAAGGTACCCCTGAGCGGCCATCGTAAAGCGCTGTAAAGACCCCTTGATGTTGTTGTGCACTGCTCAAAAATTTCACAATCCGTGTTAACCTGACCAAAAGAGCTTGTCGCGAGATCAAATTGTTCTCTCCTGCCACAAGCAAACCCAAGATCGCATAGCCGGTTTCATTTGTTGATACAATAGCTTGTCTATTACCTCGGTCAGGTAGAAACATACCACTATTCACATCATAGTTGTCTATAAAATAATTCACATGAGCATTTCGGATAAAATTCAACATCTCTTTATCCGTCCCCTTTTTTGTTTGTACCTCCCTAACCTCAGAAAATGGAGATTCAACATAATTATAATCTACCCAAGCGATTTTGTAATAATAAGATTTATTATATTCATTAACCCTATCCAGCGACTTCTGTACATAGATGGGTAAAATTGCTATCGGCTGAAAATTGAGTTTATCTTCCGAACGGTAGATTTTCACATAGCGGATACTTGGTGTCAGCGGCAATTGCCAAACCAGCTCAACTTGTTTATCTACGGAACTGATCTTCGATAAGATAGCTGCTGATGAAAGTCTTACCTTTGGATAGTTTTTGGGCAAAAACTCAATTTGATCGATAAATAATTGATTTGTCTGCAGGGCAGTTCCGTTTTGTTCCAGAATTAAAGCCGAAACAGACTTCCCTAGTGAAATTCCTCCAAATTTATTGACTGGAATGGACACATTAAGCCAGGTATCATAAGCAAAATCATCGATATAATTTGCGATATCCACAGCATTTGTCTTCGTGTCGTTTTGTTGTAAGGTAACTTTTGGCAATTGTCCCTTTTCAGTATTGCTTTGAACAAAGAGCTTAAAAGTTAGATGATCATCCTTGGCAATTAAATAGGGAAATTTCTGTTTGTCGTTTAAAATACTTGCCTCCCACTTACCATTAGGAGAAGAAACGTACCGCAAAGAAAGCGAATTGCCTGGCGTAAAAAACAAACTATCGGAAACCGGAAGGCTATAGCTCACATTTTGGATCCATGATTCACCGGTATAATGAGCGATACTCTTCGCATAACTCCCGTTGATTACACTATTGTCAAATAAAACCTCAGGATAACTTTCTGACCGAACAAGTGTAGGTAAGATCAGTAATAAAAGAAAGTAAAAATATTTTTTCAGCATAAGTCAACATTTTTCACAGGCCTACAATCAAAAACTAAGCCAACCAGTACGATTATAACGCAAATGTAACAAAGGAATTCCAATGATATTATCCTCCCTAATTTTAATTTCAGAAAAAATGCGCTAAATTAGCCCTCTGAATATTTTCATAAAATAGATATATGAAAACCACGTTTGATTTTGAAAAGCCAATTGCAGACTTGCAATTGCAAATTGAAAAGGTAACTCAAGTTGCCGAAAAAACTCAAGTTGACATGAGCGCAACCGTTCGTGAGCTTGAAGAAAAGCTTGCTTCTACTGAAAAAGAAATATACGGCAATTTAACAGGCTGGCAGAACGTTCAAATGTCGCGCCATCCGGATCGCCCTCAGACTTATGATTATATAGAAGCTATCTGCGACGAATTTATCGAGTTGCATGGTGATAGAACCGTTAAGGATGATAAAGCGATCGTCGGTGGTATGGCTTCTATTGATGGTAATGCCGTTATGATCATCGGTCATCAAAAAGGTAAAAACACCAAAGAGCGTCAATATCACAATTTTGGAATGGCCAATCCTGAAGGCTACCGAAAGGCATTACGTTTAATGAAAATGGCGGAAAAGTTCAATAAACCTGTGATCACTCTAATTGATACGATGGGTGCTTATCCAGGACTTGAAGCTGAGGAACGCGGACAGGGTGAAGCGATTGCGCGCAACCTCATGGAAATGGCTGTCTTGAAAGTTCCGATCATCTGCGTTGTTATTGGTGAAGGAGCTTCAGGTGGAGCTTTGGGTATTGGTGTTGGAAATAGAGTTTACATGATGGAACATACCTGGTATTCGGTCATATCACCTGAATCTTGTTCTTCCATCCTATGGAGAAGCTGGGATCACAAAGAAAAAGCCGCTGAGGCATTAAAATTGACTTCAGAAGACATGTTGGGCAACGGATTGATTGATGGTATTATCCCTGAACCGCTAGGTGGTGCTCACCAGGATCCTGCGGCAGCAGCGGCTAATCTAAAAAGCCAGTTGTTGAAAGATCTTGCCGAATTGACGGCTAAAGATAGCGATACATTAGTTACTGAAAGAATTGATAAGTTTAGCAAAATGGGTGTGGTAACTGAATAATGTTATCCATACAACCCCTACAGCATAAAAAAAGTCAGCAATTAGCTGACTTTTTTTATGACCATTCTAGCTTAAAAATACGCTTCCTTGCTCCAAAAAACCTCCGCTATACTAATCCTTCCTATCCCCAAGTGTTTAAAAGGCCTTTTAAACAAGAAATAATTCAGTAATTTTTAAATAGTTACAATTTTTGTCAACAAAAAAGATAAAAACATTTTGCACAAATAACTTATTTTTCTACCTTTGCATCACTTTCAAAAACAGAAAGGATTCCGTAGCTCAGCTGGTAGAGCAATACACTTTTAATGTATGGGTCCTGGGTTCGAATCCCAGCGGGATCACAGAAAGAAAAGCTAATCGTAAGATTAGCTTTTTTTGTTTAGGAATATCAGGATTTGAAGGAAGTGTGGATCAAGCTGAATTCTTGGGGGGAATGTCAAAAATTTCTTAGTTTAGCATCCTTAATACAGATATCCCTTGCAAGAAGCCGAACGTAAATTACTGTCCCTATTGATGCCCGAAGGGCTATTGGAATACTTTCAGATTTTAGAAGTCGATCAGGTTGACAATCAGCTCCACATTTATTTAGATGAGCTTAATATTGCTCCGACAGGCTATCAGAACAGCAAGTTGGAGTCAAAGGGCTTCATGCCTTCCACTGAGATTTCAGACTTTCCCATTCGAGGCCAGAAAGTTACGCTACATATCCGCCGTCGTCGCTGGACGGTCCTGGATACCGGAGAGATCATCACAAGAGATTGGAATCTGGTGCGTGAGGGTGCTCGAATGACTACGGAATTCGGGCTTTTTTTAAAGAAGATATTTGGATAATCATCCTGTAAGCGCCCAATTGGTAGGTCTGTTCTTCCAAATGGACGGTAAGCAACTACAGGATCAATACAAGAACCATCTCAGTGACTTCCAGGACTGGGACCAAAAGCCACACGCAGAGCAATGGACCCTTTTTCCTGATAACATATCGGAACACCTGAGCATCGATGAGACCAGCTTTAGCAACGGTGAACTTTACACGATCGTAAGCAGTAAATCAGCAAAGGGCAGGAAGGGAACCATATTGGCTACCATAAGAGGGACAAAGGCGGAAGATATTATTGCTGTATTAGAGCGCATTCCACTTAAACTAAGGAACAAAGTTAGGGAAGTAACGATGGATATGGCCCCCAATATGGCAAAGGCTATCCGTAGGTGTTTCAGAAATGCCAGAAGGGTTATCGATCGGTTTCATGTACAAAAACTTGCTTATGATGCTGTTCAGGAACTCCGTATCAAATACCGATGGGAAGTCTTAGATGCAGAAAGCAAAAAAATAATGGAATCGCGAAAACGGGGTATCCCATATGACCCCGAGTTGTTGCCTAATGGTGATACGCTCAAACAGCTATTAGCTAGGTCGAGACACCTCCTGTTCAAGCATCCAAGTCGATGGTCGGAAAGCCAAAAACGCCGTGCAGAACTGCTGTTCATCAGGTTTCCCAAGCTAAAACAGGCTTATGATCTTGGAGTTGCCTTAGGTGACATCTTCAATAAATGCAGGGATAAAAAAGTTGCTTTCACAAAGTTAGGACTGTGGCACAACCAGGTTGAGAACGCGGGTATTGCTTCATTCGAGAGTGTCGCAAGATCCATTGCAGCACATCATCAATACATTCTCCACTACTTCGACAATAGAAGCACCAATGCATCCGCAGAGTCCTTCAATGCAAAACTCAAAGCTTTCAGGAGCGTCTTCCGTGGAGTAAGGGATACAACATTCTTCCTGTACAGAGTGATGAAATTGTATGCTTAAAAATGATTACCCCCCAAACTTTCGGTATGATCCGGAAGTGTCGGTAGGGTTTGATCCAAGGAGGCACAAGGATGGACCAGTCATAACACACAAGCTTGTTCTGTGAAATATTATTCCGGAAGCAATATGACTTCCAAAAATTTCACCATTTCTGCTCCCGCTATAGTATGGGCACGTAATTCAATCACTTGCTTGCCCTTTGGCAATGTCACCGTACCCAATTCAAGCTGATGTTCACGCAAACCAACGGAAGAAGACGGATCTATTGTAAAAGCAATATTCTTCCCCCCTAAATTCAAGCCCAGGTTCCCTCCTGTACCTACAACATCTTTCACATACCGTATAGCCACCTTGAAGCGTCCGCCATTTAACACATGGGTATCCCATCTTAACCCTTGACTTAACCTAGTCCAACCCGTCACATAATAGCGATTCTTTTTACCGTCCCCAAACTTCATCGGATTCCCGATCTGTTTTGCATAAAAGGTCAGTAGCCGATTTTTATTGACATGATGATCCACATACATTAAAGTAGGATTTATTGGATTAGCTATGCTATCCTTCAATTGCACCACTACGACCAGGTCATCATCCTCAGAAGCAATTTGATCTATAGGAATATGCAGTCCATCTTTGTCGGACCTATATTTTCCGATAGTTTCTCCCGACAATAACGAAACCGAATTAACCTGAGCAATCAATCCGCCGACAATCAGATCATTCCGTTGAGGGCGCTCAAACACGTGTAAATACAGGGTATTTTTACGCTGAGTAATGACTCCCCAAGGCTGACGAGGCAAGCGAGATGGTGCAACATCAATGACACTTTCACTATTCCCCCGCATCCACCGACCTAATCCCTTTAAAATAGCGACATCAGCGCTGTCGATGCTTCCGTCGCCCTTGGGTCCAATATTCATTAGAATATTCCCACCCATGGCCTTAGCCTTCGCCAAGAGTTTGATAAAATGCGCTGTCGGTTTATGGCTCTTATCAGTCGACGAATAACCATAGGATTCATTGGTAGTTGGTATGGCCTCCCAATTAGCGCCAGAAGCAACTGGATAATATTCCTCAGGTCGATCTGCCGTATTCAGGTAATCGCCGTAATTCTTTTCCTCGGTACGTGCCAATCGACCATTGACAATAATATTCGGATCAGCTGTTCGAATAGCCTTTAAAATTCGCAGGTTTTCAGACAGCGGCAACTTATGCGGTGTGTCAAACCATAACAAATCCGGATGATAGCGCTGAATAAGTTCCTCAATCTGAGGAATCGCCTTTTGATCTACGTAATGCCGAGCCTTTGTCAACCATTCAGGATGTTTGTCAAACCAATTTGTGCCACCCAACAATTTATCCCCGCCGGGATTACGGTAATCCCAGTCATTACCGGGAGCATCCGGATGCTCCCAGTCAAAAGCATGCGAATAATAGAAGCCAAACAAGAGTCCATGCCTATGGCAGGCAGCTGCTAATTCCGCCAACGGGTCCCTTTTGAATGCCGTGCTTGACAATGAGTAGTCACTTGAAAATGCAGAAGGATACATCGCAAAGCCATCATGGTGCTTAGCCGTAATAATAAAATATTTCATCCCTGCATTTTTTGCCAACAATACCCATTCCTCCGCATTAAACTTTAGGGGATTAAATCGACGTGCTGAGTCAAGATACTCACTACGTGGGATTTTCATCACACGCATCAGATGCTCCGCATAGCCCCCGCCCGCCTTCCCTTTCCAAATATTTCCATATTGGGAATAAACGCCCCAATGAACAAACATACCAAATGAGGCGGCCTTCCATTTCTCCAAGCGTTGTTCACGAGTTAATGCGGCACGTTTCCACCAACCGGTTTCTGCTTCAACAATCGCATTTTTATCACGTGTTGTCGCATCATTAAACATATTTGGAGCCTCATTGCCTTCATTTACATTTTTAGTCTGTGCGCTCGAAAAAAAAACGCCCGAAGAAACCATAAAAAGAAAAAAACACTTGATTTTAAACATAACGTTGGTTTTATGAAGACAGCAAATACCACCTGAAAGATTTCAGACGGATACCTTTTCTAAATTTATTGGATTATCGTTCCTTGAGACCTAATGGAAGGAATGCAGGATCAATTTTAACTATAGTCAAAAATACGCTAAAACTACATTTTACAAGTGTACAATTCGTTCCTTTTAGGGGAAATATTGATCCAGGTCCCCAAAATGAAAACCTATTCTTCAATAAGGTGTTTATATAGTCTATACATCTTAAAATAATAAACAGTGATTTGGACAATAGATTGGTCCATGGTCACGAAAAGATCTTTTCAATATTTTTAATGTAATCAGATACAAGCTATCTGTATTTATTGAATATTTGTCTAAAACTTTAAATTAATATGGAAAAACTAACCGCCAAAGCCAGTATCCAAATTCAGAAACCGATCAACGAAGTTTTTGAGGCTATTGTAGATCCCAATAAAATGAATCATTATTTTATAAAATCTTCGACTGGACGTCTAGAGACAGATAAAACGGTAGAATGGACATTTCCAGAATTTCCCGACAGTTTTCCCGTGACAGGAAAAACCATCAGGCCCAATTCATATATCTCTTTCGACTGGAGCGGGGGACTTCCCAATCAACTGGTAGAAATCGCACTATCCACATTCGGAGAAAACGCGACCGTCATAAAGATTACAGAACACGAGATGAACAACGATGCAGATGGAATTTTAATGATGATGCGACAAACAGAGGGTTGGGCCAACTTTTTAGCTTGCATGAAAGCGTATCTAGAATATGGTATCAATCTGAGAACTGGGGCTTTCGATTTTATGTTCCAAAAATAGTTCTCTCTAAAAATAGCTGCTCATCGAATTACTTCAAATATAATATATTCAATTGAGATTATCCGAATATCCGTCAAATACATCAACTATACATGGCAAAAAATAAAACGGCATATACCGAAGCATCTGTCCAAGACTTTATAAAAACAGTTGACGACCCACAAAAACAAATCGATAGTGCAACACTGATACAATTAATGGAAACCACAACGGGTGAGCCGGCTAAAATGTACGGACCAACGATCATCGGATTTGGAAACTATCATTATACCTATATAAGTGGGCACGAAGGCTATGCTCCTTTGATCGCATTTAGCCCCCGAAAATCAGCAATCTCCCTTTATGTATTTACCGGTGCCGATGAACATCGACATTTAGTCGATCGGCTCGGGAAATTTAAAATAAGCAAAGCCTGCATATACATCAAGAAATTAAGCGACATCAACATAGAAATACTCCATCAGCTTATGTCCGAAACGATACAGTTTATTGAAAATAAGTATACGAGAATCAAAGAATAGCACAAATTATGACAACGAGCATCGCAACAATAGACGAATATATCAATCAATTTGACGGGGAGAAAAAAGAATATCTGATCAAGGTGAGACAGCTTATCGCTGGCCTAGTCCCTCCCGATGCAGATGAAACGATCTCCTATCAAATGCCTACTTTCAGATACAAGGGTAATATCATCCATTTTGCGATGAACAAAAACCATTTGGGCCTATATCCAGGACCTGCTGCTATCGAGCACTTCATTACAGAACTCAAAAATTTTAAAACCACAAAAGGGGCAATACAAATTCCTTTGGATCAACCGATTCCAACACAATTAATTACCGATATTGTCAATTTTAATATTGATAAACTTAAAGACAAACAAGGCCCTAATTGGTACCAAAGCCGAGGGAACTGGCAGGAGGCTGAAGAACTCATGCATGAGATCATCCAGCAAACTTCCTTGAAAAAGGAATTCAAATGGGGGAGCTATATCTATACGCATAAAGGAAAAAATGTTATTGGTTGGGGCGGCTTTAAAAATTTCTTCTCCCTCTGGTTTTATAATGGTGTATTCTTAACCGATCGCGATAAACATCTCATCAGTGCCTCCGAAGGAAAAACGAAAGCATTACGACAATGGCGCTTTGAAGACGTTAAGGATATGAATGCCGAAAAAATAGCCGCATATATCCAAGAATTCATCCAAACCATTGACGAGGGAAAAGAGCTCAAGCCAACTAAATCTCCAATGAAGGCCCCTGCTGGTCTATTATTTGAAGCACTGCAGACGGATACGACCTTCGCAGAAAGTTTCCAGGCTTTAACACCAGGAAAACAGAAAGAATACATCGAGTACATCGATGAGGCCAAGCAAGAAAAAACGAAACAATCCCGTATTGAAAAAATTAAACCGTTGGTCCTCGCTAAAAAAGGCCTGAACGACAAATACAAATAGGTGAACGCTAAAACAAAAAAAGATGAATAATTCAATTATCCCATCCATTTGGTTCGATCAAAACGCGAAGGAAGCCTTTGATCTTTACGCTGGTACCTTCCCTGGAAGCCATATTAGCAACAACTCTCCCATCGTTGTTGAAGCTGTCCTAAGCGGTGTGAAATTTATTGGAATAAATGGAGGTCCTATATTCAAACCCAACCCATCCATATCATTTATGGTCATTTGCGAAAGCAAAGAGGAAATTGATCGTATCTGGAATTCACTTGCTGTGGAAGGCAACACCTTAATGCCTTTAAACTCCTACCCTTGGAGCCCGCACTACGGCTGGCTGGCCGACAAGTTTGGCGTAAATTGGCAATTATACCTCGGTAAACTGAGCGATACCAACCAACAGGCAATTGTACCTACGCTAATGTATTGCGGAGAGCAACAAGGAAATTGCGAACAAGCACTAGCATTTTATGCAGAATTATTTCATGATTTTCGAAGCAATGGGATCATGAAATACACAGAAGGTGAATATACCGGATCAATCCAACATACCCAATTTTTAGTCCGGGATTTTACACTCATGGCAATGGATAGCGGAGTTCCACAAAATTTCACTTTTAACGAAGGCATTTCACTCACTATTCTATGTAAAGATCAGCAGGAAATTGATTATTTCTGGAATACGATCACGAAGAAAGGCAAAGAGAGCATGTGTGGCTGGTGCAAAGACGAATTCGGTGTAAGCTGGCAGATCGTACCCGAACAAATTGCAACATTACTAAAGCGACCAGGGGCAAATGAAGCGCTCATGAGAATGAAAAAGATCATTATTCAGGAACTCATTGGATAATTTCAAAATAAATCTCAAGCTGAGGGGAACAGCTTTTAAAATAGTATTAAGAAAAAAGGGGATGAATAATCCCCTTTTTATGCTTTCACTTGCAACGCCAGAGCGTATAATTTCATTTGCTTAATCATGGATAGCAAGCCATTTGCCCGAGTTGGTGACAAATGTTCTTTCAGCCCTATTTTATCCACAAAATATAAACCGGCATCAACAATCTCCTTGGCGGTATGTCCAGATAGTACTTTGACCATTAAACTCACCAAGCCTTTTGTGATAATTGCATCGCTATCTGCCGTAAAATACACTTTTCCATCCTTTATTTCCGGAAAAAGCCATACTTTGGACTGACATCCTTTGATGATATATTCATCTGTTTTGTATTGTTCATCAATTAGAGGCACTTCTTTTCCCAGCTGGATGATGTACTCATATTTTTCCATCCAATCCGTAAAGAAAGCAAAATCCTCAATTAATTCATCCTGTATTTCATTAATGGTCATACCTATTTTTTATTAAACCAACATATTGACCGCGCGTTGGATACCGGCGACCAAAATATCTATTTCCTCTTTTGTATTATATACGGCTAAAGAAGCACGAATAGTTCCCGGAATACCGAACCTATCCATGACAGGTTGGGCACAATGATGGCCTGTACGTACAGCGATCCCCAATTTATCCAAGATCACACCAACGTCGTAAGGATGCGTGCCATCAATTACAAATGAAATAACGGAACATTTCTGCTCGGCCGTTCCAATAAACCGCATGCCCGGAATTTCAGCCAACTTCTCCGTAGCGTATTGCAACAAATCATGTTCGTAGGCCTCGATATTTTCCAGACCTATTGAATTGATATAATCGATGGCCTCGTTCAAACAGATACCGGCTTCAATATTAGGCGTACCCGCCTCAAATTTAAAAGGCAATTCATTATAGGTCGTTTTTTCAAAAGTAACCTCTTTAATCATATCTCCACCACCTTGATAAGGTGGCATCGCGTTCAATAGCTCCTCTTTGCCATATAACACTCCTACACCTGTAGGACCGTACATTTTATGTCCGGAAAATACCAGAAAATCTACATCCAGCTTTTGAACATCAATCTGTATATGTTGAACAGCCTGCGCAGCATCGACTAAAACAACAGCACCATGTCCATGAGCAATTGAAATCATCTCACGCACAGGATTGATTGTCCCAAGGGAGTTTGAAACATAGGTTACAGCAACTAATTTGGTTTTCTCATTAAACAAATTGCTGTAGGCATCCATATCAAGCTCACCTTTATCATTCATCGGAATGACCCGAATTTTACAGCCCTTTTCATCACAAAGCATCTGCCAAGGCACAATATTAGAATGGTGTTCCATCGCTGAGATAATAATCTCATCACCTTCGTGGATAAAAGCTCTGCCATAACAAGTTGCAATCAGATTTATTCCATCTGTTGTTCCTTTGGTGATAATGATTTCCTTATCTTCAGCAGCATTGATGAAAGCCTGAACTTTTTTTCGAGTCACCTCAAAAGCGTCCGTCGATATCTGACTAAGATAATGTACGCCCCGATGCACATTACTATTCATATCTGTATAATAATGTACAATAGAATTGATGACAGAACTCGGCTTCTGTGTTGTCGCGCCGTTATCCAAATAAACCAATGGTTTACCATTGACCTCTCTCTTCAGAATCGGAAAATCGGCACGTATTTTATCTATATTAAATTTTTCCAACGTCGTCTAAATAATTTATACAAAGTTAATAGTATTTTATCGAATACAGGCTGGCCAATCTGTTTTTTATGTCATTATCAATATCGGTTTTTCAAGGTATCCTCAGCCAAAAAAGTAATTTTTGGCATTTTAAACAATTATAGTTCGCTTTTATAATTTATTGATGCTATTTAGTTACCTTTGTAATGATATGCAAGAATTACCTCTAAATTTACCAGAAGGCTCACGTAAAGAAGTGATGGCCTATTTGGAACCGTTCATGCTCAATGAGATGAGCGAATACCTGAAGCCTGTTGAAGACATGTGGCAACCTGCCGATTTTCTTCCAGATTCTTCTAGGGACACTTTTTTTGAGGAAGTAAAAGAGTTGCAGGAAAGTGCAAAAGAACTCTCTTATGATTTGGTCGCAGTATTAGTTGGAGACACCATTACCGAAGAGGCCCTTCCAACGTACGAATCATGGTTGACCATGGTAGAAGATGTTGACAAAAACGAACAGGGTGGATGGATGAAATGGGTACGCGCTTGGACGGCTGAAGAAAACCGCCACGGTGACCTGTTGAACAAATACCTTTATTTGTCAGGCAGAATAGACATGCGTCAATTTGAAATGTCTACGCAATATCTTATTCAAGACGGTTTTGATATCGGTACTGGTGCAGACCCTTACCGGAATTTTATTTATACTTCATTTCAGGAATTGGCAACCAACGTTTCCCACCGCCGTGTATCTGGGCTTTCTAAAAAAAGCGGTGATAAACTTTTGGCAAAAATGTGTGGTGTCATCGCATCTGATGAAGCACGCCATGCCAAAGCCTATATGTCTTTTATTTCAAAGGCAATCACAGTAGACCCGAGTGAAGTCATGATTGCATTTGAGGATATGATGCGCAAAAAAATCGTTATGCCAGCACAATTTTTAAGAGAAGCAGGCGAACCTCAAGGAGAAGCTTTTGCACATTTCTCTGATGCAGCTCAACGACTGGGTGTATATACTGCCTTAGACTATGTTGATATATTGAAAGACCTAAACAACGAATGGCAAATAGATCAAGTCACAGGGCTGAATGATAAAGGCGAGAAAGCGAGAGATTATCTACTAAAACTACCCGATCGTTTGGCTAGACTGGCTGATCGGATGAAGGTTCCAGAAAAAGATTATAAATTCAAATGGATTTATTAATATAAAAAAAGCTTGATTTAATAATCAAGCTTTTTTTTATATCAATAACTTTAATGTTTCAAAGTTGCGCACTTTACTTTACATTCCCCATCAATTTACGTACAACAGGAGATAAGGCTATAAGCACCACACCAGCAATCAAAGAATATAAGCCCAATTGTTTATAACTCTCCGTATAAGTCACCAGTTTATCCGCCAATGAACTTCCTTCCTTAGCTTCAGCCATACTAGCACCAATCAAGCCTGCTACGTATTGACCGTAAGCACTTGCCAAGAACCACATGCCCATCATGATACCTTGTAATCTTGCTGGAGACAATTTCGTCATAATGGAAAGACCAATTGGTGATAGACAAAGCTCCCCAACGGTAATCACAAGCAGCGCAAGGGTAAAGACATCCAATGAGGTCATACCATCGTGAGCGAATAAACGCGTAGCAAATAGAACATAATAACCTAATCCCAAGAAAACAAAACCAAGACCAAACTTAATAATGGTATTTGGCTCAAGTTTACGCTTGCCCAGCCAAATCCAAAAAAGGCCAAAAAGAGGTGCTAATGCAATAATAAATAACGCTCCACCTGAATTGTTAACACCATTTGGATCGAGCGTCATAACGCCCAATAAGGAATCATTCAAATGCTTAGCAGCAAAGATGCTTAAGGAACCGCCACTTTGCTCATATATTCCCCAAAAGATAATCGAGAAAAGAATAAACACCAAGGCAGCAATTAATTTCTTCCGCTCTTCAGCAGTCACTTTAGACATTTCATAGAAAAGATACAACAGCGTCAATGGGCCAATTGTGTACATAAAATAGTCTGTATACTGCGTTTTTGACACCATGATCTGAATGATAGGGATAAAAATCAACGTGGCAATATATACAGCATATTCTACCCATTTTGGAAGTGCCTTTGTTTTTACAATCGCATCAGGGTTACCCGGCTGAAGTCCAATTGGCCCCAAATGTCTTTTAGTGAAATGAAAATTCACTAAACTAACCAACATTCCTACCGCCGCCAAGCCAAAAGCAACATTCCAACGATGTCCCTCAGAAATAATTGACGTCAGCATATATCCTTTACCGATCGCAACACAGATATATCCGCCTAAGAATGCACCTAAATTTATTCCCGCATAAAACAATGAAAAACCACCATCACGACGAACATCACCTTTTTTATACAGCTCGCCTACCATCGTCGATATGTTGGGTTTAAAAAAACCGGTACCTATAATGATAAATGATAAACCAAAAAAGAAATACTTATGCGGATCTGCTGCAAGAAATAAGCTCCCTACGATCATCAATAAGCCACCCCAGAATAAAGACTTTCTAAAACCAAGAATTTTGTCTGCAAACAGCCCACCTATAAATGTAAACGCATAAACAAATGCCTGTGTCGCTCCATATTGTAAATTGGCATCCTTTTCAGCAAAGTTTAATTGTGTGATCATAAAGAACACCAACATACCGCGCATACCATAGAAACAGAACCTTTCCCACATCTCGGAAAAAAACAAACTCCAGATTTGCTTTGGGTACTTTCCGTCAAAATTTTGAATCTCTTCTAGCGATTCCCTTGTACTAACCTCCATACTAATTTATATTAATCAAAAAAGCTTCTTTCGTAAAAGAAGCTTATATATTTGTTATTTAATTCCGTGCATCAATCGTTTAATCAATGGATTAAACAGCATTACTAACAGGCCTGCTAAGGCAGGAATTGCTGTAAATAAAAAGAAGAAGTAACTCAAGGAGTGTTCCTCTTGAATGGTCTCCACTTGTCCCCCCAATGCTGCAGCAAGTTTCTGCGCAATAGCGATTGCCAAGTACCAGATGCCAAACATAAATGCAAGCATGCGCGCAGGCACCAATTTCGATACGTAAGAGAGGCCTACCGGTGAAATAAATAATTCACCCAATGTATGGAACAAATAGGTCAGCACCAAAAATACCATAGAGATTTTAGCCCCCTGACTTATTCCTATTGATCCTAATCCAATAATCAAAAATCCTATCGCAACCAAGATCAGTCCAAAACCATATTTAAAGGCCGCCGATGGATTATACTTCGACTCCCAAATTTTGGATACCGAAGAGGCAAGTGCAATGATAAAAAATGAGTTTAGAATAGAGAACCAAGAAACTTTGATTTCTGATGCTTCTTTATTGAACTCATTGTACAACATCCAGATTACTGCTCCCCAAATCAACCCAAAACAGATAAACAATACGATATTTGAAATGGCAATTTTGTTCCAGGTTACTTTTGCCAATTTAATCAGAACCCAAGAGATAATTGAAAGCGGTACAATCGTCAATAAACCATTTACCACATTAAAGGTCGTCAATGCAGCACCAGTAAGTGATCTATCAATATTATCTCTAGCCACAAGAACTAATGAAGTTGCTCCCTGCTCAAAGCTCATAAAAAAGAAGACCAAGAAAAAAGCCAACAGCACAACTGCGAACATCCGATCCCGCACCACTTTGTCGTAACGCAATATCCGAGTAACAACAAGATAAATAAAGAGAATCAACGCCACAATGACCATTATATACTGCCCTCTTAGAAACGGCGTATCCAACGCAGCAAACACATCACGAATCCCATTTTTAGACAAGGGGTCATTAAAAGCGTATACAAAACCAATAATAGAAACGATCGCGATCAATACATAATCCCGTATGGTAAATGGATTTCTTGTATCCGTATCCTCAGCGATAACTTTATGCTCCCCAGAGGTGGACTTATTTAAAACACCAAGATTTCCCATGAGTGGTTTTGCGAAAACAAACTGCAGTGTTCCCAAAAGCATAAAGATACCAGCCAAACCGAATCCCCAATGCCAGCCATAAGTTTCGGCAATATATCCACATAGCATCATACCAAAGAAAGCACCGGCATTGACCCCCATATAAAATATGGTATAAGCGCCGTCTTTTTTTTCTGGCAGATCTTTATACATCTCACCTAAGATAGATGGCATGTTAGGCTTGAAGAAACCCGTTCCGATAACTAGACACACTAAACCAAGGAAAAACATAATCGAAGTATCAAAGGCCATGGCAGCATGGCCAAGCGTCATAATCGCCGAACCGATGATCACAGCTTTACGTGATCCAATATATTTATCCGCTATAATCCCTCCTATAATAGGAGTTAAATAGAGCATCATGGCATAGGTCCCATAAAGTGCTCCAGCTTGTTGTGCAGTCCAGGACCATCCAGAGAAAGGACTACCTTGAATAACTGCAGCAGTTAAAAACTGCATTAAGAGTACACGCATCCCGTAGAACGAAAAACGTTCCCACATTTCAGTAAAGAAAAGGACAAAAAGCCCTGAACGCTGTCCCAATACATTTGACTTAAAAAAATCAGTCGACGGGCTAGTCGTAATATCCCCGTTTAATCTCCCCATAAATAATCAACCTTTATTTTTTTGATAAAATACTTACAAAGAAACAAAAACAAAATCACTTTTGACCAAAATAAAGTTGCATAAACAAAAAAAGGCAACCCTTTGGATTGCCTTTTCGGTAACAATTTTAATATGCCTTATCTTTTGTGCAATTGCTCATAAAGATCAATAACCTTTTTCTGCAATTCAATTACTTCGCTATCGCGTTGTTGTAATTTTTGCGTCAAAGCATTCACCTCATTTACATACTCTTTGTCTTCTTCAGAATCAGAGGTAGATAAAAGTTGAACAACTGTCAAATTGAATAATTTTGAGATTTGATTCAGGCGAGACAAATTCACATCTGTAATCCCTGTTTCAATTTTAGAAAATGCTGGGATTGAGATATCCAATCGTTTTGCAACATCCTCTTGACTCCACCCCTTTTGGTGTCTAAGTAATCTGATTTTTTTTCCTAATGCATTCATCTGGTAGATATTTTAAACAAAAATAATAAATTACAATTTAATTTACATTAAATTATAATTTTTTCTCTAAAAATCTCTAAAAAACCGATCAGCCAGCACGGACAAATTAACCCCATTATAATTATTTAAACTCATAAGAAGTAAATTGTAGCCCTTTGATTTGACACCATCTAAAAATGAATAGAGTCCGTCTAAACTTACAACAACCTCTAAATCAGGATTATTAAAATTATCTTTAATATTATTTGGGACACTTTCGATATCTTTATTAAGTTCTTTACAAGAATTTATATTCACGTAGACCACAGATACATCCGACTCTTTCATCGAGTTTGCATATTGTAACAAAAAGGAAGAATCTAAACTATCATACGAGTTTAATTCGATAATTGTGACCAATTTCTGATTAGGAAATTGCTCTTTCACGGCGTGAATACTTGACTTCACTTTATCCGCATTACAGGCATAATCCTGATAAACCACCGATCCTTCCGAGCTTGCAACAAATTCCAAATAACGAATCGAAGTATTAAAACTTTTTATAGCCTCAAAGAACTCCTTTTTTTTGATCCCCAACCATTCGCAGATCGTATAGGCCCCAGCAATATTAGATAGGTTGTGCTTGCCAAACACTTGCAAAGGAACATCTCCATCCGGTGTATTAATATAGGTTACCCCCTTATTAATTGTATAATCTGGAATCTTATAGCCATGTCTATTGATCTTACAATCTTTCGTATCTTGAAGAACCTTCTGTAAAACAACATCTTCCTTATTATAAATTAAGGTACCTTTAGGCGGAATTGAGTCAATAAAATCTTCAAATTGTTTAATATATTCCTCTTGTGATATTTTCGAGTTAAACTCATTCCATACAATACCCGAAATTAAGGCTATATTCGGTTTATAATACAAAAACTTTGACTTCGGATCAATCTTGGATGAAACATATTCATCTCCTTCGATAATAATAATCTTATTATGCTTAGTAATATCGACCAACTTATCAAAGCCTCTTAATTGAGCCCCTACCAAATAGTCAAATTCTTTTCCTAGAAATCGCATAACGTGCATCACCATGCTCGTTATGGTTGTCTTACCGTAACTTCCAGCGATAACCACCCGGATTTTATCCTGCGAAAGCTCTTGTATAAATTCTGGAAAAGAATAAATTTTAAGACCTAATTCCTGGGCCCGCTTTAATTCAGGATTATCTGCCTGGGCATGAGCGCCCAAGATCACAGCATCAATATCCTCCGTCACTTTTTCTTCAAACCACCCCAATTGATTAGGAAGCAATCCTGCTTCAATCAAATGAGAACGGGAGGGCTCTACGATCTGATCGTCAGAACCGGTCACTTGATGCCCTTGTTTTGCCAATGAAATAGCAAGGTTATGCATCACACTACCACCTATTGCTATAAAATGAATCCGCATAGCTAAATTATCGCTTCACAAACTTGGCTGCACACCAATTATTTAAAACTTTATTGGAGATAAACTCAAAACCCAATGTGGTCGCCGCATCGCTTAAGATTGCTAAATCTTCCTGCTCATAGAAACCACTTAGGTACAGCTCACCCCTTGTACGAATGCTCAGGGCATACTGAGGTAATTGTTCTAAAAGAATGTTACGGTTAATATTTGCCAAAATCACATCAAAGACCCGACCGGCCAAAACTTCGTAAGATCCACAGAGCGCTTCGATATGCTCAACATGATTGAGTGCCCTATTTTCGATTACACTTTCAACACATATCTCATCATAATCCACAGCCAATACAGCATTCGCGCCTTTTTTTGATGCCAAAATGGCCAGTATCCCTGTACCGCAGCCCATGTCCAAAACCTGCTTGCCCATAAAATCATTCTCCAAAATATACTGAAGCATCATCGAAGTTGTTTGATGATGGCCTGTTCCAAAAGACATCTTCGGATCTATAATGATTTCATAGGGAAACTCAGGTTTGGCCTCATGAAAAGTTGCACGCACATAGCATTGCCCTCCTACCTCTATTGGGTTGAAATTGCTTTCCCACAATTTATTCCAATTCTGATTTTCTATTTCCTGTATCTTATAATCGACCTCCAGGCCTTCATAAGGTTGAAGCATCAGTGTTTCTAATGCTTGCAAGTCAAGATTTGCAGCTGAAATATAAGCTGCAAATCCAGATTCGGTATCCTCAAAAGTATCAAAGCCAATATCAGCCAAATCAGATATCAACAAATCCTTCTGCCATTCTTCACCTGATCGCATTTGAAAGATAACCTCTACGTATTTCATTTCTAAAAATTAGCCGTTAAATACTTTAGCGATATCAATAAAATCTCTCGATTTTAAAGAAGCACCTCCAATCAAACCACCATCGATGTCGGCTTGAGCAAACAAATCTTTTGCATTACCTGGATTACAAGACCCTCCATATAGAATACTTGTATTATCAGCAATCTCCTGACCATATTGATCAGCTAACACCTCACGAATAAATTTATGAACCTCCTGTGCTTGCTCAGGGCTAGCTGTCAAGCCAGTACCAATTGCCCAAACTGGTTCATATGCCAACACCACAGCTGCAAAAGCTTCTTTAGACAAGTGGAACAATCCATCTGTCAATTGTGTTTTGATCACATCAAAGAAAGCTCCAGATTCGCGTTCCTCTCTTGTTTCTCCAATACAGAATATTGGGGTTAAATCATGCTTTAATGCAATATCCACTTTAGATGCCAACAATGCATCAGTTTCACCAAAATAAGCACGTCTTTCAGAGTGACCTAAAATAACATGTGAAGCACCTACTGATTTTACTTGTGAAGCCGAAATCTCACCTGTATAAGCACCCGACTCCGCTTGGTGAATATTCTGAGCACCAATATTTACATTCGCGACATTTTTAGACAGTTGCCCAAGACTTGACAAATGAATAAATGGACTACAAACAACCAATTCCTGGTTTCCAATCACTTCATCTTTGGCCATATTGATAATTTCAGAAAACAAGCTCAATCCTGATTGATAGTCTAAATTCATTTTCCAATTACCAGCTACGATTTTTTTACGCATGATTTTACGATTTAATTATATTTTTTGTTAAGTTGATTCAATTTATCTTTAATCTGCTCCGTGAGCTCTTCCCCTTTTGATGCATACAGCGTCTCCAGATATGCCATAAACTTATCAAATTCATAAGTCTGAGCACCTCCGTCAAACACCCAAGCAAATGACGGTACAAATTTAGCATAAAAACTTGTATCTGCTAGCATGCTTGCAATTCCAATTACTGTTCCTGTATTTAAAGCCGAATTGATGCCAAGGCGAGTATAGTCTCCAATAAAGGCACCGCATTTTAAAAGACCTGTATCCCGAACACTATCTAATGCATAATCGTAAATTGAAACAGTCTTTAAGTTATTCTTCAAATTGGAATTAGAGGTACCAGCTCCTAAATTACACCAATCTCCTATTACCGAGCACCCTAGATAACCATGATGCCCCTTGGCCGAAAAATCACCAATGACCGAATTCCCGATCTCTCCCCCAATAACACTCTGCTTCCCTACCGAAACATTCCCATAAATCGTAGCGCCCATTTTTACAACGGCTCCTTTACCAAGATATAATGGACCACGCAAATGCGCGCCCTCCATAATTGTAACATCTTCATCGATATATATGGGACCTTGTAGGGTATTGAGCGTAGCACATTCCATGCTAACGCGATCAGCTACATAAAGATCATTACCCAACAATTGATTTGTTCCAGATATACTGGACGACTGAACACTTTGTACCAGATGATTGAAATCATGTGTTATTTCAGTTCCTGTGAGCAAAAACAGATCTTCTATCCCTTTTAATAGATCAACGGATATATCAACCTCTTGCACACGATAAGAGTCTATATGTGTATAACAACAAGCTAAAACGTATCCGTCCTGTACAAGGACCTCTCCTACACGCAAGCGCTGTAGAAGCTGTAATAAGGCTACTGACGGAATAACGTTCTCAGACACCCATATAAGCCCCTCCTTATCCGCATCGTTGGCAACATAGTGTACATCAAATTTTAAAGCTAATTTTGCCCATTTCTCCCGTAAAGTCAGTATACCAACCCTAAGGTCCAAACAAGATTTCACGAAAGTAAATGGATAAAGACTCTTTCTATCAAAAGTAGTTAATGGGGAGCTAAGCTTATCCAACAATTGGATCGAATCAAAGCAATCTGTAAAGAAGATTTTCACAAATTAAAAATAACAAAAAAAACCCGACAAATTATATTTATCGAGTTCTTAATATTGTAATATACAGATCTGCTACAATTATTTTTTGTTGTAACGGTTACGGAATTTGTCGATACGACCAGCAGTATCAACCAATTTCATTTTACCTGTATAGAAAGGGTGTGATGTATGAGAAATCTCTAATTTTACAACTGGATACTCATTTCCGTCTTCCCATGTAATAGTCTCTTTTGTATCAACACAAGATTTTGTAATAAAAGCATAGTCATTTGACATATCTTTAAATACAACTAATCTGTAATTTGAAGGATGCAAATCTTTTTTCATTATTATTATGATTACGTATATTCAATTATTGAGGTGCAAAGATAACTTATAAAAATGTAACTTACAACAATTACGAAGAATAATTAGTTGAAATTTTCCACATTTTGGTTAACAGCACTTATCAAGGGCACAAATGTAACAATCTTTATCCTAACCAAAGAATAATTTTGTTTATCGACTTTTTTACCTAACTTAACTTACTACAATTAAATCACTTACATAATTATGAGCAAATTAGATGAAAAAATTGCTGCATATGTTGCAGAATCAAAAAAGCTAGGCTTATCATTAGATGAAGCATTTATTGCAAAAGTAACAAAAGGAATAGGACCTTCCATTTACAATGCAGACTCGGAAACCATTGCTGCATCAGATCCCGAAGAACTTAACCGTGTCAAACAAAACTTTTTGATCAAAAAATTAGGTCTAAAAGATGGCCCTGATTTAGACAAGGCACTAGAGGAAGTGATTACCGCTATTGGCAAATCCAATAAAAATAAATACCGTGTATTAGTATATGCTTTATTGGCAAAGAAATTCAAAAAAGAATCTGTTTACCAATAAGCATCACCTTTTTTCACTCAACTCCTAACCAAAGACCATTTCTCCAAAAAACTCAGGGAGATGGAAATTAGGAGTTGGGTTTTCTATTTTATTCCAAGATATAAAATGTGGTTGTTTGAGATGATCACCACATTTGTAAAAATTCCCATGTATCCGTTTACCTTTCAGGTCTACAACATCGTCAAACTGAAATACAGCAAGTGGAATGACCTCAATCATACTCCATCGCTTATCGGAACCATTACGCTCAATTAAAGAGTAAGTACGCACCTGTTCTAGTGTTGTACTATCCAATCGATTTCTATTTGCCTTTTCGGCCGGACCATAACCGATCAAGCCTGTTCCAATTAGATTAAATTCCAGGTTATAATAATGTTCGCGTCCATCAAAAGAAATAAAGAACTCCACACAGCTATCTTCCCATACATTTTGATTTGTTTCGGAATAATTACCCCGAAGTTGTTCTTCGACGACATCATATTGCAACACAAGATACTCCTGGGTATAGCCAATCTTAAATTGTACCTCAGGTTTATACGGGAAAGATTCGCTCCAGTTATTAAACTCCAGCGAATGCGATTCAAAATTGTTCAAGAGCTTCGACAAAGTATGATAATCAAGTGTATTGGCCAGCTCCGCTGCGATAGGCAAAATGGTTAGTTTTTTCATTCGAATATTTTTTTACAGAAAAAAGAAGCTTCATCTACGCGATGGAAGCTTCTCAATATGATTAAAGGTATAAAATTGTTAAATGCAATCAAAAACTACCTTCCGCATAAATGCTTCATTCTTTTCCATCTCTTCAACCAATTTCAATTGCGTATTTGTACGCACCAGATTATGGTCATCATATTTAGTTTTGTAGTAATGATCTCCTTCCAAATAGTCCGTTAAGAAACGTACTCCTTGCATATAGGGCAATAAGATGGCCCCATCGACTAATGTTTCTTTCTCTAAAGTTGTCAAGAAGTCATTAGCTTCCTCCAAATAACCTTCGGCATAGGCCTTATATAAGGCAAGATTTAGCAGAATTTTCGAAACATCCATCTCATCTTCGGCAACAGGGTTAATAATCGTCCGAATCGCATCTCCAAAATCGTATGCCACATAGCCTGGCATAACTGTATCCAAATCGATCACACATTGCATCTTATCGTGGCGATCTAAGAGCACATTATTAAACTTGGTATCATTATGTGTAATGCGCAGTGGAAGTTCCCCCTTGTTACCAAGTTCAAGAATGGTTTTCATTCGATCTTCACGACTAAAGATAAAATCCAATTTGTCCTTTACCGACGCTACACGTTGGCACACATCTTTAGCGATTGCTTTTCGAAGATTTTCAAGTCTAAACTCTATATTATGAAAGTTTGGAAGTACTTCAACGATCAACGAAGCATCTAAATCCGACAGCTGTTTTTGAAACAACCCAAAAGCACGGCCACCTTCAGCTGCTTGGACTTCAGTCTCTACAATATCATAGCTTTTCGTATCCTCTATGAGAATAAACATGCGCCAATAATTATCCTGACTATCTTTTATATATAATTCCCCACCTTTTGTAGGAACAATTGTCAATACATGATCGCTGATTCTTTTTCCTTCAGCGACTTTAACTTTTTTGCTAAGATGCTTGGTGACAATCTCAATATTATGCATTAATCCATCCACGTTCGGAAAAACATGGTGATTAATACGTTGTAATAAATGCGATATACCGCTATCTACAGTAGTAACTACACGATAGGTATCATTGATATGACCAGAACCAAACGGTTGCACTGAAATGATATCTCCTTCTAATGTGAATTGTTTTGCTGCGCTCTCTACTACTAATTGGTTAAAATCAGACATTAAACTATGTTTTTTAAATCATCAATGTGCTTGCAATATCACAAATTGAATTAATAAATGATAATTTTTATTTCAATCAAACGTTTGCATGAAATTTAATAAAATTAAGCAAACGTTTGCACTTTCATTTATCCCAAATGAAATAATATATTTGTTAATAGTACCCAGTCTCAAAGACTGTTTTCAAACAAGTAAATAACTAATATACAAACTCCTTATATCTCAAAACAATGGATAGAAGAAATTTCATAAAATCGACTGCCATCACTACAGCTGGAATCGGTGTCCTTTCAAGTACAGAATTATTTGCCCAAACAAATGGCAAGATAAAAATCGGTTTTATTGGTGTGGGTCTTAGAGGACGTAATCACGTTCAAATTGCCCTAAACAGAGATGATTTAGAAATTGTGGCTGTCTGTGACACCCAAGAAGAATCTCTAGCACAATGCCGTAAACAATTCAACGCAAAAGGCACCAAACTTCCAAAAGAATATACTGGTGGCGTTGATGCTTACAAAAAGATGTTAAGCAATGAAAAATTAGATGCTGTCATTATTGCAACACCTTGGCAATTCCACAAAAACCAAGCTATTGACGCAATGAAAGCTGGACTATACGTAGGTTGCGAGGTTATAGCAGGTCTAACGCTACAAGATCACTGGGATATTGTGAAAGTATCCGAAGAAACCGGAAAGCCTTACATGACCCTAGAAAATGTGGCGTTCCGTCGTGACGTACTTGCTGTATTGAATATGCACAGACAAGGACTATTTGGTGAATTGTTGCACCTGGAAGGCGGTTATCAACACGATTTACGCGAAGTATTATTCAATGACGGAAAAGCGTATTATGGCCATGGCGTTGAATATGGCCCGAAAGCGATTTCTGAGGCACAATGGCGTACACAGTTCAATATCGATCAAGATGGTGATCTATATCCTACCCACGGTTTAGGTCCAATTATGCAATTTGCAGATATCAACAAGGGTAACAGATTCACCCATATCACTTCGTACTCAAGTAAAGCCCGTGGATTGGCAGCCTATGTCAATAAAGTTTCCCCAGGACACCCCAACGGTAAGATCAATTACAAAAATGGTGATATCACACAAACGATGTTACAATGTGCAAATGGAGAAACCATGTTATTAACGCATGATACACACTTGCCAAGACCTTACTCTATCGGCTTCCGCGTACAAGGAACAGATGGTATTTGGATGGATGTTGCAAAAGGTATTCACATCGAGGGTAAATCCAAACCACACACGTGGGATTCTGCAGATGAATGGGTAAAGAAATACGATCACCCAATCTGGCAAAAATATGAAGCGGTAGCAAATGGTTCTGGTCATGGTGGCATGGACTGGTTTGTATTCAATGCGTTCATTCAGGCAGTAAAACAAAAGGTACAGACGCCAATTGACGTATATGATTCAGTAACCATGAGTGCTGTATTCCCATTATCTACCGAGTCTATTGCAAAAGGAAATAAAACGTTGGAATTCCCTGATTTCACAAAAGGAAAATGGAAAACCAAGAAAAATACTTTTATGTTAGATGACAGTGGAATGTAATTGAAAAAACATTCTTATTATTATAAAAGCCGTATTGAAAGATATACGGCTTTTTTTATGGATGCTTGACATAATCATAATAATCCTACTTTTTAGCTGGTCTTTTCCGTAAATTAGCACTAGCAAACAACTTTTTCAACTCATTATGCTTACCGAAGCAATTATTATTTTAGTCCTGATTATTCTAAACGGAATACTATCGGCATCAGAAATATCCATCGTATCCAGCAGAAAGGCAAGGCTACAGGCTGAAAGCGATAAAAACAATGCGGCAGCCAAAATAGCGCTAAACCTAAAAGAATCGCCTAACAACTTTCTATCCACTGTACAAATAGGCATTACCCTTATCGGCATTCTAACCGGTTTTTTTTCTGGTGGTAGTATTTCCACATATCTAGTCGGCATATTTAATAAATCCAGTATTATAGCCCCCTATAGCGAACAGCTCGCTGTAATCATTGTCGTCTTTATCATCACCTACTTTTCGTTGGTGCTTGGTGAATTAGTCCCCAAACGTATTGGTATGGCTATTCCGGAGAAGTATGCCATGCTAATCGCTTACCCGATGAACCTGCTCAGCAAAATCGTACGACCATTTGTATGGCTACTCAGTATGTCGACAGAGTTTATTGTCAAAATACTCAATATCAAGAGTAGCGGCAATAGTGTCACGGAAGAAGAAATTAAGGCGCTAGTAGACGAAGGTGTCGACAGTGGTGTCATCGAAGGTATTGAGCACGATATCGTCGACCGTCTATTGAGTTTAGGGGACAAAAAAGCGGTCAACCTAATGACTCACCGCAAAAACATTGTTTTTTTGGATCTGGAAGATTCTTTTGAAGAAAACAGAAAGATCATACTGGACAACGATCATTCCATCTACCCGGTCTGTGAAGGTGGACTCGACAATATTAAAGGTGTTGTTCATGTAAAGTCCTTACTACGACAATGCCTCCAAAACGAACCATTTGATCTAAGAACGCTCATGTTACCCATCAAATTTGTGAACGAATTTAGCTCATCTTATAGCATCATGAATACCCTGCGCACCTCCAGTATACATCAGGCGGTTGTCATTGATGAATATGGTTCGCCACAGGGAATTATTACGTTACGGGATATCGTTGGCGATTTGGTAGGTAACATCACAGAAAGCGACCTAAGTGCCCGACCGACAATACGTCAATTGGAAAACGGCGATTATGTTGTCGACGGACAATATCAGATCGAGGACCTTTTGGATGAATTTGAAATCGGTCTTTCTGAGGAAGACGAAGATGAGATCAACAATGTAACTACTGTAGGAGGCCTAGTGTTCCTAAGATTAGATCACGTGCCCGAAGAAGGCGAACGTGTCCGATTTAAAAATCTAGTTTTCGAAGTGCTTGATATGGATGGACACCGCATCGATAAACTACTTTTGAAAGTGGAGGAATAAAAGAATATAAAAAGCGGTTGGTTGATCGATATACTGATCAGCCAACCGCTTTTATATGCTCACCTTCTACAACAATTTAGTTGATGCCGTGCATCATTTTTTTCAATAAGGGGTTAAAGATGATCAACAACAATGCAGTAACTCCCGGAACTATTGCAAATATCATAAAGAAGTAAGACATCGAATGTTCTTCTGTAATGCGATCAATGTATGACCCTAAAAATCCACCGATAAAATTGGCAATTGCCGAAGCACAGAACCAGCAACCGAAAAGAAGCCCTAAAAATTTCTTTGGGGAAAGCTTACTAACATAAGACAAGCCAACAGGTGAAAGACAAAGCTCCCCTGCTGAATGAAAGAAATAGGCGATCACCAACCAAATCATACTCACAGACGCTGTCTTTGCTCCTTGAGGAATCTCGCTCGCCCCATAAGCTAATGCTGCAAATCCAATTCCCACCAATATTAAACCTAGTGCAAACTTAACTGGTCCCGAAGGATTCCAGACCTTCTCCCAGAATTTGCTAAATGACGATGCAAGTGAAATAATAAAAAATGCATTCAATATTTGAAACCATGAGGCTCCAACTTCCGATCCGGTTATTCCAATTTCTCGAAATACTTTCCATAAGCCTAAGCACCAAATGATACCAAATGAGACAGCGGTAAATAAAATAGTCAATGGATACTGTTTATATATTTTTCTAGCCAATGCTGTTAAAACGATCGTCACAATAACGATAGGCACAATAGTCAAAATAGTATCAATCCATTTAAATGTCACTGCTGAACTTCCAGACAGGACCCTTTGTGTATAATCCTTTGCAAAGATAGACATGGATCCGCCCGCCTGTTCAAAAGACAGAAAGAAAACCACACTAGCCAACATAAATATGGTGACAACGATTAACCTATCACGGACAACATGTGCAGGAATGACCTCTTCCTCCTCTTCGTGATTTTTGATCTTTTTTTCATGGTAAGCCTGAAGTGCTTTGGGTGAATCTCCGATAATTCCAAAGATCTTTTGTCCAAAATAGAATTGCAACATACCAAAGAACATAAATACTCCGGCAAGCCCGAAACCATAATGCCAACCAATTTTTTCGCCGATATACCCACATAGAAGCATTCCCAAAAATGACCCGGCATTGATGCCCATGTAGAATATGGTATACCCTGCATCTTTTTTAGGACTTTGATCTGGATAAAGATTTCCCACCATAGAAGAAATATTAGGCTTAAACATCCCGTTACCCAAAATCATTAACACAAGACCCAGATAAAAGAAATTGGAATTCACACCCTCAAATGCCATAGACAGGTGCCCCAATGTCATTACCAAAGCGCCTATCAAAATCGCCTTCTTAAAACCGGTTAGCTTATCCGCAATCATTCCACCGATCAATGGTGTTAAATAGACAAAACCAGTATACAAACCGTAAAGTTTCATGGCACGTTCGTTACTCCATTCCCATCCCCCATCAGCAAGGGAACTTATTAAAAATAAGGTCAACAATGCCCGCATACCGTAGTAACTAAACCGCTCCCACATCTCTGTAAAGAATAGCACAAATAATCCGGCAGGATGCCCATTTACCATCTTGTCATCGATCCCCTGCTTAGCAAGATGTGCTACAAGAACTTGATCTTTTTCTTGATTCATATAATCTCAATAATTGTTTTATAACTCAGGTTTTGTTTTTATTTTGATAAAAATCGCTTGAAGATACACTATTTTTCTATGAATTAATCAATTCCATGCATCATCTTTTTTATTTTTTTGTTGCCTAGAATAAGAAATACAGCAGCCACCATAGGGATCACTGTAAACACAGCAAAGAAGTAAGACATCGAATGAGATTCTGTAATCTTATCAATATATGACCCAATAAAGCCCCCTATAAAATTAGCTATGGCATTGGCACAAAACCAAAAACCAAACAATAAGCCCAGGAATTTTTTTGGCGATAGTTTACTGACATAAGAAAGTCCGACCGGACCAATACATAATTCGCCCACTGTATGAAAAAAGTACGCCAATACCAGCCAGATCATACTAACAGAGGCCGTCTTTGCACCGGTAGGAATCTCAGAGCTTCCAATAGATAAAGCTGCAAAACCGACTCCAACCAATGTCAGTCCCATTGCAAACTTAATCGGACCAGAAGGATTCCACACTTTCTCCCATATCTTACTAAATGATGTGGCCAGGGTAATGATAAAGAAAGAATTTAACATCGGAAACCAGGATACCGTAACTTCGGAATTCATACCATAATATTCCCGATAAACTTTCCAAAGACACAAAGACCAAATGATCACAAAAGAAATACTCGAAAAAAGTATGATCATAGGGTATTTACGTACGATTTTCTTTGCTAAAACAAACAGTACTCCGGTAATTACCACAATCGGCAAAACCGTCAATGCAGCATCCAACCATTTAAATAAAACCGCCACTTCACCACTCAATACCCGTTGTGTATAATTTTTCGCAAAGATCGTCATCGAACCACCTGCTTGCTCAAAAGCTAAATGGAAAACAATACTTGACAACATAAAAATGGCTATTACCAGCAAACGATCACGAACAATATGCTTTGGATTTTCTTCTTGACCACCCGCAATATCGGTTAACTCGTCTTGTTTCTCGGGTGTATTTCCAATTTTTCCGAAAATGGGTTGTGCAAAATAGAACTGCAACATTCCCAAAAACATAAATACTCCGGCTAGCCCAAAACCATAATGCCAGCCGATCTTCTCACCAATATAACCGCATAGCATCATTCCTAAAAACGCTCCCCCGTTGATGCCCATATAAAAGATGGTATAACCCGCATCTTTTTTACCTCCTTTATCCGGATATAATTTCCCTACCATCGAAGAAATATTGGGTTTGAACAATCCATTTCCCAAAACAATCAGCACCAAACCCGCCAAAAAGAAGCTTTTATTAAATCCCTCTAAAGCCATAGCGATATGTCCCAGCGTCATAATTATAGCTCCGACCATAATGGATTTTTTATATCCTGTCAGGCGATCGGCTATAATCCCACCGAACAGTGGCGTTAAAAACACCATCCCGGTGTACAAACCATAAAGCTTCATGGCCTCGGAGTTGGTCCAACCCCATCCTTGTTGGGCAATGGTAGAAACCAGAAAATTTACCAACAGCGCCCGCATACCATAATAGCTAAAACGCTCCCACATCTCTGTGAAGAATAATACAAACAAGCCGGCAGGATGCCCTTGTACCAATACTTGTTCAGCCCCTACTTTTTGCAAATGGGTTTCAAGAACAGCATTTTTTTCAAAATTCATGTTTTTTTTTAGTCGTTATTTTTCAAAATAAGGTAGTGCGATTTCCATTTATAAAATATACCATCGGTAAACGGAAAAATCCGATGATCCTCTACACAAAGAAAGAGGTTGTTCACCCGTCTTCATATACTCAAGCAAGATAGTGAAGATTTTAATAGGTTTCTAACGAATCGACTGCAGTTTTTTTCGTTGTTGCATCAGAGCAATACTTCAATTAAAATCTATTTAACTAGTCGAGTTCCTTCCATTTCCTGAAAAGAACTCGACTAGTTAAATATTAGATCAAAGGGCGCAAACGTTCCAGTAATTTTTTAGTAGCAAAAATACCCTCTTCTTCGCTCAACTTACTTCCCTCATATTCAATCCCCACATAACCTTTGAATTTTGCTTTCTTAACAATCTTCAACATACGCTCATAGTCAATTTGCGTTTCATTTCCATTGGCATCAAAATCATGTGTTTTGGCACTCACACCATGTGCATAAGGCATTAGATCCGTCACACCTTGATAACGATCATACTCATAGAAATTACCAAGATCAGGTAAACTTCCACAATATTTACTACCCACTGCTTTTAATGTATTAGCCAACCAGTCACCATGTGAAGAGATACCACCATGGTTTTCTACAATAATGCTAATCCCCGCTTTTTTACCAATATCAGATAGCGTTGTTAAACTTTCAACAACACGTTTACTCAC
Organism: Sphingobacterium thalpophilum; assembly: GCF_038396785.1. Lineage (NCBI taxonomy): Bacteria > Pseudomonadati > Bacteroidota > Sphingobacteriia > Sphingobacteriales > Sphingobacteriaceae > Sphingobacterium > Sphingobacterium thalpophilum. The sequence continues at coordinate 4,732,279 of NZ_CP151087.1, read as the reverse complement.
TTCCTCAGGAGTCCCTTTTCCAGCCGCATTGACACGGATTGCATGACAACCTAAGAAATTAGCTGCAGAAATCCACTTATAATGGTTTTGCACGGCTTGTTTTCTCTTTGTTTCATCTTCATCACCGAGATTTCCCTCACCATCAATCATAATGAGTACATTACGTACACCATTATCTTTTGCACGCATATTTAGCTCAGTAAGGTAGTTATTATCATTAGCCTTATCCTTAAAAAACTGATTCACATATTCCACCCCATAGATACCGTATTTTTTGGCAGCTAATACCGGAAAATCCAAATTGTTCAAATCTCCCTTGAACAAGGATTTATGCAATGACCATTCAGCCAAGGAAATGTCAAACCAATCTTTCTTTGCTGCCGCAAAACTCTCCAAAGAGGGAGCTAATGCTATACCAGCAGACGCTAGTGCAAGGTTTTTAAGAAAATCTCTTCTTGAATTCATGTGTTTAGATTTAATGTGTTATTTAAATATTTCCCCAGCCAGTAGTCAACACATCAACGAGGTGCATCGTCTGAATGGGTAATTTATGTTTATCGATATAAGATTGAAGCTGTAGCAAACAAGATGAATCAGTGGAAATAATATAATCCGCATTCAGATCAAGTGCATTGCGCACTTTTTGCTCAGCCATTGCCGCGGATATTCCTTCGAATTTAACGGCAAAACTACCCCCAAACCCACAACATGTCTCGCTATCTTTCACCTCCACCATCTCCAAACCTAAGACCTTACTCAATAATTTCCGTGGTTCCTCTTTAATCTTGCACTCTCGCAAAGCCGAACAAGAATCGTGGTACACCGCAACACCCTCAAGCTCAGCTCCAAAATACTCTTTTTTTAGCACGTTTACTAAAAAATCAGAGATTTCCATAACCTGTTGCTGTATTTTATGGCATTGATGGGAATCTGCCGAATTTGCGAATAAATCATTATAAGCATGTCGTACCATACCGGTACAAGACGCAGAGGGAGAAATAATCACATGATCTCCTGAGAAATCACCTAAAAACTTCCGTCCGACCTGTTTTGCATCATCCCAAAATCCAGCATTATAGGCAGGCTGGCCACAGCATGTCTGCTCAGGATTATAGACAACCTCGCAGCCGACCTTTTCTAATAAACGAACCGTATTAAAAGCGGTCTCAGGGTAAAGCTGATCTATAAAACAAGGAACAAAAAGTTCTACTTTCATATGCAATTCAATCAATAAAATTAAGATTTATTGGATACTAATATCCGGATCAAAAGTAACAATCCAATTACAAAAAATAAAGAAAGAACCAATGCCGAATATCGAATATTATGTGTAACCTGTTCTATAAACCCGAATGAGAATAATCCAATGACAATGGCAACTTTTTCTGTGACGTCATAAAAAGAGAAGAAAGCAGTCGTATCTTTGATATCCGTCGGAATTAATTTAGAATAGGTTGAACGCGATAAGGACTGAATCCCGCCCATAACTAAACCGACCAATGCAGCAATGATATAAAACTGAAGTGGAGTAGATAAATAAAAGGCCGAAATACAGATGCCGATCCAGATCATTACCACAACGATCAACACCTTGATATTCCCAAAAAGCGTAGATAAATAAGACATTAAAAATGCACCTAAGATAGCTACAAGTTGAATGAGAAGAATGGTAGCTATCAACCTTTCTGCGCCTAAATGCAAAATTTTCTCCCCAAAAGAAGAGGCGACAATCATCAAAGTCTGAACACCAATTGCATAAAAGAAAAAAGCCGGCAAAAACTGTTTTATTTCAGGAATACCTTTGATCTTTTGGATAACATGGCCGAATTCATCCCGTACATTCTGAACGAAACTCTTACCTGTGTTATTCTCGGTTGCTTCGATTTTAGGCAGGTATTTAAAAGGAATCATTGAAAACCCAAGCCACCACAATCCGACCATTAGAAACGATATACGGGCCGGTAGTGAAGCATCTGTAATACCAAACCATTCAGGCTTAAGAACCACTACAAAACAAAGAATCTGTAAAGTGACACATCCAATATAACCATAAGCAAAACCTTGCGCACTCACCTTATCTTGTTGATCGACAGTTGCCAAAAGCGGTAAATAAGAATTATTAAACAAAACACCGCCAATATACCCCATCGCTGCAAGTACAAAACAGATGATACCAATTTCCAAAGTTTCAAGCTTGAAGAAAAATAAGCACATACATGCAACTGCTCCAACATAAGTGAAGAATTTCATAATCTGTTTCTTTTTTCCTTTTGCATCAGCGTACGAAGAAATAAAGGGCAAAGAAAAAGACATCAACAGATAGGCAAAAGCCAAAGAAAAATTGGAAAGTGCGGTATTGACGACTTCAATCCCAAAGAAACTAACAACATCACCATGCTCTTTTGTTGTAGTAATTGCGGTATAGTAAACAGGGAATATCGTGGAAGTAATAACAAGGTTGTAAGCAGAATTGGCCCAATCGAACATGGCCCAAGAACGAATCAATTTCTTATTGTTTTTTACAATTGCTTCCATTTAAATTGGCTTAATAAGTTTGACGAATATAAGTAATTATTTTAGCCATTTCTTTACGAATTGCACTTGCTCGATCATCTATATAATTATTGTTCATAAAAGAAAATGCCAAGCGCCTTCCTGTCCGTGTGATCAAATAACCACTTTGATTATAGACAGATGTAATCGTTCCCGTTTTAGCAAAAACAAACGGTTCTCCGAGATCTTTGCTATAGGTACGTTTCAGGGTACCATCTACACCTCCGGCCGGAAAAAGACGAAAACGTTCCTTCTCATCCGGCAACTTATTTTTCAAGACGACCAATAGATCGACATTATTTTGCGGAGTCACCTTGTTATAGGACGACAAGCCCGATCCATCAAAAATGGCAACCTCAGCTGAAAAGTATTTATAAACGTTATTCTTCATCCAGTCCCGCACCAAGTAAGTATCAAATTGACCGAATTGTTTCCACGAACACATCATTAAAAACTGTTCAGCAATAAAATTATCACTTGGCAACATCATTTCACGGATTAAATTTTTGGTACCACCGGAATAGAGTATCTTGGTATTGCTTGGTTTTTGGTAAGACAATAAGGTCACGGATTTACCTAGACTATCCGACAATAATTTAATAAATAAACTATCAGAATAGATAAATGGAACTTCATTGACATAGCCGCTCGGAACGGGGCGTTTGGACATCCAAAAGGAATTTGCACGAAATGAACGGGAAAGTTCAAAATCACCTAACTTAGGTTCGGGCAAAAAATCCAGTGAATTTTGAAAACTAGCTGGAGAAGTTGATAAATAATTATAACCTTTTTGTCGAAAAGTGACCACATTGCCATAAATAGGAAATGTACTGATTTCAGGCTGATAATAAGCTTCAAAATCTTCCATCGCCCAACCATGCGCAAAGAATTTATTCTTCATTGTCCCTGGCACAACAAAAATGCGTTTATTCGTATTTTTCAAAAAGTTGTACACCACCCGGGTATCTAACCGATTATGCAAAAACGTCGGATCACCTGTCCCCCAGATAAGCAGCGAGTCTCCACGTTCCACATACTCCAAACCAGGTATTGAATCCCCCAACAGTGCTAGAGCAGCATAGGTGGTATACATTTTTGTATTGGAAGCCGGTGTAAAATGCTTATTGCCGTTTATGTCCATCACATATTTATTGGCATTTAGGTCGTACAAAGAAAAACCAACAAAATGATCATTTAATATTTTAGACTCTTGAAATAGCTGATAAACATCCTCAAAGCTCTGAGCCTTCGCTACAAAAGTAGCCGCCGGCACAAACCAAAGCAGCAACAATGCACTTAAAATTTTTTTCATCAGTTCAAACATACAAAAAACTGCAAGAACTCCCTTTCGTCTATTGCCAAAATTCAGATACAAATCCTTTAAAAAGGAAAGGGGAAGACATTGCCTCCCCCTTTCCTTTTTAAACTATCAAAAATTAATATCCTTGATTTTGTGTCAGAGCTCCACCACTTCTGTCAATCTGCGATTGTGGAATTGGGAAGTAATCATTTTGAGGTTTATAGTTTAAGCCTTTATAGCGAGCCATAAAACCGCCTTCAAACGTTGCGTAGCTTTCCAATACAGTTTTCGCCTCCCCCCAACGCACAAGGTCATAGAAACGATGTCCTTCCATCGCTAATTCTAAACGACGTTCAAAACGAACAGCTTTGCGCGCATAATTTTGGTCTGGGAAAGAAGTATAAGGTTTAACAACATATACCGCCGCTGCTACATTATCGCCAGTCGTTTTAGGAGGTAATTTTGCCGCACGCTCACGAACTGCATTTACCAGATTCATTGCTGCACCTAAATCGCCTAATTCAACCTGACATTCAGCTGCCATTAAAACAACATCAGCTAAACGAATAATATTAACATCCAAGTCAGTAATATATGCCGCTCCTGACGCAGTATGTGTTGCATGCAAACTCTTCGGAATCATTGTTTTTATACCAACAAATGGTCCACCCGAGCTCACCTCACGAATCCATGCATCACCTGGCATGACACCATAATCATAGAAATTCACACCTCTACGGCCAACCGTATAATCTAAACGTGGGTCAAAACGAAGCGTAACATCAAGTTTATATGTTTTCTTTGCGTCATCGGACAAACCGAAATCTGATTTATATGGATTATTTCGATAAGAACCATCTAACAATGGTAATCCATTTGCATCGACTTTATAGGCATTAACCAAATCAATGGTCGGCTGATAGAAACCACAACAACCTACAGGATTACTTCCATTTAATCCAGACAACATATCACCAACATTGGCATTATCACCAGATCCATCTGGATTAATCACATGCTTCGATACCAATAATGCCTCTGGGCCGTCTTTTGTAAGTACATCAAAGTTATTTTGGTACGGCATCGTACGTAGATCCTTTGCACCTATAACTTCCTTAAACAAAACTAACGCATCCGCATATTTTTTCTGGTAGAGGAAAACTTTACCCAGATAAGCTTTCGCGATATTCTGATCCATACGTCCGGCCTGGCTATTGATTTTTGTCGCTGGCAAATTCGCTATTCCTGCTTTTAAATCGTCAATAATCTTCGGAAGTACATCATCCTTATTCGGTTTCGTTTTAGCCTCATCATCTGTTGTGTTCTCATCAACATACGCTAGATTTTTGAAAACACGCCATAAATAAAAATAATAATGCGCTCGCAATACTCGGGCCTCACCTTCTATTTCCTTCGCACGTGCAGCCGTTACCGTTTTTTCACCTGCTTGGTCAGCCTTCAGAATACGCAACGTATTATTTGCCCTTAATACGCCCTCATAATAAACTTCCCACATTTGACTCAGGTTGTCGTTCGAACTATTTGGCGTATGAAATTCGATCATATTCATGTTCGGTTGATCGGTTGCCTCAGATCCTTTATGTGCATTATCTCCAGCAACTTCACCAAACAACCATTGGCTAGGCGCCGAAGAGTAATTCCCCCAGGTACCGTTGACATTGCCGTTTAATATTCCATACACCCCGATAAGAGAGGCCTCTATACCTTTTGAATTTACAATCTGAGACTCAGGCAATTCTGCTTGCGGATCACGCTCCAAAAAAGATTTTCCACAAGAGGCTAATAAAGTCAATGATATACCTAAAACTGTAATTATATTTCTTTTTTTCATTTCAATCAAATTTTAACTTAAATCACTAAACCCTTAAAATCCTAGACTAACACCCAACATATATTGACGAGCCTGTGGATACACACCAAAGTCTACACCCAAGGCTGGGTAAGTCGACGGAGTAGCCGTAACTTCTGGATCAAGCCCCTCATATTTAGTAATCGTAAACAGATTTGTTACCCCCACATAAGCACGGAGTTTCTTGATACCGGTATTATTACCAAAAACACGATTGGTATCGAAGTTATAGCCAACTTGAAGATTTTTCAATTTCAAGAAACTTGCATCCTGTACATAATAGCTCGAAGAAGCATACTCATAGGGTGAAGCATTTCTCACTTGGGAAGGGATCATGCTACCGCTATTCGTTGGACTCCATTCATCCAATACGCGCGTACTTTTTTGACCTCTAAACACACCAAAATCTGTAAAGTATCTCGTAGCTTCATAGTTTTGATTACCCTTTGAACCATAGAAGTAGGCCATAAAATCAAAGTTTTTATAAGCCGCATTGATATTGAATGAATACACAAAGTCAGGATGTGGGCTACCTATAACGGTACGGTCACTTGCATCAATTTTGCCGTCACCATTGACATCCTCAAATTTAAGTCCACCAGCTCTCGACTTTCCATCCTCATATTTAGCGACACTTGCATTGTTCATATCCGCTTCCGAATAAATACCAATTACTTTATAGCCATAGAAAGCACCAAGAGGTTCTCCAGGTTTTAAGATGGAGGTTTCCATACTTCTAAAACTACCGTACACTTGTTGGGTTACTGATGGTGCCAAAGAAACAATCTTGTTCACGTTACGTGAAATAGTAGCGGACAGATCCAATTTAAATGCACTTTCTTGACGTCTACCGTAATGATAATTCAATGAAAACTCGATACCTTTATTTTGCATATCACCAATATTTACATAAGGCGATCCGGCCCGGCCTGCGGCAACAGCAGGTAAAGGCAATAGGTACAGCATGTCTTTCGTCTTTTTATTGTACCAATCAAAAGATCCATCAAAATCACCTTGTGCCAGGGTAAAATCGACCCCAATGTTTAATGCAGATACTTGTTCCCATTTTACGTCCGGATTACTGTAGGCATTGTGCCACATACCGGAAGTCAAGCTTCCGTCAATAGGATATGAAGATGAATTAATAGCGACCTGATAGCGATTCAGATATTGATTGGCTGGAATACGTTGGTTCCCCGTCACCCCATAACCCGCTCTGATTTTTAGGTCCGAGATCCATGACACACCTTTCATGAATTCTTCCTCCGACAAACGCCAGGCAGCACTCGCTCCAGGGAATGTTCCATATTTATTGTTCGGCCCAAAATTAGAAGAACCGTCACGACGCACTGTTGCGCTTAAGATATACCGATCTTTGTAGGAATAATCAACCTTTCCAAACACCGAAAACAAGGAGCCTACAGAACCGCTACCTTCACTGACGCGACCAGTTGAAGCGGCATCCAAGTAAAGGTAATCAAGCGATGACATTGTAAAAAAGCCATTTCCTTTTCCCCTTATTTGCCTATTTCTATTCTGAATAGCTTCCGTACCAGCAAGAATGCTCAACGTATGCGCCTCATTAAATGTTTTTTTATAATTTAAAGTATTTGTCCAAGTCCATTCTTTATTCAGTCCAAAAAATTCATTAATTCCATTGTTAAAACTTCCTTCTGTAAACTCAGGGTTTGGATAGGTATAAGATACACCATTGTAGTTTTCATACTTCATACCAAAACTGCTACGGAAGGTTAATCCTGAGACAATATCAAATTCTCCAAAGACATTCCCGAAAAACATATTGCTCTTATTTTTATTATCCTTGGCACGATAGGCGATAGCAACAGGATTTTCTCCATTACCATACTGTCCGCCAACAGATCCTGCAAAATTTCCGCCCTCATCATATACAGGAATGATATTATGAATACGATACGCAAAACCTAAAGCACTACCTTCACCGATATAGTCCCCGGCAGTATTGGTATTTACTCCCATACCAAATCCTTCCGTAAAACTATATTGCATATTTTCGCCGAAACGTAGTTTATTATTAAAGGCAGAGAAGCGTGTGTTTGAACGAAGATTATATTTTTCAAAACCGGTATGAATAATCGTTCCTTTTTGTTTCAGATAACCACCCGAAATCGCATAGGAAGCATCTTCACCACCTCCTAAAACGCTAAGTTGGTGCGACTGAGTAGGGGCATTTTGGGATAAAGCATCAAACCAGTTGGTTCCGGCCTTATTTGCTTTGGTAATTTGATAAAAATCGCTTCGGCTACTCGCATCGTACTTATATTTTGACATATCCACGTCTGCAGCTGTAATCACATCTTTCCCGCCCACTTTAGGTCCAGCGATAAGGTAATCAGGCATCACATTGTTTGTGCCGTCCAATCTGTTTTCAATATCCAATGTTTGTTGCGGAGACAACATTTTTGGAAAACGCCCACTGTTTGGAACCTGCACACCATAATAAGAGTCAAGGCTAAATTGAGGTTTTCCGCTTTTACCTATTTTTGTGGTAATGATGACAACACCATTATTTGCACGTGAACCATAAATTGAAGCTGCTGATGCATCTTTTAAGACCTGCATCGTCTCAATATCATTTTGATTCAACCAGCTTAACTTTCCTTCATAAGGTACTCCATCAATGATGTAAAGCGGCTCGTTGTTGTTGATCGTACTGTAACCACGAATTTTGATCTGTGGTGTAGAACCAGGGGCACCATCTACTACGATCTGAACCCCTGTTGCCCGCCCTTGCAACGCCTCAACAGCACTCGCCGCCGGGGTAGTTTTCAATTCCTTCACATTGACAACGGCAACAGCACCAGTTAAATCTTTCTTACGCTGCGCCGAATAACCTGTGACAACAACCTCTTCCAAGGCATCTTCTGAACCGCTTAAGGAAATTGCAAGATCAGCTTTCGAAGAAACAGCAACTTCAGTACTTTTGTACCCAATATAACTGATAATCAACACATCGCCCACTTTTGCTTGAATGGTAAATGCACCATTCTCGCCGGTCGACGTCCCGTTACTGCTCCCTTTGACTTTCACAGATACACCAGTAATACCTTGACCTGTAGCAGCATCCTTCACACCCCCCTTGATAGGCGTCTGTTGTACGCTCCTTGTTTTGATTAATGAAACGACTTCAACTTTGCCATGGCTAGTTAATCCACTGGCAAATCCATGAGTGGTCATTCCTCCTCCAATGAGAAGAGAACTCATAATCAGAAACCTCTTATTGAACTTTTGGCCCAATATGAGATCAAAACAGCAATTTTTGTCCGTTTTTTTCATCATAATTTTACTAAATAGGTGGTTTAAAAAAATTTATGTTTATGCTTTAGTTGTTTTAGTTGATATTGGTTGTTATTTAAGTTTTTGGTCATTTTTTTAGGTCTGACGACAACAATGCTATATTATTGGCAGGTTCAGGCCCCTTGGTTATTCATTTTTTTCTAATTTGGTTATTTTTCCAGAAATGTTAAAATCTGTTAAATGAATATAAAGAATAATAAATGAAAAAAAAAGGAAAAATCTTAATTAATTCACAAAGCGCTATAAATCAAGTTATTGTATTTTATACGCTAAGCTAAAATGCAATACTATTGTTACACGAGCAAATCCTTTTGTTTTCTATCTCTCGAACCTTTCCCAAAATTCAATGTGCATTGTCAAATATTCCACAAATAAGTCCAAATAAGCTAAAAGCTCCTTATATTTGTTGTTGATGAATGTAAGTAATTTATTAGAACGGGCGCTCCGATTTGAGTTCCTATCCAAGGAAGAGGGTGTTTTTTTATATCAAAACGCACCTACAGCTGATTTGACTTTCGTAGCCAATGAATTGCGTAAGATACAAGTGCCACACGGTAAAGTAACCTGGCAAATCGACAGAAATGTCAATACCACCAATGTATGTATTGCAAATTGCAAATTTTGCAACTTTTTCCGTCGCCCCGGTCATGAAGATAGCTACATTACCGATATTGAAAGCTACAAACAAAAGATAGAGGAAACTTTTAAATACGGTGGCGATCAACTGCTGCTGCAAGGTGGGCATCACCCGGATTTAGGTATTGAGTTTTACAAAAACCTTTACAAGCAATTAAAGGAACTTTATCCTACGCTAAAACTACATTCTCTCGGTCCACCTGAAATTGCGCATATTTCCAAATTGGAGAACATGAGCCATATTGAAGTTTTGACGCAATTGAAAGAGGCAGGACTAGACTCGCTACCTGGAGCGGGAGCTGAAATTCTCAATGACCGTGTGAGACGTCTTATATCAAAAGGAAAATGCGGTGGTAAAGAATGGCTAGATGTTATGCGGGCAGCCCATACAATTAATTTACCAACTTCTGCCACCATGATGTTTGGCCATATCGAAACGATAGAAGAACGTTTTGAACATTTGGTATGGATTCGCGAAGTACAGGATGAAAAACCTCAGGAATCCCATGGATTTATTGCGTTTATCCCTTGGCCTTTCCAAGATGATGGTACCTTATTGAAAAGACTGCGCGGTATTACCAATAATGTAACGAGCGAAGAATATATTCGCATGATTGCCTTAAGTCGCATCATGCTTCCTAATATTAAAAATATACAAGCTTCCTGGCTCACCGTCGGAAAGCGCACAGCGCAATTATGTCTGCACGCTGGAGCGAACGACTTCGGCTCAATTATGATTGAAGAAAATGTCGTTTCGGCAGCTGGTGCACCACATCGGTTTACATCAAAATCTATACAGGAAGCTATTTTGGAAGCTGGATTCAGCCCACAACTGCGAACACAAAAGTATGAGTTCCGCGAGCTACCAGCCCATATGGTCGAACAGGTCATTAACTATTAATACGATACATTGAAAGACGTCATAAGAAATATTGAAGCAATTATATTTGCTTCTGCGGAAGGAATAGATCTTGCCGATATTAAACAGATTTTGCAGGAATCCTTAGCCATCGAAGTATCCAGGGAAGAGCTATGTGAGTTGATTAAAAAAATTGAAACGAAGTACCAGGACGAAGACTATGTACTCGAATTACGCTATATCAACAACGCCTATCAGTTTTTGACAAAAGCTGTTTACCATGAATCGATACAACAGCTCCAAAATCACAATAACAAGCGAAAACTAAGTCAATCAGCGCTAGAAACCCTCGCAATCATTGCCTACAGACAACCGATAACAAAATTAGAAGTGGAGCAGATTAGAGGTGTCAGCTGCGATTACTCTATTCAACGGTTACTGGAAAAGAAACTGATCAAAATTGCGGGAAAAGCAGATAGTATCGGAAAACCATTACTTTATGCAACAAGCCAGCAGTTCATGGATCACTTCGGAATCAATGGTGTGAGAGATCTCCCTCAATTGAAAGACATCGTTACCGAGGACAATGCGATTGGCGAAACAAATGAATAAATAAAATAAAATAAATTTTTATTTTCAAAATACAATTCAACATACTGATTAACAGAAAAATAAAGCTTAATATTTTTTTTAAAAAAAGTTTTAAAAAATAGTTTTCTTCTCTAATTTTACAACATTGAATAAGAAACAATAAAGTATTATTTTATGAACACGGCAACTTTAGCTAACGAAGATCTTGAAGAAGTAAAATTCGCATCTTTCAACGGTCCTGATGACGATGATGATGATTTCGATGATGATTTCGATTTACCTGAAATCGACTCGATTGGAGGATTGGATGACTTCGATGATGACGATGAATTTTAATATTTTAGTGCGATATAACACTACCTATTAAAACACCAGAGTATCATTAAAAAATAAGGCGTTCAATTTGATTGAACGCCTTATTTTTTACTTTACTTGATCGATCAATTTATGTAATTCCATCTTGGGAATCATGCCGCTTTGTCGCCATACCTGTTGGCCATTTTTGAACAACACGAAAGTAGGCACGCCACTTACCTTATAAATCGAAGCAATTTTTGGATTCTTATCCACGTCAATCTTAATGATAGACAAATCATCTTGATAAAATTCCTTTACATCCTGTAAAATCGGCGCCATAGTCTGGCAGGGACCGCACCACGTCGCAAAAAAATCCACCAAAACCAGCGAATTTGATTGAATAATCTGGTCAAAAGTAGCCATTATTGATTCTCCTTTACTTCTTCTTGCAATGCCTTATACCCACCTTGGATATTGCATATATGTTTAAATCCTTTAGCACTCAAAATAGATACAGCAACTGCACTCCTATAACCTGATTGACAGTGTACATACAGCTGTTGATTGCCTTTTTTAAGCGTAGAACCAAAATTAACGAAATCTGTTAATGGAATATTCATTGCATTGTCAATATGTCCATTACCAAATTCTTTATCTGTTCTTACATCCACAATATGACCTTGATCTGATCTTTTCCTGAATTCTCCTGCACTGATATTACGCAACGAGACTACATCTTCGCTAGCTTTCCAAGTTTCAATGCCGCCTTCCAACCCCCCAATAACATGGGTATAACCCAGCTTTAATAAATGATGATAAACCGTATCTTGACTATCTCCGTCTGTAATCAATAAAAGCTTTTGAGCTTTATTGGGAAACACTTGCGCCAAAAAGTGGTTAAAAGGACATTTAAAGCCTATATTTATTGATTTAGGTACAAATCCTTGTAGGAATATATCGCCAGATCGCGTATCAAGAACTTGAATAGCTGTTTCACGACGCAATTTTTTAAATTCTTTCAATGTTAATCGTGGTAAATCTGAAGCGGGTTGCGACATCTCGACCCGATGACTCTTCGATTCGGCATGTAATTGCATTTGACCATTAAACAGTGCAATGCAGACTCCACATAATGTGATAAAAACTCTACGCATATATTTTACTATTTAAAAGGAATAAGCAGCTTTTCCAATTCCTCAATTTTACCATTGTATATATTTAAATCCACATTGCCCTGAATCCCTCTAACAGTACCTTTTTCAGAAAATTGCCAGAAGGCCCAATGCTCTTTGGGGTTCTCAACCCAAAAGTTATAATTTGCAATCCACAACGTATAAGCTGCAAATTCCTTTTCCAAAAAGTCACTATAAAACTTATCTCCGGAGTAAAGAATGGGTTTTACCTTGTAATGAGCTTCGACTTCTTCAAGCCAACGTTTTAGGCCAACTTTCAAGCTATCCATCGATTGTTGTTTTGGATGCTCCTCAATATCCAAGACCGGTGGAAGATCGCCAGACTGTAATTTAACCTTCCGAATAAAATTCTTCGCTTGCTTGACCGAGTTCTCATTGGGTCTAAAATAATGGTAGGCGCCTCTCAAAACTGCCCTATTTTCCGTTTTACTCCAATTTCGACTAAACTTATCATCAATTCCTTTTTCACCCATTGTCGCCCTGATAAACACAAAATCTATCGGAAAATGATCATTGATTGTGCTTACCTTTTGCCAATCTATTTCTTCCTGATAGGTAGACACGTCTATGCCAAACACCTTATCATCGTGCTTGCTCATAATCTCAATATTACGAATATCATATTTAGCTTCCTTCGTCAGAGACTTGTCTTTGGAGGTAGCCACGCGAAAATAGTATATAATTCCAGCCCGATAATGCCACACAACAAGACAGAGGAAAAACACCAGCATTCCTGCTATCATCCAAATCCACTTTGTTCCACGAACCTGACTTCCTTTTGTACTTGTTTTCTTTCTTTTTGATCGCTGTTGTCCCATAGCACGATGAAGTTACGGCAATAGCAATTAACTCGCAAAATTTTCGCAACAATTTATATTTTTGTGTATGATCGTATACAACCCCAAAGACTGGCTTTCGGCAACTTTCAAATTGCATAAATCAGATACCTTCAAAAAGTTACTGCCATTTCTTGTTTTGATAGCGTTTTATTCCTGGATGATTGCCTTTCTTGAATTGGAATACCTCAAACTAAATGAAAAGAGCTGGGTCAAGAACATTACCATTGTCCACAACCTACTCGGTTTTGTTATATCGCTTTTACTGGTATTCCGAACAAACACTGCCTATGACCGCTGGTGGGAAGCCCGAAAACAATGGGGTACATTGACCAATGTTAGTAGAGCATTTTCGTACAAACTAAATGCCATGCTGGATGTAGATGACAAAGTGAATCGTAGTTTTTTCAGAAAGGCAATCCCCCTATTCGCAGAGACACTATACGATTTTTTAAGATCGGATTACACCAAGTTTATGCTCGACGAAAACGTACACCCTGAGTTAAAGGCTTTAGACAATAAAAAACATGGTCCGAACCAAGTTTCCACCATGATCTTCCACAAAATCAATGATCTATATAAAGAAGGAACTATAAGTGGCGATCAGCTTATTATCCTTAATGAGGAAATTATTACCATGACACATGTTTGTGGAGCTTGTGAGCGTATTAAAAACACCCCAATACCATTAGCATATAGTGCATTTATCAAGAAGTTCATTATATTCTATACCATGACCCTTCCAGTAGGTTACGTCTTTTCCATCGGTTACTTTGTTGTGATTGCTGTACCATTTATCTTATATGTTTTAGCATCTCTTGAATTAATTGGTGAGTCCATTGAAGAGCCATTTGGTATCGACCAGGACGATTTACCGATCGACAAAATTGCGGCCAACATCAGGAAACACTGCCATGAGATTATCCCTGCATAGACTTTTTTAAAAACAATCTTGCTCATTTTCAAACGCTAAGACTAGCTATAGAAAATAAGTTTTGTAAATCTATTCGAAATTTCTACTTTTGTCGCGGAGAGTTGGCAGAGTGGTCGAATGCGGCGGTCTTGAAAACCGTTAACTGTCACAGGTTCGGGGGTTCGAATCCCTCACTCTCCGCAGAAAAAGCCTTTCAGAAATGAAAGGCTTTTTGCTTTTGCCCCTTTATTCTCCCCCATCAAAAGATCAATTTTCGGATCAAGCTGAATTCTTGGGGGGAATGTCAAAAATTTCTTAGTTTAGCATCCTTAATACAGATATCCCTTGCAAGAAGCCGAACGTAAATTACTGTCCCTATTGATGCCCGAAGGGCTATTGGAATACTTTCAGATTTTAGAAGTCGATCAGGTTGACAATCAGCTCCACATTTATTTAGATGAGCTTAATATTGCTCCGACAGGCTATCAGAACAGCAAGTTGGAGTCAAAGGGCTTCATGCCTTCCACTGAGATTTCAGACTTTCCCATTCGAGGCCAGAAAGTTACGCTACATATCCGCCGTCGTCGCTGGACGGTCCTGGATACCGGAGAGATCATCACAAGAGATTGGAATCTGGTGCGTGAGGGTGCTCGAATGACTACGGAATTCGGGCTTTTTTTAAAGAAGATATTTGGATAATCATCCTGTAAGCGCCCAATTGGTAGGTCTGTTCTTCCAAATGGACGGTAAGCAACTACAGGATCAATACAAGAACCATCTCAGTGACTTCCAGGACTGGGACCAAAAGCCACACGCAGAGCAATGGACCCTTTTTCCTGATAACATATCGGAACACCTGAGCATCGATGGAGACCAGCTTTAGCAACGGTGAACTTTACACGATCGTAAGCAGTAAATCAGCAAAGGGCAGGAAGGGAACCATATTGGCTACCATAAGAGGGACAAAGGCGGAAGATATTATTGCTGTATTAGAGCGCATTCCACTTAAACTAAGGAACAAAGTTAGGGAAGTAACGATGGATATGGCCCCCAATATGGCAAAGGCTATCCGTAGGTGTTTCAGAAATGCCAGAAGGGTTATCGATCGGTTTCATGTACAAAAACTTGCTTATGATGCTGTTCAGGAACTCCGTATCAAATACCGATGGGAAGTCTTAGATGCAGAAAGCAAAAAAATAATGGAATCGCGAAAACGGGGTATCCCATATGACCCCGAGTTGTTGCCTAATGGTGATACGCTCAAACAGCTATTAGCTAGGTCGAGACACCTCCTGTTCAAGCATCCAAGTCGATGGTCGGAAAGCCAAAAACGCCGTGCAGAACTGCTGTTCATCAGGTTTCCCAAGCTAAAACAGGCTTATGATCTTGGAGTTGCCTTAGGTGACATCTTCAATAAATGCAGGGATAAAAAAGTTGCTTTCACAAAGTTAGGACTGTGGCACAACCAGGTTGAGAACGCGGGTATTGCTTCATTCGAGAGTGTCGCAAGATCCATTGCAGCACATCATCAATACATTCTCCACTACTTCGACAATAGAAGCACCAATGCATCCGCAGAGTCCTTCAATGCAAAACTCAAAGCTTTCAGGAGCGTCTTCCGTGGAGTAAGGGATACAACATTCTTCCTGTACAGAGTGATGAAATTGTATGCTTAAAAATGATTACCCCCCAAACTTTCGGTATGATCCCAATTTTCTTATAGTACCATTCCATTCGAATTATCAGAGCGTTATCTACAAGAAAACAACATTTCCCTCAACTCTTCCTGGTCACATGTACTCTTTTTCACTTTTTTCATTCTTTTATGTAATAATCTGTAATTCATAACATCTAATAGGCAGAATATTCTAGAAAACCATAATTACTAATTTTAAATTCAATTCTTATGAAAACTATTGTTCTTCGTATCAATAAAGATCTACGGAACTATTTATGCCATTTCACCAAAGTCGGTATTTCAATACTTTTACTTATGATTTACGGATCGGCATTTGCACAAAAAAAATATGATTTTCAGGTCAGTATCTATGGAAAAGGAACACCGATCATTCTTATTCCAGGATATAGTTGTAGTGGAACCGTATGGACAGAAACTGTAAATCACTTAAAAGACAAATACGAATGTCACGTGCTTACACTTCCTGGCTTCGCAGGACAAGCAGCTATTAAAGAAGCATTGCTTGAGACTATGCGCAATGAAATCATAGCATATACAGAGGCAAAAAAATTGCAAAATCCGATTCTTCTAGGCCATAGTTTAGGAGGCTTTTTGAGTCTCTGGATCGCAAGCACCGCACCTTCGCTATTTCAAAAAGTTATCGTTGTGGACGGAGTACCGTTCTACCCGGCCATGCAGAACCCAAATACAAGTGTAGAGGAAGTGAAAAAGTTTGTCGATAAAGATGCACTTATCGCACAATTTACTTCGATGGGAAACCAACAACTTAGTGTGTATGCTGAAAATATAGCACGACAGCTGGTAACTGATTCTATAAAAGCCAAAACAATAGCCGAATGGCAAGTACAAAGCGATAGAGTTACATTAGCATCTGCGTTTTATGAAATGATGACGACGGATATCCGCCAGGATCTTGCTAAAATTACGATACCCGTTTTGGTGCTAGGTAGTAAGTACGAAACGCTGGAAAAATCACAACAGATTCTTTCCGAGCAATATAAGTATGTAAAAAAGCTAACTTTACACAATACCAACAGTAAGCATTTTATTATGTATGATCAGCCAATTTGGTTTTTTAAAGAACTAGACACATTTTTAAAATAACCCGATGACCAACAAAGAAAACTTTGAGATTATTTACAAAGAATATGCGCCGGCCATCCGCAAGTTATGCCTCAGTTATACCGGAGACCGAGATAATGCAGAAGATTTAATCCAAGAGACCTTCATTACTGTATGGAAAAAACTCGACAGTTTTCGCAACGATGCCATATTAAGCACCTGGATCTACAGAATAGCGATCAATAATTGCTTGACGAGTATGCGAAAAAAACATCAGCATTTAAAAAAAATGACCGACACAAGCTGCATCGATATACCAGAGGATTCATCGAATGAAAAAATACAGCAGATTGATCTGCTGTACAAATGTATCAGCAAGCTGAAAGAAGCTGATAGAGTACTGATCACATTGGTATTAGATGAAAAACCTTATGAGCAAATAGCAGAAATTACGGGAATTACAGAGAATAATCTCCGTGTAAAAATCCATAGAATTAAAAAGGAATTAACCGAAATTTTCCATAAATATGCAAGACTTTAACGATTTACAACATCTTTGGAAACAGGATAGCAAACAAAATATCTTGCCCCCAAAACACCTGAATAAGGCCAAAAACTTTCGTCAAGAATTAATAAGGAAAGAAATAGCCGGTGCTGTTTTATTGCTTGCAACAGGATTAATTATTCTTGCTCTGGCATATTTCCTTGATTTTAGGCATAAAACGCTCACATTGTACACAGCGATGTTTATCGTATCGTTCCTTTGTTTTATACAGGCATACTTAATGTTGACCACTGCACGTAAAGTCAAACAGATCAACGAAGCAGCTTTACCTACCGAGCATTTACAACAGTGGCAAGAGTTTGACTCCTTTCGAAAGAAAAGAATTCATTGGAATATGCCGATTTATCATCTACTTCTCGGTATAGCGATCTCGATCTATCTTCGGGAAATCCTAGCGGGTGCTAGTTTCCACTATTATTTATTGACTTACCTTCCAACCTATAGCTGGATTCTATTTTCCTACTTTTATCTGGGTAAAAGACAACTCGCTAAAATTGACCGATCAATCAACGAAGTTATTTTTGAATTACAGGAGTTAGAACGACAGTTCGGGAATTGAAAAATCGGATCATGTTTGCTCCTTAAGAATACGTTCATGATTACATTTTTAATTGCAATAAATAACCTAAAACAAGATTATGATCCCATCTAAAGCGGACATATCGTCCAGGGCAGAGTCCGCTATCTCCAATATGACATCGGAAGGTGGTCAACCCCTAAAAATAACCAACTGGTATTCAGCTACATTTCTATTTAAGAGTGCTAAAACTGCTTTTAAACAAAGAAAAATGTAAAATAAGTTTTGTAATTCTACACAAAATTTCTACTTTTGTCGCGGAGAGTTGGCAGAGTGGTCGAATGCGGCGGTCTTGAAAACCGTTAACTGTCACAGGTTCGGGGGTTCGAATCCCTCACTCTCCGCAGAAAAGAGGCTGTCTCAAAAAGGCAGTCTCTTTTTTTGCATTATCTAAGGTTTATTATTTGTTTTAACGGTTTGATTTTCATATATTTATAGTGTAAACAAAAAGGATATATGCCATCTCAAAGAGCTACTTTTAAGCCTTACTATCAGGACCAGATCATGGCCATTCCTCCAACTTTGGACGAACTGGTGTCCAAAGGTCATCCGGTACGTATCGTTAACGATGTAATCAACCGGATCAACATCCAGTCCCTATTGGACGCTTATAAGATAAAAGGCTGCTCCAGTTATCATCCGCAGATGTTGTTGAAAGTTTTGGTGTTTGGCTACGTAAGCAATGTCTACAGCAGTCGCAAATTGGAAACGGCGTGCCGGGAGAACATCAATTTCATGTGGCTGAGCGGCATGAGCTATCCCGACCACAATACCATCAACAGATTTCGAGGCGTTCGTTTGAAAGAAGCACTTCGTTGTGTATTTGAAGAAGTTGTCAAACTCCTGTCCGAAGAAGGTCTGCTGAGTATAGAAGATGTTTACACCGATGGCACCAAGATTGAAGCCAATGCTAACAAATACACCTTTGTCTGGAAAAAAGCTATCCAGACCAATAAGGAGAAGATGAAAGCTGCCTTAAAAGATATTTGGGAATACGCCCAAAGTATCGCCAAAGCAGAGGACAACCTTCCGGAACCTCCCGATCTGACAACAATTGACCGCGAAAAAGTTCAGGCTACTGTCGATAACCTGAACCGGGTCTTGTCCGATAAACCTTCGGTAAGCAAGAAGATGAGGGCAAAGTTGCGCTATGCGACTAAAAACTACCCGGCCAAGATTGTTCAATATGAAGAGCAGGAAGTAACGCTTGGAGATAGAAATAGTTATAGCAAGACAGATCCCGATGCTACTTTTATGCGCATGAAAGAGGATCATATGAAAAATGGCCAGCTCAAACCAGGTTATAACATTCAGATATCTACTTCCAATCAATACATCGTCAATTACACCA
This sequence comes from Sphingobacterium thalpophilum, assembly GCF_038396785.1. Classification (NCBI taxonomy): domain Bacteria; kingdom Pseudomonadati; phylum Bacteroidota; class Sphingobacteriia; order Sphingobacteriales; family Sphingobacteriaceae; genus Sphingobacterium; species Sphingobacterium thalpophilum. The sequence goes on along the minus strand of NZ_CP151087.1, from coordinate 4,712,641 downwards.
TACATCCCAACCCCACAGATACCACAACGCTACCCGGTCATCTGGCACAACATGAGGCGAGCTTTGGGGAAATACTGAAAACCATTACCGCAGATGCTGGCTATGGCAGCCAGGAGAACTATGCGTTACTAGAAGGGAAAAACATTGGGGCCTATGTGAAATATGGTATGTTTGACAAGGAGCAGAAAAAGAGTTATTCGGGCAAGAAGCCATTCTCCGTTGATAAACTACATTATAACCCTGCAAAAGATTGCTATATCTGTCCAATGGGACAGGAAATGAACTGCATAGGTCTATTTACACAAAAGACCTCCACAGGTTTCGAGCAAAAAATAAAAAGATATCAGGCAAAAAACTGCACAAACTGCCCATTGAACGGTGCTTGCCACAAATCACAGGGCAATAGAATCATCCAGATAAATGAACAGCTTGAGGCTTATAAAGACAGAGCATACGGATTGCTTAACAGCGATGTCGGTATAGCCAAAAGAAAACAGCGATGTCACGATGTCGAACCAGTCTTTGGAAACATAAAACAGAACCACGGGTTCCGAAGATTTATGCTCCGCGGTAAGGAAAAAGTGTCCATAGAATGGGGTTTATTGGCTATAGCGCAAAATCTAAGGAAAAAAGCAGCTTAAAAAGCTACTTTTTGTTCTTTTTCTTCCCAAATGAACAGTTCTGTGAAATAATCAACAAACAACTCACAAATCTATCGCATAGCCATATTTAATAAAAAAGCTGCCTCAATAAATTTGAGACAGCTTCTTTTGCATTTTAGCCAAATTTATCTCCTTACTCTTCTTAAGAACTTACCTCAAGTTTATATCCTTTACCACGTATAACCGTAATTTTGATATTCGGATCAAACTCCAATTTTTTTCTAAGTTTTGATATAAACATATCTAAACTGCGCCCAACAATAATTCCCTCATCTTCCCAAATTTCTTTTTGCAGCCGTGTTCGCGCTATCGTTTGATTAGGAGACAAGGCTAAAATATGTAACAAACGGGTTTCCGTTCCAGTGAGATCTATGGTGTTTTCATTAATGATCATTTCTCGCTCCTGCGGATTAAACAAAACGGCCCCAAAGGTTAAAATACTGTTATTTTGATCGTCTAACACAATGCTTCGCCTCCGATCCGATTTCAAAAAAAAGAATCCAGCAAATGCTAAAAACAACACGATACCAAGAAAATAGTTATTCGCTGCTGTATTTATCCCGCTCGGTTTAAATTTAATATTGATCATGTAACATCCTTTAGGTTGCACTCTACCTCTACAAGCAATAATATCATCTTTTTTATTATGGGAAATAGCATATCCATAAGCTACACTCGAATTGCCACAGTTGAGTACATTAACGACATAATCACGGGCAAGAGGATCATTGACCAACAGCCGCTGAATAGTACTCACCAATGAGTCTGGTTTAAAGGTGATTTCATTCTCAAACCTGATCCGATATTCATTTTCTTGAATCTTTTCTACCGGAAGTACCCTTGATCTACTGTCTCCCGACTGCGTAAGCAGTTCATCTCCTATCCTCCTAAGCAAAACTTCCCTCCTAGCGCTATCAAAATCGTCTGTGCCAGTCATATCAAAAGCAACAAAGGCCATCGCAATAAACAAGAGTATTATGCCGCCATACAAGTACTTGCGGTTCCCTGAGAAAATATTTCGGCTTTCAGACATACGATTTACAATTTATTTACAAAGATTACATCACTATTTACAATCTAAACACCTCTATATAAGTATCATAAAAGTAATTTTGTTACATCACTCTAAAACAGATACGAGAAAAAAAGTTTGAACGGATCTAATTTACTGGGATAAATCTAATGTTCATTAAACTTTTAAAAATATGAAAAAAATTATCTACGTATTGGTTTTACCGCTCGCTATAGGAAGCGGCTTGGCCTTTGCCAATCGCGAAATCAAAAATGAAACCTTAAAAAAAACGGCCCCGAATTCACGCAGTCCTACTGAAATGACCGCCGAAATAAATAAATGGGAAGCGAGCCCCAATGGTATAAAATTCAAAAAATGGAAAGAATCTTCCGAAGGGATAAAAGTACTTGACAATGCTGGGAAAATAAAGAATCAAATAAAGAATTCTACCGACATAGAGGCGGTTGTAACTTCTCTTTACCTTCCACTAGGTGCACAGTTAGGTTTCGGAGTAATGGTTAGGATTAATCGTGAAGACTATATTCTAAGTTTTGGTCTGGAAAATTCTAATGAATTTCAACAATTGAAAAGTCTGAAGGTAAACGACAAAATAACGATAAAAGGTCGTAGTGTCATGTACGCACCTAAGTATTCGTATCCAATAGTAGCGGGCGACTATGTACAAAGAGATAACAAAATAATTTATAAACGCATCCCTAGCCAAGGCGGTTGCTAAGTAACTTACCCACCACTCCGCAAGAAAAGCCTTTCAGCATTGAAGGGCTTTTTTGCACACCATTAGAAAAACTTCTACAGCCTAGCAAGCGCCCTAAATTGATTGAAAGGACAAAATGACCAGTGAATTGGTCAAATCGGATCAACAACGAACAAACTAAAACATAACATAAAAAAACTGATTATCAACAATTAAGAAAAAAACACAGAAAATACTTGAGAAAAACCGCAGTTTTAAAAAAAATACTGTGGAATCCATTCTTCTCTGACATCATAATAGTGAGTAACAACAACGTGTTAACCTAAAAATGACTATCATGGCAGAATTAAACCAAAAAATGCAAGAAACGGGAAAGAAAAAAATAAGAAGCAGAAAAATGGCTCCTAAAGTAGATTTAACAGCCATGGTAGACCTCGCATTTCTTCTCATTACATTCTTTATGTTGACCACAACATTAAATAAACCATCTGCAATGGATATCGCCATGCCGGACAAAAGTAAATCAGATGTAGAAAGTTCGGTTCTTATTGATGAAAACCGCACGGCGACGCTCATTCTTGGCGAAGGAAAATTCATGTGGTATCATGGGGATTTCAAAAAACCGATCAGCTCTTCAAAAGTACCGGTAGATATCGAGAAAGGGCTCTCAGGCGTTATTGCACAGTTAAAAGCTAAGATAAGCACTATGCCCAATACAAAGGACATGATTGTACTGATCAAGCCTAGCAAAGAAGCGCGCACAAAAGATATTATTCAGACGATAGATCAATTGAAGGGCCAGCATATCGCACGTTATGTGATCAGTAAAACGCAAATCGAAGAAGAAAAGCAATTGCTCGCTATAATCCAGTAACATTGATTTGAGCGATGCCCTATCCATACATTGTAACAACCTATTGAACGAGCTTTTCATAGGTAAAATCAATTATTGTCATCAAAAAACATGGGAATGATTTCTATCTGATGAAAATAGACAGTAACAAGTTTACCGAAAGGTCGTATGATCGATCTTTCGGTAGATTCCAGCCCAGTACGGTAAATTATCTTTTATCCAGATTGTTCCAATAACGTTCCACATTTTCTTTTACCTCAACCGGTAGGGACGCATAATTATCGGAAAACGTTGTTTGACTATAACCATCTACTTCCTCCGCACGGAGACGGTAAAACTTTTTCTTATAAAGAACTAGACCAATACAGCTTAGTTGCTTTTTTAGGTCATCCTTTGGGTGCCTTGAATAGATAAATAATGCATCCAATTTACCATCCTTATCGGCATCAAAAAATGCCTTTCGAGATTCCCAAATCGACGTAACGATCCCTTCTTCGGATATCAATTCATCAGCCACGAGCTGCCACATTCCATCGATCTGCTGAAATTGTTGTACATAAAGTTTGTCGGGGTAGGCACCCCGTTCCTCTTTTGAAAACACAATATAATTATCTTCTTTTGGAGTTTGAATACGTTCCACTTGCAACACACGCTTCCCTTTAAATGGAAAACCAGAAGATTGAAAATTTTCCTTATTGATCGAAATTGTTGTAACCTGCGCCTCAGCCGCATAAAATCCCATCGATAATAGGATTAAAAGAACGTATTTTCCCATATGTTTTTCCCTTAGTATTGAGTCAATTTACTGACAATAAAAGAGAATTACAATATTTCAACGAGACATCTTTACATCCAAGTGATGCGATTCTCCATAAATGTCACTACATTTAATCTAGATAAACATCATGAAGAAGCTTTTGATCCAGCTATAGGTCTTTATTCATGAGCTTAGATCATACGCGATGAAACAAGATATTCAAACACTCGATGACATTAAAGTATTAGTAGATCAATTTTATACGACGATACGTAACGATACTTTGCTCGGACCTATTTTTAAAGAAAGAATCCAAGACAATTGGGCAATGCATCTTGAAAAGATGTATAGTTTCTGGCAGACTATCCTACTGGATGAACATCGTTATTTTGGCAGCCCCTTTCCACCTCATATTAATTTACCCATTGATGCGCAACATTTTGGTCAATGGCTCAAATTATTCGAAGCAACAGTAGATGGCTTATACAGTGGACAAAAGGCCGAAGAAGCCAAATGGCGTGCGCAGAAAATGGCCCAAATGTTTCAGTTCAAACTGGAATACCTGCATGCCAACCCCAACAAGAAACCATTGATCTAAAGTTAGCCTACAAAGCCTACTTGATGGCATTGTTAAATAAAAAGAAAAATTATTCCATAAAAAAAGCCCTTGAAAACTTCCAGGGCTTTTTTAGTTGATGTGATTCAATTTATGCTTTTTCTTCTTTTAAGGAAGTAGAATCTTTTTTGGGTTCCTTTTCTTCGAAACCTGAGCGTAAAATTTCATCCCATAAGGAAGAACTTACTCCAAAACCTTTTTCTGGATCAGAATAATGGTGCAACATATGGTGCTGCTTGATCCGTTTGAAAATACCGCTTTTAAAATTAGCATGGTGCATCGCGTAATGACATTCGTCATAGATCAAATACCCCACCATAAAACCTGAAAAAAAACAGGCTAAGATAAACTCATTCGAAAAAAACAATGTAAAACCAAGATACACCAACAGAGCTAGTGGAATACTCGCTGACAACGGCATCACCAAACGCATACGGTCTCTTGGGTAATCATGATGCACACCATGGAAAATAAAAGCGATTCGCTTTCCCCATTCCGATGTCGGATGAAAATGAAACACCCAACGATGTAATGCATATTCAAAAGCAGTCCAAAAAGCTAAACCAAAAATAAAATACCCAATGTAGGTTAAAAAGGAAATCTCTCCCCAAACTAGCGCTTTATACGAAAAGAAAACAACCACGGGTACATAGAAAATCAAAGGTACACTCCAATGCACTTTCGTCAAAGACTCTAAAAAGTCATTCTTGAACATGCGCGTAGATTCCGTAGAATTTGAAACATAATTACGCTTTGCCATAATACTATTTTTATTATTCCCTCACAAAAATAAGTATTTTAAGCACAAATGAAGAAGGTTTCTGATGAGAAAAACAAAATATTTGACCTTTTTAATAAAAAGGTTAAACAACAATCATTACTCTAATTAAGCTAAACCCTTTTTATTTCATCTATTACCTCAAATTTCCCCTCTTTTCTATAAAACCAACTAAAATAAACGCGCACTAAAATTGACAAATCCAAGACAGTTTACTTATTTAAAGTTGACTGTTCCTCCGGCCATTTTCTTTTCTACACGTTGTTCTGGTTTTCCATAGACATCAATGACACCGCCACCACGTGTTTTGGTTTCGATGGAATCAGTAACATAAACATCTGCTTTACCACCACCATTCACAGTGACCGTCGTGATACTCGTCTTAAAATCTTTTCCTTCATATTTGCCGCCAAAGTTTGAAATGATCTCCTGTTTATTTGCCTTTCCATACAAAGCGATTGTAGCCCCTGAGGTCACCTTAATTTCAGCTGTTTTTACCGCTGTATAGAGATCGACCAGCCCCCCTTCTGAAGCATATACTTTTAAGTGGTCAGCAGCAACTGGATTATTTGTAGTTGCAAATACCTTAGCTCCTTTTTTTGCTTCCACATTGTTCAAACTCTTGTAATATACCTTCACAGATATATTCCCCCCTTGCAGCATATTCAACGTATTCATTTTCAAAACCAAGGATCCATTTGTGTTGACTACCTTAACATTCTCATGGTTCTGTCCTTCAAACGTCACCAAGGACTCGTCGGATTTAATCAACTCCACCTGAATCTTGTCCGTCGCTACAACCGAAGAAAAATCGCCAACATTTTGCTTCACCTGCCCAAACCCCATTTGGGCAATTAATAAAAGAATTACACTGACTCCTAAAAATTTCATATTTACTTGACTTTTTATTGTTGTTCGTCAAAAAATAAGCCAATTCCTAGTAAGAACAATATTTTTAACCTATTTTGACATAAAAAAGGCGCCCTATCTAAGGGCGCCTTTATGATCTATTTTTTCAACCTATGCTTATAGTTTGCTATTAACGTCTACTGCATTCAAATCAGCGAATGCTTCTTTCAGACGAGCAACAAACGTTTCTTCACCTTTACGTAACCAAACGCGTGGATCGTAATATTTTTTATTTGGAGAATCAGCTCCTTCTGGATTACCGATCTGACCTTGCAAATAATCATGGTTTTTCGCTTCATAAGCTCTTACACCATCCCAGAAAGCCCATTGCATATCCGTATCAATGTTCATTTTGATCGCACCGTATGAAATCGCTTCTGCAATTTCTTCCGGAGAAGAACCAGAACCACCGTGGAATACGAAGTTTACGGGCTTCTCAGCAGTAAGATTATATTTCTCACGAATATATTCTTGAGAATTATGTAATATAACTGGTTGCAATTTCACATTACCTGGTTTGTAAACACCATGAACATTACCAAATGCAGCTGCCACTGTAAATTTGTCAGATACTTTAGACAATTCTTCAAAAGCGTAGGCAACCTCTTCTGGTTGGGTATACAGTTTTGAGCTATCCACATCCGAGTTGTCAACACCGTCTTCTTCACCACCTGTAACACCCAGCTCGATCTCCACTGTCATACCAAGTGGTTTCATACGCGCTAAGTATTTAGCGGAAATCTCAATATTTTCTTCAATTGGCTCTTCCGATAAATCCAACATGTGAGAAGAGAACAATGGTTTTCCATGTTGCGCAAAGAATTTCTCGCCAGCGTCCAACAAACCGTCGATCCAAGGTAAAAGTTTCTTAGCTGCGTGATCTGTATGCAGAATAACTGCTACACCATAATGCTCAGCTAATAAATGAACATGTTGTGCTGCAGATACCGCTCCCAATACGCAAGCTTGTAAATTATCGTTGTTTAAGGTTTTACCAGCGTAGAATTGCGCTCCACCATTTGACAATTGAATAATTACAGGAGAATTTACTGCTTTCGCAGTTTCCATAACCGCATTGATAGAGTTTGTTCCGATAATGTTTACCGCAGGCAAAGCAAACTTATGTTTCTTCGCAACCTCAAACAACTCTTGTACTTGATCTCCTGTCAATACACCTTTAAAATCTTTTAGGCTCATATTTCTGTTATTGATTTATTTTAATCTTTCATTAAACTTGAAGCTACTAAATTATTAAAAATTATTATTACTTCCTAATTTTTATAGTGTACTAAATACACTATCATTTCACATGGGATATAGAATGTTAACAAATCATAAAACCCTGATTGTTCAATTGCATAAGAACTTTCCGGTTACTCCTTTTTTCAATGGCATTGCCAACAAAATATCCACAATTATCCTTAAATCACAGATAAGACACCATAGAAATATGAATTATTTTAAAAATTGTATCGGGATTGATTAAATTTGGATTCACCAAATTGTCACTATTATGCTACAGGTATACGGTATCAAAAATTGTAACACAGTAAAAAAAGCACTTACATGGTTGGAAGACAATAATGTTCCCTTTCAATTTCATGACTTCAAAAAAGAAGGCGTCAGTGTGGATAAATTAAAAGAATGGGAAAAACAAGTAGACTGGCAGGCTCTAGTGAATAAAAAGGGAACTACATGGAAAAAGTTATCTCCGGAAACTCAAGAGCAAGTCATTGACAGTGATAGTGCCAATAAAGTACTTCAGGAAAATACAAGTATGATTAAACGTCCTGTTATTGAATACAACAAAGGTATATTACTCGGTTTTAATGAAGCAGAGTACGTAACAAATTTAAAATAGTTCCACAATGCTTCCCGGAATGGAGGTTCTAAAAAGCCTCCAATTATCCAAAATAAACCTTTAAGGTCACTTTCTATCCCTTTTATTATAAAACGTCGTTTGCGTTTTTTTTGGCTCAATGTACTTTTCATTGTATATTGGAGCAAATAAACATAATTTAAGTAGACGTATGATGAAAAGAATTGCACTGGCTTCTTTAAGCCTTGTTGCGTTGAGCTATGCTTACCCAGCCTTTGCACAGGAGAAAACATCCAATTACAGCTATACAGAGGCCTTTGCACCCTTGTTTTTTAAAAATAATGGCAATGAATATCGTTCCGCAGCCGGAAAACCGGGCCCTGCCTACTGGCAAAATGCAGCCGACTATAAAATTCAGGCTTCCCTGAACGATCAAAATGATCAAATTACAGGATCTGTCGAGATTACCTATAGCAACAATAGTCCAGACAATATGAACTATCTGTGGTTACAATTAGATCAAAATATGTTTTCACAACATGGCCGCGGTCAATTGATCTCCCCCTTGACCAACAGCCGTTACGGTGATGGCAACTCAACTTTTGATGGTGGATATCAGATACAATCTGTTACGGATGTAAACGGAAATACGATCGAACATATTATTAACGATACCCGCATGCAGCTTCGACTTCCTGCTGCGTTAAAGAGCAAGGGCGGAAAAATAACTTTTAAGATTAAATACCAATACACAGTTCCTAAATACGGTGCGGACCGTACAGGTATACTTGACACAAAAAACGGAAAAATCTATGCCATTGCACAATGGTTTCCAAGACTGTGTGTCTATGACGACATTAGAGGTTGGAATACCCTTCCTTATACAGGACCGGGAGAGTTCTATCGTGAATTCGGAAATTACCAGGTTGAGATCACTACCCCGGCAAACCACATGGTTGTATTGGGTGGTGAATTGTTAAACCCACAGGAAGTATTTACAGCTGAGCAACTCAAGCGATACCAACAGGCACAACGCAGCGACGAAACCGTGATCATCCGCTCCGCCGAAGAAGTTAACGCAAAAAACTCCAGGCCTGACAAGAAAACCTTAACCTGGAAATATCAACTTAATAATGCGCAAGACATTGCTTGGGCGTCCTCTACGGCATTTATATTAGATGGTGCGAAGATCAATCTACCGAGTGGAAAAAAATCCCTCGCGTTGTCAGCCTATCCAATTGAAAGTAACAGTAACAATGCCTGGGAACGCTCGACAGAATACACCAAAGCTGCAATTGAAATCTATTCAAAAAGCTGGTTTGAGTATCCTTACCCTGTAGCGGTCAATGTAGCCTCTAACGTCGGTGGAATGGAATATCCAGCCTTGTCGTTCTGTGGCAATCAGGCCAAAGCAGGCTCACTTTGGGGTGTTACCAACCACGAGTTTGGTCACAATTGGTTCCCAATGATTGTCGCATCCAACGAACGTGAACATGGATGGATGGATGAAGGGTTCAATACATTTATTAACGAACTCGCAACAAAAGAATTCAACAATGGCGAATATTACCGTAATCAGGCGAGCAGATCGTACATCTTTACTGCCCGTAATCTTGAACCGATCATGAGTACCCCGCAAAACATGAAAGAACGTAATATTGGTGCTTTGGTCTACTATAAGCCAGCTTATGGACTGAAATTATTGCGAAACGAAATCATCGGTCCTGAACGTTTCGATTACGCCTTTAAAAAGTATATCCAAGAATGGGCTTACAAACACCCTACTCCGGAGGATTTCTTCAAAGCCATTGAAAATGGTGCTGGTGAAAACCTAAACTGGTTCTGGCGCGGGTGGTTTGTCAACAACTGGCAAATGGACCAAGGTATAAAATCGGTATCCTATGTCAACAACGAGCCAAAATTTGGCGCACTTGTCACCGTGGAAAATCTCGAAAAATTACCGATGCCAGTTATTGTTGAAGCTACAACCGTATCGGGCAAGAAGATTCGAAAAAAACTACCAGTGGAAATCTGGGAAAGAAACGACGTATGGCAATTTAAAATTCCGACCACAGAGCCACTGCAATCTGTACAGTTAGATCCTGACATGGTCATGCCGGACAAGAACCCAGACAATAATTCGTGGAAAGCAAATTAGCAGATTTTCAAAATCTATTCGTTATTTTTGGCTAGAGAACGATCATGAACGTACGGCGTAAACAAAACGGCAAATACCCTGTTCATTCATAGATTGAAAATACATAACTATATTTATTCACATGAAAATCTTACAAACGATTCTAAGCTGCTTACTTATTACACTAATGGGTGGACATCTTGTTGCACAGGAAAAAACCAAGGGGATTATTATGGAACTTGTCAGCGGTGAGAAAATTGAGGCTGCACAAATTCAAAATTTAAGAACCAAGGCTGAAGTACAGACCAATAGAGATGGCTCCTTTGCAATTGACGCCAATATTAACGACCTCTTGTTAATCAAGGCTGTGGGATATGAACAAGATACTGTCTTCATTTATGATAGCAGCTTACGCAGAATCTATTTGAACAGAATGAATAATGTTATCGAACTCAATGAAGTTGTCGTAGAACGGATGACAGACAGTAGACTTGCTGCTGAAATCCAGCGCGAGAAGACTTTAGGAAAGTATTCCGACGCAAGTCAAAACCGCGGCGGAGTGCGAATTTCTCCAAGCCGTATATTTAGCAAAGAGGGAAAACAGGCACGTTCAAATCACAAACTCCTCGTCGCAGAACTTGAGAAAAGAGCAGTTGATCGAAAATTCACCGAAAATCTGATCAAAGAATTGACTCCGCTCAATGGTTCAGATCTAGCCCTGTTTAAGGAAAGGTTTAGACCTTCCTATAAATTTATTCAAAACAGCACCCAAGAGACTCTGAAGGTCTATATCATGGATAGCTATAAAAAATTTAACGAGAAAAAATAAAAAACAAACACTTTTATCACGTGATTGTCAGAAGGTTTTAAACTGTAATAATTTTTATTTCAGTTTAAAACCTTTTCTGTTACTTTGTGTTATAATTTAGAAAAATCAGCAGAGGATGTTACACAACTTGAGGTTCGCAACAGCATTACACATTATGGTTCTGGCACAGTTAGAAGAGTCAAATCAATGGCTTTCTTCTGAATATATTGCGTCAAGCATCCAGGTCAATGCAAGTGTGGTTCGCAAAGAAATTGCATCTCTCAAAACAGCATCTTTACTGACAAGTAAAGAAGGTAAGGGCGGCGGTATTCGCATAAATCCCGAGAATCCAACGATTACCTTGGCTGATATTTATATCAGCACCAAGCAAACCGATTTCGGCGGGAAATTTAACAATCCCAATCCGGCCTGTATTGTGGGCAAAAATATCAACTCCAAACTCCAGGATCTGTATCAGGAAGTCGACACTGATATTGTACAGCGTTTGGAAAAGATAACCCTGGCTGATTTTAGCAAAACATTTAATTAAAGGAAACATGAAAGTAGCAGTAATTGGATCCACAGGATACGTAGGATCTCATCTCGTAAAAGAATTGGTAAACCGTAACTATGACGTAGTCGCCATCGCCCGCCACATCGAAAATATTCCATCGAGTGAAAAAGTAACCAAACTCCAAGTAGATATCAATGATAATAATCAATTGGTTTCTGCGCTAAAAGGTGTTGATGTTGTTGTTTCGGCTTTCAATGCCGGATGGACCAACCCTAATCTATACGAAGATTTTACAAAAGGTGCATTGGCCATCCAACAGGCTGTTAAAGATGCCGGTATCAATCGTTTCATTGTTATTGGTGGTGCAGGAAGTTTATTGGTTGATGGAAATAGACTGGTCGATTCACCGGATTTTCCCAAAGAAATTAAACCTGGGGCATTAGCTGCAGCAGATTATCTGAATACCATCCGGAAAGAAGATCAACTTACCTGGACCATGTTTAGTCCTGCTATAGAAATGAATTCCCATGCTGGTGGAACTCGCACCGGAAAATACCGCACAGGCCTTGATGCTCCGGTATTTGATCAGGATGGTCGTTCTAGATTATCAGTAGAGGATCTTGCTGTAGCAATAGCAGACGAAATTGAGAACAAACAATTCGTCAATAAACGCTTTACAGCAGCGTATTAGTACCCAAACAAGCATTTGATTCAGATTTTATTACAAAAGGGAGGAGCAATCTTCCCTTTTTTCATTGAGATCATTTATATTTGACATTAATTAAACAATTGAAAAGCTAAATAATCGTAAAGAATTAATCCTATGCTATTTAAAAAATCGATTCCTCAACTCATTGCTGAAGCAAATGAAAATGGAGAACACACGCTAAAGAGGACACTGTCCAGCTCGGGCCTTATCGCCCTCGGTGTCGGGGCCATCATTGGGGCAGGACTTTTCTCCCTAACAGGGATTGCCGCTGCTGAAAATGCAGGGCCAGCTGTTATCCTATCTTTCATTATCGCAGCAGTAGGCTGTGGGTTCGCAGGTCTTTGTTATGCCGAATTTGCCTCTATGATTCCTGTTGCCGGAAGTGCTTACACATATTCCTACGCCACAATGGGTGAATTTGTTGCCTGGATTATCGGCTGGGATCTCGTCCTAGAATATGCACTAGCAGGAGCTACAGTAGCCGTCAGCTGGTCTCAGTATTTCAACCAGCTCCTGATGATATTTCATATCCAGCTCCCCGACACCCTGCTCAAAGGCCCTTGGGAAGGTGGGGTAGTCAATCTGCCGGCCATCATTATTGTTTGTTTACTATCGCTGTTACTGATGCGTGGCACACAGGAATCATCCCGGGTAAACAATATATTGGTTATCCTAAAAGTTGGGGTAGTATTGATTTTTATCGCCTTGGGATGGAGCTTTATCAATCCTGCAAACCACGATCCATTTATCCCTACAAATGCAGGCGAAGAGCTTGTGAAAAGTGGACAACAAAGCTTTTGGTCATTTTTAAAGAGTGATGACTTCGGTCACTTTGGTATCAGTGGTGTATTGCGCGCTGCTGGGGTTGTCTTTTTTGCATTCATCGGCTTTGACGCAGTGAGTACAGCTGCCCAGGAAGCGAAAGATCCAAAAAAAGGTATGCCAATCGGTATCATCGGCTCGTTAATAATCTGTACACTTTTGTATGTTTTATTCTCTTACGTCATGACAGGTATCGAAAACTATACGATGTTCAAAGGTGATGCTAAACCAGTTGCGACAGCTTTTGCTCGAACAGGCTATCATTTCTTAAATACAGCGTTGATTCTTACGATTATTGCAGGATATACTTCAGTTATTCTCGTGATGTTACTTGGTCAGAGCCGCGTATTTTATTCGATGAGTAAAGATGGTTTGCTTCCAAAGATATTTTCAGACTTATCCAAAAGACAGACTCCTTGGAAAACAAATGCTATTTTCATGGTATTCGTAAGTATATTCGCAGGTTTCGTTCCAGTTTCTGATCTTGGGCATATGGTAAGTATTGGTACCCTATTTGCCTTCACCCTTGTATGTGTAGGTATTCTAGTACTACGTAAAACAGATCCTAATTTGGAGCGCCCATTTAAAACACCATTGGTTCCTTTCGTTCCGATCATGGGTATCTTGGTCTGTATTTTAATGATGGCCTCATTGCCAATTGAAAGCTGGGAGCGTTTAGCGGTCTGGCTCGCTTTAGGCTTATTGATTTACTTTGTATACGGTAAAAAACATAGTGTCATTAGAAAACAACATCAGAACCAACAAAATATTGGTTAAACATAAAAAAAGGCTTCTTTATTAAGAAGCCTTTTTTATGTTTAAGAAATCTAATCGCACATTCTTATTACAGCGCACTCAGTTTAAAATATCCATTCGCAATGGTATCTTCTTCTAGACCGATCTTTGGCGTAATTTGAATACTATACAGCTCTTTATCATGAGGTAATAGCAAATCTTCTATCTCATAAATATCATCAACATCCAAACCGTACTTATCATCGATATGTGCCGAACTGTGGTGCTTCCAAAAAACAGTGCGTTTTGCCTTTTCAGTCGCCTTGGCCAAACTAGATGCTACAATAAGTTCTTTGTAATGGAACTCGTCAAATTCATTCGGTTTGTAGCCACCTAAATTGACAAAAAACAACTTCAATTCTGAATCAATAGCCTGTTCATTCCCCCTTTCAGTAACCTTGATCTCATATTCCCCAATCTTATGGACAATACGGTACGCATCAATGTGAATTTTACCGTCTGCCTCGGGCCAAAAATCTTTAATGGGATCGACAAAATCCTTGAGCTCATTACCAATACCAAAGAAAATGTCATGCTGTTCTGTCCGTCTATTTTTCGGTTTACAACCGATCAAAATCATAAATAATTTCATAGTCAAAAATCAGTCTTTCAATGTTCGTGCTAGAATATCCAGTTTATTTTTCATCGATCTGTGCGTACGAATCATGGATATTTCGTAACTTAAGCCCTATAAACAATAAAAATAACTATTATCCACCACATTTAACATATATTATATCTTCACAATGCACAAAATATTCCTATCATTTGCGTTACTATTCTTATCATTACTGTCCTTTGGTCAAAAAGCCGCTACCGATAAAAAACTCGAATCACAGATTAAACAGCTGATTCAGGGTTTTCAAGGCGATGTCGGCATTTATGTACACCATCTCAAAAAAAACAAAGAAGTCAACATCCAGGGCGACAGCATTTTCCCGACGGCAAGTATTGTCAAAATCCCCATTTTAGTCGGCATCTTTGATAAAATTGAAAAAGGTGAACTACAACTTGATCAGCAACTGCTCTACCGTGCTAGTCAACGATATGGCGGCTCAGGGCTGATGCAATTTTTTAAGGACAGTACACAAGTTGACCTGAAAACCTTGGTTGCGCTTATGCTATCGTATAGTGATAATGTAACCAGCATTTGGAACCAAAAACTTGCGGGAGGAGGAGTCGCGATCAATAAGTTAATGAGCGATTTTCAACTGGCCAACACACGTGTCAACTCACAGACAGAGGGGCGGAAGCCAGATTGGGAAAGATATGGCTGGGGCCAGACTACACCAAAAGAAATGGCCGACTTGGTCACACTAATCCGACAAGGCAAAGTTGTATCCCAAAAATCTTCCGATCAGATGTATCGTTTTATGGGCAACATGTTCTATGATGAAAGAGGACTATCGCAAATCCCATCCACTGTTAAAACAGCTTCAAAAACAGGCTCTTTAGATGACGTACGCAATGAGGTCATTTTGGTCAATGCGCCGAAAGGAGATTACGTTTTCAGTATTTTCACCAAAAACAATGTAGACAAAAGCTGGGGTAAAACAAATGAAGCAGAGGTGCTTACCCGTAAGCTTTCCAAATTATTATGGGATTATTACCAATAAACCTATTTAAGTCAATATTATAAAGATGTGATATAAAAAAGGGGGGCACTCAAAAAAGTGCTCCCCTTCCCTATCGTTCAAATGAAATACGTCAACTAATTTTTCAACGCTTCACCTACATTTTTAGCTTTCCGACTAATATCGTCACCTACTTTTTTGGAAGCATCTTTTACATCTTTAGCAGCCTCTTTGGTTCCGGTAGCAACATCATTTGCAACTTTCTTCGTACCGTCAGCGACATCTTTTGCAGCGTCTTTTGTTTTATCAACAGCCGTATTTGTCGCATCTACTGTCGCATCTTTTGCGTCTTTCAATCCCTCTTTTACATCTTCTCCAGCATTACGCAAAGCATCCTTGGTTTTTTCCCAGGCAGTGTTAGCTTCTTCAGAAGCAGCTCGAGCCTTTTCCTCGGCGGCTTTATCGCCTTTTGCGATAGCTTCATCCAAATCCTTTTTCGCCTGCTCTGCTTTCAAACGGGCATTTTCCTCCGCATTTTTTAAATCTGCGATTGCCGCATCTACATGCTCACCGACTGTTTTTGCCGAATCTGTCGCTGTAGTGTCTTTTTTCTCCGAATTGTTGCAAGAAGACATGACCAATGCTCCTGCTACGACTGCTAAAAGTGCAATTTTTTTCATTATAAATTGATTTATGAGTGTAGTTTTCAACGGCTCATCAGAGCACGTATACATCAATATACAACTTCTATGCCAATTAGACAAAATTATTGCTTCGGATAGATTGTTCCTTTTGCAGCTTCCAGTGTATTTTTCAATAAACCGACGATCGTCATTAACCCAACTCCGCCCGGTACAGGTGTAATCCAGGATGCTTTAGGAGCAACATTTTCAAAATCGACATCACCATATAGCTTAAAACCAGATTTCGTTGCTGTAGAAGTTTCTCTATTAATACCGACATCAATTACTACTGCCCCATCTTTCACCATGTCTGCTGTAACAAAATTTTTCTTACCGATTGCCGCAACAACGATATCACCCCGCAAAACCTCTGTTTTAAGGTCTTTTGTGCGACTATGTGTTAATGTTACAGTACAATTACCTGGATTGGAATTACGAGCCAGTAAGATACTCATCGGCGATCCTACGATATTGCTTCTTCCAACCACTACGGCGTGCTTGCCTGCTGTATCGATCTTATAATAATCCAACATCAACATAATACCATATGGCGTAGCTGGAATAAAACAAGGAAGATTACGTTGCATACGTCCGAGGTTGATCGGATGGAAACCATCCACATCTTTGCGGTAATCAATTGCTTCGGTAACTTTATCTGGATCAATATGTTTTGGTAAAGGCAACTGAACAATCAAACCATCGATAGACTCATCCTGATTGATTTCTTTGACCTTAGCGATCAATTCATCCTCTGTTATGTTTTCATCATAACGAATGTTTGTTGATTCAAAGCCGACCAGTTGACAGTTGCGCATTTTGCTAGCTACATAGGTTTCGCTACCACCATCATTCCCCACAAGGATAGCAACCAAATGAGGCTTACGGCCAGTCTGTGTCGTAAATTCAGCCGCATCTAACGCAATTTGTTCTTTAATTTTTTCGGAAACTAGTTTACCATCTAAAAGATTCATGTTTAGGAGATTTTATTGTATTTAAAAGGAGCTCAAGAGCTCCTTTATTATTGTGTTATTTTGATTAATCTAATTTCAATACCGCCATAAATGCAGATTGCGGAATCTCTACGTTCCCAACCTGACGCATGCGTTTCTTACCTTTCTTTTGTTTTTCCAAAAGCTTACGCTTCCGGGAGATATCACCACCATAACATTTTGCCGTAACATCTTTACGTAAAGCTGAGATCGTCTCCCGGGCAATAATCTTTGCACCGATTGACGCCTGGATACGAATTTCAAATTGTTGACGGGGTAACAGTTCTTTTAGTTTTTCACAGATCTTTTTACCAAAATCATACGCGTTGCTCCGATGTATCAACGATGACAAGGCATCTACAGGTTCATCGTTCAATCGAATATCCAGTTTTACCAAATCTGACTTGCGATAACCAATCTGGTGGTAATCAAATGAAGCGTAACCTTTAGAGATTGTTTTCAACTTATCATAAAAGTCAAATACAATTTCTCCCATTGGCATTTCAAAAACCAATTCAACACGATCTGAAGTCAAATAATGCTGGTTCATGATCGTACCGCGTTTTTGGATACAAAGTGACATAATTGGTCCAACGAAATCCGATTTCGTAATAATATTAGCTTTAATATATGGCTCTTCGATTGAATCCAATTTACTTGGATCCGGTAGATCAGAAGGATTATGTACGATCACTTCCTCTTTATCTTTGGTCATATAGGCCTTATAGGATACGTTGGGAACTGTCGTGATCACCGTCATATCAAACTCGCGCTCTAGGCGTTCTTGAATAATCTCCATGTGAAGCATACCCAAGAAACCACAACGGAAACCGAAACCCAAGGCTGCCGACGACTCTGGTTCAAACACCAAAGAAGCATCGTTTAGCTGCAAACGGTGCATCGATTCACGCAACTCCTCGTAATCCTCCGTATCTACAGGATAAATACCCGCAAAGACCATCGGTTTCACCTCTTCAAACCCTTGGATAGCCTCAGAACAAGGACGATCTTTATGCGTAATGGTATCCCCTACTTTCACCTCCCGTGCCTCCTTGATACCAGAGATAATATAACCTACATCACCGGTCTTAATGACTTCTTTAGGTACTTGATTCAACTTCAGTGTACCAATTTCATCGGCAAAATATTCTTTCCCAGTAGCAACAAATTTCACGCGGTCGCCCTTGCGGATTTCACCATTTTCAACTTTAAAATAAGCCATGATACCACGGAATGAGTTGAAAACAGAGTCAAAAATCAAGGCTTGCAAAGGTCCATCAGGATCACCCACTGGATGTGGAATACGGTCCACAATAGCTTCCAAAATATCCGGAACACCAAGACCAGTTTTACCAGATGCAGGAATAATCGCATCGCGGTCACCACCGATCAAATCCACAATCTGATCTTTGACTTCTTCCGGCATAGCACCAGGAAGGTCCATTTTGTTGAGAATTGGGATGATTTCCAAATCATGCTCCAACGCTAGATATAAATTTGAAATCGTTTGCGCCTGAATACCTTGAGATGCATCAACGATCAATAAAGCGCCCTCGCAGGCAGCAATTGAACGCGACACCTCATAAGAAAAATCCACGTGTCCCGGGGTATCAATCAGGTTCAAAATATATTCCTGACCATCTCTTTTATAATTCATTTGGATGGCGTGACTCTTGATCGTAATACCACGTTCACGTTCCAAATCCATATTATCAAGTAATTGTGCCTGTGCCTCACGCTGACTGATGGTATTGGTATACTCTAAAAGGCGGTCTGCCAAAGTACTTTTGCCATGGTCAATATGCGCAATAATACAGAAATTACGAATGTGCTTCATATAGGATTTTTAAACTCTTTTGCTAAAAGGCAAAGATACCTTTTTTTATATATATTTATATAAACTAGCTTTTTTTTAGTTTACTATACGCGAAGACATCAGACTAGACACTATTCCTATTAAGAACGGTAGAAACTGCATCCGCTATTCAGCAATAGCATATAAAAAATGTTTCTGATTTCGTGTAACATTGTCTGTGTCCCACGAAATTCGTCCTCGAAATTGCTCCGAACGAATTGGGCAATTGTCGACCTGACAATATTGGCAGCACTGTGGAAGACAAGGATCCGCATGAACGAAAAATTCGGTCCGTACCGACATCTCCTTATTAACAATCTTATCCACAGCAGAAATTTCATCGTGCACCTGGATAAGGTCAAGGTAACGGGGTAGTGTGAGATGGCAATCTACATGGAGTTCGTTCCCATAGCGCTGTACACGAAGATTATGAACATCAATCCATTCATCTTTCCGATTGCGCTCCAAGATTTCGACGACATCTTGTACGAGCGCTGTATCCGATTCATCCATCAATCCACCGATCGATTGGCGAAGTAGCTTATAACCATTGAAGAGGATAAAAAGCCCCAATACAATTGAAATGACCACATCGATCCATTGGAAACCTGTCAGTCTCATCAATAGTAAACCCAGTATCAATCCGACCGTACTATAGGCATCTACCTGCAGATGTTTTCCGTCCGCCACCAAGGTAATAGAGCCCAATGCACGTCCACGCTTCATGATATAGAATCCTACTGCAAAATTTATCACAGATGTAATACCGATCAAATAAATCCCTTGTTCAAGGTGCGTTAACGCTGCCGGAAAGAAAAGATTGTAACAAGCCTTGGCTAAGATAATGGCGCCGGCGATAAAAATAAGTCCACCTTCCAAAAACACCGAAAAGAACTCCACTTTACCATGCCCGTAGGGATGATTCTCATCCTTAGGTTGCGCCGAAAGATAAATACTATAAAATGCAAAACCCGAAGCAATCACATTAACGATACTCTCTGCCGCATCTGTAAAGATTGCACTGGAGTCCGTTAAAAAGTAGGCAAAAAACTTCACAATCATCAAACCTATTCCCGTAAAAAGCGATAGTAAAACCAATCTTCTTTGTCTTGACATGATGCTTATCTTCTATATGAAACCTTCTATGAGCTAATGATGAAATGAGGACTAGCCAGCATTTTTGTGAGCGCAAAGGTAAAGATATAACGACAAATCAGAACGATTAGTTTTGAACATCCAACATCAGGGATCAATTAAATAACTGTGCTAAATCGCTTCAACTGCCCTTTTATTAAAAAAGCCCAATAAAAGAGCTACTTTTCTTTGTAAATTCTCAAAAATAAAGAAGATTATTTGCAACGTATATAATATCTTTGTCTTACCATGAGCACATCATCATACTTATCAGACAGGATAAATAATTTGTCCGAATCGGCTACACTTAAAATGACCAAGTTGGGCCGCGAATTAGCAGCGAAAGGCGTTAATGTAATTAGCCTTAGCGTAGGTGAACCTGATTTCAACACCCCTGAGCATGTAAAAGATGCAGCGAAGAAAGCCCTAGATGAAAACTGGACGCGTTATTCGCCGGTACCGGGATACCCTGAGTTGCGCCAGGCAATTGTAAACAAGTTGAAGACAGAAAACAATTTAGATTATGATATCTCTCAAATTGTTGTTTCTACAGGTGCGAAACAATCCCTGTCTAATGTAATTTTGACGTTGATCAACCCGGGTGATGAGGTAATTATCCCAACACCGTATTGGGTATCATACTCCGAAATGGTCGTTTTAGCAGAAGGAAAATCGGTATTTATCAATACAGAGATCGACAATAACTTTAAGATTACACCAGCACAATTGGAAGCGGCAATTACACCAAAAACCAAATTGTTTATGTTCTCTTCGCCAAACAACCCCACAGGAACAGTTTACAGCAAAGATGAATTGGCTGCATTAGCTGAAGTTTTCGAAAAACATCCACAGGTATTTATCCTATCCGATGAAATCTACGAGCATATCAACTTTGTAGACAAACACGAATCCATCGCACAATTTGAAAGCATCAAAGATAGAGTAATTATCATAAATGGCTTTTCAAAAGCATTTGCAATGACGGGATGGCGTTTAGGTTATATCGCTGCCAACAAAACCATTGCTGCCGCGAATGATAAATTACAAGGACAGACAACCTCAGGTACATGTTCAATTTCTCAACGTGCAGGAATCGTCGCTTATGAACAAGGATTAGAATCTGTCAACAAAATGAAAGAAGCTTTCGCTCGTCGTCGCCAATTGGTATACGATCTATTGACTGAAATCCCTGGCGTAAGAACAAATCTTCCAGAGGGCGCATTCTATTTCTTCCCAGAAATCTCTTCGTTCTTTGGTAAAAAAGACCAAGATGGTAATGTCATTAAAAACTCATCTGATTTGGCATTGTACTTATTGAATGTTGGTCACGTAGCTACAGTAGGTGGAGATTCATTCGGTAACGACAATTACATCCGCTTGTCTTATGCTGCTTCAGACGAAAGTTTGATTGAAGCTTTGAAAAGAATCAAAGAAGCATTAGGAAAACTGGCCTAATCTCCTATCCAAATATAAAAAAGAGCTCAGAGGAGCTCTTTTTTTATGCAGTTCTAATTTTCCTCCTAAATTTTCGGCGCAGCCTAAACGCCTATTCGGTCAAATATCATCTCAGCCCCATAATTTAAGCAGATGTTATCGCTTGAAATAAATATTTATTACATTTACTCCTATGAGTATTTTAACAGAAAAATTTAAAACGCAGCACGACACGGCTCCGTTTTCACAGATAAAAAACGAAGATTATATTCCCGCATTTGATGAGGCTATTCAGAAGACAAAAGATGAAGTCGATGCTATCGTCAACAATCCCGAAACGGCAACTTTCGACAATACCATCGCTGCTATGTCCTACTCTGGACAGACACTAGATCGTTTGTCCAATATCTTTTTCAATCTGCATTCCGCTGAAACCAATGCTGATCTCGAAAAGATCGCACAGGATGTCGCCCCAAAACTATCTGCTTTAGGCAATGATATCACCTTAAATTTCGATCTTTTCAAAAGGGTTAAGGCTGTATACGACCAGAAGGATCAACTGACATTGACGGCAGAGCAAACCACCTTATTGGAAAAATCCTATAAGGATTTTGTACGCAACGGCGCACTTTTAAATGATGAACAGAAAGAAAAGCTCCGCGAAATAGATGCCGAGCTATCGCTTTTAAAATTGAAATTCGGGGAGAATGTCCTGGCCGAAACCAATGCCTATCAGCTGTTGGTAACAGACGAAAAAGATCTTGCTGGACTTCCAGAGGGTGCTGTAGAAGCTGCCCATGCTTTGGCTAAAGCCAAGGAAAAAGAAGGCTGGCTTTTTACCCTGGATTTCCCGAGCTATCTTCCTTTTGTCACTTATGCCGACAATCGGGAACTTCGCAAAGAAATTACCCTCGCCGCAGGCCGTAAAGCTTTTCAGGATAACGAGCACAACAACGTAGACAATGTCCTTAAAATTGTAAAACTGCGCTTCGAACGTGCTAACTTATTAGGCTACGCCACCCATGCAGACTTTGTCCTTGCCGAACGTATGGCGCAAAACCCAAGTAAAGTCACCGAATTCCTAAACGACCTCCTTGGAAAAGCGAAACCAGCGGCAGTGAAAGAATTTGCAGAATTATCCCAATTTGCAAAAAACATGCATGGCATAGACCAATTGGAAAAATGGGATGGCGCCTATTATGCCGAAAAGCTGAAACAGGAACGCTTTAATTTGGACGATGAAAAGCTCAAACCTTATTTCAAACTCGAAAATGTCTTACAAGGTGCATTTGAAGTAGCCCATCGCTTGTTTGGCATCAACTTCAAGGAAGTCGATACAATAGATACCTACCACGAAGAAGTACAAACATTTGAGGTCAGTAAAGACAACGGTGAATTAGTCGCTATCTTCTATGCCGATTTCTTCCCGCGTAAAGGAAAGAGAAATGGGGCCTGGATGACATCTTTCAAACCACAGTACATTCAACAGGGTAAACAAGAACGTCCGCATGTCTCCATTGTTTGCAATTTTACGCGTCCTACAGCTTCAAAACCTTCGCTGTTGACCTTTCAGGAAGTGACCACATTATTTCACGAATTTGGACATGCCCTACATGGTATGCTAGCTGATAGCACTTATCCTACACTATCTGGAACCTCTGTATATTGGGATTTTGTCGAGTTACCGAGTCAGGTGATGGAAAACTGGTGCTACGAAAAAGAAGCTCTTGAGCTATTTGCCAAACACTATGAAACTGGCGAAGTGATTCCGATTGAACTTGTCGAAAAGATCCGAGAAAGCGCTTCATTTCTTGAGGGTATGGCAACAATGCGCCAATTGAGCTTTGGTCTATTGGATATGGGCTGGCATGGACAGGATCCAACCGCGATCTCGGACCTCAAATCATTCGAAGATCAACAGTTTGCTTCGACAAAACTCTATCCCGATGTCAAGGACAATGCCATGAGCACAGCCTTCTCCCATATTTTCAATGGCGGTTATTCTTCGGGCTATTACAGCTATAAATGGGCCGAAGTACTGGATGCAGATGCATTTGACTACTTTAAACAAAACGGTATTTTCAATAAGGAAATCGCAACCAAATTCAAGGATAATATTCTTTCAAAAGGTGGAACCGAACATCCAATGGTTCTTTACAAACGTTTCCGGGGACAAGAACCTTCGGTAGAACCTTTGTTGAAAAGGGCTGGATTGATCAAATAATTGGATTGATCAAATAATTGGATTGATCAAATAATAAAAAAGCTGGATTTTATATCCAGCTTTTTTATTGGAAACATAAATCCATCAAGAACTTTCTGCCTATCAAAATCCCTGTAAAAATAACAGAACACTCAGCCAGTCAAATAAGGTTCGATTCTTTAGCAATTTTATTAAAGCATCATTTGTTTTCCATTCAGAACCAAAGCATTAAACAAGAATCGCACGTATCTTGCTGATTAAGCAAAAAAATAGTACCTTTGTAAGACATAATTGGGGTTGACCGGAATTGACAGGATGGAGACGGTTATGTAAGCATGTAGTGCGTTGTTAGTAGAGCACTTTAATCTGAACTTTCAGAATTATAACTGGCGAAGAAAACTACGCCTTAGCTGCTTAAGTTAGACTTAACATAGCTATTTGTCCCGTTAGATCCTGTTCTTTGGTTTAACATTCGGGGCATCGAACAATAGAACTGGCAAGTGTGATGTTGCTAAGCACTTGTGAGAAACAGCAACTACGGCGTACGGTATAGGTAAGCGACTCACCTTCCCTCGCTCGACAATTAAAGAGAAGCTAAACATGTAGAAAGCGTATACAGTACCATGACTGGACGAGAGTTCGAATCTCTCCAGCTCCACAAACAAAAAAGCCTAACTCACGTTAGGCTTTTTTGTTTATTCTAGAATACCTTTGTAGACGGCATCCCGTAAGACACCTCCTGCTGTATCTCCCGCGTATTCCCAGTACATCGCACCGAGTAGTCCTGTCGTGTACATAATCGCATTTAAGTGCAATCGATTCTGGCGTTTCATAAGTCAGTACAAAATCCCCTTTATCGTTGACAAGATAATGCGCTTTAGCCTCATCGTCCCATTTCTGCTCAAAGCCCTGAAGTGAAAGCAGATCTTTATAATCGATAAAACTCTTGACTTCAGTTTTATTGCCCCGACCATAGAATGGAATTCCCAGCACCAATTTTTCAACAGGCATACCGCCCTCGATGTGGGCCTTAACGGCCTCCACACAAGTTGTATGTCCAGATAAAGGTGAACGGTGTAAACTCGCGTGATGATAAGGCGGATGACCCGAATCATAAGTCATGATATTCACAAAATCCACATCATTCTTAATCTTGTCAAAAGCAATATACTTACCGTTCGCAACAGAAGCCAAAGTCAACAGTTTCTTCTTACCAATAGCCTTGCGGATATCGTGCATGAGCAAGGTGAAATTCTCCGTATCCGCTAAAGAAGACGAGATCCCTGCAGAAGAATTCGTTGGATATTCCCAGTCAATGTCAATACCATCAAGATTAAATTCCCTCATCACACGCCAGCAGTCTTTGGCAAACTTTTGCCGATTAGATTCATTAGCAGCCATTTCGCTAAACCGACCGCTTCCCCAGCCGCCAACGGACAGCAATACCTTTAGATGTGGATGTGTTTTCTTAAGATCCGTAATAGCCTTCAATCTAGATTCATTATCTATACGTAGGCCGTCAAAGCTGTCGCTGACATGTGCAAAGGCATAATTGATATGCGTCAGATAAGTCGGATCAGGCATCACTTTAGACCAGGAAGTGACATAGGCGATAACAACTTTTTTGTTTTTCGCTCGTGCACAACTTACACTAGGATACAACAATAAAGTCAATAACAGAACAGTGAAGGTCTGACTAAATATTGATTTCAATTTACATTCCATAATAGCTTCTTATTTTGTTTCTAGATGATAGTGATCGTTCTAATATATAATCCGTAAAGCATTCACATTTGATGCTTACTCGCTAGCTAAAGTTTCAGATAAATATGTAGCTTCTTCATCAATATTGCATACCACAACATGGCTAAAGCCCAAAGCAATGAACCGGCAATAGCTAAGCTCATATAATCCGATTGTTTATAGAAGAATAGTGGTAGATGAAAACCCCAACAGACAAAGTAGATCAGATCAGGAGCAAGATAGGTCGTTAATGAGTTCTTTCCGGCCTCCTCAAACAATCCTATCCCGCGATGGTAGCCTTTCACATCAATGAAATAATAAAGTGGTATCAAAAGCAATACGCTAATCCCGCAACAAACCAATGCCCAGCTCGGCGTACCATGGATCTTGATATTGCATGTCTTTCGGATAATGATTCCAAATCAGAAAAACGAATACATACAGCAGTGCCAACCACAACAAATGTGACATCCCCGTCAACTGTGGATCAACTCGCGAACCATTCAATATCAATACACCAATAAGCAATAAACTTAATGTTCTGATCAGCATATGAACAAAAATGACCGCTGTCGATGAACCTATCTTTTCCCTGGCCGCAACAGCATAAGGCACTGCCATTCCAACCATAAAAAGAAATCCCGGAAATACCCAATCCGCCAATCCCATTCCGTCCTCATCTGCTTCCGAATGAACCAGCCATTTAGGTACACCTGGAATAAACAAGTCATTGACAAATAACATCAAGAACAGCGTGAAACCACGCATAACATCCATTGAACGGATTCGGATTTTAGGTACAGCTTGCAATGCGTTCATAATTGATTCGTTGTATTCAAAAAAGTAGCTAACAGCATGGCTGCTAGCCAATCTCTTCCCTAGATCCTTCTTAGCTAATTTTTTAGTGATTTTATGGCGACCGGAACTCGGTGAAAAATTCCTGTTTAGAAAAGTTCCTGTATAACTAAACGAAAAGACAAGCTATTTCGCTAAGATCTATCATCAATAACGCTGATGTGTCTTCGTTGAATGATCTAAGATGAGAAAAAAAATAACACTATGTAGTGAAATATTTGTTCAAATTAGTGTAAATTTCACTCATAAAATACAGAAATCGTGCAATTTACCCCTGTGATCGATATAAATCAGCCAGAAAAACAACAAGAAATGTCTCACATGTATGAATTGTTACCTTTATGAAGGGTAATTGTATTGCATATAAAAAGCAATTTATCTAAGTTTGACAAAAACAGATTTAATATAAAGCCGATCTTCATGAAATTCATTCTTTTTATCTGCTTGTTATTCGCAACACAGGCTATCTTCGGGCAGCATATCAGAGTCGTCCAAACAACAATTAAACAGTACAAACCATGAATCAATTAAAATTTCGCGACGCAGCACAACATGATTTACCACGCATAGTAGAAATATACAACTCTACAATAGCCTCCCGCATGGTTACTGCAGACACTGCCCCAGTATCTGTTGCCAGTAGACAAAAATGGTTTGACGAACATAACGCTTCGAAAAGACCCCTGTGGCTGATAGAAGATGAAAATAACCAGATACTTGGATGGGTAAGTTTTCAATCTTTCTATGGTCGTCCAGCTTATGACGCAACAGTAGAAATCAGTATCTATTTGGATGAACAGCAACGTGGTCGAGGCCTGGGTAAACAGATTCTCCAGTACTGCATTGATAAAGCCCCAGGTTTAGGCGTACATACCTTATTGGGATTTATCTTTGCACACAATCTTCCAAGCATCGCATTATTTGAAAAGACGGGTTTCAAGGAATGGGCCAACTTACCCAATATAGCAACCTTGGATCAGGAAGAACGTAGTCTAAAAATATTAGGTATACGAATTAAATAACAGCGTGACAATCTAATTACCCGTCATCAAAAATAAAATTGTTAAATTACAGTATTCATTAGATAAGATCTTTAATTCGGCAATATGAAACATTTTATCCAATTCTCCTTGATGCTGATTGCTTATGTATTCTTCTTTTCCAGCCCCCTGTTGGCACAAAATCCAGACCGTACTAAAACTATCCCGATCGCAAGTAATTCGGCATATAACAAGATAATACAAGTGCTTCAGGATGGTGGTTATTTTATTGTACAGCTCGATCGGCCTTCGGGATTTATTCAAACCAGTACATATCTTGAAAACAATAATCTCCTAAGCAATAAAGAAGGAGAAAAATTATTTTTCAACTTCCTGATCAGCCCTTTACAAGCTGAAAGATCAAAAATAGTTCTAAATATATTTTCAATAGAAAGGCGTAAAGGCGGGAGTTTTGACGCACCTAATTATTATGATGAAGATAAGGGAATCGTCCGGAACAATAAAGCCTACCAGCAAATTTGGGATAAGATACTCCCGCTATTTCAATAAGTACAATCAAGATAAAGCCCAGCTGATCTCAGTTCACCTGGGCTTTTATAATAAAAAAAATTAGATCGAGATGGTCAGCAAAGGAACATCCAGCCCCGAGGCCATCATACGCGTCTTACTTCGATGGGTCAATGAACTCCAAAAACCGTACCTATAGGGGATCATAACCAGCAGATCCGTACTGCTTTCTTTTACCTCGTCCCGGATAGCTTTTACGACCTCATTGGACGTTACATTTTTGTAGTAATAACTTACGATTCCCATCACATCGTTGATGGTTTCACGTGTTTCTTTTCCTTTTTCCTCATTCAGCTGCTCAACAGTTTTTCGAATATTGAGAACCTCCAGTACCGCACCAAATTCAGCGGCAAAATCCTTGACTTTTTCAAGAATTTCCT
The DNA here is from genome assembly GCF_038396785.1 of Sphingobacterium thalpophilum. NCBI lineage: Bacteria > Pseudomonadati > Bacteroidota > Sphingobacteriia > Sphingobacteriales > Sphingobacteriaceae > Sphingobacterium > Sphingobacterium thalpophilum. The sequence continues at coordinate 4,684,317 of NZ_CP151087.1, read as the reverse complement.
TTTGTACACCACGAACAATATCACAGGCAAAAAGAATATGCTCCAGACCCGTAAATTTTGCGCCCAGCGGAACGGAAAGGATAGGTATTTTTAACTTACTGATTGCTGCCGTGGTGGTATTCCCCAGCATGTCCTGATCAAAGGAACGTTTGGCCATTCCCATCACCAACAAATCCGCATTCGTCTCCTGGATGCATTTTGTCATCTGGTCATAAAACAAACCTGCCGCAAGATAAGGAATAGTCAAAACACCACTTTCGGCCGTAATCGCCTCGGCTTTACGTCGTAAAACCTTACTTTGATGTTCAAAAATCTTGAACATAGAATCGGGAGAAAGTCGAGCGTTCATTGCATGAATGGAAGGATTTTGAAGAGAAAATAAAACGAGCTCGTATTCTTTTCCTGCAAAAACTTCCATAATAAACTTTAAGGCATGTTCGGCCTCTTCAGCATAGTCTGTGGCAACAATAATCCGTTTCATATGGTCTAATTTAATTCAATAAAAAATCCCTTTTTATTACATTCAAGTTAACGAAAAATAATAAATCTATCAAACGGAGAATTGTCTCAACTGGGTCAGTTTTCTCCCTATTTTTGGCTATTTTAAGTAGCTAGCCTTTACAAAAGATGCTTTTTTCAGATAATCGATACTTTGTTGTAAACCGGTATAAATATCGTTACGTGTTTCTTCCAGCTCAACAAAAATATATTGCAGGCCAGCAACTTTTGAATTGTTAAAAATTGCATCGAAACCGACCATACCACTTTGGCCAATTTCGCGGTGGTCCTTAATGTGCAAAGCCTTGAATCTGCCCGCATATTTATTGAAGTAATCAACCGGACTAACTTGCCCCATGACCGCCCAATAGACGTCCATCTCGAAGAATACATGTTCAGGATTTGTATGCTCTAACATATAATCGTACATCACTTTATCTTCCACTTTTCTAAACTCATGCGAGTGGTTGTGGTATCCGTAAATGATTCCTTGCTGACGGCATTTCGCACCCACAGCATCCAGGTAGCGACATTGCGTTTCCAGATCCTTAAGTGTTTTAGGTACATCCATCCAAGGCGTGACGATGTATTTCATTCCCGCTGCTTTGTGCGTAGCAATACATTCGTCCCACCATTTTAGGGATTCTGTAAAATCTCCAGAGCTTAACTCTTTCTCTGATAGCGTTTTCGTTGCATGTGATGAAATCACCTTCATTCCAGCTTTTTCAACTTTTGCCTTAAACTCTTGTGGGCTCAAGTTATATAATTTACCATCTTTGTATCCAGCAGCTTCCACTCCTGTATAACCCAATGCTGAGATCTTTTGCAGAATCTGGTCGAAATTGGCGTTTTTACCGATTTCTTCACGTACAGAATATAACTGTAGACCAATTTCCTTTTTTGCAGCTTTCTGTTGTGCAAATGTTGGACTAACAGCCAACATCATACATCCAGCTACCAATGTTCCGATAAGAGTTCTTCTTTTCATTTAGTGCTCAATTATTTATTACAGACTTCGTTTAACGCAAAATTATTTGTAAACGCAGGTTTACAGGTTGTTTAGGTTTGTCGCGTTAATTATAGCCGCAATGTATGCAAATACTCGAAAAAACACAATGCTTTACCGTTTTATTTATTCACGTCGCGTGCTCAGCGCTCCATAACATGCTTTTTTATAGGAATAAAAATATACCCAACTCAACGATTTACAATTTGCAACTGTTCTATTTACAATAACAAACAAGTTGAGTGATGGAAAATAAATATGAAACCCCCGAACATAGCGATCAAAAACAGGAAGAGAAACTACCTGATGTTGCCGTTGAGGAAAAAGATGATGAACCTGCCGGTCGAAATCTCAAACGTACACTTATTATTGCAGTATGTGTGTTGATTGTGTTTTATCTGATTTATTATTTTATGAGTGGACAATAACAGGCGAATAGCCGCAACCATGCAACTCACCACAGCTCCGGCGGAACTTGACGGATTCTTGGAAACCGAAGCCGGGCAAGTCGACTTTTGTCGTCATACACAATCTGGTAGAATCTGACCAAAATTTCGGTCATTGTGCCGACGTACTCGACAATTTACCACGGCTCCGGTGGAACTTGACGGATTCTTGGAAACCGAAGCCAGGTAAATCGACAATATCTGCTTAAATAATTTCGTTTTTCATTCGCCTGTGTGCTACTAGATAATAACTTTTTATATTGGTTTACACAGGACGGTGACGTAGGGTCTATTTACTAAACAAATCTCAGTACCGATTAAATCATCTGTTATAACAAATATAAAAGAAAAAATAATAAATACAAATTTTTAAACAAAATAATGAACTATATTTTGCGCAAATTGTCATTCAATTCGTTGTATGACGGATGAAGACAAAGCATTACTGGAAACAATTGGTTTACGCTTTCGCGCGAAACGAAATGATCTTTATTATTCACTACGGGATCTATCCCATCTAACAGGCATTTCAACAGGAACACTCAATGGTATAGAAAAGGGAAAAGACTTAACGCTCACAAACTTTTTAACTTTATGCCGCAGCCTGGAAATCCAACCGACGGTATTTTTTCAGCATGATATTGTTTTTAATTCGCCCTATTCCCTACCTCCTGATGCGCAGGAAAGAATCACGCTAAGCAAAAAACTGGATGACCTCGTCTATCATTCGGATTTTTTCCACTCAGCACGACGTGTTTCGGAGGTGTTGGTCCAATTGGGTATTGACAAGAGCCAAAGCAACAAATTCTCTGTTTATCTAACCAACTATTGTGAAGAGGGAGCCCTCGTCTATCAGCAGCATGGTAACTATAAAATCTATCGTAAAAAAAAGGTAAATAAAAAGGACTAAACTTCTTTGTTGGAAAGTTCACGAAAACGGTTTGCCCTTCTAAACGTTCCCAAATCATTAAAACGAACCCCATACTTGCGCAAAATTTCTTGTGCCTTCTTGCGCCCAATATGACGTACGTAAAATGTCTCATTGACGACAAAATGATGGATGCTATGTGTCCAACCGAAAAAGAAACAAAACAATTGCATCGGAAAAGTCCACCAAACTGTCAATACCTGCGTTTGCTCAATAACATTTCCAGCTTCGACATCGCCAAAATAATGCATGTTTGATGTAATAAAATGTAAACAAAATTGGCGTAATAAGTTTGGTAATAGAATAACATAAATGATCCAACGCAAACTTATCAACATGTTATCAACATAGTGTGGAAAACTCAAATTCACTCCAAAAACCACTCTTAACCAATCAAATAATAGGTCTGCAAAGAAGAAATATAAGATCACATGTGCAAAAATCGTCACTGGAACAATGCTTAAAAACATAATCCGTTTTAGTTTTGAAGAAGTCTCCAATTTTAGATTCCCATTTTTCACCTCTTTGTCCATATCATTAAACATACGATGCAGCCGAAAGAGCCCGCCCAATACAACATCGGCCGTTGTTACCAAACGTTTGATCGACCACTGCTCGCCATTCGTCACACTGCGTTCCTCAACATCATGTAATGTACCCGAAAATTTATGATGATGATGATGCAAGGTCCTGCGTATCCAGGGATTGACAGTCAATGGGCGTAATATCCATACACTAAAAAGCATAAAATGATGAACCACTTTTTGTCTTTTAAAATAAAGCCAGTGAATCAGATCATGTTCTATTTCATGTAAAACACCCATAAAAAAGGCATTACTGACAATCATAAGCCAAGTCGGAACAAGAGCGCGAGACCAAGCTATCGATACAACAACAATGGCCAGGATCGCTAGTGCAAATATGGCCATTCCGATACTGTTCTGACTTTTTAAGATGGGGTACATTCCTTTAAGCTGTTGATAGGAAAGATTTATTTCCCTCCTAATCTGGCTCGACTTTTCCTGATGTGTCAATTCGATGTGATTTTATCGGTAAAAATAAGGATTTTTTCGCAGACATCTAACATGTTAGGTAGAATGCCCCTACCTACCAATAACCATAATAAGCTCTAAAAATATTTCCAAAAGCTGTAACAAAACGAACGGGCCCCAAAATATGTGATCCCACTATTTACCGTACTACTAGGTTAACGTATCAGCCAACTTCTAATATCTATCAGTCAAAGCAGATCATTCATCGGATCTGCTTTTTTTATGCAAACCATTATTTCAGCAACAAGGGATCTCATCCAAAAAAAATAATTCCCTAAAAGGGATTTGATAGGGACTTTATAGGGACCTGATAGGGACCTCATTCGGATGAAAGCGTTTCAGCTCCCTATTAGCCCCCTATAATGTAACAGTTTATTTACAATAAATCGAGGTGTTGGTCTAAACTTATCCACCACTTGTACGTTAGTAAAAGCCTATGAACTTTAATTTAATACTATGGCAAATGTAAAACACGGTATAAACGGTCCTCCTTCTGGTAAGGTCGGTGCAGTTGTTTTTTGTAAATGGAAAGAAATCAATTATGTCCGATCTCTTCCAAGAGTGAATAAAAGAAGGCCGCTTTCGGATAAGGAAGTTAACAACCGAAACAAATTTGGACTTATGCAGCAATTCTTAAGTCCCTACAAAAAAATTATACGGCTCGGCTTCGCAAACTACACCAAAAATATGACAGCTTATAATGCTGCAATGTCCTACAACCTTCACCATGCCATGCAAAAAGACGATGAAGGTTTTCATATCGATTATGAAAAGATTGCCCTAAGCCGAGGGTTGGACGAAGAGATTACAGGGGCAACATTTCAATTGTTGAACGAAACTATCCATATCACTTGGGAACTAAAAAACTCCGAAAAACTCTTGCATGAAGATCTGACAGATTTCCGAACCTTGGTACTCCTCATTCCTGAGAATCCAATAAACGGTTCACAAGGTGTTTTACTTAATAATTACATCATGGATTTACAAGAATCTATTCAAATACCGAAACTAACCCGAAGTGATACATATCACTTATATCTAGGTTTTATTGCAGCTGACGGGACTAATCGAAGCATGAATAGCAGCTATCTCGGAAATATAAGCTTGCAAAGAGGATAATGGCACTCTAGGGAAATAAATTCATCAACAGGAGAAATAAGACCATTCGGAAACAAACACACAACACACTTGATTACAATAAGATAACAACATTTTAACACCGAATTCATGTAAATATGCTTACTTCGTATAAGCGATGTGATTTACAATCGATGGTTTCAATAGCCACATCAATTTCGGCCATGAGCCAATCGTCTTTATATCTAGTAGGCATTTGGTTACCCCCTCAGCAATCCTCAACACATATCCATGTGCAAGCCCTACTACTTTCTCTATTCAGTTCGGCAAGCTCATACCTTGCCGAACATTCTAGTATTCATCGGACCAGAACGCTTCTAAAATACTTAACTACTGAAAGGATCTGTCTTTTTCTCCGTTTTTACAATTTTAATCAGATGCTCCAACGCATTTTTCAGACGTTTGGCATCATCTTCTGTTTGGATTGCCCATAAAATTTCATCCGTGCTTGGCGACGACTTGAATCGAATCTGATACCCTGATTTTACCCTGGCAATGACAAGTACATCTGATTTGGCAATATCGCTTCGAAAATGCTGGCCACTGGAAAGAAAGACTGTCAGCACTCTTCCGTCTACCGTCACCGTATCAATTTTTGTATCCTTATAATGATAAGCTACTTTATACAGCTTGTTAATATAGGCCATCGTCTGCTGTTTATTCAAACCGGCGTTTTGGGCTACTGTAGGTATCGCAATACCAATCGCCAAAAAAAAGCACAAGAAGAAATTCTTCATTTATTTATTATTTTTTATTCCCGCATATTTTGCCTCACTATCGACAGCCTGACCGATTCCTTTACACGTTACCTCTATTCACCAAAACATCGCCTCATCCAAATAGCGTGTAACATCAGTCACAACAGCAAAATACGTTCCTTTTATTTATGGCCTAAAAATATAGATTTTATTTACTTTTTTGTCTATGATCCCAAAAACTAAAGTATTTTCAGCAGCAGCCTTTCGATTGCATTTGCTGAAAATACTTTTGGATATTCTTATCTTAATTTATTCTTTCGATCTCGATAAATCCCGTGCATTCTCTGCCATACGGATAAATTCAGCACGATAACCTTCCTCATCTTTGCCTTTGGAAGCTTTTGCGCGCGCGATGAGCTGATCAAAACTGGCCTTTTGCTTAAAATCAGAATCACGAAGTAATAGACCAAGTTCCGCTACCGCAGTGGCGAACTGTAAATCTTCACTCACGCGATTCAATTCCGTAACAGTAGTTCCTATCACCTTTTGTTGCAACTTGCTTTTCTCCCCTTCGGGCTCCTTATACCGAAATTTCACGGTTGCCAGTTCAGCATTTCTCCGCTCAGCTACCGGATCCGCTTGTTGTTGATATTTTAAGGGGTCTACCGTTCCGACCATCCCAGACTCCACACCGACCGGTACAATTTCATATAGGGCTGTCACCACATGACCTACCCCCATATCACCACCCATCTTTTGATCGTCATTGAAATCTTCAGCTTCCAACAAGCGGTTTTCGTACCCCACTAAACGGTATGCCTGCACATAACTGGGATTAAATTCGACCTGGATCTTGACATCTTTCGCAACGGTAAACAAGGTTCCCCCGAATTCGGTCACCATCGCTTTTCGTGCTTCAGAAATGTTGTCGATATACGCATAATTCCCATGCCCTTTGTCTGCAAGGATTTCCATCTTACTGTCCTTCAGATTCCCCATGCCATACCCCAATACTGTGAGGAAAACCCCCGATTTACTTTCTTTGGCAATCAGCTCTTCCATCGATTCGTCACTGCTTTCCCCAACATTGAAATCGCCGTCACTAGCCAAAATAATCCGGTTGTTTCCACCTTTGATAAATTGTTGCTTCGCAATTTCGTAAGCCTTCTTAATTCCTGCAGCTCCAGCCGTACTTCCACCGGCTTCCAGCTCCTCAATAGCCGATTTAATTTTCATCTTTTCATCACCGGGCGTACTCTCCAGTTTTACCCCTGCCGATCCAGCATAGGTCACAATGGCAACATGGTCTACAGCACGTAGTTGATCAACCAACATCTTCAGCGAAGCTTTCACCAAAGGCAGACGCCCCGGTCCCATCATTGATCCCGACACATCGATCAAAAACACCAGATTGGAAGCTTTAAGATTCGCCGTCGGTATATCTTTCGCCTTTAATGTTACGCGCATGAGCTGATGTGTAGTATTCCAGGGTGCCTTGGTCAATTCGGTGACGATATTTACAGGTTCACCATTTTTAGGTCCAGCCACTTGATACTGAAAGTAATTGATCATCTCTTCAACCCGTACTGCGTCTTTTTCAGGCAGAGTTCCCGAATTGATAAATCGACGCACATTACTATAGGAAGCAGCATCAACATCGGCTGCAAAGGTCGATAAAGGCTCTTTACGTGGATTGATAAAGCTATTTTCCTTCAACTTTTGATAAGATTCTTGGTTCTGATTAGGCACATACGCCGTTCCTCTAATATACAAACCCGATACTTGCCCAGACAAAGCTGCATTAACATTCATCACCGATGCCGTCTGACGCTTCGCCTTGTGCTCATATCCGGTCACCACAACCTCATCCAGCGCATTATTTTGCTGCACCAACGCCACATCAACCGTTGTCCGATGGTTGACCGCTATCCGCTGCTCAAGATATCCGATATAACTAAAAATCAAGATGTTTTTACCATCAAGGACTTGAATACGATAGTTTCCCTTGTCATCGGTCTGCACATGTGCTTTGGTTGCAGCATTGTTCACCTGTACCCCCACAATTGCCATTCCTGTATTCGCATCGACAACCTTCCCCCTAACCTCATATCCTTGCTTGGCATATCCGCCTAAGGATAGCAACAAGCCTATTACAAAAAGTATTGCTCTCATATCTTTTACATTTTTGCCAAGGGATGCCTCAAATATTAAATTTCCATAAACCAGAAAAAAAAAATATTTTTAACCAATAAAATGTTCGCATTCAAGTCGTCAAAAATAGATACAGCACAAGACCACGAGCTCTTGCTGCACTACCAGGAGTCTAAGGAGCTCCAGGTATTGGGTGATCTATACCAACGACATACGGAGATGGTATACTATGTTTGCTTACGGTATCTCCAAGATTCCGAATTGAGTAAAGATGCTGTCATGAATATCTTTGAAGAATTAATATACAAAGTCAACAAACAAGAAATCAAGGACTTCCCAAGGTGGCTTTATGTATTAAGCAAGAACCATTGTCTGATGTATTTGAGGTCTCAAAAGAACAAAACTCAAATTTCTTTGGATGAATTTGTGAAATTTCCGGGAGACATGCATCAGTATGAACAATATGATGAAAAAGAAGAACAGCTAACAGCCATGGAAGGCTGTCTGGGAAAATTGCCAGACAAACAGCAACAGTCGGTTAGACTCTTCTTTTTGGAAGAAAAATGTTACAAAGAGATTAGTGAATCTACCGGTTATAGCTTGAACGAAGTAAAAAGCTATATTCAGAATGGAAAACGGAATTTAAAAAATTGCATGGAGGCTTGGAATGAGCAACAGTAATTACGACATAGCATACTTAAAGAAATACGTCAACGGCGAATTATCTCCTACGGAGATGTATGCGCTTGAACGGGAGGCGCAACGTGACCCCATGTTGGCGGATATTCTTATAGGTATTGAAATGGATCAGAATAAAACCGTAATTACAACAATCAACAACCAAATTGCGCAACGTATTGAAAAAGACAATTCCGCTAAAATAAAGGTCTTTGATTGGAAGAGACTTAGCATCGCTGCAGCAGCAGTGATCGTGTTGGGGGTTGGTCTTCTTCTTTACCGTCAACAGGACAAAAATTCATCCGAAGCGAGGCGTACCGCTGAAGTAAGTGTTACACAGGAAAAACCCAAAACAAAGGTTACAGCAGCAGATTCTATCATTCCTTCAGATGATATTGCATCAAAAATAGGATCTCAAGATCATTCGCCACAATTAGCAGATAATAACAGACCGCGGCTTCATGAACAGCACCCACTGGAAGAGGTGACCGTTTTATCCCAGGAACCCTCCCTACGTGTAAAATCACTGGAAGAAATGAAGGAAGGTCTCAATAATGATCGCCCTGTATTTGGATTAAGACCTACAGACAGTACAATTGTTATCGGTTATGCGCCAATGGCAAAGAAAAAAGATGCTTCCCAAACGATTATGATTCGAGGAACCTCAAGTTTAAACAATGCACTTGCAGCCAGGGCTCCAGGTATTTCGATCCCACAACAACAAGGTACACCGCTACAACTTACGATTCGGGACAAAGAGACAGGCTTGCCTATTTCGGGAGTGACAATCATTCAACCCAATAGCAAGTTTGCGACGAATACCGACGCACAGGGACAAGCGACCATCCAACCCAGTACAATGGATTCACTCGTCGACATCATGGCGCTGGGCTACAACTCGGTTGCATTGAATATGCGTCGCAGCAAAAATACAACGATCAAACTGCAACCTTCCGGCGCCACACTTGATGAAGTCGTCGTCACAACGATGTCTTCACGCAAATCAAAAAGTGCCGAACCGATCTGGGGCTGGAGATCGTTCAACAATTACATCAAGAAAAAAACAGCTAAAAGCCGTTATGAGGGCACTGTCCGTTTAAGCTTCTATATCGATAAAGATGGATTCCCAACAAATATCAGCGTTCTCCAAAGTGCAAATGATTACCTCGATGCCAAAGCCAAAGAAATCCTACTTTCGGGACCAAAATGGAGAGGCGAAGACTACCGCTATGTCACGTTAAGCTTCGAATTCACCTTGTAAATACGCTATCTTTACGCATCTCATCAGACTACAACACAAGTTTATCTCGCTATCTGGACAAATAAGCAGTCGAAATTTATCGATCCATTTATCTTTTCAATCAATTTTATTTATAAGGGTTTGGATTTAAAATTATTTCATACTTTAGTGTTATAATTCTTAGCCATACAGTCATTTTTTATGAAAAGTTTTTTCACTGGCCTCCTCTTGCTTAGTGGTATATCCCTACAAGCACAAGATTTTTCGTTCGGTAAAATAAAAAAGGAAGATTTTGCCATTACTGTTGACAAAATAGATACAGCAGCAAATGCCTTTGTCTTACGTGAATATGGATCAGCCGAAGTTAGTTATGATAAAAACAAAGGTCCGGTTGTTCAATTTTTCAGACACGTCCGCATTAAAATATTAAATAAGGAAGCTTATGATTACGCTAATTTCAGCATCCCTTTATATAAAAGTGGGAACGAACGCGAAGTCCTTATGGACATCAAGGGAGCATCCTATCACCTCGTCGGTGATAAGGTCGTGGAAACAGAGATGACGAAAGCGAATATTTTTAACGAAAACGCCTCAGAAAACTATGCGGTAACAAAAGCGGCCATTCCGCAGGTCCAAGAAGGTACAATTATTGAATACCGCTACCGCACAGAATCGCCATTTATCTTTAACCTAAATGCTTGGGAATTTCAGGAAGATCTCCCGAAACTTTATAGCCAATACGTCACGCGTATTCCCGAAGTTTTTCATTATAAAGCCAATTTAAAGGGGGGATTAGCCGTCAGTGACCGAAAGGTTGAAAATTACAACACGGGGCTAAACTCTCAAGTTGGAGAAGTCTTAGGCAATAAAACCATTTATACCATGGAAAATATCCCGGCTTTCCACACCGAAGATTACATGACCTCTTCTAAAAATTTTAGGTCAATCATTTTCTTTGAGCTTGGTCGGTATAGCATTCCAATAGGACCGACAAAAGACTTTTCGCTCACGTGGGAAAATGTCAGAGATAAACTCGTACAGGACGAAAGTTTTGGTGGACAGGTAAAGCGAAAAACGGCATTGAAAGAGTTCATTGAACCGGTATTGCAGGATTCAAAAGATGACCTGGAGAAAGCGGTACGACTGTATACCTACTTCCAGAAACAAATAAAATGGAATAACCGCCATTCGATCTACGCAAAAAATATCAAAGAAGCCATCGAAAAAAGAACAGGCAATAGCGCCGATATTAACCTTGGACTGGTCAATGCCTTACGTTATGCGAAACTAGATGCCATCCCTGTTATTTTATCGACACGTGAGAATGGCTATGCAGGGCTCTATGCACCAGCGATATCAGAGTTCAACCATGTCATTGCCCAGGTAAAAATAGGTGAAAACTACTACCTGCTGGATGCGACCTCTCCCTATGAGATGTTTGGAAATATCCCAATGAAATGTGTCAACTTTCAGGGAAGATCAATTCCCCTGGAAGGCGAATCTGACTGGGTAAAGCTCGAGGCAAATCTTGCATCTACTTACAGTAACTTCTTCTACGGTGAACTGTCGGAAGATGGTGCATTAAAAGGAAAATGGATTACCTCACGTAACGGTTACGGTGCTTCCAAAATGCGTGAACGCCTTCAAGGAAGTAATTCTGAAGAAGAATTCTACGAAAAAATAGATGAAGAAAACAATCGCATCAAAATCAATAGTTTTAAAGTATCGAATCGGGAATCCCTTGATAAACCGCTAACGGAGGAGTTTGAAATTGAGATTAAGAATTTTGCAACCCTGCAAAATGAGCAACTTCTATTCAATCCTTATATTGACACAAAAATGTCCAAGAATCCCTTCAACCTTACGGAGCGGAATTATCCGATCGACTTTGGTTCTTTAGTCCAAGAAGAGTGCTACATTGAAATCAAACTGCCAAAAGGCTATGCATATCCAACGGAAGGAAAGTTAAAAAACATCAGTATGGCTCTTCCTGAACGTGCGGCCCGATATATTTTCAAAATCAATAATACAACACCGGATGTTCTGATCATCGAATCTGCAACACAATTAAACAAACCCTTGTTTATGCCGGAAGAGTATTTTGATTTAAAAGAGTTTTTCAGTCGGATCATCCAGGCAGAAAAATTAGATGTTGTACTCAAAAAAATATAACGATATCACTTAACACAAACTTCATTTTATATTGACGATTAGCTTAAATAAGGGTGATAACTTTGAATATCAAAAAATAGTAAAATGATTAAAGATTCAGATTTATTCGAACTAGAGAATACCTTCCTTGGTGAAGGTTTCGAATTAGATGGTGATGATATTATCACCGATGAAGACTAGGTCTTCACTTTTTTAGCAAGTATTATTCCCCTTATATAATCTCAAAGCCCAGACATTCTTTGCTGGGCTTTTTCTTTGCTCCGTTGTTCGGCAATTTGGCCAAACCTTATTATTTCTCTATCTTTATGTCATCCTGACAATCCGCCGTTGAGCTAACCCAGCTTCTATTATTACGGGAACGCAAGTAATAGGTTTAAAGCAAATAACACACATGAGAAAAATAATATTGGATCTGGCCATGACCTTAGATGGCTTTATTGAAGGCTCACAGGGAGAGGTTGACTGGTGCATTATGGATGATGACATGGATTTCGATGGCTTTTTGGCTTCGGTCGATACCATCTTTTATGGCCGGGTGAGCTATGATGCCTGGGGTAATTTCCAACCGGGTGCTACGGCCGATGAAACGGAAATAAATCTTTGGAAAAATGTCCATGCGAAGAAAAAATATGTTTTTTCCAGTCAAGCAAGACAAGATGAAAACGCTACTTTCATCCAAACTGATATCACTGAACATGTTCAGGAAATAAAAGCACAGCCCGGAAAAGATATTTGGCTATATGGGGGAGCACGTCTAATCACAACATTCATCCAAGCCAACCTTGTTGACGTCTATCGCATTTCCGTTCACCCCATTGCCCTGGGAAGTGGCAAGCCTTTATTTGAAAACTTACCTGAACGACTATCTCTAAAACTTGTTCAAAGCGTCACATTCAAATCGGGTGTTGTTCAGTTAATCTATATCCCTCAACATGAATCTTAACCGTCAGGCTGCCCCACAGATCGCTGACCAGATGATTAGGAAAGTGCTAGATCAACTCGAAAGCATACTTATGCTCCATTGCTCTAACCTATCACAAGATCAAACAGGTAGAGCCTATTATGGTTTTAATTTTCAACTGGGCAACAAAAACTTCAAATTTAGGAAGGCTAAGATAACACCAAGAAAAGTGGGGTTATTCGTTGCTCTTTGGAAACGTGACAGCGATGGTCGACCATCCCCTTTACTGCAGATGATCATTTCGATTATTATCTTATTTCGGTTGAACAGGAACAGCATTGCGGCCTATTTGTCTTTCCAAAACAGGCGTTAGTTGAACATACAATCCTCACAGCGGGTTCTCAAATGGGCAAACGCGGATTCCGTATTTATCCAGATTGGAGCATCCCAACAAACAAACAGGCTACCAAAAGTAAACAATGGCAGCACAGATACTTTGTGGATTTCTGTGGTCCCCACCAAGAAGCCAAAAACAAATTGACCCATATACTGCAAAGCAGCTAGTCGATATTTTCGACCAAATCGGCATAAGCTGCACGCAACAAAGAAATTGCCGCCACCATACTTTGTTCGTCAAGATGAGCAAACCCCAACCGCAATGCAGTGACCGTTTTATTTTGATAAAGGCAATTACTCGGCAACAACAGTCCCTGCGACCGCACTTTCTCCTGCAAGGCTGTCAGCGAAACAACTGTATTAAACTGTATCCAAAAAGCCAGTCCCGAAGCCGGGACGTCAAATCTGATTTTATCTTCAAAATGCCGTAACAGCAATTGTGCAAACAATTCTTTTCGCTCTGCAATTGTTTTCTGAAATTTACGCTGATACCGAAAGATATCACCCTGGTGGATAATCTCGCCCAATGTCTTCTCGATCATAAAATTCGGCTTTCCGAAGATGTTCAAATACTTTTTTCCCTCTTCCAACAGATCCTGAGGTGCGATCAAAAAATTCATTTGGAAACCAGGGTCAAAGAAACTACCGAAAGCACCTGTATAAATCACACGGTTGCCGCCATTTTTCCGGAAAAGTGATTCGCCTTTCTCCTTAAAAAAGGAAGACTCAAAATCCACATCATCCTCAATAATGATAAAGTTATACTGCTCGGCCAACTGTAACAGTTGAATTTTCCTTCGCTCGGAAAGGTTAACCGTCGTTGGATACTGACACCTGGTATTGAGGTAAATACACCTGATTTCTCCGGGTCTAAATTGGTCTCCGATCTTATCTACAATCATCCCCTCCGCATCTACCGGAATGGTTTTTAGCTTGGCCCCAGCTTGACTAAAGATCATGTTAGGTAAAAAATAACTTAAATTTTCTACCAATACAATATCGTCGGGCCGGATCAATAATCGGGATAAAATTGAAAAAATTTGTTCGCGGCTAGCAATCGGCAACAAGAAATTCCGGGAAAGATGAAACCCTCTTGTTAAATTCAGATAATAGCTTAACTGGTCCCTAAAAAACAAATTTCCTTCAGTCGTCGTCGGAAAATCATCACTTTTCTTTTTCCGTTTCACCATGGATGCATAAAAACGCACCAGTTCCTCCGCTCCAATGACATTATAATCAGGTGTTCCATCCGTAAAATAGTACCTTTCGGGAACCTCTGAAATAGGCATATCCAATATGAGTTCCTTTCTAAAAAAGTAAGGTGCAAAATCAGGTGGCTGTCTAAATGCTTCAATCGCCGACCCGGAAGTACCGATAAGCTCAGGATTTTTCACAAAAGTCCCGCGATTAGCCAAAATTTTTACCCAGCCCTGTTCCTGCAATTCCGCTAAAGCGGCTACAATGGTTTTTCGGTGCACGTTCAGTTCTTCAGCAATCTTCCGGCTTCCGGGCAACAGATCTCCATCTTCCAATAGATTTCGCTTGACAGCATTGATAAATTGATAAACGATCTGTAGATAGATGGCATCTTCCTTACGGCGATCTATCTTAATAATGGAATGAAAACCTATACTAACCGGACTACTCATTATGTTTATTTCGGACTACCAAAGTTATCATTTAAACTATAATCTTTGCAATCATCATGAAAAAAATAATCGCATTGAATTACGAAATCCGAATGGTCATTAAGTAAAATAGATTTGATTTTAGCATAAAAACTTAGCATTAATATGGAAACAAAACCAAAATGGACGCAGGAAGAAGTTGTCGCTTTATACAACAAACCAATAATGGACCTGCTTTATGATGCGGCATCGATACATCGGAAATATCACGACCCGAACAAAGTACAAGTGTCCACATTGATATCAATAAAAACAGGTGGGTGCCCCGAAGACTGTGCCTATTGTCCCCAGGCCGCACGTTACCATACGAACGTAAAATCGGAAGGCTTGATGAGTGTAGAGCAGGTAAAAGAGCAGGCACTAGCGGCCAAAGCTGGAGGTAGCTCAAGGATCTGTATGGGGGCCGCCTGGCGCAATGTTAAAGATGGTCCTGAGTTTGACCATGTACTTGATATGGTCCGAACACTGAATAGACTTGACATGGAAGTCTGCTGCACGCTAGGAATGCTGACCGAAAACCAAGCACAACGCCTTTCAGAAGCTGGACTATACGCCTACAACCACAACCTCGATTCCTCTGCCGATTACTATAAGGAAATTATCTCGACCAGAAGCTATGATGATCGCCTTCAAACGATCGAAAATGTACGTAAAACAAACATTACTGTATGTAGTGGTGGTATTATTGGGATGGGAGAAAGTATAGACGACCGTGCCGCGATGTTGATCACACTTGCTTCCCTCATTCCACAACCCGAATCGGTACCGATCAATGCGCTCGTTCCTGTAAGCGGTACTCCAATGGAAGTCATGGAAACAGTTTCGATATGGGAAATGGTACGCATGGTCGCTACAGCCCGAATTTTATTGCCCACCACACAAGTTCGCCTTTCTGCAGGACGTACCAACATGAGTAAAGAAGGGCAAGCGTTATGCTTTTTCGCAGGAGCTAACTCGATTTTCTCAGGCGATAAACTCCTCACCACGCCCAATCCCGATGTCAATGAAGACATGGACATGTTTAAAACATTAGGTTTGGTGCCACAACAGCCATTCGAGAAAAAAAATCAACCCGAAACCATCGCAACTGAGATGGCGCATTACCATGATCTTGGTGAAAGACCAAAATGGTCAAGACCCGAACATAAAATCCAGCGCAACATCGCTAAGCAGCAAAACAAATAACAAAACTAATTCGGCAGACCATCATGGAACGAGAAGAAATCAACCAACACGACCTTATCGATGATTTTGATAAAGAGCATCTATGGCACCCGTATACCACCATGACAAATCCCTTACCTGCCTACAAGGTTAAACGGGCAGATGGTTGTATAATCGAGCTGGAAAATGGACAGCAGCTTATAGATGGTATGTCCTCTTGGTGGTGCGCCATCCACGGCTACAATCACCCCGTCCTTAACGCTGCGGTCACAACACAGCTCAGCAGCATGTCACACATGATGTTTGGTGGACTTACGCACGAACCAGCAATTGCTCTCGGTAAAATACTGCTTGACATCACCCCTACTTCACTCAACAAAATATTTTATGCCGATTCGGGTTCTGTTGCGGTAGAAGTTGCGCTTAAAATGGCTATTCAATACTGGGTCTCACAGAAAAAGACCAATAAGACAAACTTTGTCACGGTTCGTTCGGGGTACCATGGTGATACCTGGAACGCGATGTCGGTCTGTGACCCCATTACTGGCATGCACCGCATCTTTGACAATGCTTTACCCAAGCGCTATTTTGCCCCTGCCCCAAAAATAGGGTTTGAGCAAGAATGGGATGCCAATGACATCCAACCCTTGGCAGATCTGATCTGCTCACACAAGGATGAATTGGCCGCTCTCATCCTTGAACCTATCGTCCAGGGAGCCGGTGGAATGCGTTTTTACCATCCGGAGTACTTGCGTCAGGCAGCACACCTCTGCAAAGAAAATCAACTTCTTTTAATCTTTGATGAAATTGCTACCGGGTTTGGGCGCACGGGTAAGCTCTTTGCCTGGGAGCATGCCGGAATAGTGCCCGATATCATGTGTATCGGCAAAGCCTTGACTGGTGGCTATATGACGCTATCCGCCGTGATCACTTCAGATCATGTTGCGAATACAATCTCCAACGGTACACCAGGTACGTTTATGCACGGGCCAACTTTTATGGCCAACCCTTTGGCTTGCGCTGTAGCCCACGCTTCCATCAAACTACTATTGGCAACGGACTGGAAAGCGAAAGTAACGTTAATCGAAGAACAATTGAGACGGGAACTTAGTACTGCAACAACACTGCCCCAAGTCGAGGAGCTCAGAATTCTAGGTGCAATTGCAGTCATCGAGATGAAAAACTCCGTCGATCTATCCAGCATACAACAGCGGTTTATCGAAGAGGGAATTTGGGTAAGGCCATTCGGAAAACTGATTTATATCATGCCCCCTTTTATCATAAATGAAGGTGAGCTTCACAAGTTAACACAGGCATTGCTAGCCGTAATCAGCACAGTCCAATGATTGAAAACAGCCTAATCCAGCGCATTGAAGATGAATTATTTGCCCTTGAAAAACAAGGGAATAAACGAAAACTTCCCCTTATCACACAACAGGATAACACAGCACAGGAGCATGTTACAGAGCGTTACAACCTTTCGTCGAACGATTATCTTGGACTTGCGACAGATCAGATACTTCGTCAAGAATTCCTAAACTCGGTAACAAAAGACGATGCTGTATTCAGCGCTTCCTCTTCGCGTCTACTCACAGGAAACCATGCACGCTATACACAATTGGAAACAATGTTGTGCCAAATGTTCGGTACGGAGAGTGCATTGGTCTTTAACAGCGGCTATCATATGAATGTAGGCATACTTCCTGCAGTTTGTGATACGCAGACATTAATTCTCGCCGATAAAGGTGTCCACGCAAGCCTAATTGACGGCATCCGACTATCCAATGCAACCTGCTACAGGTACCGGCATTCCGAATATACGCACTTAACGCATTTATTGACAAAATATGCCCATCGCTTCACATGCATCATCATCGTCACAGAAAGTATTTTTAGCATGGATGGTGATTGCACGGACCTCAACTATCTGGTCAGTCTAAAACAACGTTTCCCCAATACCTTACTTTATGTCGATGAAGCTCACGCCGTAGGCGTACGCGGAATACAGGGACTTGGCTGCGCAGAAGAACAGCAATGTATTGCCGATATTGATTTCCTGACAGGCACCTTCGGAAAAGCTTTAGCATCGGTTGGTGGCTACCTGCTATGTAAGGAACCAATCCGGAATTATTTGATCAATAAGGCACGTACGCTACTTTTTACAACAGCGCTGCCACCCATCAATCTATCATGGACTGTGTTTGTTTTGGAACGCTTAAGTGACTTTACAGACCGGCGCCAACAGCTGCACAAAAATAGCCTATTGCTCAAACAGCACATAATTGCCAAAGGCTTTAATTGTCCGTCAGAGAGCCATATTCTACCGGTCATTATCGGTAATAACAAGGAAACGGTACTGAAAGCAGAAGACCTGCAGCGAAAGGGATTCTACGTGCTTCCCATACGCCCGCCCACAGTACCAGAAGGAACATCAAGAATCCGAATTTCATTGACAGCAACAATGACATCGTCCATGATCAAACAACTCGCAGCAAGCTTATGATACTTAAAAGAATCGCTCCTAAAAGAGTCACTCCGGTCGATAACTTGCCAGGGCAGCATCTTCAGGTAAAATCCAACGAAAAACTACTGTTATTCTTTGCAGGCTGGGGCATGGATGAACATCCTTTTTTGCACTATTCCCCAGTCGGCAAAGATCTTATTGTTGCCCATAGTTATACGGATTTACTGTTGGACAAAAGTCTACTGGCAGGCTACCAGGAAATTGAGGTTTTCGCCTGGTCTATGGGGGTATGGGCAGCATCAATGGTACTGCCCGAACTTCAAAACAGCAATTACCCCATCAGCACATGTACTGCAATCAATGGAACACCATTTCCAATAGATGACGAAAAAGGAATTCCTAGCCAGTTATTTAAAGGAACATTGGATACACTGAGCAATAAAACGTTGGAAAAATTCAGATTACGCATGTGTGGTTCCAAGGCCCTTTTTAACTACTTTCTTGAAAGAGCCCCCCAACGCGACATCGAAGACCTCCGTTCAGAGCTCATCGCGATTGAAAAAACAGCTGGTGCAAAATCAGCAGCAGCATTCCAATGGCATCAGATGTATATTGGCAAAGAAGATCGAATCTTCAACTTAGAGAATCAAAAACGCGCCTGGCCCGGTACTGCCTATACGATAATCGATGCTACTCATTATCCCGAACAATTATTTAAGCACCTTTTAAGATGATCATCATGATGGACAAACAAAGGATTAGGTCCCGTTTCGCTAAAGCGGCATCTAACTATCAGTCGGCAGCGATCGCCCAATACGAAATAGCAAAAAAAATGATCAGGTTGATGCAGGAGAACATACAGCTAAGACCACAAAAAGTATTGGAAATTGGCTGCGGAACAGGGCTTTTTTCGCGGTTAATCTTACAGCATATCAAACCAAAGAAAATGGTTTTAAATGATATCTGTCCAGAAATGATGCCCGAAGTAATGGATATTTTGACATCGTCGCACACGTTCATCTGTGCTGATGCAGAAACTTATGCTTTTCCCAAAGACATCAATCTAATCGCGTCCTGTTCTACGATTCAGTGGTTCAACAATCCTCGCGCTTTCTTTGAAAGCTGTTATGGATCCCTTCCGGATTCCGGTATCCTTGCCTTCAGCACTTTTGGACATGACAATATGCACGAGGTCAATGCAACGGCACATGTTGGACTAACATATCGATCCAAATCGGAACTTATCGCAGAACTTTTAGCGTTGAATTATAAGATCCTCATTGCACAAGAAGAACATTTGAAACTGCACTTTGAAAGCCCACTACAAGTTCTTGTTCACCTGAAACAAACGGGGGTAACGGGAATAAAAAATCACCGGTGGACAAAAGGCAAACTTCGGGCTTTCTGTGATAAATATACATCTCACTATGGGACAGAAGAGGGCGTATCCCTAACCTACCATCCCATCTATATTATTGCAAAAAAATAACAGCTGAGCACTCGAATTACAAACAATCGAACAACCTACAAAAGAAATACAGCGATGAATGAAAATATCTATTTTGTTTCCGGCATAGATACCGGGATCGGAAAAAGTTATGCGACTGGCCTCCTCGCGAAAAAATGGAATACAAGCGGTATACGCACCACTACCCAAAAGCTTGTACAAACTGGAAATACAACTATTTCCGAAGACATCGTCCTCCATCGCCAACTCATGGAAATCCCATTAACGGCAGAAGATCATCAGAAAATCACGATGCCAGAGATTTTCACCTACCCCGCCTCCCCCCATCTAGCAGCACGCCTGGATAATCGTGAAATTGACTTTAAAAAGATCAGACAAGCTAGCTTAACATTAAGCCAACGCTACGACGCTGTTCTTATTGAGGGTGCAGGTGGGTTGATGGTTCCACTAAGAGAAGATTATCTGATTATCGATTACATCCAAGAAATGCAGTATCCGCTTATTTTTGTCACCTCTGGAAAATTAGGGAGTATCAATCATACCTTACTTAGTCTGGAAGCGATCACCAAGCGCAGGATCAATCTACATACCGTTGTTTACAATACATTCCCTGTTCATAAAGACCGCACGATAAGTACTGATACCGAGTTGTATCTTCGTCGTTATATAGAAACAAACTATCCGGAGACCTTATTTGTTTGCTTGTAAATAAGGTCAAGCGGATACTATTGATAGATATATAGTAACAGCAGGGAACCCATTCAATAAGAATTGACCGCCATCCCTGCTGAAACAGTACAGATTATGCTAATAATGGATCAGTTGTACACTCAACACCTGTTTCCAATCGCCCTGCGAGCTGAATGACGAAGCTGCTGTCTCCCTTGATTCGTACAGCAATATCATACCAATTTCCTTGACTTTCAACATCCAGGATCAATGAAACTTCTTCGGCGGGAGCTATTTCTTTCGTTATGGCATATTTTCCATAGCTAAGGCTCTCGACAACTACCGTTACCCGCTGGTCACTCTTGTTCCTGAGTCTCAGCTGCAATTTCCCTGTCGCTGCCTGAGTTAGCGCTTTCAGTTCCGGAGAAACGGTAGCCTCTAGTGCTGCTGTTCCTTTTTGTCCAGAAAATTTTCGATAAAAACCATTTGGACCGTGCAATTCAAACGCATAGCGATCTCCTTCAAATCGTGCCAGGTCCCACTGATATGCCAAACGATCACCGGCCTTCACCGCAAAATTCCAATTACGGTAAGTTTCACTTTGCCCCTGTTCATCACGATATTCCAACGGACTATAAACGTTGAAGGCTGTACCTGCGGTCCTTTTTCCGAAAAACTTGCTGTCTACAGTCATCGTTAGATGAAACACTCCGTCTTTCACAAAGCCCACCGCATCATGCGCATAAGGCAATGGCAAAGATTTACGAATCCCCCGCTCCTGTATTCGGTCAAATCCCGGAATCCATCCGTTTTTAGTCGCGAGATCAGGATCTTTGACCTCAACAAAGCCTCGCGGATCATCTTTGAACTGCGCATTGTATATCGTTTCGATATACTGATTCCTATCAAGAAAAGGGAGTTGTTCCTTTTGCTGAGTAAAAGGTGTAAAAGCGGTTGTCAAATCACCACAGATTGTTCTACGCCATGCACTGATGTTTTCCAAATGCATATTCTTGTTCAGCTTTTTGTTAAAGAAAGATTCCAAAAATTGCAAAGTAGACGTATGATCAAATACCTGAGAGCAGACCTTACCACCTCGTGACCAAGGCGACGCAATATACATGGGAACACGAAAACCTAGGCCCACAGCCCCTTCGCGTGCTTGCTTTTTAGGAATCCCCTGTTTTAGCTCATTTTCTAAACGAACCATCTCCACCTCCGTATCGATCCCAGGAGAACATGCCCCTGTATCTTTCTTCTTTAAATCAGGTACAAGGAAAGGTTTAACATGATCATAGTAACCATCGTTTTCATCATAGGTAATGATAAAAATAGTTTTTTTCCAAACCTCAGGGTTCTTTGTTAAGATATCTAAAACTTCAGATACATACCAAGCTCCATACCAGGGCGCACTCGGGTGGTCCGAGAAATTCTGTGGGCCGGCCAACCAGGATACCGCAGGCAATTTACCAGTATCAACGTCTTTGCGAAATTGATAAAGAATATCGCCTTTTGGGACTTCCAGCGCAGCTTTTTTCCCCTGTGCCTTAAAATGTAACGTATCAAGCGACCTGTAATTGTTGTCCCCTTTGTTTACCGTAAACGCCCGATCATTTAATGATTTCGTAAAATCACTTAGCTTTTTATAATTGTTTGGATTGAATTCCTTTAGTTCGGTCTCCGCTCGCTCAAGTGCCTCACTTTTTTTGCGAATATCAGCGCGTATCTTTTCGGCTTGTTCTTCGGAAGAAGGAGACTTCTCTTCCAACTTGGAAATCTGCATGGGCAAATCCCGAACCTGTGTTTCTAGGCTTTTGATATAGTTCTCCTTAAATTTAACTTGATAAGCCTGAAAAAACTCCAGCAGATTACACCCAAAATTGGATAGCCATGCCCTTTCCTGTCCAGAAAACCCGCCGCCACAGCTTGTCTCATTTTGATAAAAACGCCAGTTAATGCCATTCTTTTCAAGCAATTCCGGAAAAGTTTCCCAGGTCATTTTACCATAGCCAAAGTCATCATTCCGAATATTCGCTTTTTGCAGACCATCTTTCATCTCTGTAATCTTACCCGTCCAGAAAAAGGAACGGTTAGGCGTAGTGCTGGTCATGCCCGAGCAAAAATTCTGATCACATACTGTAAAAGCATCCGCTAAGGCATAATGAAAGGGCAAATCTTCACGTGTAAAATACCCCAATGTTAAGGGCATAGCCGCATATTGTTTATTCCCTGATTGCTTCGATAACAGCCAATGATCGTAACGACCTTGGTTAAAGGCATCCACCTGGCTTGCACGACTATGTGGAAGAGAACCCATCCAGGTCACTTTACTTTCCTTCAGGTTTAATCGGAAAGGAGCATACGTTTTTCCCTCTTTATCCGTTTGATACCATACGGGTAAACCGTTCGGTAAACGTATCGAACGTGGATCATTGAAACCCCGAACTCCCGAAAGACTACCTAGCGTATGATCAAAGGATCGGTTCTCCTGCATCAGGATGACGATATGTTCGGCATCTAAAAAACTACTTCCTGGGTCAGGGTCTATGGCAAAGGCTTTCTGGATCGATGCGGGCATGAAGCTGGCAATACCTGCTGCTCCTGAAAATAGTAGGGTCTTTCGTAAGAATTCTCTTCTGGTTTCCATAACACTTATTTATAATTTCGATTTGAATCTACTTAGATTTCTTTTTGTTTCACATTTCTTCGTGTAAATCTTATGTTACCAAATTAAGAACGAAGAAAACATCGCCTTGATTGGATGACAAAAATTTGTTTATTTTTACGAAAAGACAACAGATATAAATATGGTGGACATTTTGCTGCTCGAAGACGACAAGGTACTCTCTAAAGAGATCCGATCTTTTCTATTAAGCCAGGGCTTTACCTGTGATCAAGCCTTTGATGGAATCGATTTTTTGGCCAAAACACACCAGAAAAAATATGGTTTTTATCTATTGGACATCAATGTCCCCAAAATCAATGGATTGGAAATCTGTAAAAAGATAAGAAGCCATGACGCCTTTACACCAATTATTATTCTCTCGGCATACGATGATATAGATGATAAAAAGGAGGCATTTCTACGGGCTGCTGATGACTATTTGGTTAAACCTTTCGTCTTAGATGAATTGCTGATGCGCATCTATTCCCTATTGCGTCGGCAACAGCATAGCGAAAGCAATGAAACAAAAACACTGGTAGTCGATGATCTGATCATTTATCCTGATGAGGCCCGTGTATTACGTGCAAATGAAGAAATTAATCTTACTCAAAAGGAATTTCAGCTGCTGCTTATCTTAGCACAGGCAAAGGGCCGCACCCTGTCCAAGCAACATATTTCGGAGGAAGTATGGCAAAATCAATTTCAGACAACACAGAATACAATTGAAGTTTATATCAACTTTTTGCGTAAGAAGATTGATAAAAACTTTGAGAATAAACTGATCCATACAAGACCTGGCTTTGGTTATTACCTATCGGCAGAAAAATGAATTTAAAGAAGAAAATAGCGATTAGCTTTAGCATTGCATTCTCCGTCCTTTTCGGTATGGCGATGTTGATTATCTACTATGCTAGTTTCGATTTTCGGAAAGATCAATTTCGCCAGCGACTGATTGATAAATTGGACAATATTTCCCATTATATCGCCAGTAACCCCTATTTCAACCGCCAGTCTTACAAAAACTATTTTCACGATGACGAAGATGGCCTTTTCTATGAAGATGTTATCATCCTTGACAAAAACAAACAGCTCGTCTTCAGTACCGTAAAGGATCAGACCATTACCTGGAATGCCTCAATTGTCAATCGGCTAAATCAGGAAAAACAGATCTTCTACTATCAGGACCAATATGAAACACTGGCCAAATATTATCGCATCAACGGTTTACCCTATTATATTATCGTAAAAGCACAGGATTACTCCGGAAATGAAAAAATGGACCATCTAGCGCTCGTCCTAACGATATTATTTGTCCTGAGCGCTGTTCTGGTCTGGATATTTAGTTATAAACTCATCCAGCGCCTATTGATCCCACTCGATAAATTAAAAGATAATATCACGCAGATTAATGCCAGTAAACTTACCAAACCTGTCGAGTATACCGGTCATACCGATGAGATTGCTGTACTAACCCGAGCATTTAATACCATGCTGCTGCGACTTTCGGCTGCTTTCGAATCGCAGAAAGAATTTAATTCCAGCGCCTCCCACGAGCTGCGAACACCGCTTGCCCGAATGTCCTTTCAGCTGGAGAACCTTTATCATCAAAATCAGCTGAGTGAAGACGTAAAGCAGGTTTTACGTAACATATCCAAGGAAACCTTACATCTTTCGGAGGTAACCGATTCGCTGATGTTACTTTCAAAGTTCGACTCCGAGCGTTTGAAAATGACCTATAAGGAAGAGCGGATCGATGAAATTATCTTTATGGCCTATGAAAAAGTAGCCAAGGTATTCCCCGACCTGCAACTGGATTTTTCAATTGGTGGGATCGAAGATCCAAAACTTAGTATTTTCTGTTCCGCACAATTGATTGAAATTGCTTTTGTGAATTTATTTAAAAATGCTGCGCTCTACTCCGATACCAGGGAGGTAAAAGTGATGATTCTAGAATCAACCTTCGAACTCAAGGTACTTGTCAGTAATACTGGCCCGGCCTTAAGCACAATCGACCAAAAGCGGATTTTCGATGCGTTCAGCCGCGGTGAAAACGCAAGTGAAACAACAGGATCAGGCTTAGGGCTACGTATCGTTCAGCGTATCATGCAATCGCATCAAGCAACGATAGCATATCAGGCAGATCTAAAACAATCTACGCATACTTTTGTATTATTATTTAAATTGTTTCCTAACCGCGAAGTATAGTTACCTGATTTAGACAGACTATGTCAAGTCTCTTAGCAACAAGAACATCTATTTACTATACCCATTAATACCTATCCACCCATCTGACAAACATGCTTTTTTAAGCTTTTTTTAAGCATTTATTAAGGGGTCTTTAATCTTAGACCAGTTATTTTGTTACATAAGATTTGAAACATATGACAAAGACACCCCTTATATTTTTATTGCTTTTCAATAGCATGACTTTTGCTCAACAAAAACCACCACAAGCTGTTTATACGAGCATTCATGAAAGTACATTTGGGACTAAGCAAAGTGAGATCTTGGGACAACAGATGACCCTGCAGGAATGCGAAGAAACCTTTATCAAAAGTAACCTCTCCTTGCTCGCGCAACAATATGACATCAGCCAAGCAGAGGCTGACGTTATACAGGCCAAAATATGGGATCTACCACAGTTGCAGCTGTCTGCCAATGCCTATGACCCACAGAACAAACAAACATTTCATATTGGTCAATCCAAGGAAGCAAGCGTATCCCAATTGATTTATCTCGGTGGAAAAAAGAAGAATGAGGTGGAATTTGCTAAATCAAATGTTGAACTTGCTAAATTACAGTTCAGTCAATTGCTAGCAAGCCTCCGTGCGCAGCTACGTACAACCTTCTACTCCCTCTACTTTGAACAACATAAATTGGCGGATATTAAAATCCAGTTGGATTACCTAAATAATTTACTTGTAGCTTATAAAGAGCAAGAAAAAAAAGGAAATATTTCTTTAAAAGATCAAGTTCGTCTTCAAACAATGGCCATCGATCTCAACAACGAAAAAACAACAGCGATCAATAATAGCATCAATCTACAGCAGCAATTACGTGTGCTTATTTCCAGTCAGGAAGATGTATTACCGAAGTTAACAGATCAAGAAGCAGATCAGGAACTTGCCGTAAAGCCAACCATGGCTTTGGACAAAATTTATCAATTGGCCTTGGAAAACAATGCCGATTATCAATTTGCCTTAAAGACCTCGGAAAGCTCACAGTTATTTACAAAATGGCAACAGTCTTTAAATACACCTGATATTAACCTTGGCCTTTCCTACAGCCAGAACGGGGGGGTATTCCACAATGAAGTCAATGTTACAGCCGCCATTCCGATCCCGTTGTGGAAACAAAATAAAGGAAATGTTATCAAAGCGAAATACGCCGAAGAAGAGGCAAAGAAAAATATTGAAGTCCAACGGCAGCTATTGGAGTCACAGATCCGTTCCAACTATCAGTCATGGGAAAATCAATATAATCAATATTTTACCATTACTTCAGACGACCTTCACAACATCGCTGTGGTCTATGATGGCATATTCAATAATTTTAAAAAAGGGAATATTTCTTTAGTTGAGTTCACTGATTTTATGGACAGCTATCGCATATCTATTCTTAAGTTATACGATATGAAAAAGGAAATTATTCTCAACGCCGAACAATTAAACTACCTGGCTCAAACTTCTATATTCAATTCAACTCATGTCAACTAAAAAATTTCTTATAGCCACTGTGGCAATAGTGCTACTTTACTCTTGCCAAAATCATAAAGAAACAGATAATGCAACCATTGTCAAAGGTTTCGAAATTAGTGAGACGATGCTTAAATCGACAAGTTTTGCTACGGTAAAAAAAGAAAATGTGACCGACGAACTCAACTTTTTTGGAAAGATATCGGCCGATCAAAACAATTACATCGATATTTTCCCACTCGTTGGAGGGAATGTTGTCTCCGTGAATGTTTCTTTGGGTGATTATGTCCATAAAGGTCAGGTATTGGCAACAATCAGAAGTACGGAAGTCGCTGGTATACAAAAGGATCTTTCGGATGCCAAAACCGATGTATTACTCGCCGAGAAAAACTACCGTGTAGCTGAAGATATGTATAACGGAAAATTGAGCACAGATAAAGACATGCTGGAGGCAAAAGGACAATTAACCAAAGCCAAAGAGCAGCTACGCCGTTCAGAGGCTGTCAGTCAGATTTACAATGTCCGTACAGGCAATATTTATTCGGTCGTATCTCCAATCGATGGTTACATCGTCCAAAAGAACATCAATAAGGACATGCAGTTGCGTAGTGACCGCAGCGACAACATCTTTGATGTGGCCAATACAAAAGATGTATGGGCAATTCTTAATGTCAACGAAACGGATATCGACAAGATCAGTATGGGCATGCCCGCTATGGTGTCTACCCTGAGCTACCCGGACAAAAAATTCCAGGGCAGTATCGATAAAATCTTTAAGATCATCGATCCGCAGACGAATTCAATGCAGGCACGGGTGGTACTAGACAATAAGGATGGTTTACTTATTCCGGATAGTAAAGCGACCATTAAAGTATTGCATCGCTCCAATACGGAAGCGCTCGCAGTTCCTTCTGATGCGGTCATTTTCGATCAAAACAAATATTTCGTATTAATCTATAAATCCCAAAATGATATTAAGATTCGCGAAATACTGCCGATCAAACAAAACGAAGGAACAACCTATATGGCTACGGGACTACAGGAAGGTGAAAAAGTTGTTGTCAACAATAAACTTTTGATCTATAGAGCACTGAATAATTAATCCGTCTTAGCATTTACACGAATGAACAAATTCATTAAAAATATCATTGCCTTTTCCATTAAAAATAAAGCATTTACCTTTATTTGGGTCGGTATTTTGGCTATTGCTGGTTTCATTAGCTTTAAAAGCATGCCTATTGAGGCATTTCCTGATGTAACCAATACACAAATAACCATCATTACCCAATGGAATGGAAGAAGTGCGGAGGAAGTCGAACGTTTTGTAACGACACCAATCGAACTAGGCATGAGTCCAGTTCAAAAGAGAACAAGTATAAGGAGCACCACCATGTTTGGCCTCTCCATTGTTAAAATCATCTTTGATGATGGTGTTGACGACACTTTTGCCCGCAACCAGGTCAACAACCTCATGCGATCTGTAAGCTTGCCCGACAATGTCGACCCTGAAGTACAGCCCCCTTATGGCCCTACAGGAGAGATATTCCGTTATACATTACATAGCGATCAACGTAATTCACGCGACCTCCTTACTTTGCAGACCTGGGTCATTGACCGCGCTTTACGCGGTGTTCCAGGTGTAGCAGATATCAACGTTTTTGGCGGACAGGATTTGGTTTACGAAATCAGTACTGACCCTATCAAACTAGACAAATTTAATCTGACCCCTTTGCAGGTATTTGATGCTGTCAGCAAAAGTAACCTGAATGTCGGTGGAGATGTCATCGAAAAAAGTGGCCAGTCCTACGTCGTACGCGGTATTGGTTTGGTCAACTCAATCAATGATATCGAAAACATCACTGTAATCAACCAAAAAGGAAATCCTGTCTTTGTTAAAAATGTAGCCGAAGTAAGAGAAAGCGCGATGCCCCGCGTGGGCCAAGCCGGTTTTGGTAAAAATGATGATGTGGTAGCAGGAACCATCGTAATGCGGAAAGGCGAAAATCCAAGAGAGGTTTTAACTGCTGTAAAAGCGAAAATAGACGAGCTCAACAACAAAATCCTTCCCAAGGATGTCAAAATGCAAACCTTCTATGACCGTGACAATCTCATGGATTTCACGACCCATACCGTTATGCATAACTTGATCGAGGGTATTGTGCTCGTCACCTTAATGGTATTACTTTTTATGGCAGATTGGCGCACTACGGTCATCGTTTCCATTATCATACCGCTCGCATTACTTTTTGCCTTTCTATGCCTTAAACTAGCAGGCATGAGTGCCAACTTGCTTTCTCTAGGCGCTGTAGACTTTGGTATTATCATCGACGGTGCAGTCGTCATGGTTGAAGGGATATTTGTCATGTTGGACCACCAAGCCCATAAGCTGGGCATGGAGAAATTCAACAAAATGGCCAAAGCAGGTTGGATCAAACAGACAGGAACAGGCTTGGGGAAAGCAATCTTTTTCTCCAAGCTGATTATCATCACCTCATTGATGCCCATATTCTCCTTCCAAAAAGTAGAAGGAAAAATGTTCTCTCCACTGGCCTTTACCCTGGGTTTTGCTTTACTGGGTGCATTACTGTTTACCTTGACACTCGTTCCCGCTTTATCGCATATTCTGCTCAATAAAAATGTGAAAGAAAGACACAATCCATTTGTTGAATTCTGGAATAGAATTGTCGCCAAGGGTTTTGGATTTACATTCCGAAACAAGCGTCTGAGTATGATCGTTGCGATTACTTTACTAGCTGCAGTCTTGTTTTCTGCAAAATTTTTAGGAACAGAATTTTTACCGACATTAAATGAAGGGTCTCTTTGGGTTACTGCCGAGATGCCTATGAGCACTTCTTTACGTGAATCGGTTAAAACAACCAAACTGTTAAAGAGTACTTTGGAAACCTTTCCTGAAGTCACCGGCGTACTGTCGCAAACAGGACGGAGCAACGATGGTACCGACCCCAATGGCTTTGGCTTTGTTCAGTTTGCTGTGGCCCTAAAACCTAAAGAGGAATGGACCCGTAAAATCACCATGGATCAGCTGATCGAAGAGATGGACCATAAACTCAAACAATTTCAGGGTATTACCTATAACTATTCACAGCCTATTTCGGATAATGTCGCCGAAGCCGTTGCTGGTTTCAAGGCCGAAAACGGCATCAAGATCTTTGGCGATAACCTCGCGACCTTAGACCGCCTGGCGAAAGAAGTTTATGCACAGGTCAAAGGTATTCAAGGCATTAAAGAACCCGGTATTATTCTCAATATTGGTCAGCCCGAAGTGAGTGTGGTATTGGATCGGACCCGTATGGCAGCTTTCAACGTTCTACCGGCAGATGCACAGGCGGTACTGGAAATGGCCTTCGGCGGAAAGACCGCTTCCATTTTGTACGATGGTGAACGCAAATTCAACATTCGCCTACGCTACGCACCCGAATATCGGAAAACAGAAAAAGATATTGCACAGCTGATGGTTCCATGTGGTGATGGCACATTAATTCCTTTGAAAAGTATCGCGACCATTGAAAAAGATAATGGTGCTGCTTTTATCTATCGCGACAACATCAAACGCTATATCGGCATCAAATTTTCCATCCGCGACCGTGACTTAGGAAGCACCATTGCTGAAGCACAACAAAAAGTAAGTAAAATTAAGCTTCCGGAAGGATATTCCATTGGCTGGACTGGACAATTTGAAAATCAGCAACGTGCTACACATCGTTTAGCACAGGTGGTACCAATCAGTTTGATCGTCATTTTCTTCCTATTGTTTATTCTATTCGGGAATATCAAGGATTCGCTGCTCGTATTGGCCAACGTTCCGTTTGCTTTGATCGGAGGAATTATTGCCTTGCACGTTACAGGTATGAATTTTGGAATTTCGGCTGGAGTAGGTATGATTGCATTATTCGGGATATGTATCCAGAATGGGGTTATCCTGATCTCGGAATTCCACCAGAATAAGAAGGAAGGTCTACCCAATGACCAATCGATTTACAAAGGTGTAAAATCGCGAACACGACCTGTTGTCATGACAGCTCTGATGGCTTCCATCGGACTATTGCCGGCTGCATTATCGACCGGTATAGGTTCGGAATCACAAAAACCTTTGGCGATCGTCATCATTGGAGGACTAATCTCAGCGACGATATTGACGTTGTTGGTATTTCCAATCATCTACGATATCTTCAACAGAAAAGAAAAGGTACAACAAACAATCGCTGAATAATGTTGTCCATATTTTATATTATATACTTAGACCATTAAAAGGTCATCGATACTGCCCCACGCTGTGAAACGACAGGGCAGTATCATTTTTTTATGATACTTTTGATGTAACATTTGTATCTATTCCGGCTTAAAAATTTCAAAAACAATAAAAAGCCCTTAAGTTTACAACAAATTACCTTCCAAAAAGCAGC
Organism: Sphingobacterium thalpophilum; assembly: GCF_038396785.1. Taxonomy (NCBI): domain Bacteria; kingdom Pseudomonadati; phylum Bacteroidota; class Sphingobacteriia; order Sphingobacteriales; family Sphingobacteriaceae; genus Sphingobacterium; species Sphingobacterium thalpophilum. Next base: position 4,652,777 of record NZ_CP151087.1, on the reverse strand, counting down.
TGCTGCTTTTTGGATCACACAAACAAACAAATATTTATGACTATTCTCACCTTTACAATCATCCTTCTCCTGGGTGCTTTTGTAGCAGGACTCTTAGGATCCCTGACAGGCTTAGGCGGAGGGGTCGTTGTCATCCCTTTATTAACTCTTCTATTTCATGTCGACATCCGTTATGCCATTGGAGCTGCTTTGCTGGCTTCCATAGCGACTTCATCCGGTGCAGCTACAGCCTACGTCAAGGAAGGCATCACCAACATCCGGCTCGGGATGTTTCTTGAAATTGCAACTACCATTGGAGCAGTGATCGGCGCTGTTATTGCCATTTACATGCCTACGAATACCATTGCAATCATCTTTGGTGTTGTACTTATCTTCTCTGCGGCTATGACGGTACGTAAGAAAAACGAACACGCACTTTCCGGCGGTTCGGTCCTGGCAGAAAAATTGAAGCTGAACAGTACCTATCCTGCTGATGGCAAATTAATTCCATACAAACTTACCAACATAGCCGGAGGCTTCTCTTTGATGGGGGTTGCAGGAATACTTTCTGGATTATTGGGCATTGGATCCGGATCCCTTAAAGTACTAGCAATGGACAGCATGATGAAAATTCCATTTAAAGTCAGTACCACAACGAGCAACTTTATGATCGGTGTCACCGCAGCTGCTTCTGCAGTGGTCTATTTACAAAGAGGTTATATGGATCCAGGTATTGCTTTTCCAGTTATCCTAGGCGTATTATGCGGCGCCATTACCGGATCCAAGCTCTTAAAACGGATGAATCCGAAGACTTTACGCATTATTTTCGCCGTCGCCATTACATTGGTGGCATTGGAAATGATCTTCAACGGATTCCAGCATAAATTCTAAAAACGGTAGTTTACACGATTTAGAATTTTAGGTTTGTAACGTCCTTCCGCTAGACGATGAAGGACATAAATACTCAAAATGAAACAAGTATTTTCGAAACACTATTGGGGAGACAAGGACATCTCACTTTTGGTAGGGCAAATTTTACGTATTGGCGTTATACTCGCCTCCTCTATTCTTATCCTTGGCGGTATCTTCTACCTCATTGTTCATGGACAGGATACCGTACCGAATTACAGAGATTTTGTCGGTGAGGGGAATTCCAACACAACAATTACCGGAATTATTACCGGGGCCTTTAGCCGAAATATTCCACAGGTTATACAGTTAGGTGTACTTCTATTGATTTGCACCCCTATTGTACGCGTGATCGGCTCGTTATTTGGGTTTGTCATCGAGAAGGACAGGCTTTACATTATTATCACATTGATTGTATTAACAGTCATTATAGGCAGTATACTCAGCGGAATCAAGGGATAATAAGGCTTTATCTCTTGATTCGCCGCCAGGCAGATTTTTCCAGTGCGTATTCAAAATTTTTACGTTCAGGTTCGTTCACATAGCTGACCATCTTTTCAGCCACTTTAATTGCGCCCAAGCGCTCAACTGCTGTCTGAGAACGATAATTTTCAGCCCCCACATGCAGGTAAATTCGATCCACAAAATTGAAGGCAAAATCAAACATCATCTCTTTGACCAATGGATTGATGCCTGCACCCCAATATGCACGGGCATAAAACGTATACCCAACAAAAATCGATTTTTCCGCCTCATCAAGGCCATAATACCGCGTACTACCGATGCAGGCACCACTTTCCTTATCCAAGATCAGATAAGCAGACTTACTTGCTAAGGCGCCTTCAAAAAATTGGCGAAAAACGTCTTCCTTCCAGCGGTCCCTATTAGGATGCTGTTCCCAGATCAGGGGGTCTCTGGCAACTTGATATAGCGTATCAAAATCCGCTGGTTCTATGATTCGTAATACAACCTTATCGTTTTCAAGAGTATTGGGTGCAACAAACTTCATGAGATATATTTATAGTTTTAGCAATCAAATTATTTTAAATCCTACAGAAGATACCAATTATTGATGAAACTATTTGAATTACGGCAATATCCAGTCAAATATTACACCAAAATGTTGATTTCATCACTGTTTTGATCAAATTGAATAAAAGCAATAGCCAGCAACTGAATTATTTTAACTTAGGATTGACAGGAATCAAACAGCTTGTTAAATTAGCATTGCAAAATTTCGTATTTTACAGCCAAATGGAACAATTCAAGGAATTTGTAAAACAACGCATTGATGTCACTGAGGAAGAACTGAATGACATCGTTTCACGTTATCAGGTAAGGAAAATAAAGAAAAAAGAATACTTTCTCCGGGCCGGAGAGGTGTGCCACCATGAAGCATACGTGATCAGCGGTTTATTTAAATCATTCTATGTCACCGCGGATGGGATCGAACACATTCTACAGTTTGCAATTGAAGATTGGTGGATCGGCGATATTGCCAGCTTTAATTATCAGGAGCCAGCGCTTCAAAATATCCAAGCTTTGGAAAACGCTGTGGTACTTACACTGTCAAAAAAAAATAAAGACAAACTTTACGAAGATCATCCAATCTTTGAGAAACTCTCCAGGATAATGGCCCAACGTGCCCAAATAGCATCGCAGCACCGTATTATCTCGAGCATAGGTTTTACAGCACAAGAGCGGTATCTGGATTTCATCAAAAGGTATCCTAAAATCTATCCGCGGATCTCCAATATGCAATTAGCATCCTATCTTGGCGTCACGCAAGAGTTTTTAAGCCGTCTAAAAAGACAAATATTAAAGCCGAATCGAAATTCTTGACCTACATCAATTTTTTCGTTGTTAGTTTATCCCACCTTTGCAGAAGCTTGTTCAAACAAACATTTTGAACTTTTGAAGGTTAGATAAATAAAAAGAAAACACATGAATAAATTTTTCCAAATTCTGGCTGTAGCAGTATTAATGGTTAATGTTGCTGTAGCACAAGTAAAATGGTCTGCAGACCCTGCGCATACAAATGCAAGATTCGATGTAAAACACCTTGGAATCAGCTTTGTTGATGGTGAATTCACAAAGGTAGAAGGTACAGTTGAAACTGCAACAGGAACAGGCTTTAACAATGCTAAAGTTAATTTTTCTATCGACGTCAACAGCATCGATACACGTATAGCTGCCCGTGACAATCATTTGAAGACCGATGATTTCTTTGCTGCGGAAAAATTCCCTAAAATGACATTAAAGTCTATCAGTTTTAAAAATGCGAAAGTAAAAGGAAAATATATTATGATAGCAGATTTGACTATTCGTGATGTAACGAAAAAAGTAACTTTCGATGTGACTCAAAATGGCGGAATCATTACCGACCCTTGGGGAAAAACACGTGCTGGCTTTACTGCTAAAACAAAAATTAACCGTCAGGATTTCGGCATGAAATACAATGATAAATTACCTTCTGGTGTAGAAGCGGTTGCTTCTGATGTTGACATCATTGTCAATACCGAATTGGTATTGAACTAATTGAAAATAATAAATCACACAAACTTAGTGGCTATCCTATTTGATATAGGATAGCCACTTTTTTATAAGCCTTTTAACATACCGCCATCCAGTGGAATATTGGTCCCAGTCAGATAACCTGCATATTCGGAGCAAAGGAAAGCGACGAGATAACCGTATTCTTCAGGCTTACCCAGGCGCTGTGCAGGAACCTGTTTTAACCGCACTTGCAACGCTTCCTCATAGGAAATTCCCAGACGTTGTGCATCTAGCTTGGTTAGCGACTGGATACGATCCGTATCAAACAGACCTGTTAAGATGCTGTTGACAGTCACACCGTCTTTAGCAACATCCACGGCCAACGATTTACTCCAGCTAATCAATGCTGTACGGATCGTATTGGACAACACTAAATTAGACACCGGTTCTTTCACTGTTGAAGAAGACACATTAATAATACGTCCGTATCGGTTTGCCAACATATACGGCAGCGCACATGAGGTTGTGTAACAGTGATTTTGAAATAAGAGTTCAAAAGCATGTTGGTAATCCGCCAGATTTTTTTGGTCTATGGTTCCTGCTTGTGGGCCATTCGAATTATTGATCAAAATATCAACCTTATTCGACTCAAAATAATGTGTTATTTGCTTTTTGTACGCTTCGTGATCATTGTAATCCACCAGGATATACTGATGCACCTGCCCTTTGGAAGTATCAAGACTTTCACAGGTACGCTGTAGCTTTTCCTCATGTCGGGAAGCTAAAGTTACAGATACGCCACAAGAGGCAAGCACCTGGGCAATACCTGCACCTATACCAGCAGAACTCGCTCCGATCAACGCCTTTTTCCCATTTAGATTGATTTCCATATCTTTTTGTTTTCTATTTTATAGTGTGTATGTATGCATAGCCAGTCATCTTCGCTGAAAATACGTTCTAGATCCGACTAATCGTTGTCCTTTGCCCGGATCATGGCGACAAATAAATATATAGCAAAGACCCATGCGGAGCCAAGGCATATCCAGGCAAAAATGGGAATTCCCCACCACTGCGGTTCTACCCTTGCAACGATAATCATTCCGCCCAGTAAATTGAGTGACATAAACATAATTCCGATGACAATACGATTGACCCCCCTGCGTAAAATGGCATTAAAAGATCGTGCACTGATCAGACGATGGTTGAGTGTAAAATTTCCCGTCCGAAACAAACGTACAAGAGCACGCATATCTTCAGGGAGTTTTTCGACATCGCGGGCAAAAGATTCAACTTTATGTTTTCCTTTTTTGAATATCGCCTCTGGAGAGAGTCGCTCCATCATAATCCTTCGTGCAAAAGGCTTGATACTCTCCATAATATTAAGATCGGGATATATCTGGCGTCCAATACCTTCCATCAACGAAATGCCCCGCATCAACTGATAGATATATTCCGGAAAATACAAGCGGTTGTCGCCAATGATGTTCCACAATTTATTGAATAATAAATCTAAGCTAAGATCCCCGAGAGACACATTATCAATCATATCGAAAATCTCATATAGGGATCTTTCAAACCGGTTACGGTCCGGAATATGGCTCACCACCGCAACGTCTTCAATCACATCGGCTAAACGGACAGCATCTTCGGAAATAGCCGATTGAATAAACTCCTCAAGCTGCCTACGGTCTATTCCCAATAATTTACCCATATTTCCAAAATCCAAAAAAGCAATCCGTCCATCCGGCATCACCATCATATTGCCGGGATGGGGGTCGCCATGAAAGAAACCATGAATAATCACTTGCTCAAGGTATAAATTGATCCCATTTTTGACCAGCGTTTGGACATCCATTCCCCGACGTTTAATTTCAACGGCATCAGTTACCTTGAAACCATCAAGATATTCCATGCAAAGAACACGGTCCGAGGAGAGTTCAGGATAAACACGAGGCACCTTGATCAGTTTATTTCCTTTAAAGTTCTTCGTGAAGCGTTCGATGTTATGTCGCTCAATCATCAGGGACATCTCTTCCTGCATGGTCGTAGCGAAAGATTCAACAATTAGCAGAAGATTAAGGTTTTCCAGTACATCATTGTACATGGTCAGGATTTTGGCAATATCACGCATGAGTGCTAGATCACAGCGCATAACCTCATCGATACCGGGACGTCGGACTTTTAAAACCACAGGGGTTCCATCTTTTAAGGTTGCGCGATATACCTGTGCAATAGAAGCCGCAGCAAAAGGTTCCGCAGCAATCTCCTGGAAATGCTCCTCAATATCCAGCTCCAGTTCTTCCTTCAGATAAGATTTAATATCCACTTCAAAGGGCGGAACATTGTCCTCTAGACGCTTCAGTTCCTCTACAAGCTCTTTGGGCAACAATCCTTCCCGGGTCGAAGCAGATTGTCCAAGCTTGATAAAAGCCGGACCGAGCTCCTCAAGCGCCATGCGAATACGGGCATAAACACCGATCTCATCGACATCAATAGGATGTTCTACGGCTGATCTGGGTCCTTTCCACGGCAATCGAGCGATTGCATCTTTAAAACCATATTTGGCCAATATACTTAAGATCTGGGAACTGCGCTGTAACTTCTTTGTCGGATTATACATAATGGACAATGATTTTCGATAACAATATACGAAATATCCTCGCGCTATAAACACGAACACCTGTAAAACAAAGTAGATATTTCATATGGCCGCCTTATTCCGTTTCCATTTGATCCAATTTTTCCTTGATCTCCGTGATATACCTACTGTAGTAGCAACGAATCATAATTTCTGTCAGACCAACAACAAGGACGATAGACACAATTGCCGAAAGAATCATCCACACAATAAAGTTCGGTTCCTCTTGGAAAGTTTCCTTGAAATGGTACAACCGATCAAACCACACTGTTGTCTTATTCTGTGCTATCATAATAAGATATAGAAACAAAGCTTGTGGAATCATCACATAGGCCGCAATACGATAAGTCTCTACGGCATACTTCAAATCGTAATACAACTTGAGCAAATGTTCTTTAGAAGCCAACAACTCAATCTTTTTCGTGCTCTTTACCAAATAAAAGAACCTCCGGTAATATAAAAGACTTGATAATGATATCTGTACGATAAAAAAGTAATAGGCAAATGCCGCATAACCTTCAATCTTATACATTGGCAAGATAGGCACCAAAAACAAAAAGCCCATACAAACGACCCAGGAGATAAACTCGCGTTTGATATTCTTGTGCAACTTGCCCATGATATTGCCAACTTCCTTATAGTATTTGAGATTTGGATTCTGTAAATCCTCATCTGTAGGCTGTTCCTGCCAAGATTTCTTTAACTCATCAAAATTCATACTTGTATTTTTTAATGATTTGTTGAATTCGCTCCTTCGTGCGGTTTAATTTTACGCGGGCATTGACTTCCGATATACCCAGATTCTCTGCAATCTCGCGATGACTTTGACCTTCCAAAAACAAAAATATCAGGGCTTTTTCAATTGCATTGAGCTCTTGAACGGCCTGGTAAAAGACTTTCAGTTGCTCATCTTTATCGGTATCGTAAGCTTCTTCTGCAAAATCATGTCGCTCCTCTAAGGCATCATAAATCTGATGCTTCTTTTCTTTTTTTAAGAATACCATTGCGGTATTGAGGGCAACACGGTACATCCACGTTGAAAATTTACTCTGTTGCTTAAATGTCGCATAGGATTTCCACAGCTGATACACGATTTCCTGATACAGATCTTGCCGCCCCTCGTGATCATCCATATACATACGGCTCACCTTAACGAGAATACCTTTATTCTCGTCAATGAGTCGAAGAAATTCTATTTCCGATGGGTTCACCTAGCGATTTTTCTTTAAATATATTTAGGTAATAAGTATAGCAAACAAACAAAATGTTACAGCTTTATTTAAAAATATGTAAATTGTTATTAAAAAAGAGACTAATCGCTGAAGATTATGGAGAATATATTTTATCAAGGTCAAATTATATGGGCGCAGATCGACGCAAATAGACATATGCGGCATTCTGCTTACGCAGACATATGCGCTCAGGCCCGTAGTAATATGTTGAACAAAATGGGCTTTTCATTGGATAAATTTGCCGAATTTCATATCGGTCCGATTTTATTCAGGGAAGAACTTATCTATTTTAAAGAAGTACATTTGGATGAATATGTACAGGTAAAAGTAGAACTGACCAAATACAACAAAACAAATAGTCGTTTTTCATTTATACATCAGGTTTTTCGTAATGACGGAGTTTTGTGCTGTACCGTTAACGTCGATGGAGCCTGGCTGGACCTTCAAAAGCGGAAATTAACCAAATTACCAGAAGAGATGGAGCCTTATCTCGCCAGAATTCCCCGATCTGAAAACTATACGGAAACTGCATAGTCTTTTCATCATGTCAAGACCATCCTTATAAAAGAAAAATCCCTCGGAACACAAACGGAACTCCGAGGGATTAAAACATAAACTAAACCTAAAAACTATTGTCTTTTATTCATCTTTTGGTCATTCCCAAAATGAACTATTTCCTGTGCATTGCTGAATTATTTAACTTCAATCAAACGTTTTGCAATGATTGCATCTTCTTTCTTGCCAACAGTCAAAATTAATATCCCACCTTCATAGGCAGCCTCGATATTGCTGTAATCTACGGTCTCTGGCAATGTAAATGATCTTGAGAACGAAGAGTAATTGAATTCTTTTTTGCTGTATAATTTTTCTTCACTAACACTTTCCTCTTTTTTCTCAGCTGAAATCGTAATTAGATTTTTATCTACATTGATCTTAAAGTCAGATTTATCCAATCCGGGCGCTGCCATTTCAACTTTAAATGATTTTTCGGATTCCGATATATTGACCGCCGGCACACGGGATACCAAACGATCTGAGATGAAGTTATCATTGAATAAATTGTCAAATACAGTGTTTACAAATGGATTTACTGCATCAGTGTTTAAACTTTTTGTAGGGAATTTAATTAATGCCATTTTTTGCCCTCCTAATTTTTTGTTTTATTGTTAAGCTTTTTTGTTCTAACTATTTGAAGAGAATTATTCAATTTGCGTACCAGCAGTTCTTAAAAGACAAAATGTCATTTAAAAATAAAAACAAATGCCATTTTGACTCATTCACAAACTATTGTTAGCGACTTAGCGATCAATCTGTCATCGACAGGATCCAGTCTTATCATAAATTGTCCCCATATACACAGTAACGTATAGGAGACAAAACAGTTTATCAGAAGGTGTTATTTTTTTATTAAGCATCTGAAGCGGAGCGTTCAACTAACAGACTAACGTAGAAGAGAAAAACAGTTTATCAGAAGGTGTTATTTTTTTATTAAGCATCTGAAGCGGAGCGTTTAACTAACAGACTCACTTAGAAGAGAAAAACAGTTTATCAGAAATCGCTATTTTTATTAAATATCTCAAGCGGAGCGTTCAAAAAAATCATTAAGGTTGATTTTGTTCCAATGTAGCAATCAATAAGAATTTGACGGCATCATAAATATAGTCCTTAGCCTCTGCATAGGAGATCCCATAGCGTCGAGGTACGACATCAGCATAATGCGAAAATGGTGTAAATAATTTATCATAATAAGCATCCAACTGCACCATTGTCGGCAACTCAAAAGCCAAACGAAGCTGAAACCGACGGATAATGGCTGTATCCAATATTTCGGGATGGTTGGTTGCTGCAATCAATACCGCTTCAGCAGGAAAATAATCGATCAGCTGTATAATGGTATTCACGAGACGACGCATTTCCCCCACATCCTTTTCTTCACTAATTCGTGCCTTTCCTATCTGATCGAATTCATCTAAAAACAGAACTGCTTTTTCACGCCCAGCTTTATCAAAGACCTGTTTAATATGCTGCGAGGTTTCACCAATACGAGAAGAAATGAGGTTGCTCAGATTCAACACATAAATTGGTTTTTCGAGCGCTGTGGCCAAGGCTTTCGCCGTTGTTGTTTTTCCGCAACCAGAATAACCGTGCAGTAAAATCTTATTGCTAACCGGCAGACCATATTGTGAAAGCTCTTTAATATAACGATGCTCTTTAATCAGCTGATGGAGCTTCTGACGGCTCTCCTCTTCCAAGAAGACATCTTCTAAAGCTATCCTTTCCTTATCGGCAATTACAAGATCGTAAATATTCATAATGTTAATTTAAGACTATCAGATAACAGTTGGCAAAACTAAATCTTTCAGCCAGCATATCGCTGATCCAGTTTCAATTTAATCCTTGAAATATTTAAGGCTAACTTGGGAGCAAGAAAGATCTCCACCAAAGGGAGGGTTTGATTTACGTATCACCACTTCGATCGTCACAGCATCTGCCACCCGCAGCCCAATCTGATCTAGTATTTCTGAAGCTGCAGATTCGAGCAATTTTCGTTTAGGCTGCATGACGCTAGCGGTAATCTGATAGAGTTCTTCGTAATTGAGCGTATTTTTTAAGTTCTCTGTCTCCGTATTCAAAAAGGGAAAACATACATCAATAGAAACAAAAAACTCATTGCCAAGCACCTGTTCTTCTTCATAGTAACCTATTGGTGCATAGAATCGGGCTTCTTTCAGCGATACTGTTTGTAAAATGGTTGCCATGTACAAACCTAAGGAAATTGTTCCATACAAATGGGATTATTTGTATATTTAGCCATACCAAAAACCCAACAGATGAACTTTTTTTTATCATCAGCACTAGCAACAACGCTCTTATTTGGTGCCACAGCACTGCAGGCCCAAACCAATATGAAAGCCAGTGACACGGAATATTATAGTCCTGTCCCCCCTACATTAACGATCGATCATGGTATTCCAAGCGATGCCATTGTCCTTTTTGACGGGAAGGATCTCAGTAAGTGGAAAAGTGAAAAAGGAAAAGCCAATTGGACTGTAGCCAACAACGTGCTCGAAGTAAAACCGGGAGCTGGAGCCATTGAGACTAACGAACATTTTAGCGATTTTCAACTGCATGTTGAATGGAAAAGCCCCGAAGTGATCAAGGGTGAGGGTCAAGGACGCGGCAATAGTGGAATTTTCCTACAGGGGCATTATGAAATTCAGGTATTGGACAACAATAACAATCCAACCTATGTCAATGGTGGAGCGGGTAGTCTGTATAAACAACGTCCACCATTAGCGCAAGTAATTGCACCGGACAAATGGCATGTATATGATATTATTTATAAGGCTCCTCAATTCAGTAAAAATGGAATATTGACCGCTAAAGGAACAGTAACAGTCTTACATAATGGAGTCGTTGTACAAAACAATACCCAAATCGACGGTACCACAGAATATATAGGACTACCTAAGCAGATAAGCCATGGCCCAGGCCCGATTATACTGCAGGATCACGGTGATTTGGTCCAGTTCAGAAACATCTGGTTACGTAAGCTATAGGTTTGCAGCAAACAATTTTAGTTAGAAAAGCAACAATTCTGTACTAGGTTTTATAGGGCTATTTCCCTAATTTAGCCCTATAAAATTTAAAAACAAACGGAATGTAATGAGCTCCTTGCGCCATTAATTTCTTACCGCAATAGACTTAGAAGCCTTATGTGAGTGGATTAATGACACGCAAATAACCACTGGAATGGGCTCACTTATGCCGTTGAGTATAAACATTCACACAATATTACAGTTTAATGAAAAGAATTGCGCTATTCTTCTTGTTGGCAAGCTCCATCAGCAGCTATGCACAACGTAACCTCAATTTAGAAGAAACAGTATTTGGCCCCCGAACTTATGCCCCAACATCGATAGCCGGAGCATCGTGGATCCCAAAATCAAACAACCTCTCCTATCTCGATAAATCGTACCAGAACCTATTATCCAAAAGCGCTTCCAACAACTGGAGCGAAACAAATCTCGTATCTAAAACAGATCTCGAAAAAGCACTAAAAACGGCTATCCCGAACGAAACATTTAGTTTACGCGTATTTCCTTACGACTACAAATGGCGCAACGGAAATGCACTATTACTGCAAGTTGAAGGAAAAGATAAAACCTATACGGTAGCTTACAACATTAAATCAAAAAATGTTGAAAGTTTTATCGGTAATGACAACAAGGGAGTTAATCGCGAAGTCAGTTCGGATTTTTCAAAAATCGCCTATTTAGTAGACAACAACATCGCAATTGTTGACAAAAACGGTAAAATTACCGCTGTAACCAACGATACAGACAAAGGGATTGTCAATGGAAGCGATTATACCCACCGTCAAGAATTTGGCATCAAGAAAGGAATGTGGTGGAACAATCAAAATGACAAACTGCTGTACTACCACAAAGACGAAACGATGGTTGCCAATTATCCATTACCGCAATGGAGTCCCAAAATTGCGGATATCAAATGGATCAAATACCCCATGACAGGCCAAAAATCAGAAGAAGTTTCTTTGATCGTTTACAATACCACCACAGGGCAAAAGGTAACCCTTCAAACCGGCGAGCATTCAGAGCAATATTTAACCATGGTTACATGGGATCCTTCTGGTAAATACATCTACGTCGGAGTACTTAACCGTGGGCAAAATGATCTTAAAGTCAACAAATATAATGCAGAAAACGGCTCCTTGGTCAAAACCCTGTTCGAAGAAACTGCGACAACCTGGGTTGAGCCAGAAAACCCATTGACATTTTTACCAAACAAACCGGATCAATTCCTTTATCAATCCGATAAAGATGGCTATAATCAACTTTACCTCTATAACACGGAGGGCAATTTGATTAAGAAATTAGGCTATAAAGACATTGTCATGGAAGCATTCCTTGACTTTTCGGCCGATGGCAACAAAGTAAGTTATACAGGAGTAACCAACAACGGTTTAGATCGACAATTATTTGAAGTCGATCTAAAATCAGGGAAAACAGTTCAACTAACGAATGAATCTGGGATACACCATGCTGCGCTAAGCAGCGATGGCAAGTACATCTACGATCAGTATAGTAATTTAAAAACACCAAATAAAGTTCAGATCAAAGAAGTGAAATCTGCTAAAGAAACAACCTTAGTCAATGCAGAAAACCCTTTTGCCGGAAAAATAAATGAACCTAAAATTGAATTTGTACAGTTGACATCCGCAGATGGAAAATACCCATTGACAGGACGTATCATTTATCCCAACGATTTTGATCCTGCGGAAAAATACCCAGTCATGTACTATTTGTACGGCGGATCACATTCGCAGCTGGTTTCCAACAAATGGCTAGGAGGCGCTGGTTATTTTGATATGTATATGGCCCAACAAGGATATATTGTGTTTACCATGGACAATCGTGGCACAAATTACAGAGGCCGTGATTTCTATACTGCTACGCATCGCAACCTCGGTCAAAATGAAATGGCCGACCAGATGAAAGGAATTGAGTTCCTAAAATCCAAATCTTTTGTTGACCAACAACGCATGGGTATTTTCGGATGGAGCTTCGGTGGTTTTATGACAACTTCCTTCATGCTACATCATAACGATATTTTCAAGGCTGCTGTAGCAGGAGGCCCAGTAATCGACTGGAAATTTTATGAGGTTATGTACGGCGAACGTTACATGGACACTCCGCAAGAAAATCCCGAAGGTTATAAATTGACCTCTCTGCTTAATAAGGCCGATCAACTGAAAGGAAGACTATTGATTATTCATGGTGCACAAGACCCTGTCGTTGTACAACAAAACAGCATGGAGTTTTTAGAAGCGTGTATTAAAGCCGGAAAGCAAGTAGATTATTTTCTATACCCGACTCATGAACACAATGTGATGGGGAAAGACCGTATTCATATGTACGAAAAAATTGCAGACTACTTTAATCAACACCTCAAAAATCCATCTTAAAACTCAGGCAAGCTAGAAAAATAAAAAAGGCACCTTTCAATATGAAAGATGCCTTTTTTGTTTTATAATGTACAATACGTATCTTTAATGACAACACTTTAACCGATTATCCGCAGGCTTTGAAAAAGAACATTCCTTTTACATTCATTATACTGCGCCTTGTCTTAGGCCTGCTGCTGTTGCTCTTTTACTGGCTCAAAGTGGATCATTTTAAATGGTATGCAATTTCATTTCTTATAATCGGATTATTAAGCGACATATTCGACGGCATTATTGCCCGTAGGCTAGCTGTTTCTACCACGCTGTTACGCCGATGGGACTCCAGTGTTGATCTCCTGTTTTTTGCCTGTATTTCACTGGTAAGTTACCTGAGCTGTCCTCAATTTTTTAAGGATAATGCTACATTGATTTTGATCTTGGTAGGATCAGAGATATTAACCTACATCATTAGCTTTGCAAAATTTAAAAAGGAAATTGCAACACACTCCATTGGAGCGAAGATCTGGACGCTGTTTTTATTCGCCCTTTTAGTCGAATTACTACTACATTGCCAATCGACAATCTTATTTCAGTTAACAGTCTGGCTAGGCCTTCTTACACGTTTGGAAATTATTGCTATTATCCTCACGCTCAAAAATTGGTCTAACGACATCCCAAGTATCTACCACGCCATCCAGCTACGCAAAGGAAAGGCGATCCTTAAAAACAAGTTGTTCAATAGTTAATGCGGCTCCTCATCCAAACCTTCAGATAAGCTATACAATGTCCAATGTTTTGTTTTTATTGACTGAGCTTCTGTCCGAAGCAATTGGATAAAATCACGCACACCGAGTTCTTCATTCCCATTGCCATGAATCAGAACAATACTTCCGTCCTTGGCTTGCTGTCCTTTAGCCAACCATGCATCCGAGCCAACTGCAATAAGACCATAAGACAACAGCCGTTCAATAATATTTCGATCTGAAACTAAGCCCGGACAACGAAAAAAAACGGAAGGCATAAGACCATTCTTTAGCATCAATTTTTCATTCTCCAATACCTCATAATTTAGATTCGTATTTTTAGAAAGCAGAAAATTGGACGTTAAAGGGTTATTGTTAAAAACATGGTCGTACGTATGATTGATCCAGGTAATCTTTACACCTTTTGTATCCAATGACTTTAGCCATTCCAGATCTGCAGCATGATTTAGCATCCATTTGCCCGAAACAGAAACGGCCAGTGGCAGGGTGCTATCAATTCCCTTAAACGCAAGGAGAAGATCCTCAAAAATAGCTTTGTCCAATGGTTTGTGTGAAGGACATAGATCGATCGTCAAATTAATACCAGCCTCTTTGGGAAGTCTAAAATTCAGCCCCGCATCCTGTAAGTTATTTTCAGTTTTTCTGACCAAGGAAAAACAACTTTCATACACCGAACCACTTAGACTTTTCGTAACCTGAGCCGCATCTTTGTACAGAACGCTTACTGATCGATCTCCTACTACACGCGTTTGCAATGTAGTAGGATCTACCGTTAAATAATATTTTACAGCATTTTTCGTGAAACTACGGATCCCCACCAAGGAATTATTATTTTCACGAAGGATTAACCACTCTGTTCTGTAGTTTTCCAAATTAGCATATGAAGCCTGTCCATAAGAGAATAGGACGCATACCAAAAATAGACAAACAAAAATGAGCTGTTTCATCATCAATTACCACTTGTTCTTTTTGACTGTAGATTTGTTGGCCATACCATCTGCTTGCCATCCTTATCGATTGGCAATATGATTTTTTCCCGGGAGACCAAAGTTGGTTCTTCACAGGCTAGGTAAGTTAAAATCGCAACGATAATGGCGTTTTGTTTCACCTCATCAAACACAATCTTATCGTAGGTATCGCGATTGGTATGCCAGGTCACTTTACCATAATCCCAGGAAGTGGAAGAGAGCCCAAAGGCTGGAATTCCTTTTTGAACGAAAGAAGAGTGATCACTCCCTCCCGTCCCCGGCATGCCCGGAAAACTGGTTTGGATTTCATTGCGGAACTCTTCAGGCAAATATTGCACCCAGCGGCTAATGTATTCGTAGGATTTTTCAAAACCACTCCCCCCGATACGAACAATTCGCCCCGTCCCATTATCCTGATTCCATACCACCTGTATATTTTTAGCGATCTCGGGATGGTCCTCTACAAATGCAGAAGAACCGTTCAGCCCCTGTTCCTCACTACCCCAGTTACCGACCAAAATCGTTCTTTTATTTTCCGGATAAACCTTTCTTAAAATACGGACTGCCTCCATCATTGTAATCACCCCGGTAGCATTGTCTGTAGCACCCGAAGCTCCGTCCCAAGAATCTAGATGTGCCGAAAGCACAACATATTCGTCCGGTTTTTCTTTTCCTTTGATCTCCGCAATACTATTATAGGTTTTTGATGTCCCAAGCTCCTTTGAATTTCCCTGTAGTGATACCCGAGGTTTGACCCCATGTTCTGCCATGCGGTATAACAGACCATAATCTTCCAATCCGACATTAAATACCGGAATCTGTTTGGACTTCGCATCAAAAATCCGTGTGATGCCTGGCAGCTCCGTCCAGTAGGAATCAATAACACCAACGGCTCCCGCATTCTCCAGGGCCAATGGCAATGTCCGACGGGTGCTTCCCGTGTAGGACATGCTGCCTTCCCATTTTTTCAACTGATCATTCTTTAAGGTTTGATATTTTTCATAACCTTTCGGGGAAGCAGACTCCTTCCAGTTGGCATCAGATCTCCCCGACAGTGGATTCATCCCAATCAATACAATCTTGCCTTTAACTGTTTTAAGCCAGGACTGAAAATCAGATTGGGAGCTAAACAAAGGCATAGCGACCACTTCTGCCTCGATCCCTTTCTCCTTCGTCATAGGACTAAAAGCCAACTGTGTACCTTCTAAAGACTTTATTCTCGGATAAGTCATCGTCACTTGAGAAGTTCCCCGTTCCCAGGAACGCCATTCACCATAAGGCTCATTACGAGCCTGTGCTCCAAGCGCATTATAATTTTTGACAACCCAATCGTGCGCCTGTTGCATTTGTGGACTCCCGACAAGACGGGGGCCAATCATATCGACAAGCTCAAACGCATACTTCTCCAATTGTGAATTTGCATTTGCCTCCTGCACAATTGACGAAACCATCGCGTCTTTATTTTGCGCAAAAATAGTTGGAGCGCTCAATAATAGAAGTGCCAGCCCCAAAGATTTCATTCCATGGTATTTCATTGAATCTATCTTCATCTTTATATCATTATTTATAATTAATTGTTAACCAGCGAACACGATCATCTGGAATATATTGAATTGTACATTCACGTTCCTATTTTGTTCACCTACAGCTAATTCAGAAACTCAACGTTTCCTGTGATTGGTTTTTCCGAAAATTACTAAAGAATATTTAAAAAAACACATTCATTTTTAATCAATTAAATAATATGCCCTTATTTAATTAAAAAGAGAACATAAAAAAGCCTGAAAAGAATCTTTCCAGGCTTTACTAAATATAGATATGAGGGTTGATTAGTTACACTGCTTCCACTTTGGATTTCTCGTAGCTCTCTTGGTGGACTGAGGCTACAGCTCTTCCAGATGGATCATTCAGATGCTGGAAAGAAGCATCCCAAGCCAAGGCCTCTGGTGTACTGCATGCGACAGATTTTACCGAAGGAACAGTTTGTGCCGCCGCTGTTGAAGGAAAATGGGACTCGAAAATTGTCCGATATAAAAACTCTTCCTTATTTTTCGGTGTGTTTATCGGGAAGCGCGTTGAAGCCTCTGCAAATTCCTGATCAGAAACTTTATTTTCAGCCTGCTCTTTCAAGGTATCGATCCAGCTATAGCCTACACCATCAGAAAATTGCTCTTTCTGGCGCCATGCGATGCTCTCCGGCAAGTAGTCTTCAAATGCCTTACGTACAACCCATTTCTCCATTCTTCCTTCGCGAATCATTTTATCGGAAGGATTGATGCGCATAGCAATATCCATAAATTCTTTATCCAAGAAAGGTACACGTCCTTCTACTCCCCAGGCCGCAAGTGATTTATTTGCCCGCAGACAATCGTATAGATAAAGCTTTTTCAGCTTGCGTACAGTTTCTTCATGAAATTCCTGTGCATTAGGTGCTTTATGAAAATAAAGATACCCACCAAAAAGCTCGTCTGAACCTTCACCCGACAATACCATTTTGATGCCCATTGATTTGATTACACGAGCTAATAAATACATTGGTGTAGAAGCACGTACCGTTGTGACGTCATAAGTTTCCAGGTGATAGATCACATCACGAATAGCATCTAATCCTTCTTGGATTGTAAAGTTGATCTCGTGGTGTATCGTTCCGATATGATCTGCAGCTTTTTGCGCTGCAATTAGATCCGGTGCACCCTTCAGTCCCACCGCAAATGAATGCAATTGAGGATACCAAGCATCTTCTTTATCGTCACTCTCGATGCGTTTAGATGCAAATTTCTTCGTTACCGCGGCAATAACGGATGAATCCAGTCCACCGGACAGCAGTACACCGTAAGGTACATCTGACATCAATTGACGATGTACCGCATCTTCCAAAGCTTTGCGTAAAACGGCGATATCGGTCTCGTTGTCTTTTACGGCATCGTAACTTTCCCAATCACGTTGGTACCAGCGCTGTGGAGTTTTCCCAGCTTTGCTATACAAGTAATGTCCCGGAGGAAATTGTTCAATCGTCGTACAGAAACCTTCCAGTGATTTTAATTCAGATGCAACAAACAACTGTCCCTGTTCATCTTCACCGTAATATAAAGGGATAATACCCATATGGTCACGTGCAACAAAAAAGGAATCATCACGCGAATCATATAGTGCAAATCCAAAAATACCATTTAATTCATCCACAAATGAGGGACCTTTTGCTAAATATAAAGCCAAAACAACTTCAGAGTCACTTTGTGTAGAAAACGCATAATCAGGAAGGCTATTTCTTAATTCATGGTGGTTATAGATCTCGCCATTAACTGCTAGTACAACTTTACCATCCGGACTGTACAAAGGTTGACTTCCCGATTTGGGATCAACGATAGCTAATCTCTCGTGTGCCAACAAAGCTTTCTCACCAGTGAATATACCCGACCAATCGGGACCACGGTGACGAATACGTTTTGACATTTCTAATACTTGAGATCTCAATGAGCTTGCAGGTTGCTTTAATTCAAAAGCGCCAATAATTCCACACATATTATGAAAATTTTAAATATTTCGTTTTTACATTATGTTATTGATACAAAGTAAAACAATTAAAAACTAAATTCATAATGTTTTTTAATTTTTATTGTGTTTTTATTAAAAATAGATTCATAAACAAAATTATCAACGAAACACTTATTTGTTTACAATAATCACACAATAGATTAACAATTGATCTGCGGATTTATCGTTAAATTAACGTCATAATCAAATAACCAGGACATGGATCTAATTAGAACCTTCTATAGTGAGCTTGCGCTCACACCCCAGGAATTAACGGCCATCACGGACAAACACGAAGCCATAACCGTCAAAAAGGGCGATTTTATATTGACCAAAGGGCAGGTTTCAAATGCTTACTACTTGATTGAGTACGGACTTACACGCTCCTTTTTACATGATTATGAAGGTAATGAAGTCACCATCGGCTTCTGCAGTGATAATGATGTTGTCATTGAAGTGGCTTCTTTTTTTCAACGCAATCCCACGGTGGAAAATATTCAGGCGCTCATGGAAACCCGTCTCTGGAAAATAAAATTTGAAGATTTTCAGGAACTCTTTCATCAGATTCCCGAATTTAGGGAATGGGGCCGTTCCTGGATGGCTAAAGAACTTGTTCACAGTAAAAATAGAGCTATTGCCATGATTACAGAACCTGCTACTGCCCGTTATCTACGCCTGATTAAGGAAAAACCTATATTGATACAGCAAGCCCCCTTAAAACATATCGCATCTTATTTGGGTATTACCGACACTTCCCTAAGCCGTATTCGAAAAGAAATTGTCCACGGAAATTAATCCTTTTTAATGAATAAAGGACTAATTTTTAAATCTTGCCTTAAGGCAAGATTTTTAAGAAAACTTCAGTTTAATTTTACAAATGTACTCCCACGCTATTTCTTGTAGTCCCCTGGGAAGAATAATTGAGAAAAAGAACGAAAAGAAGTAATCATTATATTCAAAAATTAGAAATCATGGCAAAATTACACGCTTACCTAAATTTCAACGGAAACTGTGAAGAAGCATTCAATTTTTATGAAAAAGTCTTCAACACAAAGAACCCAGGCTACATGCGTTACGGAGATATCCCCGCTGATCCACAAATGCCACCTGTTCCAGATGAAGCAAAAAACAAAATCTGTCATACAGCAATTTCGATCAATGGAGACAGCATGTTGATGGGTGCCGATGTCATTCCTGCTTTTGGTCAACAATACATTCAAGGAAACAACAGCTACGTCATGCTGATGTGTGAAAGCACCACAGAGGCAAAAACATTATACGATGCACTGAGTACCAATGCAAAGGCTGTTGAAATGCCGCTCGGCGAAACATTCTTTGCCGAATTATACAGCGCTTTTCAAGATCAATTTGGCATTTGCTGGATGGTTTATTTTGGCGGAAATAAAGAAGAAGATTGCGAAAGTAAGCCTTAAGCCAGCGAAACAGTCCGTAATGTATTTGGCAAAAAAAAGGGCGGTAACAACTGTTTACCGCCCGTTCTATTTTCGATGACTTCTGCCTATTTACGCGATCTCGATCGGAACTGTCGCTACAGCAAGGCATCCCTATTCCACCGTAAGCTCCCCCTAAAGCTGAACGTATTATTTCTTTACCAATACCTCTTGCTCAAACAGGATCCCTTCCCAGCCATTTGTCCTAAATTGACGAATGTTCTGATGTCCCTCTCCCTCAGGATTATCGAGTACATTCTGATAATGCTCGGCAAAAAGACGCAAGGTATCCTCCTGCGAAAGACCATTCAACTGTGCAAAATAGAAAACTTTTGCACTACCTTGATTTTCTTCTTTCGAATTTTTCAACGTCCCATTCTGAAATGCACTGGGACTATAGCTGTACTGATCGGCAATATGAGCCAATACTTCCTGAAACTGTAATTCGCTTCCTTTTGATTTAATCAATAATTCTGCTGTATTCATCTTGATGTTATACCTTTTAAAATCTATTCTAATTTAATTTCTCAACCATAAACCTGAATGAACAGGCATTAAGCGCTCTTAAATAACTCCATGCAGCGAACCTCCCTTTGCAGCAAGCTGATCCACACGTCTTTCCACCGCTTCATCTTTAATCAAAGCCGGGGCATGGTGGGGTTTTGTTCGCGCATCAATAATCAGGGGACCTTCACAACCCCAATGTTTAAATGCTGTAAAACTATTTATTCCATAAATATCATACGCCGGGTTACTTCTGGTAAACGTTGTCCAAACAAAGTTATTGACAGTAGCAGCGGTAAAATTGGCGTCATCACATAAAACAATCAATGGAAAACCTTCCCAGGAGCTTGCAGCGGCAGCGCGGCACCATTCCGCCATAATTTTCGATTCATGCTCGTATGTGGAGAATGCCCGTCCATCTATCGCAATAACACCAGGTATGACAAATTTTGCCTGATTGAAAGGTCGTGGCAGCTCAAAATTGGCAGGCAATTCACGACCCAATGTTCTTTTCTTTGTACCAGCGGCAGCAAAAACCACCTTTGAACCCGCATTTAATCCATCTCCGGAATAATCCAAGGTATCAATAGTCGTATTGGTCTGAAAATGAACATCTCGAGTGAGGTCTATGCGTTCAAGGATATGCCCCAAAAAAGCCGGAATATCATAAATATCCAATTGCGGATTATCTTCATGTGCTGAAATAAACAAATATTTAGCAAGGCTGAGCTGATTTTTACCCAGTATCTGATTGGCTATTGTTAAAATTTCCTGCGGTCGATCGACACGCTGATAAGGCGTATATCGTTCAGACCCTATTGCAAAAAGCAAGGGATGTACACCAGCGGCATCAACAGCATTAACTGCATGGAGACCTGAAATCTCCTTTGGAATAGCCGCACCCGTAATTTCATGGATTAAAGCACCAAAGCTAGTATCTTCCTGCGGCGGTCGTCCCACAACTGTAAAAGACCAAATTGGATTTTTCTTGTGGTACACATTATGCACCTTCATCAAAGGAAACGGATGAGTTAAGCTATAATAGCCGATATGGTCCCCAAAAGGACCTTCTGGTTTATTTTCGTTGGGATAAACAGTACCTGTAATAACAAAGTCCGCATCCGCAGAGATACAAAAGCCTCCATCATCATAAAAATAGCGAAATCTTCTATTTCCCAATGCCCCGGCAAAGATCATCTCAGAGAGTCCTTCCGGCAGCGGCATTACTGCAGACAAGGGGTGGGCTGGAGGTCCGCCGACAAAAATACTCACCTTTAAAGGTTTACCGAGCGCGTTTGCCTTAGTTTGATGAACCCCGATACCACGATGTAATTGATAATGTAAACCAATCTCCTGATCGGGCAGATAATCATTCCCGGAAAGCTGAATCCGGTACATCCCCAAATTAGCCTGCATAATACCAGGTTTGGCAACATCTTCCGTATATACCTGCGGCATCGTCACAAAAGCGCCACCGTCCATTGGCCAGTTGACAATCTGCGGAAGTTTACTAATTGATGTTTTTCCGTGAAGTATGGGAGCCCCCGACTTTTTTTTCCAGGGTAAAGCTCCTAGGGCGGTCATCGATGAACCAATATATTGAAAGGGATTTTTCAGCACTGCGGCAGGATTCATCTTAACGTCCACCAATTTTTTCAGGTGATCCAACGAATCCCGAAACATAAACTTCGAACGATCCAGCGTTCCAAATAAATTAGATACAGCGGGAAACTCCGAACCTTTGATATTTTCAAAATACAATGCCGGTCCTTCAACATCAAATACCCGCATATGAATTGCAGCCATCTCTAGATACGGATCGACCTCTTCTTTGATCCGGATTAAATGGCCATGTTTTTCAAGATCCGCAACACATGCTTCTAAACTATTGTATCCCATATATTAAATCTGCTTCAACACGTTAATCCACAAATTTAACAGAATAATTTATTAAACAGGATATAAAGAAAAAACCTTTAGCGATCTTCGATCTTGCTCCCCTACCATCGTATACAACCGACATAAGATGGCCAAAACACCCTAAAAGCAACGTTCAAACAAAAACAAGCACATCGAGCAAGGGCTTCAGTAGCCCACTAGGTATCCATGCAGACATAGGATTTCAAAGGAGTAAATTCAAATGCCTGTACCCGTTGCCAAGTTGAATTATCTACATTTTTCTCATAATACAGTACTCTTCTAAATTCGTCGATATCTTCTTTATTGATATCATTCAACCTTGTCAGCAAGAGTTTAGCAAAAAATTTATTGACGCCTATTTCTCTCTTTTGACTCTCGGAAGTGCACTTGAGGAAATGGTAAAATAAGCCTCTAAATGTCATTTCTTCATTGCCGCCGAGGTAAATAACTTCTGATATAAAATTATTTTCCCAAGGCATTTCCCGCAGCCAGCGGTATACATCGAGCAAAGGCAGCGGTCGAAACTTCAGCGAAGCCACCCAGTTCCAGTAAAATATGGTCTGCCGTTTGGCAAGTTTCGCAAATATCCGATTCAAAACACTCTCTTTCCCGATCACGCTACTTTTAATCACAATGGTATATTGGACACGTAAGTTCTCCAGCAGATCACGTACAGGCTCCAAGAAATGTTCATCCATTAACCGAGCAACATAGATCACACGATTATTGCCGGCACGTTTACAAATTTCTACAAAATTGCGCAGGCCGAGCAGTTCAAGCTGAAGCTGTATATCATTGTCAAGCGAGGGAACTTGCGTAAAATAAATCCCAAAATTGAGATCAGCAATTTGAAAACGCTCGAAAGCTTCCCCTTTCCGCAGCAGGTCCAATTCAAAAAGTTTTGCCGTTACCTTTTCTTTCACTATTTTATTAAAAAGGGATAAGTTGCGCACTAATCCCGTTACATCAAAATCGCTGGATTGCAAATAACAGGATGCCCGTCGTCCCAAATAGGTATTTAGCCCGCTGATTAAAACCTTTTTCATTCGTATTCTCTATTTTTATGGCTATGAAACCATCACGATTTAATGATTCGTTCTCACGATCGTGAGCCATTAAATAAGATCGTTTCTTCCTAGTACCCTTTCAATCTCTTAAACGAACAAAATCCCTAGGATGGTTTCATTGGTGATGCAGCTATCTTTTCCATGTTTTTCTTACGCTTTTAATATGTTACTCCGATTGTCTCAAGAACAGCGGCAATAACCTACAAATATCATAATTCCCTGATTTTAGAACAGAGAAACATAAAATAAGTTTAACACTATTTTTATTTTTTCCTAACCAAAATATAGTAAACCATTCAAACAAGTACCGTCATTGTCCTTTTTTTGTCAATTCGCGCATAAATACTTTCAGGAACACAATATCCTTATATATTTGTAAATCTTCTGAAAATAGGCTGCACTAAAAAGTATTTATCTTCACCTCTATGGACAAAAGGGCTACAATGATCTGGTTTAGAAATGATTTAAGACTTCATGACAATGAAGTATTTTATCAAGCTTCTGAAAAAAGTTCATTTATCATCCCGGTATACTGTTTTGATCCCCGATATTTCGACCGCAATCAATTTGGCACCTTAAATACCGGTGTTTTACGGGCGGCTTTTGTCATCGAAGCCGTGACCGCTTTAAAAGAAAAATTAAAGAGCCATGGTAGCGATTTATTGACTTATATTGGCAAGCCTGAAGATATTATTCCAAGAATAGCACAAAAATACCAAGTCAACGAGGTTTATCATCACCGCGAAGTGGCACTTCGGGAAACTTCTATATCGGAAAAAGTAGAAAGTGAGCTTTGGAGCAGTAAAATAAATTTGCGTCATTTCATTGGCCATACCCTTTACCACAAGGAAGACCTTCCTTTCCCTATTAAAGATATACCCAATGGTTTTTCTATTTTCAAGAAAAAAGTTGAGCGGGAAAGTCTAGTTCGGCAACCAATCCCATTTCCGACCAATTTCCTTACCCCTCCCCATCTCGAGGACACCAAAATTCCGTCATTAAAAGATTTAGGCTATTCAGAGGAGGAGATCAAATCTGTTGATGACATCTATATTCTCGGTGGCGAAGATACGGCGCTTAGTATTATGCATGCGGTATTGTCAACCTATCCGGAAACGGACCAGGACCCCTTGATTCTAGGGCCTTTTATAGCTTCAGGTATCTTGTCACCTATTTTACTCTATAACAATATCAAAAAACTTGGTGAAGGTAAGAAGGACAAACGATTTGAAAAGATTGTCGACATTCTTCTCTGGCGCGATTATTTTAGGTTTATGCTTAAAAAATATCCAAATATATTTTTTAAGCCACAGGGCACTAAAAACAGCTCCCATCAGAATCATCCGAACTTAGAGAGGAATGAAGAATTATTTGAAAAATGGAAATCGGGCCATACAGAACACGATTTTATAAACAGTGTGATGGTCCAGTTACAGAAGACCGGCTATATCCCTTATCAGGCACGCTTAATCGCAGCCAGCTATTTAGTTCATGAGTATCAGGTAAACTGGCTTCGTGGCGCCTCCTGGTATGAAGAGCATCTATTAGATTATTCTCCAGCAACTGTTTACGGACAGTGGTCTCATATTGCCGGGGTTGGGACAAGCGAAAAAGACAATAAAGCACTGGATTGGCAAAAATTGATCAAAACTCATTTCCCAAATGGACTTCCAAAACTGGAGGAAATACTGGTTAAATAAATCTTCGGCAGAAATAAATAATTCCAATAGAAAATAAATTTGTAGTACGCTAGAAGCCCTTTTTAAATCATGCTAAAAATGTTAAGAATTGGATAGATTTATTGATTAAATTATTCAATTTCAGTATTAGAAACTCTTTTTTTATTCATAACTTTGACAAATTTCATAGTTTTAATTGTAAATGGACAATCTGACATATTTGAGTAATGCTGATTCGGCTTATGTCGATGGCTTATATCAATCGTACAAGCAAGATCCCCAATCGGTAGATTTCGGATGGCAAAAATTCTTTGAAGGTTTTGATTTCGGTCAAAATGCTGGTGGAACAACAAGTTCAGTAGGTGAAGCTACTCCTGAGCACGTATTGAAAGAAATCAATGTGCTGAACATGATCAATGGCTACCGTGACCGTGGCCACCTATTCACACACACTAACCCCGTTCGTGAGAGACGTAAATACTATCCTGGCAAGGAATTAGAAACGTTTGGTCTTGCTGAAGCAGACATGAACACCGTTTTTAATGCAGGTGTTGAAGTCGGTTTAGGTCCAGCGACATTAAAAGACATCCGTCAATTGGTGGAGGATACTTACTGCCGTTCTATTGGTGCAGAATTCAAATATATCCGTAACCCAGAAAAAATTAAATGGTTACAGGACCGTATGGAAGCGGACCGTAACATGCCAAAATTCTCTTTGGACACAAAAAAGAGAATTTTAAACAAATTAAACCACGCCGTTGTATTCGAAAACTTTTTAGGTACTAAATTTTTAGGTCAAAAACGTTTCTCATTGGAAGGTGCGGAAAGTTTAATTCCAGCATTAGATTCTGTGATTGAAAAAGGTGCAGAAATCGGTATCCAGGAATTTGTTATCGGTATGGCTCACCGTGGCCGTCTGAATGTATTGACTAATATCATGGGTAAATCTTACAAATCAGTATTCTCTGAATTTGAAGGTAAGACTTATGCCGATGATCCTGAAGTAAACTTTGGTGGTGACGTAAAATACCACTTGGGCTTTTCATCTGAGGTTAAAACAAACGATGGCAAATCTGTCCACTTAAGTTTGGCACCGAACCCTTCGCATTTGGAAACTGTAGATCCAATCGTTGAAGGTATGGTTCGTTCTAAGATCGATTTCAAATACGAAGGTGACTCTTCTAAAATTGCACCGATCATCATTCATGGTGATGCGGCAATTGCTGGACAAGGTGTAGTCTACGAAGTAACCCAAATGTCCAAACTCGATGGTTATAAAACTGGCGGTACAGTGCATATTGTCATCAACAACCAGATTGGATTTACAACAAACTACAAGGATGCACGTTCTGGAACATACTGTACAGACGTTGCAAAAATCACTTCTTCACCCGTGTTCCATGTGAACGGTGATGACGCTGAAGCGGTAGTTTATGCGATTAATTTAGCTGTTGAATACCGTCAAAAATATAAAACAGACGTATTTATCGATCTGTTATGTTATAGAAGATTTGGACACAATGAGGCAGATGAACCAAAATTCACGCAACCATTGTTGTATAAAATCATCGAAAAACATCCGAACCCGAAAGAAGTTTACGCTAAAAAATTAATTACTGAAGGAAGTATTGACGAGGCGTATTCTAAAAATATCGAGAAAGAATTTAAAGCTGAATTGCAAACTAAATTTGAGGAATCTAAAACAGTTGAGGTATTGACTGAAGAGATCCCGATGTTTAAAGGTGCATGGGAAGGATTGCGTCCTGCTAAAAAAGGTGAAGTATTAACAACTTCGGATAAAACGAAAGTTGCAAAAGATCTATTCTTAAAATTAGCGAAAGAAATCACAACCTTACCTTCCGACAAAAAATTCTTCCGTAAGATTACACGTTTGTTTGAAGATCGTGCCAAAATGATCACTGCTGATTCATACGATTGGGCAATGGGCGAATTGATGGCTTACGCGACATTATTGGATCAAGGTAACCGTGTACGTATCTCGGGTCAAGATGTACAACGTGGTACTTTCTCACACCGTCATGCGGTATTGACGCTTGAAGATTCGGAAGAGAAATATGTTCCTTTAGCCAATATTAAAGGTGGCGATAAATTCTCTATCTACAATTCGTTACTTTCAGAATATGCTGTTTTGGGATTTGAATATGGTTATGCATCTTCTAATCCAAATTCGCTGACAATCTGGGAAGCTCAATTCGGAGATTTCTATAACGGTGCTCAAATCATCGTCGATCAATATTTATCGAGTGCAGAGACAAAATGGAAACGTTCTAACGGTTTAGTTATGATGCTTCCTCATGGTATGGAAGGTCAAGGTCCTGAGCACTCTTCAGCACGTATCGAAAGATTCTTAGAGCTATGTGCGGATGAGAATATGGTCTTAGCAAACTGTACTACTCCAGCTAACTATTTCCACTTGTTGCGTCGTCAACTTGTACGTGAGTTCCGTAAACCATTGGTTGTATTTACGCCAAAATCATTGTTGCGCCACCCTAAAGTGGTATCACCGTTGAAAGATTTTACAGAAGCTGCTTTCCAAGAGGTAATTGATGATGCAAATGTTGCGGCAAAAGACGTTAAACGCGTGTTATTCTGTTCGGGTAAAGTTTACTACGACTTATTAGAAAAACAAGAAACGGACAAACGCAAAGATATCGCTATCGTCAGATTGGAACAATTATTCCCAATTCCTACAGAGCAATTGAAAGCAATCCGTAAAAAATACAACAAGGCAAAAGAATTTGTTTGGGTTCAGGAAGAAAATGAGAACATGGGAGCATGGTCTTACTACTGCCGTAAACTAATGGGTACTGAGATTGCATTTACAGGTTTTGTTGCCCGTAAAGAAAGTGGAAGTACAGCTACGGGTTACATGAAACAACACGTTGCGCAACAAGCAGAAATCTTAAATAAATCATTCGAATAAAAACAATTTAAAATCAATTGCGTCTTATCTATAGGACGCAATTGTCAATAAAGAACATTATATATGAGCTTAGAAATTAAAGTACCAACCGTAGGTGAATCAATCACGGAGGTAACCTTATCACAATGGTTGAAACAAGATGGCGATTATGTGGAGATGGATGAAAACATCGCCGAACTGGAATCAGACAAAGCAACGTTTGAATTACCAGCTGAAAAAGCGGGTATCTTAAGAATCATTGCACAAGAAGGTGATACTTTAGAAATCGGTGCTGTTGTTTGTACAATTGAAGAAGGTGCTGCTCCTGCCGGTGGTTCAGCTCCAGCTGCTGCCCCTGCTGCAGAAGCGTCAAATGCAGCTCCAGTTGCGGCTGCCGCTGCAAAAGATGAAGATCCAGATAGCTATGCTGCTGGTACAGCTTCTCCTGCTGCTGCAAAAATCTTAAGAGAAAAAGGAATTGATCCTTCTACAATAAAAGGAACAGGTAAAGAAGGACGCATCACAAAAGAAGATGCTGAAAAAGCTCAACCTGTCGCTAAAGCTGCTGCACCAGCAGCAAAACCTGCCGCTGCTCCTGCTGCGACAGTTGCTCCGGTAGCGGGTGCAAGAAACGAACGTCGTGAGAAATTATCTTCATTACGTAAAACAATCGCGAAACGCCTAGTTGCCGTTAAAAATGAAACGGCGATGTTGACAACATTCAATGAAGTCAATATGCAGCCGATCATGGATCTTCGTGCTAAATATAAAGACACCTTTAAAGAGAAATTTGGTATCGGTCTTGGCTTCATGTCATTCTTTACAAAAGCAGTAACAACTGCATTGGCTGAATGGCCTGCCGTAAATGCCCGTATCGAAGATAACGAGATTGTATATTCTGATTTTGCAGACGTTTCAATCGCAGTTTCTGCACCTAAAGGTTTGGTTGTTCCGGTTATCCGTAATGCTGATGCCATGTCATTGGAACAAATTGAAAAAGCAATTGCTACATTGGCAGGTAAAGCCCGTGACAACAAATTAACGATTGACGAGATGACTGGTGGTACATTTACCATTACCAACGGTGGTGTATTCGGATCAATGATGTCTACGCCGATCATCAATGCTCCACAATCTGCAATCTTGGGTATGCACAACATCATCCAACGTCCTATTGCTGAAAATGGCCAAGTGGTGATCCGTCCAATGATGTACATTGCGCTTTCTTATGATCACCGTATCATCGATGGTCGTGAATCAGTAAGCTTCTTGGTTCGTGTAAAACAATTATTAGAAGATCCAGCTCGTTTATTGTTGGGTGTTTAAACCGCAATAAAATTGGAAATATAAAAAGACCTATGCTTTGCAGCATGGGTCTTTTTTTTCTGAAAGAGTCTCCTATTATTGGACAGAAAGACTTTTGGTTCGCATTCATTGCTGTGGGTGCCTGCGAAATCATGAAGTTTTTTATTGACATCGGAATAGAAGCAATATACTTGACAAATATGAATCGGAGATAGACGAATATAAATCGCCTTTTTAATTTCTCCTTTTTAATTTTTACTTTCATCTTGTTAAAGATCAAGCATATCCTAATATACAACCGACACTGTCATTTAAAGGCCGGCATACGAATATGAAACTTGATGTTAAGCAAACAATATCAAGCAAATGAAGTATAAAATTCTACTAACAACTGTATATCTATTACTCGCTGTAATGACATTGTTTGCCAACATGGCAAATCCAATGAGCCCCCATAGCATAACAGGACAGCTTGTTCCTGCCGCAAAGCTGAAAGTTACCAATGAGCGTATTGACATTCATCTTTTGGCAGACACTGCTGATTATAATTCGGACTATCGCAGTCACTTCAGCATTGTCTATAACATCCATGCAGAAGAGGCTATCGAATTACCACTGGTATTTCTCGCTTTAAATATGGACGGATTGGATCGCATCCTTGTCAATCAGAACGAAATTGAAGGAAAAAAAATGGATCAGCCCGGTTCAAAATTTCCCTTTTTACGTTTAAAGGATGGCTATTATGAAATCAGCTACGACAGCGATGAATGGAAACGTATTTCGCTGAATGATGCATTTCATTTTACCGCTAAGCTTCACAAAGGTGATAACAGCATTCAGGTTCAATACAGCGCTTATATGGGCTATGACCGACGGGATATTCGGACCAGATACCAAATTGACTACCTCCTATTCCCTTCCAGGTACTGGTCGTCTTTTGGCCCGATTGAACTGTATCTGCACCTCGACGGGAAGATGGATGTACTTACACAGGATCTGGGAACAGCCAAATTACAAACAGATTCCATTGTTCACTGGAGAATTGATCAGGTCGAAAAGAAAGAGAGTTTTCATATTGAAGTTGGCTTAAAAACCTCCATGTTAGCACAAGCAATTCTTTGGGTACATCCCGAGCTGCTCGCCCTGATCGGGTCAATATGCCTGCTATGCCTGCATATCCGCTGTATTTATCTAAAATACAAAACTGGCCGATACCGCTATGCACTCCTACTTGGAAATCTAATCATTCCAAGCTCTTTCTACTTCTTCATCTGGTTTTGGTCCAGTCTGGCCAACTATCTTGTCAATGGAGTCTTTGACGAAAAGTCCCGCGGTTTTATCCTGTTGGTCATCTTCACCTTACCCTTGATCTACCTCGTCTATGATTTGATTTTGTTTATTATCGATAGAAGCATTCGCGCAAAATTGAACAGGTAGAAAACCGGCTGTTATTTTTTATAGGTCAGCTTGTTTTCAATCATACGATTGTTATATTGCTGGATAAAAGCTTTCATCTTGGTCTCCATCGTATCCAATACCGTCGGATGTTGTTTTAACAGATCCTGTTTCATCAAGCGGTCCTTCTTAAGATCATAAAATGATGTCACTTTCAGTCCATCATAAGACATCATATAATCTTTATAGTAGAGATTATAACTTCCTGAGTTATTATTAAGCACAAAATTATCCTTACCCGGTTTGAAGGCATCTGAACCAAAGGCAAAATAAGGCTCATCATAGTGCAGATAATTCAAAATAGTAGGCATAATATCTATTTGCTGTACCAGTTTATCCGCTTTGCCAACTAGATTATCACCGGGTGCATAAAATATTATAGGGATTTGGAAGCCCCCTGCTGCCGTTTGATATTCCGGCAGGTAGCTTACAGTAGCGTGGTCTGCACAGATAACAAATACGGTATTCTTGTACCAGGGCATTTTCGATGCTGTTGCAAAAAATTCACGCAGCGCATTATCGGTATATCCAATGGGTTCCTGTACGGGCAAAGGTCCTTTAGGAAATTTCCCCTGATACTTTTCAGGCACCTTAAATGGGTGATGCGAAGATAAAGAGAAGAAACTAGCTAAAAATGGCTGATGAAACGTGTTGATCTTATTCGCTACAAATTGCAAAAACGGTTCATCCCAGATTCCCCATATACCATCAAAGTCAGCGTCATTGTTATATTCGTTTTTACCAAAATAATGCTGGATACCCGCCAGTTTCATATAAGCGGAGAAGCCCATGCTGCCATTGGGTGCTCCGTGGAAAAAAGCAGTCTCATATCCCTTTTTCCCTAAAAGCTTCGCTAAGCTTGTGGTTTCATTTCCAGAATATATCGAAAGCACAAAAGGTTCACCAATGGAAGGAATGCCGGTAATGACTGATGGTAAAGCATCAATTGATTTACGGCCATTGGCATAAGTATCTGTAAATGTGTAAGCATTGCGGATTAATGAATCCAAAAAAGGCGTATAACCTTTGTATTTTCCACCTTGGATATCTTTATTCAACTCACCAAAATGTTCTTTTGCAAAACTCTCTAAAATCAGAACGACGACATTTTTCTTCGCAAAGGGCTGGTCTGATTGCGGTACATGAATAGGGTTGTATAATTGCTCAAGCTCTTGTTCGGAATAATAATGGATAGGTTTAAGATTGACAGCCTTTAACGTTTTCAATATACTGAATGGCGTATTCAGCACAATATTCATTTCTTCCGGTGTCTCCACATAATCACCCGCATTGCTCAATGTAATGGGACGGGTACTATGGGCCCAACCGCCACGCACACCACCTATGAAAAGAAAAGCAGTCAGTAAAAATAAAGGCAATTGGATCAAAAATGACTTCCAGCTATATTTCGTAGTCCTTTCAATCTGAATAAGCTTATACGATTTAATCAAACCATACACAACCAGTACCAACACTATAATGAGATACCAATAATCCAAACAGAAATCAAAAGCCAGCTTCAACAGGTTGGATTCATTGGAAAATTGGTCAATTACCGTTCCTGTCGTCCTTTTTAGGGTAAATGGATAGTAGGCAAAATCAATCAAATTTAACGCTATGCCAATTGAATTGGTCACGATGAAGATCCATTTCGCAACATTTTGATAGTGTTTATTTAATTTAAACGGTCCTGGAATAGTCTGCATAACAATATACAGGATATTTAAATAGAGGAGTGCCACAATGTCGAATCGTACACCACCCGCAAACATCACCAAGAGCTTACCTGCATCGACATGGGGAAATAAGGAAGCATTGACGCCATAAAACCCCAATCGCAATAACGCATAGATGACCAAAAGAAAGATAAAACGAATTGCGACAGCAAAATAAGGTGCAAATACTCCTTTTAATTTCATAGCCCTAATATTTTAAAAATTCACGGTATACGTCTTGATAATACGCTTTGGCAATATTCAATAAGCTATCTGTTTTGCCAACCGGATATTCCTTATTGGCTCTATAGTTAATGATCCTTCCAACGTTATCAAATGAAACGGCTTGTTTTGGTGTAATTACACCGAAGGCGTCTTTAGAATTATAGAATGCTATTTGTGGTGTTGTGGGATTAAACAGATCCCGGCTCCAGTGATAATGATCTGTCGGAAGCTTCAATTGTGTCAATAAAGTTGCCGCCAGATCCGTTTGGTTACCAATTCTATTGAATATTTTGCCGCGATATTCAGGTTTGATCACATCGCCGAAAAAGATCAGCGGAATATGAAAGCGATTGGGGTGAAACAGCTCCCATTTTTCTGAAGGAAGGCGATGTCCATGGTCAGCGACAATAACGAAAAGGGTATTTTTATACCAAGCTTCCTTTTTTGCTTTATTAATAAAATCAAAAACAGCTGAATCTGTATAATTTGCCGTACTTCGGAATTTATCTGCATTGGTGGCATTCCCAAATTTATAGCCGTGTTTTAATTCAAATGGTTCATGATTAATTAAAGTAAAGATCGTCGAAAAGAAAGGTTGTTTTTCTTTTTTAAAATCCTTGATCATCTGATTAAAGACGACATGGTCATAGACACCCCATGAGGCACGTTCCGCATCCAAGCCAAAATTGGCATTATCCACCACCCTAGATATCCCGTGTGTCAGCATATACGATTTAAAATTGTAAAACTCGCTCTGGCCACCGTGATAAAATGATGTTTCGTAGCCGGCATGATCGAACTCCTGTCCAATGGCAGGCATATTTTCATGCTTGTCGATATATTTGATAATACTCTCGGGCCCCTGCGCCGGAAAACCGCTCAACACCGCTACCATGCCTTTGTCGGATCGATCAGCTGCAGAATAAATATGGTCAAACAAAATACCACCCTTAATCAATTCTTCCATGTGTGGCGTAATTCCCTTTTCCCCTCCGAGAGACTGAATGAGATCGCCAACAAAGCTTTCTAGCATGATAATAACGACATTTGGACGAGTGGTTGACAATACCTCAACGGCAGAATCAGGTTGGCTTTGAAAGGCGGGTCGTAGCTTGTCCTGAATATCCTTCTGATCCGCGTAATAATTATAGGGGTTTTTCAGTTTGGTACTTTCGGCAAAGAAATCCCGTAAAAAAGACCATTGGGTATTAACCGCTGCATGATTATAAAACGTTTCCTCGGAATAATAGGCTTTACTAGGGTTTAGTGTCGCTCTCCCATAACCACCGCGGATAAACGTGAAAAGTACAAAGACTCCGATTGCCAGTTTGAAAAAATTACCTACAGGAGATTTGATATTGAAAAAAGAGACTTTTTTAAACATCCAACGGTACAGAAAATAACCACAGAATATACCGATCAACATCCCAACGATGGGGAGAAACACCGGCGTGGACTCAGCCGAAGCTACGGCTCCCGAAGGTGAGGCAAAAAATGCATCGATGGCACGTTTAGAAATTTTGTCACCCCATTCCCGGTAGATGTTAACATTGATAAAGCTTGTCACAAAGAACAATACCAGGACAATAATGGTATAGATATCCAGGATCAGCCGTTTGGGTTTCAGTTTTGGGAAAAAACTTAACATGCAATACACAAGAAACGGCAGCGCACATATATAGGAAACAGCAGAAAAATCCAGGTTCAAACCGTGGTAATAAATTCTGAAAATCTCCGTAAAATTCGAAAAACCTATTTTCTCAAAAAAAGCAGTAACAAAAATCAATCTATCTATAAAACAGATAATTAACCAGAACAGAAAATACTGTGTTAAAGCTCTAAGCTCATTAGCAAATCGTTGCATCCCTTCGTGTAAAAATAAAACAGGCAAATTTACATTAATTTACATGAAATACGGGCTAATTACTTAGTAATATGAAGAAAAGATTAAAAAAGTATAAATCCTGCATTATGCTTTACCCCACTGCAATAACCACCTCTTCTGCTTAGGAGGATCTTCAATAAACTTATTGCTTAGCCTTTATTCATAACTTCTTTTTGTTTGAGAACAAGATCAATGGATTACTAAGGAAAATAACATAGAATTCCTTACTTTTGTGTTCCTTAAAAGTTTGAATACAAAAATTTAAAATGAGCATAGCGAAAACTTACAATCCAAAAGAAGCTGAAGAAAAATGGTACAGCTATTGGAAAGCGAATGGATTTTTCCGTTCCACCCCGGACGAACGTGAACCTTACACGATTGTGATGCCTCCTCCGAATGTCACGGGAGTATTGCACATGGGGCATATGCTGAATAATACCATTCAAGACGTTTTGATTCGTCGCGCACGTATGCAGGGAAAAAACGCTTGTTGGGTACCGGGGACCGATCACGCCTCCATTGCCACTGAAGCTAAGGTCGTCGCTATGTTGAAAGAACAGGGAATTGACAAACGATCTTTATCGCGTGAAGATTTCTTAAAACATGCTTGGGAATGGAAGGAAAAATACGGTGGTATTATTCTAAAACAACTCGAAAAACTTGGCGCTTCCTGTGACTGGGATCGTACACGTTTTACCATGGATCCGGAGTTATATCAATCTGTTATCCGTGTATTCGTCGATCTTTATCATAAAGGATTGATTTATCGTGGTTACCGCATGGTCAACTGGGATCCTGAAGCAAAAACAAATATCTCAGACGAAGAGGTTATTTATAAAGAGAAAAACGGCAAATTATACCACCTGAAATATCAGGTTGAGGGAACAGATCAATATATTGTTGTGGCGACTACCCGTCCTGAAACCATCTTTGGTGACACAGCCGTGTGTATCAATCCCAATGATGAGCGCTACACCTGGTTAAAAGGAAAGCAAGTCATTGTGCCGATCGTTGGTAGAAAAGTGAACATCATTGAAGATGAATATGTCGATTTGGAGTTTGGTACAGGATGCCTTAAAGTTACTCCAGCGCACGATGTGAATGACTACGCACTAGGTAAAAAGCACAACCTGGAATTTGTCGACATCTTTACCGATGAAGCAAAACTGAACGACAATGGCCTGCATTACGCCGGCATGGATCGTTTTAAAGTCCGTAAGGAAATCGAGAAAGAGCTGGAGGAAAAAGGATTATTGGAGCAAGTTGAAAACTATACCAATAATGTTGGAACTTCAGAGCGAACAGGTGCTGTTATTGAGCCTAAAATCTCTAATCAGTGGTTCCTTAAGATGGAGGATCTCGCAAAACCGGCATTGGATAATGTTATGGATGATACCATTAAATTTCATCCGACGAAATTCAAAAATATTTACCGCAATTGGATGGAGAATGTTACCGACTGGAATATCTCAAGACAATTGTGGTGGGGGCACCAAATACCGGCTTATTTCTATGGCGATGGAAACGAAGACTTTGTGGTTGCACAAACGGTTGAAGAAGCCCTTGTTTTAGCGCAGGAAAAATCAGGTAATACAACGCTTCAATTGACCGATCTACGTCAAGATGAGGATGTGCTTGATACCTGGTTTTCAGCTTGGCTATGGCCAATTTCGGTTTTCAATGGCATCAACGAACCGGAAAATGCAGAAATCAACTACTATTACCCTACGCAAGATTTAGTCACTGCCCCAGACATCATTTTCTTTTGGGTAGCACGTATGATCGTTTCAGGATATGAATTCCGCGGACAATTGCCTTTTGAAAATGTTTATTTCACGGGTATTGTACGCGACAAACTGGGCCGTAAAATGTCTAAATCACTGGGCAACTCTCCTGATCCGATTGATTTAATGAATGAATATGGTGCAGATGCTACGCGGATGGGAATGTTATTGACTGCTCCAGCAGGTAATGACCTTCCTTTTGATGTAGAACTTTGTGTACAGGGCCGTAATTTTGCCAATAAGATCTGGAATGCATTCCGCTTGGTTAAAGGCTGGGAAATTACAGCTACTCCAGCTTCGGATTCAGATAAGATTTCGGCATCTTGGTTTGAAGCAAGGTTAAATCAAGCCTTGGTCGATATCGAAGAAAACTTCAAACACTATCGTTTATCAGATGCATTGATGACAACCTACAAATTGGTATGGGATGACTTCTGTGCCTGGTACCTTGAATTAGTGAAACCGGCTTATGGCTCCCCTATTTCTAGCGAAACCTTAGCAACAGTAAAATCTTTTTTCCAACGTATACTCACTTTAGTACATCCTTTCATGCCTTTCCTAACAGAAGAATTGTGGCATGACGAACTGTTCGGTGTGAAAGACGAGAAAGATTGCATTATCGTAGCCCCTTATCCTACAGCGAATGATTTTGATGAGCAGCTTATAAAAGATTTCGCTATCGCTCAACAGATTATTTCGGAAGTTCGCAATATTCGCAATTCTAAAGGTATCTCCCCTAAAGTTGCTTTACCGTTAGCGATCAATCAACAATCGGACGTCAACCTGGAGCAATATATTGATATCATCACCAAGATTGCAAACTTGGAGGGTGTGACTTTTGTTTCCGAGAAAATAACTGGTGCAGCAAGTTTCCTTGCCGGCAAAGACGAATGTTATGTTACCTTAGAGAACAATATTGATGCAGATGCCGAGCGTGAGCGTATCGAGAAAGAATTGGAATACCTAAAAGGTTTCCTTGTATCTGTAGACAAAAAGCTTTCCAATGAACGGTTTGTGCAAAATGCTAAACCTGAAATTGTTGAAAACGAAAAAAGTAAAAAGGCTGATGCCGAAGCGAAGATTAAAATTCTTCAAGAAAGCTTAACAGCATTAGGTTAACAGCTACACTATAAACATAAAAAAGTCCCGTGCAATGCACGGGACTTTTTTATGTTTAACGAGCGACCAAATTCGGAGATCGTTCGGTGCTTGTTCGGTACTTCTTCGGAGCTTGTTCGGTGCTTCTTCGGTTACAAGCGAATAAGCACCGTTAAATATCCGAAGTATATCCGATAAAAAAACGTATCAAGAGCGAATTTGATTGACTGTTGTTCTCTACGAGGAGCACGTGCTTTCACGAAAGAGCCAAACAGATGGCTCAAGTAAATTTTGGTCCATCATTCACGGGTAATATATAGCACAAGGATATACGATAAAAACTTTTGAAACAAAAGGCAAAAGCGCTTTCCTCTATTCCAAAATAACCATACAGTTTATAATTAACCGGAGATCAACAATGCTGATAACTTTGTATAAATTCTTGTAAAAAAATGAATAACTTTATAAGAGCGAACTTAAATTATATCATTATGGGATTCAAAGAGACATTTCAGATTAACGGTGAAAACCTTTTACAAAAGATCAAAGAAATCATTGCTGAGGGCAATGTGAGCAAAATCAGCATCTCGGACAAACATGGCAAAGAAATCATGAGCTTTCCTGTCACTATTGGTGCAATAGGCTTGATCTTAGCACCTGTCTTTGCAGCAATTGGCGCTGTAGCCGCATTGCTTACAGAATGTACAATTACCGTAGAACGAAATACAAACAAAGACGAAGAAAACAAAGAAGATAACAGCACAGATCCACCTACAACGATAACCGTAAAATAATCAATTTAAAATTGACCGTTATGAAGATCTTTAAAAATATACTATGTATCCTATTCGCCTTGCTATTCATCAATGCGGGGCTGGATAAACTTTTTCATTATATGCCTACGCCACCAATGGATATGGACATGAAAAAGGTATTTGAGGCTTTTGCCACGATTAAATGGCTAATGCCACTGGTTGGAATCATCGAACTCTTGGGCGGTTTATTGTTTATTTTCCCAAAAACGAGAACACTGGGTGCACTGGTCATCTTCCCCATACTCATTGGTATTTTTACCCACAACATGATTTTTTACAGCCAAATGGGACTAATTATTTGGGCTGTACTTTTCATTATTTGGCTATGGGTGGTATTCGAAAACTGGGGCAAGTATAAAAAACTGATGGAATAATTGCTTACATTCTTCTCCAAACGAATATCGAGCAGGATAATGCATCTATTAAATACCTATTACTTTGACAAATTGACAGGTATTTAATGTTTTTATTAACATAAAATTAAAAAACAAAAAACTTTGTACGACTAGAATGGTTTGGTCAATTATTTGATGTGTTTTTAGAATATTCCCACGATAAAATGATTTTATACAAGGGGAATGAAGAACTGTCTAATATTTGCTAGCAAGTATAGCACATAAATTAAACTTGCATTTACACGCAAATTTATCTTAGTTTGCTGAAATCGTGGCGATATACGTTATATAGCTGAAAACTTAGCAAACTTTTTTCCGTTTTAATTTTTATTAATAGATACTTAAATCAAATTATACGTTGAACAGATTTACCCGAATTGCTTTCAAAACAATATTGTGGATTATTGGAGTCATCATTGCGCTGGCTATTTTAATCGTATTTTTAATCAGAATACCCGCCGTTCAGAATTATATTGCTGGAAAAGTAACACACTATGTGGAAGGTAAGATTGGTACCCCCGTTAAAATTGGCTACATTAATATTGATTTCCCTAAAAAACTGGTTTTAGAGGACATCTATTTAGCTGACCAAAGCAAGGATACGTTAGTGGCAGGAAAAAGCATAGCTGTCGATATTAATATGCTAAAACTTCTGAAAAATACCGTTGAAATTCAGAGCATTGAAGCAGAAGGAATCACCGCAAAAATCCGCCGTACATTGCCGGACAGTTCATTCAACTTTGATTATATTGTTAAAGCTTTCGCTTCTCAAAAAGAAAGCAAACCTACTGCAGACAGCAGTTCAGCCCTCCTATTTAACCTTGATAAAGTCAAATTTGACAAATTTCATATTGTTTATGCCGATGATGTAATTGGGACGAGCGCAGACGTCTATCTAAACAGCCTCAATACCAATATCAAGAAATTTGACCTCACAAAAAACATGGCTTTCAATCTGCCCAAAGTAAAGATAGATGGTCTGAGTGCTACAGTGAAACAATGGCGACCAGTTGTTGATGGCACGGCACCCACCGTCAAAGACTTTGGCATTACGGATAAAACGGCCCAAGCAACCACATTACTTCCCGATGTCGGTATACAGATTGCTGACCTGACCAATATTTTAGTGCGCTATGAGGATCAATCCAGTCTGTTGAACACCAAGTTCTATCTTAAAAGTCTTCATGCAGACATTAACAAGATCGACCTTAACAAAGAACTTGTCGATATTCAAACAATCAATCTTGACGGTTCGGACAATAATGTGCTCTTTGGAAAGATCCAGAAAAAAGTAAACACAGGAGCGAAAAACACCGCGGATACCACCAAAATAAACTGGGTTGTCTCAGCCAAAGATATCCAAATCAACAATACAAGCTTAGCGTACAGAGACGACAATCAGGCCCGGATGAAAGGCTTTGATTACTTCAACATAAAGATCCCTGGAATGAAAACCAGTTTAAATGATCTTTACTATAGCGCCGATTCCATCAGTGGGTCATTAAAAGAGCTTATCGCCTCTGACCATTCCGGATTTGTAATCAAGCAATTGAAGGGAGATTTTAAATATACAAATACCGGCGCGGAGATCAAAAACCTGTACGCAGAGACACCACGCACCCTACTGCGTGATTACTTAAAAGTAACCTATCCATCTTTGGATATTATTGCCAAAAAGCCAGAGCTGATCTATGTCAATGCAACGATCAAAAAGAGCCACGTAGATATGCGCGACATCTACTATTTTGCTCCTTTTTTGGATACCATGCAGGTGATGAAACCATTAATGGACAAAAAGTTTAATATTGATGGCCGCGTTGTGGGCAAGGTAAATGATTTAAATATTCCGGCAATTGATTTCCAAACGCTGTCCAATACACGTGTCATTGCAAGTCTGCATTTAAAAGGGCTACCCAATGTCGATAAAATGTCAATGGATCTTAATTTAAAAAAGCTGACTACAGGTCGTTCGGATATCGAAAAGCTGGTTTCAAAAAAAATGCTGCCTAGCGGAATAGAGCTGCCCAATACGATTGGCCTTACCGGAACTTTTAGAGGGGGAATGAATGCCTTTAATACCAATCTTTCCTTAGTAACAGAAAAAGGAACCGCCAAGTTCAATGGTAAAGTAGGCATGATTGGCCGCGATACAACCTACGATGCCTATGTGAGTATTCGTGATTTTGACATTGGTAAGATTATGAAAATGGACAGCACATTGGGAATACTTTCCTTCGAAGGAAAAATTAAAGGCCATGGTACCGATCCCAAGAAGCTTGTCGCCAATTTTAATGGCAAAGTAAATCGAATGGATGCGATGGGTTATCGTTATCAGAATATAGACATGAACCTTACCGCAGACAATGGAGATATTAAAGCTTCTATTGTCAGCCCCGACCCCAATATTCAGCTCAAACTGGATGCGACGGCCAATATGAAATCCAAGTATCCACAGGTCGATTTCGAACTTATGGTGGATACCATTAATCTTAAAAATTTAAAATTAATGGACGACGAATTCAAGTATCATGGTAAACTTGTCGGAAACTTTAGTTCAGCTGATCCTAATTTCTTAAATGGAGAAGCGCATATTACCAATTCATCTATTGTTTACAATGATGCTTATTACTCGCTAGACAGTATTTCACTGATTGCAAAAGCGGATACGAGCCGCAACTTGCTGCTTTTAAAATCGGACTTTCTAAATGCCCACTTAGTCGGAAAATACAAAATTTTAGAATTGCAGAATGCCGTTCAAGACATCTTACAGGTATATTACCAACCAGGCAAAGCTGTTAAAGTTCCCAAGTACGAGCCTCAGAATATCGAGTTTTCGGCTCAATTGACCAGAACTAAATTTATCAAGGATTTCTTGCCAGAACTGACCGAGATGTCTGATATTACGTTGGATGGTATGTTCAACAGTCAATCAAAAACCATTCTTGCCAAATTAGATGCACCTAAGATTATTTATAATGGTACCGAGATCAACAACGTTACCTTAGATATCAATACCCTGGACAGCACACTCTACTATTCGGCCTTGATCAATAAAATCAAGGTGAGCAATATTGAATTGGTGAATACAGTCTTCAGCGGTAAAGTCATCCAAAACAATTTGGACTTTGGCCTTTGGATTAAA
The DNA here is from genome assembly GCF_038396785.1 of Sphingobacterium thalpophilum. Classification (NCBI taxonomy): domain Bacteria; kingdom Pseudomonadati; phylum Bacteroidota; class Sphingobacteriia; order Sphingobacteriales; family Sphingobacteriaceae; genus Sphingobacterium; species Sphingobacterium thalpophilum. Next base: position 4,610,926 of record NZ_CP151087.1, on the reverse strand, counting down.
GACAAGAAAGAGAAAGAGCAGTATCATTTGGGCGCCAATATGCGCGTGGATAATGGAGCATTTGTTTTTAGCCTACTTCAGGATGGTCTTATGCTGAACTACGACAAGTGGACGATAAATCCAAACAACGTGCTCAAATTTGGCAGTACGGGTATTCAGGCCAATGACTTTATTTTAAGTAATAAAGGACAAGAGCTGAGTATATCATCACAGGACAGTGTGCTCAATTCGCCACTCAACATTGCCTTTAAAAATTTCCGCATTGAGACATTAAGCAAAATGCTTGAAAGTGAAACTGTCGATCTCGGCGGCGGGATTAATGGTCAGGCAACCATATCACGTTTGGAAAGTAGCCCTGTTTTTGTATCCGATCTTGTGATCGACAAATTCTATATTGGAAAAGATACTGTAGGAAATGTCAACATAAAAGTGAACAATGAAAAAGAAAACACCTATAATGCGAATATCAGTATCAGTGAAAATGGCAACAATGTCGTATTAAGTGGTGATTTTATCAATCCTCCACAGGGAGAGGCAAGCCTGGATTTCACCTTAGATATTGCGCCACTCTCCATGCAGACAGTTCAGGCATTCAGTTTGGGTTATCTAAAAGACTCGAAGGGAAATCTTGAAGGCCAGTTAAAAATAACGGGATCACCATCCAAACCACTCATTAACGGCGATGTGAAGTTTAAAGATGCGCAATTCAATATTGCGATGTTGAATGCACTTTTCAAAGCCAAAGATGAAACCATTCATCTGGATGAAAGGGGTATTACTTTCCCTAAATTTGCATTGGAAGACAAAAAAGGGAATATTGCCAAGGTAACGGGATCCATAGAAACCAAAACGTATACTGATTTTGATTTTAACCTTAATGTCAATACAGACAATTTTGAGGTGCTCAATTCAACACAAAGCGACAACGATATGTTCTATGGTAAAATGTATCTTACCTCGAACCTTCGCATTCGGGGAAATCTTGATAAGCCTATCGTTGATGGTACAATCAAGGTATTAGATGATACCGATTTCACCTTTGTCATGCCAAACGAGGATCCGGGGATGGCCGATCGTAAAGGTGTTGTCGAATTTGTTGATAAGAGTGATACCACAAGAGCCAACGTATTTGCAAAATTAGATTCGATGACCGTAACCCGATTGACGGGAATCGACGTAGATCTGAATCTTCAAACGGATAAGGACGCCAAATTTAAGATCCTTTTGGATGCCGGCTCACAGGATGCGCTGAATATCCAAGGGGAGGCGGAACTGAACGCAGGCATTGATGCGAGCAGCAAAATTACCTTGTCAGGTACGTTTACCGTAGACAAAGGAAGTTACTCATTCAGTTTTGGCCCCGTAAAAAAAGACTTTACATTCCGAAAAGGGAGTACGATCACCTGGAACGGAGATCCTTTGGATGCGCAACTTAATATTACGGCAGCATACACAACCAAAGCGCCAACCCTGGAACTTGTAGCGACGCAACTGGGATCGGAAAACGCCAACTTATACAAACAACGTATTCCTTTCAATGTTTTGTTGAAGATTACAGACAAATTGTTCCAACCGCAACTGAATTTTGATATCGACCTGGACGAAAACAATTCCGTTGTTTCCCAAGATGTGATCAGCAAAGTAAATAACGCATTGACCACCTTACGTGAAAATCCATCTGAACTGAACAAACAGGTCTTTTCACTCATCGTTTTGGGGCGCTTTATGTCGACCAATCCATTTGAGAGTTTATCCGGTGGTGGTGGCACAGAAGCCATTGTCAGAAATAGCATCAGTTCATTCCTGAGCGGTCAATTGAACCGCCTTGCCTCCGAGCTTATCACCGGAGTAGAACTGGATTTCAACTTAACTTCGGAAGAAGATTATGCTACTGGAGCGGGCCAAACCCGAACAGATTTGAATATCGGTGTATCTAAAATGCTTTTAAATGACCGCCTAAAAATTACTATTGGCTCTAATTTTGAAGTTGAAGGAAATACACGTCCGGGAGAAACGGCCAACAACATTGCTGGTGATATCCAATTGGATTATCAACTTTCGCAAGATGGTCGCTATTTTGCACGGGTATATCGTAAAAATCAATATCAGGTTACGCTGCAAGGCCAATATGTAGAAACGGGTATCGGATTTATCATCAATATGGATTACAACCGATTTAAGGAAATCTGGATGAGTTCGAAAAAACTCAAAGAGTACTATGACACAAATAGCAAAGGTTTCAGAAAACGTTTTGATGTGGAACGTATGGAAACCGATTCAGTCTATCGTGATAGCGTACGCACAGTCATCAGAGATAGTTTAATGACCCATAGCCCTGAGTACAGAAAACGTATGGAGGAAAGAGAAAAAGAAAAACGTAAACAACAGTTGGACTCAACGAAACGTACGCCGAAAAGCGATAGTCCAAAATCAAACATAGATACCATCAGAACGACAGCTATAAAAAATGAAGATGAGGAAAGGAGTTATCATGCAAACTAAACTAAAATATATTGTTGGAATAGTTTCATGCGCTGCATTTATAGCATCCTGTTCGTCAACCAAGAATCTGAAAGAAGGGGAAAGCTTATATGTCAAAGGCAATGTGATAGTCGATTCGGACACGATTTCCAAAGAAAATAAGGAGAAGATTGCGACTCATTTAGAAGCGGCATTGATGCCAAAGCCCAATAAACGTTTAGCTGGCGTACCATTTAAGTTGTACTTCAACAATATGGCCGGCGATTCTGTAGGGAATAATATCATTAAAAAATTTTTCAAGAAAATTGGTGAGAAACCGGTATTGTTGAGCGATGTCAATCGCGAGTATAATGAGAATCTACTGCGCAATCGTCTGGAGAATTTTGGTTTCTTTAATGCTGAAGTAAAATCCGACACTTTGGTTGAAAACAAAAAAGCAACGGTTAATTATACAGCCAAGCCAAATTTTATCTACCGAATAAGATCTGTTCAATTTGATATTGACAGCACAACGCAGCTGGGTAAAGATATTCGTTCGAGCTCCGATAAAAGTCTCTTACAGGTGGGCAAAAATTATAGCCTTGATGTTATCCTAAATGAGCGTGACCGCATCGACAATGACCTCAAAAATAAAGGATATTATTATTTCAGTCCGGACTATATCCTGGTTCAGGTAGACAGTTCACACCGGAACAACAAGGTCGACATGTATGTTACTGTAAAGAAGGAAACACCGGCACAGGCGAGGGTACCTTCAAAGATCAATAAAATCTACATTTACCCGAACTACACGGAAACAAGCTCTGGCTATCAGCGATCCACCCGTAACGCGGAACTATATGATAGCAGCTACTATTTTATAGACCGCCAGCATCTTTATAGAAAGCCTGTTATCGCGAATCATATCTTCTTTCATCCCGGCGATGTCTACAACCGTAATGCCCACAACCAAACCATCAGCCATCTGGTGAATCTCAATAGCTGGAAATTTGTCAAAAACAACTTTGTTGACAGCAAAGAAGTTCCCAACGCACTTGACGTCTACTACTACTTAACCCCGTTGCCAAAAAAATCACTCCGCGTGGAACTATTGGGAAAAATGGCTTCGGTATACAATGGTACAGAAGTTAATGTCAACTGGACTTTACGCAATGCATTTAAAGGCGCAGAGCAGTTAAGTTTTAATGTATTCGGTGGTTATGAAACCCAGACCGGTGGATCGGCCGACCTCAACTCGAGTTATTACCGTTACGGGATGGAGGCTACACTGACCTTTCCGCGGATATTGTCCCCTTTTGGAAGGATTTCTCCTACGCGACGTTTTATTCCGAAGACTTACGTCAAAGGCCGCTATGAATTTTTAAATCGCCGCAAAGCATATACCTTAAATTCCATCGCATTGGATTACGGTTATATCTGGCAGGAGTCTGAAGAGAAGCAGCACGATCTTGCTTTAATGGAGATTACCTATGTTCAGCCTAAAGGTATTTCTGAAAACTACCAAAAACAAATGGATACTATTCCGGCGTTAAGGCACGCAATAGATCCACAATTTACGATTGGCCCAAATTATAACTTCACGTTTCAAAATACGATGAAGCAGCATTTGAAAAATACATTTTATTTCAAAGGCAACTTGGACCTCTCAGGGAACATACTCGGTTTGATAAAAGGAGCAGATTTCAATAAAGGGAAAACCTTCAAATTGTTCGATGCTTATTTTTCGCAATACATCAAGATCAGCGGCGATGGCAGACATTATTTAAAGTTATCGGAGAATTCGCAACTTGCGTCGCGGGTCAGCTTGGGTTTGAGTTATTCCTATGGGAACTCCCGGTCACTTCCCTATTTAAAACAATATTATGTAGGTGGCCCTAATAGTATCCGTGCCTTTGGTGCTCGTGCAATTGGACCGGGAACAGTTGCCCCTGAAAAATTAAGCAACGGCCTCTTCTATGCCGATCAGACCGGTGATATCAAATTGGAACTTAACACAGAATACAGAGCTAAATTAGCAGGCTTTGTTCATTGGGCAGCATTCATTGATGCCGGGAACGTGTGGTTGCAACGGGATGATGTCAACAAGCCGGGTGGTAAGTTCAGCAAGAACTTTTTAAATGAATTAGCCGTCGGCGGTGGAGCTGGATTACGCTTCGACTTTACGTTTTTGATCATTCGTACAGATATGTCCATACCTTTCCGCATTCCCTATCTTCCAAAAGGAGAACGTTGGGTATTTAAGGATATCGACTTTGGAAGTTCAAAATGGAGAAAGGATAATTTGATGTTCAACCTAGCCATCGGCTATCCGTTCTAGGATTTCAAATTTGATTTACACGATAGAAATAACAGGCTTGAACAAATTTCAGGCCTGTTATTTTTTTACTATTTTATAAAAGTCATCGATTTTGGAGGGTTCTATTTCTTATGTCAAAAAACAAGTTATTCCCGCTAAATACATTGATTTACTGACAATAATTGATTAAATTCAAGAATTATTTAATAATCCACATAAATGCTCATGAAATATCCATATAAAAAAATACAAGCATTCGTGAAGATGGACCGGATATCCAATGTGGCATAAGGACCGCCGAAGGCAGCTATATAATTAAAAGGCAGATGTATATACTTAAGCGGACAATTAGCTCATGAATAAACAAATTATTTACATATGAAAGTAACTATTGTTGGTGCTGGAGCTGTAGGAGCAACTACAGCGGACAATTTAATCCGTCGAAATGTCGCCGAGGAGATTGTATTATTGGATATTAAAGAAGGCTTTGCGGAAGGCAAAGCGCAAGATATGGCGCAAACCGCTGCCTTATTGGGTTTTGAATCAAAAATCAAAGGGGTAACCAATGACTATCTTTCAACTGCAGGTTCTACTGTTGCCGTCATTACATCGGGAATTCCGCGTAAACCCGGAATGACACGCGAAGAATTGATTGGGACAAATGCCAATATTGTCAAGTCGGTTGTCGAAAACTTAGTAAAACATTCTCCGGATATTATCATTGTTATCGTATCTAATCCCATGGATACCATGACCTATCTAGCACTTAAATCAAGTGGATTGCCTAAGAATAGAATTATTGGAATGGGAGGTACATTGGATTCAGCACGATTCAAATATCAACTGAGTGAAAAACTGAATGCTTCTGCTGCCGATCTCAATGCCATTGTCATTGGCGGTCATGGAGATACAACAATGATACCACTCATCAAGCACTCCACGTGGAACAGTATTCCAGTCACTGATTTCCTTACCCCGGAAGAGCAAGGCGAAATTGTACACAAAACTATGGTTGGTGGAGCAACATTAACCAGCCTAATCGGCACCTCAGCCTGGTATGCTCCGGGAGCCGCAACAGCTGCAGTCGTCGAAAGTATCGTACGTGATCAAGGAAAATTATTTACAGCATCCGTTTATTTGGAAGGTGAATTTGGTCAAGAAGATATCAATCTGGGCGTACCGGTTATCATCAATAAAAAAGGATGGGATCGCATCGTCCCCATTCAACTCGATGAAGAGGACAAAGAAAAATTCAATAAAAGTGCAGAAGCAGTACGGACAATGAATAATGTACTGAAAGAAATAAAAGCGCTGTAGCTCATAAACTATCAAGAGATAAAAAGCTGTTATTCTATCAATAACAGCTTTTTTTATGAACGTTCAACACGCACTGCGGGTTTTAAAATTTCTTTTTTAAGGGAATTTTTGGGTATGTTTGGCTATATGACAACAGTACCATTTCAATTATTGGATTTACAAGGCCAGGGCACACACATTTTAGTCGATGTAGAAATATATAATCGTTCGTTCAAGATGGTAGTTGATACTGGCGCATCTAAAACTGTATTTGATAAAACGCAATTGGGGCATCTTTTGGATGACCAATTGCAGCTTGAACCTTCAGAAACATTATCAACAGGACTTGGCACCAATTCAATGGAGAGTTTCAATATAAAAATTCCGAGTCTGACATTAGGTGAATGGCAGATAAAAAACTTAAATACTGCGGTATTGGATTTAAGCTCGATCAACTATGCCTATCAGCAGATGGACCTCGAACCAGTGATCGGCGTACTGGGCGGAGATATTTTTGCAGACTATGGCGCTGTCATTGATTATGCAAAGCGCACCTTAAAATTAAGAACCCGGAAATTAAAACTTAAATAGGCGTTTGTGGATATGGAGCCGGAGATAGCCATAGTACACTATTGCGATCAATATACCCAGTCCCCCCATGACGTATAATGTCGTTCGAAGCCCACAGTAATTGGCAAAGGAACCTATCATCAATGTACCAATGGGAAATATCCCCTGAAAAGCCATGACGTAATACGAGATTGCCCGGGCACGATAGATTGGTATGGCATGCGTCTGAATATATGTATTGATACTTGAGTTTTGCATCATCATGGCAAAGGATACCAACATCACATAGACGAGTGCCATCTGCAGCATACTCGAATGCGCCAAAAACAATAATGCAACTCCCATAAGTGCTGCTGCCCCCATCACCTGATAGCGCAAATTGGTACCCGATTTTAAACGGGCCATATTAAAAGCACCAATCATGGCACCCAGGCCGGCCGCACTTTCAAACCAGGAGAACGTACGTTCATCACCATGAAACATTTCTTTTGCTATGGCAGGCAGCAACGAGGTATACGGAATAACGATCAAGCTGGAGAATGTCATGATAATAATCAGCGAGGAGATGTGCGGTGAACGTTTGAGGTAACGAAAGCCTTCGACCAAGCCTTCCCAATTGCTTCCCTTGCTCAGTTGAACATGTGTTTCATCAACCTGCATCATCAATAATGTAATAATGACCGGAACAAAACTGATAAAGTTCAGGGCAAAACAGACGAGTTCACCGTATGTACTCAGTAAAATACCGCCTATTGCAGGCCCCAGCATTCGGGCGCCATTGAAAATTGTTGAATTCAGCGCTATGGCATTCGGCAGATCTTTACGGTCCCCAACCAAATACATCATCAGCGACTGACGCCCCAAAACATCGAAGGAATTAATGACTCCTTGTATAAGACCTAAGATGGAAAGCCATAAGACACTCTCCCATTTCAGATAAACGACCAAGGTCAAGATCCCAGCCTGTATCATCAGACCAATCTGGGTCATCAGAACCAATTTATACTTTTTATGCTTATCGACAAAACTGCCGATAAATGGAGACAGGACCAAAGAAGGCAATAGGGAGATAAACTGCACAAAACCAAGCCAAAACACAGATCCGGTCAATTCATAGACTAACCAACTGATGGCTATCCGCTGCATCCAAGTTCCCATAAGGGAAATTGCTTGTCCTATAACATGTAAACGGAAATTTCTATAATGGAGAGAACGAAAAACCTGCATACGTAAAGATAATAGTATATTAAAAGTATAACAAAAAATTAGGAGAAGAGATTCCTTTTTGCTAAAATAAAGATACAATAGGTGAAAATCAATGCTTCAATACTGGAATATAATCAATAACTTTGCGTCATTATTTTGAACATTAGAATAATCAAATTATTATCATTCAATAACATATACAATGAAATTTTTTATTGACACAGCGAACCTAGAGCAAATCAAAGAAGCCCAAGACTTAGGTGTATTAGACGGGGTAACAACCAATCCAAGTTTAATGGCTAAAGAAGGTATTAGCGGTGATGAAAACGTAATCAACCATTATAAAGCGATCTGCGCAATCGTTGATGGCGATGTCAGTGCTGAAGTTATTTCTACAACTTATGAAGAAATGATCAAAGAAGGAGAAGCTTTAGCGGCTCTTGACAGCAAGATTGTTGTAAAAGTCCCTATGATTAAAGATGGCGTAAAAGCAATTAAATATTTCAGCAAAAAAGGTATTAAAACAAATTGTACATTGGTATTTACAGCTGGTCAAGCACTATTGGCTGCTAAAGCTGGGGCAACTTATGTATCTCCTTTTATCGGTCGTTTGGATGATATCTCTACAGATGGATTAGCGTTGATCGAAGATATTCGTTTAATCTATGATAACTACAACTACCCTACACAAATTTTAGCAGCTTCTGTACGTCACAGCGCACACATTTTAGGCTGTGCTAAAATCGGTGCTGATGTCATGACAGGTCCATTATCAGCGATTGTAGCTTTATTAAAACACCCATTGACAGATAGCGGTCTAGCGACATTCTTAGCTGATCACGCGAAAGCTGCAGGCAAATAAGATTCCTATATTTCATATAATAACGAAAACCGATAGGTAAGATGACACTAATCTTAAACTTATCGGTTTTCTTATTTTTAAGAGATTCCGTATTTTTGTACTGTAAAAATGATCTCTGAGAAATGAAACATTCAGTTTCTGTTTCTTACTGGTCTATTTAAAGGGAAAAAATACGATGAATAAATCCGTCGGATAGTTTTTAAACTTGCAAATAAGTTTAAATTTCTCTTAGTTTGTATTTGATCTAAGGCTTAACGAAGAAATCCATGGAAGATTCCAACACTGTATATCCAGAAATTCTCAAACGAAATAGTTTAAAAGTTACCCAACCCCGGTTGAAGGTACTTGAAATTATTTCGAGGAAAGACTCGGCAATTTCGCAGCCAGAGCTAGAGAAATTACTGGGCAAGGATATTGACCGTGTCACATTATACCGGGTATTGGCCAGTTTTGAAGAGAAAGGGATTATCCATAAAATCTTTGATCTACATGGTACAGCGACTTATGCCATGTGTTCGACAAACTGTTCAGAACATGATCATCATGATCAACACGTGCATTTTATTTGCCGGGTATGCAATTCTGTATACTGTCTGGAAGATATGACCTTACCAAAGGTGTCGATCCCAGCAGGTTTTAGTCTTGAAGCGATCGCAGTAAATGCACTTGGTGTGTGCAATCATTGCAAAAAGTAAATCAGGCTGTACCAATCCAAAACTATTTTTCGGCTGAACTGTCTTTACATTGGCTATCGGAAGGTGCTCCGTTTAGCTCCTTATTGTCCTGTCAAGTGCAGTTTTTTTCGTATATTGTATTGGCATCGATCTTGATGTACAGCGCTCGTAATCTGTGGTAAAGACTGGTTTTTTGAAATCCATTATCGTAGCCAGTCAAAGGATCCATTGGGCTGTCAAAGACCGATGTAAATGAATAATAATAAATAATAAGTGAATGAAAACAAGAAAAGAAAATCCATATAAAGAGGTCTTAACACAGCTGATTATCGATATCTTCGAAAAATCGGGTAATAAGCCGCTCAACTATAAACAAGTTTCTTCTAAATTGAACCTCACGGATAACGACTCAAAAGTCGCTATCGCCGATATATTACATGATAATGTAAAGAATGGGCTTTTTATTGAGGTGGACAGAGGCAAATTTAATTTGAAGCAACTCAAAGTGTATGTCACAGGGAAAGTAGATATGACCGCCGATGGTTCTGCCTATGTAATTCCCGATGACGAATTTGAAAATGATATTTATATCGCTCCACGGAAACTTAGACAGGCACTCCATGGCGATATTGTCAAGGTCCATACCTTCGAAAAAAGAAAAGGCGGCCGCAAAAAAGAAGGTGAAGTCGTTGAAATCCTGCAAAGGGCCAAGACTGATTTCACGGGAACGATCAGTATCTCCAACAATTTTGCTTTTTTTATTGCGGATGACCGCAAGATGTTACACGACATTTTTATCCCTTTGGACAATCTGAATGGAGCCAAGGACAAGGAAAAAGTGGTTGTTTCGATTATCGACTGGCCAAGCGGGAGCAAAAATCCTGTCGGAACGGTAAAACATGTTTTGGGTACCAAGGGGGAAAATAACACCGAGATGAACGCTATTTTGGCCGACTATGGTTTCCCATTGGAGTTCCCTAAAAAAGTTGAAGCTGAAGCCAATCAGATTTCGGAAAAAATAAGCGCGGAAGAAATTGCAAAGCGGCGTGATTTTAGAAACGTTACGACCTTTACCATTGACCCAGCGGATGCAAAAGATTTCGATGACGCCATCTCCTTTCAAAAATTAGAGAATGGCAATTATGAAATCGGTGTTCATATTGCGGATGTTTCGCATTTTGTCATACCCGACACAGAATTGGACAAAGAAGCATTCAACCGCGGCACATCCGTCTATCTGGTTGACCGCGTTATTCCGATGCTTCCGGAGCGTCTTTCCAATGGTGTCTGTTCGCTACGTCCGCATGAAGATAAACTTTGTTTTTCGGCTGTTTTTGAATTGGACGAAAAAGCCAATGTACATGATCAATGGTTCGGCCGTACAATTATCCATTCGGACCGACGTTTCAGTTATGAAGAAGCACAGGAGGTGATCGAAACGAAATCGGGTGATTTCAGTGAAGAGATCCTGAAATTAAATGAACTGGCTTATATTCTACGGGAGCGTAAGTTCAAAAATGGCGCAATAGCCTTTGAAAGTGAAGAGGTAAAATTCACCTTGGATGAAAATGGCAAACCTACAGGGGTATATACCAAAGTCCGTAAAGATGCGCACAAGCTGATTGAAGATTTTATGTTATTGGCCAACCGGAAGGTTGCCGAGTTTATTGGCAAACAAGGCCGCGGAAAAAACAAGCTTACTTTTGTGTACCGGTTCCACGATGTACCTAATCCGGAGACGCTGACAACTTTCTCTCAATTTGCAGCGCGGTTTGGTCATAAATTGACCATCAAAACAGATAAGGAAACAGCTAAATCTTTAAATGCGCTGATGACGAAGATAGAAGGTAGCAAAGAGCAAAATATGCTGACCTCACTTGCGGTACGTTCGATGGCCAAAGCGATCTATACGACAAAGAAGACAAGTCACTATGGACTCGCATTTGATTATTACACCCATTTCACCTCTCCTATCCGTCGTTATCCCGATGTGATGGTACACCGTCTTTTACAATTCTATCTGGAGGGCGGTACCAAGATCAATGCGGAGCATTACGAGAAAATGGCCGAACATTCTTCACAAATGGAGAAAAAAGCGGCTGAAGCCGAACGTGCATCGATTAAGTACAAACAGGCAGAATACTTGCAGGATCAAATTGGTACCGAATATACGGGTATTGTCTCGGGTGTTACTGAATGGGGGATGTATGTGGAGATTGAGGAAAACAAATGTGAGGGTATGGTCAGGCTGCGGGATATCACCGATGACTTTTACGTACTTGACGAGAAGAACTATGCGATTATTGGCCAACGGAAGAAAAAGAAATTCCAGCTGGGTGATGAGGTTCAAATCCGCGTAAAGAAAGTGGATCTGGATAAAAGGCAGATTGATTTTACGTTGTTGAGTTAAGAATAAAAAAAGAGCGTTATTATTCAAAATTAACGCTCTTTTTCTTAAAAAATTGATTGTAAAAAAACCTGAGTTTGTATTAAAAAAATAAAACAACTTAGTTTCTACAGACACATCTCGAAAATACTAACATACTAATATGTTAATGAGACTGATATAGGAGTTACTCCAGATTTAATTTCCTGAGATTTCTCAACAATTACTTTCCCTCCCTGCTCAACCTTGTATGTAAGTGTAAATGGTTGCTTAATTGTAAATGCAGAAATATTTACACTAGCAGTCAAATAATTAGCCGGTGATTCCAAAACAGCAGTTTTACCTCCTTGAAAATACTCTTTTTCAACTGAATATAACACTTGACCTGTTGTCCCTGCAGCTCCATTAACAGTCCACGTTTGTGGCTTCGCATCGCCTCCCGCAGACCCACAAGATACAGACACATCTCCACCGTCAACAGTGAAAGATGAAGAAGTTGTAACTGTAACCTTAAGAGCCCCTTTGTTCTCTGATGGTACAGTATTATCGTCGTCCTTTGAGCATCCAACAAAAGCGAAGGTTACCAAGGCCAGTACCACTGCATACATTAATTTCATTTTGATTTTCATAACTTGAATACATTAATTTGTTTCTACTAAATATTTACACGTGTTTATCAAACACTTTGCCAAACAGAACGCAAAAACATGCAGGAGGTGCAATATACCTGAAAACCAGTAGAAGAATATTTTCGAAAGAATACCATTATTTAAAGGATACTGCACAGCGAAAGAACAACTTAGAGTGCTTACAAGAAGAAACCTATATTACATAGCTTTTTGCCGTTTTGCTACCCTATAATCGTCCATATTCGTGTACAACAAACCATCAGGAGTTGAATAGTGATTGTCGTAAAGGATATATAATCTACCCATCGTTGCCTCAACGAGGATATTCAGCTTGCTTGCAGATAGTTTCCTGAATCAAAGCTACAAGTGACTAAAAATACTAAACGGTTCGCTTAACACACTGCAATAGAAAAAAGGGGTAGTCAGGATCAGAGAATACGAAAGAAGCCAATTGATAATAAAGAAACGAGTAGCACCAATTCAAAAAATAATCTAAATTTTATACACTAACTATTTCATATTCAAAAGGGAATAAGTATCTTTGCGAACTTAAAATATTTAAGGTAAAAAATTTATAAACAAAAACAGGTAAATGCCTACTATTCAACAATTAGTTAGAAAAGGTAGAGTAGCTCTGGTTGATAAGAGTAAGTCACCAGCGTTGGACTCATGTCCACAGCGAAGAGGTGTATGTACACGTGTATATACTACTACCCCTAAAAAACCAAACTCAGCAATGCGTAAAGTAGCTCGTGTACGTTTAACAAACGGTAAAGAGGTCAACGCTTACATCCCTGGAGAAGGTCACAACTTACAAGAGCACTCGATCGTATTGATCCGTGGTGGTCGTGTTAAGGATTTACCAGGTGTACGTTACCACATCATCCGCGGTGCATTAGATACTTCAGGTGTAGCAGGTCGTAACCAACGTCGTTCTAAATATGGAACTAAGCGTCCTAAACCAGGACAAGCAGCTGCAGCTCCAGCAAAAGGTAAAAAGAAATAATTAAACGGAGGAAAGAAAAATGAGAAAATCAAAACCGAAAAAGAGAATCATTTTACCTGATCCAAAGTTTAATGACGTTCAGGTAACACGTTTCGTAAACAATATGATGGTAGATGGTAAAAAATCTATCGCTTATTCTATTTTTTACGACGCAGTAGAATTAGTAGAACAAAAAACACAAGAAAGCGGTTTAGAAGCTTGGAAAAAAGCTTTGAACAACGTTATGCCTGCTGTTGAAGTTAAATCACGCCGTGTTGGTGGTGCTAACTTCCAAGTTCCTATGGAAGTTCGTCCAGATCGTAAAATCGCTTTGGGTATGAAATGGTTAATTTCATACGCTCGTAAACGTGGTGAAAAAACAATGTTCGAAAAATTAGCAGGAGAAATCATTTCAGCTTCTAAAGGTGAAGGTGCTGCTGTTAAGAAGAAAGAAGATACGCACAAAATGGCGGAAGCTAACAAAGCGTTCTCACACTTCAGATTCTAATTTTGAAGACATTCAAAAAAATATGATTACACCGACCTCCGATAAAAACAATCTTTTATCAAGGTCGGTGTACTTATTTAACATTACATTTAAACACATAAGACCATTAAGGTCCGCTGCTTAAAAATATTATGGCAAGAGATTTAAAATTCACTAGAAATATCGGTATCGCTGCCCACATCGATGCTGGTAAAACTACAACAACTGAGCGTATTCTTTATTACTCAGGTGTAAACCATAAATTGGGTGAGGTTCACGAAGGTGCTTCAACAATGGACTGGATGGAGCAAGAGGCTGAACGTGGTATCACAATTACTTCTGCTGCTACGACAGTTTTTTGGCAATACCGTGGTAATAAATACCAAGTTAACGTTATCGATACTCCTGGACACGTGGATTTCACGGTTGAGGTAAACCGTTCATTACGTGTATTAGACGGATTAGTATTCCTATTCTCTGCGGTTGATGGTGTTGAGCCTCAATCAGAGACTAACTGGAGATTGGCTGATAATTACAAAGTACCTCGCATCGGTTTCGTTAATAAAATGGACCGTTCAGGTGCTGACTTCTTAAAAGTTGTTGGTCAAGTAAAATCAATGCTAGGTTCTGATGCAGTTGCTTTGCAATTGCCTATCGGTGCTGAAGATACGTTCACTGGCGTTGTTGATTTAATTAATAACCGTGGTATCGTATGGAATGAGCATGATAAAGGAATGACCTTCACAGAAGTTCCAATTCCAGCAGATATGGTGGACGAGGTTGCTGAATACCGTGAGAAATTATTGGAAGCAGTAGCTGGTTATGATGAGACTTTGATGGAGAAATTCTTCGAAGATCCAAATTCATTGACTGAGCGCGAAATCTTAGATGCTTTACGTAAAGCGGTATTAGATAATGCGATCGTTCCTATGGTATGTGGTTCATCTTTCAAAAACAAAGGTGTTCAAACCATGTTGGATCTAGTAATGGAATTGTTACCTTCACCTCTTGATATCGAGGCTGTAAAAGGTACTAACCCTGATACTGGTGAAGAAATCACACGTAAACCATCTGTAAATGAGCCTTTCGCAGCTTTAGGTTTTAAAATTGCGACTGACCCATTTGTAGGTCGTCTATGTTTTATCCGTGCTTACTCTGGTAAGTTAGATGCTGGTTCTTATGTATTGAACACTCGTTCAGGAAACAAAGAGCGTATCTCTCGTATCTTCCAAATGCATGCGAACAAACAAAACCCTATCCCTTTCATCGAGGCAGGTGATATCGGTGCTGTTGTAGGTTTCAAAGACATCAAAACTGGTGATACACTTTGTGACGAAAAAGCACCTATCATTCTTGAGTCTATGACTTTCCCTGAGCCAGTAATTGGTTTAGCAATTGAGCCTAAAACTCAAGCTGACGTTGATAGATTAGGTATTGGTCTTGGTAAATTAGCTGAAGAGGATCCTACATTCGTTGTAAAAACTGACGAAGAAACTGGTCAAACAGTTATCTCTGGTATGGGTGAGCTTCACTTAGAGATCTTGATCGACCGTTTGAAACGTGAATTTAAAGTTGAGGTTAACCAAGGTGCTCCTCAAGTATCATACAAAGAGTCTATCAACGGTACTACTGAGCACCGTGAGGTATTCAAAAAACAATCAGGTGGTCGTGGTAAATTCGCGGATATCAAAGTTGTTATTTCTCCAGCGGATGAAGATTTCGATTTGTCAAAATCACCACTTCAATTCGTTAATGAAATCGTTGGTGGTAAAATTCCTAAAGAATTTATCCCTTCAGTTCAAAAAGGATTTGAAACTTCAATGAAAAATGGTGTATTAGCAGGATTCCCATTATCAGGAATGAAAGTTCGTTTGATTGATGGTTCATTCCACGCTGTCGATTCAGATTCATTGTCTTTCGAATTAGCTGCTCGTCAAGCATACCGTGAAGGATTACCTAAATGTTCTCCAGTGTTAATGGAACCAATTATGAAAATAGAGGTTTTAACACCAGAAGAAAACATGGGTGATGTAATGGGTGACTTAAACCGTCGTCGTGGTCAAATGCAAGGTTTGGATTCACGTAACGGGGCACAAGTAATCAAAGCATTGGTTCCACTTTCTGAGATGTTCGGTTACGTAACACAATTACGTACAATCACTTCAGGTCGTGCAACATCGACAATGGAATTTGATCACTTTGAAGAAGCTCCTCGTAACGTTGCTGAAGAGGTGATTGCAAAATCAAAAGGTAAAATCAAAGGTTCTGTAGAATAATATAGACCGTAGATAGAGGAACAAAGATGAAGTACTATTGTAGCTTGTCTTTGTTCTTTAATCAAATATTAAATAAACACCGATTGCTAGTTGTGAATAGCTCTAATTAGCAGTCATTTTAAATAAATAAAAATGAGCCAAAGAATCAGAATTAAATTGAAATCTTACGATTACAATTTGGTTGACAAATCAGCTGAAAAAATCGTAAAAACAGTAAAACCTACAGGTGCAGTTGTTAGTGGTCCTATTCCATTGCCTACTGAGAAAAAAATCTATACGGTATTACGTTCACCACACGTTAACAAAAAAGCACGTGAGCAATTCCAATTGTGTGCTTACAAAAGATTGTTGGATATCTATTCATCAAACGCTAAAACTGTTGACGCATTGATGAAACTTGAATTGCCTTCAGGTGTTGAAGTAGAAATCAAAGTGTGATAGATTTCAGTCACTGAAAAAAGAAGGGGCCTTTCGCAAGAAAAGCCCCTTTTTTGTTGTTTATACTTTTTTGACTAGAATTGGTAACCGATGCCTACTGAGAATACGCGGTTTTTAGCAGTAACCCCGTCAATATCTTTATACATGTTTGTTAATCCTAATCCATAACCAGCATTGATCAAGAAACCATTTGTTAGTTTGTAACCACCCAATAAATTTAACCCAGCATGGAAGGTCTTTATACCGGCATCGCCAAAACTTCCGCTTTCACTATAATTTCCTTTACTAGCTTTTGAATGGATCCCAAACCCAGCATAAGGACCTGCACCCAAAAACACTTTTCAAGCATCTCCGGTAGGAGCATAATATACTAAATTTACAGGCACCTCAATATACATCAGATTATCTTTAGCATCCTCATCCAAACCAAACTCACCAGCAGAAACCTTTCCTCCTTTACCTTGAAGTGAAACGCCGAGCTGTAAGCTAAAGTTTGGCGCGACTGGCATATCTGCAAATCCAGTGATATAAAATGAGGTATTAGCGTCCGAAGTATAATTCAAATTACCTTGGCTAACCTTAAACTTAGCAAAGTTAACACCAGCCTTTAAGCCATAAGAAGTCTGTGCTTTTGCGCCAGCATTAAAACATAATATTGCAGCGATTGAGAGTAATTTTCTTTTCATTAAAATAAATTAAATAATGAACAAAAAAAACTACAACATCACTTGCGTCCTAAACGTTTAAAAAGTGGCGGTGATTGGATATAGCAAAGTTGCTATATTTAAATTGCAAAATTATAACACACCGCCATGATAAATTTAAATGTTTTTAGTCAGATTTTATCTCTTATCGACCGCGAATTATTCAAAGATTTGGTTTCAAAGCACAAAAGTGACAAACATCAGAAAGGGATCAACAGCTGGACGCATCTAGTCAGTATGCTTTTCTGTCATTTTTCCTCGGCAGATTCAGTTCGTGATATTAGTAACGGTCTACGCAGTACCACTGGTAATCTGAACCACTTAGGTGTAGTAAGAGCTCCAAGTAAGTCCAATATATCCTATATCAACACACACCGTACCCATGAACTTTTCAAAGATCTTTATTTCTCTGTTTTGGAAAGGCTTTGGCAAAAGGACACCCATTTTCGCAAAGATCTTGTTCAGCTAAAGCGTAAAGTATATCTGATGGATGCAAGCATCATCCCCTTATGTCTATCTGTATTTGACTGGGCAAAGTTTCGCAGCACCAAAGGTGCCGTAAAGCTGCACACTGTCTTGGATTATGATGGCTGCCTACCTGTTTTTATGCAGATTACCGATGGAAAAGTACATGAGAGCCAGCGAGCCGGTAGTTACAGTTTTTCCAAGGGAAGCGTGGTGGTAGTGGACCGTGGCTACGTGGATTACAGCTGGCTTGGGGATTTGGACAGCAGGGGGTGTTACTTCGTTACCAGGAGTAAAGTTAATATGAAGTACAAGGTTATCAAGTCCTATCAGAGTGAAGCACTCATGGAAAAGGGGATCCTTAAGGATGAGCTCATTGAGCTATCCGGTGCTGCCTGCAATAAATACAACGGCAAGCCGCTACGCCTAGTCCACTTTTGGGACAGCACCACTGGCAATGAGTACCACTTTTTGACCAATAATACGAAGTGGAAGGCTTCTTTGGTGGCAGACATCTATAAACAACGCTGGCATATCGAAGTCTTCTTCAAGCATCTAAAGCAGCGCTTAAAAGTATCGACATTCATAGGGACTTCTGAAAATGCAGTGATGATCCAGATCTGGACTTCACTCATTGGCATATTACTGTTAAAATACTTACAAAAAAAGGCCAAATATGACTGAAACCTGTCCAATCTGGTCGAATTCATCAGAATGAATATCTTCGTGAAAATAAACATCTGGCAATGGATAGATGATCCCTTTCTCAGGCCGCCTATAAAAGGAAAAAAGGGACAGCTAAAGATCTTCGCAGATTGAAAAATAGGGGTCAATATCGAAATGATGAAAAAAGCTATGCCTGTACCACAGAAATCCAATCCTAAAATTTATTTAGGACACATATGATAAAAAAATATTATTCTATATCGCTATCAAGATCTTTCAAGGGTGGAAGTTCTTTATGTAATGTTGCATACATATCGTTATAAACTTCATCTTTGCTATCTTCTTCTCCCAGTAAAAATCCCCAGGGCTTAAGCTCTCTAATGCGATCCATCACAATCTTCACTATTGCCAAAATAGGAATGGCTAAAAACATCCCGGAAATACCCCATATCATCTCACCAATAATGATAGACAACATCGCAAACAATGAATTTACTTTAACTTTTGAACCCACGATTTTAGGGACGATAAAATTGCTATCAATCATGTGTACAATAATCAACGCTAAGATAACAAAAACCACGTGCGTCAATGAAGATGTCGCGAAAGTAAGAATGGAAATAATAAGTATAGAGGAAAAAATACCGACATAGGGAAGCACATTGAACACCCCTGTAATCAATGCTAAAAGCAAACTATATTTGACACCAATCAATGACAAAACAATAAACACCAAAAGCGAGACCAAACTCATCTGAATCAATAAACCAATAAGATACTTTTTCACCACATACTGTACCTGCTGTACCACATCGACTACAATGGGCCGGTCTTCGACACGATTGACAAATAGCAGAAACTTCACGATATGCCCTCTGTAGATGAGGAGGAAAAACGTATAAAGGAAAGTAAAAACAAATAATATAAACATGGAGGAAAGTGAAACCAATGCCGTGCCTAAAAACAGCGTACCAGAATCCACGGATTTCGAGGCCGTCTTATTGATAAATTCCATCTGCTCTTTGTGCCTTATGCCAAATTGTTTACTGACCCAGCTTTGCAGTTTGCTCGCACCATCCATGATCTGCTCTTTAAATGCCGGAAAATCTTCTTTCAGAAGTGTGAGTTGGGAAGCTAATAGAAAAAGACCGTACCCCAAAACTCCGAAAAATAATATTACACTTAAAATTCCCGCTAACGTTCGAGGGAAGCGTAGTTTACGTTCCATGAAATTGCTTAACGGTATCAAAAGTAAGGAAAATAGCAATCCCAGGATCATCGGGACAAGGATCGTATCGCCAATCTTTGCTAAATAACCTAACAGGAGAATACTAATAAGTACACAGGCCAACTTCACATAGAATGGTAAAATAAGAAATCTTTTCATACAGCTATCTTTTGCATAAAAATAACAATTTAGGTCGACTTAAGTTTAATGCATTAAAAAAGTCCCCACAACTGCAGGGACTCTTTCCTCATAATAAGTTTAAGTACTTATATTTCTTATAGTCCGAAACCGATACCAACGGACCAAACTCTGTTTTTAGCCGAACCAACATTAGGTGATAGGTTCGTTAAACCTAAACCATAACCAGCATTGATCTGAAATCCGTTGGTTAATTGATAACCGGCTAAAAAGTTCACACCAAAATCGGTACGCTTCATTTGGTCTCCTGAACCACTGCCAAACTTAATATCATCTTCCGTTGTAATACCGGCAAGAGTTTGCTTAGTTTTACCACTTAATCCAAAACCAACATATGGTCCTGCACCTACAAAGAAATTACCAGATGCACCAGTAGGAAATTTAGCTACTAAATTGACTGGAATATCCAAAGACATAACAGTTACTTTACTTTCACTTGAGCCTTCGCTGATGGATTCTTTTCCACCTTTATTTTGCAGGGATAATCCGGGCTGGATAGAAAACGTTGGTGAAATTGGTGCATCCAAATAACCTGTCACAAAAAATCCTGTGATAGATTTTGTACTACCATTGTCCATTGAATATTTAGGAATATTTACACCCGCACGTAATCCGTAACCCAATCCCCCTTGTGCAAAGGCGCCCATTGATCCAAATAAAATTGCTGCAGATAATAATAATTTTTTCATGTTTCCAAATTTAATTACTTTGTTCTTTTTTCTTTTATTCTCATATATTTCCTGTATGAGATTTCTGACAACGTCGTTTGCAATATCTATTCCAAAATATATAATACGTTCATTTTCAAATTAAAAAAACAAAAAAAATCAAAAATCCTCCATTTACCAATGTCCTTTAAAAAAGACAATTGGTGGAGTAAATTTCATCTTACTATGTTGTTAATGATCATCTAAAAAGCATTCGTAAAAAGCTGGATACCTTATTGAGGTAAAGCGGCTAAAAGTTCACTTTAAATTTTTAAACACATTTTCATCAACATGCACTAGAGGCTAAGTATTGAAAATACAAGCTTGGTTTTCAGAGCAATGCTTAAAAACTCAAAAGTTTTATCATAAAGATTTTTTAATTCCAATTATAAGTTTTATTTTTGCAGACCTTCAAAAGGAAAAAAATAGGGTCGGATGGCCGAGTGGCTAGGCTGAGGTCTGCAAAACCTCCTACAGCGGTTCGAATCCGCTTCCGACCTCGTTTTATTTTAAACAATAAAAATATTATCAAAATGGGAGTTACACGTTTAAAAAGAAAAGATAGAAGAAATAAAACTGTTTCACGTGTTGAAGTTCAGTTTTTGAAATTAGGAACTAACGTAGAGTTAGGTTCTAGATCAAAAATGAAAGCTAGCAACCAAATCGTTAAAAACGATGCTATCTTAAATCAATTAGTTTCAGAAGCTAAATAAGTAAGAAGAATTTAATAGCCTTTAAAGTATAACTTTAAAGGCTTTTTAATAGGTCCACCATTTGGTGGACTTTTTCTTTTGAGCTCATCCACTGTGCTTCATCCATTCCATTAACCTGTGTCTGCTTAAAACTCATCTCTGATACATGTAACTCTTTCGCCGAACTGTGTATCGCAACTGCACCCGTTTCTTTTAAAATGTGAATAATATTGGACGCGTCGACCCCCGCCCCCGGCATAATCACAATACGGCCATTTGCTTGTTGAACCAACTGTTTGAGTAGTGGAGCTCCAGCTAAAGCAGAATTTTGCAGACCAGATGTCAAAATACGATCTATCCCCAGTTCGATGACATCTTCTAATGCCTGAAAAGGATCTTCTACGCGATCAAAGGCGCGATGGAACGTAACGTGCATGGGGCGTGCAGCTTCAACCAACCGTTGGGTATTGACTTTATCAACCGTACCATCTGCATTCAGCATACCGATCACAACGCCATCCATCCCCAACTGCTTACATACTTCAATATCTTCAATCATTTCCAAAATCTCGGTCTCTGTATAAAGAAAATCACCTCCACGCGGCCTGATAAGCACATGAATACCAATATTCACCAATCCTCGCACCAACTTCAACTGACCAAATGACGGTGTAGTCCCGCCATTTTCCAAATTTTGACAAAACTCGACTCGGGTCGCTCCACCTTGTTCGGCTTCAATTGCTGATGCTACGGAATTTGAACAGATTTCTAATTGGTAATTTCCAATTGCCTTTTCCTTCATTCTATTATATTTTAAGCTATTTTTTGTTTACGCGAATAACGTAAAAAAAAAGCAAATAACCTACTGCCCTCCCTCTGGTCAAAACAGTACAAGCGTTAGAAAATACTATAGGTAAAAGATATTTTGCCAGCGTTGGAAATTTTGCTCGCAGACGAAGATCTACAGCTTTAGCTTATAACGAGGTACATCGACTTTTTTCCACTTCCAATCCGGTCCTTTCGGAGTGCTTCCCTGATCTTGCAGATCCTTTGAAGAAGGTGGATCTAAGAAACGCTCTCGTTTGATATAAGCTGGTAATTGGAAGCCAGGCGATGCATTTAGCGTTTCAAAACATTCCCGCGCAAGTTTCACGATGTCATTCCGATTTTCTGTATTGCTTTCAATTTGACTTCCTATATAAGACGCCGGACCATACAATTGCTCATAAATAGCCGAATCTTCAAAAGGTTTGAATTTCAGGCGCATCATTATTTGTACCAATAGAGCATACAGATCATTGTCCGCTGGAGTCAAAACCAACTTATCCAACACCTTTGGTATCAACTCCCACATCATCAATTCAACCACTAAATCTTTAGTGTTCTCACCAATGAAATCGAGTGTAGGCCACATCTGCTTCACATATTGTACAACGGAATCTCTATTTACATGCAAAGCAACCAACTGTCTATTGCTCCAATATTCCAGCGGTATGTTCCTTCGATAAAAGACTCCGAATATGTGTTGGCCTTTCAACCGCCCCAAGGAACCACAATTTTGCATCTCAAACTCAGGTGCAAGCATACAGTAACTAAACATATCACGCGTATTTAGCATTTTAAATGTTTGTACCGAAAGCGGATTCCATAAAGCAGGATAACGTTCCCTATCCAAACTATCCTCTCCTGACACCAATCTATTCACGAAATAGTCTTTCAGTAATATCCGCAAGATTGCTTCACGACCACAGAGGGGATAATTTCTAGACTTAATCTTCCCCATTCTTCCGAGATACCTAGGCAACTGATCATTTATAAATTTTGTAGAATCTTTAAGCCTGTATTGGCCATGGCACATGGGTAAGCTGGTTATTAGCAGTAAAAGAAGCATATAAAATCCCTTCTTCTTAAAGAAATCAACAAAACCAGATGCTACCATTGTTAATACATTCATACTGTATTGACTCCAATACAGCATATTAAATATACTTAAAATGAAATAATATTAATTAAATAGGTTTCAAAAAAAAATCGACCATTTGAACCTGAACCAAAAATAGAAAAAACTCAGGTCCATTTTAGTTTCCATCTTTTCTTTTGTATTCAAAAGTCATAACCGAATTTTAGACAGGTAAAACATTCGGCTTATCTATTTGTATATACCTTACATGCTTTTATTTAAATAACTAAAAACCAAGTTCATACATTTTTAAGTAAAATATCATGGCAATTATATCAAAAAACATGGAGACCCAAGAAAAGATCATCAGTACTTTTGAAGAGCTCCAAAAAACTATATATGATCTGAAACATCAAATTGTAGAATTTGAATTGCTTTTTAATCAGGCTTGCAACAGACATATTGATTCCAATTTCCAGAAGGAATGGTTGCTGGACCGAATATCTTCACGTCATGATATGATTACACTTCGACATGATGCCATGCTGCTTATTCGGGACACTGTGTCTGCGTTCCGGGATTTTGACGGTTATTTTCTAGATCTCAAACAGCTACTCCAATCGATCGAGTTACTCATGCTCAACCATGCCGATGAGGAAGAGTATGAAATTGCAGCTATTATCAAAAAATGGTATGAAAAATTTGCTCAAGCGATTGATTTCGTTGGTGACTTAACCTATTAAGTCGCCGTTTTATTATACTTTTGCAGCATTGTAAAATATGGAAAAATGCGCAGACCACCAGCTATCGTAGACTTACATACCGATACTTTCCTTGAAGATTGGGAAGATTATTCGCCAGAGGAACTCTTACAAGAGTCCATTGATTTTATGCGATCTAATCTAGATGCAGCTATTTATTGGGAAATGAACGAAATAAAGTTTATTCATGGCAAAGGAAAAGGAATGTTAAAAAAAATGGTTTTTGAAGAGTTGCAAGAATACAAGGCTCATGGCTCCATTGAGCGCTATTATACCTCCTACCAGAATGAAGATATTGTAGTCGTTGTCATAGGGATTTAAAAAGGCTACCTTTTCAGATAGCCTTTGTATCATGTTATGCTATTTAATAGCTGGAGTAATAATCACTTTTCGGAATTCCACGGGACCATGATCCCCTTGGAAATAAATTGGCCCTGGCTCTGCCTCTTTACTATCCAAAGCACCACCCGTTATACCAGGGATTTCTTGGTTACTGATAACAGTCTTTCCGTTTGCCACAACCGTCACTAGACGTCCCACCAATGTAATATCATAGGTCTGCCATTCTCCAGCTCCTTTATTGACCATTTCATTTGCAGCTAAGAAACCATATACCCCCGCAAAAAGTACGGCATTGGGATGTGCGTCTTTAGGACTATCTTCGATCTGAACCTCATAACGGCCTCTTAAGTAGACACCACTATTACTTCCTGCCGGAATTTTAAATTCAACATGTAATTTAAAATCTTCAAATTTTTGCTCAGAGACCAAATTAGAACCAGATTGCGGGCTAGTCAAAATTCCGTTTTTTACCACCCACTGATTCGTTTTACCAGTTGCTTTCCATCCGGTCAGATCCTTGCCATTGAACAACTGAATAGGCTTACCCCATTTTACCGCAGCTGTTCGCTTCAACTCCGGAGCACGAACACCTTTAAAGCGATATGTTTTCCCATCAGGCTCTGTTATTGTCCCTTGCAACACACCGTTTACAACCTCTCCTTCAACACTTAGATTCATCTTTCCGCCTTCCCATTGAGGTGGGATAGCAAATCTAAACTTTCCTTTCTCATAAAACACCTGCGAAACTGGTCGAGCACTTCCGGAAGTACTCACATAATGACCGACTAAAGTTCTATAGCCCGACAATTTTACCTCCAACCAGGATGGTGCCGGGGTACCATTAATATCAACTTCGATGTCCCATCGACCAATAAGCTCTTTGCCTTCTACGTCTTGTTGATAATGACTAGATTCTCCGATTGAATGTTTAGCAAAGGTTACTTGCGGTAATGCACAAGAGGCCAAAATTCCTAAAAGAAATGCCGCTTTTCTGTTCATATTATTTATGTTTATATTCTAATTGACAATAATTTCAAGCAATTTAACTGTTTAACAGCGGGTTTACAAGGATATAATGTTAAAAAACAGAAAGAAAGCGAGAAACAAAAGACTTCGAACAAGCTTTATACATTCTTTAAGAAACCGCTCACATCGTTCGTCGTAACGATAAGCTTCATCCCAACCGACCATGGACCAACCCTGATATCGCGTATCTTTTACAGTTTGCGCAAATTCATCGAATAGCGATTTTTCTTCTTCGGTATTACGAGGAAAGATATCGTTTGGAAATTGCCATAAACTAGCACACAGACTGAACAAATGTTTTAGATTGTATTGGTATGGCGTATAGTCATAAAAATATTCCAGTAGACCCAAACATGCTTGTTCAATAGCTTGATTATAAAGAAGCACTTTAATTTCAACCTCTTCGGATTGATCTATCGCTTTACCTCCATTGTAGAAGCCACTCGCGTTATTTTCTCTTTGGTACCATTTTGCTTCGCCTCTTTCATTTCGTCTTGAGTACGCTTTCCATTGTGTTCATGAAATTTCCACTTCAATAAATTGATCTCAGTACCATGAAGCGGATCCACATATTGCAAAGACCGATGAAAGAATGGATTATTTTTGTCCAACTGTTTTTGTATTTGATCTCGAGTGAAAGAAAGTAATAAAACGGAAACTTCCAATTCTTTATTTATCGATGCTTGAATATTACCTATTGTCGCACGAATATCACTTTCGCTAACAATTAACAAATCGAAGTAGTAATCATAAATGTCAGTATTTGAAGGTTTATTAATACCATTGATGACAAATGATCTAGTTCGCTGACCAAATAGATAGATACCTTGTATGTCAATTGTATTCTTCAAACGAGTAATAATCAATTCCAACTTCTTATCAGCAGTGCTTTTGTAGATATCATATTCTGGCATCATAGTATCGTCATTAGAAATGCTTCGTAGCGACTTTTCTTGACTTTCGACACTATCTTCTAATTTCTCTTTCGGATTATCGACCTCAAAAGAGTAGTTTTTAAAATTCGTCACGGAATCCTCAAACATCGTGTCTGTGATCTGCATAAAGTTTTCCATCCGTTCTTCCAGCTTCAGTAGAATATTAAGATCCACGTAAAAATTATC
Source organism: Sphingobacterium thalpophilum (assembly GCF_038396785.1). Classification (NCBI taxonomy): domain Bacteria; kingdom Pseudomonadati; phylum Bacteroidota; class Sphingobacteriia; order Sphingobacteriales; family Sphingobacteriaceae; genus Sphingobacterium; species Sphingobacterium thalpophilum. The sequence goes on along the minus strand of NZ_CP151087.1, from coordinate 4,584,530 downwards.
TTCATAGCGTGTCGCCCGATATACCCCCTCTAAAAATTGGAGCATAATTTCATCTTCTGATTTGCCTTCTTTAAATATAGTGGCTAGTGACGGTGCCATTCTAACCAGATAACGATGGTGAGACCTGATAGAGTGCGTTGCGCGTTCTTTTCCCATGACCATAATCTCCATGCATCTATACCTCAGCTCAAATACCTGATGCAGCATAAATCCTGCATGCGACAGCGAATCTCGTTCCTTGAAATAATAGTATCCTTCTTTAAACTCATTAATTTTATGATTTTCACGCGCAAATAATTCGTTTACCGACTCCAGCGTATTTTCGATGGAATGCCCTTCAGGGTATAGCTCGAATCTTGACGATGGATTTTGATAAATAAGTTTGTCTGGGTGACAGGTCATATGTAAATATAAGTTCCCATCAATAAGCTTACTTTTTACCTGAAACGCTATCAAAGTGACATGATGAAACTTCGGGAAATCCTTTAAGGACATTCTAATCTGTGGATCTAGTTCGCCGACAGATTTATGCTCCTTGTTAGATAATAGAATAACCAACTCGTAGAAAGGAACATCAACCGCATAGTAAGTGTTCAGGAATATCCGATCGATATTGTATTTGCTCGCTAGAATCAGAATGATGCTATTTAAATCAGTCTGATCATTTTTATTTGTAATTCTCATAACTTATAAAGTTTCGGTTTCATTTTCAACTTTTAGTAATTCTGTCTGCTTGTCATGATCGAATATTGGCGGATTGCATATACCTTCCTTCTTGGTTCTACGTTTTCGCAGATCCAAAACGATGAGGGTTAGCACATCCAAAACTTTCAGTAGCCGTTCTCTTGTGATAATTTGCTCTTTGTTCAAATCTGTATATTTTTCGGAATATTTATCCTCTAGGTAAGTCATCATCCTACATTCAACCCTGTATATTTCGTCACGTACATCAACGCCATAAAATAATTTCGACAAAGTCTTTGGAATATTTTTTTGTCCTTTCTTACTTAAGCTCTTCGGCTTCCAAGTTGCTATATCGGCTTCTGGAATAGGACAGCGCAAAAAGTCTATTTTGTCAGGGTCAAGCCAGTTTTCAGGAAAATAATCTGTTTGTAAAAACATCCATCCGGCTTGGAGCAACCACCTTAAAACATATCGCAGGTCACGAGAAGTCAATACTATGGCACCTCTTTCACAAGAACATGTGGGATATAAATACAAAATACTTTGTCTAATGTTCGTGTAACTTTGTTCATAGAAAACCTCACCAGTCATTTCGAAAGGGTTTGCACTTTGATAGCCATTTATATAATCCGATCCTAAATAATCAACTATTAAGTGTTTGTTTGGTGGTGGATAACTAATCGCTGCCCAGTGGTAAGCGACATAACAAGCTTCACGTAGTTTTAAGAGTTGTTCGTAAGTTTTTAAAGATGCGTATTCGCCACAACTTTCGAAGATGGATTCCTTCTCATTTATACATCTTTTCCAATCATCTAATAAGTTCAGCCAAGAAGACAGATCCATTTCGGAGAAAAAATTCTCAAATGCGATCACAAAATTTTGAATCTCTTCTCGTGTTAGCTGAGTGAAATTATAATCGAAATGCGCTACATGATGATTGAGCTTTTCGTCTTCGCGAGGTCGATATTTTTCTAAACAGCGATAAGGATTTGGTAGCCATTGGATATCTATCCAATCCTCTTCATACTTTAATCGCTTTTTATGATGCAAAAAATAATGACATCCCTTAACCATTAAGACGATGTTATCTAAACGATCAATTATATATTCTTTTTTTGTTTCTTCTGTATTGTTTTGAGATGTGAGAATAACAAGGATGTCCCATAGCTTTTTCTTGAAAGATTCATAAGTGCCATATTGAATGGATTCAAGTATTCCTCCTTCAATTAGATACCATCGAATGTCCCACTCATCTTCCGGATTTTTTATATAAGCATTATTCATAACCGACAATTTTTAATTTTTATTTTATCACCGACATTGATTTGTCTTAATGCACAGCCTTCATCTAACTGCAATATTTTCATTCTCGGATTACCCCTGTACTCCATACTGCTTTGTCCGTACAGTCCAAATTCAAGCTCATCTTCAAACCATATCGACACGTTGGCCGCGTCGTGGGCATGCACATTTCCTCCCGAAGCTTCCAGTTCTGATCCATCATAGACACTTATTTGATGCACCAAAACATACGAGATGATTGTTTCGCCGGAGATTTTTGCATACCCATTTTTTATCACGGTACAGTCGATTAAAAAAGCATCTACAGATATATTTATGCACCCTTCTCTGACGATCATGCCTAACTTCTGTAATTTGAGCGTTCCATCAGACTCTACAAAACACCTATCCAGCATCTGCAATCCTGTCAATGTTTTATAGGTAATTGTTATCTGCGGATAATAATCATGTAGCAGCAGGTAACCGTAATATTCAGGCTTTGTGTATACGACTAATTGATCGTTGAGGATAGCTGTATTTACCCAATTCGCCTTTTCTCCGCTTTCGTTGATAGAGAAAGATGGTTGTTCGCCATGTGCAAGTATAACCTTACAACGGGTTTGTATAATTAAGGCGTTAAAATCATTCATGATTTTTTAGTTAGTATTCTTGAAGTACAGAAATATCACCCGTGTGTCTATTCTTTTCAAACCAGCGTTTAAACCAGTGCTGCTTATACATATGATTATTTTTCCAAAATAGCTTCTTATCCTCGTGATCCATCCCGTCTATGGTTTCATAAATTTCTCGTTCAGCCTTTAATTCATCAAACATCTGCTTGACCTGATTTTTAGCATACAGAGGCTGGCCATACTTGCAGTTGATAAAGAACTTATTTGCTATTTTTCGTTGTTTAGGTGTAGCTGAATTATGATGGGAATAACTTAACATCCACATAAAATCGTTTAACAGTTTCTCGACCTTGACATCCAGTATGGCACACAACATTCTGAGATTTGATGGGATATCCAATTTTATCTCTCTGACTTTACTGGAATACATTTCATCGATTTCAGCATACTTGTGATACATGTCCACGGTTACAACTCTGTGCTTCCTTTTCTTCTTCATATCAAATTTATTTTGGTTTACACAAATGAACATAGTGCCGTCCACGTACCGAACCAAAACAGCTTGTATAAAACCATTTCTCGTTTGTATCGTACCACAGATTCTTGTTTTGTACCATCTGAAGATATTTCGTATCTTGAACGCTGAATATTTGTTAACTTTGGAATATGAGTACAACCAACACGACAAACCATATTGGAAGAAAAATCAGCCGCATCCGTGAACTGCGTGGCATGAAACAGGAAGCTTTAGCGATCGAATTGGGTGTTAGTCAGCAGACGGTATCCAATATCGAGAAAAGTACTGCTATCGAAGCGGATCTATTGGCACAGGTAGCCGAAATATTAGGTGTTACTCCAGAAGCTATTGAGAATTTTAGTGAAGAGGCTGTGTTCAACTATTTCAATAATTTCCATGATAATAGTGGTGCTGGCGCATATAGCACCAGTCCAACATTTACCTTTAACCCTGCTGACAAACTGATCGAAGCTTACGAGGAAAACAAAAAGCTTTACGAGCGCCTTTTGGAAGCCGAAAAATCTAAGGTGGAGTATTTGGAGAGGTTGTTGAAGGATAAGTAGGTATTCATGTCTAAAAAGGATCTGCACATCACTTTTGGTTTCTCCGGAAATGCTACACTCATTCAGAGCAAATTAATCGATGTAGAGAAAGGTGAAATTTTAGGTTTTACCGAAGCACTTAGTCTCGGACCTCTATGTGATTTGGGCGATGCGGAAGCTATTGAGAGCAGGAAGGCATGGTGGACTAACGTTTTTGGTTCTATCCAGTCTGAGGGGAGCAATAATTTTGTAGATGACAATCTAGCGCTTTTGAAAAAGGTAATCTCTTCTTCCGATCGGTATCGCCATATTTACTTATGGCTTGGTGACGATGCCAACGAAAAGATCATTATAGCACGTTTACTCTCCCACTTGAAAGAATCTTCGACACCTATTCATAAACTCAATTTCCATCATATGAATTTTAGGAACGAGAAAGGAGAAAAGCTAAATCTCCGTTCCTTACAGGTGATGCGAGAAGACAATATTGTGGAGGCTGCTAAACACTTTGAAAAGTTAAGTGAAGATGATATTCAATCCTATTCATCACTTTGGTCGCATATTCGTTCGAATGATGCAGTAGTTAATCTATTTGATGATTCAGGGAAACATTTAGCTGGCGATGAGACATTTTTTGATGCATATCTTTTGAAAAGGTGCAACGAGACACCTCAAAGGTCGGCATTGATTGTTGGCTATACACTTTGTGATATATGGGATGAATTCTATGATAGTTCCGTAGGCGATCTTTTTCTCTTTTATCGATTGAAAGAATTGGCAGATATGGGCAAGATCGAGATTTCCAATCCACATGAAGATCCTGAACGAGCGAAGATAGTATTTGATGTTAGGAAGAAAGATTAACTCTTTGATAGTAAGCTTTTAGTCTTTTTCTCCAATCTTTTAGATCCGGATTTGATTCCGCGTTCTTGTTTAAACTGCGAAGCGTAGCCGTAGCGGACATCTAACATTTTCTGAGGTTTTAGGTGCAATCATTACACTATTGTTTTATCGGCAAACCATGGGTTCAACAGTAATGCTGGTACAAACTAGTGAAAATTTTCTCTATATTGCTTTTACTTTACTATTCTCAAAAGCCCCAGTTTGACGCAATTGACGCAATTCATGACGCAATTCAATTTAAGGTATAATAAGCTCCTGCACCTTTAATTCCACTAGATTTAAATAATTTTTTATCAATCAACTCCTTGATATCTCGAGTAGATGTTTCTCTAGAAACACCTGCCAATTCCTGATAATCACTATTCGTAATCTTTCCTTTGTTCTTTGTAAATAAAACAGCCTTCACCTGTCGGCTATTCAAACCAAGCGATTCAAGATACTCCGTATTATAAATATCCTTCTTAAATACAACCCAGAAATCTGATCCCTCAACCAAGTAACTTGGCTCAGGCAATCCTTCAGCCAAACACTGCTCTGTCATCTTACTAATGCCACGGCCCCAGGATTCCACATAGCCACTACGAAAAAATGCATTTGCTATATCAGGATTATAGGGCCTCGAAGAATGACTCTTTAATAAGTTACTCACGGTCCAATTTTCCGGAAGATGTCCCTCATTCCAGATCATAAGCTTATCAGGGTATACACGAATCTGAATAGGAGTTAATCCCGAATAATCTTTATGAGCGATGGCGTTTAATAAAGCCTCACGTACAGCTTCTTTAGGATATTCATAAGTTTCATTACGATGGATCCCATCATAGCTAATTAGCGCTTTGATATACTTCGTAAATAAAAGATCGATGGTCCTTTCAACCTGTTCAAATAAGTTCCCATGAACCTCATCCTGAAATATCAAATCCGTTTCCCCTTCAAAATAACCAATCTTCACATAAGCTCCCGTCATATACTTTTCCGGATCAGGATGAAACAACAAAATAGCAGCTCGTTTCAAATAACCATTCTCAATCAACTTCAAGTTTTCAAGTAAATGCTCGTCACGGTCAATCAAACTGTCTTCAGACAAACGCTTATTCTTAAAACCACGTTGACGAAAAAAAACAAACGTTTCTTTCTTTAGATCATCAACGGATACTCGAGGAACAGCAGCTCCATCCCAACGAACACCTTTCTTTTGTAATAAAAACTTATCCAACGTAGCACCTTTCATTTCCTGTTTTGTGCTACCGCTTCGATAGTGATATTGACCTTTATAATTTACAGCATTAGGATAAGGCTCCACAATAATCTCTAAGAAATCCCCTTCAACAGTCTCATGCAGATTTACATCAACCAAAATACCCAATACATCACGCACCTTGTTCGGAATATCCTCCAACAATTTCTTAGCATCAGCTACACCAACAGTCTTGCCGCCATCATCCTTACCAATGAAAATAGTACCACCATTTGCATTTGCGAAGCCACATATCCATTTGAGATATTCATCCCTCCAGCTCTGCTTGTATTCAATATTTTGAGATTCTGCCATAATGCCTTTATGAAATTGACTCCTTAGTCAATAGCTCTTTCTGATTCAGTAACTTTTCGATGGTACTTCTGGACACTTCATTTTCCAAAGCTTTTTCTGCTATTTCCTTTTTCAGTATCATCTAGTATTGTTTATTGGATATGTCTAACAATTCCTCCCGGCTGATATTCAATCGCAATCGCCATTCTGCGACAAATTCACCTTCTTCCAATCCCTGGGGATCAAACAAATTATATTTATTTTTTACCTGCATCTTGGCAAAATCTATAAAAGGATCCATGCCTGTAATTTGTAGAAGTTCAACCAAATAGCCAATTCGTTTGGTAACCGCTATATTATTCACAGCCTTGCAATACTCGACTAATTTAGTGGGTTGCATTTGCGCTTGACTAACTGCTCGAATCAGTTCCGCATAGCCACCAGAATGTTGAGGTAGGTCAAAGCAATCGACTATTGTTTTCTCTACATCGGTTATCGGATAATGAAGGTTACCGTAACCATTGTCTATTATTCCTGTTTTTTTATTAGGTGCTATCCTAACGAATTTATAAGAAGTACCTAAGATTGACTTGTCGTTTTTCTGATTAGTCGTCTGAATAAAAACGGTATTAGAAAATTGTTCGGTCAATCCGTGCAAATTTAATGCAGACCAATACGCGACAGCACTATTTTCAGCGACGAAAGTACCGATGACATATTCGTCCCGAAAACCTTGTTTGCAAAATTTACCTTTTTCCATTCGCACAAGTAGTTCCTTGTCGACTAGATTCTCTAGGATTTCACTTAAGTTGTCAAACTTTTGTTCTAGCAACTGTTCAATTTCGGAGAATTTGAACAACTGTACTTCATAGTCATCCAGCAACTTTAAGAACCCAAGTTGGGGCTTCGTAAGATGTTCTGATATATAAACGCTGTCTGCCATATTACCTTTTGTGTTACGATAAGACCTAAAAAATGGGTCTTATCGTAACACGATTGGTAAAGATAAGTAACAATTATTCAAAAAACAACGCTTGATATCAAATCTCAATAGTCACTTTGAATAAACGAAAGTGTTCCAGATTATTAATATTTTTAAGATGTATATTCTAATTCACTTATCTTAATACCAAAATAAAAACAAGTGGAATTCACTAACGAGGACATAATCTATCTTCTCAACCTTTTTAGAGGTCGCGAAGACGTATTTGCTTTACGCTGGGAGAAGGGAAGTAAAGGCGGGTACATGCCGGCCTATAGCTATGACCCATACCATTATCGACTACATAAAGCTAATGGCGGTACTTTTCAAAGCTATGCCCACAAAAGCTACCTGCCATTGTCAGAAATAGAAATTACGAAACATCTTAACGGCCTTCAGCAGATCGGAATTTACCCACTGTTGCAAGATAACACTTCTTGGTTTTTAGTAGCTGATTTCGATAAATCCGATTGGCAACAACAGGCTTTGAAATTTCTCGAATCATGTACCGCTAAAAATATCCCTGCTTATCTTGAACGGTCCCGTTCCGGCAATGGCGCACATGTCTGGATTTTCTTTGAGATCCCTTATCCAGCAGCCAAAAGTCGTAAGTTATTTACGCATATCTTGGAAGGGTGCGGTGCATTCTCGCCATTTGATAAGAGTTCCAGCTTTGACCGTCTGTTTCCAAATCAAGATTACCTGTCGGGTAAAGGTTTAGGAAACCTAATTGCACTGCCCTTATATTTGTCGGCTTTACAGAAAGGCAACAGTTCCTTTGTCGACCCTAAAACAATGGATCCATTTCCGGATCAAATCGCATATCTAAAAAAAGTAAAAAGAGTAAGTTTAAATTTACTTGAGGAATTATATAACGATACTGGGGCTACTAGTGGAGATAGCTATATCCCAGCTATTGACGAAAAACTTAAGATTACCCTAAGCAATACGATCCGTCTTAATAGTCACGCTATACCTTTTGTACTCATCAATTTTTTGAAGGAGCAACTTAATTTTGCTAATTCAGCTTTTATTATCAAGAAAAAGTCAGGGAGAAATACCTTCGAAACGCAAAGATTTTTTAAATTAATTGAAGAAACGGAAAATGAAATCCTTATCCCAAGAGGATTTATTGGAAAATTGCTGCGATTCTGCAGAGAAACACAGGTACCACATGACTTTGTTGATAATAGACGTGAACTCCCGATAATCCAATTCTCTTTTAATGCCGCATTGCGACAGCATCAAACCAATGCTGTAGCGGTAGTAGAAAAAAAAGATTTCGGTGTAATTGTCGCACCACCAGGAACAGGAAAAACTGTTATTGGCTTGAAGATTATTGCAGTCAAACAACAACCTGCACTTATTGTCGTGCATCGTAAACAGCTGCTAGATCAATGGATAGAACGTATAGAATCATTCTTGGGGATACCAAAAGCAGATATCGGAATTATAGGGCAAGGAAAAGCAAAACTGGGTACCGGTAAAATAACCGTTGCAACGATACAAAGTCTCCCTAAATATATCGAAATTATTCAAGACAAATTTGGTACAATTCTAATCGACGAATGCCATCATATTCCGGCGGAATCTTACCGTACCACCGTCGGAAAACTAAACAGTGTTTATTGCTACGGTCTCACAGCAACTCCTTTTCGGAAATATAATGATGATAAATTGATCTTTACTTATCTCGGTGATATCATTACGGAAATCCGACCAGAGGAAATTGAAGATTACAAAAGGGCAAATATCATCGTCCGGAATACCAAACTCCATGTTCCCTATAATTCTAAAACCGACAGTTTCGAAACACTTTCCCAAATTCTAATTCATGATACAGCAAGAAACCAATTAATAGTAGACGATGTATCTGCAGAGCTAAACCAAGGAAAAAAGGCAGTTATAATTACCGAAAGAAAAGAACATATTGAGACGCTCAATCTATTGCTAAAATCAAATTATGAAACCATACCGCTCAGCGGAGATGATTCAGACAGCAGTAAGAAAGCGAAATGGAAAACATTATCAGAAGGGAATTTTCAAGTACTAATTACGACAGGTCAGTATTTTGGCGAAGGTTCTGATATTCAGCATATCAGCACACTACTTTTGGCCTATCCCTTTGCTTTCCATGGAAAATTGATTCAATACATCGGTCGGGTGCAGCGATCCGAGATCAATCCAACTATATATGACTATCGGGATGTACAGATAGATTACCTAGGCAAAATGTTTCTCAAACGAAATATCCATTACCGTAAAATCGCCAAACAAGCGACACTTTTTGATGAACCAACAGTGGACTATAACGCACAAGTTGGTCATCTATTCAGTTTAGAAAAGATGACCAAGATTCCCATTGAAGACCTATCGTTCCATTATGGGCATGTAGCTTTCACTTATAAAGTGGAAGAGATGCATACGATTTTGGAATTTCAAATCGAAAATTTGGAGATTAGGCCTGAATTTGAGGTATTAAAACCTTACTTTATCAAGATACTGAAATCCAAAAATATCGTCGTTCACTTAAACGCTGAATTTGAGTACGGAAAACTGGTCGCGCAAATCGCTACTTCCGATGATATAGAACGAATAAATAAAGAAATTGTAGAAGGTGTAAAATTCCAGTTTCTGAACAAGGGATTATTAGGCAAGCTACCTTTGCAAAAACAAAATATTTTGACTTCAGATCAGTTACAGAATGGCGATACTGTATATCAAAACGCCGAAGAATTACTTTCTGAAATCCTTAAGTTACGAAAATACAAACACTCTCGGCAAGTTCAATTTTTAGCCGATCACCACCAGAGCAGTATTATGAAGATTAGGTTCGTGCTTAGTCCCTTTGCATTTGTATTTCTTCTATCGGGAGACAGCCTATACCACATCATCCTTGAAACCTTAGATACGGAGGAGGCGACTTATATCTGGCACACAGATAAAAATAAAACCGTCTTGAAAGACGCTGTTGCGATGATAGATAAAGATCTCCAGATTATTCGTGAAAAAGGTAGGCAGGTTTTCTTAGAAAACCATACTCCCGAAAGATTTAATCGTATCCTTCATGACTACAGCGATCCAGAAAGAGGTTTTATCCTCTGGAAAGCATTTTTGGAAGAAACCCTTCACTGAGAAAAATAAGTTTAAGGTTTAGGTCAGCACCGTGTGCTATTGGTGGATATTTAAGTACGTGTATCATGAATCCCACTTTTCTTAACTTTACAAGCTTTAAAAAACAAGGGAAATTTGTCCGAAATATATCCAAAAATAGAAAAATCCACTGATTACCAGTGGGTTTTATCGGGGTGGCAGATTGACTCGGCCCCATTTTCCCCAAACAAAACCCTGAGTCTCCTACGGATGGAACCTCTTGGCATTTTAAGGGTCGCAGGTCCGCCCCTACCCTGAAACAAAAAAAGCCCTAACTTTCGTTAGAGCTTTTCTAGTCGGGGTGGCAGGATTGACTCAGCCCCACTTTCCCCAAACACAACCCTGAGCCTCCTACGGATCGAACCTCCTAATATCTTAAAGGGGATCATACCGAAAGTTTGGGGGGTAATCATTTTTAAGCATACAATTTCATCACTCTGTACAGGAAGAATGTTGTATCCCTTACTCCACGGAAGACGCTCCTGAAAGCTTTGAGTTTTGCATTGAAGGACTCTGCGGATGCATTGGTGCTTCTATTGTCGAAGTAGTGGAGAATGTATTGATGATGTGCTGCAATGGATCTTGCGACACTCTCGAATGAAGCAATACCCGCGTTCTCAACCTGGTTGTGCCACAGTCCTAACTTTGTGAAAGCAACTTTTTTATCCCTGCATTTATTGAAGATGTCACCTAAGGCAACTCCAAGATCATAAGCCTGTTTTAGCTTGGGAAACCTGATGAACAGCAGTTCTGCACGGCGTTTTTGGCTTTCCGACCATCGACTTGGATGCTTGAACAGGAGGTGTCTCGACCTAGCTAATAGCTGTTTGAGCGTATCACCATTAGGCAACAACTCGGGGTCATATGGGATACCCCGTTTTCGCGATTCCATTATTTTTTTGCTTTCTGCATCTAAGACTTCCCATCGGTATTTGATACGGAGTTCCTGAACAGCATCATAAGCAAGTTTTTGTACATGAAACCGATCGATAACCCTTCTGGCATTTCTGAAACACCTACGGATAGCCTTTGCCATATTGGGGGCCATATCCATCGTTACTTCCCTAACTTTGTTCCTTAGTTTAAGTGGAATGCGCTCTAATACAGCAATAATATCTTCCGCCTTTGTCCCTCTTATGGTAGCCAATATGGTTCCCTTCCTGCCCTTTGCTGATTTACTGCTTACGATCGTGTAAAGTTCACCGTTGCTAAAGCTGGTCTCATCGATGCTCAGGTGTTCCGATATGTTATCAGGAAAAAGGGTCCATTGCTCTGCGTGTGGCTTTTGGTCCCAGTCCTGGAAGTCACTGAGATGGTTCTTGTATTGATCCTGTAGTTGCTTACCGTCCATTTGGAAGAACAGACCTACCAATTGGGCGCTTACAGGATGATTATCCAAATATCTTCTTTAAAAAAAGCCCGAATTCCGTAGTCATTCGAGCACCCTCACGCACCAGATTCCAATCTCTTGTGATGATCTCTCCGGTATCCAGGACCGTCCAGCGACGACGGCGGATATGTAGCGTAACTTTCTGGCCTCGAATGGGAAAGTCTGAAATCTCAGTGGAAGGCATGAAGCCCTTTGACTCCAACTTGCTGTTCTGATAGCCTGTCGGAGCAATATTAAGCTCATCTAAATAAATGTGGAGCTGATTGTCAACCTGATCGACTTCTAAAATCTGAAAGTATTCCAATAGCCCTTCGGGCATCAATAGGGACAGTAATTTACGTTCGGCTTCTTGCAAGGGATATCTGTATTAAGGATGCTAAACTAAGAAATTTTTGACATTCCCCCCAAGAATTCAGCTTGATCCCTTAAAGGTCGTACGTTCGCACCCTGCCCTGAAACAAAAAAAGCCCTAACCTTCGTTAGAGCTTTTCTAGTCGGGGTGGCAGGATTTTCCACCACTCCCCTAAATCGTTGATTATATTATTGTTAGCAAGTAGACTATCAAGACAGGTAACCGAATAGGTCTCCTTTAATATGCCCTACTTTGTAGGGTTTTGAGTTCTCTTGACAGAACCTTTTCCAATCAGTCAATGTACTTTGTTGCCATAAAGATAAGAAAGTTCCCCGATAACAACAATCCCTTTTTCATAGAATTTAGTCGCCAAACCAATCCCGTAAATGCCCAAAGCGAGAACTGCCACGGGCAAAAGAGCGGTGGCGTTTCGCAGGCCACAAATGAGCGAGGGGAAAACGACTTGGCTTCATTCTGGCTTTATCATGGCGTTATTGGCGTTATTTTGGCGCTATTCGCTGGATAAATAAAAATATGAACCTGCGCCTTTTGTTTCCGAACTTTTCAATACCTCTTTATCAACCAAATCAGACAATTCCCTTGATGCAGTCCGCTCACTAATTGAATTTATAGTTTGGTACTCCCTATTCGTAATTTTTCCTTTCTCTTTTACATAGTCAACGGCTTTTAGCTGTCGCTCGTTTAAGCCAAGTTTCGTTAGCTGTTCTACTGTCAACTTATTTTTGAAAAGGGTTACCGAAAAACCTCCATCTTGCTCGATAAGTTCGGGTTCGGGGAGTTCAGCCTGTTTACAAGTGTCAATGATTTTTATCGTTCCGCTCCCCCACGAATCAATCAGACCTCCTTTGAAACAAACATCTGCAATAATCGGGTTTCGTGGATTTGACCGATGCGGTCTTTTTAATGCTTCTGAACTAATACCTGCCGGCAATGTTCCATCATTCCACACATTAATATTATCGTCATACACACGGATTTGTGTCATTGCACCCATATAATTACGGTGTATCAAAGCGTTCAATAACATTTCTCTGATTGCAGGTGTAGGATATTCGCCTGTTTCAATACGATACAAACCCTCAAAATGAATTTTCTGTGTGAGATACTTATGATTGAGCTGATTCGTAACTTCTCGCAAAAGTGTAATCAAATTACCCTCTGCTACATCGTGAAATAAAATATCGTTCTCTCTGAAACGTCCGATTTTCACAAACGTATTCGGATAAAACTTTGCAGGGTTTTTCCCAAACAGAATAATAGCAACTCTTTTCAACTGTCCGCTTTCAGTCAACAGAAGCTTATCGAGTATCTGTCGAATGGTTAAACCAATTGTTTCGGGCATCCGACCTTTTTCTTCTGACATTTTCAAGAATGCAGAAAAGGTATTTTCATCTATATCATCAAACGTTGCTCTTGGCTCAATCACATCATCCCACGTTTTGCCCGATTTCTTCAACAAAAACTCATTGAGTGATGCGCCAGTCAATTCCTGCTTAGTGCTTCCGCTACGGTAATAATATCTACCACGCAATGAAATAGGCACGGAATAAGGGTGCGTAACGATTTCAATAAAATGTTTCCCTGCTTCCTCGTGCAAATTTACCTCAACGGTTATCCCCATCGCATTTCGGATTTTGTTAGGAATATCATCCATCAACTTTTTATAATCCTCCAAGCCGACAACATTTCCATTATCGTCTTTCCCGATGTAAATCACCCCACCTTGTGCATTAGCAAAACCACAAACCCACTTAAGATATTCTTCGTGCCAATTCTGTTTATATTCTATATTCTGCTGTTCGGGCATTGAATGCTGTTTAAGATTATTCCAAAAATAGTCATATTTCCTTTTAATGACTAATGTCTACGTAGCAGTTATTTTATAGTGTTTATCCTCAAACACAAATGGTCTACAAAAAAGAGAACAGGAAACTCTCATAAAATTATATAATGCCCAAAGTGGCATAGGAAATTATTATCTTGTGCAGACTTTAGCTTTTAGCCGATGTTTAAAAACATCAGCGCACCTAAATACATATACAATCTTGTATAGCATTCATGCAAGAAACATTTGACCGCTGTTTGGCAAGTAAGAATGTGGGCTTAGTGCGAGCAGATAGTGGCTTTTATACCGAGGATATTTTGAGCTATCTGGAAGAATCAACTAAAAATTATGTGATTGCTGTCAGGATGTATCCCAATATCAAATCGGAAGTTTTGGGAGAGCGTAACTGGATATCGCTAAGTAAAGGAATAGAATTGTCAGAAATGACATTCGGGCATCTTAATGGAAAAGAACGACGTTATATTATTGTGAAAAAACGGGTAGATGACCGTCCCAATAGCGGAGGAAAGCTCTTTGACGAAATGCCCGGTTACAGGTACAGTTGCTATGTGACCAATATGGATATGCCATTAGACCAAATTTGGAATGTTTACAATAGTAGAGCGGATTGTGAAAATAGGATCAAAGAACTGAAGCAGGATTTTGGATTAGAAAACTTCTGCTTACAGAACTTTTGGGCAACAGAAGCATCTTTCAGATTCATTATGATAGCGTACAATCTGATTAGTTTATTCCGTCATTTTGCATTAAATGAACATAACAAAGCTATGCATAGTACACTTAAATCCTATTGCTTTGCATTAGGAGCTTGGACGGCGAAACATGCAAATAGAAAGGTGCTAAAAATAGCATTGCCTACAAAAAGAAGACAATGGATGGCATTTTCTCCAAAATTGAAAACCTACCTCCTAAACTCGTTTATAGCTAATGCATATTCCGGGTTCAACTTCGATTTTTTTCAAACTGCTGGATAATTAGGCCCTTCTGCGATTACGAGTATCCATGAAATAAAATAGGCCTATGGTTTTTGTAAGTAGTCAATTTAACTTGCTACAGATTTAACACAAAACACCATAGGCTATGGATACTCGTTTTTTTATAACACTCTTTTAAATCCATTCTATATTCTCCAAAATCTAATAGCCAAGAATATGGATAAATGATATTACTTTTCATCAAAAATGAAACGATTTCGTTAGTTAAATGTTCAGAATGAGAAACATTAAAAGATTATAGCTAAATTGTATGGTTGCAAAATAAAAAAGATGGACATATACCCTATACCTTTAAACGAAGATGATCGATTGGATCATCTAAAGAAATTCAACCTTCTGAACCTTAGTAAGGATGCCGACTTTGATGTCATTGCGCAAGGAGCTGCTAACTTCACTGGGTGCCCCGTCGCCTTAGTTAGCATCATGGAAAAAGACAATCAACGCGTCCAAAGTTGCATCGGAATGGAGGTTGATACGGTAGAAAGAAAACAAACAATCTGTCAATACACATTAATGAGCAGAGATGCCCTAGTCATCGAAGATACATTACTTGATAAAAGGACAGCATCAAACCCTTTAGTGAAAGAGGCAGATATAAGATTTTATGCCGGCGTGCCTATTATCGACGAGGATGGTTTTACCCTAGGCACTCTTTGTGTTCTTGATTTTCTCCCTAAAAAACTTAACCAAAACCAAATTGACCTCCTTTATGCGCTTGCCAAAAATGTAAGCCAACTTTATACTTACAAAAAGTTAAAGGTGGAGTCCGGTTATTATACAGATATATTAAAGCTTACTCAAAATTTAATTGGTGTAATAGATAGTGATTTAAACATAAAAGAAATTAATCATTCATTCTCGCTAACATTTAGTCAGGAAAATAACCAAATAATTGGCCAACCTTTCTTAGCATTTTTCACAGCCGATACACAAAAAGAATTAAAACAAGCATTCAAAGACACATTATCGGGCCAGGAAGTAACTATTTATACATATTCACTTTCTGATAAGAATCGTTTAATAACTATACAATGGCACTTTGAGTACGAAGAAAAATACAATGAATTTTTCGCAATTGGACGTGACATAACTAAGGAAAACCAAGAACGCTTGAAATTGCTGGACTCTGAAAGACGATTTAGAAATTATTTCGAGAATTCTTTGGGCCTAATGAGTATGCATGATTTAGATGGAAATATTTTAAGTGTTAACGAGAAAGGACGGGAGCTCCTGGGGTATCAAGAAAGTGAAGTAAAGGACCTTAAATTAAGTGACTTAATACCTCCAGAAAATAGACCACTATATGATCAGTATATGAAACAACTGATTGAGCATGGACAAATGAGAGGGATGATGACCTTACTAAAAAAATCAGGAGAAAAACTCTTTTTTCTGTACCATAATGTATTGGAGACCGACATAGAAGGCAGGCCATATGTGGGAAGTATGGCCTTAGATATGACCGACAGAAGAAAATTAGAGTTAGATCTTTTACACACTAAACAAATTTTAGAGCAAACCGATGCCGTAGCTCAAGTCGGTGGATGGGAAGTTGGCCTTAGTAATGATAAAGTGTACTTATCTCCACAAGCCAAACAAATTATGCAAATGCATGAAGTTCATGATCTCGATCTAGAAACAGCTTTTGCTAATTTCCAACCTCAGTCGTCTATTATACTTCAAGAGGCTTTCAAAATTGCCGTCACTCAAGGAATACCCTATGATTTAGAAATAGAGATCCAGCCGCCTAATCAAGAAAGACAATGGGTACGAGTAAAAGGTGTACCTGAGTTCTCCGATGGTGTGTGTACTCGGATATTTGGAATCATACAAAACATTCACGAGAGTAAGACTATGCATCTGGAGATGGAAAGAAAAGAATCCATGCTTCGAACATTCGTTGAATATGTCCCTGCAGCTGTTGCTATGCTTGACCATAATCTCAACTACCTATACGTCAGCAATCAGTGGCTAGAGGAATTTAATTTTTCAAAATCTAAAATCCAAAACAGAAATATTGGTGAATTATCAACCGATATTCCAGAGTATCGATTAGAAATATATAGAAATGCTTTAAAAGGAATTTCTTACAAGAACACCCATGAGGTAATGTTTATCGGAAAAGATAAAATAGAAAAGCATCTTAATTGGGAGGTTCGACCTTGGTATATCACAGAAGGAGAAATTGGAGGTATAATTATTTTTGTCCAAAATATATCAGAAGAAGTAAAGAAAAACGAAGAATTAATCACTGCACAACAATCCGCAGTGGCAGCCAATAAAGCAAAGTCTGAATTCTTAGCAAATATGAGTCACGAAATACGCACACCCCTAAATGGCGTAATCGGCTTTTCAGATCTGCTACTTCAAACCCCTTTGAATGATCTGCAACAGCAGTACCTTAAATATATAAATGAATCGGGTAATAGTCTGTTAAGTATTATCAATGATATATTAGATTTCTCCAAAATAGAGTCTGGCAAACTCGAACTATATATTGATAAATGCAACTTATACGAGGTATGTAGTCAAGTTGTAGATGTAATCTTGTTTCAAGCGCAAAGCAAAGGCTTAGAATTATTACTTAATGTACCTGAAGATCTTGATTTGAATATTTGGGTGGATGATTCGCGCTTAAAGCAAGTTTTAATAAACTTAATGAGTAACGCTGTTAAGTTTACCGATAAAGGGGAAATCGAACTTAAAGTTCAACAAATTAGTGAGGTGGGATCAAAAATAAAACTTCGATTCTCGGTGAGAGATACAGGAATAGGTATTGCAGAAGAAAAACAGGACAAAATATTTCAGGCATTTACGCAGGAAGATAGCTCTATTAGTAAGCGGTATGGTGGAACGGGCCTAGGTCTGACCATATCTAACAACTTATTAAAATACATGGACAGCAATTTGCAACTTCTCAGTGAGGCAGGAAATGGGGCTACTTTCTTTTTTGATTTAGAAGTTAAGTTTGAAAAGGCAATAACGAACTCCAGAAATCTCGAAGTCCCTATCAAACGGGCTTTGGTTGTAGATGACAACACGAATAATCGGATTATAATGGAGCATATGCTTAAGTATAAAGGCATTGATGCAACCTTAGCATAAAATGGTGTTGAAGCTTTACAAATATTAGCTCAAGGTGAAGAATTCGAACTTATACTTGTTGATTATCATATGCCTGTTCTCTCAGGAGTAGAAACTATCGCTAAGATGAAAAACATTATGGGTAGTAAGAATATGGAAATACCCTTAATCATTTTGCACACTTCATTCGAAAAGAAAGAATTATTATCACACTTAAGCGACGATAATGAAATTGTTAGCTTGATGAAACCAATTAAGACGGACAAATTATATTTAGCGATAAACCAATCATTACACAAACACAATCAAGATAAGGAACAAAATAAATCACTACCTAATAGTAGCATCGGGGCAGATGATTTATTGGGCAAAACCGAATCTACGGTCTCCATATTGGTTGCCGATGACAACGCGGTGAATATGCAGTTAAATCTCCGCATGTTAGCTGGTCTATTACCTAAGGCCGAAATAATCGCAGTAAGCGATGGAGAACAGGCGGTCAATTCCTGTAAAGAAAATCAGTTTGATTTTCTTTTAATGGATGTGCAAATGCCAAACATGGATGGTATAGAGGCGACTAAAAGAATAAGACAAATGCATAATTATAAACATACCCCTATCATTGCAATCACTGCCGGTAATACACTGAACGAAAAACAAAAATGTTTGCAAGCAGGCATGACTCAATTTCTTGCTAAACCTATTCGCCTTGAAGATTTAAAAAATGTAATTTTAGGAGCCCTGCCGAATCCTCTTGCTAAAGAAAGTATCCAAACCGATAACACGGATCTAGATTTTGATATTTCGGTTCTTGAAAGTAACTACACCAATGATGCAGAGTTCAAAAGCTATTTTCTTGACCTTGTAATTCAAGAATTAGAAAACATCCAATACACTTTAAACCAAGCAATGGAGTTTAAGGATGTCTCATCCCTTAAATCAATACTTCATAAACTTAAAGGTACGGCCTCGCATGTGGGGTTCGCAAAACTGTCTCAAGTTACTAAAGAATTGGAAAGTAAAATTTTAAACCAAGAACCGTTTCGATGGAACGAAATATTAAATATCGTGAGTGAAATAGACAGAGGTATTAAGATTATCCAGAAGCTAATAAATAATCCCGATCAGAGCCGAGAAAACAGGTAATTCTCAGACTGAAACTATTGTTATATTAAAGGGTTAATATAATATGTATACATAATTGTATATATTTATAAAATTAATAAATTTCCCGACTTTTTGTTTATCTATGAAGCCTTACATAATTTCGCTTTTTTTAAGCGTTCTAGCAACTATAGCTGTCTATGGTCAATCAACAGATTTATCTTCTGATGAATTATTTTCACGCGCGCGTACATCTGCCTTCGATTCTAAGGATTACCCAAAAGCTATTGGACTGATTAAGCAAGCAATACAGCAGTCTCCAGACTACACCGACTAACATGTTTTTTTAGGAAGGCTCTATACTTGGAGCGATAAAATAGATTCCGCAACATATGTTTTCGAAAATTTGCATAGCAAAAAAGTGAAAGATGAAGATTTCTATTTAGCCTACGGGTACCTCCTCTACTGGAATAATATTAATCATAAAGCACAATCTATAATAAACGAGGGATTAATTGAACATCCAACCTCGGAGGATATATTGCTACTCCATTCCAAATTTAATTACGGTATTAAAAACTATCAGGAAGCGGAAAACTCTGTCAACCGACTATTAGAGATCAACCCAAAAAATACAGATGCGAATTCATTGGCTCAAAATTTAAAATCTTATACGGCCAAAAATGCAATAAGCATTAACTGTCTATAACGGAGGTCAATGGGCCAGTTGATTCGGTTTGATTTGCCAATTATTTCGGAGGTCAATGGGCCAAATAATCTTCTTAAATTCGGAGGTCGTTGGGCCACTTTCCATTAAACTGCTTAAGTTGCTGTTGTATAATCATATGATCACAGCATGGCAGGACAACGGAAAGACAAAATGGAACTCAGAACACTTATCCTTCTAAAGAAAAAAGGACTTAGTAACCGTAAGGTTGCCCAGATAATGAACATCAACCGTAAAACGGTGGACAGCTATATTAAGCGGTTTAAAGTACTAGAATTAGATCATGCTGAACTTCTAGCTATGGATGATGCAAATCTTCATGATCTTTTTACCCAGGATGACCAAACCGAAAAGATGCGATATGAACACCTGTCATCTCAGTTCAGTAAGATACAGCAAGAGCTTAAGCGCCCTGGGGCCACCTTGCAGACGTTATGGCAAAATTACCTACTTGAATATCCTGATGGTTACCGCTATACCCAATTTACCACCCATTACAGAAAGTGGAGAGGCAAGATCAAAGCTTCGGGGAAACTGGATCATAAAGCGGGTGAAAAACTTTTCGTAGACTTTACAGGCAAAAAGATGTCCTATGTTGATAGAGGTACAGGAGAGGTTATCCCTGTCGAAATCTTCGTTGCCGTCTATCCCTGCAGTCAATATACGTTTGTAAAAGCCGTTGCAAGCCAAAAACGTGAAGATTTTATCGATTGCCTTAATAGCTGTTTGCAGTGGTCTGGTGGCGTGCCGCAGGCTATTGTATCTGACAATCTTAAATCAGCCGTGAGTAAAGGCTCCAAATATGCCCCAGAAATCAATAAAACACTTGCCGACTTTGCACTCTTTCATAGTTGTGTAGTAGATCCTGCCCGCCCATATCACCCACAAGATAAAGCTCTTGTAGAACGTAGTGTAACATTGGTCTACCAGCGTATCTTTTACCCACTGGACAAACAGACCTTCTTTAGTTTGAAAGAACTTAATGTAGCCATAGCAGAACAGTTGGTGTTATATAATGATTATTTGTTCTCACATGGAGGCTCCACTAGGAGGAGCCAATTTATTGATATGGAAAAAGAACACCTAACCCCGTTACCTTTATCAACCTATAACTTGCGGTACTTTAGACGAGCAAAAGTGCAGAAGATATCGCATATATATCTCAATGCTGATAGAAACTACTATAGTGTACCTCACCGTTATATTGGCCATCATGTAGAAGTTCAATATAACAATGACACTGTTGAGGTCTTTTATAACTTTCAGCGTATAGCAAAGCATCAGCGGTGCTTTCGACCGGGTAACTATGCCACCATCGCAGATCATATGCCTTCTTCACATCAGGTTTATAACCACTGGAGTCCGATGTACTTTGAACAGCGGGCCGAAGCTGTTGGACCATCTGCACAACAATATATCCGCCAACTAATTGCACAGTATAGCTACCCTGAACTAGGGTATAAACAGGCACAGGGAATACTTGCTCTTGTGAAAACCCATAGCGTTTCCCGCGTTGAAAACGCCTGTAAGAGAGGTCTTTTCCATCATAAATCATCTTACCAAACGATAGTCAATATCCTTAAAAATAAACTTGACACTCTAGAAGAGGAAGTACAACAGACCTTCCATATCCCTGAGCATGAAAATCTACGGGACACCTCGATTTACAGATAGTAAACAACATTAAAAATGATAATATGAATGAGAACACAACAATCGAAAAAATGCGCAAGATGCGTATGATCACCATGGCCGAGCTTTATCGAAGTAGTCTGAGTGATAATCTTTATCGTGAAATGAGCCTGGATGACTTCCTAGCGACCATTATCGATGCAGAATGGGAAGCTAGACAGAATAAGAATATTGATAATCTGATCTACAGGGCTTCATTCAAGGAAAAAGCTGCTGCCACTGACATTGATTACAACCCTTCCAGAAACCTTGACAGAAATATGTTTGAGAGACTCCTTTCTCTGGGGTTTATAAACCGTAAAGAAAACATAATATTAACAGGCTCTGCCGGTTCAGGAAAAAGCTTCCTTGCGCAGTGTATCGGAGTTAAAGCCTGTCAGATGTTGTATAAGACGCTCTATCTCAATACAGGCAGGTTCTTTGATATGGTGAAAATCGCCAGATTGGATGGCACATACCATAAGTTACTCAAAAAGATCGAAAGAGCAGAATTACTAATACTCGATGACTTTGGACTTACTTCCATAGATCAGCACGCAAGGACAGCACTTTTGGATATCATAGAAGATCGTTATAATAGCGCCTCATTAATAATAGCTACTCAGATCCCCGTAGAAAAATGGCATGGACTAATCGGTGAAAGTACGATTGCTGATGCTATACTTGACAGGGTAACATTCTCCTCACATAGAGTAGAATTGACAGGTGAATCCTATCGTAGAAAAAAGAAATTGGAATCTTAATCAAATTGTATATTATTGTAATCGGAAAGTGCCCCAATGACTAGCGAAATAATTGGCCCAATGACTCCGAAATCCCTGCCCCAGCATCTCGGTTCTTCGTCAATTTTGGTGAAAGTATGTTAAATAATTACACTTTATAAACTAAACCTTTTTTCTTTTCAAACACAATTCCAACCTTTTCGAGCAAGTTATAGACTTGTGCCTTTTGATATGCTAAGCCATATTCTTTATCAATCCATTGAGCCAAAAGAGGGCCTGTCCACTTTACTGATTGATATCCATGATCCGAGGGTTTTTCGTTTATGACCAAGTTTTTGATTCTTTCGAGTTGTTCGTTTGATAAATTGCTCCGTCTACCGCGCCCTTTCTTATCTTTTAATCCTTCAATACCTTCTTTTTCAAATCTATGAACCCAATTTGTTATCTGCTTGAAGCTGATATTATGTAGTTCAGACAACCGTCTGCTCGAATAGCCTAATGCAACAAGATATACCATGTATAGCCTTATACCAACGGTATAAGCATCATTTGCATTTAATAATTTCTTTATCTCTGTTGCGTCTGATCGCTGAATTTGTAAGACTGATTTTCCCACTGTAATTTATTTTTTCTAAACAACAAATATATAAATTATTATGTGTAATTTAATATTATACTTTTAGTTATGATTCCAGAATTTGTACTTCCTCCCAATTTACAGTTAAAAGCTGAAACAACGTACACCTCTCTAGGAGAGCTTTATATTAGTACGTACGCTTATCAAAAACACTCAACATGCCCTATTTGTGGCATTACGAGTGATAGGGTTCATAGTAGATATTTCCGAACTCTTTTAGACCTTCCTGTTTCCGGATATTTAGTAAAAATCAAGCTCAGGGCTAGGAAGTATTTTTGTGATAATTCAGTCTGTCATCGAAAGGTTTTTACTGAACGCTTCGATTGTGAAATCAGGCCATATTATAGAAGAATGATTCGTTCAAATGAACTTCTTTTTAAAATGGGGCTTGAATTGGGAGGAATTAGAGGTTCAGCAATTAGTCGCTATGTTGGACTGCCGGTTAGCTCCTCCACTATGTTAAGAGTGATTCAAGGAGTAGATATACAACCTAAGGCTTTGACATCTGGGGTAATTGGCGTAGATGATTGGGCATTCAAAAAAGGAAGTACCTACGGAACCGTTATTGTGGATTTAGAACGGAAAGAAGTGATAGATTTACTTCCGGATCGTGAATCGGATACGCTGGCAGAGTGGCTGAAGAATCATCCAGAAATAAAAGTAGTATCCAGAGATCGCTATGGCCCATATGCTTTGGGTATAAAAACAGGGGCCCCTGATGCCATTCAGGTAGCCGACCGCTTTCACCTAATTATGAACTTAGGGGAAGCAGCTAAAAAAGTCTTACAATCAAAAGCAAAAGAATTGAAGGAAATATTTAAGCTTTATAATGATCCCAAAAGGAAAGAACCTACATTAACGGAAGTTACCGGGCCTGTTGAAGCAAATTTAGAAGTTCTAGCAACGATTTCTACAGCAAACATTGGTGCACATAAACAATATCTATTCGACAAGGTTAAAGAGCTATATGCCAATGGTATTACGCTGAGACAAATTGCCAGAATTACAAACCTGGATCGAAAAACAGTCGCAAGGTATGTATCCGTGGAAAAACTTGAGAAAAGACAGTCCAGAAACTCCACCAACCTGGAATCCTTCATTAATTATCTTTTGAGCGAAGAGAACCACGGAAAAACATATAGAGAACTACATAACACTATTGTTCAGATGGGATTCAATGGTAAGTATACCCAGTTTTGCCACAAGATGAATGAAGTTTATAATATGCCGGGGCTTAGTAGAATGAAATATAAGCCGCAGGTGGTGGTAGCAAAAACTTGGTCGCCAACCAAATTATCCTTAATGCTCTATAGGGAGTCAAAACACCTTAAGGAAGATGATAAAGAATTTTTAGAATTATTATTTGAAAAGCTTCCTCAAATAAAACAACTGGAGCAGTTGATAAAGGACTTTAAACAATTGTTTCTTATCAAGAAAGACGGAATGTTACAAAAATGGATTCAGGAGGCATCAACATCAGAGTGCGGGCTTAAAAATTTCGCTAAAAACCTTTTAAGGGACTATGAAGCAGTGAATAATGCAGTAGTAAGAACAGTAAGTAACGGCCAGGTTGAGGGACAAGTGAATCGAATAAAAAATATAAAAAGAAAAATGTACGGAAGGGCAGGATTTCAGCTATTGAGGAAAATGATACTTGCAAAATCAGCATAATTCACCAAAATTGACGAAGAACCAGCATCTCCGAAATAGACATTAACTATGATTTCACGCACTTTGATAAACAATTTGAGGACAACTGGCATATCCTAGGAGTTGGCTATAAGAGAGCTACATCCTTTGGATCAATATTATTTAAGGCAAATTACGCTAATAAATTTGCTGATAACGGCTTGCAGTTTGAAATAGAAGCTTACCCTAGAATCAACAAAATTTTCTATTTATACCTCGGCGCTGGCTATTCTGAAAATGTTGGAATATTTCCAAAATATAGAACTGGTGTTTCCCTATACGCCAACTTACCTCAAAGCTTTGAGGGTGAAATAGGATACCGACAATTGTATTTTTCAAACAATATATGGCTATATACAGCATCTATAGGAAAATATTACCAAAATTTATGGTTTAACCTAAGAACCTACCTTTCACCCGATAGCGAAAACATTTCACACTCTTATACGGGAACTGTACGCTATTATTTAAAAGGTGCCAACGATTATTTTGGTGTTCAAGTTGGTACCGGAATTAGTCCTGAAGAAAATAGAAACAATTTATTCATTGAAGATTCCTTCAAATTAAAAACGTATAAAATAGGCGCTAACTATAATTTCTCCATCCAAAAAAGAAACTTGATAAATATATCGGCTACATACTTTAATCAAGAATATAAACCTTTAGAGAAAGGTAATCAGTATGATTTAAGTATTGGCTTTAGTAGAATATTTTAAAACACGCCTAAAGTATTGTCTAATTAAAATATAGCTTTATTATGAAAATGTTTCCTATTCCTCATAATGAAATTGATAGAATTAGCCGACTTCGTGATTACGAACTGTTAGGATTAGGTAAAGATGCAGAATTTGATATCTTCGCTCAGTCAGCAACATTAATCACAGGATGCGCTGTTTCATTGATTGCGCTGATGGAAGACGATGTTCAACGTATACAAAGTTGTATTGGATTAGAAATAGACACAGTTGAAAGACAAAATACTGTATGTCAATATACAATAATGAGCAAAAATGCTCTTATAATTACAGACACTGCAAAAGATCCCAGAACAGCGAATAACCCCCTAATTAATGCCGCTGGAATTAAGTTTTATGCTGGAGTTCCAATAATAGATGAAGACGATATTGTACTAGGAACAATTTGCGTTATCGACTATAAACCTAAAAATCTTACCGAAGATCAGATATCATCTTTACACCTTTTAGCAAAGGCCGTCAGCCAGCTTTATACTCGAAAGAAAAAAGATCTAGAATCTGGGTATTATAAAAATATGTATGAACAAACGCAAAATATGATTTGCGTTCTGGATTATGATTTAAATATTAAACAAGCAAATCCAGTATTTCATAAATTATTTTTGACGGCTTACAGGCCCAGTAATAGTTTTAAAAATTTCGTTGATGTGATAAATAGCGACAGCGAAAAAATAAACCAAGCTATATCTAATAGTATTAAAAACGGCAAAAGCAGCAAACAATCTATTAGTATTATAGATAATAAGATATTACAAATAGAATGGGCTTTTAAATATAACAGCAAATTTAAGGAGTTCTTTGTCTTCGGCAGAGACATAACGGAAGAAAGTGAAGAACGAAAAAAACTTGAAACCTCAGAGCGTAAGTTCAGAAATTTTTTTGAAAACAGTATTGGCCTTACATGTTTACATGACCTAGAAGGAAACATCATTAAAATTAATGAAAAAGGATGTCAACTCCTTGGGTATAATGTCCAAGATGTTATTGGAAAAAACATTATAGACTTTATACCAGAGGATAGAAAGGAGTACTTAGATGCATATCTAAAAAATATTACGCAAAAAAATCAAACCTCCGGAATAATTTCCTTTGTATCAAAGTCCGGGGATAAGCTTTACTTTCTATACCACAACACCTTAGAAAAGGATACTGAAGACTCTCCATATGTAGCGAGTACTTCCTTTAATATTACCGAGCAGAGAAAGCTTGAACTTGAATTGAGACGCACTAAAGAGTTATTAGAACAAACGAATGCTGTAGCTCAAGTTGGAGGATGGAAAATCAATATGGAAAATGAAAAAATTCAATTTTCCGATTCCGCTGAGAGTATTTTTAACCTTCAAAAAGATTCAATTTCCAACTTACTACAGTGGGAAAATCATTTTGATGAAGAGTCTAAATCAACACTTCGAAAAGCATTAAACCACGCCATTGAATCAATACAGGGTTTTGATATCGAATTAAAACTAAAACAAAAAAAATCGGAATCGATCTGGATTCGTCTTAAAGGTATACCTGAATGTAAAAATGGTAAATGTTCCCGTATATATGGCATTATTCAGAACATTGATAAAAGTAAAAGACTCTATTTAGAAATAGAAAAAAAAGAAGCTATGTTGCGCACATTTGTGAAGTTTGTTCCTGCATCTGTAGCAATGTTTAACCATAATTTTGATTTCTTATTCTACAGTAATGAGTGGCATAAGGAATTTGGAATTAACTTGAAAAGAATTAAGGATAAGAATCTGTTTTCACTTTTTCCAAATCTACCTGAAGAACGAAAAAATATATATTTAAATGCCCTAAAAGGCATTACTTACAAAAATTCTAACGAACGTATTCAATTTAGAGAAGACGAAGAACCAAAACACTTAAATTGGGAAGTTAGACCATGGTATATATCTAAAAACATTGTAGGAGGTATTATAATATTTGCTCAAAATATTTCCTCTTATATAAAAATTAATAAAGAATTAGTAGAAGCTAGAAAAGTGGCTGAATTAGCTAATAATGCAAAATCAGAATTTCTAGCGAATATGAGTCATGAAATTCGCACACCGCTTAACGGTATAATTGGTTTTTCGGAATTATTAATGCGGACCCAGATTGATAACAACCAATTACAGTATCTGAAATGTCAAAATTTTATTGGAGATGATGATTTTAAGATCTTCTTTATGGACTTGATAGTTACTGAATTAAATAAGACCATAGAAACATTAAAGGATTGTGAAAAAGACAACAACGTAGAAGAGTTAAGACATATACTTCACAAACTTAAAGGTTCGGCATCAACGATTGGAATGAATAAATTAGCGAATAAGGTATCAAAATACGAAGATCTTATCCTCTTAAACACTTTGAAAGATGTTGATTATAATGACATTATAACAGAAATAAATACAAGTTTAAAAAAACTTGAGGATCTATAAAATATTAAAATAATGAAAATTTTATTAGCAGAAGACGACGAATTAATTTTAAGAACTATCGAACATAAATTGAAAAATGAAGGGTATGAAGTCATTTTATGTAGAAATGGTAAAGAGGCGATAGATCAAATATTAGAGGCTAAACCAGATTTAATTGTAACAGATATTATGATGCCGTTTGCCTCTGGAATTGAAATTCTTTCCGCAATTCAGGAGCATAATTTATATACTAATGTAATTGTATTATCTTCTTTAGGTCAAGAAGATGTTGTGGAAGAAGCCTTTTTGTTAGGTGCAGCTGATTTTATGGTAAAACCATTTAATCCAAATGAGCTCGTATTAAGAATAAAGAGATTACTACGTTTGAAATAAAATGATATTTCTTAAAATTCAACTACACAATCTTACACTCGCATTGACTGCGTTGCTACTATTTGTACTATTACTAATAATAGCAGTGCTCATCTACGGGTATAAAAATTTTCAGCTTATCCATAATGCACAGCAATGGAAACGCATTATTGAAGATAAGATTAGCTACTCTATTTTTAATGGGATTAACGAAATACAAACAGATGAAAAATTTAAAGCGTTATCAAGAAATAAAAATTTTAAAAAAATTTTTATTTCTGTATTAATTGAATCTGATCAAAGATTTGTTGGAGATGCCCATAAAATATTAAAAGAAATATTTTATATGTTTCATTTAGATGATTTAGCTTGGAGCAAATTACAGAGTAATAATATTTATCAAAATGTAAGAGGTATACAAGTAATGACTGCTATGAATATCCCTGATGCAATAAATAAAATTACTCACCATTTAAATCATAAGAATCCATATGTGTACTCCGAGGCGCAATATAGTGTTGTTCGTTTTAATGGTTTTAAGGGACTTAAATTTTTAGATACTTTAGACAAACCATTATCTCAATGGCAACAGATGCGCCTGAACCAAGCTATTAAAACTGTATCAGAACCAGATTATGATTCAATTGCTCTTTGGCTTGAAAGCTTAAATTTATCTGTAATAAGTTTTGCACTATCCTTAATACGAAAATTTAGAATTCACACATTACATGATAATGTTGCTCGTTTACTTAGCCACCAATCAGTAGACATTCGAATTAATTCTATTAAAACGCTTCAAACTATTGAAAGTACTGACACATTAGGTTTTTTGCTTGATTGCTTTAACCAGCAAGAGGATTTGGTAAAAGTTGAAATTTTAAAATTTATTGACCGTGCAGGAAATAGAAATCATAATTCTTTTCTTAAAACTATATTAGAAAATGAATATGATATATATATCCAAATAGAAACAGTGAACCTACTTAAAAAGTATAAAGAATACGATTATTTACAACTAAAATCTAACGATAGCAGCATTGACCCTAAACTACGTAAAGTTTTGCAAAATGCCTTATCTAAACAATTATGATTGATTTTTCGCATATTATATATGAAATTGTAGTATGGTTATTTCTCATATACTCTACAATGATATTTTTGATATACTCATGGGTAGGGATTTATGCCTTTGGAGCACTCAGGACATATACAGATCTTAACCAATATACAGACTATAAACTAATTGCTACTAACCCAAATGCACCTGCTTTTAGCATAATTGCACCAGCCTACAATGAAGGTATGACAATTGTCGATAATGTAAGGTCATTGCTCTCGCTATATTACAACAATTTAGAAATAATAATAGTAAATGATGGCAGTAAAGATGATTCCATCGAAAAATTAGTACAAGCTTACAACCTAGAGCTCGTAAACTTTGATTTAGTGGAAGTTATACCTACTAAGGAGATTAAAGGCATATACAAAAGTAAAAATCCTGCATTCAAAAAACTTATAGTTGTTGATAAACACAATGGTGGAAAAGCTGATGCACTAAACGTTGGAATTAATGTATCAAAAGGTAAATATATTGTATGCATTGACGTTGATTGTATATTAGAACAAGATGCACTGTTAAAATTGGCTAAACCCTTTATGGACCAAACTGACGAGCGGGTCATAGCATGTGGAGGTGTAATCCGTCTAGCTAACAATTGTAAAATTGTTAACGGGAAAGTGGTTGAAGTTAATTTACCAAAAAAATGGTTAGGAAGATTCCAAGCTCTAGAATATATACGCGCATTTGTATTGGGAAGGATGGCCTGGTCACGTGCTTCAGGACTAATTTTAATATCAGGTGCATTTGGCGCTTTTGATAAAGATTTAGTATTAAAATGTGGCGGATATGATCCTAAGACAGTCGGCGAAGATATGGAACTCGTTGTAAGAATGAGACGATATATGGAGGAGCAGAATTTGAAATATAAAGTGCTAAACATATCTGACCCCCTATGTTGGACTGAAGTACCAGAATCCATTGATATTTTGAAAAAACAGCGTAACCGTTGGATGAGAGGAACTATAGAAACACTATGGAAACATCGTAAACTTATGTTTAACCCAAAATATGGAAAATTAGGTATGGTAAGTATACCGTACTGGTTCTTTTTTGAGTTCCTGGGCCCTTTGGTTGAATTTTTAGGATACTGCATTTTTATTATATTCCTAATATTGGGAATAATCAATTGGCCTTTCTTTTTTACCTTATTTATTTTAGTAGTAGCATCAGGAATATTATATTCAATTTATGCGATTCTACTTGATTTAATGTCACATCAAGTTTATACTAAAAGAAAAGACTTATTAATATTAATAGGTACGGCCATACTTGAACCGTTCTTTTTTCATGGAAGAGTAGTAATGGCTGGAGTTTCAGGTTTAAAAGACTATTTCCGAAAACAGCACAGTTGGGGAGAGATGACTAGACAAGGCTTCCAACAATCTCAGGAAAATGAAAGTGCATGGTCTAAAATCAAAGCCACAATTGTTTGGTCCTTGAGGAATTATACTCCTATTGCATTTGTATTTATGCTTCTTTATATGGCCAATGTAGGATTGGAAGCTTACTGGTATAATACAAAATTTCAAGAACAAATCTATTCTGCTATATATTTCAATTTATTGACCTATTCCTTTAAGCAATAATCATATTATATTGTTCTGGTTTATGGCAGATCATCCGATATACTAGGTTGTCAAAAATATTCCCTTTCATAAAACTTCTGTTGAATCGATAGGTATATTCATTAATATATTCCTGTAGATCTCCAACGTGATGGTACATTCCTCTCAACCAGCTTTTAAAGGTCATGATAACCCTGTGTAGTTCTGGGAAGTTCTCACCTTTCTTACCAGATTTGACACGCTCCATATTTTCGAAATCTTTCAATATCGGCTTATAACCTGTCCATTTGTCGGTGGTCACCTTAGCCTGTGGCTCTATGTTTTGCTTCATGAAGCTACCTAAGTTGATCGCATCGGCTTTGTCTATCACCTTGGCGTAAAAGCGCGAAACTCCGTTGCCTTTCTTTTCTATAGCAACCACCACAAGCTTCTTCTTTCCTTTTTTACGTCCTTTGGAATTTTCATCCTGACCGCCAACAAATGTTTCGTCAACTTCCACAACTCCACGCAAAGGAAATTTACCGCTGCTCTCCATCGCTTTCATCTCTTTGCGTTTGAATAACCATGCTACTTTTTGCTTGATCCCTAACTTCCTGCCAAGCTCGGTACTGGCAATACCCTTTTTGTTTGTACTTATGAAGTATACTGCGTAAAAGGCTTTAACTAAAGGAAACTTAACCTTATGGAATAGGGTGCCTGCTGTAGGAGATTCCAAATAACGGCAGCGATTGCACTGACGGTCATGCTCTTTTATTCCCTTGCAAAAACTCCCGTAACCACATTTCTTACATTTGTAACCATCTTGCCATTTCAAAGCCGATAAATAAGCTAAACAATCAGCATCACTGCTAAATTGCGACTGAAAATCGAACAAACTCAACTCTTTTTCTTTATTGCCTACCATACCTAAATTTAATCACCTAAAGATAAGAAAACTAAATTATTTAGCAAAAGGATAGGTCAATCAATTTATTTATTGATAATCTGGTTTTTATATTACAGTTTCTAGCAGCATGCAGCTTAGTATATGTATTGTTAGTATATATTGGGTTTAATTACTTAAATATATTTATAATATCTACCTTTTCAATATTCATACTTTTTCAAGTTGTTCTTTTCCTTTATTTCACTGAATCACAGAACTTGTTAGGCGCTGACCTTTTCTTTTACAGTTATGAGGAAATTCAACACATTATTAAAAGCAGTGGAATGTTAAACTTAAAAAATATAGCATTTCTTCTTTTAATTATATTGTTTGCCGCTGCTCCATTAACTTTTATTAGTCGATTCAAATTAAAAAACGCATATGCAGGAGCTATACTCATTATTTTAGGATTGATATTAGTCATTTTACCCGTTAAATTTACCTTTAATGTGGATGATAAAAATGAATTCTATTCGCACGCCTCAGTAAGTAAATGGAGATATTTCTTAAACACGAATTTTAAGAATTATATGGATGATCACTTCGAATGGGCCAATAAATGGAACGACAGCAATAAAGAAAACATAAACGATTTTGGGATGTATCCCTTTCTGAGATCAGAAGAAACAAAAGACTTTCTAGGAAGTTACTTTAACAAAGCTGATCGCCCACCCAATTTAGTATTTTTAATCATTGAAGGCCTAGGGAATGCATATAGCTCTCCCAATGGTTACATTGGTAATTTTACACCATTTCTGCATTCTTTAAGGGACAAATCTCTTAACTGGGAGAATTGCCTAAGTACCTCAGGAAGAACTTTCTCTGTATTACCATCCATTCTAGGTTCTCTTCCTTTCTCACGGAATGGATTTTTAGAACAAAACGAATATCCACTTCACTTTAATCTTAATAACATATTTAAACACAATGGTTTTGAAACAGGATTTTTTTACGGAGGAGATGCCTCATTTGATAATATGAAAAAATATATGGAGTTCAATAAGGTGGATAATTTAATCGATTTGACATCTTTTGAAGAACCATATAAAAAATTGCCTGCTCAAAACGGGGAAAGTTGGGGTTATGACGACCAAGCTGTATTAGATAAAGTGCTCAAGACAACCTTAGATGCAAATAAACCTTATATGAATACGGTACTAACTTTGTCAACCCACAGCCCATTTCTTATTAATGATCAAGAATATTTTGATAAACAGGTTGACATTAGAATTAAAGAGCTAAATCTGAGTGCAGATAATGCAAAATTGGCTATTTCATACAAAAAGCAACTAGCCTCGGTAATGAACATAGACCACGCGTTAAAAACTTTCTTTGACACCTATCAAAAAAGATCAGATTTTTCAAATACTATTTTTGTCATTACAGGAGATCATAGTATGCCTGAAATTGTATTACAAAACAAACTAGATAGATACCACGTTCCTCTAATTATATATTCACCGTTAATAAAATCAAGCAAATCGTTTAAAAACATAGTCAGTCACTTTGATCTAGCCCCCTCGTTAATGGCTTACTACCGCACGCAATATGGATTAAAAACTCCTTTACAAATAACCTGGAATGGTAAAGGATTAGATGTAGGTGCCTCTGCTAATGGTTACGGAATCCCAATTATGCAAAGTAAAACTCAACAAGAAGATTTTGTATATGCAGGATATCATATTTCAAATAATCAACTTTTTAAAATTAATGACCATCTTAGTGAGGAGAGTGATATGAGCAAATCTACTTCAACCATGCTTAAAGAGCGATTTGATATTTTTAAAAGGAAGAATCAAAAATTGATATCTAACAGTGCACTATTACCAGATTCAGTATATCATAATTTTTTTAGTAATTAGTTATTGCCTTGTTTCGGGCTGGGTATAACTATATGAATTTTTTGTTTAATAGAATGTAATGCATGTGAAGAAGAATATTGTAACCCTTTTTTTTATGTCAATAGTATTATTCACATTGAGCCAATGTACTATGAAAAGAGTAATATCAAAGAGCGAAACTGAAGATAGAATAATAAACTTCTCAGGATATAAATGGCTTGTACGCAATACACAACAAATGAAATTTGGACCTGGACCCAACTTCTTCAGTAATTGGATATTCTGGAGTAAGCTGGTTCTTCCCCACTTTTGGTGGTCAAGACGGAGCGTATAATACACGTTTCCTCAATAAGTCAAACCCCGCTCTACCATACATCTGCCTCTTAATCATTTTCAGTCGGTTCACGTTTCCTTCCACGGGACCATTACTCCATGGTAAGGTGAGCGCATTTTCAACAGCGGGGCAATCGGCGAGCAGTCCTTTTGCGAATGATGCTATTTCTTTTAGTCCCGAGGTGCTTGATTTCTCGATCCACTCCCTCAATTTTGTATCGCCCGACTTCTCAGCCATTATTTTACGGAAGGATTGCACTAGGATAAAAGTCTTATTCAGCTCTTTGGAGGATTTGCATAATTCGCGGATGATATTCCGTTGGTCATCCCACAGATTTTGTTGATCTGACAGAAACCATATCGCCGCTGATGATGGTTTAAAAGTTGCTGCACCATGATTCGGTAATTCTTTAGTGAACCCAGCTTTTTTGCCCACTCGGATCCCATAGAATTTCAAGCCTTCTGAGAAAGTTGAATAGGCTCCCTTATATCCTTGGGTTCTGAGCTCCTGCCACAATGTGGTGATCAATATGCTCGGCTCTTCCTCCATACGCTTTTTTATATGCGTAAAGAATTTTTCAAGCGGATTAATCTTGCATTGAGATTTCCGGGGCAAGGTCTCCATGTCCAGATAGTTTTTGACGGTTTGTCTGTGCATGCACAGATGCCGTGCCATGGCACGTATGGAATATCCTTTTTTCTGTAATTCCTTCAGTTGCTCAAACCGCTTTAAGCGGATCCCGCCATGAGCTGAATCCGGAGAGCTTCTGTTTTCAGATAGTGAGCTTTGATTTTCAGCTATTTGTTGATCGTCAACCCGCAACTGCTTATTGGCCAACAAAGCTGTGGCTTTGCTGTAATGCCTAATCAAAACTTTCTGTACCGCCTCACTTAAATTTTTCAACAAGTGCCAACGATCGGTGACCTGGATAGATTGGGGAGCACCCAAAGTAATTGCTTTTTGATAGTTACTGTATCTATCCCGGCTCATTACTTCAATCTCTGGACGTTCCTGTAGCCATTTACGCAATGTCTCCTGTTCACGGTCTGGTAATAGATCTATCACTTTCCCTGTGTGGAGATTGACCAAAATACTACCGTAACTTTTCCTTTTTTTGTAAGCCCAATCGTCTACGCCAATGGCGGTTACACCTTTTGCTGGTGAAAAATCGCTTTTTTCAATCAACCGTAGTATAGTCGTATCGCTAGTGGGTATCGACAATATGGTACAAATCCGCTGAGCAGGCCTTCCTCCGGCAAGAAGCCCAAGTTGTCTGATCTTACTTTCCAGACGCTCAGTCCTCCGTTTATATGGCCTGAAATGACTCTCGAACCTCTCGGTGAATATTTTGAACGGACATTCGTCTTGATGACAATAAAATTTACGAGAGCGAAGAATAATTCTGGAAGTTTTACCAAAGACAGGAAGGTCTGCGATCTTGCGGGTGTAATAGCTGTGGATTCTTTTCGAAGTGATGCAGCAGTTTGGGCAGACAGCACTTCGGGTAGTACTCTGCACATAAACTACCAGTACATCTTGCTGGTTATCTACTGATATAATCCTAAAGTTATCACCATCGTCCGAAAAAACAAGTTTTGATGCATTCATTAAAATATGAACGCTAATTGAAGACAAATATGATGGTATTACCACCAAAAGTGCGGAAGAACCGCAAGCTGACCCCTCTTTCGAGATATGGTCATTTTATTCTGGACGATGTTGACCCCTTATACACTCATTTTTCATGGGTTTCTGTTTTTTGGTTTATTTGGGCTAGACCTAATCGATATATTCCAATGGCCGGTAAATCAAGACCCATGAGTCAGATCAAACAGTTAATACGATTGCACAGGGAGAATTATCCCATTAAAACAATAGCCCGTCATCTTTCCATCAGCAAGAATACGGTAAAGTCCTATCTAAAGAAGGTAACGGACCTGAATCTATCTCTGGAAAGGATACTGGAGCTGGAAGATCCAGTTCTTGAGCGGATGCTCAGATCGGGGAACCCCGCCTATCGGGACGAGCGTTTCGAGTATCTAAAAGAAAGGCTTCCTTATTTTGAAAAAGAACTATCACGAATAGGTGTATGCATAATCCGGAGCATATGCACCCAAAATCGGCGATCTGATCCAGCTTGAAATTAGGGGTTTATCCCGGACATTCCGGCAGATATGCACCCAAAACGGTTGATTGGACCTCTGGTTTTGGTTAGATACGGTCGATGGTTCGCCTGATTCCGGAGCATATGCACCCATGTTTCGGATCTTGATGCGGCTCAGGGTTGATTCCAGAGCAAATGCACCCAGATTTGACAGCTACACCTGCTTTTGGGACGGAGAATATAACGATTCCGGAGCATATGCACCCAGTAGGATAGTGGTCTTGTCTGTGCTTTTTGTTTTATTGCCTGCATATTCCGAACCATACTACACCACCATTCCGCTCCAAAGTGGTTCTTCGTCAATTTTGGTGAATTATGCTGATTTTGCAAGTATCATTTTCCTCAATAGCTGAAATCCTGCCCTTCCGTACATTTTTCTTTTTATATTTTTTATTCGATTCACTTGTCCCTCAACCTGGCCGTTACTTACTGTTCTTACTACTGCATTATTCACTGCTTCATAGTCCCTTAAAAGGTTTTTAGCGAAATTTTTAAGCCCGCACTCTGATGTTGATGCCTCCTGAATCCATTTTTGTAACATTCCGTCTTTCTTGATAAGAAACAATTGTTTAAAGTCCTTTATCAACTGCTCCAGTTGTTTTATTTGAGGAAGCTTTTCAAATAATAATTCTAAAAATTCTTTATCATCTTCCTTAAGGTGTTTTGACTCCCTATAGAGCATTAAGGATAATTTGGTTGGCGACCAAGTTTTTGCTACCACCACCTGCGGCTTATATTTCATTCTACTAAGCCCCGGCATATTATAAACTTCATTCATCTTGTGGCAAAACTGGGTATACTTACCATTGAATCCCATCTGAACAATAGTGTTATGTAGTTCTCTATATGTTTTTCCGTGGTTCTCTTCGCTCAAAAGATAATTAATGAAGGATTCCAGGTTGGTGGAGTTTCTGGACTGTCTTTTCTCAAGTTTTTCCACGGATACATACCTTGCGACTGTTTTTCGATCCAGGTTTGTAATTCTGGCAATTTGTCTCAGCGTAATACCATTGGCATATAGCTCTTTAACCTTGTCGAATAGATATTGTTTATGTGCACCAATGTTTGCTGTAGAAATCGTTGCTAGAACTTCTAAATTTGCTTCAACAGGCCCGGTAACTTCCGTTAATGTAGGTTCTTTCCTTTTGGGATCATTATAAAGCTTAAATATTTCCTTCAATTCTTTTGCTTTTGATTGTAAGACTTTTTTAGCTGCTTCCCCTAAGTTCATAATTAGGTGAAAGCGGTCGGCTACCTGAATGGCATCAGGGGCCCCTGTTTTTATACCCAAAGCATATGGGCCATAGCGATCTCTGGATACTACTTTTATTTCTGGATGATTCTTCAGCCACTCTGCCAGCGTATCCGATTCACGATCCGGAAGTAAATCTATCACTTCTTTCCGTTCTAAATCCACAATAACGGTTCCGTAGGTACTTCCTTTTTTGAATGCCCAATCATCTACGCCAATTACCCCAGATGTCAAAGCCTTAGGTTGTATATCTACTCCTTGAATCACTCTTAACATAGTGGAGGAGCTAACCGGCAGTCCAACATAGCGACTAATTGCTGAACCTCTAATTCCTCCCAATTCAAGCCCCATTTTAAAAAGAAGTTCATTTGAACGAATCATTCTTCTATAATATGGCCTGATTTCACAATCGAAGCG
Source organism: Sphingobacterium thalpophilum (assembly GCF_038396785.1). Lineage (NCBI taxonomy): Bacteria > Pseudomonadati > Bacteroidota > Sphingobacteriia > Sphingobacteriales > Sphingobacteriaceae > Sphingobacterium > Sphingobacterium thalpophilum. Next base: position 4,546,890 of record NZ_CP151087.1, on the reverse strand, counting down.
TTCAGTAAAAACCTTTCGATGACAGACTGAATTATCACAAAAATACTTCCTAGCCCTGAGCTTGATTTTTACTAAATATCCGGAAACAGGAAGGTCTAAAAGAGTTCGGAAATATCTACTATGAACCCTATCACTCGTAATGCCACAAATAGGGCATGTTGAGTGTTTTTGATAAGCGTACGTACTAATATAAAGCTCTCCTAGAGAGGTGTACGTTGTTTCAGCTTTTAACTGTAAATTGGGAGGAAGTACAAATTCTGGAATCATAACTAAAAGTATAATATTAAATTACACATAATAATTTATATATTTGTTGTTTAGAAAAAATAAATTACAGTGGGAAAATCAGTCTTACAAATTCAGCGATCAGACGCAACAGAGATAAAGAAATTATTAAATGCAAATGATGCTTATACCGTTGGTATAAGGCTATACATGGTATATCTTGTTGCATTAGGCTATTCGAGCAGACGGTTGTCTGAACTACATAATATCAGCTTCAAGCAGATAACAAATTGGGTTCATAGATTTGAAAAAGAAGGTATTGAAGGATTAAAAGATAAGAAAGGGCGCGGTAGACGGAGCAATTTATCAAACGAACAACTCGAAAGAATCAAAAACTTGGTCATAAACGAAAAACCCTCGGATCATGGATATCAATCAGTAAAGTGGACAGGCCCTCTTTTGGCTCAATGGATTGATAAAGAATATGGCTTAGCATATCAAAAGGCACAAGTCTATAACTTGCTCGAAAAGGTTGGAATTGTGTTTGAAAAGAAAAAAGGTTTAGTTTATAAAGTGTAATTATTTAACATACTTTCACCAAAATTGACGAAGAACCCATATCAACGGAATATACAGGTGTAAACCGGAGACTTTTGTGGGAAGAGTATTTAGTAGCTCATCCACAGGGATATAGCTATGCCCAGTTCTGTTTCCATCTAAAGCAATTACTGGTCTCACGTCGCGATGGAAGCATGATACTGGACCACGAACCCGGTGACAAGCTTTTCATCGATTTCTCCGGCAAGAAGCTGGGTTACATCGACCATGAGACTGGTGAGATCATTTTATGCGAGATATTTGTTGCGTGCCTGCCATATTCCAACTATTGTTTTGCCATGGCCGTTCCCAGTCAGCGATCCCCCGATTTTCTCTATGCACTGGACTGCTGCCTGCAGTTTCTTGGAGGGGTCCCCAGAGCGATTGTCCCGGACAACCTCAAGTCAGCCGTCATACGAACCGATCGGTATGAACCAGAGATCAACAGGTCCATGGAAGATCTGGCAAACCATTATGATACGGTCGTAGTGCCTGCAAGGCCTGCCAGGCCCCGGGATAAAAGTGCCGTAGAGAACCATGTGAAGATCATCTATACCCAGGTATTTGCCCGGTTACGCAACAGGCAGTTTTTTGATCTCCCCTCACTCAACCTTGCTATCGGAGAGTGTATCGAGAGATTGAACCAGACCAGAATGCAGGACAGGAACTATTGCCGTCAGGAACGGTTTCTCAGCAACGAGCTGTCCAGTCTCAGACCACTTCCTCGGGACCGCTTTTCGATGAAATATTATACGACCCTCAAAGTGGGAACCAATGGACATGTACATCTCAAAAGGGACAGGCATTCCTATAGCGTTCCTTATGTCCATATTGGCAAACAGGCCCTAGTGGTCTATACTGAGCGTTTAGTCCACATCTATATTGAGAACGTACAGGTAGCCCTGCACAGCAGGAGTTTTGTTGCCAACAAATACTCGACGCATCCCGAACACCTTGCTTCCAAGCACCAGCAGTATGGCACCCGTTCGCCAGATTATTATATCAAGCGCGCTCTGGATATCCATCCGGACTTTCACTTACTGGTCGTTCGGGTCTTTGGACAAAGCGACCGATATCCGGAACAACTCTACAGAACGTGCGAAGGACTCTTTAGGCTGCACCGTAGCTATGGGGAAACATTCTTCAAAGCATGTGAAATTGCCTTAAGGAACGACATGCTGTCCTATAAGTTCCTACAAAGAATATTGGAAAACGGAATGGTGGAGCAACAGCAAGAGGGGGCGGATAACAAGCAATTGCCACAACATGAAAATATCAGGGGAGCATCCTATTACTCATAAAAATGAACTATAAAACTTAGAAACAGATGAATGTAGAACAACAATTGAACACGCTCCGCTTCCATGGAATGGAGCGTCAATGGAAAGCGATGAAAGAAACACGGCAGATCGGAAAACTAACTCTGGAAGAAGGACTTACCCTGTTGCTGCAGGCCGAATCTGACAGTCGCTTCGAACTGCGGTTCGAGAGGTTAAAGAAGAATGCAGCCTTCCGTTACCAGGCCTCTCTTGAAGAGATCAATATGGATCCATCCAGGGGGATCGACAAGATCCAATTGATGGACTTGGCCACAGGCCAATATATCGAAAGGGCCGAGCCGATCATTATCGTTGGTGCAACAGGCTGCGGAAAATCTTTCATGGCGTCTGCTCTGGGGCTCAGGGCTTGTGCCCAAGGTAAGAGAGTCGCTTACTTCAGTATGCAAAAATTGCTTTTGAGAACAAAAATGGCCAGGTTGGATGGATCGATCCACAAGCTTCTTATGAAACTTTCCAAGGTAGAACTGCTTATAATGACTTCGGTCTGGTAAACCTCGACCAACAGCAAAGAATTGACCTGATGGAAATCATAGAGGACAGACACGCCAAATGTTCAACGATCATTGCAAGCCAACTACCTGTGGCCAGTTGGCATGCTGTGATCGGGGATGATACTTTATCAGATGCTATTCTGGACCGGATAGTTCACACATCCCATCGGATTGAACTTAAAGGCTATGACAACAATATGGATATGTAAAGTCCATTATCAGATCTCTTCTCAAAATTCATTTATAGCCAATTATTAATACGACTACACATAATTGCTTTCCATAACGTTAGTGTTGCATATTACAATATATCAACATAAATAGTAAAAGTTATGGAAATTCAAAATCTTATTGAACGTACTAACCAACTTTTAAAAGAGGCCAGATATTCAGGCAGTCGTATCTACACCTATAATTGGTTGTGGAAGAAAGGCATCCTTGTTTATATGCACTCAAGAGGCTTGGTTGACTACGACGAAAACGTCGGCAACGAATATATGCTGACGTGCCGTGATGGTTTCAACGTTACATTCCATCATCGCGACCTTATTAAAAGTATTGAAGTGTTGACCCATGTTTTGTTGGATAGCAATCTGGGAGGGAGAAGACAGCATGTGGTACAACATCCCTTACGGGGTGACATCGGCGCCGCCGCTATTCAGTATCTTGAATACTTGAAATCCCTGGGCTTAAATGAGAAGAAGACACTTCAGCGTTACAGAAAAACAATGAGCAACTTTATAGAATATCTACTCGAACTGGGAATAGACAATCGTTCGGGAATAACCGAAGAAGCTATAGTGAGGTATGTTGAGAGTCGCGAATATCAACAGAAGGAGTATATTGATACTACGCGCCGCTTTCTATTATTTCTCTTCCGCGAAAATATAATTGCAAAGGACTATTCCTATATGCTAAAATCACTTGGTAAAAAAATCAAGCGTGTAAAGGCCCCTTCGTTCTATGCTCCAGATGAAGTACAGAAGATAGAGACATCGATTTCCCGTTCAAGCAATATTGGAAAACGCAACTATGCTATGCTATTATTATGCTCCCGTCTAGGGCTGCGCGTCTCGGATATAGCCAATTTGAGTTTTAGCGACATAAATTGGGAAACCAATAAAATAACGCTTGTGCAATATAAGACCGGAAATCCATTGACACTTCCACTTTTACCTATAGTTGGTAATGCCATTATCGACTATGTTCGGTATGCACGCCCAAAATCCATGTCAGACAAAGTGTTTTTAAGTTGTCGTCCTCCATATGGGGCACTTAATGGAGGAGCGGTTCATGGAGCCATCTTAATTGTTTTTAAGTCTTCTGGAATCGAATTCGGGAACAGGCATCATGGAGGGCATGCATTGAGATTCAGTCTGGCGCAAAGAATGCTGGACAAATCCACGCCAATCTCAATTATATCGGAAACACTGGGTCACTCCGAAGCAGATACAACAAGAACCTATGTCCGGATAGACCTGTCACATATGCTGGGATGCGTACTAGATGTTCCGGAATCCAGCGATTGCTTTTATACGCAGAGAGGAGGGTGGTTCTATGACTGATCCATTTGACTATCGGGGAGTATTGGCTCCTTATATGAAAGCCCTGATCCGGATCAAAGAATCCTGTGGGTCCACCGTGCTATCAACCAAATGGACTTACAAAGAGTTTGACGAGTTCACCATAATATATGGTTTATCAAATCCAGTTATCACGAAAGATCTGATAGGTGCCTGGGCAAAGTCCAGGGAAAATGATTGTAGTAGAACATTCTATGGAAAATGCTCCCGTCTGGCCCAACTGGCGAAATACATGAATGAGCACGGGGTTAAATCATATATCATGCCTTTGCCAAAATGTACGAACGATCGTGGTTTTGTACCCTATATCTTCACTGAAGAGCAGATGCTGGCCATATTCCGGGAATCTGACGGGCTTCAGCGAGGAAGCCATCGAAAAGATGACCCAATTATATCCCTACCCTGTCTTTTTCGACTTTTATATAGTACAGGCCTAAGAATCACAGAAGCAACCTCGCTGCGAAACAAGGATGTGGATCCCGACAGGAATGTATTAAGGGTTGGCACTTGGGGCAATACTAAAAATGGAGAAGAACGCCTGGTTCCCATATGCAGCTCTTTAAAGGAGGCCCTTCTGAAATATTTACATTACAGGAGCATGCTCCCCGTAAAAGGCGTTACTGATAGCGAACGTCCATTCTTCATTAAATTGAATGGTACAGCCGTGTCTTCCGCCAACGCATACAACTGGTTCAAAAAGGTATATACGAAATGTGGAATTGCATATAAAGGTGAATGCTTTGGTCCTCGGGTGCATGATATAAGACACACCATGGCAACGCATTCTCTTGCAAAAATGATAAGAAAAGGGCTTGATGTGTACACTGCCCTTCCATTACTGGCTGCTTGTCTGGGACACAAGTCTCTTACATCCACCGAAGAATATGTGAGACTCACCTGCAACGAATATCCCGAACTATTGGAAATGTGTATTTCCCTCAATGAATTTATATATCCCCAAAAAGATGGCAACGAATAACATAGCAAAATATATCACAGGTTTCCTTGGTGTGTATCTTCCGCACGAGCGAAACGTCAGCCCCAATACCATATCCGCGTACCGCGATGGTTTTGTCTCCTTTTTTTCCTTCTTGAGGGATGAGAAACAGATAAAGATTGAAAATGCGATTTTGTCAGATATTAATAGGGATAATGTGGTTGAATATCTACGATGGCTGATTGAGCGGCAGGGAAACAGTATTGCGACGCGCAATAATAGATTGGCAGCGATACATTCCTTTGTAGCATATCTTCAGTATGATAGCATCGAATACCTGGATCAGTGGCAAAAAGTCCTGAAGATTGGAAATCTGAAAAAAGCACATCCTACCCCGGTATACTTTACAAAAGAAGGAATAAAGCTTCTACTTGAACAACCGGATAGTGCATCTTATCAAGGGCTGAGACACCTTACGGTCCTTGCTTTGATGTATGATACAGGTTGTCGGGTACAGGAACTGGCTGACCTGACGGTAGAGTCAATGCGAATACAGTATCAGCCATACTCGATCAAGGTATATGGAAAAGGAAGAAAAGTGAGAATAGTACCGCTTTCTGAGCATGTCGTCGTAATACTCAAGAAGTATATGGAAAGGTACAATGTTGACTACGAGATTGATATAAAAAGACCGATCTTTTGTAATAGCGCGGGGAATAAACTCACCAGAGCCGGTATAACCTATATCTTAAAGAAATATGCAGATATGGCCCGTATATACGATTCTAATCTTATTCCCGAGGTTACCAGTTGCCATCAGTTAAGGCATAGTCGCGCAATCCACCTGTTGCAATCTGGTGTAAATCTGGTTTGGATAAGGGATCTTTTGGGGCATACCTCGGTCCAGACCACAGAGATATATGCAAGGGCCGACTCAAAACAGAAAAGAGAGGCTATAGAACAGGCATCGGAATGCCTTACACCTAACCAGGTTACCGGAGAATGGATCGATAACAGTAACTTGATAACTTGGCTGAAAGGGCTGGGTAAGAAATAACGATTATGTAAAGTCCAAATGTAAAGCCGTAACGCAATGCTCTGTGAATCAATGTACCTTTCAATGGACTTTACATATCCATATTGTTGTCATAGCCTTTTTTATGGAAAGCTTTCCATAACACAGGTGAAAGTCTAAGAAAAAAGAAGTAATATTGTCAGGCCATTTGTAGGCAATCCTGTAAACCAAAAATCAGGGGGTCAATATTGCCAGAAAGGGGTCAACATTACCAGAATATCCACTTAAGTTTATAAGACTAACATAATTGAGATTTTTCAGAAAAAATCGCTTATGCTTTTATTATTCCCATCAACAAGCTTATTAAAAAGAGTTTGGACTTTATCAGGCGTAGAGAATTGATTTTCAAATTCTTCAAATGATTTTGTGTAAAATCCTTTTTTATTTAGGTCTTCCCATAATTGTCTTTTATAGTCAAGCCCCATTTTATTGAGAAACCTTTCATAGCTTATATTCTCTTCCGCAAATCCCATATCATGGTATACTGAACGTCTTACGTTTTCATCCTTAGATAAGTTTTCAATGAATTTATCATAAGAAATACCCGCTGATTCTTGAACCATGTCCTTATAAACAGCTTGGCGAGCAAGTTTGATAGAATCCCTCTTTGAATATTGATTAGAACCAACACTTTTTAGTCTTTGTTCATAAACTTCATAAGGACCTAAGTCATACCCTAGTTGGTCGACCTTATCATAAAAGCGTCTTCTCTCATCGACAGTTTGCATTTTCGCTTTGAAGTCCTGATAAGTACCGATATTTAATTCTTTGGAAACCGCTCTATACAATTTCTCTAGGTCTCCTTGGTCAGCTTTTGAGTTATTTATCGCTATAATAAAAAGGAATATTAAGAAAAGTAACTTGTTTGACATCTTCACATTAATCATATATTTAATAGTTTTTTCAGGAAACACATTTACCTTGGTTTACTTTTTCGTTTTTCATCCAATGCTCACATATATTTCTGTTACTTAATACGGGTTCTTATCGGATAAAATTGTCTTTAGCTTTTCTCCCAATTGAGACAGTTGCATATGGATAACAAACTGTAAATTATCTTCACGCTCGTCTCCCAAAGTCAACTCTTGCCACACAAGTCCTGCATTAACAAGATTTGCGTCTCCACTAAAATCCCAATATTTACTTGTCAAAAGATGTTCAATATCATCAAGAGAAAGGAATTCGATTGCTCTAGCCAAGTTTAAAAAGTCACTATATTTAATCTTCTCACAAATATATGCACCAAAAATTTTAGCTACAATTTTAGATTTCTCATCGTCCTCACATCTGTCGACAATGAACATCAATTTATCACCGACCTTTTTTTTAAACTTTTCATCCGTGTTGATTTTTTGATAAAATGAAGAAATTTTCTCTTTTTCAATTTTGTCTAGCTCTGAAAGAAAACTTAATATTTTTTTCAGAAACATCCTGTCTGAAATTGAAACGGCCGATTTATATAAATTATAAATAGAGCTTACTATAGGGATGTTTTCTAAGACTTCCTTATCAATATTTGATTCTAATAAAGCATCCGCCACATCTATATATAAATCTTTAGAACTGGGAGAAAAAATGCTTTCGATAAGTGAATTGGATATATTTAGGTTCATAATGTCTGTATTGATTCCTTTTACAAATCTAATCATTTTATGCCTTACTTAGACTGCTATCCAATGGGAAGTAAAAGGCAGAATTAGAAGAATAATAAAGCCGTCAATTCGTTTTGAACCGACGGCTTTATTACTTTTTATTCGTCCAATCGAATAATGAGCAATTTGTCCATTGTTGTGACTGTTACTCGTTTTTTGGGAGAAAATCCCAATCTGTCGAGCCATAGCCCTCTTAATCTGATAACGGGAACCGTGGTTTCACTCCAACGATTAGACTTGATGGTTGGCTGAATTTTTAAGCTTCTGACCTCGGGTCGTTCGCTTACTTTCTTCTTGTGTGTTCGCATAACTTTATGAAGATTTTAAGTAAGTAGCCTGACAGTGCTGCGAACACACAAGAAGACTTGATATGTGCAGGACTTGCACCTGCTCTCTGCCAGGCATATTGTTAAACATTAAAGTTTTCTTAGGATTGCTCCTTATGTATTCGCACTACAAATATAATATCCTCAATCCATCAAAACAAGAACGGTTTATTGACTACTTTCTTTTTTGCTCTTTCAGCCGTTCCAATTCTTGCTTTGCCCGTTCCGCCTGTTCCTCGGATTGCCTCGCACTTTCTTCGGCTTTTCTGATTGCAAGTAACCTTTCTTCCTCCTGCTCCACCCAAGTTTTAAGTTGTTTGGGATTATTGTTATAGATGGAATCTATATCCAATGATACCTGCGGATAAAACAACCTCACCATTCGGATTTTAATGTCGCTGTCGTGCAGAGCCGAGTTTGACCGCCAAAGCTGTATGCTGGCGAAAAGAGAAAGCACCGACACAAGTAACAGGATAGCACCCGTAATAATATACGGTCGCTGTCTGCCCGTAATGCGATGCTCTACGGTCATCTTTGTTTTCTGTGGCATTTCACTTATCAGTTTCTTTTGTTCATCCACTGCCGTCACAAGGTGACCCGTTGCCTCGACATGTTTTAGGATGGATGCTTTCAGTCCGACAAGCGTTTCATCCTTTATGATATGTTCCAATTTTTTGTTTATTTGTGCCAATTCTGCCGAATAGTCTTTGGTTTCGGATTGATGTTTCTCCATTTGTTGAAAACGGTCATCCATACTTACCATTACTTCCTGTAAGTCTTTTAGAGTGGTCTGTAAATCCTGTTCGTTCATGTTCTTTTTTGTTTATCGTTTTATCCCTCTTGACTGTGCTTCCTGCTTTTTCCTTTTCCGCCTGCGCCTTTCCGCATCGCTCATGCTTTCGGGTTCGGGTGGTGTGAAAGTGTCCAGAAGTGCATCGAGCAATCCCCATCCCTGCGGTTCGTATGTGTGCGACTGCTGTGGCTGTTGCAATATCTCCCTAATCTGTTCAGCGAGCGGACGGTTGTCGGTCACCGATTGTGATATTTCGGTTCCTCGATTTTCACTTAACTGTTTCTCCATACTGGCGAAACTGTATTTTCTATCAATAGCCGAGCCTTTGAACTTCACGCCGTCCTTTTCAAAGGAAATGCCCTGCACTTCATTTGTACCGCTACGGTACTTGTAATGGATGCCAATGCCCTGCCTTGCAAGCACCGTTTCAACCTGCTTCCATGTGGTGGCTTTCGCCATGACGGATTTAATGGCATCGTGTATGGCATAACGTAGTTTGTCGTTGCCACGCAACGCCTGCCTGTTTACCTGTGCCTTACCCTTGCCGAGATGGTAACCGTACCGCTCCGTCATCTCCCTGCATATCTTTCGGCTCTTGTGCCAATGGTTGAAATTGCCTATCGTCTTTCCATCGTTGTCCACTCGGTTGTAGACAATATGCAAGTGCGGATGCTTTTTGTCTGAATGCAGTACGGTCACGTATTGGGTATTCATGATGCCCATCTTTTCCATGTATTCCCTTGCGTGTTCCGCCATCTTCTCCACGGTGAGCTTTGCCCTGTCCTCGTTGCTCCAGCTAAGGACGGTATGCCCAACGGCATTGCCAAGCTGTGGGCGCATCTTGCGCTGTGCGTTGAGGTCGGCAATAATCGCCTTGATGTCATAATCCCTAACACCTGCCGAATCCAGAACGGCGGACTGCTCACGTTCCAACAGGTAACGAACGCAACCGCCAAAACTCTTGCCCGTAATAACCTTAGCTATCATCCTTACCAATCCTTTCCATTAACCGCTCCACTTCGTTCAGTAATCTGCGCAGATCCGCCATGATTGACACAAGCCCTCCCTTGTGTGCAAGTTTGGTCAACTGGTTTAAGTTATTTGCCATGCCAGACAATGTGCGCAGGTGTCCTGTTTCTTCTTTTGACAGCCTCGGTTTTATCACGGAGACCTTTGCGGACTGCCGAAACCAATCGCTTATCCGCATGCCTGCGTTTCTCGCTTTCCCTGCAATCGCCAAACGTTCGGTTGGGGTCATCCTAACCACGAGCGAAACGCTTCGGGTGATGGCTTTTTTAGGTCTTCCACGTGTGCGCTTTTTGCCGTCCGTGCCTTTTTCTTTTGCCAATTTTTTCATTGGCAAACCTCCCCAAGTTTACGGACTGCGACCATCGGGAGCATCCGCCGTTCCCCACACGGCGGAGCGTGGGGAAACGGTTTTTTGCATTGCAAAAAAATAAACTTGCTCCCTACAGGGCGACAAAGGTTTACCTTTGAAGAACTGACGGCGGATAGTGTGTCTTTCCAGTGGTCTTTCCGACAGAAACAACCACTTATCTGCCTAAGCAGATAAGTGGTTAACGGTATAGCTGGATATATAACTATATCATTGTTTCTAGATACCATCATTTCATCCCGTTTCCGCTTTTTGCAGATGCTATTCTCCATCTTCACCTCCCTCCATCAGCTTTTGGATGTCCTCATACCTGTAGTACATCAGTCCACCGATTTTCTTGAATGGCAATGTGCCGTTCACACGTAGGTGGAGTTGCTACCTTTGAGTGGAGACAGATTTGAGAAATAGATTTAAATTTGTTAACACATGAAAAGAGTATTTGACGATTCCTTTAAGAAAATGGCAGTAGAGCTTTCTTACAGCAAAGGTTCGGTATTAGAAGCAGCAAAAGAACTGGACATGGATGCCAGTAGATTAAGTAAATGGCGCATGGATCCCAGATATAATGGTGGTACCGTATTGCCTAAAAACGACAAATTGAGTCCTGAGGAGCAAGAAATCAGGGAACTAAAGAAGAGATTACGGGATGCAGAATTAGAGAACGCTATCTTAAAAAAGGCGGTGGCCATCTTTTCCAAGGGAGACTGAGAAAATACGAGTTCATACGTGAACATATAAATACCTTTCCAGTTGAAAAGATGTGCCATACGATCAAAGTTAGCAGCAGCGGATTTTATAAGTGGCTTATCAGACCACAAAGTATGCGGGAGAAAAGGACCGCGGAACTGTCTGCTCTGATAAAACAGGAATATGAGAACAGCCATCAGATATACGGAAGCCCCCGCATTACCCAGGAACTGAAGAAAAAGAACAAGCAGGTATCCAGGTCCTATGTAGCGCGCTTAATGAAGAAATTGAATTTAAGGAGCAAGATACGAAGGAAATATAAAGTGACTACCGATTCCAGCCATAAGTACGGGGTAGCGGAAAATCTCCTCGGTAGAGATTTTTCAGCGGGTGCATTATCCCAAAAATGGGTTGGTGATATTACCTATATAAAGACTGCTTCCGGGTGGACTTACCTTACTACGGTTATTGATCTGGCTGATCGGAAAGTTGTTGGATGGTCATTTAGTAATGACATGACTGCAGGTAATACCACGGTTAAGGCATTGGCAATGGCTATAAAAAATAGGGGAATAAAACCGGGGCTGATATTTCATTCCGACAGAGGGATCCAATATGCATGTGATGAGTTTAAGCTTATGCTAAGTAAAAGTGATATAAAACAGAGCATGAGCCGTAAAGGTAACTGCTGGGATAACGCTGTAGCTGAAAGCTTTTTCAAAACACTAAAAACAGAATGTATATACCATCATAAATTTGTCAACAGGGAGATTGCAAAGCTAGAGGTGTTCAGGTACATTGAAGGATTTTACCACGCCAAAAGGATACATTCTGCGATTGGATATAGAACTCCAAATGAAATGGAAATGTTCTACCGATCAAAACAGAAATTAGCAGCATAAAAAGTCTCCACTTTTAAGTTGCAATTCCAGACTGCCGAGTGTCCGCCCCGACTGTGCAGACCCCGTTACCCGTTCACGGATGACCGCGCCGTCAACCGTATTTCCCGACAATACCAGTTCTTGGTAGGCGTCAATGATTTTTGCCTTGAAGCGGGCAAGAAATCGGTTAAGTTCCGCCGTTTCCTCACGGCTTCCCTTTGCCAAGCCCTTTTTTGCATCCCATCCCAAAACAGCTACCGAACGTTTGACGGATATTTCCGTACGTTTGCCGTTCACCGTTACCCTTGCATAGATAGGTGCTGTTCCCTGTGCTGTTGTTTTCTGCTTCTTGAGGTAAAAGATAACCCCGAATGTGCAATTTTGTGTTTTCATATCAACTAACTTTAATGGTTGCATATCCGTGTTTTGATGCTATCTGCTTGGATTTGATAATGTAACAGGTCACTAACAGGTAGAAACCGCGTATCAAACGACCACAAAAAGCATCAAAACAAACAAGCACAAAAAGCTGATTTTTAGATATTTGAACCTATTTCGGTGACCCAAAATTAGGTATAGAAAATGGGTAACCGAATAGGTCTCATTTTCTTTGGTTTTACTTGAACAAATTGGGGTAAGAAAAAAAGAAAAACCCCTCTAATCATACGATTAGAGGGGTTTTGACCGCCTTTGTAGGCTTCTTGGTCGGGGTGGCAGGATTCGAACCTACGACCTCCACATCCCAAATGTGGCGCGATACCGGGCTACGCTACACCCCGAAAAGGTATCACCTTTGTTTTGTGTGGCACAAAAGTAAACTAAAAATATGTTTTTTTCAAAAATATTCTTCACATAACACCTAACAAGCTGATTTATTGTAAAATAATTTACAAAACATTTAAAACACATGTCGATTTCGATCCAAAATAATTATAAAAACCCGCATGACTGCCCTGAATAGCGAAGTTATCGGTTAGGTAGCTAAAATAGTGGGATTGGCTGGCCCTGACTAAGTCTACTCCGGATCAAACTTAATAATATCCTAAAGGGGATCATACCGAAAGTTTGGGGGGTAAAGTTTTTAAGCATACAGTTTCATTACTCTATATAAGAAGAATGTGGTGTCTCTTACGCCACGAAAGACACTCCTGAAAGCTTTGAGCTTTGCATTGAAAGATTCTGCTGAAGCATTGGTGCTTCTGTTGTCGAAGTAGTGTAGGATATATTGATGATGTGCCGCAATGGATCTTGCTACGCTCTCAAAAGAGGCGATGCCCGCATTCTCAACCTGATTATGCCACAGTCCCAGCTTGGTAAATGCTATCTTTTTGTCTCTGCATTTATTGAATATGTCACCCAGGGCAATTCCAAGGTCATAAGCGAGCTTTAGTTTGGGAAACCGTATGAACAACTGTTCAGCTCGGTGTTTCTGGTTTTCGGACCATCGGCCTGGATGCTTGAACAAGAGGTGTCTGGATCTAGCCAGTAGCTGTTTGAGCGTGTCTCCATTAGGTAACAACTCGGGTTCATATGGGATTCCTCGCTTTCGAGATTCCATTATCTTCTTGCTTTCCGCATCCAATACTTCCCAACGATACCTGATACGGAGTTCCTGCACTGCATCGTAAGCTAACTTTTGGACATGGAACCGATCGACCACACGCCTGGCATTCCTGAAACATCTACGGATTGCCTTAGCCATGTTCGGTGCCATATCCATGGTCACCTCCTTTACCTTATTCCTTGAACGTAAAGGTATTCGCTCAAGAACAGTCATGATATCCTCAGCCTTTGTGCCCCTGATAGTTGCCAAAATCGTCCCTTTACGCCCTTTTGCCGATTTACTGCTAACAATGGTATATAATTCACCGTTGCTAAAACTGGTCTCATCGATGCTCAAGCGTTCGGAGATATTCCCGGGAAAAAGAGTCCATCGCTCTGCATGTGGCTTTTGGCCCCAATCATGGAAGTCACTGAGATGGTTCTTGTATTGATCCTGAAGTTGCTTGCCGTCCATCTGGAAGAATAATCCTACCAATTGGGCACTTACAGGATAGTTATCCAAATATCTTCTTTAAAAAAAGCCCGAATTCAGTTGTCATTCGGGTACCTTCACGGACCAGGTTCCAATCTCTTGTGATAATCTGTCCCGTATCTAAGACTGTCCAGCGACGACGGCGGATATGTAATGTAACTTTCTGACCTCTAATGGGAAAGTCGGAAATCTCTGTAGAAGGCATAAAGCCCTTTGACTCCAGCTTGCTGTTCTCATAGCCTGTTGGAGAAATATTAAGCTCGTCTAAATAAATGTGGAGTTGATTGTCAACCTGATCGACTTCTAAAATCTGAAAGTATTCTAAAAGCCCTTCGGGCATCAATAGCGATAGTAATTTACGTTCGGCGTCTTGCAAGGGATATCTGTATTAAAGATGCTAAACTAGGAAATTTTTGATATTCCCCCAAGAAGTCTGCTTGGTCCCCTAAAGGCCCTAGGTTCGCTCCTTGCCCTGAAACAAAAAAAGCCCTAACTTTCGTTAGAGCTTTTAAGTCGGGGTGGCAGGATTCGAACCTACGACCTCCACATCCCAAATGTGGCGCGATACCGGGCTACGCTACACCCCGAAAAGGTATCACCTTTGTTTTGTGTGGCACAAATATACGCTTCTTACAAATTATTTGCAAATGAAAAACGCAAAATAAAACTAATAAGTTGTTACATTGCGACATACTGTTTTCTCATATGACGTAGTACCCTCCTTTACAAAATCAAACCCAATGTTATTCTCCATATTCCTTACCCACATAAGGCACCATCCTGTAAATAAAACTTTTTTTGATTTCCAGACCTCAGGATGTTCGAATATGAACACAAAGTGTTCGAATCCAAACACTTACACAACAAAAACACTACATAAAACACTGACTATAAACATATTAGCCATTTGGCAGTTTTTTTGGAATTAACCTGCATTGAACGTGTTTTTTCAAAAAAATTAGACGGACCTTCTATCTGATTGATTACTAAATAAGGTCGAAACAAACACTTATAACTAAAAGTATGATAAAGAACTATTTCCAAATCGCCTGGAGAAACCTCATGAAAAACAAGGTCTTTTCCTTTATCAATATCCTAGGCTTAACCATAGGCATCGCGGTCTGTGCAATGATATTCCTGTTTATCGCCAATCAGTTTAGTTTTGACAAGTTTCACAACCAAGGCGATCACATCTATCGTGTGATGCGAGGTTTTGACAACACCAAGGACCGCGCCCCTTATTTATCTGCACCCTATGCCACGGCCTTATTAACCGATTATCCCGATGATATCAAAAAAGCTGTACGGGTAATGCCTGCCAATGGGTTATTCTCTGTTGGCAACATTGCATTCAATGAAAAGAAACTCTTTATTGCAGATGACGATTTCTTTGAACTATTTAGTTTTTCGCTAATCAAAGGGAATCCAACGACTGTTTTAAAAAATCCAACAAGTGTTGTGCTCACGGAAACAACTGCGAAGAAATATTTTGGAAATGAAAATCCTATCGGTAAAATACTGCAGCTTGATAAAAATAAACAATTAACCGTTACTGGGATCGCTAAAGATCTTCCGGTCAATTCACATCTGGATTTTGATCTCATTATCCCCTTATCCAATTATCTCAATACCGAACCATTTAAAGCCTGGCAAAACAACAATTTATTCACTTACATCTTACTTGACGAACATAAGGATGCTAGGCAATTGGAAAAGCAGTTTCCTGATTTCATGAATAGGCATATGAAAGCAGTTTCTACCAATATGGGCATTCATTTTGATCTTGCGCTTACACCGCTACGAGACGTCTATCTTGAATCCCACAGCGCATTTGACAGCGCAAAACATGGTGACAAAAAAGTTATTTACATTTTTCTCTCCATCGCCATACTTATATTGGTTATCGCTTGCATCAATTTCATGAATCTCTCAACAATACGTGCAGTTGACCGATCGAAAGAAGTTGGCCTAAGAAAGGTACTTGGAGCACAACGTATCCAATTAATGGGGCAGTTTATCGGAGAATCCATTTTATTAACGACCATATCCTGTATACTTGCCATGTGTCTATTGCACCTACTCATGCCTGTATACAATCAACTACTGGGATACACCCTTACAGTCCCATGGAATTCTTGGCCGATCTATATTTTTTTGATTGCAATTATCTTTATAGTAGGCCTATTAGCCGGAAGTTACCCAGCCCTATACCTTTCAACCTTTTCCCCAATACAGGCATTAAAAGGTAAATTGCGCTTAGGCAAGAGCGGTACATTGTTCCGGCATGCGCTAGTTGTGTTCCAGTTCAGCATATCTATTTTACTTATCATCGGTACACTGATTATCTCCAAACAGATGAAATATGTAAAAGAACTGTGGCTCGGGTATGACAACCAACAGACTGTGGTTATTCCAATAGACAGTGAAGAACTGTACAACAACCTCCGTACATTCAAAAATGAATTATCTGCGAGCAGTGACATTGCGTCCGTCTCCTTTATGTCCGGTGAACCAGGGGGCTTCTTCGATAGTCACACATTTGAGATCGAAGGAAAAAATGCTGAGAAGTGGAAATCAAGAACGGAATTCACCGATTTTGACTATGTAAGCACACTGAAACTTAAACTAATAGCAGGCCGAAACTTTTCAACACAACACCCGACCGACTCCACTAGCGCTGTATTAGTTAATCGTACCGCAGCATCGATGCTTGGATTTACTCCCGAACAGGCCATTGGCAAATGGATAAAAAATACGATCCGCGATCAATCCCCCCGGACAATCATTGGGGTAGTAGACGATTTTAACTTCCTATCCCTAAAAGAAAACATGGATGCATTAGTTATTGCCCCTTCTACTGACCTGAGAGTAGCCCTTATTAGATTAAACACAAAAGATTTTCCCACAGCGTTAAAAACTATTAAAGCCGCATTTGGGAAAGCAGCTCCATTATATCCGTTTGAATACAGTTTTCTAGACCAAAAATTTGATACGCTGTATAAAACGGACCTTAGGCAACAACGCATACTCAGTCTTTTTTCTGGATTAGCCATATTTATCGCTTGCCTAGGTCTATATGGTTTAGCTTCATTTACGGCCGCCAAACGAAACAAAGAGATCGGAATCCGCAAGGTGCTTGGCGCTTCGGTATCGGGCGTTACTACATTATTGTCCAGAGATTTTATAAAACCCGTATTAGTTGCTTTGATAATCGCCTCGCCGATCGCCTGGCTAACCATGAGCAAATGGCTGGAAGACTTTGCTTACCGCATCGAGATCCAATGGTGGATGTTTGTGCTAGCGGGACTGGTAACAATAGGTATCGCATTAATTACGGTAAGCTGGCAGGCTATCAGAACAGCCATAGCTAATCCTGTAAACAGCTTGCGGGACGAATAAAAGGAAGGAAACAAAAAAAGCTCTAACGTTCGTTAGAGCTTTTAAGTCGGGGTGGCAGGATTCGAACCTACGACCTCCACATCCCAAATGTGGCGCGATACCGGGCTACGCTACACCCCGAAAAGGTATCACCTTTGTTTTGTGTGGCACAAATATCGAATCATTTTTTGACTTTGTCAACACCCTGCAGAAAATTAATCACTAAATAGCTGATTGATTGCACAATATTTTTACACAAAGCACATATTCTATTGAATTTAGTAATTAAAAACCCTCTCCATATAGCCTACAAAGGAATATTCAAAATATCTTTAGATTATCCATTTCATTTTCATATCTTTGCATCCGATTTGAATATCAGTCAATAGTTTTTTAAAAAAGTATTTTTATATTCAGAAAATAAGTCGTAATATTGCATTCCGATTTTTACAGGATATAAATCGTTAATAATTACTCGAAATCATGGATTTAGTAAAATTTGTAGAAGAACAAGCGGTAGTAAAGAATGAAATTCCCGCTTTCAAAGCTGGAGATACCGTCAGCGTTCATTATAAAATTCGCGAAGGAAATAAAGAGCGTGTACAGGTGTACCAAGGTGTAGTAATTCAATTAAACAGCGAAGGTGCTAACGCTACTTTTACCGTTCGTAAAATCTCAAACGGTGTAGGTGTTGAACGTATTTTCCCTGTAAACTCACCAAACATTGAAAAAATTGAAGTAAACAGCTACGGTAAAGTTCGTCGCGCGAAATTATTCTATTTACGCGGCCTTACTGGTAAAGCTGCTCGTATTAAATCGAAAAGAATCTAATTACGACTATTACAGCATAAAAAAAGGCTCTGAATATATTCAAAGCCTTTTTTTATTGACTATATTGCCCTGGCTTCTCAAACGCAGACAGCACAACCAACTTCCTTCTGTAATAAATTTAGGACAATTAGATAATGTCCTTCAAAATCCCAACCCTCTTTTTGCCGCGCTAAAACATTTTACTTACTTTTAGCACCGTATCTGAAAGGTAGAATCGTAGATGATTACAATAGCGGAAAACAAACTGGTATTGTTTCATCCCAACTTGGCTACCGCTAAAAATCAAACTGTATCTTGATGAGAACTATAGCTTTTATCCTTACTTTTATCATCTATCCGACCTTTATTTTTGCACAACGAAATCTGAATGAATTTCTTCAGCTACAGTCGCGCCCTCAAACGTATTATGTACTTCCAGTAACAGATGCGATCACGATTGACGGAAAGGACAGTGAAGCTTCCTGGTCAAAAGCGATATGGACAGATTCTTTTAAGGATATTGAGGGATCAAATAAACCTGCCCCTACTTTTAAGACACAAGTCAAGATGCTTTGGGACAAAGAAAATCTTTACATTTTTGCTAAGCTTCAAGAACCCCATATCAAGGGATATTTAAGACAAAAAGATACAATCATCTATCATGACAATGATTTTGAGATCTTTCTCAAGCCAAATCTATTATCGCCAGAATATATAGAGATTGAAATAAACGCATTAAATACCGTAATGGATCTTTTGATGACTAAACGTTATCGCTTTGGCGGCAGGGCTAATCTAAATTGGGACACAAAAGATATGGAAAGTGCAGTCTATCATGCTGGGTCCATCAACAATCCTCAAGACAAGGATGAATTTTGGACTGTGGAAATGAAAATACCTGTAAAAAGTCTAAAATACTTTGGCGAAGGAAATCAGATTAACGCAAATGAAACCTGGAAGATAAACTTCTCACGTGTTCAGTGGCATTATGACAACACCGAAACAACCTACAGCAAGAGAAAAGACAACACGGGTAAGACGCTCGCTGAAGAGAACTGGGTATGGTCTCCAATCGGCCTCGTTAATATGCATTACCCTGAGCGATGGGGACATATAAAATTTGTTAACGACACAGACCATCAACCTATCGATGAGCAATTCCTCGCACTCGAAAAAGTTACCTGGAATATCTTTTACCTGCAACAGATCTATAGAAAGGATAAAAAACGCTATGCAACGTCAATTCAGGAGCTAAGCAAATTATATCCTGAAATTATAAATGAGCACAAAAATTATGAGATTGTATTTTCAAACAGTAATAATTTCTATCGCATTGAAATCAAGTCAAAAGCACAGCCTACATTAAAGACAACAATAGATAGCCAAGGTAATATCTATTTTTAATTTAATTAATCGAGCCATCTTCAATTCTGATTTTGAATAAAAATTGCTATCTTTGTATCCCGTACATAGAGCAACTATTATTGGTCATTTTGACCACATAAAATTGAAAATCCTTTAATTGTTATGACTAAATATATTTTTGTTACGGGCGGCGTTACTTCGTCGTTGGGGAAAGGTATTATTGCTGCCTCCCTTGCTAAACTTCTCCAAGCGCGTGGCTATAAAGTTACCATTCAAAAATTCGACCCTTACATTAACATCGATCCAGGAACATTAAATCCATATGAACATGGAGAATGTTATGTTACAGAAGATGGCGCTGAAACAGACCTTGACTTAGGTCATTACGAGCGCTTCCTGAATGTCCCTACCTCACAAGCAAATAACGTCACGACAGGCCGCATCTATCAACACGTTATCCAACAAGAACGTGAAGGTGCATATTTAGGAAAAACCGTTCAAGTGATTCCCCATATCACCGATGAGATAAAACGCAGAATGCAACTGTTGGGTGAGTCCGGCAAATATGACATTATCATCACTGAATTGGGCGGAACTGTAGGCGATATTGAGTCCTTACCGTTTGTGGAGGCCGTAAGACAGCTTCGCTGGGAATTAGGAGCCAATAATTCACTGGTTATCCATTTGACTTTAGTCCCTTATTTGGCTGCTGCTGGTGAGCTTAAAACAAAACCTACCCAGCATTCCGTAAAAACATTATTGGAATATGGTGTACAACCTGATATTCTAGTATGTCGTACTGAACATAAATTATCGCAAGAAATCCGTAAAAAATTAGCGCAATTCTGTAATGTCAACATCAACGCCGTCGTAGAATCTATCGATGCGTCGACGATTTATGATGTCCCATTATTGATGTTGAAGGAGAATCTTGATAAAACAGCATTAACAAAGCTAAAACTTTCCAACAAAAATGAGCCTGATCTAGAAAACTGGAAAAACTTTTTAGGTAAGCTCAAAAACCCGACAAGTGAAGTTAATATTGCTTTGGTCGGAAAATATGTTGAGCTTCCAGATGCTTACAAGTCTATTATCGAAGGATTTATCCATGCGGGCGCAACAAACGAATGTAAAGTAAAAGTGAGCTATATTGCTGCTGAAAGTGTTACAAAAGAAAATGTTGCTGAAAAGCTGAAAGGTATGGATGGAGTTTTGGTTGCTCCGGGTTTCGGTGAACGCGGCTTGGATGGTAAGCTAAATGCTATTCAGTATGTTCGTGAAAATAATATTCCGTTCTTTGGTATCTGCTTAGGTATGCAATGTTCGGTCATCGAATTCGGAAGAAACGTATTGGGATTAAAAGATGCCAACAGTTTTGAAATGGATGCCAATACCAGCAATCCGGTCATCAATTTGATGGAAGAACAAAAAAATATCACCAATATGGGCGGTACAATGCGTTTAGGTGCTTACGACTGTGAAATTAAAAAAGGAACCAAGGCCTTTGCCATTTATGGTAAAACAAAAATCTCCGAAAGACACCGTCACCGTTACGAATTTAACAATGACTATTTAAAACAATATGAAGCAGCTGGAATGATTGCTTCAGGATTCAATCCGGAGACTGGATTAGTTGAAATTGTCGAATTGAAAAACCATCCATTTTTCGTTGCCGGACAATTTCATCCAGAATTAAAGTCAACTGTTGCAAATCCTCACCCACTTTTTGTTAGCTTTGTAGCCGCTGCTTTGGCCAACAAAAAATCAAAGTAGTAATAGAAGGATACAATTAATTAAGTTTAATTATTAAAAATGGATAGAAATACCCTAATTGGTTTGGTCCTGATGTTTGCTATCATCACTGGTTCATTTTACCTGATGAAGCCTTCAGAATCGGAAATCAAACAAGAACAAGCGAGACAAGAGGCTAAAGCTCGTGCAGAAAAAGGACTGCCTGCCGAAAGTGACTCTACCGCTAAAGCCAAAGCAGCACAAACAGCAGTGATTGCTGATTCGGCGGAATTGAAAAAGCCTTTTGGTGCGACAAAATTTGGAACGGAGAAAGTCATTACGATTGAAAACGAGAAAATCATTGCCAAAATCAGTACAAAAGGTGGTAAGGTTAAATCCGTAGAACTAAAAGGCGAAAAGAATTTCAATGGAAAACCTTTGATGCTTTTTGATGGTGAGGACAATAAGTTTGGTTTTCAATTTAACGCAGCTGGTCAAAACGTATCAACAAATGATTTATACTTCAATACAGAATCTTCGGATATCCAAGTTTCTGGTGAAGGTAAACAATCTGTAAAATTCCGACTAAATTACAGTGCCGAACAGTATATTGAATATGTGTACTCGATTGCTGGTAAAGGCTATAATGTTGGACTGGATATTAACACAAAAGGGATACAGAATTTAATTCCGCAGAGTCAAAAAACGTTGACCCTTAACTGGAACACCGCGTTGAGACAAAAAGAGCAAAACATAGAATCTGAAAGACAGAAATCTACACTTTATTATAAAGAAGATAATAAAGTAGATCATCTTTCAGAATCAAAAGATGCGGATGAAGCATTGGAGAAAAAAGTACAATGGATTGCATTCAAGCAGCATTACTTTTCTAATATCCTCAGCACTAAAGATGGCTTTGTCAATGCAAAAGTGGATGTAAAACATGCGTCAGAAACCGACATCGTCAAATTCTATAATACAAACGCAGAATTGGCATTTGATAATCATAAGGACAATAACTATTCCTTAAACTTCTTCTTTGGACCAAATCAATACAATGTATTGAAGGCCGAGGGTAATGACTACCAATCGATCATCAATATGGGTTGGGGCCCTATGCGTTGGATCAACCAATGGATTACAGTACCTGTATTTAACTTCCTGGATGGTTTCCATATGAGCTACGGTATCGTTATCCTTTTATTAACATTGATGTTGAAGCTGATCCTCTCACCAATGACCTACAAGTCTTATGTCTCTATGGCAAAAATGCGTGTATTAAAACCGCAGCTGGATGAGATCAAAGCAAAAGTGGGTGAAGACAATCAAATGTTGATGCAGCAGGAACAAATGAAATTGTACAAACAGGTTGGTGTAAATCCACTTGGTGGATGTCTTCCTCTTGTCCTACAAATGCCATTTACAATTGCGTTCTTCTACTTCTTTCCAAATTTATTTGAATTGAGAGGACAAAGCTTCTTGTTTATGAAGGATATGTCAACCTATGATACGCTGTTTACATTTGCACCTATTTTTGGATCATTCAACCACATCTCGTTGATGTGTATCTTGATGACATTGACAACATTGTTAACGACTTGGTATAACAACGCTACATCTGGTGCTACAGGACAAATGAAATACATGGGCTATATCATGCCTTTGATTTTCTTCTTTGTTTTGAATAGCTTCCCAGCAGGTTTGAACTACTACTATTTCTTAAGTGCATTATTTACGTTCTTGACTCAGTTGGTTATTCGCACCATGGTGAATGATGAGAAAATCTTAGCTAAATTGGAGGAAAATAAAAGGAATCCAAAAGCAGATAAAAAATCGAGCTTCCAAACGAAAATGGAAGAGATGATGCGTGCACAACAACAAGCACAACAAAATAAAAACAAATCGTAAGATTTATCCTACTGATAAAGAAGGCTTCCAAATTGGAAGCCTTCTTTGTTTGTGAACTTTTGTAGCATTTCGTCAAACCAAACGTTAAAAAGGGTGTTAATAGGTTAAAATTTAGAATATGAACTTTAAAAACATCGCCATACTGGCCATCTTAATCGTTAGTCTTGGAAGTTGCTCTGTGATGAAGAAAAACGCGAATGAGCAGAACACAGAAAGTAGCCTGTCGTCAGTAATTGGAAAAAAATGGCAATTGATTGAAATCAATGGACAGCCAGTAGCAGATCAAATCAACGGTAAAATGCCTTACCTCCAGCTGGACGAAAAAAGTTACAGTGCAAGTGGGGGATGTAATGGCATCGGTGGAGAATTGACTTTATCAAAGAATGGAAAGGTTAAATTTGCTCAGGGTATGTCTACGATGATGGCCTGTCCGGATATGTCTATTGAACAAGCCTTATCCAAAAACCTGATTGCTGCAGATAACTATACGGTTAAGGATGATATTCTTAGCTTGAACAAAGCGAAAATGGCTCCCCTGGCAAAATTTAAGTTGATTCAGGACAATAAGCAACAACTTAGTGGAACTTGGGAACTTGATTATATATCCGGCCCACGGATTGCTTTCGATGGCCTATATCCCAATCGTAAACCAACCATGATATTTGATGTTTCCAGTGGTAAAATAAACGGAAATAGCAGCTGTAATAACTACAATATGACTTTTAAAACGAATAGAAACACCATTAATTTTGGCCCCATTATGTCGACAAAGATGGCCTGCGAAGGTAATGGTGAAGCAACTTTCTTTTCGACATTGGAAAAGGTAAACACCTATAGTGTAAGCGAGAATACCTTGACATTTATCATGGGAGATATTGCTATTATGCGATTTAAACGGAAATAGAAAATTGCTTTTTTGCTCCAACTGAAGTAAAAAGGGCATTGTTTAAAAAACAACGCCCTTTTTATGTATTAATCGATATTTGGCAACAGGAAGTCAAAAACCAGCCGGATCTCGCCTAAACAAAGGCACTAAATCCAGTTATACTTCTACCAACTATGAGTGAATTGATTTCTTTTGTCCCCTCATAGGAATAAATTGCTTCGGCATCGGCCAAAAACCGTGCGACATTATACTCCAACAGAATACCGTTTCCACCCATGACCTCTCGAGCCTTGGAAACAATATCTCTCGTACGTAAAGAACAGAAGACTTTAGCCAGCGAGGCATGTTCATCTTTTAGTTCACCTTTATCCTGTAATTCAGATAATCTGAAGACAAGCGTTTGCATAGCTGTTAAATTGGACAACATTTCAACCAGGTGATTTTGAATAAGCTGAAAAGCAGCGATTGGTTTACCAAATTGCTTCCTTTTCCGCGTATAATCCAAGGCATTTTCGTAGGCACCCCGCGCACATCCTACGGCCATCCAAGCGACACCAGCTCGCGTCATCTGAAGAACCTTTCCTGTATCTTTAAAGGAATTCGCATGTTGCAGGCGATCACTTTCTGGAACGATACAATGCGCTAAAGTAATAAGGCCGTTCTGCACAATGCGCAAAGCCATCTTATCTTTAATTTTCTCAACTGAAAAACCTGGATTATCCTTTCGTACAATAAAACCTTTCACTTCGCCATCATCAAGATCCCTAGCCCAAACAATGGTGATATCCGAAAAGGTGGAGTTCCCGATCCATTTTTTCTGACCATTTAACACCCAGCCTTCGGCAGTCTTCTTACAGGTTGTTGTCAATCCGCCCGCTGCTCCCGACCCTACTTCAGGCTCTGTTAAACCAAAAGCACCGATCACTCGCATCTGCTGCATTTTGGGCAACCATTCCTGTTTTTGCTCTTCGGATCCGCAAATATAAATTGATCCCATGGCCAAACCACTCTGTACGCCAAAGAAAGTCGCTACAGAAGCATCTACCCGTGCTATCTCCGCCGCTATAATTCCTTCCATCAAGGAACTTCCCCCCATGCAACCATATCCATCGTAGGTATAGCCACAAATATTTAAAGCCGCAAGTTTAGGTACTATTTCAAAAGGGAATTCATCCCTTAGCCAATATTTATTGACAATTGGCTTGACTTCTGTCTCCATAAAATCCCTTACTTTCAATTGCAATGCACGGTCTACATCGTTTAATTTGCTATCCATAGCATAGAAGTCACCATTAATAGGAGGTAATTCTTTTTTTTCTTTTCCTGCACTCAGCATTTTCATTAAACCATGAAGCTGTTTATCATCCATTTTTGATACAGCATCCATTACTGCTCCCAAATCCACTTTCTTCGATATTTCTTCCAATTTGCCAAAGTCTATTGATTTTGCCAAATCCATTATATTCTTTACTTTATCAAACATATTGCGAATTCTTTTTAAGCGTTTACTTCTTAAAATAAGCAAAATAATCGAAAATTGTTTGTTATCAGTACCATCTTATCCCCAGATTGGCTAAAAATAAGTTCACACAAGCTCAGCACAACAAACACACAAGAACGGCACAACGATCACCCTTTCTTAGCCCTTGTTAAGCTAAAGGATGACACAAGCCGAGACTTGTGGGATAACATTTTATTTTAAATAAATTAAACAACTTAAAATCAGCTATTTATATAATATTTTAAAAAAAACATATTTTTTGGGTTACCTTTTTTGGTTACGTGTATTAAGAGATGAAAAAGAAAATTATTTCAATTTAAATTAGAAAATTAGAAAATGAAAAACGCATTAAAATTCGGTTTCTTAGGTTTAGCTTTAACTGTAGCTTTCGCATCTTGTAACAATTCAGAGAAAAAAGCTGAAGGTGCTGCAGATTCAGCTTCTGCTTTAGTTGATTCAGCTGCTAACACATTAGATTCAGCTGCTACTAAAGTTGATTCAGCTGCTGCTAAAGTTGATTCAGCTGCTGCTAAAGTTGATTCAGCTGCTACTAAAAAATAATTTAGAACTGAATAGAGCTTTTGGAAGGCCTTTTTTACGAAAGGCCTTTCTTTTTTTCAAAAAAAATAAATACAGGGGTTACCTTTCTGGTTTAGTGGTATTAACTCCTAAATAACAAGATTTAAAAATATTTTAATTTTAATAAAATGAAAAACGCATTCAAATTCGGTTTCTTAGGTTTAGCTTTAACATTGGCTTTCGCATCATGTGGTGAAACTGCTAAAAAAACTGACGCTGCTACTGATTCAGCTAACGTTGCTTTAGATTCAGCTAACACCCAATTGGATTCAGCAAAAACTGCTGTAGATTCAGCTGCTGCTAAAGTTGATTCAACTAAAGCTGCTCACTAATTCTCTGAAAAGAATTTACATCGTATAGAAAGCTTCCTTCAACAAGGAAGCTTTTTTTATATCTACACCAATTAAATTGCTAAGCTCCAAGCATTTTTTTACCTTTGCCAAAAATCATTCAATCTATGGCTTTATCATCTTTAACAGCAGTTACGCCTATTGACGGACGCTATTACAATAATACCAATGAACTTTCAGCATTTTTTTCCGAATTTGCTTTAATAAAATATCGTGTACGCGTAGAAGTCGAATATTTTATTGCATTAAGTGAATCGGGCATTGCTCAATTGCAACAGTTTGACAAAACGCTCAATGAAAAATTGCGGGATATCTACCGGAATTTTTCTGAAGAAGATGCCATTTGGATCAAAAACACAGAGAAAGTTACGAACCATGATGTTAAAGCTGTTGAATATTTTCTAAAGGATCAATTTGAAAAATTGGGATTACAAGACTACCTTGAATTCATTCATTTTGGTTTGACTTCACAAGATATCAATAATACAGCCATTCCACTTTCCTGGAAAGAAGCCATTAAAGAGAGCTATACGCCTGCAATTGAAGAGTTGCTTCATGAATTGAAATCTTTGGCAACTTCGTGGTCAGACATCCCAATGTTGGCTCGTACCCATGGACAGCCGGCCTCCCCAACTCGCTTGGGCAAAGAGCTTTATGTTTTCATTGAACGCATAGAACGTCAATTGCAACTATTACACCAAGTACCGTATTCGGCTAAATTTGGTGGTGCAACTGGTAATTTTAATGCACATCACGTTGCCTATCCGGCAACAAATTGGGTCGATTTCGGAAATAATTTCGTCAACAATATCTTGGGCTTAGACCGTTCACAAACCACCACGCAAATTGAGCATTACGATAACTTTGCGGCAAGCTGTGATGCTTTAAAACGGATAAACAATATTGTCATCGATTTATGCCGTGACATTTGGACATATATTTCGATGGAATATTTTAAACAAAAAATCACTGCTGGTCAAATCGGTTCTTCGGCTATGCCACATAAAGTCAACCCAATTGACTTTGAAAATGCAGAAGGAAATTTAGGTATTGCAAATGCAATTTTTGAGCACCTTGCGGCTAAGTTACCAGTTTCCCGTCTTCAACGAGATTTAACAGATTCTACCGTATTACGTAATATTGGTGTTCCATTTGCACATACCTTGATCGCTTTTAAATCGACTTTGAGAGGGTTACGCAAATTGATCTTAAACGATCAGGCATTGGCCAATGATCTTGAAAATAATTGGGCTGTTGTTGCCGAGGCACTTCAAACTATTTTGAGAAGGGAGGGCTATCCAAAGCCGTATGAAGCTTTAAAAGACCTAACACGTACCAACACACATGTTACAAAAGAAACGATAGCAACATTTGTTGATAATCTAAATGTATCAGCGGAAGTTAAAGAGGAACTGAAAGCGATCAGCCCTTCGAACTACACAGGTGTTACTTTATAAGCTTTTACTTATAGATGACCTTAACAAAGCTTCTTTTGACCTATATTTGCTTGGAATAAAAATAGATACTACATGGCTACGATTAACGTATATACAGAGTCTACACCCAACCCTTCTACAATGAAGTTCTTGGTCAATAAATTATTGATCAACGGTAGTGTGGATTATCCAAATAAAGAAGCAGCACAAGATTCACCGTTTGCACTTGAATTATTCAAATTTAATTTTGTAAATGGGGTATTTTTTGCAAGTAACTTCGTGACCATTACCAAAACAGAAGATGCGGAATGGGAAGACATTGAAGCCTTGCTAAAAGACTTTGTAAAAGGTGCTGTAGAGTCTGAACTTGCTGTAAAAACGGTACACCACGATAACGAGGTCAATTTTGAAGGTACTGAAACTGAAGTGAAGATACAACAAGTATTACATGATTATGTAAGACCTGCTGTTGAACAAGATGGTGGAGCAATCCATTATAAATCCTTCAACGAAGGTATTGTGACAGTTGAACTAAAAGGTTCTTGCAGTGGTTGTCCATCTTCGACAATTACATTAAAAGCAGGAATTGAGGGCTTGTTGAAACGCATGGTTCCAGAAGTGACTGAAGTAGTGGCAGAGGCCATGTAATCACAGCTATTCGATACAATAAAAAAAGGATTCAGTAGTTAATTTTGCTGAATCCTTTTTTTTATCCCCTAAGTCCTAAGGAAGGATTGCCATCCGTCATCTATTTGGTCTGGCAATTTTAAACCTAATTGACCACTTCAAATGAATCTTTAAGCGGGAGATTAACAGAAGAATTACCGATAAATAGTTCAAATTTGCCGGGCTCAACTGTCCAGTTGTTGTTGCGATCCAAAAGTTCCAGGTGGGCGGGTAAGATCGTAAACTGTAAGGTCTTCTTCTCCCCTGGATTAAGTTCAACTTTTTCGAATCCACGCAAATCCATTTCATACGTTGTTACCGAAGAAAGCACATCCTTGATATAAAGCTGAACAACTTCGGCGCCTTTCCTCTTCCCTATGTTTTCAATATCAACCGTAACTGTAAGAGAATCTGTTGGCCTGATCTGTTTCTTAGTGAGTTGTAAATTTGAAAAGCTAAAATCTGTGTAGCTTAATCCATATCCGAAGGGGTATAAGAATCCGACAACCCGACTATTCCCCCAACCATTGGGTCCGACCCCGGGTTGCCCCGCCTGTGCAGCGGGCTTGGTCGGAAAATTCATTTCAACCTGTCCTACAGACTTTGGAAATGAAATGGGCAATTTTCCACTAGGGCTATACGCTCCAAACAGCATTTCGGCAAGAACATTTCCCGACTGATTGCTAAGAAACCAACTCTCCACAATTGCAGGTAGATACTTATTTTCCCAATTGACAGTAAGTGGACGGCCATTGACAAGTACCAGCACAATAGGTTTGCCTGTTTCCTTCAATTTCATCAAATAGTCGCGTTGCTTGCCGGGCAAATTTAGATCTGATCGCGACCGACTTTCACCGACTTCCCGTTCCGACTCGCCCATTACGGCTATAATTAGGTCGGATTCTTTACCGAGACGAACACCTTCGGCCATCTTTTCCAGCTCCTCGCCGGACAAGTCTGTTGGAATAATCTCACTTTCAGGCCAGTTTTTATCCACGACATCTACCCCTTTGGCATAATCAACCCGAAGTGCCTTTGTTTTTGCATAGTTTATAATCCCATCTTTGATGGTTGTGATCGGATTATTGGAAGGTCCATAGCGACTTGTCGTATAATTTGTTGCCTCTGCCATTGGTCCCGTAACCAAAATTCGTTTGTATTTATTCACGTCTATTGGAAGAAGATTCTGTTCATTTTTCAACAGAACAATAGACTCCCTATTCATTTGAAGAGATACTTCTTCATCTGCAGGGGTATGCACCTTTTTATCGGCTATCGCCGTATCTTCTATCAATGGATGATCAAATAAACCCAGTTTAAATTTCACGGTCAGGACTTCGCGAACCCGCTGATCCAATATTTTGGTATCCAAACCTCCCCCTTCGATGAGTTCCATTAATGGCGCTAGATATGTACTCGGTGGATCAAAATTTGTCCGCACATTCAAACCCGCCTCTAATGCCTGTTTAATAGCATCTTTATAGTTTGCAGCAACGTGATGTTTGTTGTAAATAAACTCTAGGGCCTCACTGTCAGACACCACATACCCTTCAAAACCATAATCTTTTCGGAGTAAGTCCTGTAAAAAATAGCTACTTGCAGTTACAGGCAAGCCATCATAATCATTATAACTACTCATGACTCCCAAAGGTTTGGCTTCCTTTATGACCCTTTTAAATGGATACAGGTGAAGCGAATGCATCTCACGAAAGCCAACATGCGGATCCGTTCGTGCATTGCCATCTCTTCCCCCTTTGGGTACAGAATAGACCGCATAATGTTTCAATGTGGAGGCGACGCCATTTTGTTGAATCCCTAAAACAACCTGTTTCCCCATCTCGGCAATATGAAACGGATCTTCGCCATAGGTTTCAACCACTCTTCCCCAGCGTGGATCTCTAGAAACATCAAGAATAGGCGTATAGACATTGGTATATCCAAGATATTTGGCTTCCCTACCAACTATATTGCCAGCTTTACGTACCAGTGAAGTATTCCATGTACTTCCAATATTGATTGGTGCCGGCAAGGAGGTCGCCCGATCGTGGTTGAGTCCATGAATCCCCTCATTGGTAAAATCAACAGGAATACCAAGTCGTGTATTTTCCACAAACCATTTTTGAACATTATTTAAGGCTTGCGCGTGGCGGCTGAAAGGATACGAAAATGAACTTCTTGCCGATTTATTATACGCCAGGCTATTCAACATTTCGTCGATATTGGCCAAGCCGTGTTTCCAAATCTCTTTGTCCCAAGCGGCAGTAGGCTGCTCATCTGTCAAAACACGCCCATAGCCGTAGAGCGTAACCGTCTGATTGGCCTTTTCTTGAACAGTCATTTGACGCAACAGATCCCCACGCGACTGGCTATTTTCTGTTTGGAGTCTTCATAAATATCCTTTTTCCCATTTTTGTTAAAGTCGATCCAATCCTTATGATAAATGTTGATGTGCTGGGCTGAAGAATGTAAATAAAGGGCTGAGAGCGCTGAAATAATAAAGCAGCTTTTGAGTTGATTAGGCATTATGCTGAAAATTGTTGGTTTTATAAAGTGAACCAAGGTACAAAAAAAATAAAAATTCGCAGATCAAACATTTCTTCAATCTGGGATAAGTCAATATAAATTCATTTTTTAACAAGCATCTAGCTTAAAAATAGTTAACTTTACGACCAATTGTGAAACCAACAAAAAAAATGAGTGCAGATATTAACAAACTAGAACAAATTGCATCACAGGTAAGACGTGATATCGTACGTATGGTACACGCTTGTCAATCAGGACACCCAGGTGGTTCGTTAGGTTGTACAGATTACTTTGTGGCGCTTTATTTCAATGCAATGAAACGCAATCCTTCCTTTGACATGGATGGAAAAGGAGAAGATTTATTCTTCCTGTCAAACGGACATATCTCTCCTGTATTTTACAGTACATTGGCACGTGCGGGATATTTTGAAGTGAGCGAATTAGCAACGTTCAGAAAAATCAATTCCAGACTTCAAGGTCACCCAACAACACACGAAGGCCTTCCAGGTATTCGTATTGCTTCGGGATCATTGGGACAAGGATTATCTGTTGCAATTGGAGCCGCACAGGCAAAAAAATTGAATAAAGACAATAATCTAGTTTATGTATTAATGGGTGATGGAGAATTGCAGGAGGGCCAAGTTTGGGAAGCTGCAATGTACGCGCCACACAACAAGATTGACAATTTAATTGCTACTGTTGACTATAACAAAGCACAAATTGACGGATCTACAGATCAAGTATTATCTCTTGGGGATCTTCGTGCAAAATGGGAAGCATTTGGCTGGGATGTGATGGAAATTGCTAAAGGCAATGATATGAATGCTGTTGTTGCAGGTTTAGCAGAAGCTAAGTCACGCACAGGAAAAGGTAAACCAGTCATTATTCTGATGCATACTGAAATGGGTAACGGTGTTGATTTTATGATGGGTTCTCATAAATGGCATGGTGTTGCTCCAAATGACGAACAATTGGCGTCGGCATTGAATCAGCTTACAGAAACTTTAGGAGATTACTAGAATGAAAAAATATACTTATACAGAGTCAAAAGATACACGTTCAGGATTTGGTGCGGGATTACTAGAAGCAGGAAAGCAAGATGAGAATGTAGTTGCATTATGTGCTGATTTAATTGGTTCGTTAAAAATGAACGATTTTATCAAAGAATTTCCAGAACGTTTTTTCCAAATCGGTATCGCGGAAGCTAATATGATGGGAATTGCTGCCGGACTTACGATCGGTGGTAAAATACCATTCACTGGTACATTCGCAAATTTCTCAACAGGACGTGTTTATGATCAGATTCGCCAATCGATTGCATACTCGGACAAAAATGTAAAAATTGCAGCGTCGCATGCTGGCCTAACCTTAGGTGAAGATGGTGCAACTCACCAAATCTTAGAAGATATCGGCTTGATGAAAATGTTGCCAGGAATGACAGTGATCAATCCTTGTGATTTCAATCAAACAAAAGCCGCTACGATTGCAGCAGCCAAATATGATGGACCGGTTTATTTGCGTTTTGGCCGTCCCGTAGTTCCTAACTTCACTCCTGCTGATCAAGAATTTGTGATTGGTAAGGCGGTATTATTAAATGAAGGAACGGATGTTACGATCATTGCTACAGGTCATTTAGTATGGGAAGCTATCCAAGCTGGCGAGAAATTAGCTGAGTTGGGTATCAACGCTGAGATTATCAATATCCATACCATCAAACCTTTGGATGAAGAAGCTATTTTAAAATCTGTTGCGAAAACCAAATGTGTCGTAACGGCAGAAGAGCATAATCGTCTTGGCGGTTTAGGTGATAGCGTTGCTCAAGTGTTAACAAGAGAGTTACCTACTCCACAAGAGTACGTTGCCGTAAATGATAGTTTTGGAGAATCAGGTACTCCTGCTCAATTGATGGAAAAATACGGTTTGAATGCTGCGGCTATTGTGGCTGCGGTTCAAAAAGTAATCAAAAGAAAATAACAAAACTACGCAAGTCAATATATGGATGACGCTTTAATTATAGCAAAATTCGCCGAAGAGAGTACGCGAGAAGAAGCTTTCCGTTTATTGTTGAAGAAATATCAACAGAAGATTTATTGGCATGTGCGAAGAATGGTCATCGATCATGACGATGCGG
Source organism: Sphingobacterium thalpophilum (assembly GCF_038396785.1). NCBI lineage: Bacteria > Pseudomonadati > Bacteroidota > Sphingobacteriia > Sphingobacteriales > Sphingobacteriaceae > Sphingobacterium > Sphingobacterium thalpophilum. The sequence goes on along the minus strand of NZ_CP151087.1, from coordinate 4,513,608 downwards.
ACGATGTTGTTCAAGATATCTTTGTCAAAGTATGGAAAAACCTTGGGAATTTCCGTGAAGACTCACAATTATACACTTGGCTTTATCGTATCGCAACAAATGAATGTATTACCTTCTTAAATAAGAAAAAGCAAAAGCAGAACGTGTCGTTGGATGACGACACGACTGCTTATTTGGCAGAAACGCTTGCTGATGGCAATTATTTTAACGGTGATAAAGCTCAAATGAAATTACAACAGGCTTTGTTGACTTTGCCAGAAAAGCAAAAATTGGTCTTCAATATGAAATATTTTGAAGATATGAAATACGAAGAAATTTCAGAAGTACTCGGAACAAGTGTCGGAGCGCTTAAAGCCTCTTATCATTTAGCTGTCAAAAAAATAGAGGCATTTTTTAACAACAACGATTAAACCTTTTAGCGAAATTAGGTTCTAACAGATACTATGAAGAAAAATGGCACATATCATGATGGGCTGGAGCCTACAAATCTTCCAGCATCGTTGCGTGAAAATCCATTTGGCTTACCTGAAAATTATTTCAGTGATTTAGAATCAAAAATAATTACGCAAGTCAAATTGGTTGAATGCAAGGAAGAATCCATCTTTGAGGTTCCAGAAGGATATTTTAATAGCTTATCTGACGCCATAATGTGTAAGGTTGCGGAAGATAGTTTAAAAAATCAGGTTACTACAGACGGCTTTGAAATTCCTGAAAATTATGCTTCTGAACTATCTTCAACTATCTTCAACCGAATTTTAGAAGACAAATTAAAAGAAACGATTGCATCGGATGGCTTTACCATGCCTTCTGCTTATAATCAAACCCTTGAAGACTCCATCTTCGCCCGTTTAGCGGCGGAGAAATTGAAGGAAACAGTTCCGACAGATGGTTTTACAGCTCCTGTTGGCTACGAAGAAATAGTTGAATCGACAATTTTTGCTCGTATTGCTGAAGAAAAACTAAAAGAAACGATTGTGACTGCAGGTTTTGATGTACCACAACATTATTTTGAGATTCTTTCGGACAGCATCATTGATCGTGTTCAAATGCTTGAAAAGGATAATACACCGATCCGTCAGATTGGGAAACCTAAAAAATGGTACGCTCGTTATGCGGTTGCGGCATCCTTTGCGGCTATGTTGAGTATAGGCGGATATTGGGGTTATCAATATCAACAGCAAAATACGACTCCTGTAGAAGCTGTTGCAGAAGAGCAGTTAAGCCAGCATTTGTCAGAAATTCCTAAGCAGGAAATCATTAATTACCTTGCGGAGTCGGCTTCTGGTGACGATATGATCTATATGGCCCAGTATACTGACGAAGCAAATCTCCCTACTAAGGGATTTGGAAGTAATATATCTAAACAAGAAATAGAAGATTATCTAAATTATACCTTATAATGATGTTCAATAAAAAATACATATGGATAACATTGTTCTTTAGTATATTTTCTATTGCCTTGGGCTTTGCGCAAGACAAAAATCGATTTCAAGCTATAGAAAATGAAAAAATAGCTTACATTACTAAAGAACTGGATTTAACTCCGAGAGAGGCTCAGCAATTCTTCCCGCTCTATAATGAGTACAGCCAAACGCTTTGGGATATCAGGAAAGAAAAATTGAATGGTGCTCCAAAAAATAGTTTTAGAGGTGGCTCCAGAGACGTCTTACAGTATGATGCTAAAGAAGTGGAGATCAAAAAAGAATATCGGGCCAAATTTGCCAAAGTTATTGGCAATGCGCGAGCATCGCAATTTTTTGAAGTAGAACAGGAATTCAGGGAACATCTATACAAATCCCTGCAGAATAGAAGAAAATAATCTCGAAAATAAAAAAGAAGTCTTGAAGACTTCTTTTTTATTTTCGGACATTTGTAAGATCATGTTAAGCAACAGAGAATTATTTTTAATGAATACCGCTCAAACATCTAGCTCACCTAGATTGGTTGAAGTAGTTAAGGCTGAAGGTGTCTACCTTTATGGCCCAAATGGAGAAGAATACATGGATTTGGTCTCTGGCTTCAATGTCAGCAATATAGGCCATCGTCACCCGAAGGTTTTGGAAGCTATAAAATCACAATTGGACCAGTACCTACATGTCACCGTTTATGGTGAATTTGTGCAGGCCCCACAGGTGCAATTTGCTACAGAATTATTAGCAGAACTTCCTCCTAATTTTCAATCGGTTTACCTCACCAACAGTGGAACGGAAGCCGTAGAGGGATCAATGAAAATAGCAAAGAAATATACCGGTCGCAGGCAGATTATCGCTGCAAAAAAGGCGTACCACGGCAGTACACAAGGCGCGCTCAGTCTTATCGGAAACGATGCGTACCGTAAAGCGTATGCCCCCCTCCTTCCCGAAATAGATTTTATCGAGTTTAATGATCTGGACGATCTAACAAAGATTACGGAACAAACTGCTGCTGTCATCCTCGAAGCTATTCAGGGGGAAGCGGGTGTCCGAGTCCCGGATATCGCTTACATGCAAGCCGTCAGAAAACGCTGTAATGAAACAGGTACCCTACTGATCTTTGATGAAATCCAAACTGGTTTTGGCCGCACAGGCCGTCTCTTTGCTTTTGAGCATTTTGCTATCGTCCCAGATATCCTGATGCTTGCCAAAGGAATCGGTGGTGGCATGCCCCTAGGCGCATTTGTTGCAGCCAAAGAAGTGATGGATGTTATTAAGGATAATCCCATGCTTGGGCATATCACGACTTTTGGGGGCCACCCCGTAAGTTGTGCCGCAGCACGGGCTTCACTGGCTGTTATCAAGGAAGAAAAATTGGTAGAACAGGTCGAGCGAAAATCGCTTTTATTTAAAGAAAAACTCCGACACCCTGCAATTAAAGAAATTCGAGGATTAGGTCTTATGATGTGTCTGCAATTGGATTCCTTTGATCAGGTTTACAACGTGAGTAAGTATTGTGCTGAAAACGGGGTTATGATCGATTGGTATCTGCATTGTGAAACAGCACTGCGTGTCGCTCCTCCATTGACTATTACAGATCTGGAAATTGAAAAAGCGTGTAACATCATTATAAAAGGTTTGGAAAAGTATGCTTAAAGTATGTAACTTTAAACATAACAAAAACCTAATAATGAACACAAACCGCAGATCATTTATCAAAAAAAGCATTATTGGTTCCGGTCTATTGACTGGTGCCAATATACTGGGAAACGATGTATTCGCTCACGAATCCACCGCCAGTTCCTCAAAAATCAGTTTAAATAACGACGACATCATTTTATTTCAGGGCGATTCCATTACGGATGTGGGCCGAGATAGAAACAATAGAAATGCCAATGATACCGCAGCACTTGGACATGGTTATGCTCTATTGGCTGCCAGCCAGCTCTTAAATAAATATTCGGCAAAAAAACTAAAGGTATATAATACAGGTATTAGTGGAAACCGTGTACCCGATCTTCAAAAGCGCTGGACAGAAGATACACTAGCGATTAAACCAACCGTATTAAGTATTCTGATTGGTGTAAACGACTTCTGGCGCACGATCGATCAAGGAGCACAGACTACGGTTGAAGAGTACAAATCCCAGTACCAACAGCTATTGCAGGAGACTTTACAAAAGCTTCCAAATGTCAAATTGATCATTGGAGAACCTTTTGCAGTAAAGGGCGTAGGTCACATTACTGAAGCGTGGTATCCAAAATTTTTGGCCTACCAAGAATCCGCTCGTGAGGTCGCCAAAGAATTTGGCGCAATTCTAATTCCCTATCAAAAAATATTCGACAATGCCCAAAAGAATGCTCCTGGTGCCTACTGGGCGGCAGATGGTGTACACCCTACCCTTGCCGGCGCACAGATGATGGCCTCAGCCTGGATGGACTGCATCAAATAATAACAAAAAAGAGCGGATATTTTATTGAAATCCGCTCTTTCTTGTTTAACATGCGCCTATATGCCAAATCTAGATTTCTTTGTAAGGTGTTTTTTGTAGATTGGGAAGAAAATAAGCCACAATACCCATCAATGGCAGGTAGGAACATAGGTGATAAATAAACTCGATGGACGTATGATCTGCCTGCCAGCCAAGTACAGCGGATCCAATCCCTCCCATTCCAAATGCAAAGCCGTAAAATAAACCTGAAACCATGCCCAACTTCTTAGGCAATAGTTCTTGTGCATAAACAATAATTGCTGGAAAAGCTGATGATAAAATCAATCCAATAATCACGATTAGTATTCCCGTCATCGTAAGTCCGACATAGGGTAATGCTAATGCAAATGGTGCAACGCCCAAGACGGAGAACCAAATGACATATTTGCGACCAAATCGGTCCCCGAATACTCCGCCCAGTAATGTTCCCACCGCAACAGCTATCAGAAAATAAAATAGATAGACTTGTGCTTCCACTTCATTAATCCCAAATTTCTTGATGGTATAAAACTGGAAATAGTTTGTAATACTTGCTATATAGAAGTATTTTGAAACAATCAGTAAGAGGAGTATAATAACGGTCACGACGATTCGGCTATGGGGTAGATCAGGCACGCGTATTGTTTTCTTCGTTGATTTGGCAAAGCTTTGAAGTCTCTTTTTATACCAACTACCAATATAATAAGATATAAATTGGCCGAGAATCGTAAATAAGCACATCCAGGCGATCGCCTGCTGCCCTCTCGGTAATACCAAAAAAGCGACAATGATTGGGGCCATTGCGGTCCCTGCATTTCCTCCAATCTGAAAAATAGATTGTGCCATACTTCTTCTCCCTCCCGATGCCATATAAGCTACACGAGAAGATTCAGGGTGAAAGATTGAAGAACCAATCCCTACCAGAAAAACAGAAAATAAGATCCATTCATAACTATGTGCTTTCGAAAACAAAAGCATACCGAGAAGGGAAAAAGACATCCCAATGATCTGAGAGTATGGTACAGGATGTTTGTCCGTAAATGAGCCTACAACGGGTTGGAATATTGAAGCTGCTATCTGATAAACCATTGTAATCATCCCAACCTGAGAAAAGCTTAGATGATGCTCTTCTTTGAGCAAGGGATAGGTTGCCGGTATCACTCCCTGAATCATATCGTTCAAAAGATGCACCATGCTTACGGCAAACAAAATAGAAAAAATAGGTCTACTCGTCTTCTCTTGTATCATGACGTTGTTCAAAAATTAAAAAGGTTGATTTGTTAAAATCAACCTAAACTATCTTCATATAATAATTACAATACGCGCACCAACAATCCTTTCAGATACTCGCCTTCTGGGAACGATGCCCGGACAGGATGATCTTCAGGTTGATGAAATTGTCTGATAAACTGAATTTCCTTACCGGCATCCAGTGCAGCCCAAGCGAGCACTTGTTTGAACGTATCCATGTCCATCGCACCTGAGCAAGAAAATGTCGCTAATAAACCACCACTATTTAACAACATCAATCCGCGGCGATTGAGGTCTTTATACGCCCTTGACGCTCTTTCCAATGCAGATCGAGAGGGCGCATATTTCGGTGGATCCAAGACAATAAGATCAAATTTTTCCCCTTCATCAATGAATTTACGCAATTGCTTGTTTACATCAGACAATATTGCGCTATGTCGACTAGGTTCAAAACCATTTTCAATGATATTCTTTTCCAGGGTTTCAATAGCAAGTGCAGAACTATCTACAGATATGACTTCTGCCGCCCCACTTTTCAAGCTATTTAACGTAAAACCACCGGAATAGCAAAAACAATCTAGGACGCGTTTATTTGAAACGTAATTGGCCGTCAGCTGGCGATTTTCACGTTGGTCGCAATAAAATCCCGATTTTTGTCCATCAATAATGTTCACCTTATAATGAATGCCATTTTCGATAACGTCGACAAATTCAGATGGAAGTTCTCCAAACAAAAGCCCATTGATATCAGGTAAACCTTCATGTTCGCGAGATTTCAGATCACTACGCTCATAAATTCCTTTGGGTTGCAGCAAAGCATTCAATTCATCGATAATAACTGATTTGACTTTTTCCACCCCAACTGAATGAACCTGAATGGATATAAAATCCGCGTATTTGTCTGCAATAAGTCCAGGAAGAAAATCTGCTTCAGCAAAGATTAAACGAACCGTATTGGTGACACCTTCTTGCAACAGATGCTGTCTTGCTGCTACAGCCTTCTGAACGCGGGCACGCCACCAATCTGCATCAATCTGTGCTTGAGGGTTCCATTCCAATAAACGAATGGCTACACGCGAGCTATTGTGAAATAGACCATAGGCAATAAATTCACGTTCAGCATTGTAAACGCCAACAACTTCGCCATCTTCAATCTTATCGGACAATGATTTAATTGCTCCAGAAAATACCCAAGGATGCAATTGCCAGGCAGCTTTATCCTTACCCTTATTCAAATAAACTGATTTCATTGTTGCAAAATTAACGTATTAATTGTAAAACCCTGCTTCTTTATTTGTCAAAAAATAAATGAAAAAATTATTCTTGCATATTTACAAAATGAATTTAAAACACTTATTATTAACCACAACATTTATTTGTTCGCTTTTTTCGTGTAAAAAATCAGATTCTGAACTCACAATTAAAAATGAGGAAGATCTTGAGCTTGTCGAGTTGTCTAGATTTGAAAAAACAGAAATGAAAGTCAGCCAAGCAATTAAAGCTGAGCCATATTTTATGGTCGGCTATGGATATGATGCAAAAGAAAACCTACTTTTTGTCAATAAGGGGCTACGTGCAAAAATCATTGATACCGAAAAATTAAAGGAATCTTCCTATATTTCTAGAACAACGGGCTTTTCAAGTGGTGGTGCATTTAGCGAAGATATTAATAAGGAGGGACTATTGAGAAGTCTGAGAATACAATTTGATCATTACGGGGAGCAACTCGTTACAACGGAAACAGATGCATTGGCACGCATTCCCTCGGACCAGAAAATGCAACTAACCAACTATTATTCTGAAGGATTTCAATACAGCATGCTTTTCTTTGCAGTAAAAGATCCGAAATTTCAAAATCAAGACTTCATTAATTTTGTTCAGAACAACAGTTCAGAACTTATTGTAAAAAAGTATGGCACACATCTCATTTTGAGCTGCACCAAAGGGGCGTCCGTAAATCTTATAAAATACCTGGATAAAAAAACTGTGCTTGATGACAAAGTCATAAAAGATTGGAAAATTGTAGCGTTTGTTTCAGGTGCCAATCTCCGATTATTTGATATGCACCCGATAAAAAATACCATTGATGTCAGTGCATGGTTAAGTTCATTGACGGAAGAAAATGGAGATTTCATAAGATTTGGGCGAGAGCAACCTATCCCCATCTATGACTTAATCTTAGATAAGGATAAAAAACTTGAATTAAAGAACTATATCGATGCCTATCTTGGTATAAAAAAGGGCTCCTAAAGGAGCCCTCGGTGTTTAGTTATGGTTGATTAAATATTTTTTGAAGGCTTCGAAATCAACTTTTAAAGGTTCCGCTAATTTTTCTTTTCCTTGCAATGTTTCTGCACCGGCAGGCAACACTATTTTTCCAAATACATCTGCTGCTATTGCGTCGGGGAATTTGCAGGGATGTGCTGTCGATAAGAAAACCGAAGCGTAATGACCTGGATGCTCCTTTGCATAAGCACGAGCGCCAAGCCAGGCGATTGCTGTATGCGGACAGGCGATATAGTTCGATTCTTCATATAATTTTTGCATTCCTTCTTTTGTTTCTTCATCCGTAAATGTATAAGAAGAGAGCATATTTTTTAATTCCTCCACATTTCCGCCAAAAAGATCCTGTATACGCACCCAGTTGCTGGGATTCCCAACATCCATGGCGTTGCTTAAGGTTTGAACAGAAGGCAGTGGTTCATATTTGCCGGAAGAAAGGAATCGAGGAACGGTATCATTGACGTTTGTTGCAGCTACAAAATGCTTCACTGGAAGTCCCATTTTATAGGCCAATAAACCAGCCCCGATATTACCAAAATTACCACTCGGCACTGTAAACACGGCCTCATTGATTCCTTGTGACTTCAATTGTGCATACGCATAAAAATAATAAAATGTCTGTGGGATCAGCCGTGCTATATTGATTGAATTAGCGGAGGTCAAACGCAATACAGCATTGAGTTCTGCATCACTAAAAGCTTGCTTTACTAATGCCTGACAATCGTCAAAAGTTCCTTCAACTTCAATAGCACGAATATTTTGTCCATTGGTGGTCAATTGTAGTTCCTGAACTTCCGAGACTTTACCTTTAGGATATAAGATCGTCACACGTGTTCCTTCTACGCCCAAAAAGCCCAATGCAACAGCTCCTCCTGTATCGCCTGACGTCGCAACAAGCACGTCCAGTAATTTATCGTCAGTCTTTGAAAAATAGCCCATAACCCTGCTCATAAACCGAGCTCCGAAATCTTTAAAAGCATAAGACGGCCCATGAAATAGTTCGAGCACAGCCGTGCTGTCGGTCAAGAATCTTACAGGAGCATCAAAATTGATGGCATCGTTCACAATCTGTTTTAAATCGCCTTTGGGAATATCTTTTCCCAATAGTGTAGAAGCTACTTCGAAAGCAATCTCCTGCAAGGAATACTGTTGAATATTCTTAATGAATAGCGGGTCCAATTGTGGAATCTCTTCAGGCATATACAATCCTTTGTCTGCAGGGAGAGAATTGAAGACCGCATCTTTAAAGGAGACTTCTAATGTTTTATTATTTGTACTATAAAATTTCATATGTAAATAATTTTGTCAAGGCCATATAAAATATCCTGTTATTTTGATTCGTATTCACTTTAGAATGCGGATATTTCATTTTATTATCTTTTCTGAGCCAATTATCAATTGACCTGAGATTTATAAACCTCGTTTCTGTCCGTAAATAATTTTTAATCTAAAACCCTGGGTCCTTCGACATTGACACGGGAAACATAGCCAAAACTGTCAATTTCATTTTCTTTGAGATGAGTTTGAATTTTGTCGGCGATATCCTTTGCTATTTTTTCGTCCCGTGTTATTGCAACGACAGAGGGGCCTGAGCCAGAAATACCAAAACTCAAGGCACCATTTTTCAAAGCAATCTCCTTCATTTCATAAAACTGGGGAATTAAAATTGCACGTGTTGGTTCAATGAGGATATCTTTCATGCTTCGTGCAATGAGATCGTAATCTTCTTTGAACAATGCAGCGACCAATCCCGCGATATTTCCCCATTGTGTCACGGCGTCTTTCAACAGCACTTTATCCTTTATGAGTTGTCTTGCGTCACGTGTGGGAACATCGACCTGTGGAAAAACCACTGCTGCTACGAGTTCTTTTGGGGAAGGGATAGAAATAACATCCAAAGGTTCATTTCCCCGGATTAATGTGATGCCTCCATAAAGCGCTGGAGCAACATTATCGGCGTGGCCTGTACCGCAAGCCAAACGCTCACCTTCAACACAAAATGGTAATAATTCTTCTTTTGTCAAAGGGTTTCCGAGCATGGTATTGATGGCAAAAAGCCCAGCTACGGTGCTTGCTGCGCTGGAACCTAGTCCAGATCCAATTGGCATATGTTTATGCAATTCGATTTCGACACCTACCTTTGATGAGATATTCAGGGCTTGTAATAGATATTGCACACAGGCAGATACGGTGTTCTTACCGGGATCGAGCGGCAGTCTTCCATCGTCTCCAGTTATTTCCCGAATCGTTACTCCAGGTTGTTGCGTACGTCGCATCACCACCTCATCACCGGGTTGCTCAACAGCAAAACCCAATATATCAAAACCGCAGATCATATTTGCGACAGTTGCAGGTGCAAAAACACGAACTTCCGACAGCATGCTGTCTAAATTTATCACCTTATCTTTCAGATACTCCACATTTAAATTATTGGCCATCACGTAATTTTTATTTTCCTTGAATAGTTTTTATGCTCCAACATTTACCAAATCTGCAAATACACCGGCAGCTGTCACCTCAGCTCCCGCACCAGGACCTTTTACGACAAGGGGACGTTCTTTATAACGCTCTGTTGTAAACGATATAATGTTATCGCTGCCTGATAAAGCATAAAAAGGATGGTTTTCATCAACAAACTGAATCGCAATGGATACCTTTCCATTTTCCAATTTCCCGATGTAGCGGATTACTTTATTTTCATTGGCTGCTTTCTTCTTCATTGCTTCGAAATATTCATTTTCCTGTTGCAATTCTGTATAAAAAGAATCTACTGTATCTGCTTTCAAACATGCTGGAGGTAATATTGCACCGAGGTCTACATCTTCGGCCTCAACAGCATACCCCGCATCTCTCGCCAGGATGAGCATTTTACGCATAAAATCTACACCACCTAAATCATCCCTTGGATCTGGCTCGGTGTATCCCAGCTCCTGAGCCTGTTTGACGATATCATAAAAAGAAGCATCTGCTTTAAAATTGTTGAAAATATACGAGATTGTCCCTGAAAGAATAGCCTCTATCTTCAGAATACGGTCACCGCTCAGCATCAAGTCTTTGAGCACCCTGACGATAGGCAATCCTGCACCTACATTTGTTTCATAAAAGAAATCTACACCGTGTCGATGAGCAGTATCGCGTAATGTTTTATATTGCTCGAATTTACCTGAATTCGCAATTTTATTGCAGGTGACGATTGAAATATTGGATTTAAAGATATCTTCGTAGTAGGTTGCAGGTAATTTGCTTGCAGTATTATCGATAAATACACAGTTCGGCAAATTCAGCGCTTTCATTCGATCTATAAACAATGCCAGGTCTGATTCAGTTCCATTTTTAGCAAGTTCATCCGACCAATTATTTAAATCAACACCTTCGGTATTGAAAAGCATTTTACGGCTATTGGAAATTCCAACAACTTTAATTTCGATATCATTTTTATCCAATAGGAAGTCATGTTGATTTTCCAATTGTTTAAATAAAGTTGCACCAATGTTACCGGTACCGATATTAAATACATGCAGCGTTTTCTTTAGCTCTGCAAAAAACGCATCATGTACGGCATTAAGTGCCTTCGCTAAATCTTCTTTACCAATAATTACAGATATATTGTATTCGGATGATCCCTGTGCAATAGCACGGACGTTGATACCGTTGCGTCCTAATGCTGCAAATAACCGACCGGCCATGCCGGGAGTTTTTTTCATATTTTCACCAACGATAGCTAAGACCGACAGGTTTTCTTCGATCGCAGGAACGACCAGTTTATTTGCCTGGATTTCAAGCTCAAACTCCACTTCGATCAATTGTATAGCGCGTTTGGCATCCGATGGATTGACAGCAAATGTGATGCTGTGTTCGGAAGATGATTGCGTGATTAGCACAACATTGATCTGCTCTCGAGCCAATAGCGTAAAAAGCCGTCCGCTAAAACCCGATTTACCGATCATCCCTGATCCACTCAGGTTGATGACAGAAATATCCGAGATCGAAGAAATCCCCTTGATTGGCAGCGCAGTTTTTCCACTATCAAACTGAATCACTGTCCCTGAAAAATCAGGCTCAAAAGTATTTCGAATAACTATCGGTATTTTCTTTAAGAAAGCCGGAATCATCGTTGGAGGATAAATCACCTTAGCACCGAAGTAAGATAACTCCATTGCCTCTGTGTATGATAATACAGGCAAGGAAAACGCTTTCTTCACAATACGTGGATCGGCAGTTAACATCCCATTCACATCTGTCCAAATTTCAATGGCTGTTGCGTCCAGTATCGACCCGAAGATCGCTGCGGTATAATCTGATCCACCTCTTCCCAAGGTGGTAATACGTCCATTTTCATTACTTCCGATAAAACCGGTGACAAACAGTAGTTTATCACCATGCGTGATATACAATGATTTCACCAATTGCTCCGTTAGCATTTCATTTAAATGTGCATTACCAAAATTTGAATCAGTTTTCACATAATGGGATGCATCTACAAATAGAGACTCGGGAATATATTGTTCCATCACCTTAGATACCATATAATTTGAGCAACGCTCACCGTAGCTAAGGATCAAATCTTTACTTTGATTACTCAGCTCCTTTAGTGCAGAAATTCCTTGCAGGAGATCTTCTATCTCATTAAAAAACAACTTTAGCTTTGTAAATACAGGATTTTGATATTTCACAGCCAAGAGCTCTTTGACAACCGTAAAATGCTTATCTTCCAAGGACTTTAGACCATCCGAAAAGGACTTTCCTTCGGCAGCGTCCTCCGCCAGTTGGGTAAGTAAGTTTGTTACACCTGACATAGCTGACAACACAACCAATGGTTTTTCCTTTGCATCGTAAGATTTTTTTACAATGTTTAAGACCGCCTTTAGACTTTCTACCGTCCCGACCGATGTGCCTCCAAATTTTAAAACTTTCATACTGTTTTATACTGTTTGTTTAGATTGATGATTTTTATGCTAAAAAAAGAAGCGCTTTCCTTTGTCGAGGAAAGCGCTTCTAAATATTGTGTCTACAATTATATACAACGAAACTACTTCCTCCTGAGTTTTATCCCGGTGGTAATAATAATCGATGTAATAATTGTATTTGTGTTCATTGCTTTTGCTTATGTTTTGTAAATATAGAACAAATATTATCACTTTACCAAAGAAAATTAATATTTTTTTTTAAGATTCACAATGAGACATATAATCAAGTGGCATTCTGACATTAGGGGACCGTTTTTTACTCGAACAGGTGGTCGAGGCACTGTCGTTGATCGTTGACAGAATTATTAAAGTACAATATGCCCAAATGGGCGTTATGAAGATGTTAAAATTGTTAAAATTTCGTTAAATACCTTAAAATAAATTTGACCCTAAACTGATATTGTATTATATTCGCAACAGTCCTGTCCAAAATAGATGACAGTGTTAAATTTTTAAAAGTTAAATGTTGTACAAAAAAGCGATTTAATGAAAACAAAGAAATTTATAGCGTCAATGCTATTTATCGGCTTATGTCTAGTGTCGCAGGCACAAACCAACAGAAACTCCAAACCAGAATCAGATCCTGATAATCTAGCGAAAGAATACTTTTCACAAATCATGGGAGTTGCAGTCTCAGCAACAACAAATACCAAACTTTATCAATTTGTTTACGAATGGTTGGGAACTCCATACCGCTTAGGAGGAGATTCAAAAAGAGGCATTGATTGTTCTAAATTTTCTTATGAATTATACGACAAAGTATTTAACACTTCGTTAGGATATAATAGCAGAAATCAATATTCTCAAGTCAAAACTGTCGAAAAAAATGAGCTAAAAGCAGGTGATTTGGTATTCTTCAAAATTAGAAGTAAAAGTATTACCCATGTAGGTGTTTATATCGGCGATAATAAGTTTGCACATGCCTCGTCCAGTAAAGGAGTTATGATTAGCAATTTAGATGAGCCATACTGGCGACGTTATTATTACAATGGTGGTCGTTTACCAGAAGATAATAGATCGCTTACAGCTGAAATATTAAAAGCGGAAAAAGATAATAAATTGAATTAATAAGATTGATTCAGTCTCGAAAAGTCCAAAGCGTTTAACTCGTTTTGGACTTTTTTTATACAATATAATATCCTATTTTTACCCCATAATCATTGGAATACTATTATGTCTTCAAAGAAAACGCTCATCTTAAATAAAGAACAAATAAAACAAAAATCTATTCGGATTGCCTATCAAATTTTGGAAGACAATTTTGAAGATGAAACACTTGTATTGGTAGGAATTGCTGACCGGGGTTATGTATTTGCACAACGCCTTCAGGCGATTTTACAGGAGATTTCAACGAAGGAAATCCTGCTGATTAAAGTTACTATGAAGAAAACGAGTAGATCGTTGAGTGCAAGCACAGACATACCTGTTGATATTGCAAAAGATAAGACCATCATCTTAGTCGATGATGTACTGAATAGTGGTAGAGCCTTAGCCTATGGACTAGGTGTATTCTTAAACGTTCCATTGAAGAAAATGAGAACGGCTGTATTAATTGATAGAAGCCACCATAAGTTCCCTATATTTAGTGACTACTATGGTACGAAGCTTTCAACGATATTAAGAGAACATGTCACCGTTACTCTTGAAGAATTTGACAAAGAAGAAGATGCAGCATGGTTAATTTAAACCATGCTGTTATTTTTTTGAGACTTTCAATTTCATCCCCGGTTTTATCCGGCTTCCATTTAAATCATTTTCACTTTTAAGTCGACCGACTGATGTGCTATTTTTATCTGCGATCTCAGATAATGTATCACCTTTCTTAACGACATAGTAAGCTGTACGCGTGGCGCTAGCGGCACGTTGTTGGTTTTTCTTTGAAGACCTTTCTGTGTTACGAGCTAATTTCGCATTGACGAAATCATCCTCCTTTTTTATCAGTAAGTTTTGTCCAGGGACAATCTGATTTCCACGCAGGTTATTCCAAGATTTTATATCCTGTACGGTTACTTCAAACTTGTCAGCAATGGAAGCGAATGTCTCACCAACTTTCACTTTATATTTCCCATTCTGTAAAGGCTCGCTTGGATTTTCTGTCTGACTAGGATTTGCCGAAGATATTGGCGTATTGAGCGCTGCATACAATTCCTCTGCGGCAATCTTTTTATCCAATACAGGTAAAACTAATCGCAATGGGGACTCTTCAGTGCCATTTAACACGTTTCTTTTAAAACTAGGATTCAATGCACGTAATGTCTCTTTTGACACCTGTAAAGCATCCGCTATTTGGTTCAATGAAATACGCTTATTGATATCCAATGCTTGAGTTCTCAGTGAAAGTTCGGTATCCGCAGCATTGATATCATTTTCGTCTGCGTATTTCATCGCATAGGTCATTGCGATGAACTTAGGGATATAGTTTTGGGTCTGTTGCGTTAGATATGGAGCGATATCCCAAAAAGTAGCATTCTCCTTTCCCGAACGTTGGATCGCACGGCTAACCGCTCCTTTACCGCCATTATAGGATGCTATCGCTAACAACCAATCGCCATATTCATCATAAGCTTCTTTTAGGATTTTTGCAATAGCATAGCTCGAAGCGATCGGATCCATACGTTGGTCGGTATAACTGTCCACCGTAAGATGATAAGTTTTGGCTTCATAATACATCAATTGCCATAATCCTGTTGCTCCGGCACTAGAGATATCACGTGGATTTAATGATGATTCGACTACACTTAGATATTTGAGTTCCCGCGGCACTCCTACTTCATCCATGATTTTATCAAACAATGGGAAATAGTATTGTCCTAGTCCCATCATCCTACACATATAGGGATTATAATTATCCGACGTGTATTTGGCAATCAGATCTTTCACTCGTGGTGAGTAGTCCAATGGAACCTCACGTTCTATTGCCTTTAATTTCCGTACAAGCTGTATATCTTCATCTGTAATTTCAGCATCATGCTGTCGGTTACTTCCGGAAGATTTTATACTGTCCAGGTACTGGTAAATCTCTTGTTTTTCTTTTTCGATGCTTTTTTGAAAGAAGGTATGGGCAGCTTCTTTCATACCTTCTACAGCGCTTTCTTGGGCCATGAGTGGTAGTACATAGCATACCCCTCCTAGTATTGAAATTAACGTCTGTTTTCCGATCATAAATTTACTGTTAAATCCGAGTTTGATTCATCTGCTGAAAAATCAACAATAATCTAAACGATTAGAAATGGATTTTAGTATAAAATGGTTTTCGTCCTATTTCGCTATAGGTCGCGTATAAAACAAAATACGATTTTGTTCTTCACAAAATCGTATCCATGCTATATGGGATCAAAACCTCCCTTATTTGTTATCTTCTACTTCAGATTTTTTTTCAGGTGAAGACTCATCTTTTTGGCCTTCTTTAAATTCCTTTACTCCTTTACCCAATCCGCGCATCAATTCAGGAATCTTCTTGCCACCAAATAATAGTAACAATATTACTACAATGACAATTAACTCTTGCCCCCCGATTCCCATGATTAATAATGATGTTGACATAACTATAATTTCTTGTTTTTCAATTCTTTTAAACTAAAACTTCTCTCTCTATTTACAAATGTAATGATAATTATTAAATATAGTAATTATTTCTTATCTCGCCAACCATGACATCGGATTCAGTGGTGTTGACCCTTGATAAACAGAGAAGTCAACCATTGGCACACCTGTATCGGAGTCCACATCCGCCGTTCCTATAGTTTGACCCGTGCTTACTTTTTGCCCTTTAGAAACACTTACACTTCCCATATTATTGTAGACAGTATAGTACTCACCATGTTTAATCATTATGATACGTTGACCATACATTGTTAAAACACTACTTACCTCTCCTGCGAAAACAGCTTTCACAGCCGCACCACTAGAAGTTTGTATTTTCACGGATATATGTTCCACATTGACATTTCTTCCGACACTTTCCCCTCCAAAATCTTGCATGATCTTCGCATTGGAAACAGGCCAAGGTAAACTACCGCGGTTAGATCTGAAGTCATTTGAAAGTTTAACTGCTTCTGGTGTACTACGGAGCACCTCAGATTCTGACATCTTCGAAGTACTCGTTTTTGTATTGTTCTTACCCTTTGTAGTTGATGTGGACTCATTCGCTTTGCGATTCCGTTCAGCAGCAGCTTCCGCAGCACGACGCGCCGCCTCAGCTCGTCGACGTTCAGCCTCAATTTCTCTTCTAATGATCTCCTTGATGGCCGCATTAATACGACGCTCCTCTTTTTGCTTTTGGGTAATATCTTTCTTCACGCCGCGCTCTGTAACAATCAATTCACTCAATTGTCCAGAATAAACAGATCGCTGTTGAGATATGGTTTTTTTCTCATTTTCCTGCTCTTTCATCAAGGCAACCTGTTTGTTTCGGTCCGCCTGCAATTGAGCAATTTTTTGTTCAATCTGTTTCTTTGTATTTTCGATATCGGCAGCTTTCAGCTTTCTAGAATCGTTAAACTGTTGTAAGTACTTAACCCGTCGGAACCCCTGATTAAAATCCTTGGATGCAAAAATAAACATCAATTTATTATAGGCATTCCGGTTTCTGAACGCAAACATCACCATCTTCTCATAGTCACGTTTCATCTTCTCCAATTCGGCCTTTAACTTATTTACGGCAGCGGTATTGGCATTGATATGTTTGTTAATTACAGCTACTTCCGAAGTAATGGTATTTATCTTCTGCTCGCGCAAATTAATCTGCTTACTCAATGCTGTCACTTGTTGTTGAGTAAGTGATTTTTCCTTTGCAATCTCTTTGACCGTATTCTGTAATTCAGCAATTTCACGATTGAGTTTCTCACGCTGTTTTTCAAGTTCAGCCCTAGTCTGCGCCGATGAAATCCCAATCATGAATAGGAAAGCTGCTATACCAAGTATTGTCTTTTTAAAGTTCATTTACAGTACTATTTTTTTGTGTTTGCCATCTTTCTATCCTATTAATTCACCCCATACTTTAGCAAACTAATTGCGAAAGTAATAAATCTAAAGGAAATAGACAGCTTCTCATCGGATTACTTTGTAACGTGACGATACTGAAAAAGGCATTTCGACTGGTTCATTAAAAGTCACTTTGTTAAAATTTATCTCTGTTTTTATCTCTTGACGACCATCAGAAATGATCATTTTTAAAAGCATCGGAAATTCTTGTCCAGAGGCCATGGCATATTCACCGTAATTGGCCTCCAGCAATTGTTTTTTTGAAAGTTGCGCTAATCTAAACTGATAAGGCCTATTGTTATTATTTAACTTATATAAAAAATCTAGTTCATTCAGTTTGCCATCCAACTGGACAGACATCGAGTCCTGTTTAAAATTAACCTGATCAATATCGGACAATAGATTCACCGAAAGATTGGCTAGCAACAAATCCTGTAGATTTCCGAAAGTTAAATCCGGACTGGCAAAACGATATAGGTAGTCAAATGGCTTAACCATATATTCGCTCTGAAACTTATTTAAGATTTGTACACTGTCTGGAGTGATCAATACCCGGGCAACCTCTATACCCAGTGTAGCAGAAATGGAAATCCAGATCCTTTTATCTTTCTCTATTCGAATAGTAGAAGTGACATCATAATTGTCCTTCCCAAGATCGAGACGCATCTTCGCTTTTCCAGAAAAAGTAGAATAATTCAAATTGGTCAAAAAAAGATCACGTAAGCTATTCTTTTTCGCCTCCCTTGTATTATCTTTTATGGTCAACTCGTTTTCAGCTTTAAGGTCAGCACCTTTTAGTAGTTTCTTCTTAGAACTACAAGAAGAAAGCAGCAACACAACAGCACTAACCCAAACAATTTTATTCCACATAGCTTTTAGTCTCAATCTTCTTTTTCAATTTCAGCTTACCCTCCTCCGTATCAGCTCCCTTTTCTAAAGCGAGGTTCCACTGCTTAACGGCATCCGTTGTTTTCCCTAACTTAATCAAAATGTCGCCATAGTGTTCCAGTAATACCGCCGTTTGCGGATTTGTATTTTTTAACGCTTTTTGAATCCATACTAGTGCGTCATCATATTTTCCATTTGCAAAAAGTACCCAAGCATAGGTATCTTCAAAAGTTCCATTATTGGGCTGCAATTTCGTCGCCATTTCGGCATACTTTGTAGCTTCATCAAGTCGTTCTTTTCTTAACGACAAATAGTATGCTAAATTGTTCATCGCCGTCACATTTGTACTATCCAATCGAATAGCTTCGATGTAAGCCGCGTCAGAGGCTTTATACATCTGAAGTGAATTATAAATATCACCTAATCCCCCATAAATATTTGCTTGTAGAAAAGGCGATTCATCCTGTGCATTATTAAGTGCAGCCTCCATAAACTTTCGGCTATTTTCCATGTCTTTTTTCATCAAATAGGCCATACTCGTAAAATAGAGTATGGTCGCATTATTGGCCACATAGTGTAACGCTTCCCCACCATGTGCAATGGCTTGATCAAATTCACCTTTGTCCATATCCAAACTCATCAGCATCCGCCAAGCATCGATCTGGTAGGGGTTCATACTCACGGCTACCGCTAGTGAACTTTGAGCAGCGGACTTATCGTCTCTCAACCATAACACTTGTCCCTTTGCCATATGGCTTTCGGCAATACGTGGATGAACTTCAACCAAGATATTCACCAATTCCAAAAGTTGGTCTTTTGTATAGGGACCTTTCGGATTCAACAAGGTCATTATAATCCGATTCTTATCTGCAAAATCAACTTTCTTAGATTGAAATCCTTGCTTAAGTGCATCAAAAGATAATTTCAGCTTTTTATCAAATCGATAGAGATCAGCCAAATCGAAATAAAGAAAATCCTCTTTTGTCGTCTGAATTCCTTTATTAATGTAGTCCAATGCAAGCTTCGAGTTTTTGGAAAGATTATAGGCTTGCGCTAATTGTCCATACACTTGAGCCAGCGAAGTCCCTTTGTCTGCCCAGGGCTTCAAAAGATCAATGACAGCTTTATAATTACCGGCATCATTTAACAACACACTGCCAACCATGTCCAATGTATCAGAAGCGACAGCGATCTCTTTGGTTTTATAGAAATACTCCAAAGCCACATCCTTGTACCCACCATTGAAAAGGAGCATGATACGCTCCCGTTTTAGTGAGGCAGTATTATTGTCATCTCGATCTATCAACTTATCGAGATAGATTAAAGCACTATCCGCGTCGTTTTTACTTTTAAATGCATCTACAGCAAAACTTAGATATTCCGGCTTCGACTGAATATTCAGCGCTTCTTTTATAGCTTCGATCGCTCCATCTTGATTTCTCATCTGCGCAAGAAGAATTGCCTTTGTAAAATAGATGTCATCGGCTTGTGGGTAATCTGCGATTATAGCATCCAAAGAATCCATCCCGGGGCCAATTTTTCCTTGCTTCAATATTTCCTGTACGTTTTTGAGTCGTGCATCGTAAGGTTTAGGCTTATTATCCGAAGATTGCGCCTTTAATGAGCCCAGTGCTACTAGGAGTAAACCAATAAAACTTAAAAAAAATCGTTTATCTAAAAAATTCAATCTCATCTACTTCCGCTATAATAATTTAAAAATTCTTCCTGCAATATACTAACTAATGTAACAATATTCATTCGAGGAAGTTGTAAAAATATTGAGATTAGTGGGGCTCGCTTGAAATTCAACTCGTTTTCAACAAAATAAGCAAAATAGATTTTAAAATATAGAATAATAGATGTACCTTTGCAGACCCTTGAGATAAGGGGAAGAAAAATTTTTTAATAAATTATTTAAACAAAAGCAAGTGAATACGTTAAGTTACAAAACTGTCTCTGCCAACAAGAACACCGTTAACAAAGAGTGGATCGTTGTTGACGCTGAAGGAGAGATTTTGGGGCGTTTGGCGAGCAACATCGCGAAAGTAATTCGTGGTAAGCATAAGCCTACATTCACCCCACACGTAGACTGTGGAGATAACGTGATTGTTATCAATGCAGACAAAATTAAATTGACAGGAAACAAATTAGGCGACAAAGTTTACGTACGCTACACTGGATACCCAGGTGGTCAACGTTTCGTTTCTCCTAAAGAGTTAATGGCTAAATTTCCTGAACGCATTATTGAAAAAGCTGTTCGTGGTATGCTTCCTAAAAACCGTTTAGGTCGTCAATTGTTTAAAAACCTTTACGTTTATGCTGGTACTGAGCACAAGCATGAAGCACAAAATCCAAAACCAGTTAAATTTTAAGGAGAATCGTCATGTCAACAACTAACACTTCAGGAAGAAGAAAAACTGCTGTTGCCCGCATTTACTTAACTGCTGGTAGCGGAAACATTATCATAAACGGTAAAGACTACAAAGAGTATTTCCCAACATTACCTTTGCAATACATCGCTACACAGTCATTGAACGTAGCTGGTGAATTAGCAAACTTTGATGTAAAAGTAAACGTTAACGGAGGTGGTGTTAAAGGTCAAGCAGAAGCTGTTCGCTTAGCGATCGCAAAAGCTTTGGTTGAGCTTAACCCAGAAGTTAAACCTGCATTACGCGCTAAAGGTTTAGTAACACGTGATGACCGCATGGTTGAACGTAAGAAACCAGGACGTCGTAAAGCTCGTAGAAGATTCCAATTCAGTAAACGTTAATCAAAGGAGGATCAAAAAATGGCAAGAACTACTTATCAAGATTTATTGGATGCAGGTGTGCACTTTGGTCACCTTACACGTAAATGGGATCCGAAAATGGCTAAGTACATTTTCATGGAACGCAACGGTATCCACATCATTGACTTGAACAAAACTCTTACGAAATTAGAAGAAGCTGCTTCAGCTATCAAACAAATCGTAAAATCAGGTCGCAAAGTTTTATTCGTCGCTACGAAAAAACAAGCAAAAGAGATCATCGCACAACAAGCAAAAGAGGTTAATATGCCTTTTGTAACTGAGCGTTGGTTAGGTGGTATGCTTACAAACTTCGCTACAGTTCGTAAGTCTATCAAAAAAATGTCTAACATTGACAAAATGCAAAAAGATGGTACATATGATGTATTGTCTAAAAAAGAGAAGTTGATGATTCAACGTGAGCGTATCAAATTAGAAAACCTTTTAGGAGGTATCGCTGATTTGAACCGTTTACCAGCTGCTTTATTCATCATCGATGTGAAAAAAGAACACATCGCTGTTTCTGAAGCAATGAAATTGAACATCCCTACTTTTGCAATGGTAGATACAAACTCTGATCCTTCAAACATTGATTTCCCAATCCCAGCAAATGATGACGCTAGTAAATCTATTAGTTTAATCGCCGGTATCATTGGTCAAGCAATCCAAGAAGGTTTGGACGAGCGCAAACGCGACAAAGAAGAAGAAGCTGAAAAAGATGCTGCTGCTGCTAAAGCAAAAGTTGATAATAGTGATGCTTCAGAAGCTAAACGTCCTCGCAAAGCGAAAGACGGAGAATAATATTTTTATTCCAAACCGGATGGCGTAGCGTTAGTTTCTGGAAAAGTTTACTTTTCTTGAACTAGCCTCTCTGTCCGGTTTTTTGGTTTAACAATACTCGTTTATCAAGAAATGTTAAACTTCATATTAGCTTAACATGTTTTAAGTTAATATTGTACAAATTTCAGTCGTAAATAATAATAAAAAGAAATAAACATGTCAGTACAAATTTCTGCATCAGATGTGAACAAATTGCGTCAACAAACTGGCGCTGGTATGATGGATTGTAAAAAAGCTTTAGTTGAGTCTAATGGTGACTTTGAAGCTGCTGTAGATTACTTGCGTAAAAAAGGCGCTAAAGTAGCTGCTAGCCGTCAAGATCGCGACTCTAACGAAGGTGTTATCATCGCTAAAGCTACTGCTGATGGTAAATCAGGTATCGTAGTTGAAGTTAATTGTGAAACTGACTTCGTAGCTAAAAACGCAGACTTCGTTGCTTTCGCTGAAAAAATTGCAGACGTTGCATTAAACAGTAAACCTACTTCTTTGGAAGAATTAAAAGGTTTGGAACTTGATGGCAAAAACATCGCTGATTTATTAATCGAGCAAACTGGTGTAATTGGCGAGAAAATTGACGTTTCTAAATACGAAACTATCACTGCTGAAAAGGTTATCGCTTATATTCACGGTAACTACCGTTTAGGTGTATTAGTAGGTCTTTCTGCAGATGCTGCTGGTGCTGAAGAAGCAGGTAAAGATGTAGCAATGCAAATTGCCGCAATGAACCCTATCGCAATTGACAAAGATGGTGTTGATCAAAACACAATCGAGCGTGAAATCGCTATTGCTAAAGAGCAAATCATTGCTGAAGGTAAACCTGCTGAAATGGCTGAGAAAATCGCTCAAGGTAAATTGAATAAATTCTTCAAAGACACAACTTTGTTAAACCAAGAATTCGTAAAAGATTCTTCTAAAAACATCGCTCAATTCTTAGATTCAGTTTCCAAAGGATTAACTGTAACTGCTTTCAAACGCGTACAATTGGGCGCATAAGCATAATTCATTCCATTACCAGAATTGGAAATTTTTAAAACAGGAGCTATTCTTCGAATGGCTCCTGTTTTTGTTTATATCTCTTCCTTCATTTATTCCCGAACTATTTTTCACCGCTGGCCTTGGCTTTTATTTTATCCCAAATTTGTGTAACTTAAGGATACATAAAAACTGGACAGCATATGGGTATGTTAAAGGAAAACGCGTTAAAAGGAAAACGAATTTTGATTACGGGTGGTGGTACAGGCCTCGGAAAAGCCATGACAGATTACTTTCTCGAGCTTGGCGCCTCTTGCCTGATCACGAGCCGTAAAGATGATGTTATACAGCATACAGCGAACGAATTGTCGGAAAAATATCAGGCGAAATGTCTTGCAGTAGCTGGAGATGTCCGAAATTATGAGGATGTCGAGCGCGTCGTTTCCTGTGGATATGAACATTTTGGCGGGATAGATATACTCATAAACAATGCTGCCGGAAATTTTATCTCCCCTACCGAACGTTTAAGCCACCGCGCCTTCGAATCTGTTATTGGTATCGTTCTCCAAGGTAGTATAAACTATACCCTAGCACTGGGCAAGCGTTGGATTGAGGCCAACGAACATAATAAAGCTATACTAAGTATCGTCACAACCTATGCTTGGACGGGTTCTGGCTACGTTGTTCCTTCTGCAACAGCTAAAGCCGGAGTTCTTGCATTAACTCGATCGTTAGCCGTTGAATGGGGAAAAAAAGGGATAAGACTCAATGCTATAGCTCCGGGTCCATTCCAAACTTCAGGTGCCATGGAACGGCTACTTCCAGGTGAATTAGGCGAACTTCTCTCGCCTGCCAAACGTATCCCCTTGGGCCGCTTGGGCAAACTGGAGGAATTGGCCAACCTCGCGGCCTATCTGGTATCCGATTACGCCAGTTATATCAACGGTGATGTTATCACGATAGATGGCGGCGAGTGGCTTAAGGGAGCAGGTGAGTTCAATGGATTGGATATTATTCCTGAAGATCAATGGGATGCTATTGAACAGATGACCAGAAATGCAAAAAGCACCTGATAATCGTTTAAAATAACGAATGATTTATTTTATGGTGAATACGCAACTGTATTACATGCCGGTTTAAAAGAGGAAATAGCAAGGTCTTTAATCCATTTTTCTTAGGTTTGTAGCGATTATTCCAATAGACTCTGTACATATGATGAATTTATCTTTCGAATCTCAAAAAATCAAGCATAAAGAAAAATTAGAACTCAATAAAACGGGTTTTGATTTTGCGTTAGTTTATATAGCCGAAGGCACACTCGTATCGAAAGGGAATAATTTAAAATTTTCCAAAGAGAATTTACTTTTTTTGAATAAAGATTTCGAAACACTTGAGACAAAAAAAGATACAACTGCATTTGTACTCTATTTCTCCAACTCCTACTTTAAAGATCTGCACTTTATACAACAAAATTTTAGACTTACTCACAACCCGGTTGATATCTTTAACTCGAAGACATTGTTAAATAAGAGCCTATCCCTTAAAAAGGAAAATAAAAAACTGATCGAGCGGGTAATTTCGCTAATTCAACAATATGAGAGTGAAGATGAAGCGGCATCAATTTTTATATTCCACCAGACAATGTCCCTTTTCGCTTTAGTAGAAAATATATTGACAGATCTGGAGCTACCTATTAACGAGTCTTATGAATTGTCTCAAGAGATCGAGCAATACATACAGCAAAATATCTATTTCCCGGATAAATTACAAATCAAGTCGATTGCAGATCAGTTCCAAATTTCAGCAAATTATTTTGGGGCCTTTTTTAAAAAAAGATATTCAAAAAGCTACAAAGTGTATATAGACGATATTCGTATTAAACTAATTGAGGAGCGACTAGCATCCAATAGATACACGATGAAACAAATTGTAGAAGAACTCGGATTTAATGATGAAAGTCACCTAACCAATTTCTATAAGAAGAAAAGAAATATTACACCCAGCTCTTATAAAAGAGCTAAAAATAGTGCTTAATTGTCGAGTTGGATTATACCATTAAGATCGTGATTTAAAGAGCGTTGAATGGCTTCATCCAAAATAAGAATCTTCTTTCCTTGAAAGGTCGCTGCATCATGACTGTCAAAATTTGAGCTACTGGAATTAAAAGATTCCAATTTCATTGGGAAATAAATTGGGTTCTCATCTTCAGCCCGACCAATGGTCAATAAAATATTGTAGCCTTGTAGGCGTAAACTCTGTAAAGTCTGATAATTTAAACGCTTGAAGATCATAATTCCTATTTTAAAATAAAACAAACATATAATTATATTGTTTTACTGCTTTAACCATTTTTTGGATTTTATCTTTCCAAAAGAATCTTCACATTCCTGACCTCCTAGTGGCACTGGAACATTCGCTTTCACAGATAAATCAAAAACTTTTTTTTACGGGAACTGTTTTACAGATAAATAAAAATTAGCAGGATTATGTCGAAAAAAGAAAGTAAAAATGGGAAAGTCGAAGAAGACTATCCAGATAAAGAGCAGGACCTTGCTTTTAATGAAGAACTTGACAGTTATGAAATGGATGTCGATGACAACGATCCAGACTACGATCACCCGGCTGACTACGATACAGTAGCTGAAGGTGCAATTGATGATGATTCAACATACGATGACTCTAATCCTTTTGTCGGAGATGAGTATGCAACACAAGATGAACTCAAAGAGGAAGATCTAGATAATGCTAACATGCGAATCGAGACTTTTGATCATGAACGTTTATCTCCTTTGGACAAGAAATTAGCCGAGAACGAAGAAGATTTGAGAGATGATCTCGATGAAGAGGGATATCCTAAAAACGATAGATAGTTTTTCCGAAAATAACATAGTTTTTGAAGGGACCGGAAGGTCCCTTTTCCATGGATTAAAATAAAGACTTTCTTCTCAAAATTAGGAATCATATACTTTTCAATTGGAAACTATAACTCCAATTTTTTATGTAAGTTTACTTTGAAGATTATAATGATATGGAAAGTATATTACCTCTCATCCGGATTGTTGACCTAAAAAAATCATACGGAGAAAAAGAAATATTGAAAGGAATCAACCTCGACATATTCCCAGGTCAAGTTATCGGATATATTGGCCCAAATGGTGCCGGCAAATCCACTACTGTTAGAATATTAACAGGACTTATCGAGGACTTCACAGGCACTGTAGAAATAAATGGCATCAATATTCAAAAAGATCCACTTGCAGTAAAAGCATTATTGGGATATGTTCCCGAAAACGCAGAATTATATGATGTACTGACTCCCATGGAATACCTGGATTTTGTAGGTAAACTCTATGGAATGGAAGATAAAGTCATTCAGGAACGTTCCTTAAAACTGTTAGCGGCGTTTGGCCTTGAATCTAATGTAAATAATAGGATGGATACCTTCTCCAAAGGAATGCGTCAAAAAGTACTTTTAATTTCAGGAATTATTCATAACCCACAAATTATCGTGCTGGATGAACCATTATCTGGACTCGATGCTAATGCTGTTATCTTTGTTAAAGAACTTATCTCATTACTTGCAAAAGAAGGGAAAACAATTTTCTATTGTTCACATATGATGGACGTTGTTGAAAAAGTATCTGATCGAATCTTACTGATAAACCAGGGGAGCATCATTGCGGATGGTACGATTGAGGAACTAAAAACAGATCCTAACGAATCATTGGAGCATATATTTGCTAAATTAACCAATACGGGCAGCAGCGCATTGGACGCTTCCAATATCATTACAGCAATTCAATAACATGGAAAAATTTATCTTAAAATTTATCCTTCTTTTTCGTGGGGTTTGGAAAGGCTTAGGCATCAATTATGAACAGTTTAAGATCATCTTACAAACCAAAATAATCCTAGATAATCGAAAGCCTATTAGCTTTCGCAAACGTAGCTCGGGAAAATCATCTTCGTCGTCATCGATTTTACAATTCTTATTGTATCTCATCTTTGGCCTGATATTCATGGTCATTATTTTGTCGATTCCAGATAGGTACTTAGCCATTTCGATCATGCTACTCAGTTTCATTAGCATGTTAAGTATTACACTGGTGTCCGATTTTTCGCCCATACTATTAGATACTCGGGATCAGTATATCATTATGCCCAGACCAGTTAATGATAAGACTTTAGCTATTTCCCGAATAACTTTTATTTCAATCAAGCTTTTTAATCAAGTAATTGCGTTAACCTTACCTGTGCTTATTTATGTATCTTTCAATTGGGATATCGTCTCCGTCCTTCTTTTATGTCTGCAGCTTATACTAAGCACATTGATCGCGCTGATATTTGCCAACGGATTTTATCTGATTAGCATCAAATATCTCCCCATACAAAAGTTTAAAGATGTAATTACTTATATACAGATCGGTCTCTCACTGGTTCTTTTCCTATCCTATTATGTTGGCCCTAATTTGATTCAATCTATTGTAGAATCTCATTTAACGATGGAACAACTCAGATTTCTTTGGATATTCCCAAGTACCTGGATTGCATCATTTCAACCATTACTCTTTGGCAGCCACAGTGTACATATGGTCGTCTTATCAACATTAGGAATACTAACTCCTCTTGCTGGTATTTACGCTTGTACTAAGCTATTTTCACGTGGATTTAATGCGAAAATAGCTGCACTTGCAACCGCCGATAGCCTTCCTGGTGAAGCTTCACAATTAACTCGAAATAATCCATCCCAATTACCTTTATATAAAAGGATCTCTTCGAGCGTTTGCTCATCCCCTGTTGAAGAGGCTGGATTTGGCATTGTATGGCTGATAAGTTCTAAAACGAGAGAATTTAAGCAACAGCTATATCCTTCGTTGGCTTATCTACCTATTTATTTCGTTTTTTTATTTCTACGTACAGGAGACGATCTCCCAATAGCTGGCAAAATAGCGAAGCTTCGTGATTCAGGCTTGTATATAATTATGTTTTATCTTTCGTTATTAACCATACTAACCGTTTTCCAGCTTATTACGCAAAGTAATAAATATAAAGCGGCCTGGGTCTACCATGTGACTCCCATACAAAAACCAGGACAACTGATGACTGGAGTTCTTAAAGCATGTCTTATCAAATATGTTTTACCGTTCAACATTCTGTTTCTTTCTATCTGTGTACCACTATTTGGTCTCAGTTCTATTAATGATCTGCTATTATCTTCCGCTATTGGCGGTATCGAAAGTATTCTGATTATGCTTTTTATTGTCAAAAGCTATCCGTTTTCGAAGGCTAGTCAATCCAATTCAAAAGCAATAACTAATCTACTGATATTAGGTCTATTGGGTATTTTGGGATACTTACATAAAATCATTTTCCACTATGAAACACTAATTTGGATCTTAGCTGGACTTGCATGGTTCATCTTCTTTTTAATGCTGAAGTACTTACAGCGAGAAGACTGGAAAGGCTTAGCTTACGACGACAATTGATTAAACAGATGAAAAAAAGCTCCATAATGGAGCTTTTTTTATCAAATTCTTCAAAATCTAAGCACAAAATATCTTCACGCTTTTCTTTATCCGGTTATCTTTTATTTATTCGTCCTTTAAACTGGCTAATACCATCCATCAAAACTTCTACGATTATTCTTCCTGATGGTAAATGACTCACATCATAATTCAGCACAGCCTGTTGAATGGATTTGTATTCGTGTTTTTGCCACAAAACGCCATCAACCATAAAAAGCACAGTCATCTCACTCGGTTCATTGGAAACTACGCTTAGTTGAGTCTTATCCACAACCGACCTTGGATAAAGCGAGAAGGCATATTGCGTTGAACTTAGCCCCGTCTCAAATCCACGTTTAGCATGGAAACTAAACATTTCGCCATTTCCACAATCGCTTTCAAAAGCATGAATAAGGTTTCCTTTCAAATCGAAGATTCGTAAATGGCCATCACCATTTTCAGGTTGTGCCCAAAACTGCAGTCCGTTACCTGCGGTATCGGCCAAAGAGAGTGAGTGGTTTCCCTCATTAAGGTGTAAAGTATCTCTATACATCGTTGCCGCAGCCAGTTGGGCGCCATTTTTGCGAAAGACCGTATCCTGCTTTGCATTAATTAGAAATATACGATTATCCGCCGGTTTATTATTGGTCATAAACTCCAAAACAAAATCAGTGGGAAATAGCTGCAGCGCGTTAAAGACGCTTTCCGCCTTATTGTCTATAGGCCACGCATCCGACTTGCCATTCGGTTTTAGAAGTGATACCGTAAATACATTCTCCTGATCTCTTTCTTGTATTTCTCCAGGCAGTATAACTTCTGCAACCTGATTAAAAGAAAGATTACCTTTCCAATGAAAAGTTCTGGCAGGGAATCCCTTCGTGCCATAAACAATTTCTACGGTACGAATCGGCTCAGCACCTAAATTTCTGAAAGAGATCCTTGGGCCAACACTCGCCGGCTTTAATCGAGAAAAACGCTGTTCATCACTTGGAACCATTATTGACTCAACGGCAACATCAACTTTTTGCTTAGGGGCAGAATATTGAAACAAGTAAGCGGATATATTTTCGACAGCCTGCACATTATCAGTCGCTGTATAAGGTTCCATCTGTAAGGCAATTTGATGGGTACCAACTTTAGTAAATACATCAATAAAATCAGGCTGCTGTAAATCTCCAGGACACCAATATGCGCGGTCATGTACCCAGGTCCCGCCTTGTGGATAAAGTGGATTACCCCCACATTTCTTCCACATATCACGTTTGTCCACAGTCTTTCCATCGAAGGTTAGTTCGCGCCACCGGCTACAGAATTCGCTACAGCCACGTGGTTTATCCATACCATGCCCTGTATGCTGAATGCGTATTCGGCTCAATGCTGCTCCCGCACTCGAGGTATATGTTATTGGCAGTAGATTTTCTGCTATCTTTTCGTTGACATCCCCATATTTATAGGCTTTATTCCACAGCGTTGTTATTCCCAATGGGGTAACAACTGGTGGACCTGATAAAATTTCAAAATCTACGGTAAGTGCCCATCCCACAGTCTTGTCCTCAAAACCAGAATGAGTATAGACAATTTCCACGCTATCCCTTAAGAAAGGAGCAAAATCAGTTACATCGACCTGCCACTTCCAACTCCATCCCTTATTGTAAATACTACCATATGGCGTAAGCATTCTTCCTAATTCATAATTTAGTGCTGGTCCATTTTTCCCTCCTTTACGACGTAATACGATGTGATCCAAATAGTCCCAATGCGCCGTGCGCAAACTATCCGGGCTCCCCAGCGTAACAAACATAGTAACCTTTCGTATAGGATAATTTTCTTTTGGAAATACTCCCCAAGCCGGGTAAGAATTCTCGCCTTTCTGTGCATCACATAGAATGGTTTTCCGTTGATGTGTAACGACGTGGCTTTTTGTGCCTTGTTGTGCAAAAACATGATGGCAGATAAAAAAGCAAAATAGGGTTAGTATAGGTCTTATATTCATTATTTAAATATTATCCATAAAACAATACAAAGATAGATGTAATCTTGCCAGCAGCGAAAAAAAAGGAAATGCGATAAAAAGGAAATACATGCAATCATAAAAAAAGCATCAATCTTGTTAAGATTGATGCTTTTAGTAGCGGGGAGCAGAATCGAACTGCCGACCTTTGGGTTATGAATCCAACGCTCTAACCATCTGAGCTACCCCGCCGTTTCGGTATGCAAATATACCACTTCGTATGTCAATTCAAAAGATTTTTTTATTTTTTTACTGATTCTGGCCTATTTAAAACTTGTATTAAACACAACAAACTCATTTTTAACTCAATAAATTTAGCATTGAAAAATAGAAAATGAACTTAAAAAAATTGACAGCCCAAAAAACAACATGTTTATTAAAAAACGGGAGCAACTTTTTACAAAAAAACTTGCAATAACAAAATAAATATGTATTATTACAAATAATAAGTTGATGCAATAAAAAGCAATTTTGGAAGAGATTTGTAGCGGGGAGCAGAATCGAACTGCCGACCTTTGGGTTATGAATCCAACGCTCTAACCATCTGAGCTACCCCGCCATTTTTGGGAATGCAAATATAGCTTATTTTTGATTTAAACAAACTAAAATTTAAAAAAACATTTTTATGGCAGATAAAATAAAATTCCAACTAGAATATATCATCAACTCTTCACCTAGAATTTTATTTCCGTATTTGCAAGAACCAAACGAATTGGCACAATGGTTTGCAGATGATGTAAACTATAAAGACACCGTTTATACTTTCATTTGGGATGATGAACCTCACCGAGCAAAAATTGTAGCATCAAAAGAAAATAAATCTGTACGCTTTAAATGGCTAGATGATGATCCCTATTATTTCGATCTGGAGATCGATCAAGACGAGCTAACGAATGATGTTGCTCTTAAGATAACAGATTACGCTAAAGAAGAAGACCTTGAAAATAGAAAGTTAATTTGGAAAAATTCAATAGTCTATCTTCAAAGTGTTATAGGTGCATAAAAAAGCCTATCTTTGCAATATATTTCCACTAGGGGCTCCAGCAGGAGCTTCTTAGTTGGGAGATGCCTTAATGTAAAGGCATCAATTTGCTTTGCGTCACGGATGAAAAAGGTTCATTTACTTATTCTTCAAGCTTTCATAAAACCATTTATTGTCACATTCTTTATTGTGATGTTTGTCTTATTGATGCTTTTCCTATTCAAGTACATTGATGATTTGATTGGAAAAGGATTTGAATGGTATACCATCATGGAGCTAATTGGATATCAATGCGTTGTTCAAATCCAAATGGCAATGCCTTTATCCATGCTCCTTTCCTCCATTATGACTTTCGGAAATCTGGGTGAAAGCTATGAATTAGTTGCAATCAAGGCTGCAGGCGTATCTTTACGTAAAGCAATGACCCCGCTATTTATACTCGTTGCAATTTTCGCAACAAGTTCTTTTCTGTTCTCCGATTATATTCTCCCCGTAGTGAACCTAAAAATGGGTACGCTACTTACTGATGTACGTAATAAAAAGGCAGATTTCCTCATCAAACCCGGAATCTTTAACAACACCATTCCAGGTTACTCAATCCGCGCTAGAGGAAAAAACAAAGCGGGAACAATTCTCTATGACTTGATGATCTATGATCATCGTGGCGGTAATACAGCCAATAATGTACTTATGGCCAAAGAAGGGTATATCTATAACTCTCCTGACAACAATTATATGATCCTTAAACTTAAGGATGGTATCCGCTACGAGGAAGCACGGACTAAAAACTCCAAAACCTACGATCCACGCCAGCAATTTACGCGGTTTAAGTTTAAGGAAACAGAGCAAAAGTTTGATATGGGAAGTTTTCA
This sequence comes from Sphingobacterium thalpophilum, assembly GCF_038396785.1. Taxonomy (NCBI): domain Bacteria; kingdom Pseudomonadati; phylum Bacteroidota; class Sphingobacteriia; order Sphingobacteriales; family Sphingobacteriaceae; genus Sphingobacterium; species Sphingobacterium thalpophilum. Next base: position 4,481,388 of record NZ_CP151087.1, on the reverse strand, counting down.
ACAGGGTAAAACTGACGAAAACCTCTTCAAGAGCCACCATGCCATGTTAAACCTGAAACAGTTAGACATGTACATCGATTCCAATCATATCAAAATAGACAGCATGGGAAAGGCAATCGTCCGTACATTAGACACCCGATATAATATCTATTCGAAATATTTTAGTGTGAATCAACCCGGACAGCCAAAGGTCAAAGAGGCTAAGATCAAACCTTTTAAAAATTTGCTTACCGATCTCGTTCCACAAGAACAACGAGCACAAATCACTATGAATGCGCTGAACCAGTTGAATTATTTAAAGGAAGATCTAAACGGCCGTACACTTGAATTTAAAGATTACAAATCGAAAGATATCCGTTATCGTATTGAATGGCATCGCAAGTTTACCCTAGCTGTCTCCTGTCTCTTACTATTTGCAATTGGAGCTCCACTAGGAGCCATTATCAGAAAAGGTGGACTTGGTCTTCCTGTGGTGATGGCCATCATTTTCTTTCTGATCTATCACATTATCTCTACAGTAGCAGAAAAAACAGCTAAAGATGGTGCCATATCATCAGCCGTTGGCATGTGGATGGCCATTATTGTCTTAACACCATTGGCCGCTTTTCTAACATACAAGTCAACGACAGATTCCGCGTTATTTGATATTGATCAATATAAATTAAAAGTAGAAGCCGCTTGGAAATGGATTAAGGAAAAGCTTGCAAAAAAGAATAAATTGAAAGAATCACATTAGATTGTGACAACGCTATTATAAATAAATTTAGATTCTACACTAACTTTGTACCAATTACAATATATCAATAAATGGATTTCAAATTAAACACGATCGAAGAAGCGATCGCTGATATACAAGCAGGAAAAGTAGTAATCGTCGTGGATGACGAAGATCGCGAAAATGAAGGAGACTTTGTCACAGCTGCCCGCAATGCAACTCCCGAAATCATCAACTTTATGGTGACTCATGGTCGTGGACTAGTGTGTGCCCCAATTACAAAAGAAAGAGCAGATGCATTACATCTGGATCTAATGGTGGGACAGAATACAGCAGTATATGAAACAAACTTTACAGTTTCCATTGACTTACAGGGATACGGTTGTACAACCGGAATTTCTGCGTCAGACCGCTCGAAAACAATTAAAGCAATGATTGATCCTAATATTCATTATGAAGAATTAGGTAGACCAGGACATATTTTCCCGCTAATAGCAAAAGATGGTGGCGTATTACGTCGCACAGGACACACTGAAGCTACCGTTGACCTTGCTCGATTAGCAGGATTTGAACCAGCAGGTGTATTGGTTGAGATTCTAAAAGAAGATGGTGAAATGGCCAGACTTCCAGAACTAATAGAGGTTGCTAAAAAATTTGATTTAAAGATCGTTAGTATTGAAGATCTAATTGAATACCGTCTTAAGCACGATTCTTTAATCAATGAAGAAGTCACTGTTAATATGCCAACGCAATTTGGTGATTTTAAGATGAAAGCCTTTACACAAAAAGACACTGGCGAACAACATTTAGCGCTTTACAAAGGCGAGTGGAATGAAGATGAGCCTATTTTGGTGCGGGTGCACAGCTCTTGTGTTACGGGTGATATTTTTGGTTCTTGCCGTTGTGACTGTGGTCCTCAATTGCACAAAGCAATGGAAATGATCCAGCAAGAGGGGAAAGGTGTTATTGTCTATATGAATCAAGAAGGTCGCGGTATTGGACTGATCAATAAGCTACATGCTTACAAGTTACAAGAAAATGGCTTGGACACGGTAGATGCCAATGTACAATTAGGATTTAAAGCAGATTTAAGAGACTATGGTGTCGGAGCACAGATTCTTCGAAATCTTGGTGTCACAAAAATGCGTCTTATGTCAAATAATCCGACAAAACGTGCTGGCCTAGTAGGTTATGGTCTTGAAATTATAGAAAATGTACCTATTGAAATAACTGCAAATCCCTTTAACGAAGAGTACTTAAAAACCAAAAGGGATCGTATGGGACATACAATCATGAAAAACCTATAAAAAGGAATTAAAAAAGGCGGTGTTTCCAATAGAAACACCGCCTTTTTTACATGGAGGACTAAACTCGGTTAATGATAAAATCTCTCCCTTTTATGATCTTGTTGTGGCAGTACTTTCAATAAATAGAAGTAACTTTATAATATGGAACAACAAGGGAGATATATCATCTTTTTCGATGGTGATTGCTTGATCTGTAATCGCCTTGTTCAACTATTATTAAGAATAGATCGCAGAAAGAAATTCTTATTTAGTTCTTTGCAGTCTGAATTTGCCCGGACCACACTAACGAATATTCCCAAAAATACTGACTCCATCATTTTCCTATCTCCAACCGGTATCTATCTCAAAAGTGAAGCTGTTTTAAAGATTTGTAAGCAATTGGGCTTCCCCTACATGACATGTTATTTACTGAAGATTTTACCACTCAAATGGAGAGATGCGCTCTATGATTATTTTGCTAAAAATCGCTATCGATGGTTTGGAAAAAATGAGTTTTGTACAATACCGTCAAAATCTGAGCGAGAGAGATTCATTTGAACAAACAACGATCATATTGAAGTGAAGTTTAGTTCAGAAATCTTCTAATTATACTTGTGACAATTAAATTTACATCGATGAAAAATACACTTTTAATTGACAGTGCCTATATCAATGGGAAATTTATCAAGTCAACACACACCTTTGATGTGGTAAATCCTGCAACAGGGAAAGTTATTGCTTCGTTGCCAGATCTAAAAGTAGCTGACTGTACTAAAGCCATAATTGATGCTGACAAGGCGTGGAAAAGCTGGAAAAACACAACTGTACTGGAACGATGCAACACCGTCCGAAAGTGGTACGATCTTATTCAGCAATATAAAGACGATCTAGCGGAAATTATGACCTTAGAAAGTGGCAAACCCCTTAGCGAATCGAGGGTAGAAGTTGACTACGGTAGTTCCTTCGTAGAATGGTTTTCAGAAGAAGGAAAAAGGGCCTATGGTGAGACGATACCTTCTCAAAAAAAAGGAACTAGAATGCTTACAATTAGGCAAGGGGTCGGAGTTGTTGCTGCAATTACACCCTGGAATTTCCCCTTAGCGATGATCACCCGAAAGGTTGCTCCAGCTTTGGCATCTGGTTGTACCATTGTGCTAAAACCGGCATCTCAAACACCATTTTCTGCTATAGCTTTGGCTAAACTGGCTGAAGATGCTGGGATTCCAAAAGGCGTTTTTAATGTGATTACTGGAAAAGATAGTGCTGGTATCGGCAAAGAACTCGCTACGAACAACCTCATACGAAAACTATCTTTCACAGGCTCAACCGAAGTCGGAAAAACACTCATAGAACAATCAGCCTCTAACATTAAAAAAGTGTCTATGGAGCTTGGTGGTAATGCTCCTTTTTTGGTTTTTAACGATGCGGATATTGATGCTGCAGTCGAAGGAGCTATTGCCGGAAAATTTAGAAACTCAGGGCAAACTTGCGTTTCCATCAATAGGTTTCTAATCCAAGAAGAAGTCTATGATGAGTTTTCGATGAAACTTAGCCATGCTGTCAGTAAATTGAAAGTTGGCAATGGACTTGACAAAGGCGTCCAGGTAGGTCCATTAATCAATACAAAAGGGCTAGAAAAAGTGCAGCATCATGTGCAAGACGCGTTAAATCATGGTGCCGAATTGGCTACAGGAGGAAAGGTCATCAAAGACCTATTTTTCCAACCAACTGTCCTGACCAACGTCCCGAAAGAAGCACTTATATTCCGCGAGGAGACTTTTGGTCCTATTTGCGCTCTTTTCAGTTTCAAAACAGAAGATGATGGAATAGCAATGGCCAACGCTACTGAATTTGGCCTAGCCTCCTATTTCTATAGTACAAATATAAATCGCTGTTTTCGTGTTGCTGAACAGCTAGAAGCTGGCATGGTAGGTATTAACACAGGTCTTATTTCAAATGCAGCTGCTCCTTTTGGTGGAGTAAAACAATCTGGTGTAGGTCGTGAAGGTTCTAAACACGGTTTGGATGAATATATGGAATTAAAATATATCTGCTTCGGCGGTGAATAAAAAAGGAGCAAAATGCTCCTTTTATTTTTTTAAAAAATCCACTAGCTTCTCCCGGGTTGAACTGAACGATAAGGCATCCCCTACTCTCTCATAATGCTGTTTATCCACACAGGTCGGATAAGCATATTTGGCAAAAGCCAGTTTATTATCATCTCGTATAAAAAGTTCCATTAAATCAACAATTTCAGTAACACTTAGGCGCATACTTTTTAATTCCTGAGCAGCTACAGCAAGCCTATCCTGATCGTTTTCCTTCTGATTCAATAGATCGTTCAATCGATTAGAATTCGTCTTATTCATTACTCCGTTATCAGACTGATCATTATCTTCATTTTCAGCATATCCTCTTTGATTCGCTACAACGTCGCGATAAACCTTATCGTCTCCCAATTGCCTATATCGATCATTATTCCATCCTTTGTTATATCCTTCACGATTATTGTCTGGCAAATCGTCTCGATCTTCTGATTGTCTGTATCGATCATTACCTTGTTCATTGTGATATCCATCCCGGTTAGTATAAGGTAAATCCTCACGATAATTACCGTTGTTATACCGATCAACAGGATTCATGGACTCCAAGATAATCCCCCTATTTCCACGTCTGCTACTGACAGAAAATACAACATTCATATATTGTCCATTTCTATTGACAAGTTGCACGCCGCTACCGTTCAACGTTCGTTGCTGCCTATCAGCAAACACAATACGCAGATCATAACGACGACTCGTCAAATTGGCGACCCTGATATCCGTGGAAGCTCTATTGTTATACAAAACGTTGTTGATATAAAGAAAAAATGGAATATCAGTAGAATAGATATTTAATGCTCCTCCAAAAGGTCTGTATCGCTGCGCGAACCCAGCCGTTGCGACAATAAGCAACGAGACCGTCACCAAAATTTTCCTGTACATAATCCGATTCAATTTATAATCTTTCGACTACACAGCATAAAAAAGGATTAAGAAACCAGACGAATTTAACATTTTGTTATGCTTTCTTGTTCCGGTACTTCTTATAAAGTTTTACGGCCATCATTAAAGCGATGGATAAAATTAAGAGCCCCAAAACACCAAATATCCAATTCAGGGCTGACTTTAAGACAACAGTAAAAACAATCGCAAATAATAAAACTGTCGCGACCTCATTAAACAAACGGAGTTTTGTTGAGGTTAATTTGGATTCTTGACGGCTTAATTTGAACATAATCTTCTGGCAGGTAAAATGATAAATTATCATTCCCAGAACGAATGTCAGTTTTACATGCATCCACCCCATGGATAATAAGCCAGGGGAATAGCATAACATAACTAGTGCAGAAAAGACTGTGATGTACATCGCAGGAGTAGTAATTACCCACCACAGTAATTTTTCCATCTTACTGAATTCTTTATGCAAAACATCAAATGCTTCCTGACTCTTGTCCTTCGCTTCTGTATGATATATAAAGAGTCGAGGCATATAGAACAGACCTGACAACCAACAAATCACAAAGATAATATGAACTGCTTTTGCATATAAATAGACCATAGGCACAAAAATAAGAAAAGTTAAGAGCAATCAATACGTCCAAACATCAATTGCACAAATCTTACATCCATTATACAAAAGAACACTATCAAAAACACGACATTGTAGCATGTAACAACAAAAACGACCTGCCAGAGGCAAGTCGTTTTTGTTGTTGAAGTGGATAGCAAACTAATAGCTAAATTCCTTTACAACCTCAATGGCATATTTTACATTATCAAAAGGAATATCCGGCATAATACCATGACCCAAATTGAAAATAAAACCATTTTCACCTCTCATGCGCTCAAATAGTTCGATAATCTTCTTTTTGATAACAGGTTTATCTGCATACAAAACAAATGGATCCAAATTCCCTTGAACAGCAATACCCTGCGGCAGAGATTGTTTAATATTTTTTAAATCTGCATTCCAATCGATAGAAACAACATCAGGTTGCGCTTCGACCATCATTGGTGCAAAAACAGAAGATCCTTTGCAAAAGGAAATGACTGGAATATCCTTACGGTTCAACTTCGCAATAATCTGCTTATTATAATAATGCGAAAAATCACGATAATCATTCCAAGATAAGGCCAAGGCCCAGCTATCAAATAATTGAATTGCATTTACTCCGGCTGCAATCTGCATGTTAAGATATTCAACCGTTACATCTGCAATCTTTTGAAGGATCAGATGTGCTAACTCAGGCTGATTGTTCAACATCAACTTCGTTAACTTAAAATCTTTTGAAGATCCACCTTCAACCAAATAACTTAAAATTGTAAATGGTGCGCCCGCAAAACCAATCAAAGGGATGCGGCTGTCAAGACGTTGTTGAATGACCTTGATTGCATCAGCAACATACTGCAATTTATCCAAACAGTTGGTAGACAAAGCTTCAGCATCCTTTACAGAGCGAACAGGATTAGAAAAACGAGGACCGACACCTTGCTCAAAGGACAGATCCCCTCCCATAGCTTCAGCTGTAACTAAAATATCAGAAAATAAAATAGCGGCATCAATGCCTAGCAAATCTACTGGGAGCATAGTGACATCCGCAGCAATTTCTGGTGTTTTGCACATCTCCAAAAAGGAATATTTATTCTTGATATCCCAATATTCCTTCATAAAGCGTCCAGCTTGACGCATCATCCACACAGGAGGTCTTTCCGTTTGCTGCGAGAACGCAGCTCTAATCAATAAGTCGTTTTGTAAAGTAGTACTCACTATAAATGTTTTGAAATTTCGTTTTCTATTTTTGTAATAATGCTGTTCTGCCTAGCCGTCAGATGTAACTTATTGGCAACATCTGTATAAGCTCTAGCTCTTTCATAATCCAACTTTCGCAGCGCTATATTTGCTAGATTAATCATAACCATACCCTTTTCATTATCTTTTTTCCAAGGCAGACGCGAAGCTAGCTGAAAATGATATTCAGCCTCATCGACACGTTCCTCTTTAAGCGCAATGTTTCCCATCATAAATTCATAGAAATTGCGCCTGCCTTTACGAAGTGCATCCGGATTCTTTATCTCAGCAAGCAAGTTTTTTGCCTTTTCATAATCTTGTCTATGAAAAGCCTGCGTTGCCAAAAAAACGGACCCTTCTCTAAAATGACTCCAAATCAAGTAGCCTATTCCACCCGCTATCAGCACAGTAGTTTGATAATGCCCCTGGTATAAGCCATAGCCTAAAAATAATGCAGCAATAAAAATAACGACTATTCTAGCCTTGATTGTCATCATCTCTTTCTACCTATGCGTTATTGTCGGTAAACTTATAACCAACACCTCTGATAGAATGGAAATAAATCGGATGCTTTTGATCTGGTTCGAAATATTTTCGGAAGGTTAAGATAAAATTGTCGATGGTACGCGTAGATGGATAAACATCGTAATTCCATACGGTCTCCAATATTTGTTCCCGTGATACTGCCTCATTACGTCGTTCAATCAACAGTTTCAACAGCATAGTCTCCTTCTTTGTCAAAGAAGTGATCGTGCCATCCGCATGATGTAGCTCATACGAATTAAAATAGATCGTTTTATCACCGATTTGATAAGAATTTAGTTCTTTCAAATCATCCGGTTTCATGCCACGACGCACCAAATTTCCAACGCGAAGGATCAATTCTTCTAAGTTGAAAGGTTTTACCAAATAATCATCCGCCCCTTTCTTAAGACCCGTAATTCGATCCTCACTGCTATTTTTCGCAGTTAAAAACATGATAGGAACTTCAGTGTTTTGCAGTCGAATAGTTTCAGCTACTTGGAATCCATCTATTTCGGGAATCATCACATCCAAAACCACCAAGTTGAAACGTTCCTCCTTGAAGACTTTTAGTGCTTTTTTTCCATCGGTAGCCGTAGTAACACGGTAACCTTCCATTTCGAGATTCAACTTGATAGCTTCTAACAAGTGTTCTTCATCTTCGACAAGTAATATTCTTTGTTTACTTTGCATTTCTTTCAAATGTTACTTCAAAAATACTCCCTTTAGGAGTGTTATCTTTAACTTTTATGGTCGCGTCGTGCTTCTGCAATACGGTTTTCACGATATATAACCCCAAACCTGTACCTTTGGTTTTTCGTGTTGCCTCACTTCCCACGCGATAAAACTTATTAAAGATAAGTTTTTTCTCTTCATCACTGATACCGATACCATGGTCAGCAACAGAAAAAATTATTTTATTATTCTCCGTATATAATTTCACATCCACCATAGCACATGCCGGTGAATACTTAATGGCATTTTCTATCAGATTAGTAACCACATTACTAATCGCAAACTTATCAGCATGAATAATGATATCCGACTCCAAATAAGGTTTCAAGACTTGCGAACTACAGGAATTCTTTTGAAGTCTATCCACAACCTGTTCTACCAAAGCAGTAAAATTAAAATCCTCTTTCGGCATACTGTAGTTACGGCTGTCCAACTTGGTTGTCATCAATACATTTTCAACCAGATCATCCAAACGCTCGATATCCTTCAGCGAATTTCTCAAGAACGTTTGTTGTTGCTCCTTGTCAAGATCACGTCTCAAAATCGTTTGAATATACAATTTGACAGAAGCCAACGGCGATTTAAGTTCATGTGTGATAGCCAAAAGAAAGTTCTGCTGTTGCTGCAACAGTTTCTGCTCCCTTTCAACCAGTCGCTTCAATCGCCATGCACCCCACAAGAAAATAATCAAGAAGAATATTCCCTCCCCTATGATCATGTTCTTTTTACTCGGATCAAAACGAATAAACATCACCCCCCACCATATCAGTTGCATAACCGCATAGAACAATAGAAAATAAAAGAGTAACAGCGCTTTCTTCATGTGACAAAAATAGGTATTCACCTATGTATTCGGAAATATCCGGAGGATTATGACACAAAGAAGAAAATTAACCGATTCGCAATAAGACTAAAATCACCAAACAGACTCATATAAACCATCGGAGACCCGATAGCGCTAAAAGTGACCTTTAATTTCATCACTAGCTAACCCAACTGACTTGGAATTTAAAATTAATTTGTTTTAATTTTGTATATGTTTAATCACGAGAAAAAAGACATTTTCTTCGACCTGGATCATACCATATGGGATTTTGATAAAAATGCCGAAGAAAGTCTGCACGAGTTATATTTTAAATACAAGTTTGATCACTTGTTCAATCAAGAGTCATCCACTCGTTTTATAGAAACTTATACGGTTAACAATCATCGCCTTTGGGGGCTCTATCATCACGGAAAGATATCAAAACCAGAACTCAGGAAAGCACGCTTTGCCGACACCTTTACTGAGCTCGGTGTCGATCCGGAGTTGTTTCCTGAAGAATTCGAACTGGAATACCTCGCTATCTGTCCAAAAAAAACAAATCTGTTTCCACATGCACATGAAACCTTGGCTTATTTGGCTGACAGATACAATCTTCACCTGATATCGAATGGTTTTAAAGAGGCCTGTGAGACCAAACTGGAAAAGAGCAACCTCAGTAAATATTTCAAACATATTTTTATTTCGGAAGTCATCGGCGTGAATAAACCGGACCCCCGAATATTTGAGTTCGCTATGACGACTGCTCAAGCTCGGGCGCAGCAATCACTGATGATTGGAGATAACCTGGATGCCGACATCCGTGGAGCCGTAAATGTAGGCATGGATGCCATTTTCTTTAACCCAAATGTTATTGAAAAACCGGACGATGTATCACATATGGTTATCGACTTAAAAGAGTTACAATCGATACTATAGCAAATAGAAAAAGCAGCTTAAAGCTGCTTTTTCTATTTTAGAACCTTAACGGTAATATTCTTAAACCAGACGTCATTTCCATGATCCTGAAGACCGATAAGCCCTGATTTGCTATCGCCACCAACATGACTCAACAATTCAAAAGCCAAAGGCCATTTTTCTTCACTGAATTTACTTTTTTGCAATAAATCAATCCACGACTTATCCCATAATGTATATTCAACAACCTTTACACCATTTTGAAAATGCTCGACCTTGCCATTGTTTACTCTGATCTTAACCTTATTCCACTCGCCATACGGTTTACCATTCTGCGGCTTGGCAGGAATCATATCGTACAATGAAGTCGATTTACGGTTTCCATCTACCCCCATTTTAGCATCAGGATGGTTTTCATTGTCCAAGACCTGGCATTCTGGAGACGAGATATAAATCGGCTGTCCTTCCACTTCCTTCGCTAAAAAGAAGATACCCGAATTTGCTCCTTTAGCAACTTTCCATTCCATCTCCAATTCGAAATTCTTAAAATCATGAGCAAAGACCAAATCTCCGCCTTCTTCTTTACCAACATTAGCTTGGCTATCAAATTTGATCGCCCCCTCATTAATTACCCATCTTTTCGGGACTACGGTCTTATCATATCCTCTCCAGCCTTCCAGCGAAGTACCATCAAAAATAACATAGGCTCCAGCTTTATTCTTTTTAAATTTCTTGATATCTACACGAGGTAAATCTAAGATTTTGTAAGCAGGAACCTCTTTTTTTGCTTGCGCTACGGCAGTATTAAGATGTGCTGAAAAAGCAATCACCGATACCGCAAGAACTGTTTTTAATAACTTCATTCTTTTTAGTTTTAGGTTTGTTTTAAAATTAAATTTAAGCATTTGAGTGTATAAAGAGGAATATTTTTTAATATTCCTCTCCACCGCCCATTTCATTTGTATTTGACTCTTTCTTCTTTGATTTGTTTAAATCTTGGCTACCAAACCGATAGGAAAGTGATAAAGTTACCATCCGCTTCATCCAACGGTGCTCAAAATTGGATATAAGTTGAGAGGTTTCTGTCACACCATTCATTTTCCGCGAATTAAATACATCTCTAACATTCAACATAATTGAAGCTTTCTTCTTAAACACATCTTTTTTCAAGGCCAGATCCATACCTTTCATTGCATTCATCTGTCCCTGAGCCATTACACGGGAAGAATTATACTCGCCGCGCACTTGTGCAGAAAATGTTGGCGTAAAACGATAATTAGCGGTCAGATTAGCATTATAAGCGAAATCCTTTCGTTCTTTAATATCATAGTCCGGGTTTGCATTATACTGAATGTGGATCAAATTGAGATTAAATGTAAAGTCAAAATCCTTCGTTGCGTTGATCTTTGAAATAAACTCAAAACCCGAAAGATTACGACTGGTCATATTCTCCCATCTACTGTATGTTCTTCCATCCTCTATCTTGTAAACAAATGGCTGAATAACCTCACTTGCGTGATTGAAATAAGCCGAAGATATGAGGTTTACTTTACCAAAGGTTTTGGCAAAGCTCATTTCCAAACTGTGCACATCTTCCGGTTTCAGATTCGGATTTCCCTGACGATAATTCAAATCATCGGATACGTTTAAAAATGGGTTAACTTGCCAACCACGAGCCCGTTGAACACGGCGCGAGTAGCTAAATTGAACTTTATCACCATTTTCACCAACATCGTAGGTTAAAAACAGTGTTGGATATAACCTGAAAAATTTCTGTTTAGCATTGGATTCCGTTTCCACAGCAGCTGGATCCTTGGAGAAATAGGTAGACTTCAGCTCAAATTGTTCTCCACGTAGTCCGATTTGATAGCCAATTTTATCCGTTAATTTATTTTGATAATTCGCATAGATCGCATGGACTGTACTCGTGAAATCAAAATCGTTGCTGATTCTATAATCTGGCACATAGTTACCTATAGAATCGAGTGATCTGGAAAACTGGGTATCAAATGACTTTCTGATTTGAGAACGGTAACCCGCCTCAAATTTGCTTACTTCAGAGAAAGGTAAAACATAATCTAATTGAAGGTTGATATTCTTGCCATCCTCAGACGTAACATTCTTCCGTGAAGTGGCCTTCCGTCCATCGGTATAATTTTGAGAAAAATCATTTGTACCATCTTCCTTGTCTCTTCCATAACTTGCATTCCCGGTCAACTCCTCTCCTTCTCGCTTAAATTGATGTTTAAAATCAGCATTTAATTCATAACCCAGATCGTCCTCAAATTGCGTTGAATTTCGAACACTCGTTCCTGTCATCTGCGATTGCTTGAAGAACTCATAATTCAAGTCCTCTATTCGCTTGTTATCACGTATACTTAAATTACCCGAAAAACTCAATGAAGTTCGATCTGACATATTATAATCAAACCCAGCTTTTACCGTATGGCTATTGCCCTTTCTTGACGATTCGGATTCGCTATAATTACGCGTGCTATCACCAAAAAACGTGTTGTCCGTTTTCCCACTTCCCAACATGTTTCGTTTATTGAAGTTATAGGATCCGAAGTAATTGAATTTCCGATCACGATAATTCAATGTTATACCAGCCATATAATTATCATAAGAACCAGCGGATGTATTTATCGATCCGTTCAGCCCTGTTCGAATATTTTTCTTTAAAACAATATTGATAATCCCAGTTTGGCCCTCTGCATCATATTTAGAGGATGGATTTGTGATGACTTCAACTTTTTCAATTGAATTGGCAGGTAGACTCTGAAGCAAAGAAGTTACATCATTTCCTGCTAAAGCAGACTCCCGGCCGTCGATTAAAATCTTCACACTACTTGATCCACGCAAACTGACCGATCCATCCTGATCAACTTGCAAAGTGGGAACATTAGCAAGCACATCAGTCGCTGTTCCACCCGCGCTGACCAAACTCTCACCTACATTGAAGATTTTACGGTCTATACCAATCTGCATGGCTGGAGCTCGTCCTTCAATAACAACTTCATTCAACATATTACCCGTAGGTTTCAAAGCAATTCGACCTAAGTCCTTACTTTTACCCCCTAAGACCGCTATACTATCTATAGTTTGTGTCTCGTAGCCAACATAAGTGATACGGACAATATATTTACCAGGTTTAATATCAGACAACAAAAGGAATCCTTGGGATACAGACTGTCCCCCCTTAACAAGAACGTTACTATGGGCGTCCAAGAGCGCGACACTAGCCGATGAAATAGGTTTAGAGGTTTCGCTATCAACTAAAATAGCTTTGATTTGACCTGTTTGAGCAAAAAGGACAACAGGTAAAAAGAATACAAATAAGAAAGATTTAAACGATTTAGCGTAAAAAAACATGCTTCAGCTTAGTTTATAAGTTATAGTGCAAAGAAAACTAAAACTTATAGACAAAATTGAAGCGTAACCATATTATTACGGTAACAAAAGAATAGTAAATTACTCCACAGAAACAGTCAATCCCTCGGCTTTCAGAATTTTACGATAGATTTCCATCTCCGTATAGGTGCCTTCCAATACAGCACATTTCCCCTCAGTGTGTACTTTCCAGGCAATCTTCTCAGCTTGCTTCTCGGTATATTGTAAATGATAGATGAGACAATGAATCACATGTTCAAACGTATTGGTTTCATCATTCCACAAAATGAGTCGATTAGACTCTTTCACAGAGGCTAATATCTCTTCTAACGTAAAGGTTTCTTCAGCAGTTTGGGTACCCATGCTGCAAAAATAGAATATTTTTTTCTAAATTAACGATAATATAAAAGGGAAGAATACAATCAATTAGAGGAATTTATTATGTTACAGTCAAAAATTGCAGGAATTGGCTATTACGTTCCAAAAAATGTATATACCAATAATGACCTAACACGCTTTATGGATACCAGTGACGAATGGATTCAAGAACGAACTGGCATTAAAGAACGTAGATATGCAGACCGAATAGGCGAAACCACCACCACTATGGGGGTCGAAGCCGCTAAAATTGCCATCGAACGAGCCCATATTACACCTGAAGATGTCGACTTCATCATCTTTGCCACCTTATCGCCAGATTATTATTTCCCGGGCTGCGCCGTTCTACTGCAACGGGAAATGAAGATGAAGGAGGTCGGGGCGCTGGATATTAGAAACCAATGTTCAGGTTTTATATATGCACTTTCTATTGCCGATCAATTTGTCAAAACAGGGATGTACAAAAATGTGCTAGTGGTTGGTTCGGAGAAACACTCTTTTGCACTTGACTTTTCTACGAGAGGACGAGCCGTTTCTGTTATTTTCGGCGATGGTGCCGGAGCAGTGGTTGTGCAACCCACAGCCGAAAACGGCAAAGGAATCCTGAGCACGCACTTACATTCAGACGGAGACGATGCCGAAAAGCTAGCTATGTATTATCCCGGTGCATCCAGTGGAATTTGGCTGGATAAAATGCCCGATTGGCCGGACCAAGAATTGGGAGGATTATTGATGACCAAGGAGATGCTCGAAGATGGGACTGCGTTTCCAAATATGGATGGACAGGCCGTCTTCAAAAAAGCTGTTGTCAAATTCCCTGAGGTTATTCATGAAGCACTAGCAAAAAATAATTTAAAAACTAATGATATCGATTTATTAATTCCACATCAGGCCAATCTTCGCATTTCACAATTTGTACAGAAAACACTTGGATTAAGGGAGGATCAGGTATTCAACAATATTCAGAAATATGGTAATACCACTGCAGCCTCTGTACCGATAGCACTATGCGAGGCTTGGGAAGAAGGAAAGATTAAAGACGGTGATCTCGTATGTTTGGCAGCTTTTGGAGCAGGATTTACGTGGGGTTCAGCCTTAATTCGATGGTAGATAATAGCGTATATAGAAAAAGGGCTGATCATGTGTGATTAGCCCTTTTTCTATATATTTCGGAATAAAAAAATTATCCGTTTGATAATGCTGCTGCACCAGATACGATCTCCGTCAATTCTGTTGTAATTGCAGCTTGACGTGCCTGGTTGTAAGATAGCTTAAGTGATTTGATTAAGTCACCAGCATTCTCTGTAGCTTTATCCATTGCCGTCATACGTGCTCCATGTTCAGAGGCATTCGAATCTAAAACAGCTTTGTATAATTGAATCTTGATTGCTTTAGGAATCAACTCCTCGATAATCTTCTCTTTGGAAGGCTCGATGATATAATCCACCTCAGCTTCTATTTTTGCTTTATGCGTATGTTGTTTGTTTTCCTCCGCAGGTAATAATGGTAAAATCTGCTCTGCAGTCAACTCTTGAACTGCTGCATTTTTGAACTGATTATAGATCACTTCAACACGATCAAAATTACCTTCTTTGAATTGTTCCATGATAAATTCAGTCACCACAGATACAGAACCAAAATTTAAATCAGAAAACAAATCAGAGTGATTAGCTACCATATTGAAGTTACGTTTCGAGTAGAAGTCATAACCCTTTTTACCAATACCAATGATACTCAAATTACCCTTTGCATGTTGCTCGGCATATTTGTTAAAGATCAAGTTATTAGTCGCTTTGATAACATTTGCGTTGAATGCTCCAGCCAAACCTCTGTTCGAAGAAACAACAACGATCAACACCTTATTTGGCTCGCGGTCCACTGTAAAAGGAGAGTTACTTCCCTCAACACTCGCAGAAACATCCGCCAAAATATCTCTTAGTTTATTCGCATATGGGCGCAATTGTAAGATAGCGTTAGTAGCGCGCTTCAATTTAGCAGCCGAAACCATTTTCATAGCTTTCGTGATCTGCTGTGTTGATGATACCGAGGTAATCCGGTTTCTTACTTCTTTTAAATTTGCCATATTTGTTTTAAGTATTAAGTACCTAGTATTGAGTATCGAGCCTTGTCGATAGACTCAATACCAAATACTCATTACTATTAATATTTTGATGCTAAATCCTTAGCTACTGTTTCTAATACTGCAGTTAATTCATCGGAGAACTTATTCGCTTTAAAAGCTGACAATACTTCTGGATGACGTTGTTCCAATTGAGTCAAGAATTCTTCTTCAAATTCTCTCACTTTATTTACAGGAACATTACGCAATAAACCTTTAGTTCCGATATAAATGATCGCCACTTGCTTCTCAACAGAAACCGGAGAGTATTGACCTTGTTTCAAGATCTCAACGTTACGAACACCTTTATCCAAGACAGATTTAGTAGCAGCATCTAGATCAGAACCGAATTTCGCAAAAGCTTCCAATTCACGGTACTGAGCTTGATCCAACTTTAATGTACCGGATACCTTTTTCATCGGTTTGATCTGCGCATTACCACCTACACGAGATACAGAGATACCTACGTTGATCGCTGGACGGATACCTGCGTTAAACAAGTTAGACTCCAAGAAGATCTGACCATCTGTAATTGAAATTACGTTGGTTGGGATATACGCTGAAACGTCACCAGCTTGGGTTTCAATGATCGGAAGCGCAGTTAATGAACCACCACCTTTCACCAAGTGTTTGATCGATTCAGGTAGATCATTCATGTTGCGTGCGATATCATCTGAAGAGTTGATTTTCGCTGCACGCTCCAACAAACGGCTGTGTAGATAAAATACGTCACCTGGGTATGCTTCGCGGCCCGGTGGACGACGTAACAATAATGAAACCTCACGGTAAGCTACCGCTTGTTTAGACAAATCATCATAAACGATCAATGCTGGACGGCCTGTATCACGGAAAAACTCTCCGATAGCAGCACCTGCCATTGGCGCATAGAACTGAAGTGGAGCAGGATCAGCAGCAGATGCAGCAACAACTACTGTATAAGCCATAGCACCTCTTTCCTCCAATGTACGCACGATATTCGCAACTGTAGAATTCTTTTGACCTACGGCAACGTAGATACAAAATACAGGTTCTCCTGCATCATAGAATTCTTTTTGGTTCAAGATTGTATCGATACAAACAGCTGTTTTACCTGTTTGACGGTCACCAATAACCAACTCACGTTGACCACGACCAACTGGAATCATCGCATCGATCGCTTTGATACCTGTTTGTAATGGTTCAGTTACCGGTTGACGGTAGATAACACCTGGAGCTTTACGCTCGATAGGCATTTCATACAAATCACCTTGAATAGGTCCTTTACCATCGATCGGTTGACCTAAAGTATTTACAACACGTCCCAACAAGCCTTCACCAACTTTGATGGATGCAATACGGTTGGTACGTTTAATAGTATCTCCTTCTTTGATTTCATCAGAAGGACCTAAAAGTACAACACCGACGTTGTCTTCTTCTAAGTTTAATACAATACCTTGTAATCCGTTATCAAATTCAACCAACTCACCGGACTGAACTTTAGTTAAGCCGTAAATACGAGCAATACCGTCACCCACAGCAAGTACGGTACCCACTTCCTCTAGTTCGGCTTCTGATTTAAAGCCCGACAATTGCTCTCTTAGAATTGCCGAAACTTCATCTGGTCTTACCTCTATCATTTTAATTATTATAAGGGGTTTTTTGATTTATTTTACTTCAAGTATCAGAACAAATTAATTATTCTGATTCAAATATCTTTCCAATTTATTCAACTTACCAGCAATACTTGCATCAATTTGGCGATCGCCGATATTGACTACAAATCCACCGATCAAACTATGATCAACTTTATTGATCAATATCACCTGAGCGTTGGTTTCTTTCGCAAGTACATCTTTCATCGCTGCCAAATTAGCTTCAGAAAGTGGCGCCGCAGATGTAACTGTAGCTTTCACAATTCCTTTTACCTCGTTATACTCACGAATAAATTCTTGAGCAGTGGCATATACAATCTCGCCACGACCTTTGTTGATCATGATCTTAAAGAAAGCCAAGATACTTGGATTGATCTTATCTTTAAATAGCGCATCTAATATGTTTTTCTTCTTGTCCAAAGGAACAATAGGATTGGCAAAAACCGCTTGCAATTCTGTACTGGATTTTAAAACAGCAATGAATGAATCCATATCTGCCTTGATTGTTTCCAGTGAGCCTTGCTCGCTAGCCAGGTCGATTAATGACTTAGCGTATCTTGATGCTACTTTAAATACTGACATAATTCTATTTCGTAATTTGAGTGACCGGATTAGTTCAATTTAACGTCATTAAGCAAATCTGCTACTAAAGCTTCTTGCTTTCCTTGGTCCTCAAATTCTTTGTTTAACACTTTACGAGCAATATCCAAAGACAAAGAAGAAACCTGAGACTTAACCTCCGCCAAAGCTTTGTTCTTTTGTTCGTTGATCTCGATTTTTGCTTGTGCAATCAATTTTGCACCTTCAGCCTGTGCCTGAGTTTTCGCCTCAGCTACAATCTTATCTTTAAGTTCTTTTGCTTCCTTAAGGATAACATCGCGTTCTGCGCGAGCTTCTTTTAGTAATTGTTCGTTCTCATTTGTCAAACGAGCCATCTCTAATTTAGCCTTTTCAGCAGCCTCCAAAGCACTTGCAATACCTTTTTCACGTTCGTCTAGGGCATCAACAATTGGTTTCCATGCGAATTTACCTAATAAAAAGATAATAACCACAAGGACGATGACCATCCAAAAAAACAAACCGTACGAAAACGAATGTATTAATTTATCCATTGTTATACTATATAATGATAATTCTTATTTTTTAAGATTCAGGAATAATACAACCTGCAACCAACCGTTGCAGGTTATATCGTAAAACCGTTGTGACTATTTACCTAATAATAAAGCACCGAATGCTAAACCTTCAAGTAAGGCACCAATGATAATCATTGCAGTTTGGATTTTCGATGCTGCTTCTGGTTGACGAGCGATAGCTTCCATTGCAGAACCACCAATTTTACCTAAACCTAAACCTGCACCGATAACGATTAAACCGGCTCCAATTAAATTGTACATAATGTATGATTTGAATAATTAAAAAATTTACTAATTAATGATCGTGATGTTCTTCAACAGCCATACCGATAAATAAGGATGACAACATCGTAAAAATAAATGCTTGTAAGAATGCTACCAATAATTCGATAACCATCAAGAAGATTGTCAAGAACATGGAAACACCGATACTACCTACTACTGTCAATTGATGCTGCAATAAATAAACAATTGCAATCAGTCCCATTACGACTGTGTGACCGGCTGTAATATTTGCAAACAAACGTACCATCAAAGAGAATGGTTTTGTAAACATTCCCAACACCTCAATTGGCGCTAAAACAAATTTAAATGGAACCGGAACTCCTGGCATCCAAAAAATATGCTTCCAGTAGTTTGCGTTTGCTTTGATATTCACAATTAAGAATGTAAAAAGAGCCAAACATAAAGTTACTGTAATGTTTCCTGTAACGTTAAACCCTAGTGGTGTCAAACCAACCAAGTTTAAAATCCAGATCAAAAAGAATACAGACAATAAATATGGCATGAATTCCTTGTAACGATGACCAATGTTTGGAATAGCCATTTCGTCACGTACATAGATAACCAAAGGCTCCAATACACGTCCAATACCTTTAGGTAAATTATTAGCACCCTTTTTATACGTTTTAGCCAAACTAATAAATGCCCAAAACATTAAAAATGCAGCCAAAAACAACCCAACAACATTTTTAGTGATCGAGAAATCTAAAGGCATCGCTACAGATGGATGAAAATCAACAGCATCATGAATTTCATGAGAACCAACCACATAGGAAGTTTCAAATTCCTTTTTCTCCTCTTTCCCATCTTCATTTACAGTCATAACATAGCTACCGTCAGCATTTTTACGATACTCATGACCAGTCAAATTACCAGTAGCATCAGTCTTATAAATTTTCCCGTGAAACAATGCATAATATTGACCATCAACCTCAGCAACTTTATTACCATGATCGAATGCCGAAGCCATAAAAACTTTCAAGCCATTATCGATCAAAATAACGGGCAATGAAAAACCATAATGTTTACCTGTCTCTTCATCCGAAAAGAAGCTAAAATAATAATCATCTTGTAAGTGATGCTCAATATGGCTATTGATTTCCTCAGCCTGCGATTTTTCTCCGTGTGCATCCTCATTCGCCTTTGTTAAAAATGGCGCAACTGCAAACAGAATAACTGCTAAAAATTGAAGTGTTCTTTTAAGACTCACGATACTACTATTATGTTATTTAAAATTTTTTGCGAAAATACTACATATAAAGCACAAAAGCTACTTTAATATTACATTTTTTTGAAAAAACTATCGTTTTCACCCTTAGGATTTGTTTAAAGCCTTGTAGGCAAATATAACATCGTAAAAAAGGAATAAAACGACAACGATCAAATAGTTATATTTTAAAATATCAGCCTGCGGT
The DNA here is from genome assembly GCF_038396785.1 of Sphingobacterium thalpophilum. NCBI lineage: Bacteria > Pseudomonadati > Bacteroidota > Sphingobacteriia > Sphingobacteriales > Sphingobacteriaceae > Sphingobacterium > Sphingobacterium thalpophilum. The sequence continues at coordinate 4,461,229 of NZ_CP151087.1, read as the reverse complement.
TTTGCCAGCCCATTATGGATATATACATAATTTAGGACAAACTTTAGAGTCAATAATCCCAAGAAAACAAAACCAACATATTGCGGAAATTTCTGCGAACAGTAACTTATCCCCACCATGATGAGCACGGATAATATCAATTGAAAAATATAAATTTCATACAATGGAAAATGTAGATCTTCCAGGGAATGTATACCATCAAAAGATTTTAATAAAAAGAAATGAACGGCAAAAATTAATACCGCAACAAAAAATAAAATAAGGGCCTGCTTTATATATACTATCATCTATCGTTTAATCGATTCACTTGTCTAATGACTTGATATAGAGAAATTCCAATCCCTCCAAGGGTACAGATCTTCATCCATAGTTGGTTCTCAGCATGAAACTTACCGTCCAGCCAATCCCCTAATAAATAAAATGCGTAAATGGTAAAAACCATCTGGGTTGAAATAGTCGTCAGCACAAGCCACTTGTTAGGATCTTTCTTGTTTTCCATAAGCAATCTTAAGGTTATCAATGGGCTTTCAACAAACTATATCACACAATTTGTTACAAATATACGCTATAAATTTTTATTGCCTACAATCCCAAAACTTTTTGTCCAATTTTAATATCCGGATAATCAATATCTGCCCCCAAAAGCATTTTAAGTTCTGAAGAGGATTTATCCGGGTTTGCACGTATCACACCAAGAATACGATCCAACTTCTCCTGCTCGATCAACTCTGTTGCTTCCACTTCCGTACCAACAAAGTTAATTAAATGCCCATATATCGTACCAGCGACCATCCCGCGCTTAACCGCTATATCAGCAATGCTCATCCCATCCTTAAACATTTCTAAGGAAATCTCCTTTGTATCCAACTTCTTAGGCCCCTCTTCATCTGCATTTTGTGCAGCCAATTCGTCTTTTTCTTTGGTCTTCACACTGGCAGCAACATCGAGCATCGCTGTTTGAAAATCTTCCCGTTTGGAAAGCGTATCAGCAATAAGAAGACAGTGTTGCAACTGCTCGCGTTTTCGCTTGTAATCAAGCAACAGCGCTTTTAACTCGTCAATATATTTCTTCGTACGTTTTCGTATCTGGTACTCTTCGATATGTTTGGTTAAGGCCTCAATCAGATCTACATCCATTTTCGGTAAAAACCAATTGACCGCAGCAGTAGAACGTTCACAAATTACATCATAGTCGATCGCGTTTTTATCCCGCAACAAATCATACAATACGACAATAAACTTATGTGCAACTTTCTCCTGGGTCTGAAGGTGCTTGACCAATTGTTGAAAAAATAGTACTGCTTGTTCCTTTCCATCAATATTACGCTCCTCAAGTGATTTCAGTAATTCAGAAGTTTCGGCCAATAGACCGTCCCAACGGAAACCGTGCATTAAAATCTGGCCAAGATAATTCCGCTGGCATTGCTCTAGAATCTCATTTACATCAGCCTGTCCCTGAGCACGCTGCACAAATTCGACAACTTGGTAATCGGTACGGATGGCATAAGACGGGATGATCGATTTTAATACAAGCCCATCTAAACTCGTTAAACGGCTCAATGCAACGTACACCTGTCCCGCAGCAAAAGAGGTACCTGCGTCAATAATCGCTTTTTGAAAAGTTAAACCCTGGCTTTTATGAATGGTGATAGCCCAGGCCAGTCGAAGTGGAAATTGCGAAAATGTACCCAATATCTCCTCCTTAATCTGATCTTGCCCCTTATCGTAATTATACCGAATATTCTCCCAGGTCTCCCTTTTTACCGTTACAGATTCCGACCCATCAGGAAATGTAACCGTTACTGTGCCTTGCACCGTATCGATGTCCTTTACCGTACCAATCTTTCCATTGTAATATTTACGCTCATCTCCCGAATCGTTTCGAATAAACATCACCTGTGCCCCTATCTTTAAGGATAACGTTTCTTCAGCAGGGTAGGAACCCTGCGCAAAATCATCTTTGACAACAGCCTTAAGATTTAACATTTTCCCCGATAATGATGCCAACTTGGCTCCGTTTATTTCATCAGCATTTCGATTATGGGAGGTCAATGTAATATACTGATCCTCTTCATTTGGAACAAAGTCCTGTTGATAATAACCATTTAAGGTCGTTAGCATGTCACTTGTACACTGATTGTTTCGTATGGCATTCAAAATGGAAATAAAACCCTCATCTTGCTGACGATAGATTTTATTAAGCTCTAACATCACCAACGGATTATCCCTTAAAATTTTAGCGTTAAAGAAGAAAACAGAAGAATAATGATCCCGTAAAACATTCCATTCGGCATCTTTCACTACTGGTGGCAACTGATATAAATCTCCGATAAACAATACTTGTAACCCACCAAAAGGTCGCATATCGCGACGAACAGATTGCAGAATCACATTAATCGCATCCAATGTATCTGCACGGACCATTGAGACCTCATCAATCACCAAAAGCTCAAGTTCCTGCAAGATAGCCCTGCGCTGCTTGGTCAGTTTAATCGTACTGAATAAACGTGATTTATTGTAAATATGACTATCCTGCTCGTCCCAACGTAACTCATAATCTTCAATAAAGGTTCCAAATGGAAGCCAAAATAAAGAATGTAAAGTGGTTCCGCCCGCATTCATCGCAGCCACGCCCGTGGGTGCCGTAATAGCCATCTTCTTGTAGCTATGCTCACGGATATACTTCAAGAACGTCGTTTTTCCTGTACCAGCCTTTCCTGTTATAAATATGTTTTGGTTCGTTTGGTTAACAAAAGCAACAGCCTGCATAAATGCAGTATTTTCCCGATCGACTTGAAAGTTTGACATATCCTGAAATTAGATTAATCACAAAATTAGCAATTTCATTTTTAACTTCACGCGACATATTATAGCTAGAGATATCCAAAACAGCTCCATTATAACGGATTTAGATAAAGCTAAAACGGTTAACTTAAATTATTAATGGATTTTTTTTATATTTAGCAACTGAATTAACGAATAACAAATTTTTAGAATTTTTAATATGGCTATAGATAAAATCGCATTGTTTGAAAAAGTACAGGAAATGCTGACATCCAAAGGTTTTCGTATTGATAAATCAGATGCTGCACGCCCTTGGGGAGGATTTTTCGTTATCGACGAATCCCAAGCACAAGAATTTGCCGATGAGTACTTCGGCGGAATGGATGTACAAGAATTAAGAATTTCAGGAAAATTAAGCCCAAAAATTTTAATTGTCGCACCAGAGAAAAGACTTTCATGGCAATATCACCACCGTCGTGCCGAAATCTGGCGTGTTATCCAGGGGAACGTAGGCGTTATGGTTTCTGACACAGATGAAGAATCGGTTGTTTCAACATTGAAAGAGGGAGAAACAATCAGATTACGCCAAGGACAACGTCACCGTTTAATCGGATTGGACGGCTTCGGTATCTTGGCAGAGATCTGGCAGCACACAGATGCTAACCACCCTTCTGACGAAGACGATATTGTTCGCGTACAAGATGATTTTGGCAGATAATAGTCCCACAGGACCGTTACCGTCCAAACAAAGATTCCCAATTGTTGATTGGGAATCTTTGTTTTTACCCCAAACATAAAGTGCCATAGCAGCTGATTCACTCTCCCTACTTTGCATTTCATCGCTTTTAACCAAGCTCCTCCACCCCATGTCCATTTCAGGTGTTCCATAACGCAATTCATTAGAAGAGAATATTAATTTTTATTATTTTAGTAGAGATATAATCAACTATGACATGATGAGCAACGACGATACTAAAAGAGGATCCAGTATATTAAACAGTTTGAAGAAATTAATTTTTGAGGACGATCAGCCAAAGCAAACGCCACCGGCACAAGCCCCTCCGGCGCCAGCTACTAGCGCTGCTCCAGAAAGCCCCTCTGTACCACCGGCATATTCATCGCCCACGGCCCAGGCTCCAACTGGAAAAACACCGCCCCCAATCCCTATAACAGCCAATGACGGAACAACCGACCTCAAAGAAATGAAATTAAAGGTCTATGCCATTCTTGAAAAACTCAACGAACAGGGTGTAGATTTTTTCGAAGTATGGAATGCTGCTGCCGCAATGGGAAAAGTAGAGGAAAACACATTAAAAGCAGCCTATACTTCACTGAAATTTGTAGACAGTTCGTTAACCAAGGATAAACTGGTAGCAACTGGCACAAATTATGCTAATAAATTGAAAGAAACCATTGCCAAAGAATCGGAACAAAAACAGGCTGAAAAGAAAAAGACTGAACAAGACCGAACCGTGGAGATTGCAAATCTGAACACTGAAATCAAAACAATAACGGAGAATATCGCCAAATTGCAAGATGACCTACAGAAAAAACAACTCGCTTTGGGTCAAATTAATGAAAAGTACGAACCAAGAATTAAAGATATCGAACAAAAAATAAACATCGGCAACGCGGCCGTTGATGAAGTGGTCACCGAAATCAACACTGCATTGCATATGATTAATCAATCAATAACATAAAAATAAATCAATGGAAAGAAAAGATCAGTATGTTAATATTCCCGCTGAGATAAAAACGCAACTTCCGATATTTCAAGTACTGGGCGATCATTTGCCTGCACAATTAAAATCACCAGAAGCGAAGAAGACAGCTTCGTCGATCTTCTTTTGGGCGCTTTTACTTGGCGGAGCCTTTGCTTTTTTCAAGTACTTACCGATTATGCTGGAATATGCCGGGAAAAGTATACTTTTTGTGATATTCAGTATAATCCTGATTACCTTATTATTGCTAGCCCCAAAGATCATTGCGCTATTGCACCGACTGGGTACCGTCCTACTTTTTAAAGGTGAAAAATCCATCATTAGAAATAACCCTATCGAAACCTTACAACTGTTATCAAGAGATGCAAAAGACACCCTGAAACGTGTGAAGGAAAAAATCAGCAATGTAGACGGTGTCCGCATCGACATGATTCAAAGCGGTGAAACTGCTCAAAAAACAGCCGAAGAGAAGTACACCTATGCGAAACGTTTCACCGCTGAAGCGGCCAATCTCGACGAGAAATCAAAGGAGGAAACGAGCAAAAATAATGCAGAGAAGGCAAATGCTTATGCAAGAGATGCCAAAGAAACACGTACCAAAGCATTTCTATTGGGAAAAGAAGGTGAATCTGAAGAGCAAAATGCGCGCAGTTACGTACAATATGCCAATCAATTTGCAAAAGTATTGGAAGTTCTAAAAGATAATGAAAGCGCAGCGCGTATCTATGTCAGCACCTTGGATAGCAGCATTTCTATTATTTCCAAGAAGCTAGAAGCCACTCAAAAGATGAAAAATGCCACCGATGGCCTAGCCGATGTGTTCAATATCAAAGATGGCTGGGCATTTCAAGAGGCCATGAATGCAGCAACAGGTGCCATCAGTCAAAATATTGCCTCTATCCGATCGAATCTTGATTTCTTGGATCAAAACAACAACATCACCGTGGGTGGCACGCCTACTCAAGGTGAACTGGAAGAGTTTATCCGCAAAGTTGACGAACGTAATCTAAATGTATTAAACGTAACACAAATGGCCGATGCCAGCTATGAACTCAAACCCGAAGAAAAAGTAGATAAAGGATTTACATTACTCGATTAACATTAACTAAAATCAAACTTATTATACGAACATTATGGAAGAAAAATCAACATGGGCAAGATTAAGATGGCCAATCAAAGCAATTATCATCGCCTTACCTATTCTCGCAATCGGTTATTGGGCCATTCAATCGGGCAAATTTGATGCTAATTCGACAGTCCAAACAACAGATTCAACAAGCAATAATGGTCATGCGGCCGCACCTTCATCAGGCTCAGAAACGACCCGTTCATTCAACTATCAACCCGAAAAACCAATCGACGGCGAATACAAGGGTGTCGTTGAAGTGGGCGCTTCGGGTTTCAATTCCTTTGTCGTCAATATGGACAAAGAAAATCGCTGGGAGATCATTTCCAAAGACTTTGGAAAGTCATTTGCATACGAAGGATTGGCAAATACGGAAGACATCCGTAAAGGATTAAAAGATTATATAGGCATGATGCTCGACAAAGGCGTCAAATCCAAAAACATACATTTCGTCATTAGCTCCGGAGCCCAGAAAGAACCTAAAACTTCAGTTATTAGTGCTGAACTAAGAAAAATGGGCTTTGTGGTCAACTTGGTTACAGCAGAGCAAGAAGGAAAATTAGCGTTAAAATCTGTCCTGCCGAAAGCTTACGAAGATAATTCATTTGTTGTTGACATTGGCTCCGGTAATACTAAAATTTCCTGGATTGACGGTGACACAAAATCGGTAGAAGCACCTGGTGCAAAATATTATGAAAAAGACCTTAAAGATGACGCGGTCTATACAGAAGTAAAAAAATTAGGCGAGAAAATTCCGTTAAATAAAAGAGAGGTTTGTTTTATTATAGGCGGGGTTCCTTTTGAATTAGCATCGCAGACACGCCAAGGTGAAGAGCGTTTTACGGTTTTGAACGATCCAGCATCTTACAAAACAGATAAAATAAAAACAAAAAGCGGTGTCAACATCTATAAAGCAATTAAAGATGCAACCAATTGCGACACTTTCGTATTTGATTGGGATGCCAATTTCACGATCGGATTCCTACTTTCTCTAAACAAATAGTCAAGACGATTAACATAAAAAAAGCGCTGTTCTCTTTTATTGGGAACAGCGCTTTTTTTATAACCTTTTTTGTTATCCCATAAAACTCAAGAGATATAAAACAATAATGATCGCCAATACCAAAAAAGCAATTTTCCAAAAGCTATAAGGTCGTTGTCCATAAACTTTACCGTTAAATGCATTGACCATGATCTGATAACTCTTTCCTTTGTACTGATAAGCTGATAACCAAACAGGTAAAAGGATATACTTCAATTTAATGGATTTAAAATCGCTATCAATAGAATCAATATCCTGTGTATCACCACCGATGTCATTCTCAACCTGACGTTCGATTTCCCGATCCATAATAGTCCGGGCAGTCTCCGCCGCTTTTACATGATCCACACTAAAAGTTTCAGCGATAAAGCCACTTAAATATTGCTCATTGAAAGGTTTTAGATAGCCCAAATTCCAAGGTCCGATTTTATCAGAGAACTTTTCGGGAAGAGATGTTGATCCCGAAATGACAATATCCTTAAATTGGCTATAGATACTACCTGAAGCTGGATACCAATTTGTTCGTCTTTCTTCGTATTCTTCCGTCTCACCATCCGAATTGCGTCTTGTACGCGTCACATAATAATACTCGCCACGTGACCCCACATATTCAGAATGTACATCTGCATCATAGGACCAAAATGGTATATACACTCCTTTTAAACGATCATTTCTTGAATTAAAAATTCGCCTAAAGTCATTCGGAGCGAACCATATCTTACCGGCCCATTGTGTCAATAACCCAAAAGCATTTTTGTAATCAACGGAAAAGGGAACAAGACCATGTGGCTTCACAATACGCTTTTGCTGATGGTCAATTACCAAAGGTGAAGCACAAAAAGCACATAAATCTGCCGTAACATGAGGATTCAAACGCGAGTTTGCACCACAGTTACTGCAATGCACGACTTCAGCCAAATAGCTATAGCGCTCATCGGCGACTCCTTCCATTGCTTGTCCAAAAACTTTATAATCTGTAGATTCAATATGCCCATCTTCCGGTAGCTGATCCGCTATTTCATTCCTAGTTCCACAATAGGAACACGCTAAATAGGAAGTACCAGGCTGATAAGTCAAGATAGCACCACAGCCCTGGCATTTTAACCCCTGCTCTATTTCGGAGGTTTTTTCTTCAAAACTCATAAAACTCGGTCGTCCGTTTTATCCTAAACTCCTGGTATCGGTGGCGGGTTCTGCGAAAACAGATCCTTTAATTCGCCTACCTTTTCAGCCTCAATCCAGTTTTCAAGTCCCTCTTTCCAAACCAAGGTGGCAAGTGTCATCGTCCCCTCTTTTACAAGACCGCGCAGCTGTTCCGAATCAAATGGCCCTTCCTGCTTACCTTTAATGGCCAGGTAATAGGCTACCGTTTTGGGCAATGGAGGTGGTCCAACGGCCCCGGTAGACGAAGCTACAGCAGCTGAGCCCATACCAGTAGGATTATTCCCATCAAAACTGTTTTGCTGAAATACATTACCCATTTGACCAACCATTCCTGCTCCCAGCCCAGCACCAAATCCAGCACCTACGATCCCCCCACTATTGGGATTCTCAGCAGCTTTCTCCATGGAATTAGCCGCTTGAAATTGGGCATATGCCCCTAGATTACCAACGACCCCCATACTGCTTCGCTTATCAAGCGCTTTTTCCACCTCTTCTGGAAATGAAATATTTTCGATTAAGAATTTCGTTAAGCTCAAACCCAACTCATCAAAATCAACCCCAATTTTTTGTTGTATCAAAGCCGAAACTTCATCATAGTTGGATGCGAGGTCTAAGGCTGGTATCTTCGACTCAGCAATAGCATCCATCCCACGCGATACCGCAATATTTCGAAGCTGTTCTGTGATATCTTCAACAGTAAAAACAGGCGTCGTCGCAACCAGCTGTTTCATAAAAACAGTAACGTCCTTCACCTGAAAAGAGAAATTACCGAAAGCCCGAAGTCGAATTGGTCCAAATTCAGGATCCCGCAGCATAATCGGATTTTTGGTTCCCCATTTCTGATTGACAAATTGTCGAAGGTTGACAAAATAGACATCGGCTTTGAATGGGCTATTGAACCCATATTTCCAGCCTCTGATGGTTGTCATGATCGGCATATTCTGTGTTGTCAATTCATAGCGACCAGGCTGAAAGACATCCGCAACCACGCCTTCATTCAAAAATACCGCAGCCTGTCCTTCCCGCACAGTCAACTGCGCACCCATTTTTATTTCATTCTGATACCGTGGAAACTTCCACACAATCGTATCTGTACTATTATCGACCCATTCGATAATATCGACAAACTCATTCCTGATTTTATCAAATAATCCCATAAATTATTCTCGTTACAATTACTTACACTAAATGTAAACATTTCCCATCAAACCAGCAATTTTCTCCGGCGGCACGCAAACGATCGATATCTAAAAAATTTAGCCTTTTAAACTACTTATCGTAGTTTATTTTTTTTACTTTTGTTAGCTAAGTTCTACATTAATTTATGAGTACATATAACGAAGACAGCATTAGGTCCCTGGATTGGAAAGAGCATATTCGCCTTCGTCCGGGAATGTACATTGGAAAATTGGGGGACGGTTCGGCCTATGATGATGGTATCTATGTTTTATTGAAAGAGGTCGTTGACAACTCGATTGATGAGTTTGTTATGGGCGCTGGTAAAATTATTGATATCACGGTAAACGAAAATAAAGTTTCCGTACGCGATTATGGACGTGGTATTCCAATTGGTTCTGTGGTTGATGTTGTTTCTAAAATCAATACAGGTGGTAAATATGATAGTAAGGCTTTCCAAAAGTCAGTTGGTTTAAATGGTGTCGGTACAAAAGCCGTAAATGCTTTGTCCAGTCAGTTTACCGTACAGTCTTATCGTCAAAATATAACACGCATCGCCCAATTCTCCAAAGGGGAATTAGTCAACGATGAACAAAAAGATACCACGCAACGAAATGGGACAGCCGTAACATTTTACCCCGACGATTCTATTTTCCGGAATTATAAATATAGGCCTGAATTTGTTGAAAACATGATTTGGAACTATGTTTTTCTAAACTCAGGTCTTACGATCAACTTTAATGGGCAAAAGTTTATTTCTGAGCACGGACTAAAAGATCTATTGGAACGGAATATTGATGCTGAATCCATGCGCTATCCGATTATTCACTTACGGGGGGATGATATTGAAATCGCGATGACTCACGGCCAGCAGTACGGAGAAGAATATTATTCTTTTGTCAACGGTCAACATACCACGCAAGGTGGAACACACCAGGCTGCCTTCCGTGAAGCGCTTGTCAAAACAATCCGAGAGTTCTACAAAAAAGAATTTGACGCATCGGATATTCGTTCATCAATCATCGGCGCCATCGCGATCAAAGTGCAGGAACCTGTTTTTGAATCACAGACGAAAACAAAGCTAGGATCTCAAAGTGTAGGCCCGGAAGGTCCTACTGTAAGAGGATTTATCAATGACTTTGTCAAAAAAGCATTGGATGATTACCTACATAAAAATCCGGCTACGGCAGATGCTCTTCAAAAACGTATTCTACAATCTGAACGTGAACGTAAGGATATCGCCGGGATCAAAAAACTCGCCAACGAAAGAGCGAAGAAAGCCTCTTTGCACAATCGTAAACTACGTGACTGTAAAGTGCACTTCAGCGATAAAAATGAACGTAACCAAGAAACAACTTTGTTTATCACTGAAGGAGATTCGGCATCTGGTTCAATTACCAAATCGCGCGATGTGCAGACTCAAGCAGTTTTCAGTCTAAAAGGAAAACCGTTAAATTCCTACGGTATGTCCAAAAAGATTGTTTATGAAAACGAGGAATTTAACCTCTTACAACATGCGCTTAATATTGAAGACGGTCTCGACGGGTTACGCTACAACAATATCGTAATCGCTACCGATGCCGACGTCGATGGAATGCACATCCGTCTGTTATTATTGACATTTTTCTTGCAGTTTTTTCCAGACCTTGTCAAGGCTGGCCACGTTTCCATCTTACAGACACCACTTTTCCGTGTCCGCAACAAGAAGGAAACGATCTATTGCTATTCCGATGAAGAACGACAAAAAGCAATCGCAAAATTAGGCGCTAAACCTGAAATTACCCGATTCAAAGGTTTAGGTGAGATATCACCTTCCGAATTTGGATTATTTATCGGAAAAGATATCCGACTTGACCCGGTTATCTTGTCCAAAGACAATAAAATTCAACAGTTATTAGAATATTACATGGGCAAAAACACACCAGACCGACAAAAGCATATTGTCGAAAATCTACGTGTTGAAGTTGACCTTGAAGAAGAACTAACAAAAAAAGCGGGTTAAAATAACCCGCTTTTTTAGCAACCTACAACCACCTTTCATGCACAACCAAACTTTAATTCTGATCCAATGTCAAGATGCCGTTGGATTAGTCGCCAACATTTCAAATACGCTAGCAAAATATCAACTCAATATTGTCACCATGCGTGAATATGTGGATGAAGAAGCCAACAAATTTTTCGTGCGTGTCGTGTGTAACGGTATCGTACCTGAGCAGAAACAGCTTTCCGACTCTCTTGCCGAAGTACTTCCCCCATCCGCTCAGATACAGATAAACCCCAATAACCGCAAAAAAATCGTCGTCCTCGTGACCAAGGAGCATCACTGCCTCGCCGATATCTTGGTACGACAACACTTCGAAACATGGGGAGCGGAGGTGCAGGCAGTAATTGGTAACTATGAATCACTACGCTCCTTTACGGAAAAGTTCGATATTCCATTTCATTGTATCTCACATGAAAACCTGACAAAGGAAACATTCGAAAAACAACTAATCGCACAAATCCAAAACTATAATTTCGATTATATTATTTTAGCGAAGTTCATGCGGATCTTGTCCCCTCAGTTTGTCAGTATCTTTGAAAATAAACTGGTCAACATACACCATTCATTTCTCCCCGCTTTTATTGGCGCCAACCCGTACAAGCAGGCTCATGCAAGAGGAGTTAAGATCATCGGTGCCACAGCGCATTTCGTTACCGACCAGCTCGATGAAGGTCCCATCATCGTACAGGATATACGACATGTCAACCACACCTATACTGTAAAAGATATGGTAACTGCCGGAAAAGAAATAGAAAAGGCTGTTTTGAGTCGAGCAATTCGTCTCCTTAGCGAAGATCGTGTGATGCGCAACGACTACAAGACAATTGTATTTGAATAGTGATTACAATCATTTCCCGATAAAACAATCGTTACTTTTTTTCAGCGTTATTCTCCATTATTTCGTAAAAGAAATATTTAAGAATGACGCATACTTTTCATATCCCCGTATTAGGCTTAGCTTTCTCCATCGACTCCGCACTTAAGGTCGCACAATACGGCATCTCCTCCGTAATGTCTATTGTTGACGATGAACTAATTGAGCGCATGCGCCGCTATTACTGCGGACAATATCAAATCTCCTATCATCCGATCGCTAAAACAGAAGAAGATTACCGAGCAAAAAGAATTACGGCCTATCTCAATCTTGTACAGTTTGTGGTCAATAGGCAAATCGAGGCCTTAAAGCGTCAACCTTTTACCGAAAATTCCGAACTTACCAAATATTTTCAGCTTCTACCCGATTCACACCCTTCAAAACCAATTTATCATGCGATGGAAATTGAAAGCAATCGCGCGATTAAAACCGAGCTGCAAGATCTATTGATCAATTACCTCAAAGCGGGAGACATCGATGTTAATATTATGTCCAAAGTCGATAAAATGAATTACCAGGATGGTAACCTATTGAATCAACGTTATTCTGATGCTTCAGCAGCCTTACGTGGTTTTGCAAATTCCACACTGCATTCCTCTCTTATTCTTTCCGCAGGGATGAATCCACACCTATACGCTTACCTCGCTGAATTACCGGCTTTCTTCCCAAATAGTGAAGGTCTATTTGACAAAAAAGTCGTTTTGAAAGTAAGTGACTTTCGATCGGCGCTCATCCAGGCAAAATATCTCGCTAAGCGTGGTGTATGGGTATCTGAATTCAGAATAGAATCCGGTTTGAACTGCGGTGGTCATGCCTTCGCAACCGATGGTTTTCTTCTGGGGCCAATCCTTCAAGAGTTTAAAGAGAAAAAAGAAAGTCTGAAAACCGAACTTTTCGAGATATACCACGAATATTGGACTTCCCAAGAGCGCTCATTAACAACTCCCCCCATCATCAAATATACAGTTCAAGGAGGTGTGGGAACTGCTTCAGAACATCAGTTCTTGTTAAATTATTATGAATTCGATGCCGTAGGATGGGGATCCCCATTTCTGATGGTTCCCGAAGCAACCACGGTAGATCAAGAAACCTTAAAAGCATTGGAAACGGCCAAGCAAGAAGACTTCTATTGTAGTGGGGCATCTCCCTTGGGAATTCCCTTTAACAATTTCAGACAAAGTGGCGCGGAGTACCTACGATTGGAACGTATAAAAAAAGGGCGCCCCGGTAGCCCTTGTAAAAAAGAATACCTTATTTCGAACACAGAGTTTGGTGATAAACCGATCTGCACCGCATCACGCGCATATCAATACCAAAAGATCCAGGAACTCCAAAAACAAAACCTGCCCGCTGCGGAATACGATAAAGCCTTTGACGCCATTACGGAAAAAACCTGTCTTTGTGAAGGGCTCGCAGCACCAGCTTATCTCAAGTACAATATCCAAAAGGGCAAAGAACAGACCGCTGTATCCATCTGCCCAGGCCCAAATCTTGTCTGGTTCAAAAAACAATATTCTTTGCGGGAAATGATCGACCATATCTATGGCCGTATTTCGGTTTTTGAAAATGACAACAGACCTTTTATTTTAATTAACGAACTCAACCTTTATATCGATCATATTCAAAAATATGTCACAGACAATAAAAATATCATGAACGATAAAAAGATAAAATATGTAGCCAAATTCAAAGCACAATTACAAGCTGGAATAACCTATTACAACGAGCTTACCCAACATTTATCGCTCATTCCACAAAACATCAGCACAGCGATACCCAGACAGCTCGAACTTGCATCACTACGTTTAAAAGACATACATATTTAACTCCCTGATAGAGCTTAAAACAAACACGGGACGCTTAAATAAGCACCCCGTGTTGTTTTCAAAGAATCTTTTGACAAGTCTTACTTCGCAATTTTGCGAAATTTACCAAATACGCCAAGTGGAAGTTTTGGTCCCGCAGTTGCTTGTAAAAACAACTCCCCTATTTCTAAATTTTCCACTTTTGGAAAAGCCGTTTTAATTAAATTTTCAACAATAACAGAAGAAAAGCCTAATGAATACGTATTTAAAATCAAGAAATGTTCTTTAGGATCCAATAATTGAACGACCTCAGTCATCATTTCCATAATGTGATCTTCCAATTTCCATTTCTCTCCCTTCGGCCCATGTCCGTATGCCGGTGGGTCCAAAATAATCCCATTATACGTATTACCTCTTTTCAGCTCACGTTTTACAAACTTCAAAGCATCTTCAACCACCCAACGAATGTTATCCAAATTGGAAATCTCCATATTTTCATTAGCCCAGGTAACTACCTGTTTAATCGAATCTACGTGCGTTGTATCCGCGCCGGAAGCCTTTGCTATTAAAGATGCTCCACCCGTGTATGCAAAAAGATTTAGAACCTTCGGTTTCTCCGTCTTAAATGAACGAACAGATTCCGAAATATAATCCCAATTTACAGCCTGCTCCGGAAATATCCCGACGTGTTTAAAAGATGTCAAGCCCAATCTAAATTTGATGGCCACGTCGTTATTTTTATATTCGATGTGCCAACGGTCCTGGACCTTCGGATTTTTCTTCAACCATTCTCCAGAAGTAGCCGAACGACCTTTGAATTTGATATGGTAACGCTTGTTCCAATCCGCATCACTCAATGCCTTAGGCCATACAGCCTGAGGTTCTGGTCTGATTAAAATTAAATCACCAAAACGTTCCAGTTTTTCAAAATCACCACAGTCAATGAGTTCATAGTCCTTCCAATGCTGTGGGGTCAATAGTTGTATATTTGTTGCTGCCAAAATCAAAATTTTCCGACAAAACTAAGCTAAATTTCAATAGAAAAGAAATCTGCACGATGCTAACGCCGATCAAACACCTAAAATTAAGCGCAATAAAGCCATCTTCTCACATGTTATTGCCCCATTGAAGCCTTAGCACTTTTCATTAATGGACTTGCAAAAACAAAGTTGTTCAATTCTTCCACATCCGATCGCATCATATCCTTATTGGAACCTTCCCAGAATTTCTGTCCCTTATAGAGAAACAAAATATACTCACCGATTCCCATCACAGAATTCATATCATGTGTAACAACGACCGTCGTACATTTCAATTCTTGCGTAATTTTTAGCACCAATTCGTCAATAACAATCGAAGTCTCCGGATCTAATCCCGAATTGGGTTCATCACAAAAAAGGTATTTGGGGTTCATACTAATTGCCCGTGCAATTCCAACCCGCTTTTTCATCCCCCCCGATAGTTCCGCAGGAAACAATTTATTTCTTCCCTCTAGATTAACCTGTTCCAGACAATGATTTGCCCGATCTAATTTCTCCGCTTTAGACATCTCCGTAAACATGTCCAGCGAAAACATGATATTCTGTTCGACCGTCATCGAATCAAACAGCGCTGAATTTTGAAAAAGCATGCCTATTTCTTTTCGAATAGGAACGCGCTCTTCAAAATTCATCCGAGTAAAATCCTTGCCATCAAAAATCACCTTTCCTTTTTCCGGTTGATGCAGGCCCACAATACATTTCAATAAAGTACTCTTTCCGGAACCCGACCCCCCGATAATCAAACTCACTTTTCCAGGTTCGAAATTTGCACTGATACCCTTCAGAACGTGATTGTCTCCAAATGACTTGTTAATATCTTCGATTTGAATCATAAAATCTTTTTAAAGCATTAATGCGGTTATCACATAATCTGCAGCAAGAATAGTGATGCAGCCAACGACAACTGCTTCTGTGCTAGCTTGCCCAACTTCCAAAGCTCCCCCCTTCACATTATACCCTTTATAAGCTGATATCGAGGTAATAATAAACCCAAATACAACAGCTTTAACAAGGGCAACTGTCACCGTAAAACCATTGAAACCATCTTGAATTCCTAAAATATAATCCGCCTGTGTCACAGCACCCGAAAGTGACCCGCCCAACAGACCGCCAACTAAGGCGCATACGATGGAAATAATAACCAACATCGGAATCATGGTGATACCTGCCAATATTTTGGGTAATATCAAATAACCAGGGGCATTGATCCCCATAATTTCCAAGGCATCAATTTGCTCTGTCACACGCATGGATCCGATCTGCGAAGATATAGACGACCCAATTTTTCCCATTAAAACTAACCCCGAAATCGTTGGTCCCAATTCCAAAATATTTGAATCCCGGTTGATCGAACCAATAATAGAATTTGGGATCAAGTCCGAAACCATCTGAAAGGCAATTTGCATGGTCATAACAGCTCCAATGAAGGTAGAAATAATGACAATAAGTCCCAAAGATCCTATACCAATATCGGTCATTGCCAATACGGTTTCCTTCCAATAAATTCGACCTTTCTCCGGTCTTTTAAAAACTGATTTCAGGAGGATGAGATATGCACCAATGTGATGAAAGATCATATTATCTATTTAATTTCAATGTATTACGCCAATTTTACGACTATACTAAACCAAGTAATCCATTAAAGGTAATTAATTTCAGCAAATATATAAACAAGCGAAAACCCAAAAAGTATACGAAAAACGAAATTACTTACCGATCAATTAGTCACATTTACCGATTTTTTATGTATAATAGCCTAAACATTCATACGGTATCTCTCAAAGCGACTTACTTTTGAGACATATTAACAAACGGAATTAGTTATGAATACACGAAGAATAACAACTGGTATCACCATTCTCTTTATAGGAGTTGTCTTATTATTATCACAGCTCAACACAATTTCTTTCAACTGGGTAGGTATTTTTAGATACTGGCCGCTGTTTATTGTGCTTGCCGGAATTCGTATGCTCGTACCCAAAGACCAACAGATTGGACAGTTTGTCGCCATCGGTTCTACCGTCGTAATTTTAGGTTTTTTGACTTACATAGGGCTGTCGACACCAAAGGAACCACTTTTAACACAGCTTTTAAAAAGTAAAGGCGTCAACATCAATGTCGACGATCCCAACGATAAAACAAATTATACAACAGAAAAATTAAACGTCCCGCTGGATGATAAAATCCATAGTGCTACCCTAAACCTCGATTTGGGGGCCACTTCATTAAGAAATGATAGTAGCACTACTTCAGAAATCTTCTCGGCATTTAACACATCAAAAGAATATCTACTGGGCATAACTGTGCATGGAGAATCTGCAGACAAATTAGATATCAACCTAAAGGGAAAATTCAAAAACAAGGATTTTAACAGCAAAAACAACAATACGTTTATCGCATTAAACCCCAACATCCTATGGAATCTGAATTTTGATGTAGGTGCAATTGATGCCAGGTTAGATCTTTCACCCTACAAGATAGAAACATTGGATATCGATGCTGGAGCGACTAGTCTAAAGTTAAAATTAGGTCAACCGCTGGCAACAACTAAAATTTCTATGGATGCTGGAGCCTCCTCTATTGAAATCTCCATCCCCAAAAACGCGGCCTGTCGTATTACAAGCGACAATGCATTATCCTCGACAGATTATGAGGGCGATTTCCTAAAAAGTGAAGGCGAAGTAAAATCGACAAATTACGACTCTGCCGCTCAAAAATTCGATTTCGATATCAACGGTGGCATCGCGTCAATAAAAATTAGAAGATATTAATTGACACCCGATTTTTAGTCAAGAAAAGCTAACTTTGTGTTAGATATGGACACAAGTAATATGTTGACATTACCTGGAATCTATTGCAATTCCAAGGTAGATTATTCGAGATGGAAAACAAGGGAAATTCAGATCGGTGATATTCCCATGGGTGGCGATAATCCCATTCGTATTCAAAGTATGACTACGGTAGATACAATGGATACGATGGGCTCAGTTGAGCAGACCATTCGAATGGTAGAGGCGGGCTGCGAATACGTTCGTATTACCGCTCCAAGTATTAAAGAAGCACAAAATTTAGCTAACATAAAAGATGAACTTCGCAGAAGAGGCTATAAGGTCCCTTTAGTCGCTGATATTCATTTTACACCAAATGCTGCCGAGGTCGCTGCGCGCATCGTCGAGAAAGTAAGGGTCAATCCCGGTAACTATGCAGACAAGAAGAAATTTGATCAGCTATCTTATACCGATGCTGAATACAAGCGCGAGTTAGATCGCATCTATCAAAAATTCACTCCGCTCGTAAATATCTGTAAGGAAAATGGCACCGCTATGCGTATTGGTACCAACCACGGCTCACTTTCGGATAGGATCATGAGTCATTATGGTGACACTCCGGAAGGGATGGTCGAATCAGCCATGGAGTTTATCCGGATGTGTGAAGATCTGAGTTTCTACAATCTCTGTATCTCCATGAAATCGTCCAACCCGCAGGTCATGGTCAAAGCCTATCGATTGCTGGTCGAAAAAATGGTTTCCGAAAACATGAACTATCCCCTACATCTCGGTGTAACTGAAGCTGGAGATGGTGAAGATGGTCGTGTAAAATCTGCCGTCGGTATCGGAACACTGTTGGAAGATGGATTGGGCGATACGGTACGTGTATCGCTAACCGAAGAGCCTGAACGGGAAGCTCCGGTCGCTATAGCACTTGTCAATAGATATAGCAAAAGAAAGGCAAACATCGCGAGTCAGCCCAAACAAGAGATTGTTCAGCTCTCTCCGGAGACACCACATATTCCTTATGCCAGCCAAGAAGTAAATACCTTCATCGGCGGCTCTTTGGTACCTAGGGTTGTGGTCGACATTTCTAAGGAAAATCTAAAGGACGCTCAGATCCTTACCAAAGTAGGTTATCGCTACGATATCCTATTAGATAAATACCACATGGGTGAGCAGTCTGTAGACTTTGTTTATCTCGCAGACAGTTTACCATCCTTTACGATGCCGGCAAATCTGAAGCAAGTATATAACTATAATACCTGGTCAAAACTTACCGATCAAACCAATATTCATCCCCTCTTTACCTTAGAAGAATTCGTAAAGTCAGACAATAAGGATAAAGTCCTGAATATGGTCAAAATCTGTAATTCAGATTTATTAACCCCATTGTTTGAATCCTTACAGCTAGACAAAACAATCGTATTTATCGTAGAAACCGATTACTTGCACGGTATGGCAGATCAAAGACAGTTCTTTCGAAATCTGCAGGAAATCGGTATTGACAATCCTGTCATTATCAAGCGTTCTTATTTAGCGGAAGAATTCTCAGGACCCATTGGTGATTTTATGAATCCCGAAGAACCGATATCAAAAATACAGCTGTACGCTTCTACAGATCTAGGGGCATTATTAATTGATGGTTTAGGTTCAGGAATTTGGATTGACTCTCCGGCAACGGCATTGGAAAATATCGCCTCACTTTCGTTCGGAATTTTACAGGCGACACGATCCAGAATATCCAAGACAGAATATATTTCCTGTCCAAGCTGTGGCAGAACCTTATTTGATCTCCAAGAAACCACGCAGATGATCCGAAGCCGTACCAATCACTTAAAAGGCTTAAAAATTGGAATCATGGGCTGTATTGTTAATGGCCCTGGAGAAATGGCAGATGCAGACTATGGTTATGTTGGGGCGGGCCCTGATAAAGTGACATTATATAGAGGTCAGCAGGTGGTTAAGAAAAATGTGAGTTCAGCCCATGCCTTAGATGAATTGATCAAGATCATTCAAGATGATGGACTGTGGATCGAAGAACTACAACAAGACCAAAATTAACAAATCAAGCTATACATAAAACAGCAAAGGGGATCATTTGACCCCCTTTGCTGTTTTATGTATACGAATGAACGTACATTACAAATTACCTTTTTATCGAAAAATGTTACTTTCTTATCGAATAGAAAATCTTTTCACCACGGTTTCCGAACCTGCAACTACACGTACAAAGTAAAATCCTGTCGTTAATTTTCCACCATGCTCAAAGGAAAGATTTTGAATTCCTGAATCCAGATTACCATTCATTAATTGGAGAATCTCATTGCCCAATGCATCCATTACTTTGATAGACACACTCGACGATTTTGCCAATTTAAAAGAAAGATTTATTTGTTCAGCAATCGGATTGTAGAAAACCTTCACATTATTGATAAGTTTCTCTGTCTCCTTGATGTTATTATCTTCTCCGAATGCCTCACTGCCGTCCCAAATATGTTGCGAAATAGTATGGTCATAAGGAGACTTTGCATACACCCGAGTCAACCCGCTACACAATGTCAGTGCGGATAAAAGTGTTAAACAAGCTGCTTTAAGTAGATTTCTCCCCATAGTGTTAAATTAGACTTCAAATACTGGTTACGGTTTAATCAAATATAACGCTAACTATTTGAATTATCAACAACAAAGTTAGTATTTTGTTTAAAAGTTTTTCAGCAAATAGATTCATTCTAAGTTTCTTTTAACAAATTTTAACAGCTCTTGCGCATGTCAAAGTAAATGCTAAAATTTGGCGCAGGAAATGTACCTACTTAAAGTACAGGCAAAAAGTATATTTTTGCAGTATATTTTGAAATAAAATAATTGATAAATGGCAGACAACAGTCATCACAACAGTATCAATAAGGTGAGTTTCGCCGGATTATTGATCAGTTTAGGAATCGTTTTTGGAGATATCGGAACTTCTCCATTGTATGTTTTCAAAGCAATCATGGGACAAGGAGCCATTCAAAAGGACTTAGTCTTGGGCGGGCTATCCTGTGTTTTTTGGACACTGACGCTCCAGACAACAGTAAAGTATGTTTGGATCACACTCCGGGCAGACAATAAAGGTGAAGGCGGTATCCTATCCCTCTATTCATTGGTACGCAAACGAGCCCCTTGGTTAATTTTCCCGGCGATGATCGGTGCAGCGACCTTGTTAGCGGACGGAATGATCACCCCTGCCATCACAATATCCTCGGCTATTGAAGGTTTGGATCTCAAATTCCCAGGATTACCTACAGTACCTATTGTAGTTACAATTATCTCCTTATTGTTTATTATCCAACGATTTGGAACATCTGTTGTAGGAAAGGTTTTCGGCCCATTGATGACCATCTGGTTTACAATCATTGGTGTAATCGGTTTATCTCATCTTCACCTCGCACCAGAAGTGATGAAAGCGATCAACCCCTATTATGCTTTCCATATTTTGATTACCTATCCCCATTCGCTATTACTGATCGGTGCCGTGTTTTTATGTACTACAGGTGCCGAAGCATTGTATTCGGATATGGGACACTGTGGTAAAAACAATATCCGCATCAGCTGGATCTACGTAAAAATCACACTTATACTAAATTATTTCGGACAAGGAGCCTGGTTATTGACACAGGAAGGACGTGTCCTTGGAGGTGAAAATCCGTTCTACTCAATCATGCCCGATTGGTTTATAGGCTACGGTATCGCCATCGCGACGATTGCAGCGGTCATCGCCAGTCAAGCCATGATATCCGGATCATATACCCTAATTTCGGAAGCAGTACGGTTGAATATATGGCCTAAGGTGGCTATCCGCTACCCCAGTGAACATAAAGGTCAGTTGTATGTACCATCCATCAATTTAATTTTATGGGTCGGCTGTATGATTGTCATCTGGGTTTTTGAAGAATCAAGCCGAATGGATGCAGCCTATGGTCTTGCGATCAATTTAACGGTATTGATGACCACGATTTTAATGGGATACTTCCTCGCCATGAAAAAAGTCAACCGTGTACTAATTGCGGTATTTTTGATTGCTTATTTTGTTATTGAACTAACTTTCTTAATAGGAAATGGTGTTAAAATAGCCCATGGCGGTTGGTTGACTCTTCTGCTTGCCACTGCGCTATATATAACAATGTATTGCTGGTACACAGCGCGAAAAATTAAAAATCGTTTTGTTAACTTCATTAACATCAATAAATATTACCCCATTATCTCCGAATTGAGCGAGGACAAATCGGTCCCTCCCTATGCGTCGCATTTGGTCTATCTGACAAGTGCAAATTTCAAATCCGAGATAGAGGCTAAAATTATTTATTCAATTATTAATAAAAAGCCAAAGCGTGCGGATGTATATTGGCTCGTCCACGTTGATGTGATGGATCATCCACATACAAAAGAATATTCAATCGATCAGCTTATCCCCGGTAAGTTAATACGGGTTGATTTTAAACTTGGCTTTAGAGAGGAACAGCGCATCAGTCTACTGTTCAGAAAAGTAGTTGAGGAAATGGTGAAAAAAGGTGAAATTGACATCACCAGTCAATACGACACCCTACGTAAACACAATATTCCTGGT
Organism: Sphingobacterium thalpophilum; assembly: GCF_038396785.1. NCBI lineage: Bacteria > Pseudomonadati > Bacteroidota > Sphingobacteriia > Sphingobacteriales > Sphingobacteriaceae > Sphingobacterium > Sphingobacterium thalpophilum. The sequence goes on along the minus strand of NZ_CP151087.1, from coordinate 4,439,079 downwards.
GACTTTAAGTTTGTTGTTTTGGAAAAAGTACTCTCCAAAACCAACCAGATGACATGGATAGAAAAAGTAATTATGGACATCTATGGTTACCTCAAAAAAATGAGTTTGTCCGAAGAAAAAGGTTTTGGTTTAGATTCCAGCTTTGTTACAATTGAACGGGTTCCGCTCAATTTTCCACAGACTTCAGAGGTCCATCTCATACGGAAAGATTAAGACTCCTCAAGGTGATGCTCAAGCATCACCTTTTTTATTCAATAGAATTGCATTACTTTTGTTGCAAATAATACATCATGGCAGACGCTAATCCAAAAAAGAAATTACATCCTAGAAATAGACATCTCGATAACTACAATTTTGAAGAATTGAGCAAAGTGGAACCTTCGCTCAAAGATTTTGTTATAGAAAATGCGTATAAAGTAAAGTCCATCGATTTTAACAACCCCGATGCTGTTAAAACGTTAAACAAGGCACTTCTAAAAAAATATTACCACATTCAACACTGGGATATCCCCAAAGAGAATCTTTGCCCCCCTATTCCGGGCCGGGCAGATTATATTCATTATATCGCAGACGTTCTTGCAAGGGACAATAATGGTGAAATTCCAAAAGGCGGAAACATCCACGTCCTCGACATCGGTGTTGGTGCAAATTGTATCTACCCCATCATCGGACATCAGGAGTATGGATGGAGCTTTGTAGGGTCTGAAATCATCAAGAGCGCATACAAAAACGCCATCGAGATAACACGGACAAATATGAGCTTAAAAAAGAGCATACAGATCCGCCTCCAAAATAATCCGAAGGCCATATTTAAAGACATTATTCTTCCAGGGGAAAAATATGATGTGGTGATCTGTAATCCCCCATTTTTTAGTTCTCAAACCGAGGCTTTACAGCAGTCCATTCGTAAGACCACAGGTATCAAAGACGCTAAAATAGACGAAAAACCGGTCACACAGGCATTTTCTGGACAAGGAAGCGAGTTATGGTGCGATGGTGGTGAAAAAGCGTTCTTGTCACGCATGATCTTTGAAAGCCAATTTCACAAAGATCAAGTAAAATGGTTCACAACATTAGTTGCCCACCGCGAAGACATTCGCTTTCTACAACACAAACTAAAGAAAATAAACGTAAAAGAGATCGAAGTGATCCGCATGGAACAAGGTAATAAGGTAAGCCGGATCCTTTTATGGAGATTCTAATAAGTCCATGATATTAAAAAAAAGGAGCTATCTTTTATGTAGATAGCTCCTTTTCTTTGATCCATTACTGTACGACGCTTCTCCTATACTAGGCTTGCGCCTGTTTATTTAACTTTGAATGTTTATAGCCATACATAAAATATACAGCCAATCCAATCACGAGCCAGATCACAAATATTATCCAGTTACTTGCCCCCAGCTCCGTCATTAAATACAGATTGATCAGAATACCAACGACAGGCAATAGGGAAAAGTTCATTTTAAAGCTATAAATCCCCAGTCCAAGCCAAGTTAACCAAAATATGATGACCAACATTTTATGTTCTAGAATTTCAAGGATGGTAAGCGATTTCCACTCCTGTATCGTTTCTTGCGCATAGCTAAAAATAAATACAATAGCAATCAGTAGCCCTGCACCAACCAAATACTTACCGTTGATGTAAGGAACTTTAAATTTGGATTTTGCCGATAAACCCGAATAATCCATATACAATACACCGGCGCACACAAGTATAAAGGCAAAAAAGGTACCGACGCTCGTTAAATCCACAAAGAAATCCATTTTAAAAAATAACGAAGGGATAGCAACCACCAAACCCGTTACAATAGTTGCAAACGAAGGTGTTTTATATTTTGGGTGAATGGTCGCAAACTTCTTCCACAACAAACCATCCCGACTCATCGTCATCCAGATTCTTGGTTGCGCCAATTGATACACCAGCAAGGCACTGGTGATGGCAATCACAGAGGTCACCGATATAATTCCGGCCATATGGTCAAAGCCCACATATTTAAACACGAAAGCAAGCGGATCCTTCACATTTAATTCGGTGTAATTAACCATCCCCGTCAAGACTAAGGTAATAGCAACATACAATACAGTACAAATCAATAGGCAATAGATCATCGCCTTAGGTAGATCGCGCTGCGGGTTTTTACACTCTTCGGCAGTTGTGGAGATCGAATCGAATCCGATAAAGGCAAAGAAAACCGCGGCCACACTTCCGAGTACACCTTTGAGGCCGTTCGGCGCAAAAGGTGTCCAATTTTCAGGTTTAATGAAAAATATACCCCCAAAAATTACGGCCAGGATAATCGCTACCTTGATCATAACCATAATCATACTCGCTTTCTGGGACTCTTTGATTCCGATATAAACCAACCAAGTAACCAAAAATGTAATGACACCTGCTGGTAAATCGAAAATAATAGGTAGTCCTCCTATTCGTGGTGCATTATTAAAAGCATCCAGACCATGTTGGTCGATTGCGGTCAGTGCAGCCGCACCATGTTGGTTCATCTTCTCTACAGCATCATAAGCATAGCCTGGTGCCATGGACAACCAAGCCGGTATGTGGAGTCCAAAGCCCTCCAGCATGGAGACAAAATACTGCGACCAGGAAATGGCAATAACCGTGTTGGAAACAGCATACTCCAAGACCAATGCCCAACCTATAATCCATGCAAATAACTCACCAAAGGCCACATAAGCGTATGTATATGCTGAGCCAGACACAGGAACTGTACTAGCAAATTGCGCATAGGCCAATGCCGTAAAAACACAGGCAAAAGCCGTAAAAACGAAGAGGAGTGATACCGCCGGTCCACCTTCATAACTCGCCAATCCAATTGTGCTGAAGATTCCAGCCCCTACAATAGCGGCGATACCCAACGAAACCAGATCTGTTACCCCCAATACCTTTGCAAGGCCCGTCCCCTCCTCTTTTTGAGTGTCATGCAGAATCTGATCAACACTTTTCTTCCGAAAAAGTCTATGTGACATGTAAATTTAGTTTTTGATACTTAAAATTATGCGAAAATAAATATTTTCAAGGTCTTATACTATTGGTATTTTCTGACAGACTAATTAAAGTCCACCAGCTCATATTGAATATACTGGTAAATTTCTTGATAATCGGTCATCTGCGTATGTAAATAGGAAATCAGCTGTTCTGCCAGAAGCTGTCTTTGCTCCACTGAAACTTCAAATTTCCACAATCGCTTACAAATATTGAAAAGCGCACCTGCAATTTTTTCTACCTGTGCATAGTCATAAATATACGCCCACTCAATAAACTGATGATAGAACTTTTCAAACTTAGGAATATCACTCAGCTGATTAATTTTCAAAAACTTCCGAACAGCATCTTCATTGACATATACCAGTGCACCGTAGAATTTATCGATGGAGACCGCTTTATTTTGTGTTAGGATATGATCCAACAATAGCTCCAACGCAATATGGGCCATAAAGGACGGACGGATAGGCAGCCCGGCTAAACTAGACTGGATTTTTAGTTTCAGCTGATGTGTATGATGAAAAAAATAAGGTGAATTGTGAAATAGACGATCGACCTCGATATGACGGTTCCAGCCTATGTACAATTGTTCCAGTAAAGGATTGTCCAAGAGCTCATCTTCATACTGACGTGGTTTTAGCATAAAGGATTTATCCGCATTTTTTAATAGATCGGGTAACAATCCACCCACCATACGTTCGGGATTAGTTGCAAACCGTTCAAAATAGAAATGTGATAAAAAATTCATACCAGCTTATTAGCGTGTGCTTTTATGGGAAATTATTCGCTCAATATACGCTTAATCTCCTATCTTTGCATCTTGTAAATTAAAAAATTAAATCCATTTAACAATGAGCTTTGTAGAAGAATTACGTTGGAGAGGCATGTTGCAAGATATTATGCCAGGCACTGAAGACTTACTGAATAAAGAAAAAGTCGCTGGTTATATCGGCTTTGATCCCACAGGCGACTCTCTACACGTAGGACACTTGACGCAAATCATGACGTTGATCCATTTCCAAAATGCAGGCCACAAACCAGTTGCCCTGGTTGGAGGAGCAACAGGCATGATCGGAGACCCTTCTTTCAAATCTGCAGAGCGTAACTTGTTGGACGAAGCTACCTTACAGCATAATGTAGCTTGTCTGAAAAAGCAGTTAGGCAAATTTCTTGAATTTGGAGAAGGGGAAAATGACGCCCAAATGGTTAATAATTACGACTGGTTTAAAGATTTTAAATTTTTGGATTTTATTCGTGATATCGGTAAAATGATTACCGTTAACTATATGATGTCAAAAGATTCTGTAAAAAAACGTCTGGAAGGCGACAATGGTCTCTCATTTACAGAGTTTACCTATCAATTGATTCAAGGATATGACTTCTACTATCTTTGGAAGCACCACAACTGTAAAGTTCAAATGGGCGGGTCGGACCAATGGGGTAACATCGTAACAGGAAGCGAAATGATCCGTCGCCAAGATCAGGGAACAGCCTATGCCATCACGACGCAATTAATCAAAAAAGCCGACGGCCAGAAATTTGGAAAGACCGAATCTGGTGCCATATGGTTAGATCCAAAGAAAACCTCTCCATATAAATACTACCAATTTTGGTTGAATACGTCAGATGATGATGCTAAAAACTGGATCAAAATTTTTACACTCAAACCTCAGGAAGAAATTGAGTCCATTATTGCAGAACATGATGCAGCGCCACACTTACGTTTAGTTCAAAAAGCACTGGCAAAAGATATCACCATTCGTACCCACTCCGAAGAAGCGTACGAAACTGCGATCAAAACTTCTGAATTTCTTTTTGGAAATGGCTCTTTAGAATTCTTAAAAAACTTAGATCACGACGCAGTTTTAGAGGTATTTGAAGGCATTCCGCAGTTTCAGGTCGCTAAAGCAGATCTCGCAGCAGGTATCAATATTCTTGATTTACTAGCTGTTCAGACACAGGTATTCCCGTCAAAAGGTGAAGCCCGCAAAATGCTTCAGGGCGGCGGCGTTTCTATCAACCGAGAAAAAGCAACCGATATTGAAGAGTCAATTACGGACAATCACCTTGTAAACAATAAATATATTGTTGCACAACGCGGTAAAAAGAATTACTACTTGATTATTGCAGATTAATGATCAGCAGTATCCTGATTTAATAATCCATAAACATAAAAAAGTCCCTTTTGAACAAAGTAAAAGGGACTTTTTTATGAAATCCAATGTTATTCTTCCTCCGCAGAAGAAATCGGTTCGGTTATTTTAATAGTTTTTCAAATGCTTTGCGTGACGCTCCCCTAAAATGTACTTCCCCGCAATAGCGGTACCCTAACTTTTCGAACACATGCAGCATACCCCCATTGTCAAAATTAGTATCCACCTTAATACTATAAACGCCATGATCGATGGCTATCTCTTCCACCCCGGACATAATAGCCGTCCCCACACCTTTCATATGCGGATCCTGCGCCGAGGCCAGTCGGTGTATACCGACATAAGAACCATCACTTAACCATTTTCCGTCAATATCATTATATGCAGGTTCGACATCAAAAATAATAGCAACATAACCTACAATCCTACGCTCCACTTCAACGACATGCCCGTAGCCCTTATCAATATCCGACTGAACCACATCTTCATTCGGATAACCATCTTGCCATTGTCGGCTACCTTGTTCTTTCCTGAGGGCAATTGCTTGTTGTATAATTTCCCAAATCCGTCCTTTATCAGCTAATGTCGCTTTTCGTATTTCAAACTTGTTCATGCTATCTCTTATTTTATTCGTAAAACTACATATTTTAGAGCAACTCTAAAGAATAGGCAAAAACAGAAACAATCTTTAGCCATATCCCATATTCTTTAGCCCACCCCACTTGCAGGGCATAGTATTTGCTAGCCATTATACCTATCAAGCTTTTTAGCTACATCTAAATTTATTCATTCATAAAAAACGACAAACTTAAAATAATAGGCGATCAGCATCTTTAAAATACTATCAAAATAACTAAGTTTGTAAGCAGTATAATTGTGAGCTTTTCAATGTCAAATAAAGGAAATACATTTAGGCAGACAGGGAATTCAGTTTCCGGCAAACGTGCCCCTCAAAAGGAATCGACAACATTTAAAAAAGAAAAAAGTCAAAAAAACAGTGTACCAAGAGATTATTCTGATGCACAGCAAAAGGCTGTCAAGATATTAGGGATTTTATTGATCTTACTTTCATTGGCATTTGCTACAGCTTTCGTCTCCTACTTATTCACTTGGGAAGACGATCAAAGTTATATTGCAAAAACCAATGGTGGATGGTCGACATTATTCCGATCCGCAGAAGAAATTCATGATGAAGCTGTTGATCTACCCGTTGTCGATAATAAACTAGGAAAATTTGGCGCATTGCTAGCCAACCAATTCATGTACGAATGGTTTGGCGTCGCATCTTTTCTTTTTATCCCCGTATTATTCATTTTAGGATATCGCTTGTTGTTCAAGAAATCATTACTTCCTTTGTACCGTACTGTAGTCTATTCTTTTGTTGCTATCGTTTTTATCTCGGTAACTTTAGGCTTCCTGCATGGATTTATGGCCGATACACCGCATATGCTCGAGGGTAAATTTGGCTTTTGGACCAATAAATTACTGGAAGCACAAGTTGGCATTGTCGGCGTTGGCTGTATATTGGCTTTTGCCTACCTGACGACATTGATCTTACTTTACAACCTCGATTTTAAATTTGTCCTATTCAGTAACAGGAAATCCAAGTCATTCTCTGAAGATACGGACGAAGAGGATGAGGATGAATACGCTCCACAAAATCTTAGAAACAAAATTCATATTGAAGATGATTCCATCCAGTCGGTGCGAGAATCTTTCCAACGGTCAACGTCAATCAATGAGCGATTTCAATCTGCTCGGGACAAAGAGGTACAGGAAGAACTTCAGCGTCCTGCCTTTACGCATCACCCTGTACCCGAAGTACAAATTGATCCGAAGGACAAAGTGGTGCTCACCTTCGACGATAGTCCGCTTGAAAGAACAGAGAATACACCTTCAATCAGTTTTACAATTGATCAGCCAAATGAAGAATTTGAAGCCGAAGACTTACCGTTAATCCAGGAATATCAAGCGCCGAAAATCGAAGCAGAACCCCAACGAGAGCCAGAAGCTATTATTGAACCCGATGCAGTACCCGGTCTGGTGGTCGAAGATATCAAAGAGGAAAAAGAAATTACCGCCAGTGATCTTGTGGCCCAATTCGGACAGTATGACCCAAAATTGGATCTTTCTGGCTACCAACATCCGGCATTGGATTTATTGAAGGACTATGGTGGTGGTAAAATTACCATCAATCAACAGGAACTCGAAGCGAACAAAAATAGGATTGTTGATACACTGAGAAACTATAGCATCGAGATCGAAAGCATCAAGGCAACGATAGGACCAACGGTGACTTTGTATGAAATTATACCAAAACCAGGTGTACGGATTTCAAAAATCAAAAATCTGGAAGATGACATTGCCTTAAGTCTTGCGGCCTTAGGTATCCGGATCATTGCACCGATGCCCGGAAAAGGAACTATTGGTATTGAGGTACCAAACTCCAGTCCGGAAATGGTGTCCATGCGATCGGTCCTTGCTACGGAGAAGTTTCAGAAAACAGATATGGATCTCCCGATCGCTTTAGGTAAGACAATTTCAAATGAAGTGTATATTGCCGATTTAGCTAAAATGCCTCACCTTCTGGTTGCGGGGGCTACCGGGCAAGGTAAATCAGTAGGTATTAACGCGATTCTGACCTCTCTACTGTATAAAAAACATCCAGCCGAACTAAAATTTGTCCTTGTTGACCCTAAGAAAGTGGAACTTTCTCTATTCAAAAAAGTAGAGCGCCACTTCCTTGCAAAATTGCCTGACGACGGAGATGCGATTATCACCGATACGAAGAAAGTAATCAACACCTTAAATTCCCTCTGTATAGAAATGGATCAACGTTATGATTTGTTAAAAAATGCGCAGGTACGGAATTTAAAGGAATATAATGCAAAATTTATCAATCGCAGATTAAACCCTGAGGAGGGTCATCGATTCTTACCATATATCGTTCTTATTGTTGATGAGTTTGCCGACTTGATGATGACAGCAGGAAAAGAGGTCGAAACACCGATTGCACGATTGGCACAATTGGCCCGTGCGGTAGGAATTCACCTGGTTATTGCAACCCAGCGTCCTTCTGTCAATATCATTACCGGTACAATCAAGGCCAACTTCCCTGCACGTCTGGCATTCCGTGTGTTGTCGAAAGTCGATTCACGGACCATTCTAGATACAGGCGGTGCAGATCAGTTGATCGGTCGGGGTGACATGCTTCTAGCGACTGGAAGTGATTTGATACGTATTCAATGTGCTTTTGTGGATACGCCTGAGGTTGAACAAATTTCCGATTACATCGGTGCGCAACGAGGCTATCCTTCGGCATTTATGCTTCCGGAGTACGTAGACGAAAACGGAGATGGTTCTGGTAGTGTAGATTTTGATCCCAAAGACCGCGATCAGTTGTTCGAAGAAGCTGCCCGATTGATTGTCATGCATCAGCAAGGCTCTACGTCATTAATCCAACGTAAATTAAAATTGGGTTATAACAGAGCAGGACGAATCATCGATCAATTGGAAGCTGCAGGAATTGTAGGTCCATTTGAAGGAAGTAAGGCCCGCGAAGTGCTTTATCCAGATGAGTATTCATTAGAACAATTTTTGGAGACGTTAAGAAAGGACAACTAAGATGAAAAAACAAGTATGGTTTATTGTAGGTCTGATAATCATGGCATACAGCCAAAACAGTTATGCACAAAATGACGCTGCTGCCAAGGCGCTACTGACGAAAGTAAGCCAAAAGTACAATGCATACAAAACAATACAGGCCAATTTCTCATTAGATATTAAACAAGCTAATGGCGGCTCGCATACTGATGCCGGAACAATATACCTGGACAAGAGTAACAACAAGTACCAGGTCAATACCAAAAATCAAGTATTGATATCGGATTCCAAGACACAGTGGAATATCATGAAAGCGGAAAAAGAAGTTGAAATCTCAGAAGCAAGCAATTCGACCAACGAGATCAATCCAACAAATATATTCAGCTTTTATACCACCGGTTTTAAATATACCTTGACCAATACAGAAAAGGTAAAAGGGCTTACACTAAGTGTTGTTGAATTAAGTCCTCTTGATAGCAAAAAAAACTATTCAAAGATCAAGCTGCGCATTAACAAAGCAAGCAGTCTGATCTATGATACCACCGTATTTGATAAAAGTGGTAATCGCTATACGTATACATTAACTTCTCAGGAAGGTAATAAGGCGCTTTCCGGTAGTCTATTCGTATTCAACAAAAATGATTATAAAGGCTTCGACATCGTCGATCTGAGGTAAAAATAGAACAATGCTACAGGTCTGATTAAAGACAGTACAATAAAAAGGGCTTTCCACTATGCAGTGGAAAGCCCTTTTTATTGTGAAGTACACTATTTTACAGCATGTTCGGTTCCTTATCCAACGTCTCACTTTCTTTATTGGCATAACGTGAATAGCCATGCTTCTGTGGATGTTCGATAATTTCCTTCATAGAAACAAGTTTGTACACATACGAACCCGTTTCATTATTCAATTTCAAGGCAAAATAGTCGTCCTTTTTTTGTCTTCTTATAGAACCTCTTAAACTGCCATCACCAACATTATACGCCGCAGCAACCAAGGTCCAGTTACCAAATTGGCCATAGAGGTATTTGAGGTATCTCGCTGCAGCATGCGTAGATTTAACAAGATCCTTTCGGTCGTCTACCGTACCATTGACTTTTAATCCATACAAACGGGCTGTTGCCGGCATAAATTGCCAATAGCCACCAGCTCCCTTCGATGAAACAACAGCTTTACTAAGGCCACTTTCCACCAATGGAATGTACTTGAAATCTTCCGGAATACCATGTGATTTAAGGATCTTTGCAATCATAGGCAAGTAGGTCTCTGCCTTTTTGTGCATATCGTACGATCCTGTTTTTTTAAACGAGAATCGACTGAAAAATTTACGCAATTTACTTTCCACAAGCGGACGATCCATCGGTAATGAATCTTCGGCAAATGTCAATGAATTCATATACGATTCAAAGGAATTGCTTTTTTCTTTTTTTTCTTCTTCATCCCCATGATGAACGGGAACTACTACGAGCTTCGGTTCAACGATCTTATCGCCGTTTGAAGCATTGTTGTGTGGGGTTGAGTATAACTTTGACAGCAATAAAGCAAACAAAATCAAACTACTACATAAAACTTTCTTTCTTATCATTCACTCCCTTAATGCTACCCTATCCACGACTGCAATCGATCAAAAAATAGCTTGGTTCAAATTCAAGGGTACAAAGGTAAACACTATTTATTTAAAAAACAAATAGTTACATTCTAGACAACTTAAAGCGGCTTTGTTAGCGTAAAAACGCAGCAAATTCAAGAAAAGACAAAAAGATAAGGATTTTTTCGCAAAACCCAAAATTATACCTAACTTTGTCGTTCACATTTTAGCAAAACACAATGCCATTCAGCAATAAAAGGAACAGTCGTGATGACAACTCCAGAAAGTCACGAGGCAACTCAGATAGTTTCAAATCTAGAGGCGATAAGAACAATAGTTTCGGAAAAAAATCATATGGGTCGAATGACCAATCTGAAAGAGGCTCTTTCAGAAAAGATGATAATCGTGAGAACAGATCATTCGGATCTAAAAAATTCTCAGACAAACCTTCCTTCCGAGGAGATAACAATTCCTTCCGTTCAAAAGATAATTCAGAAAAATCCTTTGGTAGAGGAGGCCGCTCATTTGATAAAAATGATTCTTCAAGATCTTTTAACAAAAAAGATTCCTTCAATAAATTTGATAGATCAGAACGTTCTTTTGACAAAAAAGATAACTTCAAACGTTCCGATAGAAATGACTCTTCAAGATCTTTTGACCGTTCAGAACGTTCTTTTGATAAAAGAGATAGTTTCAAACGTACAGATAGAAATGATTCCTCAAGATCTTTTGACCGTTCAGAGCGTTCTTTTGATAAAAGAGATAGTTTCAAACGTTCAGACAGAAATGACAGCCCAAGATCATTCGATAGATCAGAGCGTTCTTTTGACAAAAGAGACAGTTTCAAACGTTCAGACAGAAATGACGCTCCAAGATCTTTTGACCGTTCAGAGCGTTCTTTCGATAAAAAAGATAACTTCAAACGTTCAGACAGAAATGACAGCCCAAGATCATTCGATAGATCAGAGCGTTCTTTTGACAAAAGAGACAGTTTCAAACGTTCAGACAGAAATGACTCTTCAAGACCTTCTAACAGAAAGTTTGATGGCGATAAAAGTAGAAATTTTGACGACAACAAAAACTTTGGTGATAAACAATATATTAAACGTCCAAAGAAAAAAGCAGAGGATGCAGAAGATGACGGCTTAGTTCGTTTAAATCGTTACATCGCCAATGCTGGTATCTGTTCAAGACGTAAAGCGGATGAGCTTATCACTGCTGGTGTTATTTGGGTAAATGGAGAACCTGTTACGGAATTGGGTACCAAGGTGGATCCTGCAACAGATGAAATCCGTTACAACAACGAACGTCTAAAACGTGAAAAAAATGTTTATGTTTTGTTGAACAAACCAAAAGATTATATCACGACTACAGATGATCCGCAGGAGCGTCATACCGTAATGGAACTTGTTTCTAAAGCGACAAAAGAAAGAATCTATCCTGTTGGTCGTCTTGACAGAAACACAACAGGACTACTTTTGATGACAAATGATGGTAGTCTTGCTGAAAAACTTTCACACCCGCGCAACAGCATCAGCAAAATCTATAATGTCGAGTTAAACAAAAGCCTTACACAAGGCGATTTTAACAAAATCAGCTTTGGTATCGAATTAGAGGACGGTGTAATTAAACCAGATGACTTGAGCTATGTTCAAGGCGGATCGAAACGTGAAGTCGGTATCCAAATCCACTCGGGGAAAAATCGTATCGTACGTCGTATTTTTGAGTCATTAGGATATGAAGTCGTTAAATTGGATCGTGTGGTTTATGCAAACTTAACGAAAAAAGACCTTCCACGTGGCCGTTGGAGATATTTAGAAGAGCGTGAAATCGTGCAGTTAAAGCACCTGATTTAATCGCTTAAGCAGATAAATAAAAATAAAGGACGGTCATTCAGTTAACCGTCCTTTATTTTTTATATTTGCTCTTTCAAATAATAAAACAAAGAATATGACTGATCCGAAAACACTTTCATCCGTTGCGGAGTTCCATAAAACATTCCAACATCCAATCCTAGACACGCCTACTATTCCATCTGAACAAAGATGTGCCTTACGGGTATCGTTGATCGCTGAGGAATTAAAAGAATTAGAAGAGGCCATCCGGGATAAAGATTTGGTCGAGATTGCAGATGCGCTATGTGACATTCAATATGTACTTGCTGGAGCGGTATTAGAATTTGGTTTAAAAGATAAATTCTCTGCTCTTTTTGATGAAGTTCAACGTTCCAATATGAGCAAAGCATGTAAAGACGAAGCAGAAGCCATCGCTACACAGGAGCACTATAAATTAAAAGGTGTAGAATCCTATTATAAAGAAGTTGATGGCAAATTTCTGGTATTCAGAACAGCTGACAATAAAACGTTAAAATCCATCAATTACTCTCCAGCCGATCTAAAAACAATTGTTGAGGGCTAAATAAATATGGTAATCGTACCCTTTTTTTGTAGGTAAACAGCAAAGGCTTCATTAGAGAAGCCTTTGCTGTTTTTATAACGCGGAATATATTCATTAAACGCGATAGCATACAATGATCTATCAAAAGAGTATAAAAAATATTAGGAACGGCTAAAAAAGACTCCCCTGCACGACCTGACGTGCTTCCAATCCCTTATCGATGTATGTTTGAATACCTGATTTCGGTAAGCCCCAATTCGGAGCAATTAACAATTCTTTATCTGCAATCCCGAAAATACGTTGAATGATCAGATCAGGACGCAATCGAGGAATAAACTTTGCTAAGAATTCCGTATAACCTTCTATCGAGAAAAGTTCAAAAGGCTCACGTTTGAACTTAACGCCCATAATAGATCCCTCTACAATATGTAAGTGATGCAACTTCACAAATTTAATTTGTGGAAAGCGGTTGATTTCATCTGCATATTTCAACATCATTTCTTCAGATTCCCACGGGAAGCCAAAGATGGTATGCACACAAAGCTCCAACGGAGTATCTTTCAGCATATTCATGGCCTGAACAAATTCGTCGTGAGAACAGCCTCTATTGATCTGCTCCAATGTATCATTGTAGATAGATTCCATACCCATCTCCAAATCTACATCGTAACGATCTGTGTAAGACTCCAACAATGCAATCTTTTCAAAATCCAAACAATCAGGACGTGTACCCACAGAAAGACCCAAAGTATTTTCAGGATCAATACTTAAAGCCTCATCATACATCATCTTCAGTAGATGAGTCGGCGCATATGTATTTGTATTTGGCTGGAAATAAATAATAAACTTCTCGGCGCCATAGCTATTACGTGCTCTTTCAATACCCGATTCCACCTGCTCGCGTATAGAAGGAATTTTCCGGGCAGTATCCGGTGTAAAAGAATCTACATTACAGTAAGTACAACCACCATAGCCCTTACTACCATCACGATTGGGACAAGTAAAATTACCATCCACAATCACTTTAAACACTTTCTGTCCGTTATACTTTTGCTTTAAATAAGCCCCGTAATGATTATACGGTTTAATTCCGTTGTCCAATAATGTACCCATTGCGCTGCAAAGTTACTCAATAAAAATCATATGTGACCATTACTTTCTCAGGATCAAATGTTAAATCAACAATACCTATCTTGGGGGTTGGAAGATAGTTTTGGTAGGAAACAAAAATGTAATCCTGTCTGTCTTGGCAAATACCTAATCTCAGATTAAACAAGAGAAGGCAGACGATGATCAAACAATTTCTCATATGGCCAGTAAGTAATATTTACAGCAATATACAAAAAACCTAGATATGGGAGTTCTAGAACAGGCGAGATACTTCACAAGGAAAGTACCTAAACGCAAGAAGCCCTTGACTGTTTCCAGCAAGGGCTTCCGTGTAAAAAAAGGCACCGACCTACTCTCCCACCTGTTACGGCAATACCATCGGCTCTGGCGGGCTTGACTGCTCTGTTCGGAATGGGAAGAGGTAGACACCGCCGATATAGGCACCTAAAAATCTTTATTGGTCTGCTTCCTTTTAGGAGCATCAGGCCAACTGACATATCTATTGAAAGAGCTTCGTTTCTGTTTTGTTATTCTTTTCGTTTCTAAAAATTAAAGAGGAAGACAACAGTGTTATCTGCTTGAGAAAGCTTCGGGCTATTAGTACCACTTGGCTTTGGTCTCTCAACCTTTACACCTATGGCCTATCAACGTAGTCATCTTCTACGACCCTATAAGGAAGTCTCATCTCGTGGCTAGTTTCGCACTTAGATGCTTTCAGCGCTTATCTATTCCAGACGTAGCTACCCTGCCGTACACCTGGCGGCATAACAGGTTCACCAGAGGTCTGTCCAACCCGGTCCTCTCGTACTAAGGTCAGATCCACTCAAACTTCCAACGCCCACAACAGATAGGGACCGAACTGTCTCGCGACGTTCTGAACCCAGCTCGCGTGCCACTTTAATGGGCGAACAGCCCAACCCTTGGGACCTTCTCCAGCCCCAGGATGTGACGAGCCGACATCGAGGTGCCAAACCTCCCCGTCGATATGAGCTCTTGGGGGAGATCAGCCTGTTATCCCCAGCGTACCTTTTATCCTTTGAGCGATGGCCCTTCCATACAGAACCACCGGATCACTATGTCCGTCTTTCGACCCTGTTCGACTTGTCGGTCTCACAGTCAAGCAAGCTTATGCCATTGCACTCCACGTACGGTTACCAAGCGTACTGAGCTTACCTTTGAAAGCCTCCGTTACCTTTTTGGAGGCGACCACCCCAGTCAAACTACCCACCAAACAATGTCCTCCACATGATGGAGTTAGAAACCGAATACAGAAAGGGCGGTATTTCAAGGTTGATTCCATGACTCCTGGCGAAGCCACTTCAACATCTCCCGCCTATCCTACACATCCTGTACCCAATCTCAATGTTAAGCTATAGTGAAGGTGCATGGGGTCTTTCCGTCCCGTTGCGGGTAATCGGCGTCTTCACCGATACCACAATTTCACCGAGCTCATGGCTGAGACAGCGCCCAGATCGTTACACCATTCGTGCAGGTCGGAACTTACCCGACAAGGAATTTCGCTACCTTAGGACCGTTATAGTTACGGCCGCCGTTTACTGGGGCTTCGATTCAATGCTTCTCTTGCGATGACATCCCCTCTTAACCTTCCAGCACCGGGCAGGTGTCAGGCCTTATACTTCATCTTGCGATTTTGCAAAGCCATATGTTTTTGTTAAACAGTCGCCTGGGCCTTTTCACTGCGGCTGCTCTTTCGAGACAGCGCCCCTTCTCCCGAAGTTACAGGGCCATTTTGCCGAGTTCCTTAGCCATGACTCACTCGAGCACCTTAGGATTCTCTCCTCGACCACCTGTGTCGGTTTGCGGTACGGGTCTTCATAACCTGAAGCTTAGCGGGTTTTCTTGGAAGTCTGTTTACCTGCTCTATCAGCGCCACCGGAGCTTTGCTGTACTATTGGGTTTCAGCTAGAGTTGCGGATTTGCCTACAACTCCAATACCTACGCCTTTCAACGAACTATTCCGTCAGTTCGCGGCAGTGTCACTACTCCGTCACCACATCGCAGTTATGAAGAGTACTGGAATATTAACCAGTTGTCCATCGGCTTGCCCCCTTCGGGTGCGCCTTAGGTCCCGACTGACCCTGATCCGATTAACGTTGATCAGGAAACCTTGGTCTTTCGGTGGGCGGGTTTCTCACCCGCCTTATCGTTACTTATGCCTACATTTGCTTTTCCATAACCTCCACAGTTCATTGCCAAACTGCTTCCCCGGCGATGGAATGCTCCCCTACCAGATGCATATCTTTCAATGCAAATCCATAGCTTCGGTACCGTTCTTGATGCCCGTTTATTATCCACGCCCGGCCGCTCGACTAGTGAGCTGTTACGCACTCTTTAAATGAATGGCTGCTTCCAAGCCAACATCCTAGCTGTCTGGGCAACCGGACCTCGTTAGTTCAACTTAGAACGAATTTGGGGACCTTAGCTGATGGTCTGGGTTCTTTCCCTCTCGGCCTTGGACCTTAGCACCCAAAGCCTCACTGCCGGCTATATTTGATAGCATTCGGAGTTCGTCTGGATTTGGTAGGATTTGACTCCCCCGCACCCAATCGGTAGCTCTACCTCTATCAAACTCTACGCCGACGCTGTTCCTAAAAACATTTCGGGGAGTACGAGCTATTTCCCAGTTTGATTGGCCTTTCACCCCTACCCTCAGGTCATCCGGAAACTTTTCAACGTTTATCGGTTCGGTCCTCCATTACATGTTACTGCAACTTCAACCTGCCCAAGGGTAGATCACAAGGTTTCGCGTCTACCTCATCTGACTATGCGCCCTATTAAGACTCGCTTTCGCTTCGGCTGCGTCCCTGAAGGACTTAACCTTGCCAGACAAGAGTAACTCGTAGGCTCATTATGCAAAAGGCACGCTGTCACAGGACCTGCCTGCTCCAACCGCTTGTAAGCACACGGTTTCAGGTTCTTTTCACTCCCCTGTTCGGGGTTCTTTTCACCTTTCCCTCACGGTACTGGTTCACTATCGGTCTCTCAGGAGTATTTAGCCTTACCAGATGGTGCTGGTGGATTCCCACAGGATTTCTCCGGTCCCGCGGTACTCAGGATACCACTATGTCAACATTCTTTACCTGTACGGGGCTCTCACCCTTGTCGCGCAGTTTCCCACCTGCTTCCAGTTCATAGCGCTGTACAATGTCGTGGTCCTACAACCCCGTCTATGCCGTAACATAAACGGTTTGGGCTCTTTCCCGTTCGCTCGCCACTACTTGGGAAATCATTGTTATTTTCTTCTCCTACGCCTACTTAGATGTTTCAGTTCAGCGCGTTCGCGTTTTATACGACTATTCTTCAAATAGTCAGGTTGCCCCATTCGGAAATCTACGGATCGGTTCGCATTTGCCAATCCCCGTAGCTTATCGCAGCTTATCACGTCCTTCTTCGCCTCTGAGAGCCTAGGCATCCCCCGTGTGCCCTTATTTACTTTCTTCACCGGCATAGCCTTTTGCTACTATGCGGCTGCTTTTGATATATATACCCATATGCTACGTAAAGATTCGTTCGGCATTCACCGAGGGTCTCCTCTCTACATCAAACACATACACGTATTGTCTCTATACTGTTGTCTTCTCTTGTAATTTTTTTTCTCTTTCAATATGTCAAAGAACTCTTTTTCCGGTTTGTTTCTTCGGAGCATCTGTCGATGTTCCTCCCGGAGATGTGGAGAATAACGGATTCGAACCGTTGACCCCCTGCGTGCAAGGCAGGTGCTCTAGCCAGCTGAGCTAATTCCCCTTAACTTTTCGTAGTCCCGAGCAGATTTGAACTGCTGACCCCTACATTATCAGTGTAGTGCTCTAACCAACTGAGCTACGGGACTAGCTTATCTTGTTCATCTCTTTCTCTCGGTCCTGCTCCTTTCGGGGCGGGCACTTTCTTCTGATGTTTTTTCTTCTTGCAATCATATGTAACGTGACGAGCACCGATCTTCGATACTCTAGAAAGGAGGTATTCCAGCCGCACCTTCCGGTACGGCTACCTTGTTACGACTTAGCCCCAATTATCGGTTTTACCCTAACACGCTCCTTGCGGTAACATGCTTTAGGTACCCCCAACTTTCATGGCTTGACGGGCGGTGTGTACAAGGCCCGGGAACGTATTCACCGCGTCATTGCTGATACGCGATTACTAGCGAATCCAACTTCATGGGGTCGAGTTGCAGACCCCAATCCGAACTGTGAATGGCTTTTAGAGATTAGCATCATATTGCTATGTAGCTGCCCGCTGTACCATCCATTGTAGCACGTGTGTAGCCCCGGACGTAAGGGCCATGATGACTTGACGTCGTCCCCACCTTCCTCTCTGTTTGCACAGGCAGTCTGTTTAGAGTCCCCACCATGACATGCTGGCAACTAAACATAGGGGTTGCGCTCGTTGCGGGACTTAACCCAACACCTCACGGCACGAGCTGACGACAGCCATGCAGCACCTAGTTTCGTGTCCCGAAGGACGAGTGCGTCTCTGCACTCTTCACTAACTTTCAAGCCCGGGTAAGGTTCCTCGCGTATCATCGAATTAAACCACATGCTCCTCCGCTTGTGCGGGCCCCCGTCAATTCCTTTGAGTTTCACCCTTGCGGGCGTACTCCCCAGGTGGATAACTTAACGCTTTCGCTTGGACGCTGGCTGTCTATCGCCAACATCGAGTTATCATCGTTTAGGGCGTGGACTACCAGGGTATCTAATCCTGTTCGATCCCCACGCTTTCGTGCATCAGCGTCAATACCAGCTTAGTGAGCTGCCTTCGCAATCGGAGTTCTAAGACATATCTATGCATTTCACCGCTACTTGTCTTATTCCGCCCACTTCAAATGGATTCAAGCCCATCAGTATCAAAGGCACTGCGATGGTTGAGCCACCGTATTTCACCCCTGACTTAATAGGCCGCCTACGCACCCTTTAAACCCAATAAATCCGGATAACGCTCGGATCCTCCGTATTACCGCGGCTGCTGGCACGGAGTTAGCCGATCCTTATTCTTCCAGTACATTCAGCTAAATACACGTATTTAGGTTTATTCCTGGACAAAAGCAGTTTACAACCCATAGGGCAGTCATCCTGCACGCGGCATGGCTGGTTCAGGCTTCCGCCCATTGACCAATATTCCTTACTGCTGCCTCCCGTAGGAGTCTGGTCCGTGTCTCAGTACCAGTGTGGGGGATTCTCCTCTCAGAGCCCCTAGACATCGTCGCCTTGGTAGGCCGTTACCCTACCAACTAGCTAATGTCACGCGAGCCCATCTCTATCCTATAAATATTTAATCAACCGAACATGCGAACTGTTGATGTTATGCGGTGTTAATCTCTCTTTCGAGAGGCTATCCCCCTGATAGAGGCAGGTTGCTCACGCGTTACGCACCCGTGCGCCACTCTCACCATCTTCGAGCAAGCTCTCCGATGGATCCCGTCCGACTTGCATGTATTAGGCCTGCCGCTAGCGTTCATCCTGAGCCAGGATCAAACTCTCCATTGTAAAATGAAGTTTTTGATTCCAACTATTTATAATAATCAGAATTCTTTTTTTATATCTCTGATCTTGGATCGAATTGAACAATTACTTGAATTTGTTCATGACTTTCGTTTGTCTACTCGTCACGCTTACATGATTGTGTTTTCTTAAAGAACTTTTGCCGCTTCAACTTCCGTATCCGCTATATTCCGATGGCATTGCGCCCTCTTTATCTTTTTTGTTTTTCCCTTCGTTTCCGTTGGGACTGCAAAGGTAGAAATCTTTTCTGAACTTCCAAAAACTTTCTGAAGTTTTTTTTCTTTTCTCTTTTTCCGATTTCCGCGTTTAAAATAAAATCAGCGGGATTTTAAATCCTGCCAAACTCCCTTAAACCCTTCTTTTTTCTCATGGTTTCTTCTTTCGAAGTAACCGTCCCTCCCTTGCGGAGTGGTGCAAAGATAGGGAGTTTACAGATAAACTTCCAAGCCTTTTGTTCTTATTTATTTCATTTTCACCTTAACTACCTGTAACGGTGCGAGATTCTTTTTGTAAAACAGGTGATCGGAAGGCTGGGAACGCCGGATCCGGCACAGGATGGGGACGGGAACCGGGATCTAACCTGGACATCGCGGGGAACCGCGGCGCGCTGCGTACATACCGGGAACCTGGCTTCAGCACAGGCTTCCCTGGGGAAAAAGGAATGGTGCTGGAAATTGGATCGTACCGCGGACATCCGCGGAACCGGGACTCGATACAGGCTCCGCAGCAGAAACATGGATGGACATTGTATTGCTCGATCTGCTTAAGCTCGGGATCACTTTGGTAGCCCGCTCGGCTCAACGCCCAATCGAAGACGATGCGCATAGGCGCAGCCTATAAACTGGTGAATATTGATAAGACCGGAAAATTGTGCCGTCGGAAAGAAACAGCAACGCAGGATATAACAGGGGACGGACGGATATCGGTAGGGCCAGAACAATGGCAGAACACAGGCTGCCGGAATACCTTCTTCTGTAGCTATACTTTTCTACCTGTTTACTTAGGTTTAGTTTAGGGTTTAGTTAGGGTTTGTTTAGGTATAGTATAGGTTCTGGCTAACCAAAAGCTAACTTTATACTAGGTAAAATCTAGAGTAAACAAAAGCGAAATAAACACGACAGCTATACAATGAGCAATATATTGCAGCTCGTCATGCAACCTAGCGTCAAAGTTGAATTACCCTTACAGATCGGTCACTAACAGCAACTTGCAGGATTAGCGCAACTATAGGCTGTTAAAAAGCTCTTTTAACCTAAACCAACAGCTCGACTAACATCCTATCAAAACAAATCTTGGTAACATAAGAGCACGAGAAATCGAAAGAAACAGAAAAAGAAAAGAAACTGAAACCAGCTAAAGCTGATTCGCAAAAAGAAGGAAATTACTATTTCTCCTCCGCTTTAAAAACCCAAAAACGCTGAAGTGTATAGTTGAAGCCCAAAGAAACGAGCAGCTCAACGACTAGTTTCGAGAACAAAAAGTTTACATGATATACATCCACCAGAAAATGAATTCCCGTAGACTTCAATGTAATACTACCACAGACGACAATCACAAATTTCCATAGCTGACTCCCTACAGACTTTTGCGTACTACCAAAGGACCAGTATCTATTGATCAAAAAATTAACAACAGCACCAAGGCTACCACTAATCGCATTAGAAAAAGGAGCACTGATATGAAGTAGCTTATAACAAGCAGAGTATACTCCAAAATCAAACAATCCACCTAAAAAGGCGGAAAGTTGAGCTTTTAAAAAAGTAATAACTTTTGAAGACATCATTAAATAGCCTCCTCCTGCTGTTTTTTCAATTTATCCTCTTTATCTTTTTCATCGCCTAATTTAAGAAGTAGGCGTGTATCATTTGTATTAATTATAAAAAGTGCAATACAGATTACCAGTACACACCAATTAATAGATCCTGGCATTAAAACTTCGAAGAGCATAACCAATGAAATAATCACCCGAATTTCAGTCGGTCCCAAAATTCCGGCGTCAATCGTATACTTATCGGTAATTCTATACCTGAGCTGAGAAATGATCATTGCCCAGCCATATAATGCGACCAATGTAAATCCCAGATACTTAAAGTCACCCACGGTATACAGCACATATCCCAATCCGATAAAAACCGTACTGATCCAATCCATTACAATATCCAGCGCGAAACCGTACCAGCGACGGGATTTATTGCGGTAGAATGCGATACGCCCATCTAATGAATCACCAAACCATTGTACAAAGAAACCAGGGATCCCTAAAAGTAAATAGCGAATATCAACATATTCAGCCAATATAAAACTCCCCAATATCATTAAGGAACCTAAAAATCCAATTGCCGTAAGTCCATCCGAAGTAATCCAATTGGGGATTCTAGGAACGAGGTACGAAATAAGTTTTTGTTCGGGTTCACTTAAGATATTTGTTCTCTTTCTATCCTGAAAAAGTTTTTTATTTATTTTTAACTCACTCATTATCTGCGATTATAGCCATTTATTTTCTTTATACCAAGCCAATGCCTCCATTAAGCCTTTCTTCAAATCATATTTAGGTTGGTATTGTAGCTGACGTTGAGCCGCCGAGATATCACAGCCCCAGTTTTCAGCTGTAAGTTCATTCAGCCGTTCAGGATATAGTACAGGTATTGCTTTAGAATTTTTATACAAACGTTCAAAAATAACCGCGATAGTCTTCACGACACCCAAAGGAATATGCATACGAATCATTTTCTTTTGGCTAAACTCTCTGAAAAACCTAGCCAACTCATAACGCCCATATACCTGCCCATCACTGAGGTTATACACCTGCTTTCCACCTTGGTCAAAACGACAGGCATGAATAATCGCCTGTACCAAGTCGGCAACATAAATAAAGCTAAGCTTTTGAGGAGAGCGACCAACATAGGCATCCAGGCCTCCATTCATTGTTTTAAAAACAATAAAAATATCCTTTTCACGAGGGCCGTATACCGCAGTAGGGCGCAAAATCGTTAGTGGCTGATCTTTAAAATCATTCAACGCGAGCTCCGCTTGCCGCTTACTACGACCATAGGCCGTAACAGGACGATAAGGGTTACTTTCATCGATAAGGTTAGCATCGTAGTTAACAGGACCGATCGCCGCAAGACTACTAACGAAAACAAATCTTTTGATGGGAGTTTTTAAAGAAAAACAAGCTGATGCCAAGCTTTTTGTATAACCAACATTGACCTTTTCGAGATCTTCTTCATGTTTGGCACGAGTCATTGCCGCAGCATGAACAACATAGGTATAGTTTTCCGCTTCCAGTAATTCTCTGATAGACTCTTCATCAGAGAAATCCGGATAAACAAATTTATCTACAACGGAGCGAATTTCCGAAACATCACTTGACTTCCTCACCGCGGCATGAACTTCCATCCCCGCCTCTTTCGCTGCTCTTGTCAAATGATAGCCTACAAAACCACTCGCTCCGGTGATTAATACTTTTTCTATCATAATGATTTTTGATACAAACGATAACGTTTGTACAATTCTCCATTCATCTGTTCAATAGCGTGGTTCATCATGTAATTATGCTCCAACATCCATGAACATTCGGCCCCCTTAATATTAGAATCTTTTGATTCTTTTATAATTCGGCCGTACAAACATGCTTCAATACCAAGCTTACGGTAGTCTTCCAATACCCCTAACATAAGTACACGAAGTAAGTTGATTTTTTTCTTTCCAAATAACAATTTAAAAATACCCGTAGGAAGTAGACGTCCGCGCTTCACTTTGATAAGGATCTGATTGATATCTGGTATCCCTAAACCAAAGCCAACAAGCTCACCGTCTTTCTCTGCAACGATAGCAAAACGTGGATCGAGAATCATTTTTAAATCTTTGGCCGTATAATTAAATTCGTCCTCTGTCATCGGAACAAAACCCGAATTTTTATCCCATGCCCTATTATAAATGTCACGAACTTTTGCTGCCTCGTTTTTAAAATCCTTCACATTGAATTGACGCAATGTAATGCCAGATCTTTTCAAACGCTCTTCCAGCCTATCCAAAAGCAATACAGAACGCTTATCCGCAGACTTTTCCATAACCAAATAAGCTCTCAAATCCACTTTATGTCCATAGCCTGAATTGGTAATCAAGTCGATGTAATACGGTGAATTGTAGGGCATCATGGCCACCGGAGGCTTATCAAAACCGTCAACCAATAAACCAACGGTATCATTGGTCGATAAATTGATCGGCCCAACGATCGTATCCCCTCCTTTAGCTTTAACCCATTTTTCTGCAGTTTCAAATAACGCGTTTGCGACTTCTTGATCATCTATACAATCGAAAAAACCCCACTGTCCTTCATTCACATGATTAAAGGCATTATGGTTGTTGTTCCAGATGGCACATATACGACCGACAATCTTATCGTTACGATAAGCTAGAAAAGGTTGTGCTTGGGAATGTTTATAAAAGGGATGCTTGTCGGGGGAAAGCAAATCGTTTTGTTCAAGAAATAAGGCAGGTACATAATTAGGATTTCCCTCATAGAGACTATGAGGGAAATCTATAAACAGCCGTCTTTGTTTCTTTGTTTCAACGGGTATAATCTGAATCATACGATTAGATTTTATATTAATGTTTCAACTTCAGCTTGTTTGAATACTTTAACCATCTTCTCAATAGCCTCGTCGATTTGGTCATAAGTATGTGTCGCCATCAATGAAAAACGGATCAAAGACTCTTCCGCAGGAACTGCCGGAGAAACAACTGGATTAACGAATACACCATCATCTTGGAGCATTTTAGTTACCCAGAACGTTTTTTCATTGCTACGAATAAAGATTGGTAAAATAGGACTTTCCGTAGCACCTAAATCAAACCCATGATCCAGCAATTGTGCTTTGGCATAATCTGTATTTTTCCATAATTTTTCAATATGCTCGGGCTCATTTTGAATAATTTCCAAAGCTTTCAATGTTGAAGCCACCGAAGCGGGAGTCATTGAAGCACTGAACATCACAGAGCGCGCATTATGTTTTAAGAAATCAATCACATCTGCATCACCGGCCACAAATCCACCTAAAGATGCTAACGATTTACTAAATGTACCCATAATCAAGTCTACATCATCATTAAGCCCAAAATGAGAAGCTGTACCAGCTCCTTTGTGCCCAATAACACCTAGACTGTGTGCGTCGTCTACCATTACAGCAGCATCAAACTCATTGGCAATCGATGTAAGCTCAGGCAAATTAACAATATCACCCTCCATACTAAAGATACCATCCGTACAAATTAACTTTGCACTATCCTCAGGTAGGCGTGATAACTTAGCACGTAAGTCCTCCATATTGTTATGACCGTATTTGATTACTTTGGAAAAAGACAAACGGCTACCATCAATAATTGACGCGTGGTCACGTTCATCCAACAAAATATAATCATTACGTCCCATTAGACATGACAAAGGGCCTAGATTTGATTGGAATCCTGTACTAAAAAGAATCGCGGCTTCTTTACCTACATAAGCAGATAATTTTTCTTCCAGTTCCACGTGAATATCCAACGTACCGTTTAAGAAACGAGATCCAGCACATCCAGTACCATACTTTTCCAAAGCATCTTGCGCTGCCTTTATAATACGTGTATCAGTCGTTAACCCTAAATAAGAGTTAGAACCAAACATCAATACACGTCTACCATCGATTTTTACTTCGGTATCTTGTTTTGATTGAATAGGTCTAAAATAGGCATATAAGCCCTTAGCTTTCAACTCCTCAACAATCTTAAATTGCGATATTTTTTCGCCTAACTTTCCTTTACTCATGCGATAAAAAGGTATTTCTAAAACTATTTCTAACTTTTAGATGTTATTGTAACAAACAAAATTATCGAATTGGACTTTTATATAAAAAACTCGGTCTCCGACTAAAAATCTGCTATATCCACAATGTAAGTTGAAATGCTACGTTGTATATATTCACAATAATTCCAAAAAACGTTGCAAACATACGAAAACATAATCTGACTTTCACTTAAATTTAGTCATATTTTTAACACATCGCCCAAAACCGTTAATTTTATTTTAATACTCCGCTAACATCTGCCCACACAATTCTACTTTAAAATAAGACAATTTTAATAATTATATTTGCGAACTTTAAATTATCCTATAATTAGTTACATTTAGGTTCATTGCAATAGCAATGGTATAGACTTACTAATATACAACAATATATGGCTTTATCTTCAGATATCAATATAAAAAATAAAAAAGCTTCTTTTGAATACCACTTACTGGACAAGTACATTGCAGGAATTCGATTATTGGGTACAGAAATAAAATCCATACGCGAAGGAAAGGCAAATATTAACGATAGTTTCTGTAGTTTTTTTGAGGACGGATTATACATCCGTAACATGCACATTGCCGAATACTCCATGGGATCTTTCTATAACCATGAAGCAAAACGTGACCGTCAACTGCTATTGACAAAAAGAGAATTAAAAAAACTGAAAGAGAAGGGGGAAGAACGTGGTTTTACCATTGTACCCTTACGCATCTTTATCAGTTCCCGGGGTTTTGCCAAAGTTGAAATTGCCTTGGCACAGGGTAAAAAAGATTTTGACAAACGAGAAAACATCAAACAAAAAGATATTAAACGTGAGCTTGATCGCGTGATGAAATTCTA
Source organism: Sphingobacterium thalpophilum (assembly GCF_038396785.1). Classification (NCBI taxonomy): domain Bacteria; kingdom Pseudomonadati; phylum Bacteroidota; class Sphingobacteriia; order Sphingobacteriales; family Sphingobacteriaceae; genus Sphingobacterium; species Sphingobacterium thalpophilum. Next base: position 4,413,039 of record NZ_CP151087.1, on the reverse strand, counting down.
AATTAACGCGCCAGGACAAATGCGCCTGGCGTCATTCCTACCCTGCTTTTAAAAAGCCGGACAAAGTAGTTGACATCATTAAATCCAGCCCCATAGCAAGACTCCTTTACATTCCGGGTGAGTAAAAGCATTTTTTTTGCCTTCTCGATACGCTGTTGGATCACATATTCCATCGGACTAAGTCCAAGTTCACGGTTAAACATCCGCGTAAGACTCGCTTTGCTCATGTGGGCAGTCCGCTCCAATAAACCAATTGAAATTTTCTCGGTAATATGTTTCTGAATAAATTCCTGCACATGTAACAGTACCTTGTTGGGCGACTTCCCAATTTTTAATGCAATCAACGACTGTGACTGAAGTAGCCGAATCGTAAGCTCTTTAAAAGTCAAATCTGCAAGTACATCTTTCAACGGATTTTCGCTAATAATAATTTGAAACAACTTGTTCACCAGGTCGGCGAGCTCAGTCGAATTGTACAGATGAAAAAAATCCGGATCAAGCCGCCACTGACTAAATTGTTCTTTCGGATAAAACTCATTTAGATAGTCCAAGACTGCTGCTATCTTCTCTTTATGAATCGTTAAAGCGGTACACTGCGTGGGCTGGTCGAGGGTCGCTTCCGGAAAGTCAATATGCATAGCCACCGATGCAGGCAACACCATCATCTGACCGGGCAGATAGTCAAAAGCCTTTACATTCTCCAAATGCATGATCTTTTTACCTTGGATCATGTTAATCATAACCAAATCATCAAAACATAAAGGCACATGCTGCGATACCCGATATGTTTCGTAGATATTAAGCTCCAAGCTATCTAACGTAAATGCACGTCGGTTCTCCACTAATGTGCTAAGCTCCCCAGCCCGCGAAAATGGCAATGTATGAATCAGCGTCCTATCTCCCATAGTGCAACAATTAAATATAATTGGCAGTCAATCAAATATAATAAAAAAATAAATTGTAGCCGAAATTCATCTGCCACAATTGTGCTATGTTTTGGATCAATTCTGCTACGCTATTGAATAATTGCTGGCTAACTTTGATAAGAAGGGATTAAAAATAATTAATAATAAACCATATGAGCGCAATCAAAAGACCATCGTTCAAAGAACGATATGACAATTACATTGGCGGTAAATTTGTCGCACCGATTCAAGGAAAATACTTCGATAATATCTCGCCGGTAGACGGAAAAGTGTTTACTCAAGTTGCCCATTCAACAAAAGAAGATCTGGATCTCGCTGTCAACACTGCAGCCGAAGCTTTTGAAACCTGGGGAAAAACCTCCGCTACAGAACGAAGTATTATCCTCAATAAAATCGCTGACCGCATTGAAGCTAATTTAGAATATATCGCAGCCGTTGAAACGATAGACAACGGAAAAGCTGTACGTGAAACACTCAATGCGGATATCCCATTAGCCATCGACCATTTCCGGTATTTTGCCGGTGTAATCCGTGCTGAAGAGGGGTCCATAAGCGAACTGGACAGCAATACGGTGTCGCTGATTGTACACGAACCAATCGGGGTTGTTGCACAGATTATTCCATGGAATTTCCCGATTCTGATGGCCGTATGGAAACTAGCTCCGGCCCTTGCTGCAGGAAACACTGTCGTGTTAAAACCCGCTGAAAGTACACCAGCATCTATTCTTGTTCTTATGGAAATCATCGGTGATTTGATTCCTGCCGGAGTGGTCAATATCGTCAACGGTTTCGGCGCAGAGCTTGGTCGTTCCTTGGTCACCAATCCAAAGGTTTCCAAAGCAGCATTCACAGGTTCCACAGCAACAGGACGTTTGGTCATGCAATATGCGACTGAAAATATCATCCCGGTAACCCTAGAATTGGGGGGAAAATCGCCCAATATTTTCTTCAGTTCGGTAATGGATGCAGATGATGCATTTTTGGACAAAGCAGTTGAAGGGGCGGTATTATTCGCGCTCAACCAGGGCGAAATTTGCACCTGCCCCTCTCGTCTACTGATCCAGGAGGATATTTATGAAAAATTCATTGCTAAAGTGATCGATCGGGTTAATCAGATCAAAGTCGGGGATCCATTAGACCCAACAACAATGATGGGTGCTCAGGCATCGAAGATTCAAAAAGATAAGATCATGTCCTATATTAAACTTGGCAAAGAAGAAGGAGCCGAAGTATTGACTGGCGGAGATGAAAACAATGTTGGTGCTGGTTTTGAAGAAGGCTACTACATCAAACCCACCCTATTCAAAGGTGATAATAGCATGCGCATTTTCCAGGAAGAAATCTTCGGCCCCGTGCTTGCAGTGACCACGTTCAAAGACGAACAAGAAGCAATTGCCATCGCCAACGATACCATGTATGGTCTCGGAGCAGGTGTATGGACCCGAGATGCACATCAGCTTTATCAGGTTCCACGTGCTATACAAGCTGGACGCGTATGGGTAAATCAGTACCACTCCTACCCAGCCGGTGCTCCATTTGGCGGATACAAACAATCAGGAATTGGACGGGAAAACCATAAAATGATGCTTGCCCATTACAGACAGGCTAAAAATATGTTGATTTCCTACAGTAAAGAAAAACTTGGTTTCTTTTAACTGAAGCGTACCGGGTATTCTTTTCGAACAGCTAGATACCCGAGTTTAGGGGGAGCAAATGCTGCCCCTTCAGCTGAATTTCCTATTCGTCAACGCTAAAACACATAAACGAATTTCACCATGATCAATAGACTAGACATCACTGAAAAAGCCAGGGAGCTCATTCATGAACTTGAAGCGAAGCATGGTAAATTAATGTTTTATCAGGCCGGAGGTTGCTGCGAGGGTACACAGCCACAGTGTTTTGAGGAAGGAGGTTATTTTCCTAGGACAAATGACGCCATGATCGGATTAGCCGAAGGATATGAGTTTTGGGTGGATCGGGATCTCTTTGAATATTGGAAACATGCGCATTTCACACTCGATGTGCTGGATGGATTTGGTCCGGGGGGATTCTCATTGGAAACCCCACTGGGTAAAACTTTCAAAGTTCATTATCGTTTATTTACAGCCGAAGAACTTAACGACCTCAGCCCAATCAAGAGAAACGAATGACAAAAAGGGTCGCATTGCAATCTGCGACCCTTTTCCATGTTATAATTTTAAAAAAATCTCTCTCGAGTTTCCGCATTCGGAAGCTAAAATTTTATTCAATATCCAAGCCTTCAAGGACTGGAATTGGCTGTCTGTTTTCATCAAGGGCAACAAATGTAAAAACACCCTCAATGGCCAGTTCTCTTCCCTCCTTGTACATATGTTCCAAAAATATCTCGACCTTCACCTTCAAGCTGGTCCGGCCTACATTCTGAACCCTTGCGATAGCTTCAATAATACTTCCGGAAGGAATTGCCTTATTGAAGTCTATACGATCTGTCGACACAGTCACCAACGTTTTGCGGCAAAATCGTGTTGCAGCCATAAACGATACTTCGTCCATAATGGACATCGCCTTGCCGCCGAATAAAGTATCGTGATGATTCGTCAAAAACGGAAACACGGTCGTGCAGACGTGTGTTTCTGATAAATCAATACGTTCTTGTAAAGTCATTTATTTTTTTATTAAGTGGATTTAAGAGGAGACAAATGTAAACCAATCTAGCTCCAGTTCCGTCATTTTTATTCCATATTTTCGTCGATATCCACTCCTATACCTTTCAATAAAAGCGAAGCATTGAATATTTTACATTCTCCTATCTTCAGCTTATAATCAAACAGCATCTGACCCTCGTCGACACGAATGTCAAAATGGTAATTTTTGATATCTCCCGGAAATTCCTCTTGTAAACTGGACAGCTGTAAGTCATGTGTAGCCACCATGCCTTTACCATCCAATCGAACCAGTTTCTTTATGATTGCACGGGAGCCAAGATATTTGTCGACAGAATTTGTCCCACGAAGCATCTCATCGATTAGGAAAAAACTATCGCTATGTGCTGAAACTGTATCCAATATAAATTTCATCCGATTCAATTCAGCTTTAAAGGTCGACGTACTTTCATTCAGATTATCCTTGATTCGCATATAGGATATCAGTTTGTAAATCGGGAGCTGAAAAGAAGTCGCTGCAGCAACCGCAGCTCCGGCATAAGCCAAAATTGCATTAATACCAACTGTCCGCAGAAACGTACTCTTTCCTGCCATATTTGAACCTGTCACCAAAGCAACTCGATGATCTATACTACTGTAATCATTGGCTACGACCTGATTGCTTGGAATCAATGGATGATATACCCCTTGCGCGTCAATCTTATTTTCCAGTGGGTTATCCAAAATTACTGGATAAATGTACGACGAATGGTTTCTCTTCCAAATGGCAAGGCTAGTTACAGCCTCAACCTTAGCTAAGGTATCGAATGAATTTAGAATCTCGTGTTCGTACTTATTCTTCCAGTCAACAATAGCCAATACCTGTCTAAAATCCCAAAGCAGAAACAGGTTTAGAAATATCCCAACAAAGACGTTATTCCGGGCATCCAAATTGTTAATAAGACCAGCAAGTTTTTTAAAGGCTAGGGAAATAGATCCAGTACCCTGGTTTTGTTTAAGCTCTCCCGCGATCTCCTGCATAGCAATAGACTTCCATGCGTGGTCTTCAATAGATTGAATCGCCTCTGCGTATGAGCCAAGCACGCCACCGATCTTGTCTATTCGAGAGGAGAACATGCTAACACTTCCTGCTTTGGCCAAGGCCCAAAGAATATGGAATAGCCCTATCAATGTTGCCACCCCAGCCAATTTTGGCACAAAAAAACTGCCCACTAAAGCGACCAAAAATAAAACAGGCCCTACTTTGAGATAGACTCGCATGAAGGCATTTCCGAACTGAAAATTTCGATCTTGAAAGTAATTTATCAAAAATGCTTTGATATCCAATTTATGGTTCAGATTGGCCAAAAGCTTTGCCTGAAAATCCCATATCCATTCCGATTCATTTTCAAGTTCCTGGGAAGCCTCTTGATTGCGTTGAATTTGATGGCTTTGGAGAGGTGCATCAAGCCAAGAAGCCAAAAGATCAATCCCCTGTTTGGTCGTTGCCCGATTTATCTGTGCAAATAAGGAGTATGTTCCAAAGACATCCATATCAGAGCTATAAGGATGAGCTCCGTTTTCAAAATGCTGGCCATGATCATACATATTTAATTTTCCGTCTGCCAAGGCCTGTTCATTTGCCAAAACTTTCAGATAGGCTTCAAAATAGTTCTTTTGAAGCTCTAGCTGGCTCTGCTTCCGCACGAGATAGGCGAATAGGAACAATAATGCAAAAAAACAGCAAAACACCAGCGGAAGGCATTCCAGTTGAAAGGTATAAAATAATAACGCTCCGCCACCGAGTATCACAAATAGCCGTGACAAGCTGAGCGTATTGACTTGTTTATTTAATTTGAGGACAGTTGAAGCGATTTCGCGATGCTTCTGGTCATATAATATTGCAGTTGGGGTCATAAGGTGAATATTTATTCTTTCACGTTCATTTCAATTTAATCATGGATGTTTTAGCGTCGCTTAAAGACCTTGGGGGAAGTCGTTTAAGCTGGTTGAATGGATATCCTACCAGGCCTGATCACCCACCAAAGGCACAAAACGAAAAGTATCCAATTCGATACGGTCAAAATCATTTTCACCGACACGAATGATCGTCATCATCTTTTGTGATTTTTCGTCTCCTACAGGGATCACAAAAATTCCGCCCATTTTCAGCTGCTTTAACATAACCTCTGGCACGAATGGCGCACCCGCAGTTACAATAATCTTGTCATAAGGAGCGTGCTCTTCAATTCCCTTGGAGCCATCGCCCAAAAAGAAATTCGGTTTATAGCCCATGTACGGCAACACTTGAATGGTTCGTTGATATAGGTTTTCCTGACGTTCGATGGTATACACCTCTGCGCCAAGTTCCAACAAGATACAGGTTTGGTATCCGGATCCGGTGCCAATTTCCAGTACTTTATCTCCTTTTTTGACGTGAAGCAGTTCAGATTGATAGGCGACGGTATACGGCTGTGAAATTGTTTGCCCATCACCTATTGGAAAAGCAATATCCCGATAGGCCTGATTCCAGAATGTTTCATCAAAAAAATAGTGACGTGGTACCTTGCCAATGGCATCTAATACTTTCTGGTCCGCAATCCCCCGGCTTTTAAGATGTTCAACCAATTTCTTACGAGCACCTTTTTCTCGATAATTATCAATAAACTTGTACGCCATGATGTTTCAAATTTACCTTTTAAAAGGCATATTAAGCAGAATTAATCACAAATAATTCAATACCAATACAGTACACATTTTCAAGTCAATTTGCTTTATTTTCCAAATCATCTGCCCTTATACCCAATCTGAGCTAACTTCTTAAATTTGATCGCAAAAAAAGCTATAAACACATGTGATTTAACTTTACCAAGAACGCAAATCCTTAAAAGCTAATACCAGTAATAGCTGTCACTAATATGGATCTACATCGACCTGAACGCGTACACCAGCATTGGTTTTATCTATTTCAAAATCCAGGAGAACCGAACGGATCAATTCCTTGACCTTTGCAATACTAATATTTGTGCGTTCAATCTTCAAGGTAATCGTCTGGATAAAATTATTCCGCACGCGTGAAACTAAAGGCGGCTCCGGACCCAATACCCTTGCGCCCAATTGTTGACGCAGCGCCGAGGCAAAACGATTGGCCGAATCATAGCATTTCTGAAAATCCGTATGTTTAATATCAATCCGAATAAGACGGTAGAAAGGAGGATAAAGATAGTTTTTTCGTTCTGTAATTTCTGTCATAAACATCCCTTCATAATCGTTATTGACCACCTGTTCTAACACCCGATGATTCGTGGTGTAGCTTTGGATAATCACTTTTCCTCCGGCTTCACGCCGACCTGCACGTCCTGCTACCTGGGAAAACAACGAAAAAGATCGTTCATACGAACGGAAATCCGGAAAGTTAATGATCGTATCTGCATTGACAACACCGATGAGGCTTACTCTTCCGAAATCGAGCCCCTTAGCGACCATTTGCGTTCCAATAAGAACATCAAATTCATGCTCATCAAAAGCCGTGATAATTTTGTCGAAACCGTATTTACCTTTTGTGGAATCCAGATCCAACCGACCGATGCGAATTTCGGGCATCAGGATTTCAAGCTCTTCCTCTACCCGTTCTGTACCGAACCCTTTACTTTCGATATGCGGCATTCCACAGGCCGGACAAACACGAAGTGGAGGCTCCACATGACCACAATAATGGCAATGCATCATATTCGAGCTCTTGTGATAGGTTAAGCTGACATCACAATTGACGCATTTTGCAACGAATCCACAGGTATTACATTGGATCATTGTCGTGTGCCCACGTCTATTTTGAAATAATATAACCTGCTCTTTATTTTTTACGGCTTCTTCAATTGCCTTTAACAAGGTGCCAGAAAAATAGGAAAACATATTTTCTTTTCTTCCTTCTTCGGGAATATTCACCAACTCAATACTTGGCAATTGTGCGTTGCCATAACGCTCAAGCAGTTGCACAAAACCATACTTCTTAGCCTTGGCATTGTAATAACTTTCCAAAGAAGGCGTCGCTGATCCCAGTAGCACTTTGGTCTGATGTAGAAACCCGAGGTAAATAGCCGTATCGCGGGCATGGTAACGTGGGCCTGGATCAAACTGCTTATAGGAGCTTTCGTGCTCTTCATCAACGATGATAATCCCTAAATCCTGAAAGGGCAGAAAAACTGAAGAACGGGCCCCAATCACGACCTGAAATTCATTTTTCATTACTTTATGCCATACCTCGGCACGTTCATTATCATTAAACTTGGAGTGGTACACCCCCAATTTATCGCCAAAGTGCAGCTTTAAGCGCGCCGTAATCTGTGCTGTCAGCGCAATCTCAGGCAGTAGATAAAGGACTGATTTTCCCGCTGCGATTGCTTGTTCGATAAGCCGTATATAAAGCTGTGTTTTTCCTGAAGCCGTGACACCATGCAACAGGGTAACGTCCTTCTCTTCAAAAAACTCTTGTATTTCATTATAGGCCCTTTGCTGGTTTTCATTAAATTGAAAATTGGCATCCAGTTCGATATCTTCCCCCTGGAACCGGGATACAACCTTTTCCTTTATTTCAAAAACACCTTTGTCAATCAAAGCCGTAATAGCACCGTTACCACAGCCCGAGGCCTCAGCCAACATGGGCCGCGTGATCTCCTCGGTTTTTTTGACCAGCTGCATAAATGCCAATACCGCATCTTGTTGTTTTGGCGCACGGTTTAAGCTATCCAACAATTCTCTTTTTGCATCTTCATTTCTAAAGTCGGGAGCAAAACGTAAAAATGCTTTGGTCTTGGGTTTATATCTTTCTGTAATCTCTTCAGAAATCAAAACAATTCCTTTGTCAAATAATTGCTTCAATATGGGGAAGACTGTTTTTTGTCCCAGCAATTTCACAATATCATTGACTTTAAGTTCTCCCGCCACCTCCAAAGCCTCGATGATAAGATACTCTTTATCTGAAAGTGTAGAACGGTCAAAATCTGTCGCAATCGATGAAACGACTTTGGTCTCACTGGCCAGCTTCAATGCCGAAGGTAGCGCAGCCTGCATGACCTCGCCTAAACTACACATGTAATAATCGGCTAGCCAATCCCAAAGTTTAAATTGAGCCAAATTGACAATGGGTTTGTCATCAATGATGTCCAAAATATACTTTGCTTCATAGTGCTTTGGCGCCTCCTGACTAATGGACTTCACAACCGCAGAATAGATCTTATTCTTCCCAAATTGCACAATGACGCGTACACCAACCTGCACACGATCATTCCAGTCAATCGGAATACGATAAGTATATGTTCTTGCCAATGCTAGTGGTAGGACCACATCAACAAACAGCGTATCTCTTTCACTAAAAATCGTAGATTGTGGATTGGACATAAATTCAAATTATGGTATAAAAGTACAAAAAAAACTTCAGGAAAAGAGGTCAAACGACCCCGGCGATACCTAAACCGACAACACCCATGCGGGCTCAAAGCGATATCGGAGTGAAAAAACCAAGAGATCAAAGCTCAATCAATTGCAACCTAAAAAAGCCTTCCTGAAATCTATTCAAGAAGGCTCCGTTATAATTAGATACGAATATGATTTCGTATGAACATAGGCAATTAAATAGGATTACGATTTATTTTTTAGTGCAGCAATAAATAATGCAACCCAGCCAACGATTAACGACAATCCTCCCAAAGGGGTGATAGGTCCTAAAATAGACGGATTTCCAAAGCCGGTTATTTCGCGCACGCTTAAGACATATAACGATCCCGAGAAAAAAAGTATACCAATGAGGAAAGCTATAAATGACACTTTAATGGAGTACGTCTTTGCTCGCGAAAAAGTGGATAAAAATAGCAGGGCGAAGGTATGATAGAAATGATACTGATTTGCAGTTTTCCAAGTTTCAATATGATATGTACTTACCTTTCCTTCTAGACCATGAGCACCAAAGGCCCCTAATATTACAGCTAATGCTCCCAACAACGAAGCGGCTAAAATGATTTTCTTATTCATTATGTTAAAGTGAATGCTGAAAATGAGTTTCTAGCGATAAATGTATTAAAAACAGAGCAAAATAAGGAATTTTTTGTTAAATTTATATTACAAAGGCGCATTATAGGAACGATTTTCTATCTCTTCCCATATATTTTTATTAGGTTTGTTTTACGTATGAATCATCATGAGCATCGTGCAGCTCACCGAAATCTTGAACGAGGTGCAAGATTTGTATATTCTTGATAAACATCTGCCGCATGATGGCTTCATCACCATAAAAAAAACAAATTTAGTGTACTTATTCTGCTGACAAGAAAATGAGTACCTCATAAATAGTTGTTCTGATCAAACTGGATTTTTAATCGCATCGACCAGCGTGGTAGTGGCGATTTATTCGAGTTCCTATCAGACATTGAAAAAAATAAAAAGGATGAAAAAAACAATCATCATCACTGTTATATTATTCATCGCGGTCATCGCGGCCACGATCTATCTTTTTGGAGACTTCAATAAAAACAATAAACAAGATTCTAAAGCTTTACAATATCTTCCTGAAAGTACATTAGCAATTGCCTCCTTTGCCAATGATCAGACTGTAGATACGATCTTCAATGACTATGAGCTCTTTAAAGCCATTATAGGTCAACGCAATTTTGGCAACCTGGAGCGTCTTAAAGACGAATTATTACGTAGTGAACAGTTAGCACCTCTTGTAGCGGGGCAGCAAATATTACTCTCCTTTCACCAGGAAAAAGACCAGATTACCCCATTATATAGCGTTCAGGTTGGTCAAAGCATTGATAATAACTCGCTGGCAACATTACTTGGAAACGTCGGTAAAAACTACAAAATACAACCTTTTGACACCTTAGGGCAACGATTTTATGGGCTTAATCAAGGCAGCAAGGATAGTACACTTTATTGCGCTTATTCCCACGAAATCATTTTCGCCAGCTACTCCAAACAGGTACTTTCCCAGATCTTTGATAAACAGGTTAAGAAAATAAGTACCAAACAAATCGAGTTCTTCGTAAACCATAACAATAAAAACACGCCACTTAGTCTCTATTTTTTCAATGAACAATTGGCGCAAATTGCTCGAATATTGATGAAATCCAAATTTGGCACTTATCTCAACTTAATCGATTCGCTGAAGGGCCAAACGTCCTGGAACATGAATTTCAAAAAGGATGCTTTTATTTTTAAGGGTGAAACAGATCTCACGGCGAGCAAAAATAGCTACCTACAGTTATTTGCAACGCAGACGGCTCAAGTGCAAGCTCTGGGGAATTATCTGCCTAAAAATGCTGCATCTTATATAGACTTTAGTATTTCAGATCCCCATAGTTTTCGAAGCGGACTGAAAGCCTTGTTGGTACAGCAAAAAGAAGACGGCCGATTGGCTAAAAGTATAAAGAACTTTGAAGAAGACAGCAAAGTATCATTTGACAGTATCATCGCGCCAATTTTCAACGATGAATTTGCGCTCGCGGAATTGGATAATCAGGATGCAATAGGTTTGATCAGCATTTCGGATTCAACGCAGTTTGCTGATAATCTCAAGAAATTCAGCTCATCTGTAGGTGATTCAATCTATCAATTTAAATATTCGAATCTCTTACATGCGCTATTTGGTGAACCTTTCAAAAGCTTTACCCGACCCTATTTTACCATTGTAGATAACATTATGGTGGTAGCTACACGGACGGGCATCTTGAGAGATTATCGGGAATCTTTCCGGGAAAAGCAATTTCTTTCCGGAACGGCTATTTTCAAAAATCATGCAGCATTGCAGAATAGCCGCAGCAACGTGACTTTCTATTTAGAACCTAAAGCTGGTAAAAGCAATATTCTAGATAACTTAAAAGCTGACTTTGCAAAGAACTTTAAAGATGAGGATGCATATGGCTTTCAAAATTTCTACTCCTGGTCTTACCAGTTGAGTGGCAATCAGGGCACATTTTCGTCTAGTTTATATGCCCTCTTTAAGAGTGATACGAGATTAGGCGGCAAACCAGAATGGACAGTCCAGCTGGAGAACCGAATGATCAATAAACCTTGGATTTTCGATCAAGATGGGAAGAACAAGTTTATCCTGATTCAAGAACAAGATCATACGGTACATGCATTTTCGCCAGATGGAAAAGAACTCTGGCAAAACCTCTTCCAAGGTGAAATTTTGGGCGAGCCAATTCAGTTACAGGATCTCAGTATTGTCGCCGTTACAAAAAACCGCTTGTATCGCTTTATGCCCGATGGTAAAAACAGAACTGGCTTCTCCGTTGAACTTCCATACTCGGCAACTTACGGAGCTACAATCGCCACCTTCAATAAAGAACAACGTATTTACATTCCGGCAACAGACCGCATTCTTGCGTATACCCTGGATGGCAAAAAAGTGGAGGGCTTTGAAAATAATAGCGTGGATGGCCGAATTTTATTCGATCTAAAAACAACCAGCCTGGGACAGACAAATTATATTATTGCCGGTACAAGCACTGCTTCCGTGTATTTCTTCGATCAAAATGGTAAGATCATCCGTAAAAAAACAATGGATACCGATGGGGAAAGTGTTAAAAATCCAATTGGTTTAGTTGCGGCGTCGGATGAAAAAAACTCCTTCATTTACTTGGCAAACAATAAAGGCAGCGTATTCAAAATTCCTTTCGAAGGCGAAACCAAAAAAATAAAACTAGGTGATTGGGGTAAAGATGCGTTCTTTAATTTTGAAGATATTAGCGGTGGTGCTGACAGAGATTTTGTTATTCTAGCCAACAACAAACTGAATGCCTACAGTTCAAGAGACTCGTCTTCCTACTTTGAATATAAATTCATCGAAGAGGCCAGTAACAGACCGCTGTTTTTTAAACGAATAGGTAAATCTGATATCATAGGTGTTGGAACTGACAACCGCATGATTTATGTTTTCGGATCCGATGGCTTGGTCCAGGAGGGATTCCCTGTAGAAGGTTTTTCAAAGTTCTATTATGGACCGATTAACTTTGGCGACAATGCCAATTATTTAATCTGCATGAAGCGGGATTTCAAGATCTATGTTTATAAGTTTTAAAAACCTGAAAATCAATTTTTTAAAATCAACACCAAACGCTATAAGATGCTAAAAGATCTTTATAAAAAATTTGTCTAATCTAATTTTTTTATAGTAGGTTTGCAGACTTAATATGACTATGCTGAAATCGGAAGAATTAAAAGAATTATTAGCTGAACCAAAACGTATTGTAATTACAACGCACTACAAACCAGATGGGGACGCATTGGGTTCATCTTTAGGATTATATTTTTGGTTGACCGCGAAAGGACACCACGTAAATCTCATTGTACCGTCAGACTTTCCAGCCTTTTTGGATTGGTTGCCTGGCTTAGAAAATGTACAAATTTATACGCAGGATATTGACCTGCACAATCAACAGATTGACGCAGCTGAATTCATTTTCTGCTTAGATTTTAATGGCCTTGCCCGGATTCACGAAATGGGTGAACCTATTCGTCAAGCGAAAGGAATCAAATGCATGATTGATCACCATTTAGATCCGGAAGGATTTGAAGACTACGCATTTTGGGATCCATCTGCTGCAGCGACGGCACAATTGATCTATCGCTTCTTAGTCCATGAGATGCAAGATCCAGACCATATCAGTGCTGACATGGCGACATGCCTATATACCGGTATTATGACCGATACGGGCTCTTTCCGCTTCCGTTCTACCACTGCTGAAATTCATCGCATCATTGCATCACTCATTGATTGCGGTGCACAAAACTGGGCTATTCACGAAGAGATTTACAATAGCTCGTCAGAAAGCCGCCTGAAATTCTTAGGGTTCTGTCTATTGAATCGTCTAGAGGTTATCCATGAATATAACACCGCCATTATCCATGTAACCAAAGCGGATCTCACGCAGTTTGAAGTGATCACCGGTGATACCGAAGGATTAGTCAATTATGCCCTTTCTATCAAAGGAATTCGATTGGCTGCTTTAATTATTGACAGAAATGAACAAATTAAACTATCTTTGCGTTCGATTGGAGAAGTTCCTTGCAATGAGATCTGTAAATTGTATTTCAATGGAGGTGGGCATCTTAACGCTTCAGGAGGTAATTCGAAAGAAAGCCTTGAAGCAGTGATTGCAAAATTCAAATCGGTTTTACCAAATTATAAAGAAATATTAACAAAATAAGATATCGTAACATACATTAGAAAATGAAGAAAGCAATTCTATTTTTCGCGGCTGCCGGTCTTTTGATGACGTCATGCCAAAAATTCAAAAAGGCTGAAGGTGGTCTTGAGTATAAAATCGTGGATGATAATGCAAAAGAAAAAGCAGTATCAGGCGATTTATTAGCACTTGACATGGTTGTGAAAACGGACAGAGATTCTACAATGCAAAGTACGTATGACATGGGAGTCCCTCAAATCGTTCAATTATATCCAGATAGTATCATCGCAAAAAATCCAGGTGACCCTACAGGTTTATTCAAATACGTAGGTGAAGGCGATAGCTTGGTATTCAAAATCAATTTGGATTCTATGGCTGCTAAAACACATCAACCAAAACCAGAGTTTGCAGATAAATTCATTGTTTATTCGATCAAAGTCAAAAAACACTTCAAAAAAGGAAAGTTAACAGACCAACAATTGGGTGAACAAGTTCAGAAATATTTTGAAGAAGAATTGAACAAACACAAGGCAGCTGAACCAGCTAAACTTGAAAAATACATCAAGGATAAAAGCTTGAAAACAACGAAAACAGCTTCAGGTCTTCAATATGTAATTACTAAACCTGGAACAGGTACAAATGCGAAAGTAGGTGATTCCATTCACGTGAACTATGTAGGATCATTAACTACAGGAAAAGTATTTGACACAAACCTTCCAGATGTAGCTAAAAAAGAGAAAATTTTCAACCCTCAACGTCCTTATGAAGCATTAAAATTCCAATTAGGTGTTGATGGTGTGATCCCTGGATGGACTGAAGCATTCCAATTGTTTAACAAAGGTACAAAAGCAACTTTAGTCATTCCTTCATCTTTGGCTTATGGCGATCGCCCTTCAGGTGTTATCCCTCCATATGCTCCTTTAGTATTTGAAGTAGAAGTATTGGATATCAAACCTGGAAAAGTTCCTGCTCCTACAGCAACAACTCCAGGCATGGTAGCGCCTACTGGAACTACAGCTCCAGCGGCAACCGCTCCTGCAACAAAAGCTCCTGCAGCAAAAAAATAATTCGACTGTAAATTTCAGTTAACAAAAAAGCGGTTTCATCGAGATGAAACCGCTTTTTTGTTGTTCGTTTTTTTATTCACTATATGCTCATCTTCTTATCTTCTTTTTTGATCTTACGTATTTTCAGCCATAGTATTATTACCGCCAATATAAAACTGATGATCATAATGATGGTCAATGCGATCAACGCCTTATCGGTATGGTAATTTTCAGCATGCTGAATAAACATTAGCCTAAAAATTCGTAGATAATGGGTCGATGGGATTACATTTGCAATTGCTTGCACCCAGCCTGGCATTAGACTAGAAGGCCAGGTAAAGCCACTCAAGATAAATGCTGGCGTCGCAATTACCATTAGGACTTCCGTCGATTTCAACTGCGAAGGCAGTAGAATACTGACGAGTACACCTATAAAACACACGGCAAGCAAAAAGACGAAAGTACAGAGTACAAAGCGACCAAATTCGGCTTGTAAAGGCATACGGTAATATTGGCCAAAACCCCAATATAAAACCAGAATACCGACAGACATCAAAACATAAGGTAATATCTTAACAAGAATAAGTCCGATGGGATTACCGATTTTACGTACCAGCTCCGGAAATGTATTGCCTTCAAATTCTGAGGAAAAAGATAAAGCCAAGCCTAAGAGCAATACCTGCTGCAGCACAGTAATTAGCACTCCCGGTAGCATAAAATACAGGTAATTTCCACTTCGAATATTCTGCTTAACAAAAGTTGTCTTAAAGGGTTCGTACTGCTGTGCAGCGATCTTTGCCGGAACACCACGTTTCATTTGCGCCTGAATCTGTATGCCCGCTTTCAACGTCGAGGCACACACATTGACAGCCATCATGGCGGTATTGGAGGTCAATGTATTGGCACCGTCTACAAAAACAGTCATTTCGGGCAAACGCCCCTGTTGTACTCCGGATGCAAAACCCTTGGGAATATGTACAATCGTAGTTGCCTCATATTGCATAGCAATATCTTTTGAATCAAATAAGGACGGTAATACACGGGCAACTTCAATACTCTCATTATCTGAAAGCATATCAATAAATGAACTGCTTAAGGGGCTATTATCCTCATCAACCACAATGACCGGCATCTGAGTTACCTTACCTTGTTTATAAACATGCCCCACCAAGACACCATACAATACAGGTGCACCTAGAAAAAGCATCAATAGCACTTTATTATTGAAGAAGAGCTTAAACTCCCGTTGGATCAATTCTAAAAATTTTTTCACAGTCAAGCTCTTTAATTCGCATGGAGAACCACAAGCGTTTTTGTTAACAAATCTTTGCTACCGGCAACATCTTCAGGAACAATTTTCAATTCAAACACAGCCTGTTGCGGATCGAAATCAGGATAAGCTGAGGCAATGCTTGCGTACGAATTTAAGGCTTTGATACTGATCACCTTTGCTTTAACCTTTTTGTGATTCAAATAAGGAATTTCTACCTCCACAGCCTCTCCTTTTTGAAATTTTCCCATTTTATTTTCGGGCAATGTGAATCTAAAATAGGTCGATCGATCGAGGAAACCATTGATAATCGGATAGCCTGCCATCGCCAATTCACCGACTTTCAGATTAATCGTTTCCACACTCATGTCCTGTGGAGCAATGACATATTTCTCCTGGGCAGCAACATTGACTTCAGATACCGCTCCCAGCGCACGTTCTTTTTGCCCCAAGGCCATAATCTGCTGTTCTTGTCTAGCCCCTCCTTTTGCTTCAGCTAGTTCAGCCTGTGCTGCAAGATATTGATTTTTAGCCCCCTGAAATTTAGCGTAGGTCTCGTCGTACTTTTGCTGCGGAATCAGGCTGTCCTGCAAAAGGGCATCCAGCCTACCTATTGATTTTTTCGCAAATTCATATTGTTCCTTAAGTCCATCTACCTTTGCTTGCAATTGTACCAATTGCCCTTTCGTAGCACCTTTGACTGCCATATTATATTGAGCGTCAGCAGACTGCAGCGCTCCCTTTGCCTGCTCTTCTTTCGCATCTACCTCGGGAATACTCAAAATAGCCAAGGTATCACCCGAATGCACAAAGTCACCCTCTTCAACCAGAAGCTTCGCAATTTTCCCCGGAACCTTTGTCACAACCGTCACTTGCTCTCGCTCCACCTTGCCTTCAATAGGCTTCTCTTTCACTTGATTTGTACAAGAAACAAAAATAGACAGAGATAATATCCCATATAAATTCTTCATGTTACTCATGTATAGTTTGTAATAATTTTCCTGATGTATGTAGTAATTCAACCGCAGCGGTACGTTGCTGCAGAACATTGTTAAAATAACCCAAATTAACTTTGTACCAATCGTTTTCAGCAGCCAATAACTCAGTAACATCTATTAAGCCCGCTTGGTACTGTTTAACAGCCATGGAAAGGTTATTTTCGGCAACTTTCAATTGCTGTTCCCCCACTTTCAACTTTTGATTGCCTGTCGTATAGGTAACGGTATTTTTGCTGAGTAATAAATTTAATTTTTCTTGCGCATCTTCTCGCTTGGTCGTATTGATATGCTGATCGAGTTTAACTTGCTTTATCTTATTATGATGTTCTCCGCCCGTATAGAGATCCCATTTAACCCCTACGCCGACCATTAAATTGGGGCTCCCCTTGATGGAATTAAGCGGTAAGTTGACTGTCCCAAATAGCGGTTGATCTTTCACCGTGAGTTTGGAGTTGAATACATTTAGATAGTTTGCGGATCCAAAGGCAAAGACAGCAGGAAGAGCTCCCCCCTTTTCTTTTTTATACAGGTACTCATACGCTTTTGAGGAAGCATCCAGTGCTTTCAATTCGGATCTTTGTTCAACATCACGTGGAAGATCCGACAAAAATATAGGTTTAAGTCCATAATGAATTCCGCCAACCTCCTGAAAAGATACCCCTGTTTCTTGTTCGATCTTTTGACACAACAAATTCCGATTGCCAGAAACCTCTACCTTTTTCTCTTCCAGCTCCAGCAAGGCCAATTTCAATTTATCTCTATCATACGGTATTGCTAGGCCGTTTTGAATCGCTTTGTTGACCTTTTCCTGTTCTTTCTTTAATCGCTTCTCAGAATCGACAATCAATTTATCCACCTCATCCAACAACATCAGCTGATCAAAAGAAGCAATAATATCCTTTGAAAGTGTTTCTCGACCGGCCGATTCTAAATATTGTTGAGCCGCAGCTTTCTCCTGCAATGCTTTTATTCCATTCGGAATCTGTAATCCCGAGAAAATAATCTGCTTTACAGACACACCCGCATAGGCCGCTTGACCATGCATACTAAATCCTGTTGCGCCTTCAAACAAGCCGAGGTTCAATAAAGGGATATTAACCGTAGGAATATCAATACTCCCATTGCTATGTACATAACCGTATAATCCGAGTGCGGAGACATGTGGTAGCCGGTTTGCTTTTACCCCGTCGGCTTCCAGACGTGCTTTATCGACTTCGTAAGCCTTCAATTTCAATTCTTTATTTGTCTGAAAGGCTTTTTGAATAATATCTTTTACCGAAGGGTCAATCAATGATTGCGCATGTAGTTTGTTTAAAAACATAACCGACGCCAAAGTCAAGAAACCCAGGCATAACCTCTTATTCATCATATGATTCATTTGTTCTTATAAAAATAGGACAACAACCGCCTCTTTTATCTGTTTAACAGTAAATCGGACGGTATGTTTGACTTCTGACTCTTTTTAATTAAACGTATCTTTTCAACAGCCAATAACAATCGTCACTTATGCATTCATGGCATGAAGGACTGAACTCCACCTGTTAGCTTTTCCAAGATACAAAAAAGAATTCGTTTCTGTAGAAGGAATCCTGTATTAATTTTCATTTTTGCTAATTAATAAGTTATCTTTGGAGAGCGAATTGAAATTTTGGTAATTAAGTCTACCACTTTATTCGATAATAATAAAAACAAGTTTTTACCCTAACCCGCTGCTTCCACGCAGAAAACTATGTTGCTTACAGATACACATACACACATTTATTACCATGCAGGAACCGAAAAACTGCAAGAACATCTACAACGTTGCTTTGATAATGGCATCCAACGTCTTTTTTTGCCGAATGTGAATAGCGCTTCCATAAAACCTGTATTTGATACCGTAGCAGCTTATCCAGAACATTGTTTTCCCATGCTTGGATTACATCCATGCGATGTAAAGGAAAACTATGTGGAAGAGTTAGAAACCATCCGAAAGAGCTTGGAAACACACAAAGTCCATGCCATAGGTGAGATCGGGCTGGATCTTTATTGGGATAAAAGCACGCTTGAAATTCAAAAAGACGCCTTTCGAACGCAGGTTCAATGGGCTAAGGAATTAAATTTACCGATCGATATCCACTGCCGGGAAGCCTTCACTGAACTGTTCGAATTATTGGAAGAACTTCACGACGACAAATTATTTGGCGTTCTGCACTGCTTTACCGGCTCCCTGGAGCAGGCCCAACAGGCTATCGATTTAGGTTTCGCGCTTGGTATTGGCGGAGTCGTTACCTTTAAAAAAGCGGGCTTAGATCAGGTGGTCAAAGAAATCGATTTAAAACATATTGTTCTGGAAACAGATGCACCTTATTTGGCTCCTGTCCCCTTTCGCGGTAAAGAAAATGAAAGTAGCTATTTGGTTTACGTCGCACAAAAAGTAGCTGACCTTCACCAGATCTCCGTCGAGAAGGTAGCCGAAATCACAACAGAAAATTCAAAACGTATATTTGGTATATAATTTCAAAACTCAATGCATAATATCTTTATTATCTACACAGGTGGGACCATTGGAATGGTTAAAGATGAAACAGGAACATTCGTTCCTTTCGACTTTGAATTGATCAAACGTAATCTCCCTGATTTAAGTCGCTTAGACTATAAGCTGACCGTGCACTCTTTCGAACCCATTATCGATTCATCCAACATGAAGCCCGAGATATGGATTGAAATGGCACAAATTATTAAGGATAACTATGCAGATTACGACGGTTTTGTTATTCTGCATGGTTCCGATACAATGGCTTTTACAGCCTCAGTATTGAGCTTTATGTTGGAGGGACTCCAAAAACCGGTCATTTTATCTGGCTCTCAGCTGCCTATCGGAGAGATCCGAACGGATGCGCGGGAAAATATGATGACAGCCCTTGAAATTGCTTCAGCAAAACAAGATGGCGTATCTATCATACAAGAGGTATGCATTCTTTTCGACAATAAATTATTCCGTGGCAATCGCTCATTTAAATATAATTCGGCCAAATTTGAGGCCTTTAGATCACCAAACTATCCCGTATTGGTTGAAGCAGGTATTCACCTCAAATATAATACAGATGCTTTATTAAATAATATTGATAAAGAATTTATCCTACATACCAAACTGGACAATCGCGTTGCGGTATTGAAATTATTCCCCGGAATTTCTGCACAAACGATCAAAGCCGTCTTAGACTCCGATGTCCGTTCCATTGTGATGGAAACATTTGGGTCAGGCAATACCACCACCGACACTTGGTTTCTGGATCTATTGAAAGAAGCAATTGAACAAGGTAAAAATATCCTCAACATTTCGCAATGTAAAGTAGGCTCTGTTGAATTAGGTCGCTATGAGACTTCACAAGGACTTAAATCCATCGGCGTGCTCAATGGCTACGACCTTACATTCGAAGCGGCAGTAACCAAATTAATGTATCTTCAAGGCGAGTTAGAAGATCAAAAAGAAGTCGCTTATTGGATTGAAAAGGATATCCGTGGTGAATTGACGATCAATGACTAATGACCAACGGCACAAAATCACAAAAAAGGGAGCTGCACTTCACGCAGCTCCCTTTTTGTGATCGGTTTCTATGAATTCCTCCCGCAGATTTATTTGCGAGGAAAGGTGATATTCTTATTCCTGCGTCAAACGAGCAAGCACTTCCGCAACAACAAAATTGCTTCCGCCAACAAAAATAAGGTTCCCTTGTTGATACGCTTCTTTTGCTGCATCAAACGCAGCTCCTACCGATGCATAATCAAGTCCCGTTAGACCAAATTCCATAGCTTCTTTCCGCAGCTCCTCGGATGGCATTGCACGCGGAATATCCGGAGCAGAGAAATAGTAGGTTGCATCCTTGGGTAGATAAGGCAACATATGTGATAAATCCTTATCGCGCATGGCCCCTATCACAAAGTGCAATTTATCATAAGCGGTTGTAGCCAGATTTTTGAGCACTTCATGAATTCCGTCCTCATTGTGCCCCGTATCACAGATGATAAATGGATCCTTAGACAATTGTTGCCATCGGCCTTGAATTCCTGTGGTTGCCTGCACATTTTTTAGCGCTTGATGCACATGTTGATCACTGATCTCAAAGCCCTGTTGACGTAACTCATCCACAGCTAACAGGACGCCGGCGAGATTCTTGACCTGATAAGAGCCTTTTAAATCCAGTTGAAAGTCTGCTGAATGACTTGCAGTATCCCTCGCTTGTACCGTCAAATAATCTTGGTCCACGCCCAGCATTTTCGTGGCATACTTATCGGAAGCGAATTGGATCGGTGCATGCTCGATCGCTGCTTTATCCAAAAACACAGCTGCTGTCTCTTCAGCATATTCCGAAATAACGACAGGTGTATTTCTTTTGATAATTCCGGCCTTCTCAGCAGCAATTTCCACCAGTGTATTACCAAGAAGATTCATGTGATCAAAACCGATATTGGTAATTACCGACAGCAAAGGCTGAATAATATTGGTGCTGTCCAAACGCCCGCCAAGGCCGACTTCAATGACAGCGATATCAACCTTATTCTTCTCGAAATAATCAAAAGCCATGGCTACAGTAATTTCGAAAAACGATGGACTGACTTCTTCTATAAGCTCGCGATGGGTATTGACAAAATCAACAACAAATTCTTTCTCACATAACTGACCATTGACACGAATACGTTCTCTGAAATCCAGTAAATGTGGTGAAGTATAGAGACCTGTCTTATATCCTGCCTCGGCCAAAATAGCGGCCAACATGTGGGAGGTCGATCCCTTTCCGTTTGTACCGGCAATATGTAATGTTTTGAATTTTCGCTGTGGGTTGTCCAAAGCAGCGCAAAGTTTGATGGTATTGTCAAGGTCTTTTTTGAAGGCAGAGGCGCCATCCCTTGTAAACATAGGCAATCGAGTATACAGATACTCGATTGCCTCATTATAAGCATTCATGTGAATGATTTTTATCTTAATCTAAAATTGAATACAATCCGTCCTGTTTGGGAGTCGGGAGCATTTGGCAATTGGTTTAGCCGAGCGCCACGTACAGCACGCTCACATTTCTCCAACAAGGATGGATCGGTAATCGTCGTTCCTTTTACACCAGCACGCGCATAAGTGATAACCCCTTGCTTGTTCACTCTAAACTCCACAGCAACCTTTCCTGCTTGCTGTCCATTATCGTCGATACTTGGTCGTTGTGTAAAACTTCGGTTTTCAATAGACAACATCATGTTACCATTTCCAGATCCCCCTTCGCCGTAGTTACTTGCTAAAGGATCACCCAGTTTGGAACCCTGATTTCCAGGAGTTGTCCCTGTACCATCACCAGCCCCAGTGCCGTTATTTTTATTGCCTTTAAAAAGCGCTTTGGCATTGGCCTGTGGTGCCACTTCTTTTACAGCTTTGGTTGTTTCCGGTGCTTTTGAAACGACCTTCTTTTCCGTTTTTGTTACCGCAGGGGCATCTTCTAAATCCTGTGTGACAACCGCTTTCTCCGCAACTTGCTGCGTTGGAGTTGGGGTAGGTGTTTCAACAGGATCAATACGGTCAGGGCGTTCATTATTGGCGTTGGGGTCCACCGATGGTTCCTCAACACTCATATAGTCATCTCCCATTCCCTCAGGTGAAGTACCGTAATTGACGATCATTCCCCCCATTCCATATTCATCAGGTGCCTGAGATTTAAAAACAACAAAAAATCCAATCAAGAGCAACGATGCCATGACCAAAGTCGATATCCCCAATGCTTTGGGGAAATTATTTTCTTCATGTTGAAGGTGATATCTCATCGCATTAATCTCCTATATTAATAGCTGACCAATAAACTTAAAAAAAGTTTAATTGCTCCTATTTATCTTTTTTTGGCTCTGTTGCCAATACCACTTTAATCTTCAATCGATTAGCGACATCCATTACAGAAATAACATTTTGAATGGGAACCGTATTATCGACATAGAGCATAATGGTCACTTCCTCACCCGCAGCCATTTGCGATTGAATTGCAGCTTCCAATCCTTCAATGGGAACTGGAGTTTTGTCAATAAAATAGCCCAAATCTTTTGTAATCGATACCGTAACGGTCTTTTTAGCAACAGATTGTTCTCCCGCACTTGACTTTGGTAACAATAGCTTCACCACTTGCGGATTAGAAACTGCAGAAGCCAACAGGAAGAACAACATCAGGAAAAACATGATGTCATTCAGCGCTGAAGTATGTACTTCCGCAGATGGTTTATTTTTTCTACTTCGTAAGTTCATTATCTTCCGGGTTCATCCAATAAATCAATAAATTCTACTGCATCCGTTTCCATACGTAAAATCAATCGCTCCACCATCATATTGAGGATATGGTAGCCCAAATAAGCTAAGATACCCACCGCAAGACCTGATGCAGAAGACACCATTTTTACATATAGACCACCAGATACAGAAGCGATATCAATACCACCAGCTAATTCGACGTCGTGGAAAATCTTAATTACTCCAAAGATCGTACCTACGAAACCAAGCATCGGGGCAATACCAGCAATAATACCCAAAATATTGATATTCTTTTCTAACTTGGCAACTTCCAATTTACCCACGTTTTCGATCGCTCCTTCAATATCTTTGATCGGTCTGCCGACACGCAATAAGCCTTTTTGCAACATACGTCCCAAAGCGGAGTTACTTGAACGAACTACAGCTAATGCCGAATCCAAATTTCCGGACAAAACATTTGCCTTTACTTGCGACATTAAGCTGTTATCATATTTTGCGGCACGACGGATAGTCAAATAACGCTCAAAAAAGATAACCAATCCAATAAAGAACAACAATAGGATTGGAACCATGATCCATCCCCCTTTGATCATCATATCGATCAAACTCATGTTTTCTGTAGGCGCAGCAGCAGGTAATGGTTGTTGTGCAGCTTGATTAAACGAATCCACAGCAGCCCGTGCTGTATCTTGTACTAATGACATAATTATTAATAGTTTTATATAGTTTCTATAATGTTTCTACCCAAGCACCTTCAATCTTTTTCTCTACAGATTTCTTAGCGAGGTCTGCCTCCGATTTTGTCATGTAGGTGTTTAAGATGATTTTCTTTCTATTTCTTTTGAACTTTCCCTCTACAGCTCGTGCTGTTTTATAGCCCATTTCCCGAAGACGCTTGGCTTCCTGCTCTGCTTGTGCCATTGTCTTTGCAGAACCTATTACCAATTGATATCTGGGTTGTGCAACAGGAATAGACTCTTTGATCACAGGATTTGCTTCCAAAACCGGAGATTTTGCTGCCGCATTGGTCGCAGGTACAGTTGTTGTCTTTTTAACAGAATCTTTCACACCAGTTTTAGCCAATGAATCGACTTGCTTTAAACTATCTGCTTGCATTGTATTGGACAAGGTATCAGCAGGCATGATCGGCTGTTTTTGAACAAGCGTATCTGCCGCTTTTACAACAGGTTTGGTCGGCCCAAATAACGAATTCTTCAACGCAGGATTGGTGTAAACGACCGCAACAGCAACCATTGCCAGCACAATAATTCCAGTCATCCAATACCAGATCGCATTTGAATTACGCGGCTCTTCCTCATAGATATTTGGCGCGTATGTTGAATTAGCGTTAGCCGACGCAATAGCACCGATTTCTTTTTTTTCAGCGATTTCTTCCTCTGGAGTAACCGAATGATTGCTATCAGTTATCACAGTTGTATCCACAGGTTCAAACTCTTCAGTTTCCTTTTGCGCTAACGACGACTCTTCAGCTTCAAGACCGGTACGATCGTTTGTTGGTGCTGTCTCCTGCGAAAGCTCATCCGCTGCTGGATCCGTTACCACGACCGGTTCCTGTGCTGTTTCAGTTTCTTCTTTGACCTCTTCAACCTCGATCGTTTCATCTTGATCCACCGTATCCGGCATAGACTCTACCACAAGCTCCACCTTATCATTAGCTTCCACCACAGGATCTTCTTCCACAACAGGGTCTTCTTCAACCGCTAAGGTCGTAAATTCTTCTTCTTTGGTTTCTTCCAAAGAAGAAACGACTGTTTCAATCTCTGGTGCAACAAGATTTGTGACCGGCTGGAAGTCGAATCCCGATAGATCCAGGGGTTTGAAGACTAAACTTGCGCCATAACTAATTAATAAGCCAAGATCATCAAGTTTAGCCTGTCCAAACTGACCTAAATCAGCTCTTAGGTTATCAACAGCTTCCGATAAAATCTGCTGTGCCTGATTGAGGCCTAAATTTTCCTGTTGTTGGATATAATGAACAATATTAAATCCTTGTTGAGCAGAATAGTCCAGTTCGACGTAGGAAATCGGGGGCAAAAATACATTATTCTGTTTATCGAACTGAGCCGGAGAATGAATTCGTTTGAACACACCTATTCCGGGCACGTATACTTCCGCATAACGTTTTAATAAACTATTGATGTTTTTGCCTAGATTCATCGCGCACTATTTTAAGATGCAAATTTATAATCTTAATTCGTTAAAACGAATAATTAAGACCACCAATTACATTAAAGCCCAATCTTGGGTAATACATATAACGTTCGTATTCTTTTCCAAAAATGTTATTTGCTTTGACGAAAATACCAAATTGTTTTTTGATTCGGTATTCTGCGCCTGCATTAAGATCAGCAAACGACGCTATTGTTGCCTTATGCCCACTGTTGGCAATACGACTGCCATCTGCATTATAGTCATAAATATACGCATAGGTATTGCCTTGTGTAGAAAGTTCAGCATCTACGAAAAATTTATCGGAGATATTGAAGCGTGCATTAGCCTGCATACGGAATTTTGGCAATCCCCAAGCTTCTTCCTCATCACTCAATTTATAATCGTCTATATACACTTTTCCGCCCAGATTAACCAGTTGTGAAAGACGTACATTGATTTCTCCTTCCAATCCCATATGTTTAGCTTTATTGATCACGCCGTCATAAACGACATCAAAAGCCCAAGGAACATAGCCATTTTGACTATCGCCAAATGCACTGTTTTTAAATAAAGGCAATCCCTCAATCTGTTTGTAGAATACCTTTACTTTATAACCAAATGTTGCGCCAGCATTTCCTTTTAAACCCGCGTAAACATTCATTTTCTCAATCGAGTTTATCATTTTAGCATTAGGAGCCAAATACGGATTTTCTTTAGCGAAACTACGGAAAGAAGCTTGCTTCACTCCGCCATTGATTCCGGCAAACAAAGAGATATATTCAGGTGCCAAAGCAAAATCAGCTTCTACGGATGGGAAAATATTGAATCTTGAGCTATCGCCAAATTCAGAAGTTAAATTCGCGCCCAAGGTTACGTTATAGTTGTCGCCCTTAAAACGAATATATGGATTGATGACCGCCAAATGATTTTTTACTTCAGCACTATCTTTCACATTATTCATTGTCACGCTCAAATTCGCACCAACATTGAATGCACTTAGGCGTTTATTCAAATAACCGGATAATGCGATGGAATTTTCTTTGGCTTTATAAGCGTCTTTAAACAAATAACCATCAACTTTTGCGGAATAGCTTAAGGCTTGCTCATTTTTTGGATCCACATTACTTGACAGCTCTCCATTCAAGTAGATATCTGTAAAGGTCTGTTTATCCGGAGTCGTATTCAACAAGGTTGTTCCCGATTGATCAAAAGTCTGACCATAGAAGTTTGTGCCATAACGATTGTATCCGATGGTACCTTTAACGGTTACCGCATCCAATACACGACGACCAAAGATACCGATATCTTGTGTACTGAACTTCTGTCCGTCAATATTACCCTTTTGGCTCAAATGCTTTGCAAATAAACCAAATCGTGTATTTTCAAACTGTTCAGAAGCCAAATAAGCTTCGCCCAATATACTGTTATAGTTTCCGATACCAAATTTGACATAGTTGCTACTATGTTCAAAAGGTTGTGCAAAAGGAATCTCCTGTACATTCAATTGTTTCAAACCGGTATTGATATCCAATTTCTTGTCCAAAATATTGTTGTAGGACAATTTGGGCTGGTATTCTCTTTTATTGGTCATATCCGGACTGCGGCGGATTTTCACAGCATCCGCAAGAATTGGCTTATAATCACGAACAACATCAAAAGAATCGATAGTGACCGGTTTCTCAGGATCGTTCTTCTTGCCTGTTTCCTGTGCAAAAGAATTCAATCCCACGCCCATCAAAAGCGCTGCTAAAGTATATTTCTTCACGTTTCTATTTTGCAACTTCTTCATTGTATCCTATTTCTTTTTGTTGTTCAATTTATTTAGACGTTCTTTTGCTGCTGGCAAAATATCGTCTTTCGCATCATAGTTATCCACAATCGATTCAAGTGTAGCTTTCGCCTGGAAAGAATCTCCCTTACCTGCATAAGCATCAGCCATGGTAATAAAGCTTTTCGCCACCCAATATTCGTACGAAGAGAAATTATCGGATAGATCCATTGCTGTTTTGATACACGCATCGTATTGTTTATTTTCCAATTGTAATACCGCAACATTGTATTTTGCTTCGGCACCATATACTGTACGGCTCTTCAATGCAGCTAAACTGAATTCTTTCATTGCCTCAGCTTTCTTATTCTGCTTCACATAGCATTTACCGGCATATAAGAAGGCATTTGCAATCTCTTCTTCCGAAGATTTTTCGTAGTTCTTAACAGCGTTGGTATAATTTAATGCTTCTTTATAATCTCCAATTTGGAAGTAAGAAACCATTAAGTTATTTATTGCGAAACCATAGTTAGCCTTGTATTCAGAGGTAAGCTCCAGCTTTTTCAACAACTGTGTTGCTTCGTTATATTTCTTTTGTTTCAAATACAAATTTGACACCGAAATCAACGTGCGTTCTGTATAAGGAGATGTCCAGTCATTCAAGATAATATTGTAATCATGTAGTGCATCTTCTGTATTGCCCAAAGCTGCGTTACTTTCAGCACGAACAAAACGCGCATATTTTTCTTGATTTGGTTTCGGGAATTTATCGAAATACGCATTTACAGCTTCCACCGCCCCTTGGTAATTTCCTCTGGAGAATAGGGTTGTGGCAGTCGAGAATGAACGAGAATCTTGCTCAGATTTCGACGCATCCCCTAAGTTTGTTCCAGTTGCATATTTGATATACCCCGTTGCATCGCCTTTATCCAAATAGATGTTCTCAATCGATCGCATGGCCTGTCTTGCTTCATCTGTTGATCCATATTGGTCGACTACACGTTGGAAAGTTGCCAATGCAGCATCATTGTTATCTTGATTATACTGAACCAGACCAATCGTCACCAAAGCGCGTGGCACATAACTGCTGCGCGGATATTTTTCAACCATTGTTTGAAGGCCAGCAATTGCCTGGTCACTTTCTCCCATCAAGAAACGTGTGTAAGGAATCTCAAACGCAATATCATCTGCATAATTAGAACTCGGGAATTGTGCAATAACAGCATTCAATGTTGAAATTTTACCGTTGTTATCCCCTTGTAATCCTTGAATAATACCACGCTGGAATAACGCGTAATCCTGACTAGGCGCTTTAGAAGAGATCAACTTATTGTATTCTGTTAATGCTCTGCCGTAGTTTTTCGAAGAGAAATAAGAATCGCCCAAGCGTGCAATTGCATCATTACGTGTATTCATTTCTATTCCTTTCGAACCACCAGACGCTAAGAAACGCTCGAAGTAATTGGCCGCCGTGCTGTAGTTACCATTACGGAAAGCCGCATAGGCTAACGCGTAATTGGCATACCCATACACATCCGTTTTGCTAGCTCCCGGCAAGCGTAAGAATTTATTGAAATTTGTAACCGCTTCACCGTATTTACGCACTTCGTACATTGCTTCCGCTTTCCAATAGATGGCTAAAGCGTAAATTTCCTCGTCATAACGAAACTCTTCAGAGCGCATGAATAGGGAAATTGCATTTTCAAAAGCACGCTCGTTATAATACTCCAAACCTCTGTAGTAGGTTACCTTTTGATAAGCAGCGTCTGCTTCTTTTCCACGTTTAGGAATAGATTCCAAAATATCAACTGCCTCACGATAGTTTTTTGTACTCAACAATACTTCAGCAAGCAAAGTTTTTGCTTCCTCTAAGCGTTTCGATTTTGGGTACGTTTTCAGGTATTCTTGTGTCGAAGCCAAAGCCACTTGGTGGAATTCCAATTCATACGAAAGCTTAGCATAGTTGAATAAGCCCTCTTCTTGCATTGCTGGATCAAAATCCAATTTCGAAGCACGAAAAAATGCGTTACGAGCAGATTGCTTATTGCCTTTCTTTAAGAAAGCATCCCCTAGGGTAATCATCGCAGATTGATAATATGCGTCTGGATCGGTCATTTTTTCCAATTCAGTGATCGCTTTATCGTAATCTTTCAACTTGTAGGCGATGTAACCGATTTGGTAGCTATCCTGATTATTCTGGGTCTTACCTTGGTCCTGTGCCTGAAATTTATCGTAATACTCTTTTGATGTTTTTAAATCACCTTTGATAAAGTATGTTGCCGCGATAATACGAAACATCTCTGTTTCATTTTCTTGTTTTGTTCGCGACAAAATTGGCAACGCATAATCCAACACATCGTCGTAGCGTTTATCCAAGAAATACAAAGCAGTAATATAATAAGGGTAACTATTTTCGAATTGTTTCGATCCATTTAGGCGTTCAAATTCATTCAGCGCCGTTTTGTACTCGGCGTCTAAGTAAGAAAGATACGCGTAATAATAGATTGAAGCTTCCTGAAATTCAGTTTTCTGATCTTTCAATCCTTCAAATAATGGTTTCGCCGTTTTATAATCCTTTGTCATAAAGGAAGCATATCCATATTTAAAGCGATATTCTACATTTTCTTTACCTGCTAAATTTTTGCTATCGATCTTGTTAAACCACTCTAAGGCCTTAACATAATCTTTTTTAGCATAATAGGATTTACCGATTTGAAAATAAGCCGCTTTAGCATTTGCACTGACAGGGAAATCTTTAATGTATTTCAGAAAACGGTTTTCGGCATCGGATTCGCCCAATTCCAGTGCGCAAACCGCTTGATAATACCGTACGTTCTCTTTCAACAAAGACAGTTCCTCTGTTTCGTCCAATTGCAAGTTGGATTTTGTCCGCAAAGCTTCAACACGGTCAAATTGGGCAGAAGCAGAACTAAATTTTCCGCGTTCATACAATTCCATCCCTGTTTTGTACGCCTTGTTGATTTGTTGCCATTCTGTCTGTTGCGCTAATGCTGGCGTCGCCATAACGGTTAATGCAACTCCCACCTGGTAAATCTTCTTATACATAATATGTGAAACCTTAATATGTTATTTATCTGCAAATGTAAATGAATCTCCCTCCAAACCGCGGTAAATTCGCATTTCAAAGCAAATTTATCGAAAGCCTCTCTGCCATTAAAGGCTTTAAGATGGCCCCAAATTTATTGAAAATCAATTCAAACCTCCACTTCTCAGGGAGATAGTTTTATTCATTTTACTAAATTATACTTTAATTGAGCTATTTTACACAAAAGTTATTAACATCTGTGAATAATCCTGTATTATAACGGAAATTTTGCACAAAAAATATGCCCGACAAAAAAATAAAGTCAGGCATACTATTATTGCATTAGAAAACAGTGCTATTTAGTCTCACACGTACATTAACGCACGTTAAAACCAATTTAGACTATCCGCGTTGCCCTGCTAATAGATACAAGACAGCCATGCGCACAGCAACACCATTTTCAACCTGATCCAAAATAATTGAATGTTCGCTATCCGCGACATCCGATGTGATTTCGACCCCCCGATTGATTGGTCCGGGGTGCATAATTGTGATTGGCTTCTCTAAAGAATCCAAAATCTCTTTATTCAATCCATATAGCATGGAATATTCTCTTAAGGAAGGGAAATAGGCAATATCCTGACGCTCCAATTGAATCCGTAACATATTTGCAACATCACACCAGTTCAACGCTTTCCGCAAATCATGCTCCACTTTTACACCCAATGATGTAATATGTTTAGGAATTAATGTGGTCGGACCACAAACCATCACTTCTGCACCTTGCTTTTGAAGACATAAGATATTCGACAAGGCAACGCGTGAATGTGTAATATCCCCAACGATAGCTATTTTACGACCAGCTACATCACCATAGCGTTCACGGATCGAAAATGAATCAAGTAAAGCTTGTGTAGGGTGTTCATGTGCTCCGTCACCTGCATTGACAATTTGTGCATCAACATGTTTACTTAGAAATACCCCAGCTCCCGCGTATGGATGTCTCATCACAATCATATCAACCTTCATTGCAAGAATATTGTTCACCGTATCGATGAGTGTCTCCCCCTTACTTACCGAAGAGGAGGAAGCCGCAAAATTCACGATATCCGCAGAAAGTCTCTTTTCAGCAAGTTCAAAGGATAGACGTGTCCGTGTTGAATTTTCAAAAAACACGTTGGCAATCGTAATATCCCTTAACGACGGAACCTTTTTGATTGGCCTATTTAATACCTCTTTGAAATTACTTGCTGTATCCAGGATCAATTGGATATCGTTCTCATTTAGATCTTTGATCCCCAATAAATGGCGGGTACTTAATTGTTCTGCTACAGATGACATTTTATAGTATATTCAAATATTTACTAATCATTTTTTTTCTGAAAGTGTCTGATCTTATTGGCCAGAAAGAACCTTCAGTTTGCTTTCATTGCTGTTGGCGTCTGCGAAGTCATGAAGGTTTTATTGAAAGTGCCTGTTTCCAAAGATCAACAATAACCTTTAGTATCGTCATGACACCGCTATTAATCGCTAGCTGACGTCTTCTTTTCTGTAATCAAGATAATACTATCCTGATCCTCTGATTCTTTCCAGTTAACAATTACTTTTTGTGAATCAATAGAATCTACCTGTATTCCGATATAATCAGGCTGAATAGGAATCTGTCTAGAGAAGCGGCGATCGACCAAAACAAGCAACTCTATTCTTCTTGCACGGCCAAATGCCTGTACAGCATCCATTGCCGCACGAATAGTACGTCCTGTCCATAAGACATCATCTATAAAGATGACATCTTTACCTTCTACAATAAAATTGATATTTGTGCTATTTGCTAAGAGTGGACCAGTATTCCCTTTGGTACGGAAGTCATCGCGATAAAAGGTAATATCCAAATCGCCAACTAAAATCTCCTTTCCGATCATTTGTTCAAGCTCTTTGACGATACGTCTCGCTAAGAAAGTTCCTCGGGGTTGAATACCTATGACGACAGCATTTGAAAAATCACCGTGATTCTCAATCAATTGACGACATAGTCTTTGAATTGTGATTTGAAATTTTGGTCCGTCTAATAAAATCGACTGTTTCATTATGGGAATGTTTGAGCAAAGCTACACTTTTTTTAACAAAAACGAAGCCATGAAGGGCAATTAATTTCAATATTTGCATCCAGCTGGCACAATAACAAAAAGTGATTTAAACAAAGAATATCTTCCTTTCCGGGAAATTTACAAACCAATTATTCTAGTACATTAACAGATTTTGAAGTTATATACAATACGCATTGCCAACCATTTACAGCAAATTCCATAACATCGAAATGCTATAGGTAAAGACTATTCATCTAGCTCGGCACGTTTATTATTCCGTGCAAAAAAATACACCGGTACACCGATTAATACAAGTATAAAGCCTGGCCAGGTATATTGTGGCTTATAGATAATTAATAATACACAAAATACGGTACCTATCAACAGGTACAAGATCGGAGTGACAGGAAATAGAAATGTCTTATAGGAACGTTCCAAATCGGGTCTTCGTACACGCTGAATAATAACCCCTAGCACTGTAATCATATAAAATATAACAATAACAAAAGATATCATATCCAGTAAATTGCCATATTGCCCACTTAGACAAAGCAATGACGCCCAGATCCCTTGAAGCCATAACGATCGTGCCGGCACATCATATTTGTTATTGGGAATCGCTTGTTTCAGAAACAATCCATCTTTTGCCATAGTCTGAAAAACTCGCGCACCTGATAGTGCGAGCCCGTTAACGCAACCAAAGGTCGAGATCATGACCAAAATCGCCATCGCTATCGTGCCCGTATGTCCTAATATTTTTTCAGCCGCCGCTATGGCAACACGATCATTTGCCGCAAAAGCAATTTCCTCTCTATTTAATGCCGCTAGGTAAATGTAATTACAACTTATATAGAGCAACATCACCAAGCTCGTCCCGATAACCAATGCCCGAACAACATTACGCTGTGGATTTACAATCTCTCCGGAAACAAACGTTACATTTTCCCAGGCCACACTACTAAATACCGAACCTACCATCGCAGCAGCTAAAGCCCCCATCAGTACGCCCCCAGAGATCTGCGACCAGCCAGCACCTTTCAAATTTTGAAAAGAGTCCCAGCCATAAGCCATATTTTCTGAAAAATGATTTTCCTTAATCAAGAACAGACCACCTAAAATCAGTAAAACCAGCGCAATAATTTTTGCTGAAGTAAAGAAAGATTGAACAGCTTTTCCACTCTTGATCCCTCTTGTATTGATAAAGGTCAGGAGAATAATAACACCCATAGCGACAATCTGTATCCAGGTAATCTTAAACTCTCCACGCTGAAATAGCGGTGCTGCATCATTTAGCTGCGGAATAAGGTAGGCTGTAAACTTACCAAAGGCAACAGCTACAGCTGCTATCGTTCCCGTTTGAATGACTGTAAATAAACTCCAGCCATATAAAAAGCCAATTGGCTTCCCAAATATTTCTGTCAGATAGGTATATTGTCCCCCAGCCTTCGGGTACATAGACGACAATTCGCCATAGCAGATTGCCGCCGCAACAGTTGCTAATGCGGTCAATAACCAAACTATCGCCAACCAATATCCGGATCCCAGCTGCCGCATCATATCACTCGATACAATAAAAATACCGCTTCCGATCATCGACCCCATGACCAGCATCACTGCATCCCACAATTTTAATTGACGTTTCATCATAACTTAAGGTTGGTTTTATATGGCGTTAAGCTAAGAAAAAATAATCAAAAAAAAGCCGCCCTTTCCTACATCGCATCAAAAAGTGTATTTCCTTTCGAATACCTGTAGTAAAGGGCAGCTCCTTCGGTTAAAATGATGTCTCTAATTGTTACTCAACACCATACTGTTGTTTATACGATTTTTCTAAATCGGTCACTTGCTGTAGCAATTGTTTTTCCGAGGTAGAGGCCAAGATACTCTTATAGGCACCCAAAGCACGTAATGCTGTACCGATATTTGAATATTCCAGCTCAGGTTTTGTTTGTGCAATATCCTGATACCAACGCATATTTTGCGTCATAAACTTCAGGTTACGGTTTACGATTTCATTTGCACGCTTCGTTTCACCAGTTTCATACAACACATTGACAATTGGAATATAGCCTAAAATATCGCGCATCAAATAAACACGTTTTGGCATTTTCTCAAAGGTTTCGACAGCAACTTTGCGCGCCTCATCCTTATGACCTTCCATCATCAACTGTGTCGCTGTACCACCCATTACTGTATTTGTAATCATGGTAATCATGCGGTAAGATTCAGGATCCAGGTAAGAAGCATGTGCCATATTACCCCATTGGTATTTCGTAGTAATGTCTTTGTAAGCAGACTGTGTATCAACCAATGTACCTTCTGCTCCGGCAGGAGTTGCAATTGGCATCAAGCGCAAGGCAAAACCCTCTTGCACCAAATATTTATCTAAACCAAGGTAGTTATCATTTGGAACTGTTGCCGCAAAATAAATTGGACGTTTCCAATCGTTATTCAATAACACGTTTAAGATAGATAATTCAGCTCTAGAGATATAATTTCTATTGTAGGTCCAGCTCATGGTGTCGACAATAGATTCTTGCCAAGCTTTAGGAACGACATTATTTTTCAGAACAGATTCTTTGTTCACCGGAAGGCTAAAGTTTTTGGTTGGCAGAAAGTTCTCAAATTTACCACCACGCAATTCCAATTTATTCTTTTGATCATCAGACAATAAAATCTGCATGATCAAATCAAGATCCACATGACCCGGAACTTTCATATCCTGATAATAAAGCACTTCGCGAACACCTTTCTTGAACTTTTCATCATCGATATTGATCGGTAAACCATCTGCCTGATTCACTTTTTGTTTCATCTGGCGCATATACCAGTCCGAACTCAACAAACTTAAGTTTACGACACGTACATCCGGACGATAATTTTCGACTTCCTGAACATACCATAAAGGATAGGTATCATTATCACCATAAGTAAATAAAATCGCATTGGGTGCACATGACGCCAAATAGTTTTTAGCAAGATCACGGGCAGTTGTTTTCTCCGAACGGTCGTGATCATCCCAGTTTTGGAAGCCCAACAATACTGGAGCCCCCAATAGACAGGCTACTGTAGCGGCACCGGCGGCAATTTTACCATCCACTTTTTTGCTCAGATAATCCGCAATAGCGAAAACACCGAGCCCGATCCAGATGGCGAAGGCATAAAAAGAACCTGCATATGCATAATCACGTTCACGTGGTTGAAGTGGACTTTGATTTAGATACAATACAATTGCTAATCCTGTAAAGAAAAACAACAGACCCACAATTCCCGCATCACGTTGTCTTTTTCCAAAATGCCAGAATGCACCAATTAAACCAATGATCAAAGGCAAGAAATAATATTTATTGTTTGAAGGGTCAGTCTTCAATGAATCTGGAATGGCATTCTGTCCGCCCACATGCATCTGGTCTACAGGTTTAGCCCCTGAGATCCAGTTCC
Organism: Sphingobacterium thalpophilum; assembly: GCF_038396785.1. Lineage (NCBI taxonomy): Bacteria > Pseudomonadati > Bacteroidota > Sphingobacteriia > Sphingobacteriales > Sphingobacteriaceae > Sphingobacterium > Sphingobacterium thalpophilum. The sequence goes on along the minus strand of NZ_CP151087.1, from coordinate 4,377,218 downwards.
CCTCAGTGAAGGAACCCTGTCCTTGTTGGTCATTTTGACGACCAGCAAAGTTCCAAAGAAAATAACGACCGTACATGTGTCCGATCTGATAGCTAAAGAAGAACTTTAAGTTATCCCCAAATGTTGGCGATTGTCCTTCAGGAATCTTTAGGTAATCGCGGTAATAATCTATATGATTTTGGTCTCTTGAGCTATAAACACGCGGAAAAAACATCGTTTTATCGTATTTATAATCCATGCCGTTCTCCACCTTGGTATACTTGTCTTTATCTTTTCTGTACGTATACGTAGGCTCGGCATCAACCACTTGCGCATCAAATGTAGGTCCATTCAAAAGCGGCTCACTGGCATATTGCTCACGTCCAAGATAACTCACAAAAGAAAATGCATTATCCGGATCACTGTTATTTAACGTAGGATTTGCCTTGGCGCGCACCATGATCATGGCAAAGGAACTATAACCAAAAATAATAAATGCTGCACTGATTAAGATCAGATTTAACATCGGTTTTACCTTTTTGATTGAATACCAGATCGCATATACGAAAAGAGCTACCGCTAAAATCATGAATAAGTTAAATCCAGTACCAAAGCCCATGCCCAAACTATTCACAAAGAACAGATCAAAATATGCGGCGGCTTTAACAGTGTATTGAATAATACCCCATAAAATCAGCGCCAAAACAACAACACCGGTTAAGAAAGCTTTGATCGCACCCGACGATGTCACTGTTTTTGAACGTTTAAAATAAATGACCAAAGCAATTGCCGGAATCACCAGAAGGTTCAATAAGTGTACCCCGATAGAAAGTCCCATCACATAGGCGATAAAGATCAACCAGCGGTCCGAACCAGCTTCATCGGCATGATTTTCCCATTTTAGAATACCCCAAAATACGACGGCTGTACATAAAGAAGACATGGCATATACTTCGGACTCTACTGCTGAGAACCAAAAAGTATCCGTAAAAGCATAAGCCAATGCACCAACAGCGCCTGAACCGAATATTTTGATTAAATCGGTGGATGTATATGATCCATCAACACCTTTTACAACGATTTTCTTTGCTAAAGCTGTAATTGTCCAAAATAAAAACAAAATGGTCAGACCACTACATACTGCCGATCCTACGTTCATCCAGAAAGCAATTCGTGTAACATCTCCACCAGCAAGGTTTGAGAATATATTTTGAATCATTAAGAATAAAGGTGCTCCTGGCTGGTGCACAATTTGAAGTTTAAAGGCTGAAGCGATAAACTCGCCACAGTCCCACCAACTCGTCGATCGTTCGGCAGTCATGACATACGCTACAGTTGCTATTAGCGCACATATCCATCCTAAAAGATTGTTGATTTTAGTATAGTTCATAAAATGATAACTGTAAAAAGTATTATTAATACGGCTCGAAAATAAGGATAAGTTAATAAGAAATGAACTTTATTCTGATTTTTTAACACATATTAATTGAAAAAATTTCATTACGCGATCCAATATTGGCTGAAAGGAAAGCATTCCCAAAATCACGCATGTACTTTTGTGGGCCAACATCTCGATAAAAAAGCTTAGCGTGCATATCTTTTCAAATCAAAACAAAAATTATTTCTTTGAAAATCAGCCCTAATACACTTTTAAGTTCATTTTTATTTGCAGAAATGAGAATAGTCCGTATATTTGCATCATCAAATGTGATCGACATCATCACGATAGCAATCACTTTTGAATTGTTTGTCCGATAGTATAAGGGTAGTACAACAGTTTTTGGTTCTGTTTGTCTTGGTTCGAATCCAGGTCGGACAACAAACAATAGAAAAGGCTTGCAGATGCAAGCCTTTTCTGCGTTATATGCAAGGCTTATTATTTATAAAAGGGTTTAGATTTTTTTAAATTTACATTTTGATTTTTAAAACAAATCTCTATCTTTGCGTCGTCAAAAAGAGAAAAACGGAAACGTTGACTTTTTAGAGACATTGTCCGATAGTATAAGGGTAGTACAACAGTTTTTGGTTCTGTTTGTCTTGGTTCGAATCCAGGTCGGACAACTTTTAAAGTTAAGCGTATATGGATTGTGAAAACAATCCATTTTTTTTAATGTTTAACTTAAAAAAACAGTAAGGGAATAAAAATATTGAATAAACGACAATACAATAACCCAACATAAATATACAAAACCATGCCTTTGCAATTCAACACGGTTAAACTATTTGCAGGTTCTGGCACTACAGAACTAGCCGAAAAAATCGCACAATCTTACGGGAAACCACTAGGAGACAAAACATTGTCGCGTTTTAGCGACGGTGAGATTCAACCTTTCTACAATGAGTCAGTTCGCGGAAGCGATGTATTCATTATCCAATCTACCAACCAACCTACCGACAATCTTTTTGAATTATTATTGATGACAGATGCAGCGAAGAGAGCTTCAGCGCATTATATCACCGCGGTGGTCCCTTACTTTGGTTTCGCAAGACAAGATCGAAAAGACAAACCAAGAGTTGCTATTGGCGCAAAAATGATCGCCAATCTGTTGACTGCAGCTGGTATCCACCGTATCATGACAATGGACCTGCACGCAGCACAAATCCAAGGTTTTTTCGATATCCCTGTTGACCATTTGGATGGTTCTATCATTTTTGTTCCTTATATCAAATCGTTAAAACTTCCAAATCTAACGATTGCTTCACCAGATATGGGTGGTTCATACAGAGCACGTACCTTTGCTAAATTTTTCAATGCAGAAGTTATTATCTGTGACAAACGTCGTAAACGTGCAAACGAAATCGAATCGATGTCTATCATCGGTGACGTAACAGGTCAGGACGTTGTTTTAATCGATGATATCTGTGATACTGCTGGTACACTTTCAAAAGCAGCAGCACTGATCATGGAAAATGGTGCAAAATCTGTAAGAGCTGTTTGTACACATGCTGTATTGTCCGGAAAGGCATATGAAACAATTGAAAACTCGGTCTTGTCAGAAATGATCGTAACCGATACCATTCAATTAGATCCAGAAAAAGCAAAACAATCGACCAAAATCAAAGTATTATCAACGGCTGATTTATTTGCAAAAGCAATCACAAGTGTAAATCAACACTCTTCAATCTCCGATTTATTTGAAGTAGAATAATCTTTGAGTTTTAGATTCTAGATATTGGACCCTGGTACAGAAAGCATTCAGCTTAACGACCAGGGTCTTTTTTTTGTATTGCGCCACCACCCAATCTTCTCCCAAAAACCAACAAACATTTAAAAACACTCTTCCGCTTGGTTCTTATCTTTTAACCACAGGCGATTAGGCATTTTTATCAAGTATATAGGTTAGCAATTGACTGCTGTCAACTTCTCCAATAACAGGGGATTTACAGGGGGTTAACAGGGGGTTAGTAGGGGTATAACAGGGGTAAAGCCCTGCTAACCCCCTGTTATACCCCTACTAAAAGAGTCCTATTCCAGTTTTAATATAGGAAATGGTATCAATTTGGTCATACTTTAGGGTAAATTAGTAGCCTTGAATAGGCATAGTCATGAACATGGAAAAATCAAAAACCTGGAATAAGTATCTGTTTCCGAACTAATAGCGGTCGTATTTTTTTGATAATATCAGAAATTAGATTATCTTTGCACCTCAAATTTATAAAAAATTAAAAGATGAAATCAATTGCTATTAGCGGTTCTGTAAGACAGAACGTAGGGAAAAGAGATGCAAAAGAATTGCGTTACCAAGGTTTAGTACCAGCAGTACTTTACGGTGGTACAGAGCAAACAGCTCTTTCTGTATCCGCAGCTGATTTGAAACCAGTTCTTTACACTGCAGACGTAATCATTGTTGAATTAAACATTGAAGGTCAAACTAAAAGAGCTATCGTTCAAGACGCACAATTCCACCCATTAACTGACTTAGTTACGCACGTTGACTTTTTAGAATTATTTGATGATAAAGAAGTATCATTGAATATTCCTATCAAATTAACAGGAACTTCTCCAGGTGTTAAAATGGGGGGTAAATTAGTTCAAAAATTACGTAATTTACGCGTAAAAGCATTACCTGCAAACCTACCACAAGAAATTGCTGTACCAATGGAATCTTTAGAAGTTGGTAAATCAGTTCGTGTAGGTCAAATTCAATTGGAAAACGCAAAAGTATTAAACAATGCTGATGATACAATCGTATCAGTAATCATGTCTCGTGCATTGCGTCAAGCTGAACAAGAAGCAGCGAAAGCATCTAAAGGTGGTAAAAAATAATCTGAACAAGATTCTTAAAATACTACAGAAAGCACCGAAATTCGGTGCTTTTTTTGTTTATTAAAATTTTTATTTTTGCATCATGAATTATCTTATCGTTGGATTGGGCAACATTGGCAGTGAATATGCCGATACACGGCATAATATAGGTTTTATGGTTGCCGACGAGCTTGTCAAACAGGCTGGCGCCAGTTTCTCCTTGCTCAAGTTAGCCTATTATAGCGAATTTAAGCAAAGAGGCCACAACGTCACAGTAATTAAACCCACGACTTACATGAACTTAAGTGGTAAGGCTGTTAACTACTATATGCAACAATGTAAAGTTCCAATTCAGAATGTATTGGTGATTGTGGATGATCTGGCCATTCCATTTGGTTCGCTACGGATGAAGCCCAAAGGAAGCAGCGCCGGTCATAACGGACTTAAATCCATTGAACAGCTTTGTGGCGGACAGGTTTATCCGCGCCTACGTTTTGGTATTGGTGACAATTACCCAAAAGGTAGACAAGTAGATTATGTACTTGGCCCTTTTGACAAAGAGGAACAAGCTGAACTACCGGCTTTAATTGACCATTCCGTTAAAATGATCCAGAGTTTTGTCAATATCGGCATCGAGCTGACGATGACGAACCTCAATACAAAATAATAGAAGTCACTAAAACTCATTAATGTAATACCCTATATTGGTATTGATTTATAACAAAAAGAGACCGATTTAAATCGGTCTTTTTTTATCTTTTACTAAGAGAGTCTTACATTAGTTGCTGCTTTCTGCCCGGACCTTTTCTTTTTCTATCTCCATCTTAATGATGCCGCTTACCTTCTCCTTCAACTTCCCATTAGCTTCCTCACTACTTTTAACCTCACTTGCTTTCTTGCGGGTCGTAACGAGAATAACCCCATCTTTGCCGGCATTTCCATATAACGCAGTCGCACTGCTATTTTTCAGGATCTCCATGGATTCAATATCCTTCGGGTCAAGTTTATTCATAACCCCCTCAGCCTTTATATCCCCATCAACCACAATTAATGGCTTGACTTTTCCATTATAACCACGAACACGAACAGATGGAAAATCAGTACCAATAGACTCATTCGCTGAATTATTCCCCAACAATCCCATTACCGCGTCAGAACTTATCCTTTTTGATCTATCCGAAAAAACATCCAGTTTCGCGTCATCCAATTTCTCACTTTTCTTATAACCAACCACAGCAACAACTTTTTCACCCTGTCCTTCGTTTTTCTTAGAACCAATCGTCGAACTAATCTTATCATCCACACTGTTGTCTCTCTTATAGCCAACGACGGTAACGACATCATCCCTTTTTTTATTTTCCTGCCCTATGAAACGAAACTTATTATTCACCTTATCCGGATTTTCACGAGCCCATTTTTTTGTCGTAATAACTAAAACACCATTCTTAGCATCCTCACCATATTTCTTAATTGCTTCAGCATCCTTCCAAACCGATAAAGTCGCTATTTCTTCCGGTGTCAGCACCAGCTCCTTAATCATTTTTTGATCTGCTCTCTTGCCATCAATAACATACACCACATCAGTTGACTTATCATTCGTTAACTGATCATCACGATACGTCACCCCAATCGTAAGACCTTTAAGTTTGGTCATATCTTTACCAATATGAGCTCCTTCTTTTAAATTCACTTCAAGGATACCATCTTTCCCAACATCTTCACCATACTTATCAATAGCTGCCTTACCTTGTAATACCGAGACTGACGCTATAGTATTCGGATCGATATCATCCACAGTAAAAGTCTTTTCTTGCACAATACCATTCATAACACAGCGTATTTTTTTTTGTGCTATATCCGCATGTTGTTGCATCTCAACAGTATTGGCCAAAATTGCTCCGCCAGAAATATCAATTGAAGACTTTGTCCGATACTTGATCATATCACTGTCATTCGAAAACCAGTACTTCGCCAGTTTTCCTTCAGGAATAGCCAAAAATTCTGCCTTAGAGACCAATTTATTATCCACAAAATACTTTTGATTTTTAGAGAAATCAATAGCGGATCTCTTGATTTCCTTAAAATCTCTCGCCTCCACTTTATTTGCTTTAGCCAAAGTATCCGCCAATACAGTAGTTTTCATATTTGATTGATCTGTCTGAGATCGTAAATCAACTGTTGGTAACTGAATAGGTAATACTGTCTCATTTGCCTTCTCAACTACCCCCTCTATACTTCCCTCCGCTTTACTTACCGTAAATGCTGCTCCCGTCAATAAAAATACGGGTAAAAGAAAGGCGTATTTACTCAGCTCTATTTTCGATGATCGCTTCTTGTTCATCATCATAATGCGACGTTTTAAAAGTTTAAAATTAAATTGATTGCTCAATCCTACTGAAGTGCCCTTTTTGGACACATTCAATAGGCTGTATTGGTACGTCTGCTTGTCAATTCCTTTATCGAGAACCTGTTGATCAGTCAGAAACTCCAAATTTTGGCGAATGGCCCTGCGCATGAGCCAGACGAAAGGATTGTACCAACAACACACCAATATCATTTCAAACAGTAAAATATCCAAACTGTGAAGGCCTTTCACATGAATATCCTCATGCTTAAAAATATCTTTTAGTTCAGCATCAACATGCTGCCCTTTATTGACATAGATTTTATTCAAAAACGAAAATGGAACAATAGGAATAAGCACATTCCGAAATAGATACGTCCGCCATTGATCGGACTTTGAATTCAGATGAATCCGTAATAAACTCAATAATTGAAATACAAACTTCAATAACAATACAATCGCACCAACCATAAACACAATTTCCACCAACCTTCCCAAGGTCAGTTGTTGCTGCACTTCCGGCTCAGTAATATAAAGCGAAATCTGCTCGCCTACCGCCCCCATATTCAGCCCGCGCTGCACGAACAAAGACTTTAAATCCAGAAATGGATACAGAAAAGCAAATAGCCCTCCTGCCAAAAAGTAAACTCGATTTAGCACATAGAACGTCAGCCCTTTCAATAGTCCAATATATCCCAAATAGATAATCCCCAAGAGCAGGTTGACTTGAATAATATAGGTCAGTAAGCTTTCCATGTTATTAAGATTTATTATGCTTAATCATGTCCATAATTTCCTTTAATTCATCAGCCGTTAGTTTTTCTTCCTGCACAAAAAAAGATACCATCTCCTTATAGGAATTTTTAAAATAATCGCCCACAAAGGAATTCATAAATTTCGCTTTATAATCTTCTTCACTCACCATCGGTTCATAGCGCTTGGCATTGGCATAACGTACTGCTTTCACAAAATCTTTACGTTCCAGATTCTTTACTGTTGAAGCCAAGGTGGTATAAGGCATCTTTTCACCCTTGATATTATCCAAAATCTCTTTTATAAAACCTCCATTGAGACTCCAAATAGATTGCATTGCCTGCTCTTCCTGTGCTGTTAATTTTTCCATAGCTATTTATTCCTTTTTCTAATCTTTCACTAATCTACGAATAATTCGTAAATACCAAAAATATTTTCTCTTTGTTTTACAAATTAATAGTGAACAGCGCCGTCTCCCTTGTTTAAAAAAATCAAACGGCTCATTTCCTGCGTATTTAAACTCAGATTCGACGAATATAAGTTAGCTGGCAGAAAATTTGTTATACGATTATTTTAATTCTAAATTCACACATAAATCGTTTCATCAATTGAAAAGGCAGAACTTTCAACTGGATAGAATCCCCTGGAATCAGTCCGGTTGTATGCGCCAAAAGATGGTTCAAAAAAATACAGGTAAGATAAATGGCTAAAAATATCAAAGCGATTAAATGTCCGCATTGCGGAAGTATAAAAATCACCACACTACGCCCCGATTATTATAAATGCGATAGCTGTGGAACAGAATTTTTTTTAGATAGCGACGACATCAATATCAATCACAACTACAACTATCCGCGCAACAATCCGGATCAATATAAAGCCGTACGGATTGTATTATTTGCTGTCGTGGGCTTTATTGCGCTTATGTTTGTCATTGGAGCCCTAAGCGCTATTTTTTCCAAAAAGCCAGCGACCAATTATTCAACTTACAGCACCTCTAATACAGCAGAGGAAAAAGAAGAGGTAGAACCTCTTGAATGGAATTACGCAAGCAACACACTATTTTTGGACAAAGATAATACGCCCCACGTTGTTGTCGTCGGTAATGTCGGAACCTTCAGAAAACGAATGGACGAAAACAAGGACAATAAGGTTTATATTGGGCTCTTCGATCCCAAAACGGGTAAAAAAGAATGGGTAAAAGCTCTGATGGAAACACCTGTCGAACTGTCGAGCAGCGACGTCAAACTTCAGGTATTTGAAGACCAGAATCTCTATATTATCGTCAAAGCCAAATACATTTATCAGCTGGACAGAAATACACTTACATATAAAAGTGTGCTTGAGAACTATGTGAAAGATGCGCCATCTTTAAGCACAGGCATCGCTAAGGTTGAATTTAAATACGAAGACTATGGATCAGCCTATCAAATTGTCAACAATGAGGGTCAAAATCTAGCTTATTACCCCTTAATTAATAAATCTATCCCCGATAAACAGCTTTACGATGAGAGAAGGAAAAAACTTCCCAATCCAACGACAAAAACGGAATTCGCTTTTTCAAGTAAATCCAGTTATTATCCGGAAGAAAAAATCCAGTTAATCCAGTACAGTTACCAATATCAATATGGATTTCCTAAAGATAGCCCGCGCTTTTCCTGGGATAAAGACTATGGCGGTTCGGGTATTTTTACCGACCGTGATCCTTATAAAAAGGTATTGATTAATCCATGGCAATTTAAGGGCGCCCGTCTGATTAGCTTCAAGGACTTTACGCCAGGAAGACTTTACTTTCAGCCTGTAATCATTGCGCAGAATGACAAAACGCTACTCATTGCGTATAAACCAACGCCTGCCGAAGACGATCCTTTCCAGATCCAACTATTGGATGTAACAACTGGCGCTATACAAAAAACAGTGACTACAGATCTTAAATCCATGTATGGAAATGGGAGCCTGCTCAAAGATGGTTTTATTATAAAGGGCGCCAGCGACTATTATTATTTTGATAATAATGGAAAACAAATCAACAAGTTTGAAGGGTATAACCCCAAATTCGACACACTAAATTAATCACTATGGGACTATTTAATCTTTTTAACAACCAACTTTCTGAAGTCATCGAGTGGAAAAACCAAGACCCTCGATTATTGTGGTATAAATTCCCATCCGAAAGGAATGAGATCAAAAATTCCAGCAAGCTGATCCTCGCTCCAGGGCAGGGCTGCATCCTTGTGTATGAGGGAAAAGGTGAAAACCTGCTGACCGAACCAGGAACGTACAACCTCAAAACGGACAACCATCCCTTCTTTACCACTTTAGCGCGTTTACGGCAGAATTTTGAATCCGAACATAAGCTTTACATCTACTTTTTTCGCACAGCCGCTATCGTCAATCAATCCTGGGGAACCGGAACACCTATTAAATATATCGACCCCCATTACAATTTACCAATAGAAATCGGCTTGAATGGTACATTCTCTTACCTGATCAAGGAACCAGTGCATTTCTATAAAAACATTTTAGCAAATCAAAATACGGTCAACACAGCTGTCATTCAAGACATCATCAATAATCGGATCCCACAACAAATTATTGCGCAGATTGCACAAAAGAAACTAGGTTATAATGAGATTGACAGCCAACTGGGGCTGCTATCCAGCGATATCAAAACTGCAGTTGAACAAGACTTTAAGGATCTTGGGCTCGATGTTACGGATTTCAAAATCTTAGGAACTCAATTTGACGCCAATACTCAACGAAGAATCGGAGAAATCGCAGATTTGACCACCCAAAACCAAGCGGCACAGCAGGCAGGCTTAAGCTATGTTGAACTGGAAAAATTACGGGCGCTACGCGATGCAGCTAAAAATGAAGGCGGGATCGCCGGTGTAGGCGCACAACTGGGTGTCGGTATGGAACTCGGAAAACAGTTTGACCTTCAAAAAGAGGAAATCAAAGATCATATTCAGCAAGAGGGCGACTTTGTCGAGAAACTTCAAAAGCTGCAGCTGCTGCTCCGTGAAAACATCATTACCCAAGAAGAATTCGATACGCTCAAAAAACAGATCCTCAATAAAATATAATGCATGCGGGGATATTCATATCACGATTCAGCTCAATTATACCGAGGTGAATCAATTCATAACACATAAATTAATTCAGCTATGAAATACATATTCGGTATATTACTCACCTTGGTGATACTTTTCGTTGCCACCTATTTCCTACTGGGGCTTTGGGGCATTCAGCTATTGGATGCAGAGAACTTCAGCAAAATATTGTGGACTACGGGAATTCTGACACTAACCTCTATTATTCTGGTATGTTTTGTCATACTCCCCTTTTTTGGATCGGGTAAACAGGGTAACTACGAAGACAAAGGAAAGGTTGCGCAAAGAAAAATAGATTGATATTTTTTGCAAAATAAGATAATGTTAAATTTGAATAAATTATTTGCTTATTTAAGTAAATAATTAGTGAATATTATCCAAAATGACGCAATCATGTCATTTTAATTCCAAAAGAACTTTCAATTTTAAATATCAAATAGTTAAATTTGTGAGATTAGCACAACAAATCAGATATAAGATAATATATAAACATGTCAGATAAAGCATCTATAAATTTAGACGGCACTTCGTATGACCTACCGGTCATTGTCGGTACTGAAAATGAAAAAGCAGTTGATATTTCCAAATTAAGAGATCTAAGCGGATTTATTACGTTAGACCCAGGATACAAAAATACAGGTGCAACGAAAAGTGCGATTACTTTCCTTGATGGTGAAAAAGGCATATTGAGATATAGAGGATATCCAATTGAACAATTGGCAGAGAAATCGACTTTCTTGGAAGTTGCTTATTTGTTGATTTATGGAGAGCTTCCCAAAAAAGAGGTATTGGAAAAATTCAGAGCTGACATCAAAAAGCAAATGATGATTCATGAAGATATGAAGAACTTCTTCGCTGGATTCCCATCCAAATCTCACCCAATGGGCCAACTTTCGTGTTTAGTAGGCGCATTGTCGGCATTTTATCCAGAATCTTTAAATCCAAACTTAACAGACGAAGAAGAAGATCAAACGATCATCAATCTTTTGGCAAAAATGCCAACAATCGTTTCCTGGATTCAAAAGAAATCATTAGGTCATCCTGTTGTTTATCCCAAAAATAATCTTGGCTATATTGACAACTTCCTAAACATGCTGTTTGGAGAAGTGAATGATGAAAAAACATTTGATCCTGTTGTCATTGACGCCATGCACAAATTGTTGATTTTACATGCTGATCATGAGCAAAACTGTTCGACATCTACTGTTCGTATCGTTGGTTCATCCAATGCAAACCTTTATGCATCTGTTGCATCAGGTATCAATGCATTATGGGGACCATTACATGGTGGTGCAAACCAAGCCGTAATCGAGATGTTGGAGGCCATTAAAAATGATGGTGGTGATGCTGAAAAATATCTTGCTAAAGCAAAAGACAAAAACGACCCTTTCCGTCTAATGGGATTCGGTCACCGCGTTTATAAAAACTTCGACCCTCGTGCTAAGATCATCAAAAAAGCATGTGATGATATCTTGGAGAAATTAGGCGTTCAAGATCCGGTATTGGATATCGCTAAAAAGCTTGAAGAAGCAGCATTGAATGACCAATATTTCATCGACAGAAAACTTTATCCAAATGTTGACTTCTATTCAGGTATCATCTACCGTGCATTAGGTTTCAAAGCAGATATGTTTACCGTATTATTTGCTTTAGGCCGTCTACCGGGATGGATTGCACAATGGAAAGAAATGCGCGAAAACAAAGAGCCTATCGGTCGTCCTAGACAAGTTTACGTTGGCCACACAGAACGCGACTACGTTGAATTTTCAAATCGTTAATCCGATTTCGATTTATATCCTAAAAAAGCATCCCTCGGGGTGCTTTTTTATTTTCACCCGAGCTAACATGGATGGCATTACAGCCATCCGAAACCACCTACTCGAACAAGATATGATTACTTGTCGTTACGCTATTGTCACGATAATCTACTTGTTAAGTATATTTTAATTTTTCCTTATCTAAATTCCCCGTTTTTCGTTAAGTTTGCGTATTCATTGGTCTCTTATTAAAAATCATTATAAATAAGACTTGTTAGAAACAATACTACATATCTTGGTTCCCATTGCTATTTTCACCTTTATAGCAGCTTTCACCTTGTTTGCAGTATATGCCGAGCGAAAGATCGCAGGATTTGTACAAGATCGCTTAGGACCGATGGAAACAGGGAAGTATGGCAGTCTCCAAACGATCGCCGACATTCTCAAATTATTACAAAAAGAATTAATTACCCCCTCATCAGCCGATAAAATTCTCTTTAGAGTTGCCCCTATCGTTATTTTCGTGGCTGTATTTACAGGTTTTGCCGTTATTCCCTGGGCCAAAGATTTTATTCCAGCGGATACGCATACGGGTCTGTTCTTCATAATGGCCATCATCTCCATTGATGCTTTGGGCATTTTAATGGCTGGTTGGGGATCTAACAACAAATATTCTTTATTAGGCTCCATGCGTGCCATAGCACAGATGGTGTCCTATGAAATTCCGGTAGGCCTCTCCCTAATTACGGTCGTTATGCTAACCCAAACCCTAAATTTGAATGAAATCGCTATTGGACAGGGCATCCTAACCAATGGAAGCATTAAATTCTTGGGCCTTTGGGAAGTCAATGAGATTGGGGGCCTCTTCGCCTGGAATATTTTTCAGGCTCCACATTTGATTATCACCTACATCATATTCTTTATCGCAACCCTTGCCGAGTGTAATCGTGCTCCCTTTGATATCCCGGAAGCCGAATCTGAATTGGTCGGTGGCTTCCATACAGAATATGGCGGGATACAATTTGCCTTTATCTTTTTGGCGGAGTATGCCATGATGTTTTTGGTATCGATGTTGGGGGTTGTTCTCTTCTTAGGAGCTTGGAATACACCGTTACCAAACATAGGTGCGATCCGTTTGGCCGATTGGACCACAGGCTTAGTGTGGGGAATATTTTGGACATTAGCCAAATCATTGTTTATTGTTGGTATCCAAATGTGGATTCGATGGACATTACCGCGGTTGCGTGCAGATCAACTGATGAGTTTATGTTGGAAAGTATTGACGCCGCTGGCTTTTCTTTGTATGGCCATTTCTGCAATTTGGCGAATTTTAGTTATAGCATAGGATATGATATTTAAAACGGCTTCGCATGCATTTCGTACGGCAATCAAGGGTTTATCTTTGACTGTTAAACACTTGTTTGGTGCCCGACGTTCGCGAACGGAATTAAATATCAAAAAGGATAACTACTTTGATCAGCAGGAAGGTATTGTTACTGTTCAATATCCGCGTGAAAAAATGCCTATCCCCGAGGTTGCCCGCTATCAGCTGCAAGTCGATATCGAGGACTGTATTGTATGTGATTTATGCGCAAAGGCTTGTCCTGTCGACTGCATCGAAATCGAAGCCATCAAATCACCAGAAGCGATTGGAAAAACCTCCGATGGTAGCGTTAAAAGACTATACCCGGCCAAATTCAACATTGACATGGCTAAATGTATGTATTGTGGGCTATGTACTGTCGTATGTCCGACAGAATGTATTACCATGACCAACGAATATGACCGCAGCTCACAAAAACTGACTGATCTTATCTATGGTTTCTCCGATATGACCGATAGCGAAGTCGCACAACGTAAAGCAGAATGGACCAAATTTCAAGCTGAAAAGGAGGCAGCAAAGCAAAAATAAAAGATGGAAAGTATTTTATTCTATGCCTTTGCTACCCTAGCAATCGGTTCAGCACTTTTGCTCGTCAATCTCAAAAATATTGCACGTGCTTTATTCCTGTTTTTTATTGTCTTATTTGCAATGGCAGGCCTTTACCTATTTGCTTTAGCCGATTTTGTGGCCATTACACAAATTATGGTGTATGTTGGCGGCGTGCTCATATTGATGTTATTTGCCTTTATGCTTTCTAATAAAGAGCTTTTAAAAGATCTCCAAGATAGCAGCGGTTCATTCTTAAGCATACCCAAATGGCAGACTATTCCTGTAGTGCTTGGCTTCCTATTACTCATGCTATACGGCATTATTGAATGGCAACAAACCCCTTCGACGTGGATTTTACAAGCTAGGGAAAATAACACCGAGATTGTCGCAACAGACAATAATATTCATCAGATCGGATTACGTTTTATGACTTTTTATGTATTGCCATTTGAAATCATATCCGTGTTTTTGATGATGGCCTTGATAGGTGCCTCACATTTATCCAGAAAGGAGCGTACAATATGATTACGCTGACGCATTTTTTAGTTGTCAGTGCCTGCATCTTTTGCATTGGTCTTTATACCGTTCTTTCCAAGAAAAATGCAATTATGATTTTGGTCGGTATTGAGTTGATGATCAATGCAGCTATCCTGAACTTTGTTGCTTTTGGAAAATATGATAAATTGAGTTATGGTGGGCAAATTTTTGCATTATTTGCCATCGTTCTTGCTGCGGCCGCAGTCGCTGTTGGATTGGCTATCGTATTAAATGTTTATAGACATTACAAAACCATTAATCCGGATGAGATAAACCAATTAAAAGACAAGTAAGCATTGGATCAATTTGTTCACATATCGCCCCTTCTGACTGCGCTGCTTACCTTAGTGGCACCATTAGCGGCATTCGTATATCAAGCAATAGTAGGTAAACGCGACCAGTCCGGCCTTGTTTCTCTCACGGCCATCATCCTCAGCTTTATCGCTGGCGGCTTAACCTGGTTCTCCATATGGAATAATCCGGCGGTATCAATTCAGGTAAATTGGTTCACCATCGGTGAAACGTCATTTAAAGTTGGTATCCTGCTGAACAATTTGAGCACTTTGATGCTTTTTTTGGTACCGACTGTTGCCTTACCCGTACATATATACTCCAGAGCCTATATGCATGGCGATACAGGTATTCACCGCTATTGGATGTATCTCAGCTTATTCTGTTTTGCAATGTTGGGATTGGTCATTATGGATAGCCTCCTGTTGATGTATGTTTTTTGGGAATTGGTCGGTTTTGCATCGTATCTCCTCATCGGCTTCTGGTTCACACGTGAAACAGCTGTACAAGCCAATAAAAAGGCATTTTTGGTCAATCGCATCGGCGACCTCGGTTTTCTAATCGGGCTTGCGATCCTATTTACACAGTTCAAAACCCTCAATTTAATCGATCTATTTGGGGACAATGGCTTAATCTATCAATCCACAATCGCCCAAGGATTATGGATATCTCCAGTCAATAGCTTACCTCAGATTTGGCTTACCATTGCTGGATTAGCCTTCTTCTTGGCAGCTATGGCTAAATCCGCACAATTTCCATTACATGTATGGCTTCCTGATGCCATGGAAGGCCCTACATCCGTATCCTCGCTGATTCACGCCGCGACAATGGTTGCTGCTGGTGTATTCCTGCTGGCTACTGTATTTCCATTATTTAATGAATCTGCCTTATTATTTATTGCCATCATTGGTACAATAACCGCTGCTTTGGCCGCATACTTCGCGCTTGGCCAATACGACATCAAACGTATTCTTGCCTTTTCGACCATATCCCAGCTTGGTTTTATGATGGTTGGCATTGGCATTGGAACATGGGATGCTGCACTATTTCACCTAACGACTCATGCCTTCTTTAAGTGTCTGTTGTTTCTTTCTGCCGGAGCTGTCATTCATGAAATGGCCCATCTTAAAGAACATAGCCACCTGGACTTTGACCCGCAGGATTTACGGAATATGGGCGGGCTACGTCAATATATGCCAAAGACCTTCGTGCTGATGAGCATAGCTTCGCTAGCACTTGCAGGATTTCCGTTGACTTCAGGTTATCTATCCAAAGATAGTATCGTTATCTCTTCCTTTGAATGGGCTATTTCAAAAGGTAACTTATACCTTATCATCCCCATAAGTTTGATTCTGGTGAGTATTTTAACAGCTTTCTACATCGGTCGTTTGCTGTTCAAAGCCTTTTTTGGGGAGTTCAGACTGTTGAAACAGCTTCAGGGCAAACTACTGGATCATCCACTACATGAAGCCCCAAAGACCATGTTGATCCCCATGTTTGTTTTGGGACTATTCTGTCTATTCCCGGTATTCTCATTCAATCCGTTTTCTTATCATGATTCCTGGTTGATGGACGGCCTTTTATTGGATGAATATGCTTTTGCACCAAGCCATAGTGCACACCTTATTATCCCTGCAATACTGCTCCTTGGTTCGGTTATTGGCTGGATCATCGGCTGGAAATGGTATGTACAAAATAAATACCCGTTAAACCCCGCTAGCCAGGCATTAAAAGCCGCTTTCAACCAGGGTTATATCAACGAATTTTACCAAGCAGTCTTTGTGAATGGCATATTAAAATTAGCGCAGTTCTGTTATTGGTTTGATCGTCACATCGTTGACGCTTTCGTTTCTTTGATTCAGTTTATCGTCTTATCCCTCTCACAGCTAAGTGTGTGGATAGATAAATATATTGTAGATGGTTTTGTTAATACGGTTGCTACTGTAGCCTATTGGACAGGCAATCAAGTTCGCTTGGTCCAAAATGGAAAGATACAGACAGCATTGTATTCCGTCTTTTTATTAGTTTTACTTGGTTTAATTTATCTTATATTTTTTTAGGAAATGCCTATTCTATCCTTATTGATATTTTTACCGCTATTGGCTACGGCGCTCATTCTCGCCTTACCAACACGCTATAAATCGAGTTACAAATATATTGCTTTAGCATTCACAGCAATACAATTTGTACTGGCCGGAATATGTTATGCACAGTTTGATGCAAGCAAAACAGGAGTCCAAGATCTGGCGGGCTTTCAATTTGTTGAACAGCTTTCTTGGATCCGATTAGATTTAGGATCAATAGGTAAATTAGAGATCGATTATCTTATTGGTATTGATGGGATCTCCATGCCCTTGTTATTGCTGAGTGCTTTCGTTATGCTAATGGCTATAGGCGCTTCTTGGAATATACAGAAAAGTCCGAAGGGATACTTTGCCTTGCTCATGGTACTCAATATGGCAATTATGGGAATTTTCTGCGCACTGGATTTCTTCCTATTCTATTTGTTTTATGAAGTCATGTTACTGCCACTCTACTTCTTGATCGGTATCTGGGGTGGTGCAAGACGGGAATACGCAGCCATAAAATTCTTTCTATATACCCTATTCGGGTCGGTATTTATGTTGTTGATTATCGTAGGATTGTATTTTTCAGTAATCAACCCTTTGACTGGAGCACATACCTTCAACATGATCTATATGATGAATCCACAGAATTATCTTGAGGGCTCTATTTTCGGCTGGGAGGGTTACCAGGAAATTTTGGGGGTTTCGGCTCGACTGATCGGTTTCATTGTGCTCTTCTTTGCCTTTGCCATTAAAGTACCCATTGCTCCCCTACATACTTGGCTACCGGATGCGCACGTTGAAGCGCCGACACCAGTATCTATTATTCTTGCTGGTATCCTTCTGAAAATTGGTGGTTACGGTATCATCCGTATCTGTTATAGTATCTTTCCCGATATGGCAGCCTTATCCAATTGGTGGCTTGGATTGATCGGTGTTGTATCCATTATTTATGGAGCCTTGAATGCCTTATCACAAAAAGACCTGAAACGAATGATTGCTTATTCATCGGTCTCTCATATGGGTTTTGTGCTGCTTGGTATTGCATCGCTGACTGCAGAAGGTATTTCTGGCGCCATGTTTCAGATGATTTCCCATGGATTCTTATCAGCGGCACTCTTTTTCCTTGTTGGCGTGGTCTATGACCGAGTACATGACAGAAATATCTATAGTTTCCGTGGCCTAGCTCAAATTATGCCCAAATATACAGGCTATGTTGCTGTCGCATTTTTTGCTTCCTTGGGTTTACCAGGCTTTTCAGCTTTTATTGGAGAGGCCTTTGTCATTATCGGTTCGTTCAATGCCGAGAGTGTTGGCACAGGACTGCCCCGTTGGATGGCTATAGCAGGTTCTATAGGTATACTATTAAGTGCCGCCTACCTACTCTGGACCTTGCAACGCATGTTTTTTGGACAAATACGTTTAAAAGGCGGCGAATCTTGGAGCAATGCGCTAACAGATGTGAATTTACGCGAACAGATCATCTTATTTCCTACCCTAGCGCTCGCCTTATTACTTGGAATTATGCCGGCTTTAGTATTTAACAACCTAAACGCTAGTGTTCTGAATCTCGTGAGTTTTATCCAACAATTTATCTAATCTGGCATGCTCACATTCAGTCCATATATCAGTTCTTTCATCGATCAGATTATCGTCAGTATCCCATATTTTAAACCCGAACTGATACTGATCATCACTTTTATTGGAACCATTCTAGCTAGTCTTTTTGCTGACAAACACTGGAAGAATACTTCTTTTGTCATTACTATCATCGGACTATTGTTCAGTGGCTGTTACCTTTTGGGCCAGGGACTCAGTAAGGTAGAGATGGCTGGCTTTTTTGATATGATCCAGGTTGACGCTTTCGCTACTTCGGCACGACTGATTATCCTGTTATCAACAATCCTTATTTGCATATTCATTCAACAACGCCATCAAGCGCATGGCCGCCCCTTAGGTGATCTCTATGCGGTACTATTGACAGCAACATTGGGTCTGAATCTATTGACTATGTCGAGTAACTGGTTGATGATCTTTATTGCAGTGGAGACAGTTTCGATCAGCTCCTATATTATGGTTGGCTATTTCTCTTCAACAAAAGTTCAATCGGAAGCTGCTTTAAAATATGTACTGTTCGGATCCATCTGTGCTGCGGTTATGCTCTATGGTTTGTCTTTATTATACGGTTTCACGGGAAACTTGAATTTTGATGCTCCAAGTCATATTGCTGGATTAATGGAAGCCCCTCATATCATGATCAGCATTGCTTTATTATTTTTGTTGACGGGTATTGGTTTTAAGCTGAGCTTTTTCCCCTTTCACGTCTGGAGCCCGGATGTTTATCAAGGTGCACCTACAGTGATTACAACCTATCTCGCTACAGTACCCAAAATTGCTGTTGTTGTGCTATTATCCAAGATACTTTCAGCCTGGCTTAACGTGTCCTTTTATTTTAGTGATTTCTTGACTTATGTGATTATTGCGATCGCCGTAGCAACGATGTTGATCGGTAACTTAGCCGCTTTACGTCAACAGGACGCCAAAAGGATGATGGCCTATTCTTCTATTGGACATACCGGCATACTCCTTATGGCTGTATTGGTTTATCAGAATAATGAATCCAACGTGCTGTTATTTTATCTTTCCATATATGCTTTGATGAATATTGCGGTATTCATCTTTATTGATGCTCTGGAAGCTAGTTTAGGAAATACTTCAATTGAATCGTATCGCGGCTTAGGAAAGCAGTCCCCACTGCTGTTCACCTCGTTTTCAATTGTTTTAATCGCTTTGGTGGGGCTACCCCCTACTGCAGGTTTTGTTGGAAAACTTTTGGTCTTTTCCAAAGTGTTCGAACAATACCAAAACTTCCAATCCTTCGGTTTATTGGTATTGCTTATTGTCGGTGCGTTGACATCAGTTATCTCCCTATTTTATTATTTTAAAATACCGCTGAATGCGTTTTTAAGGGATAATACGGGATCTACAGCAGTTAAATTCAATATAATACTCCTATGTATTGGAATCCTATGTACCGTAGCCGTGTTGATCTTAGGTATCTTTCCTGATTTATTGCTTTCGACATTCTAGAAAACAGAGAAACTCCTTGCATGTTAAATAAATTTATCGTCCTGTTCAACCACGCAATGTCTCGGTTGAATAGTAAGAATAACTCCATAATATATTTTATATTTCCTCAATAAAAGTATTATCTATGGTTGAGGAGAGACCGATAAATTGTTTTTTATGTAAAGCGCAATTAAATTGCATATAAAAAGCAATTTATCTAAGTTTGTACCATGATTAGTGCAATAGCAAATCCAATTTTTCAGCGTGCTATCCAGGATTACCACGTATACGACCAGATTGATCATCCAATCCAAAATCCGTATGACAAACAGTCCTTGGAACATCTCCTCTATTTAAAATGCTGGATCGACACGGTGCAATGGCATATGGAAGATGTTGTACGTAATCCAGCTATTGACCCTAAAGAAGGCTTATATTGGAAAAGACGTATTGATGAATCCAATCAGTACCGCACAGATACCGTAGAGTATATTGATAGTTATTTTCTACAAAAATTTCAAGATATACAGGCGAGTCCTACAGCAACAATCAATACTGAAAGTCCGGCATGGGCTATTGATAGGCTTTCCATTCTGGCGTTAAAAATCTACCACATGGAGCAGGAAACATTGCGCACAGATGCTTCCGAAGCACATATCATCTCCTGCCAAGAAAAACTGAACGTTTTATTGGAACAAAGGAAAGATTTGTCCCAAAGTATTGATGAATTGATGACCGCAATCGCATCTGGCGACAAATACATGAAGGTTTATAAACAGATGAAAATGTATAACGACCCTTCATTGAACCCTGTCCTATATTCTTCAGGAAAATAAAACATGTCCTTACCGCAACGGATCATAGTAACCCGATTTTCAGCTATGGGCGATGTTGCCATGGTTGCCTCCGTATTGAAAGAATTCTGCATTCAGTACCCTGATGTAGAAATTATTATGGTCAGCAGGCAATTCTTTGCCCCATTTTTTGATGGAATAAAAAACATACGGTTTCACGCCATTGAGCCCAAAACAATTCATAAAGGTTTATTTGGTTTGGTCAGGCTAAAGAAAGAGCTAGCACAGTACGGCGCAGATGCTATTGCCGACTTACATTTCAATTTGCGTTCGCGTATAGTTGATCTATTATTTTCCTTATCGGGCGTAAAAGTAAAGCAGCTTGACAAAGGGCGGGAAGAAAAAAAAGCTTTAAGCCGAGAAAACAACAAAATTAAGGTTCCTTTAAAGCTAACGGTGGAGCGCTATGCAGATGTCTTTCGTGCATTAGGGTTCAAATTTGAGCTCAGCAAAAAATTGGTTTCTAATTTGCAAGATGTCCCCAAAGCTGCATTTAGTATGTTTGCAAATTTCGACCGGAAGAAAATTGGCATTTCTCCATTTGCGCAACATCGTTATAAGATTTTTCCTCAAACCAAGATGGAAAACGTGATAGACGATCTCACGCATAATGGCTATGACGTTTTGTTATTTGGCGGTGGTGAACAAGAATTCCAAGTTGCCCAAAACTGGACAGAGCGATTTCCGAACACCTATAATACGATAGGCAAGTTTTCGCTGCGGGAGGAGCTGGATTTGATTTCGAACCTAGATCTCATGATCAGTATGGACTCTTCCGGACTTCATATGGCATCGTTAATGGGCGTAAGGTGTCTTTCTTTGTGGGGAGCAACGCATCCTTATGCTGGATTCACAGGTTATGGGCAGCAGCAAACAGACTGCATCCAAGTTGAGCACCCCAATAGACCAAGTTCAGTGTATGGCAACAAGCCCTGTGATTGTGATGGGATAGAAGCAATTGATTTAATTACACCGGAAATGGTGATTGAAAAAATAAGAGCAATAGGATGAAGATAGGGTTAATAACCATTCGATACGGATTGGATATCACCGGTGGAGCCGAATTCCATTGTAGAATGCTAGCTGAACGATTATCAGCAAAACATGACGTGACTGTATTAACCACCAATATCAAGTTTTTAAATAAACCAGAGGAAGATTTCACTCCGGGCCTAGAAATTATACGGGGAATATCTGTGAGGAGATTTGTGACCGATAAAAATTCATCTTCCGAAAAGAAAAGTAAAATCGCCCGGAAAATACGCCGATTGATCTATCGCTGGGGATTAGCAAAGCCTGTTTTTACCTTATTCCCTATTTGGAAATTCAAAGTTGATGACGAATCAAAATATTTAAAAGGACATCCATTTTATTCGTCTTCATTACTCAACTATATTAGGGAATTTCAACACGATTTCGACAAATTCATTTTCTTTACTTACGAAAACCCACTAACCATATTGGGATCACTTCTTGTACCACAGAAGTCTATTCTGATACCCACTGCACATATGGAGAGTATGTTATTTAGAAGCATCAACACACTTTTATTTTCAAAAGTTAATCATATTGCCTTTAACACGGAAAGTGAAAAAGAAATGTGTTTAGAAATTTTCAGAAATTCGCTTGCAAAAAATACAATTGTTGGCATAGGAGTCAATCAAATAGATGATTTACCGGCAGCAACAACGATCAGTGCCAAATATCAGATCAAATCACCATACTTACTTTATTGTGGCCGCATTACGCCAGTCAAAATCAACAATTTTATGGCCTATTTTCTGAAATTAAAATCAGAAAAACAGATCGACTTGCAACTTGTACTTACAGGAGAAAATACCATGAATGTTGAGCAAGATCCCGATATCATCTATACTGGTTTTGTAAGCGAGGAAGAAAAAAAAGCGCTAATGCAACAAAGCTTTGCCATTATTAATCCCTCACTCGCCGAAAGCTTATCACTATTGACATTAGAAGCGCTCCACTTGGGTAAACCGGTCATTGGTAACAAAAAGTGTGATGTTATGGTCGAGCATGAACGCAAAAGTGGAGCTGTTTTCTGTTATGATTCCTTCAACTCCTTAAGTTCAATTATTACATATTTGCAAGATCCAAATACAGATAAGAACATCATTGAGGCAAAAGCGAAAGAATATGTTTCTAAATATTATAATTGGGATTTGGTATTAAGTAAATTTGAAAACATTTTTAAAGAAAACTAAAACCAAGTCAGGCATGATAACAATTGGATTCGATGCTAAACGATATTTTCTCAATCGGACAGGCTTAGGTAATTATAGTAGAGATCTCATCCGTATTCTGGAGCAATACTATCCTGAGCATACTTATTTGAAATATACGCCAAGATTGGGTAATAATGATCTTTCGAAGAAGGCACTTATTGAAGAAAAAATTCGTCTACCCAAAACTACATTTAACCGTGCTTTTCCCGCACTTTGGCGAAGCTTCGGAATAGCATCTGACCTACTTAACGATGGCGTAGAACTCTTTCATGGCCTTACAGGAGAAATACCAAGGGGTTTAAAAGCCCGTGGAATTAAATCCGTTGTCACGATACATGATTTAATCTTCTTACGCTATCCCGAACTCTATAAACCAATAGATCGTTGGATATACAACAAGAAATTTCAATTAGCTGTTAATCACGCTGATAAAATTATTGCAATTAGTGAACAGACTAAATCGGATATCATCGATTATTACGCAATTCCCGAACATAAGATTGAGGTCATTTATCAGGGTTGTCATCCGGCTTTCAAGGTCCCAAAAAGCGCCGAAGAGCAGGAAAAATTAAGGTTAAAATATAATTTACCCAAAGACTTCCTATTAAATGTGGGTTCAATTGAAAAACGAAAAAATGTTTTACAAATTGTAAAGGCTATTCAGGATATCGATATCCCATTATTAATAATTGGTAAGAAAACCCCCTATCTTGAGGAAATTAACAAATATATCGTAGCCAATAAATTGGAGAGCAAAGTCATTATAAAACAGGGTTTCACTATTGAAGAACTATCGACCATTTATTCGATGGCATCAATTTTTATATACCCCTCTATCTTTGAAGGCTTTGGTATTCCTATCATTGAAGCCTTATATGCTGGCACCCCTGTCATTACAACCAATTCGGGTGTATTTCCGGAAGCTGGTGGACCATCGTCTTGTTATATCGATCCTTCAAATGTCGACGAAATAAATCTAGCGATCAAAGGTATTCTCGGCGATTCCCAAACCGGCGCCAGCATGATTGCGCAGGGACGTCTCTATGCTCAAAAATTTAATGATGAAAAAATTGCATCAGAACTATTAAACTGTTATAAGTCCTTATTGTAATTTAGGCTGAATAGTATGCGTAAAGTATTTATCTAAGACTTTTAATGCGATTAAATCCTCTATTTTTTTATTTTTAAACTGCGCAATATATTCATGCGCATTTTTTACAATCACCTTAGCCGCATTATCATCTGCCATAAAATAGCGTAATTTTTCTTCCAAATCAGAATAATCATCTTTAATACAAATAAAATGAAAATCTGGAATTAGGCGTCCCTCCATAAACCAAGTCTCATATTTAGGCATAGGCATCACCGCAATAGAATTAGAGGACATAATCCACTTCAAGTTTGTCGCAACATCATTTCCCTCAAGCGCCAAAATAAATTTATATTCAAGGTGCTCTGCGATGGATAAATAATCCTTATCGGAAGATCTATTTGCCTTTTTGATATTACACAATGGATGATCATGATACAATTGGTAGAATCTATTACGATGAACCTGTCCAAAACCACTCCTTCCGACCAACATATCTATTTTTTTATCAAAAGACACATCGTCATGAAGAAAATTAAAATGTCTTGCCTTATCCAAATTTAAGACTACTGCATTGCTGTTATTGCCATGAATAGGTCGGCTCTTTAGTAAAGTCGGATGTAAGGGAACATGAATGATATCACCGGGCAAAATACTGAATCGCAATTGGGGGTTAAAAAAACGTAAATACTCCTTACTGTCGAAATAATAAACGCGTATGCGTTCTGGCACTCGATATTTCCCTATTTCAATTGCGTCCTGATCTAACGGCTCAAGCCTTTCCAACTTATTGTAATAATTTACCCTATCATCAATATATGTAGCATTTTTGCGATAATATGCGCTATTTAAATGCTTTTTCAGTTGGGCTTGCGAAAGGCTTCCAGGAACTAGCTCTCTAAGAATTGCTTTAATATAATAGTAAATCTTATTATTCTTATTTCGCAAAAAGATTCTTTTGAAATTCATCGATGTGCAATGCTTTTCCTCAAAAATAAGTAAAAATAACTCTCCCTTAAAATAAACAAACCTAAAAGTCCTTATCAGGCTTTACAACAGGAATACGCAGTTGCAGTTTCTTCCAATGGTTAGACTTGTCTTTATAAATCATAAGTTTGCCTAATTTATACTTAAATTTCAGTAATCCCTTATAATCATCTTCAATGCAGCGATACGCCACACTCGGATTTTCTTTCAGAACCTCATTAATCGCTAATGTATAAACTGTTGGTCCTGTCATCGCATGCACATCGTGTGGAAATCGATTCTGTTCAATATTATCCACAATCAGTTCCATCGTTCTTTTTAAAAAAGGATGTCCCTTATCAAAGATCAGTGCCCATTGTGCATATAGGCTCCTATTATTCTCATGCGTTATTACCGCAACGTCATCCTTATTTAGATATTTATCGATAGAAACTAACAAATCACTATCTAAATCTATATAAATGCCTCCATATATATACAAAACAGCATAGCGAAAGAAATCTGCTTTAGCGGCCCCTATCTGAAGACGATGATAGGCTTTATTAATACGCTCATCAAAATGTTCAGCAAAGAAGTCACTCACCCTTTGATCATCATAGAACTCATACGAATAATCCTTGTTCTTTTTCAAAAACGAGCGAATATAGAGTTTCGTAAGCCAAGGAATCTTATTATCCTTAAATGTTTGAAATATATTTTTTGGAATTCCCATGATAATTAATAACTATAGGAAACTAGAAAGTCCGTCAGCACAGGATTTCAGCTTTTCTAATTTTGTCTTTTCTAATAAATGATCGTTTTGTGGAAGTGCTTTTCTAGACTCCTCTTTATGATATAAGTGATACCCAATTGCAGCAAACTTAAGTAGTTGCCCTTTGAGTCCATAGTTGAATAAACGTTCCACAAATTCACTGTCTTCCCGGCCCCAGCCTTCAAAAAGATTATTAAAACCATTCACTGCATGAACATCGCGCATATAGAAAGACATATTACAAGAGCGTACTTTGCTTCTGTTATTTGCTAGGTTTTTCGCAGTCCATCGTGCCAAAAGAAGATTACGAAAACTACTTATTCTCTTTTCAAACCGACCAGATTCGAATCCAGCCTGAAACATATTCGGATACTTCAGTTGATTCGACTCGGCTAACAATTTAGATGTTAATGCTTGATTCAGTAAAACCCTTCCACCTTGGATAAAATATCCGACTTTGGCGAGTTTTAGATGGTCTTCAATAAAATTTGGTGCCATAAGAATGTCACCGTCAACGAGTATAACATAGGGTGATTTCACTTGGGCTAGCGCTTGATTTCGAATACGTGCAACCCGAAAGCCACAATCCTCCTGCCATACATGGCAGATTGGAATTTCAGAAACCTCCTCATAACGATGGACCAGCTGTCTTGTTCTATCATCAGAGCCGTCATCTGCAACAATAATTTGACTCGGCAAAACTGTTTGATTTAATGTAGACAATAGTACCAATTCCAATGCATCGGGCCTATTATACGTTGTAATAATTATCGAAGTTTCCAAAAAATAGCTATAAAACCGTAAGTGCTAATCAGATGATTTCAGGTATTTATCAATACCGTTATCACAATAGGTCAAATTTAGCTTTTTTGTTTTTGCAAACAAACAATTGTTGTTACCTAAATTCTCTTTTGCATTTATCGCATGCCAGATGTGAAACACAATGCCGCCGAATTTTAAGAAGCGTTTTTTGATATTGATATTTAAGAGTCTAGCGACAAATTCTTTATCTTCCGGTCCCCAGCCTTTAAAGTCTTCATTGTAGCCATTCACACGAATGGCATCTTCTTTCCAATACGCCATATTGGCCCCATGAATCTCCCAACGTTCGTTGCCCTTATTTTTATAATTAAATTCAAAATATTTCCATAACAACTGAAAACGAAAAGCACTGAATAGGTTCGAGACCCCCTTATCAAATCTATTCACCTTTGTATCAAGCTTAGTCAATTTTTTCTCGGAAAATTCCTGATCAAGATAAATACGGCTGGCACGTACTACAGATCCTTTTTTCGCAAATTTCCGATGATCCCGGATAAAATAGGGGTGCAAAATTAAATCACCATCAATTTGAACAATATAGTCGGATGAGGCTTTAGCAATAGCTTTATTTCTGATTTTCGCCAACTGGAAACCCTCGTCTTCATGCCATACATGAATAAAAGGAATATTAAACTTACTTTTATATTCTGCTACAACTCGCTCTGTCTCCTTTCCTGATCCGTCATCAGCGATAAGTATTTCATCAGGAAGAACCTTCTGAAGCAATACACTTTCCAAGCATAATGCCAACGCCTCCGGCCAGTTATAAGTAGATATTATTAGAGAGATTTTCATTTATTCATCTATTGTTAAAAACAGCGTCCAAGACCTCATACTCTTTCTTTACGGTATGATTACTTCGCATATATTCAATGGCCTGATTCGATTTTCTTTTATGAAATTCAGCCCCCTGGAGCAATTCAATTATATGAGAGGCAAAAGCCTGTTCATCTAGAGATACAAGACATCCATTATCTGATTTATTAAACAATCCATCGACACCACGCTGATTGGTTACAACCGGAATGCCAAAAGATAATGCTTCCAAAACCTTTATTTTGATTCCTGTCCCTGAAAGCATTGGACAGATAGCAACTTTAGCCTGCTCATAATATTCTGCAAGATCATCCACCAGTCCATGTTTTATAACATTTTTCACTGCTGGAATATGTGCACAAATCTTGCCAATCACATGCAGTTCAACATTCGTAAGTAGTGGAAATACTTTTTCTAAAAACCACTTTATGCTTGACACATTGTGCGGATTGTCACTCGCTACATAAATTAAGTCAATCTTCTTTTCGCGTTCTTGAACAACAGGCGATGGCATTGAAACCGGAATTAATCGTACAAATTTATCTGCAAACTGTTCAAAAATATATTTTTCCTCAATTGAAAATGTCCATATCTCGTTAAAAGAAGTCATCATAGACAACTCCGCTCCGAACATTTTACCCAATTGACGCATTGAAAAGCTTTCCTTTTCCTTTGTCTTATTTTGCAGCGTAAGAAAATCATGCGAATCTAAAATTGTATAAGGTCCTATCAAATTCTTTACCAAAATACCAAATTCAACATAGCTAATAATAACATAATCATACTTATGATCGCTTAAAACCTTTTCAAATCTTCTTTGAAATGATGGCGAAACACGATCAACCAAATTTGAGTGGAATATATTTTTTATCTCTTTTTGTAATTTATCACGAAAGAAATAACTAATTCTATTCTTTTTTGAAGATTTAAAGGGTAAAATAATCAGGTTAATATTTGGAAATTCTGATTGAAAAATAGATTCATCACCTGCCCCCCAATTGATTGACGACACAAAATCAATCTCAAAATTTGCACTTATCGTATTAAAATAAGTTAACAACTGCTTACACCTAGTCAAATTGCCTGCCTTCGAACTGTTAGGATTTTCAGGCATAAAATATAATATTCTCTTTTTCTTTATTGTTTGCATTTATTCTTACATTGAAAAGGTAAAAAGCTGTACTTGCTTTTATAATAAATAATACGAATTATTCTCGGAAAATGCCACATTCTCCTTGAACTTTTCTTTTGCAGGAGTATTAAGACCTTTATAAATCATTCATGATGAAATTTATCCATAAGATAATAGAGGTCTTCAAGTCCAACTATATCTCGCCTTCGTCCCGAAAACTCTTTGTGACGGTCTCCACTAAATTTAACCATCCTTTAGCCATATGCTCAAAACTGTACTCCTTCATTGCCAAATTGCTTTGAACTCCAAGTCTCGAACGTAGAGAAGGGTCCATGATCAATTGTTCGAGATGCAGGGCCATCTCCCGGTCGTCCAATGCTAAAAAACCATTCTGATTGTGTTTGATCAATTCATTTACGCCTGAACAAGTGGAAAAGCCAATACTTGGCAGACCTATTGACATAGCTTCTGCTAAGGCTAATCCAAACCCTTCATATTTACTGGGAAAAATAAAAATATCAGCATCTCGCATCTTTAACAGAGGATCCTCCGTGAATCCACAAAGAAAAACTCGTTCAGACAATCCAAGATCACGAATTTGTGTATTCAACCGATCAAAGTCTGGACCTATCCCCCAAAACTCCAAATCCCAATTGGGATATTTGTTTGCCAGGTTAGCAAAAATTGCAATAGCAATATGCTGCTGCTTACACTCGGTATCCAAACGCCCAACGTGAATAATCTTATATCTTTCCTTGATACCGTCATGTATAACTAAATCGCCAGGATCTACTTGCTGGATTGGATTGGCAATAACGGAGCACTGTCCGGAAAAATTTGACGGCAAAAAATCCCGATAGCTCTCAAATAAGATCTGAACACCATTCAGTTGAGCGAAACTAGCCGTTAACAAATCAACCATAAATGCATCTCTTCCCCCTAAAATATTGGTATAGTCGTAATCAGGTCTTCCATTGACAGAGTCTATAATGGGGATTGACAGTGTATTTCCATAAGTGATCTCAAGGAGTGAGCCAATGGACATTGTAATAATCAAATCGGGCTTTAGCCTGTCAATATAATCCTTCCATAAAATCGCCCGCTTTCGCAAATTAAACTGATATAATTTATCAGCTCCCCCCATGCGTTTCTTTAATTTGCGGTTATACCACTTGCTGTATTTTTTACGAGCCTTGTATTTCAACCATAAAAGTGGGTTCGGCCCCTTATAATTATAAATAGGAATCTCGAGCTTCTGTTCCAAACTCGAGTCAAAGATATTCGTCACCTTCACCGACTTATGCAGCGGAAAAACTGCTGAGCCTTTTATATTTTCATTGGTTGCAATCTCAACTTCATACCCATTTGTACTTAGTATATTCGCTAGCGTAGAACATATCTTTTCCGTTCCACCTATTCCATTTAGAAAATACAAATGTTGTATTAGTAAAATCTTCATACGTCGAGATACTTATGTCTGATCCTTTGACGGACTTTTCTTCTTAAGCCAGCAATTGGAATAAACCTAACCCAGAATAAACTTTGCTTGAGCTTTTGAGACCTCCTTTTGCAATAAGCCGCATAAAATTGGTCAAAATCCCTATGATCTCGAGCCTCTACAAAATAGCTAAAAGGCACCGTTAATACTTCTTTATCTTCTTTGGTAAGATGTGGGCTTACATATTCTTGCATAAAAATTTGCAATAACTTAAACAGCTCTTCCTTCTCAAGATCACTGAATGCCATTTTTAAATAACGAAACTCAAAAGGTTCATGTTCGATAAATAGCGCTAATTTTAATGCTTTTGAAGCAAAGAAATTATGTTCCTTATAAAACTCATTCAATAGCTCTAACCACATTGGAATCTGTTTTAATAAGCGACCAGTCTGTCTATTAATTTGCGTATGATTTTGGTTCTCGTGCTGTCTATAAAAATATACCGCGCCAGGATTAAACCCGATCTTATCGGTTACCAAAAAAAGACGATGTGAAAACAAGCCATCCTCGCAGGGTTGAATTCCTTCAGGAAAACGAATATCGGGATAAGTGTCCAATAAGGTCCTTTTGATCAGCAACCCGCATGTCGGTACAGCAGTCAAACGTGGGGCCCGCGAACAATAAGGTTCGCCCAAAATCACCAAATCAAAATTTTGCTGTTTAGCAATCGCTAAAGAAACTGACAAAAATGCGGAATCAATCGTATCATCAGAATCTAGAAAATAGACATACTCTCCTCGCGCACGATTCAAACCATTGTTTCTCGCAACGGAAACACCCGCATTGTCCTGATCAAAAAAGTAAATTCTCGGATCTAAGGATGCATATTTTTGGCATATTGCAGCAGAAGAATCCAGACTACCATCATTAACGAGAAGAATTTCGAAATCTTGTAATTCCTGATCAAGCACACTTTGGATTGTCTCGTCTAAATATTTTTCGACATTGTATACCGGTATAACTACCGAAACAGCAATGGGACAAGGACGATCCATACAACCATTTTTTTCCATCATTAGTATTTAATATACAAAAATAGTAACAGAAATGATATATTAAATGCTGAAATCATTTTAATGATTTCTCGATCTTGTCTTTGTTTAATGTAAATTCCCGATATCTGAACTCACCAGATTTATTACCGATCATTGCTCCCATCTTAATTAAAGACTCGTTGCTGCCCATTGGAAAAATTGAACTTCTATAAGCATTATTTTTCAACAGAGGCTTCGGTAATACTTTGAAATTTAACCCATCTTTAGAATACCCAATGTACAACAGCTCCGCAGTATATCGTTTTACATCTCCTACTGCAATGCAAAGGAAATAATAACCATCGGCAAATGTTGCCTGAATATGCCATGGTGAATTTACCCGTCCCTCCTTTAACCAAGGCCTATTTAAAAAATTTATGATTTTGCTTTCCTTAAATCCTGTAAAATTAATACCATCGGTAGATGTTCTACGAACAACATAAGAAGGATCTTTACCTTTAAAATTTTTCGAATTAAAATTCAGTTCAATTTCATAACTCAAAAACTCACTTCCGTCATGAATGAAAGAGGGAGATAATAGATGATCATCTTTGGGAGTAAACGGAGGATTACTGGTAAAGGCGACATTCAAATTCGACCACTTTATACCATCTGTGGACGTTTGTTGAACAATAGTGCGATGTGCATTTTGTTTCAATCGATCAAAATTGGTATTACTTAACACACATTTGCCCTTCAAAGCCTGAGCAGTGATAAAACTCCCCCTATAGTAAAGATAAAACTGATTATTTAAGTATATCCAATCGACATCTGACCAAAATCCTTGAATCGGATCAACCTTGTTTTCACCGAAACTTTCTGTGGGAAAGGGAGCATTGATAATTGGATTGCTCAATCCCGGAGGATTTACCCAATCAAGACCATCATTTGATACAACAACACTTGGATTTTCAAATTTCTTTGAATTTTGATTGGTTCCAACTGCGCCAAAATAAGGTGTAAAAACCATCCAATACTTATACCCATTCAGTTTATTGGGAAAATAAAGAACATCTGGATGACAATAACTGGCATTTGCGCCCGAGATATCTATAAAATCGTTGGCATTTTTTAACCCCTTAAAATTAGCGTCAGCAACGGTATGTATATTGACCAAACCTTCATCACCATCAAAAGTAACGGAATCAATGGGCTCAACAGTCCAAATAGGAGCTTCAACATCCTGCGCAAAAAAATTCTCCGGACGGCTGCAAGCCACTAGAAAAATACTTCCATAAAAAAGTATCAAAAAATTACGAATCATAAGTAAAAATCAAACGGTAGAAACAAAAAAACGCGACTTGGCTAACGATGTTTTTCAATAAATAAAATAAGCTGACGGCAAATAGATGTATAAAACAAATTATTGTTTTACGCTGCGAAATTAGCATAATTTTATCAAAGTAAAACAACGATTTTCGCTTTTTAATCAAGACTTTCGCTTTGCCATTCTAAGCATTAAAAAAACACAATGGTTTAGCTTTGACACGATAGTGAACGTATCACTTGAGGTAAAAAACTATTCATAGAGTATATACTTTTCAAAACTTCCTGTATTATTATTTGTATTCATACGCAAGCCTGCTCATTGCCCAAACACAATGAACCGGAACAACAAGCGTTATTATTTATATTGTATAAGAATCAAAAATTTTAATCATGGACAACAGTAAAAAACTTTATATCATCCGACATGCCAAAGCCGAAACTATTCCGGGCATAAACGATTTTGATCGCGCACTCACATCCGACGGCATACAACACGCAAAACAAGTAGCGGCTAAGCTATCGGCAAAATTGACCTTAGATGAAAACAGTATCGTGATCAGTTCACCAGCCAATCGCGCACTCCAGACAACACGTATTTTTCTAGATGTCATGGGCTCTTCTTCTTTTGATATCCAAATTGAAGAAACAATTTATGAATGTACATACAAGCATTTGCTATCCATCATAAATGCTATTCCCGATCATATCAATCATGTACTGCTCTTTGGACATAACCCCACGTTGACTGATCTAGTGGAATACCTGACCCGAAAAGCGGCCTATTTACGCACCTCATCCTGCGCAGAGATCAAGCTCGATACCGGTTTCACCTTTCAGATGCTCAGCGGCAATTGTGCCGATCTTGTGCAAATAATTGATTAAAATCCGATCAAAGAACAAACTTATCTTCAGATAAGATCAGCTTATCACTTGCCCACATTTGATTTCATTGCCTTATCAATCACCAAAGGCACTGAAATCAAATCCAAATCATGCGAATACACCACAAATTTCTCGACCCAGCAGGGATCAAATTTTTCCTTAAATTCTTTCAGGCCCTTTGGTTGACGGAAGTAAGGATTATTTTCATATAGAAAACTGATCAAACGTTCAACAAGCCCTTTCTTCTTGTCAAATCCTGAAAAAGGAGTCAGTCCCCTATTAAAAAAAGAATAACCTTCCTCTTTACAATACGCTAAAAAACGGATAATCAATACAACAGCCTCGTTAATAATTACTTTTTCACTACCTTCGTCTTATGGCGAATCAATTGCAATTTGAAAATTCACCCTACCTTAAACAGCACGCACACAATCCAGTAGATTGGATGCCCTGGGGGCCGGAAGCTTTAAAAAAAGCAAAAGACGAAAATAAACTGATCATTGTAAGCATTGGCTACTCGGCTTGCCATTGGTGCCATGTGATGGAGCGTGAAAGTTTTGAAAACTCAGCCATCGCCCAAACCATGAATACGTTTTTCGTATCGATCAAAATTGACCGCGAAGAACGCCCCGATATTGATCAAGTGTATATGCTTGCGGTGCAACTGATGACCAATGCCGGGGGCTGGCCATTGAATTGTATCTGCCTGCCCGATGGAAGACCTATTTACGGTGGTACCTATTTCAAACCGCACGACTGGCAGAATATCTTATTGCAAA
This sequence comes from Sphingobacterium thalpophilum, assembly GCF_038396785.1. Taxonomy (NCBI): domain Bacteria; kingdom Pseudomonadati; phylum Bacteroidota; class Sphingobacteriia; order Sphingobacteriales; family Sphingobacteriaceae; genus Sphingobacterium; species Sphingobacterium thalpophilum. The sequence continues at coordinate 4,342,973 of NZ_CP151087.1, read as the reverse complement.
TTGCACAAATGTGGGCGGAGAAACCCGAAGTCGCATTCGAATATGCCGAAAAGCTAAACAATGGTATTCAACGGGCCGAGAAACTTCCCATCAATCCTATTCCAGCGCAATACACAATCGACGACTTAAATGAAATTGTTGCCCCTTGGACCGAGATGTTCGATAAAAAAGAAGGTGGTTATCAAAGAGCGCCCAAATTTCCGCTACCAAACAATTGGTTATTCTTCCTAAAATATGGCGTACTTGCCGACGATCGGGAGATCTTAGATCATGTCCATTTTACATTAAAAAAGATAGCATCTGGTGGTATATATGACCAGATCGGAGGTGGCTTTGCCCGCTATTCGGTGGACCATTATTGGCATATTCCCCACTTCGAAAAAATGCTTTATGACAATGGCCAGCTACTGTCCCTGTATGCCGAAGCTTATCAACAAAGTCGGGATCCATTCTATAAACGGATTATCGAAGAAACGATTACTTGGGCCGAGCGTGAAATGCTTGCTCCAAACCATGGTTTCTATAGCGCTTTAGATGCCGATAGCGAGGGCATTGAAGGGAAATACTATTCCTTCTCCAAAGCTGAATTTGACGAGGTATTGGGCGATGATGCCCCCCTACTCGGGCAATATTTTAACATAACCGAAGTCGGCAACTGGGAGGAGGAGAAAACCAACATTCCTATTTGCGCCATTAATGCAGACCAGTTAGCAACAAAGGTCAATATGTCAGCTGACGAATGGGCAGATTTTCTAAAAATTTCAAAGAAAAAATTATACAACTATCGTGAACAACGGATCCGTCCGGGACTCGACCATAAGCAGCTGACCACTTGGAATGCGCTATTTCTAAAAGGACTAATAGATGCCTATCACAGTCTTGGATACAGCCATTTCCTTGAACTCGCTTTAAACAATGCCCAGTTTATCTGTACACATCTTATTCAAGACGATCTCCAGTTATTGCACCAACCAAAAGATAACAATAGAGCGATCGCAGGCTTCTTAGATGACTATGCATTCACTATTGAAGCCTTTATAGCATTATATGAGGCGACATTTGACCTCAATTGGCTCACAAAAGCAAGACAGCTCGCTGATAAGGCCATTGCATTCTTTTACGATGGATCACAAAAAACATTCTACTATACATCGTCGCAGGCAGAGGAACTCATCGCACGGAAAAGCGAAATTATGGATAATGTAATTCCATCCTCTTCGTCGACAATGGTTCGTCAGCTGAAACGATTAGGTTTGCTTTTTGATGATGAAAATTACATCGCCATTACAGACCAATTGCTGGCGAATGTATTCCCGCAAATCAAGACTTATGGTTCGGCTTATTCAAATTGGGCAATATTATTGCTAGAAGAAATATATGGAATCAATGAAATTGCATTGACGGGGGATAAAGCAATGGCTTTCAAAAATGAACTCGGCAACTATTATATTCCAAATAAAATTGTTCTTGGCGGTACAGAAGAAAATCTTCCATTGCTCGAACATAGAGTCGGAAAGGAGACAAAAGCATATCTTTGTAAAAACAGGACCTGCAGTCTACCACAGGATTCCATACAAGCGTTAATAAATTATATTTAATAAACGGTAGCCTCGGGCTTCCAAAAATCAAAATCAGATGGCTATAAAAGCAAACGACGTCGTAGCATTGACGTACAGACTTCACACAGTAGAAAACGGTGAAAAAGTTTTCGTTGAAGAAACAACTGCAGAACAACCTTTAGATTTCTTATATGGTGTAGGTATGATGTTACCTAAATTTGAAGAAAACATCGCAGACTTAAACGTTGGTGATAAAATTTCATTTGAATTGGCACCGGATGATGCTTACGGTCAAAAAGACGACAGAGCATTCGCACAATTGCCAGTAGATATGTTCAAAGAAACAGGTTTACCTCCAGTAGGAGAAGTATTGCCTTTACAAGACAATCAAGGAAACCAATTCCGCGCTGTAGTAGCTGAGGTTACTCCAGAAGTAGTTGTTGCTGACTTAAACCACCCAATGGCTGGTAAAACATTAAATTTCGATATCGAAATCTTAACTGTACGTCCTGCTACTGAAGAAGAGTTGTCTCATGGACATTCACATGGTGTAGACGGTACACAAGGTCACTAATCTTGACTCAAGATACAAAAAAACAAAGCGGGGTGTCGTTTGACACCCCGCTTTGTTTTTTACCTCTTTAAAAAATCGTATTTTGTTTTTAAACACACGAACGATGCTAACATTTGCGGAAAAAGTAGTTTTATTTAACAAACGACTTCATTACAAAGGGAATCTACCTCCGGAGTTCAACGTAATTAATCCCTATCTTGACAACCCTGAGACATTGGTAGTGATGGAAAAGTTCTACCACAAATATTACCAGGACAATCTGCAAAGAAAATTCATTATCGGCATTAATCCGAGCAGACACGGTGCTGGTGTTACAGGCGTTCCTTTTACAGACACCAAAAGATTAGCTAGTGCATGTGGCATAGAGATGCAATCTGCACACACCCATGAAATATCTTCGGTTTTTATGTACGATATGATTGAAGCTTATGGCGGCCCTGATATCTTCTACAAACAGTTTTACATCAATTCGCCATTTCCCCTCGCGATTGTCCGAGAAACAAAACCCAACAACTGGATCAATGCAAACTATTACGACGACAAGCAACTTTTTGACATGGTCCGCCCCTTTATGTTGGATTCCCTAAAACAGCACATTTCCATGGGCTTGGTCACAGAGGAGGTCTTTGTCCTCGGAAAGAAAAATGCAACCTTTCTCGCCAAGATCAACAAGGAAGAAAAGTTGTTTGGAAAAATGACCGTCCTCGACCATCCGCGCTATATTCAACAATATAAATCCAAAGACAAACTGCATTTTATCGATAATTATATCAACTTGCTAAGCGGCTTATAAATTAGAGGCGAAGTATTTATTTTTGCTAGCATCGTCATAAAGAATGATAACCTTAGCCCCCTGGAGAAGCACTCCACGACTATGGCCCTTCAGGCGATTGGCTTCATTGGCAACATTCACAGCATAGACCTTACCCGCATAAAATTTGCTTACTTCCGGAAAAATGGTATGCCCTACAAAGATTTTTCGAGCACCATATACATCCATTAACTTTTCTAACTCTGTTTGTGGCAAGGGAAGATATTTTTCTTCTTCACGAACCATTCCGCGGTACCATAGTGGCCCCTCACTGCCAAATAGGAAAGTAGCAGCTTTCGATTTTTGCCGTTCTTCCTTCTGTTGAAAAAGATGATGACGTACCGAGTCATTGACCGCTGAGATCGACCATTGAGGATCCAACATCGCTGCACTTAGCCCGGCATGAACAAACAGATTATCCCCGATCTTTTCCATGGTATTCTTTGTCTGTAACCATTTCCCCAACTCCGTATTTACTGACCAAAAGTCACGATAATCCCTACCTACCTTCTCTGCTAAAGCTTTGTATTTTTCTTGCGTATATTTATAATTTCCGCGTAAAACCATCTCTTCATGATTACCAAATAAAAAGTGGACCTGCCCGCCAGCTTTTGCAGCCTCGTATTCAAGTTTATAGATCAACCAAAAGATAGGCAAAACATCTTTCCCGCGGTCAAACACATCGCCTATGATGACAAGCTGATTACTCCCAAACGTCCACTCGTAGTTTAACCCTATGACCTTCTGCGCGTTGAGAATCGAATAGAAAGATTCAAAATCACCGTGCGGATCCGACAAGACCACAATCTTTTTGCTTGGACGATAGGACCAGGCAGGAGCCACCATGGGATGACGCCAAACTTCAAATTGGTGCTTACCGTCTTCCGTCGAAACCTTAAAGGCTTTTATATGCTCCGATTTTTCGGACAACACCTGACCATGTTCCACACGGATACAACTACTGTCACCATTTTCATAAAAAAAATAAGGACCGTCAAACTTCCCCAATTCCAAAGCGCTTTGGGCAACAGTACCTTGCATAACGCCAAATAGAACAAACAAATACCAGATCACGGCGATTCCATAGGAACCACCGTGCTTTGCTTTTAAATGAATTTTCATACGATATTAATATCCTTCATTCTGAACAATATTATTATTTGCATCAATTTCAACCCTTGGAATGGCCATTAAAGTTTTAAAAAATGTCCGATCAAAGGATTTTGTTTCCGGTCTCAATGAAGGTGAAACATGGGCAGCGCCCTTTCGTTCGATACGCATATTATTGCGCATAGCATCAAACAAACGATGCCCCTCCCCTACAAGTTCACGACGGCGTTCTTCCATAACGCGTTCTAAAGTAACTACACCACTAATAGATTTTGCCGGATTTGCACGTGTAACAATCGCATTCAAATACTTTAAAGCATTCGCATTGTCACCTAGCTTCACCGCCGATTCAGCAGCAATCAGGTAAGCTTCCGAAAGACGAAGCACCGGGATATCTGCAAACTCCGGGTTCTCCCCATCAGCTGTATTGCCCGGATACTTATTTAGATAATAATAATCAACTTGCTTGCTGGTATATTTGGTAATGATTTTATGACGTACATCGTTTGCATCATTCTTAATCAGATTCATATAATCATCCGACAGAATAATATCATTATACCCATTACGCCATAATAAATTGCCGATCCCCTCTTTTCCTGGCCCACTTTCTGTCTTTAGAACGGATAGTCCAAACAAAATTTCACTGGTAAAATCCTTTGACCAAACAGTGGCATACTCACTATTCGTCCACAGGATGTATTGCCCTTTTGTCGAACTCTGTGCCGCTTCGGCATCTTTAATGAATTGATTTGTCAGCGCAAAAGCCTTTGCATGATCTCCCGTGTAGAGATAAGCTCTGGCGAGTAGTAGTTGAGCACCAAATTTATTCAGCTTACCATTCTTTTTCGCTGCACTTAACAAGTTCACTGCGTTTTCCAGATCTTCAATCACCTGTTTGTAAACATCCCTAACCGAATTTCGCACCGGTTTATTGGTAGAAGCATGTTTCTCAGTTTCGATCGGTACGCCTAAAGAAGCGCCATTGTCTTTTGTGTAGGGAGCTCCAAAAACTTTCACCAGATCAAAATGGGCCATTGCTCTAAGTGTGAGGGCCTGACCTTTGATATCTCCCAGCTCTTCCGTCATTTGGCCTTCTGGAACACCATTTACATAGGTCAAAATACCGTTGGCATTTCTTAATACGCGATAGGGTTGATACCACAATGAACTAGGTGTATTATCTTTATTAAAGTCAAAAAGATAATACTTTGCAGCTCTTTTTGTATCACCATTAGCCAACATATCTTCTCCTGTCACATCCCCATAATAGGTCATTCTTGCGCCATAGTATTCATATCCGCGCATAATATCATAAATACCATTTAAGGCATATCCCGCATCACGAACAGATTTTATAGCCTGCGAACTTTCTGTTGATGTACTCGGTTGCGCTTTCTCCAACCATTGGTCACCGCATCCCACCAAAAGAGTGGAAGAGAGCAATACCATTGATAATATATTTTTCATAGTCTTTTTTTAGAATTTAACATCCAAACCAAAGGTTACTGTCTTCAATTTAGGGGACTCAAAATACACGGTACCATTTACAGGTACTTCCGGATCATAGTTTTTGTAGGCTGCAAACGTCAATAGGTTTACGCCCGAACAATATGCCCTAATATTACTTACTTTGAGGCGACGCGAGATCTGCTGTGGCAAAGAAATACCAAAAGTCATATTCTTCAATCGAATATGATCCGTAGAATGGACACGACGTGTATTGGCCACACTACTCATATCGTAAGTATTCCCGACCATAAACATCTCGATATCGGTTACGTCACCAGGCTTCTGCCATCTCCGTTCATAATACTGTGGTATATTATCATAGCCAGTTTTTCCGCCTAGTTCAGTCTTGCTTGCACCACTGTCATAGGAGTTGCCGCCAAGTGAATAAGTCCAGGTGAAATTCAGATCAAACATCTTATACCGGAACGTATTGGTAAACCCACCGATCAGTTTTGGATCGACACTTTTGTAAAGAATACGATTAGCTTTAGTATAATCCTCTGTAATATCCCTTGATCCTAAATTTGAAGGGTCATTGACATAATATTGAGGTACCCCAGTCTCCCGGTTTATTCCAGCAAACTCAATAAGATAATAACTATACCAAGGCTGGCCTATACGATGTATTGACGTACCATCGCGTAATTCCTCACTACCATCGGCCAAAGCTATTGTCTTATTTTTGTTCATACCGAAATTCAAACTCGCATTCCATTTGAACGCTTTGTCACGTAGAATATCTGCATTCAGATCCACTTCGATACCCGAGTTTCGAATTGCTCCAATGTTTGTCAGGTAAGATCCGAAACCCGTTGTTAAGGAGGTCGGCATATCATTCAATAAATCTGATGACTGCCTTCTATACCATTCGAATGTAAGTCCCAATCGATCAAATAAACGAACATCCAAACCAATATTAAGGTTATTCTGTTTTTCCCATCTTAGGTTTGGATTTCCGATCTGTGTTTCCCTGATCCCCGGATTATTCCCATACGGATAGCCAAATCCTGTTAAATCCATGTAGGTGAAATAACTTGAAGGCAAAGTACCGTTTGTACCATAAGACACCCGAATCTTTCCATCTGTCAGCACATCGTTCAAAGAGTCCATAAAACTCTCTTTCGTAAACTTCCATGCGCCTGACAGTGACCAAAATGTGCCCCAACGGCTGCTCCGATGAATCCTTGAACTACCATCCATGCGCACACTTCCTCCTAAGAAATACTTATCATCATAATTGTAGTTGGCGCGCGAAAGATACGACAGCAATCGCCATTCCGTATTCGACCCGGAAAGATCAGTGAGCACCGAACCATTGGAAAGTACAATCTTTTCTACCGAAGGGAAGTTATCTTTGGCCCCATCCATCCCATCTCTGCGGTAACGGTTGACTTCATAACCGCCCAAAACATCCAAATGGTGTTTCGCCGCAAATGTCTTGGTATAGGTCAAGCTATTACGCCACACCATTTGATTATAGTCGGTAAAACTTGTAGACAATGAACCATTTGTCTTCTCACCATCTGAAGTCCGCGGATCAGACCAGGAGTTGTATCGAGTCGTTGTATGATCTAAACTGAAGGTTGTATTGAAAACGAGACCATCCATAAACTTATAGTTTGCAAAGACGGTATTGAACGATCGATCTGCTTTTTCCCGACGGTAATTATACAATGATGATGCTTTCGGATTACGTGGACCATTGGAGAAAAAATCCAAAAAGAAGCTACCGTCTTCATTATATACAGGTTCGGAAGCAGTCAGTTTGTGACGTGATGAATAGATCGGTGATGTGTAAGTTCCGCCTTCCGAATTAACATCCTGGTTCACATTTGAATATAAAATATTAGCCCCAAGTTCTAGCTTGTCGCTCATTTTGTATTTCACATTCAAACGACCTGTTAACCTTTCAAAACCAGACTGATAAGACAAGCCTGTTTGATTGGTATAGCCCAATGATGTATAGTATGAGACTTTGGAATCCCCACCGGAAGCTGACAAGTCTGCGTTTCTAAACGGTGAATTGCGACGAAATAGTTCCTTTTTCCAATCTGTCCAGCCGCTCCAGGGTTGCGGTGCATATTTATCAATATTGTTTTGTGCAAAATCTTCAATCAATGTTTCGTCAGTCAACTTGTCGATATAACGTGCTTTGTTGCGAAGCCCTTCAAGTAGCATTTCGCGCCGTTGCGGACCATTCATTACCTCACGAAAATCTGTCGCTTGACTGGAAAGCCCATAGTCACCTTTGAACGAAAATACAGGTTTCCCGGCCTTGCCCGATTTGGTTGTGATCAAGATAACACCGCCTGCTGCCCGGGAGCCATAAAGCGAAGCTGCTGCCGCATCTTTTATCACCGTAATCTGCTCAATATCTGCATTACTCAAGGTAGACATGACATCGAGACCAGCATTGTTTGAACTGCTAGAAGAGATATCGCCCGACATCACTGGCACTCCATCGATAACAAAAAGCGGCCTATTGACTGCATTGATAGACCCCATACCCCGTATTCGAATATCCGTTGAACCTCCTGGCTGACCCGATAGGGAATTAACCTGCACTCCAGGTGCATTACCTTGGAGCATTGTCGAAAAATCTACTGCTGGTACATCTGACATACGCTCTGTACGTATTGTTGAAGCAGAGCCAGTATAGTCCGATTTCTTAAATGTACCATATCCAGTGACAACGACTTCTGCCAGATTCGATAGACTTGGATGCATGCTAACATTCAAGACATCTCCGTTCACTTCTACTTCTTTACGCTCATAGCCAACAAAACTAAATACCAGAATTGACCCTCTGCTTACAGCAATTGTATAATTTCCATTGGCGTCTGATGCAGTTGCTTTTTTTCCGCCCTTTACGGCTACACTTACCCCAGCAAGCACTTTGCCATCCTGATCGGTAATTTTGCCCTGAACAGGGCTTTGCTCTGCTAGCCAGCCTACATTTGTGAGCGGCGCATACTGCTCGAGACGACTGTTATCACTAATCTTCACAATAATAGAATTGCCTTCTTTGATGTAGCTAAGACCTCTAGGAGACAACAGTTCATTTAATGCCCGGTCTAAGGAGAGATTATTAAAATCCACACTGACCTTAGGACTATTGCTGATAATTTCTGATTTACATAATACGGTATATCCAGTTTGTTTTTTGATTTCCCGAAATACATCAACAATAGGACTATTCTTCTTTTTTATACGCACCGTCTGAGCGAAACTTCCAGCTTGAAGCTGCACGATACTAAACAAAAGAAGCATAATAATCATTTTCATAATAATGAGGTATTTATACTTTTTCATTACATTTGGTTGGTTTTGTTAGTTTAATAAACAGTTGAGTAAGTTTTATTATATCTCGAACCAATTTGCTGGGGAAGTGCCACCTTCCTCAGCTCCTTAAAAGGACGAAATAATGATTTAATGTATTCTTATTTCATCAATTTCACCCTCCTTCCTTCAATCTGAACTTTTATTTTATCGTCTGTCATTTTGATAATCTTAAGTACCTTATCAAAATTGTCCAAACGCGATACTGATCCCCATAACCTAATTTTCGACACACTTGGAGCTATTTCGATATCAATATCATACCATCTCGCTATTTGTGTCAATGCCGTTCCCAAAGGTTCATCGTTAAATGTAAACTCATTATTCTTCCAGGCAATACTTTCCTCTACAGCGGCTTGTTGAACAGAGAGTTCTTCGCCATTCACCAAAGCCTGTTCTCCGGGAACAAGCAGTCTTTCCTTTCCTATAGGCACAGATACCTTTACTTTACCTTCCAACAAAGACACTTTTGATTCCTGCTCTCCCGGAAAAGAATAAACATTGAAATGAGTTCCCAATACTTCGACTTTCTCTTTATTGGTCACAACCACAAAAGGTTTATCCCGCATCTTTTCGACCTCAAAGTAAGCCTCACCATCTAATTCTACAACACGTGTTTGGCCTATAAACTTGTTGGGATAACGCAAGCGCGTATCGGCATTCAACCACACCTTAGTACCGTCAGACAGGGAAATCTGATATTGCCCACCTCTAGGTGTTGACAAGACCATCATCTGTCCTTTATCTTCTTTTGTATTCACTGCAACCGAACCATCGCTATACTGGATCTTACTTCCCATTAAAATCCCACTATAACGCCCATCCAGGTCTACATGCGTTCCGTCGGCAAGCTGAAGCCTTGCCTTATTGGCTCCGGGTACAAGATCTTTAGCCAGGAGTATCGGATCAACAACAGTTTGAGCTTGTTCATCTTGTTTCATTTTCCAAGTCCCCAGCCCAATTAAACCGATGATACATGCCGCAGCAGCAGCATACAACCGATATTTTTTGAACCAGCTCACCTGCTGCTCAGTTGACTTTACGTCAATTCGATCTAAAATGGTCGACAAAACCCTTTCTTCTGCCTTTATTGCATCAGCCTCAAAAAGACTTTCATAAATTTTAAGTTCTTGCTGAAGGTTTTCTGGATTTTCTAACTCCATTAACATGCTCTGCAATTCTGGGTATTGTTCAAATAACAACCGGAGTTCCACATGTGTATCAGGATGAATTTCACCCTTTAAATAGGAGTTCAGAAGTGTTATAATGTGGTCTGTACCATGCATACTTTTCGTCATCGTTTCTTTCGTCAATAAAAACACGGCGACTCACAGAATCTTACATAAAAAAGTAAAAAAATATTAAACAGGTAAAAAAACAGCGCAGAAGCTTAGAAAACCAATCAGAAAATAAAAAGATAAGGGTCAAAACAGAATAAATAGCGGGGTATAAAATCGGATACGCCCCGGCTAATTCTCGCCGACTAAAGATAAAAACGCGAGGAGCGTTAATGCATTTTTAGTCCCCAACAAGGTTCGTATGGTATGTATCGCACGGGAACGGTTTGTGTATACAGCAGTTGGGCTCATTTGAAGCTCTTCTGCAATCTCTTCGACAGTCTTGTCTTCAAGATAGGTCATATTAAAAACTTCCCGTTGTTTTTCCGGAAGCTTTCCGACCTCAATAAATATAGAGTGGATTAACTCCGCATGAATCATTTTTGAGAAAACGTCGCGATCATCTACCAACAGATCCTCATAATTTGTCAAGGATTCATGGATGCCTTTAGAACGCTCCGACCGAATAACATTCAGACTCGCATTCTTTGCCGAAATATAGATAAAGGCCTTTAGATTTTCCATTGTATAAAAATCAGACCTACGCTCCCATACCTTAACGAAAACATCGGCCACGATTTCCTCGGCCACACGGTTTTCCTTCAGATAACCAAGTATAAAGAATAACAGTTGTTTATAGAATTTACGATAAATCGCAACAAATCCTTCCTGGCCATCTGTCTTCAAACTGTCTATCAACTGCGAATCTGTCATTAGTAGTAAAATATAAACCACAAGTGGTGAATAGGTTAGCGCCTCTATTTTGGGCTAAATTAGAAAACACTTTTTAGAATACCAAGCAGTTAACAATAATTTAAAGTCGACAATCGCCCTTCTTATAACTTAGTCGCACGAAGCATTTCACGCTTGCCAGGTGCACCAGGCGTCTTCTCTATTGAAAAGCCCAATGCTTTCATACTGCGTTTGAGGTTTCCGGTAATAGCATAAGTCACAAAAACACCGCCAGGTTTAACAAACTGCGCGATATGTCCCAAGGCAGCATCATTCCACATCTCAGGCTGATGCACTGCCGCAAAAGCATCAAAATAAACAACGTCAAATAAGCGATCCGATTGGAAATTCATCAATAAGGTATGGTCAATATGAAGCTTTAAGTACGCGTTAATCTGTACGTTTCCCAACAAAGCCTGCTCGTATGCATTCAAATAGCTTGCCCATACGGTCGGATGTACCGTCGCCTCATAGCCCGTTGCGGCAATAGTGGACAAAGGCAAGGGAAAGCCCTCTATTCCGACATATTCCACCTGAACGGATTTATCGCTAAGAAAGTCAGCTGTTTGCAAAAAATTCAACCCTGTCCCGAACCCAACCTCTAGGATCCCGACGTCGATTGCCCCTGTTGTTTGTACATAGTGGTCAAGCCCTGTTTTTATAAAAACATGCCTGCTTTCCTGTACCGCTCCGTGTTTAGAATGATAACATTCACCTATTTCCGCATTAAACAACGTTTTCGAACCGTCTCCTGTCGTTACAAATTCCATTTTCTTTAAATATTTCAACCAATAGATCCTTAAAAGCAATGCCTCATTAATGCTGTCGCTAAAGATAGCTTTTTAAAATTGATCACCTAGCACGCACAGCATATAGTGCCTTATGTTGATCAAAGATAAAAAAGCTAAAGGATGTAATCAAAGAAAGCCGTTCTTTTCGGCAATGCATTTCAATAATGAATAGATACGCATAAAGTAATTTAAAAAGATTACTTTAGCATCCTAAATACATTAACTATTGTAAAACCTAATGAAATATTCTGCAAAAACTTTTATACATAACTATGGAAGCATTTTACTATTGCTTCTTGGGATCAGTATTGGAAGTTTGATCGGCATCTTCTTTCCGCATATCGTCAACAATCTTAAACCGATCGGTGACATTTTCCTAAACCTCCTCTTTGTCAGCGTTATACCATTGGTGTTTTTTGCCATATCCTCATCTGTTGCGAATATCAATGGCGACAGTGTACTGGGAAGGATCATCGGCATGATGTCCTTCGTATTTGTACTGGGTATTGTCGTCGCCGGACTGTCAAGCATCTGCTTCCTTTACCTCTTTCCAGTAGATGCTCCACTGGCTATTGAACAAACAAACAAAATCATGGAAACAGTTGTTCATGATTCTTGGGGTGAAAAAATGGTCCGCTTTTTAACCGTTAGCGAATTTTCAAGTTTATTATCACGACAAAATATGCTGGCCTTTGTCATCTTTTCGTTCCTCGTTGGCATTGCTACGCGCAAATCAGGGGCATCTGCAGAGACCTTCCGTAAATTTATAAACTCGGGCAATGTTGTGATGGGAAATCTGCTCGTGATGGTCATGAACCTCGCTCCCATTGGTTTGGGAGCATATTTTGCCTATCAGGTTGGAACACTAGGCCCTCAGCTCTTTGGTTTTTATGCCAAACCTATCGGTCTATATTACTTTTTTGGAATCTTCTATTTTTTCACGGTATTCAGTTTATTCGCTTTTTTTGCATTCGGGCTAAAGGGAATTAAACGTTACTGGCAAAATAACATATTGCCTTCCTTGACCGCATTGAGCAGCTGCAGTAGCCTCGCCACCATGCCAGCCAACTTACTTGCAGCCAAGCAAATTGGAATCCCGGACAGCGTCGCTAGTGTCGTCATTCCCCTAGGCACAACATTGCACAAGCATGGATCCGCGATCGCCTGTATCTTTAAAATCTATATCGCACTTTTATTAAGCGGAAAGGAATTTTTTGATCCAGCCAATCTGATTATGGCGGTTGGCATTACTTTACTGGTGAGCATCGTAGCCGGAGGTATTCCTAATGGTGGCTACATCGGAGAAATGCTGATCATATCGGTTTATCAGATGCCAACGGAGGTGATTCCTTCCATTATGATCATAGCAACCCTCGTCGATCCCCTGGCAACAATGCTCAATGCTACTGGAGATACCGTGGCCGCTATGCTCACCACCAGATTGATCGGGCAAAAACTGGCTGACCCTATTCCCGAAAACCCAGGTTAAACAATCTCCAAACGAAAAACATTTGAACGCTGGACCAACGAAGATCCTATCAAGCGGATCCATGTGGGTCCTACTTATGGCTGGCTGATCAAAAACGGTAGGCACAAAACAACTCGCCATATTGATGCCGGTGAAACACCGATTTGAGCTCTTTCGAATTGAAGATGTAATTGATACCGTAATTGATCTTGTGGTTAGACCAATTGAAACCAATGCGGTGACTAAGCATCCAAGGCTGAATCGTGTATAACTTACCTATGGGATCATTTTTACCTCTCCCTCCTTCTACCGTTGCGCTGTAAAAAATACGAGACACGCTTGGTTGATAGATAAAATACCATTCTTTATCATTGTTCGCTCTTCCCTGTGTCAAATGCCCATGTGTAAAGGTGGATGCCTGATAGGATTTCAGCTTCCCCAACCGAAGCGGGGCCGCAATTCCCATATTGGTATTATTTAATCCAATGGTCCCCTCACCTATAATTCCGACATCGAATTGCTGGTTTTGACTGCGATATAGTCCTTTTTTATAGATTGCACTTAAATCAATACCAAAGGAATTTCCAAGCTGCGTATCCCAACCAGTCGCCTCGTACATCCCAAAGAGATGATGGATAAACTTCTGTGCTTCTTCACCGTAAGATTTAGGGCCGATCTGCGCCAATTCAGTCTTGAGCTCAACAACCTGATCGTGCTGTAAAAACCGCGTTACTCCAGCACTAAAATAGAGGTAACCTGCAAATGGTCTATCGTATTTCTTTTCCTGCCGTCTATAGTCAATGATACTGATACCATTGTAAATCCGTTGGCCTATTTCAAAATCCAATACCGTATTTGAAGTCTGACTATCTGTTTTCCCTGGCAACGCAATCCTATAGTTGATATTGATACCATTGGTATAATAGCGGTCCTGACCGGTCAGTAGATAAACGTCATTGTCATTTTGGATAGCAATTTCCTGATTACGGAATTTTACCTGTCCAAAAACAAAAAAGCAGGGGAATATAACAGCCCAAAAGAGGCCTAAAAATCGCAAAGCAACACTCATATTAACAGGCAATTGTAAAATTCATGCGATATCATTAGAACCAAAATAGCAAATTTCACTTCAAATTATTCAAAAGCATTCGAATCTAGCTTATTTTTCCAATTAATTCAAACTATTTAGAATAGATATAAATAATATGGAAAAGTTGCATTATTCCTTTCTTAGCGAATCTATTTGTAATTTTGCATTCGATTAGGTCTCAAATGTAATCAATTTGGGATTTTAGTGAGCACAACGTTGTCAGATTTGGGTAATAATCTTTCTGAAAAAACAGGAGGATATCTGGCAGATTGGAATAGCTATTCATCGTTAAGAAAAAACAAACCGGGTGAAACGAGCTCATTTATACGATGAGATCAAACACTTATAAAATAAGTAAATACAAATGAAAAAAAGTTCAATTATTCTAATCGCTATCATTGCTGTCGCAATTGCCATGATACTTGTTATCTATACCGATTCAAGTACCTATTCGACATTTACCGAAGCTAAAGAAAAGAAAACCGAACTATATGTGGTAGGTCAATTGAATAAAGACAAAGCGCTTCATTATGATCCCAAAACTGACGCCAACAAATTTTCGTTTTTCATGCGCGACAACGAAGGTACAGAATGTGAAGTGATTTTTAGAGGCGCCAAACCTCAAGATATTGAACGTTCAGAGCAAATTGTATTGACAGGAAAAATGGACGGAAATGTGTTTAGGGCAAGTAAGATATTGATGAAATGTCCGTCAAAATATAACGATAAATCGGTCGTCACCGAGATCAATGCTACTGCTTTCAATAATTAATTCGTAAAATCAATTTTCAATGGACGTTAATTACGTTGGTGAGCACCTGCTACCAGGGCAGATCGGACAATTCTTTATTGTACTTTCTTTTGGTGCTGCACTTCTATCTTGTATCAGTTACTTTTTTGCAACAAAATACCCTGAAGAGAATTCATGGAAAAAAATTGCACGTATGGCCTTTTGGGCTAATGCGGTCTCCGTAGTGGCGATTGGTGCAACTTTATTTTATATTATATACAATCATCTTTTTGAATATAATTATGCCTGGGCGCACTCGTCCAAGACACTCCCTACCTACTATATCATTTCCAGTTTTTGGGAAGGTCAGGAGGGTAGTTTTTGGCTCTGGATGTTCTGGCAAACAGTATTAGGTTCTGTTTTGCTGTTTAAAGCAAAAAGCTGGGAATCGTCTGTCATGACTTTCGTCATGTTATGCCAAGCATTTTTAGCTTCCATGATTATTGGTGTGGAAATCTTCGGTCTGCGTATCGGTAGCTCTCCGTTTATCCTATTGCGTGAAGCAATGGATATTCCAATCTTTAGAGAAGCTAACTATCTTTCACTTATCACCGACGGTAATGGTTTGAACCCTTTACTTCAAAATTACTGGATGGTGATTCACCCACCGACACTATTCCTTGGCTTTGCGTCGATGATTGTTCCTTTTGCTTATGCAACAGGTGCTCTTTGGACCAAACGTTACAAAGAATGGATCAATGCAGCACTTCCTTGGGCTTTATTTGCCGTGATGATTTTAGGCGCAGGTATTATCATGGGCTCATTCTGGGCTTACGAAGCACTTAACTTCGGTGGATTCTGGGCATGGGATCCGGTAGAAAATGCATCTATTATTCCTTGGTTTACCTTGATTGCTGCTGTTCACGTCATGATTGCTTACAAGAATTCAGGCCACTCCTACTTCACCGCTACTTTTTTGGCGATGATCAGCTTTGTGCTTGTGATCTACGCATCTTACCTGACACGTAGTGGCGTCCTCGGAGAGACTTCGGTCCACTCCTTTACCGACCTGGGCATGAGCGGACAATTGATCTTATTCAATGTTGTCTTTTTGGTTATCATGGTGGTCTTTCTTACCGTCAAAAAGAAAGAGATGCCCATCACAGAAAAGGATGAGGATATCTATTCAAGAGAATTCTGGATGTTTATTGGCGCCTTGGTATTGACTGTTGCCTGTGCACAGATCATTGCTTCAACATCAATTCCAGTGTTCAACAAGATCTTTGGCACCAAGGTAGCTCCACCTTTGGATCCAATCCAACATTATAACAAATGGCAATCGGGTTTTGCCGTCATCGTGATGATCTTAACCGGATTTACGCAATTCTTAAAATACAAACGTACCGATAGCCGCAAGTTTTTGGCTTCCACTGTAGCATCGTTGGTTGTGTCTTTAATCCTAACGGCTGCTGTAGTCTATTTTACGAAGACGTATACCAACTTGATCTACATTTTGATCACCTTCGCAAGTATTTTCTGTATTCTGGCAAATATCCGCGTATTGGGTGACGCTGTCAAAGGTAAATGGAAACTGGCTGGTTCTTCGGTAGCCCATATCGGTTTTGGTTTATTACTTATCGGTGCCATGGTGGCCGCGGCAACCAACGAAGTCATCTCTGTCAACAACACGGGTTACATCGCTGTATCGGGATTCGACAAAGTAGAAAAGCCTGGCGACAACTTATTCCTGACTGAGGGTGAACCTGTACACATGGGTGAATACAAAATTACCTATATCGGCGATAGCATTGTTGCTCCAAATACGTTCTATAAAATCAAATACGAGCGGATCGACGAAGAAACAGGCAAAGTGAAGGAGCATTTTGTGCTGCAACCTTTTGCACAAAACAACGCGAAAATGGGGGGGTTGATTGGTACTCCAGCCACCAAACATTATGTTACGCATGACGTATATACACTGATTACAGCGGCTGCAGCTGAAAGTCAGGCAACACATGCGAAAGTTCCGGCAGAAGACAAAACTGGTTTCGAAGACTACGAGGAGCCGGCAACGTATCAGGTAAATATCGGTGATACCCTACGCTACCGCAATGGATATTATGTCATTGAAGGCTTAAACAAAGAAGCTCACCTGGAGAAAATTCCAAAAGGTCCTAGTGATGTCATGGTTGGATTGAAAATAAAAGTATTTTCGGCCGACAACAAACAGTATGAAGTACAACCAATCTACTTAATTAAAGACGGTGGTGTTTATGACTTCAATAAAGATGTCAACGAGCAAGGGCTTAAATTCAGATTTACGGGAATTAAACCTGACAAGGATAAACTGGAAATCATGGTTTATCAAAAGCCACTTCCAGAAAAGAAATGGGTGGTATTTAAAGCCATTAAATTCCCATACATCAACTTTTTCTGGTGTGGAACAATTGTCATGACCATCGGTTTTATCATGTCCATTGTGAGAAGAAATAAAGAAGAGAAACGAAAAGCACTTAAATAATGAATATTGTGATCTTAGGAAGCGGTAATGCCGCGACGCATTTTGGACAACAGTTTCAAAAAACAGGACAGCATATCGTTCAGATCTACAGTAAAACAAAAGCCAATGCAGACGCATTGGCTTTTGCGCTTCATTGCACAGCAACTGACCTACTGTCTGAACTCGACCTACATGCTGATCTTTACCTCATTGCCGTTACCGATCAGGCCATTGTATCGCTGGTAGAAGCGCTACCAAAAGATATAAAAGGTGTTGTTATTCATTGTTCGGGAGCAACCGATCTTTCTGTCCTGGCCGGATTTAAAAATGCGGGAGTCATCTATCCCCCACAATCATTATCCAAAAATAAAGCAGTCGATTTTTCGACCGTCCCACTTTGTGTTGAAGGTAACGCGGATGAAAATAGTGCCGAGCTACTTCAGTTAGCACAGACATTTGCACCGCGGAGCATCTATTGTAATTCCCAGCAGCGTTTAGCCATCCACCTTGCCTCGGTTATGGTCAACAATTTCACTAACATCCTTTATCAGATGGCCTACGAGCTCTTAGCAGAAAACGACCTGTCCTTTGATCTAATTAAACCAATCATCCTGGAGACGGCAGAAAAGGCGCAAAATCATATTCCAATAACAGTTCAGACAGGACCAGCGATCCGACAGGACAGCACAACAATGCAAAAACATTTGCAATTTATTAGCAATAAACCAGATTTACAGCAAATCTATCAACTTTTGTCGCAGGAGATTACTAAAAGAAAATAGTTTGTTAGAAACGGTTATAAACTTATCAAAACTTACCTCCAAGGGGTAAATATATCCATTTACTTCAGGAACTTTAGTACATTTGCTTCGTCCAAAAGCGCATTTTGGAATGCTAATTGAGTAATAAAATAATCAGTTGGGCTAAACATTAAAATAGCGAATTAAAACTAAACAATCGTATTTTCTATGGAAGTTAGAAAACTCATTCTTTCAATAATGATTGTGATTAATTTAATCATTGTATCATTTGGATTTATATTTACATCAAGCTGGTTTTGGCTGCTTATCATCCCATTTCCATTGCTATTGATTGCGTTATATCATAGTTTCCAGACCAAACATGCCATCCTACGAAATTATCCCTTAGTTGGATATTTCCGTTATATCTTCGAATCTATTCGTCCTGAGTTGAGACAATATTTTTGGGAATCAGACATGGATGGACGTCCATTTAACAGAAGACAGCGTTCGATCGTATACCAACGTGCAAAAAATCAGCGTGAAACTGTAGCATTTGGTATGCAGACTGATCCACAGGCTGTCGGGAACGAATGGGCTGCGCACTCTGTTTTCCCTTGCCATATCGAAAACCACGATCTGCGTACCACTGTTGGAAATGCAGCCTGTAAAAAACCCTATAGCTTAAGTGTGTTCAATATCTCAGCAATGAGTTATGGTGCATTGAGCAAAACAGCAATAACGGCATTAAATAAAGGTGCTGCACTTCAAAACTTTGCACACAATACCGGCGAAGGAGGAATCAGTGACTACCACAACAACGGTGGTGATTTAATTTGGCAGGTGGGTACAGGTTATTTTGGCTGTCGGAATCAGGAAGGAAAATTTGACGCGGAGCTCTTCCGAGAAAAATCCAATCGTGAAAACGTGAAGATGGTCGAGTTGAAACTCTCGCAAGGCGCTAAACCTGGTCATGGAGGTATCCTTCCAGCGGCAAAAAATACACCTGAGGTTGCGGCTATTCGTCACGTCATTCCAGGAACAGATGTGATGTCGCCTCCAGCACATAGCGCTTTCTCCTCACCGACTGAAATGATGCACTTCATACAACAGCTGCGCGAGCTATCGGGTGGAAAGCCTATCGGTTTCAAAATTTGTATCGGCGATAAACATGAGTTTATCGACATCTGTCACGCCATGCAAAACACGCAGATCTTCCCGGATTTTATCTCCGTAGATGGATCAGAAGGTGGTACGGGAGCTGCTCCACTGGAGTTTACAGATAACCTAGGGATGCCATTATACGATGCATTGGCATTTGTAACGAAAACCTTGATTGCTTTTGGTTTGAAAAAACATGTTAAAGTTATCGTATCCAGCCGTATTGTAACGGGTTTCGACATCTTAAAAGTTATTGCCTTAGGCGCAGATGCATGTTATAGTGCTCGCGGTATGATGTTCGCTTTAGGTTGTATTCAAGCACTTAAGTGTAATGAAGACGTTTGTCCGGTTGGAGTTGCCACGCAACAGCCGCATTTATACAAAGGACTCGACGTAAATGATAAATATGTACGCGTAGCTCAGTTCCACCGCAACACATTACGTGCTACAGTCGAAATTATGGAAGCTTGTGGTTTCAAAACACTTTCAGATGTATCTGCTGATAAATTCTATCGTAAGGTAGACGCTATCCGTACATTAAGTTTTCAGGAAATCTATTTCGGAACTGAAGGTAAATTGGTCAATAGCCACACAGATTTCGAAAGCAAACTTTTCGAAGATTAATTGCTAGCAATTCATAAAAAGAAGGTCCCCCATGTATTCATAGGGACCTTTTTTTATACCTTGATAGTTCCCTTATAAAATAACCCCCACTAAGTATCTTTATTTCAAATTAAATAATACGCGATGCAGAATGGTATTTGACAAGGCAATTTGATCGTCGGCTAATCCGCCTAAAGCCTGTTCAATGGTATTTTTTGCCTGCTTCATTCCTTCATCCTTCATCTTTCGTCCTATTTTTGTTAAATAGATCAGATTGGACCGTCTGTCGTTTTTATCATTAACGCGGATAACCAAATTTACCCGTTCCAGGTTATTAATTAATCGAGTGACACTTGGTTTATCTCGAAATGTGCGAACAGCAAGCTCCTGCTGAGTAAGCCCCTCTTCTACCCACAGGTTATACATGATACTCCATTGTTCAGAAGTAATGTTTAACCCGGCCTCCTTGAGATTACGCTGTAATCTCCGCATAACTGCAATTGAGTATTTCCCTGTTAAGAAATTATAAAAATACTCTTGTGATACTAAATCTTGGTCTAACATATGAATAATGGTTATGGTTGTTTACGCAACTTCTTGCAATAATAAAACGTTGTCTTTCATATAATTTGAGAAAAAGCTAAACGTATTTTGGCTAATAGTTAGCCTAAATTACACTTTAATCTAACTGTCTCAAACAAAATTTTATCAACATGTCACCAGTAGATGTTGATAAATCATAACAATTTAATTTATACTAGACTGAATTTAACAAATAAAAAGGAGACAAACAAAACCTTCATAACTTTGCAAACACCAACAGCAATTAAATCAAACTGAAGGTTCTTTCTGACCAATAAGATCAGGCACTCTCAGAAAAAATAAATGCTTGCAATTATACCTAATTTAGAGCGTGTTACCCGATTGTAAAAGAATCGGAGTCTTTTAAGAAAGGAAATTTCTCCCGTGCTTCCAACAGGTCATTCGGATTTAAGGTAAATGTATACAAATCCTCGTCTTCTGGCTTATAATACACCACATCACCAAGTGGAGAGATACACATAGAACCACCTGAATAGTAAATATCATTACCATCATGCCCAACCCGGTTTACTCCAACAACGTAAGCTTGATTTTCTATAGCACGTGCTGGGATAAGGGCTCTCCAATGTGCGGAGCGCTTGTCCGGCCAACTGGCTGTATACACTAAAATATCATATGCTCCGTTTTGATTTTTAGACCAGACGGGGAATCTAAGGTCATAACAAATCATCGGGCAAATTTTCCATCCTTTGATATCCACCAGGATACGTTCATTTCCTGGCTCGAAGTACTCGCTTTCTTTAGATAGTCCGAAAAGATGACGTTTATCATATTTGACATATTTACCATCAGGGAACATCCATACAAAACGATTATAGTATTTCCCGCCTTCTTCGATAATCAAAGAACCGGCAACAACGCAGTTAAGTGAGCTTGCCATTTCAAATAGCCATCTTGTTGTAGGTCCATTTGCAGGTTCTGCACATTTCTCGACATTATTCGTGAAGCCTGTATTAAACATTTCGGGGAGAATAATAACATCCGTTTTCTCACGCAATGAGGAAAGTCTCAAGGCTAGATTATTTAGATTCTTCTCAATATTTTCCCAGAATAAATATGCTTGAAATACGGTGATTTTTAAAGGCTCCATGAACGTAATCTAAAAATTTATTTAATTATTTTCTTACAAAAAAAACATTTAATGGCAAGATACGAATTTTAATAGAATTTATACTTATTGCTGTCTTACCAAAAGGTTATTTGCTAACACTAATAACGCTTCTTTGCGATCATTTGGTACATTCAATGCTTTCATTTTTTCAAATGCCCGTTGTGTATATATATCTTTCAACTCGTCGGCCGCAGTTTTAATCGCATACTTGTCGTATAAGGCAAGCATATCCGCTACTTTTGATGGAGCAGTCTCTATAGTGGCATTTAATAGGGCTTGTAAAACCGGCTTATCATCATCCGAAATTACTGCCATCAACTTCACCAATAAAAAAGTTTTTTTATTGATCATGATATCACCACCAACAATCTTTCCAAAGGTATCTGGATCTCCATATGCATCCAAGATATCGTCCTGTAATTGAAATGCTAAGCCTACGTTCTCTCCAAAATCGTAGATCAGCTGCTGTTGCTGTTCATCTGCTCCCGACAGAATAGCCCCCAACTGTAATGCTCCGCCCAATAACACCGAAGTTTTAAGACGGATCATCTCAAGATACTCAGGCATTGTCAGCGAATCCCGGCTCTCATAATCCATATCTAATTGCTGGCCTTCACATACCTCCATAGCCACTTTACTCAAAATTTTCAAAGTTGCAGGCAAGTAAATAGGATTACACTTTGAAATTTCCTCATACGCTTTGACCAACAAGCCGTCTCCAGACAATATGGCAATATTAGCATCCCACTTTTCGTGAACCGTCGTTTTACCTCTTCTTAAAGGAGCCTTATCCATCAGATCATCGTGGATCAGTGAAAAGTTATGAAAAAACTCCACTGCTTTGGCAGCAGGGATAATTTCCTCCATCTCTTGCATGCCGAATAATTCGGCGGCCATCAATGTCAGCACTGGTCGAACCCTCTTTCCGCCCAAAGTCAATATATACCGTATCGGATCATATAAATTTGATGGTGTTTCAGGAAATTGACTTGTCTCTATCGCCTCTATCACGAGTTGTTGTAAATGTTGCATATATCTTTACGATCGAATCTTGCGAATATAGCAATAATCATATAGAAATGGCAATTTTGTCCCTTTAAAGGAAGTCACCTCAAAATTGTACATTTGTATAAGTCTTTTATTATGCGCATACTGATTATCCATACATTTTATCAAGATCCTGGTGGTGAAGACACTGTATTTCAGCAGGAATCTTCCCTCCTCGCGCAAGGACATGAGGTCCAAACGCTAACCTTTCAAAATAAAAAGGGGTTGCAGGGTGCACTACAGACAATAGGATCTTTTTGGAATATTTGCGCTGCTCAACGTGTCAAAAAAATAATTCGGGCGTTTAAACCAGACATCGTTCACGTTCACAACACGCATTATGCAGCAGGCCCGATTATCGTGCGTACCATTGCCAAACTCGGCGTCCCCCAGGTCATGACCCTGCACAATTTTCGTTTACTATGCCCTTCGGCGACACTGTACCATCACAACCGTCTCTTTCTGGACTCACTCCAAGAGGAGTTTCCGTGGACAGCCGTCCGACAAAAAGCATTTAACAACTCGATAGTAAAAACATTTCTTCTCGCACTGAATTACTGGTTTCACCGCAAAATTGGAACTTGGGCAAAAGTAAATCGCTACATCAATTTAAGCTCCTTTGCAAAGAACATATTCGTTGAATCGACATTGCACCTTCCGCCTACTAAATTCGAGATCAAACCGAATTTTGTCTTTCCTACGACAATAGCACCAGAGGGTCCGCAGGCCCACTTTGTATATGTCGGTCGTCTTTCAGATGAAAAGGGGATATTACAGCTGATCGATGCTTTCATCGGCACAGATTTTCAACTAGCAATTATTGGCGGCGGTCCGCTCGAAAATGAGGTTTTGAGAAGCATTAAACACCAGGCGAATATTTCCTACCTCGGTTTTAAAAAAAGATCAGAAATACTTCCCTTGATAGCCAAAGCACAGGCTTTACTTGTACCATCGATTTGTTTTGAAGGGATGCCGATTACGATTCTTGAGGCTTATTCAGTCGGAACAGCTGTGCTTTGCTCCAATTTAGGCCCACTCCCCGAACTGATTATCCCCGGCAAAACAGGACAAACGTTCGATCCCCACAACAAAAACGATATTATCCAATGTTTGACGGAGTGGAGCACAAAAACAACAAATGAAAAAGATGAGATAAGAAAGACCTGCATTGCTTACTATTTTAGTAATTTTACGCCTGAAATAAATGAAGCGAAATTATTAGCGATCTATCAGGACGCTATTCACGATAAAAACAGAATAAATGAGTATCATCGTATTAGATAAACTGGGTCTAGCACCACAGATCCAAGCTGTACTGGAAACAATTTATGATCCTGAACTGAAACCCGCAAATATTGTGGATTTGGGGCTTGTATATGAAATCATTACGAAGGAAGAGGGTATTGCAAAGATTGTAATGACGCTGACGGCTCCTGGCTGTCCCGTGGCAGGCGAAATCATGAATGAAGTTCAAGAAAAAGTTGCTGCTGTAGCAGGTGTCAAAGAAGCATTGGTCGAATTGACATTTGATCCACCCTGGGCAAAAGACATGATGTCGGAAGAAGCAAAGCTAGAATTAGGATTTTTGTAAAATTCAATAGCTCACAAGCAAAGGAGGATCCTACCGTACGGTAGGATCCTCCTTTGCTTGTGAGCACTCATTTAAGAGCAACTCTATCATCCAGAAGCGCTAAGTGGTCTGATTATTTTCCAAATCACTCAACTTTTTCAAAGGCTTGGAGCTATTGGCGTCCGTACCGAAAAGTAATTTCCACAGATTACGGGACTCTTTGGTCAATAGTGGGGATACGATGGAAAGAATGAGCACATATACAACCACAAAGGATTGAATAACGGGCAATAAAGCCCCTGCTTTACCAATATTTGCCATGATAATGGAAAACTCTCCGCGTGCAGACAACGTAAAGCCAATATCAAAAGAAGTTTTAGGTTTCATGCCCGAAAATTTAGCTGCAAAATACCCCGATGCAAGATTACCCATCACCGTCACCAGCGCTGCAATCGAAGCCCAAAAGACAGCTCCTCCAAGGGACATAATATCAATAGATAATCCGAAACTAAAGAAAAACATCGCTCCAAAAAAGTCCTTATAAGGTAGTACCATCGATTCAATCTTTTTGATGTATTGCGAATCTGCCAACACCAAGCCAGCCATCAATGCCCCAATAGCCTCCGCAACATGGATGGTTTCAGAGAAACCTGCCACAATAAACAGTAAGGCAAAGATGATCAATATAAATAGTTCAGAAGTTTTCTCCTTCAATAAGCGATCAATCGCAGGAACCAATTTTCTGCCCAAAATCAAAAAGGCCAATATAAATCCCAAGGCCAGTAAGGATGTTCCTGCTACCGTCCAAAACGAACTGCTTCCTGTCAGTATCAAGCCTGAAAGGAAAGAGATATGCATCGCTATAAACAGATCATCGAACATAATCATCCCCATAATGACCTCAGTCTCCGGGTTGGCCGTGCGTTTGAGATCTGTAAGAACCTTTGCGACAATGGCCGTGGAAGAACTTGTCATGATACCGCATAAGACCATCATCTCCTTAAATGGCATATCCATTAGCCATCCGATCAACAAGCCTGAAGTAAAGTTCAATAAGACGTAAATTGTCCCGCCTGTGACAATTGCTTTACCGGATTTAATAAGGCGATTGACCGAAAACTCAAGGCCCAGGTAGAACAGTAGGAATAATACGCCCAACCGTCCCATGAAATCTATAAAGGGTTTACTTTCTGTAAATGTTAAATCCACCAGACCAACCTGCGGAGCGTGCTGTCCCAAAACCATTCCTATAATAATGAAAAATGGAATAACAGAAAACTTAAGCTTATTGGCTATTAGGCCAACAATGGCAACAAGTCCTACAGCGATTCCAATTTCCAGTATTAAGGTATGTGATAGCATAAATTACAGTAAAATTTCCTTCAAAAGTTTAATATTATTCTTCTTTCCAGCAATGACAAGTGTGGTGCCTGGGCTAATCAAATAAGACGGTCCTGGATTGATAACCGTATCATCATCCCGTATGCCAGCAATAATCGATGCACCTGTACGTTGACGAACTTCCAGTTCTCCAATTGTCTTTCCGGCCCCCTCATTTTTGCCTTCAACTTTGTACCATTCAATGCGTAAATCGTCCAAAGCAACTTCAATTGTCTCCAAAGCTTTAGGCTTGTAGGACAAACCACCGATAATACCCGCAATCTGCCGAGATTCATCGTCATTGAGTGTCATGACGCAACGTGACTCATGTTCCTCGTCATCATAGCGATAAAGTTCCCGTCTGCCATCGTCATGGATAACAACAACCATATTGTCTCCCGCATCGGTTTCAATTTGAAATTTTTTTCCAATTCCAATCAGATCGGACTCTCTTACAATAGACATAATCTTCTATTTAAATAAATACTAATAATATAAGCTTCATAACGTTGTTTACAACAATTACGAAAACAAGCTAAAGGTTCTTTCTAACAAAAAAACAAAGGCTTTTAGAAAAAACAGCATCAGCCCTTAGCTACTAAAACACAAATTTACCCAAAAAATCAATCTTAAACGAATCCGCTGGTATCTGACGGGATGGGCTACAAAGACCAAATTACCCCAAAATACTAAAAAAAGAGCAGAAAAACGACCCTTTTAACCGATTTCATCCCTTTTTTCGACGTATGGCATCTTGATGACACAACTGAACAACAATAAAAGCGCTCGACGCACACATGTTATTAACGATCGGAATTCCTAGCCGAACAAATCAGCTTTCATTAGCTCCAATTTTTCATTACAAAACCCCATTTCTATAACGTTTTCGTAGTTCGTGCAATCGTTTGCTCCAAGAAGCAATAGAATTGCCAACGCTTTATTTCTTTATAATTGCCGCATTAAACACTTACTGAATCTAAATTACACACCTATGGTCAAAAAGAGTCATCTCATCCTTCTGACACCATTATCAATTTTGTCATTAGCGGCACCTATTTACGGGGTAGCAAATCCACGTAATTTGGTTGCAATAACCAGTCGTTCACCCTTCCAGCAAGTCGTCTCCGGAAAGGTCGTTGATGAAACGGGGAAACCAATAAGCGGTGTTACCGTTTCTGAAAAAGGTAAAGCAGCAGCAACTACAACCAATCAAGACGGTATCTTCTCACTGAACGTCAGTTCAAAAAGTGCCATCCTAACATTTAACTCGATCGGATTTACGGCGAAAGAAGTCTCTGCAGCACAAGCAGCACAAATAACCTTGACAAAATCCGAGGATGTTTTGGATGAAGTTGTGGTCGTAGGTTATGGTAAACAGAAAAAGAGCGATTTGACAGGAAGTATCGCTACAGTGGAAGCAAAATCCCTGGAACGAATAAATTCACCGAATGTTGTCGATAAACTTCAAGGTAAGATTTCTGGTTTAGCGATCAATTCCGGTTCGGCCAAACCTGGCGAAACAGCTTCTATCAATATCCGCGGTGAGAACTCGATCTCGGCGTCCAATGCACCCCTGATTATCCTGGATGGAATTCCTTTTAGTGGTTCCCTGGGCGATATCTCTTCCAATACAATTGCCAGTATCTCGGTACTGAAAGATGCCTCATCCACCGCAATCTATGGTTCAAGAGCTGCAAATGGCGTTATCCTCATTACCTCAAAAAAGGGTGCTGCAGGAAAAGCACGCATCAATTATAACGGCTATTTTGGGGTTCAAAGTGTAGAACGCCGCCTTAAATTGATGAACGGCCCACAGTACATCCAATTTATGCGTGATTACCAGGCTTCGAAAGGAAAAACCGGCGATCAGCTCAACCCAGAAAATTATCTTTTTGCCAACGTATTGGAACAATACAAAAAAGGGGAAGAAGTCAATTGGCAGGACGAAGTATTCAATAGTGGCGCTCCCATTCAGGAACATCAACTCAGTTTTTCGGGTGGAACGGATAAATCCGATTATTATGCATCTGTAAGCTACCTAAATCAAGATGGTGTGGTAAAAAACACGCCCTACGAAAGATATAATGTCAATCTAAACCTCAACCAAAGTTTAAGCTCTTGGTTAAAGCTAGGAATGACCATGCAGGCTTCTCAAGGGAACCGTGACGGCGTACAGCCTAACCTTGAAAGTGTTGTAAAACTTTCCCCTTACAGTAAAAACCGTGATGCCGATGGCACTGCTGTAACGTACCCGATGTACGCACAAACCTTGTGGGCACACCCTTTCGCAGACGAAAAAGGCCAGTGGGATCAGACCAGAAGAACGGTCTATGCGAATACTTGGCTTGATGTAAAACTTCCTATTGAAGGATTAAGTTTCAAAACCACCTTCGGAACCAACTACCGAAATATTAACGAAAACTCCTACTATGGCTCAAATACGGTCACAGGACGCGGCGTGAATGGTACCGGATCAATTTACAATGAGCATTTCTGGGACTGGACCTGGGAAAATCTCTTGACCTATGACCGTACCTTTGGTGACCACAAGATCAATGTCGTGGGCCTCTATTCTTCCCAGAAAACAAATTTGAAAACTTCAAGAATGAATGGAGACGATTTTGTATCAGATGCCGGATATAACAACATGGCTTCTGCCTCTAAAAATCTTAAGATCGAATCCAACCTTCAAAATACAGCGATGATTTCCTATATGGGAAGAATCAACTATGCCTTTAAGGATCGCTACCTATTAACCTTAACAGGTCGTTCGGACGGTTATAGCGCATTTTCTGTTAACAACCGATATGCATTTTTCCCATCCGTTGCAGGAGCCTGGGTAGTTTCTAAAGAAGGGAATGTGCAGGACTATTTCGACTTGTTAAAACTTCGTGTTTCTTATGGTAAAAATGGAAATCAGGCCGTATCACCTTATCAAACTTACGACCGTCTGACCAACGTCGATTATATCTATGGTCTTGATCCAGTCAAAGGACTTGTGATGAATTTCAATGGACGTGGAAGCAATCTAACGTGGGAAACGACAGCTTCATTAAACCTTGGTTTGGATTTTGGGATTCTCAAAAATAGACTTTCAGGAACGATCGACTACTACTCCTCAAAAACATCGGATCTTTTATTAAGTGAACAGGTCCCTGTCATGAACGGCTATAACACCATTTAGACAAGGACAACGATCCAAAACGTGTGGAAGCAACGGCTCGTTTCTTCCGTGCCTACAGTTATCGCTATTTAGTCAACCTGTACGGCGATGTGCCTTGGGTGGACAAAGTATCCGAAACACCCCGTCGTGATTTCACACGTACACCGAAAGCTGAAATCTTGACGCACATGATTGAAGACCTTAAGTATGCAAGTGAAAACCTACCCGACAATCCAGGAACAATTCAGGAAGGGAAATTGACGAAATGGGCTGCTTTACACTACCTGGCAGAAGCATATATCGAAGCTGGACAGCCTGATTTAGCTGCAGAAGCTGCCAACAAAGTTATTCAAAGTGGTTACTTTAAATTGAACGATCAACGTTTTGGCGCCGAAAAAGATAAACCCGGGGATTATTTCCACGATATGTTTATCGAAAACAATCAAAATCGCGGTTCTGGCAATCAAGAAACGATCTGGGCCATCCAATTGGAATACAATACACAAAGGGGCGGCGACCGCTACACGGATTGGAGTAAACGTGCCTGGGTACCTTTCTATTCGCAACAAAAAGGATTTGCCTTGGCCGACTCACTTGGTGGAAGAGGTCTTGGGCACGTACGCCCTTATCAATGGTGGCTGGATAGTTATGAAAAACAAGATGTCAGAAATTCATCTTTCAATATCAAACGCGATTGGTATTACAACGATCCTTCCGTCCCTGAACTTTACGGCAAGAAGATCGAACTTACCGACGCCATCAAAGAATCAGGCAATGTATTCCCGACAACAACCAAATTTTTCTACGGAAAGACAGCTGTTGACCCTGCATTTGAAGGAAATATGAAGGACCGTGTGAAAGTACGTTTGGCAGAAACTTACCTGCTATTGGCTGAAGCATACTGGCGCGCCAATAAACCAGCACAAGCTAAAGACGCCATCAATGCTGTCCGTGCCCGTGCGAAAGCCTCCTTAATTGATGCTTCAGCGGTTAATGCAGACTTCATTCTAGACGAACGTGCCCGCGAGCTTATTGGTGAGGAAATGCGTCGCATGACTCTTGCCCGTTTCGGTGAGGATGTCTTTTTACGCCGCGTGCAAACGTTAAACACACAATCGAAAAATGTGGTGAAAAAAGAATTTATTCTTTGGCCGATACCGCAGGAAGTTATTGACAGTAACACTGGTGCAGCCTTCCCACAAAATCCGGGATACTAAACCTTCCAAAAAACCTTCATGAGCCCAAAGGCCATGGAGGTTTTTTCTTTTACGACTTTGCTTCAATCAGTTTATAGGTGCCATCTTCCCGGATCTGACTACGACCAATGGTTATATTTTTTGAATGGTAAAACAAAAAAATCCAGCCCGCTGGTGCACCTTCTGCCCAGTACTCCTGACGTAGCTCTTTGGAACGCCGACCATCAAAATCATATTTGGCAACATAGTTATGGAAAATTTCTTCAGGCTCAGGTAATACATCTCCGCCAAAGAAATAGTGCTGGTCGCCCGTTTGAATATGAAACGACTGATGATGTGCTGTATGTCCACCATTGAGCGCATAGCTGATTTCTGCATTTATTCTTCCTTCACCTTCCACCAGAACCAAATTTCCACTGCGCTGAATCACATCAAAAATCTCGGTTCTATATGAACTGGAGATGCCTGAATAAGCATCTTCCCACTCGCCACGTTGAACAATATATTCGGCTTCAGGAAATGCGATGCGTCCGGTTCCGTTTTCAAATGTGACCATCCCCCCAGCATGATCCTTATGAAGATGAGACATCAGTACATATTTTACATCTTCTGGTCTGAAACCCAACTTACGGATATTATGATGCAGTTGTAGCACAGCACTGTCATCGGTATAGCCAAGACCGGTATCACAGAGCACAAGTCCCGCATCAGTTTCGATCAAAAAGGGGTGAACTTGAATAAATAGGGAGCCTGGCCGGTCCTGGGGCTTGTCTATTAACGGATCAAAGGGTATAAATTTTCTGCTTTTGTCGACTGAAAAAGAACCTTCATATAAAGAATAAGCCTGCACCATATTTAAAACATTGGGAATATGCACGTTAAGCAACAGCGGATCAATACCGGGTTTAGGAATTAGGTAAGTCCAGCCTTAAAACGTATATTTACACTTAAAATATTGTGCAAAGATATGCAAAAAAGGTGGGTACTAAAATCTAAAACTGATGTCAAAATAACCAACAAACTGCGCGAGGAATTAAACATCAACACTGTCTTGGCAGAGTTGCTCGTGAGCAGAGGAGTGGAGACTTTTGACGAATCAAAGCAGTTTTTTAGGCCTCAATTATCGGATTTGCACGATCCATTTTTGATGCGGGACATGGAAAAAGCCATCACCCGGATCATCCAAGCCATTGGCAACAAAGAAAAAATACTCATCTATGGAGACTATGACGTAGACGGTACAACAGCTGTTGCCGTTGTTTATAGTTTTTTCAGGGAATTTCATAGCCAGCTGGAGTTTTATATTCCAGACCGCTATGCCGAAGGCTATGGAATCTCCACACAGGGTATTGACTATGCCGCAGCAAATGGTTTCAGCTTAATTATTGCATTGGACTGCGGTATCAAGGCAATCGATAAAATAGATTACGCAAATAGCAAAGGAATTGATTTTATCATTGGCGATCACCACCTTCCCGGTGAGGAACTTCCCAAAGCCTACGCCGTGTTAGATCCCAAGCGTGCAGACTGTGAATACCCTTACAAAGAACTTTCAGGTTGTGGAATAGGCTTTAAGATTATTCAGGCTTTTATACTCACCAATGGCATGGATATCAATGCCTGTTATCAGTTTTTGGATCTTGTGGCCGTGAGTATTGCTTCGGACATTGTTCCTATTACCGGCGAAAATAGAATACTCAGCCACTTTGGTCTCATTAAACTCAATACGAATCCCTGCGTCGGACTAAAGGCACTGATTGATTTATCCAATAATCGAACGAAGATCTTTACAGTGAATGACATCGTGTTCCAGATCGGGCCCCGCATCAATGCAGCGGGCAGAATAGACCATGCTAAGGACGCCGTCAAACTTTTAATCTCCAAATCGCTGCAAGAAGCCAAAGATTTCAGTTCGAGCATAGACGATCAAAACAATGTACGGAAAGACTTTGATCTCAAAATAACAGAAGAAGCGCTTGCACTGATTGAGGATAATGTTCTTCTTAAAAGCCGAAAATCCACGGTGTTGTATAAAGCCGACTGGCACAAAGGTGTCATTGGTATTGTCGCTTCCCGACTGACCGAAAAATATTACCGTCCGACGATTATATTGACCGAAACAAATGGTCATATTGCAGGTTCCTGCCGTTCGGTACTGGGTTTTGACTTGTATGAAGCCTTAAGCGAATGCGCTGACTTGTTGGAGCAATTTGGTGGTCATAAATATGCTGCCGGACTAACGATGTCCTTAGATAATGTCACGCTATTCCAGGATCGTTTTGAGGAAGTGGTATCGCGACGTATCAGTCCTGAAATGCTGACCCAAGAAATTTTGATCGATGCTAAGCTAGCGTTGAAGGATATCGACGCTAAGTTCTTTCGTATTCTCCAGCAGTTTGAACCTTTCGGGCCCCAAAATGAATCTCCTATTTTCCTCAGTAAAAAGGTAAATGCAGTAGGACAAGCTTTTATTGTAGGCACCAATCACCTCAAGATGACGGTTATTCAAGAAGACTCTCCTTCATTTGACTGTATCGGTTTTGGACTGGCAGAACATATCACACACATCAATTCTGGGCAAAGTTTTGACATCTGTTACAGCATTGAAGAGAATGTGTGGCGCAACAAAAGAAACTTACAGCTAAACATCAAAGGGATTAAGTATTAGTATTGCAATAGTAAGAAGATATTAAATATATTTACACAAGATTTGGTCAGGCATAAAACCCTCATACTGGATTAGATACCAGGCATGAAAGAACGGTGAGGGTTCTTAAGTAGTCCTATTGAACAGATACATACAACACAAGACATTCCACGAAGATGATTTTAAAGGCAGAACATCTCATAAAAAAATATAAGCAGCGTACCGTTGTCAACAATGTTTCCTTCCATGTGGAACAAGGCGAGATTGTCGGGTTATTGGGCCCTAATGGGGCAGGAAAAACGACCTCATTCTATATGATTGTTGGTCTTATCAAGCCCAATGAAGGGAAAGTATTTCTCGACGATCAGGAGATTACGCAGGATGCGATGTATCAACGCGCACAACGTGGGATAGGTTATCTCGCTCAGGAAGCATCGGTTTTTCGGAAGCTCTCCGTAGAAAACAACATCCTGGCTGTATTAGAAATCCATTATCCGAATAAAGAAGAACGTTTGGCAAAATTGGAAGAACTACTCACAGAATTCAGCTTACACCGTGTCCGTAAAAACAGAGGTGATTTGTTGTCCGGTGGTGAGCGTCGACGTACCGAAATTGCGCGAGCATTAGCTGCTAATCCATCCTTTATTCTTCTGGATGAACCTTTTGCAGGGGTTGACCCGATTGCCGTAGAAGAAATTCAGACGATCGTAGCCAAGCTCAAAACCCGTAACATTGGCATCTTAATTACCGACCACAACGTACAGGAAACGCTATCTATTACGGACAGGGCCTATCTCCTGACCGAAGGAAAGATTATGCTGACGGGTACACCTGAGGAAATTGCAGATAATGAGCTTGCCCGTAAATTTTATCTCGGTAGACATTTTGAATTAAGAAGGAAAAAATTTTAAAGATTAAAGAATCTCTCCCCCTATGGCCTTATTAAACTCCATTTTTACTTGGTTCATGAAAAAAAGAATTCACCAGATTGAACTTTTCATGAAATACCCACACGATGTACAAGAAGAATGGTTTCAGAGTTTAATTGCCACTGCTGAAGCTACGGAATGGGGAAAAAAATACGATTATACAAGTATATTAACGCCCGAAATCTTCAAAGAACGTGTCCCTATACAGGACTATGATGATATTAAGGGCTACGTTGATCGCATGATAAAAGGCGAACAGAATATCCTGTGGCCTTCTGATATCAAATGGTTTGCCAAGTCCTCAGGCACCACATCTGACCGTAGCAAATTTATTCCCGTTAGTGAGGAAGCACTCGAAGAGTGTCACTTCCAGGGCGGTAAAGATATGCTTACAATCTATTGTCATAATAGACCCGAAAATCGCGTATTTACGGGAAAATCTGTTGTTATTGGTGGTTCTTCACAAATCAACAATTTCAGTCCGGATTCCTACTACGGCGATCTTTCATCAATCCTCATCCGTAACCTTCCGTTCTGGGCAGAATTTAAGCGAACGCCCAATATGGAGGTTACTTTAAATCCAAACTTTGAAGAGAAAATTGAACAGATTGCCCAAATTACACTCAAAGAAAACGTAACGAGTCTAGCTGGCGTACCGACATGGAATATTGTTATGGCCAAACGTATTCTTGAGATTACAGGCAAAGACAACCTCTTGGAGGTATGGCCAAATCTAGAGTTTTATGGGCATGGCGGAGTGAGCTTCAAACCTTATCGCGAGCAATTCCAAAAATTGATCCCTTCTGACAATATGTATTATCTAGAGAATTATAATGCCTCAGAAGGATATTTTGGTTTACAAGATCAATCGGATTCGGAAGATCTTCTGCTTATGCTAGATTATGGTATTTATTACGAATTCTTACCTACTGAGCGAATGCACGAAGAAAATCCGTCAACCTTACGTTTGGATCAGGTGGAGCTTGGCAAAAACTATGCATTGATCATTTCAACGAATGCTGGTTTGTGGCGTTATAAAATCGGAGATACCATCAAGTTTACATCATTATCCCCTTATCGTTTTCAGATCTCCGGACGTACCAAACAATACATTAACACCTTTGGCGAAGAGGTTATTGTTGACAACGCCGAACAGGCGCTGGCCGAAGCGAGCAAGTTGACACAGGCACGTATAAAAGATTATACCGCTGGACCTGTCTATTTTAAAGATGCCGAAGCCGGAGCACATGAATGGGTGATAGAATTTGAACAACAACCCAATGATTTTAGGCGTTTTTGTGAAATATTGGATGCTAAACTCCGTGAAATCAATTCGGATTATGACGCCAAACGTTTTAAGAATATGGCCCTACGACCACCTATTGTACACAATGCGCCCGAAGATACGTTCTATAAATGGATGAAATCAAGAGGTAAGCTAGGTGGACAAAATAAGGTTCCAAGATTGAGCAATAGTCGCGAATATCTCGACCCGCTGTTGAAAATACTAGCCGAATAATCGGCATACAGACTAAAATATTCCGCACATTAACCGAATAATAGGGGGTCTCCGGCTGGAGATTAGCCAAAATTTTTGGATTCCCTTATTTTGGCTAATCTCGTATTGCTGAATTTTGTTGTTTTAAAGAACCGCTGTGCGTTCGTCTAATTGGTAAGCTCAAGAAAGCTTAGACTATAATGGAGGTTTGTTAAGGTTTAATTGCCGTTTTATATAAAAAAACAAAAAAACCAAGGATAAAATTCATAGAAATACCTTTCTTCTGAACTTCAACTTCACCCTGTAACACGGAGCGATTGTCGCCTGATGTTACTTCACTACTTTTGTTAAGACTGTGAGTCAATTCCATATTAAGTTTATTTTTATGATAAGTGATTTTATAGCGTTACTGCGGACCAAAAAGCCCATCTATAGGACCGCATTCTTTATGGCCAAACTTTATGCCATAATATGGAATCACGGTATTAATTAATAAATACTTAACACATTTAATTATTAATACAGTCTAGTCGAGAAATATGAAGTAAAATTCTTCCATTTCAAAAAAAGTGTAGTAAAATAGGGAACAACTGTCCGAAATAAAAGGCATATCAACGCGGGTAAATTATCCGGGTACAGGTGCAACTTATATTTCATTTTTTTCCTAACTTAGCCTAAGTAATTAAAAAATAAGATGAACGCGACAGAGAACTATTCAATTCGCGTAGAGCCAACTCAAAATTCAAGACTCTCGCAAGTAGATTTCGACAATCTAAAATTCGGAAAGATTTTATCCGACCACATGCTGGTCGCAAACTATGATGACGGTGAATGGAAAGATGTCAGCATCGTCCCTTATGGAGATATCAGTATTAGTCCTTCGATGTCCGCTTTACATTATGGTCAAGCGATCTTTGAAGGAATCAAAGCTTATAAATTTGCAGATGGAACAGTGAGTATCTTCCGTCCGGACAGAAACTGGGAAAGATTCAACAAATCTGCCGCACGGCTTCAAATGCCGGAGGTACCTGAGGAGATTTTTATGGATGGCCTAAGCAAACTATTGGACATCGATCGTAACTGGATCCCGGCAAAAGAAGGTTCATCATTGTACATCCGTCCTTTTATGTTCGCAACAGAAGCAGCATTAGGTGTACACCCTTCAAAGTCATACAAATTTATCATTATCACTGGCCCTGTAGGCGCATATTACAGCAAAGCAATCAGCTTAAAAGTTGAGACCTACTATACGCGTGCAGCAGAAGGTGGTGTTGGCTTTTCTAAAAATGCAGGTAACTATGCATTATCGCTTTACCCTACACAATTGGCCAATGATGAAGGTTATGACCAAATTATGTGGACAGATGCTTCTGAACATAAATATATTGAAGAAGCAGGTACGGCAAACCTTATTTTCCGCATTGGAGATACGATTATTACACCACATGGTGATACAATCTTACACGGTGTAACACGACGTACAATTATGGAATTGGCGGAGAAATGGGGTTATAAAGCCGAGCAGAGAAAGGTATCTATTCAAGAACTAATTGACGGTATTAAAGCCGGTACAGTAACTGAAGCTTTCGCAGCTGGTACTGCAGCCACAATTACGGATATCAGCCGTATCGGTTTTGAAGGAGAAGATTACCACTTGCCACCAGTAGAGGGCCGCGAGTTTTCAAATCGTGTTTTGAATTACCTCAACGACTTGCGCTATGGCAAAGTAGAAGATCCATTCGGATGGAACTATTTAGTAAAGTAATTTCCAAAATAAAATAGAAAAGCCTTTGTTATTAATAACAAAGGCTTTTTTT
Organism: Sphingobacterium thalpophilum; assembly: GCF_038396785.1. NCBI lineage: Bacteria > Pseudomonadati > Bacteroidota > Sphingobacteriia > Sphingobacteriales > Sphingobacteriaceae > Sphingobacterium > Sphingobacterium thalpophilum. The sequence goes on along the minus strand of NZ_CP151087.1, from coordinate 4,305,955 downwards.
ATGGCCTATATACGTTATGCATACCTTGAAACGCGGTCTATATACCTCGTCTGAACCTTCGAGGATAACATCTAGTTCACTGCTGCTAGATCCTTAGGAATGCTCTCCTGTCAGCTCCTTTTGAATAAAATCAATTATAGCAGCTGTCTCCTGGGATTGAAACCAGTGCGTATTACCATATTTTTTAAACCATGTAATCTGTCGCTTGGCATAACGTCTCGAATTTTGTTTGATTTTTTCGGTCGCTTCCGTCAAAGACTGCTTGCCATCGAGATAATCAAACAACTCAGCGTAGCCAACAGTGAGCAATGCAGGCTTCGTTCTGAAAGGAAGTAAAGCTTTCACTTCGTCCAGTAAGCCATTTTTCATCATCAAATCTACACGTAAATTGATCCTTTCATACAAGTTCGCCCGATCCATATTCAAGCCAATGGTAAGGATATCAAAAGGTCTTTTCTCGACATCTTTCTTATGGTAAAATGACATCGGTTTACCAGTCGCCTCAAAAACTTCAAGCGCCCGTACGACACGTTGCGGATTATCGATGTCTGCCGTTTCAAAATATGCAGGGTCAATACTTTTCAATCGATCTTTTAAGACCTCCAATCCCAATACTGCAAGTTCATGATTAAGTCGCTCGCGCACTTCATCTCCGGCCTTGGGTAGATCATCCAATCCTTCGCATAGGGCCCGTACAAACAAGCCTGATCCACCTACCATAATGACGACGTCATGCAATTGAAATAACTCTTCTAGTTTCAGTAAAGCCTCCCGTTCAAAATCTCCTGCAGAATAATCCTGCGTGATGGAGTGTGAATCAATGAAATAATGGGGAGCAGCAGCAAGTTCCACTGGATCTGGTTTAGCCGTACCAATAGACATTTCCCGATAGAACTGACGGGAATCAGCCGAAATGATCGCTGTTTTAAAATATTGTGCCAATGAAATAGCCATTGTAGTCTTACCAACAGCAGTTGGCCCCACAATGGCTATCAATGTTTTTTTATTTGCCATAATATAGCACTTCACAGGCCGAAAGAACCTGTAAAGTCTTCTTAATTAATATTCGTCTTCGTAGCCGCTGGATTCTTCACGCTCTTCACCTTCTTCGCCCTCATCGTCACCATCACTGTCGAAGCCATCCAGTTCGTCTTCATCATCGACCCCATATTGCGTATCGTCTTCCTCCACATAATCGTCCTCTTCAACAGCATCTGAGACCGGAAAATTAGCAGCAGTCATTGTTTTGGGAACCTGACCCATAGATTTAAACAACGCCGGATAGTCCTTTCCATCCTCTTCCTTCAAGATCTTGATCAATTCAACCTGGAAATCATAAGGGCGATCAAAATTGTAAACGTAGTAAAATTTCTGATGTGGATCATCGATAAACTTACTTAAACGGATATTCTCCATCAACAATACCTCAGCATCTTTTTTACGTTGTGTAGGCTTGAATGCAATCTCTGTTCCCTTTTTCCACTGATCATTGCTCACATAGAACGAGGAAGATGCATCTGCAGCATAACCTGTTGATTTATGGATTTCCTCATGTAGGTCTATAAATGTGCTTTTAGAAGGCATGTCGATCTCACGATATACATCTTCATAATCCTCAAAAGTAACTCTAAATCTATAAATTGCCATCTCTGCTATTTTCTTCTTTTAACCCTCTAAAATTAATACTATATTTTAAGAATTGGAAATTTCCAATGGGATTTCTTCTTTGATCGTCAGGTTCATTTCCCCTGCTTTTTTCACCAAAAATTGGTATGCTTCTACTCTGGAATTTGGAATCTCGCCCTCTAAAATAGCCTCGCGAATCAAATTTTTCAGCAACCCTACAGTACGCCCTGGTGCCAAGCCAAATAGGATCATGATATCCTCGCCACTGATCGGCGGCTGCCAGTTCCGAACCTTGTCCCGCTCTTCGACATCCTTCAATTTTTGTTTGACAAGTTCAAAATTCTGACGATATTTCTTCTTTTTAAACTCATTTTTTGTGGTCACATCCGCATGACATAACATCATCAGGGCTTCAATATCATCGCCAGCCTCAAACAACAGACGACGTACAGCAGAATCTGTTACGATATCCTGCGCCAAGACAATTGGCCGAAGATGCAATTGTACCACCTTTTGCACAAATTTCATTTTCTCATGGAGCGGCAGCTTCAATTCAGCAAAAAGCTTTGGTACCATACGGGCACCACGATCTTCGTGGCCATGAAACGTCCAGCCGAGCTTTTTATCGAAACGTTTTGTTGCCGGTTTAGCAATATCATGCATAATCGCTGCCCAACGTAACCAGAGGTCTTCAGACAATTCACATACATTATCCAGCACTTCCAACGTATGGTAGAAATTATCTTTATGGCCTTTGCCATCAATGACATCAACTCCGTGTAAATTATACATGGCCGGAAATATCAATTCCAGGAGACCGGTATCAAAAAGATATTTAAAACCGACTGACGGCTTAGGTGAGAGAATAATCTTATTGATTTCATCGATAATACGTTCTTTCGAGATAATCTTTATTCGTTCTTTGGTATCGCTAATCGCTTTGATCGCATCAATCGTGATTTTAAAATTTAGCTGTGTCGCAAAACGGATAGCCCGCATCATACGCAGTGGATCATCGGAAAACGTTTCTATCGGATCCAACGGTGTTCGAATAACGCGCTGTTCAAGATCCTGCACGCCGTCAAATGGATCCACTAAAGTACCATAATCCGCTTTATTCAAAGAAAACGCCATCGCGTTGATCGTAAAATCACGTCGATTTTGATCATCGGATAAGGTACCGTCTTCCACAATAGGCTTACGCGAGTTGGCACGATAAGATTCCTTTCGGGCACCGACAAACTCCACATTGAGTCCTTCATAAACCAACATTGCTGTACCAAAATTCTTGTAGACAGCCACTTTAGTATGTAGCCTATCACCCAATAAAGTCGCAAATTCAATGCCGCTGCCGACGACAACAATATCCACATCATTCTTAAAAGGCCGCTTCATAATATAGTCGCGAACATACCCCCCAATGACATAACATTCTGTATTTGTTGTCTCGGCGAGTTCCTTAATGATTGAAAAGATTGGATGTTGTAAATTATCGTACATAGTCAAAACAGCAGGTAAAAAACCAAACAGTTTGCAAAAGTAACAATTTTTTTCCCTAATCCCTATCTTTGGATAACTTACGGAAAGCAAGTGGATTTTTAAGTAATTCGGCTTGTTCACGACGGCGTTTTACAATATGTAAAGCCGAGAAAATTGCCTCTACAAAAGAGCTTTCAGAAGCTAAGTTTTTTCCAGCAATATCATAGCCTGTACCATGATCTGGCGAAGTACGTACGATAGGTAAACCGGCTGTAAAGTTTACACCGGCACCTTTTGCAATATGCTTAAAAGGAATTAAACCCTGATCATGGTACATTGCGAGTACCGCATCGAATTTCTCATAAGCACCTTTTGCGAAAAATCCATCCGCAGGATAAGGACCAAAGCAGAAGATCCCCTGTTCGTTTGCTTTTTCTACGGTAGGTCTAATGATCTGATCATCTTCGGTGCCAATAATCCCATGATCGCCAGCATGTGGATTTAGTCCCAAAACTGCGATCTTAGGTTTTTCAATCCAAAAATCTTTCTTCAATGAGTCATTCATCAGGGCTAGCTTTTTAAGAATAGCTTCTTCGGTAATATTAGCCGCAACCTCATGCAGTGGAATATGACCTGTTACCACACCAATACGCAATTCATCACAAACCATAAACATCAATACATCATCAGCCTCTACTTTGGCCTGCAGGTATTCGGTATGGCCCGGAAATTGAAATCCCTCCTGTTGAATATTATGCTTATTAATTGGGGCAGTCACTAAAGCATCAATTTTGCCGGCTTTCAGGTCCTCAACAGCTTTCTCCAACGAAAGGAAGGCATATTTACCGCCAATTTCGTTTTCTTCACCCAACGAAATCTTGACGTCTTCCTGCCAGCAATTGATCATATTTGCTCTTTTGGAATGCGCCTGCTCAGCATCATTGATCACGTTAAAACTAAAATCATTTACACCGATCGCTTTACGGTGAAAAGAAGCAACCTTTGTATTTCCGTAAACCACTGGCGTAAAGAAATCGCACATACGCTGATCTACCAAAGATTTAATGATGACTTCAAGTCCAATGCCGTTAATATCGCCTACGGTAATTCCGATTTTTAATTTATCGCTCATTCTATTTAAATGCTTTGATTCAAAAATAGGGATTTTTTTCTTAGAATGACTTTTCACTTATTTATTTTTTACTTTTGCAACATGAGCACAGTAAGAGCAAAAAAACATTTAGGACAGCATTTCTTGAACGATAAAAATGCTGCACAAAAGATTGTGGAAGCATTGGATCCTAAATTGGGTTTTAGCCAAGTGCTTGAAGTAGGTCCAGGAATGGGTGTACTTTCTGATTTTCTCTTGCAAAAAGAGGAATATGAAACCTATTTGATCGATGTGGATGACGAATCCATTGCTTATTTGGACGATAAATATCCCCAATTGGGTAAGCGATTGATCCACGGTGATTTCCTAAACCTTGACTTTTCACAGTATTTTGGTGAGAAAATGGCTGTCATTGGCAATTTCCCTTACAACATCTCCTCCCAGATTCTCTTTAAAATTTTGGATGAACGCCAACGTGTCGTTCAAATGACGGGTATGTTCCAGAAAGAAGTAGCCGAACGTTGTACAGCTAAGGCGGGCAGCAAGGAATATGGTATCTTGAGTGTCTTTTTACAAGCCTATTATAAAGTAGAATACCTTTTTACTGTAAAAGCAGGAGCTTTTAATCCACCGCCAAAAGTATTGTCGGGCGTTATCCGCATGACGCGCAATGACCGTGAACAATTGAATTGTGATGAAAAACTATTTTGGCGTGTTGTTAAAGCGGGCTTCAATCAACGTCGTAAAACCCTCCGTAACTCACTTTCGGGCGTTGTTCCCAAAGATAAAATGTCCGACAATCCACTGTACGAGCTACGCGCAGAACGATTGACGGTAGATGATTTTGTCGGTTTAACAAACGAAATAGCAAACAGTCTTTAATATGCATTCGACGGACAGCACATTTATTATCGTAGGCGGAGGTATCGCTGGATTATGTGCTGCAATAGGGCTTGCAAAAGTAGGTATTGAAGCACATGTCTATGAAAGCGCCATTGAACTCAAAGGCATAGGTGCTGGATTCGGGCTCGCGGCCAACGCCATGCAAGCTTTGGAATATCTCGGATTGAAGGATGAAATCGTTCCGATAGGGCATTACCTTGCATCTTATAATGTCTTGGATCAAAAGGGAAATATTCTTGTTGAACCAGACACCAGGTCAATCAGTCAAAAATATCAACAGGACAATTTCGCTATCCATCGGGCAGATCTGCATCAGTTTCTCTTATCCAAAATCCCCAATGGACAAGTTCATCTCGGCAAACGTGCCGTTTCCTTTGAACGAGAGGGAGAAGATATTCAAGTTTATTTCGCAGACGGAAGCCATGTACGCGGCCAAGCCCTTTTGATTGCCGATGGTGTACACTCAGCACTACGACAACAACTCATACCAGGCTCGGCACCTCGCTATTCAGGCTATACCTGTTGGCGGGCCACCATCGATAATAGCAGTATACAGCTCAGTAAGGGGACAGAAACCTGGGGCAGCAAAGGCCGCTTTGGGATGACCCCACTTGTCAATAACCGCATCTATTGGTACGCCTGCATCAATACAGAAGCACAGAATCCGGTCTTAAAAAACTGGAAAACAAAGGAGCTCCTCGAAAATTTTAAAGATTATCATGCCCCTATTCCAACGATCCTGTCGGAGACAAAAGATAGCGAACTAATCGCAAATGACATTATTGACATCACACCACTTCAACAACTCGCTTTTGGCAATATCTTGTTATTGGGTGACGCTGGACATGCGACGACGCCCAACTTGGGCCAGGGAGCCTGCCAGGCTATTGAGGATGTTGCTGTTCTCGTGGATGAACTCCAAACCTCAGCTTCCGTTAATTTGGCTTTCCAACGATTCGAAAAAAGACGATTGGATCGCGTAAATTATATCTGTAATACTTCCTGGAGGATAGGAAAAATAGCACAATGGGAAAATCCTTTCCTGATAGGAATGCGAAATTTTGGCATGAAAATAATGCCCAATCGCATGAAACAACAACAGTTAAATAAATTACTGTCTGTAGATTTTATGCAGATCAACCATAATCATGACGCTGGGATCTAAATCATCGTACTACATAGCAACGGTATTCACTGATCAGTGCCACATAAAAAAAAATTGAATGAAAACTACTATTTTGATCGTCGACGACATTCATGAAATCATGCTTGAGAAATTTGAACAGGCGGGGATCGCCTACAATTATCAACCTGATATCAGCCGAGAAGAAGCTGAAAAAATCATCGCTAATTACTCGGGTATGGTTATCCGTTCCAAATTTCAGGTAGATAAAGCTTTTTTTGACTTGGCGCCAAACCTCCGCTTTATCGCTCGTGCTGGTGCTGGGATGGACAATATCGACGATACAATTGCTGCGCAAAGAGACGTGCTGTTAATTCCGGCCAATGAAGGCAATCGGGATGCTGTAGGTGAACATATGATCGGTATGTTGCTTAGTCTAATGAACAATTTGAATCGTGGTGACCAACAAATACGATCTGGACAGTGGCTGCGTGAGGCCAATCGTGGATATGAACTTAAGGGGCGTACTGTAGGTTTGATCGGCTATGGACACAATGGTGTGGCCATGGCAAAAAAATTATCCGGCTTTGATGTACAGGTACTTGCCTATGATAAATATCGAATCGACTATACGGATCAATATGCATCGGCAGCAGACATGGAAAAGATCTGCAAAGAAGCCGATGTGATCAGTTTCCATATCCCCTTAACGGATGAAACAAGAGGTATGATTGATGTGGATTATCTGGCAAAATTTGAGAAACCCATTTTCTTCTTACTTGGTGCCCGAGGCGGTATTGTACAGGTACCTGCAGTATTAAACGGCCTTGATTCCGGTTCCATTATCGGAGCAGCATTTGATGTGTTGCCCGTAGAAAAGTTCCCAAAACTCGCCGAACAGAGCTGGTATGCAGATCTTATCCGTAGAGACAATGTAATCTTGTCGCCGCATGTTGCCGGATGGACCTTTGAAAGTTATTATAAATTGTCGGAAGTCGCCGCAGATAAGATCGTCGCCTTTTTGACGTCTTAATTTTGGCAAAGAGTTATTTGCCAAAATCTTCAATCAATCATGCGAGCAAGCGAGCAAGTAATCAATTAGTACCCCCTATTCATACAGGTGCAGGAGATTAAAGTAAGCCATTGCTCTTGAAAGCTCTAAAAAATCAGGTTCCAGGGCTAAAGATACCGACAACAACAACAATCAGAAACTGAAGCACCAAGCTACAGTCCAGTAGATAAGCGTAGTGGTAATGGTCTTTTGTTTTGAAAACAGCCAACTTAAGCAAGGCAAATATGAGTACGTTGGTCAGAATCAATCCGATTTTAATAGGTGCTGTATAAGGCACGGTCAAGATCAAAACACAATGCAGGCCTAATAGTCCATAGGTTAGATTTTTAGCTTTTTGTTCGCCCAGCATATTAGGTAAAGTGCGTAGATGATAATAGGAATCCTGTTGGATATCCCGAATATCGAAAGGCAATGTACAGATAACCAAAAATATAAACTTCAATCCGCAGAGCGCAATAAAAACCCACTGATCTATTGTGACACCGATGTTGGCTAGTTCCACATAAGGGAGCACCACACTGCTGCAGACCCAGACCAGGGCAATGTGAAAAATCTTGGCCCCGGGTATCTGTCGAAGCCCCACTTTGCGGTCACGGAAGGTAAATAGAGGCATTCCGTATAGTAGACTCAGGATTCCAATAAATCCCAAAAACAAAAAGGAATACACATGAATAAACCACAAGCAATAACCAAGCACAAGCAAAGCGATACCATTGTTTAACCACATGACCCATTCATGATTAAAGATCCAGCGTGTCCGGGGGAATTTTGATTCTTTTGGGTGCTTCGGTTTGGACCACCACAGGCTAAAATTATAAAGCAACAAAGTCGCCGTTCCTTCCACTAAAACAATATACCAATTGATAGATCGTTCGAATATGATATAAGTCAGTGCACATTGCGCCATGGCCGCCATGGCGATCAGAAGATTGGTATAGATTGTAATATAGAATAGCTTTCTTAGAAAAGACATCTTGGTAAATCTTGATGCAAGATAACAATCTTATAGATAAAAGTAGTTTAACATTATATTAAACATCAATTTTTTGATAAAATGGGCAAAAACCGCTAAATTGTACACCGAAATCGAAATATCAAAAACAATTTCGCAACGATAACAATATAAATTAAAATAATTCATAATAATCCTAATAACGATGAGCCTACAAATAAAATCATTTGAAGAATATCAAAGTGAATATAAGCGAAGTGTAGAACAACCTGAGGAGTTTTGGGCGAGCATTGCAGATCATTTTTTCTGGAAGAGAAAGTGGAATAAAGTGCTGAACTGGAACTTTGAGGAACCCAATGTCAAATGGTTTGAGGGTGCTAAATTAAATATTACAGAAAACTGTCTAGATCGCCATATTTATGCTAATGGTGATAAACCAGCCATCATCTGGGAACCTAATGATCCCAATGAAGCGCACCGCATTCTTTCCTATAAGCAATTACTACAAAAGGTAGAGCAATTTGCCAACGTACTTAAAAATAATAACATCAAAAAAGGAGACCGGGTATGTATTTACTTGCCAATGGTTCCTGAATTGGTTATTGCTGTATTAGCCTGTGCTCGTATCGGCGCTATCCACTCGGTGGTGTTTGGAGGTTTTTCAGCACGATCTATCGCGGATCGTATCGTCGATGCGGAATGCAAACTGATCGTCACTTCAGATGGTAGTTACCGCGGCAATAAAACCATTGGTTTAAAAAACATTGTGGACGATGCTTTAATGCAATGTGACACTGTTGAAAAAGTAATTGTTTTAACACGTACGCGTACACCGGTATCGATGATCAAAGGACGTGACGTATGGTGGGAAGATGAGATCAAAAAAGTAGAAACACAGGGAAATCCAGCATGTCCAGCAGAAGAGATGGATGCTGAGGACAATTTATTCATCCTTTATACATCGGGATCCACAGGTAAACCTAAGGGTGTAGTACACACTTGTGGTGGTTATATGGTGTATACAGGCTATACCTTTATGAATACCTTCCAATATAAGCCAAACGATGTATTTTTCTGTACAGCAGATATTGGCTGGATTACAGGACACAGTTACATCGTCTACGGGCCGTTATCACAAGGAGCTACTTCTTTAATGTTTGAGGGTATTCCAACCTTCCCAGATGCGAGCCGTTATTGGGACATTGTTGATAAGTTCAAGGTCAATATTATCTATACATCCCCTACCGCCTTACGTTCATTGATGGCTTTTGGTGACGAATTTGTCGACAAGAACGACCTTTCATCTTTGCGCGTTTTGGGATCTGTAGGTGAGCCAATCAACGAAGAAGCCTGGAACTGGTTTAACGAAAAAGTTGGTAAAAAGAATTGTCCTGTTGTTGATACCTATTGGCAGACAGAGAATGGAGGCCATTTGATCACTTCATTGGCGGGAGTAACACCGGAAAAAGCAAGTTATGCGATGTTCCCGATGCCGGGCATTCAACCCGCTTTGATGGATGAGAATGGGAAAGAAATCGAAGGCAATGATGTCACAGGAAACCTATGTATCAAGTTCCCTTGGCCAGGTATGCTACGCACGACATGGGGGGATCATGACAGATGTCGTCAAACCTATTTCTCGACGTATAAGGATATGTATTTTACAGGCGATGGGTGTTTCCGTAGTCCGGAGGGTTATTATAAAATCACAGGCCGTGTAGATGATGTATTGAACGTTTCGGGTCACCGTATTGGTACAGCAGAAGTGGAAAATGCCATCAATATGCACGCTGACGTTGTTGAATCGGCCATTGTCGGATATCCGCACCCAGTAAAAGGCCAGGGTATCTATGCTTATGTCATTGCGAATCACCATACCGATGCAGAAGCCACCAGAAAGGATATCATGGAAACTGTTTCACGTATTATCGGTCCAATTGCTAAACCAGACATTATCCAATTTGTTGATGATTTACCAAAGACACGCTCAGGAAAAATCATGCGCCGTATCTTACGCAAGATTGCCGAAGACGATATCGCCAATGTAGGTGATACTTCGACACTTCAAGATCCTGCTGTTGTGGAGGGTATCGTTAAAGGCGCTGCAGCTTTGAGAAAATAACGTATAAAGTATCGTAAAAAAATAACAGCCTTCCAATAGGAAGGCTGTTATTATATTCCCCTCAAGTTTAACCTTATCGGCAATGTATAGCCAACCCGCACAGGCTCACCACGTAGCATACCAGGTTTCCATTTTCTAAGTTTTTTGACGACTTGTATACCAGCAGCCCCTGTACCGAAACCCAAATCGTTCTTTATTTTCAAATCTTCTAATCGCCCTTGTTGATTTATAATGAACGCTATTTCTACAGTACCGCTTATACCATTCATCATAGCTTGTTTTGGATATTCGTAATTTCTTGCCACAAAATACATCATTTCTTTGACACCTCCAGGGTATTCTGGCTGTGTTCTATAGGTAGTAGAATCATATGAAATGACAGTGCCGTTTTCTTTTGTTTTAGTGCCTGAGCGTAATTTGTCCTCCTTATAATGCTCGACAAAAGAATCAGGTCCCCTCTTTCCTCGCCACTCCCCCTCGCGCAAATTATTGACCAGCTGACCTTCTTCAGTTTCGTCCTGTTCATCTATACTAAAACGAATAAAACCGCTCCCATTTTCTAACTTTTTATTGTTTAAAGAATCATAATACACCACATAGATTGGCTTCTTTATCAGTAGTTTCTTTTCCTTCACTTCACTCGGATAGAATACAATCATCTTCAACTTATTATTCGGATAGAGATAAAAAGCAGAATCTATCAATTTACTCTCATCACTGAACTTCTCAAGACTCTTCAATGTACCATTTTCATAGAATTCATATTTTTTATCTAGAAAATTGAAAGGTGGGTGTCCACTCTTACTTATCGCATTTAGCTTTAGTGAGTCATTACGTAGGTAGTACTCCGCTATTCGATAAACTTTATCCTTTCCCAACGCATCAATATGAATTTCTCTTAAAAAATAAGCCGAGTCTTGCTTCTTAGTCTCCTCCCCATCTTTCCTATGGTAAGTGGTAAAAGTAACTTGTGCCGAAAGGCTCAATCCGCACAGGTTCAATAGAAAAAAACAAATAAGTTTCGTCGAAAAGCCTAAATAATACTTCATAATAATTGTTAATACAGGGGTAATAATAACAAATATCTAGGATAGTTAAAAAATTAATCGGTTAAATAATGTTTATTTCTGTTATGGCCGGCACGGCTGCATACCATTAAGTTTTCCACAGGGTGTTAATAACACTGTTGATAACTTAGAAAACCTACTCACCTTCATCCTCTCGAAGTCTGACAATTTCTTCCAATGCCTGAACATCGATCTGATCCTTTGGTCTATTGATTGCCTTTTTATTAGCGATGAGCTGGTTTATATATAACCTTTCATATCCGTCAGAATGTCCAAGCGAAGCCCATTATTCAAGTGAAAATCTGTCCAGCCAACTACGAAAGGAATAGTTTCCAGCTGTGGAATATCACCAAGGTCAGATAGCCTGAATGCTTCCCTTAACCGTTTTCTATTATCCAATGAGTCTTTTATCCAAATATCTAAATCACCAGTAAACCTTTGAAAACCGTGCAAATTAGTTGCATACCCCCCAATCATAATGTACGCTACATTTGATTCCTCTAAATTCTGCCAAAACTCTAAAATTTCCTGATCAAAAATATCCATACACTATTTCTGATAAAAGGGTTTATGAATAATTTTTGCCTTTTTAAGCGTTTGTTGAATTTTATAGAGACGGGTAGTCATTTCAAATCGCTCCTTATAAGTACGATTAAGTCCGGCCCTCAATAAAGCAATTTCAGATTCGCTAAGAGATTGTGAAGCATGTTCTTTGTGACCATCCATTTCGGTTATACTTAGTTAAACAGATCCATTAACAAAGATGGAACAAAAAAAGCCACATCATCCCGACGTGGCTAAAATAAACATATGAATTTAATTAAACAGTTTCTATTTATACGAGTTTACGGAGCTTGCAACCTTCCAGGTTCCCGATTCATTGATCAATGTCACCAAATCTGTTTTCGTGAAATCCTCAAACTTCATGGTGACACGTGCTACCCTATAGTTTTCAGACTCCTCGAGTACTTCGGTACTTGTACTGCAGTTCAATTTTTCACCTTTTTGCTTTTTTAGGAACGAAATGACTTCCGAACGGCTATTGGTGCGTGCAGCTTTTCCCTGAAATTTTTGATTGAATTCCGATGCGAACAATTTTTCTACGCCCTGAGATGCACCTTCTGTCATTACCGACACATAGCTATCGATGGCCAAATCGGCTGTGGAAAGGTTCAATGCTTTGCCAGGGTCAGCTGCTGCCATTGCGAAAGTTGATAGTGTAATCAATGCTGCTGCTGCGAATGTCTTTACTAAAGTTTTCATAATTGCTATACTTTATATTGTTAGTTTTTTTATCTCTTTTCTTATTGTCGCAAGGAAGTTGATTTTGTTGCATCATTTCCTTTAAGATTCTGATTCAAAAGTAAGACAACGCAGCATCCCATTTTATTACATTTAGATCAACGGAATAAAAAAGTCGGTAAATGGAGGTAAAGGAGCGGTAAATGGATATCCGCTCCGGTAGGAAAAAACACAGGTATGGGTTAACGTTACTTTTATAACTGGAAAGCAGCTAGAATAGTTGCAGGCGTACAATCAACTTCATTCAGCACATTGCACCGTCGGCCATTTTTATGAAGATATATGATCGTAAATCCAACCAGGATCGGCGTACCAACAAATTCGTTGCATGGAATGCTGATTGTCTTGGCCGGAATTGGATCCTGCCCATAGACGATATCGATTTCCCATTCTTCATCCTTTACCTCAGTGAACTCCCTTTCTTTGAAATTGAAAGAAAAGGTATGGAATTTAAAGGCGATAGCATTACAATCTTTGGGTAGCAGCAATGCTCGGTTAATGTCAAATATTGGAAATGATATTTCGATCTTGCTCTCCTCGGTTAAGTTAACCATTGGATCGATATTCAGCGCATCCTGCATATGGAAATTTTCGTTGAATTGGAAATTCACCAATCTGTCGAGCTTACAGTTGTTTAGGCAAAGTGTTCCCCTATCGTCATTGATATTTGTCTTCATTGCCCTATAAATCTGTCTATTCAAGCGATTGCCCATCTGTCCATCATGCAGTTCCTGATGCACTAACCCAAAAGCCTGCCTAATTGCAGCGCCTGCGCGACTTGCCTGTCCAAAATCTTTACCAGCATTCTTCGTGTCGACGTTTTGTTTTACACGGTGTGGTTTACCTTGAATGTAGTTCTTTGTTCCTACCTTTCTGCTTACCAGTGGGCCAACCAGTCCACGGATATAGCCATTATCATTTATTCCCATACAATAAATATACCACCAAAACGACCCTATGTCAAGTATCTTGTTCATTTTTAAGGATTTCGGAAGCTGCAGCAAATAGCAATTATAAATTTGAAAATTTAGTGATACCTTTTTGGGGATTAGTTATAACCAATTCCTAACCACCTTCTAATTGCGAGCAAGATGCAGACAGGATGTCTGTACAGTGCAAGCACCCCTAAAAGGTGGACTCAACGTGGACTCACTGTGCACACAAGGTGGTTACAGTACGGAGTTGATCGCAAGTTGGTATGGAGTTGCTGTCAGGAAAATATAATTATTTGCGTCGAGCGGCTGTATTGAACTTTGAGAATAATGTAATCACGATAGAGCTTGATATAGCCCCCACGAACAAGGAATCGGGAATGGACGATTTCTCATCTAGGAAATAGTATACAGCAGCTGCTATTGAAAAGCAGACGATGAAGGACAATATTAAAACAAGTATAAATTTGGTTTTCATTAGTCAAGGGTTAATATAGTACAACTTAATATACAAAAAAATGCTGAACTTTACTGGAGAAGAAGCCTCAACTTGTTAGCTTAGGTAGGCTCAGCCACAAATTTTGATTTTACATACTAAAAGGGGGAAACGTTTTCCACATTGTTATTAACATCATGTGGAAAACTCAAAATCACCCATCATTTTCGTCCAACAACCATTTCGCAAAATCATCAATTTTATCTTTATTGATCACAAGCTGCTGTTCAAGTGGAAAATCTAATTGCAGTCTAAAGTTTTTATCGCCATTTACTTCATATCCTTTTATAACACTTCGGTGTACCAGTTCCCAGCGAGTGATCTGATAATATTCCTTCGTATCTAACCTCTCGACGAGGTATTTTAACGCATGGCTATCCTGAATAGGTGGATTTGCCGGATTACGTTCATAGATCGTATTCATCCCATTATTATTGCAGATTAAAACAATGTCCAAATCCATCAGTCGGATATCTTTGCCATCACGTATGGTTATGACCGGATTATCCTGTAAATTATTCTGTTTGATAGCTGCTATCTTTCCCTGCTTTTCGTCATTTATTAAAATCTCAACTTCCCCAATTCCAGCCATATATTCTCTATACAATGAAGCCAAACTATAGAACAATGTATAAATCAGTGATATACCCATGGAGAATGGCAATTGAAGAATATTTTGGGGAATCCGAAAAAGAGCGCGATCCGTTATTTGAAGATATAATCGGTCCATACATTCGAGATAAAAAATGGTCGGCAGATAGATAAATATGATCTGAATAAAGAAACGTTTTAGAAATTCGTTGCGCCAAGGTTGCTTTTGATCAAAATATGCTGTCGTCTGCATGGTCCACTCCACCATGACAGAAAGAAAAAAGATACTCCAAAGGAAATCGACATAGAAATTTGTGTTGGACAAGCAGTATTTGTAGATCTTCCATCCCGCACCGATACGATATCCGGCAGAAGCATTATAAAAAGAAAAAATAAGGATCCATATCGTTCTGGATCTCCAATGATTGATCGAGAGGTCCCAATCTCCATCTGTGCTTTCGGTACTTTTTACAGATTCCATAATTTATACAGTTTGGCTAATGGTTAACAGCTAATTAACACGATATACTATAATATCAAAAAAATGCTAAAAAATCAACTATTTAGATTTTTATTCAATTTGATTCATCATTTCTTACACGCTAATTATGAATATCAACCAATAAATATGGAAAAAGATCAAGCTTATATTTCTTTTGCTTTCAGACACTGAGATAAACAGCCGATGTCTTGCATAAATTTTCAAGGTAAAGACATCGCTATCAAAAGATGACGATAATAAATAATAACGAAATGGCGAGCGTACTGCTGTTAAATCCACACCGTATTTCCCGACGGGGCGCTCCAGCGATCTTCAGTACGCTTGTGAAGGGTTTGGCGGGATCGCTGGAGCAATATAAAATAGGGACGCGGGTACAGCGACAAAGTGCAAAGCAAAACATAGGGCAGGCCGCGCCAAGGTTGTGCCGCTGCGCAATAGGTTATGGATAGGTAAAATAAACGGAGATGAAAAGTCAACAAACAGCGAAAGAAACAATCAAACGACTTGGCCTACGCTTAGGGCCAGTGTTCCAGTCCTTATGGATCAGGCTGTTTGGGCGGTTTGTCCTTCCGTTTAGGTATAGTGTCGTTCCTGTGTTCAGGGAGCTATGCTATGCCCCTATCTGTCTATCCTTAGCCCTAAAGAGAGTCGTGGACAAGATGTGGTATCCGCGCAAGTTTGCACTATTCCCGATTATATTGGTCTCCCGGTTTCAAGGAAGTTGGCTGACCTCAACCTAGGATCCCTCGATCGCATGGCTGTGAGGCAAAACCGAAATGCAACAATAACTAATAAAATTATATAAACTTAAAAAGATGCATATGCGCACTTTAAAAATTAACTGGTTACGTACCGGTCTTGTATTATCTTTCTTTTTATTGATTGGAGCCTTTTGGGTAGTAAAGGCGATGGAGAAGAAGGAAGAAGCAAAGGTAGAGAAGAAGGTTTTAGAAGAGGAAGTATGGTTCGATTACACGAGTTCTTCTACAACGCCATCGGACTACAATATTTCAACTAATTATCATCTTGCTGGAGATGGCACAGAAGAACCAGACTGTCCAGAAGGAGACGACATCCGATGTGCTGTGAAAGCTAAACGATCAACTAGCAATCCTAATCAGCCTGACATGTCCACTGTTGTCGCTAGCCGCAACAGAGCACAATAAATTTCAGCTGTTATTGATTCAAAAAGGCCTCCCAAACTTAAAGTCGAGTTTGGGAGGCCTTTATTTATCCTTTTATTCGTTCTGCATCATACCATTATTGTTAATCACTTTTTGCGGAATTTGAAAGATATAAGAGCTACTCTCAGGCATTAACTGAAAAATCTCTCCATTCAAATTTCTCGAGATAACCGTTTTAAACCTAGGATCTTTATTGAGCCTTCGGAGATCTGACCACCTCAGCCCTCTAAATACCAACGATTTTCGCCTTTCCGCCAAAACTTTTGCCAATACGACATCTCTATTCGATTCCGACAAGGGATTATATTTGACAACCTTACTCCACCGCTTCTGCAGTAAGGTATTTAGATCATTCAATGCCGACTCAATATTACCTGTTCTAGCCGCACATTCAGCCCTGATGAGATAAAGTTCATCCGTGGCTAGCCCACCAAACATAGTACTTCCACCTTGATAGCTTCCTTTGAAACTATATAAATCTGTTCCCGGTGCTTCTCTAAAATAAAGTACCTTGCGGAGATCATTTTCTTCATATTGATCGTATAAAGTAGGTTCTATACGGGCTAAACTGATCGGTTGGCCAAAAAGGGTATAATGAAATATAACCTCGTCATTGAAGAGTGAAAATGGTCTAATGGATGTCTTACTGATGGTATTGTAATCTATGAGCTTATCATAATCCTTAAGACTTTCATCAGCCATGTTAGCCGCTTCTTGATATTTTTCCATACTAAGATACACTCGGGCCAACAAAGCCTTACAAGCAGTTACACTAGGTCTTGTTTTTGCAAGAACTGTCTTCGGTAAGATCTCCAATGCAACATGTAGATCATTCAGTATAGCCTCATAGGTATCTTTCATCGAAGAACGTTGACTGGGCTCGTTAATATCCGGCGTCAAACGGAGGACAATTCCTAATTCCTCACCTGCATTTTCATTATCATATGGTTTCATAAAGAGCTGCGAGAGGTTATAAAATGCCAACGCTCTATAAAAGAGAGCTGTCCCTTTGATAGTCTCCCATTTTTCTTTTTCCTGTATTGTTGGAGTAATTTTATTTAATGCTTCAAGCACTACATTAGAATAAAATACTACCGCATAGCATAGGGACCAATCATTTCGATCACCGTCATCGAATACATTTTTCTTCCATATATATGCATTTTTTGTGACTAAACCTGCTACTGCATTATAGTTCTGATCATTTAGGTAATAATTGTCGCTTGCAACTTCCCCTGTTGCAGGATAACGCTGATTCATCGTGTAGGTATCATCAAGAAGAGCCTGCAGATCATCTAATGTTTGCGGAACCACCAATGCTTTGTCAGGTTTCTTTTCCAAAAAATCCTTAGTACAACTCATGACCAATGTAGCAAGGATAATGGCAGCTATTTTTATCAATTTTTTCATAATGCTATTATTTTAACGACATTTTTAATCCCAGTGAAAAAGCTCTTGGGGCAGGTAATCCAACAACATAGTCAGGATCCAATCCTTTCTTATTTGCCCGCCATAATATTCCCAGATTATTTATATAGAAATAAGCTTGTACCATTTCAAAAGGTGTCTTTTGGCTTGTATTTTTCCAAATATAGCTGAGGTTAATATCTTGCAGGCGAATGTGATCTCCCTTTTCTACCAACACCGAAGACTGACTATAATAACTGTCTCTCAGCGGATCATTCGGATATACCATAGATGGAACGGAAGTCTGACTTTCGTCCCCATCTTTCTGCCATCGCCGCACATAATCGCCATGAGATTCGTAACCATTAAATAACTTATTATAATTGATCGAATTAGTCACAAAATAATATCCTAATCTATAAGTTATATTAAAAGAGAGGGACACACTCTTATAGGTAAAGCTATTTCTAAACGCTCCAAAACTAGTAGGCATCGCAGGCCCATTGTATATTAATTCCTCTGCTTTGGTATTATTTAAAATTGCCGAATAATCTGTACTCAAATTATTCCCCAGATATCCCTGTGGATTACCATGTGTGTCTAGTCCCCCCCATCTATAGCTGAATATTGCAAATAACGGCTTCCCCACGATGGGATTAACAGCATAGCCACCGTTAACGTATAGCCTTGGATCAGTAATATCGCTTTCATAGGATACCAACTTGTTCGTTGAAAGACTATACATTAAATCAGTTTGCCACCTCAATTGTCTCTTCATATTTACAGAATGTAGCTGAATATCTAGCCCTTTCCCTTTCATACTAGCAGAATTGGTTATATATTCAAAAGTGAGATTGGGATTGATCGCGCCAGTCGTCTGGTCAAGCAAGGTTTTTCCAAATAGATCTACACCTTTTTTATTGTAATACTCAATGGATCCATAAATAAGTCCACCTTTCGATTCAAAATCGAGCCCAAGATTGAGTACACCTACTTTTTCCCATCTCAGATCTGGATTGGGTACATTTTCTATCGATGCATATGGTAAATTAGCTAGATTGCCACTCGAATACCTAATTGTTGTCAAAGCAGAGAGACTATTGTTAACATTTCCATTGAATCCGTAGGTAGCCCTCAACTTTAGTATCGGTAGAGGTTCAAATCTATAGAATGACTCTCTACCAATATTCCAGCTTGTACCAACTGACCACAGGGGAACAAGCTTCTGATTGCTTTTTACACCAAAAAGATTTGATCCATCCTGTCTAGCACTCCATGAAACAGCATATCTCTTGGCATAAGTATATGCTCCATTCAAATAAAAAGAACGCATTCGGTCCATCTGATCAGAATAACCTGTAGCATCAGGAATTCGGCCAGAACCGCCTGTATATAAAGGAAAAGACGTAGCATAGTCGACCCTAGAGGTAGTCAATATTGCATCATCATAACCATAAGTCTGCCCTCTTGCACCAATTGAATTGACCTGTCTAAGTTCCGTACCAACTAATGCATCAAGATCGGTACTGAGACCTGAATAACTATAATTGAGTTGGGTTCTCAAAGACTGGCTCTTTACTTTATTTGAGGAAAATGCAAGAATGTCGCCGTCAGGGATATTTCTTTGAAGGCTACCATTCGATAAGATCTGTGAATACCTATTTACAAGGTCTCGCACTTCATACGAGTTCCTATTCTTTAAATTTCTTCGATCGGCAGAAGCTGTTCCATATTGATATTTTACTTCTGCGCGAAAATTTTTTAGAAAGCTATAGGTCATTCCCGAATTAACAAGCAGCTCACTGTTCACTGTCTTATTATTTAATAATGATACCTCTTCCATTGGACGATATTCCCAATCTAATAGCCCTTTTGCCAATGCTTCCTGTTTGAAACTTCCTTCATAATCTTTATTCACTGCCATTGGAGTGCCGTCGTCGTCCGTTAACCTTGCATAGGGAAATAAATATTTTCCTGAGGTAAAATAAAGATTGTCGTAGGGAGTAATTCCTTCTTTGTTTTCTGCAGAAATATACTGCATCCCCAGTTCAAATACCAAGTGGTATGTAATTTTATAGGAATTATCCGAACGCAGGGTTGTTCGTTTATAACGACTTTTTAAACTGCCGTCATTTCGGTCATATCCTACCGAAAATGCATAAGACAATCGATCAGTTCCACCTCGCAATGCAAGAGACGACTGTCGCATAAGTCCTTTCTGATATACCCCATCAAAATATTCCCTGCGTGCATCATTGGCACGAAGTTTTTCTATTTGGGCATCAATGTCAGCCGCTTGCTCCGGATTATCCCTTTTCTTGATCAGTAATTCGACAATGGGAGAAAGTGCGGATTTATCGGGATCACTCTCAGCACCTACATAGAATCCATTTTCAAAAAGGTATTTTTCAACATCAATAAAATCAGAACTAGACATCCGAGACTGGTAAAATAGCTTGGGTTTCTCCGTTACTGTATAGTTAGAATTTACTGACACTTTGAGAGGCATATTACGCCTTCCTCGTTTTGTCGTTATTACAATTACACCATTCCCAGCCCTGACTCCCCAGATTGAGGCCGCTGCCGCATCTTTGAGTATCGTAATATTTTCTACATCATTAGGATTTATATTGGAAATATCTCCATCATAAGGAAAATTATCCAGAACTATCAAAGGGGAAGTTGTTGCATGGATCGAGCTCAACCCCCGCACTGTAATATTGTCATTTGTTAGCCCCCTTTTATCAAATAACACAGCATTAGCGTTCCCATCAAGACGCTCCAATATATTTGTTGACACCTGTCTATTCAGTAGATCGTTATCTATTACATCAAATGAGCCAGTCAAGCGTTCTTTCGGAATAGTCTGATACCCTGTTGATACCACTACTTCATCCATGCGACGGGAAGATGCTAGTATATGGTACTGATATATTCCATTGACCAGTTTCCCATCGGAAATCTTAACACGAGTTTCCTCATATCCCAAATGTGATAGGATCAACGAATCTGTCACAAGTGCGTCCATCCTAAAATATCCATTTTTATCCGTTTGTACCTTAAATTCATTGTTCGGGGATCGTAGGTTTACCCCACTCAAAGGAGCATCGGTATATCCATCGATTACTCTTCCTAAAATATATTGCTGTTGCTGTCCTGTCACCGTCAAAATACCGAAGCCAAAGAGCAGCCAGTAAAAAAATAAGAACTGTTTCATCTCTTGACTATTTTATAGTATTGTATTTTCTTTCAACTTGTTCTAGCACAAAATATTCGGCACCATTTCGATACTCAATACGGCCTACAAGACCAAGGTATCTTTCGAGATCCTGCCTGATCATTTTCCGCCATTGCTCGTTATCCATTGGTGGGACATTGAGTTCATAACAATATAAATTTTCAGCGTTCCAAGCTTCAATTGACAACCCATCGTCCTTTTGCCTCTTTAATTTATCTTTAGGGAAATTGATGATTAGCTGCTCCTGTGGAAGGCGATTCAATTGAGGAAATGCCAGTCCAAAAAGACCCAATATACCCATATTGGTTGCCGACATGCGCCATTTTTCTCTATTTGCTCCAATAACTATACTTGTTCTTGATGGTATCCCTTTTTTAAATGGGGTAAAAATGCTCCTGTACTTAAAAGTAGAATCACTACCTCCGTTATTATCAATCAAAAATGCCTTGTTGCTGTCAAAGTCCAATTGATCTATTTTACTGGTGGTCTTCAGGACTCCGGTTTCAAGGATCTTTTTGATCGTTTCCTCATTGACATCCCGAGCATATGTGATTCCTTGGACAATACTATCTTTGATCCAGACTTCGTGGGGAACCATTTTATGCGGAAAAAATAATGAAACAGCTTCCGCATCTGTAACGGAATATAATCTTAGGGAATCCAATATCTTATTACCTCTGGAAAAAGTTTCGATATGCCGTTTGGATTGCCTATTGATCGGCAGAATTTCCAAATCTGCCTCGAACATATCATTTAAAATATGGAACCTCGGCATGGCTGCTATACAGGAACCGCACCAGGTAGACCAAAAATCAAGTATGATTAGTTTCTTCACTTGCGTCCTAAACGTTTAAAAAATGGCGGTGTTTTGATATAGCGAGATCGCTATATTTAAATCACAAAATTATAACACACCGCCATGATAAATTTAAATGTTTTTAGTCAGATTTTATCTCTTATCGACCGCGAATTATTCAAAGATTTGGTTTCAAAGCACAAAAGTGACAAACATCAGAAAGGGATCAACAGCTGGACGCATCTAGTCAGTATGCTTTTCTGTCATTTTTCCTCGGCAGATTCGGTTCGTGATATTAGTAACGGTCTACGCAGTACCACTGGTAATCTGAACCACTTAGGTGTAGTAAGAGCTCCAAGTAAGTCTAATATATCCTATATCAACACACACCGTACCCATGAACTTTTCAAAGATCTTTACTATTCTGTTTTGGATAGGCTTTGGCAAAAGGACACCCATTTTCGCAAAGATCTTGGTCAGCTAAAGCGTAAAGTATATCTGATGGATGCAAGCATCATCCCCTTATGTCTATCTGTATTTGACTGGGCAAAGTTTCGCAGCACCAAAGGTGCCGTAAAGCTGCACACTGTCTTGGATTATGATGGCTGCCTACCTGTTTTTATGCAGATTACCGATGGAAAAGTACATGAGAGCCAGCGAGCCGGTAGTTACAGTTTTTCCAAGGGAAGCGTGGTGGTAGTGGACCGTGGCTACGTGGATTACAGCTGGCTTGGGGATTTGGACAGCAGGGGTTGTTATTTTGTTACCAGGAGTAAAGTGAACATGAAGTACAACGTTATCAAGTCCTACCAGAGCGATGCCCTTAAGGAAAAGGGCATCCTTAAGGATGAGCTCATTGAGCTTTCCGGCGCTGCCCGCAATAAATACAATTCCACACCGTTACGCCTGATCCACTTTTGGGACAGCACCACTGGCAATGAGTACCACTTTTTGACCAATAATACGAAGTGGAAGGCTTCTTTGGTGGCAAACATCTATAAACAACGCTGGCATATCGAAGTCTTCTTCAAGCATCTAAAGCAGCGCTTAAAAGTATCGACATTCATAGGGACTTCTGAAAATGCAGTGATGATCCAGATCTGGACTTCACTCATTGGCATATTACTGTTAAAATACTTACAAAAAAAGGCCAAATATGACTGGAACCTGTCCAATCTGGTCGCATTCATCAGAATGAATATCTTCGTGAAAATAAACATCTGGCAATGGATAGATGATCCCTTTCTCAGGCCGCCTATAAAAGGAAAAAAGGGACAGCTAAAGATCTTCGCAGATTGAAAAATAGGGGTCAATATCGAAATGATGAAAAAAGCTATGCTTGTACCACAGAAATCGAATCCTAAAATTTATTTAGGACAGATGTGTAGTTTCTTGTCTTTGTAATCGGATAAAGAAATTATTTCCTTTCCATCGGGATGGTTGATGACAGCAAGTGGCATTTTCCATAGTACTTCTGGGATCGTATCACCGATCTGTAATGGCTTGATGCTATTTAGCCCATCCGCCCCACTGTCCTTGCGGGGCGTCTGAGCCGATAAACTAAACATAGAAACTACTGCGATGCAACAGAGCATTACCCGACCAATACCTGCCGAATTTCTACATTTCATCGGATTTTCATCGGGTCGGCATCGGGTTTTAATCGGTATGGCCCGATGAAATCCCGATGAAAACTCGGAGCCAATAGCATAAAAGGCAGAAGTTGGGGCGAAGTTGGTCAGGCAAAAGACAGAAGAAAGTGGCCTTAACATTCGCTTGATTTGCACAGGCCTTGTTCTTAAGTAGTGTTTGGCAAGCACTTGAAATATATAGCTGATATAAAGCCTTAGGAAGGCTAATAATTTAAGGGTATTCATAATCTTGTTTGTTAGTGGTTATTTCGATAAACGACCGAAAAAGTCAACGATTTTTTTGCTCATTTCCAACTCCTTGGCTATACGTTCCCTGGCTTTGGCCGAGAGTTCGAGCTTGGTGAGATCGGTAGGGCGATAATTGGCGACACAGTATGCGATCAATACACGATACAATTCCGTTGCGAACTCGTACATCTCTTCATCTATGTAAGACCAGTCTTTTTGCATTTCGTCATTCACATATGCACCCAATAGCTCCAAGATATTGTCAGATATTGTATCCAGTGCATATCTATTCCAAAACGTTTCGATCTCCTTTATAGGGTCGTAATCGGCCTTGTGAACATCATAAATCAAACGGTCAAAAGCGAATTGTAGCGCCAAAATCCTGTTCATATTTCAGTATTGCAAACCGCAACCTAAAGCACATAGAGTCCCTTTCCGACCGAAATCAGTTTTTTACGGGGCCTGACTATGCTCAGGTTACATAAGTAAAAATTAATTCATTCTGGGAAGCCAGAGCGCGTTTGATTGAGGGGTCACAAAGGTATATATATTGGCATTACGCGTTCCATGGCAAGGGAAGACAAATCTTATTTGTCCAGACCATCCGAGCTACTCGGGGGCCGCAATGATGTTTTTTGATTGTTGCTTTTTGTTCATAACTCGTTTTTATGGTTAAACGAGTCTTGCTGGAAGGCAGCTAAATTAAAGAGGGGGCTGCATCCCGTGCTCCAAAAGATTCTCAGGCCTAAAGTTGCGCCGGGTGAACAGCAGCCCCACACTTCAATGAATTAAATGCAAAAATAGCACTTTTCATTGAAAGCGTGAGATATTTCTGCTGCCTTGCCACTTGGCCTGAGAATGGAGCTGCAAGACTTTTAAATATCTATATTTTCAATATTTTAATTAAAACTTATATCATATTCTAATTAACAAACTAATGAGACAAATATAAAAAACAACACAATAGTAAACAAATTTGTTGACCATTTTTTTTTCAATATGTCGATTTTAACTAAATGGATCAAAATCAAAAAGCATTTCGCACCAAATTAGGAAAACGTATTGAACAACTTCGAATTGAGAAAAAAATAGAACAGGGAGAGCTAGCTTCCATATTAAATAAAGATAAACAATTTATAAATCGTTATGAACGTCAGGGAGCAAACCCTACAGCATTTATTCTGGTCCAGATATCAGATGCACTTGGAGTGACCCCAAATGATCTTTTAGATTTCTCTAAGGTGGATAAGCCAAGTGATTAACGGAGAGGAAGACAAACTCCATTGAAATTACAAGTTCTACAATTCTTCAAAGACGTGGTAAAGACGCTATACCTCTACCCCTTTAATACTATATACGAAAGCTTTAGTCTTCCTCCTCCATATTTTCACTTCCCCTCTCAAAAGAATTTTGAGTGGTGGCGATAATCAATGATTCTGCAGTGCTGGGATTCAAATATTTGCTTATATATTTTACTCAGCCATCATAATTAGGTAACTGGTTATGATGGCTAAATACAAAAAAAAGCCACTCCCGAAAGAATGGCTCCAAAAATATTTTATAAATAAAAAATTCTATTTCAGCTCCTCTACCTGTTCGATAGTCAGCCCTAAAGCCTTAGCAATATCTTCTACAGCTACACCAATTTTCTTAAATTCTAACGCTGATTTAAGCTTTTCAGCTAATTTCTCAGCTTCAGCTTTGGCACGCTCTTCCAATCGACCTTGCTCTAAACCTCTTTCCATACCTTTCTCCATACCCTTTTCCATACCTTCCTTTTCAGCATATGCAATCGTGGCATTATAGACACGTTTTTGTTCCAAGCTTGATATGTATGCCATTTTCTCTTCCGGCGTTAAATTTGCCAGTTCTCCTATGGCAAAACTAAGCTAAATTTCAATACGAAAGAAGTTTAGCGATCTCTCATCCGCTTTATACATATTATTAAGTCGGATGAAAATACGCGAGAATATTCCTTTATCCAAATATTTAGGTAATCCGTCCAACTCATCAAGATGCTTCATCAGAATAAATCTTTTACAATTTTTTAGATTTGTTCAAGACTCAATATTCTTTAGCTATCTCTTGATCAATCATAATGGAACCTGCATTTAGCAATTAAAATTTGGTTTTCCTCGTATTTGTAGATCAGTCGGTGTTCCTCATCAATGCGATGTGACCAGAATCCGGAATACTTATGTTTTAAGGGTTCCGGCTTACCCAACCCTTCGAATGGGGTCCTTGCGATATCTTTCAACAGTTCGTTGATCTTTTTCAGTTTCTTCTTATCTGTCTGTTGCCAGTACAGATAATCTTCCCAAGATTCATCCACGAAAACATACTTCATATTACTCCTCCGACAACTGCTTCTCAAACGAGTTTCCAGCTTTCAACTTTTCAATCGCTGCATCAAGACGCTGTTCATTTGTTCGGGAAGATAATTCATGGTTTGTTGCCATCAAGGAATTATATTCTTCAAGCGACATAACAACAATACCCGAATCTTTACCTCGATTAATAATTAAGGTTTCAAAGTTTTTGGAAACCTTATCCAGATAGCGTTTTATGTCTTTCCGGAAATCAGATACACTAGCAATCAACATAACAAGTACTTTTATCTGTACAAAGATACGTACAAATTATTGACAAATTAAATTTCGTTACACCATCTTGGAATTAGAAAGAAAAAAGCCATTCCCGAAAGAATGGCTCTGCAATATTTTGTTATCTCATTTCTCCAAAAACCAAATTTCTTTATGGGTTACCTGTCGTCCCTCTACTTTTTGATCAATATCCCTTGTTATCAATTGAAGTCCTCCCTTGTCAAGAGCATAACGGTATTTGGAATTTGATTGTCCACCATCATATTTGAACTGAACATTGATAAAATTACCTTCCAATCCGAAGGTACCTCTTGATTCTTCACTTGACTGACCCGGATCTTGAATATGATATTTTTCACCAATTGAGAAAACACTACCACGTTCAGGAGCTATAAATATCACACTATCTTTATCGAAGAAATGTATTTCCTTAACTAACGTAGGATAGAACCCTCGTTCAGACAGAAATTTATTTACATCTACAGTTTCCTCTACTAAGCCATTAACCGGATCGGTGTATTTCATATAAATACTTTTAATTTTCCAATCGCCCAAAAGAGGATTCAACTCGTCTTTTTCTTTCTGACATCCCATCATAAAGAAAACAGCCAAAGAGGCAAGAAACAATAATCTTTTCATCATTTGTTTTGGTTAAATAATCAGCTTTCCCATATTTCCCCAGGTATCACTTTCTGCGGTTATAGCAGCTATATTTAGAGATTCTAATCTATTTAGTTCTCTTTGTCTTTATTTCCACAAATGTAAGCGTTAATGCTCCCATGATCAGATAAATAAAGGTTGCGATTATCCGACCTGTAGTGAACTCCGCTACTTCACCTCGAAAGTAAAGGGCAATAAGTTGCTGACTTAATATAATTACTAGCATAATAAGGCAGTAAAGAAAAAATAACTTACGGTGTGTTTTCATAATTTTTATAAACGGCATATGACGTGAACACTAATAATTTGGTTAAAAAAACAATAATAAATTTAAACAAAGAAAAATAAAATAATAAAACAAAAAAACTATATTTGAGACAACCAAGATACTAAGACAACACTTGCGTCCTAAACGTTTAAAAAGTGGCGGTGTTTGGATATAGCAAAGTTGCTATATTTAAATTGCAAAATTATAACACACCGCCATGATAAATTTAAATGTTTTTAGTCAGATTTTATCTCTTATCGACCGCGAATTATTCAAAGATTTGGTTTCAAAGCACAAAAGTGACAAACATCAGAAAGGGATCAACAGCTGGACGCATCTAGTCAGTATGCTTTTCTGTCATTTTTCCTCGGCAGATTCAGTTCGTGATATTAGTAACGGTCTACGCAGTACCACTGGTAATCTGAACCACTTAGGTGTAAAGACCGTTGCAAAAGTGTTTGGTTTTTATTTTATTGATATTCAAGTTTTTAATTTGTTTCTTGTTGATTTTCGTTATATTTAAGGTATGGAAAAGACAGAAAAAGTTAGCTTTGTTGATTACATGGTTCAAAGACGGAAAATCAAGCAGGAATTCTTCGATCAGATCAATACATTGGTAAATTGGCGTCCGATTTCAAATATTATCAACAAGCATTACCACAAAGGGGAAAGCAAAATGGGACGCCCTAGTTATTCTGGTCTTGTCCTCTTCAAAATGACACTTCTACAGACCTGGTATGGTCTGAGTGACTACGAAGTAGAAGACCGTATAAACGACAGTATCTCCTTTAGTCGCTTTGTTGGCATCAGTTTGGACGATTCGGTTCCCGATCACAGTGTTATTAGCCGTTTTCGCAGCTCGCTGACAGAAAAGGGTGTTTATGAGAATCTATTCAAGGAGCTGAACAAGCAGTTGAATAAACATAAAATATTGGTAAAACGTGGAGCTATCGTTGATGCCAGTATTGTTGATTCTCCGCTAAAACCAAAAGGCAAAGTTATTTACGAGATCGAAAGTGACCGTAGTGAACATCCTCGCGAAGATTCTGAGCTGGATAAAGAGAATAGTGAACAGTTATTGATCCAACAAGAGAGCCCGGGTGTTGACCATGAAGCTCGTTGGATAAAGAAGGCTGGGAAAACACGTTATGGCTATAAAAAGCATTATGTCACCGATACAGAAGGCCTGGTTCTGGGCGTGGTAACCACTCCAGCAAATGTAAATGAAATTGCCAATCTTCAACAGGTAATATCTTCGGCTGACCTTCCAAAGGGCATCCATATCTATGCTGACAAGGGATATCGTTCCTCTAAAAATGAGGAATTGATCAAATCAGGAAAGCTAAAAAGCAGGATCTTGCATAAGGCAAAGAAAGGAACAGCGTTAACCGAAAGAGAGAAGTTAAGAAACAAACTGATCGGCAAGATCAGGTTCAAAGTTGAACGGACCTTCGGGAGCATCCGGCGATGGTTCAACTCAAGCTGTGCAAGGTATAAGGGGATCGCCAAAATGCATACACAAAATCTAATGGAAGCCATGGCGTACAATCTTTACAGATCACCTGGGATACTTGTGTCCAATGCAATAAAAAACACAAATTAAGCAGTTGAAAAGGCCTCAAAAAGAGGATTTTTCAAGAAAACGCAACTAGATTTCCGAATCCAAATCGGAAAAAACTGCAAAAAAAAAGCAAAAATAACCGATCAGAAAATATCAACATTATTTTGCAACGGTCTTGTGTAGTAAGAGCTCCAAGTAAGTCTAATATATCCTATATCAACACACACCGTACCCATGAACTTTTCAAAGATCTTTACTATTCTGTTTTGGATAGGCTTTGGCAAAAGGACACCCATTTTCGCAAAGATCTTGGTCAGCTAAAGCGTAAAGTATATCTGATGGATGCAAGCATCATCCCCTTATGTCTATCTGTATTTGACTGGGCAAAGTTTCGCAGCACCAAAGGTGCCGTAAAGCTGCACACTGTCTTGGATTATGATGGCTGCCTACCTGTTTTTATGCAGATTACCGATGGAAAAGTACATGAGAGCCAGCGAGCCGGTAGTTACAGTTTTTCCAAGGGAAGCGTGGTGGTAGTGGACCGTGGCTACGTGGATTACAGCTGGCTTGGGGATTTGGACAGCAGGGGGGGTTACTTCGTTACCAGGAGTAAAGTTAATATGAAGTACAAGGTTATCAAGTCCTATCAGAGTGAAGCACTCATCGAAAAGGGGATCCTTAAGGATGAGCTCATTGAGCTATCCGGTGCTGCCTGCAATAAATACAACGGCAAGCCGCTACGCCTAGTCCACTTTTGGGACAGCACCACTGGCAATGAGCACCACTTTTTGACCAATAATACGAAGTGGAAGGCTTCTTTGGTGGCAAACATCTATAAACAACGCTGGCATATCGAAGTCTTCTTCAAGCATCTAAAGCAGCGCTTAAAAGTATCGACATTCATAGGGACTTCTGAAAATGCAGTGATGATCTAGATCTGAACTTCACTCATTGGCATATTACTGTTAAAATACTTGCAAAAAAAGGCCAAATATGACTGGAACCTGTCCAATCTGGTCGCATTCATCAGAATGAATATCTTCGTGAAAATAAACATCTGGCAATGGATAGATGATCCCTTTCTCAGGCCGCCTATAAAAGGAAAAAAGGGACAGCTAAAGATCTTCGCAGATTGAAAAATAGGGGTCAATATCGAAATGATGAAAAAAGCTATGCTTGTACCACAGAAATCCAATCCTAAAATTTATTTAGGACACATATGCTAAGACAATTACTAAAACCAAAAACAGCAGTTAAAAATAGTCTTTTAAAATGAAAATCACCGAATTATGAAGAAGTATTTATTATTAACCAGTATTTTGATCAGTCTTATGAGCTGTCAAAGAGACCGTTTGGAGAAGGAGCCCAATACAAAAAAGCCAAAGAGCAGTTTTAATTTAGCAATGCTCAAAAAATTCACAAAAGCAAAGTCTATAGAAGAAAAAGCACTTTTTGCTAAAAAAGCTGGTACAAAAGCGAATGTTTCCAACGCTCCTGAAAATGGGAGTGTGATGGATCAATTACTTTGGGATTATGCGGTGAAGGAAGTCGTAAACGACACGAAATATTCTTATCTAATTCCCTTAACTGGCGGTATATTAACGGACAAAATTGCTGATTACATTGCTGATAAAGGCTATCGGATGATTAATTTTTATTCTGATCAAAACCAACAGAATGTATATGCCCGACTACGGGAATATCGGCCCCGGCCTTCATACATTGATAGCCTGTGTCAGGTAAAGAATATCAGCATGACCAATTATGACTACACGGAGTATCAGCAAGTATTGGCCAATGAAAAATTTGACGGTCATATTGTCGTCTTTAATTTAGATGGGAAAGCATTCAAACTGATAAAGGTCTCCATGGGTAAGGTAGGAGATGTACTAACCTATAATTAAGACGATGAAAAGAAAAGTATTATTACAGATTTTATCCCTAGGAGTCTTTTCCTTTGGTCTTTTCATGATCATTGATTCGAAAGCACAAGATGTGGAAGCTCCACCAGAAGATATTGAAGTTGAATCCATCATGTACGATGTCAATGCCAACTGCGTGGAGAAAAATATAGGCGATCCCGAATTTCCAACAGATGAATACGGAGGTAACGGAAGTTCAAACTACCTCGGCAGTTTCCTGCAAAACACATTTTCATTTAGCGGAATGAATACGCTGGATGAGGTGGTCGTCACGAGAGTTGTCGCCAAACCGAAAAGTACGACCAGTTGTGGGAATGGAGGATTTGGCTTAGACATTGGGTCTGGGATAGCTATACCCAATTTAAACGGCTGGTGGGAATCAATGATAAAAGTCACATTGAAAAAGCTGGCGAAGATAGATCCTTGTGCAGACAGAGCGGCTCTGAATGACCGTAAAACCAAGCAAAGTACCATAGCTAAAAACAATGAAATAAAAAATCTAACTTTACAGACTGGCAAAGAGCATGGTTATAATACCTATATGAATCTCAATACGAAAGAAGTAACAAATTATACAAATGTGGACGTAGGATACGAATTGGGGGACGGTGTCCACGAAGTCACCTCTCATGAGCGGTGGCAATGGAAGGCCAATGACCAGGTCGAGGTAACGGTAGACTACACCCATACCCATGGTTTTGAGAGTGCTCCCTCGTCCATCGATGTGTTTTCAGGTATCGGGATCTATATGGCGACCAGCAATGCAAATATGGATGTATTGAGCCCAGCTCAAAAACAGGTATATCTTAGCTATCACAGCATTAATGTCATGACAGCAAATCACGACTATGCTATTACCATTACCGATCCTGTCAAATGGGTAAACAGGTATCCAAATCGGCAGGCTGATTTTGAAGAGTACAAAAGATTAACTAGAGGATACAGGCGTATGGGGAATAATGCTTATACCTCGCAGGAACTTGCATTGATAGATCTCTATGGGGATATGATACAGCTCTATAGCTCGGAATCGGGAACTGCTAACTTTAAACCATTGAACTCCAAAATCGATCCAAATACATTTAGAAAGTTTATTTCAATCAATAACTGTAATTAATAACAATTTTATGAAGAAATTTATCCTACTTGTAATAATTTATATTGGCATATTATCAAATAATTATGCACAAACTTATCTCCAAGGAACTGATGTAATTCCATTAAGCGATGCGGCACATTGCGACTTATTACCGATAAATACAAGGATAACAGCTGACAATGCATTTTTAAAACTGAAACAAATTGATCCAAAATCTGTTGAAGAAAATGTAA
Organism: Sphingobacterium thalpophilum; assembly: GCF_038396785.1. Classification (NCBI taxonomy): domain Bacteria; kingdom Pseudomonadati; phylum Bacteroidota; class Sphingobacteriia; order Sphingobacteriales; family Sphingobacteriaceae; genus Sphingobacterium; species Sphingobacterium thalpophilum. The sequence continues at coordinate 4,273,826 of NZ_CP151087.1, read as the reverse complement.
ATGAAATGATAGGGGAATATTGGTGGATTGATGGAATGTTGGTTACAATGGTTACGCGAAGTACTTCAACTTTCCCAAAAGAGAATTTGAGAGATTTACAGCAGTCTCTTGCTCCTGAAATAGTGTATGTCGCAGGAACAACACCGGACCGTACGCTTGCCAATGATTATTTCAGCGAAATTAAATCGATGAATAATTTCGAGGTATTGGTTGAATACTTTAAAACCCGTAGTAATTATAAAGACTTTTTGATCCAAGATGCCAAGGGAAAATTTAAAGTTATGGGTACTATTTATGCACAAAAACAGGATGCACAAAAAGCGCATGAACTCATTGACCTGATATTAAATAGTCTGTATTTTAAACAGTAGAAAAGCTTAGCTCTATATGCGGAAGTACATCTTATTTTTAACTTATATTATAAGCGGTTTGGCGATATTCCCAACCGCTTATGCACAGACTTATCTACAAGGAACAAATGTCCTTCCATTAAGCGATGCGGCACATTGTGACCTCCTACCTCCCAGCTCACGAATAACAGCAGATGATGCTTTTTTAAAATTGAACCAAGTAGATCCAGAACCTGTTCAGAAAAATGTAAATGAGATGGTTGGGGAATTTTGGTGGATTGATGGAATGTTGGTTACAATGGTTACGCGAAGTACTTCAACTTCCCCAAAAGAGAATTTGAGGGCTTTACGGCAGTCTCTTGCTCCTGAAATAGTGTATGTCGCAGGAACAACACCGGACCGTACGCTTGCCAATGATTATTTCAGCGAAATAAAATCGATGAATAATTTTGAGGTATTGGTAGATTACTTTAAAACGCGTAGCAATTATAAAAGCTTTTTGGTTCAAGACAACAAGGGAAAATTTAAAGTTATGGGAACCATTTATGTCAAAAAACAGGACGCACAAAAAGCGCATGAACTCATTGACCTGATATTAAACAGTCTGTATTTAAAACAATAGCAAAACAAGAGGTTTGGCTACTGTTTTAAATACAGCGGCTCTAGCTATGAATACTAAGATTTTGGAGCACTATAAACCTTAGTATCGTATTATTATCGTCCAATACCCCAAGCTAACTGTACATAGAAATGTCCCAGTCTATCCTTCGGAACATCTGAAACCGCAGCATTCACTACTTTCCATTCATTCTGTGTAATAGAAGATTTATAACCTATTCTACATTCCGGGCGAAAGCTAGTGCGTTCGGAATTGGATGTTTTCAACGTAACACTTAAATCGACAATAGCAGCATCATGCTCCATTTTAGTTTGGTTGGACTGCGTGGTCAAAAAGTCTCTAAATTCTCCATTCAGATTTTTCTTTTGAACCGTAAAAGTAGTAGACTGCGTACCGACTCCCAGCTGCGGACTAAAGATCAATCTGCCTGTACGTATCGCATTGGTAGATACATAAACCGTAAAATCTCCTGTGTTCATCGTATTGTCGTTTTTACTGCTTGTCGACAGGCTAAAATTCACGCCAATAAGGGTTTGTTTCGTCCTGTATGCCAGTCCGGCGCCTGCATTCCAACCAAACCCAGGCACCTTTCCGGAATCATATTCTTTCAAGATCCTATTCAGATTGCTGGCGTTGTTAAATTGAACACCGGCAAAATAGATCGTCTCAAATGGCAGATGTTTCGTCTGATTGGTTTTTTGTTGCGCAAATAACTGAGCTGCAAAAACAAGTAAAAGGGCACTAAAAAAATACTTCATAAAATTTACACTTTGGTTTATATCAATTAAACTAACTATGGCAAAGGCCTACATCATTATGACAACTAAATCAATAGATCCATTACATGGAAAAAAATATTTGCAAAAAAGCCCCTCCAAAAAATATTCTGAAGGGGCCACTAAATAAACATATGAAACTTTCTCCCTGATTTCGCAGGGAGAAAATTGCTTTTTAACTTTGTGGGACTAACTTGATCGTTCCTGCATCGTTGGTAAAATAACCTTTGGTATACGCTCCTGTTGGTTCTACATACTTCAATTCTCTAAACTTCACTCCATTTACGTCATATTCCGTATAAAATTCAAGTCCAGTAGGCGTATAACGATAAGCATATGGTTTAGTATTACCTGCAATCAATAATGCTCGTTTCGTTGCTGCGGTTGAAAATGTTGCTGCGAAGGATTCTGTCCCAACTTCAAATTTGTAATTTGAAAATGCATGGAATTTTGTAAGCGCAGCGCGGTAGGTCGCTATAATTGTAGAAGCCTCTGAAGATTTAATCGGGACCATCACAACCTTATTGTACGATTTTCTACCTTCCATGACAATGGAATCAGCTGATGCCTTTGTTACCAAGAAATCATTTTCACCTTTCATCCCCTCGTTACTCGCACCAATTGATGCTGTAAGGAAACCGGGTAATTGATATGCAGGCTCTCTATTAAAGACTGCAGGCAATGCAAAATAATGAAATATGCGATTATAGGTATCGAAGGTCAAAATTGCGCCAGCACCAGGTGCGACAGTATAAGTACTTACCTGTGCAGCAAGTGTTGTAAAATCACCTTCAATGCTAACGTCAGTGGTATTATTAAATTTGGCAAATAAGGTATATCCTCCAAATTCTAATCCGCTGCTTGGAAAATACTTGATTATCCAGCCATCTTTATTCGCTTGTAAAGTAGAGTATACATTAGCCACGCTCGCGTTTAGACGGTCACTCGGACTGTCTTCAAAAATACGATCCATCTTCTTCTCACAACTTGCGCCCAAAGACAAAATGGTTATTCCTAAAATAAATAGTTTAAATTTCATTTTTTCTTAATTTAAAGTTGTTTGATCAAACGTGCTAAGATTAGGATAACGAGCAAGAATATTGGCTCTTAAGAGATCCATATCAATTCCCCACTCAGATTTCATATAGTTTTTCACAATTGCTAATTTTGAAAGGATCAAAGCCCTTCCCGCTGCCGTAGAATTTTCAACATTCAGCATGGCATCAAAATCAGCTTGACTCCGCGTAACATAGAACGAATACAGTTCAGCAAAATCCTCAGTATCGGCCTTAGAAGCATACGGTGAGATAAAGCCTGCTGCGATCGCGGCTCCTATACCTGTAGCATTGGCAGGATATTTCGCATTCCAGTCATCCTCCACGTAACTAGTACCTGTGATCTCCTTAAAATTACTTGGATAAGGCTTATTCTGATTTAGAATATGTTGAAACTCATGGTGAACTGTTTTGAAAAATCGGCCCGTCAGAAAAGCCGGGTTTTTACCATTGGTTTCATTTAATTCCAACAAATTATACAAAGATACTTTTGTACCTGATTCTGCTGTTCCCAAAATCATGACACCGTTTGTTTGAATTGGAGCTGAACCAGTAAACGTAATTAATTTTGGAAAGTTGTTTTTAAGGAACTCCTTCCCTCCAGTCACTTCTGAATATGGCTCCATAACAAGATAAAGCATAAGCTTGGACAATCTTATAGAAGATTCAAAAGGTGCAGGTACCAATCGATAGCTCATATCAGATTCTTTATCGACGTACTTGTACAGTATCTCGACATTGTAGGGTAGAATATAGTTTTTATAGAGGTAATTGTCCAAAGCGTTCTTTGGTATTGTTGAATCTACAAAAACACTATTGGGATTTAATTTATCCTCTTTGTTACATGCAGAAAACAACACTCCGCATGAAGCTAATAACATAAATAGTTTATTACTTAATTTCATTTGATCTAGGATTTGGTGTTAAACCTGCACTTACCACATCTTGAGGTAATTGAATTGCACGACGAGGATCTCGGATCGATAGCGTATTATCGGTAACCGTAAAAGTCATCGTTCCATTGTTGACCGCAGGAGCGACCCTTCTGGTTATTTCAATGCCATAACGTTTTACATCGAACCATCTTAAGCCAGTATGAAGAAACTGAAGGCGTTTAAGCGATAATACTGCATGGATCATATTTTCCTGTGTACCGCTTTCAATCTGAAAATCTGGGTTCAATTTCTTTTTCGGTGTTGGAGCTGTAGGAGTAAAATATGTAAATGAATTCGCCCAATTGTTAATCGAAGCTTCACTTATTGTCCCAGGCTTGCTAATGGTATTGTTATTAATATGGATTTGCATATCAGTAATGGCTGCCGCATAATTCTTAAGATGAATATTTGCTTCCGCCCTATTCAATAAAGCTTCTTCCGACGTGATCGGCGTATAGACTCCTCGTGAAAATCCAATTCCCGCAACTTGATCAGTATATTCAAAAATGTAGGCAACATGTGGAAAAATCACTTTATTTGCCGTCGTACTCGTATAGGAAAATGCACGAATTCTATAATCCGTTGATGTCGTAGCTTTCCCAAAAGGCTGAGCAGCAAACGCTGTCTCCGTCATTGCAATAGATCCACCGTGACTGATTCTGTTGTTGGTTGAATACCCCCCAAAAGTTGTCCCCATCGCCGAATAAGCCGTAGCTACTAAGAAATTAGCTTTCACTGAGCTCGCATTATACTCTCTCGTTGTATTATTGATCGCAGCAGAAAAAGAGGCAATCGTTGCATAATCACGTAAAGTCGCTGTTGGATTGTTTCCTAACGCTTCGGTGGAATACTCCACTGCCTTTGTCCAATCTTCCATAAATAATGCAACACGCGATGCAAAGGTATAAGCTGCCGCTCGGTTAAAGTGATATTTTGCAACACTAGAGTTGGCGTAAGAAGCGTCATTGATTAATGGTAAACCTTCTTCTATATCCTTTTTAATAAAATCGTAAACTTCCTGAACAGTATTACGTTCATATTTTGGATTTAGGGTAGTTTCTCCTTTCGTCATATAAGTAACACCCAAATCTGTTGTTGAATACTTTTTCGAATAATTCTGTGCAAACATATTTACAAGAATCCAATGGTTATAAGCCCGTGCCAACAACGCTTCACCACGCTGTGCTTTTAAGCTCGCTGGATTCCCCTGTTCATCAATAGCTTGCAATGCAGCATTTGCATTAGCAATCGCTCCATAACACGCTCCCCAAATACGATCGATTCCATCATTACTCGTTTCAGTAATATCTTGCCATTTGTATATTTGTTCTATGAAGCGTGCGTAGTTTAAGTAAACTGGCCCAACATCATCCACATTGTCAGAAGATAACTCAGCTACCATAACATAAGCATTCTCTGGATAAGCCCCAACGAGCATTTTCCCAATTTTGTCTGTTGTATTTAGTTCAGCCCTATTATCGGGCAATTCATCCAAATATTTCTTACAGGAAGAAAAGCTTGTCGCTATTATTCCCGCTGCAATTAATATATATGATAATCTCTTTTTCATATGCTAGAATCCCATTTTTAAGGTTAATGTATATTGTTTCGCAATTGGTAATGCCACACCTCCTGAATTAACAAATTCTGGATCTTGCCCATTAAGGCGCTTATCCGCATAAATTAACCAAGGATTGATCACATTGAACCGTACACCAAGATTGCTCATCTTAAGAGATTGCACAAAATATTTTGGCAGCTCATAAGACAAGGAAATGTCCTTCAAACGAATAAAATCACCTTTTGCAACAGTTTCCGTTGAATAATTGTAGGCATTATAAGCATAATCGTATTGACTATTGTTTCGGATAAAACGTCTATCCAAAATCACAGGAATATTCGTAAATGCTTCCTCTCCAGGAACAGTCCAGGCATCCCAAAATTCCCTTGGTGTAGCATTTAAGTCGGAATAACCTGTTTTGTATGCTGGATCCAATCGAACTACATTTCCAAAAGAATAGGTGATAAATACATTGAGCTTAAAATTCTTATATGAAAATACGTTCCCAAAACTTCCCATATCGGTCGGTTCAGTTGGCCCCTCATACTTCAACCAGTCAATTTGCTTGCGTTCCTGAAAATAAACCCCCGTTGTTGTCTCTGCTCCATCGATGTAATTGTAGACGGGCAGACCATTCGGAAGAAGTCTATTAAATGGAATGGAAAATAGCGGTCTTACGGGATAACCAACCCGTCCATATCCGCCAGCAGCAATTAAGTCTGCAACTCGACTATTGTTTTCCAAAGCCGTAATCTTGTTTTTCGCTTTGGTGTAAATAAAGCTAGAAACCCACGAAAAATCTTGCTTTTTCAATATTGTTGCGGAAAGACTAAATTCCAATCCATGAGATTCCATATTGGCAACATTCCCGTACTTTGAAATCTCGCCACCAAGTCCCTGTGTATTGACAATACCGATTAAGTCGAAGTTCTTACGTTTATAGTAATCAACATCCAATGCGATCCTGTTCTTAAATAAACCAATGGAAGTACCTATATTTAACTCATGTTTCTTTTCATAGGTAAGTTCCGAATTTTCTAAATCAGAAATATTAAGACCTGTTTCTTTATCTGCGGTATTAGGACGCCATGGGTTATAACTTTGAATAATAATCTTCGAATTGGTAACGAAATCCGGTCCTCTATCTGCCGTTAAGCTATAAGACCCCTTAAAACTTAAATTCGAAAATGGCGTATTCAATTTTTTAAAGAAATCTTCTTCCATGACATTCCACATTCCTGAAACGTTCCATGTAGGCATCCAACGTGCAGAGGTTGTACGACCTAAACGGTTGGTCCCTTCGTAGCGTAATGTACCATTAATAGTATATCGGTTGTCAAACGTATAATTTGCGGTTCCATAAAATGCTACTTGTCTGTTACGAGCAGGAGCTATATCACCATTTTTTCTTCTATCAATAGAATAATAATCAGCATTTTCTTCCTGGCTTTTCTTAAACAGCTTATAATCTATAAATGGAATTTCCCCTAAATCATATTGCAAACCCCAACCTCTAAACCAGTTCTGATTTCGATCCACAGAATTCGTTTCAGCACCGGCAAATGCGTATATCTTATGGATCTCTTTAAAAGTTTTGTCGAAAGCTGCTGTAAAACGGAAATCCTTTGTCAACATCTTATTGTCTGTACGATTATAGATACCGCCATATGGTAAGACAGAAACTGGCACTGCATAAGGATCACTCGGATCAGTATATAAGAAAGGATTCGCATCACGAATAAACGTAGTAGGCATCCAACGATAAGCTAATGCCTGATTTGACTGATCTTTAATATAGTGCTGTTGCGATGTTTGCTGATATCTTGTAGCGGCCAATAACCCCAATTCCAATGCCTTGATCGGCTTCCATCGCAATTCTCCTTGAAATTTAATATCGGCAGCATTTATATCCATGTAATTGTTATCCAATTCATGCAGGATATTAAATGGTGCATAATTCCGTGTATAGAATTCATTAGGATCAAGTGTCCGTGAAGTATTTAATGCATAACTATAAGGGTTAATGTCGAAATCCCGTTTAATTTCCATGGAAACTCGATCTACAGAAGAACCTAATGTACCTGGAGCCCGCTGATCACGATAGGATCCATTTGTTCGCAAATCTAATTTAAGATTATCAAATAAATCATAGGAAGCATTAAACATCCCTGTATAGCGTTTCACATCTGATTTACGCGCCCAGCCATTATCAAAAACACCACTAATGGATGTATAATATTGTGCTCTTTCTGTACCTGATGAAAGACTGACTGAGTGGTTCTGCATGATTGTCCGGCTGAACAATTGTTTAAACCAATCTGTATTTCGGTATTCTGCTTTCCTTAAATAAGCGTTTCTCGCTTCTTGTGTATTTTCTAATTGACCTGCCTTGATTAATTCATACATTTTCCCATAGACACCCGATTCGGATCTACTTGCCACATCTGCCATTGTCAACCATCCCCTTTGTTCAAGAACTTGATTAAATGCCATCTGCTCCTGAGAATTCATGATATTGAAATTATTATAAGAAGGAATCGCTCTTGAAGTAAACTCACCCACATAATTGGCGGAGTTCCGACCAGCTTTTCCTTTCTTTGTTGTAATAACAATAACACCTCCCATAGCCCTAGCACCATATATTGAAGTCGCAGAACCATCTTTCAGTACAGTAAATGACTCAATATCATTGGCATTTAAGCCGGCGACAGCAGAACTGATTAGGGTCAATGCATCTCCCGAAGACAGATCATCTGAAGAGACGTTTGACACATCTTCTATGATAATCCCATCAATTACCCAAAGCGGTTTTGAACTACCATAAATTGACGTTGCACCACGGACTCTAATTTTTGGAGCTGATCCAAAGGTTCCGGTTGTGTTTTGAACCGAAACCCCAGCAACACGGCCTTCCAAAGCTCTTGATGGATCAGGAAGTCCACCAAGTTCAATATCTTTCATATCGACCTTAGATGTAGCCCCTGTAAATGTTCTTTTGTCTATTTTAGCTCCAAGTCCTGTTACAACAACTTCGTCGATTTGATTTTGGTTAGAATCCAATACGATCGCGATGGAACTTCTATTATTGACACTAACTTCAAGATTGCTATAACCCACATATCGGACAACCAATACCGCATTTCCTCCAGCATTTATCTTAAAATGTCCGTTTGCATCGGTTTGCGTGGAAATGGAAGTTCCCTTGACCGTGATTGTAGCACCGGCCAACGGATTCCCCTCAGCATTTTTAACTGTTCCAGCGATCGACTGTTGTGTCCCCTCGACAACTACGTCATTCTTTCCATTACTATTGACAGAAATTGTATTTGCAATAATTTTGTACTCGATATTTTTATCTCTTAAAATCGAGTTTAATGCCTCTTCTACAGACGCATTTTTTAGATTGACTGTAACACGAGATTTAGCGTTTAAGTTTTCGCTATAGAGAACACGCAAGTTGGATTGTTTAGAAATCGCAGAAAGCGCTTCCTCAATCCGTGCATTCCTCATTTTCAAGGTAACTTTTTGGGCTGTTCCTTTAGCATGAACACCGGTTACAAATGCGAATAAAAGGCATGTACTAATTTTCATAATACGTAAGGGTTTGCAAAACCTATGATCTTGGGGTAACAAGGACCAGGCTTTGCTAAATGGTAAGTTATTCATACATTTACATTTTGTGGTTAATTAGGTAATTAATAGTTCACTTTTAAGTTATGAGCCCTTTGATCACATTTCTGAACAGGGATGCGCCAACATTCCTGTTCTCTTTTTTTTGGGCACTTTAATGATTGGATTGTAATATTATATCATAAGCCTCGCTGAATTAGTTTTATGTTTTAAAATAAGTTAGCTTTTGTTCTCAATAATCAATTCCTTACCGTGAACTTCAAATCGAAGGTCACTGACATACGATAACATCTCCAACACTTGAGAAAGTTTTACATCGCGCTGTATACTACCGCTATATTCTTTGCTGAGTTGCACATTGCCCCTAAATTTCACATCCAGATCGTACCATCGGGACAGTTGATGAGCAATATTTACAATCGTTTCCTTTTTAAAGTAAAATTCATTGTTATGCCAAGCTAAATCCTGCTGAATATCAGCATTCCCCTTTATCATATTATTTTTCGAAAGGGAAGCAAATTCACCTGGATTCAATTCTAATTTATTTTCCTTTTGTCGCACCTCTACTTTACCTTCGACTAGCGTTGCTCGGATGTCATCGTGGTAGGCGAATACATTGAAATGCGTACCCAAAACCTTGATTTCTCCAGCTTTTGAATCAACGTAAAAAGGCTTTTTAGCATCATGTGCCACTTCAAAATAGGCCTCTCCCTCTAAACTCACCCTTCTTTCATCTGCTGAAAATTGCGCCGGAAAATTTAATTTCGACTGTGCGTTAACCCAAACTTTGGTACCATCACTCAAAGTGATTTTATAATAACTTGCACGTGGCACTATGAGCGAGTTCAGACGAGATATTTGCTGGCTTTTATCGTTTTTAACGATTAATTCCGCGCCATTCCCAACAAATGTCTTGTTTGTATGGTAGGTTTTGGATGTCTTGTTATTAAGCACAACTTTTTCACCATTGGACAACTGTAAAATAGCCCCACTCTGTGCCGGCTCGACATCCTGCTCCAAATTCAAAGTTAGATTATGTACAGCATCTTCATCTGTCTTCAAATAACTGCTCTGCCATAGATAGAAAAAAGTGGCCAATAGAAGTAACGATGCGGCAATACTGATAAACCACTTATAATTAGATTTATTATTCCTGCTGTTAAGCTTTTCCCAAGCTCTATTTGCATCCAATTGCTTAACAACAGCTAAATCTTGTTCAATATTCTTTGCTTTTCGAAATGATTCTAAAAGCCGTCTGTTTTGGTCACTAGCTTGTAGCCACTCTTCAAATTGTTTTTGTTCTATTTCGGTCAATTGACCAAATAAAAATTTTTGAAGCAGCTGAGAGATATGCCCTGAGTTTTCTTCCATATTGTACAGTAAAGAAACTTAAGGCAGGAAAAGGGGTGACAAGAATTTAAATATTTTTTAACAAAAATATAATAAGGGGTAAAAACTCAGGATTTAGTCGTTTTAAAAGCATTTTCATACCGCGCTGTTTTTGGGTTTTTACGGTATTGATGCTAATTTTCAATTCCTGGGTTATTTCAAGATTAGACAAACCATCTAAATAGCCCAGGCGAAAGACCTGTTGGCAAGAGGTCGGCATCTGTTCAATAATTTTGTAAATTTCCTGAATGGCCTCACTATGAATCATATTCAATTCAAGGGCTATATTATCCTCTTCTGTAAAACCGACGACATTCCAATATCTTTGTTGTACTTTTTCGTGGCGAATATGATTATAACAGGCAAAACGAACCGAACTATACAAGTAATTTTTAACGGCAATCTCATTGTCGCTGACCTGCCCAGTGCTTTTAAAATAAGCGACAAATGAATCTTGAACTAGGTCTTCAGCCACAGCTAAATCACCAACAATTTTCCAAGCAAAGTGGCACAATCCGTTATAGTGTGTTTTAAATAATACTTCTTCCTTCTGCATCGTTAAAGATCCCGCGACTACAAATTGTACTTCATAGCGGATATTTTAGAACATGTATGTGCACTTACATGTAAGTGCTTAATAATTGTTTGGTAAAAGTGCTAAATATTTTTTATTATTCACACAAAAAAGTTACCAAGCGGAATCTCATATGCTTTTTTGTACTTATAAACTTAGAAAATCGGCAGTAAAAAAATAAAAGATAACTGCTCTAAGGGAGGTAAAACAAAAATCAAATAATTCTAAGCTTAATAAAGCTAAATCTATGGCGAGTATAAACAATCAATTTAAGGTTCCTTAAAAAAACTAAATCTTGGAATTAATTGTAACAAAATAGAAAACAAACCTAGCAATCAGTAGATCAAAATCATTAAAATATATTTGCCTAGGAACTTCTAAATTCCACTTATTTTATTTTTACACCAAATAATCTCCAAGCAACACTAAGATAATAGTTGCCGAAGCATAAAGTATACTCATGATCCAATCAGCTCTATGCTCTTTCTTAAATACAAGAAAAAAAAGCGACGTTATCCAAATGAATATGACCATCATTAGCAATGGGATCGTAAAAAGTTCTACAATAAAAGAAATAATCGTATTGGTCCAATCTGGAAGATATTGATATGTAGAATAATGTGCGATCAGCAAGGCGACAGACAGTAGTCCAATCTGTGATAAAAGGCGGACTAATTTAGGTAAATTATCGCCATTTTTTATTTCTTTCCAATACATCATTTAAATCTATTATTTAGCTTTAACAGTTATTATTTTATTCATTGCAACGTCATTAAAAGGAGATACACATTTTGTGTATCTCCTTGGCATATCCTAAATTTTTCTCAGTTAGATTTCCAACTAGTTTGAAAAATTTATTGACTACCGTCCAAAACTAATCCATTTTCGCGCGTCTGATACAGTTACCAAATCATATTGTCCTAGCGCTGTTTCGATGACGTATAATCCTTTTGGATCCGTAAAATCAAGTGCAGTTTGTAAAATTATATTTCTATAAGCTGCTGGAATGGTTCCCAAAGCTCCTACATACTGATACTTAATAAGCCGTTTGTAAGTCAATCGTACTAGCAATGGCAGTACCGAAATACAACGAATTGCCTTGAGCATATCCAAGCAAATCATAACCAGGACCATAATCCAACCAGGCAATTCTTCTGTTCATTCCTGTACCTACAGAAACACTATTGTCATTTAAATAATCTTCTTCACCATCCTTAACCCAAGCCGAAAAAGAAATTTGGCGATCAGATCTCCAAAAACGCGTTACCGCGGTCTTATCATAATTCATTGGCGTAATTGACTCTGTAATCTTCAGATTTAAAGATCCTGAACTTGCCGATAAAAAGCCAGAGGGATCATACTTTACATTCGAAAGGCTTACAATACTATCCTTGCCAATCACTATTGGATTAAAAAATCTAACCTCATTTTTGACGACATAAAAATTACTTCCCACATTATCACCGGTCTCTGCGGAAATAAAATTGATACGTTTATTTCCTACATCAATCTTAGCTTCATAATTCTTCCCTCCGATTTCAGTACGTTTAAAATAGGTATGTATCTGAGACAATTTATCCTGCATAGAACTCGTCTCGTTATAGGTTGATTCCAAATCAACTTTTGATTCTGCCCGAACCAAAATAAGTTTACTTTTATTGAAAGTCCCCTCCAAGACAATTTTATCTTTGGTAGCTGAAATTACTGCAAACTCAAAATCTGCTTCATAACCAGTACCAACCCCTCCTCCTAAAACATTGGGATTGGGATCAGAAAGCTCATGTAATATCGAATAGGTATCAAACAACAAAGTCGGACGTTGCAATGCTTTAAGTCTATATGAGCTTTCTTCCTCATCGGACCCATATTCAGCGGTCATTACAACCCGATTTTTGTCATTAAATTTCATCGTAAAATCTACAGCTATATCAATATTAGTTAGAAGATAGGCTTTCCAACCATATGGAGCACTAGCAAGCGTAGCTTGATACTGAGCGAGACTATCCGCCAATCTGACGTCAACATCATCCAGAACTGGCGAAGTTTTATCTTTCTGACAGCTCGAGAATGCGACAATAAATAATATATAAAATAATAAGTACTTTTTCATCTTGTTCTAATTTGCGTTTCTTCTTTCACTACAACGTTCCAAAAACATAAGACGTCGGATCATTTTTATTGACTAACCCACCAAAGATTCCTTTTGATTGCGGAATAATATCATCTATCCATCGCATTGCAAAAGTCTGATTAGAAAAATAATTAACAATCGGCAAGACCGAAGCTTCTATTGCTCTCGCATTTGCATTCGTAGGCTGTGGATTCGTATAAGTCAATTTTAAATCTCCATCTGTTTTTGTAATTGTATAATTAAAATCAGCATTATAACCTGCGCCAACGGCAACTGTTGGATCCATAAAATTCACACGGAGGATCACCCTATTTGCGGTACTAAAAATTAAGGAAATATTATCGACATATAGCCCCATATTTGCCTGCAATGTAGCATTAGATGTATTGAATGCGGTTAAAAATTTAGCTGATAAGCCCGACAATTTCTGAGGATTGACGGTAATCGTGCCATAAGTTTTTTGCGGTCCTAACAGTTCGCCCAATGCCGGCGTTGGAGAATTAGCCTCTATAGCCTCTTGCGTCTTGATTTGAAGATCCGATAACGTAATTCCCCATTCATTTTTCATATAAGTCGTTACGATCGCCTTCTTTTTTAAAAGTTTATTTCTCGCACCGGTGTTTTGCTCATAAATACCTTTACCATTTCGTTTAATATATTGTCCTTCATAAACAAATAAGTTATTGACGATATTGTTATAATATGCATCTCCACCTTCAAGTAGTGTAGACAATGTTTCAACAAAATCATCATCCTTGTTAGATCTCGCATAAGGTGTTACAAATCCTTTACCCCAAAAATCGGCTTCATAAAGAATCTTATCCAAAGCAGCCGTACTGCTATAAGCCCCTCTAAAAATATTGAACCAAGTAGCCGTATAGTCGGAAGGAGTTATCCTTTGGTAGTCAGGCGTTACAGCAATATTCTGGTTCAGAACATGTCCAAACTCATGGTGCATTGTATGCAATATTTTTCGCACCGCAGGCTTGTCATCTGGATCAAATGTATTCAGGTCCAGCAAAACAATTTTCCGTCCAGCCTCAGCTGTACCTAGTGTAATAGTACCATTGCTATTATAGGAAGGGCTTCCAGCCAAAAAAAACTGTTTTTGAGTGTACTTTTTCATAAAATTCTCCCCCTTAATAGCGACATAAGGTTCAATCCAAGTTTTTTTGATAATATCCATCACTGGAATAACCAACCCCTCTTGCACTGGAATTACATTTTTATATATCTCTGGTAGTTCAGATCTATCCCACTTATATTTTACTTCGATATTGTATGGTGTAGTAAAATTTTTGCCAATCCAATCGTCTACCTCTGTCTTGGCCCAAGTATCTCCTCCTAGACCTACAATATCCGATGTCAGCTTGTCTTTATCGGTACATCCGAAAATTATCGCCGACGAAAGCAGTAAAAAAAATATATTTTTAAATTTCTTTTTCATAATTCAATTTTTAAAAGTCGACATTACCTAGGATTAGCTTCAAGTCCAGCAGCAATTGCATCCTGAGGTATTTGTATCACTCTCCTTGGATCATCTGCACCCAATATAATTTTATTCTTGCCATTAGCACTGACATGTTCGATCGGAATTTTCAACCGGACAATATCAAACCAGCGCATGCCTTCATGCATAAATTCCATGCGTTTAAAAGTTAGTATAGATGATACTAAGGCATCTTTATCTGATGAATTCTGATAAAAGTTTTTCGCTTTTTCCACAGAGAATTTGTCGGCCGTAGCTGAATAATTTATGATACGCTTTGAAAGGTACCTATCAAGATCACTGATTGTCTGTGCACTATTTCCCAGCATCGCATTTGCTTCCGCTCTGTTAAACAAAACTTCTTCAGAAGTAAGGAGCGGCACCATATTATAGGCATCACCGATAGTTGCATTAATTGATTCCTTTACAAAATGTTCCTTGAATTTGGGAATATTGTAGACCATCTCAGTTCCTCCAAAAATCTTAGTTGCCATCGCCAATTGTTTTCCACTAGGATTATTTGCAGGACTAAATATCCCCAACAAACTAGAACTTAAACCGTAATTATAACCGGCATAACTTCTTCCCCACTCGCTCTGAGATTCTTGGAGCAAAATATTGGCCGCCTCTGTCGAATTGGTATAAATTGCTTGCAATTCGTAATATCCCAATGAATTATAGGTTGTGTTCCAAGGACGTAGATCCTCTGCTACCGTCGAACCGGGGTATAGTGCATCTGCGTGTTCAACAACCTTCGCGTAATCTTTTTTGAATAGGTAAAAACGAGTAGCAAAGGCATGAGCCGCCTGTGTCGTAAAATGGTATTTTGGAACTACATATTTGTTGTTTTTAATCAAGGGAAGTCCCTCTGTCAAATCTTTTTCAATATTTTCATAAACGCTGGCAACAGTACCACGCTTATAACTGCCTTCGACGACTTTTTGTGGAAGTGTAACATAAGGTATACCGAGGTCCGTTTTAGCAGTTGCTGGATCATAAGCTTTCGCAAAGAATGTCACCAGCATAAAATGAGCATACGCACGTGCGAGCAAGGCTTCACCTCTGCTGGCAGCATATTCTTCTGTATTACCCGCTTTATCGATGGCCTCAAGTGCATAGTTAGCTGCTGCTATCGCTTTATAACAAGCATTCCAATAATATGGTGGAGTATCTATGTCAGTTGGATCTACTTGATCAACGTAATTCCAAGCAGATGAATTGGGCAATTCTCGTGTTGTTCCACCTTTATCTCCAGCATTATCACTCATTGACTCTGCCATAGTAATATAATTACCATGTGGATAAGCATTTGCTAATAATTCTGCTACTTTAACAGCATTATTTAGTTCAGTACGATCATCGGGTTGATGCTCTAGAAATTTATTACAACTTGTTGCAACAAATAAGCTAGACAACGCCATATATAGAATTAAATTTCTTCTTTTCATTGTAACATTATTTATTAAAATCCAACTTTTAAAGACAAAGTATACTGCTTAGGTATTGGTAGGGCAACTCCTCCTGATGCAAAAAACTCCGGGTCTTGGCCTTTTAGTTTTTTATCCGAATAAATCAACCAGAAGTTATTCGCAGTTATACCAATCGAAGCGTGATTTGCTTTGATAGATTTGAGAAAATTGGATGGTAGTGTGTACGCTAATGCCAATTGCTTTAACCTAACGAAACCTCCATCAGCAACTCTCACGGTAGAATAATTGTAGGTATTGTAAGGGTACTGTCCGCTAATCGTATTGGCAGCCTCAACATCTAAAATCGATGGAATATTTGTTATGGTTTCGTCTCCAGGCATTGTCCATCGATCCTTAAATTCATTTGGCATCGCATCTAAATCAGAATAGGATGTAGCGAATGACGGATTTAACCTAATTTTATTTCCCGCTGAAAATGTAAATAATGCATTTAATGTAAAGCCTTTATAACTTAGTGAATTATAAAAACCTCCTGTTAATTTAGGATCGGTAGGCCCTTCGTATTTCAGGTGCTTCGTTTCGAGACTCTGCATATAAACATCGATACCTTTTTCTCCTTTTTCATTTATAAATTCAGGAATACCTGTATCGTGATTTAATCCAGTAAATTCTATAGAATATAATCCACGATATGGATAGCCTTCTTGTGGTCCACCATCAGCAGTCACCAGATTAAAAATAGACTGCGGGCTCGTTAACTTCGTCACCTTGTTTTTATTGTAGCCAAAATTGAAATTACTTCTCCAGCTGAACGAATCATTCTTGATAATTGGTCCACTCAATGTCACCTCAATACCTTTAGAATTCATGTCAGCATAATTGGCCGTAATCAGATATTGCCCCCCTATACCGGAAGTACGCAAGGGACTAATCAAATCAAAACCATTTCGATTATATAGATCAACAGTCAGGTTCAATTTACTTTTAAAGAAACTCATATCGAAACCGAGGTTGGTTTCGTATTGTTTTTCCCAAGTTAGATCCTTATTTTCGATATACTGTATATTCATTACAGATTCTATTTCATCTAAATAAGGTCTTAAGGCACTTCCATTTCGGAGTACTAAGGCTGAATTGGTTGCATTACCAAGACTAGCTGTTAACCCGTAGGTACCACGAATTGTTAATTTATTTAAGATATCCTGATTTTGCATGAATGCTTCTTCATCAACATTCCATGCTCCCGAAATATTCCATGTAGGTAACCATCGTGCTGTCTTTGAACTTCCTAACTGGTTCGATCCATCATAACGACCAGTAAAGTTGATAGAATATTTTCCATCATAAGAATATGCAGCCCGCGTCATGAATGCCGAAAAGCGGTCATACTTATGTCCCATTGAATAATAATTCAGGTTGTTTAATGTCGCCTGTTTTATAATATTCGGATCGATAAATGGTACCCCCCCTTTATCATATTGATACCCGTAACCAATCATACTCCTAGCTTGACGATCAGCTATACGTAACTCTTGAAATGCATAAATATTTACAAGATGTTTTTCATTAAAAGTATTATCATACTCAAATGAGTTTCTAACCATATATGATTTTAAGAAATCATCATTTGTATTATAAAATCCTCCATAGGGAAGTACAACTACGGGTTGTAATTCAGGATGGGCGGGGTCTCTGTATAGGAAGCGATTATTATCTTGAACATAGGAATCGTAGTCTGCTCTATACGCATTTGCCATATTGGAACTTTCCCTTACTTTATGTTCATTACCACTTTTTACGTAGCGCATTGAAGCTAACACATCATATTTAAAGTGCTTGGAAAACTTATAATTTGCCCCACCTTGAATTTTCAAATCCAACATACTCAGGTCCAAACTATTGTTATCCAATTCGTGTAAAATATTAAAGTCAGCAAAGTTTCTCGTAAAGCTTTCTCTATTCCCATTTTCATCATAAGCGGTCATTGTTCGGCTCGTATTGAGGGCATAGCTAAAAGGGTTAATATCAAAATCTCTAGAATATTTTCCTTCAACAGGATTACTAACTCTTCCTACAGTGCCGGGAGCTTTTTGATTACGAATGGAACCCGTAGTAATAAAATTGAGTGTTAATTTTTCCGAAAGGTTAAATAAAGCATTGATATTTGTCGTATAGCGTTGTACTTTATTTCCGACAGCCCATCCATTATCGTTTAAATAACTTGTAGACATATACAACTGAGATTTATCAGTACCTGATGAAACGCTTAAACCATGCTCTTGCATAAATGAGTTTTTGAACAAGACATCAAACCAATCCGTATTAGCAAGCGCGTATCTACTTAAAAATTTGTTTCGAGCTTCAGGAGTATTTTCGAGTCCAAATTTCCCATTACTTTCATTATATGAATTGATCAAATGATACATTTTGGTATAAACGCCACCGTTCTCAGCTCTTGATGCATTAAAATGATTAAGCCAGCCTTTACGTGCAAGCTCCGAATAAACCGACATTTGATCCGAAGAATTCATGATATTATAATCGTTATATGTCGGTTTCAAAAACGTTGAGAAATTACCTGTATACGATATTAACGGTTTTCCTATTCTTCCTTTTTTTGTCGTAATTACGACTACCCCGTTCATCGCCCTGGCACCATATTGTGCTGTTGCGGCAGCATCTTTCAAGATATTGAAACTTTCAATGTCATCCGCATTGATTCCAGCCACAGAAGAACCAATCAGTGTATTGACATCACCAGAAGATAACTGTTCATTCGAGATATTTACAACATCTTCCAAAATAACGCCATCGACAACCCATAGCGGCTTATTATCGCCTGTAATTGAAGTTGCTCCACGGACACGTATTTTAGGTGCTGCACCAAAAGTTCCAGATACATTTTGTACAGATACCCCCGCTACTCGTCCTTCCAACATCCTACTTACATCAGTAATACCGTCCTGTTTGATATCTGATCCTTTTATTGTGGTCGCGGCACCAGTAAATAGCTTTCTATTTAAATTTTGATAACCGGTAGAAACAACATCCACTACATCCAGCTGTCTTTCATCGGATTCCAATTCAATAGCAATACTACTACGTCCACCCACCGCTACTTCTTTCTGTGAATAGCCAATAAATCGTACAATCAAAACAGCATTGGCTGAAGCATTAATCTTGAAATGCCCAGATTCATCTGTTTGAGTTGATATGGAAGTCCCCTTAACTGACACAGTGACTCCGCTCAAACTTTTCCCGTTTTGATCCTTAATAGTTCCGGAAACAACCTGTTGCAAAGTATTTATGGTAGAACGATTATCTGCATCACCATTCACTGAGATCGTATTGGCAATAATCTTATAGTCGATATGATTATTACGCAAAACAGAATTCAATGCTTCTTCTACCGTAGCATTTTTTAAATTCACATTGACCCTGACTTTAGAATCAATATTTTCCCCATAAAATAGCTGCAGATCGGATTGCTTGGAAATTGCATTGAGTGCCTCCTCAATCCGTGCATTTTTCATCTTCAATGTAACTTTCTGCGCAATGCCGTTGGCTTGAACTCCGGTCACAAAGGCGAAAAGAAGACAGGTACTAATTTTCATAATACGTAAAGGTTTACAAAACCGAGGGTCATGAGGTATCAGTCGCCACGTTTTGCCAAATGGTAAGTTATTCATACATTTACTCTTTGTGGTTAATTTGGTTTACTTAATTCGCTTTTTAATTTTTTAGGCCCTTTTGATCATTCCAGAACAGGGATGCTGCAACATTCCTGTTCTATTTTATATGTAAGGCCTTAAGGTTAGGTATTATTTCTCTTACATAAGCACTCCTTTTTATTTATTTTCGACAATTAATTCTTTTCCTTGAAACTCAAATTTCAAATCACAGACGTAAGTCAGCATTTCCAAAGCTTCCGATAACTTAACATCACGCTTAAAGTTGCCAGTATACACTTTATCTAATGCAACATCTATTTTAAATTTAACTTGTATGTCATACCATTTAGAAAGTGTTGAGGCAATTTCAACAATGGTTTCTTTCTTAAAGTAAAACTGATTGTTATGCCATGATAGATCGTGTTCCAAATCTGCTTTTCCTTTCCGAAGCTGTTCTCCTACAAGATTCGCGTATTCCCCGGGCTCCAAAACAACAACATTGCCAGAATGACTTACTTGCACTCTTCCCGAAGACAATGTCGTACGAACATTAGTTCCATAAGCATTAATATTGAAATGAGTCCCCAATACCTTCACTTCGTTTCCTTTAGATTCCACAAAAAAAGGACGCCCAGCCTCATGTGCTACCTCAAAATAAGCTTCACCTTCCAAGTAGACACGACGCTCATTATCTTTAAATTTTATAGGAAATTTGAGTTGGGAGTTAGCATTAATCCATACGTGGGTCCCATCTTCTAAGGTCAGCTTATAAAAATTGCCTTTAGGAACAACCAATGTATTAAATTGAAGAGGAGCTTCCTTCACTGGAATATCCATATTCTTGCCATTATCTTTATTCGCTAAGGCAACTATTTTTTGATCTACTGTTTTGTTCGATTTCTCCAAAGGCATTATTGTCCCATCAGCTAGGACCAATAAGGCTCCTGGCTGAGCAGGTGAAATATCTTTTTTTACAGGAGCGGTAGCTGCTACTTTGTCGGACACTTTCCCATCCTGCTGTAATACATAAAAGAGTGATACTCCTAATAATACGACAAGAATGGCAGCCACACGAAGAAAGGGCCTATAATTCTTATTTAATTTCCGGGGAGTCTGCTGAATATTACACCAAGCACCATCTTCATCCAAATTGGCAAAAAAGTTAAGATCTGACTCAATATTCTTTGCGTCCCGAAAACTTTCCAGCAAATCATCGTTACTTTTGTCAGATTTCCGCCACTGCTCAATAGCATCCCGATCCGCCATTGTTTCTTGGCCACGAAGTAACTTATTAATTAGTTTGACTATGTAATTAGGATTAGCTTTCATATCTACAGGTTAGAAACCCTATAGATTCGTCAAGGGTGACAAGAAATTAAAATTATTTTAATAAAAAAATAACAAGGGGTAAAAATTCGGGATGCAGCTTATCCAGTAAAATCTTCATGCCTCGTTGTTTTTGCGTTTTAACGGTATTTACGCTGATCTGAAGTTTTTCGGTAATTTCAAGATTCGACAAGCCTTCTAAATAGCCCATCTTAAAAATTTGCTGACACGCAGTAGGCATTTCGGCAATAATCCGATAGACTTCATTGATCACCTCGGTATGAATTATCGAAAGTTCAACAGAATGCGCATCTTCCTCATTGAACTTAACCCGAGTCCAATACTTTTCTTTTACTTTTTCATGCCTTAAATGCTTCAGACAAGAAAATCGCACGGCAGTATATAAATAGTTTCGTACAAAGATTTCGGATTCATCGATTCGTTGCTGCTCCCTAAAGAATGTAATAAACGCCTCTTGCACCAAATCCTCTGCAATAGAAGATTCTCCTACAAATTTCCATGCAAAATGACACAAGCTTTTATAATGCGTTCTAAATAACTTCTCTTCGGGTCCCATAGCTCTCTAACGGGTATAGTAAAATTGATTAGCGACAATCGCTAGCGGTTGATAAACTAGTCTTATGTAAAGATATAATTTTTAATTTTTGTTAAACAAAAATTAACACATTTATTACATAAACTATTGACACTACACATTAAAAAATTCTACTTCTCAATAAATTAACTTCTCTTGGCCCTTATTCTCTCATTAAAAATTTATTCCCAAGTCAAAACAAAATCCCTGTTTTTATCATTTATTCATAGGAAAAACAGCTGAAAAAACACCATTTTTCGCTTTTTTTTACTATATTGTAAACTTTCAAAAAACCTTCATCGCCATATAAGCATTGGCAACAATGAAATGTAGAAGGTTAAAAATTAAAACAAAGACTACATGCTATTTACTGTTCTGTCAGGACTAATAACATCGAGCCTTATTGTTCCATTTGGTCGATTCCTAAAAACCAAATGGGGTTTTATTCTCGCATTCTTACCGGTACTTCTATTTCTATACTTTGCTCAATATATCGTACCTATTGGTCAAGGCTTCTATTTCGTACAATCCACATCGTGGGTGCCCTCCTTAGGCATCAATCTGGATTTTAAATTAGATGGACTGTCGCTACTTTTCGCCTTATTGATTACTGGGATCGGATCCTGTATATTCTTTTATGCGAATGCCTATCTCAAAGGTCATCGGTATATCGATCGATTCTTTGGCTACCTCTGCCTTTTTATGTCGGCTATGCTGGGGCTTGTCCTGTCGGACAACATGTTACTATTGTTTATCTTTTGGGAACTGACCTCGATCAGCTCATTTTTTCTCATTGGATTTAACAATGACAAAAATGATTCACGCAAAAGCGCGCTGACCGCACTATCCATTACCGGGTTGGGTGGTTTTTTTCTACTGGCAGGTTTTATTTTGCTGGGTAATATTGCCGGCACTTACCATATTACAGCACTCATCGGCAAAGTATCAATCATTCAGCAACATCCACTCTTTCCCCTGGTCTTTGGCCTCGTAGCACTTGGAGCGATTACGAAATCAGCACAATTCCCTTTCCATTTTTGGTTACCCGGTGCCATGAAGGCGCCAACACCTGTGTCGGCCTACTTACATTCGGCAACCATGGTAAAGGCAGGAATCTACCTTTTGGCCCGTTTTTCACCGATACTTGGAGGCAACCCGATCTGGATGTATTCCCTCATGGCCATTGGTGGCCTCACGATGCTTTATGCCGCATTCCATTCGCTTTTCAGAACAGACCTCAAGGGAGTACTCGCTTATTCAACCATATCCGCCCTCGGTATTTTGGTTTTCTTATTAGGACTCGGTACCAAGGATGCCATTATCGCTGCAAGTGTCTTTATACTCGTACATGCTTTATATAAAGCCGCATTATTCTTGATTACGGGGATTATAGACCATGAAACGGGAACGCGAGATCTTACAGTCTTGCGGGGGCTACGCAAGGTATTAATGCCTGTCGCTATCGCAGGTCTCCTAGCGGCACTTTCCAGTGCAGGTATTCCACTTACATTTGGATTTATTGGAAAGGATCTGATTTACGAGGCAACACTACATGCCACACCCGATTTATTTCTCTATTTGACCGTCGCTGCAGTAGTAACAAATATACTCTTGGTTTCTGCTGGATTTATGGCCGGTATCAAACCTTTTATGGGTAAGCTACCCGAGCAATTTAATACAATCCACCTACCCTATAAAGCCATGTGGATCCCACCTCTACTTTTAGCTATATTAGGAGTTGTCTTTGGGTGCATCCCAGGACTTGTCGGCGAATGGATTGCCGGACCTACCGCAACAAGTATACTCGCAAAACCCGAAACATTTCAGCTGAAAATCTGGCATGGCTTTAATTTAATCCTGCTATTAAGTGCTATTACAATTACCGCTGGTACGTTGCTTTATTTCACAAACAGGCCCAGCGAGAAAAAATTGGCTTGGATTGCAAATTTCAATAAGATTTCTCCTGAATATATCATTCAATTATGTGCGCAGGAAATTGTTTTGTTCTCTACTTTCTTCACCAACAAAATGCACAACGGCTATTTGCGTTCGTATCTGTTGAAAATTATCTTATTTGCCGAATTATTGATCGCCTACCAGTTATACCTGGGGGGACCACTCCATATCAAATGGGAAACCCTATCGCCAGTGAGTTTCTACGAAGTCACCACAGTTTGCATTTTGATCGGTGCCATTGTGCTTACCATCCGCACCTCATCCCGTTTAACAGCCGTAGTAGCCACCAGTGTTGTAGGTTATGCCATATGTCTTATTTTCGTATTTTACAGCGCCCCAGATCTAGCGATGACGCAATTCACCATCGATACACTCACGGTGGTACTCTTCGTATTGGTACTCTTTAAGCTCCCCTCTTTTCTGAATTTAGCCAATCGACGCACCATCATTCGCGACGCCGTGGTCGCTATCGTTTTTGGCATTCTGCTATCCATGGTTGCACTGCGTGTACTCCATGAACCAACAACAACTAATATCAGTGATTTCTATGGCGATTATGCTTATGTACTTGCTAAAGGAAAAAATGTCGTCAATGTATTGCTTGTCGATTTCAGAGGTTTTGACACCATGTTTGAAATTGTAGTATTGAGTATTGCTGCATTAGGGGTATATAGCTTATTAAAATTACGTTTAAAATCCTCTGATAAAGAATAATGATAGATAAAGGTTATGCACAAATGAGCTAATAACTCCTTGCTAAATAGTAACAAATGAATAGTACAATATTACAGACCGCTACGCGGTATTTATTACCGATACTTTTACTTTTCTCGGTATTCCTTCTACTCAGGGGGCATTATTACCCTGGCGGAGGTTTCGTTGGCGGCTTGGTTGCTTCGATTGCCTTTGTGCTGCATAGTTTTGCCTTTGGCCCTCAAAATACCATGAAACTGATTCAGTACAAACCCTTGTCACTTATTCCCATAGGATTGGGGATTTCGGCCATAAGCATGTTCTTACCTGCATTTTTTGGCTACCCTGTCATGACTGGGCTTTGGCTGGAAGAGAAAATTCCCGTTATCGGGATGATAGGAACCGCCTTATTTTTTGACCTTGGTGTATACTTTGTTGTCATCGGTGTCGTCCTGACAATTTTATTTACAATTGCTTTAACTACTGAAGAAGAAGAATAATGGAACTGATACTCGTGTTATTGATCGGCATCCTTTATGCTGCCGGAATATACCTCATCTTGCGTCGAAGCATGGTGAAATTGTTGCTGGGGATTATGTTACTGGGCAATGGTACCAATATATTGATCTTCTTATTGGGAAACATTATTAAAGGTAAACCACCCATCATTGGACCCGATCTGAAGGTATTCACCGATATTTATGCGGACCCGATTCCGCAAGCACTTATTTTAACGGCCATCGTGATCAGCTTTGGCCTAACCTCCTTTGCCATCGTTTTACTCAAGCGTGTATATGCATTGCTGGGGACAGATGATCTGGATGATTTGAACACGCCTGAGGAAGAAGATATATGATAGACAACCACATTATTGCCACGATCATCGTGCATTTATTTATTGCTATTGTCCAACTGATGTTGTGGCGCAAATCCACTGCACAACGTTTTCTGAGTGTTGGCGGAAGCTTGCTCGCACTCATTCTTGCCTTTAAACTATTCTTCAAGGTTTATGATGATGGTATTCTGACCATGAATGCAGCCAATTGGAAAGCTCCTTTTGGGATCGTTTTTGTTGCCGATCTATTCAGCAGTACCCTTGTTCTCCTGACTTCTATCGCAGGTCTGGCGGTCTCTATCTTTTCCTGTGTCGGTGTGGGGCGCCAGCGCATACTCTATGGTTATTTCCCGATCTTTCACTTTTTGATGATGGGGCTCAATGGGGCTTTTCTAACCGGTGACATCTTCAATCTGTATGTATGGTTTGAAGTTATTATTATTTCCTCTTTTGTGCTGATGACTTTGGGGGGCAGAAAATCCCAATTGGAAGGTGCCGTAAAATATATGGCCATGAATATCCTGGCTTCCACATTTTTCTTAACAGGAATAGGTATACTTTATGGCATTTCAGGCTCGTTAAACATGGCCGACCTGGCCCTGCGTATTCCTAAAATACAAAATCAGGCTTTAGTAGAAATTACAGCAACATTTTTCCTGATCGGTTTTGGCATTAAATCCGCTGTATTTCCACTCTATTTCTGGTTACCGTCCTCTTACCATACGCCACCTTCGGCCGTAGCAGCGACATTTGGAGGCTTATTGACCAAGGTTGGGATTTACGCCTTGTTCCGGGTATTTTCCTTACTATTTATTCCCAATCATTTTACCAAGGAACTCCTTATCGTACTGGCCATATTGACAATTCTGACGGGCGCTTTTGGTGCATTGATCAAAACCAATATCCGGAGGTTGTTTTCCTATTTGATCGTTTGTCATATTGGTTTTATGATTGGCGGACTGGGCTTATATAGCAAATGGGCTTTATTGGGGGCAGTATTCTATCTGATCCATGATATCATGGTCAAAACGAATTTATTCCTCATAGCCGGTGTTATACGGCAACTCCGCGGCACCATGGATATGACTAAACTGGGCGGACTTTATGCCCAATACCCAAAGATTTCATTACTTTTTGCCATTGTTCTTTTTTCACTGGTGGGCATCCCGCCTCTCTCGGGATTCTGGCCTAAAATCTATCTATTCAAAGATGCCTTCCACTTAGAGAAGTATGCTTTCGCGGGAGCCCTGATTATTGGCAGCTTTATCACCTTGTTTGTCATCGCCAAAATGTGGGCGCAGGTATTCTGGAAAGATGCACCTGATCCGGAAATCATTGAGGACAAATTTGCGGGTATGATCGGCTATAAAAGAACAATGCTCATACTGCCTGTTGTTATTTTGGCATCTGCATCCCTGTATATCGGACTCAACGCCGAAGCGATTATCCATGTCGCGGATCAGATCGCTACACAATTATTGGACACATCACCTTACATAAACGCTGTATTAGGAGGGCAGAAATGATATGATCAAACAGTTTTTAATGAACCTCATGCTATCCTTTATCTGGGTCGCATTGACGGGATCGATGTATTACACCAACTTCCTTTTCGGCTTTATGTTGGGATTTGGTATCCTCTGGCTTATGAACAGGAATGAGGTGGACCAACGCTACTTTTATCGGGTCCCCAAAACATTGAGTTTTATTCTTTTTTTCCTGTGGGAAATGATTGTTGCCAATGTGCAGGTTGCCTACGACGTGATAACCCCCAAGTTTTTTATCAAACCTGCGATTGTCAAGTATCCCATGGATGCAAAAACCGATTTGGAAATTAACCTGCTTTCAACCTTTATCTCGTTGACACCCGGCACACTCATCCTCGACGTAAGTGAAGATAAAAAAACGCTCTTTATTCACGTCATGTACATGAAAAGCAAGGAACAGTTTGTTTCTACCCTTAAAAATAATGTTGAACGAAGACTTTTAGAACTCTTAAGATGACTTTAAATAGCTATTTTGATTATGTGATCCTTCCGATCTTGACTATCTCAGTCATACTGGCTTTTATTCGTCTGTATAAAGGACCCCAGATATTTGATCGTGTTATTGCCCTAGATCTCATTATCACCATCGGAATTGGCATTATTACCGTTTATAGTATACGAACTTCGCAGGAAGTGTTTTTAGACATTGCCATGATCTTGGCGCTTATCGCATTTCTTGGTACGATCGCATTTTCATTTTATTTAGAAAAACAAAGCAAAGATGATTGATATTACTTTAGCCATTCTCAGTACCATCGGGGCCTTGGCCATACTATTTGCGTCTATTGGCATCTTGCGGATGCCCGATTTTTATTTGCGTCTTTCGGTTACGGTAAAGGCGGCAACGCTGGGTGTGGGACTTTTACTTATCTGTGCGGCAATGACATTCCCGGATGTATCCGTAACGACCAAGGCTATAGCTATTGGATTTTTTCTGATCCTAACGGCTCCGGTTGCAGCACACATGATTGGCAGGGCTGCCTATATACAGCGGGTAAAAACATGGAAGGGAACCACCTTAAATGACCTTGAAAAGGAAGGTAAATTAGATTGTAGAAAAGAAGATTTTTAAGAAAAAACGCATACGGTTTTTCCTAAAAATCTTCTTTTCTTATTCGAACTTCTTTTCTGGATTAGAAGATAATGCAAACTGGTGCTGGTACAGCAATTTCTTTTCCAGTATCTGTCAACAAACCCGTTTTAGCATCCCGGCTAAACAAAACAATGTTGTTGGTATATTGATTGGCGACCAAAAGATATTTCCCATCCGGAGAAAGGTTGAAATTACGCGGACCTTTACCTTTTACTGAAAGATTCGCTATTTTCTTCAATTCTCCATCCTTTTCTACCGAAAAAGTAGCTATCGTATTGGCATCGCCACGGTTGGTCGCATACAGGAATTTTCCATCAGCAGAGATCTTCATATCAGCACCGCCGTTACTTCCTTTAAAGCCTTCGGGGTTAATATCAAAAGTACTTTGATACATCCATGCATCGCCATCTTTCTTATACGATGCAATTTGACCGGTCATTTCCAATACGACATACAGGAATTTCTCTTTCTTATCAAACACGATATGACGTGGTCCCCCCCCTGCCGGTGTAAAGATATCTTCTGATTCATCTGCAAGACTATAGGCATTTCCCGTTTTATTCACCGGATAAATAGAAATCTCATCCAAACCAAGATCCTGGACGTACAACTTATCCCCTTTATTGGAGAAAAAAGTAGAATGTACGTGTGGCTTTTCTTGGCGTACGGGATCCACCCCCTTGCCCTCATGTTGTATTAAGCGTGCTCTTTTGCTCAAAACACCATTACTTTCTAAATCAAACAGCGCTGCAGAGCCGCCTGTATAATTTGCTACAGCGAGCAAGCTACCCTTAGGATGTACTTCAACAAAACAAGGCGACTCCCCTCCGGAAGGAAGTGAGTTTAGAAAAGTTAAATGGCCGTCCTTAAAAGAATAGGCAGAAACAGTCCCCTCTTGATTTGGAACCTCATTAACGGCATAAATAAAGTTATTATTTCGCGCTAAAAAGGATGGATCTTTACTTTCTTGCGTGCTCGACAAGGTTGTTTCACCAGTTTTAACATCAAAATTATAAATATAGATGCCCTTGCTCGCGGTTTTGCTCGTATATGTGCCCACAAACATGGGAATCTGTTGCGCAAAACTAGCAAGAGGTAAAATTGTCATCAAATAAATAAATGCTTTTTTCATTGAAATTATTTTATAGATGTAGCTACTCATTTGTTGAATGAGACCGTTACATCAAGTTTGTTGCTAAATTATACGGAACCCCAATTAAATCCCCCCATTCATTCCTCCGTGTGAGGATCTAAAACCCCTCCATTTTACAGGTGTAAAGATCGTCAATAGACTTGTTAAATTTGGTTAAAACCGTCCTTTCTAATAGGCAAATGCGTATTTTAGCACATCAATTTTAACAATTCTAAAATCACCCATTTAAAATATTGGGAATACAAAAATATTGTTAAATAAAAGTACGAATAATTCATATAATCTGATAATTTTGTGCTGTTGTTCAAAAAAGTATATATTGAACACAATTACTACACATACCGCCGAAGGTAGCGTGAATGCTTGTGACAAAAAAATAAATGATGAACAAATAACCGAGTGAAACGAGTTCATTTATACAAATGAAGATCACTCATAAATATCATAAATAATTTATACGGATGAAAAAAAACATTTATATATTGTTTTTATTGCTGTTTGCATCAATTCAGGCCAGTCTTGCGCAACGTCAAGTTATTGATCGCGTTGTAGCAACGGTTGGATCGGGCATTATCTTACAGTCCGACGTGGATATGCAATATTCTCAATGGTTAGCGCAAGGGAATAAACCTAATGAAAATTTTAAATGCGGCGTACTTGAGCAGTTAATCATTCAGAAACTGCTTTCCCAACAGGCAGTAATTGACTCTATAGATGTAACGGAAACCGAAGTTGACGATAACCTTAACTCCCGCCTACGTCATATGTCACAACAGGCAGGAGGGCAAGAACGTCTTGAAAAATTCCTCAACCGCTCTTTATTGCAATACAAAGAAGAAATGCGTTCAAGTGTTTTTGAGCAATTGAAAGCTAACAAAATGCAGCAAAACATTGTTCAAAAAGTAGACGTAACACCATTGGAAGTAAAGCGTTATTTTGAAGGCTTGAATAAAGACAGTCTGCCTTACTTCAATACCGAGGTAGAAATCGGTGAGATTGTGATGATGCCCAAATTGACAGATGCAGAAAAAAAAGAGCAGCGAGATAAGATTGAAGGTATCCGCAAGCAGATTGTAGATGGCTCGGACTTTGGTACAATGGCTCGTATATACTCGCAAGATCCCGGATCTGCCCCTTATGGTGGTGATTTAGGTTTCGGCACACGTGACAACTACGTAAAGGAATTCTCCGCGATGGCTTTTAAATTAAAACCGGGAGAAATTTCTCCAATTGTAGAATCCAAATTTGGCTTTCATATTATTCAGGTACTCGAACGACGGGGCGAAGAGGTGCATACACGCCATATCCTGATGAAGATCAATCCTGGTACTGCTGCGTTGGAAAGAACCAAAAATAAATTGGACAGTATCTATAAACTGGTTGTTGACAAAAAAATGGATTTCTATCACGCTGCTACAAATTATTCGGACGCAGAAGAAAGCAAATTCAATGGGGGTATGATCCTAAATCAAGAAGGCTCAAGCCGCACAACCGTAATTCCTATGGATGGCTTGGAAAAATCAGTATTTACAGCAATCGATCCCCTAAAACCAGGAGAATACTCCAAACCAGAGCAATTTACAGACAAAATGGGCGATGTTGGCTACCGTTTCAATTACTTGAAAACACGTATTCCGCCGCACAAAGCAAATTTGGACGAGGATTTCACCAAAATCAAAGAGGCTGCCAGACAAGATAAAATCAATCGCAATCTAAGTAAATGGTTCGATGATAAATCGAAAACAACATTTATCAATATCAGTGACGAGTTTGGTTCATGCGATGAATTGAAAAAATGGAAAAAACAATAAGTGTACAACACTTATCCTATAAAAAAGGGCTTGAATAGTATATATTCAAGCCCTTTTTTTATTTGGCAATCGTCATGCTATTTCTCAAACATCATCTCGATCAGAATATTCCAGTTCGCTTTCTTCACATCATCCTTCGCCAATTCGCTCAGTTGCCAGATACGAATATAATTATACTTCACCACCTTATCCTTTTGTCGTACCGTTGCAGTTCCTTTTGTATAGGCAAAATCGCCACTATACGAACGTTTTACTTCTTCCGGGACTGTTTCTATCGTCATCCGTTGTTTTTTGAGGTAAGCCATCATTGTGGCCTTTCCCTCCATCGGACTGGTCCAAGGGAACAAAAAGCGGACATCCTCGCTTAAAAACTCCTTATATGCGGTTGGGTTATCGGCCTTCAGAACTGTTGACATCAATTTGTCTGTTTCCAGGACAATATCTTCACGCTGATTTAATCGCACTTTAGAGCGATGCTTCAGATACCACGAATCGGTAGGTTCGATATATTCAAGATCAAATTCCCCATCCTTCCCGTTGTTTTCAACTTCGGCCCGAATATCGACCAGCCACTTACCCTTTTTGTTGCGTTTCCAGACAGTCAAGTATTCTCCATGACGCAATCTTGCACCTACTTTCTGAAAGTCCATCGACCCCGAAGTCACACCAAACTCCTGACTTTTAGCAATCAACGCAAACGTAGGTTGCCAATTTAAAACATCGGGAATATTTGGTCTATTATTAAGATAGTTATAAGCATTTACTGCCGATGGGACGTAAAACGTAGATTCCTTATCAATGATCGAAAGAAACGCTTGATGCGGCGTAGTGGCTTTAGCCAGCGCAGCAGCATCCTTATCGGCCTGCAATAGGCTTCCTACTTTCTCGGGTATCTGCGCATATAGTGTTGTACCAGCAACACTCATCAATGCAACGACGGATAGCCTATTCCAAAAATTCATATGCAAATTGATCTTTCTTTTAAAGGTTACATGGAATATCCATTGGTTTCCACAACAATGTGTATTCCCAATAGGAATATTCCATTTTATTCCTCTTTTATAAATTCGATTTCTTATCTATCAAATCTTATTCCAAAGTGTTCCTTCTTTGCTATCTTTCAATTGAATTCCAATAGAATTAAGCTCATCACGAATACGGTCAGAGGTGACGAAGTCTTTATTTGCTTTGGCTTCATTACGTAGTTTAATGACCAGATTCATGACGTCATCGATATCATCGGATGCTGAAGTCTGATCGTTTCTAAGCCCTAGGATATCCTCAACAAATTCTTTCATGAATACTTGAAGACCTTCCAATCCCTCAGCTGTTACTTTCGCTTTACCATCATAAATCGAGTTGATGATACGTACTATTTCAAACAATTCGGCAATGAGTACAGGACTATTAAAATCGTCATCCATAGCTGCGTAACACTTGCGGCGGATTTCAGCTAAATTGAATGAATCAGCACCTTTCGACACCTTCAATTTGTCTAAAAGACTGATCGCAGTCATAAGTCTTTTATACCCTTTGTCGGCCGCATCCAAAGCCTCATTGGAGAAATCCAGCGTACTTCTATAATGTGCCTGCAACATAAAGAATCGTACGGCCATCGGCGAATAACCTCTATTCAATAAGGGATGATTTCCAGTAAATAGTTCGCCCGGTAAAAATCCATTTCCGGCAGATTTGGACATACGCGCACCATTTACAGTCAACATATTCGTGTGCATCCAATATTTGGCAGGGCTCGTATGGTTACATGCTTCTGATTGTGCAATTTCATTGGTATGATGTGTAGCTGCCAAATCCATTCCACCGCCATGAATATCAAACTGATCACCTAAGTACTTTCTGCTCATGGCCGAACATTCAATATGCCAACCTGGGAAGCCAACACTCCAAGGTGCAGGCCAACGCATAATCGTTTCAGGTTTTGCTTTGATCCATAAGGCAAAATCCAAACGTCCCTTTTTCTCATCCTGACCGCTCAATTCACGGGTATTATTGAGCATATCCTCCAATTTACGATTGGTCAATATCGTATAATCGTATGTTTCAACGTATTTTTCAACATCAAAATAGACTGTACCGTTGCGCTCATAGGCATAGCCATTCTCCATAATCTGTTCGATCATTTCAATCTGCTCGGAAATATGTCCTGTCGCAGTAGGCTCAATACTGGGCGGCAACGTATTGAAAAGACGCAATACGTCATGAAAACCTATCGTATACTTTTGAACAATTTCCATCGGTTCCAATTGTTCCAATTTTGCTTTTTTTGCAAATTTATCATCCCCTTCATCACGATCGCCTTCCAAGTGCCCCGCATCGGTAATATTGCGCACATAACGCACTTTATAACCAAGGTGACGCAGGTATCTAAAAATCAAATCAAAAGACACAAACGTCCGACAGTTCCCCAAATGCACATCACTGTACACTGTGGGCCCACATACATACATACCAACAAGATTGGGATGAATAGGTTCGAATTTTTCTTTTGTTCGCGAAAGCGTATTGTATAAATAGAGATTATGGTCCATGTTTAATCGCTGCTTGGAAATCTATTTTTGTCTGAAATATATTTGAATTGGCACACCTGTAAAGTCAAAGTTCTCACGCAATTTGTTTTCAATAAAACGTTTGTACGGATCTTTGATGTATTGTGGCAGATTACAGAAGAATGCAAACATCGGCGTCCGTCCAGGCAACTGTGTTGCATATTTAATTTTGATATATTTACCCTTTAAGGATGGCGGTGGATAATTCTCGATAATATCCAACATCACTTCATTCAATTTGGAAGTAGGGATCTTTTTGGTTTTGTTGGCATATACCTTGTCGGCAACTTCCAACACCTTAAGAACACGTTGTTTTTCAGTTACGGAAGTAAAGATAATAGGCACATCTGTAAATGGTGCTATTTTCTCTTTGATGCGATCTTCAAAAGCCTTCATTGTTTTGTTGTCCTTTTCGATCAAATCCCACTTATTGACAACAATTACGATACCTTTGCGGTTCTTCTCCGCCAAGTTGAAAATATTAACGTCCTGCGCTTCTAATCCATCCTGTGCGTCAAGCATTAAAATTGTCACATCAGAATCTTCCAATGCTTTGATGGTACGCATCACTGAATAAAACTCAATATCTTCATTTACTTTGGACTTACGACGAAGACCTGCTGTATCGATCAATAAAAAGTTATGTCCATATTGATTGTAATGTATACGGATTGAATCACGTGTTGTCCCGGCCATTGGCGTTACAATATTGCGATCTTTGCCGATCAAGGCATTTGTCAAGGAGGATTTACCCACATTCGGGCGCCCCACGATGGTATATTTCGGTAAAGATTCTTCTTCTTCCTCTTCCACTTCAAAATGAGAAACAACAGCATCCAACAATTCACCTGTACCGGATCCTGTAGCCGACGAGATATTAAAAACCTCACCTAAACCAAAAGCATAAAACTCTGCCGATTCATGGTGCAATTTAGCGTGATCGACTTTATTAGCCACGACATACACGGGCTTAGAACTTCTTCTCAGAATATCAGCGATTTCGTCATCCAAGTCGGTAATGCCAGTGGTGACATCCACCATGAATATAACGACCGAAGCTTCTTCAATAGCGATATAGACCTGATCACGAATAGCCTCTTCAAAGACATCATCCGAACCATGTACAAAACCACCTGTATCAATTACTGTAAATTTCTTTCCGATCCACTCGGCTGTTTCATAATGACGGTCGCGCGTCACCCCGCTAAAGTCATCAACAATCGCTTTTCTACTTTCTGTAAGACGATTGAATAAGGTAGATTTACCAACATTTGGACGACCAACAATTGCAACAATATTTGCCATATTTATTTTATTTGATCCATCCACTATCACAGCAGATGGCACTTTTATGCTAAAAATATACTTAAGGGAACAAAGATACGGATTCGAAAGGGATTATCGCGACACAAAAACAAAAATGGCTTTACCGTGAAGTAAAGCCATTTATAGGGTTTAAATTATCAATATTCGCCTAGTTAGACGTTGGATTCTGAGTCAATTTGCCCGGATATGAATTGATCGCATCCTGTGGAATAAAATAAGTCACTCTAAAATCTGTCGGTACAATATCCTCAAATTGTTTTTGTGGCCCAGGATAAGTTCTATTTAACGGCAAGCCATTACGAAACACATCATAACTGCGTTCAGCCTGGTAAGCCAATTCCAACTGACGTTCTTTGTCGATCAGTTTACTTGCATTGGTAGCATCAATTGAAGTATATCCCCCATTGACAATAGAACGATTTCTGATGGTATTTAAATCATTTAGCGCAGCACCATAATTACCTAATTTTGCATTAGCCTCTGCGCGATTTAAATAAATTTCACCCAAGCGGCTGATTACAGGTGAGTGCAATTGCGACTCCTCGCCTTCACGTGAGCATTTCACAATATAGAATTGTGGATAAGCACGGTTTAAGGAAATATAGTAATCAATCATACCCGAATAGGTATTACCGTCTTCATAGGTAATGGAATAAGTTTGCTGACCAGCATTAATTGTCGCTAAAGTATATTCTTTAACAACTTCTTGATCACCCACCTTTTTTACTTCTCGAGCAATTACTGTATTCCCATTAATAATGGCCGGAATTTGCACATAACTTAATGTTTTAGGGTCACCGACTTTTGCAGGTGAGTTCTGTTTGATAAATCGAAAAACAGTTGAGTAATTGCCTTTATCGTCTTTGGAATAAGTCGGCTCTATAAAAGCTGCGCGTGCGTCCACAATGCTATAATGATCTGGCCGCCAGTCATTACGACCAGTTTCATTCAAAAGATCAATATATTTGGCACTGGAATACATCTCACCCCAGCCCATACCACCAATATTGGAATACATACCACCGATACCATAATAATGATCATCGCCCGAGAACTCAGACGCAACACGTTTCACGGCAAAGATGGTCTCCTTGTTATCTTCAGGTCTAAAGGTATTGTATTTCATGAACTGCTCACGGGCCAACAAGACATATTTACCTGAATTAATCACCTTATTGGCATACTCTAAAGAAAGACGTGCATATTCCGCGTTCGGATTCTTATATGTCCCGCTCATGTATAGATAAATGCGAGAAAGCATTGCCTGCGCTGCACCCTTAGACGCATACGCTGCCCCTTTATCAAGTGTCATTAAAGCTTCTGCTTTTTTCAGGTCACTGATCGCTTGCGCGTATGTATCTTTGACAGACGAACGATCGGGCAAGTTTAAATCATTGAATACATCTTCAGGTGTACCGTTGACAATTGGAACACCCAAGTTTGTCTCTGGACTTTGATAATATGGCTTCCCAAATGCACGGCAAAGGTAAAAATACATCATTCCACGGATGTAATAACATTCACCCAGTTTATTATCCATTTCTGTACTCTGACCTTCCGCAAACATCTTGATTACGTTCGAAGACTGTGCAATAGCCTTATAGCCATAGTCCCAAAAATTTTGCAAACGGTAATTATTGGGTGTTCTCGCATAGGAGATAAATTCGTAGAACGCATCTGTCGACGACCCGCGGATCATCATATTATCACCAGCGTATTCACCAAGACGGTGCATCGGATCAGACCAAGCTTTTAACTGCGCATAGGTACCTGTTACCATTGCATCCGGATTATTAACGATATTTTCTTCATCCATTGAAGTATAAGGAAGACGATCTATATCACAAGAGGACACTGCTGTAGCTATTAAAAGTCCTATTAGTATTTTTTTCATGATTGATTTTCTAAACGTTAAAATTAAAATGTCACACTTGCGCCAAACATATATTTACGAACCATTGGGTACACCGAAACGCCCGTTGAACGGATCATTTGACCACCCCCACCTTTGCCATCCGGCTCAGTCAATGGAAGCTCCGGATCAACACCCGAGTAGTTTGTAATCGTAAACAAATTCTCCCCAGCTAAGAATACACGTAAATTTTTGATGTTATATTTCTTTAAATCAAAGTTGTACCCTAAGGTCAGCGATCTCATTTTCAAGAAATTGTTACTTTCTAAAAAGCGTGTTGAAGGTGAATTACCTTTATCTTGGTTGTCGTATCTTGCAATCGGGTGAGTGGCAACATCGCCAGGTTTTTCCCAACGGCTCCAACCATCCTGTAACTTCATCTGGTTACGATCCGTATAGGTTCCATCCGAATCAAATTCCTGACGCGAGTAATTATATAATTTACCCCCCAAGGAGAAACCGAACACGGCATTCAGGTCAAACTGCTTATAACTTAAAGCCGTACTGAAACCGCCGAAAAGATCCGGATTTCCTTTTCCTACATTACGGAAGGTTGCATTGGAATAGTTCGACGTCGTCGTCCTTGTTTCATTGCCATTGGCATCTGTCTCGTATCGATACCACATTGGCAAACCATTATCAACATTGACACCAGCCCATTCTTTTAAGTAATAGGTATCTACCGGATAACCAGGTTGAAGCAAACGTTGCGCCGATCCAGCTATCCCTGATCCGTCCCCTGCGATAATTGGTTTTGAAACAAGTTTACCATTGGCATCTTTTGTCTCAAATAGCTCGGTCAATTTATTCACATTGTGACTCAAATTAACATCCAAACTCCAATGTACATTGTCATTTCGAACGATATCGCCACCGATGGTCAATTCAATCCCCCGGTTTTGCATCTTACCAATATTTTTCCAGATAGAAGTGACACCGGTCAGACCGCTGATTGGCACTTGATAAAGTACATTATCGGTCTTCTTGTCATAATAATCAACATTGAATCGCAATCTATTCTTAAACAAGGCTGCATCAACCCCAAAACCAGTTGTGTAGGTTTTTTCCCAAGTCAGATCTTTATTACCAA
The DNA here is from genome assembly GCF_038396785.1 of Sphingobacterium thalpophilum. Classification (NCBI taxonomy): domain Bacteria; kingdom Pseudomonadati; phylum Bacteroidota; class Sphingobacteriia; order Sphingobacteriales; family Sphingobacteriaceae; genus Sphingobacterium; species Sphingobacterium thalpophilum. Next base: position 4,236,312 of record NZ_CP151087.1, on the reverse strand, counting down.
TTTGGCTAATTAATGCCCCTGGTATACCATTGTAACTTGATGATGCAGACACCGAGTAAAGACTATATTGCGGATATAATGAACTTGGTCTATTACCTACCGATCCATAAGCCGCTCTCAGTTTTAAATTATCTACCCAATCAGCCTTGAACCACTCTTCCTTATTGATATTCCAACCACCACTAACTGAAAAAAAGTTCCCATATTTTGCATTGGTACCAAAATTGGATGCTCCATCACGACGGAAAGATACCTGTGCCAGATATTTATTATCGTATGCATAGTTTGCATTCGACAAGAATGACTGTACTGCCCATTCGGAAATTCCGCCTTTCGTACGTTCTGGTTTTGCAACAACATCCAATACCTCGAAACCATTTACAATACCCGTTCCGTAAGCATCTAAAGTTTTTGTCCAGTAGTCGTTAAATTCGTATGCAGCCAATCCATTCAGGCTATGTTTATCCCAGGTCTTGTTGAAACGCAAGATTTGGTTGGTATAACGACGCGCAAACTCCATGCGGTAATCCGTCACACGCCCAATTACACTTTCACCACTGTTTGATCGCGGATCTTGATAACCACTGTCAGAATACGTATTGTAGCGATAATTGTTGACAGAAGAGAAGGTCAACCAATCCGTTAATTTGACATCGAAATCTAAGTTACCCATAAATTCATAATTGGTATTGGCACTATGATTCCATTGCAAGTCATACAAGTAATTCGTGCTTGCATTATTGACCCAGCCACTATAACGGTGTGGCACTAAATTTCCATTTGCATCGTATGGACTATCCCAAGGTAGGTTTCCATACATGGCATTGACATCATATTGACGATCATCTACCGCACGTCTCGAACCGGCAATAGATGGCTTGATGGTCAACCAGTCAAAAGGCTTATAGTTGGTACGTAATCTAAAGTTATAACGATCGTAATCATACCCTTTTACAGCACCGGCTTCGTTGTAGTACCCTAAAGACAAATAAGACTGTAATTTATCATCTCCTCCCTGAATGGATAAATTGTGGTTTTGGACAAATCCGGTCTTCGTTGCCAGCTTCCACCAATCAAAATTGCTATTGCGCAAGTCCGAATTCCAACGTGGGAATTTGATATCAGCGGGATTCGAAAATGAAGCAAAGTAGTCATAAAGTTCAGCCCCGTCCATCATTTCCATGTGTCCATTGGAAAGTTGGTTGATACCCATTTTTGTAGAAAAGCTAATGCTTGTTTTGGAAGCCGAAGGATTTTTTGTTGTAACGACAACAACACCATTTGCACCCTGAGAACCATAAATAGATGTTGAGGCAGCATCTTTTAGGATAGTCAATGATTCAATGTCATCTGGATTGATATCACCTGGGCTTGAGCCGACGATAACACCATCAATAACCCACAACGGACTCGTCGTACCGCTTAGGGTTGCCTGACCACGAATCACAACACCACCATTTGACCCCGGTTTACCAGCCCCTGGTGCAACATATACACCGGCAGCCTTACCATTCAGCATATTCTCAACCGATGGCGTAGTGACATCACGTAATTTGTTTCCCTTAACAGCCTGAAGGGCACCAGTTAAACTTTCTTTTTTCTGTTGTGTTCCATACCCAACGACAACAACTTCCTGAAGTGCTTCACTATTGGACTCCAGATTGATGTTAACAACCGGTCCTGTCACCGTCACTTCCTGTGTTTTATAACCAACACTTGTGACGACTAGTACATCTCCATTTTTAGCATCTATGGTAAACCGTCCATCTACTCCTGCCGATGTCGATTTAGCGCTCCCCTTAACACTAATGGTTGCACCAGCCAATGGGCCGTCTGTAGACTGCACTTTTCCATTCACTTTTTGTTGATAAACCGCGTCATTCAACAAAATATTGTTGTTTGGAAACGTAAGACCATTAGCATTAGCCGAGTTGTGTGTACTTGTAATGAGTAAAGCTAATGATAACAGACTCAACTTGTGATTGTCGAGAATCTTTGAAATCATAATATTTAATAGTTAGTTTAAAAATTGATTAGCGTGCTAATCAAAATTTAGGTACATGAATGCTAAAACTAAAAGATGATGACAGTATATCAAAATTTAGCAGCAACGAAATCGATTGCGCCAATTAAACAAACGATTGCATAAACACACATTTTACAGTACAATCCACTATCAAAAAATTAGAGCGATTAACTAACAGCAAAAGACAGTTTTTTAACAACCTCAGGACAGTCGACAATGAGAAATTTAGACGAGCAGGAAAAAGATAATCCTGAAAGACAGGTGGTATTATAGCGTGATTTAGGATACAAAAAAAAGCCAAGATATTCACCTCGGCTTTTTTCTTTTAGTAGCGGGGACCAGACTCGAACTAGTGACCTTCGGGTTATGAGCCCGACGAGCTACCAACTGCTCCACCCCGCAATGTATTTTAAATGTCTTGAAAAGAACCGATCATTGCAATCGGCTCTTTCTTTAGTAGCGGGGACCAGACTCGAACTAGTGACCTTCGGGTTATGAGCCCGACGAGCTACCAACTGCTCCACCCCGCAATGTATTTTAAATGTCTTGAAAAGAACCGATCATTGCAATCGGCTCTTTCTTTAGTAGCGGGGACCAGACTCGAACTAGTGACCTTCGGGTTATGAGCCCGACGAGCTACCAACTGCTCCACCCCGCAATGTATTTTAAATTTCTTAAAAAGAACCGATCATTGCAATCGGCTCTTTCTTTTAGTAGCGGGGACCAGACTCGAACTAGTGACCTTCGGGTTATGAGCCCGACGAGCTACCAACTGCTCCACCCCGCAATGTATTTTAAATGTCTTGAAAAGAACCGATCATTGCAATCGGCTCTTTCTTTAGTAGCGGGGACCAGACTCGAACTAGTGACCTTCGGGTTATGAGCCCGACGAGCTACCAACTGCTCCACCCCGCAATATATTTTTGAACAAAATTGCTTTTTTCTTTTGAAAAAACAAGATTATGATCCTTCCGAATTGGAGTACAAAGATATATTTTGTTTCTTTGTAATCCTAATAAAATTTAGAAAAATGTCACACAAAGCAGGATTCGTAAGTATCATCGGAAAGCCAAATGCTGGTAAGTCCACCCTAATGAACGCTTTAGTGGGTGAAAAAATGTCTATCATTACACCCAAAGCGCAAACGACAAGACACCGCATTATCGGTATTGTAAACGATGAAGACCATCAAATTGTGTTTTCGGACACCCCTGGTGTCATCAAACCAAACTATTCTTTGCAAGAATCAATGATGAATTTTGTCCAAGGATCGTTGATCGATGCAGACATTATTTTATTTGTGACAGATATCCACGAAAAATACGATGAGAACGATGTCCTGGAGAAATTGCGTAAAACAAATTCCCCTGTTGCCGTGCTTATCAACAAAATTGATAAATCTTCGGAAGAAGAGGTCAAGGCTAAGATTGAATTTTGGCAGGAAAAATTAAATCCAGATACCGTTTTTGCGATTTCAGCAAAATTAAATCATAATGTCGCCGCCGTGATGCACTACATCAAGGACAAGTTACCGATTCACGAAGCCTATTATGAGAAAGATGAGCTAACGGATAAATCCATGCGTTTCTTCGTCTCTGAGATGATCCGTGAAAAAGTATTCAAACTATACGATAAGGAAATCCCCTACAGTACAGAGGTAATCGTCACATCATACAAAGAAGAAGCAAATATCACACGTATTGCTGCCGAAATTATTGTAGAGCGCGACTCTCAAAAAAATATTATCATCGGAAAAGCAGGTGCCATGATCAAAAAAGTCGGTACCTATGCCCGCCAGGATATTGAAGAGTTTATCGATGGAAAAGTATTCCTCGAACTTTTTGTTAAGGTGATTCCTGACTGGAGAAGTAAAAAGAACTACCTTAAACGTTTTGGTTACGATGATTAATTCGCTTTGAAAAGTTCGTACGGAGACCTTTTTTACCGACCTCTACTGCACGAACTATTCTTCTTTTAAATTTTTACGTTGCAAAATATTCACGAAGTGCTTTAATCTGTTTCAGATTAAGCACTTTTTTTAGTTCTTCATCGGAGGCTTCCTTCACTTTTTTTACCGATTTAAACTCAGTTAACACTTTCTCAACCGTTGTTTTTCCAATACCCGGAACATTTTCCAGCTCTGAAACGAAGGTTTTGCGGCTCCGTTGATTTCTGTGGAAGGTGATTCCGAAACGGTGTGCTTCATCCCGGAGATGTTGAATGACCTTGAGGGTTTCAGACTTCTTATCCAGATAAAGTGGATATTGATCACCCGGATAGAATAGCTCCTCCAGTCTTTTGGCAATGCCGATGACCGTGACTTTCCGTTCTATCCCCAACAAGCGCAGACTCTTTAAGGCTGCGCCCAGCTGCCCTTTTCCCCCATCGATAATGATCAATTGCGGCAAAGGCTGATCTTCATCCAATAATCGCCTATAGCGTCTAAAAACAGCCTCCTCCATCGTGGCAAAATCATTGGGCCCCTCCACGGTTTTCACATTAAAATGGCGGTAATCTTTCTTCGAAGGTTTTGCATCCTTAAAGACAACAATAGCCGATACGGGATAATTCCCCTGAATATTCGAGTTATCGAAACATTCAATATGTTGCGGGAGCACATTCATGCGCAGATCTTTTTGCATCTGCTTTAAGATGCGCTCAGTCCGAATGTCAGGATTAAGCTTTTCATATTGCAACAGACGCTCTTTTCTAAAAAATGCCACGTTCTTTTGGGAAAGCTCCAGCAATTTTTTCTTTTCGCCCAGCTTCGGAATCGTAAATCGAATCCGTTCGTTCTCTTCAATATCTAATTCAAAGGGTACGATAATTTCCCGCGAAAGGCTTTTGAAGCGCTCCCGAATCTCCGGTATGGCCAAGGCCAAAAGCTCCTGTTCACTCTCATCCAAACGCCGTTTCATTTCGAGCGTCTGTGTCTGAATAATAACACCGTTCATGACTTTCAGGTAATTGACAAAAGCGTAGCCCTCGTCTGAAGCAATACTAAATACATCCACATTTGTAATGGATGAGTTGACCACCGTAGACTTGCTTTGGTAATTGTCCAGCTTATCCAGCTTCGCCTTAATTAACTGCGCTCTTTCAAAATCCAGAGCTGCTGCTGCGGCAGCAATACTCTCCTTTAAACGATTGGTCACCACAGCAATCTTTCCGTTCAGAATATCCTTGATATCACTCAGGTTCTGATCGTAGTCGTCTTCGGACTGATACCCTTCACAGGGCCCCTTGCAATTTCCGATTTGATATTCGAGACAGATCTTAAACTTGCCTTTCCGTATATTTTCCTGTGTTAGGGCCAAATTGCAGGTACGGAGGGGAAACAATTCACGGATCAGATCCAATACAATATGCATCATCCCCACCGAAGGATAGGGGCCATAATAACGGGATCCATCCTTGATATATTGTCGGGTCCAAAAAACCCGCGGAAAAGGTTCGTTCTTGATGACAATCCATGGATAGGTTTTATCATCCTTCAACAGAACATTATACTTGGGCTTGTGTTTTTTGATCAATGAATTCTCAAGCAACCAAGCATCAATCTCCGTGTCAACTATAGTAAAAGCTATACGGTTGATCTTCCGAACCAAAACACGGGTTTTGCCATTCAGCTGATTTTCATTAACGAAATAAGAACCGACCCGGTTACGCAAATCCTTCGCTTTACCGATATAGATCAGTTCGTTATTTTTATCAAAATACTGATAGACTCCCGGTCGATGCGGTATCTTCTTTAATTCTTCTCTATAGTCAAATACGTCCATTATGTTCCAATATCAAACACCTTCAGCAAAAAAGCCAGACAACAAATCTCGAAAAAATTTATTGTCTGGCCCAATGGTATTCCTTAAAATAACTTAGAAACCTAAGCGATCATCTTTTAGTTTAGTCGCATCTTTGCCACTTGAATCCGTAGACCCATCTTCGACATCGGAGCCACCACCGCCCCAATACTGATTACAGTCAATGACACGGGTAAGCCCTCCCTGCGGTTGCTCAAAATCACCTTTGGTATACTTCAAATTTGAATCTTTATACACTTTCTGCATGTAGTAGGCGAATACTGGCATCGCTGCTGCGGCCCCTTGTCCGTACTCCATCCTATCGAAACTAATGCCTCGATCTTCTGCACCAGTCCAAACCCCCGTAACCAGTTCCGGTGTAATACCAATAAACCAGGCATCTGAGTTATCGTTGGTTGTACCTGTTTTACCGCCAATTGGATTTGTGAGCTTATACATCCATTGAATACGTCTCGCCGTACCCTGGGATACCACCTTTTTCAACATATCAACAATAATATAAGCGGATTCACTATTTAGGGCTTTTACGACCTTTGGTGCTTTATCATAGATCGGTGTACCATTTTTATCTTCAATACGTAAGATCGCAGTTGGCTCAATCCAGGTTCCTTGATTCACAAATGCCGAATAAGCACCCACCATATCAAAGACCGACGCTTCATAAGCACCTAATGAGATCGAAGGATAATTAGGCACATCACTTGTTATACCCATCCGTTTAGTCAATGCGGCCACTTCTGCAGCACCAACTTCGTGTACCAAATAGGCCGTCGCATAGTTTTGCGAATAAGCCAATGCCTTCGCTAAAGTAATCGGGTTCCCACCTTGTGCATTTCCTCTTGGCGTCCACCCATTATAGGTTTGTTGGTAATTGGGAATACTGTAACATGGTGAATAACCGTTGTCAATCGCCACCGCGTACGTAAATGGTTTAGCCGTTGATCCGACCTGACGCGTACCCATTTTTACCTGATCATATTTGAAGTGGTCAAAATCAATACCACCAACCCAAGCTTTGATGTGTCCGGTCTTCGGCTCCATAGACATCATCGCATTGCGCAACATGAGTTTATTGTACTTAATGGAATCCATTGGCGTCATCATCGTATCAACACTTCCCTTCCATGTAAATATATTCATCGGAACCTTGACATTGAAGGCCTTTTTGATCTCGTCTTCATTCAAGCCCTCTTCTTTCAAAATACGGTAACGGTCAGAGCGCTTCATTCCGCTAACGAGCAGCTTGGCTTTATCCCCTTTAAAAGGATCCCTATTTTTCCATTGCGCGGCAAATTTAGACTGCAGTTGCTTCATCCACTCTTTTTGCGAATCCTCGGCATATTGCTGCATAGACATATTGATCGTCGTATAGATTTTCAATCCATCACGATCGAGGTCATAAGGTGTGCCATCCGGTTTGGTGATGGACAATTTTGCAAATTCCTTTTTGATTTCATCCTTTAATACCGCTCTAAAATAGGGCGCCAAACCCTCACCGTAATTTGCAATCTTAAGTTCTAAACCAAGTGGTTTTTCTTTTGCTTTTGTAGCCTCCTCAGCCGAAATAAAATTTGCGGCAACCATATTATTCAACACCGTATTACGGCGTTTCATTGCATTTTGAGGATAACGTACAGGAGAATATACGCCAGGTCCTTTCAGCATCCCCACCAAAAGGGCTGCTTGATCAGCTGTCAATTTATCCGGAGTCGTATTAAAATAAGTCCGCGCTGCAGATTTGATTCCGTATGTATTGTAAGCACCAAAGTCTACCGTGTTAAAATACATGGTAATAATCTCATCTTTGGTATAATTTCTTTCCAAGCGAACAGCTGTAATCCATTCCTGAAATTTCTGGATGACACGCTTTAGAAAATTCTTTTGCCGTCCATCCGAAAATAGATTAAGTGCCAGCTGCTGTGTAATTGTACTTCCCCCCTGTTTGTTACCGGTCAAGGTGTGAAAGATAACTGTAAATGTACGTGAGTAGTCTATCCCAGAGTGATCATAAAAGCGTTTATCCTCTGTCGAAACCAATGCTTTGACCAAATAAGGTGACAATTCACTATACTTTACATTGGAGCGGTTTTGGACATAATAGGTTCCCAATACCTTATGATCTTCCGTGATAACTTCGGAAGCTAAATTACTTTTGGGGTTTTCCAAATCACTGAAGGAGGGTAATTTTCCAAATACGCCAAGACGTATACTCAATATAAAAAGGAAACCTATCGCGACGATCCCGACGATAATTTTCCAAAAATTGAACGTATACCGCTTGACATCAGCCTCAGTAAGTTGATTTTTTTTTGATACTCGTTTCATCTATTTACTAAATTTCAGACGTAAATATTATTCATTTTAAAGACCGCAATGCATAGTCCATTTTTCCATCTGCAGTCGTGTTTTGCAAACTTGGATACGGCATTTTTCGATCTTTAAAGACTTAAATTAAGACATTAATGCTCACTCTATCAGATAGTGTGCCAAGAATCCCTACTTTGGCAAAGGTATTACTAATTGGGCCAAAAGCAAGAATTTAAACGTGAAAATATTGAGGCGAACTACGCGCGTTCAATCAAACAAACCGCATAGGCAACCACCCCTTCCTGACGACCGATAAATCCCATCGTTTCATTTGTTGTTGCTTTAATAGAGATGTCGTCGATATCCAAACCCGTTGCTTCAGCCAGTTTAACTTTCATTTGTGGAATATAGGGTTTGATCTTAGGAGCTTCGAGACACAGCATCGCATCAATATTGCCAAGCGTATATCCCTTCGCAGCAATCAGCGCCATACATTCTTTTAACAACAATAAGCTACTAATGCCTTTCCAGCGCATATCTGTATTTGGAAAGTGGTAGCCAATATCTTCTAAATTGGCAGCGCCCAAAATGGCATCACATATCGCATGGACCAACACATCGGCATCAGAATGCCCAAAGGCTCCAGCATGATGCTCCAATTGCACTCCACCAACAATAAATGGATGACCTTCTTTCATCTGATGGACATCAAATCCAAATCCTACCTTAATTTTCATTACACGATTATAGCTATGGTGTCTGTTCATATCCTAGAAAACATGCCCAAACACCCGATTTAAATACAATAAAATACAGCCTATGTATGCTATTTGATAACCTAGCCTATTAGGTCTAGATCAAACCCGATTCATCTTCGCGGAGATCCCCGGGCATGAACATCTAAACACAATGACAGATTACTGCGAAGATAACAATTCGCAGCTACATTTACCGCGACAAAAGGTTTCTAGCAGGTAGCGCAACGAAAATCATTGAAATAACGGTTTGACCGGATGAAAAAAGAGACGCATAAAAAAAGGCTATCCTTGAGAATAGCCTTTTTTTATATTATTGTCTGTTTGTTTTTCGAAACGCTTCGAAAAGTAAAGCTTACGCTTCTACTTCTTCGGGCGCAAACTGATCATACACTTCTCCAAAAGCATCGTAGTCCTGATCGCCATTAGGCTCAAAAACCTGAATATCTTTTGAGCGAGCAAAATCAACGATTTCAGTGTTGACATTTTCGTCAGCGACAACCACCATATCGGTAAAATGCAAAGCACCTTTGTAGATAGCCTCATAACTACCATCACCGTAAACCTGCGCATCCGCAGCTTTAAAGGAACCTTCTGGCGCCATTTCAGCATACTTCGTACCTAATGTACCTTTAAATTCTTCATTGAACAAAGAGTACATCACTTTTGCATCCTTGAATGTAGGATCGTCTTTATAAGTTGTCTTCACGTAAGCCGGTACCAAAGCAGAGAACCATCCATGACAGTGTACTACATCAGGGGACCATCCTAATTTCTTCACAGTTTCCAACGCTCCTTTACAGAAGAACACCGAACGCTCATTATTGTCTGCAAAGAATTCGCCATGCTCATCACTAAAAACTTTTTTACGCTGAAAGTAGTCTTCATTATCCAAGAAATACACCTGCATACGGGCCGCAGGTAATGAAGCAACTTTAATAATTAGCGGATTATCATTATTATCCACAACAATGTTCAAGCCTGAAAGACGAATAACCTCATGTAATCTATTTCTACGCTCATTGATATTCCCAAAACGCGGCATTAAGATCCGGATCTCAAAACCCTTTTCTTGCATCGCTTGTGGAAGTTGACGTGTAATTTCAGAAATTTTAGTTAATTCGAGGAAAGGCGACATCTCGTGAGTAATAAACAATATCTTCGTTTTTGCCATCTCCAGTTATTTTTATTTATTATTTTCGAACAGTAAAATCGGTCTACAAAGGTACGAAAAAAATACTTACTATGCAATTCACTATTAATCATCGTTTTATATTCCCAAAATATTATGCACCTTTGCCAACAAAAAACTAAATAGCAAAGTGGAAATTTTCAAAACGAAAGCATCTCTCCAAGCATACCTGCAAGAAGCCCGATCAACAGGTCAAAAAATCGCCCTAATCCCTACGATGGGCGCTTTACATGAAGGACATTTATCCTTATTAAATTATGCAAAACCAATCAGCGATATTCGTGTTTGCAGCATTTTTGTTAACCCCACACAATTTAACGATCCGAAAGATCTCGAAAAATATCCACGGCCCATCGAAAACGACATCAGATTATTGGAATCCGTCGATTGCGATATCCTTTTCTTACCAAGCGTTGATGAGATGTACCCCGATAAAAATGAGGCCTGGCATCTCGATCTTGGCAAACTGGACCAAATTTGGGAAGGCGAAAAACGCCCTGGCCATTTCCAAGGTGTCACCCAGGTCGTCTATAAATTATTTACATTAGTACAACCGGATATTGCGTGTTTCGGACAAAAAGATTTTCAACAGGTCATGGTTATCAAACGCATGATAGCCATGAAGGATCTCGCGATTCAATTGGCGATATGTCCTATCATTAGAGATCAAGACGGCCTAGCACTGAGCTCTAGAAACGCGCGCTTAAGTGAAGCTGGGAAAAGAACGGCTTTGGCACTCTCCCGCTCCCTGCAATATGTAAAAGATCATATACATGACCCTATCCCGCTAGCGGAAATAAAAGACAAAGCCCTACAGATTTTAACAGACACCGACGGGCTTAGCGTTGAATACTTTGCGCTATGTGAAAGTTCAACGTTAAAAGAAGTCAACCACATCGATTTCAGCAAGCAGCATGTCGCACTTGTCACGGCCTGGGTTGAAGGTGTCCGTTTGATTGATAATATGATTCTGAATAATTTGTCAAATTAATTGACAAATCTTTCAAATTCAGCAGAAAGCCCTACCTTTGCGCCATGGTAATAGAAGTAATGAAATCCAAGATTCACCGCGTTAAAGTCACACAAGCGGAATTGAATTATGTGGGTAGTATCACAATAGATGAAGATTTGATGGATGCCGCAAATATCATCGCTAACGAGAAAGTTCAAATCGTAAACAACAATAATGGAGCCCGTCTTGAAACATATGTCATCCCAGGTCAACGTGGATCAGGTATTATCTGTTTGAATGGTGCTGCGGCTCGCCTGGTTCAAGTTGGCGATATCGTCATCATTATTTCCTACGCGAACATGGATTTTGAAGAAGCTAAGCAGTTTAAACCTTCCGTTGTATTTCCAGACGACAACAATCATCTAATTAAATAATCAGGAAACACTGGAAGCTTAGTATATAGCTATTTCATATTTTTTTAATGAGTAGATCACGAATACTCACAAAATAAAATCGTATTTTTGAAGCGTTACCCTAATAAGTAGCGCTTTTTTATGTACCGAAAAACAACGAAATCCCCACGTCAGCTTATCGCATTATGCCAATTGGTATTAATGTCGCTGATTATTATTTCGGGTGTTGTTTTTATGCACAAGGAGGTAAAATCAACCGGTGAAATTGTCATGCACACCCACCCTTATGATTTTACAAAAAAACAAAAGCCGCAAGAAACAGATGACCAGATCGAATACCTCAATGTCATCTATCACAATACCTACGTACAAACCGAATTTACCGTCCTTGAACTTCCTATTCCGCGTGAAGTAAAAGAAGAGCATTATAATTCATTTTGTCCGGAGGCGATCACCACAACGATCGATCATTACCACTTACGTGGTCCCCCCAGCTTAGCATAAACCAAAAATCAAAGATTTCGAGGGCCTGTCCCTGGTTCCATAACGATCAAACGAACTTGGTGCAAACAAGTAAGAGATTACGTATGTGCTAAATCGCTTGGCTCCAGAACGACAGCATGAAATACCGCTATCGAGATATCATCTTTGATCCCATTTTTATTTGCCTCTACTTTGAGAGTTGTCCCTGTTACAATAGCGAACTTTCGCTGAATACTGTTACTATGGTTTCAGTGAGCTCATTGGCATACATTACCTTGTCGGAAACAAGCTATTATCCTGCTTTCGATAAGACGTAATGCCTTGAACGCCGTTCATAACGAGGAACAGACCATGCTATACGAGGCCTGTATTTTTAAAATTTTCATAAAATTACGATGCTAAAGCAATACACTTTATTGGCCACATTACTGGCTGGTACATCCACTATATACGCCCAGTCAAAACTTGAAGGCTACTTATTCAACAAAAACCATGAGGCGGTTCCTTCTGGTACACTGACTTTAAAAAACAGCAAGCTCGCCACTACATCCGATCCAAATGGGTACTTTAAGCTATCCGCCATACCAACGCAAAAAGTAACCTTAAATATATCGGCAGTGGGCTATCGCTCCATCAGCAAAGTCGTCTCTTTAGACACGTTGAAGTCGCCTTTGCAAATTCAACTGGAAGAAGACAACCTCAATTTGGATGAGGTTGTTGTTTCGGCTACACGCTATGGCGTCAAACGTAAGGACGCCCCCGTGGTTGTCAATGTCATCGGGCCTAAATTATTTAATGCGACACAATCTGTTGCCATGTCGGAAACATTGAATTATCAGCCGGGTGTACGGGTAGAAAACAATTGCCAGAATTGCGGCTTTTCACAAGTCCGCCTGAATGGCCTCGAAGGCCCCTATTCACAGATATTGATCAACAGTAGGGCGGTATTTTCCGCGCTAAATAGCGTATATGGATTGGATCAGATTCCAACCAGTATGATCGATCGTATTGAGGTTGTTCGAAGCGGAGGTTCGGCATTATTTGGTGCCAATGCGATCGCTGGAACAATCAATATTATTACAAAAGATCCCGTAGAAAACGACTGGCAAGTAAAATCCACCAATTCACTCATTGGCGGCAAAAGCTGGGATAATACTGTAGATTTTAATACCTCCACCGTTTCGGAAGACCTCAAAAGAGGAGCTACATTCTACGGTATGCACCGTAATCGTGAAGCTTACGATGCAAATGGCGATGGATTTTCGGAAATAACCAAACTTCGTAACACCACCTTCGGCACAAAACTATTTTACAAACCGAGTGACCTGGATAAGATAACGGTTGATTTTAGCACCGTGAATGAGTTTCGCCGCGGCGGCGATCAACTCGATAAAGTGCCGCATCTGACGCAAATCACCGAACAATTGGAAACCAGTTCGCTTGTTGGCGGAATCACATATGATCACTATTCCACAGATTATAAGCAAAAAATGTCGTTGTATGGTTCTGTGCAGAAAACTGTTCGCGACAGCTACTATGGCGGTCTTGGGGGCGGAACAACCCTTGCAGACAGCACATTAGCCGCAAATGCTTATGGCAAAACAAATGATATTGCGCTAGTCGCCGGAGGACAATATACCTACAACTTTGAAAGAGATGTATTTACTGCCGGAGTGGAGTTTTCATACAACAATACCCAGGATGAAATACCGGGGTATAAACGAATCATTGATCAGCAGAATAAAGGACTAGGCAGTTATGCCCAATACGAATGGAAGCCTTTAAGCAATTTTAAAACGTTAATCGGAGCGCGATACGATTACACCTATGTTGACGGTAAATATAGTCTCGCAGGTATAAACCGAAACTCAGATCAGCGCTTCGGCACCTTTAGCCCACGGTTGACCATCTTATACGATATCACAAAAGACCTTCAATTTAGAGGCGGTTATGCACGGGGCTTCCGTGCCCCCCAGGCATTTAATGAGGACATGCACGTCACTTCCATTGGCGGAAACCAAGTATTTGTATTGATCGGTGAAAATCTGAAAACAGAATACTCCAATGCCTATACAGGTTCTTTTAGCTACAATAAAAATTTTGGAAATGTACAAACAAGTTTGCTCGTGGAGGGATTTTACACGGACCTAAACAATCAGTTTGTCAACGTCATGGCGTCCGAAAAAGATGGATTGATTATCCAGGAAATGCAAAATGGTGAAGGAGCCAGGGTATACGGTTCCAATATTGAAATCAATATCGCGCCATCCTCCTGGTTTTCTTTTCAAACCGGGGGGACGATCCAGCGCTCACGCTATAAGAAAGACCAGCTCATCTATGAGGGAAAAGAAGATGGACAGGATATCCTCACCAAGAAATATGTCCGTACGCCAAATATCTATGGTTATATGAATAGCAACCTGAAAGCGACCAAGCAATTTGCAATCGATCTGACAGGGGTATACACGGGAAAGATGATTGTTCCACACATCCAAAATGATGTAATGACCCTTAAAAATGCCCGGGACTTTGTGGAGCTGAACCTCCGCTTAGGGTATACCTTTCCAATACATAAAGATTTCAGCATTGAGATTTTTGGTGGTGTACAAAACATGTTCAATGCTTTCCAAAAAGATTTTGACAAGGGAGCGCTCCGCGATTCAGACTATATCTATGGTCCAACACGCCCGCGAACTTATACATTTGGCCTTCGTGTTGGTCATTTTCATTAACATGGATTTGGGATATGAAGCATTTCCAAAAAATATATGTGCTATTGATCCTATTCTTTTATCCGCTCTGTTCTCAAGGACAGGAGCGGATAAATTGGATTGATTTTGCACAACTCGATTCACTCCTGACTGTTTCACCGCGCGAAACGCTCCTCTTTATTCATACGGATTGGTGCAGTTATTGCCGGAAAATGGAAAAGGAAATCTTTACAAAAAAGCAGATTGTCCAATTAATAAACAAGCGTTACTACGCTGTTCATTTAGATGCAGAATCTATCCAAGACATTGCTTTTGACCAAAGTATGTGGAGGCCCTTAAGCAAAAGAAAGAAAACAGGACAATACCATCCTTTAGCTTTGCAATTGATACAAGGAAGAAAAATGATCTTCCCAACTCTCCTACGTTTTGATCGTGAATTTCGTCTAAAAAGTATACAACAAAAATACCTGAATTCAAAGGAGTTAGCTGTTTTTTTAGAATAATTTAACATTTACTTGTAGCGAATTCCATCATTCCTGCGTTTTGGATTTTATAATTAATACACACTTTAAGAAATTATGAAAAATATCACGAAATTATTAATGGCGTTTTTGTGTCTGGGGGTTCTTTTTACGGCTTGTAATAAAGATAATTTTGATTGGGATGCTTATTACAAACAACAAGAGGAAGCCATAAAAAAAGAAAAGGCAAGACAGGACTCGCTATACAAAATTCAAGCTCCAATTTTGGAAGCTTACGCAAGGCAAAAATGGGGTAACGATGCTATGCGTTCAGACTCTTCGCTTTCAAAAGGAATGTGGTACAAAATTGAATATGCCAAAGAGACCGCTACACCGTATACCTATGGTATCACGTTAACAAATAGTGGTGCTGCGATTACACCATTTGCTGCAACATTTAACTTTAAAGGAGAGCTCATGGACGGAACTGTTTTCGACAAAAGCGCTACAGGAACGCCGGCAAATTACACCAATATCTACAATGCATTCAGTATCTATAATGTTGCATGGATGAGAGCATTTACGCCTCCTACTATTAAACAAGATGGAAGAGATTACTATCCACACGGTTTACTTCCAAAAGGATTACAAAAGGGAGATAAAATAACTTTTATTGCCCCTTCATATTATACGTTTGATCAAACTGAATATACCAAAGGCAGTGAGAAGGTGACAGTACCTAAAAATACACCTGTCGTATATACGATTGAATTGTTGACTATTGGAGCTGCTACTTCCAACTAAGAAACATAAACAATGCATTCATCAAAGCCATTTTCCTCGTGAGAATGGCTTTTTTGTAAGCAACCACCGCCGTAGTCCACGATCAGAAGTGTAAATTACTGTATCAAAATGTTAATTCTTACAGTGAAAACTTCTAACGAAGAAAAAATAATATACATTTGCAAAGCTACTTTTATAAAGAAAATAGCTTTTCCTTGAAAAACCAATAAAAAAATACAATGAAAAAACTGTTATCACCACTATTCATGGGAATTGCAGCAATCTCTTTCCTTATTGTAAGCTGTAACAAAAGTGACGATGCACCTGTTTATGATGCGAATGCACAATTTAAAACGGATTCTGTAACACTTAAAAATTACGTTAGCCAAAATTATCCTGCTGCACAATACAATAGCGAAACAGGAATTTGGTATGAAATTCTTGCCGAAGGAACCGGAAATTATGAATATAAAGTGGTTGACACATTAAATGGTAAATACTTAAAATTTAAACCGACTGTAAAATATGTTGGAAAGTTATTGAGTGGAAGTGTATTTGATAAAACTGATACGGCCAAAGAATTTGAAATCATCACAAACACGGGGTATCAATATCCATTTTATAGCACCATTATTCCTGCTTGGACCTTCACATTTGCACCACAAAAAATCGGTGACATGAAATTGGGCGGCTTAACCGAAAAAGGTCTACAAAAAGGCAGTAAAATTCACATCATGGCACCTTCCCTTTATGGATACCAAAACCAGGCTGTCGGAACTATTCCGGCAAACTCACCATTGGATTTTGTGATTGAAGTTACAGATATCAAATAATTATCGCCCCTTCTGAAGCAATAAAGCATAAAAGCTCCTAAAATGATCTCATTTTAGGAGCTTTTTAGTTCAATGAGGTTTTCAACAATTAATGTGTTTATTGTACGATAGTTTTATATGCTAGCAAAATTATCCAAAACTTAAAAGTAAGATAGATCTTAAAACTGATATATTTTCATATCAACCTATACCTAATAACAATTTTCAATCGCTTTTTAAACAGTGATCAGTCATTGATCATTCAGTCTACACTGAGCAATCACTGAACAAGCACTGTCAAAAGAGTTAATTTGATCACTATCTGATCCTAATTTGCCGCTAAAAAATAAAAGAGAAAAAAAGTAGAAGCTATACTTACGTAACAAAAAGATCGCTGTTGTGCGACAATAGTATGATCGATAAACAATACCTTAAATTAATTAAACAAAGAAGGAAATTGAAACGGATCAAGCTGAATTCTTGGGGGGAATGTCAAAAATTTCTTAGTTTAGCATCCTTAATACAGATATCCCTTGCAAGAAGCCGAACGTAAATTACTGTCCCTATTGATGCCCGAAGGGCTATTGGAATACTTTCAGATTTTAGAAGTCGATCAGGTTGACAATCAGCTCCACATTTATTTAGATGAGCTTAATATTGCTCCGACAGGCTATCAGAACAGCAAGTTGGAGTCAAAGGGCTTCATGCCTTCCACTGAGATTTCAGACTTTCCCATTCGAGGCCAGAAAGTTACGCTACATATCCGCCGTCGTCGCTGGACGGTCCTGGATACCGGAGAGATCATCACAAGAGATTGGAATCTGGTGCGTGAGGGTGCTCGAATGACTACGGAATTCGGGCTTTTTTTAAAGAAGATATTTGGATAATCATCCTGTAAGCGCCCAATTGGTAGGTCTGTTCTTCCAAATGGACGGTAAGCAACTACAGGATCAATACAAGAACCATCTCAGTGACTTCCAGGACTGGGACCAAAAGCCACACGCAGAGCAATGGACCCTTTTTCCTGATAACATATCGGAACACCTGAGCATCGATGAGACCAGCTTTAGCAACGGTGAACTTTACACGATCGTAAGCAGTAAATCAGCAAAGGGCAGGAAGGGAACCATATTGGCTACCATAAGAGGGACAAAGGCGGAAGATATTATTGCTGTATTAGAGCGCATTCCACTTAAACTAAGGAACAAAGTTAGGGAAGTAACGATGGATATGGCCCCCAATATGGCAAAGGCTATCCGTAGGTGTTTCAGAAATGCCAGAAGGGTTATCGATCGGTTTCATGTACAAAAACTTGCTTATGATGCTGTTCAGGAACTCCGTATCAAATACCGATGGGAAGTCTTAGATGCAGAAAGCAAAAAAATAATGGAATCGCGAAAACGGGGTATCCCATATGACCCCGAGTTGTTGCCTAATGGTGATACGCTCAAACAGCTATTAGCTAGGTCGAGACACCTCCTGTTCAAGCATCCAAGTCGATGGTCGGAAAGCCAAAAACGCCGTGCAGAACTGCTGTTCATCAGGTTTCCCAAGCTAAAACAGGCTTATGATCTTGGAGTTGCCTTAGGTGACATCTTCAATAAATGCAGGGATAAAAAAGTTGCTTTCACAAAGTTAGGACTGTGGCACAACCAGGTTGAGAACGCGGGTATTGCTTCATTCGAGAGTGTCGCAAGATCCATTGCAGCACATCATCAATACATTCTCCACTACTTCGACAATAGAAGCACCAATGCATCCGCAAAGTCCTTCAATGCAAAACTCAAAGCTTTCAGGAGCGTCTTCCGTGGAGTAAGGGATACAACATTCTTCCTGTACAGAGTGATGAAATTGTATGCTTAAAAATGATTACCCCCCAAACTTTCGGTATGATCCATTGAAACACGACTTGAAACAGGTGTCTAGAAAAAATAAAAGCTCGAAGTGGGGAACTCCGAGCTTTACCTAACCAATTATTAACCTAAATTATGAAAAGTTCTTTATATATTATTTTTAAATATCTTTCGTTTCTTTTGATATATCAAAGGTACTACAGATCTGCTTTCATGTCAAGAAATTTAACAGCATTTAACGTTGTTAAAATTACGTTAAAACAATTTAGCACATTCAATACCGTCCCGCGTTGTAAAAAACATACATCTACAACGATAGCAGCTCAACAGATAGACTCAACATGGACTCACTGTGCATTCATTCCACTTACAGGCCATAGCTGGTAATACAATGTCCTTCAATTGATCGGAAGATAATTTAGCGCTTTTATTCGACTAAGGGCGGTCTGAGTATCAAAAAAAAGAAATAAATTTGTGAGAAGATCCAACATCAATTGGTATCTTATTTAGTTAGACGATTAATAGCATATGAAAATAGCTTTAGCACAATTGAATTACCATATCGGTAATTTTGAAGCAAATACTAAAAAAATAATTAGCGCGATCCAACAGGCCAAAGAAGCAACAGCCGATCTTATTATTTTTGCCGAACTTGCAATTGGTGGTTATCCTGCCAAGGATCTTTTGCGAAGTAAGGCCTTTAAACGTCAATGCGATGAAGCTATTCATCAAATCGCTGCTCATTGTCAGGATATCGCCTGTATCATCGGAGCACCCGTCAAAAACAGTGATCCTGAGGGCAAAGAGCTTTATAATACCGCTGTATTTATTGAGCATGGGGCAGTCCGAAACATTGTTAAAAAAGGCCTTTTGCCCGATTACGATGTATTTGATGAATATCGTTATTTTGAACCCAGCAGACGTTTTGATTGTATCGAGTTGAACGGCGTAAAAATCGCCTTAACCATATGTGAAGATTTGTGGGATGATGACGAAGGGGGCAATTCTTACGTTGGAGACCCCATGGCAGAGTTGAGAAAAGAAAATCCAGACCTCCTCATCAACATTGCGGCATCCCCTTTTTCCTATACCCATTTTGATGAACGGATCAAGGTCCTCAGCCAACAGGTAACAAAGTCTGGCAGACCGCTAATTTATGTCAATCAAATTGGCGCTCACATGGATATTATCTTTGACGGCCGTTCAATCGCCCTGAATAATGAAGGAACAAAAATTGCTGAACTAAAAAGCTTTGAAGAAGATCTTCAATTTGTCACCTATCATCAACAAAATATAACCTCCACCACAGCTTCTTCGAAAGAGTCTATAACTGAGCTGGCTCTTATACATGATGCATTGATCCTTGGCCTACGTGATTATTTTCAAAAATCTGGTTTCAAAAAGGCGGTTTTAGGTCTGTCCGGCGGGCTAGATTCGGCCTTAGTTGCCGCTTTGGCCTGCGAGGCTCTGGGTGCCGATAATGTATTAGCCATACTGATGCCATCGGTCTACTCTTCCGACCATTCGATAAAAGATGCAATGGATCTCGTCAACAATACCGGTTGCAAACATTATATCGTTCCGATCAAAGATATTGCCAATGCCTTCGAACATAGTTTAGCTCCTCTTTTTGAAGGGCTGCAGCCAGATACGACTGAAGAGAATATTCAAGCGCGCGCACGTGCGGTAATTCTGATGGCCGCTTCCAATAAATTCGGCAATATTTTACTCAATACATCCAACAAAAGTGAGGCTGCTGTAGGATATGGTACACTCTATGGTGATATGGCAGGTTCCATCTCTGTAATCGGTGATGTTTACAAATCCAAAGCCTACGATTTAGCGCGCTATATCAATCGAGAAAGGGAGATCATTCCAGTCAATACCATTGAAAAAGCACCCTCTGCGGAACTTCGACCCGATCAAAAAGATTCGGACTCGCTACCCGAATACGATCTATTGGATCAAATCCTCTTTGAACTTATCGAAAATGAGAAAGCGGGATCTGAGGTTGTAGCAATGGGCTTTGAAAAATCGTTAGTAGAAAGGGTATGTAAATTGGTTAATAATGCGGAATTCAAACGTTTTCAAGCTCCGCCTATCCTGCGTGTTAGTCCAAAAGCTTTTGGTCCAGGAAGACAGATTCCGTTGGTGGCAAAATATCCCTATTAATTTTACAATTCGGATTAAACCATATTTATAGTTTTTTGTCTAAAGTAATAGATTGTAAAACCAAAAAGGACAGTAGCATCCCGGACGGTAAAAAAACAATTGCCATAAAGACCGTCAACTGTACTATTTTTACAATTGAAAGGTATGCGGATAAAGAATAAAAACAAATTAGTTAAATAAATATAAGTTCCATATAGGCCATGAACCATCATGAGTGTGGTTGTCCAATACGGCGACAAAATACTCATGGTAGATTCATCACAGTTGATAAATAAATTACTACGATGAAAAAGATTCTATTATTTTTGGTGCTTTGCGTTGCACTCGCATCATGTTCGTCTTATCAATACAATACCACTCGGGTAGAAAAGATGGATTTTACTCCTTTCAAGACCTATGCTTGGTTACCTCCGGTAGACTCGCTTTCGAAGTCTTATTTTGACAACGATATCGCCAAAGCCAATATCTTGGATGCCGCGAATACGGCGTTGGAGGCAAAGGGCCTACAATATTCTAAAGATAATCCTGATTTACTATTTCGGTATATTACCATTGTCAACAATAAAAGCCGTTTGGTCTATGGTGGTGGCGGTTATTACGGCTGGGGTGGTCCATGGGGCTGGTACCGTCCATGGTTTTCACCTTATTACTATGGCGGCGGCTATTACCCAGTTGCAAAAGAACGCTATCGTTACGGCCATTTGATTATCGAAGCCATCGATCGTAAAACAAACGCAGTGATTTGGCAGGCTCGTGGCTCTGGCGATGTTGATAACCCAGAAAAAGCAATTAATAACATCAGCAAGGTTGCAAAAGGTGTTATTGACCTGTTTCCTATAAAAACGATAAAGAAATAAGAATAAACGAGCTGCTTCTTTAATATTACACTATAATACATAAAGGGCTAGATCATATCTGTCAAAAAAAGCACGCTAATCGTCTTGATTAGCCTGCTTTTTTTTGACCTATACGGAGGGCCTAAGCTTTAAATAGAATGGGACTTCAACCCGATCCTTGGATTTACTTCGGATCAATTCGGCAGCCAATCGTCCCATCATTTCAAAATCGGTCGATATCGTCGTAATACCATTCAATATAAATTTTTTTAATGGTGTTTCATTATAGGATATAACCCCAACATCCATCCCAATGACCAATTTTTTCTGTATAATCTTATTCAGTAACTTGACGAGGTCATCTTCAATAATGTTGATGTAGCAAGTCTCTTTTACAACCTTTTCACGATGAAGATCGGCAACCAATTCGTGATCAAATGCATATTGCTGACAGAATTTATAAAATCCTTTAATAATAGCTTTCGGAAAATCGCTATGATCTGGAAAGACCAATTTGAGCATCTGATATTTACTTAATGACTCGTTAGCCTCTTCCAGGGCACTATAGATATCCTGCTCATAATTTTCATAAACAGCAGGAAATTCGCCCGGTACATCCTCAATAAAACGACCCAATAACATGAGTTTTTCTGCCGGAATTTTTCGGATGATATCCGGAGCTTTATCCCGTCCTTCTTTGAAATGCGGAAATAGCACGTAATGATCATACGTCTTGGTCAAACTTCCAAGCAACGTATTCAGATAAGAAAGATCCGAGTTGTATACAAATAAATCCAAATTGGCATAATCACCCAACTCACGCGCAAAGGAGTCATAGACAATTTTTTTATGTGTGCTGAGCTTATTTAAAAAGAGGGCGATCTTTACCTTGGACTGCACATCTATTTTATTGATATAATAACCTTTCCCCGGATTAGATGCGATAATTTCCTGCTGTTTTAGATAACGGTATGCTTTCTCCACCGTATCGCGTGAAATATCAAGATAACCGCTCAGCTCGTTAATCGAAGGCAACATATCATCTTTCGATAAAATTTCATTTTTAACGGCATCAACAATTGTATTGGCTAACTGCAGATACTTGGGCGTAGCAGAAAAGTCACTTATTTCAAGTATTTTTAAAAATTGAGCTATTGCATTGGTCATATTCATAGCTTGAACATCTACATGATAAATACGCTAAAAACTTTATAAGTTACACTGGTCTTATTTCCTCTCGGAGAATATATACTAAGATACTTTATATAAATCAAAAAATAGGAATGATGTTGCTTTAACTATCCTGCCCTTACCTGTACGAAAAAAATAGCCGTTATAATTAACTGAAATACGAAATCTGTACTTTTGGTTATCAATTCAGTAACAGCGTATAAACCTAATTATTATGAGCAGCGCAACTATTGTCGTTTTAGGCAGTTCAAATACGGATATGGTGGTCAAGGCAGCACATCTTCCTGCACCCGGAGAAACTATTTTAGGTGGTCAATTTTTTATGGTCCCCGGTGGCAAAGGAGCCAATCAGGCGGTTGCTGCGG
Organism: Sphingobacterium thalpophilum; assembly: GCF_038396785.1. Lineage (NCBI taxonomy): Bacteria > Pseudomonadati > Bacteroidota > Sphingobacteriia > Sphingobacteriales > Sphingobacteriaceae > Sphingobacterium > Sphingobacterium thalpophilum. The sequence goes on along the minus strand of NZ_CP151087.1, from coordinate 4,213,179 downwards.
CGCGGTCCCGTAGTGCAGTCGCCTTTATCGCTAAAGTTGGTACAGATATCTTCGGCCAGCAGGCTATTGCGCATTTCCAGCAAGAAGGCATTCAGGTTGACACCATCTTCCGGGACGAAGAAAATCCTTCGGGCATAGCCCTTATCTCCGTGGATGCGAAAGGGGAGAATTGTATTCTCGTCGCACCGGGAGCCAATGCAACACTTACAACCAAGGAACTTCAATCGGTTAAGCATAAGATCATTTCCGGCAAAGTATTACTTATGCAGCTTGAAATTCCACTAGAAACCATCGAACAGGCCATTGACATTGCCGTGCAGCATGATACCAAAATTATACTCAACACGGCCCCAGCACAGGCCCTGCCAGACAAAATACTCCAACAAGTTGATATCCTCGTGCTTAATACAGCTGAAGCACAATTTTATACCGGCATGACGATTGAAAACTGGGAAGAGGCCGCCCTAGCGGCAGACTATTTATATCAAAAATGCCCGGGTATAATCATTGTTACCCTAGGCGCTAAAGGTTCACTGCTCAAGGAAAAGGATGACTATATTCAGATTCCGGCGGAAGAAGTCAAGGCAGTGGACAGTACCGCCGCAGGCGATACGTTCTGTGGCGTCCTTGCCGCCTGTATTGCCAAGGACATGCCGATCGTCGATGCGGTCAAACTGGCTTCCAAAGCTGCAGCAATCTCTGTTACCCGTATGGGAGCACAGACGTCCATTCCTTTTTGGCAAGAATACAACATTTTATAACCTGAAATTCAATTATTAACCTTATTTACATAATCATGTCTCTTCGTCTTATTTTAACAGCTACAGTATTGCTGCTGTTTACCTCGATTCAGCATTCTAAAGCACAGCTGATTACCGCAGCAGCAAACCCAAAAGTCGACTATGTCGTGCCCTCTCGCTATGACCTTGAACTTCCTCAAATAGATCGGATCAGTGGCTATTTGGGTAATCGTTATCAGCTTAATCTCGAAAAAAGACTGCTTCAGGTTGATGAAGAAGGTTTATTAGCTGGTTTTGAAAACCGTCCCGGAAAACAACGATGGATCGGTGAGCATATTGGAAAATATCTTGAGGCAGCAGCAAATACCTGGATTGTCACCAAAGATCCGCGACTGAAACAACAGATGGACCGCATGTTTCATCGCCTGCTCGAAACACAGGATACAGATGGATATCTGGGCACTTACCTGGCTGAAAACCGTTGGACCTCCTGGGATGTCTGGGTGCATAAATATGATCTCTTTGGATTGCTTGCTTACTATGGCGCCGTTGGAGATACCAAGGCATTGAAAGCAGCTGTACAAATTGGCGACCTCCTTTGCAGCACTTTCGGCGATACCCCCGGAAAAAAAAATATTCTGAAATCAGGATCGCATGTCGGCATGGCCGCAACTTCCGTCATTGACCCGATGCTAGATCTATACCGATGGACTGGCGACAAAAAATATCTTGAATTTTGCCGTTACATCATTCGCGCATATGACTTTGAAGGTGGTCCAGCTATTGTTAACTCCATTTTAAAGCATAAACGCGTCGATAAAGTAGCTAATGCCAAAGCCTATGAGATGCTTTCAAATATCGTCGGACTGGTCAAGATGTACCGTCTGACTGGGGATAGTCAATTACTTCAGGTCATCAATTACACCTTCGATGATATCAGCGCCAACAGATTATTTGCAACAGGTACATCCAGTGATCATGAGCGATTTCAGGACAACCATTACCTCCTGGCCGACACCTCGGCCCACATGGGGGAAGGCTGTGTCACCACGACTTGGCTTCAATTCAATACACAGCTTTTTTCAATTACTGGCGATCTAAAATATTATAATGAAATTGAAAAAACGATCTACAACCACCTACTCGGTGCCGAAAATCCGCAGACTGGCTGTGTAAGTTACTATACGCCTCTTATTGGCGAAAAACCCTACCGCTGTAATATCACCTGCTGCCTGAGCAGCGTTCCACGAGGAATAGCACTTATCCCCTACTTGAATTTTGGTATGCTCAACAATATCCCGACATTATTGCTATATGAACCGGCACAGATCAAAGAGAATATCAAGACTTCATCCCAAAAGACCATACCGTTGGAACTTACCCTTACAAGTGAATTTCCAAGAAAGGGAACCGCGACTGTACAAGTTCATATTCCAGGCTCAGCACAATTTCCACTTCAATTGCGCGTTCCGGAATGGGCTAAAAACTATACAGCAACAGTCAATGGCAAAAGCTATGAATCTGGTCCCGATCAATTGCTAAAAATCGAGCGCCAATGGAAAGACAAGGATAAAATCGTCGTTTCTTTTGATATAGAAACAGAAATTATCAATGGTGGGAAAACTTATCCCAATAGCTTTACATTAAAAAGGGGACCGCAGATCTTTGCCCTGGATCAATCACTGAATCCGCAGCTCCAGCTGGATAAAACAAAATTTGTTTATCCGCTTCAAGACAATATCAAACTGACCGATGCACAGGACAAGTTACCGAAAGGCTGGGTTGGAACATTAGCTTACGCCACCGAGATCAAAACCGCAGACAATGGGCAGCAATCGCTGGTATTTGTACCTTATGCCGATGCCAGTCAAACTGGAGGTTTTTCGACGCTCTGGGTTCCTGCTATAAGTCGATAATAGTACCCTTTCTCAAATATTAACAGACTCAACAAGAAGACATGTTTATTGTAACAAGCTATACCCAAGCCATCATCTTCTGCATCATTACGATGATCTGCTGGGGTTCTTGGGCAAATACCCAAAAACTAGCCAACAAAAGCTGGCGCTATGAACTTTTCTACTGGGATTATGTGCTCGGCATTTTTCTCCTTTCGTTACTGTTTGCCTTTACACTAGGCAGTTATGGCGAGCTCGGCAGACCGTTTGTCGCTGATCTGCAACAAGCAGAGGGAAGCAATATTTGCAATGCCTTACTTGGTGGGATTATCTTCAATGCTGCCAATATCCTACTCTCATCAGCGATCTCCCTGGCAGGTATGGCTGTTGCATTTCCGGTTGGTATCGGTACAGCATTGATTTTAGGAGTACTTATCAACTATATTGCAGCAATGCAAGGTAATCCATCCCTCCTATTTGTTGGAGTAGCCTGTATCGCGGTGGCCATTGTAATCAATGCTTTTGCCTATAAAAGAATGATGAAAAATCAGCAGAAACTTTCCTCGAAAGGAATTTTTCTTAGCCTGCTCGCAGGGCTGTTGATGTCGTTATTTTATCGATTTATAGCATCCGCCATGGACCTGAATAATTTTGAGTCGCCAGCAATCGGAAAAATGACGCCCTATACGGCAGTATTTATCTTTTCATGCGGTATCTTATTGAGCAATTTTATTTTCAACACCTTACTCATGAAAAGGCCACTAGCGGGATCACCTCTTCGTTATAGCGATTATTTTAAAGGTAATTTCAGTGTACACCTTGTCGGTATTCTCGGCGGTATCATTTGGGGAATAGGCAATTCCCTTAATCTAATTGCTGCGGGTAAAGCCGGGCCAGCAATATCCTATGGATTAGGTCAGGGTGCAACTTTGGTTGCGGCCTTATGGGGGGTGTTTATCTGGCGCGAATTCAAAGGCGCCAGCAAACAGACCATGCTGTGGCTCGGATTTATGTTTTGCTTATTTATTCTCGGATTGCTGCTGCTCATTGAAGCAGGGAAATAATCCATTTAGATTCATTCTACTACTATGCAAAAAATCAACAAATTTCTTTTCCTAACCTTGCTTCTGTTCTGTGCCATAAACAGTAAAGGGCAAACCGAAAAATTAGACATACAGATTAATACAGCGTACGACAACTGGCTCGCAAAACCCGGCGATCAAGTTAGTTTTGATATTCAGGTCAATGCGGGGGGACAAGCTTTCCATAGCGATAGTGTGTATTACGAAATAGGTCCCGAAATGGTCAGCCCTTTTGTCAGTGCACAGATACCGTCCTTTCAGGGGCATTTTAAAAGTGCTCCTTTCACACTGAAGAAACCAGGCTTTCTGCGTTGTACTGTTATTGTGACTAAAAATGGAAAGCAGACCAAAAAGCTATGCACAATCGGATTTTCACCCGAAAAAATCATTGCTACACAACAAAATCCGGTGGATTTTAATTCGTTCTGGGATAAGGCGGTCAAAGTACTTCAGGCTGTTCCCATCGAGGCCAGCAAAACTTTGCTTCCTGACAAAAGTACTGTAGAGGTCGACGTCTATCGCGTATCATTTAACAACGTTGGAAATAGCAAAATATATGGTATTTTAAGCATGCCATCAGATCCGGGTAAATATCCAGCTGTATTGCGTGTGCCCGGTGCTGGCGTTCGCCCTTATGGCCCTGAGATTGAATTGGCCGCCAAAGGGATGATTGTATTAAGCATTGGCATACATGGCATTCCGGTTGACCTGGACTCCGCGGTCTACAAAGACCTAGCAGCAGGTGCTTTGAAGGCATATTATAACTATAATCTGCAGGATAAAGATCAGTTTTATTATAAGCGTGTCTACTTAGGTTGTCTGCGAGCCAACGACTATCTCACTTCACTACCTGAATGGGATGGAAAAAACCTCGTTGTTATGGGTGGTAGTCAGGGCGGTGCGCTGAGTATCGCAACCACAGCATTGGATAAACGTGTGACCGCAGTTGCGGCACTCTATCCTGCGCTGTCGGACGTGACGGGCTACCTGCATCAACGTGCTGGTGGATGGCCCCACTATTTTGCTCCAGCAAATTACAGTGCCTTAAAAGGCATCCGTGATATCGAAACAACGTTATCGTATTACGATGTGGTCAACTTTGCCAAACGCATTACAGTACCGGGATTCTATTCCTGGGGATTCAACGATATAATTTGCCCACCGACTTCCATGTATGCTAGCTATAATGGCATCAACGCACCAAAAACATTGCGCATCTACAAGGAGACAGGACACTGGACCCATCCGGATCAAAAGAACGAATGGTTCAACTGGATAAAACAGCAAACGGAGAAATAGAACTCTTATTGAGGGCCAATATTGTCTATGGGAATCTGTTGTTCTAGGGCTTTCGTCCCTAGAACAACTTGGAGTTCCTTTAAATTCATTTTCTGAAAATCGCGACGGAAATCCGGTAGAAAACCTTCTCTGTTACTTTGATCCCAGGCAAGCCATTTTCTTTTACCCTTTAAAATGTGCTTACAATTGTAAAACCGATTATCCTGAAATACATTTCCTGTAGGTTTTCCATTTCGACTGAACTGCAATGCCAATTCAGGATAAGCCTCGCGATAAGGACTTATTAGATAATTAACGCCAACCAAACGATCATAAAACAGATGCCCCGATTGGTACACATTCAGATTTTTAAGCCAATTTTCCAAACGATTGTCCACACGTACCGCCCACCTTCCAGCACCTACAAATAGGTTATTCACATACCAATTATCCGAGCCTCCACCAATAAATGCCGATCGCTCTCCGGCATTAACGAAAATATTGCCGAATACTTTGGTCCCACTTGATGCATCATCGTGATATATACCCGAAGTCCTCAATGTTTTGGGGATATTTGCGAGTAGGTTATATTGAATCAGATTGTGCCGCTCCGAAGGATCCCGTCCGATATAAATCGCCCCCTGATCATCAACTTCCTGTGCAACCTTGTGAATGTAATTATATTCAATTTTATGCGCGTTGCCATGAATGAGAATAGCCATACTCGGCAAATCTGATATCTCACAATTTTTGACTGTATTGCCCACACCGTAGAGTGCTATCGCCGGCCGATAGGACCGCTCCAAACGGTTCAGATCAAAAAAGATACAGTTCTCAATTCGATTATTCCCTTTCGTCAATTTGCTACGGTCTCCTCCCGACAACGAAATCCCGCCGGCTCCTAGATGAGAAAAATGACAATGGCGAATGACATTCTGTTCACCTCCTTTCTGATCAAATGTCGGATGACTATACAGGTGCTGATGTAAATCTCCGATACTGTTGTCCAGCACCTCTCCCGTACCTTCGTGCTGCAAACGCTCAAAAGGTTTTATTCCATACCCAACCGCAACACCCAGGCTCCCCAAATTATTAAACCTACACGCATCAATCTCGACAGCATAGGTATCCCGCAGGTAAATCCCCATTCCTCTGGATTCTTCAAACTCAATGCCCTTAATCTGTGTATACTGCGTACCGATCAGACTAAAAAATGGTTCTTCCAATACAGAATAGCTTAATGTCTTTATGGACTTATCAACAGCAAATGACAGCAAGCCGCTTTTTCTATCGAGATAGAACTCACCTACAGTATCCAATTCCACCAATAGATTTATACCCCGCCACTGCCTGTACTTTTTCTTATAATCAAAGCCATATAATGTGGGTTCTTTTGTTGTTATGTTTTTTTTGTTTGGATCAATGCTTTTGACACGGACCATATCATCGGCGTAGCCCCATTTGAAATAACCCGCGATCCAGGGGTCATTTTCCTTTGCCCAGGCATCGATACGTGATTCTTTATACTGAAAAACACCGCCCCGATTGCTCGAATCCCGATTACGCGGAATGGAACCTGCATCGATCACTTTTCCCATGGGCACCATGCCCTGATTGGGCCAGCGCGCCAGATGAAAAGCTTTGCCATCCACAAATAATTCACCCGGAGCATTGCCACTGGCTCTGGAAAAACCAACCTGTCGCAATTGTCCGAGGTCCTTGACACCATGTTCCCGTAAATTCAGTTGATAGAAATTGATCGATTCGCCCTCGCGTGTTTGAAGCAAACCTGTTACCGACAGCGGAATAGCGCCTTTAAAAATAACCCTTTCATTGCCATAAGCCTGAATAATGGTGTGACTGTCTCTTTCATCCAATGAAATCCCCGAGTCAAAGAAATAGGTTCCACCACGAAGAAGCACAAAAGCGGTATGCTTAGGCTTCTCACTTCGTTGCGCGCGCAACAACGTTAGCGCTTTAGCGACCGACGCCAGAGGGCGCGCCAGTGTACCATCTCCATTGTCACTTCCATCAGGTGAAACAACCAATTGCAGTTGACCATAGCTACAAAATGGAATGAAGTACAACAAACTATAGCAAAAAATCTTCCGTGCCAAGGTCAAAGCCCTTTTAAGATGTTTCATATCGAAAAATTTAACCGATCATAATCCCTTATTAAATGGTGCTGATAAAATCAATGATGAGCCTTACATACTCATTAAACCGCGTAAAGGGCAACGTTTCGTATCGATCGTAAATATCATGATAGGCATCAATGCCACCCAGGGTATAGATGAAAAATGAAGGCACTCCTTTTTCATAAAAAGGATAATGGTCGCTCCGGTTCATTGGTCCACGCACTTTCACCTGAGGTAGGTATTTCTTATCCGTATTGATTGCCGTTAGTCGTTCGAATTGTTCTTTAAATATCGTGCCGTTCACCACTTGAATGCCATCATCGCCTGTGCCTGCCATATCAAAATTAAGCAGGAATTTAATTTTTTTGAGGTCTATAAGTGGATTCTTAGCAAAGAAACTCGAGCCTAGTAAACCGCTTTCCTCGCCCGAAAAGGCCAAGAAAACCATGTTATAGCGCGGCGGATGCTGCTGATAATAGCGTGCTAGATAGAGCATCAAGGCTGTACCACTGGCATTGTCATTGGCACCGGTAAAAACAGTATGTCTACCGATCGCCCCCACATGATCATAATGCGCCGTGATGACAATCGTAGAGTCCGATGCACTGGTTCCCTTCAGCATACCGCAGACATTATTTGTCGTATAGTCTGGCTGAAAGCGGGCATGGATTGCCAAATTGATCTGCTTCCCTTCCAACGCTACAGCAGCATTATTTTTTACATAAACAATGGGTCGATTGAGCTGACTGGTAGCTCCCCGCCAAAGCAGCTTTTGCTTGGTTTGCACGAGAATCCCACGGTAATACCCTCCTTGGGCAAGTCGTAGTAAGGCGGATCGAAATTGGTCGGGCTTCATCGTTTCCAAAGCCTTACGCTCATCAAGTACCAGAAATTTATGTTGAAATGCTGCATTTTGCATCAGTTTATCCAAAGCATCTGTATTAGAAGAGATCATGACCTCCGTCAGTTCAAATTTCCCCTTGAGGGACGGACTGGATGCTTCAATCAACACCTGTTCACCCATACGGAGCTTTTGGCCATCTACCGTAATTTTAACATCCTTAGGAAATACGTTCGCGGGCATCACAAAAGGTTGATAATAATGATCGCTCAAGGGCAGCAGTCCACTCTTTTTAAACTCCTTGGCTATAAAAGCGGCGGCCTTTCGGTCACCATCGAAGACATATCCACGACCTGCATAGGCCTTTGATGCCAGCTCCTTCACAACTGCTCGCGCATAATCGACCTGCGCCCGAAGCGAAAAGCTGGAAATACATATAAGAACAAAACAACAACAATACTTAATTTTCATGAGACGTAACAATAGGTAATGAAATAAAAGAAGCATATTGCCCCTGACAATAGATTCGATGTTCCTGCGTTTTGAAGTCCTTGTCGGCAGCATCATAAATATTCATAAACTGCTGTGGATTTCGATCGACCAAAGGAAACCAGGAGCTTTGTATCTGCACCATAATCTTATGCCCTTTTTTAAATACATGAGCAGCATCCTGCATATCGAAACGAACTTCTTCAACTCGGTTGGGTTTCATCGCTTCCGGATGAGCAAAGCTTTTTCGATATTTGGCCCGCATGACTTCCCCACGGATCAGACATTGACAGTCCGAAAGTTTATCCCCTTTTTTGTACGGATGCACATCGATTAGTTTTACGACAAAATCCGCATCACTACCCGTGCTGCTGACAAACAGGTTTGCCTTTATATTCCCCATCAACTTCACATCCTGTTCTAAGACTTCAGTTTCAAAGACAAGCACATCTGGTCGCTGTGCGGCAAAAAACTGATCTTCATACATGTATTTATAGCCGCGCAAAACTGTTTTTTCCCGTGTATAGGGAACAGGTTTGCTGGGATCAGAAATATAGGAGACATAGGGAGATGCCGATTTGGGGGCTGGCTTTAAACTCAACTTTCTATCTGCTGTAAAAAACAAGGGTTGTGAACGTACCTCCGCCACAGGCCATGTCTGATGAGAAGACCAGCTATTCTCGCCTGTTACAAAAACTGTAGCCGCAGCAAGTGCATCTTTCCCCTGCCCTTTGAGATGGCTTACAAAGAAAGGAAGTTCAATTTCTTTTCGATAATAGCTGGCTGTATTTTGACCAAAATCCAGGCTATCCAGTTGACGGCCACTTCCCCTGGACCATGAACCATGATACCACGGGCCCATCACTAATTTTACACGGTCAGGTGCAATTTTTTGTAGTGCCTGGTAGGTTTTCAATGGCCCATATAAGTCTTCCTGGTCAAACCATCCACCGACAACAAGTACCTGCGGTTTTAGCTCGCGGATTCGAGAAAGAAAGGCTCGCGACGTCCAGTAGTCATCATAATTTGGATGAGACATCATTTCGTTCCAAAGGATGCTTTCGCCTTTTAAATACTGCTCATTGAGATTGGCCAGTGCTCCTGCTTTCAGAAAAAAGGAATACGCTTGATCGGTTCCATAATTGGAAAAACCCGCTGGCCCCTTGCTACCGATAGAATCGCGTTTTTTTCCAAATGAGGACAGAAACGAAAAGCTCCCCATCAACATAAAAGCCCCGTTATGATGACGATCGTCCCCTAGAAACCAATCCGTTACCGGTGCCTGCGGCGATACAGCCCACAATGCGGGATGTGAATCAATCAGTGCCATTGATGCGTACATGCCAGGGGAGGAAATACCCCATATCCCCACTTTACCGTTCGATTTTAAGTGTTTCACGAGCCAATCAATTGTGTCGTAGGTATCTGTTGATTCATTGACCGCTCCTGGCGTATCCGTATAGGGGCGATTGGCAATAAAATCGCCCTCAGACTTATATTTCCCCCTGACATCCTGGTAAACGAAAATGAATTTTTCCTTCGCAAATTCCATGCTTGGACCGATCGGAATTCGAAAATTCTGTTCCCCATAAGGTGCAATACTGTAGGGTGTCCGCGTCATCATAATCGGATAACTCTTTGCCGTATCTCTTGGGGTGTAAATTGCTGTATAGAGCTTGTTTCCATCCCGCATGGGAATATAAATTTCCTGTTTTGTGTAATGCGCATAAACATAAATAGAATCCTGCGCCGTATTTTGAGCGCGCAATCCTAGGGAGAGTATCAAGCCTGTCAAGGCCAACAACAGGTGTAATCGCATAACATTCAATTTAACAGGTTATATCTTGGCCAACAAGTTACGTATTTCCGTTAAGGTTTAATTTTTTTGGATCCCTGCGCTACCAATTCTTTCTTTCCTTTTGCTCCCTCCTGCTTTACCCTGGACAGTGCATATCCATTGACATCATCCAGCACCAACATCGGTCTATAATCCGGCTCCCTCAATTTGAGGACGACCCCTTCAAAATGTATGTTTTCTGCATGTCGAATATAAAAACCCCAGGCAGGAAGCTCTTTAAACTGGGAAAATTCGGGATAAGATGCTTCCATTTCGGGAATACTGTCGAGATCCGTTCTGCTCGTCCCCCGATAGGCATAGTGGGGGTTCGAGCCACCCGGGTAGCTGATTTCGATATTCCTAAAGGTCACATTTCGGATGGGCGCATTTTTCAGTCCTACAATACTCGAAGGCGATGGATTGCGCGGATTATCTTCAATAGGCCCTTCGTAGGAATAACCGCGGTCTGGTTTCTCTTTTGCCACCTCAACTTTTACATTCTGAATCACAACATTATTAATGGAGCCGATGCGTCCTTTATTCCAGCGTGCGCCAATGCGCAAATAAAAAGGGTTCCCCGTGTTAAATGCGGTCAGACTATCGACAAGAATATCTTCTATTATGCCGCCATCGGGAGTTGCAATCGTCAAAGCCGAACGAAAGGTATCATAGACTTTATTGTTGATGATACGAATGCGTTTATAACCGCCAGCGGAAACAGTACCGAATTTAATACCATTTGCACTCGACCGTGCTGTACAGTTGCGGATCTCAACATCTTCACAGCTCTTCGTTGCATCATGCGACTTTAGGCATATTGCATCGTCTGAAGCATCGATAAAAGAGTTGAGCAACTTAAAGTTACGACAATCGACAATGTCGATACCATCATTGTTCCAAAAAGCCTTGCTATCAACTGTGATGCTATCTACGACCGTATTGACACATTGATCATAGACCTGAACCCAGTCGGCTGAATTTTTGATGGTGACACCATGAATACGGACATTTTCGCAAGAGCGCATATAAATGGCCTTTGGCCTTCTATTGCGCGGGCGATCATAGTCTAAGGGATCTTTGAGCACGCCGCTCTGGATCTGTGCAAGCAAATTATAAGCAACTTCACGCCCTTGTCCATCAATAACTCCCTTCCCTTTAATGGTGATATTTTTAGCGTCCTTTGCATAAATCAAAGCACAATTCGGGACATCGATATTATAGTCATAAATATTGGTTGAGCCGACCAGGATTGCGCCTTCTTCGAGTTGAATATGCACATTCTCTTTGAGCACGACAGTTCCCGTCAGATAACGTCCAACGTAGAATCGTAACGTCCCCCCACCCTGCTCATGAATAAAATCAATTGCTCTTTGTATAGAAGTGGTATTTAATGTTGTTCCGTTCGATTTAATGCCAAAAAGAGAAGCATTGTATTCTTTCGCCTGTAATGTCAGTATACCACCATAGAGGAAGATCATGACAAGAATAAGTTTAATTTTCATAAACATCCCATTTATAATGTTTTACCATTAGCCAACCGGCTATTTTCTTTGATGACCTGCTGACTCCCCTCCGATTCAACCAATGCCTTGCCAATGGCTTGAAAGAAAACATTGGACAGACGCACCGTTTTGGAATTGCTGACATACACACCAATGCTGCCCGGACTATTTATGTCCAATGCGCTTAGGGTAACATCCGCACACTGATCAATAAATTGTGCTGCTCCGAGCAGGTTCAATTCCATTATGCCGTTGATCTGGATATTTCTAGAAGCTTTCAAATAAATTAGGCTAATGTCTTCCACTTTTTCAGATAGATCAATGTTTCCTTTCTGTCTTAGCGCTGCGACCTGGCTACGCAATAAAGACTGCTGCCCATCAATGACGCCTTTCCCACCAATCTGAATATTAGATTGACCGACTGCAACAATGAGAGCTCTCTTGCCATCCTGAAGGCTGTAATCAAATATGTTGCTGCTGCCAACCAACACAGCGCCCTCATGCAGTTCGATGGATACATTGGATTTTAAACTAAATGTCCCCGTCAGATAACGTCCGACATAAAAATGTAGTTTACCGCCGCCTTTTTTGGCAATATAATCAATGGCATACTGTATAGATCCCATATTATTGGTTACACCATCGGACTTACAACCGAAAAGCGATGCATTATAGTCCTGAGCAAACAGCTTGAAGCAGCTCGCCCATAACACGATCAAAAATAGATACTTCTTCATGTTACGCTGTCTAATTAATTTTGACATCTTTTGTTTGATATAAATGGAAACTGTCCTTTAACCGATCTCCATCCAAATAGGATTTAAAATCCCAGGCGCCCCCAGTGAGGTCATCGGCAACAATCGTAGGCCTGTAATCTGCACCTTTAATACGGAAAGTCACATTTTTTAAATTGATCTGTTTGGCATGACGGATATATAATCCCCAAGCTGGCAACTCTTTAAACTGTGAAAATTCTGGATAAGCATTAGCCATTTCGGGAATACCATCCAATGACTTAGGATCAATCCCGCGGTAAGCATATAACGGATTTCCACCTCCGGGATAAACGATCTCTATATTCTCCAGCGTAACATTTTCGATCTTATGATCAGGTAAGCCGATGATGCTTGCCGGAGAAATATTCCGGGGCATATCTTCTACGGGTCCCTCATAACTATATCCCAAATCGGGTTTATTGGCGGGTACCTCTGCATATACATTGCGAATCGTTATATCTTTCATAAACGGTTTCTTTCCCTTGCTCCAGCGATCGCCAATACGCAAGAAAATGACATTACCGGTATTGATACTTTTGACACCGTCCACCAGGATATTTTCGACGAATCCACCATCTACGGCAGCAAAAGTGATTGCTGATCGATATGTATCATAGACTACGAGGTTCCTGACAACAAAATTTCGGAAACCACCGCGGGAGACTGTCCCAAATTTTAGGGCACTGGCACTGGAGCGCGCCGTACAGTTTTCGACCAGCACATTCTCACAGACTGCATTCGCATCGTGTGACTTAAAGCAGATGGCATCATCAGCCGCATCGAAATAGCAATTCCGGATCACGACATTCTTACAGTCTACCACATCGATGCCGTCATTATTCCAATACGACTTACTGTCTACATAAATACCTTCCACATGGAGGTCTTCACATTGGTCGTAGGTCTGATTCCAACTACCGGGATCACGTAAGGTAATATCCTTAATCAGTACATTTTTACACTCCCGGAAGTAAATATTTTCGGGGCGGTTCCACTCCCGCAGTCGATCTAATTTAAGTTCATCCTGCACAATTCCCTTATGCACATTTTGAACGGCATTCATTGCCGTCTGAAAACCGCGGCCATTGATCGTTCCTTTGCCGATAATACCAATGTTGTGTTGTCGAATCGCGTAGATCATCGACTGCCAGTTGACGACGGTATCTTTATGGTAATCAAAAGGATTGTTGGAGCCCAAGAGATTTGCTCCCTGATCCAGTTGTAAGGTCACATTGGACTTCAGATAAAAAGATCCCGTGATGTAGTTGCCTGGAGTAAAGATGAGCTTTCCACCACCTTTGGCTGTAATATAATCAATGGCGGCCTGGATAGACCGTGTATTCAGTGCTTCACCATCACCGCGAATACCAAAATCTACAGCTTGATAATCCTGCGCTGCGACCAGCCTGACTGTTAAAGCCTGGATGATGAAAAGAAAAATAGGTAATATTTTCATGATTTAGCTTGTATATAAAGTGACTGGACCGATCAGGCCCATAGATTGTATTTCCTGCTCCCGACCTTTTCTATTGACCCAATATTGCGCATTTTCATTATCCTTCAACGTTTTCAAATAGTTTCCCATGGTGGTCGTAATATGCACTTCGATCTGGTTCTCCCCATTTTTTAACACGGTAGCGAGGTCGTAAATCCGCCTTCCATACCATTTTACACCAAGTGATTGGCCATTGACAAAAACCTCAGAAACTCCCGCTACCTTTCCAAGATTCAACAGGCATTGCCCTGCTGCAGACCAGTTAAATGAACGCTGATAGATTGCTGTTCCTGAAAACCACATCAATTGTTCATCCTCTTTAAAGTCCATCAGCCGCGGTAGTACCAGTTGTTGGGATGTACCTTCCTGTTTATGTTTTAATTCCACTTTCCACTGGGTACTCAAATCCAGGAAATGGCTTCCAGTGGTTGCCAAAGGCTGCCAAACCGTTCCTTCCCGATGGTTGTCAAATACAAAAAGAAAAGCATCTGTAGGCCCCATATCCAGTAGCAGACTATTTTCACGATCCAAGATTACCCGAGAACGTCTGCCCGTATCCAGATCCCATAGCCAGCATGTTTTCTTTCTGATTTCGGGAGCAATAAAAGAGATGTTTAGTCTTGCACTATTCGCCCGGTGCGCATTCTGGATAAAATAGCATTCACTACCATCATCCCGAATAGAACGCATCTGCATCACATAACGGTTAGGCTGATCGATATGCAGGTAATGGGGTAACCTGAACCGCTGCATGGCCAAATGGTACCAGTCCATAAAGTTATTGTCCTCAGGTTTAGACGTGGCAATAAATCGATCTGGATAGGATTGCAGCTTACGCAGTATAGCTTGCACTTCGGCATCATTTTTTACCTGATCTTGCAATCCCAAGCTCATCTGTGGTAACGTTTCAATTGCCACAACACGCCCACCGGATTGAACAAACTCAAGGAGGCGAGCCATTGACTTCGGCGACATCCGTTTGATACCGGGCAAAAAAAGCACGCTATATTTTCTTTTGCCATAACATAGATTTCCATGCTCTACCTTACAATCCTGCAGTATCATCTCCGTTATATAATCTGCATTCCCACCATTTTTGCTGATAGCTTCCCAGAGTAAGGAGGTATAGGGGACATTCAATTTCTCAGGAAAGGGATCCGTTTGCACGCCGTTCTCCGTCCAGAGATCATAATTGGCGGGTAAAATGGCCATATCAGCGAAGTAATCGCCCTGCTGCAGCTGCGATGAAAGGCGGGCTTTGTAATTATTTAAATAGTTAAAATAGGGCCACCAGTTGTTGCGTTCATTATAAAAAGAGCCATATTGAATCCACCCAGGAAAAGGAGCTTCTAAGGGCGAATAATTAAATCCATGCCAAACAGAATGTGTAATCCCCGTCATTGCACTCTGATCCGATCCCAGCTTTAACAATTCGAGCTGCGTATTAAAAACAAGGTACGTATTGGTCATCTCCTCACAGCTTACAAGCCGTTTCCCTTTCAGATGTGCTGCGGAGGAGACATATTTATCGATCATGGTATAACCACGTCCCCGACGATAGTCTTCATCAGGCATCTCTTCACCCAGCTTATGGCGCAAATAATTTGTTGTCCACGATTCCCCTTCCGGAATATCGTAGTCCAAGCTGCTTTCCAATGGAAAAAAACCTCTTCCATAGGCCTGCGCGCGCGATTTCACCCCTAGCGAACGACACCAATTAACATAGGTATCCGTAAAACGTTCCTTCAATAAACAGGCTTTGGTATATTCATAATCAAAACGTACACGGTTTAGAATCTCGGTAAGCTCCGCTCCTTTCTTTGCACCATAGTTTTCGTCGACCACAGCTCCCAAGCGCCCGACCTTAAATAAGATAAAAGGCAAATAAGGCATAATATCATAACCACGACGGCGCTGAAACTCAACGGCAAAGTCATCACACCAATTACAACCTTCGAGCTCCATACTGTCGGTAAACAATGCCCGCACATAGTTTTTTAATGGTCCTATCTGCTGTTGCATTTGTGTAGCCATGCGCTCCAGGTAGCGAGACACGGTCGCCTTATCCATGTGATTGAGTATGGAGCCCGCTGCGCCCGGGGCGCCATTGATGACGGAGGCAAAAGCTTTAAATTTCACCAAGAAATAGAGGATATGCTTTCCCGGAGGAACAGGGATTTCAATTTTATCCTTACCAATTTCTGCCGCATAATCAACCGCATCATCGATAGAAAGCATCGGATCTTTAACCAATTTGATGGCGAGGATTTCGGGATTGCGCAATGGATTTTTATCCGTTACTGCAGGGTCTATCATATTAAAAACATGGTAGGGTCGGACAACATAGGTTGTAGGTCCCTCGATAGGTTCACAATGTACCAGAACTACCTGAGCGGTTTCATCTTCCCGGAGATCTTCCGAACCAAAGGGCCAGCCGGACCCAACGATGAGATCGGTGGTCATACCCATCTTTTTTGCTTCATTGGCTGTATACTGCACCATCTCTACCCATTCTTTGCTCAGCCATTTTAATGATGGAATACCCATATCGTCGGTACGCTTCGGAAAGGAAATGGGATTGATTTCCACTCCACCTATTCCGGCATCCTTTAAAAGCTTCAGTTCGCGGAGCAGTTCATTTTTATTGACTTTATTTCCATTCCACCACCAGCGCACAAAAGGTCTTTGTGTGGTCGACGGATTTTGAAACAGTGTATAATAGCTTTCCATATCAACCGATTCCTTGCCAAATGCATTTAAATGCTTAGCAAATAAGAAGGAGGCCCCCAATAAACTGCTTTGCTGTAAAAATATTCTTCGCTTCATCATGCTGAAATTAGGTTATAAGGTGCCTTGATAGGTAGTTTTTCATCCATAAGTTTTGTTTCCATTGGCGCTCACAATCGAGCACTTGATTCCCTGAGGGAATGAGATACGGTGGCGGACCAAATTCAGTCGTCATGGTCAGCCGCGCATCGGGTTTATTGAGGTCTATCCAGCGTTGCCAGACAGCACAGTGTGTGGCGACAATATCCCGATAGATTTTTTTTCGGACATCAGGTACCTGGGATCCCTGGCTATGTCCAACACGGGCATGCACATGTTTTACATGGGGCAACAGGCGGTTCACTTCCTCCTGTCGATCTTCAAGAAAACTCTCCGAAACACAATACCAATGTGAGATATCTAAAGTTAGTTTCAACTGTGGAAATAACTCCGCCATCGGCGCCACGGTATGCAGTCCATAACTCCATTTATTACGGTGAGTTTCCTGCAAGATTTCGATTCCATATTGTGTTTCAATACGGGCACAAAGTTGTAGTCCTGCTAGCACATCGTCGGACGAGAAATATTCCCGACCCATTTGCACCGATATAAAAAGTGGAGCGAAATAAGTTTCCGCAAGCATGCCATAGTAGTTCAACTGCTCTTCCAACAGGGCGAAGTACGCGCTGAGTGAGTTCACCTTTTTTTGAACACAGGTAACAATCGTGTAGCTGAGCTTATACTGCTGCAACAATTTTACGACCTTCTCCGGCTCGATATCTTCGCCAAAAGGAAACCATTCGACCCCTACATAACCAGCCTTCACTACACGATCCAGAAAATCTTCCCATGCAACATGCTCATTTCCCCAGCGCGGATAAAAAAAGTCAAGTTTTACCATCCCGCATGGTAGATTAGCGGATTCTGTTCGTCATTATTCAAGAGATCCCCTACCGCTAAAGTTGCGCGGTAATCTTCCGGTAAAATATTCGCTTGTCCATTGAATACATTTCCGTCAGGCATGTAAGCACAGGTCATAGCTCTCCTAAACCCGTTGGTCATGTTAGGTCCTGCCCCATGAATTGTCAATCCATTATGGAAAGTACAACTTCCGGCTTTGAGCGGTGTAGCCACCGGATTTACCCGTGCAAGCTCGGGATAGTGTTCGAAAATTGTCCCCATATTTTTTCCGATACCCAAATTCTCAAATCCGGTTTGCTTATACGATTGCGGAACAAAATACATGCAACCATTTTCCAGTGTGGAGTCATCGAGTGCAATCCATATGGAAAGTGCGTTTCGATCGGCAAATGACCAAAAAGGTGTATCCAGATGCCAAGCAGTAGGATTCGCAAATGGGCGTTTAAATAGGGCTTGGTCATGCCAAATACGGATACCGTCAACACCGGCCAGCTTTGCTGCCATTTCTCCAATCCGCTGATCGACCATCAGCTCCTTCACCTGTTCACTGGTCTGCCAAAGGTTTAACAATTGATCAAACACTTTTCCAAAGTAGTCTGCATCCTTATTGATACCATCATCTTCGCCAACTTTGGCTTCCTTTCCGGGCATTTTCTGACCTGCGCGCTGCTCTACAGCTTCAAATACAATTGTACGCCAGCTTTCAAGCTCCTCGGGATTTAAAAAATCTTCTATAACGATGTAACCATTTTCTTGGTAAAAGGCTATCTGTTCTTCAGTCAATTGGTTCTTCATATCATTAAATTTTAGGTTTTGTCGAAGTAATCTATAGTACTTGAAAATACACAAGATCAGCTACAGTTGTATCCTGAACTATCCTGTATTTTTGAGGAAGTACCAGCAAGGACGATTACTATCCTTCCTGGTACTTAGCGAAATGAAATCATTAAATCTGTTGGTTCGTTTAATTCTGAACCATCTTATTATTATATAACATCTCATCCAAAGGTATCTGTAGCGTCATTTTACTAACAGGATAAGTTGATTTATCGACATGTGTGGCTGAGCCAGCACGGCCCACCGCAATGTTCCAGCGTTTATTGTTATAGAATTCACGTCCGCCCTCACCCCAGAGCTCCAATCGCGTTTGAAATTGCACCATCTCCAAGGTCGATAAACCCTGCATGGAAGTATAGTTATCACAGGTCAATGTGGCCTGTCCGGCTTTCGTTCGTGCAGCTAGCAAGGTGTTTAACGTTTGTTTTGCACTTTGGTCATCTTTATTCTGTGCCTGTGCTTCAGCTTTCATCAGTAATACTTCCGAACTGCGCATATAATAACAGCTCACCCGTCCCACATTCTTCTTATCGTCACTTCCCAAGCCATGGGTAGCGGCAAACTTAAGATTGGTATACATCGGAATCGTTCGTTTATCACCATTGGTCGGGTAAGTATAATCCCCCCAATCCGCTGCCATAAAGCAACCTATTCGATAGTCCCGGTTATCAATTTTGGCATACAGCCGATTGTCAATCCGCTGGAAACCTTGTCCAATTCCGCCGTTTCCTTCGGCGAAAGGATTCATCCACCAATTGTGTACGGTAACGGCTTCTCCAAGCGCAAAACCAAACATCACTTCGGGGTTAATGGTAATATTGAGAAAACCATTTTGCTCGGGTCTCATTTCAGGCGCCGTCTGGGTTCCTTTATTCGTGGCACCATAGGTTGCCTGGCTCATTAACGTTGGATACTTGGTCAGTATTTCGTTGCTGGCGCTTATCGTCGTGTTCCAGTCACCCGTCCATAACGACACTTTTGCCTGCATAAAGTAGGCTACACCAAGATCAAAATCGGATGGGTCAGTTGTATAGCCAATTCCCGCTTCTTTAAAAAGCCGAATCGCTTCATTGATATCGTTTTTGATAAAAGCATAGGTCTCATCCGCAGTAGATCGGGCCTTGCTTTCCTGAACCGGGGAATAGGTATCATAAAGCGGCATACCTAATTTTGCTTTTCCTCCCTGCTGGTAAGCATTTTGATAGTTTTCCATCAGGTAATTATAGGCGTAGGCACGCAATATCAGTCCGCGGCCTTTGTATTCCTGTAATTTTTTATTCGTCCCGACAGTCTCTGGATTAAGGTAGTTCAGCATTTTATTTGCTGTATTGACCATATTCCAGGCATAATTCCAATACGGGGTATTCTTGTCTGAAGCATCTGAAATAAAATCCAGCAGATTATACTCGTCGGAGCCAAATATATTAAGCAATCTATTGCCGAATACAATATCATTGCCTTCGAGGTTCCGCATCACATCAAATCCCTGGTTGCTTCCATAACGTGACTCGGATGATAATGCCCCAAAGTTGACCAGTTTAGGCATATTGTTCGCCATACCGCCCAATACAGCCTGAATTTTCTTCTCATCACCACTTTCGAGTAGTTTCCGGATCTGTTCATCCGTGATACTATTTGGGGGTGCAATGTCCAATTCCTTACTACAAGAAAACAATAATGTCACCGCCAATGCACATAAAAATATCTTTTTCATAACTGATTTTTTAAACATTAAAATTCCAAACTTACACCACCGGAGAATGTTCTCATGGTCGGATAAGAATATGCCGCCACTTCAAATCCACCAACAAGAGACTGACGTGGATCTATTCCTGAATGGGCTGTTTTCATAAAAAGGTTATCACCAGAAGCGAATATCCGAAGCCGCTTGATTTTCATTTTTGACAAGATACTTTCTGGCAAAGTATAACCTATCGTCACATTTTTAAAATTGAGATAGGAAGCACTGAATAAGCCCAAATCACTGTAGAGCCAGCTTCCTGTCGTTGCACCATTGCCATAGGTATTACCATACATCACCATAGGGAATTTTGCACCTGTGTTGTTCGGTGTCCAGGTATTACCGATGAGTTCCGATGAAAGCGCTTTTCCAGGATCTTCACTTACATACAAATTATTTCCGTACTCCGTACTAAAAAACTTTCCGCCCAATTGATAAGCCAATGCCAAATACAGATCAAAATTCTTGTAACGTAAGGAAGTACTAAATCCGCCTATCCATTTAGGTAACGCGCTCCCCATTTCGTAGCGGCTAGCTTTTGAATAGTCTGTGGTTGTTATACTTTCGCCCTCTTTATATCCGGGATAAGTACCTGCGTCAACATCGGCTTTGCTAATCTGATGATAGTAAAGTGGTAAACCCGTATTTTGGTCCACACCGCCATATTTCAACATATAGAGGTTAAAGAAATCTTTGTTGACTCCACGTAAATAGGTAATATTTGCCACAGCACTTGTTCCCGCGGCAGCCCAAGCATCGGTACCTGCGGTCCAATTTCCTCCCAAAGCATCTGAACCGACACCATTTGGTACAGCTTTCAGCTTAGTGGTATAATGTGTTCCGTTTGTCGATACTGTCCAGTTGAAATCGGGTTTCTTGATGATGTCTACTGATAGGTCGATTTCAAAACCTTTATTTCCGATTTTTGCGGAGTTCGTCGCAATGGAAGACTGTCCTTTGGATATGGCAATAGGCTGATTCCAGATGGCATTTACCGTGACGCGGTTATAATAATCGAGTGATCCACGTACTCGTCCAAAGAAGCTAAAATCAATACCACCATCTAATGTATGTATGTTTTCCCAGGTTAATTGGTCATTGACATATGCATTTTGATTTAAGGTGATATTTGCAGGAATACCCGTTCCATTTGTCGTCTGTGTATACGTGGCGGCGTAACTCCATGTTTGGTATCCCGAATAGTTGGATATTCCATTCTGATTACCGATTACACCATAACTGCCGCGTATTTTTAGGAGGTCGAGCCAGCCTTTGCTACTTTCCATAAATTGCTCACTGTCGATACGCCAACCGCCACCAACGGACCAAAACGTACCCCAGCGTTTATCTTTCAACTTGAATTTTGACGAGCCATCCCGACGGACAGATCCTTGAAAAAAGTACCTGTCGTTGTAGTTGTAATTGACCCGGGAAAAATAACTTTCCATGGTACGTTTATCCTCACCGCCCCCCGGATTTGGGAATGTTCCACCGTCATAACGTCCGACAAAGTTGATATAAGATGCAAAATCATCAATCAATGCATAAGATGATCGGTAGTTGAGCTGCTCGTTCTTGAATGAATCATATTCATGCCCTAAAAGCGCCTCTATATTGTGTAAACCTATTGTTTTCGCATAATTCAGTAATTGTTGCAGGTTTAAAATCGTTGTATTGGATGCGGTCTTACCAAAGGCTCCAATGCCTGCTGCCTGTCCCGATTCGCTGTTCCAGTAACGTGTACGCATCTCATTAAACTTGTCCATCGAGACATTTGCTGTAAACGTAAAGTCTTTCAGGAATTTGGCCTGCCCATAGACCCGTGTTGTCCAATCATCCGAGACACGTTGATCCAAATCATTGTCCAGCACCGTCAAAACATTGGTAGAAGATAGTGCAGCCGATGTTAACCCCAGTGGAGAGTAGGTATCTCCGGCAAGTACATGGACTTTATTTTTCCCATTGTCATCAATCAGGGCGCCATTTTTATCGCGTGCGTAGAGCTGCACCAGCGGATTCTGTCCATTGATAAACCGGAAAACATTGGCTGTAGAACTACCGGGATTACGGCCGAAGCGTGTCGCCGGCGATTGTGTGGTCCGATTGGAGTAGCCAATATTAGCACCCAATTTTAGCCAGGCATTCAATTGCGCATCAAAATTGGCACGTCCATTATAGCGTTTGAAGGAAGATCCCCGAATATAAGATGGGTCTTCCAAGTATCCACCTGAAAGGAAATAATTTACTTTATCGTTACCACCGGAGGCCGATAGATCATAATCTTGTCGTAATCTATTCTCCAGTAGATAATCATCATATCTGTCGCTGTATAACAGGCGAGCTCCAGGATTCAATTTACCATCTGTATTGACGAGGTATGCGCCACTCATGGTTGAACTCGCATCAGCTCCTGTGCCTGAGGGTGTATAGACCGCTCCCGGCACATCATACAACATCCAGTTACCTAAGCTGTTTCGTTGAAATTTAGTCGTAGACCCGATGTAGTCAAATAGGTGCGAACTGGCAAATTCGGCTGCCTGTTCGTGCGACATATTTGGATTCTGCACATTTGTTGTATATCTTTTTGAAATACCGGTACCATCCACTCCATAGCGTACAGAGTTGTACACAGAGAGCCAGGCGAATTCATAAATATCCTTCGGATTGGAAATTTTATCGAATTGATACGGTCCCACCTGATTGACGCCGAGCTTTCCTTCAAATGAAATGCGGGGCTGCCCGGACACGCCTTTTTTTGTTGTCACCAAGACGACACCATTGGCACCTCTAGCGCCGTATAGGGCCGTCGATGCCGCATCCTTCAAGATAGAAACACTCTGGATATCTTTTGGATTTAAGGTAGCGAGCGGATTATCATTTTGTGCGGGAACACCATCAATGACGACCAGAGCGTTTGAGGTATTCTGACTCGCCGATCCTATACCACGCACACGAATTCCCATGTCGATACCGGGCTGTCCATCCACTGCCGACACCTGAATACCGGGTGCAGCCCCTTCCAAGGCCCTACTGACCGTCGAATTTGACTGCATATTCAATGCTTTATTGTCGATTGTGGATACGGATCCCGTCAGATCCTTTTTTTTCGTCGCACCATAAGCAACGACAACAACTTCATCCAGCACAGTGTTGTCCTCCTGCAGTTCAACACGAAGTGGGATCCCCACAGTCCCTTCCATATTTTTTGCAATGTACCCTACATATTGGATTGAAAGAACA
The DNA here is from genome assembly GCF_038396785.1 of Sphingobacterium thalpophilum. Taxonomy (NCBI): domain Bacteria; kingdom Pseudomonadati; phylum Bacteroidota; class Sphingobacteriia; order Sphingobacteriales; family Sphingobacteriaceae; genus Sphingobacterium; species Sphingobacterium thalpophilum. The sequence continues at coordinate 4,189,601 of NZ_CP151087.1, read as the reverse complement.
ACTTTGTTGCTCGCGACAGAAAGGGTAAAATCACCATTTTCATTTGTTGAACTAGCATTTTTACCACCGACTTCTTTAATCGAAGCTCCAGCGATAGGTCGCCCGCTCTTGCTACCCACCACATGACCCTGTATAGTCTTGGTCACCTGAGCAACTAACGCAAACGGCATTCCCATCATCATTGCCACGCAAAGAATTAATGAGTAATGTTTTAATTTACTTTCCATTCTGATTAGAGGTTTAATTTAATTTGGTTTAATTTGTTTATAATTCTATATCGAAGTAATAGAAAACAAACTGAACAGCTGTACCGTACTATCCTGTTCTAAAATCATTTACGAAACAGTATGTGGCCTAAATAATTTTAATTCCACCAAGTTTTGTGGGATCTCTGCTGTGTTCCAATGCTGATGCATCAACAGTGCGGCACCCAAAGCTGTTGCTTGCGGCATCGCTGCAGCAAACACCTCCATAGCTGGAAATTCACGTGCAATCAAACTCATATAAATCTGATTTCGACTAAATCCACCATCGACAAATATCCGTGCAGTCTGTGTACAGCAAAGAACAAGTTGGGTGGCGGCTACCTGTGCCTTGACAAGACACCAGACTAAGCTGTGGTAAGCGGTTTGATAATCTGGATAACGATGCAGGTCAATGGCTTCAAAAGATTTCAAATCTATCGCGTTCGGAAGATCAAGCGCTGTCAAAGCCGCGATAATGTCCCAGTCGATTTCAAGCGTTCTAAATTTGGCCGTGGTCACCGCAAAGAAATCGGCAATACGCTTTGATTGAATTTCATGTTCATACCCTGCAAATAAACGGGAGGCTTTTACGGGAGTACCGCGATAGGAAAGATAGAACAAACAATCCTGCTGCAGCTCCTCTATTGTCAAATCGATCGACGCAAATGGGTTTAATGAAATGCACCAAGTGCCTGTAGAAATTAAAACAAAGGGTTCTTTATTACTCATTAGATAAGGAATAAGTGCCGCGGAACTATCATGTAAACCCGTTCCAACCCAATATGACTTACCTAGAAACGTACTTTTAAAGGCTGCATCTCCCGAAACAATTGGCGGGAAAGCTCCAACGAGGCCCTCGTCTTCTACCCATTGATGATAATGGTGTTGTTTGAAGTCCCAAAGTGCAGTATGGCAGCCGATGCTAGTCAAATCTGTACACAGCTTGCCTGAAACCAAAAAGCTTAAATATTGAGGTAAGTGTACCGCATAGGCAAGTTGCCCAAATAAATCAGGTTTTTCACGCTTCAGACGCAAGAGCTGTAAGCCCGAATTCAGACTACCCAATGATGGTGATGCCGTTGCCAATGAAAATGCGACAACACCTCCATACGCATCATATAACTGTTGCTGTATATCCGCAGGAAAATCCTTGAGATAGTTGTATAAGGGAGTCAAAGGTTTACCCTGTGCATCAATGTAAACCAAGCTAGCCCCATAGGCTGCAAAATTGATTGCCTGAATATCAAATTCGTCCCGCCGGAGTACTTCATGCAAGGCATCAAAAATCGACAGACGAAGGCTTTCAAGATTTTCACAAGGATCCCCATCTTCATCGACAGTTTCTAAAAATCGAGCAGATCGTTCCCATAGCACGCTATAGTTTTTATCAAATAAAAGAAGTTTTTTATTCGTTTTTCCAACATCAAATACGGCTACGACAGGTATACTTTTGTTTTCCATGTCGTGTATCTTTTAGAGGCCTGTAGCGACGCTATTTTTTCCTCTTTCCCCCACCAATCTATCTCGTAACGCCTGTTCTCTAAAGAGCCCTATTGGATCCAATGCCGCACCGATGCGTCGTCTCGCCTCAGCAAGCAATGGTCTTACATCGGTTCGAAATGCCTGTTGCAAAATCTCCTGGGCAGCTACCACATCGTTTTGAGCTTGCGCATCGCGAAGCGATTTCCGATCGATAAGCAAGGCCTGCGCATAGGCTATTTTAATTGCTTCTACCGATTGTAATAAATCAACTAATGGGTCTTTCAGATTATGTGAAGCATCGATCATCCAGCCTAAAGCCGATTCATGAGCCATTCCCCGCGCATCCATCCCATCGATCAATTCACTGAATATCAAAAACAATTGATAAGGTTTCATACAACCGGCCGTCAGATCGTCGTCTCCATATTTGCTATCATTGAAATGAAAGCCGCCCAATTTCCCTTCCATCAACAGCAGCGATACGATTTGCTCGATGTTTGTATTCGGTAGATGATGCCCTAAATCCACCAAGGTAAAAGCCTGTGGTCCCAGCTTATTTGCTAAAAGTAAAGACTGTCCCCAATCGCCAATGGTCGTCGAATAGAAATAAGGTTCAAATGCCTTATACTCTATAAACAGGCTCCAGTCTACGGGTAGTAGATGCGCATAGATTTCCTGTAGGCTGGCAAGGGTATTTTCAAAGGCCTGTCTAAAATTAAGCTGCCCAGGGAATGATGAACCGTCAGCCAGCCATACCGACAAGCACGTTGACCCCAACTGTTTTCCAAAGTCGATTACTTCTATATTATGGTCTATCGCCTGTTGACGGACGCGTGGATCAACGTGATGCAAAGACCCAAATTTATAGCTGTGCTCCTGCCCGACCTGATCTTGAAATGTATTTGAATTCATCGCATCAAAGTGAATTCCAAAGGTTGCTGCATACTGCTTCAATGCTTCAGCATCTTTAGGAATATCCCAGGGAATATGCAATGAAATAGCATCACTCGATCCATTCAATGCATGCAGCAAGCCTACATCTGCAATTTTCTGCTCCAGTGTTGCCGGTTCACCGGCACCAGAGAAACGGCCAAAGCGCGTTCCACCTGTACCCAATGCCCAACTAGGGATAGCAATCTGGAATTGCTGTAGTTTTTCTACAATCTCTTCTGTTTGTACAATCTCGTGAGAAACAAAATCAAAGGCTCGCTGATGCCTCGCCTGCAACTGGTCATTATGTGCCGCGATAGCACACTTGTCTAAAATCATAATAGTACTGTTTTCGGTTTATTAAAATAGGGTATTGTGGTTTCTCGATCTATTGAAAACACAATACCGAAGATAGCGAAATTAGCGCACAAATGCCATTGCTACGCCACCGTCTACATTGAGTATATTACCTGTAGATTTCGAGAGCAAACCACCCACAAAACAAAAACAGGCATTTGCAATATCCTCCGGTAGAATCACTTCATTCAACAAGGTCCGTTTAGCATAAAATGTAGGCAGTTCCTCGATCTGAATACCATATGCCTTTGCGCGTCCCTCTGCCCATCCGCCAGCCCAAATATTGCTATCGGAAATCACTGCATCGGGGTTAACAACATTGACACGAATTTTGAATGGTCCAAGCTCCGCGGCGCATAATCTACTTAAGTGCAATTGTGCACCTTTCGCGCTTCCATAACCGACATTATTCGGACCACTGACAAGCGCATTTTTGCTGACTATATTCAAGATATCACCACCGATGTTCTGCCCCTTTAAAATTGGCGTGATCGCTTGGGTGACCAAAAATTGTCCTTTAACCAATACATCATACAATAGGTCCCAATCTTTTTGGGTATGGTCCTCGATAGATTTAGAAATCGACAATCCGGCATTATTCACTATGATATCTATCCCGCCAAATGCTAAAACAGTTTTATACAAGGCTTCTTGGATCTGTACTTCCTCGGTCACATCCAGTAGGACGGAGATCACTGCATCTTGGCCAAATTGTGCCACGAATTCTTGTTCGCATTCCGCCAAACGTTCAGCGTTAATATCGTTAAGCACAACCACTGCCCCTTCCTGTGCCATTTTCTTGGCAATGGCTTTTCCGATTCCGCCACCGCTTCCAGTGACCAAAGCAATCTTTCCGGAAAGTGCTTTTGGTTTCGGCATACGCTGCAATTTAGCCTCCTCAAGTAACCAATATTCGATATCGAAAGCTTCCTGACGAGGCAAGGCCGTATATTCACTTACAGCTTCCGCTCCTTTCATTACGTTAATCGCATTGGTGTAGAATTCTGCCGCTACACGTGCAGTTTGTTTGTCTTTCGCAAACGCAAACATACCAACACCTGGATATAAAACAATCACCGGGTTTTTATCGCGTACAGCTGGACTGTTTTCATGCTTGCAATTTTCATAATATTGTGCATACATTTCACGGTATGCTTCGAACAATGGCGCCAATTTCGCTTTTAGCTCTTCAACATTATCCAAATCTTCTGATTTATCCAAATTTAGTACTAACGGTTGGATTTTAGTTCTTAAGAAGTGGTCCGGGCAGCTGGTACCAAGCGGAGCTAAGCGTTGTAAATCGTTTGAATTTATAAATTCCAATACACGTTCATCATCTGTAAAGTGTCCGATCATGTGACGCTCACTAGAACAGAAACCTCTTAAAACCGGCGCAAGTTTAGCTGCTTGTGCAGTTCTTTCTTCCTTGCTCAGGCTAGTTACTTGCTGACCACCGAATACAGGTGCTTTTTTACCATAGTTTTGCTCAAGATATTCCGCGCAAGCTTCGATTACATCCAATGAATTCACATAACATTCATGTGCGGTGTCTCCCCATGTAAACAAGCCATGTGATCCCAACATAATACCCCGAATACCCGGGTTTTCTGCTAAACAGGCTCTTAACTTAAGGCCAAGATCAAATCCCGGTCGCTGCCAATCTACCCAGCCGATCGCCCCATTAAACAATTCTTGTGTAATCTTCTTCCCATCTTTTGCAGCGGCAATAGCAATAGCAGCATCGGGATGTAAATGATCAATATGTTTAAATGGTAAAAACCCATGTAATGGTGTATCAATAGATGGTGCTTTAGAATCCAGATCGTAAATACAGTGGTTAAATAGTTCAACCATCTCATCTTCATGCTCCAAGCCTTGATAAACATGCGCTAAACTGCGCAGCCGTTGAAGATACAGTGCTGCCAACCCCGATTTCTTAAGCGTCCCAATATCTCCTCCTGAGCCCTTTATCCACATCACTTCCACATCCTCTCCGGTCAATGGATCTTTTTCAAAAACTTTGCAGGAGGTGTTACCGCCACCATAATTTGTGATTCTTAGATCCGCGCCTAAAATATTCGAACGATATAATAATAAAGCCACTTCATCACCGTCTAGTGTACGTGCTTTCTCATCGTCCCATAAGTAATTGACATGTTTATACATTTTCACCTCTTCTATATTGTTTAAGTATTAATTTTCTAATGTCCTTGCAAAGCCTACTATGCAAATGGAAATGATAATTGTGATAATTCCAGCAATAATGGAACGATAGGTTACACGGTCCACCCCTCGCCATTCTTTTAATACAACGCCCCAGGCATTTGAAATAAGAATGATGAAAGCCATATGTAATATCCAGGAACTTGCGCCATTGCCCAGTCGGCTTTCCCCCATACCGTAAAAGAAAAATTGGAGATACCAGGTTGTCCCTGCTGAAGCACATAAAAGAAAATTCCGCAACTTCGGCACTGCTGGTTTCGTATAATCTTTAAAAGACTTATTCTTGACGAGCAGATAAAGACACCAAATAAAATTTGTCATAAAGCCGCCCCACAGAATTACGATATAGGTTACATTATTTTGATAGAGAAACTCTCCTTGATTGGGGTTAGCGGCCTTCCATACCGCATTGCTTACATCCGCCATGGGTTTCCCAGACTCTATACCAAAATTGAAACAGGCACTTAGTATACCTGAAACGATCGCCACGACGATACCTAAGCCGAAGTTGTAATCAGATTTACTTTCTGCTGATAATGTTGAAAGATGCTTTTCTTTGGACATACCAGCCTTGCCACATAGATAGACTCCGACCAAGCAGACCAACAGTCCAATGAGAATACAAACACCCGGCTGTGTCGTAAAGAAATAATCGATACCGTGTTTACCCTCGGCCCGATTGAAAAAATAATAAATACTAGGCATCAAGGATCCAAACACCATGCTGAGTCCCAAAATAATACTACTTCCCAACGATACGCCAAGGTAACGGACACCAAGACCGTAAGTCAGACCGCCTATCCCCCAAAGCATACCAAACAAAAAGGTATAACTCAAAATGGATAGATCGGTCTCTTTAATAATCTCCATAAAATTGGGTATCGTGAGCATTGCTGCGATAGGAGGTATAATGATCCACGAAAAAAGTCCGCCCAAAATCCACATGGATTCCCAAGACCAACCTTTCACCTTTTTATAGGGCACATAAAAACTTCCAGACGCAAAACCGCCTATAAAGTGGAAGATTACTCCGAAAACAGCATTCATTATCTATGTATTTAGGTATTAGATATCTAAAGTAAATGATTTCAGAAAAGGAACTGTTATGTACTGTTATGTTGTAACGACAAAATAGTTACGCTATAGCTAAATTATTTCGATATGGCCCGCTATCCTGCAACAAATTTTGATTACTTTTAATTATTAATTACCGACAATTCATTGAAAAAATATTTGCTATTCTTAGATACGGAAACATCTGGTTTACCGAAAAAGTGGAACAAGAGTTACATGGACGGTGATAATTGGCCCCACATCTTGCAACTGGCTTGGATCATTTATGACGAAGAGCAACATGAAGTTAAACGAACCAATAAATATATTTATGAGCCGTTAATACCAATCAGTCCTGCATCAGAACAGATTCATGGATTGACACCGCCCTTTCTAATGAAATATGGTGAGAAGAAAAAAGAAGTATTACGGAAATTCAGTCATGACATCAAAAAATATAAGCCCCAGCTTATCGGACATTTTCTTTCATTCGACCTGCAGGTATTAGCGGCCGAATTCTATCGATCCAACTTGGCTATTCCATTTCATAACTTAGCTTATTTCTGCACCTTGTTGCATAGCAAAAAATACGTTCGGAATCCGAATATGGTGCATCTCCCGCTTTCATCGCTGCATGAGACTCTATTTGCGAGTCCAGCCACAGAAATGCACAATGCTGAAAAAGATGCTGAAATTACTGCTAAATGCTATTTTGAAATGATTCGAAGAGATGAATTATCCGAGCAGGACATACAAAATCAGCAAGCTGAATTCGAGAACATCTGTTAATGTGACTTCCATGAAAAACTCCAACGCGATCCTACCCCTGCTGAAATCTACGCAGCCATTTCAAATTCTGCCCGAAACCCTACAATTGAGTATTGTCGACAGATTCAATGAACATCGTTTCTCCAAAGACACCTTAGTTTATCGGCAGAATATTACCGATATGGACGGTGTTGATTTAATCCTCGAAGGTGAATATGAAACATTCTTTCTGGATGTTTCCGATAATAAACGATTGGTCGAGATACACCATAAACCGTATTGTTTTGGTGGAATATCGGTCTTATTAAACCGAACGAAAGCACTCAAGTCCGTCATTGCCAAAAAAGGTACGATCATTTATCGTTTACCCCGAAAAGACTTTATTGAGCTCTGTAATGCGAATGAAGAGTTTTTCCATTTTTTCACCAATTCCTTTGGAAAAAGAATGTTAGATGAGGAGTTTTCTCATTTTGTTAAGTCGCCAGCCTCCTTCGAGGAAAGTTATTTTGCTGCAGACCAACTTTATTCGCGTAAAATTGAACACATCACCTACAAAGATATCGTTTCCTGTACACCGGATACCCCAATCTTTGAGGCTGCGCAAACCATGGCGAAACACAAGGTAAGCTGCATATTTATCAAAAAAGGGGAGCATATTCTTGGCTATGCGACAGATATTACCTTAAGAGACAATGTCGTGGCCCAGCAGATTCCGGCAACACAATCTATTGCTCAGGTAATGGATAATCCTATTGTCAGTATTTCGGATCAGGCTTATCTTTACGAGGCTGTACTGATGATGTTCCGTACGAAATCAAGATATCTTCTTGTTGAGCAGGCAGGCCATTATATTGGCTTCCTTAGCCGAAATCGGTTATTGAGTGAACAAGGGCAGTCGCCCCTCGTATTTATTCAATCGGTTAAACTTGCAGAAACATTGGATGAATTGCGTGAAAAATGGAATAATGTTCCTGAGATTATTCACCAATTGCTCGGTAGGGGTGTAAATGCCGAGATTGCGAACCAAGTTATTACCACCGTTGCCGACAGTATTGCACTTAAAGTAATTGAAAAAGTGATCGGAGAAATGGGCGAACCGCCTGCAAAATTTGTGTTTATGGTAACGGGTAGCGAAGGAAGGAAAGAACAGACGCTAATGACCGACCAGGATAATGCAATTATTTACGAAGATAAAGCAAACGAACAACGTGAGCTTGTACGCACGTATTTCCTTAACTTTGCCAGTCGCGTATCGGATCATCTCAATACAATTGGTTTTAGCTACTGTACCGGTGGGTATATGGCCAGTAATCCCGAATGGACACATTCGCTGTCACATTGGAAGAAAAATTACAAAAAATGGATTGAAGAAAGTATCCCCGAGAATGCGATTAAATTTTCGACCTTCTTCGACTGTAGGCGATTATATGGTGACCAGGGTATTATTGATCAACTCAAAGAATTTCTCAATATTGAGCTACAAAAACCCAACGAGCGTTTTTTTACGTTCATTGCAAAGAATGCGTTGCAATATGAACCGCCGCTCACATTTTTCAAAGCGATAAAAACGCAAACAATAGGTTCTTCTGAAGTCTTCAATATCAAGAAAGCGATGACGCCCATTGTTGACTTAGTCCGGGTTTACGCGCTGAAAAACAGAATTTATGAGGAAAATACAGGTGGTAGGCTAAAACAGCTTCTTGAGTTGGGCATCTTCACACAAGAACAGTACGAGGAATTAAATCAATCTTATTATTACCTGATGTCGATCCGCCTAAAAAATCAGGCTAACCAGATCCGTATCGCTAAACTGGCGCCCAACAATTACGTACCTATAGATAGTTTGACAAATATTGAAAAGGCGACAATTAAAGAAATATTCAAAACAATCAATAATTTTCAACTCGGTATTAAGCTGAAATTCACCAGCAATTTATTTGGTTAAGTAACTTATTGCCATATAAAGGCAATAAGTTACGAAGATCTGTTCTAAAAGCTTCTATTTTTTTGGCAAAGACAAATCAAACTGCCAATGCTTCGCTAATCGCTCCAACTCTTGTTTTGTTATTGGGATGACAGCGCCATGTTTAGGCGAAGTGAAATTAGTGGATTTCATTTTACCTGCATTAAAGTGTCCCAGATCAACAAAATTTTTAAAATCTGTTGTTTCACTGAAGCCAAAATTATGGGGCGATATCATCATAGATGAGTTCGGGAGCCCAGAAGGAGCCTACATTTTCCCAACCTTGAAAGGCTTTCTCCAAGTAGAGCTCCGTATGGTTCCAGTGAATTAAATCAAGTGATTTCATTAAGACAATACCCCGGTTGTTACCCCATCCAAATGCGACTCCGTCCCGCTCCCATTCCGTATTTCTATAACCTTGCTTTTGTCCGTAGATATGTAAATCCGTCATGACCATATAAAAATAACCATCTTTTCCGCGCATGATATAGGGATCCCGAATACCTTTCTGCTGTGCAATGCTATCGCCAGCAATGATCGGTTTTCCTTTATTGATATCGGTGAAAGCATAGCCATCCTGACTGACAGCAACATACAGACCATGGCTTTCATCCTTAAAGTAAACCATCAGGTAAGCCGCCAGATCCGATTCCTTTACCTGTGCAAACACGTTATGTGCAAATAGAATCAGGGGAGTAAAAAAGAGTCTACGGATATTCATCTTATTTCACGGTCAATTTTATCAAGGTCAAGGAATAGGGTTCAAATGTTTCAACAATCGTCTTTCCCTTATAAGTTACCGTATTTTGTTTTGGACGGATGTTCAATGGTTCCTCAATACTGTTACTCAGGTTTAGGTTGGCGTTGGCCAACGTGATTTTCTCTGCTGTCGCAGCAGGCTTTTTCTTCGAATCTATGTCGAGGTTCACTTTCATCGGCTTACTGTTGTAATTGACGACTTTCACGATAAGCTGTTGCGCAACGGCATCAAATACTGCAGAAGCATATAGGCTATCTTTGCCCGCTACGAATTCACCATCCCGTTTGATCGGAACAATGCTTGTCCCTTTATTGGTCGCATATAATTTTTGCACTTGGTAGCTCGGTGTTCCATATACCTGCAAGTTATCCACCCAAATTAAATCAGGTGACCACTGCCAGCCTTCGACATGACCGAATAATGGCGCGTAAGATGCCATTTCCACTACGTCGCCATTTCGTTCCAGGCCCGTCATGAAAGCGGCTTCCGAGAGGGCCGCCTCCCAGGTACTTTTGCCAGGACCGTTTGGTCGTGTGGTATGCGAAGCGTATTCCCCTGCGAAGATTTTCACCCCATTTCTAGGGTAATTATCATAACGATTGGCGCTCGACAGAAACCAGGATGGTGGGCGGTAATAATGTTCATCAATGATATCGATATTCATCGCCCGCAGTTGATCATCTAAGAAGTCAAAACGATCTCCTTCGGGATCGGTACCCGAACTGGCGATAATTTTGATCTCCGGATGTTTCTCGTTTAACGCTTTCTTGAAGACGGTTAACCGCTCGATATATTGCGGGCCCCAATTTTCATTTCCAACGCCCAACATGCTGAGGTGGAAAGGCTCAGGATGCCCCATATCCGCTCGTAATTTTCCCCATTTTGTAGCTGTTGTGCCATTGGCAAATTCAATCAGATCCAAAGCGTCTTGAACATATGTATCTAACTCATCTAAGGGTACCACTTCACCGGTATTAAATTGGCAGGCCATACCGCAATTGAGAATTGGCACCGGAGATGCTCCAATATCTTCTGCCAGTAAAAAGTATTCATAAAATCCTAAACCGAAGGTCTGAAAATAATCAGGTGTCAGCCGATGGCTAAACTCGGTATTCCAGCGGTTGATAATCAATTCCCTTTCTGTTATTGGTCCAACAGTTTTCTTCCATTGAAAGCGATTAGCCAAATCTTTCCCTTCAACAATACAGCCTCCAGGAAAACGGATAAAGCCGGGTTTCATATCGGCAAGCATCTGAACCATATCTTTACGTAAACCCTTCGGTCTTCCTTTCCAGGTGTCTATTGGAAATAACGAAAGCATATCTACGTCTAACGTACCCGCCCCTGTAAACCAAACATTTAACTTGGCTTTATCTGTCGTTTGGTTGACAGGAAATTTGACTGCAGCTTCAGACCATGATCCGACGGGTTCAAGTGGAAGTTCAGCTGCACCAATAACCTTATTCTGTTGATCGAGCAGCTCAACATGGATTTTCATCCCCTTAGCTGCACTTTGATATTGTACAGAGAACTCATATGCTGCCCCCGCTTTCACCCCCATTCCTCTAAAGCCTTCATTTTGTAGCCCTAATTTCAAATTAGTCGCATTGTTTATCCTTAAATAACGTTTATTCCCTTTACGTTTGCTATCATTTAGCAGCAGGTAGGTTCCCTCAGAGCCATTTTCGAGCTTTTTCCAGCCCATCCAAGGCTGATCAAATTCAAATGATCTATTCTTTACCAATTCAGCATAGATTCCCCCGTCGGCACCAAGATTGATATCTTCAAAAAAGACACCCCACATATGTGGCGATATTTTGCCTGTAGGTTTATCCAATGCTATATTTAATGTTATCGGTGACTGTGCCATTGCTGAAGAGCCCAAGCTCGCTAACAGTAACAGTATTGACACTACTCTTTTCATCCCTATATGTATTTGTTCAACAATAATTTATCATTTCAGGTTTTTACACCAGCTCTAACAGCATAAATAGGGTAGCACGACATGACACCCTATCAAAATTGGCTGTTATATTAATTCCAATACAATAACTGAAAATGCCGGAATGTCCACTTCAATGGCACCATTCACTACCTTTGCCTTATTGTACACAACAGGTTTAATTGTTGTGGGTTTCTTGAAGGAATTATAATCGCGTAGATTCTCCGCGGTAAGAATTCGACCTGAAATTTTTGCAGCTTTCACTGAACCGAGATCCACACGTACCTTATTATTCTTTTTCGGATCAATATTTACCAAGGAGATATGAGTACGGCCCTGCTTGTCTTGTGACGCTGAAACCGAAACGGCCGGAATTTTTTCCTGGTTAAATTCAAAATCCGTTGATTGAAGGGAAACAGGAATTAACTTAGCATCCTGATGTACCTTATACATTTCCATCACATGATAAGTCGGGGTCAAAATCATATTCTTTCCTTCTGTTAGAATAACCGCCTGCAATACATTCACAGCCTGCGCTAGATTGGCCATCTTCACTCGACGAGCATGATTGTTAAAGATATTGAGTGTCATTCCTGCAATCATGGCATCACGCATGGTATTTTGTTGATAGAGAAAACCCGGATTCGTACCAGGCTCTACCGCATACCAGCCCCCCCATTCGTCTACGATCAGATCCACAAGTCCTTTCGGATCGTATTTGTCCATAATGGCGATATTCTTTTCCACGAGCTCATTCATAAACCAAGCTGATTTCATGGTTTTAAAATACTCCTCCTCCGAATATTGGGTCGCAGAGCCCTTATTATCCCAGTTGATCACTGCATAGTGATGAAGTCCCATACCTTTCATCAAACCGCTCGGAATTTTCTTCATGAGTGTCTCCGTCCAATTGTAATCTGCACTATTGGCTCCTGATGCTATCCGATACAAACCACTTCCATTGGTCCAATCCGACATAAAAGTGGCGTATTTGCGATAAATGTCGGTATAGTAATCGGCGGTCATATTTCCACCACAGCCCCAGGCTTCATTTCCTACGCCCCAGAATTTTACCTTCCAAGGTTCCTGCCGACCATTTTTTCGTCGCCAATCCGACATGGGGCTTTCTCCTTTAAAATTCACATACTGTACCCAGTCGGCAAGCTCCTGTACCTCACCGCTACCCACATTACCCGCCAGATAAGGTTCCGCTCCAAGCAATTCACACATGTTGAGAAAATCGTGTGTACCAAAAGAATTATCCTCTGTCACGCCACCCCACCAGTTGTTTACGATAGCAGGACGCTGCGCTTTGGGCCCAACTCCATCCTTCCAATGATATGTATCGGCAAAACATCCACCCGGCCAACGTAAATTGGGAATGTTCAAATTCTTAAGGGCTTCGATAACATCTTTCCGGACGCCATCGGCGTGGGGAATTGAGTCATTTTTCTCCCCGACATAAAATCCATCATAAATACAGCGTCCCAAGTGCTCGGCAAAATGTCCATAGATATGTCGACTTATAATCTGCTCCTGCTGCGGCGTTTCTAATCTTACACTACTCTGTCCATACAGTAATCCAGTGGCCAACGTAAAAACAACGCCTAATTTTAATCTTAGCTTCATCATATAGATTTTATTATTTCACACTGAATTGGTAGGTTGTTTTTGAACTATATTTTTCTCCAGGTTTTAACACCGTTGATGCAAAATTGGGGTGATTTGGTGCATCTGGAAAATGTTGTGTCTCCAAACAGAAAGCAGAACGGAATGGATACACTTTTCCTTCTTTCCCTTTAGGGTCCGAATCCTTCATAAAATTACCACTGTAAAACTGTAAACCAGGTTCGGTTGTGTAGATGTCCATTTCAATACCCGTTTTAGCAGCATACACCTGTGCGATCTTCTGAAAACCATCCTTCTTGTTTAGTTCAAAATTATGGTCATAGCCTTTTCCGATCTTCAGTTGTGCATTTTCATCTTCAATACGAGCGCCAATACGTGTAGGTTTTGTAAAATCGAATGCTGTGCCCGCTACGGGCAAACTCTTTCCAGTTGGAATCAAGGTATTGTCAACTTCGGTAATTGCCTTTGCATCAATTTGAAGTTCATGATCCAAAATAGAAGAATCTCCGGCCCCATTGAGGTTAAAATAAGCATGGTTGGTCAGATTTAAGACCGTCTCTTTATCTGTTGTCGCCTGATAGGCTATGGCCAAAGCACCATTGTCCTCCAGGGTATAGGTAACCTCCATCTTGACCGTTCCCGGATAACCAGCTTCTTTATCAGGTGAGGTATAGGCTAATGTGATTGATGTCGAAGTGCTACCGACGACATCCCACACTTTATTGTAAACGCCATTGGTACCGCCATGAAGTGAATTCTCGCCATCATTCTTTTCTAAAGAATAAACCTCTCCATTCAGTTTAAATGACGCTTTGCCAATCCGATTCCCATAACGCCCTACAATTGCACCGTAAAAATTATTATAGTTATCCTTGTATTCTTTGGCCGAATCATAGCCCAAAATCACATCAGTCAATTTACCGTCTTTATCTGGCACTTTTAAACTTACCAGGCGTGCGCCATAATTTGTCAATGTAATAGCGAGTCTGTTATTCTTGAGCTGGAATAGTTTAACTTCTTTACCATCAATCTGGCTATCAAAAGCTTGGTTGGAGGTAGAGTCAGCCAAGGTCGCTGCTTGTTTACTTTGAGTTGATGAAGACTGGCAGCCATAAGCCAATGAAGCACAAGTCAACAAACCAATAATAATTTTCTTATTCATCTGCAATTAAGTTTTACCCCATCGGTCCGATGGAGGCTTCCTAATTTTAATTAGGAATGGTTCATAATCATTTAATTATTCAAATGGCAACATTTCTACCAAAAACGCACATAGATAGCAGTCACCAACAATAAAGTCACAACAATTAATGCCAATACGGACGGTTCCACTTTAAACATCGATCGATCCAATACAAAAGCTTTTGGATTAACTTTTGGTCCAAATAAGCTGACAGCAATCATAGCGATCATCGTAAACACAAATGCTAATCCCATACATATCTGAAATGGAATTTCATAAACGCCCGCTTTGTTAAGATATGCCGTATAGATCCATGTTTCTGGTCCGAAAACTTTTGTTGCAAACTCGTTGAAAAATACCGACAATGCAAATCCCGTAACCAGGCCAGTAATGGCGGCTGCACCCGTAGTCCTTTTCCAGAACATACCGAGCAAAAACATCGCAAAAACACCCGGACTGATAAAGCCTGTATATTTTTGGATAAAAGTAAATCCTCCGGCGCCACCGATGCCCAGTGCATCATTCCAGGTAAATAAAACAGAAAGTAGAATAGAGATCACAATTGTTATCTTTCCAACCCAGACCATTTTTGCTTCGCTCGCATCTTTATTGATGTATTTTTTAAAGATATCCAGTGTAAAGATCGTTGCGATACTATTTGCCTTTCCGGCCAATCCGGCCACAATAGCCGCCGTAAGCGCCGCCAGTGCTAATCCTTTCATTCCATTTGGCAGATAGCCCAATATTGCCGAGTACGCATTATCGGCATGAAACACCCCTCCAGGAGCCATTTCGTGTTGTAACGCGCCATTTTTATAAAGCACATAAGCAGCTATTCCTGGAAGCATGACGATAATCGGCATAAACAATTTTAGAAATCCTGCAAAAAGAATCCCTGTACGTGCGGTCTTTAAATCAGCTCCCAAAGCGCGTTGTGTGATGTATTGGTTACAACCCCAGTAATTTAGGTTGACAATCCAGATCCCGGCAAGGTACATCCCTATTCCAGGCAACATCAGATATTTATTAATATCTTCCTGACTGGCACCCGGCCCTGGTTTATCGACAAATAGGTTAAAATGCTCCGGCGAATCTTCCATCAGTTTATTGAATCCCGCTAAGGCGTCTTGTCCCAAACCAAAATGTTCACTGACCAAGGTCAATGCCACATAGGTCGTCGCTATACCACCAATAATTAATACAACAACCTGAATAACATCTGTAAAGCCAATAACACGCATTCCGCCCAAAGTGATGATAACGGCAAATACGGCTAGAGCAACTGTAATGATGTGGAAGCTGTCACCACCTCCGGCCATACTCGAAATGGCGATTGCCCCGAGATACAAAATGGAGGTCAGATTGACAAAAACGTACAAAAACAACCAAAAGATTGCCATAATGAGACTCGTCGTTTCATTGTATCGGTTGTTCAAAAACTGGGGCATCGTGAAAATCTTGTTTTTCAGATAAACTGGAATAAACCAAACCGCAACAATAATTAGCGCTACCGCAGCAATGAGCTCATAAGCGGCTACAGCAATACCGACCTCAAATCCATTACCGCTCATACCAATAAACTGCTCAGCAGAAATATTCGATGCGATCAACGAAGAACCTATGGCCCACCAAGTCAATGATCCCTCCGCCAGAAAGTAGTCCTTGCTACTGCTTAAACTATTCGTCTTTTTACGATAAATCCAGTAGCCATAACCGGCTACAATAAAGAAGTAAATTACGAAGATGATGTAATCTACCGTTGCAAATTTTTCCATATTTCCCAAATTGGTTATTATCTATAAGCCATTTATACCCGAAGAGCAGGTATAAATGGCTTAGGTTATTATTTACTCAGTAAATAATATAGTTCATTCCATTTCAATTGATCTTCGAGTTTCGCTACCGTAGTATCCTCGTCAATCAATACATATTCCAGTCCGGCAATACGTGCAAAATCTTCCAGGTATTCGGGTGTTAAGCTCAAGCTGTAGGCTGTATGGTGCGCCCCCCCTGCCACAATCCAGGAACTACAGCCTGTTTTCATATCTGGCAGCGGTTTCCATAACACACGCGCAACAGGAAGCTTAGGTAACTCTTCTTCCACAGCAACACCTTGTACTTTATTCACGATCAAACGAAAACGCGTTCCCATATCGACCAAAGAGGCATTCAATGCATCTCCGCTCTGGCCATTGAAAACCAAACGGGCAGGATCCGCCTTGCCGCCAATTCCTAGCGGATGTACTTCTATACGCGGTTTTCCAGTTGCTAAAGCGGGGTCTACTTCTAACATATGCGAGCCAAGTACCATGGGATTCTGCGGATCAAAATGGTAAGTGTAGTCCTCCATAAATGCGGTTGTTCCAGCTAATCCTGCACCCATTACTTTGCAAGCGCGCACCAAAGCCGGAGTCTTCCAATCCCCTTCGCCGGCAAAACCATACCCCTCAGCCATTAAACGCTGTACTGCCAAGCCCGGAAGTTGTACCATCCCATGCAGATCCTCAAAAGTATCCGTAAAACCTTTAAAGTTTCCTTGTTCCAAAAATTTCCGTAGGCCAATTTCTATTTTAGCAGCTTCGATGAGGTTAGCACGATATTCACCGTCAGCTTTCACGTTTTCGGCAAGTTCATAAGTCGCTTCGTACTCCGCTAATAATGCCGCGATTTCCGCTTCCGTACTCGCATTGATAACCGCTACCAAATCACTAATGGCATAGGTGTTTACAGCGAAACCAAATTGCGCCTCTGCCTCTACTTTATCGCCGTCCGTAACAGCCACATAACGCATGTTATCGCCAAATCGTGCAAATTTAGCCCCCTGCCAGTCGTGCCATCCGGCTGCTGCACGTGCCCAAACATTAATCCGTTCCAACACTTCCGCATCTTGCCAATGCCCGGTAACGACTTTACGACCTATTTTTAAGCGGCTAACGATATGTCCAAATTCGCGATCCCCATGCGCACTCTGGTTGAGATTCATAAAATCCATATCGATACTATTCCATGGAATATCCTGGTTATACTGCGTATGCAGATGCAACAATGGCTTTTGCAAAGCTTTTAATCCTCGGATCCACATCTTTGCAGGTGAAAATGTATGCATCCAGGTAATAACGCCAATACAGTTTTTCTCATTGTTGGCGGCTGCCAATGTTGCATAAATCTCGTCCGTATTTTTTACGATCGGTTTATATTTTACCGCTACTGGAATCGCTGCTTGGGTATCTAAATAATTGGCTATTTCCTCAGCATGTAGGGCAACTTGTCGCAAGGTTTCTTCACCATATAGGTCTTGGCTTCCCACGACAAACCAGACCTCAAGCTCTTTTAAATTGATATTCATGTTAAATTGTAGTTTTTGCTATAGATTTTTTATTACTAAAAATTATTGACCATAATAGGCGTTGGCCCCATGCTTCCTTTCGTAATGCTTTTTGATCAGTGCAGGCTTTAATCGAGGCGCATTCGGATTGATTTGTTCTGTCAACCAAGCCATTTTAGCAACCTGTTCCAATACTGCACTGTTATAAACAGACTTTGTTCCAGTTTTACCCCAGGCAAACGGCGCGTGGTTACCAACCAGAATCATTTCCACCTCTTTATAATCCAGCTTATTTTCGGCAAAGTGATTGATAATCTGAAACCCCGTTTCATGCTCGTAGTTTCCGGCGATCATCTCATCGTGCATTGGTGGAGCACAGGGAATATCGACGGTCAAATGATCTGCATGTGTCGTTCCGAAAATGGGAATATCCCGTTGCGCCTGTGCCCATGCTGTCGCATAGGTGGAGTGCGTGTGGGTGATCCCACCGATTTCCTTCCAATGTTTATACAGTAGCGCGTGAGTTTTCGTATCTGATGATGGCCGAAGATTCCCCTCAACCACCTGACCATCAAAGTCTACAATCACCATATGTTCCGGTGAAAGCTCTTCATATGGAACTCCACTTGGTTTAATCGCAAACACTTCCTTACGGCGATCGACAACACTCACATTTCCAAATGTAAAAAGCACCAATCCCAGCTGGGGCAATTGCATATTGCAATGGTAGGCTTCTTCTTTAATTGAATTATACATGATTAAAATTTGAATGGTTAAACAGTAATGGCGAGCGATTCCTTTCCTTCGATGAAAGCTCCCAAAGCCTTGTAATGTTCGTAGCGTTCGGCGTAGATGGTTACCCATTTTTCCTCTGGTATATAGGTTCGTTCAAAACCTTGCCCCATTGCCTTCATGGCATCCTCGACCCGGTCATATAAACCAGCCGCTGTTGCGGCGAACATTGCTGCGCCAATGGCACAAGTCTGTTCACTTTTATGAATACGAATAGGCATATTCATCACATTGGCCATCATTTGCATAATAAAGGGGGATTTCTTTGCAACTCCACCTAAACCGATCAAGCCTTTTACCGGAATACCCTGCTCCACGAAACGGTCAACAATAGCCTTTGCGCCAAAACAAGTCGCTTCGACAATTGCTCTGAAGATCCGAGGGGCATCTGTTCCGAGGTGCAAACCTGTTATAGCTCCTTTCAAGGATTGATCCGCATCCGGAGTTCGACGACCATTGAGCCAGTCCAATGCTAATTCAGATGTTGCCGTTACGGGAAGTAATGCAGCCTGCTCACTTAGGCTGAACAAGAGTTTCTCCTCCAGGGTTGCCATCAACTGTTCACGCGTATGCGCTTCGATCTCTTCAATATCTTGTATCAAATTTTTCGTTGGCCACAGTAACACCTGTTTCAGCCAAGCGTAAGCATCTCCAAATGCCGATTGCCCAGCTTCCATACCGATCATTCCCGGTATAATCGAACCGTCTACCTGACCACAGATTCCCCTGACCAACGTATGCTGAACCTCCTCCTTTGGGGCAACTAGCATATCGCAGGTCGATGTCCCCATTACCTTACTCAGATAATATGGCTCTATTTGTCCCCCTACTGCCCCCATATGACAGTCAAATGCACCTACTCCGACAACGACCGAGGTTGTAAGACCTAATCGTTGCGCCCATTCTTCCGAAAGCTGACCAGCAGATTGATCAGCAGTGTATGTTTCGGAAAACAAACGATCAACCAAACCATCCAGCAATGGATCAAGTGTTGAAAAGAAAGAATTTGGCGGTAGGCCATCAAATTCTTCGGCCCAAAGCGATTTATGCCCCGCTGAACAAACCCCACGCTTCATCGCAGACACCTGTTTTCCTCCCGTCAATAGAAATGGAATATAATCGCAATGCTCAACCCAGCTATATGTGGCGGCACGGACTTTTTCATCTGCTCTAAAAATATGAAGTAATTTGGCCCAGAACCATTCCGAAGAGTATACTCCGCCCACATACTTCAAATAATCCACCGAACTATTTTGATTGTGCAGGTTAATTTCTTTGGCCTCTCTAACGGCTGTATGATCTTTCCATAAGACAAACATGGCATTGGGGTTGTCTTTAAACTCGTCCAACAGCGCCAATGGAACGCCGGCTGCGTTGACAGCAACTGGAGTAGATCCCGTCGTATCCACGGAAATTGCTTTTACAGCTTTGCCAATATTGTCGATTTCCGATTTGAGCAAGCAATCTTTAATTGTCGCTTCCAAGCCTTCGATATAATCCAAGGGGTGCTGCCTAAACTGACTTAAAGCAGCATCACAATACGCCCCTCTTTTCCATCGCGGGTAGTAAAATACAGAAGAAGCGATCTCCTCGCCATTGTTAGCATCAACCAATACCGAACGGACCGAATCACTTCCATAGTCCACCCCAATGACATACGATTTATTCATTTTTGCTGAATTTGGTTTATAACTTATAATTGTCTCTAACGCCTTATTTTTCAATCCCCCCCTTTCTGAAGTTCGCACTGAAAAAATAATTAGTGTCAAATAAACATTTATTTTTTTAAATATGAAAGAAAATTTTCATATTTAAAAAATAGAGCTAACTTCATAGCAGCAAATTATGGTTAACCCGAATTCCTGACATAGGCGTATAAAAGCCTTTTAAAGGGATGTATCAGACAATTATTATACTTATTTTTAGCTATTTACTTTTTTACATAGTTTTGCTCGTGGAATAAATGGGGTGGTGTCAGATAAAAAAAGATAAAACGATAGACGATGGAATATTATAAAAAAGATTCAGGGATCCTTTTGGCAGTAGACTGTATCATATTTGGATTTAACGGCGAATCCCTTGAAGTACTTTTAATTAAACGTGATTTCGAACCCGAACGAAATAAATGGAGTCTGATGGGTGGTTTCGTTCAATCTGACGAAAGTCCGGAAGAGGCGGCGAGCCGGGTGCTCAAACAGTTAACAGGGCTTGAAAATGTATACATGGAGCAATGTAGTGTATTCGGTGAACCTAAGCGTGAACCTAGCGACCGGGTTGTCAGTATCTGTTATTTTGCGCTGATCGATACGCAGCAATATCAACATATCCTCAGTGACGATTACGAAGCCCAATGGTTTCCGTTACAGGAGCACCCAACACTGATCTTCGATCATGATCAGATGATCGCTTCTGCACAGCACCGTCTACGCATGAAAGCAGCTTTGTATCCGATATTATTTGAATTGCTGCCTGAGAAATTCACGATTCCCCAGATTGCAGCACTCTATGAGGGTGTTTACAATATCGAGTTGGATAAGCGCAATTTCAGCCGAAAACTGCTTTCTTCAGACCTCATCATCAAACTGGAAGAAAAAGACAAGGAAAACTCAAAAAAAGGAGCCTACTATTTCAAACTAAATACGGCAATCTATAAGGAAAAGATCATGTCCTTTTTACGGTATTTGCCAAGTTGGTCGATCGAATCATAATAAAGTGACGGAAAATCAGGTATGTATTGGAATATATTTCACTTAACATTTTCGTTTTTTCAATAATTCCTTATATTTATCACAGGTACATCCTGGTTTTGCAATTTGGATAGGCTGGATTAACGCATTTTATAAAATAAACAACATGAGCAAATTGAGATTAGCATTTATATTCTTTACGATTTTATTTATTTCATCACATACGCTATTGAAGGCACAAACTCCCGCTGCGGCTCCCGCCACTACAGCAGCACAACAGGATAATGCCTTCAAATACAGCCCGGATGGATTAAAAAAAGGAAGTTTGGCGAATCAATTTGACCACCTGAATTATATTTCGAAAAACAACTATGATTTCAAGATGGTACGAAAAACCAATCTTGATATTGTGAAACGAAATGTAATTGATACCGTAGCAAAACTCCACAAGGAAATCAGCTCTTTAAAATCATCTTCAAGCAACTATACATCCAATACCAAAACTTTACAAGATTCAATTCAGGTTTTAAAAGATCAGCTGGCACAGGAGAAGGAAAAAACAGAAAGTTTCTCTTTCTTGGGAATCAATACATCTAAAACTTTTTACAATACTGTTGTCTGGACGATCATTGCGGTATTGGCAGTAGCAGCATTTATCTTTTTATTTTCTTACCGGAAAGCGAAAGTGGACACGGTGGAATTCCAAAAAACAGCCGAGCAATCGCAAGAGGAATTCGCTACTTTCCGCAAAAAATCGATGGAAAAGGAACAACTGCTCAAGCGCCAGTTGCAGGACGAATTAAACAAAAAAATCTAGTCCTGCTTTTCATAAAATAGCAGATTTATTTCGATCGACCTGTAACGAATCCTAGAGGCACTCCGTTACAGGTCGATTTTATTTAATCAGGTTCCATTCCTAAACGAATAAAAGATTCAGCGAAGTAAAGCTGTAAACTTCAAAAATACATCGCCGGATAAAAGAGAAAAACTATATTTGCAGGTATAGAAATCGAAACATACAGAATTACAATCGATAACATTTTGACCTACATTAATAAAATTGTAATTTAATTGCAAATTCTATTTGTTTTTAAAAACGAATAACCTTATTTTTGCTGACCAAAAAAGAGGCCTTTTATGTCTCTTATATAAAATTGATTAATAAATATTTAGTCCCTATAATATGCCCAAGATTGGTAAAATAGCGCAGATTATCGGCCCAGTTGTTGACGTCAACTTCGCCGACAGTGAAAATCTACCTAAAATTTACGATGCATTGTACATTCAAAAAGAAAATGGACAACGTGTTGTATTAGAAGTTCAACAACACTTAGGTCAGGATCGTGTACGTACAATTGCCATGGACGCAACTGAAGGTTTAGTTCGCGGAATGGAAGTTGTCGATACTGGTGCTCCTATCAAAATGCCTGTTGGTGAAGAAATCAAAGGTCGTGTATTCAATGTAGTTGGTGATGCCATAGACGGGATCCAAAATTTGAATAAAGAGAATGGTCGTCCTATCCACAACGTACCTCCTAAATTCGAAGATTTGTCAACTGAATCCGAAGTACTTTTTACTGGTATCAAAGTTATTGACCTTTTAGAGCCATATGCTAAAGGTGGTAAAATTGGTTTATTCGGTGGTGCCGGTGTAGGTAAAACTGTATTAATCCAAGAATTAATCAACAATATCGCAAAAGGTCACGGTGGTCTTTCTGTATTCGCCGGTGTAGGTGAACGTACACGTGAAGGTAATGACTTATTGCGCGAGATGTTGGAGTCTGGTATCATCAAATATGGTGAGCACTTTATGGAAGGCATGGAAAAAGGCGAATGGCCTTTGGATACTGTTGACCACGAATTGATGAAAGATTCTAAATGTACTTTCGTATTCGGTCAAATGAACGAGCCTCCTGGTGCACGTGCGCGTGTTGCTTTATCAGGTTTGACAGTTGCGGAATACTTCCGTGACGGTGATGGCGAAGGTCAAGGCCGTGACGTATTATTCTTCATCGATAATATCTTCCGTTTTACACAAGCGGGTTCTGAAGTATCTGCCCTATTGGGTCGTATGCCTTCAGCCGTAGGTTACCAACCAACATTGGCAACTGAAATGGGTTTAATGCAAGAGCGTATCACTTCAACTAAAAACGGATCAATCACTTCGGTTCAAGCTGTATATGTACCTGCCGATGACTTAACTGACCCTGCTCCAGCGACAACTTTCGCTCACTTGGACGCAACTACAGTATTGTCTCGTAAAATCGCTGAGCTAGGTATCTACCCTGCTGTGGATCCTTTGGATTCTACATCACGTATCCTTTCTCCTGCCGTTTTAGGTAACGAACACTATAATACTGCACAACGTGTAAAAGAAATTCTTCAACGTTATAAAGAATTGCAAGATATCATCGCCATCTTAGGTATGGACGAATTATCTGAAGAAGATAAACAAACTGTACACCGCGCACGTCGTGTACAACGTTTCTTATCTCAACCTTTCCACGTTGCAGAACAATTTACAGGTTTAAAAGGTGTATTGGTAGACATCAAAGATACCATTAAAGGGTTCAATATGATCATTGACGGGGAAGTAGATGAGTACCCTGAAGCTGCCTTCAACTTAGTAGGTAACATCGATGATGCTATCGAAAAAGGTAAAAAATTATTAGCAGAAGCAGTTTAATCTAGATTATATCTAAGAATAATGAAATTAACAATTATCACTCCAGACAAATTAGCATTCGAAGGCGAAGTAACTTCTGTTACTGTACCGGGCACTGCGGGTTCTTTTCAAATTTTGAAAGACCACGCTGCCATTGTTTCTACTTTGGAAGATGGAAAAGTAATTATTCAACAAGGTAAAGGTGAACAAGAAGTGTTCATTAAAGGTGGTGTTGTGGAAGCAAAAGACAATGTCATTACCGTGCTTGCTGAAGGAATTATCGGAGATTAAATCAAATCGATTTTATAAAATCTAAAAAGCTTCCGATAGAAATATCGGAAGCTTTTTTTTAAAGTTTTTTTGACATTTTCTTCATTTTAGGAAGAAAATTGGCCATTGTAACAAAAAATAATATTTTACACCTGTAGACCAATTTTAAATATGGTATACGACTGACAAAATATAAAACCGAATAAAACGAATTATTAAAAAATAAAATTTCACAAAAACAGATTTAATGAAATTTTATTCTAAATACAAAATTAGCACTTTGCCTATTGCCAATTATTGTAATTCCTGCTACCTTGAGGAAATGAAAATCGAAAGTTTTTATAGAAGATTGAGATAGCATGATTTACCACCAATATTACAACAAGGGGAACTATTATACTTCGGTAAATTTTGGGTTATGAAATATTACGATAAAAACACGTTGATCTATTTAGATGGAGCTTTTGTAAAAGCTTCCGAAGCTGCATTGGATCCCTTTGCACAGTCACTGCATTATGGGTATGCGGTGTTCGATGGTTTACGTGCGTATAATACCCACAATGGGCCACGTATCTTTAAAGCTGACATGCATTTCGATCGCTTAAAGAGATCGTGTGAAGCCGTTAATATTCCCTATCGTTGGAGCAACCGAGAGCTGATCGACATCTGTTATGAGCTCTTGGCCAACAACAACCTAAGAGAAGCTTATATACGTCCATTGGTATTGACCGGTTCAAATATGCACCTAACCTCATCAACCGAAGCAACCATCATGATGGCAGCATGGGAATGGGGGCCATATCTTGGTCAAAACCTATTAAAGGTATGTATCTCTGATATCAAAAGACCTAATCCAAAGTCGTTTAAAATTGACTCGAAGATCTCTGGGCAATATGTAAACTCCATCCTTGCGACAACAGAAGCCATCAGGAAGGGTTACGACGAAGCGTTAATGCTCGACCACGAAGGCTACGTCGCCCAAGCATCCAGTGAAAATATTTTCATCGAAAAGGATTTCAAAATCTATACGCCGCCAGTGAAGAATATCTTCCCGGGCATTACACGTCAGACTGTAAAAAACATCTGTAAAAAATTAAACTTTGAAGTCATTGAAAAGCAATTGACGGTAGAAGATATTTACACTGCTGACAGCGCTTTTTTATGCGGGACTGCGGCAGAAATTATCGGAATCAAACAAGTCGATGATGTCATCTACAAAGAAGTCTGGGAACACAGCATAGGTGCATCAATCCAAAGAAGATATAAAAATTTAGTATTAGAGAACGAAAATTATGAAGTCATCATCTAACGGCGAAAACGCAATGAACAAATACAGCCGTACATTTACACAAGACGAAACGCAACCTGCTGCAAAAGCAATGCTTTATGGTATCGGTCTTACGGATGCCGACATGGACAAAGCACAGGTCGGTATTGCCAGCATGGGATATGATGGTAATACGTGTAATATGCACTTAAATGATTTGGCACAAATTGTCAAGAAGGGCGTTTGGAACAATGATTTAGTAGGTTTGACCTTTGGAACCATTGGCGTCAGTGATGGTATGAGCAATGGTACCGATGGGATGCGTTATTCGCTGGTAAGTCGTGATGTGATCGCTGATAGTATCGAAACGATCTGTGGTGGACAGTATTATGATGGCTTGATCTCTATTCCTGGCTGTGACAAAAACATGCCCGGTGCAATTATGGCAATGGCCCGTTTGGACCGTCCTTCTTTAATGGTGTATGGCGGTACTATCGCTCCAGGCCACTATAAAGGTGAAGAATTAAACATTGTGTCTGCATTTGAAGCATTGGGACAACGCATCTGCGGAAATCTTTCGGATGAAGACTATGAAGGCATTATCAAACATACCTGCCCTGGTGCTGGTGCTTGTGGCGGAATGTATACAGCAAATACCATGGCTTCGGCAATTGAAGCCTTGGGAATGAGCTTACCATACTCATCTTCCAATCCAGCGATCTCGGAAGAAAAGAAAAATGAATGTTTAGAGGCAGGTCAACATATCCGCACGCTGCTTGAGAAAGATATCAAGCCCTCTGATATCATGACACGTAAAGCATTTGAGAACGCACTACGTACCATTGTTATCTTGGGTGGTAGTACCAATGCTGTACTTCACTTTATCGCAATAGGCAAAGCCGTAGGCGTAGATATCACGCAAGATGACTTCCAACGCATGAGTGACGAAACTCCTGTATTAGCTGACTTCAAACCATCCGGTAAATACTTGATGCAAGATCTTCAGCAATTCGGAGGAACTCCTGCTGTCATGAAATATCTTTTAAATGAAGGTTTATTGCATGGTGACTGTATCACGGTAACAGGAAAAACAGTCGCTGAGAACTTGGCGGATGTTAAATCAATCATGGAATATGACCAACCGATTATCAAACCCTTGAGCGATCCAATCAAGGCTACAGGACACTTACAGATTCTTTACGGGAACTTAGCAGAGAAAGGTTCTGTTGCCAAGATCTCCGGTAAAGAAGGTGAAAAATTCACTGGTCCTGCACGCGTATTCGATGGAGAGCATGATTTAGTGGCCGGTATTGCATCTGGTAGAATCAAACCAGGAGATGTTGTCGTGATCAAAAATGAAGGTCCTGTTGGAGCGCCAGGCATGCCTGAAATGCTTAAACCAACCTCCTTGATTATTGGTGCCGGTCTTGGTAAATCTGTTGCTTTAATTACCGATGGCCGTTTCTCAGGTGGAACACATGGTTTTGTCGTAGGGCATATCACACCAGAATCTTACAAAGGCGGATTAATTGGTCTTGTACATGATGATGACATTATCGAGATCGATGCGGTAAATAACAGCATCAATGTGCTGCTTTCCGATGATGAGATCGCGCAACGACGTGCCGCTTGGGTACAACCAGCGTTAAAAGTTAACAAAGGCGTTTTATACAAATACGCTAAAACTGTTGCCGATGCCTCAGAAGGCTGCGTAACGGATCAGTAGAAAATAAAAAACAGAGACATTAAGCAGATAAAGACCTAAACAATCGATGCTTAATGTCTCAGATCTAATATCTAAATACTAAAAGACTGAATAATCAACAATAAAAAAATCAACGTAATGAGTACACTGGAAATAACAGAAAATAAGGCCGCTACAGCGCAGCAAACTCCGACACAAATTTCGGGATCGAAAGCTGTATTGGAGGCCTTATTGAGCGAAGGAGTTGATACCGTATTTGGTTATCCTGGAGGCGCAATTATGCCGATCTATGATGCCCTTTATGATTATACGGATCGTCTGAAGCATATTTTAGTGCGCCATGAACAAGGTGGAATCCACGCGGCGCAAGGTTATGCAAGAACTTCAGGTCGTACAGGCGTCGTCTTTGCGACAAGTGGTCCTGGAGCAACAAACCTAGTTACTGGACTGGCTGATGCCATGATCGATAGTAACCCTATCGTCTGTGTCACAGGTCAGGTCTTTGCTTCACTCTTGGGAACAGATGCTTTTCAGGAAACAGATGTCATCAATATCACGGCACCAGTCACAAAATGGAACTACCAAGTCACCGACGCAACTGAAATTCCAGCTGCACTCGCAAAAGCATTTTATATTGCCAGCACAGGTCGTCCAGGACCGGTATTGATCGATATCACTAAAAATGCACAGCTACAATTGTTCGATTACTTCGGTTATGAAAAATGCAACCACGTACGTAGCTATAGACCTGCACCACAAGTTCGTAAAGAATATGTTGAGCAGGCAGCCGAGTTAATCAACAAAGCAAAAAAACCATTTGTTCTTTTTGGACAAGGCATCATTCTTGGAAAAGCAGAGGAAGAGTTCAAAGCTTTTATCGAGAAGACAGGAATTCCATCGGCATCGACTGTCATGGGCTTAAGTGCACTTCCAACGGATCATAAACTTCACGTAGGGATGTTGGGTATGCATGGTAACTATGCGCCAAATGTCATGACCAATGAATGTGATGTTTTAATAGCCATTGGTATGCGTTTCGATGACCGTGTAACAGGTCGTTTGGACAAATATGCCAAACAAGCAAAAGTAATCCATTTGGATATAGACCCAGCAGAGATTGACAAAAACGTACAGACAACCGTACCTGTATGGGGCGACTGTAAAGAGTCACTTCCAATGCTGACGGAATTGGTAAACGCTACAGATCATTCCGCCTGGCTTGCACAATTCCGTGAACTTGAAAAAGAAGAAATCAAAGAAGTCATCCAAAATGAACTTCACCCACAAACCGATATTATGACCATGGGTGAGGTCATCCATGTGTTGAATGAATTGACAGGCGGTGATGCGATCATTACAACGGACGTCGGTCAACACCAAATGGTAACCTGTCGCTATGCTAAATTCAACAACAGCAAATCGAATGTAACCTCAGGAGGCTTAGGTACAATGGGCTTTGGTCTTCCAGCAGCAATCGGTGCCTGGTATGGCGCGCCAGAAAAAACTGTCGTAGCAATCATCGGTGATGGTGGTATACAAATGACGATCCAAGAGCTCGGAACGATTATGCAATTTGGCGCAAAAGTCAAAATCATGATCCTCAACAATGAATTCTTGGGCATGGTACGCCAGTGGCAGCAATTGTTCCATGACAGACGTTATTCATTCGTGAATATCACGAGTCCTGACTTTGTTGCTGTAGCGAAAGGCTATTACATCGACGGTCAGAAGATTTCGGAACGTAAAGACTTACGTAATGCCCTGAAAACCATGATTGATCACGACGGAGCATATCTATTGGAAGTGATGGTAGGTAAGGAAAACAATGTATTCCCAATGGTTGCACAAGGAACATCGGTATCTGAGATACGTTTAAAGTAGAATTTAACATGGAAAAACAAGAATATACCATCACCTTATATACAGAGAATTCAATCGGTCTTATCGGTCGGATCTCAACAATTTTTTCAAGAAGAAAAATCAATATTGAAAGCTTGAATACTTCCCCTTCTGAAGTAGAAGGAATACATCGTTTTACCATCGTAATCACGGAGGCTGAAGATGTTCTACGTAAGCTTTGTCGTCAACTGGAAAAACAGATTGATATCCTTAAGGCCTATTACAACACCAATGATGAAGTGATCTGGCAAGAACAGGCGCTGTATAAAGTACCTGCGGATGTGGTCAATGAAAAAGTATATGTAGAACGTTTATTACGTCAATATGGTGCCAATGTTGTTGTGATCCGCAACGACTATATTGTCTTTGAAACTGCAGGTCACCGCGAGGAGATCGATAAGTTGACAGAAGAATTGACCAAATATGGTTTGATCGAATTTGTCCGTGGCGCACGTATCGCTATCATTAAAGATAGTGCAGGTTTCCATTCCAAATTGGTTCAGTTTGAAGCCAAGGAACCATCGATAGAAATTGTAGAAAACGAGTATCTCGACAAAAGAGATGATGTATTTACAATGTAAGCTTTAATAGTATTATGCAAGAGACATTTAAATTTATCTTAAAGTCACGTCAAAAATTCATTGAATTACTTGACGGTCTTTCCATTGAACAGCTTAACAAAATTCCCGCGGGATTTAACAACAATATCATCTGGAATTTTGCGCACATTGTCGTCAGTACACAGACCTTGGTCTATGTCCGTACGGGAATCAAGGCCGATACGACTTGGGTGAACTATAACGAAGATTATAAAAAAGACACCAAGCCAACCCGCTTTGTTGAACAAGCAGAGGTTGATGAATTGAAAGAAATCGCAATCCGCAGTATTGAGCAAATTGCTGCTGACTATGAGAACGGTGTTTTCGGAGAAATCACCTCCTTTTCAACGGCGACCTATGGTTATCCGATGGACACGATCGAAGAGGTCATTGCCCTGACATCAGGACACGACAACGTTCATTTCGGTTACGCCATGGCACAACGCAGATTAGTACAAGAATTAAAATAAATAATCAACAACCCATAACAGAAAGAAAGTAAAACAATGGCAAATTATTTCAACACCTTACCGCTTAGAGAGCAGTTAGAACAATTAAGTCACGCTGAATTCATGGACAACACCGAATTCACGGATGGTGTAAATGCTTTAAAAGGTAAAAAAATCGTAATCGTAGGATGTGGTGCGCAAGGCTTGAACCAAGGTTTAAACTTAAGAGATAGCGGACTGGACGTTTCTTATGCTTTGCGTAAAGAAGCTATTGAACAAAAAAGAGATTCTTGGAAAAACGCTACGGACAACAACTTTAACGTAGGCACTTACGAAGAATTGATCCCATCTGCGGATTTAGTTATCAACTTGACTCCAGATAAACAACATACTTCAGTAATCAACGCTGTAATGCCCTTGATGAAAGAAGGCGCTACGTTATCGTATTCACACGGTTTCAACATCGTTGAAGAAGGTATGCAAATCCGTAAAGATATTACTGTCATCATGGTTGCTCCAAAATGTCCAGGTTCTGAGGTTCGTGCAGAGTACCTTCGTGGTTTTGGTGTTCCTACTTTAATCGCTGTTCACCCGGAAAATGATCCACAAGGAAAAGGCTGGGCTGAAGCAAAAGCGTACTGTGTAGGGACAGGTGGACACAAGGCTGGTGTATTGAAATCTTCATTCGTAGCTGAGGTAAAATCAGATTTGATGGGTGAGCAAACAATTCTTTGTGGATTGTTGCAAACAGGATCGATCTTGTCTTTCGACAAAATGATCGAGAAAGGTATCGAAGCTGGTTACGCATCGAAATTGGTACAATACGGTGTAGAAGTGATTACGGAAGCCTTGAAACATGGTGGTGTAAGCGGAATGATGGACCGTTTGAGCAACCCTGCAAAAGTAAAAGCATTTGAGATCTCAGAAGAATTGAAGGATATCATGCGTCCTTTATTCCAAAAACACCAAGATGATATCATGTCAGGTCACTTTAGCAAGACCATGATGGAAGATTGGGCAAATGGTGATGCAAATTTATTGAAATGGAGAGCCGAAACAGGTGAAACTGCATTCGAAAAAACACCTGCTGGTGATGTTAAAATCAACGAACAAGAATACTTCGACAACTATACGCTAATGGTTGCTTTCATCCGTGCAGGTGTTGAATTGGCATTCGAAACAATGGTTGAAGCAGGTATCAAACCAGAATCAGCATACTACGAATCATTGCACGAAACACCATTGATCGCTAACACAATCGCTCGCAAGAAGTTGTTCGAAATGAACCGTGTTATCTCTGATACAGCAGAATACGGTTGTTACCTATTCGACCAAGCTTGTAAACCTTTGTTGGCAGACTTCATGAAAACTGTTGATACGGATTTAGTCGGTAAAAACTTTAACGACAACAAAGATGCTGCAGTTGATAACGCACAATTGGTTGTCATCAATGAAATTTTGCGTGATCACCCTGTAGAAATCGTTGGTCGCAAATTGCGTAAAGCGATGACTGCAATGAAAGCGATCAAAACTGTTTAAAAGTTCATACGAAATTATACATGCTCCAAAAATCATGAATATTTCGTAATTTAGTATATTGAAATCAAGGTGATATTGAGACATTTACAATATCACCTTGGTTCATATAAAAATAACATAAGAGAGAATAAAAAATGTCAAAAACATTAGTAGAAAAGATTTGGGATGCGCACGTCGTCAAGCGTGAAGAAGGGTTTCCGGATATTATATATATCGACACCCACTTGATTCATGAAGTTACTTCACCTCAAGCTTTCGATGGTTTGCGTAAAAGAGGAATCCCAGTTTTTCGTCCAAAGCAAACGGTAGCTACTGCCGACCACAACGTACCGACACTCAATCAACATTTACCGATCAAAGAAGAGCTATCCCGTTATCAAGTTGATATGCTCACCAAAAATTGTGCTGAATTTGGTATTGAATTATATGGTTTGGGGCATCCATACCAAGGGATTGTACACGTTATTGGTCCGGAGCTGGGTATCACCCTACCAGGTAAAACGATGGTCTGTGGCGATAGTCATACCTCAACACATGGTGCTTTTGGAGCTATTGCTTTTGGTATTGGAACCTCTCAAGTTGAACAGGTCTTCGCAACACAATGTTTATTGCAGTCGAAGCCAAAAACAATGAAAATTGAAGTCAACGGTCCCCTTCAAAACTGTGTTGGGGCAAAAGATATCATCCTATATATCATCTCCAAAATCTCTGCTGCGGGCGGTACAGGTTACTTTATTGAATATGCCGGTTCAGCAATCCGTTCATTAAGCATGGAAGCACGTATGACCATTTGTAACATGAGTATCGAAATGGGTGCACGTGGAGGCTTAATTGCTCCGGATCAGATCACTTTCGACTATGTAGAAGGCCGTGAATTCGCGCCGAAAGGTGAGGAATGGGATAAAGCCCTAGCGTACTGGAAAACATTGTATTCTGACGAAGATGCCATCTTTGATAAAGTGTTGACTTTTGATGCTGCAGACATTGCGCCAATGATTACTTATGGTACTAACCCAGGCATGGGTATGGGTATCGCTGAGCATATTCCAGCAACTAGCGCACAAGCGGAATCAGAAAGACCATCGTACCAAAAAGCATTGGATTACATGGGCTTCAAAGATGACTCAACAGTCTTAGGCAACCGTGTTGATTATGTGTTCATCGGAAGTTGTACCAATTCCCGTATTGAAGATTTACGTGAAGTAGCTTCATTCGTTAAAGGCAAGCAAAAAGCACAAGACGTTGAAGTATGGATTGTACCGGGCTCAAAACAAGTAGAAAAACAAGCTAAAGAAGAAGGCTTGGATAAAATATTTGAAGCGGCAGGATTCCAGTTACGTGAACCCGGATGCTCGGCATGTTTAGGTATGAACGAAGATAAAATCCCTGCTGGTAAATATTGTGTTTCGACTTCAAATAGAAATTTCGAAGGGCGTCAGGGACCGAATGCCCGCACCATGCTGGTATCTCCTTTGACAGCAGCAGCTGCGGCAGTAACAGGTAAAGTAACCGATGTAAGAGAGTTGATCTAAGCAGAAAAAAATGAAAAAATTTGAAACTTTAACGTCACAGGTAGTCCCTCTACCTATCGAAAATATTGATACCGATCAAATTATTCCAGCACGCTTTCTAAAAGCAACCACGCGTGAAGGTTTTGGTGATAATTTATTCCGCGACTGGCGTTTTGATACAGACAATCAGCCCAAAACTGACTTTGTACTGAACAATCCGACCTATACAGGGAAAATATTGGTTGCCGGTAAGAATTTTGGTTGTGGTTCAAGCCGCGAACATGCCGCATGGGCTATTCAAGACTATGGTTTTGATGTGGTCATCAGCTCATTCTTTGCCGATATATTCAAAGGAAATGCCCTTAACAATGGTGTATTACCGATTCAGGTACCCGAAGAGTTTTTGGCAAAAATTTTCGAATTGGTGCACCAAAATCCGACAACAGCGATTATCGTTGATCTTGAAAAACAAACAGTCATGTTGACAGAGACAGGTGATCAATTTGAGTTTGAAATCAATCCATACAAAAAATCATGTTTGATCAATGGATATGATGACATTGATTTTATCCTTAACCAGAAAGATTCAATCGAAGCATTTGAAGCAAACAGACAATGGTAGATCCTGTCGTCCATATTGCCAATTTAACCATTCAGTACGGTAAAGATACCGTACTGCAAGACTTAAATTGGCAAATTTTTCCTGGCGAACAATGGATCTTAGGCGGTCCTAGCGGTACAGGAAAAACCACACTTGCAAAAGCGATTGCCGGGCAATTGAAGTATGAAGGCGAGATCACATTCCACCTTAATCCAACAAGCCCACTGCCAGCGAAAATTCACTACGTTTCCAATTGGTTTCAGTTTACCAATCTTGAAGGCGATCGCAATTTCTATTACCAACAGCGCTACAACAAATTTGCAAAAAACGATACATTAACGGTTTTTGCTGAGTTGAAACATTTTGCGCAAGAAGAACAGCTTTCTTTTGAAAACGTACGTTCTTACCTGAACATTTTTGGATTCGAAAATTTCAAAGATCAGCAGTTGATTGAACTTTCAAGTGGCGAACACAAAAGACTACAATTGATCAAAGCGCTGTGGCTTCAACCTCAGGTGCTCATTATCGACCAGCCTTATACAGGACTAGATGCACAGTCTCGGAAAGATCTCAATCAGATTTTTGATCAGCTTGCAGATAAAGGCGTTTCTTTGTTGCTCATTAGCAATGATGATGAACAACCAAGCTGCATCAATCGTTTTGCGGAAATCCAGCATGGTAAGATTGTTATTCGCCAAAATAGCAATGCGTTATCCAGAGGATTGCCCCGCACAAGAAAGGCACTCCCCTATTTTCTGCAACGAGCCCCTGAAGTAACTTCTCCGATCATGGTAAAAATGAACAAGATCAATATCTCCTATGGCGAAAAACAAGTCTTAAAGAATATTGACTGGGAAGTAAAAGCCGGCGAAAAATGGTTGTTACAAGGGCATAATGGTTCAGGAAAATCCACGTTGCTCAGTTTAATCAACGGCGATCATCCACAGGCCTATGCCAACGACATCCATCTTTTTGGCAAAAAAAGAGGATCTGGAGAAAGCATTTGGGATATCAAAGAACATTTGGGTATTATATCGCCAGAATTGCATTGGTACTATGATATGAATGCCAACGTTGGGCAGACTATTGCTTCTGGATTTTTTGATTCCATGAGCCTATACCAGCGATTAGGATTTGAACAACAGCAAAAGCTCGAGCAAATTCTCCATTTTTTTGACCTTAAAGAGGTTAAACACAAAACCTTGGGGTCGTTACCATTAGGCCAACAACGTTTGGTCCTATTGGCTCGCACGATCGTGAAACATCCAGAATTGCTGATTTTGGACGAACCTTGTCAGGGCTTAGATAAAGAGCAGACCCAGTATTTCAACGATGTCATTGATGACCTCAGTAAAAGTGGCCAGACGCTCATTTATGTAGGGCACTTCCAGACACAACTACCAACCTGCATTGACAATAAAATCGTGTTGGAAAAAGGAGAAGTAAAGGCTGTATCCGAAGTTATCCACAAAAAAGAAGCTTTATCCACATAAAAAATGTGGATAACTTCAATTAATTCGAAAACAAGAACAAAAAAATAAAAAAAGAATCAAGCTATCGACAAAACACTGGAAATCAAAAGTCAAAAATAAAGACATTACAATAGGGCTTAGGCCTATCTTCCAAAGTTTCAATATACATATCACTGATAGCTCAATACTAAAAATACAATGAAGAAAAATATTTTAATCATACCTGGAGATGGCATCGGTCAAGAAGTAACAACTTGGGGTAAAAAAGTTTTAGAAAAAATCGGTGAAAATTATGGTCATGAATTCAGCTTTGATGAAGCTATCATGGGCCATACTGCAATTGAAGCTACGGGCAACCCTCTTCCTGATGAAACATTAGCGAAAGCAAAAGCTTCTGATGCGATCCTTTTCGGCGCCATTGGCCATAT
Source organism: Sphingobacterium thalpophilum (assembly GCF_038396785.1). Lineage (NCBI taxonomy): Bacteria > Pseudomonadati > Bacteroidota > Sphingobacteriia > Sphingobacteriales > Sphingobacteriaceae > Sphingobacterium > Sphingobacterium thalpophilum. Next base: position 4,153,857 of record NZ_CP151087.1, on the reverse strand, counting down.
CAAGTATGATAATGATCCTTCTGCTAAAGTAAGACCTGAACAAGGCTTGTTGAAAATCCGTAAAGAACTAGGTCTTTATGCAAATCTTCGTCCAATCCTTTTATTCGACGAGTTATTGGATGCTTCGAGTTTAAAACCTGAAATTCTTCAAGGTACAGATATCCTTTTCTTCCGTGAATTGACAGGTGATGTGTATTTTGGTGAAAAAAACCGTAATGAGGACAACACCTTTGCGTCAGATCTGATGAACTACCACCGTTACGAGGTTGAACGTATCGCACGTAAAGCTTATGATGCAGCACGCACACGTAACAAAAGATTATGCTCTGTTGATAAAGCCAATGTATTGGAAACATCCCGCCTATGGAGAGAAGTGGTACAGGAAATCGCAAAAGAATATCCGGATGTTGAAACTGAGCACATGTTTATCGATAATGCAGCCATGCAATTGGTTAAAAATCCGAAGAAATTCGATGTGGTATTGACGGCAAATCTTTTTGGTGATATCTTGACAGACGAAGCCTCACAGATCGCGGGCTCAATGGGTATGTTGGCTTCTGCTTCCGTAGGTGATGGCACAGGCTTCTTCGAACCTATCCACGGCTCAGCACACGATATCGCTGGTCAAAATAAAGCAAATCCACTTGCTTCAATTTTATCTGCAGCCTTGATGCTTGATATTAGCTTTGGTCTACAGGACGAAGCTAAAGCTGTTACCAATGCTGTTGCTGAAACATTAAAAGCTGGTTGGAGAACCGGTGATATTGCCAACAGCAGCACTGAATCTTCAAAAATCTTAGGTACTCAGGAAATGGGTGAAAAAGTATTGGAGTTTATTAAATAGTATACCCTTTTTAATTTGTAAATCTTTTGAATTAAGAAATTATGTTACACGATCCTAATCATCTTTACATTTTCGACACCACCTTACGTGATGGCGAACAGGTACCAGGCTGCCAATTAACTACTCCAGAGAAAATTGAGATTGCTAAAGACTTGGAAAAACTAGGGGTAGATATTATCGAAGCCGGTTTCCCAGTGTCTAGCCCTGGTGATTTTCAATCGGTGGTAGAATTATCTAAAGCGGTGAACGATGTTATTATATGTGCATTGACCCGTGCCAATCAAAACGATATTGACGTAGCTGCCGAGGCATTAAAATATGCCAAACGCCCACGTATCCATACCGGCATTGGTTCTTCGGACATGCATATCAAATATAAATTCAACAGCACAAGAGAAGAAATTTTAGAACGTGCTGTTGCGGCTGTAAAACATGCCAAATCCTATGTGGAAGATGTCGAGTTTTATGCAGAAGATGCTGGTCGCGCAGACTTGGAATTTCTAGCTAAAATGGTTGAGTCGGTGATTGCGGCTGGTGCTACGGTGGTCAACATTCCTGATACAAACGGTTATTGTTTGCCGGATCAGTATGGGTCAAAAATCAAGTATCTCAAGGAGAATGTGCGCAATATCGATCAGGCAATTATTTCCGCACATTGTCACAATGACCTAGGACTTGCAACAGCAAATTCTATCGCTGCCATTCAAAATGGAGCCCGTCAGGTAGAATGTACAATCAACGGTATCGGTGAACGTGCCGGAAACACGTCGCTTGAAGAAGTAGCCATGATCCTTAAAGTACACAACCAGTCGTTTGGAAGCTTAACATCAAACATCGATAGCCGCATGTTTACGTACTTATCGCGCAAGGTAAGTGAAATGATGAACATGCCTGTCCAACCGAATAAAGCAATCGTTGGCCGTAATGCCTTCGCGCATAGCTCGGGTATTCACCAAGATGGTTTCCTAAAACACCGCGAAAACTATGAGATCATCAGACCAGAAGATGTTGGTTTGGATGAAGCTGATATTATCCTGACAGCTCGTTCAGGTAGACATGCCCTTAAGCACCATTTGGAGCGTTTAGGTTTCCATCTTGAAAAAGATGATTTAGCAGATTGCTATCAACGTTTCCTGGTTTTAGCCGACGAAAAGAAAAATATTTGTGATGATGACCTAAAAAGCCTCATCCAGGAAAAAATATAAAAAAAGGAAGGCTGCAGATGCAGCCTTTTTTTATCATAAGTACATTTTTTAAAAGGATCCACAGGACGCATAGCTGATTATTATTTTAGCATGTGTTCAGACGGTCTTCTATTCAAAATCAACTAAATTTAAACACTGTATAGGTAGAATCTCTCATATAACAGCGAATATCTGCGTTTTATTTGCTACCTTAACTAGGCAATCATCTAACAATGAATCTATCAACCTTAAACATCAATTCAGAAGCTACACTTGACCGCATCAAGTCTGTGGTCAACAGAACTCCGCTTCAATATAATCGGCATCTGTCCGAAAAATACGGTGCCGAAGTCTATCTCAAACGGGAAGATTTACAAGTCGTACGTTCCTATAAATTACGCGGTGCCTACAATAAAATTATCTCCTTAACAGCGGAAGAGCGACAACGCGGCGTTGTATGTGCGAGTGCAGGTAACCACGCCCAAGGCGTTGCTTTCTCCTGCAATAAACTCGACATCAAAGGTGTGATATTTATGCCGGGACCGACACCACGCCAAAAGATCTCACAAACGGAAATGTGGGGTAACGGTAATGTAGAGATTATCTTGACGGGAGACACTTTTGATGACTGTCAAAAAGCGGCGTTGGCTTACACAGCAGAGCATGGCATGACTTTCATCCCGCCATTTGATGATCTCAAAGTTGTGGAAGGACAGGGTACTGTGGCCGTTGAAGCTCTACAAGATCTTCCCGATATGGATGCCATATTTATCCCAATTGGTGGCGGTGGACTTGCCGCGGGGGCGAGCTATTACCTGAAGAGTAAAAACAAAGCGATCAAATGTTATGGTGTTGAACCCGAAGGAGCTCCTTCTATGCAAGCGGCTTTGACACATGGCGCACCGATCGAGCTCGAGCATATCAACAAATTTGTTGATGGGGCCGCCGTTAAAAAGATCGGTGCAACGACATTTGAAATTGCCAAGCAATTGTTGGATGATACACGCTCTATTCCTGAAGGAAAGATCTGTACCTGCATCCTAGAGCTGTATAATAAGGATGCAATTGTCGTTGAGCCCGCGGGTGCTTTATCGGTAGCTGCTCTTGAATTTCACAAAGATGAAATTAAAGGCAAGAAAGTCGTCTGTATCATATCCGGTGGAAACAACGATATCGACCGCATGAGTGAAATCAAAGAATTGTCTCTGCTTTACGAAGGCTACAAACATTATTTTATCGTTCGTTTCCCACAACGCCCAGGTGCATTAAAACTCTTCGTTTCTGAAGTATTGGGACCTAAGGATGATATTACCCGTTTTGAGTTTATCAAAAAAACAGAACGCGAAAGAGGTCCAGCCCTAGTCGGCATAGAGCTCAACAAGCCTGAAGATTACGAAACATTGATTGAACGCATGAAAGAATATAAGTTTGATGTCATTGAAATCAACAAAGACCAGACACTATTTGAATATCTTGTTTAAATAATAGGTATAAATGAAAAGAGCCAGTGATTCATATCCTGGCTTTTCCCGTTTATATAACCAAAATACCTCACCCAAAGTCTTCAAAAAAAACTAACAATTCCATAATTTAAAAACCTTATATTTAATTGTTTAATCAATACTATACGAAAAATGAGAGTACTAATTTTAACAATTCTGACCTTAATTGGGCAACTTACCTTTGCGCAGACCGACAAAAGTAAACGCCCGAGTCCTCCAGACAACACCAAAGTAACCACCACCGATGGTGTCACGATCGACATTAACTATAGCCGCCCTTCATTGAAAGGCCGTCAGCTTGGTGTTGATATCGCCCCTATCGGCATTGTATGGCGTACTGGAGCGAATGAAGCGACCACCATCGAATTTAATAAAGATGTATTGGTTGAAGGCAAGAAATTAGCCGCTGGAAAATATGGTCTTTACAGTATCCCTGGGGAACACGAAACAACAATTATTTTTAATAAAGTGTGGAATCAGTGGGGAACAAAATATGATGCTAACGAAGATGCCCTACGTGTTTCTGTTAGCAATGCCACAGCAAGCAATTCACAGGAACAGTTTAAGATCAATGCGACGCCACAAGGAACTGTTTCTTTGGAGTGGGGACAGTATGTCGTTCCATTTACGGTTAAAGCGAGTAAATAGCGAAAAAAACTTATTTATGATTACGGAAGCCTACCGTTGTATAAATGCAAGCGCAAGGTTTATTCAGACCAATGAATTCGTTGCATTTCGCGATAAACCAAACGATTGATTCTATTGATACTTTAGTAAAAAAAACACAAATCAATAAAACAAATACTTCATTCAATATAAAAGGGGCAGTCCAAGGTGGATAGCCCCTTTTATATTGAATTTTTACCGAATCCCTATACAGGTACTTTTCAAATATTCAATTCTCAGAGGGTTTGTTTTTACTTTTTAGACACCTTCTTTTACATTGAATCCTTGTACACCTTAACACTATTGCTTCTGGTTAATCGACCGGTTATTTTTTAAGGTATTTTTCCAAAAATTGATCCTGCTCCCAAAGTAAATGGAAGATATTTTCTTTGGCGACATATCCATGAGCTTCGCGTGGTAAAATGACCATACGCACGGGAGCTCCCAAATTTTTCAGGGCCTGGAAATAGCGTTCCGTCTGCAGGGTGAATGTTCCGGGATTATTATCGGCTCCGCCATGAACCAACAAAAGTGGGGTTTTCATCCGATCAGCACTCACAAATGGAGACATGGTCATATACAAGGCTGGATCATCCCAGAAGTTACGTTGTTCACTCTGAAAACCAAATGGTGTTAAGGTCCGATTGTATGCTCCAGAACGCGCTATTCCTGCGGCAAACAATTTTGAATTGGACAACAGATGTGCTGTCATAAACGCACCATAGGAATGCCCACCCACAGCAACTTTTTTCCGATCGATATAACCCAAATGATCTACCGCATCAATTGCAGCTTCGGCATTTGCCACAAGTTGCTCAATAAAGGTATCATTCGGTTCTTTTGTTCCCTCTCCAACAATAGGGAAGGCCGCATTATCCAATACAGCATAGCCTTTCGATACCCAGTAGATAAAAGAGCCATAACTTGGGAAGGTAAACTCCTTCGGATTGGCCGTGCTTTGTCCGGCTGTATTCTTGTCCTTATATTCCCTTGGATAAGCCCACATTAGCAGAGGCAACTTCTCTTTCTTCGTAAAATCATAACCGGCAGGTAAATATAATGTTCCGGAAAGTTCGACTCCATCCTTGCGCTTGTATTTTAAAATCTCTTTATGAACTTTTTCCAACGATTTAAACGGGTTTTCCAACGTGGTGAGCGTCACCTGTTTCCCCGATTTCATATTTTTCATGAAATAATTCGGATAAGTCGATGCTGACTGAAGCGAAATCAACAGATCACCAGTTTTAGGGTTCACTAGTTGGGTGATACGTTCCTGCAGTTCAGATGCTGGAGCAGTGTAAATGCGTTTTTTCTTCAGCGAATGCAGATCAAGCTCATCCACAAAAGGAAACTCACCATTTTTAGTAAAGCCCTTACCTACAAACAGTACTTTATCCTTATCTATATACATCGAATAAGTGCCTAAACTATTTTTTTCCATATACACATCTCCCGGATCGTTATAGACATCCTGACTGTTCCGGTCATGCAATAGTTTAGATTCTCCCGAGGAAGGATTCACCACAAAAGTTTTTGCGTTTCTCGTATCATACCATTGCGAATTGATCAATGCATATTTATCATTCCCCCATGTTACACCAGCGTAACGGTCTTTGATTTTAAAAATAAGCTTTCCCGCACCATCGTAAGGGTACGATAAAGTATATAAGGCATCACGAAACTCCGCAGGTTTATTCGCATCCCCGCCATCCAAGGCTTCTACATAAGCCAACGTAGCTGGCTGATCACTCCGCCAATGCCAGGCACGTTTTCCCGATCGTGTCGACGAAAAACCTTTGGGCATTACCTCTGTCAAGGGGGTCTCATTCACCAGCGCTATTTCCTTGCCCGATCGATCATAAATACGAACCTGCTGTGGAAAAGACGAGACCGGAACTACGTAGGAATAAGGTTTTGTAATGGTCGTGATCATCACATACTCACCATCCGGCGAGAAACTGATCCCCGTATAAATGGCTTTATCTTTAAAGGAAGAAATCTTGCCGTCCAGATCTACAAGTTCAAGGTTGGATTGTACCAATGTTTCAAAATTCACTTCATCCTGCGGATTTTTAAGCAGATCTTGGTATGTCCTCAATTGAGACACCTTCCCATCACTTGTTGAGACAATAGGTCCTGTCGGCAAATCTTTTGAAGGATCCAACAGTGCCGCCCTATCCTTTGGCAGACTTGTTATTATTAAACCGGAAGAATTTCTCAGCCACTGAAATGGTGCTGTCAATGTTCCGTTCAAATTGTAAGCAGTCAACTGTTTGACATTTCGCGTTGCAAGATCAATGACAAATAAGGCAGTTCCGCTTTCATTTGTATTGCTAAATGCCAAACGCTTATTGTCTTGAGAGAACACAAAATTGGCCATCGCCGCTTTTTCGGGCATTCCCGTGAAGTCGGAAAATTCCATATTTTGTCCTATTTTTTTCAAGGCAATCTTATCGAAAAAGATTGTCGAACTTTCCATGTTGGTCTTTGGATTAATCCGCAATCCCGCCAGTTTCATTTCTTCCTGGCCTAAGTCTGCCAGGCTTTTATACGTAGGCCGGAACGTAAATAACATCCAATTTCTATCGCTAGAAATTTTTATCTGAGGGGGGCGCACATAATCGGCTAAGGCCAAAATTTCAGTAGAGGGTTTTTGAAAGGTAATGTTTTCCTGCGCTTGCGTCTGTAGCGACGTTAGAAGCAAGAGACCATAGAATAGTTTCTTCATAAATTTATTTTTCAAATTAGGGCAAAATAAGATAATAAAAATTTCATAAAAAAGCAAGTTTTGTAGCTTTTTTATGACAGTAAAATTAAACTTAAATCATTTGTAAAATAGTGGTAAAAATTACGAATTTAAAGTTATCCACATTTATAAAACACAGAAAAACAACAACTTACAAACACTAATCTGCAGCAAACGCATTCTCTGACAAACTTTTGCCCAAAATGTGGAAAAGTCAAACTACCGCATCGAAAGAAAATATAAGATATTTGTTAAGCTAATGAAAGAATTGGCAACTCAACGAAGTTTTTAAGTATCGAAACACAGACTTTTCTTTTTGACGAATTGTCTATTTTTAATGGCTAGATTAACCTTCAATCTGGTCTCCCCGATTAAAATTGATACCATTAACTTCGTACCGAGTTTTTCTATAAAGATTGGAATAAAAAAATAAACAAGTAAACATGGCAAGAATTATCAAATTTGAGAAAAACGATTGTGCTCCTTGTGCGCAAGTATCGGCTTATTTGGATCAAAAAGGTATCCAATATGAAACGGTTAATCCTTTTGATGAACCAGACTTGGCCGCAAGATTCAAAATCCGCACAGTTCCTACGGTAATTGTGTTGGAAAATGAAGAGATTCAACACCGTATCATTGGCTTTAAACCAGAGGAATTGGCTGCCATTGCACTTTAATAAATTCAGCGTATCATTAAAATTAAACAGTGACATGATACACATTTATTATGATTCCAGAACGGGGAACGTACAACGTTTTATGGATAAAGTAGCTCAGATAACGGGTTGGCAAATCCATAAGATCACCGCCGATTTAACGGTAAAAGCCCCTGGGCATTTGGTCACTTTCACCACAAATTTTGGACAGGTGCCCGAAAACACAAAAGAATTCATGAAACGCGAAGCTAAAAATATCTATTCTGTTACTTCCAGTGGCAACCGCAACTGGGGACCGAATTTTGGTCTGGCAGCTGATCGCATTTCACAGGATTTCGACATTCCACTGGCGTTCAAATTTGAACTGTCCGGAACAATGGAAGATATTAATCAATTTATTGACATCTTAAAGAACTTTTGCGATGGTAGCAAACGAAGTAGCAAAAAACTGGATATTGCTTAATAATGAAATCATGATTAAGCATGATGACGAATTCAGCTTACATAAAGATAAGGAAGCGGTTCGTGCATATTTCTTGGAATATGTAAATAAGAACACCGTGTTCTTTTATACATTAAAAGAAAAAATAGACTATTTGGTAGAAAACAACTATTATATTGACTTTTACCAATGGTTTACATTTGAAGAAATGGAAACGGTATTCAACTATGTGTATGCGAAGAAATTCCGTTTCGAATCTTTTATGGCGGCATTCAAATTCTTCCAGAGCTACGCTTTACGTGACGATTCTGGCGAGAAGTTTTTAGAGCGTTATGAAGACCGTGTAGTTGCTGTTTCCTTGTTCTTAGCAAGAGAAGAGGGTGTTCAAAAAGCAATTGAATATGCAGAAATCATGATCAATCAAGAATATCAGCCAGCGACCCCTACATTCTTGAATGCAGGAAAGAAACGCTCGGGTGAATTAGTATCATGTTTCTTGGATGAAATCGGCGACAACTTAAATGGTATCGGTTATGCTGTTGATTCCGCAATGAAGTTGTCTTCTATCGGTGGTGGTGTATCGTTCAATATCTCTAAAATCCGTGCTCGCGGAGAAGCTATCAAAGGTGTTGAAGGCCGTGCCGGCGGTGTACTTCCAATCATGAAGATTATGGAAGATACATTCTCATATGCTAACCAGTTGGGACAACGTCCGGGTGCTGGTGCAGTATACCTCAATATTTTCCACTCTGACATCGAAGAATTTTTAGATTGTAAAAAAATCAACGTTGACGAGAAAGTACGTATCAAATCATTGTCGATCGGTATCATCGTTCCCGATAAATTCATGGAATTGGCAGAAAAAGATGAACCATGCTATTTGATCTACCCACATACGGTGATGCAAGAGTATGGACAATTCTTGGATGAGATGGATATGGACAAAATGTACGACGAATTGATCACGAATCCAAACGTGAAAAAGAAAAAAATCAATGCTCGTCACCTTTTAGTTAAAATTGCTCAGACACAAAAAGAATCGGGATATCCTTATATTTTCTTCAAAGAGAACACCAACCGTGTCCATGCATTGAATGAAATCGGTCAAGTGAAATTCTCAAACTTGTGTACTGAAATCATGCAAGTATCTCAAGTATCCGATATTGAGATCTATGGCAAACAGGACACGATCCGTTATGGTATCTCCTGTAACTTAGGCTCCTTAAATATCGCGACTGTAATGGACAACAAACGTATCAAAGAGACCGTAAAAACGGCTATGCGTGCTTTGACTGTCGTTACAGACGTGACCAATATCGATATGGTTCCATCTATTGCAAAAGCAAACCGCGAGTTGCATTCTGTAGGGCTAGGTGCAATGAACCTCCATGGTTACCTTGCAAAAAGCTTCATCATGTATGAATCTAACGAAGCACTGGATTTTGCCAATACTTTCTTTATGATGATGAACTATTATTCATTGGAAGCATCGATGGAAATTGCCAAAGAACGTGGTAAAACATTTGTTGGATTTGAAAAATCAGCCTATGCCGATGGTACGTATTTCAACAATTACATAAACCGCGATTACATGCCTAAAACAGCTAAGGTAACGGAGTTATTTGAAGGAATACATATTCCAACAGTCGAAGATTGGTTGGAATTAAAAGCGAAAATCAAAGAACATGGTATTTATCATGCTTACCGCTTGGCTATTGCTCCAAATCAATCGACTTCGTATATCATGAATGCAACTGCATCAGTTATGCCAATCGTCGATATCATTGAGGTACGTGAGTATGGAGATAGTACAACTTACTATCCAATGCCATACTTGACAAACGATAATTATTTCTATTTCAAATCGGCTTATGATATGGATCAATTCAAGGTCTTAAAATTGATCTCGGTTATCCAACGCCATATTGATCAAGGTGTATCTACAATTTTGCATACAAACTCAAAGGATTCGACAAGAGATTTATCTAGATATTATATCTATGCACATAAATTGGGGTTGAAATCCCTTTATTATACACGGACAAGAAAATCGACCATCGACGAATGTGTCTCTTGTTCAGCTTAATTTTGAGATTTTAGTATTTGGATATATAATGGGAGAAAGTCAAAAGTTGCCTACGCCATTGGCGGCTTTTGGCTTATCTAAAATCAACAATCCAAATACGTGATAATAAATGCCTAATACTTTAAACTAAAAATGAGTAAAACATATAAAGCTGTCAACTGGAATACCCCTGAGAACGATTATGTATTGATGTTCTGGGAACAAAATATCCGTCAATTCTGGATCGATACGGAATACATTCCTTCAAAAGATATCGATAGCTGGAAACGTATCAGCCCAGAAATGAAAGATGCGTATAAAAAAGCTTTAGGTGGATTAACCTTGTTGGATACTCTTCAAAGCCACACAGGTATGCCTAAAATCATCGATCATATCGATACATTACAGAATAAAGCTGTGTTGTCCTATATGTGTATGATGGAAGCTATCCACGCAAAATCGTATTCCACTATTTTCACGACAGTTTCTACAACCGCCGAAATAAACGACATTTTCGAATGGGTTCAACAAAATAAATATCTTCAATACAAAGCAGAAACGATTGATGGTTACTACCGCGCAATCGATAAAGAAGATGCTTCGGACGAGGAGATTTATATGGCGATGGCTGCATCTGTATTATTGGAGTCATTCTTATTTTATTCTGGATTCTTCTTGCCATTATGGTTATGTGGACAAGGTGAAATGGTTGCTTCTGCCGATATCATTAAGAAAATTATCGCAGACGAATCCATTCACGGTGTATTCGTTGGATTAATAGCCCAAGATCAATTCAAAAAATTAAAAAATCAAGATCAGGTAAAAGCTCGTTTCTTGGCCTTGCTTTACAATTTGTATGAAAATGAGCTGAAATATACAGAAGAGATCTATACTGAAGTTGGCTTAACTGCAGAGGTAAAAGAATATGTTCGTTACAATGCCAACAAAGCATTGATGAATTTAGGCTTTGATCCGATCTTCGAAGTAAAACAAGTCAACCCAATCGTATTGAATGGTTTGAATACTGAAACGACACAACATGACTTCTTCTCCAAGAAATCAACTAACTACGAAAAAGCAACGGAAATTGTCCATCTAAAAGATGACGACTTCAAAATGGATGTGGTCGTAGATATATAATATTGACGATTCGTCAAACAAAAAGCCCCAAAGAAAATTCTTTGGGGCTTTTTGTTTGACGGGAAACAACTATTGTTGGAATGCTTTGATTGCCTGTCCGCGCCAAGCGGCATCAAGCGGTGCACCAAGCAACCAAGTTAACGTAGGCGCGATATCATAAATCATCAAAGTTTCCTTGATTTCTTTTCCTTTTGGTACACCTGGTCCGGTCATTACCCAAGGAATCTCCACCTCGGCCAGCGATTTACCACCGTGTCCTTTTCCGGTACCACCATGATCCGCAGCAATAACAAAAATTGTTTCGTCTGCAATTCCTGCGTCTTTTACAGCTTGCTGCAAGGTACCAATACGTCTGTCGACCTGTTTTAGTTCGGCATAGTATTCCGGTGTATTATGCCCGATATTATGGCCTACGCCATCAGGTTGGTCGAAATGCACAAAAGTAATCGTCGGTTTCTCCTTTTTTATGATATCCACGGTGGTGTTCAAATAGAAATTTTACAGCATCTATTATGTTAAGTAAACATTATTTAATCTCTCTAACCAATATGTTACAGAACAAAAAAAAGACGCTGAAAAATTATTTTCAGCGTCTTAACCTTATACCGTTTTACATCGATTTTAATACCCAGCTTTTGCCAACCGTGCGTACATTTCGACAAAAGCACATTGATCGAGCAGCCATTTCGATTTATGCTGATCTTTCAGGGTCCAATCTGCACTAAATAATCCTTCTTTATCGCGCATATGCTGCCAGGCAAATTCAAGATTTTTCGCAAAAACGGTGAGATACCTTTGGTCGCCATTCACCGCAGCGAGCTCGATGTAACCACGCATCATTACGGCATGAAACCACAAATTGCTATTTTTCAATTTTGGGAAATTCAATTTCGCATCCGTTTCGAAAAAATAGCCTAGACAGGCCTCAGCCAGCTGTTGTGCATCCTCAAGGTACCGTTTATTTTTCGTTAACTTATAAAGCAGGGCTGCTGCCTGCAACATTTGTCCGGCGTTGTACGAAAACTTAGCTTTTCCAATCTTTCCATTGAGCTGCATATTGTCCCAGTATAACTTATCTTCGGGATCCTGAAGATTTCTTTTTGTCCATTCATAAAGACGTTCCCCTTCTTGCAGATAGGACCTATCATTGGTTGCCATAAATAACTTAAGTGCAAATACACTTGCTGGTGCATTCGAACAGGTATTTTTAGATTCCTTTTTCTGTTCACACCAATAAATGCCACCGCCGAGTTTATCATCCTCCCCACTCTTTACAAAATTCCAGATCTCTTTGGCCGAAGACAGGTAGTTTATTTTTTTTGTATGGATATAGCTATCGGTAAAATCGATACCCAACCAGATATTATCGTCATAAAAACGATCCGAGGGAGGAGCTGTATTTAAATAAGAAGCATAACCAACCGGCGACCGACTTTCATCCCTATATTCCTGTAGCCCAACCAGGACTTTTTTGTCAAGTATGAACTGAAATGCCTTTTTTGTTTTTGGCAATTCCATCAAGGCATTTACAGCCGAGAAACTACCCGAGAAAGGCCATAGATAAGCATATTTCTTTTGCTGCGCTGCCTGTTGATTATTATCCAGATAATCAGCTTTAAAGTTTTCATCAAAGGGATATTTTTCAGCCAAGAGCTGATTCTTGGTATTTCCAAACTTGCTATAGATGCTATCTAAAGTTTGGATAGCATAGTTCTGAAAATTATTTTTCTGTGCAAATAAGGTTACACCAATAAAGTTCAAAAGAAACAACGTAAAATATCTTTTCATGTGTTTTAGGTAAAAGAATAGTAGATACCTATACGGCATCTACTATTCCTGAACATTAATAACCAGGGTTTTGTTTTAAATTGGGATTGATTGCCAGTTGATCCATCGGTACCGCATATAGTTCTTTATTCTTATCGTTCGTAGCTTTATGATCCCACCAAGATCCGGATATATATTTTCCGAATCGGATTAGATCTGTCCGGCGCTTTCCTTCAAAAATAAATTCACGTCCCCGTTCCGCCAGTAATTCATCCAGCGTCAATGTAGCGACAGTATACTGCGCCATAGGCCAGTCAGCCGTACTAAATGCTCTTTTTCTGGATTCATTGACCAATTCCACAGCTTCACTACTGGCTTTTCCACCATTCTTACGCATAAGTGCTTCAGCTTTATCGAAATAGATCTCCGTTAAACGATAAATAATATAATCATTCTCCCAGTAGTTGGCATCGTCCAAGGTACCTGATTTATATTTATTAAATCGAGCTCCAGAATTCTCTTCTCCTTTTGTCATACCACCTTCTGAAGTTTTATCACCTTCGCTTTCTCTGCGGATCGAATTGACAAACACCAGCGGTTTACCTGAATACTCTTCCGTTCCCAATACAGGTGTAGTGGTGCCGTATTTATATTGTGGTCCAAACAAAAACCATTCTTTCTTCCGCAAGTCATTTTCAGCATAGGCATTAAATGCGGTAGGGATAACAACAAATGCATTCCATCCACCGTAACCAACTTTGAGCACTTCCTTCATATAGTCATAACTCATATAGAATCCCGACCAATCGAATGTAAACCCCGCCTGTCTGCTATATTGAAATTGAAATAAGGATTCCGGATTCGCCGAATTGGTATTACTGAACAATGCATTCAAATCAGGGCTCAATTTGGGAGCCCCTCCAATGCCGCCAGCCTGTCCGGAAATAATCTTATCACAAGCAGCGATACATTCATCATTCATTGCTTTACCCGACCATTTTTCGGCATTGAGATAGAGTTCAGCCAGCATGGCATAACCTGCAGCCATAGATACCTGACCGATATTACTGGCCGAGGTTTTAGGCAACTTATCCACATTTTCTTCCAGTTCCTTCTGCACAAATGCAAAAACCTCTGTTCTCGGTTTGGTTTCAGGGTTAATTGGATCGGCTACCTTTGTCACGATAGGGACGTTGCCCCAAAGATCCATAATTTTGATATAGTGGAAGGCTCGCATTACTTTTAATTGCACAAGTATCTGAGTGCGTTCTTCCTCCGTCAGATCGGCAATTTTAGTAATGTCCAGTTTCTCAATATCCTGAATAGCATTATTGACATAGCCAACGCCACCCCACATCAACTCCCAGGCCCCACGCAGCCGGCTTTCATTGCTTGTCCACGTATGATAGTGCTGCCGGATATGGTCTCCACCGTCATATCCATGGCGTCCCTTTTGCGGCCAGGCCACTTGATCGGCACTTAATTCGGAATGATAATAAAAGCCATTTCCACCTGTGGGTGCAAGCCAGGCCTGCATATGCGTAAAAGGGCGGAGCGCAGCTTGCATAACCTCCCGTTTATTCTTGTAAAAATTATCATCCTTGATCTGACTATAGACTGTCTCATCCAACTTGGTGCAGGAACTAAAAGAGATACCTAAGGTAACAGCGCTCAGGATGGAACATAAATATTTATTTGTTTTTTTCATAACCTTACTATTTTAAAATCCAACATTTAAACCAATTGTCCAAGATCTTGTTCTTGGGTAGAAACTGCGCGAATCAATCCCTGCTTCAAAACCTGTATCCTGCAGCTCCGGATCAATCCCCGTATATTTGGTCATGGTTGCAATATTTCTTCCAGTTGCATATACATACAGACTTTTGATATAATCGGTCTTTAGTTTAAAGTTATATCCCAATGTAATATTATCCAGTTTCACAAAACTTCCGTTCTCAAGGTAGTAATCCGAATACTGTGGATCCTGTTTAAGGTCGGCATGCTTAGTAAAAGCACTTTCGAACACATTATTAGGCAACCATTTTTGATTACCAAAGAACATATCCGCTGTATTTAAGATATCATACTTAAATTTACCTCTGAAAAACACGGTCAGATCGAAGCCCTTATAGGTAAACCGGTTACCTAGCGACGCATTGAATTTGGGAACACCATTTCCAATATAGGCGCGATCATTATCATTTATATCGGCAATGGTAGCCTTGGAGCCGTCGGCTTTATAGAAGAGCCATTCTCCAGCATCATTCAGACCCGCATAACGTTTTCCATAGAAGGAACCAATTTCACCGCCTTCTTCAAGACGAATGGCATCTCCGAGATTACCTGGAGAGGGTAGACCGCCAAAAGTCATCCAATTACTCTTAAAGATATCATTGGACATGGTAACGAGTTTATTCTTTTGATAACTTCCGGCAAAATCCACCGTCCATTTAAAATCTTCTTTTTGAATTGGAACTCCAGACAATTGCAATTCAACACCTTTATTCGAAACCTCGCCTACATTGTACCAAATGTTTGTACTCACATAGGCTGGCTGTTGCGCCTTATATTGGTATAATAAATCTTTGGTTTTACGATTATAGACATCCAGAGATCCTGTTAGTCGGTTATTCCACAAACCAAAATCAAGCCCGATATTCAATTCGGCTTTTTGTTCCCATTTTAAGTCTGGATTGGGGTTCTGTGTCGGTCCATACGTTTGATAATAGATGCCATCCTGCGGATATACCCCGCCTGTTCCCAACAAGATCAATGAATTGTAATTCGGGAAACCCTGATTACCGGTTACCCCATACCCTACACGGAGCTTCAGATTGTTGACAAGCTCTTTATTGGAGAAAAAGTCTTCATTGGTAATGGTCCATCCCGCAGAAATCGCCGGGAAATTACCCCATTTATGATTAGCACCAAATCGTGAGGAGCCCTCCCGCCGGAGAATTGCACTCACAAAATACTTTTGGTCATAATTATAATTTACCCGTCCAAAAAAGGCAATCAGTTTATTGTCTTCCTTAAATGATCCCATCGATGGTCGCGGAAGTTTTGTATTTGTCAGAGCCGTACCACTTCCCATATTCCAGTCTTGAAAAGCGTCTGTTGTAAAACCATTATTGGACATCTCAAATCGCTCATAACCATTATATTGAAAACTGTAACCGAGTAAACCCGTTATATTATGCTTTTCATTGAATGTCTGGTTGTAATCAATTGTGGTTTCAAAGGTCTTGGACCAATTTAACTCATTTCTTTTCCAGGCATAGCCCATACCCTGATACTCAGAATTTTGGCGTTGGTCCCAATCTTTGATCGACCGATATTGACGATCGTTCCAATTATTTCTAAGATAGGATCCGAAGGCTGAGATGCTCAATGGTTCTATAATCTTGAGTTTCATACGGGCGTCTCCCGAAAAAGTTTCCTGATTGCGTTGATCTACACGGTTGGCCATACGATCCAACGGATTAAAATTATTATACCCCTGGGTTTGGTAGAAACTTCCGTCGGGATTGTATAGTGGAGCAGTTGGATTGCGCTGGATTGCCTGTTCGAAATATTCCGGTTTTCCACCCAAAAGATCTGCTTTATTGAAATTGGCAGCAATATTACCGGAGAAAGTCAATCGATCTTTTAATCCAGTTTGGGAAAAATTGACACGACCGCCAAATTGCTGACGTCCATTCTGTTTTGCAATACCTTCGGCATTTTCATAGTTAATTGAAGCACGGTAGTTGGATTTATCCCCACCACCGCTGGCAACAAAATTATGGAATGTTGAAAAATTACCTTTATTGATCAATTCATCATATAAATCTGTTGATGCACCCAGGTCAAGATCAGGTTTATTCTGCCCCTTGACTACATAGTCTCTAAATTGCTGTGCATTCAGCATGGAAGGTTTCTTTGCTACAGACTCATGTTGACCATAGGTATAATATTCAAATCGCGGCTCTCCGGATTTGCCTTTTTTAGTGGTCACTAAAATTACACCACCATTACCACGCGTCCCATAAATAGCGGCTGCAGATCCGTCCTTTAACACGTCAATAGATTCAATATCTCCTTGCTTGATCAAATCTAGATTTCCACCAGGAATACCATCAATGACTATCAGCGGGGAGTTTCCACCTTTCATGGACGCCATACCCCGCAATTGGATATCCGAACCAGCATTTGGATTACTGCCCTGGGTTCTCGTCACATTTAGCCCGGCAACTTTACCTTGCACCAGATCCATTGGGTTGCGCATACCACCTTGATTGAAATCCTTTTCTTTTACAGAGGCCACTGCTGAAGTCACTTCACTTTTCTTTTGCGTACCATAACCGACAACAATAACCTCCTCCAATTGGTCTTCTGTCGCGGAGAGTCGAATATCAATCGGGGCATTTCCTATTACTTTGACTTCGTTTGTTCGATAACCAATGGACGACACGACCAGGACATCTCCTATCTTGGCTTGCAGGGCAAAATTACCTTGGCCATCCGATGTTGTACCTTTTGCGGATCCCTTGACGGTAACCGAAACACCGGAGACCCCTTCTCCAGTCTTTGCATCCTGTACCTTTCCTTTAATTAAACCCTGAAACTTAGCGATCTTATGGGTAAAGGTCTCTTTTGGGTCTTCCCCCTTGGCGATGACATGCGCATTTGCCTGATGTATCGTCCCGGCGATAATAGCCAACGAAAAAAACAGCTTGGTATTTTTCGTTAAGCGGGCAAATGATTCTAAATCGATTCTGCTCATATAACTAGTGATTTTGGTTTATAAAACGTTTTAGCTTTGATAAGCTTAAACGATCATGTTTAATTAGTATCATCTTCAATAATTAATACGAATACTTGAGTCTCATTTCTATCTTAATAGATTAAACCATACGGATTATTAATTATTTATTTTAAAAAAAACGTAAAAATGCACCTAAGCTGGAACAACTCAGCATATAATCATTGAAAAAAACAAAGCAAAAGCGGTTTTGCTATTTGAATAAAAAAAAGCGAATGTGATTTTATCTAAATTATATGTTTTGTTGATTTTTCTCTTTTTGGTTATTGTTTTTAGTTTAAGTGTTTGATTGTGGATTCAAGATAGGATTTTAATTTTAAAGGGAAAAGGTTTTTTAAAAATTTTAAACAGTGTCGCTATAGATGTTACCTAAACAAATAATTGCTCCATTTATTGTCACTAGATTGCTTTAGCCATTGTTTATAAAAAAAATAGCCATCAATTGATGGCCATTTTAAACCCAGATTTAAAAGACTATTGATAGCCTGCATTTTGTGTCAATTTATTATTGCGCTGAATTTCATCAGGAGAAATTGGCCATAATAAATCTGTTTCTTTGAATGTTGCACCAGATCCGTTCTTAGCTCCAATCAATGGCACGAAATCGACTTTACCAGCGTCAGTCGTTGAAATTACAGGGAACATTTTAGTTCTAACAATATCGTCCCACATTTTAAATTCCAATGGGAACTCGCGGAGACGCTCTTTCCAGCATTCTTTCACAAAATTATCTGCTGATAATGTTTGCAATTCGGTTGTATAAGCAGCAACTGATTTTCCTTCGGTATTTGCCCGTGCTTTTACCTGAGCTAAATAACCTGCAGCCTCGGCACTCACACCAGATGTTTTAGCGATTCCTTCTGCAGCTATAAGCAAGGCCTCAGGATAACGGTAGAAGTTCCAGTCTTTGGTTCCTCGACCAGTAACAGTAGTTGCTTGCTCATCAAAATAATACCAGATGCCGGCTTCCGTAGATTCCCAGGTCTTGTTGTTCACCGGGTTTGTATATTTCCAATGGAAAAACTGATTTGGTTGAATCCGCAGGTCTTTCGTATCGTAGACATTTAAAAATTGCTTTGTAGGCCCAAAAACACGTTCAAATATCGAATATTTATCAAACACGGATGTTGCCGAAGAACTAAATGCATACGTTGTCCACCAGCTGCTTGTGCTAATTGTTGCGTCATATTCCTGTGCATAAATCACTTCACTTAAATCATCCGTTGTACGCAATTTATTATAAGCGCTACTCATTTTAAGATCGACATTTTCAGTCATTTTATGAGCAGAATTGACAACAATTTTTGCCATCTCTGCAGCTTCACTATACTTGCCTTCTTGTAAATAAACATTAGCCAATGTCATGGCCGCTACATATTTTGTAATTCGATGTCCATTATCAGCAAACGTTTTAGCAGGTAAATCTTGTACAGCTTCTTTAAGATCAGTCTCGATTAACTGATACACTTTCGCAACCTCTGTTCTTTCTAGATAGAGATTATCTTCTAATGTTTCAACAGGCGTTGTGCTGAGCGGAATGGCACCAAACGTCTTAACCAGATAAAAGTAGTTATAGGCTCTAAAAAACTTCGCTTCTGCTAATAAAGATTTTTGCTGATCTTGGGAAACAAATGAGATAGTAGGAATATATTTTATTCCGGCGTTTGCAATATTAATTGCTTTATAACTTTCATCCCAAATGGTGTTCATTGAGCCGGTGATCAGGTTTGTATTTTGCTGTCTAGTTAACTGTCTAGCAAATAAACATACTCGTTCCTGCCCCTCATAACTATTTGTAAAATATCCTGTCAACATGGTATTGACCGACGCAGCTGGCCCGACATACGCACTTCCCGCTAGCGAATAGCGTTGTGGAGCTCCCCTTCTATATAATGAATTCACCGTAGCCTGTGCTTGAGCAGAATTTTGATAATATCCGTCCAGAGACAAATTAGACTTCGGATCTTCTTCCAAAAATTTGTTACATGACGTCGTTAAACCTAATCCAAGAATTAACAACATAAAAAATTTATTTTTCATTTCCTTATTTTCTAATTTTTAAAATGTTACATTCAGACCCAACGAAAAAGTCTTCGCTCTTGGATAAGAGAAAAACGTTATGTTTTGTCCAAACTTACTCTCACCTTGTGAAGTACTTTCAGGATCATATCCTAAAAATTCTTTTGAAGTGAATAAAAACGGATTATTTGCATTTGCGTAGATTCTAACACGTTTTAGACCGATACCCTTTAAGGCTTCTGGGTTAAATGTATACCCCAGTTGAATTAAGTTTACCCGTAAATAGGAACCATCAGCTACCCAAGCATCATCCACATTGGTATCTTGTCCAGCATGTCCATTATTGGTCAAATAAATAGCCTGTTGCATGGTATTCGGATTTGATCCATTATACGCGTCGGTTAAGATATTTTTCAAACCATTGGTGATACCAAAACGGTCATAAGTCGAATGGAAAAATTGTTGCATCACATCGACACCTTTAACAAATTGCAGATCCAAGGTAAAATCGAAGTTCTTATATTTCAAATTGTTGATAAAACTACCTGTCCAGTCGGGCAATCCTTTACCAATAATCTCTTTCTCAGTCGTTCTTTTTGCACGTCCGATTTGACTTACCGTCGCATTTCCGGCATCCACATCAGCTTGAGTATATACCCCTAATCTTCTGTAACCATAAAAACTATTTAAGTTCTCACCAACACGGATAACACTATTAGCACCGCCTACCCAGCTATTCATTTGGATATCGGCATTGTTCTCGCCTAATTTTAACACCTTATTTTTATTGTAATTGGCATTAAGTGAGGCATTCCAGCTAAAGTCTTCTTTATTGATAATGGTTCCCTTAACCATAATGTCTAAACCTTGATTTTGCACGGATCCGATATTTTTCATCACTGTACTAAATCCTGATGCGGTTGGAATTGGCGCATCCAGTAGCAAGTCGGTCGTTTTCTTATGATAGAAAGACACATCAAAATTTAAACGATTTTGAAATAAGCCCAATTCAACTCCAGCATCAACCTGAGCGGTTTTTTCCCATTTCAAATTTGGATTCGAAATAGAATTCACAAAGGAATATGGTGCTCTTGAATTGTTTAGCAATATCGTTCCGGCATCAACAATTGCCAGGGACTTGTACGGATCAATCTCCGAGTTACCTGTTAATCCGTAACTTGTATGGACCTTTAAATTGCTAACGGTGGTATTGTCTTTCAAAAAGTCCTCATTCGACACATTCCATGCGAAACCAGCAGATGGGAAGAAAGCATATTTATTATTCTTACCGAATTTGGATGATCCATCATAACGTCCTGTAATTGTCGCCGAGTAACGATCGTTATAGGAGTAAGCTGCTCTTAAGAAATAGGAATTCATAGCCCATTTGTTCCACCTAGACCCTGGTGTCGATGGTGTAATTCCAATTCCCATATTATTGTATTCATAAGCATCGTCGAAAAAGCCTTCGGTTCTAGAACTATTGAAGTCGTAAGTTCTTTCTTGCCAGGATAAACCTGCCATAGCATTAATGCGGTGTTTATCAAACTGCTTATTATAGGTCAGATAAGTCTCTTCTTGCCAATATAGGGTATTGGTATTGTTCATTTCAGCCCAGCCATTTGGTCTTGAGATATTATTCAAGGTAATGGAAGAATATCCTTTATACGCTTTTTTATGATTATCTATCCCCAATTGTGTCTTAAGATCCAAACCATCGGCCAGATGAAATGTTAGTGCCGCATTACCAAATATCTGTGTATTATAACGCATCCTCTTTTGCAAATCTAGGATAGACACTGGATTAGCCATTCCTTCAAACCCTAATTTGTCCGAAACAGTCGAAGATGATGAAAATGTATATTGTCCATTTTTATCGTACACAGGATACCAAGGAAGCATTTCAATCATGGTACGACGTGCCTCCTGTCCGCCACCATCTTCTGGTGTATAACGTCCCCAAGTATGGTTAACGGTTAAATTAATCGCCGTAGACAGCCAAGAAGTCGGTTTAGCGTCATAGGCCATTTTTGCATTTACCCGTTTATTCCAAGTATTATTCATTACACCTTGTTGATCGGTATAATTTAAGAAAGCCCCAACAGATGATTTATCATCGCCTTGTTGTACACTTAACTGATGATTATGTGAAATGGCTGTACGCGTTGCTTCACGCTGCCAATCTGTATTATACAAAGGGTTACCATTAGCATCAAAATAGTTGGGATCATTAAACCAGGTCTTTTTATCCAAGGACCAGGATTTCCCCTGATACTTATTTTCATTTTCCAAGCCGATCATAAAGGCATCTACCCATTCCTGCCCATTCAATAGATCCATATAACGTTGAACGGAGCTCACACCAGCTGAACCTTGATAGTTAATTGTTCTGGATCCATCTTTATTTCCGCGTTTTGTCGTTACTAAGATAACCCCATTTGCACCACGTGCACCGTAGATCGCTGCCGAAGATGCGTCTTTCAATACCTCGATATTCTCGATATCATTCGGATTCAACAACTGAAAGTCTTCCATTACAACCCCATCCACAACATAGAGTGGATTGGATGATGAATTGATCGTGGCTACACCACGAATGACCACACGGTTGGCGTAAGCACCAGGTTGGCTCGAGTTAGAAAAGATATTAACCCCCGAAGCCTTACCCCTTAAGTTATCCAAGGGACTAAAGTTCTGATCTTTGATCATGTCGGCTCCTTTAACCATAGCGATAGAACCTGTTACATCAGATTTACGCATGGTACCATAACCCACAACGACAACTTCGTCCAATTGGCTCTGATCATCTTCCAATTGTACAGAAACAGTTGCACCGGAAACAGTGACTTCTTTGGCTTTGTAACCAATGGAAGAAACCACCAATACATCCCCCGATTTAGCATCCAATGTAAAATTACCCAAAGCATCAGATTGTGTGCCCTTTGAAGTACCTTTAACGGCGATGTTAACTCCTGAAATTGGTTTTCCAGTAGCATCCAATACTTTTCCTTTAACTTGCTGCTGCACATGGTTTACTTCTTTTACGAAGGATTTGCCATCGTAATTGGCAGAAGTTCCGACTGCGGCATTGACTTGTTGGAAAGTACCAGCAATGACAGCCAATGAGAAAAATAACTTTGATTTTTTCCCAAGCTGCGCAAGTGATTTTACGTCAACTTTGCTCATATTAATAGTGATTTGGTTTATAAAAACGTTTTAGCAAAAAGATACTTAGAACGTCTAGTTTAATTTAGTTTCCCTTAATTAATCGTTTTAAAATCGATCTGCTTTCTTAAAATTGCCTGCTATATTCCATTGCTTTCACTTAACAGAAAACGTTTGGGTTCAAATGTCTATGGTATTATTGCCGCATAGAATCTGCAATAAAGTCTGCTAAATCGCTTTTGCTTTTGTTGTAAAATTTTTTGGTTTCCTATTTTGGTTTTTTAATTGCTTTTTTTTGATTACTTATTGGTTCATTAATTGTTTATTCGTTATTGTTTTCCTTTTTGGTTATTCTTTCTTGGTTTTAACGTGCTATGCGGGTGGAAAGATAGCACTTTAATTTTACAGAGGAAAGATTTATTTTCAAAACCTTTCCCCGGTAAACTAAATATTTCCTTTCTTCATCTCGCTAATCGCATAATCGACAGATCGTGCCGAAAATGCCATATAGGTCAATGAAGGATTTTGTGTTGATGTCGAGGTCATACTTGCACCGTCTGTGACAAAAACGTTTTTCACAGCATGCATCTGATTCCATTTATTCAATACCGAAGTTTTCGGGTCGTGCCCCATACGTGCACCGCCCATTTCATGGATATCCAAACCTGGAGCCTGCCAGTGTGAATCCGGGCGAATGTTTGTGAAGCCAGCATCCGTAAACATCTCCGTCATGACAGCGATGTAATCCTTTTTCATTTTTTCATCATTCTCATCATAATCGACAGCAATTTTTAACAATGGAATACCCCAGTCATCTTTCTTACTGCTATCCAATGAAACCATTCCTGATTCTTTTGGTATCGTTTCACCCATCATGTGAGATCCAACCTGCCAAACACCTAATTTAGGATTCAACAAATTGTTCTTCAGATCTAGCCCTAAACCCGAACGATCCGACTCTTTACTACGCGAAGCTCCGAAACCGGCAGCATAGCCCCTTAAAAAGTCCGTTTCCTGTTTGTGCAAGTTTCTGAAACGTGGAATATAGCCTCCACCTGCGGGATTCCGCCCTTCGGCCGTAAAATCCAACATCCCTTCATACTCTGCATAAATGCGTGCACTATAGTTGTGAAAGGCAACATATTTTCCGAGCACACCACTATCATTACCCAAACCATTTGGAAAACGGTTCGATTTAGAATTCAATAAGATCAAATTCGTATTGATTGCAGCCGCATTGACAAAAATCAGTTTGGCATAAAAATCAATTTCCTCTTTTGTATTGGTATCAATAACACGTACACCCACTGCCTTTCCCTTTTGTTCATCATAGAGAATCGAATGAACAACCGAAAATGGACGTAGCGTCATATTTCCGGTTTTGGCCGCCCAAGGAATTGTCGTTGCATTGGAACTGAAATATCCACCAAAAGGACATCCTCGCTGACAAAGTACGCGATTCTGACACTGTACACGTCCTTGTTCGATGTGAATCTGATTTGGTTTTGATAGGTGTGCACAACGTGCTGAAATCACTTTGCGCTCCGGAAATTTCTTTTGGACGCTTTCTTTAAAATACTTCTCGACAATATTTAATGGGTACCCTGGCAAAAACTCACCGTCAGGCAATTCAGGAAGTCCATCGTGATTACCTGCAATCCCAGCAAATTTTTCGACATAAGCATACCAAGGTGCTAAATCAGCATAACGTATCGGCCAATCTACGGCAAAACCATCTCTCGCTGGCCCTTCGAAATCAAAGTCAGACCAACGTTGCGTCTGTCTCGCCCATAATAACGACTTGCCGCCAACTTGATAGCCTCTGATCCAGTCAAAAGGTTTCTCTTGAATATAAGGGTGTTCCTTGTCTTTTACAAAAAAATGGGCTGCATCTTCATGGAATGCATAACATTTGCTGACAATCGGATTTTCTTCTTTTACTTTGAAAGGCATTTCATTCCGATGTTCAAACTCCCAAGGCATCATATTGGTGGTTGGGTAATCCTTGATATGTTGCACATCACGTCCGCGTTCCAAAACCAATGTTTTCAAGCCCTTCTCGCACAACTCTTTTGCGGACCAACCGCCACTAATTCCCGAACCGATCACGATCGCATCGTAGGTTCTGTTTTTTTCACTGTCAATATTTAGATTTGCCATGTGCTATTTATGCCTTAACTTTTACCGCACCATTGTACGGACCCGGAATAAGTTTATAGATCACCTTATTCTTCATCACGTATTCTGAGTTCATATACCCCTGAATTGCACGCGATTTGAAGGTCTCAAAAAAAGCCTTCTCGTCGGTTTGGTCTTTTAACCCCGCCAAAGTGGTCTCAGTCTCTTTGTTATTTTTTAAATTCAACTGTTTTCTCAATTTGTTGAAACCAGCGACAAATTTAGCCTGATTTTCTGGCGACTCACAGTCATCCACCATTTTGATGACGAAAAGATGTAGGTTCAGATCCTTTCCTCCCGGTGTATCCGATTTCGGAATCAGGATGTTAGCCAGATCGCCCAAAAATTGCTCATCTTCCGCCGAAATCTTCAGCTTATTTAATACAATTGATGCACCTCCATCATTCAGACAGGACGACAAAATTGTCAGTCCGCCAGCGATAATGAAAAATTGCTTTATTGCGGTTCTACGGTTCATAATCAGAGTTCCCTTTACAAGTCGGTAATATTACATATATCCGAATAAAAATACAAATGCTAAAACGATTAAATTATTTTACAACCCTCAAATCCATTGCGCCAACAGGGCTTTCGCCTCAGATAAGTTTTCCACAATGTTATCAACAGCTGTTAGTCTAGCACGTTCTACCTCTTGCTTCGTAACTGCAATCAACTGCGTCCCTGCTCCCAATGCCGATGTACTTCCTGTTGACGTATCCTCAATAGCCACACAGCGGTCGGCTGGTAGACCCAGATGTGTCAATGCCAAACGATAAGGTTCCGGATTGGGTTTTGGCAGCTCCACACACTCACGCGTGACAAAAAACTCAAAATAATCCAAAAGCTCGTGCTTGCCCAAAACAGTATCGACTGTGCTTCTATAACTCGAGGTCACAAGCCCAATACGGATATCTTCTGCTTTCAAAAAAGCTAAAATTTCTCGTGCTCCAGGCATCAATTCAATATCGCTCATGTTAGAATCGGCATAAGCCGCACGTGTACGCTTCCACATATGTTCTTCCGTCACGTCGTAGCCATAGTCCTCGGTAAGACGCTTGACATTATGTGCTAAAGTATGTCCAGCAAAATCGCGAATCCAATCTTCATAGTTGATCTGAAGGTTAAATTCCTGTTTTAATATAGGTGCCCAGTTTTTGAAATAGAAATATTCCGAATCAATTAACGTACCGTCCAGATCGAACAATACCGCCTGTATTTTATTCATAGTGTTAAAGATACACAAGTAGGTGGAAAAATCCTATTAAATGACGCCACAATAGGTAGAATTTGAGAATGCACCATGATACGTATCCCAAAAACCGATGTAGACATGATAATCAGCTTTTTTGCTTAATTCAACCGGTACGTCCACAAAACATTGGCCATCCCTAGCAGATGCAACTGCTGGTTTTAAGGAACAGAAATCATTTAAGCTAACAAATGCTAGATTTAACTTATAAATTTCATCATCATACGCTGGGTTTGGTATCCATTCCAAAAATATACGACCTTCATTCACACTTACCTTAGTACCCGTGGGCGGTATTAGATCCCCCACAAACACATTCAAATTTTCAAAATTCACAACAGGATTATGATCGGCATCAAAAGCCAGTACATCATTGAAAACATGTTTTTGCGCGAGCTGAAATGCACCATATTTAGATCCATTTTCTTTTTTTAGCCCATAGCCAAAATCAAAAACTGCTTTGTTCTCCGCACAAAATTTTCCGATAGCTTTCATTTTTTGACGATGTAATCGCTGAGCTTCAGTCGGAGGTTTACTGTTTTTTCTCCTTGCTCCGCGAATAATCCATTGCCCCATACGATTGTATCCATATATCGAACCAACTTTACCTCGAAAGCCACCATTGGGCCCATCTTCTATTATAGCCATATTTTAATTTTTTTGTTTAATTATCATCTTAACAATGATCTCTTAACAATCGATCTGTATTAATGTTTAAATTAAATTAGGTATGAACTAGTATTAGATTAGGTATACTATAGGTTTTAGTTAGCTATAACCTATACTATACCTAACTAAAACCTAAACAAAACCTAACTAAAACCTATATAAATATATACTTTGATCTAAATTACGCATGTAGTTGTTTTTCTCCAATTTTGGATAAGCTTTGGACATTTATTAAGTTTGTTGTGGTAAACGAAAACTAAAGTATACCGAGTATGGATGCACGATAAGTTTTTAGAAGATAACCATATCGTTCCTCACATGACGTTCGTTAGCATAGCGCATTCCGGCCAAGTGTAGGTAATTCACAAATAGCATATAGTACTTTCTAATAGCGCCTCAAATGTACACGCGATGAAAACCGAGCTCATGAGTTCGCAAGAAATCTGAAAGCTTCATTGCCTTAAAAATTTATATCATGAAAATAATTGCAATCGGTCGCAATTACATCGACC
Organism: Sphingobacterium thalpophilum; assembly: GCF_038396785.1. Classification (NCBI taxonomy): domain Bacteria; kingdom Pseudomonadati; phylum Bacteroidota; class Sphingobacteriia; order Sphingobacteriales; family Sphingobacteriaceae; genus Sphingobacterium; species Sphingobacterium thalpophilum. The sequence continues at coordinate 4,126,249 of NZ_CP151087.1, read as the reverse complement.
ACGCGAAAGAGCTCAATAATCCAGTCCCAGAGAATCCCATTATATTTTTAAAACCCGATACAGCGGTCTTAAAGGATAACAAAGATTTCTATTACCCCGAATTCTCCAAAAACATTCAGTTCGAAACCGAAGTTGTCCTCCGGGTCTGTAAGGAAGGAAAACATGTGACACCAAAATTTGCATCAACCTATTTCGATGCTATCGGCCTAGGGATTGACTTTACCGCAAGGGACGTGCAGCAAGAATTAAAAGCAAAAAGCCTTCCCTGGGAATTGGCAAAAGCATTTGACCATTCTGCAGTGATCAGCAACCTGATTCCTAAAGAAGAATTTGCGGAAGTAAATTCGATTGATTTCTCCCTGCAGCAAAATGGGCAAAAAGTTCAGCAGGGAAATACCAAGGACATGATTTTCTCCTACGAAGATCTGATTGTATATACCTCCAAATTTATTACCCTACGCAAAGGTGACCTCATTTACACCGGAACTCCAGTTGGTGTCGGATCTGTAGCCATCGGCGATTTATTGGAAGGTTTCATTGGCGAACAGAAGATGTTTAGCTGTAAAATTAAATAGCTGGGAATAGCATGATAAAAAAAACGACAGCAATGCTCTCCCTGCTGGCCTGCATGGCAGGTCTAAGCAAGGGACAAGATATTATCAAAAGCCGCAATTATCCACAAAATTATTTTGTACGGCCCATGGACCTAGCGCCGCAGGCTTCAGGATCGTTCGGCGAATTGCGCGCAACGCATTTCCATGGTGGAGACGATTACCGGACACAACAACGCATCAATATTCCTGTGCATGCAGCGGCGGAAGGTTTTGTATCCCGCGTCAGGGTACAGATAGGTGGTGGTGGTAATTATGTTTACATTGATCATCCCAATGGTTACACCTCGGTGTACATGCACCTCGAAAGTTTCAATTCTGATCTTGCGAAAATCATCAAAGATGAGCAGTACAAGCAAAAACGTTTTGATGTCGATATATTTCTCAAACCCAACCAAGTACTTGTAAGAAAAGGTGAGTTTATTGCAAATTCGGGCAATACAGGCGGGTCTGCAGGTCCACATCTTCATTTTGAAATCCGGGATACAAAAGCACAATTGCCGCTCAATCCGCAATTGTTTGGCCTGTTGTTTCCAGACGGTGTAAAACCGATTATCCGCGGTATGACGGTCTACGATTTGGGTTCCGAACTGTTTGATGAAAATACGCCCCGCAGGCATCAAACCATCAGATCTGTTGGTAGCGGCAATTATAGTTTAGCAACAAACGCCCCTATCTCTGTGAATGGTACCTTTGGGTTGGGAATCAACACGGTTGATAAACGGAGAGGCATCTCTTTTACATATGGTGTGTATTCGATTGAACTATTTTTGGACAATAAAAACATCAGCACGGTACTGTTCGAATCCATTCCTTTTGATCAGACCCGTGCGATACAGTCCTACGTAGACTACCCTTATTTAAAAAAGTCAGGGGTACGCGTGCAAAAGAGCTTCAAAGATCCTAACAATCCGATCAACATCTTCAAAAACTTGGATAACCTCGGTAAAATAACGTTGAAAGACAATGAGGTCCATGAGGTAAAATATGTGGTCAAGGATGTTCAAGGGAATACGAGCGAATTGAATTTTAAGGTGCAGAATAACCCTTCACTTTCCATCAGCCGCCCAAATGCGAAGGGGCTTAAAATGTTTCACTATGCCGATGAAAACAAATATGAAGCGGAGAATGCTCGGGTTTATATGAGCAAAAATATATTGTATGACGACCTTTACTTCAATTATTCGCAGGGAGCAAAACCTGCAAAAGGCTACTCGGCAATGCACTATATCCACAACGCTTATACACCGGTGTTCGGATATTACAAGCTCATGATCAAACCAGACTACAGCTTGTCTGAAAATCTTTATGACAAAGCCTTGATTGTTTCTTCTGATGGCGGAGCACAAGGTGGTCAATATGAGAACGGCTGGGTGGTAGCCAACGTACGCGAATTTGGTGGTTTTTACATCGCTGTCGATACCATTGCACCAAATATCACTGCGCGTAACCTTACCGACGGCAAGAATGTTTCCAATCAACGCTCCATCGATTTTACCATCAGTGACAATCTATCGGGTATAGCTACTTTTGACGCTTATATTGACGGGAAATGGGCTTTAATGAAATATGACCCTAAAACAAGACATATCTGGCATGACTTCGAACCGGAACTCAGCAGTGGCAGACACGACTTTAAACTTGAAGTGAAAGACAACAAAGGGAATTTGAAGGTCTACGAGGCTTCATTCTCCACATCGCGTTAATAGCTAATTTCAAACTTACAACATTTGTCCGACCTGATCTGCTACATTAATTGCAATTTTCGAATTTTGGTTCAAACAAAAGGGAAATGATAAAATGAGTAAAGGAAAAGAGTCCTGGAATTGGCGAGGACTCTTTTCCTTTACTCAACAATAATCAATGTTACAATTTTAATTGTCACAGTACAATAAGCATGATGCATTCCATCTACACGCTATAGAACGATTATCGTGTAGATTAAGATACCTTATTCTTTAATAATGATTGAATGATCTGTATTCCCTGTTGCATTTCTTTAGTTCCAAAACGATACGATGGGCCTGAAATACCAATTGCTGCCAATAATTTATTATTACTATAAATTGGTACCGCTACGCAATTCATCTCTTTTTCCAAACGTTCATAATCTTCAGCATAGCCTTTTTCTATTACATTATCGAGTTGCTTTTGCAATTTGATTTGTTCTGGCTCGATGAGATTAACCATTAATTGTTTGGTCAAACTCGGTGAATGTGCCATAAAAACATTACCCAAAGCCGAATTCATTACATCCATTTCTTTACCTACTTCTAGACTTATACGTACAGAGCGTTTGGGATCGCTTTTTAGTTCGTGCCGCATATAGGATCCTAGCTGTATGGTTAGATAAGCGGTTTCACCGGTGAGTTCGGTTATTTTTTCTACGATAGGACGATAGTCTGTTTTCAGTGTAGCGGTAGAATATTCCGTTGGGATGAGGTGATGCATTTTGCCTGTGAGGTAATATCGGGTAGAAAGTTCCTCTTGATCTGCATAGCCCATATGCACCAAGGTTTTAACAAAATTATGTACCGTAGATTTTTTCATATCCAAACCTGATGCAATATCTTGTATACGCACCCGATTACCGTTTTGTACCATATAATCCATAATGAGAAATAGCTTCTCGAGCGACTGTATCATGTTTTGTTCATTATTACGGAACAAATTTACATTTTAATACTCAATAGTCGTTTATAATAAAATAAAAACAGAATTTTGCGATATATAAAATAGAAATATGCAAGATTTAAAAAATAAGAATGCCCTTATCACAGGTGCTGGTAAGGGGTTAGGTAAAGCGATGGCTTTGGAATTGGCAAAAGAAGGGGTCAATATCGCTCTGGCAGGTCGTACAGAAAAAGATTTGCTACGGGTAGCTGCTGAAATCAGTGCCATTAACAGCGATGTAAAAGTGCAAACTTATGCCTTGGATGTCTCAGATTATACAGGTGTACAAGACACGGTAAAAAGTATTTTGGAAACTTTTGAAACTATTGATATTCTTATCAATAGTGCCGGAGTTTTGGCTGTAGGAGGTATCAACGAATTGCCAGTTGAGCAATGGGAGCAATCTTTCAAAATAAATGTATTTGGAACGTATTATATGATCCACGAGGTATTCCCGGAAATGGTCAAAAACAATGGTGGTGATATCATTAACATAGCATCTACCTCAGGTTTGAAAGGTTCTGCAAAAATGAGTGCCTACGGAGCATCAAAAGCAGCGGTGATCAATCTTACCGAGAGTGTGATGCAAGAAGGCCGCAAGTCCAACATTCGTGTATCGACCATCAACCCGAGTACCATTGCCACAGATATGACGGTGAACGCCAACTTCACCGATGGAAACGAAGAAAAAGTATTACAGCCGGAAGATTTGGCGACCCTAGTCGTACACCATCTGAAATTGCCAAAACGTGCTTTTGTAAAAGAATTCAGTTTGTGGTCTACCAATCCATAAGGTTTTTTATTGTCAACGTTGTAAGAAGAGGCTAACTGAACTACGGTTAATTTAGCCTTTTTTATCATCATTATTTTGATAAACCTTTTTATCAGGAGTGTAGATGGTGATAAAGCGACTAATTATTTCCCGCCCCTAACCCTTGTCAGTGTTTTTCTTGAAATACCTAGGTAAGAAGCGATCATATAAAGCGGAATGCGATTGTAGATATTGGGGTAATTTGATACAAAATCTTCGTAGCGTTTCTGGGGTGAGTCTTTGAGTTGATGCATCAGCCGTTCCTTGTTAGTCAGCGTGTTTTTTCGGTCAACTGTTCTACCAATTGGTGTAAGGTTGGCGGTTGCTGTAGCACTAAATTTAAATGCTCCATTTATCAAAAATACCAATCTATCTTCGATTACTTTGATGGTTTATTGATTGGGTTAACGGCTACACCCAAAAAAAATCTTGATAAAAATACGTATTCATTTTTTCAATTAGAGGATGATATACCCACTTTTGCCTACGAATTAGATACTGCCGTAAACGACGGCTTTTTAGTACCGCCACGCTCGTATGCTGTCCCTGTACAGATGGTAAGGGATGGCGTGAAATACAAAGATTTAAGCGATGAGGATAAGGCCGAATTAGAGGAAAAGTTGGGATTGACCGCGGTATCTGATGAAGCCCTTCAGGAATTTGAAGTTGGAGCGTCTCAGATTAATTCTTTTTTATTTAATGAACCTACAGTAGATCTTGTTTTGGATCACCTCATGAATAATGGGTTAAAAGTAGCTTCTGGCGATAAGGTCGGCAAAACGATTATTTTTGCCAGAAACCATCGTCATGCTGTTTTTATCGAAGAGCGATTTAACAAAAACTATCCCGAATATGGAGGCAACTTTTGCCGGGTCATTGACAATTACAATGACAAAGCGCAAGATTTACTTGAAAAGTTCTGTTATGACAAAGAAGAACTAGAACCTCAGATTGCTATTTCGGTCGATATGATGGATACAGGAGTCGATGCACCTAGCGTACTGAATCTCATCTTTTTTAAACCGGTAAAATCATATGCTAAGTTTTGGCAAATGGTAGGAAGGGGTACTCGTTTACGTCGTGATTTATTTGGACCCCATGAGGATAAAAAATTCTTCCTACTATTTGACTACTGCCGAAACCTTGAGTTCTTTCAGGAGAATCCGGACGGTTATCAAACGAATACCCAAAGACCTTTAAGTCAACTGTTGTTTCTGGAACAATTACATGTTGCTAACCTTATTCAGGAGAATATGGATGCCAATAACCAAGATTTAGCTTTAGCAAAGGAATATATCAATCAACTACATGCCAAAGTAGCGCAGCTGGATACAGCTCGGTATGAGGTCAGAAAGCATCTCGCTGTAGTGCATCAATTTGCAGATAGAAGCAAGTGGGACAACCTCAATAAATCTGCTATCATTGCTATAGAAACGGAACTGTCTCATCTTATTCCTTACACTGAAGACATAGATGAAATGGCTAAACGATTCGATCTAAATAGTTATAAACTGCAAGGAGCAATGATTAATAAATCTCCGCGGCAGACCGTCCTTATCCAGAACTTTATGGATATAGGAAAGAGACTATTAAAAAAGCGAAATGTACCTGCTGTCGCTGCTAAAGAAATCGTCATAAGAGAGATGGCCTCCATAGATTTTTGGCAAGATGCATCAGTATCAAAAATTGAAAATCTACGAAAGGAAATTCGAGATCTAATACACTTGCTCAAAGAGGAGAATAACATTAAACCTATTTATACAAAGCTTGATGATAATCTTTTAAAGGAAGAAATTATCGGGTATGATATTATCGCAAATTTTAAAAATCTACAAAGTTATAAAGATCGAGTAACCGCCTTTATCAAAAAGAATAAGCATCATCTTGTGATCGACAAATTGCATAAAAATCAACCGATCAATGCTTTCGAATTACAGCAGTTAGAACAATACCTCGTAGCGGAGGCACTGGGGTCCAAGGAAGAGTTTATAAAAGAATTTGGTGATCAGCCGCTAGGAACTTTTATTCGGTCCATTATCGGCTTGGATCAAGAGGCTATACAGGCTCATTTCACAAATTTTATTGGCGAAGCTAACCTTTCGGCCAAGCAGATCAAGTTTATGGACACTGTAATACGTTATTTCGTAACCAACGGTTATCTAGAAACCGTCGATCTCATGGAACCTCCTTTTACGGAGCTAGATGACAGCGGGGTTATCGGATTATTTGACGAAAACAATGTTGTCAAACTCATGAGCTTAATCAAGCAAGTTAACCAAAATGCAGATATCGGGGCCTAGATGAACATGTATTCATCTACTCCCCCTGTGCATTGATTTTGTCCAGTATATTCGTTAATTCATCCATCATCGCAGGACGGTGCCTGTAGATCATTTTCCAGTGAAGCATTTGGGCCAAGAGTGTTTCCCTACCGGAAGGTATATCTTTAAATATAGCGAATACGATGTCCATCAATCGTTGGTACGCATTACGTTTATTGGCAGACTCAGCATGTTGATCCAATAGGAATGAGTACAATTTCATAAGTTCCGCAGGATACAATTTATATAAATGCTCATGATAGTTTAGTATGGTTTCCAGATCGGTCTGCCGTTGCACCAGTGCAAGTAATTGGTCGAACATATTCTCTTCAATATAGATAGGACCTATTTCGTTCAAAAGCCAGTAGTCTTGGTGTTTCGAATAGGAACTCTTTTCTCCGGTTGATTTTGCGCGAATCGAGTTGATTTTGTCGTTAATGACACTTCTCCATTCTTCTGAGGTATAGGTGTTTTTCCACTGGTTGTAATAGTGGCTGCTAAAAGAGTAACCTATAGCGAATTTTTCTGTAAAAGAGCGCACCATTGGAATGTCATTTTGCAGAACGGCAATATGCAAAAGGGTTTCTTCCCAGTCCCTTATTACACGAGGATGCTGTGCTTCTTCCGCTAGTCGTATTCCTTCAACCAGCAATTCCTTGGCCTCTTCAAAGCGCTCGTTTTCAATAGCTTTTTCGACCTGAACCTTCCTCATTTGTGGCAAATGGATTTGTTGTTCTATCAATTGCTGTACCTCTTCTGTCCTGTTTCCTTTTTGAAGGATGGAGGCTTTAATCTGTATAAAAAAACTACTACGGTAATCATAACGGTCTAAACGAGCTTTATGAATAGCCACATCGGCAAAGTGCAGAAAATCATCTATTTTACTTAAATCCAGACATAGCTGCGCATAAAGATCTGTCATATCATATCCGAAATCGCCATAGTCAAAGTACAGATCCTGTTGCAGCTCTTTATTCAAATACACAGCAATCTTTTCTTTCAAATCGACGGGGGACTGCACCGCAATATCTGTCAATAAGGATATACCACTATCGATAGCATCTCCTATAGATCCATTGCTATCGTCGGCGTAAGTAATCACTGGCATAACTTCCTGTATATACGCCATGCATAACAAGCTACCGTTTAGGATGTTATTTTTGGATAGATAATATTGACCTTGCATCAGAATTTTTTGTAATTCCCGTGCTAGCTTACCACTTGAACCATAATCGATAAATTCGTGTTTGCTGTAGGTCTTGATCGCTTTCCTAATCTGATCCTTTATTTGCTTTTCTATGTCAAAGTTTTCATCTTTTTCTGCAAAGAATAGTTCCAAATCAGATTTAAAGCTACTGTCCTTTTTGCTGTACTGGACAATAAATGCTTTCAGCTCGTCGCTACTGATATTGTCCAGTAGTTTTTGAAAGGATAGTTTTGTTTTTTTCTTGGTAGTTTTAGGTACATCCTCAGGAGCAATCGCTTTTTCATCCCGTATAGCATACAAGACAGCAACCACGTGCTTGCACAAATCGCCATCGTAGGGACAGTCACATCCATAATCTCCTACTGATCCTTTTTTGCTAATTTCAATCTCTACAAAATAATCGTCCGACCCTGCTACCACTGCAACCCATACACCATCTTCTGTTTCTCCAAGAGATTCAACCTGTCCTTTTTGGTAGTAGACTTTACCTCGCTGTAAAATCGTACTATTGATCTGTTTTTCAAAAGATGATAGTTCCATTTCCATGTTTTTTTAAAAATAGTAATTTATGTGTCGATAGAAAAATTGATTTTCTAAAAAATTATCCTCACTGTACCAGCCGACAGATCTTTTATCAAATTACTTGGCGAGAACCAAGTTGTCGACTTCACGAGTAGCAGCAGGCACGTTAACCAAAATGCTTAAGCATACCATCGGATAGATTTATTGTTATAATTTCGTATCTTAATCGACTAAATCGAAATACATATGGCAACACTAGAAATAGGACAACAAGCACCGGATTTTAGTGCAAAAAATCAACATGGTGAAACGGTACATCTTTCGGATTTCAAAGGGAAAAAAGTTATTTTATATTTTTATCCAAAAGACAATACACCAGGCTGCACCACGGAAGCCTGTAATTTCAGAGACAATTATCAGTCTTTGAAAAAAGATGGTTTTGAAATCATCGGCGTAAGTGTGGACAGCGAAGCATCGCACCAAAAATTCATCAGCAAACATGAGCTTCCTTTTCAGCTGCTTGTAGATGAAGACAAGAGCCTTGTAGAGGCCTATGGTGTATGGGTCGAAAAGAACATGTATGGCAAAAAGTATATGGGCACAGCACGTACCACTTTTGTGATTGATGCAGATGGCATTATCCAACATATCATCAAAAAAGTAGATAACAAAAATGCGTCCCAGCAGATCCGTGATTTAGGCATTTAAAGAATACCTCTTATCAAGAATCTTATATCTAAAATCTAAAACTAATATCTATATTTGCCACTTATGAGCAAACAGACAGACGACTTTTTCAAAAGTGTAGTATCACACGCGAAGGAATACGGTTTTGTATTTCAATCGAGCGAAATATATGACGGATTAAGTGCCGTCTACGATTACGGTCAATTAGGTTCGGAATTAAAAAACAACCTAAAGACTTATTGGTGGAAATCCATGGTGCAATTGCACGAAAACATTGTTGGTATTGATGCCGCAATTTTCATGCACCCAACAACATGGAAAGCCTCTGGTCACGTTGATGGTTTTAACGACCCAATGATCGACAATAAGGATTCAAAAAAACGTTACCGTGCCGATCAATTGATCGAAGATAAGATTGCACGTTATGAAGCAGATGGTAAGACAGCTGAAGCTGCTGCCCTATTAGACGCTTTGAATACCGCATTGAATGCAGACGATTTAGCTGGACTGAAAACCATCATTGAAGAACATAATATCGTATGTCCGGTTTCAGGTACCAAAAATTGGACTGAAGTACGTCAATTTAATTTGATGTTTGCAACCCAAATGGGTGCTATGGCAGATGGAGCTGATCAGGTTTACCTTCGTCCTGAAACTGCACAAGGTATTTTCGTCAACTTCCTGAACGTTCAAAAGACAGGACGTATGAAAATTCCTTTTGGTATTGCACAAATTGGTAAAGCTTTCCGTAACGAAGTAATTGCACGTCAGTTTATCATGCGTATGCGTGAATTCGAGCAAATGGAAATGCAATTTTTCTGCCGCCCGGGTACTGAATTGGAATGGTATAACAAATGGAAAGAAACACGTTTGAAATGGCATTTGGCATTGGGCTTCGATCCATCAAACTACCGTTACCACGACCACGATAAATTAGCGCATTACGCAAATGCTGCAGTTGATATTGAATTCAACTTCCCATTCGGATTCAAAGAAGTTGAAGGTATCCACTCCCGTACAGATTTTGACTTGAAACAACATCAGGAATTTTCTAAAAAGAAAATGCAATATTTTGATCCTGAAATCAATCAAAACTACATTCCATATGTCATTGAAACTTCAATTGGATTGGATCGCCTTTTCTTAACTGTATTATGTAACTCTTTGGTAACAGAAGATCTTTCTACAGCAGAAAAACAAGATTCGCGCGTTGTATTGAAATTTCCACCAGCATTGGCACCGGTAAAAGCTGCAATTTTACCATTGACCAAAAAAGATGGTTTACCAGAAAAAGCACGTGAGATCCTAAATACACTAAAATTGGATTACAACGTTCAATATGACGAAAAAGATGCCATTGGAAAACGTTACCGTCGTCAAGATGCAATCGGAACACCAATCTGTATCACAGTCGATTACGATTCATTGGAAGACAACACCGTAACCATCCGTCACCGTGATACGATGGCACAGGAACGTGTTGCCATTGCCGATCTTGAAAAAATATTGAATGACTTGGCTGGTTGGAATACCTTGCTAAAAAAATTGATATAGCCAATATGCTATCACAGAAAAGGTGTCCATTGCTGGACACCTTTTTGTTTTAATAGATGTAGGGCGGCTAGATGCTAAGTACAATAACTGTGCTAGTATTCTATCACAATATGATCGTCCCACTGTTCATTCTTCACGATCTGAAAACCCAAATTCCCATTGGCAGTCTCCAGCAATTTGCCCTTAAACTGTATTTGAACATTATTTCGGATTTCGCTTTCCAGTTCAAATGTACGCAGCAATTTACCTTCCTTGAAAACTTGGAACTGATATTTAATAGCGGTATTGTTGAGATAATAGCCCATAAATTGGTTGAACGAAAAACTTTGATCAGCTGCCGTAAAATGTGGGATAACCGTCAAAAGACTTTCATCAACCTGGTCGTTAATATGCGTCATAAAAGGATAATAATGAAACACAGGATGAAGCTGCTTCACCTGAATACTATCAATTGCGCTCAGATCTTCGCTGTCTGTAAAAGTCAACTTGACCTCACTGTAGATCCGACTTAAGTTTAGGACCCGTTCCATAGCCCCTTTAACCTCAAAGGTATCCCGGCTAGCAAATAACTCTGCAGATTGTTCTGAAAAAGCATTCGTCGCATAAAAGTGCTCAAAATCCACCGCCCCTGCCAGGATCAGCGGCAATGTCGAATTTTTAGCAATCAGACTTAGGTAATAGGTTCCGTTCGGCAATTCAACATCGAAAGCTTCCTGCGAATTAAGTACGCCCGATTTGATCATAGCCTTCGATTTTGCATCAAACACATGATAGTAAAATTTGCTGGGCAAAGCGGCCGGGTTGACTTGTCCGTAAACCATCAAGTTATCCATCTTGAATGTACCAGTCGTTGGGCTGTAACCCGCTCCTCCATCCCTGCTACCGGCAAATAATGAAATTTTCAACCAGAGCTCCTTGCTGTTGCCAAACGAAATATCTGCCAATGATGCACTCACAGGGATTTTGGCTGAAAGTGACACATTCGATGGATAATTGATTGTATCCGAGAGCATCAAAAAACTATTCCCCTTATCCAGGGAATAACTCAAAAGCAGTGCCCTTGGTCCTGTACTCGAACTATTGCAATCAAAGGTCCAGCTACCCAGCGAATGAATACCTGTGGCAGGGATTTTGACTAGGATCTCTTTACCACCTTTGAAACTAATGGCTTTTCCCGTTGCAGGCCAACCGCCTAAAAAATCATAGTCTGTCTTTCCATTGTTGTAATCGATCAGAACGGCATCATCAAGTGCATTTTCGGGAACAACATCGCTGTTATCAAAGGTCCAATGATACAGCAATTCGTTTTCGGAAGAAGCTCTGCTCAGCGCAGCTCGTTTTGCCGTGGTTGATTGTTTTTTTAGAGGAGTAACAATCGCTTCAAAATCCTTGACTTTGAATTTTACCGCATGAATTGTTTCATCGTTTTCATCGGGAAGTTTTACATGCTTTTTGCACGAAGGCATTGCGGCTAAAACCAGGATGAATACACATGAAAGAATTCCCCAAGTTGACTTGGATTTTCTTTTCATAAATATAAATGATTTATAAGTTAATTAACCGGCAGATTAAAATTAACTTATAAATCATTTCACTCCAATAGTATAACTAAAAAGTTACAATCCTTTTCTCACTTTTGCAAGTGGTCTCTTTATCTATTTTTTGAACGTATATCTTTCCAGAAGAGGTTGTTAATTTCATTTTGAGCACATTATTCACCCCTGTTGGACGTACATACTCGCCATTAAATTCGTCCCATTCATAGATCGGATTACCTTCTTCATTCAACCAGATATCGCTATAACGCGCATCGACTTTATCCTTTACTGTCAATTGTACTGTGTTTTTCTTATTGTCGATTTTAACCTGAATATTCTTTGGCTAATCAATTTTGTCCAATGTGTTGATGTAAACTTTTGTTTTCTCGGAAACCCGGTCATCCCAAATACCACGGACGAGGTATACGTTTGACTCCACAATATTTTGTAAAAAAATATTATTGCCCCTTTCTTCCCAAAACCCTGTAGCGGCATCATACCAGCGATATTGAAATCCGGCAATAGGATGCTTTACCGTAAGCACCTGAGCACCACTATACCAGGTTTCCAATGTATCGCCTCATGTGATCGCTAGTCTCGCTAAATCAATCAATTTCAACCAATTAAATGTCCACACAACCGAATCTCGATGGTGACATAGGATGGATTACGTAATAGATTGGTCGTATCTTGAAACATCACCTTCAACGTATTAGCTCCAACGCTTAGCATTCTTCACCATGTACACAGTCACCCACTTTGCAGTCGTGCACTGCACCAGATTCCTCGGAGATCGTACGAATAGCAAACACATTAAAAAACTGCTGTATTGCTTGAAGGGTTCGATCGAGAAAAAATAGTTGGTAAACTACTTTGCATCGGCAGCGTAGTCATCCAGCTGTGCTTTGGTGTAACCGTCCCCCAAAATGACCAAATTGACGATATGCTTATCCGTCCCTTGGTATTGCAGCGTATCGATCTTAAAAAGAGAAGATTGGGCCCGGAGCTGCAGCGCAGATATACATAAAACTAGGAGTGCAATAAATAGATTTTTATTCATCGGAATGGTTATCATTAGAACTCAAAAATACCATTTTAGCACCTGCTATTTTTAAATTTTATTGACGAGTCTTTCTCCGATATTGTCAACAAAACCATTCTTCCGATTTCCGTGGAGGGGAGCCCACCAAAAATCAACGGTATGAGGATCCAGTTATAGCTCGGAAATCTCCATAGACTATTCCATTAAACGGCATAGTAACATCCGCCAAACAACCTAGTAGCGCATACGATGTTCCTGTACATATTCACTCGGCGACAGTTTGATTATTTTCTTGAACACCCGATTGAAATTGACAACATTGTTAAATCCTGTTTTAAAAGCGATATTAGAAACACTTTCCGAAGATTCGTCAATCAACATTTTACAGGCACGTTCAATCCGGATTTCATTGAGGAAGGTAACATAGGTTTTCCGGGTATGTTTCTTAAAATACTTGCAAAATGCGTGTGGTGTCATGTGTGCTACCGCTGCTATATCTTCCAAGGAAATCTTGTCTCCAAAATGCTGGAAAGTATATTGGAATATTTCATTGATTCGCAATCCTTCGGCGTCTGAGAACTTCTTTTGTGGAATACCTGTATACAGCGAAGTCCATTGATCTACTTTTTTACTTAAAAAATTAATCAGCTTCACAAACGAGAGGAGACGATCTATGCCCGCACTCACGTTAATCTGTACAAATTTTTCTTTCAACGCGACGGAATGCTCCGCATCCAATTTTTTACTGACGTTGATGTGTTCCAGGAAATACTTAACATCATCGAATTCAGGAAAATCCAGAAAGGGTTTAAAATGTTCGTAGTCGAAAAAAATATGGATGGCATGAATGCCATCCCTTATATCTTCCCCCGTTTTGAACATATGCGGTTCATCTGCATCAACGATATAGATCTCGTCCTCTTCAAAACTATGTGTAAAGTTGCCAATCATAAAGGTTCCCCGCCCTTTCAGGATATAGGTCAGCTGGATTTCCTTGTGTCGGTGATAGTTGCTGTAGAATGAAGGCAGAATGTCTTCCTGCACACAAATAGATCCTTGGTAAACAACCGGAACTGTAAATTGAACGACTTTCATTATGTATTGAAATAACAAATATTAAACAGTTAATTCAAAAGTAAGCTTTTTTAAGACAATAATCGTTAATTTTTAGCAAGAAATTCCTTTACCTTCCCTAAAAACTGTGGCATTGCTGGATCCTCACCACTCAAGGATAAAATTTGGAAGGTCTGCGGATTTATCCATAGATAACTTGGCGTACGATCTATACTAAAATCATTTTCCATCGTTGCCTGGTCATTATAATTCAAAAAGTAACTCTGCTTTCCTAGGGCCAGCTCCTTACTTGATTTGATCCATTTATCCAGATCCTTATCCAGCGAAAAATAGATAACCCTTACCCCCATAGCGTTCAATTGAGATTCTTTTTTCCGTAACATCTCCATATCGGCCTTGCTATTGGTATTGGAAGTTCTCCAAAACGCGGCAATCAGCATTTTAGCCTTTGGAATATCCTTTAAATTCAAACTATCCCGTTCTACATTCATCGGGCTAATAGCAGGAAATACAGGCATATTCTCGTAGAAGTCTTTCACCCTATCGACCTTTTCGCGGGCAAATTTAACATAAGGATGCTTCTGCAAATCCGTATTAAAACTCAGCAATGCGGCATCGAATTTTTTATAATTCGTCTGATCCAAGGAGATGTATTTAAAAAAATAAGGCAATACTAAGGATGAACGGTGGGTACTATCGAGAATAAAATCGGCGTATAGTGTGCGTGGATTAAATGCGGCATTACCACTTAAGCGCTGTATTTCATCGACTGTTTTCTCATAGGAACCATCATTTCTTGCAGCCATCGAAGGCAACTGACTCTCCAACTGCCTTACCCGTTGGCTTTTATTTGCCGTTTTATTTTTTTCCTCCTCTTCACGCTGTTTATAGTTCGCATTGAACTGTATGAAATCCTTGGCATTCTGCGAAGAGGTTGTCAAGGTAAACTTGCCCTGGTTTTCACTCAGATCATAGTCACTCCCGTCTTCGACAAATAATGTATAGGCCTCCATACCCTTTATCTGAATATCATAGAATCCGGCCATGGCTAGTTCGCCTTCCAAAACAAATTGCCCATTAGCAACCTGTGTTTTTACAAATTGCTGCAGTTTATTGTCGTGATCGACGAGGCTCACCTGAGTCCCGTCCCCGGCAGTGGTTTATCCGGTTATCTTATAGCTAAAGCTATTCAATAAGGCGGCTGTCTTCGCCGATTCGGACTTTTGTGTACAGGCTGTTGCCCCCAAGGCCAGCACAGAAATCAAGCAAAAATAGTTAACGAACTTCATAATCTTTATAGTTTCCGTTTTCAAATAGACGAAGCTTTCCTTTTTTACCTTTAATCTGCAAGGCGGAAACCTTTCCATTTTCCCACTTGATGTCTACGGTATAGTTTCCACGGGTTTTAAGTCCCTTAACTTCACCCTTTGACCAGGCTTTAGGTAGCGCAGGTAATAGATGGATATAACCATTGTGGCTCTGTATCAACATCTCGGCAATCCCGGCTGCGCCGCCGAAGTTTCCATCGATCTGAAAAGGCGGATGCGCACAGAACAAATTAGGGTAGGTACCTGCCCCGACTCCCTGATAGGTTGTTTCATTGGTAAAAGCGGGCTTAAGCAACTGCCTTAGAATTTCGAGTGCATGATCACCATCCTGTAATCTCGCCCAAAATAATATTTTCCATGCTCTAGACCAGCCGGTTCCTTCATCGCCACGTACAGCTAAAGTCTTACGTGCTGCGTCAGCCCATTCAGGTGTCGTCTGTGGCGAGATAAATGCCGCGGGATACAGACCATATAAATGTGATACATGTCGATGTTTAGGTTCAACTTCCTGATAGTCCTCGAGCCATTCCATTACGCGCCCCGATGGGCTAACAACTACAGGCGGAGGGACATCCTTCAGCTTCGCTTTCAAGGCGCCGGCAAAACTGTCGGTCGTCGTAAGGATAGAATCAGCTTTGATCACCGCCTGGTATAACTCCCGTACGATCTGGTTATCAATGGTAGGTCCCATCACAACCGCAGCAACTTTTCCATTGGCCATTCGGAAAGCATTTTCCGGCGACACCGACGGTGAAGTGACCCACCATCCTGTTTTAGGGTCCTGAACCAATGTATGATCGTAGAACTCTGCCGCTCCTTTGAGTATCGGATAAATCTCTTTGAGGTAATTTTTATCCCCGGTAAACAGATAATGTTCCCAGAGATGGTTACATAGCCAGCCTGAGGCCGTACTCGCTCCCCAGGAAGCCTGCTCACCCGGAGCGGAATACCCCCAGATATTCGTCATCATATAGACCACCCAACCCGGTGCGTTATAGTAAGCCTTTGCTGTCTGCTCGCCAGTTTTTGCAATCCGCTTTATCATTTCAATAAAAGGCTTATGATATTCGCTCAGGTTATTGACCTCCACGCCCCAATGATTCATCTGTGCATTGATATTGAGATGATAATCACCATTCCAAGGTGTATTGATCTGATTAGCCCATAGTCCCTGAAGGTTTGGCGGGAGCGCTTTTGTATTTTTCGGGGCAGCACTTGAAATATTCAAATACCTTCCATATTGGTAATAAACCGTTGCCAAATCGGGATCAGCAACCGGATTTTTATAAAAATTAGCAATGCGTTCATTGGTCGGAATAGCGTTATTCGCTGTATTTCCATACAGATTAAGACTTACCCGATCGAAGACCTTTTGATAGACTGCGAGATGGTTTTTATATATTTTCTGTTCGTCAGCAGTTTTTGCGGCTGCAACAGCCGCTTTGACAACAGGTAAGGGGTCCTTTCCATAATAGGAAGTACTTGCTGAGAAATAGATCGTAAGACCACCATTTGCCGACACTTCTAAGGTTTTATCCTTTTTGTTGATCTGCAGATTTTTACCTTTAACCTGAATAAATCCAACGAATTTCAGATTTTTACCACCTTTTCCATCAGGCAAAGATCCCTCAACCAGAATCCCATCGTCCAACAAGGTATAACGGTCAATATTTTCCTGGCGCTGGAATGATATGCCTAACTGCTGTACCACATCTTTATGTTGGCTTAATTGAATAACACCGACATTGTTGTCAAAAGAAGTATAATAACGGCGTTGGACTTGCTGCCCGTTGATCTTGAATGAAGTTTGTGCAGAGGCCGTCGCTAAGTCGAGGGAACGCTTGTAACCTTCGATCGTTCCAGCAGGCAATTTATAATCGAGTATAAGGTCGCCGAATAGCTGATAACAGCCGTAGGGAACCGTTGCCCCATTACCAAAACCCGACCCCTTGCCTTTGGTCACAAAAGTTTCATTGACCAATTTTTCGGCTTCATCATTTTTACCGGCCTTAAGCAGAGCCTGAATAGCTTCAACATTTTTATAGGCTTCATAATTATTGGGATCCTCTGGACTGCCCGACCACATACTAATCTCGTTGAGTACGATCTTTTCATGACTAGGATTTCCATCTGGCATCATGCCGATAAGTCCGTTTCCTAATGGCAAGGTCTCTTCCCAAACCTTCGCGGGCTTATTATACCAAAGTACGAGTGGATTTTGTTGAGCAAAAAGCATCGTGGTATGACATATACATACCACGATAAGCATTAAAAATCTATTTACCATACAATTCAAATTCCGCTATGGCTAATTCATTGCCATCAATAAATTGTTTTGGTTCAAATTTGATAAACTTGGTTGCGCTGTTCGTATCGAAAAACACCTGTTGCAAAATCGGATTCGCCTTAATATTGGAAAACTCACCCTCTTTAACAAGGGTCCATGTTTTCCCGTCAGTACTGGTTGATATTTTATAATGTGTTGGTGTCCCTACGTTCTTTCCATCCTGACGAGGAAGGAAGCCGATACCAGAAACAGGTTTGTCTGTAGCGACAACGATTACACCTTGATCGGCAACAGTCGCAAAAGTACTTGGTTTTCCGTCAGATAAATAAGCATTATTATTGGATCTACCTGTCGAAATCTTAAATCCAGTCAGCTTTTTCACCTCTTTGGTATTAAATGCAAAAGGCTCGTTATACTCCTTGAACAATCCAAAATCACTGAGCGTAATCGCTACAGGAGCATAAACATGAAGACGTAATTTACTTGCAGTTTGAGGTTGCTCGAGTTTGATGAGGCGGTTTGCGCCGATACTTGTTGCTTTGGCCAAAGGCTTCCAGCTGTTATTTTCCCAACGTTCAATCGAAACACTATCGATACGTTGTCCCAACTTAATATTCTCTCTCAACTGAATAAGGTCGAACTTCGCTGGGGATTTTAATTTTATTTCCAATGTAGCCGATGTTTTGGAATCGTCTGTTGCCCAATAGCTATAGCGGTCGTTATCGGTAATAAATGAAGTACCATAGGATTTTGAATCACCGTTACGGACATTGGATGCCGTGATGGTCGCTCCTTTGGCTAAATTGGTACGGAAAGTTTCCTTCACTTTTTTCCCAAAAGCCTGCAGCGACTTCACATCATTCTCATGTAATGTACCAGAAGGCATCGGTGCTAAGCCAAGATTCATGCATGCTCCTCTTCCAACGGATTTTAAATAGATCTCAAAAAGCTGATTTGGTGTTTTTACACGGCTATCTTGTTCTTCATGATAAAACCATCCCGGACGTTGTGGCACGTCACATTCAGCAGGTATCCAATATTTACCATTACGGTCACCTGTTTCGGCATTATGTGATTCTGTCGCTCCGGGTACAGCGACTTTTCCGTTTAAGCCAATCGGCGTAAATGTTGCCCATGAAGTTTCAGCAGCAAATCCTTTTTCATTACCCACCCAACGCATATCGGGACCGATATCTGAGAAAATAACCGCTTCAGGCTGTAATTTTCGTACAATTGGCCAGGTTTTTTCATGCCACTCATAGTAAGTTGTTCGATCGATGATACGCTTTCCTTCATGGCCACCATAAAAGCCATCACCACCATTTGCTCCGTCGTGCCAGGAGGTAAACAATGGGCCATAATTGCTCATCAGTTCGGTCAGCTGCTGTCTGTAGGCATCGGCATAGGCCGGTGTGCCGTAACGTTCATCGTGACGATCCCAAGCAGAAAGATATACACCAAATTTCATCCCATTGCGATGGGTCGCTTGCATAAATTCTTTGACCATATCACCTTTCCCGTTTTCCCACGGTGAGGAAGCGATACTATAGGATGTTGTCTTGGTTGGCCACAAACAGAATCCGTCATGGTGCTTTGCCACACTAATTAAGCCCCTGAAACCACCTGCTGCAGCTGCCTTAGCAATTTGATTTGCATCAAAAGCCGAAGGATTAAACAATGAGGGCTGTGCATCACCATAACCCCACTCCTTATTTTGGAAAGTTGTCGGCGTATAATGAATCAAACAATACGTTTCCATCTCTTGCCACTTTAATTGACGCTCGGTTGGCAAGGCCCCGTAAGCTTTTAAAGTATCTGATTTGGCGAATGGCCCGCTGGAAAGTAAAATGGAGGATAACAAGATTGTCAACATAGTCTATATTTATGTGCTAGAAAATTAGGTTGTAAAGCCCTAAGATAAGAAGTTTTGCAAAATGCTGTATGTAACATTTGCGTACAAAACCGATCGATGCTGAGCTCCAACAGAATTTATCCCTAGGTCAAATCGTATTCTTTGTTTTAATCAATCGATTGATTAAAATATGCAAAACATGAATGCTGTAATAATACTTGGCACTAGTAGAACAATTGTTCAGCACATGTGGCCCGGCCAGTTTGAACCCGCTCGCCAGTTTCAGAAATCGAAACTGTATTTTTTCTTAAATAATTGTTTGTCGACAAGGCTCGGGGGAGAAACTCTTCCAGCACCATAACTCCTTTGATCTCATTAGGCTTGGCATCATAGTCACTAAATATCTGAACAGTTTTAAAGGCTGAATTAGGATAACTTACAACGAGGCTATCTAGGTTCTTCGCTGAATTAAAATAGAACGTTTTTTAGGACCTGAGTTGCTCGTCGACGTAGCTGTACTCCCCTTTTAGCAAATCACCTATGTATTGATAAGTTCGACAATTTTCCCGCCCTCAAATAATAACTTCTGTCTGTCTGAAAATATAAGTTCCTTATTAAAACTCTTTTTTTCAAGTATCATCCGATTTCCGTTTACACGAACGTCCCAGTACACCTTATCCGTAAAAAAGGGGGCAAATCCGTTCGTGGTAGGTATCTCTAAAAATCCTCCTATAATGCGATCCAATTGTTTCCCACGATAACTCAATTTCATTTCGTTCACGTTAGACATAAATAATTCAGCGGTAGATGACTCTAGATACAAGATCGGAATTTGCATTGGTCTTTGTTCAAAAGTTCCTTCCTCATCCTTTGAACAGGAAAAGCAAAGCACTAGGAATATAGTACAAGGCAAAAGCCATATTTTTTTCATAAAATGGGTTATTTCATTGCTAATTATACAAATATAAAAATTTCATCTCGTACCTTTACACATCATGAAACAAGATCAATCTAAAATCATACGTGAACAGGTCGATCGTTCAGCACTTCGCGAACATTCGACTCCTTTATACCTTACATCAAGTTTTATCTTCGACAGCGCTGAACAAGGTAGGGCGGTCTTTGCTGGCGAAGAGGATGCAATGATTTATTCCCGTTATGCTAATCCAAATACTTCAGAATTCATCAACAAAGTTTGTATTCTTGAAGGTGCAGAAGCAGGATTGTCTTTTGCGTCAGGTATGGCAGCAGTATTTGCCTCCTTTGCAGGAATTATCGAAAGTGGAGACCATATTGTCTCTTCACGTGCAATATTCGGTTCTACACATCAGTTATTTACGGAACTCTTCCCACGTTGGGGCGTTACAACAACTTACGTAGACGCAGCTAATCCCGAAGAATGGGAAAAAGCAATCCAGCCAAATACGAAAATCATCTTTTTAGAGTCACCATCCAACCCAGGTCTAGAATTGGTTGATTTGGAATGGTTGGGTAAAATCAAGGAGAAATATCCCCACATCATTCTGTCGATCGACAACTGCTTTGCCACACCTTATCTTCAGAAACCGATTCAATATGGATTTGACCTGGTTATCCATTCGGCGACCAAATATATGGATGGACAGGGTCGTGTTTTGGGCGGTATTGTTGTCGGAAAACAAGAGCTTATCGATAAATTGATGTTCTTTATCCGTCATACAGGCCCCGCATTATCGCCTTTCAATGCCTGGATCATATCAAAAAGTTTAGACACATTGGGCATCCGTATGGACCGTCATTGTTCTAACGCATTGGCTTTGGCCGAGGCATTGGAAAATCATGCGGAAATTGAGGATGTAAAATATCCATTTTTACCAAGCCATCCACAATATGAGCTGGCCAAGAAACAAATGAAAGCTGGTGGCGGTATTGTAACCTTTGTTGTCAAAGGTGGTTTTGAGCGAGCAAAAGCCTTTGTGGATCATTTGGAAATGATTTTATACACCTCTAATTTAGGAGATTCAAGATCAATCGCAACGCATCCAGCTTCAACGACGCATTCAAAATTGTCGGAAGAAGAACGTTTGAATCTGGGCATCAAACCGGGCAGTATCCGCCTGTCTGTGGGTCTGGAAGATCAACAAGATATCATCAACGATATCTTGCAGGCTTTGGAGAAAACAAAATAAACGTTCGCTTTGTTATAGTTAGCGAATATACATTAACTAAAAAAGCCTTTGCATAAGCAAAGGCTTTTTTTATTCAGTCTCATCCTACTTAATTCAACGATGCGATCGCTGCAGCATAATTTGGCTCATCAGCAATTTCTGCGACTTGCTCTTCGTACAATACTTTTCCATTTTCATCCAATGTGATGACAACACGGCTCAATAAACCCGCCAAAGGTCCATCAGCGATAGCCAATTGATAAGCGTCAGAAAAGTTTGAATCTTTATACTCTGATAATGTCACGACATTATTTAGACCTTCTGCCGCACAAAAGCGACCTTGTGCAAAAGGCAAATCTTTCGATATACATAACACGACAGTATTATCCAACTGAGAAGCCTCTTTATTAAATGCACGTACGGAAGCGGCACAAGTTCCGGTATCTACACTAGGAAAAATATTCAATACAATTTTTTTTCCTTTGAAGTCTGTAAGAGACTTATCGGAAAGATCGCCCGCAGTTAATTTAAAATCAGGAGCTTGCTCGCCAACCTGTGGTAAACTGCCTTTTGTGTTTACTGGATTGCCTTTAAAAGTGATTGTAGCCATATAATATGATCGTTTAATTTTTAGTATCCTTGCACTTAAATTTACATTTAATTTTCCGATTACACACAAGCGGATAAAAATTGGCGAGAGCTATCGCAATCAAAGCAAGTCCCGCTGCTTATCTTTATGTTGAAAAAAAAAGTTATATGAAAACAGCAGGACTTGACGTGCATAAAGATAGTATTTTTTGTGCGGTATTTAATGGGAAGCATTATTCGGATGTGGAGGTTTTCGAAACCTTCAGTACGGGCATTCGACAGTTGGGAGCCTACTTGAAGGCTGCGGGTGTTCTCCGAGTAGCGATGGAGAGTACCAGTATTTACTGGATCCCGGTCTGGAATATTCTCTCTGAAATGGGCTTTGATCTGATGCTGGTGAATCCCTTTTTAATCAAACAGCTGCCCGGCCGCAAAAGCGATGTAAAGGATGCACAGTGGATTGCCCAGCTACTTCACAAAGATATGCTTCGCGGGAGTTTTGTGCCCGGTGAGCGAATACAGGAACTCAGGAGCTACACCCGTTCCTATAGCAAGTTGCAACAGCGGATAGTCCGTATGCTTACCAAAATGGACAATATCCTCGTACAGGCCGGAATCCGTTTGGGTAGTCTTGTGACCGATATCGGAGGGAAAAGTATGCTGAGTGTCATTGATGCCCTGATAGCCGGGGAGCGTGATGCCGTACGTTTAAGCAAACTGGTCTATGCCAGTAAGAAGAACAAAGAAAACGGAAAGCTGGCAGCAGCACTAACCGGCTGCATGAAGGAGCACCACCGCTTCAACCTGCAGATGGCAAAAGCTGAATACGACCTGTTGATCAAGCAGTCTGCTGAGTATATAGAAAAGATTGAAGCTATCTGCCTGCGTGATTTTCCACGGCAGAGTGCCTTGCTAAAGACGATTCCCGGCGTTAGCCGTATCAGTTCCGCTGTGATCATCGCCGAGACCGGCGCAGACATGAAAGTTTTTGAAAACAGCGGTAAACTGAGCGGATGGGTCGGATTACGACCAAAGAATGATGAAAGCGCAGGGAAATATAAAAGTACAGCAATCACTAAAGGAAACAGATATCTCAAGCCAATACTGGTACAGGTTGCCTGGGCGGCAAGCCGCTGTAAAGGCTCCTATTTTAAAGACAAATTCAACCGTCTAAGTATAAGAAAATCCTCGAAAAAGGCCCTGATCGCTATCGCACGAAAAATATCCGTTGTTGTATGGAATATCCTAAAAGACTTAACCCCTTATAATCCGGCACTACAGGTGATCTACGAACCAGCCAAACTAGATGCCAGGATACGGTATCACCAAAAAGAAATGGAACGCATAGCGAAACTTAAACCATAACAATTTTTTGCGTAAAGGCCGGGTATCTTTATGGTGGCTAAAAGACCCCGTTTTTAAATTGGCCAATGCAAATGCCTGAAAAGGCTATAAGTACACAAGCATGAGTTAATGCCAGCCTTACGGCTGACCAAACTCGAAGAGGAAAATCGCAAAACCCAATGCGCAAGGGGACTGTATTATAGTTAATTTATAGAGGAAAGGTACGAGCAAAAAAAATATTACACAACATTTATTAATTTTAGTCAAACATTTATTATGTTAGCATTGTATTTGAAAGAGGAATGTTAACCAAAAATAAACACTAGTATGAAGAAACTGCTATTTTCAATACTTTGTGCAAGTCCGTCACTCCTGTTTGCACAAGGATCTCAAGTGAATCTACAAAGTCCCAAAGCTGTGGGAATGGGGGGAGCAGGTTCTGCTTACTTTTTAGATGAGTCTTCCATTTTTTATAGTCCGGGTGCTTTAGCAAAAATGGACCATAACGCTATTTCAGTTGCCGGTAATGCCGTGATGTACAAATCTGCATTTCAAGAGGTTGGAAGTACAGTTGTTTATCATACTAGAAATCAGATTTCAACTCCTTTTTCATTATTTGCCGCATTCGGCCCTAAAAACTCCTGGTGGAAAGCCGGTATTGGAGTATACACACCGTATGGTGGTGCCGTCGATTGGGGAAAAGATTGGGTAGGTAAATTCAGTCTGGTCAGCCTTTCGCTACGTGCAATCTATATTCAGCCCACATTAAGTTTCAAACTGACTGAAAATTTTAGTGTTGGGGGTGGTTTTGTATACAACATTGGTACCGTAGACCTCGAAAATTCTGTTCCTGTATTCTATCCGGACGGTCACGCCGGATTGGCAACCCTAAAAGGAACTGGAACTGGAACGGGGTATAACGTGGGTATTCATTATAACTTAGAAGACGAATTCGCTATATCGGTAAGTTACCGCTCAAAAGTCGTCACCAAACTTAAAAATGGAGATGCGACTTTTGACGTTCCTGAATCGGTAGCAAGCAACTTCCCTTCGGGCAACAAATTCAGTGCTGAATTACCGCTACCATCCACATTTGCCGCAGGCATTGCCTTCCCTATTTCGGAGAAATTGAAGATGGCTCTTGATGCAACGCTCATCAACTACGACATCTATAAAGCGCTAGATTTCGATTACAAAGAAAACACGCCGGTATTGCAAGATACGCATTCACCAAAAAAATACGATAAAGCAGGATCCGTCAAAGCAGGATTGGAATACATTGCTTCCGACCGCTTGCAATTACGGATAGGTGGTGGTGTAATCGCAACACCGGTGCAACAGAGCGCCTATGTTTATCCCGAGACACCAGATAACACCAGGTATTTGATATCAGGAGGTTTTACAATAAAACCATCACCAAAATTTGACGTCACAGGTTCCTTTGCATACCAACGCATCGTGGCTCGCCAATCAACCAATGTGGAGAGTCATCTTTCGGGGACTTATGCGACAAATATTTTTGCTCCTGGTATTGGTGTAAGCTATAAATGGTAATTAACAGCCAAATTTGACTAAGATGAAAAAAAACAAACTTTATATAGCTGCCGCGTTAGCACTTTTAACGATCGCCTCATGTAAACCTACCTTGGACGAATATACGCCTTCGGCTGGATCGCTTAATTTTTCAAAATATGTTGCCATCGGAAATTCATTGACAGCAGGTTATGCCGATGGCGGGCTCTACTTGGAGGGCCAAAAGGTGGCTTACCCCAATTTAATTGCGGAGCAATTGAAACAAGTGGGTGGAGGTGAGTTCAAATCGCCATTTTTCAGTGAAGATCAAGCCAATGGTTCTGGCTATATTACGCTTACAGCACTTGTCAATGGCCAGCCAATAACGGCACAGGTAACCGATAAATTGGCTTATCGCTCGGCTTCACCAAAATTGTTGACCAAATATACCGACCCGATAAACAACCTTGGTGTACCGGGTATGCGTATGGACCTTTCTAGAGTAGCAGGTATGGGTTCGTCCGCCGGAAACATGTATTTTGAGCGCTTGCTGCCCGATGCAGATGCAATGAAAACGTACTTCACTTATTCCACGACTCAAAACCACACCTTCTTTAGTTTTGCGCTCGGCAATAATGATGCGCTCGGCTGGGCAACTAACGGTGGTGTGGTGAACATTAACCCAATAACAAATAAACCGGATCCGACAACTGTGTTGACAGAAACAGCTCAGTTTACTGCGATTCTCAATGGTTATGTACAGGCATTGACTCAAGGGGATAGAAAAGGAGTATTGGCTACAATTCCTGATGTAACAGCAACACCTTATTTTACGACGGTAACCCGTGCTGCTTTATTGGCAGCTGTGAATGCAACAAATCCGCCGACACCGGTAACAAATATCTACATTGCCACAAAGTCAGGTTCTCGTGCAGCTACTGATCAAGATTATTTTGTTCTCCCTTTCTCTTCAACAGGATTATTGGGGAAACCAAATGCGGCACAAATTCCATACGGCTTACACCCACTGAACCCCGTGGAAGACAAATACGTGCTTGATGTAAGCGAAACAGCAACGGTCGTACAACGCATCAACGAGTATAATGCTGCTATCAAAGCTGCTGCAAACTCAAAAGGCCTAGCTTTAGCTGATGTGCATGAATTCTTGAATAATGTAAAAGATGGTGTTCGTATCAACGGACTAGCGGTGAGTGCAAAATACATTACCGGAAATGCATTCTCTTTAGATGGTATTCACTTAACACCAATTGGAAACGCCCTAATGGCCAACATCTTTATCAGCGCCATCAATTCTAAATATGGCTCAAAGATTCCACAGGTTGATGTAGCGAAATATCGCGGTGTCAAACTACCGGATACCGTCACAAAATAAAGAGTGATCTACATACTGACAAAAGGCAGACGAATAATCGTCTGCCTTTTTTGTATATTTCCTCTATAAATAAGTTCCTCAATAGGCAGAGGAGAGATCGATAAATTACTTTTATATACTACGCAATTATATTGTATATAAAAGGTAATTTATCTAAGTTTGTTTAGTATAGATTGAACAGAAAAAAACTCGTTTCACGTTCCACAGCCTAAACGAGCAAAAAAGAATAAAATAAGATGAAAATCAAATTAAACCGTGTCAACCAAGCTGTGCATTTCGAAGCCAGCAGTGAATTATCCCCCGTCAAAGTCAACATCGATGGTTCAGAAGCTATCGGCGGTGAAGGAAAAGGTGTGCGTCCAATGGAATTGGTTTTAATTGCACTGGGTTCTTGCAGCGTCTTTGACCTCCATAGCATATTGGTAAAACAACGCCAACAAATTGACGATATCCAGGTCGAAGTAGAAGGTAAACGCCGGGAAGAAATTCCACAAGTATTTACAGATATACACATTAATTTTTTCCTAAAAGGTGAAATTGATGAGGTAAAAGCAGCCAAAGCGGCTGAATTAGCCGTTAAAAAATATTGCTCAGTACACGATATGCTTGCCGCTGGTGGTATCAATATCACGTATTCTTTGAAAATAAACTAAGAAAATACTTTCTTAGCATCTGATAATCCTCCACATGCGATGTGGAGGATTATTGTTTTTAATGAATGCTACATCCATTTCCTTTACCAATGTATTATGAATAAAATAGATACAGGGAATCGGAAGGATTTCACTTTACTAGGGTTAACTGATTTACAAACGATTCTGCTCTTCTGTTCTAGTGGGCTGATTAATGCTTTTGACTTTCTGATTTCCAAAATGATAGCGCAGCGTCAGATTTACTTTTCTAGTATCCCGATAGTCCCTATAAAAATTATTTTGATCGCCGTACTTGGATGATATTGTCATTTTCTCTGTTTTGAAAATATCCATAAATGATAGATTTACTTCAAATTTCTTTTTAAAGAATTTTCGATTTGTCATCACATAGGTACTTGAATACCCTGTAATATGAAATGGCCCCTGTATCGTGGGCGATGTAAACGTATTCCCTAGCTCAAGATTCCAACCGTCATCCTTATTCAGCACATAGTTGGTGCTTACGTTTCCGTTGCCGATATACACATCATTCTTGTGCAATACGTCATCAGTACCGATAAAGTAATTCTCGTTATACATTCCTTCCAACTGTAGATTCAATCCCCAGCGTCCTGTCAGCTGAAAACTCTTACCCAGGTCTATACCCGCCCCTTGTCCTTTCTTGATATTGGTATATTGGAAAATCAGCTGGTGATTGTTGTTATCTTGAAGGGAAATTTCCATATTCGGCCACTTCTCAAATCGGTAGAATAAATCGATATTCCAGTTGTTTTTTGTCCAGGTCAGATTCAGGTTATGAACGATCGTCGCCCTTAAACGTGGATCTCCCTGAAAATAGGAAAAGCGATTATAGTAGGACTTAGCCGGATTAAGCCAGGAGTATGCTGGTCGACTAATACGCTTTCCATAGGAAAAACCGAACTGCTGATCGTCAGTCAAGGCATATTGCATGTAAAATGTCGGAAAGAGCACAAAATAATCACGCTTATTGATATCAGCTGGTTCGGATACAATACCTTCCAAATCGGTATATTCTCCCCTTAGGCCTGCTTTCCAGCTCCATTTTTTCCAGGCATAGTCCAATGAGCCATACAAAGCCACATTACGTTCTTTGTAATCAAACACACTACTCTTATCAGGCCTTTGCTCGAGCTCTCCTGATTCATCATCAAAGAAAGCAAGGGTACTCGTCGTTTTCACATCGCTAAATTTTCCACCAAACTCCAGCCCCAGCTTCTTTATTTTTCCGGTGAAATCTATCTGGGAAGAAAAAAGCCGATTTTTATTTCCATTATTACTGATAAATCGGGTATCTGTGGGTTCCTCCCCCTTAAATCGCAGTGCCGTCAGCACGTCTTGATCATTTGTCGAATGATTGTCAGTGAAGTAGGATAACCAATTTATGCTCCACCTGGAATTAAGCTTCTTTGCTACCTGAAGGTAGAGGTTATTCGTTTTTGTCGATCGTTGATGATCATTGGTGGTAAAATAACTGGACTCCTGTACATGATTTTTATCGTATATAATGGTGGGCACTTCATAAATACCATAGGTTTTCGGTCCGTAATAACCATTTAGTCCAGCATTAACCGTCCAGGTTGTATCGGGTGTATAGTCTATCGAAAACACATAGCTGTTCTGACTGTTATTGGTATCAAATCGATCCATGACACCTTCCCATGAGGTTTGATCATTCGGATAATAAACATAATTCGTTTCATAGCGTGCGTAAGTCCCTCGTCCGAAATTATAAGTACCACGAAGATTGAATTTTTCATTTCTATAATACTGAGTGAGTCCAAACAGTTGCTTCCAGGTACTGCTTTTTTCGGCCAATGCAACCACCGTGCCTCTATAGCCATATAGGTTGGATTTGGAAAGTTTAATATTGATAATCGTACTTCCCTCAGCTTCATATTTTGCAGGTGGATTGGTAATAACCTCAATCGATTGCACGTCGCTACCTGCTGTATTCTCCAGATAGGTTTTCAGTTCGTCTCCCGTGAGCATTACTTTTCTGTCATTAATGAGGACAACAATATTTTTGTTTCCACGGACCATTAAATCCGCACCATTCACCATCACTAAGGGCGTACGCTTCAAAATATCCCAGCTATTCAGTGCTGAAAGATTGGAATTCTGAACGTTGAACTCTAAGCGATCCAACTTACGGATCAATCGGGGAGCTCGACCCACGACCTGCGCTTCTTCAAGTACCTTTGCTTCGGGAAGGAGCTCAAGTAACAAAGGGCGTGAAATGGTATCGCTGCGAAAAAAAAGTTCCTGAGACTTGAAGTTCAGATAGCTTGTCCGTAGATAGTATCCACTAGGATGATCCAGCGTAACTACAAATTTTCCAAAATGGTCAGTCTTCACTTCACGGATCTCTTGATAGTTGCTATCCAATAGCATAACGGTCGCACCCGCCAGCACAATTTTGTTTGCATCCTGTACTTGTCCCCCGATTTGTTTAGTCTGCGCCGAAAGCAACAGGGGGAAAGTCAGAAAAAATAGGATCAATTTCATGTACAAATAATTAGTCTTTTAATTCTAGTATAGCTTATTCGCATTATTCTATTTGTTAGAATCTATGTTTTGTAATACGTAGGCCAGTTTTGCGGTCATACCTATTTGACAATCGCGGCCATTTCATACTGATATGCTATGCTTCAAAAGTCCCCATAGTTGTGACAAATGATGGTTAATAAAGGGTTAATACTGGGTTAAGGTACATTATCTTAGCCCTCAGCAATTATATTTGTGTATGGAATTGAAACCCAAAAGTTATATCGTCCTATTCACGTTATTTTTTGCCGTACTTATTGGCATACAGGGGTATCAATTGTACAATACCTATCAGCTCAAACAGCGTGATATTTTTGCCACTGTAAAAAGTAAGCTAAGTAAGCTTCATGACAATGACAAGCTTTTTGATGATGATTTAATGAGCAAGGACATCGCCAGAGACTATTATATTAAATTGGTTAAAAATGAGATTACGGCTGAAAAACTGAAAGGACTTTACAGTGCAAATGCACATAAAACATCCCAGAGGCTAACGCAATATGTCGACAGTCTATTTCAGCCACTTGGAATGGATGTCATTCTGAAAAAAGAAATTTTGGGCATCTATTTCAAGAGCTTAGAAAAACAGATCGCAGCGGGTCCCATTACCATCTACACAACGTCTGGAGCTTTTCGGCGGCCCGTTGAACTTTCCTCAAGCGAGTGGATAACAGAAAAAACAGAAACACAGAAAATCGAAAACAGCATCCAGAGCAAAGAAGTCTTATATACCTTTCTTGTACATAGGAAGACATCCTTTGAGGTGACGAATCTCAACTGGATATTGTTCAAAGAACTTACTTCGCTCCTATTGAGCACCTTATTTATTCTAGCCGCTTTTCTTTGGCTTTTTTATAGAACCATTCAGAATCTCCGAAAACAGCAGAAACAGATCACTGTACTGCACGATGTCGTCGACAATATTTCACATGAACTCAAAACACCTATTGCAACCCTGAAAATTGCTGCTAAAACACTTCGGAAATCAACAGACGAAAGCATTATAACCGTCATTGAACGACAAGTAAATCGCTTGGAACAAACCCTTGATCCACTTAACGAAAATCTTCAAACTATTGATCAGCCTCCTGTTAAAAGCACAGAACTACAAGCTATTTTCGACGATTATCAATTGACCAATCCGGCTATCGCATTCCAATTAAGTCCTTTGCCTGACGGCAAACTATGCCTGAGCCCAAATGATGCGACAACATTATTTCAGAACCTGATGAACAATGCCGTAAAATATGGTGCAACTTGGATTAATATCTCTTTTGAGGATCAGAAAGGTAAACTCTCGGTTTATATACAGGATAATGGTTATGGCATGGAGGAATCCGAGCTACCCTATATTTTCGACAAGTTTTACCGCATCCAAAAAGACAATGTTCACGACACCAAAGGCCTGGGAATCGGTCTTTTCCTTGTAAAAAAAATCGTCGATCGTTATCACGGACAGCTTACTGTAACCAGCGAACCCAATGTCGGGACTACGTTTAAAATCCAGCTGCCGCATGCGCTTGTCCCATCATCGGAAATATGACCAAAAACAAGGATAAGCTGTGAAAAGACAATAGACGGCCATAGACTAAAGTATTTATATTAACTCAACTACTGAAAACAAAAATGAATAAAATATTACTCGTTGAAGACGATCCCGATTTTGGTTTTATGCTTAAGCAATACCTTGAGCTATCCACATTTGCCATAGACTGGATAGCACAGCCCAATGATCTTACGGAAAATTTCCAGCAGCTAGCCGATTACGATCTGGTTATACTGGATGTTATGCTTCCTCAAATCAGTGGTTTTAGCCTCGCCAAAGAAATCAATGCACTATACCCTGCTTTACCCTTTATCTTCTTAACAGCCAAAGAGCAAAAAATAGATAAGCTCACGGGACTAAAAATCGGTGCCGATGATTATGTCACTAAACCTTGTGATCCCGAGGAACTATTGCTTCGCATACAGAATATATTAAAGCGGAATCAGAAAAATAGTACTCCAAAATCGATCGCCATCGGGAGCTATCTATTCCATCCTGAACAATTATTATTAAGCCATGCTTCGAAACAATATAAGCTCACTGAACGTGAAGCCCAACTTCTCCTCTTTCTATGGCAACACAATGATCAGCTTGTCACGCGTGAAGAAATCCTTGAAAAAGTATGGGGAAATGCAGATTTCTTCACAGGAAGGAGCATGGATGTCTTTATTACCCGGATCCGCAAATATTTAAGCCTGGATCCTAATCTGAGCATCAGTTCGAATAGAGGTGTCGGATTTACGATTCAATTTTAAGAGTTATCCAGCAATCTCTTCCTTCCGTTTGTTCCATAATTTCTCTGCCCAACGGCCGACAAACCAAAAGGACACGGCCAAAATTAAAAAGAACACTGCTCTATTGATATTATCCCAGAGATACTCGACATAGCGGGTATAGATATTGAGCACTAAAAATACAAAGCCTACTTCTCTGCTGACGTTATCTTTCGCTTTTAAGCCGTAGACAACCAGGAATACCGACACGGCAGTGGATAAAATACCCCAGTAGAACATATGGTATTGACGTACAGTCGTCCATTCATAGAAATCAGCATAATTTCCAAAAATAGAAAGGGTCCACAAGGATACCA
This sequence comes from Sphingobacterium thalpophilum, assembly GCF_038396785.1. NCBI lineage: Bacteria > Pseudomonadati > Bacteroidota > Sphingobacteriia > Sphingobacteriales > Sphingobacteriaceae > Sphingobacterium > Sphingobacterium thalpophilum. The sequence goes on along the minus strand of NZ_CP151087.1, from coordinate 4,093,904 downwards.
TCAGATAGATCAATCCCACAATATAACTGATGGGCTGAAAGATTTGTAACCTTTCAAACCTGGGTTGAACCCAAACAGCCAACGCGGTTATCAGTGCCCCAAAAATGGTAAAACGCAGCGGATAGTTCATCCCCCAAAACTTAAATCCCCAATTGCTATGGTAGGCGGTCTCGGTCGCAAACCATACGCCCAAGGCCAAAAGCATAAACGTCCAAATCAGCTTACTCTCGAGCTTGACGGCAAGAAAGCCATAAATCGCCACGGAGAGTAAAAATAACAGGGAATAGTGCATCGTATCTTTATCCAATACTTTACCCATAAACCCGATACAGGCCGCAGTTCCGAAAACCCCAATCAGCATCATGGTTTCCGTGGATAGATTTTTATAAGGATAGCGTTTCTTATACCGAAAACCCAGCGTATAGAATAATACAGCCACGGCAGCGAAAAAGAAGCAAAATAGGATATTAGGTGCTTCGTAGAGGGTATCCACAAAGGCCAAGAATGATGCATCTGTAAACAACGAAAAGACAGCGAAGACCAGAGATGCCAAGGCAATCCAAAAGGCATATCTAGCCAGTTGTCCCCAATCAAAACTTTTCACGTCTAAACTATCCATCAGCTCGTTCGCTTTTTGCTCATCTAATAAGTTCTCTTTCTTCCAAAATTGGACAATATCGTCGATCGATTGTTTCTCTTGTTTGCTGACGTCGTATTTTCGCATAAATTTAGATTTACTGTGCAAGGTACATTATTTTTTTAAATCACTTGTATATCACATTTTGTTCCAAAAGTCAGAAAGGCTCGCATAATTCCTTTAAAATCTGTAATTTTGCATGTTTTGCATTTAATCCCTCACACGGGACCTTAAGGAGTTTTCATGGCAGTAAAAAGAAGCCCAGATTTGGGCGAACAAAGTGAAGTTCAGGTATTTGGAGCGCGTGCGCATAATCTAAAAAATATAGATGTTTCTTTTCCGAGAAATGAATTGGTTGTTATCACAGGTTTAAGTGGCAGCGGAAAGTCTTCCTTGGCTTTTGACACCATTTATGCCGAAGGACAACGTCGGTATATGGAGACATTCAGTGCCTACAGCCGTCAGTTTTTGGGCGGCATGGAACGTCCGGATGTGGACAAGATATCGGGCTTAAGTCCAGTGATCTCCATTGAACAGAAAACCACCAGCAAAAACCCGAGGTCCACTGTTGGAACCATTACTGAGGTGTATGACTTTATGCGTCTACTATTTGCCCGAGCAGGAGAAGCTTTCTCCTATGTGACTGGGAAGAAAATGGAGCGTATGTCGGACGATCAGGTTATCGAACGGATTTTGACTGAGTTTGAAGGACAGGCACTGAACATCCTGGCACCAGTGGTTAAGGGGCGTAAAGGCCACTACCGTGAGTTGTTTGAACAAATCCGTAAGCAAGGTTATGTGAAGGTACGTGTGGATGGAGAAATATTGGACCTTGTTCCAAAAATGCAGGTCGACCGCTACAAAATACACGATATTGAAATCGTCGTAGATCGTCTGAAAGTAGAGCGTGAAGATAAAAAGCGCTTACAAACTTCCGTGATGCAGGCGATGAAAACAGCGAAAGGTATCATCAAGGTCTCCACGAAAGATAATCAAGAGCAATTCTATAGCCGTTATCTCATGGATGCCGAATCGGGGATCTCTTATGATGAGCCACAGCCAAATACCTTCTCATTCAATTCCCCATACGGTGCGTGTCCTACATGTGATGGTTTGGGCTATATTTTTGAAATTGATAAGAATGCCGTTATCCCGGATAAAAAACTAAGTATTCAAAAGGGTGGTTTGGCCCCTCTGGGACCTACCCGGGAAAATTGGACTTCGGAAGTATTGAAAGCTGTCGCAAAAAAATTAGATTTTACCATTACAACACCGCTTGAAAAACTAACTGAAGAACAGATTGACCAGCTTTTATTTGGCAATAAGGAAGAGCCTATCGTTGTCACGGTATCTTATGGAAGTTATGGCACACGTGAATATCGTGTTGAATTTGAAGGAATCTTTAAGATGCTGGAAGAGTTTTCGGGAAAATCATCGGATGAGGCACCTTCTTTAGATGACTTCAGAACGAAAGTGACCTGTCCAACCTGTGCGGGAGCTCGTCTGAAAAAAGAATCTTTACATTTTAAAATTGCGGATAAAAACATCCATGAGCTCTCAACGATGGACATTACATCCATCAAAGAATGGTTTGATCAGGTAGAAAGCAAACTTGATGAACGCCAGCTCATTATTGCAACGGAGATATTAAAGGAAATCCGCGCACGTTTAGGCTTCCTGCTGGATGTCGGCCTAAATTACTTGACCTTGGACCGTACAGCTAAAACACTTTCGGGTGGTGAAGCACAGCGGATCCGTTTGGCCACACAGATTGGTTCCCAACTGGTGAATGTACTTTATATTCTGGATGAACCGAGTATTGGGCTCCATCAGCGGGATAACGAACGTTTGATCAATGCGCTTAAAAACCTACGCGATATTGGCAATTCGGTCCTTGTTGTGGAACATGACAAAGACATGATCCTACATGCCGACCATGTTATCGACATGGGACCTGCTGCAGGCGTTCATGGTGGGACTGTGGTTGCCGAAGGTACACCAACAGAAATCCTAAAATCGAACTCTTTAACAGCAGCTTACCTCAACGGGACAAAAGAGGTTAAGATTCCCGAGAAACGCCGTGAGGGCAATGGAAAAACATTGTCATTACATGGAGCAACCGGACATAACTTAAAAAATCTGTCTGTCTCTTTTCCATTAGGAAAACTCATTGTTGTATCGGGTGTTTCAGGTTCGGGTAAATCAAGCCTAATCACAGGTACTTTATACCCGATTTTGAATAAACATTTTTTCAGAGCCAAAGCAATTCCACTTCCTTTCAAAAAAATTGAAGGGTTAGAACATATTGACAAAGTCATCGAGATCGACCAAAGTCCTATCGGCCGTACACCACGGTCCAACCCTTCGACCTATACAGGCGTATTTTCGGATATCAGAACCTTGTTTGTTCAATTGCCAGAAGCTAAGATCAGGGGCTATAAACCAGGACGCTTTTCCTTCAATGTCAAAGGCGGCCGTTGTGAAACCTGTCAAGGGGCCGGATTGAAAGTCATTGAGATGAATTTCCTTCCCGATGTACAGGTTCCTTGTGAAACATGCCACGGAAAACGCTACAACCGAGAAACTTTAGAGGTACGCTATAAAGGAAAATCCATCTCCGATGTACTTGATATGAGCATTAACGATGCTGTGGATTTCTTCGAAAATGTACCGAGTATTTACCGAAAGATCAAAACACTGCAGGATGTAGGTTTGGGTTATATCACCTTAGGACAGTCCTCCACAACCTTATCGGGAGGTGAGGCACAACGGGTAAAATTGGCTACTGAACTTTCTAAAAAAGACACTGGAAATACATTCTATATCCTTGATGAACCGACAACAGGTCTTCACTTTGAAGATGTCAATGTCCTTATGGGCGTTATCAATCGTCTGGTCGAGCGCGGGAATACCATTTTGATTATTGAGCATAACCTTGATGTCGTTAAATCGGCCGATTGGGTCATTGATATCGGTCCCGAAGGTGGCAAAGACGGCGGGCAGGTTCTATTTGAAGGAACACCTGAAAACTTAATTAAAAATAATAAAAGCGAAACAGCACGTTTCTTAAAATTGGAAATGTAATATCAACAAAACAGCAGCTGCGAATTATGCGGTTTCTGTTCGTAAGGTGGCTCGGTTATTGCGAAGGGAATATTTTTCCAGCTCGATATCAGCTGTGTTTTACACAGGTATTAGACAATGCACACTGACTTGACGTCCACTGGATGGCGGCATATTTCATGAATAAATACGTTTATAGGTTCTTTGCGGCTGTAAACAGTTGGTCGTTGCTATTCCATTTTCATTTGTATAAATGAACACATTAAAGGTTTTTGTTTTTAAAGAACATACGGAATGTCCAGTTGATTTTCATCAGTGTTTATACGCTGTAAATATGGATATTTCTTAACTTTGTATTATATGTCGGATATTATTCAATTACTTCCAGATAATGTTGCTAATCAGATTGCGGCGGGAGAAGTGGTGCAGCGACCAGCGTCTGCCATTAAAGAATTGATTGAGAATGCTATTGATGCTGGAGCTGACAAAATAAAACTTATTGTTAAAGATGCAGGCAAGTCATTGATCCAGGTCATTGACAATGGCTGTGGCATGAGCGTAACTGATGCTCGTCTTTGTTTTGAACGTCACGCAACATCGAAAATTCGTAAGGCTGAAGACTTATTCGCTATCCGTACGATGGGTTTCCGTGGCGAAGCAATGGCATCCATTGCTGCGATTGCACAGGTAGAGCTCAAAACACGCCGCATTGAAGATGAACTGGGTACAGTTGTTGAGATCGAGGGATCAAAAGTTGTCAACCAATACCCGGAAGCTGTTGCTGCCGGAACAAATATTTTAGTTAAAAATCTTTTTTACAATATTCCTGCACGGAGAAACTTCCTAAAGAGCAACTCGGTAGAAATGCGTCATATTATTGATGAATTTCAACGTATTGCCTTATCAAATCCACAGATTTTCCTAACCCTACATAGCGACGGAAATGAGATCTACCATTTGCCGGCTGAGACGCTGAAACAACGTATTGTCCATATTTTTGGCAACAATTACAATCAGCGACTTGTCCCGGTGGAAGAAGATACGTCCATCATCAAGGTAGAAGGTTTTGTTGGGAAACCTGAATTTGCAAAAAAAACACGTGGTGAACAGTTTTTCTTTGTCAACAAACGCTTTGTACGTGATCCATACCTGCACCATGCAGTCATGAATGCTTATGAAGATATTTTACAGGCCGAAACATTCCCTTTCTATGTATTATTTATCGACATAGATCCTGCACGCATCGATATCAACGTACACCCTACCAAGACCGAAATTAAGTATGAAGACGATAAGGCTATTTACGCCATTATCCGTTCAGCCGTAAAAAGATCGTTGGGACGGTACAATATCATGCCATCTTTGGATTTTGAACAGGAAACAAGCTTCACCAATCTTATTACAAAAAAGGCATTGGATGAAATTATCGTTCCAACGGTAACTTTTAATCCAGACTTCAATCCATTTGATACAGACAAATCGAAATCCAATTCGAGCTACACCCGTTCAGAAAGCTACGCTGAAGGACTTAACAAGAAAACAGGTGGCATACCCAGCAATTGGGATTCCCTGTACCAAATCGTCGAAGAAGAGGAATCTGTTCAGCTGCCATTGCATGATGAGCCGGAATTACGCACCGATGACCCACAGATCATTCAGGTTGAAGATAAATCATCGTCGAAGCTCTTTTTCCAGCTGCATAATAAATATATTGTTTCGCAGATTCACTCCGGATTTATCCTGATCGATCAACAAGCGGCACATGAACGTATTCTCTTTGAGCAATTTCTTTCACAGCTGGACCAACATAAAGGTCTAAGTCAGCAAAGTTTGTTTCCCCAGACTTTGGATCTGAATGCTGCAGATAATGAATTAATGAAGGACCTCCTGGAGGACATCAACGGCTTAGGCTTTCAAATTCGTGAATTTGGAAAAAATTCCTATATTATTGACGGAATTCCTGCAGATTTAGGGACAGGATTCGACGAAATAAAAATGATTGAGAAAATATTGGAGGATTACAAAAACAATCAATCTGAGTATAAGCTCGCTAAGCGCGAAAACCTCGCAAAAAGCCTGGCCCGTAATGCGGCCATTAAACCTGGCACCGCATTGGACAATACAGCAATGGCAGAGCTTGTGGACAGACTTTTTGCTTGTCACTCACCCAATATCTCCATCTATGGAAATCCTGTAATTGTAACATTTACATTGCAAGAATTAGCGGAAAAATTTGGTAAAAATTAGAAGATAAAATATATGTTTCCACAACTGACACCTGTTATCAAGAATTTATTGATCATCAATATTATATTTTATATTGGATCTCAACTTGTACCTGTAGCTTATGATTATCTTGCGGTCTATTACCCCGACTCGCCTTGCTTTAAAATCTGGCAAGTGATCACGCACATGTTTATGCATGACAAAAACAACATTACCCATATCTTCTTCAATATGTTTTCCCTGGTCATGTTCGGTCCTATGATTGAGCAGGTGCTTGGGTCAAAACGTTTTTTAAATTTCTACCTGGTTTCAGGAATCGGTGCTTGGTTTCTTTATACGGCTGTGAATGGCATACAACTCTATAATGCGACGGGTTCTTTCGCTCCGCTACATGGCATGAGCGGGAACGAACTTATTTCCATGGCCAATACTGGGAACAACGAAGCATTAACCTACCTTATTCCAATGTTGGGTGCTTCGGGAGCTATTTATGGTGTACTATTGGCATTTGCCTACCTTTTTCCAAACATACCGCTTCAATTTTTGTTTATTCCTGTACCAGTCAAAGCGAAGTATATGATCGGTGGATTTATCCTCATCGAAATATACATGAGCTTATCTAGACCAGGAGATTCTGTGGCTCACCTGGCTCACGTCGGTGGTGCACTATTTGGCTATCTACTGCTTAAACTGTGGAAGATTAGAAAAGGAATTTATTAATATCGTGCGCAATGAATAACATCGGTTTAAAAGATTTTTGGAGACAAACCTATAAAACTGGCTCGCCCGTACCTTTGGTGATCAGTATCCAGGTTTGTTTATTTGTCCTCATTTATTTTTTAGACCTACTCTTCGAATTAAAAATTGTACCACAAAGCTTTTTGGAACCTACGGTGCGTCTATTAAGTTTACCGAGTAATTTCTCAAGTTTTATTGCACAACCCTGGTCATTGGTTACATCGAATTTCGTTTACGTCAAGCTTTGGACCATACTTTTTGATAGTCTTTGGCTCTATTGGGTCGGTCAGATCTTTTTTACCTTCTTAAACACCCGGCAATTTCTGTTTGTCTATATTGCCTCATGGCTGCTCGGCAGCGTGCTCTATATGGGCTTTGGGTCACTTATTCCCATGCCAAGTAACTTACAGCTCATGGGAGGCTCTCTCCCCTTGGCAGCGGTATTAGCCGCGATTGTGACTTTGGTTCCCAAGTATGAGCTACGGCTTTTGCTTTTGGGTAACATCAAGCTAAAATTAGTGGCCATTGTCTATTTTGGCCTAGAATTTCTTGCCCTTACGATGACGAATCGACCTGCTGCCATTTCGTATTTTGCGGTTGTCCTTTTTGGAATGGGCTTCACTTATGCGCTAAAATCGGGGATGGACTGGTCTACAATTTTTCAGAAAAAACAACAGAAGCCTGCAAAAATGAAAGTTGTTGTGGGTAACAATATACCGACAAATCGGAAACATCGTTATGACTTACCCAATCAGGATGAAATCGATGCTATCTTAGATAAAATTTCTATTTCTGGCTATGACAGTCTAACGAACCATGAAAAAGAAACGCTCTTTAGGGCAAGCAATAGTGGTGACAAGGTTGATGGATAGAAGGACATTTTTAAGGAGAAAACTGGGCTTTATCAGTAAAACAATGTTCCTGGCAAATATGCTTGCGATCGTTGCTTTACTTATGAGTTATACGGCGACCTTCATTAATCCCAAATCCTTTTGGCCGATTGCATTTATGGGCTTAGGCTACCTTCCGATCCTCCTTATCAATATTGGATTTATCTTTTATTGGCTACTCCGCAAACGGAAAATTGCGCTTTATTCGCTCATAACGATCCTCATTGGGTGGCCTTTTTTAACTAAGCATTGGAATATTCGCAAAGAGAATGCCCCTGTATCATCGGAGGTACGTACGCTTCGCATCATGACTTTCAATGCTCATCTGTTCAAGAAGGTAAACGATGAGAAAAAGAACTTCAAAGCCGACGTTGTCCGCATTATTGACAGCATCTCTCCTGATGTGATCTGCTTTCAGGAATATATTAGCAAGATTAAGGGAAAACATGTTTTCTCTGAGGAATTCAAAGATAAATTGGGATATGACTATTTTTTCTTTGAACCGAGCTCTAAAAACGATTATGAGGCGTATGGAATGGCTGTTCTTTCGCGTTTCCCGATCTATGATTCAGGAACCATCAGAGACAACGATTACGGAATCAACCGGATTAGTTATGTTGATATCAAAAAGCAGGACACCCTGATCCGCATCTACAATATACATTTACGTTCTTTTGCGCTGCAAAATGAAGACAAGGAATTTATCCAAAACCTGTCCAATAATAATGAATCGGATAATTCGAGGACCCGTAAATTGAGCCGCAAACTTAAAAGTGCCTTCGAGCTACGCAGCGAACAGGCGCATTCGTTAAAGAAGCACATGAATGAATGTCAATATCCTTATATTGCCGTAGGTGATTTCAACGATACGCCAATGAGCTACTCGGTCAATTTAATTGGAGATGGGCTGTACAATGCGTTTAAGGAGAAAGGTAACGGCTGGGGAGTGACCCATCATGCCCTCCTACCGATCTTTCAGATCGACTATATTTTTGCTAGCCAGAAATTTCAGGTAATGAATTATCAGATTGTCAAACAGAAATTATCGGATCATTACCCTGTATGGTCTGATCTTAGGCTTAAACCTTAGGCATCTGATACCCCAATGTTTTAAGTCCTATTTCAATAAATTTATCCCTTCGATTTTTGATTTTATAATAGGCCTCACGACCAAAATAATATCGACCGACCAAGGCTTCGATATCGGATTGAATCAAATCATGTAAGTTTTTTGCTTCTTTGGCGGTGACCGAAATCCGCTTCTGACTGTTGAGATATGAAATAAATAGATCAAATTCTGTTGTCGGTAAGTGGTAACCGCTAATAAAATTCTCTATAGAATATGCGGGCAAATGTTTCGTGAAGCGATCATAAACAAATTCTTCGATCGCATTGGAATGAAATATCTCGCGGTATTTGGCACTGGTTTCGTTGGTGTCAATCGGAATAGTAACATCCGGAAGAATACCACCACCACCAAAAACAAGTTTCCCTTTGCTGGTGGTAAACATTTCTTTTTGGCTGAATTCAGTGTCCATCGTCCATAGATCGAAGCCTGTCATGTATTTCGCAGCATCAAAATTGGCGCGTGTGTATTTTCGCTGAATGCATCTTCCAAGAGGGGTATAGTAGCGAGCTACAGTCAGATTGATTGCAGAGCCATCCGAAAAGTCAAATTGTTCTTGTACTAAGCCTTTACCATAGGACCTGCGGCCGACAATCGTTGCCCGGTCCAGATCCTGAAGCGCACCACCCAAAATTTCGCTTGCTGAAGCTGTACTTTCGTTGATCAGCACAATGACACGGCCATCGCCAAAATCGCCAGTTTTCTCGGAATAGAAATCCTGGCGAGGTTCATTGGCACCTTCGGTATACATCAATAGCCTTTTTTCTTTGAAAAATTGACCTGCCAGATCAATCGCTGTATGGACAAATCCGCCACCATTATTGCGTAGATCCAAAATAAGATCCTGAGCACCGCTTTTTCGTAAATCAATGAGTGACTGTCTGAATTCGTCGGCAGTTTTATGTCCAAACCTTCGAATCTTCACATAAGCTGTCTTTGGAGCGATCATATAGGATGCATCTAAGCTCGATACATTTACCTGATCCCGAATAACTTTAATTGGATTGCTCAATACCTCCCCATTGCGTTGAATGGAAATCAAAACTGCTGTCCCTTTCTTGCCACGGATAAGTTTTTCAATTTCGGATTCAGTCACCTTTCTTCCGACAAGATCCTTATTTCCGATCTTTAAAATGCGGTCACCAATACGCATACCTGCTTTTTCTGCAGGACCAGCAGCCACCATCCCAACAACAAGTAGCGTATCTTTCAGGCGAAAGTACTCTACTCCGATACCATCAAATGTTCCCTCAAGAGTTTCCTGCTTTGCTAGCACTTGATTGGGTTTCAAAAAGGTGGAAAAAGGATCCAGGCGGGAAACAACATGCTCAATGGCTTCGTCTTGAACGGTGTCTATACTGACATTGTCGACATAATTCTCAGCAATTAACTGAATGAGATATTGTAATTTATCGGAATTGCCATTGGAGCGCAAACTTGAAAAGGTGGTTTTCTGGTTACTTCCCTGCTCCTCGGCATAATTTTGTCCCAACAGCAAGCCGAGAAGCAATACTGCAGCATATGTAGCGGCTACAAAAATATTTCGTTTAATACTTTTCTGCATGGGAAATCTTCATGAATTACCGAAGATGAGACAAACTATTCAACAATTAATTACTTTATCAAAAATAGCAAGTTTATTCGGTTAAACGAGTTTTTGAACCCATATTTTTACATTAAAAACAAAAAGTTCACGTCCTTGTTTTGGTCAAGGAACAAAGCTGTCCATGATTAAAAGTCTTTATCAAAAATCATAACCAAACAGCTCATAGGAGTGCCAAACATTTAATTTCAACAGATGACAATGATCTCTATAATTTAACTTGCAAATTCGCGTAAATTTATCTTAGTTTGAATTGAAAAAGATTCCACTTTATGCACGAAATCGAACCTTATTACAATTGGCGGGACTATTACATTGCCGCTGAAGATGAACAATCCCCATTTTATGGTACAGTCTACAGCGAATTCGATTTTGACAAACAGATCTATAATTTTCTTCTGCACCCACAATGGGACGAATTCGGTTCGCTTACCTTATATCTGAAAATACTATTTGTAGACTATGAAAAACAATACTGTATTATCGAACTGATTGGTGAATGGAATGATGCAATCTACAATGACATCATGTTACTCAAGCGAGAGATTATCGATGTATTGATCAGTCAAGGGATCAAGTATTTTATTCTCATCGGAGAGAATGTACTGAATTTTCATGCTTCAGACGACTCTTACTACGAGGAATGGTTTCAGGATATCGAGGACGGATGGATTGCGGGTATTGGTTTCCGAGAGCATGTTATTGAAGAATTCCAACAGCAAAATATAGATTATTACATTAATTTCGGTGGTACATTGAACGTAATTCCCTGGCGGACGTTAAAACCGAAACAGGTTTTCCACCATGTGAATGATTCCTTGACAAAACGTCTTGGTTTTTAAAGCCTGCTTATTGTGTCTTTATGCTTTAATCCTTGTTCTTTACTGTATTATCCTGTAACTTTGTGAGTGATGTATAATGTGCTTTGCACATATGCTTTTAATTTTTACGTTTTACTTATACTTACATACTATGTCATTCAGAATTGAAAAAGACACAATGGGTGAAGTTCAAGTACCTGCAGACAAATACTGGGGTGCACAAACAGAGCGTTCACGCAACAACTTTAAAATCGGACCGGCAGCTTCAATGCCACACGAAATCGTCGCAGGCTTTGCTTATTTGAAAAAAGCAGCTGCTTATGCTAACCACGAGTTGGGGGTATTACCTGTAGAGAAACGTGATGCGATCGCTACAGTATGTGATGAGATCTTGGCGGGCAAATTGGATGATCAATTTCCATTGGTTATTTGGCAAACGGGCTCGGGTACACAATCCAATATGAATGTGAATGAGGTTGTGGCAAACCGTGCACAAGTATTGGCTGGACATAAAATTGGTGAAGGTGAACCTGTGTTAAAAGCAAATGATGATGTAAACAAATCACAATCATCTAACGATACTTTCCCTACAGGAATGCATATTGCGGCTTACAAAGCTGTTGCTGAAGTTACCATTCCAGGTGTAGAAAAATTGCGTGACACATTGGCAAAAAAAGCTGAGGAGTTTAAAAACGTAGTTAAAATTGGCCGTACACACTTAATGGATGCTACTCCATTGACTCTAGGTCAAGAGATTTCAGGTTATGTCGCTCAATTGAACCATGGTCTGAAAGCTTTAAGAAATACACTTTCGCATTTGTCAGAACTTGCATTGGGTGGTACTGCTGTAGGTACAGGATTAAATACACCAAACGGCTATGACGTTGTCGTTGCTAAATATATCGCTGAATTTACAGGCCTACCTTTCGTAACCGCTGAAAATAAATTTGAGGCGTTGGCTGCTCACGATGCAATCGTTGAAACACACGGTGCATTAAAGCAATTGGCTGTTTCATTAAATAAAATTGCAAACGATATCCGTATGTTGGCTTCTGGCCCACGTTCAGGTATCGGTGAAATCTTGATCCCTGAAAACGAACCAGGGTCATCGATTATGCCAGGTAAAGTTAATCCAACGCAATGTGAAGCATTGACAATGGTTGCGGCGCAAGTGATGGGTAATGATGTGGCTATTACAATTGGTGGAACGCAAGGTCACTATGAACTAAACGTGTTCAAACCATTGATGGCCGCAAACTTCTTACAGTCTGCTCGCCTATTGGGTGATGCTTGTGTTTCATTTGAAGAGCACTGTGCAGCTGGTATCGAACCTAACTACAAACGCATCAAAGAATTGGTAGACAACTCATTGATGTTAGTAACGGCACTGAACACAAAAATTGGTTACTACAAATCAGCAGAAATCGCACAAACAGCACATAAAAATGGTACTACGCTTAAAGAAGAAGCCGTACGCTTAGGTTATGTGACTCCTGAAGATTTCGATGCCTGGGTAAAACCAGAAGATATGGTTGGAAGTTTAAAATAAGCTGTGACTTTTATTTCAATAAAAAACATACGAACAAAAACATACCTATTGGCACTTGCCATAGGTATGTTTTTCTTTTTTACTGCCTGCAAATTCAATTCGGATATGCAGAACGAAGGCGCACCCTTTTTACAGGGAGGATGGGTCCAAGACAGTATTCCAGGACAACAGCAGATGATGCAATATACCTTGACCGATTTCAAGTTTACCTGTGATTCTGTTTACGCGACCATGCACGTCAACAATAAGGTACAAACAATTCCGGATAGCTGTTACAAAAATGGATCCTGGACAGAACATGCAAAGGGTATTTATGTTTTGCGTGGAGACTCCATCATTGTCGATGGTATTTATACCAAAGAGAATGGCAAGCAGAAAATTTCAGGCTGCTATCTTTCCGGCCAGTATATCCCCCGCTTTAAAGTTGTTTATCATGCTGCGGATTCGGTGGTACTGGAAAGCAGATTAGATCAACGTCAGATCATCTTAAGAAAAACTAAAAATGTTACTTGTGTCCCTCAAAAAAGGTATCAATAATTTTTAGTACAATCTATTTAGTCTCTCCTTAAACTACCTATAATTTACTGATTATTAGTATTTTGGATTTAAAATAGCTTGTTTTTTATTGCAAGAATTTGTATCTTAGAGCTTTAAAACCTTGCAAATATGTTGGGGAAAAATCCAGAAAAGAAGCCAGAATTATTTCGCCCAATGTTGGTGGATTTTATTGACCACGAGCATGAACTTGTTCTACTTTCAGAAAAAATAGATTGGAATTATTTTGAGAAAGAATTTTCGCCCTTGTATTCCAAAGTGGGCAATCCGAGCCATCCGATTCGGTTTATGGTGGGTTGTTTGCTACTGAAACATTTGTATAATTTGGGCGATGAGACGTTGGAAAAAGCCTGGATCATGAATCCTTATATGCAGCATTTTTGTGGCAGGGTTTTCTTTGAACACGAATTTCCTTGTGACCCGAGTAATTTTGTTCATTTCCGAAAAAGAATTGGCGAAAAAGGTATCGAAAAAATCTTTGCCTACAGCGTAAGAATGCACGATGCCAAGACGAACACCTCAAATTTTGTTTTGTCCGATACTACCGTTCAGGAGAATAATACCTCTTTTCCTACCGATGCAAAATTGTGCAAAAAAGTGATTGATTATTGCAACAAAATAGCCGGAAATGAAGGCATAAAACAAAGACAACGCTACACAAAAGTCAGCAAACAAATGGTGCGCAACACCTACAACGGAAAACATCCCAAGCGGGCAAAAGCGGCAAGGAAATCTCAAAGACAGCTCAAAACCATCGCCATGAGACTGATTCGTGAATTGCAACGGAATTTTAATGCAGAACAGCAAGAATTTTATAAAGATTTAATGACATTGTACACCAAGGTTGTCACACAAAAAAGAAACGATGCCGATAAAATTTACAGCATTCACAAGCCTTTTACCCGATGTATTGCCAAAGGAAAAGCGCATAGCCAGTATGAATTTGGGAATAAGGTAGGTTTGATAACCACCGCCAACAAAGGCAAGAAAATCATTCTCGGGATTAAAGCATTTTTGCAAACTCCTTACGATGGTCACACCATAGAACCACTTTTGGAACAGATGGAAACCGGTGGTCAAAAGCTCCCAAAAGAACTCCTTTACGATAGAGGTGGCAGAGGAAAATCAGAAATAAAGGGCGTGAAAATCTCCATCCCAAGCACTCCAAGAAAAAAAGACACTGCTTATCAAAAGCAGACAAAGCGCAAAAAATTTAGAACCAGAGCGGCAATAGAACCTATCATCGGACATTTAAAAACCGATTTTAGGCTGGCAAAAAATTACTTCATGGGAGAAACGGGACCACAAATCAATGCATTACTAGCTGCAACCGCTTGGAACATGAAGAAAATGATGGAACTACTGAAACAGAAAATTATTTTCTTATTTTATAAGATACAAATTATGCTGTTTTCTAATCCTGTTTTTAAATATAAATTAAATAGTGGGTTTTGTTAAGGAACGACTATTTATTATCTTCGTACCATTATCGTACAACCTCAACCTTAAAATACAATGAACAAAGGAATTATCGCTTTGGCATTTGGCGGACTTGCCATCGGAATGACCGAATTCACGATGATGGGTATCTTGCCTGATATTGCCAAAGATCTTCATATCGAGATCCCTACTGCCGCGCACCTGATTGCACTATACGCACTGGGTGTTGTTGTAGGTGCCCCAACATTAGTCCTATTTACGGGAAAATATCCGCCAAAGAAGGTATTACTTTTTTTAATGTTGCTCTTCTTTATTTTCAACGGCCTATTTAGTATTGCTCCAGGTCAATTTTTGATCAGCCTCTCCCGTTTTATGGCGGGGCTTCCGCATGGTGCATTTTTTGGTGTTGGATCTGTTGTTGCTGCTCGGTTGGCACCAAAGGGAAAAGAAGCCCAGGCTATATCTATCATGTTTACAGGAATGACCATTGCCAATTTGGCTGGAGTACCGCTAGGAACCTACCTCGGCCATCATTATTCATGGCGTTTGACGTATGGTATCATCAGTATATTGGGGTTAATCACTTTTGCAGCAATTTATGCTTGGATGCCAAAAATTGAAGCTTCCAAAGGGAATAACATCTTTAGCCAGCTCAACTTCTTCAACAAAAAAATTGCCTGGCTATTAATGGCTATTATCGCCATCGGTACCGGTGGACTTTTTGCATGGATCAGTTACATCGCACCTTTAGTGACCAATGTGTCGGGCATCGCTGCTGATCGCGTACCGTTGATTATGGTCCTGATCGGTGTTGGTATGTTTTTCGGGAATCTTATCGGCGGAAAATTGGCCGATACAATCTCCCCAACCAAAGCTGCGATCGCTAGTTTTTCCGCCATGGCGCTATGCCTTGTGATGGTTTACTTTATATCGCCATTGGGCTGGACAGCCTATCCTTTGGCATTTATTACTGGACTGGTATCCTTCACCATTGGTTCGCCGACACAACTGATGTTAATTCGCGCTTCAAAAGAAGCTGCAACGCTGGCTGCGGCAGGTGGCCAGGCTGCCTTTAACCTGGGCAATACCTTAGGTGCATTTTTAGGTGGAATTCCAATAACCTGGGGTTTAGCTTATAACACACCTTCGCTTGTTGGCGTGGGCATGGCGAGCATTGGCGCACTCCTAACGCTGCTGTATTTGAAAGCCTACGACAGTAAAAGTCAATAAAAATAGCATAATCAAATGGCGCGAACCAGTTATATCAGTGTACTACGTATTGTTGCGATATTCCTCGTTATCTTGATTCATTCCTCTTCGGGCTACCTAAACAGCAATGAATTTGAGTCATTCGACTGGAGTTATGCCAATTGGATCAATAGCTTCTCGCGCTTTGCAGTACCCCTGTTTGTCATTATTTCAGGCGCTCTGCTGCTACAGAAAGACGAAAGCACGGGACAATTTTATCGGAAAAGTCTGTTAAAAATTGTCCCGCCCTTTCTTTTTTGGACGATCGTCTATCTTCTCTATTATTTTATCCGCTACATTGATTTTGACTACATCGGTTTTCCACAAGTTATTAACATTGTGTTAATTCGCTTAAAGTCAGGAACGAATGCACACCTTTGGTATCTATATATGATACTTGGGCTCTACCTCGCAGTTCCTTTCATACGCAAAATTGTGGGCAACTGCAGTAAAAGAGAGCTTGAGATCTTTTTGGGGTTGTGGTTTGCAGCGTTATTTTTTACGAATAAATGGTTCAATAGTTACTTACCAAACTTTGATCTGACCTTTTTCTCTGGCTATGCGGGCTACCTGGTCTTGGGGCACTATTTACGTAATTATCCAATCCCCATGGTCAAATTATCAAGTTTTACATTTTTTCTGATCTGCTGTATAATTACAGCTTTGGGAACATATTATTTAAGTGTGTCACGAAGGGAATTTGATCCGACACTTTACAACTATCTTTCACCAAATATCGCATTGAGTGCAGGCTTTTTATTCATCTTCGTGCAAGGCCTTAAACTCCCAGAACAGCTCAAGGCCTTCTGGGAATTTATCGACATTCACAGCTTTGGTATTTACTTATGCCATATTTTATTGCTGAATTATATCCATCCTTTACTCCCCTTATCCACTTTGTGGAAAATCCCTGCAGCAACAGTGCTCACCCTGTTGGCGAGCGCCTTACTGACGTATCTTCTCCGAAAAGTTCCCTACGGTAAATACGTCAGCGGCTAATTCAGTTATCGGAGCTTTATTTTACAGTTTCTCTCCTTCGACCTTATTGTACACATAGAGATGTGCATTGGGACCATCAATCTCATGGCCTTCCTGATCTAGTCCAATCAGCTTATTTTCGCCGACCTTCAATTTCATATTTGTCTCTTTCCCCGTGAGATGAACAACGGATCCGTTGTCATGCCACATGACTTTGCCAGTATCTTCAAACTTGGTATTTTTGTTAATATATTCACTGACAATGGCAAAGGTATTATCATTCTTTAAGGTGATATTGGTTTTGATACCTTCACAATCGGCACAGGGAATAGTAGCTTCATAGGTACCGGCCCAATCCAACGAATTCTGCGATGTATGGGCAGTATCTACCGCCACAGTCTCATGTGCAGTGGAATCTGCGGTTGTATGCTGACTATCTTTTGAGGTTTGATTACATGCACTTAGCGAAATCATTGCTAAGCAAGAGAACAATACGGATAATTTCATATCTATTGTTTTTTTGATGTACGACACCGTATAGCAAGCAATTTCAGCGCCAAGAAAAATCAGGTGCCCATGCTGATGCTATGAAAGAAAAAAGGCTTCGTGAAGAAGCCTTTCTATTGTAAAGAACTGGATTGTTTACAGTTCAAATAATCTAATCTATTGGCTACCGCAAGGGCGATAGTGCATAAAATCCTATTCAGATTAGAATGGTAGATCATCATCATCTGATGAACCAGCCAAATCTACAGGAGCAGGCATATCTGCGTAACCTGGAGAAGATGGTGCTGGAGCAGCATTACCCAATTTTGTTACACGCCATGCGACCAATGAATTGAAATAAGTTGTTACGCCATCTTTATTAGTCCAAGGACGACCACGAAGATTAAAAGATACTTCTACCTCTTCACCAATTGCTAGGTTATCAAAAATTGACGTTCTGTCTTGTGTTGATTCAAAACGGATATACTCAACAAATTGTGGGTTTTCGGCATAAGCTACAATCATATCGCGTTTTTTGAATGATTCTGTCACTTGTTGTGTCGCTCCTATCTCGTGTACTTTTCCTCTAATTTCCATAATCAAAAAAATAAATATTAAAGCGTAAAATTAAGCAATTTTTGAGGAAGAGTTTAATTAACTTTGTACAAAATATGATGGAAGTTTTCAACACCCCCAATAAAGTTATTATAACGTGCAATAAGCGCTTATCTCCTTATTTGCAACAGGAAGTTAAAGAGTTAGGTTTTGACATTGTCAGGGCATTTCCGACAGGAGTAGAATTAAAGGCCAGTATAAACGATACGATCAAGCTCAATCTGAACCTGCGCACAGCATCTCAGATTTTGTATTCGTTAAAAGAGTTTAGGGCCAATAATCCGACGGAGCTCTATGACGAATTGAGTCAAATCGCATGGGAAGAACTCATTCAATTTGACGGATACTTCTCTGTCAGCTCCAATGTGGACAATGAGACAATCAGCACACCATTATTTGCAAACGTCAAGGTTAAAGATGCAATCGTGGACCGAATCAAGGAAAAAAAGGGTATGCGTCCTAACTCAGGTCCGGACAATAATAAAGCGGTTGTGCACTTGTACTGGAAAGATGACCGTGCTGAAATTTTTCTCGATACCTCAGGTGAAACACTAGCGAAACATGGCTACCGGAAGATCCCTGGAAAAGCGCCAATGTTAGAAGCTCTGGCAGCCTCTACTATTATTGCGTCCAAATGGGATGGTCATTCTCCTTTTGTGAACCCGATGTGTGGGTCCGGAACTTTAGCTATCGAGGCAGCTCTGATTGCGACAAACAGAAAACCAGGGTTATTACGCATGAACTATTCATTTATGCATTTCATAGGTTATGATGAAACAGTTTTCTTCCAGGAGCGTCGCGTACTTAAAGATCAGATCAATAAAAAAGCGGCTCCGCAAATTATCGCAAGTGATATTTCGGAAGAGGCTATCAACGTCTCCAAGATGAACGCAAGAACTGCTGGTGTAGAGCAATTAATTTCATTTGAAGTATGCGATTTTGCCGAAACACACGTTCCTAAAGAAGGAGGTGTCATTTTATTCAATCCTGAATATGGTGAACGTTTGGGCACACACAGCAAGCTAGAAATTACCTATAAGCGTATGGGAGATTTCATGAAACAGGAATGCAAAGGTTATAGAGGCTATATATTTACTGGAAATCCAGATCTGGCAAAGAAAATCGGGTTGCGCGCATCCCGACGTATAGAATTTTATAATGGTAAATTAGATTGTAGATTATTAGAATACGAATTATACGAGGGTACTCGCGAAAAAACAAAAGTATTGTATGAATAACATTATTGAGCGCACAGTAGCATTTGTGCAAGACCGGTTGAAATTTGCAGAAGCAGGCCACGATTGGTCGCATATTCAACGCGTATGGAACAATACGAAGTTAATTTTAGAAGATGAAGAAGCAGATGTTATGGTGTGCGAATTGGCGGCGCTATTACATGACATCGCTGACAGTAAATTCCATGATGGCGACGAAACAATCGGCCCTCGTGTTGCCGGAGAGTTTTTGGCAAGTCTAGAAATTTCGCCTGAGATCATTGACCATGTCAAGAAAATCATCTTCAACATGTCTTTCAAAGCAAGTTTAGGTGAAGTTTCATTCCATTCAAAAGAAATGGAGATCGTGCAAGATGCTGACCGTCTAGATGCTATTGGCGCAATAGGTATTGCCCGCGCGTTTAGCTTTGGTGGAAACAAAGGCCGTGAGATGTATAATCCCAACATTCCCGTTCAGGAATATAAGGATAAGGAAGCGTACAAGCATTCGGAAGCTCCCACAATCAATCACTTCTACGAAAAGCTACTATTGTTAAAGAATAAGATGAATACAGAAGCCGCGAAAAGAATCGCAGCGCATCGCCATGAATATATGCTCAGCTTCCTCGATGAGTTCATGGCCGAATGGAACGGTAAAAAATAAATTACACTTAACAATTCCTAAATATAAAAGTGGTACTTTAGATCTTGTACATCGAGATAAAAAGTACCACTTTTTTTTGTCCTATGTAAAATCAGCTTTTAAACAGCTTTGTAAGAAACGATCCTATCATTAGGGGTCGATTTTTTACCATAAACATCTTAATTGGTAATATAAATGCCCAAAAAGAGAAATAGAATAGGAATAAATCACCGAGTGGAACGTGCAGATTATGCCGTTGAAAACAAACACTCATACATAATTATAGCATGAAAAAACATATTTTTAGCTGTCTGACACTGGCTATGGTAATCTCATCCTCCGCATTATTCGCACAAACGAAAGCCATTGCACATCGTGGCGTATGGAAAAACAGCCATCTTCCGCAAAATTCCATTGCTTCCTTAACAGCGGCCCACGATCTTAAGCTCTTTGGATCCGAGTTTGATGTACATTTGACCAAAGACAATATTCTTGTGGTCAACCATGACAATGATTTCTACGGCATTGATATCGCAACGGCAACCTACAAAGAGCTCTTAGAAAAGAAACATCCTAACGGTGAATCCATTCCCACGTTGGAAGAATATATTAATGCTGGAAAAAAATTAAAGGGTTTACGCCTTATCCTTGAGTTGAAAATCAATAAACTTGGGGTCGAGCGTACGCTTGAAGCGACCACAAAAACGGTTGAAATGGTCAAAAGCTTAAAAGCTGAGAAAATTACGGATTACATTTCCTTCAGCTTTGAAGCTTGTCAAAAGATCCACGAATTGGCTCCTAAGGCTAATATCCAATATCTTACAGGAGATAAATCTCCTTCAGATGTAAAAGCTGCTGGGATTAATGGGGTGGATTATCACTTTTCCGTCTTTAAAAAGAATGCGACATGGCTGAAAGATGCGCATCAACTTGGTATGAAAGTGAATGCATGGACCGTAAACACAGAAGAAGAAATGACAAATCTAATCGATCAGAAAATTGATTTTATTACCACTGATGAACCTGAGTTGTTGCTCCGCGTATTAAAGAAATAACAATACCGTTGAAATAATCATGGATCCTAATCAGTCGACCTCTTATCAGGCCGACTTGATGAGCATGACCGTTTCAGTACCTTTTTAAAAACTAGATTCTAAATGAAAAAAAGTATTATTCTCGCTTTAGCGCTCTGCCTATCCTTTCTGTCTTATGCACAGGAATTTATTGCAGCAAGCTATAATATCCGTCAAAGAAATACCGTCGATGTTGACAACATGTGGAACGACCGTAAAGTTCCGCTAACCAATCTGATTAAATACCATGGCTTTGATATCTTTGGTATCCAAGAAGGTTTTTTTGATCAGGTTGAAGATCTTAAAAAGCTCCTCCCTGGATTTGATTACGTGGGTGTTGGTCGCGACGATGGTGCACAAGAGGGCGAACACTCAGCTATTTATTACAATACAAATCGCTTTAAAGCAATAAAGAGCGGAACTTTCTGGCTTTCGGCAACAGATACCCAACACCCGAATAAAGGCTGGGATGCAGCACTACCGCGGATCTGTACCTGGGGTATTTTTGAAGACAAGGCCAACAAAAAACGCTTCATCTTCATGAATACGCACTTTGACCATATCGGCCGTACTGCACGCACCGAGAGTGCCAAGTTGATTCTGGCGAAAGCAAAAGAGTTTGCCAAAGACCTACCTTTGATTTTAACCGGCGACTTCAATGTGGATGAAAAAGATGCGGCTTATTTCACATTAGCCAATAGCAAAGTAGTCACTGACGTACATGAACTGGCAACATTCAAATATGAACCCAATTCTTCCTTCAATGGCTGGGGCAAAAGCATCAGACCAACAGGCCGCATTGATCATATTTTTATTACCAAACCTTTCCAGGTTAAAAAATATGGTATCCTGACGGACACGTATATGAATAAATTCCCCTCAGATCACTTTCCAGTAGCAACGACGCTCTCCTGGAAATAATATCATGTTAATTACAACAACCCTATAACACAAACAGCAGGTTCGCTTAGAATCTGCTGTTTTATTTTGTGGGACAGCTTTTTATTTATACCGCATCAGGGATAGCGATTCAGCACGATGTAGCGCATCTGCTACGATTCTTGACAATAGCTATGGTTCCTAGCAATTGCTTTAAACTTTCACATAAATTAACAGTCGATATACTTAATTTTGACAGCAAAACTTAACATGATGAAATTTCCACTATTATATTGTACACTATTTGTCTCAGGACTACTTTATTCCAATGCAAGTAAAGCGCAGATTTTTAAAAAAATCAGTGAAACATTGACAAAAGCAAATCAGGGCCAAACCGACAGTACTAAAACGACGACAGCATCAAATACTAAAGCAACAGCATCCAAATCCAATACCTTGACGTCTTTATCCAACAAAGATGCTTCATTGGGGATCAAACAGGCTTTAAGCAATGGTTTAAATCTGAGTATCGAATCTTTAGCCAAGAAGGATGGTTTTTTGGGTGATGCGGCAGTAAAGATTTTGATGCCTGCCGAAGCACAGAAAGTAGAAAAAACACTTCGTGCTGTTGGTATGGGAAAATTATGCGATCAGTTTATACAGAGCATGAACAGAGCTGCTGAGGGAGCCGTTAAAGAGGCTGCCCCCGTATTTGTCAATGCACTTTCAAAGATGACAATTACAGATGCGACCAATATTCTTCTAGGCAGCAAAGAAGACGCCGCGACAACGTTTTTTAAAACAAATACATCGACAGAATTAACGAACAAATTTAGTCCTGTTATCAAATCTGCCATGGGTACAAACAATGTGGACCAGTATTGGACACAATTGACCTCAGCTTACAACAACCTCCCTTTAGGCAATAAAGTGGAGACAAATCTTACAGCCTACGTTACGCAGAAAGCAATAGATGGTCTTTTCATTAAAGTTGCCGACCAGGAGTCAAAAATTAGACAGAACATAGGCGGCAGCAGAAATACCAATATTTTACAGAAAGTATTTGGTTACGCAGACGAAAAGAAATAGAGAACGATACAATAAAAAAGGACCTGTCAACGATTTGATAGGTCTTTTTTTTGATGTGGGATCATCCAAGATTTCTTTTTCACATAGCTATGGGTAAAACTTACTGTTCAAAAGCGCTACTGCACATTATATGTAGCAATAAATTATAGATAACAATAAATTCCTTTCAGCGGGAATTGGGGGCGTGCCCCCTCCTATGAGTTTCAGTTATTGTCAGTTTGTTAACAAATAGAATTAAACCTATTGAGTAGGGACAAATTGTTTGTAAATGCAACCAAATTAAATTGCAAATAAAAAGCAATTTATCTAAGTTTGACCACCCTTATCACATTAAGGCTATTAGAAAATGAGCACATTTGAGATCAACAACATAAGTTATTTTTCGGTATCCGAAAGATTTCAACGCTATGTACAGATTGACACACAATCTGATGCAAATTCACCAACATGTCCTTCTACGAAAAAGCAAAAGAACCTTGGAAAGTTACTTGTAGCGGAGTTGCTAGCATTGGGTATTTCAGACGCAGCAATGGATGAAAATGGATATATCTATGCAACTATTCCATCCAATACTGCAAAGCAAGTTCCTGTTATCTGCTTCTGTTCTCATATGGATACATCTCCGGACTCTTCTGGAAAAGATGTTAAACCACTGGTTCATCCTAATTATCAGGGCCAGGATCTTGTGCTTCCTGACGACAAGAGTATTATCATCAAATACGCCGAACATCCCGATCTAGCCAATCAAATTGGCAATGATATCATTACAGCGAGTGGCACCACTTTGTTGGGTGCAGATGACAAAGCAGGTGTGGCCGAAATCATGGATGCTGCCCGTTTATTAATGAAACATCCTGAAATCAAACATGGTGACATCAAAATTCTTTTCACACCAGATGAGGAGATTGGCAGAGGTGTTGATAAAGCAGATTTAAAACGTTTAGCAGCAGATTTTGCTTATACAATGGATGGCGAAAAAGCGGGAACCATTGAGGATGAAACATTTTCAGCGGATGGAGCTACATTGACTATTCATGGTGTATCCGTACATCCGGGCTTTGCTAAGGGTAAAATGCAAAGTGCCATCAAAATCGCCAGTGCGGTAATTGATGCACTACCAAAAGACCGACTTTCACCTGAAAGCACCAACAAAAAAGACGGCTTTGTACACCCTGTTCATATCAGTGGATCTGTGGAAAAAGCTGAAATTCAATTTATCGTACGCGATCACGTTACAGCCAATCTAAAGAAACATGAAGATGAGCTGGAAGGCATCGCAAAATCGATTGTGGAACAATATCCAAACTGCACCTATACTTTTGTCGTAAAAGAACAATACCGTAATATGAAAGAAGTGCTGGATCAGCATCCTGAAATTATGGAAATCGGTATGGAAGCCATCAACCGTGCAGGAATGGTGGCCGAAAGAAGAAGTATCCGCGGTGGAACAGATGGCTCCCGCCTTTCGTTTATGGGCTTACCTTGTCCAAATATTTTTGCTGGAGGGCATGCCTTCCACGGAAAACAAGAGTGGGTAGCTGTACAAGATATGGAAAAAGCCGTCAAAACAATTTTGCATGTTGTATCTTTATGGGAAGAAAAAGCATAAAGGAAAAATAAATTATAATGAAAAACGACGTATTAAAAGCAATACACTACAGAAGATCCGTATTTCAAGCTTCCTTTACTGAAGAAGAAGTCAGTAAAGAAGATATCTTGAGTATCTTGGAAGCGGCCAATGCTGCTCCAACACACAAAAGAACACAACCTTGGCGTTTTGTGATCTTCCGCAAAGAAGGATTAGAACGTTTGGGCACCGAATTATCACGTATCTACAAGTCAGTAACACCGACAGAGAAATATACTGAAGCAACAGAAATAACAATGGGCAAAAAAGCAACACAATCGAACGTTGCCATTGCGATTGTTGTCAATTATACGGGTGAAGTTCCTGAATGGGAAGAATTGGCTTGTACAGCTGCTGCAGTTGAAAATATGTGGTTGGCTGCACACTCGCTAAATATCGGTGGATACTGGGCGACTCCAGGTTTAATCAATCACTTGGGTGGTTTCTTAAATCTCGAGGAAAATCAAAAATGTATCGGTCTATTCTACTTAGGACACCACCAAGCTGAGGCGCGTGAACCTATCCGTACACCTATTGCAGATAAAATTCGTTGGGAAGAGTAAATCTCTATATAGAAATACAGAGCGGTCTAGCCACACTTCCAGGCCGCTTCTGATTTTTTCTTGCTACCATTTGCATCAAATAGTATGCTATTAATATAAAAAGCCAAACAACCATAGTGGGACCTTATTTTGATGACCAAACTCAATGTCATCTGCTGCAATGTAGGCATTGTTTATTCCTTTAATTTGTTTATTGGACTTGTCTCTCCCTCCTACCTCAAAGGTGTACTTTTCATCAACAATAAAATCTCCTTGCTCCGCATAGTTCACCTGATGTTGAAATGCAAGTTGGTTAACAAAAAATGTTTCCCTTAGATTTCCAGGGTTAACATTTTCATGTGCAAATAAGAAGGAAAGGTTGGTATTGTCTAGAAAAATTTTAGATGGTTTTTGTAACTGACTTATACCTTCACCCACCTTATAGAGATTATGCGTTAAACTAATTTCATCCAAATAGTAGAGATAAGACAACAGAGTTGTCCGGCTAATACCAATCTTTTCACTGAGCTTACTGATGTTAGGCACAAAAGGGACAGATTCAGCAATGATAACAAGCAATTGCTTAATCTTAGTAACATAAGCGATATCTACATTTCGTAAGAGCGGCAATTCAATTTCCAGAATCATATTAATGACCTCCATTACTCGCATCTCATATAAATCAAGCTGTTCTCGGTAATAAGGATAATAACCATATTTCAAATATTTCTCAAAATGCTGAAAAGGTTTAACCATGGCATTGATTTTATAGTCCACTTTGCTATGCTCTTCTAAAATTTGATCCAGGCTAAATATTGGGAAAGTAGTTTTTGTTTCCAATGAAAGAAATTCACGAAAGGAAAATCCCTGCATTTTGTAAACTACTGCCCTACGACTTAAATCAACACGGGCATTCAGAATTTCTAAAAGGGAGGAGCCAGTAAAGATGATCTTCATCTCAGGGTAGTCGTCATAAATATTTTTTAATATTTGGGCCCAGCCTTCATATTTATGTACTTCATCCAAAAACAGATACTTTCCTCCTTTTTGATCGAATTCATATACTAAATCCAGCAAAGACTTATTATTGAACCACACTGCATCCAAACTGACATAAAGCACTTCGTCCAACCTGTCGAACAAATTTAGCTTAATGTATTGAAGCAATAAGGTCGTCTTACCGATTCCCCTTGCTCCTTTGATCCCAATTAAACGAGCGGACCAATTAATTTCATACATTATATTTCGCACAAAATTCATATCCACAAACCGTATACGTCGTTTAAATTGTTGAACTAGTTCTTCCATGTGATAATGTTTATTTTGTTTGAAAAATGTCTATTTTGTTTATTATAATAAACAAAAATATAAAAAATCGTTCACTGCACTGAACAAAAACAACATATATTTATCTATTTAAAGATATTCTAATAGTAAATGGCTCGGATTCTTCCGAGTCGCCCGCTCTGTGTATAGGTTAATTAATTATACGCAATAGGCAGCTATAATCCATTTTTATTAAATATTTAATAATGCACCCTTAACCATTTAACAATCTTGCAGGGATAATTTCGCAACATACTTGTGACAGACACTAATCAACTAAAAAGTGAAATTATTATGCAAAGACAGATCATTTGGTTAATCTCATTGACCATCATTACATTTTTTCAAATTCCAACCAACAGCTGGGCTCAGGGTACGGAGGCAACCATTACAGGTCGTATCATGGACAACAATGGCCCTGTAAAAGGAACGTCCGTATCGGTAAAAAACGAATCTACCGGGTTTAAACAAACAACACTGACAAACCAAAACGGTATTTATACCTTTCCGCAACTACCCTTAGGGTCACCGTACAGCATATCGGTAAACCATGTTGGCTATGCCGAACAAAAAAAGACCGACTATAAATTAAGCTATGGTGATGAGCTCAATGTGGATTTCACCTTATCATCAGCTGAAAATAAATTGGATGAAGTTATTGTTCAAGGAACTGCAGCTGATTTAAAAAACAAGATCAAGACATTGGGGGCATCTACAGCCATTACGGCCAATGATCTCAAAAAAATGCCTGTAAATGGGCGTAATTTCTCCTCACTCATAGATCTATCACCTGTGAGCAGTGGAACAAATCTAGCTGGACAGCGAGCTTCCTCGACCAATTTTACGGTAGACGGCATGAATTCACGCAGTACAGTGGCCGGTGGAAATAGCGGCGGAGCTTATTCAATCTCTATGGAAGCCATTCGAGAGTTCAAAGTAGTGACCAATGACTACGATGTCACATTCGGTCGCAGCGGAGGGGGCAGCATTACCACCGTAACCAAATCCGGTACAAATACGTTAACTGGAAGTGCGTTCACTTTTGCTCGTGCAGGCTGGCTTTCGAGCAAGTACAACCTGAATGGAACGGCACGTAAACAAAAATTCTCCACCTATCAATATGGATTTTCACTTGGTGGGCCAATCATCAAGGACAAAGCCCATTTCTTTGTAACCTGGGACCGTCAAATGGATACCCGCCCTCTTCAGATCGCTGATATTCAAACAACGGAGGATATTGCACGTTACAAGGTAACGCAGGCAACTTTAGATGAATTTACCCGCATTGCCGTGGGCAAATATGGCGCTAGTGCCGATCGTCTGTTTGGTTCTTTCGACAAAAAGAAAAAGACCGATGCTGCCTTTGCCCGCATTGACTGGCAGTTGAACGATAAAAACCTATTGACAATCCGTAATAACTTTGTCTACGACATGGACAATCAACAGGAAGGGGACAATACAGGGATCAATGCTTTTGAATCTTATACCAACAGAAGGTACATAAACAATAGCCTAATGGCCTCCTTGCGGACGTCTATCAACTCCAAACTGACCAACGATTTGAAGGTACAACATTTCTATGAACGTTCAGAAGCACAACATAATGTTGCTGGATTTGATCAATCACACAGTATTCCGCGTGCCATCGTTGAATCCGTTCAATCTGTAGACGGTACAAATAAATATACCAATTCAATACAGCTTGGTGGGCAGCGTTATGCGCCAGAATGGTTTAATGGAAATATGTTACAATTGGTCAACAACCTATATTATAATACAGATAAAATCAAATATACCTTCGGTGCAGATGTCATGTATACCAACATGGACTTCCGCTACGGCAGCGAAATGAATGGTCGTTTTTATTTTACCGGTCTGCAAAATTTCGACAACCTGACTCCTTATCGCTATGCCCGTGATGTATATATGACTGACAAAGAAAACACCTTGGTCAACAACCTGGCTGTAGGTCTTTATGGACAAATGGAAACTAAAATCGCAAGAGGTCTTGATATTGTCGGCGGCCTACGTCTGGACAACACGAAATACCTAAAGAAGGCAACATTCAACCAAACGGTCTATGACGAGCTGGGGCTTTCGACCGACAATGGGATCAATACTTTTCAGATACAGCCGCGTGTGCAATTCAACTGGGATATCAATGAAGAAAAGAAAAATATCATCCGTTTCGGCGCTGGTATATTCGGTTCGGCCCTCAACCCCTATTCTATGTTAAACAATATGTTGTTTGATGGTTCACGCATTGCCGGTGTAGATATTACTGACCCGACCTTAATTCCCAAACCAAATTTTGCGGGATATCGTAAGGATCCCGATACAGCTCCGGGACGTGAATTGTTGGACAACCCAAAGATCGAAAAACTTGTCACCATCAATACCAATAGCAAGGATGTGAAAGTGCCGACGGTATATAAAGCCAATGTTTCCATCAATCACTTTTTCACACCTTCATTACGTCTCGGGTTAAGTGTTTACGGAACTTGGGGACGCAACAATTATATGTATGTAGATCGCAATATGGTGGAGGACCCTTATTTTAGGTTGACTGCCGAAGGTAACCGTGGGGTGTATGTTCCAGCATCGAGCATCAACACGACAAATGGTGCCGCCAACTGGACCAATAGCCGTAAAACCAAACAAATAGGCCGCGTACTGGAAATGAACAGTGAGGGGAAAAACAATTCTTACACCGTTGTACTGGACGGAACTTATCGTTATTATAAGGACGGTCAGATCACCATGTCTTACACTTGGAACGATACAAAAGATAATACCTCCTATAACGGTAATGTTGCCAACTCGGCCACCCTTTCCCTGATGGTCAAAGATGATCCTCGCGACTTGAGTACGATGACATATTCAGACAATCAATTCCGCCATAAAGTCGTCTTTTATGGTACCATGCCATCATTATGGGGTGTTTCGATGGGTTTACGTTTCAGCGGAATTGCAGGAACACGCTATTCTTTAGCAGTCAATGGGAATGTTAATGGTGATTTTGTAAATTCTAATGATCTTGCCTTTGTATACGATCCAAATAACAAAAATACACCCGATTACATCAAAACCGGCATTCAAGCTATTTTAGATGATCCAAAAGCAGAGCAAAGCATCAAAAAATACATCAATGGAAACCTCGACCGCATCGCCGAACGTAACGGAGGCATCAACGGTTTTTACGGCGTATTTGACTTGCACTTGGCCAAAAATCTAAAAGTTTACAAAAAACATGGCATTGAAGCTTCGATAGACATTTTCAATGTAGCCAACCTTTTGAAAAAAACTTGGGGTGTAGGACACAATCTGGGTAAACAAAATCTATATGCCATCAAAAGCTTTGATGCAGCGAATCAACAATATGTTTATAATATGAGTTCAGGCGTTGGCGTCTCTAACTTAAATGGTAATCCTTATCAAGTACAGTTGGGCCTGAGATATGCATTTTAAGTAATTCAAACCCTATAAAAAGAGCAGCGAGCCATTTCCTATGAAAGAAATGGCTCGCTGCTTTTATCAGATCACTTCTATTTCTTCTCAATTCCAAAACAATGCGGAGGTTTAATGACAGCTGCTTGTGCCGGATTATTTTCCGCTTTCGCGGGGAAAACAATCTTTAAACGTCCTTTTGTTCCCTGCCATTTTGGTCCATTCTGGAGAAGGCGAACCGTTTCATTATAGAGTGATTGATCGGGTTGCCCTTCGGCACTAATATTAGTGGGCACTCCATTTTTGTCGATCGTAAAATTGACAATAATTTCGCCACCTCCTGCAGGCGCTACGGACTTCTGGTTGAGGTACTGTTCAAAAATTTTCCATCCTTCACGGGGTGTTGCATCCCCCCCATCCAGCAAAGGTTGAACAGATACCCTATTTTCAGGTTCACTTAATTCTACATCCGTTGTGCGCTCAGCTTTACCGCTAAAATGTTTAAAATATAACAGGGCCAATAAAGTCACAAAAAGTACACCCGCGGTAGCACCTATGGCCAAACGCTGCCATGTGAAATACTGGGCGTGTCTTGTTGCAACAGTATCTTCCACCCTACGATTGAGGCGCTGTTGTAAGAGGCTCAATTGCCGGGCATCCACACCATTTTGCAATCGGTAACCATCGATGGCATCTTGTAAAAAGGGATCTTCCAACGCTTCACGTTCCAACTGAAACATCTCCTCTTTACTCATCAAACCATGGATGTAATTATGGATCCTTGATAATTGATAATTATTTTCCATTTTCTTTCCTTTCCATACAGATTTTCAGATTGCGCTTTCCATTTTGAATAGCACTTTTGACCTTATTCAAATCATATCCAGTCAAATCTGCAATATCTTTATAACATTTTTGCTCGAGATAGAACAAACGTACACATTCCTCTTGTTCGCGGTTTAAAGTTTGCATACAGCCTTCCAGTTTCTCGAAATCCTTTTCTTCCCACTTCGCTTCACTGGTATCATTTAGCTTTTGTTCGCTTTCAAACAAATTGTTTTCAATATCAACCTGCGTCGTCCGCTTATCCTTACGTAATTGCATAAGGCAATAATTTTTACTGTAAACGTGTAACCAGCTCTTAAAATTATCGACTTCATATTGACGAAGCTTCGGTATCAGTTCTTCAAATATCTGCATCACAGCATCCTGACTACGATCGGGATCCTGTAAGTATTTAAAGCACACACCATAAAGCAAAGACATATAGGGCGAATATAGTTTCCCCAATGTAGACAAGTCACCGCTTGTTTTATAGTGTTGTAAGAGCTCTTTTTCGTTCATGCGCAAATCATTCACCTTAATGATGATTTAATATACAAATTTCCATATATAAAACCTTCATAACTTCGCAGACACCAACAGCAATGAAAGCAAACTGAAGGTTCTTTCTGGCCAATAAGATCAGACACTTTCAGAAAAAAAAAGGAGCTATTGAAAATTACCGAAAATACAAAAACCGTCCCCATGATAAAATGGAGACGGTCGATAAGAATATACTATGAATTACGGATTTAATTCCCTTGTTTCCAATTGTATCGCAGTGTCACGCCGTAAGTCCTTGGATCTGCAACTACACCTGCGTATTGCCCATAACTTCCAGGTGCCGCCAGCAACTGCTCGTAGTAATCTTTATTGGTTAGATTTCTACTCCACACAAACACCGAAATACCATTCGATCCCCTGAATCCTAGCCTGGCGTTCAAGACCGAATAGGCATCAATATTTAGGTATTGGGATGATGAAGAACTGGACGAAAATTTAGAACGGTGAAATAGGTCTGCACCCAAAAAGTAAGATCCATTAATCCCGATCAGCTTACCGCTTTTATTCGCTTCGCCACCCAGCGACCAAGACCATTTGGAAACACCAGGAAGGACGCCACCAGAAATATCTTTAAAAGCCTGAGCTCCGCCAACCTCTTCTAAAGGGACAGGTGCATTGGTAAATTTGACATACTTGGCATCTGTATAGGCCAGTGCTCCATTCAATCGGAGAAAATGTCCAATGTTGATGTTTCCATCCAATTCAACTCCCTTTACACGCACCTTCTCGGCATTGGCCAGATAACCACGGTTTACCCCTGGTTCAGGAGTCTGCACTTGGGTCTGATAGTCTTTGATATCCGTTTGGTAGACGGTCAGATTGAGGAGTGAATTGCGTGTTGGATTTGTCTTCACACCAATTTCCTTATGACGTACAGCCTCAGGTTTTACTTCGGCGAGATCAAGCAACACCGCTCCATTGGCTGTCGGCAATCCGCCGACGTTGATACCGACAGGTTTATAGCTGATGGAATACGTTGCGTAAGCATTTATCTTCGGATTGAAGCGATATCTTGCGGAGAGTTGACCAGAGAAATTGTCTGCATCCGCATTGACATCAAAAGTCTGATTGGTATATACACCGTTCTTTAAGGCAAGCAGGGCGGGATCTGAGGTCTGCAAACCACCATAGGTCTGCCTATCGTAGTTAGCCACCTTTTTATCGTAGTTGTAGCGCAGCCCTGGGAGGATATGTAATTTTGGCGTTACAGCCCAATCAATCTGTGTATAGGCTGCCAAGCTTGTGCTTTTAATCCCGTAAACGGTCTTGATTCCAAAATTATCAAATAATCCCGGTGTCTGCCACAAAGCACTGGTAGAGCTTTTTTGAAAACGCCAAAAGGCAGATCCTGTTTCTTCGGTATGTACGGGATCTGTCCCCAAATCCTGCCAAAGGCCAAATAAACCAACAACCCCGCTGACCTTTTCACTGATTTTACCAGAGTATCTGAACTCCTGTGACCACTGGTTATGGACGGAATTACCTGCTGAAACGGTGTATACCGGAAGTCCTAAATAATCGCGGTCATTGAGCGGAACCCATGTCCATGTCCGCCACGCAGAAGTTGAGGTCAGTGTCCCTTCTCCAATCTTGATATCGGCATTCAATGCGACCCCACCCAATTTATTATCAGCTTTAGATTGTGTATCCAAATCAATCTTACGCTCGAAAGCACTTTTATAGGGTAGCTCGTAGCCCAGATCTTTAATAATTGCATCAAATTGTCTGTAGTCTGCACGCTGTGTTTTTACAACTCCGGCAACCGCCCAGCCGTAACCATCGGTTTTTTGTGATGACACATCACCCGAAAGCACCAGTTTGATATTCTCGGTTGGGGTAAACAGCAATTGCCCTCTAAAGCCCAGGTTGTTAATATCATTGATCTTCCTATTGGTATGTACATTAAACAAATTTCCATCCCGTTGTGTGCCAGAGAAAGAAGCTCTCGCAGCCAAGTTATTGGCCAATGGCCCTGAGATTGAAGTCTTCGCCTGAATAAAACCTTGGTTTCCGTAGCTGACTTCCACATTGGCCTCGGGTGTAAATTGGGGCAGACGTGAGGTGATATTGAAAGCTCCGGCGGTTGTATTTTTTCCAAAGAGGGTACCCTGTGGTCCCCGCAGTACTTCAATCTGATCAATATCAATGAAGTCTAGCCAAGTTGCGGCAGGACGAGCAATATATACGCCATCAAGATAAAACCCAACACCCGGATCAATCCCATCATTGGTGAGGCCATAAGTTGAGCCCAGTCCCCGGATATTAAGCGTCGTATTACGTGCATTCGATGCATATAACTGAACTGTAGGTACAAGCTCTTTTAGTCGATTGACATTAAATGCCCCTGCATCCTCCAATGCTGCGCCACGAATAATCGATACGGGAATCGGAACATCCTGCAACTGCTCCTTACGACGGCGTGCGGTGACCACTACTTGATCCAATGCTTCCAATCGTGGGGTAAGCTCAATCACTGCTGGAGAATGGTCCACCACGATATGACGAGTTTGATAACCAACAATGGATACGATCAATGAAAATGGTAATTTTTGTCCAGTTACAAACTGAAAAACTCCTTTACTGTCTGTTTTTACTTGGTGCGTAACAGCTTCCAGCTGAACCGTTACCCCCTGTAATGGTTCTTTTGTTACGGCGTCAATTACGGTACCTGTTAATGAGGCATTTATAATAGGTTTAGGATTTTCTACTTGCGCATAGCTGTGGTAAGAACCCGTTAAAAGCAAGCTAAAAACGACGCTAATTCGAAAAATAGCATTTTTTTTCATAAATTTATTCAGTTTAATGGTGAATCTAAACAAGTGCCAACGCCAATCGATACTTGCTTCATTGTTAAAACTTTGTGAAAGGGAAGCCTCGGCTTCCCTTTTCTAATATAAGAGAGTGTAAGAGAGAAATTTTAACAACACATTCGTTTTTGGCAACTTTCTAGGCCAACAACAGCTCCTTCTACCGAAGCAACCAATAAACTTGTTTTTGAAGAGTAATTTTGTTTCATTCTTTTTATCTTGTTATTTTCTTTTATTTCATACTGCATAAAGCAAATCCATATATGCACTTATAGCGTGGCAATTTCAAACAACTTTAAATACATACCTTTCTACAAAATCAATTTCATGGTTAGTTGGATTCATAGTCAAGTCAGTCTTTTTTGCCCACCTTTCTATTTACCTGAAAATCAGATAACGATACAAATATATAAATATTTTTTAAAAGACTACTAATTTGATAGATTTAATAATATTTTTTTTAAAATACCATTAACCATTAATTTTAAGGCACTTAAAGAGAATAAAAAGGCTAATCGCATTTCATCCGGTGTGAAAAATCATGAAAGCTACAGTCGTCTTCAAGATGATCTACCGCATGCGGCTGGCTTTGGACTTATGAAGTGAGCTGTAAAAAGCGGTGAATCCGAGAGTGTATGAGGAGCACGGAACAAAAAAGGCCGTCCTTGTTGGACAGCCATTTTTACAATCATATTTAACGATCCGCCTCAGATCATAACACTTACCTTCTTAGCGAAATAGCACCAGAGCAATCAATAAGGTAATAATAACATTAAAAGTCTGCGCAATCAGAAAAGCATATAGCGGTTTCTTGTTGTCTTGAGCAAAAAGATCCTTAAAGTTCGTTTCCAAACCAATGGATGTAAATGCCAAGGTAAACCAGAGGCCCTGTAAGTTTTTCAAACTTCCTTTGACGGCGTCGATCTTCTCAGGGGAGATAACGAATGAAAAGAGCAACGATGCAAATACAAATCCCAACACAAACTTCGGGAAACGTTCCCATATAATTTTCAGCGTAGGCTTATCCCGCTTGGTTTCATCATCAACCGATTTCGCATAAGTCCAATAAATACTGATTGCAAAAGCAGCCAGTCCCAACAATACGTTTTGGGAAAATTTCACAATGGTACTGATCTTCAACGCTTCTTCTCCTACCAGGGAACCTGAAGCCACGACAGCACCAGTTGTATCAATACTCCCGCCGAGCCAAGCACCGGTAACTTCTTGCGACAAGCCCATCCACTCCGCCATATAAGGCATGAAAATCATCATTGGAATCGCTGTAATCAGGACCAGTGAAATGACATAGGAAAGCTTTTTGCTATCACCTTTAATTGCTCCCGAAGTTGCTATCGCTGCGGAAACACCACAAATAGATACTGCACTCGCCAGCATTAGGGACATCTCCTTGTCAATCTTTAATTTTTTACAGATCCAGAACGCAAAGTACCAAACAGACAATACGACAGCCAGTGCTTGAATAAGCCCCAAGGATCCCGCTTTCAGGATATCCCCGAAGATCACGGTAGTCCCGAGCAGAATTAGGCCTATCTTGACATACAGCTCGGTACTGAGCGCCTCTTTAAACCAATTAGGCAGTTTAAAGCAATTGCTGATGACTAAACCGATAATCAAACTAAAAATTACAGCTTCGAGATTGTATTCTTTAACTGTTGCATTCCCTGCCAGCACCAATGCAAATACGGTAAGGATAAATACAATAGGAAATACAACGAATAAATGTTTTACAGATTTCCCCAAAAGAAAGGCTCCCAATATCGCGGTAACGAATACAAAAATAAACTGCTCAAAAAGCTTCATTAAATTTGTCGGGTCGAAAACCGTTGCGACGAGTTCGGCGGAATTACTCCACGAAAAACTAGGCACTGGCACAACAATTCCTGAGAGTGCGAGAAATATGGTAGCGATCCCCAAAATGACGACTACCCAGTCTTCTGTAAATGTAAATGATCTTGAAGATGTCATATAATGGTTAGGGTTTAAAAGGTTAAATTTAGCATAATTACAGTGACTTTCTAGGATTGTAACACAAAAATGGCCGAAGATTTCTCTCCGGCCATTAACCAAAACCAATAATCTATTATCAATCAAAAACAATATTTATTCTCATCTATCAATTTCTTAGCGATTCGCTGACGTGCATCTTTCACATTAAATGGCTGTGCTTTTGTGAATCTGCGCAAACCAACCAACATCATATTCAGTTCATCACCTTCACCAAAAGAATATAATGCTTCTTTACCGGCAGCGCTGATTTTATCAATAGCACCATACAGATAGATCTTAGCCATATCTTTTGCATAGTCTGCTTTATCAGATCCTGTATGCAGCAATTTTTCTGCACGTAACAAGACTGATTCGGTGATATAAACATACCCGATAATATCTGCAATATTCATGAGGATTTCCTCTTCTTTGGAAAGAGACATCATCAATTTTTGCACTGCTGCTCCCGCAATCAATAACCCAGCTTTTTTAAGGTTTGCCACAATTTTCTTTTCTGCAGCGAAAGGCGCATCGTCCTCTTCACCAAAATCTGGAATAGCGAGAAGCTCTCCAGCTACGGCTTGCGCAGGTCCCATTAGATCCAATTCACCTTTCATGGCCCGTTTTAACAGCATGTCAACGACAAGCAATCGATTCACTTCATTGGTACCTTCAAAGATCCTGTTGATCCGTGAATCCCGATAAGCGCGTTCCATTGGCGCATCTGCCGAGTAACCCATTCCACCATAAATCTGCACGCCTTCGTCAACCACATAATCCAACATCTCCGAACACCATACTTTGATGATAGCACACTCAATTGCAAACTGCTCCACAGACTTCAATTTTGCTTTAGCTTCATCCATACCGCCCGCAATCAACGCATCGTAGGCATCATCAATATTTTGACCGGCACGATACGATGCCGACTCCACAGCAAACAAACGTGTTGCCATCTCAGCCAGCTTATACCGAATGGCGCCAAATTTAGAAATCGGCAGATTAAACTGCACACGTTCATTGGCGTATTGCACCGCATGGTTGATCACCATTCGTGCCGAACCTATCGTGGCAGCGCCTAGTTTTATACGACCAATATTCAGGATATTTACAGCAATCTTAAATCCATTTTCACGATCAGAAAGCATATTCTCTACAGGAACGGCGCAATCATTGAAAAAGATCTGTCGTGTTGACGACCCTTTGATGCCTAATTTATGTTCTTCGGGATTCATCGTGATGCCACCAAAGTCTTTCTCGACAATAAATGCCGTCAGGTTTTTATCATCATCGATTTTTGCAAATACGATGAAGATATCTGCAAAACCACCGTTTGTAATCCACATTTTTTGTCCGTTGATCAAATAATGTGTCCCTTCGGCATTTAATTTAGCAGAAGTACGGCCCGAATTTGCGTCCGACCCAGCATTGGGCTCTGTCAAACAATACGACGCCTTCCATTCACCGGTAGCAAGCTTTGGAACATATTTTGCCTTTTGGGCATCATTACCATAATACAAAATAGGCAGCGTACCGATTCCCGTATGAGCAGACAATGCGACAGCAAAGGAAAACCCGCCACCTACCGCATCGGCAACAAGCATAGACGTGTTGAAATTCTTGCCGAAACCACCATATTCTTCGGGAATAGAAACACCCAACATCCCCAGTTCACCGGCCTTATCCATCAAACTAGGCATAAGTCCTTCTTCTTGCGCATCGATACGGTCCAGCTTGTTCAATACTTCCGTATCCAAGAAATCCAAGCAGGTCTGACGAATCATTTTGGCTTCTTCATCAAATTCTTCCGGAATAAAAACGGCTGTATAGGGAGTCTCTCTAATCACGAACTCTCCGCCTTTAATTGCTTTATTGTCCATTTTGTTTAAGATTAAGGAGCAAGGAATAAAGAGTAAAGATTGACTCTCAATACCCTATTGCTTTGCTTCTATTGTTTTTAAAAATGTTGTTATTCGTTTTTGCAGTGTAACCACTTGTTCAATTATTTTGACATTATGATCTGATGGAATGTATTCGAATCTCTCTGCAAGAACCAGTTGCGTTTCTATTTCAAAGCAGGATCCCAAAGATATTTTTAAGAAATGAGCAAATTCCTTATTTGAACTACGAGAAGATCCTTCCGCAATATTTGATGGAACGGAAACCGCACAACGTCGCAATTGACTGGTTAAACCAAATTTTTCATCAACAGGGAATAATCTGGTTGTTTCTAAAAGAATTTGAGCCAAATCCATTGCTCCTTTCCAAATTTCTAAATTCCTAAAATTATGCATCTTTTATCTTTGCTCCTTGTTCTTTACTCCTAAGATCAAAGTAACTCAAAAATACCAGCAGCTCCTTGACCAGTTCCGACACACATCGTCACCATGCCATATTTTTTGCCTCTGCGTTTCAACTCGTTTAAGACTT
Organism: Sphingobacterium thalpophilum; assembly: GCF_038396785.1. Classification (NCBI taxonomy): domain Bacteria; kingdom Pseudomonadati; phylum Bacteroidota; class Sphingobacteriia; order Sphingobacteriales; family Sphingobacteriaceae; genus Sphingobacterium; species Sphingobacterium thalpophilum. The sequence goes on along the minus strand of NZ_CP151087.1, from coordinate 4,055,459 downwards.
GGACCGTCAATTTAGCTCCTGTACATCCAAGTGGATGCCCTAAAGCGATGGCACCGCCATTGACATTAACTTTCTCTTCGTCTAATCCAAGTTCACGAATTACGGCTAGCGATTGAGAGGCGAAAGCTTCATTCAACTCAAAGAGATCAATATCTTCCTTTTTAAGACCGGCTTTTGCCAAAGCCTTGGGTATGGCATAGATAGGTCCGATACCCATAATGCGAGGTGGAACACCTGCTACAGCAAAACTAACGAGCTTTGCTATAGGTTTTACACCAAGCTCTTTCACTTTTGCTTCAGACATCACCAAGACAAATGCAGCCCCATCAGAAGTTTGTGAGGAATTCCCCGCTGTCACGGAACCATTCGCTGCAAAAACTGGTTTTAATTTCCCTAAAGCCTCCAAGGAAGTATCGGCTCGAGGACCTTCATCCGTATCAACAACATATTCACGTGTTGCAATCTTGCCGTCTTTCAAGTAATTTTCCTTTACCGTGATAGGCACAATGCCATCTTTCAAATGACCATTTTGAATAGCTGCAACTGCCTTTTGATTTGATTTAAGTGCAAAAGCATCCTGATCTTCACGTGAGACATTGTAATCTTTGGCTACAGCTTCGGCAGTCAATCCCATACCCCAATACCAATCGGGATGCTCTTTTGCCACGACAGGATTAGGCACAATTTTCCAACCTCCAAAGGGCATTCCGGACATCACCTCTACCCCACCGGCGATAATAACATCTGCCATGCCAGTCTTGATCTTTGCTACGGCTGTTGCAATAGTCTCCAAACCTGAAGCGCAGTACCGATTAACGGTTACTCCCGGGACCTTATCCGTATCCAATCCCATCAGTGAAATGAAACGAGCCATATTGAGTCCCTGCTCCGCTTCCGGCATGGCATTCCCAACGATGACATCGTCTATATCTTCTTTATTTAAATTTGGCACAGTGGATACAAGATGTTTAATAACATCCGTGGCTAAATCATCCGCCCGCATGAAGCGAAATACTCCCCGCGGCGCTTTGCCTACTGCTGTACGAAATCCTGCTACTATGTATGCTTCCATTATTTTTAATTTTTTCGTGAGTAGTGATTTTTAGTTCCGTAAAGGCTTACCCTTGGTCAGCATAAATTGAATCCTTTCAAGCGTTTTGCGTTCGGCACAAAGCTCAAGGAAAGTTTTACGCTCAAGATCCAGTAGATACTGTTCAGATACTTCGGTCGGTGACGATAAATTTCCACCACACATCACCCAGCCTAGTTTTTCTGAGATCTTTCGATCATAATCAGAGATATAATTACCTTCACGCATCGATGAAGCCCCCACATACACGATCCCTAATCCTTGGTTTCCTAAAACCTTAATATCATTGCGTGGAGCAGGCTGAACATAACCCGCATCAGCCAATTCCAATGCCTTTGCTTTGGCATCTGCCAAAAGGCGGGCACGGTTCATTGTAATTGCAAATTTATCTTTCTGCAAATAGCCTAGTTCATAGGCTTCATAAGCAGAAGTCGAAACTTTCGCCTGCCCAATGGTCAGGAATTTATCTTTTAAAGTATTTTGAACAATCTGATCCTCCTTAAATTCCTCCGAGGCACGTAGTGTAAACTCTTTGGTTCCACCGCCACCGGGAATAACACCAACGCCAAGTTCAACCAAGCCCATATAGGTTTCGGCGTGAGCCTGCACAAAATCAGCATGCATGGAGAATTCACAGCCCCCACCGAGGGTCATTTGAAATGGCGCAACGACTACAGGAATTGACGAATAGCGTAAGCGCATGGATGTATTTTGAAAGGCACGGACGGCCATATTCAATTCATCAAAATCCTGTTCTACGGCCATCATGAAAATCATTCCAATGTTGGCGCCAGCAGAAAAGTTCTTCCCATCATTGGACACCACTAAACCGCGATATTCCTTTTCAGCGAGATCAATAGCTTTATTCAAGCCCTGGATAACATCTCCGCCGATGGTATTCATCTTGGTATGAAATTCACAGTTAATGATACCATCGCCAAGATCAATAATAGAAACCCCTGTATTTTTCCAGATTGTATTACTTTCCCGAATATGATCCAATACGATCAGATCTTCCGTTCCGGGAATAGCTTTATAAGATTTGGTCGCAATATCATAATAGTGACGTACACCATTTTCAATTTTATAGAATGATTCACATCCCGCCTCCAACATCTCGTGTACCCAGGAAGCAACCTCCCCATCCTGACCTGGAAGTCGTTTTTCTTCGGCCTTAATTTTAGCTAAGGTCTCTCGGACACCTAGCGCATCCCATACTTCAAATGGTCCTAACTCCCAACCAAATCCAGCACGCATGGCATCATCAATGCGGAAGAAGTCATCTGTAATTTCGGGAACACGGCGAGATACATATTCAAACAATGGATAATGCATGGCACGGAAAAGTTCCGCCGCTTTATCTCCCCCTTGTTCATATACTTTCATCCGCTTGCGGATATCCTCCACAGGCTTGGTGGCTTCCAAAGTTGCTGATTTCACTTTTTGCTGTGAACCAAATTCCAGTGTTTTTAGATTTAGAGACAAAATCTCCGAATTACCATCGGCAGCTTTTACTTTTTCATAAAACCCTTTCTTGGTTTTCTCACCCAACCATTTATTCTCTACCATCTTACTGATGAATGTTGGAAGTTGAAAGACACCCTTGGCTTCATCTTCAGGCGCATTCTGTGCGAGTCCATTGGCAACATTCACCAGGGTATCAAGCCCTACAACATCAGCCGTACGAAAAGTTGCCGATTTAGGATGCCCCATTGCAGGACCGGTATATTTGTCGACCTCTTCCACTGTCAACCCAAGAGGTTCTACCAAATGAGTAACTGCCAACATCGAATAAACACCGATACGATTACCAATAAATGCAGGTGTATCTTTACATAATACAACAGATTTTCCCAGCATCTTATCGCCAAAATGAAGAATAAAGTCAACGACCTCAGGCTTCGTGTGCGGTGTGGGAATAACCTCCAATAAAGGAAGATAGCGTGGCGGATTGAAGAAGTGTGTACCGCAGAAATGATCTTTAAAATCTTCACTTCTGTCCGCTGTCATTAAATGAATAGGAATACCAGAAGTATTGGAAGTAATCAATGTTCCTGGTTTACGAAATTGCTCAACACGCTCAAAAACAGACTTTTTAACATCAAGTCGCTCAACAACAACCTCTATGATCCAGTCCACATGAGCAATGTCTTTTAGATTATCATCAAAATTACCTGTTTTGATACGTCTGACAAATGACTTGCTATAAATTGGCGAAGGGTTTGTTTTTAAAGCCGTTTCTAGGGAGCTGTTGACAATTCGGTCCCGAACAACCTTACTCTCCAGCGTGAGACCTTTGGCTTGTTCCGCTGGCAGCAGTTCACGTGGAACGATATCCAACAATAAAACCTCAACACCAATGTTAGCAAAATGACAAGCAATTCGCGAGCCCATAACACCCGAACCGAGAACCGCCACTTTTCTAATATTTCTGTTCATCATAACATATTTATTATGCACTTCTGTACATTTGGTTTAACTTCTAAACGATTACTTCTTCCTTGTAACTGGTTGCAAGCTCATTGAGTTTCGCTAAAGAAGCAATCAATTGATCACGTTCATTTTCTGAAAAATTATCCGCTAAGTATTGATTGAAATTACGCACCACATCCTTGGCAATTCTTCTTTTCTCCCGACCCAATTCAGTCAAGTATACTTTTACTGACCTCTTGTCGGTCTCACTCGTCTCACGGTATATAAATCCCAATGACTCCAAATTATTCAACACCCGAGACAAACTAGTTGTTTTAACTCCTGTCAAATTTGCAATCTGAGAAACAGGTGTACCCTCTTTATGAATGTTAATCAAAATATAACCTGCGGCCTGGGTAAAACCGTACTGCGAAGCAATTTGATTATATTTATTGGCAATTGTCTGCCAACCTGTTTTTAAAAAATAGTCGATTGTCTGATTTTGGTTCATAAGCGTACTCACAAGCTATTTATTATGCTTGCATAACAAATATACCAGTTAGTAATCAGAATAACAAGATCCAAAATATAAATTTTGTCATATATTCGTCAGCATGACTGCGCTTCATATTTCTTAGCTGAATTTGCCAATAATAGAAAATGTGGAAAACTTTTAAGCACTGAAATACAACTAAATAAAACAAAACATAAAACTTTTATTAACATCCCCTGTTTAATAATCAAAATTAATTCCGTTAACTTTGTCCTGAACAAACATCAACACCGTATGGCTTTAGTAAACATACCTCGCTTGGACTTGCTACATTATACTCAAGGAACCCAAGAACAACGAAATCAATTCATCCAAGATATTGGCAAGGCTTTTAACGAAACGGGCTTTGTAACGATTGCAAATCATGGCTTATCAAAAGAGCTGATTGAAGAATTATATCAGGTAGTGCCTGAGTTTTTTGGTTTGCCGACCGAGACGAAGGAAAAATATGAATTTCCAGAACTTGCAGGTCAACGTGGCTATACAGCAAAAGGAAGAGAAAAAGCGAAAGATGCGAAGACTCCTGATTTAAAGGAATTTTGGCAACGCGGTCAAACGATCGTTGGTGAAGAATACTCCAAAGCAGATTTTCCGGACAATCCTGAAGTGGCTGAAATACCTCGCTTTAATGGTGTGACAGCGGAGGTCTATAAAAAATTAGAAGATACAGGCCGGGACTTATTAAAAGCGATTGCTACCTACCTTGATCTGGAAGAAGATTACTTTGAAAAATATGTTATCAATGGTAATTCTATTCTACGTGCAATACACTACTTTCCAATCAGCGATCCTGATGCCTTATCTCCAGATGCCGTACGTGCAGGCGCTCACGAAGATATCAACCTTATCACCTTATTGATTGGGGCTAGTGCGGATGGACTTGAAGTATTGACAAAAGACGGAGAATGGTTCCCTATCAAAGCCAAAGGTGAAGATATCGTCATCAATGTGGGTGATATGTTGCAACGGTTAACAAACAATAAGTTGAAATCTACTACGCATCGCGTAGTAAACCCGCCACGTGAAAAAATGGGCACTTCCCGTTTTTCTATCCCATTCTTTTTACATCCAAAATCCGCCATGAGTTTGGCTTCATTAGATTCCTGCATCGATGCAGAACACCCGAAAGTCTACGAAGATTATACCGCTGGTCAATACCTGGATGAACGCTTAAGAGAAATCGGATTAAAAATGTAAAACTCCGCATCATTTAAATTGGTTTAAATGAGCAGAACAGCATATAAAAAAGAAATGGCCGATCCTAGAATCGGCCATTTCTTTTTTATATGCTATGAAAGCTATTTCAATTTATAACCTATACCGACATTCATAAAGATATTATGCAATCCAAAACTAATACTTTCAAATCCGGTTTTCATAATATTATTGAAGCCATAATCCAACTGTGCCAACGCAAAAAATCTTTTGTCAATAGCATAATGGGCTCCCAAACTCATTCCAACATCAATACTCCTAACACTTTCCGAGAAATCATAATCAGCATTATCCACAACAATCTTATTTCCAGTAGGTTCTTCATGTCTAAGATAGCCATTGTAAGCCTCGCCATAGAATTCCTTTTTTACCGCAAAAGAAATATAAGGTCCTGCCTGCACATTCCAACGATTTGAAAGCTGATAAGTCGCTTGAATCGGCACAGACAGATACAGATTATGCACTTTGGTTGTAATATCACCCGTATAATAACCTCTCAGCTCCTCTTTTGCAGCATTCACAGCATTGAATGTCGTCTTGTATCCTTTAACAGTCGCTTTCGTATCCATTCCCTTTCCTTCGAAGACGAGACCCAAAGATACTCCCCATTTGGGATCAATACGATAGTTTGCCCTTGCTCCGACAAAAAAGGGAACATTCGGATTATAGCTTTTAATTTTTCGGATTTCACGTGGCAGTGAAAGCGGTGCGGCTCCGCCGATCTTACCGCCAACCATCACATCAAAACCTAATTTACTTTCACCCGATGTATTTTCCTGCGCATTTGCAACAGACCCTATCAAAACCATCGCAGCCACTGCGATTGTATATTTTATCATTTTCATTATTTCTTCGTTACAATTTTGAGATCATCCACCGTTAACTTACTACCGACAGCACCAATAAAATTATCACCATATTTACTCGAAGACATCACAATAGCAATGCTATAATCCAAATTGGCAACGTCAGCATCATTTACTTTCGCCGTGTACTTAAATGGCAATGTAAACTTGACAAAACCATTGGTCGCTGTTGCGCCACCATTTTCCAGCCTGGCTATAGCCACTATACTTGGATCTTTCAAAATATTATGTCCAGTCAAATAGGAAACTTTCTTCTTCGGATCAGGCTCCGAATCCATCAGCTGCTTGCGATTATAAAAAACCGCATAGATATCACAGGAATCTTTGGTATTGACCGGCTTCATATTTTCGTCCGTCACCGTCGCGCCAGGACTATATTTATAATAACCTTCCAAAACCAACGGTATCTGATTGAAAGGAAGACCAAACTGCGTTGCCGAAAGTGGATCTGTCAATACAGGTCCCGTAATTCTTTACACGTAAACCACACTTAGCGTCCACTTATTTCTTGTCTAATCTTCACAGGCAGGCTTTCGACAATAAGTTGATAGCTATGCAAAATTAACTCTTCAAGCTTTCTATCATCAAGTTCCCGATTAGCAATAATGGTATTCCAATGCTTTTTATTCATATGATACCCCGGAAGCACTGTGTGTTCATGCCTTTCACGCAGTTCAATTGCCCACTCCGGATTACACTTCACATTAAACCGCAGCTCATCAACCTGATCCAGTCCCACCAATAAAAAAATCTTGCCACCAACCTTAAATACCAGTGTATCCGGACCAAATGGCGTCTCCTCCATAACTGGCCCAATAGACAAACAGTATTCTCTCAGATCTTCAATGTTCATATTTTTTTGTTTTAGTTATCCTTTAAGTTAATCTGAATGCCCTTCATAAAATGGACAATAATCCATATAAAGCTAACAAAAACAGCGGATCGTTTTACTTAAAATCTTTTAATCTTTAGCAAAGGCGATATTAAACCTATTGGCAATAAAGCGATATGGATACAGAGAAAAACAAATGCGGAATAAACTGGAATTAGACAATGAAAAGCATAGGACAACTTCGGTATTTATAGGAATTATCGACGGATATGAAGCGGTACTCATTCGGAGCTTCTTCGCTTGTAACCGAAGAAGCTCCGAATGAGTACCGAAGAAGCACCGAACAAGCAGCGTTAAAAGGCAGAATATATTATACTGAAATAGGCTTACATATACCGAGTTAAAAGCGGATTGTTACAGCGAATTCTTCCACTTTTTCAAACCATGCTCAGGAAAGACCAGGTCTACTCCTGAGATGATTATCCGGTTAAACTTAAAAATTGTCAGTCTATTATAAAGATGTATTTTTTCTTATTTTTCTAGCAAGGCCTGGATTTCCTTTTGGATTTCGGTTCCTTTATCGGCATTGTACCACTTTTGAATCTCCTCTTTGATTTCGGAGAAATCTGCCCCTTGCGCCTTCATCTTCAAAAACAGCTCCTGGCAAGCTTGAGGTCTTGGACCCCAGACAGCCAAATCCTGCCCCTGTCCATTACGTATCACTAGAATTGGAATAGATTTACCGCCGTTGGTTAAATAAGAATCGATCAGAAACGGAGCGCTGTCACGCAATTGGATATCCACCCTGATATTGGGATTTTTTGAGGCCATCTTCGCCAACATAGGCACCGAATGCGCTGCATCCCCGCACCAAGGTTCAGTAATAATGATCCATTGTTGCTTTTCAGTAATTGACTCCACAAATTGTTCAAAAGTCGACGTTGGTTCAAAGCGTTTTAACCAACGGCCCATTCTTGTCCAGTTCATTTTTGTGTACTGATAATATTCATCATCTTGATAGGCAGGGTGATTCTCAGGATGATTTAAGATATCTTCGAATTGTTGTAAGTAATTTTCAAACGTCATAATACCAATTTTGTGCAAAGGTAAATTTTACTTCTAACTTTCTCAAAAAACCTTCCGCCAACAATCTGTATTGAATGCAATAAAAAAAATGATGCTCAAAAAGCACATGTAGAGCAAGAAAAAATGTGATTTCCTCTGCCTTATATACCAAAGATTTTACATTCAGAAGAGATGTTTTACATTTATTAACGATTAAGTAAATTATCTTTGAAAGATACAACCCGTACATGAAAAGATTAGTTCAATTAATACTTTTACTATTTATCGTCATCAACAGTGCTTACTCCCAAATAAACATCAAGGGGAGGATTCTAGACAAGGCGGATGACAAGCCCCTGACCAATGCTTCCATTATTTTACTGAACCGCGATTCAGTCCTCCGTTATTTTAACCGAGCCAATGAAGAAGGAAAATTCCAGGTCAAAAATATCAAACCCGGGAGCTACATTATTTTGGCCACTTACCCTAAATTTGAACTATATAGTGATACGATCCAAATTGCAGACAAAGATCTCGACCTGCATGATATCAAAATAAATTCCCAAAGAAATGTGTTGCAGGAGGTGATTGTCACCCGACGTCTTCCAATTACACTGAAAGGCGACACCATCGAATATGATGCGGCGAGTTTTGCAACAGAAAAAAATGCGAAGCTAGAGGATTTACTACGTCGTCTACCCGGTTTCACGGTTACCGGAGATGGAAGTATCACGGCTCAAGGAAAATCTGTACAGAAAGTGTTTATCGATGGGGAAGAATTTTTTGGCTATGATCCTAAAATAGCCATTCGAAATGTACGGGCAGATGCCGTTGACAAGGTGCAGCTCTATGAGAAAAAATCGGAGGAAGCTGAGCTGTCAGGCATCGATGATGGCGTAAGAATTCAGACAGTTAATGTTGTACTCAAAGAGAAAGCAAGAAAGGGTGTCTTTGGAAACATGGAAGCATTGGCTGGATCAAAAGAATTGTATGCGGGAAATCTCTTTGCGGCGAAATTTAATAAGACTGAGCGGATTGGCATCACCGCGAGTCACAACAACATGGGCAGTTCAAGCGGCCGTGAAGGCTCTCTACGCATGAACAACCAAATTACGGGCGAACCTCTGAACACAAACCTTGGTGCCAATTATGAAAATCAGTTCTTCAAAAAAGCCCTAAAAGTCAATGCCAACTATGGTTACGACAACAACAGCAACAGGAATCACTCGGAGACTTACAATAAGAATGTACTGCCAGACGAGTCCATTCAGGAAAAAAACAGCAAAAACGATAATGAAAGGCATAGTCGAAGCAATGGTTTAAGGTCAAACCTTAACATGCGACTGGATTCCACGCAAACTATGGACCTGCAATCCAATGCCAATTGGGCCACCAACGCTAATCTAACCTATACAGACAGCAAAACGGGCGACGGATCAGGTAATCCGATCAGCGACTTTAGAGAGAACAATCAATCGAACTCTTCAAGCTCTAACAATAATTTTCGGTTAAATTATAGAAAACGGTTAAAAGCGGGTCGTTCCGTCAACCTAATGGTCGGGAATAACCACAAAGAGTCAAATTCAGACAGCAAAGTCTATTCGCGAACCTATTTCTACAAAACAGGAGACAGCACAATTATTGATCAAGATCGGCACGGACGGACTAGCGGAAATGACTTCAACTCGTCAATTAACTTCAATAACCGAATCAGTGACTATATCAATCTAGCTTTAGGTTATAGCTTCAATCATTCGAAGAATACAAATACCCAAAATTCGATAGACAATATTACCCAAAAGTTTGATTCGCTGTATTCTCAAAACCAGATCGACAATAACACCAATCAGGGCGTTAATGTGAATTTTTCCTATCGTAGGGAAAAGTTGGAGATCAATTTTTCCAACCGTACGTTCTATAAGAATCAGAAGTTAAATGATAGTTATAGGTCAATCGATCTCGCCCGGAATTTTTGGGACAACAATTTAAATGTTGATGCGAATTATCGCCTTTCAAATAGCAAAAATATACGTTTAGCTTATCAAAGTTCGAATATCATTCCATCGTTTGATCAGTTACAACCGCTGCAACCTCAGACCAACCCTTTGTTTCAACAAGTTGGTAATCCTGACCTAAAACGTGCGGTGAACAATAATATTTCGGCCAACTATAATGCTTTCAGTTTATTGAAAGGAACCAACATCAATATCAACGGAAACTTATCTTTCGTAAATAATCCGATTGTCAACAAAACAACCATACTGGACAACTCTGCCCAGATCAGTACTTATGAAAATCTATCCGGCAAATCCAACTGGAATGGTGGTCTGAATATCAACCATATGCAGCCTTTGGCCAATCGACGTATCAATTTTAACAAAAGTGCAAATGTTAGATTTAACAACAGCTATAGCTACACCAAATTTGAAGGCGGACAATCCGGTGGCGAGTTTCTGCTGAACAATGCAAAGAATACCAACTTTAGCCTAGGTTCAAGCTTAAATGAACAAGATTCAGAAGGGTTCGATTTCGACCTTTCTGCAAACGCCGGCTTCAATATCCAACAAAACTCGATCAACACACAATACAACGCAACAAGTTTTCAAGGTGGGACCTCGGCCTATGTCAAATACTTTCTACCAAAGAAGTTTAATGTCATGGCCAACCTTTTCTATAGCTACACAGGACCTACAAAACTCTATAAGAAATCAATCAATCAATTTTATACCAATATCGAATTGGAGAAAAAAGTACTGAAAGATGAGAGCATGACACTCAGCGTAAAGGCCTTTGACCTTTTCAACACCTTTAACAACACACGCCGTAATGCGAGTGACACCAACTATTCCGAATCTGTTCAACAGGTATTGACGCAGTATTTTTTGGTCGGTGTAAAATGGGATTTCAACAAATATCTAGGGAAAGGAAATGATTAAAAAAATATATTTAACACTAATCATCTGCTGCTTGTATGGTTTATCCCTTCAGGCACAATACGCCTATTTTGGAAGTAGGGGTACCATCAGTTTTGACAAAGTTACCTACACAAAAGCACGCATACGGCAGATGTCCAACGACATGAACTCGAAAGGAATGGACAGGGGTATGGGAATGATGGAATATCTCGACAAGCTACCGGATTCACATACAGAAAAATTAAACTTCTACTTTGATGAGAATTCTACCCTGTTGATGCCCGAGGAAAGCGAGGGTACCGAAAAGCAACGTGCTGAAGTAAAAATGGCTGCACCTACGATAAGTTCGGCAAATGGCAGAAGGGGCAGATCTCAGGGTGCGGCCCGAAGCGGAGGAAACCAAAGGGGGCAGTTTAGAGCTGGCGCCAACAAGAATGGCAAGGTCCTCTACCAGGATCTGAAAGCTGGTACAGCAGACATCCAGCTTGATATCGACGAAAAATACATTCTTTCGGAAACATTGGACAGCATCACTTGGCGTTTCACCGAAGAGTTCCGCAATATTGCTGGTGTAAATTGCCGTAGAGTCAACGGTGCCACCAAAGACTCACTTTATCTGATTGCCTACTATTCGGAAGAAATCCCCGTATCGGCCGGACCAGCCTTGAGCCATGGCCTCCCGGGAATGATATTGGGTCTTGTCATCCCAGAAATGCACATTCAATATTGGGCTACCAATATCGCCTATACCAATAAACTTATTCCTTCTGACTGGCGGGATAAGAAATCAAAAAAAATGAAACTTGCCGAATTTTCGGAAATCTTTGGCAGATATATGCCACGCAATCGCCAAAACGAGTCAGCAAAAAAAAGGATATTAGAGCAACTGGTGTATTGAAAATGTCAGTTTGGCAGTACCTAAAGACAAATTGATGACAAATAGTGTTTTTTTTACAAAACTTTTGGATTGGCATAAGGGTTGATAATAGACTGATAGAATTTATTAAGTAAAAAATTAAAACACAAGATATGTCTAAAATTATAGGAATTGACTTAGGTACTACAAACTCATGTGTTGCCGTAATGGAAGGTAACGAGCCTGTAGTAATTACGAACAACGAAGGTAAACGTACAACTCCTTCGATCGTAGCTTTCGTAGAAGGTGGCGAGCGCAAAGTTGGGGACCCAGCAAAGCGTCAAGCAATTACTAACCCGCATAAAACTATTTATTCCATCAAACGTTTTATGGGACTTTCATACGATGAAGCTGTGAAAGAAGCTGAACACGTACCTTATAAAATCGTTAAAGGTGACAACAATACACCTCGTGTAGAAATTGATGACCGCAAATATACACCACAAGAGATCTCTGCCATGATTCTTCAAAAAATGAAGAAAACAGCTGAGGATTTCTTAGGTCAAGAAGTAACTGAAGCTGTTATTACAGTTCCTGCATATTTCAACGACGCACAACGTCAAGCAACAAAAGAAGCTGGTGAAATCGCTGGTTTATCTGTAAAACGTATCATCAACGAACCTACAGCTGCAGCTTTAGCTTACGGTTTAGACAAAGCACACAAAGACATGAAAATTGTTGTGTTTGACTGTGGTGGTGGTACACATGACGTTTCGGTATTAGAATTAGGTGACGGAGTATTTGAAGTTAAATCTACTGACGGTGATACACACTTAGGTGGTGATGACTTTGATAACGTAATCATCAACTGGTTGAACGAAGAATTCAAAAGTGAAAACAATGGCTTTGACTTGAAAAAAGACCCAATGGCATTGCAACGTTTGAAAGAAGCAGCTGAGAAAGCGAAAATTGAATTATCAAGCGCAACTTCTACTGAAATCAACTTGCCATATATCACTGCTGATGCAACTGGTCCAAAACACTTAGTTCGTTCATTATCGCGCGCTAAATTTGAAGCTTTGGCTGCTGACTTGATCAAGAGAACAATTGCTCCTTGTGAGTCTGCATTGAAAAATGCTGGTTTCAGCAAATCTGATATTGATGAAATTATCTTAGTAGGTGGTTCTACTCGTATTCCTGCAATCGTTGATGCTGTAAAAGCATTCTTCGGAAAAGAGCCTTCTAAAGGTGTAAACCCAGATGAAGTTGTAGCTTTAGGTGCTGCTATCCAAGGTGGTGTATTGACAGGTGAAGTAAAAGACGTTTTATTATTGGATGTTACTCCACTTTCATTAGGTATTGAGACAATGGGTGGTGTGATGACTAAATTGATCGAAGCAAATACAACAATTCCAACTAAAAAATCGGAAACATTCTCTACTGCTTCAGACAATCAGCCATCTGTAGAAATTCACATCTTACAAGGTGAACGTCCTATGGCAAACCAAAACCGTACAATCGGCCGTTTCCATTTGAATGACATTCCACCAGCTCCTCGTGGCGTTCCTCAAATCGAAGTTACTTTTGATATTGATGCGAATGGTATCATCAAAGTATCTGCAAAAGATAAAGCTACTGGAAAAGAACAAAATATCCGTATCGAAGCATCTTCAGGTTTGTCTGACGACGAAATCAAACGCATGAAAGAAGAAGCTGAAGCAAATGCTGATGCTGACAAAAAAATGAAAGAAGAAGCTGACAAAGTAAATGCAGCTGACGCTTTAATCTTCTCAACTGAAAAACAATTGAAAGAATATGGCGATAAAATTTCAGCAGATAAAAAAGCGCCAATTGAAGCTGGCTTAACAAAATTAAAAGCTGCTTACGAAGCGAAAAACTTTGCTGATATCGACGCTGCTTCTGAAGAATTGCAAAATGCTTGGAATGCTGCCTCTGAAGAAATGTATGCTGCTTCTCAAGGTGGTGCACAACAACCTCAAGGTGATGCAGGTCAAGCTCAAGGTGGAAACCAAGGTGGTGATGATGTAACTGACGTCGATTACGAAGAAGTGAAGTAATCACTCCTCCTCATAAAAAAAGCTCCGGGATTAATCACTGGAGCTTTTTTTATGTCTATCATTTTCACTATCTCACTTCACATTCAACGAGATCCTACTTATGGATTTCCAGCTACTTCTTATTTTTATAGTGACTTAATATTCCTTTGTCCAATGTCGCCCATATACCTGCTGGCATAGCTGCCTTCTTTAAGGCATTATTTGTCCAGGTATTGCAGGAATAAAACATGCTATAGGCTCCCTTTGCTTCATAAAAAGCGTCTGAGTCACCATACTGTGCATCTGTTTTCACCAAAATAGTTTCCGCTTGATTTCGATCCAACGAATCTTCTATATATTTTATCAGATCCCGATATTGGGATCTACTGATCTGATAAGCAAAACATAACTCATCCTGCTGAACCGAATTGTAATAGGTCACATGCATGGCAGACTCCCCCAATCCAAAGGCAGCAACAAAGGCCGTCGATGCTTTTAAATCCTTCCATTCTGGTGTGTCCAAATAGAATCCTTTATCACCCCAACCGATACCTACATACCGATATCCGCTATGTTTCCCAACTGTATTCCCATAGGGAAATAGTTGCGACCAATCCATCTCTTCGTTAACGACAGGCAATACAATATCGGTATGAATGCCATTGGACTGAACAAAAACCTGAATCGTCTTCTCTTCGTCTATATTCTTCGTTGGAGCCGAAATTCTTGACAGGCTGTATTCAGCAACAATATAGAGCACACAAAAAGACAACAATCCTAAAATAATATAACCAAACACTTTAAGAATTTTTTTCATCTAAGATCTATTTCCGCTCAATTAATCTAGCGCACAGGTCAAAAAAAAACCTGTATTGCTTGACAATACAGGTGAAAGATAAGCTATTTCTTTTAGCTCTTAAAATAACTTTTCAGGATATATTCCATCAGCTACTAATTTCGAAATCGATTCTTGTACGATAGGTTTATCTTCTTTATAAGTTACGCCAAACCATTTCGAAGAAGTTGGGATCACTTTAAAATCAGCCAACTTATGTTTCACCATATAATCCGGTACGGAAGGAATGAAAAATTCTGCTTTTAAATTCTCCTTATTTTCCTCAACAAATGCAGGGAACATCGCCTGCGCCACTTCGAAAATCTTTGGTGTAAAGCCCCAAAAGTTCATCGAAACGCGGGTTTTTGGATCTAGGTCTGTTTCAACACCATTTTCTTCATAAACGATTTTGCGATCGTCACCTTCACCTTTGTAGTATATATTTGTACGTTCAGTTACACTTTCCATATGTCCAGAAGGGGTAACCTCACATACTCCGCGTGAAACATAACCATAATCAGACATGGTATTTCCAACCTGGAAGCCCATCAATGACATTTGCTCATCAGAGACTTCGGTTGTTAAGAATTCGGCCATTTTTTGAAAAGAATCCGAACCATAGAAATCGTCTGCATTGATTACACAAAAAGGTTCATGCACTTTATCCTTAGCGCTCATCACCGCATGGGCAGTACCCCAAGGTTTAGTTCTTTCGATAACGTGGTTAACGCCAAATTTCGTTAGGTCAAAATCTTGAAAAGCGTAATCTACTTCTATTTTACCTTTCAATTTTTCATCAAAAACTTCTTTCATTTTATCTAGGAACTCCTCCCTGATAATGAAGACAACTTTTCCAAATCCTGCGCAAATGGCATCGTAAATTGAATAGTCAATAATTGTCTCGCCGTGTGGGCCAAAACTGTCGACTTGTTTTAAAGAACCATACCGGCTAGCCATTCCTGCTGCCAAAATCAAAAGGGTTGGTTTACTCATATTTAAATTGCGTTAATAGAATTTTCTTTTCGTCCGCAAACTTAGCTAAATTTGCCCTTAAAAGCAAATTTAGCTAAGTTCAGCTCCACCTTCAAAGGTATAGTATTGAAACGAAAAGAATCAAAAAATTATTGTTATTTCTTTTTTAAAAATGCGTTTAATAAACCCGTCGCTAATTTGCCCAACAACTTAACTCCTTCCCGTGCTAGCGTCGTTGTCGCAGTTCGTTGTGCAGCCTCCAAAGGCGTCTGTCTTTTGGAAGAAGGCCGACTTGCCTTCTCTGCTTCTTTTTCCTGTGCCGCACGTTGTTGTTCCTGCTCAGCGGCCTGCATTCTTTCATCTATGATTTCAGCTGCAGAACGATTTTCCTGTCGCTCCTGGTATTTAGCTTTCAAATCAGACTGATTGATAATCTGGTTGATTGTTGCATCAGCTGCAGGCCCCATCACGGCACGTGCTGGTACCAAATGCGTAGCAACAACCTCTGTCGGAATACCTTTGTCGTTCAATACGGTAATCAATGCCTGTCCCGTCCCCAAAGCGGTCAAAACCTGATCAATTTCATAAAAATCAGATTTTGGATACGTTTTGACTGTCTTCTTTAAGTTTTCAGCATCGTTGGGTGTAAAGGCACGCAATGCATGCTGCACCCGATTTCCCAATTGCGCCAATACAGACTCCGGTACATCGGTTGGAGACTGTGTACAGAAGAAAACACCTATCCCCTTCGAACGGATAAGACGAATAATCTGATCCACCTGTGTCAAAAAGGCTTTAGGAGCTCCGTTGAACAGCAGATGGGCTTCATCAAAGAAAAAGACCAGCTTCGGTTTATCCAGGTCGCCAACTTCGGGCATATTTTTAAACAATTGTGCCAATAAACTCAATAAGAATGTAGAATACAGTACAGGTTGATCTTGCACATCGGAAATATTCAACAGGCTAATCACGCCTTTCCCATCTACTTTTTGAAACAAATCGTTGATGTCAAACTCTTTCTCGCCAAAGATATGAGCCAAACCTTGCTGCTCCAAAGCGACGATCTTACGCAGGATAGTTCCCGAGCTGGCGGAACTAATCTTACCATAATCGCTTTTGATTTCTTCGCTACCAGGTCCTTCTGAAAGGTAGCTTAGCAGTTTTTTGGTATCTGAAAAATCGATCAATGGCATTTGATGATCTTGCGCATATTTAAACATTGCGGCCAATACCCCTGTTTGTGTTTCATTGAGTTCCAGGATCCGGCCCAGCAAGACAGGTCCGAAATCTTCTACGGTAATCCGCATAGGAATCCCCTTATTGCCAGAAAGTGAATACAGTTCAACGGGAAATGACGACGGCTCAAACGGCACGCCCACGGCGTTTCCCCGATCAATAAGGGCCTGATTGGTGACACCTGGTTCTGCTAAGCCTGATAAATCGCCCTTGACATCCAGCATAAATACAGGTACAGAGGCATCCGACAACTGTTCGGCGATTAATTGTAGCGTACGCGTTTTACCGGTTCCGGTGGCCCCGGCAATAAGTCCGTGACGGTTCATCATTTTCAAGGCTAGATTCACTTTTGCCTCAGCCAAAATTTCACCATTGAGCATTCCCGCTCCCAGATAGATAAATGCTCCCTTGGGATTATAGGAGGCCTGGACCTTCTCAATAAATTGTTCTTTATTTGCCATACGAAAGGCTTAATATTTATAAATCAAAGAAAATTGAAAACTTTTCAAAAAATAATCTCTTCGTCACAATTTCGTGCCAAATTTTATTTTTAGTGCACTATTAATTTGAATTTAACATAGAATTACTATTTTTACGATGTAAACAGTAAGATTAAAGGTAATAAAAAATGTTAAATAAGCGGTTTAGATTTGTGGCAGCATTCCTTTGTGCTATCATCTTTTTCACAAAGATGGCCATCTCTATTTCGCCTATTTTTTCCAACAGCTTAGATCAAAGCACCATCTTACAGGTCGTTTTACAACTGGAAATCGAAAACAATAACGGTGCAAGTAACGACACACTTGAAACCGCCTCAAAATTTTTCAATACAAAAACAGAAGAACCTATTGTATTTGAAACCATTATCGTTGAGAACCAAGGAAAACAGAAGAATTATCTTAAAAATGAGAAAAGCATTTTAGCTTTCCATCCTACGGTTCCAACACCGCCTCCTAACTGTTAATAAAGGCATCCCTCGGGGATGTACTTCCATCGACCCGCATGCAAAAGATAAAGCATGTGCGGTATCCTTGATTTTTCTGAAGTAATCGATCTGCTTTAGTTCGGTTGAATCTTATCGTTGAGCTTTCTCAGCAAGACACGTTGTCAATGTTATTGAAGGTCAGATGATATAACGATACACAGCTACAGCTCACTAAAGGTTGCCTGATGAAAACTTTATTTATAGATGAACACAAATTTTATGTTTGGAACTCGTACGTCGGCTTTTCTGAAACTATCGAAAAGAGACTTAAAATATGACTTCCCTGCTAGTGTTGTGGTGTTTTTGGTGGCACTTCCATTATGTTTGGGAATTGCAATGGCCTCTGGTGCGCCATTGTTTGCAGGATTATTGACTGGTGTAATTGGTGGAATCGTTGTCGCTTCAATCAGTAAATCACCACTCAGTGTAAGTGGGCCAGCTGCTGGTCTTACCGTTATTGTCTTAGGTGCTATTCAAAGCCTGGGCGCATATGAAACCTTTCTACTTGCCGTCGTGATCGCTGGTGTAGTACAGGTCATTCTTGGTATATTAAAAGCCGGGATGATCGGCAATTATTTCCCTTCAGCGGTCATTGTAGGTATGCTTGCCGCGATCGGCATCACAATTATCATGAAGCAGATTCCTTTGGCATTGGGCTTAGTGGAAACACATGCCTTCGAAATGGACAATGGACATGGTATTGGCGCCTATTTTGATACGATCGCCTCCGCGATCAACTTCGGTGCATTGATCATCTGTGCACTATCATTGGCAATCCTCATCTTCTGGCCATCTATTCCAAAGCTTAATAAGGTTCCGGCCCCATTGGTTGTCGTGATTCTGGGCGTAAGCTTAGCTTATTTTTTCAACGGCTCAGCGCTTCAATTGTATGATAAACAATTTGTTTTGGTCCCTATTGTCGGTTCTTTTGCTGAATTCACAGGATTATTTACCCTACCGGACTTCACACAGATTGTCAACAAAGATGTATGGATAGCTGCATTTACGATTGCAATTATTGCAAGCCTAGAAACCTTATTGAGCATCGAGGCGGTCGATAAAATAGACCCTTACAAAAGAAACACGCCAACCAACCGTGAACTCGTTGCACAAGGAATCGGTAATATGACCAGTGGACTTCTAGGCGGTCTACCCTTAACATCCGTTATCGTACGCTCATCAGCAAACGTCAATGCAGGTGGAAAAACGAGACAGTCTGCTATCATGCATGGTATGTGGCTATTGGTCGCTATGCTTGCTATCCCAACAATGCTGAATATGATTCCTTTGGCCTGCCTAGCGGCTATCCTTCTCCATACAGGGTATAAATTGGCTAAACCAAGTCTATTCACCTCAATGTACAAAAAAGGCTTAGATCAATTTATTCCATTTTTTGTCACCATTGTAGCGATCGTGTTTACCGACCTTCTTATGGGTGTAGGAATAGGCATTGTCGTGGCGACATTCTATATTTTGAGAGCAAATATGAAAAATGCTTTCAAATATAATATTGAAAAAGACAATGAAGAAGATAAGGCTGTCATTACATTAGCGGAGGAGGTATCCTTTTTGAACAAGGTTCCGATCCAACAGAAATTATACAGTTTACCAAAATCGATCAGTAAGATCCGCATCGATGGAACATTCAGTAAATTTATAGACAAGGATGTCATCGAAGTCATAAAAGATTTTGAGCAGAACGCGAGAAGTAAGGGAAAAGACATCGAGCTTTTGCAGGTTGTCTATAAAAAACCCTCCTCATAAGGGAAAGGCTTTCGACGTATCGCGTAAGCCATTACCTTCCATCGTTCTACCAGCACCGTTGGTTGAAACAAGATGAAGGATTATTGAACATCAAGAACAGATTTCAATAAAAAATAAGTTGTTTGAAGTAAACAATGAATTTAGACATTTGTATTATTATAATAAAATCGAAACGATGCCTTTGGGCAAGAGTGAAATAAGAAGAATATGGAAAATAAAGATTTAAAAATAGGATTTGACAATATCATAAAAGGAAATAAAGAGTGGATGGAATTCGTAAAGAATGACGCTACGGGACGCTTCCAACAACTTGCTAAAGGTCAAAATCCGGAAATTCTTTGGATCGGTTGTGCAGATAGCCGTGTGCCCGCAAATGAATTGACCGGTACAAAGCCGGGGGAGGTTTTCGTTCACCGTAATATTGCCAACATGGTCATTCACTCGGATATGAGTATGCTTTCCGTATTAGACTATGCCGTGAATGTGCTGAAAGTAAAACATGTGATTATCGCTGGTCACTATGGCTGCGGTGGTGTTGCGGCATCTTTAAGCCGTAAGCAGTATGGTATTATCGACAACTGGTTGGGCCATATCAAGGATGTCTATCGCTTACATAGTGCAGAGATCGATGCGATCCAGGAACATGATAAAAAAGTAAATCGCTTAATCGAGCTCAACGTACAAGAACAGGTTTTCAATCTTTGTGCGACGTCGATTATCCAAAACGCATGGAAAGAGCGTAATGATCTTGCGGTACATGGAATGATTATCAATATCGGCACGGGAGAATTGATCGATCAACACTGTACCTTTACCAATAATGATGAGCTAGGTGAAGTCTTCGCTTATAAATAGAGTAGTAACAAAAATCGGTAAAAAGGGACGAAATTTCGTCCCTTTTTTATTTGATATCCCAACGTTATTAAGTCTCTCCATTCCAACAGATACAGCTGCAATATTCAACCGCTCATGCTAAGCCGAATATCTACGATCTCCTAGCTAATATTTCACGGCGAATAATTAACTTTGTATTATGAGTGAAGAAAAATCATTAAATTTTATCGAGGAAATTGTCGAAGAGGATCTTCGTACAGGGAAGCATGGCGGACGTGTATTGACACGTTTTCCTCCTGAGCCAAATGGTTACCTCCACATTGGTCACGCCAAATCCATCTGCTTGAATTTTGGATTAGCACAGCAGTATAATGGCAAGACTAATCTACGTTTTGATGACACTAACCCTGTCACTGAGGACACTGAGTATGTTGAAAGTATCAAGAAAGATATTCAATGGCTTGGATTCCAGTGGGCAGAGGAATTATATACTTCAGATTATTTCGAGACACTATATAGTTATGCCGTTGATCTAATTAAAAAAGGTCTAGCTTATGTCGACGACAGTACTGCTGAAGAAATTGCAGCAGCAAAAGGTACCCCAACAGAACCGGGTGTTCCAACGCCCTATCGCGATAGGTCTATTGAGGAAAATCTAACCTTATTCGCGGCTATGCGTGCCGGTAAATACCAAGATGGTGAAAAAGTGCTACGCGCAAAGATTGATTTAGCTAGCCCGAATATGCATTTGCGTGATCCTTTGTTATACCGCATCAAACATGCACATCACCACAGAACAGGGAATCAATGGTGTATCTACCCGATGTATGATTTTGCGCATGGACAATCAGATTCCATTGAGAAAATTACACATTCGATCTGTACGCTGGAATTTATTCCACACCGTCCACTTTATGATTGGTGTATTGATAAATTGGAGATTTTCCCTTCCAAACAATACGAATTTGCACGTTTGAATATGACTTATACCGTCATGAGTAAACGTAAATTGCTACAATTGGTCAATGATAAGTTTGTTGAAAGCTGGGACGACCCGCGTATGCCTACGATCTCAGGATTGCGCAGAAGAGGGTATACACCTGCGAGTATCCGCAACTTCTGTGAAAAAATCGGTGTTCAAAAACGTGAAAACATGATCGATGTCAGTCTTTTGGAATTTTGTATCCGTGAGGATCTCAACAAAACGGCATGGCGCAGAATGGCTGTTCTTGATCCAATCAAATTGGTGATCACAAACTATCCTGATGGTCAGGTAGAGGATCTTCTTGGCGAGAACAATCCAGAAGTCGAAGGTGGTGAAGGTTCACGCTCCATTCCATTTTCAAAGGAGCTCTGGATAGAGCGCGATGATTTTATGGAAGATGCACCAAAAAAATTCTTCCGTTTAGGCCCTGGACTTTCTGTACGTTTGAAACATGCTTACATCGTCACCTGTCATGATTTTGTGAAAGATGAAAATGGCCATGTAACGGAAGTTCATTGTACGTATGTTCCAAACTCAAAATCGGGAGAAGACACTTCGGGATTAAAAGTAAAAGGAACAATCCACTGGATCTCGGTTCCACATGCAAAAGAAGCTGAAGTGAGATTGTACGACAGATTGTTCAATGATGAAAATCCTGCTGCAGCAGAAGATTTTAAAGCATCGATCAATCCTGAAAGCCTACATATTATTGAACGTGCTTACATTGAACCGGATCTTGCAAATGCAACCCCGGGGAAAGGATATCAATTTATACGATTGGGATATTTTACCTTAGATACACATTCAACTCCAGCTCATTTAGTCTTTAACCGTACGGTTACATTAAAAGACTCTTGGGGTAAAGAAGTAAAGAAAAACGCGTAAAACCGTAACCCATAAAAGAAGAGGTTGGAAGTGATTCCAACCTCTTCTTTTTATAGTATATTCCTATCCCAAATATTCTCCAACATGCTGGATTTATATCCCCATTAATCTGGCTAAACTACAGCTCTGTCAACCTCTTGGAACATCAGCTCTCATAGATAAAGCTTCCCAAAGAATCCACTCCTGCTCGAAAATGACCACCTTTTATCAGGTTAGCTCGTTCTCAATCCAGATAACTGCTTGAAAACTGCCTGCCCGTTTACTTTCTTCGAACTGAAAAACTACAACAGCCGATTTATGCCCTCCCGTACTTCTCTTTTTTTTACAGCAGTAATTTATAAAGGTACATCATCTGCAATAAGAAAAACATCGTATAATTCATTTTTCAACCTGATTATCGTCACTCTTTTGCCGTGATTTTAGCAATAGTTTTACAGCAAACAAAATACCCTTAATGATATGAAAAAGCTACTTTTAATTGCACTGACACTCACCCTAGGCGCACTAAGTTTACAGGCACAAACAATCCCTAATCAACGCTGGCAAATGAGACTCAGAGGTGTGACAGTCATGCCAAACGAATCGGCCAATATTAATACCATAGGCGGAGACGTCGACATCAATACGAAATTTATCCCTGAACTGGACTTCACCTATTTCTTCACAAAAAACATTGCTGCGGAATTGATCCTTGGGACTACAAAACATAAAGTTAATACAACCGGTTCAAATTTAACTGCCATTGGTGGTAGTTCATCCAGCAATGTCGATCTTGGCAGTGTATGGCTCCTTCCTCCGACACTGACAGCTCAGTATCATTTCTTCCCCGATGGTGCCATTAAACCTTATGTAGGTGCAGGAATAAATTATACCATATTCTATAGCGTCAACGCGGGACAAACGGTAAAAAATGTAAAATACGATAATGCTTTCGGTTTTGCGACTCAGCTGGGAATTGATTTTAAGCTATCTGAAAAATATTTCGTGAATTTGGATGCGAAGTACATTCTTTTAAAAACCGATGTCAATGTTGATGCATCAAATCTTGCACCTAACTTATCCATACCGGCAAAAGTTGACATCAATCCCTTCCTGCTCGGCTTTGGAGTCGGCATGAAATTCTAATCATTTGGCTCATTCCCTATCCTATATGTATCGAGGCCTCTTCCAATATTTTAGAAGAGGCCTCATCTGGTTTTTTCACCTCAAGCATAGCAGTCAATTTGCCGTTTAGGCAGACTGCGTAAATTTGGTTCAGTGTGTCATCAACATTATTCTACTCCGTACCAATTTTGATATTGCTGTCTCAAGCGCTCAACACGTGCCAATCGCTTGGTATCTTTTGCTTCCAATAAAATAGCCTGGTACCGGTCTACAGAATCCAAACCGGTCTGAATATCATTCCACTCGAAGCTCAGGTTTTTCTTATCCGTCACCAACTGATGTAGATACTCCATATTTTCAGCCACATAATCAAGGTTTCGGTCCATCATCCTGTTGGCTAGCTGCGGTTGTCCCGAACGATATAGACTATCGATAATATCGGCATAATTGATGGCATCTGACATCGCATATACGCGATCGGGTAATTGATCGTATGCTTTTTTCGCTACTTCCCCAGCTTGTTTGACCTGACCATTGGCCAAGAGTATCCGGGCGGCTTTTCCAAATATATCACGGGCGTACATACTTGTAAAGCGAAACGAATCGGTATCCAAATACTGTGCATTTTTAACATTGCCCCACTGATACGTATGCATAATATTGTTATATAATGCTTCCATATTAACTAGCCCGGCCTGCTCATTTCGTTTTCCTGTCGACTGATCTGTAGCAGCAACAGGCATCAATCGGGAAGTAAAGCCCTCATTGACCAGGTATTTATCCAGACCCAATTTAATGTCACTTGGCAACATGTTCGAAAAATATATCGGTCTGTCCCAATGGTTATTTTCAAGCACCGATAACAGGGTTAAATCCGCCCTGGTCAGATGATCATTCGGAATTTCCCATTCCATTGCAGAAACAATAGCATCCTGAAAATAAGCCGGAACCGCATTTTTCTTAACCACCTCCTCTTTATCAACGCGCAATTGGACTTTCTTGGAAGGGAAATAGTTTTCCATATCACCTGAATTCAGCTGAACTTTATACTCCGGATCATCCGATGTGACAAACTGCAATAATTGCTGTATATCCACCGCATTATCAAGCTGTCTATCCACAAAAGGGATATAATCACGAACGCCTTTTTTTGTCTTTTCAGCTGGGATCGTCACGGGAAGACCTGCCGCTTGATACGTCGGCTGCTTCGCCTGCTGCATATACCAATCGCCAGTCAGATAACTTAATACCACAACCCGAACATCCGGGCGTACTCCTTCCACTTCTTGCAAATACCATACAGGAAATGTATCATGATCTCCATAGGTAAATAGAATAGCATTTGGAGCGCAGGATTCTAAATAATTACGTGCCATATCCCTTGCCAGCGATTTTTCAGAACGATTATGATCATCCCAATTTTGATGGGCCAAAATAATGGGACCGCCCAATAAAGCGAAAGAAATACCTGTCGCTAACGCATACCGTGTTTGTACAAAACGATTGAGAAACCGAACAAATGCTATTGCTCCCAGTCCGATCCAGATCGCAAACGCATAAAAAGATCCTACGTAAGCATAATCTCGTTCCCGAGGTTGCATAGGAGTTTGGTTAAGATAAACAACGATCGCTATTCCCGTAAACACAAACAGTAAGGTCAAGACCAAGGTATAAGGTTTATTGTTTCGATACAACCAGATCGCTCCGGCTATTCCCAGTAGCAATGGAAGGAAAAAATAGGTATTCCGGCTCGGGTCATGCTCCTGTGATTGGGATATTTTATCTTGCCCTCCCAAACGCCAATTATCCAATGGTTTAATCCCCGACAACCAGTTGCCGTCACTATAGGTCCCATACCCCTGCCTGTCATTCTGTCTACCGACAAAATTCCACAAGAAATATCGGGTGTACATATCACCCAGTTGAAAATTAAAAAAGAACTTAAAATTATCCGAGAACTGTGGCTGCTGCCCCTCCTTCAAATTGAGGTAACTCCTATAATAAGCCTGATGGGCTCCATCTTGACTATATATGCGGGGAAAGAAAGTTTCCTTATCAAACTTATACTTATCGACCTGACTAAAAGGAATATACCCTGATTCATCTTTGCGATAACCGGTTTTACTCTCTACACCAACGACTTGTGAATCATAATTGGGCCCTTTGAGTAAAGGTTCCCGGATATATTGCTCCCGGCTCAGATAACCCAAAAAAGAAAACACATTGTCCGGCGCATTATTGTTTAACGACGGATTGGCTTTTCCACGGATTAAAACCATAGTATAGGAGCTATAACCAAATAGAATAAAACAAAAGACCAGTAACCCGGTATGCAGTGTGTATTGCCGCTTTTTATAAGAATAATATAGCCCATAAATGAGGAAGCACCCCAACAGCAGACAAAAGAAGAAGATACCTGAGCCAAAGGCTAAACCTAATGAATTTACAAATAAGAGGTCTACCTTAGCTGCGAGAACGACCAACCATTGAATAATTCCCCACAAAACAGCCCCCAAGATCAGCACTCCTACCAAGAAAGCTTTTATTGTACCTTTCGCATTAACCTGTCCTGCTCTTCTGAAATAGACAACCATCGCTATAGCCGGAATTGCCAACAGATTTAATAGGTGCACTCCGATCGAAAGGCCCATAACAAAAGCAATAAAAACCAGCCAACGATCGCTACCTTCCTCATCTGCACGGACTTCCCACTTTAAAATTGCCCAAAAAACAATCGCAGTACACAATGAAGACATCGCATATACCTCGGATTCAACAGCCGAATACCAAAATGAATCACTGAAGCAGAAAGCCATTGCACCAACTAAGCCCGCAGCAAAAATTTGGAAATAATTCGATAATTGAACTTTCTCTTGCCTGTTGAGTATCTTTTTGGCAATTGCTGTTATTGTCCAGAATAAAAATGTAACAGTAAGCCCACTGCAGATTGCGGATCCAATATTCATCCAATAGGCGATTTTACCTGCATTACCCAAAGCCAGGTTGGAAAATATATTCTGAATAAGAAGAAATAATGGTGCTCCCGGTTGGTGTGCCACTTCCAGCTTGTAGGCACAGGCAATAAATTCACCACAATCCCACCAGCTTACCGTCTTTTCAACGGTGGAGATATATACACATGTAGCAATTAGTCCGCAAGCAAAGCCGAGTAGAGAATTTAATCTAGTGTACGTCATAAGGTCAATTTGGTCTATTGTTAAAATCTTTTTTAGCACTTTAAGTTAAAAAGTTATCCTGACTCCAATAAGTTAATTAACACTATTTAACACAAGTATCTGACTATAAACAGGCTATTAAACCCTAAATATAGCGATCGACCTAAACCACACGATCAAAATTCTGGACATATTTTAGGCTTTCACAACGAATACTACCATAAAAAAAGGGAGCTTATGCGCTCCCTTTTCGTTTTATTTTTATGAGTTAGGCTAGTTTTTCAACAATCTTCTTTGTTGGACCAGGATTACTCATCGTATAGAAATGTAAAACCGGAGCGCCAAATTTAATTAGCTCCTGACATTGCTGCACCAACCACTCTTCACCTACTTGTCTGACGTCGGCATTCGTTTTACATGCTGAAACAGCATCGCTCAGTTCCTCCGGAATATCTAAATGAAATATCCTTGGTAAGGTCACCAACTGTTTTTTCGTTGTCAGTGGTTTTAACCCTGGAATAATAGGGACATGGATTCCGTTGTCCCTACATTTTGTTACAAACTCCTTGTATTTTTCAACATTAAAGAACATCTGAGTCACAATAAACTCTGCTCCCATATCGACTTTTTGTTTCAGGTATTTAAAATCAGTATTGAAATTTGGCGATTCAAAATGCTTTTCGGGATAACCCGCTACACCGATGCAAAAATCAGTCTTTTCCGATGTGATAATGTCTTCATGCAGATACTTTCCTTTATTCATATCAGTTACCTGTTCCAATAGATCTGTTGCAAAGGCATGTCCACCATCGGTCGGTATAAAATCGGCATCGCCCTTACGTGCATCGCCCCGTAATACCAAGACGTTATCTATCCCCAGGAAGTTCAAATCGATCAATGCATTTTCAGTTTCCTCTTTTGTAAAACCACCACATATCAAATGGGGCACCGCATCTACTTTATATTTATTCATGATTGCAGCACATATCGCCACTGTCCCAGGACGTTTACGATAGGAAACGCGTTCCAGTAATCCACTCGCATGCTCTTTATAGATATAATCTTCCCGATGGTAGGTTACGTCGATAAAAGGAGGTTTAAACTCCATCAGTTCATCCATGGTTTTAAAAATACTTTGGATGCCCTGCCCTTTCGCCGGTGGCAATAGCTCAAAAGAAAACAATGTTTTTCCTTTGGCATTCTGGATATGATCGATAATCTTCATTAAAAAACTGTTTTTAGTTTGGTTGGCTTACATCGAAACGCACACGTCGAGGAATCGTTTATCTACATGTAACTTATCTTTCCCACATGGAGTAGGGTAGAATTTAGCACCTTGAACAATACAGGTTGCTAAGGCTTCAACGGGTCTAGTCCCTCGGCCTTTCTCTATAAGCGTTGCTAATATCGTTTTAAAAAATCAAACGACAAAAATATTTTTTCGAAAAGGCAAAAATAGCGACAAAAAGACTGCAATAAATACGGCTTCGGATTCATTCCCATTCAACAACAGGAATTTAGGCTCCACCAAATATAAAAGGCTCTAAAAAAACAGATAAAATTAACGATCGAGGATCATCGACCGCGAAGAGACTGACTACGCCACAACAGGATTGGCTAAAGATTCGTTGCTAGGGAATTCCGCAGATTTCTGAGATAAAACGTGATCAATAAGAGTCCCCTAACATGGTACTCCTCTTTCGATCCATATTTAAAACCATCAAATAAATATTGGTAGGCGACTAATGCATTTTTTTCGTTGTAAAATAATTCCTTCCAAGAATCGGGTACATCTGCCCATGCCTTGAGCACAATGCCATTCTCAGCATACATAATGGGTGATTCAACACCATCCATTCGATAATCGTGATGTGTGCCTGAACTTGATATGTGTTGGAAATAAGCGATAGAATAATCTACAAAATTCAATGCCCTGGCTTTTATCTCCTCTTCACTTTCTGATTTTACAGGGGCATTTCGCCATAGATTTACCTGGCTATCAAATTTGCTCGGAGTCTCCCGGATAGGGGTTTTATCTAACACAAAGTTGATATAAAGTTTTTCGCTAGTGGGTACACGTGCTGAGCTAAACTGTGAAAAATCACCTCTCAGCTGAACAAAATCGTTTTTTACCTTAACAATATCCAAAGCGAGACTACCCTTTTTCTCATCGGTCAATTCTAATCGATCGCCGTTAAATCTATACTTACCGTAGAGTAAGATATCATCGATCGCCATCACAAACTTATCTTTATCACGGAGGGAGAGAAAGGACCGATATATCGTCGGGTCATTACCATAGACATCTGCCTCCACATTTTGGGGTGATTCTCTTTTTACTTTATGATACTCCTCATTTGAATAGCCCAATATCATTTGGTAATTGCCTTCAGGAAAGTCCTTTTTCTTCCCAAAGAAAGCACAAGAAGACAACGAGAATAGGAATAGCAGCAGTAATAACGGTTTCAAAATAAATCAATAATTATGGCCAGTAATAATATACAGACCAAGATAAGAAATTACTGCAATAGTTCGTATACCGCTATTTATTTGAATAAGCTTGGGGATATGCTTATTCTTTATAAAGATCCACCAAGCCCTCTGGCAATTCAACTTCAATGATCTCCTCTTCGCCATCGATTCCTAAGATTAAATCATCGGACAAGGGGAACATCAGTTCTTTACCGTCCATATTTACCGAAGCGACAAATTGCTGTGGGAATTCCTGAACATCTGTTATTTGCCCCAATTCACCATGGTTTTCATCAATCACTAAAAAACCGATTAAATCAGTATATCTAAAATCATCTGGATCGCGCTCGGGCATCTTATCATTGGAAAGATATAGCTTTTTACGTACAAGTACTTGAGCCTTATCGATATGATCCACATCCTCAAATGTCACATACGCTGTACTATTTTTTTGAAATTTAATGGTATCAACAAAATAAGGAACAAGCTTTTTGTTCACTTCCACAAAGACAACATCGATATTCAAACTCTCGTATTCCTCGAATTCAAAAAATAGTTGTACTTCTCCTTTAAGACCTCTTGTTTTACTGATGTAACCGATGTAAAAGCTTTGATCAATAGTCATATATTTCGTATTTAGCGATTAGCTGTGAGACATGATTTGGCAAACCATTAGCCTATTGGCTGTTTCAAAAAAAGCCGGCTCAAGATTGAGTCGGCTTTCTCGAATACTTTATGAAAGAATTAACCTTCAGTTTCTTCTGATGCAGGAGCTTCAGTCTCTTCAGCAGCAGTTTCTTCCGCTACAGGAGCATTTTTAGCAGCTACAGCAGCAGCTTTTTCTTCTTTTTTCTTAGCTTCAGCCACTAAAGCAGCTTTTTTAGCTTCAGCTTTAGTTTGTGCTAAACCATCTTTTTTACCAGAGATTCTTGCATCATTAGCTTCAGTCCAAGCTGTAAATTTAGCTTCAGCAGCAGCTTCATCAAAAGCACCTTTTTTCACACCACCTTGCAAGTGTTTTTTGTAAAGAACACCTTTGTAAGAAAGGATAGCGCGAGCAGTGTCAGTTGGTTGAGCACCTTTATTCATCCAATCCAAAGCTTTTTCAAAATCCAAAACGATAGTTGCTGGATTTGTGTTTGGGTTGTAAGAACCAATACGTTCGATGAATTTACCGTCACGTGGAGCGCGAGAATCCGCTACGACTACGTGGTAAAAAGGACGTCCTTTTTTACCGTGTCTTTGCAATCTGATTTTAGTTGCCATTTTTTAATTTTATTTTATGTATTCAACATATCCCCCGAGCTTCATACTAGAGGGGATGCAAAGATAGTTATTTTTTTCTAATCATCATTATAATTTAATAAAACTTCACTGAAAACGACAGGGTTAGCTCTTTCAACAAGCTCTTTCAACCGTAATACCTGCCCCTTAGACCTTCATCTTTTCTTGCTTCCATACGGAAGCTACAACAAACTTTTCAAAAATCAAGACAAAAAACAGTTCCTTCCTTCAAAAGGACATCTTTACCAAATCGGTAAGCAGGATGAACCGTTTGGGTACAGTACCTTCGAAATAGTCATCGACATTTTTGCCAATTCACTTTTTACTTTCTACCTTCATTCTATGAAATCTGTTGCGCCATTAAAAATACTAAAAGCTTCGGCCGGTTCGGGAAAAACCTTTAGCTTGACTTTACACTATCTCACACTCCTACTCTCCAACGAGAATAGCTATAAGGAGATTTTGGCGGTGACATTCACCAATAAGGCAACCGCCGAGATGAAAGAACGTATCCTCTCGGTACTCCATGGCTTGGCAACAGGCGATCCTAACCCTAAAATTGAAGATTTCAGAAAGCTTTTACTCCAGCAGCAGCCAGACTGGAATCCGCATCTGGTACAAGAGAAAGCTTTTCGGGTGTATCGACGTATCCTACATGACTACAGTCATTTTACCATAAGTACAATTGATGGATTTTCCCAAAAAGTTATTCGCGCATTTACGTATGAACTCAATCTTGATGCTGCTTATAAGATTGAAATGAATGTCAATAAAGTGAAAAATGACCTGACAGTCATGCTTAATCAATTGCTGGATGAACGACCCGACCTACTGGATTGGATTATCGCTTATGCGGAAAAGAAAATAGCAAAAAATGAAAATTGGAACTACCGCCAACAACTAATGGGTTTGGCAAGTCTTATTTTCTCTGAAAATTTTCAGGAATTTGATGGCTACATCAATTCTGCCAATCCAAAGGAGGTTTTTAATCTCCTCAATCAGGAAGTTGAACAGAAGATAAACTCCTTCACGGAAGCACTCTCCATGACAATTGAAGCCTTTAGTGAAACATTCAGGAATTTTAATATCTCCGAAAGTGACCTGAAAGGTAAATCGCGCAATAAAATAATCTCCGCTAGCAAAACCAATAAAAAAACGGAAAAGCTGAGCGCTTCCGAAATTGCCAAGGTACTGGAAAAGTATCTCCAGTTGATCGACAATGAAGATGCTTTTACAGATAGTGACAAAAATATACGGCATGATCTTATCGCCGCACTCAGCCCCATTCTGGCATCGTTCCAAAAGCTACACGATAATCTATCGGCTTACATTGCTTATCAAGCGGTACAAAGTAATCTCTATTACCTACGCCTGCTTAAGGAAATGAGCGACTTACTGACGCAATGGCGGCGGGACAATGGCGCTCAATTAATTTCCGACTCGCAGATTTTATTAAACAAACTCGGACTTGATGAAAATAGCGACCCAACATTTATCTGGGAGAAAATCGGCAATCGTTTTAACTACTTTTTGTTTGACGAATTTCAGGATACCTCGCGTATTCAGTGGAAAAATTATAGCCCACTACTGATCAATGCATTGGCAGATGCCAAAGGCACAATCAGCGAACACCTGATCGTTGGGGACGTCAAACAGAGTATTTATCGCTGGCGAAATGGGGATTGGCGTATACTCCTGCAACAGGTAGAACAACAGGTTGGTCACACCTTTCACTTAGACGAGGATAGCAAAACCACCTTTATCGAAAACGGAAGCCTTGACACCAATTTTAGAAGTCTTCCAAATATCATCCATTTAAACAATTACCTCTTTAGCAGTATTCCCCAGCATCTGCAACAGGTATTGAATGAAAAAGTATTCGAAAGCCTTGATGAAGAAGGTAAACAGTGGTGGATTTCTACTGGCAATGACACGATGCTGGTCAAAGCTTATGAAAACAGCCAACAGGAAATACCTGAACATAAAAAAGGGAAACTTGAGCAATTAGGATCTATCGAAATCTCCTACATTCCTGTCACTGATGGACGCTACAGAAGAAATCAGGTTATTGAAGAATCGCTACTACAACTATGTCAAAAAATAGGCGACTGGCTCGGTAGTGGACGATATCAGGCGCAGCAGATCGGTATCCTGGTACGGAGTAATGTGCAGGCTAAATTGGTCATCCAAAAGCTCATGGACTTCAAAAAAGAGCAGCAGCTTACATTTGAAGTGATATCTGGTGATGCATTATCCTTAGCAAGCAATGATGCTGTACTATTGTTGATCGAAACGTTGAAGGCTTTAGTCTATAATTCGGATAAACATACCATCCATAAAGCAAAGATGGTCTATCTCTACCAGCATATTCAAAACAAGACAATCGATCAGAATGCATGGTTAAAATTTGCCGGCAATGACATCCGCGCACTTAAAGATTATCTCCCCGAGGCGCTGATTGACTCCTGGGAAATGGCGCAGAAACAGCCTTTAGTTCATTTAATTGAAAAACTCATTGAAATCTACGGTTTCACAACCACAGACAATATCCACCTCCCTTACCTCCTGGCGTTCAAAGATATGATCTCAGCTTTCTCCACCAATGGCGAACGTGGCATTATACAGTTCCTGGAGTTTTGGGAAGAAGATGGCAACCGGGCGGTGCTCCCTTCCAACGGAGAAATTAATGCGATCGAGGTAACAACAATCCACAAATCAAAAGGTCTAGCCTATGACGTTGTGATGATTCCATTCTGTTCCTGGGATCTCGATGGCATGATCAATGGCGATTTTTGGATAGAGACCTCGGATACTCCTTTTGCCCAATTGGGAAAAATTCCAATAAAATATACATCTACAGTCGGCAAATCTGTATTTTTCAAGCAATATTTTGAAGAGATGCTGTTCAACTACATGGACGCCCTCAACACATTCTATGTAGCAACAACACGTGCTGTTGAACACCTCTATATTACGGCTCCTTCCTTTAAAGAATCTGTTGACAAAAAAACGGGTGAAATTACAGGATATGATATTAAAGACGAATATATCAGCGATGTGCTCTATCAAGTCTTGGATAGCCCCATAGCTCCGTTTGCACTGGAAGAAAAAGGTGTACACATCGATCAAACGATCGAACAAAAAAAACATCAGGCTCAGAAAGACAATATTATTTCCCTTCGCCATTACCCCATTTCCAAAGAATTGGAAATGGCCTTAGAAAAATCGAGTACGCGTAACATCAATGATATTATGATGCTGGAAAAAGCCGCGCAGTACGGCATATTGGCCCACGATATTATGGCTCAAATTTCAAAGGAAGAAGACATCCATAAACTGGTAGGCCAACTGATCCAGGAAGGAATCCTTTCCAAAGAGGAAGAGCCTTTTCTCATGCAGGAGATCAATCAGATCTGGAAGCACCCCCTAATCAATAAATGGCTCACCGGGAACTATAAAATCTGGAATGAAGCAAGCATTATTACCGCCAAGGGTGAGACCATTCGTCCAGATAAGGTCTTCACCTCCGTGGAAGAAACAATCGTTCTGGATTTTAAATTCACACAGACAGACTATATTGGGCACAAGTACCAAGTCGACAACTATAAAAAGAATTTGGAGAACCTTGGTTATAACAACGTTAAAGCCTATCTCTATTATGCGAAATCAAATCAATTAACTGAAGTAAAATAATAGCACGATGCAGACAGCCTTTCTAAAATTAGTAGCAGCAGACATTCAAAAACGTTTTGGAAACGATCTGAGTGAAATTGCCATCGTGTTTAATAATAAACGGCCGATTACCTACCTCAAAAAACATCTCTCTGAAGTGTATGGCCAGGCGATCTGGTCGCCGCAGTTTTTTACGATTCAGGAATTTTTCAGACTTTCGACCGATGATACCGAAGCCAGTCCTTTAACCCAATTTTTTCATCTGTTTAATATTCATAATGAGTTATTGGTAGCTGAGGGCAGGCAACCAGAAACGCTGGAAGAGTTCTATCCCATTGCCGAAATTATATTGAGTGACTTCGGTCAACTGGATTATGATCTCGTTCCCATCGAGCAGATCTATTTAGAACTTTATGACAATACCAAAATCGACATTGCTTTCCAACATCTCACGCAAGAACAGCAAGGGTTTATCCGTCAATTTTGGCAGTCTTTTTCTATTGCGGGGCATAGTGGAGTACAAGAGCGCTTTCTTCAACTTTGGAAAAGACTGCCGGTATTATATGATCGATTCAAAGAAAAGCTTAAAACAGAAGGCCAAACCAACTATCCAACAATCTACCGTGATCTGGTTGAAGGCAAGGCTACAAATCAGCAGTTTGCATCTTCCTTTCAGCATATCCTTTTTGTCGGTTTCAATGCTTTAAATAAAGTTGAGGCAAAATTATTTAGACAATGGCAGGACAAAGGCAGCGCACTATTCTATTTTGATGCCGATGCCTATTACCTGGAGGACACTATGCAGGAGGCGGGACTTTTTATCCGTCGAAATATTTTTCAAACAGGTTTGGTCAATGCGCTTGGCGATAGCCCGAACATTATAGGCAATAGAACCTCAACCGTAAATCTATATGCCAGCACCGGAAAAATCAGCCAAACAAAATTGCTCTATGATATCCTCGAACAGCACCATAAAGCGGAACAGACCTCTGCCATTCTTCTAGCAGATGAAAACCTACTGGTTCCTTTGCTACAGAGTCTACCCGATGTCAACCCCAACATCACAACGGGATATCCACTGACGCAGTCTCCCATTTTCGGTATCCTGGACCTATGGATGGATGTACATTTGGAGATATCACAGTTCAAGAGGCGGAAGATTCCTTATCAGGTCATAGAGACCTTTATCAACCATCCGCTCAGCATGGTTTCTTTAGCAGATAAACTTCAGATCCAAAAAGAGATTGCCGACAAACAGCTCTTTGAGATCGCATTGGAGGAACTTCATCTCAAAAGCTCCCTGCCTCAGTTTTTTGTGCCAATCGAAAATTCGGCACATTTGATCCCTGCGCTCATTCTGATCGTCGATGACCTATTGCATAGCATCTCTTCTCAGGAGCGCATCCGCCAAATTGACAACAACCTTTTGATCGAAACAAAGAAAACGTTAAATCAGCTGCTACTGGGCGTTGAAACAGTTGCGCCCTTAAGCATCAGCTTCCAGATTGGCCTGATTAAAAAAGCAATCGCTCCAATAAATTCAGCGATAGAAGGAGATCCGCTAGAAGGAATTCAGATTATGGGACTCTTGGAGAGCCGTTGTTTAAATTTTGACAACGTATATATTTTAGGCGCAAATGAAGGCATTCTACCCAAAACGTCCAATTCACCGACCTTTATACCTAATAGCCTGAGAAGCGCTTATGGCCTTCCCATATTGGAGAATCAGGATGCACTGTCAGCTTATTTATTCTATCGCCATTTTCAATACAGTGAAGGAATACATATTTTCTACAATGGCTTAGTAGACGAAAGCTCTACCGGCGAAGAAAGTCGCTTTATCAAACAGCTGGAGTTTGAAAGTAAATTTCAGTTTGACCGAAAAATTCAACAACAGACCATCCAATTTGCGGATAAGGCGCAAGAGATTGTTATTGAGAAGCGTGGCGAGGTTTGGGAAAAGATGTACCAGGACTTTATCGTC
Organism: Sphingobacterium thalpophilum; assembly: GCF_038396785.1. NCBI lineage: Bacteria > Pseudomonadati > Bacteroidota > Sphingobacteriia > Sphingobacteriales > Sphingobacteriaceae > Sphingobacterium > Sphingobacterium thalpophilum. The sequence goes on along the minus strand of NZ_CP151087.1, from coordinate 4,019,410 downwards.
AACCAGAAACGGATATCTGCAACGGCACTAACAACTTACCTGCAATCCCCGCTACAGTTTTTTTTAAAACATATTGCCGGTATCAAAGAACCACCTTCAATCTCTCAGGAATTTGAGATGAATAAACTGGGAACTGTCATCCATAATGTCATGGAGAAGATATTCCTACCTTTCAAGGGGCAGCAGGACTTTACACCGACAACTGTCTTACGGCACGAGATCGACAAAATAGAAGCACAGGTGATTCGTGAAATAGGCCTGCAATATCAGATCGAATTAAAGACAACACATGACTTAAACAGCCTGCAGCGGATCATGCTGAAGATTGCCTGCGAGTATGTCAAGATGTATCTTGAATATGACATCAACAACTACAAAGCATTTCGGATTATTGAACTCGAGAATGACAACGATTATGTACTGCCCTTTCCTATTGAGATCAATGGAGAAGAACAACAGGTCACACTTTACGGTATTATTGACCGTGTAGATGAGGTCGTAACACACGACGATCGTATTATCAGTAGAATTGTTGATTACAAGACTGGTGGAGACTCGATCATATTCAAAGAAATCGACCAGGTATTTGCGCCAAATACCGAAAATAAAGCCATGGTGCAGACGCTATTCTATGCCTATGTATTCGAACAAAAGACAGGAAGGAAACAACTCGAACCTCATCTCTATGTCGCCCGTAAAATGCGGGAAGAAGGGACATTATTCAGTGGTAAATCGGGAATATTGACTGATGAATTCCTTGCTTTCCAGAAAGAAAATTTTGTCAGATTCCTGCGAGATATTCTTCAGGAAATCTTTAATCCGGCTATTCCATTTCGACATAATCCGGACACGGTAGTTTATCCAAGCGACCCTTATACACTATTCTACCGGGAAGCTAGCAAATGGGACGATACAGAAGAATAAAAAAGCCTTATTGCAGTGTGAGGGTAAGCTAGGTTTGATACATAAAATACGCTAAAAAACAAAAGGGGACATTTTACTGTCCCCTTTCTATATTAACGTTTGTTTCTTTTAATTGCTTTATTGGCTCGACGCTTTGCTGTATTAATTTTATAATGGAACCAATGGTCTTTGAAGATCTTTCGCATCGTATTGTCAAAATGCCTTGTGATAAACAGATTACGCGCCCCCTGCAATTTCTCACTGATCGAATTTGCTAACGCCCTAACAGAAATCGAATAGCCCTCTGTCTCATACTGAATATAGTGCCACCAGCCTGCTGGCATATATAAGGTCTCTCCAGGATGAATGACAGCTTCATAACCATCTAGGTACTTTATCCCGGGATATTCCTCTTCACTACTATATTTGGGGTTTGCAATACTATGAAAATTGTATGGCAATTTGTACATCAAATCAGATTGATCATTCGGAAAAAGCCAAATACGTTTTAATCCTTGAAATTGAGAAATAAACACGTGTGACATATCAATATCGAAATGATTACGGGTACTTGACCCCTCTCCACCAAAGAACATAAACGGCAACCATTGCAATACCTTACCGCCTGTAACATCGTTATAAATAACATCGTGTTTCAGTTCAGGACGTATCTTGAGTAGATTGAACAAAAACAACCGTAACTCTGTAGGCTCTTTTGTGATCAGATCCAAATATTCTGCAAATGTCATATGGCCAACAGGAGCACTGGCAGCACGGTCCATTGATTCTTCCTCTTTTCCATAGACATCTATCTTTATATCTCCTGCGATTTCCTTAAAGTAATCATAACTCCATTTCTTCCACGCTGGACTTTCTGCACTGATAAAATCTGATATGATTACAGGAAAACCTGGTTTCAGATAATTCTTTAAAAAGTCCTCTGATTGAATGCCCGAAATTTTATCAACTTGCTTTAACTTCACGACTGACTAATTTTGCTTAATTACAAACATAAAAAAAATATTTCTATCAAATTTTAAAAATACTGCCTATGCTTTATTTTTAATTGGAATAAATTACTCCAAGCAATTTAATAGAAATATACTTAAAATCTCAATGACCATCGTCACTTTTATTACATTTTAACATCATCGATTCGACTCGCCACCATTTCTATACCCCTACAGATAAAAATACGATTCATCTATCTTTCATACAAGATGAACATACCCCACAAATTGATCATCCGGCCAATTCGTAAAATTGTCATCGTACCATTCCCGATTCGGAATGATAAAACTCAACAGCAACGCCCGTAAAAGTCTTTACAGATCCTTGCCGATCTTAAACTGCACACATAACAAAAAAAGGGTCTTAAGAACCCTTTTTTTGTTATTTACCTTATGTTAGGCTATTACTTATTTACCTTTTTGATATATTCTTCAACAGCCATCGTCATACTAGGCGCTTTTGGTGTTGGAGCAGGGATATCTAAAATCAATCCGTGATCTAAAAGAGCCTGTTGAGTAGAAGCACCAAATGCTGCAATCCTTGTATTATTCTGCTTAAAGTCAGGGAAGTTATCATATAAGGACTGTACACTTGAAGGACTAAAGAACACGATAACATCGTAGAAAACATCTTTCAAATCAGTCAAATCGCTTACAACAGTTCTAAAAAGCACAGCCGGTGTAAATTTATAGCCGTTTTGTTGTAACCAATTACTTGTTTCCTCATTGGCTACATCCGAACAAGGGAACAAGAAATTCTCCCCTTTGTGTTTTTTCAATACCTCTTCAAGGTCTTTCGCGGTCTGTTTACCAAAGAAAATCTTCCGTTTTCTATATTGGATATACTTTTGAAGATAGAGGGCAATCGTCTCTGAAATACAGAAATATTTCATTTCTGCAGACACTTCAAATCGCATCTCTTCACAAATTCTAAAATAATGATCTACAGCATTTCTGCTCGTAAATATTACAGCAGAATAATCTGCTAAATTAACCTTATCCCTACGCACATCTTTGGCAGGAACTCCTTCTACGTGTATAAAACCTCGAAAGTCTAATTTTAACCCGTATTTCTTTGCTAAATCATAATAAGGGGACTTATCGTTTTCAGGTTTTGGTAAAGTCACCAGTACACTTTTTACCTTCTTTGCTCTTTCTACGTCTGAAGTTTGCATATTAACCAGTTTTAGCTCAATAATCTTAACAGTATTAATATTGGTGCTATTTCTAGGCAACAAAGGTACAAAATTAAATAGGAAATTGAAAATTTATACATAGACATAATATGAGTCGCTGTCTTAAGAAACCGATAGAAAAAGAGTAAGGCCGCTCCAACAATAGCCAAATGCAGTACAACTCCGACCGATGTCAAAGGCACAAGACTCAAAATTAATAGTACAGGAAGCATTAAAAAAAGTGTATTGAAATAAATCAGATACAGCACGGTCACATATTCCTTTACCAACTTTCTAATTTGAAAAACAAAGGATAGGAATCGGATAAATCCGATTTTTAACGCAAACAAAGCACCAACCATTCCCGCAGTCTTCATATAATTGGGAAAAGTAATAAAATCGAATCTATTTAATTCATATGCATAAAATAGACTTACAAATAAGCCTATTGCCCCAGAAAATAATATAAATAGAAAAATAAATGGCCAAGATGTCAGGATCGTATCCTCTTTGCTTACAGACAATAAGACCCTATCATCCCAGTACCCCTGAAAAACCAATTTAATATCAGAAGGGAAAAATACCCGAATCAACCCAACACCAAAAATTAATGCGAGAACTGTAAATAAAATCCAGTTTTCACGATGAGCCTTGAGCGTTCCATATTGCCGATCCAAATTGCTACTTCTTAATTTGCTCTGAAAATACTGCTGAACATCAAAATTATAAATGTTATGAATCCTTAAACCTTCCCCGTTCACTGTTACGATCCGATATTGATTCTGTAACGCAGGATTCAAGGATGCCAAAACTTTCTGGTTTGGCGATTCAACAGAATCCTTTACGATATTTAGACTATCAGTACTAACTGTACTGCTGTCCTGTACAACCGTCCGAAAAGTCCGCCGCTGCGCATTCAATCCCGTAATTGAAAACAGCAGTAGTACTACAAATAGAATATGATATTTGAAGATAGTTACGCTCATTAAAATGAATTGTCTCTTAACGGTAATGAAATGCTCATGAACCGTCTCTATTCGAAACTCTTTAATTTTGGTCGTAAAGTTAGGATAAAAAGTTATATTGCATTCAAAAAATCTTCAGAGAACATGTACAAAGAAATCATACGTTGTCAATGGTGCGGTTCTGATCCGCAATATGTAGACTATCACGATAAAGAATGGGGGCGACAAGTCCGCGATGACAAAACTTTATTTGAATTTTTGATCCTGGAGTCTGCACAAGCTGGCTTAAGCTGGATTACGATTCTTCGGCGAAGAAAGGCATACCAAGAAGCTTTTGCCAATTTTGATGTTGATCAAGTCGCTGCTTATACCAACGAACATGTTGCTAGACTTTTGGTCGATTCGGGAATTATCAAACACAGGAATAAAATTGAATCCACCATTACCAATGCGCAACATTTCAAGAAAATCCAAGCAGAATATGGTAGCTTCTATGACTACTTATACAGCTTTTTGCCCGAAAAACAACCGATTGTCAACCACTGGAGAAGTTTACAACAGGTACCTGCAACGACAGCTATTTCTGATAAGATAGCAAAAGACATGAAGAAAAGGGGGTTCAAATTTTTCGGCTCTACCATTTGTTATGCGTATATGCAGGCCGTTGGAATGGTGAACGACCATATCGAAACCTGTGCGTTTAAATAGGCTAGCCAGTAAAATGCGCATCGATTTCGCAAATCAATTTGAAAGAATCAAAACAAGTGTTCTACCCCATAAAAAACGAACCTTTAAGAACAGAAATGCCAGCTATGAATCAAATCGACCTAACACAAAACCAATTGGTATTAAAAGAAAAAAAAGGGACCGCTAGTTGCCAGAATATTCATCTATTTACTGACCATAATGACGATAATTCTCCCATTAGGCGGCTTCATTGCCAATGTTCTCAATGACGGGGTAACACTTATGAGTGTTGTCTTCTATGGTATATTCGGATTAATAGCATGGTATATGATCCGGGTTTCACTATGGAATACCTATGGCACTGAAGTTATTCATTTTCAAAAAAACAAATTTAATTACGCAGCTAGCTACCAATGGTTTAAAGGAAGTCTAAAAGAATTTGATTTTGAAAAGATAGACTTTACAATACAAAAAGCGGGCTATGAAGAAGATCATAAAGGTGTCTTGGTCATTAAATTTGATGAAAAGGAAATGTTTGAAACTGTCTCTAAATTCCCCTTGTCTGATCTGGAAATTTTGCTCATCAATCTGAAAGCATTATACAGCGATCAAACGCTTGAATAGAGCGAAATTCTACCATTAAAATCTAACGATCACTTGATAGCACATTAGATTGCTACGTTTTTATAAATATCGGGGAGATTTCGACAAAGACCATTAAAGTCCATACCGTACCCAACTACAAATTCCTTACTTATTTCAAAGCCAACATAAGTTAATTCCTGGAAATGATACTGCAGTGCCTCAGGTTTCACCAGAAGTGCACAGGCAATCACACTGGCTGGATTTAATTTTTTTACTGCATCCAAGGTGTATTTAAGTGAATGCCCGGAGTCGACAATATCTTCTACAATAATCACATCACGGCCTTCAAGGTCGATACCAAGGCCTAAAAGCTCGTTTAATTCAGATTGTCCCGTTCCAATATAAGATGCCAACTTAATAAAGGACATCTCACAAGGAACATCAATTTGCTTAAGCAAATCTGCCATAAACATAAAACATCCATTCAAGACACCTATAAAAACAGGCAGTTTGTGTTCATAACGCCGGCTTATATCAATCCCCATTAGCCGCACTCGCTTCTGAATTTGTTCTTCTTCAAATAAAGGTTCGAAAAGCAATCCGTCAATTTCTATCTTTTTCATGTTAATATCCTTCTTTCGTCACAGACACTATTTGTGTGCGTCGTTTTGTTTTTCTTCTTTTTTACGTCCCAATATCTTGTCAAATAGCGATCGTTTTGGTTTCTCTGGTTCAGTCGCCTCCTCATCTTTCTTTTCCGTTAGATCCATTTGTTTTAGCTTCTTTGGAACAGATACACTTTCAAGATTATCGGCAGGAGAGCTACTTTCGAGACGATCGAACAACAATGGATCATCTCCCATATCAAATACATCAACCGAATCTACCACAGCTGGTCGAGCTGCCCGCAGATGCGGTTGCAGAACAACTTCATAAAAACCATAATTTGAAGTTGTTGAATCCACACTAATCTGCCCTGTTTTGGTCATAATATGACCATAGGTATTAAAATAGCGCAACATATTCCCTTTCAGGTGTCCTGTCCAGTCAAAAAAGTTGAGTCCCTTTTTAGGCCGTGGAACAATGCTCGACAAAAATATACTTTCTCCAAGCCCTAATTGCGCTGGTGTTTTCCCAAAATAATAGCGTGCAGCTTCGGTAATACCATATACATTATTTCCCCATTCGATGACATTCAGGTAAACCTCGTACATGCGTTGTTTGCTGACTTGCTGTGAACGCTCCATCAGCCATACCAGCAAAATTTCTTCCAGCTTCCGCACAACGGTCTTATTCCGATTTAGAAAAACATTTTTTACCAGTTGCATAGATATCGTACTCGCCCCACGCTTAAACCCTTTTTCCTTGATATTTGTAGCAATGGAGAGCTTAAAAGCCTTCTCCTCAAAGCCCTTGTGTTTAAAGAAAAAGGGGTCTTCTGTATTGATCAAACTAATCTGCATATAACGGGATATTTGATCTAGCGGTGTAAAATTAGGGTTTTGAGGCCCCACCACAATCTCCCGCATCGGCTTACCATCTTCGTAAGCTGTATACGTGAAAGGCGTATTTAGCATCGCAATATCAGCCTCTCCCCATTTAACGACTTTTAAATCCCTATCATCCATTTTGGAAGAGAAAAGAAGCTTTTCGGGCTTTTTTATTTCGAGCGCAAAGTTTAGATCGTATTGAATATGCCCCTCCACCTGAATACCGTCTAAGCCAGGAAATAATCCAACTGGCATGGCATCAAAAAAGTGCTGAGCCTCTATCCTATCGGTATGAATGGCGAGGAAGAGTTCTTTTTCCGGCTTGTGCACATATTTGATATAAGGAGAAAACACGAAATCTTTGACCTGAACGGTACTTTCTTTGCTCACTTCAATCGATGATGCTCCAATATTCAATGCCCCCTGCATGATGGCCTCAGGAAAAATAACATCTTTACTAGAAATACGCCAGTGATTTACTTTCAGATTTTTAAATCCCCATTGCCCATGCAACTCCAGCAACTCCTTATTTCTTCGATGAGCCTTGTCCAATCGGAAGGATATTTCATCAAAACTTACCGCGAGACCAAATTTGCGCTGTAATAGTGGAAGATTTACCTCTTTTTTATCGGAAAAAAGACGAAGGTCACATTCTTGATTATCTGAATCAATCGTTCCGGTCAGATTCCAGGCCGCCTCATGGTCATTTAACAGAAACTTGGTTTCCATATCTCCGCCGTCTATCACAGCAGAAGGAATTACAATGCGTTGTGAAGTACTGTCGTCACGATAGGAAAGCTCAAGGTTCTTGAGATCGAGGTCATTTGGAATCTTAAAAAATACATTTTTCAACAATCGATCTGCCAAGGCCGCCAGATTCTGCTTTGGGTTATCATTTTCAATAGTATCCTTTTTCTGCTTCTTGAACAGGAAATCGTAGTTACTGATCGAATCCTTTTTAACAAGAGAAACCTTCCCATTATCTAAAAGAACTTGTCCTAACTTCACATCCCCAAATAACAAAGGCCACAATTTTACAGACACTGTCAAATCATTGATTTGAGCCAATTGATCTCTATTTTTGGGCAATAGCTGTATATTCTTAAACTGTACGGCATTAATCCCCTGGAAAGCATAATATTGAATCTTCAATTCCATATCATACTTTTCAAGCAACTTCGCTTTCGCTTTGTTGATTGCTCCCATGAGCATGGCATCTCTTTTCTGATAAGCATACGTGCCTACTGCGATCGCCAAAACCAAAATAGCAGCTAAAGCGATATAAAGCCATCGCCATTTGCGGGACTTAAAAGATGTTATAAATCGATTGGACATAATTATTACTTAATGCAAATTCGTGCATATCAACAGTCAAACTTAGATAAATTTGCTTTTATATGCAATTTAATTGCGTGGCATATATACGTAATTTATCGATCTCTCCTCTGCCTATTGAGGAATTTATTTATTGAGGAAATATACATGAAGTTTTTCTAAGCACACATAGACGGATAAAAATGATAAAAGCCATTCCGACCAATGGCATGACAACTTTCCAATAAGCTTATTTTCTAGCAGGAATTTACAACTTATTTTATAGGGATTTAAAACGGGTTTTATAGGGGTTCATCCGAATGAAGTCCGAATGAGATCCCTATCAGGTCCCTATTAGGTCCGTTTAAAGAATAGGAATACTCACTTCATGTTTTGAACCTGAACTATGGAAGATTAATGTCCCATCCCTTTTAGTGTAATACAGCTTTCTAAATCCCATTAAAAACAAAGAAATGACATGAAATTGATCTGCAATGAGTAGTTTTGTAATCCGTGATTACAAATGAATAACAGATGGTTACCAAAGAACAAGTATTAAATGCATTATCCTATGTTGAAGAGCCTGATTTGAAAAAGGATCTTGTAACATTGAATATGATTCAAAATATCGAAATCGAAGGCCAAAAAATTTCTTTCGATGTCATTTTAACTACGCCAGCTTGCCCGCTTAAAGACCATATTGAGCATGCTTGTCGAAACGCTATAGCCCATTTCATCGACAAGAATCTCGAAGTTCAGATCAATATGACTTCCAATGTGATTGGGAAGCAAGGCGCACAAGTGTCGGGTATTAAAAATATCATTTTGGTATCTTCAGGCAAAGGTGGAGTTGGTAAATCTACGGTTGCCGCCAATCTAGCTCTTGCTCTCCATGCTAAAGGTGCTAAAACAGGACTTTTAGATGCCGATATCTATGGACCATCGCTTCCGATTATGTTTGGATTGGAAGGCGCTAAGCCAGGTTCGGTAGAAATGCCAGACGGACAGGTTAAAATTGAACCGCTTGAAAAATTTGGGCTGAAATTACTTTCAATAGGATTTTTCACCGATCCAAACCAGCCTATTCCATGGCGTGGTCCAATGACCACTTCAGCAATCAAGCAGCTTTTTAACGATGCGCATTGGGGCGAACTGGATTACTTGGTCGTTGATATGCCTCCAGGCACTGGTGACATCCATATCACCGTATCGCAGACATTCCCTATTGCCGGAGCTGTGATTGTCACTACGCCGCAGCACGTTGCCCTGGCCGACGCCGTCAAAGGAATTGGAATGTTCTTAATGGATAGCATCAATATTCCATTATTGGGCGTCGTAGAAAATATGGCCTATTTTACCCCGGCTGAGCTGCCAGAGAATAAATACTATATTTTTGGTAAAGACGGTGGAAAACGTTTAGCAGAAGAATATAAAGTTCCTTTCCTTGGTGAAATCCCTTTATTAAAAGGCATTTCTGATGCTGGAGATAATGGTTTCCCAGTTGCCATAGATACCGAAGATCCTGTAACGAAATCATTTTTAACGATTGCAGAGAAAGTTGCCCAGCAACTTTCCATTATCCATAGCCAGGGGAAATAATTAGTTAATAATGTCCCTCGTGCTTCACAAAAAAAGGCTTTCATGCATATGAAAGCCTTTTTTTGTGAGATGCCATCTAATTAGACGGCAAGCTCCAACAATACCGGGCAATGATCGGAATGGACAGCATCTGGCATTATGCTGGACGATTTGATTTTCTCTGCCAGAGGTTTTGAAACCATATTATAATCAATACGCCAACCTAGGTTTTTCGCACGTGCTCCAGCACGGTAACTCCACCAACTGTAATGGTGCGGATCCGGATTTAAATGGCGAAAAGAGTCGATATAGCCCGAATTAATAAAATTCTCCATCCATTCGCGCTCCTCTGGAAGAAATCCCGAAGAATTTGCATTTGATTTTGGATTGTGAATATCAATAGCACGGTGACAAATATTATAATCACCACAAACGACCAAATTCGGTTTTTCGACCAAAAGCTTATCGCTATATAACTGAAAATCCGCCAGAAAACGGTATTTAAAATCCTGTCGCACGTCTCCTGTCGTACCTGATGGAAAATAAGTACTCATCACGGAAACCTGATCAAAATCAGCACGGATAATACGTCCTTCAAAATCATAATCTTCATGGCCGCAACCATACTCAATATGCTTAGGTGTGATACGCGTAAACAAGGCGACTCCGCTATAGCCTTTTTTTTGAGCGGGATACCAGTAATGCTCATAGCCCATCTGTTCCAACAAAGCAATTTCAGGAATTTGATCCGGTGTAGCTTTAATCTCCTGAAGACAGATGACATCTGCATTTACAGTTTTCAACCAGCCTAACCAATCTTTCTTCAAGGCTGCACGTAAACCATTCACATTATAGGTTACTATTTTCATTTTTTGAATATTGAGATGCTAAATAATAAGGGAAAAAGCTCTTCAACCCCTGATTTGCGAATCATAACGACATTAATAATCCTTGGAAGAGAACAGATCACCAATTTTAGAAAAGATACCCGTCTGAGGTTTTAGACCTTTTAGTTCTCGCTCCAGGTTTAACGCTTCTCGTCTTGTGAGCACGTGCATGCTCATTTTTTGGTCGACTTCTGGCCTATCGTGCTTATCGGTCTTCACAGCTGCAATCTGATCGATGACATCCACGCCTTTGACCAGCTCACCAAATACGGTATAATTCCAATCCAAATGCGGAGCTCCACCAATAGTCGTATACGCCTGACGTTGCACTTCCGAAAATTTCTTACCATTCATTCGTGTTTGCTCCAAACGATCGAGGTCTTCAGGGGTGAATACCTTTCCCTGAACGAGATAAAATTGAGAACCTGAAGAAGCCTTTGCGGGATTATTATCTCGAGCCGCTCCGATAGTACCTTTTTTATGGAATAAACCATCCTGAATCTCTGCAGGAATTGTATACCCTGGTCCTCCATTACCCAATTGAGCGCCGCCAACGGCATTTCTTGAATCAGGATCACCACCCTGAATCATAAAATTCTGGATGACACGATGGAACAAAGTCCCGTCGTAATATTTACTTTTTGCCAATTTGACAAAGTTATCCCGATGTTTAGGTGTCTCATTATACAACCGCAGCACACAGGTTCCCTTGTCAGTAACGATCTGTACATATTTAAACTCGGGTTTAGCCGCAAATGCCAAAACCTGCAGAAAGCAGAATACTGCTATTAAACTAGCCTTTAAAAATTTCATCTGTTAATAATTATATGCTCCCAATTAGAACTTCCAGTTTTTTCAATTGTGCTATCTTCTAGATAACGTTTAATTCCTCAAAATAATTTATGATCAAGGACTTCATAATCAGTTCTTGTTCCAAAAGCGTATAGTTAGGAATAGGTTTTACCAATTCCCAATGTGGCCACCCCTCTTCATCCAGACCTTTCAGATTATAAAATCCCATTGCACTGAAAAGACGACAGGTCGCAATGTGCATCAATTCTTCTTTTTCCCGTTTTGAGAACTTTTGAGCACCTTTACCCAATTCCTGAACACCAATGAGGAATAAACAGACTTTGATGTCCGGCTTTTCCATATCGAATAGTGAAGCAATTTCATCCTGTAGAATACTCCACTTCTTATTTACTTCTGCTGCCTTCATTTTTTTGTTTTAAACAAACTAAGATAAATAAATACACTTATGCCGTTAGATTCCCTCCTTTTGCAATAACCTCTGCACAGCGCTGATCAATCATCTGAAAAACTGGATCGAACAAATTATCGTCAAAATACGGATCGGGAACAACATCATCTCCTAAAAACAATTTCACTTTGTTCAGGTCTTCCTTATCAATCACCTGAGCGCATACATCTTCATAATTTTGTCTATCCATCACAAATATAAGATCATATTCGGCAAAAAAATGCGGCTTGAAATGTCGGGCCCGCTGACCGGAAATATCGACACCATACTTCTTTGCAATGGCTATCGCCCTACGGTCGGGTGCTTCACCAATGTGCCAGTCACCTGTACCCGCCGATTCAACGACCCAATTTAATTGATTATCCGCAACTTTTTGTTTTAATATACCATGTGCAAGGGGCGAACGACAGATATTGCCCAAACAAACCATTAAAATCTTCATCTCTATAATTTTAAAAAACTATCAAGCAATCGCGATACCGTTGACTGATCCAACTAAAGGACGCAAAGAACGCCTTTAGCCCATATAATCAGGCTCTCATTCTTGTCGATAGCAAAATATATAATAAATCATCAGGCCAGAAAGACGCAGCTTAACAAGTACTGGCGCTGTTCGGCTCTTCATTCCGCAAAATAGCTAAACTAAAATTATTAAGGAAACAACCAGCTTAAAATTGACCTACATGTTACCAAGTGACATAGCATTTCCACCAAATTTTCCTGATTTCGCATACAAAAACAGCGGAAAAACCCGCCTAAAAATCATTCTGACCAATAACTGAGTTCATTAAAGCCAATGAAATTAAACAATGCTTAGTAAACCAAGCATAGCGAGTTCATTACTCCCTTAATGAAAAAACGTGATCATAATACAAAGGATAAAACCTTCATGACTTCGCAGCCACCAACAGCAATGAAAGCAAACTGAAGGTTTTTTCTGGCCAATAAGATCAGACACTTTCAGAAAAAAAAGGTGGCCTAACCTTACGGTTAGAACCACCTAAACTATATTAATCAACCAATTCTTAATTCAACGCTTAATATTCTACTGGGAAGCTCAATTGAACAGCACCACCTTGAGGAGATACCCCTTTCAATCGCACAATATTACGTTGTGTTGCGCCAAGCGCAGTTTCAACATCGTCTACTGTATTTACAGCTTTTCCATTAACCTCAGTAATGACCAATCCACGCTCTACACCGAAGTAATCAAAGATGCCACCACGATTCACTTGGGTCACAACAACTCCAGAGTTGACACCCAGCTCTTTTTTCTTCTGAGCTGAAGCAGGAATAAAGCTTGCACCCAATTTATTGTAAATCTCCGTTGCACTTTTAGAAGCTTTACCGCCGGTATTTGCGGTCTTCAAGGATTCTTCCCCTTTCAATGTCATGGTTACTTGTTTTTCCTTACCATCACGTTTGTAGGTGACATTGACCTTATCTCCAGGACGCGCACGACCTATAGTTTCACTTAAGACAGGTGAACCTGTGATCACTTTTCCATTAATCTTGCTCAGGATATCTCCTTTTTTAACACCTGCAGCCTCTGCGGCACCACCAGCTACAACGTCTTGAACATACAAGCCATCAACATCTGTGAAACCTTTCTCTTTAGCAAGTTCAGGTGTTATTTCGGTATAGGTAACACCGATATAACCGCGTTTTACATTACCGTATTCGACAAAGTCATCGACAATCTTTTTCACCAAATTGACCGGAATCGCAAAACCATAACCCGCATATGTTCCTGTCGGAGAAGCGATAGCAGAGTTAATACCAATCAATTCTCCCGAAGCATTCGTCAACGCACCACCACTATTTCCTTTATTGATAACAGCATCTGTTTGAATAAAGGATTCTATCGCTGAACTCACCGGGATTTGATCCTGTCCACCACCAAATGGATTACCACGTTGTTGCTGACCTTCACTCAGAATACCGATCTGACGACCCTTTGCACTAATGATACCTGCGGTAACTGTAGATTGAAGCCCTAGCGGGTATCCAAAAGCCAACACCCATTCACCGACATTGACATTATCTGAGTTACCTAACTTGACCACAGGAAGCCCCTTGCCTGACACTTTCAACAAGGCTAAATCTGTATTCGGATCACGTCCGATCAATTTGGCTTCAAACGTACGTTTGTCTGTTAATACGACTTCAATTTTATCTGCATCTTCTACGACGTGGTTATTCGTTACAATATAACCATCATCCGAGATAATTACACCTGATCCGGATGCCTGCACAGGTTGCGCCTGCATTTGACGACGTCCACCACCTTGTGGCATGCCAAAAAACTCTTCAAACATATCCAACGGAGAACCTTGCGATTGCTGTGATCCTTTACGGCTATAGGTTGTCTTAATATGCACTACACCTGGCGACACTATTGCGGCAGCCTGGGTGAAATCAGGATTGCCTGTTGAAGACATAACTCCTGTAGGATTGTTTGCAAAATAAACTTTTTGTTTGTCTTCGAAAGACATACCATCCAACTTCTTATTCTCAATAAGCTTGTAACCACCTAATGCTACCGCTCCACCGAAAACAGCCGTTAATAGCGTTAAACCGACCTTATTCATAAACTTATTTCTATTTTAAAATGTCCTAATATATGCTGATAACTTTTGCTCCTAAAATTACCGATTTTATTCGGATATGTTCAAATGTAATACCATTTCAAGGCCTTCGGAAAATCCGACACGTTAAAAAATGTTAATTGCTAGACAAATGCAATCATTTTAACAAATCTTAACTTTTACCCGGTTTTTTGTAACAAAAAAACGTATTTTTGTTACTACAAATCAACGTAATGGCATCAAAAGTAAGATTTTCAAAATATCAGGGCGCAGGAAATGACTTCATTTTAGTAGACAACCGCGACAGTGCATTTGACCGCGCAGATGAAGCATTGGTGGAAAAACTCTGTAACCGTCGGTTTGGCATTGGTGCCGATGGCTTAATGCTGCTTCAAAACAAGGAAAATTACGATTTTGAGATGATTTATTATAATGCCGACGGCAGAGAAGGCAGCATGTGTGGTAACGGGGGCCGTTGTATCGTTGCTTTTGCACGCGACTTAGGCATCATTACTGACAAAACTGTCTTTTTGGCAGTAGACGGCATACACCATGCCTCGCTAGCAGCAGACCTTGTCAACCTGCAAATGATCGATGTACAAGATTATACACGTGATGGTGAAGCTTATGTATTACAAACGGGGTCTCCACATTATGTTGAGTTTGTAAAAAATCTGCAGGATAAAAATGTCTTCCAAGATGGCTACGCAATTCGCAACAATGCTACTTATGAAAAAGAAGGCATCAATGTAAATTTCATTGAAGCGGAAGGAGATGGTTATTTCCTCCGTACTTTTGAGCGCGGTGTTGAAGATGAAACCTATGCCTGCGGCACTGGAGCAACTGCAGCAGCGATGGCTGTTGCCCTGCAGCAAAATTTAGAAGGTGATATCACTATTCCTATTCGCGTATTAGGAGGGCAGCTTTATATTTCATTCCATAAGAAGGGCTCCCATTTCTCAGAGGTATTCTTAAAAGGTCCAGCACAATTTGTCTTTGAAGGAAACTATTAGATTTTTACTCCTATAGCGAGTCAAGCTAATTACAACTCAAATTTTCAACTCAGGTAAATCAAGCCGTGAAGGACGACCTGTTATCTTTGGCATTTAACGATACCTGTGAACAACTTCATAATGAAGGTTAGTACAGGATATTAACGAGGCTATCCCTTGGAATCGATTTTTAAAATTTCAACGTGCAAATTGCAATTAATGGTATATTTTATTGTATATTAGAAACCTTTATTTATAAGGTCCGCTATTTTTAATGCAACAGTCAAAGTCATTTCCAGTATATAAAATCGTTTATTCTATATGTGAGCATCCCTATCTTGGCTATCTTATTGAGCCACACATGGTCAAACTCAATCCCAACGGGACTTACTCACTACGTTATCAGCGTATATTTAGCAATACTGTCGATGCTTACGCCGCGGAATTGGATGAAGTAGATTACAAACTGATTCGATTGCTCGATGAAATCGAACAAACGCATCTCATCAAAAAATACTATAAAAAAGCAATTAGACCTGTCGATTTCTTTTCCAAAGTTTTCGATAAAAAGTTGTATGAACTTCTTCGGCCTAAAATAGATGAAAAAATGATCCAATTTTTTGAAGCTATTGGAGACAAACCACTTTTCATGATGAGCAAAGATGGTTATCCAGCAGATCAAGAAATTAAATTGGCAACCTCTGCGGCATCGATTCTATTTCATTTTCGACGAAACGAAGAAGAAACACGTTATTTCCCGACAATCAAATACGAAAATCAGCGTCTGGAGTTTATGTTCAAAAATGCCATTGTCTTGACCAATGTACAAGCATGGTTACTTTTAAACAATACCCTATATTATTTCGATCAGGCCCTTGAGGGCAAGAAGCTCAGCCCTTTCCTGAATAAACGTTACATTTCTATCGGTAGAAGCACTGAAAAAAAATATTTCGAAACCTTTGTATGTGGACTGATTGAACGTTATCATGTCTATGCCGAAGGATTTGAAATTCAGACCCACCAGCACCAAGCAATTCCACTCCTCCATTTGATTTATGTCGAGGATGGAGCCTCGCAATTACAACTGCAATTCAAGTACGGACCGCATACCTTTACCGCGGGAGCCGAGAATAAGGTTACTGTTCGTATGGAATATAATGCGCAAGATGATCAATATATATTCCACCGTGTCAAACGATCGTTGCAATGGGAAGAACAACAACATGAAAGCTTAAAAAAATTGGGACTACAGGATGTTGATCTCCAACTCGGCTTATTAACGCCAGCAAACCAAACTGGAAAACGGCTTTCAGTATTTGACTGGATGAACAACCATCAAGAACAACTGGAGGCTCTAGGATTCCACATTATACAAAATAGTGAAGAAAAACGCTTCTTCATAGGGCACACCTCCTTAGATATCTCCATTGATGAAGACAATGATTGGTTTGATATAAGTGCTATCGCAAAATTTGGGCCCTATGAGATCCCATTTATTCAGCTGCGCAACCATATCCTTAATAATATTAAGGAATTCACCTTACCAAATGGAGAAATTGCCATGATTCCGGCAGAATGGTTTGCAAAATACAACCATCTCTTCCAATTTTCTGCAGACCGACATGAGCTCAAACTAAATAAGGTACATATTGGTCTACTCTTTGAAATTAGTGAGCATACAAAACTGGTATTTACACGAAAACTACAGAATCTAGCCAACTTTGAAGAGATTGCTGATATTCCCGAACCAAAACATTTCAAGGGAAATCTTCGCCCATACCAAAAAGCAGGATACAATTGGTTTAATTTTTTGAAGCAGTATAAATTTGGCGGCTGTCTTGCAGATGATATGGGTTTAGGTAAAACCATACAGACTTTAGCGTTATTGCAACAGCAAAAAGAACAACTCCAAGACGAACAGGATGTCCGTACCTCACTTTTGGTCTTGCCAACATCATTGGTATACAACTGGCAGAAAGAAGCACAGCAATTTGCGCCACAGCTTAATATCCACCTTCATACCGGAAACAACCGCATCAAAGATGCTACTCTTTTCGCCAAATATGATTTGGTAATTACCACCTACGGAATTGCGCGTATTGACGAAGAAACCTTGAGTGGCTTTTATTTTAATTACATTATCCTCGATGAGAGCCAGAATATTAAAAACCCAACTTCCAAATCGTTTAAAGCCATCAAAAGCCTAAAAAGCAAAAACAAATTGGCTTTGAGTGGAACTCCTGTAGAAAATTCCGTTTCGGATCTTTGGGCACAGATGCACTTCACCAATCCAGGACTACTAGGCAGCTATACTTATTTTCAAAAGGAATTTGTACAGCCCATAGAAAAGAAAAAAGATGAAGAAAAAGCACAGCGTCTTCAAGCGATTGTCAAACCATTTATATTAAGACGTACAAAAGATCAGGTGGCAACAGAATTACCGCCAAAAACTGAACAGATCCTTTATTGTGAAATGACTGAAAAACAATCCGAGTTGTACGAAAAAGTCAAATCTGAATATCGCAATGCAATTCTTGACGGACAATTGGACAGCAAGCCTAAATCTACGCAAATTGCGTTGTTGCAAGGCCTGACAAAGCTCCGACAATTAGCCAATCATCCCAGAATGGTGGATGAGAAATTCTCGGGTGATTCCGGCAAGTTTGAAGCTGTCATTGAAACGCTTGAGATGGTCATGCGAAGAGGCAACAAAGTGCTGATTTTCTCCCAATTCGTAAAACAGCTCAATATTTTCCGTCAGTATTTCGATCATAAAGGAACAAATTATGCCTACCTGGATGGCGGCACAAAGAATCGGGATGAAGCCGTCAGCCAATTTCGTAAAAACAACGATACCAAGTTATTCCTTATATCGATAAAAGCAGGTGGGGTGGGACTCAATCTGATTGAAGCTGACTATGTTTTTATTCTGGATCCGTGGTGGAATCCAGCTGTGGAACAACAGGCTGTAGACCGTTCACACCGCATCGGTCAAACGCGCAACGTGTTTATCTATAAATTTATCAGTAAAGATACCGTCGAAGAAAAGATATTAGCTTTACAGAATAAAAAGAAGTCGATTGCACAAAGCCTGATCACGACAGAAGAAAGCTTCATCAAGTCACTATCACAGGAAGATTTGCAGGAACTTTTGGCCTAAATAAAAACATTACTGTTTATATTCATTAATCTTCGCCATATATATCGATGGACGGATACCCGTTACACGCGTAAAAATATTGCTAAAAGAAGACAGCTCATTGTACCCTACACGCATGGCTATTTCTAGAATGGAATAGCTATTCTCAGACATCAGTTCCAGGGCTTTCGCAATTCGTATGGCTCTTAAAAAACGGATATAACTAATCCCCATATCTTCTTTAAACAACCGTGACAACGAGCGGCTGCTCATACCAAAGCGCACAGCAACCTGTTCAATGGTAAATGCTTGATCAATATTGCTATTCAGATATCTCGCTACGCTCCTGAGTTTTTCACTTTTAGGATAAGGATGCTGCATCGGAAAAGCATCTATTGGTGAACTCGTATCCGGAATAATCGCCATCATCGCACGCAAGAGACAGTACTTTGAATAATCAGCCGTTTTGCTGATCCCTCCGCTCCAATCCTGAGCAAATAAAAACATTTCACGCACCAGATCATTGCTTAGAAATATATTTGGCGTTGAAAGTACGGACGGCATATGCTGCTTCTCCTTGAAATAAAAACTATATAGCTGAATACGAGAGCTTGTACTTTCCAGATGATAAGTTGTATTTGCCGGAATCCACATATAAAACCTTGCTGGCAAATACCAGTGCTTTGTTGTTGTAAACACATGAATAATACCACCGTCAGCATAGAGCAGCCGCGCCTTTTTATGTTTGTACTCACGAGAATCGATACGATCGACATACATATGGTCTACATAAAAATCATATTGGTCAGCATCAATAGCTACAAGTTTTTCCTCTTCCATAACTTAAAATTACACTTTTCCTACAACATGGCGCAAATGAACATATATCCGTCCGACTATACAAAACAAAACGTTTCTATTCCACAGTATCTTTGTACAGCCATATGCTCATGCTCTCAGAGGAAGTTTGCTCGTATTCCGGTTAATTCTGATTAAGTAACACAGAAAAATTGCTACTCCGAGTACATCATAAGCGGAACTGAATACTGGCACAACAGACTTTAATTAAATTTTTAAAAGTCTCCTACAACATCGGATCAAATAAAAAGGCTCAACTGTAAATTTAGATGATGCTAAAAGTACACAGTTCGCCTGTGTTGACACACTATAAACACATAAAGCAGACTATTAAAATTACGCAATCAAAATAACAATGAATAAAGAAGATAAAAAAGACAAAACAAAAGGATGTAATAAAATGCTCGTCATATTTGCCAGCCTATTATTATTGACCGGTATTGGCGTCTTAGTCAGACACCTTATTTTTACCAATCAATATGTAACAACAAATGACGCACAAATTGATCAATACTTGACACCTATTGCCAGTAGGGTCTCTGGTTTTATCAAGGAGGTACGATTTGAGGAAAACCAATATGTACATCGGGGCGATACCTTATTAATTATAGACGCCAGTGAGTATCAAACCAAGGTTGATATGGCGAATGCCGAACTCCAAAGTAGCCAGAGCAATGCTGAGGTAATCAGCAAAACAGCCAATGCAATAGCCAATAGCATTTCTGTTCAAAAGGCAAGATTAGAAGCGGCAAAAGTAAGTGTATGGCAGACCGAACAGGATTACAAGCGATTCAAGAATTTATTTGAAGCAGAGGCTGCGACCCAACAACAGTACGATAATGCCAAAGCAGCATATGATATAGCATTGGCACAACTGCACACCATAACCGAAGAATATAATTCAGCCCAACTAAACACCAACAAAGAAAAAGCAAGCGAACTACCGGCAAGAGCCAATATCAATATTAAAAAGGCCGCAAAAACAAATGCACAGCTTTTTCTTTCGTATACCGTAGTTACAGCACCTTATGATGGCTTTGTTGGAAAACGAACCATCCAAGCAGGTCAGTATGTAAAGGAAGGTCAGACACTTGCCAATGTCATTAGTGAAGAGAAATGGATCAACGCTAACTTTAGGGAAACTCAACTCGAAAATCTTGCAGAAGACACTATCGTTACTATACAGGTCGACGCTTTTCCCAAACTCAGTTTTAAAGGAAGAATCCACTCATTTTCTCCAGCATCAGGTTCCAAATTTGCCCTGATACCACAAGACAATGCAACCGGAAATTTCGTAAAGATTGAGCAACGGATTCCCATTAAAATTGTATTTGATCCAAAACAGGACCTCAAGAAATTACGCGCAGGTATGAATGTCGTTGTCCATGCCGCCCATCAATCCTAATCGCCCATGAGTACAAACAAATCTTTATACTACAGCTGGGTACCCGAATGGATAAAACTCCCGCTAATGATCGTAGCGATGTTCCCACATCTCATGCTAATGTCGCTCTTCCATTCCAATACGGCATTTACCGCTTCGGCACTGGATATTGAAGCTGAGGATATTCAGTATTTTCTATCCTTGATGTATGGCGCCATTGTCGTTACCTTACTCATATTTCAACGGCTGTTTTCGTTTTTTAGAGTAAGGACATACATACTCTTGACTTGTAGCCTCTCCATCCTGATTCTACTCGGTATTTCACTTACAAGAGACCCCTTCCTTATTGGCATTCTCCGCGTGATCGAAGGTATTTTCTGTGTACTGGAAGGTGCATGCTTTCTTCCACTGCTTATGATGCAGATTAAGCATACCAAAAGCCGAACGATCGCCTATTTTTTCCTATATACCTTTATGCTTACAGGATCAACTTTGACGACATCCTTACTCAAAGAAAGCATAATGGACTATGGATGGCAAGATATGATCCATGTCGTACTCTATTGGCATTTGATAGTGATTGCAATAGCCTTGCTGTTACTCAACAATAATCGCTTGGGTAAAAAGTTCCCACTCTATCAACTGGATCTGGCCAGCTGTCTATTTTTATTGATATCATTGAGCTGCGGGGCCTACGTTTTAATTTATGGTCGCAAATACTATTGGTTTGAATGCTCCACGATCACCATCAACTTCGCACTTTTCCTTATTTTCGGAGCACTTTTCATCATTAAACAGCGGATTGTCAAAAGACCGCTGTTTCATTTTGAGATCCTCAGATACAAAAATGTGATCTTTGGTGTTATCCTATTTTTTCTCTTTTATATTATTCGCAGCTGTCTCAATAATGTATACACAGTGATGGCTACCGTATGGAAGTGGCCCTGGCATTATATTGTTGATGTACAGTACATCAATGTCCTTGGTACAATACTGGGTGTTGGCAGTTCAGGATTCTTACTCCTCCGCGATGTATCTCCTAAATATATCTTTGGTTTTGGCTTTTTGATATTGGCGACTTCATGTTTTTTATTTGTACCTATATTTTACCCTGATACCACAATCTGGGCAATCGGGCTTCCTTTGTTTATTCAAGGAATCGGACAAGGATGGCTTTTTACACCACTGGTTATTTATATTTTGACAGGTGTAGAATCCCATCATGCTGGCAATGCAGGCCTCATGGGCACAACCGTTCGGTTTTGGGGTACGAATGTCGGATTTGCACTTATTCAAAATGCTAGCTATACACTAAATCAAAAGCATTATATTCAACTCGAACAGACACTGAATACAAGCAACCCACTGACAATAAACTATTGGAATACATTAATGGACAAATATACCGGAATATATAGCGATCACATAGCAGGGCGTATTGCAAGCAAAAGTATTTCGGGAACCCTAAGTCAGCAAGCATCTCTAATCAGTAACATGGAGATATTTACTTATCTGGGAATCCTGGGAATGCTGGTAACAGGGCTAATATTTTTATTCGGCCCAGCCAAAACACTTTTCATGCGCCTAAGGATGCCATACTTGTAAATGAGGCAGCTAAATCTCCTATATACAACTTTCATGCTTTCGCAAGCAGCAACAGCAATGAAAGCGAACCGGAGATTCCTTCTGCCTAATAAACCGAGTATCACGAGCTCATTGATGCCTTAATAAAAACAATATGAATCAACTAAACAGGTTCTTTCAAAAAAAGGGGCTGTTTGCAAATCAATGCAGACAACCCCTTTTTGGTATCTCATACTTAATCTATTTAAGCATCAAATTCTTTAAGAGCTTTTTTCACACGTGCTATTACCTCGTTTTTGCCGAGCAATTCAACAATCTGAAAGACATCTGGTCCAAATTTACCGCCTACCAACATAATTCGGAATGGCATCATCAGCTCGCCCATTTTCATTCCCGATGCCTGAATCGCATCTTTAAAGAAAGGCTCCAATTCAGCAGCTTTCCACGTATCAAATCCTTCGAATGACTGGTTTATATCCTCAAAAAATGCTGTTTTTTCAGCAGTCCACTTAGGCTTCACAGCATTCAAATCATATTCCGCAGGTTGCAAAAAGAAGAACGACGCCTGACTCCAAAAGTCCTCAACAAAAGTTAAACGCTCTTTCACAGCATCCAATACCCTGCTCACGTAAGCTTCATCGGCATCTACTTGATGATGTTCCAATACTGTTTTGATCTTTGGCAACAAGGATTCTGTCGACGAGCGTTTAATCCATTCATGGTTGAACCATTTTGCTTTTTCAAAATCAAATTTCGCACCGGCTTTACTGATACGGTCAACACTAAATTTTTGAATCAATTCATCTAAGGAGAAAAGTTCCTGTTCGGTACCATCATTCCAACCTAACACGCCGAGCATATTAACAAAAGCCTCAGGCAAGAAGCCCATCTCGCGGAATCCTTTTGTTGTATCGCCAGATTTAGCATCGGTCCAGTTCATAGCATAAACAGGGAAACCCAAACGATCACCGTCACGCTTGCTTAGTTTACCGTTTCCATCTGGTTTAAGGATCAATGGAAGGTGCGCCCAGCCTGGCATGCTATCCCCCCAACCAAGGTATTCCCACAATAAGATGTGGATAGGTGCCGAAGGCAACCACTCTTCACCACGGAATACATGTGATATTTCCATGGCCTTATCATCTACAACAACAGCGAGGTGATAAGTCGGCATGCCATCTGCCTTAAGCAATACCTTATCATCGACAAGATTTGTATCAAAAGCAACCTTTCCACGGATCATATCAGTGAATGATACTGTTTCATCTGTTGGAATCTTTATACGGATGGTGTGCGGCGTGCCCGCATCCAATAATTGTTGAGTTTCAGCGGCAGACAAACTCAATGAATTACGTAATTGAAGTCTGTTCTCGTGGCTATATCGAAAATTAGGCTGCAACTTACGCTGCTCATCCAGCTCCTCTGCTGTGTCAAAAGCATAGTAAGCATAACCATTCTCGATCAGCTGTTCAGCATATTTCCGGTAAGATGGTTTTCGCTCACTTTGACGGTAAGGTCCGTACTCGCCTCCTTTTAAAGGGCTTTCATCTGGAGTCAAACCACACCATGCTAAGCATTCGTTGATATATTCCTCAGCACCTGGGACAAAACGAGTTTGGTCCGTATCCTCGACACGTAAAATAAAATCTCCCTGATGCTGACGCGCATAGAGAAAATTAAACAAAGCTGTACGTACCCCACCAAGGTGAAGACCACCTGTCGGGCTTGGTGCAAAACGCACTCTTACTTTTCTTTCTGAACTCATGTCGCAAAATTACCACAAAATTTTTGATTTGGGCGGCACGATAACTTCTTCAATGAAATAAAAGTGCAGAAAACAGACATTTATTCAGTAATTTGCAAATGAAGGACACGAATACGGAATCATGAAACCCTATCAGATTAGCCAGCAACGCTGGAAATTTATCTTGCTTATCTTTGCAGCAGTCATTGCTGTCGCCTCCCTGGTTTACACCAATTACCTCGTTCGAAATCTTGCACATGCCGAACGTTCGAAGGCTGAGGTATGGGCCATGAGTACCAAAAATATCATGACCATGCCCGACGTTGATGATGAATTCATTACATTTATTTACGCCGTAAGAGACAGTCTAAATTTACCCGCAATTATTACTGACGACAAAGAAGACATTATTTTTTGGCGTAACCTCGATTCAACAAAGACAAATATTAAACCCGGACACAACGACAGTGTTACAAAACATCTCGATTATGATCCCGTTTATTTTCAAAAACAGCTTGCGTTTATGAAGAAAAGCCATCCGCCTATTACGTTGGAATTGGAAAATGGGCAAAAATGGCATGTGTATTATAAAGATTCATGGTTTTTACAACAGTTAAGGGTGTTTCCTTATGTGCAACTATCGCTGATTGCCCTCTTTCTCATTATTGCTTATACCGTTTTCAATTCTATCCGGAAATCCGAACAAAATCTCGTTTGGGTAGGGCTCACCAAAGAAGCGGCACATCAATTAGGCACCCCTATTTCGTCGTTGATGGGCTGGTTAGAATTGATTCGCATAAAATTTGATGCCGAAGAAGATGACACCCTAAATGAAATGGAAAATGACATTAAGCGACTTGAAATCGTCGCCGACCGCTTTTCAAAAATAGGATCTACTCCCGTGCTGACTAACCATAATCTGTATGATGTCATCAAAAATTACATGGATTATTTTCGCATACGAACCAGTAATAAAATTGCTTTCGAATTAAAAGGAGACACCCATCTTGAAGCACAGCTAAATATTCCACTCTTTGATTGGATTATCGAAAATTTATTGAAAAACGGAGTAAATGCCATTGGTACAGAAGGGAAGATAACTGTTAATATTTCAGAAAATATTGCGAAAGAAGAAATTTTTATAGACATTAGTGATACGGGCAAAGGAATTCCGAGATCTAATTTTGAATCTGTTTTCCAGCCGGGGTTCACAACACGGAAAAGAGGTTGGGGGCTTGGCCTTAGTCTGACAAAAAGAATGGTGCGGTACCACCAGGGGCAAATTTTTGTAAAAGAATCTGAAGTAGGTAAAGGAACAACATTTCGAATAATCTTAAAAAGCAATTTAAAATATGAAGCCACTCAAATCTGACGAATATCCAGCAGTCTACGCGCCTTATATTGAGACCGTTGTCGATAACGTGTTTGATGCACTAGAAGAACAAACGCTCTCCTTTCCAGCATTCCTGGACACGATCCCAGAGGAAAGAGGTAATTTTAAATACGCCGAAGATAAGTGGACAATCAAAGAAGTTGTTGGCCACGTCATCGATAATGAGCGTATCATGGCTTACCGGGCATTGCGTTTTTCACGTAACGATCTTAAGGAGTTAGCAGGATACGACCAAGACTACCTCATTCAGTATTCCCGTTACAATGATCGCACCTTAGAAAGCCTGAGTAAAGAATTTACTTTTCTTCGCAAAGCCAACATGATGCTTTTCAATAGTTTTAATGAGGTCGAATTAGAACGTAAAGGGATGGCATCTGAACGGCTAACAAGTGTAAAAGCGCTCTTGTATGTCATTGCTGGCCACCTCAATCATCATCGCATCATTATCCAAGAACGTTATTTAAACTCAGACGATGTCAAAAATTTGGTTTCAGCATTACAGCATTGAGGAAATAAACGTATTTTTCAACAAATACCTATCGGGTCTGCTCGAGATTCAAGCGACAGAAATTGATGACAACTCCATCACGGCGACCATGCCCGTGACAGATAAAGTCAAACAACCACATGGTATTTTACATGGCGGCGCTTCTGTCGTTCTAGCGGAGTCTTTGGGAAGTATAGCATCTAATCTCGTGGTTGATCCAGAAAAATACCGCGGAGTTGGACTTGAAGTAAACGCCAATCATATACGTCCGGTAAGTAGCGGCGTAATAACAGCAAAATGTAGCCCAATACACATTGGTCGATCCACACATATTTGGGAAATAAAAATGTACGATCGCTTCAACAAATTAAATTGTATCTCAAGACTTACAGTAGCTATCGTTCCAAAATAACGATAACTATACGACTCTTGCTAACTCGATTTATCACCTCGCTCCAATTACAATTCGACAATATTTATACGCAAAGAAGGATAAATTTCACAATTTATCCTTCTTTTTTTTGTCAATTAATTATCAAAATCCCCCAAAAATATGCCTTTATTTATTTCCGATATTCAAGAAATTTAAGTAGTCTTGTAGGATGGATACTTTAAAAATCAGTAATTATGAAGCGCAATCGTTTGTTCATTCCTTATTCCTACTGATTTACCAATCCTCGAACGATAACTTAACTAAATATAATAAAACAAAACATGACCACTAATCCTAACGTTGGTAAAACAGCTTTTCGCCCTATGGCCATCTGCTGTGGTTTATTTTTTATCCTCGGTTTTATTACCTGGGCAAACGGAACTCTAATTCCATTCTTAAAAATTGCTTGTAACCTCGAAACAGATTTGCAAGCTTTCTTCGTAACCTTTGCTTCCTATATTGCTTATTTTTTCCTAGCACTTCCCAGTTCAGTCATCATTAAAAAAATTGGTTTCCAAAATGGTTTAGTTGTCAGTCTTATTATATTAGGTTTAGGATCTTTGATCTTTATTCCTGCGGCAGATAATAGAAGCTACGGCCTATTTTTAACAGGAATCTTCATCCAAGGTTCAGGAATGGCATTATTACAAACAGCCGTTAACCCTTACTTAAGTATTATTGGTCCCATTGATAGCGCTGCACAACGTATTTCAATAGCTGGATTTTTCAATAAATCGGCTGGTATCATTGTACCTATCCTTTTTGGAACACTCTTTTTAAAAGATGCTCAAAAAGTAACAGCAAAATTAGAAGCAACAACGGATCTTGTCCAAAAGAATGCGATATTAGATGATCTTCTTCAACGCGTGCACACTCCATACATCTCTCTTGCAATTATATTCGTTGCCTTCGCAATATTCTTAAAGTTCACACACCTGCCTGAGGTCGATGTGGATGCCGAAGAAGAAACCAGCGCAGAAAGCGGAACTGTGGCAGCAAAGAAAACATCGATATTTCAATATCCACATTTGTTCTTGGGGGCTTTGGCAATTTTCTTCTGTGTGGCCGTCGAAGTTATGGCAGGCGATATCATTGGCGTCTATGCACGCGAACTGAAAGTTGATCCCTTCTTTACAACCTATGCAACAGCATTTACACTCGCTTGTATGTTGATCGGTTATATTATTGGTATTATTTCTATTCCGAGATTTGTATCACAACAAATGGCCCTGCGCATTTGCACAATCATTGGCATCACATTCACCATTATTTCTGTTTTTACGACTGGTACAACTTCATTTATATTCGTTGCCTTGTTAGGAATCGCTAACTCCCTCATGTGGCCAGCTATCTTCCCGCTAGGAATTAAAGGCCTCGGAAAGTTCACGAAAACAGGGTCAGCTATCATGATTATGGGTATTGCAGGTGGTGCTATATGGCCTTTGATCTACGGATTATTAAAAGATCATTTACATATTGATTTTCAACACGCATTCTTATATGCAATGATTCCGGGCTATCTATACATTATGTTTTTCTCTATAGTAGGTCATAAAGTTGGCAAAACGAATTAATGTAAATCCATCTTATATTTTAAGAAAAAAAGGCATCTAAAAATAGATGCCTTTTTTTCTTAAAATTCTTCCTATTTTTAGGAGATAGATGCTGTAAGAGCCATTAAATATACAGCCATACTATAATCAGATTTTCTGTTTTTTCAACAGGAGAAATGGAAAGCATGATCAAATGCATTTCAAGCGCATATTGAGCAACAAGATTAAGCATACAACAACAAACAAACAATAATACAGATGAAAAAGAATCTTTTTGCAATTGCCATTGCCGCAACAATGATGTTTACGGCCAACGAATCTTTTGCTCAGTTAAAACTACCTGCAGCAAGTAGCTCACAGACAGTTACACAAGGATTAGGTATTGAAAACGTAACCCTTAATTACAGCAGACCTAGCATGAACGGTCGTAAGATTTTTGGTGATCTTGTTCCTTACAACGAAGTATGGCGCACAGGTGCAAATACAAATACCACATTATCTTTTGAAGGTGATGTTGAGCTGAATGGACACAAACTTTCCGCCGGAACCTATGCTCTTTTCACGATCCCGAACAAATCAGAGTGGACCATCATCATCAGTAAAAACACAAAACAATGGGGCGCCTATACCTATAAACAAAGTGAAGATGCTTTACGCTTCAATGTGAAACCTCATACCCTAGCAAATCCAGTAGAAACTTTCAGCATTTCTTTCGACAATGTTACGCCTACAGGTGCTGTATTGAGTTTGGCTTGGGAAAAAACGTCAGTAAAGGTTGATCTCAAAGTCAATCAACAGGCTAAAATATTAGCCTCCATCGACGAAGCTATGAAGGGCGAGAAAAAACCTTATTTTGCCGCAGCCCAATATTACTTCAGTAATAACTTAGATCTAAATAAAGCGCTAAACTGGTATGACGAAGCCGCCAAAGCTCAACCCAAAGCTGCTCACGTCCTTTATTGGAAAGCAAAAGCTCAATTAAAAGCTGGAGATAAAAAAGGTGCAATAGAAACTGCAACGAAAGGTCTTGAAGTTGCCACAGCAGATAAAAATAGTGAATACATCAAATTGAACACCCAAGTTATCAACGCTGCAAAGAAATAGGTATTTATAGCTAAAAATGCCCCCAGAAAGTATCTCACTTTTTGGGGGCATTGCATTTAAAGCCTTTTTTATAACTCGGCCTTTAGTTTTATAGCTCGTCTTTTAGCAATTGCTCAAGTTCTTCTGGTGAAACGTTCATATTGACATTTCCGTCTTTCGCAAAAGAGATCTCTCCGGTCTCTTCAGAGACAATAACAGCAATCGCATCCGAGATTTCCGTCACCCCAATAGCAGCGCGATGGCGTAGTCCGAATTGCAGCGGCAAATCCTCACTATCCGACAATGGTAGCACACAAGATGCTGTCATAATCTTAAAATCAACAATAACGACTGCTCCATCATGCAAAGGACTATTTTTATGAAAGATACTTTCAATCAGGCGCTTCGATATATGGGCATCGATATACTCACCACTGCTCTGATAATACTCCTCATCAAAATATTTTGAAAAAACCAATAAAGCACCTGTCCGTGTACGCGACATGCTTCTACAAGCTTCAATAACCGGTTTTAAGTCTTCCGTCAAATCCTTTTGTATAGCTTTCTTATTCCCGATAAATGACCAAAAAACTTTTTTCCGTTTCATGGATATGTTCTTTCCAACGTGCAGTAAGAATCGCCTGATTTCCTGTTGGAACACGACAATCAATGCGATGGACCCTACAGATATAAAACCGCCGAATATCTCGGTCAGTAAACGCATGTGCATCTGCTTAACGACTATATAAACACCATAAAACAGTGCTACACCAATCAGGATATTAACAGCAATGGTCCCTCTAATCAAACTATAGATATAGTAGATAATAATCGCTACCAATATGATATCAATAACGTCCAATAGGCGAAAGCCGCTAAACAGGCTATAGTCGATTCCATCCATATATGCAAGTTAAAAAAAAATAGATATTATTTGTATTTTTACAACATAACATACAGGAAAATGACTAGACTTTCAGTAAATATCAATAAAATCGCAACGCTCAGAAATTCCAGAGGTGGCAATAATCCTAATCTAGTATCTGCAGCATTAGCCTGTGAACGTTTTGGAGCACAAGGCATCACTGTCCACCCGAGACCTGATGAAAGACATATTCGCTATCAGGATGTCTTTGACTTAAAAGCAGAAATCCAGACCGAACTCAATATTGAAGGAAATTGCCAGGAACAGAAATTTATTGACCTTGTATTGGCCAATAAACCAGCACAAGTAACCTTAGTGCCAGATATCGAAGGACAATTGACCTCGAATCATGGCTGGGATACCATTAAGAACAAAGCCTACCTACAAGATATGTGCAAATTGTTCAAAGATGCAGGTATACGTGTTTCTATTTTTGTTGATCCGGTTGAAGAAATGGTAGAGGCTGCGGCAGAAGCAGGAACAGATCGCATTGAACTTTACACAGAAGGTTTTGCCACGGAATATGGCTTCGACAAGGAACTCGCTATAAAACCGTATTTCAAAGCTGCATTAAAAGCACGTGAAGTCGGTTTAGGTCTAAATGCGGGCCATGACTTAGATCTCAACAATCTGCAATATTTCAACCAACATATCCCCGAACTCCTGGAAGTAAGTATTGGCCATGCCCTCATCTCTGATGCACTATACCTAGGATTAGAAGAAACCATCAAACGTTATCTGGCTTGTTTGAAATAATAGCATGTTCTGCGAAGAGCGCTAACTTTATAAATGAGCTTCTTGTGATCTAGCGAATTGCACAAAAATGCATCAATAGAAAAGGGCTTTCTTACACGAAAGCCCTTTTTATTCCCCCCTAAATAGCGGTACTATTGCTGACCTTGCAATTATTAATGAATTCCTTTAAAGATACGGTTCCAACGAATTTTCGAAAGTCCGGTACCAATGTCATCCCAGCTCATCCAAGTAAATAAAGCCTTTCCGACAACATGATCTTCGGGAACAAATCCCCAGCCCCTTGAATCCAAAGAATTATGGCGATTATCACCCATCATCCAAAAGTAATCCATTTTAAACGTATAATGGTCTGCTTTCACATCATTGATATAGATCCCATCCGAACGTTTTTCTAACTTGTTATTCTCGTAAACACGGATAGCTCTTTCATAAATGGGCAGAGTCTGTGCATTTAATGCCACTGTCCATCCTTTCTTCGGGATTAAAATCGGTCCAAAATTATCAAAATTCCATTTGTATTGTGGATCATACGGATAAGCTCCTTCTCCAACAGGATTTCTTCTGATTTCTTTGACATTCGACCAAGATTTTACAATGGCCAGTTCATCTTTTGTCATGAACAACTGATAAACACCAGGCTGCTGATCGCTACCGACCGCTTCTATTCTCAACTCCCGTAACCTATCCATATTTAATGGGGTACCATCCGTTAATACGAGATAGTCCAATTGGCTTTCTGGAGGATCAAATCCTGGTTGATCGTTCACAAAGAGTTTGGCATCTTTCATGAAAATTTTATCGCCAGGCAATCCAACACAGCGTTTAATATAGTTCTCCCTCTTATCGATAGGTCTTGCCTGGATTGTAAACTGAGAATTGATAGTCTGCCAACCATAAACTCGAACAAGATCATAATAACTTGAATTTTGGTTTTCAAGCGCAACAGTGTCACCCGCAGGAAAATTGAAAACAACGACATCATTACGTTCAATTTTTTGAAATCCTGGCAAACGTTTATAAGGAAGCTCAATCAATTCAGAATACGCTTTTCCGCCAGTGATGGGCATCGTATGATGCGCAAAAGGAAAGGCAATCGGCGTATTAGGAACACGGGGGCCATAATTTAACTTGCTCACAAATAAGAAATCCCCGATCAACAAGGTACGCTCCATAGATCCTGTTGGAATCATATAAGCTTCGATCAGGAAGCCACGAATAAGCGATGCCGCTACGGT
The DNA here is from genome assembly GCF_038396785.1 of Sphingobacterium thalpophilum. Lineage (NCBI taxonomy): Bacteria > Pseudomonadati > Bacteroidota > Sphingobacteriia > Sphingobacteriales > Sphingobacteriaceae > Sphingobacterium > Sphingobacterium thalpophilum. Next base: position 3,987,401 of record NZ_CP151087.1, on the reverse strand, counting down.
TGCAAATACAATGGCATCTGCCCATTCGCGTACCATCGATTTCTTGTACGGATATTTAATTTTATATTCTTTATAAGATTCGAGTGCAATTTCGGCACGCTTCTCTTCAGTCAATTCAAGACCTTCTTGGCTTGCAGCCTTTAAATTCTTAGCATATAAGCCATTCAAAAAACGTACGTTATTGTCCTTTGCCCACATTGGCAGAACAATAAAAGGTACTAAAACTGCAGCAGCATTCTCCCAAAAACGGCGTTTTCCAAAACAATGGATAAAATCAAGGTAAAGATTATAGAAAACAAAGACATTGACAATCGGTACGAGCAATAAAACTACCCACCATGTAGGTCTTCCTGTCAATTTCGCCTGAATATACTGGCTATAAAAAGGTACGATTGCTTCCCAGCCATTTCTGCCCGCTTTAACAAACAATTGCCACAGTCCATATCCCGATATTGCTGTTAAAACCGCAAATATAATTAAGCCCATAATCTACTTATTAATACTATTTATTAAAATCAAAAATTTCAGTAACCTGATAGAAACCTTTTTTGCCATTCAACCATTCAGCAGCAACTACAGCTCCTAAGGCAAATCCATCGCGGCTATGTGCGGTATGCTTAAACTCTATTTGGTCAACCTCAGAACTATAAAGTACCGTATGTGTTCCTGGAACCTCTTCGATACGATGACTTTCAATTAAAAGCTCCTGTGGTTTTGGAATAATTTCATCCTGATCACCAATAACCGTATTCACCCAGTTGGTTTTCACATCGCTATTATCCAATATCCCCTCAGCAATCGTAATTGCTGTACCACTAGGTGCATCCAGTTTGTGAATGTGATGTATCTCCTCTACCTGGACATCATATTGTTTGTACGGCTGTAAGGCCTTCGCCAACATTCTATTGATATGGAAGAATACATTCACTCCGATGGAAAAGTTAGATCCATACAAAATGGAACCATCAGACTCCAAACACTTCGTCTTAACTTCCTCCAGTTGATCATACCAACCGGTTGTTCCGACGACAATAGGTACACCTGCCTCAAGGCAAAGATTCATATTATCCAGTGCCGCGAAAGGTACACTAAAGTCTATTGCGACATCAGCCCCTTTGATATCATCAGCAGTCAGGTTAGGACGATTATGTTCATCGACAACTAAAAAAATTTGATGGCCTCTTTTCAGCGCGTATCTTTCGATAATCTGCCCCATTTTGCCATATCCCAAGAGAATGATGTTCATATATTTAGAAAAAAAGTATAGTTTATTTTTAAAATTAAAAAATTCCAATGAAATACCCATGTTTAAAAACCACAAACATCAATCTGAACGAGCAGTGTATATGCAATATTCACTAAAAGACAAATTAGATAACCCCTGATCAACAATCATTTCCAATCGAAATATCACCTTAGGAATACGGGAGTTAATTGAATTTCATGGTCAACTTAAGTCCTACAGTAGGTTTCAATGAATAAGTTCCCGACGCGAGACTCGCATCCATTAAAGTAGGTCCAATTAAGAAAGCAGTCTTTTTGGGTTTATCGTCGCCAATGCTCCAGCGATATTTAAGCATCGAGTCAATATAAGCCTCTGCGACATTCAGGCCATAAACACCTAAAGTAAGCAGCACCATGAGGTCTCGATTTCGCCGCGCATTATCTTTTGCTCGGATGATAGATTGGTCTGAGATTCCGATGTAATAAGGATCAATAGGCTTACCAAGAGCTTTGTCCTGTAACACCCCCAGTAATTCCTTATAATAACGGTTATTAAAATCAAAAACAAGTACGGTTGTTATTAAGCCGCCATAGATTGCAGGCACTTTTATCCACCAAACGCCACCGTTGGTATATTGTCCCCAGCCTGGAAGAACCAAAGAACGTTCCCAAGCCTGTTTATTTTTTGCTTCAATAGCCAAGCGTGTCGAATCCTTGAATACAACCTTCTCTTTCGCCTTAGCCTCCTCCTTCTCCCGTTTTTTACGTTCCTTCCGAGATTCCTTCTTTACGGTATCCTGTACCGATTTTTGCTTTATGCTATCTATTTTGACGGGTGTTATTTGTTTCTTAGGAATTGTATCCACAGTCTGTCCATGTACCACCGACAGTGTAAACACCGCAAATATCAAGCTTATTAACTTGGCCATATTACCAATCTAACAATTCAAGAATGCGACTTAAATCATCTTCCGATTCAAAAGGGATCTCAATTGCTCCTTTTCCTTTTGTGCTCTTCAGATTCAATTTGACGCGAGAAGAAAATTTCGAAGCCAGATCATCTTCAATCTTCTGCAATTGAAAAGACATCGGAGCTTTATCTTTCCCGGCTTTTTTCTTACCGCCTTTTTGTAACTCACGAACCAACTCCTCCGCCTTACGAACGGATAAACCTTGATCAATAATCAACTTAAAGATATAAAGCTGTTTATCAACCTCAGGAATATTAATCAAGGCACGAGCATGTCCCATGGTCAATGCTCCATCACGTATTGCCGCTTGAATGACGGGTGGGAGTTTTAATAAACGGAGATAATTTGTAACAGTAGAACGGTTTTTACTGACTCGCTCCCCCAATTCTTCCTGTTTTAGATTACATTCCTCAATCATGCGCTGAAAGCTCAAGGCTACTTCAATCGCATTTAGGTTCTCCCGCTGAATATTCTCAATCAGGGCCATTTCCAGCATCTGCTGGTCGTTGGCGGTACGGATATACGCTGGGATTTCGGTGATACCGGCCAAGCGAGAAGCACGGAGACGTCGCTCCCCGGAGATCAACTGATAATTACCGTCCGAAATTTTACGTACGGTAATCGGCTGAATTAATCCTTGTAAAATAATTGATTCCGATAACTCCTGTAAGGCAACCGGATCAAATTCCGTACGCGGCTGAAAAGGGTTGACAGATATTTCTTCTACACGAACATGGCTGATACTGCCATTCTCTTTTGTTGTTTTTACAGCAGTTGATGTAACTAGAGGAGCCTCTTCCACTTGCTGATTACTTTTAGCAGGAACTTCTACACTATCGTTTAATAGCGCACCTAAACCTCTTCCCAGTCCTGTTTTACGCTGATGTGCTGCCATATTATGCGGTTACTGTTTTATTCATTTCATTAAGATGCCCGTTTTTCTGTAAAATCTCGCGTGCCAAATTCAAATAATTAATTGCCCCTTTGCAGGAAGCATCATGCATGATAACAGAAATTCCAAAGCTTGGAGCTTCGCTCAAACGGGTATTTCGCTGAATAATCGTATCAAAAACTAAATCAGTGAAATGTGTTTTTACTTCCTCGACCACCTGATTTGACAATCTTAAACGAACATCATACATGGTCAACAAAATTCCTTCGATCTCCAAACTTGTATTTAAACGGTTTTGAACGATTTTAATTGTGTTCAACAACTTACCAAGTCCTTCTAGGGCAAAGTATTCGCACTGTACCGGAATGATGACTGAGTCCGATGCAGATAGTGCATTGATTGTAATTAAGCCTAAGGAAGGCGAACAATCGATGATAATAAAATCATAATCCTGTTTCACCTGATCCAAGATCTTTTTCATCTTGTACTCCCTTTCGTGCATATTGATCATCTCAATTTCTGCCCCAACCAAATCAATATGAGCGGGTAAAAGATCCAAATTTGGTGTTTCTGTTGATTGAATCGCCTCACGAGGATCCAAATCATTTACCAAACATTCGTATACACTTGCGCTGATTGTACGAGGGTCAAAGCCAATCCCAGAAGTAGAGTTTGCTTGGGGATCTGCATCGACCAACAATGTTTTATATTCTAAAACCGCCAAACTAGCCGCCAAATTAATTGACGTTGTGGTTTTTCCGACCCCACCCTTTTGATTTGCGATTGCAATTACTTTTCCCATCTTGAATGAAAACCTTTCTTAATTAAAATGTCTTTTTATACTACATTTCACTTTTTTGAAGATCAATTTGCCAAATTTTTTATCCGTAATTCAAATTAACAAAACAAATTCAGCATATTTCGTACTTTTGATTGATCGAAAGCACATATCCTCAGGATGCTAAGATACAAAAAATCAAGATATGTATCCACTTTGAAACTGCGCTTTTTATAAGTATCAACAACACAATGATTTTAATAATATCCGGAACAAACCGTCCCAATAGTAAGACGTTAAAAATAGCAAAGTGCTACCAGCAATTACTTGACCGTAAGTCAATTGAAAGTGACATCTTTTCGTTGGAAGATCTACCAGCAAACATTTTAGAAACAGATCTTTATGGCAAAAGAAGTACAGCATTTGAACCTATCCAAGAAAAGATCAGTAAAGCGGATCTGTTTATTTTTATCGCACCAGAATACAACGGAAGTATACCAGGAGCGCTCAAGCTTTTTATCGATTGCTGCACTTTTCCGATCAGCTTTTATCACAAGAAAGTTGCATTGGTCGGACTATCTTCGGGACGCTATGGCAACCTCCGTGGCATCGATCATCTGACCGGCATATGCCACTACTTAAGAATGCACGTGCTTCCCCTCAAGATCTTTCTACCCAATGTTCAGAACGAACTGAATGATGAAGGGCAGTTATTCAAAGAAGATACGCTGCAATTTATCAACGAACAGATTGAGGAGATTATCCGGTTTTAATACGCTAGTTTTAGTAGCCATGATAGCGAATTCACCCTAAAACTAATCCTACTCACGAACAGTGAAACAAGGATTCCGTAGCGTGAACAAGCATAAAAAAAACAAAGGGCATCACAAAACCTGATACAAAAAAAGCCTCCGGCAAACACCGGAGGCTTCTTAATTTCATACGCTAATCTAATTCTTAAGACAAGCAATCCGATATCTAGTAGCCGAAGATCTCTTTAAGATCCAGCTTTTTAACCTCGCCCAGTTTCGCAAGATCTTCTGGCTTAAGACTTTCTTCCTTCGCTACAATACAGTAAACGTACGGCTTTTGACTCATTTCTTTCTTGTGGAAAGTATTTAGGTCGCCATAGGTTAATTTTGGTGCTTGCTCATAGACAACTTTACGAATATCAGTTGCATTCCCCAAACGTTGTGCAGCCAGATAACTACCTAAGATAGAAGCATTCAATACACGTTCACTGGCAATTGATTTTTCCAGACTTACTTTCGCAATATCCAGACCCTTAGCACTTTCAGGCAACACATCCAGCAACTCATTCATGCCTTTAACCGCATCGTTAAATTTATCAGCCTGCGTCCCAACATAGGCTCCAACGGTATAGTGATTTTCCTTTTTATAAGGCTGTCCGTAATAAGCATAAGTTGAATAAGCCAATGCTTTTGATTCACGGATAGTCTGGAAGACAATACTTCCCATTCCGCCACCAAAGTAATTATTAAACAATGAAACAGTCGGTGTTAAGGCACTGTTGTATATTCCTGAACTTCTATACCAAAACACTTCAGCCTGCTTCATATCGAAATTAGCAAAAAGGACCTGGTTCTTGCTTGTTGGCAATTCTGCAAACACGACCGCCTTTTTCGCCTGAACATACTCTCCGGCACCTTGTTTCAAAGGTTTCGCTTTCGCTGCAAATTCCGAGGCAGTTAACGGGCCAAAATAAAGCATCGTATGTTTCATATTAGCCAAATCGTGCAATGCCTTCACCAAATCCTCCGCTTTTAAAGCATCCAATTCCGCATCTGTAAACACATTATTAAACGGATTTTTAGCGCCGTATTTAGCATACGATTTTAGGCCTTCCATGATCGCTCCCTTGTTTTCTTTCGCATTTGCTCTCGCTTTTTTAAGACGGGCAATATACATTTTGAAAGCCTCCTGATCAGCAACACAATTACGCAACAAATCCTGAATCAAGCTCAATGTAGCCGTAAAATTTGAATTCAAACCTGAAATCGACACCATGGTTTCCTCATTTCCTGCAGACACCGAAAAATCAGAAGCCAATTGATAGAAATCCTTGCTGAATTGCTCACTGGATTTGTCTTTTGTACCCAAAAATTCAAGATAACCCGCAGCCAATGAAAGTAACTTATTGCTCCATTTTCCACCATCAAAACGATAAGACAGCGAAAATAGCTCATTATCTGAGTTCTTTACAGCAAGTACTGGTAAACCGTTCGCTGTAGCTTTCTTAATATCTTTGTTATAATCGACCCATACCGGTTGGATTTTATCCTCTGGCATTGCTTCAACCCGCTTCAAGAACTCAGACTGATCGTCGCGATTGACCGTTACAGGAGTAATCTCAGGTTTAACAACTTTAACAACATTATTATCAACGCCCTTACGCTTATAAACAACAACATAATTATTGTCATTCAAGTATTTGTTCGCAAAATCCACCACATCTTGCTTGGTGATTTTATTCAATTCATCCGAATATCCCACAACAGACGCCCAATCCTGACCCGAAGTAAAGGCATCCATCAATGATTCAGCTCTGTCACCATAGCTTTCGTTCTGTTTGATTTCGTCTTTCTTCGCATTGTTGACGATGGCTGTTATCAAATCATCCGAGAATTCACCTTTTCTCAATTTCGCCAATTCTTGCAACAGCAGCTGTTGCACCTCTTCCAAGCTTTGTCCCTGACCAGGATTACCCTGCAACAGGAGCAAAGAATAGTCTTTTAACACATAAGGGAAAGCGCCAGCACCTAATAATTTTTGATTCTTCACCAAATCCAGATCAATCAGACCAGCAGAACCATTCGTCAAGATCTGACTCATCAGATTAAGCATACGGGCATCCTTTGTCGCAGCGCCAGGAAAACGGAACCCCATTAACATAAATTCAGCATCCGGACCTTTAACCTCGCGGACAACAGGAGTTAAAATTGGTTTCTCCGCATCAAAAGTATAGGCTGGAATCTCTTTCGCCTGCATAAAAGCAAAGGCCTTATCCACCTTTTTCACCACCTCGGTAGGATCAAAATCCCCCGACATTATCACCCCCATATTATTTGGGACATAATAGGTATGAAAATATTCACGAATCGCTTTCAAAGACGGATTTTTAAGGTGCTCTACCGTACCAATTGTCGTCTGCTTTCCGTAATTATTATTGGGAAACGCTGCTGAAAACATCGACTCTACAGCCTTACGATTATCTTTATCCAAGCTGATATTTTTCTCTTCATACACAGCTTCCAGCTCAGTATGGAAAAGACGCAATACCGGATATCTAAATCGTTCTGCCTGTACAGCAAGATACTTATCCATTACATTACTAGGAATTTGCTCCTGATAAACAGTCTGCTCAAACGAAGTGAAAGCATTGGTACCTTCCGCTCCCATTGATGCCATCAATTTATCATACTCATTCGCAATGGCATATTTCGCAGCTTCTCCAGACACTTTATCGATTTCCTTATAGATTGCCTTCCGTTCGGTTTCGTCTGTTGTACCATTGTATTTCTCATAGAGTGCATCAATCTGATCTAACAAAGGCTTCTCCTTTGCCCAGTCTTTAGAGCCAAATTTATCGGTTCCTTTGAACAACATATGCTCCAGGTAATGGGCCAAACCGGTGTGATCTTTCGGATCTGTTTTGCTCCCCGCTTTTGTTGCAATGTAAGTTTGAATACGTGGTTCTTTTTTGGTCGGACTCAAAATCACAGTTAAGCCATTTTTTAGCTTATAAAACCGTGAATGTGTAGGATCGTTGGTTACGTACTTGTAGGTGTACCCCCCCTCAGATGCTTCTTTCCAATCAAATTTGGTGTTTTGGGCAAACAAAGCACACCCCGCTGTTGTTAGTGCAAACGTAACAACAGTAATTCTAAATAGGTTTTTAATCATATTTCCTTTTTCTTTTCACCTCAAACTTAGATAAATTGCTTTTTATATGCAATACAATTAAAGACATAAACAATAATTATTTACCCATTTGACATCCTGATGGTTAAGCCGCCCAATTTCTCTCGCCACCAACCGACAAGATGTGGGTGAAAAATGGCATTTTTTACAACTAGATTTCGCTACTGTTTAAATACTATTGTTACAATGATATATCATTCTTATTTTTGCAAAAATTTTAAAAAACGCTAACGTTTTATTTCATGAGATCAAGAATACTTGCTTTTGTGACCCTGGCACTACTCTCCTTTCGTGCCACTGCACAGGTCACACCCCGAATAGAGAATCCGAAAGACACTTTACAAAGCCGTACCCCAGCCAAGACGAGACTTATATTTCAACTTGAACATGAAAGTGGGGGCGAACTCAAATTCAATGAGCGCTCCAAAGAAACCCTTGCTGACTCATACTATAGTGGACTAAATTTCAGAGTCGGTTTTCAAACTCAGTTTCAAGACTCATTAAAGAGCATTTACAATGAAATATACAACTATCCGATATACGGTATCGGAATCTACAGCAGTACTTTTGGTCAGGAACACCTCGGACGACCTTTCGCGGCTTATGGCTTTGTTGCCATTCCCATTAGACCAAAAGTAAACTCGAGGTGGAATTTCAACTATCGGATTGCACTCGGCCTCTCGGGCAGATTCAATCCTTATAATGAAGAAGATAATCCTTTCAATCTACTTATTGGCAGCAAAAATAATGTATTTATTGATCTTGGACTTCAGGCCAACTACCGCCTAAATAAAAACTTCCAGGTAGGGGCCGGCGCAGCCTTTCATCACTTCAGCAATGGAGCCCTGGCATTACCGAACACCGGGATAAACCTCGTCCCCTTGAGCCTATCTGTTTCGTATACACCAACAAACAAACCTTTTGATTATAGAAAAAGTAGTATTCCACCGATGGAGAAAACAGAGGAACTCCATTTCAACTATGCCTTTGGCTTCAAACAGATTGACCGCGAACACGATGGCCAATATTTTAAATCTACATTAGGCGCATACTACAGCAGGCATTTCGGCTACAAATGGCGGCTTGGCGCTGGCTTCGATGCATTTTATTCAGCTAGCGGAAACGATGAGAAGGTTGCCGGCGATAAAGCCGGGAAATTCTCCGCCCTATTTTCTTACGGCCCAGCATTCTACATTGATCATGTGTTAAATTCACGTCTATACATCAACGGAAATGTAGGAGTCTACCTTCATCGCAACGAATTCAATGGCGAAAGCATGCCCGTGTATTTAAGAGCAGGTGTACGTTATAAAGTATACAAAGATTTCTTTGCCGGTGTTTCCATTAAAGCCCATGGTGGCAAGGCTGATTTTATTGAATGGACGACAGGTTACGGAATTAAACTAGGTAAGAAACGGAAATAGTAAGAAAATAAACGCGAGAGATTCCCGAGACAGATTGAATACCGGATCGGGGACTTTGGATCAGTTTCAAAACCTGTGGACTACGCAAATAATTTGGTCAATCTGAACAGGAAGAAATTGATGTCACCTACACCTCTAAACTGACTTCTGAAAGCTTTTATCTTTGCATTGAAAGATTCTGCTGAAGCATTTGTACTCTTGTTGTCGAAGTAGTTCAATATTTTTTTGTGATGGATATTTATGGTTCTGGAGACGGTGTTGAATGACTTGAAGCCGGCCTGTTCCACTTTATCCGCCCATTTTGCCAACCTTGTAAAGGCGTAGATCTTATCTATGGTGGTGTTGAATATCCAAGAGAGTTCTTGGGATAGCCTGTACGCCTTTTCAATATCGGGATATCGCTCAAAGAGTACAGCAGCCCTTTCTCTTTGCTCGTAAGTCCATTTATGTTCACTTTTATAAAGCAGGTATCGGCTTCTTGCAAGTAACTGTTTGATGGTTTCACTGTTGGATAGGACTTCCGGAAAATAGGTTTCCTTATTCTTTCGTGCTTGGTCAATTGCCTGATTTTCATAGTCAATGGCCTGCCAGCGGTGCTTTATCCTTATTTCCTGAAGCGCTTCGTTAGCAAGTTGCTGAACATGGAAACGGTCTATTACCTGAACAGCATTGGGAAAGCATCTTTTGGCTATCAATCCCATATTACCGGCTAAATCAAGCGTTATCTCTTGAACTTTATTTCGTAATCTCTGTGGGATCTTTTGAAGGATCGGGATAATGTTCTCTGATTTTGTCCCGTTCAGTATGGCTACAATGGTCCCTTTTTTGCCCCGTGCTTCTTTATTGGTGACAACGGTATAGAGCTCGCCATGGGATAGGCAGGTCTCGTCAATAGAAAGATGGCCGCTGACATTCTGTGGGAAGGTCAATCCATCTCGCGCATTTTCGCGATGCTCCCAATCCTGGAAACCGCTCAGTTTATTGCGGTAGTATCTCCTTAGTTTACTGGCTGATATCCCATAGAATGAACTGATGGTCTGAATGCTATGAGCCTGGTTGTCCGCTGATACCTTTTAAAAAAGCTGCGAAATCCTGTGTGATGCGCGTCCCTTTGGCTACTAGTTCCCAATTTCTGTAGACTACTTTATCGGTATCCTGGTTGAGCCACCTGCGGCGCTTGACATGAAGATAGACCTGCATGCCACGGATAGGAAAATCTTGAAGGGTAACGGGTTCGAAAAACCCCTTGGAAATCAACTTCTGGCCTTGATATTCTTCAGGTGTATTATTGAGTTCCTCCAGAAAGATATCCAGTCTTTTTTCTTCTTTGGAATAGTGGGTCATCTCAAAATAATCGGAAACTCCTTCGGGAATAATTAAGGGCATTAACGCGTTGAAAGATTCGTGCATCTGTATAAATATCAAAGCACAAATATCTAATTATTTTTTATCCCCTCCACAACTTTTGTACATGATCCGGGACTTTCAAATTTACAGCGCATTCAGCCCATAAAAAAAGCGTTCATGAAGAACGCTTTTTTTTATCGTGGGGATTACTGGGTTCGAACCAGTGACCCCTACCTTGTCGAGGTAGTGCTCTAAACCAGCTGAGCTAAACCCCCTAACGAAAAAAAAGCACCATTTGATGATGCTTTGTGGAGGCTACAGGATTCGAACCTGTGACCCTCTGCTTGTAAGGCAGATGCTCTGAACCAGCTGAGCTAAGCCTCCGTTTTGGATTGGTGGAGAATACTGGATTCGAACCAGTGACCCTCTGCTTGTAAGGCAGATGCTCTGAACCAGCTGAGCTAATTCTCCGACTTTTGTATGGTGGAGGCTACAGGATTCGAACCTGTGACCCTCTGCTTGTAAGGCAGATGCTCTGAACCAGCTGAGCTAAGCCTCCATACTTTTTTAAAGAACGCCGTTCCCTAATTGCGTGTGCAAATATAGCTTAAAAATTCTATTCTCAAAATTATTTTATAAGATTTTATGCCTTTAATATCACAACAAGCTAAGAAACACCGAAATAATTTTTAATCATAGAACTTCCAAGAAATACCAAACCTAAAATTAGCACTATTCATCGGATAACGTCTGACCGTATAGTAACCATGCGGATAGAAGTTCTGATTTAAAAAATTATAACTCAAAAACATATTTACCCGTTGTATATTCGCTGTAATCCATAAATCCATGATCGGATATGTCGAAAACTCAATCTGTTTGTAAGCATTGTAAAACTGCCCTGTCCCAATCGAATAATTCGGATTGGCATAGGGTGTATTAAACTTTGCGTCCAGACCGATACTATAATCAATAACTTTATAAAACAGGTTACTGTAATACAAACTATGCCAGGTATACAGCTCGGGAACTGCCAATGCATCCTGTTGATCTGTCTTTTGATAGACCACGAGATTATCAAACGTAAAATGGTTTAATTTAAATTTTTGTCCAACGGTTACCTTTAACAAATTAGCTTTATCCAATTGTGCCGGAACAATCCATTTATCTTTCTTCGGATCGTTCTGTGGATTGGACAACTCTTCGAAATAAGAATAATTGTTCATCAGAAAATACTCCACCTTGCCATGGAAACCAAGCATCGGATTGGCATATTGAAAACCCAGATTCTGAATTTTCGTCTTTTTAAGATCTAAATCATTCCATTTTCCGTAGGTATAATTTAAATTCTCGAAAACCATCTCCGGAGATTTGTTCTGTGAATAAGCTGACAACGTCACCTTTCCGATTTTATCCCCCATCGAGATATCCGCTTTAGCTTCATACAAGAAATCTCCAAAGTTGTGGCCAAATACGATTTGATTCGCTTTTAAACTAAAATCAAGACGATCTGAAAACTTATATCCTAATTCACCTTTCACAATTCCGTTCTGATAAAAACGATCAAATGTTGTGCTATCCGGCAGTTTCTTCAGCGGCTGTGGATAGGCTGATGTATTATTGTAATACCGCATGGAGTCCAACTGATTCTGCTCCACCCAGTTCATGTCGTGCTGAAAAGCCAAATTCAACTTTGCCTCGTTCTTAAAGACCGACTTCCCTCTAAGAAAAAAGTTATATTCAAATTCATTGGAAACATTCGTGATCAACGTCTTATCATTGTTTAGCGCCAATGCTCTATTATTGTATGGTAATGCTGCATTTTGGTCATCCATGTTCTTGAAGAAGCTGTATGTCTGCCTTCGGATACGCGTATTATGCGCCATACTATTGGTCGGATGGATCTGCATGGTCGGCTTGCCTTTATCGATCGTATCCAATCGTCCCAAATAAAGTGACTGTCTCAGGAAGAATGAATTATCCCACCACTTAGATCGAGGTACCCTTGTGTTACCGGCATCATAGAATTTCGGTATAAATCGATCAGGAGACTGTCTATTTCCAGGCGCAAATGGAAGATCTTCTGTAATAGAGCCATTCTCCATGGCATCCAAACGATTAAATACGCCATTGATCAACAAATTATACCGGTTATTTTTCGATTCATACCAAGAAGCAACTGAAGCCTTTAAATCCGAATAATTCTGTCCAAGGTAAAATCCATCCGTTTTAGTAGAATGGAAATCGACATTCATATTCCATTGGGAATTGATATTCTGCGCCACCCGAGCCCTAAAAACCTGGTCATTAAAAAAGAATCCTACCGCGGACAATTCGGAGTACCTCGCCCGGGCCCTAAAATATTGGACCGAATCGGGGTTCAATAAATAACGTTCCAACGCTGTAAAACCAGACTGAAAGCCAATGGTCTTTTTAGGCTGGAACAATAGATCCCGTGTGGCAAGGCCATAAGCCCCAAGGTTCACACTGGGATTCCAAGGTAAATTCTGCGGATTATAATATTGATAATTATGATGTGATGTATCGATCTGCCGTGTATAAGTTCCTTTTTTTAACATATCCAGTGTGGCATATCGGATATACTTCGCAGAAAGGATGACAGAATCTTTCTTCCCGTCCTCTTTGGCTCTGGCCGAATCCAATGCGCTACTCCAATCCTCTTTGCTCTGCGCAATGACATCCACGGAATAAATAAATAAAACACACCATGCGGCAAGTATGCGTACGATCAACTTCATCTAAAATTATATAAAAACCAAAAAAGCTAAATTCACCTCAATGAACCAATTACCCTTCACCGCACACAAATCCAACAACCTTCTCCTTCAACAGAGATACATGAAGAGGTAATTTATTGCAAAGCTATTAATTCTTTCAAAATTAATGTCATTTTAGGTTCCGCTTTCTCCGCAACATTAACAATTTCCTGTAATGATACGGGTTTAAGCTCCTCGTGAAAGCCTTCATCCGTAACAACAGAAATCGCAAATACCGGCAGTGCCATATGATTAGCAACAATCACTTCTGGAACGGTACTCATACCGACCACATCCCCACCGATCAGGCGCATATAACGATATTCCGCTTTTGTTTCCAAATTTGGACCTGCGGAAGAAACATAAACAACTTTTCGCGCAGCAATAGCATGTTTGGCTGCAATTTCAAGAGCCTGTCCAATCATCTTTCGGTTATAAGGCTCGCTCATATCCGGAAATCGTGGACCAAACTCGGCCAAATTCTGTCCGCGTAGCGGATTATCCGGCAACAAATTGATATGATCTTCAATAATTCCAAGGTCACCTTTTTTCACATCAGGATTCAGGGAGCCCGCAGCGTTGGAAACAAACAATTTTTGTACCCCCAAAACTTTCATGATACGGATCGGAAAGGTAATTTGTTGCATATCGTAACCTTCATAATAATGCAACCTCCCCTGCATAGCAACCACATTGCGGCCACTCAGCTTTCCAAAAATAAGCTTACCAGAATGAAATTCAACAGTCGAAATGGGGAAATTTGGTATATTGGAATACATCAGCTGATACTCGACTTCAATTTCATCCACCAACTTACCTAAACCAGTACCTAGGATGATACCGAACTCTGGAGTAAAATCTCCAATTTTTCTACGGATAAACTCCGTAGTCTCATTTATGCTATGATACATACGTACAGAAAAACTAAGTATATCAAACTTAACTTAATTTTTCTGTACGTACAAATCAAAATCAATACTTGTATTTACATCTTCTCACCAATGGAGAAACTTTTTATCACTGGAATGCATTAATTATGGGACAATGCTTTTTCACTTGCTTTACCTGGAGAACTGATCAAAAGCATCACAAACGTGATAAAACCATTAATAATGATCAAATCCAATCCGATAACATAAGGTGTATACACTTCAATAACATAGGTTTTAAGCAAAAATAAGACGGTAGGCGAAAGTACACAGATATAAGGTACAGCGTTATCCCGCACGGCATATTTTGTGAATATTCCGAAAACAAATAAACCCAATAAAGGTCCATAGGTATAACTCGCTGCCGTAAAGATTGCATTGACGACCGAGTCATCATTGATCAGCTTAAAGACCAGAATAACCAACAGCATCACAATGGAAAAACCAAAATGCACATAATTACGCTGCTTGATCAGCGCTGGATCATTGGGATTTTCTTTTTTATTGAAATTTAGAAAGTCCACACAGAAAGATGTTGTCAATGCCGTTAGCGCACTATCTGTCGTTGCAAAAGTAGCAGCCGTTAACCCCATCATAAAGATGATTGCAGGAACAATAGCCAAGTGGTTTAATGCAATTTCTGGGTACAAATAATCGCGTGTTGCTAATTGAGTCACATCAATTCCATTTTTAGCCGCATAGATATACAGCAAAGCACCGACAGCTAAAAAGAATATATTGATGACCACAAAAACACTTGTAAAAGTGATCATATTCTTTTGAGCTTCTTTAATGGTCCCCATCGATAAGTTCTTCTGCATCAGATCCTGATCTAGCCCCGTCATCGCAATGGTCACAAAAATCCCTCCCAAGAATTGTTTCCAAAAATTAGCTTTACTACCGACAAAATCATCCCAGAAAAAGATCTTCGAATAACTACTTTCTTTTACAGCCTCGAAAGTATCGACGATACCAAAATCTAATCCTTTGGCCATAAAATAGATAGAGAGAATTACTGCGGTCACTAAAAAGGTAGTCTGTAGGGTATCTGTCACAATAATCGTCTTTAAACCGCCCTTATTTGTATACATCCAGATTAACACCAAACATATAACGACCGTAATCGCGAAAGGCACATTCCAGGCATCAAAAATAAAATGCTGCAATACGATTGCCACCAAATAAAGACGAAATGCCGAACCGATCGTACGGGAAACCAAAAAAATAGCAGCACCTGTTTTGTACGTGGTGTGCCCAAAACGTTCTTCCAAATAGGTATAGATGGAAGTCAAGTTCATTCTATAATAGAGCGGAAGCAATACATAGGCAATAATGACAAAACCAACGGCGTTCCCAAGAACAAATTGAAAATAGCTAAATTCAGACGCACCTACTGCGCCGGGAACCGAAATAAAAGTTACGCCGGAGAGCGCGGTACCGATCATCCCAAAGGCGACCATATACCATTTAGAGTTCCGGTTTGCGACAAAAAAAGTAGAGTTATCCGAAGCCCCCTTCGAGGTGAAGTGAGCTACTGCAAGCAGAACTGCAAAATAGATTATTATAAAAGATAATAATATTACTGGTGACATAGTTTGTTTTTAAAATAGGTGATTTTTAGTAGGTTATACTCAATGGGTAGCCTGATAAGCTTCGATGGCCTGTCTTACATTACCAAATTGTTCAAGTAAAGCCGCAGCCTCTTCTTCCAGCGCCCCGGTTTGATCCATAATGATACGTACACCACGACCGACCAGCTTATGGTTTGACAATTGCATATCGACCATCTTATTCCCTTTTACCCTACCCAATTGGATCATCACTGCAGTACTGAACATATTTAACACAAGTTTCTGTGCTGTACCCGATTTCATCCGAGTAGACCCGGTAACAAATTCTGGCCCAACAATAACCTCAACCGGATACTGTGCTACTTCAGCAATCGGAGAACCCCCATTACAGACAATACATCCCGTCACAAGTCCTTTCTCATTTGCCATTTTTAATCCGCCAATAACATAAGGTGTGGTTCCAGAGGCCGCAATACCGATAACAACATCGTTTTCATCAATATCATACGCTTCCATATCTTTCCAGGCTTGCTCCAAATCATCTTCTGCAAATTCAACTGCTTTTCTAATTGCAGTATCACCACCAGCAATCAACCCAATGATCCATTCAAATGGAACGCCGTAAGTCGGAGGTAATTCTGACGCATCCAACACGCCCAAACGACCACTTGTACCAGCGCCGATATAAAAAGTTCGACCACCAGCCTTCATTTTCTCCACAGTGACTTTGACTAATGCTTCAATCTGAGGGATAGCCTGCTCTACAGCAAGTGGCACAGATTTATCCTCATTATTGATATTTGTCAATAACTCATGCACAGACATCTTGTCCAAATCCTGATAATTCGAATCTTTCTCCGTTGTATTTACCATTATTAGTATATATTGTATTTCTTTATTTCAATAAATCGGGTACATCCACAAGTTGATACCCTTTCCCCTTTAATATGCTAATGATATCATCCAAATGATGATACAGCTTATCTTTCCG
Organism: Sphingobacterium thalpophilum; assembly: GCF_038396785.1. Classification (NCBI taxonomy): domain Bacteria; kingdom Pseudomonadati; phylum Bacteroidota; class Sphingobacteriia; order Sphingobacteriales; family Sphingobacteriaceae; genus Sphingobacterium; species Sphingobacterium thalpophilum. The sequence goes on along the minus strand of NZ_CP151087.1, from coordinate 3,970,555 downwards.
CCGATCATCAGTTCCCATATGAATCAATATCAAAAATCCATTGAGCCCATATCGAGCTTCGTGAGACCAAAGATTGTCGAGAATCGCTGTCGACGATAAATAGCGAGCTCCCATTTCAGGATAGGTATAATCGGCCGCAGTCCGTATTCCTGGTGTATAATTAACCGAATTCAGACCAACCGCTTTTGCCCAGTCGACTGTTTCACTATTATACCATTCATAAGAAGGAATATAATAGGACAAGTGCTCTCTTTTGACGCCCGCGCCTTCCAGTGCTTTCAGGTTTGCTTTAAGATCAGCGACAAAAGAGTCACGTTTGACCAAAAGCACCTCCCTACTCCCCCAGTCACTCACCAGAATATGTTTATCGGAATGCCCCGAAATCCAATGGCCATCGCTTAACATCTGACGGACATACGGCTTAAAACCTGGAGTTCTGAGATAATCGCCTGTCAGGAAAAAAGAGCCTTTAACGCCATTATGCTTTAGACTTGCTAATACCTCAGCAGTACCCTCAGATAAATCATGACCGGTAAACACCAGGGCCACCTGCCGTTTTGTCGAGTCGCCCCGGACAATAGCTCCAAAAATATCCCGTGTTACTTTTTTCCGGTAGGCTCCTCCATGGCCTTACCCTCCTTTGAAGCCAACAGATAAATCAACGAAGCGGTACCATCCATTGTCGGCTCATTCGTACTATAATCTCCGTAGTCGTCATGATAGACCGCCAGATCACTTTGAAACTCCGCATAGCTATCCGGATTATTCAACTTGATACCAATCAGATTGCGGTACGTGGATGCCATAATGGGCCCATCAACCAATCCGCCGTCGATCGGATGCTTTCCAAGAAAGGTAAATGCCGAATGCGGATCGACAGGTGTATCGCCTCCAGCCGGAAGACCATATACCATACTCGTGCCCCAAGGGTTCGCCCCGAATAACCAGTCAAAATTAGCTTGGGCTAGCTCATCAAAATGTGCATCTCCCGTCAATTCTTTATACCAGAGACATTGGATCGCAAAGGATACCGTTAAGTTGTTGCTACACCAAATAAAGGGAACTCCCCGAAAAAAAGCGTTTTTCTCAGCTCTCCGATTGACTTGCTCAATCCCCTGTTTATAATAGGAAACAATCTCCTCGCGATCTTGTCCTTTTAATCCTTTTGCCAACTCATAATGCCCAAGATTGATAAAAGGATACCACTGATAATGTGCAGCAGTATCGCTAACCATCCAAGGTGTAATCTTTTCTTGCCGGGCGAAGCGTAAGGCTTCTCGTGCAAACTTTTCTTTTTTTGTCATCGAAAAACCCATTGCAGCGGCCAACTGCATATCGTCTACCCAATTATCTTCGGCATAAATATAGGGCGATTTCACAGAAACTGTCTGTGTCACGCCTGGTTTTATATTGGCATAAGCATAGGCTGTTTCCGATTTCTTCGAAAGCAGCGTTGCATATTTCCGATCCTCTTTGTCAAACAACATCGCCCCCAGTCGAAAAGCACTACTAAATTTACCAGCAGTAGAGCTTGTCCCGGTTGTATTGTTCATAAACTTGCCACGCTGCTGTGGCTCGCCATCGATAAAATACACCGGTCTCTCAAATCCACGACCATAGTAAGGATCTTCCTTTGGCATCCGCATGCTGGCATGATCCCGGTCATCACCAATCTGATTGTACATTTGGTTGGCCTTGGGATGCATTTTCAACAGCCAATCCAAGCCCCATTTTGCCTCATCGAGCACATCGGCCCGGCCATTTTTTCCATCAAGACCATTTGCTTGCTTTAGATCACCAAACACCTTTGGAAAATCGCGGTAAGCCGCTAACAGATGAAATGTTGCATTTGCTGACGTTGTCGCATATTGCAAATAATCAGAAGCATCATGCCAACCGCCACCCGCATCGATACGGGAGCTATCGGGAATGCCAACCTTTCCTGCATACAGCGCAAAGCCATCGTGTGTATGGCAGCTATCGTTCAGAAAAGGGTTGAACAATGTCCGTTGTTGCCGCATATAACGCAGTGCAAAATCTGCCGCTCCTTTATAAACGTCCCGAGCGATTCGGAATGTTGGAGACTTCACATCTCCGGCCTGAACAAAAAAACGTCCCGTATCCTGCATAGAAGAGAAATCAAAACGAAAGCTTTGAACAAAAGGACCATAAGCCCCATAATCTTTTCCGACAGGATGCACATAGACTGTTTTACCCGTTTGCGCGTTTTTAATTTCAAAAGAACGAAGCTGCCTGATTGATTTCCCACCCCATACCGCGACCTTCTTGCCCGCCGGTGTATAGCCCAATTGGTTTATTCTAATCCAAGCATTTTGCTGTGCTTTCGCAAAGTTACAAACAAAACATGCAAAAACAAGCAAAAAAGCTTGACGTAAATTTAAGAAGTTTAGACATTTTTTTATCATATCAAGGCATTTATTTTCAAAAAGATCAATTCAATCGATTGCTTAAAACTGTAATGAAACTATTTTGCCATCCATCGTACTCGCTATCACCGTGTTTCGACCATTTAGCGCAACAGGATTAACCATTCCATTGGATATTTTATATTGCCATGCCACCGCGCCTGTTTTTGCGTCAACCCCAGATAGCAAACCCGAATGACTCGGCACAAAGACCAACTTGCCATTGGATGTAATTGCAGAAGGTGTCAATTCGTAGGGCAATTTAAGTTTGGACTTCCAGGCAACATCCATACGATCACCAGCAACCGAAATACCTAAAAGCTCCCCATCCATCGTCTTCACATAAACCAGTTTATGGTCTGCAGCCAGTCCCATAGACTCGCGCACCCGAATGGTATCTTTCTTTTCCCGCCAGATGACCGCACCGTTCTTCGCATCCAGTGCTGTCATAAAACGATCCGGTGCAACTACAAAAACACGATTGTTTACCCCCACCGGATTGCATGCCGCAGCAGAAAACATCCGATTGGCCTGTCCATTATTCCACTCCCACGAAAGCTTACCCGTTTTGGCATCCAAAGCATAGAATCCATTGCTCCAGGAACCAAAAATTACATTCCCCAAATAATACGTTGGCAGCGTCGATACAAATCCTTTGACCTGGTCAAAACTCCACTTTACAGCTCCCGTCTTGATGTCCAGCGCTCTAAACTTACCATCCGAGCCACCGATAAAAGCCACGCCATCATGTAGCAAGGGTGAACCCAAAACCGCCTTTTCAGTCTGTACCTTCCACAACAACTTGCCATTACGGGCATCTACCGCATAAATTGCATGATCCGATGATCCCGCCACGACAATTCCTTTCCACACTGCCGGAGTAGAATAAACTTTACCACCTGTACGAAATGCCCATAGCTTTTTGCCAGTTTTTAAATCAAGCGCAAAGATATCGCCCGCGGTATTTGATGTAATCACGCTATTTTTGTAAACAGCTAGTCCAGCCCCGATATCGCTGGCATCTTCAAACGTCCAATTGACTTTAACCTGATTTGCATATTTTGCATTCACAGCATAACTGGGTCTCGGGTAGCTTACTGTTTCATTTTCATAGTGATGATTAAATAGAGGGACAACAACCCAAGGTTTCTCCTGCATTCCGACACCGGGATTACGCTCCTGATAACTCGCTTTGCCATCAGCGATGGTCACAATATTATACCCTCCAACCGCTTTATTCGCACGCAGATTAGACCGTCCCATTACCCCCGGAATTCCTTCCCAATCGTATAATTTATTGGCATGACCATGCCCACAAAGCGCCAACTGGACATTCCGCGTTTTAACTCTTTTCAGTGCGTCAAACCAGTTATTTAACGATGAATCCTGTGGATAATGATTAATATAGATCAATGGAAGCTGTTTATCCGGATTCGCTGCAAAAATGGAATCCATCCAAACCAGGTTTTCACGAGGAATCTGACCAGGGCTCATACGCATATTTGGCCCCGAATTGGTTCCAATGAATGCGTAGCCTTTATGCTTAAAGAAAAAGGTTTCCCCACCAAAAACGGTTCGAAACGTATTGGCTCCATTTTCTGACCAATTGCCATCGTGATTTCCCGGAATCACATACCAAGGCAGCTGCAAACTATCTAAGATTCGCTTCGCAAGCTTTAACTCATGATCAGCACCAAACTCGGTGATATCTCCAGAAAGTATAACGAAATCAATATCTTTCAATGTATTCAGGTCCTTTACAGTACGTCGCAAATCCTCCTCACCTGTTGCACCACCGACATGCGTGTCTGTTACGTGGGCAAATTTGAAGGACTGCTGTGCTATCGCAACGTTAAAAACGCAGGATAATGCAATAAAAAAGGTGATAATTGGAAACCTCATGCGTAATGTTTTCTTAAAAATAGCGTTTTTATGCATAAAACAGAAATGATATTGCATTTTTATGCATCTTCATGTAAATCAAAATTCATTATGTATTAAAAAGCCTTTCTGAAATTCAGAAAGGCCTTTTAATACAATGCTATCTATTGCCAGCCTGGCGTCTGTGTTAAGATATAGCCCAAATTTGCATATTGTTGAATCTGATTCAGTCCAACAGGAGCCAAGTACGACCGATCGGTAAAACTTACCCTGTTCGCAAATTTCGGAACAACGTAATATCCCACCATAGCATCGGCGTTTTTACCATTGTACGTGATTGTATTTCCTGCTGCGTCACGGACTTTCAAAACACCTTCGTAAGCTTTTGTCAAACGATTTGGAAGATCCTTTTTGATATTTACCCAGGGACCTAGTGAATAATCGACATTGCGCGAAAAGTTCATATAATCCAATTTTTTCCAGCGACGGATATCATTCAATCGCGCATACTCATATACAAATTCCATTCTTCGTTCGCGTCTGATTTCCCACATCAACGGCGATATATCCGCATCGCGGCTTGGATCATTCGGCAGAGAATTTAATGTCAAAGGTGCTGTTTTCTTTACCCCTTTAGCTATGGCATCTGCGTCTAGCGGTCTATTCCGTACTGCATTGATCGATTTATCCAAATCACCTTGGGTAACAGCTGCTCCACCAAAAAACTCCGCAAGAATCTGCCTTGCCTCAATCCAATTCAACACAACCTCACCAAGACGCACAATCGGAGCATCATTTGTATTTGTATTACTACTCCATTTTGCTGGATAAGTTTTTCCAATATACGTCAAGGCTTCTCTAGCAGCAAATTTATGACCGTAAGCAAATGTTGATGAAGCTGTATTAACGGTATCCATCAACGAAGCTTCAAACCGTGGGTCTCTCGTTCTCGCCAAAGATTTCATCGAAAAGTCCGAAGCATTTGTGAGCGCTGAGTTTTGCCAAACCTTTCCATCGTTACAGATAAAAGATTTCAACAAATCCAAGTTAACGCCCTTCTGCCCTTCAGTACCATTACTGTAAGAACCTACGGCGTGCGTTACTTTCAAGGCATCATTATAAGTTCTGAAGAAAATTACCTCTGGATTGCTTGAAAGATCTTCAGATGCGAACAGGCTCTTAAAATCACTTCCAAAAGACCACTTACCACTGTTCATGACCACTTCAGATGCTTTAACCGCAAGCGCAAGATACTTTTTCGCACGATCTTGATCTAAGCCATGGTATTTTTCCCAGGAACCTTCAAACAACATGAGGTTAGAAATAAGTGCCGCTGCTGCATATTTATTTACATAACCTTTTCCGTCATCAGCACGCATATTATCAAGCACATACTCAAAATCTGTATAGACTTTATCCATAACCTCCCCGCGCTTGGTACGTTCCTTATACATTGTAGCCTGATCCATCGGATCAACTTCAACATCAAAATAAGGCACATCACCAAACACAGAAACTAACCTACTATATTCGTAGCCTCTAAAAAAACGAGCTACTGCAGTCCAGTGCTTATACTCAGCCTCTGACAATTTTGACTTGGCCTTTGTTTCAATCCTGGTCAACATCACATTAGCCTTTCTAACCCAGTAAAAATTCCAGGTCGGCCCTGAGTAGGTCGTCAACATATCAGGTGTCACCGTACTCGCACCTCTACTCGTCGGAACAACTGACTCAAAGCCACCTTGCGTTCCTTCAGACGTAAAGTCATCTGCATAGTTATATCCCACTAAGGGAGCATAGGCCGTACCATAAAAAGTATTATAGCCAACAAAATAATTTAAATAAAAATCATTTGCATACAAACGAACATCAGCTTCATTTCTCCAAAAGTTTTCATCGATTACTTTAGTTTGATCAGGCCTATCCAGCACATCCTTACTACAGCCTACCCCCAATAACATGGCGGAAAGCATGATAGATCCAATTTTTATTCTATTTAATTTCATCTGTCAAATTCGTTTAAAAGTTTAACTGAACACCAAATGAGGCACTCTTAAATGTTGGTGTTCCAACACCTGTACGTCCACCGTTGTAATTCGTTTCATTAAAAATCGAGAAGCCTCCCACCTCTTCCGGATCAATCGGTAAGCCACGAAGCTTATCCCAAGTGAAGAAATTCTCCAACGAAACATAAACACGTAAGTTATTTATCTTAGCTCGTTGCACGATATGCTGAGGAATTGTATACCCCACAGTTAGGTTCTTAATTCTCAAATACGACATATCCAACAGATAGCGGGACTGAACTTGCATATTATTGACATTCGCACTACCGCCGTTGTTGAATGCAGCCGGATAGAATGCTCCTTGATTATCTTTCGTCCAGTAATCGTTTACAAAGCTTGCAGGCATTGCTCCATCTGAAGTGTTAAATCCTGGAATCGCCAAGAATCCTGCTCCCCAAACTTTACGTTGCCCCACACCTTGGAAAAATGCTGAAACATCGAAGCCTTTCCAATCGGCACCAAATCTAAAGCCATACTGATAACGAGGCGTCGAATTACCAATGATCTTCATATCGCCAGGATTATCGATCGTACCGTCACCGTTATCGATCTCGCCGTCACCATTCAAATCTTTGAATTTAACATCCCCAGGACCAAAATAGAAATTAGTTGAATTTTGGAATCGTGGCTGATAGACAGGCTTTTCACCATTCGGCCCCTCTTTCAAGAGATAGACATTATCTGTACTTCCATAGTATTTGGTCATATCTGCATTTGGTTTTACCAACTGCGGATTGTTATTTCCATCCAATACAAAATCATTGTATTGGTACAGACGGTCTGTCTCATACCCCCAAATATCACCATATACCCGACCATTATAATTCACACCGGTAGTGCGTAATGACGTATAGCCACTAAAAACAGATTTAGAGTCATCCAAATTAGCCCTAAAATTAATACCCAATCCATTCTCAAATCGGTGATTAAAATCGATGGCCAATTCAAAGCCTTTGGTCGTCAAGGTACCGAAGTTACCCCAAGGCGCCGCAGAACCCAAGGTCAGTGTTGTTCCTTCCAAAGGAGCAAACATATTTTTGGTCTTCTTCTGATACCAGTCAAACGTCAAACCTAATTTATTCTTGAAGAATCTGGCATCCGCACCGAAATCCAGGGTCTCCAGATCTTCCCACGTAACGTTTGGCCAATTCAGTTTTGGCGTGCCCACAGAATTCAACAATGCGCCATTGACGATGTAATTAATCTGACCCGCATCCATGTTTGAAACATAAAGATCAGAAGGTACCGTTTGATTTCCGATAACACCCCATGAACCTCTAAACTTCAACTGATTTAATGTAGCCCTTGACCAGTCCATGAATTTTTCTTCTGAAACTACCCAGCCTGCTGAAAAGGATGGAAACCATCGCCATTTCAAATCTGTTGGAAACTTGGAGGAACCATCATAACGGATATTACCTTCAAATAGATACTTATTCTTATACGCATAGTTCACACGGCCAAAATACCCTAATTGTGATTCCCAATACTCACCACCGCTACCCGTAATTTGGCCCACAGCCAAATCAAACTGAGGATTTGTGATATCCAATAAATCAGCACGCTGTGTCCAATGGAAAGAACCATCGTTTGTTACTCTATTTAAACCAAGGATAAATTTAAAGTTATGATCATCATTCAAGTCGAGCTCATACGTTGTAAATGCATTGACAGTATGCTTATGTTCATTTTGTGAACGCATATAGATATGATCTTGCGCAGAACCATTCGCTGTATACATATCATTGGAAAGATCATAAGCTAAAGTTGCATCAGCATCTCCCTTATTGACAACAGCTCCTTCTTTATTGACATAAACTGGATTTCCTTGTGCATCAAACCGTTGTTTGGCTGCTACCCAAGAATTGGCTGCTGTATATCTCGTCCCGTTTTTACGCCAGCTATAATCCTCATTGGTAAATGTATAGTCTACATCTACTTTCCAATTCTTCATTATATTAACTGTAGCACCAGCGCTTAAATTAACATAATTGCGAAGCATGGAAGCTTGGTTTGCCGCCTCATTTTCACTCCATGGACTCCTTATTGGGTTGTTATTTTCGTCATAGCCCATTGGATAAAGGGAACTCCAGCGATACATGTACAACCATGGATCGGCCGTTGTTGAGTTTGTCGCATAAGGATAGATCTTGTTCCGTTGTGCAAACATCACTCCACCCCTAATAGTCACATATTTATTCAGTTCGGTATTTAGTCTTAATGCAGCATTATACCGTTTAAACTTATCCGAATCGCCGGCCTTTAACATACCGCTTTGGTTCAACGAACCAAATGAAGCTGTATATTGTGTCTTCTTAATGGTACCATTTAAAGACAAGTTATGTGTTTGTGTGGGAGCCCACTCGCGCACCATATAATCATATGGATCATACGTTCTAACACCGTACTTTTTCGTCGGCGACCCCGGATCTACATACCAGTCTCTGCCATATACCGTTGGATCATCTTTCCCGATTGAAGATCCATATTTTTTATCCCACTCCACTGCGCGTTCATAACTTTCTCTATTTACTTTATAGAAAGCACCAGTTTCGGTTCCGCCAACTCTTTCTAATGCGTCAATGGTATATTTCAAGGCATTAACACGTCCCATTTCCAACTTTTTATATGGATTTTGGAATGAGAAGTTATTAGAATAATTTACGGTAACCTTTTCCGCACTTCCACCTGTTTTCGTCTTAATCAATACGACACCAAAAGCAGCTTTCGCACCATAGATGGACGAAGAGGCAGCATCTTTTAATACGGTGATCGACTCAACATCATCCGGATTTACATATTGGATACTCGGGATTTCCACATTATCCACCAAGATCAATGGACTACTATTCCCTTGAATGGAAGATATTGCACCACGAATACGCATGGTAGGATCAGATCCAACCTCACCACTCGGTACAGTAACACTAAATCCTGGTGTCGTTCCTTGAATTGCCCGGCCGACATCGGCGATCGGACGACTCTGTAGATTCTCCTTCACATTGATCGATGAAACCGCACCAGTAAGGTTACCTTTTTTCTGCGTACCGTAACCGACAACGACCACTTCGTCCAACGCTTGATTATCGTCCGCTAATGTTACATCAAGCGTAGCTGAAGTAATGGCAACCTCCTTCGTCACGTATCCTACAGACGAAAAACGCAACTTGCTCCCCACGGCAGCTGTAATTTTAAAATGCCCCTGAGCATCAGTCTTAGTTGACGCAGTACCGCCAATCACAGACACGCTTACCCCAGAGACTGGACCTTTTCCATCCTTTACAGTACCTTGCACCGTATTTTGAAACGCATTTTTTGCAGAAGAACTCAGAAAGGCGCTTGTTAAATTGTCGCGATTCAAAGCACCTTCTTTTTTTGCAAAAGAATAGGATTCAGAAGGAAAACTCAATCCAAGAGCAACAGAAAATAGTACAAATTTTCGCATTGATTATAGAGTTTTAAAATAAATGATTCTAGTTAATATTGTTAGTTATTGCTATTCAAAATCAGTATAAAGCAGATACTTTTTACGCATTTGCTTATAGGCTTTCAGGTCATCGGACCAAGAAGCACGAATCTGAGCTTCAGATTGTCCGGCAAGGATTTGCTTACGTAATTGATCTGTCCCCGCAAGCTTATCAAAAAATTCAGGCCGCGCGAAGAAAGTGGATTTATCAGGTGTCTTTTGATAAAAGTCCAACAGATATTTTAAGGTAAATTTTTGATGATCAGCATCCAGACCGCGCAAATCAACACCATAATTAACTGTTCCTTTGCCCTCCACATGTTTGGACATACCGTGACGTTCGCCCGGTGTAAAAGTAAAGGAGCCATAGACCGGATTTGTATAACCTAATACCTGGAACGGCCAATCCGTACCCCGACCTACCGAAATATCCGTACCTTCAAAAAGACATAATGAAAGGTACAACCGAACAGAAAGATAATTTGGCAGACTTGGCGATGGGATGACCGGCAGCTCATACCTACTGTTATGATTCCAATTTTTGACCTGTACAATCGTTATATCGGCCTGGCGGCCATGCTCAAGCCACCGCTCTCCATTGATCATCTGCGCCAGCTCGCCGATTGTTAAACCATGGATCATGGCTATTTTATGCCAGGAAACATCTGATTTAAACTTATCATCATGCCTTACAGGTCCATCCACCTGGTCGCCATTTGGATTTGGACGATCCAGTACAATTAATTTTTTATTATGCTTTGCACATAATTCCATTACACGGTGCAAAGAAGTGATGTATGTATAAAAGCGTGCCCCAACGTCCTGCAGGTCGAAGATCATCACATCAATGGAATTGACGATAGAATCTTGTTTCTTATTACCTCCATACAATGTAAACAGCGGCAAACCAGTCTTTTGATCAACATCATTCCCAAACTTCTCACCACGTTCAACGTTCCCGCGGAAACCATGTTCAGGCGCAAAGGCAAACTTCAAATCAACCTTATTATCGATCAAGACATCGACAAGATGTTTTTTATCAGCCCCTACAATGGAAGTTTGATTCCCCATTATTCCCACTTTCTTACCTTTTAGTTGTGGTAAATACAGCGTAAGTTGATCTGCACCCGGAATAACAACTTGGCTCGTTATCCGGCCGGCCATGCTGTTTACTGCGGTTTTGCTCGCTTGCATAGACTTCAACGAATTCCCACAGGAAACCCAAGCAACAACAGAAATTAAAAAGGATAGCTTTAATAAGGCATTTTTCATCATAAATAGACTCTTAGATCATGCACAAATTGCAGTTTTATGCACGAATAATTGAAAATCAGAATAAAAGTAAGTAGAACTTTTCGTTTTTAAAACTTAAAGCAACATAAAAACGCAAAAGAAAGTAAGTATTCACTTACAAATTACTTCTGTAACAGGAATTAAACCGCAATATATTAGTTGAGACTGAAAGCAAAAATACATTACAATAAATTGAAATACAGTCGATTACAATAAATCAGACGATTAAAAAGAAAAATAAGTAAGTGTGCAGAGCACACGCTCACGTAACAAATCAAATACAATTAACATTTTATTAACAATGCAGCAAAATACAGCAAACCAGCAAAATATATTGCAAAACGATCACCAATTGCACACTTATTACTTATTCCTGTAGGAAAACGCAATTTACCTGCAGAACGAAATTCTTCGATTAGGCATGATTTAAGGTAGGGGATTCAATTTCAGATCGACAAGATGCTTTCTTAGCTCATGTATAAATTTATCTCCCGGATCATCTTTACCCGTGATGTAATTGGGATCAGTTTCTTTCCACCAGCTTGTTTTCTTAAAACGTTGGTACTCATGGTGACCCAACACAAATTCAATCGGATATTTTTTACTGAGGTAACGGATAAGCTCTTCATTTGCTTTCAATTGTGCATCAGTCAGTGGATTCTGGCGACTACCTATATTTTCTATCCCTATTGCACAATAGTTGAGACCTATGGTATGCCGTGCAAAAATAGAATCTGGTAAAAACTGATAAATCGTACCGTCACGATCGATGACAAATTGCGAAGATACATTCAAGGCACTGGCCTTGGTCAGTTCCGGACGCCCCGGAAGTCTGACAGGATTAAAAGTATTAAAAGTTGCTTTTACGCTGTTATTGGCCGTCCAATGCACCACCACCATTTTAGGTTGGATAACAGGTGTTGACTGTGTCAGGCCATGCCGATTTTTCAGGTAATCCAACGAAAGCTGAATACGCTCCTTGTCCCAGGTAATCGGTTTTTGAATAATCTTGGGGGATTGTGCAAAAAGCACAAATGGCATAAAAAGAAAAAGGAAATTTATACAATATTTCATGACAAAAACAAACTAGATGAAGAAAGCCGCAGTTGCGGCTTTCAAATTTAACTTATTCTTTGGTATCCCACCAAACCGGGAATGACCAGATATCGTCATTTAACGCATTCGGGTGAGATGCTTTCAAATTATCGGAATTGTAGTTGATCTCATGCGAAACCTGACGGACTCTTCTAAATTGCTTTCCTTGCGGTATTTTAGTCTGCGCTGCCGCAGTCACCGTGTACTCATAAGGAACAGCCCAGCCTGGATATACCAAATTGCTAAAATCATAGCGACGCATATCATTCCAGTTTTGCTGTGAAAACGAAAGTGCGATAAACTTTTGTGTCATAATTTTAGCCAATGTAATATCTCCCGCCGTACCAATGCCATTGTTCAGGAAATTATCGATCTTAGCCTGCGCCATTGGCGATTTGCTCGGACTGGCGTCCGCATAGGAATTCAGCTTCATATTCATTAAGTCAATATGTGCTTTAATTCCCTCTTTATAGGCATTAAAGGCACCAGCTTTATCTCCCTTATTAAACAGGACCTCAGCTTTAATAAAGCACATCTCAGGGTAGGCCACCAAATGGGTCGGTGCATCGGGACGCGAATAAAATGTACCTGAAGCAGCCACGGTACCATCTTTCCATCTATAGGTATCCGACACATCGCTATCATATCCTTTGGAACTACTCTTGATGGAAACATATACCGTATCTCCCCAACGTGCCGTATTGGCACTGTTAATATACCAGGAATGTGGGTTTACCGTACGGCCGTTACTCTGAATAGCCACATCCTTATCATTATAAGAAGATGCAATCGGTCCTGAGTTCATGCGAATAGTAGACTGCATATCTACTCCCTTGGACCGCATCATCTTTTTGGGATAACCGTATTCTGCCCATGGTAATAGTTTGTCTGCCCGCGGATCCTCTATGCCTTTATTATCGAAATTGGTTAATAAATTTTCATACCATTTCGTGACCAAGGTATTGGTATTCATACCCGCATTATTAAAAACGATAGACGTTTTTACAGGATCTGCAAATAGGATATCCCCGATATTATCAGTCGCATCATCCATATGGGCAATTACTGTGCTTTCTCCAACGGAAGTAGCAGCCTTACTTAACGCTGCCAATACATCATCGGGCTTGTATAAAGCGCTCTTTTTCGATAGATTATTCAACCATCGCGCTTTCAAGCCATAACACATTTTCAACCACTTACTTACATCACCACCATTCCAGCTATCGCCAGCCGACAAGGGAGCAGCAGTACCAGGCTGAGTCATATTAAAGTATTCAATTGCCTTATCAATATCTGCAAGACAACCTTCGAAAATTACTTTCCCACCATCAAACTTTGGCGTTATGATGGTACCCAAGGCCTCCGTGTAAGGCATCTCACCGTACCAGTCCGTCATCAGCATAAAACCCATAGCACGGATAGCATGCAATGCACCAAGATAATGGTAAGCCTTATCGGCCGTAGCCTTGTCTTCCATATCCTTAAAATTGGCCCCAGCACCGACAAAGAAAAACTGATAGGGTGTAGTCGACATACCTGCCACAGGATTCCAGCCAGCAATCATACTGTTTGATGCCGTACCGTTGACAAATGTCAGTTGCTGTGTCACAAACCCCGCCCGTGTTCCCGCTGTCCCTTGCGCATACATATAATAATGCTGTATCCAGGCCAGACGACTTTGCACCGAAGCAACAGTACTCGACGGGGTATTGGGATCTACATTGATATCCAACCAATTTTTACTACAGGACGAAAATAAAGTTAGAACCAACAGAAATGAGACTATTCTCTTATATTTATTCATGACTTTTCTATCTTAAAATCTAAAATTTAAACCAAACATAACACCAGCAGTACTCGGCACACCGTTGTAATCAATACCTACCGAACTAGATCCCGTTACACCAGATCCGGCAGCGGAGGCCTCCGGATCAAGCCCTTTGTAGTTGGTCAACAACCAAAGATTAGTACCAGTCAAAGTAGCTGTAAGACCTTTTACCACTTTGGAAACACCGGCATTCTTCAGGACACCGTCCGAAAAGTTGTAGGACATCGAGATATTCCGCAAGCGCAACCAGTTTGTTTTCACCATAAAGTTCGCACTTTCACGGGCGTAGAAATCACTCCAATAATCTTGGATAATCTTCCGTCCGCTTGTTGACACACCTTTAATCGTGTACATCTGGTCGGCCAAGAAAGTGAATGTTTTGTTTTCGTACACCGGAGCGTCGTTTGTTCCGCCGTTACGGATGGCTCCGTCCAAAATCAGCTGATCACGATCTTCGGTTCGCTTGCTCATTCCATTAATCGTCATCGCATAATCTGTACCGTTATAGATATCGCCACCTATACGGAAATCAAACAGGAAGGACAGATTAAAATTTTTATAAGTCAAGCTGTTATTGAATCCACCTGTCAGCTTAGGCTCACGGTTTCCGATATTATATGTCGTCTGGTTGTCACTTGTTGGCATACCCGTATTAGCGTCCAAAACAACTTTTCCATCAGGTGTACGGGTCCATTGCGAACCTGAGATCCCCATAAAGTTTCCTCCGTTAAAGGATGCAGCTTTCGCATTCCCTACCTGCACGTCTGTGACATACAAAATATTGACCCCTGCGAGCAAGTTATCTACTGTCCCTTTGTTTCTGGACATGTTTAACGTAGATTCCCAAACAAAGTCGTTTTTCACAATCGGCTTACCAGTTAAGGACAACTCCATCCCTTTATTGTAGATATCGCCACCGTTGACTGAGATGAAAATATATCCTGTCGATTGTCCTAAACGTGGAGACAGAATCTGGTTATAGGAATTATTGGTATAGTAGGCATAATCCACGCCCAATCGCCCCTTAAAAAAGCGCAATTCAGCACCGACTTCAAACGAACCTGTTGTTTCAGGTTTCAAAAACGGATTACCTTTCTGCCAGTTATTTCCCGCGCCTACAATTCCACCTAAATATTCAACAGGCTTCCAAAGGTAGGTATTGGTTACATACGGATTTGCGTCCTTACCCACGCGCGCCCAGGAAGCTCTCAGCTTTCCAAAATCCAACCAGTCTGGGCGACTGTCTTTCATGAGTTCGGTAAACACAAAGCTACCACCAACAGAAGGATAAAAATAAGACCTATTGTCTACTGGTAACGTCGAGGTCCAGTCATTTCTTCCCGTAACATTCAAAAACAACATATTTTTATACGAAGCTCTTAACTCACCGTACAAACCAAAAAGACGTTTTTTTGTATTGTTTACTGCGAACTGTTTATTCGCTGCTGCTATATTTTCGAAGCTGTAAAAATTGTCTACCTCAAAATGATAGCCCATACGGCGGTTTGTTGTCGTCTTGGTTTGTTCCGAGAAAAATCCCACTAAAGCGCCTAAATCAAAATCACCTACCTTTTTATTGAAATTGGACATGATGTTGGAAGACCAATAGTTGTATTTGAAATCACTTTCCGACATCATACCTTTTTGCCAAGGTTTCTTAATTGCACCACCTTCACCGATAATAGTTGAGTTTTTAGTCAGATAACTATCCATCCCGACACGATAGGTGAGGCTCCACCAATCGAAGATGGGCATACTTGCATTGATACTACCTGTAATACGCTCGGTGTTATCGCCCAAAATATTTTTATTGATTGTCCAGTATGGATTTTCGACATCAGATTCTAGCGGCTGGCGGCCTTCAAACATCCGATACTTCGACCCGTCATCGTTGAGGTATTTCTTCATATTATCACTTCTTGACCAGCTGTACAGGGACTCCATCGCTCCTGTACCACCTGATCCCCATAGCCCCGCGGAAGTTAGGGTTTTATCTGTATTTGCCAGCGAATACCCCACATTAGCGCCCACCGTCAGTTTACCAAATTTTTGATCCCCATTAAAGCGGAACGTGGTTTTGTCAAAGCTTGTATTAGGTACGATACCCTTTTGATCAAAGCGGGAACCAGACAGATAGAATGATCCATTTTTATTTCCGCCGGATAAATTAACGGTATTGTCAAATACCGTCGAATGCTGGAAGAAATCTTTCACGTTGTTATAAACAACATCATTACTTCCAAATTTTTCGCCCCAGGATTGCGTGGTATAATCATCCAGTACACCCGCACTGTTATAATAGCCACGTTTGTATTTTCCTTGCTGCTCTGGCAAGCGATTCACCCAATTATTTGAAAATCTACTTGAAAAACCAATCTCCGTACGCCCTTCTTGTCCCTTTTTCGTCGTAATGATAATAGCTCCCGCAGCAGCTCTTGACCCGTATAAGGCTGCCGCAGCCGGACCTTTCAACACCGACACATTGTCGATATCTTCGGGATTAATATCCATCACCCGGTTACTGTTAGAGGTTGCTGTTGCTTGAGCGCCATCGAAGGCACTATTTCCTCCAATAACCGTAGAGTTATCGTAGATCACACCGTCTACAACAAACAAGGGCTGGTTGTCGCGCTCAAGAGAAGTTCCGCCGCGAAGAATAATCTGCGCTCCGGCACCGGCAGAACCCGAAGCCTGTGTTACATTAACCCCTGCAATCTTCCCTGCCAATGAATTGACCACGTTTGCCGTCTTATTCTTCATCAACTCATCCGATTTTATGTCCTGAACAGCATAGCCAAGCGCCTTTTTTTCCTTCTTAATTCCCATGGCCGTCACAACCACCTCTTCAAGCGCCTCCTCACTGCCAGAAAGCGTAACATTGATCGTTGCATTTGTCCCAACCAGTTGTTGTCTTTCCTGAGAACCCACGGCTCTGAAAATCAAAATATCGCCTGGCTCCGCATTGATGGTGAAACTTCCATCAGGCTTAGTTTGTGTACTGACAGATTTACCTTTGATGCTTACGGTTACATTAGGCATTGTACCACCATCAGAAGCATTCGTCACTTTACCCGTTACAGTTTTGGTCTGTGCCCATAAACTGGTTGACAGCATCACCCCTGAACAGAATAAGAGAATTTTTTTATTCATGGTTTTTAGTTAGTTGTTAATAATTTTCCATAACGGGCGGTTCCAACCCTAAGTTTATATCAATTACTATACAATAGTATGAAAAGCTTCCTGTTTTTGCAAGCTTATGCATAATTATTTGAAAAAGAAATAACAATAAACACATTAACGCACAATCTGACAGCAAAAAAAACCATTAATTCCTATAAAAACAGATACAAAAACGCATAGCACAGCAAAATAAAAACCAAAACATCTTATAAAAGCATTTAGCAACACCTTTTCACCGAATTTGATAGCAGAAAAAAAACATTAGCACAACAAAACCACCAATAGCATGCAGCATCCAACACATAACAGCGTGCTTATGCAAGGAAATGCCAGGTCGGAACCACCATTTTAAGCTATTTAATTGCCATTGTATTCAGAGATTACTCGGTGCTTCTTCGGTTGTGACCGAATAAAATCCGACTAAGTTCCGTCTTAGATCTGTAAAAGATCCGAGATAAAGTCGAACTTCATATTGATAAATGCTTATTTATTTTGTAGCTTAAAGAAAAATAAATAAGCAATTAACTTAGATTATGGCAGTCATTAAAAACGGTGCCAACGGCACGCTTTCAGGTAAAGCAGGATCAGTAGTGTTTGTTACCAATGGAAATACAACCTATGCTAGGGGCTTACCTAAGAAAAGTAGAAAAAAACCTTCTGCGGATCAAATCCAGTCACGCTCGCGTTTCTCCCTCATCCAAAAATTTATCTCTCCAATGCTAGATTTAATACGGGTCGGATTTAAAAACTATAACCCCAATAAAAAGGCTTACAGTAATGCCATGTCCTACAACCTCAATAATGCTATAGAAAAAACTGCTACTGGCTATGCAGTCAATTATATAAACTTCCGCGTTAGTAAAGGGGGGCCTAACCCTGTCTCCTCCCATACATTTCAGGTAGATAAAGAGACAGAAACATTCACACTCTTCTGGGAATATGACGCAAATATCGCAGCACAATACGACATCAACTCAAGTAGTTGCCGTTTGCTGCTATACAATCCGGACGAGTGCGCTTTCACAAATCACAGCATGAATACACTTGCTCAGCGAACACAGACAGTGAAACTTCAACGACAACAGCATATCGGCAACTACCACATCTATGTATTTTTCCATAGAACATACGGAAGCGACGAATGCACAGACAGTAAATATCTAGGGACATTTGAATGGTAAGAAAGGGAAGGAGACCTAAGAGTTCAGACTGATCTTCACATCAAAATGTTGCTTAATATAAGCCTGTTGTTCGGCGGAATCCGTTTCCAGATCGTGAATAGCACGGTCTCTTTCTTTGTCGACCTCCATCTTCACCACACAGCGGTAGAAACGAAATACATCTTTTTCGGTTTCCAATATTAACCTTGGCACCCGGGCAGGCTTGCCTGTTTCGTCTTTTGCCACCATCGTAAAATAAGAGGAATTACAATGCTTGGTTTCTCCCGTCTGAATATTCATGGCTTCGACCCGAATACCGACTTCCATAGAAGAGTTACCCACATAATTGACAGAAGCGATCAATGTCACCAATTCACCCACCTCAATAGGCTTCAAAAAATCAACTTTGCCAACTGATGCCGTCACACAATAATGTGCTGAAAATTTAGACGCGACAGCAAATGCGATCTGATCCATCAAGGATAAAATATAACCGCCGTGAATTTTACCGCCAAAATTAGCATTTGAGGGCAACATCAGCTGTGACATCCGAATCACAGAGTCGCTTACCGTTTTATAGATTTCTTCCATAACTATAAATTTACCTTGCATAGATTACAATTCAAAACAAAAAAGGGATATCTAAAATTCAGATATCCCTTTTTTAAGTGTTGATAACACAATAACTCGTTATTTTATCTTCTCAGCGACATAAGGCCCTTCATTGCTCAGGCGGTCAACAGCTTTTACCGCAATATACTGCAGTTTTTTGTTGTTTAATGTCGTTGGAATGTCCTTACTTGTAACTCCCGGATCCAGAATCTCATATTGCCATACCCCACCGTAGTTGAGATATAGTACCCATTTTGAAACCTGATCAATTTGCTGGTGCTGCCATTTCGCAAAGATATTTCCTCCCTGTGGAGTCAGTAGCAAAGTCGGTTTTAACAAAGGATTTGCATTCAACCAAGGGCTTGTTGGCACCAATGCTTTCACCTGATAAGGACCATTCACCAAAGCTTGTGTCATGGCCGGGTTTTTGGTCAGTCCCGCCAAACTCCAGTGGATTACACCTTCCCGGTTATCAGGCAATAGTGTACGTGCTGCCTCAACTTGATTCACAATTTCCTGAACATATTCCGGACCACGTCTGCCAACCGTATTGATGCCCGGCCAAAGGTGGCGTCCCAATGTATTTTCACTTTCCCACCATTTTAACAAAGCCGTATAACTCTGTTTGGCTGGCTGTATAGGCCAATACAACTGCGGAGCAAAATAGTCTATCCAACCTTTATTCAACCATAATTTAGCATCTGCATAAAGCATATCATACTGACTCGACCCCTGAATTCCTGACGGATAACCAGGTTTCCAGATACCAAAGGGACTGATACCGAATTTCACAAAATTTTTCTCTTTCTTAATATCCTTATAAATACGTTCGATAAAGGTATTTACGCTATTTCTACGGAAGTCTCCGCGCGATAAATCCCCTCCATTACGTCTGTATTCATTGTAACTATCCGAATCCGGAAAATCCTGGCCACCATTATATTCCGCGTAAGGATAGAAATAATCGTCAAAATGCACACCATCGATATCATAACGTTTGACGATATCCATAACCACGCGCGCAGCATGATCCTGTGTAGATTGCTTAGATGGATCAAACCAATAATAGCCCTGTTTTAATTTGACAACCGATTCGGGCATTTTACGTGCCATAGAAGTCGAGGTAACAGCACCACCAGCAGTATGATGAGCACGATAAGGATTCAACCAAACATGCAGCTCAATCCCTCTTTTATGCGCCTGTTCCACCCAGAAATCAAGTGGATCATAATAAGGAGATGGAGCCTGTCCTTCTGTTCCAGTCAAAAAGAAAGACCAGGACTCAAGATCACTTTTATAAAAAGCATCGGCTGATGGACGCACCTGAAAGATTACGGCATTAAAATTATTATTTTTCAAAAAATCCAGAATGCCGATCGCTTCCTGTTGCTGCTCGGCTGTACTCAGGTTGTTTTTGCTCGGCCAATTGATATTTGCAACAGAGGCCACCCAAGCTGCACGGAACTCGCGTGGTAACACAGGGAGATCAACCACAATTTCCTTCTTCTTTTCTGCAACTGGCTGTTCTTTTGTTTCAATTGTGTTTTTCACCCGTTCGCGCTTGGGCACTGTGGGGGGATCTTTTTTTACAATTTCGACATTTGTAGTTGTGGTATTAACAGGCTCCTGTTTTTTATTTTTCTTGGATGAACAAGAAGATAAAACAAAAAGTGCTGTTGCCAAAAATAATAGGGAACGTTTCATCAAGCTATAGAATAGTGTTTTTTCAAAATAACGAACGAAGATACATATAATATTGGTCAATGTCGGTCAATTGGCCAATCTTCTCCGAAATGGATCAATGCTTTAACTCACCTTTGAAAATCACCTGCTCCAACCTAAAGTCGTCGTTAAAGACAATGACATTCGCTATGCTTCCAGCATTTAGATTTCCGATATCCGTTCGTTTTAGCAGGTTTGCCGGATACACCGTCGCCATTCGGATCGCTTCATCGCGTGGTATGCCTACCTTTTGCACGGCATTTTTTACCCCCTCAAGCAAGGAGATTGCCGCTCCTGAAATGGTGCCATCAGGCAGGGAATAATAGCCATCGTTCAATACGTGATGATAGATGTCTTTATCGCAGGCGGCTACAGCATCTGTAATCATAAACAGCCGCTCGGCCATCTGACGTTTCGCAATTTTTACGGCTTCAAAGCTGACATGATGTCCGTCGACAATAATACTTGCTTGTGCAGTCGGATGATTAAAAATTGCGCCGACTAACCCGACTTCGCGATGATGTAACGGCGACATGGCATTAAACAGGTGGGTACTTGTTGGAATCCCCAGATCATAACCGTGGGTACCTTCCTCAAAAGTCGCATCACTATGTCCGGCACTGAGCAATAGATTATAGCCCTGCAAATGCTGTAAGATATCATCAGCGAAACATTCTGGCGCAATGGTCATCATCTTGACAACCTGATTTCCGGACAAAAGATCGTCAATCTTTTCCTTTGTAGGCTCGATAATTAATTCCGCGGGATGCGCACCCCGTTTTTTAGGATTCAAAAAGGGACCTTCCAGATGCAATCCTAAAAATGCATCGTGCCGAAAGCCTTCTGCCACCCGAATGGCATCCTTAAATACGGGAATGGTATTGGTCGCTAAGGTCATCATAAAAGAAGTCGTTCCTTTACCGACCAAACCCTCGGCGATGCGTTCCAAAGAGGCTACACTACGTTCGGCAGAATACAAGTCCGATCCGTCACCATACAATTGAAGGTCAATCAGCCCGGCACAAACAGTAGACCCGTTAACTGGATAACTGGTATAAGCTGCAGGCACCTCCTGGTCATTGACAATCGCCACAATTTTACCTTCGCTGATCAGCAATGCTTTTTGTTCCAAAATCGACTCACCAGTGTATATTCTGCCACCAATTAATGCTATCTTATTATTCATATAAATTCTATTTCATTGCCAAGTTACTAAAATTCAAAAAAAACCGTCCACTTGTACAGGATTTTGTTTTATCGTCTACCGGGAGTTCCTTCAAAGTTTTTGATCTTTTCATTTTCACTTTCTAATTTACTGTTGTAACTTAGTTCCATGTACTTTTTTAGAAAGCGTAACGCCGATCGCCCATCAAATGGCAGCATAAAAGCTATGCATATTATTAATGCAACGGCCATTATCGTCTTTTTATTGGGCCTGATCTACAAAATATTTTTTACTTCCTAAACACTGTTATCCATGTCAAAAAAAGAAATTTTAAATACCGACAAAGCTCCTGCTGCAATAGGACCATATAACCAGGCAATCAAAGCCGGTAATACATTATATGTCTCTGGACAAATTCCTCTGGTTCCCGAAACAATGGAATTAATTTCATCGGGTGTGAAAGACGAAGCGCATCAGGTACTGAAAAATGTAGAAGCTATCTTGACCAATGCGGGATATACTTTTGAAGATGTTGTCAAAGCTTCGATTTTCTTAAGTGATATGGGCAATTTTACCTTAGTCAATGAAGTCTATGCCGAATATTTTAAGGAAGCGCAACCAGCACGTGAGTGTGTTGCGGTAAAAACCCTTCCTAAGAATGTAAATGTCGAAATTTCGGTCATTGCCTGGAAAGATTAATCCGTGGAAAATAACAACGAAACAGCAAGCCGCGGAAAATATCTTTTCGCGGCTTTTTTGGCCCCTTTTATCTGGGGATTTATGTCTATCCCTGTACGCTGGATACGCGGCTATCCGGCCGAAGATATTCTGTATTTTAGAATAATAACGGCGCTCCTGATCCTCTGGATATACCTGTTGCTGTTTCGAAGAAAAACCATGCAAGCTGATATTCGGAAGTTCCAACTTCTGCCTCGGGCGGACAAGCTCCGCCAGACCTGCCTTACCCTACTCGCGTCGGCGTTCATCTTTGGAAACTGGTTTACCTATATTTATGCGGTCAACCATATTAGCATTCAGTCTGCGGCATTGGCTTACCTGACCTGCCCCCTGATCACTGCGGCGGGTGCCTACCTCATGCTCAAGGAGGAGCTAACGAACCAGCAAAAAACAGCGCTTTTTATTGCCTTTGGCAGCGTTTGTCTGCTTGCAAAAGGTTCGTTACATGATGTCCTCTGGGCTATTACCATTGCCACCTGTTACGCTTTTTATCTGATCGTACAACGGGTATCTACGGGTTTCGATAAACTCAATCAATTGGTGATCCAACTCAGTATATGTGCATTGGTTGTGATCCCCAAACTAATCTACAATCATCATGCAATTCCGGCAGAACCCATATTTTGGGGCACCATAATACTCATCGCATCGCTATTCACAATTATCCCCCTTTTCCTGAGCATGTATGCACTCATTGGCATTTCATCAACAACGACTGGCGTTCTGCTCTATATTAATCCGCTGATCGCATTTACTTTAGCCGCAACCTATTTTCGAGAATCCGTTTCTCCAATAAAATATATTGCTTACGGAATCATACTTGTCGCAATTATCCTTTTTAATATCAAAAACATCAAAGGGAATGTTTCCACATAGAAGCCGCATGCAAAACAATAGCTCATTTTTTATTTTAAAATCGCTCTTAAATCAAGTACACGGTTGAAATTAAACCGCTTATATCTTTCTGATGGTGAAAGACAGTACCAAAATCGCTACTTAAAAAAATGACAAAACACATAACAATATCAATACATTAACTATTAAAATCGCATTATATGTATCATTTTTGTTTCATAAAATTTTTGATTTTTGCTCAACTATAGTAAATTAGATCTTTATTAAGGGAAATCACACCGC
The DNA here is from genome assembly GCF_038396785.1 of Sphingobacterium thalpophilum. NCBI lineage: Bacteria > Pseudomonadati > Bacteroidota > Sphingobacteriia > Sphingobacteriales > Sphingobacteriaceae > Sphingobacterium > Sphingobacterium thalpophilum. Next base: position 3,946,786 of record NZ_CP151087.1, on the reverse strand, counting down.
TCTTTCTTCCTATAACTTAGGTATTGAATAGCATATACACTATTACAAATAATCACTTATTTTGCCCCCCGATTATTCAATATCTTCTCTTCTAACCAAAATGCTAAATGGAATTAGCCCATTTCATTAAAAATTTCACCGTTATGAAAATATGTATATAAAAAACTGAATATAACACATATACTATATGAATAACAAATTATACTCTACATTAAGGGTGTTAGGTATTGTTCCAACAATGCTTTTTTCAGCATCTTTATTGCACGCGCAAACCAACCAGGTAAAAGGAACGGTTATAGACGCAAAAACCAAAGCTCCTATTCCAGGTGCCACAATCAAAGTATTAGGTACTTCCAATGCAAGTTCTACGGATATCAAAGGCGCATTTCAGATCAATGTGGATGACAAGAATCGCATACTGAACATCAGTACAGTCGGTTACGAAAACAAAACGGTAACACTTGGTCCCGGCGAAACGACAGTGACGGTAAGTCTGGACGAACAGACACAGCAACTGGAAAGTGTGGTCGTTACTGCTTTGGGTATTAGCCGTGCACAAAAATCATTAACATACTCTACGCAACAGGTCAGTGGTGACGAATTAAACAAAGTTAAAAGCACCAACTTGGCGAATAATTTAAACGGTAAAGTTGCAGGTGTTAACATTGCTTCCAGCTCTTCTGGACCAGGTGGTTCAGCAAAAGTTATTTTGCGCGGCAACAAATCGGCTTCCGGTAATAACCAAGTCCTTTATGTTGTCGATGGGGTTCCGATCAACAACCAGACTTTAGCAAACCAGCCAGACGATGTATTCGGTGGACAGCGCGATGGTGGAGACCCGATTTCATTGATCAATCCAGAGGATATAGAAAACATCTCTGTATTAAAGGGCGCTTCCGCAGCCGCATTATACGGTAGCCAGGCCGCCAATGGCGTTATCCTGATTACAACAAAATCAGGCAAGCAAGGCCGCACAACGATCAACTTCTCATCAAGTGCACAAATAGAACAGGCTGTCTCGACACCTGAATTCCAAAACCAATACGGTCAAGGTTCAGGCGGTAAAAACAGTAATACCAGTGTATTTAGCTGGGGCGATAAAACCAATGGTGCCAACTATGATAATGTAGGGGAATTTTTCCGTACAGGTAGCAACTTTACCAATTCATTGACACTATCCGGAGGTAACGAAAAAAATCAAACGTACTTCTCTTATGCCAATACCCTTGCGAAAGGTGTTCTTCCAGAAAATGACCTGATGCGTCACAACTTCAATCTCAAAGAAAGTGCTTCATTCTTTGATAATAAGTTGACCGTTGAAGGAAGTGCTAATTACATTACGCAAAAATTGGATAATGCACCGACTTCGGGTTTTTATTACAGTCCATTAGTTGGAACCTACTTATTACCTCGAAGCTTAAATATCGCGGATTATAAAAACTACGAAACGTTTAACACAGGCCGTAATCTTTACGACCAAAACTGGTTTACACTTTCGGACGACGAAACTACGCAACAGAATCCCTGGTGGATTATGAACCGTAACTCAACCCGGTCTACACGCAATCGCCTGTTATTAAACGGTAGTGCGAAATATAAAATCGCACCTTGGATCAGCGTACAGGCCCGTGGTAGTGTCGACCGCACCAGCGAGGTATGGGATAGAAAAGCTTATGCCGGCACGCAACACATCTTAGCACGCGAAAACGGTGCTTATAGCTATACCAACACGACCATTACGCAACAATATGGTGATTTGATCGCCAATATGAACTTTAATATTGGTGATAAGCTACAGATCACAGGATTGGTTGGTACAAGTATCACCGATTGGAAAACAGAAGGTACTGATTTTAACAGCGGTAAAAATGGGCTGAAAATTCCAAATCAGTTCTTTATCCAAAATACCACAACGCCTGTTACGTCTACATTATCCGCAAACCGGAGACAGCTACAGTCGCTATTCGCATCGGCTAACTTAGCGTACGATAACTGGGTTTATCTGGACTTAACAGCTAGAAATGACTGGTCAAGTACCCTTGCCTATACCGGTACACCGTCTTTCTTCTACCCTTCTGTAGGTCTGGGTATTGTACTAAATGACAAGCTCAATCTACCCGAATTTGTCAATATGGCCAAAATCCGCGGTTCCTACGCAAAAGTCGGAAACGACCTTCCGCCTTACACCACATTGCTTACCAACCGGGTAGACCCTTATGCGGTATTAACGGTAAATGATATTGCTTTCTTGAAAGAATTAAAGCCAGAGAAAACAGCTTCCTTGGAGATTGGTACAGAATGGCGTATGTGGAATAACCGTTTGAATGTTGACGTTACTTATTACAAAACAAACACCACCAATCAATTTTTCAAAATTGCAGCTGGAAATGCATCCCTCAACAACATGTATGCGGTTAATGCCGGAGACATTCAGAATCAAGGGGTAGAAGCATTGGTATCGTTGGATGCGATCAAAAATGATGATTTCAAATGGACGACCAGTGTCAACTTTACGTACAATAAAAACAAAATCGTAAAACTTGCAGACGAGATCACTGAATTCACGCTAACAGGTGAAAGCCGCAATAACTTTGCTTCCAAACTGAAAGTCGGTGGTTCATTCGGCGATATCTATGGTCAGGATTTTGTACGTGATGGTCAGGGAAGAATTATCATTTCTGAAGATGGTATTCCACAAAAGAATAATACATTTACCAAACTTGGGAATTCCAACCCGATCTGGCAAATGGGCTGGAACAACAGTTTCAATTATAAAAATTTCAACTTAAGCTTCCTGATCGATGGTAAATTTGATTATCAGGTCATGTCGGTGACACAAGCATTGCTTGATGGTTACGGTGTTTCAAAAGTCAGTGGCGACGCTCGTGCCAATGGCGGCGTTAGTATCAATGGGGTTACACCAAGCGGTAAAGCCGTAACAACAGTCGATGCAGAAAAATGGTACACTTCCACAGCTGGTATGGGCCCTGTTAGCAGTCAATATATTTACGACGGAACGGTGGTGCGGTTGCGTGAATTGACTTTCGGTTATGACTTCAATATTAAAGACAGTTTCTTCAAAAAACTTCGCGTAAATGCTGTAGGAAGAAACCTATTCTATATCTCGAAAAAGGCTCCTTTCGATCCTGAAGTAACCATGTCTACAGGTAATTCCTTAAGTGGGGTGGATATCTTTATGATGCCGGCAACACGTAACTACGGTCTTACACTAAATGCAACTTTCTAAACGAACGACAATGAAGTATCCACGTCTAAAAAAGCCACATATCGGCAAAAATGACAAGGATATTTTATATAGTCTTAAAATACAAACGATTAAAAGATGAAATTTAACATAAAAAACATATCCAAGTTCTCACTCGCTTTTTTAATGCTTGGCGGCACCTTAAGTAGCTGTACCAAGAATTTTGAGGACTATAATAAAAGTAACATTGGCGTTACGGATGAGGATTTAAAAGGTGATGGTCAAGATCTTGTGATTTTTTTACGAAATGCACAGATGTCTATTTACAATTTCTCAGGCGCAGGGGATCCGAACTCTTATCAGGTACAGCAGAATCTAAACGCGGATGTATTTTCAGGTTTCTTCATGTCTCCTACTCCGTTTAATAGTGGACAGAACAACCTGAATTACGCCATGGTAAACGGATGGAATGGAGAACCATTTAAAGTACTCTATCTGAATGTCATTAAATCTATTGAAAAGCTAAAAAGCAATGGGCTTGCAGAAACCTATCCCGCACTATGGGGCTCGGCTTTGGTGATCAAAGTAGAAGCGGCCAGTCGGGTGACAGATATTTATGGCCCTATTCCATATAGTAAAGTCGGCACCTCCAACACCGTTCCATACGACAAACAATCCGATGTATATGCTGCTTTCTTCAAAGAGCTTGATGAGGCTGTAACCGCATTGAAATCGTACAAAGCAGATAGTCCAATGGCTGCTAAAATTGACCAGATCGATCTTGTATTTCCGAATACAGATAATCAGGTCAGATTTAAAAATTGGTTGAAAATTGCCAATTCATTGCGCCTTCGTTTAGCGATGCGTTTGGTCAAAATCGATGCGACGTTAGCGAAAACACAGGCTGAGAAAGCATTGGATCCGGCAAATGGTGGTGTCTTGGAAAGCAATAGCGAAAACTTCAAGATCACTGTACCTGCAGATGGAACCTACAGCAATCCACTTTGGTTTATTTCCAAAAACTGGGCCGATACCCGTATCAATGCGACGCTTTCGTCTTATATGACAGGACTGAATGACCCGCGTATCTCCAAATACATGGCACCTGTCATTAAAGATGCAACCACAACAGCTTTCGCCGGTAAATACATTGGAATCCGTACGGGTGCTGATGGTATCGAAAAGGATAAATACCAAAAACTATCCGCTTTGAATACCGAAGGTACAACGCCTACTTTCGTAGCGACAACAGCACCGATATTAATGACTGCTGCTGAGGTTTACTTCCTACGTGCCGAAGCGGCATTGAGAGGTTGGAACAATGCAGGCGGAACAGCGCAATCACTTTATGAAAAAGGAGTGGAAACTTCCTTTACGCAATGGGGTGTAACTTCTGGTTTAAGCACTTACCTAAATGATAATACAAGTAAGGCAGCAGCTTACGAGGATCCGTTCAATGCGAAGAATAATGCAGAATCACCAAGTGCTCTTACAATCAAATGGAATGAGGGCGCTACCAACGAAGAAAAATTGGAACGTATTATCACACAAAAATGGTTGGCGATCTTCCCTGAAGGACAAGAGGCTTGGAGTGAATTCCGCCGTACAGGATATCCACGTCTATTCCCAGTTGTTGTCAACAATAGCGGTGGACTGATCGATACTAAAATACAGATCCGCCGTTTACCGTTCCCACAAAATGAATACAATACAAATGCAGCTGAAGTACAATCTGCAATCTCCTTGTTGGGTGGACCTGACAAAGGCGGTACCAGACTTTGGTGGGACGTAAATAAAGGTAATTTCTAATCAAGAGATTAGCCGAAATAAATCTCAAAAAGGGGGCAATCCAGTTATGGATTGCCCCCTTTTTTAAGATATCTTGAAAATTAATCAAACTTTCCAGATTGTTGTTTCTATATTATAAAGTCAACTAAATTATGTTGTTTTAAAACTACATTTTTGCCAGCATATTGTTGTTTCAAACCTACAATACAGCAGAAATCATCTGCAATAGATTTAAAAAATCGAATTTCTCTTAACAAAAACTTAATATTCATCTTCTGTAGCAGAGACGAAGAATTACCCGTTCGATTAAAAAAACCAAGAAGAATATTATGAAAAATCTTTCCATTTTGGGTATGACCACCCTCTTAGCATGTTCCATGTTATTTGTTGTCTGTAAATCAGAATCACATTTAGAAAATCCTTACAAGGACAAAACAGAGAAGGAACTTGAGTCACTTTCCAATGAGAAGTACAGCAAAATCGTTGCCTTTGCTGGCCCAAAAGCATGCAGTGATGCTACAGAATGGGAAATAATAGAAATACGGACAGTATGTGGGACAAGTTATCTTCCCTACCACAAATCCGTTGATAAAACAACCTTGCAAAATATGATCAACGACAACAACCGGCTGATGGAAATATACCAGCCTATGATGGCGCCCAGAATAAATTGTGCCCCTTATCGCAAACCATTGAGCGTGATCTGTAAAGAAGGAAAAGCAGACATTAAATATGAAGAACCTGCTTCAAAATAGTTACTCGAGCCCAAGAAACAGCTCCATAAACGCATAAATTTTCGTAATTTAGCCATTCAAGAAGAATGGCTGAATTAAGTTTAATTACCCCCATAGAATACCTCAAAGGTGTAGGTCCACAAAAAGCAGATGTACTCAAAAAAGAGCTACAGGTGTTTACCATTGGTGATCTATTGACACAATATCCTTTCCGTTATATCGACCGTACGGAGTTTCATAAAATCCGGAAACTTCATCCCGATATGATGGCTGCACAGGTCCTGGGCCGTCTGGTTTCTTTACAGCTCGTGGGCGAGAAAAGAACGAAACGTCTTGTCGGTTCTTTCAAAGATGAAACCGGCTCCATGGAGCTTGTCTGGTTTCAGTCCATTCCATGGCTTCAAAAATCATTGAAAGTGGGTTCCGCCTATATTATTTATGGCAAGCCAACCGAATTCAATGGCCAGTTATCCATTACCCATCCCGAAATGGATCTATATAATCCGCAGGTAAAACAGATCGGCAATATGAGTTTACAGCCGGTTTATTCATCAACAGAAAAACTCAAAAAGTTCAATCTGGATACCAAAGGAATCCAACGCTTACAACAGACTGCTTTGGAAACCGTATTCCGTAGTATTGACGAATCGCTTCCTCAGGAAGTTCTCACTAAACATGGCCTCATTTCGCGGCAGCAGGCTCTCGCCTCTATACACTTTCCGAGCGATCAAAAGGAGCTTAATCAAGCCATCAAACGTATCAAATTTGAAGAGCTATTCTTTATACAGCTCAAGCTGCTCAACAACAAACAGCTCAATACCCAGAAGTTTAGAGGCCAGCGCTTCAATAAAGTCGGTGAAAAATTCAACACATTCTTTAAAGAGCGCCTTCCGTTCCCGTTGACAGGCGCACAGAAGCGCGTTGTGAAGGAAATCCGCATAGACACCAATACCGGCGCGCAGATGAACCGTCTGGTGCAGGGCGATGTCGGATCCGGGAAAACAGTTGTTGCCCTCATGAGTATGCTGCTCGCTGTCGACAATGGATTTCAGGCCTGTATGATGGCGCCAACAGAAATCCTGGCGACACAACATTATCATGGACTCAAGCAGCTCGTTGGCGATGACATTGTCAATATCAAGCTACTTACAGGCTCCACAAGCACGAAGGAACGCCGTTTGATCCACCAGGCACTGGAAGATGGCAGCTTAGATATTTTAATTGGCACCCATGCCCTGATCGAGGATAAGGTGCAGTTCAAAAACCTGGGCTTCGTTGTTATTGACGAACAGCACCGTTTTGGCGTGGAACAACGGGCCAAACTCTGGCGCAAGAATGTCATTCCACCGCATATGTTGGTCATGACAGCGACACCAATTCCACGCACATTGGCCATGACCATGTATGGCGACTTGGACATCTCTGTAATTGACGAATTACCTGCTGGTCGTAAACCGATTAAGACTGTTCACTTTTTTGAAAGCTCCCGTTTACGGATGTTTGGTTTTATGCGTGAGGAGATCGCCAAGGGCAGACAGGTCTATGTGGTATATCCCCTCATCAAGGAAAGCGAAAAACTGGATCTGATTTACCTGGAAGCTGGCCTTGAGAACTTGCAACGCGAATTTCCACTACCACAATACAAGATCAGTATTGTTCACGGCAAGATGCCCGTAAAAGATAAAGACTTTGAGATGCAACGATTTGTCAAACATGAAACGCAGATTATGGTTGCCACCACCGTTATCGAGGTTGGAGTTAATGTTCCCAATGCCTCGGTCATGGTCATTGAAAATTCCGAACGTTTTGGATTATCCCAGCTGCACCAATTGCGTGGCCGCGTAGGCCGTGGTGCCGAACAGTCTTTCTGTATCCTGATGTCGGGCAATAAGCTGAGCAAAGAAGGACGATTAAGGCTGGATACAATGGTGCGTACCAATGACGGGTTTGAGATTGCGGAAGTCGACCTACAGCTACGTGGTCCGGGCGATATATCGGGTACCCAACAGTCGGGTGTACTTGACCTCAAGATGGCGAACCTAGCGACAGATCAGGCATTGCTTACCGAATGCCGTAACACCGTCATTGCTATCTTCAAAGAAGACCCAACACTACAAAGTGAAAAGAATCAGTTGCTGCGAAGCTTTCTGGCAAGAAAATCCGATGGCATTGCCTGGGATAAGATTTCTTAACCGCATGTCATTTTCGCAACAAAAAACGGGGCCAGCAAATAAATCGATAACGTGTTTAAGTGAATAAACAGAGCGCATTGGAATCTAAAGGCCGATCTTCAACATAAATAGGATACGAAGTGTTGTTAATGAGCGCTTGAAGACATTTTATCTTTTTTGTATATAAAACCAAATTTATTTACTTTTGCATCATTATGAACATGATATAGAAAAATATCCCTTCTTTTACTAGGCAAAAGATGGCGACCGAACGCTTACATATTTTGAGTTGCCCTGGTAAGCAAATCACAGGAAATTTATTGGTTAATGGAGAATTATGTCATAATCGGCATCAGTCTTGTGTGGTGTACAAACGCATAAATTCTTAAATTTACCTTTTCAAACAAAAACCGGGCTTGCGAGCTCATTGAAAATAATTTAAAAAGTGAACGTATAACAAGAGGTAGGCAATAGCATACATTGCAAAGCTTAATGACCTCCCTACTTCACTTGAAAGACTTAATAGTACAAAATGGCCAGAATTAAAATACACGATACAGCAATAAAACCCGAAACAGCCGTCTTGGTGAGTGTGATCACGCCAAGTGTGACGGAGACAAAAGCAAAGGAATATTTGGAGGAACTTGAATTTTTGGTACAGACTGCCGGTGGCGAGACCAAAGGCATGTTTACACAGAAACTGGGCTTCCCAGATCGCGCTACATTTGTCGGCAGTGGAAAGCTGGAAGAAATAAAAGCATACGTTGAAGCGGAGGAAATTGACATCGTTGTTTTCGACGATGAGCTTTCACCTTCGCAGCTGCGTAATATTGAGAAAGAATTGAAACGCAAGATATTGGACCGCTCCAACCTTATCCTGGACATCTTTGCCCGACATGCCAAAACTGCACAGGCAAAGACACAGGTGGAATTGGCACAGCTGCAATATCTATTACCACGTCTGACCCGTATGTGGACCCACTTGGAACGTCAGCGCGGGGGTATTGGTATGCGTGGTCCGGGTGAGTCACAGATCGAGACCGATAGACGGATCATCCTGGACAAGATTTCCCTGTTCAAAGAACGCCTAAAAGCAATCGACAAGCAAAACGAGACACAACGAAAAAACCGTGGCGAGATGATCCGTGTAGCTTTGGTAGGTTACACCAATGTCGGAAAATCAACGATCATGAATATGATCTCCAAGTCTGATGTACTGATCGAGAATAAACTTTTCGCAACATTGGATACGACGGTACGTAAAGTTGTGATCGACAACCTTCCTTTTTTGCTTTCAGATACCGTTGGTTTTATCCGCAAACTACCGCACCATTTGGTGGAATGTTTCAAATCCACATTGGATGAAGTTCGGGAAGCCGATGTCCTGATCCATGTGGTCGACATCTCGCATCCGAATTTTGAAGATCATATCCAGGCGGTAAACGAAACATTGAAGGATCTTAAAGCACTTGACAAACCGGTGATTACAGTGTTCAACAAAATTGACCTTTATAAACCGGCCGTCGAAGAAGGACACGATGGTGAGGAAATCGAGGTCACGTTGGATGATTTTCGTAATTCCTGGATGGCAAAAAATTCTGATCCAGCAATCTTTCTATCAGCAACGAATAAAACGAATATCGAAGAGTTCAAACAAAAACTTTACGATATTATTGTGAAAATGCACAATGAACGCTACCCTTACAATAACTTATTGTATTAATTTTGACAAACAATGCTGTGAACGGGCCTTATACCTGTTCACAGCTTAATAAAATACGAAATGAACAAAGAGGTGCAGTTTCAAGATTGGGGCCTTGTCGATTATCAGGAAGCCTGGGACAGACAAGAATCCATCTTTAAGGGCGTATTGGACATCAAACATGACAATAGAGTCAATGCAACAGCAGCAAATACCCCAAATTACTTGATCTTTACAGCACATCCCCATGTTTACACCTTAGGGAAAAGCGGGCACGAGGAATACCTGCTCCTAGATGAGAAAGGACTGGAAGAGAAAGAGGCCAAATTCTACAAGATCAACCGTGGTGGCGACATTACCTATCATGGTCCGGGACAGATTGTCGGTTATCCGATACTGGATCTCGACAACTTCTTTACGGATATCCATCTGTATCTGCGTACACTGGAAGAAGCTATCATATTGACCTGTGCGGATTATGGTATCGAAGCAGGGAGATATCCCGGGTTTACGGGAGTATGGATAGAACCGGATAAACCAACTGCACGCAAGATCTGTGCAATGGGCGTGCGTGCTTCACGCTGGGTGACCATGCATGGCTTCGCATTCAATGTCAATACAGATCTTGATTATTTCGGCAACATCATTCCTTGCGGCATCGACGATAAGGATGTAACGTCTTTAAAACGGGAGCTTGGCAAAGAAGTTGATATGGAAGACGTGAAAGGGAAACTTAAAGGCCATATTGCCCAACTCTTTGAAATGCAAATAGTGTAATTTAAGTTTTCAATAACATACAAAGGCCCTTTGAAAGCGGAATTTTAATCTCCTTTCAAAGGGCCTTACTTTTTTGAGCATCCCTGTTCCTCATGGTTAATAAAACCCCTACTAAAGACACAAACGAGGGACATTTTCAGACACTTGGAGGTCTTTACGTGACCCCGACGCTATTTCCGAATATCAACAATAATACATACACTCATAGCCGGCCAGTTTTCCATCAACAAATCTGAAAATAAATAATCCTGCATCGCCATTTTGAATATAGAAAGTATGTGGCGTTGAAATCCAGTCTGCCGAAAGCAGTTCACCAAAGTGGTTTACAAAGTCTCTTTCCGCATAATTGGCATCCATCCGCTGGTCCCCCAACACAATAGCTTCACCCGCACTAAAAAATAGCTTATACAAGGTTCCGACCACTTTGCCTTTATAATTTTCTTCAAAGGCAACGATCATATTCGGTGTTTTATAATAATACCGCGGCTCCCAGCCACATTCGGGCATATCGGGGATTTCGGTAACCCGCTGCAGCGCCAGTTGCTTCATTTGTCCATCTGTGATTTTACCATCAAATAAAGACACTCCTTTCCATTCGAAATGGAAGTTTAAGGCCTTCAGTTTCTTTGCGTACACTTCGGACTGGAACTCATGTTGAAATTTATCGGCCATTAACAGTTCAAAATCGATATCAACCTTGGGGTCCACTTTTCCCGCTTTGTCGTAAGATTCCTTCCAATAGGTAAGCGCCTGTTTTAACTTGGAATACTTCGTCCAGCCGATTTCACGTAGACGGCCTGCCTGTATCAGTTCTTCCTCCTGGTCCTTCCCTTTGACAGCCAAATATTCTTTAAGGACCTTGTCATAGCTTAACTCAGCACCCAAAAATTTCATCTGAATGTACTCCGGATTTTCATGGAAGTGGTCTCCGATGTAGACCCATCCATCTGTGTAGAGCGGCACATAATCGATACATACCATTTCATTGAGCCCCGCCCTACGCACAGCGGTACTTGTGGTATTGGGAGCCTTACGCACGCGCAATTGCGAGACCTGTACATAGAAATGTGGGCATTGGGCATCTGTTGTTCCACGATAGAAATATTGCTTTGGCTCGCCGGCAGATCTTTTTCCGAACATGGCACTTTTGAGGGGCTGACGGTCAATATAGCCGATATCCCCATTACTCACCTGCACCTTATACTGTGTATTGGTGGAATCTAGCAGGTAAACAGGTGCCTCCGTCGGAAACACCCCCAGAAGGTCTTTATTATTTCCTGCTTCACTGAAAAGGTGCCCCCATGTTGAGGTATAAAGTGGCCGTTGACCCGCTGGCTGTCCTACTGCGTGATGCACAAACCAACTAACAAAAAAGCAGAGTATGAGTAATCCTTTTTTTGGCATAAAATTAATTCTTTGAATACATGACCAGTGGTCGCTCCATTGCGATCAACAGCAGGGAACGAGACATCAATAAATGCAACAGAAACTTTTCCTGGCTACCGGTCAAACACGCACAGTTGCAATAACGAAATTAATACAAAAAGGAGGCCAATGAAATCACCGGAATCAGGTATTTTTTTGGGCAGGAGATTGTTTGGTTTCTAAACTACGCAATGTGGCTATTTGCGCTGTAATAAACTTACCTGACCTTCCAATGAGAGGATTGTTTTTTCCTGTGCCTTGACCGTTTGCTCTAAGGCATTAACCAGCTGTTTATAAATACCAAGACCTTCGGCAGTGACATGAGCTGTTTCGGCAGGTAGAGCACTGAGTGCCCCCTTCTCATCCTTTCGCATCATAGTCCCTTCACCCATGAGCAACCAGGCTGGGCTAATGTCAGGATGTTTGGACAGTATAGCCACCATAGCATCTGAACTGAGTGCAGTATTTTTCTGCCCTCCCTTAAAGTTTGCATAGGAAAGTTGCACATCTTTGAAAAATTCGGTTTTGCTGATCCCTTTGGTTTCAGCGATCAGCAGCACTCGTTCCTTTACATTCACCTATAGCTTTTTTTTAAATGTTGGCTGTTTATTTATTTCTTAACGATTTTATTTCCTGCTCTTGAATCGACAATAATCGCTCCAACGAAATAATTGTCTTCTCTTGAGATTTTATTGTGATATTTTGTGACGATATAACCTGTCTTAGTGAATTGACAACGGCATTAGTAACGCCTTCAATTTCATTTGTCAGATAGCCTTCCCGCTCCTCTTCCTGCGCAAGAATAGGCTTTAGCATCTCGCCTTCGCCTTTTAACAACCATTCGGAAGAATATGCAGGATATTTTTCAACAATACTAATTAACCATTTCGCCTGTACATCTGTATTGTTGGTTAAGGCACGTGTAAATACGCCTCTACTGGCTCCAACGGCAGTTTCAAAGGCTGTTACGCTCAATCCTTCTCTATCTGCAATAACTTTAATTCTCGTTAAAAAAGAACTCATAATCAATAATTATCAATATAAAATTTGTTTAACCGAAAATTAGTGTTTAAATTAGCTTAACTATTGATAATTATAAACACATCATTCACCAAAAACTAACAAATGAAACCAACAGGGCTATAGATCAGTGCACAGATCATTATGAGCCCAAGCAGCAGTTTCATCAACTTTAAAACATATAATCTGATGAAAAATACGCAAAAGAAACTAAAAGCGAAACATTTTCGCTATTTAAGCAAGGATATAGTCAAAAATCCAATGATCTATATCAGGGATTTCTATCGCTATGAAACAAATATTATTTACTGGGTGAATCATATTCAGCTTTTTGTCAACGCAGCAACTGTCCCCGAAATGGCAGATCACAATTTTGCTGAAAACGGATATCATTGCAAAAAAATGATCAAACAGATTGAAGTGGCTTTTGTAATTTTTCATCAATGTCAACTCTCTATACAAGAAACGCCATTGAATTTCTTTTCGACAAAAGAAGACTACCACAATTATCTATTTAAACTGGAATATACGACCAACGGACATATAGATCCTTCTGACACCATCAGTAAGTTTTTCTCATACCAATCTCTTCAAAAATGGTATGAAACAATGGATGATATCATGCACTATCTAACGGTATCCGACTCAGGTAACTACGAATATTTTGGCGATCAAATTATGGCCATACGAGAATTGCTGATGCGACTCGCATTCGCCCTACATTATATCTATGAAGATGAAGGAATATCCTTAAATGTTCCATGCTATGTAAAAGCTATAAATGATGAACCTCATCAGTCTACCAAAGAGAAAACTAAATTACGGCAAATCATAGAAGAAAGTATTGATAAAAAATATGCTCAAAAAGAAGTGCAGGAAAACAGCAATGATATTGAAGACAGCCAAAACTCAGACATATCAGAAATCCCCGTAAGCGAAATAGCAACTTAGAAACAATAAACTAACGCTTTTAAAGCACCAAAGATCAATGAAATCCGCATAATTCATTCAACCAAAATGCAACGAATTCATGAATACAGCTGAAAAATAAACTATGCATGAGTAATTACGAGGGGAATTAATAAATGGCATTAGGCTCGTTGAATATTGCTTAAAACAGCGCTTAATAAAGACCTAGTTTGTGCGTCCACGAAGGTACTCAGAAAGTTTCAGTTCAACTGCGCCTCCCTGGTGTAGTATAAATAACTCAATCAAAAAAAACATTGATAATCAAATAACCTAAGAAGATGAAAAAGAAAAGCAGAAAAATAACATGGAGAGAATTTAGATACCTCCGTAAAGGCCAATTCAATAATCACTTGTTGACCCTCAAAAACTTTTCAGAGGATAAAAAAAATTGCAGTAAAAATTTCTTGCATTTTATCAACATGTGTTTATGTAAAGAGATCCGCTGTAAGGATTTTAACTCAACGCATGCTTATCTAGAACTCGGTAAAGCGATCGATCTTGCTTGGCTGATATTTAACAAATCCGGATTAAGAAGAAAGAATAAAAAATATGTTCTTCCGAACCATAGCAACGAGATTGACTGCTCATGTAATTATCATCTAGGAGTATATCCTCCCGATTTTTTAACGAAAATGTTTAGCTACCAAAGTCACAGAGACTGGTATACCGCTATAGACGAACTTCTCTTTTCCTACTTGGACCCAAGTTTTAGTTGCACTTTTTTAAGTTATTCAGAAGATCTCATACCTCTTCAAGAAACACTCTCAGATCTCCCAATTGTTTTGAAAACCATACATCTAAATGAAGGAAAAATAGATAAATAACCACAACACCAAACCAATTAATTATGAACACCGATATTAACCCTATTATCGAGGCAATCCTTCGTGCCGTTGCTGTCGATGAAATCTACCAATGGACTTTTGACCACGATGGTAAAAAGTATCATATGTTACAGGTCAATCTCACGTCAAATGCCGGAATTCGATTTTCCGATGCAAACAGTCTGATAAACAAAACTGTTGGTTCCTATCCCAATGTGTATATCAATGTGAACTTCACCCACGAAATACAACAAAAAATAAATCAAGGTTTAGGCCGAGCCTATCTTATTTGTCAACCTGAAAACCGCATTTATCAGAATCCTGTGCAAGACATCCCCCTTGTCTTACCAAACAATAAAAGTGACGAAGTCATCGAAAAAACACGGACATATATCGATAAGGAAAAGGGCAAAATTCGATCTTTTATAGATGGCTACAATTTCTATTTCGAACATAAAAATTATGCACACGCGGCATTCATGCTACATCAAGCGTTAGAACTTGCATTTCGAACAGCAGAAAATATCCTCGTCGTTGAAGATAAAAAGTCCCATTCGCTAAAAAACCATATAAACTATCTCAAAGCTTTCGACGATCGCCTCGGCACATTAGCAGATAACATGGAAAACAAACAAGCGTTGGAAAAAATCAACAAAGCTTACATTGACTATCGATATCACTTTGACTATTTTATCGATGAAGATGTATTAGAAACAGCCTATCAAATTGCTATCAATACATTAAACTGGATCTACGATTATTCCAATCTTTTATTCGAAGAAATCAAGTCAAAACTTAACCCAGTGCCAGTTACTAACAACGAAGTTGAAAATTGCAAAAATAACAATGAAATATACAAACAAAACTATTGTAACGCCAATTATCGAGACCTCATTTTAAACGCTATAGAGCGCTATTGCACGCCTGCGCTGGTAGTATGTTTCGGCTATGATTCTGATCATCACCACTATCAGAATGCGCTCCGAAGGGCAAAAATTGATTGCATCACGCATAACTATTATATTTTTGTCGCTTATGATATTTTTAGCGCCGAGATCAATAATCTAACGCAGCTCATAACGGATTTGCTCCCCAACAATGTATCGCTTACGCTCGCCCTTGAAAACTCCACCACTTTAAGCAAACAGCTTTCAAAGGGTCATCCCTTTTTTCTTTCACTCCTGAAAGCCGGTGACATCTGGTTTCAGAACTCATCAATAGCAAATATCGATCTGGAAAGCATCGTTGCCCCACAGCTCGATCTTGAATATGTACATCAACAGTGGAAGACGCGCTATAATAATGCGCGCACATTATATTTACCCTACGAGGAAGACTGGTCGTCAATAAGCATCGAGGCCACATATTATATGCTATCGCAAGCGTTGGAGCAGGTTTGTCTCGGCGTCATTAATACGGCACTCCAATACAAACCGCAACGTGTCAACCTGACTTTTCTAATGACACTCTGCAAATTGATAGTCCCTGATGCCTACGCAACATTTTGCCTAGATCATGAGGATCATCTTCAAGCCTTTAAAAACATTACGGAAGCACAACAGCAATTTAGGTACAATGCAAATTACCAAGCGAATCCGCTAACCATCCTAAGATTGCAGGAACTCACCAAAACGTTTATCGAAAAATGTAACAATGAGATGGAAATCTATTTTGAGAAAATTTCCAGCCAACAGCTGCTCGAACAAGTTGAATAAAAGAGATTATTAAAAACAGAAGCCTGAGCACCATGATTCAAATGCTATCAAAGACCAATAAACGCTCTAAAATTATCCTTTGAGATTACCTGAACATCTGCACTATAGGCTTCTACAAAATTTGATGGTATTTTTGCTTTCGCCTTAGGATTCCATTTAAATTCGTAGCCAGTTATTTTACCATCCGCTTCTTCTACGTAATCAATTTCTTGCTGCTGTTTAGTGCGCCAAAAGTACTTATTAATAAAACGCCGGCTATAACTGTTATGTTTTAAGCGTTCTGAAATCAAAAAGTTCTCCCAAAGGGCACCCACATCATCTCTTAATTCAATTGGATTAAAGTTTTGTATCACAGCATTGCGGATTCCGTTGTCATAAAAATATATCTTTCGATTTGTCTTTATTTCATTACGCAGGTTTCGGCTAAACGATGTCAGGGGAAATATAATGTAAGAAATTTCCAAGAGATGGATATAATTAGACACGGTGTTTTTATCAACTCCTGTCAGCTGGGCAATTTCATTATAACTTACTTCAGATCCGATTTGAAAAGCTAAAGCCTGAAGAATCTTTTCTAGAACTTCTGGCTTTTTGATATTCGCCAAGGCTAAAATATCCCGATATAAATAACTTTGAGAAATCTCATTGAGGACTTCCCGCTCTTCACCGCGACTAGTTATCGATTCTGGGTAAAATCCATAAACCAATCTAGTTTCCAAATCGCCTTCAGCATTGAGAAAGCCAGTATTATTCTCATATTCGGCATAGGAAATTGGAAATAGATTGAACTCTTCTCTCTTACGTCCTGTCAATGGCTCATGTGTATGCGTTTTCAGCTCAAGAGCAGAGGATCCGCTTAGAATAAGTTGTACATCTTTAAATTGGTCGTGTATAATTTTTGCCGTTAAACCAATATTTTCGATGCGCTGTGCTTCATCAATAAATACCACTTTAGCTTGACCAATAATTGTTTCAATCTCCTTTGTATTAGGGTTGTTTAGATAAGTCCTTATCAAGAGATCATCTCCATCCAAAAACAAATAATCGCCACCAGAGAGTATATCTTTGATCAGTGTAGTTTTACCTACTTGCCGCGGACCAATTAATAGGATAGTTTTTCCTTTAAAAAGTGCTTGCTCCAAATTATTTTTGATTAATCGCTCTATCATAACCCATTTTATATTCACCAAAAGTAATGCTTTTTAGTGAGTATATTCACCAAAAAGCATTACTTTTGGTGAATTGAAATTTTATAAGACTTTTTTATAAAATATAATATTGCTTTAAATGCGATTGAATCCACAAAAAATCCATCAGTTGAAGTCTTTAAGAATCCCGCCAAACATTTATCGAAAGTGTAACAGCGAAATGGAAATTTATTTTTAAAAGATTTCAGTTCAGCAGCTGCTTGCACAAGTTGAATAGAAAGCATATTACAAACTAGTAGTCCCAACTATAATTATGTCAAATAATTTGCAAATAATCGGAATTATTCCGGTTATTATACAAATATTTAACAAAATGGAGATTAACCAGTCGTTAGAAAATTACGCAGAAACAACTATTACACGACAAATAGATTTGTTCATTCAGCCAATTTATATATAACGGAAACGTCCTCGGCTTTTTTATAAAATTAAAAATGGCTGACCAATTATTTTTTCCAAAAAATCAACTATCAGAAATCACTGAATTCAACGTTTTCCTGTAGCAACTTTGCCAGCGCCTTCAAATAGACTATCGGGAAGAACTAAACTGGCAATGGGCATAGCCATAACATCCCGCACGCTTTAAGCCAAAGCGCGAATATCTTTAACCTCCAATATATTCTTAACACCATCGCTTTCCACTGCATGTATCATTGCCCTTCCGACCTCATGCAAGGATAGTACTGCCGAAGGGGCAAAAAACTTAATGATTTTGGCCACAAAAGCAAAGGGATTGGCATGCTTTTGCCCTGCAACAGTCGTCATTGCCCCCGGTCTAAAGTTATACTCCTTTTTGAACGGTAATTTGGCAAGATCATTCTCTGTTTTACCCTTAACCCTAGCCCACATCACTTTGCCTTGCTCCGTACTATCGGTGCTTCCTCCGGAAACATAAATAAAACTGATCTCCGAATTGATTTCCAGCAGGGACTTTGCAAAAGCTAGTGTTGTATCATAAGTAATATAACGGTACTTGTCTTCTTTCATTCCCACAGAACTCACGCCAGCACAGTAAAAGCAGGCATCATAGCCCGCAATCGCATCTCTAAATAGCGAAAGTTTAGTAAAGTCTTCGACCAAAAGTTCCTTTAATTTTGGATGCTGAATGGCAGCAGTCCGGCGGGAAATGCTCAGCACGGCTGTTACCTTTTCATTTTGTAGACATTCCAGCAAAACGCCTTCGCCAACCATTCCGGTGGCTCCTGTTATAATTACCTTCATATTTCAGCATGGCTCCTCATTGGAACCTTTAGTTAAAAATACATTATTGCCCTGAGGCATTTATAAAATTCTATGACTAAATCCGCCGCAACCGCTCTTCTTCCAAGTCCAGTTGATATAACTGCGAACGAACAATCCCCTCGTCAATGGTCGACTCGCAGTTTAGCTTCTGAAGATACTCCCTTTGTACATCCAAAAGCTCCATAAATATCACTTTCGTTTTTTCATTCATCCACGAATCATCGGCCGCATTCACCTTTTCCTCCCAATGTTTCAAAATGCGGTCCATAACATCACGATTGTGCAGCTCTTTCTCATGTTTATCTTTTAGAAATTGGTAAACATGATGTTTCAACCCTTGCTTCATGCGACTACGGACCTGCTCTTCGGGCTCTTCTCCAAAAGTTTCAAATAGTCTAGTCCTTTTGATTAAGTAGGGTAAAGTAAGCCCTTGTATCAAGAGCGTGGATAAGATCACGACAAAGGTGATGAATAAGATCAGGTTTCGCTGCGGAATATCCACACCATTCATAACGACAGGAATGGATAATGCTGCTGCCAATGACACCACACCACGCATGCCGGTCCAGCCCAACAAAAGAGGCATTAGAAAACGCTGTTTGGTAGATCTCGATCTTGGCGCCACACCCGGGCGAAAAATAAGGGTAGCAATCATGGCTGCATACGAGCTGATAATACGAGCAAGGATCAATACTCCCGTTACCAAAAGACCGTACCCGATGGCTTCTAACAGCGACGTTCCATTGGACCGCAAACCCGCAACAATCTCCGGAAGATCTAATCCAATAATAAAAAATACGATACCGTTCAGGATAAATACAAAACTCTCCCAGACACTCAGCCCCCGCACCCGGCTCGTACTATTGAGAAATGTCAGCCGCTGACCGGACATCAAAAGGCCACCGGCAACAACAGCCAACACACCTGAACTATGGAATTGCTCTGCAATCCAATACATAAAGTAGGGTTCAATCAAGGTAAGTGCAATGTCCGACGGTGCATCGGTCGGTAGACGTTTGTGTGCCTGTATAAAGAACCAACCCAATAACAGGCCAATACCCACACCACCGACAAGCATCCAGATAAAGGATACCGCAGCTTGTCCCCATACAAATTGCCCTGTCCCAACGGCAATAAGGGCAAAACGGACAATGATCAAGGAAGAAGCATCATTTAATAGACTTTCGCCTTCCAAGATAGCAGAAGTGGCTTTGGGAACTTTTACAAATTTCATAATCGCCCCCGTACTGACGGCATCCGGCGGTGATACTATGCCCCCCAGCAGAAAACCCAGCGCTAATGTAAACCCCGGTATATAATAATTGGCAACTACGGCAACGGAAAGTGCGGTAAAGAATACAACCAAGAAGGCAAAACTCCCGATAATGCGCCACCATTTCTTCATCTCCTTAAACGAAATAGACCAAGAGGCCTCACAGAGCAGTGGTGGTAGAAAAATGAGGAAGATGACATCCGGATCAATTGTCACTACGGGCAAAGTGGGAATAAAACTGATCAATAGCCCCGCCAGAACCAAGAGAATGGGATAGGCTATCCGTAGTTTGGTGGCCCACATTTCGATCAATACGATGATAGCGATCATCGCGATAAATAACGGAAACAAGCTATGCATACGAGTTCATAATTTATGGATCCAGAGATATCCTTTTCCTAGTGTAAAGATCTCAAATGGAAATTAAAAAAACTCATGGTCATCTTATTTTTTTCTGTACCCTTATTTTAACAACATTCTGTACCTAAACAGCATCCTGTACCCTTCTTAAATTAGCAAAAAGATTTATTCTTATGGCGACAACTGCAAATCAACCGTATCTGATCAGACAAGTGGATCTTTCTGATTTAGCGCTTATCAAAGAAATACTCAACAAAAAACAACTGGATACAGACTCGATAGGCATGCCTTTTATGGCACTCGATCAATGTAATCAATTAACAGCTTTTTCGTCCGTAACAATCTGCAAAAAAAATCTGTTATCGATCGAAATTACCTACGAAGCTCCTATTTCGGACACGCTCTCCAAAGTATTCACGGAAAAAGCACAATCCTTCTTCGAGCACCAGTTGATTGACCTATTTGGTTCGGAAGAATTGCTCAGAAAAGGAATTCACCGATATAACGACTGGTTAAATCAAAACAGAAACAGTAAATTAGCATAAGCATGGAGCAGCAACTGTTATATAAGAAAATAGCCAATATTGTTGAGAGCCAGATCAAAAATGGCTCTTTGGTCTATGGAGATCGTTTGCCCTCTGTCCGGAGCGCTCAGAAGCTATACAATGTAAGTTTAAATACAGCAAAAAGCGCCTATATGGAATTAGAGAGTAGATCTCTCATTGAATCGAGACCAAAATCAGGCTATTTCGTTAGCCGGTCGGGGCTTCGTCGGATGGCTATTCCGTCTATTTCCACGTTTAAAATAGACGAAAAGAAACAAGATCCTGCAGCATTGATCGATAAAGTTTTTCACTCCCTGGAAGACAAAGAAATTACACGCTTTTCACTGGGTTTACCCAGTGCATCATTACTTCCGATTCAGAAACTCAATCGATGCATTATAGAGTCGGTTCATGAACTGCATGATTACGGTGATCAATACGGACAGGTACAGGGAAGTCCAAGCTTGCGGAAAGAAATTGCCAAATGGTCATTGGTACTTGAAGGAAAAATAAGTGATGAGGATCTTATTATCACCTCGGGAGCCATGAATGCAATCTACAGCTGCCTTCGGGCTGTCACTAAGCCCGGTGACACCATCGCGGTGGAAAGCCCCCTTTATTTTGGTTTTATTCAGGCCTTTCAATTACTGGGTCTCAAAACCATCGAGATTCCGACCCACCCTATTACGGGAATTGAATTGGAAGCCCTGAAAAAAGTTATTCATAAAATTGATGTCTGTTGCTTCGTTACCAATTTTAGCAATCCACTGGGCGCGCTGATGCCCGAGGAGCATAAAAAGGAACTGGTCAAACTGCTCGCACACCACCATATTCCATTGATTGAAGACGACCTGTATGGAAACATCTATTTCGGTTCGTCACGGCCCAAGCCATGCAAATATTTTGATGAAGAGGGACTGGTGATGTGGTGTGGATCATTTACCAAAGTATTGGCGCCAAGTTTTCGGCTCGGATGGGTTGAGCCCGGACAATACAAGGATAAGATCCTAAAACAAAAACTCATACAGACGATTTCGCAGCCTGCAATTTATCAAGAGGCGGTTTCCAAATTCTTACAGATCG
Organism: Sphingobacterium thalpophilum; assembly: GCF_038396785.1. Classification (NCBI taxonomy): domain Bacteria; kingdom Pseudomonadati; phylum Bacteroidota; class Sphingobacteriia; order Sphingobacteriales; family Sphingobacteriaceae; genus Sphingobacterium; species Sphingobacterium thalpophilum. The sequence continues at coordinate 3,924,745 of NZ_CP151087.1, read as the reverse complement.
GCAGGTACGACCATCACCTCAATAGCTTCAGAAAAAAACTGTACAGCAACTATATCAATTTCAGAAACAGCATTGAGGCCCATTTTCCAGAAAACACAAAAATGTCACAGCCTGAGGGTGGGTTTGTGCTTTGGCTGGAGATGGACCCTAAAATAGACTCAACCCTGCTCTACGATTATGCCCTAAGGCAAAAGTTGAGTTTTGCTCCGGGGAGGATGTTTACACAGCACGATCAGTTTAAGAATTGTATTCGGCTCAACTATGCCGTGGACTGGAACGAAAAGACGGCACAGGATCTGATGCGCCTTGGGCGATTTTTCAAAGCCGCACTTTAAGAAAGTCCTACTCCAAGTAAAAATCAACCCCGGTCTATTTTATCAACATCATCGGCCTGAACGGGAGGAGGAATATCATTGGGACCTTCTTTGGAAAAATTATTACTTTTCCATCAAGGATCAACGTGGTATCAAAGATTTTTTCTAAGCCTTACCCTATAAAAGTTTCAAGGGCACCTTATGAGCGTCCTTGAAATTAAGAAACGAAGTATATTTACTTCGCAGAGAGAAAAGAATCTTTGTTAACGAATAGTCTCAAAGAATTTTTTGGTCTTATTATGGGCGATTATACCGATGATACCGATCATAAGCCATAGAAAGTCGACGACAAAAATATCACGCTGTCCATTGCGAAATGTATCCCAGATCCAGTTACCAGTTATAAATCCATTGACAAGTGGAATAAAAAATGCCAATACACTGCCAACCAGCAAGGTTTCGCGATTAGTGCGTCGGATGCTTTTCCGAATAATATAATACATTGAAAATGCGAGCCAACTATAGAAATACACACGATAAATAAAATCCTGGTTAACCTCTGGACTCAATTTAATAGCAATAAAAGTCAATGCCGTGACAGGCAGCATGGTCAGACATATTGCCGTGAAGATATTGGCCGCCCAGAAATTAAATTTCCGCTTTCGTGGAATGACGTTGTTTTTGTCACGTGCTACCAACCAGATTAATATACCCGAAATAATGACCAGACAGCCCATGACCCCCAAAATAAAATATACCATTTTAAGGGGATAGCCGCCATAATCACCATAATGCAGACGGTATAAAAGACTCCGGACGCCATCGGCATAGGTGGGATCACTGACAGGAGATTTCTCGGCAACCACTTTATTGTCGGCTGCTCGCACAGACAATAGACCCGACCCAGCAAAGCTCTTGTTAAAATGTGGCTCCAGCTCCATGACAACATGCATATTGGAATCTGCATAGTTTTTGATCGTAATGCGCTGAAAATCGGATTCAGGCCATTTATATTTGGCCAGATCCAAAAATGGAGCGATCTTAATGTCTGCCTTTAAAGGTTTGTAGGTATAAGGAAAATCGGTCTCGGCACTAACCCCCATCTCCTGATACATTTTTTGTTGATCACCCTCATACAACAACTTGCTCAGCGGCAAAGCCAGGACAGAGTTAATGATCAAAAACGTACCAGTTACCGCAAAGATAAACTGAAACGGAAAACCGATAACACCCAATGCCGTATGCATATCGGTCCATACCGTTTTCCATTTACTGAAAGGTCTGAACACGAAGAAATTTGAGACGATCTTGTCCCAATGCAGCAATAATCCTGTAATAAGAGCAAATAAGAAAATAAAAGCGGTAATTCCAGCAATAAGATAACCAAAGGGCGCTATACCTACCCTAATGGGTACCTGATTGAGCTGAGCCATGAAGTGCAAGCGGAAAAGAAATTCGCCCATATCGTAATTCTGTGTATAATCACCTGACTTCTTATTTGCAAAATTGTAGGTAAAGTTCTTTGAATCATCATCTCCACCTCTTCTGCGCCCCTTCTTTTTTGCTGCTTTCTGTTCTGGCGTTACCTTCGCTAGATTTTCTTTATTTAAGAGACTGTCATTGGATGCACTGAGCCCAACATAAGCGGAGGTCCCTTCCCGGTGCATATAAAAGGTAATATCGCGTCCATGCAAATTTGTTTGTCCTTTGAGTGAGTCGAGCAAATGATCAACGTTTTTATGATCTTCGCGATAAGTCTTATACGACGTATTATTCTGCCAGGCAGCAATTTCATTCCTAAAAAACGCAAATGATCCCGCAAAAAATATCACATAAAGGATAGCGCAAATAATAATGCCACTAATGGTATGCGTATTGAAATAGATATTATAATTTCGGTTATTCATGGTCAATTACATTTTGAAAAAATAAGGCAGCGAAAAAACTGCCGCCAAGAGTAAGTATAATCCCCATATTTTCCATCCACTCTTAGCAAGAAAGGCCAACAAGAGCAGTACTGCCCATAGGAGATAACCCGTGAAGCAAGCCGTGGCAACAACATCCTTTTTCTCAAAAATATGAGTGACCAAAACGTGGAAAGAGATCATGACGACATAACCACCGATAAATCCGGCTGTAATTTTCAGGAATCGCTGAAAGGGCGTACTGAGGTATTTTTTATTAGCAGGCATATTTAATCGGTTAAGAAATCAATAATTCAACACAAAGGCTAAATACATACAATCCCATAATTGGGTATAATTTGAAATAGCGATAAGGATTTAATAGGACCACAAGACACATCATGCACATGAAATAGGCAAAAAAAGCAAAAAAACCTGCTCCAAAGCCTTCCAGATAAAGAACAGCTATAAATGGAAAGATCAACAGTAGCATGCTCAATGTGCGCACAAACTTCGTTTGTGCGCACAATTTTTCAAGCCATTGTGGTCTAGGGCCAAACTTCACCTTTTTGCTCGTGTTGTAAAAAAGATAGGCTCCCATGAGTATAACGATTAACAGTGTACTATACATCGATTCTATAATTTATCTGGATCGGTCCGTTAAAATTTATAGGTCACTCCCATGCGGAAGTTACGTCTGGCTTCGACGATATAGGAATAATAATCCACACCACCGAGCTTCTGAACGGCCGCACTTGCTTTGGAGATTGATCCAGCAGTCAGCAATTTGCGGTTGTCCAACACATTATTGATTACGACCGAAATGGCATACTTCCCTTTTTGATAGCTGATGCCTGCATCGGTACGCAGATAATTCTTGAAATTACTTTCTTTTGTTGTCCCAACTGCACGGTCAAACATTCCCTGAACACTTCCCATAAAGCCAAGTCCACGCACTTTCCCATCCTGAATACGATAGGATACAAATGCATTGGCTGTATGTTTGGCCGTATTCGGTGAGATATTACCTATATTTTCTTCTTTGGTATCTTTGGAGATCTTCGAATCTGTCAAGGCATAATTTGCATTCACATTCAGCCCCTTAATAATTTCACCGGTGACATCAAATTCGATACCCTTGCTTCTGGTTTCTCCCAATTGGGTCTGGAATGACACACCATTAACGACGTGACTCGGATCGGGGTCAGCTACCAGCGCATTTTTACGGGCAATAGTGTAGGCACTTAACGTGGAGATCCATTTTCCACCCATCCACTCTTTCTTAACACCTGCTTCTAAATCATTTCCGCGTATTGGTTTGAAAGCATTACCTTCCCAGTCGGTACCAGCGACAGGAACAAAAGATTGATCAAACAAGCCATATACACTCATGGATTTATCGATCGAATAGCTCAACCCTACCCTCGGCGTAAATGCTTTATCGGTTCTGTCAGCTACAGACGTTTTTCCTATGGTCTCATTAATTGTATAGCGTAAGCCAAGCGATAAACGCAATTTCTCTTCCAGGAACGCCAATTCATCGTGCGCGTAGAATGACATATAGTTTGTTGAAGTCACGTAGTTGCTACCGCCCGCACGGACCTTTACACTCTGCGAACGATCCAGCGTAGGGAATACACTGCCTGGAATACCGTATTTAGGATCATAGACGTTGAGCGGCGCTGAAGGAATCGAATCTAAAATCGTTCTGAAATCGCCCCAAAACTTCTTATTACCATAATCCGCACCGATTAAAATCCGATGACGAACGCTTCCAGTATATTCCTCTCCATTTAAGGAAACCTGACCAAAACTATTTTCACCATGTTCGTCGGCAATACTGTAATAACGTGGCATATCGCCATTGGCTTTCATGTAATTCAGCCATGTACTGGTGGCTTTCATATCAAAATTGAAATAGGCCATCTGTGCATGCAATTTCCAGTTTTCGTTTAGTTTGCGATCCAGGTAAATATAGGCACTATGGTCTTTTAGCTTACCAGGTTCCATGGAAGGATCTGCATAGAAGAAATCATTGGCAATACCTGGATCGGCAAAACCTTTTGGTGAAAAAGTATAATTACCATTTGCCAGGTACGAAGATCCTTGGTAGGTATATTCAAATGTTAAACTCGCCAAAGAATCTACTTTATAGGTAACCACTGGCGCTATAACAAGCCGGTTACTGTAATTATATTTTGTAAAAAAATCTTTTTGTTGTCCGGCCACATTCAGACGGTAAAGCAGTTTGCCATCTTTGCGCAATTTACCATCCAAGTCAACGGCAGCGCGATAGGTACTGAAGCTCCCTGTATTCAGGGTAACAGACCCCTTGGTATTACCGGTAGGTTTTTTTGTTACCACATTATAAAAGCCGCCAGGTTCGCCATTGGCAAGCATAAAACCGGCTGGTCCTTTTACAAATTCGATCCGTTCGATCATACTTGCATCTTCGGCTGTAGGCCCCCAAGAAGCTTCAATGTTCATCCCATTACGGAATGCAGGGATCTTAGAGCCACGCATACGGATATTGGCATATTGGTTGTCCCAATGGCCCTGACGTGTTGCGCCACTAACATTACGCGTAATACCATCAACAATGTCGAAAACCTGTTGATCTGCCATTAAATCGGAAGAAATAACCTGTATATTTTGAGGCAGCTCTAGGATTGGTGTTTTAAGGCGTAACGATCCGGAGATACTGTCAAACTTATAATGCTCATAGTATTTACCATAAACCGCAACTTCGTCAATAGCTTGCGATTGGTCCTTTAAGATAATGGGACCAAGGTTTGCCGTCTCATCTGTTACGTTCACTTCCATCGTATGCTTACCGTAACCGATCGCTTTAATCTCGATATGGTAGGTTTTGGATGAAAGCTTATGAAAAGCGAAATGCCCCTCACTATCTGTGCTGGTGGTCACACCTGTATTAGTTAATTTTACTGTCGCTCCTGTGATAGGTTCGGATTTTTCATTGATAAGAATTCCTTCAATGATTTTGTTCGTCTGTGCTTGTGCAACAGAAAAGACCGAACTAATCATAGGAATAGCCAAAAAGGATAAAGTTTTATTCATGAATGTAGTATGGTAGATGTTTTATTATAGTAGATTTTTCTTAGATATTTTTTTTGTAAGGACCCATTGGTGTTGCCATCGTTTCAGATTAGACCCTTATGCTGTCTGCGCTGTAGCTGCGGTTATTTGACAGTAATGAAAGTCGTACTTCCCTGCCATGTCGAAGCATAGGCTTTCCCTTCATGTTCACCTGCAGTTTCAGCAAACGTACTTGCTTCCAAGACGTATGGACCAGCCCATATTGCGTCAAATGTCAGGATGCCATGCTCGTCCGCAACAAACTCTTTTCCCCAACCGGTAGTCGAAAAAACAGAAACTTTGGCCTGAGGCACAACTTTGCCGAAGCTGGTGATCTTTGCTTGTATACGTTGCCCCTTTTTTGCGTTAGCCGCACCAAGCAACTCAATTTGCAATGGGCTTTTTACATTTTTATAATCGAGTGTTGCAGACTTTCCTACGATAACAGGCACTAAGGAAGAAAATTCATATTTCGTTTTACCGCCTAGATCTTTAGGTGCTTTAACAATGGATAGGAAATAGGTTCCGGCTGCTGTAGGTTGGAATGAACCGCTAAAGTGATCGCCTTGATTCGTCAATTGAAGCTTGACGGGTTCCTGTCCCGGGGCATGCAACATTAATGAGAAGTCCTTCACGTCGGAGTACCATTTGTCGACCTGATCTCTTTCATTCGTTGCAAACTCGCCGTAATCTACCTTGACTTCATGGGATTGGTTTAACGTTCCATAAGAAGATGATTCAATCCAAAGGGCATGGGCATGACTAGTATGACTACACAGTAATACCGTAAGGAATGTGAAAAATGAAATTAAAATTTTCATAATATGTTGATTGATGTTTAGTTTTCTTCAACTTATTATGGGAGAATTTGCAGGTTTTGCATATGCTTAACAACGAATAAAATAATAAAATTCGTTATCTTGCAAGTTCTTCCATATCGTATATCGGGAGTAACTGACACAGCGTGCTGTTTCAGTCATCTACATGCAGTTGCCGCTGTATGTAGATTAACGCCATGTGATAGATTGCCGTCTATTACATGGTGTTTTTTGTTTCTTGTTGTCCAAATAAGTATAAAAGATATTATTTAGACTGATTAAAAACAAAGCAAATATAACAGGAAATCTTTTTAAAACAACTAATTTTTTCATTTTACAGTATTCTTACGCTTTAACTGAAGAAATACAGCGAACAAAAAGAGCGTTGTTAGTTAGGAAGAGAGTGCGGAAAGGATTGAAAAAGATGCCACATGGTTTTCCAGCACAAGTTTCAGGTCGAATAATTCTGTTTCCTGGTAACGTGTCGCGACATGCAGCTGGATACGTTCGCAATGTGGTTCGAAAGTTTGCTGTACCAGATCGACTGTATTATTTTCTCCGGAGAGGTGAGTGAGGATAAGATGTTTAAGACGGTCGGTTTTATAGGCGTTAAACAGCTCGACGGCAACACGATTTGACAAGTGTCCCCAACCACTGCTGATCCGATTTTTCAGGAAATACGAATAGCGTCCTGTACGCAACATCTCCTCGTCATAATTTGATTCCAGGAGCAAAACATCCGAATGTTGAATAACATGCTGCACACTTTCGCAAGGTCGTCCAATATCTGTCAGGACACCGATATTGTATGTTCCATCTGAGACAAGAAAGCTGCAGGGTTCTTTGGCATCGTGATATTTGGGAATACCATACACCTTAAGCCCTCCAATTTCAACAACCTGATTAGGAGAAATGATATGGACCAAATGGGATGGAAGATGCAAACGGGTACCATCGTAACTCCCCTTGGTAATATAAACCGGTAAATTATATTTTTTGGCAAATACAGATAGGCCCCTAATATGATCAGAATGTTCATGGGTAATGAAAATTGCTTTGATCTGAGTCGGTAAAATACCCAGGTTGTACATCCGCAGGTGCATATGCTTGCTGTTGATTCCAGCATCTATCAGGATAGCAGAATCATCTTTAGCGACATAATAACAGTTCCCATTACTTCCGGAGGCGATTGCACAATATTTCATTCGTTTACGCTATTTATAAGAATAAATCTATTTTACCGCGTCAAATTTACATTTAATTTTCCGATTACACACAAGCGGATAAAAATTGGCGAGAGCTATCGCAATCAAAGCAAGTCCCGCTGCTTATCTTTATGTTGAAAAAAAAAGTTATATGAAAACAGCAGGACTTGACGTGCATAAAGATAGTATTTTTTGTGCGGTATTTAATGGGAAGCATTATTCGGATGTGGAGGTTTTCGAAACCTTCAGTACGGGCATTCGACAGTTGGGAGCCTACTTGAAGGCTGCGGGTGTTCTCCGAGTAGCGATGGAGAGTACCAGTATTTACTGGATCCCGGTCTGGAATATTCTCTCTGAAATGGGCTTTGATCTGATGCTGGTGAATCCCTTTTTAATCAAACAGCTGCCCGGCCGCAAAAGCGATGTAAAGGATGCACAGTGGATTGCCCAGCTACTTCACAAAGATATGCTTCGCGGGAGTTTTGTGCCCGGTGAGCGAATACAGGAACTCAGGAGCTACACCCGTTCCTATAGCAAGTTGCAGCAGCGGATAGTCCGTATGCTTACCAAAATGGACAATATCCTCGTACAGGCCGGAATCCGTTTGGGTAGTCTTGTGACCGATATCGGAGGGAAAAGTATGCTGAGTGTCATTGATGCCCTGATAGCCGGGGAGCGTGATGCCGTACGTTTAAGCAAACTGGTCTATGCCAGTAAGAAGAACAAAGAAAACGGAAAGCTGGCAGCAGCACTAACCGGCTGCATGAAGGAGCACCACCGCTTCAACCTGCAGATGGCAAAAGCTGAATACGACCTGTTGATCAAGCAGTCTGCTGAGTATATAGAAAAGATTGAAGCTATCTGCCTGCGTGATTTTCCACGGCAGAGTGCCTTGCTAAAGACGATTCCCGGCGTTAGCCGTATCAGTTCCGCTGTGATCATCGCCGAGACCGGCGCAGACATGAAAGTTTTTGAAAACAGCGGTAAACTGAGCGGATGGGTCGGATTACGACCAAAGAATGATGAAAGCGCAGGGAAATATAAAAGTACAGCGATCACTAAAGGAAACAGATATCTCAAGCCAATACTGGTACAGGTTGCCTGGGCGGCAAGCCGCTGTAAAGGCTCCTATTTTAAAGACAAATTCAACCGTCTAAGTATAAGAAAATCCTCGAAAAAGGCCCTGATCGCTATCGCACGAAAAATATCCGTTGTTGTATGGAATATCCTAAAAGACTTAACCCCTTATAATCCGGCACTACAGGTGATCTACGAACCAGCCAAACTAGATGCCAGGATACGGTATCACCAAAAAGAAATGGAACGCATAGCGAAACTTAAACCATAACAATTTTTTGCGTAAAGGCCGGGTATCTTTATGGTGGCTAAAAGACCCCGTTTTTAAATTGGCCAATGCAAATGCCTATAAAAGGCTATAAGTACACAAGCATGAGTTAATGCCAGCCTTACGGCTGACCAAACTCGAAGAGGAAAATCGCAAAACCCAATGCGCAAGGGGACTGTATTATAGTTAATTTATAGAGGAAATATACGAAAAACGAGAAAACTTCGGCAGTCATTAACATTCCGGCAAACTCAATGGAATATTGACGGCCAATCCACCGTCTGCTGTTTCCTTATATTTGGCATTCATATCCAAAGCAGTCTCCCACATAGTTTTAACCACCGTATCCAAACTTACTTTTGCTTTATCCGGATTCGATTGCAGTGCCAATTGTGCAGCAGTAATTGCCTTGATGGCTCCCATTGTGTTACGTTCGATGCATGGAATTTGTACCAGTCCACCGATTGGATCGCATGTCAATCCGAGGTGATGTTCCATGGCAATCTCGGCAGCCATCAGCACCTGGCGCTGTGATCCGCCCAGCACTTCTGTCAGCGCCCCGGCTGCCATCGCTGATGAAACGCCAATCTCGGCCTGACAACCGCCCATTGCGGCTGAAATAGTTGCATTTTTCTTAAATATCGATCCGATCTCGGATGCGGTAAGAATAAATTGGATAATTTTATTTTCAAGCATTCCGTCGTGGAAAGTAATGTAATATTGCAACACCGCTGGGATAACGCCTGAGGCCCCATTGGTAGGAGCTGTAACCACACGTCCGAAAGAGGCGTTCTCCTCATTTACGGCAAGTGCAAAACAACTTACCCAATCCAGAATATATTGAAAGTTTTGGCCGCCCTCGCGAATGGCCGCTACCCAGGACTCATAATCTTGATAACTTCGTCCCTGCATTAACTTCTTGTTTAGCTTGGCTGCTCTACGTTCGACATTTAAGCCCCCAGGTAATGTCCCCCCAGTATGACAGCCGCGGTAGATACATTCATGTATTGTTTTATAAATATTCAAAACGCCTGCCACGGTTTCACTTTCTTCACGCCATGCACATTCATTTTCAAGGACCAGCTCCGAGATTTTCAGACCCGTTTTCATCGTCCAATGCAAGAGTTCCTGTGCAGTATCGACAGGAAACGGAAGGTCCACTTCAGACAAAACACCTTCAGTATCATTTTCCTGCACCACAAAACCACCCCCTATCGAATAATAGGTTTCGGTCATTGCCTTACCATTGGATAGGAATGCCTGAAAGGTCACTGCGTTGGGGTGAAAAGGTAAACTTTCCGCATATAGAAACAAGAGGTCTTCCGGATAGGAAAAAGGAATCGTCCGTTCGCCAGCGACTTCCAGTTCGCCGACTGTCTTAATATGCTCCACTTTGGGCATCACGCTATTGACATCAAAGGTAACCGGATCATCTCCACTTAGTCCCAGGAGCACAGCAATATCGGTACCATGTCCAGCGCCGGTTTTAGCCAAAGAACCGTACAGTAGGATTTTGACTTGTTCGACTTCATGTAAGACACCTTTTGACTTGAGAACAGCTGTAAATTGCTGGGCTGCACGCCAAGGGCCCAAGGTATGCGAACTCGAGGGTCCTATACCAATCTTAAACATGTCAAAAACGGATATTTGTTCTTTGCTCATAATCTTTTTTATTGCGGTCAGCCGATCAAGCCATTGCTTTTGTGAAAACCGCATCTAAATTAGCACAAATAAAGTATAATGTTACTTGTATTTGCATTATTATCAATTTGAAAACCAAGCTCAGGTTCTTTTAACAAGTATCCAACAAACATCTTACATTTTTTAGGGAAAAAGTAAGAAATGCTTCCCTATCTTTGTTGGCTATAATTTATAGAATGACGGGAAAAACATATTTATATTCTTTTTTTACCATTGTTATCTGTTTATTTTCGATTAGAACGTATTCCCAGCAACTACCTAAGCGGGAGTTTCGTGGCGTGTGGGTTGCAACCATAGGTAATATAGACTGGCCTTCTGTCAAAGCAGGCAATAATGTCGCACAGCAAAAACAGGAGTTTATTGATTTACTGGACCAGCACCGCAGCGCGGGACTGAATGCCATTATTTTGCAGGTACGTCCGGCTGCCGACGCATTTTACGCGAAGGGCAGAGAACCATGGAGTAGATATCTAACCGGAAAACAGGGATTACCACCTTCGCCATTTTATGACCCCTTGGAGTTTGCCATCACCGAGGCCCACAAGAGAGGAATGGAACTCCATGCCTGGTTCAATCCGTATCGTGCTTCGACAACATTAAATCCGGCCCATTTTTCGGATGAGCATATTACTAAGCGCCACCCGGAATGGTTCTTCACCTATGCTGGCAAGAAGCTTTTCAACCCCGGTATTCCGGAAGTTCGCAAATATATTATTGATGTCATCATGGATGTGGTCAAAAACTACGATGTAGATGGCATTCATTTCGATGATTATTTTTACCCCTATCCCGATAGCAGAAATACACCGGTACCGGATCAGATTACCTTTGGTCAATATAATAATGGGATCGAGAAAATTGACGACTGGCGACGCAACAATGTCAACGTACTGGTGCACGATCTTGGTGTTGCCATCAAAAAGATAAAACCATATGTCAAATATGGCATTAGTCCTTGTGGGGTATGGGACAACAAAGAAAATAACAGTGCCGGATCAGATACCCGTGGTCTGAGCGCTTACCGGGAACTGTATGCTGACGGTGTCAAATGGATGCAGGAAGGTTGGATCGATTATATCAATCCACAGATCTACTTTCCATTCAAAAATCGCGCAGCAGCCTATGAGATCTTGGTTGACTGGTGGCAGAAACACACCTATGGCCGTCACTTTTATGTCGGGCATGGAGCTTATCGTGTTACCGAAAATAAAATCGGCTGGACAGACCGTAGTCAGATCCCCAGACAGGTACGCCACTTAAGGGAGGAGCACGATGTGGAGGGAAGTATTTATTTCAGTTCCAAATCACTTACGGACAATCTTGTTGGATTGCAGGATTCCATGCGAAATGACCTGTACCGTACACCGGCTTTACCCCCTACAATGCCTTGGTTAGATAGTATCCCACCCAATGCCCCCTTCGGTCTTCTGGTGAAAAATTCGGCCAATGGTAAAATGAACACCTTATTTTGGCAAAAACCCGATGTGGCCAATGATGGGGAGTCGGCTTATGGCTATGTGATCTATCGCTTCAACCTCGATGAAAAAGTAAACATTAAAGACCCTGGAAAAATCATTTTTATCACCTTTGATGGGGATAAGCTTCAATATACCGATGACGATATCAAACAGCATCAAAAGTATAAATATGTCGTGACGGCGATTGACCGTATGAAAAATGAAAGTAAGCCATCCGATAGCAGGTCCGCCCATGAAGAGATTTAAGTGCTGCTAAAAAAAATACCCCTTCCGAAATGGCTTTGCAATTGCAGGAGGGCCATTTTTGGAAGAGGTACCGTGTTGGTGTGATTTTATAATGCTTTATTTCCCCTGTCCGTATTTAAATTTTTTGTTTATCGTAACAGGGAGTTTTCCTTTCGGCGTATTTTGCCCTAAAATAGTTTTCACTGCCGCTTTCTGCATGAAAGCATCATTTTGATAGGCCAGCAAAATTGTTTTTGCTTTTTTGGATGCTTCAAATCCATCCACAGCATAGGCATTGGTAAATAAAGTCAGGATTGATTTTTTTGCAAATTTCTTCATCAGGCCCTGAACATCTTTATTTAATACCATGGTCGGACGTGGACGAAGTCTCGTATCGTGTACGGCAATAATAAATTGTTTGTTCTTCTTGATTTCTTTGGTAAGACGTTTGATATCATCTTTACTTGTGCTATCCGTGATGAAATATTGTGTTTCATTTGTGAGTGCACTAGCCAATTCATTTTGGAAGGTCTGATTGGCTGTAATACCAATGTTGATAATAGCCGTAGGTAAATCCTTTTTGAAGGATTTTAATTTTTCTATCGAGTTCAAAGCGGTGATCGCTGCATCGGACAGTTCGTCAATGAGTTGAACAGCTGAAGCACGATGTAAATCATGGTATAGATTCTGTTGTACAGTTGCCTGATATTTATCTAAACCAAGCCAGAGCTTAGCGGCAAGCACTCGTTTTACCCGCGCATCAATATCGGCCTGCGCGATACGTCCTTCTTCAATAGCTTTTACAATCAAATCGATCGCACGCTTGCTATTCTCCGACACTTCAAGTAAATCATGCCCTGCTATAATCGCCTGTACGTCGGCTTCTCCATTTGGAAAAAACTTCTTTACACCTTTCATGTCCATTGCATCAGTAACTGTTAGTCCTTTAAAGCCAAGTTCATTACGCAAAAGATCGGTTACAACCTTTTTAGAGATGGAAGATGGCATATTAGGCGTGTCATCTAAACTCGGAATATTCATGTGGGCCACCATAACAGCAGGTGCACCGGCTTTAATAAGCTCTTTGAACGGATACAACTCCAGGGTATCCAAACGTTTTTTGTCGAAAGGTAGTTGCGGCAGATCATAATGAGAATCCACATCTGTATCGCCATGCCCCGGGAAGTGTTTAATGGAAGCCAGGATACCACCATCCACCATACCGTCCATATACGCTTTAGCTTTCTGGGTTACATTATATTTATTATCACCGAAGGAGCGGATACCGATAACGGGATTTTTAGGGTTATTGTTGATATCCACATCAGGGGCAAAATTGAAATGCATACCTATACGTTGGAAGTCTAAAGCAACCTCACGTCCCATGCGATAAATCAGCTGATTATCCTGAACGGCCCCTAAAGTCATCTGATAAGGGAACGACAAAGTAGAATCTGGCATACGCATGCCTAATCCCCACTCGCCATCAAATGTCACCATCAATGGGACCTTGGACAGGGATTGATACCGATTGAACATATCAACATGGCGGACAGGACCGCCCTGAAAAACAACGAGACCGCCCAAATGTTGGTCCTGTATAACCTGAGCTACGGAGTCAATATATTTCTGTCCTAAATTGGTGTGTGCCCTAACCAAAAATAACTGTGCAACTTTTTCTTTTGGCGTCAACGTATTGAATACCGCATCGACCCATGCATGCTGGGAGTTGATGTATTTCACAAAATCTTTTTTGTCCTGAGCTTTCAAAAAAGAAATTGTGCCGACTAATGCCAATATTCCCAGACCGAGTTTTTTGAACATAAATTAGTTTGTATAATGTATTTAAAATAGAAATACTAAGAACGTCATTATTTTGGATAATATGAAATTGTTTTTGCAACAATTTCATATAAAAACGCATAAAACAGCAATTCGTAAGGTGCAGAGCTGAAATATACCGCATGTCAATTGGTGGGAGCAATACTAACACTTAATATATAGAAAAATAACAGCGCCGGAATACAACTGCCATCCAACGATTACAATTCAATTATCGGTTTGATAAGCACGAAAGAACTTTATCAAGGAATAGATGTTTAGAAATGACTATAATTCAGCTTTTTAAGCTAAATCAGGTTATATTTTTTCTCTAGAAACAGCGTCAACTCCATCACATTTTCCAATTCACCTATCGCTTCCTTTTTCCACAGCTTGTCGATAATCAACAAGAGAAATTGTGTTTCGAGATCTGGATTTTCATAGTTCAGATCTTCAAAAGCACGATGGATAATGGGCTGCACAGGCTTCATAAACTGCTCGTGCTGTTGTTTGGAAAAGGGGTGATGAGACAAACGCTCCTGCAATTTCCAAAATAAGGGTTCCGCGGTAACCAATTTATTGGGTAGATTGATCATTGTGCGCAGAAATTCCTTTGGTTCACGATAGGTCATCATTCCGCGGTGGTGCGTAAGAACCTTACGATAACCTGATTTAATCAAATAAACCAACAGTGCGTCTTTATTCCCAAAATGTTTAAAGATTAATGCTTCGGAAACTCCTGCATTTTGGGCAATCGTTTTGGTAGAGGTATTCGTATAGCCTTGATCTGAAAAAAGCAACAAGGCTTCTTTCATAATACGCTCTTTTCTACTCAAAACACTTTCTTTCATCTTTTATTTTTTTAATCTATATCCGCATATCACTCGATCGTTATACGGACTTGTTCAGTTGATTTTATAATTCTACTGCAAATATATCTAATCTTTCCATTCACTTGGGGTTATTGTAACTAAAATGATAATAATTCGTAACAAATAGTGCCATATTTTTGGGAAATAAAATTATATAACCGTCAACAACACATTAAAACACATTTGCACCTCGACCGATGAAGATCAAACTTTGGACCATTTTGTTCTTTTCTATCTGCTTATCGCTATTGGGGAAAAACGGGCAAGCCCAACAGTATATTACGGGCAAGCTGCTTGACAATACGACTTCGCAGCCTATCAGAGGTGCAAGCATCACCATTATAGCGGTAAAAGATTCCAGTAAAGTCCAGGTTCCGACAGACATTTTGGGCAGATTCAGCAGCAGTACACTTCCCAACGGAGATTATTTGGTCAGTACACAGCCGATGGGATACAGCATGGATCTTCGGCGTGTAAAACTAATCGGGCAAACAATCGATTTAATGTTTAAACTCACTAATGCCGAGATTGTACTGGATGAAATTAACATTTCTTCGAGCAGTATACAGGTTAAAGGAGATACGCTGGAGTTTGACACCAAGAAATATATCACGCAGGATTTTGCAGATGTTGACGAATTGGTCAAACAGATTCCTGGTGTTGAAATTGATGAAGATGGCAATGTAAAAGCGCAGGGAGAGCCTGTCAATAAGATTATTATTGATGGTCGGGAGTTTTTTAGCACCGATCCTAAGATTGCCCTAAAAAACCTTCCGGCCGATGTTATCGCCAAGATCCAAATTATCGATGACAAAACCGAGCAGGCCAAGTTTAGTGGTTTTGACGATGGAAAACGCATGAAAGTGATCAATATTGTCACCAAGCCTGATAAAAGAAAATCCTATTTTGGCAAGCTCTCCGGAGGTGCGGGTCCCGACCGAAAATATGCCGTCAATACACAGGTAACCAAAATGAACCCCAAACGGCAATATTCAATTGACATCAATACCAACAATGTTAATCAGCCCAATGGTTTTGCGACCCGCGGAAACACCAGAGGACGTACCGGACAAGGGGTGACGACGCGCTTTAACGCCGGTTTCAACTACTTGGATCGCTTTTTCGATGACCGCATGGACTTCAATGCGAATTATACCTACAACTATACGGACAATAACATCGTCAGCCAAAATAAAACAGAATATACGGCAGGTAACCGGGCCAACCAAATCAACAATCAAGATCAATTAAACAGTACTTACGACAACAATCATGCTTTCTCTATCCGCGCAAACTGGAAGATAGATTCGATTCAGAAACTGGACTTTCAGCCTAATTTCTCCTATCAAAGTAACGATAGGAATACAAGTTCCACAGGCAATACCTTGTTAAATCTAGCAGAAATGCTGAATAGTTCCG
Source organism: Sphingobacterium thalpophilum (assembly GCF_038396785.1). Taxonomy (NCBI): domain Bacteria; kingdom Pseudomonadati; phylum Bacteroidota; class Sphingobacteriia; order Sphingobacteriales; family Sphingobacteriaceae; genus Sphingobacterium; species Sphingobacterium thalpophilum. The sequence goes on along the minus strand of NZ_CP151087.1, from coordinate 3,908,547 downwards.
ACCGCAGGAATAAGAGCTTTGGAGAAAACTTCAACTGGAGCGGAGACCTCACTTACATGCGGAGACTCAACAAACCTGGGCGCACGATCAGTTTTAATTTCAATGGCTCATTTAACAGCAACAAGAGTCATGCGGAAAATTTTGCACTAAACTCTTATTATAAAGAGGGCTTATTCAGCCGGGTCGACACCGTCAACAATAGGAACTATACCATGGGTGACAATAACGGCTTTCGCTCAAAGATAGCCTATACCGAGATGCTCGGTAAGTATTCCCGGTTGCAAGGGAATTATACTTTTCGGAATACGGCACGCTATTCGGACCGCAGGACCTATGAATTTCTAGCCGAAACAGGCCAGCTAGGGGAATTAAAAAATCGTCTTTCCAATGAATTCCGGAATGATTTTGTTTACCATAGTGGTGGGGTTTCCTACTTATTTAACAAAAAGGATAGCATAAGATTTCAGATTGGTTTAGATTATCAGACGGCTTCACAGGTCAATGATAAATTGTTTCCGAATATACTGACCACAAAAAGCCGCTTCAATAGCCTACTACCTAACCTCAACTTCCAATATAATTTCAATAAGGATACTCGGGTCGAGTTTCGGTATAATGCAAAGACAAATACCCCTTCCATCGAGCAATTGCAAGATTTTATAGACAATCAAAATCCACTACGCATTAGCTCGGGAAATCCGGATCTTAAGCAAGAATATGACCATAACCTTGTGGTACAATTTAGATCGATCAATAAAGGCTCGGGCAGAAGTTTCACCTCTGACATTACAGCAGATTTTATTGAACATAAAATCTCCAATACCATTTTCACCACAGATTCAGCATTTACGATCGCAGCGGATGTTATACTCGGGCCTGGTGGGCAATACATCAGGCCCGAAAATTTCAATGGGGTCTATAATCTCAAATGGCAAAATAGCCTTGGATACCGCCTTGAACCATGGAAACTTAACTTCAACCTAAACAATAACCTCTATTTCAACCAGAATTACACCTTATTGAATCTCGAAAAGGTCAATGCGCAAACGTATGGAGTGAGTCAACGGGTCGGTGTAAACACGGCATTCAGTAAGGATGTCATTATCGGACTGGATTACAATGGAAACATCGCCTTCTCCAAGAACTCAGCCAGCGAAAAATCGAATTATTCGGTCTATAAACATACCATTGGTAATTCCATTGCATTGACTTTATTAAAAACTTGGACGCTCAATTCAACGTTCAACTACCTTTACAATGGCAGCATCCTGAATTCACCAAGTACGACAAGTTTGTTGTGGAATGTCTCTATCGGCAAGAAATTGTTCAAACGTAGGAATGCCGAGATCAATCTCACGGTATTTGATCTATTTAATGACAATAAAAACATCAATCAGCAGGTCAATGATCTTTGGGTACGTGTATCCCAATCAAATGCAATAACACGCTACGCCATATTAAGTTTTACCTACCATATTCGGGGACTCGGCAGAAAAGGAGAAATGAAAACCCGTCGTTAATATGCACCATTGCCAATCCACGTGGAACACTCCGATCAATCAATCAATCAATCAATCAATCAATCAATCAATCAATCAACAGTAAGCATATAGCCAACTCCTCTGACATTGGTAATCTTGATGCGGTCATCCTGACTGAGGTATTTTCGTATCCGGCTGATAAACACATCCAAGCTTCGTCCCGTAAAATATTTATCATGACTCCAATAGGCTCGCATGATATCCTCGCGTGGGATGACCTTATCTTTTTGTTCGTATAACTTCCGCAGCAGCTCACTTTCACGGAAAGACAGCTTAAGCACCTCACCTTGATAGGTCAACTGATGTTTTAGGCTATCGAGGCTATAGTCTCCTATCATCAGCTTTTGGCCGAACAGCATTTTGGGGCTATTTTTTAACAGGGACTCTATCCGCACAACCAATTCTTCAATCTTAAACGGTTTTTTGACGTAATCGTCTCCGCCCAAACGAAATCCCTTTACAACATCCTCTGTCTGCACTTTGGCCGTCAAGAAGATAATGGGTATCTGCGTGTCTGATTCGCGTATTTTTGTTGCCAATGTAAAGCCATCCATCACGGGCATCATGACATCTACGACCAAAATATCCGGCCGAGCCGCTATAAATGCTTCCAAGGCTTCATGACCATTGCTACAATGGGTGACATTAAATCCATTCGCCTCCAGGCTATCGGCAACGATCATCCCAAGACTTGGCTCATCTTCTACATATAAAATTTCAATCATAGCGTTGTCATTCAATCAAAATATATTTCGGCTTTGTTTCTAAGAAATCTTTAGGATAAATCAGCCTAATTACTGTCCGATAAACGGCCCTATTTTCTTTCTGAAATATAAATATTGCTTTTTATTTGTAAGGTAATCGGATATTAAAGGTACTCCCTTTTTCCAGCTCACTGTCCACTGTGATCTTGCCCTCGTGCCTTTTTACAACCTGCTTGACATAAGCAAGCCCCAAGCCAAAACCCTTCACATCGTGCAGATTACCGGAAGGAACCCGAAAGAACATATCAAAGATTTGATTATGGTATTCTGCGGATATTCCGTTACCATTATCTGTAATACGAATATGGACATTTTCTTTCATTTCCTTCACTTCTACCTCGATATAAACGTGCTGTCCAGCATATTTTATCGCGTTTTCCAGTAAATTATTGATCACATTTTTTAAGTGGGCTTCATCGCCATTGATCCTTATCTCACTTGGAACGGCAATGAGCTTAAAGTCCACTTGCTTGGACTTATTCAGCTGCGCAACTTCAATGGCTCCTTTCACCATCGCGACAAGATCAAAATCAGAACGCTGCAGCACAATCCCTCTCGTTGCATCAATATCCATCTGAAGCACTTTTTCAATCATATTGGACAGATGCTCCAGTTCTTTTTTGGAGATATTCAGATAACGATTCATCTTTTCCCGGTCATCCTGCACACCATACAACTGTATCGCTTCTATAGCTGCCATCACAGTGGAAACCGGTGTTTTTAGTTCATGCGTCATGTTATCGACAAAGTTCTTACGCAGCTCGGCCATCTTATTTTGGTTGAGAATGGTTTTCATCAAATAGAAGAATGTCCCAAGCAGCAGTCCAATCAAAAGCAGTGAGATCAACAGCTGCCAACTTAAGCTATACAGCAAATACTTCCAATCCTCCTTAAACTTGATAACAAGAAATTCATTTTTTATGGGATTAACCATCATGGGTCTCGTCCAAGCAAGATTTGCTTCGCGGTATTTGCGTCGTACATCTTTGATTTGATCGTGTGGAATCGTGACAATAGCCATTTCAAATGGTACTGCTATGCTCTTATTGTTCAGGGATTCTTTAAACTTCCTTTCGATCAAATCCAGATTAGCTTTGTTCATCTCAAAGTCCCGGAACAGAAAGGGCGGAATAATTGCGCCTTGCCCTTCGCGGTCTTTGGGAAACATTTTCTCCCGCCTACTGTGGATCTCGCGATCAAATCGCTCGTTTTTAGGTCGTTCGGCGCTTACACGTTGTAAAGCCTTATCGAGTTCAGCAGCTGGCAATAAGCCCAGAAGCTCTCGTTTTACATCTTGGAGGAGGCGATTCCGATCAGCCTCGGGGCCATCTAACTTCCGATCACCATTGCGCGCTTGGTATGCCTCCTGAACAGCATTGAAGAGTGAACGCTCTGCGGTAGAAAGGAACAGGTCGCGACGATTGGTATAACTTCCATAAAGCCAAAAGCCTAGCACTACAGTAATTCCTGCCCCTATTAAAACGATCAAACTGATCAGTAATTTAAATCTTCTACCCATAACTAAAACAAATTTAAATTACTAGATTTGCAATCGCTGTGGTAATTAACCATATTTAACAAAATATAACACTGATTAACAGTTCGCATTGATTACTTTTGCACTATTCAAAAATTAATATGATTAAAGACTTTAAGAGACGTAGTATTCAACTTTTACTTCCACTTTTTACATTGGCCGCTTTTGTTGGTTGTAATAAAGACATTTCGCTCTCATTGGATAGTTCAAGAGATGAAACAATCGGTTTAGTACCAATTGATACGGTTTCCGCCAAAGTTTCGACTTATCAATTGGACGATATTCCGACTTCTGCTACTGGAACAATGCTCGTAGGAAAGAATAGCAATGCTGTTACGGGTAGCATGAAGTCTACAGCTTATATGCGCCTAGGAGTAGGAACGATAAGTAATGCTTCTATACCTGATGATGCTACCTTGGATTCTGTAACCTTGGTATTAAAGCCAAACAAATATTTTTACGGTGATACAACGAAAGTACAAAAGATAACAGTACACCGTGTCACAGAAGAAATTACGCAAACACAGGTTGATTTTACCAAACCTGTTGATGAACGTCCTGTTTTTGTAAGTTCAGCAGCGATATTCAGTAAACAAAAGTTTGCCTATGAAAATACCCCACTGGCACAACTTTCCTTTAAACCGCGTATACAATCGGCAGATTCCTTATTTTTTAGATTCAACAACAGCATTAGCAATGAGTTGTTTACAATGATCAAAAATAATGATAACCGAATTCAAAATAGTACAAGTTTCCAAGAGTATTTCAAAGGATTGGCACTTGTCCCTGACAATAGCAATACGGCAGTTATTGGATTCAAAGACACTGTATTTTTACAGGTCCATTATTCATTCCTGAATAATGAAGGAACAAAATCCGTTGGCAAACAATATTTTTCCATTGATAACAAGGCTTATCAGTATAATCAAATTGAAGCAGATCGCTCTGCAACAAAATTTGCGCCGATGACCTTAAAAAATCCGCAACTTGCAAGTCAACAAACTGATGGAAATGTATTTTTAGAAGGCTCAACTGGTGTTGTAGCAAAAATTGAATTTCCAACGTTATTAGAATTGGTGAACAATCCATCCATTGCAATCAATAAAGCGGAACTGATCATCGAGGTAGAAAATGGAGCCAAAACAAATTTTGCGCAACCCAAGAATGTAATTTTGATGATTGCCAGTCCAAACGGGAACCCAATTAGTATGTTATTAACACCCTATGCGACTGATTCTAGAAGTGTGCAAGCACCTACATTAGTTCCTGGCGATGATTTTGGTTCCAATGGAAAATATACATTCAATCTGATTGAATATTTGACAAAAATTAAAACAACAGCATACAAAAACACTTCATTATATCTATCTTTACCGACATCGAGTTTGTTTTCAACTGGAGACAGGTTAATATTGGCAAAAGATAATGAGAATGATCCGAAAATTAAATTAAACATCCTTTATACTAAATTTCAATAATTTATGAACAAGAAAAATTGGCTACTCGTTTTATTAGCTTTTGTATTTACAGTTGCAACTATCTCTTCTTGTAAAAAAAGTGACGACAGCACAACCAAATCAGATGAATGGTTTGCAAAAGCTGCTTTTAAAGGGCCACAAACTTCATCTGCTGCTAGCTTTTTGATAAATAACGTTGCATATGTCACTACTGGTCTAGCAAGTAACGCTGGTGGTAAACCATTCCGCGTGAAAGACACGTATGCGTATGACGCAGCATCAGATACTTGGGCTGAAAAAGCACCTTTCACAGGTGTTGAGAGAAACGGTGCCATCGGCTTTTCCATTGGTAATGTCGGTTATGTTGGTGGTGGAAATGACGGAACAAACAACCTAACAGATTTCTACAAATTTGACCCTACAGCTAACGGCGGAAAAGGTGCTTGGTCAAGCATTGCTCCACTTCCTATTGCTTTGTCTAATGCAGTAGCTTTTACTTTAAACGGTGCGGCTTATGTTGGAACCGGTGAAACTGTAGTTAGTGGTGGAACAACAAATACCAATGAGTTTTACAAATATGATCCTGCTGCTAATACTTGGCAAGCAATTAGTGATGCTCCTTTTTCAGCGAAAAGAAAAGCAGCTTTCTCTTTTGTTGTCAATAATGTAGCCTATGTAGGTGGTGGTATTTCTAACGGTTCTTACCCAAAAGATTTCTATAAATTTGATGGTAGCAAATGGACTAAATTGAACGATATCAATAGAGCTGATAATTCATATACGTACGATTTGACTCGTTCAAATGCCTCTGCGTTCGCGATCAATGGTACACCATTCGTTGTTGGTGGTTACAAAAATGCAGTAATCAATAGTACATGGAAATATAATATTTCTGGTGACTACTGGACAAATGATAACGGCGCTTTCGCTGGTTCAGCACGCCAAGATGCTGTTGGTTTCGCTGTAGGAAACAACGGTTACATCACGACTGGACTTAACGGTTCATCTCGTTTTGACGATACTTGGATGTTTACTCCGATTTATTAATCGAAATTAAATCAATATAAAAAAAGGAATGGAGTTTCAAACTTCATTCCTTTTTTTGCTTTAACTATTTTGCTCCTACTGGTTCAAAGGGGTTTTTAGTTTCCTTTTATAACTGCCTATTCTAGCGAAATCAGCCAACAATAATAGCATACACCCATCAGCTATATTGATGTCGGGTAAACTCTGCTCTTCTTTATTAGAGAGGCACGCTCCCGGAGATCTGCTCGCCATAATGTTTCATTCACTCCATACACTTCTAAAAGCGATCTGTCTCAGCCCTTGAGGCATCATTATACAAAAGATTGAATTGCATGCCTCATACGATAACATCCATACTTCAAAAAAGAATGGGGCCAATAAAAAAGAAAATGCTCAAAAAGCCAAATCAGACCCGTTGAGAATTGAATCTCTAAAATGATGTGGCAGCGGAATACGTATAAAATTGCATGAAAAAGGGGGTATCCAATCTTTTGGATACCCCCTTCTAATTTTACACAAACTTGCAATACTGTCGACCTTACGAAGAAGGATCAAGACTTGAAGTTCATTTATTTTTCAACTGTCTTGATCTCAAATAATGTATTCCATAACTTCCCTGTTATAAAAAGACGTTTTCCAGCTTGATCGTAAGCAATTCCATTCAATTCATTGTCATAAGCGGAAGTATGCTCATAGATACCAACAAGATTAATCCGTCCTTCTACCGCTCCTGTTTGAGGATTTATAATAACAATAACATCCTTTTGATAGACATTTGCGTAGACTTTGCCGTCTATATATTCCAGTTCATTAAGTTCATCCACGGGTCCAGCTTCATCGTAAACTCCGATAGCATTTAGCTCTTTACCGGTCGTTGCATCTAAAAAGAACAATTTATTGGATCCATCAGACTTTATCAAATGCTGGCCATCGTAGGTCAAGCCCCAACCTTCTTTGCTATTTTCATATTTAAAGGAACTTTCCTTGACAAAAGAATTTTTATCAAAGACATATCCTTCTCCCTGTTGCCAAGTCAACATAAATAACTTATTACCAACCAATGTCATTCCTTCGGCAAAAGTCTTTTCATCAAATTTGATCTCCTGTAGTACTTTGCCTGTTTTTAGATCGACCTTTCTCAAGTTGGACTCTCCATAACGGCCATTGGATTCGTAGAGAATACCATCCGCAAACTGTAGCCCTTGTGTAAAAGCTGTGGTATCGTGCGGGTATTTGTTGACAACCTCAAAACCATAGTTCTTCGCATTTTCAGGTACAACATAAAATGTACTTGAAACAGAATCGGGTTTTCCAGCATTGTATACCAGGGCGGAAATATTACGTGTACCATAGGCCATGTCTTTGGTATCAACCGTAATTGCCGTTGTATCTGTTGATGACCCTACATGTTTATCATCTACAAAATAAGCCACAGAGTCCATTGATACAGATTCAAATTTCAATTTCAATTGGACCTGAGCACCTTTTAAAACAGCTTGATTTGCTCCAGGAGAGGCAAATTCCAAACTTGATTTTTTTGACTTACAAGAAGCAAAAGCTAGTGCTGCAATTGCCATAAAATAAGTTATTTTTCTCATCTATGTATAGTTATTTATAAGTACGTATCCTCAACTATCCCAAAACGCATCTTTGATATGATTGAGTGCTGTTTTGGGAGATTTTGTTATTGCGACAACATCAAATCTGACTTCACCGACATAACCTGTTTTAAGAATATAAGCCTGAGCTGCACGAATCAGTAGACGCTGTTTTTTGCGATCCACAAATTCGTAAGGTTCGCCGAAATCCGTTCCCGACCGCGTTTTTACTTCAACAAATACCAAGGTATCCTTGTCCACGACAATCAAATCTACTTCTAAATTCTTAAATCGCCAATTTCTTAACACTATTTTATAGCCTATCTTGACGAGGTATTCCATGGCCATTTGCTCGCCCCATTCGCCCGTTTCAAGATGCTTTGCCATATCAAAGATTACTTTACAATAGTGTTGCCCAGAAAGCCGCCCAATAGGCGTTCGGCTTCTTTTAATTTCTGATATTTAAAAATAAGGACTTCCAGGTTGGCCACATCTTGTTCATGTTTCATTTCTTCACGAATATGATGCATTTCAGCTTCAATCTTACGTTTCTTGATCCGATAGATCGCTGTAACGACAAGTTGTTTTAGATGTTCGTATTCTTGCGTTACATAAATTTTACGCTTATCGTCATTCCAATTTTCGCTGAGCGAATATTTACTGGCAACGCAATTGATCGCCAAATCTGCTATAGCAGGGTCAGAGTTTGAATAGAATTGTTTCGTATCTGGAATTTCGTATTTTTCCGCAGCTTCTCTATAGACGTTTAAAATATAAGCCGCAGCTTTATCCTTAAATTCAATGTCGCTGATATTTCCCAATAGCAATCCTGCAACTGGAATATCACCGTCACCTTCCCAGGTTGCCAGATAATCACCATAGTTGATTAAAATTCGGACGATCTCACGTTCCTGGAGAATTTCCGAAGTCAGCTGTGCAGGCTGTTCTACAGACTCTATGGGAGGTAATCCCGCCCTTTCATCATCTGTCATAAAGAAATCCGGCGGTGGCCCGTCCATTCCGAAAGGGGGCATCCCTGTATTTGGCGGCGGACTCTGAGTTTTACGAGCAGCATCCTTATCCGCCTTCTTTGCTCTATTGAGCCTAATCTTGTTGAGTTCAGCCAACAAAATACGCTCTTCGATATCCAAAAGGCTGCTACATTCGCGGATAAAAACAGAAACCTTAATTTCATCGGGAATCAATGCAATACTTTCGACCACATCGCGAATAACCTCGGCCCTTTTTATGGGATCGTTATTGGCATCGCGAAGCAGAATATTCGTTTTGTAGAAAATGAAGTCCTGCTGATTGGATTTGACATAATCTTTAAAAGCCGTGGCACCAAACTTTTGCACGTAAGAGTCGGGATCATTACCGTCGGGAAAAAGCAGCACCTTCACGTTTAAGCCTTCTTCGAGCAGCATATCTGTACCGCGTAGGGAGGCTTTGATCCCCGCTTCATCCCCATCATACAGTATGGTCACATTTTTGGTGAATCTGGAAATAAGCTTGATCTGACCTGTTGTCAACGAAGTTCCCGAGGAGGAAACAACATTTTCGACTCCAGCTTGATGTACCGAAAGAACATCTGCATACCCCTCTACCAAGTAGCAATTATCCTCTTCCATAATTGCTTTTTTGGCAAAATTCAATCCATACAGTACATCGGATTTATGGTAGATTTCGCTTTCAGGAGAGTTTACATATTTGGCGACTTTTTTGTCGGTCTTTAGTGTCCGGCCACCAAAGCCAATGACACGGCCTGTAAGGTTATGAATCGGAAACATGACCCGGCCACGGAAACGATCATATAAAGATTTATCATCGCGTTCAATAGCCAAACCACTCGCGGCCAAATAATCTGGGTGAAAACCCGCTACCTGTGCTTTATCGACCAATGCCGTCCATTCCTCAGGCGAATAACCCAATTCAAATTTTTTGATGATATCCTCACGGTAGCCGCGCTCCTTGAAATAGTTGAGTCCGATCACCTGCCCCATTTCAGTTTTCCAGAGTTGCTCGGCGAAGAATTTACTGGCCCAAGCGCTTAGCACATATAGACTTTCCCGTTTATCCTGCGCGGCAAGCTGGGCTGGAGAACGCTCGACTTCTTCAATTTGAATGGAATATTTATCGGCTAAATAACGAATGGCTTCGGGGTATGAGAACTTTTCCAGTTCCATGACGAATTTGAGGGAATCCCCACCGACACCACAACCAAAACACTTATAGATACCCTTCGAAACAGAAACGTGGAAGGAAGGTGTCTTTTCATGGTGAAAAGGACAATTTCCGATCAAAGAAGTTCCCCGTTTCTTTAAATCAACGAAGTCTCCCACCACCTCTTCTATCCGTGCTGTTTCCAGTACCTTATCAATAACTTCCTGCTTTATCAAAACGTTTCTTTTTTAATGTAAAATTAGAATAAATCTTTTGCATCTCCACTACGAAATGGCTTCTTTAATAGCATTGCATAAGGGCAATTATGCAAATAGAAAGCAGAACAAGTGATGAGCCAGCTCCTATAAATAAATTGTTTTGATATGCTGTGCTTTGTATTGCATATCAAAAGCAATTTATCTAAGTTTGTTCTTCAATTTATAGCTGATTAAGATAATCAAAATGAGCAAAACAATCAAGAAAATATGCTGTATCGGTGCTGGTTATGTTGGTGGACCTACCATGTCAGTTGTTGCAAAGCAATGTCCACATATTGAGATTACGATCGTCGACGTCAATGCAGCCCGTATCGCGGCTTGGAATGATGAAAATCTCGATAATCTTCCTGTATACGAGCCCGGTTTACAAGAGATTGTTGCGGAAGCGCGTCATCGCAATTTGTTTTTCTCAACCGATATCGAAAAAGCTATCGACGAGGCCGACATGATTTTTATTTCGGTCAATACACCGACTAAGAATTACGGAAAAGGCAAGGGGATGGCTGCGGACTTAAAGTATATTGAACTTTGTGCACGGCAGATCGCAGCGGTTGCCAAAAACGACAAAATTGTCGTTGAAAAATCGACTTTACCCGTTCGCACAGCGGCAGCTTTAAAAAGTATCCTGGATAACACGGGTAATGGTGTTAATTTCCATATTCTTTCCAACCCTGAATTTTTGGCTGAAGGAACAGCGATACAGGATTTAATCAATCCGGACCGCGTGCTTATAGGTGGAGAGAATGATGAAGCTATTGCTGCATTGGTCGATATCTATGCACATTGGGTAAGTCGCGACAAGATTCTCACAACAAACCTTTGGTCGTCTGAACTGTCAAAACTAACCGCAAATGCCTTTTTAGCACAACGCGTCTCCTCCATTAATTCCATCTCGGCACTATGCGAGAAAACAGGCGCGAACGTCGATGAAGTCTCCAAGGCAATCGGTATGGATTCCAGAATTGGATCCAAATTTCTGAAAGCTTCTGTAGGTTTTGGAGGCTCTTGTTTTCAAAAAGATATCCTCAATTTAGTTTATATCGCACGGAGTTACGGTCTCACAGAGGTTGCCGAGTATTGGGATCAGGTGATTTTGATGAATGATTATCAAAAACAGCGATTTGCGGACAACATTATCCAAACATTGTATAATACTGTATCGGGCAAAAAGATTGCTTTCTTAGGCTGGGCATTCAAAAAAGACACGAATGATACGCGTGAATCTGCGGCGATCTATGTGGCTGATTATCTATTGAGTGAACAAGCTGAAATCACGGTCTATGACCCCAAAGTTTCTGCTGAACGCATCTATGCCGACCTCGATTATCTGAACACCAGATCTTCGGAAGAAAACAGGGCCTTGGTAAAGGTGGTCAATACCGCCTATGAGGCTTGCAATGATGCACATGCAATTGCAGTATTGACTGAATGGGATGAATTTAAGAACTATGACTGGGCCAAAATCAAGGAGCACATGAAAAAGCCTGCATTTGTGTTCGATGGCCGTAAACTATTGAACCGTAAGGAACTTGAAGACCTTGATTTTAAATATTACGCGATAGGCGAGTAATCAATATATAGGTAAAAAAGAACCCTCAGGATACAGTTGCGTACACTTATGCAGCTATAACTGAGGGTTTTGTTTGTGCCTGTTGTCAACGCATAAGGAAAGAGAGATGAAACACAAGCGATGCAACAGGACTTTTTATCTTAATTATTCAGCATTCCATAAAACTCATTCATGTAATAAGATTCTTGGAGCGCATCTCTGAAATTCTGCCATTGTTCTTCGTCAAATGAAAATACGATATCTGGATAAGGTGTTTTCATGATCAATCGAAATTCACCATCTGGAAATGTGCTAAAAAAGAGTTCATCACCATTACTTTTCGTAATATTCAAGAAGTCGAAGAATTTTTTCTTCGTAAATGTCAGTACAAAACTTTGTTGCCAGATATAATAGGTCTGACACTTATGGCAAACACTAATATGGGTATCTCCTCTTTGGCTTAGAATTTTTGTGTCACACATAGCATCTTTATTTATTTAGACTCATTATAAATAATATTCAAATGTAAGAATAGTTTTTAGAATAACAAGTACCTGAACAAAAAAAAGGCGATATATTTCTATATCGCCTTTTTTTGATTAGTGAGTATTAGTTCAAACCTCTCTTTTTCAATAGATATTTTGGATCTGGATCCGCACCTCTAAACGTACGGTACATCTTAGCAGGATCATCTGTACCTCCTTTTTCAAGAATATTCTTACGGAAAGAATCTGCTGTCACTTGATCGTACAATGATTTTTCCTTGAAAGCTGCAAAAGCATCCGAATCCAATACTTCAGACCAGATATAAGCATAATAACCTGCAGAATACCCACCTGCGAAAATATGTTGAAAATATGTACTTCTATAGCGCGGAATAATAGCATCAATAATACCTATTTTTTTCATTGCCGTTTTTTCAAAGCCATTAATATCTTTTGAAATTTCTTTTGTGGTAGCATGATAATCCATGTCTAACAACGCAGCAGAAAGGTATTCAACGGTTGCAAATCCTTGATCAAAGGTACCGGCCTTTTCCATTTTCTGAATCAATGAATCTGGCATCGCTTCTTTCGTCTTATAATGCTTAGCATATGTTTTTAATACCTCTGGATCTGCTGCCCAATTTTCCATCACCTGTGAAGGTAACTCAACAAAGTCACGTGGTACAGAAGTTCCGGCCATTGAGCGGTATCTTACATTGGAAAGAAGACCATGCAACGCATGTCCAAACTCATGGAACAAGGTAGTTGCTTCATCAAATGTCAACAAGGCAGGATTTTTTCCCACTGGTTTTGTGAAATTGCATACGATGGAAATTACCGGAGCAACACGTTTTCCATCTTTTGTCGACTGATTACGATAAGAAGTCATCCAGGCACCGCCTCTTTTTGATTCGCGCGGGAAAAAATCAGCGTATAAGAGACCTAAATGTGAACCGTCTTTGTCTTTAACTTCATACACTTCTACGTCTTTATGGTAGGTTGGGACATTGTTTAAGGCTACGAATGTCAAACCATATAATTTATTGGCGACACCGAATGCTCCTTCACGAACTGCTGGAAGACTCAAATAAGGTTTAATTTCGTCTTCATTCAATGCAAAACGTTTTTTGCGAATAATCTCTGTATAATATCTCCAATCGTAAGGAGCGACAGCAAAATTGCCGCCTTCAGCTTTAATTTCCTGTGCGATATCAGCCTCCTCGCCTTTCGCTTTAGCAAGTGCTGGAGTCCAAAGTTTATTTAACAGTGCATAGACATTGGTCGGATTCTTCGCCATGGATTCCTCGAGTACATAAGCTGCATGTGAAGAATAACCCAATAATTTTGCTTTTTGAAGACGGAGATTAACAATTTTTTGAATGATTGCCTTGTTATCGTTGGTGTTATCTTGATTGCCACGCAACTGATAGGCTTCCCAAAGCTGTTTTCTCAACTCACGATTTTTTGCATACTGAAGAAAGGGCATAATGGACGGATTCTGTAAGGTAAAGACCCATTTGTCTTTCTTTCCTTTTGCTAAGGCTTCTTCAGCCGCTGCCGTTTTCAACGATTCCGGCAAGCCTTCCAATTGGCTCGCGGAATCAACGACCAATGTATAAGCATTGGTTTCAGCAAGCAAATTTTGTCCGAATTGTGTTGTTAATGTTGAAAGTTCAGCATTAATTTTTTTCATTTTTTCCTTATCCGCATCCTTTAGATTTGCGCCAGAACGAACAAAACTCTTATAGGTTTCTTCTAACAGTTTATTATCCTGTTCGTCCAGTCCAAGTGTATTTCGGCTGCTCCAAACTGTTTTGATACGGTCAAATAATTTGGTATTCATCGAGATTTCATCCGAATGACTCGATAAGATGGGGGCCAGATCTTTCGCTATTGCCTGAATACTGTCATTCGTATTGGCACTATTGAGATTATAAAATACAGTTGATACATTATTCAGTAATCCACCCGCATTTTCTAAGGCGACTATCGTATTTTGAAATGTTGCTTTATCCGAATTGTTGACTATTGTGTCAATTTCCAAATTGTGTATTTTTATTGCTTCATCAAACGCTGGCCTAAAATGCTCTGTTTTGATCTTGTCAAAAGGTGGTACATTAAATGGGGTTTCGTAAGCCAATAAAAGAGGATTATCTGTCATCACTTTTTTTTCCTCACAACCAACAAATGCAGTTGCCACTATCGCAAAGAATGGCAAAAGTTGTCTTTTCTTCATATTATCTGATTATTCCTGATTTTTTTCAAAGATAATAAAATTAGGCAAATGCTGTGTCTTCTGGGGGAGGCGTTACAAAGGAGCATGAAAACAGTCATCCTATTGTAAAACAAAAACTTATTCATAAATCTTGTTAAAAATAATCTGTCAATTTAAGTAAAAATATATTAATGAGCGATATTAACCGTTTCTTTTGGAGATGTGCGGGGGTACATCAAGAAACTCTTGAAAAATATCCGGAAGAACATAGTAAGTACACAGCCATAGGTGCTACTATTTTTTTTACGGGATTGTTTGCCAGCCTTTCGGGTGGTTATGCCATGTATTTCGTCTTTAGTGGGGGAACATTTGACTGGCTTTTAGCTATTGTATTTGGTATTATTTGGGGTTTAGCGATATTTAACATGGATCGCTATATTGTGCTCAGTATTAATAAATCCAAAAGTGGCTTTATGCAGCTTCTGCAGGCCCTGCCGCGAATTTTATTGGCTATTTTGATCGGGTTGGTTATCTCTAGGCCATTGGAGTTAAAAATCTTCGATAAAGAGATCCGGGAAAACCTCCGTGTACGGTTTCTTGCCGACCAACGCGCTAAAATTGACACGCTCAACAGTACTTTCAATAAGAAATATGCCAATGAAGTTGCACTTTTGAAAGCAACCACGACAGAACGTGACTCATTGGAATCCAGCATTAAAAATGACCGTACAAAATTGAACTACGAGATATTCGGTAACAAAACAACTGAAACGTCCGGTGTCATGGGGTATGGCCCTTATGCCAAAATGAAAGAAGAAGAGCTGAAGAAAAAAGAGGGCTATTTGGACACTTTACGGAACAAGATAACGACCCAGCAAAACGCTATACGCCAGAAACAGAAATTTGAAGGGATATTGGACCAAAAAGTTTTATCCAACGCTTCTTTGGACAGCGCCGTCAATGTCGCTGGTTTTGCAGACCGCAACTCTGCGCTGGGCAATCTAAGGTACGATGCCAATGGAAAGGTTAACGAGTCCAATGCAAATGCTGTATTTTTTATTGCGTTGCTTTTTGTCTTCCTCGAATGTCTTCCGGTAATCGTCAAACTTTTGGCAGGAAAGGATCCTTATGATAATGAAATCCAAAATCAAAGGACTATTCATGATTATGAATCAGACACCAATGTCACTGTTCAAAAAGAAGCCGTAGACCGTTTAAAGGATACGTATGTTGATGTTTCCATCAATAAGCGCATGAAAGAGCTTTAGTAGAATCGCTAGCAGAAGTTAGCAAAGTAGGTTTTGCATTTCGAAGCTAAAAATTATAAACGGGCTTACCTTTCGGCAAGTCCGTTTTTGTTAATCTTCCTCATCGTTAATCTTCCTCATCTAAAAATTTGGAATCGATCTGTTTATTTGCTTTAGCTCCTAAACGTTTTAATTTCTCTACTTTTCCAATCACATTCCCAGCTCCTGTAGAAAGTTTTTTAGTTGCATCTTCATGGCTTTTTAATGCGCGCTCCAACTGATTCTGCACCTGCTCCATATCGTTCAGAAAGCTCACAAATTTATCGTAAAGGCTCCCGGCTTCCTTTGCTATTTCAATTACATTCCTGGTCTGACGTTCCTGTTTCCAGATACTTGCTATGGTACGCAGGGTTGCCAATAATGTAGAAGGACTTACAATAACGACTTTTCGATCCCAAGCCTCACTAAACAAATCCGGTTTTTGCGCCACAGACATACTCAAAGCCGATTCTATAGGCATAAATAGCAATACAAATTCTGGCGATTCTATACCATACAACTCGTGGTAGTTTTTTGCGGAAAGTTCTTTCACGTGATTTTCCACAGACTGTACGTGTTGTTTTGCGAAAATTGCACGATCCTCATCCGTGTCGGCGTTGACCCAACGTTCGTACGCAATCAGCGAAACTTTTGAATCCACAATCAGGTGTTTATCTTCAGGAAGGTCGATAATCGCGTCGGGCTGCATTCTTCTTCCTTCGGCATCCATAAGAGACACCTGTAATCTAAATTCGCGATCGCGCATCAGTCCAGAACGCTCCAGGACCCGCTCTAAAATTACCTCGCCCCAATTGCCTTGCTTTTTGGTATCCCCTTTTAATGCCTTGGTTAGGCTATTGGCTTCGTCTTTAATTTTAAGACTCTGTTCGACCAGCTGAAGGACAACTCCCTTTAAAGAATTTCTTTCCGCTGCCTCCTGATTGTAATTTTTATCGACTTTCTCTTCAAACAATTTGATTTTTTCCTTCAATGGGTCCAAAATCAACCCCAGGGAACGATGATTGGTCTCTGTAAACTTTTGTGTCTTCTCTTCCAATATTTTATTGGCAATAACCTGAAACTCATTGTTGAACTGCCGTTTAATCTCGGCGATTTCATTCTTCTGTTCCCGAAATTTATCGAGCTGCGCCTCATAAAATGAACGTGTACTTTCTAAAGACCGCTCTGCGACCAGAAGATTCTCCCGTTCCTTATCCAATTCATTTTTTAGCATAAGGCGTTCTTCCAGCAAACTTTGTTCCCGCTGTTGCGATCTGGCAAGCTCAATTTTTAGTGTTTCAACCTCTTTATTGTATGCAGGACCAGCACTGGAATCGGTATTCTTTTTTAATACCAATACGATCAAAATGACCAATAACAATACGATTCCCGCAAAGAAAAATATTTCCATGATTTGTATTTTCTGAAGATGGTGTATGCTTACCTGAGCAGGTCTGTTTAACCATCATTGCATTTAATTAAACCTATAACATCTCAAACTTAATGGATCTGCACGACTAAAAACACTTATAAAAAGTCTGTAGTCAGTTGGCAAGCTGTTGTCAATTTACAAGGTGCATCATCCGCTTCGCCATCGAAGCAGAATCAGAGCAATGTACCGTTCAACGAAGCTTTATTGCAATTTTTGGTGTGTTTTCCACCATAGATCGGGCATTTCACCTGAGACAGCCAATTGATAGTCTTCATAACGGCAAGGCACGAGGTAATAGCGTTCGTTGACTGATTTAGATCCAAAATAAGGCACTTGAATCCACCAGCGGTCTGATTTTTTACTTTTCACAAAGACCAATTCATGCTCCTCGTTTTCCAGTGTGGTGCGATAAATGATATAAGATGATTTGGGATACAACGGCGTATCTTGTTTCCGATTATAATAACCATCAATAAAGCACCAAATCATTTGCGAGACCAACATAGCCGTCTGTTCCATTGGATCAAATGTTGGATTGAATTCATAAAAACCGATGGAAGAACATTTATCCGACATCCCCGCATAGCGGGCAAGTTGACAAGCTTCATCGCCAAATAAACCATTTGGCATTGCATTGGCATTTCCAGGCGCCTCAGAGGCCCGAATGGCTCCTATGTCAAAACTAATCAAATCCGCTGCTCGGATCAAAGGCTCTGATTGGTCCATTTTACCCGCAATCATACCGACTCGTGTTGCATTAAAAAATAGTTTATCATACATATGGATAGACTCTTTACTGACGAGGTAAGTTTGATAGGCTATGGCATTTAAATTGAATAAATAGTCAGGCTGATGCAAAATAATATGGTTCACATAAGATCGGGAATTCAGGCTTACATTTTCGGCGTTCTCCTCATCAAGGTCAAACCGAGCATCTATAATCGCTAGCTCGATCTTTCGTTCTAAATTTTGATACCCCAAATATTGTGCATAGGTAAGGTCCTGTCCACCGCCAATGATAATCGGAAGAATATTCTCTTTGACCAGTTCCTCCACGACAGATTTTAAAGCGATATAGGTATCTTGAATCGTATTACCTGCTTTGATATTTCCCAAATCAACGATATTCATCGTATAATCGCCCTGATATAGTGCATAAAGATGTTTTCGAACAGCATCCGGCGCTTTATCCGTTCCATTATTATTGATGGATGCACGATCTTCCTCCACACCGACAATAGCCAACTGAGGCTGTTTATCCGTTTCCCAGCTCGGAAAATCTGTTTCATAGGCTTGAATAACGTTTCCTAGTTGAGAACTCAAGAACCCATGCTCAGGAGCAAAACCTGTAATTGAAATCGGGCTAAAGAATACGGACAGTGATGACATAAGCTATAATTTGTAAAATCTCCTATTTGTTCTGAAAGCGACTGTTTTAATTGGACTGAAAGAATCTACCTTGGCTTTCATGGTATTTGATACCCGCGAAAGCATGAAGGTTTTTTCAGGATGCAATTCACACAAATATCCATTTATTAACTAACTTTTGAAAACATTATTTTTAACAGTATCTTTATCAAGTGATATTAATAACTGGAGGAACAGGTTTTTTAGGGTCTACACTAATCAGACAGTTGATAGACCAAGGAATTGACGTCATAGCCATCAAAAGAGCTCAATCGACTATTCCGGCCTCGTTGTTATCTTCTTCGTTGGTGCAATGGATCGACGCTGATATCAACAATTATTTTGAATTAGAAGATGCTCTTGAAGGCGTTACTAAAGTGTTCCATTGTGCAGCATTGGTTTCCTACCAAAAGAAAGATGCTAAAGCGCTTTTTAAAGTGAATGTGGAAGGAACGACAAATGTGGTCAATCTTTGCCTTGAAAAGGGCATTCGCTTACTCCATGTCAGCTCAATCGCAGCTTTAGGGACAAATAGAGACAACCTGCCGGTATCCGAGAAAGACCACTGGGAGCACAATGCACTAACATCCAACTATTCGTTATCAAAGTATCAGGCGGAGATGGAGGTATGGCGTGGCATTACCGAGGGTCTAAATGCAGTTATTGTCAACCCCGCCGTAATTTTAGGTGCTTCGGCCAACGACAAAGGCTCTGGAGCTATTTTTTCAATGATCAATAAAGGGCTACGATTTTACCCAAAAGGAAGTGTTGGTGTTGTTGATGTAGAGGATGTTGCCGCGATCATGATTCAATTGATGGAGCGAGACGATATTACTGCTGAACGCTATATCATTAATCATCTCAATATAAGCATAAAGGATCTGTTGAGCGTTGCAAGTGTATTAATGAACAAGCCAGAACCGACAATCGAAGTTTCCGAGACCTTACTCCAAATTGCCTCTACTGTTTCCAGCATGCTTTCCGTATTTAAAAAATCGGATTCAACATTGACAAAAGAAACTGCGGCGGCTTCAAGTGCCAAATTGCAGTATTCCAACGCTAAAATCCAGGGGCTCCTAAACCACAGTTATCGGCCTTTGGAACAAACGCTGAAGGAAATTGCAGATTTATATAACAAACAATAAAACGATAACATAACAAACAACCGAACCTTGAAACCATCGGCACCTACCGATATCGGAGATTAGCATTCAGCACTCTCACGATCGTTTCATAAAAAAATAACAAGATGAAAAACTATTACATCATTGATTTTGATAGTACATTTACACAAGTAGAGGCACTTGATGAACTTGCACGAATCTCTCTTGAGAACCATCCGGATCGCGAATCTATCTATCACGAAATTGAGCGGTACACCAATCTTGCCATGGAGGGTAAACTATCTTTCCGTGAGGCTTTGGCTGGTCGCGTAAAACTATTAAATGCCAATAAATCTCATCTGGATAAACTTGTTTCACATCTTAAGAAAAAAGTTTCAACCTCTTTTTCCCGAAATCGTGAATTTTTCAAGAAACACGCCGACACCGCATGGATCGTTTCAGGAGGTTTTAAGGAGTTTATTACACCTGTTGTTACACCGTATCATATCAAGACCGAAAATATCTATGCCAATACATTCAGATTTGATGAAGACGGTAATATTATCGGTTTTGACGAAGAGAATCCATTATCAAATGAAGGTGGAAAAGTGCAATTATTAAAACAATTAAATATTGAAGGAAGACTGTTTGGCATTGGTGACGGTTATTCAGATTTTCAACTGAAGGAATCGGGATTAATTGAAAAATTCTTTGCATTCACAGAGAATATCCAACGTAAAAGTGTCACTGAGAAAGCAGACTTTATCACACCTAGTTTTGATGAGTTCTTATATGTAAATGATCTGCCCCGTGCCATCTCTTATCCTAAAAATCGTATCCTTTGTTTGATCGTGGGAGATGTACCAGAAATAGCGGCTCATATCTTAAAAAGAGACGGTTTTTCTATCCGCACAAAAGATACATTCGAAGAAAAGTATGTAAAGGATGTAGGGATGCTACTCTTGGGCGACAATATCGACATCAGTGATGAACAGCTTCAACAGGCCGACAAATTAAAAACAATCGGATATTTGGGCGATATCAAAGGGCATATCAATAAGGATATCTGCAATGCAAAAGGTATTGTCGTTTTCGACGACAAGAAAAATAAAAAGAAAAATTCAGAGTTTATTCCGCGTCGAATGGCCGATTTTATCAACAATGGTGATACTTATTTAAGTCGCAACTTCCCAAATCTAATTTTACCAAAAGTAAAACAGGTCACAAGATTGCTGCATATCCACCAAAATGTTCCCGGAATTATGGCTCAGATTAATAAGGTCTATGCCCAAAATAACATCAATATCGTTGCACAATTTCTAATGACCAAAAGTGACATTGGCTATGCGGTAACCGATATACAAGGTGAATATGATAAAGATCTATTGAAACAACTCAAACAGATCGACAATACAATTAAGTTCAGAATATTGTATTAATAGCAAGCGACGGTAAATGTGGGGCAGCTATTGCGTACATAAACTCCGGCTGATGAAACGAGCAATTTATTCGGGCACACTGACAGCGTGCCTGAATTTTCGCTCAATAACTCTCTTTACACTAAAACACACAGATTATGTCCTTACATCAAGATGCCGAACTAAAGAAAGCTGTCCTTGACCTACCCCAAAAGGAAAAAGACAAACTCCTCGTACGCCTGATAAGCAAGGACAAAATGCTGATCAAGCAATTGCATTTCCAATTATTGGAGAATGCGGAGGATTTAGAGGAACGTATTGAAAAACTACGAAAGCAGCTGCAACAATTGTTCGATAGTGGTTTGAGTCAAATTGGTAATACGCCACAACACAGTAATTTTATTGCGCTTAACAAGCTTATCAAACAAGCAAGCGGTTTAGTGAATGAGCACGAAAAAGTCACGAAGGATAAAATCAGTGAAGTAGAATTCAGATGCTATATCCTAAAGAGAGCCATCGCTGATTACGACAGGCTTTTCGCCTCCTCCTATCAGTCTGCTGCCCATAAATTACATAAATATATAACAGGGCGTATCAAGCATGCGGTGGGCAAATACAGTAAACTTCATGAAGACTTTCAATTTGACTATCGGGAAGATTTTCAAAATACACTGGATGCTTTTGGTAATACAACACTTAAAAGCTATATTAGTGAACAGAAGATTGACCTCGACCTAAATTAGTTATGAGAAACAGCAAAAATCGCGTTAAAATTGGATCCTTTCATGTTACAGCTTATGAGCAATATAAATTAATTTACCTGGCCACCTTATTGGTGTTGCTCGTTTTTGCCTATACTTTTTACCTCGCGAAATAAGCCCCTGCACAGATTCATCTATTATAGCTTTTGAGCTTCACAAAGTCATCTCCTTCTTAACGAGCAAGTCAGCTATTTTTTTACCAAAAAATTTAGTACTTCATACCCGATACTTGATACTATTTCGTTAAATTCGCACTTATTCGAAATTTTTGCTCGTGGGAATTCAAGAAATATTAGAAAAATACAGCCAAAGCGAAACTGTTCAGTCGCTTACCAAGGCTTTACAATCCAAAAACCCCAAGATTCAGTTGAAAGGGCTTATTGGTTCTTCGGATGCATTCATAGCCGTATCTTCTTACAACTTACAGGAACGTCCAATGGTCTTTATCTTACCGACTCATGAAGACGCTTCTTATTTTTTAAGTGACCTGGAAAGCCTGTTGGATAAGCAGGTTCTTTTTTTCCCTTCGTCTTATCGCAAAACATTTGATTTTACGCAAACGGACTCCGCCAATGTATTGCAACGTGCGGAGACATTAAGTTCGCTCAATCATACGTCGGAATTACCGAAAATGGTTGTTACTTATCCAGAGGCTATCGCGGAGAAAGTGATCAACCGCAACGACCTGGATAAAAACACCTTAGAAATAACAGAAAACACGGCGCTAAGTATTGATTTCATCAACGAATTTTTGATCGAATATGATTTCGAACGTGTCGACTTTGTGTATGAACCAGGACAATTTGCGATACGCGGTGGCATTGTAGATATCTTTTCTTTTTCGAATGACCTCCCATACCGTATTGAATTCTTTGGCGACGACATCGAAAGCATACGTACATTTGACATTGAATCCCAGCTGTCTGTCAAAAAAATCCACAAAGTAACCATTGTACCAAATGTTCAAGCGAAGTTCCTGACATCCCAACACATTTCTTTATTGGAATATGTAGATCAGGACGCTACAATCTGGATCAAAGACGCTCAATTTACGTTAGATATTGTGAAAGATGGGTTAAAGAAAGCGGAAAAATTATGGGCGGGGTTAACCGATAAGCAGAAAAAGGATAATCCGGAATGGCATAATCCAGCCTATGAATTTACAGACGAGAAAAACCTCAATGCGTTATTTTTTGAGTTTCCCATCATCGAATTCGGCAAACAGTTCTTTTATAAAGCTGAAGCCACGTTCAAGTTCGATATACATCCCCAACCTTCATTCAATAAAGATTTTAATCTCTTAATCCATAATTTCAAAGAGAATGAGAGCCAGCGAATTCAGAATCTGATCTTTTCAGATTCGACCAAACAGGTCGAACGCATCCATACGATTCTGGAAGATCTCGATAAATCAGCCACCTTCATTCCGATTCATAAAGCGTTACGCGAAGGTTTTAGAGACGACAGTTTAAAGTTAGCCTGTTACACGGATCACCAGATATTTGACCGTTATTATAAATATAAACGTAAGAAGGCTTACGAGCGCTCACAGGCAATTACGCTCAAAGATCTACGAGATCTTAAACCGGGCGATTTCATTACACACATTGACCATGGTGTCGGCCGCTACGGAGGTTTGGAGAAAGTAGATGTCAACGGTAAGTCTCAGGAAATGATCCGCTTGATCTATGCGGACAATGATCTTTTGTATGTGAACATCAACTCTTTAAACCGTATTTCCAAATATTCCGGTAAGGAGGGAACTGTTCCCAAAATGAATAAATTGGGTACCGACGCCTGGGACAAACTCAAGAAGACGACCAAGAAAAAAGTCAAGGATATTGCGCGCGACTTGATCATGCTTTATGCCAAACGAAAGGCACAGCATGGAAATGCGTTCTCACCGGATAGCTACCTACAGAATGAGCTGGAGGCCTCCTTTATTTATGAAGATACACCCGATCAGGAAAAGGCTACTGCCGATGTGAAAAAAGATATGGAATCGCCACATCCGATGGACCGATTGATCTGTGGGGATGTAGGCTTCGGAAAAACGGAGGTTGCCATCCGTGCAGCCTTCAAAGCTGTAGCAGACAGTAAACAAGTTGCTGTCCTGGTACCGACGACTATCCTGGCATTACAGCACTACCGGACATTTTCGGAGCGTCTAAAGGGTCTTCCGTGCACGATCGACTATATCAACCGTTTCAAGACGAGCAAACAGATCAAAGATACCTTAGCCAGGCTCGCTGAAGGAAAAATAGACATTATCATTGGTACACACCGCCTTGTTAGCAAAGATGTCAAATTCAAAGATCTCGGCCTGATGATTATCGATGAGGAACAAAAGTTTGGGGTCTCGGTCAAGGAAAAATTGAAAGTCATGCGTGCGAATGTAGACTCGCTAACATTGACAGCAACGCCAATTCCAAGAACATTGCACTTTTCATTGATGGGGGCCCGCGATCTGAGTATCATCTCGACTCCACCACCCAACCGGCAGCCCGTACAGACCGAACTCCACGTTTTCAATGAAACACTAATCGGAGAGGCCGTCAGTTACGAACTTGATCGTGGCGGGCAGGTATTCTTTATCCACAATCGTGTTGCAGATCTACCGCAGCTGGGCAATTTGATCCGCAAGCTGGTTCCTGGAGCACGGGTCGGTGTTGCACACGGCCAACTGGAGGGTGATGAGCTCGAGGATGTGATGCTTAAGTTTATCAATCACGATTTTGATGTCTTAATTGCAACAACGATTATTGAAGCGGGTCTTGATATCCCAAATGCGAATACGATCATTATCAATCACGCCCATATGTTTGGCCTGAGCGACCTGCACCAAATGCGGGGTCGGGTGGGCCGATCCAATAAGAAAGCTTTTTGTTATCTACTGAGTCCGCCATTGTCGACCTTAACACCGGAAGCCTATAAACGACTTTCTGCAATAGAAGAGTTTTCGGAACTGGGCTCTGGATTTAATGTTGCCATGCGCGATTTAGATATACGTGGCTCGGGAAATCTCTTGGGAGGCGAGCAATCGGGCTTTATTGCCGAGATCGGTTTCGAAATGTATCATAAAATCTTAGACGAAGCTATTCAGGAGCTAAAAGAGGACGAGTTTTCGGCAGTATTCGCGGATGAGAAAGAACGAAAATATGTGTCCTTTACGCAGATTGACACAGACCTTGAGGTATTGATCCCTGATGAATATGTAACCAATATTACAGAACGGTATAATCTGTATACTGAACTCTCCAAATTGGAAAACGAGCAGCAATTGGCAGCCTTTGAAAAAGAACTTGAAGATCGCTTTGGCCCTATCCCACGCGAAGTCTTTGAATTATTCAATACACTCCGTTTACAGTGGTTTGGGAAGACGATCGGGTTTGAAAAAATAGCGTATAAAAAGCATACATTGAAAGGTTATTTTGTCAATAACCCCAAATCCAGCTACTTTGAATCAGATCAATTCGGCCGTGTGCTGTCCTTTGTACAAAGCCATCCCGAGATCAGCAACCTCAAAGAAGTCAAAGGCCAGCTTCGTTTAGCGTTAAATAATGTGAATACCATTGGGTATGCGTTGAGCCTGCTGAAAGAAATGTTGTAAGATGTATTAATGTTGTAAGCGATATTGATGCACCCGATATAAATAAAATCTACATATTGAGTAGATTTTATTTATATTTGAGATACAAGATAAACCGTCTTCGCGCTATTAGCACCAACAATGCTTTCAAACGAACGAAGGGTTCCTTACGGTCAAAGATTCGACAAGATCGAATCATAGACTTTTAAGGCAATACAAGCATCAATCAACATTATTAGCATGGCTACCAATACCGAAACAATACTCGTCCATGAAGGACAGCAATTCAACCAGACATCTGCAGTAACTACTCCAATCTATCAGACATCCACCTACTTTGCAGATCCTGACCCTGCGGAATACATCAAAGCTGCGACCGAGCCGAAACACCCTTATTTTTACCATCGTCATGGCAATCCGACGAATAGCCAAGTCGCCTCCATTCTAGCGAAATTGGAAAAAACGGAGGATGCACTGGTCTTTGCAACAGGTATGGCAGCGATCAGCACAGCCATATTGGCTATCGTTAAATCGGGGGATCATATTGTCGCCCAACATGCACATTATTCCGGAACAGCTATTTTCTTTAAAGAGTTTCTAACGGATTATGGGATCACGGTAACAGCCGTAGACCAGACCGATGTTTCAGCGTTTGAAGAAGCTATTCAAGCAAATACCAAGCTGATATATATTGAGACTCCATCAAATCCCAATCTCCATATCACCGACCTAAAAGCGATCGGAGAACTCGCCAAACAACATGGGATTCAGAGCATGGTCGATAATACATTTGCCTCCCCGATCAACCAAACACCGACAGATTTTGGAATCGACGTTGTTGTCCACAGCGCCACGAAATATTTGGGCGGACATAGTGACCTCACCGCAGGTATTGTCTGCGGTACGCAGGGCTATATCGCCAGCGTATGGAAACGATCCGTCGCTTTGGGCGCATCACTCGCACCGCTTGATTCCTGGTTATTGTTACGGGGATTGAAAACATTAAGTCTACGCGTCAAACAGATCAATACAAATGCGCTAAAACTAGCCGAGTTTCTAAATCAACATCCAAAAATCAATAAAGTCAGTTATCCTGGATTACCCAATCATCCACAACATGAGCTCGCAGCCCAACAAATGAGTGGATTTTCGGGTATGATTTGCATCGATATCAATGGTAAAGATGAAGAGGATGCATTTTTAAATGCACAGAAACTCATCAATGGACTGCACATATTTATTAACGCGGCCAGTTTGGGGGGTGTCGAATCGCTTATTGTACACCCTGCGAGTATGTGGGGAGGTCACCATACGAAGGAACAGAAAGAAGCTTCGGGAATCACGCTAGGGATGTTGCGTATCTCTGTTGGTATCGAACATGCCGATGATCTCATCGCCGACTTAAAACAGGCATTGGATCAGCTTGACTAGGACTTATGTGGTAAGTCCTTATCAAAAAAGGCAAAAAAAGAAGGGGAATAGCACGTGAATGTTATTCCCCTTACTGCACACCTATTTTTTATTAAAGTACGCGGGTACCATCGGCAATCCTGACCTGAATGACCGAAAGTTCTTTATCAAATTTCTCTTTGTATTCTTTTTCAAGTGTTGGCAAAATTGAAGGTAGTACGCCTTCTTTTACGATATTGATTGTACATCCACCGAAACCGCCACCCATCATTCGGGCACCGATCACCTCAGGAAACTGCTTGACGTAATCCACTAGATAATCCAGTTCCGGACAACTGACTTCATACACTTTACTTAATCCCTCATGGCTCTGAAAAATATACTGTCCAAGCTGAACAACATCTCCCGAGCGTAGTGCATCACAGGATTTCTCTACGCGTTCATTCTCACGAACCACAAAGCTTGCTTTCGCATAGATATCGGCATCTTTATCTTTCACCAATTCATCAAGCATCGCTATGGTTACATCGCGCAAGTTCTTTACAGCGGGGTACTTCTCCTGCACCCATGCAGAAGCTTGTTCACATTGTTCACGACGTGTATTGTAAGCTGTGGAAGCTAATGAATGCTTTACGTTTGTATTCAATAATACAACTTCATAACCCTTAAGATCAAGTGGAACATACGCGAAACCCAAGGTGCGGCAATCCAGTTTGATGACATTTTTTTCTTTACCAAAGGCTGAAGCAAACTGATCCATGATACCACACATCACACCAGCATACGTATGTTCGGCCTTTTGAGCAATCTGTGGAATATCGAGTCGTTCGACCTGCAAATCGAACAGTTCGCTGAGTGCTAAGGTAACGGCACATTCAACGGCTGCTGAAGACGATAATCCAGCACCCAGTGGCACATCACCATCAATATACAGGTTGAAGCCACCTAGTGTTGCACCACGTTTCAGGTACTGGTCAACAACCCCCAAAATATAGTTTGGCCAATGTTTCTCAGAAATAGCAATAGCCGCTAGCTTGACCTCATGACGTTCCTTGTAGTCTTCCGCGTAAAGCACAATGTTATCATCCGATCGCTTGCTTACAGCAACATATATTGCTTTGTCAATTGCAGCAGGCAATACAAATCCATCGTTATAATCCGTATGTTCTCCAATGATATTAATCCGGCCGGGTGAAGTAACGACAAGAGGTTCTTCTTGATAGAGTTCTTTAAATTTATTTACAATTGTATCTTTTGTTATCATCTTATTTAGCTTTATAATGTACTGTCGAACAATTTCGCAACTGTTCTGCGGCAACCTCCGGTGTGATATCACGTTGTGGATTCGCTAGCATTTCATAACCAACCATAAATTTTTTAACGGTAGCAGAACGTAACAGTGGTGGATAGAAGTGCATATGCCAGTGCCATTCCGGGTGGTCACCGTCATTTACTGGGGACTGATGCATTCCTGCAGAATAGGGGAAGGATGTTTTGAAGAGATTGTCATAACGCGTCGTCAGCAACTTGAGGATAGCGGCAAAATCCGACTTTTCCTTCTCGTCAAAGCCGGCAATGTTTTGGATAGATCGTTTGCTCACAATCATCGTTTCGTAAGGCCAGGCGGCCCAGAAAGGGACTAGCGAAACAAAAGAATCATTTTCGTCAATAATGCGCTCTTCTTTTCTCAACTCCGCTTTAACATAATCTGACAGGATGGTACGTTGATATTTACTGAAATAGTGCAGTTGCTGAACGCATTCTTTCTGGATTTCTACAGGCAAATGATTTTGTGACCAGATCTGCCCGTGGGGATGCGGATTACTACAGCCCATAATCGCACCTTTATTTTCGAAAATCTGAATGTATTTGATCCAGTCAACCTTCGAAAGTTCGACAAACTCTTTTTGCCAAAGATCGACCACCGATTTGATTGCAGCCTGATCCATTTCGGGTAGTGTAAGATCGTGCCGCGGGGTGAATGCAATTACTTTACAGATTCCTTTTTCGGTTTCGGCGATAAATAATTCATCTTCATTAAATTCCTGCTGGCTTGTATCTTTTAATAAAGCTGAGAAATCGTTCACAAAGACAAAACTTTCTTTATAATCTGGATTGATATCACCATCTGCTCGTTTATTTGTCGGACACAAATAGCATTGAGGATCATATTCCGGTCTATTATCCCCGGGAAGATCTTCTACTTGCCCTTGCCATGGTCTTTTACTACGATGCGGAGACACAAGTACTTTTTCCCCGGTAAGAATATTAACACGTGTGTGGGGAGAGTCCCCAAAGTTTAAAGTTGATTGCATGTTATGTATAACTGGTGTACAGAATACACAATTATAGCTATATTAAGTCAAAAGTCAAAGGGGATTTTTTAGGCTTTAAACTTTGGGTCCTGCGCTTT
Organism: Sphingobacterium thalpophilum; assembly: GCF_038396785.1. Taxonomy (NCBI): domain Bacteria; kingdom Pseudomonadati; phylum Bacteroidota; class Sphingobacteriia; order Sphingobacteriales; family Sphingobacteriaceae; genus Sphingobacterium; species Sphingobacterium thalpophilum. Next base: position 3,879,115 of record NZ_CP151087.1, on the reverse strand, counting down.
TAGCAATTCGAATATGGTAATTTCAGGCAGAATTCCAACACGTCCTGGATAACCCAAAAAGCCATAGCCGACATTAACATATAATCGTTTGTTCTGTTGCGCACGATAAAGCCCTGCCCATTCCTTATAGATATATTGTACCGGACTCCATTGCAACATCTCGGACCTTACACCAAATTGCATACCATGTGTATGTCCGGCAAACATCACATCCACGTCGGTATCCAATACCTGAGCCCGCCAATGCGACGGATCGTGCGATAACAGCAACTTAACAGGTTGCTCTTCGGTACCCATTAATGCTTTTTTGATATCACCATGTTTCGGAAAACGACCTGTCCCCCAATTCTGGACCCCGACAATACAAAGCTCTTCACCGTCGACCTTAATCTTACGATTTTCATCCATTAAAAGATCCCAGCCCATGATTTTATGCACATCGATAACATCCTGGAGGTTCTTACGCTTTGCAGGAGAATCTTCTTTACCATAATAATAGTCACCATAATCGTGGTTACCTAATGTAGAAAACACACCTAAATCAGATTTCACACGCGCAAAAATATCTTGATAACCACGCATTTCAGAAGCTTGGGCATTCACGATATCACCTGTAAAAAATGTCACATCCGCTTTTTCCTTTAAAAGCATATCAATACCACCGCTGACAGCCTTTTTATTATAGAAAGATCCTGAGTGCACATCTGAAATCTGCGCAATGGTCATTCCATGGAATGCTTTGGGCAAATTTGGCAAATACAACGGGACTCTCCTGACACGATAGTCGTAGGCTCCTGAAATAATTCCCCAGCTCAGGGGTATCAAGGGTGAGGCACCAACTAGAATACCAGCTTTGGTCAAAAATTCGGATCGGCTAATCCCTTTCACTGGATTCTCTGGTAAAGGGTCTCCGGCATCGTCGACCAAATCCTCAACAGATCTCTTTTTTGCGAACAGACGCTTCAACCATACACCCCCACGTCGGATATCATCAATCAACAAAATCAAAAAGAAAAATATCTTTGACGCCGCTGTCAGAAAAAAGGCGACTAAAATAACCGACCGTACGATTAAAGGAATACTATATTGTGCTGAGATAAAAACGCCCAATAGCAGTAAAACAGAATAAGACCACCAGAGAATGGAAAATACCTTTGTTTTGGGAAATTTAATCTTCGTTGCACGGAGCGCAAAGAAAATATAAAAATCCAATATGAGTAATACACACGCGTTTACTAACAACATCTTTTATCGATTTTAGTTTTTGGCATTAAGCGCCAATTGTTTTAAAGATTCGATCCATTTGGGATCATCATTAAGACTCTCTACCAAACACACTTCCTCCCCCCCTAAATGTTTAAATTCATTAGCATATTCCACGCCAATTTCATCAATGGTCTCGATACAATCCGCCACAAAAGCAGGACTAAAAATTAATAACTTCTTATAACCCTTAGCGGCAAGATCATGCAATAAATCGGAGGTATAGGGCTGTATCCAGGGTTCTTTACCTAAACGGGATTGAAAGCAGAGCGAATATTGTTCTTTTTTCAACCCGAGCTTGGCAGCTATCGTCCGTGTTGTCGCATAACATTGCGAAAGATAGCAATATGAATTGACTGTCATTTTACAAGAATCACAGCCTGATTCGGGGCATTTAAGCTGACCTGTCGGATCTACTTTTCCAAGCTGCCGCACAGGAAGGCCGTGATAACTAAAGACAAAATGGTCAAAACTTTCCAAATCGTGCCTGCGGGCATGATCCGCATAAGTTTCTGCCATTAAGTCGTCCGTACAGAAATTGCTTACGAAACTGATTTCTGGCAGATAATTCCATTTGCGAATAAGCTCCATGACACGATCGATGACCGAACCCGATGTTGCTGAAGCGTACTGTGGAAATAAAGGAATGACACGAATGGACTCCAAAAATAGACCCTCCATATTTTTCAATGCAGCCTCAATCGATGGGTTTTGGTAACGCATCGCTAATTCCACATGGTATTCTTCACCCAACGCTTCTTGAAGCAGATTGCGTTGCAAAATACTATAGTGCATCAAAGGTGATCCCGTTTCTTTATCCCAAATCGTTTCGTATACTTTTGCCGATTTGGGCGCACGTGTACGTGCAATGATTCCCTTGACCAATAAGGTGCGTTGAAAATAAGGAATATCAATAACTCGCGGATCCATTAGGAACTCCGTTAAATATCTCTTTACATCTGGAGTAGTGGGACTATCAGGTGTACCCAATTGTACTAAAAGAATACCTTTTTTGCCTTTATTGCTCATAGCTTACAAAGCTACGCAAAAAAGAATGCACTCCGGATCTAAACCGCGGAATTATGAAATATCTGTGACGGGTAATTGTGCTTATAATGCTTCTAAACTTGCTTTTACATCTTTCATCAACCACATTGGCGTTGAAGTGGCACCACAGATACCAATACGATCATTTTCAGCAAAGACTGATGCATCTAATTCAGCAGGATCAGAAATAAAATAACTAGCGGGATTGGCATTCTGACAAACTTCAAACAGCACCTTTCCATTGGAGGATTTCTTACCTGAGACAAAAACGATCTTATCATATTGTCTGGCGAAAGCGCCAAGATCTTCGTATCGATTGGAAACTTGTCGACAAATGGTATCATTAGCTTTCACTTCATACCCTCGCCTGATCAGTTCGTCTTTGATGGCATAAAATTTATCCACGCTTTTTGTTGTCTGGCTGTATAAGGTAAATGAGGCGGGCAATTCGACTTGATCCAATTCGGAAATATCCTGAAAAACTAAGGCTTCATTATTTGTCTGCCCCTGCAAGCCGATCACTTCAGCATGCCCGTGCTTCCCAAAGATTAAAATTTTCTCCTCTTGATCGAACGACGTTTTTATACGGTTCTGTAGTTTGAGCACTACAGGACAAGAGGCATCTATCAAGGTAATGTTATTTTCCAAAGCAACACGATAAGTCTCGGGGGCTTCACCATGAGCACGGATCAATACCTTTTCATTGCTCAAGGTCGGCAGGGCGGCATGATCGATAATGCGTAAGCCTTTTGCTTTCAATCGGGCAACTTCTTCGTCATTATGAACGATATCTCCCAAACAATAAAGATAACCCTCTTCCTCCAAAATTTCCTCTGCCATATCAATAGCGTATACCACTCCAAAGCAAAAGCCTGAATCTTTATCGATGTCTACTGTTAGATTTAATGCCATAATAACACAAAGTTACATATTCGTATTGAACTTAGATCAATTGTTTTTTTACTTTTCTATAAACGGCCAGATACAAAGTTTTGTTACATACAGAGAAAAACATTGGGCTGGGAACAAAAGGAAACATCTATTTCAGTAGATGCACAAATCCGGGAACAAAAACCAATAATTTAGCGATAAGGGTGACATCAGCTAGTCGGCTTATCAATAATTGTGTCTATATTGAGGCGTAATGATATTGCATATGAAAAGCAATTTATCTAATTTTGCAAAAAAATTAAAATAATGGCAACTAACAGAACTTTTACGATGATCAAACCTGACGCAGTAGCGAACGGTCACATCGGTGCAATCTTGAACGATATCATTGCTGGTGGTTTTAAAATCATTGCAATGAAATACATCCAACTTTCTCAAGAGACAGCAGGTGCATTCTATGCAGTACACAAAGAGCGTCCTTTCTATGGTGAGTTGGTAAACTTTATGACTTCAGGTCCTATCGTTGCTGCAATCCTGGAAAAAGATAATGCTGTTGAGGATTTCCGCACATTGATCGGCGCGACTAATCCTGCTGATGCAGCTGAAGGTACAATCCGTAACAAATATGCTAAATCTATTGATGCAAACGCTATACATGGATCGGATTCAGATGAGAATGCTGCTATTGAAGGAAACTTCTTCTTCTCTCAATTTGAAAGATTCTAGTCGTTAGAAACAACATAAAAAAAGCGTTTTACAAATTGTAAAGCGCTTTTTTTATGTATTGCTTCCTTCTCTCGAGTAAAATAGAATCTTCAGTCGGTTCACCGAACTGTGGGTCCTAATGAATGCACGAAGGAGTATATTAAAAGTTTCTTTTACCGAGATACTCATCCTCCTTGGCGGTCATCTTGGCTTTATCTGCCGGCTTTTTATCCGGATAACCGCACAGATGCATTACACCATGAATGATCACCCGATGAAGCTCGTCTCGCACATCAACCTTAAATTTTTCGGCATTCTCCTGAATACGTTCCACACTGATAAAAATATCGCCGGCGATGGTGTCCTCATATTCGGAAGAATCAAAAGTAACGATATCAGTATAGGTGTCGTGATTTAAATATTGCTTATTGATTTCAAGCAAGTAAGCATCCGAGCAAAGGATAAAGCTCAATTCGCCCACACGCTTAAATCCTTCGCCTTTGATGGCATCAGCAATCCATTGACGAATCTTTCCCTTTTCTTTTAATTTGAAATCCGTATCCTCGGTAAAAAATAATATGCTCTTCATCCTTCTATTTTTTATTCATTCTTATTTTGACGTATTAGTCGCTGTGTATCTAAAAATTACGGCTATCCATGTAGCTTTGCAAAATAATCGTTGCAGACACCGTGTCAATCAGCCCTTTTTGTTGACGATCCTTCTTTTTTTTGCCACTTTGTGCGATCGCTGCAGAAGCCATTTTAGAAGTAAAACGCTCGTCTATTTCAGCGACAGCAATTGTGGGATAAGTCTTTTTCAGTTTTCGAATAAACCCGACAACATGCTGTGCGGATTCAGAGTCGGTCCCATCCAGTTGCCGTGGCTTGCCTACAACAAAAGTTTCCACCTGTTCTGTCTGTAAATAATCGGCTAAGTATGTCCAGATATCCTGCGGGTGTACCGTCGTCAATGCTGTAGCAATAATTTGCATTGGATCGGTCACCGCAACCCCTATTCGTTTTGTACCGTAATCAAAGGCCATCAATCTCATGGATATATATTTTTCACAAAAATACAAAGTAGTCCTGAGTATTACACAGGAAGATGTAATATTTCAATTGGACACTTCTTTTCAATACATGCCCTTTTCATTTTTGATCTTTTAATTCTGACTTTTTAATCAAAAAAAACTATAACTTTGATAGACTATTTAACAAAAGCAAACTAACTTGCTTTTTGGGGCAATAGATCACCGAATTCAATCCGATCATAGCGGGTCTACCGACTTACCCTATAAGTAAACGGATCAAAATAACAGCAAAAGCAACAGGGCATTGGGCTGTATGAAATCGGGCAAATAAATATGCAAACAAATGAAAAAAACACTTATTGCCAGTTTCCTTTTGGCCTTATGCTTGAATACGCATGCCCAAAGTAAATACGAGCAACACATTACTGCTCTTCGTGAAGAAAAAGCCGCTGAATTGGCGAAAGAACAATATGGCCCATTGAAATCAGATCAGGTAGCGTTTTTGGATTACTTTCCTGTAGACGCCAGTTATAAAGTCAACGCCAAAATTGAAGTCCTATTTGATGAACCGGTATTCCGGATGCCGACCTACGACGGCACAAGCAACGAATACAAACGTTATGCTATCATAACATTTACGCTTCATGGAAAAGAACATACGTTGAATGTCTACCAAAGTGTCGCATTATTTCAAAATCCTGCATACAAAAAACATTTATTTTTACCATTTTTAGATTTAACAAATGGTCAGGAAAGCTACAGTGGGGGCCGGTATATTGATTTATCCACAGACGACATTAAAGGAAACGATGTTGAGATAGACTTTAACAAAGCCTACAACCCATACTGTGCCTATAGCAACGGGTACCGTTGCCCAGTACCCCCAGTCGAGAACAATTTAGAAACAAAAATTATGGCCGGAGAAAAAGCATTTCATAAGTCAAAGAATGAAAGACCAGTCAATCTTAACGCAGGACAGGAGTTCAGTGCTGCCGACAAGAAAATCATTTTATCAGGAGATGAAAATGCAATTCTTCGCGTATTGCAAACAACAGACGATAAAGATCTGAGAGTTTTAAAAGCGACAAGCAGTGATGTCAAATACAACGACCCATTGATTGAGTCTCTTTCCAAAAGAATGTTCGCGACTGTACGTGATCCCAATCACCCCGGTGTAGGCATCGCAGCGCCACAGATCGGCATCAATAAAAATTTAATCTGGGTACAGCGATTTGACAAACCGGATCAGCCATTTGAATTCTATGTAAATCCTAAAATTCTATGGCGCTCCAAACTGAAGCGCAAAGGTGCAGAAGGCTGTCTTTCTATCCCCAACCGTAAAGAAGATGTATTACGGAGTTATGCGATCCGCCTGCAATACATCAATAAAGAAGGTAAAGTTATCGAAGAAAATATCGAGGGTTTTACTGCTGTTATTTTTCAGCACGAAACGGATCATCTTTTCGGCATTCTATTTCCAGATCGACTGGAAGAGCAAAGCAAAGAAAGCTATGCTCCGTTGAATGACAAGATTGAATTTTCGATCCACCCCACAACATTGACACCATAATTTATAGCCCCGACATCAAGGACCAAATCATAAGTATCTAAATTGTGATTTGCTAATGGAACAAAAAAGAGCCCCCATGAACGAATTCATGGGGGCTCAATATTTATTATGGAATCTACTTGAGTTAGATCAATCCTTTTTCAGCCAATAATTCCGCTACCTGAACTGCATTTGTTGCAGCACCCTTACGTAAGTTATCCGCTACTACCCACATGTTGAGCGTATTTGGCTGAGATTCATCACGACGGATGCGTCCTACAAAAACCTCATCTCTACCGTGTGCATCCTTTGGCATTGGATATTGTAGTGACGCAGGATCGTCGACAACAATACAGCCACTTTGCGCGGCTAAAGCTGCACGTACATCATTCAAATCAAAGTCATTTTCAAATTCGATATTCAATGATTCAGAGTGTCCTCCCATAACAGGAATACGCACTGTCGTTGCAGTTACTTTAATAGAATCATCACGCATGATTTTATTTGTTTCCAAAATCATCTTCATCTCCTCTTTGGTGTATCCATTTTCTTGGAAAACATCAATATGCGGAATCACGTTCAGATCAATCTGATAAGGATAAGCTTTTTCACCATCTTTTCCGGCACGTTCATCCATCAATTGGTTAACGGCCTTAACACCTGTACCTGTTACAGATTGGTAGGTAGAAACGACAACACGTTTGATTTTATATTTATCATGTAATGGCTTTAAAGCCACCACCATTTGTATAGTTGAACAATTCGGGTTTGCAATAATTTTATCTTCAGCAGATAACACATCACCATTTACTTCTGGAACAACCAACTTTTTCGTTGGATCCATACGCCATGCTGAAGAATTGTCGATCACTGTAATTCCAGCTTCTGCAAATTGAGGGGCAAATTCTTTCGAGGTATCACCGCCAGCAGAAAATAACGCAACATCAGGTTTCAAAGCAATAGCCTCAGATGGTGTAACCACCTTATACTTCTTTCCCTTGAATTCAATTTCCTTACCCTTACTACGCTCTGAAGCTACTGGAATTAATTCTGTTACTGGGAAATTTCGCGCCGCCAACACGGTTAGCATCTCAGTACCTACAAGGCCTGTTGCGCCGACTACTGCCACTTTCATTTTTGTCTGTGTTTAAATTGTGTATATTAAAATTGTTATTTGATTTTGTTTTTAGTTGATTCTCGAAGAATGAATTCTTCAAATTTAAAAAATATTCCCCAATTCCACTATTAAAATAACAAAATATTAAGCGCTTAGCTAAAAATGTCACAACATTTAGCATTTTCCCGCCTAAATTGCTAAAATGGAATCCCTGCACCCCATAACTATTGCTAGAAATCAAGATCAAAGCAATTCAAAAAAAATAAAAATTTTCGCTGCTTATTCAAAAAAAAAGAACAAACGATTGAAACAGTTTAAAATCTCATAAAAACAGCCAAGAGAGTCTATAAATTAGCATTTTTTCCCTTCCCCCCTAAAGCCATCAAAGTTGATAGATACTGAAAAGCCTTTATATTTGCATCATAAACCGCCATGGTTGAAATTTCATTTTTCATTACATGATGAAACGTAAATTATGTCAGGCTAGATCCTATTATATCGATAGGAAGAAACGAGCGAAGCGATTCATTTATATTCTTGAGTATAGATCCTCAATATAGTGAAAGCGGGAGCTTCATAAAATAAAACTTACAAATGAAAGAAAGCATTATTATCATTGGTGCAAATGGCCAGATCGGCACAGAATTAGCTATCGCCTTGCGCAAAAAATTTGGTGCAGACAATGTTGTAACCACTGACATTAGAGAACCACAGATTAAAAGCCCTGACGAAAATTTCGAAATCGCTAATGTTCTTGACAAAAACGGACTCGAGACATTATTTCAAAAATACAAACCTACTCAAGTCTATCTACTAGCTGCTATGCTTTCGGCTACAGGTGAGAAATACCCTGAAAAGGCTTGGGAATTGAATATGAATGGTTTATTGAATGTTCTTGATCTAGCCGTGAACTATAAAGTCTCCAAGATATTCTGGCCAAGCTCAATCGCTGTTTTTGGACCGCATTCTCCGAAAACAAATACCGAACAATATTGCGTCATGGATCCCAACACGATTTATGGCATCAGCAAACTTGCAGGTGAGCGCCTCATCGAATGGTATCAGGAACACCGTGGCCTGGATATTCGTAGTGTCCGTTATCCGGGCATCATTTCCTGGAAAACTGAACCAGGAGGTGGAACGACAGATTATGCAGTCGATATTTTTTATGAAGCATTGAAAACCGGGACTTATGCCTGTTTCTTATCTGAAAACACAGCATTACCCATGTTATATATGGAGGATGCCATCCGTGGTACACTCGAATTAATGGACGCACCGAAAGAAAGTCTAAGCATTCGTCACAGTTATAACCTTGGTGGTATTACTTTTACGCCAAAAGAACTTGCACAAGAAATTAAAAAAATTCTTCCTAATTTTGCAATCTCTTACATCGAGAACGATCCAAGACAACAGATTGCCGATTCATGGCCTGCTAGTCTAGACGATTCTTATGCAAGAAAAGACTGGAACTGGACGCCGGAATTTGACATCCAGAAGATGACAGTCGACATGATTGAAAATCTTAAAAACAAAATATAACAATGGGAAGAGCTTTCGAATTCAGAAAAGAGCGGAAATTCAAACGCTGGGCCAAAATGGCCGTTCAATTTACACGTTTAGGTAAAGAAATCGCCATGGCGGTTAAAGAAAGCGGCCCTAACCCTGAAACCAACTCGAGACTTCGTACAGCAATACACAATGCCAAGGCAGTAAATATGCCCAAGGATCGTATCGAAGCCGCAATCAAACGTGCTTCAGAAAAAGATTCAAAAGGCTACGAAGAGTATGTATACGAAGGCTATGGCCCGCATGGTGTACCTGTTTTAATTGAAACTGCAACAGATAACACCAACCGCACCGTAGGAAACATCCGTAGCTATTTTACAAAAGCAGGTGGTTCATTGGGAAAAACAGGATCATTGGATTTTATTTTCAATCGTAAATCCATTTTCCGTTTTGCTGCAACAGACGAACTGGACCTAGAAGAGCTTGAATTAGAGTTGATCGATGGAGGCTTAGAAGAATTGTACGTAGAAGCTGATGAAGAAGGCAATGATATTGCTGTCGTTCAAACTTCCTTCGAAGACTTTGGTAATATGCAAAAATTACTTGAAGAAAAGGGAATTGAAGTAACATCTGCGAAATTGGAACGTATTGCTTTATCGCATTCAGATATTACGGAAGAACAAGCTGCTGATGTGTTGAAGATGATCGATAAAATCGAAGAAGATGACGATGTTCAAGCAGTTTACCATAACATGGCTTAAGCTATTGAACCTATAAAACAATAAAAAAGAGCGCTAGTCGCTCTTTTTTATTTTAGGCCTCCCAGCTGCGTCAGAAAAATTACTACATTTGTAATAGACTATATTAAACTCATAACAGGATGACTTTTGAAGAATTTTTCATAAAAAAGAAAATTGATTTAAAAGCTTTACAAGCTGCAGATGGACCTTTATTTGAAGAGTTCAAAGCACATTATTCTGCTATGGGAGAAAAGAGTTTTGACCACAGCAAAAAGTTTTGGTTCAACAAGCTCCGAAAAAGTTTCCATCTAGCAGAGGAGGAAACTGTCATTGCAAAACCTATTGTAAAGCAGGTTATCACTGATACAGCATCCGAGACCTCCAGTATTCATACGGCAAAACCAGCAGGCTTTAAACCGCGATTCAAGGCTCCGCCTACAGTCGTAGAAGATGAAGTCGAGGCAATAACCAAAAAGGAAATAACTGATTCAGCTGAATCCACCCCTGATTCAATACCGACAGGCTTCAAACCAAGGTTCAAAGCAGGAGTTACTAAAGCTCCTGACGCAGCCGCAAGCACATCTGTACCAGAAGAAAAAACCGACGAGGCAATAACAGCCGCTCCAAAACCGACAGGCTTCAAACCAAGGTTCAAAGCTGGAGTAACAAAAACGGAAACTTCTGAACAGGCACAGTTGCCCGATACGAAAGATGAAATTAAGTTTGATACCAACGTAAAGGCTGAACCTGAAAACAGCAACACAGAAACACAGGAACCTGCTGCCAGTAAACCTACAGGCTTCAAACCAAGGTTCAAAGCAGGAGTTACTAAAGCTCCTGACGCAGCCGCAAGCACATCTGCATCCGAAGAAACGACGGACGAGACAACAAACTCCGCTCCAAAACCCACAGGCTTCAAACCGAGGTTCAAAGCAGGAGTAACCAAATCTCCTGACGCAGCCGCAAGCACATCTGCATCCGAAGAAACGACGGACGAGACAACAAACTCCGCTCCAAAACCTACAGGCTTCAAACCGAGGTTCAAAGCTGGAGTAACAAAAACGGAAACTTCTGAACAGGCACAGCTGCCCGATACGAAAGACGAAATTAAGTTAGATAACAGCGTAAAAACTGAACCTGAAAACAGCAGTACAGAAACACAGGAACCCCCTGCCAGTAAACCCACGGGCTTCAAACCAAGGTTCAAAGCTGGCATAACCAAAACGGAAACTTCTGAACAGACACAACTGCCCGATACGAAAGACGAAATTAAGCTAGATAACAGCGTAAAAACTGAACCTGAAAACAGCAGCACAGAAACACAGGAATCCGCTGCCAGTAAACCCACGGGCTTCAAACCAAGGTTCAAAGCTGGCATAACAAAAACGGAAACTTCTGAACAGGCACAGCTGCCCAATACGAAAGACGAAATTAAGTTAGATAACAGCGTAAAAACCGAACCTGAAAACAGCAGCACAGAAACACAGGAATCCGCTGCAAGTAAACCCACGGGCTTCAAACCGAGGTTCAAAGCTGGCATAACAAAAATTGACAAAAAGGAAGAATAATTTTCACTACATTTAGACTGATTTTTTAATTATTTTTAAATTCCGATTAAAAACCAAAGACCAATGTTAAAGGAAGAAAGACAAGCATTCATTATACATCAGATTAACCTACATAACAAAGTTTTATCGTCAGATCTAAGTGTTCAACTGAATGTATCTGAAGATACAATTAGACGTGACTTAAACGAACTCGCCGAGAATGGAAAAGTTCTAAAAGTCTATGGTGGGGCATTATCAAAATCTTTTCAATTCCCTTTTCAGGATGGAAACGTATATGCCAAGGAGGCAAAAAAAGAAATTGCCAAGAAAGCAAGCACTTTAATCTCCAATGGAATGACTGTTTTAGTCGGAGGCGGGACAACCTTAATTGAATTAGCGAGAACAATACCCGATCATTTTCAGTGTACATTTTTTACTATAAGTCCATTAGTTGCCCTAGAATTGGCCGAAAAGCCAAATCTTGAAGTCATTTTAGTTGGCGGAAAACTTTCACGCAATACAAACATTGTTTCCGGAGCCCAGGTAGCTAATGAATTGGCGGATCTTAAAGTCGATCTTTGTTTATTGGGGACAAATTCTCTTTCCGTAGAAGACGGAGTGACCGACTCTGACTGGGAGGTGGTACAAATCAAACGTGCAATGATTAAATGCTCGAAAAAAGTGGCTATTTTAAGTATTGCTGAGAAACTAAATTCAGTTCAAAAAATGAAAGTTGTGCCGTTACGTGATATTTCTTATTTAATTACCGATGTCAATCCAACTGATGTTTCCCTAAAAGAATTTGCGAATACAATTGCAATACTTTAATATTGCCGCTCATTTAATTTAGCATGTCATCGCAAACGAAAAATGACTCTTTAAAATCAAAAACAACAAAAGGACTGCTATGGGGTGGTATGGCCAGTATCATCCAGCAGTTTTTGGGCTTCGGCTTCGGCATCCTACTAAACCGTAAGCTAACAGCAGAAGATTATGGCTTAGTAGCTATGATCACCATCTTTTCTGTTCTCGCTTCTGCTTTTCAAGAAAGTGGATTTGTATATGGAATTGTCAATAAAAAAGAAGTCGAACATAAAGATTATAACGCGGTATTTTGGACAAGTGTAGGAATTGGAACATTTATTTATATTGTTTTATTTTTTGCGGCTCCTCTTATCGCCTTATACTATAATCAACCAGTACTTGTAGAACTTAGTAGATTTACCTTTTTATCCTTTTGGCTAGGCAGCTTTGGTATTGCGCACAATGCTTACCTCTTCCGGAATTTAAAAATCAAAGAAAGAGTCATCACAGGCACCTTTGCGCTTATTGCATCAAATATAGTCGGGGTTTATTTAGCCTATAAGGACTATGCCTATTGGGCATACGCCATCCAAATTGTCTCATATAGTGGTTTCAATATGCTCGGATTCTGGTATTTTTCCAAATTCAGACCTACTTTCCAGTTCGATTTCCGACCTATTCGCGACATTTTAGGATTTAGCAGTAAAATACTAGTCACCAATATTTTCATCAACATCAACAAAAATATATATGCCGCGATCTTAGGCCGGCATTATACCGCCGAAGAACTAGGATATACCGTGAATCCAAATCGTTGGAGCATCATGGCCCAGAATATATTGACCAATATGGTTAATAATGTGACACAGCCTATTTTAAAGGAAATAGAAGATGATAAGGATAGACAAGTTCGGGTTTTTCGCAAGCTAATTTCCTTTACGGCCTTTTTAGCCTTTCCAATGTTATTTGGTTTAACAACTGTAGCACAAGATTTCATTACTATTGCGATCACCGATAAATGGGCACAAAGTGCCATATTTCTCCAAATATTTTGTATTGGCGCGGCATTTGATTCTGTAAGCAATGTTTTTTCCAACCTTATCATTAGCAAGGGAAAACCCGAAGTTTATATGCGGAATATCATCGTGTTTGGTCTGCTCCAAATCGCTATTCTGTTCTTCGGCAAATCATTAGGTCTTGAATTGCTCATTGGATTAACCTCAGCATTAAATACGCTCTGGATATTCGTATGGTATGCTTCTGCTAAACCTTATATGAGTTATTCGTTTCGTTATCTTCTGGCAGATATTTTTGCTTATGCATTATTGGCAGCTGCCAGTTGTATTACAGCTCATTATGCCACCGCAGCTATCGCCAATCTCTATCTTAGGTTTGCAAGCACAATTGGAGTGGCCGTATGTGCATATATCATTGTCAATAGAATCTTTAAACCCAGCATTTTGTTGGAATTATTCCACTATTTCCTAACAGTTATCCGAAAAAAATAGATGGCCAGGATTCTCACCATAATCGTCTCTTATAATTTTGAGCCTTGGATCCACAAGTGCTTACCCAGTCTATTGGATTCGAGCTACCCTACAGATATTTTAGTTGTCGACAACAATTCGGTAGACAATTCCACACAGATCATAAAAGAAACGTATCCGACAATAAGACTAATAGAAAGTTCCGAAAATCTGGGTTTTGGAAAGGCCAACAACATCGGACTTGACATTGTTTTGAAGGAAGAATATGATTATGCATTTTTGGTTAATCAGGACGCCTGGCTGGATCGGGACTGTATTGCCAATTTAGTGAAGATAAACACAGACGATATCGGAATTATCTCGCCTATTCACTACGATGGAACCGAAAAAACGCTGGACCATGGTTTTGCTGTATATACAAAAAATGCTACTACCGAAAATTCACATCGCATTTGCTCTTTCGTCAACGCTGCATTTTGGTTTATCCCTAATCCGGTGATCAGAAAAGTCGGTGGTTTCGCGCCGATCTTTTTCCATTATGGAGAAGATAAGGATTATGCCAACCGCATCAAGTACTACGGATTAAGCATTGTTCTTGCCGAAGGAGCCAGAGCCTATCACGATAGACAACAGCGTAAAACAGACCGAAAAACCTTTCTGAAAAGCGAATTTGTCTATCATTTGACAGAGTATTGCAATATCAATTATACCTTTGTAAGATCTTTTTCGATGGCCGTATTGGCGAGTCTGAAGAAAATGGGAGCTTCAATTTTTAAAGGTCATATTTTTGAAGCAAAAAGCTACTTAAACATTGCTTTTAGATTGCTGGGCAAATCGGGAGCAGTTTATCGTACTCGTCTAAGCAACAAAAAAGCATACAACAAAATCTATTGATAAATGAACAGTATTGCTCCAGTCATACTTTTTGTGTACAATCGTCCTGATCATACGATAAGAACGCTCTCAGCTTTAGAAAAGAATAAACTTGCGGACCAGACTACACTTTACATCTATTCGGATGCTGCAAAAAACGAAAAATCTGTTCAAGCTGTTACTGAAGTCCGAAAGATTATCAACGAGTTCTGGAACTTCAAAGAAGTTATTATTGTCGAACGAACAGAAAATTGGGGTTTGGCAGCCAATGTGATCGACGGAGTTACAAAAGTGGTTAATGCACATGGAAAGATTATAGTTTTGGAAGATGATCTGGAAACTGCTGTGTTTGCCCTAGATTATTTCAATCAAGCACTGGAGCGCTATAAAGATCAAGATCAGGTCATGGAGATCAGCGGTTATGGTTATCCGCTAAAAGATTTAAATAAACTGCCTGAGACCTTCTTTTTTCGGGTCGCCAATAGTTGGGGCTGGGCAACCTGGGACCGCGCCTGGCAACATTTCAATCCGAATATTGATGAACTTGTATCGGATTTTACGGCCGAGCAGATACATCAATTCAGTATAGAGGGTAAAGAAAACTTCTGGAAACAAGTGCAGGAATTTAAGGCCGGAAAGATCAACTCTTGGGCGATACGCTGGTATGCTTCTGTATTCAAAAAAAATGGGTTAGTTTTGTATCCAAGGAATTCGATGACACAGAATATTGGCAACGATGGTTCGGGTACACATACAGCTGCGGAAGCTACGTATCAGGTTACACTAGCAGAAAGCCCTGTACGGTATTTTCCGACGGAAATTTCAGAAAACAAGCAAGCTTATGAGGCCATCAAGTATTTCTATTCACATCGGAAAGGATCTTTATTCAACCGTGGCATCCGATTCCTGAAGAAGAAAATGAATAAATTCAATACATAAAAAACATGTCTGCTCATCCTAAATTTTCGATTATAACTGTCGTTTACAACAATGTGCGTGACATAGAACACACCCTGAAATCTGTTGTCAATCAGAGCTATGATCATATAGAGTATATTGTCATTGATGGACAATCAACTGATGGGACATTAGAGATCATCCAAAAATACAGGGATAAAATCACCGTTCTACTCTCCGAAAAGGATAAGGGGATCTATGATGCAATGAATAAGGGATTAGCATTAGCAACAGGTGATTATGTTCTTTTTCTAAATTCCGGAGATGAGATCTATGATCTCAACAGCATTGAGAATCTTGCCAAACTGAGCGATGATGCCGATATTCTTTACGGTGAAACTATCCTCGTAGATGACAATCGAAATATTATCGGTGAACGGAGGCATAAAGTTCCGGCTCATTTCGACTGGAAAAGCTTTCGATATGGCATGAATATATGCCATCAGGCGATCTACATCAAACGTGACATTGCTGAGCCATACGATCTTAATTATAAATTATGTGCTGATATTGACTGGGTTATTCGTTGTGCCAAAAAGGCTAAAAAATCAGTCAATGCACAGCAATATGTAGCCCGATATCTTGTGGGCGGAATGTCAAAGCAAAGACATAAGGAATCCTTGAAAGAGCGCTTTGCTATTTTCAAACACTACTATGGGACCATTCCCAATTTATTTAATCATGGCATAATCGCACTAAAAGCTATTTGGTACCGTCTTAATTATGGAAAACCTCAAGACTAATGTTAAATCCTGAAATTTTAACCGAGCTTGTTACAGTCAAGATGCCATTTGGAAAATACCAAGGATACACCTTATGTAATCTTCCTGAGCCCTATCTCGTATGGTATAACCAAAAAGGCTTTCCAAAGGGAAAACTAGGTCAGCAGTTAGCGACACTCTATGAAATAAAGCTTAATGGCTTGGAATACCTGCTCGAACCTTTAAAGAAAAGATGACGAAGGTCATTTTATTCCACTTATTATTTTTTGTAGCTTTGCACTAAATTTATTTTTAGCATTAAACGCCGTTTGCAGCGGTATCAATGAATATCATGACACAATATCAAACTTTGCTGTACTATTGTTACAGCCCTATCGAGGATGCCGAAAAATTCGCAT
This sequence comes from Sphingobacterium thalpophilum, assembly GCF_038396785.1. Taxonomy (NCBI): domain Bacteria; kingdom Pseudomonadati; phylum Bacteroidota; class Sphingobacteriia; order Sphingobacteriales; family Sphingobacteriaceae; genus Sphingobacterium; species Sphingobacterium thalpophilum. The sequence continues at coordinate 3,862,475 of NZ_CP151087.1, read as the reverse complement.
CAGATCATTTAGAATTTTGTAAATCACTGGACTTAGTCGGCCGTATCATTGTAGCTAATGAAGGTCTTAATGGAACTGTTTCGGGTACTGTAGAATCCTGTAAAAGCTATATGGATGCCATTTATGCCGATGGTCGTTTCAATAAAACAGAGTTCAAAATTGACGATGTAGATGAACCATCATTCATTAAAATGCATTGCCGCTACAAAGCCGAAATTGTTCACTCTGGTTTGAGAGATCCAAAAGAAATTGACCCCAACCGTCAAACCGGTGTGCACCTTGAACCGAAGGATTTCTTAGCCATGAAAGACCAAGAGGATGTGGTTGTATTGGATGTACGCTCAAATTACGAGCACAATGTTGGTCATTTTAAAAATGCTGTTACCCTCGATATTGATAATTTCCGCGAGTTCCCCGAGAAAATCAAAGAGCTCGAACAATATAAAGGAAAAAAAATATTAACGTACTGCACAGGGGGTATCAAATGTGAGAAGGCATCTGCTCTCTTGTTAAAAGAAGGCTTCGAGGATGTTTATCAATTACATGGCGGCATTATCAAATACGGAAAGGAAGCAGGTGGTGAAGATTTTGAAGGTCAATGCTACGTCTTTGACAATCGTGTTACTGTCGATGTAAATTCTGTCAACCCATCCGTGGTATCAACTTGTTTTAACTGTGGCAAGCAAACCACCAAAATGATCAACTGCGCCAACCCAACTTGTAATGAACATTTCACACAATGTGATGAGTGCGGCTGGGAGATGGATGGATGCTGTTCGCCAGCATGTAAGGAAAATCCCAATAAACGTGAATATGACGGAACAGGATATTATGTCAAGGTACCTCAACCCGTCAATATTGACAAAATCAGCAAAAGAAAACATAAAAATTTTCCACCGAAAGTATCGGCCGAAGATTAATACAAATTGAACAAACAGAAAGCGGTCGGAAGTGTAGAACTTCCGACCGCTTCCTGTTTAGGATCTGCACCATCTTAGCTTAATCCCATACTAGCTTTTTATCAAGAAAAATAATAACCGAACACAGCTTACTTGCCAAACATACCGGCGATTGAATCAAGAATATTGCCCTTTGCCTGCCCATCGTTATTTTTATCAAAAAAACTACCTGCCAATCCACCCAACATGTCGGTAACACTACCTCCCGATGCCGGCTGCTCAGTTGCTTGCGCCTGTTCTTCTTGGCTACCGCCTAAAAAAGAGCCTAATATACCACCCAACATACCGCCACCTGCATTTTGTTGTGTTCCACCACCAAGCACAGAGCCGATCAGATCACCAATCCCACCGCCGCTTGAAGCCTGCTTTTGTTGCCCTAAATATCCCATTACGATAGGAGCAAGTGTGGCCAGTACACCCGTCACTTGAGAAGAACTCAAGCCTGCTTTATCCGCTATATGCTGTGTCACGACTTCGGTATTTTGGCCGAACATATGGTTGACAATTTTATTACCGTCTTCAGAAACATTTTGCTCCGCTCCTCCCTGTCCAAAAAGATCTCCAATTTTATCGAGAATCCCGCTACTGCTATGCTGGTCAATAGCCTTATCAATGTTCTCCGCCTGCCCCTTGTTTTTCGCATTGTAATTCAATGCTGCAATCATCAAAGGAACTGCCGCTGCTACAATCCATTTTGCCTTGGATTCGCTGATACCAGTAATTTTTGAAATAGTCTCTATCGCTTTAGAGCCTACTCCACCTGTAACTAAATCTGTTAAGTTCATAAGTCTTCGTTTATAGTTATATAATGAAGATAACGATTTTTTTTGATGAGTTGAGATAATAGCTGATGATAAAAAAGCCCCATTGGATTACACAATCCAATGGGGCCATTTGAAAATCAATTTTTCAAATTAATAACTTTTATAAATAGCAATATCGTCCAATCCCAACCTTCCGTTATTAATCACATTGTTACTTGTCCCTAATCCAAGTTTGGTAACTCTAAAACGAACCGGCCCCTGAATATTCATTAAGAATACAGCCTGTTTTGAATTCATGCTCTCTGTCGTTGTATGCGCGTCCGAAATAGGCTCGCCTGTTTGCTTCCATGTCGTTCCTCCGTCGGTCGAGTATTCCAACTTGAACGTACACGAACGATCGGTGTAATACGAACCATACCAAAGCGTTACTTTTGAGGCCCCATTCGGCACATCAAAATTCATTTGCACATAACCCTCAACACTTAAGTTCTGCTGCATACGGATGGCATTTTTTCCAGAAACGATACGATCACGACCAGCAGTTGTTCCTAGAATAGCCTGATACAGGTTCCATTGCCCCGTTGGAAAGGAGACCGCGTTTTTATCCTTCATATCATAGCTACCTTTCACACTCGCATCTACAGCATCAAAAGTTTCAGGCCAACCTGCATATAACTTACCGCTGGCATAAGCCATATCAGCATAACTCTGCATCCTAACTTGTAGCTTTTCGCCCTCCTTGAATGCAATTCCTCTGAATGATGCACTTGGAGCGATGGACTCCCCAGCAAATGTCGCATTATCTTGTGTATGCAATATAATCTCATTTTTATCACCATCCATTAAGATTTTATCTCCTTTCAACGCTGTCCCAGCTGCGGGTTCAGGTTCAACATCGGCTGTAATATCGATATAGGTTGATTCAAACTCATCAAACTTCGACTTTAGACTGGAAACAGCAACAGGTAATGGGGCAATAGTATTACCAGATGAGTAGACTTTAAGCTGTTGATTATTATCTACTGAAAGAACTAATAAGCCATCTTTTTTAATCAGTTTTGAACCGCTAATATTGATCTGAACCGAATCTCCAAATTTAAATTCAGACGCATTGGGTACCTGAACTAATATTCCACGGCGTTGATTTCGCCAAATATTCTGTACAGCAAGTGTATTTTCTGGTAAATTCTTATTTTCCGCATGCGAAACGACCACTGCTTTGATATGTTCTGCCCCTTGTAGCGAAGACGCATTAAGCTGTAAATCGGCATTTTTATATAGACTGCGTAGCGCATACAACGATATTTCAGGATTTAGCGTCCCTATCGATTCATTGACGTTGTCTTTGATACAGCCGGACAGCAATGCTGACATCGCCAACATACTGCATAGTATTGATTTTAACTTTTTCATTGATTAGTTGATTGAAGGTTGCCACCACATTTTTTCATTTATCCCGTCTCCCCCCATACGACTCACAGCATCCTGATAATTTACTTTGTTTAAAGATTGTACAATTGTTGGATAATTTAAACGTACTGGCATTTTCCCTTGATTCAACAAGCCCGGACCTTTGTATAAATCCAATAATTGGGTTCTACGATATTCGTACCACTGTTGGAAATCCGTAAATAGCATCGCATAGTATTTTTGCAAATGCACCTTTTTCAATTTCGCATGATCACTATCTGTGGGCAGCAACTGAACCTTTGCACTGCTTAGGTAAGATGATGGCGCTGTTAGCCCCCAGTATTCCATAGCCGCGTTCACCCCCTTTAAATAGGCTCCAGGCGCATCAACCTGAGCATACCCTCTCATACCACATTCAGCAATAATAAATTGCAACTCGGCGTAATTCATGATATTCCCCATATGCGAGTCGGCTTTTAGACTTGTTAAAAGCGTTGATTGTTGCTCGGGGACATTTCCTCTCTGGTATCCGGACTGCATACCGCCATATACTCCTAATGTGGCTTCAGTGGCCCAAATTTTTAATCGTGGGTCTGAAAGGTCCAGCAGATTATTGATAAAAAACTCTGAATAGCCTTTGTTTCCATTAAAATCTATGTCACGGCTATTAAAATAAGGATTCATATAAGGCTGTACATTGGTGTAGTATAAAGCAGCCGTTTCTGCATTGCTTTGCATCACCGGATATTCAGCGGCATTCGTTTCTAATATTTCTTTGATCTTTGCAACAGCATTGGTTTCTGACTTATGTGCTATACGTAGCAATAATCGGAGATATAAAGAATTACCAAATTTCTGCCATTTTCCAGGATCTGAATTAAATATAGGATCCATCGCTAAATTGGTCGATTCGACAGCAACCTTACCTTTCAAAAGCGTATTGGCCTCTTCTAATTTTCTAAAGATATCCGCATAAATATCGGACTGTTTATCAAATACAGGAGTTAAATTACTATCACTATACCCTTTATTGCTGTCTGTATAAGGTACATCACCATACATATCAGTTATTAACGAACTCACCCAAGCATCCAATATAAGCGAAATACCCTGGTATGTCTGGTAACCCTTCTGCTGCCCTTCCCCTGCCTTCTGATAAATGTCGCGTATATTCGTCAACTGTACGTACCATCCGGACCAGGTAGATTCCGCTTCTGACGGTCTGATTTCATACCGTTGAATCTCCAATGCATCATTCACCGTTACAGTCACTTGCATAAGCTCATTGTTGATGCGCATATTCCGTGATAAATTTGTGTTTAACACATTGAGTAAAGCTGGCGCGATGAGACTTTGTGGCGCTGCCGCAGAAATTGCATTTGGATTTGTATTTATTGCGACAAAATCTTTTGTACAGCTCTGTAGTATCCCACAGGCTGCCAACAAAATAAAAGCTTTTCTTATATTCTTTTTCATAATACGCTGGATTTAAAATGAGAATGATAAATTGACACCCATTGTGCGGGTTGAAGGGAACTGCGCAATCTCTGCGCCCTTCTCAATACCGCTTGAATTTAGCGATCCAAACTCTGGGTCAAATGAAGGCCATTTGGTCATGACAAACAGATCTCTTCCGTACACGCCAATTGATGCGCGCTCAATTTTCAAGCGTTCAACAAAAGACTTAGGTAATGTATAGTCAAATCTGACCTCACGAAGCTTTATAAAGTCCGTGGAAAACGTATTTGATTCTATATTATCCCGGTTAAAATGTTTAGCATAATAATCTCCAGCAGACGCAACAACTGTATTCTTGCTGTAGCTTCCATCACTATTCTTCACAACACCATCGCCGATAATACCATTATATCGTCCCGGAATTGTCTTTTTTAATTTTCCCTCTTCCATCAATACGGCATGCGTCAACGAATATCCCACTCCGCCGAATTGACCATCAAATAAGAAATTAAATCTAAATCCTTTGTATTTAAATTCATTCCCCCAACCAAATTTGGTCGTTGCATTTGGATTACCGATATACATGTTCTGTTGGGACAATACAGGAAGTCCATTTTCATAAATAATTTGACCATCCTGATTTCGCTCATATCCGAGTCCATAGATATCACCAAATCGTTTACCAGGTATGGCCACAATTGTTCCTCTACTTCCAAACAACGTGGATAGCACTAATTCTCCTTGCAGATCTGCAGGTATGGAAATAACTTTCGAATCATAGCTCGTAAAATTTCCATACATATTCCAATTTAAGCCATCTTTCTTCTTGATAATATCGCCAGAAAGCGCAATCTCTATCCCCCTATTCCGTACCTCTCCAGCATTCGTAATCTGATTTCTGAAACCGCTTGAAGGATCCAGCGGAGACTCAATAATCTGATCAAATGTCGAGTTTGAATACAGAGTAAGATCTAATCTAAGTCGATCTCTGAACATTCTAAAATCTGTTCCTACTTCATAAGAACGCGTACTTTCGAACGTCAGATTTTCATCTGGAACGGTGGTTGGATTTGTAAGCCCTCCAGTGGTCCCCTCAACACTACGGTAACCATAAGAGTTTAGATAAGCCCGTTTTCCTCCACCTCCGACTTGAGCAATCGATGCTCTGACTTTCCAAAAATTTATCGCTTTTGGCAGGTTTAGCAATTGGGAAATAACAAAACTTGTATTAAGCGAAGGGTATATAAATGGTTTAACTTCATTCCGTTTCGGAGATGCTAATGTACTCGCCCAGTCGATACGATTCGTTGCATCGACAAAAATCATATCCTTATAACTATAATTTAGTAAGGCATATAAGCTATTGGCTGCATATTCCTCGCGGTAAGGTAAATAAACGATTTTTTCCCTCGCATTGGCAAAATTATATTGGTTTGGATAAATAAGACTATTAGCGTAAGCATCATCTTTAATATACTTATTGTGCATCAATGAACCTCCAACCGATGCGCCAAATTTGTGAAGATTGTTCCGTTGATTGTTATATTGCAATAAAAAGTCGGAAGTAATTTCCTGGTTATTGATGGACTGCTCCCGGTAATAGCCATAAGCATATTTATAGGTATCAAATGGCCTGGATTGTTTGCGTTTATCATAGCTCCAATCGATTCCTGTCCGCACCATCAAATTCAACTCCTTATTGAATTTATAATCGGCCTGTAAATTTCCAATAATATTGTTTTTATCCTGCGCATTGATCATATCATAAGATATGGTTCTTGGATTATCCAACAGGTTTGAAAACGGAGTCATCTGTTCAATTCCTTCCTTTCCTGGAATCCAATTCTGCTCTAGCCAAGCTGCATTCACATTCGGCACAATGCCCCGTACAAAGTACATGTAACTTTGATTGTTATAACCGCTATTTGGTAAATTGTCTGATCCTCTATTATTAAAATTAATTTTTGTTGAGAGGCTCAGTTTATCCGTCACCTTGTTATTGAACTGCATAGCGATGGTATTCCGATTATAACCCATGTTGGGAATAATCCATTTGTTCGTTACGTTGGTATATGAAAACCGTGAACTGGTCTTTTCAGTAGCACCAGAAATACTGATCGAATTAGTAGACGTGAGCTCCGTTTGGAAAAGATCCTTTCGGTTATTTTCATAGGGTCTCCATAATGTCCGCTCTGGAGGTGTCAAACGATAGAAATTAGGATCGTACTGGTAATAATACTGTCCATCAAATTTGGGTCCCCAAGCAGAAGACGTACTTAAAGTACTTGCACCATCCTCTGACTGTCCGTAGGAATAATAAAGATCCTGATCAATCGCACCTTGACCATATTCGTATTGATAATCGGGCCATCTGTTAATTGTCCCAATTGCCGTATTCGAATTAACGGATACACCAATTTTATTTTTAGCCCCTTTTCCCTTTTTTGTGGTAATAATCACAGCGCCATGTGCGCCACGGGAACCATAGAGCGCTGAAGCGCCTGGTCCTTTCAATACTGAAACGGACTCGATATCATCCGGATTAATATCCGCCAATGATGTTCCAAAATCTACAGGAGAATCACTATCCAAATAATTGGAACTACCATTACCGGTCATCCGCGTCCCTCCTCCCATGACAACACCATCCACAACAATCAATGCGGAATTATCGCCCGTAAAAGATGTTTCCCCTCTTAAAATAATCTGATTGGATCCCAATGGCCCCGCACCCGACTTTACCAAATTCAAACCAGCGACTTTTCCTGTTAGAGCATCCGTCCAATTGTTTGAAATTGCATTCGTCAATTCCTCGCCTTTGACCGTGCTTATGGAATAGCCTAATGCCTTCTCTTCTCGCTGTATGCCTAGCGCTGTCACAACGACTTCATTGAGCGCCTCCGATCTCGCACTTAAAAAAATTTTAGCATTCAATTGGGCTGACGAAAAAGTTTGCGTTTCAGCTTCGTAACCGATTAGCTGAAAACGGATTGCTGTCCCTGATTCTACTTCAATATCGAAATTACCATTTCTGTCCGTCGCTCCTTTAACTACACCCGCTGCAAGGATTGATACGGATGCCAAAGGTTCTTTCGTCTGATTATCGACAACTTGCCCTTTTACTCTAATCTTGGTCTGCTTAACTGCATGCACAGCTTGATCAGATCCTAGTGGAGCCGCCAATGCTGTAAAATCCATATTACAGGCAATTGCTAATGCCACAAATAGCACTTTCGAGGAGGAGTGCCTTAGATTAATTTGGATAGGGTTAATACTAAACATAGTTATTGGTGTAAATTGTTAATTTTCAATTTGGCACAAAAATATATTCTTAACAAAAAGTTTGTTTTAACTTAATGTTTTCTTTTTGTTAACAATTGTTTCGAATAGTATTTCCTTTTATCATACTATTACCGTTTTAATAAAATGCTTTGAAGTTCACCCTGAAGGGATTATCATGCATTAGGCACGCTTTTAAGCGATCTTTCTTTGGTTATTTTATATTTACAAATCGAAAATAATTAATAATATTTAAAAAACGAAATAAATCGAAATTATTTAAAAGCCCTTATTAAAATAAAAAAAACAAGAATTACTTAGTCTTTTAGGAATTATAAGACAGTCGGAAAGGGCCCGAAAGGAGGATTCTAGGATGTTTTAAGTAAATTTACTCCCCCCTTTAAGTAGCTATTTAGTATTTTACATAACTACTATATCCATACTAAAACAATACCGTAACTATACTGGAAGTATACGGTAACTTTCATGTAAAACTACGACAAGAGTAAATAACCGTAGACACAGCTGCCAACTGGGGTAAAAAGTGGGTGATCAAAGCTTCAGTATCCGCAATACTGAAGAAAACAAAAAGAGCCCAAACTTTCGTTGGGCTCTTTATTACAATAGAAGCGTTAAGGCTTAAGCCTTCTCGAAACTCCACTTCACATAGTTAATGTTCTTGTCATGCGCCAAATACTTCCGTTCGTAATATGTTTTAATGGATAAAACGTTATCAACCAAGTCTGAATGGTAAAGATCTGTCGTTTCCTTATATTTTTTCAAACCCTGTAAATCGATCTGCTCTAGTGTGTAAGCATAAAAACCGTCATTGTCTGTTTTCAAATTCATCATCCCTTCAGGCTTCATAATGATTTTATAACGATCCAAAAACTTTGGCCCGGTCAATCGTTTCTTTTCTCGGCTATCTTGCGGTTGCGGATCCGGAAAGGTAATCCAGATCTCATCAATTTCATTTTCAGCAAAATGTTCAAGGATAGTCTCAATTTGTATCCGAAGAAAAGCAACATTCCGAATTCCATCCTCCAAAGCTGTTTTGGCTCCTCGCCAAATACGATTACCTTTAAAATCGATACCGATGAAATTTTTCTCCGGAAACAATCTCGCTAGATTAACAGTATACTCACCTTTACCACAAGCAAGCTCCAAAACAACTGGATTATTGTTACCAAATTGCTTCTCAGCCCATTTTCCTTTATATTCTTTGCCTGCGTCGAGTTGGATTACATTTTCAAAAGTAGCAACTTCAGCAAATTTACGTAGTTTGTCCTTTCCCATTTTTTAATAAATATCCCGCAAAAATAACCTTATATTCCCGCTAAAAAAAATAAATCTGAGAGACAGCACGAATACCGGCAATTACAGAACAATCTGAAGTCCTGTAGCAGACACAGGAATGCATAAATTGCATCCACACGGGCGAATTATATTGCATATAAAAAGCAATTTATCTAAGTTTGCAGGAATCAATAACTTATCGTGGAGAAAGACGCTAAAATTTATATAGCAGGCCATCGTGGAATGGTCGGATCGGCAATTCATCGCAAATTATCGGAGCTTGGGTACAACAACATTGTCACACGCACATCTTCCGAATTAGATCTGCGCAATCAGCAAGCAGTGGCTGATTTTTTCGATCAGGAAAAACCGGACTATGTTTTCTTAGCCGCAGCCAAAGTTGGCGGGATCATGGCGAACAACACCTATCGCGCTGATTTTATCTACGAGAATATGGCTATACAGAATAACGTCATCAAATCTTCCTACGATAATAAGGTTAAAAAATTAATGTTCTTAGGCTCAAGCTGTATCTATCCAAAAATGGCTCCGCAGCCTTTGAATGAAGACATGCTACTCACGGGTACTCTGGAGCCTACAAATGAGCCTTACGCAATTGCTAAAATCGCGGGAATAAAAATGGCGGAAGCTTTCAGGGATCAGTATGGATGCAATTATATCTCCGTTATGCCAACAAATCTTTACGGAATTAACGACAACTACCATCCGCAAAATTCACATGTCTTACCGGCCTTGATCAGAAGATTTCATGAAGCTAAAATCAATCAGCTCCCTGAAGTTATGATCTGGGGAACAGGGACCCCCTTACGGGAATTTCTTTTTTCCGATGACCTGGCAGATGCCTGCGTTTTCTTAATGAATAATTATGACGAGAAACAATTTGTCAACATTGGCATTGGCGAAGATTTAAGCATTAAGGAACTTGCCGAATTGATTAAAGACGTCATTGGTTACCAGGGAACTATTTCCTTCGACAGTTCCAAACCTGACGGAACACCGCGAAAACTCATGGATGTCTCAAAACTACATGCGCTGGGCTGGAAACATCGAGTTAACCTCCGGGAAGGCATTCAACTAGCTTATGCGGATTTTTTAAAGAAAGAAGCAAACGCTTCCGAATAAATCCAACACGATTGCATTAGTAAGTCTCGCTATAGGAAGGAATTCCGTACTCGTTAACCTCATCCTTGGTCACTGCATTTTCAGCTTGCGCAGCTTTATTTTTCTTCTTTTTCTTGGGACGAATAAAGCTCGTTAATTTACCGATGAGACCGGTGATTTTATCTTGATTGATCTGGCCGACAGCACGCTCTGATAACAGCAACATCAGCGCTTTCTTTAAAACGCCCGTATTTTTTAGGAACAACCTATTCATAACAAAGGGCACGCCGATACGTAAGGTCTTTGTTAACCAATCGGAATCTGGATTGCTGTTTTTCGCAAACAACTGCTGAACGATATTTACCCCCGGTATATTATCTTTTAAGGTATTGAAAAAACGAATCGGAGCCTCTATTTTATTGTTGAGCAAGGTAAATTGAGCCTTAAGATAAGATTCTTGTTCGTTTTTTAGCGTCTTTAAACGGGAAATCTCAGCTTTAAGTTCCTGCAGATTACGTATTTTAGTCTGTTTATTGTTCATTTGTAGCCCTTTCTCTATCAAGTTTTTCCTTGTGCAATTCTTCCTCTTCTTCCTCAATCTCGTCGTTCCACTTCGCTAAAAAACGGCGGATTGAAAGATCCATAAATTTGGATTCCAGCATAGGCTCAAAAACCCGTATTAAGATGATAATCCCTAAAAAGATCCCTGCTGTAGCCAAAAAGCCCAGTGAATAGCTCCCCAATAGCTCCCCGAGCCAAAAACCCAGTGCCAAGCACAAAAAAAACAGAACGAACAACGTGAAAATTAACTTTGTCGCATCAACAACAAGGCTGGCGATCAATCTGGACGACCGTTCGATTGTCTTTAATTTGACAAGCTTAAACTGAGAGTCAACATACTCTTTGGTTTTTTGAAACGTACCGCTAAGTGAAAATTTTTCTTCTTCCATGCATCTAAAATTTATTCAGGCTATTTCAACTTCTAGCTTAAAAAACGAAAACGCAGCATCCGATGATGCCAACACAAATCCACTCTCTACGCATAAGGAGTAAATAGTTCGTCAGACAGCTATCCCTAGAAATAGCCTGATAATATGTATTCTACACCAATTATTCCAATGAATAATCTGCGGATTATGCATGTTCGATGATATCATCATCTAGCACTTCTTCGCTCTGATTTAATTTCCCTTTCAATGTAGAAACAATCTTCTCTTTAAAATCATTCAGTTGATCGAACTGTTCTTCCGCTCTTTCACGAATAGCATCACTCAAATCGCTTAATGAATCATTAATTTTATCTCTCGTATCCGACCCCTTGTCCGGAGCAAATAAAACTCCCAAAGCTGCACCTGCAGCAAGACCCGCTAACAACGCCAAAGCTACTTTACTTGTGTCATTCATTTCTTTTTCGTTTTAATTTCTAATTCTATTACGATGAAACTAGTCCTCGTTAATAATACAATTCACAAAGCAAATCGTTTGCCAAACGCGGCATTTAATCCATTATTTACGAGAAACTATACTTTCCAATATAATCATTTTTTGATAAAATTCGATTGACTTTCAATAATTCACCAAACAATTATTAACCCGTTCAGTTTTTTAGTATCTTTAAATCAACCCATTATAAAAATTATGCTAAATAAAACCTATTGCAGTGCCGTCTATGGCATCAATGCCTGCACAATTACCGTTGAGGTAATCGTATCTACAGGCTTGCATTATTATATTGTAGGCTTACCTGACAATGCCGTTAAAGAGAGCTTAAGACGTGTCGAAAGTGCCATTACTTCCTGTCAACTTCACATGCCACGCCAAAAGATTGTTGTCAACTTGGCACCCGCAGACATGCGTAAGGAAGGGTCCAGTTATGACTTATCAATCGCGATCGGCATATTGGCATCCTCTGGACAAATGACAAATGAGCTTCTGGCAGATTATCTTATTCTAGGAGAACTATCCTTAGACGGAAGCATTAAGCCCATCCGTGGCATTTTACCCATCACTTTACAAGCCCTAAAAGATGGCTTTAAAGGACTTATTCTACCCCAAGAGAATGCAAAGGAGGCCGCTATTGTCGGAGGTGTCGATGTGATCGGAGTAGAAAACCTCCGCCAAGTTGTTGATTTCCTAAATCATAAGATAAAAATTGAACCAACGCAAGTTGATATTCAAACGTGCTTTCATACCGGCACGAATAATTACGACGTCGATTTCTCGGATGTCCAAGGACAGGAGAATATCAAAAGAGCCCTGGAAATTGCAGCTGCGGGTGGTCACAACCTCATTTTAATAGGTCCTCCCGGCGCGGGTAAGACCATGTTGGCAAAAAGGCTACCGACGATCCTCCCGCCCCTCAATATGACTGAATCTTTAGAAACCACCAAAATACACTCTGTATCTGGAAACCTGAAAACCAAAGAGTCTCTCTTGACGGCACGGCCGTTTCGTTCTCCGCATCATACCATATCCGATGTAGCCATGGTAGGTGGAGGCTCTAATCCGCTCCCAGGTGAGATTTCACTAGCGCATCATGGCGTGCTGTTTCTTGATGAATTACCAGAATTCAAACGGAGTGTACTCGAGGTCATGCGGCAGCCTCTTGAATCACGGCAGATTACCATATCAAGGGCAAAACTCACGGTGGATTATCCGGCGAGTTTCATGCTCGTTGCCGCCATGAACCCCTGTCCCTGTGGCTATTTCAATCACCCCGAAAAAGAATGCATATGCGGCAGCAATACTGTACAACGTTATTTAAGTAAAATATCGGGGCCCCTTTTAGACCGTATCGATCTGCATATTGAGGTGACACCTGTACTATTTGACCAACTGAGTACGACACGTATAGCCGAAGACAGCCGTACTGTGCGAACTCGGGTCATTCAAACACGCGAAATTCAGAAAGAACGGTTCGATTCTTTTCCAGACATCCATTGTAATGCCCAGATGAGTACACAATTGACCCGAGAAATATGTCAGATTGATGAGCCCGGAAGAAAGTTACTCAAAACGGCTATTGAACATCTGAGCCTATCTGCAAGAGCATACGATAGAATACTCAAAGTTGCTCGAACAATCGCTGATATGGAGCAAAGTAAAATGATCGAAAATCATCATCTCGCCGAAGCGATCCAGTATAGAAATTTAGATCGGGAAACCTGGGGTGGAAAATTTTAAAACTGAGCCAAACAATGCTTAATAACCCAAGGGAAACAGATAATCGTCAAGATCAGACCCGACAATGCGCCAAAGAAATGAGCATCGTGATTTATACCATCTTGCGCTTTTTTTGACGCCCACACACAGTAACCTAAAAACAAAAATGCAAACAGATAAGCCGGCATCGGTATAATCATCATCACACCAATGGTAATTTTCGGATCGAAAAGAATGTAGCTAAACAGAACCGCACAAATCGCACCTGAGGCGCCTAAACTATAGTAACCGGGGTTATTTTTTTGCTGGATGATTGTTGGAATATCGCTCAAGATTAAACTACCGATATAGATTACGGCAAATAAAATATGACCGTATGGACTTGCTTCTGCAAGTATGCGCTCCAAACCAAATGCAAAATAATAAAAGGTAAGCATATTAAACAGCAGATGCCCCCAATCTTTATGCACAAAGCCACTGGTAAGGATGGTATACCATTTTCGATTACGTGCGATACTATACGGATGCAACATCAGTTTACCGTAAAGTTGTTCATGTGAAAACGTATAGATACTGGTAACGAGCGTAAAAAAGAAAATAATACTCGCAACAGGCATTTCTGTTAGATAATATAATAGCATAGTAATTCCTAGAATCGATCCTCTAAAAGTAAAACGTAAAGTTCTTTTGGTCCATGTGCGCCCAAAACCAATCTTTTCTCGATATCAGCCGTCCTGGAGGGGCCGGTAATTGTCGAAATCATTGTCGGGATTTCCTGACCGTAACGCTTCTGCATATAAGCTAAAGCATCCTTAAGATCCCAAACCAATTGCGAAGCTTTGGCAATAACAATATGAATTGGAGGATATATACTCAACCTGCGTCCTGAAGCATTTGCATTACTCACCATAACACTCCCATTACGTGCAACCAATGCTTCACATGATGTAATACTTGCATTTGCTGATTCAAAATCTTCCGCTGTTTTTAAAAAAGGGAAACCATATGGACTGAGTAAATTTTGAACACCTTGTTCCCAAGCGTATATATTTTTGATATTATTCTCCTCGGTCAATAAAATCAGATTTTCAATCAGACCGATCTCACCATCACAATACAGAAACTTGCCTCCCGCAGCAGTCAATTCGCGAACAAAAACAATATCCACCAACTCATCCTCTTCTTTATAAAGCGGCGTTTCTTTGAAATTGGGATGTGGATTATCGTTTTTCTGTAGTAATGCCTGACGTACTCGTTTTAACATTATCTCTTTCGCTGTTGCGTTCTTCACGTTCATGGCGCAAATATATAAATGCAGCGCTAGATCACTCTAGCGCTGCAGCATTCAAATTAATTCAAATTATTGGAGGGTGCTTCTGAGCTCTGCCCTTCGTTAGATCGCGCTTCGTCCGGGTGAACATCCAACGGTAAATCTGTCTGTGGAACTCCACCACCATCAGCACCATTCACAAACTCCTCGTAAGTAGTCTTGGTTTCAAATGGACGTTTACCTAAGATCTCTTCCAAGTCCGACTGAAAAAGAATCTCTTTTTCCAATAGCTTTTCTGCTATTTTAATCAAACCCTCACGTTTATCCAGCAATAACTGTTTGGTACGTGCATAGACGTCATTAATTAAGTTACGTACCTCTGCATCAATCAGCTCTGCCGTTTTGTCAGAATATGGTTTTTGGAAAGACGCTTCAGAACTATCTCGGAAGGAAACATTGCCAACTTTATCATTCATACCGTAGATTGCTATCATCGCATACGAAAGTTGCGTGATACGCTCTAAGTCATTTTGAGCACCTGTTGAAATTCTTCCAAAAGTAATATCTTCAGCGACACGACCTCCCATAGTCATACATAAACTGTCTATAAGCTGTTCTGTCGTATATAGGAACTGCTCACGGGGAAGATACTGTGCATAACCCAAAGCAGCGACACCACGTGGCACAATAGACACTTTCACCAAAGGATCGGCGTGCTCTAAAAACCAGCCCGCAATAGCGTGTCCAGCCTCATGATAAGCAACAATACGTTTCTCTTCCGGAGAGATGATTTTGTTTTTCTTCTCAAGACCACCGATCACACGATCAACGGCATCCTGAAAATCCTGCATATCAATCTCTGGTTTATTTTTACGGGCAGCAATAAGGGCTGCTTCGTTACACACGTTGGCAATTTCAGCTCCCGCAAAACCAGGTGTCTGCGCCGATAATTTTTTTGCATCGACCTCAGCCGATAATTTCAACGGCTTTAGATGCACTTTGAAAATTTGCTCACGGCCAATCAAATCCGGTTTATCAATAGAAATTTGACGGTCAAAACGTCCTGGACGCAACAATGCTGTATCCAGTACATCGATACGGTTAGTAGCCGCTAAAATAATAACGCCTGAATCCGTACCGAAACCATCCATCTCCACCAATAATTGGTTCAATGTATTTTCACGCTCGTCATTACCGCCCATCATCGAGTTTTTACCACGAGCACGACCTATAGCATCAATCTCATCAATAAAAATGATACATGGTGCTTTCTCTTTCGCTTGCTTAAACAAATCGCGAACACGCGATGCACCTACACCCACAAACATTTCGACAAAGTCAGATCCGGATAATGAGAAAAATGGCACTTGAGCCTCTCCGGCTACCGCTTTAGCCAATAAAGTCTTACCCGTTCCCGGAGGCCCTACAAGCAAAGCGCCTTTCGGAATTTTACCCCCTAAATTGGTATATTTACGTGGATTTTTTAAGAAATCCACAATCTCCATAACTTCTTGTTTCGCCTCTTCAAGACCAGCAACATCGTTAAATGTGATATTGATCTGCGATTCTTTATCAAACAACGTCGCCTTAGATTTACCTATGTTAAAGATCGCACCGCCACCGCCGCCAGCACCACCGCCCATACGACGCATCAAGAAGATCCAGATTGCAGCCAATACCAACAACGGCAACATAAACGTGATAAACCAGCTTGCCCAAGGGTTGGAACGATCATCATAAGTCAACTGGACCTTTGGTGTACCTGGCGTTAATTCCGCTTGCGATGCAGCTAATTTCTTTTCTAAAACATCGGGAGAGGCATCCTTAAAAATATATTGTGGACCCTTGTCTTCCTGTCCTGATAGACTTGGAAGCGGATCAGCAGCTTTTGTAGCGTCTTTAAAACTTGGGTTATCTTTCCAGCCCTTTTTTAAATAGACCTCCACTTCGACAAGATCATTCTTTTTATAGGCGACGAGACGCTCTACAGCGCCTGTATTCAACATACGTGTCTCAAAATCACTATAGCTAACTTCCTTAGCTGGGCTTTCTCCAAAAACGTACTGTAAGGCAAAAAAACCTAAAAACATGGCAATCATAAGCCACACAAAATTGAATTTTGGCGGTTTCGGGCTTACCTTACTACTCGGGATTTTTTTCATTATATCGTAATTATATTTTCTTTATAAATTTTTTCGTTGAGAACAATTAAGCGCTTTGGAAATGCTGTACTTCTGCATCTCCCCATAAATCCTCGATACCATAATGCGCTCTTTTTTCGGTCTTAAAGATATGTACAACCACATCCACAAAATCCAAAATCAACCATTCACCATTGGATTGTCCTTCTTTATATTGGGGTTCTTGACCAAATGCCTTATAGACTTCTTCTTCGACACTCTTTGCTATCGCATTCACCTGAATGTTAGAGTCGGCATGACAAATCACAAAATAATCGGAAACAGAACTGTGAAGATCTCTTAAATCCAAGCGAACGATCTCGTTTGCTTTCTTTTCTTGCATACCATAAACGATAATTTCTGATAGACGTTGGGACAATTCTGAACTTTTATTTTTACTCATTAAAAAATGTGATAGTTTTGACTTAATATTTATTTAATACTTTCAGTTTGCAAAATAACAATATTTCGGGACTTATCATCGGTCAAAATGCAATATATCTTGACAAAGTCGCCTCTACAAACGATTATCTCAGGGAATTATTGTCAAATTTCAAGCCACTAGCTGAGGGGACTGCCATTTTAGCAGAAGAACAATTTCAGGGCAAGGGGCAGCGCGGAAGCTCCTGGGTCAGTGAACCAGGGAAAAACCTAACGACATCTATCCTCTTAAAGCCTCATTTCCTGCCAATAGCGGAACAATTTGCACTTTCCGCCACAATCGCCATTGCAACCGTCAATTGGCTGAAAAGCAAAACCGAGCAGCCTGTAGCCGTGAAATGGCCCAATGATATTTACGTCAATTCAAAGAAAATAACAGGCATTTTAATAGAAAATAAATTAAAAGGCAGTAAAATGGAGCACGCAATTATTGGCATTGGTGTAAATATTAATCAACTTAATTTTGACACAGCAACAACAATAACCTCGCTCGCCTGCCTGACCGATCGACAGGATTACAACATCAAGGAACTGGCACAGGAGTTATTCCAAGTGATCCAACAGGAGTACCTGAACCTGTATAAGGAGGGCGCTCAATATCAGTTAAACCGCTACAACGCGTTATTGTTTTGGAGAGGTGAAGAAAGACCATTCCTAGTCGACGGCTCCAAGAAGACCGGTATTATCCAACAGGTGTCTAATGACGGGAAGCTACTGGTTCTTTTGGAAGACACCTTGCGCGAATTTGATATCAAAGAAATTACACATCTTATTACTTAATCTTTACAAAAAAAGGATAACCCATTTTAGAATTGTCATACCTTTGTTCTAAATTTGTCAACAGCGTGATTAAACCTTTATTCACCCGAAGCATCAAAGAACAAGAACATACTGCAATCATTGTAGTGAAAAAGGAAAGAACAAATTAAATTCTGATGAAAAAGTTAATACTGTTAATGACTGTGGTAATTTTTGCAGTTACGGGAGCATTCGCTCAGATTCACAAACCTGTAAAATGGACTGTGGCGAGCAAAAAGTTAAATAACAAAGAAGCTGTAGTTTATGTAAAAGCTACAATCCAAAATGGATGGCACATTTATTCACAAAATGTGAAAGATGGCGGCCCAATTCCAACTTCTTTCAACTTTGCTAAAGCGGCAGATTATACATTGGTAGGTAAAACTGCAGAGCCGAAACCTAAGGTAAAACACGAAGATGTATTTAAGATGGATGTTGGTTATTTTACAAACGAGGTAATTTTCCAACAAAAAGTAACTTTAAACAAAGGAACTACCACCGTTAAAGGCACTGTTGAATGGCAAGCATGTGATGCATCACAATGTCTTCCTCCAGACGAATATGCTTTTGCTGTGACAATCAAATAGTAAAAATGATTCTACACGGATAAATTAATAAGGCGATTCTCATCGCCTTTTTTTATTTTTGACCATAACATCAGAAATTCATACGCATGTTAAAAAACACATTCATTCTACTTTTAATTGCTTTTTTCAGTCTTTCTTTAACGACAGCAACTTTTGCCTCCGCACAAGATAGCTTAACAAGTACAGAAGGACTTCAATTTGAATCATCACCAGATACAGCTACTGCTGTTGAAGCGGTACCTGAGGATCTAAATTTTACAGCTTCACCTGACACAATGGTTAGTCAGGACAGCAGCAAAATAGCTCCTGCTAAGGCAAACGCTCCCTCCGGGCAAGAATCAAGTAAAAAATCACTTTGGAGTATCTTTATCGCAGGATTAGTTGGCGGCTTCGCAGCGCTACTTATGCCATGTATATTTCCAATGCTCCCACTGACCGTAAGTTATTTTACAAAACAGGCTGGAAGCCGCGCAAGCGGTATCAGCAAGGCACTCCTCTACGGTCTCTTTATTATTGTGATCTATGTCGCTTTAGGAATGATAATCACCATTTCCTTTGGTTCGGATGCATTGAATGCTTTATCCACAAATGGGGTATTTAACTTCCTATTCTTCCTCTTATTAGTTGTTTTCGCCGCATCCTTTTTTGGTGCTTTTGAAATCACGTTACCGAGTTCTTTTGTCAATAAAATGGATGCCAAATCCGACAAAGGCGGTCTCGTAGGGCTTTTCTTTATGGCATTCAGCCTTTCACTGGTCTCCTTCTCCTGCACTGGCCCCATTATTGGCACCTTATTGGTCGAAGCGGCCTCAAAAGGAGAACGCCTAGGTCCCGCAATCGGTATGCTCGGTTTTTCTATAGCACTTGCAATTCCTTTTGGCTTATTTGCAATGTTCCCTTCGATGTTAAAATCCCTGCCAAAATCTGGTGGCTGGTTAAATTCGGTGAAGGTTGTACTCGGCTTCTTAGAGCTCGCACTGGCGCTTAAATTCTTATCAAATGTAGATTTGGCCTACCATTGGAATTGGCTGGATCGGGAGGTGTTCTTATCGCTATGGATTGCCATCTTTAGTATGATGGGCTTATATCTTATTGGAAAGATTAAATTTTCACATGACAGCGAATTAAAATTC
The DNA here is from genome assembly GCF_038396785.1 of Sphingobacterium thalpophilum. Classification (NCBI taxonomy): domain Bacteria; kingdom Pseudomonadati; phylum Bacteroidota; class Sphingobacteriia; order Sphingobacteriales; family Sphingobacteriaceae; genus Sphingobacterium; species Sphingobacterium thalpophilum. Next base: position 3,842,616 of record NZ_CP151087.1, on the reverse strand, counting down.
CTCTCCGTACCGAGAACTATTCTCGCTATCATTGTATTCTCCTTCGTTATCTATATGGTACCGGGACTATGGGGGGCTCCCCTAAAATCTATTTCAGCTTTCTTGCCACCTTCGGCAACACAGGATTTTGACCTGTCGGCAGGAATAGCAGCCGCTCCCGCACACAGTGATGGTAAAGTCAAAAAATATGCGGAGATTTTTCACGAACGCGGTACACCAAAAGGATTTGATCCATATTATGATTATGATCAGGCCTTGGAAACAGCAAAAGAACTGAATAAACCTGTATTGATAGATTTTACAGGTTGGAACTGTGTTAACTGTCGGGAGATGGAAGCAAATGTCTGGACTGATCCTGCGGTTGCCAAACTATTGAAGGAAGAATTTATAATGGCCGAATTGTTTGTCGATGATAAAACAGAATTACCTGCAAACGAACAATTCGTATCAAAATACAGTGGCAAAAAGATTAAAACGATAGGAAATAAAAACAGTGATTTCCAAGCATCGACGTTCAATAGCAATTCACAACCGTTATATGTTATTGTAGACGCCACTGGAAAGGTATTGGTACCTCAGTCTGGTGCAAATAGAAATATTGAACAATATAAAGCGTTTTTACAGAGCGGAATTGACGCCTTTAAGGCAAAAAAATAGTCTGTATACAGCAGAAGGTATGCTTAGAGAATAACAGCAGAGAACAAGCAATTATTAAATTTGCATTATCTTTAGCTCACACTTAGATGAATTGCAGTTAAAAAAGCGATTGCTTGTTCTCAATAGCGATATTGGCGACTTCTAATAACGGAAATATAATTGTATATACGCTTAAAAATAGCTAAGTTTGAGTACGTATGAGTAACATTAAAAAAATTGCTGTTTTGACATCTGGAGGAGATGCTCCAGGAATGAATGCTGGTATCCGCGCTGTTGTTAGAGCGGGGATCTACAATAATCTTGAAGTATTTGGGGTACGCAGAGGTTATGATGGTCTAGTTAATGGTGAGATTATCCCTATGGATGCTAAATCTGTAGCCAATATCATACAACGTGGTGGTACTATCCTAAAAACAGCCCGCAGCGAGGCTTTCAAAACAATTGAAGGACGCAAGCAGGCTTATGAAAATTTACGCAGCCACGGTATTGATGCCATGGTTGTTATCGGTGGCGATGGTACATTTACCGGCGCATCCAAATTTATCGAAGAATTCGATTTTCCTATCATCGGTCTTCCGGGCACAATCGATAACGATTTGGCCGGCACAGACTTCACTATTGGCTATGATACAGCCATTAATACAGTTATCCAAGCCGTAGACAAAATTCGCGACACCGCCGAGTCTCACGATAGACTTTTTGTGATCGAAGTGATGGGCCGCGACTCTGGTCTTATCGCCGTCCGTTCTGGTATCAGTACCGGTGCTGAAGCAGTTCTGGTTCCTGAGTTCGAGGTAGACTATGATGCGATCATGAAAAGACTTGACAAAAGCCGTAAAAATAAATCATCCCGCATTATTATTGTTGCTGAAGGCGACAAAGAAGGCGGGATGGTGGTATCGGAAAAAATCAAGGAAAATTTCCCACACTACGACGTTAGATTATCTATTTTAGGACATATTCAGCGTGGCGGAAGCCCTACTTGCATGGATCGTGTACTAGCCAGCAGGCTTGGAATTGCGGCGGTAGAGGCTTTACTACAAGGCCGCAGAGGTGAAATGGCCGGACTGATTTGCAGTGAAGTAAGATTCACTCCTTTTAAGAGCGCCATCAAGCATAACGTAAAAATGAATGAAGATCTGCTTCGTATCATTGAAATCCTTTCGTTGTAAATGATCTAGTTTATTTCTTGACTAACAATAAAAAAAAGAGTATACATCGTGATGTATACTCTTTTTTTATGCCTTGCGTTGCTAGATTTGTCCAAATTCTTTGGTAAGGCCTGATACCTGAACGGTCATATTCCATAAAGGCATATGAGCATCATATCCTGCCAATTGTTATTTAAGCAAATTATTGCGGTATTCTTCAGATACCGGCGGCAGCTGAATGGCCTGGCCTGCTTTGGCCATCGAGTCCGCAAAATGATTCGTATTGCTGATCGCCTGTTCATACGCCTTAATAACCTGTTCCGATAGGTGTAGGACTTTAGGATCTTTGAGATCAACACGGTATTGATTATTTTCCAGTGTAACATGCTGATAAAAACGATATGCCGCAGCCTTTAGTTGACCCAGCTCCTGTTGTGACAACTGATCGATCCGGGCATTAGGCGGCAACGTAACATCGATAAATGTCGTGTCTTTAGCCAATTGATCAATCGGGTGATCCAAAGGTATGGCATGCAACGCCTCGAGGTTGACAACAGGAATTCCCTTATCTTGATCGCCACCGCAGGAAGCAATCACCGTCCCCAAGAATATACCCAAAATTACTGTTTTCTTCATCTTTACAATTTTATAACCCCAATAGCGCTAGAAATCCCATTGATCACCATGTTTAAATACCTAGGATTCATCATCCCCTAATCCCGCTGTTACGAGGATATAGCGGTTTCACGCAATCATTCGCTATAGCAGCAGACGAAGTTAGCAAATTCATTCAATGTTTTGCAGTCGTCACGCTATTCGCCTTTTAAAGTCGTCAATTAGTCGCGGCGCCAAAAAAGCGATTGGATGAGGACGACTATAAAAAGAAACCCCTAATTGCAGACTCAGTTCACATGAGTATAACAATTAGGGGTTATTCATGCCCAATGGCAACTAAATATCAGTTTACTTTAGCAATTCAGCTAACTTCGCATCCAAAGCCTCACCTCTTAAATTTGATGCGACAATTTTACCAGAAGGATCAATGAGGAAGTTTTGCGGAATACCACGTACTTCGTACAATTTTACCGGAGCTGATTTCCAGCCCTGTAGGTCTGAAACGTGTGGCCATTGTTGTAAATTATCATCATGGATAGCTTTCAACCAAGCATCTTTTTTACCGGGATTGTCTAAAGAAACACCAAACACGGTAAATCCTTTATCTTTAAATTTATTGAAAGCCGCAACGACATTCGGGTTCTCATGACGACAAGGACCACACCAACTTGCCCAAAAATCCAACAAAACATATTTTCCTCTTAAGGAAGATAAGGAAATATTCTTTCCTGTTGTGTCTGGCAATGTGAAGTCAGGAGCTACGGAACCAACAGCTACTGCTTTCAATTTCTGGATACGCTCAGCCAATTCCTTCCCTTTTTCAGAATTTTTCAGTTCAGGAGACATTTTCTCAAAAGAAGCTACATATTCATTGACGTTTTCACCGCTGACATTCTCAGACAACAAATCCAACGTATACCAGCTTTTTGGGTTTTTGTTAATAAATTCAGCATCTGCTTTTTCCATTTTTTCGGAAATCTCACCAGCTTGTTTTTGTAAGCCTTCGATGAATTTAGGATCCTGTTTTTGCGTCTCCGAAGCCGCATAATATTGTTGGTTCAATGCCTCGAACGCATCTGTATGCGGTTTCACAAAAGCCTTGTACTGCGTCAGATCGTCATTAAGCGCCGTACCTGAGACCGTTGCATTTTTAAACCCTTTGGTTGCATCGACTTTGATAACGCCTTTAGAAAGATATAACTGTGCTGTCTCAGGTTGCTTTTGACTATTTCTAAGTTCTGCAAAAGTTAAGCCCTCCGGCGAATAGATCATCATACCTTTTGTTGGTGTAGCTACCTGTCCGTTGAACTTAAATTCGCCTTTTACGACCGTCGCTGAATCAGTCTGACGAGTGCCATTCGCAGCATACTGCATAAACACTTTCGCTTTGTCTGACGTCGTGTTTACTTTTCCTGTAACCGTGAAGCTTTCTTGTGCCATTAACAAGGCTGGTAAAAAGCTTAAACCCATTAATATTCCCTTTTTCATAATTATATACTTCCCATAAATGTAAAACATTTCCGTTTCACTGTCGTCCTATTTAACATTATTTAGCAAAGATGTTACCAACGTCCGGAAGCACCGCCACCACCAAAATCACCGCCACCGAAACCGCCAAATCCGCCACCAGAGCCTCCGCCGAAGCCACCGCCGCCACCTCGGCCGCCACCGCCGCCAAGACCATTCAGCAATGTCCACCAAAAGATATCAGAAGCGCCGCGTCCATTCATCACACGGCCACCACCGCCACCACCTCGTCCACCGCGATTGGAGAAAAGAACAACCAAGACTATCACAATAATAACAACAAACATCACCGAACCTGATCCCTTTCCTTTCGGTTGTTTTGGATCAGCTTTGTACTCACCTTTTGTGTAGGAAATTAAGGAACTGGTCGCATCGTCCACCCCTTTGTAGTAATCGCCCTGACGAAAAGCCGGCTTGATATCATTTTCAATAATACGATATGCAATGGCATCCGGGACAGCGCCCTCTATGCCATAACCTGTTTGAATAGTCACCGCCCGATCTCCCAGAGCGACCAACAACAGAATACCGTTATTATACTTTTTATTCCCAATACCCCATTTTTTCGCTAAACGAACCGCATAATCAGAAATATCATAGCCACCGGTAGAATTCATCATAACCACTGCAATCTGCGTAGATGCAGAATCCTCAAATGCCAATAGCTTCTGCTCCAATAATTGCTTCTGACTTGCGGTCAATGTGTTTGTATAATCATTGACAAGCCTATTTGATGTTTCTGGGAAATCTTGACCCAATACTGTGGCTACCGACAGCAAACAAAGCAACATAGCCATAGCAGGGATCCGAACCCGAGAAAATAATCTCGATACAAATTTCATCCTATAATTCTCTTTTATTCATTTTTATTTGCCTTGAGCAGTTTTCATGCAAATGGCGTTCGGTGAATCCCGAAATCGGGTTTATCACGATCTTTATCAGTTTATTTGTGAGACAGGGAATAGCTTCTCGGGACTGTTTCTGGTCACTTAACAACTAACGGTCTCCAAAAACAATATCATTTGGAAGCTCATTGATGTCATCGTGTTCACGCGGGAAGAATTTTGCCAATTGTTTACCCGCATGTTCGATCCCTTTGACCAGGCCCTCAACAATGCGATCCACCCGAAACTCCGCCACCATTAGATCTTTGGTACTGTTCCAAAAATCACCTTCTACACGTTGGTGAATTCCCTTATCGCCAATAATGGAAAATTTATGGTCTTCCAGCGCGATATAGATAAGAACACCATTTTTCAATGTAGTCTTGTGCATGCCCAATTTGGAAAAATAATAGGTTGCACGATCATGTACCTCGTCGGGGCAATGATTTTCGACCACTACACGAATCTCACCAGAAGTCTCATTTTCAGCCACATTAATAGCGTGAACGATCTTCTCTTGTTCTTCAGAATTTAATGCCATAGTTTGTATACGTTTGCACTCCAAAACTAGATTACCATACCGGTTATTCCAGATTCAAAGGGTCTAAACTAATTAAAACACGATAAAAAAATGGATGATGTGCTTCTACGAAAGCCGCATCATCCATCATCCTGTTTATTCCTAACAATTTGCTGTTAGAATGATACCGTTGGCGCTTTATCCGAACCTGGGGCAGCAGTAAATGTACCTTTTGCCTTAAATCCGAACATCCCCGCCATTAAATTATTCGGGAAGCTGCGTACGGTGGTATTATATTGCTGTACCGCTTCATTGTAAGATCTACGTTCTGTTGAAATACGATTTTCAGTACCTTCCAGCTGTGCTTGTAATTCCAAAAAGTTCTGATTGGCTTTCAAATCAGGATAAGCTTCAACAGACGCCAAAAGACGACTCAACGAACCGCTGAATTCATCTTGAACTTTTTGAAACTTGGCAATATTCTCCTCAGACAAATCATCGGCATTAATCGTCACGGAAGTAGCTTTAGCTCTTGCTTCTACAACAGCTGTCAATGTACTTTCTTCGTGTTTTGCCGCTCCTTTTACTGTATTAACCAAATTTGGAACTAGATCCGCACGACGTTGATACGCATTTTCAACTTGTGCCCATTTTCCTTTAACATTCTCATCTTGTGAGACCATCGTATTGTAGCCACAGGAGTTTAATGATACTAATGCAAATAAACCACATAGGGCGACCAAAAATCTTTTAATTTTCATTGTTCAAAGAATTAAATACTATTCAAATTATACGGTTACACTATCAAAGCATATACCAAGCTCTTACTAAGATAAGAATATTTTTATTTCCAAATCTCCAAATAGCCAATATTCATTAACTTTGTCCCGGTTTTGGGATAAAAACCCAGCCCTCATACTATGCAAAAAGAAATTGAAATTGCGATACTTCCAGAAAGAATCGAGGACGATCAGTATATTCTACAGCAAGGGATCAAAGCCCTGAAAGTCCAACCTCAACAAGTCAAAGGTTATAAAATCCGTAAACGTTCCATTGACGCCCGAAGCAAGCAGGTTGTTTATCGAGCTCGGGTTATTTACTACATTGACGAGCTTCCTGTTCCAGAACTCTACGAAAATAATTTTAAGTCCGTTAAAGACGGAAAACCCGTTATTATTATTGGCGCGGGCCCTGCCGGCCTGTTTGCAGCAATACGCTGTATTGAACGTGGTCTCAAACCAATTGTAATCGAACGCGGTAAAAAGGTCCAAGACCGTAGACGCGATCTAGCTAAGTTGAACCGGGAAGGCATCGTAAACCCTGAGTCAAACTACTGCTTTGGCGAAGGTGGAGCTGGAACGTACTCAGACGGAAAATTATATACACGTTCCAATAAGCGAGGTGACGTAGACAAAGTACTCAGACTTTTCGTTTCCCATGGGGCAACGACGGATATTCTGGTCAATGCGCGCCCACATATCGGTACAAATAAATTGCCGCATATTATTGAAGCCATGCGCGAGAGCGTCCTTGAATTTGGGGGCGAATTTCATTTTGACCAACGTGTCGATGACATTTTAGAATCCTTCGGTCAAGTACGCGGTGTCAAATTAGCCAATGGTGAAGAAATTAAGGCAGATCATGTCATTGTAGCAACAGGGCACTCTGCGCGGGATATTTTCGAGCTTTTTCATCGCAACAATTGGCTGATCGAAGCCAAAGCATTTGCTTTGGGCGTGCGTATCGAGCACCCGCAGGCAATCATTGATCAGGCGCAATACCACTGCCAGGTAAGAAGCGAGCATTTGCCGCCAGCCTATTATAGCCTGGTTGAACAGGTGAATGACCGTGGTGTATTTTCATTCTGCATGTGCCCAGGCGGCGTCATTGCGCCCTGTGCAACAGATTTAGATGAAATCGTTGTCAACGGATGGTCGCCATCCAAACGAAATAATCCGCACGCCAATTCAGGCACCGTTATTCAGATCAACCTTGAGGACGTTGCCAATGCACATAAGGATCCATTTGCATTACTGAATTTTCAGAAAGAGATCGAACGAAAGGCTTTTGCCGTAGGTGGCGGTAAGCTCGTTGCTCCGGCGCAACGCATGGTCGACTTTGTCGAAGGACGTGTATCTATGGATCTGCCAGAAAACTCGTACAAGCCCGGAACAGCATCTGCAGATCTCACCGAAGTGCTACCTGCTTTTGTTCACGAAGCATTACGCGGTGCGTTGCCCATCTTTGGCAAAAAGATGAAAGGGTATTATACCAATGAAGCCATTTTAGTCGGTGTAGAGTCACGTACATCTTCACCGATTCGGATTCCTAGAAATAAAGAAGATTTACAACACCCTCAGGTCAAAGGACTTTACCCTTGTGGTGAAGGGGCGGGTTATGCCGGCGGTATCATTTCAGCGGCTATAGACGGTATTAATTGTGTTGATGCGATCAATTTAAGTTAATATTTTTTGCTTTTCCTCTTGCAGAATACGAATAAATGCCTTACTTTTGTAACATCAACGCGAAAGTAGCTCAGTTGGTAGAGCACAACCTTGCCAAGGTTGGGGTCGCGAGTTCGAATCTCGTCTTTCGCTCAAAAAAAGCTTCCAAAATTTGGAAGCTTTTTTCGTTTAATAGTGCTCTGTTATTCCCTACATTTCAGCCCTTCATCACCTTTATCTTTGTTTGATTTTACTAAAATTGCCGAAAAAATTATTAGCACAATTTAAAGCAAGTACCAAGAATTAGTTTCAACGTTCGTTCCATTTACGAAAAAAGGAACCAAACAAAAGGGACCAAATTCGAAGCTTCCTCGGTGCTTCTTCGGAGCTTGTTCGGTACTTGTTCGGTGCTTCTTCGGTTGTGAGCGAACAAATAGCGTTGTAGCTCCGATTAAGATCCGTTGTTATACCGTGAAAATGACGAACTTGATACCCAGAAATTACTAGGGTTTACCCCACAGCAAACAATGATAACTTTAAGCGCTTCTCCCAGTACAATTAAACGCTCTTCCGTCCAAGCAAGAGCAACAAGAAGCAACTTGGCGCTTGATACGAAGGCTATGATGTATTGGTCTATGAAAAAAAATGGCGTTTACCTATTCAGTAAACGCCATATTTAAAAGCTATATGATCCTAAATGGATTTAATTTGTTCTTAGGCTTTCTTCTACAAGCTCTTCAACATATTTGCGAACAACCTCATTTGAGAAACGTGTCGTTACGTCAAATGCAAATGCGTGTACCAACAGGATACGAGCAGACTCTTCGCCAATTCCTCTTGCTCTCAGATAAAACAGCGCTTCATTATCAAACTGACCGATGGTACACCCGTGTGAACATTTTACGTCATCGGCAAAGATTTCCAACTGTGGTTTGGTATAAACCGCCGAATTGTCTGACATCAACATATTATTATTCTGTTGAAAAGCATTCGTTTTCTGCGCATCCTCGCGCACAAAGATTTTTCCATTGAAAACTGCAACGGATTTATCCTGTGTAATATTTTTATACCATTCATAAGACTCACAATGTGGCTTAAGGTGGTCTACGATGGTATGATTATCGACCAATTGATCACCTGCAGTTAAGTTGATTCCATATAAATGGCTCTCCACATGCGCTGCATCCAAGCGAACATTGATATTGTTACGGATAAACGAGGCGCCAGGAAAATTACAGTTGTAATTATTATAAAGGCTATCTTTTTCTTGGTATACCTCTGTATGATTAAAGTAACGACTTACAGATTCTGCGAGCTGCAAATAATAATGTTGTACTTTAGCGTTCTCTTTGACGATAATCTCAGAGACCTTATTGTGCACATTATTTGCGGTACCTTCTGCAGTGATAAAGCTTTCGATCAATTCAAGTTCTGCATTTGGCTCGACAACGATCAAATTACGTGTTTGTGCAAAGAAATCCTCTTTTCCTGTAGCGACATGAATAATCTGTATTGGTTTATCAAGTACAACTCCCTTTTTCAAATGGATAAAAACACCATTTGTAAAAGCAGCCGTATTCAATGCGACCATAATATTGTCTGACTTGTCCGCATATTTAGCAAAATGGCTCTCAAATGCAGGCTCTGAAGTGGCTTCATCCATTGGAATAACCGACAGTCCCTTCACATTTTCTAATTCACTTACCGCCAACACATACTGACCGTTCACCAAGATAATGCGGTAAGCATCCAACTGAGGAATCTCCCCTGCACTAAAGTCTAAGCCTTCGATATCCACATCGACATCAAGCGCATAAGGCTTATTGATAATACTGTGGATGTTTGTATATTTCCATTCTTCATTCTTAACGGTGGGAAAGCCTGCTGCTTCGAAACGTTCGAATGCAAGTTGGCGGGCCTCCACGAAAAACGAAGGTTCGTCTGAAACGCCTTGCTCTTTGAAAGCTCCCAACACTTGTTGAAGTAATGATTCTGAAACTAATGTACTCATGTTATTTTTTAATCAAATCGCCAAAATTCTCTTCCAATCCTATTTACTCAGGTAAAAGATTAGGCGTTTTGTGTATCATATTCTTTTAACCAATCGTATCCTTTTTCTTCGAGCTCCAAAGCCAATTCTTTAGGTCCCGATTTCACGATACGGCCATTGTACAATACGTGAACAAAATCTGGAACGATATAATCCAACAAACGTTGGTAGTGTGTAATAACAATAAAAGCATTGTCTTTAGAGCGCAATTGATTCACGCCATTTGCAACGATACGAAGGGCATCGATATCCAAACCAGAATCTGTCTCATCCAAAATAGATAATTTCGGATTCAACATCGCTAATTGAAAAATTTCGTTACGCTTTTTCTCACCACCGGAAAATCCTTCATTTAAAGAGCGGTTAGCCAAATTAGCCGAAAATTCAACCAATTTTTGCTTATCTTTTACCATTTGTAAAAACTCCTTCGCTTCCATTGGAGGAAGGCCTTTATACTCACGAATATCATTTACAGCTGTTTTCAAGAAATTGATATTCGATACGCCCGGAATTTCAACAGGATATTGAAAAGCCAAAAACAGCCCTTCACGTGCACGGTCCTCAGGTGAAAGATCCAATAAATCTACACCGTCCAATAGTGCAGAACCTTCACTTACTTCATATGATTCACGTCCGGCCAATACATTACCCAATGTACTTTTACCAGCACCATTTGGTCCCATAATCGCATGAACTTCTCCAGCTTTTACTTCTAGGTTTAACCCTTTTAATATTTGTTTGTCTTCTACAGACGCATGTAAATTTTTAATGCTTAACATTTTATTCGTATTGAGTATGGTGTAATGTAGCGTCATAAACTACATTCCCAATGATTTTTTATCTATCCTACTGAACCTTCTAATGAAATTGCCAATAATTTTTGAGCCTCTACAGCAAACTCCATCGGCAATTGATTTAATACTTCCTTTGCATACCCGTTGACAATTAAACCAACAGCTTTCTCAGAATCGATACCACGTTGATTCAAATAGAATACTTGGTCCTCACCGATTTTGGAAGTAGTCGCCTCATGCTCTAATTTGGCTGTCTTATTTCTATTTTCGATATAAGGGAATGTATGTGCCCCACATTTATCACCGATCAATAAGGAATCACATTGGGTAAAGTTACGTGAGTTGTCTGCATTTGGGCCGATTTTCACTAAACCTCTATAACTGTTGTGGCTCTTACCGGCAGAAATACCTTTAGAAATAATTTTAGATTTCGTGTTTTTACCCAAATGAACCATCTTCGTTCCTGTATCAGCTACCTGATAATTACGTGTCATGGCCACAGAGTAAAACTCGCCAATAGAGTTATCACCCTTTAAAATCACACCAGGGTATTTCCATGTAATTGCAGAACCAGTTTCTACCTGTGTCCAGGAGATTTTACTGTTATCACCTTTACAGATTCCACGCTTGGTTACAAAGTTATAAATACCACCTTTTCCATCTTTATCACCAGGGTACCAGTTTTGCACGGTAGAATATTTAATATCAGCATCGCGTTCGGCAATCAATTCTACTACCGCAGCATGCAGCTGGTTTTCATCACGCATAGGTGCAGTACATCCCTCCAAATAAGAAACATAAGCTCCCTCATCTGCAATGATCAACGTGCGTTCAAATTGTCCGGTATTCTGTGCATTGATACGGAAGTAGGTAGATAATTCCATTGGACATCTAACACCTTTTGGAACATAAACAAAGGATCCATCCGAAAATACTGCAGAATTCAACGCTGCATAAATGTTATCCGTCTGTGGAACCACTGTACCCAAATATTTTTTCACCAGGTCAGGATGCTCTTGCACGGCCTCACCAAATGAACAGAAAATAACACCTTGTTCTTTTAATTTCTCACGAAACGTTGTTTTGACAGATACCGAGTCAAAGACAGCATCTACCGCCACAACTCCTGCCAATACTTTTTGCTCATCCAAAGGAATCCCCAGTTTTTCAAAGGTAGCAATCAACTCAGGGTCAACCTCATCCATCGAATTAAGCTGTGGTTTTGCTTTTGGGGCTGCATAATAGGAAATCTCTTGAAAATCAATTTCAGGAGCTTTGAAATTCTGCCAAGTAGGCATTCTTAACGTCAAGAAATGACGGAAAGCTTTTAATCTCCATTCCAATAGCCATTCAGGTTCATTCTTTTTTGCCGAAATAAAACGAACCGTATCCTCAGTAAGGCCTTTGGCTGCAATTTCCATTTCGATATCTGTCGTGAACCCGTATTTATATTCTTCGAGCTCCAGCTCTTTTAACAAATCGTCGTCTTTAGTACTCATATTGCGCTCTCACGGTTTAACTAATTTGGGAGGGCTTCACCTCCGCACCTATCGAACTGCAAAGTTACAATTTCAAAGCCAATAAAACAGCATTTAATAGCACCTTACGAAGGCATTTTTAATAAAAAAATGACATTTATCACTCCATTTCATTAAAATGAGCACATTTCAATCGATTATGACAGTCAAATGATTTTACATCGATTAAAATTATAACTAAACAACCCTAATATAGTTAAAATCTATTAATCATCAATAATTTTGTATATTTTTAAATTTCCAAATATAATTTTGTATATTTACAAATACTATTGATTATTAAGACTTAAGATATGCCCTTTGCACCGGATAAAACAGATTTAAAAATTCTTAAACTATTACAAGAGAATGGTCGTATAACTAATTTGCAACTCGCATCTAGCATCGGACTATCTCCCGCACCAACTTTAGAGCGTGTGCGAAAACTGGAAAACTCTGGCTTCATCAAAAGTTACCATGCTTTTGTAGACGAGGAGAAACTGGGACTTGGAATCAAATCGTTTATCCAGATCTCACTCGATTTCCATACACATAACGCTATCCCTGAGTTTGTTGCTGCTGTCAAAATGATACCCGAGGTAACCGAATGCCACCACGTTACAGGCAATTGTGATTTCATCCTCAAGGTTTACGTAAAAGATATTAAAGCTTATGAAGGCGTCATCATGGAAAAAATCTCCAAAATACCTTTTGTAAAGACATTCCAAACCATGATGATTATGTCAACCAGCAAAAAAGAGCCAATTATTCCTTTAGAATATTAAGCGAAGGAATAAGCCCAATCAAAAATATCATTACCGGAATCTCGCTTTTGGACGTATTTGCTCCATGCGACGATAACCGGCAATGATGTTTATTTAACTCAAGACAAAACTTAAATCAGGCGCCAATCAATTGGGGTTTTATCATGTTCCATCAAATACTGGTTTGCACGTGAAAAATGCTTACTACCAAAAAAACCACGATAGACAGACAACGGTGATGGATGAACCGCCGTTAGCACAAGATGCTTCTTCGCATCGATGAGCACACTTTTCTTTTGGGCATAACTTCCCCACAACAGAAATACGACATGTTCACAACGCTCCGAAATGGCATAAATAATACTATCTGTAAAAATCTCCCAACCTTTCTTTTGATGGGAACCTGCCAGATGCGCCTGCACTGTCAATGTCGCATTTAACAACAGTACACCCTGTTTGGCCCAATAGGTCAAATCGCCAGCACGCGGCTCAACAAAACCGGGTATATCGTCTTGCAATTCCTTAAAGATATTTTTTAAGGATGGCGGCAAAGCAATCCCTTCTGGCACAGAGAAAGACAAGCCATGTGCCTGCCCATCATTATGGTAAGGATCCTGCCCTAAGATAACTACTTTTACCTGGTCCAATGGCGTCAGCTTAAAAGCATTCATCACCAGATCTGCCGGTGGAAACACTTTCGTTTTCTGACGCTCTTCTTGCACAAAAGTAGACAGTTGTTTCATATAGGGTTGACCAAACAAAGGCTTTAGCACAGGAGCCCAAGAATCATCGTATTGCTTTTCCATACCCCAAACATAGATAAAGTTGCATATAAAGGCAAATTTATCCTCATAAGCTCTTTTCAAGGAACTACAGCAAAAAAAACGATCACATCTTGTTTATCCATATCCTCTTCAGGGGGAAAAACACATTTTTACAAAATAACCACCTGAACGAGTTGCTTAAACGATGAAATTAACGGATATTTGCAGAATTAAATTGAATACAAATATTTTAAACAAAGATTTATGTCAAATCTCGTTAGAATCATTATTTGCAGTGCATTGCTGATCGGAACAGTTGCCTTATTCTGGACTGGAAATTGGGGATGGGGAATCTTAGGTATCCTGATCACGATCTTAGGCTTTGTTACTGTATTTTTCCACGAATATATGCTGATTGCGCAATGGTATATGCGTAAACAAAATATGGCCGCAGCTGAAAAATGGCTACGTAAAATCACCAACTACGAAAAGCAATTGATCCCACAACAGCACGGTTACTACAATATGCTGATCGGACTGATCGAATCACAACGCGCACCTATGCAATCCGAAAAATATTTTAAGAAGGCATTGGCGTTGGGCTTACATATGGATCATAATATCGCTTTAGCAAAATTAAGCCTGGCAGGTGTAGCAATGGCAAAACGCAACAAGCGTGAAGCCGAAAAACTACTTCAAGAAGCGAAAAAAGCAGATAAAAACAAATTATTGGCCGATCAGATCAAAATGATGAAAGACCAAATGGGTATGATGGACAAACAGCAGATCAGATACAATCGATAATATTGAATAATCAAAAAAGCTTCAAAGTATAACTTTGAAGCTTTTTTGCTCAAGAGCCAAAATCTATTTCTTTAATGGAATAGGAACTTCCAAAAACTCCCCCTCTTCCGTGCTACTCTCAAACACCAGTTTAATCATAACCGGCTTATCCGTTTTCTTCCAATCCTTAACAATGACCTGTATATCCACAGGCTTATCTTCTTCTAGCAAATAGTGCAGATAATTCTGCTTATCTTCAAATTTAACCAAAACATTTCCCATCTGAATCGTTGAAAAGAAATGGGGTTGTTTCTTCTGATCCAACACTTGCGTGGAAAAGGTGTTCATTTTATATTCTCGTGGATCGGTACTATAAGATATCGCAAACAAATTGATCACCAGTTCATTCTTACCCTCATCGAAGTGAAATTCCCGCACATCGAATTGAATATCGTCAACAACCAGCAATGAATCTGCCGACTGAGCCTTTACAAGCCCACCTCCAAGAAAGAGGATCAAGACAACAACATATCTAAAAAAAACATTCATATCATATTATATTTAAAAAAGCCACGATCTTCGTGGCTTTAACTCGTATTATTTTATTGTCTTAAAATTATGCTCGCAATCGATCGGCAGATCGGATCAACTTTTCATCTTTACGTACTCCACCCATCGCTAACGCACAGAAAATAATCGAAATTGGCAACAAAAAGAAACCTACCCCGATATTCCCGGCACCTAAAAACTGGCTCACGGTGGCAAGATGAGTACTTGCAGACGAGTATAACCAGATTGCAAATAAGATAATTGCCACAATCTCCACCCATATAAGCAAAAGTTGAACTTTACGCTTTTTAAATTTAAATATCGTAAATAGCGGAAGTCCTCCCAATAACACGGTCACCACGGTCTGGAGAATATAACCAAATCCCCCCTCATGTACAGACTGGCCAGCAGCAACACTATACACACCAGTCACCTTCACATTCTTTCCTAAACCCACTAAATCGCTATAATTAACATAGGGAAATAGAAACAAGCCAAATATGACTAATCCTGCTATCAGCAAATAAACAGTTTGGATACGTTGAATCATAGTTTAATTTTTGTATATCAACAAACTTAGATAAATTGATTTTCATATGCAATATAATTGCGACCGAAAAAACAACCAACCCTACAGCTCTATAAACACCAAAACAATCAAACCTGACATTTTGTTGTATTTTTTTACATCATATCAAAGGGCTTCTTTTTAGAAAGCTTTATCTTTGCGAAAAAAAAATACCATGTTATACATATATGGAGCAACCGCTCATGCTAAAACTGCGGTAGATGTAGCAGAAGATTTAGCGATTGAAATTGGTGGTCTTATCGACAAATCGCTACTAATTGAAGATGTATTTGATTATGAGGTTCAACTTCATCATGAATCAAAAGGCACGGAAGAAAATTTCTTTGTCGCAGTCAAGAATCCTGGTCTTCGCCAAAGGATTGTGTCAGAAAACGCAAACTGGAACTTCCAGACCCTCATCCATCCTAAAGCCTACGTATCAAAAAGAGCCGAAATTGGTGAAGGCACCATTATTCTCCCAGGCGCTTCGATCGCTCCAGATGTACAAATAGGCAACCACTGCGTTATTGCCGGTTCCGCCGTTATCGAAAGCAACACCATTATTGAAGATTTTGTCAACATCGGCCCAAATATCTCAATCGGAGCAAACGTTCTAGTCGGTCGAGGTTCAGAAATTAAAGCAAATACACGTATTGAAGACGAAGAAACTATCCCCAAAGAGAGTATTATCGCTTAATTAAATCCCTGCGGAATGAAACTGTAAGTCGTATAGTTTTTTATAATAACCATCGAAAGATAGCAATTCCTGATGCGTTCCGATTTCCTTGATTTCGCCTTTATCCAACACAATAATCTTGTCCGCCTTCTGAATGGTGGACAAGCGGTGGGCAATAACAATCGATGTTCTTCCTTTCATGAGGTTATCAATTGCATGTTGGATCATTTCTTCCGTTTCGGTATCAACAGAAGAAGTCGCTTCATCCAAAATAAGAATGCGAGGATCGTGTACCAAAGCCCGTATAAAAGAAATCAATTGTGCCTGCCCCGCAGATAAAGTTGCTCCCCGCTCTTTCACATCATAATCATAGCCCCCAGGAAGTCGCATAATAAAATCATGCGCACCGACTTCCTTTGCCGCTTCGATCACCTGCTCTCTAGATATCGCAGGATCACCTAATGTAATGTTATTGATGACACTATCCGAAAAGAGAAATACATCCTGCAATACTGTCGAAATGGTATTTCTCAGATAATCAAGGTCATAATCCCGGATATTACGGCCATCCAATAGAATTTCACCCTTATTGATTTCATAAAACCGGCTTAGAATATTGATGGTAGAAGATTTTCCGGCACCAGTAGCCCCAACTAAAGCTAAAGTCTCGCCCGGATTAACATTGAAGTTAACATCTTTCAGAACCCAATTTTCCTCATTATAAGCAAACCAAACATCGCGAAACGCAATCTCTCCTTTGATATGTGCGGGTTTCAAAGTCCCCAAATTAGGCGTCTTTTCATCGGTATCCAAGACTTCAAAAATTCGTTCAGCACTGACCATACCCATTTGAAGTGTATTGAATTTATCAATAAGTTCCCGAATGGGCCTAAAGATCATATTGATATACATGATGAAGGCTACAACTACACCCGGAGAGATCACATCACCCATAATTTGTTTGGAACCAAACCACACCAATAATCCCAAAGCAATAGCCATGATAATTTCCAAAACTGGGAAAAAGATGGAGAAGTACCAATTGGTTCGAATATGTGCATTTCGATGTTGCGCATTAATTTCTTTAAACTTATCCATTTCCTGCTTTTCACGCGCAAAATATTGGATAATCCCGACTCCCGTAATGTGTTCCTGCAAAAAGGTATTTAAATTGGAAACCCATTTCCTCACATCAATAAAAGCAGATTTCATCGCCTCTTTAAACACATAAGTTGCTGCCACCATCAAAGGCATGGGAATTAAAACAATCAATGTTAGCTTCCAATCGGAGTAAAACATCACAACCAGAATAACTACCAGCTGCAATAAATCACCGATAATCTGGATCAAGCCCTCAGAAAAAATATTGGAAAGAGTCTCCAGATCAGAAATGGTACGTGTAATTAGTTTTCCCAACGCAGTACGATCAAAATACTTGAGCCGGAGTTGAACAATGTGGTTAAATACCTGAATCCGGATATCGCGAATGACCGACTGCCCCAGGGTATTTGTCATTAAGGTATGATAATAACGAATCAAGGTCTGCAGGATGACCAATGCCAACATCGCTATCAGCATGAGGGACAACCCGTTGGTATCGAAATTTAAAATATAGTTATCTAATGTATGCTGAATTAGCATAGGCAAAGCGGGCGCCACAGCGGCCAACAATATCGTTAGAACGACCGATATCCAAAATGACACATGGTAAGGCCGCATATAACGACTCATGCGTTTCACTAAATTGATATCGTAGGTTTTACCAGTTATTTTATCTTGACTCACGTTAAATTCTATATCTATTAAATTCTATATATAAGGATATGCTACTTCTGTTAAATATAAACCATGTGCAGGAACAGAAACACCCGCTTTTCCGCGGTTTTTACTTTGAATAACCTCTTGCATAAATGAAACCGGCTTGCCTTTTATCCCTATTTCCAACGATGTCCCTACAATGGCACGCACCATATTGCGCAAAAAACGATCTGCAGTTATGTGAAAAACCAGATGTTGCTCAGTATGCCATACCCACTCGGCTCTACGAATATCGCAAATATTTGTAAACACCTGCGTATGAGACTTACTAAAGCATTCGAAATCTTGTTTACCCAATAAAAACTGCGCAGCTTCATTCATCTTTTCGACATCCGGACGATCGCGCATAAAACATGAATAGGGATAGATAAAAGGATCTTTATGAAAATGAAGATGGTATTCATATGATCTTTGCGTCGCATCGAAGCGAGCATGTGCTTCGGGTTCCACTTCGATCAGGCGCTTCACGGCCACATCAAAGGGCAATAGTGCATTGAGCGAATGAATAAAACGATCAGCTTTTTGTAGAATACCCACAGGGGCTGCATCGAAATGTGCATACAATTGCTTGGCATGAACACCTGTATCTGTACGGCCAGCTCCAGTTGTTTCAATGGGTTCCCGCAACAGGGTTTCAAGCGCCTTATTCAGCACTTCCTGCACGGAAATTGCATTATTCTGAATTTGCCAACCATGATAAGCCTGTCCAAAATAGGCTATTTCTAAAAAAAAACGTCTTTTATCCATTATATGCAACAAAGGTACGTTTTTCCAAATGAGCATCATTTCTCCGTAGAACGAATTTGCTCATTTTCCTTATTATTTAATCCTTACATGACAAAACTGTTTGTTTTGCACTTCCTTTCGCTCGATGCTACTGGGCGAGTCATTCGGGATTCAGTGGAACGAAGGTTTCCGCAACATCCTATCAACTTCGTCCCGCAACCACGGTAAGTCCACCGTGAGTCCACGTTGAGTCCACCTTTTTAAGTACATTCAATGCGGGAGCACCATGGTCGCCATATGTTCGCACCCCGAACTTATCCCCTCGTTGTGCATAGCATAAAGCTAAAAAGACTACAGTAGTTCGACCAGATTTTCAAAGGCCATACCCCTTGACGCTTTCAATAAGACCGTGCTGTCCACAATAGGATTTCCGCTGATTGCCTGTTTTGCTTCGGCAGTAGTTTCATAAAATGCTCCACCTTCATACCGATGTGCGAAAAATTCTTTTCCTACAAAAATTTTGCGATCTGCAGGAATAGCTCTTACGTTCTCGACAATTTTTTTATGTTCTTCAAATGATTCTGTCCCCAATTCAAACATATCACCCAATACAATAGCCTTCTTATCCGCTTCAATAATCCGAATATTATCCAATGCAGCAGCCATGCTTGTTGCATTTGCATTATAATAATCGCAGATTAGCGTATTGTGGGCAGTTTTCATAACCTGCGAACGATTGTTCGTAGGGGCATATCCTTCAATACCCCGATTGATTGACGCAGAAGAAACGCCAAAATGCAAACCTACTGCAATAGCTGCAAGAAAGTTTTCGGTATTATAAGATCCTGTTAAATGGGTATCGACAACATAAGATTCGGCCGTGCCTTTCTTGTGCCATTCAATTTGCAAAAGGGGATTTGCCCTAAGAAGCTTTCCAATCACATCATTACCTTCCGAAAAACCATAAGTGACAATGTTGGCTATCTTGCGGGCGGAAGCCATCTCTTTAAGATGTGGGTTATCTGCCTGCAAAAATAATACCCCTTGATGGTCCTGCAGCCAATCGTACAGCTCGCCCTTGGTTTTCTTTACTCCTTCAAAAGATCCAAAACCTTCTAGATGTGCTTTGCCAACGTTAGAAATCAAACCATGTGTCGGTTCGGCAATCCCACACAAAAAAGCAATTTCTTCCAAATGATTTGCCCCCATTTCGATGATGGCTAGCTCAACAGAATCATCTATCGCCAATAATGTCAATGGAACACCAATATGATTATTCAAATTTCCTTTTGTTGCATAGGCCTTGTATTTCTGCGAAACAACGGCATACAGCAATTCCTTCGTAGTCGTTTTTCCATTTGTACCTGTCACACCAATAATTGGTATGTGCAACTGATGTCTGTGGTAATTTGCGAGTTGCTGTAGTGCTTTTAAAACATCATCAACAAGAATATACGCTTCTCCTTTTCGGTAGGTCTCGTCATCAATAACAACATATTTAGCACCCATTTCAAGCGCTTTCTCGGCGAAAGTATTCCCATTGAAATTGGCCCCTTTTAAGGCGAAAAATAGACTATCTTTTTCAATTTTACGTGTATCTGTTGTAATATTCGGATACTGTTTATAAATCTGATAAAGTGATTGGATATCCATGTTGAGCAATTTGTTGAACAAACTTAGAGAAATTGCTTTTTATATGCAATACAATTACGCTTTAGCAGATCATATTATTCGGGACTTATTCAAAATTTCAAGCAATCTGCGATAGCGAAAACGTGCTTAGAAAACGTAGAAAATGCGGTATAACCCGATTGCCTTAAACGCTACCGATAACGTTTGCGCATTTATTTTATTGAATTTCCTTTAAGTATGACCTGAATATTGGTAATTTCATTGACCAATTAAACAGTTTGGGAAATTCAGGCGACCGTACTTTCACCCCTTTTTGCATTTTTTATGTCCGATTACTTCAGCAATAAAAAGTTTGACAAGCAAAAGAGGATAGAAAACAGATGAACTTACAAATCAATACATTGTATGAAAACTTTTTTAGACGACAACTTTTTATTGAACACAAAAACGGCTGAAGAGCTGTACCATAATTATTCAAAACATCTGCCGATTATTGATTACCATAATCACCTAATCCCGGAACAGATTGCAAATAATGTCAAGTTTGATAATATTAGTCAGGTTTGGTTACATGGTGATCATTACAAATGGAGGGCCATGCGTGCCAACGGTGTCAACGAACATTATGTGACCGGAGACGCTTCAGATGAAGAAAAATTCATCAAATGGGCAGAAACTGTCCCTTATACCTTGCGTAATCCACTACACCATTGGACACACCTTGAATTACAACGCTATTTTGGCATAACAGATGTATTGTCTCCAAAAACCGCGGCCAAGATCTATGCAGATACCAGTGCTTTACTGCAACAAGATAGTCATTCTGTCCGCGGACTACTCAAGATGATGCATGTTGAAGTCGTTTGCACAACAGACGACCCAATCGATAGTCTGGAATTTCATCAGCAGTTTGCGAAAGAGCGTGAATCATTTAAAATGCTTCCGGCATTTCGTCCGGATAAAGCAATGAATTGCGATGACCTGCCTGCATTGAACCAATACATCAATAAGCTTGAAGAAGTCAGCAATATGCAGATAAGCAGTTTAAGCGACTACCTCAAGGCCTTGAAAGCAAGGCACGACTTCTTTGCGACCAACGGCTGTAAAGTCTCAGATCATGGTTTGGAACAGATCTATGCTGAAGATTACACCGAAACTGAAATCGCATTCATCTTTGATAAAATTCGTGCAGGCAAAGAAATAACTTTTGATGAGAGCCTGAAGTTTAAATCGGCCATGTTAGTCTATTTTGCAGAATGGGATCATGAAAAAGGCTGGGTGCAACAATACCATTTGGGCGCTTTACGTAACAATAACTCCCGCATGCATCGCTTGATCGGTCCTGATACAGGCTGGGACTCCATTGGGGATTTTAGTCAGGGACGTACATTATCAAAGTTTTTGAATAAATTAGATAACCAAGATAAGCTAACCAAGACAATTATCTATAATCTCAATCCAGCCGACAATGAACTTATTGCGACAATGATTGGGAATTTCAATGATGGTTCTATCAAAGGAAAAATTCAGTTTGGTTCAGCTTGGTGGTTTTTGGACCAAAAAGACGGCATGACAAAACAGATTAATACCTTGTCGAATATGGGTTTGTTAAGTCGTCTTGTAGGCATGTTGACCGATTCCAGAAGTTTTCTTTCTTTTCCAAGACATGAATACTTCAGAAGATTGGTCTGTGACATCTTTGGACAGGACATCGAAAAAGGAGAAATACCAAATGATATCGAATGGGTCGGGAAAATCATACAGGATATCAGCTACAATAACGCAAAAGAATATTTTGAATTTTAATAAATGAACATGCAGGGTAAAGTTTTAAGCTTTGGGGAATTGCTGTTACGGATCTGTCCGGATATTGAAGACAATTGGATTGAACAGCACCAATTGCCTTTCTACGTTGGAGGAGCAGAATTAAATGTCGCTACAGCTTTGGCCCTATGGAACGTGCCATCATCCTACTTATCTGCGATACCGCAAAATGCCATTTGTGAAGGTATAGATGTCTATTTGAAACGTAGAAACATAGATACATCGGCGATGCAATGGGGCGGAGAGCGCTTGGGCATTTACTATCTCCCCAAAGGTAAAGATCTTAAAAATGCGGGGGTTATCTACGATCGCGCCAATTCATCTTTTGCAAGCCTCAAAGTCGGCAGTATTGATTGGGACAAAGCCTTGAAGGACGTGAAATGGTTTCACTTTTCGGCAATTTGCCCAGCAATTAGCCAGGATATTGCAGACCTCTGTCTTGAAGCTGTGCAAAAAGCACAGGAAAAAGGAATTTTTGTGTCCTTAGACCTTAACTACCGATCGAAGCTTTGGAAATATGGTAAAACACCGAAAGAGGTTATGCCTCGGATTGCCAAGTACTGCAATTTAATTATGGGCAATATATGGGCCGCGCATCAGATGCTGGGTACACCGCTTGACGAACAATTCTTAACACACACGTCAGGATACACCGAAGAAGAGTTACTCGCGCAAGCAGATCGGACAAGCCGAGAAATCATTGCTTCCAACCCCATGTGCCAGTATGTCGCCAATACCTTCCGTTTTGACCACCATACCAAAGGGATAGAATACTACAGCACATTATTTGATAAAGACCGTTTGATCAAATCCACAACCTATATAGCGGAAGAGATTTTGGATAAAGTAGGAAGTGGCGACTGCTTTATGGCGGGTCTGATTTATGGATTGTATTCCAACCTTTCGCCGCAGGAGACGCTAGAATTTGCAACAAGCGCGGCATTCGATAAACTATTTATCGCCAGCGATGCAACAACAAGTACAGTGGACGATATTAAAAAGAGATTAACAACATGAATTTAAAAGAGATTGTATTAAATAAAATTATCGAACAAGGAACACTTCCTTTATTCTTCCATCATGATCAGGAAGAAAGTATCGATATTCTACGAACATTATACCGAGCGGGTGTACGCGTTTTTGAATTTACAAATCGTGGCCCCGAGGCGTTGGCTGTTTTTGAGCGCCTTGTTGCAACGAGGGACCTTGAGATACCAGACCTCTACTTGGGTATTGGCACCATCAAATCGGTGGACGATGCACAACAGTTTCTCCAGGCCGGTGCTGATTTTATTGTGGCACCCTTAGTGAATCCTTTGGTTGGCTCGCTTGTACATGAGCACCATAAGTTGTGGATTCCGGGCTGCATGACACCGACCGAAATCTACACGGCTCAGCAGCAACAGGCCGCATTGATAAAATTATTCCCTGCAAATATTTTGGGACCAGCATTTATGTCCTCTATTCGGGATCTTTTTAAAGGTCAGAACTTTATACCAACGGGGGGTGTAGACATCGAAATAGAAAATCTAAAAGCATGGTTCAGGTCAGGTGTATGTGCGGTAGGTATGGGCAGTAAACTGATTGATCCAAAGGACACCAGCAATTTATTCGAAAATACACAAAAAGCACTTGATCTTGTCTCAAAAGCACGTTAAAAACAATAAGATTGCTTGTATGCCTTCCACGAGCATCGTAAAAGGAAGGCATACAGCGTTCATTATTCGTCATTTGAAGCGATAGGTTCAAGAAAAATAAACAATTAAACCCATTATGATTAATACAGAGAAAAAGGGTAATTACCGTTGGGTAATCTGTGCCCTCCTATTTTTTGCTACCACAATCAATTACTTGGATCGCCAGGTATTATCCTTAACCTGGAAAGATTTTATCAGCCCTGAATTCCACTGGACAAATACGGACTATGGAAATATTACCGCTTTGTTTTCTATTTTTTATGCCATCAGCATGCTTTTCGCGGGACGTTTTGTCGATTGGATGGATACAAAAAAAGGTTTTCTATGGGCGATTGCTATTTGGTCCATTGGCGCCATATTACATGCTTTTTGTGGTATTGCAACCTCAGGAATTGTCGCTGGCGAGTGGTTTGTTGGATTTGAGGGTGCAAAAGAAGCTATTTCTCATGTGAACAATGCCGGTTTAATCATCAGCGTTAGTGTAAACTTATTTATTTTCGCCCGGTTTGTATTGGCTGTCGGGGAAGCTGGAAATTTCCCAGCGGCCATTAAAGCTACAGCAGAGTATTTTCCAAAGAAAGATCGTGCATTGTCCACCAGTATTTTCAATTCAGGGGCAACCATAGGAGCATTGGCTGCTCCATTGACCATTCCGGTCATCGCAGCACACTGGGGCTGGGAGATGTCTTTCATCATAATAGGAGCCCTTGGGTTTGTCTGGATGGGTTTCTGGATCTTTCTTTATAAAAAACCGCACGAGAATCCAAAAGTAAATGCGGCTGAATTGGCTTACATTCACCAAGATGACCATGAACACCAAACGGAGCATTCTGCCTTAACAAAACAGCCCAAAACCACCATAGCAGAATGCCTCAAGTACAAGCAAACCTGGGCCTTTGTCTTCGGAAAATTCATGACCGACGGCGTCTGGTGGTTCTTCTTATTCTGGATGCCAGCCTATCTATCAGCCGTTTACGACATAAAGTCTTCTGATACAGAAGGGCAATTGGCCATATTTGTTTTATATGCGATCACCATGCTGTCAATTTACGGCGGCTGGTTGCCGACGTATTTTGTGGAGAAAAAGGGAATGAATGCCTATGAAGGTCGAATGAAAGCTATGTTGCTGTTTGCTTTCGTCCCATTAGTCGTACTCTTTGCACAACCCTTGGGGCATATTTCCTATTGGATACCCGTTATTTTAATTGGTTTTGCAGGTGCGGCACATCAATCGTGGTCGGCCAATATTTTTTCCACTATTGGCGATTCTTTTCCAAAACGCGCCATTGCCACTGTTACAGGAATCGGCGGGCTTGCGGGCGGTGTAGGAGCCTTTATTATCAATAAAACTTCGGGCTGGCTATTCGACTATGCCAAAGAGACTCAACTTGTCTTTATGGGTTTCAAGGGAGAAGAAGCGGGATATTTTATTATTTTTTCGTTCTGTTCAATCGCATATTTAATTGCATGGATTGTAATGAAAACACTAGTACCTAAACTTATTTTAATAAAAAATTAACAAATATTGTAATATTTACAGTATATTAGCAATATCTTTATAAATATCAATCTAAACCACTTTTAAAAACAATGAGCTTAAACTTAGGAGGTATCTTCTACGAGGAGAAAGACATTCCCGCAGAATTTACGCTAGACGAACAGGTCGATCAAAGAGAGTTCCTTTCCAATGGAGAAATGATTTCTTGGACGGGTCAAGTAAACGAAGTATTTTCACCTATCTGTGTAAAGACTAAGGACGGCTTGAAACGTAAGCGCATCGGTAGTTTCCCTGTTTGTACTGAAAAAGAGTCCATGGAAGCCTTGGAAGCTGCTGTAAAAGCATACGACAATGGCCGTGGAGAATGGCCGACAATGAGCGTTGCCGATCGTATTACTTGTGTTGAAAATTTCACACAAAAGATGATTGCCAAGAAGGACATTGTTGTCAAGCTTATTATGTGGGAAATTGGCAAATCCTATGCTGACTCTGTTAAGGAGTTTGACCGTACGGTAGAGTATATCTACGCAACGATCGACGCATTGAAAGATATTGACCGCGATTCTTCCCGTTTTCAGATCGAACAAGGTATTATAGCCCAAATCAGAAGATCTCCACTAGGAGTTGTTTTATGTATGGGACCATTCAACTATCCATTGAATGAAACCTTCACAACGTTGATCCCTGCTTTGATCATGGGGAACACGATGTTGTTCAAACCACCTAAACATGGTACATTATTACATTACCCTTTATTAGAGGCTTTCAAAACAAGCTTCCCAAAAGGCGTTGTCAATACAATTTATGGTCGTGGAAACAAGATCGTTCCAAGTCTTATGCAGTCTGGAAAGATCAATGTGTTGACGTTGATCGGTTCAAGCCGTGTTGCTGACGAACTTAAAAAATTACATCCTAAAGTTAACCGTCTACGTGCAATTCTTGGTCTGGACGCTAAAAATGCGGCAATCATCACGAAGGATGCCGATTTAAATCTTGCTGTTTCTGAAACCGTACTGGGTTCTCTTTCATTCAATGGCCAACGCTGTACCGCACTTAAAATTATCTATGTACACCGCAGCTTGGCACAAGAGTTCCTAAAACGTCTTTCTGCGGAAGTTGCTAAATTAAAGTATGGTATGCCTTGGGAAAAAGGCGTGTCTTTGACACCTCTTCCAGAGGTTAACAAACCAGCTTATCTGACGGAATGTATCGAAGATGCAAAAGCGTATGGTGCAAAGGTGATTAACGAAAATGGTGGACAAGTAGCAGAATCTTTCTTCTACCCAGCGATCGTTTATCCGGTCAATTCTCAAATGAAACTTTACAGAGAGGAACAATTTGGTCCAGTTATCCCTGTTGTGCCATTTGATGACCTTGAGGAACCTATCGAGTACCTGATCGGCTCTTCGCATGGACAGCAGGTCAGTATCTTTAGTAACAATGCGGCTGTTGTGTCGTCTTTAATCGATCCATTGGTCAATCAGGTAAGTCGTGTCAATATCAACTGCCAATGTCAACGTGGTCCAGATACCTTCCCTTTCACCGGAAGAAAAGATAGCGCTGAGGGAACATTATCCGTTGTAGATGCTTTGCGTTCATTCTCGATACGCTCCCTGGTCGCGGCAAAGTTCACCGAAGAAAACAAGAAATTGTTGAATGACATTGTTAGTGAAAATGAATCGAACTTTTTAAGTACCAAATACATTTTCTAATAGCATTGTCTATAAAAAAAAGCGACACCGCAGGATGATTTAGATCATCTCGCGGTGTCGCTTTTTTTAGAAAATTCAAGGGCCTATTGCGCTCTTTCTTTCTCCTCATTACTTGTATCTTTCTTACGATAGTTGTTTTTTAAATTTCCGAATTTATACGAATAGGTCAATCGAACCACGCGACGATCTTGGTATTGCCTGATACTGGAGTCAAAATCGCCGAAATTGGTTTTCAGATTCTGATTCCCTGTATTAAACAAGTCGCTCACCGCCAGCTTCAACGAACTACGTTGATCTTTAAATGTCTTGGTCGCTCCTACCTCCATATCCCAACGGGCCTTCATATCGTATACATTATAGTTGAACGGCGAGAAATACCTCAAATTGACATTAGCGGACAGACTTTTCGCCAGTTTTAAATTGTGCATCGATGTAGCCTGCAAAAGAAAGGAGGTCCTTTTCAGCGGATAACCACTCACCATGCCATCAAAGTTAAAGTGGATGCCTGTAATATTGTTATTCATGCTCCAAATCTTGGATACCGTAACCGGGATGTTCAGATTCAGATAAGCCGTCAAATTTTTACCTAAATTTTCACGTATAACCCACGTTTGTTTTAGCACCGAATCTTGCCCCATGCTCTCTACAATCGCATCCCGCACATCGTTAATACCCAATGTCACATTATAACGTTGCATCAAGGTATAGTTTAGGGTGAATTCATTGGAAAATTGCGGATTCAGGTAAGGATTACCACGTTCAAAGGTTAGTTTATCAATAAAATAATCAAAAGGATTCAACTGTCGGTAATTAGGACGCGTGATCTTCCTTGCGTAACCTAAGGAAAGGATATGATTCTCATGGAGTGTATACGTCAGATTTGCATTCGGAAAAAGTTTAAAGTAATTCCGTTTCACTTGCTTATTTAACGTAAGCGAGTTCCCGTCAGAAAATGTATATTCTCCCCTCGCGCCGACCTTCAGGCCCCATTTCCCTATGGTATTATTATAGTCTATATATCCAGCGGCGATCTGCTCCTTATACACAAAATGATTCGTACGCTTTTCATTATTAATCCAGGAATTGTTCAAAAAGTCTTCAAAGGTTAAATCGTTATCCGACGTAACGTTAGAATATTTAGCCCCCATCTCAAGCTTGGAGACCTTCGATAGCGGTTGTTCATAATCCAGTTTGGCGACATAGATATCGATTCCGATAGGCATTTTACTGCGTTGGATCTCTTCGGGCGTAATCGCATTCATCTGACCATCAAAATATTGGTTATTATAACCTACGCGTTTGCTGCTTTTGAATTTACTCCAATCCAGGTCAAGGGTAAGTTTTCTGCCATTCGAATCAATTCTAAACTCATTGTTTAAATTAGCGGAGTAACGATCAAATAATTCTTTGAACTGCGATGTTGAAATCAAAAGCGAATCCAATGTTGTAAAAGACTTTCCTACATTGGTCTTACTATCGTTATCGTTGTATTCGATATTATTCGATCCATTAAACTGCACGGTTAAGGTGTTTCTGGCCGATGTCCTTTGCTCAACACCGAAGCGATAGGAATGGTTCTGTTCCTTTTCGTCCAATATCGACCTTTGTTTAAAATAGGTCTTTTCACCTTTATTCTGAATAACACGATCAAGCAGGAGCTTCCGGTGGCTTTTCTCATCCGAATACGCATACGATCCAAATACTGTCGTATTGTTCTTCTTATAGTTTAAGGATAAGGAGCTATTCCCTCTGAATTTTTCTCCCCTCCCTACCGTCATGTTAAAGGTTCCGTTAAAACCTTCCATCCGATTTTTTTTGAGGACAATATTAATTGTACCCACTGCCCCCTCAGCGTCATCTTTTGCTGCACGCGTAGTAATCACTTCGACGGACTTAATCTGATTGCCATCCGTACTCTTCAAAAAATTCACCAACTGTTCACCGGACATATAGGTCTGCCGACCATCGATGGTCACGGATACACCAGATTGCGCCATCAACTGTAGGTTATTATTGTTATCTAAACTCACTCCAGGAGCCCGCTGTACAATATCTAAGGCATTATTCCCTGCGGCTAAAGGCGAATTTTCCACATTTAAAACCAGTTTACCGGGCTTGCTTTCAACCATCGGCCGCTTACCCTCTACGGCGACCTCCTGCAATTTTCGTGTATCCGTGTTCAGCAGGATCGCCGGGACCTTGTGGTCTGATTTGCTGATATCAAAAACATTGCTCTTATTGGTGGTATAACCGACCATTTTCGCCTCGACATAATAACTTCCAGCTTGTATATCCGAAAATTGGTATTCTCCATTTTCATCTGTAACAACTGCTTTCAAAATAACGGTTGTCTTTACTTTCATCAGATAAGCCGTTGCAGAAGCCAAAGGCACATTATTTTCCGCCAATACTTTGCCTGTAACTTTCACTTGCGCATAGGCAAAGGAAGCAATTAAAAAATTTAAGAGTAAGAGGTAAAAATATCTTTTCATTCGTTTATAAATAGGTGTAATAGCATTTACTTTTGATGGTACTAAATAGGCTTATCACACGAGGTTCAGTAGTGATTTTCGATTGGTTACAGCTTCAATAATTTGTCTTCCGCCTAAAGGCGGAAGACTTGGTTTATGTTATTTCTTTTTTGTCTCTATAGTAACACCATCTTTTTTGACATTGATAATGGTATCTCTGCGAATGACAACAGACGTATCATTTGCGATTACTTCATTGCGTTCAGCATCTGTTTCGTCACTGTCATCTGACTTTTTGGGCGGCAAGGCACATTTCAACCCAAGTGATGTAACTACAAATTCGACTTCTTTTATATCCCTTAGATCTTCACTATAACGGTCACGACATTCGTAAAATGAAATATCCCTTAATTTATCTTCCAAATTATCATTAATGATCAACTTGGTACCTACTGGGAGAAACAACGTAATATTGACTTCTTGATCCCGATAGAGCTCACCTTCATTCAATTGGAACGCATTGTCAAATGTTAATGATGTACTATCTTGTCTCAATGCATAGTTAATTTTACCAGCTCTATCCGTTGCGACTTTATAAGAATTTCCTTTAGCCGAATACTCATACCGTACATAAGGTTCCTGTAGGGAGTCGATACGTTCGACACGGATACGAATATTACGTCGCAGATAGGTCGAAAGGTTTTCATTCCTGATCCCCAAACCGCTTTTTACGCCATTTTTTAAGCGGATTACCCGAATATCATTTTCATTTAAGTAATAAACAGCTTGTTTTTGCAGTGGCTTCTCTTCAACAATCGTACTAGACTCTTTGAATTCCTTTGCTACCGATGTAGCGTAGTAGATGATACCGCCTATCGATGCCAACCAGACTAAAAACAAGGTGGTTGTCAAATAGTTGTTCATTGGTTTTTTCTCGAAGAGAACACGGAGAAGCAAATAGAACAAGCCGGCGAAAGGGATAAAAATGGCCAAGAAACCCGCGATCAAAGCGAAAGGTACATCGCTCGGATTCATGAGGTAGAAAGGACCAGAATCGTCCATGACGTCAGGAATTACGTTCACAATAGCCAGTGCAAAGAAGATAAGTCCAATGATCAATCCGATGAGCGTTAACCCGACGATAATAACAAAGAATACGCCGATAACTTTCACAAAGACCTGCAATAATTTAGCAACACCATCTCCGGTGCGGTCCATTCCCCTCGAGAACGAGTCCCTTACCCCGCTCATTTCTTCATCAAAAGAACGTTTGAAGTTCTGAATATTCGGTGCTTCACCACGCATTTCCATCTTATCTGCACGGGTTACAGCGAGCGGCATGACGATCCATAGGATAACATAGACCAATACGCCCGATCCACCGATCACAACAAATAAAGCAAAGAGTAAGCGTACCCATTTCGCCTCAATACCAAAAAAGTGCCCCAATCCACTACATACTCCACTGAAAACTTTGTCATCGGGATCGCGCATCAGCTTCTTCCCTACTTTAAAACCATCTGCATTTGGCTGGCGCTGAAAAGACGCATAACCATCCTGATCCTCAGACTCGAAATCGCTGACGCTCCCCATTTGCTCGATAACGGCATTAACATCGTCCATATTCAGAACTTCTTTGCTGCCAGCCTGAATCTTCTCGGTAAACATTTCAGAAATACGATTTTCGATGTCCTCCAAAATCTCCTTACTATCTTCCGATTGTCCAAAGTGCTTCTTTATATCAATCATGTAGGAGCGAAGCACCTCATAAGCATCCTCTTCAATATGGAAGACGATACTATTTATGTTGATAATTATTGTCTTATTCATCGTTATTATCTTTAACTGGTTTAGTTGAATCATTGTTTCTACCCACCAATGACGTGTTTACAGCAAACACGAGCTCATTCCAGGTAACATCTAGTCGCGAAAGGACTTCTAACCCTTCTTGGGTAATTTCATAATATTTTCTAGGCGGACCTGAAGTTGACTCCTTCCATATATAGCTTAACAGTCCATTGTTTTTTAGACGTGTTAAAAGCGGATATAAGGTTCCTTCCACAACCAATAATTGAGCTTTCTTCAGTTCGCTGATAATATCGGAGGCATAAATTTCTCCTCGAGAAATTATGGATAGGATACAATATTCAAGTATCCCCTTCCTCATTTGGATTTGTGTATTTTCAGCTATCATAACAATACAAAGATATATGTATTTTATGGTACCATGCAATACATAGTACCATATAAAACAAAACAATATAACTAAACAACTGATTTACAGTGAAATGATTTTTAAATAAATAATATTTTTATTTCTATCAGGAAATTTTTGGATATTTATCGCCATGATTAAAATCTTATTAGACTATAAGTGGTGTTTTATTTGGGCCATAATAGTTATTGTTTTATGCACCCTCCCGGGCAATAATTTTGATGCAGTTCCCGCCTATCCAGGTATGGATAAATTAGTCCATTGTGGGATGTTCTTTGTTTTCTGTACATTGCTATACAACGGTGTAATCCAGCAATTCCATGGTAAACCGACCCGTTGGCTTCCAATCTTTGTCGTTTCCATCCTTGGTTTTTTATTTGCAGGACTGACAGAGTTACTTCAGCTTTATATTTTTACGTATCGCAGCGGTGACTGGTGGGATTTATTTGCAGACAGCATCGGAATCGGCATGGCAGGATTTGCCTATCTCCTAAACTATGTCAACCGACGTCGCAAATAACGTGTTGAATTCGTTTTGACCTGGTCATTACTATTGAAGGCATGGCCTGCTCGTAATAGTGGTTACCGTAATTACTGAAATTCGCTTTATCCGGACGGAGAAGGGTATAAGTTATGGGATAGACTTTCGAACTAGGCTCTTGCCAGCGTAGCAACAGATACCCTGCAATCAACTGCATCTAAGAGTGTCAATGCTGCTGAAACAACCGTTGCTCCCGTGGTCAATACATCGTCAACCACAAGGATATGTACGTTAGCCGGCAACATAGTGCCTTTGTAATCGAAAATATCACTTACATTGTCGTACCGGTCGATCCGCCCCTTACCCGTTTGGCTCATTGTCGCTTTCTTCCTGACTAAAATATCTTCCCGCAAGGGGATTCCCATTGCTCTGGACAACCCTCTTCCGAAGTAAGTGGATTGGTTGTAGCCTCTTTTTCGGAATTTGCTACGGTGCAATGGCACAGGAACAATACAATTGATATCCTGATAGGCCTTTATTTTGATTAATTTTAAGCCGTATAGATAACCAAAATATTCTGCAAGAAAAGGTTGGTTATTGTATTTAATCTGATAAATGAGGCGCTCTACGCGACTATCCTTTTGCAATAATAAGAATGAACAGGCCTCTTCCACAGGAGCTTTCCCCCAGAGCTGTCTTGCGGTATCATTATCCGAATATTCGTGAAAGTTAGTATAAGGCAAATGGAAATCGCATGCTGTACAGACAAACTTTTCCTGATATTTTAGCACACAGCCGCAACAGCCACATTCCCTTGGAAAAAATATGGCTATAAAATCGCTAAAAACCTTATTTAATTCGGATTTCATCTGGTTAATTCCCTATTAAAGATAGGAACTATCCTTCAGATTATGCTTCGGATTCCTCTTTTTCCTTATCTTTAATTGCTAATTGTCCGCAGGCTGCATCGATATCTTTACCACGGCTACGTCTCACATTCGTGATGATACCTTGGCTTTTTAAATAATTTGCAAATACCTCGATTTTATCTGCTTCAGCGTTCAGGAAATCGGCCAGTGCGATAGGGTTGTATTCAATCAGGTTGACCTTACAAGGAACATGTTTACAGAACTTGGCCAGTTCTTTTGCATCCTCCAACTCATCATTGAAATTGTTAAAGACAATATATTCAAATGTAATTGGGCTCTTTGTTTTCGCATAAAAATATTTGAGTGCTTCTGCCAATGCTTTCAGTGAGTTCTGCTCATTGATAGGCATAATTTCATTCCGTTTTTTGTCATTTGCCGCATGCAAAGAAAGTGCTAGGTTAAAACGTACCTGATCATCACCCAATTTCTTAATCATTTTTGCGATACCCGCTGTGGACACCGTGATCCGCTTGGCGGCCATATTCAATCCATCCGGCGCTGTAATGCGCTCAACAGACTTCATCATATTGGCATAATTCAACAAGGGCTCGCCCATCCCCATATAAACGATATTTGTCAGTGGCTGCCCATAGTGCTCTTCGGCTTGCTTGCTGATAAGAACGACTTGATCATAGATCTCATCGGCATTAAGGTTCCGTTTACGGTCCATATAACCTGTTGCACAGAACTTACAGGTTAAGCTACAGCCCACCTGTGAGCTGACACAAGCGGTCATTCGTTCCGGAGCAGGTATTAACACCCCTTCAATGATGTTGTTGTCATAGAGCCAAAAACTACTTTTAATTGTTTTATCTGAGCTGATCTGAGATTCTTTGACTGTAACTGCATTGATCGTAAAATTCGCTTTCAGCTTCTCACGAAGGGGCTTACTCAAATTACTCATCTGATCAAAATCTACGCAAGATTTCACCCAAATCCATTCATAAATCTGCTTCGCACGAAAGCCCTGCTCCCCCAACGCGGTAAGTTGATCTTTGATCTGATCCAAAGACAAACTCCTGATATCTATTATTTTACTTTTTTCAATCACGGTACAAAGATAAGAATAAATAAGTGACAAAAAATCCCGTTCTAAGAAATAGAACGGGACAACTGTTATGTATGTGTTTTAAAATAGGTAGGAGCGAGGTTCAATTAGCCATGAATGGCTTCTTTACTTCCGTACGACTGAATTAGCTTCCCTTCAAATTCCAACCACTCCTTCCAACGCTTTTCTACGTCGACGTCTACGGAATATTTGCGTGCAAAATTTAGAAATGTGGTGTAATGATTTGCCTCAGACACCATTAAATCATAGTAAAACATCGCAAGATCTTTATCTTGAATATTTTGTGAAAGCACTCTAAAACGTTCACAGCTACGGGCTTCAATCATCGCCGCGAATAATAAACGGTCAATAAAAGCCATATTTCTACTGCCATCTTTTTTAGAGAATTTCATCAATTGACCGACATAATCATCTTTTCGTTCACGACCCAAGGTATAGCCACGTTCTTTGATGATATCAATAACCATCTTAAAATGTTCCATTTCTTCGATGGCAATTGCTGTCAGCTCATGCACCAAATCTTCGTGTTCTGAGTTGTTGGTAATTAAGGATATGGCATTTGAAGCAGCCTTTTGTTCACACCAGGCATGATCTGTCAAAATCTCTTCTAAATTTCCTTCTGCAATGTTTGCCCATCGCGGATCTGTCAACAACTTTAATCCAAGCATCTTACTCTCTAAAATGATTTACGACACAAAGGTAGCGAATATCTCAGCGTTAAAAAAATGATAATCGCTCTTTAGGCATCTTTATGAAGAGCCTTTCGAATTTCAGGTGCTATTTTCTCACCAAAAATCTCTATAGAACGCAGCATTTCTTTATGCCCAGGGGCGCCCACATCCATATGTGCAGAGAAGCGTGTCAATCCAAATTTCTCCTGTATTTGCAATATTTTATCTACGGCATAAGCAGCATCCCCAACAATAAGGTGTCCTCTGGAAGACCTTCCGAAGTCATATTGTGTGCGTTGGTATGGCGGCCATCCACGACTTGCACCGATACGATCCATCTGTGCCGAATAAATCGGATAATAGTAGTCTGCTACCTGCGCGTTGTTATCGCCAAAGAACGCATGCATGTGTACTCCGACCTGAAAATTAGCCATATCATGCCCATTATCCTCATATGCTTGACGGTACATGTCAAATAAATGATCGAAGCTTTCATACATCCCGCCGATGATGGCAAACATAACCGGTAAGCCCAACTTTCCGGCACGGATCACAGAAGATGTTGTGCCACCTACTGCAACCCAAATCGGTAGTGATCCATTTTTAGGTCGTGGGAAAACTTCCTGATTGATTAATGGTGCTCTAAAATTACCGCGCCAAGTAATTGGATTTTGCTTATTCAGGCGAAGCAAAAGCTCTAGTTTTTCCTCAAACAACTCGGAATAATCTTTTAGATCATAACCAAATAAAGGGAAGGATTCAATGAAGGATCCTCTTCCAGCCATGAGCTCAGCACGTCCATCGGATAAAAGATCGACGGCTGCGAAATCCTGAAATAATTTAACCGGATCGGCAGAACTTAATACCGAAACTGCACTGCCCAATTTAATATTTTTGGTAACGGTAGAAACCGCAGCCAAGATAATTTCGGGTGCTGCAACCGCATAATCTGCACGGTGATGCTCCCCTATTCCAAAGAAATCCAATCCTACTTGATCCATAAGCTTGATCTCTTCAATAATTTCTTTCATTCTATCTTGTGCTGCCTGGATTTGACCTGTAACAGGATCTATCCTCGAGTCGCCAAACATTCCTATTCCTAATTCCATTTTTATCTATTTTATAAGTCATTCAAAAGTAACACCTTCTTTCCCTGAATTATTTGATCTAGGATAAGAAAATGATACCGCACCATACCCTGGATCACAAAAAAATAAAGAGCTGTCTATTTGGTCGCCTACTTGATCTGACCATCAACAAAGTTATACAAGGCTCCTCGGCTAAAAGAGTGCAACAGTATTCTTCGCGACCTGGTCTGCATTGCCACTAAAATGATGCCCGCCGGAGAGGTATTTTTTTGTAAAATTCTTAAGTGTTATCTTCTGTATCGGGAAATCAGCTTCATCATCACCAAGAATAACGCCCGTTTTGACTGCACCCATTCGATTGATTTCCGCGATCACGTCAAGACTCCGTTTTGTATTACTCCGACCCAAAATATCCGCTATATGAATCTCCAAATCTGTTGACACAGATGGTTCCAGCAGGACAACACTCTTTAGGTTCTTCTTAATGACGGGATCCAGGCGATTAATAATAA
This sequence comes from Sphingobacterium thalpophilum, assembly GCF_038396785.1. Taxonomy (NCBI): domain Bacteria; kingdom Pseudomonadati; phylum Bacteroidota; class Sphingobacteriia; order Sphingobacteriales; family Sphingobacteriaceae; genus Sphingobacterium; species Sphingobacterium thalpophilum. The sequence continues at coordinate 3,806,010 of NZ_CP151087.1, read as the reverse complement.
AAGGAACCGCGTCTGCGCCAAATGAATACCCCACTACAAAAAGATGCATATTTTGCCGTGCTAAGAGTACGTTTTTCAGTGTATTCGAAACATCGGCAGCAATCTCACTCGGGCTTTTCTTCTTCCAGAAATAGGTTTTCGAATCGATCGCTGCCACAGTATATCCTACTCCAGCAATCAGCTCACAAAGCTTGTTAGAGAATGAATTAAATCCACCATCGCCACTCAGATAGAGAACCAAAGGTAATGCAGCTTTATTGTTCCAATATTTCATGTCAATCAAACGCTGTTGTGCAAACGCATGAAACGCCATGCCAGCAATTATTAATAAGGTAGCTATTTTTTTCATCTGTACAGCATCTACATGAAGCTATTCGTTCGGTTTCATTACTTTGACCAGTGCTACAGGAAGTTGTATGAGATCAAAATCATTATCAAATATAAGGTATTTATTTTCCCAAAATGTCGCATACTTCTCTTTAAAGTCGCGCAGGCTATGGTAATGTTTAAAGTTACCCAATCGTGTTGAGGCAAATTTCATAATCTTTTCTGCGGGACTATCTGTCGCCCCCAACCCCGTCATCGGTACCATGCCCAAATTTAGATAGACGTACTTTTTGGCCTTAGCATACCCAATAAGCTCAACAATCAATGCATCCATGCTACCACCCGGTGCATCAAGAGACTTCCGAATCATATCGTAGGTGCACTCATCTTTCGCATAGTCGGGGATGATATTCAGAAAGGCTACGATAGTATTCTGCTCATTTTTCAGTACAATGATATCTTGCAAAATAAGCTCATTTTCATCAAACATCCCTTGTGAAAAAACCATTTCCTTTTTATCAAATTCTTTTAACCATTCGTTGGAAATTATCCTTAACTGATCTATAATTGCTTTTTCCTGCGGCGCTTTCAACACTTCTGTTGTAAAACCCTTTTTTTGAATTGCATTAAGTCCATTGCGTAATGACTTACGTTCTTTTCCTTCGAGCTTGAATGTTTCCAATTCTAATACAGCCTCTTGTCCAATGGTGATCTTCTGTTTACGTAGGGATGAAAAATGAACCAAACTATTTTCATCAACACGGTAATAAATGGCCTTTAAACCATTCGCATAACAGTATTGATCGAATTCCTGGACCAACTCTTCCTTATCCCCCTGTTCACAGACAGGCTCATCCAATACAATAGCAAATTCATTCGCCAAGCGATAAGCGGTAAATCCCTCCGAGACTTCTGAGAAAAACAAACTCTTATCTTTTCCCAATTTAAAGAAATCCATGGGAGACTGACCAAACTCAATCAATAATTGTTCTGCACGTTCCAATTCAGATTGGCTAGAGTCTTCATCTGCGAGGAGACGGGGACGGGCTAACGCGTAGATTAGTAGGAGCCAACAAAAAAGTCCAAGTACTTGCGTAATCCGCAGGAATTCTTGTCCAAATGCCGTTTGGGGCATCAATTCATCATCAGCAAACAAGAGGAAGCTTCGTGCTGTATGATAGATAGATTGTCGCCAGGTGAAGTCGACACCGAAATGCTGTTTATCAATGAAGTAGAAGCTCAATACGTCAAACAGGCATATGGCTAGGAGAGCAACAAAAAATGTGATAAACCCGATTCGCACCCAGCGAATATTACTCTTGATCCGATATTGCTTATAGCTCACGGCCAGTAAAATCAAGGTCAATAAAGCAACCGAAGCTTCTTCATAGTCCAATGCCTTAAACACGTGCCCAAAAAGCGACAAGGCGCTAAACACTACGGCGATCCAAAATGCAATTCGGAAACCTTTGATCAAGTAAGTCGAGGTCACCAACAGCCCTAAGCCTAACACTAACACCATAAATTTGGAAGCGTGAATTGCTTCTAAAGGCAAATAGAAACGATCAAGTTTCATCCGGTCGGCCAAAGGAGGCGTCAATACAGATACGAGATTTACCATGCCCAAGAAGAAGATAAGCAGCGCTGGGCCAATACGTGCCAGCAATTGTTTCCCACGCCATGCAAAAGCCAGAAGCCCCAGGACTAAAGGTAGCCAAAATTCGAATGCCCGGTAGAGAATTGTAATGCCCAATCCTTCTGCCTGCGAGTAGCCGTACGCTTTAAAAATATACAGCATAGTCAACTCTACAGCCCCAAGCCCCCGTAGAAAAGGAGAAACAATCATCAATACCACCGAAACAGTATAGGCAATAGCCGCAGCCTCGAAAGAGTGGTCCAAACCAAGGGCATACATACTTACAAAAGCATGGGCAATACCGCAACATTCAACGACCATCGATGCCAGCATGGTACCCAACAAATATTTTAGCTTGACCTCTCCTGAGAATATTTCATCAATATTAGAGGCTACAGCAGGAAATTTTAGTTCAACCCAACGATAGACGCCTTTGTGTGTTCTAAAAGACCAAACGAGCCAAAATACGACGCCCAGAAGCAGCCCCAAAACCACCAATGAGATCCAGGCATCACCAAAATTTTTATTGTGCCAAATCGTATACAATATAACAGGTACACCGATCAGAAAGACCGTCAGTAGTCCGACATAGCCATACAGCGCCCCTGCTTGATGAATTTGCGTCGTATTCAAATTTCTTTTTCGCAACTGCGTCGTTGTATATGCCAAAGAACTAATCCCACCCGCAGGCAGAAACACACTGAGTAAATTTCGCTTGAGGAAAAGATCAATAGCGATTCTCAGGTTAATAGAAAGGCCTATCGCTTTAAAACTCTGCACATACATCAATCCCTGAAGTACAATATAGACGAGAGTAATTCCAACGCCGACCAAAACCCAGGTTAGATTGGCCGCACGCAAATGTGGAATGATGGCAGCAAGCTCTTTTCGTTCATTTCTAAAAAATACAAAGGCCAACAAAATAACCAAAACAGCTATTAGTTCCTTCCAATAGGTCTTTGGTGAAAAATGTCGAATTCGTTGCGCAATAGTTTTGGCCATATAATCGTTTAATGATGAATAACCTTGAGATATAGTATAAACACGAAATAAAGCTAATCGTTTGAAAATGACTAATTGTTAATTTTTCGTCAATTCTTTTCACATTAATCAGTAATTTTCCGGCATGAAAGAGAAAAAGGTTTTGTTCATCGGACTGGTGTGGCCAGAGCCAACATCTTCAGCAGCGGGCTTCCGTATGATGCAATTAATTGAGACGTTTATTAATCGCTCTTATCAGATTACATTTGCTTCTGCTGCTGCCAAATCGCCGTATAGTGCACCTTTACAGTCTCTCGGGATCCAGGAACAGGCCATCGTACTGAATAGCAACAGCTTTGATGAATTTATTGCGCAACTTAAGCCCGACATTGTTGTATTTGACCGCTTTATGGTAGAAGAGCAATATGGTTGGCGTGTTGCACAGCATTGTCCAGATGCACTCCGCGTACTTGACACGGAAGATTTGCATTTTTTGCGTCAGGCGAGACAGACATCCGTCAAAAATAACGGTGATTTTTCCTTTCAAGAGTTATTTACTGATACGGCCAAACGGGAAATTGCCGCGATATTGCGCAGTGACCTCTCGTTGATCATTTCCGAATCCGAAATGAAGATTCTGATCGAAGAATTTCGCATTTCACCCGATATCCTTTATTATCTCCCTTTTCTTGAAGATGAGATCACTGCTGCCGATGTGGAGCAATGGAACACCTTCGAAGAGCGCAAGAACTTATTATTTATCGGAAATTTTATCCATGAGCCGAACTGGCATACGGTACAATACCTAAAAACACAAATCTGGCCGCAATTACGGAAGATGCTCCCAAAAGCAGAATTACACATTTATGGCGCCTATGCAACCCAAAAAGTACTACAGTTAAACAACCCAAAAGAGAATTTCCTGATCAAGGGCCGAGCGGAATCTGCTCGTCTGACCATGGAAAGTTACCGTCTACTGGTGGCTCCAATTCAATTTGGTGCCGGTGTGAAAGGGAAGTTTATCGACGCCATGCAGACAGGCACTCCATCTGTTACCACGACAGTTGGAGCAGAAGCCATGAAGGGTAATTTGGACTGGAATGGGTTTATCGAAGACGATCCCGAAACTTTCTGCCGAAAGACTGTCGAACTTTACGAAAACGAAGATCTTTGGAAAACGGCCCAAGAGCATGGTATCCGTATTATCAACGAGCGTTATGAAAAACGAAAGTATCAGGCTGACTTTATGACGAATCTATCTTTGTTAAAAGCGCAGATTGACAGGCACCGCCAACAAAACTTTATTAGTCAGATATTGTTGCACCACACGATGCAGAGCACAAAATATATGTCTTTATGGATTGAAGAAAAAAATAAATAGATCTTTAGTTGACATCACGCCACCAAGGCGCGTATACTGTATCTAATCTATTAAAATGGATCATTTCCCCTATTTTTGGTGTAAGGAGAGTGATCTGTTCTTTGTTCGCTGTCTCGTAAAATTTCTCCATTGGCTCTTTCCAGTCGTGCATAGCCAACGCAAACTTAGAAGAATGAACGGGCAAAATAGCTTGAGCTTTCAGATCCTTCGTTTCAGCAGCCCATTCGTCAGGTAAGGAATGGATATAATGCCAGGCATCGTTATACTGGCCATTTTCCAAGATTGCTAAATCAAATGGACCGAACTGGTCACCTATCTTTTTGAAGTGCTTACCATATCCGCTGTCTCCACCCAAGAAAATAGTGTACTGGGAAGTCTTTAACACAAAGGATGTCCACAAGGTATTATTCCGTGTAAATCTTCGTCCCGAAAAGTGCCTTGCGGGTGTGAAGGTTACCTGAAAATCGGGCGCCAGTTTTATCTGGTCGTACCAATCACCCTCGATGATCTGATCGGCCTTATATCCCCAAGATTCAAAATGCGCCCCCACGCCAAGACCACAAATCACCCGACCAACTTTATCCCTCAATTTCACTACAGTCTCATAGTCCAGATGATCGTAATGATCATGCGAGATAAACAAATAGTCAATTTTCGGAAAAACCATCGTCGCATAGTCGACAGACATCTTAAATGCTTTATTGCTACCTGGTATGGGAGAAGCATTTGAGCTGAATACTGGATCTACCACTATTAATTTTCCATCTAACTTCAATAGATAGGAGGAGTGACCAAACCAAATCAGTACGTCATCTGCGGGAAGATGTGCTAAATCGCATTCCATAGCTGGCAATACACTGATAGGTTTTAAGTGTGGGGATTCTTGTTGAAAAGGAAATCCCACAACAAAGAGACCATATTCACATCGCCTTTCAACGATGGCGTTACTTCGAGGTTATGAAAAATACCATTTTTAAAATTGCGGGACTGTTTCATACGTTCAAGCCGAGCTCCCTTGAAACTTCCACCAAACATTGGATGAACAAAATAATAAAGCACGCTACTGATGAGCGCAATCAATAGCGTCGCTAATACAATCCATCCAATCGTTTTCATTAGAAGTTATTCTTCCACATCATCGACTCCACCGGACGCATGGTCTTGCCATTGTATTTTGCGTTACCTTTGGTGTTATAAAATGTCTCGATATCGCCTTCTACAGCAAAATAGATCAATTGTCCAATTGGCATTCCCGCGTAAACCCGAACAGGCTGAGCAACCGAAATTTCCAAGGTCCAGGTATTACAGAAACCGACATCGCCCTTTCCTGCAGTTGCATGAATATCTATCCCTAAGCGACCAGTACTCGATTTGCCCTCTAAAAAAGGAACATGCTTATGCGTTTCGGTGTATTCTTGCGTAACGCCTAAATAAAGGGTATTGGGTTCCAATACAAAACCTTCTTCCGGGATTTCAAAATGCTGAATTTCATTGTGTTTCTTGGCATCAAGTACACGGTCTGCATACGTTGCCAAATATTTCCCCAAATGTACATCGTAGGAATTTGTTCCCAAACATTTACGATCAAATGGTTGAATGACAATACTGCCATTTTCAATCTCTTCGAGAATTCTTTTATCAGATAAAATCATGTGTATCAAAATAGCAAAAGCGTCAGGCAATGCTATACAAATTCAAAAATACAGTTCTCCCACTAATTTTACTTCATTTTTCAAAACAAAAATCTGCGATTTGTTTTTTAAATTTGGGTATGAGTCTAGTGTATCTACGTGAAATTGATAACCAAACCAAATTTGCAATTTGGCGAATTGAGGAATCGGACGACGATTTACTGTCGAAGCTTCAATTGGATGAACGTGAAAAAGCAAAATTAGGGTCCTTTAATAAAGGGAAAAGACGGTTGCATTGGCTTGCCACACGTGTGCTATTGCGAACCTTATTAAACACATCCCGCTATATCGAATGTCCTTCGGATGCAAATGGCAAGCCTTATCTCGCTAATTTCCCCCAAAAAATATCACTTTCACACTCCTTTGATTACGCTGCAGCAATGATCAGTACAAAAGGTGAGGTTGGTATCGACATGGAAATCATCAAAACAAAAGTAGAGCGCATCCAACATAAGTTTCTAAAACCTGCGGAGCTTGCATTCATCGCCCAGGATGATAGCCGATATGAGCAGCTTTATGCTTGCTGGTGCGCCAAAGAAGCGATTTATAAACTTCAAGGCAACGCTGGAGTCTCCTTCTTGAACAACATGACCATACAACCATTCGAATATCAAACACAAGGCATATTAAAACTTGAACTCGACAGCGATCAAGACAAACATATTTATGATGTCCATTACGAGAAGTTCAATGAATATATGCTCGCATACGCTGTAGAATAGGTCCTTTAAAAAAATAATTTTTCTCAATTTCAATGAATTAGCACACAGACAGCACTTTTTTTTTGTGCTTTTTGAAAAAGCTTCTATATTTGCATCATCGAAAACGATATGGCCCGTTCGTCTAGGGGTTAGGACGCAAGATTTTCATTCTTGAAACAGGGGTTCGATTCCCCTACGGGCTACACATCTAAAAGTCAAAACATACAAAAGCCTGCAAATTAAATATTTGCAGGCTTTTTTGTTTTTCAGTATCTACAAAACTTACACGAATGGGGATCATGGGGGATCATGTACAAAAGTTGTGGAGGGGATAAAAAATAATTAGATATTTGTGCTTTGATATTTATACAGATGCACGAATCTTTTAACGCGTTAATGCCCTTAATTATTCCCGAAGGAGTTTCCGATTATTTTGAGATGACCCACTATTCCAAAGAAGAAAAAAGACTGGATATCTTTCTGGAGGAACTCAATAATACACCTGAAGAATATCAAGGCCAGAAGTTGATTTCCAAGGGGTTTTTCGAACCCGTTACCCTTCAAGATTTTCCTATCCGTGGCATGCAGGTCTATCTTCATGTCAAGCGCCGCAGGTGGCTCAACCAGGATACCGATAAAGTAGTCTACAGAAATTGGGAACTAGTAGCCAAAGGGACGCGCATCACACAGGATTTCGCAGCTTTTTTAAAAGGTATCAGCGGACAACCAGGCTCATAGCATTCAGACCATCAGTTCATTCTATGGGATATCAGCCAGTAAACTAAGGAGATACTACCGCAATAAACTGAGCGGTTTCCAGGATTGGGAGCATCGCGAAAATTGGATTCATTTCGCCGGGACGGATGCGGCTCTTTTTAAACATATCATGGGCCAAGTGATTCATATAGATGACGCGGATTCAAACAAACATGCCAACCGCATCCAGCTCTTCGAAAGCATCTACAAAAATCTGGAAATGGGGTACAGCCCAGAAAATTTGGAGTATACGAGTTTTTGCTTTCAATATTTTTTAGCTTCCATTCAATATCAGACACAGTTTAGAGAAAGTAACCGAATTCAAGTAGACAATATTATACAGGACATCATCATATTTATGAAAGACAACCTGGAGAACAATATCAATCTGGATGATATTTCAGCACATTTCAGCTACTCCAAATCACATCTTATAAACTTGTTCAAGCAGAAAACATCTTACCCTCCCATGGTATATTACAATCAACTCCGTATGCAAAGAGCTTGCTCTTACCTACAATTTACACTACTTAAGATTAAAGAAATCGCATTTAAACTCCACTTTTATGATCCCTTTCATTTTTCAAAAGCGTTTACACGAGAAATGAAAATGTCGCCACAAGAATACCGAAAAAAATATCAAAAATAATGGCAGTTAAACCTTTCAGATCCAGATTCATAAGCCATCCTGACCAATTACCTCTAAACGATTGGTTATAAACGATTGGCTCTCCATCCGAACATCTTTTCTTGGCGCTATCTCATCTCTTCATCGACATTCAAACCTGCCAATGCACAACGTATAGCATTTAACGAAGTATTGCGGCATTATTCAAAATTGGGTGTCCTTTTCGCTAAAAATGCTGAAACACCTTCTTTGAAATCGTCTGTTCCGAACAGATGTCCAAAGGCATCCATTTCCACCTTATTCCCATTCTGTTGTTTATCTTCAGCGGCGTTAATGGCTGCAATAGCATTTGCCACCGCAACACGCGAGCGGGTAAATATCTTTTGGAGTATTTCCTCCGCTCGAGCAATTAGTTTATCCTGTGCGATCACCTCATTGACCAGTCCTAGTTCATAAGCTCGCTGCGCATCAATCATATCGCCCGTTAAAATCATTTGCATAGCTTGTCCTTTTCCGATCAATTTGGGCAAACGCTGCGTACCTCCGTAACCGGGAATCAGCCCCAAAGAAACCTCCGGAAGTCCCATTTTGGCATTTTCAGAAGCGATACGGATATGGCAAGCTAAAGCCATCTCGAGTCCTCCGCCCAAAGCATATCCATTTATAGCAGCAATAACTGGCTTCGGAGAAGCTTCGATAAGATCCGTAAAAATAATATGTCCTCTTTCACTAAGCCATCGCGCCTGAATTACAGACAGATCCACAAATTCCTTGATATCCGCGCCCGCGGCAAATGCTTTATGTCCAGCGCCGGTCAGGATAATACCCCTTACATGATCATCGGAATTGAAATGTTTGAAGATATCTTGCAATTCATCAAGTGTTTCCTGATTTAGGGCATTCAGTTGCGGTTCGCGATTAATGATAACATAGCCAATACTATCTTTAATGGCATACTTTAAATTTGAATATTGAACCATAATTGCTAAAAATTAAAATGTAAGGATGCCGTAAAAGTATCAGAAGGTACACCTTCACCGCCTTTATAGCTTAATCTCTTTTTATACTCTAATCTAATCAATTTAAAGATATTATCCACCCCCACAAGTCCTTCTACATAAGGTTTGTTACGCACGGCTTTTGTTTGAATAATACCATCTTTGTCCGCTTCAAACTGAATATTTTCGGGCGTAACAAAAGGGTTATTGGCATCGCTTAATTTGCCATAAAAAGCTTTGAATCCCGTCACTTCACGCCATTTTAACCGCCTGAACAACGGAATTCTATTAAAAAAGAAACCATTCCAGTTGTGGTAATAGGTCAGTTTCAAAAACTGGTCTGAAACAAATTCCGAGGTAGCCATCAAATCAAAATTCACCAACGGCCCCTGCTTATCTCTATTGACATCAGGGAGTTCCAGTAAGGTATAAGGCAGATGTTTCCCCCAAATTCTTCCTCCTGAAAATTCAAAATCCGCCTGCCCCGCTGGGGATAAAAATAGTCGTTTGAAAATGCTAAAGCGTAATGCATCATAACTATAGTCTGCGCCCCAAAATCCTTTCAGTCCTTTATTATATTGCAGGGTAAAAATGGGATATTTGTTTTCTACGGTTCCTCTGTCGAGATTATGATAAGTAAATTCTTCATTCGGAGCCCAACGTAAAATCAGCTGTAGGTCATTTGTATTGACTTGTCGGACAGTATCAGGTAAAGGTAGGCTATTAATATAAAACAAGTCAGCGCGCGGTTGTCTGCGGGTATGCGTAAACGCCGTTCCTACGCTAACATGGTTCCCAAATTCGATCAGATGATCGATACGATAGATATCATTAAATTGCCATTTATTAGGCCTGTTTTTCCCAAAAGAACGGAAGAAACCATCCCCTTTTAAAAAACCCAAACCTCGCCCCGGTTCCATGACGTCATGCTGTACTGTAAAGCGTAAATAATTTGCCGGAAACTGAACAATACGTTCTCCATTTAAAGTAAATGCCGTACTCAGGTAGTACTTTAGCGCTTTGTCCTTATCGCCATAGGCTGTGTATCCTTCAATGTAGGCTTTTTCCGAAAATAAACGCGTCGTCCGACCACTCAGGCGCACACGATTCCCCTCGTAATTATTGCGGCTATAAAGATATTCCAGTGGACCAAATTCAACTTTCCCGGCATTATAATATCCCTTTGCTAACAAATAACCCAATGCGACCAACTGATTAAAAGAACGCATATTCTGTACCGAATCAACCTTTTGATAGGCTCCTAATTCAGCATGGCTTAACGGAGTTGGTCTAACCCCTACAATGGGCACCTGCGGTGCGGACGGGAGGAGATACCTCTTTTCAACTGGTACACCAGCAAAATTCTCATTCGAAATAGAATCTGTGCGATATCCCAGGTATTGGGTTTCCCTGCGTCCATACAATACATCTGACTTGCTCCCACCAAATAACATTTTTAGATCTGCACGAACAGGGAGCATGCTACCATTTTTAAATTCACTATAGCTGAGATCTATTTGCACGTCATTGATCCAATTGATATTTGCAGAACGTCCGATATTCAAAGTTGCGCTATGAACAGCATACCTTGTATCATCTGAGATCAGAAGATCACCGTAGAAGAGCAGATCAATAGCCGATTTACCTTCAAAATGGAGCTCAATATAATCCTTGCCTTCGATCTTGACCGTATCTTGAATTTTGTACCTATAAAACGCTGTAGCACCTGCAGCAATTGGGCTCAAGACTCCTTTGTTTGTGATCTGAATTGTATTATCATAGAGATCAACATCACGGAGTATCGTTTGAAACCGCGTCTGCCAATTGTCATTGTTAAAAAAGCGTGGATTTAATTCGGTCTGATTGTGGCTGATGACAATCTTCTTACTACGATCTGGATTATGGGATGAATAGATATTAGCATAGTTTTCTTCCAAATAAAAGGGTGCAATGGTCTGCCCCCGAAAAGCTGTAGAATCGACATTTTCAAAAAGGAATCGGAATGGTTTCGGAAATTTTTTCGCTTTATCTTCAGGATTGACAAAACCAAATTGCGTCTTCTCGTATTCGTCAAAACGAATTTCAGGTATACGGGTATAATGATTTTGTGGTCGATGCGCTATCACCTGTTCAATCAGTGCAATAGCTGGATCTTTAGGCTTTTTGCTTTTTCTATTGACCACGACCTCCTCTAATGTATTATTCGAGGCAATTAAATGCACTGTCAGCATAGAATCTTGTAACCGACGGACATCCACTGTCCGCCGCTCATACCCCACTGCTCCAAATACAAGCTGTCTGTATTTCTTGATATCTTGAATCTTAAAATACCCAAGGGTATCGCTGCTACCACCGCTATCTTCCCCAAGCCAGTTGATTGAAACCCTTGAAATGCCCTTGCCTGTTTGTGCATCAATGACCTTTCCACGAATAAAGTCCTGTGCAATTACTTGTTCGCAGATAACGAAGAAAAGTAACACACATAAAACATGAATCGAAAAAGATTTAACACACACTTTAAACGCCATCTGCAATTTGATAGGATTTCTTTTTTACAATATACAATTTGTATGCAAGAGTTATACCAATAAAAATAAAAAAAGCACAGCGAAATCGCCATGCTCTAATAAACAACAAGTATTTTAACAGAACCTTTATATTAATTTTAAAAGACAGTCTGGATATACCCCAATTAATATGGTAAGCATTACGGCAAGGAATAATACCAATGAATAATTCCACTGCACATTGACACAGGATTCGTCACTGTCTCTAAAGTACATCGCAACAACAACTTTCAAATAGTAATACACAGCAATGCCTGCATTGATTACCGCCAATACGAGCAAAACAATATGATAATTTTCCATAACAGAAGAAAACATCATAAACTTACCGATAAATCCAGCTGTCAGTGGTATTCCCGCAAGGGAAAGCATGGCTATCGTGATGGCAAATGCGAGCAAAGGATTTCGTTTACCCAAGCCATTAAAAGCTTCAAAATGCTCGGAGCCCGTCGTTTTCTTGACTAGGATCAATCCCGTAAAGGCAACAATGGTTGCCAGCGAATAGGCAAGGCCATAAGCAAAGATACTGTTAGCCGAAGTAGCCCCTACTGCTACAATCGCAAATAACATATACCCAGCATGCGAAACACTTGAATAGGCAAGCATGCGTTTGAAGGAAGACTGCATTAATGCAGAAATATTTCCAACAAATAAGGTGAGAATGGCGATCACTAAGAAAACTGGAGTCCAAAAATCTTGTAAAGGCAATAGACTATAACTGAATAAACGTAACAATCCGGCGAAAGAAGCAACTTTAACGACCGTACTCATATAACTCGTAATCAGTATCGGAGCCCCATCATAAACATCTGGTGTCCAGAAATGAAAGGGAACAGCCCCCACCTTGAACGTCAGTCCCACAATGAGGAGCAATATACCTCCATAAAACAAAGGCGAAATTGCCTGCGGGTTATTGACGACATAGTTTTTGATTTCACTTAAATCAAATGATCCGGTAGCACCGTATAACAGGGCAATACCAAACAGTAGAAACCCAGTAGAGAAAGCGCCCATCAAAAAGTACTTTAATGCAGCTTCATTTGATGCTTTGTCTCTTTTACGTATCCCGACCAAAATATAAAGCGCTACAGACATAATTTCAATACCTAAAAAAAGCATTGAAAAATTATGATAACTATTCACAAGAACAGCACCTGTGAGGGAGAAAATCAATAACGAGTAATACTCCGCAATTTGTCCCTCCTCATCAAAATATCCCTTTGAGATTACAAAGATACACAAGGTAACCGCGATACATAAGACCGAGAAAGCAATAGCGTAATGATCAAAATGAACCATCCCACTAAAGAGCGGTCCGCTGGTCGAAGTCCAGTCATTCCATAAGAAACCAAAAGCGACCAAGAAGCCAAGAATAGAAACAGGCAGCAGCATAGATTTCATCTTGAATAAGCCAAGGTAAAGGACGACTAATGCTAATATCGAAAGTGTAATTATTGCACCCATACAATTAAATATATCTATTATCTGCCTAAAAATGTACTTAAAACTTCCACAGAACCTGCAGAAAGGTTCAATAGGAAATTAGGGAATATACCAATATAAAGGATCAAGACAGAGACCACCGTCAATACAATAAGTTCCGTTCCTTTTACATCTTCAAATTGTATAGTTCTTTCGGTCGTTTCTCCCAGCATCGTTCCTTGATAAAGCCTAAGGATATAAACTGCACCCAGAATTAAGGTTAAACCAGCAAAAACAGCAAACCAAAATCCATATTGAAAAACGCCTTTCAATAATAAAAACTCACCAATAAATCCATTCGTTAATGGTAACCCCACTGCTCCCATACAAATAATCATAAAGAAGATGGCCAACCGAGGCGCCTTGCTTGCTATTCCACCAAGCTCAGTAAGACGACGTGTCTGTGTGCGCTGCTGTATAATATCCAACACATAAAAAAGTCCTATCACAGAAATACCGTGATTTAACATTTGAATAGTTGCTCCACTCAGGCCATTCGTATTCCATGTGAAGACACCAGCACTAATTAAGCCAACGTGAGCTATTGATGAATAGGCGATCAATCGCTTCACATCATCTTGTTTAATTGCAATAATGGAAGCATAGACGATCCCAATAACGCATAAGATCATTGCAAAATGTCCGTACAGCGCAACACCGGCTGGTGCGATAGGCAATAGCCAACGCATTAAACCATAAACCCCCATTTTGAGCATGATACCCGCCAATAACATCGTGCCTGCTGCAGGTGCGTTTGTATACGTATTGGGTTGCCAAGTATGAAAAGGAAAAATTGGTATTTTGATGGCGAAAGCAACAAAAAAAGCCCAAAATAACCATCGCTGTGTGTTTTCCCCCAAATCTAATGCAATAAATGAAGTCCATTCAAAATCACGATTGGGCACTTGTTGATAGAGATAAAGAATACCGATCAACATCAAAAGGCTACCCAAGAAAGTATAAATAAAGAATTTCAAATTTACGCGGATACGATCTCCTTCACCCCAAAGTGCACAAATAAAATAAATCGGAATCAAGGCAATCTCCCAGCCCACATAAAAAGTAAACGCATCCAAGGCCATAAATACGAGCAATAAGCCCGCTTGCATAAAAGCCATTAAAGCATAAAAGTTTCCTTTATAATCCTTCTTAAAGGTTGTGGCAATAATTAAAGGCATCAGCCCATTCGTCAATAAGATCAACGGCAAGCTAATTCCATCAACGCCGATATGAAAATGAATATGCAATGAAGAAATCCATAGCCAATTTTGTTCAAATTGCATTCCGCCATTTGCGTCAAAAGTACAAAGGAAAGGAATAGTCAAAGCCAAAGACAGTAATGATAAAATCAAGGCAATAGACTTTGCAGCATTGGTCTTTAAGAACGTTAGAATCAATGCGCTTATTAACGGCAATAAAATAAGTAAAAACAAGTTATCCATCGATTATACCAAAATTAAAGACTCAACAATCCATAGATGAAAATGGCAATCACCCCAATTACCATCATCAATAAATAAAAACCAACATTACCATTCTGGAGCAAACGCAATACCTTTCCGGTATCAAATGTTGCCTTACCGGCACCATTAACAACGCCATCAATGCCACGTTGATCCACAACATTCCCGAAGAAAGCTGAGAGCCAATTGATGGGACGTACAATGATGCTATCATAAAGTTCATCCACGTAAAACTTATTGTAAGATAGATTCGCCAAGAAACTTCTGGCACCTTCTCCCGCTTCAGGTAACTGTTGTCGTTTAACATACTTATTAAAGGCTAAAGCAACCATAATCAATACCCCAACAACAGAAACGGCCATTAATAAATATTCAGTACTGTGTTCCAAATGATGAGTTGCAGGTATTATTGCTTTTCCCTCTGAGAACACTGGCGCCAGGAAATCCTCAAGCCAATGATTACCTCCCAAAACAGCTGGTAAGTTGATTACACCTCCAACCACAGAAAGTATAGCCAATACAATGAGTGGCATGGTCATACTCTTTGGAGATTCATGCAAATGATGTTTTTGCTCTTCCGTACCACGGAATATCCCAAAAAAGGTCATAAACAACATCCTAAACATATAGAATGCCGTCATTAATGCACCAATAAAACCTAACCCCCATAAGACCGGACTAGCGGCAAAAGCCCCTGCCAATATTTCGTCTTTGGAGAAGAAGCCAGAGAATGGTGGAATTCCTGCAATCGCAATTGTCCCCATCAACATCGTCAGATAAGTAATAGGCATTGCTTTCTTCAAGCCGCCCATTTTACGCATATCCTGTTCCTCACTCATACCATGTATAACAGATCCGGCCCCTAAGAAAAGTAATGCTTTGAAAAAGGCATGAGTCAATACATGGAAAAAGGCTCCAGTAAATGCTCCGACACCTAGGCCAAGAAACATATAGCCCAATTGTGAAACTGTGGAATAAGCCAATACTTTCTTAATATCATTTTGTGTCAATGCAATCGCAGCAGCTAACAGGGCTGTACAGATAGCTATGACAGAAATGAGCTGCAAGGTAAACGGTGAAAGAATAAACAATACATTGGAACGTGCAATCATATAAATACCGGCTGTAACCATCGTTGCCGCATGGATCAGGGCCGACACGGGGGTCGGGCCAGCCATGGCATCTGGCAGCCAGGTAAACAAAGGTATCTGCGCCGATTTACCTGTTGCAGCAATAAATAACAAAATGGTCATGCTAACGACTGTGATATCACCAACAGCAAAATTCTTGGCCGCTGGAAATACAGTCGAAAATTCTAAGGACCCAAAAGTTCCAAGTATTAAAAATACCGCAAGCAGAAAACCCAAATCCCCTATTCTATTCATCACAAATGCTTTTTTTGCCGCATTTGCATACGAACTATTCTTATACCAAAAGCCAATCAATAAATAGGAACAGAGTCCTACACCTTCCCAACCGATGAACATGACCAGGTAATTGGATCCCAATACCAATAGCAACATAAAAAAGATAAAGAGATTCAAATAGGCGAAGAACTTACCAAATCCATTATCATGATGCATATAACCAATGGAATAGACATGGATAAGGAAACCAATTCCGGTAACGATTAAGAGCATGATCGCACTTAACGGATCTACCAAAAAGGACAGACCTATCTTGAGATTGCCCACTGCAATCCAATCAAATACATGTTGTTCAATGATGCCTGCTTGTCCAGCTTGTCTCGCTTGGTAGACTTCGGAGAACAGAAGGCAGCTACATACAAAAGAAATAAGCACAACAGCGCTGCCAACAGCGCCTATCATACCTTTGGAAAAGGTATTCCTACCCAATCCATTCACTATAAACCCGATTAAGGGCAAAAGGGGAATCAACCAAACTAATTCACTCATCGTATTTATTTCTTAAGTTCTACCAACGAAGTTTATTTAAGGAATCGATATCCACAGACTTCGTATTCCGATATACCATAATAATAATCGCCAAGCCAACGGCAACTTCTGCCGCCGCCAATGCCATGATAAAGAAGACAAAGACCTGTCCTGACGAATCGCCATGCTGCACTGAAAAAGCAGCTAAAAGAAGATTCACCGCATTCAGCATCAACTCAATAGACATCATAATAATAATGACGTTACGGCGAATAAGAACACCGATAACACCAATAACGAAAATAATCGCACAAAAAATCAGATAATGATTTATTGGCACCCCCTGCAACTGTTGAACAACTGTTTCCATTAGATTTGTTTAGGTTCTTTCTTAGCTAATAATATTGCTCCAATCATTGCCGTCAATAACAATAATGATGATAATTCGAAAGGAAGCAAAAATTCGTTAAACAACACCTTACCCAAATTCTTAACCAACCCGATTTCTGGATTAACAACAGTCAAGGGATTAGAAATATCAAATACGCGGTATACACCGAAGAAAGTCACCAATAGGCAACAGCCGGCGATAACACCCATAAACTTAACCAAGTTGGATTTCATGGGTTCGGTATCCTTATTCAGGTTGAGCAGCATCAATACAAATAAAAACAAAACCATGATGGCTCCCATGTATACGATGAAATTCACCACTGCCAAAAACTGTGCATTCAAAAGAATATAATGTATTGTAAACGTAAAAAACGTAATGACCAAATACAGTACACTGTGTACAGGATTTTTTGTAAAAATGGTCAGCAGCGCAAAGAAAATAGACAAGAAGGCTACAAAATAAAATACTGTCATAATTTCCTGGTTTAGCTCTTTAATTTGGTAATATCAAAAGTTGGTTCTACCAATTTATCTTTTCCATAGATAAAATCCTTACGGAGATAATCTGCTGTCACATGTGGTCCATCCAGATAGATCGCTTCTTTCGGACAGGCCTCTTCACATAGACCACAGAAAATACATCGCAACATATTGATTTCATATACTGACGCATACTTTTCCTCGCGGTAAAGATTTTCTTCACCTTTCTTTCGCTCGGCAGCAGTCATTGTAATCGCCTCTGCAGGGCAGGACAAAGCACATAATCCACAGGCTGTACACCGCTCACGCCCTTCCTCATCACGTTTGAGCGAATGTTGCCCCCTGAAGTTTTTCGAATAAGGTCTTATTTCCTCAGGATATTTAATGGTCGGTATTTTCTTAAAAAAATGCCTTAATGTAATGCGTAAACCTTTGATAATAGCGGGAAAGTAGATTCTTTCCGAAAATGTCATCGGTTTTTGTTCAATTACTTTTTTACGATTGGTTAGTTGCATAAAAAGTCCTTTCTTATGAGAAATAAGTATCTTTAATCAATGTAAATACACCTGTAAGTACAATATTGGCAATAGCCAATGGAATCAACATCTTCCAGCCTAGATTCATCAATTGATCGTAGCGGAAACGTGGTAAGGTCCAACGCACCCACATAAAGAAAAAGATAAACAGCAATATTTTAATGAAGAATACAACCACCCCGATGATCGTGATCATATTGGCAGACAATCCCATATCATTCATAAAAGGGAAATTATATCCGCCAAAATAGAGTGATGCCATCAATGCAGAGGAAACGAACATGTTAATATATTCGGAAAACATGTAGAGTCCCAATTTCATGGAGGAGTACTCCGTATGGTAACCACCAACAAGCTCCGTTTCACATTCCGGCAAATCAAATGGAACCCGATTACATTCGGCAAAAGCACAGACCATAAAAATGATAAAGCCCAGCGGCTGTGCCCAGATATTCCAATTGACAAAACCCGACTGCTGCGCAACAATTTCTTCGAGTGTCAAAGTGCGCGTTACCATCAATAGCGCAATAAGTGATAATCCCATTGCAATCTCATAACTGATACTCTGTGATGCTGCACGAATTGCCCCCATAAGTGAGAATTTATTATTGGAAGCCCATCCGCCCAACATGATACCATATACACCTAATGCAATCACACCAAACATATACAACACCCCTACATTGATCCCTTGTGCAACCTGCAAAGAAATCGTTCGGTCTCCAATCTGTAGCTCCTGCCCCCAGGGAATAACGGCTGAACTAATACATGCCGTTATAATCGCAATTGTAGGCCCCAAAATAAAAAGCACCTTATGTGCACCAGCGGGTATAATTTCCTCCTTAAAGAAGAATTTACCACCATCACACAGCGGTTGCAAGATACCAAAGAGACCAGCCCGATCAGGACCATATCGATCTTGCATAAAGCCTGCAATTTTACGTTCCGCAAGTGTCGAATACATCGCGATCACCAAAGTGATAACGAAAACTATGGACACCAGTATTAATTTTTCTATGACAAAAGACCACTCCATGTTTGTGATTATTTCAATTTTTCTGTTCTAGCCAACTGTTCGCGATTTTGTTCCTGTAGTATCGGATTCTCCTTAACAACTTTCGGCGGATTAAATAACTCGTAGTGATTGGCAGAAATGACGGAATGTCGGTCTATTTCTGTTGGTTCCTCCAACACCCAATCGCTCGTTTTTTTCTGATCAAAGCGACAGGTATTACAGATAAACTCTTCCACTTCACCAAACTCATCCTTTCGAGCAGTTACCCGAATGACCTCTTCTCCCTTATACCATAAGGTTACCTTACCCGAACATGTCGGACAATCGCGATGTGCATCGACAGGCTTCGTAAACCATACCCTGTTCTTGAAACGGAAGGTTTTATCTGTCAAAGCTCCCACAGGACATACATCAATAACATTTCCGGAGAAATCATTATCGATTACATTTTCAATATAAGTCGATATCTCGGCATGATCTCCTCGTCCTAAGATACCGTGTACACGCTGGTCGGTCAACTGATTTGCGACATAAACACAACGGTAACATAAGATACAACGGTTCATATGCAATTGGATCTTATCGCCCAGATCAATGCGTTCGAAGGTACGTCGATCGAATTCGTAGCGTGTATGAGCGCTGCCGTGTTCATATCCGAGATCCTGCAATTTACATTCACCAGCCTGATCGCAGATTGGACAATCCAAGGGATGGTTAATCAATAAGATTTCAACAACACCTTTTCTTGCTTCCACCACCTCTGGCGAAGTAATATTTTGTACTTCCATACCGTCCATCACCGTTGTACGACAAGAAGCCACCAATTTCGGCATCGGTCTTGGATCTTTTTCAGACCCCTTGGAGACTTTTACCAAACAGGTACGGCATTTACCGCCACTCCCCTCCAGTTTGGAGTAGTAACACATTGCCGGAGGGACTATATCGCCGCCGATCTGTCTCGCTGCATTTAATATGCTTGTCCCAGGAGCAACCTCTACCGGTATACCATCGATGGTGACCTTAAACTTTACATCTTCCGCTTCTGCCATGATATGATTAATTTATCGTTACAGCTTCTATTATGATACTATTGGTTGTAAAGGATCAGCATAATGTGCCAGTCCATAATTTCTTGTTTGTGACTCTTCCGGATGCAGGATATGCCATTCAAATTCATCCCTAAAGTGTCGTATTGCTGCTGCCACAGGCCATGCCGCAGCATCACCCAATGGGCAAATTGTATTCCCTTCTATTTTTCGTTGAACGTCCCACAATAAATCAATATCCTCCATAGCACCATGACCGCTCTCGATCTTATGCAGTACCTTCTCCATCCAGCCTGTTCCTTCACGACAAGGTGAGCATTGACCACAGCTTTCATGATGGTAGAATCGCGCAAAGTTCCAGGTATTACGCACCACGCACTGATCCTCATCAAATACGATGAAACCACCTGATCCGAGCATTGTACCAGTTTGGAAGCCACCATCAGCCAATGACTCATAAGTCATCAATCGACTATTTCCAGCAGCAGTTTTCAAGATCAGATTAGCCGGTAAAATAGGCACCGAAGAGCCTCCGGCTACAACAGCCTTCATTCGTTTCCCATTGGCAATACCACCACAATATTCGTCCGAGTAAATAAATTCTTCCACAGGCAGACCTAGTTCGATCTCATAGACACCTGGTTTTACAATATTTCCGCTAGCGGAAATTAATTTTGTTCCAGTACTACGCTCTACACCGATCTTAGCATACTCTTCACCACCCAAATAAATAATGGGAACTGTCGTTGCAATAGACTCGACATTATTCACCACTGTCGGGCAGTTATATAAACCCGCGATAGCCGGGAATGGTGGTTTAATACGCGGATTACCTCGTTTGCCTTCCAAGGACTCTAATAAAGCCGTTTCCTCACCACAGATATACGCGCCACCTCCCGGTTGAACATAGATTTCCAGATCATACCCCGAACCTAAAATATTTTTACCCAAAAACCCTTTTTCCTTGGCTTCAGCAATAGCACGCTCCAGAATTCTGATCTGTGGCATCATCTCTCCACGCACATAGATATACGAGGTGTGTGCCCCCAAAGCAAAGCTGGATACAATCATTCCCTCAATGAGTGCGTGCGGAATATGTGTCATTAAATAACGGTCTTTGAATGTCCCTGGTTCAGACTCGTCGGCATTACAGACCAAATAGCGCGGCACCCCCTCAGGTTTGGCCAAAAAGGACCATTTCATCCCCGTAGGAAAACCAGCTCCCCCACGACCACGTAATCCAGACTTCTTAACCTCTTCGACAACATCCTCAGGAGACATTGTCTTTAATACTTTTTCAACAGCAACATAACCACCTTTTTGTCGATAGACCTCAAAGGTATTGATGCCCGGAACATCGATATGAGTCAACAAAAGTTTACGTGCCATATTATTCTGTTTTAGCTTTTAAATTATCAATCAATTCGTCGACTTTATCTTCGGTCAGATTCTCATAGAATGTATATTCAGGGCCGATCTGTAAGACAGGTCCAAAACCGCAGGCAGCCAAACATTCTACACCACGCCAAGAGAAAAGCCCATCGCTTGTGACCTCGCCTTCTTTCACACCGAGCTTTTGCTCTAAATGCCCCATAATACGCTCTGCACCGACCAAACAACAAGGCCCGGTACGGCAGATCTCCAGCACGTATTTTCCTTTGGGCTGCAGTAGGAACATGGTATAGAAAGTTGCCACCTCATATACCTCAATCGGTAATATATTCAGGTAGACAGCAACCTTATCCATCGCATCTGCGCTGACCCAGCCGTATTCCGCCTGAACTAAATGTAAAATGGGCAATAAGCCTGATTTCTGCTTTCCTTCGGGGTAACGGCTTACCACTTCTCCAAACTTGGCTAACAATTCTGGAGAAAACGTTACATTTTCATTATGTTGTTTTACACTAAGCATCTAATTCTCCAGCTATAACGTTAAGACTACTCATATTTATAATGGCATCTGAAATCAGCATTCCTGCACTCATTGGCGCAAACATCTGATAATTGACAAAAGAAGGTCTCCTGAAATGCAGGCGATAAGGTGTCCGTCCACCATCGTGAATCAAATAAAAACCAAGTTCACCATTTGCACCTTCGACCGCATGATAGACTTCAGCTTTCGGTGTATCCACCTCACCCATGACGATTTTAAAATGGTAAATTAGCGCCTCCATATTGGTATATACCTGTTCTTTCGGAGGTAAATAGAAATCAGGGACCTCTGCATGGAAGACGCCTTTGGGCTCTTTCTCAATTTTCGCTAATGCCTGTTCAATAATCCGAAGTGATTGCCACATTTCAGCATTCCGAACCATGAAACGATCATATACATCACCTGTTGTACCAACAGGTACATCGAAATCAAATTCTTCATACGAGCAATAAGGATTCTGTACACGCACATCGTAATCTACACCTGTCGCCCGCAAAATAGGACCAGACCAGCCATAATCCAGTGCATCTTCTGCCGTTACAGCAGCAACACCCGAGGTTCGTTCTATAAAAATGCGGTTACGAACAAACAACTCTTCAAACTCTTTTAATACCGGAGGATAGCGTTTCAGAAATTCATGTATTTTCTCAAAGGCTATCGCATTGAAATCACGCTCGAAGCCTCCAATACGACCAATGTTCGTTGTCAGACGAGCGCCACAGATTTCTTCAAAAATTTCATAGATAAACTCGCGTTCCTGCATCACATACAAAAAGCCCGAAAAAGCACCTGTATCTACCCCCAAAATACCATTACAAATAATATGATCTGCAATACGGGCAAGCTCCATGACGATAACACGCATATACTGCACCCGCTTAGGAATCTCGATCTTGAGCAGTTTTTCAACGGTCATATGCCAGCCCATATTATTGATTGGAGACGAGCAATAATTTAGACGATCAGTCAAAGGCGTTATTTGGTAAAAAGGTCGATGTTCAGCAATTTTTTCAAATGCGCGATGAATATAACCGATCGTGGACACACCACTCACAATACGCTCGCCATCGATTTGCACCACGTTCTGAAATACGCCATGCGTAGCGGGATGCGTGGGACCAATATTTAGGGTAATCAACTCGTCTTGCGGATCGTTGTCTTCGAAGACAGGCTGATTAGCTGTTATCTTGCTTATAAATTCGCTCATATCGTATAAATTAACGGCCGAAATACAAATCTTTCTTATCTACGCGATTGGGATCTTCCAAAGGATATTCCTTACGCATTGGAAACACCTCCATATCATCTACATTCAAAATCCTTCTCAAATCGGGATGCCCTATAAAATTCACACCAAAAAAATCAAAAGTCTCACGTTCCATCCAATTTGCACCTCTCCAAACGACGGTTGCTGTTGGAATCTCAGGATTCGGCCCATGCAAAAAGACCTTCACGCGGATTCGGATATTATGAACGAGACTGTGGATATGATAAACTACAGCAAACTCCTTTTCTAAATGCGGATAATGTACCGCCGTAATATCCGTGAGATGAATAAACTGCAACTCCTTATTCGATTTTAAGAAACGAAGTACATCAATCACATCTTCCGTATCGACAACAATGGTCAATAGATTGTGCGCATCTTGAATTTCGGTAATCTTTGCCGGAAAATTTCCTTGGAGCTTATCCAATAAAAAACTGTTTTCCATCATCTATTTATTTGTATGTATTCCGTACTTTTCAAGCAGCGCTTTGTATTCGGGTGTATTTCTCCGGTTCAACGATTCGTTCTTCACGATGTCCTGCAGACGCAAGACGCCATCCAAAATTGCTTCTGGACGGGGAGGACAACCTGGCACATACACATCAACCGGTATAATTTCGTCTATTCCTTGTAGGACAGAATACGTATCGAAAATACCACCACTAGATGCACAAGCCCCGACAGCAATTACCCAGCGCGGCTCGGCCATTTGCACATACACCTGCTTTAACACCGGAGCCATTTTCTTAGCAATGGTACCCATCACCAATAGCATATCTGCCTGACGCGGCGAAAAACTAGGGCGTTCGGCACCAAATCTAGCCAAATCGTAAGTAGAGCCCATCGTTGCCATAAACTCGATACCACAACAGGATGTGGCGAACGGTAAAGGCCATAACGAGTTAGCTCGGGCCAAGCCAATGGCTTTATCCAAACTCGTCGCAAAAAAACCTGCGCCTTCTACTCCCGGAGGAGCTTCTGCCAATTTTATATCACTCATGAAAAGTCGATTTATAGGTTTAAGTATTGCTCGCCCAAAGGCCAGCCATCATGGGAGTATCTAGTCCCAACTCAATGCTTTCTTCTTGATCACATAGATAAAGCCCAACAAGAGCAGTCCCATGAAAATAAACATCTCGATTAAGCCCTGTAGTCCCATTTCCCGGAAGTTGACTGCCCATGGATACATGAAAATAACTTCAACATCAAATATGACAAACAGGATAGCGACCAAGAAATATTTGATAGAGAAAGGCTGCCTGGCATTTCCGACAACTTCAATTCCTGATTCAAAAGCTCCAAGCTTGTTTTCTGTGCGGACCTTTGGCCCGATAAGATGTGTAATAATTATGGTACCTACCCCAAATCCAACAGCTACTAGAAGCTGTATAAATATAGGCAAGTAGTCTATCGGCATACTATTGGCTTGCTCCATCTCAATTAAAATTTATATTGGTAACTGTCTTTAAATATAGAGATTCCAAGGTAAAAAACAAAACAAAAAAGGCGTAGATATTACTATCTACGCCTAATTTAGAATGATTTTACTTAAGCTTATTTGATACCTTGTAAATAGCCTTTAACAGCTTCATTTGCTGGATCTATTGCCAATACTTTTTGGAAGCTTTCCTTTGCTTTAGGAAGATCTTGTTTCACATAATAGTAAAGACCGATATAGGTATTCGCATCAACTAAATAGTTCTTATGTTTCTCTTGCGCACCGCGTTGATTGATGGTTTCGATCAATTTTTGGAAGGATGCAACGAAATCACCTTTAGGTTGCTCCAAGTTGTCCGCGGTTAAGGCAGCAAAAGCTTTATAATAAAGCGCATTGATCAAATATTTATCTTGTGCTTCTTTATTGTCTGTCGTTTCAATAACAGATAAAAAAGTCTGTGCTTTTTGCAAATCAGCAATTGCTTTATCTCTCAATTCTTGATTAACGACGACTTGTTCTTCATTCTTACTAGCAGCATCTTCCTTTGCACCGATTTGGTAATAAGCTTCTCCA
Source organism: Sphingobacterium thalpophilum (assembly GCF_038396785.1). Taxonomy (NCBI): domain Bacteria; kingdom Pseudomonadati; phylum Bacteroidota; class Sphingobacteriia; order Sphingobacteriales; family Sphingobacteriaceae; genus Sphingobacterium; species Sphingobacterium thalpophilum. The sequence goes on along the minus strand of NZ_CP151087.1, from coordinate 3,780,823 downwards.
GCATAGTAGTTTGCATCAAAAAAATATGTATTGTTATCTTTATAAGAAGCAACTAGTTCGAATAAAGAGGCTGCTGTCTGCAATTCTTGCTCTTGGTATTTAGCAAATGCCAACTCAGCTGTTTCTCCCAACAATTCTTTGTCTAAATCAATTGCTTTCTTAATATCGGCAATACCCTTTTGAATATTCGCCGTATTCTCTGCTGTCAATACCGGAGCCGCAGTAGCCGTGCTATCTGCACCAGCAGCCGCTGGCTTAGGGCTATTTGCAGCAATCTTAGACATACCTAGATACATATAATCCAATGGAATTACACGATCTTTTTCCATTTTGCTAAACATCTGGTTTAAGTATTCCAAAGCTTTTGGATAATCTTTCGCTTTTTGGAAAGCGATATAACCCAAATAACGATAGATTTTTGGATCTACAGAAGGGTTTTTCGCTAATTCCTCAGAAACCACTTTCAAATCGTCGTACTGACGTGCATAAACCAAGAAATCTGCGTAGCGGATTTTAGCTTCCAATGAATTATCACCCGCAACTTCTAGATATTTTTTGTATTGCTCAACAGCCTTTTTATTTAACTCAACATATTTCTCGTCAGAAGTACCCGGTAATCTTGACCATTGATTATATGTTTCAGCCAACTCACGATAAGTAGGTGCGTAAGCCGGAGTCTCTGCTGCAATAGCTTCCAATTGTGTGATAGCTTCATCAAAAGCTTGTGCACCACGTACGATCACAGCCTGTCCAACTTTCGCTTGTACTGAATTTGGATCGATATCAGTCGCTTCACCATAGCTTGTATAGGCCAATGAACCTTCTTTTAAACCACGATAAGCATCACCTAATGCGATAGGAATTGCAATATCTTTTTTGTTTTTTTCTTTCGCTTGCGTTAGATATTCCAAAGCTTTCGCATAATCGGGCTCCGGCGCTTTAATATATGCACGACCGATTTCCAATAATGGTTCATAATCTTTCTTACCTAATTTTGCGGTTGCCAAAGCGAATTTAGATTCAGCGCTCGCTTTATCCTTTTTCATTAAGTCAACATAGCCCAAACCTACATTGTTGATTGTAGCCTTTGGATCAGCAGCCAAACCTTGGTTGAAAATCGCAGCGGCAGAATCCGCTCTGTCGTTTACCAAATAAATTTGACCCAAATAGAAATAATTATCTCCATTCTTAGGTTGCTTAGTCACTAACTGTTGAAGGATAGTTTTCGCTTTACCATAATTCTCAGCCTCGATGGCTGCTCTAGCATCTTTCAAACTTTGTGCACTTACTGTGCCCACAGATCCCGCCAATAAAAGACTAAATAATAATTTACTGTTTGTCATAATCTATTTTTGTACTATTTATTATCTATTTAATATAACTTTCATCTCTAATAATGATCTCCCGGCCAGGCATTGTAGCAGGAACCAATCCAGCTTTCAATACAATACGTTGTCCACGATCTCCTGTCAAAAAGGCGCTGAAGCCCAAACCTAAGCCCATATTCGGCTGATAGTTCATAATGTAGACAGGTCTTACAAAAGGATATAAGCCGTCGGCGATAGTTGATTGGGACGGTCTATAAAAACTAAGCTTTTCACCCTCTTTACCAACGCTTTCGATGCTCAATGTACGAATTTTATCCAATAAATTCGAATTTTTTTCCACAGCTTTTAAATACCAATTATAACCAATAACGCCCACTGTATTCGTATTCTCGCTCACATATTTCATCACATCCTCACTATCCTTTAAAGCAGAAACAGCTTTCGGATCGATTTTGTTCAATTTGAAATAGTCCTTCAAATACCGCAGTGTACTTGAATTGGCATTGTCAAAGATCAAACGTTGCCCGGCTAAGTTACCTTCCAACAAAGACTTAACGTCTTTTTGAGGCATTATAGTATCAGTACTGTTACGATTACTGATCAATACAACAGCATCCGAAGCCATTTGAAATATCTTTGGCTGAATACCGCGTTTTCTGAAATAGCTATCTTCTTCATTTGTCAGCTTTCGCGTCAATACTACCACATAGGCCGAATCAGCAAGCAATGCATTGACAGCTTTAATCTCCGGCCGGGCCATAAGCTCCAAACTTGAATTTGGATAAGAGCTCTCAAAAACATCCGCAGATTCTTTGATAATAGGCAACAACGTTTGATCCACAATAACGGGCAGCTTACCTGTTAAAATATCCTCGCCCTCTTTCGCTTGCTTTGTTTTATTTTTACAGGAAACAAAAATGCCCATACAGATGCCAAGCATCACAAGAACCATTTTATATTTTCTCATATGATACATCATAAAATAAGACAGTTTAATTAAAAAATAGTTTAATTTTTGAAGAGAGAATTGCTTGTAGCCAAAAAGAAGAGGGCAGTTAATTAAAAATTATTTTGCCAAAGCCGTACAAACCGCATAAAAGAATACAGGATCAATACGACGCCAAAGATTGTTTTGTAAGTTGGATTAATCGGAATGGGAAAACTGTCCCAGAATATAATCAAAAGGCCCAAAACAAAATAAAAGCCAAACATAAATAGTCCTAAAATAGACAGAAACCGCTTCAGAGGCGATTTCTGTCTAAAATTTGAATTATTATTCGAATTAAAATTTGTCATTCTAATTTTGAAGGTTCAATCGAATTGGTAAAGTGTACGCTACACGAACTGGACGACCATTTTGAATACCAGGTTTCCATTTCTTCGCTTTTTTAAGCAACCTTACAGCTGCATCACCAGTACCATATTTCAAATCACGTTTAATATTGATGTCTGTCAAGCTACCATCCTTTTCTACAACGAAGGACACTTCCACGACACCATTCACACCATTTTCAGTCGCAGCAGCTGGGTACTCGTAGTTTGAACCAACCCAAGACATAAATGCTTGCATACCGCCTACAGGCATTGGTTGAACCTCAATGGCATTAAATGGAAGAATTTCGTCTCCATTACCATTAGGATCCCCTTTTGCAGCACCAGTGATTGCACCGTCTTGTTTCTTCGAACCAAATTCACCACGTGCAACGGAAGTACCAGTCGGGCTACCTTTCAAGGTAATACGTGCTGGCGTTTTATTTGGATCCTTCAACTCTTCCTGAGAAGCAACTTCTTCTACAACTTTGTTTGCAGGAGCTACTTTAGGCTCAGGGAAACGAACCAAATCCTCTTTTGGTACATCCATAGCCACTTGTTGAGGTTTTTCCTCCGGTTCTTGTGGAAGAGGCTCCTCTTCTGGTGGTTCTGGTGGCTTGATTTCTTCAAGGTCTTCCAAAGTAACCTCAGTTACCGCTGGAGGTGCTTCAACAGGCTTTTTCGGAAAAATTTTGTCTCCGAAAAGACGAAGAAGACTTGCTAGCACTACAAAGCCGATAACGACAAGTAGCCCTCTATTAGTCGCTTTAGGCGCAAGTTTACGAAGCTCGTAAGCTCCATATTCCTTGTTGCGGCCCTGAAAAACGACATCAAGCCATTCTTTCTTAAAAATATCTAATTTTGACCCTATCATCTTATTTTAGTTTTTTGTGTCAATCTAATAACTAATCATTATAGATATTGTCACGTTTTAACACTTCCACTTCCTCTGGAGTAATCTTACCGATCATATAGCGTTTTACGTCTACAATTTTCATCTCGTCAAGAATGTCAACCAGATTACGTTGTGTACATTTATCACTAGGTCTTATGATTACGATCATGTCTTTACCGCCTGAAACGCGAGGTACATATGCCTTTTTCTCCATCAGTACCTTACGAATCCCATCTGCACCGTAACCAGCGACAGTAGGACCTTCGATCGGACGAGCAACTTGACCATATACCCAAGAGACTTTATTGTCAGAACCCAATAAAATTGTCAGGGAACGATTATCTGCTGTAAGCAATTCATCGCTTTGTTGTTCCTTAATTTTATTTTTGTCTGGCATAGCCACATCCATCGCTTGCGGTTTATTTAAGGACGTGGTCAACATGAAGAAGGTAATCAACAAGAATGCCAAATCCACCATCGCCGTAAGGTCGACCTTACCGCCATTCTTCTTGGATCTTACTTTCCCGCCTTTGCCTTTTTTACCACTATCCTGATTTAATTCTGCCATTGTTTGTTCTTATTAAATCGTCAATTATTTCTCCTCAGCACGCATGCCTGTTATGAAACTAAATTTGTTTTGCTTTTGATTCCGCAACGTTTCAATAACTAAATTAACCGAAGGATATTTTTCATTCGCATCTGCTTTGATAGCCATCTTTAAAGGTCCTGGATGCACGAAGTTTTTATCTGATGCCTCTTTTTCCTTATTTACTTCCTCAGCTGCAAGACGGGCATTTTGAACCCAGTAATACAACTCATTTGAAGTATTCTCTGTACTATCAACCGGGATACCAGTTTGCAAACCTTTTTCCGTACGCTTACTTCCATCCAAAGCTAGCAATGCTTTTAACTTAGACATTGGTACACCAAAGTTTTCCATCAATTTGAAACGATCGTAATCTTCTTGTGAAAAGCCAACGCCATACTTTGCTGACATTCTTTCTAGTGCTTTTACGCGAACTTGTTGATCAGTCGTACCGAAGAAAACTTTACCTTTATCGCCTATTGTGATCATACCCACATTTGAATCAGGTAACTTATCTTTTGTAGTCGATGCTGGGGTATCCACCGTCAATGCTTCCGGTTGGCGCGCAGTCGCCGTTAAGACGAAGAACGTAAGCAGTAAGAACGATACGTCACACATCGCTGTCATGTCGATCGACGTACTGGCTCTTTTTACTTTTGCTTTACCCATTTTAAATTCTTCTTTTTAAATTAAAAACTCAATCTTCTATCCTATGATGCTTTTGATTTTTGATTTCCATAAAATAAAATCAAAAATTTTCATCATAGTTCTTATTTGTGGTTTGCAGCGTACGTTTGTACGATTGAGAAACCAGCTTCGTCGATAGAGTAAGTTAATTTATCGATTTTTGCAGTAAAGATGTTATACAATACGATAGCGAATGTTGAAGTCGCGATACCAGTTGCTGTATTGATCAAGGCCTCAGAGATACCGTTTGCCAATTTAGCTGAATCTGGAGCACCACCTGTTGCCAATGCCGAGAAGGCTTTGATCATACCTGTTACCGTACCCAATAGACCACATAATGTACCGATAGAAACTAATGTAGCGATAACGTTTAAGTTTTTCTCTAACATTGGCATTTCTAATGCTGTAGTTTCTTCGATTTCTTTTTGAATTGCGATAGTAGCTTTTTCAGTGTCAACGTTAGGATCTACTGATACTGCTTTGTATTTCAATAAACCAGCCTTAACTACGTTTGCTACTGAACCTTTTTGTTTGTCACACTCAGCGATTGCTGTGTCGATGTTTCCACCATTAATCAACGTTTGGATTTTTCTCACAAAGTTTCCAACGTTTCCTGTACCAGATGCTTTGTTAATAACGATAAAACGTTCTACTGAGAAAACCCATACCATCAAGAATAAACCAAGCAAAACAGGTACGATAGCCCCAGCATGGTAAACCATTCCTAAGTAGTTACCTGGATTTGGAGCATTTTCAGGATTGTTGTCAACGAAGTTAGTTGGATTACCCATCACAAATTTCCATACACAGAAACCCACGATGAAACAGATGATGATTGCAGCTTGAGCAAAGAAAGATCCTCCGTTGTTGCTCTCTTGTTTTGCAGCAGTTTTAGGTGCGTTTGCCATTTTTCTAATTTTTAGTTTTTTACTGTTGTTTAAATATATAATGTTGTTTAAATTATATGCACTTTTATTCGCTTTTGAAACCAATTTTGCAAAGCAAATTTAATATTTAATGTCAAATTTAAAATATTCATCTCAAATATATAAAAAAAATCAAATTTGTTTTTTCAAACTGAACACACCATTAATCCGTGTTATTTTTCTCAGCAGTTCCCGTTATATAATCATTGCTACTCTATGCTAAATCGCTTATTCGCAATAATTATTTTACAATGAAAGCCATTTTTTTTTTGATATGCAAAAAAATCAAGGATTTTAAACGACAAAAAGTAAGTGATTACTCATGTTTTCAAACAATCGCACAGTCTTAACCAAAACCATACTTGCCTAATAAACAATTCATTAGATTTAATACGAATATCCTCGTTATACTTGTTTAACCACCGACTAATTTTACGCGATACCCTTCTTTAAGTAACAACTCATAGATCTTTTGTTTGAACTCTCCTTGTATGATGATCTCTCCATCTTTTACCGTTCCGCCCACTCCGCACTTCTGTTTCAACAATTTACCTAAGCTTTCTAGATCTTCCGCTTTTCCGACAAACCCCGTAACCAACGTAACAACTTTCCCCTTCCGCATTTTACGATCCAGTTGTACCTTCAAGTTTTGCTGGTTGACCGGTAAAGTATCAGCTTCCTGAAAAAAATCAGCCAGCTGATAGCTGAAACTGTCATCTGTTGAATATACTACGCCCTCGTAGGACTGTTTTTTATTTTTGCTCATGACCTTAACAAATTATCTTTAGTGCTTTTGGTATAATGGAAATATCCAGTTTATCGCCAAGCTCGATCGGTTCTCCATCCACATGAACCGGTGACACCTTATCAATCTCGATCTGTATGTTCTTTCCAGGAATGATCTCAACATAACTGGATTGATCTGCCGATTTATTAAAAAGATGGAAAATCATCTTTGGCAAAATATAAAGTGGAAACTTGTGCACGATACAGACATCTAAAATGCCATCGTTAACCGAAGCCTGTGGTGCGATATAGGCATTATTTCCATATTGGGGAGAGTTCGCTACACTGATCATAAACGCTTGCCTTTCGTAAACCTTTCCATCAATCGTTAATTTATAATGGGCAGGTTGGTATTTACTGAGCACATTAAAAACGGACTTCATATAGCCCAGAGGTCCGCGAATATTTTCATTCGCAAAATTTTCACTCACGGAAGCATCAAAACCTAAACCCGCGATATTAAAAAATCGTCTATCGTTAATTAAACCACAATCAACCTCAATCGACTCAAAACGATTAATCCGACGAATTGCAGCCGCTTCATTCATAGGAACCCCTAGATAGAGCGCTAGGCCGTTGCCAGAGCCCTCAGGAATAATCCCCAATGGAATTCCAGATCCGACCAAAGCGGATCCCAATTCATTGATCGTCCCATCACCACCGACAGCGATGACTGCATCATAGCCTTCTTTGATCGCTTTCAGCCCAATTTCATAAGCATGGTTCGGTCTCGCCGTTTGTTGGAAAGTAGGATCAAACTTCTGTAGATCAAGCACATCCAGCACCTGCTTTTTAAAGGAAGTTTTATTTTTCCCCCCTGAAATAGGATTAATAACAAACAGTATTTGTTTACGTTCTGACATATCCAAAGATAGCGGAAATTACCAATTTCTTAAAATAATGTAATCTTTATACTAATTAGCGCACTTCCCTATGCTTTTAAAAGTTAAAATATAAATTTGATTTTAAATAATCCTCAAAGTATTGTAGCTTTGTCGCACAAAAAATAGAATGTGGACTGATTTGCGTGCTGTTGCGTTACAAGGCAACGACAAGGAGATTGCAACCACAGTAAAAAAGTGCTAAAAACCCTTCGCTATCACGGCTCTTATCACTTTGCTGTTATTTCATTCTAGCGCAAATCCAATATTAAAAATTACGTAAAGCATGGCTTATTTATTTACGTCAGAATCTGTTTCTGAAGGGCATCCAGACAAAATTGCGGATCAAATTTCAGATGCATTAATAGACAATTTTTTAGCATGGGACGAGGACTCTCGCGTCGCTATTGAAACGCTAGTAACGACTGGGCAAGTAGTTCTTGCCGGCGAGGTTAAATCAAACATATACCTCGATGTTCAGAAAATAGCCCGTTCGGTGATCCAAAAGATTGGCTACACCAAATCTGAATACATGTTCGAGGCAAACTCCTGTGGCGTTCTTTCGGCGATTCACGAGCAGTCTGCTGATATCAACCAGGGCGTAGACCGCAAGACAAGACAAGAACAGGGTGCGGGCGACCAAGGCATCATGTTCGGTTATGCAAACAACGAAACTGAAAATTTTATGCCTCTGGCATTGGATCTATCGCATCGCTTACTTTATGAGTTGGCCGAGCTACGTCGCGAAAATAACGAAATCAAGTATTTGCGCCCGGACGCAAAATCTCAGGTTACCCTTGAGTATAGCGACGACCACAAACCAAAAAGAATCGAAGCAATCGTAATCTCCACACAACATGACGACTTCGACACCGAACAAGTTATGTTGGATAAAATTACACATGACATCAAAACGATCTTAATTCCACGTGTTAAAGCACAATTGAAACCAGAACTTCAGTTGTTATTTAACGATGAAATTAAGTTTCATATCAATCCAACTGGAAAATTTGTTATCGGTGGACCTCACGGAGATACAGGACTTACCGGTCGCAAGATCATTGTCGATACCTACGGCGGCCGAGGTGCACATGGTGGAGGGGCTTTCTCAGGAAAAGATCCATCTAAGGTAGACCGTTCCGCTGCATACGCAACGCGCCATATTGCCAAAAACTTAGTGGCAGCAGGTGTTGCAGATGAAATTCTGGTACAGATTTCCTATGCAATTGGTGTAAAAGATCCTATGGGAATTTATGTAAATACCTATGGAACAAGCAAAGTAAATTTGACCGATGGCCAGATTGCCGAAAAAATCGCACATTTATTTGATATGACGCCATACGGAATTGAAACGCGTCTGGGTCTGAGAAATCCCATTTATTCAGAAACTGCAGCCTATGGACACATGGGAAGAACACCAAGAAAAGTAACCAAGGAATTCGAAAGCTCAACTGGCGAGAAAAAGCAAATTGAAGTTGAACTTTTTACTTGGGAAAAACTGGATTATATCGATAAAGTGAAGGAAGAGTTTGGGATATAGAATCCAACATCTATCAAAATATAAAAGGGAGGCATAACGTCTCCCTTTTTTGTTTGCTGAAAACGTCTATTTTTCCTTAACCACAAAAACCCTTCTCTCACAATGAGCGTCATTGCTATTGGTGAATTCACGAAGGTTTTGTATCTTGAAGCTTCTAAACCGTTCAATCATGAAAAGACGCAACTTTCTTCTAGCACCCATGGTGCTCGTAACTGCTCCCACATGGGCAAATACAGTTCAATCGGATGAGGCTATCGAGTCCAGCACCATTGTACACGTTGTCAATTTTTGGCTAAAAAAAGATCTCAGTGAAAAAGAAAAAAAGAATTTTGTTGGATTTTTTGAGGACCTTCGAAAAATCGACGTCATCAAAACGCTTAATTATGGCGTTCCGGCGCAGACAAACCTGAGACCTGTCGTAGACAACAGCTTTGACTATACCATAATTGTGACATTCAAAGATCTTAACGATATTACTATCTACGAAACGCATCCAATCCATTTAAAAGCCATTGAAAAATATCAGCACCTTTGGACGAAAGTCATGGTCAAAGATACTTCGATTATTAAATAAGACCACGTGCCTTAATTTCAAGGTATTTATTAATGGAATTGATAGTTAGATTTTCTGGTGCAGTGTAAATGGTCTGAAACCCATGACGGATAAGCTCTTGTACGATTAGCTGCTTCTCATAGATGAACTTTTCAGCAATGATTTGATTATAGATGTCTATCGTTTTTTTCGGTGCACTTTTGGCTAAATCCTCCACCTCGACATTTTTAAAAACGACAACAACTATAATATGACTTCTATTGAGCATCGATAGATAATTCATCTGACGCCTCAAGGAGTCTAAGGTCTCAAAATTTGTATAAACAAAAATAAGCGAACGTTTATTAATATGTGCATTGGCATAACTATATAATTTTCCGAATTCCGATTCTTCAAATTTGGTCGACACCTGATAGAGCGTCTCTGAAATTTTAAGCATCTGATTATTTCTTTTCTCAGCTGGTACAAATGCGTTTATATCCTTTGAAAAGGTCAATAATCCTGCACGGTCTTGCTTCAATAGGGTTGCATTCGAAAGCACTAGCGCAGCATTGATGGAGTAATCCAACAAGGTCAGGTCGTTGAAGGGCATGCGCATCGCCCTCCCGAGATCTATAAAAGAATAGATGGGCTGTGATTTCTCTTCTTCATATTGGTTGACCATCAACTTTTTGACTTTTGCAGATGCCTTCCAGTTCATATGCCGATAGTCATCCCCCTGTACATATTCTCTAACATGGTCAAATTCCATAGCCGAACCAATCCGTCGAATACGCTTTATCCCCAGTTCATTCAACCGATTACTTGTTGCCAAAAGCTGGTATTTTCGGAGTTGAATATAAGATGGATAACAGGGTATTTCCTGTTCTTGATTGGTAACAAACCTTCTTTTGAAAAATCCAAAACGCTGAACCAAAGCCATACAACGACCAAACTGATAAACACCCCTTTGTGTGGGTCGCAAGGAAAACGAAATTTCCGAGCGCTGAAAGGCCAGCAAACTTGTCGCAAAATCTTTATCCCGAATTTGAAGCTGTACCGGAAACTCCTCCAAAATATCCACTTTTGTCCCAAACGGGTAAAAAGAATTCACAAACAGACGCATCGGGTTTTCATCGCCATTGGATAATTTTTCAGGATATACCCTTGTGACCTCAATTCGCCCCTTTCCTGAGAACAAGACAATAAAATCAAAAGCCAAAACAGCCAACCATATCCAAAAAACAATCCAAGCCACAATCAACAATCCTTTAACGAAAAAAGAAAATGTAAAGAGTGTTGCTACACCTAATAGGGTGTAGAAGAATTGATTTGTTAGAAAAAGCTGCCTTAATTTATTCATTATCTTGGAATTTCTACAGAATTAATGATTTGGTCGATGACATAAGCGGTTGTAAATCCTTCCATTTCCCTTTCTGGAGTCAACATGACACGGTGGCCCAGTACAGCAGATGCCACCCTCCGAATATCCTCAGGAGTAACAAAGTCTCGGCCTGTCAACGCAGCTGAGGCCTTTGCTGATTCCAACAAAGCAATAGAAGCCCGCGGTGATGCCCCAAGTGTCAAACTTGGATTAGTTCGTGTCTTTATAATAACTTGAGCAATGTAAGTTAACAACTCCTCGTGAACAAAGATAGATTTGATCAATTTCTGGAATCCTAAAATTTCTGCGGCCGAAACTACAGCCTGAACCTGATCCTCTTTATTCTCTGCTTTTTGGGCATGGTGCTCCTTTAATATTTCCAGTTCCTGTTCAAGCTCAGGATAATTCACATTGATCTTAAACAAGAAACGATCGAGCTGAGCTTCCGGCAATCGATAGGTGCCTTCGTGTTCGATGGGGTTTTGTGTCGCAAAAACAACAAACGGTCCTGGCAATCGATAGGTCGTTCCATCGACCGACACTTGTTGCTCCGCCATACTTTCAAAAAGTGCGGCTTGTGTCTTTGCCGGAGCACGATTGATTTCATCGATTAAAACAATATTTGCAAAAATAGGTCCCCGACGAAATTCAAATTCATTACTTTTCAAATCGAGTATCGACGATCCCGTTACATCCGAAGGCATTAAATCCGGTGTAAATTGAATCCGCTTGAATTCACTGTGAATCGTTTTGGCAATCAATTTTGCGGATAATGTTTTCGCCACCCCGGGCAAGCCCTCGATCAAAGAGTGCCCTGAGGCCAAGATCGAGATTAAGAGCATGTCAATCAATTGATCCTGCCCAACGATGACTTTTTTCACCTCCGACTTTACCTGTGCCATTTTATCGAATAAAACCGAGACATCTATTCGGTTTTCAAAAGATATATATTTATCGAAGTCACTCATATCATTTTTGCTTTATGTTTAAACTCTTCTATTGTATCGTTAATCATTTTGAGATCAGCCACATCATGTTGTTTAGCATCTTGCATGCGAACAATCAGCCGGATTAATGACTGTGTCTCTACGAGCGGAACTCCAGCCCGCTCCGCCAGTTCCTCACTGAACTCTTCTTCCCGCAACATCAGCGTGTCCAAATGAAACCGCATCCGAAGATCGTGCAGGAAGTAATCTATTTTTTTTGCAACCATATTACCTGGTGCGCCATTTTCATAATATAAAGTAGCAATGGTTCCACAAAAGTCCTTCGAGAGATTCGGTTCTGGGCTCACGACCGCCACAGCCCGCTGCTCACGTCTACTTCGAAACACAAGCAAAAGGACTAGCCCCGCCAACAAAACATACCAAGCTTGCCGAAGACCATCATTCATAAGCAATACACGCAAAGGTGTCCGATATTGCTCCAGATTCGCTTTAAAATCATACCAAGCGATCGGCTTATCATTTAGATAAGATAATGACTTAGCAACATAGGTATATTGCGAAGCGGAATTCAGCAAGTAATAGTTTCCAAATAAATCAGGGGTCAGGTGCAGATAGAATGTCCCTTTACCAAATTGAACCGCTATGAAGTTCGGTAACGTAAATTCCTTATAGGTAATCGCACCCAAAATGGTCGCATTTTTAGGAAGTTTTTTGAATACTTCGCCAAGATCTGATTTACTGTAATGAATTTTATTGTTATCGTTCATCAACCGCACACGCAGTTGGCTTTTTATATTCACACCTTTTTTAAAACCATAGAAGTTATCTGTTTTCAAACCGAGGGAATCCAACAGATAAGGATCAATATCCTCGGCTACAATCATTGCTTTCCCACCCCGGTTTACATAATCCAGTAATTTATCTTCCGCGGCTTCACCCATTGAAAAATAGGAGGTGTAAAAAAATAAGTTAGCGTCGGTTTTCTTTGTACTGTCCAAATATTCATACAATGGTCGCTCAATCGTTGTGTTCTTTTGATCAATGATATGCTTTAGTTCTTGACGTAGCACATAAGCGCCAAAAGGATTTTTATCTTTTGCATCAAAAGTCCGATCCCAGATAATAGGTTTCTTACTTGTTGCATCGATAAGAGCTATTAGCACTAACACAACAGTCAATAATATCAATCCAAATTTTACCGATCCCTTCATTTAATCTGTTTTTGATATTGGTGAAACAATTGCTGATATTGACTAAAATTGTCCTCTGTTAATTCAAATTGACCAAACCAGACGTAATCAAATATTCTTGTACATTCCGCAAATCCACGACGGAGCTCCTCGTTTTGAATCTCTTGTGTAAATTCAGCGTTCGTTTTGCTCAGCTTCCATTTGATATGATCGGATTGCGCTAGTTTCTGAATATTCAATAGCTGTAAGTACCGGATACCCAATGCATAATTCCTTTGGGCGATAGCCTCCTGAATATAAGGCTCCAGGTTGCTATTCATCAGGTTTCGCTCCACATAGGCTAAAACGTCAAGTTCACTCTCCTCTTCACTATGTTTAATAAAATATTGTTTTCTGTTGTAGAGCACTTTATAAAGGATAAACGCTAATGCAATAACAGCTAAAAAAGCAAATACATAACCAAACTCTTCCCGAAATTTATACGGATTATCTGGCATGATACTTCCAATCCAATCCGCGAGCCGCGCAAGGATGCGCTGTAATACGCCTACGCGATCTTTAATATTTTCTGAATAAACAAAATCATCGGTCTCGTAACGTTTGATGATATCCTGATAAGGATCCATTTTAAATGAACGTTCTTCGGTATATTTGGGGATTGAATCAAATAATGTGGGATCCCACAGGTCAATTTCATCTTTTTCCTGTTGGCCATTAGGAGCTTTTACGGCTATTGAGTCAATAGCGACAGAATCTGTTCCCACCAAGGTCGAATCTATTCTCACATTGAGCGAATCGATTCTATCACTATTGGAATCCGTATCCCTTGGTTTTGGATCACAAGCATAAAAAATGGATAATAAGGCGATACCAAAAAAAACGAAGAGTCTATTCATCTTTTCCTCCTATCTTTTCGATCATGCCATAAATACGTTCTCCAAATTTGAGGTCCTTGGCCGTTTCATAAATAATACCATTGGCCAAAACCCCAGACATATACAGAAAAAGGGTAAATAACGTGATAAATAAGCCTCCCAATGTCATCAGCAGTTTTCCCCAGGATGAATCAAAAAAGGCGGCATCTATACCTAAGAAGTTGAATGATAAAAGCCCCATGATAATCAAAGGAACTATGGAAATCATCATGACCGCCATTTGAAAAATAAAATTCACGATATAGGTCGCGATACCATATTGAATCAATTTTTTGCTCAGCATCACATAGGCATCTGTAAAACAGCTCCCTAGATCCGAATAACCTTCCCGATAAAATAAAAATGAGCAAAATAACCAAATGCCGACCATAGACCCCAAAATACCGATCGCAAAACTCCCGACGAAAGGGATAAAAGCACAAATTGCAGCGACGATGGCCAGGGGAATAAAGACGACAATTAACGCCAATATCATGGCAATTAAAAACATAAAGTATTTCCCGAGGTTTGATCGGAAATTCTTCAGCACCTCCGCGCCCGAAAATGCTGTACTTTTGCGCTCTTTGAGCAGTAAAAAATATTCGATAGAAATACCATAAACGTAAAGCCCCAAAGCTACCAGCGCCAAAATGAGTAATCCAGCCCAAGTAAAAGCATCGATATCCTCAAAAGAATCACTGTTGGCCGAAAAAGTGATTTTTGTAGAAAGAAAATAGTAAACTAAAGCAATCCCTGCTAGAGGTACCGCAGATAAACCAAAAATAGTAGAAACAAAGTGTCTATAGATCAATTTAAAAAGATCTATGAAACTTTGAACAAAGTCCCCTACCTTCCGTTCTTTTTGAAACTCAAAATCTATTTCCATTGAAATCGTTTTGCTAGTCGATAAGGATTAATAACATAAAAATAAAGGATAGCCAGTAAGGATAAAACGATAATCAATAAGCATAACCAAATTGACACATTATAATACCGTGTTACAAAACCTTCCAATGTACCAGCGATAATAAAAAAAGGAATTGTGCTGACGAGAACTTTCATCGCAATCTTTGCTGTGCGGACAAAAGATGTCAAACGTGTAAACGATTTGGGAAATAGAATGCTATTACCGATGGCCAACCCGCATCCTCCAGCCACAATAATTACCGAAATCTCAATAGTGCCATGAATCCAAATCGCTGACATGGCTTTCCCCATCACGCCATATTGGAAAAACATATGGTGAAATGCACCAAGCATAATACCATTGCTAAACAAAACGTAACCTGTTCCTACACTGAAAAATAGTCCAGCAGCAAAGGCCATAAAAGCAACCCGCACATTATTAATCGTAATCCAAATTGCCGACCCAAAGTTACTTCCCTTTCCATATACCGCAGCAGGATCACCTGCTTTTATGCTTTCTATCGTCGAATCGACATAGTAGTCACCTAAAATAAGCCGAATAAAATCCATATCGTATACAGATGACAAAAAACCAATGACCGAAGCCAAAACAAAAATTAAGAATGAATACAGCAAGGGTCGGCGAATTGACCAAATCGCCTGCGGTATCTCTTCATTGATAAAAGATTTAAACTTATTATTGGAAGCTTTCTGATCTTTATAGATTTTCTGATGGACGGTTACGGCCAGTTCGTTCAGATAAGCCTTTACCTTACTTTCAGGATAAAAGGTTTGTGCATACGCCAGATCATTTGTGAGCTCAATATAATTTGAGGCCAATTCATCTGGATCAACCTGCATATTAATTGATAAATTATTTTCAATTAACGTCCATTTTTCTTTATTTCGTTCTACAAAGGATGCTTCTCTCATTAATTTTTTTAACTGGCATAACCAAATATAGGAAATATCCATGATTGAAAAGCACAAATTAGAGCTAAAATAACCTAGATATGCTATATTACATTAAATTCAACTAATTTGCATATGAATAAGCTTGAGATAAATACGGCACAAAATGTAAAAATCGAATATAATCTTGCCAGTCTTGGCTCAAGAATGATCGCATTTGCAATAGATTATTTTATTATAGTCTGTTATTATTTCTTTTGCTTCTTTCTCTTGGACAGCATAAACATGAACGCAGGAGATCCCTATCTTTTTTATGGCGTTATGATGGCATTGACCCTACCCGCGTTTTTTTACACATTGATTACCGAAACCGCCTTTGGTGGTCAGACAGTAGGTAAGAAAATCATGAAAATAAAGGTCGTCAAGCTTGACGGCTCACGTGCCAACTTCTATCAATACTTGTCCAGATGGAGTCTATCTATTGTAGATATCTGGATGACGATGGGTGGTGTCGCCATTACGTCGATCGTTTTATCCAAAAATGGACAACGCATTGGAGATATTGCTGGTGAAACTTCTGTTATCAGTCTCAAACCTACCTTAAAATTGAGCGACACAATTTACGAAGAGACATTCGACAACCACCCTATCCTATTTCCACAAGTGATTAAATTGAGCGACAAGGATGCTAATTCGGTCAAAGAGATCTATCAAACAGCTTTTGACAGAAGAGATGTAGGAATTTTAACTGCCTTAGTACAACGGTTGGAAACAGTGATGGAGGTTAAACATCCGGAAAAAATGACCCCCAATGATTTTGTCCTGCAAGTCATGAAAGATCATTACAGCATGTTTAAGGATAAGTAGTTTTTAAGCCCATAATTGATTCGGCATTTTCTCGGTTAAAAAACGGATATCGATCGGAGCTCGTTCGGTGTTTCTTCGCTTGCAACCGAAGAAGTACCGAACGAGCTCCGAACAAGCACCGAAGAAGCACCGAGTAATCTCCGAAAATGATCCCTACGTCTTATCTAATTTTTACAGGGAATTCTTGATGTGATTTCGATTTTTCGTTCATAAAAAATGCCCTCAAAAAGTCGGACACTTTTTGAGGGCACTGCAAAATAATTCCTTTTTTATACTGAATATTTTGTTACGCGGTCACTGATGCTGCGGAAGTCTGAACTTGACGGTCGACCTTCTTAACCAATCCCTGCAATACATTTCCTGGACCAACTTCTACAAAAGCTGTTGCACCATCGGCCAACATATTTTGTACTGTCTGCGTCCACCGTACAGCGCCAGTTAATTGCGCAATAAGATTTTCCTTGATAACCGCTGGATCTGTCTGTGGTTTGGCATCTATATTTTGATAAATCGGACAGCGAGGCGACAAAATGTTTACAGCTTCGATAGCCGCTTGCAATTCGACTTTGGCAGATTCCATCAATGGTGAGTGAAATGCTCCACCCACGTTTAATTTTAATGCGCGCTTAGCACCGGCCTCGGTCAGCAAAGCACAAGCTTTGTCCACACCTTCAATAGATCCCGAAATAACCAATTGCCCAGGACAGTTATAATTTGCAGCTACCACGACATCATCAACCTGAGCACAGATATCTTCCACTATAGCATCTTCCAGTCCTAATATCGCAGCCATCGTTGAAGGTTGAAGCTCACATGCTTTTTGCATCGCATTGGCGCGTTGTGCAACCAATTTCAAGCCATCTTCAAAGCTCAATGCACCGGCTGCTACCAAAGCTGAAAACTCACCTAAAGAGTGACCTGCAACCATGTCAGGTTGAAAAGACTCTCCCAAGGCTTTCGCCAAAATAACCGAATGCAAGAAAATAGCAGGTTGGGTTACTTTCGTTTGTTTCAATTCCTCATCTGTACCGGAAAACATGATATCCGTGATGCGAAATCCTAAAATATCGTTAGCCTGTTCGAACAAGGCTTTCGTTTCATCATTTAAATTATACAGGTCTTGCCCCATTCCAACAAATTGGGCCCCTTGACCAGGAAATACATATGCTGTTTTCATCCCTTATATTTTTTATTCATTTATTTGTCTGCTACCATAGGTATTGAATCTGCCTTCGGCAGTCAATGGTTGAGAAGAACGAATTCCCGTAAGCGCAAACTTAGATAAATTGCTTTTTATATGCAATATAAATTCATGTCAGCCAGCTATTATTCCCATCGTCGGCCCATCGATCCAATACCATTCATCTCCTCTTAAGGAATAATGTAGGGCCTTAAATTCAATCTTCGGGAACAAAACTAAGCGACAACATCTTCTTCGGATCAAATACATCTTGTGCTATTTCCAGCAGCCCTATATTCGTCAAATCCTGAATTTTTTCAATTACTTCGTCCAATAAGATGACACGATCATAGTCCATTACGTTTTTCGCGGCAGAGATAATCATACTCATACGGTTCTCTTCGGTCAAAGCAATCTGCCCAATAAATTTCTGCTTCGCCTTTTTTACTGCAGTTTCAGATAGCGGTTGCTCGCTCAGCTTCGCAAGTTCTTTAAAGACGAGTTTTTTAGCTTTTTCAACTTTTTCTTCATCGGTACCGAGGTAAATACTAAATAACCCTGTATCCGAAAAAATAGTATAATTAGATTCAATGGTATAGGCTATTCCGTATTTCTCCCGTATGGAGAGATTCAGGATAGACCCCATCCCCATTCCACCAAGCATATTATTCAAAAGCAGCAGCCCCGTCTTACGGTCATCTCGATAATTATAAGCTAAAGAACCGAGCATATAATGCACCTGATTGATCGGCTTGCCTACGGCAACATGCTGTTCAACAAGTGGTCTGACGTCATTGCGGAGACGTGCTATCGTATTTGAAGGCACGGTCCCAAATACTTTGTGCAACAATCGCTCAACTTCTTTTAGCGTATAATTGCCCGTGATACCAATGACCATTTCATTTGTATCATAATTTGCCCGCATAAAATCGACAATATCACCCTTTTGCAGTGCAAGAAGCTGATCTTCCAGACCCAAAATATTATGCCCTAAACCCGATCCCTGAAAAACCAGATCTTCAAAATCGTCCACAATAGACTCTTCCGGGCTATCCAGATAAGATGCCATTTCATCTACAATGACAGATTTTTCTTTATCCAATTCTATATCGGGGAAAGTGGAATGAAAGAAGATATCTTCAAAAAGATCTAACGCACGATTTAAATAAGGCTGAAGAATAGAGGCATGTACACAGGTATACTCTTTCGTCGTATAAGCATTTAAATCTCCGCCAACGGATTCCAAATGATTTATAATCTGTTGTGTAGAGCGTCTTTCAGTACGCTTAAATAAAAGGTGCTCAATAAAATGAGCTACACCATATTTTCCAGCAGACTCGTCCCGAGACCCCGCGTTGATGACCATGCAGACATGTGTAACCGGTAAATTTTGATATTGAAATACTACGCGTATTCCGTTTGAAAGTCTAATAATTTCGTATTCCATGCAGTACAAACTTGCTGTAGCTTCTTTTAATAAAATCTTACATTTCTTGCCACCTTGCCCAATTTTCAGATCGTATTGGGCATGAAGTGATCACAAAACTAGGCATTTTTAAATGCAAAACGGTCATAGCGAAATCACTATGACCGTTTTTATATCCTATAGGAATCAGATTACATACGCGGAGGTCTCATTCCGCCCGGAAATCTATTCTCTCCTTCTGGATTTCCCATCGCAAATTTTTGGAATTTATAGGTAAACAGAATCATAAAATATCGACCCAAACGGTTGGTACGGCTATCTGTAATCATAGACTCACTCACCGTTCTTGACACATTCGTTTGTTGATTTAACAAGTCAAATGCTTGTAGACGTACAGTACCGCGTTGTTGACTCAAGAACTTCTGCTCCAAGTAGGTATTTATGACGAAAGGATTTGCGTTAATACCGGCTCCATAACCACTGTTGAATTGTTTGGATAGATCCGCTCCGAAAATGGTTGTTTTTGTTATGTTAACAGAGCCAATCAATGTTGGTGTCCAAGAAGAAACATTCGTCGTACGATTTGTCAATGAATTCTCTGTATGATTAAATTGGTAGCGTACCCCCGGATTGATTTCTAGGTTTTCCGAAGGGTTATATCTAAACATCAAACCTTGATTTAATACAATATTCCGGGCGATATTCTTTTGACCTACGTTATCATCTTTCTCTGTGGAAACATATCCAATATTTTTATTGTAAGACACACCACCCATTAACATAATATTATATGTTTTTTCTTTCAGTGATTTACCATAATGATAGAAAGAACTTACATTAAATGGCTTATCGCTTGTTTCATTCAAATAGCGGGTTTCAGAAACTAACGTTGAATTTGTTTGGCCAGTTTGATAATCCATTAAATCATCAAAATAGCTTTTGCTCAAGCTCACAATCTTGTTGTTAGTCAAACCGGCATTAACGAACGCAAAGAAGTTGTTTCCCTTTTGAAAATCATTCTTACGGAATCTTACATTCAATTGATGGCTAAACTCCGGATTCAGATTAGCGTTACCGATCACAATGCTCGTCCGGTTTGTACTCATATCAAACGGCAAGATCTGCGTTACTGAAGGCTCATTCGGTGTTCCCGAATAATTCACAGAGATATTCGACTGGCGGGAGAACTTATACTCAAAACGCGCAATAGGCATCCAGTTCATATTGTTGCGATGAATTGGAACCACTAATCCTGAACTGATCGCATCACCTCTTAATTGAGAAGGCTGAGCCGCAGCTCCAATAGAATAGGTTATTTTATCACCACTATACAAATAGTCTGCCCCGATTTTATGTGTTGTGAAGGAATAATCATAATTATAATCAAAATTCAACTTGGGATCTTCTGCAATTAAGTTTCCATCGCGATCAAACCCTTGTTGTTTGTTCGAATTGTCATACTTGTTTTTGTTGAAATCATAGGTAAATTCCACTTTTCCTTTCTCGGAAACAGGTTCAGTATAATTCACCGAAGCGCCCCCATTCCAACTTTTATTATTTGCTTCTAGAATCGTTTTTTCATAGATCGAATCTAGTGGAGCGTTTGCATTATTGGGATCAGCCAATAGCCTATCTAAAATTGCATTCTGATCCTTCGTTGTTTTTGCATTATTGAAGTTCATGTTTACAAAAACATTCCTTCCTTTATCATTAAATTTATGGTTGTACAATCCGCTAATCCCAAATCTCGGTGCAGTGGAATTGGCAACAATATCTTGCGCCTGAGAATTATTAAATACACTACTACGATACGTGAGCGAATTCGTACCTGTCGTTGCATCGCTCTTGTCGTAGCCAAACTGAGGCGATATTTTGATATAATCTTTCGTTGTAGGCTTCCATTCGACATTTGCTTCGAAACGATGGCTATCACCAACCGTGTTCGAATTGGATGTCACACTGTCCGTCTGCATTATATTAGGCAGTGTATTTTCCTGAAAACGTTGGGATAGTGTTGTATTGTTGCTATGGCTAAAACTATAGCTACCGTAAACAGTCAGTTTATCATTAAAGTCTTTGCGGTAATTCAGTCCTATGGAACCAATTTTTGTCAAACCGTCCGAGCCACCAAACATACCACCACCTCGGCGGCCGCCACCACCCTGGCCACGGCGGGCGCCACCACCTACAGTACTAAAATCGAATAAGGGGGCATTGGTATTGTTCAAATTCCCCAGCACCGAAATTTGTTCACCTTCACGCATCCCCATCCACATACCGGTAGCCTGATAGCGATCTTCTGTTCCCACGCCAGCCCGTAGGGTAGTCATATGCCCAGTATTGTATTTGGGATCTATCTGAATATTCAACACCTTTTCCGAATCACCGTTTTTATTGCCAGTGACATTGGCCATATCACCATAATCATCGATGACCTGCATCTTTTGGATAATATTTGCAGGTAAATTTTGGGTAGCTGTCTTTACATCTCCACCAAAAAAGTCCTTACCATTAATACGAACCCGCTTTACGGATTCACCTTGTGCTGTAACGTTACCATCTTTATCCACTTCGACTCCCTGTAACTTTTTCAACGCGTCTTCCGCAACGGCGCCATCGCGGAGCTTTAGATCTTTCATGGTATATTCCAGGGTATCACTTTTAACAACGACAGTAGGTACTCCATCAACCACAACTTCCTGCAGCATCTGTGAATTCTGTTGTAAAGTTAAACTTGGAATTATATATTTTGACTCGCCTTTAGGAATACTAAATTCCTTTTCAAAGCGCTCGAAGCCTAAGTTTGAAACGGTAATTTTAAAGGTATCGGATTTGATCTTATCAAAGATAAAAATCCCCGCCATATTGGATCCTGTAGTCATGGAATCCAACTTTGATGTCAACTTCACCGTTGCACCGGCGACAATTCGATTCTTGTCATCTTTCAAGATTCCCTGCACGCTCTTCGTCTGGCCATAAACGGTCCATCCCATCAGCATACTAAACAAAAAAAGCATAAAGCCTCTCATAACACGTATTTTTATATTTCTATAATTGATAAATCTTCGACACTAAAATTATTGCTCAAGTTTAATGTTGAAACCATATGGCCTACACCAGAACAAACTTTTGTTTTGCCAATGAAAATTACTTCAGCATTAATAGTTCAGTGCTCTAAATCTTTACAAAAGAAGACATTATTAGTGTTAATTAATGTAAATGGCCAATATTCACACAGAAGTTACAATAGATTAGTGTAAATTTATTTGTATTTTCGGCTATTTTAAGGGCGGAACATGCTATTATCATATTATCAGGAGCAGTGGATAGAGGCCGGCTGTGACGAAGCGGGAAGAGGTTGTCTGGCAGGACCAGTTTTCGCTGCAGCAGTGATTTTCCCGACAGACTATCATCACCAACTTCTTAATGACTCCAAACAACTAAGTGAAAAAAAAAGGATGGCTTTACGCCCCATCATTGAGCGCGAAGCCCTTGCTTATGCCGTTGCGAGCGTCTCAGCAGAAGAAATAGATCGCATAAATATCCACAATGCGAGCTACCTGGCGATGCACAAGGCACTTGATCTCTTAAAGACCAAAGCCGAGTATATTATTGTTGACGGGAATAAGTTTATTCCTTACCAAAAGATACCTTATTCATGTATTGTGAAGGGCGACGGGAAATATCTATCGATTGCCGCAGCTTCGATTCTGGCTAAAACGTACCGGGATGAATATATGGATAACATCGCTTTAGATTATCCCGATTACGACTGGCTCAACAACAAAGGGTATCCGACAGTTAAGCACAGAACAGCTGTATTGGCGCACGGCTCCACTCCACATCATAGAAAAAGCTTTAGAATAACCGATCCGCAGCTCAAATTATTCTAAAGCTCTAAAATGCTTCGAAAAGAAACAGCTTTAAGCCGCTGTTTCTTTTTTATTCCCTCTAAAGGAGAAATATATCGCCGCTCCTATTCCCAGTACAAGAACAATAGACGAGATTAATGTCAATAAATTACCCATTTTGTGCGATTCAGGATCAAAGATAAATTCTACCTTATGTGTACCTGCTGGCAACTGCAGTGCTCTTAGGATATAATCCGCACGGATAATTGGCGTTTCCTTTCCATCCACATAGGCTTTCCATCCTTTATCATAAAATACTTCAGAAAACACAGCAAAGGCATCATTGGCAGCCGTATATTCATATTGCATTTTATCCGGATGGTAAGATGTCAACTTAATCTCGCCTGATGTCGACGCATTCGAAGTCTTCGCTTTTACTTCATTTTGATATTGCTGGTTGACAAAAGCTTCTTTATGCGGATCAAACGAGCTGATAGCCTGCATCTCCTCGGCATTTCCTTTCACAAAACTTACCCGATCCACAAACCAGGCATTTCCTGCCGCGGTACTTCTCCGCACAATACGCTGTGATTGATTTTGAGGATCTGTTGTAATCAGGTAACGCACATTAAACATATCCAACACATCTTCATTGAGGGCACCATTAAATTGATTTTCCAAAATTTCCTGGAAGCGCATTAATTTTGCCGCATGGTATCCTCCTAGGGATTTATGGAAGTAGGATGGACGGGCATCCGAAAACGGATCTGAAGTCAAGTCTAGTACGCGGTAGCTTGGATCTTTATCCATTAAGATCAATTGATCCACTTCACGTTGCTGGAATACTTGCTGTGCTGTAGCCCCTTTCTCCATAAAAGATTTGTCATTCAAAAATCGCTTATCTACACTCCATAAATCAAACAAGAATAAGACCAGCAATGTTCCCAGTAATACACCTTCGCTCAGTTTCTTCTTTAAAAAGACCCAAACAAATCCAAAAGTTAGTAGAACGATGACAAAGGAACGATAGGCATCTTTGCTTGCGATATCTTTACGATCCAGAACCAACTGGTTTGCCAACTCCGTCGCAAAGGTCTTATCGCCTATCTGGTGCTCAAAAGTTGCTACTAAATTGCTATGCTCCGCATTCCTAAAACTTAAAAAGAGATCGGGCATCACGCCAATAAGCAGACAGACGCCACCGACACCAATAAAAGTATACAGCACTTTTTTATCTAAGTTTGGAATCTCCTTCGCCCGTGTCAAAAGCTCGTTGACAGCCAAAATTGCCATCATAGGTACTGTAATGGAAACCAAAACAAGAATGGATTCAACAGCCCTAAACTTATTGTACATTGGGAAATAGTCAAAGAACAGATCTGATACAAGTGTAAAGTTTTTTCCAAATGACAACAGTAATGCTAAAATGGTTGTTGCCAAAATCCACCACTTGAAGCGGTCCTTGACAATAACAAGGCCTAAAACAAATAGGAAGAAAACTCCGGCCCCAAAATACCATGGTCCCGAAGTAAAACGTTTGTCGCCCCAATAGGTTGGCATGCCTTGTGCCATCTGACCAGCTTGAATCTCCGACGCACCTCCTCGTTCCATTAGGAATTTAGCGACGTGTGATTTTTCGTCCAATTGTCCGCCAGTTGAACCACCATAGGCATTTGGAATCAAAAAGGTAATGGTTTCACCAATCCCTTGGCTCCACTCATAGGCATATTCTTTATCAAGCCCTTTCTCTTTGCTGTTGTTATTATCAACCTT
Organism: Sphingobacterium thalpophilum; assembly: GCF_038396785.1. NCBI lineage: Bacteria > Pseudomonadati > Bacteroidota > Sphingobacteriia > Sphingobacteriales > Sphingobacteriaceae > Sphingobacterium > Sphingobacterium thalpophilum. The sequence continues at coordinate 3,756,001 of NZ_CP151087.1, read as the reverse complement.
CGTAATATTGGCATGTCCACGCGTACTTAATTTACTATATTCCCAAGTTGGTAATAAAATTGATGCATTTACCATCAAAGCGATGACCACTGCGATAATCTGCCTACCCGATGCAATAAAAAAACCTTTTAATTGTTTTTGTTTAATTGCATCTACGAAAGTGAAAATCACGTATACCATCAGGACTATCAACAGGTAATAGGTTGTTTGCAAGTGATTTACACGAATTTCCAGCGAAAGAAACAAGGCTAATAACACAGGCCCCCACAATTTACTTCCCCGATAACACATAATAACCGCAGCAATAACGGGTGGAATAAATGCAATTGCATTAGCCCTTGTTATGTGCCCAGCTTCAATATAAATAAAATTATAGGATGTAAACGCAATGGCTATTGCACCAATTGCTGCCAGCCAGGGTTTGATCCGTAAGACACTGAAAAGAAAATAAGCACCCAACAAATAAAACAGCACCGTATCCATTGGGCTCGGAAAGGCGAACTTAACCGCTTTTAAGAAATAAGTACCAATGTTATTCTCATTTTCTTGCCAAATTTGATAAGTCGGCATCCCGCCAAACATAGAGTTAGTCCATAAGGGCGCTTTACCATCCTTTGCCTTAAAATCAAATAATTCCTTCTGTGCCGCCTGCGCTTGTACCACATCCGACTGCGCCAGTGTTTTTCCTTGCCAAACAGGGGTAAAATAAAAAAATACGAGCGCAATAAATATCGCAATAACGATCAAATGTGCTGAATTCGCCTTAAACCAATTTTTCATCCGTATAAATTTGTCATTTTAAGGTGATGAATATATCTAATTTATTCAACTTACCAAATAATCGTTCATCCATAACTTGCCTTTCGTTGTATTTATGAACACATTACACGCGGTTTGATAAAACTCGATGATTTCATTTACCTTCTTAGGTTGTTTAAAAGTCTTAAAAGCCAAACTTAGATAAATTTGTTTTTATATACAATTATAATTATCGCTCAGTGTCCTGTTAACAGAAAGTTTATAATAGGTATTAAATACGATCGATCCATGTCACGTCTTTTAAGCATTAAAAAAGCCCTAATGTTATTTAGGACTTTAGGTAATTAAGATTTCATTTTTACGGCCGTTCCCGTTGCGCCCACCATCATCATTCCTCCTGTTCCCACCGTTTGAAAGTCCAGTCGAACCCCAACGACCGCATCAGCACCCAAGGCGCGTGCACGGTCTTCAAGTTCACGCAGCGCTGCTTCACGTGTTTCTTGGAATGCGCGTTCATAAGAGTTGGATCTTCCGCCAAAAAAATCGCGAAAACCCGCCATCATATCCTTGATTGCATTCGCTCCCAGAACCACTTCGGAAGAGACTATTCCCAAATAGCGTTCAATTTGGTGTCCCTCAATAGTACCTGTTGTTGTCAATAGCATAATTTATTCTCCTTTTTGAATTAACTTATTAATATTGGATAGCTCACCAAAGACAACCAAAATATCTCCCTCTTCCATGATCGTTTCTGATGCAGCAATTCCTGAAGCTTCCTTTTGTTCTTTGGTCACACCATCCTTTTTCGTTTCTGTAATTTTCACGGTGGTGAGTACAATTACCTTATACAAATTCGTCAGGTTCGCCTCACGCAACGTCATACCAACGTATCGAGCAGGGACTTTTGTCTCTACAATAGAATATTTATCCGAAACCTTAAACGAATCGACAATATCAATATTGTCCAAGCGCATCGCCAATCGCTCAGCGGCTTCTTCTTCGGGCATGATATATTCATTGATTTCCATGGCTTCCAAAACAGTCTTTTGTAAATCTGAAACGATACGGCCAATGATACGTTTGACCTTCAACTGTTTTAAGAGGGCTACGGTCATGAGCGAGGCTCCCTCATCTTCCCCGATCGCAACAATGACTGCATGTGCATCTTTAAGCGGTAACGATGAAACCGCTTCTCGGTCTGTTGTATCCAGACATACCGTGTGCGTTATCTTGTCTTTCAATTGTTCGACGATGCCAAGATTTCGGTCAGCACCGATTACCTCATGCCCGAGCTCAGTGAGATGTACCCCTAGAGAACGTCCAAAATGCCCCAATCCTAAAACAATATACTTCATATCTCAAACTAAAATAAATTTACTTTTATTTCCAAGCTCTCTTTCGATTTATATATTCATATTTCTTTGATAAGGCCATCAAAAGGTAGTCAATACGCTTGTCGGTCTAACTAAAACAGGATCTTTTCTTCTGGAAATACAATATTTCTACGTGTTGTATTTTTTATAAAAGCGACCAGCAAAGTCAACATCCCTACTCGCCCAACCAGCATCGTTAGGGCAATAATCAATTTTCCGCCCATACTGAGTGATGGTGTAATCCCCAAACTCAATCCACATGTTGTATACGCTGATAACGATTCAAAGAGGAGTGCTTTCATGCTCTTATCCGGATCTGTAAAAATGAGCACAAAAAAACTGAACCCAACGACGAATAGTGACAACAAAATAATCGCAAAAGCCTTGTTAACAGATTCGCCGGCAATCCTCCTTTTAAAAATCTCAATAAATTCTTTTCCTTTAGCCAAAGAAACAATATTCAGCAGTGAAACAGCAACGGTGGTTACCTTTACTCCCCCACCAGTAGATCCGGGAGAAGCCCCGACCCACATCAGCAGCATAATCAAAAAAACAGTCGGTGGCCCGACAAAACTCAAATCAACACTATTGTATCCTGCTGAACGCGCTGCATTGGCCATAAAGAAGGAAGTTGCCCATTCACCATCGATTCCCCTTTCAAGAGAAAGGGTGTTCCCTCGCTCCAAAAAGTAGAAAAACAAAGTTGCACCTACAATAATAATCGCATTACAGACCAGCACCAATTTAGAATTAAAGCTAAAGCTCCATGCTTTATGCTTATAGTTTTTCTTTGTGATCCATCGGTGATAATAAAGCAATATGGATTCTTTAATATAGGTGTAGAAATTCAATACAATTCCAAACCCCAAACCACCAAGAATGAAAAGCGAAGATAACGCCAGCTGGAATGGATAATTGAATTTATAGGCTTCATTGGTAATACCCCCAGATAAGATCGAAAATCCAGCATTACAGAATGAAGAAATGGAATGAAAGATCGAAAAGAAAACCATACTCCCTAAATTTGGAAAATTAGCACTTTCTAAGGTACTAAAGATCAGTATAGCTCCAAGAAATTCAAACAGCAGCGTAATAAATATCATGGTCAATAGGGTTTTAATGACAGAGGCCACTTTATTTTCACCCAGAATTTCACCAAACATCAATTGATTCTTAAAAGAAAATCCGCCAGAGAAAAAATAGCCAAAAAAACCTGTAAATGTCATAATACCCAATCCGCCAACCTGTATCAAAACAATGACCACGGTTTGTCCGAACATGCTAAAATTGGTTGAAATATCGGCAACAGACAAGCCAGTGATACAAACAGCACTAGTTGCCATAAATAAAGCATCCACAAAACTTAACGGAGCTTCTACCGTGGTACGGGGCAGCATCAAGAGTACGGTTCCGAGCAAGATAAGAACCAGGAAACTGATGACAAATAATATTGTCGGATTAAAATAAAAATTGTCAAAGAAAAGCGTACCTTTCGATAGCTCCGCGATAAAAATAAGATAGATTCCTAGATAAACCCACTGTTCTCTTGAAAAAACAGAAAGCGCTCCAAATCCTGCAAAACGGGCAATAAGGATAAATACAAAGTAGATGAGGATAACTAAGCCCGAGTAATGCTCAACAGCAATTTTTTTGAGTGCATAAATGGAAGATGACTCGCGGAGAGCAATCATGAAAAAGAGGACAAAGAAAAGATAATGAATTGTTTTACCAAGCAATTTCCCCAATGCAGGATCAGTAACATAGCCCACATTAAAAATAACGATTGCGGCGCAAATCATGCTCACATAGAACATGATTTTGTCTACAAGCCCATTTTTATATTTGAAAACAAACCGGATAAAACTTAAAATCGAATCTATCATAATGTCTCAAACTAAGATAAATCTGTCAATAAATGCAAATCTATCTCCGTTGTATTTTTTGGCGCGCTAACGAAGCCGGCAATGAGGTTTTATAAATACAGTACATCACTTCCTCTACAATTTCTAAAAAATATCGGCAACGGCACCAAACGGGAACCTTTCCACGTGAAACGGATCCTCAATTTCCCGTTCCTTCTTTCTCAAGTTCCTTTTCAGCTTTTTCACGGTCACGCTTCCGCTTCTCTTCAATCTTTGCCGCCTCTTTGGCCTCATCTTCTTTTTCTTCCTTCAGCAACTCCTCAGGAGTTTTGTGTTTCTTAAATATACTTGAAATCATTTTCTTGGCCTTGCTGATGCCCTCAACGACTTTTTCAACTTTTCCAGCCGTATTCATCAGTTTAGCCTCCCGTTCTGGACCAAGGCCGACACATTGTTTAATTCCAACCAACAAAGTCTGCCACATCGCTTTAAAAAACGGATGATTGGGATCCCGACGCTTGTTAATATGCCCCACCGTATATTTACCGTATAAATCCGGATTGCCCGGATTAAACAACACCTGATTAATCATAAAAGACAGCAGCCCCTTTTTTTCTCGACGACCATCATCACCTGGCTCCGACAGGATATTAACTTTGAGGTCATCATAATCCATTTTAAAGGTTCCTTTACTACGGTAATCGTTAGCCCATATGTCAAATGTAATCTGACTGAGATTGCCCGATTTAACCTCAACATTTAACAATGGCCGGATCATCTTATTAACGACCGTTAGATCCATTTTCCCAAGTGTGCCCTTGTAGGTATAGGCCCCAACTTTAGAGGTCATATCAAAAACAAAATTGGTAGAAAGCTTGCCCGCATTCATAAAATTGCTGCTCAAATTTGCACGCATGAGCTTCTGCTTAAGCAATTTTGTCGAATCATTTGTCACATTCAATATCGTACCATACGTGTGATCAAAAGTAATGGTACCGATTTGACTATACTCATCACTCATTTCAGCATACGTAATTCCTATATTATCTAAAATTAATGAATCAATTCCCAAGCGTGTCGACATCTGCATTAATTTCATGTGCGGAGCATTTCCAATCTGACTGGTTGGTGGGCTTTTATAATGTTTATCACTATAAATCGAAAGAGAACCATTTTTTAAGCGTGCATTTTGTGCATATATTTTCTTATCACGAGAAAGCTCGGCAAAATTGAATCCCGTCAAAAGCAGGGTATCCATTTTCAGCACCATATAGCTTCCACCTTCACCTTTCTTCCGGTAATAAGCAGCCTTATTCAGCGTCGGCTGATAAGCAACTTTAGTCAAGAGGACATTGCGGTTTTTACTATTGATTTTCAACTGATCAAAGTTTACTTTATAAAACCCATCCGGAGTTTTATAGGTAAAACCAGGCACCTCAATATCAATCATTTTCGTATGATAAAAGCGCTGCCTGTCGTGCTCAGAAGTTGAATCGATCAAAACATCATCTATCCGGACCTTGACCTTCTTGACCTCGAAATCTTGATAAACCCCTTTTTGGACTTGCGTATATTTAAAATCGATGTCATTCAAATTGACGGCCCGCACCTGAATTTTTTTCAGATTGTCCTTTATTTTCTCGTACAGTGGTTTTTTAGATCCCCGACTCACCGTATCATTATAACGGTGTACCTCATTAATGACATGAATCGTTGGTCTTTCGACGGTGATATCATTCAGGAAAAGCTCCTTATCCATCAATACCCTTCGAATACCAAAGCTTTTTATTTTCAACCTATTGATGGAAATTTCGAAACGGTTATCTGGCGCTTTTTTGACCAGCTCCAACTTTTTATAGATGGAACTATCTGACACGAGATGCAGATTGTCTATTGTTATATTACCCAATAATAGGTTGACGTGGATATCGTCGTATGTAATAGTATACAAATTGTCCGTTGCTTGGGACACCAGCTGTTTGATTTTAGTATCTAAAAGAGGCTTCCACTTATTGCTAAAATACCAAATACCTCCAGCCAATGCCAATAGGATAAACGCTACAATACCAAGGATCCATTTGAAAATAGGCTTCATAAAGTCACAATCTCTTTGTAATTTCGTCTTTATTTTATTGAATAACAAACAAAATTAAGCCCATTTTGTTTGAATTACGACTAAATAAAGTGAATATGCTGCGTAAAACACAACTATTTTTATTTCTTGTACCGCTCTCTCTACTTTTTTTAAGTTCCTGCACCAAAACAAAGCATGAAACAGGCTTCTATTTTTGGAAGACAGTATTCCAGTTAGACACCGTAGAAAGCCGCTCTTTAAAGGAAATTGATGCGAAATCTATCTATGTCCGCATTATGGATATTGATTTCGATCCATCTGGTGTACAAGCCGTCCCTATTAGCCCCATTACGTTTTCGCAACCTGTCCCCAAAGAACAGCAGCTGATTCCTGTAGTATTTGTCAACCAACGTATTTTTGTGGAAATGGATAGCCTGCAAATCAGAGGACTGGCAAATAAAATTGTTCCGTTTGTGACGGCTAAAATACAACAAGCAGGAAAGGAAAAATTTACCGAACTCCAACTGGACTGCGATTGGACAAAGACATCCCGTGATAAATTTTTCTACCTGCTCACCTATTTACAACAATTGCCGGCCTTAAAAGATGTTGTCGTGAGCTCTACTCTGCGGCTACACCAGGTCAAAAACACAGTCACCAGCGGAATTCCGCCTGTGAAAAAAGCGATGTTAATGTGTTACAACATGGGAAATCTCAGACAATTTGGCAATCAAAACTCCATTTTAAATCAACAGGACCTCAAGACCTATCTAAGCGGAACATTACGCAACTATCCCATGGAAATGGATATTGCATTACCGCTATTTCAGTGGTTTGTCGTTTTCAGAAATAATAATTACATCGGTATTTCAAAACATATCAATGAAGAAGATCTCAAAAACTCGTCATTGTTTACCCATAACCCCAATACGAACCTCTATATTTTAACGAAAGATCTCCCAAAAGCAAACCTTAAAAAGGGAGATGTTATACGTTTTGAATCCATCAATCAGGAGGAACTCTTACAAACGGCAAAATTTTTGAAGGGAGAGCTGAAAGGAAAAGAACACCGGATTATTTTTTATCATTTAGATCAAGCTACACTAGCAAACCATGGCAATGCCGAATTACAAAAAATTATTGCTACTTTCTAGCACTACATTAGCTTTCTTCTTTGGGGAGATTGCAACCAATATCGCCTGTGGTCCTGAAGTGGATCCTTACGACAATCAAACGACATATTATCTCCCCAATCTGGAGGACAATGGATTTTCTGCCTTTCAATTTATCCCCTACCAATTTCTTTATACGGAAGAAGCTCCAGTCAAAGAAAGTTTAATCAATTCCGAAACTTGGGTGAAGCACCTCGGTTCCCAGGTCAAGGTTAAGGATGTCGAGCAATTGATGTACAACAGCAACGCTGCAACCGCTAATTTAGCGAGCAATCAACAAAAGTCGACTTGGATCAACCTGCCAGATTCCATTAAAGGAAATACGTTCTTAAGCACATTGATTGACGGAAAACATGAAGCTGAACGCGCTTATTTTATGTTCACCAAAAAGCAGGAACCCATCACGAATATTCAACATAACTATTGGGATCCGGATACCCGAAATTTCAAAGAAATCACACAATTAGCTGAACTCGCCGAACAGCAGATCCCCAAGTACCCCAAAAATAGCTTTCTCTATATCCGCTATGCTTATCAAGCTGCCCGTTTATATCTATTTGGGCAGGAATACGCCAAGAGCATGACGATTTATGAAAAGTACCTGCAATCTGCTAAGGGAGACGAAGCTATCCTCAATTGGGCACTATCCAACTATGCGGGGGCTGTCCGCAAAAATGGTGATCCTGCAAGGGCAGCTTATCTCTTTTCTAAATTATTCACTGCCAGTCCAGAAAGGCGCATCCTCGCTTATGCTAATTTCCATTATATCACTGCCAGTGATGCTGAGATATTTCAATATGCAAAAAATGATGCGGATCGGTTCAATATCAATGCTATCATAGGCTTTGGCACAAGTGACTATGCCCTGAAATATCTGAGCGACTGCTATCAGCTCGATCCTGCCAACACCGTAAATGCCGTACTATTGGGACGCGAAGTCAATAAGATAGAAACAGAAATGAACGAGTCTTTTTACCTCAGTAGCGATAATTATAATTACTACAGTAAAAATGACGATAAAAGAAAGGTTAAACTACATCTGGATTCTCTTCGCAATTTTGCCCTAAAACTTTATCGCGACAAAAAATATGTTCAACCCCAATTGGGTCTTATTACTGCCGCCTACCTAAGCTGGATGAATAAGGAAAATACGTTAGCAAAAAAATACCTTTCCGAAATAAAAGAGACTGACCTCAGTCCAAAATTGATTGATCAGCTTCAAATTACCCGATTACTTACGCAATTAACTGACTGGCAAAGCAGTAAACAACTAGATGAAGTTCAATTGACCAAAACGCTATCTTGGTTAGAAGAAAAAGCAAAACTTGATGGTAAAGAAGATATCCGCAAGCAAAATTGGGGATATAGTGCTTTTGAATATAGCAACTATAGTTTAATCTGCCGGAATATTCTACAAAATCTTGTCGTAAAACATTATTTGAATACACAAGATACCGCCATGGCTAGTTTAGCAGCTGTAAAGGCGGATGCCTTTTACAACTATGGCTTTGTGAAAGACTCACTGGAAGATAATATGCAGTGGACAACAATGCACTTTTGGGAAAATAGCCTTACACCTAAAACGCTGTTAAAAATAAGAAATTTACTGTCGGACAATTCCCAACAGAATACCCTATCTAAATTCTTATTGAAGGATATCAAACATTTCAATAAAGATTATCTCACGGAATTATTGGGTACAACCTACCTGCGCGAACTGGATTTCCAAAAAGCAGCAAAAACTTTAGCGGGACTTCCTAAAGACCATAAAATAAAAGAAATTAAAAACTGGTACGATGCGGATGAAAGCGATATTACACCGAATCCATTTATTGTAACGATAAATGATTACCCTAAAAAATATGGTAAAGAGTCCACCACTAAGCTAAAATATGCTGAACGGATGGCACGCTTGGAAAATGCCATAAAAACGGAAAAGAACAACCAGAAAAAAGCCGATTATTATTTCCAAATGGCCACAGGTATTTATCAGACTAGTACCTATGGAAATGCTTGGTCCCTGGTGTCCTATGACTGGTCGTCCACCGACAACCACGCCGCTTCGACACTTCACTGGCAACGAAATTATCTACAGACAAAATCAGCAAAAGAATGGTACAGCAAAGCGCGTACGCTGAGCACAGACAAAGAGTTCAAAGCGAAATGTACCTTTATGCTTGCCAAATGTGAGCAGAAAGATTTTGTCTATACCAATGAATCGCGTTGGCAATACTATGATTCGCCATTAAAGAATCCTTTCTATCGTTTTTCGATGCAAAATAAATACTTCAAAGAATTGAGTACACAATATAAGGATACGCCTTTCTTTACAATCGCTTCGCGGGAGTGTACCTATCTCCGTGATTTTCTAAATTTAACACAAGCGATACATTAAGGGCTTCATCCTATCTCGTTTTACAAAAAATAGCGCCTTCTTGATGTAAGAAGGCGCTATTTTTTTATAAAGATTAAGATTTATATAGATTAAGATCTACTATCCTCATTATGATATATACTGAGGTAGCTATCGTAGCGCGAACTCTCAATAGAGCCTTCTTCCACAGCCTCCATAATGACACAACCGGGTTCATTGATATGCCTACAATTATGAAATCGACATTGATTCATCAACGCGCGCATCTCTGGAAAAAAATGGGATAGCTCCTGTTTTTCTATATCGACAATTCCCAACTCACGAATACCAGGCGTATCAATTAACTTCCCTCCAAAAGGAAGATCAAACATTTCAGCAAAAGTAGTTGTATGCTTTCCTTTGTCAGACCAATCGGAGATTTCACCAGTTTTCAACCCATATTCAGGGACGATTGCATTGATCAACGTTGATTTGCCAACCCCAGAATGACCTGATACCAAGGTTATTTTATCTTTAAGCAGTTGCTTGACAACGTCGATATTGGTACCGGTTAACGCAGAAACCTCGAAACAGGGATAGCCAATATGTTCATAAATAGCTTTATAGTCTGCCAATATCTCCAACCCTTCATCACTAAAAAGATCCAATTTATTGAAAATAATTACGGCAGGAATTCCGTAGGCCTCCGTTGTTACTAGAAAGCGATCGATAAAACCTAAAGATGTTGGCGGAGAGGCAAGTGTCACAACTAAAAAAGCTTGATCCAGATTTGCTCCGATAATTTGAGTTTGTTTGGACAAATTGACGGATTTTCGAATGATATAATTTCGACGAGGTTCCAGTTCGTGAATGACCGCACTATCCTGATCAGGTTCCACATCAAAATGTACCCAATCCCCCACAGCAACAGGATTAGTCGTTTTTATTCCTTTAGTACGAAACTTTCCTTTAATACGACAATCGTATCTTTTATCATCTTCGCCCAAAACTTGATACCAACTACCTGTCGATTTAGTTACCAGTCCTCTCATAAATCCTGTTGCATTAAATGTGTCATAGTACAAAAATCGGAAAAATTTATTAAACTTACCCTTTGATGAATTTCTTACCTTTGTAAGGAGACTAAAATTCAATTTTGTGAAAAAACTATTTCTTCTAGATGGAATGGCTCTGATATATAGAGCTTATTTTGCATTGAGCAAAACTCCCCGAATTACCTCAACAGGGTTAAATACAGGAGCAATCATGGGATTTACCAATACCCTATTGGATGTATTGAAAAATCAGCAACCTTCCCACATAGCAGTAGTGTTCGACACGGCGGCACCTACCGCACGACATATTGAATTTGAAGCTTATAAAGCACATCGCGAATCTATGCCAGAAGACCTTGCGGCCTCTATCCCCTATATCAATCGCTTAATTGAGGGCTTCAATATTCCGATCATCACCATGGATGGTTACGAGGCCGACGATATTATCGGTACGCTGGCAAAAAAGGCTGAAAAGCAAAATTTTCAGGTCTATTGCATGACACCGGATAAAGATTTCGGGCAACTTGTGTCTGAAAATATCTTTATCTATAAACCTGCACGCATGGGTAATGGAGCAGAAGTACAAGGTGTCAAAGAGATTCTTGAAAAATGGGAAATTTCTGATGTTTGCCAGGTCATCGATATTCTCGGTCTTTGGGGTGATGCCGTAGACAATATCCCTGGTATACCTGGTATTGGAGAGAAAACAGCGAAAAAACTTGTTCAGGAATACGGATCTGTCGAAGGCATTATCGCTAACGCGGACCAACTAAAAGGAAAAATGCGTGAAAACGTAGAGAATTTTGCAGAACAAGGGCTCATCTCCAAAAAATTAGCCACTATTTTATTGGATGTACCCATTGAACTCGATGAAAAATCGCTAGAACTGGAAGATCCAAACAAAGAAATCCTTGAACCGCTATTTGCTGAATTAGAATTCCGAACACTTGGAAAACGAGTTTTCGGCGAAGATTTCTCCGTCCTTGACAAGAGCAGCCCTACAAATGGACAAATGGATCTATTTTCGACCACAACAACGACAATTACCACCACCGAAATTGTTACCGAAGTTAGCGTCGAAAATGCAGCAATAAATAACATACATAATACCGGACATGAGTATGTTTTGGTTGATACAAACGAAAAACAAGTAGCGCTCGCTCAACAGCTTGCTTCTTTGGATAGTTTTTGTTTTGACACAGAAACAACAGGATTAGATGCAAACCTTGCGGACATTGTGGGCTTATCATTTTCTTTTGAGAACGCAAAAGCATATTATGTCCCAACACCTGCCGATCGTGATAGCGCTCAGGCTATAGTCGATATTTTCAAGGGCGCTTTAGAAAACCCAAAAATTGAAAAAATAGGACAAAACATCAAGTACGATATTTTATTATTAGCACGCTATGGTGTAAAAGTACAAGGCACCCTTTTTGACACCATGCTTGCACATTATCTGATTGATCCAGATACCCGTCACGGAATGGATGTACTCGCAGAAAATTACCTAAATTACAGCCCGGTATCAATCACAGAACTTATCGGTGAAAAGGGAAAGAAGCAAGGGAATATGCGCGACGTTGAAGTCGAAAAAGTAAAAGAATATGCTGCTGAAGATGCAGATATTACCCTACAGCTAAAAAATGTGTTTCAACCACTTCTTGTCGAGACCAACACCATGCAGCTCGCTCAGGATGTGGAATTCCCATTAGTCTATATACTCGCTGAAATTGAAAGAAACGGTGTAAAAATAGATGTTCCTGCACTTGGAGAGTTTTCAAAAACACTGGAGCAGGACATTAAAAATCTCGAGGAATCCATTTTTGAGAAAGCGGGCGTAAATTTCAATATTGCATCCCCGAAGCAATTGGGTGAAGTCTTATTCGATAAACTGCAACTGGATCCTAAAGCTAAAAAAACAAAAACGGGACAGTATAAAACAGGTGAAGATGTGTTATTAGCTTTGGCCCATAAATCAGATATCGTCCAAGATATTTTAAACTTTAGGCAAATGCAAAAACTCAAATCAACCTATGTTGATGCACTACCTGAGTTGATAAACCCCGAAACAGGGCTCATTCATACGTCCTACAATCAAGCGGTTGCCGCAACAGGCCGTCTGAGCTCAACGAATCCGAACTTGCAGAACATCCCGATCCGTACCGAGCGGGGGAGAGAAGTTAGAAAAGCCTTTATCCCAAGATCTGAAGACAATGTGATCCTCTCTGCCGATTATTCGCAGATTGAACTTCGCCTAATTGCAGAGCTAAGTAAAGATCAAAATATGATGGAAGCGTTTAGCCAAGGTCATGATATCCACCGGGCAACAGCCGCGAAAGTATACAACATGGATTTTGATGCTGTTACTTCTGAACAACGTCGCAACGCGAAAGCAGTTAACTTCGGCATTATATATGGTCAGTCGGCATTTGGCCTTTCTCAAAATCTTGGCATATCACGTAAAGAAGCATCCGATATCATCAATGAATATTTTAACCAATATACAGGGATAAAAAAATACATGAGTGATGCCGTCGAGTTTGCAAAGGAGAATGGTTACGTTGAAACAATTTTAAAACGGAGACGTTATCTGAGAGATATCAATTCCGCAAACATGACCGTTCGCGGATTCGCAGAAAGAAACGCTATCAACGCTCCGATCCAAGGATCAGCAGCAGATTTAATCAAACTTGCCATGATCGCCATTCAAAAGGAAATTGAGCAGCGAGGTTTATCCGGCAAAATGATCATGCAGGTGCATGATGAATTGGTTTTTGACGTACCTAAAGACGAGATAGCGGTATTCAAAAAAATTATTTTGGATAAAATGTCCAATGCTATAAAAACGAGTGTTCCTTTGATCGTAGAAATTGGAGAAGGCAAAAATTGGCTAGAAGCACATTAAAGTTATGATTAGAAAACTCATCCATATCTTATTATTATTGTGTGTCTGTAGCTTTACAAAGCTACATGCACAAGATGACAAACCTGTATTCTATGAAAAACTAGACCAGGGATTGATTCGCTTTTATTTTGACAAATATTATTATTTAGTTTCAAAAGAATGTGAGTTTAAAACGATCGAACGTGTGAGCAAATTTGATTTTGCAAAGCAAGTTTTTGATGGAGAGTTCCGCGATTTTGCGCCAAATGGATCGAGAATACTCATTGGTTCCTATAAAGATGGTAAAAAAGAAGGCTTATTCCAAGCCTTTCATCCGAACGGAGTGCTAAAATGGGAAGTAAATTTTCAAAACAACCATCCAACCGGTGATTGGAAATATTACTACCCGGATGGAAAACCCTTATTAACCATTGCCTATAATGAGCAAGGCTATTTTATCAAAGATTACTGGGACAACAGAGGCAAACAGGAGGTGATAGACGGCGAAGGCAACTATGAATTTTCTATTCCTTTTGAAGGTTTTACGGAGTTCGGTTTTGATTTCTATCTACGCAAAGGAAAGGTAAAAAACGGTAGGCCGCAGGGAAACTGGAATACATATTTCTACAATGTAGGTCAGCAAGCAGTTTACGCCATGACACAACGCTTTGCAAATGGTGTACTCACAACGACCTATGACGACAATGGAGATCTAAATAATGAGGATTTCATGTCGCTAAGTATCCTCCCTTACGACTATTTTATACGAGCGGAACTATTTAACGGTAAGTCCTGCAGCTTTGATGATTATTCCAATTTTTATGCATTCCTAACCAAACGTTTTAACGACAATCTCAATAAAACCGGGCTAGACATCACCAAACAGGTTAATTTTTCTTACTTAGTGGAAGTAAAGAAAAGCGGAATGGCTAATCCAAAAAGCCTCAAGTTAATATCAGATTCCGGCGACGAGCCTTTCGATGGCACTTTGAGCCGTATTGCGAGAAGTGTTGACTTCTATTTCCCTACATATAAAGACAATCAGCCTCAAGACGACCTTATCAGAGTATCCGGCGGAATCACACAGGGTAATGACGGAAAAATCTATACCCATTCAATTAAAATCGAAAGACAAATAGACAATTCGAGTAAATAATTATCTTTGCAGAAATAAATAGATATGAAATTTCATAAAGAAGGATATACCACATTAGCGATCGCTGTACTTTTTATCTTCATCATCAATGCCGTTGCGGATTATTATGACGCTCCGCAATACACTAAATGGTTTATTTATGCGCTCTCAGCATTCCTATTCATTACAGTTGTTCAGTTTTTCAGAAGTCCCAAAAAAGTGGTTAACCCGCAGGATGGCGTGATTCTCTGTCCAGCCGATGGAAAAGTTGTTGTTATCGAAGAAACTGAGGAAAATGAGTATTTCCATGATAAGCGGATACAGGTGTCGATATTTATGTCTCCTGTCAATGTGCATGTCAACAGAAACCCAATCAGTGGTTTAGTCACGTTCTTTAAATACCATCCGGGCAAATTTCTAGTGGCTTGGCACCCCAAATCATCTACCGATAACGAAAGAACAACAGTCGTTGTCAAAGATAAGGCTGGACGGGAAGTTCTTTTCCGCCAGATTGCAGGAGCATTAGCACGCCGCATTGTATGGTATGTAAAAGAAAAAGACGAAGTCGTGCAAGGCAATGAGTTTGGTTTTATCAAATTCGGCTCCCGCGTCGATTTGTTTCTTCCTTTAGGGACTGAAATCAATGTTAACATTGGTGATAAGGTTACTGGAGCAAAAACGATTATCGGAAAATTTTAACAATTTATTAATATCATTATAAGTAACTTAGGCTCCAAATCAGGGGCCTTTTTTATTCTGCAAATGAATTTTAGACAATTACTATTGGCAAACTCCGCAACTGTCGGTATTGCAATATCCACGATCAGCTTTTATTATAAACATGACCTACAGACAGCGTTGATCATTTTCTTTGTTGCTGTGGTAACGAGCTTCCTCCTATTTAACTATCTATTTGAAAAATACATATATCGTAGACTCAATACGATGTATAAATTAATTCATAACCTTAAACTCGGCAAGGATCTTAAGGATGCTATCGGAGAACATGTCAGTGAGGATCCAATTACGGATGCTGAAAACGAAGTCAAAGCATGGGCAAAAGATAAAAAAAACGAGATAGAGCAGTTAAAATCACAAGAAAAATTCCGTAGAGAATTTTTATCCAACATTTCTCATGAATTCAAAACGCCATTATTTGCTACCCAAGGTTACATTGAAACCCTGCAAGATGGCCTTATGGAAGAAGATATGGAAATGGCCAAGAACTTCTTAGATAAGGCTGCCCGGAATCTGGACAGGCTAAATTACCTGATTCAGGATCTTGATGAGATATCCAAACTGGAATCTGGAAAAATGGTCCTGAATATAGAGAAATTCGATATCGTTGATCTTATTAAAGACACCACCTACTCTCTTGAGGACAAAGCTAAACAGCACAATATCAAAATAGAATTCAAGCCAAAAGTGGGCACACCACATTGGGTTAAAGCTGACCGCAATAAAATTCATCAGGTGTTATACAATCTGATTGACAATTCCCTAAAGTATGGAAAAGAGGGCGGGACAACTAAAATTAAGATTTTCCCACTATTTGAACAGGTTCTTATCGAGATTACAGACGACGGTTATGGCATCGAAGAAAAAAATCTCAGCCGTGTATTCGAGCGCTTTTTCCGAACTGATAAGAGTCGATCACGCGATATCGGAGGATCAGGATTAGGATTGGCTATCGTAAAGCATATTGTCGAAGCACATCAGCAAAACGTCAATGTCCGTAGTACAGAAGGCATTGGGACAACATTTGGCTTTACTTTACAAAAAGTTCAGTCAGGAAATTAAACAATTGATGACACTTTTGTGTTTAAACAAAATCAATGTTAACATTAACTTAACATTAAGGTATTATTTTTGCAAAAATAAATTTAAGATATGTCTTTAAATAGCATTTTTCAATACTTCGTTCCAAAGGATAAAAAATTCTTCCCTTTGTTTGAACAAGCCGGCAACAACTTGATCGAGATGTCAAAGTTGTTAAAAGATATTGTTAACTCAAGCAACCCTGAAAAGAAAAAGGAATTAACACGCAAAGTGGAAGATTTGGAACATAGAGGCGACAACATTACGCATCAAATTCATTTGGAGCTGGGAAAGAACTTTATCACTCCTTTTGACCGCGAAGATATACACTCTTTGGCAAGTTCATTGGACGATGTCGCAGATTTTATACACGGTGCTGCCAATAGAATGGACCTTTACAAGGTTGAAAAGGCCACTGAGCCAATGATTGAAATTGCTGACTTACTAGTCGAAGCTACAGAACATGTATCAAAAGCTATTCATGAGCTTAGAGATTTAAAAAATATCCGCAATATTACGGATTCATGTGTTCGCATCAATAGCGTAGAAAACAAAGCCGATTATATCTTCGATAAAGCTGTAGCTGACCTTTTTGAATTTGAAAAAGATGCAATTTCATTAATTAAACACAAAGAAGTGTTATCTGCAATGGAAGATGCAACCGATAAATGTGAGGATGTTGCTAACGTATTAGAAAGCATTCTAGTTAAAAACGCATAATCATTCGATTTAAGTGCACAAAAATTCTACGAGATTATGATGTCAACATTACTCGTTGTTGTGATTGTCCTTGCGATTGCCTTTGACTACATCAATGGATTCCATGATGCTGCCAATTCTATTGCGACAGTTGTATCAACAAAAGTTTTAACGCCAGCAATGGCCGTCTTATGGGCCGCGATATTCAACTTTGCAGCTTACTTCTACTTTACAGATCATAAAGTAGCCAATACCATTGCAAAAACAGTATTGGAAGAATACATTACCTTAGAAGTTATTTTTGCAGGATTACTTGCAGCAATTGGTTGGAACTTATTTACATGGTACTATGGAGTACCATCAAGTTCGTCCCATACACTTATTGGAGGTTTTGCAGGATCGGGTATGGCTTACGCTTTCATCCTTGGCGCAGATCCTATTCACGCTATCAACATTGATGCTACCTTAAAGATTATTGCATTTATCGTACTTGCGCCTATCATAGGTATGACGATATCGGTTATCATCACATTGATTGTAATCAATCTGGCGAAAAACTCCCGGCCAAGTGTTGCCGAAAAATGGTTCAAGATATTGCAACTTGTTTCTTCGGCGGCTTTGAGCTTTGCACATGGAGGTAATGATGCACAGAAAGTAATGGGAATTATCCTTGTCGCTATGGTAGCTGGTGGTTATGTCCCAACGACTGAACACATGCCAGAGTGGATTCCATTGACTTGTTACGCAGCAATCGCTGCCGGAACAATGAGCGGTGGATGGAAAATTGTCAAAACGATGGGAACCAAGATTACAAAAGTAACACCTTTGGAAGGTGTTTGTGCTGAATCTGCGGGAGCTGTCACCTTGGGTATCACAGAACATTTCGGAATACCAGCCTCAACAACGCATACCATTACAGGTGCAATCATCGGAGTTGGTGTTGTCAAACGTGTCTCAGCAGTACGTTGGGGGGTAACAATCAGCTTGTTATGGGCTTGGATATTGACAATTCCAGTTTCAGCTTTGTTGGGCGCATTGTCGTTATTGGTCGTACATTATTTGCTTTAGAAAAAAATACTTAATTTTTTTCTTAAACCTATTGAAACAAAACAAAAATTTACTACTTTCGTAGCGGATTTTTGTTTTGTTGTTTCACATTAAATACTTAATTTAGTACAAAATATAGCAAAAACAAAATTTTAACATAATTTTAAGACTTTGGCACGGCAATTGTACTGTTCCATGTGTTAATACAATAATTAAGTTTGAAAACAATTAAAATTAATAATAACCTTAAAAACAAGAGTATGAACTATTCTACAATTAAAAAAACAGCTGTTGCTGCTACATTAGTTGCCGCTTTAGGTTTCGCTGGTACAGCACAAGCTCAACAAGTATTCGGTGGTAGATCACAATACAGAACTTGGTCTATCGGAGTTCAAGGTGGTATCACTACACCAAACACAATTCTTCCTGGATCAAATGCTTTTGGACAAAAAGTAGGTTACTTCCAAAACAAAGTTGGTGAATACTACGGATTAACTATCCGTAAACAGTTCTCTCACACTTTCGGATTAGAGTTGGAAGCAAACCGTGGTAAGATCAAAACCTATAACAAAGCTCTTGACGGATTTAACGGATTTGAAGCTGGCTCTGGAACTAATCGTAATGGTGTTGCTAAATCTGCACAAACTGATGTAAATTGGGCAGCTAGCATTAATGGTGTATTTCAATTAGGAACTATTGATTTCTTAAGAAGAGAAAATGCGGTTAACTTTTACGCTAAAGTCGGTTTAGGAGTGTTGGCCAATAATCCTGTTCAATTTGGAAATGAAGACTTTTCTGGAACAGAGGTTTATAACAATAAAGGTAATTGGGGATCTGAAATCTTCGGTGACCGTGAATTCAAAGGTGACCGTGATAACAAGTTAACCGCTTTCGTTCCTGTAGGGGTAGGTGCAAAATTCAAATTATCTGAAGTAGTTGCATTGAACTTGGGTTACACAATGAACTTCACTGATGATAACTTATTATATGGTCCAGCTCGTACAGATTACAAAGGTAAATTCTCTACAGTTATGGCTGGTCTAGAATTCACTTTAGGTTCGAAAGATAAACAAAACTTGACTTTTGCTAACCCAGTTGCGACATTGTACGATGAGTTGAAAGATCCTTCATTGAGAAACGAAGTTGAAGCATTGAAACAACGTGTAAGCACTTTAGAAGGTACAGTTAACACATTAAGCGCTGACGCTGATGGTGACGGTGTATCTGATAAATTTGACAAATGTCCTGGTACTCCAGCTGGTACTCCAGTAGATGGTTCAGGATGTCCAATCAAATTCCCAGAGCCAGTTGTTAACAACGTTACTTCTAACGGTTACTACCCTCCAATTCAATTCGAATTTGATAGCTCAGTATTGAAAACTTCATCTTACTCTACATTAGACAAATTGGCTAAGGAGTTACGTGATAACAACTCTGCTGTACAATTAGATGGTTATGCATCTGCTGAAGGTTCTGAAGCTTATAACTTAACTTTATCTAAAGACCGTGCTAACTCTGTAAAACAATATTTAGTAAACGCTGGTGTTTCTTCATCAAGCATCACAGCTAAAGGTTACGGAGAGAAAAACCCAGTTGCATCAAATGCTACTGAAGAAGGTCGCGCTCAAAACCGTCGTGTTGAGATCAAAAAATAATCGTATATAACTTATACATTATAATAAGAGCCGGCTTTAAAGCCGGCTTTTTTATTTTACCCGTATTATCCTTAACTTTGTGGAGGATATCCGATTTGTGGAAAATTAGTTCGAACAAATTAGATAAGAAATTAGTATTTTGAATTAAGGAACAGAATACTGGTTTTAAACTTTTGAGAATGGAAGAGGATTTTGAATTTGAAAACCCCGAGGAAAGAAAAATCTCGGTGGACAGATATGAGGAAATGCTTCGAAACGAGGATCAGTATTTTTTTGACTCCAAAGCTTTTGAAGGAATTATTGATTACTACGCTGAAAAAAATGACCCTGTTAAGGCCTTACAGGTTACCGAATTTGCGATCAGCCAACATCCTTTTGATATTACGTTTTTATTGAAACAGGCACAACTGTTTTCAACGATTCAACAATATCAGAATGCACTTGCAGCACTAGATAAAGCGGAATTATTGGAAGCTTCAGAAGGAGACATTTTCTTGATCCGCGGTGGCATATTAGGCAGTATCGGCCAATTTGATAATGCTTTGGAACAGCTCTTCAAAGCACTTCCGCTATTAGATAATAAAGATGAGGTGTATTTCCATATTGCGATGATCTTTCAAGCGCAAATGAACTATGACAAGGCAATAATTTATCTAAAGAAAGCACTTGAGCTCAACATGGATTACCAAGAAGCACTCTATGAATTGGCCTACTGTTATGATGTATTGGATAGACAAGAGGAAAGTATCTCCTTTTATAAAAAATACATTGATTCAGATCCATACTCCTACTATGCTTGGTACAATTTGGGAAATTCTTACCATAAAATCAGTCGGTTTGAGGAAGCTTTAGACGCATACGACTATGCTATATTAATTAAGGAAGACTTTTCTTCCGCTTATTTCAATAAGGGAAATGCTCTAGTCAATCTTGATCGCTATCAGGAAGCATTGGATGTTTACAAACAAACATTTGAATATGAACAACCAAGTGCTGATACCTATTGTGCGATAGGCGAATGTTATGAAAAACTTGAGCAGATGGAAGAAGCTCGCAATTATTATAAAAAGGCCGTCAAATTAGACGGGGAGCTTGCTGATGCCTGGTTCGGTATTGGGGTTACCTTAGATTTCGAAGAACGCTATTTTGAATCACTGCATTTTTATAAAAAAGCATTGGAACTGGAGGATACAAACCCCGATTACTGGTTTGCGATTGCCGACGCCCGGTACAAACTACAACAAATAGATCTTGCAGAAGAAGCCTATAAAAAGGTAGTCGCTTTAAACCCAACAGACATCGATGCCTGGCTCGATTATTCCTCAATTCTATTTGAACAAAGTAAAATTGAAGAAGCTATTAATGTGATATCTGATGCCATCACACAAAATCCAAATGCAGCAGAACTGTACTATCGTGTAGTTGCTTATCTATTTGCCAATGGACAATACAATGAAGCGCTCAACTTTTTAGAGCTTGGCTTAGCGACTGATCCCGATAAGCATCATATTCTTTTTGATTACCTTCCACAGCTGCAGGGGAATCAGATCATTACTGAAATTGTAAAAAAATATACCAAGCCGAAAGATTAACATACAATAGGCGCCACATCCGGTCGTTGCCACGCAACGACCGGATACTAAAATGAAGATATATTCCTATCCCCAACGTACTTTTCGCAATTCAAATGAAAAAATTAGGCTTAATAGGATACCCATTAGGGCATTCTTTTTCAAAAAAATATTATTTAGAAAAATTTAAACAAGAACATATTACCGATGTGGATTACGATTTATATCCACTTGCTCAAATAGCCGATTTTACAACGATTGCTTCCAATAAAGATTTCTATGGTGTCAATGTGACCATTCCTTATAAGATAGCGGTTATGGATTACTTGGACGAGCTCTCAGAAGAAGCTCGTGCAATACAAGCTGTAAACTGCATTCGAATCAGCCATACATCAGA
The DNA here is from genome assembly GCF_038396785.1 of Sphingobacterium thalpophilum. Taxonomy (NCBI): domain Bacteria; kingdom Pseudomonadati; phylum Bacteroidota; class Sphingobacteriia; order Sphingobacteriales; family Sphingobacteriaceae; genus Sphingobacterium; species Sphingobacterium thalpophilum. Next base: position 3,734,147 of record NZ_CP151087.1, on the reverse strand, counting down.
TGGCGCAACACATCTAAAAGGTTACAATACTGATGCCTACGGTTTTGAGGCATCGCTAAGGCCGCTACTAAATCCCTTGGTGGATAAAAAGGCTTTGATTTTAGGTAATGGAGGCGCTGCAAAGGCTGTCATTTATGCCCTGAATCAACTTGGAATAATGCATACTTTAGTAAGCAGAACCAAACAGGCAGACCAGCTCACTTATAATGACCTTAATGCCGCTATCCTAGCTGACCATACAGTGATTATCAACTGTTCACCGGTTGGTACATTCCCCAATACGGCAGAATATCCAAAAATTCCTTACGAATTCTTAACCGAGAACCACCTCTGTTATGATCTCATTTACAATCCAGAGGAAACAGCATTTCTTCGAAAAAGCAAAGAAAAAGGCGCCAGAATCAAAAACGGATATGAAATGCTGGTTCTACAAGCAGAAAAAAACTGGGAAATCTGGAATAGTTGAGCTATCAATAGTAAGAGATCAATAAAAACTGTAATTTTACCACTATGTTTACGATAAAAACATTCACTTTCAATCCATATCAGGAAAATACTTACCTACTCTATAACGAGTCAGGAAATGCCATTATTATTGATCCAGGGATGTATGGCGAGCAAGAACAGCAAGAACTATTGGCTTTCATTGCAAACAATAACCTCAAGCCGACATTCCTATTAAATACACATTGCCATATTGACCATGTTTTAGGGAATAGTTTTGTCCATGAAAAATTTGGCTTGCTCCCACAGTTCCACGAAGGTGAAGTACCAATTTTAGTAGCGGTACAGAATTACGCTCCTCAGATGGGCATCCGATATGACATCTCACCAATTGGAGAAACATTTCTAAATGAGGATGATCCCATTTATTTAGATAATGATGAGCTAAAGGTCATTCTTGCACCTGGACATTCCCCTGCACATATCTGTTTTTATTCAGCTAATCAAAAATTCTTGATCGGGGGAGATGTCCTATTTCGCAATAGCATTGGCCGTACTGATCTTCCTGGGGGAAATCACCAGCAGCTTTTAGATAGCATAAAAACAAAACTTTATACCCTGCCCGACGACACGATCGTCTATCCGGGGCATGGACCATCGACAACGATTGGCTTTGAAAAAAATTCTAATCCATTTATCCGAGGATAAAAGTTATGAATCTACCATTTCTATTTGCAAAAAGATATCTGTTTTCTAAGAAATCAGTTAACGCCATTAATATCATCTCTTCTATTAGTGTAATTGGCGTAATGGTAAGTAGTGCTGCTTTAATCATATTGTTATCTTCATTCAATGGAATGGAACAGCTGATACTATCTATGTACAGTAAGTTTGCTCCTGAACTGAAAATTGAACCCCAAAAAGGAAAACTTTTTGACAGTAAACAGGCTGTCTTCAGTGAATTACGAAAAGATTCCAATGTGGTTCATTACACGGAGGTTCTACAAGAGAAAGTATTACTGCAATATTCAAATAGACAATTTATTGCAAATATGAAAGGCGTCGAACCTCAATCGCTAAGTAAAAAGGCCGGAGACAGTATTCTCGTAGATGGTCAGTACAAACTTACCCATGATTCTACTAACCTCGCAATTATAGGGGCAAGTGTACAGGCAAATCTGGCAATTCCTATGCAGAACTCTGTGGAACAAATTCAAGTGTATTCTCCGAGAAAGGGAGTAAAGAATTCTTCCAATCCTGCAGAAGAATTCAACATCCGATCCATAGCTCCCGGAGGGGTATTGCGCTATCAGCAAGATTTTGACAATTTGATTATTACGCCAATTTCATTTGCTAAAGAGGTTCTCGGAGAATATGAGCGCGTTTCATCGATCGAGTTTTACCTAAAAGATGGTGTGGATGTTAATTCATTTGGGCAAGCATTACAAAAGAAAATAGGACCGGATTACATTGTAAAGAATAGGGAAAAACAAAACCCTACCTTATATAAAAATGTACGTGTTGAACGCTGGGTTGTCTTCTTTATACTGACCTTGATCAGTGTGATTGCAATCTTTAATATTGTAGGTTCCTTAACCATGCTTGTACTAGACAAACAAAAGGATATGACAATACTAAAAGGTCTCGGTGGGTCGAATGATCTAATTCAACGTATCTTCTTTTATGAAGGCCTTATGATCGCCATTATTGGCTGTGTATTAGGTCTATTGATAGGAGGCATATTCAACTATATCCAGTCAGCTTATGGAATCATTCGTGTAGAGGATGGAGCAAATACAATTATTGACAGCTACCCTATGGTAAGTAAGTGGAGTGACTATATTTTAGTCTTCATGACAGTCATTAGTATCTCTGGTCTAGTTTCCTATTTCTCGGCAAAGCTAAGTGTCAGAGAATTAAATAAATTAAAGGCGACCGATTAATAACTTGAGCTTTTTCGGCTCTGACTACCTTTTGTAATCTGTTGGATTAAACTGCCCCATGCAAAAGGATTTAACAATGGATTAGCATAACGTTGGTTGATGACTTTATTATTCATCGTATTAAAGCTCTGCGCATTGTTAATTGAACGCATTTCATTTCCGTCACGTGGTATTACAGCTGCCATTGCCGCTAATGACTCATAAGACAAGGACCTCCTTACTCTCACGATGTTATCTTCAGAAACGTCCAGATTCATAAATGCAATGTTAAACTCTTCGATGCTTGCCCATGGATAGGGTGTTACCATCGGGAGTTCCGTAACTAGATTTTGCATAATGATATTTGCGGTATATTTATCTCCAGGAACTTCTGGAATAGTGACAACTAAAGGATCAAAACCGACGGAAGTAAAACGAATGGTATCTCCTACATGTGCTACAAAAGAGAAATAGCCCTCGTTATTTGCCGCAAATGCTTCATTTCGGAAAGATAAATTAGTGACAGTCGCATAACCTACAGGAAGTCCAGACCCAACCGTAGTTACGATACCGGAATACTGAATAATCTTCCTTTCCTGAGCGTGTAAAGCAGCGGAACAAAAAAGTAGAAATACAGCAAATAATATAGAAACCAGCAACTTCATGGAACAAATTTAAACAAAAGTAGCCGAACTAGCCGTTAAATTGTGTTAATAGAAAAACTAATTAACAGGGGGTAAAGTTGCTTCTGGGGAATCGGGATCTGTTAAATTAATAGCCTCCACTGCTGTAATTTCAGGAACAGCTTTCTTAATCGCCTGCTCTAAACCAGCTTTAAAGGTCATAATGCTCATTGAACATGAAGCACATGCTCCCAATAATTTTAAACGCACGACGTTATCCGCTGTAATCTCTTCAACACTCACATTTCCGCCATCAGTCTCCAAATATGGTCTCAAGGTATCTAATGCTTGCTCAACTTTTTCTTTTAAAGTCATACTCTTAATGCTATTCAATGATTGTAATATGTAAAGATAATCAAATATTTTAAAATGTGTATTTTTAGGTCTCGGTACCAATGGAAAAACAACAAGTATATGACAATATATCCTCCTAATAGCTCCAATCGAGTTAAAGAATGTTAATAAGAAATGTTGTTTTTGCGATCAAATAATTATTAAACTATATTGCGCAATAAAATTTAATTGATTAGTATAACAAATTCACTTATCTTTGTAAAATGTTTTTAAATAGGCGTATAGCGGCTATCTGTGCCGGCATGATGTTTCTATTGGTATTTACTGGTTGTAAAAGTAAATTTGAGAAATTGCGCGCAAGCAATAACATCGCTCAAAAGTACGAAGAGGCCGTAAAACTTTATGAGAAAAAGAAATATACAAAGGCGTTAGTTTTGTTTGATGACTTGCGGACCAAATTCCGTGGACAAGCTGAAGCAGAAAATATTTACTATTATTTGGCATTTGCCAACTATCGGCTGAAAGATTATACATCTGCGGCATTTCACTTTAAGGATTTTGCAGATGTTTATCCAAACAGTGCAAGAGCAGAAGAATGTAGATTTATGCATGCCTATTGCTATTACTTGGATTCTCCAAGATCAACGTTAGATCAAGCGAATACAAAAAAAGCAATTGATGCATTACAGCTCTTTGTCAATCTCTATCCCGAATCAGAACGGTCCAAAGAAGCCGCAGATCTTATTCAGAAATTAAGAGATAAGCTTGAGCTTAAAGCATTTGCTAATGCAAGACTATATTATGACATGGGGCTTACGGATGATTACAGGGCAGCTGTAATCGCATTACAGAATGTATTAAAAGAATACCCTGATACAAAATACGCGGAAGAGATTGAGTTTTTAACATTAAAAGCACAATACATCTATGCGTCCAAAAGTTTCTTCCTGAAACAAGAAAGTAGATTTGATGATGCCTTAGACTATTATCGTAGCTTCGCAAGTAATTTTCCGAATAGCAAACATATGAAAGAGGCAGAATCCCTTCGTGAAAATTCTGAAAAAGGGATTAAAACCGCCCTCTCTCAAGTGAAGGATTATAATAAAGCCGTTGCAGAGCAGGAAGTATATATCAAAGAACAAAAGGCGAAAAAAGAAAAAGAAAATACCCAAAAAGATGAGTCAAAAAAATAACAATTCAATTCCAAACTCTACAGTTACACGTGACTTGAGACAATTGGACAAAGGCACAGACAATCTCTATGAATCTATTGTAGTTATTTCTAAACGCGCGAACCAAATTGCAGTAGACATTAAAGAAGAATTGAACGGAAAACTTGCGGAATTTGCAAGTAACAACGATAACTTGGAAGAGGTATTCGAAAACCGTGAGCAAATTGAGATTTCAAAACATTACGAGCGTATGCCAAAGCCTACTTTGGTTGCTATTGATGAATTTTTACACGATAAAGTGTATTACAGAAATCCTTCAAAAGAGCAGGACTAATCCTTAAACAATGGCTTTAGCTGGGAAAAATATTGTAATTGCTGTATGCGGCAGTATTGCCGCATACAAGATTGCATCCCTCATCCGCCTTTTAGTAAAAGCAGATGCCCGAGTTAACGTAGTCATGTCAAAAGAAGCGACAGCCTTTATTACCCCGCTTACGCTTTCCACTCTTTCCAAAAATCCTGTTTTAATTGATTATTATCAGCCGAATACCGGGGAATGGAATAATCATGTCGAAATTGCCTTAAATGCGGATTACATTTTAGTCGCTCCCGCAACGGCAAATACACTGGCCAAAATGGCCAATGGATTTTGTGACAACCTCTTAACTGCCGTGTATCTATCAGCGAAATGTCCAGTGCTATTCGCTCCAGCAATGGATTTAGATATGTGGAAACACCCGTCCACACAATCCAATATCAATAAGCTTAGTTCTTATGGCAATATCCTAATTCCTCCAGGAAAAGGGGAATTGGCTAGTGGCCTAGTGGGTGAGGGACGTTTGGCGGAACCAGAAGAAATACTGGATTTCTTAGTTAAATTTTCGGAGAAAGGACTACCCTTAGCAGGAAAGAAAGCGTTAGTATCTGCAGGTCCTACTTATGAAGCTATAGACCCAGTCCGATTCATTGGTAATCATTCAAGTGGAAAAATGGGCTATGCTATCGCCACACAACTTGAAGAACTTGGCGCAGACGTCACGCTAGTATCAGGCCCCAGCGCCCTTAAACTACCCAAAGGCGTCGATACCATTTCAGTCACCTCGGCAGCTGAGATGTTACATGCCTGTGAAGAACATTTTGAAGCCGCAGACATTGTTGTGATGAGTGCTGCTGTGGCAGACTACACACCAGTTGAAGTTGCTAGCCAAAAAATAAAAAAGAAAGAAAACGAATTCTCCATTGAGCTGAAAAAAACGGTAGATATTCTGGCAACTTTAGGGGCTAAAAAGAAAGAAAAGCAATTACTCGTTGGGTTTGCATTGGAAACCAATAATGAGCTCGAAAATGCAAAAGACAAATTGATTCGAAAAAACCTGGATTTTATCGTACTCAATTCCATGCAGGATAAAGGGGCCGGCTTCGCAACAGATACCAATAAAATTACTATAATCGATCGGGCTGGAAATACCCATGAGTTTAGCCTAAAATCGAAAGAAGAAGTTGCTAAAGATATCTGTTCAATTATCGTAAGCCTTTCCTGAGCACAACTTTTATAAACACATTCTCCGTGTTCAATGCCGCTATATTTTACAAATTTACAATCCTCAATTCCTTTGGATAATAGTTATTGATTCGGTTGGTCAATACCTTCATCCAACCCAAAGGTTTACCTTCAAAACATGCTATTGTCCATCCTTGAAGACTTTCTCCAATCGTATCCACAGTTATATTTTCCTTTCTAAGGTAATTACGGGCATCTTCAAGCGACAATTCTACCGATTGAAAGTCTTTGGTCAAATGATTACTCAAGGCCAGTGCATGGCTTGGTATTAGCTCCTTTCTGTTAAGCTTGCCGACATTGGTTCCCGCATTCTTAAGATAAAGTACATTTTGAAGATACTTTAGATCATGTTCGTACATTTTTGGGAAAACATATACATCCTCATGATGAAGAAAAGTATGAAAGCTAGTACTATCCGAAATCCAGTTATCTAAAATCCCTTTGGGTACATCTGATTTCTCTGGTTTAATTCGCTTTCTATTGAATATTTCCTGTTCACCAACCTTCTTAAGAACAGCAATAAAAAAGCCCTCTCCACCTAATTTATGCGGGTAAAATCGATAACCGTGTGCACGATGCTTATTAGAATTTGTATGATCAATTCCCCAATGCCCTTCAATAGCTATTTCAATAGATTCAAAATCGCCACTATCCAATAGCCAATCGACAATATCTTCATTTTCTTCCGGTGAATAAGAACAGGTTGAATAAAACAAATATCCGCCCTTATTTAGAGCGTTCAAGCTTTCAACCAAAATCCGTTGTTGTCTTTCGCTACAAAGCTTAACATTAGCTTCGGACCATTCATCGATGGCATCGGCATCTTTTCTAAACATTCCAGATCCAGAACATGGGGCATCAACAACCATCAAATCGAAGTATCCAGGAAGACGATTAAACGCTGCAGGATCATTATTTGTAGTTACTGTGTTCGCATTTCCCCATTTCATTAAGTTATCGTGCAAGATTGTAACCCTTGTTTTAATAATTTCATTTGCAACCAAGAGTGATTCCGGATGTAAGCTGCTGTTTAATAAGGTAGACTTTCCTCCTGGCGCGGCGCATAAATCCAAAGCCCGAATACTCCCCTTATGTAACTTCAAACTTCGAATGATATGATCGATGAACATGGAAGAAGCATCTTGTGGATAATATGCTCCAGCATGAAATAATGGATCTAACGTAAACACTGGACGATCCTGAAGATAATAAGCCACATTACACCAGGGAACTTGCCCTGCATTAGGAAACGGACAATCTTCTAATTTATTAGGGTTTAGGCGTATTGCTGTCGCCCGAATACCTTCCTCATGTATCTTAATAAATGCAGCAGTATCAAATAGCGGATTCACTCCTAACTTTTTCACTAAAGAATTTGGCAGAAAATTACTCATGTTGTCCCAATAGTTTGCGATAAAATTAAGATAAATAAAAATGAAGTCAAAATAAGTGGTAAATTACAAGAAAGAGTAACTTTGCGTCATGAAAGAATTCAAGAAATATGCTATTATTGCTGCAACTCCGGAGGAGCTGTATCTTGCATTAACGACCGAAATTACCGCTCGTCTTTGGACAGGGGACCTTGTGTCAATAGACCCTACTGTCAATGGAGAATTCTCTTTGTGGGATGGTGCTATAACTGGCCGATTCTTGGAACTAGAACCGTCGACAAAAATTGTACAAGAATGGTATTTCGGGGAAACAGACAGCCCTTCTATTGTTACATTAAAGTTGCATGAACATAAAAAAGGGACTTCCTTGGAAATTAGGCAAACGAATATACCTGATGAAGACTTTGAAAATATCTCGGATGGATGGGAAGATCCTTATATCTCTTCGTTGATCGACTTTTATACAGAAGAAGATTAAATCAATGCAGGCATTCTTGCAAAGCACATAGTGTAATAGTCATAAAATTGAGGTATTTGTGTTCCATATAGACCGTTGGCAATACAGATACCTCCTTTACTGTGCCCGACTTTCCACTTTCCAATATATAATAATTGATATTTCACTATTATACAACATGTGAGTCGTTTCAATATCTCAAATAGAACGGATTATAATTTCTACATGCTCCTTTAATCCCAATCTTCATACATATAAAATATCCCACAATAGTTTCAAACACCAAACTCAAAGCTCCTGCCGATATATTCATCCTTTACAGGCAAAGGTGTAGCAATCTTACAACATAAAATCGGCAACAGCGAAAATTATGGTGTTAAAAAGTTTTCAATCCTATCTAATAGAAATACGAATGATATATCCAAAAACCGAGACTTTCTCACCTCCGTAAACCATGGGGGTAATAGCTGAGACAGGACATGCTCCTAGTGATTACAAGTAGCTTGGGATCAAGCTGAATTCTTGGGGGGAATGTCAAAAATTTCTTAGTTTAGCATCCTTAATACAGATATCCCTTGCAAGAAGCCGAACGTAAATTACTGTCCCTATTGATGCCCGAAGGGCTATTGGAATACTTTCAGATTTTAGAAGTCGATCAGGTTGACAATCAGCTCCACATTTATTTAGATGAGCTTAATATTGCTCCGACAGGCTATCAGAACAGCAAGTTGGAGTCAAAGGGCTTCATGCCTTCCACTGAGATTTCAGACTTTCCCATTCGAGGCCAGAAAGTTACGCTACATATCCGCCGCCGCCGCTGGACAGTGTTGGATACGGGAGAGATCATCACAAGAGATTGGAATCTGGTGCGTGAGGGTGCTCGAATGACTACGGAATTCGGGCTTTTTTTAAAGAAGATATTTGGATAATCATCCTGTAAGCGCCCAATTGGTAGGTCTGTTCTTCCAAATGGACGGTAAGCAACTACAGGATCAATACAAGAACCATCTCAGTGACTTCCAGGACTGGGACCAAAAGCCACACGCAGAGCAATGGACCCTTTTTCCTGATAACATATCGGAACACCTGAGCATCGATGAGACCAGCTTTAGCAACGGTGAACTTTACACGATCGTAAGCAGTAAATCAGCAAAGGGCAGGAAGGGAACCATATTGGCTACCATAAGAGGGACAAAGGCGGAAGATATTATTGCTGTATTAGAGCGCATTCCACTTAAACTAAGGAACAAAGTTAGGGAAGTAACGATGGATATGGCCCCCAATATGGCAAAGGCTATCCGTAGGTGTTTCAGAAATGCCAGAAGGGTTATCGATCGGTTTCATGTACAAAAACTTGCTTATGATGCTGTTCAGGAACTCCGTATCAAATACCGATGGGAAGTCTTAGATGCAGAAAGCAAAAAAATAATGGAATCGCGAAAACGGGGTATCCCATATGACCCCGAGTTGTTGCCTAATGGTGATACGCTCAAACAGCTATTAGCTAGGTCGAGACACCTCCTGTTCAAGCATCCAAGTCGATGGTCGGAAAGCCAAAAACGCCGTGCAGAACTGCTGTTCATCAGGTTTCCCAAGCTAAAACAGGCTTATGATCTTGGAGTTGCCTTAGGTGACATCTTCAATAAATGCAGGGATAAAAAAGTTGCTTTCACAAAGTTAGGACTGTGGCACAACCAGGTTGAGAACGCGGGTATTGCTTCATTCGAGAGTGTCGCAAGATCCATTGCAGCACATCATCAATACATTCTCCACTACTTCGACAATAGAAGCACCAATGCATCCGCAGAGTCCTTCAATGCAAAACTCAAAGCTTTCAGGAGCGTCTTCCGTGGAGTAAGGGATACAACATTCTTCCTGTACAGAGTGATGAAATTGTATGCTTAAAAATGATTACCCCCCAAACTTTCGGTATGATCCGTAGCTTGTGTAGTGACCGCCGAATATTTGATTTACAGATGCGTCACACTGCTGCGGAACAGCGCCGTTCGGGGGGTACGGCAGATATGCGATAGCTTGTACAGGGAAGTACAGGCAGGTATCTAAACGAAAGAAGCCCTTGACTGTTTCCAGCAAGGGCTTCCGTGTAAAAAAAGGCACCGACCTACTCTCCCACCTGTTACGGCAATACCATCGGCTCTGGCGGGCTTGACTGCTCTGTTCGGAATGGGAAGAGGTAGACACCGCCGATATAGGCACCTAAAAATCTTTATTGACATTATCATGATTGATATCATGTGATTCATGCCAACTGACATATCTATTGAAAGAGGTTCGTTTCTGTTTGTTTCTTAAAAATTAAAGAGGAAGACAACAGTGTCTGTCTGCTTGAGAAAGCTTCGGGCTATTAGTACCACTTGGCTTTGGTCTCTCAACCTTTACACCTATGGCCTATCAACGTAGTCATCTTCTACGACCCTATAAGGAAGTCTCATCTCGTGGCTAGTTTCGCACTTAGATGCTTTCAGCGCTTATCTATTCCAGACGTAGCTACCCTGCCGTACACCTGGCGGCATAACAGGTTCACCAGAGGTCTGTCCAACCCGGTCCTCTCGTACTAAGGTCAGATCCACTCAAACTTCCAACGCCCACAACAGATAGGGACCGAACTGTCTCGCGACGTTCTGAACCCAGCTCGCGTGCCACTTTAATGGGCGAACAGCCCAACCCTTGGGACCTTCTCCAGCCCCAGGATGTGACGAGCCGACATCGAGGTGCCAAACCTCCCCGTCGATATGAGCTCTTGGGGGAGATCAGCCTGTTATCCCCAGCGTACCTTTTATCCTTTGAGCGATGGCCCTTCCATACAGAACCACCGGATCACTATGTCCGTCTTTCGACCCTGTTCGACTTGTCGGTCTCACAGTCAAGCAAGCTTATGCCATTGCACTCCACGTACGGTTACCAAGCGTACTGAGCTTACCTTTGAAAGCCTCCGTTACCTTTTTGGAGGCGACCACCCCAGTCAAACTACCCACCAAACAATGTCCTCGGAAATACCGAGTTAGAAACCGAATACAGAAAGGGCGGTATTTCAAGGTTGATTCCATGACTCCTGGCGAAGCCACTTCAACATCTCCCGCCTATCCTACACATCCTGTACCCAATCTCAATGTTAAGCTATAGTGAAGGTGCATGGGGTCTTTCCGTCCCGTTGCGGGTAATCGGCGTCTTCACCGATACCACAATTTCACCGAGCTCATGGCTGAGACAGCGCCCAGATCGTTACACCATTCGTGCAGGTCGGAACTTACCCGACAAGGAATTTCGCTACCTTAGGACCGTTATAGTTACGGCCGCCGTTTACTGGGGCTTCGATTCAATGCTTCTCTTGCGATGACATCCCCTCTTAACCTTCCAGCACCGGGCAGGTGTCAGGCCTTATACTTCATCTTGCGATTTTGCAAAGCCATATGTTTTTGTTAAACAGTCGCCTGGGCCTTTTCACTGCGGCTGCTCTTACGAGACAGCGCCCCTTCTCCCGAAGTTACAGGGCCATTTTGCCGAGTTCCTTAGCCATGACTCACTCGAGCACCTTAGGATTCTCTCCTCGACCACCTGTGTCGGTTTGCGGTACGGGTCTTCATAACCTGAAGCTTAGCGGGTTTTCTTGGAAGTCTGTTTACCTGCTCTATCAGCGCCACCGGAGCTTTGCTGTACTATTGGGTTTCAGCAGGGTCGGCGGATTTGCCTACCGTCCCTATACCTACGCCTTTCAACGAACTATTCCGTCAGTTCGCGGCAGTGTCACTACTCCGTCACCACATCGCAGTTATGAAGAGTACTGGAATATTAACCAGTTGTCCATCGGCTTGCCCCCTTCGGGTGCGCCTTAGGTCCCGACTGACCCTGATCCGATTAACGTTGATCAGGAAACCTTGGTCTTTCGGTGGGCGGGTTTCTCACCCGCCTTATCGTTACTTATGCCTACATTTGCTTTTCCATAACCTCCACAGTTCATTGCCAAACTGCTTCTCCGGCGATGGAATGCTCCCCTACCAGATGCATATCTTTCAATGCAAATCCATAGCTTCGGTACCGTTCTTGATGCCCGTTTATTATCCACGCCCGGCCGCTCGACTAGTGAGCTGTTACGCACTCTTTAAATGAATGGCTGCTTCCAAGCCAACATCCTAGCTGTCTGGGCAACCGGACCTCGTTAGTTCAACTTAGAACGAATTTGGGGACCTTAGCTGATGGTCTGGGTTCTTTCCCTCTCGGCCTTGGACCTTAGCACCCAAAGCCTCACTGCCGGCTATATTTGATAGCATTCGGAGTTCGTCTGGATTTGGTAGGATTTGACTCCCCCGCACCCAATCGGTAGCTCTACCTCTATCAAACTCTACGCCGACGCTGTTCCTAAAAACATTTCGGGGAGTACGAGCTATTTCCCAGTTTGATTGGCCTTTCACCCCTACCCTCAGGTCATCCGGAAACTTTTCAACGTTTATCGGTTCGGTCCTCCATTACATGTTACTGCAACTTCAACCTGCCCAAGGGTAGATCACAAGGTTTCGCGTCTACCTCATCTGACTATGCGCCCTATTAAGACTCGCTTTCGCTTCGGCTGCGTCCCTGAAGGACTTAACCTTGCCAGACAAGAGTAACTCGTAGGCTCATTATGCAAAAGGCACGCTGTCACAGGACCTGCCTGCTCCAACCGCTTGTAAGCACACGGTTTCAGGTTCTTTTCACTCCCCTGTTCGGGGTTCTTTTCACCTTTCCCTCACGGTACTGGTTCACTATCGGTCTCTCAGGAGTATTTAGCCTTACCAGATGGTGCTGGTGGATTCCCACAGGATTTCTCCGGTCCCGCGGTACTCAGGATACCACTATGTCAACATTCTTTACCTGTACGGGGCTCTCACCCTTGTCGCGCAGTTTCCCACCTGCTTCCAGTTCATAGCGCTGTACAATGTCGTGGTCCTACAACCCCGTCTATGCCGTAACATAAACGGTTTGGGCTCTTTCCCGTTCGCTCGCCACTACTTGGGAAATCATTGTTATTTTCTTCTCCTACGCCTACTTAGATGTTTCAGTTCAGCGCGTTCGCGTTTTATACGACTATTCTTCAAATAGTCAGGTTGCCCCATTCGGAAATCTACGGATCGGTTCGCATTTGCCAATCCCCGTAGCTTATCGCAGCTTATCACGTCCTTCTTCGCCTCTGAGAGCCTAGGCATCCCCCGTGTGCCCTTATTTACTTTCTTCACCGGCATAGCCTTTTGCTACTATGCGGCTGCTTTTGATATATATACCCATATGCTACGTAAAGATTCGTTCGGCATTCACCGAGGGTCTCCTCTCTACATCAAACACATACACGTATTGTCTCTATACTGTTGTCTTCTCTTGTAATTTTTTTTCTCTTTCAATATGTCAAAGAACTCTTTTTCCGGTTTGTTTCTTCGGAGCATCTGTCGATGTTCCTCCCGGAGATGTGGAGAATAACGGATTCGAACCGTTGACCCCCTGCGTGCAAGGCAGGTGCTCTAGCCAGCTGAGCTAATTCCCCTTAACTTTTCGTAGTCCCGAGCAGATTTGAACTGCTGACCCCTACATTATCAGTGTAGTGCTCTAACCAACTGAGCTACGGGACTAGCTTATCTTGTTCATCTCTTTCTCTCGGTCCTGCTCCTTTCGGGGCGGGCACTTTCTTCTGATGTTTTTTCTTCTTGCAATCATATGTAACGTGACGAGCACCGATCTTCGATACTCTAGAAAGGAGGTATTCCAGCCGCACCTTCCGGTACGGCTACCTTGTTACGACTTAGCCCCAATTATCGGTTTTACCCTAACACGCTCCTTGCGGTAACATGCTTTAGGTACCCCCAACTTTCATGGCTTGACGGGCGGTGTGTACAAGGCCCGGGAACGTATTCACCGCGTCATTGCTGATACGCGATTACTAGCGAATCCAACTTCATGGGGTCGAGTTGCAGACCCCAATCCGAACTGTGAATGGCTTTTAGAGATTAGCATCATATTGCTATGTAGCTGCCCGCTGTACCATCCATTGTAGCACGTGTGTAGCCCCGGACGTAAGGGCCATGATGACTTGACGTCGTCCCCACCTTCCTCTCTGTTTGCACAGGCAGTCTGTTTAGAGTCCCCACCATGACATGCTGGCAACTAAACATAGGGGTTGCGCTCGTTGCGGGACTTAACCCAACACCTCACGGCACGAGCTGACGACAGCCATGCAGCACCTAGTTTCGTGTCCCGAAGGACGAGTGCGTCTCTGCACTCTTCACTAACTTTCAAGCCCGGGTAAGGTTCCTCGCGTATCATCGAATTAAACCACATGCTCCTCCGCTTGTGCGGGCCCCCGTCAATTCCTTTGAGTTTCACCCTTGCGGGCGTACTCCCCAGGTGGATAACTTAACGCTTTCGCTTGGACGCTGGCTGTCTATCGCCAACATCGAGTTATCATCGTTTAGGGCGTGGACTACCAGGGTATCTAATCCTGTTCGATCCCCACGCTTTCGTGCATCAGCGTCAATACCAGCTTAGTGAGCTGCCTTCGCAATCGGAGTTCTAAGACATATCTATGCATTTCACCGCTACTTGTCTTATTCCGCCCACTTCAAATGGATTCAAGCCCATCAGTATCAAAGGCACTGCGATGGTTGAGCCACCGTATTTCACCCCTGACTTAATAGGCCGCCTACGCACCCTTTAAACCCAATAAATCCGGATAACGCTCGGATCCTCCGTATTACCGCGGCTGCTGGCACGGAGTTAGCCGATCCTTATTCTTCCAGTACATTCAGCTAAATACACGTATTTAGGTTTATTCCTGGACAAAAGCAGTTTACAACCCATAGGGCAGTCATCCTGCACGCGGCATGGCTGGTTCAGGCTTCCGCCCATTGACCAATATTCCTTACTGCTGCCTCCCGTAGGAGTCTGGTCCGTGTCTCAGTACCAGTGTGGGGGATTCTCCTCTCAGAGCCCCTAGACATCGTCGCCTTGGTAGGCCGTTACCCTACCAACTAGCTAATGTCACGCGAGCCCATCTCTATCCTATAAATATTTAATCAACCGAACATGCGAACTGTTGATGTTATGCGGTGTTAATCTCTCTTTCGAGAGGCTATCCCCCTGATAGAGGCAGGTTGCTCACGCGTTACGCACCCGTGCGCCACTCTCACCATCTTCGAGCAAGCTCTCCGATGGATCCCGTCCGACTTGCATGTATTAGGCCTGCCGCTAGCGTTCATCCTGAGCCAGGATCAAACTCTCCATTGTAAAATGAAGTTTTTGATTCCAACTATTTATAATAATCAGAATTCTTTTTTTATATCTCTGATCTTGGATCGAATTGAACAATTACTTGAATTTGTTCATGACTTTCGTTTGTCTACTCGTCACGCTTACATGATTGTGTTTTCTTAAAGAACTTTTGCCGCTTCAACTTCCGTATCCGCTATATTCCGATGGCATTGCGCCCTCTTTATCTTTTTTGTTTTTCCCTTCGTTTCCGTTGGGACTGCAAAGGTAGAAATCTTTTCTGAACTTCCAAAAACTTTCTGAAGTTTTTTTTCTTTTCTCTTTTTCCGATTTCCGCGTTTAAAATAAAATCAGCGGGATTTTAAATCCTGCCAAACTCCCTTAAACCCTTCTTTTTTCTCATGGTTTCTTCTTTCGAAGTAACCGTCCCTCCCTTGCGGAGTGGTGCAAAGATAGGGAGTTTACAGATAAACTTCCAAGCCTTTTGTTCTTATTTATTTCATTTTCACCTTAACTACCTGTAACGGTGCGAGATTCTTTTTGTAAAACAGGTGATCGGAAGGCTGGGAAGGCCGGTTCCGGGACAGAATGGGGACGGGAACCGGGACTCGATACAGGCTCCGCAGCGGAAACATGGATGAACATTGTATTGCTCGATCTGCTTAAGCTCGGGATCTCTTTGGTAGCCCGCTCGGCTCAACGCCCAATCGAAGACGATGCGCATAGGCGCAGCCTATAAACTGGTGAATATTGATAAGACCGGAAAATTGTGCCGTCGGAAAGAAACAGCAACGCAGGATATAACAGGGGACGGACGGATATCGGTAGGGCCAGAACAATGGCAGAACTCAGCACTCCGGATACCTTCTTTTGCAGCTATACTTTCCTACCTGTTTACTTAGGTTTAGTTTAGGTTTTATTTAGGTTTTGTTTAGGTATAGTATAGGTTATAGCTAAATAAAACCTAACTTAATACTAAGCTAAATATAGACAAAAGCTAACCTAAGTAATAAGGCATCCTTAACTCTTCGTTATTTAGGGAAAGGTGGTTCCGCTCGGGGACAACGCTCCGGCTGCTGACAAAGGTCTGCAGGAACCTCCGACTACCCTCCCAGCCCTGCTTCGTACCATGGTCGGGGCAGATTTGCCCTGCAACCGTGTTCTGTCCGTGTTGAGTCCGTGTTGAGTCCGACTCTAAGCCCGCACTCACCCCGCTGCCAGCACGGACAAATGACGCTTCGAACGCCACCATGTCCCCCGGATGCCCCTAAAAAAGGCCAATACCAGACTGAACCGCAGCCGAACAACTCCGTAGCAACGCAGCAAACACGAAAAAAACTCGGAAAAACATACTATCAAAGGCGCAAAAAGAATTTGGGAGCAGAGCAGCGTAGGGGAATGCCCCAATTTAACGATGGAGCGGAGCAACCCTTGCTATCTTATCTCCCTTGGTTTAAGGCAACACATAAGCTGTGTTTATTTATCAGTGACACACGTGAATACGTACTAAACCCGAGGTGAGTCTGCGTTGAGTCCGAGTTAGGCACGCAGTAAGCGCTGTCACGCTATGCTCAAAACCCGCTTGAACTGTCCTTAGAGTGGCTTTCGGGGCAGAATGAAAACTGGATAAACCCTGGATAATGACTAAAAAGCGCTATATGCTCGGAGTAACACAGCATAAAAAGGGCTAAAAAAGCATTTCACCCTACTGATTTCCCGCATCGGCCTCAACATAGGGTTGAATCAGGATCCAGTTTAGAATCCAATTTCGAATTCTGGACGCCCTATCTTATCGTTTTTACCTATCGACGGTATTAATCTGAGACATGCTCAATGACCGCCTTAGTAAATGTTTGCTCGAGTATTATAGGCTTTACCTAGGTTTCCTTGATTAGCATTAGTCTGGGTACTCTTTAGTAAAAGCTAAATATTTCATCCGATTAGCGGTCTGTTTTAAGAGCAATTCATCTACTTATATAACAGTCAATTTTACAACTACTGGAATAACGCTTTTTTCAGTAAATTTGATCTAGGTTAATAAATAACAAAAAAGAAGACCTTATTTTTAAGAAATTAAAGATATTAAATACTTTTATTGCAAATAAAACCATATTGGTCCATGATAGATTATGCTCAGCTTTTAAAACAGGTAGAAGAATATGCTGAAACTTATATTACAGAAAATATTTCAGTTTGTCATTGTTTTCACAATACGATACACACACGTTCTGTTGTACGTGCGGCGGAGGAGATTTCATCGTACTATAAACTAGGAGAGGAGGATCACTTTATTGTTATTAGTGCCGCCTACTTTCATGATCTCGGCTACGTAAAATCCGACAATGCTATTGGTCATGAAAAGAGAAGTGTCGAAATTGCTTTAAATTTTCTCCAGGACAAGGGAATACCGGAAGCCATACAAGAAAAAATCAAAGGCTGCATTTTAGCAACGAGAATGCCTCAGGATCCAAAAAACCTGCTGGAACAAATTCTCTGTGACGCGGACCTATTTCATTTTGGGAATGAGGATTTCGTTAACAGAAACAAACTCATGAAAGCCGAAGCCGAAGCAGTACTGGGGAAGGAGATCGATAAAGACGTATGGCGGGCGGGCACAATCAAACTATTAAAGAGCCATCATTACCATACTGAATATGCGCAACAAAAGCTTAATGCCAAAAAGGAGATAAATCTAGAAGAACTGGAGAAAAAACAGGAGAAATCCATCTCAAAAAATAAAGAAAGTAAAAAAGAAGACAAGAAAGAAAAGGAGAAAGGCGGTAAGCCAGAACGTGGGATAGAAACGATGTTCCGGATTACGTCCTCAAACAATCAGCGATTAAGCGACATGGCAGACAATAAGGCCAACATCTTATTAACGGTCAATTCTATTATCCTTTCTGTCGTGATTGCTGTCTTATTTCGGAAATTAGATGCCAACGAACACCTTATTATCCCAACAATTATCTTAACAACGGCCGTGGTAGCAACCATGGTCATGGCTATACTATCAACAATACCCAAAATTCCCTCTGGCAAATTCTCAAAGGAGGAAATCAAACAAAAATCCGTCAATCTGCTCTTTTTTGGGAACTTTTACAAGATGAAACTCGACGACTACAACGAGGGCATGCAGAAGGTAATGGTCGATTCGGAATTTCTATATGGTATGCTCACTAAGGATGTTTATTCGCAAGGTGTGGTATTAGGCCGAAAATACAAACTTCTACGATACGCATATGGAATTTTTATGTTTGGCCTTGTTATATCCGTTGTTTCTTTTGTCTTCGCAACCATATTTTAATATGATATTTTAAATGCGATCCTATAAACACGCGAAATATACCGGTGTCATGATGTCCATACTTTCTTTTGTTTAAAAAGATGCGGCCTTTAAATCAATCATTAGCGACCAATAGACTGCATCATTTAATTGATGTTGTTGTAAGCATGTTGCCATAACCATAAATTTATACGGATGAAGAAGAAAGATCTTTATATCAACAGAGACATCAGCTGGCTGTCGTTCAATGATAGGGTACTTGACAAAGCTGGTC
The DNA here is from genome assembly GCF_038396785.1 of Sphingobacterium thalpophilum. NCBI lineage: Bacteria > Pseudomonadati > Bacteroidota > Sphingobacteriia > Sphingobacteriales > Sphingobacteriaceae > Sphingobacterium > Sphingobacterium thalpophilum. The sequence goes on along the minus strand of NZ_CP151087.1, from coordinate 3,715,415 downwards.
GCCAGGAGGTTCCTTTATTGGAAAAACTACAGTTTCTCGCTATTTTCTCATCCAATCTGGATGAATTTTATCGGGTTAGAATGCCTGTACTAATGGCTTGGAAAAAAATAATGAAACAAAATCCTGGAGAGCTCATTCCGAACATCGATATTGGCACATATAAAAAAGCGTCAAAAACCATCAACAAACAACAGGAAAAATTTGGCTTAATACTAGCTGATATTATCCAAGAATTAGCAAAAGAAAATATATCCTTTATCTACAACCAAGCTATTCCAGCAGAAATAAAAGACCTCGCAGCTCAATATTTCTTTAGTACAATTGCCTCCTACCTCCAAATTATACCAATTGATGATACTTCTTTTTTTCCGATCAACAATCAGCTCTACTTCGTCGTTACAGACGACAATACTGGAGTGGTATTCTTTCTAAATGTCCCTTCAAATCATATTGGCCGCTTTTTCACCTGTGAGATCAATGGGAATAAATATGTCGTACTCATCGATGATATTATCAAAGCATTTTTTCCTGAAGCCATAAGAAATACATCATTAAATTTCTATTCCTTTAAAATCACAAGGGATGCGGAATTAAATCTCCAAGATGAATTTGAGGGTGATATTGCCCAAAAAATTGAGACGGAAGTCAATAAACGTGATCTTGGCTATGCGACACGCTTTCTATTCCAGCCAAATCTGCCAAAACAGCTGATTGAAACATTGGCAACACTATTTGATCTGCGAAAAAGTAGCATTGTCGAAGGCGGAAACTATCACAATCTGAAAGATCTATTTTCATTTCCGATTAAAACAGCAGAACTTTCTTATCCAAAACAGCTGCAAATCAATAAGAATCAGAATTTCAGGGAATCTATCTTTGACCAAATAGACCGAGAGGATCTGTTGGTCTGCACGCCCTATGAATCGTTCGATCCCATACTACGTTTTTTTAATGAGGCCGCAATAGATCCAACCGTAGATGAGATTTACACGACCTTATACCGTATCGCCGGTGATTCGCATATTGCACAAGCGCTGGCTACCGCAGCAAAAAATGGGAAAAGAGTCAATGTATTTGTCGAATTGAAAGCGCGCTTTGATGAAGCGAATAATATACATTGGGCTCGATTAATGAAAGAACAGGGCGTCAAAATCACGTATAGCATCCCCAATTTAAAAGTACATGCCAAAATAGCGCTCGTCAAACGCAAAGAGGGTCGAGAAAGTGCTTTATTAGGCACAGGAAATCTAAATGAAAAAACGGCGAAGGTCTACACGGACTACTTCCTTATGACCTCAAATAAACTATTGACCAACGAATTAGACATGCTATTCGAGTTTTTACCAGCTCGGAGAAAACCCAATCATCCAAATGAGCTGTCTTTTAACCATCTATTAATTGCACAGTTCAATCTCAAACATACATTTTTATCCCTGATAGACAAGACCATCCAAGCAGCTAAAGACGGAGACAGCGCTACAATAAAAATTAAATTAAACAATCTGGAAGAAGAATCGTTAATCAATAAATTGTATGAGGCGAGCCGGGCAGGGGTAAAACTGCAATTATTGGTCAGAGGAATCTGTAGACTAAAACCACAAGTACCCGGATTGAGCGACAACATTGTCGTGAAACGGATTGTAGGACGATATTTAGAACATGGCAGAATATTTATTTTTCAATATCAAGCACAAACGAGCGCGTATCTGGGCTCTGCAGACTGGATGAACCGTAACATCTACCGACGTATAGAAACTTGCTTTCCATTGCTGAATCTAGCATTAGCACATCAAATACAAGAGTTATTCGATATTCAGTTTGCAGACGACACCGAAGCAACTTTACTGGATGAACACGGACAAAATCAGGCAATAGAAACACAGCAGAAAAATGTTTCTCAGCAACAAATCCTTCATTATTTGAAAGGCAACATGAGACAATAGGGCTATTCAACAAGGCAGCTCATTACAACAAGAACAGCCTAAAAGCCCAACAATATAATCATTGAACGTAAGCTCATTCAGAAACCGGATGACTTCCTCAATTTAAAATTTAATCATATAATGATGAAAAATCCCACGATATTGACAACTATGGCATTAGGTTTAGCTTCTGTTATTTTTCTCGCCTGCAATCCGAATAATACAACCAAGGAAAACAGCAACAAACCCGCTCATGTTCAAGCTGAAAAACAGCAACAAATACCCTATACATTATCTTCGGGCATAAAGATGAGTTTGCCCGACGAATTGTTAGAAATATCCGGAATAGCTTTTCTCGCGGGACAGGATGACGATATTTATGCCATTCAAGATGAGCAGGGCTTTCTTTATAAATTTAACCAACCGACACAAAAAGTTACGTTCAACCCTTTTGGAAAAGATGGCGACTATGAGGACATCTCGATAAGCAATACACATTTCTTTATTTTAAAGAGCAATGGTAGCATCTATTCCTTTCCCATTGCCGAAAAGGACGATATAAAAAACGTGGTCGAACAGAAAAATTTACTTCCAAAAGGAGAGTATGAAGGGCTTTTTGTTGACCGCGAAAGCAACCAGGCATACGTATTATGTAAAGAATGTAAGGTCGACAAAAAACAATCGCAAACCTCGGGTTATGTCTTTTCAATTGACGAGCGTGGTCAATTTCAGCCGAAGGGAGAATTTGCCATCCAGCTTGATGAACTTCATGCATTTGATGCTAAAATTAAGAAAACGTTCAAACCCTCGGCGTTAGCTAAAAAAGCAGACAGCAAGGAATGGTATATCTTATCTTCTGTAGACAAAGCTCTTGTTGTAACCGATGAGAATTTTCATGTGAAATCACTCTCTCCATTAGACCCGAAGATTTTCCCTCAACCTGAAGGCATTAACTTTGATTCAAAATTTAATCTTTACATCAGCAGCGAAGCCGGTAATCAGGATAAAGGGATCATTTATAAATTTGAACAAAAATAGGCATGCAAAAGGTAGTACCATTCTTTCTTATTTTTCTTGCTAGTCATGCTTATTCACAACAAAAGCATACACAGTCCCCTGCACATCAGGGCAAATCCTTTGCTCAAACCGTTATCAAGGACAGTGTTAGCATCGTTGCAAATGCAAAATATGGTAAAGCCAGTAAATTCAAGAAGTTCTTACTTGGCGAAAATTACCGCAAAGAATGGGCCGCGGAAACCACCTTGCCTTTGCTTCAGCTTTCAACCTTGTACGGGGGACTGCATCCTGTCAAACAGGGAGGCGGGATGCAATCGGTTTCCCTACGACTTACGGATTCAATCGGCCGGGAATGGGCACTACGTTCGGTCAATAAAAGGACTGAATCCCTCATACCTGAGGAGCTCCATGGGACCTTTGTACAGGATGTCTTAGACGATGCCACCAGCGCCCAGCATCCCTATTCCGCGCTTATGATCCCTGCTTTGGCAAATGCCGTGAACGTCCCCCATGCCCATCCTATCATCGGCGTTGTTGCACAAGACAGCATATTGGGGGAATACGCACCGCTTTTTGAGCATACGGTGGCTTTACTAGAAGAACGCGAACCACTTGGTGATTCAGACAACAGCCCAAAAGCTGTCCGAAAACTACAGGAAGATAACGATGATAACTTTAAAGCTAAGGCATATCTGCGCGCAAGAATGCTGGATGTATTGGTAAGCGATTGGGATCGACACGAGGATCAATGGCGTTGGTATAATGAAAATCAGGATAGCACAGATCACGATAAAGACTACATTCCTATTCCCCGCGATCGGGATCAGGCGCTGCGTGTCACACAAGGTTTTCTGATGAAAGATATCTATCAGCAATTTGTCAACCCAGTCATGCAAGGTTTTACGACGGGTATTCCCAATATTCGCTATTCTTTATTTAAATCGCGTTTTTTAAATGCCCATCCGAGCAACCAGCTTTCTCACAAGGAATGGACCAAAGAGGTCAAGCAATTTGTAGCACGTCTCACAGATTCGGTATTATGGGAGTCGGTACGTAGCCTGCCACAGTCGTCCATTGCTATTCGTGGGGAACAAATTTTTAAAACACTTCAAAGCCGTCGTGATGCTCTACCCTCAGCGATGGAAGAGTATTATAATTTCATCAATAACATTGTCGATATTCACCTCAGCGACAAAAACGAAAAAGTAGAAATACACAGCACGGAAAATAAAAACCTGAAAGTCAAAGTTTCGAAGATCAATAAAGATGGTAAGGTCACCAAAGCATTGATGGACAAAACCTATAAAGACCGCCTAACAAAAGAAATTCGTCTCTATTTAGGTGAGGGAAAAGACTCTGTTGTCATCGATAACGCAAATTCTCCGATTAAACTCCGAATTATTGGAGATAGCACGCCAAAGACTTATGTTATCAACGAAAGCAAATCGAAAATACAGCTTTACGAGAATACCAAAAACTCCACTTTACTGGGTGAGAAGAACAAAATAAAGCTTCATTATGCACAAGATAGTACCAACACGCAATTTGTTCCTGTAAACCTATATAACACCTGGCTTCCTCTGGTGACTGCGGGTTATAATGCTGATGACGGTTTTTCGCTCGGGCTGGGGGCTGCTTATACACATCAGCGTGGATTTAGAAAAAATCCTTTTACGTATAAGCAACAACTGACTGTAGCAACAGCCTTCCGGACCGGAGCTTATAAAATTCACTATAGAGGCGAATGGATAGCTGTTGTCGGGGATGCGGATCTTGTTGTCGATGCGCTAGCAAAAGCTCCTGACAACACGCAGAATTTCTTTGGCGTAGGTAATAACTCGCTCTTCTTAAAGGAACAGTATGGTGCAAAATATTACAGAAGTAGATTCAATATTTTCAATGTCAATCCACAGTTAAGGTGGAAACCTTCAGCTACATTAAACTTTGCCGTAGGTCCGCATATCCAATTTTACCACCTAGATCCGATTGAAAATCAAGATCGATTTATTTTAAATCCCCAAGCTTTACATTCTTACGATAGTTTATCGATTACCAAAGACAAAGCTTTTGCAGGTATCAATGCATTTTTAACGCAAGATTCCCGTAATCGAAACATTAACCCAAGTAAAGGGCTATATATTGAAGCCGCTTTGAATTCTTATTTTGGACTCAATCAGTACTCAAAAAACTCAGCGCAGTTAAGTGCTGCAATGACGGGTTACTTTAGCGCTTTCAATGAAGGCATTATATTCGCCAATAGAACAGGAGGGGGCACCGTTGTTGGGAACCCTACATTTTATCAATATCTATTTCTAGGCGGCCATGAAAATCTCAGGGGATTTCGCCAGTATCGATTTGCAGGTCAACAGATGCTTTACAATAACCTAGAGGCTCGTGTCAAAGTAATTGATGTCAAAAGCTATGTTCTTCCAGGTGAATTTGGACTAATGGGTATGTATGATGTTGGAAAAGTGTGGGCAAAGGGCTATAACAACGATAAGTTTCATCAAGGTGTGGGCGGAGGCATTTATTATATCGTCGCCAATGCACTTCCTTTGCATTTTGTCATGACGAAATCCAATGAAGGTTGGTATCCCTATTTCAGCACAGGTTTCCGCTTTTAAAATTTTCGATCCATGGAGATAAAGAAAGTACAACTCACAACGGCGAAAATGGCCAATAGGTATGCAAATGGCAGGCTAGACTTTGAACCATTTTTCAAATACCTGGAATCTTTTATTGAAAATGGCACTTCTTCGGATGACATGATTCCTTTGTTTGCGTTGGAACGCATCAAAGAAATAGAGCATCTCAACGGTAAACTCTGCAAGCATAACCTCAATGCCTATAAAGATATTCTGCAATTGATTTATAGCCTCTCCGTATCGTTGGTTGACACTGCTCCAAAAAGGTACTGGGCACTCACAACAGCCCTAGCAGAAGAAGCCTTCTATGGAACGGAAGCCTTTTTCAACCTAACTAGCCACCAGCTTGTGGAGCAAGAAATTCAAGGGAAGATGCGCACCGGAAGCCTTCTTACTAATCAAGAAAAGCTCTTTTATACCCTCATTTTCGAGCGTCTGTATGGCTTTTCTTCCAATGAAAACAGCAGCATTGTTTATCATCAACTCAATGATCAGGGGGAGATCGTGGATTATTACGATTTGGACATAGATTTCAAATTTGTTGAGATCAAGGCAAAAAAAACACTGCCTACACTTGATATCGGTCGTTTATCGGAAAACCCCAGTGATTCGCTTTTTGATTGGAATACCGTTATCAATACCGTTAAACTGGAAGATTTTGAGTTATCGGGCTTTAGTATTGTAACTTTCAGAAAGACCAGTACAGAACATACTTTACGCCGCATTCAGTCCATTCTATTGGACCTTCCTACATACAATTATCACCTCTTTTTCGCTGATTTAGAAAAAATCATCACACCGCTATTAAAAGGGGCTGATACCGTATTTAGTCTATTTCCGTTATTCCAATTAAATGGGGTCCCATTTTTTGATTATTCAATCACCAATAAGAGCATCTTGATTGCGGAAGCGTATACCGCAAATAAAACCTTCAAGATCAATCCTGAACTTGCGGGCTACCTAAAACATCCGCATGTTATATTTTATACCAATAATGCGACGAATGGCCTCCGAAATACCACATCTATTTTCGACGAGCGGATTGGTCGCTCGGGGGTAACGACCTATCTGTGTATTCCACTTATCCATAATCATTCTCTTTCAGGCATATTGGAAATATACAGCCGTGAACAAGATCAGCTCGACAGTGAAACCATGCAAGCCTTAGGTTCTCTGGTTCCGCTTTTATCACAATTATCTCAGGATATCACGCTAGAATTTAAAAAACGTATCGACGATATCATCATCAACCGGTTTACGACCATACAGCCCTCGGTTCAGTGGAAATTTAACCATATCGCAGCCCAGTACATTCAGGAACTGGAAAACGACAGTCGGGATGCGCATATCAAAGCGGTTGTATTTGAAGAAGTCTATCCGCTCTATGGTGCTGTCGATGTAAAAGACTCCACGATCATACGAAACGCCTCTATTCTGAAAGACTTTAGCTTCAAGGTCAAACAGCTCGCAATGCTTATTGATGAGCTCTCTTTAGATGGAAAGCACAAGTTGATTATGACCTTTTCAGCACGTGTTGATCAAATTACAGAATCTCTTGATCATATTTCTTTTGATGAGTCGATGGTCAAGATCATTGAGTTTTTTAGGAAAGACGTACAGCCATTTTTAGAAGAAGCCAGAAAGCAATTTCCGTCAAAAATAGAGGTGATTGAACATTATGCGAAGCATTTTTTCACCAATCGAGAAACCGGTGAATTTTATAGGAATGAATTTGAAACTTCTTTACGCCAGATCAATCAATTGATCGGTAAGGAACTAGACCATTTCAATAGCTTTATCCAAGGGAATTACCCATCGTATTTTCAAAAATTCAGGACAGACGGTATTGAATATGATATTTATATCGGCGAATCCATCACGCCACAACAGCCATTTAGCTACGAATTTATCAATGTATTTAGGCGTCAGCAAATTATTTCTATGGCTAGAATTGCGCTGAAAGCTTACCATACAAAGGATATTCTGCCTTTGGCTTTAGAAACAACACAATTGATTTTTATCAATCCACATAGCATTGATATCAGCTTCCGGGAAGATGAACGGAGGTTTGATGTAGAGGGATCACTCAATATCCGTTATGAAATAATCAAAAAAAGGATAGACAAAATTCGGATAAAGCGAACCAAAGAACGACTTACCCAGGTCAATAAAATTGCTATTGTCTATTTATCGGATGAAATCCTGGAGGACCTCATGTTAAGTATAAAGGCAATCTATGACATGGGCATCATTGAGCATACCATCGAACATTTAAAATTGGAGGATGTACAGGGAATCGCGGGTTTGAAAGCTATTCGCCTTTCGGTGAATTTAAACTATCAAGATTTCTCCTAAATTTGTCCAATAAAGGGAAGTTTATCCCCATTGGTGTTAAGCTATATGGGGTACCGTCAACTGGAGATTTTAATATAATGATTTAAAAAGGATTACCATGATTACTGATGCCAACTATTTTTATCTAAGCGATTTGCTTGGCACCTTATTTTTTGCAATATCAGGCACGCTGTCGGCAAAACGTAAAGATATTGATATTTTTGGGGCAGCCTTTTTAGGCTTTGTGACAGCCATTGGCGGTGGATCGATGCGGGATGTATTTTTGAATCTGCGCCCAGTATGGGTCAATGATAGCAATTACCTCATTGCTATTTTCCTCGGAATTTTAATTGCCATTGTCTTCAACAAACAGTTGTATGGTTATTATCGCACGCTGACACTTTTTGATGCCATCGGAATTAGCTTTTTTACTATCCTAGGGGTACAAAAATCACTCAATTACGAAAGCAATACCTATGCTGCCATTATCTTTGGAATGTTCACCGCGGTATGTGGGGGGATGACGCGCGATGTCTTACTCAACGAAACCCCCTTAATCTTTAAAAAAGAAGTATATGCTACGGCCTGTTTAGGTGGAGGTCTCACATATATCTTGCTGGTGCATCTCGATTTTGATCTTTCTTGGGCAGCCTTTATTGGGGCTGCTGTTGTATTTTTAATACGAATGACAGCCGTTAAATATCGTCTATATTTACCTCGGTTGGATTGAGGAATGTTCTTCTTCGCGCATGAAATTTCTATAACACGCTCTACTGGATGACCGATTCGATCTCAAAAATAGATTAAAAGGATGGATCAGTAGGTAGAACACTGATATTCTTGATCTCCAACCAATTTTATGCCGAAGAAGCCGCAAAAAAAAGCGTTAGTATGAACTAACGCTTTTTCTTTTGCTGTGGAAATTTCATTTTATAACCAACGCGAATATTTCCTTTCGCGATAGCATCTAATCGACCCTTCAGCATCGTTTTCTTCAAGGCACTCAATTTGTCGGTAAATAGTTTACCTTCAATATGATCATATTCGTGTTGTACCACACGGGCAGCCAAACCTGTTAAGTCTACTTCATGTTCTTCAAAGTTCTCATCCAAGTAATTGATGCGAATATTTCTGTGACGCAATACGTCCTCATTAATATCTGGGATACTCAGGCATCCTTCACCGAAAGCCCATTTCTCACCAGACTCTTCAACCATGATGGGATTGATGAAAACTTTTTTGAACGATTGGAGTACTTCTTTGTTTTCTTCATCATCTTCTGCGAAAGGAGTTGCGTCGATAACGAACATCCGTATAGGCAAGCCTACCTGTGGAGCTGCCAACCCAACACCATGAGCTGCATACATGGTATCGAACATATCATCAATCAATTTCTTTAAATCTGGATAGTCTTCATCTATTTCTTCAGCGACCTTTCTTAATACAGGATCGCCATACGCCACTATCGGAAGTTTCATATGTATTATAATTATTTATAAGTGCCGATACTCATTGCTATACCTGAGTTCGTTACACGTTGTTTGCTTTTAAAGATCACTAGACACCTGTTGTAATTTCAGCACGATTTTATTTCAGATCATGTCAGGTTAATTGCTCACCCCGAGTCATTGCACTTTTTTAACAAGGATACCCTCTAGCACCATTATATTTTTCGGTACAAAGGTACGGATAATTATTAAAACTGAATATTTCGTCAAAACTTCCATAAAAGTTACTTTTGTTTTATGGATCCTTCGTTTTTAAATTTGTCAACGCAGTTCAAGCTTAGGCTCGAGCAAGCTCTTGAAGTCCCATTAGGATTTTGCCAGGTTGATGGATTTATACAAATATCCTCTCCGGAATTAACAATTAACATTTTACTATACCCTCACGACAAATCCGTTAGGCGTGATACTTCCGACCCCTGCATCCATATCGATGAGGACCAATTAATAACAAAGTTTGATTTGATCGTCAGGCGCATTGTTTCTAGAACAAAAAATGACAAACGCATCTACGCACGCAATACTGTAGTTGCCCGGATCGACAAAGGAACGAGTTTACAGTTCCTCGTGGAACATCATTTACAAACCGCTCTTCCCGGCAAGTATCGTTATGGCCTTTATGAACAGGGAGAGCTTGTCGCGGTCGCGGTATTCTCTGGAGGACGCCGAATGCTGGATAAAGATGAAGACTATCGCTCATTTGAATTATTACGCTTTTGTAATAAAACAGGTATTAATGTTATAGGAGGCCTAAGCAAATTAATTAAAGCATTTTGTAGCGATTTCTCGCCAGGAGACATTATGACTTTCACCGATCGTGATTGGAGCCAACACTCTTCGCTCGAAAAAATTGGGTTTGTTGCTAAAGAAATTACGGCACCTATTAACTTTTGGATCACAGGAACAAAGCGGTATACCTATCGAAATACAGATGAATTAAAGGGGCTTAGGGAGCAGTTCCCCCATGGCTTTCCCAAAGAAAATATGGGTAGCATCAAGATGATTTTATACATAAAATAAGCTAAATTGTGTATATTGTACACTGTAAAAGTTTGAAAAATAAATAATCAAAAATAATAACGTTATGAAGAGAAAACTTCGCATGGGTATGGTCGGAGGCGGAAACGATGCCTTTATTGGCGCTGTACACCGTATTGCTGCTTTTATGGATGGCAAGATTGAACTGGTTTGTGGTGCATTTAGTATTGATCCACAGATTTCAAAACAATCTGGAGAGGACTTATTTGTAGCTCCTGAGCGTGTCTATCTAAACTATGAAGAGATGATCGAAAAAGAATCTTTGCTTCCCGAAGGCGAACGCATGGATTTTGTAACGATCGTAACACCCAATTTTTTACATTTTGCTCCAGCTAAATTAGCGCTAGAAAAAGGTTTTGATGTTGTCGTTGAAAAACCAATGACAGTATCTGTTGAAGAAGCAAAAGAATTACAAGAAACGGTAGAACGTACTGGTCGTACGCTGTGCCTTACCCATACGTATTCAGGCTACCCAATGGTTAAACAAGCCAAAGCAATGGTCAAAGAAGGTCACTTCGGTAAGATCAGAAAGATTGTTGTTGAGTATCCACAAGGTTGGTTAAGTCGTTTAACGGAACGCGAGGGTAATGCAGGAGCTGCTTGGCGTGCAGATCCGAAACGCTCGGGTAAATCGTTGGTTATGGGTGATATCGGTACCCATGCTGCGCATTTAGCGGAATATGTATCGGGCTTAAAAATCCAAGAGCTATGTGCAGACCTAACAACATTTGTTGAAGGCCGTCTATTGGATGACGATGGGTCGGTGCTTTTGCGTTTCGAAAATGGTGCTAAAGGAGTATTGATGGCTTCGCAAATTTCAGCCGGAGAAGAAAATGCGGTTCGTATCCGTATCTATGGTGAAAAAGGTGGATTGGAATGGGCGAATGAGGATCCGAACAATTTAATTATCAAAATGCTTGATCAGCCTCGTCAGCTTTATCGCACAGGCAATGCTTACGCAGCGCCTTATACGTTGAGTTCGTTTGCAACACATAATACCCGTGTACCAGCGGGTCACCCTGAAGGGCTATTAGAATCATTTGCAAATATCTACCGTAATTTTGCGGCAACAGTTACGGCAAAACGTGAAGGACAAATTCCGACAGCTGAACAACAAGATTTTCCAACAGTTTACGATGGCGTAAGAGGCATGGCTTTTATCGATACTGTCGTAAAAAATAACGAAGGAACAGAAAAATGGACTAAATTTGTTCTGTGATAGACAGATTAAAATATACACTTTCTCTTTTGGAACAGCAAACCGTTCCGAAAGAGAAAGTTATCGTTATCTTAGGACCTACAGCTTCAGGAAAGACGAAACTAGCCGTTCAACTGGCGCAACGCATCGATGCTGAAATCATCAGTGGAGATTCCCGCCAAATCTATAAAAGAATGGACATCGGTACGGGAAAAGATCTATCTGAATATCAAGATATTCCCTATCATCTTATCGACACCCATGAACCGGGAGAACGCTATCATCTCGGAAACTTTATCGCTGACTTCCATCAAGCCCGACAATCCATTCTAGAAAGGGGAAAACATACTATCCTTTGTGGTGGTACAGGCTTATATATCCAAAGTGTAATCCAACAAAATCCATATGCGCTGATCCCATCTATCGAAGGCCTCAAGGAGTCATTACTTCCCCTCCCAGAGACAGAGTTGTTAAAACGCCTTCAGGAATATACACTACCCGCGAATTTCCAAATCGATCTTTCGACCAAAAAACGTATCATCCGCGCAATAGAAATATTAGCATTTTTAGATACTCACCCCGATCACATCGCTCAGCAACAAACGGTAGATAGCATCGTTATCGGATTAAATCCGTCAGTGGAAATCCGACGCGAACACATTAGCCAAAGATTAAAACAACGATTAAATGATGGCTTATTAGCAGAAGTGTGCGGGCTCTTGACAGAAGGTATTACACACGAGCAACTTCAATACTATGGTTTGGAGTATAAATATGCGTCACTCCATCTTCTTGGACAGCTCGATTATCCTGCTTTTACCACAAAACTGGAGACAGAAATACATCGCTATGCCAAAAGACAAATGACTTACTTCCGCAAAATGGAAAAAGACGGCATAATTATCCATTGGGTATAAACAGTACAATGATATAAAAACAAAAAAGGGTTAGTATCACTACTAACCCTTTTCGTTAATCTCTTTCTATTATAACTTGATTTCTTCATCCTTCGCATTGAAGAAATGGAATTCAGTTAGATAATATGACGTCATTGGATTTACTTTAATCCATTTTCCGTACTTCATGAACCATTTCATTCTTTTAGAAATCAAACCAGACTTAATGTAGGTGTCTATATAAGGGTGAACACATAAGGTCACCTTCTTTTCGTTCTGTTCTTGAAGAATAAAGCTCAAATTATTTTCAATATCATCCATGAGGACAATACTTGATCGGATTTCACCTGTACCATCACAAGCCGGACATTTTTCGTTTGTGACGATATTCATTTCAGGTCTAACGCGCTGACGTGTAATTTGAACCAATCCAAATTTACTTGGAGGCAAAATTGTATGTCTCGCTCTATCCGCTACCATACATTCTTTTAAGAACGTATACAACTCTTTTCGATGATTGGGTTTATGCATATCGATAAAATCGATGACTACAATTCCGCCCATATCACGCAAACGCAGCTGACGCGCAATTTCTTTTGCTGCTTCCATATTGACCAGCAATGCATTGTCTTCCTGATTCTCCTTATTAGCAGAACGGTTACCACTGTTGACATCAATGACATGCAAGGCTTCGGTATGCTCAATAACGAGATACGCACCGCCCGGCAACGTTACAGTTTTGCCAAAAGCTGCCTTGATTTGCTTTTCAACTCCGAAATGATCAAAAATTGGCTCTTTATGTTTATAAAGTTTGACAATTTTCTCCAAGTCTGGAGATATATCGTGTATATATGATTTTGTTTCTTCGAAGATCGAAGGATCATTAACATAAATATGCGAAAACTCGTCTGTCAAAATATCCCGTAGAATAGTGGATGCACGATCCATTTCGCCAAGAACCTTTTGAGGCGGTTCAGCATTACGAAGACGTTTGGTAAATAGCTCCCATTTTGAGATCAGGTCCAATAAGTCACGTTGTAGTTCTTCAACACCCTTACCCTCGGAAACTGTACGAATGATAACGCCAAAATTAGCTGGCTTAATTCCTTCGACAATCTTTTTCAGGCGATTGCGTTCATTACTACCTTTGATACGCTTGGAAATGGAAACAGTACTTGAGAAAGGTACCAAAACGACAAAACGACCTGCTATTGAAAGGTCTGAACTCAGACGCGGTCCTTTTGTTGAAATGGGTTCTTTGGCGATTTGTACTGGCACGAGCATATTTTTGCTCAAGACATCAGAGATCTTACCAGCTTTATCGATATCCTTTTCAAGTTTTAAACTATTGAGCAGTTTCTCTTGATAACTGCCATTCTTCACTATACGCGTAAGCTTTAGCAAAGATTGAACTTGAGGACCCAAATCTAAATAGTGTAGAAAAGCATCCTTTTCGTAGCCTACATCTACGAAAGCTGCATTAAGCCCAGGCATAATTCGCTTGATACGTCCGAGATAGATATCTCCAACAGCGAAGTTATTGTTTGCGGGCTCGCGGTTAAGTTCAACAAGCTGCTTATCTTGTAGTAAAGCAATAGTTACCCCTTTATCAGGAGTTGAATCGATAATTAATTCCTTTACCAAAAGCTACTCATTTTTGATACCTATGCAATATCCTATCGCAATCTTGGGTATCCGATTAAACATTTAAAGAACGTTGTTACGAAAAAAACAATCTACATCCCCTTCACAGACATGTAGATCGTTTCGTAAAGCTATCTCAGCAAAATGGGCCAAGATGTTTAAAAGCTTATCACAAGACTATTTTTTCTTGTGTCTATTTTTTCTTAAACGTTTTTTACGTTTGTGAGTAGCCATCTTGTGTCTTTTTCTTTTTTTTCCGCTTGGCATAGCTAAATTTTTTAATGATTATAAATAATAAATTAATTACTTGCTCAATTCGGCAATCTTTCGATCGATGAATTGTGATAGGGAAGGATCGGCTGCCAGTTCCTTACTTTTTTGAAAAGCTGTAACGGCTTCCTTTTTCATCCCAATATTTTCATAGCCTGTGGCTAAGTAAAAGTATGACTCAGCATCGGGTTTTTGATCGATAACGGTCTTAAAACGCTCGATGGCTTTGTCAAACTGACGGGATTGTAATGAAAACAATCCCAAAGTTTTGTTTGCTTCTAAGTTTTTAGGATCGGCAGCAACGACTTCTCGCAACAAGGCAATACCTGCCATAGGGTTGTTCGTTCCCGATACCATTGCGGCACCCAATCCTGTTTTTGCATCTAAACTACTTGTATTCGCTTTTAACGCAGCCTCATATGCATGAATAGCATTTTGATTCAACGCTTGAGCTAAAGTAGAATCTTGCAAATTTGTATAAGCGGCACGATAAGCATTACCTGCTTTCAACCAATACTCAAACTTCGGTGAAACCTTCGCCATTTCCTCATAGATGAAAGCCTGAGGGGCTGGTTTTGCGACATCATCCCACTTATTTGCCAACTGTTGCAACAGCTTTATCTTATCCTCTCCAGAAGCTTTTGCAACTTGGCCCTCAATATCGGAAATTTCTTTGACTAAACTAGCATCTAAACCTTGTTTTGTCATCGAAGATATATTTTCCAAATTTACTTCATTGGACGGCTTCGACTCAGATGCTGCAGCAGTTTGTTTTTCTTTGTTCACCAAACCTTTAATAGGCTGCGCTAAAAGCACAGCAACCAAGGCTACTACTGATCCTATGACTATTATCTGTTTGGTTTTTGCCATTTTAATCTATTTTAAAGATTATTTATTGCCATTCTTTACTTTCTCTACGAAAATTTTTGCTGGCTTGAAACTAGGAACAAAGTGTTCTGGGATAATGATTGCTGTATTTTTTGAAATGTTTCTTGCAGTCTTCTCAGCTCTTTTTTTGACTACGAAGCTACCAAAACCTCTTACATATACATTTTCTCCTCCGATCATTGCGTTTTTGACAACTTTAAAGAACGCCTCTACGGTTTCTTGAACATCTACCTTCTCTAAGCCAGTTTTGGTAGAGATTTCTGCAATAATTTCTGCTTTAGTCATATCTATTTTACTGTAATTATTTATTTTTCAACCCTTAAGCCAACTAATGTTTGGGGATGCAAAAGTATTGTTTTAAAATGAGTAATGGAAATTATTTAAATACTTTTTTGATAAATAAGCTTCCAAAAGCCAAACATTTACAATCAATTAACGAGACATTACGTTCGACCAACCCTTAAATAAACCTCAAAAATAAAAACAATTATCTAATTTACAAGATGTTGACTTATTAGTTGTCATATAAAAATCAATATATGCCAATTGCATGACTTAGCTGATCCAAATCCGCCTTGGTATGGTGTGCATTTACCACAATCCGATTTAATAGGGGATCTGTAGCAAGGGGATAAGGAAAACTTGAAACCAGTATTCCAGCATTCATCAGCCTCGTATAAAGGCCTGGATCCATTGAAGAAAAGACTGGAAAATTAGCAACAGCGTCTAATCCAGGCTCTACATGTTCTCTGAAGGAATTAATATTATACTGCAGCTTTTCAAATTGCTGTAGATAAATCTGCTCTCCATGAACAAATGCATATAAGCTCGCTGGTGAACTTGGCGAAGCCCCTGTATAAAAGTTTGATCGCTTGAGATACTTGATCCGTTCTCCATCGGCCAAAATCAATCCAGCATCTGTTGCCAGGCCTTTTGCCAAGGATGCGACGACAACCAGCTCAATATTAGCCTGTTGAAAACTACTCTTATCTAATGAAATGCCATTCTTGCGCAAAACTCCTATTCCGTGAGAATCGTCCAAGAGCAATATAATCTTTTTGTTCGGATCAATACGATTGAAAACCGTGAAATCGTATAATTCTGGCCGCATATTGTCCAAGCTATTGCTAACGATGATAAATGATGTTTGGGCTGAATGATTGATATACTCGATCGTTGCATTGGCCCATTCAACAAAATGCCCAGTCGCGACAGGCTTCTTATCTAGCCATAAAGAAGGGTGGCAGGCGGGAGCGTACAATACTTCTCCTTCGGTCGCCAAGGTTCTTACAAGAAATTGCGTTGCCAGATATCCACTTGAGAGCAACAGGCTTGCTTCAAAACCAAAACGCTTTGCTGCATATTCTTCGGCTTGGTCAAATATGGCCTGTTGCACATTATTATTTCGTGAAGTGCCATTGTTGATACCATACCGCCGTATACCTTCTATAAAAATAGCAGCATATGCTTTATCTGTTGCCAGCCCTAGATAGGAAGTTCCACCAAAAAAAAGATATTCCTTACCGTCAACCACAATAACGCGACCTGTTGGTTGTTCTAAATGCGTAAAATTATTCATCTATATATAGCCGATTCATTTAATTAACAGGTCAAAACTTCGGGGTTAGCGATATGCTGTGGATCGCCCCCGGAAAAGGCTACAATATTCTCAAAAGCAAGTCTAAATAATTGTTCGTAACCATTTTTCTCCACATAGCCAATATGGGGTGTACAAAGTACATTTGGCAGCTGCAATAATGGATAGTTCGGATCAAAGATTGGTTCGGACTCATAGACATCTACCGCAGCCATCCCCGGAACACCTGTCTCGAGCGCGGTCAATAGTGCCCCCTCTTCAACCAACTCAGCACGAGAGGTATTGACAAAAAGCGCTGTCGGCTTCATAGACCGGAGATCTTCGAGCTTTACGACACCTCGCGTCTCAGGCACTAACCTAAGGTGTAAAGTAACAACATCTGAAAAATGAAAAAAATCGGATTTACTGGCGGCAGCTAAAAAACCATCTCCCACAGCTTCTTCTCGGGAATTTTCGCTTCCCCAAACAATTACTTGGGCACCAAAAGCCTTTGCATATTGCGCGATTCGCTTCCCTATTTTTCCATAGCTCCATATCCCTATTGTTTTTCCGGCGACACACTCTCCCATGTTCGTTTGCCATAGGCCTTTGTCCATATCAGAAAGAGCCTTAGGTAAACCACGGAGGGCATTCATGATCAAAAGCCAAGTCAATTCAGCGGGAGCAACAGGAGAGCCCATACTTTCAGCAACAGCCACATGGAAACGGCTACAAACAGCCAAATCCAAATGGTTTGAAATTTTGCCCGTCTGGCTAATTAACTTTAGCTTGGGAAGCTGAGACAACAGATCTTCTGTAATCCGTGTCCGCTCTCTGATAAGCACTAGCGCTTCCGTATCGCTCAATTTTTCCGGCAGTAAAGCCGGATCTGCATAGGACTGTTTCAATATTTGGACATCGTGACCATCAAGAATTTTGAAACAGTCCAACTTTCGGACAGCGTCTTGATAGTCATCTAAAATGGTTATTCGCATTTTTTCTGACTTATTTTAAACTCTTATTTTCAATATCAAACGAAAGTAAAATGACTTTTATATCCGTTATAAGTACATGCTTATAAAAGCAATTTCTCGCGCTCTCCACTTTCCATTGCGGAACTTATTATGGAGGAAATTTTGTTTTTCGATATCAATTTACAGCATAAAGTTGGAATCCTGCAATTCGTCATGATATTTTGACATTCCGTCCACTCTTTTTCGCAGGAAGATTTACAGCCGCTGATATTTGAATAAAATTAAAGAAAAATGAAGCTGTTATTAACCTTACTATTTTTAAGTATTACCATCGTATCGGCACAGTCTATCTTAAAAGGGAAAGTACAGGGCAAAAACGGCAAACCGATATATTTAGCCAATGTTTTTATTGAAGGCACCTATGATGGCGGCACGACTGATTCGCTTGGAAACTTTATGTTTGAAACTAGTGAACAAGGTACTAAAATGCTGAAAGCGTCTGTTGTGGGCCTCCCAACATATAGTAAGTCTATCCAGCTTCCTCAGAAAGAATTGCTGATTATTCAAATGCAAGAAAGTGAGAATCGCCTACAGGAAGTCACGATTCAGGCAGGGGTGCTACAAGCCAATAGCTCCGGAAAAAGCACGGTAATGAGTCCATTGGATATTGTCACTACGGCAGGCAGCATGGGAAACATCATCAGCGCATTAGCAACATTGCCCGGTGCACAGGTTGGGGGAGAAAATGGACGTCTTATGGTTCACGGTGGAGATGCCTCCGAAACACAGACCTACATCAATGGAATCAGAGTAGCCCAACCTTACACCGCAACACCAAATGAAGTTCCTGTAAGGGGTCGATTTTCACCCATGCTCTTTAAAGGCGTAAATTTCTCTACAGGTGGTTATTCGGCAGAATTTGGTAATGCGCTATCCAGCATTCTAGCCCTAAACACCGAAAATACCATAGAACAACGCAAAACAGAGTTTTCACTATCTTCCGTTGGACTAGGTTTGGGACATACCTTACAATGGGGCAAAAACTCCCTCACCTTCAACAGCAGTTATACCAACTTAAAACCTTATTCCAAAATTATTACGCCAGATATCAAATGGACAAAACCCTATGAAAACGCCTCCGGAGAAATGATCTATCGCCATCAGTTTAAAGAAGGCTTTCTAAATATCTATGGGGCATACAATTTCGAAAATATGGGACTTTACCAAGCAGACATCAATTATGAGCAACCTGTCCCATTGAAAAAGAAATCCAACAATGCCTACGCCAACATTAGTTACAGTCAGAATCTGGGAAACCGATGGACTTTCCAGTCCGGCATTGGCCTAGGCTACCTGACCGATAAGCTGCACTACGATGACGTTTACCTACCTAATGAAGAAAAAAGTCTTCACTTAAAAGGAATGCTAAGTAAGGTCTGGAACAATAAGATTAAAAGTATTGGCGGAATAGAATATTTCGACACCAATTATCAAGAAGAATATCACCGACAAACCATTGGTTATCACTACGGGTATCATAGCAAGATGACCGCCGTATTTACGGAAACGACCTTCGGCATCCTCCCGAACTTAATCGGGAAAATCGGCTTACGAGAAACCTCCTCCAATTTGCAGTCGAAGAACACTTTAGAACCAAGAGCTTCGCTGGGCTACGCATTAAATAAATATACGCAGCTCTCACTTGCCTATGGGAACTTCCATCAGCAGGCACCAACACCGCTATTAAAATATGCCCCTCAGCTTGGCTGGATGGAAGCCAATCACTATATCGCAAATTATTTCTATGCCCGTGGAGGGCACTTACTTCGATTAGAAGCTTATCATAAAGAATACAACAATTTGGTAAAATACAACAGTGCGACGCCAAATTACGACACCCAATATGACAATAACGGAAGCGGTAAGGTCAAAGGCTTTGACCTATTTTACAAAAACAACAGCAGCATCAAAAACCTCCAATACTGGATTTCATATTCTTATACGGACAGTAAGCGAAATGACGCGAATTATCCGACAACAGTTACTCCCCCTTATGTCTACAAACACAGTTTCTATATCGTTGGAAAATACTGGCTACCCAGTCTACGTTCACAGCTCAGTGTGACAAATTCGTTTGTATCCGGCAGAAATTACAATGATCCCAATCAAACAGTATTTATGAATAGCCATACAAAAGGTTACAATAATCTTTCTATGAGTTGGTCGTTCCTTTATAGCCAGCAAAAAATTATCCATTTCTCCGTCAGTAATGTTCTTGGCGCTAGCCCAATCTATGGCTATCAATATGCAGACCGACCAAATTCACAAGGAATCTATGACCGTAGACCGATTGTCCCTACCGCCAAGCGCTTTGTGTTTCTAGGCTATTTCTGGACAATCAGTAAAAATGGAAAGGACAATCAATTGGACAATCTATAATAAACATCAACCATCATCGAAATATGTCGGTCCATCCAATATTATTTCGGTTTGCAGCGAAGGATTACCAACTTTAATAACATTCAATATCATATACATCTAACACAACAACAATAACTTAGAAAAATATTTATTACTAAAAACAAAAGATCATGAAATCATTTATTATCACCCTCATCTGCCTTATAAGCGGCAGCGCGTTTGCACAAGGCAATTTTGAAAAAAGTATGGGACAAGCCATGAGTCTATGGCAATCGGGAGAGACACAAAAAGCGGCCGCTCTTTTAGAACGTATTGCACAGGCAGAAAAGGACAATTGGATTCCTGCCTATTATCAGGCCATGGTACTGACAACAGCATCCTTTAGGGAGAAAAATAAAGAGACACAGGCAAAATATATACAGTCTGCAGAAGAAATACTTAACAATAGCGCCCAGGACAACAATTCAGAATGGCTTGTACTGAAAGCGATGAACCAAACAGCATTGATGATCACAGATCCCATGACAAAAGCCAAAGAGCTTTCGCCTAAGATTATAGCTCTATATAAAAAAGCCATCTCCCTTGCGCCAAACAACCCCCGGGCTGTATTGGGACTAGCGGAATTCCAAATAAACGCAAAAAAATATTTTAACCAGGATACCAACAAAGAATGTGAGGATGTAAAGAAAGCACTATCTTTATTCGGTGAAGAGAAGATTACTACGCCATTTGCACCTTCATGGGGCAAAGATCGGGCAGAACAACTCGTAAAGGAATGCAAATAACACGTTGTGAAAAAAGCACCATTTAAAGCGATTATACAAGCACTACTCGCAAGCCTGGTCGTGACCATCTATTTTGTGGTTGTGGCCAAGCTTGACCATAATGATGTCCCTTGGGTATCCATCATCTTTCACCCTAATATGGTCCGAGGTTTACTATATGGATTTTTTCTCTTTCTGGGTCACAGCTATCTATCAAAATGGGTCGGAAAAAAGTACCCGAACAGTAAAGATTTTGGGAAGAAGATGATTGTTTTTTACAGTATCAGTTTTTTCTTGACCGTACTGGTCGTTTTTATTGTCAATGCTTTTTTCTCCGGACTTTTTAACCCTGGTGTTCCCAAAAATTTCGCTCAGCGTTTCCACCAATTTATTCATCAACAACGTGTTGCATATTATTTTCAAACCGCGATGATATCTTGGTGCATTTCAATGATTTTTTTTGGTTTCTATTTCTATAAAAGATTCAAAGATTACCAAATCAAAGAATCTCATCAGGAAAAACAACAAATAGCAGCACAATTTGAGTCGCTCAAGAATCAACTCGACCCACATTTTTTGTTCAACAGCCTGAATGTATTGAATGGATTAATTGAGGAAAGCCCTAAAAAAGCCAGCATGTTTACGACAGACCTTTCTAAGATATATCGCTATGTATTGGAACAAAGGGACAAAAGCATCGTTTCTTTACAGGAAGAGCTTACTTTTTCAAAGGCTTATTTAAACCTCTTGAGTCTGCGCTTCGAAACCGGTATACAGATCGATCTACAGATCAATGCGGAACAGCATACTGGTTTTATATTACCGCTTTCCCTTCAATTACTGATCGAAAATGCAATCAAACACAATATTATTTCGATCAGGAAGCCGCTTTTATTGAAGATTTATAGAAAAAATAATTACCTCTATGTTGAAAACAATCTTCAAAAAAAGAAAGTGCTCCATGATCATTCGGGAATCGGTTTGAAAAATATTCAGGAACGTTATGCTATACTGTCCAATCTACCTGTGTATATTCAAGAAAGTGATCTATTATTTTCTGTCGGACTGCCTATTATCCATGAAATAGTCTTTTAAAAGTAACCTGCTCTTAATAAACATGCGGGAGCTAAGCACAGCAAAAACAATAGCATGGGCACAACGATTCAACAAATTAAGCAATACAACGGTCTGATGATCGATAACCACGTAAAAAAGTAATGAAAATAGTAATTATAGAAGACGAACTTCCATCGGCGAGATTACTTCGAAGAAAACTTGAGGAACTCGGTTACACCGTATCTGCTGTACTGCAAACTGTGGAAGAATCCATTGAGTGGTTTATGTCAAACAGTGACCCAGACCTCCTTTTTTTGGATATTCAGCTCGCGGATGGGATTTCATTTGACATCCTGGAGCAGGTGAAACCCTGTTCGGCCATTATTTTTACCACCGCATACGATGAATATATGTTGCGTGCTTTTAAACAAAATAGCATCGATTACCTGCTGAAGCCAATTGAAGATGAAGAATTGGAAAATGCAATTGAAAAATTCCGCCAATTTAGACGCCCCAATCCCCAGTTTGATCTGGCATCGCTTCAAGCGTTGTTTAGAAACCCTGCCCCAACATTTAAGGAACGCTTTACAATCAAAATCGGCCAAAGTCTAAAAGTTGTGACAAGCCAGCAAGTTGAATGCATTTACAGCGAAAACAAAGGCACTTACCTTTATACCAACGAAAATGGAAACTATCTTTTGGATCAGACATTGGACGCACTAACACCGCAACTGTCACCCAAAGCATTTTTTAGGATCAATCGAAGCACGATTATTCAATTTGATGCCATCAAAAATATTGCTGTACATTCCAATGCCCGGCTAAAAATATACCTCAAGCATTATGAATCCGAAGAGCTCATTGTCTCCAGGGAGAAAGTCTCAGCCTTCAAAAAATGGCTTGACAATTAGTCTTGCCGTTCCCAAAAAGTAAGATAGGGTAATTGCTTTACAAGAGAAATAGGCTAGCACAAAAAAATGGCCCGTCAAATTTAGCGTTTGGCAGACATAACCAAGCTAAGACTAGGCGCGAAACTAAGCTACATATTGATCCGATAATTTAGCGGAATACTAAATCGGAGCGACACCGCAAAACCCTTTATCGGATTATAATCTTTTTTTTCATTGATGGAAAATCCATAACCAAAATCAAGATCCACCAATGTAGCCAAGCTCACTCCAACTTTGGGGGTAATGGTATATGGAGTAAGTTCTGTACGAACAAAAGGAGTCAAGACATACGTTTGGGGATAATACGTTATTCCGGCCTCAGGGATTACGGCAAACTTTTTTTGTGTCCATGTAAAGTTAGCTGTAGCATCTGCTCGCAGTATATGATCTCCACTAAAAGGGAATGCGAAATAAGCACCCGTTTTTAATACACTGCCTTTTTGGAACTGATAACTCAGTGAAGGACCGATTAAATAATCTTGCGCTTTTAGATTGCTAACCAGCGCTAACAACACAACAAGTGACCTCAGGAGTTTATAAATCGTCTTACTGCGCATTTTTCAATTAATAAATATGAAAATTGAGCGGAATATTTACCCCTACTGAAACGGTAATTCCGTCAATCGGCTTAAAATTTTTCTTCGTATTGTAATCAAATCCATAACCTATTCCCAGATCCACAATGGAGAATAGACTGGCCCCCACTTTTGGCGTTATAGTGTAAGGCGTTAACTCTGCTTTCACAAAAGGGAAAAGAACAAAATCATTTAGATAGTAGGTAAATCCCAGTTCTGGAATAACCGTCGTTTTACCTCCCATCCAGCTGAAATTAGCTCCGGCATCAATTTTCATATATTGAAAATCATTAGGTGCAAATAGGCCCCAGCCCGAAACTTTCAGAAAATTACCACTTTGATACTGATACCCTGCTGAAGGACCCCAGATCCATTTATTATGTTGTTTCCAGGGCTTATCTTGTGCGATAGACAACGTAGTAAAGAGAAAAAGGATAGTAAATAACGATAGTATTCTTAGTTTCATCCAGCTAAATTACAAACTATAATCTATTTTATGGAATACAACAGGTGCATGCCAGAATAGTTTTACTTAAAACAGAAAAATAGTAAATATATACGCCTACAGCAAATGAATAAAAGTATAGTTTATGCCGGTTTTTAATTATGTCGATCTTTAATAAGGTAATATCTTTATTCGGATAAACTGTGATCGTTCGTTCAACGATCCTTCATCGCCCCAATAGCCATCAATATGGTTGGCAGCAGTATATATGCATCCATCTTTGCCCCAAAACATCAATTCCTCTTTCCAAGTTGGCATCCACTCTTTAAAACTAACAAAAAGCATCGGCGTCACCTTTCCTTGTTTCACGTGGAAGAGCTGCAAGTCACCCGTCGATTCATAGGGATCAGCGTGCAAAGTCATCAGATAATTTTTATCGGCAGAAAAGTAGGGGTAATCCCCACATTCCACAATTAGATGACCATCCCGTTTATCAAAAAGCCGCACATCAGCACTTTCCCAGTAATTCCCATCAACAGCAAAAGCATTTAGAAAATCATAATGTCCTTTATAGGAATAACTGGCTTCCAATTCATTATCGATATCCTTATCTGTAAAAGTTAACTTTTTTCCATTGGTCAAAGGCAATTCCAAGATTTTTCCGTTTTTAGGATAAGACAGGGTATCCTTGATCAAATAATTTTTAGCCGTATTCTGAGCGGCTAGGAACGTTTGCTTATCAATCAACTCTAACTGGAGATACTTATCTAAAGAATGCCCCTTTTCATAATACGTTTCTTTACCATTTATCGTAAGTGAGACGATTGAATTTAAATCTCTGGGGGAAATTGTAATCTGATCCTGTTTCCCCAGCTTGGACTTCGCTACATACACCTTTTCCCATCGTGTTACATCACCTGTTTCGCCATTTCTCCCTTTGTAATCGCGCTGTATACGGTCCATGACAGCAACCCATTCTCCTTCTTCACCGATCACATCGAGCTTTGTGCCATAGGGATATTTTCCTAATAGCGGAGCCGCTCCATCTGCACCTTGTCTAAGTTCGACTCCAGCACGATCAACAACATAGGTGTTTTTTAAAACCTTTGTCTTGTCATAGTCAATCGGCAAAGGAGGAAATTTAGCAGCATCCATCGTATCCTTTACGGCAATGGTTTTAAGTTCAGAAGAATCCTTTAAATCTGTATTATTAACCCTCGTATTGTGACCACAGCTCAAGATTCCCATGAATAATGTCGCTCCAAGGAATAAAGATAGGGGTGAAAATAGTTGTCTATTCATAAAGGTCAAGGTAGCGATTCCCATGCCAAAAAAAAATACTGGTTTTCAGGGGTTCTCCGAGAGCCAATACGATTATCAAAAGGTTCACAGTTTTAGCGAGGTAAATTCTAAAGCTCATTACAAATTTGAACGAGGCCCTTTGAATAGGATATCTATAGCCACAAAGGCTCGTTAAAATCCCGCGGAATTTTTAATCTTTTAGCCATAAATTTTTCCCTTTAATTTGTAAACCGGCCTCTGACTTCCGTACATGAACAATGGTACTAATGATAGCGATAAAGAGGGTCAAGAAGCGGAAAAAATTGCTCCATCCATTTCCTGCAGCATTGTCTGCAACATCAAAGATCATCCATGCCGAATTCATCAAAACATGAAGTGCTATCGGTATCCAAAGATTAAAACTCCATTCGGCATACAACCACGAAAATAGGATAGAGCCGAAGAAAGTCGTACAAAAAATCAGGGCCAATTCTCCCAAATCCTGACTCTGATAAAGATGCAGTATAGCAAAAAGGAATGAGGTGGCTAAAATGGATGGAATAAAACCTAGTCGGGTATAGCGATAAACTAAACCAAAAAAATAGGCCCGAAAAATCACTTCTTCAAAAAAACCCGATGACACACTATTTATTAATAGCGTGTTCGGATCTATTTTGCGGTTGAAGGTAAAAACAAGGGCATAGCCCAAGAACATGGGTAAGGTGGCTATAATTCCAAAAGATAGCCCCTGTAAAAAAGAGCCCTTTAAACCAAATTTTTCCAAGAACTCATTCGGCACTTTAGGTTTAAGCAGCGTTGCCCCCAAAAGCAGTGGTCCAAGGCTAATTGAATACGTCAGCACATGCCCCAAAAATCTACTGTGGACATAGTTGCTCATCGTGGGTTGAAGCCTAGCAAAAAACAAATTATCAAGGATAAAGTATATTCCGAAGAACAGGAATAATACCAGCAGGTTTAAACTTTTTGTGCTCATCTTTTTTTTGAGCAAAATTATGCCCCTCATGATGAGTAAACAAAGTTATGTGGCGTATGGCAAGACTTAGGGCTGACTGAAAACAGCGAGGCGATCTTCTGCCCTATAAATACGGTCTAACTGATTCCATAGCAGACCTTGAAATAACAGCACAATCTTCAGTATCTGCAAAACGTAACAAGAAACCTTGGGCATTCCCTTCCTTTGCAATTATTTTTTCAAAGTTAACAAGAAACGACCGATGACATCGGTGAATAGACATTGTATTCAAGAGTTCAGACAATCGGCTCAACGTAATTCGTACCATCTGCTTCTTTACCGTACCATCCTTCCTAAAATAGATCATGCAATAATTATCCATTGATTTTGCAAAAATAAAATCGCTTGGCAGTAACTTTAACGATTGATTACCATTGGGGATATCGACCAGCCCCAAATGACAGTCATTCATTTGGCTCAATATGATCGCTGGCTTTATCGATAAACGTTCAATCGACGAATTATTCTTTTCATAATACGAATGACGCTTATCAACTCGAAGCAAAAAATAAATCGTAGCAATTGGGCTGTAAAGTGAAAGTGTGTAAAATCCAATATAGGGGAGGTTATTCCACTGTAATGGGGCCTGATTGATGAACCAGCCATGATAGACGAAATTTAAAAAAATTGATAATAGGAGCACAAGAAAAATACGAAATAGTTCTATCGCAATTGTTCCTCTTTTTTTACGTAAGAGGACAGAAATTAAGGCATATGCAACGAATAATATGACCCCATATCCGGATAACAAGCTAAATTTATAGGCATGCTCAAAATTATACGTTCCAAATGGCTGAAAAACCAGTAGGAATACATAAGCGGATAAGCCGAGTAAAGAGGCATAGGTGAGCAGCTCTCTTATGGATACAATTTTGGGAATTACGCTATTTAAATAATTTAGAACAGGCTTTTTATATATCATGATTGGATAAATTTAGCGTTTTTGGCCGGCAGAGTGAAAATTTATAGCGAAAAAATTGAAATATATTGAATTTATGATTTAACTTAGAAGATATTTTTTCAAGCCAACATTAGTCGCTTGAATTAAAATCGATTTGTCATATTATTTATTAACGTAAATCTCCAAACTATGCGTTTACGTCAACTACTTACTTTATGTCTTTGTTCGGCTTTTGCACATGTTATCCAAGCACAGGAAAAGCAAGTTTTAATAGAAAATGTTAAACTGCTCGATTATAAAACTCAAATGTTAACTCCGCCAAAACATGTTTTAATAAACGGTAACACGATTCAAACCATTAGTACATCTCCTATTGACGTGCAAGGTAAGAATATTGTTAAAATAGATGCTAAAGGCAAAACCCTAATGCCTGGATTGATTGATGTACATGTCCATTTGGTATTTGGAGCTTTGACAATGCCTCAAATGATGACAAATGACCTTTCCGAGGAATTCTTGATCAACACGGTGGGGCTCTCGGCGCAACAGATGTTAATGCGGGGTTTTACAAGTGTACGAGATGTCGGTGGCCCTATATTTCCATTAAAGGCGGCAATCGACAAGGGTAAGCTTCTAGGCCCTAGAATATGGCCTTCTGGTGCTGTTGTTAGTCAAACAGCGGGGCATGGAGATTTTCGGACACCGGAGGAAAAATCACGTCGTTTTTTTGGAGTGGTCTCTCGTGCGGAGCGATATGGAGCAACATTCATCGCCGATGGCCGTGATGAGGTATTGACTGCAGTGAGAGAGAATCTGAGGTTCGGAGCGAGTCAAATTAAACTCATGGCAGGCGGAGGAACATCTTCAGCATATGATCCTGTAGATGTCACCCAATACACACTAGATGAGATGAAAGCGGCAGTAGATGCAGCCGAAGATTGGGGAACCTATGTTACCGTCCATGCGTATACGCCAAGAGCAATTCGAAGAGCGATCGAGGCTGGCGTAAAATGTATAGAACATGGACAATTGCTCGACGAAGAAACTTTACAGCTAATCGCAAAAAAAAATATCTGGCTTAGTTTACAAAACCTTGTTGAAGATACACCCGATATGGATCCACAACGAAGAATCAAGCGTAAGCCTGTCATTGAAGGGCAGGAAAAAGTATGGCCTATGGCTAAGAAATATGGAGTAAAACTAGCTTGGGGTACAGATTTCCTTTTTGAACCGGATCTGAATAAATTGCAGAATAATTTTATTTTGCGCCTTCAAAAGTGGTTTACAAATGCCGAAATCATTAAAATGATTACCCAAGACAATGGCGAGCTTCTGCAACTTTCGGGATTAAGAAGTCCTTATCCTGGCAAGCTGGGGGCAGTGGAAGAAGGAGCTTTGGCAGACTTAATCCTTGTAGACGGAGATCCTCTTAAGAATTTAAAACTATTGGCAGATCCAGAAAAAAACTTTTTATTGATCATGAAAGACGGTCAGATTTACAAAAATAGTCTCAAAAAACAGTAATATTTCTAAGTTCGAATTTATTGTTTATCGAAAATATTTCTTATTGCGATGATACGATGTATTTTCGATAAAATCAATTAAAAGGGTCATTTAGGCTCTTCAAGGTGAAAAAAGAATTAAATAATTTTTACCATTGCTTGCTACAGGCGGTTGCATTACGGTATAATTTATTTGAAGAGTAAACACCTTTGCATTTAATTGATTAGTTTTGCGTTTAAACGATAAATCAAAGCATCCGGTGGCATTATTATTCAACGACGGGCGTCCAGTAGTAAGACTAAGAGCATTTCGGGCTATCGACGATCCCCAAACCTGTGAACGTTTCATAGAAGGACACGCGCACGTGTTAACTGCTATAGGCGTAAAGAAAGTAACTTCTTCCAAAAATGACTGGATGTACAATCCCGCATCATTCGTATTGATTGTAGAATCCCTTGATGGCGATAAGGTCTATGGTGGAGTACGCATACACGTATCTGGAGGGAGTGAACCACTTCCGATTGAACAGGCCACAGGAGCAATGGATGCCAAAATACTAGACCTTGTATATGATTATGCACAACAAGGGACAGGTGAAGGTTGTGGACTATGGAACTCCAGGCAAATTGCCGGTTATGGCATTGGAAGCATATTTTTAACTCGTGCTGGTGCTGCTATTAGTACCCAAGTTGGCATTAAATCACTCTTTGCCTTATGTGCTCCTTATACAGTGAAATTGGCAGAAAGTGTTGGCTACCGCATTGATACAAGTGTTGGAAATAATGGTACATTCTATTATCCGAAGCTGGATCTACTGGCTACCGTAATGATTATGCGCAATCTAGACACCTTGACCGAAGCCGATCAAGAAAACAAAGATGCAATTTTGTCGCTTCGTAATAATTCTAATATTGTCCGCATAGAAACTTTACGGAATAAGGAGATTGAAATTCATTATCAAATCGATATTCCGAATCTCAATCAATGGGATTTAAATGAAATTATTAAAAATCTGAAACATACATCATTAGATCATAAACCAGATGATCGTAATTTAAATATCTTATAATGGACACTAAACATTATGGTGCCGGCTATTTAATGGATACCGGTGATTTTCTTAAACAATTAAAAATACATTCATATACTCCTTTTAATACGATTAAAGAGGGAGTTGTCGTCGATCTTGGCTGTGGAACTGGAATGGATGCCATCAATTTGGCTAATATGCTGGGTAATAATGTACTTGTCGTTGGATTGGATCATGATAAGGCCTTAATCGAGCATGCCACAACAAGCAGTGCAGAGGTAAAGAACGTCGACTTTGTTCAGGGTGAGGTTTATCAACTTAGCTTTAAAGATAATTCCATTTCTGGCATTAGAATGGAACGCGTTGTACAACATCTACTGGAAGCGCCAAAAATGTTTGCTGAGGTTCACCGTGTCTTGCGTGAAGGTCAACCCTTAGTGATCGTTGAGACGATTTGGAACAGCCTGACGTTTTATAGCAAGCATGTTGACATTGAGGCTAAGATATGTCATTATTTGACCGAAGAAAAAGTCAACAATGGCTGGGCTGGGAATAAATTAACTTCAGACTTATTGTCTCAAGGCTTTAAACAAGTACAACTGCAAACATTCTGTATGGTAGCCCGTTCAAAAGAAGAGGCCAACCGCTATCTTTTCTTAGATAAAGTTCTTTTGGAGATGGTCGAAAAAGAGAAGTTAAGTACAGCTGAAATGGAGGAATTTCAAAACACATTGGATCAAGCTGATGAAGCGGGTTGTTTCCTTGTTTCTATGAATTTAGTTATTGCCGAAGCAACAAAATAGCGTATAGTGATGAAATGCTGGCTTAACTTGATCTTCTTATTTATTTTTACGTGCAGTTCAACTTGTTTTGGAGAGGTTATTATCGATCAACCGACACAGCGTGTATTGATCGGGTATGGTCTGGAGCGTTATACTGGGAAAGGCGAACCTAACTTTGCAGACACTTCGGCTTCCTCCTTTCAATCGGTAGAAAGCAAGGTTCCTAATTTGGGCATATCACCCGCTGACATCTGGTTTCGATTGCCCGTGACAAACAAGGGCAAAGAAAAGCTTGAACTCTTGCTCGAAATCGCCTATCCTCTCTTGGATGAGGTCGAACTTTTTGTACCGTCAGTAAACGGGCATTATAACTCGATCAAGCTAGGCGAACATCAATCTTTTTCGGCTAGAAAATATAAGGTCCCTAATTATGCATTCGACATCCAATTACCTGGAAATGAGAAGACCATTTTTTTTCTTCGCATAAAAAGTACGGAACAGATTATTCTCCCTATCTATTTAAGTAACGAGCGCAGTTTCTTAAAAGAGATGAATGACGATAGTTTGTTAAGCGGCATCTATATTGGTATTGTCGGCATTATGGCGATATACAATTTATTTCTGTTTTTCTCTGTTCGTGAAAGAGGCTATCTGTATTATGTCCTTTATGTTCTTTGTGCAGGAATAACACAAATGGGTATTAAAGGTTATAGTTTTCAGTATTTGTGGCCAAATTGGACTTATTTTGCAACAAAGGGTCCTATTATATTTGGTTGTTTATCAGGCTTATGCGCACTTCTTTTTGCAGATTCATTTCTTCAATTACCGAAAAATGCTCCTCGATCAAGACGTGTGATTACTGTTTTTATCACCCTTTTTGTCATTGGCAGCCTTCTTACACTGCTCAACCTGACACAACCAGCGTTCATGGTTATGCAACTAACAACAGGGGCTGGGTCCTTATTTGTTCTTTATTTATCTTATCGTGTCATGATAAATGGCTATAAACCGGCTAAATATTTTGTTTACGGTTGGACAATTTTGTTACTAGGCTCTGTCGTGTTTTTACTGAAAGACTATGGCATCTTAAAATATAACGATTTTACCAGCAATGCTGTACAAATTGCATCTGTTGTGGAGATGGCCCTATTGTCCTTCGGTCTAGCTTATAGTATCAATATTTTAAAAGAAGAAAAGGAAGCATCACAAGTCAGGGAATTAGCAATCTCGTTAGAAAACGAGAGGTTGATACGCGAGCAAAATATTGTATTGGAACAAAAAGTAGATGAGCGGACACGTGAATTAACAGAATCGAATGAGTCTCTACAAACCACTCTTACTCACTTAAAGGAAACGCAGTCTCAACTTGTCGAAGCCGAGAAGATGGCCTCCCTTGGTCAATTAACTGCTGGGGTTGCGCATGAGATCAACAACCCAATTAACTTTGTTACGTCTAATGTCGCTCCGTTAAAACGTGATATTAAGATGCTCTGGGAAACGCTGGAGGAAGTGGAACGTATCGCTTTTCAAGAGGGGATATCCGATACTGAAAAGCAATCTCAGATCAAAAAATTCAAAGATGACCTGGATATAGAATATCTGAAAACAGAGGTAGATTTTCTATTAAAAGGAATGCACGATGGAGCCCACCGGACGGCCGAAATAGTAAAGAGTTTGCGGATCTTCTCGCGCGTAGACGAGGATACATTAAAATTTGCAGATCTAAACGAGGGGTTGGAGTCAACAATGGTTATCCTCAATAGTTTATTAAATAACACGATTGAAGTTGATAAGATCTATGGTGATATGCCAAAGGTCGAATGTCATGCCGGCAAACTCAATCAGGTCTTTTTGAATATTGTGACAAATGCTATTTACGCCGTGAATAAGAAGTTTAATCACGATGTTGGTGGTAAAATATGGATTGAGACCGGAGTTCACGCGGATAATACCTCCGTCTTTATCAAAATCGCAGACAATGGTATAGGTATTCCAAAAGAAATTCATGAACGGATATTCGAACCATTTTTTACAACAAAAGACGTTGGCGAAGGTACTGGTTTGGGAATGTCCATAGCCTATAATACCATTGCGAAACATCATGGTAAGATTATTGTAGATTCAGAAGTGGGACAGGGCACAAGTTTTACACTCCTCATTCCAATTCAACAAAACAATTAATACCACTATAAACTGAAAATAGTTCAATTAACTATTATTTTTTCATATCTTTTGTAAGGGAATAAAACCATATAATAAAATTATGCAGAGGGAGCTTGAAATATTATATATCGATGACGAAGTAAACAATTTGGTTAGCTTTAAAGCGAACTTTAGATACGATTACGCTATCCATACAGCATCCAATACGAGTGAGGCCGAAACGATCCTTCATGCTCATCCTGATATCCGTATTATCTTCTGTGACCAACGTATGCCGGATGAGATGGGCATCGATTTTTTGCACCGCATTAAAAAAGATTTTCCAAAACCAATCCGTATTCTTTTAACGGCTTATGCCAATATGGAAACTGTAATTGATGCAGTTAATAAGGGCCATATTTTTAGGTTTGTCCGAAAACCCTGGATGAATGAAGAAATCGTTTCCGCTATAGAAGAAGCAAATAAATTTTATGTTGCAAACTCTATGCTAGAAGTTAAGAATCAAGAGCTACAAAAAGCTTATGATGAATTAGATAAATTCGCATATAGTGTTAGTCATGATCTTCGTGATCCATTGACAGGGGTTCTTTCTGCGGTGAAACTTGGTTTAGAATTTGACAGCATAGATCGTATTCATGAGTTGTTATCACTAATGGATAGTTCATTGGTCAGCTTAGATGCTTATATTGACAGTCTGCGAGACTATTATCTTTTACGAAGAGGAGAACTCATGTTGTCAGCGATAAATTTCGAAGAGCTCTTTGGCAACATACGCCAGTTTTACAGCATGTATACGCAAAATAAGGATGTGGCTTTTGAAATTTCAGTGGATCAAAAAGAAACCTTTAGCGGAGACAAAGCACTTCTAGAACTGATTTTGCATAATCTTCTTTCTAATGCTTTTAAATATCAACGTAAAGGGCAGGAAAACCAGTACGTCAAACTCTCTGTATCCGTATCAGAACGTAAAGCTAAAATTATGGTGAGTGACAACGGAATAGGCATATATCTCCAGAGTATGTTGAAGATATCTTTAAATTATTCTTTAGAGCCAGTGATCAAGCGAAAGGCATGGGATTTGGGCTCTATAATGTTCAGAATGCACTCTTAAAACTACAAGGGAAAATCGAAGTACAATCACAACCCAATCAGGGTACAACCTTTACCGTCGTCATACCGAGCAAATAATCCTTTCACTTTCGGCAATCCTATACGATTGTAGCGAAGGGTATCACAAAGCAAGCAGACAATTTAAATAAAAGTTGACTTTCCTAAAATTATAATCTTTTAGGAAAGTAGCTTTTGTCGCAACAGAAACTCCAACTGATCATTTGAAGTCTCAAGCTGAGAATTAGTCTCCACAATCTTTTGACGCTCAGCATAGACATCATAAGCGCGTTGAATCGTTTGATCGAGCTCCTCTTCGCTCCAAGGCTTATTGAGGTAATGAAAGATTTTTCCTTTATTAACGGCATCAACGACAGCTGCCATGTCCGTATATCCTGTCAAAAGGATACGCATTGGGGCTGCATTGATCTTAATAATCTCTTCCAAAAACTCTACACCGGTCATTTCCGGCATACGTTGATCAGTAATGATAATATGTATCTGGTTGTTTTTGACAATATCGATTGCATCGGCACCACTAAT
The DNA here is from genome assembly GCF_038396785.1 of Sphingobacterium thalpophilum. Lineage (NCBI taxonomy): Bacteria > Pseudomonadati > Bacteroidota > Sphingobacteriia > Sphingobacteriales > Sphingobacteriaceae > Sphingobacterium > Sphingobacterium thalpophilum. The sequence continues at coordinate 3,680,954 of NZ_CP151087.1, read as the reverse complement.
TGCCGTAAACACTTTATACTTTAGTCGAAATGTCGCTTTAAAAGAAAACAGATTGTTTTCTTCGTCGTCAACGTACAATATCGAAATCTTCTTGTCTTCCATAAGCTTATCGTCTGAAATACAAATTTACGTAATAAATTCGCTGAATTAATAACAGATTAAAGAGTTTTATGTTTTCCTAGCAGAAATAATACGGGATAGCTGATAAAAATAATGGATTCGTTATCCGATGATTATAACATTCAACATTAGAAAAACGATTTAAAGTTAATAGCTGCACAGGGAAAATAATCCAACTTGTATTGAAAAAAGCCATCCTACATTTGTAAAACGGCTTTTTTGAAAGTGACCCCGCTGAGGCTCGAACTCAGGACCCACAGATTAAGAGTCTGTTGTACCTCGTGCCTCAACAAGGCTAAAAATCTTTATTTCCTGCTTGCTATAGCAATTTATAAACAATTTTTCAATATTCATAATTTGTGACTGTGACGTATTTGTGACGGTTTAGTCATGGTGAAGAATAAATTATGATCCGCTATAAACGAATTTGGTTATTAGAATACCATAAAAGATTTTAAAATGTTTTTTATTATTCAATACCAATTATTATATTATCTTGGTTATTTATAACTTTAACAAAAATTAATAATTTATATTCAATGGCACGGGCTGATTTATTACTAAAACTAGTTAAAGCTGGAAGCACTGGTGATAACAACCTTTTTATTAAAGTTGTTGAGTCTTTGATTGCTGAGGAACGGAACAAGCAACATCATATAGTTGCAGACCAATTAACGGAAGTAATAAACAGTCAGAGATTTTCAAAAGATAAGGAATCTAAATTCGCTCCAAAAAATTTACTTAATGAAAAACTAGAAAGCTTCTTGTTCAGAATTTATCCCAACAAATCAATTGAAGACTTAGTTTTAAAACAAGAAAATAGGAATATAATTGACGAAGTAGTTCAGGAACACCATAGAAGTGATTTATTACGATCTTACAACTTGGAACCTAGAAATCGAATTCTATTGGCAGGGGAACCAGGAAATGGCAAGACATCTTTAGCAGAAGCAATTGCGCAATCACTTATGATTCCGTTTTATGTCATACGGTACGATGGAATTATTGGTAGTTACTTAGGCGAAACCGCATCTAGGCTTAAGGCGATGTTTGATTTTATAAGAACGCAAGAATGTGTCCTGTTTTTTGATGAGTTTGACGCTATTGGTAAAGAACGTGGCGATACACACGAAACAGGTGAAATTAAACGTGTAGTTAGTTCTCTTCTTCTTCAAATTGATCGGTTACCAAGCTATGTTGTAGTGGTAGCGGCTACAAATCATCCTGAATTATTAGACCGGGCTGTTTGGAGGCGTTTTCAAGTTCGTTTAGAACTTGAAAGACCAGATAAAAGAATGATCGAAAACTGGTTGCGAAAGTTTGAAACCCGTGTTCAATATAAATTAGAACATTCTCTAAAAACGATTTCGGGAAAGTTGGATGGCTTAAGTTTCTCTGAAATTGAAGAATTTGTATTGGATATACAAAGAAAATATATATTGTCGCTTCCTGAAGTAGATGTTAGAAAAATTGTTGAAGAATCTTTAACTCAGATATCCAATAAGTACCAATTAAGAAATGGCTAAAAAACCGCTACTAATATTTCCTAAAGCTTCATCTGGCTCTAGAGATGCCTTACAACCATTTATAGGGAATGTAAAATATCCTCAAAAAGAAATTCAAATTGTAAAATTTGAGAATCGTATTTCTGAACTAGATCGCGTATTGGAAAACCAGACCGCTTATCTCGGGGCAAATCCAAACAATCTCATTGCGGAAATGATATTAGTATTGGAAGTCGCAGGAGATTTAAATGACTTTTTTCGAGCGGTAGCAGCCACTCCCGGAATGGAGTTCTTGGGGGAACTACAATGAGAAATCGAACCTGATGAAGATTTTTACATAGTAGACAGTAAGACTGGGGAGCGTTCAGATAAGCGTTTCGGAGCAAGGTTATTTCTTACAATGACGAACCAAAACGCATTAAGAGAGCTGAGAACTTATTGGGAAAAGTATAAATTAGATAAAGAAAACCAAAATTTTGCACGAAATACGGGTAGATTTAGAATCCTCTTTGAGCGATTAAAAGACATTCGCCCTTATAGTATTACCGATCGCATCTATGATACTGGCTTGGAAGAATACTTGAATGAAATGAGAGAGTTACAAGTAGATCCTGTGAAATTTGAGATAGAGTTAGCCTATAAACATAATGTTACAAAAGACACAAGAGCTTTTGAAGAAGTAAAATTGTTAGTGGAACAGAATAATGGAAGAGTTCTAGAAACCTCTCGTGTTATCCTTCCAGAAATAGCGTACCACGCTTTCATTGCAGAAGCACCTTTGGCGAGTTTTAATGATTTGACTGAAAATACAAACGTCGCTTTTTTAAAGTCACAGCAGATATTATTTTTCCGTCCAGTTGGCCAATCAATATTTAATCATGAACAACAACTTGAACTTATTGATTACGAAGGTGAAATACCAACCAAAGAATTGGAGTTAGATCCCGTCGTCGCTCTATTTGATGGACTACCTATTGAAAATCATGATCTTTTAGTAGGGAAGATATTAATAGATGATCCCGACGATTTTGTGCATAATTATTTAGTGCAAAGGAGGTTTCATGGAACAGCTATGGCCTCTTTAATTATTAATGGAGATTTGAGCGAGAAGTCAACTCCTCTTACTCGACCTATTTATGTAAGACCTATCCTTAAGCCATCAGCCAATGATCAATCCGCTGGAGAATTTTTGCCTGATGACAAATTGCCGATCGATATTATTCACCAAGCGGTAAAGAGAATGTTCGAAGGTGAAAATGGAAATCCACCAACTGCAAAAAATGTTAAACTGATTAATTTTTCGATAGGAGATCCATTCCGCCCATTTCATAATAATATCAAAGACCGTTGCAAAAGTGTTTGGTTTTTATTTTATTGATATTCAAGTTTTTAATTTGTTTCTTGTTGATTTTCGTTATATTTAAGGTATGGAAAAGACAGAAAAAGTTAGCTTTGTTGATTACATGGTTCAAAGACGGAAAATCAAGCAGGAATTCTTCGATCAGATCAATACATTGGTAAATTGGCATCCGATTTCAAATATTATCAACAAGCATTACCACAAAGGGGAAAGCAAAATGGGACGCCCTAGTTATTCTGGTCTTGTCCTCTTCAAAATGACACTTCTACAGACCTGGTATGGTCTGAGTGACTACGAAGTAGAAGACCGTATAAACGACAGTATCTCCTTTAGTCGCTTTGTTGGCATCAGTTTGGACGATTCGGTTCCCGATCACAGTGTTATTAGCCGTTTTCGCAGCTCGCTGACAGAAAAGGGTGTTTATGAGAATCTATTCAAGGAGCTGAACAAGCAGTTGAATAAACATAAAATATTGGTAAAACGTGGAGCTATCGTTGATGCCAGTATTGTTGATTCTCCGCTAAAACCAAAAGGCAAAGTTATTTACGAGATCGAAAGTGACCGTAGTGAACATCCTCGCGAAGATTCTGAGCTGGATAAAGAGAATAGTGAACAGTTATTGATCCAACAAGAGAGCCCGGGTGTTGACCATGAAGCTCGTTGGATAAAGAAGGCTGGGAAAACACGTTATGGCTATAAAAAGCATTATGTCACCGATACAGAAGGCCTGGTTCTGGGCGTGGTAACCACTCCAGCAAATGTAAATGAAATTGCCAATCTTCAACAGGTAATATCTTCGGCTGACCTTCCAAAGGGCATCCATATCTATGCTGACAAGGGATATCGTTCCTCTAAAAATGAGGAATTGATCAAATCAGGAAAGCTAAAAAGCAGGATCTTGCATAAGGCAAAGAAAGGAACAGCGTTAACCGAAAGAGAGAAGTTAAGAAACAAACTGATCGGCAAGATCAGGTTCAAAGTTGAACGGACCTTCGGGAGCATCCGGCGATGGTTCAACTCAAGCTGTGCAAGGTATAAGGGGATCGCCAAAATGCATACACAAAATCTAATGGAAGCCATGGCGTACAATCTTTACAGATCACCTGGGATACTTGTGTCCAATGCAATAAAAAACACAAATTAAGCAGTTGAAAAGGCCTCAAAAAGAGGATTTTTCAAGAAAACGCAACTAGATTTCCGAATCCAAATCGAAAAAAACTGCAAAAAAAAGCAAAAATAACCGATCAGAAAATATCAACATTATTTTGCAACGGTCTTTATCAGTACTTGGGCAAAACTGATAGATTGGTTGTCTTACAAATACAATGTTTTATTTATAATAAGTGCAGGAAACAAAGTCGATGATGTTATTTTAGATATTCCTTCAGCAGATTTTGATCAAATTACATTTCAAGATTTAGAGACAGCGACGCTTAAAAAGATTCTTGAAGATAATTTTGACAGAAAAATTCTAACGCCTGCTGAGTCGATAAACTCATTAACTGTCGGCTGTTCCCATCATGATAGCCATGGAGATTTTAATTTTCCGCAGAGGAGAAGCTTGCTAACAAGCTCATTTTTACTAAGCCCAATAAGTAGAATTGGTTTTGGTTATAATAACTCTATAAAACCAGATATTTTAATGCCTGGAGGAAGACATCTATTTCGAAAACACTTACGCCAAACCAATCCACAAAAAACATATTTGAGGATTGAAAATGGCGAATCAATAAATTACCCTCCTGGAAATCTCGTAGCGATGCCAGGTGCGGTCGGAGATACCCGAAAAGTAGGATATTTAACGGGAACTAGTAATGCAGCTGCGTTAACTTCAAATCTGGGAGCGAAATTATATGAATTGTTAGTGGAACTCAACGAGGAGTTACCTGATAATGAAAAAATTCAAGAAGAATATTTTACTGTTATCATTAAAGCTTTGCTTGTACATGGAGGTAGTTGGGGAAATGCTCAAGACATAATTGCCCAAATTATACGTAATGTACCAGGCGTTTCTCCTCAAACTGTTAAAAGAAACATTTATCCATACCTAGGTTATGGAAGTGTTAATAGTGAAAAAATATTATATTGTACTGACCATAGAGTTACATTAATAGGATTTGGGAATCTAACTACCAGAAAGGATCAAAATGCACATATTTATTCTTTTCCATTACCTCCATCACTAGCCGCGGTTAATATTGATAAACAATTGACAATAACCTTAGCTTGGTTAAGTCCGTTAAATTTTAAGACAGCACAATATAGGAAAGCTCATTTATTTTTTGATAATTTGGAGAATAATGGTCACTTATCACTTTCAAGAAATAGTCACGACTTTAAATTAGGACGGAAAGGAACTGTTCAACATGATATACTTAAGGGGCACTATGCAGATGTATTTCAAGATGGGGATACAATAAATATTAAAGTAAGCTGTCGAGAAGATGCCTCTGGCCTATCCATTACGGAGCCTATTAAATACGCTCTTACCGTTACTTTGGAAATCAAAGAAAATGTTGATACTATGATATATGAAGAGGTACAATTGCGACTTCAACAACGTATCCGTGAAAGGATTTAAAAGGTATTAATATGATATTCCATGAAAGTGAGATAGAATTTGACCGTTTGGACTGGAAACAGTTTGAAGAATTGTGTTATGATATTCTAGTTAAGTTTAACTTTCATACGATGTCTTGGAGACAGGGAGGAATAGACAACGGCAGAGATATTGAGGCGAGACGGTATATAACAGATTCTATTGTTTCTCCTTATGAAGAAAAATGGTTTATTGAATGCAAAAGATACAGTAGCGGATTATCCTTGGATCAAATCGTTGAGAAAATAAACTGGGCAAGGGTAGAAAAAGCAGACCATTTCTTACTTATCGTTTCTTCATATATTACGACATCAGCTCGTGAATGGCTGATAAAAGCTCAGGATACAGAAAATTTCAAGATTCATATTATTGAAGGGAAGTTTCTAAAACACAGACTGTTGCTTTTCCCAGATCTAATTAATAAATATTTTGCGGATGATCATGTGAGGCTTGTTAGAAGCTTGATGAGACAGTGGATATCTCACCACATTTTGCCAAGCCCAAAAGCACTATATGATCTATATGAAAATTTAGATTTTGGCAAATTGGATTATCAGGAACTAGGATTTATTTGGCATGCTTATTTCATCTCTCAAGATGCTTTGGATCAGTATTACATAGATGAAGACTTAATACCAATACAATCAAAAGAGAATTTTCCATTTGATTTTTTGGTACCACATCTTAAAATTGCTCAAAACTGGGAGTATCCGGTTATGAAAGAATTTGAGACAGAGAAATTTTTTGGTGTAATGAATCCTCTTGGGCATGCATGTATGGAACCAAAGAACTATGACGATTTCTGTTTCTCAAATATCCATTATGAACTATCAAACGGCGAAAGGATTCAAGTCTGTTTAATAAAAGAGAATAAAATATTAGAGGTAAGGATTGGAGTAGGAAAAAAACTTTAAATACTATATAAAAATCAAATTTAACAACTTATTGAAATCTCATTGTTAAATTTCTAATAAATTTGCGTAAGATTTCAAACTAACGACCCATAGATTTTGAGACTATAGGACCATACACCTCAGCAGGAGTAAAAATCTTTGTTTCCTGCTTGCTAGAGCAATTTACGAACAATTTTTCAAATTCCAAAATAGGGGGCTGTGACGTATTTGTGACGGTTTTTATAACAAATAATTTTTGTAAAAGCTAATCAAACCCTTTCTCCTTCAGCCATTCTGACATTAATTCTGCTATTTCGATATTATTCAAATCTGAAAATGGAAAGTGCGTATTACCTTTGATACCAATTTCGGGGAGGTGGACAACTGTTGCATCCCCACCATATTTGTTTATTGTTTTCGCCCATATTCTAGCCATTTCAAGTCGCGCACGCCATTCATCTGCTCCGGGGTTATCCTCCTCGAGCTTGGCGGGGATATTATCTCCATAATAAATGATAATCGGTAAACGGGATATTGAGAACAATTATCGTCAGATAAAATTAGACATTGTTCATATCGTGGAAAGTGAAATGGAGCGTATAAAGAACGACCCGAATTTACAGCATTTGATACAGGAGGGATAATATTGAATTTTTAAATCATTTATTTTGAAATATTTTAAATTACAGCGTCTTATAAAAGAGAGCAGACTTTTTTATTAACTTTGTTAAGTGAAAAAAATGTTTTCAATATTATTATTGTCTGTGTATTTAATTTCGACAACTGAATTAGGTCAGTTATTGAAGTTTCCTATACTTATAGAGCATTATTTCGATCACAAAGAAAAAAATCCGGAGGTTACTGTTTTGCAATTTTTGGAAGTTCATTACGCCGGGAACCATCTGGAAAACCATCCACACGATGACGATTATGAACAAGACAAACAATTACCGTTTATCGTACATATCAATGTTTTGAATATCAGTTTTGTACTTGCCCCCCCTTTTAGTTTTGATATAGAAACCAAAAAACTTGTAGGCAAAGAACCCAAAACCTTGCCTTTGGACGATACATTTTCTGATAACAATTACCTTTCTGCCATCTGGAAACCTCCGAAATTCTGTTAATCTTTTTTGATTTCCACGATGAATCCTTCCATCGTGCATTTGCTGTTTGATAATACTTTCATTCGGCCAGTCTGTGTATTTTGTGTCCGCCTGTAGGATTGATTATGTATTGGAAACGTCAAATCTCTTTATTTATCATTTACGATTAACAGAATAAATTATGCTTACAAAAATCATTGAGTTTTCTGTAAAGAACAAACTCATTATAGCATTATTGGTTCTTGGTTTAATCGGCATTGGCTCTTATCAGGTAAGCAAATTACCGATTGATGCTGTGCCGGACATTACCAATAATCAGGTGCAGGTTATTACAATCGCTCCGTCTTTTGGGGCAACCGATATCGAACGTCTGGTTACTTTCCCAATTGAACAGGCGAACTCCAATATTTCCGGACTCAAAGAAATCCGCAGTTTCTCCCGTTTCGGATTGTCCTTGGTTACCATTGTTTTTGATGATGGTATTGATGTGTATTGGGCAAGACAACAAGTGGCAGAGCGGCTGCAACAGGTTCAGAATGAAATTCCGCAAGGTATCGGAACACCGCAATTAGGGCCGATTTCTACCGGTTTGGGCGAAATCTATCAATATGTCGTTCGTCCTAAAAAAGGTTTTGAACAAAAATACGACGTTACGGAACTCCGTACCATTCAGGATTGGATTGTGCGTCGACAGCTACTTCAGGTCAAAGGCGTAGCGGAAGTCAGCAGTTTTGGCGGTAAATTGAAGCAATACGAGATTGCCGTGAATCCCAACCGACTCAATGCTTATGGCATTACCATCAATGATGTTTTTGATGCACTGAATGCCAATAATCAGAACACCGGCGGTGCTTATATCGAAAAAGGGCCAACTGTTCTCTACATCCGGAGCGAAGGTTTGGTGGGCAATATTGAGGATATTCAAAACATTTCCATTACAAACAAAAATAATGATGTACCATTGTTTATCCGCGATGTAGCCGATGTAAAAATTGGCTATGCCACCCGTTACGGAGCGATGACCTATAACGATCAGGGCGAAGTTTCCGGTGCGGTGGTAATGATGCTGAAAGGTGCCAACAGCAGTCAGGTCATCAAAGATGTAAAAGCCAAAGTGGCTCAAATCCAGAAAACCCTGCCCGAAGGCGTGGTGATAGAACCCTTTCTTGACCGTACCAAAATGGTGAATAATGCCATCAGCACGGTTGAGAGAAACCTTCTGGAAGGTGCTTTAATCGTGGTATTTGTCCTCGTTTTATTTCTCGGAAATTTCAGAGCCGGCTTACTCGTGGCTTCGGTGATTCCACTGGCAATGCTTTTTGCCATTTGTATGATGAACCTTTTCGGGGTGAGCGGCAATCTGATGAGTTTGGGTGCACTGGATTTTGGATTAATCATCGACGGAGCGGTCATTATTGTAGAAGCCGTCCTGCATCAGTTATCCCTCAATCCTAAGTTCAAGAGCCTGCTGAAAATTCCGTCCAATGATATGGATAGTGTAGTTACAGAATCTGCCGGAAGAATGATGAACAGTGCAGTTTTCGGACAAATTATCATCTTCATTGTGTACATTCCGATCCTAACATTGCAAGGGATTGAAGGGAAAATGTTCCGCCCGATGGCAGAAACGGTGGCGTTTGCATTATTAGGTGCATTTCTGCTTTCCCTAACCTACATTCCGATGATGAGTTCGGTTTTGTTGAAGAAAAGAAGTTTAAAACCTTCGTGGTCGGACAGGGTAATGAAGAAAGTAGAAGCGCTTTATTTGAAAACCTTGCTGAAAGTTTTACGCATTCCGAAAACCATTTTTACCATAATCGGGATATTGTTCATCACGGCAATAATTCTGCTAAGCAGAATGGGCGGCGAATTTATTCCGTCGTTGGAAGAAGGTGATTTTGCGGTGGATACCCGCGTTTTACCGGGCAGCAACCTTACCACCACGATTGAAAGTACGCAAAAAGCAGCCCATATCTTAAAAACCCGTTTCCCCGAAGTGGAAAAAGTGGTCACCAAGATAGGAAGTGGAGAAGTGCCTACCGATCCGATGCCAATGGATGCTTCGGATATGATGGTCATTCTGAAAGACAAAAAAGAATGGACTTCCGCCAAAACGTTTCCCGAATTATCAGAAAAAATGAGCAAAGCACTGGAAGATGTGCCCGGTATTACAGTTGGTTTTCAGTATCCGGTAGCGATGCGTTTTAATGAACTGATGACCGGTGCAAGACAGGATGTGGTCATCAAAATCTTTGGCGATAATCTGGATTCTTTGGTTCAAAATGCCAACCAACTCGGTAAAATCATTGAAACGGTAAAAGGTACACAAAACCTTTATATAGAACCGGTTTCCGGGCTTCCGCAGGTGGTGGTAAAATACAATCGTCCCCTGATTGCTCAGTATCATCTTTCTGTTGCAGATGTCAATCGGGTGATTAATACCGCTTTTGCCGGACAGAGTACAGGTTTGTTTTTTGAAGGCGAAAAACGCTTTGATATGGTAGTACGCCTGAATGCCAGTGACCGAAAAAACATCAATGATATTCAAAATCTATTGGTTCCAACACCTGCAGGCAATCAGATCCCGCTCAATCAGCTGGCAACCGTAGATGTGGTGGAAGGTCCCAATCAAATTCAACGTGAAAATGCACAACGCCGTATTGTCGTCGGCTTCAACATCAAAGACCGTGATGTGCAAAGCATTGTGGAAGAATTGCAGGGTAAAGTGGACAAACAGATTAAACTTCCGGCCGGCTATTCTATTACGTATGGCGGTTCTTTTGAAAATCTGAACAACGCCAAACAACGGTTGATGATTGCCGTTCCGCTGGCATTGGCATTGATATTTGTCCTGTTGTTTATGGCGTTCAAGTCGATTAAAGAAAGTCTTCTGATTTACAGCGCCATTCCGTTGTCGGTCATCGGAGGTGTATTTATGTTGAATTTACGCGGAATGCCTTTCAGCATCAGTGCTGCCGTTGGTTTTATCGCTCTTTTTGGCGTAGCGGTTTTGAACGGTATTGTATTGATTTCAGAATTTAACCGACTACATAAAAACGGCATTAGAAATATCGTCAGAATTGTGATTGATGGCGGCGAAAGCCGATTGCGTCCGGTGTTGATGACCGCAGCCGTTGCCTCCCTCGGCTTTATCCCGATGGCAATAAGCACAGGTGCTGGAGCAGAAGTGCAGCGACCTTTGGCGACCGTGGTAATTGGCGGACTGATATTGGCCACTTTGCTCACCCTTTTTGTCCTACCGCTTTTATATGTCAATATCGAAAATGGATTTAAAATGAAAAAACCAAAATCCAAACATGTCGCCTCTGTTCTGTTGATTTTTATGCTGTTTTCAGGAATAAAAATGAAGGCACAAACCATAATTTCTTTAGATGAAGCCGTGCAAACAGCGTTGCAAAACAATCGCAACCTGAAAAATGAAAAACTGCGTTCGGATTATGCCAAAGCATTGATTAAAACTTCTAATGCCGATATTCCGCAAACCGCAGTTACAGCAGATTACGGACAAATAAATAGTCCATACAACGACATGAAATTCGGGATTTCGCAGAGCATCGCTTTTCCGACTGTGTATCAGAAACAGAAAAATTTGCATTACGAAGAATGGAAAAAAAGCCAGTTGAATGTTTCGCTTAAAGAATTTGAACTGAAAAAAGCCGTCAGCCAAAGTTATTTCCAGATGGTGTATTGGAAAGATAAGGAAAAATTGCTGAATGAAACGTTGCAACTGTACACCCAATTTTTAGACAAAGCCAGTTTGCGTTTAAAAGCAGGAGAAAGCAATATTCTGGAAAAAACAACGGCTTCCAACCAAAAATCGGCGATTGAGATTCAGTTGAAACAAGTGCAGCAGGAAATAAAAACCTTGCAGTTGCAGTTCAGTTGGTTGCTCAATTCCGAAACGGAATATCTTCCTTTGGAAAATTCTAGACCGGTTCTTTTGCTTCAGGAAAATGCTTCGCATCCCTTGTTACATGTATTGGAACAGCAAAAAACGGTTGCCGGCAAACAAACCGAAGTGGAAAAATCCAGACTTCTTCCGGGTTTGCAAATCGGTTATAATCTCAATTCGTTCAAAGGTATGGGACCTGATGATAAACTGTATTCTGCTACACCACAGTTTCATTCGGTGATGGTAGGTGTTGGCATTCCAATATTTTCAGGCGGACAAAAGGCAAGAATTCACGCTTCTAAAGTGGCGGAAAGCATTGCGGAAAACGATTGGCATAATACTGAATTTGCATTAGAGAAAAAACAGCAACAGCTCAAGAAAATGTATCAAACGAATCTCGAAATAATCAACCGTTACGAAACTGATGAACTGAAAAATGCAGACATCATTACCAAAACAGCACAGCAACAATTCATTAACGGAGAAATCAATTATCTGGAATTTGTAATGCTCATCAATCAGGCAGTTTTGCTCAAAAGCAATTATGCAGATGCCCTATTGAAACTAAACGAAAGCGTTGTTGAACTGAATTATATCACGCTTCAGTAGTTGATGAAGAGGATATTTTAAACAGTAAACAGAATTTTTCAAATCAATATATAATTAGACAAGAAAATGAAAATATTAAAATTATACGGTTCTTATTTTTTGGTCTTGATAGTACTGCTTTCCGCAGTTCAATGTCAACAAAAACAAGAAACCACCGCCACCAAAACTGCAAATCCGAAAGACGAAAACACGGTTATTTTCACCGATGCACAGTTACACAATACCCCCATTGAAACCGCGGAACTGTCGATGCAGCATATTTCCACCGTATTGAAACTCAACGGTAAAATTGATGTACCACCGCAAAATCTGGTTTCCGTAAGTACACCGCTGGGCGGCTATCTGAAAAGCACCCGCCTTTTGCCAGGAATGAAAGTAGTTAAAGCTCAGGTAATTGCCGTTATTGAAAATCCGCAGTTTGTACAGTTGCAGCAGGATTATCTGATGGCAAAATCCAAATACCACTTTGCCCAACTGGATTATAACCGACAAAATAAGCTCAACCAAAGCCAGGCAAGTAGTGATAAAGTGATGCAGCAGGCACAATCCATTATGAGCGATCAGCAAATTCTGATGAATTCCATTGCCCAGCAACTGAAGTTGGTCAACATAAATCCGGCTAAGATATCTGCCGGAAATATTCAGCAGAGCGTACCTGTCTATAGTACCATCAACGGTTTTGTGAGCAAGGTGAATGTGAATGTAGGCAAATATGTAACGTCTTCGGATGTGCTGTTTGAACTCATCAATCCTTCTGATATTCACCTCAATTTAAAAGTGTATGAAAAGGATTTGGAAATGCTGAAAACCGGGCAACAGATTGTGGCTTATACCAATGTAGATCCTTCAAAAAAATATGCTGGTGAAATTTTGCTGACGAGTAAAGATTTGGACGGAAGTGGCATTGCCGATGTGCATTGTCATTTTGAAAAATACGATCCGGCACTCATTCCCGGAATGTATATGAATGCCGAAGTGGAAACCGAAAATTCCTTTGCCAACGCCATTCCCGAAGAAAGTGTAGTGGATTTTGAAGGGAAAAATTTTGTTTTTGTAGAAGCCGGAAAACAAAGCTGGAAGATGATGCCGGTCACGTTAGGAATTTCTGAAAATAGCTATGTTGAGATCCTCAACTTTTCTGATTTCAAAGGCAAGAAAATCGTAACCAAAAATGCTTATACTTTATTGATGAAGCTGAAGAACACAAGCGAAGATGAAGATTAATAGTCAGATAAAATCTCATATAAATATTTAAAAAAATGAAAATTATAAAAACAATCATTCCCCTATTACTGATTTTGCTGATTGGCATCCAGTTCTTTGGGGTAACGCCCAATACTTCTGCAATAGTGCCTGAAAGTGCCATAGAAAACCATTACAGCATTCCCTCAAATGTGCAGCAAATCCTGAAAACCAGTTGTTACGACTGCCATTCCAATAACACGGTTTATCCATCTTACAACAAGTTGCAACCCATCAAATGGTGGCTGGCAGAACATATCGCGGATGGAAAAAAACATCTGAATTTTGATGAATTTAATGCATATGCTACAGATCAGAAATTACGTAAGCTGGCTGAGATTGAGGAAACCGTAAATGCAGGAGAAATGCCATTGAAAAGTTATACCCTTATCCATAACAATGCAAAATTGTCGGATGAGCAGAAGCAGCAACTCCGGGATTGGGTCATTGCCACAAAAAAGGTAATCAATCGTAAAGCTATTAACCGATGAAGAGGGTTATTGTATTAATCCTGTTGTGCTTATCCCAATGGAGTGTGGCTCAAAGTGGGTTGCAGAACATTGCCCAAAAGCCGGCATCAGATTCTGTATCGGTATATCAATTCAAATATAAAAAGCTGATAGTACCATCTGTTTTTATTGGATATGGAATCCTAAGTCTGACTTCTGATGACCTGAAACAGTTGAACAACTCCACCAGATATGAAATTGGTGAGCATCAGCCGGATAAATCAAAACTGGATAATTATGCCCAATATTTACCGGCAGCATTGGTTTATGGATTAAATGCTATCGGACTTGAAGGAAAACATAATTTGAAAGACCGAAGTATTATTTTAGGCACATCACTGTTGATTTCAAGTGCTGTCGTATTACCTGCCAAGCATTTGGTAAAAGAAGAGCGACCCGATGGTTCCAATGCACTGTCATTTCCGTCCGGACACACGACGTTTGCCTTTGCAACTGCCCAGTTTATGTTTCGGGAATATCAGGATGAAAATATTTGGTTAAGTTTGACTGGTTATCCTATTGCTGTTTTTACGGGAGTTTATCGGATTTTGAATGATAAACATTGGGTGGGTGATGTGGTTGCAGGTGCCGGTATTGGTATTCTCTCCACAGAAGTTGCTTATTGGCTGTTCCCGAAAGTCAGTCAACTATTTTCAATAAATCATACCGAAAACAGTGCTCTTGTATATCCGTTTTATCAAAGTAAAACAATGGGATTAGGTTTGTCTCTAAACTTTTGAAATTATAAAAATGAAAAATATATATAAATTCATTGTCGTTCTCAGCATTGCCTTAGTGGCACTTGTTATGGAATTTATTCTAAAAGAACCCTATTATTCTAAAATCTTAATTACGGCAACCGGCATTTTGATGTCTATTGTTCTTCTGAAAGGAATGATCGACGTGCTTCGTTCCGGGAATTTTGGCGTGGATATTTTGGCGATTTCTGCCATTGCTGCAACCTTAGCTGTTGGTAATTATTGGGCGGCACTCATTATCCTCATTATGATTACCGGAGGTGATTCGTTGGAAGATTATGCCCAGAAAAAAGCCCGGAAAGATTTAAAATCATTGCTTGATAATACACCCCGAATTGCTCATAAAAAAACAGGAAACGATTTAGATGACGTTCCTGTGGAGGATATTAAAATCGGTGACATCATCATCGTAAAACCCAAGGAAATTATTCCCGTGGACGGAATTTTACTGAGTTCAGAGGTGCTGCTGGACGAATCTTCGCTCACGGGCGAATCCAAACCCGTCAACAAAACCAAAGGCAACGGCTTATGGTCGGGTTCGGTGAATGGTTCGGGAGCCATTACCATTCAGGTTTCCAAACTCGCCAAAGAAAGCCAGTACCAGCAACTCGTGCAATTGGTGCATAATTCCGAAAAAGAGCCGTCACATTTTGTGCGAATGGCGGATCGGTACGCTTTGCCTTTTACCATCGTTGCTTTTTTAATTGCCGGAATTGCTTATTTGATTACCAAAGATCCCAACCGCATTGCCGAAGTGTTGGTGGTGGCTTCGCCCTGCCCGCTGATTCTGGCGGCTCCCATTGCCCTGATAGCTGGAATGAGCCGTTCCAGCAGAAATGGGGTGGTGATAAAATCCGGGACTGTCATCGAAAAACTGGACAGAATGAAAGCCATCGCCTTCGATAAAACCGGAACTTTAACCAAAGGCGATCTTACTTTGGACGACATTATCCCGGAAAATCCTTATTCGAAAGACGAACTGATTGATTTTGTAGCCAGCGTGGAACAGCAATCTTCCCACGTTTTGGCGGTTTCGGTGATGAAATATATCGGCGATAAAACGATTCTTCTGGCAACAGATTTAAAGGAAATAGAAGGAAATGGTATTCAAGGAAAAGTTGATGGCAAACTGGTGAAAGTAGGTAAACTGAGTTTTGTAACGGCTGAACCCATTCAAATTAAAACGGAAAAAACCTCGTTGTTTGTTTCGGTGAATGACAAATATGTTGGGGAAATCACCTTTATCGATGAGGTGCGTCCCGAAGCCCGGCAAACCATTGCCCAATTACTAAAAATGGGTATCCAAAAAATTATGATGATTTCCGGCGATAAACAAAGTATTTCTGAAAACATTGCCAAAGAAATTGGCATTACGGAAGTGCACGGTGGCTGTTTGCCTCAAGACAAACTAAAAATCCTGAAAAGTATGCCCGACGAATTTCGCCCGGTTGTAATGGTGGGTGATGGCGTGAACGATGCACCGTCGTTAACCGTTGCCGATGTAGGCATTGCGATGGGTGCTAAAGGATCGAGTGCCGCCAGCGATTCGGCTGATGTGGTGATTTTAAGAGACAATCTGCAAAAAGTGAGTGATACTATTCTCATTTCCAAAGAAACGATGAAGATTGCCCGTCAATCCGTTTTCATTGGCATTGCCGTTTGTACCGTGCTGATGCTGATTGCAGCCTTCGGTGTTTTACCGGCATTGATTGGTGCAGGATTGCAGGAAGTGGTGGATCTGATTTCCATTACCTCGGCATTAAGGGCTTTGAAGGACAGAACGTAACCACAACATTTGTTAATTGTCAGGAAAACCTTCAAAGGTCGCTGTTCAAGTAAAATAAAAACGCCCATAAAGACCGAAGGGCAAAACATCTATTATCTGGGTTACATCAGCGTCGATAATGACCTGTTGAAAGGCATAAAGGGTTATTAAAAAGAATCGCTTCTAATTAAGCAATTTTAAAAGGGGATTGTCTCACAAGGACAGCCCCTTTTGTTTTGGTTTAGAGTGCTGTTTTGACAATAAATTTTTACCTGACATTATTTCGATGATTTTTCGTTCATGATCATCTTTCCACTTTTTTAACAGATCAACCGGATATTTACCCTCATTCTCTTTATTATCAATTATTGTGTGGTGTTCATCACACAATAAAATTAAGTTACTAAAACTTCTGCGTTCATCATCAGTCATCGATTTGTTATACCGTGGGCCATCAGTACTTGCTGCTTCTATATGACAAATTTTGCTGACGATAGAAATCCCATCCTCTGCTACCAGTTTTTTTGTACAGTTTGGATTTGCACATTCATTTCCAGAAAGCGTGTCCAACCTTCTAACTGTTGAAGGTTTATATTGTCGTGCTTTGTCTTTCTGATTTTTCAATGCCATAATTTATCCAAAATGTGGTTGCAAATTTAACGATTTTTTCCATCTGATCTGTTTTAAAACTATAAGCATTCTCATTTATTAAAAATGACAATTGTCACTTACGCTTGTTCGTTTGCATACTCCAAAAATGTTGAGTAGTTTTTATGCCCTCTACCTTTGACCTTTGCCAGCTTAGTACTGTCAATCCTTTGTTGAATATAGTCTACCAAATTATAGAACTTTTCTATCGGCAAATTATATATAGTCCTTGTTGGTGGTATTTTATACTGTTTTTTTAAGTGTGAAGAAAACACTGCATAATTCACATTTCCCTTTCCGACCTCGTATTCTTTGTATACATTATATCGCTTTAGCAAATGACCTACATAATTTGCCTTTACAGAATCAAACCCAATACAACCTTCCGGATATTTTTGTTTAACCGTCTTCTTAGTCTGTTTTATCGAAATAGTATTATTGTCTCCAACAACTGCATTTTCAACATTATTGTTGAAGGTGACATTTCTACCAGCATTTTGTTTATTAGATGAAGAATCAGACAGTAACAAGAGCTTTTTCTTATAGACCTCAATATTTGAAATATCCCCTTTGGTAATTTTGGAGTGACAGATAGGACAGAGCAAAAGCAAATTTATAACATCATTATTTGAAGGGTCTTCATCAATATGGTGGATTTCAAAATGCCCCACCTCTTCATTACTACAAAAAGGACACATCGAATTTATTTCCTTTTGTAGAGTTGCTTTTACTTTAGCTATTTGCGGAATATTTGTTCTCGCTTTTTTTGTCATGTATCTAGTGCCTTTGGTTGAGTGGTTTCTGCTATTATTTCTAATTGGCTAAAATCAAATAGAGTGATTACTAAGATAGTAAAAATTAAAAATTTCTTACCAATTTTACTTTTAAGAGCATAACGATTTTTCCTCTGTTCGGACCCGTTCACTATTGGGTCTTCGATTAGAACAAGATTAAAACATTAAAATCGGTTAGAACCTCAGCCCGCTGCCCCAGTTTTTATTTCACAAATTTTGGACATTGATTAGCCGCAGAATTACGACTTATTCTTTTTCTCGATTTTTTTTGTTGTTGAAACAATTTAGAACTGTTTTATTTCACTCTTTTATAAGTCCTATCCCCGTAAGCAGTAATTTCCTGATCTCCGGTACGACGAATAGAAATAGTCGTAAATCCAACTTGAGCTGACATTACGTGTTTTATTGAATTGTAAGACAAAAATTTCTTCCCTAAATAACCACTGACAAAATAGTATTCATTTCCTTCTTTAATAATAGTTATAGGCGATTCAGTTTTAACATCGCTCTTCCATTCGCCAACAAAGAAGTCGGGGTTGAAATATTCCTCATACTCCTTGTTTCTCTTCTCAGCCTCCGTCTTGGAGATTTTCGTAAAATCAGCGCCCTTGGTACCGATGCTCATCTTCATCTTATTCGAATCTTCTAGTACATTCATAACAAAAGTAACGGATGCGATTCCGTTGGAAACATGAGCATTTAGCGTATTATCTTCTTTATTGTAAGTCGCAGGTGCTTCAAGATCTTTACTTTTTAAATAGAGTTTATCCCCCACTTTTTGAATCTCGAGAATTTCAGCATGCTCTTTGCCATCCTCGACCCAATAGCCAACATATTTATCCTCCTTAGATTGGGAGCAGGAGAATAGTAGGCAGCAAAGTAAAAGGGCAGAAACAAATCTATATAATGATATTTTTTTCATATTGAGAATTAAACATAAAATTGAACTACACTTAATAATAAGCTATATTTTTATGAATGGCAATTATTCTCGACAAACTCGCTTTTGACCTCGATGACTTGGTGATTTTGCTCGACAACATACTTCAACAAAAATTGAGATCTCTTGATTTTCTTTTTACATCAGCATTCCTTTTCAAAAATCAATATTTTTTACGTGGCTTTGTTGTTATCCAAAGAAATAAGAACCACACGCCAAAAGCTACACAGAATCCAATCCAATGAGTTTTCATACTAAGAGCCGCAAAGAAACCAATTGTTGATAGGATACATGTCAAAAAGAATAAAAATAAATTTTTCATCAGTAAAGGTTTTACATTTTAAAATTACAGAACTGTATCCAACGAACTATTCTCATTGAATACAGTTTATACTTAAGCAGCGTGTTGCTTACCTATTTCTTTTTTCTTAATCATTGCCAATATTTTAGGTTCTGATTTCCTCAAAAATTGCATCACCTTATTTTGGACATCATCAATGATTCTCCAATCCTTGGCGATATAAATATCGGTTACACGATTCCCTTGTTCAACATGATTTAGAGCTAAAGCAACATCGTCCTTGCTCATCCTACAGTCATTTCTAGCTATATTGGCAAATGTATGGCGCGCGCAATAAAGTGTTATTTTCCCAACACACGAAAGCTCCCTAAGCTTCTTCATTCCGTGCTTTAGTGCAGAATTGAATGTTGTCATCCCTGAATATCTTATCGATAACTTGCCAATGTATTTCTCTAATAATGGTTTGGCTTCCTCAATTATTTTTATACTGATAAATGCTCTGTCTTTTCGCTTTCCTTTAGTCTTGGAACGATTGTAATCTATTCTTCCATTCCGAATATCATTCTCAGATATTTTAAATAGATCGACGGCATTCATACCACATAAATAGAAAGATAACATATATAAATCCTTCGCTAGTTCCGCTCTACTATTAGGGAGGACTTCGCAATCCCGGATTCGAATAACTTCTTCAAGATTATTATTTCTATTTTCAGTAAGCGGAGCTGAACCTACTTTGTATTTTTTGAATGGATAATGCTTTATCAATATAATGCCCAGATCTTCATTATTATAATGGTTCAAAGCTTCATTGAATAGCGTTCGAAGATCACGCATGTAATTGTATAGACTCGTATCTGAAACTGGCTTTGAAACAATCGTAACAGGCTTGCGCAATTGATTTATCCTTGTTATGGTTCGCTCTGATTTTAGATAGCGCTCAAATTGAACAAGCATATTGAAATGAATTTCATTGATTGAAACCCTTTCCCTCTTAAAAAAATCAACTAGATGATTACGAACTGCACGATGATTGGCAGCCGAACCGTCTCGTCCATCATCTTTTTCCTGTCGAATATAATTATCACAGAACTTGATAAAATCAATTTCTTCATCTTTGTTTTTGAGATAATCCCGTAACGATTCTGCTGTAAAAAAATCTAGCTTATCTTCGATTTCGCTGATCGTTTTACGGTACTCTTTTAACTTCTTGTCAACTATTTCAAGGACAAAAGGATCTTTAATATTAAATTCTTTTTTCCCTTTCACCTTGGTGAGTTGTTTTATGGAAAGGAAGTGAGGAGTATCAATAAATTTTTTCTCTCCTTTTTGATAGACCCTAATTTTTACATTGTAGGTTCCATCAACTTTTATGTGGTGTTCATAAATCTTTGCGCTTACGGTTGCCATAATCTTTTCATTACCACGAAAACCTTTGTGACGTATTTGTGACGGTTTTACGTGAAGTTCAACAAAAAACTATGCAAATCACACCGTTTTGAAGGTTTTCAAAACGGGTAGGGAGGAAGTTCCGGATCAAGCTGAATTCTTGGGGGGAATGTCAAAAATTTCTTAGTTTAGCATCCTTAATACAGATATCCCTTGCAAGAAGCCGAACGTAAATTACTGTCCCTATTGATGCCCGAAGGGCTATTGGAATACTTTCAGATTTTAGAAGTCGATCAGGTTGACAATCAGCTCCACATTTATTTAGATGAGCTTAATATTGCTCCGACAGGCTATCAGAACAGCAAGTTGGAGTCAAAGGGCTTCATGCCTTCCACTGAGATTTCAGACTTTCCCATTCGAGGCCAGAAAGTTACGCTACATATCCGCCGCCGCCGCTGGACAGTGTTGGATACGGGAGAGATCATCACAAGAGATTGGAATCTGGTGCGTGAGGGTGCTCGAATGACTACGGAATTCGGGCTTTTTTTAAAGAAGATATTTGGATAATCATCCTGTAAGCGCCCAATTGGTAGGTCTGTTCTTCCAAATGGACGGTAAGCAACTACAGGATCAATACAAGAACCATCTCAGTGACTTCCAGGACTGGGACCAAAAGCCACACGCAGAGCAATGGACCCTTTTTCCTGATAACATATCGGAACACCTGAGCATCGATGAGACCAGCTTTAGCAACGGTGAACTTTACACGATCGTAAGCAGTAAATCAGCAAAGGGCAGGAAGGGAACCATATTGGCTACCATAAGAGGGACAAAGGCGGAAGATATTATTGCTGTATTAGAGCGCATTCCACTTAAACTAAGGAACAAAGTTAGGGAAGTAACGATGGATATGGCCCCCAATATGGCAAAGGCTATCCGTAGGTGTTTCAGAAATGCCAGAAGGGTTATCGATCGGTTTCATGTACAAAAACTTGCTTATGATGCTGTTCAGGAACTCCGTATCAAATACCGATGGGAAGTCTTAGATGCAGAAAGCAAAAAAATAATGGAATCGCGAAAACGGGGTATCCCATATGACCCCGAGTTGTTGCCTAATGGTGATACGCTCAAACAGCTATTAGCTAGGTCGAGACACCTCCTGTTCAAGCATCCAAGTCGATGGTCGGAAAGCCAAAAACGCCGTGCAGAACTGCTGTTCATCAGGTTTCCCAAGCTAAAACAGGCTTATGATCTTGGAGTTGCCTTAGGTGACATCTTCAATAAATGCAGGGATAAAAAAGTTGCTTTCACAAAGTTAGGACTGTGGCACAACCAGGTTGAGAACGCGGGTATTGCTTCATTCGAGAGTGTCGCAAGATCCATTGCAGCACATCATCAATACATTCTCCACTACTTCGACAATAGAAGCACCAATGCATCCGCAGAGTCCTTCAATGCAAAACTCAAAGCTTTCAGGAGCGTCTTCCGTGGAGTAAGGGATACAACATTCTTCCTGTACAGAGTGATGAAATTGTATGCTTAAAAATGATTACCCCCCAAACTTTCGGTATGATCCGAAGTTCCAACACCACCCTAAGGAACGCAAAAAAGCCGTTTTACGCAAGTAAAAACGGCTTTTTTTGAAAGTGACCCCGCTGAGGCTCGAACTCAGGACCCACAGATTAAGAGTCTGTTGCTCTACCAACTGAGCTACGAAGTCATTCGATAATCCAAATGTAAGGTTCACCGCAGAAAAAGTCAAGTGGAAAAGAATATTTTTTTGACTTTTATGACATTCAAGCGAGATTTTTGGCAGCTGTCCCATAAGAAAAACAGACTCAAATATGTCATTTAAACAAATTATTCTTTCGCTCCATAATGTCTTATTTCCTTGCCACAGCAATCTTTCCCATAATCATTGGCTTAACTTCCATTTTTATTGGTTTATCCAGTTGTATTTTACTCCCCTTTTTGATTGAAATCACAACCGTTTTATAGCCTAACATCTGTGCACGGAGCTCCTGATCTACCCGAAACAGAGATTGCGGTACCCAAAGTTGAAAATCTCCATTTTCATCCACTTGCGTACGGTAATTTCCCAAGGACACCTCTGTTCCCATCATACTTACATCGCTTCCAGCACAAACTACTTTACCTTTTATGCTTACTTTTGTGCTATCGGGGCTTCCTTTTAATGTTGAATTATCATTTGTTGATGAGCTAACCTGCCCCTGTTGCTTTATCTGATCATTTTCTGTTTTTGTTTGGACAACGACAACTTCTCCAGTCAATTTGTTTTGTGCTTGAGCAGCATGAAAGCTCAAGGATCCAACCAACAAGAGGCCCGCAGCGATCCCTGGCCATCTTCCTTGCCAAATAGGGTTTTTAGAAAAAGAAAAAGGGACATCCAATTCACGCATCAACTGATCTTCATAAAATCGACCACATAGCCCTTTACCGGCTTTTTTTATTTGATCTACAATTTCCTGATCATCCATCTGTGAAAAATCTACAACCATCTTCTCACATTGACCACAAAAACGCCCTTGTTCTTGTGGCGTCATCTTATCCCACTCTGCAGAGCAAGAGTCCTTCACTTGTAATATAATCTTTTCCATGTTGTCTCCTTTTTTTATATTTTGAGAAGGGATGCAGGAAAATCGACTATTGCATAATGAAACAGCAAAAAATCACTAAACACTGATAAACAGGCAATTAATAACACACCTTAAAATTATATGTTGACTTTTTAGGGAAAGGGTGGCCCGAATGAAGTACAACATACGCTGAAGGGCGATATAGCAGAAATCGGAAGATCAGGTTCATAAAAATGCCCCTAGAAAGTGTCTAACTTTTTGGGGCACTGCAACTTTGGACAGTTTATTTAAAGTAAGTAATGTTAGCGCTAACTTCTTTATTTTATACGGTCAAGAATTTCTTTTATAGCTCTTTCCAACTGCGGATCTTTATTTTCCATCCGATCTTGTACGGTATTTTTTACAAGAATATCTGGGGCAACTCCAGTTTGTTCGAGATCCTGACCATCAAGCGTATAACATCCCCAAGACGGAAGTCGATAGTTTGATCCGTCGACTAAGCCTTTAGCAGAAGTAAAAATAATCCAGCGATAGGTCTCATTACCGATGATTTTGCCCAACTTAAGTGCTTTAAAGCCCGCTGCAGTCATTTCAGCATCACTCAGCGATTGCTCATTAATCAATAAAACAATAGGCTTGGCAGATGGTGCAAAATTACTTTGTGGCGCACGTTTACCACCTCGGTATTGCCACTGTAAGTAAGGGCGTTGTGACAGGAATCTTAAAACCTCATCGTGTACATTTCCGCCTGTATTATAACGCAAATCTAAAATAATCCCTTGTTTGTTATTCTCCTGTTCGGCCATGTCGATCAAGAACCGCTGTAACTCAGTATCCGACATATTTTTCATATGTGAATAGGCTATCTTATTGCTACTCAACTGATCAACTCGACTTCGGTTATCTCTAATCCATTGGTCGTAGAGGAGATCTCTAAACACGGCGCTTGATACCGGACGAATGTTTGTCTGAATTTCCTTGCCATTACGATTCAAGGTCAATTGAATTTCTTCTTCCAGTGAAGGCCAAGTAAAATAACTATCGCGGTCTGCCTGCGTATTCAATTTTGTTCCGTTAATCGCGATGAGGATATCACCCGCATGAATATCAGCTTCTTTCTTTGCCGCGGGGCCATTCGGAACAATATAGCTGATCTTGTAAGGATTGCTGGAATCATAGGTCACACCGATTTCATTCGTTACAAAACCAAACGGCTTACGTTCTTCCTGTCCCATTGAACTGAAACCCAGATGCAACGAATTGAGCTCGCCCAACATATCATTTAAGAGGATGCGCAAATCTGTCCTATCGTTGATACCTGGAAGATACTTTTCATATTTCTTTTTTATCGCAACCCAATCCACTCCATGGAAGTTGCTATCGTAGTAATTTTCCTCTAGATTGGCCCATGTTTCATAAAACATTTGATTGAACTCTTTCTCGAGATCCCGATTGAATTTAAAACTCATTGTAACCGCATCAAGCTTATTCAAGTCAAGATTGTATTTCTGAATCGTTCCTCGGGTCAATACGAAGTATTTTCCCACCGACTCTACAAAATTCTCCATGCCTCCGTCAGCGACTTTTTCGGTTTTGGCCGGTGCAAACAACTCATATACGGTACGATAAGTACTATATTTTCCTTCATGATTGGATGAATAGAACAGATAGGATTTATCCCCCTTTTGTATCACCAAAGGATTAGATTGTGTTCCAAATGCAGGACTCACTTGCTCAATTCGATCACGCAGTCCTTCTAAATCCAATTGAACCAAAATAGCTTTCTTGGCTTCGGCTGCTGGTGTTGCGGTTGGCTTGCCCTTATCGACATCATTTTTCTTTTTATCCTTAGCGCCAGCTTCCTTCTTAGCTGTACCAGTTTTATTTACTGTTGTATCTTTCTTTTCGGGTGTTACAAATAATTCATCAAACTTTGCACTACGGTAAGGTTGGTCAAAGTTGGTCAATGCCATTCGGAAAATGCTGGAGTTTTGCATACCGGTAGGATAAGAAGGCTTAGTCCTATTACTCGCAAAATAAATATATTTACCATCAGGAGACCAATATGGTGCTGCTTCTGTAACTCCTGTATTTGTCAAATTAGTCGTTTGCTCATTTTTCAGGTTATACACAAAGATATCCTGTTCAAAATTGCGCATAGCTGTGAATAAAAGATAGTTTCCATCAGGGGAGAATGAGGGCGAAGAATTTTGAAATGCCCAGATTTCATCTTTAACCACTGTTTGGCTCTTCAAACTTGTCAAATCCAATATACGTACTTCATCACGACCACTGAGGTACACAGCTTTTGTCCTATCTGCATTGCACGTAATATCACGGTTGTTACGCAGATCTTGTGTCAATTGCTTTACCTCACCTTTACCGTCTGCCGTGCGTGAAAACCAGTTCTGGTAGCCTTGATACGTTTGGCTATAGAGTAATGTTTTACTGTCTTTAAGCCATTTAACCTCCATGACACGTTCTCCCTGACCGGGCATCTGACGAACAAACTTTCCTTCAATATCCGAAACGAACAATTCGCCACGTGATACAAATGCCATTTTCTTTCCGTCCGGAGAAACGTCGAAATTACTGATGTTACCTGAAATGTTAAACTCTTTCAGCTTTCCTAGCACTTGATTGCGGTTAAGTGCGATGTTGGGCTGTACGGTTTTCTTTCCATTGACATCATAAATATAAAGCTGATAGCCCTTTTCAAATGCCACTTTAGTACCGTCTGCCGCGACAAACGGACGTTTGATTGATTCTTGGAAAGAAGTCAATTGAGTTTTCGACTTTCCCGTTAGTTGATAAAGGTTGTACTCACCATTGCTTTCATCGGACACATAGAATATGTTTCCTTTTTGGTCCACAGTGGGCCAAAAATCCTTACCGATATAATCTGTATACTGTTGAAATGCTTTTGGGATTATAAGACTTGATATCTGGATTGAAAGCACCTTTATATCGCTTGCGGTTCGCCGAGCTATAGCCTTCCCAGCTGTCATTGAATAACAATTCTCCCGAAGGAGTTGGCACCACGTTACTGATATAATTAAAGACATGTGGAAATAACCTTGTCGCCGTACCTCCATCCAAAGCAACTTGATAAGCGCTCATTCTATTGTAACGCGATGATGTGAAATAAAGCGATTTGCTATCCCAGCTCCAGCTGTCCACTTCGTCCGAAGCATCATGCGATGTCAGCTGCCTTATATCTCCACCCGCCAAGGGCATTACATAGACATCCATATTACCGTTTTGATTGGCGGAAAAAGCCAACCATTTTCCATCTGGGGAAATTCTTGGATTGATTTCATTTCCTTCCATTCCTGTTAACCGTACCGCAACACCACCTTGACTTCCAACTTTCCAAAGGTCACCTTCGTAGCTGAAAACCATTTCCTTTCCATCGGGACTTAAAGTCGGATGGGATAAAAACGTGGGTTGTTGGGCAATAACACAGGTTGTTCCAGCATAGGCTAGAACTGTACTTAAAATTAGTTTCTTTATCATGTTATCTAGGAGGCTAATAATTGTTTGCCAATACAAAGGTAGAATAGGTATTGAACAAACCACCATGAAATAGTGAAGAATTTTATATTTTTATTTCTTCACTATTTCAGCATTTGATCGTAGGCCTTTCCTCCCTATTTCATTGGTATTTATTTTCTAATGAAGTAGAAGTTCCCACTTGGCCTATTTTTGACTTCCGCAACTAATATCTTCTTAACTTGAAGCATGCTTGAAAATAGACTGAAACAAATGTGTCTCTTTCCGGTTTTTATACAAGGAATGGTTACGTATAATATATGATATTGAATAAATAGGTTTAGCCGAATTCAAAAAGCACATCGTATTATTTTCTTTCCGGAAGATTGAGGTAGAAGATAATTATCGAAACTAGCGCATATAATTATCATCACGTCGATATGCTATTTAAATATAGACATATTTCGTATCCTTATTGCAACATAAACGTTCAAATATTTTTTGAATCATTATATTTTTTAATGGGATACTTATCCTTAACTTTGCACCCTCAAATCAGAAACTATGGACGCAACGTTAACTCACTCAGAAGAAGATCTTTATAAGAAACGAAATCGCATAAGAATTGCGGTATCGCTTTTCTTTTTTTGCCAAGGTATCGCGTTTGCATCTTGGGCAAGCCGCATCCCCGTTATCAAAGCTCATCTCAACTTAAGTGAGGGTCAATTGGGGACAATTTTATTAATGCTTCCAGTCGGACAACTTGCAACGATGGCTCTTTCAGGAAAATTGGTTACAAAATATGGAAGTGCTAGCGTTTTGCGTATCGTACCCATCGCTTACACCTTGGTCTTGTGCTCCATCCCCTTTGCGCAGAATGCCTGGCAGTTAGGAGGCATACTATTTCTATTTGGTGTAACCGGTAATATGTGTAATATATCTGTTAATACACAGGGTGTCGCAACGGAGCAGGTTTTCAAAAAATCAATAATGACTTCCTTTCATGGAGCCTGGAGTATCGCTGGTTTCACAGGAGCACTAGTAGGCTTGTTAACGATGAATTTTGGACTGAACACCTTTTACCATTTTTTAATCATATTAGTCATTGTCACAGCGAATACACTAATCAACCAAAAGTATTTGGTTCCTGGCAAATCTCCTCAAAAGGAAAAGCGCAGTTTTTTCTCTAAACCAGAAGGTGGCTTACTTCAGCTCGGCATCATCGGCTTTTTCAGCATGGCAACTGAGGGGGCAATGTTCGACTGGAGTGGGGTGTATTTCAAGGAGATCGTTCAGGCGCCAGAGAAATTTGTTGTCGTTGGCTACGCTTCATTTATGATCATGATGGCTACTGGGCGCTTTGTTGGTGATGCTGTCATTCGGAAATTGGGCCGAAAAAGGACCCTGCAGTACAGTGGCCTACTGATGTTCATCGGGATGATGACATCGGTTATTTTTCCCGAATTTATCATCTGTACCCTAGCCTTTATGTTGGTCGGTATCGGTGTAGCTTGCAATGTCCCCTCCATCTACAGTATTGCCGGACAGAACAAAAATGTGCCCTCTGGAGTGGCTTTGGCCATGGTTTCAAGCATCAGCTACTTGGGCTTTTTAATGGGACCACCTTTAATTGGGTATATTGCTGAAGCCTTTAGCCTACGCTATTCCTATGGTGTTTTTGCCTGTTTCGGACTGTTGATGTTTATAATGGTTGGACGATTATCTTTATTCAAAGACACAAGCCAAACCTAATCGAACGATGGAAGTATCTTCTTACTGAATTTAAAGTTTGACCTGAAGAAATCTCGTGCTAAATGACATGCGTTTATTTTTCAAGACATAAGACATGGCAAGTAAATAAAAACAAGCCGTACCGCTTCCTAAAATTGATCCAAACCAAACATCTTCTACGAAATGCTGACCCAAATACACCCGAGAGTAAGCTGTTAATGCAGCGAGAATAAATACAGTTATACCAAAAGCTTTATTTTTTGAGAGAATAGCTAACGTAGCCGCCAGCGCAAAGGCCGAAGTTGTATGTCCGGAAGGAAAGGAGTTAAAGTGCGCTACACGCAACCAAGAAACAACATGGAATGTAGGATCTCCATGAAATACGGTTGCCGGTCTATCGGCATCGAAAAGGTTTTTCAGTATACAGCAGATCAGCCCCGAGAAAATATATGTCCCCAGGATAGCTCGGGCAAAATTCCATTGCTGCGTACAGCAGTAGGCAATAAAAACACCTATAACAAAAAGACCGTCTCCAAAATAAGTCTGTATTGTAAAAAGAATATCAGCCCAAAATGAATGTCGAGTATTCACAAAATGGAATGCATCTTCCTTCGGAATAAATATAACAACAGCTGTCATTAAGACTATCCAAATGCTAAAGCAAGCAAAAAAAGCAGGGTTAGCTGCATATACCTTTCTAAATTGGTTTAATAAAAATTTTCCCATTCAATCTATATTACAGGATTACAGACCAAAAATAAAATTGCTGTATGTGTAAATAATGATCCGAAAATAAAAATTATATTAAAAATTTACAATTCTATTACGCATTTATTTTGATAAGAAAAGAAAAACTACTAGGCGCTAAACAAAAAAAGCGATGGAAATCCATCGCTTTTCTCAGTAGCCCCGAGCAGAATCGAACTGCTATCAAATGTTTAGGAAACATCTATTCTATCCGTTGAACTACGGGGCCTTTTCAGAAGCCAAACTTAGGTTTATTTTATATATAAGTCAATAGCTAGTCTAAAATCCTGTTATATTTTTTTCAAAAAGAGAGGTAATCCCTGTATAGACTAGTTTTAGTAGGATCAGTTTCAAAACCTGTGGACTACGCAAATAATTTGGTCAATCTGAACAGGAAGAAATTGATGTCACCTACACCTCTAAACTGACTTCTGAAAGCTTTTATCTTTGCATTGAAAGATTCTGCTGAAGCATTTGTACTCTTGTTGTCGAAGTAGTTCAATATTTTTTTGTGATGGATATTTATGGTTCTGGAGACGGTGTTGAATGACTTGAAGCCGTCCTGTTCCACTTTATCCGCCCATTTTGCCAACCTTGTAAAGGCGTAGATCTTATCTATGGTGGTGTTGAATATCCAAGAGAGTTCTTGGGATAGCCTGTACGCCTTTTCAATATCGGGATATCGCTCAAAGAGTACAGCAGCCCTTTCTCTTTGCTCGTAAGTCCATTTATGTTCACTTTTATAAAGCAGGTATCGGCTTCTTGCAAGTAACTGTTTGATGGTTTCACTGTTGGATAGGACTTCCGGAAAATAGGTTTCCTTATTCTTTCGTGCTTGGTCAATTGCCTGATTTTCATCGTCAAGGGCCTGCCAGCGGTGCTTTATCCTTATTTCCTGAAGCGCTTCGTTAGCAAGTTGCTGAACATGGAAACGGTCTATTACCTGAACAGCATTGGGAAAGCATCTTTTGGCTATCAATCCCATATTACCGGCTAAATCAAGCGTTATCTCTTGAACTTTATTTCGTAATCTCTGTGGGATCTTTTGAAGGATCGGGATAATGTTCTCTGATTTTGTCCCGTTCAGTATGGCTACAATGGTCCCTTTTTTGCCCCGTGCTTCTTTATTGGTGACAACGGTATAGAGCTCGCCATGGGATAGGCAGGTCTCGTCAATAGAAAGATGGCCGCTGACATTCTGTGGGAAGGTCAATCCATCTCGCGCATTTTCGCGATGCTCCCAATCCTGGAAACCGCTCAGTTTATTGCGGTAGTATCTCCTTAGTTTACTGGCTGATATCCCATAGAATGAACTGATGGTCTGAATGCTATGAGCCTGGTTGTCCGCTGATACCTTTTAAAAAAGCTGCGAAATCCTGTGTGATGCGCGTCCCTTTGGCTACTAGTTCCCAATTTCTGTAGACTACTTTATCGGTATCCTGGTTGAGCCACCTGCGGCGCTTGACATGAAGATAGACCTGCATGCCACGGATAGGAAAATCTTGAAGGGTAACGGGTTCGAAAAACCCCTTGGAAATCAACTTCTGGCCTTGATATTCTTCAGGTGTATTATTGAGTTCCTCCAGAAAGATATCCAGTCTTTTTTCTTCTTTGGAATAGTGGGTCATCTCAAAATAATCGGAAACTCCTTCGGGAATAATTAAGGGCATTAACGCGTTGAAAGATTCGTGCATCTGTATAAATATCAAAGCACAAATAT
The DNA here is from genome assembly GCF_038396785.1 of Sphingobacterium thalpophilum. NCBI lineage: Bacteria > Pseudomonadati > Bacteroidota > Sphingobacteriia > Sphingobacteriales > Sphingobacteriaceae > Sphingobacterium > Sphingobacterium thalpophilum. The sequence continues at coordinate 3,650,216 of NZ_CP151087.1, read as the reverse complement.
CTAATTATTTTTTATCCCCTCCACAACTTTTGTACATGATCCTTTTACTAAAGCCATTAACATCCACAATAGCAAAAAATCTACATTAAAGCCGTTTCATGCACGATGGAATAGTCCCGAACAAACGCAAATTTAGAACCTGAAAGATAAACTGGATTTAGAAAATGGAAAATGGTGGAGGGAGAAGGATTCGAACCTTCGAAGCCGAAGCAACGGATTTACAGTCCGTCCCATTTGACCGCTCTGGAACCCCTCCAGCATTGTGTTGTTCTAGAATTGAACGTCGCAAAAGTAGCTTTTGATATGCAAAACTGCAATTATTTCAGGCCATAAATTTGTAACTACCGCAGTATGAATTCATTTATTTTCAAGAAACATTTAAATGGCCTGCTCTTCGCCAGATCAAGTTATCATTATTATAATAAAAACTTATTGTTATAATCTAGTCATAATAGATTTTGACGATAGTGTATTGGTAAAATCAATTCGCTTTTTGGATCGATTTGCTGTATCTTTGTGTCAACAAAAAAAAAGAAAGATATATTATGAGTTTCACAGGTAAAAGTTTTCCAAGCATTACAGTAGATGCAATTGATTATTTAGGCGACAATTTACAAATCAACATTTTTGAAAAAGCAGTTAAAGAAGGTAAAAAAGTGCTTTTGTTTTGGTATCCAAAAGATTTCACTTTCGTATGTCCTACTGAATTACACGCTTTCCAAGAAGCAGCTGCTGAGTTTGAAAAACGCAATACAGTCTTGATCGGCGCTTCTTGCGATACAAATGAAGTACACTTTGCCTGGTTAAACACAGCAAAAGATAACGGTGGAATTGAAGGTGTTGAATATCCTCTTTTGGCAGACACCAACCGTAACTTATCAAGTATATTGGGAATCTTAGATGTTCAAGAAGTTGAACACCCTGAATACGGAACATTGGCTCAAGGTTCTGCGGTTACTTATAGAGCAACTTACTTGATCGATGAAACTGGCCGTGTATTCCATGAATCAGTAAACGACATGCCTTTGGGCCGTAACGTTAAAGAATATTTACGTTTGATCGACGCTTACGCTCACGTTCAGAAATTTGGCGAAGTGTGTCCTGCAAACTGGGAAGAAGGTAAAGATGCCATGAACGCAGATAGAAAAGGTGTAGCTGATTATTTAGCGAAACACTAACAATACAAGACCACAGTGTCTTATCAACAGGAGCTTTTCCCGGCTCCTGTTGATTTCTCCAACAATCACCTTAATAATAAAATCATGTTACAAGAATTAGAAAACGATAATTTACAAGAAATTGTAAACAATAACGATATTGTGATGGTTCAGTACTCTGCCACTTGGTGCGGTAACTGCAAAATCATGAAACCAAAATTCAAAAAACTGGCTGGCGAAAATGATAGCGTACCTTTTGTTATTGCTGATGCAGAAAAATTTCCTGAATCCCGCAAACTGGCAAATGTCAATAACCTACCCACTTTTGCCGCTTTTAAGAACGGTAAATTAGTCAATCAGGTACAAACAAATAAGTTAGACGCATTAGTAGAATTATTCAATGAAACTACCAGTAATTAAGCATTTGACAGAGTTCATCGAGCAGAATGATGTAGATTATGTCTTGGAAACAATCGAGACACTGGAAGCATTAACCGAAGCTCCTTTGAAAGATGAAGAACTTGACGTTCTTGGTGAATTGATTTCAAACCTATACGGAGCTGTAGAGGTTGATAAATTAATTAAAGAAGGTAACTCAAAAAAAGACGCGTTAAATATGTTTATGAAGCGTGTTCTAGGTGCTATTGATAAATAGTCTTTGCAAAAAAAGTATTCGTGTGAAACTTTCTTTAAAGGTTGTTCCTGTCGTTTTTGAGCATTTGAAGCATAGAAACTAACGTCAATTGAAATTTGTCAAACAACTAAGCAATTAGATTTAGACCAATCCAGATTTTTTTTAAGGTAGTGGAGAATCTATCTTATCCTAAATATCGTTGTATTGCAGCATCTTAAACGCATGACGCCTATATATTATATGTTCTCCAAAAGCTAAAATGTTGACAAAATTTAGCAATGTTGAAAACTAATTAAAGTAATCTAACAGAACTAAATATTTTCTACATATATTTACTATGTTAAAGGTTGCCACTTGGAGCGAAGCGACAAAATAACTATTCTCTAAAAATTCGTTTCAGGAAAAAATATTTTAATTGTTAAACGGAAATTCCAAATTGATTGGGATTTCCGTTTTTTATTTATACCTATGTTTTACCTTTCAACGATCGATCCCTTTACCTCTTCGCTAAATATTGACCTCAGTTGAATCAGGTTAATGGTTAATATCGTACGTTAAAGCAATAAACCAAGGTCAAAAACGCACCACCTAAAGACTGTCAATAAAATTACAATCTCCAACAATCCGTTGTTCATCAAAATCTTTATCTTTAAACATGCGAAGACCTTTTCTCTCTGTTATTATTATTTTGGCTGGTATCTTGTCAACTTCAATCGTTAAAGCACAGAATCTACAATGGAATGCTGCTGAAATTAAAGTTAATCTAGAAAAACTGAACGTGTTGGGCTCAGTCCTTTATTTTGCGGCACATCCGGATGATGAAAATACCCGGCTAATCGCTTGGCTAGCTCAGCAAAAAAAATATAAAACAGGTTATTTATCCCTAACTCGAGGTGACGGCGGACAAAACCTTATCGGAACAGAACAAGGTATTGAACTTGGATTGATTCGAACGCAGGAATTACTGGCTGCTCGAAAAATCGATAAGGGCGAGCAATTTTTTTCCTCGGCATATGATTTCGGATTCTCAAAGACCCCAGAAGAAACTTTCGAATTCTGGGATAAACAGCGTGTTCTTCGCGAAGCCGTATGGATTATCCGCAAATTTAGGCCCGATGTCATCATCACACGTTTCCCTCCAGATCCAAGAGGCGGACATGGTCATCATCAAGCCTCTGCAATTTTAGCACATGAAGCCTTTAAAGCTGCTGCTGATCCGAATCAATTTCCAGAGCAACTTCAATTTGTACGCCCCTGGAAAGCTAAACGCTTGCTTTGGAATACAGCTAACTTCGGAGGTCAAAACAATACACGTGAAGATCAGTTAAAAATAGATATCGGGGATTACAATTCTCTTCTAGGAGCCTCTTATGGAGAAATTGCCGCACACAGCCGTTCATCACACAAAAGCCAAGGCTTTGGTTCGGCAAGCCAACGTGGCTCATCAATCGAATACTTTGAGTATGTAGACGGTGCACCTGCCAAAAATACACTCTTGGATGGTGTTGACAGCTCATGGAAAAGAATTCAAAACGGCAGTAAAGTTGAGTCCTTGATTGATCACATCAATCAAACATATCAAATTGATAAACCCGAATTGATCATTGCTGAATTGATCCAACTGTACAAAGCACTGGATCAAATTGATGATGAATACTGGAAAACTGAAAAGAAAAAAGAGGTTGAAAAACTAATTCTTGCCTGTGGTGGAATTTGGTTCGAAAGTATCGCTAAAAATCCATCCTACGCCTTGGAAGATCAGATCAAAGTGGAACATTCCATTATTGTTCGGCGTCCAAATGTAACCGTTGAGCTGACCCAAATAAATGGAAATAGCATTCATGAAACACTAAAAATAAACAAGCTACAAAGAGACTCTGTTCTTATACATGACGACAGGACGACACAACCATACTGGTTGATTGAACCACATGGAAAAGGCAAATTTAACGTCAGTGATTTTAACTTGACTGGCTATCCAGAAAACCCCTATGCTCCAGAGGTATCATTTCAACTCCGGATCAATGGTGAAAATATCACACTCAGTCAGCCCATAAAATATAAATATACCGATCCTGTTCGTGGCGAAATCTACGAACCCATTGTGATCGTCCCACAGTTGACGGCAAAAAGTTCCAGCCCTTTGGCACTTACACAAAATGCCCACACTGTCAAAGTGAATCTGACTTTTCAGAAAAACGGACAAGCAAACACAACCACATTTAACGTCAGACCGCATGTACCTAAAGGCTGGGAAGTTTCACCGGCATCTTTTGACCTATCTTTTGACAAAGGCGAACGTGCAATTTCCAAAGAGATCAGCATAAAACCATCAGATGATTCTAAATCTTCCATTGATACCCTGGGGTTCCTCTTGGCGAACAAAGAACGTTTAAAAGAGATAAAATCCATCGATTACAATCATATCCCTAATATTGTTTATTTTCCAGATGTCGCTATAAAAATGAGCAATATCAACCTGATCAACGACGTAAAGAAAGTGGCATACATCCATGGGGCAGGGGATCTAATTCCGGAGTCGCTGGCAGCCATTGGTGTTAAAGTCGATGTTTTAAGTAACGAACAGGCATTAAAAGCAGACCTTTCTAGCTACGATGCTGTAATCTTGGGTGTACGAATTTTCAACGTTAACAAGCAAATTGCGCAGCTCCAAAACAGACTACTTGCGTATGTGAACATGGGTGGAACGGTCCTGGAACAGTACAATGTAAACAATGGACTGTTCTCAAAAAACTTTGGTGCTTTTCCTTTTAGCATCGGAAGAAGCCGTGTAACAGACGAACTTGCAACGGTACATTTCGATAAAAATGACCCGATTTTTAATTACCCGAACAAGATCAGCGACGCCGACTTCGAACACTGGGTGCAGGAGCGGGGACTCTACTTTGCGGAAGATATTGATAAAAAATATCGCACCCCGATCACCATGCAAGATCCCGGCGAACCGTTACATAATGGCTCATTACTCATTGCTCAATATGGAAAAGGTAAATTTGTTTATACATCTTTGTCTTTTTTCAGACAATTGCCTGCCGGAATTCCCGGAGCTTACAGATTATTCGTAAATTTGCTATCAAAATCAAAATAATATAATAATGGAAAATCAGATTGACAACAGCTGCACGACAATTGATGCTGGCAAAGCAAAAGGAATCATTCTTTTAGTTGCTGTAGTATTTGGTGCATTAATTGGATTCACTGCAAACGAGACATTTTTAAGCATCTTTGGAGGTGCCGCTGTCGGATTGATTATCGCTGCTATTTTTAATAGCGTTATCTATCCTCAAAAGCCTTCAGATAGATAAGAAAGATGAATAGCTGGAAGCGTTTCTACTGGTTGGTCGTTATCTGGCTATTCGTATTCATCCTTTTTCTGTACATTTTCACGAACCACTATTCATGAGTACAGCAGATTGGATCGTGTTATTTCTGACACTCTTAGTTATTGTCATTTATGGCGTTTATAAGAGTAGAGGTATAAAAAATATTGATGGATATCTTCTAGGTAATCGTTCTTTACCCTGGTATCATGTCGGATTATCAGTAATGGCGACGCAAGCGAGCGCCATTACTTTCTTATCTGCCCCCGGACTAGCCTATTCTTCTGGAATGAGTTTTGTCCAATTCTACTTTGGTCTTCCGTTGGCCATGATTGTGCTCTGCATTACATTTGTCCCTATTTTTCATAAGCTAAAAGTATTTACAGCCTACGAATTTCTAGAAAAACGTTTTGACGTCAAAACCAGAGGACTCACTGCTATTCTTTTTTTGATACAGCGGGGGATATCAACAGGTATTACCATCTTTGCACCCGCTTTAATTATATCGACCATTCTTCATATTGATCTTACCTGGACCACATTGGCCATAGGGATTTTTGTTGTTATCTATACGACCTATGGAGGAACCAAAGCCGTATCTCATACGCAGTTGCTTCAAATGAGCATTATCTTTGGATCATTACTCGTAGCAGGCATATTAGTTATCCATCTCCTGCCAGAGTCAATTGGATTATCAAAAGCACTTCATATTGCAGGAAAATCAGGAAAAACCAACGCGTTGGATTTTACTTTTGACCTCAATAATAACTATACGCTTTGGACAGGACTAATCGGAGGTTTTTTCCTACAGCTTTCCTACTTCGGGACCGACCAAAGTCAAGTAGGCCGTTATTTGACAGGGGCTTCGATCAAGGAAAGTCGCATAGGGTTGATTATGAATGGTCTACTGAAAATCCCCATGCAATTTGCGATCCTGTTGATTGGAGTTCTGGTATTTACCTATTATCAATTCCATCAGCCACCCATTTTTTTCAATCAAGTCGAGATCAAGAAGCTTAAAGAAAGCAAATATGCTCCTGATTACCAGATTCTCGAACAAAAGCATAGCGAGCTGTTTAAAACACGTGAATCTGTTGTTCAGCAGCTTAATACAGCATTGGATCACGACGATGAAAAAAGAATTGCTGATCATCGATCCTCACTCGGTCAACTTAATGCAAAAATGCAGGTCGTAAAAGAAGGGACTTTGGACTTAATCAAAAAAAACAACCCAACAGCGGAAACGAATGACAATAATTATGTCTTTCTTTCTTTTGTGACGAGCGTCTTCCCAAAGGGCCTAATTGGGCTACTCATAGCGGTCATTTTTCTCGCATCCATGGGGTCTACAGCAAGTGCTATCAACTCATTGGCTTCAACAACGACCATTGATATCTACAAAAGATTTATTAATCCTACCTCATCTGAAAAACAAGAACTTTTGTGGTCGCGTTTATTTACGTTGATCTGGGGTACATTTACTGTTATTGTTGCTTTGTATGCGAACAGATTGGGTAATCTCCTCGAAGCGGTCAATATCCTGGGCTCACTATTCTATGGTACTATCCTAGGGATCTTTATCGTCGCCTTCTACATGAAGAAAATTCAAGGCAAAGCTGTTTTTCTTGCAGCCATTCTTTCCGAAATTATCGTGATAGCGGTATGGACGATAAATAAAATTCCTTTTCTCTGGCTAAATCTTATTGGCTGCCTAGCTGTCATGTTAATCACCTATATCGTACAACTGGGGACGAAAGTACCTCGTCCCATGGAGGACAATAGTGATCTTAAATAAAACCTTCATGACTTCACAGACACCAACAGCAATGAAAGCGAGCTGAAGGTTCTTTTTGGCCAATAAGATCATACTTTCAGAAAAAATAAAAAAGCCTGATTGATCAGGCTCCGTATTGTTTATAGATATTGTACAATACACTCTTATCGTATATGGTCAATTCGGGGGTTGTATCTCGAACGACAAACTTTCGTTTAAAGGCAACGATAGCGGCTTTTAGATTGGATGTATCATAACCAATAATTTTAAGCGCATCTATCGCATTAAAGCTATCAGGAGGGGCCACAAGCTGTCCTTCATCATACCATATTCCAAAACCCCGTTCTGCAAGCTTTTTCCACGGGAAAAAAACGCTTGGATCATTCTTGCGTGATGGAGCGATATCAGCATGGCCAATAAAATTATTTGCTGGAATTAAATAACGCGATTTCAAGGTATCAAGCACAGTCATCAATGAATTAATTTGTGCCTCAGGAAAAGGCTCCCTACCATTATTATCCAATTCTATACCTATAGAACAGGAGTTCATGTCGACAATAGAACCCCATTTTGCCACCCCCGCATGCCAAGACCGAACATAATCGTTCAACATTTGTATAATCTCCCCATTCCGGCCAATGACATAATGTGAACTCACTTTAGTTCTTGGAATCTGAAAGGTTTTGATCGTCTGCCCAATACTATCTTGTGCTGTATGATGAATAATGACATAGTTAGGTTTACGAACATCATAATGTATGGCTTCCTCTTGGCGCCAATAAGGATGGTTTCCAGATTTCTGTAAAAAAACAACCTTTCTTTCCTCAGGTGTCAATAAATTGGTATCTGGCTTAGCTTCGACTTTCTCTTCCACAACCAATGCAGAAGCAAATGACGCAACTAGCGGTTTTGCAACCACCGGCTGTATCTTCGACTTGCAGCTTGCCAAAGACAGCAATGAACAAAGCAATATCCCTATTGACACAGACCTAAACATTATTTTGGTAAACTATAGACTATACCCATTGCCAGCGACTGGCTCAACTGTACTCTTGAAATAACATCTGGATCATAGATCATAATACCATTTAAGTTCACATTGATGACTCTCGTGACTTTTGCCGTTACAGTTACATCCAGACGGTGTGTAGGATTGGAAAGTTTCTCGTAATCAGCAAAAAGGTTATAACGAGCCTTTACATTCAGTTTATCTGTGAAGTTTTTGTCTAGGTTACCCGTTAGCTGGAATGCCAGTGCATTGGCAAAAGTGCGGTCTTCCTTTACACCAAATCGTTCACCAGTACCCGCACTTGGATTGTTAGGATCTCTATAATAGCCATATTTCTCAAAGAAACCTTCTCCAGAACGAGGCTTAACACGCTCATCCAAGATAAAAGTCTGGCGTGCAGTACCTGTACCGAAACGTAGGGAAAATTCGTTACTAGGCTTATACTCAAGACCGAAAGATTCTGTCAGATAAGCTGGTGCCATAAACGCATTCTCAATATAGTCTATTGTATCTCTGCCGTTAACCGTTTTATACTTATAACCCGCATCAAATTGCGACTCAAATGTCACCGACGTAAACAATGCCCAATTGGCAGACAATTTATAAGAAAGCTTATTATCCCAAAATATACGGTCATTATTCTTCTTCGCAATATTATTGGTATTCTTTATCTTTCCATAACGTAAATCAACTTCGGTCACAAAATTGAAATTGTCCTTCGTATAATCCGATTTATGATTCGCATTCAATCCTACAGCAATAGAACCAACACCGCCACCTTTCCAATTATCATTAAATGACGCCTGATTTAAATTGATCCCAAATTTTGTCCAATGTTTCCAATAGTCTACCTCTAAGTTTAGTTTTGGAACTATAGGACGAATCGTTTTAATATTTAATGGTTGCTCTTTCTGTACAGAAATTACGGTATCTGGCTTAGCGCGAAGATCTTTCAGATCCTGTGCTTTTAAGCTGGTAATAGAAAGGCAAAGCAGAGCCATGCCGACAAAATTGAATAACTTCATTCTGAAAACGTCTATTTTTTGTTTACGGTACTAATTTATAATTAATTGTTGGAAAAGGCTCAATAAAATATTGCGAAGGGTTCAATTGATACTGTGAATAACAATCCTTGATATAATTCGCCAGTTCATAATCACTCGCTGAGAGAACAAAGAAATAGGAGGGTCTAAATATCCTTCTAAATCGTTCTGCTTCATCGCTATTTAGTCCAGTAATCTTGCTGATAAGCTCTTTCGAAAATTTATAATCGATCACATTTTCCTTATAGTCATTTTCAATGGTTTTAGTTAGTCGACGTGCTCTTTTGGCCTCCTTGCTAAATAAACTATAGATTGAATTGATGCTTAATCCAGCACCATTTTGACCAACAGAAAATACGTCACCATAACCCGCAAGACGATACGCTTTCTCGTAATCCTCCTTTGCTTTTTTCAGAATTTCTTCTGGCGTCTTGCGTGCAAAAACCTGAACTTCATCAATATAAAACGATTCACGTACCAAATGAAATAGCAACAATCCACGCTTATCCACCTGAAGAGTATCTGAAAAATAGCCTTTACATAGCGCAACAATATGATCTCCTAGCTGTGCATTAAAGACAAACTCTCCTTTAATAGTATTATAATTGACCTCCCCGGTACGCAAGTTCGCCAGCTTCACATTTCCAATACGTTGTTTGGTATTTTTATCAAAAACAATACCCTCGACTTTTTTATCTTGGCAAAAAAGTGAAGAAGTAAAGCCAACAAGGGCAATAAGTAGAAAAATATATCGCTGTAGTATCACTTTCGTAAAACTACTATATCGCTGTACAAAAGCGAAATATTTAACATCTTTTAAAGCGTAACTATTTAGATATAACCAATAGCTGACCTAAAGATAGGGCATCATCGGTAAGACCGTTTAGGGATTTGATCTGATCAACGGATACATTGTACAGCTTACTGAGCGAATATAACGTATCCTGAGCTTTAACCTCATGAATACGCATAGCTACCGGGCTCTTGATTTCTTCTGTCTTTACGACGGTAGGAGGGGTTTCTTGTACATTCTGTACGATCTCGACCTGAACAGTCTTTTCACGTACAACCTTTTCACGTGGCGATTCACCGCGATCGTATTGATCAAGATGATATCTTTCGATCATTTCGATCAGCAATTCAGGATAACGCGGATTGGTGGCGTATCCAGCCGCTTTCAAGCCTTTGGCCCAGCCTTTATAGTCGTTCTTATCCAACTTAAAGAGTGCCGCATATCGCGGTCGTAACAGAAACTCTGAGTGATCCCGAAAAGATTGTTCGGGATTTTCATAAACACGAAAGCAGTCATTGATATTATCATCGGGACGAGTCACGGATTTTCCTTTCCAAACTCCGCCACATTTAATACCGAAATGATTATTAGCCTCACGCGCAAGATAACTGTTACCATTACCGGATTCCAGTAAAGCCTGAGCAAGTTTAATGCTCGCAGGAATACCATATTTATTCATTTCTGCAACGGCCACATCTTTGTAATGAGCAATATAGTCGTTACCAGCCATGGTAGGTCGCCCCACAGAAGATGATGAAGAAGTTTTTGAATTGGAGCCAGATTTAGTGGAGGAAATTGTGCCTCTCCGGCTTGAACATGATGTAATCAACATCATGAATACAAACATGCCATAAAAAAACTTCTTCATGCAATACTATCGCGCTTATTTTTTTGTTGACGAGAATCTATTTTGCTTAGCATCATTATCAAACATATCCAAATGATATTGTCTAATAGTAGCGAGTACTTTTGCTGTCCAACCTTTACTCGTAGAGTAGCCCGAACGAGCAATCGCTTTTACCCAAGCTTCGTATTTTTCACCGGGATGTTTTTCAAAAAGACTCTGAGTAGTCTTTTTTCTTTTTACTATTCCTACAAAATCATCATACGAGTCCATTACAGACCGATAACCTTTGTAAGCTGACCGAATAACGGTACTGTTGTTTTTTCCTTTGACACCAAAATGGTTATTCAAATTTTTTGCTACCCTGCTACCACCATTTCCGCTTTCATGCATAGCGATGGCTAAGATAACCGATGCTGGAACACCATGTTCCTCCATCATTTCTTTTGCTATTGGACTGTACTTATCGACATATGCCGCATTACTTTGAGCTGAAACTTTTGTTAATCCAAAAGTTCCCAAAGCTAGTAACAGTACAAAGCTTTTTAATTGTTTTAAATTCATGAAGAATGTTTTAGTTCACAAATTACTTCTTGCGCAAGGCAAAAAGTCCGTCTCGAATCGGTAATATTACCTTTTCTACGCGCTTGTCCTGAGCTAAACGTGCATTCAAATCAATGATCTGCTTTGTTTGGTTGTCTGGTTTTGAATCTAACACCTTACCTTTCCATAAGACATTGTCAATCAAAATAAGTCCCCCAGACGGAACTTGATTTATTATCGTTTCGAAATAATATAAATTTCTCTTTTTGTCCGCGTCGATAAATACCAAATCAAATGTTTCATCTAATGTAGGTAGTATTACCGCTGCATCTCCAATATGATAGTTGATTTTATCAGCAAATACCGATTCATCAAAATAACCTTGGACGCGTTCTTGTTGCTCTGCATTGATATCGATAGTATGCAATATCCCATCTTCCTGCAGCCCTTCTGCGAGACACAACGTTGCGTATCCCGTAAACGTTCCTATTTCCAAAATACGTTTCGGAGCAACCAATTTACTCAATAAAGAAAGAACTCTTCCCTGGTAGTGCCCAGATAACATATGGGGCATTGTTTCCTTCAAATAAGTCTCCCGATTTACCCTTTTCAGTAACGAATTTTCCTCGTCTGTAGTATGTTCCAAATAGGACTCTAAATCGTCGGCAACAATTTCCATAACCACAAAGGTACCAAAAAACATTTTTATGATAAAAACTTTTTTTTACAAAAAACTGAATATCAATTAAATACAATTATCCTTTTGTAAAGAGCATTTTTCATAAATCGCCTCAGAAGCATAAAAAAACAATATTGCCATTTTTTGATTTTCTATTTTGTTTTCAAATTCTATCAAAAAAAAAGCCCACTAAAAGAGGATATTTTAGCGGGCTTTTTTTATTAATAAACAACAAATATACTAAGCAAGATCAGCAGTGATCAAGCGTAAAAATTCGGATCTTGTGACATCATTTTGGAATGCGCCAGTAAATGCAGAGGTAGTCGTTACGGAATTCTGTTTTTGAACACCACGCATTGCCATACACATATGCTTGCATTCCATCACCACAGCTACTCCACGAGCGCCTAAAGTTTCTTGAATACAATCCCTGATCTCATTGGTGAGACGTTCCTGAACTTGCAGGCGACGCGCAAAAATATCAACGACACGTGGTATTTTGCTTAAACCGACAATATGGCCATTTGGAATATACGCGATATGGGCTTTACCAAAGAAAGGCAACATATGGTGCTCACAAAGAGAATATACTTCAATATCCTTAACGACAACCATTTGACTGTAGTCTTCCTCAAACATAGCACCGCGTAACACTTCCGCAGCATCGATATCATAGCCATGCGTCAAAAATTGCAATGCCTTTGCAACACGTTCTGGTGTTTTCACTAAACCTTCACGTTTTGGATCTTCCCCCAGACATTCCAATATATCTGTATAATGAGCAGCGATGCGATCTACCTTTTCAGTATTGTATTTGTCGATCTTAATATATCCATCCAACTCTTCGTTGTCAAATGAGTGTTGACTCATAGTTTCTACTATTTAAATGTATTAAAGATTAATCGCCAAAATATTCGACGTAATTATTTTCTGTTTCATGCAAACGGACACTATGCAAGATCACACCCTGTTCATCAAACAGCGGTTTTAAGATCTTAAATATTTCGATTGCTATATTCTCCGTAGAAGCCATGACTCCCTTCATAAAATCAACATCTAAATTGAAATTACGGTGATCGACTTTGTCAATGATACTACGATTGATTATTTCTTTCATGATCTTTAAATCGATCAAAAAACCAGTCTCCGGATTGACTTTTCCTTTAACTGTTACATAAAGATCATAATTATGTCCATGCCAATTTGGATTGGAGCAAAGACCAAATACCTGTTCATTCTGCTCTTTACTCCAGTCTTCACGATAGAGCTTGTGCGCAGCACAGAAACGTTCGCGACGAGTTATAAATACCATAATGATACAAAGATAAGGCATTAAGAGCAATTAAAACATCTCAATTTAAGGAATGAAGTCAGAATATAGTAATATAATGGAGTACCTTCCGCCTTTGGTCATCACACAGGGATAAAAAGCTCCTTATTCTTAGCTGTAACATGATTTCGGGAATTAATTTGCTAAGACTTCGCAGTGAGTTTTTGTATGCACCCTGTTGACAAAAGTGTTGCCGGATAATGCGGATACTTTAGCATGATATTCTTTGTGTTTTAATTAGGTTTTACTTAGGTTTTAATTAGGTTTTGTTTAGGTTTAGTATAGGTTTGACCTAAATTAAACCTAACTAAATTCTAAACTAAAGGTATATAAAAGCTAAACTAATATATAAGAAGGTCATAGCTGTTTCTGATTTCAATAGGCTAAAAATGGCACCGTTCGGACTCGATGATCAAAAATGATTTCGTAGCAACTAATCAGTTAACCTTATTATTATAATCAAGCTCAAATTTGTAAGCAGGACGAATTCCTAGCTCGCTATTTTTATGCTAAAAAAAGGTATGCCTGCAATATAATTTGTAATTTTCCATCAAAAACGAATTTATCATGCAAATATTAGTGATTGCGGCTACTTCATTTGAATTGCAGCCTTTTCTGGAAGTGGTGCCAAATTACAGTCAATGCGATACCCTAATCACTGGTGTGGGCATGGTGGCCACAGCCTTTGAGCTAGGAAGAGTGCTACATGAAAAAAAATATGATCTCCTCATTAATATCGGGATAGGGGGATGTTTGGACCGACATATTAAAATAGGCTCAGTTGTTCAAGTCGTTTCGGAATCATTTGTTGAACTGGGCGCGGAAGACGGTCATAATTTTATTCCAATAGATCAATTGGGCTATGGAAAGTCTAAATTTACTTCGTGTTTCCTGAATGACAAGGAACTTAGGCTTCCTTTTCTACAACAGGGGGAAGGAATTACCGTAAACAAAGTCCATGGTAGTACAGAAAGTATTGAAAAAGTTCAAAAACTGCATCCTGATAGCCTTATTGAAAGTATGGAAGGAGCTGCGGTTTTCTATGCAGCCGATAAAATGACAATTCCCGTGATTGAGATTCGCGGTATTTCAAATTACGTGGAAAGAAGGAACCGTGCCACGTGGAACATTCCGTTAGCGATAATGAATAGTAATAAGGCACTTATAAAAACATTAGAATATCTGAACAACTTATATTCAAAAATTTAATACAAAAGTCATTTACTTATTAAAAAATGACATAAAACTATAGAATTAGCGGGTTCAAATCTTCAAAATATCAATTTTAAATAGTAGATTTGTAATCTAAAAATTGACACTATTTTACAACTGATGAGAGAAATACAATTCAGAGAAGCACTTCGTGAAGCAATGAACGAAGAAATGCGTAAAGACGACAAAATATTTTTATTAGGAGAAGAAGTTGCTGAGTATAACGGAGCTTACAAAGTAAGTCAGGGTATGCTTGATGAATTCGGTGCAAAGCGTATCATTGATACACCTATTGCGGAACTTGGTTTTGCTGGTATTGCTGTTGGTGCTGCAATGAATGGTTTGAAGCCAATTGTTGAATTCATGACATTCAACTTCTCACTTGTTGCAATTGACCAAATAATCAATGCTGCAGCTAAAATTTACTCGATGAGTGGTGGACAGTTCTCTATTCCGATGGTCTTCCGTGGTCCTACAGGAAATGCGGGTCAGCTTGCAGCACAACACTCTCAAAACTTTGAGAACTGGTTTGCAAATACACCAGGTTTAAAAGTTGTGGTTCCTTCGAACCCATATGAAGCTAAAGGTTTATTGAAATCAGCTATTATCGATCCAGATCCTGTTATCTTCATGGAATCTGAGGTCATGTATGGTGATAAAGGACAAGTTCCTGAAGAAGAATATTACTTAGAAATCGGAAAAGCTAATATTATCCAAGAAGGTACAGATGTAACTGTTGTATCTTTCGGTAAAATGCTTCCTCGCGTTGTCATCCCTGCAGTTGAAGAATTGAAAAAAGAAGGTATCAGCGTTGAATTAATCGATTTGCGCTCGGTACGTCCTATCGATTATCCTACAATCATTGCGTCTGTGAAGAAAACAAACCGTTTGGTAATCGTGGAAGAAGCATGGCCATTGGCATCTATTTCTACGGATTTAGCATTCAACGTACAACGGAACGCATTTGATTATTTAGATGCCCCTGTTATCCGCGTAAATTGTGCAGATGTACCTCTTCCTTATGCTCCAACATTGATCGAAGCTGCTTTACCTAGCGTTGAGAAAGTTGTGAAAGCTGTGAAAGAAGTATCTTATATCAAGAAGTAATACGAATTACATTCTTAAAAAATTAAAATCCCTTTTACCCTGTAAAAGGGATTTTTTTTTATATTTAAACTGGCCGATTGTTGCTTATTAAAAAAATTAAAATTCCATATATGAAAAAATTAAGAATTGCCTCTCTGATGGCGGTATTTGCATTTTTAGTGATATCTGCTTCCGCACAAAAGAAATACACACTACGTGTAAATCCCGATTCAGGGAAAAAAATAACGCAAAACCTTGTGATGACAATGGATATTGATGCTGCTGGCAAAAAAATGGTTACAGACCTTAATATGGGTTTTGATATCACCAATACAACGAAAAAAGACAATATCTTCGCGTTCGACCTTAAATATACCGGAATCAACATGAAAATGAATATGGCAGGAATGGATATGACTTACGACTCTAAAAACCCCGAGGCCAATGAATTTTCTAAACAGATGCATGCGACCTTAGGCAAGTTGCTCGAAAATAGCATTAGCTTTAATGTTGATCAACTTGGCAAATCTTCCGATATCAAGTTGCCTGAGGGCATTAACATGCCATTTGATAAAAGTATGTTCGAAAATATAACTACAGTATTGCCTGAACAGCCGATTAAAATAGGTGATTCTTGGACATCCAAAACTGAATCAGATGATTCAGGCATTTCAGTAGAAAACAAAATGACTTTAATAGAAGCAAATGAGCTAGGCTATAAAGTAAATGTTGAAGGAAAAATGTTCGGTCCGGATGCAAATCAGGTAGGCAACGTACAGGGCTTCTATGTCTTGGATAAAAAGACCTGTCTTACCACGAGTACAGAAATGACAAGTGCCGTGGATATGCCTGAAGCAAAAATAAAGACCACCTTACACTTGCGTCCTAAACGTTTAAAAAATGGCGGTGTTTTGATATAGCGAGATCGCTATATTTAAATCACAAAATTATAACACACCACCATGATAAATTTAAATGTTTTTAGTCAGATTTTATCTCTTATCGACCGCGAATTATTCAAAGATTTGGTTTCAAAGCACAAAAGTGACAAACATCAGAAAGGGATCAACAGCTGGACGCATCTAGTCAGTATGCTTTTCTGTCATTTTTCCTCGGCAGATTCGGTTCGTGATATTAGTAACGGTCTACGCAGTACCACTGGTAATCTGAACCACTTAGGTGTAGTAAGAGCTCCAAGTAAGTCTAATATATCCTATATCAACACACACCGTACCCATGAACTTTTCAAAGATCTTTACTATTCTGTTTTGGATAGGCTTTGGCAAAAGGACACCCATTTTCGCAAAGATCTTGTTCAGCTAAAGCGTAAAGTATATCTGATGGATGCAAGCATCATCCCCTTATGTCTATCTGTATTTGACTGGGCAAAGTTTCGCAGCACCAAAGGTGCCGTAAAGCTGCACACTGTCTTGGATTATGATGGCTGCCTACCTGTTTTTATGCAGATTACCGATGGAAAAGTACATGAGAGCCAGCGAGCCGGTAGTTACAGTTTTTCCAAGGGAAGCGTGGTGGTAGTGGACCGTGGCTACGTGGATTACAGCTGGCTTGGGGATTTGGACAGCAGGGGGTGTTACTTCGTTACCAGGAGTAAAGTTAATATGAAGTACAAGGTTATCAAGTCCTATCAGAGTGAAGCACTCATGGAAAAGGGGATCCTTAAGGATGAGCTCATTGAGCTATCCGGTGCTGCCTGCAATAAATACAACGGCAAGCCGCTACGCCTAGTCCACTTTTGGGACAGCACCACTGGCAATGAGTACCACTTTTTGACCAATAATACGAAGTGGAAGGCTTCTTTGGTGGCAAACATCTATAAACAACGCTGGCATATCGAAGTCTTCTTCAAGCATCTAAAGCAGCGCTTAAAAGTATCGACATTCATAGGGACTTCTGAAAATGCAGTGATGATCCAGATCTGGACTTCACTCATTGGCATATTACTGTTAAAATACTTACAAAAAAAGGCCAAATATGACTGGAACCTGTCCAATCTGGTCGCATTCATCAGAATGAATATCTTCGTGAAGATAAACATCTGGCAATGGATAGATGATCCCTTTCTCAGGCCGCCTATAAAAGGAAAAAAGGGACAGCTAAAGATCTTCGCAGATTGAAAAATAGGGGTCAATATCGAAATGATGAAAAAAGCTATGCCTGTACCACAGAAATCCAATCCTAAAATTTATTTAGGACAGATGTGACCACCTTAAAAACCCAATAAACGACGAAAAATAAAATAGGGGCCTTTTGGCCCCTATTTTTTTTGTTATATATCAAATTTATGCGTTGATCTCTTCTTTGTACTGATCAGCAGATAACAAAGCGTCAACATCAGCAGCGTTGTTCAATTTAATACGAACAATCCAGCCTTCACCATAAGGATCAGAATTGACCAATTCAGGAGATGCATCAATAGCTTCATTCACCGATAAAATCGTAGCTGCTACAGGTAAAAACAAATCAGAAACTGTTTTTACGGCTTCAATTGTACCGAAAACTTCATTAGCGGCTACTTCTTCACCTACAGTGTTTATGTCAACAAAAACGATGTCACCCAATTCACGTTGAGCGAAATCGGTAATCCCTACAACTGCTTCATCACCTTCAACACGAATCCATTCGTGATCTTTGGTGTATTTCAATTCTGCTGGAAAATTCATTGTATTTAATTTTTGATTTTTAATGCCGTGAAGTTACAAAATATCTTTAATTGTCAAAAATGATATTCATCATAACATTTTTGTGTTTATTTTTAAGCTATGAATCCTCAAATCGAAAGACTTTACCAAATTTCACAAAAGAAAGAACGTCGTATTATTGGCCTGATGTCCGGAACATCCCTGGATGGTCTTGATATCGCCGTGTGCCGCATAGAAAATGCAGGTAAAACAACGAAAATACAGCTCGAGAATTTTACTACAATGGATTATGAGGATGATTTTAGAGAGCGGGTGCGTGAAGTTTTTGCAAAACGAAATATCGACCAGCAATTATTTTCGGGACTCCATGCTTATATTGGAGTCACGCATGCCAAATTAATCAACACAGCATTGCAACAATGGAATCTATCAAGCAGTGAGATTGATTGTATAGCCAGCCATGGGCAAACCGTATACCATGCTCCTCAATCGTTGACCAAAGACCGCAACTGGCCCAACAGCACTTTACAGATTGGAGATGGAGATCATATCGCGGTAGATACAGGTATCATAACCCTATCTGACTTTAGGCAAAAACATATTGCTGCAGGAGGAGAAGGGGCACCTTTGGCAGCCTATGGCGACTACCTTCTTTTCTCGCATGCAACAGAGAATCGATTCTTACTGAATATTGGCGGTATTTCTAATTTCACATTTATCCCAAGCCATCAAACAAAATTGAAAGCCTATGCAACAGATCTCGGTCCAGGCAATACGATGATGAACCAATACATGAAGGCTAATTTTAATCAGGAGATGGATAGAGATGCCTATATGGCCAAAAAGGGACAAGTAAATGATGCGCTATTAAATCAATTATTAACAGAAGAATTTCTAACACTGCCCTTTCCAAAAACCACCGGGCCCGAACTATTTAATCTCGCTTATCTCGAAAAGGCGCAAGAGCGTTCGAAAACGACTCATATTCCACATGAAAACGTCATGGCGACCCTCAATCGCTTTGCGGCTCTTGCGATGGTCAATGGCATCCGAAAGCAGTCAGAAGGACTATCTAATGTGGCTGTATATATAAGTGGTGGTGGACTGCACAATCCTTTGCTATTTGATTACATCAAAAGGAGCTTACCTACCCGTAAAGTTGAAAGCTTTGCAACATTAGGTATCAATCCAGATGCAAAAGAGGCCGTCCTCTTTGCTTTGTTAGCAAATGAAACTTTGGTAGGCAACAAATCCAATGTAGCGCAAATTAAAGATTCGCCCGCTGTCTGCATGGGCAAAATCAGCTTACCGGAATAATTAGTCCGTATCGATGGCTTCTTGTAAGAACTCTTTAAAAGGAAGCATGCTTTTATAGGAAGCCACGATATTATCTAACGCATTTTTTGCTGATAAATCCTTAATAGTTAAAGATCTATCCAACACAAAACTTTTCAATTTGATAAAGTCAATAAAAGGATTATCCTCGCTATAGCCCGCAGGGGTACGCTTCAGTAAATCTTCTTTGAAAAGTGCAATATTACCGCCTGTCAATACTGTTTTTAAAATTTCATCCAATTTATTACCACTGTAATCAATTTCTTGTCTTATTGCCTCCAAATGTTGCTTTTCTGGACGCCAATATCCACAGGCAATAAATGAATTTTCTGCTCCAATATGAATATAGTACTCTGGTCCCTGCAACTTTCTTCCATCAACTGAAATTCCTGCCCCAAACCAACTTTTATAAGGTGTTTTATCATTTGAAAAGCGGGTATCACGGTAAATACGAAACAAACATTTACTTGCCTGTATGGAAGTATTGATTTTAGGGTCAAACTCGCTCAAAGCGGCAATTAAGTCTGTCAAAAAATTTCTCACATCGACCAATGCAGCTTCATATTTAGCTCTGTTATCGGCAAACCATTCCCGAGAATTATTGGCTTTCAATTCCGTTAAAAAATCAAATGTAGATTTTTGAATGTGACTCATAATACAATCAATTGATTAAAATTAAGAAAACATAGACCATAGGTGCCGCTAATAACAACCCATCAAATCTATCTAAAAAACCACCATGTCCGGGCAATATATTTCCGGAATCTTTTACGTGCAAGCTACGCTTTAACATCGACTCAACTAAGTCTCCCAATGTTCCAACAATACTGATAATAGCTGCTATACTTACCCATTGCCAGAGCGGTAGATAACCAAAATACTTCTCTAGATTCACTGCAGCAACAATTGCCAAAATCAATCCACCGAAAAAACCTTCCCATGTTTTCTTTGGTGAGATTCGTTCGAATAGTTTACGTTTTCCAAAGCTTCGTCCAGCGAGATATGCCCCTGTATCGTTTGTCCACAATAAGATTAAAAAACCTAAAGGCAGCACATAGTTAAAAGTACCTTGCATAAACCCTAATTTGGAAAACAGGAAAAAAGGTAATGTAACATAAGCTATTCCCAAAAAAGTATAGGCAATATCATTAAAAGGAAAAGCTCTCTTCTGAAAAAGTGAAATAATATAAGTCGCACTTATAAACGGAATAATCAGTGCTAAAAATTTTACCGCAAGCAGATCCATCGAAATTAAAGATCCCAAAACAAACAGTACCAAGGCCAGGGCGATACCAATCACTTTATTTGGAGCGCGTTCTTCGGATGAAACGATTCCATAGAATTCATAAAGACACCATGTACTTAGCAAGGTAAAAAAGATGGAATAAACATAAGCTCCCAAAAGAGTAGCCGCTATCATAACAGCCACAAAGATTACTCCGGTTATTGCTCTTGTTTTCATAAACTAAAATCCCCCTCCGATTCCTCAATTAACCTTTCGGCTGCTTCGATAGATCCTTCGCTGACATAAAGTTCAATTTTTCCAAACAGATAAGAAGAATCTTGTTTATTCAACGCGACAGCCGGAATACCATTCTCTTCCAACATTTGTTTGACTATCTCGGCTTGAATAGCATTTGTATATGTTTTAATTTTTTTCCAATCGTTCTCCATTGTTCTCTTTTTGCGTTGATCGATAAAATAAGAATACAAAAATAAGAGTAAAAATGAAGGCTACAAGATATATCCACCAAGATTGTAACTCAAATGCATTGAGTTCATCATAACTCTTTCCCTGTCTTACGTAATAAAATGCTCCAATTGTGGCACCGGCATTATTAACAAAGTGCCCAAAGATGGGCAATATGATGTTCTTGCTCCATACATAAAGATAGCCAAAAAAAGCCCCCAATAACATGCGGGGAACAAAACCAAAAAATTGCAGGTGTATCGCACTGAAGATAATAGCAACGAGCCATATAACCACATGCTGATTGCTCAACCATCTTCCTATTATTTTTTGCAAAATACCACGAAACAGCAATTCTTCACCTATGGCCGGAATTAAGGCCAGTACAACAATATTGTACAAAAAGCCGGATATACTCGACTCCATAATTATGCCCTTAATTAAATCACCCGATTCCTTTTCGCTACGCTCCATCCAACGCTGCAACGATTGCATACTATCGGGCAATTGTAAGGATTCATTCCAGTGACCGATCAGACTCATCAAAGGCATAAAAGAAAGCATTGCTAAAAATATATAGCCAAATTGCATTCCGCTAGGCCATTGTTTCAGTTTAAAATATGTAATGCCATATCCTTCGCGTGTATTCATCAGATAAGCTGGTACAACAAAAGATCCCAAGCTGCTCATTAACAACATAAAGCGCATCTCATTGGCCGATCCATTCATTAAGGATTCCAGTGAGAAGACCTGCCTGGTGAATGTATAATAACTTGCAATAATCAGAATAGTAATAATCTGCGAAAGAATGGTAAAACCGATAACCATTAAGATCAATCGTAACAAAGATTGAAACGGATGGGGTGTTTTTTCAGGAAACATATCTAGTAAATATCAGTTAAAGATAACAATAAAAGCAAGATTTATTAAAATTGTCATGTCCAATCAAATTTTAGCATCTGATTTGTATTGGCCTAATGAAAACGAATGATATGATCTAATTACGATAAAAACTACACGAGATATATTCAATCATCTCGGATATGGATGCAGTTACATACAAACTATATGATCAAAAAAGGGCTTTGAATCTCTTCAAAGCCCTTAGATTTATACTCTTTTAATTCACCCGAATAGGATCGGCTGGTTTTTGTAAATTTTTGTAAGGATACGTTTTCATTTCTTCCAACAATATCTTCACCGTTCTTTCAAGTTGAGGATCTCGGCCTTCCAAAAGATCTTTAGGCAATTGTTCGATAAATACATCAGGAGCGACCCCTTCATTTTCGATAATCCAATTTCCTTTTAGGTCATAGACACCGAAGTTTGGTGAAGTAATACGGCCTCCATCCAACAAAGGAGGGTAACCGCTTATGCCAACCAAAATCCCCATTGTTGTACGACCGACCAATTTGCCCAGTCCTTTAAAACGAAACATATAAGGCATCATATCCCCACCTGAGCCTGCATTTTCATTAATAATCATGGCTTTTGGTCCATAAATACCATTTCCCGGAGTCGTAAATCCTTTTCCATCACGAATTCCCCAGCCAGCGATTAACTCGCGAGATAAGAGATCAATCACGTAATCGGCAACCCAGCCACCACCGTTGTTCCTTTCGTCCATTAGAAGAGCCTTTTTATCCATCTGAGCGAAGTAATACCGATTGAAATAGGTATACCCTTCAGGACCGGTATTCGGCATGTACACATAAGCTATTTGCCCATTGCTCAATTCATTTACTTTTTTACGGTTCCTTTCGACCCATTCCATGTTACGCAAGTTCATTTCATCACTAAACGAGATAGGCTTAACGATTACTTCACGTGCGCCAACCAAAGAAGGTTTTGAATTGACCTTCAACGTAACTTGTTTACCAACAGTATTGTCAAATAAACTATAGATATCCTTATCCTCAGTCAATTCAGTACCATTAACAGCAACAATATAATCTCCTTCTTTTATGTTTAATCCCGGTTCAGCCAATGGAGCTTTGAACGATGGATTCCATTCAAGACGCGTAAACAATTTGGCGATCTGATAATAACCATTCTTTAGCGTATAATCTGCTCCCAACACACCAACTGAAACTGATGGCGTAGAAGGTTGATCTCCTGGATAGATATAATTGTGTCCCACGACCATTTCTCCCATCATTTCGTTCAATAAATAACCAAGATCAGAACGATGGTTTACAAAAGGCAAGAATTTTTCATATTTGGTTTTCATCGCTTTCCAGTCAGCACCATGCATATTTTCTACATAGAAATAGTCTTTTTGCATTGACCAAACTTCATTGAATACCTGTTTCCATTCGGCTGCGGGATCCACCAATTGCTGAATTCCACCTAACTTGACTTCTCCTGCAGTAGGAGAGGCTACTTTTTGCCCAGCTGTTACAATATTGAACCCATTTCCCGTTTGATATAACATTTTTTTACCATCAGCACTAATAACAAAACTACGTGCATTCTCCACTAAGGTTTTATTTTCAAGATCCTTAAAATCATATGCCCCGATTGTTCCACCACGTTGATAAGTCAATTGATTCGGAACCAAACCATTTAAATTCCAGTAAGGACCGGCTGGCAAAGGGAGAGCAACAATTCGATTCTCTATACGATCAAAGTCTACCTGAATAGATTTGTCAACCGGCTTGCTTGCAACTGACTCTTCCTTCTTATCCTTTTTAGGGGATTTTTTATCATTCTCTTTTACACGTTCTTTTTTATTATTCTCTCCCTCTTCCTTTTTATCAGCTTTATCTTCACGGATTTGCTCATCATCACTATCGTTTTTAAAGAATGATGGTGTTTTGCTCGACAGGATAAAAGCATAGACTGCATAATCTACATTACGCTGTACAGCGGACATATGTAAACCAGAATTTGTTAAACCTGTATTTGTACTCGCCGTGAAAAATAAATATTTACCATCTTGCGAAAATGCTGTACTGCGGGCAGAGCTCATACCATCCGTAATTTGCTGAGTTTTCTTTGTATCTAAGTTATACATGAACACAGCAGGTGCACCATTTTCCAGTGTACGTATAAAGGATATCCATTTTGAATCTGGAGACCAACTTGGTTGGAAATGATTGGATACACGCCCGGTTTGACCACTTAATTTGTCGTCGGCAACTTTGACAACAGTCTTGGAAGCAATATCAATATAATACAGATTAAGATGCGCATCATTGTAAAAAAGCTTCTTTGAATCTGGTGACCAAGTAGGTTCAAAATAGAAATTGGTTTCCCCTAAATTAAAGTATAAGGGCTGATCTTTTCCGAACTGATCCATCAGTACCAACTGATAGGATCCATTTTTATCTGAGATATATGAAACCCATTTACCATTAGGAGACCAATCTGGAAAACGTTCATGCGAACCTGGTGAATTAGATAAATTTCGAGCTTCTCCTTTTTCCTTTGGTACCGTAAAGATCTCCCCACGTGCTTCAAATAACGCGCGCTGACCCGTAGGAGATAATGTAGCATAACGTATATCGTCCTTGATATCTTTATAATACGGTCTTTTGTACATGACATCTGTATTCACAGTGATGTGCAAAGGAGTAATTTTATTTCCGTTTAGATTCAGTGTATTCAATACTCCAGCATATTCAAAAATCAAGTCGTTACCATTCCCATTCAAGGAACGTACATCATAATCTTTGAAATCTGTTAGTTTTTCAACCTTTTTAGTTTTGGTGTCGTAGCTAAAAATATTGACAATTTTATCGCGGTCAGATAGGAAATAAACCTTCGTTCCCAACCATAATGGCTTAACATCATTACTTTTAACATTCGGAATAGTCTCGATTTCTTTTGTTTTGGTATCAAAGATCCAAATGGTTGGCATACCACCACCCCGGTAACGCTTAAAGGCTACTCGATCTCTTTCAGTAGGGTCAGTATTCTTGATGTAAGCCCAATAACGACCATCGGCAGAAGGGCTTCCCTGAGTAGCCTCAGGCATAATGAGCGCCTTGTCCATTCCCGACATTTGAATATTGGAACTGTATAATCGTGGACTTAAAGCATAGGTGAAATCACGAGATGTCGTATAATATACTTCATCATTATTGAGCCATCCCCGCAATACATCCGAAGAGGGATGATAAGTGATACGTTTGGGCTCACCACCCGTTACAGGGATTACATATACGTCTGTATTTCCGTCATAATTTCCTGTGAATGCTACTTTCTTGCCGTCTGGAGAAAACATTGGATTCTGTTCCACCCCAGGATTTGTTGTAAGGCGTCTCGGATTAGCTCCGTTTTTTTCGGCAATCCAAATATCTCCACCATAGACAAAAGCAATATTGTTGGCGCTAATACTTGGATTTCGAAGCAATAGGGTTTCTTGCGCTTTTGTTTGCAGAAAGGATGTACCGAGCAAAAAGGCAGCAAATAACTTGAAATGAGTTTTATTCATAAACGTTTAAAGGTTAAATTTACCACACACAAAACTACACTTTTGTAAGCGGACCTAGTTAGTATATCAACAAAGTTGCATAAAAAATATGACAAAAAAAAAGTCCTGCTTTACAGCAGGACCTTCCTTTATTTATTGAGGATTAGAAACCGTACTCTTGTTCGATTTCTAACACAATTCCTTCATCAACCAAAACGCGACCACAGTGTTCACAAATGATGATTTTCTTACGTTGACGTATTTCTGATTGCATTTGAGCAGGAATCTTATTATGACATCCTGAACAGCTATCACGATCGATCGAAACAACAGCAAGTCCGTTTTTAAACGAGTTACGCAAACGGTAGTATACCTTTACCAAACGTTCTTCGATATTCGCTTCAGCCTCAGCAGCTTTTGCTAACAATGCATCTTCTTCTTTTTGAGTTTCAGAAGTAATTGTTTCCAATTCTTTCTTTTTTCCCTCAAGTTCGCTTTTGCTATACTCAAGATTTCCTACAGTAGTATCGTAGTTTTCTGTTTTGTTACGAATCTCAAATTCTGCTTCTTTGATTCGTTTCTCGCAAACCTGAATCTCAAGACCTTGGATTTCGATTTCTTTCGAAATAGCGTCGTACTCACGATTATTCTTTACCTCATTCAGCTGCGACTCATATTTTTTGATAGCAGCTTGGGCATCCTTAATCATGTTTTTACGCTTAACGATCGAATCTTCTAAATCGTCTAAGTCTATTCTGATCTTCTCAATACGAGTTTCTAAACCCGCAATCTCATCTTCAAGATCTGCAACTTCCATAGGCAATTCACCACGAACTTGGCGAATTTTGTCTATTTTAGTATGTATGGCTTGTAAAAGCCATAATGCTTTCAATTTTTGTTCTACGGTTTGTTCCATCAACTGTAGTATTTTATAGGATTTGTATCTATTTCTGTTGTTAAGGTTGCAAAGTTAGGAAATTTTTTCGTAATAATGTCGTACAATAATTCTTGCGTAAATTGTTCGCTCTCAAAATGTCCCGTATCTGCAATCACTATTTCACCTTCAGCATCAAAAAATTCATGATATTTATAGTCTGCTGTAACAAAAAAATCAGCACCAGAACGTTTGGCTGCACCGAGTAAAAATCCCCCCGAGCCACCACAGACCGCTACACGACTAACTTTTTTATCTAATAAGGCTGTATGACGAATGACATTCAACCTCAGTTTGTCCTTAAGATAAGCTAAAAATTCCAATTCAGCCATTGGTTCAGCCAAATTTCCAATCATTCCTGCACCGATTTCAGCAGCCGTATTTTGAATATCAAACAAATCATAAGCTACTTCCTCATAAGGATGAGCTTCATAGAGTGCCAAAAGTAACTTTCTTTCAATAGATTTCAGGTAGATAACCTCAATTCGTGTTTCCTCAACACGCTCTTGAACATCAATCTCTCCAATGGTAGGATCGGCCCCTTTTAAAGGTCTAAAACTACCATAACCTGCCGTATTAAAACTACATTGATCATAGTGTTTTCCGATTTTACCTGCACCCGCATCAAACAATGCCTGTCGGACATCTTCAACATGACTCCTTGGTACAAAAACGACCATTTTTCGCAATACATCTGTTTTAGATTCCAGTATAGCCTGATTTTCTAATCCCAATTTATCGGCAATTTTCGTGTTCACTCCACCGGTAACATTGTCGAGATTTGTATGAATGGCATATAATGCAACTTTATGTTCAATTGCTTTAATAACCGTACGCTCCACATAATTTTTTCCATTAAATTTTTTTAGGCCCTTAAAAACAATAGGATGATGCGAAATAATTAAATTACATCCTTTATCAATGGCCTCTTTTACAACAGCTTCTGTGCAGTCCAAAGAAATGAGCACTTTTGTAATCTCTCTATTGGCGTCGCCCACAATAAGCCCAGCATTATCATAAGACTCCTGCAAATCTAAAGGAGCCAATTGCTCCAAATAATCAATGACTTCTTTAATTTTCATGGTCTACAATTACCTCCTTTTCTCTAAATTTATTATGTTCTTCCAAAATTCTTCTATTCGCGTTAATTTCAAACCAATAATTAGCCAAGGTCACAAAATGCATAATGATCAGTACACCGGAAATGGAAAGTGGGAGTGGAATATTTGTGGCCAAGTAAATCCATGCATATAGCGATCCTTTCCTAAACGTAGGGTTTTCTTCCACAGCTATTTTCCGATCATAAAATTCATTGATCAAAGAATCCCTTAGACGCGAAGCAACCTGAAAATTCCAATAAATATTAACCAGCGGAATTGCAGCTAACCACGATTGGTTGGGCGTCATTAATCTATTTTCTTTGGCGACCAATTTTAATGTCTTTCGAATTGTATTTGCAAATAGAAGCCATACGATAATACGTATGGCAACAATACCCATAGCGGTATAAATTACTTCAGGCTTACTTAACTCTCTTATTAATTCCTCTTGCGTCATTGAACTATTATTGCTTATTTATTATTCCTGTTCCAACAAATCTACTAATTCTTTCAACTTTTTTATTTGTGGATTATGATCTCCAACAAATTCGACTGTTTTAAAACCTATATTTTTTGCCTTCCTATAAAACGGGTAAAAATCATCATCCTCAATTGTTTTGCCATCCTCATAAGTCAAAATGTAAGTACTTGGAATTTTAAGTCGTTTCGGATTTTTTAAACTGATCTTGTCTGTCATTGTTCTTAACGGGTGGGGGACATCCCTAGGAAGCTTCTTAATGTCCTTCACCCAGAAAGGAAAAATATAACCATCCTTTTCTAATTTTAACAGTCCATTTGCTGCACTGGATTTACCCATTAAGTTCATTACAGATTGTTGATCCTCCGGTAGTATAGCATCCAAGTAAACCAATTTACGGATTCTATCCGGAAGACTATCTGCCACAGCCGTGATAATCATCCCACCATAACTATGTCCGACCAATATAATATCATGGAGATCCTCAAACAGGATCGTATTCACAACATCATCGACATGCGTTTGTAATCGGATAGAAGTATCTGCTAAATGATAACGCTCACCCAGGCCTGTTAGTGTGGGTCGGTACACCTCATTTCCCTTTTTAGCTAACTCAACCGCCGTATTTTTAAACTGCCAAGCACTACCCCAAGCTCCATGGACAATAACATATGTAGAAGACTGTGCAGCAAGATCTTTACTGAATCCAACTAATGAAAACAAAAACATAATAGACAATAATCTACAGTAATTCATCGTGTTATATATTAAATCATTCTAGACGGTTAACAAACTCTATTCAGCATTTATTCTGATACCCTGATTTACATATTTATTAAAAAACAAAATGTAAGCACTCACTTACTTTATTAAAACATACTTCACTCATGTAAAAACAGCTTTTAATTTCATCATTAAACTTCATCAATGAAAATAGGGTAGGGGGGAGCTCTAAAAACATCATGCATAAAGTAAAAAAATAGTCGGCTTTTTATGATAATCATACGATCGTTTTCGCCACTCACCAACTGTCAAACTTTGTATATTTTCGTCGGCAGCTGTTACATTTGACGCAACACAGAGTAAGGTGGAAGGTTTACATATTTTTAGTAGATCGGCTAAAAGCTGATTATTTCTAAATGGAGTTTCAATAAAAATTTGCGTCTGCTTTTCACGTGCTGATTGCTGTTCGAGATTTTTAATTTCCTTAGCTCGATCAATTTTATCGATAGGCAAATAACCATGAAAGGCAAATTTCTGACCGCTAAATCCGGAAGCCATAAGTGCCAGTAGAATAGAGCTTGGTCCAACAAGAGGAACTACCTTAATACCCAATTGATGTGCCCGCGCTACAATAGAAGCACCAGGATCAGCAACACCAGGACATCCCGCCTCAGACATTAATCCAACACTTTTGCCTTGTTTCAAGCCTTCAAAAAAATCATTTATATTTCCCTTGTCCCGCACATGTTTTCCATAATCATGGATCGTTAATTCGCTCTGCGGAATCTTTAAACCTGCAAGTTTTAAAAACTTGCGCGCCGTTTTTTCGTTCTCTACAATATACTCGTCCAATGAATTGATTGTTTCCACTAAATACGGAGTAAATGACTGGAAAGCTGCGTCATCACTCAATGGAACAGGAATTAAATATAAGATACCATTTGCCATAATACAAACCTACTAATTAAGGTCCATTTGGTTATACTAATTTTAAACTTAGCATTATTTAACCTTTTAAAATGATTATAATTTAGATTTTTAAACTCATTATTAGTATTTTAGCGTAAATATTCATTGCAACAATAAACATCATTCAAATGATCACACAAATTACAGAAGGCGTAAAAATCTCGGTTGAAACCATCTATCAATCGGAGTATTCGAATCCGGACCGTGAACATTTCATGTTTGCTTATCATATCAGCATAGAAAATCTCAGCGATTACACGGTTCAATTGATAAGTCGCTATTGGAAAATTTTTGATGCAAAAGGAGACTATAGGGAGGTATCTGGAGAAGGAGTAGTAGGCGAACAACCTATTATAGAACCTGGTCAGACTCATCAATACACCTCAGGTTGCAATCTCAATAGCGAATTCGGATTCATGGAAGGATATTATAATATGATCCGAACACTGGACAACGGCAGCTTTCAAGTTGAAATACCACGTTTCAATCTGATAGCGGATTACGCATTGAATTAATTTTATCAGGGCAGTATCATTATTGCCAATTAATCAAATAACGAAGCTTTTTTCGCATCGAATAAGAAACTATTTCTTTATTTTTGCGAGCATTCCAAATGAACAAGCGAACCTTTGGGACTTCGAATTATCATTTTACCCAATGGCAAAGGCTAACATTTGATCGTATGCCACCCAATAGATTACATTAGTCAGCAATCAAAACGATTATTGATTCAATATATAAATAACTGACAATCAATAGAAATACAACTAAAATATTGATTATCAACACGATATAAACTACCAAGAGAAGAAACCTACTGGTAGGGTTTTGGCGTGTAAATTGACTGAATATAATTTAGGGTGATATAACGTGAGTATTTTAGCTACAGAACAAGTAAGCCATTCCTTCCATGATCGATGGCTTTTTAAAGATTTACATTTCGGTCTCCAAAAGGGAGAACGTGTGGCCTTGGTCGGAATCAATGGCACAGGTAAATCAACCTTACTCGCCATTTTAGCAGAGCGAATCTTACCAACCTCAGGAAAAGTTGTAAAAGAAAAAGGTATAAAAATTGGTTTCTTAGAACAGGATCCTGATTTCACAGGATTAAAATCAATCAACGATTTTATTTATAGTACAGACAACGATCAACAACGTCTTATCCGTGAGTACGAGGAGCTGTTATTGGAAACTGATATCGATCAGAAAAAATTAGAAGATCTTACAGAAAAAATAAGTTCATTGAATGCCTGGGAGTATGAGCATAATATTAAGACGATTCTTAATCGTTTAAACATTATGGATTTCCATCAAGATATCAAAAGTTTATCAGGGGGCCAACGAAAACGCCTTGCGCTAGCCAAGCTTTTGATAGACGAGCCGGATATTTATATATTAGATGAACCCACCAACCATTTGGATATAGAGACTATTGAATGGCTTGAAAAACTACTAACAACAGGTAGCAAAACCGTTCTTTTAGTAACGCACGATCGCTACTTCTTGGATAATATCTGTACGGAGATTCGAGAGCTGGATAGGGGCAATCTCTTTACCTATAAAGGTAACTATTCTTATTTTCTAGAAAAGAAGTCGGAACGTGAAACTATTGATGCGGTTATGGTTGAGAAAAGCAGAAATCTACTTCGCCGTGAATTGGAGTGGATGCGTCGTCAACCACAGGCACGTGGTACCAAATCCAAATCACGTATTGAAGCATACTATGACTTGGAAGAAAAATCTAAAGCAATTAAAGGAAACGACTCGGTACAACTCAGTGTGAAAGTAAGCAGGCAGGGCTCAAAAATACTCGAACTAGAACATGTTGCCAAACGTTATGGAGCAAAAGAAATCATACATGATTTTTCATACACCTTTAAAAAAGGTGATCGTATTGGTCTAGCGGGAAAAAATGGTACTGGAAAATCAACCTTTCTTAATTTAATCACGGGAGAAGAAAAACCTGATACAGGGTCTATAGCGGTAGGGGAAACCACAGTATATGGCTACTATAAACAGGGCGGATTGGAAGTAAATGAAAACGATCGAGTATTAGATGTTGTAAAAAATATAGCAGACTATATTGAAATGGCAAATAGGGAAGTAATCACGGCTTCACAGCTGCTAACCCACTTTTTATTTCCTCCTGAAAAACAATTTGGTTTCGTTAACAAATTAAGTGGGGGGGAGAAAAAAAGACTTCAATTAATGCGTGTTTTAATGAAGAATCCAAATTTTTTAATTCTGGATGAACCATCCAATGATTTGGACATTGATACATTAAACGTGCTGGAAGATTTTCTTGACAACTACAAAGGAGTACTCATATTAGTATCACACGACAGGTATCTATTAGATAAATTGACGGATCAACTTTTCATTTTTGAAGGAAAGGGGATCGTGCAGATATACAACGGAAATTATGCCGACTTTAAACTTGAACAGGAAGAAATCCAAAAATTAGAAAAGGAAAAACAAAAAAGGATAACCCAAGAACAGGTAAAGCCAATTGTAAAAGAGGAAAAGAAAAAACTCTCGTACAAGGAACAATTAGAATATAACAAACTAGAAGAAGAAATCGAAAAACTGGAAACACAAGTAGCGTTAAAAACGGAGGAACTAAACCAGGTAACAGATCATCTAAAACTTTCTTCCTTAGCGGAAGAAATTCAATCTATCCAAAAACAGATAGACGATAAATCCGAAAGATGGTTATATCTTGCTGATTTTATGTAAAATTTCACCACAGGTTTCACGTGGAACACAAAGAAAACGTAAATTTACAAAGAAATAAAAACACCACGTTTCACGTGGAACAAGAATAGAAAAATGTTTAAAAAATATAATGTAATTGTCGTTGGTGCGGGGCATGCCGGATGTGAGGCAGCGGCGGCAGCAGCTAACTTAGGTTCGTCCACTTTACTCATCACAATGAATATGGGAGTAATAGCGCAAATGAGTTGTAACCCCGCTATCGGTGGAGTAGCCAAAGGACAGATAGTAAGAGAAATTGATGCTATGGGCGGATATACTGGTATCATAGCAGATAAATCAACCATTCAATTCCGAATGTTAAATCTTTCGAAAGGTCCTGCCATGTGGAGTCCGCGGACCCAAAATGACCGAATGCGGTTTGCAGAAGAATGGAGATTACAACTCGAGTCTCTTCCTAATTTAGATATGTGGCAAGATACCGTAAAAGAAGTTATCGTAAAAAACGGAAAAGCTTGCGGTGTCATCACTTCGATGGGAATAGAAATAGAATCGGACGCCGTGGTACTGACCAATGGAACTTTTCTAAATGGTGTAATTCACATTGGGGACAAGAAATTTGGAGGCGGTAGAACAGGAGAGAAGGCAGCCACAGGTTTAACCGAACAACTTGTTTCCCTTGGTTTCGAATCAGGAAGAATGAAGACAGGTACTCCACCACGTATAGATGGAAGAAGCCTCAACTATGCATTAATGGAAGAACAGTGGGGCGATGAAAAAAGAGGGCGGTTCTCCTATACAGATGTAGAAATACCAACTGAACAACGCTGTTGTTGGATTACCTATACAAACGATAAGGTCCACGAAATGCTACGCACTGGGTTTGAAAAATCACCCATGTTTACGGGACGTATCAAAGGATTGGGACCACGCTATTGCCCTTCAATAGAAGATAAAATAAATCGTTTTGCCGAGCGTGAAAGACATCAGATATTCGTGGAGCCCGAAGGCTTCAAAACAGTAGAAATTTATGTCAACGGATTCTCCACCTCATTGCCAGAAGACGTACAATTGAAAGCTTTGCAATTGATCCCAGGCTTTGAAAATGCGAAAATGTACCGCCCAGGTTATGCCATAGAATACGACTACTTTCCACCAATGCAATTGGATCTAACCTTAGAAACCCAATTGGTGAAACATCTATTTTTCGCAGGACAGATCAATGGGACAACTGGCTATGAAGAAGCCGCTGCTCAAGGTTTCCTAGCCGGGATAAATGCGCATCAACGCATCAATGATGATAAGGAACTTATTCTAAAACGATCCGAATCCTATATAGGTGTATTGGTCGACGACCTCGTAACCAAAGGAACTGAAGAGCCGTACCGCATGTTTACATCAAGAGCAGAACATCGTCTACTTCTACGCCAGGACAATGCTGATATTCGCCTAACCCCATTAGCTTACAAATTGGGATTGGTAGGAGAAGAAAGACTCAAAAAAGTGCAAAACAAAATTGATAACTCCAATAAAATAATCGAGTATCTCAAACAAAATTCGACCAATGTCGAAAAGATGAATACCGTATTAGCCGAAGTTGGCTCAAGCGCACTTCCACAAAAAACAAGGTTGAGTAATGTTCTTGCAAGACCACAAGTTGGTATCCAAGATATTCTGAAAGGAGACGAAGGCTTTGCACACTATGTATCCCAATTCGATAATGATACCATTGAACAAGCAGAGATCAATCTCAAATATGAAAGCTATTTCGATAAAGAGATGGAAATTGTCAATCGCATGAAGAAGATGGAAGATAGAGAAATTAATCCTGATTTTGACTACAGCCTATTAACATCGCTATCAATTGAGGCAAGACAAAAGTTATCTAAAGTTAAACCACGTACACTGGGGCAAGCTTCAAGAATCTCAGGCGTTTCGCCCTCTGATATCACTGTATTGATGGTCCATATGAGTTAAACAACTGAAAGCTAAATACTTATACACTAAACATCACAAAGCTTAAAATAAGCGATTTAAGACAATATTCTATTTTTTATGACAACTTCTTTAAGAGAAAATAAAAGTGGTTCAGAAAGGCTAAAAAGTAGCTTAAAAACAAGATTACTTATTTTAAGCATGTTTATTATGCTTATTGGCTTGTCCATACAATGTGCGAGCATACAACAGCCCACGGGGGGGCCAAAAGATTCTATTCCTCCGAAGATACTATTGGAAAGCCCTACGAATTTTTCGAAGAATTTTACAGCTAAAAAAATAGTGATCACGTTTGACGAGTATATCAAGCTGGCAAATCAACAAAAGGAATTCAGTATTACGCCAGACATGGGAAGCAATCCAGAATTCAAGGTGAAGAAAAAAAATCTAGAAATTACCTTACCTGATTCCCTAGAAAAGAATACAACCTACAGCATATACTTCGGTAAAGGACTAGTTGATTATAACGCTGGAAATGCATTGGTCAATTATGCTTACGTATTCGCGACAGGAGATAAAATAGATTCACTCAGTATATCCGGTAATGTAAAAAGTGCTATAACGAAAGAGGTCCAAAAGGATGTTAAAGTCTTGTTGATCCCCATTAGCCAAGACTCGATTTTTGGTAAAAAGAAGGCGAATATATTCACGACAACGGATACTGCAGGTAACTATAAACTAAACAATCTAAGAGAGGGAACTTATCGCATTTACGCACTTCAAGAAAAAAATAACGATAGAATCTATAATGGTGCTGATGAAGAAATAGGTTTCCTAAAAGACTCTATCGTGCTAGAGCGAGACTTGAGCAATATCAACTTGGAGATCTTCAAAGGAATCCCAAAAAAGTTTAGAACCCAAGAGAAGAAATTTGAAAAAAATGGAAGTATACTTCTTGTTTTTAATAGAAGAGTCGACAAGCCCAAACTTGATATCCTAAATGACGAAGTAAACAACAAGGATAAAAAAGTACGTTTTTCAAAGACATCAGACTCGGCTACTTTGTTTATTCCAAATTTAAAAATAGACTCCCTAAAGCTTGTTCTGACAGAAAATGAAAGACCGTTGGATACCATTCTCATTAGAAAAGGGAATGTAAAAATAGAGCAGACAATTGAGCCTATTTTTACGCCAAATAATGGACGGGTCGATCGAATTACACACCTTCAGGTATCTGCTTTCACACCGATCAAAAATATCGATAAAACGAAGTTAAA
This sequence comes from Sphingobacterium thalpophilum, assembly GCF_038396785.1. Lineage (NCBI taxonomy): Bacteria > Pseudomonadati > Bacteroidota > Sphingobacteriia > Sphingobacteriales > Sphingobacteriaceae > Sphingobacterium > Sphingobacterium thalpophilum. The sequence continues at coordinate 3,614,538 of NZ_CP151087.1, read as the reverse complement.
ATTCAAAGAAGACTCATTGGTCCGGACCAATTACCAACTAGCCGTAGATACAGCAAATACCAATATCTACCATATTCGCTATAATTGGAGAAAAGAGAAAAAGTACCAAATCGAGTTTACAGAAGGCGCTATAACAGGCTATTTTGGCGAACAAAACAAAGAGAAAAAGCTCGATTTGACCTATGACGATAGTGAAAACTATGGGGATCTGACATTTGATTTTACAGATCTAGATAGCAATACAACCTATTTGGTTGAGTTAATCAATGAGAAAAAAGATAAGGTCTATCGCGTCGACAAAATAAACATGAACAACCCGGCTGTTGTATACAAACAGTATCCTGGAGGAAAGTATAGTATACGTGTGATACGCGACGACAATAATAATGGAATCTGGGACACTGGAGATGTCGAAAAGAAAACCTTTCCGGAACCTGTTATATATTTAAATAAGGTATTTACTATACGTGCTAATTGGGAACAAAAAGACAGTTTTTCATTGAGTGGCCTCAAAAAAGAATAATTGAGGCCATTCTAAAATAATAATTTAAAACACTGCTAATTCGATTAAGCTAAAACCAGGAGCTGTACATAACATAATTATGTGGCAGCTGCTGCAATAGATCTTTCTGCTCTTCAGTAAGTGCTTTTATCTTTTTGGCAGGTACTCCAGCATATAGAAATCCCGATTCACAACGAGTATTTTCCAAAACTACTGCACCAGCTGCTACAATAACATTCGATTCAACAATCGCATTATCCATAACGATAGCTCCCATACCAATGAGTACATGATCTTCCAAAATACATCCATGTACCATAGCCTGATGCCCTATACTTACATAATTTCCGATCGTAGTACCGCATTTCTTATAGGTACAATGTATAACCGCTCCATCTTGAATATTAGTATAATTACCGATACGAATATAATTGACATCTCCGCGTATGACAGCATTAAACCATACCGAACAGTGATGCCCAATCTCCACATCGCCTACAATCGTTGAATTGGGTGCTAAGAAGCATTCTTCAGCTATAACCGGAGATTTATCCAAAACAGATAAAATAAGTGCCATATTCCTTAAAAAATTGTATCCTGTAATACTTCCGAATGTTTCGGATAGTCCGTTGTATAATGCAATCCCCTACTTTCTTTCCGTAACATAGCTGATTTTGTCACGATATAAGCTACTTGGATAACATTACGCAGTTCACACAGTTTAACAGAAAGCCTTGTATTTCGATAAAATTCTTCGGTCTCCTCATACAAGAGATGTAGCCGTTTAAGAGCTCTTTCAAGCCTAAAATCGGAACGGACAATGCCAACATAGTCACTCATAATCTTTTGGCACTCGCGTAAATTATGACTTACCAAAATATCCTCATTTGAAAGAGAGGTTTTAGAGTCATCCCATTCGGGGACATCAACAATATGGTTAATCAATCCTATCGACTTTGTGGCATCCAGGAAAATACGATGTGCATAAACAAGCGCTTCAAGAAGTGAATTAGAAGCTAATCGGTTTGCCCCATGTAGGCCAGTAGAAGAACACTCTCCGCAAGCATATAAGTTAACGAGGCTACTGCGTCCAAAATCATCTACATAAATGCCTCCACAGAGGTAATGCGCAGCCGGTGTAACTGGTATAAAATCCTTCGCCATATCCAGTCCGATCGAAAGACACTTTTCATAAATATTTGGAAAATGCTTGATAATATCTTCCTTATTCCGATGCGTGATATCAAGGTACACATAATCTATACCAGATTTCTTCATCTCGGCATCAATAGCTCTAGCAACGATGTCTCTTGGTGCCAAAGAAGCACGTTCATCGTACTCCTCCATGAAAGATTCACCATTGATCCTTCTTAAAATACCCCCAAATCCACGTACGGCTTCAGATACCAAAAATGCAGGAGAGTCCTTTGGATTGTATAAAGAAGTAGGGTGAAATTGCATAAACTCCATATTACGTACCTTACCTTTTGCCCGATACACCATAGCAATACCATCTCCAGTCGCAATAGTTGGATTTGTTGTACTTGAATAAACATGCCCTGCTCCTCCAGAAGCCATCACAGTAACCTTACTCAAAATCTTATCTACTAAATGTGATGAGGTATTAAAAGCATAAATTCCATAACAGGTAATGTCTTCCCTGTTCTTATCCACGTATTCCCCCAAATGATGCTGTGTAATCAAATCAATGGCAAAGTAATGCGTTACGATTTCAATGTTGGGATCACTATGTGCTTGCGCCAATAATGCACGCTCAATTTCATAGCCAGTTATATCTTTATAATGCAAAATACGATGAGCGGAATGTCCCCCCTCTTTTGCCAGATCATATAACCCCGATTCCTCCTTGTCAAATGATGTTCCGTATGAAATAAGTTCTGCAATCCGTTCCGGTGCTTCTCTCACTACGTTTTCCACAATTTCAACATCGCATAAACCATCCCCAGCAATCTGAGTATCAATGATATGCTTTTCAAAGCTATCTGACTTATCCACAACGGCAGCCACTCCCCCTTGCGCATATTTTGTATTAGACTCATCCTCATTGGACTTAGTGACTATCAATACTTTACCGAATTTCGATGCCTTTAAAGCAAAGCTCAATCCAGCAATACCTGATCCAATGACCAAAAAATCTACCTTTCTATCTGCCATATAAATTAAAATTCACAAACTATCCCCAAAAGTGACGATTCAAATTAACGAAAAATGTGGAAAACGTGTAAATAAAAGGTTAAATAAAAATGAAAAGTATTTAACAATTCACAAATCCCCTATTTTGAAGCCTTATTTCTAAAATTTTTCCGCACAAAAATCCATAGATTTCCACATTTTCTAAACAAAAACTATTCAACAAAAATATATGGAAAATAAAAAATACGATAAATTAGAATTTTAAAAATCAGCTCTTTAATAGATAAATCCTGTTGAAAAATTGTTGAAAACTCTTTAAAAACCTAAAATCAAAATTGAAATAACCTAATTTATACCACTTTTCCACACCATAATAAACAATAAGAGATTTTCTATTTTAAATAATTAGTATTTATTGAAAAAAAAGATTGTGGAATACGTTCGAAAATCTTTGTTTAGTTTTGTCAAGTTCGATTAGAGTCCGTTAGGTTTCGATATCCGGGAATTATGGAGTCCCCTATTGAAATATTTAATTCTAATTGAGTTTATATTATTTTTTAAATTTCCTATTGGCTTTTAAAGCGCTTTAGGATCGGATATTTATTTTATTTTTTTTTACATATGGATTTAAAGTAGTTTCAGCGCGTTATTTATAATTTTTTTAAGAAAAAATTCATTTAAGCCGTTTTATACTTGGATATTTTCCGTTATGGGATCTTATTTCAATTTTATGGGATTGTAACTGATGGAAATCGATAAAGAAAAGGTTTAACTCTCATTTTGGTGCTATGAGAGTTCAATATTTCTAGCTTTCAACTATATAGATTCTTTTATTGAATTCTAATAGCTACTAATTTTTGCTTTAAAAATTTTTTTGAAAAAGGCAATTTAGTTGATTTTACTATTTCGATTTTAAGTCGCTTTAGGTTTGCTTATTTGCTTTTTTAAAAAAAAAATATTTGAATATGGTCTTCTCAACGAGTTAAAATTTGAATGCGGAATTTTTATAACTTTATCAGCAAATTTTTCAAAATGAACGGTAATGCTTATTGGAATTTTTTATTCCTGGATCGGGTTATTGTATTCGGATTGGCTATAATATCCGTTTGGTTTTGCCGTAATTGAATTTTAAACAGAATCTCAAGGTTATTGGTTAAAAATAAACCCGCTCAAAATTGGATATTTTTGCAAAATTTGTTTTCAGTGCTTTTTATTGCATTCTATGCGTTTAAATAGTGAACTGTTTGCGATCTAAGTGAAATTTTAAGATTAGCTTGTTTATAATTTTGGATTGCAAATAATTTCTTCAAATAATTTATTGTAGAACAAACAATCTTACTATATTTGCAGCCCAACATCCATTAGATGGAATAATTGTCCAAATTTAGATCTGTGAGATTCGAATATTCTGGATCATTGTTATAAAGAATCTTTTTATATCATTCTCAGGGCGTATTTTTCTAAAATAAAGCTCTTATGGATTGAATATATTGACTTCTTTCGCTGTTTGTTTGGAATATTTAATTCTAAGCGACTAACATGCTTTGAAAGTGCTTTGTCAATCGCATATTTAGTATTATCTTTTAATATTATTTATCTATTTGAGTATGAAGCGGTTTAATTCACCAAATTTAATATAAATTTGAGAATGTATATTTTTTAACAAGTTTATATTTCGTTATTATACTTATTAGTATTTTTTAAGTTATATTTGTTGGATTTTTTGCGGTTTGTACTATAATTATCGCCAGATGCTTGGTCTAGCCGGATATACGCTCGGATTCTGTTATATTGAGCTTTTGAGGGAGTTATTTACTGGATTCTTATCTGATACTCGGTATAATTTATTCTATTTTGGTGGGATCCATCATTTATTCTTGAATTTTGTAAAATTGAATTGTGAAAATTTCATTAAAGCCTCTTAGAATTAAATAAATTCACTATCTTATATTATAGTAGCCAATATTTAATTCTTGTCCGCTTTATTTTGGATGCTGTATGCATCATTTAGTCATATATTTTATTTTCCGAGAAATACTCTCTTCTAGATTCGCTTCTACTTGACTCTTTTAGATTTTCTTATAAATATCCAATTCTTATAGGGTTTATTTGAACTATTTCATTCAACGCTATTGACCCTGAATTGGCGTAAATTTACATCGCTATATTCCTATATTCATTTCTACAAGCTGCTAGTATTTTTATATGCAAATGTAAAAGCACTTATTCCAGAAATTATTGTTTTGTATTGATTGTCTATGACGTATTTTTATTAATGAAAATTGATTTTCGCCTAGTTCTGGCCTCCGTTGCTGTATGTGGTTGGTAAACGAAAAATATATAAACTTCAAATATTTGCGATTAGAATGGCATATTTAGGGAAGCTGATGATGCAATATCCTATAGACAATTCTGAGAGCGTTTATTTTGCTTTCGAAGCTATTTCGTACGCTTTCAATGCTGCAGGCATATACAGTTTACTCCAAATTTACAAAATAAACCCGCTGAGAATTTGATATAAAATTATTGATCAATCCAGAATCCATTAATCTCTCCTATAAGAGCTCAAAAACGTTTTTTAATCTGAAATGTTAATAAATAAAGCTTCCTTTTGTGCTATATTTTTCATTGTTTTGTAATATGCCTAAAAACGTTCCTTAGGCTATGAAGGTTTGATGCGGATGAAACTGATTTTCGAAGATCGAAATAATGTGAAATAAACCCTTTCAGCTTTTGGTATAAATGAAGAGTTCGAATAGTTTCCTAAATATTCAAGTCTAAAAGAGTTTATATGGGCGTAATATTGTTTGATTAAACTTTATTTAAATTAATTTAACTATTAATATTTGTAAATGTTTAATTTGTATTTTTTTAATAGGTATTTCACTGTCAGTGCTGCAAGATCATGTAATTGGGCAACAGTTGTAGTTGTTCGATCAAATTTGAAAACTGACATTATCCAATAAGCTAGGCTCGGTAGATCCGTTGTAATCTATTATTGATTAATAAGAGGTTTTATATCAGTGTTTTATCTGTTATTATCTAATAATGCATCACATTCAAGCGAGCGGTATATTACCACGACCTGATTAATTTGCTTTTAATTGACTTTTATATATCTAACAATGCTTATTTTTGCTGTTCATAAAAGTTGAAACTACTCGCATGGAAATTGTAAATTATGAGCTTCAAGCAAAAGGTTATATCGATGCTCCGATTGATCCCTCACTGGATTTGATTAAAGAGATCCAACGGTTAAAGAAAGAAAAGAACGCTGTCATCTTGGCTCACTATTATCAAGAGTCTGAAATTCAAGATATAGCGGATTATATAGGAGATAGCCTTGGTTTATCCCAGGAAGCTGCGAAAACTGATGCAGATGTAATTGTTTTTGCTGGAGTACATTTCATGGCTGAGACAGCTAAAATACTTTCACCGACGAAAAAGGTTCTTCTGCCAGATGCCAAAGCAGGTTGTTCGCTATCAGATTCTTGCCCGCCGCATCTTTTCGCTAAATTTAAGGAACAATATCCTGATCATTTGGTCATCACTTATGTAAACTGTACAGCGGAATTGAAAGCGCTTTCCGATATCGTATGTACCTCTAGTAACGCTGTGCAGATCGTAGAGAGCCTGCCAGCGGATCAGAAAATCATTTTTGGCCCGGATCGTAATCTCGGAGCATACGTTAAAAAGAAAACTGGACGAGATCTTGTGCTTTGGAATGGTGCATGTATGGTCCATGAAATTTTTTCTCAAGATAAAATTGATCGTTTGAAAAGCGAGCACCCTGATGCTAAGTTTATTGCCCATCCGGAGTGTGAGGATCATATACTGGCGATAGCCGATTATGTGGGATCGACTGCCGGCATGCTTAAATTTACCCAGACAGATACGGCCCAGGCTTATATTGTTGCTACAGAATCAGGTATTCTCTACCAAATGCAAAAAGCAAGTCCACATAAGACTTTTATCCCTGCACCTCCTAATAATGCCTGTGCATGTAATGATTGCCCGCATATGAAGCTTAATACGCTTGAGAAGCTATATAACTGTCTGAAGTATGAATCGCCTGAAATCCTTCTTCCCGAGGATGTTATTCTCCGAGCCCAGCGTCCTATTGAACGTATGTTGGAAATATCGGCAAGTTTAGGCTTATAGAAATCTGCATAATTTTTGATCATACCAAGATAATAACTGATTGGTTTTCAATGGTCAATAATGATTTCGTTGAGCTGTTTATATGCAGTTCAACGAAAAGAGTCCAATGTATAAGCAGGGGGCATTGGTCTTATAGTAAAACTTATTTTGTAATGCCATCCGGATATCTCTCTGGGAGATGATTATCAGCAGGCATTATCTATATTAAACTTTTAAACTTTTTAGCATGTTCGATTTTGATAACACCGAGCGAACCAATTTGGAAGAAATGGGTGAGTTCGGCTTGATTGATTATATAAAAAAAGCTGTAGAATTAACAGAAAAATCCACAATTAAAGGGATTGGCGATGATGCTGCTGTTCTAGATTTTGGAGGTAAAAAAACCTTGATATCTACTGATCTACTGTTGGAAGGGATTCATTTTGATCTTAGATATGTTCCGTTAAAACATCTAGGTTACAAAGCTGTTCAGGTCAATTTGAGCGATATTTACGCGATGAACGGAATAGCTTCACAAATTACCTTTTCAATAGGTCTGTCCTCAAAATTTCCATTGGAAGCTGTAGAAGAGATTTATCAGGGAGCATTGATTGCCTGTAAGAAATATAATGTCGACTTAATTGGCGGAGACACTTCCGCTTCAGCCCAAGGCTTGGTTATTTCTGTGACAAGCATAGGTTATGCTGATACAGATCAGATTGTTTATCGTAATGGTGCGCAGGAAGGTGATCTCTTGTGTGTGTCTGGTGATCTAGGGGCAGCTTATATGGGCTTACAGCTCTTGGAGCGTGAAAAGGATATCTATTTAGAAAATCCCAATGTACAGCCTGATTTAGAGGGAAAAGATTATATTGTTGAACGTCAATTGAAACCTGAAGCCCGGAAAGACATTGTTGAATTATTTGCCAAGCTAGGGATCAAGCCCACAGCGATGATGGATATTTCAGACGGGCTTGCATCAGAAATTCTACATATTTGCAGACAATCTGACAAAGGTTGCAGATTATATGAGGAAAAAATTCCATTGGATCAGATGACTTATGATACGGGGCGGGAATTTGGCATTGATCCAACCGTAGCCGCACTTAATGGCGGTGAAGATTATGAACTACTGTTCACAATAGCTCAGGCCGATCATGATAAAATCAAAAACTTACCGGATATTAGCATTATTGGTTATATGACGCCAAGTACTGAAGGCTGTGAAATGATTTCCAAATCAGGGAACCTTTATCCGATAACAGCCCAGGGGTGGAATGCTTTTAAGAAAAAAGACTAATACGAAAAAGACCTGTTCAAAACAGGTCTTTTTTTATGCTTCTTGCTCCTCAAGCCGGAGTTCCTCTACCTCATTTGGATCTCTTTCACCTACATTGAAATTGTTATAGCCTAAGCCCACTTCGATCTGTAATAATCTCTGTTGCAGCATTTCAAGAATTGCTAAAAAGTTATAGACAAACTGTATTTTATTTTCTGAGTTTTTAAGAATTTCTTGAAAATCCAATTTTTTATTGATTTCAATTAGTTCGGCTATTGCTTTCTTCTGTTGTTCAATGGTGTATGGATATTTGACAACTGTATGTGTTACTTCTGGGGGACGATTACGGAATTGATACATCATTTGCTCGTAAATCATCATTAGACTATAAAGGTCGAAGCTATCCAAATTTTCTCCGGTAGAGTCTAATTTTAGTCTTTGCTGGATATCATAGCGTATGTTGCCTCGATTGTATAGTTTGAGACGATCCTCCTCCAAGACTCTCAAATCGTCACAGGTCTCTTTAAATTGCTTATAGAGAATAAGTTTTTGAACAAGATCTTCTCTAAGATCGATTTCATTCTCATTTTCATCTAGATCTAGACGAGGCAAGAGCATTTTAGCTTTAATACGCATCAATGTCGAAGCAACAAAGATAAACTCGCTTGCCATTTCCATATTGAGCGCTTGCATTTGGCTCACATACGATAAAAAATCATCTGTAATCTTTGAAATCGGTATATCGTGGATATTTAATTCATCCCGTTCGATAAAAAATAATAATAAATCAAAAGGTCCCTCAAATTGAGGAAGCTTGATTTCGTAGCCTTCTTCTACTTGCATATCTTATACAAATTTACATATAAAATCTTTTGGAATAACTTCGATACAAACTATTCATTATTTTATTTGTTGTACCTCAATATGTAAATGCGATTTAATTTTAAAGATTAAATAAAATTGTCGTTACTTTGTACGAACATATCATGTAAATAGCAGTACTATGCAGTTTGAGGCTGGAGAACTATTAAGTAAAATAAACGATCCCTCTGATCTTAAAAAGCTAAAGGAAGACCAATTAGAACAGTTAAGTCAGGAATTACGTCAATTTATTATTGATCAGGTTTCGGTTAATGGTGGTCACTTTGCAGCAAGTTTGGGAGTCGTCGAGTTAACGGTGGCGTTACATTACGTAATGAATACCCCATACGATCAATTGATCTGGGATGTAGGTCATCAGGCTTATGGACATAAAATCCTAACAGGTCGCCGGGATATATTTCATACAAATAGAATTGAGAACGGGATTTCGGGCTTTCCGAACCGTTTTGAATCTAAATACGATGCATTTGGTGTTGGTCACTCGTCAACATCTATTTCTGCTGCGCTGGGTATGGCTGTTGCCTCTCAGATAAAAGGTGAGAAAGACCGTCAGCATATTGCTGTAATCGGTGATGGTGCCTTGACGGGAGGAATGGCATTTGAAGCATTGAATCATGCTGGAATTTCTAAATCAAATCTTTTGGTGATCTTAAATGATAACTGCATGTCGATAGATCCGAATGTTGGTGCATTAAAGGAGTATTTGACAAGCATTACCACCTCTAAGCGATACAACAGATTTAGAGACGATATAGCAGCAGTATTGACAAAGATTTCAGAAGTTGGTCCCAATGCACTTGGCATTGCCAAAAAGCTTGAAAAAAGCATAAAGGGAACTTTGCTGAAAAATGCTAATCTATTTGAATCTTTAAATTTTAGATACTTTGGGCCAGTTGACGGGCACGATGTCAAAAAATTGGCTAAAACGCTAGAAGATCTTAAACACATACCAGGTCCCAAATTATTACATGCTGTCACTATCAAAGGAAAGGGCTTTGCGTTGGCGGAGAAAGACCAGACTAAGTGGCACGCTCCAGGTTTATTTGATAAAATTACCGGTGAGATCAAGAAGTCTTCGAATGATAAACCGGTGGCTCCCAAATTTCAGGATGTCTTTGGACATACTTTGGTGGAGCTTGCAGAAGAGAATGATAAGATTGTGGGTATAACACCTGCAATGCCATCCGGTTCTTCCATGAATATTATGATGAAAGCTATGCCTGAGCGTGCATTTGACGTCGGTATTGCTGAACAACATGCTGTTACTTTCAGTGCTGGACTTGCAACTCAGGGACTATTGCCATTTTGTAATATTTATTCATCGTTTATGCAACGGGCCTATGATCAGGTAATCCATGATGTTGCATTGCAAAATCTGAACGTCGTTTTCTGTTTAGACCGTGCGGGCGTGGTAGGAGCGGATGGTGCGACACACCATGGAGCTTATGATATCGCATTTATGCGCTGTGTTCCAAATATGACGGTTTCTGCGCCGATGAATGAGGAAGAGTTACGAAATTTAATGTATACAGCTCAGTTGCCCAATAAAGGTCCATTTGTTATTAGATATCCTAGAGGAAATGGTGTTATGCCAGACTGGCGTCGCCCGTTTACGGAAATTGAAATTGGAAAAGGACGTCTTATAACAGATGGGGAAGAGCTTGCTATATTGAGCTTTGGCGCTATAGGAAATGAAGCCGTTAAAGCGGTACAGCAGTTGAATGAATTAGGGATACACCCAGCACATTATGATCTTCGATTTGCTAAACCATTAGATGAAGTCTTACTCCATCAGGTCTTTAAAAAGTTTGATAAAATTATCACGGTTGAAGATGGAAGTTTACAAGGGGGAATAGGTTCCGCTGTATTGGAGTTTATGGCAGATCACGGATATCATAGCCAAGTGGTTCGTTTAGGTATTCCGGATAAGATCATTGAGCATGCTGAACAAAATGCACAGTGGAAGAATGCCCACTACGATGCGAATGCGATCATAGCAGAAGCTAAAAAACTTTGTAATGGAAAATTGACCAGTTCAATGGTCGGATAAAAGTTATATACTATAGAAACAAAAAAGGAGATCCCTATGGACCTCCTTTTTTGTTTCTATAGTATCGCATTTTTGGAGCTCACAATTAATCTCATATGTTACAATATGTTTTTTTCTTTCGGATAAATTATATAGATTTTTGTTTTACAGTTGGACATAAATAAGTTGAATCGTCCATTAGCAATGATGTTAAGTTGGCTTTAAATTCTTATAAATTTAATATTAAAAATATATGAACTAAAGATTGTAATTAGCTATTATTTTGGTTAATTTAGATTTAGACCTTAAGGACTGAGACGTAATTAGTTTGCTACTTTTTTTGTTCTTTTTTTTCAAATAAATTTGGAATGTTAATAATTATTTTTAGAGATCAATTTTAGCGCTAGTTTTCCACAATTTTACATAGTAAATATCTGATATATAATGGTTTATTAATTATTTTATATTTTAGTTTTTTAGCTGATATTTTTTTGTCATCTTCGTTCTCAGAGAAAGTTATCAACATATTTTTTGTCGCGTATTGTAAATCAACTTATTAACAATTTTAGAATGGAAAAAACGTATTCAAGTGTCTGGAATAATTGTCTTTCGATTATCAAAGATAATATACCAGCGCAAAGTTTCAAGACCTGGTTTGAACCTGTGAAAGCAGTCCGTTTGGAGGGTGACGTTTTGACTATTCAAGTGCCTAGCTTATTTTTTTATGAGTGGCTCGAAGAACACTATGTAGGAATTCTTCGTAAGACCGTAAAGAAATTTTTAGGAGAACAAGGTAGATTGGAATACAATATTGTAGTGGAGAAGTCTTCAGCTTCTCATCCCTATACGACTAATCTTCCATCGAATGGCAATGGAGCAGAAGGGAAAAGACAATCTATCCCTGTACCGGTATCTTTAAATAGAGATATCAAAAATCCATTTGTTATTCCTGGATTGAAAAAATTGCAGGTTGATCCGCAATTGAATCAAAACTACACATTCGAAAATTTTATCGAAGGTGAATGTAATCGTCTTGCTCGTTCAGCAGGTTATGCTGTAGCGAATAAGCCGGGTGGTACTTCATTCAACCCTTTGATGATTTATGGTGATGTTGGTTTGGGAAAGACACACCTTGCCCAAGCAATCGGAAATGAAATCAAGAGAAATCTTCCCGATAAACTGGTCATTTATGTGTCTTGTGAGAAATTCTGTCAGCAGTTTGTGGATTCATTGAAAAATAATACAATCAATGATTTCGTTAACTTTTATCAAGCAATGGATGTCATCATTATGGATGATGTACATAACTTTGCCGGTAAAGAAAAAACACAGGATATTTTCTTCCATATTTTTAATCATTTGCATCAATCTGGAAAGCAAATTATTTTGACTTCAGACAAAGCACCTAAGGATTTAGCTGGTTTGGAGGAACGTTTGCTTAGTCGTTTTAAATGGGGATTATCTGCAGATATTCAGATTCCTGATCTTGAGACGAGAATGGCAATTTTGAAGAAGAAGATGTATTCCGATGGTATTGATTTACCTGAAAATGTAGTGGAATACGTCGCAACACAGATCGATAACAGCGTTCGTGAATTGGAAGGAGCCATGGTTTCATTATTGGCTCAGTCTACTTTGAACAAAAAAGAGATCGATTTGGGCTTAGCAAAATCCATGTTGAAGAATTTTGTGAAGAATACCCATAAGGAAATTTCAATGGACTTTATTCAAAAATTAGTCTGTGAATATTTTGAAGTTCCTGTGGATATGGTTAAATCGAAAGTTAGAAAGCGTGAAATCGTGCAGGCCAGGCAAATTTCGATGTACTTAGCAAAAGCACATACCAAATCTTCACTAAAATCGATTGGAGCATTCTTCGGAGGAAGAGACCACTCGACAGTCATTTATGCCTGTCAAACCGTAGAGGATTTAATTGAAACTGACAAGAAATTTAAAACTTATGTAAGTGACATTATGAAAAAATTAAAATCTTAATGTCAATTATCGTAAGCAAAGCATTAGAAGGGCTGTCCATATTACTTGGACAGCCCTTTTTTAATGTATTTAAGGCCCTGTAAGGCATAAAAAATCCTCTGGACATGCATTGCATGTCCAGAGGATTTTCATTCGTTCTCGAATGATTATTGTTGTTGATTGCTCTGTCCGTTACCGGATTCTTTTTGTTCTGTTGTTTCTTGCGTTGCCGGAATGTTTACTGGAGGTCGCTCAGTAACATATTTCTGATAAGCAACTTTTTGTTCATCTGTTAGCAACTGAGCTATTTTAGTATCTGATTCACCCTGTATTTTGGCTATATTCTCCTTTTTGACGTCAACCTTAGTCGTGGAATCCTGAATGACAGCCGCTATAGCCTTTTCTTGATCCAATACGATTGTTGATACCGCAGTTTTCTGCTCGTCATTTAATGTCAGCTTTGTGACTAATTCAGTTACTACCTTTGTTGCATTTTCTTCCGGTGTTGTTTGTTGTGCAAATGTTAGGCCCATCGCTAGGAAGAAACCTATACCTGCTAAAAATAACTTTTTCATGATGTTTAATTTTAGATGAAATTATTCAATGTTTTTTTGCTACCTAATTTTACTTTATTGTCGATTATTGACCAGATTCAGTTTTCTGAGGCTCAGCTGCGGTCGGCACAGCTTTAGCTGGTCTTTCAGTTATGACTTTTTGATAAAGCGATTTCTGATCTTCGGTAAGTAATTGACTGACTTTTGTATCCACTTCAGTCTGTAGCTTATTAAGCGCTTCGCTTTTCGCTTGAGCAGAAGACCCAGTATCTTTTACTATTGTCTGTTCTGTTTTTACCTGATCCAATAGAATGGTTGATACCGCAGTTTTTTGCTCATCATTCAGATGCAGTTTCTGTACAAGTTCAGTCGTTGCTTTAGCAGCTGCATCTTCGGGACTACCCTGTTGTGCAAACGTTAGGCCCATCGCTAGAATGAATCCTATTCCTGTTAAAATTAGCTTTTTCATATCTTGTATTTAAAAAGTTACAATTAAACCGTCTTGCTATAAAAACTCGAAAGGGGTATTTATATTGTATCAACTATGTTACTTTAACAAAGTTTTAATATTAACTGATTGTAATTCATTGGAATACGGGTTTTTATATATGGCGTGAAATGCAAAAATTGATGATATCGCTGTTATTGTACTGCTAACAGGATCGATAAAGTTAGACGAACTTAATTGTGATGACAACGTCAGAATAAAACTGAACGTGACATAAAAAAGGCCTTGTCAAAAAACAAGGCCTTTTTCTAAGATAGCTTTATTTAATTGTCGGAACGTTTAGACATTCTTTCCTTCATTTTTTCTTGTTGTTCTTCAAATAGCTTAGCTTGGTCAGGGGTAAGCCATGATTTAATTTTGGTTGTTTGTATTTCCTGAAGCTGTTTATATTTTTCCATGTTCGCTTTTCGATCTCCCCCCTCATTTCGAAGAGCAGCCCGTTGTTGAGCCTGACTTAATGTAAGGTTATAGATCGAATCTTTTTGCGTTTGATTGAGGCTTAATAATTTGTCTAAATGCTCTACGCGCATTTTAGCTTGTTCTTCAGGACTACGTTGCTGACGTTGTTGGGCAAAAACTCCTGTAGCACTTAAAAATAAACAAGCTACTGCCATTAAAATTTTCTTTTTCATCTTTGTATAGTTTATCACGAGTGCCGAATATCGGGTATACACTCAATTCGTTCATTATAGACAGAGCGAAAACTTTTGAGATTCTCTGTTTACATATAGAATATAAATTTGATGAAAAAGTTTAGTATAGCACCTGATCTTAACAAAATTTAAGGTTGATTAACACTTTGAGCCACTGCATCATATAGCCATTTATGGAATATTTCCTGTTGGATAGGATCGTGAAATTGAAGACCGATTGGCAGATAAGCCAAATCAATTGCCGTAAATTTCTGTTTAAAAGGTTTTAGTCGCTGAAAGTCCTTTTCAGTTGTCAATACGATCTTGTTGCTGCTCGCCATATTCTGGTAAGATTTTGCAATTTGATTGATATCCGATTCAGTAAAAGAATGATGATCTTCAAAGGAAATGTGTTGGATTGAATTTGCTTTGTTTTGGAGATAATCTACTAAGGGTTGAGGTTTAGCAATACCGGTAACCAAAATAATGTCTTTGCCTTTGATATCGATTAGATTTCCTTTACTATTGATGGGTTCAAGATAGTCGATATAGCTAAATACAATTAAAGCTTCTTTGTTATAATACCTGATTTTGTTTTCTATCCGTTTTTTTTCTTCGGTCGAAAGATCAATAGGACATTTCGTAATTACTATGATCTGTGCGCGTTTGGCCTCCATTAGGAGATCCCTAAAGTTTCCTGTGGGAAATACGAGCATAGGTTTGGAAAACGATAAAAAATCAAATAGTAATATATTGAAAAGAGGTGATAATTTTCGGTGTTGATAAGCGTCATCCAGAATAATAAGTTGGTGAGTTGACTGAAGTTTTTCAATTCCAGTACAACGATCCTCACAAACTGCAACAGTAACAGCCGGAAATTTATTTTTGAACTGCAAGGGCTCGTCACCGACGTCCGTGGCCGATGAATCCGTCTGTAGCAAAAAGAAACCTTTGGTGCTACGTCCATATCCTCGACTGAGTATTGCCGTTTTAAACTGACCTTTAAGGCTGGATACCACAAATTCTGTCATTGGGCTTTTTCCTGTCCCACCAACGGCAAGATTTCCTATTACTACAGTTGGAATGTCAAAAGACCGCGATGGAAGCAGCTTAAGATCATATAATCGATTTCTTATCCACACCACAAGGGCGTAGATGATGGTAAAAGGAAATAATAGATATCGTAATAAGCGTATCATTTTGGAACAATGGTTAACCCTACGTCTGTGATTTCTTTCAACGGATTTTCTTTCATGTTCTGTTCGATGGAAATCGTATAAATTCCTGTATCCGGAAATAGGTAATCTTTATGGATGATGGATTGATTGTTATACAAGCTACCGGAGGATTTTCCTATCCATTTTCCATCCGATCGGGCCATTTTTATTTCTTTACGAAAAGTATATTGCTTTTTACCTGGGCCTCGTTGGTAAATAAGTACAAAAAGATTGGAAAAAGCATATTCCGGTGTATGACGGACATCCATCAATACATCATATCGTTTGGTATTGTCGCCGATATGAAATTGAAAACTAGGCGGTGATGTATTCAGCCAAGCTTTATTATCAATGGGTTTATTTTCATTTATGACAAAAGTTTGGTCACAAGAATACCCTATGCCAATACATAACAAACCAATAAGGAAGGGAGAGCTTTTGAGTTTCATGTTTATTTATAAAAAGAATATGCCTAATGGGTTAAAATTAGGCATATTTTTTTTATTCTGCTTTCGGTGCAGCATTGTTGTTATTACCTTTGTTTTTATTCCGATGGCGATTAAAACGCTTTTTTGGTCTGTTATTAGATCCTTCTTTATTCTCTTTATTCGCGCTTGGAGCTACAGCATCAGTCGAAATCTGAGGTTTAGCACTTTGTCTAGGTGTACTTTGTTCGGACTTCTCAGTTTTTTGTCCAGCCTTACTTTCAGGTTTGACAGTATTGCTTTTGGATTTTCTTTTTTTCTTTCTTTTATTCCGGTCATCAAGTCGAGTTAAGCTATCTTGTCCGACTACATTTTCGTAATCGTAATTGATATTTTTCTCTTCTCTGACTTCATCGTTATCTACTGCACTCGAAATTGCTTCCGGTTTGATCCCCTGCTTATTCATTTCGACAAACTCTTTGACTTGTTGAACGGGAATGGCGATCCAATTTTCAGCTCCAGGAAAAGAGAACCACATCATTTTCTTGAAAATATCGGTCTTTTGAAGATAAGCAACTCCTTTTAGCGTTTCGATGCGGTCGATATTATTTGGGATGTCTTTTAAAGCATCCATGTAACTATCTAATTCATAATTGAGACAGCATTTTAATTTTCCGCATTGTCCCGCTAGCTTTAACGTATTCAAAGAAAGATTTTGATAACGTGCGGCCGACGTGGATACTGTTTTGAAATCCGTTAGCCAGGTTGAACAGCAGAGTTCGCGGCCACAGGAACCGATTCCACCGAGGCGGCTAGCTTCTTGTCGCATACCTATCTGGCGCATTTCAATGCGTATTCTGAAAGCTTCAGCCATTTTTTTGATAAGCTCACGGAAATCCACGCGGCCCTCAGCAGTGTAGTAGAAGGTAGCTTTGGTTTTATCACCCTGGTAGTCAACATCAGAAATCTTCATGGACAAACCCAGGTCCAAAGCCAGTTTACGTGCTTTGTGCATCGTTTCCCATTCGAGATCTTTTGCTGCATTATACTTCTCTACATCCATTTCATTGGGCTTCCGATAGATTTTTTTAGTTACCGTTTCTGGGGTAACATTGTTCTTTTTTAATTGTAGTCTGACCAATTCACCCGTTAAGGAGACATGTCCGACATCATAGCCACCAGTAGAGGGTTCTACAACGACCATTTCCCCCATTTCAAGGTAGGTATTGTCTACATTAATAAAGAAATCTTTTCGTGATCCCTTGAATCGTACTTCGACGATATTAAATGGTTTATAGTTTGAAGGCATATCCATATCGGAAAGCCAGTCATATACATCTAATTTATTACATCCGCTAGTCATGCAAGAGCCATTGTTCTGACATCCTGCTGGTGTACCATTTGTCGTGGTAGTACCGCAACCTCCGCCGGATGAGCAACTGCCACATCCCATAGTTTTCTATATTATATATTGAGTTCCTTTCGGAAACGTTTTGTATTTGTATATTAATGTTAACTGCAAAGATAAATCTAAAAATAATATTTTGGGATTTGCATTTCTTTCTACAAAATAATGTGTTTCCTCAAATAGATTTATTGTTGCTTCAATTTGTTCAACGGTATAGTGTACGGCAAATTTTTGGACAAAATCCAATTCTTTGGCCGGTAAGAATACGAGACTGGAAAGCCCTTCTTTTATTAATATAATCTGACGCATCATATTAATTGCATAAAAAAGAAAGCTTTTTTGGTTTTCTCGCCCCATTTTTGAGAGCTCTTCTTCTACTAGGGAAATCATATTGGTCCCTGCGTCCGAAACGATGAAGCGCAGCCAGTTTACCAAAATGCCAAAATGATTATTTGTTTGCGACTGGATTTGATTCATTGCTTCTTGTAGGTTTCCATCCGCAATAAAAGCAATTTCAGCTGATTCTTGATCCGAAAGATGATGTACGCTTTTTAGATGTTGTGCGATCTCCATGTGATCCAACTTCTTTATTTTGACCAATTGCGTACGTGATATGATTGTATTTAATATTTTGTCCTGATTTTCTGCAACCAGAATAAAGAGCGTTTTTTCGGGTGGTTCTTCGATTAACTTTAACAGCGCATTGCCTTGTGTGTCCAGGTATTCGGGCAGCCACATAATTAAAACCTTATATTCAGCTTCGAAGGATTTGAGACTTAGTTTTTTGATGATACCATGCGCCTCGGCAATATTGATATTGACCTGTTTGTTGTCCGCATCCAATTGATTGCGCCAATATTCCAATCCCATGTACGGATTGGATAAAAAAGATTTTCGCCAGCTGTCCGCATAATCGGATGCCGTATCTTCCTTATGTTTGGCTATGAAAGGATAAGACATGTGGAGATCGGGATGGATCAGCTTATTATATTTTCGACAAGAGGGGCATTCGCCACAACTGTCGGTTGACTGTCGGTTTTCACAATTCAAAAACTGTGCATAAGCATAGGCTAATGCAAGGCTACCACAGCCCTCAGGACCAAGAAATAATTGCGCATGACTCACACGATTTTCATGAACCGTGCGAACTAAATGTTCTTTGATGTCTTTGTGCCCAATGATCTCTTTAAACTGCATACACTACTGCTATTATACAAATGTAATAAATATTGTGATTTATCGGGCCGAATTTGCTTTCTATACTTTTGGCGCTGTGCTTATTAATTGAAATACAATTGCTTATTTGAACGATCGAAATCTCTTTATGTGGAAAGAAAGCGGCCTATAAAACTGAAAAATATTGATTAATTTGTGTATTATTGCACATAATAATTAGTATTCAGGAAATGAGATTCATTGTATCAACATCAATTTTATTAAAGCAGTTACAAGCTATCAATGGCGCATCCAGTACAAGTACTGTTTTGCCTATCTTGGAAAACTTTCTTTTTGAAATAAAAGACAATAACTTGACTATTTCTGCTACGGATCTGCAAACTAGTATGGTTACTTCCTTACAGATCGAAGCAAAAGAAGAGGGAAGAGTAGCCATGCCTTCGAAGATTTTGATCGAGACGTTAAAAACCTTACCAGATCAGCCAGTAGCATTTTCAGTAGATATGAATACCTTGGCTATTGAGATCAGTGCAGGTGATGGAAAATATAAATTGAGTGGAGAGAATGCCGACGATTTCCCTAAAATTCCTTCAATCGATAACGGGTCAGTTATTCATATGCCAGCTCCTATTTTGTCAGAAGCGATCAGTAAAACAATCTTTGCGGTCAGTAACGACGAATTGAGACCTGCAATGTCCGGTGTTTTGGTGCAATTAGCTGAAAAGAATGTGACTTTTGTCTCTACCGATGCGCACAAATTGGTGCGTTATTCGAGAACTGATATTGGTGCTGAGAAACCGGCATCACTTATTTTGCCGAAAAAGGCACTTTCATTGCTCAAATCGTCGCTACCATCCGATGATGTTACAGTATCGATAGAATATAATCAAACCAATGCGTTCTTTAGCTTTGGCAACATTAATTTGATCTGTCGTTTGATTGATGAACGTTACCCAGATTATGCTGCTGTAATCCCTCAAGTCAACCCTAACAAGTTAACTGTAGATCGATTATTGTTTTTAAATACCTTGAGACGGGTGGTGATTTTTGCTAATAAAACAACCCATCAGGTTCGTCTGAAGATCTCAGGAAGTGAATTGCATATCTCTGCAGAAGATTTAGATTTCTCTAATGAAGCGCATGAACGCTTATCCTGTCAATTTGAAGGGGATGATATGGAAATCGGTTTTAACGCCAAATTCCTCGTGGAGATGTTAAATAACTTAGAGAGTGAAGAAGTTGTTTTGGAGATGAGTACGCCAAATCGTGCCGGTTTATTGATTCCGGCCGTATCTGAAGATCATGAAGATATTTTGATGTTGGTGATGCCTGTTATGTTAAACAACGCTTAATCTTCGTCAGGATTTGGAACTAATTACGCATCTTATAGACTTTATTCTCCATATTGATAAACATTTGGTTGAAATAGTCAATGATTATCAGACTTGGACGTACCTTATTCTGTTTCTTATTATTTTTGTAGAAACGGGAGTGGTTGTGATGCCTTTTTTACCTGGAGATTCTTTATTGTTCGCGGCGGGCATGCTAGCCGCACAACCAAATGATCTTAACGTATGGTTGATGATTCTCATTTTATTGGTAGCAGCGGTTTCTGGGGATTCCTTAAACTATGCTATTGGTAAGAATTTTGGTATGCGCCTAACGAAATTTAAGCTCTTTGGTAAGCAGGTAGTCAAAGATGAGCAAATTGCCAAGACTCATTCTTTTTATGAGAAATATGGCAGTAAAACAATCGTTATCGCTCGATTTGTACCTATCGTACGTACCTTGGCGCCTTTCGTTGGGGGGATTGGAAAGATGAATTATGGCACCTTCATTACGTATAATGTCGTAGGAGCTGTCTTGTGGGTGGGTGGTATAACCCTCGCAGGATACTTTTTAGGAAATATTCCGATTATCAGAGATAATTTCTCGAAGGTCGTATTGATCATTATTTTTATATCGATATTGCCAATAATCTTCGAGCTTATTAAAGAAAAGATAAAAACTAAAAAGGGAATCCAATAAGATTCCCTTTTTTTATAGATCAAAAAAATGGAAATCATTTCACAGTTTATTGATTTTATATTGCATATCGACCAGCATCTTTTGCAACTGATCAATAGTTATGAAAACTGGACTTATCTGATTTTGTTTTTAATCATCTTTGCGGAGACAGGACTTGTTTTTACCCCATTTCTTCCTGGTGATTCAGTTTTATTTGCCCTGGGTGCGATAATTGCCCGCCCCGATTGTCCGCTTTCTTTACCACTATTTATGGTCATCTTAGTTTTCGCCGCTATTTCTGGGGATTTCGTGAATTATGAAATTGGTAAATATGTTGGAATACGTGTTTTTAAGCCAGGATCAAGGATATTTAAGCCGACTTACCTGCAAAAAACACAGGATTTTTATGCGAAACATGGAACGAGGACCATTATTTATGCGCGATTTGTGCCCATTGTTAGAACTTTTGCGCCATTTGTAGCCGGTGTTGGTAAAATGCCGTACAGGATCTTTGGAAAATATAATTTAATTGGCGGTATATTATGGGTTTCATTGTTTATGCTTGCAGGTTATTTTTTTGGACAGCTGCCATTCTTTAAGCATAATTTCTCCCTTGTTATTCTGGCCGTTATCTTTATTAGCCTAATACCCATGCTTATACAGTTTCTGACTACAAATAGATCAAAAAAAGATTAAACGTTGCATACTAAATATGGTCTTTTAGGGTTAAAGGATTGATACGAAATATTCCTATTGAAAAAGTACAGGTACTGTGCCCAAATGTATTTTGGACGCGATAAAATTAAGTTAAGCGGGCAAGATCGTCTGGATATTTCGTAAGGTCACTGAAGAAGAGATTATCTACGTATGAACTATTTGATTTTAGCATTTACCCTGCTTTTTACACAGTCTATTTTTGCCCAACGTGTGGTTGTTGATCATGGTCAAGCCATCGAGGCTTATGAACTATTGAACAAAATTCGTACAAATCCCGAAAAGTATAAGAAGGAGCTGAAGCTTTTTAATCTACAGAAGATTAAACGAACCAAGCTCAATTGGAATAAACAGTTGGCCGAGGTTGCGGTTTATCGTGCAAAAGATATGGCTAAACGTTCTTATTTTGACCATGTTTCACCTGAGGGCTATGGACCTAATTATTTCATTGACGAGGCAGGATATCAGCTTAATCCGGCATGGCTGTCCAAACGAAATGCAAACAATTTTGAGTCCATTGCGGCCAACCGATCCAGTGCTACCGCTGGCATTAAGGCCTTGATTATCGGAAAGGAAGCTCCGGGTTATTATCATCGTACTCATTTATTGGGCATGGATCAGTGGAACGCTTCGCTATATGATATTGGGATTGGTTATGTTGAATGCAAAGGTGCCAAACCTTATGAAAGTTACTTAGTAGTTATCATCGCCAAACACGATTGGTAAATAAAAAGAAAGGTAATTTGGCGAGTATCAGCAATTAATCGATACAGTGTATTTAATTTTTACTGAAAAGTCATACCTTTGCATATGATAAAATCCATGACAGGATATGGCACAGCTTCCGCTGATAACGGTAAAGTTAAATATAGTGTCGAAATAAAGTCCTTAAATTCAAAATTCCTTGAATTAAATCTTCGTTTGCCCAAAGTTGTTTCGGACAAAGAATTGACCCTGCGTACTGAAAGTAGCAAACTTATTGAACGTGGTAAAGTTAACATGAATGTAACGGTTGAATACACGGATCAAACTGCGAAGGCGTCTTCCATTAATGCTGATTTACTCAAAAAATATTATAGTCAATTGCAGCAGATTGCTGTCGAACTCAACGATACGAATGTCAACCTGTTTGAACTCGCATTAAATATGCCTGAGGTAATCACAAACAATGATGATTCGGTTGATGATGAAGAGTCTAAAGTATTGATGGATGCTTTTTATGATGCCGTCAAACGTTTTAATACATTTCGTGAAGATGAGGGAAATGTACTTGCTGGAGACTTAAAAAAGCGTGCAGAGCTTATTTTGACTTACCTTGGAGAAGTAGAGGGCTTGGAAGTAGAACGTATACCTTTGATCAGACAACGTATCGAGCAGTTTTTAAATGATACGGTCGGTAAAGAAAATGTCGATCAAAATCGATTTGAGCAGGAACTGGTTTACTACATTGACAAATTAGATGTGACTGAGGAGAAAGTAAGATTGCGTGCTCATTGCAACTACTTTTTAAAGGCGTTTGATTCAGCCGATTCAAATGGTAAAAAATTAGGTTTTATTTCACAAGAAATGGGTAGAGAAATCAATACCCTTGGTTCTAAAGCCAATCATGCCGGAATCCAACAGATTGTGGTTAAAATGAAAGAAGAATTAGAAAAAATAAAAGAGCAATTGCTCAACGTATTATAAGGATGAGCGGTAAATTAATTATATTCTCGGCTCCATCGGGAGCGGGTAAAACAACCATAGTAAGAGATCTTTTAAGTAAACATGGCGATAAAATAGAGTTTTCCATTTCAGCGAGTACCCGTGACCCCAGGGGACAGGAAGTAGACGGAAAAGATTATTATTTTATGTCAAAGGAGGAGTTCCTACATAAGGTGGCTAAACAGGAGTTCATCGAGTTTGAAGAAGTATATTCAGGAACATTTTACGGTACTTTGCGTTCAGAAATTGAACGTATTTGGAAAGAAGGTAAACATGTTATATTTGATATCGATGTGGTTGGTGGACTACGTTTGAAATCTAAATTTCCAGAACAGGCAATTTCTATTTTCGTACAACCGCCTTCACTTGAGGTGCTCAAGGAACGTTTGACAGGACGAGGAACGGACTCGGAAGAAAAATTGAAAGAACGTTTTGCCAAAGCTGAATTGGAACTTACCTATGCCAATAAATTTGATGTCATATTGAATAACTTTGATTTAGCTACTGCATGTGCCGAAGCTGAAAAAATTGTTATGGGATTTATCAATAAATAAGTCCATGCGAAAAATTGGTTTATATTTTGGTTCTTTTAATCCGGTGCACATAGGGCACCTGATCATCGCTAATTATATGGCCAGTTTCACGGAATTGGATGAAGTTTGGTTTGTGGTCTCTCCTCAAAATCCATTTAAGAAGAAATCTACATTGGCAGATCCCTATGATCGTCTGGAGATGTTAAATCTGGCTTTGGAGGGTGCTGAACACCTGCGGGTAACAGATATTGAATTCCATTTACCAATACCGTCATATACGATAGATACACTCACCCATTTAAAAGCAAAATATCCCAATCGTGAATTTGTGCTCCTCATGGGAGAAGATAGTTTGGAATCTTTGGAAAAATGGAAAAATGCGGATATTATCTTACGTGACTACCAGATTTATGTCTATCCACGTCCTGGATATGATGGTGGAAAGCTTAAGGATCATCCTTCAATCACCATTACAGCTACACCATTGATGGAATTGTCTTCTACCTTTTTGCGAAAGGCAATCAAGGAAAATAAAAATATTCAATTTTTTGTACCGCAAAGGGTGATAGAGTTTATCGATAAGAAAGGTTTATACTCTTGATATAGACAAAAGTAAACGAAATATAGTATCCCTGGGTCTTTTTAAATCCGGGGATTTTTTTTAGAAGCAGGGGGCATTTATTGCAAAATGGAATTGTTGCATTTAGAAGTCATTGCAATTAGTAAAAGGCAGATCAGGGCGAAAGGGAATCTTATAAAATAAATAGGAATAATTTTTGTAGCAGTGATTTCTTTATTTTTAAAAAATATTAAATCATACGATATGAAAAGGGGACTTTTATTTTTTATTACTTTTATGTGTTGGGTGGGTGTTTTTGCACAAACAAATCCAGCTGATGACGAGGGTCTTTTTATGGATCCTGCTGCTATCGAAATGCGGAACAAAATGACCATCCCGCCCTATGGTTTGGACAAAGTAAAAGCGTTAATAGCCAAAATAATCCCCGAAGAGGATAAAGAAACGACCGATGCTGGAACAAATGCAATTTCGGCTACTGATTTCAAAAAGCTATCCCTGCGCGAAAAGTTTACCTATACCATGATTCACGCAGAATTATATGCACAGAATTGCGCTATACCTGAATACCAAACGCAGATCGACAAAAAAATCTTTGGTACCTTATTGGACGGTTTTAATGAGTCGTCCTGGTCGCAAAGACAGACCGATTTTTTGCAGGAGAATAGGGATTCAGTAATCAAACTTATCCAGGAATCTGTTATCCGAAGCAAGCGAATGGGGGTAAATTATAAGCATGCCCTAGTAGAGCTAAACGGTTGGCAAATGATTCCTTTTATTATTGATTATGCCAAGAAGACACCGAAAGACAAAGATGCCCTGACCTTATTGATGTTGCTGATGAAACGTGGTGAATATAGTGAATTTACAAAGTCTACGTCTTTTAAAAAGTTGTATGGGGAAAATAGCAATTATTACTCCTATCTAAATTACAATAAAGAAAATGAGGCGCTGATCTTTAGTCGGGCGCTGAAATATTACGATGAGAAAAAAAGCAAATAGGGCGATTAGATTTTTAGTATTCGAATCTGCAAATTTGTATTATAACAAACGGCAAGGAGAATGAGGAAGTTACTCTATTTGATAGGATTGTTTTTTTTACATCTTCAATGTGAAGCCCAAGCTGGAAACTATATCCAAATTCCAGCTGGAGACTATCATTTGGGTGATACAGGCAGCCTAGACAATCCCAAAAGAGTTGTAAAAGTTGAATCGTTTTGGATCGCTAAGTTTGAGCTGACAAATGCTGAATTTGAGAAATTCGTTCAAGCAACAGGCTATAAAACATTAGCAGAACGCTATCACAACGCCATGGTCTTTGAGCCTGGCTTGGCGGAGTTTCGCTGGTTGCAGGATAGTACGGCCTATTGGCGCTTTCCGAATGGTGTAATTCGTGGCGGAATTGCGGCCAAGATGGATCACCCAGTTACCTGTATCTCTTATAAAGATGTGCTGGCCTATTGTACATGGGCAAATTGTAGATTGCCATCTTTTGATGAGTGGGAGGTGGCAGCTAGAGCCGGAAGCGAAGGCTATTATTTTGAAGGTTTCAGTAAAGAGAATATGGGCGATTATGCAAATGTATGGCATGGTAGAGATCATTTGAAAGCTGATTATTCCGATGGTTATCTCTATACTTCTCCGGTCGGAAAATTCAAACCCAATCCATGGGGACTTTATGATATCTTTGGTAATGTATTTGAATTTTGCACCGGAAAGCTTGAAAGAGATGGTGATCGCTCTATTGCCCATGCCCGAGGAGGCTCCTGGTGGTGTAGTAAAAATAGCTGTGCTGCTTTTAATACCGTATATATAGGTTCAGTTAGTCCCAATGCATCTTTTAGTAATCTGGGATTTAGAATTGTAAAAAAAGCCTTTACTCCTGAGAATAAAGACTTTTAAAACAAACTCATCGTAAAGATTGACTTTTATCTTCCCATCCAGCCACCATCGACTGTTAGGATGGTTCCATGAACATAATCGGAAGCTTTTGAAGCGAGGAATACAGCTGGCCCCTTAAAATCTTCTGGAGTTCCCCAGCGTCCTGCAGGTATACGGTCCAAAATGGACTTTGAGCGTTCGGGATCGTCTCTCAGAGCCTCGGTATTATCCGTGGCGATATACCCCGGAGCAAACCCGTTTACGTTGACACCTTTGGAAGCCCACTCATTTGCAAAAGCCTTTACCATGGATCCTACGGCACCTTTTGAAGCGGCATATCCTGGAACATTGATGCCACCTTGGAAAGTTAATAAAGATGCTGTAAATACGATTTTTCCAGTTCCACGTGAAATCATGTCCTTTCCAATCTCGCGCGTCAATATAAACTGTGCATTTTGATTGATTTCGATGATTTCATCCCAGTATTCATCAGGATGCTCAGCGGCAGGTTTTCGAAGTATATTTCCGGCATTATTAAAAAGGATATCAATCGCAGGATGCGCTGATTTTACCTTTTCAATAAACGCGTAAAGCGCTGTCCGTTTGGCGAAATCACACTGGTAGGCATAGAAATTTCTGCCTAATGCTTTTACGGATTTTTCTACTGCGGAGCCTTCAATTTCCAATGACGCCGAAACGCCTATAATATCTGCCCCAGCTTCAGCCAATGCTTCGGCAATTGCCTTGCCAATTCCCCTTTTGCAGCCTGTCACCAAGGCTACTTTCCCACTTAAGTCAAAAGATTGCAGTATGGACATTATTTTGAATATTTTATTGTTAATGGTTGATCTAAATTGTTTTTGAATGTTTTTACATAAGACTGCCATTGCTCAAAATTCCCTATTTTGCCAGCTTTATTGAACGCAGCACCCGCAAAATAAACTAAGGGTTTATCATTTTTGACGGTGGTTGCCAGTAAAAATTGTTTTGGGCTATCTTTGAACACATACTTTACTTTTGGTAAAATAACGGCTGTTCCTGTAATTTTATCTCCTTCTGCAGGCTCCCAATAGGCTAAAATGCCATTCTTTACATCATTTAGAATTTGAGGTTTTTCCTCTTTTCTTTTAGCGATCCCCACAACAATTGGCGTAGCGGCAGCGGTTGTGTTTTTGATGGAATAGCTTATCTTGTTCAATTGACTCCCAGCGTCTAAAGAAACTGTTTTTTCGACTTGTAGCTGTTGACCCTTTACATTTTCCGGTTCATAAATAAGTTTGAATGTGGATCGTAGCGGACCATTGTCCAAGACCTCGTATTGACGATAATGCTTATGGTAAACGACCTGTTCGTCAATAAATGGCGTTGCATCGCCGACACCTAAGGTTTGTCCGACGGAATAATAATCTAATCCTTTGCCATGATCGGCATGATAGTCCCCAGTTTTATACCATTCGTCAACAATAAGATCATTGCTACGTTTTGCCCAGAAGTCAAAACCTTGTGCATCCTCAGAGCTGCCTTCTAAAGCTTTTCCATAGGCTCTAAACGCTGCAATATTGTTTTCCCATGCAAAGTCATCTTTGCGTTCAGGGACGTATCTTGCATAAGTCTTTGGGGTGACAGTTGCGGGTTTATTTCCATTAACCCCAAAGGTTGTTGAGCTTCTAGGAGCAACGGTTATTTGAATCAAAATATTTTGTGCCGTCGGTTTTCCTAGTTTTTCAAGCTGATAGGCCAGTTCCTTTTTATCCTTGTCCACAATAGTAAATACACTGTTTTTTAATGCGAAGTGTTTTTCAAATGTAGTATAAGGGATACTGATCAACTCTGTTCTTGCGCTAGCGGAAGAGTTGTTTACAGTAATGGTTTTGTTGTTCTGCGCAAAAGCAAGTGTTGAAAGCCCTAGCGCTAAACTCAATACGAGTGTTTTTTTCATATTACTTCAATTCTGTGATGGCACATTTGTCCATATCATCATAATCTAAATTTTCACCTGCCATTCCCCATATAAATGTATAATTGGACGTTCCAGCTCCTGAGTGAATTGACCATGGCGGTGAAATTACAGCCTGATCGTTGTGTATCCAAATATGGCGGGTTTCATCGATAGGTCCCATAAAATGTGATACAGCCTGACCTTCAGGTAATTCAAAGTAGAAATAGACTTCCATACGACGATCGTGGGTGTGGGATGGCATTGTATTCCATACAGATCCGGGTTTTAACTCAGTCATGCCCATCTGTAATTGGCAGGTTTGTACCACTTTGTTCAATAACATCTGGTTGATCGTACGGTGGTTGGCAGTTTCCAATGAACCCAATTCTAGTTTATTCGCATCTTCTTTCGTTACCTTTTTAGTTGGATAGCTGCAATGTGCAGGTGTAGAGTTTAAATAGAATTTTGCTGGTTTTGCAGCATCCTGGCTTGAAAAATAAACTTCCTGAGCACCTTGACCGATATAAAGGGCTTCTTTGGTATTGAGATCATAAATAATGCCGTCAACTTCGACTTGACCGTTCCCACCGACATTGATAATACCCAACTCTCTTCTAGAAAGGAAGTAAGGTTCTTTTAATAATGCGGGAATGGTGTCTAATTTGATTTTTGAGCTTACAGGCATTGCTCCACCGGCCATATAGCGATCGTAGTGGGTATAGACAAAATTAATTTTGTCTGCTTCAAAAACTGTTTCAATTAGAAAATTCTCCCTTAATCCTTGTGTATCTAAAGTTTTGTATTCCTTTGGCCCTATTGCATAGCGGGATTCAAAATTAATGCTCATAACTGAATTATTATTTTTGTTTGAATGCTAAATTTAGGGCTAATATTTGTCAATTGCGATACAATCTTACGCAAACGATGTCGTAGTGATCGGTTGGTTTTCCGAAAGCGGTAGCAACTTTAAGATAATCGACATGGCTATTATCACTGCAATATACTTTGACCAAATTCTACCTAATAACAATTTTTAACCAATTTTTAAACAGTAATCAGTCAGTATTCCTTCAGTGCTCACTGAATGATCACTGAACAAGCACTGAACGAGCACTGAACAAGCACTGTCAAAACATCGAATTTGGTCACCATCTGATCCTCATTTGATGCGCCCAAATCTCATCGCTCTTTTCCGACTTCCATGTGTTCGTTTGAACCGCTGTTTTCCACAGTTGCTTTTACTGTTTGGCGTCCTAATGTGCGGCCTTTGCAGATAATAATTACCTGTTGTGTCAATATTATTTACATCTCGGTTTCAGATTTACTAACTTCGTGTATGGTAAAGAAGAAATTCCCATATTCTAAACGCATAAACACGGACCGAGAGGACTGGGGGTCCCTTATGACCATCTAAAAAGCAAATTATTTACATATGAAACCCAATATTTTAGTTGTTAACGATGACGGTATTACAGCGCCAGGTATTAAGGTGCTGTTGGAAGAGATGCAGAAAATCGGAAATGTAGTTGTCGTTGCTCCTGATTCGGCACAATCTGGAATGGGGCATGCCATTACACTTGGTAGGCCACTACGTTTGGATAAAATCAATTTATATGAAGGGGTTGAAATGTACCAGTGTTCAGGAACGCCAGTAGATTGTGTAAAACTTGCTGTAAATAAAGTTTTTAAAGGGCAAAAGCCCGATATATGTGTATCGGGGATCAATCATGGGCTCAACAATTCAATCAATGTTTTATATTCCGGTACGATGTCTGCTGCGGTAGAGGGGGCCATTGAAGGGATTCCTTCTGTGGGGTTTTCGCTTGATAATTTTTCTCACGATGCGGATTTTAGCTATTGCAGACCCTACGTGATTTCTATTGCCGAGCAGGTGCTGGCTAACGGTCTCCCTAAAAATACATTGCTGAATGTTAATTTTCCCCAAACAGCAGGTTTTAAAGGTATTAAAATTTGCCGACAGGCAGGAGGACATTGGGTAGAAGAATTTGATGAACGTATTGATCCACACAATCGTGATTATTATTGGACAACGGGTAAATTTGTCTTGCAGGACAGAGGAGAAGATACCGATAGTTTTGCATTGGTCAATGGTTATGTATCTGTCGTTCCGACACAGTTCGATATGACGGCACATCACGCCATTCCAGAATTGAATTCATGGAGCTTTGATCATTTGGGAAATACAAGGGGAGGCGATAAACGTGAAAAATAATAGCTGGATCGGATTGGGTATCGGTACTGTATCTCCAGTATTGGCTTATATTTTAGTACGTTTTACGGATCTTGAACTTCATTTTTTACCCGAGAAGCCTATGGCCATCTACACTATAGCTGTATTGGTTAATTTAGTGCTTTTACGTTTTGCGTATCGATCGGGGAAAGATCACCTGGGAAAAGGAATTATTGCAAGTACTTTTTTGGCTATGATACTATACCTGATCACGCATAGAATTACAGTTTGATTAAAATTCATAAACCCCATCTGACCGACGGGAAAAATTTTGTACAACATGAAATTAACATTAGGATTTTCTCCATGTCCAAACGATACATTTATTTTTGATGCATTGATTCATCATAAGATAGATACCAAAGGACTGGATTTTGAGGTGGAATATCAAGATGTGGAGACCTTGAACCTGAAAGCTTTTCAAGGCGATCTTGACATTACCAAGCTGAGCTATCATGCCTTTGCCTACGCTGTTGAAGATTATGAGTTGCTCGATGCAGGGAGTGCTTTAGGATTTGGTGTAGGGCCTATGCTGATTACGAAGGATCCGAAATTAGCAAAATTGCTGCAGCAAAAATTAGATCGGGCCGAAAGTTTAGATGGGTTTGATCAATTGAAAGTAGGGTATCCAGGGAAATATACCACGGCTAATTTTTTGTTAAGCCTGGCATTCCCCGAATTAAAAAATAAAGTAGAACTTGTTTTTTCGGATATTGAAGGAGCTTTACTGGATGGATCCATCGACTTAGGGTTGATTATTCATGAAAATAGG
This sequence comes from Sphingobacterium thalpophilum, assembly GCF_038396785.1. Classification (NCBI taxonomy): domain Bacteria; kingdom Pseudomonadati; phylum Bacteroidota; class Sphingobacteriia; order Sphingobacteriales; family Sphingobacteriaceae; genus Sphingobacterium; species Sphingobacterium thalpophilum. The sequence goes on along the minus strand of NZ_CP151087.1, from coordinate 3,583,280 downwards.
TTCACCTATGCCGAAAAAGGACTGCATAAGGTGGTGGATCTGGGTGAGTATTGGGAGAAGACGACAAAATTTCCGATTCCTCTTGGAGGAATTGTCGTAAAACGTAGTCTGCCACAAGAAGTGAAGGAGACGTTGAATACGATTTTGAAAGAAAGTGTAGAATTTGCATTTGCCAATCCGAAATCTGGGCTTGAATTCATTCGTGCACATGCACAGGAAATGAGTGAAGAGGTGATGTACAAGCATATTAAACTTTATGTCAATAAATATTCAGTAGCATTGGGGCTTGAAGGACGTGATGCAATTACGAAGATGTTTGAAAAGGCAAAGGAACTGGGATTCATTCCGCATTCAGACCGTAAGTTGTTTTTATCATAAATTGACTGTCGGTTTAAAGCTCATATTGCTCAGAAAAACTTCACGTCAAGATAGCGTAAAAGGGGATAAATAGGTAGAGGATTCTTGCAGGCTGTAAGGAACTGACGTTTTCAATAAAAATAACGTAAAAAAAATGGATGTAAGCTGTTAGATATCATATCTAATAACTAAATTTGCCCGATTAGTGTCAAATTGTCTGCAATTTTACTTTGGAGTCATTATTGTACAAAATCTTAAGTTGAGATAGAAAAAAAATTATGTTAAAGTTTTTAAGTAAATTATTTGGAAGTAAATCCGAGAGAGATATCAAGGGAATTCAGCCTGTGGTAGACCAAATCAAAGCTGAATATGAGAAGCTTTCAAATCTAACCAATGACGAGTTACGTGCCAAGACCGTTGATTTCAAAGAAAGAATTAAAAATTACCTAGCCGATATTGACCAAGAAATTGACACGCTTAAAAAAGAAGCGGATCAAGACGAGGACGATATGGCAAAGAAAACTTCTATTTACGAGCAAGTGGACAAATTGTCCAAAGACCGTGACAAGAAGTTGGAAGAGGTATTGAAGGATATTTTGCCGGAGGCATTTGCCGTGGTAAAAGAAACTTCAAGACGTTTGACAGAAAACGAAGAATTAGAAGTTACTGCCAACGATTTTGACAGAGAATTGGCTGTTTACAAATCAAACGTTATCATCAATGGTGATAAGGCGATTTGGAAAAACAAATGGATGGCTGCAGGTACTGAGGTCACTTGGAACATGGTACACTATGATGTCCAATTAATCGGTGGTATTGTATTGCACAGTGGTAAAATTGCCGAGATGGCAACCGGTGAGGGTAAAACGTTGGTAGGAACATTACCGACCTATCTAAATGCTCTTTCTGGTCAAGGCGTACACATTGTAACGGTGAATGATTACCTTGCTCGTCGTGACTCGGAGTGGAATGCTCCGTTATTTGAGTTCCATGGGCTATCTGTTGACTGTATCGATAAACATCAGCCAAATTCCCCGCAACGTCGTAAAGCTTATCAATCGGATATCGTATATGGTACGAATAACGAGTTTGGTTTCGATTATCTACGTGATAATATGGTTCAGACTCCGGACGCATTGGTGCAAGGAAAATTACACTTTGCCATGGTCGATGAGGTTGACTCTGTATTGATTGATGATGCCCGTACACCATTGATTATTTCAGGTCCGATTCCTCGTGGCGATCAACACGAATTCTACCAATTAAAACCACGTATCGAACGTTTGGTGCATGTACAGAAAGCGTACATCAATACCGTCTTGAATGATGCTAAAAAAGCGCTGGCGGCAGGTGATTCTGACGTTGAAGGCGGCGGTTTAGCATTATTAAGAGCTTATAGAGGTTTGCCTAAAAATAAAGCATTAATCAAGTTCTTAAGCGAAGGCGCTAATCGTTCGATCTTACAAAAAGTAGAAAACTACTATATGCAAGAGCAAAATAAAAATATGCCTAAAGTAGATGCAGAACTTTATTTTGTGATTGATGAAAAGAACAACCAAGTAGAATTGACAGAAAAAGGTATCGAGTTGATTACAGCAACAGGCGAAGATCCTTCATTCTTTATTTTACCGGATGTTGGTACTGAGATTGCCGAAATTGAAAAGTCTTCGTTGACTTTGGAAGAAAAGGCGGCTCAGAAAGAAGATATGTTGCGCGATTATTCGATTAAAGCAGAGCGTATCCACTCGATCAACCAGTTGTTAAAAGCATATACCTTGTTTGAAAATGATGTTGAATATATCGTTGATGAAGGTAAAGTGAAAATTGTCGATGAGCAAACAGGTCGTATCATGGATGGCCGTCGTTACTCCGATGGTTTGCACCAGGCGATCGAAGCAAAGGAGAATGTGAAAGTAGAAGATGCGACACAAACTTACGCAACGATTACATTGCAAAATTACTTCCGCATGTACCACAAACTTTCGGGTATGACGGGTACAGCGTCGACAGAGGCCGGTGAGCTTTGGGAAATTTATAAATTGGATGTCGTAGAAATTCCGACAAATCGTGGAATCCAACGTGATGATCGTCAAGATTTGATCTATCGTACGGCCCGTGAAAAATACAATGCTGTAGCTGAAGAAATCCAACGATTGACAGAGCAGGGACGGCCAGTATTGGTCGGTACCACATCGGTTGAAATTTCGGAGTTATTGAGCCGTATGCTTCAATTACGTAAGATCAAGCATAACGTATTAAATGCGAAGTTACACCAAAAAGAAGCTGATATCGTCGCTGAAGCTGGACGCCCAGGACAAGTAACCATTGCGACGAACATGGCTGGTCGTGGTACGGATATTAAATTGACCGAAGAAGTTAAAAAAGCTGGTGGTCTTGCCATTATCGGTACCGAAAGACACGAATCTCGTCGTGTTGACCGTCAGTTACGTGGTCGTGCCGGTCGTCAGGGAGATCCAGGTTCTTCGCAATTCTTCGTTTCTTTGGAAGATAACTTGATGCGCTTATTCGCTTCAGAGAGAATCTCTAACATCATGGTGAAAATGGGTGTTGAAGAGGGCGAGGTGATGCAACATAGTATGTTGACCAAATCCATCGAACGCGCACAGCGTAAAGTGGAGGAGAATAACTTCGGTATCCGTAAACGTCTATTGGAATACGATGATGTAATGAACTCCCAACGTACCGTAATTTATTCGAAACGTAAAAATGCTTTGTTTGGAGAACGTTTAGACGTGGATTTGAACAACATGATTTTTGATGTTGCAGAAGAAATTGTCGTTGAAGCAAAAGAGCAAGGTAATTACGAAGATTTCCAAATCGAAGTAATCCGTATTTTTGCGATCACACCAGAAATTACAGCAGAAGAATTTGCACAGGGTAAAATTGAAGGCTTGACTGATCGTCTATTTGAGCATGCAATTAACGCTTACCACCATAAAATTGAGGCCGTTGGTGCTTTGACAGTTCCTGTATTGAATAATGTGTATGCGGAAAGAGGTCAGATCGTCGAAAATGTCGTTATTCCATTTACGGATGGTATCCGTGGCATTCAAGTTTCGGCGAATTTGAAAAAAGCCATCGAAAGCAACGGTAAAGAAGTTTTCAAATCTTTTGAAAAAGGAATCGTATTGGCATTAATCGATGAGGCTTGGAAAGAGCACCTGCGTGAAATGGATGATTTGAAACAATCGGTTCAAAATGCTGTTTATGAACAAAAGGATCCGATTATCATTTATAAAATGGAGGCATTTGATTTGTTTAAATCGATGTTGGCTTCAATGAATAAGGATGTCGTTAGCTTTATTTTCAAAGGAGAGATCCCTGGTCAAGAACCGACTTCTATGCAAGCGAGACAAGTACAGCAGGCTCCAGTAAAAACGATTGAAACGAAAGCTGAATTGGCTTCGCCTACAGGTGTGAGTGAGGAGGATGTGAATGAAGGTCCAAAAGAACCTGTTCGTAACGAGAATACTGTTGGACGCAATGACGAATGTCCTTGTGGTTCAGGAAAAAAATATAAAAATTGCCACGGCGCAAATAACTAATCGATAAGAAAGGTTAAACTATGCTGAAGAGAGGATTGATTTTCATACATGCACTTGTGTTGTTTGCGCTAGTTCAGGTAAACGCACAAGAAAAAGGTGGAGTAATTGTAACCAAAGATTCATTGATTACACAGCTTCAAAATTTCAGGGCAGCTATGGGGATCAATCCTGTCGAAAGCAAAGCGACAGTAGTTCCTGCTAAACCCGTTGTCCGCTCAGCGGCGACGCGGGTCAAAGTAAGGGGATTCCGTGTACAGATCTTTGCTGGATCGAATCGGAATCAGGCATTTTCGGAGCAGACACGTTTCCGAAGTATGTATAAAGATATTGATACTTATATCACCTATGATGAACCCAATTATCGCGTCAAGGTAGGTGATTTTAGAAGTCGCTCTGAAGCAAATGCCTTCATGCGCGAGTTACGTCAATATTTTAGCAACGTCTTTGTTTTTTCAGAGAACGTTTTTGTATATCAATAAATCAATCAACCTTATGGCAAGTACGAAAGAAAAAGTCCTGGCCTTAGCTCATCAATATTTTGAAGATACGGTTTCCAACCGTAGACATCTTCATCAGAATCCTGAACTTTCCTTCGAAGAATACAATACCTCGGCATTTGTAAAAAAGCAATTGGATGAATTGGGAATTCCTTATGAGGCTAAAGCTGATACGGGGATTGTCGCTTTAATCAAAGGTGACCTACCCTCAGATGAAGTTATCGCGTTGCGCGCAGATATGGATGCTTTACCAATTCAAGAAGTGGAGGGGCGTTCATATGGTTCCAACACCCCAGGGGTGATGCATGCCTGTGGCCATGATGTACATACCTCCTCACTTTTGGGGACAGCTAAAATATTGAATAGCCTAAAAGCCGAATTTGGAGGAACGATCAAATTGATCTTCCAGCCTGGCGAAGAGCGCTTGCCAGGAGGAGCTTCCTTAATGATCAAAGAGGGCGCTTTGCAGAATCCTGCCCCCTCAGCCATAATAGGTCAGCATGTGATGCCCTTTATTGAGGTAGGCAAGGTTGGTTTCCGTGAGGGAAAATATATGGCTTCCTGCGATGAACTGTTTATGACAGTCAAAGGCAGGGGCGGGCATGGTGCGCACCCGCATCAAAATATTGATCCAATTGTTATTACAGCACAGATCATTATCGCTTTGCAGCAGATTGCTAGTCGTTTTGCAGATCCACGTACACCGACTGTGCTATCTTTTGGAAAGATTATGGCCAACGGAGCTACAAATATTATTCCTGACCAGGTTTATCTGGAAGGTACATTTCGCACATTTGATGAGGAGTGGCGTGCTGAAGCACATGCGCGCATGGTAAAGATTGCTGTGAGCATTGCTGAAAGTATGGGAGCGACTTGTGAATTTGAAGTCCGTAAGGGCTATCCTTTTCTAATCAATGAGCCCCAATTGACTAAAAGTGCACGGACATTTGCAGAAGAGTATCTCGGCAAGGAAAATGTGGTAGACTTAGATCTATGGCCTGCCGCGGAGGATTTTTCCTATTATTCACAAGAAATTAATGCTTGTTTCTATCGTTTGGGTACAGGTAATGCAGCACGTGGTATCTCTTCAGCTGTACATACGCCGACCTTTGACGTGGATGAGACTTCTTTGGAGATTAGTACGGGGTTGATGGCATACATTACCTTGCGTAGGCTCGGTTATTAAATTATATATGTCATCTCATCACATTGTTCGAGAGAATCAGGAACCTGCATTACTGATTGAAGACCTTTTCCTCATCGACGAAGAGGGCTTGGGGCAGCTGCTGGAATGGAGCCCCACAATTGTCATTGAGGCGGAAACCATCGATTTATTGGATGCGCGTGGTTATAAGTTCGATATCGTTTTTACAAAAAAATCCATTAACGATTCACAGGAAAATTTAAAGATCATTTCCTATGATAATGATTTTCTAAAGACGGCTATAGAATACCTGATAGCACATCAATACAAAGCGGTGAATATCCTGACTGATCAGCTTGATGTGGCTTATTACCATCCCTATCTGGAGCAGATTAATGTTGTCCTTATCACGAATGGAGTTCGCTATTGTTTTGTGACAGCAGGCTTCACCAAATGGAAGCCTACAGGGGAAAGAATCCGAATTGAGGGGCTTGATGCTGATGAAAAAAACACGCACGAAGGCTTGATTAAGATCAATGACAACGAATACGAAATGGAAAAAGACGGCTTATTTGTCCTTAAATTTTCCCATATAAAATACATTTTAATAGGAGAAAAGATTGCATGATAACAATAGAATTGGCAGAACAAAGCGATATCAGAAGCATTTCAAATATGGCGCATAGTATTTGGCCTGTTACTTATGGAGAGATACTTTCACAAGATCAAATTGACTTTATGCTCGAAAAAAGTTATACTGTTGAAGGACTTGCAGAAAGTATGGTTAATGGCCAATTTTTTTATGTCTTGAAAGAAGATGGTATCGGTCAGGGATTTATTGCCTTGCGAACTCTTGAGGATCGTATACGTATTGAAAAGCTCTATTTGATGCCCAATGTGCAAGGAAAAGGCTTCGGAAAGGCACTGATAGACTTCGCTTCAGAAAAAACACGACTAAAAGGTAAAGGTATTCTTGAACTAAATGTAAATAGAAATAACCCTGCTTACCATTTCTATTTAAAGCAGGGCTTTGATGTGGTTGAAACTATTGATATTCCTTATTATGATTATGTGCTAAACGACTATGTTATGCAAAAGGAAGTCAAAGCTTCGGCTGTTTCTTAATCTTTTAGTTTTTCGACGCGGGAAGGTGTTTGTCTGCCTTCTACAATTCCCGAGGTACCTATCGCGATAGCTTCTATACTGGAAATAATGTTCTGAACGTTTAGCGTAGATACCTCATCCTTTACGGTGTGGTAGTATTCATCCTTGTCCATTTGAGAGGTTGAGAACGAATGTGCCGGAACTCCCTTGGCCGCTAATACTGCATTGTCGCTTCGATAAAACAGATTTTGTTTGGTATAAGGATCTGGGTAGAATTTGAAGGTTGTATTTTTCAGATTCTCCTGCATCAATTCGCCCAGATTGGATTGATCATATCCCGTGATATATACCGTATTGGGGCCGAATTTTGAATCTTTTCCAATCATTTCCATATTGATCATCGCGACTACCTGGTCCGCATTGATATGGTTGGAAAAATATTTTGAGCCATACATGCCAAGCTCTTCTGCGGTAAAGGCGACAAAAATAAGGGTCCTTTCATTTTTATTCTGTTTTTTGTAGTAATCTGCCAGGGTCAACATCGCTGTTACGCCCGAGGCATCATCATCGGCTCCGTTGGCAATAGAATCTTGGCCTACTGCCGGAAGAATGCCAATATGATCGTAATGTCCCGAAAAGATGACGTATTCGTTGGGTTTACTTTTGCCAGGAATAATTCCCGCCACATTAAACAAGGGGAAATTTTGAAGTTTCCGTTCAATATGAATTTGAAATGTTTTGGGCTTTTCCGCTGTCAAAAGGTAGACAATCGATGGTTTTTGTTTGGTGGATTCCTCTATAAATTTTGGTGCGTTGAGCATTTGACCAAAACGTACAAAATAGCTTTCAAAGGAAGGATCTACCAAGACCAGTGTATTTTCTTTGGCCAGTGAATGTTCTCTAAATACTTTCGCAAAATCATCGCCCGATTTTATTTCGACGATGTTAAGGCTACTTTGATTATCCCACTGTAAATCCACGTGATTTCCAAGTGAAATAATATGGTCAGCTGCAATAATCTGCTTATTGATGGTTGCTGATTTACTTATCGGAGAGATTTTATCCAATTGGAATGTTTGCCTATAATTTTGTTCTGCGTAGGGGGTAAGGCCTATTCTCTTCATTTCAGCAGCGATAAAATCTGCAGCAGGTTCGATGTCTTTTGTCAGCGCAGACCTACCGCGCATATCGTCGGCGGCTAAGGTATTGAGTATACGGCTCACATCTTGGCGTTCCTGTGCGGAAATGACTTGCTGTCCATAAGTTACTGCCGAGAGTGCTAGTAAAGATATAGACAGTATAATTTTAGGTATTGAATTCATATAAAGCTTAGTAAAGTCTGGGTGAAGATAAGGAAAATTCTACAAGCGAATTGTGCATGCAAAAAACTTCCTAAAATGATCCAGATAAAATGATGCGAAGATAGGGAAAACCCGTCTAGCATTTCTAACGCCGTTAATACACTAAAAATTGAAGTATTTTTTATACTATTCTCACGAACAATGACTGATTTTGAGCATCCATGAAAGCGAACACTTTCGGAAAAAATGTAGTATATTTGACTATTAAATTGTTTGAAAATGAAAGAAGTATCTGTACAAGAATTAAAGAATAAAATCGATAACAACGAAGATTTTCAGTTGATAGACGTTCGTGAATCCTTTGAGTATGAAGTATCAAATTTAAATGGATTGAATATTCCACTTTCAGGTATATTGATCGAAGCGGATAAGATTGCGAAAGATAAACCTGTTATCGTACAATGTCGTTCTGGAAAACGTTCTGCACAGGCGATTATGTTATTAGAACAACAGGGTTTTGACAATCTTGCAAACTTAAAAGGCGGAATTTTAGCTTGGAAAGAGGAAATCGATCCAGAGTTAGACGTTTATTAAGATGAAGAATTTGGAGCATCAGACTAAGCAAGCTTTCTTGTTTAGTCTTGCTTTTTATAGCGTAGCTATTTTAGTGCGATTATTTAACCTTGGTATATTCCCCATATTAGGTAGCCTTTCCATTCTATTGTCTCTCCTATGGGTAATATTGGTTCTACGGGAAATCATGCTTTCGAGGACAATTTCTAACACAGAAAGGATGCTGATGGCTTTGACGATCGTTTTATTAAACATTGTTGGGGGAGCATTCTATTTCTTTGGAGGATGGAGACAACGGGTATTGGGATTAATAAAAAAGTAATATGTTAAAGTATTTTTTTCTAAATATAGTGTTGAGTTTGGCTATTGTATTTTTAATTTACAGTGGTTTCGAAGGGTATAAGGCCGGCAACATGTTGGTAACGGGATTATCCATCGCCTTTTTGGTGGTTTTGATCTACCTCCGCGTTGTTTTAAGTAAACGCGTTCGATCGCTTATTCAACAAAAAGAAAGCGGTAAACAGCAACCTACTACAAAACAAAAGAAGAAGTAATAAAAAAAGCCTGCTTTAAGCAGGCTTTTTTTATTACTTCACAAATGGTGGTTTTGTTACTTTTGCTTTTATTTTTTGATTGCGGATCAGAATAAAGATCTCGGTGCCGTCTTTTGAAAAAGCTGTATCCACATAACCCAAACCGATTGATTTTTTCAATGTTGGTGATTGCGTTCCCGAAGTAACACGTCCAATTACATTTCCATCAGCATCAACGATTTCGTAATCATGACGAGGAATGCCTCTGTCAATCATTTCGAAACCAACAAGCTTTTTCTTTAGACCAGCTTCTTTTTCCGCTTTAAGCGCCGCAGAATTCACAAAGTCTTTTGTAAACTTCGTTACCCAGCCCAAACCGCCTTCTAAGGGGGACGTATTATCGTCGATATCATTTCCGTACAGGCAGAAACCCATTTCTAGACGTAAAGTATCACGGGCACCTAAACCAATTGGTTTGATTCCATAAGCTTTACCTGCTTCAAAAATAGCATCCCATACTTTTTGGGCATCTTCATTGGCTACATATATTTCAAAACCTCCAGCGCCAGTATATCCTGTTGCAGAAACCAATACATTTTCTACACCCGCAAATGTACCTTTTGCAAAGGTATAGTATTCCATTGGAGCTAATTCGATATCTGTAAGCGATTGAAGTGCATCAGCAGCCTTAGGACCCTGTACCGCAAATAAAGAGGTTTGATCAGAGATATTCTTCATCTCCACACCATCTGTATTGTACTTGGAGATCCAGTTCCAGTCTTTCTCAATATTTGACGCATTCACAACCAAAAAATATGTCTTATCGTCTATACGGTATGTTAGGAAGTCATCAACTACACCGCCAGTTTCATTGGGGATATAAGCATATTGAACTTTGCCATCGTATAATTTTGACACATCATTGGAAGATATTTTTTGAAGTAGATCCAAGGCTTTTTCACCTTTTAGGATGAATTCACCCATGTGGCTTACATCAAAAACTCCTACACCTGTGCGAACTGTTTCGTGCTCATCATTGATGCCTGTGTATTGTACGGGCATGTTGAAGCCTGCAAAGGGAACCATTTTTGCTCCTAAAGCAATGTGCGTCTCCGAAAGGGCAGTATTTTTTAACATAAAAATTAAGTTTTAATCAGCTACAAATTTAATAAAATATACGTGATTCCTCACGGTGAATCCATTTTAGAACAATCGATTTAATTGCTTACCCGGAGCGAATAGATGGTCATATGATTATCTTCGCTATCGGTATCTTCACATAGTAGGAAAATTAGGCCATGGGCAGTTTCCTCTTTCAATGTGATTCCTTCAAATTTATGCTTTTCGGGAATTTCGAATGTCTCGGGTTTGCCGGAAAGATCGGAAGGTATTTTTCCAAGGAGGGAACCACTGATCTCTCCATCCAGATAAGTCGATTTTGCATTTTCGGCGGTAGCAATAAAATAGATTTCATTTCCAACCAGGGTCGCATCTGAGAAACCTGTCGATATGCCATTGAGCTTGGGTAGTTCAATCGGGATACAGCGGGATTGTTCGGCAGCAAGCGGATGATACTCTAAAATGGCATTTATGCCTTTAGGGCCATTTCCCCGGTTAAAAAATAAGATCTTATCTTTTAAATGAACTACGCCTTCAATATTGAAGTCTTCTTTGGAAATATTGAATTTCTCCATTAAGGAAGAATAGATGTTACTGTAGTCTTCCTGAAGGACTGTTTTGCCGTCCCAAATAAAACGAGTGTTTCTGTTTGGGGTAGAACCAGAGCCATAAAGATAATAGCGGCTTCCATCGAAAGTGATCGATTCCAAATCCATTTTAGCTGCTTTAGCCCTATTCTCCATCGGATCAGACTGGCGTAGTGCCGTTTTAGACAACTTTTGGTCTGTGATACTATAGCTGTAGATATAATTGCTATTGTCAGAAACGATATGGATTTGCCTATCCTGATAGACAATACCAGAAGCTGCGGTAATACCGGATATGCTGATAAAGGCTTCGAGAATCAATTTTAACATATCGCGTTGAGATTTAATATTTCCAATACCCGGATGAAATCGGGTTGTAGGGGTGCTTTGATATGAACGTCTTCGCCCGATAAAGGATGTTTAAAGGTCAGTTCCGAGGCATGCAATAGCATGGTATCCATTTGGTAGGCTTCTTTCCAGAACTTGTTTTGTTTATTGCATCCATGCGGGCGATCGCCGATAATGGGATGAAAGATATGCGCAAAATGGCGACGTAACTGATGCATACGACCTGTAATTGGGTTGGCTTCGACGAGACTGTATCGTGCTGTCGGAAATTTTCCGAAGGGAACGGCCAACTCGCCTTGAGCAAGTAAGCGAAAAGATGTTTGTGCTTCCTGAACGGTGCCATCGTCCCTTTTTAAGGGATAGTCAATCAGGCCTTCTGCTGGCGCGAAGCCCCTCAGAACAGCGAGGTATTTTTTGTCGATCTTACGCTCCTGAAAACTTTTTTGTAAGTATTGGTCCGTCTCCTTATTTAATGAAAATAACAGAATGCCTCCGGTCTTCCGGTCCAAACGATGTGCGGGATAAACGGTTTTTCCTAATTGGTCCCGAAGGAGCTGTAGGGCAAACGCTGAAGCATCGCGCGCAATAGCAGATCGGTGCACCAATAGTCCATGTGGTTTATTGATTGCAACGATGGATTCGTCTTGATAAAGTATTTCTAAAGGCATGTTAAATCTTTTTCAATGCAGCAATAATTTCGTCGGCCTTTTCATCAATTTTTGGGCTCAGCCAGATGTATTTAAAAGCTCCGCCACCGATAATCTGTTCTGTACCCTGCCATTTTATTTTGGTTAGCGAAAACAAATAGTAGTTGTCTACCACAACGGAACTTTGGATAAATTTATCGACGATGTCATTTCCGAAGAGCTGCATCCCCAATCCGAAAAACTCTTGATCTTTCGCATGAAGCTGGCTTTTCAATAGCTGTTCAGCTTTCGCGCGTACAACCTTTTCGTGTTCCTCTTTGCTTGGGTTAGTCAAAATTGCGGCCAGCATGACGACGATCAAAATCAGTGCAAATATTCTTTTTTTACTCATTTTAAATTCGAGATTAAGTTTTGGATGTCATAACGGGATGACTATCGACATCAAAATTATTAAATAGATATTAGATATAGCGCATTGTTTCCCCTGAAATACCCAGGATTCCATCTTAGTGGGAGAATGACAGGAATTGTTGGCATTAGATACCATTCAGCAGCGAAAAAGCCCAGGAGAATAATGTCCAAATAAGATACAATGTTACAGCGATGAGCAGGAAAAAGACAATCAGGATACTGATGACGATTCCGATACCTGAACCCGTATGTTTTCCTTCATAATAATGTTGTCTGAGTAATTTGATATTCTTTTCGTTGGCTTTGCTAAAAAAATCGAGCAGGTTTCCGAGGAAAGGAATGCTACCCAAAACAGCATCAATCGAGATATTGAGTAACATGCGTATGACTAATTTTGGACTGGCGCCGTTACGCCACATGGCTATGACAAGAACCAGAGAGGTTCCGAAGCCCGCTATCGCGCCACCTAAGGGGATGAGATTCAAGACTGGATCAAGTCCGAAGCGAAAGTTTCCAATCTTGAATTGATTATCCATTAACCAAGATATTCGGTCAATCCAACCGAAATCTTGGTCAATTTGTTTTAATTTATCTGCTGGAGTTTTTTCCCTATGCATGATTACAATAACTCAAATGAAGCGCTGATTTCACTCGTAACTTTCATCGGTCTGATATTTAAATCTAACCCACTGTCACCAGCGCTGTCTGCTGCTTCGGCCATAGCACCTTTATACATGGCATTACGCATCATCGGTTGTACGCCAAATATAATTTGTTGTGGTGTTTCAGATAATACGATCGCTTTACCAATTTTTTGGCCTGCGGCTTCTGCCAAAATTTGAGCATTGACTTTTGCATCCAATACCGCCTTGGTTTTTAAACTTTTTTCCAACTCCTTTTTCTTTGAATAATCATATTCGCTAATATAGGTGCTTTGGATACCGGCTTTGTCAACACCGTCTAATAGTTGGCCCAAATTGTTCAAGTTGGTTACCTTAATACGGTATTGTCTGGAGAGCAAGATATCGGTGTCTTTTTTCTTTTTATCCGGAACATTATAGCTCCAGATATTCTGGATGGTAAAATCTTCTTTTTTTACACCCGCTTTTGTCGCCGAATCGAACAGATCTTTTTCTAGCTTTTCTATTGCGGCCTTTTTCTTCGTGTTACCGTTCTCATAAAACTCTTTTAGGGTAACATCAATATAGATAATATCTGGTGTTACTTCTTCTTCTGCACGGCCTACCGTAGATACAAATTCTTTATTAACCATTTGTTGCGCGTTTAGTTGAGTCATAAAACCTAAAAAGGCAAGTCCTAATAGTATTTTTTTCATATTTTTCGTCTTTAACTTTTTATAATAATACGATTGCCATTATCGCATTGCTACAAGATTGGAGCCAAAGTTGATGAAAAAGTTTAACGGATAAAAAAAATAAAAAGGTTAAGATTTTTGATTTTATTTCTCTACCTTTAGGGAAATTAATAATATAGTGCCATGCAAGAAGGTAAAGTAAAATTCTTTAATGAGACCAAAGGTTTCGGTTTCATCATCCCTAACTCAGGCGAGAGCGAAATTTTTGTTCACGTTTCTGGATTAGTAGACAAAGTTCGTGAGAATGACAATGTATCTTACGAAGTTGAACAAGGCCGTAAAGGTCTTAATGCGGTAAATGTAAGAGTTATCTAATTAGATTCAAGATATATTTATTGTGAAAAGGCCTATGCGAACAGCATGGGCTTTTTTATGCAGTTGTATTTTATGAGCCAGGTTTGATATTATCCTTTAGCATTGGCAATTCCAAAGAGTAGATGCGGGGGGGGGGGTTGTTATGGTCGGTTAAACATTTTGGACTGATAATTGTAATGAAGTGTTTAAAATATGGAGATTAAGATGAAACGCACTTTGTTATTGGTTCTTTCTATTGTCATAGCGGTTTCCATGTCGGCATGTTATTCCACTCACCACCATGGGCATAGGCATGGGCGAGGTCCGAAAAAAATGCCGCCAGGTCAGGCTAAGAAATACTATGGAGAGCAGTCTGCTCGCGATTTTGCTCCCGGGCAACAAAAGAAAAAACACAGACATTAATTCTAGTTGGATGCTAGAGAATCAAATCCGTTACCATTCCTAGGGCGGTGAATTTTCGTTAGTTGATCGGGAAAGATCAAAAATAGAATTTAAATAAAAAGCGCTTTCACAATTTTGTGAAAGCGCTTTTTATATGGGCTATCCTTAAGCAAAAGGATCTTTATCCGGAGCTGGTGGCGCAGGATTTGACGGTTGTGAACTTCCGAATGGATCCTGTGGCCGAGAAGAACCAAAAGGATCTTGGCTTTGATTAAAGGGATGATTTGAGCCGTTTTCAATCGCCTTGGGGTCTGGACCATATTGATTTGAAGCCTTGTCACCTTCCAAAACCAATAGGTAAAGCAGATAGATCCAACCAATAAATGGAATCAAGGCGACTAATATAAACCAGCCTGATTTATTGGTGTCATGTAGTCTTCGGACCGTAACGGCTATCCCTGGAATTAGTAAAGCTAAACTTACTAATCCTGAGACATACGTAAATAAGCTTGCAATTTGTCCCAGTATTCCAAATACTGCGCTAATGATAAGATTTGCAAGGAAAAACATCCAATATTCCTTTCGGCGGGCTCTTCCTTCAAAGTTGGCATAGTTGTCTCGAACAACCTTTAAAAAGTTTTCTTTAAGTTCCATATCTTTAATACTTTTTTAGGTGAAAATGATGTTAGTAAACCAAATGTTATTTCAGTTTTGTTACAATAAATGTACCAAGAATTTATCTGGGAGGATAATTTATGTTAGCAAGTGGTTGATTGCCAGCGCTGTGTTTGCCCTGTTTTTTGTTTAGGTTGTTTTACGTTTCACCGGAGATATTTATTCCCCGTTATCCAAGGGGCGCCTATTGAACCTTTTAAATAGAAAGCTGAAATTATTTATCTAAAGATCTCTTCGAGTATATAGAGCGATTTTATTTCTTTAAAATTTGTGCGGTGGAGACGATAAAAGTCGAGCACTTTTTCCAGTAGGAATTGTCGATCAGAACTGCTCATTTTGATGCGGTCGCAATTCGAATATTCGGATTCGATTAAATTTCTGAAAATAGACGTATGTGGTTCCTGTAATACAAGCGGATGTTCAGGAAGGCTATTGGAGAAGGTCGCTTCATGGAGATTAAAATAAGGGTGGGCCTGCTTAGATTCAGCCGGATAAAACCCGAGAAAACGGGTTAGCTTGATTAAAAAAACAAGATGAAAATTGGCCAGATTTAAATGCGTTTCATCCAGCCAACGGATAGATTGGTGGATGAATTCAAAAAGGTAGGGGTCGTTTTCCTGTTCCTTCAGAATTTTATAGAGTATTTCATTCAGAAAAAGAGCGAGGGAGCTTTTGACAATATCATAAGGAATTTCTTGCAGGACAGGGACCTGACGAGCTTCGGCAATCCGCTGTAATGATCCATTATCTTTATGAGTAGCGACAATCTCTAATAAATGTAAGGGTTGAAGGATATTGGCCTTGATCTTTGCTTTAGGCTTCCTTGCGCCGGTAATGAGATAAGATTGCATGCCAAACTGTTCGGTGTAGAGCTGTACCACAAGGCTACTTTCCGAATAGTTGGTTGTTTTTAAGACGATACCTCTAGTTTTGTTCAGCATTCCCTTCTTTATCTTTTTTATGCGCTTCTTCACGCATCTCAATAATGGCATTTCGGTCTACCTTGCGAATCATGCGATAGATTAAAGTTAGAAAACCGATACTAAATACAATAACTCCGACAAGCATCGCTAGTTTATACCAATTGGAGCGCTGTTCCATGAGGTAATATCCCAAGATGACAAGTACGACACCGATGATTATTTCCCTTAAGCCCTTGCGAAGATATTTGTTCATAAATGTGAATTGTTGAAAACTATTTTTCTTTACAGAGCAAATATAATACAATAAAATCCTTTATTTTTGCTCTTACCATTCCTGTGTAGAACTATTTTTAAAAATAATTCCAATTATCTTGTTGCTTATCCAAAAAAAAATATAGATATTTGCAAACTCTTTGCAGAGAGTGCAAAGGATTAACATATTGTAATAAAGACAACAAAAAAATAATATCATGTCAAGAATTTGTGATTTAACAGGCAAAGCGGCGTTAACAGGAAATAACGTTTCTCACTCAAACGTTAAAACTAAACGTAAATTCTATCCAAATTTACAAACTAAACGTTTTTACATTCCAGAAGAAGATCGTTGGATTACGTTAAAAGTATCTACTTCTGCTATCAAGACTATCAACAAGAACGGGATTACAGCAGCGATCAATAAATTTATCGTTAAAGGGTCAATCTAATTGATTGTCGCGCCTGTTACATTAAGATTATTCATGAATTTCAATCCTATAGTAGGATCAAAATAAAGTAAAACAATGGCTAAAAAAGGAAATAGAGTACAAGTTATCTTAGAATGTACTGAACACAAAGAAAGTGGTCTTCCGGGAATGTCTCGTTACATCACTACTAAAAACAAAAAGAACACAACTGAGCGTTTGGAATTGAAAAAATTCAACCCAGTATTGAGAAAAGTTACTGTTCATAAAGAAATTAAGTAAGTCACACATCTTAGCCCTTGAAAGAGAAGCTAAGTAAAATATTAATATACCATGGCAAAGAAAGCAGTTGCATCGTTACAAAAAGGTGGCGGTAAAGAATTTACAAAGGTTATTGTTACTACTAAATCTGCAAAAACTGGCGCGTATACTTTCAAAGAAGGTATGGTTCACAACGATAAAGTGAAAGACGTAGTTGCAGCAGCTCAAAAATAACTAGTAGCATTTTCCTTTTTTAAAGTTTTTCTTTAAAAAGAATTCGATAAAAATAGCCGTTTTGGTATCCTACCGAAAGGGCTTTTTTTGTTGAGGACATTTGTTTATATTTGGACATCAATTTTCACTACTACACTCCATGGGATTATTTGATTTTTTTAAGAAAAAACCACAAACACAAGAAGAAGAACAGGCCTTAGATAAAGGTTTGGAAAAAACAAAAGAAGGCTTTCTTTCCAAGATTACAAAAGCTGTCGTTGGTAAGTCAACAGTAGATGACGATGTGCTGGATAATCTGGAAGAAGTTTTGGTTACTTCTGATGTTGGGGTTACAACTACCTTAAAAATCATTGATCGCATACAAGCCCGTGTTGCCCGCGATAAGTACGTTTCTACTTCTGAGCTAAACAATCTCCTGAAAGAGGAGATTCAGACGCTACTGGCAGAGAACAATAGTGCTGATTTCGAGAATTTCAATTATGGCGATCATAAACCATACGTTATTATGGTTGTAGGTGTTAATGGAGTTGGCAAAACAACGACCATTGGCAAACTGGCTCATCAGCTCAAACAAGCTGGAAGCAAAGTTGTATTGGGAGCAGCAGATACCTTTCGGGCCGCGGCTGTTGATCAACTTAAATTGTGGGGTGAGCGTGTTGGCGTGCGTGTTGTCGCTCAGGCAATGGGCTCGGATCCTGCTTCAGTGGCCTATGATACCGTGAAATCGGCAGTGGCAAATGGTGAAGATGTGTGTATCATTGATACCGCAGGCCGTTTGCACAATAAGGTTGGCCTAATGAATGAGCTCACGAAGATCAAAAATGTGATGCAGAAGGTTGTTCCGGGTGCACCACATGAAATCTTGTTGGTCTTGGATGCGTCGACAGGGCAAAACGCCATTGAGCAATGTACGCAGTTTACGCAGGCGACTGATGTAAATGCCTTAGCATTGACTAAACTCGATGGAACAGCTAAGGGTGGGGTGGTTATTGGTATATCTGATCAATTTAAGATCCCGGTGAAATACATTGGTGTAGGAGAGAAAATAGGTGATCTTCAGTTGTTTAACAAAAAGGAATTTGTGGACTCCCTTTTCAAATAGAGTCTACCTTCTAATCATATGAAGACAAAATACGCGAAACCAGCGCCTTTGATCAATAAACCACGTGTCAATGTGGTGACTTTGGGCTGTTCGAAAAATATTCACGATAGTGAAGTCCTGATGGGCCAGTTAAAGGGCAATCAGATGGAAGTCGTGCATGAAGCATCCAATATACAGACGAATGATATCGTCGTCATCAATACCTGCGGTTTTATTGATAATGCCAAACAGGAATCGATTGATGCGATCTTACAATATTCGGATTTAAAAGATCAGGGTAAAATCAATAAGGTGATCGTTACAGGTTGTCTTTCTGAACGATATAAGCCAGAGTTACAGTCTGAAATTCCCAATGTTGATGCCTTTTTCGGTACGAATGATTTGCCGGATCTGTTGTCATCCATTGGAGCTGATTATCGGCATGAATTGTTGGGTGAACGCTTATTGACAACACCTTCGCATTTTTCTTACTTTAAGATTGCCGAAGGATGTAACCGTCCCTGCTCTTTTTGTGCAATTCCCTTGATGCGTGGTAAACACGTTTCCAAATCCATTGACGATCTTGTGAAAGAAGCAAAATTTCTCGCGTCGAACGGCACGAAAGAATTGATTCTGATTGCACAAGATCTGACCTATTATGGCTTAGATATCTATGGAAAGCGCAATCTTTCTGATTTAATGCGCCATTTGTCAGATGTTGATGGTATCGAATGGATCAGACTGCAGTACGCCTATCCTTCGGGTTTCCCAATGGATATTTTGGACGCCATGAACGAACGTTCAAATATCTGTAATTACTTGGATATGCCATTGCAACATATATCTGATCCGATGTTGAAGTCTATGCGAAGAGGTACAACAAAACAGAAACAGATCGATCTTGTCAACGCAATACGTGACAAAGTTCCAGATATCGCCTTGCGTACGACATTAATTTGTGGTTATCCAGGTGAAACTGAACAGGATTTCCAGGAGATGTTGGATTGGGTTGAAGAGACCCGTTTTGACAGGTTAGGCTGTTTTACCTATTCTCATGAGGAAAAGACGCACGCACATTCGCTGGAGGATAATGTGCCACAGGAAGTAAAAGAAGAGCGTGTGGAAGCTATCATGGAAGTGCAGCAAGGTATTTCGTATGATATCAATCAGTCCAAAGTGGGTAATACGTATAAAGTATTGGTTGATCGGGTAGACGGCGATTACTTTATCGGCCGCACAGAATACGATTCTCCAGAAGTAGACAATGAGGTCTTGATTCCTGCTGCAGATTCTTATGCACGTATTGGTGATTTTGTTCAGGTAAAAATCGACCGAGCTGAAGATTTCGATCTATATGGTGAAATTGTAAGGAAATAAGTTTTAAAGCTTATAGATAATAATATAAACAAACGGGCCTCCTTTATTCAAAGGAGGCCCGTTTGTTTATAGACAATTGTCAGTAAAATGATATAATTTAAAAGCGGGACAAGCTTTTTGTGAAAATTCACTATTTTGTCGACGCAAACTAGATACATTTGTAAGCGTACAATCCCCATTTTAAACAATCTATAGCCGTTTAAAATCAGATTCAAGAAAGCCTGTCGTTTCATGGTGAATCATCCTTCTGATTAAAATTGAAAATAGGTTCTATTTAGCAAAAAAGATGCACTGCCATGTCAGCTTGCTTTGGGGATTTTCGTTATCAATTAAGAATAGAGAATAATTAATAAAATTTGCAGATGAAGGCAACTTATATTGAATATAGTGAAACAAATAGCTTCTCTAAGACTTTATTGGCTTATTTGGCGCATGATGAAGCCTTAAAATCTTTTGTAGGAAACTGGCCTACCTGGGCTGGTTTTGAAAATCAATTGAACGAAAAGAAGAAATTTGAACACCGGGAGATTCTTGTTGAGCGTCTTAAAAAGCAATACGGCGAGCTATTAAAGGAATCTCCTGCTGTAGCTGCCAATATAGAGCTGTTGCTCGACCAGAATTCTTATACCATCACGACGGGACATCAGCTCAATATTTTTACCGGACCTTTGTATTTTATTTTTAAAATCATGACGGCAATACGTTTGTCCGAAGATTTGAAGAGCAAACACCCCGATAAAAATTTTGTTCCTGTATATTGGATGGCGACCGAAGATCATGATTTTGAAGAAATCAACCATACGAAAGTCTTCGGTAAGAAAATTAGTTGGGATACTCCTGCAGTTTCTGCTACCGGGCGAATGGATACAGCAACAATCGTTGATGCTGTGAAGCAGTACACAAATATTTTGGGGCTTTCCGAAAATTCGACTAAACTTACACGGATTGTGGAAGAAGCCTATTTGAACCATGATCGATTAGCAGATGCAACACGGTATATGGTCAATGAGTTGTTTAAGTCTTACGGTCTTTTGATCGTCGATGCGGATGACCGGGAATTGAAGGAACTGTTCAAGCCAATTATTAAGGAAGATATCTTATCTGAAAAAAGCTTTAAGGCAATAACAGCGCGATCGGAAGAGTTGGAATCAAACGGTTTCTCCACCCAAGTGCATGCTCGAGAGATTAATTTCTTTTATTTGACGGATGAATTTCGGGAGCGCTTGGTGCTCGCTGCGGATGGTCGATACGAAGTATTGCACCAGAATATTTATTTTACGAAGGCTGAGCTTGAACATGAGATTGATCATTATCCAGAGCGTTTCAGTCCAAATGTGGTTATGCGTCCGATGTATCAAGAAATTATACTTCCCAATCTTGCTTATATTGGTGGTGGCGCCGAAATGGTCTACTGGATGCAATTGAAGTCTAACTTTGACCAATATCAGGTAGATTTTCCAATTTTGATACCGCGCAATTCAGCGATGATAACAGAGGACAACGTTGCGGCTAAATTATTTCGCGTTGATCTAACCTTTAAGAGTATCTTTCGTCCAGCAGAAGTGCTGAAAAAAGAATATGTTCGACGTCATACCAAAGAACGTTTGAATCTTAATGACGAATGGATGGAGCTGAACGCTATTTTTGGTAAGATAAAGTTACGAACCCACAAAATAGATCCAAGTTTAGGCCCTAGTACGGAAGCGGTAAAAGCGCGGTTAAAAAAAGCGATCAATAATTTGGAGAAAAAGCTGATGAAAGCCGAAAAGCGAAATCATCAACATGCTTTAACGGATATTGATAATGTGAAGGAAAAGCTCTTTCCTGGCGGAGGACTACAGGAAAGGTCTGAAAATTTCGCGTTACTCTATGTCAAATACGGAGATAACCTATTTAGGGATCTTTACAAATACTTTAATCCATTGGATTTTAAGTTTACAATTTTGTATTAGCAAGTCAGCTTCGGCTGACTTTTTTTTGTGATGTTATTCGCAAGAAAGACCGTCGGTTCGGATCATTTCTGTTGGTGTTTACGAATCATGCAGGCTTTTTGCAGATACGGTCTATTTCTATCCCTATTTAAAATGCTTTTGTTGCATGTTCCGATATTACCTTGTTTTTTTTAAAAGCGCTTTCATTTTTATTAATATATATTTTAAAATGCTTTGTTTATAATTTCATAATATTTCGTTTAGCTCCTGTTAACAGTTTCGGTGTAGTTTTGCTTTCATTATCACAACCAACAACTAAATGAAAGAATTTTTACTCACAACATGTGCCATTGCGCTTGGAACAGGTTTGTACGCCCAAACGACCCAAGCCGGGTTTTCCGGCAAGATTACGGACGAAAATGATAAAGGAGTTCACGGAGCTTCAATTGAAGTACGTAATGAATCAACGGGTTTCACAACGAAGACTTCGACCAATGCAAATGGCGATTTCAACTTTAAGGAGTTGCCTTTAGGCGGCCCATACACGATCAAAGTAACTTATATAGGCTATGGTGAACAAGTGCGTTCGGGATTTAATTTAAATCAAGGCGATATTGTCCGCCTGAAGATTCCTATCCAAAATACCTCAAATGTATTAGAAACGGTTGAATTAACAGGAATAAGTACCCTAAAGAATAAAATAGAAAATCTAGGTGCTGCTACAGCGGTTACGGCCAAGGATATTGCGAAATTGCCTGTCAACGGTCGGAATTTTACTTCGCTGATGGACCTGTCTCCTTTGAGTAAGGGAGATAATATCGGTGGTCAGTTGGGTTCCTCTACTAATTTTACGATTGATGGTATGAATGCCAAAAACCCGACTTCTGCAGGTTCAACAACCAGTCGTAGTGGTGCTCCGTTTTCCATTTCGATAGAAGCCGTTCGTGAATTTAAAGTGGTCACCAACCAATATGATGTGACTTATGGAAGAGCAGGGGGAGGAACAGTCAGTGCGGTAACCAAACAAGGAACAAATCAAACGCACGGAAGCGCATGGCTTTATTCAAGGGCAGATTGGTTGTCCAGCCCATACGATATTAGAGGAAACAAACGAAGCAATGATTTCTCTACGTATCAATATGGATTTACATTAGGCGGTCCCATCATTAAAGACAAGTTGCATTATTTTGTAGCTTGGGATCATCAACGCGATGCCCGCCCGTTGATTATCGCAGATATCAATTCGCCAGCAGATGAAAAGCGTTTCAATGTTACACAATCGACCCTCGATGAGTATATTCGTATAGGACGTGAAAAATATGGATTGAGTAATGATAGACAATATGGTTCTTTCGATAAGAAACGAAATTCTGATGCCATATTTGGTCGTATAGATTGGCAGATCAATGAAAAGAATTTATTGACAATACGGAATAACTTTACAAGTGACCTCAATAAGCTTGGTCTAGAGGATAATACCGCCATCAATTTATATGAATCATACGGAAATGACAAGAATATTGATAACAGCTTTTTAGCGACTTTACGTACTTCCATTTCCCCAAAGCTTACCAATGAACTGAAATTGCAGCACCTTTATACTTTTCAAAAAAGTAGTCCTGGAGATATGTTGCCTAGTCAAAATATCCCCCGTGCCATTGTAGAGAATGTGGTGTCTACCATTGACGGAAGTAATTTGTCGACCAATATTCAATTAGGCGGTCACCGGTTTGCACAGGAGTCCTTTAAGAATAATGTCGTACAGTTGGTCAATAACCTGTATTATAGTACGGACAATATCAATTACACCTTTGGTGTGGATTTGATGTATACACATGCAAATTCGATTTACGGAAGTGAAGTCAACGGACGTTTTCATTTTAGGGAGGATGCTAACAATACGGCATTGCAAAATTTTGCAAACCTAAAACCTTATGCATTTTACCGGGAGGTCCCTTTGGTGGCCGATCCCACTGTGATCGGTAAGATATTTAATGCCGGTGCGTATGGACAGTTGCAGACCAAATTGGCGAAAGGATTGGATTTGGTTGCGGGACTACGATTGGATTATGGTCATTATCCAACCTCTCCTCTAAATGAAGAGTTGCTGAAAGAAGTGGGGGTACGTACTGATCACAAGTTGAAATCTTTTGTTGTACAGCCTCGTTTCCAGATGACTTGGGATGTGAATGAAGAACGAAAAGATTTTTTCCGTGTAGGAGCAGGTATCTTTGCATCTGATATTAATAATTATATGACCATCAATAATTTAACTTTT
This sequence comes from Sphingobacterium thalpophilum, assembly GCF_038396785.1. Lineage (NCBI taxonomy): Bacteria > Pseudomonadati > Bacteroidota > Sphingobacteriia > Sphingobacteriales > Sphingobacteriaceae > Sphingobacterium > Sphingobacterium thalpophilum. The sequence continues at coordinate 3,559,582 of NZ_CP151087.1, read as the reverse complement.
GATGGGAAGCATTTTGCGACAGTAGATGTTCGTGGTAACGATGTGCCTACACCTAATTTTGTGGGGTACAGACAAGATCCGTCAACAACGCCAACCCTGGCACAATTTCAAGTGCCAACAATCAACACCTATGGAGCTGATGCGAAAATACCAGTGGTGTACAAGGCCAATGTATCTTACACGCATTTCTTTACAGAAAAGTTAAAAGCGAGTCTTTCAGGATATATGAATCTAGGACGCAACAACTACATGTATGTTGATCGTAATATGGTTCAAGATCCGTTCTTTAGATTGGCGAATGAAGATAATCGTGGGGTATTCGTACCGGCGACGGCTATTGTCAATGGTGTTCCAGATTGGAAACAGGGAAGGATTTCCAATAAGTTTGGACGCGTGTTAGAACTGAACTCTGAGGGAAAAGTAAATCAGTTTGCAGTTGTATTGGATGCAAGTTATCAGTACTACAAAGATGGATCGATTTCTGTAAGCTACACGTGGAACGATGCGAAAGATAACACGTCCTACAATGGGAATGTTGCCAATACAGCGACCTTATCGCTGGCGGTAAAGGATGATCCAAGAGATTTGAGTAAGATGAGTTATTCGAATAATCAATTCCGAAATAAAATTGTTATTTATGGTACACTACCTACATTTTATGGTGTCAGTGTAGGGGTTCGTTATTCGGGAATTGGTGGAACACGCTACAGCTTGCTTGCTGGAGGTAATATCAATGGCGATTTTGTATCCAATTCGAATGACTTAGCCTTTATTTTCGATCCCAATAGTCCAAATACGCCAAAGGCTTTGGCAGATGCCATGAATGCGTTGTTGGCGAATGGTGAAGCCAGTCAAAGTCTGAAAGATTATATTAAGAAGTACGAAGGTAAGATGGCCGAAAGAAATGGCGGTATCAATAGCTTTTACGGTTTGATTGATTTAAGAATAGCTAAAAAATTCAACCTTTACAAAACACATGCTTTAGAGCTTTCAGCGGACATATTCAATGTTGCAAATCTCTTTAAGAAAACCTGGGGTGTCAATGAATCTTTAGGTAATCAATCGTTGTATGCTGTATCAAAAACAGCGGCAGCAAATGGAAATCCCGAAATTCCTGCATTTGACCCTGTTAAGCAACAGTTTAATTATAGATTGAACAACTCTGGTATTGTATCACCTTCGGGGAATCCGTACCAATTCCAATTGGGATTGAGGTATTCGTTCTAACTTGACTGGAGAAATAGGATTGGATTGTTTTAGAAAAGATAATGCCCCTGAGAGCAATGGCTCAAGGGGCATTTTTATTTGTCTATTAAATAAGCCTGATTAGGCAAAATAGGCTTATTTTAAAAAGAGCAGCCTAACTGCATCATTATGCTTGGGACTAGCTCAGTATGTTTTCTTTCGGAAGAAAAACTTCAGCCATCATGTGGCGTACACTTCCACCACCACATGTCTCGATAACATGTAGATCTTGATGGATGATTTTACCATGCTTTTCCAATTGCGCTGTTTGGTATAAAGTCAATGAGGATAACGCCTGATTGCTCAGGACAATAAAACGATTACCATATTTATTTCTCACCTGGAGGCAGTTTGCTGCAAAAGATTCGAGTTGGTTCTCATTGATTTCAATGATCTCTTTGCCTGTATCTTTTAGACTCTTCAGCAGGGTTTGGAGTTCAGCCTGATTATCGATTGCCTGTGGGCATAAGATGGCAAAGTCTTCGCCTACGGCTAGCACCACATTGGTGTGATAGATAGGTCTCCGCTCTCCATGGACAGTTTGGAAGGCGTGAAATACAACAGGTGTGTAGTTTTCAGTCCTGCAGTATTCGTCGAGCATATCCCGGTCTGCCCTTTCGGATAAGGCACAGTAGGCTATACGGTGAGCGCGGTCCAAGACAAGTGCGCCAGTGCCCTCCAAATATTGTTTATTGTTTTCGGCTTCACTGAGATCCTTAGTTAGTTTTACATAATAACCGTTTTGCTTCAATGGACCTTCGAAATCCAATAAATGTTCTTTTCGACGATTGGGAGCAAACATGGGATAAAAAATTATTTTTCCATCCTGATGAAAGGAGACAATATTATTGGGGAATATACTGTCGGGACTTTCTGATTTCTCGTCGTCCTGAATGACAGTCACCAAAATTCCATGTGACTTCAATTCATTTACTAGCGCGTCGAACTCTCCTTGCGCTTCTTTGTTGACTTCTTCTATACTGAGGTTTTCGATATCCTTTTGGAAGAAATTGTTGACCGCAGTCTGTTCATTTTTACGGAAGACAGAGGGTCTTACTAAAAGAACGCTGTCTGTTACCTGTTTTCTCATGGTTTATAATTGTTACTTCGCTGTTTTATATTCGTTAAAAAGAAATGATATTCGTTTTTTGTGATAATTTACATTTGTCAAAAGAGATGCTTCCCTAGCTGGATAATGTTTTCTTCGTTAAGATTACTGATAACAAAACACCCTTGATATCAGTTGTTCTTAGCAAAAAAATGTATATCGTTATTTCGAAGTCACTTTACAATTGGTACATATACTAATTTATTGAAAATTCATTGGCATTGCAAAAAAGAATAGTGAAGTAATGAAAGAAATGCGGAGGTGAAATAACAGATAACCCGGTGTTTTTTTGAAATTGTAGCAAACGATTGTTGTATTGTTTGTTATATTTATAATGAACAATCTGTATGTTTGAGGTTATTCCAAAAATTAATTGACAAAGACAATCGATTGCATTTCAGTAGCTCAGTAAAACTGACTTTTTATCCACTTTTTTGCTTCGTTTTCAGTCATTTATTTTGCTATCTTTGCTCATCCAAAAAACGACTGTTTATAAGAGAGTTAATTGCCTAATTATTATGTCGCTAACTATCTATAAGCGTTAACTTTTTGCACACATGAGCAATATACACTTCCAAGAAAAATTCGAAAGTCGCCACAATGGCCCAAGTCCAGTTGAAGCGAATGAAATGTTGGCTAAATTAGGCGTTTCGTCAATTGACCAACTTATTGACCAAACGGTCCCTTCTCAAATTCGTGCTCCAAAACCTTTAAATCTTCCTAAAGCATTGTCTGAGGTAGCCTATTTAAAGCGTATTGCGGAAATCGCTGAGAAAAATAAAGTTTTTAAATCTTTTATTGGTCAAGGTTACTACGATGTAATCCTTCCGGGCGTAATTCAACGAAATGTATTTGAAAACCCAGGATGGTATACGCAGTATACTCCTTATCAGGCGGAGATTGCACAAGGTAGGTTACAAGCTTTATTGAACTTCCAGACTGTAATTTGTGACTTTACTGGTTTAGAAATTGCAAATGCTTCTTTGTTGGATGAGGCTACGGCTGCAGCTGAAGCCATGTTTATGCTTTATTCAGCTCGGAAAAATAAAGATGCTAATGTTTTCTTGGTGTCGAACAATGCCTATCCGCAGACGATTGATGTATTGAAGACCCGTGCCTTGTCTTTTGGTATCGAGCTTAAAATTGCGGCTATTGCTGAATCAGAATTAACAGACGATGTATTTGCTGCATTTGTTCAATATCCTGCTGCTGATGGTTCAATTGTTGATTATAAATCATTTGCAGCTACAGCGCACAGTAAGCATATTACCGTGTGTGCGGCGGCAGATTTGATGAGTTTAGCATTGCTAACGCCTCCAGGAGAATGGGGTGCAGATGTTGTTGTTGGTAATTCACAGCGTTTTGGCGTACCGATGGGCTTTGGTGGTCCTCATGCAGCCTATTTTGCGACACGCGACAGCTTTAAACGTAATATCCCTGGTCGTATTATTGGTGTTACTTCTGATTCAAATGGAAAGTATGCATTGCGTATGGCTTTGCAGACTCGTGAACAACACATCCGCCGTGATAAAGCTTCTTCAAATATTTGTACTGCACAAGCTCTTTTAGCGATTATGGCTTCTTTCTATGCCGTGTACCATGGCCCGGAAGGAATCAAAAATATAGCCTCACGTATCAATGCATTGGCTAGCCTGTTGGATCAAGCAATACAATCATTGGGTTATACGCAATTGAATGCAGCTTATTTTGACACACTACGTGTAGACTTAGGTGGTCATGCTGGTGCTTTGAAATCTGAAGCCTTAAATAACGAATTAAACTTCTATTATAATGGTTCGGAAGTTTCAATTGCTATCGACGAAACAACCACATACGAAGATATTAAGACGATCGTCAAAGTATTTGCTAAAATTCAAGGTAAAACATTGAATGACGTAGATTTCGATACATTAGAAGAGAATTTAGGTTCTTCAATTCCTGCCGATTTAGTACGTACTTCTGCTTACTTAACACATCCAAACTTTAATAGCTATCATTCTGAACATGAGATGTTGCGCTATATCAAATCGTTGGAAGCAAAAGATTTATCGCTTTGCCACTCGATGATCCCATTGGGCTCATGTACGATGAAATTGAATGCTACAGCTGAAATGGTGCCAGTTACTTGGGCGAGATTTGGCGGTTTGCATCCATTTGCTCCGACAGATCAAACTTCTGGATATATGCAAATGATTGGCGAATTGAATGATTGGTTGTCGGAGATCACTGGTTTTGCAAAAATGAGCTTCCAACCAAATTCAGGAGCACAAGGTGAGTACGCTGGTCTGATGGTTATTCGTGCTTACCATGAAAGCCGTGGTGATCACGGACGTAATATCTGTTTGATCCCTGCTTCTGCACACGGAACCAACCCTGCTTCTGCTTCTATGGCTGGATTGAAAGTGGTTGTTGTGAAATGTGATGAATTGGGAAATATCGATATTCCAGATTTAAGAGCAAAAGCGACTGAACATGCTGCAAACTTGAACTCACTGATGGTGACTTATCCTTCTACACACGGTGTATTTGAAGAGTCGATCATTGAAGTCTGTGAAATTGTTCATGCAAATGGCGGTCAGGTTTATATGGACGGTGCGAACATGAATGCACAGGTTGGATTGACAAGCCCAGGGCATATTGGTGCCGATGTTTGTCACTTGAACCTCCATAAAACATTCTGTATTCCTCACGGTGGTGGAGGTCCAGGTATGGGACCTATCGGTGTTGCAAAACACTTAGTTCCTTTCTTACCTAACCACGAAGTGGTTTCGACTTCTGGTGAAGAGGGTATCTCTGCTGTTTCTGCAGCTCCATTTGGTTCAGCATCAATCTTGCTTATTTCTCATGCTTATATTTCAATGATGGGTGGTGAAGGCTTGACAAATGCGACAAGAACCGCAATATTAAATGCAAACTATATTAAGGCACGTTTAGAAAATGCGTATCCAGTACTTTATTCAGGTACTAACGGACGTTGTGCACACGAAATGATCTTAGATTGCCGTGGATTCAAAAACTTTGGTATCGAGGTTGCAGATATTGCAAAACGTTTGATGGATTATGGTTTCCACGCACCGACAGTTTCTTTCCCTGTTGCAGGAACATTAATGGTTGAGCCTACTGAATCGGAGTCTAAGGCTGAATTGGATCGTTTCTGTGATGCATTAGTTGCTATCCGTGAAGAGATCGCTGCGGTTGAAGCAGGTGACGTGGACCAAGCTAACAATCTACTGAAACATGCACCACATACAGCTTCGGTTGTAACTGCAGATGAGTGGGACAGACCTTACAGTCGTCAAACTGCCGCATACCCATTGGAGTATGTAAGAGAACGTAAATTCTGGCCTTCAGTAGGTCGTGTGAACGACTCTCAAGGTGACCGTACATTGATTTGTTCGTGTCCTTCAATTGAAGAATACGCCGAAGCATAATCTCGGTAGTTATAACGGAAGGCCTCTATACTCGCATAGAGGCCTTTTTTTGTGCAGCGCAGTCCCATTCGGCAGTATTTAGAAAAAACAAGTAACAGGTAGAAATTTAGGTCGCGCTTTAAGGTCTAAAGATCGTATGCGAACAGATTTTAAAATTTAGATTAATTATATTATTTTGTTCTTTTTAGCGTTTTAATTAAAACTGATAATCATGAAAAGACAATGGAAAGTAATGCCTGTTCTCTTAGGACTGGGCCTTTTGGTCGCGAGCTGCGGCAACAGCAAATCCAGTGAAGGTGGTGAAGATGCTAAGGAGAAAGAGGCTGGGATTTCGGATGTAGTTAAGGGAGTATCCAACTTGGGCAATCTGAGTGATGGAGCAAAAAAATTGGAAGACCTTAAAGCCAAACTTAAATCCGAGAAACCCTTAAGTTCGGAAGAGTTGAAGGCTTTTTTACCGGAAAGCTTAGATGGTTTAAAAAGAACGTCCTATTCTGGCGGATCAATGTATGGGGCAGAAGTTGTATCTGGAGAGGCAACGTATACCGTCGATAACCAGAAGGAAATTAAAGTCAATATCATTGATGGCGCGGGCGAGACAGCTTCGGCAATCGTGGGTTTGGCGCAAATGGGCTTCATGGTAGATTCAGAGAAAATTACAGATACTGAAATAGAAAAAACTGGCGAATTTGAAGGTAAACGGGCAAAAACAACTGATAGTAAAGGAGTGGAAGGCTCAACGGCAAAAAGCTCCGAAATAAGTTATCTTGAGAAAGACCGCTATCTAATTACTCTTCGGGGAAACGGGTATAGCCTCGACGAGCTGAAAGGGTTTTTGGCAAAATTGAACCTAAGCGCATTAAAATAATAAAAAATGTAATTTCAGTTAAGCAGGAAATGCATGGTTGACATGGGAAAGGCTCAAACATTGGTTTGGGCTTTTTTTAAAGCAGGCAGCGTTGTTTCGCAATGTATAAGAAAAGGATATTTGGAAATTATGTCGAACTATAGGACGAAGCTAAATAAATTTGTTTTTGTTGGCAAATTTACCTTAGTTTGTGCTGAAACATTTCAATATGAAGATACTAAAATTTTCCATCACTCTTTGTGTCGCAACAGCATTATTGGCTTCCTGTGCGGGGAAATACGCGAAGACTGAAAAGGTATATAAGAAGCAAGCAAAAGAATTTTCAAAACTCTATAAACAATCGCCTGTCACCGGTCAATTGGAGAAGGTGAATGTCAAAGAACAACAATGGATCGCCTCGATTAATTTTGGCATCCGTAAACCCAATTTTGTTGTCATTCATCATACAGCACAGGATTCTTTGGGACAGACCATCCGTACATTTCATTCCGCCAAAGCAGGTGTAAGCTCCCATTATGTGGTTGGTCGGGATGGAAAAGTAGTGCAGATGGTCAATGACCTCTATCGTGCACATCATGCGGGCTTGGGGAAATGGGGCAATGATACAGACCTCAATTCTTCTTCCATTGGCATTGAGCTCGACAATAATGGGACTACAGATCCTTGGACTGATGCCCAGATCAACGCCTTGACGCAGTTGTTGACTTATTTAAAAACGACCTATAGAATCCCGCAGGCAAATTTTATTGGACATATGGATTTGGCACCAACCCGAAAAAACGATCCGTCACGTTTTCCTTGGAAAAAATTGGCTGATCAAGGATTCGGCTTTTGGTATGAGGACTATTTAGAGACGCCTCCAGCAGACTTTAACCCAAAAATGGCCTTACGTATTATCGGTTACGATGTGAGTAATCTCGATGCGGCAATAAAAGCTTTTAAGATTCACTACATTCAGCAGGACGTAAATACAGCCTTCATGAGTGAGAATGACCTTAAAATTCTGTATTCCATCTATAAAAAATATTTATAGCGATCCGCTAAACCAAAGACAAAAAAAAGATCCTGCCTTTCAAAAGGCAGGATCTTTTTTTGAATGGTATATGATTGCTATAATTTGTTCTTATATATATTGAAGTACGTATCAAAAGCACGTTGATAGATTAGTTTGAACCAAGGGGTAAACTGTTCGGGTGAACGTTGTATTTCATTTTGAATTTCCTGTTGATTCATATATTTTGTTGTGGCAACCTCTTCTTCGTTAATTTCTGGAGTTCCATTAAATTTTCCGAATAAGACATAATCGAATTCATGCTCCGTAAGCCCGTTATCAAATTGAGCTTTATAAACGAACGAGAAGACATCTTGAAGGGCTGTTGCAGTAATTCCTAATTCTTCCATTAAGCGCCTTTTGGCGGCTTCTATGTTACTTTCTTCCAGACGCTGATGCGAGCAGCAGCTATTGGTCCAAAGTCCGCCACAGTGGTATTTACTTAATGCTCTTTGTTGCAGGAGCAATTCATCTTGGTCATTGAACAAAAATACACTAAAAGCACGGTGCAATAGCCCCTTTTCATGGGCTTCATATTTCTCCATGCTGCCAATCATCTTATCATTGCTGTCAACCAGTATTACATTTTCTTGCTTCATAAGGCATAAAAATAAATATAGCCCAATTTAAGAAAATTGGGCTATATAATAAATTAAAATTTTGGAGACGATCTGCTTATACGGTTTTTACAAATTTTTCGTCGTAATTTTCAATATCTATGATATAGCCGTTTTTAATTAAGAATTCAAATAAAGGTTTGGCTTCTTCAGAAACCGGCATATTGTGCGTTGTAATAATCTTATTTTCTTTTTTCAAGAGATAAGGATATGCGTAGAGTTTCACATTTTTATTGAACATCCCCGAGATATAGGAAAGAAGTTCATTGGTGTATAACTCTTTATTATAATTATCTGAATTGAAAATGTTCTTTAAATTGTAAACGTTGGTTGCAATTCCTATGTTCTTAGGCTTAAAGTTGCTAATAAACTCTGCTAAATGATTATTTCTTCTAAAGTTGCTAACGATAATATTATTGCCTGTCGCACATAGTTCGTCAGCCCTAGAAGCAAATTCTTGCAGGTCTTCATCTGTAATTTCATGCGTATCTTCCAATACATTTCCCATTAGGACTTCAATTAATACAATGGTGTCTGCGTCAGTTGCTCCTGTATTTTTTTTGAACTGTTCAACGGCAAGATTGAAGAGGTCAAAGTTTGGAAGGGATTTTTGACGGTATTTGGTGCGAAGTAAAATAATGTTCTTTTTGTACAGATAATCTTTGATTTGTACCGCTTTGCCATCAGGCTGGAATATTGCGGCTTTAGCAAATCCTTTTGCAATCAAGTATAAGTTGATGAGGCGTTGGTTGACGTTTTCAAATAGAGGCCCGTTTAGTTTAACCAGGTCAATCTCAACGGAACCAACAGAAAGGTTATCGACCAATGATTCGATCATGGTCTGCACATTGTCTGTATAATAATAAGCCGCAAATAATAGATTTACACCAATTATACCTAAAACCTTTTGTTGCAATTGGTTGTCGCTGTCTAGCAGTCTTACATGAACAATGATATCATTTGTAGGGCCTCCAACTTCATGTTGGAAGCGAAGTCCGATCCAGCCGTGAGGTTCATTTGTCTTGGTGAAATTGAGGGTTGTTACCGTATCTGCAAAAGCAAAGAATTTTTTGTTACAGTATTTATCGCCATGAAGTCTTTGGGTAAGAAGATTGAATTCATGGGAGAGCATTTTCTTTAAACGTGTTCTGCTGACATATCGACCATCAGCCTCTTCACCATAAATTGCATCACTGAAAGCCATGTCGTAAGCTGACATTGTTTTAGCAATTGTGCCTGATGCTGCTCCTGCGTTGAAAAAGTTACGTGCGACTTCCTGTCCAGCACCGATCTCTGCAAAGGTTCCATAAATCTCTGGGTTTAGATTTATTTTCAGGGCCTTTCGCTTGGTTTCAAAAATTTCTCTTGCCATGATGCAAAGGTACAAAAATCAGCAAGCTAGTGAAAATTAAAAGTATGAATGAGAAAAACAGAATAAAATTAGGCTTGTTTTATAACAAGCCTAATTTGTTGAAAGCATAGAATAGCGCACTAGCATGTAGTGCCTGACTGAATTTGTTGTCCAGCAACATGCTTTTTGCTTCTTCAAGCGGTATACGATAAACATCGATTTCTTCATGTTCATCTAATGCCTGTTCCTGAACTTTTTTACCCCCCGTCATCAGATAGGTATAGGTAATATTGCCACTTGTCGCCGGGTTGGCATAAAGCGTGGCGATTTCTTCAATCTGATCAAATTGATAGCCTGTTTCTTCAAGCATTTCACGCACAGCAGCATTTTTAGGATCTTCTCCTGCTTCTGTTGTCCCTGCGGGAATCTCCAATGAAATAATGCCTGCTCCATGGCGGTATTGCTTAATGACCAGAAGTTCGTTCTGCTCAGTAATTCCGATCATATTTACCCAATCTGGATACTCCAGTACGTAATAATGATCATTGATCCGTCCATCCGGAAGCTCACAGGTATCTCTGCGCAGTGTAGCCCAAGGCTCTTTACAGATATATTCAGAGGATAATAGTTTCCACTTTTCCATTAGCTTACAATATCTTTCATCATGCGGTCAACCTTCTCTTCCAAAATAGTTTGCACATCGAAATAATCAGCAGTATCTTTCAAGCTTTCTTTTACAGAACAGTAAAATTTAATCTTGGGTTCAGTTCCCGATGGTCTGGCAGAAATCACATCGCCATCTACTGTTATAAATTGCAATACATCAGATTTAGGCAATGCGATCGCTCTTCGCTCCCCTGTACTCATATCTGTGATTTGGGAAAGCTGATAGTCCCTGATTTCTTTGACTTTTATTCCACCGAGTGCGGTTGGTAGATTATGACGTAAGCCATTCATCATGGCCTGAATTTCTTCGGCACCAGCCTTTCCTTTTTTGGTTAAGGAAATGAGCTTTTCTTGATAACAGCCAAATTCTTTGTAGATATCTAATAAAACTTCGTAAACTGTTTTTCCTTTTGTTTTAAAATAGGCGGTCATTTCGGCTAGGAAAGCACAAGCGTTTGGAGCGTCCTTGTCACGCACTAGATCGCCGACCAAGAAACCATAACTTTCCTCGCCGCCCACAAGATATTGTGCTGAATCACCTAGATTGGTAATCAATTCACCAATATATTTGAAGCCTGTAAGTGTTTCATAATGCGTTACACCATAGTGATCTGCGATATCGGCTTGTAAATTACTGGTTACGATAGTTTTTACAATATATGGATTCGATCCGAGTTGTTTTAGTTCACTTTTTGCACTGAGGACATAATATATCAATAAGCTGCCGATCTGATTACCATTGAGCAGTTGAAATTGTCCCTTATTATTTTTTACGGCAATCCCTACACGATCAGCATCGGGGTCTGTCGCCAATACAAGGTCAGCATCAATTTCTTCCCCTTTTTTCTTTGCTAAAGCCATTGCATCTTCCTCTTCGGGGTTTGGATAGATTACCGTTGGAAAGTTGCCATCAGGCGTGGCCTGTTCAGCAACGACTGAAACATTTTCAAATCCCCATGCTGCTAGCATTTTAGGAACAATGGTAATTCCGGTACCATGTATTGGTGAAAAAACAATTTTTAAGTCTTTTTGAGCCCTTACCGCTTCCGGATGAATACTTAATGTCTTATTGGCATTGATATAGAGCTGATCGATTTCTTCCCCGACAGGAATGATATTTTGCGTATTCCCGTCAAATTTAATAGTGCTAACTGAGCTGATTGCATTTACTTCGTCGATGACATTTTTATCATGAGGTGCAGTCAGCTGGCAGCCATCGTTCCAATAAGCCTTATAACCATTATACTCCTTTGGGTTGTGTGAAGCCGTTAGCATAACACCGCTCTGACAGCCGAAATGGCGGATGGCAAACGACAGCATTGGGGTCGGGCGTAATTCGGTGAACAGATGTACCTTGATCCCGTTGGCTGCAAACACGTTGGCAACCAGCTGGCCAAATGCCTGCGAATTGTTGCGGCTATCATAAGATACCGCTACTTTAATCTCCTGATCTGGGAACTGTTTCTTTAGATAGTTGGCTAATCCTTGCGTGGCTTTGCCGATCGTATACTTATTCATCCGATTGGAGCCTACGCCCATAATACCCCTTAGGCCTCCAGTTCCGAACTCGAGATCCTTGTAAAAAGAATCTGTAAGTTCTGTCTCCTCATTATTGTCGATTAAATCCTGAACTGCCTTTCGAGTTCCTTCATCATAACTTGGGGTTAACCAATCTTCGATTTTCTTTTGTATGTCTTTATCTAAATTTTTCATTATCGTTAAGTTTGGCTAAAATGTACAACATATTATACGTCACATCCGGCATAAGCACGGTCTATAACTGTAATATACCATTTTTCTCCCTCTTTTGTCACATGAAAAACAAAGGGTTCTTCATGTTCATTGGAGGTCATAATGGCTCTATAACTTTTGGATTCTATATTTCTTAGTCGCTGTAATTCAGTATTACTAATTTTGGCATTAAGAATTTCATTCATGAACTTTGCCGTTTGAGATAATTCATTGGGGCGGGATTTTCTATCGTAATAGAATCCGGCTTTATCCCACTTCATCGTACCACAATCAAAAATAGGTAGTTTTCCGGACTTCAAAGGGCCCTTGTACGTTAACTTTTCATAAGAATGGTATTCTGGCACAGGTTTAGAAAAATTAAAGCTATTTTGGTGCACATAAGAGTCTAGCGCGCCGGGACGATAGATAATATAAATTCCCAATTTGGGATGTACATAGGAATTTATTGTTTTACTGTCCTGTTCTGAATATGCCTTGGCAAGTTTCTCCAGTACCTCCTTCAGCGTTTCGGAGTTCTCTTTCTTTACTTCCTTTTCAGTCGTGTCACGTTTTTGTAGGGTATCCACAGGAATTGAATCCTGCATGATTTTTACAGCCTTATCCTCTTTTTTGCTATTTCTACAGGAGATCGTGCTCGCAGTGAGACAAATAAGAATAAAGAAAAAGAGATTTCTCATGATGATTTTGTTTAATATTACTTCTTTGAAGTCAAGTTTTCAATGATTGACTTTAAAATAGAGCGTGTTGACGGAAGCCACCATTGTTCGAGGATGCGCTGTATTGTCTCTTCTCTATTCTCGCGCAATTTAAGGATTATTTCCTTTCGGAAGTTCAATTTGGATGTCTGCCAGGTCTTTTGGTTGAACTGCGTGATCTGTTTTATTTTTTTTGTTGCGTTATTGAAGAGTATATTGGGGGGAACAATGTCATCGATAAGACCCTGTGTTTTTGCTTCTACAGGAGAAAGCAATTTACCTTCGAGCAAATTCTGATAAGCATTCCGTTTTCCGATCCAAAACGCATAAAGCTGAAATATACTTTCAGGGACGATGAGTCCGACTGGAATTTCATTAAGGCCAATCACAAAATTCCCTTCGGCCATAATCCGATAATCGCAGCAGAGCGCCAGTACGCAGCCTCCAGCTGGGCTATGACCAGATATTGCGGCGACTATTGGTTTTGGAAAAGCCGCGAGTAATGATGTCGCTTCCAGGAATAAATTCCAGAATTCCCGAATTTGATCTTCATCGTATTGGAATAAGGTAATTAAATCGAGTCCTGCGCTAAAGAAATTTTCCTTGCCAATCAATATTGCACCATAAATTGCTTCATTTTGCTGGGAAGATTCCAGGGTGTCTATCAGTTCCTTCAATAGCTGAGTGTCGATGGCATTTGACTTCCCCCTGTCGAGGAAAATACTTAAAATATGATCTTCTATTTTGGTTTTAATATGTTCCATAACCTTGTCTTTAAATATAACGATTTGTTTGCGCTGCTATTGTGATTTTACCTCTATTAAATACTCCAGATGAGCAATTTTTCCATCCATGCTTATTCCCTCAACGGTTAGTTTGTAGGTCCCAGGTTCGTCAGAAGTAAAGAATTCGAAATGTGTTTTTCCTTCTTTCTGCGTAATCAGATTTGGTTCCCATGCGATGGTTGTCCGTAGATCGCGTGTAAGCTTATGTTGGATTGTTGCATCATATTGGGGCTTGAAAAAGGTTCGGGGTACATATAGCCCTTTTGGCGTGATCGTTAGTATTCCTGTAGGGGTATAAGATGAGGAGATGGCATCTCCCGATTTACTTGTAATCACGATAACACCGTTGCCCCCATACATGCCATATATGGCCGTATTGCTTGCACTACGAAGAACCTCGATACTAGAAATATCCGCTACATTGATCATGCTTATTTGATCTGCTTCAATATACATACCATCAAGAACAATTTGCATGGGACTTCCGCCATTTAACCCCATGGATCTTGTGCTGTAAGGGACACCATTTCGAAACATGACACCAACTAATCGACCCGCAAGGCACTGCTCCAGTGTCGTACAAGTAGAAAGGTCTTCGGCCGAAATGACCTGATCGGCATTTCCTGGCCCATTGAGGTTTCTGGAGTTCTTGTCAGCTTTATTTGTTCGTACTCTATTGACCTGTACCTCTTCCAACCGAATGCTCTTTTGGATTATGCCCGCAGCTTCCAATTCGCCAAGGAATTGTTGGCTATTTTTCAGTTGTGTTAGTAGCGTGGTATTGATGTCGTTAACCAACAAGGGTTGATCTTTACTCGGATTTGGAGGAGGGGTAAGCGGGTTGTCGATAACAATATCAACTCTTTTTTTCTCTTTGGGGCCATCACCTGTCACAATAAACTTGACACTGTCTGCAAATAAAAGTTCGTCAAATGAAAATCGGCCATTATTGTCTGTCAGTGTATCCACACTCAGCAACATATTGCTCGTCGGTATCAGCGTTACTTTGGCATTTGGCACCACAGCCTTTCGGGCCGTTTTCTTGATTGTCCCAGCGATGGTAAGTCCTTTTTCAGGAAGGAGCGAAGTAGTTGATGTACTGGTGTAATTCTTCCAGTCCAACTTGCGCCAACCTTGGATCAACATAAGATTGTCCAGTTCTGTCAGTTTAATGTTCGTTAAATCCTCAAAGTAATAGTTGGGGCGTTCAATAAAGCCACGAAGATCAGATTTCAATAGGAGCTCCGAGACAATAGATGAATAATAACGATCTGTCGTGGAATCAACCTTGCTGAGGTTTACCACTGATGCGGAGAGCGCAGCAAACCTAGTGGTGTCACTATCGTCATATTTAACGGAAAGATCAGCAATCACTTTATCGCGTGTTGTGAAGCTGGATTTGTTGAGTTCTATGGAAACAGGAAGTAAGGTCGATGTCGTATTGTAGTTAAACACCAATCTTTCCACAATAGGAACCATTTGATCTGTTAAGATGGATAATTGTAAAACTCCAGAAGGCAGGTTTTTTTTGGGGATATTGAATAAGATGTCTGTGCCATTCAATTTCTGCTTTGCGGCATGGAAGACAAGACCGTTATATTGGGCTACCAGATATATATCTTTGCCGTTGACCAGATCCGCTGTCGCGGATAGTTGTGCAGCAATCTTATCCTTTAGTCCGGAATTTACCGTAAGAACATATCCGCAATTCAGCACTGGCGGTAAGGCTGTGCTCGTGGAAGACCCGTCTTCGAAAAGGGCTGTAGCGACGTATTTTTTTCCTGCCTGTAGGACGAGCGGGATACTTCCCATCCCCAGTGAATTTGTTTCAAAGTCTGCAATAGTCGTTTGATTTTCTTCCACCACGGTTATTTTGGCTTTTTTCCCCAATCCAGCAGGAGTAAGGATTTTGAAACCTGTTTTGCATAATATGTTGCTGACCAGTTCGCCACTTTCGGGGAAAATTTGAATGCTATTTTGGCTTTTTGGATCGGGGATAATAAAGGTTTTTAAAATACGCCTTTTGTCAAGGGAAAGAAATTGTAGAGACAGCGTTCCGCCTTTAAAGTCATCTTTCAATTCCAAAGCTATTGTTCCATTATCGTTTGATTTTAATCGGCCTGATTTTTCTTTATTATTGTTTGGTTGTAGGGTATAATTGATGCTGTTATTAATTAGCGGGGCTCCCTGAATGGTTTTGAGATTAATCTGGAACATGTTTTCTGCTCCGTTTTTGACCAGTTCACTTTTGGTTATGATATTATCAGATCGACCATTTGTAATGGGAACGACGCGTTCATAAAAATTCGCTATAGAGTCATTTTGCATCCACCTGGTAAATGATCTAACGCGATAGGAGCCTTCTTCCAAGGTGTCCGGCAGATTGAAGTCGCCTATACTTAGACCGAGTGTAATTGGAATTTTGATAGTTTTAATGATCTTATTGGTTGGAGAAATCAATTCGACATTCGCAATTTTACTCATGTTGCTCAAATAATTAAAAGGGGCGGTGCTGCAGTATAATTTAAACCAGATGGTTTCTCCAGCCGAATAATCATTTTTGTCCAAATGGAGATAGATTTTTTCCTTAATGTGCTGGCTATGGTAAGTATCCAGTTTCTGCAACGTCTGATCGATCTGGGCCGACGCCAACAAAGCGAATAGGAGGGAATTTACTAAAAGCAGTAATTTAGGGTACATATGACTATTGTTTTATGAAAATTAGAAAATATTTTCCTTTAATCAATTTATAAATCAAAATATTAGTCTCATTTTAAACGATCTGATACCTTAAAATTAGCATAAAAAAAATATCTTTGTCTTATGAATATCCTAATAATCGGTTCAGGAGGTCGTGAATCAGCCTTCGCCTATAAATTGTCGAAAAGTCCACGTTTAGATCAGTTGTTTATTGCTCCAGGAAATGCTGGAACAGGTGCGTATGGTCAGAATGTAAATATTAAAGTTACCGACTTTACCGCTATTGCAACCTTCGTTTTGGAGAATAACGTGCAAATGGTGCTCGTTGGTCCAGAAGAGCCTTTGGTAAAAGGTATTCATGATTACTTTTTAAATCGGGAAGATTTAAAAAATATCCCGGTAATAGGGCCACAACAAGAGGGTGCTCAATTGGAGGGCTCAAAAGATTTTTCAAAGCAATTTATGGATCGCCACGGCGTACCTACTGCAGCTTCAAGATCGTTTGATGCGACATCATTGGAAGACGGATTGGCTTACCTTGAAACGCAAAGACTGCCAATTGTGCTTAAGGCGGATGGCTTAGCAGCTGGCAAGGGAGTATTGATCTGCGAGACGCTCGAAGATGCTAAAGCTGAGCTAAAAGCAATGATTGCAGATTCAAAGTTTGGAGAAGCTAGCCGGGTTGTGGTTGTTGAAGAATTTTTGAAAGGAATTGAATTGTCTGTTTTTGTTTTGACCGATGGTAATTCATATAAAGTGCTTCCTTCTGCAAAAGATTATAAACGCATTGGAGAAGGGGATACAGGTCTGAACACGGGTGGTATGGGATCGATATCTCCGGTTCCTTTTGCAGATGAGACATTTTTAAATAAAGTAGAAGAGCGTATTATCAGACCAACAGTTGAAGGACTTAAAAAAGATGGTATTCCGTATAAAGGATTTATTTTTATCGGTTTGATGAATGTGGAAGGGGAACCTTATGTCATCGAGTATAATGTTCGTATGGGAGATCCAGAGACTGAGTCCGTATTGCCACGTATTGAATCGGATCTGTTGGATTTACTGGAAGGTGTTGCACAAGGCAATTTGGATCAACGTTCCTATACAGTATCTCCTAAAACAGCCGTGACGGTGATGTTGGTTGCCGGAGGTTATCCCGGAGATTACGAGTCGGGAAAAGAGATCGCCAATATTGAAAACGTGAAAGAATCCATCGTATTTCAAGCAGGTACGAAAGAGGTAGATGGTAAGATCGTTACTGCAGGCGGACGTGTAATTGCTGTTACCACATTGCAAGATACGCTGTTTGAAGCCCTTCAACAGGCCACAGCAGATGCTGGGAGGATATATTTTGAAGGGAAATACTTCAGAAGAGATATCGGTTTTGACCTTATTTAAAAAATATTTAATTTTTTTTTGGAATACTGATTTTAAGATCTATATTTGCAACTCCAAAAACAACAATGTTATTGGAGTTGCATAAAAAGGCCCGTTCGTCTAGGGGTTAGGACGCAAGATTTTCATTCTTGAAACAGGGGTTCGATTCCCCTACGGGCTACAGATCTAAAAGTCAAAACGTACAAAAGCCTGCAAATTAAACATTTGCAGGCTTTTTTGTTTGTATTCGAGAGAACAATATATGATACCTAATCGGATATTTCACCTCACAATCGACAATTCTTGAAGACCAGATAATTCCAAAATTAGCCAAAGAGAAGTGTTTTTCACTTAACAATGCTTTTTTCGAAATAATAAACATAGAAAGGTGTATGCAAAAATATGCGTATCCTCTTTATTTTGTGTGATACAAATAAGCAGTTTATTGAGATAATTCTATAGTATCAGCATCTTTACAATCCCTAAATTTGAGTAATCAATTATAGAAAGAAAACCTTAGAGAAGCATTTAGAAAGTCAAATCAGAAATCATTCGTCCATTTTCTTCATGAAGAAAAATAATGTAGAACGTCGGAATGTGAACGGATAAGGTCAATAATCTATTGTGTGTATAAAATAGAAAATTAGTAGAAAAGTAATTTTAAAAACCGGAAGACTTTGAAGAAACTGTCATAAAGTCTTTTTTTATTTTAAAAAGATTAATAATAAGCAAAAGTAAGAAAAACGATTAAGACCGTTGCTATACAGTGATTTGTAAAATTATAGTCTAAGAATGGAATGCTCTGTCTTACCGGTTTTGGACTTGAAATGACAAGGTTTGGTTACTAATTCGTTACTTGTTGATAGCTTGTAATTTTGTGGTAACTGATTATAATTCAGTGTTTTGCATTTGTTTTCATAATCCCTTGTAACTCAATGTAATTTAATTTTAATCATTAAACATTTGAGTTATGGAACAGACAAAAAAGTCAACGTTCAAACTACTTTTCTATTTGAAAAAGAATGAACTGAAAAAGAATGGAAATGCCCCCATTATGGCACGTATTACCATTGACGGAACAGCTAAAACTTTGGGAACAAAGCTAGAAATCAATCCAAATAATTGGAATTTGAAATTTGGGAGAGTTGAGGGAAAAAGTTCAGTTGCTTTAAACATCAATCAAAAGTTGGATAACATTCGTGGGCGCATCGACAAGATTTATGAAGATATGCTGAAACACGAAGGTTTTGCTACATCACAAAAAGTGAAACTGTCATTTTTAGGTGTCGGCGTAATGAATGATGCCATTTTAAAAGTTTTTAACGAACAGAATTCAGAATTTAAAAATTTAGTCGATAAGGGAGAACGTGCAGAAAGCACCTACTACAAATACAATATTGTTTATACTCACCTTTCAGATTTCATAAGCCAACGATTTCATAGAGACGATATGGCTTTCCGTGAGTTAACTGGCGACTTTATCAGAGAATTTGATTTTTATCTTCGATATGATAAACAATGTAGCCACAACACGGTTTGGGTTTACACGATGCCAGTTTTAAGCTTAATTGAACTGGCGATGAAAAAAGGTTTGATACGTAACAGTCCTTTTGAGGATTACGAAATCAGTATGGAAGAAACCGATAGAGGTTATCTTCTGAAAGAGAATGTTGAAAAATTAATGAAGTGCAAACCATCGCATCCTCGATATGAGCTGGTAAAAGATTTGTTTATTTTCAGTTGTTTTACAGGGTTATCGTATGTAGATATTAAAAAACTGACCGTTAGAAATATCCAATCTTTTTTTGATGGTCATCAATGGATTATCAGCAGAAGAAAGAAGTCTGATGTTGCATCCAATGTTCGCTTAATGGATATTCCAAAACGAATAATTGAAAAATACCAAGGCACCTCACGCAATGAATTTATTTTTCCGGTTCCTGGCAATACAACTTGCAATAATCACATTAAAATATTAATGGAAGATGCCGAGATTATTACTGAACAGAAAGTTACCTTTCATACTGCGAGACATACATTTGGAACAATGTTTTTGACCGAAGGTGTGCCTTTGGAAAGTCTTAGTAAAATGATGGGGCATAAAAATATTGCTACTACACAGATTTATGCCAAAATCACAAGCCAAAAAATTAGCAAGGATATGGATTTGGTTGCGCCTAAATTTCTTGCTATGGAAGAAGCTTTTTCAACAACTATTTAAACCATTTTTATTTTATCATTAGGCAGAACTTAACGGTTCTGCTTTTTTTTGGGCTTTAATTTTAAAAGCAAAAGCACATTTACTCTCCTCTGCATATCCCAACGCTGTAAAAGAGCTTTCTGCTTCTTTTGAAACAGAAAATTGAAAAATGCAATTCCCTTTCTCATCCCCTCGTCGATTTCATTTTTCAATTCCCTGTCGCAGGCTTTCTTAGCCTGTATTTAGTTCCAAAAAAAAATTATTAGAAAATGATTTTCCATAAGCAACCGGTAAAAAGGCAGCTAAGGTATAGCGGGCTGCCACCGCCCCTGTCCAACCAAAAGACTACGGCATAATGGCAAGGCAAAATGATGGCTTCGCCGAGTGGTAGTGTGTTGCCTTGCCACCCTTCGGGACTTATTCCGTTTCCTTTTGGTTTTTCGCTTAGCCCGCTAAGATTATCTGCTTTCTTTTTTCCGGTTTTTCTTTTGGAAAAATTATTTGAGAAGCGAAGCGAAACAAACCACTACGATTGCAGGAAACGAGAAAAGTGAACCTAACAAAAATGTACAACTTTTTAAAAATTATGGTTATGAACATCATTGGAAGACTGACAAAAGATGCGGAAGTACGCACATTGTCAAATGAAAAACAGGTAGTGAATTTTTCTGTAGCAACCAACGAAAGCTACAAAAACAAGCAAGGCGACCGCATAGAACAAACAACCTATTTCGATTGCGCTTATTGGATTTCTGCAAAGGTAGCCACACTACTCACCAAGGGTAAATTGGTTGAACTCACAGGCAGAGTAAGCACAAGAGCGTGGATAGGAAAAGACGGAGAAGCGCATTCTGGGTTAAACTTTCATACCTCGCAAATCAAACTGCACGGAGGTGGCAGGAAAACCGAAACCGTGCAAGTTACTGGAGAAGGAAAAACGGATGACCTTCCATTTTAATCAAGTATACAAATCATTTTTTAACATCAAAATTTTATCAAAATGGCACACAACATTAATTTCAACGAGAGAACAGGACGTTATTCATTTTTTAGCGTTCAGCAAAAAGCGTGGCACGGTTTAGGGCAAATCGTGGAGCAATTCCCAACCAGTGAAGAAGCGATTAAATACGCTGGATTAGACTATGAAGTCGTAAAATCCCCAATTTTCACTAAAAATTCGGGCATTATCGAAACTGCAAGCGGTATCGAAATAGGCAGTAGCGAATTGGAAGTACCTAATTATTTTGCCAACATACGAACCGATAACAATGCCGTTTTGGGTGTAGTTGGTAAAGATTATCACATTGTACAAAACCGTGAAGCTTTTAATTTCTTTGATGCTATTGTAGGCGGTGGCGAAGGTATTCTGTACGAAACCGCAGGCGCATTGGGCAACGGAGAACGTATTTTTATTACAGCTAAATTACCCGATTATATTCGTGTTGGCAATGGCGATGATGTTACGGAAAAGTATATTTTTCTAACCACTTCGCACGATGGTAGCGGAAGCATTACAGCCGCATTTACACCTATCCGTATTGTTTGTCAAAATACCTTAAATGCTTCATTGCGAAATATGACCAATGTAGTCCGCATCAAACACACATCGGGAGCAAAACAGCGTATCGAGAATGCCCACAAGATTATGGGATTGGCAAACACATTAAGCAATCAATTAGAGCGCATTTTCAACGATTGGGCAAAAGTAAAGGTAACAGACCAAGAAGTAAAAAAGCTAATTCAATTGGCACTTTGTCCGAACAAGGAAACTTTTGATTTGCTTAAAAAAGGTGCAGAAGATGAAATTTCAACCCTCTTTAAAAATACGGTTGATGATGCTTTTGCCTATGCAATGATAAGCGACACACAGCAAATGGAAACAACCAAAGGCACATTGTTCGGAGCGTACAACGCTGTTACAGGCTACTATCAGAATGTAAGAAATTACAAAAACGATGAAGCCAAATTGCAGAGTATTGTATTGGGCGGAACTGCCCAACTAAAATCGCAGAAAGCATTTGAATTGTGTACTGCATTTGCTTTAGACGGTTCGGAAATTTTAAATCTTAATTAATTAATAACAGGCTACCGCTTTAATCGGTGGTAGCCTACTAAAAATAAAAGTTATGGCAAATTGGTGCAATAATACGGTTGTTTTTGAGGGAAAACCTGAAGCAATCGAACAGATACAGCAGCTTTTCCAAATGATGAAAAGCAAAGAAGAAAAAGAAAAACAAGGGCAATTGCCCGATTTTGTTCCCGACACAAACGGCGGTTATTTCTTCAATATTTATTGGAATGAAAGCGATGAAGGCGTTTTTCAATATGAAACAAAATGGTCGCCTAATCTTGAAATTATTCAAAAGATAGCAAAACAGTACAAAGTAAATTTCATACAGGATTATGAAGAACTGGGCAATATGGTCTATGGCAGGGCAACATTTTCTGACGGGATTGTCACAGATATTTATTTGGAAGATGAAGATTTTGCCAATTATCATTATGACGAAGAAACCGACAATTATCATTTTGAAGGCGAAATTTATGAGAGTGATTATGAAATTTTGGAAACTCTTTTAGACCGAAAAATTTCCAAGAGCAATATTTAAAATTTACGATTAAATCGGTTCAGCAAAAAAGACACTTCCTTCCTTTGGTCGGAAATGTCTTTTTGCATTCAATAAAGATGCAACCCGTTTGATGAAAATGTTTGCTCCGCCATTTTATCAAACCAGTTGCGAGTTTTTTGCGTGGGATATTCGTTATCCCATTCTTTAATTTTGGATTGACTTCTTTTCTTTTCACATAGCGACCAAAGAAAAGAAGCAAAAGAACATCGCCAATTAAGCTTTGTCTATATTTCTATTTGATTAAATTTGAAATCTGTCAAAATAATTAAAATCGCAAATTCAAAGAATGATAGAAACTCAAATTTCAATAACCGTTAACCGAAAATCCGATATTGCTTTATTGGAGCAGAAAATTATCGAAAACCAGTTTCAATTTCCTGTTTACATTCGGGAATATGAATTTAGCTATCAAATAAATTTTACGAGCGATTATGAAGAATGGGAATTGGATACAGCAATTCTCAGTAGTTTTCCGGGCTATGAATTTACTACAGATTTGGAAAGAGGACGAAAGGAAATCAGAATTCAAATAAGCCGTTACCAGTCTGAATTGTCTACTGACGGTTGGGGAAGACGGATTGAAAACCCTTTGAACGAAACGAAATATCTTATAAAAACATCTATAAACAAAGCGGAAGATTTCAATCCTAAAATTAAAGTTTTGTTTGAAGACCAAGAGCAATTTTACCATATCAATATTGTAGATGGCATCAATACAGCTACCGATGAAAAAGGTTTCTTGTTGTTAGATGATTTTAAAACGAACAATGAAAGTAAAAGCGCAGAAATTTTGCCAGATAGACTTTATAAATCTCGCCAAGAAGCTTTCCAGTGGGGATTTGATAAAATATCCGATGTTGTGGAAAATGATTTTACTCTTTACCTTGAAAACAAAAAGAAAGAAATTAGAGAAATACAAAAGTTGCCCCGCAAAATTATCAGGGAATTTATAAAGGCGTGTAATAATTCTGATGAAGATAATATCGTAAAGCAACTTGATGAAGATATAATTTTCGAGGTACGCAAGCATTGGAAAACTATTTTTGAAACCAGAGGAATTCCAAAATTCAAAGAATACCTTAGTTCCTCCGAACAAGAATTAAGCGGTAAGGATTTTAAAATCAGGTCATTGTGGAGTTTTAAATTGCCTTATGTAATGATTGGCGTGAAATATTTTCCTGCTTCTACAGAACTAGAAAAACAACCTTTTCAAAAATTTGAACAGATGAATTTTGTATTAGAAAATAATAAAATTACCAGTATTATCTATGAAATTTAATTTGTTTAAAATCATCATTCGGTGGCGTTTTTAATAGCTTTTTTAAAAATATCTGCATCACTGCCAATTAATAAATAGCTTACAAAACCAATACCCAAAAGACTTTTCGCTACTTTTTCAGCATCAATATCGCTATGGGCAATCAGTTTTATTGTGGGATGAAGTGAAGTTAAATATTGTAGTTGCTCCAGTACATTTTTGTCGTAAAAATTGAGGTCAACAATGCAAACTTGCGGAAGTTTTTTTAATGCCGATAATTCATTTAAAGCATTTGGAAAAGTTTCAGACCGAAACAGAATTTCTATTCCTGAAGAAAGAAGTTCGTTGCAAATCAAATCTAAAATCGGGCTTTTATCATTGATAAAGGCAAGGGAAGTTTTTTGTTGTGCAGTACCAGTTTTCATATCATACCTTTTTAGGTTGATGTAGCCCTGCAAAAAAATAAAGCGCAGGCAACTACACTTACCGACATTGAGGCACTGGTATACCCGACAACGAATAAGCGAGCGCCCACGCCTATCACGTGAGCGTTCCTACTTATTTGTCCCGTTGTCTTAAAAATTACCAGTTTTCAATGTGGGACTTAAAGCAAAAACACTTTAAGTATTTCTATGTTTTAGATAGCAAAGATACTAAAGTCGTTCTGATAGAAGCATAGCTAGAAGAAAATTTATTATAAACAATGTTTGCCTTTGGCTATATAGTTCTGTTCCAAGACAGTTAGAATATCACTTTCCTTGTAAATAATCTTGCCACCAATTTGTATAAATGGTAAAATATTATCATCGCGATATTGTTGTAAGGTTCTTTTGCTGATGTGAAGTATTCTGCACAAATCATCGCCTGAGAGATAAATTTCGCCATTCATTACAGGACGATAATTTTTTAGTATGACTTCGATATAGCTTCTCAACTGCATTATCATTTGCTGATGGGCAATTATTTCTTCGGTTTCATTCGTTAGTAAATCCATTTTCGTTGGTATTGTAAGATTGTCGAGCTTCAAGCAAAGCCTGCACATCCGAGAGTTTGTAATAGTTTTTGCGGTTTAATTTGGAATATGGCAATAGCCCTTTGTCCTTATAAGTCTGTAAAGTTCGTTTGGTAATGTTCATCATCAGACATACTTCCTGGTTATCGAGCCATTTTTCTGCTTTGAAAATCTGAATGTATTTTGTGGTAGCATTTTCTGTCAGTTCCAAAAGTGATTTTAACTCATTGTTTATTCTATCTAATGCAGATTTTTGTATTGCGATAACTTCCATAGCTTGCTTCATTTTTCTTTGGAAGTCGAATTTATAGAGGCTTATTATGGGATTAGGAAAGATTGTATTGGTTGGCTTTGAAAGGCTGTATTTGGCTTTGAAACAGCAATTTGATAGGAATTAATTTTGTAGATTTGGAGAAAATAAATCCTATTGATTATTATGCAAAATAGGCATTGTTTATATGTTGGTATTAATTGCAAGTGTAACAAAACAATACGTAATAAGAAACTATGAATAGAAAACTTACGACAAATTCAAGATTAGTCAATGAATTATTTGCTAATTATATCAGTACGTTTGCTGCATTCTGCGAATTATTAAATAACTCTATTCAAGCCAAGAGTAAAAATATTTGGATTGAAATTGACTATACTTTAGAAACTGAAATACATCCTCTTTTAATCAAAAAAATCTCTGTAAAAGATGACGGTAATGGAGTTCATATGTCTGACATTGAAAGGAAACTATTGGACATTGGAACGGCAAATAAAGATGGTGGTAAAGGAATTGGAAGATTTGCAAGTTTTCAAATCGGTCAAGAAATTGAAATTGAAACTATTGGATATTCACAAGAAGATAAGACATTTACTGAAACATATATCCCGTTATCATTCAATAGTTTTGGGAAAAACATCAATGTTTCTGAAATTGAATTAGCTACAAAAGAAAATATCTTAGAAGGAAATAATCATAATACTTTTTACAAGGTAACAATTTCCAGTTTGTACCCACATTCAACCACAGAAAATGAACCAAAAAAGAAAATTATTGACAAATTTCTTAAAGACAATCTTTCAGATGCAATTTTTGAGAGATACCCCTTAAAGATTTTTAATAAAGAAGTTACATTTCACATAAACGGTAAAGCTTTAAATCCTACTGATTTTGTAATAGATAATCCGATTAAAATAGCTAAAACTTATACAGACACAAAAGGTAAAGAACATAAAGTTCTTTTTGACTTTATGCAAATTAAGAAAATGGATAAAATCAAAGTCTTTTTAACAGCGCAAAATGCGGGTCTGAATACTATAGCGGGAAGTTTAGAATATGATGCAAGTTGGTTGAGCCCAAAAATTGGAGGATGGTTTATTTATGTGTCTTCCTCTACATTATCATCTGACATTTACAGAAATATAGATTTAGATGACTTAGACCCTGATTGGAGAAAAGTAAGAGAATTTATTAAAGATAAACTGAACACATTTTTTAAAGACAGAAATTTTGAATTTGACAATTTTTCCGACAATCTTAAAAATGATGATTTTTATCCATACAAAGAGAGGGCAAGCTCTAAATCAAAAGTTATCCTGTTTGATAAATTAGCCTATTTAGTAGAAGATAAATACCATATCTTAAAAGACAATAATCAGTTAAGAGAAATTATTTATCCCCTTATTGATAGAACAATATCAAATGGAGAATTAAATAACATTTTACGAAGTGTTCTAAAATTAAATAACAAAATGATATCTAAATTTTCCGATTTATTGGAAAAAACCGATTTAGATAATATTGTTGAGTTTTCAGATAAAGTTGCTTCAAAGATTGAAGATATTGAATTCCTCGAAAAATTGGTATATAGCGAAATATCAAAAAATGTAAAAGAGCGAAAAGAATTACATAAATTTTTAGAAAAAATGTTATGGGTTTTTGGAGAAGAATATTCAGAAAGCACTAAACTTTTGTCTGATAAGAATTTAGAAAAAAATTTAACTCAATTAAGACAAGACTGTTTAATGTTTAAGCCCTCAAAAGATGGAGATAATATTAATGTTATTGATGAAAAACCAGTAAAATCAATTACTGACCTTTTTATGTATAATGAAAGAGTTTTAGATGCTAAAAGAAGAGAAGTTTTAGTTGTTGAACTAAAAGCACCCAAAGTAAAAATAAGCCCTAAAGAAATAGAACAAGTAATGAAGTATGCCAGAGAAATTGAAAAACTTGACGCCTCAAGCTCCAATATTCATTATAAAATTTTGTTGATTAGCTCAAAAATAAATTCCGATGCTGAATTCCAAATAAAAGGTAATCAAAGAAATGAAGACAACCCCTATTTCTACTTCAGAAATGAAAATAAAAATATTGAAATATGGATTATGAAATGGTCTGATTTGTTAGAAAATGTAAAAAGGAAGCTAAAGTATATGTCAGCAATTTTAAATACTAAAGATATCGATGTTCAAGAAAAGGCAGAGAAAGACTTCGCAGATATTGAGTTTAATAAAGTGAGTTCCTCTTTAAAAAGAGTTGCGATGTAAAATGGAAACGAATACAATTATATTAAAAAAATCGGGTAACCGTTTCGTTATCCGATTTTAAAAGAATTATAGTGAGAATAATTATCAACGCTCTACAGGCTGTTCCGTTTTAACCTCA
Source organism: Sphingobacterium thalpophilum (assembly GCF_038396785.1). NCBI lineage: Bacteria > Pseudomonadati > Bacteroidota > Sphingobacteriia > Sphingobacteriales > Sphingobacteriaceae > Sphingobacterium > Sphingobacterium thalpophilum. Next base: position 3,532,177 of record NZ_CP151087.1, on the reverse strand, counting down.
GTTTGTTTTTTCTCTTTCTTCATTTGCCAATGCGACCAAATAGAAAGTATGCCGATAATAATCAAAGCATAGGCAAGCCATTTGCCAATACGCTCTATAAAACGTGTAAATACTGATGCCTCAAAGCTGGAAAACCCTTCGGCTCCAACAGCATTACGCCTGTAAAATTTTCTGCGACTTATCCAATAAACAAGCCCTATTCCGATAACAAGCGGAATAATACCAAGTACTAACTGAGCCGTAACCGCATCCATAAAAATTCAAATTAGGTTATCTAAATTTAAGAAAAAAAATAATTTACGAAAAGTAAAAAAGCAAAAAACCGACCTTTAAAGTCGGTTTTTACATTCAATTACTATGCTGTTAATCACTGCTATTAAACTGAAAAGTCAGTTGCTTTTCATTCCCAAAACTATCCGAAATCCACACATCAAAAGATTGCGAAACGGCAGAGGCAGATGTGTAATACAACCTGAATTGCTCTGTTGGTAACAGATACAAATCGTTCGGCAAGTATGGCGTTTCATCATAATAACGTAGCGAACCTTGCCCATCAAATTGAAAATAGCGGAGATAGTATTGCGTGTTGCTGTAATTTCCTGTTCGTTGTATGGTAACACGTATTTCCACCGTTTGTCCATTGGCAACATCTTTCGGAACCGGCATTACTTTTACCTCAAAAGGAAAATTGTTCTGTATTTCGAGGTCGTCATCTTTCCTGCAAGATACCAAAGAAACCGAAGCTGTAAGGATTGCCAGCATTAGATATACCGGCAATAATCCTATTCTGAATTTATTGAATATTGTTATCATTTTTCTGTTTTTAAAAGTTAAACCTTAATCCCACACCAGCAGACGGACGGAACTGCTCTAAGTCTGTGCCCCAAAAGACTTTTGTACGTCCTTGCAACACTAATACAAACCGGTCTGACAAATACGTTTCAAAAGTTATTCTTCCGCCAGCTCCGTAGATGAAATTGTCTTCGCTCAAAATTTTTGCACCGTCATACAATATCGCTTCGCCACGGTTGATGCTTTCGTAACCGACCACGCCTGTTATTCCTAAATTAATCGTGATATTTTTTCGGGCATCGCCTAATAAAAATAAGCTGTAACCACCTTCTGCAGTAAACGTTTCCTGCGGTATGCGAACATTTTTGTAGTCGTGGTATTGGTGTGTATATTCCAAAGCCCAAAGCTGGTAATTACCGTTTTTACCGTTCACGGTCATTCCGATGTTGAGGTAATAATCATTGCCTATTTTATCTTTGGACAAAATACCTGCATTCAGTTCAATTCCTTTTTGCTTCGGGAGCATTCTTTGCGCTTGTGCAACCGTGATGCCTACTAAAACGAGCATTACGGTGTAGATATATTTTTTCATATCATTGTTTTAAAAGGTTATTAAAATTTCAGGTGCATATCATTTATCAATCGGGCTTTTATCAAATCCGAATTTTCTATCTGAAGCGTTTGATGTCTGCCACCGTTTTTCTCGAAAATTTCAATCAGTAAAATTTTGTCATCATCAATGGTAAACTGGTCTAGCAAAAACACGTTTTGCTCGATTGCCTTCCCGCCAATTTCATCCAAAGGTTTGTAGGTTCTAAGCGGTATCATTGGTCTTTCCTGCACTACGGTACGCTTTGCTATTTTTTTATCTACGACTTTGAAATTCACAAAATCTATCTGGAAAGGAACATTGGTACGGTTTCTCAATTCTGTATGGAAATAATATTTGCCGTTGTGAATGTAAATTCCTTTCAAAATAAACTGGATGCCGAAACTTTTAGCACCAATATGTTTTACAATGCGTTTGTCCATATTGTAAATGGTTTCCAAAAGCAAACCTGCCAATGACGGAGAATTATTACCCAATTCTTCAAAAAGTACATCGTTTCCATTCGCTTTATCCACTGCTTTTTGCATTGTTAAAAGGTCATAGCTTAATACTTCGGGATAAGAACTGTAATACACATTGAAACTGTAAAAACGACCATCATTTGTGATTACGGAAAAATTGGTTTCAGGCTCGAAAGCTCTTACCGATGCTTTTACACGCAGTACGTTTTCTGCATCTTCTGCTTTTCCTGCGATTAAGTATTCGCTACCCAAATCCACATAACGAATAGCGCTTGGGAAAATCAGATGCGAAGTTTTATCGTAAGTAACTTCCATTTTGTAAGGTTCTATCTTGCCGAGTTCAAGCGGTGTTCTGATGCTGTCTTGCGCATAAGAATGCACGGCCAAGCCCAATATCAGGGCAATAGCCCAAAAGGTTTTTATGTATTTTTTCATCTTATTTAATATTTATTTTTAATTGTGATGAAGCTTGTCTAGGACAGGTTTCATTTTTTATAAATTTTAATTGAACATTATTTTTTAGATACCAAAAAGACTTGATGTCCAGCTTTTAAAGTAACTTTTGGTGCTCTCACTTTTTTAGCGAAATAACCCGAAATACCCTGAACTGCGCTTTTGCTGAGGTCGGAAGCAATTTGTTGTCCCGTTGAAGAATTCATACTAAAGCTTGAACCGGTAGCGTTGCCCATATTGGCAACAATATCTGTAATGGCACTTCGTTCGGGAGAATTGGGTACGTTCAATCCTTGTTGTCCATCCAAATCATAAATGGTTATCTCAACAGGAATAATGTTACCTTCTAATTCTATGGAAGTTACTTTTAGCTGTAATCTGCCATTCTGAAATTTAGCATTTGCCGTTACAATAGTTCCTTTCGGAATAGTTCTTTGTGGTGTTTGTGCCGTTTCCAACAATCGTAAACGTACGCCAGTTTCGCCTGTTACCGTCTGTGCATCGTGTACACAGGCTTTGATACTATTTTTCGGTTGAACTACTTGTTCTTTAGACCCTGCGGTAAAAAATCCACGGTTTTTAATTTCGCTCCAGTCTGCGGAAAAGGCACTGTCTGATGGTTCTCGATACAAAGCAGAAACGGTATTTTTTCTTGCCGGTGCAAATGCTACAAAATGCTCTTTTTCTGATGCGGATGTTGTTTGGTTTGATGCATTGTCAGGAGCAGCATTTCCCGTATTTGTATTTTGAGGAAGATATTTTGCTGCCATTTGATAGGATTTTTCCATCAACGCCAATTGGTCATCAACTGTGGTAGCACGAGGAACATCTCTTTCCGCGAGCCTGTCTCTCAATTCGTCTACCTGCCTGCGAAGTTGCATCGTTTCTGAATTATCATTTTGATAAAATGAACCCAATGTATTTTGCGCATTTTGGTAACTATTGAGTGCAGGATTAGCAGATTTATCTTTACCCAAAACATTACTTTCCTCTTCTTGAGATAAGCTTTCTTCACTACTTTGCGTGCTGTCTGTATTCCAATAATCGGCAAGCGTAGTAAGGGCATTTCTTTTTGCCTGCTCTTGCTTTTCCAGCATTTCCTGTTCATACGCTTTTTGTTTGTCAGATTGCATTCCGGCATCAGTTGCTTGCGGAACGGCATCATTCAAACCGAGATTTTCGATTTCATCCTTATCCGAAGACGGTTTAAATATCAAATACATACAGCCGATAAAAACAATACCCATTAAAACAAATATGAGCGGCTTTTTGAGTTTATCCATTTTATTCTGATTGCCTTCGTGAAGCAAATCAGCGTTGTCTTTCGGGTTTCCTTCTGTTACCCGAACCACAGACTTTTTGTTATCATTTTCTTTCATAAAACTGATTTTTTAGAATTGTTGATACTGTGTCCCGCAATTTTGCAGGACTTTCATCTTTTTTGAGGACAGGATTTTCGATATGCTCGATGACCATACCGTTTTCGGACTTTGAAGTGTCGTACCAAACTTTGCCAATCACAAATGCTGTTAACACCAGATAGCCTATAAAAAAATAAAGGGTATATTGATGTTGTTTTCGCATTGGTAATTTCTGCCAGCGTTCATCGACCTTGTCAAAGTATCTGTCCAGATTTGCTCTTATTTTTTTCATAACCTTTGGTTTTTATTTTTCGATGACTTCTACATCTTTATTTTCGATGACTGCAAACTTTTCGATATTGAAGCCTTGCGGATTATTATCCGAGCGAACCGAGTTTACAAGGAAGCAGGAAGTTATCAGATTACGTCTGGTTACATTGCTGGAACGGATGATGAATTGCTTGGCATACGTTTGAACCGCATAAGGATGTCTGTCGAAGTTGCACACCACGCTGTCTACTTCTATGCGCTGTTGCACATTTCCCGAAATGATACGGTTGTAGTAGCCTTTTTCCGATAGGTCATTGTAATAATCAAAGGCACTTTTATCGGCAAGGTTGAATGCCCTTTTCATATTGCTTTCGATTGCATTTTTATCGGGAGCCAACGTGAAAAACAATTCGTGAAAACGCCTGACGTGTTCTCTTGCTTCCACAGGGCGATTGATACTTGCGTCTTGCGATAAGGCAAGCATCAAAGATTTACCCTTATCCAATACATATATTTTCTGGCGTTGCTCTTCTGCAAAGCGATAGGACTGCCATACGGCAAATCCTACCACGCCAATGCAGAGAACGGCAAACATAATGGCATACAATCGTATCTGCCGAAAGCTGTTTTCTATATTTCTTAGCGTTTTAAATTCCATTTTTTTATTGATTATGGGTTAAATTATTTGAGTAATTGACCGCTAATGTTTCCTACGGTAGAACCGGCTCCTGCTCCTGCGAGATTTCCAGCTTTCATTGCCGTTTGGTTTACATTTCGTGTAAAGTTTCCTGCCCCACCGGCTTGGATAATCCATCCTGTAACTGTTGGAATAGTAAAATATCCCACAATACCGATAATCATAAAAATGATGTAAACAGTATTGGAAGTATCAGGAATGAAAGTTGGGTCGGACAACATTTCTATATCCCGTTCCAAAATCAACGATTGTATTCTTGCCAGCATAGAACTGAATAAATCTGAAACTGGTAACCATAGATAAACACTAACGTATCTTGTAATCCATTGCGTAAGTGTGGATTGAAAACCATCCCAGACAGAAATCGCAAAAGCGATGGGTCCGAGTATTGATAGCACAATCAGGAAAAATGTCCTTATGGTATCTATAACCAATGCGGCTGCCTGAAAAAGGACTTCCAACAAATTGCGGAACCAGTCTTTGATAGCTTTTTCTATCTGATATGCCTGCCTGTCCATATACATTCCCGCCATTGTTCCAATGTCGGATGGCGACCATCCCAATTCGTCCAGCTTTTTGTCAAACTCTTCATCCGATACCATAAAAGCGGTTTCAGGATTTCTGACCATCGCTTCATATTCCAATTGGTCTTTTTGCTGTTGCAGTTTGTTGAGGTCAAGCACTTGGTTTTCAAGAATTGAGTGCGTTCCTGTAACAACAGGACTTAAAACCGCATTGATGGTTCCCAACACGATAGTTGGGAAAAACATAATGCAAAGTCCCAAAGCGAACGGTCGCAACAATGGAAACACATCTATGGGTTCGGCACGGCTCAATGCCTGCCAAACTTTTAGTGCTACATAAAACAAAGCACCCAATCCTGCGAGACCTTTTGCTACTGCTGCCATATCTGCCGCAAGCGGCATCATATCATCGTATAGCGAACGAAGAACTTCGTGAAGATTATTCCATTCCATAGCTTACCAGTATTTTTGGTTGGGAGTTCCATAAAGGTCAAGCACTCTTTTGGCATCGTTTTTCTTCTTTGCTCTGAGATAGCTTACAGATATGTTTTTGTTGGTGTAGTAGCGAACCAAGCTGTGATAGTCTTTTACTTCTTTGTACACACGGTCTATTACTTCCATACGTTCCTTGTCATTCAGGGATAGACTGGATGCAGATACAATCTGTTTTAGTTCTTTCAAAAGTTCAGTACTTTCATTCAAAAGTGCGGAATATCCATTGCCAATGGCTACCAATTCTTGTGGTGTGAAATTCGGGTCGTTCATCATTTTGCCGAAATTCTGAACATACATTTCCGAAACATCGCCCACTAAAAGAACCGTCTGCTGAACTTTACGAGCATCTTTAACCAAATTGTTTACTGCCTTTAGCTTATCGTAATATTCCTTACCCTGCTCATACACTTTCTTTACTTCATTGAAGTTTTTAATCACGTTGCTTACCGTGGAAGAAGTCTGCACGATTTCATTCGCACTGTTAAGAATTCCTGAAGCCAGATTTGCAGGGTCTGTTACTACAAATTGTGCTTTTGCTGACGGTGCTACGGCTAACATTAGTGCCGTACACACCAAATACATTAATTTTTTCATTTTTTTAAATTTTTAAAATGTTATAGATTATTGATTTACTTTATCACGTCGCTGCATTGCGATGTGCTTGATGGCGAGTTCTACATTGTCATCCAATTCAGAAGCGAGTTGCATCACTTCTAATTTTTCGGTTTCTTCGGTGGTGTAAGCGAGATACTCCTCTAGGCTAACTTCGGTGGCATAAACTGCCGAGTGCGTACCACCTAATCCTATCCAAACCTCTTTGTACAGACGGCTGATGTCATTGTTCATATTGATAGAAAGTACTTGCCCTTTCTCTTTATCCGTCAGTCCCAACATTGCCTGTATATCATCGAACTTGTTCATATACTTGCGTTGGTCTAAAAGGATTTTACAGTCTGAATTATTGATGATACTTTCTTTCACGATAGGCGATTGAATGATGTCATCAACTTCCTGCGTAACGACGATGGCTTCTCCGAAGAATTTACGGACGGTTTTAAACAAATACTTGATGTATTCTGCCATTCCTTCTTTGGCAATCGCTTTCCACGCTTCTTCAATCAGTATGAGTTTTCGAATACCTTTAAGTCTTCTCATTTTATTAATGAAAACTTCCATAATAATGATGGTTACCACGGGAAAGAGGATTTTATGGTCTTTAATCGCATCAATTTCAAACACGATAAAACGTTTTGTAAGAAGGTCTAACTGTTTGTCAGAATTGAGCAAATAATCATATTCGCCACCTTTGTAATAAGGTTCCAACACGTTGAGAAAATTGGCAATATCAAAGTCTTTTTCCCTGACTTCTTTTCTTTCTAATACCTTGCGGTAATCGCCTTTTACATATTCGTAAAAACCGTTGAAAGACGGGAAATCATCAGTGGTTTTTATCCGTTCGATATATCCGCTTACGGCATTAGAAAGGGCAACTTCTTCCGAACGAGTTGGTGGTTCATCATCACGTTTCCAAAGGGTCAGTATCAAAGTCTTGATACTTTCACGCTTCTCAATGTCAAAAACGCCATCATCTGTGTAGAAAGGATTAAATGCAATCGGATTATCTTCGGTATAAGTGAAATAAACGCCGTCTTCGCCTTTGGTTTTACCTTTGATAAGTTCGCATAAACCTTGATAAGAATTACCCGTATCCACCAGCAAAACGTGAGCGCCTTGCTCGTAATACTGCCGTACCATATGGTTTGTAAAGAAGGATTTTCCGCTTCCCGAAGGACCGAGGATAAACTTGTTACGGTTGGTAATAATTCCACGTTTCATAGGTAAATCCGAAATATCCAAATGAATAGGTTTGCCGGTCAATCGGTCAGCCATTTTTATCCCGAATGGCGAAGGCGAATTGTGGTAATTGGTTTCTTCCGTAAAAAAGCACAATGCTGGTTCAATGAAGGTGTAAAAACTTTCCTCACTCGGAAAATCGGCAGCGTTGCCCGGCATTCCTGCCCAATACAAAGTAGCTACATCAGTAGTGTTATGGCGTGGTTTACATTCCATCAATGCCAAGGCACTTCCGCAATCATTTTTCAACTGCTTTAGTTCAGCTGGGTCATCTGACCACGCCATAATATTGAAATGCGCACGAATAGAAGCCAGCCCGAAACTGTGAGCCTCGTTCAGATATTTTTCTATCCATTCTTTGTTAATTTGATTGGCACGGCTGTACCTTGCCAAAGAGTGCATATTCCTTGCAGATTTCTCAAACTTTTGCAGGTTGTCTTCACTGTTATCCAAAAACAAATATTGGTTGTAGATATGATTGCAGCTGAGCATCAAACCTACTGGGGCAGCAAAAGACAGTCGGCAATCACTTCGGTCGGTAGATAATTTTTCGTAACGGGTATCAGTTGAAACTGCTCCTGGCAAATCATCGGTGTCCGACAAAGTATGAAGGCTTAATCTTTTATTACCGATACGAACCTCTTCGGAACCGAGAGCGATGTCCTGCATTGGCGTACCTACTTCTCTTGAAAGTGTTAGATACTGTTCTAACAAGCCTTGCTTTTCATCTGTTCCGATGATGTCATCTTCAGTTAGGCGTTGCAGGCTTACAAATCCGCTATCGTTTACAATCCTCTCAAACTGTGAAACTGCTTCCATAAATCGGTGTATCGCTTCTTTATCCCTAATTTCTTTCGGGATAAGAGAACCTTTGCAAAGCGAGCTGAAGTTGCTTTGCATACGCATTCTTTCCTTGCTCGTTTTGGTAAGGAACAAATAGCAATAGTGATTTAAAAAAGGTCTTTCGTTGAAATGCCGTTGATAGGATTTTGCCAAAAAACTTTGGTTTTCTTCTGTCAAATCTGGCGCATAATTTTCCTTGATATACCAATCCTGTTTGTGAACCACCGTGAAATCTGGTAAGGTTTTAATCGCCTTGTGCCAAGCGGAATGAATGGCTTCGTATTCTGCCGCTGCTACCGTGAAGAGTTCCGGCAATCGCACTTCAAAACAGGCAGTAATGTCTGCATCTTTTGAAAGGATGCAGTTGTTTTCTACTGCTAACAAAGGAAATTTGTTTTCCAATGTGGTTGTTTTTGCTACATTTCTCATACGATATTTTGTTTAGGATTGAATTTCAGATAGCGGTGCACGAGCTTGCGGCAGATGATGTATTTGGGATGTCTTTTTTTTGCCCCGATTTTCATTAATCCGTGTTCGCCGTATTTTCTGTTGAGCGAAAAGGTTTGCCACACTATCAGCGAAGAACCGCCCGCACCAAGAAACAGACAGAAGTAAGTGTTTACACCTGCCATATACAGTATCATTACGAGAATAAGCGTACCCAGTAATCCGCCTGCGAAAATGAACAGATACTGTGCTTTCAGCCCTTTAAATTCCACCGTTCTTCCGATGCCTTTGTTGATATTGTAATTCATAAGGCTTGGGATTATAGGAAGAATGAACGCAGGATAGTAGCCGCCACAATCAAGAAGATACACGCACCAAACCACGAAGCTGCCGTTTTGCTTGTGTCGGGGTCGCCCGAACTAAACTTGTTGTACACTTTAACGCCGCCTATTAACCCTACGACTGCACCGATAGCGTAAATCAATTGAGTTGCGGGGTCGAAATAAGAAGTTACCATTTGCGTAGCCTCGTTGATGCCGCCCACACCGTTTCCCTGTGCGAACGCACCAATTCCTGACAGCATAGCCACGGCTGCCAGCAAAACTTTTTTTCTTTGTTTTTCCATAATTGAAACACATTAATTTGTTACTGTTTTCCCGCACCTTGCGGACTTTCGGGACAAAGGTGTTTCAGAAATTAAAGCGTTGTAAGAAAGTGGCAATGAGAGGAATTGTTTGGCGGTGGGTGGCATCCAAAACGTAGAAAAGTATTATATTAGTTGTTTTGAAAATCTTAATTTAAAAACGCAAATTTTAAATGTACATATCTAAAGTCAGCCTTGTCAATTATAGAAATTTTGTTAATGCATATTTCAATTTCAATAAAGGAATAAACACCGTTATAGGTGAAAATGGTTCAGGAAAAACCAACGTTTTTAAAGCAATCAGATTGCTTTTGGAAGATGCTTCTCTTCAGTTTGCCTATAAACTAACTGAGGGTGATTTTAATAGAACTTTAGACAAAGGAAGATGGAAAGGTCATTGGATTATAATCAGCATAGAATTTGATGAACTGAATGATGAAGAAGCCATTCAATCATTATTCATACACGGAACCGGTATTGCCGAAGCGGACTATGTAGAAAAAGCTACTTACAATCTTTTTTTTCGCCCAAAAGCAGACATCAGACAAAAACTTTCTGAGTTAGCGGAAGGCGACAAAGCAGGATTACAAGCTATCCTTGATGATATTAACATTTTAGATAACTATGAAACGTTTTTTACAGGGAAAAGTACAGCGGATTTTAACGACCCTGATGTGTATAAAGAACTTGTAGGTGATTTTGAAAATGTCATTTTTCCTTCTGCTATTGATGCGTCAAAATTTGGTTCCAAAATTCCTCATCAGCTATCTGTTGCAAAAGAAGTTTCATTTACTTTTATACAGGCACTAAGAGATGTTGTAAGTGATTTCCATAATAACAGAACCAATCCGTTACTCACCCTTTTAAAAAATAAAAGTGGCGAAATAAAAGATGCTGATTACCAGCCTATCAGCGATTTAGTAAAAGAATTGAATGAAAGCATTGAAGCACTTCCAGATGTACAGACTATCCGTGATGATATTAAAACAACAATTCAAGATGCTGTTGGGCTTACCTATTCTCCCTCATCATTATCTATAAAATCTAGTGTTCCTGATGAAGCGGAATAACTGCTCCAATCCTTGAAATTATTTATTGGAGAACCAGGAGAAGAATATGAAGGCGGTATCCACGAGTTAAGCTTGGGAGGTGCTAATCTTATTTTCCTGACCTTAAAACTTTTGGAATTTAAATATCGAAAATCAAAAGATACATTCGCAAATTTCTTAATTATAGAGGAGCCAGAGGCTCATATTCATAATCACATTCAAAAAACATTATTCGACAAATTAGATTATGGTGATACTCAAATCATATATTCAACCCATTCTACGCAAATATCTGAAGTCAGTAATGTAGAAAACATAAACATCTTAGCTAAAAAACTAAATTATGCAGAGGTTTATCAGCCTTCTACAGACTTGGGGGCAGAAAACATCAATCAGGTACAACGTTACTTGGATGCGGTAAGAACCAACTTGCTCTTTGCTAAAGGTGTGATTTTGGTAGAAGGCGATGCCGAAGAAATTCTAATCCCAATTATAGTAAAGAAAGTTTTGGGGATAAGCTTGGACGAGTTGGGAATAAGTTTGATAAACATTAGAAGCACTGGGTTTGAAAATGTTGCGCAACTTTTCCATAATGACAGGATACAACGTAAATGTGCTATCCTCACAGATTTAGATGATGCTATCTGCGATACTACTGAAAATGCTGGCGACAGTGATGCTTTGAAAAAGTATAAGAAAAAAGTAGCCGGTTCTAAGCAAAAAGGGCTGGAAAGAAAAACAAAATTAGATGCATTTGAAGCAGGTAATACGTGGGTCAAAGCATTTTATGCGAAGCACACTTTTGAAGTAGATTTTATTTCAGAAGGAAACGCTTGGGAAGTGGAGAGGATTATTAAAAAAGTCTATATTGACCCAGCAACACGTACGCAAGCAAAAACGGATATCGAAAGTGCCGATGTGGCTATTTATGGTAAGCGGGTGCTTACAATGGCAAAACAGGAAGGAAAAGGTTGGTTTGCAATTATGCTAGGCAAACATATTTCTTATAAAACTGAAATCCCAGCTTACATTCTTGATGCTATCCTTTTTGCAAAAGAAACCTATTCTTCAAACATAGTTGCAGACATTATCCAATATAGAATGAATAAACATTTTGAAGCTGATAATGCCCTCGATTTTACAAGTTGTAAAGCGGAACTTTTGAAATATAGAAATGGAACAAATAAATTGGAAGACTTAGCTTTTGACTTTGACCTTGTACTGCCAGACGACCAAATTTTAATACTAATAGATAAACTGAAGTAGTTATGTTTATTTGGGAAAAAGACAGTATCAATAAAGAACAGGAAGATGCAATTCTTGAAGATAATAGCGTACTTCTTATTGCTTGTCCCGGAAGCGGTAAAACGAGAACCCTTACATTCAAAATTGCTTATGAGTTAAGCAGGTTGAAATCAGACAAGGAATTCGTTATAGCCATAACCTACACTAATAGAGCTTCCGATGAGATAAAGGAGCGGGTTGAGTTATTAGGTGTCGATACGTCACAATTATGGATTGGCACTATCCATTCTTTTTGTATGGAATGGATTTTAAAGCCATATCATTTGTATTCTGAACGATTGAAGAACGGCTTTAAGGTTATCAATTCTTTTGACAGCGAAAAGATATTGACCGAATTATGCAAACCCTATAAAGAAGAAAAAATAACCTATTATGATTGTGGCATCCTTGCCAAAACTGATAATTTCTATTTGACCTGTTTAGACACAAAAAAACATAATTCGTTACAAAAAATTCTTGGGGAATATTTTGCAATCCTTGAAAAAAACCGACAGATTGATTTTGAACAAATTTTGTTTTACGCTTATGAAATACTCAAATCAAAACCAGTTGTAGCAAATATTCTATCCAAATTATTCCCTTTTATTTTAATTGATGAGTATCAGGATACTAAGGAAATACAGTATCACATCATATCCAAAATATTAAGCGTTAACAAAGGCAATTCAAAAACACTTATTGTTGGCGACCCAAACCAATCTATTTACGACTCGCTGGGAGGTTACCCAATGCCTAAAGATGAATTAGAAAAATTATTAGGATTTGAATTGACCCCATTAAGCTTAGATAAAAACTATAGGTCATCGTCGGCTATTATCAACTATTTTGATTATTATAAAACTTTCGACACTCCAATTGTTGCATTTGGTAATGGAAAAGATTATCCAAGTATAATTACATTTAATTCAGTTGTCTCAGTTGATGATTTAATTGAAGAATTAGCTCAGTTAATTTTGTACAATGTAGAAACAGCCGGAATTAGCCCAAACGAAATATGCATCACTGCTCCACAATGGGTACATATCGCAAGCATTACAAGAAAACTTATCATCAGACTTCCTGATTTCAGTTTTGACGGACCAGGAATGGCTCCTTTTTCTCGGGATATTGATAATTTTTGGTTCAAGGTTTCAAGAGTTGCATTGACGGAACCATCTCCTTTTATGTATGTAAGAAGGCTAAGGTGGAGTAAAGAAATATTAAATGAACTGGATAGTGCAGGTGTTGATGTTTCAAATGTAAGTAGTAAAGAATTTTTAAGAATTTGTAATTCTTTTGAGATAAACGAGACAGATGGTTTAACTTATTTAAAAAGTTTCTTTAATCAGATTTGTGAAAAGTTAAAAATTGTACTGCCCAATTTTCCCTTGTTAGATGAACATTTCAATTCATTTTTTGCAAGTTCTGAAAGTAGAATTCAGAGATTGATTGATGAAGGAAATCCATATATTGGGGATATTGAAAATTTCAGAAAAGTATTCAGACAGCGAGATGGAATTACTGTTTCCACAATACACGGAACTAAAGGTGAAGAATACGATGCAGTTATTGGCTTTGGCTTATTGGACGGTTATGTTCCTCATTTTAATGATAATAATGGTATTGAAAATTCAAAGAAACTCTTGTATGTATTAGCTTCGAGAGCAAGAAAAAATTTACATCTTATTTCTGAAAAATATAGAAATGTTCATAAGTTTTATGCGCCAGATGGAAAGCCCCCAACCTCACATTTGCTTGAATATACTTATGATTATTCTTTCCAAAAATTTGAAGGGATGGATTGAGCCATTAAAAAAATAAATTACGATGCCATTAAAAATAAATGTACCCTACAGCGATAAAGACAGTGCCAAATCAAAAGGCGCTTTTTGGGATGTAGAACAAAAAACTTGGTTTGTTCCTGACCATAAGGATATTAATGATTTCCAGCACTGGATAGACAAATCAAAAGTATCGGTTATTATAAAATCGCCCGTATCAATTGCTTTAAATAGTAGTGATTGCTATAAATGTGCAAACAAAACTGCTGTCATTTCCTTAGCTTCAAATAATTTTTATTATTTGAATACCGACGAAAATGAGGATGAAAAATGGTTTCGAGCCGATGGATTGTCTTTTTTTAGTATGCCAGTATTCATCGAAAATGAAATTGCAGGTAAAATCAAAAGATTATTTCCAAATTATAAAATTGCATATTCTAAAACAGCGGAAAGTAGTTATTGGGCTAATCATTGTGAACATTGTGGAGCCTTGCAAGGCGATTTTTTTCTACATTCAGAACCGGGCGGCGCTTTCTTTCCTTTAGAAATAGAAGAATATGAACAATTAACTTTCATTACTGTTCCGTCAAAATTTGATGTAGAAATAGATGCTGATTATTCTTGGTTAAGCAATGCTGATGTCATTCCTAAATATGCCAAATCAGTATCCTACGAAGAATTTTTAGAGCAGCAAAAATAAAAAGGGAGTTTGCTCACACAAATTCCCCAATATCAAAATCACTCACATCACTTTTCCGCAAAGTGGAAGAACGGGCATCCGTCTCAGAAGTGAGAGTACTGTCCAAAAGCTCGGCAATTCTTCTGGAAGCACCATCTATTGAACTTTCCAGCAAACTAAATAATTCGGTTCCCTGTAATCTTTGAACTATATCTACCGCTGTTTCCTTTTGGGCTGGTTCCAATTCTTCTTTTTGGAGCAACATCCCCACGGAGCTTAGTTCTTCAAAGGTAACCCCTTGGGCAAAACCGTCATCGCCATCGGATATTCCGTACCTGTTCCATTCCTCTTCCTCTTCATCCAAATCAGGTATATTTCTGAAAACTTCGTCCAGCTCTTCCTGCGGAATTTGAATACCTACGTTTTCATTTTCGTCGTATTCTATGTCTAAATTATCAGGATTTATTTCGTCTTCCTCAATTTGGCGTTCATTGGCAGTGTTTGGCATCGAAAGGCTTCTTACTGGCTTAGGCAGACCCATAATATCAGGAAGATTTGGATTGATTTTTTCTTGTGTCGGTTTTTGTTTCGACTTTTTATTGATGATGATTTTATCTTGTACAAGCAAGAAAATTACAATCAGCAAGCATATTACAATTACTATTTCCATAATTAAATGTTTTAAAAAATGGGTTTATATTTCTCATTAAAATCGTCTATAATGGCTTTCTCAAATACTTCAAAATGATGCTCCAAAATATTATCAAGGTAAGCATACAGCGGTATTTCATCTTTTCCTATAACCTGTATAATGCGGGATAATCGTTCGTGATATTCCTGCCGGATGTAGATGCTTTTATCTCCACGCTTTGTCATCGAATGCGTTTTCAAAAAATGGTCGCCATAACTTCCATCAAGAATTTTCTTTGTTCGGTTCTTTTCCTTTTGGGCAGGTTTATTTCTTGAAAATTCTTCTTGTTTTACAGCCTCATTTTCCATTTTTTCAATGGGTTCAGGAGGAAGCTGTATTCCGTCTTTTTTTACGCCATCCACCATCAAGTTCATCATCATTTCCTCGTTAATATCGGGCGTAGCTTTTCTTTTATTATCTTTCTCCATAAGGCTATAATTGAATGATTTTTAAAAACTCCTCGATGAATAAATTCAATTGACAAGCTTTCATCAATCGTTCATCCGGCGGCATTACTGTGGAACGGAAAACTGTTTTGCTATCCGCTTCACTTTCTTTGCGGAAACGTGTACTGTTCTTGATTTGGCTTTGCATCAAACTCAATCCTAATTGCTCAATCAATTGATTGTAAACAGCATACAATGGCGTACTTTCTCTTCCGTCCACTTGGTTCCAAAAAAGATGAATGGTTTCTATGGAGGTTTCTCCTTTTTTCATAATCACATCCTGCAAAAGTTGTGTAAAAATGAGTGTACTCTCCATTACTACACGGTCTGCTGCGATGGGCGTAAAAATGTGATGCATTCCCGCCAATGCATTCAGAATTCCTGGCGTGTTCACAGTTCCTGGCAAGTCAAAAAATACCACATCCACAGGAGTGGTAGAAGTATTTACAAATTCTTGAGCCGCTTCCAATACACTATCCGCTTTGTGCTGCATAATCGGATAGGCTTTTTTGTTGATGGTGGTAAATTGTTTGTACGCCAGCTTTTTTAAAGTTTCATTTTCCATAACCATTGCCAAATCTCTTGTCTTCATTTTCATCAGACTGTGTTGTGGAAAATCCGCATCAAATACAGCTACATTGTAGCCCAATCTATAGTGCATCGTACTTGCAACGAGCGTTGTAAATGTACTTTTGCCAACGCCACCTTTTTGAGAAGAAAATGCAATAAACAGAGGTTTCTTTTTTGTGTCCATATTTTAAAAATTTAAAGTTTTCGTATTCTTGTTTTCAGGCTTGCTTGCAGGATAACCGGCAGTCTTTCTTTATTGAATTCGTGATTTCCTACTGGTCTGCAAGACAGCACTCATTATTGTTTGCTATCAGTCAGGATAGCCATCATTCTAGCGTTCCTATAATCCTGCATTCACGAAAGCAATCTTGATTACAAGCCGTCACGCTATCATTCTTTCATCCTTGCAATCCTGCCGTCAAGATTGCTGGATTATCTGCATTCCGGAATGCTATCAATCTATCATCCCTGATGGAGTTCCTGCCAACATTCAAAAGCAAAGAAATCATCATTTTCAATCAATTTTATGGCTTTGGCGGTGTTTGGCACTCAAAGGCAATGTTTGTCTTGGTAATGTCTTGCAATACTCTCATAAGCAGATCTTTACTTTGTAAAATGATTTTTATTAACAGATTTATGCAAAGTATCTCTCAAAAATGGACACTAAACAGAACGGCATCGAGCCGTTTTTCCCTGTTAAATTTAATCCGTCCCGAAGGGCGGATTTTTGTGTTCATCAGAACACGGCAAGTTGTGTTTTGAGGCACTCGAAACCGAGTTCGTGCCTCAAAACAACTTGCCCTGCCGGGAGCTGAAAAAACCACTCCGAAGTCGAGGTTTTGTATGAATTTAAAATGGATTAGTGATGAATGAGAATAATAAAAGAAAACAAAATAAAGGCGGACGGAAGGCAAAAATCGACCCAAGCATCCACCGCCACGTTTTTCGTCTTACTGATGAAGAAAATGCCAAACTTTTATCGCTTTTTGAAACATCGGGAATGCCCAATAAAGCAAAGTTTATCATTTCTCTGTTGTTTGGTAACGAGATGAAATCAGTTAAAATAGATAAAGGCACGGTTGATTTTTATATGAGATTGACTTCGTTTCATAGTCAATTTCGTTCTGTGGGTGTCAATTACAACCAAATAGTGAAGCTTTTGTATAAGAATTTTTCCGAGAAAAAAGCCGCAGCGTTTCTATACAAATTAGAAAAACAAACGGCTGAAATGGCAATGTTGTGTCAAAAAATCATTCAGATTAGCGAAGAATTTGAAACAAAGTATCTGAAAAAACAGCCTTAGAAATGATAGCAAAAATTGGCAGAAGCGGAAATCTATATGGAGCATTGGCGTACAATCAACTGAAAGTGGAGAATGAGAACGGACAGATTTTGTTCACCAATAAGATGATTGAAACCGCTAATGGTCATTATTCCGTTTCGCAATTGGCTCAATCTTTTGCACCTTATCTCATAGCGAACCGCAATACCGAGAAACACACCTTGCATATTTCGCTCAATCCTGACCCGAGAGATGAGGTAAGTGATGACAAGTTTCGAGAAATGGCGGAAGAATATATGCGTGAAATGGGCTATGGCGAACAGCCTTTTGTGATTTTCAAACATACCGATATTGACCGCAGCCATATCCATATTGTTTCGGTTTGCGTGGATGAAGAAGGTAAAAAGATTTCTGATAAATTCGAGAAAATGCGGTCTATGAATGTGTGCCGGGAACTCGAAAGGAAACACGGATTGATAGCTGCTACAGATAAAGAACATAAGCTGAATGACAAGATTTTTAGTCCCATAAATTACAAAGCAGGCGATGTAAAAAGTCAGATAGCTTCAGTTATTCGCCATTTGCCAAACTATTATCAATACCAAACTTTGGGAGAATACAACGCCTTGCTTTCTTTGTTTAACATTACCACCGAAAAGGTAGAAGGAGAATTGCAAGGGCAGTTGCAGAAGGGTTTATTGTACATTCCCTTAAATGAAAAAGGAGAAAAAGCAGGTCATCCGTTCAAGGCATCTTTGTTTGGGAAAAGTGCTGGACTTCCAGCTTTGGAATTGCATTTTGAGCAAAGTAAAATTGCATTAAAAAATAATCCTGTTCAAAAAACTTTAAAATCTGCTATAAACATTGCTTTACAATCAACAACTGATGAATTGAGTTTTAAGAAACAATTAACCGAACAAGGAATTAATGTAGTGGTGCGCAGAAATGATGTAGGACGAATTTACGGAATAACTTTTATAGACCATAATTCTAAGACAATTTGGAATGGTTCACGATTGGGAAAAGAACTTTCTGCTAATACTTTTAACGATTATTGGAATAACAACATCAAACCGGAAATTAAAGAACCAGTTCAATCACAAATAAAAGCTTCTAAGTCAAACGATGCGGAAAATTTACCTGTGGAAAAACCTCATCATTTCTTCGATTTTTTAAATACTGAAAAACACGAAGATGGTTTGGTCGAAGCATTGGGCGGCTTATTGCCTGAAATACAAGGAGAAGATTATGAAGAACAAGATTTTGCAAATAAAATGAAGAAGAAAAGGAAACGCCATAGAGGACAGCAATAGCAATCCGCCAAACAATGCCATTCGCAGACATTGACTACCACATTTTAAAAACCAATATTTACAACTTTTAAATTCACGCCCGAACATTAAAACTAAAATAATGCAGGGAGAAGACGATTTAAGAGGTCTTGCCAAAATAATGGCATTTATGCGGGCAGTAAGTATCCTTTTGGTACTGATGCACCTTTATTGGTTCTGCTACGGTTTCTTTTTGGAACGTGGCTGGACGCTGGAAATAATCAACAAAATCTTAGGCAATTTTGACCGAACAGCCGGTTTGTTTTCGCACAATTTATACACCAAAATTTTTGCTTTGGTACTGTTGGCATTAAGCTGTTTGGGAACAAAAGGCGTTAAAAATGAGAAGATAACTTGGTCTAAAATATATGTAGCTTTGTCGATTGGAATTATTTTGTTTTTTCTGAATTTTCCTTTGTTGAAACTACCTTTATTAACTGCCACATTTCTGTATATTTTTACCACTGCTTTAGGTTATATTGCTTTGATGGTAGCAGGAGTTTGGATGAGCCGTTTACTCCGTACCAATTTAATGGAAGATGTTTTCAACAATGAGAATGAGAGTTTTCAGCAGGAAACTAAATTGATGGAAAACGAGTATTCTGTCAATCTTCCTACAAAGTTTTATTATAAGGGCAAATGGAATAATGGCTGGATAAATATTGTCAATCCTTTCCGGGCGACTATTGTTTTGGGAACACCCGGTTCTGGAAAATCTTATGCGATTGTAAATAATTATATAAAGCAACAAATTGAAAAAGGGTTTTCAATGTACATCTACGATTTTAAATTTGATGACCTTTCTACCATTGCATACAATCATTTATTAAAACATCGGGATAAATACAAAGTTCAGCCAAAATTTTATGTGATAAATTTTGACGACCCACGAAAAAGCCACCGTTGCAATCCGCTCAATCCTGATTTTATGACGGATATTTCTGATGCCTACGAAGCTGCTTATACCATAATGCTAAACCTCAACCGAAGTTGGATACAGAAACAAGGCGATTTTTTTGTAGAAAGTCCGATAATTTTGTTAGCTGCCATTATTTGGTATTTGAAAATTTACGATGACGGAAAATATTGCACATTTCCGCACGCTATTGAATTGCTGAACAAAAAATATTCAGATGTTTTCACGATTTTAACTTCATATCCCGATTTGGAAAACTATTTATCTCCTTTTATGGATGCGTGGCAAGGTGGCGCACAAGACCAATTGCAAGGACAAATTGCATCGGCAAAAATCCCTTTATCAAGAATGATTTCTCCGCAGTTGTATTGGGTTATGACTGGCGATGATTTTTCTTTGGATATTAATAATCCTGAAGAACCTAAAATTTTATGTGTAGGTAATAATCCCGACCGACAGAATATTTATTCCGCAGCGTTGGGATTATACAATTCAAGGATTGTAAAGCTAATCAACAAAAAAGGGCAATTAAAAAGTTCGGTTATCATAGACGAATTGCCAACTATTTACTTTAGAGGATTGGATAATTTGATTGCAACTGCAAGAAGTAATAAAGTGGCTGTTTGTTTAGGTTTTCAAGATTTTTCACAATTGACGAGAGATTATGGCGACAAGGAAAGCAAGGTTATTCAGAATACGGTTGGTAATATTTTCAGCGGACAAGTGGTGGGAGAAACTGCAAAAAGCCTTTCGGAACGTTTCGGAAAGGTGTTGCAGAAAAGACAAAGTTTAACCATCAACCGAAGCGACAAATCAACTTCCATTTCTACGCAATTGGACAGTTTAATCCCAGCTTCAAAAATTTCAACTTTAACACAAGGGATGTTTGTTGGTGCAGTTTCGGATAACTTCGATGAGCGAATTGAACAGAAAATCTTTCACGCTGAAATTGTGGTGGACAATGAAAGTGTAGCATCAGAAACCAAAGCGTACCAAAAGATACCACAAATATTATCTTTCGTAAACCAGCAGGGCGAAGATGAAATGAAAAAACAGATTGAAGGGAATTACCGACAAATAAAGATGGACATTTTGAATATTGTAGAAAATGAATTGGAAAGAATTAAGAACGACCCAGATTTACAACATTTATTACAGCAGGCATAAAATGTTCTTACAACTACTTCAGTAAGCAGACAAATTTAAAAATGGTTGGTTAGGGAGTTATTATTAAATTTATTATGGTTCTTAAATTCTTTTTTTTGCTTTCTTTTGTTACCAACAAAACTTATTTGTATATCTTTGTCAAAATGTTGCGTAGATACACTGCCATATTATTCTTAATTGTTGCCCAAATAATGATTTTGGGGCACGGCATTGTATCGCACCATCACCACCTTGAAATTGTTAATGACGAACATCATAACGGCAAAAACAATGGCGAAACACCCTTAGAGATTGCATTTTCGGGTTTTATACACGCTGGTGAAAACATATCCTTTACAAATTCAAGCGAAACTAAAATTGTCATTTCCAAGGACGACGTAAAATCTATTAAGGCTCTGCCTATTCATTTTACTGCGCCCGTTGAATATATAGTTGACTATCAGAAAAATACTTTTCCACCAGATAGGCATATTATTTATCTACCACCGCTCCACGGAGCCTATTCCCTTCGGGGTCCCCCTTCATTCATTGTTGCTTAACTTTCAATCCTCGAAAGTTAAAATTTGACGTATGCCCATTTTTTCGGGCAAATTATTTATTTCTTACTATCAAATTTTTTAAACAATGAAAAAATCATTCATTATAGCGGCTTTTGCTGCCCTTACCTTAGTTGCCTGCAATACCAACGAGAAAAAATCTTCAGATAATACTGATCAAGTGACACCTGTGGAAACAGCAAATCAAGATAGCATTGATAAAGCACACGGGCATTCCCACGATCCTTCCGGTAATCATACTGCACCTGCTGCAAAAGCAGATAGTTCAACTGTAGCTCCTTTAAAGCAGGACAGTATTGATAAAGCACACGGACATAAGCATTAATTAATTTTTTAAGCAAAGTCTTATAATCATTGTAGCAAAGCCTGCGACTGTTTGGTATTGCGTACCCTTGTACGCAGTACTGCCAGGCTTTTATTGCCTAACTAAAAAATTAATTTCAAATGCAGTATGTAAAAATTGTTTTATCAATAGCCTTATTGCTATTGGTTTCAGGGTCGGCGTATGCTCACGGAGTAGATGAGGATACCCAAACTTTTTTAAGTGGAAATTCAGGCGTTGCTTTTGTACCGTTCCTGTATATAGGGGCAAAACATATGCTTACAGGTTACGACCACTTATTATTTCTTGTGGGCGTTATCTTTTTTCTTTATCGTCCAAAAGAAGTGCTTTTGTATGTGAGTTTTTTTACCATTGGTCATAGTATTACCCTTTTATTAGGTGTACTGGCAGATATGGCTATCAACGCTTACCTCATCGATGCTATTATAGCACTTTCAATCGTTTACAAAGGTTTTGATAATTTAGGTGGCTTTCAAAAATTCCTTGGTCGCCAGCCTAATACAAAAGCGGCTGTCTTAATCTTTGGACTTTTTCACGGTTTCGGTTTAGCCAGTAAATTACAGGAATTGAGTTTTGACCGAACAGGATTATTGACCAACCTGCTTGGTTTCAATATCGGTGTAGAGATAGGTCAATTCATCGCCTTAGCTCTTGTATTATTTGTTATCACCCTTTGGAGAAAATCACCGAGCTTTTTCAAATTCTCTACAGTTACCAATATGTTGCTTATGGCAGCGGGCTTTTTATTATTCGGCTACCAGTTAGTCGGTTATTTTAACTCTTAACAATTATCAAAATGTCAGAAATAGCACATAAAGTTTTAGATAAAAAATCTATCATAAAGCAGGTAATCATTGCTTTAATTATTGGAACCACCCTTCTCGTAAGTGCAGTATTACCAGCTGAATATGGTATAGACCCCTTAGGAATAGGAAAGGCAACCGGTTTCAGCAAGTTATATGTACCAGAAGGAAGTACAGAAAATCTAAGTTCAGAACCGCACAAGATATTGAAAATGGAAAATGTAGGTTCGCCGGCGGATGTGGCAAAGCCTGATGCCGCAAACAACCCTGCGCCTGCTACACAATTGGCAGAACGTACAGATGATGTAAGCGTAGTTATTCCTGCCGGTAAAGGATTGGAGTACAAAGTAAATATGTTGAAATACGGACAATTAAAATATGAGTGGATTACCGATAAAGGTGAACTGTACTTTGATTTTCACGGAGAGGTAAAAAACAACAGCAACTACTTTGAAAGCTACACCATTGCTTATTCAAACAATATGGCAGGTTCATTTCTTGCTCCGTTTGAAGGTCCGCAAGGATGGTATTTCAAAAACAATTCAAATGAGGACATTACTGTCAAAATCAAAATGAAAGGACAGTATCTCCTTAAACAATAACCATTCAAACAAGATTATGATATGTTAAACAACATCATTCATTTTTCAATAAAAAATAAGTTGGTAATAGGATTATTTACCCTGGCATTAATTTGCTGGGGTTCCTATTCCGTTACCAAACTTCCTATTGATGCAACGCCCGATATTACAGACAATCAGGTAATGGTAATCACAGTATCGCCCACATTGGCAGCGCAGGAAGTAGAACAGCTCGTAACCTTTCCGGTAGAGCAAACAATGGTAAGTATTCCCGGCATAAAAGATATGCGTTCTTTTTCTCGCTTTGGTCTTTCCATAGTTACAATTGTCTTTGAAGAAAAAGTAGACATTTATTGGGGAAGACAACAAGTTCAGGAGCGGTTGACCTTGGCTGCTAAAAACATACCCGAAGGTGTCGGTGTTCCTGAAATGGCACCGCTTACCACAGGTTTAGGCGAAATTTACCAATACGTCATCCATCCTAAAAAAGGATATGAAGACAAATACGATGCTACCGAATTAAGAACTATTCAGGATTGGATTATTAAAAGACAACTTTTAGGAACACCGGGAGTAGCAGAAGTAAGCGGGTTTGGCGGATTTGTAAAACAGTATGAAATAGCCATAGAGCCAGACAGGCTCGCCAGCCAAAACATCAATATATCCGATATTTTCACCGCTTTAGAAAAGAATAATCAAAACACTGGTGGTGCTTATATCGATAAAGGCCCAAATGCTTTCTTTATTCGAAGCGAAGGTTTGGTAAAGAATATTGAGGAAATTAAAAAAATCGTAGTTAAAAACGAAGGGGGCATTCCTGTTTTGTTAAGGGATGTGGCAGATGTCCGTTTCGGAAATGGGGCAAGATATGGGGCAGCAACAAGAAATGCGCAGGGAGAAACCGTTACCGGAATTGTGATGATGCTAAAAGGTGCCAACTCTTCTGAAGTAATTACCAATGTAAAAGCAAAGATTGAAGAAATTCAAAAAAGTTTGCCCGAAGGTGTAGAGATAGAGCCGTTTCTTGACAGGAAAAAATTAGTAGATGGCGCCATATCAACAGTATCAACCAACTTGGTAGAAGGTGCTTTAATTGTAATTTTTGTTTTGATACTTTTCCTTGGTAATCTGCGTGGCGGTCTTGTGGTAGCCTCGGTTATTCCATTGGCAATGCTGTTTGCCATAGCGATGATGAACCTTTTTGGCGTATCCGGAAACCTAATGAGCCTTGGTGCCATCGATTTCGGAATTATTGTCGACGGAACGGTAATCATTGTAGAAGCAGTACTACACCGAATAACAACCAGCAAAAACCGGTACGGCGGAGTAGAAAAACTTACACAAGAACAAATGGATGAAGAAGTGTTTCAGTCTTCAACCAAAATTCGTTCGGCAGCAGCATTTGGAGAAATCATCATTCTTATTGTTTACCTACCGTTACTGGCATTGGTAGGTGTAGAAGGCAAGATGTTTACACCAATGGCGCAAACCGTTTCATTTGCTATTATGGGCGCATTCCTATTGTCATTCACTTATGTTCCGATGATGTCTGCATTAGTCCTCAGCAAAAAGACCACGCACAAAGACAACTTTTCGGATAAAATGATGAG
Source organism: Sphingobacterium thalpophilum (assembly GCF_038396785.1). Lineage (NCBI taxonomy): Bacteria > Pseudomonadati > Bacteroidota > Sphingobacteriia > Sphingobacteriales > Sphingobacteriaceae > Sphingobacterium > Sphingobacterium thalpophilum. Next base: position 3,507,637 of record NZ_CP151087.1, on the reverse strand, counting down.
AGCCATTCAAAGAGTGTACAGCCCCATCATTGAAGGAGCAATGAAACGAAAGCTGTTGGTAATATCTATTGCCGTGGCAATGTTTGTTATAACCCTTTTTGCATTCAACAGAATGGGCGGAGAATTTATACCCCAATTAGATGAGGGTGACTTTGCAGTAGAAACAAGAGTTCCCGTGGGCAGTTCCATTAACCAGATGATAGATGTATCCCAAAAAGCGCAAGATATTTTACTGAAAAATTATCCCGAAGTAAAGCAGGTAGTGAATAAGATAGGTTCGGGAGAAATCCCTACAGACCCAATGCCGATTGAAGCCGGTGATATGGTCGTTGTTTTAAAACCTAAAAAAGAATGGACAAGCGCAGCAGATAGAGAAGAATTGATTGATAAAATGCAACAATCACTTGCTGTTATTCCCAATGCTACTTTCAGCTTTCAACAGCCTATACAAATGCGTTTTAATGAGTTGCTAACCGGAGCTAAGCAAGATGTTGTCTTGAAAATTTATGGAGAAGACCTGGATGTACTTTCAGATTTGGCTTCTGATGTAGGAAAGAAAATAAAATCCGTTGAAGGTGTAGAAGATTTGTATGTTGAAGAAATCACAGGATTGCCACAAATAAGCATCCAATTCGACAGAGATAAAATAGCACAATACGGTATGAACGTAGAAGATGTAAACAGTGCCATTGAAACAGGATTTGCGGGAAAAACTGCAGGCTTGCTGTACGAAGGAGAAAGAAGATTTGATGTAGTGGTAAGATTAGACAGCGCATCAAGAGCCGACATTACAGATGTACAAAACCTATTTGTAAGTACACCAACAGGACAGCAGATACCTTTAAGCGAAGTCGCCAATATTTCCTATAAACCGGGTCCTGTACAAATACAGAGAGATAATGCCAAAAGACGTATTACGCTTGGTTTCAATGTTCGTAACCGCGATGTAAAAAGCATTGTGAATGATATACAGGACATCGTTGCAGCCAAAGTAAAAATGCCGGCAGGTTATCATATTACTTACGGCGGACAGTTCAAAAATCTGGAAGAAGCCAATGCAAGACTTGCCGTAGCCTTACCGGTAGCGCTATTGCTTATTTTGCTATTGCTCTATTTTACATTCCGTTCTGTGAAGCAAGGTTTGCTGATTTTTACAGCTATTCCGCTTTCAGCTATAGGTGGTGTATTTGCATTGCTGATAAGAGATATGCCTTTTAGTATTTCTGCTGGTGTAGGATTTATTGCGCTATTTGGCGTAGCGGTATTGAACGGTATTGTACTCATTGCAGAATTTAACCGATTGGCAAAAGAAGGCGTTACCGATATTTATGAGCGAGTGCGCATTGGCACAAAAGTGAGGTTAAGACCCGTATTAATGACGGCAATGGTGGCATCATTAGGTTTTCTTCCGATGGCTATTTCTTCCTCATCAGGTGCAGAAGTACAACGTCCTTTAGCAACCGTGGTTATTGGCGGGCTGATAACTGCAACAGCGCTTACCTTACTGGTGCTTCCGGTGCTCTATATCTATTTTACAAAATCAACATTCAAAATGAAAAAGAATAAAACATTACCAACGGCAATATTGCTCTTAGGTTTTTTATGCTTTTCATCTACACTGAAAGCGCAGGTATCTTCTGGAACAAACACAAGAGTATTGACCTTACAGCAATCTATTGATGAAGCCGTAAAAAACAACAACAGCATAAGGATTGCCGAATACAACATCAATGTTCAAAAAGCTTTGAAAAAAGGAAGCGTAACCATTCCAAAAACTGAGCTTTCTTACACACAGGGCGTTGTAAGCAACCCAACCATTAATGATAATCTCATTAACGTGACCCAACGCTTTGACTTTCCTACACTGTACAGCAACCAGTCAAAACTGGCACAAGAAAAGATAATCAGCACAGAAAAATACAAAGCCGTTTCGGAAAATGAATTGATAGAAAATGTGAAGCTGGCGTATTTGCAATACCAGTATGTTCTGGAAAAAGGAAAACTCATTGCAGCGTTAGACAGTATTTACAGCAATCTGAGCAAAGCAAGTGATGCAAGATACAGAACGGGAGAAAGTACCAATCTTGAAAAAATGACCTCTTCCGTTCAGTTAAAACAAATTCAAAATGAACTTGAAAAAAACAATGCCGATGTGAAAATTGCCAAACAACAATTGCAAACTTTACTGAATACCACAGATGATATCAGCATTGCAGAAACCAACCTTACGGCTAAAGAATTACTATTAACTATCGAAAACTTTTCTGCAAATAACAATCCCATTATTGGATACCTGCAACAAGAAGTAAACGTAAGCCAGCAGGAAATACAGGTTGAAAAGAGTAAAATGTTGCCCGAAATTATTTTGGGTTATAGCGCTCAGACTTATAAAGGAATGCAGACCATCAATGGTATTGACAGGACTTATACCGGAAAAGACAGGTTTAGCTTTTTTCAAATTGGTATTGGCATTCCATTGTTTCCGGGAGGTTATAAATCAAAAATTAATGCAGCAAAAATTAACCGGGAAATTGCAGCAACACAGGTGGAGCTGAATAAAACCAACCTCAATGGTCAGTTAAAAGAATTGGAACAGCAATATGCCAAACTTCAGAATGAGCTGAATTATTATCAGCAACAAGCTCTGCCACAAGCCAATTTAATCATCAGCAATTCCGAAAAAAGTTTTAAAAGCGGTGAGGTTTCCTATGCCCAGCATTTGCAAAATTTAACGCTGGCAAATAACATTCGTACCGCTTACGTAGAAAGCCTGTACAATTTCAATAAGGCAATTATCGCCATTGAAACACTTTCCGGCAATAAATAATCATTAAAAAAATTAGAAAAATGAATAGTTCGTTCAAAAAATACATTCCCTTTTTACTAATCGTAGTAATTACGGTGTTATCCTGTAAAGACCAAAAAGAAACAGCTACAGAACAGGCAGTTACAGAGAACAAAACCGATACTGCATCCCAAGTAAAACAAATAACATTTACGCCAGACCAGTACAAATTATCGGATATACAAACGGGTACTATAGAACTGCGAAACCTAAGCAATATCATCAAACTAACGGGTGCAATTGAAGCCGAACCCAACAGTGTAGCCACCGTATCTGCACCTTTAGGCGGTTACATCAAATCAGCAGGTTTATTACCCGGGCAATTTGTAAAAAAAGGGCAACAATTAGCCACACTCGAAAACCCTGAATTTATTTCCATACAACAGGAGTATTTAGAAAGCATTGGCAGGTTAGAATACCTATCGCAGGAATACAAAAGACAACAGGATTTAAGAAATGAGGATATAAATGCAGCAAAAACCTACCAGCAGGTAAGTTCCGACTTCAAAGTAATGAAAGCCCGCATCTCAGGATTAGAGCAGCAAATGGCTTTGATTGGCATCAGTACTGCTTCTCTTAAAAGGAGCAATAAAATTTCGAGAACAGCGGGCATTTATGCACCCATATCAGGTTACATAAAAAACAGCAATACCAATATCGGAAAATACGCATCGCCTACCGATATCCTATTTGAAATTACAGGTACCAATGACCTACATCTTGCTTTAAATGCCTTTGAGAAAGATTTAGGCAAAATTCAGGTAGGGCAAACCGTTAGGTTTTCACTATCCAATGAAAATGATTACAAGCACACCGGAAAAGTATTTTTGGTTGGGCAGGCTGCAGACGATAAAAAGATGATACCCGTACATTGCCATTTTACTAAAGATGTAAAACTACTGCCGGGAATGTATGTAAAAGCGTGGGTAGAAACCGGAACAGATGAAAAAAATGCAGTGCCGAATGATGCACTTGTACAGTTAGAAGGAGTGGATTATATTATTGCGCAGACCAATGAAGGCAAAAACGGTTATACTTTTCAATTAATACAAGTTGCCAAAGGCATAGAACAAGAAGGTTACACGGGCATAGAATTACCATCAACAGCAAATCCTCAACAAATAAAAATAGTTACCAAAAATGCGTACACTATTTTATCAGCGATTAAAAATGCCGAAGAAGAGGAATAGTTAAGATTTGCCCCAAATAGAAGTTAAAATATGTCCCTATTTATATTACAAAACATTATCCACTATACGCTGCATTTTTTCTTTCCAGGGTTAGTTGCTTTTGTATTTTTTAAAAAGGAATGGAAAACGGTTTGGATAATTTTATTATCAACGATGCTTGTTGACATTGACCATCTGTTTGCCGAACCAATATTTGATCCAAACAGATGCAGTGTAGGATTTCACTTTCTGCATTCATATTACGCTATAGTGCTGTATGTTTTGTTGTTCCTATTTGGAAACAAAATAATAAGAATTATTGCCCTTGGTTTATTGCTGCATATGGTAGCCGATTTTCAGGACTGTTTGTGGTAGTGAACGATTAATAACAAAAATTTTAAGAAATGCTTTTAAACAAAAAAATATCTATTTCATACTTTGTTAAGCAAGTAAAATGGCAAATATTCTTTGTAGTTACCTTTGCTCTAACCATTGGTTTTCTGCATTTAACCCCTGTACTGGCAGATATTGCAATACCATTTAGCATATTGGCTCTTTTAGGAACTATTGTTTCTATTTTACTTGCCTTTAGAACCTCACAGTCTTATGAAAGATGGTGGGAGGCGAGGATTGTTTGGGGAGCTATCGTTAATGACTCTCGAATACTTACAAGGCAATTGAACCAATTTCTATCGACTAAAGAAAAAGAAGAAATTAAAATCTTTGCTCAACGGCAAATTGTATGGGTGTATGCTCTGGGCGAAACCTTGAGGAAAGTAGGATTTTCTTCAAAAGTCGAAGCGTATATTAATTTTCATAAAATTAGTGCTGTCAATATTCCAAACGCTATTCTTGATGAGCATTCTAAACAAATGGGTTTTTTAGCAGAACAAAGAAAAATTTCGGAGTTTCAGCAACTGCAACTAAACGAAACAATTACTAAGCTATGTGATAGTATGGGGAAATGTGAACGCATAAAAAACACGGTATTCCCAAGAGCGTACAGCCTGCTATTACATACATTAATCTACGTTTTTACCATCTTGGTGCCATTCGGATTAGAGCATTCGCAGTTTACTATACAAATTATACTGTCAATACTTATTCCTATAATGTTTATTGCCATAGAAAAAACCGCCATAATGATGCAAGACCCATTTGAGAATACACCTGTTGATACTCCGATGACATCGCTGGCTTTAACCATAGAAATCAATATCAAGCAAATGATTGGTGAAGACGAAATACCCCAAAAGAAAGACAATGAGCTTTATTTTGAAATGTAGTGGTACTTAAGTTTTTATTATCAAACCTGTGTATCTGTCGTACAGAAATCAAAATTAAATAGACAATGAATAAAATAATTAAACCAATTATAGAACCCTTCAAATCTCTGAGGAATGCTACTTTTGCAAAGCTATATTTCGCCCAAATCGCAAGCCTTTTGGGTGATGCTTTTACTTGGCTCGGTTTGGCTTTGCTTACCTACCAAATGAGCCCTAAAAACGCAGCGGCAATATTAGCATCAGCCCTTACTTTAAGGGTAACAGCCTATATTCTCTTTTCGCCTTTTGCAGGTGTTGTATCAGAAAGATTTCAACGAAAGCAGATACTGCTCGTTACACAGGTGGCAAGAATGACAATCGTATGTGCGTTACCATTCGTTAATGCCGAATGGCAATTATATGGGTTGATATTTGCCTTGAATGTATTTGCAGCATTTTTTACACCAACTTATAGGGCAATTATTCCACAGATAGTTGAAAAAGAAATTTACAGAGAAGCCAATGGTTTATCAATGGCAACATTTCAGTTATTGAGTGTTTTCGGACCCGCACTGGCAGGGATTTTCGCAGTATGGATGGGTGCTACACAAATATTTTTCATAAATGGTGCAACTCTTTTCGTTGCTATACTTATAATACTTACTATTCCCAAAGGAACATTGCAAAAAGGTGTAAATAATGAGAATACAGCATCTAAAAATACGTGGAATGAAGTATTAAAAGGCATTCGATTACTATTCGGTAACAAAATTGTTCGTTTCGCTTTAAGCATCGAGTTTATATCAGCTATTGCAGGAGCTATCATCTTAGTAAATACAATAGGTTTGGTTAAAAATTCCTTGAAATTGGATGACCAACATTACGGTTGGATAATGTCAATTTTTGGCGTGGGTGCAGCTATTACCGCATTCTTATTGGGAAGTTTAGACAAATCGAAAAGTAGAAGTGTATCCCTAATAAGCGGTGCAATGTTACTAGGTATAGCCATTAGTTTTGCTAATTTTTTACCATACAACGGAGTAATGTTTTTATGGGTTTTGGCAGGTATCGGTCAAACATTAGCAGATATGCCGTCCGAAACCCTAATCGGCGAAAATATTGAAGCCAAAGACCACGGCAAAGTATATGGTGCTCATTTCGCATTTTCCCATTTATGGTGGGCAATAGCCTATCCCATTGCAGGATTTTTAGGTACACAGTTTCCCGGTCGGGAGTTTTTGTATGGCGGTATTGCCACAATTATTTTAGCGATTGCAGCTATTCTGCTGATTAGAAAACCACAGGTAAAACAATAAAAATGGCTTAATGAAAATAATTAGGACATTTATTAATTAGCCCAGATATTAATCCCAAAAGATAAATATATGACTAAATTCTTCAATGAAACGTTGCATAAACTAGAAACTGAAATCACAGAAATTGAAGCGGAAAGCTGTTTTCAAAAAGTTGAAGCAATCATCAACCTTATTGTAAATTCTTTGTCCGAATTAAAGGAGTATGTCCTGAAAAATGAATTCCAAGATAAAGAGGAAGAAATCCGCTTTTTCAAATATCAGAAACCTGTAATTGTTGCCAAGCTTATTTTTTACAACGCCATCTATAAAATCGAAACCAAAAGACCCTACGGTGCAAAACTCATTAAAAAATACTTAAATATAGAATTAAGGAAATTGAAAAGATTTTTTGAAAGTAATCTTGAATTTTATAAATACTATCGAACCAACAATACCTACATTGATGAAAAAATTTTTGTACGTGGCAAATATGATATTAAGCTAAGTTTAGATACTTTTTATTTTCAGGCAGACCATACCTTTTCGACTTCTCACGATTATAAAGTTGCAAAAATTATTGCCAATGACCAGCTTCAAATTTACATCGAAAACCAACTTCATAAAGCAACAAACGAAGAAAAATCAACCGATTTGCCCACACTAAATTGGACTGCCAGTAAAACGGCGTTGATAGAACTAATTTATGCTTTGCATTCCCAAGCTGTTTTTGAAGGTGGAAACATAGATCTAAAAGTGATAGCCAAAACATTTGGACAAACTTTTAATATAGATTTAGGCGATTTTTACCACACTTACATCGAACTGAAAAGCCGCAAAATCAACCGTACAAAATTCCTTGATAACCTTAAAGAAAGTCTTCTGAAAAAAATGGACGAACAAGACGAAATGTAAACGGTTTGATATTTTTAAACACCTCTTGAAAGATGAATGCTTTTATTCTTTAAAGCACTTTCGGGATTGGCTGTTTTTAGCGTTTGTTTTTCAATTTTTTCTTTCTCTTCGCCTTTATTTTCGGGGTTTATTGATAATTGTATCTTCCGTTCAACCGAAGCCAATTCAGTTTTCAGTTCACTCAATCTGTCTTCTTTTGCCCAAGTCCCATTTATCACTTCCTGAAGCACAGGTAAATCTTTTTGTATTTCTACGATTTTCTTTTTCTCTTGGTCGATGTAGCTTGGTAATTTTTCCAATGCGTTTAGGAAATTCATTGCAGCCAGCTTTTCATCTTTAGCAATTAAACCGTTGTTGTAGGTATATTTAATGTTTCCTTCGCCCTGAACCAAAAATCGGTTTACCCGAATATCCAAACCTTCTTTTTCAGACATTTCGGTTTTTACCAACAACGTAAATCCGTACAAATTTCCAATCTCTTCGTACTGACCGCCAGTTCGGGATTTATCTGCAAGTTGATTGAGCTTGATGCCGATTTGTTTTATATCTGCATTAAGTGGTAAACCGTCTAACTGTACAGGATTTGCAATAGTTCCATCCGAATGTTTTTGAATGCGTTGTTTTAAATTTCCCCAATCGAGGTTCATTCTGTTGAAACGAGATTGTGCGCTTTCCAATAACACTGTATAATCTTGCAATTTGTATTTGGCACTAGATTTAGAACGGTTGAAAGCTTGTTTTTCGCTTTCCAAACCTGCAATTTGTTTTTCTAATTTGGCTTTATCCAACAGGTCTGTATTTCCTGAAAGTATCGCCACATATTCCGAAAAATTCATTCCCGATTTTTCATCCATACTTCCTTCGTCAATCGTTCGTTTGCCCAGGTTATTGTTTTTTAATTGGTCAATAAAAAGTTGTTTGTTGTAAAGCAGATTGAACTTATAACTATCCAATGATTTTTCTACTGCATAGATAATTACATCCACTTTGTTGTTGGCAAAGAACTTGGCGATTTCATTGCCTTTGCGAACAGCTCTGCCATCACGTTGAGCAAGGTCGCTTGGTCGCCACGGCGTATCAAGATGATGAACAGCAACGGCTCTTTTCTGCGCATTCACGCCTGTTCCAAGCATACTTGTAGAACCGAAAAGTACACGAATTTTGCCTTCGTTCATTCCTTTAATAAGTTCCTTACGTTGCTTATCATTTTTGGCTTCTTGTATAAAACGGATTTCGTGAGCAGATACACCGTGGTCTTCCACAAGTTTGCGTTTGATTTCAGAATACACATTCCATTCGCCAGGTTTATAAGTTCCCAAATCAGAAAAAACGAACTGCGTTCCTTTCTGTGCATTGTATTGGTTGTAATATTTAGCAATAGTTGCTGCACAATGCGAAGCCTTGCTATCGGGATGGTCTTCGTATTTCCCACTTACCATTCGCATATCCAACGACATTTTGCGGGCGTAGTCTGTAGCAATGAGCATTTTTGCTTTTTCTTCACTTTGCGACAACGGTGGTCTTCCCAGCAACTCGGCATTTCCTGTTTTTGCAAAATCCATTAATTTTTGAATAAATGCAGACTGGTCTGGAGTAGGCGGAATAGTATATAAAATCTCATTCTTATCCGGTCGGTCAATTCCTATATCTTTTGCCGTTCTGTAATCTGTAATTTCAGAATAGAATTGCGCCAATTCCGGCACTTTTATAAAATATCGAAAACGTTCTTTTGCAACAATATTATTGGCAACTGAAAATTCATAATCGGTCGTTTTTCTTGCGTAAATAGCTGCCCAAGCATCAAAAGAATGAATGCCCTGTTTTTCCATTGCTCTTGGTCGCAGGTATTTAAACAAAAGGTACAACTCCGTCAAAGAATTGCTGATAGTTGTTCCCGAAAGAAAAGTGGCTCCCATATCCGCATTGATGCGCTCCTGAATGGTGCGGATAGCAAAGAGCAGGTTCATTGCCTTTTGGCTTCCGTCCACATTTCCCAATCCTGCAACCCTTGAATGCCTTGTATTAAACATCAGATTTTTGAATTGATGGCTTTCGTCCACAAACAAATGGTCAATGCCCATCATCTTAAAATCAACCACATCATCTTTGCGATTATCAATATCGTGTTGCAGAGTTTTTAGTTTTACTTCAAGGTTTTCTTTTCGTTTGATTACTCCGGCAAGCATTCCTCTGGTAACTTCTTTGCCCTGCGATTGCAACGCATCGAGGTTTCGTTCTACGCTATCTAACTCAATTTGTAGAATTTCTTTTTGCATTTCGGACGATTGCGGTATCATCCCGAATTGGTCGTGCGTGAGGATGACGCAATCCCAATCGTTGTTTTTAATATCGCCAAAAATCCTCAGACGTTTTTGAGGTGTAAAATCTTCTTTGCCCGGAAACAGAATTTTAGCGTGAGGATAAGCAGTGCGGTAGGCTTCAGCAATTTCGTGAACATTACTTTTCAGCCCGATAATCATTGGTTTATGGGCTAATCCCAAACGTTTAATTTCCTGTGCTGCGGTACACATTACCAATGTTTTTCCTGCACCAACTTCGTGGTCGCAAATAGCACCGTTGTTCAGTTTTATCATCCAAACAGTGTCTTTTTGGCTCGAATATAAGTCTTCAATGCCTAAAGCCTTACGGTCTAATCCCGGAAAGTCCTGATGGCTTCCGTCATAATTTGGTCGAACGAAACAATTGAAAGTATCATTGTATTGGTCGGTCAGCCTGTTTTTAAACTCATCATTTTGGGCGTGAAGCCATTCCGAAAAAGCAGTACGGATTTCATCAATTTTGGTATTCGCCATTTGGATGGCTTCCATATCCCGTACTTTAACCTCTTGTCCCTCTACTGTAATTTTTTTAGTAATGTCGGGCGTGGTGTTAACGAGAGCGTGTTTTAGCAATGCAATTCCATCAAACGTTCTGCTTTCTGATTTGACGGCATATTTCTCCCATATATGCAAATTCCCTCGATTACATTTTACAGAATAATCATCAGAGCTTTCGGAATAATGGATAACTACATCTGTATCGAACAAGTGCGAAGCAAAACGAGCATAAATTCCTGTTGGCATCCAACGTTCACCGAGGTTAAAATCGAGTTCTTCAAACTCAATTCTTCTTGGTCGGGCTTCTTCCAAAACGGTAAGGCTTGCTTTAGCTTCGGTATCATCGGGATTGCGTTCGAGATACGATTTGACTTCTTGGGCTTTCTCCACTACGTTGCCAGCAATCCATCGTTCGGATATTTCATATTCCTTTTGTAATGGATTGTAGAAAATGCGACCGTGTAAGGCTTCTTTCAAAGCATCGTCAGCCATACCGCTGATTTCAGACATATAATTCAAATCCACGCTACCATATTTATTCAATGAAGCCGCTAAAGCTTCTTCGGGATTATCCGTTGCTATGGTTATGGTAGAAAAACTTACTGGACGGCTGAATATATCCGCTTTGTGCACCACACCGCCAACAACACGCTCCAAATAAGGAATTTCCTTACCGGAACTATCCGTTTTTATAAGTTTGATATTATCCGCACTATTGAGATTGCCATACTTTTTGATAAAAACATCGTATAATTGGTTAAGGTTTTCTCTTTCTCCTTTTTGTTCGGTATGAAATTTTGCCTCTTTATTGTAAAGTTCTTGGTAAACATCACGGACGGCAATGTATGCTTCGGCTCTTGCGTTCTGTAAAGTGGGCAATCGCAAAGGATGGAAAACTGCTTTACCATTTGAATTGTCTACATCTTGCAAATGACCGACCCAACCATTATCCACAACAAGGCAATCGTTTCGGTGGAATGATTGAAGTTCGCCGCTAAATATTACAGGTTCAGGAATATTTTCGGGAACTGCTGGTTGAGTAACTTGGTCATTTCCGTCTAAACTTGAAAACAGGTCACCAATAACTTCCTGTTTTTTGCTATAGTTTGATGTAATTACATTCTCAGAACTATTAGCAACAGAAGGTATATAAGATTGTTGCACACTACTGAATAGGTTGGCTTGGCGACCGTTGGTACGGCTGCTTTTTTTAGCGTTTTGCCTTTTGGTTGGTGTAGTCGTTTTAGGAGGAACAATTACCGTTACAGGTTCATTCACATTTTCAAATAAGTCGAAAATGCTTAACTGTTTTAATTCTTGAGCGCTTCCCTGAGTGATGACGGTTTCGATATTTGGAGAAGTTATTTTTGGCTCAATTGGAATTTGGATAATAGGTTCATTGTTGCGTTCGCCTCTGTACAAGCCTAAATTCAGGTGCTTGCCAAAATCTTCGGAAAGCATTTGTTTGAGGTCTTTGGCAATTCCATCAAATCCGTCCTTATGTGTATAAATGAGTGCTGGTTTTCCGTAAGGGTCGGTATCAAGTTTTTGGTTGGTATAAACAATTCTCGAGTTGTCTTGAAAGTAAGCGTTACCAATTGTATTAAATTCCGTTGGTTTGCTTTGACAAAAAAGTTCTTCAATTTCAGTAAGTTTCTCCTTTGCTGTATTTTTTTGAAGGATAATCAAATCACTGCCAACTTCAGTACCTGCATATTCGGTAAACAAATTGTTGGGCAATCTGACCACCGAAACCAAATTGTTATCCTCCATTAATGCCCTGCGAATAGGCTCATTCTTCGGGCTATTTAAAATCCCTTGAGAAGTAATGTAAACCAACAAACCGCCTTCACGAAGCATATCAGCACCTTTCAGAAAGAAGTAATTATGTATGCTTCGAGCTGCCTGTACTTTTGCGCTGTCTTTGTTGCGGGAATAGGAAAGGTCGAAAACGGAAGTATCTCCAAACGGTATGTTGCTGGCGATTACATCATAGCTGTTTTGTTCCTTTTCGGGAATTTCCTCAAAGCCACTTACACGGATATTGCTTTCGGGATAAAGCTGCTTTAAAATCTTGCCTGTGAGCAAATCCTTTTCATAGGCGGTAACACTGGCTTTTTGATTTTCCGAAAAGGATTGTACGAATGAGCCGATACCTGCGGAGGGGTCGAGAAATTTATCAATGTTCAGACCGCTATCACGCAAGGTTGTGGAAATAGTATCTATGACCTGTGGCGGTGTATAAAAAGCCGTCAGTACAGAGCTCTTCATACTGTCCACATACCTGTGGTATTGCTTTTCGTCTTCTGAATTTTCTTTGAGCAGTTGGTGGAGTTCCTGCGTAATCGGGAAAAGGTCGTGTTCTGTCTTTCTCCAATTGTTGATGTCTATTTCGTTTGCTATGGGGTTCAACACGAATTTAAGACCGCCAAATCCGCTATAACGCATCATTGACAGTCTTTCGCCTACAGTGGCTTGCCGTTTCTCCTTTTCCAGTTTAAAAGCAATTCGCAGGGCATCAATGTTCTGTTGGAGATGTTGCTTTTTACTGAAGCCCATTTTCCTCTATCCATATTGCGATGGTTCCGGTTATTTCGGTATAGAGCAGGTCAAACTCATAACCGTATGCGAAGTCATCGGTTAGTTCATAGCCGGAGAAAACAGGCTCACAAATGGGAAACATTTTAAGGGCGAACGGTCGCAGTTCCTCGTCTGCCATTAGGGTATCGAACTCATTGCATACGACTTGAAAAACCGTATCGAATTTGGAGAAGTGCAAGCCCTCAAAAAGAATGTAATTGGCTATTTCGTTGCATTGCTCAATGGCGTTTCCCGAACTAAAAGCACCCTCGTAGGCATTGGCAGCCCACGAAGAACGTTGCTCAATAAATTTTTGGTCGTTTGCCTTTTCGGGGAAGCTGGTGTTTAATAATTCTTGCAGTCGTAACCTGAAATACGATAAGTCTTTTTGCTGTGTATCCATACTATAATTTTTGTTTAGAATTTTGCTTGAAGCCTAAAATTATAGCAGTAGATAAGCCCCTTTGCAGAAGTGGCAGGGTTTGGCTTTGAGAGGTAGGGTTTTACCACTTAGTAAATTGAAATAGAAACTTGAAAAGAATTAAGATTTGAATATTTTTTCATAAACTACTTTTGTGTTTAAATTTATTATCGTAATATTGCGATGTAAAAATGTAAACTAATGGGACTTACCAAATCAGAAATATTTACAGACCAACAGAATAAGCTGGCTTCTCGATTTAAAGTTTTGGCACATCCTGCAAGGATTGCTATACTTCAATATATCATCAATCAAGATGTCTGCATCTGTAACGATTTGGTTGAGGAATTAGGGTTGGCACAGGCAACCATTTCACAACATCTAAAGGAATTAAAAAACATCGGTATCGTTCAGGGAACCATTGAGGGAAAATCTGTTTGCTATTGTATTGATGAAAAAGTATGGAATGAAATTCAAGAGGAATTTAATGCGTTTTTCAATCAGGAGGTAAAAGTAACCAAGTGCTGCTCATAGCATTTTTTTAATATTTAACATCGTTATATTGCAATATAACATTTATTGTACTACTTAAAATTCAGTTAATATGAAACTATCAAAAATCAAAGAAATCTTACCAGCATTAGAGAATGTTGAATTTCAATTAGAGAACGGAACATTTGTACCGGAACACTTCCACGTTACAGAAATAGGTGTTGTTACAAAACACTTCATTGATTGTGGTGGAACGATTAGAAATGAAAAAGTTGTCAATTTCCAATTATGGAATGCTGACGATTACGAACATAGATTGAAGCCAACCAAACTATTAAACATCATCAAACTATCCGAAGAAAAATTAGGTATGGAAGATGCCGAAATAGAAGTAGAATATCAAAGTGATACTATCGGTAAATATGATTTGGATTTCAACGGAAAAACATTCGTACTGAAAAGTAAAACAACAGCTTGTTTGGCTCAAGATGCCTGCGGTATTCCTTCAGAAAAACAAAAGAAAAATTTGGCTGAATTATCTGTAAACAATTCTAACGCTTGTACACCAGGAGGAGGTTGTTGTTAATACTAAAATTAATAAGACAAAATTTAAACAATAAAAATCAATAAAAATCAATAAAAATGAACATTGCATTATTCAGTGACATTCACGCCAATCTACCTGCATTAGAAGCATTCTTTGAGGATATGGAAAAAAGAAATCCCGACAGTATTTATTGCTTAGGCGATTTGGTAGGCTATAATATTTGGGCTAATGAAGTAGTGAACGAAATCCGTAAAAGGAAAATACCAACCATTGCAGGGAATTATGATTTTGGCATCGGGCGTATGAGCAATGATTGCGGATGTGCTTATAAAACCGATAGTGAAAAAGGCAATGGCAGCGTATCTATTTCCTTTACCAACTCTATTATGAAAGATGAAGAAAGAGCCTATTTGCGTACACTTCCGGCACATATCAAAGTAGAATTTCAGTTGAACGAGGACAAGCTCAATTTACTATTGGTACACGGTAGCCCAAGAAAGATAAACGAATACTTATTTGAAGACAGGGAAGAAAAAAGTATGCTTAGAATTATGGAACAGGCAGACGCAGACATTATGTGTTTCGGGCATACGCATAAGCCATACCACCGTATTTTAAATTCGGGAATTGACGGACAAAACCATTTCAGACACGCCATCAATATAGGTTCGGTAGGAAAGCCGAAAGACAGCGATGTAAGAGGCGGTTATGTAATACTTACTATCAACGAGCAAAGTTCTGTATTGGATAAAGACAGTATCAGTGTGGAATTTATACGCTTTGATTATGATATTGAAAGAGCAGCAAAAGCAGTAGAGGAAAGCATTTTACCAAACGAATACGCAGAAAATTTAAGGAGAGGCTACTAATCTAAAAATTTATAAAAATGGAATTTCCAACCGATAGAAAGTATTCAAAAGAACATACGTGGATAAGCGTACACGACAACACAGGTACAATAGGCATTACAGAATTTGCACAAAGCGAATTGGGCGAAATCGTATATGCAGATTTACCCAATGTTGGATATAGTTTTCAGCAGGATGAAGTATTCGGCTCTGTTGAAGCGGTTAAAACGGTCAGTGATTTATTTATGCCTGTATCGGGTAAAATCATTGAAACGAACCAACGCTTATTAAAAGAACCAACACTAATCAATTCAGAACCTTTTGGAAATGGTTGGCTGATAAAAATTGAAATAAAAGATATTGCAGAATTAGAAAAATTATTGACATCAAACCAATATAAAGAACTTACAAATTAGCCACGCAATGCAACCAAAATTAAAATTCTTAGACAGATACCTTACCTTATGGATATTCCTTGCAATGGCAGTAGGTATAGGTTTGGGATATATCTTTCCCGGTATTTCAAAAATTACAAATGCCCTATCCGTAGGCACTACAAACATTCCGTTGGCAATAGGTTTAATATTGATGATGTACCCGCCATTGGCAAAGGTTGATTATTCATTGTTACCTATGGCATTTAAGGATAAAAAAGTAATCGGTATATCCTTATTGCTGAATTGGATTATCGGCACGGTACTGATGTTCGGTTTAGCAGTTTTGTTTTTACGAAACGAACCCGATTATATGACAGGCTTAATTCTTATCGGTTTAGCAAGGTGTATTGCAATGGTTATCGTGTGGAGTGATTTAGCTAAAGCTAACAGAGAATATACAGCTATGTTAGTTGCATTAAACAGCATCTTTCAGATACTTTCTTATAGCTTCTTGGTTTGGTTATTCATCAATGTATTACCTGAAAAATTAGGGTTAGCCAATTTCAATGTAAGCGTATCAATGAAAGATGTTACCGAAAGCGTATTGATATATTTAGGCATTCCATTCTTGGCAGGTTTTTTAAGCCGTTACTTCCTTGTAAAATCAAAAGGTATAGAATGGTATAACCGGAAATTTGTAACCCGAATATCGCCCATTACATTATATGCTTTACTGTTTACGATAGTATTAATGTTCAGTCTGAAAGGCGATAAAATATTAGAGTTGCCAATGGATGTAATAAAAGTAGCCATACCGCTAATCATCTATTTTGTACTGATGTTTTTTGTGAGCTTCTTTATCAATAAATCCCTTAAAGTTCCTTACGACAAAAACGCATCCATCGCATTCACAGCCACAGGAAACAATTTTGAATTGGCAATAGCCGTAGCAATAGCAATTTTTGGTATTCATTCGCCACAGGCATTTGTGGGCGTTATCGGCCCACTGGTGGAAGTTCCAGTACTCATATTATTGGTAAGGGCAAGTTTATGGCTAAAGAAAAAATATTACTAAAGTTAATTTAAGAACGTACAAGAGCATTTTGAAGCATCAAAAAACTAAAGAAAACCCTCTGAATTAGAGGGTTTATTGTTGGTTTAAGATTTTGAGCATTCTGCCGACTTCAATATCCATTCTCGAAAAGGCAAACCATTTCTTGCCCAGGTCTTTGAGTGATGCTCCGATATGGTAGAGTTCCGTATCGTCAATAATTAAAAAGCGGTCGTGAGCATCGGAAAAAATCTCAATCTCAATCGGAGGGTATTGGCTATTGTACCGTTGTACATCCAGCCTTAGCTGGTTGCTGATATTTTTGGTATAGATAGTTGCAGTTACAGCATCGTCACGTTTGCCCAATAAGGTTAGTACCGTATCATCTACATAATTATCCAGCAGGATAATGGAGTTTTTGGCATTACGAACAATGTCTGATACAAAGACATAGGCATCAAAAACCTGCCCATTGTAGAAAATTCCTTTTTCACTGTGGAGCTTATCGCTTTCCAAAGCCTTAAAAATCTCTTCAAATTTTTGGTCGGCTTCTAATTGTTTCAGTTCAATGTTATCTAAACGATGAAAAAGAGAGGCATTGCTGGTAAGCATTCTCCGCATTTCTACAAAGGCTTCCATAATTTCAACACTGACTTTAACCGCTATATCTGAACGGAGTATGGCAGAAGCCATTGCGACCCCTTGTTCGGTAAAAACATAGGGCAGATAACGTCTTCCGCCGTAGCTCAAACTTGAGGTTCCAATTTGGAACCTCAAGTTTTCAACGTCCTCTTCGGTCAGTTGAAAGCAGAAAGAAGCAGGAAACCTTTCAATATTTCTTTTTACGGCTTTGTTGAGGTTCTTTGTTTCCACTTGGTATAAGGAAGCGAGGTCGCTATCCAACATCACTTGCTTTCCACGTATGGAATAAATCAGGTTTTTGATTTCCATTATGCTAATAGGCTTATTTTCCATTACTTTTTGTAGCTTTTATTTTTGGTAAACTCAAAAGAGGTTTTGCAATCCTCATTCAACACGATATAAGCATCGAATTTCTTACCTGCCTTGCTTTTCATTCCTTTGATGAGTGAAGTTTTCTTTTTATTGATAAGGCTTTCAATATCGGCTATGCCGATTTGTACGCCACATACATTACGGAACTGTACCCAATTACAAGCCTCATCAGGACACTTCACTATTTTATCACGGATAGTGAGTTGCTGGCTTTTACATTTCGGGCAAACCAATTTTGGTAGGTTATTTTGAGCAATCGAAGTTTGCAACAGTTCATTGGTAATAGATGAGGCGTAAGTTTCCATTTCTTTTTGAAATGCCCCTGCATCGGCTTCGTTGTTTTCGATTTTTTGCAAAGCCAATTCCCATTCGGCGGTCATTGCCACATCCGCAATTTTACGGTCTTTGACCAATTCGTACACCTGCAATCCTTTTTCGGTAGGGATTAAGGATTTCTTTTCACGTTGTACATAGTTACGGGTAAACAGGGTTTCAATTATTGCGGCTCTTGTAGCCGGAGTGCCAATACCGATATTTTGCAGGGCTTTCCGTTCGTCTTCATTTTCGATTTCCTTTCCTGCACTTTCCATAGCCGACAAAAGCCCTGCTTCGGTATATAATACAGGCGGTTTGGTTTTTTTTTCCAAAACGGAGGCTTCTTTTTTTTTAAGTTCATCGCCTTTTTTCAGTTCGGGCAAATCCTGTACAGGCTCGGTATCATCATCGGAGAAACTGCCTTTGATGGAACGCCAGCCCGCTTCTATAACCTTACAACCCTTTGCCGTAAAATCATAATGCAACGCCTGTAAACCCACATCGGTTATCTCTTTGATGCAGGCTTGTGAAAGGGCTTCGAGCAACCGAAAGGCAATCATATCATAAACGGAGCTTTCCTTTGCGTTCAGGGCAGACGGGATTTTATCCGTAATCAATAATCCGTGGTGGTCGGTAACACGCAAATCGTTCACGATGCGTTTATTGAAACGTCCCCATTTTATTTTTGACACTGCTTGCTTGCAAGTTTCTCTGTCCTGCAAAGCTCTTACGAGATTGGGAATTTCTGCCCACACATCTTCTGGTATGTACTTGCTCCCGGTACGTGGATATGTGATAAACTTTTTTTCGTAGAGGCTTTGGGCAATATTGAGCGTTTCTTCGGCAGAAAGGTTCAGTTTTTTGTTAGCTTCCTTTTGCAGTCCGGTTAGGTCGAACAATAAAGGAGGTTGCTCCGTTACACTTTTGGTTTCTACCGATGTAACCGTTGCCATTTCGCTTCGCCGAATGGCTTTCAGCGTATCATCGGCAAGTTTTTGGTCTTCCCATTTGGTTTTGGAAATGCTTTTAAAATCTATCAGCTCTTTGTTGTGCGATAACTGTATCTGCCAATATCTCTTTACCGAGAAATTTTTGTTTTCCAGATAGCGTTTGCATATCAAAACCAATGTAGGCGTTTGCACTCTTCCGAGTGAATAGATACCATTTCCTGCGGCTATGCTCAATGCCTGTGTAGCATTGATGCCCACGAGCCAATCGGCACGGCTTCTGCCTTGTGCCGCCTGGTAAAGTCCGTCAAATGCTGCCCCGTCTTTAAGGTTATCAAAGCCTTGTTTAATGGCTTTTTCGGTAAGCGAGCTTATCCAAAGGCGTTCAAAGGGCTTGTTACATTTCAGGTATTCATAAATGTACCTAAAAATGAGTTCGCCTTCACGCCCTGCATCGGTTGCAACGATAATGCTGCAACTTTGCTTAAATAGCTGCTCAATAACTTTCAGTTGCTTTAATGCGCCTGTATCAGCGGTATAACCTTTGTCTTTTTTTACTTTCCGGACGGTCAACAAAAAAGGGTTGGGGAGTATCGGCAAAGCAGCTTTGTCAAACCCCGAAATCCCGTAATCTTCTGGCATTCCCAATCCTATTAAATGACCGAATGCCCACGTAACAAAATAGCCATTACCTGTCAGGTAACCTTCCTTTTTATCGGATGCTCCTACAAGTCTGGCTATTTCTCTTGCTACGCTTGGTTTTTCTGCAATGATAGTTTTCATACTTAATTATCTTTTTACGCCTTTGGACTTTGCAGGGGCTTGAGACTTTTCCTGTTGTTCCTGCTGTTGCTTGTTTTTCGGTCTTTGTTGCCCCGATTTTAAAGGCTCATTGATTTTTTTGGTGGCTTCATTGGTTTTCCCTTCTGAATTGACAGCAGTTTGCGTTTTATGGGTTTCAGTAGGTTTTGCTCTTTCCTTGTATTGATTTGGAAATTCAAAATTTGTTTTACCATCTTCTTTATTGAAAGTGATGTAACCTTGATAAGGCTGTCCTTTTTTGTCTACCAATCCGTCAATGTAGATGGTTTGACCATTTTTAAAATCCTTATGTTGCTCATCGGTCAGTTCCTTACCACGGAAAGTTTTTGGAGCTTCTTGTGCTTGGTTCTGCTGATTGCTTTGTTGATTGTTCTGTCCGTTGCTTTGAGTTTGCTTGTTGGTGTTGCTTCTATCAAACAAAAACTCAACATAACGTTTGTCTGCATTAAACTGAACCGTTGCTGAAAATTCCGTTCCTTTGTTTGAAATCATACCCTCTAAATAAAGCGGTTTACCTTCCAATAATGTTTGTTTTTGGGCATCATTGAGTTTCACGCCTTTAATTTCATCAGGGATTTTTATGAAATCTGTCCGTAGGGCAATAATGTCGTTGGTAAGCCTATCTATACTGATGATGGATGGCATCATTTCGCCTGTTTTGGTGTTTTTTAAATCAACCACACGACCCATATTGCCAGTTGCAAGTAGATTTTTTTTGTCTTCATCGGTAAATTTGTGTCCGAAAAATTCAAAATGTAAGGTTGGTTCTTTTTTGATACCGTGAATTCCCACAACAACTTTTCCATCTTCGGCTTGCTGTAATGAAAGACGGGCATCAGTACGGAGAATTGAACCACCGAGATTAACGCCAATGGGCACAAGTTCGTTGGTCTTGAAGCCTTTTAATAAAGGTTCTAACAGATTTCTTTTTTCTAAAAATTCCTTGCTCAATCCAAGATTATTCATTGTGTCCCAATCAATTTGTTCCGGTTTGTAGCGGTATTCGCTAGTTTCCGCTGCTGTTTGTGTTGTTGCCATATCTTTTTGATTTTCTTGTTTATTATCCTGCTTTATTTCTGTTTTTATTTCGTGTTCTTGCATCACTTTTTCGCCTTCGGGAGTTGGCTTATTTACCTGTTTTTGCATTTCCTGTGCTTTTTCAACTGCGATAGGGGCAGGTACTTTAAAGAATGAAAAATTGGTAGGGTTCTTTAGTTGGCTGAAAAAATTGGAAAAAAAATTGGAAAAAAAATCGCCACCCTTATCCACACGCATAAACTGATTTTCATTTTTCTTGGTGGGGTCAACGGTTTCCATTTTCCCTTTCTCGTCGATACTTTTTACGGCTTGGATTTTCATTTTTTCTTTATCCAGCACTAATAATATGTCCGATAGTTGTTCGGGCATTTCCTGCGTATTTGCTGTTTCTTCGCTCATAATTTGAAAAATTTAAAATTCACTATCGAATGTAAAACAAGCATTTACTGGATTGGTGGAAATGGCATTAAAAGGCAGTATTTGTCATTTATTGGCGTTCATTTATTTAGTAGGAGGATTAAAACTTTCACGAATAAATTGATGTACATCGGAAAGTTTATAGTACAATTTTCCACTAATCGTATAATAAGGCAACTTCCCATTCGAACGATACCGCTGCAGAGAACGATTACTGATTTTAAGCATTTGAAGCAAATCCTGATTGTCCAATAATTCCTCGCCATCTATGCTGTTACGCTTTTTTTGCAACTCATTGATATTATCGCCCAGCATATCGAGGCGACCAATAAGGCGTTCCATCCACGCCAAAAATTCCATTCTATCAATATTCATAGCCATACATTTTATGGTTTCCCCAATTTCAGATTTCTTCCTTTTTCGATATAGCTTTTACCTTTTGCCATAAGTTCCTGCAAAAACTCATCACTACTCTCAATTGCATTTGCATTCAGCATATCTTTAATTGCACCGATGGTGTAGAAATACTGACCGTAGATTTTTGAATAGGCAATCTCGCCTTTGGTACGCATACGCCATAAGGTTTTCTCGCTTAGGCGTAGGTATTGAGATACCTCGTGGTTATTGAGCCACAAGTCATCATAACTTTTATCTTCCAATTTTTTCAGATAATCGGCAATGGCATTAATACTGTTATTTAACTTTAGCCAAGCTTCTTCTTCAATTGTGATTATTTTCATTGCATATCATTTAAAGTTCACTATGCAAAATTGTGAAAGGTGGCAGTGTTTGTCTGCCAATGCTTGCCCATTGGTTTTTGAAGTTTTTTGAAAAATTTCACAATCAAGTAAAACCTTTATCAGACAAGGTTTTTAAGGCATTTTGAATATTTAGTATTGAAGTTTTGGAAGAATTTACCAATTGGCAGATATGGGCAAAAAAAACAGTACTTTTTGAGTACTGCTTAAAATAAAAATATCCCCGAATTAACCTAAAGGTCTTTATCCATATATTCTTCGAGTGACAATTTGAGTTGGTCTAAAAATGCAGTTCGGGAGCCAGCCCTTGTTTTCATCCGGTGGAAAGAGTGATGTATATCATTTAAGGGTTTTTGGAAGAGGACTTGAAAAATCAAAGCTAATTTTCGGATACCAATTTTTCCGTAAGCCACGGAATTTGAAGCATAAAGAGCGTATATCAGTTCAATGAGTGCATTTTGTGAATTTGTCCACGAAATATCCTTGTTGGTTTCTAAATTTTGTAAAAGCGCATCGGGATTTTCTTCAGGATTTATTTTGGAAAGTAAATAAGTATAGATTAGTTCATTGGCAATTATATGGGCTATTTTGTGGTCATAATAGGTTGAGAAAGTTAGGTCAATTTCAAATACACCGCTCTTTAAACCATCGTGATAATTTATGTTTCCAAGTGTGAAATAGCTATGGTCACGGTCTGTTCTATTTGCACGATAATATCTGTAAAAATCTTCGTTGCAGATGTTTTCCTCGTATTCGGTTTTAAGAATTTTCAACTGTTTTTCGTAAAAACTTTGGTACATTTTGCCTTTGCTTGCAGGACAAGTTGTTTCAAGACGAAATACCTTATTGTAATAAATAAGTTTGCCTAAAATTTGCGGTTTAATGTTTTTAAAAAAGTCTATTTCTTGTTGTTCATTCTTAAAACCTGATTTTAAAACATCTGCTTTAATGTTATGCAACATCGTATTTAGAAATAAAGTCATTTGGTAAGCCTCGTCAGACGTCTGCATTATATGAGAAGAAAAAATATTTTCTTGATGCCGAATTTTTAATAATATTTCACTTAATAGGATTTCCATAGCGTAATCGATTTTAGGTTAACATTATTTGTTTTATAATCAAATCTTTGATTATTCAAAATTTGAAAAAAATAATGAAACCATTCCCACAGGTTCCCCCAAGGTGGGAATTTTTTTTTTTGAAGTGAAATTTCAAATACAAAAAAAGGCAGACAAAAAAAATGGACAAAGTGTTAGCCACATTGCCCATTAATCATTAAATTTGTAGTATTGATTTACAGGGGTAATTCAATGAAATCAAGCGCAGTAAGCACCATTACTAAATCGTTACCAACAGAGTTTTGCACTCTTGTAAGCTACTGTTTATTAGTCAATTTCGACTTGATTAATCTTTTTAGCTTAAAAAAGCTAATACCATTTAGCTTAATTTAAAAATAACCAATTATGTGGAAATTAAAACTAAGCGTTCGCTCGATGATGAGGCGGGCCTCAATCCGTTCGTCCTAAAAATACCCCCTGAAATAGCTTTTATGCTGACGAAATTTTAATGGATGTATCAGAAGATCAATGACTCTGGGATTCATTGGCGGTGATATGTAATGTTTATAGAATAAATTCTAACCAATAATAATATCTTATGAAAACTAAACAAGCAGCAAGCGGCAGCTGGCTATTGTATCGATTAATCTGGGCTATTGTCTGGCTAAGTTTAAGCGTTGTAGGTTGTAAAGAGGATAAGCCTGCCGCTGTAAATGAAGGAATTCCTTTTGATCCTTCTCAGCCTGTAGTTGTGTCTGATTTTGTACCGACATCCGGAGGTGTTGGGCAGCGCCTTGTTATCTATGGCAAAAACTTTGGGAACGATCCAAAGAATGTTTCGGTCCTTATTGGCGGAAAGCAAGCAATCGTTGTCAATGTATTGGGTGAGTCTCTGTACTGCCTTGTGCCTAAACAGGCTTTTAGAGGGGATATTGAAGTCCGTGTGGGTAATCAGGACAAACAGATTGTTGGTAAAGCAGAAAGGCTGTTCGATTATCAACGTAAGATGGTTGTCTCCACTCTTGCAGGCTATAGAAATGCGCGTGGTGATGAACCCTGGCGGGATGGAAAATTTAAGCATGCGGATGAAAATAAAATGGCCAGCGGTTTTTGGGAACCTTCTTTTATGAAGTTTGATCCTGCTAACCCCAAACATCTCTGGATGACCTTTGATCACAATAATGGCTTATACCTCGTCAATTTCGAGGATAGTACCATCACAAAAAAACGTTCGGATTTTGACCGCCCCCGTAGTGTTGATTTTACGTTAGATAAAAAGTATATGATTATTGCAGAGGATCGTGGCGGTGAAAATGATCGGGCGACTTATCGCTTATCGCGTGATAGAAACTGGCAGGATAGAGAAGTGCTGACGACTTATAAACAGTGTAATGGTGCCTCAATCCATCCTGTGAATGGAGAAATGTATTTCAATAGTTATGAAAAGGGACAATTTTTTCGATTCGACCTCAATAAATATTTTAGCGAAGGGCTGGGTGTTAAAGATTATGAGACATTATTTGTGGTGCATGATCCACAGTGGGAGTACAAGATTTTCATCCATCCGACGGGCAGCTATGCCTATATCGTTGTCATTAATCAAGGCTATATTCTCCGGGTAAACTACAACTGGGAAAAGAAACGATTTACACAGCCCTACCTCGTGTGTGGTCAAATTAGAGCTTTTGGTTATCAAGATGGCGTCGGCTCTTCAGCGCGCTTAAATAATCCCTATCAAGGTGTATTTGTAAAAAATCAAGCCTATGTTGATGCGGGTAAGAATGATGCGTATGATTTCTATTTCACGGATCAGATGAACCATGCGATACGGATTTTAACCCCTGAAGCAAGCGTTACAACCTTTGCAGGTAGGGGAAGTTCTAGCCTCAATAGTAATCCTTACGGTTATGTAAACGGGGACCTGCGACTAGAAGCACGTTTTGATCGCCCTTCAGGTATTGCCTATAATGAAGCGGAAGGAGCATTTTATATTGGAGATCAAGCCAATCGTCGTATTCGTAAGATTGCGCTAGAAGAGATGGACCAAGCTAGCCAAAACCAATAAACTAAAAAGAATTATGAAAAGATTATTACTGCTATGTACGCTACTGCTCACGGTAATTGGCTTAACCATGGCCCAGGAAAGCGTGGAGGTTATTGGGCTAGTCTCCGACGCTCAGAAGACACCTATGGTCGGAGTGAGCGTGTCGGTAAAAGATGCTCCGGGATGGGGTGTGGTAACCGATAATAATGGACGATATAAAATTAAAGTCGATCGCTATAAAACACTTATTTTTTCCTCTGTTGGCTATCAAAAAAAGGAGGTTTTGGTAAAAAATAACTTGACTATCAACGTAACCTTGCTGGAGGCGGAAACGAGTGTGTTAGATGAGGTTGTTGTAACGGGTACTGGTACACAAAAAAGGTTGACATTAACAGGGGCTGTCAGTACAGTGGATGTCGAGACCATGAAATCAAATCCTACATCCAGCATTACAAATGCGCTCGCCGGAAATGTACCCGGCGTGATGGCGATGATGCAATCTGGCCAACCCGGTAAAAACATTTCTGAATTTTGGATACGTGGGATCTCAACTTTTGGCGGTGGGACCGCTGCCTTGGTCCTCGTTGACAATATTGAACGGGATATCAATGATATCAACATCGAAGATATTGCTACCATTACAGTGCTCAAAGATGCCGCTGTAACGGCGATTTATGGATCTAAGGGGGCTAATGGTGTTATTTTAATTACAACCAAACATGGTAAAGAGGGAAAAATCAGCATTAACGTAAAAGATGAAAATATTTACAACACGCGGACCATTACGCCCGAGTTTGAGGACGGTGTAACTTATGCAAACCTACTGAATGAAGCGCGTATTACGCGAAACAATGCTCCGGTCTATCAACCCGAAGAACTCGAAATCTTGCGATTGGGCCTAGACCCCGATCTTTATCCGAATGTGAACTGGAAAGATATGTTGCTCAAAAAAGGAGCGATGACCTATCGTGCGAATTTAAATTTAAGTGGCGGCGGACCAACTGCCCGTTATTTTGTGTCAGGAAGCTATGTTGATGAGGGCGGGATGTATAAAACAGACGAAGCTTTACGCAAGGACTATAATACAAATGCAAATTTTAGACGTTGGAACTATCGTCTAAATACCGATATCGATATAACAAAATCGACTTTGCTTAAGGTTGGTGTGGCTGGAGATCTCAGTAAAAGGAATAGCCCCGGATTAGGTGATGATTTCTTTTGGGGAGTACTATTTGGATATTCACCCATAAGAACTCCGATAATGTACTCTGATGGCCGGGTTCCTGCGATCGGTGAAGGCAATATGACAAATCCATGGGTAGTAGCAACACAAACAGGGTTCAATGAGAACTGGACCAATAAAGTGCAGACCAATATTACCCTCGAACAAAATTTTGATTTTATTACTAAAGGCCTTCGTTTCCGGGGAATTGTCGGCTACGACACTTTTAATGAAAATAATATTCAGCGACGAAAATGGCCTGAGCAATGGCTTGCCGAACGTGCAAGAGATGAAAATGGTCAAATAGTTTATCGGCATATATCAGATCCGAGAGAAATGTATCAATACAGTTTCTCCAAGGGAGATCGACGTGAATTCTATGATCTGATGTTTAATTATGATAGAAATATTGGTGATCATAATATCGGAGCGGTTGCTCGATTTACACGCGATGCTCTTGTAAAAACGGTAGATCTCGGCGACGATATAAAAAATGGTATAGCGAGACGTAATCAGGGAATGGCCGGCCGAGTCACCTACAATTGGAAATCACGTTATTTTGTTGATTTTAACTTCGGTTATAATGGCTCAGAGAACTTTGCCATCGGTCAGCAGTATGGATTTTTTCCGGCATTTTCAGGGGCTTGGAATGTTTCAGAAGAAACATTTGTCAAAGAAAATATGCCTTGGATGAATATGTTCAAGATACGCTATTCTTGGGGTAAAGTGGGGAACGATCAGCTAAAAATTGGAAACGATCAAGAGCGTTTTCCTTATTTATACACAATTTCTGGAATTTCTAGTGTTTACAAGTGGGGAGACTATGGCGTTGATCGGAATTATACGGGCTTACGATATAGCCAAGTTGCTTCACCATATGTGACCTGGGAGATGGCTGTTAAGAAAAATCTGGGATTTGATCTAGCTCTCTTTAAGGACAAGGTTATTGCCAACTTGGATTTCTTTGATGAAAAACGGACCGGAATTTATATGGAGCGTAGGTATTTGCCAAGCTTGGTGGGCTTGGAAAGTACACCAAGGGCAAATGTGGGGGCGGTTAAATCACGTGGTTTCGATGGACGGTTGGAGTATAAGGGAAAATTGGGCGAGGTGAATCTGACAGGGCGAAGTAATATTACCTATAGTAAAAATGAAATTACGACAATCGATGAAGAAAATAATGTGTATGGTTATCAAAATCGAAAAGGCTACCGTGTAGATCAGGCGGTTGGATTGATCGCTTTAGGGCTTTTTAAAGATTACGATGATATCCGTAATAGTCCAAAACAAACATTTGGGACCTACCAACCAGGTGATATCAAATACAAAGATGTAAATGGCGACGGCGTTATCGATGATGGCGATCGGGTCGCTGTCGGAGCAACCAGAAGACCCAATCTAATCTATGGTGTGGGCGCGTCGGCAAGCTGGAAAAATTTGGATATCAGTGTGCATTTTCAGGGAGCAGGTAAATCTACTTTCTTCACCTACGGAAAGACTGTATATGCCTTTAGCGAAGGCGAGTGGGGACAGGTAATGAAAGGAAGTATGGGCGATAATCGGTGGATTTCAGCCGATATTTCTGGAAATCCAGCGACGGAAGATCCGAATGCTTCATACCCGCGCCTGAGTTATGGCCCTAATCCGAATAACTTCCGGGAGTCTACCTTTTGGCTGCGTAATGGTCAATATCTCCGACTTAAAACTGTAGATATTGGTTATAGCTTGCCCAAACATCTGGCCAATCGTATCCGGGCAAATAGCATTCGATTTTTTGTCATTGGTAGCAACCTCCTGACTTGGTCAACATTTAAATTATGGGATCCCGAATTAGCAAGCCCAAGGGGAGAAGATTATCCATTGCCAAAGTCGTTCACTTTTGGTGTCAATGTTAACCTTTAAAATTTAAAGAAATGAAAAATAAGAAATTATATGTTGTATTGATGCTTCTACTTGGCACAGGCGTCATTTCTTCCTGTACAAAAGATTATTTAAAGTCTGATCAATATTTCAAAGACCGCCTCACAACCGAGAAAGTCTTTAAGAGCAAGCTCTATTCGGAAGAGTGGCTTGCCAATGTATTTTTAGAATTCAAAGGTGAAAATGCAGATGTAGCAAGTAAAGGGCTTACTCCGCATTGTTTTGCAGATGATATGTACTATGGTGATCGCGATAAAGATTATGATCCATCAAAAAATGAATTGTCTTACAACATGTTTAAGATGGGCCTTTATACGGAGAATGATAAACAGGGGACATGGGCGCAATGTTACCGTGGGATTCGGAATGCAACCACCTTTATTCAGCATATTTATATGAATACTGAAATGTCTACTGCTGAAATTGCGGATTACCGCGGGCAAGCGCGTTTTGCACGGGCCTATTTATACTGGCTTTTGCTTCGTAAATATGGACCGATTCCATTGCTGCCAGATGAGGGCTTAGACTATACGGATAGCTATGATAATTTGGCGATTCCACGTAATACGTATGAAGAGTGCGCTAACTATATTAGTGATGAAATGTTGTTGGCGGCAAAAGAAATGGAAGCTTTGGGTATGAAAAGGAGCCAAGATGGCTCTGCCCGTCCGAGTGTAGGTGCAGCTTTGGCAACGCGAGCCAAAGCCTTACTGTATGCTGCAAGTCCGCTGGCCAATGGTAATAATGCAAGTATTGGGGCAAGGTTGGTTGACAATCAAGGAAAACGTCTCCTTTCCGCAGAATATAAAGAAGAGAAGTGGGCTAAGGCTGCGGCAGCGGCGCGGGATGTTATGGAACTAGGCGTGTATCAACTGTATTGGACAGGATTACAAACAACAGGAAATGATGCCACAGTAATACCGCCTAAAGACAACAATTTCTCGGAAAAGAGCTGGCCCGATGGCTGGGCAAATATCGACCCGGCCAAATCTTATGCCCAGGTATTTGACGGTACGTTGCCAGCCTCTGGAAACCCTGAGTTGATCTTCACACGTGGTACCAATCAGGAGAACGAAGGGATTGATGCTATGGTTGCCCATCAGCTTCCACGTTCGGCAACGGGATGGAACACACACGGGCTGACGCAAAAACTTGTAGACGCTTACTATATGGATAATGGTTTGGATGTACCGGGAATGAATAAAGAAATCGGTCGTGGAAATGGTTCAAATCGCTTGAGCGGCTATGTTTCACAAGAAGATTATGACAAGGGAAAATACAAGCCCTTGCGCCCGGGAGTCTCTTTGCAGTATGCGAATCGCGAACCTCGCTTTTATGCTTCTGTTGCTTTCAATGGTAGTTTCTGGACATTGTTAAACGAAACACAAGAACGCAATCGGAACCAACAGGTGTTTTATTACCGCGATAATGACAAGGGGAATGGGTTTAACTCGTCCAATGCCTATTGGCTCCGTACAGGTTTCGGTGTTAAAAAGTTTGTTCATCAAAATGATACTTATGAAGGAGGAAGCATGGCTCGTATCGTGCCAAAAGCGGAGCCAGCAATTCGATATGCGGATATTTTACTCATGTACGCTGAAGCATTAAATGAGCTGGGCGGATCCTATAGTATTCCATCTTGGCGAGGTGGTGTTTACACCATTAGCCGAGATATCGCAGAGATGAAAAAAGGAATACAGCCTGTACGGATTCGCGGTGGCGTACCAGATTACAGTGTAAGTGTATATAGCAATAAAGTCGAGCTGAGAAAAACATTAAAACGTGAACGTTTTATCGAGCTTATGGGAGAGGGGCAACGTTACTATGATTTACGCCGTTGGATGGATGCTCCCGTCGAAGAGGCTCTGCCTATCTATGGTTGTAATATCCTCATGAACCAAAAAGATCGGGATCTCTTTCATCAGCCAGTTGCGGTATGGGCTTTGAAAACAACTTTTGCAGATAAAATGTGGTTTTGGCCGATTAGTCATAGCGAACTAAAACGCAATAAGAACTTAACACAAAATCCAGGATGGACTTATAACGATTAATCAAATAGATATCTTATGAACAAGTTATATATACAATTCTTTCTATTGCTGATACTCTCCATTTTTGGAGCATGCAATGATGAATGGAAGGAAGAACAATATGAACATTATATTTCCTTTAAAGCTCCTTTAGACAACAACGGGGTCGCTAATATTCATGTTCGTTATAAGGATGCTGCTAAAAGCACCTTTTTACAACCTTTGATTGTGAGCGGATCGACCAATAATGAATCAAATTTTTCGGTTCAGGTTGGAGTGGATGCGGATACTTTGAATGTGCTGAATTTTGAAAGATTTCAAAACCGGAAAGATTTCTATTATCAACAATTAAGTAGCAATTATTATTCGTTCCCTGCTACAGTAAACATTAATGCCGGGGAAAATACAGGCTTACTGGCTATAGATTTCTCTTTAAAGGGCATTGATATGACTGAAAAGTGGGTATTGCCGCTTACAATTATGGACGACCCTTCAGCGAATTATAAAGGTCATCCGCGTAAGTACTATAGGAAAGCGATTCTTCGCGTTAATCCCTTCAACGATTATTCGGGGAATTATTCGGGGGCTGCCCTCTTAACCAGAATGGAGGGGCAAGAGAATGAAACCCCCGTAGTGAAAAGTGAAATTAGGAGCTATGTTGTTGACGAAAATACTATTTTTTTCTATGCAGGAAATATTGACGAAGAGCGACAAGACCGACGGAATTACAAAATATATGCAACCTTTACCAAGACTGGCACAGTGACTTTCCGGTCAGATAACCCGAATATTAAATTTGTTGTAAATAAAGACGCAAGTTATACAATCTCAGAAGCAATGGACAAAGTACGCCCCTATTTGAAATGGCGTTGGCTTACGATCAATAATATTGATTATGAATTTACGGATTATACCATGATTCCAAATGTGCCGATTCGTTATAAGGTTGCTGGATCGCTTACTTTAGAACGGAAGTTAAATACGCAGATTCCTGACGAAGACCAGGCAATAGAATGGTAATTTCTACAAACCATTTGTAAGACTATTGGTTATATCTATGATATAAAAATAGTTTTTATGATTGGAATAGTAGGCGGACTAGGCCCATATGGCGGCCTGGATATTACGAAGAAAGTTATAGATGAGACGGCGGCAGGGTCCGATCAGGAACACTTGCCGCTTTTGTTATTCTCATGTCCAAATTTGATCCCTGACCGAACGGCGTATTTATTGGATAAATCCAATGTTAACCCCGGTAAGGCTATTGCTGCAATTTTAAGACAACTTGAAACGGCTGGTGCGACGATAGCTGCGATTCCGTCCAATACGGCACATGCAGAGCCTATTTTTTCCGTCGTTCAAGATGAAATGGCGCGTATGGGGAGTGGGTTAAAACTATTGCATATCGTTCATGAAACGGTTCGGTTTGTAGAGGAAAATTATCCCGACACGACAGTAGGCATTTTATCTACCGCTGGAGAGCAGATCTGCAGTTTATATCGGGAAGCTTTTATTCGAAAAGGTTTCGTTTTTGTTGAGCCAGAAGGAACACAACAAGAGAAGGTAAATAATGCAATCTATGATGAAGACTATGGAATAAAGGCCCAACCGGTACCGATTGCGAATAAAGCAAGAGAGGATCTATTGTTGGTCATGGACGACCTGAAAAAGAAAGGCGCACAGGTCATTATTTTGGGTTGTGCAGAATTGCCTTTGGCTATTCCCGAACGGGATCACAATGGGATGATTCTCATAGACCCGAATAGAATTCTTGCTCGTGCACTTGTTCATTCGTTTGCTCCGGATAAATTAAAAGCGGTGTAGCCATGTCTTTTGACAAATTGGCAGATTTTGGTTTCGTATTGCCGTTGGTATGGGTTTTGCCTCCTGATAGCGAGAAGCTTATGCAGTAAGGAGGACAACATGCAAAAGATAATACATCGGGAAAATGACCGTGGTCACGTCGATTTTGGCTGGTTGAAAATTGCACATTCATTCAGTTTTGGACAGTATCTTGATCCCGAAAGAATGAATTTTGGTGCATTGCGGGTATTGAATGACGATCAGGTAGAGGGCGGACAAGGTTTTGATCGGCATGGTCACCACAATATGGAAATTGTTAGTATACCACTCGAAGGGACACTTATACACCAGGATAGTCTAGGCAATGGCCGTACGATTCAAACAGGAGAAGTGCAGATCATGTCTGCAGGTACAGGTGTGCAGCATGCCGAGTTTAATAGCAATCAGAAGGATCTTGTTAAATTTTTACAAATTTGGGTAATCCCCAACGAAATAGGGTTGGAGCCCAGATACGATCAGAAATCCTACCTTCAACTGGATCGGCACAATAAATTTGCAACGATTGTTTCACCGGATAAAATGGATCACCATGCTGTACATATACATCAGATGCCTATTTTAACTTGGGAGACCTAGAGGCGGGTAAAAAGATAGACTATACTGTTCATTCGGAGCAAAATGGACTTTATCTTTTTGTTTTGGAAGGAAAGATCGCTGTAGCAAATGAAATGCTTTCATGAAGGGATGCCATTGGTTTATACGAAACAGAAAAAATAAGCATTGAGGCTTACTATGATGCATCATTGCTGCTAATCGAAGTGCCGATGTATTAGGTCGATGAAAATGAAGCTTACTATGATATATCGTTATTGCTGATTAAAGTTCCGATGTATTGGATCGATAAAGAGTTATTCTTGAACAGGGAGGTCATTTGATAGATCTCCC
Source organism: Sphingobacterium thalpophilum (assembly GCF_038396785.1). Taxonomy (NCBI): domain Bacteria; kingdom Pseudomonadati; phylum Bacteroidota; class Sphingobacteriia; order Sphingobacteriales; family Sphingobacteriaceae; genus Sphingobacterium; species Sphingobacterium thalpophilum. Next base: position 3,474,665 of record NZ_CP151087.1, on the reverse strand, counting down.
TATTTTTCTTAAATTGGATGAAGAAGATATAAACTCATGGATAACCTATTTCAACCTTTCGAAACGCGAGACATTTTGCTTATTATGTTATCAGTCTTAATAGGCCTGCTGATTGGGATTGAACGTGAATATCGCAATAAATCCGCGGGTTTGAGGACGTTTATATTGGTGAGCTTTGGATCTTGTCTTTTTACGATTCTTTCGTTAAAAATTGGATTGGCAAATCCAGATCGATTGGCGGCAAACATTATTACTGGTATCGGTTTCCTAGGAGCAGGCGTGATTTTCAAAGAAGACAATAAAGTAAGTGGTATAACGACCGCTACGACAATTTGGGCTGCAGCTTCTTTGGGTATGTGTGTTGGTGCCGGATATATATTTTTAGCTTTTATTGGTGTGGGCTTGGTTCTGATGATATTAGCGCTGCTAACTTATCTACAAACCTATATTGACAATTATCACAAGATAAAAGACTATGAACTGCAGACCTTATCTGAAGCAGATTTTGAACATACGGAACAGTTAATCCGAAGTATGGGCTTTAAAGCTGTCGTCATAAGTCAACGCTATAACAAAGAAAGTTTGAATACCGTATGGCGATTGACGGGGAATGTTAACCAGCATAGAGCGCTTGTAGAAACCCTGCGGCGTGATAGGCAGGTGGTGGCCTATCAATATTAAGGAATTACGATATTGTCTACTTTATTTATTCATCATCATCCGTTTCCTGAGTTGGGGTTATCTGCTGTAATAAACTGTTTACTTCGTCCTCCGTCGCTGTTAACTTGGCTTTGCAGACTTGAATGAGGTCGGAAGCCCTCTTGATTTTTCCCGCGAGCTCATCAATGTTTGTTGTGCCATTTTCTATTTCCCTCACGATAGTTTGTAACTCGTTAAAGGCATCCGTGTAGGTATAATTCTGTCCCATTATGCTATGCTTGATATGCTTTCTTTAAATTTTGTGTGGCGATGCCAAATTAAGTATTGTTCTCGTCTAGGTCTTCCTTCGGAGATTTATCTGTCACAGTACTGGTAAGCTCTCCATATTCGAGTATCGTCTGTATTACATCGCCGGGAGATACTTGTGTCACCGACTGCAGTAGTTTTCCGTTAACCTTAGTAATTGAAAAACCTTGTTTCAATAGTCTAATTGGATCAGATAGCTGAATAATTCGTTCGGTATGAGCCAGTGCCGTTTTGTGCTCATAAAAGCGCAATTTTAACAAGGCGTTAAGATCATGTTGAAATTGCTGGATGGCCGCCCTCGAGGTCTGAATTTCTCTCTTTCCGATCCATTGTATATGCGTTGCCAGTTGAGATAAGATATTGTGCTCTTCTTTAAATCGGGTAAGAATGAGTTGTTGTATGCGCTCTGCAGCCCGATCGACTGGAATAGCAAAATTATGAAACTTCTGAATCAGAAAATCGGCCAGCTCACTGGGCGTAATCGCGTTTTTATAGGCTACCATTTCGCTAACTGTATAATTCGTCGAATGCCCAATACCCGTCAATACGGGGATGGGAAATATAGCGATAGCACGAGCTAGCAAGTAGTTGTTATAACTGGAAAGACCAACCTCACCGCCTCCACCACGGATGATGGCGACCACATCGTACCCGTCTATTTTTTCAGCAATAATGGCAAGCTGATTTATAATAGAAGGTACTGACTTGTCTCCTTGTAACAATGCAGGGAAGAGGGTGGATTCGATGCGGTAACCCCAAGGGTTTTGATTAATAATCTTGTAAAAATCAGAAAGCCCCTTACTTGTTTCTACTGAAATAATTGCCAATCTTTTGGGAACCACAGGAAAGTCCAATAATTTATTAGACTCATATATGCCCTCTGCTTTCAACTTTCGAATACTGTCTAACTTCTCCTTTTCAAGTTCACCTAAGGTAAAAGTCGGATCAATATCAACAATGCGCAAACTTAATCCGTACATGGGATCATAGGAAATACTTGCCTGAAATAACATCGTGATCCCTTCTCGTAAAGGTTCTTGCGCGACTTTAAGAAAATTGTTGTTGATACGTTTGTAATCAGCTTTCCATAGGATCGACCGAATTTCAGCGACAATTTTTCCATCCTGTTTTTCTACCAGTTCAGGATAACAGTGGCCAGAATGCGTATAATGATTGAGCTTGTTCATTTCAGCTTTGATCCAGTACAAACTCTTATACCGCTCTGCAAGTGTCTTTTGGATACTGCGGCTGACTTCCAGCAAGGAAAATATTGTTTTATCTTGAATCAATTCTGGCATTAGTCAAACTTACAGAAAAAACCTTCATGATGCAATCCGGGGATGGTTGAATCTGCTATGACCAAAGGGAGACAGAATTTATTAACCCCGATAGTCAAGTCGAGTAACAAAATTGATTTTTTTTCGAGCGAGTATATTCCTTCGTTATTTAATTCGTATTTTTATTTGATAGAACCTAAAAAACGATAAAAGCAGAATGAAAAAACGATTTTTTGGGGCTTTATTTGCAGGTTTGTTCTGTATTAGCCCCCTGTTTGCTCAATATAAGTCGACGATCAAAAACGAAACAATACTGTTTAATAACCTCGATCAGTTGCTGCCTTTAGAAAACCTGGATCAACTTCGTATTGCAGTTGTCGTTCCTAACGCGGCAAAATATGCGATGTTCACAGAACAGTTGGCCCGCTATGCAAACACCAAAATCTTTGATTTTAATAAATTTGATGAGGACATCAAATATTATAACACCATTATTGTGGCTGGAAAGGAAGATGACTTAGATGCAGCTTGTCTAGCACAGTTGAAGCAGGCCGTATTAAACAATAAAAAAGTTATCCTTTGTCATTTTTTTGAAAACGAAAAGAACAAAAAGAGTTTATCGGAGCACCCACAGTCTGATTTGATCGAATTGCTTGCTCCTTTTACAGAGATTGGACAGCGTCAGATGGCAATGTCTATTTTTGGTGGGATTCCTATAACCGCCGGTCATGTCAAAACCACACAGACAAGGCTGCAATATGGCGCTGCATCAAGTTCTAATCTGAACCTGACCAAATTGACGAAGAAAATTGATGCCATTGCACAAGAAGCCATCGATAAGCAAGCAACACCGGGGGCTGTTGTCATGATCGTGAAAGACGGGCAAGTACTCTTGGAGAAATCTTATGGATTTCACACATATTCCAAAGATGTTCCCACCAAAACAACTGATATTTTTGATCTCGCATCTGTCAGTAAGATTGCTGGTACTACTCCTGTCATTATGCGTCTTGCCGAGCGGAATATTATTAATTTGGATAGTACCATGGGACATTACCTATGGCAGGCAAAGTATACCAATAAAAAGGATATCAAGCTTCGTTCCGTGATGTTGCATGAAGCAGGATTTACACCTTTTATTCCCTTCTATAAATATCTGAAAGCAGGAGACGTTGTTTCAGTCCGCGATGATAACCATCAAGTAAAAATGGCCGACAATAGCTATATCCTCAACAATTATTACCGCGATGTCATGTGGCCCGAGATGCTAAAATCACCTGTAAAACCCACTGGAAATTATGTGTATAGTGATATCAGTATGTACGTGATGAAGGAAGTTGCAGAACATCAGACCGCTGAACCTCTGCAAGATTATGTGCAGGAGAACTTTTACAGGCCATTGGGGATGACGCGCGCGGGGTACCTTCCCCGAGAGCGTTTTGCAAAGGATGAAATCGTTCCTACCGAACAAGATACCTCCTTTCGGAAAACATTGCTAGAAGGCTATGTCCACGATCAGGGTGCGGCAATGGCTGGCGGTATTGCCGGGCATGCCGGATTATTTGCTACAGCAAACGATTTGGCAATCTACGGTCAATTGCTATTGAATAGAGGAGAGTACGGGGGGGAGCGCTACTTTAAAACGGAAACAGTAGATTTATTTACCTCCAGGCAATCGACAAGCAGCCGTCGGGGCTTAGGTTTTGACCGTTGGGATCCAAACCCAAAAAATGAATATCCATCTAAGTTAGCAAATAGCTCTGTATTTGGACATACTGGCTATACAGGAACGTGCATCTGGATTGATCCGCAGAATCAACTGATCTATATCTTCTTGTCTAATCGCGTACATCCTCAGGTGAGTACCAAGTTGTTGGACCTGAATATCAGAAGTAGGATTCAGGACGCTATTTATGAAACGATCAATGAAAGTCAAAAATGATAAAAGGCCTGCTATTACTTGGACTAACAATGACGACACTCAACAATGTTGGATATAGTCAAGACTATAAACAGATACACCAAGATTTGGTGGTCGTCGACGGACACAATGATGTGATTTACGAATCCATTTTCCCAGGGAAAAATATTGGTCAGCGAATAGGTACGGGAGCTACTGATTTACCGCGACTGCGGGAGGGAGGTGTCGATGTGCAGGTATTTGCTGTGTGGTCCGATGATGCGAAGTGGAAATCCGGGGCATTTAAGCACGCCAATGACCAGATAGATGCATTGGAAAAGATGATTGCGGCGAATACCGATAAAATAAGTTTGGCAAAATCTTCACGTGATATCGATTCGATCTTAAAAACGGGAAAAATAGTCGCTTTGATTGGGGTTGAAGGCGGAAATATGATTGAGGGAAGTGTTGATCATTTAATGCGACTCTATGAGCGTGGTGCCCAATACCTCACTTTGACCTGGAACTACAATTTGTCCTGGGCGAGTTGTGCAGCAATGGAATCAGGTCGTATGAATCCCAAGGATAAAGGGTTGACGGCAAAAGGTCGAGCAATTATTCGGAAGATGAACGAATTAGGTATGATGGTTGATCTGTCCCATGGAGGAGAGCAGACTTTCTATGACGTGCTGGCGATAACGACCAAGCCGATCTTGGTTTCCCATAGCAACGCCTATGAATTATGTCCACATTTCCGCAATCTAAAAGATGCACAATTGGAAGCTTTGAAAAAAAATGGGGGCGTTGTTGGTGTCAATTTTTATTCAGGTTTTTTGGATCCGGCCTATGAAACAAGGCTTAAGGATTTGTATGTGGGTAAATTTGGTGATAAGGGGGATACAAAATTGAGTACTTGGTCTATGTATGAAAAGTTGCCAAAAGAACTTCAACGGCAAGCCGATGCTCCACTGTCGAAATTATTGGATCATATCGACTATTTGGTCAAAAAAGTGGGTATTGATCATGTTGCCGTCGGCTCGGACTTCGATGGCATAGAATCCTCACCCCAAGGTCTGGAAGATGTTTCTAAATTTCCACTACTGACCAAAGCGCTGTTGGAGAGAGGTTATACAAACACAGATGTTGCGAAGATCATGGGACAAAATTTCTTGCGGATCTTAAAAGAAAATGAAGAATAAACACTTCGGTTTTTTTAAGGTTTGTGAGTAAGGTTCCAGTATACACGCAGCATTGTTGACGTATTGTTAAAATACTGATGTGGTATATAGTAATATACTGTGTATTGACTTAAGCCGCCATAGGAGTAGCATTATGGAAAGGCTGATCAGTCCTTGCATAATATCCTGGGTAATATTATATGTATGGGGCATGATATTACGCTTTTAACAGCTATAAATTTGTAATTTCGTAGCATGGCAAAATCAAAATCAGCATACTTCTGTCAAAACTGTGGCTACGAATCGCCCAAATGGATGGGACAATGCCCTTCTTGTAAGCAATGGAATAGTTTTGTTGAGGAAGTCGTCGAAAAGGCGAGTTCAAAAGTGCCCGAATGGCGTAGTTCTACCACAGGCGGAAGCACGAAAAGAGCGAATAAAGCTGCGATCATCCACGAAATTGTCTATCAGGATGAATTACGGATATTGACTCCTGATCAGGAGTTTAACCGGGTTCTTGGCGGTGGTATTGTTCCGGGGTCATTGGTACTTATCGGAGGCGAACCTGGTATTGGGAAGTCTACGTTGATGTTACAGCTCGCGTTATCGATCCCACAAGTCAAGACACTTTATATTTCTGGGGAAGAAAGCGAACAGCAAATTAAGATGCGGGCAGAGCGATTGTCACAATCTTCTAAAGCAAATTGTTATATCCTTACCGAGACATCGACTCAAAATATTTTCAAGCAGATCGAGACGGTACAGCCGAATGTCATTGTCATAGATTCTATACAGACTTTACATTCCGCACAAATTGAATCGGCGCCAGGATCGGTTTCTCAGGTACGCGAATGTACCGCAGAATTGCTGCGGTTTGCAAAAGAAACCAGTACACCAGTTTTTATTGTAGGACATATTACCAAAGACGGATCTATTGCAGGTCCCAAGGTTTTAGAACATATGGTGGATACGGTGCTTCAATTTGAGGGTGATCGTCATCATGTATACCGAATTTTACGGGCCGTAAAGAATCGTTTTGGATCGGCTTCAGAACTGGGTATTTATGAAATGCAGGGGTCGGGGCTTAGGGAAGTGTCAAATCCTTCGGAGATTATGATTTCCCAGCGCGATGAACCTGTTAGTGGCGTTTCCATTGCGGCGATGCTCGAAGGAATGCGTCCTATGATGATTGAAGTACAGGCACTGGTGAGTAACTCGGCGTTTGGAAATGCCCAACGCTCTTCTACAGGCTACGATACGAAACGATTAAATATGCTGCTGGCTGTTTTGGAGAAACGCTTTGGTTTTAGGTTAAGTGCACAGGATGTGTTTTTGAATATTGCCGGTGGGTTACGTGTCGAAGATCCTGCGATCGATTTGGCTGTCGTTGTTGCAATTATTTCTTCACAACAGGATATCGCGATTCGATCCAATCTGACTTTTGCCGGAGAGGTTGGTTTATCGGGTGAGATAAGGGCCGTAAATCGTATTGAACAGCGTATACAGGAGGCCGAGAAGTTGGGCTTTGATGGTATTTTTATTTCTAAATTCAATACCAAAGGATTGGATGCTAAAAAATATAATATTGCCATTCGTCCGGTTGCCAAATTGGAGGACATCTTCAGTGCCTTGTTTGGCTAGCGGATTAAAAGAGGAGTATACAAATAAAAAGACCATGCTTTCTTAAAGCATGGTCTTTTTATGTATTGCCTATCGTTTACTTTTTCAATACTTCTTTCAATTTTGCGCGTAAAGCATCACCATGTAAATTCTTGGCGACGATTTTCCCATTGGGATCGATCAGTACATTCTGAGGAATAGATTTTACGCCATATAATGTTCCGACATCATTTTGCCAACGTTTGAGATCCGAAACATGACGCCAGTGCAATTTATCTGCATGGATGGCTTTAATCCAAGAATTGCGATCCTTATCAAAGGATATACCCAATATTTCAAAGTTTTCACCTTTAAATTGTTGGTATGTTTTTACAAGATCTGGGCTTTCGACACGGCAATCCGGACACCAAGATGCCCAGAAATCAAGGAGAACATACTTTCCTTTAAAGTCCGAAAGCTTTACAGGGCTACCAGTAGTATCATTTTGCGTAAACGCGGGAGCTGTTTTTCCAACTTGAACCGTTTCCAACGTATTTAAGTAGTCTTGGAACTCTTTCCCTTCACTTGAATTCTTGACATTTTTACTCAAGGTATTATAAAGCGCCTGAAGCTCAAGGTATACAGGGTCATAACCGCCGACTCTACGCAAGTCAACCAATGTCGAGATTGAATCCGGAGCGGCCTTAACGCGTGCAATATACTCCTCTTTGGTAAGTTCTTTTTTTTGTGCAGAACCAAAGAATGGCAGAATTAAAAAAAGTAGTGTGATGTATTTTATCATGTTATTATTCTTATATATATTTACAAATATAAGAAAATCCACTAATTTAGTAGATTAATAAAATGTCAAAAAATGAACTTCAACCTAACTTCTAAACTTCCACGTGTCGGCACGACGATCTTTACCAAAATGACGATGCTTGCCAATGAGCAGCAAGCCTTAAATCTGTCGCAAGGTTTTCCTGACTTTGAGACTGATCCGAAGTTGGTTCAATTAGTGTCTAAGGCAATGGAACAGGGGCATAACCAATATGCGCCAATGATTGGGGCACAGGCATTACGTGATACTATCGCTAAAAAATATCGTGAAGTTTATGACGTGGCGGTTGATGCAACAGCAGAGCTTACTGTGACATCTGGCGGTACACAAGCAATTTTTACAGCTATTGCCACAGTTGTTAGGCCACAAGATGAGGTTATTATCTTTGAACCGGCATACGATTGTTATGCGCCGACGATCGAGTTGTTCGGCGGTAAAGTTATTCCCGTGCGATTATTGGCTCCGGATTTTCAGATTGACTGGGATTACGTAGCTACGTTAATTAATTCCAAAACCCGTTTAATCATCATCAATAATCCGAATAATCCAACAGGCAAAGTACTTGGTAGAGAAGAATTGATTAAACTTGGAGATTTGTTATCAGGTACCAATGCGTTGTTGCTGAGCGATGAGGTATACGAGCATATTGTGTTTGACGGAGCTTCCCCACAATCGGTACTGGAAATACCCACTTTGCGGGAGCGAAGTTTTGTTATTGCTTCCTTTGGAAAGTTGTTGCATACCACGGGCTGGAAGATTGGTTATTGCATTGCCCCGCCGCAATTAACGCAAGAATTTAGAAAAGTACATCAATTCAATGTGTTTAGTGTAAATACGCCCATGCAATTCGCTATCGCAGCATATCTGGAGGATATAAGCTATGTCAAAGGCCTATCGGATTTTTTTGAGCGGAAAAGGAATTTGTTGAAGGACGGATTAAGGGGATCCCGGTTTAAGATTCTTCCTTGTGAAGGAACTTATTTCCTTAATATAGATTATAGTGCTATCAGTCAGGAGAAAGAATTTGAGTTTGCTTGTTCGTTAACCAGGCAACACAAAATTGCAACAATCCCACTTTCGGCGTTCTATAAAGAAGCTACAAATCAACAAGTTTTGCGGGTCTGTTTCGCTAAAAAGGATGAAACGCTATTAAAAGCCGTCGAGATTTTGAATAGGGTATAATCGTATTATTGACCTAAAAGCATAGCTAAAAGGTTTTATTTAAAATATTGCTAAGAAAGAACCACTTTATTAAAATTTTACTTCAACTTGAGGTACTAATTTTATAAATTTGTAATTCACGTTTATCAACATACCCATAAAATGGCTAGATTAAATTTATTGGAAGAAACACGCTTCGAAAAAGTCCCTGTGAGCGTTTATCCAGATCAAAATTCAGCTTCGAAAAACGTTGCAAATCGTATTGCTGAAATTATTCGTGCAAAGCAAGAGAAAGGTGAGAAAGCTGTTCTGGGCCTTGCTACTGGTGCCACACCGGTAAAAGTCTATCAAGAATTGATTCGTTTGCATAAAGAAGAAGGTTTAAGCTTTAAGAACGTGATTACCTTCAATCTTGACGAATACTACCCGATGCAACCTGATGCTGATCAGAGCTATGTGACCTTTATGAACAAAAACTTGTTCGATCACGTAGATATTGATGCGGCCAATGTAAATATTCCAGATGGTACCTTAGCTCCTGACCAAGTAAATGCATTCTGCGAGGCGTACGAACAGAAGATTACGGCAGCTGGAGGTTTAGATATTCAATTATTAGGTATTGGCCGTACCGGCCATATCGGTTTCAATGAGCCAGGTTCTGCACCTAACTCAGGTACACGTGTGGTAACGTTGGACGATTTGACCCGTCGCGATGCTTCCCGTGCTTTTGGTGGAAAAGAAAATGTACCAACAAAAGCGATTACCATGGGTGTAGGTACAATTTTCAAAGCGAGAGAGATCATTTTGATGGCTTGGAGCGAAACAAAGGCTGAGATCATTAAAAAAGCAGTTGAAGGTGAAATCTCCTCAGAGATTCCTGCAACTTATCTACAATTATCGGATAACGTTGAATTTATTCTTGATGAAGCTGCTGCTTCATTGTTGACACGTTTTGATCTTCCTTGGTTGGCAGAAGATGTTACCTGGACACCTTCGTTAATTAAAAAAGCAGTTGTTTGGTTAGCTTTAGAAATCAAAAAACCAATCCTGAAACTTACGGACGAGGATTATAATGCACACGGAATGGCGAAGTTGGTTACAGAAACCGGTCCGGCATATAATATCAACATCCGTATATTCAACGAACTTCAACATACGATCACGGGATGGCCGGGAGGTAAACCCAATGTTGACGATTCACAACGTCCTGAGCGTGCCAATCCAGCGAAGAAAAATGTAATTGTATTTTCTCCACACCCGGATGATGATGTCATCTCGATGGGGGGGACATTTATTCGTCTGGCAGACCAAGGACACAATGTCCATGTTGCTTATCAAACTTGTGGTAATACAGCTGTTTGGGATGATGATGTGGTACGTTATCTGGAGTTTGCTGAAGATTTAGCAAAACAAATAGGGGCAGAGGCGGAAGCTTCTCAGATCGGTCGAATTTATGATGAGGAAAGAGCAATTTTTGCGACAAAAAAACCAAATCAAATCGATACTGAACTTGTCCGTAAAATCAAAGCATTGATCCGTAAGGGTGAGGCGATCGCAGGAGCTCGTTTGGTTGGTTTGCCAGATGAAAATATCCATTTCCAGGATCTGCCTTTCTATGATCGACAAAAGTTTTCAAAAAATGTATCTTTTGAAGATGATATTCAACAAACAATGGAATTGTTGCGTCAGGTAAAACCACATCAGGTATTTGCTGCAGGTGACTTTGCCGACCCACACGGTACGCATAAAGTATGTTTCGATATCTTGTTTGAAGCATTGAGCAGATTGAGCAAAACAGATGAATGGACCAAAGATTGTTGGTTATGGTTATACAGAGGCGCATGGCATGAATACCCAATCCACGAGATCCAAATGGCCGTTCCATTATCTCCGCAAGAAGTTTATCGCAAACGTTTAGCCATCTTCAAACACCAATCTCAAAAAGATTTACCTGTATTCCCTGGAGATGATCCACGTGAATTCTGGGTACGTGCTGAAGACCGTACGAGCGAAACCGCAGCTTTATATGACCAATTAGGTCTTGCAAATTATGAAGCTATTGAAGCGTTCGTAAGATGGAAATTTGACTAAAATACCTGTCTGACTATATAATAACTGTCTGACGACATAAAAAAGTCCTGAGCCTGAGGTGGTTCAGGACTTTTTTGTTTTTAATTATTCTAAATAGGTTATTTTTTATACCTTTGCGCTATTATTTAGAATAAATAAAAATAATTACCAAAATTATTAACATGGACAAACACTTACGAGCTCTCGCTTCTACATTTTTAATCGGAGGTGCAGTATATGGTCAAACCTCGGGAATCGTCAAAGGTAAAGTCGTCGATACACAAAATAATCCTTTAAGTTCAGTAACCGTTTCAATCGGAGATAAAAAGGTCCGTACAGACCATAGAGGTCATTTTAGACTACATGGCATCGACCAAAATACGGTCATTAAATTCACTTATATGGGCTACCAAACAACCGTTATTGATTATGTTTTTAGCACGAAGAGCCCTGAAGTGATTATTGATCCAATTATCCTAGTGAGCAATGAGCAGGCCATTGATGAGGTAGAAGTGTTTGGTGAACGCAACAAGAAGCCAAAAGGCTTGGAAATGATCACACGTATGCCATTAAAACCTTCGGATCAAATTCAGAGTATTTCCGTCATCTCCAATAAGGTCATTCAAGATCAGGGTATTCTGACGTTGACGGATGCTGTAAGAAATATTCCGGGTGTAACCTTGTTCGGTTCTTATGGGGGTGTTAAAGAATCTTTGTCAACACGTGGTTTCAGAGGGGTACCTGTATTGAAGAATGGCGTGCGGATGGACTCTCAATTTCAAACTGCATCTGGAGTTGTTGATATGCAAGGTGTGGAGTCTATTCAAATGATTAAAGGGTCTGCTGCGGTTACGCAGGGTGTTATTACGGATATCGGTAATGCAGGAGGGGTAATTAATGTGGTCACTAAAACTCCTAATTTCACGAATTCTGGAGAGATTGGTGTCCGTGCGGGAAGCTGGGGGCAATTCCGCCCAACCTTTGATTTCCAAACGGTACTGGATAAGAAAGAGACCGTTGCTTTTCGAATGGATGGCGCTTATGAACGTAGCGATAGCTACCGCAAAAGTGTATCCTCTAACCGTGTTTATCTAAATCCATCCTTAGCTTGGAAACCAACGGATAAGACGACAATTACTTTGGAGGGCGATTATTTTAATGATAATCGCACGCCGGTTAATTCCGCAGTCAATTTAAATCCTTCACAAGGGGTGAATGCGCTATATGTTATCCCGAACAATAAGTTTTTGGGCTTCAATTCCGATAATAATAATACAGAGATGAAGAGCTTTATGGCCCAGATCAATCATGAATTGACCGATCGATGGAGCATCAGAGCTTCTATTGCAACGTCCTCTTATCAGGTTGATAATCAGTCATCTTCTTCTTCATTGATTAAAGACGATGCAAAACAATATAACACATTCTCGCGCTCAATGAGCAAAAGCCTGCGCGATGACAAGAATAAAACTTTTCAGTTTGACTTGATCGGAAAAGATCTTTATACGGGTAAAGTAAAACATTTGGTTCAGGCAGGGGTGGATTATCGTATCGCTGATGCGACAACAACTTCTTTTGCAGGAAAATTAAGTCCACTGGAGAAAAATGTTCTTTTGAAAAAAGCCGATCAAAATAGTAATGTAATTGATATTATTGATATTCACGGCGATTGGGTAAATGATCTATCCGAGGTTGTCTATGTCGATTCTTTGGGAAACCAGCGAAAAGGAAAGCAAATCGCCTACACAGCTGGAACGCCTGTGCGAAGTTATTATTCTTCTATAGGATTTATGGGGCAGGACGTTATTGAATTTAATAAATACATTAAGGCTGTATTAGGTTTACGTTATTCCGAAATTACAACAAAAGATTTCACATCAAACGGTAATAAAAGGGAGTCTGCATGGAATCCAATGGCGGGGGTGATTTTTACGCCATTTGAGAATTTTAATGTATTTGGGTCTTATACAAACTCAACGAATTTAAGGAATGCTGCGAATCCATTAACCGATGGTACAGCAGCAGGTGCTTCTAAAACCGAACAATTTGAAGGGGGGATTAAATCCGATTGGCTGAATAATCGGTTACGTTTCAATTTAACCTATTTCCATATTTATACCTCTAACTTGACCAACGCTGAGTATACACCGGGCACTAATGTTGCTACAGGATTATACTTTAAGGCAGGGGATCTGGTACGCGATGGTATTGAGGCTGAGTTGAACGGTCGTGTATTGGAAAATTTAACAGTGATGTTGGGTTATGCCTATTTAGATGCGCGATATAAAAATTCACCTTCCTATATGGATGGATCGGCACCGATGAACGCGCCAAAACATACGGCAAATGCATGGATACAATATGTATTTAATCAAGGAGCTCTTCGGAATCTGAGTTTAAGTGCGGGTGTTTATTATGTTGGAGACCGACCTGTCAATGAATATAGCTTAACACCAAATGGACATGGTGAATATTATGGTACAGAACCTTTCAATATGCCAGCATATACCACATTAAATGCACAGGTGGGATACAAATGGCGCAAATTTGATGCGAAAGTCTTTGTAAATAATATCACCAATGAGATTGGATTGAATTCATACTTCCGAGGTGGTTTTATTAATCAGATCGATCCGAGAAATGCTGCTGTTGCATTGAGTTATAAGTTTTAAGGATACAATATCTATCTAAAACAGAAGGGTTGTCCAAAGAAGTTGGACAACCCTTTTTTTATTCTATTTTGCCTTTATCAGCTTAAGTGCCAGTTCAAACAGTCGATTTTTGAAGTGACTGATGTTATTTTATGTAGCTTTTTTTTATTGCCAACGCCAATAGCGTTTATCATTTTGCGTGCAAATGAATTAATAGCTGATTACATCACCTGATCGTCCTTTCGCATCAAAGACTTTAAATAAGTATTTCTTTCCAGTCTGGAATGGTATTGGACCATCCACTAATTTAGATTTCAATGTTGGTGTACTGCCGTTGTCGCTGTAATAGACTTTGAAACCAGGATAATCGGTATTGATAAGGAGTTGGCTACCTTCTTTCTTGATTCCAATTTTAGGAAGTCGATAGGTATAGCCTCCATTTACCCCATCCAGTTTTCTCAATTCATCCTCACCTAATTTTTTGATAAAGGAGGTATACGATTTACGGTAAGTGGCCTCGTCAAAAGAATTTCCTTTTTCCCAGGTTTGTTCGGGGGCCCATGCGCGATCAGCAATCGCTATTAAACGTGGAAATATCATTTCCTCAAGGCGCTGGTCAGTAGATGCCTTTTCTGCCCATAAGGCCCCTTTGATACCGAGGAGGTTTTTTTTCCCTTCCGCTGTAAGCTGTTCTTTATTGGTGTATGCCTCAGGTCTAAGATCTTTTCCGGTGTCATCCTTGCGCAGATTGATGAAGAAATTTTCAGGAGAAAACGAATAAGTTCTATTCAGATTAACCGTACCAACCCAACTGTGTCCTGGATCCGCAAAATCACGGTCCCAAGACATGTCCAGGTAGTTGTTTGCAGCACTCGTATAAACAACTTTATATCCTGCATTTGCCAATCGATAAGCGAGGTCTTCCTGTCCCTGGCCAGGGAGATTGTTCCATACGTTCAAATGGATGCCGGATTTTCCTAGATCGGCATTTACAACCATGCCTTTTCCTTTATTGCGCATACCCATTTCTTCCCATCCAGACATCGTTAACCCTTTTCCTTGAACAAGGGTATTAATTTTGGTAATATACAGCGGCCATACGTCGAGTACATTGGCGATATTATTTTCCTTCATAAAGGCCAATACCTTTGGCGATTTTTCCCAAACACCACTTGGCGTCTCGTCGCCTCCCAAATCGATAATTTTCAACGGAACTCCAGCTTGATCATGCATCGCTTTGATTTCATCGATCACCTTGCTCAGGAAGTGATAGGTTGAAGGTAGGGCAGGGTTCATGACATTGTCATTCCAGTTTTGTGCAGAATTGTAAACGGATTTGTCCTCTGCATCGTCAAGCAGGAATTCCTCCGCTTTTTGTTTATCACCAAGGTTTGAATAATGTGCAAAACGCGCACGCATTGCTTTGATTGCAGCACGCGCATGACCAGGAGTTTCTACCTCGGGTATGACATCGATATGTCTTGCCTGTGCATATTTTAAAATTTCGATATAGTCAGCAACACTGTAGAATTGATGCGGTTTGGCCGTAGCGCCAGATCCATAAGCAGACTGTATTGCCTTTCCATCTTCAAAATTGGCCGAACGGTTGGCTCCGATAGCCGTTAATTCGGGTAGGGCTGGGATTTCCAATCGCCAACCTTCGTCGTCAATGAAGTGGAAATGGAACTTGTTCAACTTGTAGGAAGCCATGAGATCCAATATTCTTAAAACCTCGGCTTTGCTATGGAAATTACGGGCAGCATCCAGCATAAATCCACGGTAGCTATAGCGCGGGCTATCCTCAATGTTACCGAATGGTAATGTGATCGATTTTGCGGCTTTATTCCATTGGCTGTGATTGATCAACGATTTTAACGACTGTATGGCATAAAATGCACCAGCTTTATCTGATGCTTCTATTCGCACACCTTTCGCACCAATCGTCAAGTGATAGGATTCGGGCTTTAAGTTGTTTGCTTTGACAATCTCAATGCCGCCTTGTGGACTGGATGAAGCTGCTAGCTTAACGCCTGAATAGCTGGTCAGGAAATCTGTCAGAAAGCCTCCTTCGCTAGCAAATTCATGGTCAATAAAAAAATTGGTACCTGTCGATAAGTTGAATTTTTCGTTATTATTGATGCTGATATTGCTTGGTAAAGGGATGATATACTGTGCTGCTATACCCTCTACCAGCTTATTTTGATCGTATTTATAAGCAAAGTAAGCTGTTTTTTCAGCGTCCGACTGGGGAGCAATTTTAACCGCAGCATAATCCGAAATATTTGTTGCAAGCCCAGTCTTATTATTTTTTAGGTATAGACCAATTGGTCCATCCGTATAATTGACCAGTCCAGTCGTGATAAAATCGATGTGGATTGTATCTTGCGCATTTAATAAAAAGTTATTTTTCTTAAAGCTAACCTGAAAGAGATCTCCGTTTCGGTGGTCTATCGCAAAACGTTTGTCGACCTTTTCTGGATCGATAGAGCGAATAAAATTAAACCAGATGCTCCAGTCGTTGAGTTGAACAGCACTTTTCCCCTTGTTTTTTAAAATTAGGGTGGATACCGGATTTTTACGGATATTCTGTCCGTCTTTGACCTTCCAGGTGAGTTGCAGTTGATCTGCGATAGCGCTCGATTTCTGGGCATAGGCTTCCTGACTTAATAAAGCAAAGCCTAGTCCGGCATAGAGTAGCGGTTTTTTGATTTTTTTAAAATTAGTCATGTTGGTTACTTTTTCAATGACTCTAAATATAGCTATTCTAGAGGGGTTTATGATCTATTTCAAAAAAAATGAATAAAAAAAAGATAAAAATTTTGACACATTTATAAATATTTCTATATTTGCACACCGAAACAGAAAACGGCCCGTTCGTCTAGGGGTTAGGACGCAAGATTTTCATTCTTGAAACAGGGGTTCGATTCCCCTACGGGCTACACATCTAAAAGTCAAAACATACAAAAGCCTGCAAATTAAACATTTGCAGGCTTTTTTGTTTTTCAGTATCTACAAAACCTATAATAATTCCCAATAAAAAAGTGAGTCATTCAGTGAGTCATTTTCTTGGAGTTGACTACTCACTGAAATATATTTAAAAGTTTGATTGTCAATGTGTTCATAATTTAAACATCTTGATCCGTTTTCGTTGCAAGGCTAATTTTGCATCGCTGAAATCTGTTTTTCAGTGGTGATGCAGAGCTCGCCACAAAGGCGGCTCGGTTTGTTTCACTTAAATGATGTTGTCATGAGCACAAATTATTCCTTGCTCTTCTACTTGAAGAAACCAAAAAATTATGTTAACGGCCCCAAACCAATCTACATGCGGATTACCGTAGATGGTATCCCAAAAGAAGTCTCCACAGGACGGGAATGCGATCCGTCGAAATGGAACTCTAAAGCCAGTCGTGTGAAAGGCACAACAGAAGCTATCAAGACCCTTAATAGCTATCTTGATGCCCTAGTCAGCAAAGTAAGTACAATCCATACCGCTATGACGGCTGCCGCAGAGGAAATTACCGCGGAATCCATCAAACTTAGGTATCAGGGGAAGGATATCAAGCGAAAGCAATTTCTTGATGTTTTTAGGGAACACAATATCCAGATGAAAGCATTGCTCGGCAATGGATTCAAGCCCAATACGCTTAAAGGTTATAAGACCTCCTTATTACATGTTTGTGGATACCTTGAGAAAGAATACAGGTCGCAGGATATTGACACAAGAAAGATTGACCATGCCTTTGTTACGGGATATGAATTCTTTCTGCGTGCCACAATGGGCTGTTCAGCCGTGTCGGCGGCAAAATACATGAAACACCTTCGTAAGATCATCAAAATCTGTATTGCACATCGATGGATAATGGATGATCCATTTGCATTCTACAAGATCAAGGCGAAGGCTAAAGAGAAGGAGTTTCTGACAGATGCGGAACTTCGAAGGATAGAGGAAAAGTTGTTCAAGATCCCAAGGCTTGCACATGTCCGCGACATCTTTGTTTTTTGTTGTTACACCGGACTTTCCTATGCGGATGTGAAGAAACTAAAATGGACAGATATTGCCGAGGGAGTGGATGGAAAACTCTGGATCTTCACCAGCAGGGAAAAGACTGAAACCTCATCAAATATTCCACTGCTTCCAAAGGCACTTGAGATAATTGAACGGTATCATGATTATCCACCATGTATGACAAAAGATATGGTACTACCTGTTCTCAGCAATCAGAAAATGAACAGTTATCTAAAGGAAATAGCGGATTTGTGTGAGATAACAAAAGAACTCACATTTCATAAATCACGCCATACGTTCGCCACGTCTGTAACACTTGCCAATAGCGTTCCGATCGAAACCGTTTCCAAGATGCTCGGGCATACGGACATCAAGACCACACAGCACTATGCGAAGTTATTGGATAATAGAGTTGCGGTGGATATGGAAAGACTGGAAAGAAAGATCGAGAATAAACCGGCGCCTGCAAATCAAGCTAAAATAGCTGAGCTATGTACCCCTCAGGCATTTACATTTATAAAGACAGACCATAACGGAAGAAATATTGCTTGATAACAAAAGGAAGCGGTACATCGTGTATCGCTTCCAGATTAAATAAAAAATATGTTATCCGCCCTTACCAAAAGCTAGTTTCCTTCAAGCCGATCATAGTATTTTTTTGGTAATATATAGGCTATATGGGTCTAGCGGTCGGATTTTTATAGAATCAGGACAACAAATCAATTCCTTAAACAGCCAAAGGCGAGAACGGCGCAGGGAAAGACCTGAGGGGTTTCGCAAGCCACTAAGGAGCGGTGGAAAATACGTAACTTGATTTTGAGTTTAATTTTAGCGCTATCCGCTAAACAAACGAAAATCTGGCCTCACTGTTTTTATTTACAATACTTGTCCAGAAGGTCTTTTGCATCTGGGTCTCCTAGTTCCATAGCCTTGCTTAAATCTTTACACCCCTCATCTTTCATCTTGTAGCTTAGATAAATCAGGCCTCTCCAATAATAGCAATCTGATAAATTGTAATCCTTGCGGATTACAAAACTAAAATCATCGAATGCCTTTTTTAGATTGCCTATCTTATAGTAGGCTATTCCGCGTTCGAACCTGATCTCCTCTATCTTAACATCATATTCAAACCCTGTTTCAACGTAGGGGTCTTCAACTTTGTCAACATAAATTAATTCGTTCCCCTTAGTGTTAATTGCCTTATCGAAATCGGCTATCGCTCCCTTGTGATCTTCAAGCCTTTCTTTGTTTTTTCCTCGGTTCAAAAAGGCTAGACTATTGTCAGGGTCCAGCTCGATAACTTTTGAATAATCGTCAATAGCACCCTTGTACTTATTTGTATAGGATTTGTCGACAGCCCTGTCAAGTAAAGCGTTGATATTCTTTGGGTCTTTTTCAATGCCTTTGTCAAGAAGTAATATTGCTTCTTTAAATTTGTTTTCTTTTTCAAGTTTATTCGCCTGCTCGCGATAATATTCCGATGATCTGGTACCACATCCAATCAGAATAATAAGTAATAATATGGTCTGTAAAAACTTCATCTTGAATTGCCCACGCTTATTTATGACTATCATAAAATCTCTCCGGCACAGTTACCATTATTGGACGTTATGCTACTTATGTGAGAGAATACTACTATTACTAAAATACGAAAAAAGCCAATGCAGTTAACATTGACTTTCTTTAATTCCATCATTTAGAATTCGGATCTGATTCTTGCTTTCTCCCGTTCAGTCTGTCGGTTAGATTTTCCACAATTTCCTCTACCTTTAAAATAACCGGTACTCTTATAAATTAATTAGGACATTCTTGAGTGTACAAAAGCATGGACCTTTATTTTCTAATCCATGAATTTACTTTTGTTCTGCATTTTTGTCCGAGGAATCAGGGGCCACCAATTGCATATAAGGCGTCGTATCCGTTAAATTTGTCCGATCTCCGGGATCGACCGTTGGAATAACCCTCACAGGTTGTGAAGGCTGCGTTGTTTCGTTTTCTTTATTGCTCATATCAATAAGATTAGTGATAATTAAAATAATTGTTGATGCGATGATACTGATCAATGTAAATTTAATATTAAAATGAAAAATCCTGTCAACCTTTTTTATTTTTATCATATTGTCATCAAAAGAAGATCTGTTTGCCCCGATCTCATACATTAGTATTTCTTCATAACTTCTGTTAGCCAGATCCTGAAATTTATTGGTATGGAATCCAACATCAAGGGATTTGGTCTTTAGTATCTTGACAAAGTTTACCAGGTTTACCGTTAGTATTGATAACGGCAGAATAGAGATCAGCTTTATCCAGAAGACACTGTTCTGAAGACCGCTTATAAAGAATGGAATAAAGATAACGATCACTGTGATTATTGTTCCGGAAATAGTGGTTTTGTTGCGGTAGCTTTCTACCTGCTTCTCTATAAAATAATTTGACTTTTGGGCGAGAAACTCGAGATCCCTTAGATCCACCTCAGTTTTCTCGGGCGTATCCCGAATTGATTCTTTTTTGTCGAATAAGGATCGTATCACATTTTTTAATATTCCCATGGTAAAAATCAGCATGTCATTGTTAATACAAAGCTGTTTAAATTTCAACCAAGAAACAATAGATTAAGGCAATTCAAATCTGAAGTGGTAAAAAACACACCTTTTAACCCTAAATTTTGTATAAAATCATAAAAATTTGGTGTGTTTTTTCCTACCTGAACACCATTTATTAAGCCGAACTTTATTTAAAATACTATCGGGATGAGTGATAACAGAACAGTTTGAAGTCCTGAGAAATAAGATATCGAGGAAACAGGCAAGTTTGTCGAGGTCGAAATGGAGTTGGTCTAAAAAATTTTTAAAAGCTCTTGAAAAACCTCAATTTAATCTTTAGAGATACGCTAAGTGCGACAAAATACGATCAGTGATACTCTGAATAAATATTTCTGACCAGATAACCATGAGAACCTATGAAAGAACTTGAAATAGATGTTTTCATCAGTGGAAAAAAGACACGATTTGACCTCGGTGCGATGGATATTGACTCGCTCTATCGTCTTTCTATGAAGCTAAGGCAGCTACTGCGGGACAATGAGTTTATCCTATCCCATATCAAAGAAGCGGATCTCTGGGAGCTAAAAGCCGAACTTGGCAGCAGGACGATCAATATCCTCTATAAGAACGGGATCAGTACTGTCGCCGGACTTCTGGCAACATCGTACAATGATCTTGAAAGGATGGAAGGAATGGGAAGAAAATCGCTCGGGGAGATCAGGGTTCTGTTGACTGAAATAGGAAAAATGGAAACCAGTAAGTCATCGTATCAAGGTATCGGCAGGAATTCCTTCCTATTTTAGCTGAATAGATTCTCAATTTGTCCGCTGAAGGAACTGTTAACTGACAACTGGCCGAGGTTTTGGGCTCTTACACCAGTAGCACTATTAGCCATCAATTATGGCAGTTATAGGAAAAATGCAGCGATATGACAGATGACTATGAATTGTTTTTTAACGAAGAACCACTGAATATCCGGGATGTCACGGATTTTCCGCCAGCTTCATGCCTACATCCATTGAAAAATGCCCCTATTTCCCTGCAATATAATTTTACGGGAGCAGTGCTCCACCGCCAGCGGTTTATCCTTAAACAATTTCAAATGGAGCTGCTGCAGCTGGATTCCGATGGAACCTTCCGGTTTGGCTGCCGCACCCTAAAGAACAGGCTTTTTATTTTATTCTGTTTGGATGGTGAGATCAGGTTTACCACCGAACGTCAGCAATTGATCACAGCAGCCAGAAAAGGATATTTCTATATATCCCGTGGCAATGCTGGAACATATCATGCACACTTTCCCAGCCCGGGCACAAGCCTTGTGCTCGCAGTTTCGATATCTCCTGCCTGGGCTAAACATAAAGTTAAATCCTATCTCAGACTAAAGGAAGCACTGGCCCTGCTCATGGAGTCCGATAGATTGTTCGGTGTCATGCCCCATTGCGAGATAGGCGACGACGTGCTGATCTGGTTGCGTTTTCTGGAACGATTCGCAAATTCGATAAAAAAGAATTTTCCAAAACTGCTCAGGGACCTGTTGGTCGGTGCCCTTGGATATTATGAAAATATGCTGGAGCAGCGGAGCAATGAACCCATCTATAAAGTTAAGGAGTATATAGAGCAAAATTACAGCGACCCGAACCTTACAGTTTACAAGATCGCAGACCGGTTCTGTTTTCAGGAAAAAACCCTACGAAGGAAATTTATCACGGAGTTCCATGTGAGCCCAGTAAAATACATTACCATGGTGAGACTGAAAGAAGCCAAAAAGCTCATTGATGGTGCCGGACTCCCCATGTCTGCAGTCTGGGCAAAAGTCGGCTATAATGATATCGAAACTTTCCGCCAGGCGTACGGAAAATAGTATCTTGATCGCGGGCAAAATCCTCAATTATTATTGCATTTCGACAAAAACCTGAAATTTGGACAATTTTATGCCTAAAAACAGCCAAAAAATTGTCCAAAATCCACGAAAAAAATCAGGATTCCCATTTTAATTTTACCAGTATAGAATCAGGGTTTAAAAGAAGATTACTAAACATTATCATTTGCTCCCATTTTTACAAGGAGTAGAGATATAAGACTAACAGGGACATGAAAAGAGAGAGGATAATAAAAGTCACCGGTCAGTACAGCTTTATATTGCTGTGGGGGATCACTGCTGCATTGAAACTCTCGGGCTGGGAACAGACCAAAAGTGAGATGGCACTGCAGTCATTCCCGCAATGGTTGGAACACAGCCTTCTGTGGGGCCTCCCGGCTCTGTATATAGTCTTGACCGTATTGCTGCTCTATAAATCCACAGTACAGCTCGGGGTCAGACTATCTACCATCGTGATGACTATTTTCACGCTATATCTACTGTTCGGCGTGTCGGGGGTACTCGGTTATACGCCCTGTGCATGTGCAGGTATCTGGCCAACAAATAATCACTGGTTGCATATTGTACTCAATAGCCTGTTTATTATTCTTGGTTTAATATACTGGATATTGGCCCATAGAAGCCATCTGGGAAAAGACGTCATTTCCGGATTTGGCAGAAAGGAGGATACGGTCTTATCATAACACGGCTGAACGTGCAGGGTAAAGGTCTCCCTGCCATAATCTGCAAATCACCCCAAAACCGGGACCTCGGGAAGGTATAGGGGCAGGCCATGCAATGGGCCTGATGAAATCAGCGCATGCTAATCCTTAAATTTTTTGTTATGAAAACATTACTTAAAAATTTGAACTTCGGTGCACTGTTGGTTCTGGCATCAGTTGTGACTCTCACCGTTTCCTGGAAAAACCATGAAAGCAAAAAGGCAACGCCAACATGGTATCAGGTGAGCCTGATCAATCCTGCAGGTGGAAATATTGCGACCAATCAAAAGATTGACGGTTTATATCCGGGCGGAGCGCCAAGCGGCAGCTGTAACACTTTGGCAGGAGCTACCTGTGCTGTTCAGCTAAGCGACGCCCTTGATCCTGCTGATATGCCCGCGACAGTCAAGGAAGCAAACGATGACGGTTTCACTTCCGAAGCTTTCCGCCAGCATCAATAGCATCTGTTAACTGACTAAAATTCATTAATTTGGGCAGTATCCAAAAGGGAGGCAAATTTTGCCTCCCTTTGCTATCTTTCGTTCTGCAGGATGCCACTGGCATCAATTTCCGACTGTGGAATAGGCCAGACCCATTTTTTTTCATTTGGAGCAAGTGTATATTTTACCCCATCCAGTATTCTGGAAAAAGTGACCGGATATTTCCCTTCAAGGTTGAGCCTTCGCGCATCCTCCCATCGTCTTCCCCGCATGAAAAGTTCTTTTCTCCTTTCATAAAATATATATCCCAAAAGGTCACTAATCTCCGCAAGACCAAGGTTTCTATATGCACTATTACTAAATCTATTCCTTCGTAAAAGGTTGATTTCATCCAATGCAATTTGTTCCGATCCGGCGCGTGCAGCGCATTCTGCACGGATCAATAACATTTCTTCAACACTCAGGCCTGTGAAGAACTCATTTCCTCCGTAACCACAATATGAACCGGTATAAACTTTTGTTCCTGATGGCCTTGTAAAAAAATATATTTTCCCCCTGAGATCCTCCTGCTGAATAGATTCGGTGAAAAGAGTGTCTATATTTTGCATTGTAGGCATTATGATTCCCCCAACGGCAGCTGCTGAATAAAAAATAATAGCGGGATTATTTTTTCCATAAGGCTCAAAATAGCTTCCATAAATATCAGTGACTGATCCCGTCAGCTTATTGTAATCTACAAGCGTATTCTTTTTTTTGAGCACGATATCTGCATACCGGAGTGCCATATCAAACTTTCCCTGCCCAAGATAGACCTTCGCCAAAAGAGCCTGCACAGCTGTGGTGCCCGGCATATAGGGGTTAGTGTCGTCCATTATTGGTATATTTTCTGCCTCCGTCAGATCGTTTATTATCTGGTCGTAAACCTCTTTCAATGATGACCGGTCATATCTGACTGAAACATCATAATCCAGCCGTAGGGGTAAACCTGGATCTTTGTCGGCAGTCTGTTCATTATATGGCCTGCAGAACAGCTGCGCGAGCTGGTAAAAATTCCATGCGCGGTGAAAACGGGCGGCCACCCTTGCCCTGTCCCTGTCAGCGATCTCACCCTGACCGGATGGGGCAGATTCAACATCCAGGGCGAGATTGGCGTACATGATCCTTTCATACGCTAAATCCCAGTCCTTGATATTTCTCTGGGTGCCATAGGGGTTGTCCTGCCAGGTATAAGCATACTGGTGGAATGGTGTGTACCGTGAGCCCGCAACAAGATCTGCGGAATTTTTGACGTAATATTCGTCCGCTCCAAGGTAAGCCAGATCGCTTGAAGTATAATACATGTTATCCCGGCTCAGGATCGCCAGATAATCTTTGACGGTCTTTGGCACAACCTGATTGGATGTCTTCTTTGCATCCAGAAAATCTTTGCCACAACCTGTCAAAATAATGGCAAGGCAAAAAATCAAATAGTTTCTTAAATCTTTCATAGTCTCCTTATCAAAAGTCCAACCTCAGGCCAAAAGCAAAACTTTTTGGCGCAACATACTCTGCATTAGGATAATCTGGGTCTAAACCATATCGGTTAGCTTTCCAGATTATCCCCAGGTTCCTTGCATATGCATAGAACTGTACATTCTTAAACACCGATTTCGGTAACATAGATGCAGGGAAATCATAGGAAAAGCTTAGATCTTGAAACCGCAGATGGCTACCGCTGGTCACAAAATTTTCATACTGCTCAAACATGCTGTACATATTGTCCGAAGGGTTCTGGGATGTTGCCGGGATCTCTGTCCAGTGTTCGTCCCCCGGATTTTGCCATCGTTTTAGATAGTCCATATGATACTGCAGCCTATATTCTCCATCGGGAACAGTTGTCGAGCGCCTGAATACATGCCCCATTTTCCATGAAATAAGGAAAGACAGACTCAAATTCTTCCATCTGATCTCATTCCGTAAGGAACCGTAAGTGGTCGGAACGGTGATCCCTGTGCCGATGAGATCACCCGGCGAAAGACTGTTATAATATTCCACTCCGTTCCTGGTACGCTGACCATCAATGAACATCAGCACTGTGCCATCAGCGGGATCGAGCGAGTATTTAGGTAACGCATATAAAATATCCTTGCTTTTTCCCACAACAGGAAAAGAAGGTGAAAGCAGATAATTGTATAATCCGATATTATTATCTGCGGCATATCGGGTGACTTGATTATGGACAATGTTGAAAAGAAGCGCACTGTTCCAGTTAAAAGCCCCACGGATATTTCGGCTGCTGAGCTGTAAATCCATTCCTTGTGTTTTCAGGTTCGCATAGTTGACAAGATTCGAGTTTTCAGCAAAGCTTTCCGGATAAATTCCGGTACTGGGTGGAAGTACGCTGGCTCCGATCAGGTCATTTGCATTTTTTACGTAATAATCGGCGCTTACCGAAATACGATTATTGAGCAATCGGATATCCAGACCCAGGTTAAATGTTTTTACCTGTTCCCAGCGCAGGGATGGATTTCCGATACTTCGCACAATCGCCTGTGGACGCCCGGTGTTTTCATTGGTCGCAGCATGTTCGATAGTTGGAAGGGAACTTACATTTTTGTTTACATTTCCTGCGACTCCATAAGTTGCCCTCAAGCGCAGATAATCCATGGCAGGCAATTTGAACCAGGATTCTTTGGTAAGTTCCCAGCTTGCTCCTACTGACCATAATGGCGTTCCTTTTTGGTTGGTTTTCACACCGAACAGATTTGATCCATCCCATCGGAGTGAACCGGAGAGAATATATCTGGTTTTATAGGTGTAGCTTGCATTTCCAAAATAGGACAGGTAACGGTCGGTAAGCTGCTGTTTTGCAGACGGAGGGGCAAGGAGTCTTGATCTTCCACTGGGGCGTGTCCTATAGTTCTCGGTATAGTTGTAATTGTTGTCCCCGATCATCAGATCGGGATCATAATTGTAGAGCGTATAGCCCGGGTCGGTAAGCTGTATCATTTCCCTGATCTCAGCACCTGCCAGTGTCGTTATCTCATGTTCTTCGCTAAATTTCTGTGAGTAGTCCAGCTGTGCGCGTGCAGAATGGCTCCGCGAAAAATTGGACGGCAGCTCGCGGAATACTCCGCCATAGGGGATAATCCGTGTGCCATCGGCCTGTGTGAAGCGGTTGACGATATTGCGCGCGTAATAGCTATCTTTATCATACTCGGCCGTGCTGGATGAGCTGCCCCTGATATATTGATAGGTAGCGTTGATGTTGAAATGCCTGAAAAAATTATACCTCAGCCCAAGGTTGGCCCTGAGCTCGTCACCGTTTCCCCGCCTGTCCATAAGCCCCCGTTCCTCAAGCGGACGATACTCCCAGTCCAGTAAGCCATTAGCCCCTGCCTGGTTCACATAAGGCTGTCTGTACTCTTTTATGACAGATGCAGGATTTCCGTTTTCATACATTAGTCTTGTGTAAGGAGAAAGACCTATATTGGTGGCATTCCCCCTGAGATCGTCCAATGTGATCTGGTTATTCTGATTTGTCTGTCTGCTGTACCAAAGCGCCGTGGACAGTTCCAGCTGGGGAAATGGCCTGAATGTATTTTGTAGGTTGAGATTTATCCGGTCATTGAAGGCTCCGACTTCGCTGGAGCGGTTTTTGTCATATCCTCCCGAAGCATAATAAGTAAAACTTTCACCGCCCCCACGTGCATTAAGCGCATACTGCTGGTATACGGCGGGCTGGTAAAGATACTTCATCGCTTCTTGGCGAACTTCCGTATTTTTTAAAATGGCTTCCTGCCGGGCAAATTCTTCAGGGCTTAGCGTTCCCTTATCCCGCGCGATCAGCATTTCCACATACGCAGGAAAAGCAGTCTGCTGTGCATTTTCCAGATAATACCCGCCTTTTTCGTATTTCTCTTTTTCAATCGCCATGACAGTTTCAGATGGTAGACGGTTCCGGCTGTACATCAGGTCGGGTTTTTGGCCAATAGTCACATTGCTATTGATGGAAAGCTGGTCTTTCTGTCCATATTGTCCTTTTTTTGTCGTGATCACGATCACACCATTTCCCGCACGTGCTCCCCATATCGAAGCGGCTGCACCGTCTTTCAGGATCGTGATGTTATCAATATCATTCGGATTTATGGAGCTGATATCTCCGTCATAGGGAAAGTTGTCGACAACAATGAGCGGGCTCGCATCGGACTGTATGGTCGCCAGTCCCCTTACCCGGATGTCGGATGCTTTGGTGCCATTTGGTGTGACAAACTGAACTCCGGAGGTCACGCCGTCGAGTCGCTGTAGGATATTTCCACCCACCGAACGGTTCAGCAGTTTATTGTCAACGACAGTAAAAGATCCCGTAGCCCTTTCTTTTGGAACACTGTAGAACCCGGTATTGACAACCTGCACCTCTTCAATGGTATGGCTGTTTTTCTGTAGCATAATAGTGAGGTTACCATTGGCTGAAGTAACCGCCATTCTCCTAGTGCTGTACCCCATAAAGCTGACCGACAGGCTGTCCGGTAGCTCCATTTTACCAAAAGAAAAGAAGCCGTTTTTGCCTGTCTTTGCCGAAATACCTGACCTCTTTAGTGTCAGTGTGGCACCGTGCAGGGCAGCACTGTTCTCATCCCTTACGTAGCCCGAAATCTGGGCATCTGCAGTTAGGATGGACAGTATAAATAGGATAGTAATAATAAAATACTCTTTCATATTCCCTCCCTGTTAAAATGGTGATTTCCACATATACTTCTGGGGAATGGAAGTAATTTCACCAGCGATCATTTTTTCGAGAATAGGCTCGATATTGGTTGTTGCATCAGTGATACCGACCAAGGTTCCGTTTTTTATCCATACCGAGGGGCCTGTAACCGGTGTGCCGCAGAAATAGGCATTTAGCAGGTATACCTCGGGGCCTATAAGCTGTGGCGAAGTCCAGTTCCTTTTTCTGGTAGTGAGTTCCGCTTTATAATCATAGTCGAGCATGAGACCGACAGACTGAACATGATCGCCATACTTTGGCTGAAGCTCTTTCCATTTATCCATCGAAGCCAGGCAGGGTGCACACCAGGTTGCCCAAAAGTCCAATACGAGCATCCTGTCTGCAGAAAGTTTCCTTAGCGTGACACTGTCTCTTCCGTATCTATCGCCAGCTATGCGTATAGGTAGATCCATAATATCATCCGGTACCTTTTGTCCTATTTTAAGCGGAGATATCCGGTCCATCTTCACATTATATTCAAACAATGGGTATTTGCCCAGATTGGCATCGGGGTTAAAATGTAATATCTGCCCCCGGATATCATCCTTATCAGTGGTCGTAACGAAATAAGGGATAGTCTCCCGTGTTATCTTCGTGGTAGTCTGCCTGGCATCAGCCCGTGTTTTCACGGACTGTGCTGAGCATAAACTAAACATAGAAACGAAAATTGTGGTGAACATCTTTAACAGGTTGTTTCCCCTGTAAAGGTGTGTTTTTAGAATATCTTTTAGTATTAATAATATGAGTGTGATCATAATCGGGTCTGTTTATAGTCGAAAAATCAGGGCATGGTATATCCGTTACGCCGATAGCGTTCATTTTTTCGATGAAAATTGGTCTGTTTTTAGGATTATAAGAATAGCCGCTCCCAGCCCCTTGGAAAATTTATGACGGATTCGGTCGGGACAGAAAGGGAGCGGTATAGGGTTATCTCACCCGATTATTCGGGTGGGCAGGCTAATTTTTGAAGCAGTTGCTTTTTGCTAGAGAAAAAAACAAAATAAGCACTATTGGTGCCATTCTTCGATGACATACAATAATGCTTATTTTGTATACTTGTTGTTTTCATCAGTTCTTATTTCTAAGAACTCTCGAAAAGCTAAAAGTAGGTTGACTACTTGCCTTCCTTTGCATCTGAGGCTTTGGCGAAACCTTTACTCATTACTCTCAGGGAAGTAATTTTCAATGTATAACCCGAAGGTTATATTGCAATGCATGGTCTAAGCAAGCGTCAACCCTACCCTGAGAAAAGATTTCTCAAAGATAGGAAAATTGACGCAGTACTCACACTCGCATTGCAAATCGCCAAATTCAGATACGAGAGTTCGTTAACTTCAATTAATCCAATCTTATTGATTTAATTCTATTTTACTCCATTAAAATCAATAAAAAAATAGTTTTACAAACACTATATATTACAAATATAAACAAAAATCAATATAAATCAACTTATTTTCAATTTTATTATCAACATAAAGCCTGCGTATCTTTATGTCAATTGAGATAATAGTTTTTGTGAGAAAAAAGAATAGCAAAATAACTGATAAAGAATATACAGGGAGAGGATTGGCATTATATATCGCAGTGTCGTTGAGTACAGATACGAATGAGAGTATCGCTCAAAGAGCTGGTTATAAATCTAACACATTGTACAATCATTTTAAAAAGGAATTTTTATCCGATTCAATCATGATAAAATATGGGAAGGCTATACCTCATGATTTCTCTATTGATTTCCCTGAATTGGCACCCTATTTTCGATCTAATCCAGTTGGAGGAGAGAAGAGTTATTCAGACTTGAAATTACAGTTTGAAGGAGTTCAACAGAAATATACTAATCTGCTTGAAAGTCATAATGAATTGTTAAGAGCACATACAATTTGCAGAGAGGAATTATCTGAGGCAAATCGAACAATAGAAGAGTTGAAAAAAGAGATTCGATCTTTAAAAGGCTGATTAGACAATATCTTCATTTCAAGAAATTTAAAATTGAGAACTTGGTCTCTATCTCTCGGGGTGGGGGCCTTTTTTCTTTACTGGGCATTAGCTTATCCGATCAGTGCTTTGCCAACTTATCTGCTTACCTGCCTAATAGCAAAGGTACCTATTATTGGGCTAGCTTATTGTTACTGCTAAAACTGAACATTTCTAGACAATAATTTAATTTAAAAAACTAGCGCTGTTCTTCACAGGTTCAATGGTAATCTTGATCTTACGGTTAATCTCATATTTCCCACGTTATCATTTATATTTAAACACCTGTCTCAATCCTTAGGGGGAGTCAATTTGACCGAAGCCCATTTTTCAACCTTTAATAGTTGGTATTATACCTATATTTTATTAACTTAATGAATATTTATATCACTCCATAAGTGAAAAATAAGCTCTCTGTATGACAGATAAAAAGAGATGTGTATGAGTAAATCCAGCCACAGAAAGACTAATTATGGCCAAAAGGAACAGGCCCGTCGGCAGGTGTTTTACCATCGGTTACGCATTATCTGTGAGAAATTGGTCGGTAAGGGATATTTCGAACTACTGCCAGAAAGTAGCCTCCGTCTTTTATACCTATATCGTTATCCCGATATTCGGGTGATACCCCACGGCAAGCGTGTCCTGAATGCCGAAGAACTGAGAAACTATAAACAGACTTTGGCTGAGCTGCTCAGTGGTCAACATATCGAGACCTTATTGGGCGAGAAGATTTCCTATGCCCGATTTCTGACCGATGCATTGGTACTCCTGCATTATATCCAGTATAGGGTCGGTGGCAGGATAAAAGGATTTTCCAGATTAAGGGAAGTTTTCGCACCCTATTTTACCACTACCGAATGGTTTGCCGAGCAGCGGATGAAGATCATCCAGATCATGAGCCTCAATGACCTGCAGCTCTATGATTTTTATAAAGGAACGGTGCGGTTCAGTTTTGACCGGATGGCGGTTGAACAGTTCGGCGGGACTAACGAAATCCATGTGCATAGGTTGTCCCATA
Source organism: Sphingobacterium thalpophilum (assembly GCF_038396785.1). NCBI lineage: Bacteria > Pseudomonadati > Bacteroidota > Sphingobacteriia > Sphingobacteriales > Sphingobacteriaceae > Sphingobacterium > Sphingobacterium thalpophilum. The sequence goes on along the minus strand of NZ_CP151087.1, from coordinate 3,443,714 downwards.
CCACCGCTCTGCAGGATGTTGACGGAAAGAAGAGAACGGTTGTCCGTATGGGAGTGCCGTCAGCGACCAAAGTAGATGAGTTTGACTGGATCTCCATCAGACCGAGCCAGCTGGGATTAATCAATGTCGACGATGATATCGCTCTACCGATATACGCCCAGCAGCATGCACTTGAACGTTTCGAAGAGCGGGCAGTTTTTTGGCGGGGATATGTGCAGGCCTATATTGGATATGTTATACGGGAAGGCACAGTGAAAACCATTGTAAAGAAGGATTACGTACTGCTGGAATGTTATCTTGCCACCTACAAAGTGGGCTACTTTGTCATTTCACTCCAACGGGACAAGTGGCTGATCCGGACTTTTCTCTTCCTGACCAATTCGGGAACACCGGAGGGCAATAGGCTTGAAGAAATGACAAAATTGAAACTGCTGGACAGAAAACACCTTATGGTCGACTGCATGGATGCTTTTCTGCTTTATGATATTTCAGGGGATAAAGGTCTCCGAAAACTCTTTAATAAAGCAGGCTGCGGGTTACTGATGCAATATGCCGACCAGATCAATAAATATGGTAAAGAGCGGCTCAAGAGCCCCGATTTTATATACCGCTATATGTCACAGTTGAGATAAAACGAATTAATGAACCTGTCTGAAATACTATAAGGAAGCCTCATCAATGTTAATTTCCTCTAGGCACATTATTTCACCCAAAATAATACAATGAATAATATGGCAATACTGTACCGGGAAAAAACAAAAGATTACGAGTCCTTTATTCTGGATCATCCAGATTGGTTTAAACATTCTATTTGTCGCGGGATTTATAGTCCAGGTTGTATTGGGGCAGCCTTTTGGCAATGTTCCTGCCGGTAATATTCTTTTTATTGCAGGTGCCCCGTTGTCAGTCCTCTTTACCGTTTATTTTCTTCTGATCAAAATGGAATTACGGATCACATCCAGGGAGATTCAATTTCGGTTCTTTCCGTTAGACCGACATTTCGCCATTATACCATGGTATGCGATAAAAGAAGCTTATCTGGTGGAACATAAACGAGCAAAATTCTATCGGATCTATGGTCTGGATCTGCTCCGGAACAGAAACTATTTTGTTCTTCAGGGGCGATATAGTTTAAGGGTTATCCTAAAAAATGGAGAGATTCTTTATCTGGGGACAAAAAAACCAAAAGAGTTAAATCGCATTTTAGCTGATTTTTCGGATTGTTTGAGTGTCACAGATGATGTATAAAATTGAAGAATTAAGAACTTGGGCCAAATAGGTTGGGACAATCTATACTATTTTTCATCGCTAAGGCAACCAAAAGGTAAGTGGGTATAATATAACAAAAAGCGATCCTTGCGATTAATTTATAGAGATACGAAAATGAAAAATAAACTATGTTTAATGCGCAGTTTTCCGCCAAAATCCTGCAACAAGGATGATATTTATCCGTATGCCAAACAAGTTTTAGTTTAAATTTGATTTAAGAAATGTTATCAAGGGTTCATAATATTTTGGCTTTTTAGTTACCCCGATATCATCACTGTAAACTCCATCGTTATTCACGCTAGCAGAACGAATTTTTTGTTTAAGGTTGGCCTGAATATATATCCGTGCGCCGTTATCTTGGTTTTCTCGTATCAGGAGATTATATTCGAGAATCTCTACCTTTAGCTTTGTAAAAACTTTGCTGTCATCGTTAACGATTTTACATTGTATAAATCCTGAGTGCTTATCCGCTGACAGGACAAAATAATCGCTCGAAAGAAAAAGCTGTAAGACGTTCTCAAAAGTCGTTTTCGGATCGGTTGAAGGTAGGTCGATAAAGTGGTTTTTGCCGGTTTGGGCATTGCAAATTCCTACTCCAATCAATAGGATAAATACTAATGATTTTAATTTTTTCATACTTTATGTTATTAATAAGTTGGTAGCACCAACTTAATCAGTGAAATGGAGCAAATAAATTTAATATACGATTTATTTGGTCTATTTGACATTTTTATATGTTGGGGTGTCTGTCTTTTTTATTGCATTCTCTCTATCGGTCTTGACCATGGTCAGCTTTATAAAAATAACATAGCCTATTAACCCATTTTTGATTGTTTCTTTGAGAATAGCTTATTACTGTTCTGATAAATACATATTTACTCCCCCTCCCTTGTCGCCGGATGGTCGGGACACACCATTCCATCCTCACCGCTTAGGCCACCAAAAGGCAAGACGGCACAATTGGGTCAAGGGCGCCGGCTAGGGATGAGTGCGTAGGGGCGTTTAGTATACCCTTGACCTTTGTGTCATCGTGGGTAAATTTGCAGAAGCGGTAACGATGGATATCCATATCAGTAGCTATATATACCAATAGATATATATTTATATCTTTTACTGTATATAAGTTTTGGTTATATTCAGTAAACCATATATCTATCCTACATTTACCGAAAAAATGAAGCGTAACGGCTCGGGGAAAGCCGAAGCAAAGATCCGGCAGATAATTTTTATGTCATGCTGGATCATTGTTCTATACCACTTTCATAATTATTTGAATAGTCTTTTTTACCTTCGCTGTCCCCGTTTTTTCTTTTTGCGCTTCCTCTTTCTTTCTTCCTCATCAGTGACCGTACTCTGACCGCTAAACTCCTGAACGGGATCAAGAAGGATATCCAGGAGTCCAAGTCCATTTGTGGCAAAGGAAGATAATATATCCCGCAGTATGGTAGAGCTGTCCTGAGCGGGGTTAGCAAGTATCCGATCTGTCCAGCCTTCTTCCATTTTTGGAATAGCCCCTCTTTCCAGAAGCCTGTCAAAGGTATGAAGCCGTGCTTTCTGTTCCGCATTGCCATTCTTCATGATATTCGCATACTGCAAAGTTTCTTTCAGTTTTCGGTCAAAACCGAACATCCTATCAAATACAGATTCCCCGCACTGCTTAAAGGCCATCTGGTCAAACTGCCCGAGCTTTTTGGAATGCTCCACATTCCTGCCCCGTGATTTGTTCTGCGGGCTCAGTTTGATACGGTTAGTAATGTCCTTTCGACTGACAATGACCTGAACGTGCATCTGTGGACCTTCCTTGCGCTGGCCTTCTTTTTTCGTGCCATTTTTGACCTCTTTATCTTTATGGCTATAGTACCGGTAGTTTTCAAGTTTGGCGAACCATAACAGATCCTTGTTGTTTTCTATTCCCGGGCGTTTAAAATTTCGGGCATATTCCTTTAATTTTTCTTTTGCCCCATCCTCGCCATAAGTAGTGAGCAGGAAATCGATCTCCTTTCTGCTGGGACTGATATTGAGCAGGAAGAATTTACTGTCCTCCCTGCCCAGTTTGGCAATATTGCCATCAATCCCGATGCGCACCTCATGGGGTCTAATATCGTTCCGTTCGCCATTGAACCAGTGCTCCTGTTTTTTATTATCGGCAAGGCGGTTTTCTTTTTCCAGATAGGCGACAAGATCGCCACAACTTCCTTTATTGTTTCCTGTTTCGGAATCCGTGATATTGATATACATAGCGGCTAAAGTTTATCCAGTGCTTCCCTGACCTGTTTTGCCAGTTCCTCTTTTTTTGCGTTGGATACCGGCCATCCCAGTGTTTCCCGCTGGGCAATGTAATGTTCAAGGATCCTTCTGAAACCATCCTTTAATTCCTGTTTCTGTGTAATGCCCAAGAATATTTTTTTAAGGACTTTATCCAGACTCCCGAGATATTCCGTATTTGCTTTCAGAAATTCAGATGCCTGCTGCTGTTCATCGGAAATCAGATCAATTAGACCGGATTGCTGTTTGGTGACAGCACCAAGCTCGTCCAACATGGAATACAGGGGAACCAATAGGTCGGTCTCCTGTTTTCGGATAAAGGAAAGGATACGGCTTACCCCACTGGAAAGTTCTTTTTTCAGGACCTCGTCATTCAGGTCAGCAGGGTCTTTCTTGCTCCTATAAAAATAATCAACCATCTCCATCACCAATTGCCGCTTGGTCCTGCCCAGTTTACGGGAGAGCAGTGCCAGACGGCCATCCACTTCCACTGGGAAACGGACTGACCGTATATTCTCATCTGATCTAGCCATTACTGTCGGGATTATTGTCAATGATAAACCGGAACCGGCTGGCCTTTGTCGGATGCCAGGAGGGGATGTAATCCACGTAGCCATAAAGGATGAGATCGGAAAGGCATTTGTGATAGGTCGCAATGGACTTTATACGTGAAAAATGCATCAGCTTTTTACGGCTGGAATGAAAGAATTCCCCGGGACGTTCTTTCTGGTGATAATAAAACATTGCCGCAAGTAGTCCGATGTGCGATGGAAGCAACCTACTGTCTTTTGCGGTTTGCTCCAAATATGAACTAAAGTAATGATCCTGTATACTGTTATCCATTGCCCTTGCCTCCCTCCATCATTTTATCGACATCACTGCTGCGATAGTACATGCTGCCCCCGATCTTCTTAAAGGGTAAAATGCCCGTGATCCGTAGGTTCTGCAAGGTTCCGGGAGATATGTCCAGTTTCTTTCTTACCTCCCTGCTACGGAGCCATTCCTTATCTCCGCTGTTTCCTGAATTTTCTCGTTTTAAAACCAGTCTGATCTCTTCAAGTAGTTCTTTCTTGAACTGCTGTAAGTCTTCTTTTGTCAGGATGTCAAATACCATAAGCATACCAATTTTGTGAACAATACTGGCTCGGCATCTGCGCCTTGCCACCGGTACAAAATTGGATGCTGGGAGAATAGTCTGGATGACCATTGGAGTCCATTGGTCATGTTCAGTAGTCGAACAGGATCACTATTATCCCTGTTTTATTGGTATTATCTGGAACAGTTTTTTATCATCGGGGATTTTGACACCTTTCATGGAATCTTTTGGATCTTTCTGCACAAAATAGTTACGCACGGTATTGACCGGTATATCTTTGCCATTGTAGACGAAATATTTCGAGACCATTTTGTAATAAGGGCTTTCGTGGTCGCTGACCAGGAGCTTCCTTCCATTCGGAAGTGTCAGATTTCTCATCTGTTGCAGCAGGTCGATAAAAGTGGGAAGATGGTCATCCTGTACCATCGGTTTGACGGACACCTCGTATTTTTCAAGATCGGCCAGTTTCTTTTGCAGGGTTTCCAGTTTTGCTCGCAATTTCATGATCTCTCCGTCCTTCTCTTTTATCAGCATATCGTTTGGTCTAATGTTCCATTTATCCAGCGGTGCGAGAAAATCAAGGAATTCATTCAGCTTTCCAATATTGGAAATATAGAGCGGATGTTTGGAAGAATAGGGGCTCTGGCCTTTAAAATAATCAATTCTATCGGAAACGATATGCCATACATGGGAAAAGAATTCCTTTTCTGAACGGTTTTCACCGGAAAGATAATATTCCAGATGGTACTGATAGTAATCGTCAAATACCTCACGTTTTAAGCCATAGATCTTTAAAAGAAAATGATTGTCCTCATATCCGCTGGGGACTCCTTTTATCGTTCCGATTGAGAAAGGATGTGGCTTGAAATCAAGTATTTTTCTTGCTTTAAAGTAGTGTGCTGACATAGATTTAATTTATTACAAATGAATTTATATACACTTCCTTTCGTTTGGAAGAGAATAAATGCAGGCGGGTTTAGCACGAAAAAGGCTTTAGACTCTAGAGTATTTTTATCTTGTCTTTCCGAAAAGATCTCACAAGCATCTATATTCTTATAACAAGTCCTAAGTGATAAAAATTATATTCATCAATTCTCGATAAATTGTATTTTATTAACCATAAAAGGTTCAAAATTTTTGCCTTCGTATAATACGTAAAATTCGCAATTTTCAAAGACACCCAATACAAAAGCACTTTTTGAATTGTTTTTAACTACTTTTCTGAAATTGTTGACTTCATTTAAATCACAATTTAAGTGCGCTCGAAATACATCTTTAGAACTTTTACTATCACTAGCTACTAGATCTACGCACATTCCTACTATATGAAGATTAAGAATAAAGTCGACATCCTCTAATTTCAGCAATTTGCTTGCGGTCAAAGGTAATTCTCGATTTGAAAATCCAATACCCAAAGTGGGGATTTCGTTTTTATGGGTTGGAGGAGGAATGAGCAAGTACATCGCTTGCTTGAAAATTTTATTTATATCATTCATAATCAGTTGAATTAAATGCTTCGTCAAGCTTGGAAAGATCAACATGAAAATCAGATTGGATTTCCGCCTGGCCAGAAATCATTGTATAATCATATAGATGAGCTATTTCTTGGCTTAAAGACTTTGTGTATTTCCAGATAATATTCTTTTTGGCATGGTGGAAATGTCCGATAAGTTCATTAATCAATGTTCGGATAAAGTAGAAATTACATTTGTTCTCTTCTTTTTCCATGAGATCTGAAAAAGACTCAAAGTCATCATTCACAACGACAAAAAGAGGTATCGTATAGTCCGGTCGATTTAAGATAGTTACTTGTATGAAATCATCAAAATTAAATGACGGCACCTTAGTGTTACCTAAATGGGATATAAGTGTAGAGTAGTTAATCATGTTAATCTTACAGAACGATTCCATTTTGTTCCCTTTAAAGCATAGACACTTTGGAAGTGAGTATAAAAATAATATAAAGTTAATAGTCAATTTTATGTTGGTCAATTCGTCTTTTAATACTCCTATTTCAATATTGAATCCTTCTTTCAAGCTTATTAAGAAAATTATCTCAAATTCTGTTTCCCTCGCAAAAAAGCCCTCTAACTGTTGGTCTAAAGATTCGATGATGTCCAATAAATCTTTCCGGTTTAATAAATTGCTTGATTGCTCGATGAGGACAGCAAGATTCGCTTTGATATATTTGTTTGTGTTTACATTCTTACTGAGTTGAAGTAATAAATTTTTAAAATCCTTACTGCTGACCAGAGGAGTTCTTTTGCAATATTTTAAATAATTGAGATATGACTGAATTAAATTTGGTGCATTTACTGACTCTGTTGCCTTTTTACCTATTCTGAGGAAATAATTATGTACATCGATATTGATTCTGTCGTAATCGGAAATCCCTCCAAGGTCGATGAAACGGCTGGTTTCCAAGCTATCCAATGAAAGATTTATAAGTCCTTCGAGCCGGTCGGACTCTTCGGATTCCATATAACATAAGATTGCATTCGTGAGACAATTTCTACTTTCCCTGACCATGTCGTCCATTGAATTGAATATATGGAATGCCTTCTCGTAGCTAGCACCGGCATCACTCATTCTCTTCATTTCTGAGAGTAGTGCTCCCTGTTCATCCAGTCCATGTGCCATTCCATAAAGATAATTGACCCTATCGGCCATCTTGATCGAAACCGCTATAAATTCTAAGCTTTTCGTCTGTTCGCCCTGTTCAGCATAGATACTTGATAAAATCCAACAAACCCTTGATTGTTCTTTAGGTAGATCGAGCTTAACACTATGTTCTAATGCCTCTTCATAGATTGCTATTGCTCCCGTTAGATCTCCGGTATCCCTAATTACATTCCCATAATTGGTAAGATTCAAAATTGCTTTTTGTTCAAGTTTATAATGCTGGCAAAGGTATACTGCTTCATACCCATACTTTTTTGCTGCTTCATAATTCCTGTTCTGACGGTTTAAGGATGTTAAGACATTTAGGACAATCAACTTTGTACCATAATTTATTTTTTCCAATGGGAGCTGGAGTAATTTCAGCGCATATTCCTCTGCAAGTTTTTTCTGGTCATCTGTACATCCCAATGCAGAGGCTAAATTTGAAAGGCTTGATATCAACCCATTGAGATGGTTTTCTTTTGCAAAGGAATCATAGGCTGTTTTTGCTGCAACCGCAGCTTTTTTGAATTGGTGGAGGTCAACATATATCTTGGAAAGGCTAACCAATAGCTGGCCTTTAAACAATTCATCTGAGCAGGATTTATCTGTTAGAATAGAATCTGCGAGATCGATTCCTGTTTGATGTTCTCCTCTTTCAATAAGGTCAATAGCCTTGCCCATTAATGCGCTTAAATAAAGTTTGCGGTCTCTTGCTTTTTTTAGAAGTTTCAGTGCTTCTTCGAGAATATCATCCGCCTTTCTTGCTCTATTCAGCAAGCGGAGATTCCCGTAAAGATGGTATTTAAGGTAGCCTGTAACATATGGGGATTGTTTTTTAGTAAGCAGGATATTTATGAGACGATTGGCAAGCTCAAGATCACCCCTGTTTACAAGCCCAGGTAAAGCTTCAAAACCAAATTCATGTATTGCATCCGGTTTCTCATCAATTAGAAGAAACGTCGCCTGAATATAGTCGTTCTCTTCCTGATAATATTCTCCTAGCCGAATTTTATAAGTTTTTAAAGTTGAAAATCTTGCCAGCTCATCTGAAATAAAATCTCTAAATGAGGGATGAAATATAGATAAATGCCCATCATCTGATATTGTTGCCAAGCGTAATCTGCTTATAAATTCGCTGGCTTCCTGCAAGCTTTCAAAAGAAACAAGTGAAACCAACGATGTAATTGACATGGGAAGATAAGAAAGTGAAATAAAGATGAGGCATTCTTTTTCCTTGTTAGAGAGACTTCCCCATATTGATCTGTGGTAGTTTGCAAGATCCTTAGGGAGAGGATTGACACTATATTGGCTATAGTAATATAGGTAAAGTGCATTTCCACATGAAACATCGTACAGCTCATTGAAAGTTAAGATATCAAGGATTAGCCCCTGTTGATTTAAATACTGTCGGGATTCCTCAATGTCAAATGTCCCAAGTGTAAAGATTTCAATTCTGCTATTTGTGAATGGCAGGTTATTCTGAGAAGTGTACAGAAATTTATTTTCAAATTTATTGAGCAGCAGTATTCTCTCAAATAAATCAACTGCTGCCTCGCACTCATCAAGAAAGAAGATCATTTTGCTTTTGATCAATAGGCTCTGCAATATTTCCAGACAAATATCAATATCATCTATAAAGGTTAGGGGCTGACTGTTGACTTCATTAATTTTATTGATAAAATACAGCAGGACTGTCTTGAGCGATTTATTTTTTAGATTGAGATAAACGACATTTACGTATGATTTTGATAGTTCATACATCATGCAGCTTTTTCCCACGCCGGGTTGACCGATTACAGCCAATTCCTGTTTCGTATCCAAAAGTTCTTCGATTTCTGTGCAGGCAGAACGTTTAATAAGATTCTTACCTTCAAAGTTTTTTTGAAGAAATGTGAGGTAATTTATATTGAATTGGACTTTCAGGGCAGATTGATCGGGTTGCGTAAATGCTTCTACTTGCTTCCCATCTACATTTAGATACACCGTATTGATGCGGAGCTCTCCTGAATTAATAAGATTTCCAGCAATGTTGACTATCGTGTCTGCTTCCTGTTTATTGATCTGCATCAGAATCCTTAGTAGCCCTGTAATCCCCCTGTATATTTATAATATCTCTTGCAGCATTTTGTACTCCGATATTAAAGCCGCTTGAATGAGAAATTTGTATGTTGTTTATATTTTCAATCGCGTGTTTATTCTCTTTAAGCCAGTCTACTAAGAGCGATTGTATATCCAATGGGGCTTGACTGCCCGTCGTTTCCTGGTACAAAGCCTTTATGTCACTCTCAACATTATTTGACGCAGGTCTTTCACATAGATTCTGTATGAAAATTTCGGTCTCTTTTTCACTTTTGAATAATTTCCCTATTTTAGTTTTTAGGCTCTTGAAATTAAGCGTGTTTTTTAGGAAATCATAAGAAGCACTGGCGATCACTGAACTGGCGATCCCAGTCGGATCCTGATTTAGAAAGGCAACGATTTCACTTAAAATTGTCATAATTATATATTATTAGTTTGTTTCTTAAAATACTGTTCATCAAGGCGTATCTGTTTTTCTATTTTTTGTTTATTGAATATACTACTGTCAGGAAAGTAACTATTAAAGGATTCATAATTTTCTGATAAATATTTGATTAATTCAAGATCATAGCCACTTCTAGCTGTGTCGATTTTTATTGTATCATTTTGTTTTAACCTTTCCATAAAAATTAAATTACTAACAGCCTGTATAATTTGATCCATTGAATATCGCTTATTGATTTCAGAGACAACTTCTGATAACCATCCTTCATTCCTTAATCTTTGATATGTTACAGGGAAAAAATATTTGAGCTTTTTATTCCTATTGTCAATGAATTCCCGATCATCCTTTTTCACATCTGTCCTAAATAAATTTTAGGATTCGATTTCTGTGGTACAAGCATAGCTTTTTTCATCATTTCGATATTGACCCCTATTTTTCAATCTGCGAAGATCTTTAGCTGTCCCTTTTTTCCTTTTATAGGCGGCCTGAGAAAGGGATCATCTATCCATTGCCAGATGTTTATTTTCACGAAGATATTCATTCTGATGAATGCGACCAGATTGGACAGGTTCCAGTCATATTTGGCCTTTTTTTGTAAGTATTTTAACAGTAATATGCCAATGAGTGAAGTCCAGATCTGGATCATCACTGCATTTTCAGAAGTCCCTATGAATGTCGATACTTTTAAGCGCTGCTTTAGATGCTTGAAGAAGACTTCGATATGCCAGCGTTGTTTATAGATGTTTGCCACCAAAGAAGCCTTCCACTTCGTATTATTGGTCAAAAAGTGGTACTCATTGCCAGTGGTGCTGTCCCAAAAGTGGATCAGGCGTAACGGTGTGGAATTGTATTTATTGCGGGCAGCGCCGGAAAGCTCAATGAGCTCATCCTTAAGGATGCCCTTTTCCTTAAGGGCATCGCTCTGGTAGGACTTGATAACGTTGTACTTCATGTTCACTTTACTCCTGGTAACAAAATAACAACCCCTGCTGTCCAAATCCCCAAGCCAGCTGTAATCCACGTAGCCACGGTCCACTACCACCACGCTTCCCTTGGAAAAACTGTAACTACCGGCTCGCTGGCTCTCATGTACTTTTCCATCGGTAATCTGCATAAAAACAGGTAGGCAGCCATCATAATCCAAGACAGTGTGCAGCTTTACGGCACCTTTGGTGCTGCGAAACTTTGCCCAGTCAAATACAGATAGACATAAGGGGATGATGCTTGCATCCATCAGATATACTTTACGCTTTAGCTGACCAAGATCTTTGCGAAAATGGGTGTCCTTTTGCCAAAGCCTATCCAAAACAGAATAGTAAAGATCTTTGAAAAGTTCATGGGTACGGTGTGTGTTGATATAGGATATATTAGACTTACTTGGAGCTCTTACTACACCTAAGTGGTTCAGATTACCAGTGGTACTGCGTAGACCGTTACTAATATCACGAACCGAATCTGCCGAGGAAAAATGACAGAAAAGCATACTGACTAGATGCGTCCAGCTGTTGATCCCTTTCTGATGTTTGTCACTTTTGTGCTTTGAAACCAAATCTTTGAATAATTCGCGGTCGATAAGAGATAAAATCTGACTAAAAACATTTAAATTTATCATGGCGGTGTGTTATAATTTTGTGATTTAAATATAGCGATCTCGCTATATCAAAACACCGCCATTTTTTAAACGTTTAGGACGCAAGTGATCCTTTTTTATTTTGGGTGGTTTCGATCGTTTGATGTTACGATTTAGTATGGGATTTAATTTAGATTCATCGTCTAAATTGTTTTCTATTGAAAATTTGAACTCAGTCTTCACAAAATATTTTTCACTTCTTTTTATAATCTGATTGTGTTCGTTTACAAGAAAATATCGTACAGCAATGTTTCTCCCCTTTAAATAGTTTTCTTTAAAATTTCTATAATTTTGGCTAATTTTCATTCCTCCTTTCCCCTGATACATCTGGACTACAGCTGGATCAACGTGGTCCCTAAGGTGGTCTGGAATTATACTTTCAATTAACAGCTTTACATTTGGTGATATTGAGAGAAGGTAATCTCCATTCTCGTATTCGAAAAATTCTAAATCTATAGCTCTACTATCGTCTAATTTCTCTTTCCAGGCAATTAATGAATTAAGAAATTTTTCAGCATACCGTTCTTCTTGCATCATAAAACCAAACTCGCAAGGCACTTCCTTTCCTGTGCTATCTGGACAATGGACGTAAACTAAGCCTTTGCATTTTGCTTTATCATAATTTTCTTGAAAACTGATATCTCCAATTATTCCGAATTTAGGCTTTAGCCCATAGTCTATTCCAAATTGTATTAGCATTCGTTAATGTTTTAATATAAATTTACTAAAAAAAATATCATTTCACAAAGTGTTTTGCATTGAAGAGGTAACTCTCAACTTCTAAGAATCTATTTAGTTTATTTTTTATAAAATTTGATATATAGCTATATGAATAAATGTAAGGCTAGATATATTGCCTATTTGATATACAGCCTATTATTTTCATGGTGGAATGGATTTAAAGTATACTGTCCAGTATACTAAAAAGTGGCTTGATGCGAGCATTGAGCGAAGAGAGTATCCCCGGAGGATACTCTAAACCCCATTTTTCGCAAATGGGGCAAGAAAAGTAGGGCTCTGCCCAACTTCTGCTTGCTCCAATTTTTTCGGACAGATCTATTTGCCATTAGCGGAGTAAGCGACAATACAGTTTTATGCCTTATGACCAATCTCGGTGATGACATCTATAAATTTCCGACAGCAAAAAGCTTTGCATCATGGCTTGGGCTGGTACCGAACAATAAAGTTAGCGGTGGACGGATTTTGAGCAGTAGAGTTAGAAAAGGTAAGAATACGATTGCCATAGCATTAAGGCATGTTGCAAATTCCATCGGTAATCAGAATGACCATGATCTGTTACCTTTCTTTAAAAGAATAGCGTTCAAAAAGGGACGTGTCGCAGCTGTTACAACAACAGCTAGAAAAATTGCGATTATAATCTGGAACATGATAATCAAATCGGAAAAATATTCTTCTCAAAGAATAATTTCTGATCAGGAAAAATTTAGATTGAAGAGATTAAACCAGGTTCAGAAGAATATCCATAATCTAAATCTTAGCCAACAGGAATTTGAGAAGCTTATACAGCACTGTCTACCCCAAACTTAAAGGTGTGTTCTACAGAATTGGTTTATAGTTAGGGTGAGATTACATATTATTGTCAATAAAAGCAATGTGATTACAAAATAGATATCGCATTTAATTTATCCTGTAAATTATAATTTGGTTTTTTTAAGAAATTCAGTATATTTTTAACAGCGCTATCTCCAACATCAGAGAAATAAGCTTGATTTTCCAAAAAAATCATACGTAAATTTTCTTCGTAAATAGCTTGATTATAAATAACTGAGTTCATCTTTTTCTTTGCTTCTTCGAGCGTTCCCACAATATATCCGAGCTTCTTTTCTTTTATATTTTGTGGATAAAATGGGGCAGAAGAAAACTCCAGAACAAAAGGAATAGAATGGTACGCTAAACTTTCCATAAGAGTAGAGGAGAATGCGGAGACACTGATTTTTGTTGAGGCCAATATAGTACCTAAATCTTCACCAGTTTTTATTTCTAAATTCGGAAGCGTACTTAATCTATTTAGCCAGTCTTGATCTATTTTGTATTCAGGATGCTCACGAAGCCATACTCTGTAACACGGAAAGCTCTCTGCACACCAGGATGCAAATTCAAGAATTTTTTCTAAATATTCTTTGTTTAAAATAATGATTGGAGCTTGAAGAAAAAAAGTGATTATATTTTCTTTTATAGGTTCTGGAACTTTATGACAATATCCCATTGATACATACTTCGGGGCAGGATTATATTTTCTCCAAAGGTTGTTGAATGTATTTCCCCAAGTAAGAAAGTAGTTATAGTTCATGTTGCGGAACCGAGAGTGCATTACCGACGGCCAGCCCTGCTGGATACAAATTGACGGAATGTTATATTGTTTTCCAATTACGGATAAAGCTTCCATTTCGGGATGACAACCTTCCAAAAGTACTATACATTTTGGTTTAAAAATAGATAAGTATATAAGAAAGTTATTAGTAAACTGGAAGATATCGAAAAAGTTTCTTTTAAGAAATGATTGGTGAAGACATTGAGCTTCATTTATTAATTGAAACTCTACAAAAGTAATATAGTCGTTTTTAACACTAAAATTTTCCAGATCAAAATTATAGAAGATGATAGTATTCTCACGTATCTGCTCTAATATCGGGAGAAAATAGTAAAGTTGTCTCAAATTATAGCAGTAGAAACAAATTGCGCCTTTGCATTCTTTGAAAAAAATCACGCTTTCAGTTTCTTGAAAATGACCTGTTTCAATATAAGAATAATCGGTTGAAGTCGGAAGTAATGGTTTAAGATTACAATTCCAAATAAGTCTTTTAAGGACTTCTTTGGAATTACCAGATAATCGTCTATTATTATATTTATCTCTGAACGGAAAAAAAATATCTAGCCATAATGTATCTATTATTACTTTAGAAAAATCTAACTCTTGTAAATAAATTGCAGCTTGATTAATGTGTTGACACCTATTTATAAAAAGCAATAATAGTTCGTTTAGGGTATCAATAAATTCTAGATAAAAATCCTTATTTTTCTCCATTTTGTAAGTACTTAACATATGTTTCAGCCAATTCCCAATCAATAGGCTCATCAATATCTATTGCAAAATGATCGTTCATTTCAATGATGCCGACCGTACCTGAAATTAGCTGTTTACTTTGCTTTATGGCTTGGATTGTGCTCCCATATAGTGCTCCAGATTCGATTAAATAACCTTTAAAATCTTGTCTTCTTGGTTTATTTTTCCAATTATAATCTATAGAATGCCCATCTTCTGTCCATCGAAAATGTTTTAATCTGGCACAGGACAAAACTGAATCATATTGATTATTTTCAATTTTAGAAATAGCCGCTTGGATGTCTCTAACGGTTGTTTGAGGAGAAGTTGCCTGTAATAATACCAGTTTATCGTGGCTACTATAAGAATGACCATTTAAAAATTCAAGAACTACGGCTGTTGATGGTGAATCATCTCCTGCATTTATTCTACTTCGGTGAAATATAAAAACTTGTCCCGAATACATTTCTGCCACGATTGCCTTAACTATATTATCGTCTGTTGCTATCCATACTTCATCGAAAGCATGGGATGTTAGGGCCGTATCTAGTACCCATTGAAACAACGGCTTATCAATAAACTGTTTATGATTCTTTCCTATAATACCCTTGCTTCCATTCCTCAGAGGTATAAATGCAATAATTTTATTAGCCATATATGGGTTTAAATATTCTTTTAGAAAGGATTCATAAAGATTAGACGGTTTAGACACAGGTTAACCCTAATTCGCATTATAATTTTTTTATCTTTTTTGTAATTTATTTTTGTCATATCATTAATTTACCTATCTTGGATTATGTAATACATAAACCAGGTGTTTTTGTAAAGTTAGAAAATATTTATAATTTTTTTAGATTTTTAAACGATCCTAAATATATAGCACCATTCAGTTTATTCTATGGTTTGTGCTCGCGATGAAATCTGAATTACATTTATGATTTTTTAAGCCAGTTTTAATCTTAAATAAAATTAATATGCCAATTTTAAATATGCTTTTAAATAAAAGCAACAAAGATAATAATCTTACTTTCGTATGTAGAAGCATATTACGCTATTATAATGCTCGAAATACCTTCAGTGGAGTCCAAAAATTAGTCAATGCTCATTTAGAATATCCTTCGGTTTTGGCATTAATTGATACTTTAGTAAAATACGGTATCGATAGTGCTGTAATTCGGAAAGCAGAATATCAATATACAGATTTTAAAGTCCCATTTGTTTGTGCTATTCAGCGCCCAGAGTGGCCGGCGCCCTACTTTACTTTAGTCACGGAAGTAAATCAGGCGAGTATTACCTACGAGGATCCCATAAAAAAAACTCGAAGTGTAACCGCAATGGAAGATTTTGCCAAAATAGATAAGGATATAGTTCTTTTAATAGAGGAAAATAATCTTTTGGATGAGGTTGATTACGAGTTACATGTGAAAAAGGAGAATAAAGAGAGAATTAAAAGATTACTGTTTCTATCATTTTTAATGGTCGTTTGGTCCAGTTTTTTTTTCTGTAATTTTTTCTTCTTCTCATTCCCAATTAATTTAATCGGTTCACTATTTTTTCTCTTAGCTACAGTTGGAACCTGTATAGGATTTTTGCTAATATCGCATGACATTGATTCCCATAATTCTTTTGTAAAAGAAGTTTGTGGAAGAAAACGGGGGAAAGTTAATTGTGATGCAGTACTTAATTCAAAGGGGAATAGCTTTTTGGGGATTAGCTGGTCTGTGATTGGTTTTACTTATTTTTTTTCGTTCCTTTTATCGCAATTACTTTTTGGCTTAACAAATACTCTCAATTTATCTGTTTGGTCAATAGTGTCGTTATTAGCAATGCCCTATGTCTTTTACTCCATTTATTATCAATGGAAGATCGTTAAGCAATGGTGCCCATTATGTTTAGCAGTGCAAGCTGTGTTATTTTTTTTGGCCATATTATCTTTGAGCTACCTTACAATCTTCGGACTCCATTTTTTATCGAATATATTTCAATTATTAATACTATGTGGGATCGGGGTTTTTATTTTTGGTATGACGGTAAGTATGATTCCCGTGTTAAAGGGATTTAAGGAGAAGGAAGATTATAAGAAAAAATGGGAACGACTTCGTTTTAATCCCGATATCTTTAATATGCTCCTCCAAAAGAAACCTGCAAATAAATTTCCTACTGAAGGATTGGGGATTCAGATTGGCGATCCCAATGCTAGGTATGAAATTATTAAGATTTGTAATCCTTACTGCGGTCCATGTAAAAAATCCCACTCTGAACTCAATGAACTAATTCAGCTAAATCCAAATGTAAGAGCACGTATCATTTTTACAGCTACTGGAGAAGATACCGATATCAAAACACTTCCCGTACAGCACTTTTTGGCGATAGAGGCACAATACGGGCCGGAAGTTGTCAAAGAAGCATTAGACAAATGGTATACGGAGGAAATTAATAAATATGAAGATTTTGCTCAACAATATCCTGTTTATAAAGGGTTAACGGAGCAGGATCAGAAAATAAAAGCTATGGCTGCGTGGTGTGATTCAATGAAAATTCGGGTCACCCCCACTTTTTTTATAAATGGGTATGAACTGCCTGATTCCTATCGGATCAATGAGCTGAAGAATATTCTTTAAAAAACAGGAAAAAAGCTGGGCGCACGCATCTACGGTCTTCTTACTAAGTATATGTTTCTCTAAAAAAATCTCCGATCAATGTCCCGGAGGAAGTGGACATTATAAACTTAGATTAAAAAAATGAAAAAGATCAGTTTGAAAATGATCCCAAGAGAGGAATTCCTTTCAAGGGAGGAATTGAAAAGTATCACAGGTGGAGAAACGGGCAGTGATGCAGAGGGTGGCTTATTTTGTAAATCAACATCGTGCACCCTTTCTATCCAAGGTGATGATGGCAAATGGATAACAAAAACAGGCACCTGTAGAAACATTGAAAGCTCAATGTCCAGATGTTATTGTGATGCTGGGCTAGGAGAAGTCCATTTAACTTCCAATAGTGGTATTAGTAGATGCTATAAAGATTGGTAGTATTTAAATCAAAGTGTTCATTCTATATGAATGAACACTTCTAATTTTTTATTTATATGAGGCTAATTTATTTAAATTTATTGCTTTTCATTGCGAGTTGCACCCCTACAATTGCTCCAAAAGATTCGGTATATATCGGGGGTAATATTAAAAATCTTTCTCCGGGTACTGTGTACTTATTAAATTCTAAAAGAGAAGCGATTGATTCCGTTTATGTAAAAGATGGGAAATTTTCCTTTTCATTGCAGAGGGATCCAGAAAATGACTTTTATACCTTAAGCCATATAGATGATATTGGCATGAAATCCGTTTTTCAGTTTCCGACGGATAGAACATTTAGAGGAGGGCCATTACAGGTAGATTTTTTTATGGCTGATGATACGGTGAAATTAGGGGGAAACTTAAAGGTTTTTCATTCAAGACAGATTAAAATGGCCGATAATATACAATTAGTATATCCAGATGAACCTCTGAGTGCTGGAAAACAGACCCGGGCTATGTATAGCGTCAACTGGGACCTAAACAACCGTATCACGGATTCTGCGTTTGTTTTTATACAGCAACAGGTCAAAGAGTATCCCTATTCTATCTATTTGCTGAAACAGATTTTGGAAAACCGAGCAAATTTCAGTGTCAGACAATTACAGCTTCTTCTGCCACTTTTTGATGAGGATATGCAACAGAGGAAGGAGGCTGTCGAAATAAAAGCGTCTATATTGAATCGACAAGTTTCTTCAGGGAAAATTGTTTCATTTGAACTAAAGTCAGTTGATGGTGGGGTAAAACGGATTATTAATCGAAATAGTAAAGTTAATATATTGGTGTTTTGGGCAAGCTGGTGTGGACCATGTTTGCAGGAAATCCCCGATATGAAGAAGCTCTATCAAAAATACAAGGATGAAAATAAAGTCCATTGGGTATCTGTTTCACTGGATCGCAATGAGCTTGCTTGGAAGAATAGTCTGGAAGAGAACAATATGCCTTGGGAGCAGTTTATCGTACCATCTGAAAAAATAAATTTCTTGTACGATATATTGGAGCTAGATGGAAGTATCCCAGCGGTTTTATTTGTCAATAATCAAGGTAAAATCATTAACAAACTCATAGGTTATGACAAGGGAAATATAAAATACTATGACAAAATTATTCTTGAAAATCTAGCTAAAAACTAATTAAGAGAATTGGAGTTTTACCGCCATATTTTGATGAATGATTATAAAAATATTTGTAGTTACCTGAGCAAAATAATTCTATAAAAGTGATAAAGCATTTTCCTTTTTATAAACAGATGGACATGATGGATTGTGGGGCTACTTGCCTTCGCATGATTTTCAAATACTATGGACAAACTATTTCTATTCATAAGATTCGTAGATTGTGCCAAACAACAGGCACAGGAGTCAATTTATTAGGAATCAGCGAAGCGGCAGAAAAGCTGGGTTTTCGTACATATGGTGTACGCCTTACTCTTGAACAGCTTGGGGAGGTTGAGCTTCCATGTATCTTACACTGGAACCAGAACCATTTTGTGGTGGTCTATAAGGTGAAGAAGGAAAGTTATTATGTAGCAGATCCTTCTGTCGGGTTAATAAAATATCATAGTAAAGAGTTTGCGAAGAACTGGTATTCGTCAAAGGAATTACATTTGGGGCTTTCTCTCATACTAAGCCCTGGTCCAGAACTTTATAAGCTAGACGAGGAGAAGGATAATCTTTCATTAAAATGGATGAAGTTGTTCCTCTATTTTTATAAATATAAAAGATTGTTTATCCAATTGGCTCTGGGACTTTTCCTGGGAACTATTTTACAGCTCATTGGTCCCTTTCTTACCCAATCCGTAGTGGATATTGGTATCAATACAAAAAACATAAGCTTTATTAACCTTATCCTTATCGCCCAGCTTATGCTTTTTATTGGTGGTACAGCGGTTTCATTTATACGTTCTTGGATTCTACTGCACATTAGTACACGGGTGAATATCTCGATACTAACCGATCTGCTTATAAAGATCATGAAATTGCCTATGGAATTTTTCGACGTTAAGACTCATGGCGATCTTATGCAGCGCATGTCAGATCAACAACGTATAGAAGCGTTCCTTACAGGGGACACTTTGAACATTCTATTTTCTTTAATCAATATGTTGATTTTTGGGACGCTATTAATAATCTACAATAAAGCGATCTTTTTTGTGTTCTTTATCTCAACCTTGTTTTACACAGGTTGGATATTATTATTTATGAAATATAGAAGAGATCTGGATAACAGGAAATTTAAGATATCTTCCGAAAATCAAACATATACCGTGGAGATGATCCAGAGCATTAAGGATATCAAGTTAAATAACGCTCAGAAGCAGAAACGATGGGGGTGGGAAGCGC
The DNA here is from genome assembly GCF_038396785.1 of Sphingobacterium thalpophilum. Classification (NCBI taxonomy): domain Bacteria; kingdom Pseudomonadati; phylum Bacteroidota; class Sphingobacteriia; order Sphingobacteriales; family Sphingobacteriaceae; genus Sphingobacterium; species Sphingobacterium thalpophilum. Next base: position 3,423,792 of record NZ_CP151087.1, on the reverse strand, counting down.
TTCAGGCGCGGTTTTTAAAATTTAAGGTAAAAAGCCTTGCATTATCACAATTTCAGTCTTTGGGCTCCATGGCAATCAACCAAACGAAAGGTATTCTCATTACTTATCTGAGTGCAAAAGCTGTAATTGATGGTGATATGACTCTAGGTGGAATGATGGCAGTCCAATATATTGCAGGAATGGTAAGTAGCCCTGTAGAATCATTACTGGGATTTATGCACGCATATCAGGATGCAAAAATAAGTATGGAACGTCTTAATGAAATTTACGAAGCGGATGGAGAGGAGGATATGCAGCGAGATTATCTGATCAATTTACCGGAACAAAAGGATATTGAAATACGTAATCTGACTTTTCGATACTACGGGGCTGGAAATGAACCCATATTTACGAAGTTAAATCTGCATTTTCCGGCAGGTAAAACAACTGCTATAGTTGGAACTAGTGGCAGCGGAAAAACAACAATACTCAAACTACTCTTACGTTTTTATAATTCTGAGGAAGGTGAAATATTTGTTGGCGGAAAGCGGCTGGAGCAGATTGACTTTGCCTTATGGCGAGAAGCTTGTGGGGCTGTTCTTCAAGATAATTATGTGTATGCTGATACCATCGAAAGAAATATAGCTGTTAATGATGAGTTTCCGGACCAGCGGCGATTGCAGAATGCAATTGAAATAGCGAACTTAACTGAATTCATTAGTGAACAACCTTTCGGACTAGCAACCAAGATCGGAACCGCTGGAAAAGGGGTGAGCCAGGGCCAACGCCAGCGGTTAATGATAGCGAGGGCTGTATATAAGGAGCCTGAGTTTATATTTTTGGATGAGGCGACCAATGCGTTGGATGCAAATAATGAGAAAGCGATCATAGAGAACTTAAACTCATTTTTTAAGAATAGAACAGTGATTGTGATCGCTCATCGACTGAGCACAGTCAAGAATGCAGACAATATTGTCGTTATAGAGAAGGGAGAAATTGTTGAACAAGGTTCACATCATCAGTTAGTGGAGATGAGAGGGAAGTATTTTGAACTGGTAAGAAATCAATTGGAACTGGGAAGTTAGAACACTTTATGGAAGAGCAAATTATCATCGAATCAGAATCCCATTCTGAAGATCTTCAAGAAATTATAACTAAGCCTCCATCGTGGCTGTTGCGATGGGGAATAAGCTGTATTTTGTTTATTGTTGTGGCATTATTGGGTATATCTTGCTTTATTCGTTATCCGGAAATGATAGACGTCCCAGTTAAATTTAATACTGAAGAGTCTCCGAAGTTCGTATCGGCCAAAGTATCAGGCAATTTGGTGAAATTGCTCCGTAAAGATGGAAACTGGGTGACACCGGGCACGCCATTAGCGTATTTGGAAAGTACGGCAGACCACGATCAAGTTTTAACCCTATTGGGACATTTGTACGAATTACAAAAAAATAATGAAAGTCCCTATGATCTCAAAGAAAGAATTATGGCTAGAAATCTTAATCTAGGTGAGCTTCAAGAGAGCTATCATACCTTTTATCTTGCATATTTGAACTATCTCTCATCCCGGAATAATGGTATTTTTCAAAAACGAAGGATAGTGATCAATAAAGAGGTCGCGAATGTAAATAAGCAATATGAAAAAAGCAATCAATCATTTCAATTGCAAAAGCAACAATTGAAACTTGCTGAGCAAGATTATGAAAAGTATAAACTTCTTGCCGAAAAGAAAGTTATCAGCCCTGCCGAACTGCAGGAAAAAGAAACTCTGTTACTCTCCAAAAGGCAGATAATCCCTCAGATGGAAAATAATTTGATTTCCTACGAAGGCAATATCATATCCAAACATAGGGAACTCGCAGATCTTGAAAACCAGATTACGGAAGAGCAGAAGAAATTTATTCAATCACTGAACAGTTTTATTAGTGATGCAGAAAACTGGAAAAAACAATATGTGATTGTAAGTTTTTCCGAGGGGAAACTAATATATAGCGAATTCCTGCAAGTTAACCAATCTGTTTCTGTGGGCCAAAAGCTTTTCTATATTAACCCAAAAAATGAACAGTACTACGGTGAATTGACAATATCTCAGGACATTTCGGCGAAGGTAAGGCTTGGTCAACAGGCTCTTATAAAAGTGCGGAGCTACCCGTATGGGGAGTATGGATATCTTCGTGGCAGAGTATCGTATATTTCAGAAATACCCATAAGGGACAGTACTTTTTTTGTTAAGCTTGATCTCCTACGCAGTGGTAAAGATTCCTTGATTCAGCTTAAGCCTGGAATTCTAGGCAATGCAGAGATTATAACAGAAGACAAATCTATATTCAAAAGAGTATGGGATAATCTCACCAAAAATCTCGAATTTCAATAAACAGGTAAATGTTAGATCGTATTTAATTGATATATATATATATATATATAGAAAAACTATAATGTTTCATAGGTAGAATTTTACAAAAAAATGAAAATTGTAATATGAAAGTGAAAGAAAAAATTCCAGTTGTTTCAATTAATCTGGACAGAAGAATTGATAGAAAGAACCACATAATCGGTCAATTCCGTGACAGAGCGGAATTTGAACTTCGTGTTGTTCGAGCCATTGAGCACACAATTGGCGCAATAGGGTTGTGGCAGACTTTACATAAGATAGTTATGGACGCGGAGAGAGAGCAGCTAAACTACGTCATTATATGCGAGGATGATCATTGTTTCACCTCTAATTACAATGAGGTTAATCTAAGGAATCTTATAAAAAGAGCAGATCAAAAGCAAGCTGATATTTTACTCGGTGGAGTGAGTCACTTTGAAGATGCAGTACAGGTAGGCCAAGATCTCTTTTGGATCAATTATTTTTCAGGATTTCAATTTACATTGATTTTTAACCGTTTTTTTAAACGAATTCTGAATCTCGACTTTAAGGAATATGATAATATTGATATGAAAATGAGTGAAATAAGTCAGAACATGTATTGTATGTATCCTTTTATTTCTATCCAAAAAGAGTTTGGCTATTCAGATGTGACTAAAAAAAATGAACAAAAGGGAAGGGTGGATGAATACTTCAAAAAAACAGAGCAACGTCTTGAGACGTTATTGTCTTTACGCTCTCAGTTAGAAAACCTTTAAATTAAAGATCATGGTAAGCGAAATTAGTATATCTACCTATGTTATAAATATCCCGAAAAGAAAGGATAGATTGAAGCACATTTTATCCCAGTATGAGGGGCGAAATGAATTTGACGTAAAAGTAGTTGATGCTTCTGTCCACGTGAACGGAGCGATTGGGCTTTGGATGAGTATATGCCGTATTATAAAGATGGCTCTTGAAAATGATGAAGACGTTATCATAATTTGTGAGGATGATCATGAGTTTACCGCAGATTATAACACTGAAAACTTTCTGTCAGCTATTTACGAAGCAAACCGTTTGGGAGCAAATTTCTTACTTGGAGGAATTCTTGGTGGCTATACGAATATCTTGCCGCTTCCATCGGGATTGACATGGATTGATGCCTTTTGGGGAACTCAATTTGTTGTTGTTTATCGTTCGTTTTTTGAAGCAATTTTAGCAGAACCATTTTCAGAGAAGGACGTTGCCGATGGTAAGTTTTCGGAAATGACGAGCAACAAATTTGTTATGTATCCTATGATTTCCATTCAGAAAGAATTCGGTTATTCCGATATAACATCAATAAACGGTGTAGACGGACATTTGGAAGCTATTATCCAGTATACAATGTTAAGGATGCATAAAATTCATGAAGTGTATTGGAGTAACGTTTTAACAATAGGAGAGAGAACCTAAATGATTATATGTTATACGGATTTAAGCTCTGGCAAATATCTTGACAAAAAGCTTTTTAGTTGCATATTTGGTTGTCGTTCCCAATTACTATGAAGAAAACCCATTTTTGCTTGGATAATCGTTTGGAATATTGGCATCAAAGTCTTAGATTAGTTCTATGAAGTACTTGCAGCTAAAACGTATGTCAAACCAGTGAGTTATTCGGTGAGCAGGGAAAGAGAAGGTTTGTAAATTACTGATAAATAGATTAATGCAAGTAGGGTTCGATTCCCCTACGGGCTACAGATCGAAAGAGTAAAACTTAAAAAAGCTTGCAATTTATATTGCAAGCTTTTTTTGTCTTTTAGTATCTAAAAAAACCAATACGAACTTCCAGGAAAAAAGGGTATCATAAGCAAAAGTTGTAGGGGGATAAAAAATAATCTGCTATTGATCATAACCCTGAATGGAAAAACATCCTTCATTAACGAAACTATAAATTTAACGAAAAAAAAATGACAACATTTCCGGTTATAGCCTCTACTCTTTCTGCCAAACAATTAGGCGATTTTGTGATAAATAGATATGGCCTAGACGACAAATACCAATGTTCCTTATTCAGAACAGGAATGAATCACACGTATTTTCTTTCCAACACCGAAACGAAATACGTTTTGCGCGTTTATAGTCATAATTGGCGGTCAAAATCCGAAATTATTGAAGAGCTTGAACTTCTGAAATCATTGAAGAAGAATAATTTAAGTGTTTCTTTTCCAATTGAAGATAAAGACGGAGGGTTCATTCAAGAAATAAATGCGCCTGAAGGAATCCGATATGTTGTACTTTTTTCCTTTGCTCAAGGGGAGAAAATTCGATTTATGGACAAGGAAACTTGTTTTCGAATAGGTTCTCTAATGGCAAATATGCACAACCATACCGAAAACAAGAATATTAACCGTGTGTCTTACAATAAGAAGTCTCTTATAGAACTACCTTATGCGTATTTACAACAATTCTTTTCAGACAAGTTGCCAGAAATGGAATTCATCGAGGGGTTTGGCAGAAATTTTCAAAATTCAGATTTTGATAATACAAAAACCGGAATTATACATATGGATATCTGGTATGATAATATGGCCGTTACAGCTGAAAAGGAGATTACGATTTTTGACTTTGACTTTTGTGGAAATGGATGGCAAATTTTAGATGTTGGATATTTCTGCAAACAACTGTTTTTCATAGAATCAGATAAAGAGCAGTATGAATTAAAAATGCAAAGCTTCTTGCGGGGATACCAGAGCAATAGATTTTTATCTGAAAAAGAGCTCAGCTTAATACCAAAAGCTGGCGCATCTATTTTTATTTTTTATCTGGGCGTACAGGCACAAAGATTTGATTGGTCCAACATATTTTTGACAGAAAACTATCTTAAAATGTTTGTTGGAAGAATTAAAGCTTGGATGGATTATTACACAAAGAACGAAGTTACTGGGGCTGTATAAGAAATTACAGGTATTTTCTCCTATTGGTAATTAAAATGTAACGTATTAATTTTACCTTTAATATTCCAAATAATAGAATTTTATGAAGGCACATACGTACGAAACACAATCGACGATTACACCTGAAAAAGCATTAAATTTCCTGAAGGAGGGAAACCAGCGCTTTGTTAATAACCTGAAAGCTAACCGCGATCTACTTGAACAGGTGAACGCTACGCGTGAGGGACAATGGCCATTTGCCGTGGTGCTAAGCTGCATCGATAGCCGTACTTCAGCTGAACTTATATTTGATCAGGGATTGGGCGATATCTTCAGTATCCGGATTGCCGGAAATTTTGTCAATCAAGATATTTTAGGTTCGATGGAGTTTGGTTGCAATGTGGCAGGTTCTAAACTTGTTGTCGTTCTAGGGCATACCAAATGTGGAGCATTAAAAGGAGGATTGGATGCGGCACAGATTGAGGGTATGGGAATGGATAACCTAAATCATTTGATAAATCATTTCGACCCAATCATTAATGAGGTGATCGATAAGGGGGAAGAACGTTCTTCTAAAAATAGTGTGTTGCTTGAAAAACTAAATCAACAGAACATTAAACATGCGATCCGTGACATTCGCAGACAAAGTTCAACGCTTCGTAAACTTGAAGAAGAGGGTAAAATTAAGATTGTTGGCGCAAACTATGACGTTGAGACCGGTAGCGTAAGTTGGTTGTAAGTTGTAGAGACAGACAAATAGGTTTTGTCGTTTATAAAAGATGAACAACCGCAGCTGACTTGACTACCGATTCAACATTGCCGATGGGATATAGTTGTCAATACTAACAAAATCTTGATCTACTTATTACAAATTTAAGTAGATCAAGATCTTATAAAGTAACCGATGTAATCAAAATAAATTCCTTATAGACGAGCATCCACTAATTTTCGGTCGAGTAGGCCCTTGATATCAAAAACAACGGATGGGTTCTTTTTTAAGTTGTTGAGATCCAAATGCAAAAATTCTCGGTGTCCAACGGCAAGTATAACGCTGTCATAATCTGCAGATTCAGGAAGAGATGACAATAGCTCGAGATTGAAATGTGATTTCACATCATCTACATTTACCCATGGATCGTAGACATCTACCTTTAAACCAAACTCTTGGAGGTCATGGATCATGTCAATGACCTTGCTGTTTCTAATATCAGGACAATTTTCTTTGAATGTAATACCTAATACCAGCGCTTTGGCTCCCTCAAATTTGATATTTTTTTGAATCATCAGTTTAACAACTTTTGAAGCAATGAAAGAAGCAATTTGATCATTCACCTCTCTGCCAGATAAAATGACGTGGGGATGATAGCCTAGTTGAGTTGCTTTTTGAGCAAGATAATAAGGGTCCACAGAAATACAATGGCCTCCGACTAAACCCGGTTTAAAACGAAGGAAGTTATATTTTGTACCTGCAGCATCTAACACGTCCTGTGTATCTATGCCCACTCGGTCGAAGATTAGCGCGAGCTCATTCATAAAGGAAATATTTACATCACGCTGCGCATTTTCGATCACTTTGGCAGCTTCGGCAACTTTGATTGAAGGGGCCAAATGTGTCCCGGCTTCAATAATATTTTTATAAAGTCCATCTACCACCAATCCGGCCTCAGGCGTGCTTCCGGAAGTCACCTTCATGACTTTTTGAAGTGAATTTACTTTATCGCCTGGATTAATGCGTTCTGGGGAATAGCCAACAAAAAAATCTTGATTAAATTTTAATCCCGAGAAAGTCTCCAAAACAGGTATACACTCTTCTTCAGTACAACCAGGATAAACAGTAGATTCATAGATCACCAAATCACCTTTTGTCAAAAGTTCTCCAATCATTTTGGAAGCTTTTAACAAAGGGGACAAGTCTGGTGAATTATAACGGTCTATCGGAGTTGGAACAGTTACAATATAGACATTTGCATCAGCAATATCGGCTGTAGAATTGCTTGCATCATATCCTTTACTTTGGTTTGATGTAGAGAATAAGTCTCGCGCCCGTTTTAACTCTTTTTGATCCGTTTCTAGGGTGCGGTCAAGGCCTTGCTTAAGCTCTTCAATACGTGTTTTATTTATGTCAAATCCAATCACCGGGAAAAAATCGGAAAATGCTATTGCTAATGGCAATCCCACATATCCTTGGCCGATGACGGCAATCTTTTTTACCTTAAAATCTCTCATATATAGCTGTAAATATACGTTCTTTGCTTTAATTTTAACCCCTTGTCAACCAACCTCTGCGTCCAGCTGTCGCTATCGCATACGGTGTAATCCAGAATAAGCTGAAGGCATAAAATATACTGTAACTATAAGCCCAGAAAGCTTCTTTGGCGTCGGAGTTTTTAGAAGCAAAGAAATAGGCCTGTATGCTGGAAAATATTAAGATACCGACCAACGTTGAGCTTAAGAACATCAATGGATAATGAAATACAGTCCACAGCATCAATAACATCATTGGATAAGACAATAATACTTTTTTCCATTGCATAAGCAATAAGATACGTGCTCCCCATTTAGGTCCTTGACGGAAATTCTTAAATGCAAATTGACTCATCGCAATGTTTTCGCGCACGTTGCTTCGCTCCCAACGGATAAACATCTTGTACAAATTTTTATAACGTACAGGAGTGTCGGTGTAAACGTATGCATTGGATTGAAATAACACATGATACCCCTGTTTTAGGATCATATTGGTCATCGCGCGATCTTCACCGATATCAGACGGTTGCCCCATAAAAGTCTGGTTAATCCAATCCTCCAAACAGTTCATGACAGCCTCTTTACGATAGCCGGACAAGGCTCCTGGTGTACACATGACCGTGCCCAACATACTTTGCGCCGAACGTACAAACTCAAAGCTGAATACGAAGCTAACGTTCAACATACGAGGTATAATCGCTTTTTTCGTATTCAGTACGCGCACGTTACCCGCAACTGCTCCACACTCTTTGTTTGTTACAAAAGGACTCGCCATATTACGTATGGTATCCTTTTTAACAATAGAATCACTATCAACCGTAATAAAGATTTCTCCCGTACCTAACTTAAATCCACGGTATAAGGCATGTCTCTTACCCATATTCTTGGGCTGCTGATAAATTTCAACACGATCGCCCAATTCCATTTTGGCACGTTGTATCCAGGCAAAGGTATTGTCCTTACTACCGTCATCAATAGCGATGATCTGAAGTTTCTTCTCCGGATAATCACTGCTAGCCAAACTATGTAAGGTATCATAGACTAACTGCCCTTCGTTATAAGCCGGAACAATAATCGTACAAGTAGGTAGCTCATCGTCCGATACAGAAGCAATGGGCTTATATTTACGGTGAAGTACAATTAAAAAAATCAAAAAACTGATGGCAATAGCCGCTAAAAGTATCCCGAAAACAATCAAAAATGTTCCGCCAATACTGTCTAAACGTTGGAAACGTAACGCATCAAAATCAGGTTGAAGCATGTATACGCCAAAAACAGACGCAAATAGTATAAAAAAAGTCGCTCCAAAAATACCATATTCTCTTGGACCAAAGTTGCTTTCCTCGTTTTTGCTCACTGTATGATCAGATCGCTTTTCTCCTGCATTTACATCATATACCGCAGGCTGCCATTGTTTGGTCATCTGCTTGGATACGATCGAGTTTTCTTTCATGTAATTCATAACCGTTCTATTTTAGATACACATTCGTTCATTCTATATTTAACCGATACCGCAATCGGCATCATTTGTAATGAAAATATTACGATTGCATAAACGCAAAAGACATGCCTTTATTTTGTGCCAAAAATGGCACCACTGTTCAAATTGTAACGTTCTTGATACAAAGTAATATTGAGTAAGTTGTTATTTTTCAGTGTTTTAATTTTGTTTTGTAATAAAAATCGATTAAAATATAATAACGATATGGGCAGTAGACTTTTAAGGTTTTTTAACATTTGCCTGCAGATTGTTAAGAAAAATTGACAACTTTTGTGACAAACTGTGTAGGAAAGGGGCAATCGGTCAGGTGAAGAATTCGGCTGAAGCCCAATTAGAAAAGCAACAGATAGCACAAAAAAAAAGACACTCCCAAAAGAGAGCGTCTCCAATATGATTGAGTTTCGGAATCGTCTTTATCCGCCAAATTCCATCAGATAATTTTTTAGAAAATCATTTAGATCACCATCCAGGACAGCTTGTGTATTGGAGGTTTCGTAATTGGTCCGTAAATCTTTAATTAACTTGTAAGGATGTAGGACATAATTTCGAATTTGGGATCCCCATTCTATTTTCTTTTTGTTTCCTTCAATAGCAGCGGTAGCTTCCTGGCGTTTACGCATTTCAATCTCGTATAACTGTGATTTCAATAAGCGCATCGCATTTTCTTTGTTTTGTAATTGCGATCTGGATTCCTGATTTTTAATAATAATGCCAGTAGGTTTGTGATGTAATCGAACGGCTGTTTCCACCTTATTCACGTTCTGACCTCCTGCACCACCTGAGCGGAACGTGTCCCATTCGATTTCCGAATCCTTCACATCAATCTCAATATTATCATCAATCAAGGGATAAACATAAACAGACGCGAACGAGGTATGGCGTTTTGCATTGGAATCAAACGGAGAAATCCGAACGAGCCTGTGTACACCGTTTTCTCCCTTAAGGTAGCCATAAGCGAAATCGCCTGATATTTGTAAGGTTACACTCTTAATGCCTGCAACGTCACCTTCCTGCGAATCTTGTTCGGTCACTTTATACCCATTTTTCTCGCCCCACATAATATACATACGCATCAGCATGGCAGCCCAGTCACAACTTTCAGTCCCGCCGGCACCAGCTGTAATCTGTAAAATTGCATCCAGCTGATCTTCTTCGGCGCTAAGCATGTTTTTGAATTCGAGCTCCTCAACTTTCTCTAAAGCTAGTTTATATTGGTCGTCCACTTCCTTATCACTCGCGTCGCCAGATTGGAAGAATTCATACATGACATAGGCGTCTTCAACCGCCGCTGCAACTTCGTCGAAGTGGTCTGTCCATACCTTTTGGTTTTTTATGGACAAGAGTATTTTCTCTGCAGCTTTGGAATCATCCCAAAAACTTGCTTCAAGCGTAATAGCTTGATCTCTTTCTATCTCTTCTTTGCGTGCATCGATGTCAAAGATGCCTCCTCAGGGAAGTAACACGATCCCTCAAGTCTTGAATTTGTTCTTTTGTCATATCCGCTAAAGTAGAAATTTTAATTAATAAATTCGTGCTTCTATCGAATAACTTCGCACCCAATATAGATTGCCCAATAGGGATAATTTGACCTTTTTTTTTAGTTTTGGTATTGTCAACGGAATAAACCTTCATTTAAGGATCTACACGATGTGTAACAATGAAATACTGAAGGCTCTTATTGATGTTTAAAACAAATAATTTCAGTAAAAACAGTATGTTCCCAAAAATTAATTTTACAACGACTGAGGCCTATAAGAATCTAGCGCAGCATTTTGGTTCTTTTGCAGGGCTATCTAGCAATAGCGAAAAAAATGATCTACGCACACTTTTCGCCGCAGATCCCGCACGTTTTGAGAAGTTCTCGATCGCTTTTGAAGATATACTTTTGGATTACTCCAAAAATCGGATTACTGCAGAAACAAAAGCGCTCTTGGTCCAGTTAGCTAAAGAATGTGGTCTTGCTGATGCGATAACAGCGATGTTCTCGGGTGAGCGCATCAACGTGACCGAAAACAGACCGGTGTTACACACCGCTTTGCGAAATCAATCCGATCAGCCCGTTTATGTGGACGGAAAGGATGTCATGCCCGACGTTAAACGCGTGCTGGCACAAATGAAAGCCTTCACGGAAAAGATTATAGCTGGTGAGTGGAAAGGATATACGGGTAAAGAAATTACAGCTGTGGTGAATATCGGTATCGGTGGTTCAGATCTAGGTCCTGTGATGGTAACAGAAGCCTTAAAAGCATATAAAACGCGCTTAAATGTACATTTTGTCTCCAACGTAGACGGTACACACATTGCTGAAACATTGAAAGCTGTGGATCCTGAAACAACCTTGTTTCTGATTGCTTCAAAAACTTTCACAACGCAGGAAACGATGGCCAATGCGCATACAGCTAAAGACTGGTTTTTGGCGAGCGGAGCCGTTCAGGAAGATGTCGCTAAGCATTTTGCAGCATTGAGCACGAATACAGAAGCAGTACGTGCCTTTGGAATAGATACTCAAAATATGTTTGAGTTTTGGGACTGGGTAGGCGGGCGTTATTCCCTGTGGTCTGCTATAGGTCTTTCCATTAGCTTGGCAATAGGCTTTGATAATTTCGAGGAACTTTTAAAAGGTGCCTACGATGCGGACGTTCATTTTAAGGAAACTTTTTTCGAATCCAATATTCCCGTGATATTGGCTTTACTTGGTGTATGGTACAATAATTTTTTCAAGGCCGAAAGCCATGCAATTCTCCCTTACGATCAATATCTGCACCGTTTTGCTGCATATTTCCAACAAGGGGATATGGAAAGTAACGGCAAATATGTGGACCGTAATGGTCAACAGGTGGACTATCAGACTGGACCGATTATATGGGGTGAACCTGGTACGAACGGACAGCATGCCTTCTATCAGTTGATTCACCAGGGAACCAAATTGATTCCTTGTGATTTCATTGCGCCTGCCAATAGTCTTAATCCGATCGGAAACCACCACCAATTGCTGTTGTCTAACTTTTTTGCACAGACTGAGGCTTTGATGAATGGCAAAACGGAGGAAGAAGTAGTTGCCGAATTAAAGAAAGCAGGCAAATCGGACCAAGAAATCGAGTTGCTTAAAGCCTATAAAGTTTTTGAAGGTAATCGCCCAACGAATTCCATCCTGTTCAAAATAATGACACCACGTACTTTAGGACGACTTATCGCATTGTATGAGCATAAGATTTTTGTGCAGGGTGTGATCTGGAATATTTATAGCTTTGATCAATGGGGTGTGGAGCTAGGTAAACAATTGGCCAATCAAATCCTTCCGGAATTAAGTGACGCCAATACGGTTACGAGTCATGACTCTTCTACCAATGGATTGATCAATGCCTATAAAGCTTGGCGGGATTAAAATTGCTCTTTGTGATCTAAATTAGATCCGGGATGAAACATATGAAACGGGGCTGTTCAACTTTTGGACAGCCCCGCTTTTATTCAATTTTAGGGATATTCTACTACTTTATTTCTGATGTCCGATTTTTACAGGTGTTGGCCAGATTTCTTGGGTATCTTCTATTTTAAACTTTTTTATGCTGGATCCGAATGGCATTTAAAATCGCCAGAAGAGCTACCCCTACATCAGCAATGACTGCTTCCCATAGTGTTGCAACGCCTCCGGCGCCCAGGATCAAAACAATGATTTTTATTCCCATCGCCAGGATGACATTCTGCCAGACAATACTTCGGGTTATTTTGCCAATTTTTATGGCCGACAAAATCTTGTGTGGCTCATCGTTTTGGATCACAACATCAGCAGTTTCAATGGTCGCATCAGCTCCCAGTCCGCCCATAGCAATGCCAACATGTGCTAAGGCAACTACAGGGGCGTCGTTTACGCCATCGCCGGCAAAGGCAACGCGGCGTCCTTGGTCAATCAGCTGCTGTACATGGCTCACTTTATCCTCAGGAAGGAGATCGCCATAGGCTTTGTCGAGTCCAAGTTCTTTGGCGACTTCATCTACCACCGCTGTTTTATCTCCAGATAACATGACGGTATACAAACCTTGAGCATGCATGGTTTGGATCACTGCCCTGGCATCTGGTTTAATTCGATCCGCAACAGTAATGTAACCCGCATATTGACCTTCGATGGCGAGTAATACAATGGAGTAGGCCATTTGCCTTAGCTCTGCCGGATAGCTGATATTGAATTTGTCCAGTAATTTGCTGTTGCCCGCGAGTGTGGGCTTTCCGTTAACAGTGGCGAAAAGTCCGTGGCCTGCTATTTCCTGGATTTTCTCAGCTTGCAATGCGGCACTGCCGGAATGATAACTGGCGATCGCCTTCGCAATGGGGTGTGTTGAATGTGCCTCAATAGCTTTCGCATAGTTCAGTAATTCCGCTGGATCTCCATTGACGGCAAAAACTTCCGTTACCTCAAATACACCGGCTGTAAGCGTGCCCGTTTTATCCATGACAACGGTATCGACTGAAGTGATGGCATCGAGGAAGTTCCCGCCCTTAAATAATATACCATTTCGGGAAGCTAAGCCTATACCGCCAAAATAACCCAGGGGAATGGAAACGACCAGGGCGCAGGGGCAGCTGATCACCAGAAAGACTAAACTCCGGTAGAACCAGTCCTTAAAATTATAGTCATGAACAAAAAATAGGGGTAAAATAAGAACTAAAAGTGCAAGGCCGAAAATAATAGGAACATATATCTTAGCAAATCTGGCGATAAACAATTGTGTTTTGGATTTACGTGCAGTGGCGTCCTGAACCATTTCCAGAATTTTGCTCAATTTGCTATCTTCAAATACGCTGGATACCTCGATTTGAACAACTGTTTCCAAGTTGATCATTCCTGCAAAGACAGCATCACCGGAATATTTTGTATCGGGTTTACTCTCTCCACTCAAAGCAGCAGTGTTAAATGCGGCTCTTTCCGTTTTCAATGTACCATCCAGAGCCACTTTTTCTCCAGCTTTTACAAGGATAATTTCGCCAATTGTGACGGTTTTTGGATTTACCTGCTGCTGTTGCCCATTTCGTATGACCGTTACTGCGTCAGGGCGGATATCTAATAAGGATTTGATTGATTTCTTGGCATTGTCGACGGCAGTATCCTGAAACCATTCTCCGATTTGATAGAACACCATTACCGCGACGCCCTCTTCAAATTCTCCAATAGCGAAAGCGCCCAATGTTGCAACGGTCATCAAAAAAAATTCATTAAAAATATCGCCACGGCTTGCCTTGCGCAATGCCATTTGAATAACGGGGATTCCCGCGAGAAGATAGGCGATGCTATTTAAGGTCAAGTTGATGCCAAAGGGAAGGCTGATCTTAAAAGCATATTTCAATAGGAGTAAAGTAAGTAGAATGACAAGAGCCATGAGGAGTTTTCGTTGGGTAATCCACCAAGGACGCTCCTGTGTTGGAAGGCCGTGCTCCTGTGTGTCATGGCTATGCTCGTGGTTGTGTTCGCACATATATCAGCGGTTCTTTTAAAGAATTAAATTTAGCGAATTCTGCTGTAAAAAGCGAGGGGAATGAGGATGAACTCACCCATAAGGGCAATTATTTTAGACGATTATTTAAAGGAATTGGAACAGCAAACAAGCTGTTTTTCAAACGACAGATGCTGTCCGTAAGGGAAGCTGATGTCAGCAAGGAAGGGGGACAATCGCTGAGCAATGAAAAGGCGTCCACATGTATTGATGCGGACGCCTGCTATTTTATTGAATGTATTTTTAATCTTTCGAAGTACTGCCAATAATCATTTCCAATATGGCAACGACAATGGCAAACAGCGCTGCGGTCCAAAATCCATGTACATCAAATTTGGATCCAAGTAGTGAATCGGTCAACAAGACCATTAATACGGTAATAATAAAGGAAACTAGACCAAGGGTAAGCCAATTCAATGGGAACGTAAATAACCTTAAAATCGATCCCACAGTCGCGTTGACAAATCCAATGACAAGTCCCGTAACGATAGCCCAACCGAAACCAGCAACTTCAGCACCAGGAACAACCCAGCAAGCAATTGCGACTACCAGACCAGTAA
The DNA here is from genome assembly GCF_038396785.1 of Sphingobacterium thalpophilum. Classification (NCBI taxonomy): domain Bacteria; kingdom Pseudomonadati; phylum Bacteroidota; class Sphingobacteriia; order Sphingobacteriales; family Sphingobacteriaceae; genus Sphingobacterium; species Sphingobacterium thalpophilum. Next base: position 3,408,754 of record NZ_CP151087.1, on the reverse strand, counting down.
GTAAAAGACTAATAATAAATTTCATAATATGTGCTAATTTATAAAGAGTAAATAAAGTAATAATATAATAATTGTCGTACAAACCCGATGCCAAACTTTGTTTAGATTATCGCATTTAAATCTTTGGGATGGATGGATGGATGGATGGATGGACCGTTAACTGGTATTAGTAAGCGGGGGCTGTTTGATAAATAGCAATACTGTAATAAAAAATATTGACCTATTCCTTTAAGCAATAATCATATTATATTGTTCTGGTTTATGGCAGATCATCCGATATACTAGGTTGTCAAAAATATTCCCTTTCATAAAACTTCTGTTGAATCGATAGGTATATTCATTAATATATTCCTGTAGATCTCCAACGTGATGGTACATTCCTCTCAACCAGCTTTTAAAGGTCATGATAACCCTGTGTAGTTCTGGGAAGTTCTCACCTTTCTTACCAGATTTGACACGCTCCATATTTTCGAAATCTTTCAATATCGGCTTATAACCTGTCCATTTGTCGGTGGTCACCTTAGCCTGTGGCTCTATGTTTTGCTTCATGAAGCTACCTAAGTTGATCGCATCGGCTTTGTCTATCACCTTGGCGTAAAAGCGCGAAACTCCGTTGCCTTTCTTTTCTATAGCAACCACCACAAGCTTCTTCTTTCCTTTTTTACGTCCTTTGGAATTTTCATCCTGACCGCCAACAAATGTTTCGTCAACTTCCACAACTCCACGCAAAGGAAATTTACCGCTGCTCTCCATCGCTTTCATCACTTTGCGTTTGAATAACCATGCTACTTTTTGCTTGATCCCTAACTTCCTGCCAAGCTCGGTACTGGCAATACCCTTTTTGTTTGTACTTATGAAGTATACTGCGTAAAAGGCTTTAACTAAAGGAAACTTAACCTTATGGAATAGGGTGCCTGCTGTAGGAGATTCCAAATAACGGCAGCGATTGCACTGACGGTCATGCTCTTTTATTCCCTTGCAAAAACTCCCGTAACCACATTTCTTACATTTGTAACCATCTTGCCATTTCAAAGCCGATAAATAAGCTAAACAATCAGCATCACTGCTAAATTGCGACTGAAAATCGAACAAACTCAACTCTTTTTCTTTATTGCCTACCATACCTAAATTTAATCACCTAAAGATAAGAAAACTAAATTATTTAGCAAAAGGATAGGTCAAAAAAAATATATGCAAGCATAGTAAATATTTTGTATATTTATTCAGAAGCTATGCATGCTATAGCCGTATGGTCATCAACGATTATGCGTGTCATATATGACGGTTGCCGATGGTGGAAAAGAATTGAAAGACGTACTTAAGTCATTTAAACAGGTGATAGTCATTTAAACAAGCGGTCGGATCACCAATAGCAGGGAAAATTGAAAGAATTAAGTTCATAAAATAATAGACCCATGAAGAAAATTATGATGTCATTCATAATGCTGCTGACTACAGTAGCATTATTTGCGCAAACAGATCCCATCATCGGAAAGTGGGAAAACCCAAGCGGCGAAGGCCGCGTTGAAATTTACAAGAAAGGCGATAAGTTTTTTGGTAAGCTCTATTGGCTGAAATTTCCAAATAATGAAGCCGGTCAGCCCAAGAAAGATATAAAAAATCCAGATAAAGCACTGCAGAGTAGAAATGTACAAGGGCTAGAAATCTTGACCAATTTTGATAAAGATGGCAATACGTATGTTGACGGAAAGATCTATGATCCGAAGTCGGGCAAAACGTATAGCTGCAAGATGACCTTAAAAGGCGATAAGCTTGATATCAGGGGCTATGTTGGTGTGAGCTTGCTTGGACGCACCGAGACATGGAAAAGAATTAATTAAGATAGAAAATGGCTGCAAAATCAAAATAATCCGCTTGCATGGATAGGTCAGATCCCACCAAAAAGGCAATTTATTTCTAGGAAGTAAATTGCCTTTTTGGTTTTGTGCTGGAATTACAGTATTTTCATCCCTACAAATTATAAATACCAGCTCTATGGCCGTAAAAATGTCTTATGTTGAAAATGTCAAGCTTGCACTACAGTCCATTGTAGGGAATAAGCTGCGGACATTTTTAACAGCACTGATCATTGCCATAGGGATGATGGCATTAATAGGGGTATTGACCTCGATTGATGCCATGAAAAACTCGCTGACAGATTCCTTTTCGTCGATGGGATCCAATTCCTTCAACATACGCAACAGGGGCTTGAATGTTCGGATCGGTAATGAAGGGACTCGCTCAAAAGTCTTTGCTAATATTACCTACGCACAGTCTGCAAGATTCAGACAGGATTTTCACTTTAATGCGTTGACATCAATCAGTGCCAATGTAAGTTGGAATACGACCGCAAAATATCAATCCAAAAAGACAAACCCCAATATCGGCCTGATCGGGACAGATGAAAATTATCTGCAGACATCAGGGTATGTTGTCAGCGAAGGCCGTAATTTTTCTACGCGGGAGGTTGAAACAGGTAGTGGCGTGATCATCATCGGTAGTGAAGTGAGTAAAATGCTATTCAACGAAATTATTGATCCCATAGGACAGTTTATTACGGTTAACAATATCCGCTATTTGGTGATAGGAGTCTTAAAAAGTAAAGGTTCCTCTGCCGGGATGGGCGGGGACAGAGCCTGCTTTATTCCCCTGATCAAGGCCAGGGCAGTGATGCAGGGTACCGAGCCTTCCTATGTGATCACTGTTTCTTCCAATGACCCCATGCGATTGGAAGCCGCAATCGGCGAAGCTACAATCGTATTTCGGAATATTCGCGGATTGGCATCACGGCAGTCAAATGATTTTGAAATCACCAAATCCGATGCGGTTGCCCAGATGCTGATGCAAAATATGGCTATGGTTACTTTGGGTGCAGTGGTGATCGCTTTTATAACCCTTGTGGGAGCCTCAATCGGATTGATGAATATTATGCTGGTTTCGGTTACCGAACGTACCCGAGAGATTGGTATTCGTAAGGCAATCGGTGCAACACCGAGTGTTATACGTAAACAATTTCTGATGGAAGCCATTGTGATCTGTATGATTGGAGGGGTCGCCGGGATCTTTATTGGTATCCTGATTGGTAATATTCTGGCGCTGCAGCTCGGCACATCTTTTATTATACCTTGGGGAGCGATTATTTTGGGTTTCGCGGTGTGTGGACTCGTCGGTATGCTATCGGGCTATTACCCGGCCTCAAAAGCATCTAAACTAGATCCCGTCGATGCGCTTCGTTACGAGTAATTCACATTGGCCCCCCTATCGCTCTATTTTTATATTCACCCTGCTTACAGGACGAAGATGTCTAGGGCTTGTCGCCCAGTTGGTCGCGATCAAAGCAAGAGGAAAAGTGCCCTTTTCTCGCAAGGTAAAGCAACTTATTCCAATGAAAACCATCAATAGCATTGCGAAAAAATTATGCTATTGATCGCTTCATTAGCCATTGAAAAACACATTATCTCAATGAAAAACTGTAATATTGTATAAAAAAATAAAATCGAATTATGTACAATACATTACAACCAGTTTTAGAAAAGGAATTGGAAGCAATCAAAGAAGCGGGATTGTATAAACAAGAGCGTGTAATCGTTACGCCTCAAGGAGCAGACATCAAAGTGAGTACAGGACAAGAAGTTGTCAATTTTTGTGCGAACAATTATTTGGGTCTGTCTTCGCACCCAAAAGTAATCGAAGCTGCTAAGAAAGCGATTGATACACATGGTTATGGAATGTCTTCCGTACGTTTCATCTGTGGAACCCAAGATGTGCATAAAGAATTAGAAGCAAAAATTTCTACGTTCCTCGGAACAGAAGATACTATTTTATATGCGGCAGCATTCGACGCGAATGGTGGTGTGTTTGAACCCTTATTTGGTGCTGAAGATGCCATCATTTCTGACGAATTGAATCACGCCTCTATCATTGACGGTGTTCGTTTGTGTAAAGCACAACGTTTCCGTTATAAAAATGCAGATATGGCTGATTTGGAAGCACAATTGCAGGCTGCATCTGGTGCTCGGCATAAAATCATTGTTACAGATGGCGCATTTTCGATGGATGGATCTGTAGCTCCATTGGATCAGATCTGTGATCTTGCGGATAAATATCAGGCGCTCGTGATGATCGATGAATCGCATTGTACAGGATTTATCGGTGCAACTGGACGTGGTACGCACGAGCTTTTCAATGTAATTGATCGTGTAGATATCATTACAGGTACGTTGGGTAAGGCGCTAGGTGGTGCTTCCGGTGGTTTTACTTCTGGTAAAAAAGAGATCATCGATTTGTTACGTCAGCGTTCACGTCCTTATTTATTTTCGAATACCCTAGCACCCGCAATTGCAGGAGCTTCTGTTGCGGTCTTGGACATGCTGAGTGAGACAACTGCATTGCGTGATAAACTGGAATCCAATACGATCTACTTCCGTGAAAAAATGACGGCTGCTGGATTTGATATCAAGCCAGGTTTCCATCCAATCGTGCCTGTGATGCTGTATGACGCGAAATTAGCGCAGGAGTTCGCAGCCAAGATGTTGGACGAGGGAATTTATGTGATCGGTTTTTACTATCCCGTTGTACCTCAGGGGAAAGCCCGTATCCGTGTGCAGATTTCGGCAGGACACGAAGTTGCTCACCTGGATAAAGCAATCGCCGCCTTTACCAAAGTAGGTAAAGAATTAGGTGTAATTAAATAAAATACACATAGTTATAAATTTTATGGTGCAAAATGTTTATCTTTGCACCCTAAAATTTTATAAAAATATTCTTGCTCAATGCAAAACATTAGAAACATTGCGATCATCGCTCACGTCGACCACGGTAAAACTACGCTTGTAGACAAAATTTTATATTTTACCAATCAATTCAGAGAAAATGAAAATGCTGGTGAATTAATCCTAGACAATAATGATTTAGAGCGTGAACGCGGGATCACTATTGTATCTAAGAACGTATCAGTAACATATAAAGGTGTTAAAATCAACATCATCGATACACCAGGTCACGCCGATTTCGGTGGTGAGGTTGAACGTGTATTGAAGATGGCCGATGGTGTAGTACTATTGGTAGATGCTTTTGAAGGCCCAATGCCTCAAACACGTTTCGTTACAGGTAAAGCGCTAGGTTTAGGTATCAAACCTATCGTTGTTGTCAATAAAGTCGATAAAGAAAACTGTCGCCCTGATGAAGTGTACGAACATGTTTTTGACTTATTCTTCAACTTAGGAGCTACTGAAGAACAATTGGACTTCCCAGTATTGTACGGTTCTTCAAAACAAGGATGGATGTCTACCGATTGGAAAAATCGTACTGAAGACTTCACCGACTTATTGGAAGCTATCATCAAATATATCCCTGCACCAGAAGTATCTGAAGGTACTTTACAAATGCAGGTAACATCGTTGGATTACTCAACTTTCGTTGGACGTATCGCTATCGGTCGTGTTGCGCGTGGTACAATCAAAGAAAACCAACCTGTTTCTTTGGTGAAACGCGACGGAAAAGTTGTAAAATCACGTGTAAAAGAACTACAGGTATTTGAAGGCCTTGGCCGCATCAAAGTGCCTGAAGTAAGTGCCGGTGATATCTGTGCTGTAGTAGGTATCGAAGGTTTCGATATCGGTGATACAATCGCAGATTTCGAAAATCCAGAGCAATTGGAAGTTATCAGCATTGATGAACCAACAATGAACATGTTGTTCACGATCAATAACTCTCCTTTCTTCGGTAAAGAAGGTAAATTGGTAACATCACGTAACATCTACGATCGTTTACAAAAAGAGTTGGAGAAAAACTTAGCACTACGTGTCGTTCCTACAGAGTCTCCAGATGCTTGGTTGGTATACGGACGTGGTATCCTTCACTTGTCGGTATTGATCGAAACAATGCGTCGTGAAGGTTATGAATTGCAAGTAGGCCAGCCACAAGTTATCATCAAAGAAATCGATGGTCAAAAATGTGAGCCAATCGAAGAGCTTGTTGTTGATGTACCTTCTGATGTCTCAGGAAAAGTAATTGAGTTGGTTACACAACGTAAAGGTGAGTTGTTGATTATGGAAGCTAGAGGAGATATGCAACATCTTGAGTTCTCTATCCCTTCTCGTGGTATTATCGGTTTACGTAACAACGTGTTGACAGCAACAGCGGGTGAAGCTGTTATGGCACACCGTTTGAAAGGTTACGAGCCTTGGAAAGGTACAATTCCTGGTCGTTTGGCAGGTGTATTGATCTCTTTGGATACGGGTTCAACAACTGCGTACTCCATTGATAAATTACAAGACCGTGGTCGTTTCTTCGTAGATCCAGGTGTGGATGTATACGAAGGACAAATTTTAGGTGAACACATCCGTGATAATGATTTAACGATCAATGTTACTAAAGGAAAACAGTTGACAAATATGCGTGCTTCTGGTTCTGATGATAACACACGCATTGCACCGGCAATCAAATTCTCGTTGGAAGAATGTATGGAGTATATTCAAGCTGACGAGTATATTGAGGTGACACCACAATCAATGCGTCTACGTAAAATCTATTTGACTGAAAACGAGCGTAAAGTTAACGCAAAGAAATTCCAATAGTCAATAGCGAAACGCGATAAAAGAAAAGCCCCCGAACATTGTTCGAGGGCTTTTTTTGATGATTTAAATCCTCCCCTTGGCAGTGCCTTAGGGAGATATCACGTTTTTTTGTTCTTTCCTCCCCGGTACAGTAAGTATCATCCGGCAGAAAACCGAATTGCTTTTTAATTCAAAGGAATATAATCAGCCAAGAATACGTAACTTTGTGTGAGATAAGGATTATTATGAGTAAACAGGTGGAGCACACTCCAAAAGAATATATTCAGATAAAGGGCGCAAGAGTTAATAACTTAAAGAATATTGACGTTGATATCCCTAAAAATAAATTAGTTGTTATCACTGGAATGTCGGGCTCAGGAAAATCCTCCTTAGCTTTTGATACGCTCTATGCCGAAGGACAGCGACGTTATGTCGAAAGTCTTTCTTCGTACGCAAGACAATTTATGGGACGGATGAATAAACCGGAGGTGGATTACATCAAAGGTATCGCCCCTGCAATTGCCATTGAGCAACGTGTCATTACGTCCAACCCCCGTTCGACGGTGGGGACATCCACTGAGATCTATGATTATCTGAAATTGTTGTATGCCCGGATCGGCAAGACAATTTCTCCTATATCAGGTCGCGAGGTGACCAAAGACAGTGTGAGTTCAGTGGTGGATTTTGCCTTGAATTTGGGAGAGGGGACAACGGTGACACTTCTCGCGCCACTTATTCCTGCTCATGGACGTAAACTTAAGGAAGAACTGTCGCTCCTGTTACAGAAAGGTTTTGTGCGTGTCGTCTTTGGGGATAGCATGCAGAAAATCGAAGCTATTATCGATGATAAGGCCGTCGCCAATAAAGACCTTCAGGATGGTGAAGTGCTTATTGTCGTCGACCGGGTCCGTATTGAACAGGACGATGATACCGTCAATCGACTTTCTGACTCTGTCCAAACAGGTTTTTTCGAAGGTAAGGGTGAGCTCTATATGGAAGAAAATGGTCAAAGACATCATTTCTCCCATAAATTTGAACTTGATGGAATAACATTTGAAGAACCTACACCAAATTTCTTCAGTTTTAATAACCCCTATGGTGCCTGTCGTCGATGTGAAGGCTATGGAAAGATCATTGGTATTGACCCTGATCTTGTTATTCCAGACAAGAGCCGATCGGTTTACGATGGCGCGATTGCACCTTGGCGAGGAGAGAAAATGGGCGAGTGGCTACAGAGACTTGTCAAAAGTTCACTGAAATTTGATTTTCCGATACATCGTGCATACATGGACCTGACTGCGGCGCAGAAAGAGCTACTGTGGACGGGAAATCAATATTTTGAAGGCCTTACCCAGTTCTTCGAAGAACTTGAAGCCCAAACCTATAAAATTCAATATCGTGTGATGTTATCGCGCTACCGTGGGAAGACAGATTGCCCGGATTGCCGCGGTACCCGATTGCGAAAAGATGCTACCTACGTGAAAGTAGGGGGCAAGTCTATCACCGATATCGTATTGATGCCACTTGAAGAAGCCTTGGAGTTTTTTAAAACCCTACCGCTGGTGGGTAATGAACTGGTCATTGCCAAAAGACTTCTTGCTGAAATTAATAATAGATTGCAATTTTTGTGCGATGTTGGATTAAGTTACCTGACCTTGAACCGGCTATCGAATACCCTTTCTGGAGGGGAATCACAGCGGATCAATCTGGCAACTTCATTAGGAAGTTCACTCGTAGGATCTATTTATGTGTTGGACGAGCCAAGTATTGGACTTCATCCACGTGATACACAGCGTCTGATTTCTGTGCTGAAATCCCTGCGCGATGTTGGTAATACGGTTGTGGTGGTCGAGCATGAGCAGGAGATGATGGAGGCGGCTGATTACCTGATCGATATCGGACCGGAAGCCGGGATCAATGGCGGCGAAATGGTCTTCGCAGGTACATATCAGCAGATTCTGAAAGATACAAAGAGCCTTACGGGGCAATACCTCAGTGGTAAAAGCCAGATTGAGGTACCCCAAAAACGCCGCTCATGGTCCAATAGTGTGACCATTAAAGGAGCGCATGAGAATAACCTCAAAGGGATTGATGTACAATTTCCATTGAATACGTTTACTGTGGTGACAGGTGTTTCAGGGTCAGGTAAGACCTCCTTGGTCAAACGTATCCTTTACCCAGCATTGCAGAAGTCGATAGGCAATTACTCTGGTGAACAGACTGGGGTCTATGATGCGATCGAGGGGGATATTACCCATATAGAACAAGTTGAAATGGTCGATCAAAACCCGATCGGTCGTTCTTCGCGATCCAACCCGGTGACTTACGTGAAAGCCTGGGATGAAATCAGGGCCTTATATGCCAACCAGGCAGCAGCCAAAGCTGCTGGACTGAAACCTGCGGCATTTTCATTTAATGTTGAAGGTGGACGTTGTGATGTCTGTCAGGGTGAAGGTGAAGTTAAAATTGAAATGCAATTTATGGCCGATATCGTTTTGCCATGTGAGGCCTGTGGGGGCAAGCGATTTAAACAGTTTGTGCTTGATGTACACTATAAGAACAAGTCGGTAGCAGATGTCCTCGAGCTGAGTGTTGATGAAGCGATCGTATTCTTTGCAGACCAGCCTAAAATATTAGCGAAATTGCAGCCTTTACAGGACGTTGGACTAGGCTACGTTAAGCTCGGGCAATCGTCAAGTACATTGTCTGGCGGTGAAGCACAGCGGATTAAACTCGCCTCCTTCCTCATTAAGGGAAATAATAGCAAGAAGACACTTTTTATCTTTGATGAGCCAACAACAGGCTTACACTTTCAGGATATTAAAAAGCTACTGAAATCATTTGATGCACTGATTGCCTTAGGGAACAGTATATTAGTGATCGAGCACAATATGGATATGATCAAATCGGCAGATTGGGTCATCGATATTGGTCCTGAGGGCGGCAATAAAGGTGGAAAGCTCGTCTTTGCGGGACTTCCTGAAGAACTTATTCATTGTAAAGATTCTTATACAGGTCAATTTTTAAAGACACATTTAAAAGATTAAATCCTACTTTAGCGAAGTGAAGTAATCTGTCTCAGGGCAACGGAGCTGCCAATAAGTTCCGTTTATTGTTCCTTTTGTTAAGGTCTGATAGAATACTATACAGTAAATAAAAAACTAATATTTCAATACTTAATACGATTATGATTAAAAGATTTTTTTTAAGTGTCGTCCTTGGAATAGCGGCGCTTTCGTCCATGGCGCAGCAACCGGAAAGACCAAAATTGGTTGTCGGCCTGATGGTGGATCAAATGCGTTGGGATTATTTATATCGTTTTGCAGATCGATATGGAAATGATGGTTTCAAACGACTTTTGAAAGAAGGATTCTCCTGTGAAAATACATTGATTAATTATATTCCCACATACACCGCTATTGGACACAGTTCGGTCTATACAGGATCCGTTCCTTCCATACATGGTATTGCGGGCAATGACTGGATTGAAGAACAGACGGGTAAAAATATGTACTGTACGCAGGACGATAATGTCGTTGGTGTAGGTACTACAGCCAAGGAGGGACAGCAGTCTCCACGTAATTTACTTGCATCGACCGTAACGGACCAATTGAAGCTCGCTTCTAACTTTAAATCCAAAGTGATCGGTATCGCGATCAAAGACCGCGGCGGTATTCTACCGGCGGGGCATTTTGCCGATGCAGCGTATTGGTTCGAAGCTAAATCAGGCGATTGGATCACCTCTAATTTCTACATGGATAATCTGCCAAAATGGGTGGTAGACTTCAACAAGAAAAAATTGGCTGAGAAATACCTGAAAGGCGACTGGAAGCCCATGTATGATATTAGTACCTATGCTGCCAACAGCATTGCAGATGATAATATTTACGAAGGTAAATACCCTGGCGAAGAAAAACCGACTTTGCCGCGCGCAACTTCTAAGCTAATGAAAGACGAAGGCTATGAGCTGATCAAAACCACACCAATGGGAAATCAGTTTACGTTGGACCTGGCAATGGAAGCAATCAAAAATGAGCAGATGGGAAATAACCCAACTAAAAATACCGACTTCCTTTGTGTGAGCCTTTCTGCAACAGACTACGTTGGACACCGTTACTCATTGACAGCAGTGGAGATTGAAGATATCTATCTGCAGCTCGATAAACAGCTTGCCGATTTCTTCAACTACCTCGATAAGACCGTGGGCAAGGGTAACTACACGTTCTTCCTGACAGCAGATCATGGCGCTTCTTATAACTCTCGTTTCTTTATGGATATGAAAGGAAACGGTGGTTATTTCTATTCCCGTCAGATTATCACAGGACTTAACAAAACCCTTAAAGAGAAATTTGGACAAGAGAAGCTTGTTAAAAGCATGATGAACTACCAGGTGCACTTAAATAATCAATTGATTGATTCGTTGAACTTGGATCGTGATAAAATAAAAGAGACCATCATTCGTGAACTTCGCCATACAGAAGGTGTCGCGTATGTTGCTGATATGGAAAAAGGGGAAAGTCTGATGATCCCGGCGCCTATTCGCGAAAAAATGATCAACGGTTACAACTTTAAACGTAGTGGTGCTATTCAGATCGTTTGTGAGCCACAATGGTATGACGGCACGCCGCGCTCGACCGGGACAACACATGGTACCTGGTCTGGCTATGACTCCCATATTCCTTTGGTATTTATGGGTTGGGGAATTAAACCGGGTGTATCTAATACAGAAGTACATATTGTGGATATTGCACCGACAATTTCTTCGCTCTTGCACATTACAGAGCCCAATGGTAGCATCGGAAAACCGATCACGGCGGTATTGGGGCAATAAGGAAACTGTTGCTGCATGCGTGAAATCATGAAGGTTTTATTCTATTGAATAAAAAACGTAAATTTGCAATTCAACAGGGGGTTAACAAATTATGCTGTCCAAAAAGACAAAATATGCAATAAAGGCACTGATGGTGCTTGGTCGTAATTACGGTAATGAGCCGATGCAAATCGTGAAGATTGCGCAGGAGGAGAATATTCCAAAAAAATTCTTGGAACAAATTCTACTTGAAATGCGAAATGCCGGAATTCTGTATAGCAAAAAAGGTGCTGGAGGTGGTTATAGCCTCAATAAGGCTCCCGAAGATGTTTTTTTATCGCAGGTGATGCGCCTAATTGATGGCCCCATAGCCTTGCTACCCTGCGTGAGCTTGAACTTCTACCGCTCCTGCGAAGAGTGCACACAAGAGCATGCCTGTGGCATACGCGATACTTTTGTCGAGGTGAGAAATGCCATGTTGCAGATTTTAAATGATACAAGTATTGCCCATTTAATCAATAAGGAAAAAGAATTGAACCTAAATGTAGATTAAAGGAAATAAAATATATTTTTCTATTTAGATTGGAGGCGTAACAAATAAGTTACGCCTCTTTTTTTATGCGGTAAAGTTATTGGTATAAAGTGAATTACCGTATTTTGTTTGAGGGGTGTAAGCTTAATTTATTAATTATATAATTATTTAACATTATTTTACGAATTTTCCGTAGCAACATTTATATATTTACCTCGACAATATATAAACGAAATTTTATGAAACTAACCTATTCCCTAGTTTTGTTTCTTTTATTATCCGTCCTGAGTTCCAAGTCCTATGCACAACATAAACTTGTGGGATCGGTGGCAGATATCAAAGATCTTGCAAAACTACATCAAGCTTCAATCGCGCTGCTCAGCCCCAAAGATTCGATTTTGGTTAAATTCGGTCGGACGAAAGAAAATGGAACATTCCAAATTGCCAATCTCGACACCGGTACCTATAAAATGGTGGTTTCCTATCCACAGTATGCTGACTTGGTAAAGGATATCCATGTGGCTGCCCAAGACTTAGATATCGGTATTGTAAAGCTATCCAAGGCAGCTCTACTGCTGGAAGAGGTTCAGGTAAATGGTAAAATTCCGGTGGTGATCAAAGGCGATACGATAGAATATGATGCAGGTAGTTTTAAAGTAGAGAAGGATGCTAAAGTGGAAGACCTGCTAAAGGTATTACCGGGTATTACAATGGATGGATCAGGCAAGATCATCGCGCAGGGGAAGGAAGTGAAAAAGGTGTTGCTTGATGGTGAAGAGTTTTTTGGCGATGACCCAACGCTAATCACTAAGAATATTCGGTCAGATATGGTCAGCAAAGTACAGGTCTATGAAAAGAAATCGGATCTTGCCGTACGTACAGGAGTAGATGATGGCGAACGAACGCAGACAATTGATATTAAGCTCAAAGAAGACAAGAAAAAAGGAATGTTCGGCCAGGCTGTTGCGGGAGCTGGCACAGATAAATATTATGGCGGAAAAGTCATGCTCAATAAGTTTAAGGGATCGCAGAAAATTGCAGCTTATGGCATTCTCGCCAATGATGGAATGGTCGGATTAGGATTTGAAGATAGCCAAAAATATGGTGTGGGCGGAAGTAGCAATGTGCAGATGATGGACGGTGGTGGCATTATGATTTCCGGTGGTGATGGTTCTGATGGGGGATGGGATGGTAAATACTATGGTGGCGGCGTGCCCAAAGCAATAAATATGGGGGCTAGCTATTCCGACAAATCCAAAGATGATAAGCATAAGATCAATGTCAACTTCAAACGGAATCAGATCAATGTCAATAATACAAGTACCTATAATGCGCAGAACAATCTTCCTGAACGTGCGCAGGTCGATAATAATGTGACAGCATCTGAAACCGAAACACAGGCCAATATCGCGAATTTAAGGTATGACTATAAGCTTGATTCGCTCGCAGACTTGACTGTCACTATGGGCTTTACCAAATCTAGCCGCGACAATTTATCCAATTCCGAAGCAGACCAGCGTAAATTGGATGGCACATTGATTACACGGACTTCGTCCAAGACAGATTTAAATAACGATCAGGATAAGTTTAATGTCAATGCGATGCTTACACGTCGTTTTAAAAAGGACCGCCGCTCCATTACTTTCAATGTCAATGCGAATACAGATCAAAATCGTAACAAGACACAGTATTTTTCGGAAAATTTCTTCCAAAGTTCCGGAGATACAACCTTGATCGATCAATATAAAAATGATAAGTTGGCCAACAATACGTATGGTGCTTCAGTAACCTATTCGGAGCCTTTGTCTAAAAGGTTGACTGCTGCAATAGGTTATGCATTCAATCAAAATAAATCGGAGACACTCAATCAGTCATTTGATAGAGATCCGGTTACAGGAAAATATACGGTATTGGACCAAGACCTGCTCAACGATTTTGATTTTAACAGTTTAAAAAATGGTGTCAACGCCTCCTTGAACTACAAGTCCAACACATTAACTGTAAATTTGAGTAATCGGGTTGATTTTGAGCAGGTCAAGAGAACCTATAACAACCTGAATACAATACTACAGCGGAACCAGACTTCTGTTGCTCCAGTCCTTTCCGTCAACTACAAAATCTCGAAAAGCAAAAATGTGAGCTTCCGATACAGCGGCCGCACGAGCCAGCCATCGTTGACGCAAATAGAGCCGTTGAAACAAAATGCCCAGCCACTCGTCGAGTATTTGGACAATCCAGATCTGGAAGCGGGCTTTAACAACTCCTATTCAATTAATTTCAACAACTACAAGCAGTTAAAGGACCAGAGTATTTATTTTTATGTCAGTGCAGATCAAGGAAAGAAAAGTATCAACAATAGCGTACGCTATGATCTAGATAAAGGTACGCAGCAAATTTCCTACGTCAATATTGATAAAGACAATTGGCGTATGTATGGTGGTGGAGGATACAGTTTTGTATTGAAGAAAAAATGGGGATTAAAAATGAATCTTGGCATGAATGCGCAGTATAACAGCCAGTTTAGCTATTTATCCTCCTTCAATGAAGAGCCAAAGCTCAATAGAAATCAAACATGGAGTGTAGCACCAAGTATTGGTTTTAGCCGATATAAAGCAAACAAAATGGATTTTTACATCTCCATGAGTCCTGGTGCGGAGCAGATGAATTCCTATTTGCAGCCTGAGTTGAACCGGACGACTTTTAAATTCAGGACGTTCTCGGAGATTACCTATTATTTACCAAAAGACTTTAAAATTTCCCTGTCGACAAACCAGAATTATCAGGCCGCTACAAAAACGCTTGAATCCATTAATATCATTAATATGAATGGTTATCTTTCCAAGAAATTATTGAAAGATAAGTCCTTGGAGGTACAGGTATTTGTCAATGATATTTTGAACAAAAATAATGGAGTGTATCGTTATCAGAATGGAACTTCATTTATCCAGACCAGCAACGACGTATTGCGCCGGTATGGAATGCTAAAAGTAATCTACAATTTTACAACAATGAACCGTCCATGATTAAATTAACGATTTTGTTTTCAATGATTTCCATGAATTTAATCATGGTAAGCTCCATCTGGCCGATGGAAAAATTAAATTATTTACAGATGAAAGGAGATGCCAAATGAGTAAGTATATCAAGTTGATGGTTTGGGTATTATTGCTGTGTGCGGGTACAGCCCACGCACAACATGCTTATTTTCCGAGCAGCGGAACGGTCACCTATGAACGGAAGTTCCATGTGCAGAATTTCTTAAAGCGTAATTATCTCAGCAAGCCCGATTTAGATACCTGGGATAAGCTGATGGTCGACAATGCCGTGAAAAATGGGCCCGCTGAGGTGGTGACCCACCATATTTTGAAATTTTACGATAATGAAACCCTGTTTGAAACGGTGCAGGAAGATTATCCCGCAAATTATCGTAATGTGACTTACTATAATTCTATTCTTCCCGATTCAAAAACCTATATTAATTTCCAGAATCAGGAATTCTTAAAATTGCTCCCCTTTGGAGATGATCAGCTCTTGCTGAAAGATTCATTGCCTACTGTAAAATGGAAGTATACCGATGAATACCGCAATATTGCCGGATATGATTGTCGGAGAGCCAATGGAATTATTCAAGATTCGGTCTATGTGGTTGCGTTCTTTGCGGGGCAAATACCCATCTCCGGTGGTCCTGAACTTATACACGGACTCCCGGGCTTAGTGATGGGGATATCCATCCCAAGTATGAATGTCAATATGTTTGCCACAAAGGTGGAGATTACCAATACGCCAGTTTCAAATGTGCTGACCAAAAAGAAAAAAGTTGTTGCGGAATCCAGAACAGAGATCATAAAAAAACTGAAAGATACCGTCTATGATTATATGGATGAGAAGGCGTTTAAGAAACGGTTGCAGAGTATACTCTTTTAGGGGATAATCTTATACCGTTCTTGTCCCGTCGAGATGATAAAAAAGCCTGTTCGTTTGAACAGGCTTTTTGTATAAATGGAGGTAGGTCTTATATTAACGTACCGTACTTCCGACTTTAATTGCTGTATCTGGTTTGACAAAATCCAATCGACCATCAGCGTCTTCGGCCATAAGGATCATTCCCTGTGACATAATTCCTTTTATTTCACGAGGTTCAAGATTGACTAAGATGGATACCTGACGGCCTACGATCTCCTCAGGACTGAAGAACTCTGCGATACCCGAAACGACCGTGCGGGTATCTAAGCCGGTGTCTATCGTCAATTTTAACAACTTCTTGGTTTTGGCAACTTTTTCAGCGGCTGCAATGGTTCCGACACGGATATCCATTTTAACAAAATCATCGAAGCTAATATTTTCTTTTGCAGGAGCAACCTTGGCATTATCGGCTAGGTTTTTCGCTTTTGCTTCAGCAAGTTTGTTTAACTGGAAGTCGACTTGTTCATCGGTTATTTTGTCGAATAACAATTGCACTTCACCCAATTGGTGTCCAGCTTGGATCAGTGCATCCGAACCTGCGTCGTTCCAGTTCCCTTGTGGGAAATTAAGCATTTCAAATAATTTGATCGCTGTTTTTGGTAAAAACGGTTGTGCAAGAACGGCAAGATTGGCAACGATTTGAGCCGCTACATTTAGGATTGTTTTGACACGCTCCTCATCTGTTTTAATGATTTTCCATGGTTCCTCATCGGCAAGATATTTGTTGCCTAGACGCGCTACATTCATAAATTCTGCCAATGCCTCACGGAAGCGAAATTGCTCCAAAGACGATTTGATCGAAGTAGGGTATGTTTTTAATTCATCCAGTACCGCTTGGTCTACAGCTGTTAGTGGCGAACCTTTCAATACCTTGCCATCAAAATATTTGTGGGAAAGTACCAAGACACGGTTGACAAAGTTTCCAAAAATAGCAACGAGCTCATTGTTGATCCGAGCTTGGAAATCTTTCCAGGTAAACTCGGCATCCGAAGTTTCCGGTAATATGGCTGTCAATACATAGCGCAATTCATCCTGCTTATCCGGGAATTCCTGTAGGTATTCATGTAACCAAACCGCATGGTTTCTGGACGTGGACAGCTTATCGCCCTCCAGGTTAAGGAATTCGTTGGCGGGAATATTTTCTGGTAAAATATAGTCGCCGTGTGCATGAAGAATCGCTGGGAAAATAATACAGTGGAAAACAATATTATCTTTTCCAATAAAATGGATCAGCGTAGAATCGTCTGCTGGGTTTTCATGGGTTTTCCAATAGTCTTCCCAGTTTTTACCATGGTCTAAAGCCCACTGTTTTGTTGCTGAGATATACCCGATAGGTGCATCTAACCAAACATATAGTTTTTTACCCGCTGCTTCAGCCAAAGGTACATCGACGCCCCAATCCAGATCTCTTGTCATTGAACGCGGCTGTAAACCGGATTTAAGCCAAGATTGACATTGGCCAAAAACGTTGGACTTCAGGATATTTTTCTTTCCTTCGATCAGCCATTTTTCAAGCCAAGGCTGGTATTTATCCAAAGGTAGATACCAATGTTTCGTTTCTTTCAAAACTGGCGTTTTTCCGCTCAATGTTGAAATTGGGTTGATCAGATCTGTTGGGCTAAGTGATGTCCCACACTTTTCACATTGGTCACCATAGGCGCCTTCGGACTTACAATTTGGACAAGTTCCCGTAATGTAACGATCGGCCAAAAACTGATGGTATTCCTCATCGTAGTACTGCTCCGAAAATTTCTCCACAAATTCGCCTTTGTTGTAAAGGTTCAAGAAGAAATCCTGCGATAACTGGTGATGTATGGGCTCCGACGTACGGTGATATATATCGAAAGAGATACCAAACTCCTCAAAGCTTTCTTTGATTTGTTTATTGTATTTGTCAATGATTTGTTGCGGGGTGATGCCCTCTTTTTTTGCACGGATGGTAATCGCCGCACCATGCTCATCTGAACCACATACATAGACTACATCTTTTTGATTCAGACGCAAATAGCGGACAAAAATATCCCCTGGGATATAAGCTCCGGCAAGGTGTCCAATATGTAAAGGACCATTGGCATAAGGTAATGCCGATGTGATGGTATAACGTTTTTTATCTAGAATACTCAATGCTTGAAAGTATATTAAAGTGTGTACTTGTTTTCTTTGGCAAACTTAGATAAATTGCTGTTTATATGCAATATAAATGCATGTCATATCGAACAATTTATTCTTGAATTCTTGTTTTGGCTCATTTCTACGATTATTTCAACTTGATTAAAATGCGCTTCCATTTAACAGCTTGTTATCGTAGAAATATTATTCAACATAGCGGTAGAAAACTTAGATAAATTTACGTTTATTTGTACATATAAGCACCATATATCAAGTATATTTCTAATCGGACTTTGCAATGTAGCGGTCCTTTTTTTTGAAAGTGTTTGATGTTATTGGCCAGAAAGATTCTTCAGTTCGCTTGCATAGCTGTTGCTGTCTTCGAAGCCATGAAGGTTTTGTTTGATCATTAGCGATAAAAAAGATGTCCAAAATACCTGATTTTCTGAAAGAAGGCGATAAAGTAGCTATCGTTTGTCCTGCGAGTTTTATACGAGGCTCTATTGATGTTGGCATAAAAACATTGGAGAACTGGGGGCTGGAGGTTGTGGTTGGGAAGACTGTTGGGACATCGTTCCATCAGTTTGCCGGAGATGACAATTTACGCGCTGCCGATCTGCAGTGGGCACTGGATGATCCGTCGATTAAAGCGGTTTTTGCCGCGCGCGGAGGTTACGGTTGTGTTCGTATTGTCGATCAGATAGATTTTTCGAGCTTTGAAAAAGATCCCAAATGGTTGGTGGGTTTTAGCGATATTACCGTGTTGCATAGTCATATTCAACGGAACTATAAAATTGCAACAATACATGGACAGATGCCAAAGTCTTTTGAAACGGGCACAAAAGCATCGTTGGAAACGTTAAAAAATGCATTGTTTGGCCATAATATGGATTTTGCCTACGAGCAAACGTTATTCCCCAATCGTGCGGGTAAAGGCGAAGGAAAATTGGTCGGCGGAAATTTAGCAATCTTACTATCTGTACTTGCTTCCAATTCGGATGTCAATTACAAGAATAAAGTTTTATTTATAGAGGATGTAGGTGAAGCCTATTATTCCGTAGACAGAATGCTAAGGGCATTGAAGCGCGCGGGGAAATTAAAAAAATTGAATGGTCTAATTGTGGGGGGCTTTTCTGCGATGAAAGACAATGATCCTGCTTTTGGGCAGCGTGTGGAGGAAATTGTGTGGGATATAGTGAAAGAATATGATTTTCCGGTAGCATTTGGCTACCCTGCCGGGCATATTGATGATAATCACGCCCTGGTATTTGGGCGAAAAGTAAAATTGCAGACTACAGCTGATTCTGTTCAGTTAACCTATTTGTAGGGGAAGCTGAACAGAATCTCGTTGTTTTATTTATTGATTATACCGTTTATTGATTATCCCGAATGTACAGGGATGACCATCATGGCAGCCTGACTCTTCCAGGCCATCTTTTGCGCAATGCTCGTATTGAAAATTCGACTTAATAAGCCCTTGTCCCGATGGAAAGTGACCATCATGTCGATATGATTTTCGTTGATGTATTGGTTGATCCCTGCAGCAATGTCTGCGTTGAGGATATAACTATAGATGGGATGATAAGGAGCAAGTAAATCCTGCATGGTTTTTATTTCGGCATTTACCGCCTTATTTGCAGGATCTTCTTTAGTCACATGGACGACATAGACCTCACTTTTCCGTAATACTTCGGACGCATTAACCAAAAGACGGTTTAATTTTAGTTTGACCTCTTTGAGGTTGGTGGCGATTAACATTTTTTTGGGTACCCGAAATTCTGCCCGTGCGGGGACCACCAGTAATGGTGTGTGACAATTTTCGATCAGCTTGAGGGTATTGCTTCCAAGAAGCAGTTTCTTTAGGCCGCTTTTGCCTGCAGTTCCGACGATAACAAGGTCAATGTCCTCCTCAGCACAGGTACGGTTTACGCCATAGCTCAGTTCATATTCCTCAAGAACTGATTTCCAGGCAATGCCCTCAGGGAAAAGCAACATCAGTTCCTGTTGCCAGGTATTGAGATCCTTTTGTTTTTCTTCCAAGATTTCTGCATTGCTGATGACAACAGGTTCAGTACCTACGGTAGGGATTACTTCGTATGTGTGGTATAGGACAACCTTTTCAATGCCCCAAAGTGGAGCTAATTGTGCGGCATATCGAGCAGCAGCATAGGCATTGTCCGAAAAGTCTGTTAACAAGAGTAGGTTTTTCATCCTTTAGTTATTTGTTGATCCATAATCCGTGGCTAAGGTCTTTTACGCTGTCTTAGCTGTTCCAAAGCATTATAATCGGGTCTATCGTCATCAAATTACGCATTAAGTATTATAAATGCAATAGCTTTATTTATTATGGTGAGTACGGTGAGCTGTTCAATTTAAATAATTTCATTAATTTAGGGAGATCGGTAATTCAAGTTTTAATAAATTAAACGTTTTTTATGGCAATTTGGAATTCATTGGGTAAATATAGGGATACGGGACTTTTGGTCTTGCGTGTTGGACTTGGGGTGATGATGATCATGCATGGTCTGCCCAAATTGCAGGGCGGTCCTGAGCTCTGGGCAGGTGTCGGAAAATCAATGGGTAATATTGGTATTCATTTTATGCCTACTTTTTGGGGCTTTATGGCAGCTGCTACCGAAACTGTTGGGGGCCTATTTTTACTACTGGGGCTCTTTTTCCGACCAGCGGCATTATTGCTTGCATTTACGATGGTCATCGCTGGATTAATGCATCTTTCTAAAGGAGATGGTATCGCTGGTGCATCACATGCGATTGAGCTTTGCTTTGTGTTTTTAGGACTTATCCTTATTGGGCCGGGTAAACATTCGGTTGACAAAAAATAAGAGATTTCTCGGCAAGAGATTTCCCGGAGGAAGAACTATACGACAAAAACGCCGCAATGTATTCTAAATTGCGGCGTTTTTGTCGTATAATTTGTTTCTATTGGACAACGAGTCCATCGCTGTGGATATGTACAAAGTACAGATTTCTACGATCTATCCATGGGAATAACCAGTAAGTTGGCCGCGCCATTCCAGGCTATTTTTTTAGAAATGCTTGTTTTGAATAGGCTCGCTAATAGTCCTTGCTTTTTATGGAATGAAAGTATGAGATCAATATGTTTCTCTTTGGCATATTCTTCAATACCTAGTGCAATATCATCATGGCTGATGTAGTCATAAATCGGATGATATTTGTCTAGGCGTTCATGGAGGTGCTTTAATTCCTGTGCCAAGTCTGCAGCTGAACCTTCTTTTTTAGCAACATTCAACACATACAATTGTGCATTGAACGTATCTAACACCTGATCTAAATTGAATAAATCCAGTTTTCTGTCTACCTCCTTCAGATCGGTTGTAGCCAACACATTTTTGGGGACGGCAGGATTTACCTTATGGGAAACGATAAGCATGGGCTTAATGCAGATGTCCATCAGTGTAATAGCATTACTTCCGACCAAGATCTTAGCAAAACCTGTTTGTCCGGTGATACCCAATGCGACAAGGTCAATGTCGTGCGATTTACACATGTCGTTGACTCCCAATGGCAGATCAACATCTTCCATCTGATGTGTAAGTTCCACTTGTGGGGGGAACAATAATCTAATTTGGTCAAACCATGCTGTCAGTTCTTTCTCTTTGGCCTCTTTTACCTCATCATTAACAATGACAATAGGTTCGTTATTGACAATGGTAACACTATTGTACGTATGGTAGATAATAACCTTTTGCGTTTTCCAGGCTTCTGTACATAGGGCTACTTGTTGTGCTGCCAGAAGAGCATTTTCTGAAAAGTCAGTTAACAGGAGGATACGTTTCATGATGTTCTTTTTTATACGTTTAACTTCTATAACCTGGTTGGTGCATCCTGTCCTGCAAAATCTTTAGCGTATGAGCTATGGGAATCATTCGGACTTCAAGCAGTACCGGTATATTACTAAAACAATGAATGTAGCGATAAGTTACAAAGAAAACGTGAATTTAATGTTAAACTCTCCCTATTGTGATGAGGGTCATAGAAAAAGGCAACCGCGATTACGGTTGCCTTTCATTTTCTAGCTTTTGAAACGTTGAAATTACAACGGTTTTTTTGTTCCAAAGTTGATGATATAATCGGTCATCACTTTGGCACTTTCATCTTTGACAAAGTCAAGATCGATTTTAGGTTGGGACTTACCTTCCTCCCAAGCTGGTTTACCCTGCAATTTCAATAAAGCGTTGATGCGGTCCCTATTTTTCTTGAGGTTGTCATCTTTCTCTTTTTTGAATTTGTTGAGTTCCAATGGAATTTTAACATCCTCATCTTTTTGAGCTTCTTCAATATCCTCTTTCAGATACTTATATTCCAATGAGTTTTTAATGCGTGCCTCATGCATTGCTTCTAATTTTTTGTCAACAGCACTTAGATCAGCTACTTTTTTGAAGTTGCTCGATTGGATCTGATCCCAAGGGAGTGCTGATTTTTCTGAGCTCTCGCCAAATTTTTCTGCGGAGAACTGTGAAGGGAATACGATATCTGGTGTAACCCCTTTAAGTTGTGTACTGCTACCGTTTACACGATAGAATTTACCGAGTGTGATATTGATCTGGCCATATTGAGGAGCACCTTCTGGGGTGTCCGGATCTTTTTCACCCGAGGCCTTTAATAGCAAGCGGCTGGTCGGGCTGATAACGCGAGACATGTCGATTGCCGATTGCACTGTTCCTTTACCATAACTTTGAGATCCCAAGATAATACCTCTTCCATAATCCTGGATCGCTCCAGCAAAGATTTCAGAAGCCGAAGCCGAGAAGCGGTTGATCATGATGCCCAATGGACCATCCCAGGATACACCCGCGTTTTTATCTTCTTCGACATCGATGTTATTTTTTGTGTCTCTTACTTGTACAACTGGACCTTTGTCGATAAATAAACCTGTTAAATCAATGGCTTCGGGTAAGGAACCGCCACCATTGAATCGTAAATCGATAACCACAGCATCTACTTTTTCCTGTTTCAAGGTATCTAAGATTAACCTAACGTCTCTCGTTGTGCTCTTATAGTTTGGATCGCGTCTTCTGTAAGCTTCAAAATCCATGTAGAACTTCGGAATATTGATGATACCCACTTTGTACGTTTTTCCATCGGCACCTTTGACGTTCATAATCTCTTTTTTCGCAGACTCTTCTTCAACGACGATTTTCTCACGTACTAAAGATACAATGCGCGGATGAGAGTTCATTGGCTGACCAGCAGGTATAATTTTCAGGCGAACAATGGTTCCTTTTGGACCTTTGATTTTTGCTACGGCTGCATCAAGTCTCCAGCCAATAATGTCTTCGAATTCACCATCTTTACCTTGGGCTACAGCAATAATCTTATCATTGACATGAATGCTCTTGTCTTTGAATATTGGTCCACCGGGGATAATTTCGAAGATGCTTACCGCTTCATTATCGATGGATAATCTTGCACCGATCCCTTCAAACGTATTGGCCATTCCCTCATTGAATGCCTGGGCAAAAGAAGGGTTAAAATAGGACGTATGTGGATCAACAGCATCGGTCAATGCTTGCATGACCACCTGAAAAGCATCGTTTGCATTGGTTTTTTTGGCCTGCGAGATCAAATTAACGTAACGTTTTTTTAATGTTTCCACCTGTTTGGTTCGCGCACTGTCGGTCGATTTACCACTGGCAGTTTCTAAGTTGAGCAGGTCGTATTTCACCCGTTTACGCCATTGATCGTTGGCTTCATCTGCCGTTTTAAACCAGCCCAGTTTTTCACGGTTAGGTTGGTAATACTCATCCTTTGTATAATCCTGTTTCTTATCAATTTCTGAAAGCGCATATTGCATTCTGTCCAGGTATCTCTTCGAATAGACATTAAAAATATGGAATGCCGCAGAAAGATCCCCATTTTTGATATCCTGCGCAAGATTGTTTCTGTACGCTTGAAATTCATCAATATCCGATTGAAGCAAGTAATTTTTTCCTTGATCCAAACTTTTGATCAGATTATCGTATATGATGCCCGATATCGAATCATTCATTTTGACCTTTTTGTAGCTCACATTTTCCAATAATCCAGAGACTTCTTTAGCAATAATCTGATGTTGCGTGCTCGGTTTAAGCCCTCCATCATCAGGAAGCGCTACCCGTGGTTTTGAACCACAAGAAACAATGGATACAACAAAAAGTGCAAATATGAGTTTCCTAAACATATTTTCGACGGTTTTAATAATCATTTTTATTTAAAAAATATTCAGCTCTTATTGATAAGCGTGCTAAATTTAGTGAAATTCGTAGCACATTATCGCAGAATCTAAAAATTTATTTGATTTATCCTTCAATATTTACAAAAAGCTTAAAATCTCTTTGTAGACGGCTCTATCAACAGACCAGTAGAAGGGGTAGATTGTTTTAAATGTTTCAATTGTACAATTCATTTTTTAATTGCGTATAGGCTTTGTAGGTCTGATCAGCAGATGGATAATCTTTTAGCACAAGATATACTTCACCCAGTTTATCTAATATTGCCAGTGAGAGCTGTTTGTTATTTTCATCTGAAGCCAATTCAGCCGCCTGCACAAATTCTTTGATCGCCACCTTATAATTTCCATCTTTTTGCTTGGATGAGGCCAGCAAGTATTCGATTTCAGCGAGCTCGCTATATAGTTTTTTTGCATTGGCCAAGTCGCGGGCCTGTAGCAGAAACCACTGAGCCTCGGTAAATTTATCTTGCTTAAAATAAATTTCAGCAAGCATTTCCCATGCAAAAATCTTCCCCTCATAGGCTTTGGCCTTATTGAGCAAAGGGATCGCACTGCGGATAATATTGTTTTCGGCAGCTTTATAATTTCCCTGACCGGCTCGTGCCATAGCAATTAGAAGCCAGGCGTTGGCTTGGTCTGCATAGCTTTTGCTCTTCATGGCATAGGTATGATAATTTTGTGCGCTCTCTTCAGCACGTACAAAGTCTCCACGATACAGCTGGAAATTGCTGATGTTCATATTAATTGTAGCAATATCATCCCTGTTATCGGTACGATTTGCCAAGGAAAGCGCCTGGTATAGAAATTTTGAGGCGTTGCTGCTATCGTTATTTTTAATTGAAAATAAGGCTGCTTCATTGGCAAGTGCATAGCCCGCAATCCAGTTTTCAGCTTTTATTTGCCTCTCTATAGCAGTATCCCAACTATTTGCCGCAGTAGGCATGGGGTTCATCAAATATTGAAAATGGCCCAAGTTATTGGTGCTCCGCAGTTGCAATAACAGTCGCTGGAGCAGAAGCTGCCTAGCAATTTCTTTGCTGAAAGACTTCTTGTCTGCATAATTGTCTGCTAGTATTTCATTGGCCGTTTTTGGAGGTGGTAAAAAATAGACCTCTGGACCGATACCTTTAAAGGAAGCATCGTATTGTTTTATTGCGCCAGTATAATCTTTGGCGGCATCCTGTGCGATTACCTGACATGGTATATTCATGAATGCAGTCAAAGCGGTAACTATAGCAATCCAGTATTTTGTCATTCTCATAAAATATTACGTTATTATTAACGTCTACATAAATTTAGCTAAAGGACATATTTGAGCAATCTACTCCTTGATTCGATAAACCTGTACGGTCGGTTATGCGCTGCCACAAGCAATTTACATATATCATAGCGCAAATATGACGAAAAATTGTGTGAAAAAATGTTAAAGTAATATCGACAGGCGAATGCTGGGCGCTGAAATGTGCTATTGAAAGCTTGAAGCTTATCGCTTTGAGAAAATTTAATGGAAGAGTTTTGATGATTAAAGCTAAAATATTTAGTCGCTGTGCCGTTTAATGTTTAACTTTGTGTTATGGCAACACGAATTCCATTAGCAGAGCGACTTAGACCGCGGCAATTGAGCGATTATGTAGGACAACAACATATTGTAGGCCCAGATGCAGTACTCTACCATGCGATCCAGCAAAAAAATATTCCCTCCATGATTCTGTGGGGACCTCCCGGGGTTGGGAAAACAAGCTTGGCCTTGCTGATCGCGAGAGCGCTCGACCGGCCGTTCTTTTCATTAAGTGCGATTCAAGCAGGGGTGAAAGATATTCGTGAAGTAATCGAAAAAGCCGAACGGCTGATGAACTTCAACCAAGATCAACCCATTTTATTTATAGATGAGATTCACCGTTTTTCCAAGTCCCAGCAAGATTCCCTTTTGGGGGCTGTTGAGCGTGGTCTGGTGACACTTATTGGTGCTACGACAGAAAACCCTTCGTTCGAAGTCATCTCCGCATTGCTCTCGCGTTGTCAGGTATATGTATTGGAACATCTTTCTGAAGAAGATCTTATTGGATTGATTCAAAAAGCATTACATGAAGATGAATATCTACAGCAACAGACTATTGTTGTCGAAGAATATGAGGCCTTATTAAGGCTGTCTGGCGGCGATGCACGTAAATTGTTGAATGTGCTGGAACTGGTTGTCAATGCGGCAGTATTGCACAAAGAGCCGATTACCAATGCTTTTGTCCTGAAACAGGTGCAGCAGAACATGGCTATTTATGACAAGGCGGGGGAGCAACATTACGATATTATATCCGCTTTTATCAAATCCATCCGTGGGTCTGATCCAAATGCCGCAGTCTATTGGCTTGCACGGATGATCGAAGGGGGGGAGGATCCATCCTTTATTGCACGAAGGTTGTTGATTTTAGCTTCTGAAGATATTGGCAATGCCAATCCGAATGCCTTGTTGTTGGCGAACAATTGCTTTCAGGCTGTCAATGTTATCGGGTGGCCCGAATCACGTATCATTCTTTCGCAAACGGTTATCTATTTGGCGACTTCAGTTAAAAGCAACGCTTCCTATGAAGCAATCAATAAAGCGCAGGCCTTGGTGAAACAAACTGGAGATCTGTCTGTACCGCTGCATATCCGTAATGCGCCGACCAAATTGATGAAAGACTTAAATTATGGCGCCGAATACAAGTATGCACATGCCTATCCCGGGAACTTTGTTGTGCAGGAATTTCTTCCCAAGGAAATCAGTGGCGTCAAATTGTATGATCCCGGGCAGAATTCGCAGGAAGAAAAATTGAGGCAAAGTCTCCGGGACAAATGGAAGGAGAAATATAAATATTAAATCGATATGTTTGAAAAAAAATAGCCTTAGCAGGTATTTTTTAATTTTTTTTAAAACTATCTCGTACCTTTGCTTGTTATCATAACGTTTTTCATTTAGGTAGTAGACACGCTGGCAGTCCCCATGGTCAGCGTGTTTTTTTTATTGCGGATCAACTTAAATTATTTATGTTTGTTTTACAATTGTTTCAACTATGAACTTAGCGCCTTTAAAACAAACAGGACGTTTGGCTGTCCTAGCATGGACTGGACTTTTTGTCTTTTCTTGCAAAAAGGATACCCCTAAACCTGAACCCGAGCCAGAACCCGTCGAGCGGACCGAAGCGCAGCTGATTAAGGATGATATCTACAAGTATTATAAATTATATTCACTTTGGGACAAATCCATCCCTGATTATACGAAAGATCCTTCCCAATTTACGGATAAATATGGTTCGGCAGATTTGGTGCTCGATGCGCTGAAGAAAATGACACCGGCACATGCGGCTTATCCAAACGGGGTCTTTGACCGATTTTCCTATATGGAGGGGCTCGACGGCTATAACACCGGAGCTACTGCTTCTGGCAGGCTCAAGATGGATACCAACGAAGGTTATGGGATCTATGTGCAGCTCGGAACAGAAGACGAAAAAACGGCACAGCCCATTATCTATTTTGTCGAGGGGGGATCCCCAGCCCAAAAGGCAGGTTTCAAACGGTCTGATTTTATTACGGCTGTCAACGGTGATTCCGATTACTCGATCGCTGTCACCTGTACGGCTAGCGGTTGTACCATCAATGATGCAAGTGCGCGGGACAAGATGATGAACAAACTGAATGCTGCCCTGGACGCTGGTACACTTAAGTTGCAGGTGAAACATCAGGACGGGACAACAACAATCAAAGATCTTACTTATGCGAATGGTTATACCATTGATCCCATTTATAAAGATTCCGTCTATACCTATAATGGAAACAACGTAGGTTATCTTGCCTTATCGTCTTTTGAAGAAATCGAAAATAATAATATCAATCAACAAAAGATCGATGCCGCTTTTGAAAAATTCCAGACTCAGCAGATTAAAAGTTTAATTGTTGATTTACGCTACAATGGAGGGGGATATGTAGATGCTTCCGCCTATGTTGCTGATAAGATCGGAGGAGCAATTACGAAAGGAAAGCTGATGCTTAAATACGAGGTGAATGATTATATCAAAGCGACACCGAGTATCAATAAGATGTTTCAGGATACCAAGTTTGAGGGCAAGAGCAATCTAAGCTTGAGTAAAGTTTATTTCTTGGTGAGTGACCGTACAGCATCTGCGGCTGAAATGCTGATCAATGTGCTCAAACCCTATCTGCAGGTACAGCTTATCGCCTCTGGTACACGTACATACGGTAAACCTGTAGGTTTCTTTGAGCAGGTTGTCCAAAAGAAGGTATCTTTTTGGCCAGTATCCTTTCTGTTGAAAAATTCGGCGGATTTTTCGGACTATTGGGATGGTTTTGTACCCGATAAAAGCAATATAACCGATTATGTATTTGTCGACGTAGGCGATAAGAAAGAGACGATGTTGGCGACAGCCTTGAATGAGGCAGCACCGGGCATTACAACCAAAGCTTCTATCAGTGCCGTCAGCCGAAAGGGCTATCGTACGCTTAACAAAAGCGAGGTCAATATCCGTCCGGACCGAGGCATGATCAAGAAACGCTAATTACGCAGCTGCAAGTAATTCCTTATTTGTCGGCGAGACTTTTCGGGGATCTTATTATGGTTTTATTCGCGTTGTGTTCGTACCACCTTCGGGCTCGAACAGATCTTGTACAGATCCCGTACAGTCTTTGAACAGAAAATTCCTGTTCAAAGACTGTACAAGGTTCGTTACCAATTGGGCCATTGTCTGGCCACGGGCGAAGCAAGTCCGAAGCAGGTCCGAATCTTATTGGTCAGCAGCAACCTCCTTTTGTTATCATCGCTACTGTTGACTGCGAAATCAAGAAGGTTTTGTTTGTGGGAAAGGAACATGTTAAGTAAGTTTGTAGATTCAACTATATCATTGAAATCGTTAAGTCTTTATGGCATTAAAATATTTCATTTAAATGAGAAAAATAACAAAAGTAGCTTGCATTGGAGCGGGATATGTAGGAGGCCCTACCATGTCTGTGATAGCAAATAAAAATCCATCCATAACGGTGACTGTTGTGGATATGAATGCCGAGCGTATAAAAGCGTGGAATGCCTCGGATCTCAGTCAGTTGCCTATCTACGAGCCAGGTTTGGCAGATGTGGTGGGTGAATGCCGGGGAAGGAATTTGTTTTTTTCGACAGAAGTCGATCGTGCGATTGATGAAGCCGATATGATATTTATCTCTGTCAATACACCTACCAAATCCTATGGAAAAGGAAAAGGGCAGGCGGCAGATTTAAAATACATCGAACTTTGCGCGAGACAAATTGCGGCGGTATCCAAAAATGATAAAATTATTGTGGAAAAGTCCACCTTACCGGTGCGGACGGCGTCAGCGCTTAAAAGTATATTAGACAATAACGGAAACGGAGTTAATTTTCAAATTCTTTCCAATCCCGAATTTTTGGCCGAAGGAACAGCAATAGCCGATCTAAATGAGCCTGACCGTGTTCTCATTGGAGGTGACCATGAATCTGCTATAGCTGCACTTGTAAGCCTATATGAATCTTGGGTTCCTCGCGAGCGTATTATCACGACAAATTTGTGGTCCTCAGAGCTTTCCAAGCTGGTGGCTAATGCATTTCTGGCGCAGCGGGTTTCCTCTATAAATGCAATATCTGAGTTATGTGAAGTCACGGGAGCCAGTGTGCATGAGGTGGCGGCCGCAGTCGGGCGGGATAGCCGTATAGGGAACAAATTCCTAAAAGCCTCCGTAGGGTTTGGTGGATCTTGTTTTCAGAAAGATATTTTAAATTTAGTGTATATAGCACGAAGTTACAACTTGCATGCTGTGGCTGATTATTGGGAACAAGTCATCATCTTAAATGACCATCAGAAGTCCCGATTTGCGGATAAAATAGTTCAGTGGATGTACAATACCGTGAATGGTAAAAAGATCGCCTTTCTCGGCTGGGCATTTAAAAAGGAAACAAATGACACCAGGGAATCTGCTGCCATCTATGTGGGCGATCAGTTGCTCAGCGAGGAGGCGGCGATTACAGTCTATGATCCCAAAGTTCCGGCATCACAGATCTATAAGGATCTAGATGCATTGGGGACACGGAATCCAGCTGATAACCGCGCATGGGTAACGGTGGCAACAGACCCCTATGAGGCTATAAAAGGAGCTCATGCTATAGCGATATTGACCGAGTGGGATGAATTTAAAGATTATGATTGGGAGAAGATCAAATCCAGTATGAATAAGCCATCTTTTATTTTTGATGGACGTAAGCTATTGGATAGAAAGCAGCTGGAATCGTTAGGATTTATTTATTATGGCATTGGCGAATAAGAAATAACCTTTCGTCAGCTTGTATAAACCCGCGCAAGAGTGAAACAAATGTATTATATCAAAGTTTTAGTTAATAATAAATGGTAGAGGGGTTAAGTTTTACAGCTATAGATTTTGAAACAGCGACAGCCAATCAGAACTCGGCATGTGCCATTGGGCTCGTTGTTGTTGAGCATGGTCTTATTGTGGATGAGTTTCATTCCCTGATTCGACCGCCCGGAAATCAATATATGTGGCAGACTACGCGCGTACACGGCATCAAACCACGTGATACATTCGACTCGCCGACTTTTGAAGAACTTTATTTTAAAATTAAGCCCCTTATCGCCAATCGCATGATGGTGGCCCATAATGAACTGTTTGATCGCAATGTACTGCGCAAGACGATGCTGCATTATAGTTTGCCCTATGAAAGCCTTGGCCTGTCCAATCAGTGGGAGTGTACATTTAAAATTTATCAAAGTAAAGGTTTTAAGCCTGCACGTCTCAATGCGTGCTGTGAAGTAATGGGGATCGACTTAAATCATCATGAAGCACTTTCCGATGCCCGGGCTTGTGCGGAGCTTTTTTTGATGCATAAGCTTGAACATAAAAAATAAGTCAGTATATTTAGGTGCCAGTTGTTTTAGGCATACACTTTGTTTGCAACTAATACACTTTATTAATCATCATATGATAAAAATACCATTAAAAGATGCGCGGGTCGGCATTACATTTAGTGCTTTTGACCTGTTGCACGCCGGTCATATCAAGATGCTCGAGGATGCCAAGCGGCAGTGCGATTATCTGATTTGCGGCCTGCAGACCGATCCGACCCTGGATCGTCCTGAGAAAAACAAACCTGTACAGACTGTTGTTGAGCGGTATATACAGCTTAAAGGGTGTAAGTATGTCGATCAGATTGTTCCCTATGCGACGGAGCAGGATTTAGAAGATGTATTGCGGTCTTTTAAGATTGATGTGCGCATTGTAGGCGATGAATATCGCGAGCGCGAATTTACGGGACGTCAGTACTGTGAAGAACAAGGCATAGATCTCTATTTTAATAGCCGCGACCATCGGTTCTCAAGTTCAGGTTTACGCCGAATTGTTGCCGAAAAGTCGGAGCAATAATTCTAATTGACAATTACAAATAGACATAGCGGTATTTTCTTACAGAAGACTGCTGATTATTAAACTGAAAAATTCTTTCAAATGAAAATAGGCATTACATTTGGCGTATTTGATTTGCTGCATGCCGGCCATATTATGATGCTTGAAGAAGCCAAGCATCACTGCGATTATTTAATTGTCGGATTGAATACCGATCCTTCAGAAGTTTCTCCCGAAAAAGCAAAGCCCACACAGACTATCGTAGAACGCTATATTCAACTGGAAGGCTGCCGATATGTTGACGAGATTATTCCTTATGAGACAGAGCAAGATTTGATCGATATGATCAAAGCCTTACCTATCAATCTTCGTATTATCGGCGAAGAATATCGCGATGCTGATTTTACAGGCAAGAAATACTGCGTTGAGGAAGGCATAGATATCTATTACAATAAGCGTACACACCGATTTTCAAGTGCCCAGCTGCGCAGAGTCGTCTATGAAAAAGAAACCACAAAGAAATAAGATGAATAAGGTTATACATGTCGTCCTGACGGGCGGCGTAGGGAGCCGTTTGTGGCCCCTTTCGCGAAAAAGCTACCCTAAGCAATATCTTTCAATGTTTAAAGAAGGTTCGTTATTCGAAATGACCGTTAAGCGCAATCAGTCCCTTTGCAGCCAGGTTATTGTGGTTGGCAATCGTGACAATCACTTGCTGAGCAGAGAGGTGATGGAAACCCAAGGTATCCCTTATCTCGATATTATCGAAGCTACGCCCCGCAATACGGCTGCTGCTATTGCTTTTGCTGCCTTTGCTGCTCAGCCCGACGATATTTTGATCGTAACACCTTCGGATCATGTTATAGTTGGTGATGAGGCATATCAGGATGCAATCAGTGAAGGAATCGAAAAAGCAAATAAAGGCTATATCGTGACCTTCGGTATCAAGCCCACCCGTCCCGAGACAGGCTATGGCTACATCGAATATAAAGATGATCATGTTCTTTCCTTTCGCGAAAAGCCCAATCAGGATACTGCCGAAGATTTTATCGAACGTGGCAATTTCCTGTGGAACTCTGGGATGTTTTGTTTTCGCGCAGATACTTTTCTTTCTGAACTGCAGACCTTTGAGCCCAAAGTTTACGCGACAGCACTTGCTGCCTGGCAGCATCGCCGCGATGGGGAACTCGATGTTGATCTGTCCAAAGAGGTTCCATCTATATCAGTAGACTATGCCGTTATGGAACGTTCAAAAAAAATTCGTGTTGTTGCTACTGCTTTTGATTGGTCTGATCTCGGCTCTTTCGAGTCCATGTATTATTATCTCAAATCAACCGGGCACCCTGTCGATGAAAATGGTAACATGGTCATAGGTACCGATACCTATACAGCATTTGTAGGTCTGAAAAATGCAATCCTAGTCTATACCAAAGATGCTGTTTTGGTTTTGCAAAAGGAAAAATCACAGGACGTTAAAAAGATTTACAATACATTAGAGCGACATCAGTCAAAATTGATCGATTAATACCAAAGGTGCATTGTATTCCTAAGCCTTACGTCTACACTTTCATCTTACTGAAGATATAAAACAACATTTTTCCAACAGTATTGATCGTCGATTTTTTAAGATAAAATAATATAAAGTTAAAACTAATTCACTATACGGATTTGATAATTTAAATCCGTATGAGTACTTTTGTTGCTCAATAAGCTATCCAATGCTAGAAACTCTGATTACTTCAAAGACACGGCTGAAATTGCTGATCAAATTTTTTGTATCAGCAACAAACAGGGCACATCTGCGAGGCTTGGCAGAGGAGTTTCAGGAATCTACCAATGCCATTCGTAAGGAACTGAATCAACTTTCAGAAGCTGGTTACCTCGAACGTAAAACTGAAAAGAATAAGATCGTATATAGTGCCAATACGAAGCATTCGTTATTTAGGCCTATCCAAAATTTGATCCATACGTTTTTGGGTATCGACCAGCTGGTGGAGCAAGTGCTTGACCAAGCAGGTCATATTCAGGAGGTTAGTCTATTGGGCGATTATGCTAAGGGCTTGGACACCGGAACAATCGAGGTCCTTATTTTAGGGGATGATATAAATGAGGCATACTTATTGCTGTTAGCGGACAAGATTGGGAAACATTTGGGTAAAAAGGTATGTCTTTATTTTAATAAAGTTTCAGACGAGCAAAAGATTAAACTTTATTTGAATGACGATCAGTACATTAATAGATATTAAGCTATATGAATAAAACAATTATCATTACCGGCGGAGCCGGATTTATAGGTTCCCATGTGGTGCGTGAATTTGTTAATAAATACCCCGAATATCATATTATCAATCTGGATGCTTTGACGTATGCGGGTAATTTAGAAAATCTAAAGGACATTGAAAATAAACCCAATTATCAATTTATAAAGGCGGATATTACCGATGCCAGTTTGATTTTTGATATTTTTCGTCAGCACCAGCCGGATGGTGTTATTCATTTGGCTGCCGAATCCCATGTAGACCGATCCATTACAGACCCCACGGCCTTTGTGATGACCAATGTCATTGGTACAGTCAACCTGCTAAACGCTGCGAAAGAGATCTGGAAGGAAAATTATCAAGGGAAGCGTTTTCATCATGTTTCTACCGATGAGGTTTTTGGCGCATTAGGAGCGACAGGATTGTTTACTGAAGAGACTAAGTACGATCCACATTCGCCTTATTCTGCGTCAAAGGCATCTTCCGACCATTTCGTACGTGCCTATCACGATACCTATGGCCTTCCAATTGTGCTGACCAATTGCTCGAATAACTATGGACCAAATCATTTCCCGGAAAAGTTAATTCCCCTGTGTATCCACAATATATTAAATAATAAGCCATTGCCTATTTATGGTGATGGGAAATATACACGGGATTGGCTGTTTGTTATTGATCATGCCAAAGCGATCGATCTGGTTTACCATAATGGTCAAAACGGCGGCTCCTATAACGTTGGCGGATTCAACGAATGGCAGAATATAGATTTGGTGAAGGAATTATGTAAGCAAGTCGATGAAAAATTGGGGCGTCCGGCTGGTACTGCTGCGGAGCTTATTACTTTTGTGAAAGATCGGCCAGGCCATGATTTACGTTATGCCATTGATGCCAGTAAGATCAACCAAGAGTTAGGTTATGAACCTTCGGTTACATTTGAGCAGGGGCTTTCCATCACCATCGATTGGTTTTTAAACAATCAGGAATGGTTGGATCGTGTTACTTCAGGCGATTACCAAAATTATTACGCAAATCAATATAACTAATTTCTTCGATGAAAGTTACAGAAACAAAGTTAAAAGGCTGTTTTATTTTGGAGCCTGCAAAATATGGCGATTCAAGGGGGTATTTTATGGAAAGTTTTAATGAAAAAACCTTCAATGACCTCACTAGTACAAATACTCATTTTGTGCAGGATAATCAGTCCTATTCAACGCGGGGTGTTTTGAGGGGGCTGCATGCACAAGCAGGTGAACATGCTCAAGCAAAATTGGTACGTGTTCTCCAAGGAGAAGTGATTGATGTTGCGGTAGATGCCCGGCCAGATTCAGCTACTTTTGGGCAATATGTAGCCGTTAACTTATCGGCTGACAATAATTTACAGCTATTTGTTCCACGTGGATTTTTACATGGTTTTGTCGTATTGAGCGAAACAGCGACCTTCTTTTATAAGTGCGACAATTTTTACAACAAGCAGTCTGAGTGTGGGGTGTATCCCTTGGATCCAGATTTGGCTGTAGACTGGCAGATACCCACAGCAGAGATGTTATTGTCCGAAAAAGATCAAACTGCACCCAGTTTCAAGGAGGTCTTCGGGGTATGAGGGTAGTTATTACAGGAGCTAATGGACAGCTTGGGTCTGAGTTAAAAGACCTGTTGTCTCCACAAACGGATAAAGACTGCTTTTTCTTGGACCGCCAGGAACTTCCTTTGGAGCATACGCAGATTATACAGGATATTTTAGGGCAGTATCAGCCCGATATCATTATTCATGCTGCGGCCTATACCGCTGTAGATAAGGCCGAATCAGAGGCCGAATTGGCTGATCGGATCAATCATTTAGCCGCAGAAGAAATCGCGCAATATTGTCGTATTCATGGCTCAAAATTGATTGCTATTTCTACAGACTATGTATTTGATGGGAACTCAGCTATCGCACTGACTGAAGATGCGCCAGTTGATCCAGTGAATGTTTATGGGCTCACCAAACTAAAGGGTGAGGAAGCTATTCAAAAATGGCTTCCAGAGGGTATCATTATTCGGACTTCCTGGGTCTATTCGACCTATGGCAATAATTTTGTGAAAACCATGATCCGTTTAATGGGGGAGCGCGAAGAGATTTCTGTTATAAACGATCAGATTGGTTCACCAACCTATGCCAAAGATTTAGCCGATGCTATCTTGGCTATTATTGGCTCAGGTATATGGGAAGGTGGTATCTATCATTTTAGCAACGAAGGAGAAATTTCATGGTATGATTTTGCTGCTGCGATTCGGGATTTAAAAGGATTGGAATGTCAGATCAATCCAATCCCTACGACGCAGTATCCTACTCCTGCAAGACGTCCAAAATATTCATTATTGGATAAAACAAGGATAAAAAACACGTTCAACCTGTCGGTACCATCTTGGCATGATAGTTTGAAAGCAATGTTAAATAAGTTATAATCAAT
Source organism: Sphingobacterium thalpophilum (assembly GCF_038396785.1). Lineage (NCBI taxonomy): Bacteria > Pseudomonadati > Bacteroidota > Sphingobacteriia > Sphingobacteriales > Sphingobacteriaceae > Sphingobacterium > Sphingobacterium thalpophilum. The sequence goes on along the minus strand of NZ_CP151087.1, from coordinate 3,372,415 downwards.
CGCTAATTATGAAAGGAATTATATTAGCCGGCGGCTCTGGCACACGTTTACATCCATTGACTTTAGCTGTGTCTAAACAATTGATGCCCGTTTATGACAAACCCATGATTTATTATCCTTTGTCCACCTTAATGTTGGCAGGGATCAACGAAATTTTAATTATTTCCACGCCGCAGGACTTGCCCAATTTCCAGAAGTTATTGGGCGATGGATCACAAATCGGCTGTAAGTTTTCTTACAAAGAGCAACCCAGTCCGGATGGTCTGGCACAAGCCTTTATTTTGGGTGAGGAGTTTATTGGAAACGATAAAGTTGCATTGATTCTTGGAGACAATATATTTTACGCATCAGGGATGTCCAAGTTGTTGCAAGACTCATCGGATCCAGATGGTGGCGTGGTATTTGCTTATCAGGTTTCTGATCCCGAGCGATATGGTGTTGTGGAGTTTGATCAGGACAATAGGGTTGTTTCTATAGAAGAAAAGCCGAAGGAACCGAAATCAAAGTATGCCGTACCCGGCTTATATTTCTATGACAATGACGTTGTTGAAATTGCCAAGAATATCAAGCCTTCGCCACGTGGAGAACTGGAGATCACGGATATTAATGCGGAGTATTTGAAACGCGGAAAATTAAAGGTAGGTGTATTTGACCGTGGTACAGCTTGGTTGGATACAGGAACTATCAATTCATTAATGCAAGCAGGACAGTTTGTACAAGTAATTGAGGAGCGTCAAGGAATGAAAATTGGTGCGATTGAGGAGGTTGCATTTAGGATGGGATATATATCTAAAGCGCAGCTCATTGGTTTAGCTCAGACACTAACTAAATCTAGTTATGGAAGTTATCTTCTGAAATTGCTGGATAATAAGATTTATAATAATAATTAATAACGAATTGTGTTAAAAAAAGTTAGTATTCTTTTTGTATTAAAGTTAGTTAAGATTCCATTGACACTTTTATTGCTTTCATTGACAGCAAGATATTATGGTATTAGTTTAGAAAAGGATATTTGGTTATTAGTTTATACTACAGTTCTCGTACTCGATGGGGCTCTTTGGGGGCCTATAAATGAGACATACAGAGCTAAATTTGTCATGATAAAAGAGAAAGAGGGTGAGAAAATAGCAATTGGGCAAACACAGTCTTTGCTTTTTTTCTTAACTTTTTTTTCTCTGATTCTTGTAGCAATCATGTATCTTATTCCAGATTTTTTTGCAAAATTTTTAGCTCCACAATATCAAGGTAAAGATTTGCAAACCTTGATTCAAATGATTTATTGGGTTGCGCCTGTCTTAATTTTTAATCAACTAACTCAAATAGGTTTAAGTATTTTAAATGGATACGAAATTTTCTACGTTGCAGAAATAAGTTCATTTATTTCGATTATTATAAATATTTTGTTTCTATATTTTCTTCACAATATCTTTGGAATTAATGCATTACCTATATCCTATTATGTATCAGCGGTAGCCCTTTTGTTTTTTATAATTTACTTTGTTAAAAAAAGTAATATAGCACTGTTTACAACTAGTTGGCGATTTGATTTTAATGGCTTTAAAACTTATTTTTTGTTTTCTGCACCTTTCTTTATTCCATATTTTATTGCACAGATAAATTATTTAGTCGAGAAAGTTTTGGCTGGTAAACTTGGAAATGGAACGATATCAACTTTAGATTTTGCTTTTAAGATTCCAAATATGATGTATACAATTTTAATAAGTGTGATTATGTCTGTATTGGTTCCTGTACTTTCTAAAAACTTTGCAAATAATAAAGAAATGGATTTCAATTCAGAATTCAAATCTTTATTTCGAATTGGGGTTTTGGTCATTTGTTCAATAGTTACTCTATTGTTAGGATGTGGAGATAGTATAGCAAAGATTTTATATGATAAAGGAAATATTACAATGGATAATTTGATATTAATTTCTGATTTATCCATATTATATGGGTTTTCTCTATTTGGAGTGTTTTCATACTTAATGTTTGGAATGAGTTTATTATCTTCAGAGCAATCAAAATATTATGCCTTTATGGGGTTATTATGTCAGGGGGGGATAATTTTAACAAACATTATTTTTTATCGAATACTTGGCATTTATACTTTTCCTTTATCAATTTTTCTATCCAATTTTATTTTCGCTTTTCTAATGAGCAAGAGATATCCATTTTTAACATCATTACAACTTGGAGCTAGAAAATATATAATATATAGTATTTTTTGTATTATAATTATTTTTTTTATGAAAAAAATAATTATAATACATGGTCTTTACACGTCATTATTGGTATTTGGAATGATAAGTCTAGCGATTATGATTATAGGAATAAATCTGTTTAAAATTGAAGAAAAAGTTATTTTAGAACAATTTTTAAAGAAATCTCTTATAAAATTTAAAAGAAGGTAATGAAAAATAAGCGAATATTATATTGTTTCCATTCCCTCTCATCACATGGAGGAGTGGAAAAAATAGTTAGTTTGAAAGCGAATTATTTGGCTTCAAAGTTTGGCTATGAAATTTTCATTGTCACATATGCGCAATTTGATAAAGAAATATTTTTCAAATTGGACCCTTCGATAAGAGTAATAAATCTTGACATTCCGAAGAAGAAAGTTCATAAATCTCGGTTTTTAAACTATTTAGCACTTAAAAAATATAAAAAGGAATTAGCGAAAAAATTGTTTGATACGCTCCTTACCTACAAACCCGCTTTATCTATATCTTTGGGAGGACTAGAGTTTGAAGTTTTAGGCAAATTGAAAGATGGGAGCATAAAAATAGCTGAATATCATGTTACAATAGGTTTTTTTGAATATTTTAATAAATCTAATAGTTTTTTTAAAAGTCTACGTAATAAGTTATACTTTCGCCAATTTATCCATTATGCAAGCACTTATAGTCGCTTTATTGTTTTAACTGATGGAGATAAAGAAGAGTGGTCAAGGTATTTAGATAATGTAGAAGTAATAGCTAATCCTATTACAATAGGAGAAGCAATTTTATCTACTCTCGACAATAAAAAAGTTATAGCAGTTGGTAGATATGAGCCAGAAAAAGGTTTTGATGAACTATTAAGAATTTGGAGCAAGATAATATTGATTTATCCAGATTGGAAATTATATATAAAAGGTAGTGGAAGTCAAAAGACATACTATAATAAATTTATAAAAGATCATCATATGGATGAAAGCGTTGTACTCGAGGAACCTTCAGTAGATATGTTGGAATTTTATAAAGACAGTGCAATATTCGTTTCAACATCTAAATTCGAAGGCTTCTCTTTAGTAATACTTGAAGCAATGACATTTGGAATCCCAATAATTTCTTTTAACTGCAAGCATGGTCCAGCCACTCTTATTGAAAATGGTTTTAACGGATATTTAATAACGCCCGGTGATAATGATGGGTTTACAAATATGTTGCAAAAGTTGATGTCGGATAGTAATCTCAGAAAAGAACTCGGGAACAATTCTAAAATAAAATCTAATATTTATGACATTGATTTTATCATGAAACAATGGGACGAACTTTTAGTATTCTTGACGAAGAATTGACATGAGGAAAATATATATAATTACTGCTCATAAAAATCCTTTACAGCTAAATCGCTTAATCAGTGTATTAAATGATTCGAATAGTTTCTTTTATATTCATTTAGATCTGAAGTCGGATTTAGATACTTTTAAAAGTATCATATCATCTCCTAATATTTATTTTATTCCTAATAGAGTAGACTGTATATGGGCTGATTTTTCTCAGGTTGAAGCGACTCTTAATCTTATAGACGCAGTTATTGAAAATGGGATAATTTGTTCATCACAAGTGACATTTTTGAGTGGGCAAGATTATCCTATCAAAGACTTAAAATATATTAATAAATTCTTGTTTGAAAATTACGGGACAAGCTATATTACGACTGAATCGATTTTAAAGGAAGATACTGGATTTTTAAAAAAGCTTTATGCGTACAAAATTAATAAGTCAAGTAATAAAAATGATTTTATATTTTTCTCAAATAAAAACCCCCTAAAGTCAGTTTTATTTTTTTTGGCTGGGAAAATTAATTTTGATCAGTTGTCTATAGTGTTAAAAAAACGAGTAATGCCTTTTGCTATGGAACCATTTAGGGGTTCAAATTGGTGGTCTATGCCTATTGAGACGCTTGTTTCAATAAAGGATTTCGTAAATGAAAACTACATAGAATTAAAGAGTTTTTTTCAATATGTAGTTTCTGCGGATGAATATTTCTTTCAGACAATTCTTATGTATCTATACAAAAATGATTCTGATATTGTTATAAAATCGTCATTAACTTATGATAATTGGTTACGAGAGGGAGTACCGCTGCCTGTGACCTTTACTGTTGATGATCTTGATGAACTAGTTTCTCAGCCAGATGGAAAGATTTTTGCTAGGAAATTCGACTATGATGTAGATCGTAATATACTTGATCTTTTAGATAGTAAATATAATTTAATAAATAAATAGTCAAAATGAAAGTTTCAATTCTTGTACCAATGTATAACGTCGCAAATTATATAGAAAAATGTGCGACATCATTACTTGAGCAGAGCTATGATGATATAGAATATATTTTTGTGGATGATAGCAGCACAGATGAGACATTATTTGTTTTAGAGTCAACTATCTTAAAATATCCTAGTCTTATTAACGATATTAAAGTTGTTCGTCATACAAGAAATTTAGGTTTGGCGGAGGCGAGAAATACAGGCGTTGTTAATGCAAATGGAGATTATATTTTACATGTAGATGGTGATGATTATATAGATAAAGATATGGTTTCGTTAATGATCAACAAAGCAATTGTTGAACAGGCTGATATTGTGGTTTGTGACTTTTATTTTGATTGGGGTGATAAACTTACACGTGGAAGTCAATCGTGGAACCCGGATGGATCTATTTTCTCAAAAATGCTGGTTTCATACAGTGCTCTTCCTTGTGTTTGGAACAAACTTATAAAGAGAGAGCTTTATGAAATAGGTAAAATTACTGTACCTGCAGGTTTAAACTATGGAGAGGATTTAGTAACAATTCCGAAGTTAATGTACTTTGCTAATCGTGTGACTAAAGTCAAGAAAGCTCTATATTATTACGTCCAGTCAAATGCATCCTCTTATACAAAATCTAAAGTCGATAAAAATATTGTTGATGTACAAATTTTGTACTTAAATTTAACAGCGTTTTTTAAAAATCAAAATCGCTATGATTATATTGAAGATATTACAATAGGTAAAATTCGTAAACGGCTGGAATTTTTTATAGAAATGGACTATCAATATTGGAATAAAATAGATAAACTTTTTCCTGAATGCAAAGTAAAAATTACCAACATGAATAAATTCACTAAACGCGAGCAGTTGATGATTTTACTTCTAAATTTACCCACCTTATTTCCATTGCGATTTTTCGTAGTAATATATAAGAAAATCTTTTCGAATAACTGACAGGTAATCGTGATAAAATAAAAATTTAAAAAATGAGTCGAATTCGTGATCTTCATGACAAAACGTTGTCATTTTTACTCGCATTTACTGTCCCAATATTATCCTTCATCAATTCTTTGAGATTTGCTGATCGGGTTTGGTTTAAAAATGTAATTTGGATCAACTGTTTTTTTTATGGTTTTTCTATGGAAGTATTAGATCCAATCTACGATCCATATAGATATTATTTGCACTTTAAACAATATACAAACCTTCACTTCCACACTTTAGGAGAACTGTTTTTGTATTTGAAAAATGTAGAAATAGATATTGATTATTACCAAACATATACTGCTATATTTATAGGACAATTTACCTCTAACTATCATTTTTATTTTGCATTTTTAGCTGGAATCTATGGATATTTTTATTCTCGAAATTTGGATATGATATTTCGGTCTCTATTTTTAAATAAACGAGATCTATTTACAATCATTATTACTATTGCCTTAATAGTTGTAATCGGTACAACTGGTATGTCGGGATTTAGATTTTGGACTGCTGCCCATATTTATTTGTATGTAATTCTCAAATATTTTTTATATAGAAAAAATAAATTAATATTATTTTCAATAATACCTTTGATACATATTGGATTTTTAATACCTATCGCAATTTTCTTTTGTTATAGATATCTCCTTAAACCATTTCAAAGCGGGTATGTTCTTACTATTATGTACGCAATTATTATTCTCTCAAGTATCTTATCAATAGATTCTATTTCTAAATTTATCTTAGGATCTTTGTCAGGGTTTTCTGGGGGAGCCGTAAAAAGAGTAGAAATATATAGTAGTGATCAAGTTATCAGAGATCTTGAAACAAGAACTATTACAACTATAGGATTAATTTTTATTTGGGTTAGGAAGCTTCTCACTTATACTGTTTTCACATACTTAATTTTGAATATTTCAAGATTGCGAAAGCGTGAAGCAGAATTCAGTTTAATTACCTTCGTATTTTTGTTTACAGCTTCATTCTCTGTATTGTCTGTAATTCCAATATTTGACCGTTTTTTGAATATATCAGTTTTTCTTGGTTTCTTTTTCGTAGGTATTTTTTCCTCTCAAAGTAATCAGCAAGGAAAGATTACACAATATCTATGGCTATCACTTTTATGTTGTTTAATGGGATTGGACACGCTTAATATAATATTGCAAAACCGGGTATTTTATAGTATAGATATGTTGTATGCGCCAGTAAAATTGATTACCGATCTTTTTTGATCACTTTAAAATTTAAATTAGATATTTATGCATTATATTATATTTCATTCAGATTTTAGTAAGAGAGCAGGTACTGAACGTGCTTTATTTAATCTTATTGAGCACTTATTGACAAAGGAGAATGTATTCGTTACATTATTACTTGGTTCTGAAGAGAAACAAACAACTTTTGAATTTGATCGGTCTAAAATAAATATTGTCTTTTTAAAATGTAAAGATCGAAAGGAAAATAAGTTGGGACTTCTAACCTATTATGTGGATTTATTTAATAAAACACGAAAATATCTACGTAAACTTGAGTCAGATTTGGATTATACTGTTATTTGCTCTAATCATCTTCTAGCGTTTTGCGCTTATTATGCCTGTAGGGGGCAAACCAATGTGCGCATTATTAGTTGTGAACACTTTTCATTTCATGTTGCCGGAAAATTCTCAAAGTATCTTCGAAAGCTGTTTTATCAACATATAGTCGTGGTAGTATTGACTGAAGGTGACCGATTGCAGATTGCAAACCTGTTTAATCCTAAAATTACCGTATGCATTCCAAATGCATCTCCATTTTTACCTGAGCCCTATAGTGGATATGGATCTAAAAAGATACTCGCAATAGGGCGTCTTACATATCAAAAAGGATTTGACCTACTGATCGATGCATTTATGCTTATATCACCTAAGTATCCTGAATGGACTCTAAATATTATAGGAGATGATTATGGTGATAAATCAAAATTAATTCAAAAAATTTCAAACTATAATATTTCTAATGTTAGGCTTTTATCGTCTACGAGTAATATCGAAGAAGTTTACAAGACAAGTGAATTCTATGTCATGAGTTCACGATTTGAAGGACTTCCAATGGTACTATTAGAAGCTATGTCATTTGGCTTGCCCCTAGTTTCTTTTGATTGCCCTACTGGACCGAGGGAAGTTATTGATAATACTAATGGTATACTTGTAGAGGATGGTAATATTTCAGAATTAGCGTTGGCCATGGAGAGGATGATTGTTGACGATAATTTAAGGAAATATTTTGCAGATGGATCAGAACAGAAAGTTCTTCATTACTCCAAGGAAAAAATTGGTATTATGTGGGATGATTTGATTGATAATATTTAATAAAAAATATGAAAATCCCTATTTTATCTATAATAGTTCCATGTTATAATATTGAGCCTTATGTAATCAATAGTATCGATTCAATTGTTACCCAGGCCAATTTTGACAGAGTAGAGTTAATACTTATAGATGATTGTTCAACAGATAATACGTTAGAAATAATTAGAGATAATTTTATAAAATATTCTAATATTAAGATTATTGCTAACGATATAAACCAAGGAGTTTCAGTAACGCGAAACAGGGGAATTGAAGAGTCTACTGGAAAATATTTGTATTTTTTTGATGGTGATGATTTTCTCCAACATAAATCCTTAAATAAGATTTTAGATCATTTGGAGGAGAATATTGATATTCTTAGTTTCGGTTTTACAATTGTCGAAGATAGAAAAGAAATAATTGTATCTAATGTAAAGTATAATGACACAATATTTACAGCAACATTCTTTTTGAAGAAATATTTTAAGCGCGAATTATTGCAGCATATATGTTCGTTTGTATGTAAAGCTTCTATTATAAAAAAGAACAACATTCTCTTCTCAAGTGGTACTTTTTATGCTGAAGACCAAGAATTTCAAATAAAGTGTATGGCACATTCAAAGGTTATTAAATATAGTAGTCAATCACTATTTGCCTATATGCGTAGAGCTAATTCGGCAATGGGAGCTAGGATTAATGTCCGGCATTTGACATCGTTAGATGTATTTGAGCGTATGCTGAATTATTTCGATGATTCGGATAGCATACGAGGTTATTATATTAATTATGCCTTATATAATTATTATTCTCTTGTGAAACGTTTAGTAAAAGATTCAGAAAATTCTTTTGATTATAAAAGTAGGGCACCTCAGTTGTCAAGTTTAAAATGCAAGTTTGATTTGAGTTGTCGTTTGGGAATTATTGTAAATATACTAAACCTTGTTGATCAAGTTAGCCATAATGCTTTGAGACGTTTAATTGCAAAAATGTAAACTATTTTTTATGAAATTTTCCGTATTGATGAGTGTCTATAGTAAAGAGCGTGCTGAGTTTTTGGCGTCATCTTTAGAAAGTATACTTGAACAAACTTTAATTCCAAATGAAATTGTATTAGTAAAAGATGGACCTCTTACTGAATCGTTAGATGATCTGTTAAATGATTTCTCAAGAAAATATCCTCATCTTTTTAAAATAGTTAATTTGCCACAAAATGTTGGCTTAGGTAAAGCTCTTTCTAAAGGATTAGAAGTTACTACAAATGATTTAGTTGCGAGAATGGATAGTGATGATATATGTTATCCCAACCGTTTTCTTGAACAAGTTACTTTTATGGAAAGCCACGAAGATATCAGTGTTTTGGGTAGTACTATTCAGGAGTTTGATAGCATGCCGGGCGATCTTAGTTCGTTCAGATATTTGCCTGAGAATCACAATGAACTTATAAAATTAATTAAATATCGAAATCCTCTTAATCATCCGACTGTATTTTTTAGGAAAAGCCACGTGCTTGAAGTGGGAGGATATAAGGATATGCAACTATTTGAAGATTACTACCTATGGGTAAGATTAATTGTAGCAGGGTATAAGATCCATAATCTTTCGCAGCCTTTATTGCATTTTAGGACTGGAAATAATATGATTGGGAGAAGAAGTGGCACGCATTATGTTGTTAAAGAAATTAGATTTTTGAAAATTTTAAGAAAAATGGGTGTAATCTCTTATTCTGAATTTTTGCTGTCTCTAGCGACAAAAGTCCCATTTAGGTTGTTGCCTAAATCAGTAATTCAATTTTTTTATAAAAAATTTGCTCGTTGATAATATGTTACTTCAAAATAAGTTAAAAGCAATATTCACTTTTTCGATCTTTATCCAATTAGTCGTTTCTTTTGGACAATCAAATCAAACAAAATATTTGAAGGAAGGATATCAGTTGGTGTGGTTTGATGAATTCTCGGGAGACAAATTTAATTTTGATGATTGGTGGGCAGAGAATGATTGGGATCATCAAGCTGAATCTTTCAAGCAAAAAGAGAATCTAATTGTGAAAAACGGTTTTTTACATTTGATAGCTAATAAAGAAAATAAAAGGAGGCGAAATCCTAAATTTAATATCAAGGAAGATAATCATAATTTTAAAAAGGAGTATGTTGACTTTACATCAGCTTCTATAATGACAAGTGGAAGGCACCAATGGCAATATGGAAGGTTTGAGATGCGTGCTAAGATCCCCATTGATAATGGTTTATGGCCAGCTTTTTGGACACTTGGTGCGAATCTTAAACAAGTTGGGTGGCCAAGATGTGGTGAAATAGACATTATGGAATATTATAAAAATCAGGTTAATTCAAATATAGGATATTCGCTTGAAAATTCGCCATCACAAGTAATTTGGAGTGCAAAGTTTTTTGATTTAAAAAAGGTTAAAAATAAGCAACAATGGGCTGATAAATTTCATGTTTGGCGTATGGACTGGGATGAAAATGAGATTGTGATTTATTTAGATGGGAATGTTATTAATAGAACTGATATAAGAAAACTTACAGATAAGAACGGTTATAATCCTTTTAGGCAACCACACTTTATCATCTTAGGTATGCCTGTCGGTGGGCATAATGCGGGGAATGTTTCTCCAAAAACAGTTTTTCCGAAAAGTTTCATAGTCGATTATGTTAGAGTATATCAAAAAAAATAATATATGACATTTAAAGAAATACTGTTAGAATCGCGACAAAATTATACTAAGAAATCCAAGATTGTAGTCTTAATATTTAGATTTTCCACATATTATACAAGTTCAAATATTTTTAAGAAGTTAATCGGCGCGGTATTTATTTGCCTAAATACTATTATTAATGAGTTCTTTTTTAGTGTAGAGATTCCTCACACTACTAAAATTGGGAAAGGACTTAAAATTTGGCATCCTCATGGAATAGTAATTAATAAAGGATGCATCATAGGTAATAATTTTGAAATAAGACATAATTGTACATGTGGAGCTAACAAATTGGCTATACCAAACAAATTTTTGATTGGTGATAATGTCTCTATGGGTGTAAATTCTTGTATTTTAGGTGATGATATAAGAATTGGAGATAACGTTTTAGTTGGAGCTGGTGTAATACTTATGAGCAGTGTTTTAAGTAATCATTACGTTATAGGTAACAAGCCTATTATAAAGGTATTGAAAGATAGGTCATGATAAGTGATAAAGTACTAATTTTTGGGGGATCAGGTTTTATTGGGAGCAATCTTTTACAGTACTTCCCTCAAGCGCTTTCTATTTCAATGAGGTCATTTAGTGAGCATGACCATCTGCCTCCTGCGTCCGTCTTTGTCAATCTTGTAGGAAAGGCACATGATCATGCTGGAAATGCTGAGGAATCGGAATATGTCGAGGTTAATGTTGAATTGGCAAAAACTATTTTCCAACTCTTTGTTTGTTCCTCTGCTGAACTTCTTATCCATGTTAGCTCGCTGGCAGCATTGGAGGAAACGGAATCTGAAAACCCATTAAATGAGGTGGATAAATCTAATCCGATTTCTGTTTATGGTAAATCTAAGAGGGCTGCAGAATTATGGCTTTTAGAACAAAAGCTTCCAGTAGGCAAAAAGCTTATCATTATTCGTCCTCCTATGGTTCATGGACCTGGTGATAAGGGAAATTTAGGTTTACTATATAAATTAGTTTCAAAGGGTATTCCTTACCCTTTGGCCTCATTCGATAATAGTAGATCATTTATATGTATCCAAAATTTTTGTTTTTTTATTGATCAAATTTTATCTAAATATGACTTGTTGGAATCCGGCATATATCATATAGCGGATGATGAAGCGGTATCCACAACGCAGATCATTAAAATTATAACTGAGGTTACAAATAAAAAGATATTAAATTTATCACTTCCACGTCAATTAATAAAAAGTATCGCTATAATAGGTGATTATATTCCAATTCCTTTAAATACAAAACGTTTAAAGAAGATGACTAGTGATCTACAGGTTTCAAATATAAAGATCAAGACAGCATTAGGAATACAAAAATTACCACTCACAGCAGAAGAAGGTTTACGAAAAACTATTTTATCTTTTAAAAGTCACTGACAAGCAGTATGTTATATTTTATCATCTTCGCTATCCTTTTTATTTTGGAACTGCTCTACTTCAAAGTAGCAGATCGGTTTAATATTATTGATAAGCCCAATCAGCGATCTTCGCATACAGCAATCACATTGCGAGGCGGCGGAGTCGTCTTTTACTTCGGAGCATTGGCATACTTTATCTGGTCTGGTTTACAGTACCCCTGGTTTTTCTTTGGATTGACAATGATGACTCTGGTGTCTTTTTTAGATGATGTCTTTACATTATCGAATAAGATACGTTTATTGGTCCATTTTGCTTCGGTATTGCTGATGGCCTATCAGCTAGATGTATTCACAATGCCTTGGTATTACCTTATGATCACATTTGTTGTTGTGGTTGGCGTAATCAATGCCTATAACTTTATGGATGGTATCAATGGAATTACTGCATGCTATAGTTTAGCTGTTGGAGGTTTGCTTATGCTTGTCAATCAGCAAATAGTGTTTATCGAGCAGGAATTTTTGGCATTTACACTTTTGGGTGTCTTGGTATTTACCTTCTTTAATTTTCGCAAGAGAGCTAAATGTTTTGCTGGCGATGTTGGTTCTGTGGCGATTGCCTATATCCTATTATTTGCTTTAGGAGCACTTATATTAAAAACAGGTAATTTAATTTACATCCTATTTTTATCTGTATATGGCATTGACGCTGTTTGGACGATAATACGCCGATTGCTATTAAAAGAAAATATTTTTGAAGCCCATCGATCTCATTTATACCAATATTTGGGTAATGAAGCTGGGGTCAACAAGCTCTTGGTATCCTTTTTATATGGTATCATTCAATTAGTCATCGGAGGTTTTGTCATTATATTTGCTCAAAAAGAGTTCTACATTCAATTATACTTTGCTTTTGGCTTACTTATTGCTTTAAGCGTAATCTATTTAATGATCAAGTCGTCTATCATTAGGAGGTATTTAAAATAGTTTCTATTGTAGGGCTTGACGTTATAGATATAATGACTATATGGAAGCTTGTTGAAAGGTTTTCCATAAGTCATTTTAAGTTATTTTAAGTATTGATATAGATGATTAATTTCTGGAGAGAGGGGATGCTTTTTGATAAACCCCGATGGATGATCCTTTTGTTGGACATGCTGATTGTTGTACTGGGTTTTGGTATCAGTTATTTCTTGATCTTCAAACATCGGGGTACTGTTGATTTTGATAAATTGTGCATTCAGGCAGTCGTTATCTCAGCAGTTTATTTCGCCTGTTTTTTATTGTTGGGCACATTTAGGGCAGTGATGCACAAGACAGGTATCCGGGATCTTCAGCAGCTTGTTTTTGCGGTTGTCGTCGCATTTATTGTGGCCGAAATGTTGAGCAAAGTCATCGAGTTTCTTGCCCCGCCGGGCTCTTTCCTCTCAGGTATGCTTCCTTTTTCAGATACACAGCTGCTATTTCATGCTTTGATTTCAGGATTTGTATTGACATTTACCCGCGTGCTGTACCGGGCTATCTATCACGAACTTGTCTGGAACCAAAAGGACAACCGTATTCCGGTTATTCTTTTTGGGGCGGGTACAATGGGCAATACAACCTTTCACTTCATTCACACCACATCCCGCAATAAATACCGTATTGTCGCTATTATGGACGACAAGCCCAGCCGTATCGGCAAGCGTATTCAGGGATTTAAAGTTCACGATATACAAAACTTGGATAAAGAATTTGTAAAGCGGCATGGGAATGCACACGAATTGATTATTGCTGTCGACGACCATACACCAAGTAGGTTGCAGCGCGTATTTAAATTGGCCGAACCAATCCCTCTAATAGTAAAAATTATCCCAGATACAGCACGTTTGCTTGCCGGTGAAGTTGCCACGCGTCAGATCAGGAGTTTGCGTGTAGAAGATCTGCTCGGGCGTAAAACGATCGATATGGACAATCCAGCTATTGCTGATGAAATGAATGGGCAGGTTGTTTTGGTCACTGGTGGGGCAGGCTCTATTGGAAGTGAGCTAGTCCGCCAGCTAGCGCGTACCAGCGTCAAAAAACTGATCGTATTGGATCAGGCCGAGTCGGCGTTATATGAGATTCAGCAGGAACTGCGGTCAAGCCCCAATTTTGAATCCTTTAGCTTTGTTGTCGGTGATATCCGCAACGAGTCTTTTATGGATGCTGTTTTTCAGGCCTTTTTGCCGACCTATGTCTTTCACGCAGCGGCCTACAAACATGTTCCGTTGATGGAAGCCAATCCCTACGAATCGGTTCTGACCAATGTGTGCGGATCTTATTCGCTGGCCCAACTGGCCGATAAATACCAGGTCATCAAATTTGTAATGGTTTCCACAGACAAAGCCGTCAACCCAACGAATGTCATGGGAGCCACAAAACGTGTAGCAGAGATAGCTGTTTCAATAGTTAATAAATATTCTAAAACCAATTTTATCGTCACAAGGTTTGGGAATGTTTTGGGCTCAAATGGCTCAGTTATCCCCCTTTTTGAAAGACAGATGCTCCATGGAGGTCCGTTGACCATTACAGATCCCAATATCACGCGGTATTTTATGACCATCCCCGAAGCCTGCCAACTGGTTCAGGAAGCTGCTGTTATGGGTAAAGGAGGAGAGATATTTGTATTTGACATGGGCGAACCGGTTAAAATTATGAATCTCGCCAAGCAGATGATCCGCTTAAAAGGATATAACTATCCAGAGGATATTGATATTAAGGTGGTGGGGTTGCGGCCTGGGGAGAAAATATTTGAGGAACTTTTGGCAAATGGGGAAAATACCGAGAAGACGTATCATGAAAAGATTATGATTGCCAAAGTAAATACCGCTGACTTAGCTATCCAAAAAAGTAGAGTAGAATATCTTTGTCAATTTGTAGAAAATGCAAACCCTCATGTAGATAAAATGGAACTTGTAAGATTGATAAAGCAAATTGTGCCCGAATACCGATCACAAAATTCCGTATTTCAAACATTGGATAAATGAAAAATAGGATAAATATAATACAAGGGGGAGTCGCCAAAGACCATAGAGGACAAATAAGATTTGTCAATGATTTTGACATGAGTCTTGTTAAGCGCTTTTATATTATCAAGAATCTAGATACAGAGCTGGTAAGAGGTTGGCGCGCTCATAAGATCGAACAACGCTGGTTTTATGTACTCTCTGGATCATTTTCCGTAGATTTGGTGAAAATTGACAATTGGGAAGTAGCCTCCCCAGATCTTCCTGTCGATAATATGGTTATATCTGCGGCCAATTTTCGCGTACTTCATGTTCCTGAAGGCTATGGTACCGCGTTCAGAGCTTTGGAATCAGAAAGTGAATTGCTCGTATATTCCGACTATGCAATTGAACACGCAGCAAACGATGACCATACGTATCCCTTGGATTATTTTAAAAATAGAAAGCAATAAATTGATATTTAATGTTCTTTCTTTGACTGGGAAGTAATTCCTAAATCTTTCCATATTTGTTGCTGAAGTTTGTTGTATGCACTACAATAATTCAGTTAAACATAGGTACTTTTTTACTTTCCTATTGTGTTATTTTTTCTTTTTACGCACTATTGATGGTATGCGACTTATCAAGTACATATTGACTTATGTCCTATTAGGTGCTAGCTTTGTTGCATGAGCAAACAAGAAAAAAGAGAATATATGTTATCGATGATAGCAGACTGGCAGCAGAGCGGAAAAAGCAAGAAGGCATATTGTGCGGAACAGGGGACAGTTGCAAAAATAATCCCTCTGACGCTTTGGCAAAAAAGGAAAACGCTAAAATCCGAGCAGATTTACAGCAATAAGTTGATTACCAAGGGTCAGATGAAAGCAGAACTATTCGAATACATAGAAATCTGGTATAATCGAGAACGTCGTCACTCCACATTGGGAAATCTTACAATTGAGCAATTTAATAACAAAGAGCAAAAAATTAAAAAAGCTGCTTAACTAGCACTGCCGATTTTATTTGCAAGTCCACTTTTTCATTTTAATGATATAGTTGCTCTAACAAAAAAAACTCCCCACACATCAAGTGATGCGAGAGGAGTACCTTTTATAAACTAAATATATTACGAAAAAAATCTCTTTTTATGTAGATGGCGTTGAAGATTTTAGTAATGAAGATTTTAGTAATAAAGCGCCCTAATAAATTAAGGCGCTTCGCTAAATGTTGGTATATTTCAACCGGCTGATCTAATATAGAAATAATTTTTTGAAATAGAAAAAATTATACAAGATTTTTGATCTTTGTTTTTGTCGTTTTGGATGCTACTTTAGGTTAACCCAATTATTGGACGCTCGCCATCGCCGTGGAAGTAGTCGAAGAGTTTGCAGTATTAATCGTGTCGCTTCTTTCGTTGTTCAGAGATAGTATAGGATTCTTAAATAGTTATTCGTATAGCTGTTCAAATGCATCTATCAGTTTCATATTTTGAGATTTCGCAATCGAAAAAACTTCATGAGCATAAAAATCATCTGCAGTTTGATTTAGTACTTTCGTGAATCTTGTATTTTCAATGCCTGCTTTTTCTGAAACTTCTGCTTGTGACGATACAAATTGAGTAATAAATTTTTGGTAGGTATTCAACTTCTTATTGTTTTTTACTTTGCCTTTTTGTTTTGCAAGATATTTTTTATGGGCTGTGTTAGCGATTTCGAATAATGCATTTTCACAGTCTTTGTCAAAGTCGTTCGATAGTAGTTTTACAGCATTATAAAAGTTTCGGCCTTTTACTACTGATAAATCACTATTTAGTTGGAAAGACTCTAAAGGATTTTTATCCGATAAAATCGCTTCAAACTCTTTGTTTAAAGTTTTCAAAAACTTTTCAAACTTCATTTTATATTTCTGTTAGTTAATGTCTTGAATTTATATCGCAATTTTATTTGCGATTATATTTTGTATTGTTATATTTGTATTATAATCAGTTCGCTGATTTAGTCTCGGGCACGAAACGGCAAATTTCAAAAGACGTGAGACGTAGGGTTTGCGACCCCCAATGCTTTTTGTATCTTTACAACAAGGAGGGGCAAGCTCCCCTATTGGAAACTGCGTCTGGGTTCTTTGCCGTACCTGTGTTCAGTGGAAGATAGTGGGGCTTGCCTCTTTTATATTTAGTCATGCCTTTAATATCTTCTCCCCTTGAGACTCTTTTTGTTAACCAAATTTGTAAGATTATGAGATCAAAAGAGCTAAGAACATTTACAGAACGACGGCAGATTAAGGATCAGCTTCGTCAACTTGCAGTATCACTACTCATCAAGAACAAATACTGTCCACCTGAATAGCTTCTTAAAAGCTTAAAATTAACAATGGCCGATATCCAGTGGGCTTCGAGCATAAAAAAGCCGTAAAGGCCTATTTATCGCAGACCAATTGTTGATTTTACCGGCCTGTTTTTTTAGATCCACGCTCTAAAATTGCACAGCCCTTATCTCTTTTATCTTCACACTTTAAAAGTAAGGGTTTCCGATTTCAAAAGCAAAGATTTTAGAAAAACACTGTTATAGAAATTCTATAAAAAAAGGTCGGTTTTTTATTATACCAACGGACGCGGTATCGTCTCTATCAAATTACGTGTAACTGTCCTGCACCGCGCCCGATAACCTATTTCTTATTTTTTCACCGCTGTGACCTGAGCCCATTCAGGCTCCCACAAAAACTGATTTCGGTCGGACAGGGAGAGCTATGCGCTATGGTCACAGCCAAAAACTAAACACATGAAAGCCATTTATGAAGATCTCCTGCATCTCGACAGGCCATTTTACGAGATCCATGAAGACAGTTACGATCCATTGAAATGTATCGAAAGCTTTTGGGATCATTATTCGCTAGTCACGATACGCGAATACCTCTACGCATTGGATCTCAAATGCAAAACCCTCGGCGAAGCTACCGAAAGCAAATTGGAGTCTCTACAGCAAACGTTGTTTTTGTCGAATATCCTGCGTGCTCTAATAGCGTATTTCCTGACACATAGCCGCCATTTAGATACAAGCGCAATAAAACTGTCTACACTGGAAGCGAATAGGAAGGAAATCCAGCTAACTAAAAAAATCAACGATTTTTTTCAATCTATTAACCAGCCAAATCTTTAAGATGATGAAATCAACACTATTCAATTTATATAAGGCCTTTAAGAGCAAACGAGCACGAGTGATGCTGCTGTGTTTGGTTTCTATGTTTAGTTTATCTGCCCAGACGCCCCGCCAGGACAGCGGGGCCAATGGGCTCAGCACTGCTCAACCTTTGATGATTGGGTTTAGAGTACCTGAAGAATTCTGGTCTCACGAGTTCATGATCTTTGAGAACAATAAATATGTCATGCGTACTTTAGCAGAATATCGTGGTAAACCTTTGATCTTGGATTTTTGGGCCACATGGTGTACCTCTTGCGTAGCGAATTTTCCTAAACTGGATCAATTGAAACGTCTCCATGGTGATAAAATTAATTTTTTACTTGTCAATAGCTTTGATAAAGATACCACAAAGATCGCAACAGTGCTTCGTGGTAAAAAAACTGAGAAATACAGAACGCAAACTCCCTCAGTCGTTTTAGATACTTTCCTTAAGCAGATATTTCCCCATAAAGCAGTGCCAATCTATATTTGGCTCGATCATTTCGGTAAACTGGGCGCGCTATCCACATCTGATTTTCTCAATGATAATCAAGTTAAAGTGCTGCTCGCTAGAATGAAAGGAGTGCAAGAATGAAAATACTGTTATTATTGGTAATAATCTCTTTCACTAGTCATTTGTATGGGCAACAAATGATAAAAGGAAAAGTATATGATGAAACTGGCGATCCTGTGACGAAGGTCACTCTTAGGGACAGTCAGAAGAAAATGTTGGGGGCAAGCGATAGCCAGGGCAATTTTAATATCGTTGTAACCCAATTGCCGCTATGGATATATTGCAGCAAAATAGGCTATCTTACAGATTCAATTTACTTAAATAATGCAATAGGGATTGAAATTGTCCTTAAACAAAGCAATACCCAGTTGCAGGAAGCTGTGGTCTATAGTAATGGCTTTCAGAAGCTGCCCAAGGAAAGAGCGACAGGATCTTTTGAAAACTTGGGCAATGATCTGTTAAAAAGAAGGATTTCTTCCACAATCATAGGGCAATTGGATGGTCTGGCAACAGGACTCCAGTTTGATAATAGGACAAAGAGCGCTCAACTGAACATCCGCGGCCTCAATTCTTTTTCGGGAGGAAATGTGAAGCCGCTTATTGTACTGGATAATTTCCCCTTCGAAGGGACATTGGATCAGATCAACCCAAATGATGTCGAAGACGTAACCCTACTAAAGGATGCTGCGGCAACTTCAATATGGGGAGCAAGAGCAGGAAACGGTGTAATCGTGATCACAACGAAAAAAGCCACAAATAAATTTAAGATCGACTTTTCTTCGAATTGGACTTTTCAGCCTCCCGATGATTTATATTATGAACCTATTGTGAATTCAACTGACTTTATAGATCTCGAAATGATGCTTTTTGATAAAGGACATTTTGACAATCAATTCTCCAACCCATTGGCATTACGTAAAATAGTCCTGTCGCCAGTGGTAGATCTGTTACAAAAATTGAGATTGGGGGAGATACAGCAGGATGAGGCTGACCGTAAAATTCGATCCTGGCGATCTTATGACTATAGAAAGGACAAAGAAAAATTTTATAGAGTAGCCGCACTTCAACAAGATTATATAAGAATAAATAGCGGCAACACCCGATCCGATCACAGCGTTTCGATAGGTTGGGACAGAAACTTAAGTCAGCACATAAAAAGTCTATCAGACAGAATATCCATAAGACAGACTAACTTGTTTGATGTTACCGATAATTTACAGTTACAGGCAAACTTCTCCTATACATCAACCATTGATAGAGCACCGGCAGGGACCGATAACTTTTTCTATTATCCCTATACAAGGCTTTTTGATGATGTCGGAAACTCGATAACCGTGCCCTATCTGCTCAACCAGAATTACGTAAGCGAGCTCGGTGCTAAAAATGGGATAGACTGGACTCTCAACCCTATGGAGGATTTAAATAAATCGTTGACAAAAAATAAAATGGACCATTTTGCTGCAAATATGATTGCGAGATATTCAATATTTAAAGGAATTACCGGACAGTTGATCTATGGGGCTGAAACGCAAAAATCAAGAAATACTTCCTTATATGAAGAATCAAGTTTTTTCTCAAGAAATCTCATTAATCAGTTTACGCAGCAAACGAATGATGGAAAATTGAAATACATATTGCCAAAAGGAGCAATACAGGATAGATCGTTCAGTACGCTGATGAGCCATCGTATCCGTGCGCAGTTAGACTTTGCAAAAAATTGGGCAAATAGTCATGAACTTAATATACTCATAGGTACAGAGCTGAGCCACCGCAAGGTCGATGGTAATTCATACCGAAACTATGGTGTTGATGCCGATGTGCTGACGGTACAGAAAGTGGACTATGTCAATCCGTATCCAACTTTCGATAATCTTTACGGAAATAATTATATACCGTTTTATGGAAGTAATTCCCAAAATGTACAACGGTTTTTATCCTTATTCGCAAATGCGGCCTATACCTTTAAAGGCAAGTACACTATTAGTGGCTCAATGCGAAAGGATGGAAGCAATGTATTTGGTGCTATAACAAATGAAAAATGGAACCCCCTTTGGTCTACAGGGGTAGCATGGGCATTGGCTGAAGAAAATTTTTTGAAGGATATATCCTGGATAAGCAGCCTCAAAATACGCGCGACATATGGTACAAGCGGAAATATTGGCGGCGGTGCCAATCGTGATCCGATTATGATATACAATGCGGCCACTGCGCAGTACACAAATTATCAATATGGTCTGATCAATACACCGCCCAACCCATACTTAAAATGGGAAGAAGTGCAGACTTTTAACAGTGCTCTAGAATTTTCAATGCTAAAAAATAGAATCTCTGGATCGGTTGAATGGTATAGCAAAAGATCTGTTGATCTGATTGCGCCTGATCAGATTGATCCGACTACAGGTTTTGGAAATGCCTACCGTAATATCGGTGTAATCAATGGCAGAGGATGGGATGCTAAATTAAGTATTGCTTCAAACCCTAATAGTTCGCTGAAATGGAATACTACGTTCGGATTTTCTTACTCAAAAAGTGTCGTGAAAGATTATAATGGTGCTATAAATACGACGATGAATTATGCAGAAAGCGGCCCGCAGATCTTAAATCCAATTCTGGATAAGGAATTGTATCCTGTATTTGCCTATCGTTTTGAGGGTTTAGATCCACAGAATGGAGATCCTCAAGGTAGCTATAAAGGTGAGGTCTCCAAAGATTATCAAAAGTTGCTGAATGATTCTTTGCAAAATCTGCATTATTATGGCTCAGCTTTACCAAGCCATTATGGCTTCTTAAGAGGAATGCTCGGGTGGAAGAAACTGCAGTTCACATTTTCTATAAATTATAAGTTTGGTCATTATTTTAGAAAACGGACTGTGGGATACGCGGGAATGTTCAATGGTACAGCAGGACATGGAGATTTCTATCAAAGGTGGCAAAATCCCGGCGATGAGAAATGGACTAACATCCCTTCAATGATATATCCCGCAAATACCAGCAGAGATAACTTTTATAAATATGCTGAGCCCAATGTCTTAAAAGGTGATGTCATCAGATTACAGGATCTGAGATTAAGTTATTCATTTGCAAAAATTCCCATACAGGTCAATGCTTCAGTAAATAATGTCGGCATTTTATGGAAAGCAAATAAGAAAGGCTTAGATCCCGATTATTTTAGTACCCCCCCAAGCCGAATCTATTCCTTTGGTATAAACGTCAATTTTTAAAACTTCACATTATGAAACTGTTAAGAAATATGATACCAGCTCGTCTATTATATTGCATGTGGCTGTTTACGCTAATGTCTTGCAACAAATTTCTGGACGAAAAGAGTGAAAGCTCTTTCGTAACCCCAAATTCATTGAAAGATCTACAGGCATTGCTCGATAATAATTATACCATAAACACAAATCTTGCACCCGGCTTATTGGAAATGAATACGGATGATTTCTATGTGACGACGGCTGTATTTAATGGACTTACTGAATTTGAAAAGAGCTTATATATTTGGGATGATGAACCGCAATTTCTGCCCGCAAATAACAATGTATACTGGAAAAATCCATTTCTAGCAATTTTTTATGCAAATACCGTGTTGGATAGATTAAGGAAGATGGAAAAAATAGAAGATGCCAATTATAATTATATTAAAGGATCTGCATTATTCTTTCGGGCATACACTTATTATCAGATGGCCCAGGTATATTGTTCTGACTTCAGAAAAGATAATCCCGAGCATAACAATATTAGCTTGGGTATGCCTTTGAGATTAACGCCCAATTTTGAAGAAAAGTCGATACGGTCAACCTTGGATGAAACTTATCGACAGATATTGAACGATCTTGAAGAAGCGCTGAATCTGCTCCCTGTGCGCGTTGACTTTTCAACTAGGCCGTCACGTACCGCTGCACTCGCGATGTTGGCACGAGTAAATCTCTTGATGCAAAACTACGATAAAGCATTGGAATATGCGGAAAAAACCCTAGCGGTCCATAACGAGCTTATGGATTATAAATCAAGGAATCCAAATAGTACTACACCCTTTGAAATTATGAATCCCGAAACGATCTTTCTGGCCTATAATACAGATCTAACTATTTTAAATGCTAAAAGGGCAAATGTTGATTCAGCCCTTTTCGGATTGTATGATGAGGGAGATTTAAGAAAGACTATATTCTTTAATAAAAAAACGGATGGTACTATCGGTTTTAAAGGAAATTATGCAGGATTCTATAACTCGAGTTTCTTCTGCGGTCTGGCTGTGGATGAGATTTTTCTGATAAAAGCAGAATGTTTGTCACGCAAAGGAGAATTGAATATGGCAAAAGCTACATTGGAGGTATTGCTGAATAAACGTTTTGCAAAGGAATATGTATTTCCTTCTGCACTCAAATCCCAGGATGAGGTATTGACATATATTTTGCAAGAACGCCGTAAGGAGCTGATTTTTAGAGGTGTTAGGGTCTCTGACCTTAAAAGGCTTAATAGAGATCAAAAATTTCAGAAGACTTTGGTGCGCAAGATTGTACGGGATGGCGTGGAAAAATCCTATACACTTCCTCCAAATAATCTGCGATATCAAATATTGATTCCTCAAGATGTAGTTCAAATTACAGGCATGTTGCAAAATCCACGCTAAAAAGACTTGTATGATTATAGAAAAGCTCCAAACAAACTGATATTTGGAGCTTTTAAAAAAACTGTGTTTCCTTCTATTCTGAACGGAAAGACTGTACGGTTTCATTTGGTGTCCCTGAACCGAGCGCATCACTGATACGCTGCGAAACAGACTCGCTAGGCTGCCCCGGTATAGTAACTGTGGCATTGAGATCTGGTTGCCCTGAACTGCCATTTTCAGGAGCATTTAAATTGCAGATAGTTTCTTTCTCTCCATCACAAGTAGTGCTGCTGCCTTTAGAATATTGTGAGGGATCCGTAAGATCATTATTGGAGGGATTGGGTGCGCCATCGAAATGCCACTCAATAAATTCGGGATCAACTTTATTTACTTTCACCTCTTCTTTTTTATCATGTGCATTTGCACCGATGATAAGGCCTGCCATCAAGGCACCTGTACCCAATGTGCCGATGATTCTTTTTACTAATGTTCTCATGTTTTTGTTTTTTATATGGTTATATTTTTGCTTATCCTTATTATCCTCCTGAATCGGCCGTGGAGTTGTTCCTGTTGACCGGCCGGGCATCTCCCTGTCCTCCGATCTGTTATCTTATACCAAAGTTAGCGCAGTAATCTGCCCTGGATGTATGACTTTTAGGTACGTAGTTGTATGATTTTTTGTGCGATGGCGACCGGTCTTCATTTTGGGGACGAGAGGTTTAATTTCAGGGGCGAATGCCAAATATGGGAGGATCTGCCTGCAGCTGCTAAGGACTAGGTTCCCGGAAAAAAAAAGGTTTTCAAACTGTAAAGAATGAAAACCTTTGGAATGGTAAGATCTTAACCTGATAAATTCTTTAGATTAAATCATTGGGATCACCATCTAAATTTCTATCGTATCTCGCACGTACACGTCGTGCACGCTCGCGCTCCGCAGCAAATTCGTCTGTCTTTGATCCCGGGCTATAAAATGTATCTTCATTAAAATGTGGATGTTGATAAAAATCCTGGTCATATACACTAGATCCCACCGTAAATCCGACATCACCTGTTCCCTCATAAATATGGCGAATGGATAATTCAGTATCCGGATCCAGGTAATTTTCACGGTACGCCGGTAGTCTGGTCAGACGGTCGGCAGTAACCGGTACCACCACGACTTCACCATCATCGACCGGATTATAGCGATAGTCTGTAGCAGGTTCCACGGGATCGATTTCATCTACCGGTAGTACGCCGCTGCGGTCGATGGGCTCCACGGTACCCGGTTCATCATTACTCGCCTGTATACGCTTCCCGTCATAAAGTGCAGCTACGCCAATGGGCACCAATATCTTTTTGTCGTCTTCAATAGGCAAATCTGCATCTTTCAGGTCAACAATAATATAGCGTACTTGTTGGCTTTGAGGGTCAAAAAGGAGGTCATCTACCTCACCTAGCGATTGTCCGGCCTGATTTTTCACCTTCCAGCCCCTAATATCTGGTTCACCATCAACGATTTCATAATCGCTTCCTCCTAATTCGATCAAATGGTTGTATTTTTTTTCTTCTAATGCCATGTCTTTAAATTTTTGAGTTCAAAACTTTAGGTTTCTATTTATTGCGAAAAACCACGATCTCTACATTTCGGTTTTGATTTTTTCCGCTTGCGCTTGCATTGTCAGCCACAGGAGCATTTTCTCCACGTGAATGTACGCTTACTTTGCTTTGGTCAATTCCACCTTGTCTAACCAACCAGTCCTTCACGGCAGTAGCACGTTCCATGCCCAGCTGCTTGTTGTGGGATGCCGTGCCGGTAGAATCCGTATTCCCAAATACGCCTACATAGGCACCTTGAAAATCTTTATTCAAAGCCGACGAAATTTGTTTAAGTTTCGCCTCGGAATTGCTTTGTATGGCGCTTTGGTCAGTGGCAAATAATATATTTTCGCCAAGCGAGTAAATGGTATAGCCATCACTGGAGCGTACGCGAATATCTTTGTCCGTGATGTTCGGGTCCGAAGATTCAGCACTATTGAAATCTACTGAATTCCAGCTTGGTTCCGTTGTTGCAAGGGTATCCCCGCCCATATCGCCCTGATCTGTTACCATGCCAGTGCTGTCCCTGGCATCAGCGACATCGGATGCACTGTTATTACGATTTACAAAAAACAAGATTATTGCCAATGCAATAAGTGCGAGTAGAAGCCAAAGCCACCATGGTGCTCCGCTTTTAGGTTTTACTTCTAAATGTGCCATATAGCTATTATTTTTTCTAGGAGAACACCTAAATTCTATTTTCCGTTTTAAAAGTTTTTTTATGGCACATACAAAATAGGGGGCTACCGCTAAACTTAAGAGAGGATGTAAGACGGATCGAAGATAAAAATTTAGATTAAAAATTTGATTTTCAAATATAAGTGTTATCTTAGCAAGAGTTCCAAACGGAGTTACCTTGACGCTGTACGAACACCAAAATTTCTCGGGGATCAACTGGGTGCTGACGACGGATACGCCACTCTTTTCTCAATTGACACCGACAGCCAATGATAAGGCCTCGTCCATGAAAGTGGAATAAATGATGACACTCTTTTTTCGGTAATCTTCTGCCGATCAGTTGTTGCGACCGATTGGCAGAAGATTATTGCTTTTTCTTTCAGATGACTTTCTTGCTTTTATCACAGAGGGTAACACTACATGACTAGCATTATCTTTTGTTGGTTTTTCTATCTGCTTTAGCAATAATTTTATAATGTTGTTACTTAGTTCCTCCAAGTGGTAACCTAATAATCGTTCATGCATTTGGCTTTGTGTAGATTCGAGTGTAACGAATCCAATCTGACGAAATCCCTTATCATATAGATGCATACAAGCTTCAATCATTGCTTCCTTGTTGTTGGTTCCGACAAAATCCACACCTTCGACCGGATCCCGGTCAAATAGAACAATTGGGATATGTTCATCCACCATTTCTTTAACGACATCTTCTATTCCTTTGGTTGGTGCAATGATATAGCCATCCAGTTGGCTCCGTCTGAAAAAATTGATAATCTCAATGGCTGTATTGGTATCACCGAGGGTACTGCTGTACATTATCCTATACCCTTTCGTTTTGGCTAGATTTTCGATCATGAGCGCTATTGGTCCAAAAAATGAGTCAGAAATATCTTCAACAATAAGTCCGATACTGCTACTTCGGCCTGTGGCTAGGCTTTGCGCTAAGTGATGCGGGTAAAAACGAACCTCTCTGACATAATCCAGTACTTTAGCCTGTAATTCTTTGCTAATCCGTCTTTCGTCAGCTTTTCCGTTAATGATCAACGATACGGTTGACTTTGCTATTTTTAAGTGTTTCGCAATGTCATTTATTGAAATCTTTTTATTTTCCATACATTCTAAAACTTAAAAATATAGATTTTTATTCACTTGTATCCATTATCGTTCAAAGCCTTTAGAATTTACCGGCATTGTTGTTGAAAAAGAGGTCGTTTACTGCAGCAAAGAAAAAAAGTGTCCAGAAGAAATCGGCAAGATCGTAAAGAGATTCAATGTACTTCATAATCTTTTCTTGGGCCATCATGGGGTTGAAGCCTTCTCTGTCAAGATGCATCAGGTCAACTTCGTGATTAGCTTTTTGTTTTTCGGATTTTCCCTTATTGATTTATCTGTTGTAAAATATTATGATTAAATTAGCGTAGATGAAAACTACAGCTAATCTTCTGGTGTCTATTTTGGAGCAGTCCCATAGTGCGATCGCAATTTATGATAGCATAGACCTAAATATTGCTTTTGTTAGCCAAGGTATGCTGGATATATTATGTGTGGATCGGTCCATCCTAGGGCGTAGTTTTTGTGCATGCTTTCCTCATTTTAAAGAAGAAGGTTTTTCATCTATTTTGAAAAACGTTTGGAAAACAGGAATTGTCTATCAGGCTGAGCGTACACCCGCAAATATTGTTCATGAAGAGACGAAAACACTGCGGTATTTTAATTTTGAATATAGGCCATTGCTTGACGAGGAGGGGAAAACCTATGCCATTTTGCATACGGCAAGTGATGTGACTGAGCAACATCTTGCCTACAAAAATGTGGAGGAAAAGCAAGAGCAGCTTATGTTTAGCCGCGAATTGGACGTGCTCGCCAGCACTTTGGCACATGATCTAAAAAATCCATTGTCTGTTTTGAAAATTGGGAATAGTTTTCTGAGGAAAAATGTGGGTGTTTCGGTTAAGGTAAGTGAAAGGTGGTTTGAAGCCTTTGCGGCATCTATTCAAAATATAGAAAGTATTATAAATCAGACATTGCAGCTTGGCAAGATACACAGTGCCGAGAAAGAAGTCGCGTGTGTGGCAATGGATAAAAAAATAAGGAATTGTATTGATGAAATTAAACTGGTATATCCCGACAAACAAATGGAAATCAAATTAGGAGATCTATTTCCTTTGTATACGGATGGCGGAATCGTTTATCAGGTTTTTATAAATCTAATTGGTAATGCCGTTAAATATGCAAAAAAATCAGGCGAGGCTTTTTTGCATATTTATAGTGAAAAAGCTGATAAAGGAGTAGTATATTATCTCGAAGATAATGGCCTCGGGATTCCGGAAGACGAGTTGCAGAAGGTTTTTCTTACAAATGAACGGGCGAGTAATACTGCCAAGATTGCTGGATCGGGAATCGGGCTGGCATTGGGTAAACATCTCATGGAACGTATCGGTGGGACGATTCATTTATCGAGCGAACTTAACAAAGGAACCGTCGTTCGCTTATTTTTTCCAGTTTCATCGCGAACGTTAGCCTAATGGGTTCGGAATTATTTAATTTTAAGCGTTATCGTACTTGTACAATTGCTCATAGAGCTGGATAAGCTTTTTCTGAAGCTGAATGATTTCGTCCTCGCGTTGGGATATCTTTTCCGAAATAACTTTTAACTCCTCAACATGCTCTTTAATTTCTTTATTTTCAGAATAATATAAAAGCTGTGCGGTTGTCAAATTAAATACCTTTGCGATTTGGTTTAATCGAGAGATATTTAAATCTGTAAAACCGGTTTCAATTTTAGAAAATGCAGGAATTGATATTTCTAATCGCGTTGCAACATCGCCTTGATTCCAGCCTTTTTGATGTCTCAGTAATCTAATTGCTTTTCCTAGTTTGTCCATTGAAAAATTAATCTAACGTTAAGATACAAAAAAAACAACCGAAAACTTAATAATTAAGGCTATATTGAAATATATTGGTAGATACGTTGACCCCAATACTAACTTCGGCTGGAAGTTTTATTTCGGGCATGAGGAAAATAAAATTCTTGTGATTGAATTTTCTTGGGCGAAATAATCGTGTTTTGCTTAGCTGCAAGCAAGATGAAATAACAGCGTAAACAAATTTAAATTTAAAAAATCAGCTACTCAAAATCCGTTGTTGAGTAGCTGATTTTCTAATTTATCGCTTCACAAATGCGATACCGCTGATGCTTGCAGATCCGCCTGCCGTTAATGGCTTGGATACGGTGTTCCAGACCACGGGATTAAATTGGTTTCCTGTATTGGTCTTTTGGACCATCACGCTGGTGGGACCGCCGTTCAATACAAATGCATCGTAACTGCCTAAGGCTCCCATCAAAACGGCAACATCATTTAAACTGATGCCTACTGAAAAATTGGTGTCGCCTCCGTCGACAACTAAGGCATACATCGTTTTATTATCTGCGGATAGGCCAATGGCTGTTATCGCTTGAACAATTGCTGCTGTAGTCAAAACGTTATAACCCCGGTAACGGACCCAATTGGTGCCGGATACCAGCCCGCTAAATTGATTCAAATCATAAGGCTCAAAAGCAAACTTGGTGGTATCGGCACAATTGCCTATGTAAGGCGTGCCATCCTTGTGTATCGCAAAGAAAGGTCTGGTCTTCTCTTTGGTCTTTATATTGCTCGTGGATACATTGATCTGCCGCCCGTTTTTAATGTAGGAATAAGTGGACGATAACGCCGCATTTGTTGCTGCGAGGATCTCGCCGCCTGCGCGTGGTTCGCAGTACTTGGCCATATCACCTATCGGCTGGCTCACATATAGGTAATCATCAAATGCACTCATGATTGAAGGAAAAACCGCTTTTGATGAAAGATCTACAGTGAGCAGTTGAAGGCTCACGCGTTGATCGAGCTTGTTCTGGTAGCGAATATGGGTTCGTACAAGTCCATTGGTTAGGGTAACAGATGAATCGACCAGAAATGTTTTGATGAGGTCGGTCTGCGCCATGAGCTTCTTGGTGACGGGCTCTATTTCCTTGTCTTCTGGAATAATATCGGTGGGCGGAGTTACTATCTCTTTATCGTCAAAGCTGGGATAATCATCCCTTTGCTTGCAGGAATATAGCATGCTGATGCACGTGATGTACAAAAGGACATTTCTTAATATTGTTTTTCTTTTCATATCTATCGAACTAAGAAAAATGAAACATAAGGCTTCATGATGGTGCTGGTAAATCCATCATAGCCCAAAGCATAAATGACATATGACCTGCGGTCCAGGATGGCTCCGGCATTGCTGTAGGAGGCGATTACAGTGCCATTTGTTACCGGAGATCCCGCCTTGCGGATCTTCCAGGTACGGGTGGCAATGCGGTTGAGCTGGAAATATGGACTTGTTTCCAGGTATTTAATGTCCTTGGCGACAAGTGAGTCTTGCACGGCGGTGGCATCTGCGCTCCCAGTGGCCGCAGCACCATAGTACAGGTCTATTGATGGTACATTGGGCATCAGATTGGTAAAGTGATACCTTGCTTGTGTACTGTCGGGCCGTGTGAGGTCTTCTTCATTGAGGATCATTTTTGTGTTCTGCGCCGTATCGGTAATATGAATGGTATAGCGCTTGCCTGCGCTCAGGTTAACGGATGATTCGGCCAAGATAATGGAGTCGCGTCCATCGTCGGTTTTATGTGGAAGGGCAACTTGTACCTTTACGTTGCCGGCTTTCCATTTTAAAAAATCAGGCCGTGAATCTCCGCGGGTATTATACCCGCCGCCGGGAAAGGGCTCGCGTCCCCGAATGAGTGAAGTAACGCGCTGATCGTCAAATTTGACATACATATAGCGGTCATCGGGATATATCGATGCCATATTGATTTTCACGATGACATCATCGGCGCCAAGGAAATCTACTTTTCCAAAGTCCTGAATGGATTTCTCGCATGAATATAGGCCAAAGACACCTAAAGCTAGAAATGCTAAGTTTTTGAATATCTTCATAATGTTTCCTTTAATACGTTAATAAGTTGTTGTAACAAACCAGGTTGGCTTAATCACGTACTCCGGCTCTAATCCGCCCCATCGTTCTAGCTCTGAAGCATTCCATACGTACTCCGAATTATAACGGGGCCGGACGCGGTAGCAATAATCATTATAGGTAAGCTGACTGCCGGCCAATGGAATAAACTGTTTAAATATTTCGGTGTTATAATGATATTTTCTTAAATCACACCATTGTTCAAGACCTCCCCAGCCCCATTGCACAATATACTTTTGTCCCATAATGTCGGCTAGGGTTAGATCAGCAGCTGATAGCGGTATTTCTCCTCCCTTGATGTAATTATCTATTTCAACAGCAGTAATGGATTTTTCATTGGTTGTATTGATGTACTTATTGACGAAGTTCATGTGGGCATAGATACCTTTGATATAGGCCTCATAGGCCTTTGCTGCGTCGCCTTTGATAAAGAGGGCCTCGGCTTTGACCAGTTGCAGCTGCGCATAGGTCATCAATGGAAAATCTGCGGCGTCTCTAAAGATGAATTTGCCTACACCGCTACTGACGTCGCCTAGGATATTTGGAACGGTGGTATTGGATACATTGGGCTCACCACCGACGTAAATACTGTCAACAGGATTATTGATCATCAACATACGCGATAGACGAGGGTCTGTCGATATTTTTGGATTTTCAATAGGTTCGCCCCGCAATCCCCCGGTTAGGTAGCGCACAATAGGCTTACCGGCTCTGTTGTAATAGGATGTGGTATAAAGGCCGAATTTTGAGCTTACCACATTGGCTGTTTCGGATTTGTCGCCGTCAAATTTAACGCCTGCATCATCGGATGGTGAATCAAAGGAGCGGTCCACAAAATAGGCAATCGAGTCGGCATACTTTTCCTTAAAATCGGGTTTATTAACCAAGTGAATGTACTGAAGTGCTTTTAGGCCGTAGACAAATTTGCGCCAGCGGTCCATATTGCCCCGAAAGAGATTGTCGCCCTTTTTTGAATTGAGGTTGGCGCTGTAATCGACGGGGCTTTTTTGATCCAGATAATATAATGCAGAATCACACCATACGCGTACTTTAGCATACACTTCTGGTTGGTCATTGTATCTGAAAGATAACTGTTGCGTACGCAAGGCCTCATCGAGAATAATGGGGCCGTGATAGTCGGTCAGCATCTGATAGCCCCAGGCTTTTACGGCATAGCCGATTGCGGCATATTCATATTTCTGATTGGCTATGGCGTCATTGATCATCAACTGCAGGTTTAGTCCGTGATCAAAATAGACCATACGCCACATCACACCGCCAACATCACTTTGCTGTGGAAATCCATGCCGCTCCCAGATTCGGGAGGATTCATCGGTGCTGGCGCCAAGGATGGTCTGATTGAACTTGTTCATCTGACGTTGGTCATTGGCATAACCATTGGCCATTTGATAGATAATCGGAGCTAAAAGCAATTCGGCTTTTACAAGCTGTGGGTTGGACGGGTTTTCATTGATGTCCAGGTATTTTTTACAACTGCTCAATCCGGTCAGGACTAAGAAAATAAGTATATAAAGCGTTGTTCTCATGGTGTATTCCTCCTAAAATCTCATGTTTAAACCAAAATTGAAACCTCTGGGTTTAGCCATATTCCCGTAATCGATTCCGTATCCGCCGATACCGCCTAGTCCTGCTGTATTGCTATTACTTTCGGGATCCAGCCCTGTGTAATTGGTGAACAGGAAGAGATCGGTGGCCGTAAAAAATACGCTAAGTGCGGCTTGTGATGAGATGCGTTGTGTCAGATGTTTGGGTAGGGCATAGCGAAGAGTTACATCCCGAAGCCTAAATGCATAAATGTTTTTCTCGATAAACATCTGCGGTTCGATATTGGTCATATAGTAGGCGGATGCGGAATATGGTGTTACTGCAATGTGGTTTACTGTTGGATTGGCCGTGTTTTCAAGCCCGTCTTCCAATACGCCCTGAATTACCCGCGGGTCTTCCCGATTTAATGTTTTCACAGACTGCCCATAGGTATAGAGTCTATAATCTAGCCCGTTGAGCACATCGCCACCTTTGCGGAGATCCCATAAAAACGTTAGGTAAAAGTTTTTGTAATTGAACTTGTTGACAATGCCAAGTGTATAGTCGGGAATGCGGTCGCCTATCGGATAATACTTATCGGTGCCGGCAATGGGTAAGCCTGTTTGTGGATTG
This sequence comes from Sphingobacterium thalpophilum, assembly GCF_038396785.1. Classification (NCBI taxonomy): domain Bacteria; kingdom Pseudomonadati; phylum Bacteroidota; class Sphingobacteriia; order Sphingobacteriales; family Sphingobacteriaceae; genus Sphingobacterium; species Sphingobacterium thalpophilum. Next base: position 3,339,794 of record NZ_CP151087.1, on the reverse strand, counting down.
ATCAAAATGTCTCCACGCTCGTTTCTTTTAAACTGCGTACCTGTTAGGGTACCGATACTATAGCCTGGCATCACGGAAGAACGTACGCCGCTCAGTACCCAGGTGTCAGAATCATACAGTTCGGGTAATTCTTCTGCTAATGAAAGTACTTTTCCTTTATATTGGGTAAAATTGAAGGTCATATCCCAGCTGAAATCGTCTTTTTTGATCGGGTTGACATTCACTTGCAATTCGGTGCCATACGTTTTGACTTCGCCGCCGTTCATCATCCGTAGTACAAAGCCTGAGCCATAGCTCAATCTTGGCAGAATGATCTGTCCTGTGCTTAATCGATTAAAATAGCTGAAATCAAATGTGAGGCGGCGTTTAAAAAAGCCAAATTCGAGTCCTGTTTCAAAATCTCTGGTTTTTTCGGCTTTCAGGTCGGGGTTACCGCCGTTCACGCCGTAAGCAAATCCGCCTCCTGTTGAGAGCTTTGGCTCTAGATTGGATAGGGTATAGTAGCTTTTGAAGGGTGCTTTTCCGGTCGTGCCGACAGAGATGCGGTATTTTCCGTCACTGAGCCATTGTACTTTATTTTTGAAGAAAGACAGGTCTGAAAAATTAAAGGCCAAGGATGCCGATGGGTAGCCAAAATAAGGATTGTTGGGCATCATGCGGGAGGCTGCATCCAATCGACCTGTTAAATTGAGGTACAGGAGGTTGTCGAGATATCCAAATCCGGCCTGTGCCAAAAATCCGACTGTACGAAAGTTATTGGCAACAGATCGCGCCAGGCGCGTGCTCGGAAAGGTGTTGTTGATGCTGTAAAAGTTGGGATCGTAAAAGTCCTCGCCATATTGGGAGTTAGTAAGGGTATTGTAGTCTTTAAATTCTGTTCCCAAGTTTGCCCTAAAACTAATGTCGCGACCGATTTTTGTATTGGCCGTCGCCATAAATGATCCCGAGAGCACGCGTGCATTGACTTGATACTCATTCATGGAGCCATTGCGTACATTGGTCGAAGACCCTGATCCGGAGTAGGATTGAGGATGGTAAACGCTTTGCCCCCGTGTGTTGGCAAAGTCGATGCCGATGATCCCGTTGAGGCTTAGCCAGTTCGTAGCACGATAGGTAATGTTGGAAGTGGCAAGGAGGCGGTTTACATCATCATTGGCGGTATTGCGGTATACATCCCAAAAGGGATTATCCAGCTCATTGTAAATATCGGTGCTGTGGAGTACACGATTCCCTTTTTCATCGATCCAGTCCCTCACATCAAACAGCGGGTTGAAGCGCATCAGGGTAATCAGGTAGCCTGTATTGCCTTTACGGACTTTATCGTTTTGTGAATTGATATAGTTGAAAGAGGTGTTAAATTCGAGTTTGTCGTTAAATTTTGCTGTTCCATTGAGGCGGGTCGAAAAGCGCTTATAGCTGGTATTGGGGACGATACCAGTATTGTTGCTGTATTCATTGGACCAGCGGTAAGTCACTTTTTCTGATCCGCCTTCGAAAGAAAGATTATGCTTTTGATTATATCCGGTGCGGAAGAAGTTGTTGACATTGTCTTTGTAGAGCGTGACTCCTTCTGCATATTTTGGTCCCATTGAATAGACCGAATTAGCGGCGTATACACCATTGGTTCCCTGTGCATAAACATATTGCCGCTCGGGGTATTTATTGACCGTTTCAACGCGTCCTGAAAGCGAATAGTTGACGGTAAATTTACCGGCTTTTCCTTTCTTGGTTGTTATGAGAATGGCTCCGCCTGCACCTTGGCTGCCGAATTGGGCTGTCGCCTCGGGGCCTTTCAGAATGGTGTAGGTTTCGATATCGTCTGGATTGATATCCATTGCCCGATTGGAGTAATCGAGATCTCGATTTGCTCCATTGCTAGCCAGGTCATTTTCATTCAGTGTGGAGTTGTTGATGGGTACGCCATCGACAACGATAAGGGCATTGTTGTCGCCAGAGATGGAGGCAAAGCCGCGCAGTACGATTTGTGCTGATGCACCTGGCATACCACTGGTACTATTGACAGATAGGCCCGGTACACGGCCTTGGAGACCTTGGAAAAACGATTCGCGTTGGGTTTCGGATACATCTGATCCGGCAACGATAGGTGTGGAGTATCCGAGGGTTTTTCGATCACGTTTGACTCCGAAAGCGGTGACTACCACTTCGTCGAGGGACGAACTGTTTTCGGATAGGCTGATGTTGATTACCGACTGCCCCATGAGCGCTTTTTCGATTTGGTTATAACCGACATGTCTAAAAATTAAGGTGGCGTTTTCTTGTACGGTGATCTTGTACATTCCACTGTTGGTGGTGATGGACTGGGTGTTTTTGCCTTTTTCGAGAACTGTTACACCGCCTAATGCCGACCCATCTGTCGTAGTGACTTTACCGGTAACGATTTTTTGGGCCAGGGCGACACCATACGTACTCAGTAAACTCACTAGTATGAGCATACTTCTTTTCATAATAAAATTGTGTTTGATTAGTTTCGTTTAACTTAGGTTTTGCCAATACACCTGGTGCTTGGGCAACATAAATATTGTGCTATTTCATAAAAATTTATAGCGGTTAGAAATCGGTTTGTATATGTTTTATATCAAATATAGCATAAAAATGCATTTTTTAAAATATTTTTCGATTTTTTTAGGCTGAAATGTGTAATCTGTTGAATAAAAACGCATAAATATGCTTCTGTTAATATGGTTTTTAACGCTGTGAAATATGCCAAAGCTACCGAGCAGGTTTATCTTGCAATCTAGGGGAAAAGACAAGCAAAGAAATTGTACACTATTTGGAAGATCTTGGATCGGCATTCCACATGAAGATCTGGATGTCGTATTTAAAGTCCATGAGCGCGCAGGCAAAGCGCTTGAAGCACAGGGGCCGGAAATAGGTTTCTCCTTAGTCAAAGAGTTGATGGAACGTTCGGACAGTCCACTCAAAACGTATACCTTCAGCACCAATGTAAAGTCGGTTTTTCTTGTCGTGGTAAATATAATTCAGTTGTCGACGGAAAGGAAAATCGAGCTTCTGTTCGCCTTTATCAGTGACTCTTACTAGTTTATCTGGCTGCATTAACGGGCGGCCGTATTCTTTGTCGATGATTTCATTGGGCTGTGGGCTGATTTTGTAGGATTCAGTTTCACTGATCTTTGTTTCTTTTCGATTGACCCGTACTTTATCATAGACTTCATAGCCATATTTGCCCTTTGTGCTCCAACTTTTGCCATGATCCAACGAGAATAAAAATGGACTTGTCGAGTGGTCCTGGAAGTTGCTTAAAGCCATCAATTCTCCCTGATACATACTGAAGCTTGGTATGCCAAGTCCCGCATCGTTGACCATTTGCCAAGAAGCTCCTTTATCTTTAGTCATATAAATCTTGTACATGGTGGCCACGACCAAAGTATCGTCAATATTACCGTAAATAGCCGATGTACCTCTGAGCTGGCCCGGGATACTCAATTTCGTCCAGGCAGCATCTCTGGTTTCAATATCAATTAGACCCTCCGACTCAGAAGAGGCATCCTTTTGGCAAGAGCTAAAACATAAGCCTAGGGCGCAGAGAAAAAGAAGAGGGCGGAGAGTCGTTTTAAATTGCATGTTTTTCGCGATTTGAGTAAACAAGCTGTGTGATTTTTAACCTTTGTATAATTTTAAAGATAGTTATAATAACTGAAAGTTATTATATGTGTGGTTGTTTATTTTTATTGTCCACTGCTGATACTCAATATAGGTCTCCTTTTTAGAAAAGTGGATACTAAAGATGCGACCATAATGGAGCACTCACCCTATCTTATAAAATACTAATTATATTAGTATTTTATATTGTTATTTCGTATCTTTGTACTGTTAACCAGTTGATAAATAATTATGAGTCCAAAATCAAGGCGTGTAGACGACCCTTTGTGGAAATCTATCTTAGAACAAACGTTCTCGCATTTTTTACGATTTATCTTTCCGGATGCGGATGCCGTTTTTGATCTGAGCAGACCCTTTGATTATCTCGATAAAGAGTTTGAGAGTTTATTTCCTCCGGAAAGCAACGGCAGGGGAGTCCGTTATGTAGACAAGCTTGTGAAGGTATTTTTAAAGGATGGCCGCGAACAGTTCGTACTCTGCCATGTAGAGATTCAGAGCAATAAAGGCAGGGGAGATTTGGCCGAGCGCATGTTTCGCTATTTTTATAGAATATGGGATCGTTACAAAGTTCCAATTACAGCTATTGCAATTTTGGCAGATGAAAACAAAGGCTATCGACCAGTGGTATATAGCCAGGAGTTTATGGGAACTTCATTACGCTACGATTTTAATAGCTATAAGATCCTCGATCAGGAAGAATCGGAATTGCGAGCAAATGAGAATCCATTTTCAGTGATTGTCCTTACTGCACTTTTGGCTGTAGTAAACAAGAAAGTGACCGATGATGGACTGAAAGAAATAAAACATGATCTGTATGATGAGATGATGAAAAGGAAGATGGATAAGGATACCCGACAGGGGCTATATGATTTCCTTACTTACTACGTAAGTTTTGATAATGAGGAAGTTTTAAGTATATTTCCTCAATATATTAGTCCTTAATGGCAGAGGAGAGATCGATAAATTGCTTTTTGTAGGCAATTTATCTAAGTTTGAAGAAGAAATTAAAACAAAAATAGGAAGGAGCGATACTATGGGCACTCAAGAATATTTATTAGATAAAGCTGAAAAAAAAGGAATTCAGAAAGGCATTGAAAAAGGGAAGCGGGAAGAAGCTATTGCCATTGCACTAGAGTTTAAGAAAATGGGGCTACCTATTGCTGATATTGCTAAAGGCACCGGGCTTTCTATCGAAGAAATCGAAAAACTGTAATCATATACTTTTTGGATATTCCGATGATTGTTCAAGTATATCCAAGCAGCGCTGGCAAATTGAAACCCTGTTTAAAAGATTGAAACAAAACTTCCCCTTAAAGTATTTCCTGGGGGATAATCAAAATGCAATCGAAATCCAAGTTTGGGTCAGCCTGATTATTGGTCTGATCATGCTGGTCATTCAAAGAAAGGCAAAACGAAAATGGGCCTTCTCTAATATGATGTCCGTCATCCGGTATCACTTGATGACATATATTGATCTTTTTAAATTCCTGAAAAAACCTGATGGAGATTGGAGAGACCTAAGCAACGTGAACCAGAACCAATTATCCCTGTTTAAAACATAGGGGAGGTTCTATTTTCGAAAAAACAAAAATAATGCGTTTACAGATGATTCAGTCTGTAAATAGTAAACGTTTAAATTTTAACCGGACACCAATGAAAAAGAATATTGAAGAAAACTGATAATAAAAATGGGATCATCTATCTACCCTTGGAAGATGTGGAAAGCGAACACTGTGCACTTATCGTTGATAAGGGGTTGGCACAGGTAAAAGAATTACTGCCGTTAAAAACGGTCAAAAGAATAGCTGAAAAAACGCAAATAATTTAAAACGAACAGATATGATCACAACAGAGAAAACTTTATCGGAAGTTATGGAGATCCTCAGACAGCGGGGCTATACCGAAGACTTCAACCTATTGGAAGTTTCCGCATCCTATACGCCGGACAAACATTGCATCAACATCAATGATCTGGTCATTGATAAGATCTACCGTTTTACCGGGCAGAACGATCCGGATGACGAAGCCATCCTTTACGCTATGCACAATAAGAGTGATGGGGCTAAAGGTGTATTTGTGAATGGTTACGGGACCTACACGGACACCGAAGCAGACGAGATCATCAGTAAAATTGCAGTACATGAAAATGATGCGGATGATTGGACAATAGATTGCTCAGGTAACTGCTAAAAATGTATAATTAACTGTAATTTTTATTAAATTTGCATAATAATTCATGAAAAAACTATTCGTCATATTCCTTTCCATGTTGTATCTGGTATTGTCTACGGGCTTTATCCAGTACTCCCATATGTGCAAGGGAATGGCTGTAAAACTTTACAGTCTGACGAATAGTAATACCCATGCCGATTCGGACAAACCCTGTCTGATACGTTCAAACAAGAATAAAGAACTAAAAGAAAAAAAGAAAGGCTGCTGTAAGCACGAAACCAAGATCGTTAAGGTAGATAATGCTGCACATAAATATTCATGATTTTACCTGTCGGTTAAATTCTGGGGCGAAGCTATTCCCGATGAAACATTGGGGGCATTGTTTGAATTTTCAGGAATATACGCTGAACCTTCAAAACCAACCTACCTTTCTACCAAGATCCCGATGAGGGGCAATCCACTCTACATATTTCACTGCGTTTATAGAATTTAGGATCTGATGTTCTGAAACTAAGAACTGCATGCCCATACATAGGGTTATGCCTTAATTCGTTATGTCTAATCTCTAACTTTTATAACAATGAATATAAAGATCATTGCATCTATTGGTGTAGTGTTCCTGTGCAGTCTTAATGGCTATGCACAGGTACTGCATCTGGACAATGCACTCCAACGTTCCGCTGAAAACTATGACAGGATAAAATCCAAAAAATCGATAGTTTCTGCGTTCGAACAAAATACCGTTTTTCAAAAACAACAATACCTGCCGGATGTAACCCTTGCGGCACAGCAGAGTTTCGGAACCATTAATATGGTACACGGTTCTATGTACGCCTACGGAGGTCTGGCTTCTGCATCCACTTCACTGCCACTGGCGGAAAAGAACTGGAATGCCGCTTTTGGTTCACTCTACTTTGCCAATGTCAACTGGAACCTGTTCACTTTCGGCAGGATAAAGAATGAGGTAAAACTGGGGCAGTCAAAAGAAAAGACTGCCATTGCAGATCTTGAACAGAAGATTTTCCAGCTTCAGGTGAAAACGAGTGCTGCCTATCTGAACTTATTGGCCAGACAGCGCATACAGTATGTACAGGAAAAAAAACTGGAACGGGCACAGGTTTTTTTGAAATGACCGACTCCCGTGCAAAAAGCGGCCTGATCCCGGAAGTAGATGCTTCAATGGCCAAGGCGGAGGTTTCCAACGCAAAATCTTTCCAGATTAAATCTTATGATAAGGTATTGGAATACTCAAAGCAGCTTGCCGTATTTCTGGGTGAGGACTTTAAGACCTATCAACTGGATAGCCTCTACAGCACAACCATACCCAAAAATATACTCAGCCCTGAAAGGCTATGCCCTTATTGACGGAAAACGTTCCGTATATATCAATATTGCAAAAGCAGGTAATGCCTCTACACTAGATGTTGTCAACACGCTAAAGAAACAGTTGCCGGACATTCAGCGTAATATGCCCGATGACGTGAAGATCTCCTACGAATTTGACCAATCGGTGTATCTTTCTATGCCATGAGTGACTATGCATCGTCTTTTGCATCGGTAAACCTTGATTTATTATTGGAAGAATTACTGCGGGAAAAGACTTAAATTATTGCCAATAATAATACGTAACTTGCATCTATCAATTTTATGCTTTCTTGAAATTTCGCCCCTGTAATAGTCTGTTCAATGAAAGTGTTGTAAACAAGGAAACAAAAATGAGTGAAAAAAGAAACATATCGAACAAACTTTTTGCAGAGCTTCGCAACCGTTTCAGCAATGAAATAAATAGCTCCTTTGAGATAGGGACTTTTAAAAAAGGAGAATTTATATACAGAAAAGGTAATAAGCCTAAAGGTGTGTATTTTATGAAATATGGGTGGGTTAAAATATTTAGGGGTGGCAATGAAGGTGATGAGGTTATATTGCGGATGCTTGGGCATAACGAATTTATTGGTTATGTATCTTTATTAAAAGATACACCATACCCTGACAATGCCCAGGCATTAGAAAATTGCGAGCTATACTTTTTTCCCCGAAATGTATTCCTCACACTTATACATGAGAACTATGATTTTACCAGGTCAATTATTCAAATGTTGTTTAATGAGATAAGGAGCAGTGAAATACAAATTGTGAACCTGCATTCAAAGAAAATTGATTCACGGTTGGCTACTTTATTATTAGATCTCGAACAGGCATCTGAAAATAGCCCTGTGCATGATGACAGCCTGATTCGTTTACCTAAAAAAGATTTGGCTAAAATAATAAACATTAGCCCTGAAACGCTTAGCAGGTATTTAACCAGGTTTCAGGAATCCGGACTTATTAAATCTATAAACGGAATGATTGAACTTTTAAGAAAAGACAAATTATTTAAAATATCAAATATGAACGATTGAACAAATTTTTTCAGTGTCTTGATTTGAATCAAGGAAAAGCATTTCTAAAATACATAACTTTAGCTAGAATCATTTTAAATAATTCGTTTTTAACCTTTAAACTTAAAAATTATGGCACTAGTAAAAACAAATTATCCACTATTCGGAAATCTTTTTGATGATTTCTTTGGCACCGAATTGGCTGATTGGAGAAACCAAAACTATTCGGCTACCAACACCACACTTCCTAAAGTAAACATTAAGGAAGACGAAAATGGGTTTATAGTTGAAATGGCTGCGCCGGGTATGAAAAAAGGCGATTTTAAAATTAATGTTGATAACAGCCTGCTTACAATTTCTTCGCAAAAGCTGGAAGAACAAAAAGAGGGCGAAGGTGAAAAATACGCCAGGAGAGAATTTGCCTACCAGGCTTTCACCCGTTCCTTTACACTGCCCGATAGCGCCGATGCTGATAAAATCAGCGCTTCTTACAACGATGGTATTTTAACCGTTACTATTCCAAAAAAGGAAGAAGCTAAGCCTAAACCGCCAAAAAGCATTGAAATTTCATAATTTATTATAACAGGTCATTGCAATTTTTGCGATGACCTGTTATTGAATTTAATTGTAAAACTTTAAAAAAAATAGGCTGATATGGACTTAATTAAATGGACAAAAAACATTAAACCAAAATTTCCAAATGTTGTTGAGAAATTTTTTGGTAAAAAAATTGACGACCAGGCTTCGGGTTCGGAAGAAATCGCCAGCGTACCCGCAGTGAACATAAACGATAAAGGCAACACCTTTGAGGTTTCTTTAGCCGTGCCGGGAATGGATAAAAAAGACATTAAACTTGAAGTTAAGGACAATTGCTTAGTTGTTTCTTCTGAAAAACAATACGAAAAAGAAGAAAACGAAGGCAATTGGATGCGCCGTGAATATGGTTATGCCTCGTTCCAACGAATGTTTCAATTACCCGAGAATGCCGACCCTGAATATATAGATGCTTCTATGAAAAACGGGGTATTGAAAATAAAAGTTGGTAAAATAAAGGGTAAAGAAGAAAACAAAAAGGCAATAGAAATTAAATAGTAACCACATAATTAAATGATCATGAAAATATTAAATAAAATTCTTTATACTTTTCTGGCAATTGTTTTACTAACAAGTTGCGGAGATAGTGTCGCGCAAACGGAAGAAATCCGAATGAAAAAACCGGGTGAATTGGGTATGAATGCCGATTCACTTGCAGGTAAGGTTCAGGAGCAGGCAATTGATGCTGTTGAATCATTGAATGACCAAATAGTGGCAGAAGCCTCAGAAGCTCTCGCACAAGTTTACGTGGCGCTTGACGCCCTCAAAGCAAAGGATACCAAAGGAGCTCTGGCAGCGCTTGAAAAATCAACCGGCAAGTTAAATATTTTACTGGCCCGTAAACCCGATTTGGCACTGATACCTATTGATGTATCGGTTAAAACCATTGACCTGGTGGCCGACCTTGAAACAATCAGGAATATAAAAAGAGCAGCAAGACAGGCCTTAAAAGAGGACTATTTCCAGGTGTTGCGCGATGAGTTAGCAAAACTGGCCAGTGAATTGCAGGTTACTAAAGTTGAATTACCTTTAGCAACTTTTCCCGAAGCCATGAAATCAGCAGCGGCTTTAATTGACAAAGGGAAAACTAATGAAGCCAAAGTAGTGCTATACACAGCTCTTAACACATTAGTTATAAGCGAAGAACGCATTCCTTTGCCTATACTGAGGGCACAGGCGCTTATCGCACAGGCCAAAACCGATGATGCTTCCAATGAAGAAAAAAAGAAAGAGGTGCTCGCACTTCTTGACAATGCAGAATACCAGTTAATTATGGCCGAAGAGCTTGGTTATGGCGACCGCGACCGTGAATATAAAGAACTAAACAAAACCATCAAAGAATTGAAAAAATCAGTGAAAGATGATGGTGATTCTCAGGCATTGTTTGAGAAATTTAAAACAAAACTTGCTGATTTTAAGAAAAGAATAGCTTCATAACAATTTTTATTCTTAACTTTTAGATTAAATTAACTGGGGCTGTAAGATATTAAATAACATGCAGCCCCTTTAAGCAATAAAAGCCGGAATAATATTTCGAAATTTTAAAAATGTTGATTAATAATTCCAAAACAGTGGAAACATGAACGCAAATTACATAGCCTTGTTCATTGCTTTTTCAATAACCTTTTCGTCATGCAATGGACAGGAAATAAAAAAAGGAAAAGAATAATAATGTGTCTGATACTACTTTAATATTGGGTAACCAACCTAAAGAAGATATTAAGGTAAATAAAGAGTACGATGAGAATGGATATTTAATCCGTTATGATTCTACTTATACCTATTACTATTCAAATATTGAAGGAGATGAAATTGTTGCCGACAGTATTTTTAATAATTTCCGGAATATGTTTGAAAACAATTATTCTTTCTCAACAATGCCATATTTCAATGATTTGTTCTTCGAAGACAGCTTGTTGAAGTATGGTTTTTACAAAAACGACTTTTTTCACGAACGTTTTATGAATAATATGCAACAAATGGAAAGACTATTTTGGGAAATGGACTCTATCAAAAACAAGTTTTCCATGGAACAATTTCCTGAGAAAGGAAAGAATGAATAACATTATTTCACTATAAATCGGTATTCCTGTGTAAATAGGGTTACAGATTATAAACATCAAATAACTGTAATTCTTGAGAAAATGGATGATATTGACAAATATAGTATTTTGGGTTTAATATTCGGCTGCCCCTTAAAAGACGAAATTGCCGAGAAATGTCCGTTTCATGACATCAGGTAAAAAGAACCATCTGAAAGGTACAAAATTGTATTAAAATATAGTGAAAAGAAGCGTATAGAAATGTTACATTTTCATAATTGCAGATTGTGTAGAAAAAAGTAGTTGTTTAATCTTAAAATCTTTAACATTATGATGCTTTGGTTGATATTCGGGATATTTTTTATTTTAATTTTGATTGCGGGAAGCAGACTAAAATCCAAATTCAGGGAATATTCAGCAATTCCTACTGCCAACGGCATGATCGGAGCCGAAGTTGCCCGAAAAATGCTCTACGACCATGGTTGTTATGATGTTAATATTACGTCAGTTCAAGGAACTTTAACCGACCAGTACAATCCGCAAACCAAAACTGTAAATCTTAGCCAAGATGTTTATTATGGTACAAATGTAGCGGCAGCTGCCGTTGGCGCTCACGAAGCAGGCCATGCCGTGCAACATGCTAATGCCTATGCTTGGTTAGGCCTGCGTTCAGCGCTTGTGCCTTTACAAAATATCAGCGCAACTATTTTAAATATGATTTTTATTGGAATGTTTTTCGGCTTGTTTTTACTCGGAAGTTTATTCTCCATGCAAACGGCACCTTTAATAATTGTTGCATGTTATGGATTTTTTACCCTTTTTGCATTTATTACACTACCAGTTGAATTTGATGCAAGCAGAAGAGCATTAGCATGGATTCAACGTACCGGAATAACCGATTATTATTCACACTCAAAGGCTGAAAAAGCATTGCGTTTGGCAGCTTCACCTTATGTATTTGCTGCCTTGTCTTCGCTTGCTACTTTACTCTATTATTTGTTTGCTTTGCTTGGACATAGTGATGAATAATAACTATTTAAGAATATGGAATACAAAGATTACTATAAAATACTGGGTGTTGATAAGAAAGCCCCTCAGGATGAAATAAAGAAGGCATATCGCAAACTGGCGGTAAAATACCATCCGGACAAAAATCCCGGAAACAAGGAGGCAGAAGAAAAATTTAAGGAAATTGGTGAGGCTAATGAAGTATTGAGTGACCCGGAAAAAAGAAAACTATACGACCAACTGGGCTCCAATTGGAAGCAATACCGGGATGCTGGCTATGACCCATCAACCGCTGGTGGAAGAGCAGGATATTCACAGGGTGCACCCGATGGGCAATATTATTATGAGTTTGAAGGCGAGCCTTCTGAGTTTTTTGGAGATGGTAGCAGTGGTTTTTCCGACTTTTTTGAGTCTCTCTTTGGAAGAGGAACCAGACAGGGGAAAGGATTCTCTGGAACCGGCGGGTTTTCCGGGTTCGATGCAGATATACCCGGTAACGACCTGGCAGGAGAAATAACTATTTCATTAGAGGAAGCCTACACAGGTACCGAACGCATTATTGACCTGGGGGGTGAAAAGATTAAGCTGAAAATAAAACCTGGAGCTTACTCCGGATTAAAACTCCGCGCAAAGGGAAAAGGAGAGAAAGGCCGGGGAGGAAAGGCAGGCAACCTGTACATCACCATCAACGTGTCCCCTCACCCGGTTTATGAGCGCAAAGGGAACGACTTGCATATGAACATGCCTGTGGATTTGTTTACAGCACTACTTGGTGGCAAAATGGAAATCCAAACCCTGTCAGGCAGAATAAACATGAAAATTCCTGAAGGTACTCAAAACGGCAAACAGTTCAGGCTTAAAGGAAAGGGTATGCCTGTATATGGTAAATCTTCGTATGGTGACTTATATGTTAAAATTCAGGTGAAGCTACCGGATAAGTTGACCCCGGAACAAAAAGAACTGGTTATGAAATTGAGCGACAGTATTCAGAAAATAAATCGAGAAAGTTAGTATTGTGCCCAGGGGAATAGGTGCACTCGGATATACTTTACAGATGCCGCTTGAAGACCGCTATCTGATGTCAAAATCAGAGTTGCTTGGTAAAATAAAGGGCTTACTTGGAGGCCGGGCCGTAGAGGAATTGATTTTTAAAGAAGTTTCAACAGGCGCATCCAATGACCTTGAGCGGATAGCACAACTGGCCAGGAACATGATTGTTGTTTACGGCATGAGCGAAAAGTTACCGAACATTTCATTGGTTAATAAATCAAACCCCGGCTTCCTGGAACAGGCATCAGGGTTGGAACGAAGGTCGGAACATGTGGAGATGCAGATTGATATGGAAGTAAGTCAAATAATAAATCAATGTTACGAAGATGCAAAAAAGCTTCTTTCCGAAAAACATGACTTATTGGATAAAATGGCGAATATTTTGTTGGAGCAGGAGGTTATAAACCATGAAGAAATAAAACAGATACTTGGTAAAAACTTAAAACAATGAGATATGAAAGGGATTTTTAACGAAATTATTAAAAGTGAACAACAGGTTTTAGTGGACTTTTATGCCGACTGGTGTGGCCCTTGCAAGATGCAGGCTCCTATTCTTAAAGAAGTGTCTGCTGAAATCAAAGGCAAAGCACGGATTATAAAGATTGATGTTGATAAGAATACGGCAATAGCACAACAATATCGCGTGCAAGGCGTGCCAACGTTAATTCTATTTAAAAACGGGCAAATTATCTGGAGGTAATCCGGCGTGGCCTCTAAACCGCAATTAATTAATTTAATAAATCAAAATTTATAAAAACCTAAAATATATGCAACTAGACAAGTTTACTATAAAATCGCAGGAAGCCATTCAACGGGCACAGCAACTTGCAATGGAAAATGAGCATCAGGCTATAGAATGTGGACACATACTTAAAGGTATTATGGAGGTAGATGAAAATGTACTCCCCTTTATTTTTAAAAAGCTGTCAATAAATCATCAGCATGTAACTGCAGCTCTTGACGGTATTGTAACCGGGTATGCTAAAGTAAGCGGAGGGCAACAGTACCTTAGCCACACGGCCAACGAGGCATTAACAAAAGCCCAAAGTGCTGCAAAAAGTATGAAAGATGATTATGTATCGTTGGAACATATCATTATAGGACTGATGAAAGTAAACGACCCTGTTGCCAGTTTATTGAAAGACAGTGGGCTGAACGAAAAAGAGTTAACTTCTGCCATAAAAGAGTTACGAAAAGGAGGGCGTGTAACCAGTCATAGTGCTGAAGATACTTACAATTCATTATCAAAATACGCCATAAACCTGAACGAACGCGCACAGAGCGGTAAACTCGACCCTGTTATTGGCAGGGATGATGAAATACGAAGGGTGCTGCAAATTCTTGCCCGTAGAAGTAAAAACAACCCCATTTTGGTAGGTGAACCAGGAGTTGGTAAAACAGCTATAGCTGAAGGGATAGCTTTTCGGATAGTTAATGAAGATGTACCCGAAGACCTGCTTTCCAAAGAGATATATTCGCTCGACATGGGAGCCCTTATAGCCGGAGCAAAATATAAAGGAGAATTTGAAGAACGGTTGAAAACGGTAGTAAAAGAAGTTACCGAATCAGATGGGCAGATTATTCTTTTTATAGATGAAATACATACCTTGGTAGGTGCCGGTGGCGGAGGTGAAAGTGCTATGGATGCAGCCAACATCCTTAAGCCAGCATTAGCACGCGGAGAATTAAGGGCTATTGGTGCAACTACCCTCAATGAATTTCAAAAATACTTTGAAAAAGATAAAGCATTGGAAAGAAGGTTTCAGAAAGTGTTTATTGACGAACCTACCGAAGAAGATGCTGTTTCAATTTTAAGGGGTATAAAGGAACGGTATGAAAATTATCACAAAATACGGATTAAGGATGAGGCTATTGTGGCAGCAGTGCAACTTTCCATTCGGTACATTTCCGACCGCTATTTGCCCGACAAAGCTATTGACCTGATTGACGAGGCCGCTGCTCACCTACGATTAGAGATGAAATCTAAACCCGAAGAAATTGACATACTCGACCGCAAAATTCAACAACTGGAAATAGAACGGGAAGCATTTAAACGCGAAAAAGATAAAGAAAGGGTAGAACTCATTTCCATGCAACTTGCCGACCTTCAAGACGAACGCAAGCAACTAATGGCCCTGTGGGAAGATGAAAAATCGGTAGTTACAAATATACAAAACATTAAACAGGCTATCGAAGACCTTAAGTATAAAGCAGAAAAAGCTGAGCGTGAAGGAGATTTAGGTAAGGTAGCAGAAATCAGGTATGGAGAACTTCCTAAAAGAGAAGAGCTATTAAAACAGGCGGTTGCAAAACTTCAGGAATATGAAAGGGATGGTAAAAGGTTGGTACGAGAAGAGGTAACCGCTGAAGATATTGCCGAGGTAATATCCCGATGGACAGGCATCCCGGTAAGCAAGATGCTGCAAAGCGAAAAACAAAAACTACTTCATATTGAGGAAGAACTGCATAGACGGGTCGTAGGCCAGGATGAAGCAATACATGCAGTGGCGGCAGCTATACGAAGAAGCCGTACCGGGCTGTCCGATGAAAACCGCCCCATTGGCTCGTTTTTGTTTCTCGGAACAACCGGGGTTGGAAAAACCGAACTTGCCAAAGCCCTGGCAGAGTACTTGTTCGATGATGAGAAACTAATGACTCGCATTGACATGAGTGAGTACCAAGAGCGACATGCTGTTTCAAGGCTGGTTGGAGCGCCTCCGGGCTACGTTGGTTACGACGAAGGCGGACAATTAACAGAAGCGGTAAGACGAAAACCCTACTCTGTGGTTTTACTTGATGAAATAGAAAAAGCACATCCTGATACATTCAATATATTGTTACAGGTATTGGAAGATGGAAGACTAACTGATAATAAAGGGCGTATTGCCAATTTTAAAAATACAATTATTATCATGACTTCCAATTTAGGTTCTGATATTATTAGGGATAACTTTTCCGAAATTACAGAAAAAAATACCGAAGATATTATTGATAGAACAAGGAAGCAATTATTTGAATTGCTTAAAACAAGTATCAGACCGGAGTTTTTAAACCGTATTGATGAAGTTATTATGTTCCGTCCGCTGTCAAAAAACGATTTGGAAGGAATTATAAGAATTCAATTGGCACACCTGCAACAGGTATTATCAAAGCAAAATATAACTTTTTATGTAACAGATAACTGCTTAGACTACCTGCAAAAAGAAGGTTTTGATGCACAATTTGGGGCCCGGCCTTTAAAAAGGCTGATACAGCGCAAAATCCTGGATGAACTATCGGTTGCCATGCTCGAGGACACGGTAAACCCCGATTCACATATTGTGATTGATGCTATTGATAATAAAATTGTATTCAGGGAGCCCGAAAATGAAAACGAAAAACTAAGTTTTGAAGCTTAGTATAATCTGATTTAACCATTTTGTGTAATGCAGGCAAATATTTTGTTGAACCTTAAAATGAAATAAGATGAAAACAACAATTCATAACAAACATTTATTGACAGATAGCAACTTGGCAAGTCAGTTTGAAGAGGTCATAAAAAATCATAATAAATGGTTTGACCGCATGGATGTTCTTCTTAATTCCAATAAACTGGATGCTTATTTAACAGAAACCAATAAGGGGATAAAAGCAACTTTTTATTTAAAACAAGGAGCTAACCAGGTTTTTGTAGAAGCTGAAGGCACTGAACCGGCGATCTTAGCTGAACAAATAATGACCCGGCTTAAATCCAGGTTTTTAAGGCAATTTATAGCTTCACAAAAAAAAACAAGACTTAACATAGCAAGCAAGCATTTATCCCAACTTAATAAGCTAAGAAACGAAGAGGATAAAGAACACTTTAACTTCCTTATAAAACAACTTTTGCCTGCTATCCGCGGGTTTGTAGCCAGGTATCTTTCGTATAGCAAAACAAAAGTTCCCAGCGGGTTTACAATTGATGATTTGGTGGATGAGATATACCTTGCTCTTTATGAAAGATTTGAAGAAAGACCTAAAAATGACAAAGAGTTCTCCCCATGGAGTTTTCAAATTGCCCGCGAAACTTTGGAAAGTTTTATGGAAAAGCATTACACAAAAAACGCACATATTTCGTTCAATAAGCTGGCTGAAGAAGAACTTTTAAGCATGGAAGAAAAATTTACCGCTGATGCAGACGGAGAACTTATCATGCAGGAAGATTTGGATGATATTTCTTACGAGAACACAAAATTAGGCAATGAGATTCTCAACAACGATGCGCTAATTGAACTCCCTGCCGATATTGAAATAGAACCCGTTGTAAACGAGGTTTTGGCTAATGTTGATGAAAATGCTAAACGGGCTTTTGAACTGTTCTGGCTACAAGAAATGACTGCTAATGAGATTGCAAAGTCGATGCGTATGCAAATTGAAGCTGTCGAAAATATCATTGATGATATCTCATTCAGTATTGTATCAAAACTAAAAAATAAAAATGTATGAAAAAGATAGAAACAATAGTTCCGTACAACCAAAATGTGCCATTGCATATTGGGGCTTTTATTGAAGCCATAGAACAATTGGAAATGCACTTCAATGCTGCATCCATGGAGCATTTTTTCGAATCAGATAAGGAGTTGGGGATGGCTATTAAACGGGCAATGGCTATTTGCAGGAATTTAGGGTTTCCGCTTGAGCAGCACTTCGGCAAAAGGTACGTTTCTAACAGCGGTTCGCATACCTTAAAGATTGACTGGCAAATGTCTAAAACGGCGTATTTCCTAACCATGATTAATGGCAACCCAGACAATCCTTTAGTTGGCCGTTTTCAATGGGAGTTGTTAAAAAAAATGGTCTGATTTATTTCTTAATGAAACCCTTATGCACTGCCGTCCACAACAAGGACATGAACCGAGCTTGCGAGCTCGCCAAAGGCAATAAACAAGAGGGTTCCACGGAAATAGAAGTGCTAAAGTCAATTTTGACGATTTTAAGTGTTTAAAAAACAGATGTCTAATTAAAAATATATTCGAGGGAATAAATAGTTTCAAACTTTTAAATTAAAAAACAATAAAAATGACAACAATTAGTAATGAAGTTCAAGACGAACAAAAGGGAATAGAAAGTATTTCCTCAAACTGGTGGGCTTTCATCATTAAAGGCTTCCTTGCGCTAATATTCTCGGTATTGGCTTTTATTATGCCGGTTACAGCCATACTTGCCCTGGCAATTGTTTTTGGTGCATTTGCCTTAGCTGATGGTATTTTTGGCATTATTGTATCGGTTCGGAAAATCAGAAAGGGAAAGCGGTGGGGATGGCTTATTTTTAGCGCTATTATTAGTATACTGGCAGGTATTGCTGTTATTGTTTCTCCACTTATTGCCACTGTTGTAATTGCCAGCTTTTTATGGGCCAGCATTAGTTTTTGGTCAATATTCGTTGGCATATCAGAAATAATAACAGCCCTTCGGCTTCGCAAAGAAATCAAAGGAGAATTGTGGATGATATTTAGCGGATTATTCTCAGTTATATTGGGAGCTATCATCCTCTGGATGTTTATAACCCAACCTGAAGATGTATTGTTGGCTTCGGGTTGGTTGCTTGGAATTAATGCGTTTCTATCGGCAATGACTTATTTCTTTTTGGGTTTTAAATTAAAAAAACATCAGAAAATGGTGCAAAAACAAAACTTTGGTAACTTTAACTTTTAGTTGAAATGAATCATGGATTGTTAAACGGACTGTTTATAGTATCGCTTACGATATTATTTTTAGCACTTTTATTAAAAAGGGCGAAACAACCTTATTTTATTGCCTATATCATAGCGGGAATCATTCTGGGGCCTGAGGTGTTCGGGGTTATTTCAAATTCATCAACGATTAACGAAATTGGAGAACTTGGTGTAATATTACTCATGTTTTTTATCGGAGCAGAAATTAACCTGCCCGACTTTTCTAAAAGTTTTAAAAAACCATTACTGGGTACATTATCGCAGTTGCTACTCAGTTTTGCTTTCATGGTTATAACAGGTCAAATTTTAAATTGGTCCTGGCAGGTAATTATACTTTTGAGTTTTGTCATCAGTTTAAGTAGTTCTGCCATTATTTTTCAATATTTATCAAACACTGGGCAAATTAAAAGTAAAATAGGGCTGTTAACATCCGGAGTATTAATCATGCAAGATATACTCATCGTACCAATGATGCTTACCTTAAACTTTATGGCCAAAGGTAAATTGGAGACCATTGAGTTAGCAAGAACAGTATTTGGCGGTCTGGCCATATTGATTTTTATGCATGTCGCCATTCGCAAAAAACTAATAAAAATTCCATTCAGGCATGATTTGATACGAGACCACGACTTGCAAGTATTTTTGGGTTTTGTTTTGTGTTTTGGAATGGCACAGGTAAGTCATTGGTTTGGGTTATCGGCTGCTTTGGGGGCGCTTTTGGCAGGTATATTGGTCGGACAGGATAAGTCCACCCAATGGTTAGACCATGCCCTGGTCCCTTTTCGTGTTTTCTTTTTAGCCTTTTTCTTTTTAGCAGTTGGTTTGCAACTTAACCTACACTTCGCATACCAAAACATTGGTGTTATATTGTTAATCACCCTTGCAGTTATGGTTATTAATAGTTTAATAAATGCCATGATATTTAAAGGCATGGGCAGTACATGGCATGATAGTATATATGCCGGAGCTTTGTTATCTCAGATTGGCGAATTTAGTTTTGTTCTTGTTAGTGCGGCTGCTTCCATGGGGGTAATAGGCGATTATAGTTATCAAATGACCTTAGCTGTAATAACTGTTACCATGATGATAACTTCTGTTTGGATAGAGATAATACAAAATTTCATTTATAAGCTCCCTAAATTATCTCATAACTAAATTATCTGATGTAAATGGATTCCATTTAAACCCAGACTTTTTCAATTCCATGAACTCAAATTTCATAAAGATGGCATTAACCATTATTTTGGTGATAGTTGTATTCCTTCTGAAAGCGTTAAGTAAAAAACGACTTATTAAGCTTTCTGCACTTTATTCATATGACCCGCATCGTCTATTTCTGGTAAGAAAAACGATTGCTATAGCTTTTTGGATTGCTTTGATTTTTTTAACGCTTATCATTTGGGGGGGAAACCCAAATAATGTTTGGGTATATCTTGGTGGTTTTCTCTCTGTTGTAGCAATTGGGTTGTTTGCTGTATGGAGTATTTTAAGCAATATTATTTCAGGAATATTTATTTTTATAATGAACCCTTTCAAAATAGGTTCGAAAATAAAGCTGTATGACCCTGAAGTACAAGCGACAGTAGTAAATATAAATCTGATGTTTACTGAATTAGAAGATGATGATGGAATCTTTAACGTACCAAATAATACTTTCTTTCTAAAAACCGTGAAGGGTATTAATGCGGAAAAAACACAACCAAATTAAATGAACACATTTAAAAAACTGATAATAATAGCAATTATACTCTTTTTTGGGTATTTGATTTTGCGTATGGTTTTAAATAGTGAAAAGTCAGATCCTTTTACATACGAGATATTTGCAGCCATTATAGGTTTCACAATAACTTCCCTAACAACCTGGTCGTTGCTGGGGAAACAAACCGAAAATGAGCTTAACAAAGAGGTACGTATTCGTTTTTTAACTTTAAAAACGACCATTTACCAGGAACTTATAAAGCAATTGGAAGATATTGTGCGTAAAGAAAAGATTACCCACGAGGATATAATAGAATTAAGGCTTTTAAGCCAACGAATGATTTTTATTGCTGGTGAAAATGTTTTGGTTGCGTTCAATAAGTTTGTTATCCGGTTTGTTAAGCTGGCGAAATATGAAAAGATTTCTGAAAAAGACCTGGATGATTTGTTAGATGAAATGTCAATGGTTTCGGTTGAAATAAGAAACGATATTTTAGATAATAAGGCAAAGCAAGATATGGATGTTCAATCCTTTGAAAAACTTATTCTTAAAACAAATGAACTAATGGATTTTTCGGATAATTGATATTGTCAGCCCCTAAGCCGTCAAAAAAATGTCATAATGCCATCATTATTGGTT
Source organism: Sphingobacterium thalpophilum (assembly GCF_038396785.1). NCBI lineage: Bacteria > Pseudomonadati > Bacteroidota > Sphingobacteriia > Sphingobacteriales > Sphingobacteriaceae > Sphingobacterium > Sphingobacterium thalpophilum. The sequence continues at coordinate 3,318,877 of NZ_CP151087.1, read as the reverse complement.
TATCACATAAGTTGATTATAAATTCAGTGATAAAACTGGGTATTAACAAATAAAATATTACAAGATATGGGAAAAATTATAGGTATTGACTTAGGAACAACCAACTCCTGTGTAGCTGTTATGGAATAAGCTCAATAAAGCGTTTTATGGGTAAAAAATATGGCGATGTGGGGGAAGAATTAAAAAACATTTCTTACGAAGTGGTTTCAGGTGATAATGAAACCGTAAGAATTAAAATTGGCAAGAAGACATATACCCCTCAGGAAATATCGGCTATTATTTTGCAAAAAATGAAATCAACCGCCGAAGATTATCTGGGACAGGAAGTTAAAGAAGCGGTAATTACTGTACCGGCCTATTTTAACGATGCTGAACGTCAGGCAACAAAGGAAGCTGGACAAATAGCAGGGCTTGAGGTAAAAAGAATTATCAATGAGCCTACTGCTGCTGCACTGGCCTATGGCCTTGATAAGAAAAACAAAGATGTGAAAGTTGCTGTGTACGACCTTGGTGGAGGTACATTTGATATTTCCATTCTTGAACTTGGCGATGGTGTATTTGAGGTAAAATCAACCAACGGGGATGTGCATTTGGGAGGAGATAATTTTGATGATGTGATTATCAATTGGCTGGCTGAAGAGTTTCAGAAAGATGAAGGCGTGGATTTGAAAAAAGATCCAATGGCGCTTCAACGATTAAAAGAGGCAGCTGAAAAAGCGAAGATAGAGCTTTCCAGTTCTGCGGAAACAGATATTAATTTACCGTACATTATGCCGGTTGATGGTGTACCAAAGCATCTTGTTAAGAAATTAACGCGAGCAAAATTTGAACAACTTGCTGACGAGTTAATAAAAAGGGCTATGAAACCCGTGAAATCTGCCCTAAAAGATGCAGGGCTCTCAACTTCTGATATAGATGAAGTGATTTTAGTCGGTGGGTCAACCCGAATTCCAAAAATACAGGAAGAGGTTGAGAAATTCTTTGGTAAAAAACCATCAAAAGGTGTGAATCCTGATGAAGTGGTAGCACTTGGCGCAGCAATTCAGGGAGGTGTACTGACTGGTGAAGTTAACGATGTGTTGTTGCTTGATGTAACCCCACTTTCTCTTGGAATTGAAACTATGGGAGGAGTGTTTACCAAATTGATTGAAGCCAATACTACAATTCCGGCCAAAAAATCTGAAATATTTTCAACAGCAGCTGATAATCAGCCGTCAGTAGAAGTTCATGTTTTGCAAGGGGAACGGCCCATGGCAAAAGATAACAAAACAATTGGCCGTTTCCATTTAGATGGAATAGCGCCTGCACCCAGAGGAATTCCTCAAATTGAAGTAACATTCGATATTGATGCCAATGGAATATTAAGCGTAAGTGCTAAGGATAAAACTTCCGGTAAAGAACAAAAAATCAGAATTGAAGCTTCATCCGGATTAACCGAAGAAGAAATTAAAAGGATGAAACAGGAGGCAGAGGCAAATGCCGAATCTGATAAGCAGGCCAGAGAAAAAGTTGATAAACTAAATCAGGCTGACTCTCTTATTTTCCAGACCGAGAAGCAGCTCAAAGAATATGGCGATAAAATTTCTGCCGGAAACAAAAGCGCAATTGAAGGGGCATTGGGCCGTTTAAAAGAAGCGTACGGCAAACAGGATGTTCCAGCCGTTGAAGCAGCAATGGATGAGTTAAACAAAACGTGGCAAAGCGCTTCACAAGAAATATATCAGGCTCAACAAGCTGCTTCGGGCGGAAGTTCGGCCAATAGTAATGGAACACAGGCTAATAATTCAAATGATGTAGAAGAAGCTACTGATGTTGAATTTGAAGAGGTTGACGATAATAAATAATGGCTATCTGCTTTGTATAAAAAAAGGTTGCTTTTTCGAGCAACCTTTTTTTATGGAACAATGATAGTGACAGCCTTTTTTATAATGCTTATACTAACTTCACTGGTTCTGTCCAAAATCTGTCCGTCAGTCTGAAAATATTGAGGTGAATCAGTTTTTATCACTGCTTCAGTAGTTTTAATTATATCAACATACGGTGAATTTTCCAAATTTCCAAGAAACTGCATGTTCGGGAGATGTTGACCCCATTCCGGGGATCGCCGAAATAGACAGTTGTTAAGTCGGATATCATGTGAAATCAATATTAGGGTATAAAAATACGGTTAAAATATTGGAAAACAAGTTATTGTATAATTTGGTTGGGGGATGTCTCCGACATCTGTGTCGGGGTTATCAGTGTTTTTTATTGTAAGGTGCTTATTGTCAGATGATTAATTGAGGCGTCGTCACACTTCTAATCTTTTCCCAATATCTCTTCAATTGAGCGTTCTTTAGGAATGCTAAAATACCCCTGTCAGGGTGAAAGATAAAAAGCCTATTTCATTGAGATAATGTTGAGCAATTGTTCGACATATATTTAATTATAAAGTGCTCTAATTGATTAAGGTGCTTCGTTGCATTTTGTATATTTCAGCCAGCTAAAATGATATAGGAACAGTTTGCTGAAATTTAAAAGTTAAAAATAACTTTTTGCTGTTTGTCTCCCCTCATTTTTGCGGCTATCCTAGCTTAGTCCAATTATTGGTCGCTTACTGTACCGAAAAAGTTGCATAGACCGGAGCATGCTGACCCCCTGATTCCGGAGTTAGTTTAGGTATGTCGTGTTTGTTTAATCGTTGTTATCGCATGGCATTCCGTCAGATACTGACCCCTCTTTTGTTCAGAACAGCTATATATTCCGGGGCATATTGACCCCTTTGCGGATTAATTTCTGTTTTGACGATTATTATTCTGGAGCATGCTGACCCCTCTGATATTATTGGGAGTTCAGTATTCCGGAGGATATTGGTTCTTCCCCACTTTTGGTGGTCAAGACGGAGCGTATAATACACGTTTCCTCAATAAGTCAAACCCCGCTCTACCATACATCTGCCTCTTAATCATTTTCAGTCGGTTCACGTTTCCTTCCACGGGACCATTACTCCATGGTAAGGTGAGCGCATTTTCAACAGCGGGGCAATCGGCGAGCAGTCCTTTTGCGAATGATGCTATTTCTTTTAGTCCCGAGGTGCTTGATTTCTCGATCCACTCCCTCAATTTTGTATCGCCCGACTTCTCAGCCATTATTTTACGGAAGGATTGCACTAGGATAAAAGTCTTATTCAGCTCTTTGGAGGATTTGCATAATTCGCGGATGATATTCCGTTGGTCATCCCACAGATTTTGTTGATCTGACAGAAACCATATCGCCGCTGATGATGGTTTAAAAGTTGCTGCACCATGATTCGGTAATTCTTTAGTGAACCCAGCTTTTTTGCCCACTCGGATCCCATAGAATTTCAAGCCTTCTGAGAAAGTTGAATAGGCTCCCTTATATCCTTGGGTTCTGAGCTCCTGCCACAATGTGGTGATCAATATGCTCGGCTCTTCCTCCATACGCTTTTTTATATGCGTAAAGAATTTTTCAAGCGGATTAATCTTGCATTGAGATTTCCGGGGCAAGGTCTCCATGTCCAGATAGTTTTTGACGGTTTGTCTGTGCATGCACAGATGCCGTGCCATGGCACGTATGGAATATCCTTTTTTCTGTAATTCCTTCAGTTGCTCAAACCGCTTTAAGCGGATCCCGCCATGAGCTGAATCCGGAGAGCTTCTGTTTTCAGATAGTGAGCTTTGATTTTCAGCTATTTGTTGATCGTCAACCCGCAACTGCTTATTGGCCAACAAAGCTGTGGCTTTGCTGTAATGCCTAATCAAAACTTTCTGTACCGCCTCACTTAAATTTTTCAACAAGTGCCAACGATCGGTGACCTGGATAGATTGGGGAGCACCCAAAGTAATTGCTTTTTGATAGTTACTGTATCTATCCCGGCTCATTACTTCAATCTCTGGACGTTCCTGTAGCCATTTACGCAATGTCTCCTGTTCACGGTCTGGTAATAGATCTATCACTTTCCCTGTGTGGAGATTGACCAAAATACTACCGTAACTTTTCCTTTTTTTGTAAGCCCAATCGTCTACGCCAATGGCGGTTACACCTTTTGCTGGTGAAAAATCGCTTTTTTCAATCAACCGTAGTATAGTCGTATCGCTAGTGGGTATCGACAATATGGTACAAATCCGCTGAGCAGGCCTTCCTCCGGCAAGAAGCCCAAGTTGTCTGATCTTACTTTCCAGACGCTCAGTCCTCCGTTTATATGGCCTGAAATGACTCTCGAACCTCTCGGTGAATATTTTGAACGGACATTCGTCTTGATGACAATAAAATTTACGAGAGCGAAGAATAATTCTGGAAGTTTTACCAAAGACAGGAAGGTCTGCGATCTTGCGGGTGTAATAGCTGTGGATTCTTTTCGAAGTGATGCAGCAGTTTGGGCAGACAGCACTTCGGGTAGTACTCTGCACATAAACTACCAGTACATCTTGCTGGTTATCTACTGATATAATCCTAAAGTTATCACCATCGTCCGAAAAAACAAGTTTTGATGCATTCATTAAAATATGAACGCTAATTGAAGACAAATATGATGGTATTACCACCAAAAGTGCGGAAGAACCGGATATTGACCCCTTGCGGGGGTCCTGATTTTGGTTTTATTTTTGGGAAAATGATATTACCCAATGGCCGGAAAAACCAGACCCATGAGTCAGATAAAACAGATGATCAGGCTGCACCAGCAGGGCTATGCCATCAAAGCGATAGCCCGCAGTCTCAGTATAAGTAAGAATACCGTAAAGTCCTATCTTTTTAAGATAGGTGAGGCAAAGTTGAACATGAGCGACATTCTGTCTGTGGAAGACCCGGTCCTGGAAGGTCTGCTGCATTCAGGTAATCCGGCCTACCGTGATCCCAGGTTCGAGGATCTCAAAGAGCGTTTGCCGCATCTGGAGAAAGAACTTAAAAGAGTTGGCGTAACGCGTAAACTGCTTTGGGAAGAATACAAAGTATCTTATGCCCAGGGGTATGGTTACTCCCAGTTCTGTTATCACTTTTCACAGCTCAGTGTTTCTGCCCGTTCAGGAACCATGGTAATGCAACATGAAGCTGCAGACAAGCTCTATATCGACTTCTCCGGCAAGAAGTTGCATTATATTGATATTGAGACAGGTGAACTTATTAATTGCGAGGTATTTGTCGCCTGTCTTCCTTATTCCAATTACTGTTATGCAAAAGCTGTGCGTAGCCAAACAATCCCTGATTTTATTGGAGCGCTGAACGATTGCCTGTGGTTCCTGGGCGGAGTTCCCAAGGCACTGGTACCGGATAATCTAAAGTCGGCTGTAACCAAGAGCGATCGTTATGAACCTGATATCAACAGAAGTATGGAAGATCTGGCCAATCACTACGATACCGTTGTGGTTCCTGCTCGGGCAGGAAAGCCAAGGGACAAAAGTGCTGTTGAGAACCATGTCAAAATCGTCTACACACAGGTATTCGCACGATTACGCAACCGTAGGTTCTTTGACCTAGAATCGCTCAATGAAGCCATCACCTCGTGCATAGACAAGCTCAACCAGACACGAATGCAAAACCGCAGTTACTGCCGTCAGGAACGCTTTATCAGTAGTGAAAAGCATCTATTGGGCAAACTTCCTGCGAGCCGCTTTGAGCTGAAGCACTATACCGAGCTTAAAGTGGCTGACAACGGCCATATTTACTTGGGCCGCGACCGTCACTCTTATAGTGTACCGCATATCTACCGCAGGAAAAAAGCGCAGGTCGTATACACTGATCGTATGGTCTACATCTTTGTGCAAGGCAATCAGGTAGCTGTACATCAGCGTAGCCTGCGTCCAAACTCATATACCACCAACCCAGAACATCTAGAGTCCAGTCATCGTGAATACATGGATATTAGTCCTGAAAAATATCGCAAGAAAGCTTCTGAGATATCCCATTCATTCGAGCAGCTTATCATAGCGATATTCAATCAAAAGGGACGTTATCCCGAGCAGCTCTACCGTACCTGTGATGGGCTGTTTCGTTTGCAACGTACTTACTCCGCAGCCATGTTCGATAAGGCCTGCAACATGGCTGTAGAAAACAGCATGTTCAGTTCTAAATCGGTTGGAAATATGCTGGCCAGCGGTATGGCGGGATGGAATGAACCTCAAGAAAATGAAATGCCAATGCCTCATCATAACAACATCAGAGGTGCAGGTTATTATAGTTAACAGAACCATTAAATGATAAAATAGATATAAAATGAACATTGAAAAACACCTAAAAATGCTTCGTCTGAATGGCATGGAGCAACATTGGAGAGCGATGAAAGAAACACGCCAACATGGCACACTGAACTTTGAGCAAGGGCTGGAGATGCTTTTGCAGTCTGAAGTCGATGATCGTGAGAGTAAACGCTATGACAGGTTGAAAAAGAATGCTGCATTCCGCTATCAGGCCTCTATTGAAGAAATCAATATGGATGCCACTCGAGGTATTGACCACTCGCTTATTACCGATCTTGCAACTGGGGGTTATATGGAGAAAGCCGAACCAATCATTATCACAGGGGCAGCTGGCTGTGGAAAATCTTTTATGGCCTCCGCTTTCGGATTGAAGGCTTGTGCACAGGGAAAAAGAGTGGCTTATTACAATCTGCAGAAGCTATTGCAACGTTCAAAAATGGCAAGATTGGAAGGAAGCCTACAAAAACTTATGGACAGACTAGCCAAAACGGACCTTCTCATCCTGGATGACTTCGGTATTGTGCGACTGGAACAACAGCAACGGTTGGATCTCATGGAGATCTTTGAGGACAGACATGGCAGAAAGGCTACCATCATAGCAAGTCAATTACCCGTGGCAAGTTGGTATGATATAATCGGTGAGGATACTATTGCCGATGCAATACTAGATAGAATTGTCCATGTGTCTCACAGGATTGAACTTAAAGGCTATGACAACAATATGGATATGTAAAGTCCATTGAAAGGTACATTGATTCACAGAGCATTGCGTTACGGCTTTACATTTGGACTTTACATAATCGTTATTTCTTACCCAGCCCTTTCAGCCAAGTTATCAAGTTACTGTTATCGATCCATTCTCCGGTAACCTGGTTAGGTGTAAGGCATTCCGATGCCTGTTCTATAGCCTCTCTTTTCTGTTTTGAGTCGGCCCTTGCATATATCTCTGTGGTCTGGACCGAGGTATGCCCCAAAAGATCCCTTATCCAAACCAGATTTACACTAGATTGCAACAGGTGGATTGCGCGACTATGCCTTAACTGATGGCAACTGGTAACCTCGGGAATAAGATTAGAATCGTATATACGGGCCATATCTGCATATTTCTTTAAGATATAGGTTATACCGGCTCTGGTGAGTTTATTCCCCGCGCTATTACAAAAGATCGGTCTTTTTATATCAATCTCGTAGTCAACATTGTACCTTTCCATATACTTCTTGAGTATTACGACGACATGCTCAGAAAGCGGTACTATTCTCACTTTTCTTCCTTTTCCATATACCTTGATCGAGTATGGCTGATACTGTATTCGCATTGACTCTACCGTCAGGTCAGCCAGTTCCTGTACCCGACAACCTGTATCATACATCAAAGCAAGGACCGTAAGGTGTCTCAGCCCTTGATAAGATGCACTATCCGGTTGTTCAAGTAGAAGCTTTATTCCTTCTTTTGTAAAGTATACCGGGGTAGGATGTGCTTTTTTCAGATTTCCAATCTTCAGGACTTTTTGCCACTGATCCAGGTATTCGATGCTATCATACTGAAGATATGCTACAAAGGAATGTATCGCTGCCAATCTATTATTGCGCGTCGCAATACTGTTTCCCTGCCGCTCAATCAGCCATCGTAGATATTCAACCACATTATCCCTATTAATATCTGACAAAATCGCATTTTCAATCTTTATCTGTTTCTCATCCCTCAAGAAGGAAAAAAAGGAGACAAAACCATCGCGGTACGCGGATATGGTATTGGGGCTGACGTTTCGCTCGTGCGGAAGATACACACCAAGGAAACCTGTGATATATTTTGCTATGTTATTCGTTGCCATCTTTTTGGGGATATATAAATTCATTGAGGGAAATACACATTTCCAATAGTTCGGGATATTCGTTGCAGGTGAGTCTCACATATTCTTCGGTGGATGTAAGAGACTTGTGTCCCAGACAAGCAGCCAGTAATGGAAGGGCAGTGTACACATCAAGCCCTTTTCTTATCATTTTTGCAAGAGAATGCGTTGCCATGGTGTGTCTTATATCATGCACCCGAGGACCAAAGCATTCACCTTTATATGCAATTCCACATTTCGTATATACCTTTTTGAACCAGTTGTATGCGTTGGCGGAAGACACGGCTGTACCATTCAATTTAATGAAGAATGGACGTTCGCTATCAGTAACGCCTTTTACGGGGAGCATGCTCCTGTAATGTAAATATTTCAGAAGGGCCTCCTTTAAAGAGCTGCATATGGGAACCAGGCGTTCTTCTCCATTTTTAGTATTGCCCCAAGTGCCAACCCTTAATACATTCCTGTCGGGATCCACATCCTTGTTTCGCAGCGAGGTTGCTTCTGTGATTCTTAGGCCTGTACTATATAAAAGTCGAAAAAGACAGGGTAGGGATATAATTGGGTCATCTTTTCGATGGCTTCCTCGCTGAAGCCCGTCAGATTCCCGGAATATGGCCAGCATCTGCTCTTCAGTGAAGATATAGGGTACAAAACCACGATCGTTCGTACATTTTGGCAAAGGCATGATATATGATTTAACCCCGTGCTCATTCATGTATTTCGCCAGTTGGGCCAGACGGGAGCATTTTCCATAGAATGTTCTACTACAATCATTTTCCCTGGACTTTGCCCAGGCACCTATCAGATCTTTCGTGATAACTGGATTTGATAAACCATATATTATGGTGAACTCGTCAAACTCTTTGTAAGTCCATTTGGTTGATAGCACGGTGGACCCACAGGATTCTTTGATCCGGATCAGGGCTTTCATATAAGGAGCCAATACTCCCCGATAGTCAAATGGATCAGTCATAGAACCACCCTCCTCTCTGCGTATAAAAGCAATCGCTGGATTCCGGAACATCTAGTACGCATCCCAGCATATGTGACAGGTCTATCCGGACATAGGTTCTTGTTGTATCTGCTTCGGAGTGACCCAGTGTTTCCGATATAATTGAGATTGGCGTGGATTTGTCCAGCATTCTTTGCGCCAGACTGAATCTCAATGCATGCCCTCCATGATGCCTGTTCCCGAATTCGATTCCAGAAGACTTAAAAACAATTAAGATGGCTCCATGAACCGCTCCTCCATTAAGTGCCCCATATGGAGGACGACAACTTAAAAACACTTTGTCTGACATGGATTTTGGGCGTGCATACCGAACATAGTCGATAATGGCATTACCAACTATAGGTAAAAGTGGAAGTGTCAATGGATTTCCGGTCTTATATTGCACAAGCGTTATTTTATTGGTTTCCCAATTTATGTCGCTAAAACTCAAATTGGCTATATCCGAGACGCGCAGCCCTAGACGGGAGCATAATAATAGCATAGCATAGTTGCGTTTTCCAATATTGCTTGAACGGGAAATCGATGTCTCTATCTTCTGTACTTCATCTGGAGCATAGAACGAAGGGGCCTTTACACGCTTGATTTTTTTACCAAGTGATTTTAGCATATAGGAATAGTCCTTTGCAATTATATTTTCGCGGAAGAGAAATAATAGAAAGCGGCGCGTAGTATCAATATACTCCTTCTGTTGATATTCGCGACTCTCAACATACCTCACTATAGCTTCTTCGGTTATTCCCGAACGATTGTCTATTCCCAGTTCGAGTAGATATTCTATAAAGTTGCTCATTGTTTTTCTGTAACGCTGAAGTGTCTTCTTCTCATTTAAGCCCAGGGATTTCAAGTATTCAAGATACTGAATAGCGGCGGCGCCGATGTCACCCCGTAAGGGATGTTGTACCACATGCTGTCTTCTCCCTCCCAGATTGCTATCCAACAAAACATGGGTCAACACTTCAATACTTTTAATAAGGTCGCGATGATGGAATGTAACGTTGAAACCATCACGGCACGTCAGCATATATTCGTTGCCGACGTTTTCGTCGTAGTCAACCAAGCCTCTTGAGTGCATATAAACAAGGATGCCTTTCTTCCACAACCAATTATAGGTGTAGATACGACTGCCTGAATATCTGGCCTCTTTTAAAAGTTGGTTAGTACGTTCAATAAGATTTTGAATTTCCATAACTTTTACTATTTATGTTGATATATTGTAATATGCAACACTAACGTTATGGAAAGCAATTATGTGTAGTCGTATTAATAATTGGCTATAAATGAATTTTGAGAAGAGATCTGATAATGGACTTTACATATCCATATTGTTGTCATAGCCTTTATTATGGAAAGCTTTCCATAATAAAGGAGAAAGTCTAAGAAAAAAAAGGTAATATTGTCAGGTCATTGGTAATGATAACCCTTGAACCAAAATCAGGGGGGTCAGTATGCCCGGAATGGGGTCAACATCATCGGAATATGCAAAAGTTGGCTAGGGGACGCTTGCTAATCTATTTCACCTAAATAGCACAGAGAATGTTGTGTTGCGAAATCAATTAAGCATTTTTCTTCTTCACCTTTGAAATACTTTTGTTTTTCAATTTCTTGGCTTGGCGTCGCATTTTCTTTAAGGAAATGCTGGACTCGGTTGAGTTTGCTTGAAATGCCAATTGTTCCATCTCCAAGATAAAGGAAATGCATCGATTTTTTAAGAAGGAACTACATTTAGTGATATTATAAACTTATATACCTTCGACAAAAAGCTGCGATGTGTATTCTTAGAGTATTTGGAACGGGTAGAAGTGTGTTTAAGAACGCGTATACTTAATGCATATTCTGAACTCAAAGGTTTTTATTGGTCCGTAGATCCGCTGAATTTTCTTGATAAAAGAGATTTGAGGAATAATGAAAATGAGGTTTTAAACTATCGTGCCTATGTTTTGGATTCAGTAATTATAGATTTTGAGAAGCCCAAAGAACAGTTTTTGAAAGCTTTTAAGCTCAAATATACAGAAGAAACTTACCCTCCCGAAAATATGTATTTTGAAACATTGTCATTTGGTAAGTTAATTAAATTATATACCTGTCTAAAGAATGATAATACGAAAAATTCGATAGCTACTGCATTTAAACTACCCTCAGGGAAAACCCTTGTTAAGTGGCTCCTTTTTCTAAATGATGTGCGTAATGTTTGTGCTCATCATTCGAGATTGTGGAATAGAAAATTTACTGCAAACAAATTGATTTTTCCATCTCGTAAAGACCATAGGATAGAAGGAGCTATTCCTGAAGCTTCCAATAGTAATATTTATGGCGCCATAATCGCTATACATCACCTGTTGCTGACTTTTAACACCAATAACTCTTTTATTGATAAGTTTGAAACTCTCAACGGCAGGGGAGTCCGTTATGTAGACAAGCTTGTGAAGGTATTTTTAAAGGATGGCCGCGAACAGTTCGTACTCTGCCATGTAGAGATTCAGAGCAATAAAGGCAGGGGAGATTTGGCCGAGCGCATGTTTCGCTATTTTTATAGAATATGGGATCGTTACAAAGTTCCAATTACAGCTATTGCAATTTTGGCAGATGAAAACAAAGGCTATCGACCAGTGGTATATAGCCAGGAGTTTATGGGAACTTCATTACGCTACGATTTTAATAGCTATAAGATCCTCGATCAGGAAGAATCGGAATTGCGAGCAAATGAGAATCGATAAATTGCTTTTTGTAGGCAATTTATCTAAGTTTGAAGAAGAAATTAAAACAAAAATAGGAAGGAGCGATACTATGGGCACTCAAGAATATTTATTAGATAAAGCTGAAAAAAAAGGAATTCAGAAAGGCATTGAAAAAGGTCTTAAGACTGGTATTGAAAAAGGTAAGCGTGAAGAAGCTATTGCCATTGCACTAGAGTTTAAGAAAATGGGGCTACCTATTGCTGATATTGCTAAAGGCACCGGGCTTTCTATCGAAGAAATCGAAAAACTGTAATCAAATAGTTTTGAGTGTATAATTTATTTAATTTATTGGAGCCATTTCCGAAGGGATGTGGCTTTTTCATTTTAAGGATAGAGTAGCTCTAATAAAAAAACTCCCCATTTCATCGAGTGATGAGAGAGGAGTACCTTTTATAAACTAAATATATTATGAAAAAAATCTGTTTTTATGTAGACGGGGTTGACGCTTTTTAGTAATAAAGCGCCCTAATAAATTAAGGCGCTTAGCTAGATGTTGGTATATTTCAACCGGCTGATCTAATATAGAAATAATTTTTTGAAATTGAAAAAATTATAAAAGATTTTTGATCTTTATTTTTGCCGTTTTGGATGTTACTTTAGGTTAACCCAATCATTGGTCGCTCGCCATCACCGTAAAAATAATCGAAGAGTTGGCTAGGTTGAATTTGTGATATTTTTGCTAAGGCATACACTTGATAGGGATAAAAATCGGTTCCATCATTTGCATGTCGGATTCTGCTTATTCGACTTCCACTGGCGCCAATTGCGGATGCGATCTCACCATCGGTAAGGCTAATACCTGAGATAAATTTTGCGAACTTAGTTAGATCTTCTGCTGGGGACTTCATGCCTGGATACGTGTAGTCGTGAAATAAGTCTTCGCAGGCAATATTGATATCCGCGTCAAGTTCTTTCAAGACCAAGTAAAACATAAGTCCAGAAAAAATATCACCTCCATTTCTTGCAATGAGGTCTTGAATTGTATCCTTTTTATCTTCTTTAGCAACTTTGTTTAAGTTACATGATCTAATCAATTCATAACTATATTTTCTAAATTCTTTAAATTTAATATACTTATAATCAGGTTGTTCTATATTTTCTTGAATCGTATTTTTCATTGTTGTATATAATTGACTATATTTGTGATATAATCAGTTTTCTGATTGAGTCTCAGAAGTGAAAACGACGAATTTTCCAACGACACGAGACGTAGGGTTTGCTAACCCCCATGCTTTTTGTATTTTTACAAAAAAAGGGGATGGCTCCCTATTGGATACCGTGTCAAAGGCTCTTCGTCGTGCCTCACTGCTGGTTGAAGATAGTGGGCCATCCTCTTTATTTAGCGCTTGACCTTCCCCTTCGAGACTCTTGTTGATAACCCAACTAGTAAATTATGAGACAAAAAAAGTCATTAACCACAACAGAACGACGGCAGATAAAGGATCAGCTTCGTCAGCTTGCAGTATCACTGCTCATCAAGAACAAATACTGCCCGCCTGAATAGCTTCTCAAAAGCTTAAAATCAGCAACGCCCTTTACCTCGGTAGAGGAATGTGCATACAAAAGCCAGCAAGGCCTGTGGGTAGCACTTACTATGTTGATTTTGCCGACCTGTACTTTCTAATAACTCTGCTACAAAATTGCACGGCTCCCTTCTCTTTTTTATTCGCACTTTAAAAGTAAGGGTTTCCGATATCAAAAGCAAAGATTTGAGACAAATACTATTATAGAAATTCTATAATAAAGGTCCATTTTTAATAAGAAAGCTTGATTTTAAGGATTCTTAAAAGTTTGGTTTTTTATGACCTTATAAATAAGATCGGGGTCTAGATCACATAAATATGCGATCTTAAATATATGGGCAAAAGTGAATTTCTGTGGGTTATTTAATTTATCAAGATAGGAGTTATATTGAAGCCCTAAAGCTTTCGCCATCTTTGTGGGACCTTGCTTTTCCAATAACCTCATCGATTTGATGATCTTGGACTCAAATAATGACTTTACTGCAAGGAAATCAGGATCAGCACTGCTGGATTTAGTCGACGCATTCATTTATTGAAGTTTGATTTACTAAATGTTGCTTTTTGCAGACTAAATGTGTGTTATAATTTATTATTCATAAATAATAATTTTTATTTTATAAATTTTATGACTATATTTGAATCAATATCCAAGATGAATAAGGTATTAAACTAAAGAGTCTCGACAGCAAATTCCGACAATTTGATTTAGAACGAGACGATAGGATAATGCCTATGATTGCTTTATTTGTACATTTGTACAGCTATAGCGTCATGGGCCCTATCGTAGACCGTTTCTAAAAGGCGTCGGAACCTTGCTGTACGGTGATAGGGCCTGCTATAGCCATTTTCCCGAATAAGACTCACAATTATAAACGTGAGCATGAACCACAAAAAACAGACAACAAAAAATCTTATTTCAGCTCCCGAGTAGCTCGGGTAGCTAAGTCAAACATGATTTGACCCTACACTGCTATGGATTGCATCACGCCAATATGATAACCTTTGTGATAACCACTCAAATGCGATCTAGCTTCCCAATTAATTTATTGTTTACCTGACCTAAGCAAGCTCAGGTCCCCCAAAAAAAGCTGATTTCGGTCGGACAGGGAGAGCTATGCGCTAAGGTCACAGCCAAAAACTAAACACATGAAAGCCATTTATGAAGATCTCCTATATCTCGATAGGCCATTCTACGAGATCCATGAAGACAATTACGATCCATTGAAATGTATCGAAAGCTTTTGGGATAATTATTCGCTAGTCACGATACGCGAGTATCTCTATGCATTGGACCTCAAATGCAAAACCCTCGGCGAAGTTACCGAAAGCAAATTAGAGGCTGTACAGCAAACGCTGTTTTTGGCCGATATTCTACGTGCTCTGATGGCGTATTTCCTAACGCATAGCCGCCATTTAGATACAACCCAATTAAAACTGTCAACTCTGGAAGCTAATATGAAGGAAATCCAGCTGACCAAACAAATCAACGATTTTTTTCAATCCATTAACCAACCAAAACCTTAAGATGATGAAATCAATATCAAATAATTTACACAAGGCTTTTAAGAGCAAACGAGCACGAGCGATACTGCTGTGTTTGGTTTCTATGTTTAGTTTATCGGCCCAGACGCCCCGCAAGGACAGTGGGGCGTCTGGGCTTCCTGCAGTTGCACCGATCAATGTAGGCGATCGGGTACCCGAAGATTTTTATACCCGACAGTATAAAGTTTACACGAATGGTAAGGCTATCACTACAGATCTAAAACATCTGAAAGGTAAGCTGATCATCTTGGACTTCTGGGCCTCATGGTGCGGAATGTGCCTCACTCAGATGCCAAAAGGGGAGAAGCTGAGCCAACAGTATGCAGATACGCTAGCCATGGTACTTGTCAATACCAAACATCGCCGGGATGATCTCCAAAAAATCAAAAAGACCTATAGCGAAACCTTAGCTCAGATAGGAGGGAGCTCGCTACCTACTGTTTATAATGATGAATATCTAATAAGCTTGTTTCCGCATGCTTCAATTCCGAGATATGTATGGATCTCGCCACGCGGTACCGTGCTGGCAATTACAGGTCATACATTCGTAAATAAAGAACAGATTGATAATGTAATCGACTTGTTGAGGGGGCAAGGTAATTATGAATAGATGGTTAACTTACGCGCTGTTCATTATATTATGCTTCTTGCAGATGGAATTAAAAGCGCAGCACATCTATACTGGAACAGTAGTAGATGAGTCCGCCCACCCAATTGCTGGCGCAAGCATTACGCTGTTGAAAACAAAGACGCAAACGAGGACGGATCGCGAAGGAAAGTTTCAAGTATCGGCGACTGATCTTAGTGAACGGCTATCTGTCAGCTACATGGGGTATGAAACGCGTGTACTGGCGCTTGCTGAATCCAAAAATAGGAACTTTTGGATCGTTCTTAACAAGAAAACAAATCAGCTTGAGGAGGTGATGGTCGAGACAGGCTATCAGCGCATTCCCAAAGACCGTGCTACCGGGGCTTTTGCACAGGTAGATGATAAGGTCATAACGCAGAGACTATCATCGGGCAATATTCTTGACCGCTTGGAAGGGAATTTTTCAGCTCTGCAGATGGATCGGCGCGATGGTACCAATCAGATCAATATTCGCGGTATCAATACGCTTTCCAGTGCGCTCATGGGACCGTTAATTATTGTCAATGATCTGCCTTTTGAGGGTGATATCAACGCGATTAATCCGAATGATTTGGAGACCGTTACGCTGCTTAAGGATGCTGCAGCAACATCGGTCTGGGGGGCACGGGCCGGAAATGGTGTTATCGTAATCAAACTAAAAAATCGCAATAAACAGGAGGGAACAGCGGTGGACTTTTCGTCTAATCTGACCATTACCGCAAAACCTGACCTGATGTATTTACCTAAAATGTCTTCGGCAGAGTTTATCGAAGTGGAAAAAATGCTGTTTGACAAAGGGTTTTACAATACGATATTGAATGGAACAAATTCCAATAGGGGTATCGTCTCTCCGCTTGTTGATGGACTGTATGATCTTTCCAAAGGACTGGTTACGCAGGAGGAAATGAATGCACGTATCGAAAAATATAAAACATTGGATTACCGCAATGACCTGCTCCGCTACGTCTATCGCAATGGTACCCTAAGCCAAAATAATATCGCCTTGTCAGGCCGTGGTGAGCAGAGTGGTTACCGGGTAGGGATCGGCTACGATAGAAATATGCTCAGCAAAAGGGAGAGCAGCAATCAACGGCTGGTGATCAATGGAAGTTATCAGCTGAATTTCTGGAAACACTTTAGGCTGGAGAGCAATCTGCTTTATTCCAATATGAAGAATAGCTATAATCCGGACCTCGTTGATTATCCGATAGGTGTCGGCGGGGGTAGGACAAATCTGTATCCTTATGCGCAATTGATGGATGATGCCGGCAATCCGTTGGTAATTCCATCACAGTATAATTTTAGGTATATGGAGTCGGTTGCTGATCGCAATGAGGGGTTGCTCGACTGGTTTTACCGGCCTTTGAATGAATTTGGTGTTTCCAAAGCCAATAACAATACCAATTATTGGAATGCAGGGCTTAAACTATCGGTCAAGCTGTGGAATAGTTTGGAGATTACTGGTCAGTATGGTTTTGAAGGGCAATTGGGGGCGAACCGGACCCTACGCGGACAGGAGTCTTTCTTTACGCGTGATTTGATCAATCGCTTTACACAGGTCGGTAATGGGACCGTAAAACGGATTGTACCGCTGGGAGGGATACTGACCAATGGGAACAATGATTTCACCAGCCATAAAGGAAGAGTACAGCTCAATTTTGCACACAAATGGAGTGATCTACATGAACTGAATTTCTTTGCTGGATCAGAAGTATCCACTCGGACAGAGGAGAGTGATCTTTTTACAACTTACGGATTTGATGAGAAATTGTATATCAGCCAATTGGTCAATCCTGTAGATGCCTATCCAATTTATGATGGCCTTAGTGGCTTGAGCCGAATTCCTTATACAAATGGTTTTGATAAACTGACTCGGCGCTATGTTTCGTTATTTGGAAATGCTTCGTATACTTACAAGGGGCGTTATATCTTTTCAGTTAGTGGGCGTAGGGATGCATCTAATCTATTTGGAGTAAATGCCAACAATAGATGGAATCCACTGTGGTCTACCGGTCTGGCTTGGAGAGTTTCGGACGAAGCTTTTTTTCCAAAGAATAGTGTTATCAATAGCCTAAAACTACGGTCCACCTTGGGGCATAGCGGAAATTCGGGAGGCATGACTACAAGTCTACCCATCTTGACATATATGGCAGGTCTGAATACTGATGTAAGTACTTTTCCTCGTGCAAAAGTATCCATACTACCTAATCCATCGCTTCGCTGGGAGGATGTACGGATGATCAATGTCGCCTTGGATGCGGCACTTTTTAATAATAGAATTTCATTATCGGCAGATGCTTATTTCAAAAAATCTACCGATCTCTTTGCTTCTGATCCTATAGATCCAACCTACGGTTTTACAACGGTAAGGCGAAATGTAGCCGTTGCATCGGGAAAAGGAATCGATATCGACCTGAATGCAAAGTTGCTGGATGGCAACTTCAAATGGAAAGCGAAAGTACTTTTTACGATCAATAAGGATAAGGTGGATAAATATTACGGCGGAACATGGCGCGCATTGACATTTACTTCTTCTGCTGGAAGAAATCTATCGCCCGTAGAAGATAAAGCACTTTATCCTGTTTTTTCTTATCGCTTTGTGGGGCTCGATCCATTGAGTGGTGACCCTCAAGGATCTTTAAAAGGAGAAGTGTCCAAAGATTATACCAAGATGTTGGCAGACTCTATCCAAAATTTGGTCTACCACGGTTCGGGAATCCCCCCGTATTATGGATCATTAAATCAGACCTTCAGCTGGAAATCCTGGATGCTGACTGTGAATATTGCCTATAAGTTTGGCCATTTTTTTCAGAAGGAAACCATACGTTATCAGGATTTATTTAATAGTTGGCGTACACATGGTGATTATACACAACGTTGGCAGAATCCTGGAGATGAATTGTGGACATCGGTACCTTCCATGACTTATCCGGCAAATTCCAACCGAGATAATTTCTATGCCTACTCTGAAGCAAACATTGGAAGAGGTGACCTAATACGTTTACAGGATATACGACTACAATATCAGTGGAAATTAGCAAAGAATTATCCTATACAGTGTTATGCTTCGGTAAATAATGTGGCTTTGCTATGGAAAGCCAACAAATGGGGGATAGACCCCGACTATAATAATATGCCTCCGGCTCGAAATTACACTGCCGGGGTATCAGTGCATTTTTAAATAACGATGGATATGAAATATATTATTTATACAATGATGATTTTGCTTCTGAGTGTTTTCTCCCAATCTTGTGATAAATTTTTGGATGAAAAGCCTCAGTTGTCTGCAGCTACTCCAGATAAGGAAGAGGACTTAAGGGCGCTGTTAGATTTTGAATCCCAGATTAATCTTTATTATCCTGGCTTGATCGAATTAGGGACGGATGATTATTATTTGGCTGATGCCGACTATGGAAAAATGCTGGCAAGCTATCAGGAAGCTTATACTTGGGATAAGGAAATGCACTCTATGGATGTTGATTATTGGAGATTATGTTACAACACCATCATGATTGCTAATATTGTATTGGAGGGAGTAGAAAGATTGCAGCCAATCAAAAATATGGATATCCGAGGTGAAGCCATGTTTGTTCGCGGACTGGCACATTTTTATGTCGCTCAGTTATACAGTCCTCTATTTGATAAGGATACAGATAGTCCCTATGGGGTACCAATCCGGTTGACTTCTGATTTTAATGTGCCTGTTACCCGAGCGACAGTGCATGAGACTTATAAACAGATTATTGATGATCTTAGTGGTGCAATCCCATATTTGAAAGATCAGGCTGCTGAAATCAATAGGCCGAGCAAACGTGCCGCTTATGCAGCCCTAGCCCGCATTTATCTTAGTATGTCGGATTATGTACAGGCTCGATATTATGCAAATGAAAGTCTGAAACTAAATGCTGATTTAATGGATTTTAATGCAATCGATCCGACACCTGCTTTTCCGATTAATCCGAAGAATGTGGAGATGATCTATTATGGCTCAACAATATCGGCGAGTAGTGTGTTACATAATAGCACGGCACGGATACCGAAGTCTATCTATAATTCATTTGCAGATAATGATCTTCGTAAATCGCTTTTTTTTAAAACTGTCAACACAACAGAATATGCATTTAAAGGTTACTATTCGGGGAGATCAGCTTCCTACTTTGCCGGATTTGCAAATGACGAGCTTTACTTGATCCGGTCGGAATGCAGTGTCCGGCTAGGGGCTACAAAAGAGGCGTTGGATGATATGAATAAGCTTTTGGAAAATAGAGTCCGTAAGGGGACTTTTGAAAAGTTGGTGGTTTCAGATACGAAGGATCTTTTAAATCTGATATTGAACGAACGGCGTAAGGAAATGCTATTTCGTGGTGTACGGTGGTCTGATCTGAAGCGATTGAATGTAGATCCTGATTATGCGATTGATCTCTATCGTGAAATAAATGTCAACGGAAAAATAAAAAGGTACGAGCTGCCTGCAAATGATTCCCGTTATCTATATCCCATTCCAGCCGAAGTGATTATGCAAAGTAATATTCCACAAAACCCACGGTAAGAAAGGAAAGCAGGCTTTCTGAAATTGAAAGCCTGCTTATTGTTTTACTGACTAGAACGAAAAGCGAGAACAGTGTCATTCGTTGAAGGAGTAGGGGTAGAAGTCGCGTCTTGAATTTCGCTTTCTACAGTTTGACCCGAAGGTTGAACATGGGACATGTCTGGTTGACCAGAACCATTGTCGGGTGCTGAGATAGAGCAGATTTCTTCTGTTTTATCCCCACATTCAAATTTAGGCGTCAATGCATAGTTAGCTGGATTTGTAGGATCCGAATTGACCAGCTCATTGTTGTACCAAGTCTGGTTGGCTCTTGTTGTTGTAGTTTTTGGCTCTACTTTCACTTCTTCTTTTTCCGTAAAACTTTGAGTACCGTATGCAAGACCCAATCCTAATACTGCTAATGTGCCGACACGTAGCCAGCTGTTTCTTTTTGTTGCCATGGCAAAAAATTTAGTTTATAAAATGTTTATTAGAGCCAGCACGCATCGCTGGCTCTGATACAAAGTTGCATGCTTCGTCAGTCTGATATGTGCCTGTTCTATAGGTGCTATTTTTGCGCATATTTTCCAGTAAGCAGAAAATACTGAGCCTGCTGCACCGTGTGGCGGGAGATGCCCAGAAGATCAGCCTGCTCAACCTGTGTGGTAGCAGCTTTAATTTCGGGCAACAGCCGGGTAAAGTTAAGGTAACGCTCAAAAGGAGAATAGCCCAATGTGGCCTGCCTTAGCAAAACCAGTTGCCTCTTCTTTTTATTGCCCAATACGTCAATCAATGTATCGATGGATTTTTCCTGTTCCTGAAATTGCCGAAGTACCGAATGCGGGATCGCAATAATAATTCCCGAACGGAGCGCCACAATATGCCCGCTGTGTAGATGATGTGTATAGAGGTGATTGGTCGTCATTAAAGCCATGTTCGGAATAGCAAGGCTCATAATCCTGCGTTTGCCGGTTTCAGTGTTCTCTTCAACCCGAGACAGGAGGCCTTTCGCGACAAAATAGGTCATCTCCGAATGACGGTCAGCTGGACTGAGTTGCTCGCCTCGTTTGACGATCTTGACTTTGAGGTTGTCCTTTGCCCACTGATAGTGAAAATGATCTATTGTGTGATATTTTCCCCAAAAATCAAATAATAGTTTGAATCCCGCCTTGGGGTTATGCTTAATTGACATAATAAAGTTTTTTTCGGTTTATCTGGCTAACTGACAATAATATATGTTGCACTAACAAAGCTACGATGATTGAAAATCATTGACGAAACTACCCTTATAATACCTTTTGACTCTGGAGAAACCTCTTTTGCCCCCCAAATTATCGACAAAATGGAAAGTTTAGGAACCAAAAGGTAGATGAAGGCAATGTCTTTTGGCTCTCCAATTATTAGTTGAATTTTTACTCCCGATCGATCCACAGTCTTCAGTGCCTGAAGCCGTAATGCTGTTGCGAGAACAGCCTATGGTTTTATTTTTTACGAGAAACAGCGTGGAAATAACAACATTATTGGCCCAATTTGGACTATACAATCCACATCCTCTGACCATCACTGACCTGATGTTAGGTATTGATGAAGAGGATGATGGAGGGAAATGCAATATCGTTTTCCCTTAAGAGTATCAAGATAATTGAGTATGCTGTGCCTTATCCTTAGGCATGGCATATTCCCAATGTTAACCCTAACGTATTTTTATATGCAATTTACTTGGAAAGCCGCTATGCAGGCCTACACCGAAAAGGATTGGCGGGACTTTGTTTTTTTCTCGGCCAATGTGCAACATCTTTTGGGTATCCATCAGCTCGATATCCAGCAAAATCTACACCGTGAAACGATTAATTTCTCAAGTCGGCAGGCAGAAATGGACCCTGCTAAATTTCAGTTCGATTACAACATCTTTTGGCTCTCGCCGCCAGAGCGACCACAAGTTATCCTTAGCTTTCATTTTGGTTACTATCGCGCTGTTCCAGCTTTTCTAGTTCAGCGCGGCTATAAGCTTTGTATTCCTGTGGCTAAAGAGGTTATGTTGCAGCAGTCACAGCATTATGCAGCTTTGCTCGGTGACCGTTGGCAAAAACAAGTTGTATTTCTAGACGCCGAGGATCCTTATCTTTTCTTTAAGTTGCGGCAGCAGATGGATCTTGGCTATCATATATTCTGCTACCTCGATGGAGGGGTAAGCGCCGAAAAAGATTTCCAGGCGCAAAAATTAAGCGAAATCCCTTTTCTAAATGGCAGCATTAAGATAAAGCATGGGATTCTACATATGGCTTTTTTGCTTCAAAAAAATATAACAGTTCTAATTGCCAAAATAGTGGCAGAAAATGAGCCCATTGTTATTTGCACATTGAGTCATTGGTATAAAAACTGGTTTCCGAGCGCCAGGCAGTTTACGGACTATTTTAGCCGCATCATTTATGGGGATTTCGAAGAGATCCTGTTGGAATATCCGGAGGCCTGGGAAGCTTGGTTTTACCTACACAAAAGTATGTCACCAAGCTCAGATGAAGCAACCTGGTCGGCAACTAATCGTATAATTTCATTTAGCATGAAAGAGAAACAGCTGCTGCTCGACAAGTTTACTTACCTGAGTTATCCTCTTCCTGTAACGATTTTATAAGAAATCGATTGGAATACTTGTATAAACATAATGTTGTAATTATCTTTAGGTTATCAATATAAACCAATAATATGAATAGGTTCTTTAAAAGAAAGTGGCTGTCGCACTGTTGTTTCTGGATAGGATATAGTTTTTATTTTTTTGTTGTAAATGCACTAGGCAATTCCAGACTGAATCTGGGAGCTTCCTTCATCACCGTGTTTTACTGCGCGATCATCTTCTATGCGATATATCTGATTTTGAAGTATGTTTACGATCGGGGTCATATACTGGGAACTATCGTGTTGATGATAGGCTTTTATTTACTCTCCGGAATATTCGTGTACTACGAATTGTATGGAAAATTTGGACTGGAGATTATAAATAACAAGTACGTTGTCGTTCATCATGCCTTTAGTTGGACGAAGTATTCTCAGACCTTTCTCGTCATGCATAGTAATTATACGGTGATGGCGGTGGGCTATTATTACTATAAGAGTAAGCTTCGCGAATCAACTGATAAACTTGAGGCAGTGAAAGCACGCCTGAATGCAGAATCTAGCATGAAATCTTTTCAGTATACAACCTTATCTGCACAGGTGCATCCGCATATGATGGCGAATATTTTTAGCCATTTAAAAAATAAGGTGGATCCCTATGATCGTAAATTGGGCATGCAGCTTGAGGAAATTTATCGCTTAATGAAATTCTACATGGAGGCCCATCAGGTGGAAGGGGCAACCCATATATTATTAGCAGATGAAGTGAAAGCACTGGAGCAGTACTTGTCCATCCAGGAGGAAGTCGAACCGAATCCTTTTTATATAAATGTTTGCTGCTCGGGTAACCTGATGCGATTTAGTAGTGCACCTACACTATTGCAGACGCTCGCTGGTAACTTATTCAAGCATGCGGACCTTTGGGATAAAGATCACCCGGCCAAAATCGACATTCTTGTCGGTAATGCCGGTTATCGGATTATGGTTCAAAATAAAAAACGAAGCGGCCCTCAGATGATGCCAAGTCACGATGTGGGGCTTCGAAATGTACGAACACGCATGGAATACCTCTTTGGAACGGACTTTTCGATGGAAGAAAAGCAGGACGCTGAGCATTATGAACTCATGTTATGTGTGCAGCGCTACAAATAATTTAAGGAACAAAAAATGACGGAAAATATGAATAGAATATGGATAGGAATCATCATCGATGACCAAAAGCCGCATATAGACCATCTGCTTGAAATGGTCGAAGAGATCGGCTATGTGCAGATTGCCAAAACATTTAGTGATCCGCAGGAAGCCCGGATTTTTCTGCGTGCCAACAAAGTGGATTTTATGATCCTTGATGTCGAACTAGGAAAGACCAACGCTTTTGATTTTTTAAGAACTCTGCCCAGCTCAAATCTAAAAACAATTCTTTATACAGCACACCGCCAATACGAAGACCCGGGATATGATTTTGGTGTCGTTGATGTGCTGCTCAAAGAGGTGTCTAAGAGTCGTTTCTATGCCGCATTGCGCCGGGTGGACGAAGTGCTCGCTAAATTGATCCCCCTCGCTGATCACGATTCGCTGGAAAATTATACCTATTATTTTATGATCAAAGGGCCGGTTCGTTATCAACGTACGGAGGTTCGTATGAAAGAACTTGTTTATGTGGAAAGTACCAATGGCCAGGTTAAATTTCACATGATCGGAGGTAAAGCACTGAGCTGCAGCAGTACCATGCGGGAAGTATTGGGCCGACTGCCGGTGAAGTGGTTTAAACAATGCCATCAGAGCATTATTATTAATATCAATTTTTTTTACAGTTATGGCGTTGGCGGGGTACTGATGACTGAAGGAACGAAAAAAACGCTCCCCGTAGGTGACAAAAAACTGTATCCGGAATTCTTTAGCTTTATTAATTCCAATACACTTGGTGGATAATCCCATTTGCCATTATAGACAACTAAAAATATGAGAAAAAATTCGTACAACAACCCAAGCCCAAAGACAGATGCGCATCTCTTGCAGGCCTTACATATCCTTTTTACAGAAATACAAAAGTTGAAAACTGCAGTGCTGGATAGCATTCAGGCTGATGATGACAAGGTGGAACTTCGTGACACGGTATTTGTCAAAGATACGGTAGGCGTATCGGATCGTACGTTGCTGCGGTATCAAAACTTAGGCCTTATTGAGGTGTACCAGCGCGATAAAGGGGGCAAAAAGTATTTTAAGCTTGACGACGTGCTCCGACTCAAACGTTATTTAAATAGCTGATGTTAAATTGCAGCGAAGTTCTTGGCCATCGGGCCGGGCTTCGCTGCTGTTTAAGCGATCGTTCGCATCTGCCATAGGCTTGGTTCATCCCTTTCATGCCCTTTTCTCGCCAATTTTCCTAGCTAACTCCTAGTTGAGACCTTGTGTTTACCTATCGAACTAGGTCTTAAATAGGTTCATCATCGGTATTTGATAAGTCAATCCCAACTGGAGGCCATAAGCAATCCGGTAGCAGATCATTGTAGGGTTTTCTACTTATCGATTGGCTGCATTCGGACAATTGATAGGCAACCTTCGGACAAGCATCGGACAATCTGTTTTGTGTTGTATTTTTCTGTTAATGAATGTTTTATGTTTGTTCTGTCAAGCAAAAATACCGGTATAAAAATCTTGGCGATTTATTTTTTAACCCTTAAAATTTTTAAAAATGGGAACAATTGTAAACGGAGCAAATGGGGGCTTTAGTGGTAAGGCCGGCTCAGTGATCGGTGCCAGCTGGAAGAGCATCAACTATATCAGAGGGCTCGCTAAAAAGAGCAATAAGCCGTATACGGAAGCACAGCTCATCGTGCAGGCAAGATTTAAGACGCTGATGCGTTTTCTGCTGCCGATTAATAACTTTCTAAAAATCGGTTTTGGCCAGAAAAAGGCAGACCGCCTCACGCCGCTCAACTATGCTTTTCAGCTAAATCAGGATCTGGCTATTCAGGGTGTTTATCCTGATCTGAGCTTGGACTATAGCAAGATCAGAATTGCCGATGGGATCTACGGCGGGGGCGGAACAGTAGAAGCTGGTTTTGATGCAGATCAGATCACAGTGGCTTGGTCGACGGGCAATAACGATGTCTACGAGACAAAAGGAGACGATCTCTTTTATGTGATCTGTTACCATCCGGCAAAGGATGAATTCATGACTTCGCCAACTTTGCCGAAAAGGCAAGATGGGGTGATCACATTTGGAGTACCTGAGCATCTGCTGGGGGATGCTGTACATATCTGGTATTTTATGTCCGACCGGACAAAGACCAAAATCAGCAGAAGCAGTTATCTCGGTGAAATAATGCTCGCCTAAGAAGCAGAAAATTGCCAAGGGCATACCTGCCCTTGGTATATTTCGGTATCGTGAAAAGGATGTTATTCATTAATACATTTCAGATGAAAAAAAGAAAACAAAAGAAGACAATAGGTATGCTGATGACGCAGCAAAAATTTTATCTGGCCAGCCAATATCTCTTGCCATTGGCATCGATTATTAAGGAGGGATTTGCACAGTACGTACGTCGGGAAAAAGCAAAACATCTTTCTGCCCGAAATCTGGCAATGGCGCATGCGGTCAAATATGCGGTCAAAGGTGAATACCCGGATCAATATATTGATCCTGCTCTCATTCTGCTCTCCGATGGTTCTGTGCAAGGGATAAGCGTAGGGAGTATGGCGCTGGATGATAATGGATTGTGGTTAGACTTTGACGGTGGTGAGATCACAGCCATGAACCACGATGACGAGCTGTTGTTGGTGGCTTATGATCCGATAGCCGGAGTCGCTATCCGTAACGAGGCCCTGGTTACGCGCTCGAGTTCAGGCTTAAGACTCGAACTGCCTGATTATATGCAAAATGTCCGGCTTGATGTCTTTATCTTGCTGCGCGATCGGAATCGAAACCGCTATTCGCGGAGTCAATATGCGGGCAACGTATAACTATTTTTTACTATTAAATTATATCACTATGAACAGTGTAGAAATGAAAGGACCATGGTATGGTCTAACACAAAAACTGCCGATCGAGCCCAAGTACCTGCTCGGTATGGCAAGCATATTATTGGTCATTATTTTCCTATATGTTGGGAGTATCTTACAATTTTTCGACCCGGCATCAGCTGCGCTTGATCTGGGAGTACTGTCCCTGCTTTATTTTGGGCTAATGGCCGGATTGGTCTTTATCTGTTGCTGCACCTGGTTGCTGGAATATCTCTGGAGACCCTTCAAATATTATAGACAAGATATTTATTATCACTTTAATCAATTAAACTCATGGCAACAATCCATTCTTTATTTCTCGGTTTTCTTTCTATTGCTCTTTGCATTTCTGCTGCTACTGGAAATGCTGTTTTAGACGGAAGGTGTAACAATGATTATGCTCGTGTACGTAACACTGATCTGCTTAGGCGGCAGATTGATGAAATTGCAGCGAATGAAATTGGCGTAAGGGAGACAGGGGGTGAAAATAAGGGACCGGAGATTTCCAAATACCTGGCCTATGTAGGCCTCGATGAAGGTTATGAATGGTGTGCAGCATTTGCCAGCTGGTGTTATGGTCAGGCTGGTCTTTCCATACCGCGCAGTGCATGGAGCCCCGCGCTCTTTCCAAAAGCGCGCTGCTATACTAAAGTGCAGTTCTTGAAAGGAGATGTGCGGCAAGCCGATTTATTTGCGATCTATAGCAGCCAATTAAAACGGATCCATCATGTAGGCCTAGTTAAAGTTATAAAGGGATCCCTGTTGATTTCGGTAGAAGGCAATAGCCATGACCGGGTAGAATCGCGGCGGCGTCCACTTGCTACTATTTATGCTATCGCTAACTGGATCGATTGAGGAGGGCATGGTCATGAATAAATACAAAATTTCGGTAGCTCGAAGCCTAGTTTTTTTCCTCTTCATGATAAGCACTGCTGTAATCATCAGTTGCAGCGTTTTCCAAGGGAAAAAGCAATTGGAAGAGAAATCCACGCAGCGTTATAATCAATATGAACATTGGGATCTGGCCTATCATCAGAAGCAGCAGGATAGTTTATCTTCCTATTGGTATTTTAGTACGGATAGTCCATTTTGGTTTCAGCCGGATAGCGGATTATGGGCTAAGGGCGGAAGACTTTTCGCAGAGCAGTCGAACATAAAACAAACTGAAGAGAATTTGCAGCTTCAGCGTGTAAACAGCGAGGCGGCAGCGGCTTCTGATTTATATGTGAAGCGGGAAAATAAAGTCGTATCAACTCAAATCTTTGCGATAGGGGCAGTTTTACTAGCTGTGCTAGGGTATTGGATCTGGTGGAGGGGGAGAAAGTAGGCTCAAATTATTGTTCACCTTAAAAGATGAGTGTTTTTAAGGTGAACAATAGTTATAAAATTATATTTGAGTGAGGCTCAAATTAGTGTTCACCTTAAAATGTATTGGTTTTTAAGGTTCATTTTTTGTATATTCGTATATGACATATAGGATTAACCCTGATAGAGCAGCGCCATGGAATGGGCTTCCTGAATTGCCGATAGCTCCCGAATACTATCAGACTGTCGAAATATATGAGCAACTGGGAAATGCTAAAGCGGCAATAGGCCGTCTACAGGGGCGAAGTATTGTCATACCAAACCAGGGTATTTTAATCAATTCCATTAGTTTGCAAGAGGCTAAGGCTTCGAGTGCGATAGAAAATATCTTTACGACAGACGATGAATTGTATCAAGCATTCAGTGAGTCTCAGCAGCAACAGGCACAGGGAGCTGCTAAAGACATTTTAAATTATCGCGAAGCACTGTGGGATGGGTATCATTATCTATCCAATGGGGGAAATCATTGAGCGCGATTATTTTATCCGCATGTATCGCATCGTTAGCCAGTTTTCCGCACAGTAGCCATCGAACCGCCTGTTTTACCAGCAAACTTGGCAATAGGGTCTGGAATACGATCATCCTTTGTCTTGGAGTTTCTCTTCTTAATGCCATTGTTTTTGATTTAAGTGATACAAGAATTAATTACACACGCGGCTGATTCATCGCGCTCAACATGTTGCCATAAATGGCATTCAAGGCATTGAGGTTTTTCGCAAGCTTGCCCACTTCATCTTTAAATGCTTTGGAATCATCCAGCGATTCGTTGAAGTTTTGCATAGTAAAGCGTAGGTTCTCATAAAACTTTTTCATCGATTGTAAATGTGAGGCCGAATCGCGTAGTTCACGCTCGTACATTGCATTCAATTGACTTAGGTTGGTTGTTAGACTTTTTACCTGTTCGTGGTAATTGGACGTATCGCCAGAGGTATTCGACATGGCGACTAGGTTTTGCGAAGCTTTTTCAAACGCTAGGCTCAGGTTATCAAACTTAGACGTTGCTGTTCGGAGCCTATTGGTGAATTCTCCTGTCGCAAGTGAAACATCTGAAAGCTTATTCATAACAGATACTTTTTCGCTGAAATCACGCAGCCCAGTAAAATTATCGTCCAATTCAGGATAGACACATGTCCAGTCTGGTTCTGCAGGAGGGGGATTAAAGCCCATTAGAAAGAATAGGAAGGCTTCTACAGCCAAACCGATTCCGATCATATAATTGGCTGTGGTGCCACCGATATGTAGAATCTTTAAGTTAAGGGGATCAAATTCTTGGACATATTTGTGGTGATTTGCTAGAGATTGATTGGATTTTGCTGTAAAGAATGTTCAAAGAACATATTTTTTGATGGTTAAATATAAAATAAAAAAAAGGTTTTCAATCGGGGAGATGAAAACCTTTAAATAACCAATTATAAACCTATTAAGGTGTTGTAAATATAGGGTATATTATTGTTTTTGCAAAATTTAATCTGTTTTTTATTTGTTTTTTTTGGTGAAAATTTATTTTTATTTGATTTTTTGCTTCTTTTTGCCTCCGTCTCTTTTGTTTTAGCATATAATTGCTCTTTTTTTTTCATTTTATTTTTCCGTTTATGCTTATTATTATTGGTTTTTTTTGTTTTATCACTTTATATTATTGTGTAATACTGTTTTTTTTAATTTTTATTTTGAAGAATTCTTGATTTTTGGTATTGTGAATGCCTTTTTATTATGGCGCATCAACACTCGTGTGCTTAGCAAAGTGCATGGCCGTATTCTTTGCTGTTTATTTAGCCAATCTTTTTCAAAATAAAACAAACGTTAACCCTGCTGAGCAGTTATACTTTAATAAAGACAAGTGTTAACACAAAGAAAGAACAGTATGATGAACGAAACATTAATTCAACTTTCACAGAAATGGCCCGCATGGCTCTGGAATATTGCATTAATTCTATTTTCATTTTTGATTGGTATTTTGATTAAGCTGATATTTATTCCTTTATTGCGCAGGCAGGCCATTGAACAGGAATCGTATTCCCTTTTCCGTTCATTTATCCGTCGCTTTAACCGTGTGCTGAGTGTATTTATCCCATTAATTGTCTTTAACAGTTTACTTCCCTTTGCCCAATTTAACGAAAGGACCCTCCGCGTCGTGACCAAAACCAATGAACTTTTATTGGTCAGTTTCTTTGCTGTTGTGCTGATACAGGGGATTAAGGTTTTTGAAGATTATCTCTATCATCGTTTTGATATCAATAAGGAGAATAACCTGCGCGAACGAAAGATTAGAACGCAAATCGTCTTTATACGAAAAGTGGTCGTCACCCTGATCATCGTGATCTCCCTTGCGATAATCCTATTAAGTTTTGATAGCATGCAAAAGATCGGCGCCGGTTTGCTCACGGGAGTGGGGGTTGGCGGTATTATCATCGGTTTTGCTGCACAGAAGTCCTTGGGAAATTTACTTGCTGGCTTTCAGATTGCTTTTACACAGCCTATCCGAATGGATGACGTCTTGGTTGTTGAAGGGGAATGGGGGCGTGTGGAGGAAATCAATCTCACTTACGTAGTAGTCAATATCTGGGACAAACGCCGTTTGGTATTGCCCATCACCTATTTTATCGAAAAACCGTTCCAAAATTGGACACGTACGACTTCTGAAATATTGGGTACTGTATTTATCTATACAGATTTTACCGTACCTGTGCAGCTATTGCGTGAGAAATTGACAGCCTTACTTACCGGACACCCCCTTTGGGACGGTAAAGTCAATGTGCTTCAGGTAACTGATTTTAAAGAGCGTACCATGGAGATCCGATGTCTGATGAGCTGCCGCAATTCGGGGCAAGCTTTTGACCTGCGTTGTTTTATCCGCGAGGAGATGATAGCGTATATCCACACGAACTTCCCGAATGCGCTAGCCAGGACAAGAGTGGATTATATGGAGAGCGATCAATTGGGTATTTAATAGCTGAGGAGCGCTTGATAAATGATGGTCTCTTGAAAATAGTAGGGGTAGGTGATGGATGATCTAGAAATGTGTTTTAAATGCTCTACTCATTAATTCTTTTTCTGCTCTTGATATGCCAATCTTATCTGCAACATTTTCCCATTGATTTACGCTTTCCAGTACTTCACCTATAATACTATTCATTTGAGTGGAATTAAGTCTAAAAAATTCCCCCACACTTATCGCCAGGGTAAAATCCAGCGCGTTATTTTCCATATCGATATTCAGTGATAAACCATTTTTTTCAATAGAGGGGTTTAAATCATACGCTGGAGATAAAATCCAGCCTTCATCTGTTAAAATGAAACCGTGGTTTCGTAGGTGATCGTCGGTATTGGATATCGCAATATTGAAAACAATCCTTCTCCATAACTGTTGCAAATTCTCTTCAATCATTGTTCCATGTGTTTGTATAAATTCTGCAATTTCCAGATAGCTCGCAGGATTGTCACGAATTGTGTCTTCATTATTGCCGGTCATAGTCATTGCCGAAGCAAAATGGATACGATCTTTTTTTTTACGGTCGAATCGTTTCGTAAAAAAGGTATGATAATTTCCAGATATCCTTTCCATTTTGGATGGAGCCATTGTTATACCTGCTCCAGTGGCAAGTTGGTACGACAAAAATTCCCATGCACCTTTATTAAAAATATCATTTTTAGAGGGAAATTTTGCAATCCACAATTCATTATTATCATCTAAAATATTAGCCTTAGGTCTGGCTCCTCCCAATGAAGATCCGGGAGCCATTAATATCGTAAGCCATTCCTTTATATCGTCGTTACTTTCGTCATTTTCGAGCCGATCAGCAGCGTGCTGCAGCTCTCTTACCGATGACCATGGAGGAGTTGGCTTTTGATTATTATCATCTAAAAATGGACCGTCTTTAGTTGTTTTAAAACGTAGTGCTCCCATACGGCTCTCGTCATAAACCCCCAATAAATAATCGATATCATATAAGAAGGGAGGCTTTTCGTTCCGCCCCTTTGCCAACTGAGCATCGCGTCTTTTCATGAGTGTTCGCCCCCAAGTGTCGGGCATACTGTCTAGAAATATACCGAAGTTTCCTTTTTCGCTAGCATATTGTGTTCCTGAAAAAAACTGTATTTCAGGGTCTAAGATTTGAAGTTGCTCCGATTTCAACCATATTTTATCGTATTCAAAACTGAATGCCTTTTTACCTTTAGCAAAATGTGCTGAGAGGGTCCCTATAAGTTTAGGCTCCGCCATCCCTTTCCAGTGCGCATATACGTATATATCAAACTTGTTGTGTGCCATTGATTGCTACTTTAATAATTCGAGATCTTGTAGTTTTCTTCCTAAATCATCGTCTGCTGCTAATTGCAATACATCATTTTGTAGCCCCAATACCCGGAGCACATTTAAATATGCGCCAAATGCGACGCTTGTATCTCCTTTTTCAATAAGGTATAAGGTTGAACGCGCAATTCCAGCTCGCTCTGCAACTTGAATAGTTGTTAATTTACGACGCTTTCTTGCTAACTTAATATTTTCGCCTACTTGTTCCATAAGTTTGGCTAACTTAGGGAAAATGATTTGTTTCTTAGAGCTCATATATTATTTTTGTTCGCTATTATAAACAAAAGTAGTTAAAATGATTGAAATAGCAATCATTTTTTATTTTTAGCTTTGTTTTATCTAAGCTGTTATATTCGGGAACAAATGATTGCGTATATCCACACGAACTTCCCGAATGCGCTAGCCAGGACAAGGGTGGATTATCAGGAGAGTTTGCAAAAGGGGCTATAATAGCTAAGTAGCGATAGAGAAATGATAATCTGTTGAAAAATAAGTGTAATTTATTTAAGTTTGTTTAAAATGTTAGCGTTAGCGATATGCTGATTTTCTATGTTATATTCTCCAGTATATTGATTTTACTGAGTGTGTTACCTTTTTTTCAAAGCCAGCATTGGATCTTTCGGGTAGCTGAATTTGTGAAGCTGCAACTGCTGGTGTTTCAGGTGCCGGCTTTGGCAATGGGGTTTTATCTCGTGGGGAAAGATTCGTGGATATGGTGGTTGCAGGGGGGACAGCTGGCGCTGATTGTATACCACGCCTATCTATTGATACGTTACACCAAATTTTGGCGTCGCGAAAAATATGAAAAGGGCAAGGATGCATCTGATAGTATCAAAGTGATCTCCTGTAATGTGCTGCAATTCAATACGGCTTATGATCGCTTTATTGACCTGATTCAGAAAGAAAAGCCACATATCTTTTTGACCATGGAAAGTGATGCTGATTGGGAAAAAGCACTGCGTATATTGGAAAGCGATTACCCCAATTTTGAGAAGGTGACCCTGGACAATACCTACGGTATGCATTTTTACACCAATCTGAAGGTTAACAAATGTCAGGTGCATTATTTTGTAGCAGATGATATTCCCAGTATTGAAGCAGAATTGGAAACAGCCGATGAGCATCGTTTTATCTTTTTTGCTGTTCATCCACCACCACCAAGTCCGACAGAAGAAGAAAACTCCAAAGAAAGGGATGGTGATCTGCTCAGTGTGGGTAAGCGGGTACGCGATTATAAAATGCCAGTCGTTGTCACAGGAGACTTTAACAATGTAGCCTGGGCCAAATCTTCGCTCTTGTTCAAAAAAACCAGCAAATTGATTGATGCACGCATCGGGCGAGGTATTCTTTCCACCTTTCATGCCAATTATTGGTTTTTCAGAGTGCCTTTGGACCTGCTGTTTCATAGTCCGACCGTATTTATCGACAAATTGTTTATCTATCCTTCTGTTGGGTCCGATCATTTTCCGATGGGCTGTACATTCTTTATCGATCGCTACTCCGATGAGCAGGCGGAAGATATTGAACATTTGGAAGCCGGTGATATGGCCGATGTCAATGCGATGATTGCTGATGGAAAAGAGGAAGAAAGTGACAATCGGTGTTAACGGTTAATCGTGCCAACATTTTGCGCTGCATTATTGTATGTTTGGTCGGGCTTATGATCAATATATCTTAAGGAATTATACCTTGCTATTTCTTTACTGAAGCAGGAAAAGAACATTCCCAAGTCTTTCCATATTTCACATCGAGGTTTGTGATATGGAAAACAATAAACTTACATCTCGGTGCTTGCGCGCATGTTTATTTATATGTGCCCTCGTCACTTCAGTTGCTGGCCTTGCCCAAGAAAATAAATCCCTGCCCGATAAAGTACATCATGCCGAACCTTTATATAATGATCTTGTACGGGATCTTGGCGCGCGGAAGGGGGAGAAGGACAGACAGACCATTTTATCGGTATTGAGGTCAATCAGGAAATTTCTTCCGATGAGATAAGAACAATTTTGCATCCCCAGATTAAGTTAGGACTTAACAACAAATTGGCTATCGGTATGGCTGTGGGGTTGCCTCTTAGTGGCCAAGAAAAAACACTTAGTGGCTTTTGGAGGCTGATCTATCAATTATAATTTGTGAAAAATAATGTATGAAATGTGCTTCTGATGACGGGAATACCTGCTTCCTTACCATAAGGTTGCTTTGAAAATGAAGACAGATAAAACTGTGATACAATATGAGGCGAGTTTTTGTGTTCGGGATTTATTTACTAAATTGCTTCACGCCTAAGCACGTAAAATGTTTTTCAGGCATTACATGCGGTAAATAATTATTATGGAATTTGGAGTTCATCGGGTTATTGGTGTAGAACGGGAGTCTTCGGAAATTAAGGATGCAACAGCAAAAGAGAACTATGTCGTTCTTTTTGTGTCAAGTGGCGGCTGTAGCATGCAGATCAATAAACAGATCGCTGAGATTGAGGAATATAGTCTAGTTTTGATTCCGCGCGGGATACAAATCGAAGCCAACACAAATGAACAGCGCCCATTTTTGATTATCTATTTTTCGGAAAGTTTTTTTGCACGTACCGAGGTTGATACGGCCTTCCTTCGAAACTTCAAGTCATTTAACAGAAGTGAATATACCTATCGAACACTTAGCGTGCCCAAAGAATACGCGACCTACTATGAATTTGTAGGCATGCAGCTGAAACTGTCTAAGCAGAATTATAATCAGGCAATTTATCGGGATTTGGCACATAATATCGTGAAGCAGATTGTGCTTCTGGCGGCTATATATGCAGAAGATCGTCGATCGGGCGAACTGCTGGGGCAGCGGACGGAAGTATCATTGGTGCGACGTTTTCAGGAGCTTGTTGAAAAACATGTAAAAAAGGAAAAACAGGTTGCTTTCTACGCGGATCAATTAAATATAGGAAGTAAAAAATTGACCAATCTCACCAAGGAGACCCTGGGTACCACACCCAAAGAACTTATCACCAAAGAATTGCTCCGTGTCAGTAAGAAGCTTCTTGTGGAATCTTCACTCAGTATCAAACAAGTAGCTTGGGAATTAGGGTATACAGACGTGAATAACTTTAGTACCTTTTTTCTGAAAGAAACATCCCTCACACCAACAGAATACCGTAAGCGCTGGCAGCAATAACTTTTCTGTATTAAAAATATTACATGTTTTCCTATTAAAAAGAATTGTTCTTATTCTTTCGTTTTTTTTATAAAAGGTATATTTAGTCTCTCCTTAAACCACCTATAATTTACTGATTATTAGTATTTTGGGTTTAAAATAGCTTGTTTTTTATTGCAAGAATTTGTATCTTAGAGCTTTAAAACCTTGCAAATATGTTGGGGAAAAATCCAGAAAAGAAGCCAGAATTATTTCGCCCAATGTTGGTGGATTTTATTGACCACGAGCATGAACTTGTTCTACTTTCAGAAAAAATAGATTGGAATTATTTTGAGAAAGAATTTTCGC
The DNA here is from genome assembly GCF_038396785.1 of Sphingobacterium thalpophilum. NCBI lineage: Bacteria > Pseudomonadati > Bacteroidota > Sphingobacteriia > Sphingobacteriales > Sphingobacteriaceae > Sphingobacterium > Sphingobacterium thalpophilum. Next base: position 3,283,087 of record NZ_CP151087.1, on the reverse strand, counting down.
CCTTGTATTCCAAAGTGGGCAATCCGAGCCATCCGATTCGGTTTATGGTGGGTTGTTTGCTACTGAAACATTTGTATAATTTGGGCGATGAGACGTTGGAAAAAGCCTGGATCATGAATCCTTATATGCAGCATTTTTGTGGCAGGGTTTTCTTTGAACACGAATTTCCTTGTGACCCGAGTAATTTTGTTCATTTCCGAAAAAGAATTGGCGAAAAAGGTATCGAAAAAATCTTTGCCTACAGCGTAAGAATGCACGATGCCAAGACGAACACCTCAAATTTTGTTTTGTCCGATACTACCGTTCAGGAGAATAATACCTCTTTTCCTACCGATGCAAAATTGTGCAAAAAAGTGATTGATTATTGCAACAAAATAGCCGGAAATGAAGGCATAAAACAAAGACAACGCTACACAAAAGTCAGCAAACAAATGGTGCGCAACACCTACAACGGAAAACATCCCAAGCGGGCAAAAGCGGCAAGGAAATCTCAAAGACAGCTCAAAACCATCGCCATGAGACTGATTCGTGAATTGCAACGGAATTTTAATGCAGAACAGCAAGAATTTTATAAAGATTTAATGACATTGTACACCAAGGTTGTCACACAAAAAAGAAACGATGCCGATAAAATTTACAGCATTCACAAGCCTTTTACCCGATGTATTGCCAAAGGAAAAGCGCATAGCCAGTATGAATTTGGGAATAAGGTAGGTTTGATAACCACCGCCAACAAAGGCAAGAAAATCATTCTCGGGATTAAAGCATTTTTGCAAACTCCTTACGATGGTCACACCATAGAACCACTTTTGGAACAGATGGAAACCGGTGGTCAAAAGCTCCCAAAAGAACTCCTTTACGATAGAGGTGGCAGAGGAAAATCAGAAATAAAGGGCGTGAAAATCTCCATCCCAAGCACTCCAAGAAAAAAAGACACTGCTTATCAAAAGCAGACAAAGCGCAAAAAATTTAGAACCAGAGCGGCAATAGAACCTATCATCGGACATTTAAAAACCGATTTTAGGCTGGCAAAAAATTACTTCATGGGAGAAACGGGACCACAAATCAATGCATTACTAGCTGCAACCGCTTGGAACATGAAGAAAATGATGGAACTACTGAAACAGAAAATTATTTTCTTATTTTATAAGATACAAATTATGCTGTTTTCTAATCCTGTTTTTAAAAATAAATTAAATAGTGGGTTTTGTTAAGGAACGACTATTTATAGTAAAGCAACGAAAGCGTATGAAATATTTACGCGGTGAAAATTCACGTTCTTTTGGCGTCAAAATTTGATAAAGATTCAATAAGAAATGATGCTGTAGGACAGATTATCATAATATCATGGATGGTTCATGCGATTGTAAGGATAAGATAGTAGGCTATGAAAAAGGGAATATTGTTTTTGGGATTGGTTCTTTTAGGAGGTACAGCCTTCGCACAGACTGGCGTGAGATTGAATATTGAGCTCCACGATGTGCAGCATCTTGTTATTAATCCAGATCAATCGATCGTTACCTTGGCCTACCATACCTTAGCCGATTATCAAAATGGCGTTGAGTCTATCCAAAAAGCACATCTTTCGGTATTTAGCACGTCGGGCTATGAAGTGAAGGTCAAAATGGCCAATCAAGATTTTATAAAGCTCGGTCAGGCACAGACAGAAAAAATTCCCTCACCATTGATTCGCGTTAGAGCTACTGCCACTCATATAGGGCAAGCCGTAAATACAGCTAGTAGCGTCCTTTCTACCAATAAGGAAACCATCATTTCTTCAGATTCACCCGCCCTCAACGGACTGTTCGATGTTACCTACACTGGTCCCGGAGCTGACGACTTAATGCAATACGTAGAAAAAAATAACACGGTTACTTTTACAAATGATGTTATGTATAGCATCGAAACAAGATAATATTCCCCTTAATTCAATTCTTTTGCCGTAGACACCCCGCGCTGTAGTGATCACGCTACAAGCTTTTGTAGCTGTACAGCTACAACATTTCACGCGCTCCCTTTTTTATACTTTTTGGACTCAAATTCATACTTTTTGCCTCATTTCCTGCTGTACTTTTGTTTTGTCCAAAGAGGATAAATAATAACGAATAAGTCATATTAAATTATAAAAACAAAATGAAAAAAATTACTTTCTTCGCAGTAGCAATCGTTGGTTCAGTAACTGCAGCAAACGCTCAATCTCAATCACAAGCAAAGGTAAAAGTGAATGTTGAATTGAATCCTTTTCAATCTATCGAAATTGGTAGCGGTGCAGGACAAGATGGTCCAGTTACATCGGGTTATGATGACGAAGTAACCTTGAAATACGAAAAGGCAGCTGACTATACCAACGGGGTAAGTAAATCGATTGCAAAACAATTGAAAGTGTCTTCGGTAGGTTCTGGTTACAAAGTAAAAGCAACTTTATTGACTAATGGACAATTCAATAAAGTAGCTGGAAATGGTGCGAATACGTACGATGCTAAAAAATTAATCGAAATTCAGGTAGATGGTAAAACTGCTTCAACAGATGTCAACATGGAATTCGGTCCTTTTGGAAGTACAAGTACAGCAGAAGCTTCGGTATTGAACAAAGAGTTGGATGTAAAATATATCGGTAAACCACTTAATGAAGCAACAGTAAAGGAATTGTTGGGTAATGGTGGTAAAGATACAAAAGCAAAATATACCATCGATGTGGTGTACACTATTGCAGCAAACTAGTAGATCCTATACTACGCTATGAAAATCATATAGATGCAGGTATCGGAAGATACCTGCTTTTTTATGTATTTTTATCCCAAATATATTTTTATGAAGAACCTGATTGCCTCATTTTTTTTGCTTTTTATCGCTACAGTAGCCTTTTCTCAAACAGGATTGACCGTTGGGCCGCCGCGCTTGTATTTTGTGGGTGATGCCGGCCAGGCACAAACGCAATATGTTGATGTGACCAATCCTAGTAAAGATTATACGCTCGAACTGGGTGTTTCTTTTGAGGACTGGTCTTATTCCGAGTATGGTGATAATGTATTGAGTCCAAAGGGAACCTTGCCGACGAGCTGTGCAAATTGGCTGTCGGTATCGGAATCGTATTTCTCGCTGAAACCCGGTGAATCAAAACGATTGCAACTGAATATGCAGGTGCCTAAGGATGTGAAATTTAGCCCCGCGGTGCCAATTCACACAGGGATGCTCTTTGTGACACAGCTGAATCCCAGGGCGAGAGAAAAACAGGAAGGAGCTAATATCCGTTTGGCCGTTCGTTCGGGAGTAAAAGTTTATCATCGTTTCAATGGGAGGGAAACGCCGGATCTTGAAATTACGAATCTGGTTTATAAAGATGTGGATTCTGTTGGACAGTTTCTGGAGGTCAGTTACGATGTGACCGGCAATATCTGGTTGGAAGGAAGATTGCGTGCCGAGTTTTTAAATCAGGAAACAGGTGAAAAAGAAGTGGTGGACAATCTTAATTTTTACTGCTTGCCCGGCGATAAGCGTAAACAGTATATTGCAATTCCCAAATCGTTGAAATCTGGGAATTACCTCGTTTCAGTATTGGCATTTTATGGCGATCAGGATGTGGTGAAGATCGCGGAATTGGAATTTAAACATGTGGCAAAGAACTAAAATAGCAGTACTCTTGATTTGGGGCTTGTTTTCAGCCTTACCTCTTGTTGCGCAATTGCGTTTTTCAGTCTGGTCGGACAACTATTTCGAAGTGACATCCTACTTGGGCAAAACAACGCCGGATCGATTCAATGTTTTTCAATTTGATTTGAATGGTCTCAATGTAAACGAGAAAAATTGGTCGCTCGCCGTGCGCCTGCTAGCTCCAATACGGACCATTGCCGGTGGGAAGAATCGCAGTGGCAATACATTTCCCGTCGACAAGATCAGTCTGCGCTGGACCGGAGACAACAATGAAGCGAATTTTCGTCTCGATGGTATCGGCGCAAGCCGTACGCCGATTATTTTGCAAAACAGTAACGATGTGCTGCTGATTAATCGGGCGAAACAACCCATTAGCTCCAATGGAAACTATTACCAGCAATACCAACTTTATAGTGCGCTGACTGTTGCGCAAGGTAAATACCTGGACGACTATCTAAGTCCTGATCAATATACGTACCTGAAGTACCGCATTCCTCTGTTGTTTACCCTGTATAGTGAAAGCGGAAAAGTGCTGGGGACGCAGGAGATTAATTATGAAATGCAATTGCCGCCGCGTCTGACTGACGGTGGGATGGTCGATATGGAGCCTGATTATAGCTTGGAGATTGCCGCGGATGCCGCTAATGCCACCTTGCAGTTTTCGACACAAAAAGACTACATGCAGGGAGTAAGTTCGTTGGTTGCAAATGCAATCCGCGTGAACTCTATAACGGACTACGAGCTTCGCGTTAAGTCGGTTGACAGTGAGCTTGTTCGCAATGGTGGCGGAACACTACCGCTGTCGACACTGTCACTTCAATTAACTGCAGGAACGGGAATAAACAGGATAAGATCCAACCCCAAAGTATTTTTAACGACACAGGAACAAGTTGCTGTATCGGCGGCTTCGTTGGATAAAAAGCAAGCGCAAACCTTTAATGTGGAGTATAAAGCGAATCTGACGGCTGATCAGGTGTCGGCTTCTAAATCTGGAAGCTATAGCGTGTCCCTCCTCTATTTATTGATCCCACAATAGTTTGACTTCATCGCGTGTTTAAATGCTTTTCTCATAAGATTAGATTTACAGTCTTCGCGCTGTTATTGCTGCTGGTCAAGTTCGTTTGGGCGCAGCAGGAAAAGTCGGTGCAGCTCGTTTTGCCGGAGCAGCTCCGCTTAGAGGCTGGTCTCAACAGTATTGATCTGCAACTGATCAACAACAGCAAGCAGGATTTTATGGGCGAGCTCAAGTTGGTGTTGCCGCAGGGTTTACGTGCCCTAGGTTCGGATCGTTTAACATTTACAGTACCTGCGGGTAAAAAACGCTTTATTACCCAACGTTTACAAAGTCAGACACCTGCACAGCTCAGGGGGCAGGCAGTAGTTGTTCAGCTTCGGGATCCACAGGGGCATATAGTTGACAACAAGACAATGGCTATCGATGTGCCACCCAAAAAAGCAGTGATCTTGCAGGATGTTTCGGAACCGCAGTATCTGAAGCACGTGGGTGACTCTATCTTTATCCGGACACGGGTTATAAATAATGGTACAACGGACGAACAGATCAAAATCTTGTTTTCTTCTCCCGATCGAATCGGCAATACCAAATTTAAGGAACAGAACCTTTTCCTTCCAGCCGGGCGTGATACGCTTTTGGTACTTCGTTTTGCTGTGGAGAAATACATGTTAAACCGGGCGCAGTACACGGTTAATGTCACCGGTTTATACGAGAATGGCGATGTGTTTGGAAATCTATCGGTGCTCTTATCCAATATTGCGGCCGATCGAAATTACCAGCAATTATTTGACAACCGGGGGAATTTGGCCGCATACTCGCGTAATTTTTTTGATTTGCAGCTCGATAACCTGCTAAGTGAACAAAAATCATTTTATTTAAGGTCGGAGGGAGAATATCGCCTGGCCAATGGGCAGATTCGATACAGTGCTTATCTGACTAAAACGGGTGGAATGGACCGGCCTGCTTTAAGCAATACTTTTGCAGCCTTTCAGAAAGGAAATAATACCTACACGATCGGAAATTTGCAGGAAAGTATGGAGGCTTCGGCCTTTGGAAGAGGCGTCAAATTTGACCATATCGATACGGCAAGGGCCGCCAATTTTACAATAGGCCTGTTGCAGCGCGCTGTGGATCTGCTGGATTACAGCTCTTCCAGCGACCCCGGTTATACAGCTTTTGGAAAGGTGGTGTTGGGGGAAAATAAGCCTGAGCACCGGCGTTATGAAGGTCAGCTTTTTTACGATCGCAATGGTTTGGATAGTACAACGAGCCTGCTATGGGCAAATTCTTTTGACTTTCTGAAACAAAAATATGCAGGCAACACCGTGCTTCGCGGTTTTGTCGCCGCTGGACTTCAAAGCCAAAATGGCCAACAAGTAGGACGGGACTCATCCATGCCTTCATGGGCATTGGGTATGCGAATGGATCAGCGTTTTGCCAAATGGAGTTTTAGTTCCGATAATTTTTATAGTTCTCCTTATTATACAGGTAATCGTCGTGGTTCTTTGCAGTTTGTCGAACGTGTAAATCGAAATTGGGGTAAGTTATCGGCGGCACTAAGTTATACCTTTTACCGCTATAACCCAAGCTACCTGAATACACGTTTTCTCAATTACGCAAGCCAATCTTCCCGCTGGGATTTAAGTATGTATATGCCCCTGAGTTCATTTGTGACGCTATCCGTGTTGCCAAACTATAATCGTGAGATTGGAACCTATATGTTTGCCGCAGGCACTCGTGAATTGAAGTCAACCTCATGGCGCCTATTGTCAACGGTGAATGTGCGGTCGCGTAACCTGCAGCACAACCTGAATGTAACCACTGAGACAGGGCTTGTGTCAATGACCGATCAAGCTACTGGACTTTTTGCGGTACGGACAGATGTTAATTACAATTATAAAAATCTGGGACTTTCTGCTTCTTACCAGCAAGGTGCTTTTCAGATTTCGGATCTGGTGAGTGCACTCTTAATAGGACGTTCGTTTGGAAACCGTTTTTCTTTAGGACCCCGTGTAAGCGGATCCCTTTTGCAGGAAAGACTGCAGTGGACGGCCAACGCCCGGGCGAATCTGAGTAGCAGTTATGGAAATAGTTTCGGGGGGAACGCGAGCCTGAATTACCGTGTGCTGAAAAATACCTTACTTACGGGTATTTTTCAATACAATTATAGTGTCATGAAAACAGGATATGACTACGATTTTAATAATTTACGGATTGGTGTTCGGCAGAACTTAAAAGGATCAAATCTTGATCGCCCGGCAATCAAGACCGGGAATGCGCGTTTTTTCTGTTTTCAGGATAAAAATTTTAATGGAATATTTGATAAAGGGGATATTCCGATGGCTGACCATAGCTTTACGGTAAAAGGGATTTTGTTTGTAACGGATAAAGCAGGATATGCTTCCTTTAAAAAATTACCATATGGATCATACTTGTTTTTTTCGCCAAAGCAGGGGCAGTATATGGCGGTTTCGAAGGTGATCGCGATACAGCAGTCAAATCTAGAAATCCAAATTCCGCTCCAGCGCGGTGGAATGGTACAGGGAGCTGTTCGTGTCGAGTATACCCAAGGACTTAGCTTGGAGACTGATCTGAATTTAGATATTTACAAAGTGTTAGCAAAAGACAGGAACGGAAGGGTCGTCGAAATGCATACCGATAAGGATGGACATTTTGAGTTTGGCCTGCCAGAGGGCACCTATAGTTTCTATTTGGATAATGCGAGCTTCCCGGCAAATGTATTTACCGATCAAGAGGCGCAATCGGGAACGGTAAAACTGGATGCCGACTTGGTCCTTGAGCCTTTTGTTTTAAAAGTGAAGTCAAAAAAGGTCAATGTCAAGCGCTTTGGACAATAAGTTTCCTATCCGGCGATATGCTGAGACTTGACATCGCTGATATGATCTAACAGTAAATGGTTTAAAATGGGGGATGTTTTTAACATTTCTCGTATAGGATATTTTTCAGCAATATCTGTAAGGGTTTTAAGATGTTTTTCATGGTGAAGGTCAGTGCCCACAAAATCCTACATACCTGATTTCAATAAAGTCATCGCGATAGCTTTGACGTCGACACCATAATAACGGCATCTGCGTTATGCGATTGATGCCGGGAAGATCAATCAGGAGTCGCTAGGTCGGTATAATAGGTGCTCCATTCAAGTTTATCTGTCTTGAGATAGAGGTAGCTCAATAAAATGTAGGTATTGAAAAGATCAACATCCGGCGCATTGGCTTTACAGAACTCTGCCGTTTTTACTAAATAATCGATGGCATGCGCTACATCCTATTTCTTCTCTCCATTTAATGCGTTTTGGGCATATCTATATTCCCAATATTGGTCGATATATTGGCTCGATTCCTCGTTTCGAGCAGTTCCTTTGCAAGGTCTAGTGCGCGTTGATAATATTTTAAGGCCTGATCGGGGTCGTAGCTCTTATTAAACACATTTCCTATATTCAGAAAAGAAAGCATCATGCCTTTTTTGTCGTTGCGTTCTTCTCGTTTTTTGAGTACGTTGAAATGGGGTTTTACACTTTCATCGAAGTTATTTAGCTTCAGATATATAACTCCCTATAAATTTAATAAATCAATTTGCAACGTCGCAAACCTTTTGTCCTTAGCGAGGCTTAATCCTCTGGAAACGATTTCTTGCGCCTCTGTGGGATTGCTGCGATAGATTTCAGATGCTACTTTGTAATAAGCTAATATTCGGGTCGAATCGTTACTTGCCTCCGATAGCTGCTTATCTACCTTTTCCCAACCACTGTTTTGGGAATATGCATGATGGGTGAAGAACAATATGGTAAAAAATAATAGGATGGTTAAACGATGCATGGTTAGTTTGTTTCAATAAAACAGTAAAAATAAAAAAAACTATTAAATACAATGAACTTCACGAATATAAAACCATGCTGGACAAACAGGGAAGATAATTGATTATATTTACAGCCAAATGTCTGAGTCCAAAAGAATTTACCAAATCGATCTGTTTCGTTTTATCGCAGCATCTGCCGTCGTATTATATCATTATTTATATCGGGGGTATGCAGCCGGAAATATGTCGCTATTGGGTTTCGATGGCGTCGGAGAATATTTTAAATACGGCTACCTGGGCGTAGACTTATTTTTTATCATTAGTGGTTTTGTGATTGCTTTTTCCATCAAACATCTTTCACTGCTTAAGTTCTGTTATTCCCGCTTCAAGCGTTTGTATCCGATGTATTGGATTTGTTTGCTGTTGACTTTTATCGTTTCTTATTTTTGGGGCGCACCGCGCTATCATGTCACATTTACCCAACTATTGGCCAATCTGACCATGGTGCAAAAACTATGGGGACAGGGGGATGTCGATGGCGCTTATTGGTCGCTCTATGTAGAGTTGAAATTTTACCTGATCATCGCTTTGTTTCTAATTCTGAATCGATTTAAAAAAATAAGCTTGGATTACTTGGTTTATTTTTGGTTGCTATTGTCCAGCCTACGCTTTTTTGTTGGGCCTTCGGAAATTTATGACGCAATCCATGAGTTTTTTTTACTCGACTGGAGTGCATATTTTATTGCGGGAATTATATTCTGCCAGATTTTTCTTCATGGACCAAAAGTCCAGCATTTTGTCGCCTTACCTTGGTGTTTGTACATTTCCATCGATGGTGCTGTGGGGCGTATTCATTGGCTGGAACGCACTTTTCACAGTGACTTTTCACCTTATATTATTGGTGCGACCATCGTTGTGTTTTACCTGCTCATGTTACTGGTTTCCTGTAAAAAGCTCCAGGCGATCAATTCGTCCGGATTTGTTAAAATTGGCATGTTGACCTATCCGCTGTATTTAATCCATCAACACATCGGCTTTATTATTTTTAATCACCTGTATCTGAATAAATACCTGCTCCTTTCAGGTGTTATCATTCTTATGCTTGCCCTGGCTTATCTGCTGAGCGATCGGATTGAACCGCGGATCATGAAGCATTTTCGTAGCATATTGGCGTTTTTACCTCTCCTGGTGGGCTGTAGGATTTGTGGGCCCGTGGACGACAGTAGAGTCGACGGACAGTAGTTAAAATCTGGAGAATATTGGCTAAAATAAACCTATGAAGACCGTTGCAAAATAATGTTGATATTTTCTGATCGGTTATTTTTGCTTTTTTTTGCAGTTTTTTCCGATTTGGATTCGGAAATCTAGTTGCGTTTTCTTGAAAAATCCTCTTTTTGAGGCCTTTTCAACTGCTTAATTTGTGTTTTTTATTGCATTGGACACAAGTATCCCAGGTGATCTGTAAAGATTGTACGCCATGGCTTCCATTAGATTTTGTGTATGCATTTTGGCGATCCCCTTATACCTTGCACAGCTTGAGTTGAACCATCGCCGGATGCTCCCGAAGGTCCGTTCAACTTTGAACCTGATCTTGCCGATCAGTTTGTTTCTTAACTTCTCTCTTTCGGTTAACGCTGTTCCTTTCTTTGCCTTATGCAAGATCCTGCTTTTTAGCTTTCCTGATTTGATCAATTCCTCATTTTTAGAGGAACGATATCCCTTGTCAGCATAGATATGGATGCCCTTTGGAAGGTCAGCCGAAGATATTACCTGTTGAAGATTGGCAATTTCATTTACATTTGCTGGAGTGGTTACCACGCCCAGAACCAGGCCTTCTGTATCGGTGACATAATGCTTTTTATAGCCATAACGTGTTTTCCCAGCCTTCTTTATCCAACGAGCTTCATGGTCAACACCCGGGCTCTCTTGTTGGATCAATAACTGTTCACTATTCTCTTTATCCAGCTCAGAATCTTAGCGAGGATGTTCACTACGGTCACTTTCGATCTCGTAAATAACTTTGCCTTTTGGTTTTAGCGGAGAATCAACAATACTGGCATCAACGATAGCTCCACGTTTTACCAATATTTTATGTTTATTCAACTGCTTGTTCAGCTCCTTGAATAGATTCTCATAAACACCCTTTTCTGTCAGCGAGCTGCGAAAACGGCTAATAACACTGTGATCGGGAACCGAATCGTCCAAACTGATGCCAACAAAGCGACTAAAGGAGATACTGTCGTTTATACGGTCTTCTACTTCGTAGTCACTCAGACCATACCAGGTCTGTAGAAGTGTCATTTTGAAGAGGACAAGACCAGAATAACTAGGGCGTCACATTTTGCTTTCCCCTTTGTGGTAATGCTTGTTGATAATATTTGAAATCGGACGCCAATTTACCAATGTATTGATCTGATCGAAGAATTCCTGCTTGATTTTCCGTCTTTGAACCATGTAATCAACAAAGCTAACTTTTTCTGTCTTTTCCATACCTTAAATATAACGAAAATCAACAAGAAACAAATTAAAAACTTGAATATCAATAAAATAAAAACCAAACACTTTTGCAACGGTCTTATGTAGTTTTTGAAGACTATCCTGAAATAATATGGAGGAAAAGTTTTTATTGCTTTTTGTAAGATTCGTAGTCGTTGGTCAGCAGGCTGCCATCTTCGGAAACTTTATTTAATGTCCGGCTATTAGCAAGTATATATCTATAGGATACTTTTTGATCTTGTTTTTTTGTTGTTAAAACTATTTCTTTGTTATCAGTTACAGTATATGAACCTTCTTCTTTTAAGCCCGTTAAGCGTTCTCCTTTCATTGTAACGATTTCATAAATTTTTCCTTGCTGGAAATGGACACGCAAATAATTGTCTCCACCGCCATAAAGTAATTCCGCTTCCATGTTTTTGCGTAACCAATAAGTATCGGTCAGTATATCCTCTTCCGTCAATATAGTTTTTTTAGAAGAACCGCAACTGGTTAATAGAATTGCTATTGTTATTAAGCAAAATAATAATTGACCTGGTTTATGGAATTTAATATTATTGAACATGACTTTTATTTATTAGGAATTCAATTTAGTATAATACATGTTAAATTTACTATTGCGAAGATGAAAATATTAATGCGTAAACTAAATAGTCCCTAGGGTTCTATTTGAACTTAATTTTGACAATTACATTGGTACATGTAAAGAAAATATACTGCCAAGGCCAACCGTACTGGAAATACTGATCCGACAACCTATTCTTTCTGCAAATTCTTGTGATAACATCAGCCCTATGCCCGTGCCCTTTTCTTTCAATGTGCCTAAAGTGCTGAAAATGCGTCCTTTCCGCCTTAAGGCGGCTAATTTAATTTCATCTATTCCGGAGCCTTGGTCCTCTATGGCGATAATCACTTCTCCGTTTTGTTCCTTCGCGTTTATTTTAATAGGCTTTCCTATAAAACTGAATTTGATCGCGTTGTTGATCATGTTACGGATAATGAATTCCAATCGTTTGCCATCAGTGTATACAGTGAGGTTTTTATCGATATAATAAACAACAGTTAGCTTTTTTAGCCTAATTCTATCTTCAAAAAGTTGCACGCTTTGCATAACAGTATCATAAATTGATATCGTTGCGAATTCGATCTGCTCATTCGACATCTGCTGAGATGACCATACAAGTAATTCCTCTAACATTTTCGATGCCGTTTTCACTTCCTGTCCAATGCTCACCAGCGAGCTTTTTATTTCTGATTCGGGTATGGAGGCAATTTTTGTTAAAGAAAGCAGGGCATTAAAATTTGCTATGGGCGTTCGTAGATCATGCGATATGACAGAAAAGATTCTTGAGCGGAAATGATCAGCCTGTATTAAAGAAGCATGTTGCTTTTCGATCTCATGGCTTTGGAATTCAACTTTTCGCTTTTCCAAAATCAATAGCTTATGTTTATTATAAAGTAAAAGAAGCAGCACCGAAAAAATGAGTAAGAAACCACAGGTCCATAGCCATGCCGACCTATTCCATTTGACTTCTTTTTCTATGGCTTCGTTGTGCAATTTTAAATTTTTGTTTTCGAGCTCTTTCTTTGTCGTTTCATATTTTTCACGAAGTTCTTCCCTAATTTTTGTGCGTATCAATTCCGAGTTCTTTGTGGATTCAGCTGATGCACTATCTATATCGGATAATACCAGTGCTGTATTGCTCATTTTTATAGCTTTAGCAATCTTTTCAAAATCCCCGCTTAATTCTTCATTAAGTTCCTTGAGGCCGCTCCTCGCTATAATTTGTTTTATGATTGAAACTTTCCTTTTGGCTAGTTCAAATTTTTTTTCTTGAACAAGTATATTTGCTCTGTTAATTCTCGCGTAACTTTCTCCAACTGGATCTTTTTTCTTACTCGTAATATCGACTGCCATGTCGGTATAATGTGAGCTCAGATTAAATTTTTCTACCTTTAAATAAAGATAGCTTAATAATATATAAGAATTGAACAGATCAATCTGCGGTGTGTTTTTTTTGCTGTATACTACAGTTGTTAAAAGGTATTCTATTGCTTTATTTGCTGGTTTTTGTTCTGTTCCGTTCAATGCCCGCTGTGCATATATATTTCCTATGTTCAGTTGTATGTTTGGCCGATTTGGGGCGTCATTGATTTGTTGGGCAATTTTTAGTGATTTAAGATAGTAAATAAGGGCTTGATCAGGATCATAACTTTTATTGAATACATTTCCTATATTCAATAAGGACAACATTTCACCTTTTTTGTCCTGGAGGGCTTCTCTTTTTTTGAGTACTTCAAAGTGTGTTTTTATACTTTCATCAAATTGGTTTAGTTTTAGTAGTATGACGCCTTTTAGATTAAGGAGGTCAACTTCCATTTCACTCATGTGATGAAGTTGAGCTAGCGAAATCCCTTTTTCTACGATATTTTGGGCCTCCTTTGGGTCACTGCGATATATTTCTTTTGCTTTGTTATAGTACTCTTTCACCTGTGAGGAATCAATTTCGATAGGAATATGCTGTTGCTGATGGATAAATCTGCAGTATGCTCTAGCCTGCAATTTTTGTGGATAGCTCAAGACAAGCTGTAAAAATAGGGGAAATAACAAAAAGATTAATCTATTCATGTTGTATTATGATTATAACCTTGAATAATAATATAAGATCCTAGTATACGATCGGGGCCGAAAAATATTATTCTACTCTTAGTGTATCGAATTATTAACAATGGAGAGGGATTTACGTAATATAATTAAAGAATTGAAATATTTTTTGCAATTTAACGAAAAGCAATGTAAAATAAATGTTGAAATGTGAAATATATGATTATATTTGGGATATGTAAAAAATAAATTTCATTTTTGAATAAAGCTAATATAGTTTTTTCAAAATCGGAATGCTTATGATTTACAGTTTGAAAAGCCTAGCTTTATGCTATTAACTTATAATAATCGAAGATTGAATTTTTAAAATAGCCTTTCAGTTTATTGCAAAAGGAGGATGAACAGATTATCTCATTTTAAAAATAGCTTTTATTAGAATATATATTATCTAAATTGAAATTTGAGGTTGTTCTGGTGTATTGTTTGGAATCTAAAAAGATAGAACATGTGTTAAATTTTGATTTATTACTGTTGATAGTTTTTGCGGATGATTTATTCTCAGGTAGGATATTCGATTCAAAATGTCGCCAAATCTTTTATCTGGAATATTATAAAGGCCTCAAGTGTTAAGCTTGTGATTGTAGATGAAATACTCCGATTGGTTGGACCGGCCGGAGATTTCAGAAAGATGAGTAAAAATATTTAATTTGATATAAATTAACAATTAATATAAATCCTCATGCGGTCTATTTTTAATAGAAAGAGTCAACCTTATGACCTCAGTTGGATGGAGGTTGATATGCATTGCCATGTTTTGCCTGGATTGGATGACGGTTGTGCCAATACAGCGGAAAGTATGAAGATATTGAGCCGTCTAGCTGATTTAAATCTGAAGCAGCTATATTTTACACCCCATGTGTTTAAGGAAATGTATCCCAATACCGTTTCACATATAGAACGAGCATTTGCTCAGTTATCTATCGGAGAATTCGCCGGTTTTCTTGGGGGATATGCCGCGGAATATATGGTTGATAGTCACTTTGAGCAGCTTTTAAAAGCTGATGAGAAATTGTTAACATTGCCCACTAATTTGATTTTGATCGAAATGTCCTATGCGCAGGAATATAATCAAATTGAACGAATGATTTTTGATTTGTTGATCGAGGGATATAATCCCATTTTGGCACATCCTGAACGCTATAAATTTTACCATGGCAATGTGGATCAAATCAGGCGGTTACGTGAAATTGGTTGTTTATTGCAGGTTAATCTTTTATCTGTTACGGGCTACTATGGGATGCACGAAAAGCGTATGGCAAAATATCTGGCCAGTGAGGGGTTAGTGGATCTTGTGGGTACGGACATTCATCATGAAAGACATGTTATACGAAGAGAAGATTGTAGTGAACCTTCATGTAATTTAAAGGGCGAATATCTTGGCGTTAACTAAGTCAGGATATTCGCTCTTTAAATTTCTAGAAAAGCAAGCGCCAGTTTTTTAATATTAGCCCGAGCGTTTGTACAATATCAAGAAGAGTGTTAAATGGGCTGTAATTATTTTTATTTGTGAAGCAGCTGTGATATTATAATAAATGAAAAGAATAAAAAAGATTGCTTGTATTGGAGCAGGCTATGTTGGGGGGCCAACAATGTCGGTTATTGCTCAGAAAAATCCCGCTATTAAAGTTACAGTAGTTGATATCAACGAAAAGCGCATATCGGCATGGAACGATTCTGATTTAAGCAAAATTCCTGTTTATGAGCCAGGCTTGGATCTTGTTTTGGCTGAATCAAGGGGCAGAAACCTTTTTTTTAGCACAGATGTGGATGCTGCTATAGAGGAGGCAGATATGATCTTCATATCGGTAAATACGCCGACAAAAAATTATGGAAAGGGTAAAGGTGAAGCGGCCGATTTAAAGTATATTGAGTTGTGTGCTCGGCAGATTGCACGAGTAGCGTCATCTGATAAGATTGTTGTAGAAAAATCTACTTTGCCTGTTCGTACAGCGCAAGCATTAAAAAGTATTTTACATAATACAGGTAATGGCGTAAGTTTTCAGGTTCTTTCCAATCCCGAATTTTTGGCTGAAGGAACAGCGATAGCCGACTTACACCATCCTGACCGCGTATTGATAGGAGGAGAAGATCAGGAAGCTATTGATGCACTTGCTCATATATATGAAGCTTGGGTACCTAAAAAACAGATTATAACGACGAACTTATGGTCCTCTGAATTATCTAAACTTGTCGCAAATGCTTTTCTCGCCCAACGCGTATCTAGTATTAATTCGATATCTGAGCTTTGTGAAGTAACAGGAGCTAACATTGATGAAGTGGCTTATGCAGTAGGTCAGGACAATCGTATCGGTTCAAAATTCTTAAAAGCATCTGTTGGTTTCGGTGGATCCTGTTTTAAAAAAGACATTTTGAATTTAGTCTATATTGCGAGATCGTATAATCTTTTTAAAGTTGCAGACTATTGGGAGCAAGTCGTTGCCATAAACGATCACCAGAGAGCACGTTTTGCAGAAAGAATTGTTAAGACAATGTATAACACTGTAAATGAGAAGAAAATCGTGTTTTTAGGCTGGGCATTCAAAAAGGATACAAATGATACACGTGAAGCTTCTGCTATCTATGTGGCTGATCATCTGCTTGATGAGCAAGCCCAAGTTGTTGTTTACGACCCAAAAGTGAAAGAAGAGCAAATTTATAGCGATATTGATGGATTGAATAGTAGATCGCCTGAGCAGAATAGAAATCTTCTTAAGGTCGTGAACGATCCTTACACTGCTTTCGGAGATGCATATGCCGTAGCGATATTGACTGAGTGGGATGAGTTTAAGGCGTATGATTGGGCTTTGATAAAAAATCTGATGAAACGTCCAGCTTTTGTGTTTGACGGACGTAGAATATTGGATGCTGTTAAAATGGCTGATATGGGATTTGAATATTATTCAATTGGAGAATAATAATTAAGATATTCATAAATTTTTAAAAATTATGAATTTTCATTGTTACTTATAATTACGTATATTAGATACACTCGTTTGATTATTCATAAATATGAGTGCATTCCAGCCTGTAGATTGAAAAATCTGCAGGTTTTTTAGAAGTCAGTTTTCATTTTAATTGTATATGGTTTGTTTTTGCACGTTTAGTAACTGAGTAAAGTTAATTGAAGATTGATTTGTAAAGGCTATGATAGTAATCCTAGCCTTTTATTTATTCGTCAAGTTGCTTTTAACCTGACGAAGCAATATAATCAATTCGCTAATTTTTAACTAATCCAATGCGGAGTTAAATTAAACTCATATTCAGTAATTATTGACACTGAATAATTTTTTTGTCAATGCCATTTTCTCTTATCTTGTTCGTGCCAGCAACCAATTAATCTAATGCTCGTAGCCTGGCCGTATACCTGAGCTGCAAGGATCGACCCCACCGATAAAATCAATATTGGTTTTAGCCGCTTTCTGGAGATAAGGCGCCAGCATTCATACCCTTTACACCTCCTGGGCGGCGTCTTACAGCCTGCCATTTGTCGCTATAATAGGTCTTATCCAAATGGATATGCATATCTTTAAAAGAATGCAGCATCAAAAGTCCTTTTGCATCGATCGTATCAGCACTGTTGCTGTTGGCACTGATATTTTTGATTTTTCCGTTTGCGATCTGAATAGAAAAAAGACCGGTCTTTGTTGCGGTTACATTACCATCACCACCGTACTCAAATCCGGTTTCCAACAACACGTTTTTCAGTGTATAACTTTTTTTACCTTGGTAGCCGCTCAAAAGTTCTTGATAAACCGCATTAGGTTGATTTTCTGCAAATAGCATTCCCCGGATAAATGTTGCGCCCGCAAGAGCCAGAGCAGAGTTTCTGATAAAAAAAATCATGTTTATGCGGTTTGTCGATGAGCCGTTCGCCATGCAGTTCATTAAATAGGAGTTCGTCGCGCCCTGCAGTCTGTTCCTTGCGGAAACCATCCAGACTGATCACTGGTGCCCAAATTTTTGAATTTCGTTTATCCAAAGTAGATCATATCGAATCTAAAATACAAAATACCGAGGAGTAATCGGTCATGGCGGGCTGAGTTTCTATAGGTTTGTATGGGCATCGTTATAGTGGTGTTGGTACCTGCTCTTAGTATGGGCATAGTATAGTGGTGGTGTTACCTCTGCTAGGGGACAGGAGGAGTTGTGGGGCTATGAACGATAGTAGACTCGGTACACCTTAGTTAAAATCTGGAGAATATTGGCTAAAATAAACCTATGTATAATGATGTAGAGTCATTAATTTTATAAATGTCAAATAGACAGCAATACAGAAAATATTCTTCGATTTTGGAAGCTTATTAATAGGCATTGCTTTTCTTCTTGTTTGTCATCTGTTGAAGACAATCAAGGAAAAGGATACGGTACTAGCTTTCACCGGGCTAGAAGGATATCTTTAAACAATAAATCATTAGCGAATAAAAGATAGCGATATGAAAAGATATACGATATATTTTGCAGCAATTCTCACAATTTTTATTAAAATGACAGTTGTAGTTGTGGCACAGGGTGGGGATCAGATCTTAGATGGTATCGGGGAGACAGGCATGGTGGCCCGCTATGTCTTTGATGGGGATTTTAAGGATTGGTCGCGCAATGGACTACATGGTAAATTCCAGGGCACAAAAGCTTCATTTGTATCAGATAAGCAATTTACAAAGGTGCTTTCTCTCGCTGGAGGAAAGGACGATTTTGTCGTACTTCCAGCGCAAGTACTCAATGATCTTGAGTCGATCAGCATAACAGGTTGGATATATTTACGTGCAGCGCAGTCTGGTCAGTATTTATTCGATTTTGGACAAGATATTGCTAAGCATTTTGCTGGAACACCAACAGGTACAGCGCAGCAAAATGGCTATATGGGGATAATCGCGCAAAAGAAGGCCGCAGTAAAAAATGCGGTCTCTTCGGCTGTGCCTTTAAACAAATGGGTGCACTTGGCCATCGTAGTTGATATTGCTACAGGGACCATGCAAACATATTTGGATGGTATGCCCGCCGGAGAAGTTAACGACATCCCGCAGGAGCTGACCGAGGTTTTTGGACAAGCAGGTAGCAAGAGGACACTATACATTGGAAAATCCCTGTCGGGTGGCAATGTAAGTTTAAATGCACTGTTGCATGATTTTCGCATTTATCGTGTGCCACTGAATCAAAACCAGATCGGCATGGTGTATAGAAATGCGTTGAAGGGTGTGCGTGAAGATGTTGCTTCTAAAGGTAAGGCTGAGGATGACCTGCCGCGATTTCCAATGAATAAAGCAGCGCTTTATAATGCCTTCTTAACAGGGGTTGCAGATGTCACCGTAGAAACAGCGATAGGCGAGCTGCCTCGATTGCCGAGTTACGTCGTCGGTACATATAAAGACGGTATGGTGGGACCAAAAGTACGTGTGTTGTGGCCTGCACCAACCGACAATAGTGCCGTCGCGCAGCAAACAGCTTACACCGTCACGGGGCGTATTCCCGGGACTGATCTGAAACCCAAAGCCATCATTACAGTCAAAGGGAAGGTAAAGTCCAAGATACCTAGCTTAAAATTGGAGGCATTTCACTTGGATCAGGTTTCCCTTAATACGGATGTAAAGCAACATCAAACGAAGTTTATTGAAAATCGCAATAAATTCATTGATACATTGGCAAAAACGGATCCCAATTCATTCCTCTATATGTTTCAACACGCGTTTGGGCAAAAACAACCGATCGGTGTGCAACCTTTGGAGGTATGGGACAGCCAGGATATCAAACTGCGCGGTCATGCTACAGGACATTACCTGACGGCAATTGCACAAGCTTATGCGAGTACAGGCTATGATAAGGCACTCCAATCAAAATTTTTGGGGAAGATGGATACCATGGTCAACGTGCTTTATGCCTTGTCAAAGTTGTCGGGTACACCGAGACAGGCGGGGCAGGCTTCTATTGCAGATCCTGCTGCGGTGCCTTATGGTCCCGGTAAATCAGCTTATGATTCTGACCTGAGTGACGAAGGAATCCGTACAGATTATTGGAACTGGGGACTTGGCTTTATCAGTGCCTATCCCCCGGATCAGTTTATTATGCTTGAACATGGCGCAAAATATGGCGGGCAGAAGAACCAGGTTTGGGCACCTTATTATACGCTGCATAAAATCCTGGCCGGCCTGATGGATGTTTATGAGGTAAGTGGAAATAAAAAAGCATTGGAGATCGCAGAGGGAATGGGCAATTGGGTGTATACACGCTTAAATAAAGTCCCGACAGAGACATTAATCAAGATGTGGAATACGTATATCGCAGGTGAATTTGGCGGAATGAATGAAGTGATGGCAAGGTTATATCGTATAACAGGTGAAGAGAACTATTTAAAAACTGCCCGCTTATTTGACAATATTGATATGTTCTACGGCGATGCCGCGCATACACATGGACTGGCCAAAAATGTAGATACTTTTAGGGGCTTACATGCCAATCAGCATATTCCTCAAATTGTGGGTAGCATGGAGCTTTACCGGGTGTCCAATGAGCCCCAATATTATAAAATTGCGGACAACTTTTGGTATAAGGCCACCAACGATTATATGTATAGTATCGGTGGTGTGGCTGGTGCCAGAAATCCCGCCAATGCCGAATGTTTTATTAGTCAGCCGGCGACATTATATGAAAATGGATTTTCTGCAGGTGGGCAGAACGAAACCTGTGCAACCTATAACATGCTGAAATTGACAAGTGACTTGTTTATGTTCGATCAGCGCGCAGAGTTGATGGATTATTATGAACGTGGATTATACAATCATATCTTAGCTTCTGTTGCAGAAAATAGTCCAGCAAACACGTATCATGTACCTTTACGCGCGGGATCTATTAAGCAGTTTGGAAATGCCGATATGAAAGGCTTTACCTGCTGTAATGGTACGGCTATTGAGAGCAGTACTAAATTGCAGAATACAATCTATTTTAAAAGTAAGGATGACCAGGCGCTGTATGTCAATCTGTATATTCCTTCTACCCTACACTGGACGGAACGGGGAATCAGCGTCGAGCAACAAACCAGTTTTCCGAAAGCGGATCAAACAGCGTTGACCATACGGGGGAATGGCAAATTTGAACTTCATGTGCGGGTGCCAAGCTGGGCAACAAAGGGATTTTTTGTTGCAATAAATGGAGTCAATCAAAAAATTAAAGCTGAGCCGGGCACTTACCTGACCTTAAACCGTACCTGGAAAGATGGGGATGTGATCAACCTCAAAATGCCATTTCAGTTTCATCTGGACCCGGTTATGGATCAGCCCAATATGGCGAGTCTGTTTTATGGGCCAATCTTATTAGCCGCCCAGGAACCTGCAGCAAGAAAGGACTGGCGTAAAGTAACCTTAGACGCAAAGGATATTGCTAAGTCTATTAAAGGGAATCCCGAAACATTGGAATTTTACATTGATGATGTCCTTTATAAACCTTTTTATGATACTTACGGACGTCATTCGGTTTACCTGGATGTCAGCTTAAAATAAGAGGCAAGCAGTGTGTTCCTAAATCTTTCCCAAATTCAAGGTACCTTTGTCATAAACAATTGTGTATGTAACTTGTCATTTAGCATGGACAGAATACTATTGTTTACACAAGTTTTCCGCTAAATAGAATTAAGAAGATGAAAATATTGGTTATTGAAGACGAAGCGGACCAGGCGGATAATCTTGATTTCATCTATTCACAGATAAAAAACTTGCGCAAAAAATTCTTGGCTAGTCATGCTGATGTGGATTTTGAAGCGGTATATGGAATCGGTTATAAACTTGTCGAAAAATGAGATTAGCCAACCAAACACTAAAGTATCTTTCGATCTCCGTATTGGTGGTCATCGCTCTCTGGTCAACAGTGTTCTATCTATTTATGCTGGAGGTGATCCACGATAATATCGACGAAGAACTCGAAAACCAAAAACGGCTCATTATCCAGGAACTTTCCAGCAATCCCACCGTAGCCCCAGATTTAGAGTTTGGGATAAATAACTATAAGGTGCGCCAGATCTCCGAAGAACAGGCCCTTAAGATGCAAAACGTTTATAAGGACACCATGTTGTATATGCAGGACGATGATGATCCCCAGCCGGAACTGGAACCAGTTCGAATGTTGACGACAGCATTTGAACATCAAGGACATTATTATGAACTTCCGATCATCAATTCGATGATCGAAGAGAGCGATCTAATCAAGAATCTCTTTTATTCTGTTGTTATTTTATTTGTTTTGTTGGTCATCAGTATCGTATCTATCAATAAAGTCGTCATAGAACGTTTATGGGGGCCATTATATACGTTCTTGGATCAGTTGACACGGTTTCGTTTAGGCAAAACCAAGGAGAAGCCCACGATGGATACGCAGATCCAGGAATTTAAAGACCTACAGCTTGCTGTGACTACCTTAATTCGCCATAACGAGGAAAGCTATGAACAGCAAAAACAGTTTATTGGCAATGCTTCACATGAATTACAGACACCGTTGGCCATTATGATCAACAAATTGGAAATCATGGCGGAAACAGAAGGGTTGAGCCAGGAACAGTCTGAGGCTGTTGCAGCGGTATTAGCAACTGCCGAGCGGCTTGTTCGCCTCAATAAATCCTTGTTGCTGTTGAGTAAAATTGAGAATAAACAATTTTTGCACAATGAGGATCTTTCGTTCAATACGCTTGTGCTAAATATTGTAGCGGAGTTTGAGGCTATTGCTGAATTTAAACAGATAAAAATCAATGTCGTGCAAGAAGATCAGCTGAGTGTACAAATGGATAGTGCTTTGGCAAATATAGTGGTGTCAAATCTCCTGCGAAATGCTTTGTTCCACAATAGATTAGGCGGCGAGGTGAATATCCATATAACGAACAAAGGGCTTACGGTGTCCAATACGAGTACACATGCAGCGTTGGATGCTAACCTGGTATTCTCCCGTTTTTATAGGTCAGATGCAGCATCCAAAGGTACTGGCTTGGGACTGGCCATTGTGCAGGCCATCTGTCACCTCTATGGTTTTGTAATCGTCTACCAGTATGAAAACAATCAGCATAGCTTTCAGCTCAATATTGTCCCTTAGAAAATATAGGAGGAGAAGGTAAGTGTTCCCAAATCTTTACAGATTCGCTTTTTTACTTTGTAGTACACTTAAAAATAGAATCATGAACTGTAAATTAATCTGGAGTGCTTTCGTACTTGCACTGACAACAACAGGAGCTATTGCTCAGGATATACCACAAAGTCAAGTTCCCGCTGTCGTGGTGAATAGTTTCCAACAGAAATTTCCAAAAGCCAAAAAAGTAGATTGGGAATTGAAGGGGAATGTTTATGAAGCGGAGTTTGAAACGGGTTTATTTGGCATTGACCAGGAAGCTTGGTTTCAGCATAACGGAAAACTTTTGCGGTATAAAACTGAAATCAACAAAAGAGAACTACCGAAGAGTGTGCTGGACCGGGTGAAAAGAGATTTTCCGGGCTATCGCATTGAAGACGCAAAAAAGATTACCGCCGAACAGAAAGTGAGTTATGCGTTTGAAGTGAAAAGTCGAAAAGAGGAGTGGAAGGTGGTACTCGATCCACAGGGAAATGTGCTTACGAAAGTAAGGGACTAAATGATATTTCTGTACAAATAAAACCTTCATGATTTTACACGCACTCATAGCGGCGAAATCATGAAGGTTCTTTTGGGCAGGTAGGCTGAGTTTATCGCGCTAACTAATCTTCTCCTTCCTCTGCGTGGAGTTCAAAAGATAGCTTTATGAGGTCTTGACCAGCAAACTTAGTAGCATAATCCGATAAGTTCCAGTCAGTACGGGTAACTTTTGCCTTTGTGCTGGCATCGTTAAACTTGCGAAGTACAAAGAATACATTTTTCTCGCCTTCATTGTCTTTTCCTGCCGTAAAATAAGTGATAATCCCTGTCGTCTCCGTTGCTCCGTTTACTGCAGTGCCATCATCGTAGTTCGTTTCTTTCGTTTGAAAGATTGCACCATTTCCTGTACTGCTATTCGGATTTAAAACGAAAGAACCACCCGTAAGGAATGCTTTGTAGTAGTCTGCAGTTGCTTTATTGCTGATGTATTGTCCCTGGATTTCTTTTGAAGAAGCATCAAATTGTTTTAATTCAATTTTATAGATACCTGCGGGATTGAGGTGTGCATGTCCTCCAGCCAATGCTGTTCCCTTCTCATCAAAGCTGATAGCAATTGGCTCTACCTTTTCTTTGTCGGCAAGATCATGGAAATGGTCTCCATGGGCTTCGCCGGCTACTTCTGTAAATACAAGCTTATAAGCAACTTTGGCATCTGAACCTTGTATGGTCAATGGTGATTCAGCTGTAGTCGCATTTCCGGCTTTGTCGGTTACCGTAAAATGAAAATGATATGCCCCGGCGGGAGCATCAGCGGGAACATCAATGTGTTCATGAAATGTCGCATTTTTCACGCCAATGTATTTTCCATCCGTATAGGCTTTTGTAAACTTATACTGACCGCCACCTTCTTGATGAACCTCAATTTCGATTTTAGCAATCAGTGCTTCGGCAACAATATCACCTTCAAGATGAAGATCTGATCCCGCTTGGACAGTTTTATTATTGCCACTGCCGATTTCAAGTGTGCCTATCTGGGGTTTTGCAAGTGCTGGAATTTCCTCGTTATCTTTCTTACAGGACGATAGGAAGCCTAAAAGAATTGTACTTAACAGGAAGAAGAAGCGAATGTTTCTAGTTTTCATGTAAAATGGATTTAATTAAATTGAGTTGATAAATAGGTATGGTATTACTCGAGTATACGGATGCTGATCCCCTTCTGGCTACTCCATCCCGCCAGGTCAGTCACCTGAATCATAAAATGATAATTACCGGGATCGATATCTGCTGGCACATCGATTTTTAATTCGGCATCATATTGCTGTGGCTGACCCGGAATATTGACCGTCTTGACTAAAGTAAAGGGTTTGATAGGCGTTTTGATAGGTTCTATAGTACACTCTCCGATTTCTGTGCTATGCGAATGATGATCAAAATTGTGGTGTACATCAATACTATAGCTTCCGAGCGCTACATTGTCGGATAGCTTACTGTGGAAAGTAAAGCTTGTACCGCGTTTAATGGTGCTGCACTGTTTTGGAAAGGCTGTTTCGGAATCGATGGTGATGACCGGTTTTTCGGTATCGATGCTTTCCTTATCTTTCTTACAGGCAACGGCCATCGTAAGTAACACTGTAATAAGTGTGTATTTTTGAAGTGTTTTCATCTATAAATTTTATTCATTCGTATATCTTTTATTGTTAGCATGCTTTTGTGATGTTCGGTTATTCAGGTGTCTTGGTTACAAATTGCATAAGAGTTCACTGCACGCTTCGATTCACGTAATTCATTGCGATCAAAAGCTTATTTAAAGTGACTATCTTTTGGTGAATGTTATTTTTATTCTTATTCTTCATTCGCGGTCGTTCATGTTACGATCTGGACTGTTTTCCAAAGGGAACTCCAATGGATAGCATAAAATTCCTCCCCTGTTCAGGCAATGAGATCAGCCGATAAAAGCTGGTATGATCCATATACTTCTTATCAAATAGATTTTGAACCTGTAAGCGTAATTGGAGGGCAGATCCCGAAAACCGAAGCTGTGTTCCTGCTCGAAAGTTGAAGACCTGATAAGCTGCTGTGGACTCTTCTGGCGGAACAATATGATGCTGTGCAGCTGTCCATTTGCAATCGACGGAAAGGTAGGTCTCTTTAAAATGTTTGCTGTTTTTTGCTGTCCAGCTGATGTCCATCAACGCTGAAGGCGCCGGAGAGAATGGAAGTGTATAGCCTTTCTTTGCACCCGATAGTTGTTCTGATCGGACGTATTCGCCCAATAATTCTACTTTCCATTGTTTCAAAGGCTGATAGCTGAGCTTCAATTCAGCTCCATAGCGGCGAACACGGCTTTCCATATATTCAAAGATTTGATTGCCAGCACCATAATATTGATCGTAGCGCGACGTGGGGTTGAGGTAGATATAATTGGAAAAGTAATTAAAGAATGGTGTAAAGGCGACAAAGACTTTTCTGGGACTCCAGGCCAATGATAAATCCAGCTGGTAGGATTGTTCGGGCGACAGGGATTGATTGCCTTTTTCATAACTGAAGTAGTGATAGTTGACACCATTGGCGCCAAGCTCCTGTGCAATGGGGGCCCTGAAACTTTTTCCTACATTGATTTTTGTTTCTAGATCTCCGAATTGATGTGCCGCTCCTATAGACCAAACCAGGCTATTGAAATGGCGACTGAGCGCCGAAGCCCGGACTATTCTGCCCGACTGATTATCTTCCAGCTTTGATTCGAACCAATCCTGATAAGGTGATGTCTGAATATGGCTGTAATCGTAACGCAATGCCCCATATAGCATGGTTTCGTCCGCGAGTTTGTATTGATCATAGACGAATAGGCCCATTGCCTTTTGGCGAAAAGTGGGGATAAGGAAGCTCCAACCATCAATACGGTTATCCTCATACTCTCCATTTGCACCTAGGGTAAGTCGATGTGTGGCCAAATCAAATTGGTTTTTTACAGAGATACTATAGACCTGTTTGTCATATAACCTTTCCAAATTGATGGGGATAGTCATATCTTTTGGATAAACAGGTGGCATATAACCATGCGCGGTGTAATTGTTATATTCTTGCCGGTAATTTTTCTGATAGCCCAGATCTATCCAAAGCTTGTGCTTATCCAGATCGATAAAGTTGCGGTTAATAAGCTTCAGGTGATTGACCGTCTGGCTTGGGAAACCGATGTCACGACTGGATTTGTCATAAAGTGCTGTATCTACGCCCCTTGGTTCCAAGCCGTGCGCATTGGTAAAGAAGCCAAACTTTGTATGATAATTACTCAGGTAGAAAATCGAAGAAAAACGATCTGATAGATATCCGCCGCGTAGTTGAAAATGTGTCTCTCGTCCCGCAGTGTTGCGAACATGCCGATCTTTTAGGCGTACCGCATAATTGTAAACATAGACTGTATCTGTGGGGACACGGTAATCGCCATATTCCAGGTGCGTGAATCCTCCTCCAAATACCCAATTCCCTTTTCGGCCCTGTGCTTGTACCGATCCGCCAAAAGTAGCGTTGTTTGACTTTGTCAATAGGTTAAACTGCCCTTTAAAACCTGTCTCCTGTAGTTCCGCTGGCGGTGATAGCCGAATGACACCGCCAATGGCATCCGAGCCATATAGAAATGAGCTGGCCCCCTTTAGTACCTCGGCACTCCCTACACTGAATTGATCGATTTCCAATCCATGATCCAACCCCCATTGCTGGCCTTCATGTTTAATGCCATTTTCTACCGTGGCCACACGATTAAATCCGAGCCCTCTAATCTGCGGTTTAGACTGATTAGCACCTATGCCTATGGCATTAACGCCGGGAAGTCTGCTTAATGTCTGCATTAAACTTCCCGCCTGGTATTTTTGTATAGAGTCGGCAGTCAATAGCTGGATCGATAATGCTCCTTCTGCTGCCCGGTGATAACGTCGCCCGCCAACTTTTACTTCTTCAAGCTCGATACTATTTTCCTGTCCATAACATGGGAAAAATAGCTGTTGTGCTGCGATAAGGGAAAAAATGATATACCTATTCATCTATGTGGATTCGATTCGTAAAGCGTAATTCGTGCAATACATATGGTATTCCCAATAATATATTGCAATTAAGTTGCAACAAAGCTAATAAAAAAAAGGAATAAAAAGCAACAATGTTGCATGATAAGGCTTGAAGAAACAAATCCCTGATTTCAGCGATAGTAATATTTTTCGGCTTCAATTATCTTTGATTTAGAGTGTTATGCATTGGTGAGTGATATTCATAATTAGAAAAAGGCACTGGTGAAATAGCGGTTGCTAGCGTAACCTAAACAGATTTTTAATGCACTAAAGATTGTCCTATGGATGATGTGGTGTTGCTATTTTTACGAAAAATGAGGAAAAACAAATTATAAAATAGATCAATATGATTAAACAATTTATTACGGGCATGATGACCGCAGCGGTTCTGAGCCTATCAAGTTGTGGTTCGGGAGAAATAGATCCTGCAGCATACAAC
Source organism: Sphingobacterium thalpophilum (assembly GCF_038396785.1). Taxonomy (NCBI): domain Bacteria; kingdom Pseudomonadati; phylum Bacteroidota; class Sphingobacteriia; order Sphingobacteriales; family Sphingobacteriaceae; genus Sphingobacterium; species Sphingobacterium thalpophilum. The sequence goes on along the minus strand of NZ_CP151087.1, from coordinate 3,255,371 downwards.
AATTCAATTATTACCGTTATAAATAGTAGTGAAAAACATGTGACAGACATGAATGCCGCCATGAATGGCTCCGATTATACGAAAGCCGAACAGGTCCGCGCAGATTGGGAAAAATCTTTGAATGATGATATCAAGAAAGTCGAAGATCTGGGAGATTTCAGAGGCGATGCGACATTCCAAAAAGCCGTTCTTGATGGCTTAAATGGGTATAAAAAAATCGTTACGGAGGATTATCCGAAATTGATTGAACTCCGAAAAAATAAGACACCTGATGCTGCTAAAGAGTCTGCATTGCTTGAAAATATCAATAAAGCGTTTGAAAATATGAGCAATGGTGTCAATCAAGCATCCACAGCATTTGAAAGTAAATATAAAAGTTAATCTTTTTGCATAAGCAATCAGTTAAGCCACATCACCGAAAATGATGTGGCTTTGTTTTTTTGAAGTACAGCTGTTGTTTGCTTGAGAAATACGGCTGTATCGACTTGTATTGTTAGAGGTCGTTTTTAGGGATCTTAAAATCTTTGCGCAATATTGTAGGAATGCGCCTAGCAAAACAAAATGCTAACAAACGTTAAAACTCCGAAGGCCGAACTTGAATTTCATATTTTTATGTAGTTTTACCTTACTTGTGGCAGCGCATGCCATGCGATTTAAAAATAGTGCAAAATAAATGTTCAAATGAAAGCCATATCAATTTTAACTGCTGTGATTTTTTCTTCCTGCGCCAGTATACTAATGACAGCTCGTGCACAGGAAGCCGCAAAAAAAATAGATTATTTAGTGCTTATGAACGCAGATACCCTTTACGGAAAAATCTACTCCATCAAGGATCACAAACTCAAATTTGAAAATCAACAGAAAGAGAAGCTAACTTTTGCCCCAGGCCAGGTGTTTCGTGCTTACTGGGAATCCAAAAGAAAAGTTTATGCACCTTCTTATGTCGAAAATGGCTTGGAGCCCGTTCAGGGAACTTCTCCACAAGTATTTCAAATAGGTCGATATTATACGGAGGAGCCAACTTTTGCTGAAGTGTTGGTTGATGGAGAAATAATGGTTTATTATGTGTCTAATTTGAACTTTGGTGGTGGCGGAGGAATGATGTTTGGTACGGGTGGTGGCGGTACAATGTTGTCCATTGGAATCAGTAAGTCTAAATATGCTTATGCATTAAAAAAGTCAACCGGTGAAGTGATTGAAATAAGTAGCAATACGAACGAACTTTTTAGCAACAGCAAAAAAAAGCGGACAATTGCTTTAGGGCGTTTGATCAATGACGAACCGGAGTTGTTTGCTGAGTTTGAAAATGAGAAAAAGTATGATTATGATCTTTTTATAAAATACGTTATGCGCTATAATGAGCTTCAACTTTCAAAAACCTCTTCCGAGGAGAGAAAGCAACTAATTATTTATTGAGATTTTTTATTCACTGATATTGCATTTAAAACGAATTTATGATACTTACCATCTTTATTGTATTGACTATAGTCGCAGCCTACGGCTTTTGGTTGCTATTTGAAAAGGCAGGACGCAAAGGTTGGGAGGGAATTGTGCCCGTCTATAGTCAGTGGATCCAATCGCGGATACTCGGCAAGAAGACCTGGCAGCTTATTCTGTTGATTGTTCCGATCGTCAATGTTTTTATCTTTTATAATCTCTACCTCGATTTTATTCATTGTTTTGGGAAACGAAGGTTTTGGGAAAACTGCGCTGCTGTGCTGGTTCCGTTTATCGTGCTACCACTTTGGGGCAGAGATAAAAATGTGCAATTTATGAATGGGCTATATGCCAAAAATCTGAAAGTAGCGCATGCCGAAGGTCGCGTGGCGACAAAGGAATCTGAACTGGAAATTGCGCATCAATCGTATATAGACTATAAGAAGAAATATCCCTATAAAAAATCGATGGTACGAGAATGGGCGGATGCGATTGTTTTTGCGACTGTCGCTGCTACCTTGATTCGTGGTTTTTTATTGGAGGCATTTATGATTCCTTCGGGGTCTATGCAACAGTCTCTCCTCATTGGAGATTATCTTTTTGTCAGTAAATTAAATTACGGGCCCCGTATTCCAAATACACCTATAGCCTTTCCTTTTGCACATCATACGATGCCATTAGTAGGAGGAAAAGCATTCTCCGAACTCATTAAAATTCCTTACAAACGATTGCCCGGATTTCAAGAAATAAAACGGAATGATGTGATCGTTTTTAATGCACCTGCAGGTGACACCGTTGCTGTTGAAAATCAAGACTTGCCCTATTATGACTTGGTGCGTAGCATGGGGCGTGAAGCAGTACATCAACAATTTACAATTCAGACCCGCCCAGTCGATAAACGCGAACATTTAATTAAACGCTGTGTGGGAATGCCCGGGGATAAAATTAGCATGACAGAAGGAGTATTGTTTGTGAACGACCAACCAGGTTTTGTAGCCCCGGAAAGCCAGATGGATTATACCGTGATCACAGATGAGGCAGGTCTGGACGAACAGCGCCTGAGAGATATGGGAATAGAAGTCTCTGCTATTCAACCAGACGTTTATGTAATCTTTTTAACCAAAGATCAGGCAGCAATGGTGAAATCCTGGTCCAATGTCAAATCCATGCAAATGAACTTGCGTAAACCTGGAGAAGCTGAGGCAAATACTTTTCCGAACGATCCACAATATAAATGGAACTACGATAACTTTGGCCCATTTGTTATTCCTCGAAAGGGCATGACTATTCCTCTGAATGCACAGACCTTACCACTCTATGAGCGAGCCATAAGGGTGTATGAAAATAACCTGTTGGAAAAGAAAACGGATGGGCTTTATATCAATGGAAATCGAACAAATTCCTACACCTTTAAAATGGATTATTATTGGATGATGGGAGATAATAGGCACAACTCGCTCGATGCGAGGGACTGGGGATTTGTTCCTGAGGATCATATTGTCGGAAAAGCATTATTTACCTGGATGAGCTGGAACGCAAATGGCAATGGGCTTTCCAAAATACGATGGAATAGAATTCTCAAAGGCATCCATTAATAAAGAAAGAATACGGACAAAAAAGGGGAAATGATTACTATAATTATTTCCCCTTTTATTTTTTAGTCATTCTAGAAATGCAGTGAAAAGCCTATCCTTGCGCTGAAAGCATTGATGCCATCGGCATTGTCGTTGAAGCCATGATCATAATGTACTGCCGGCTCTATGGCAATGTTTTCTTTTAAAAATAGGGCATAACCGAGTTGACCTCCGAAAATGAAAGCATTCTCGCCACCACTATTAATACCACCTAGATCTACCTGCACGGGAAATTGATTGATAATATAGTATTTTAATCCCGCTTTATAAATAAACGAATGTGTAGAATTCAATTCGATTTTTTGGCCATCAAAATCGAATACATATCTTTGACCAGTGAAACCTAATCCTGCTTTGACAGCTAGTTTATCTTGGAAAAAATAACCTGCTTCACCGCCTACAGACCAGAGCTGGGCGCCATTGTTGGAATAAAAGCTAAAGCCGGAAGTAGAAAGGCCGGTCAGTGGCGAGAGATTCGTTTTGGTATTACTTATCAGTTCAACTTTAGTCCCGGAATTGAGGTAGGTCACGTACACCAGACACGTCCATTGTTTAATTTCCGTCAGCAGAATATGAATAAACCGAGAAGACAGCGTTCGGATTGGAGATCCGATCGGATGATGGGAGAGCGTAATCCTGCCGTTCATCAACTGAATTTTGTTAAAACAGCCTGCGAAGTGGCCAAATTGGATTTGACAGATTTATTTGATAAATACGGATTCTTTTTTGTTGGTACGTTGGAATACGACGATTATGTATACCTATACCATGACGCAGGAAATGGTTGATGCCTGTCGCCTGGCAATTAAAAACATGAACTTGCCCAAGCCTAAGGCTGATCTTACAGCATTAAGAGATTAGAGCATGTAAACTATAATAACGTCTGACGCTCCGAATCATCTAAATTGATTCGGAGCCTTTTGTTTGGTTGTTATGTTTTTTGAACTTAGTCGTTATTCTAAACGTGTTACAAGCTGAACGCTTTCTCTTGCTCATTTTCTTTGATCCCATAAACCCTCCAAAAATGCCTATATCATGGTGATTCTGGTTGGATGCTGGGACGCTTGTAGGGTTATTTACATAATGTTATGTTTATTCGTTTTTATTTAGTTCTTCTTTAAGTTAGATTTTAATTAGTATTTAGTTAGCTTTTGGTTAGGATTTATTTAGCTATAACCTAAGCTATACCTAAACAAACCCTAAGTAAAGTAGTAAAAGAGTGTGATCATTTAATGGGTAATCCGGAGCGGTGTATGCTCTCATTCTTTTGCTGTGCTGCGGTATTCTTCTGTTGTTCTCTGTTCGGGTATGTTTGCGTTTTCCGATCTCCCTTTGCTATGCTGCGTCGGTGGGGCGATAGATCCGGCAGGTGCAATTCGGGATGTTTTCGTTGCTCGATGCCGCTATGTGGCCCAATCTGGCAGCCGGATCAGCCATCCCAGCCTTCCGATCACCTGTTTTACAAAAAGAATCTCGCACCGTTACAGGTAGTTAGGGACAAAATGAAATAAATAAGAACGAAAGGCTTGGAAGTGATTGTGAAAACTCCCTATCTTTGCACCACTCCGCAAGGGAGGGACGGTTACCACGAAAGAGGGAATCCTGAAAAAAGAAGGGTTTAAGAGAAGTTTGGCAGGAATTAAAATCCCGCTCAGTTTATTTTAAACGCGGAAATCGAAAAAAGGGAAAAGAAAAAAAACTTCAAAAAGTTTTTGGAAGTTCAAAAAAGATTTCTACCTTTGCAGTCCCAACGGAAACGAAGGGAAAAACAAAACGATAAAGACGGCGCAATGCCATCGGAATATAGCGGATACGGAAGTTGAAGCGACAAAAGTTCTTTAAGAAAACACAATCATGTAAGCGTGACGAGTAGACAAACGAAAGTCATGAACAAATTCAAGTAATTCGTTCAATTCGATCCAAGATCAGAGATATAAAAAAAAGAATTCTGATTATTATAAATAGTTAGAATCAAAAACTTCATTTTACAATGGAGAGTTTGATCCTGGCTCAGGATGAACGCTAGCGGCAGGCCTAATACATGCAAGTCGGACGGGATCCATCGGAGAGCTTGCTCGAAGATGGTGAGAGTGGCGCACGGGTGCGTAACGCGTGAGCAACCTACCTCTATCAGGGGGATAGCCTCTCGAAAGAGAGATTAACACCGCATAACATAATTCTCCGGCATCGGAGTATTATTAAATATTTATAGGATAGAGATGGGCTCGCGTGACATTAGCTAGTTGGTAGGGTAACGGCCTACCAAGGCGACGATGTCTAGGGGCTCTGAGAGGAGAATCCCCCACACTGGTACTGAGACACGGACCAGACTCCTACGGGAGGCAGCAGTAAGGAATATTGGTCAATGGGCGGAAGCCTGAACCAGCCATGCCGCGTGCAGGATGACTGCCCTATGGGTTGTAAACTGCTTTTGTCCAGGAATAAACCTAAATACGTGTATTTAGCTGAATGTACTGGAAGAATAAGGATCGGCTAACTCCGTGCCAGCAGCCGCGGTAATACGGAGGATCCGAGCGTTATCCGGATTTATTGGGTTTAAAGGGTGCGTAGGCGGCCTATTAAGTCAGGGGTGAAATACGGTGGCTCAACCATCGCAGTGCCTTTGATACTGATGGGCTTGAATCCATTTGAAGTGGGCGGAATAAGACAAGTAGCGGTGAAATGCATAGATATGTCTTAGAACTCCGATTGCGAAGGCAGCTCACTAAGCTGGTATTGACGCTGATGCACGAAAGCGTGGGGATCGAACAGGATTAGATACCCTGGTAGTCCACGCCCTAAACGATGATAACTCGATGTTGGCGATAGACAGCCAGCGTCCAAGCGAAAGCGTTAAGTTATCCACCTGGGGAGTACGCCCGCAAGGGTGAAACTCAAAGGAATTGACGGGGGCCCGCACAAGCGGAGGAGCATGTGGTTTAATTCGATGATACGCGAGGAACCTTACCCGGGCTTGAAAGTTAGTGAAGAGTGCAGAGACGCACTCGTCCTTCGGGACACGAAACTAGGTGCTGCATGGCTGTCGTCAGCTCGTGCCGTGAGGTGTTGGGTTAAGTCCCGCAACGAGCGCAACCCCTATGTTTAGTTGCCAGCATTTAAGGTGGGGACTCTAAACAGACTGCCTGTGCAAACAGAGAGGAAGGTGGGGACGACGTCAAGTCATCATGGCCCTTACGTCCGGGGCTACACACGTGCTACAATGGATGGTACAGCGGGCAGCTACATAGCAATATGATGCTAATCTCTAAAAGCCATTCACAGTTCGGATTGGGGTCTGCAACTCGACCCCATGAAGTTGGATTCGCTAGTAATCGCGTATCAGCAATGACGCGGTGAATACGTTCCCGGGCCTTGTACACACCGCCCGTCAAGCCATGAAAGTTGGGGGTACCTAAAGCATGTTACCGCAAGGAGCGTGTTAGGGTAAAACCGATAATTGGGGCTAAGTCGTAACAAGGTAGCCGTACCGGAAGGTGCGGCTGGAATACCTCCTTTCTAGAGTATCGAAGATCGGTGCTCGTCACGTTACATATGATTGCAAGAAGAAAAAACATCAGAAGAAAGTGCCCGCCCCTAAGGGAGCAGGACCGAGAGAAAGAGATGAACAAGATAAGCTAGTCCCGTAGCTCAGTTGGTTAGAGCACTACACTGATAATGTAGGGGTCAGCAGTTCAAATCTGCTCGGGACTACGAAAACGATTGGGGAATTAGCTCAGCTGGCTAGAGCACCTGCCTTGCACGCAGGGGGTCAACGGTTCGAATCCGTTATTCTCCACATCACCGGGGAAGTGTATAGCGATATACTTCAGAAAATCCGGAAAAAGAGTTCTTTGACATATTGAAAGAGAAAAAAAATTACAAGAGAAGACAACAGTATAGAGACAATACGTGTATGTGTCTGAAGTAAGGGAGAGACCCTCGGTCAAGGCCGAACGATCCCGAACCTAGCATATGTGTATATATATCAAAAGCAGCCGCATAGTAGCAAAAGGCTATGCCGGTGAAGAAAGTAAATAAGGGCACACGGGGGATGCCTAGGCTCTCAGAGGCGAAGAAGGACGTGATAAGCTGCGATAAGCTTTGGGGATTGGCAAATGCGACTTGATCCAGAGATTTCCGAATGGGGCAACCTGACTATTTGAAGAATAGTCGTATAAAACGCGAACGCGCTGAACTGAAACATCTAAGTAGGCGTAGGAGAAGAAAATAACAATGATTTCCCAAGTAGTGGCGAGCGAACGGGAAAGAGCCCAAACCGATCATGTTACGGCATGGTCGGGGTTGTAGGACCACGACATTGTACAGCGCTATGAACTGGAAGCAGGTGGGAAACTGCGCAATAAGGGTGAGAGCCCCGTACAGGTAAAGAATGTTGACATAGTGGTATCCTGAGTACCGCGGGACCGGAGAAATCCTGTGGGAATCCACCAGCACCATCTGGTAAGGCTAAATACTCCTGAGAGACCGATAGTGAACCAGTACCGTGAGGGAAAGGTGAAAAGAACCCCGAACAGGGGAGTGAAAAGAACCTGAAACCGTGTGCTTACAAGCGGTTGGAGCAGGCAGGTCCTGTGACAGCGTGCCTTTTGCATAATGAGCCTACGAGTTACTCTTGTCTGGCAAGGTTAAGTCCTTCAGGGACGCAGCCGAAGCGAAAGCGAGTCTTAATAGGGCGCATAGTCAGATGAGGTAGACGCGAAACCTTGTGATCTACCCTTGGGCAGGTTGAAGTTGCAGTAACATGTAATGGAGGACCGAACCGATAAACGTTGAAAAGTTTCCGGATGACCTGAGGGTAGGGGTGAAAGGCCAATCAAACTGGGAAATAGCTCGTACTCCCCGAAATGTTTTTAGGAACAGCGTCGGCGTAGAGTTTGATAGAGGTAGAGCTACCGATTGGGTGCGGGGGAGTCAAATCCTACCAAATCCAGACGAACTCCGAATGCTATCAAATATAGCCGGCAGTGAGGCTTTGGGTGCTAAGGTCCAAGGCCGAGAGGGAAAGAACCCAGACCATCAGCTAAGGTCCCCAAATTCGTTCTAAGTTGAACTAACGAGGTCCGGTTGCCCAGACAGCTAGGATGTTGGCTTGGAAGCAGCCATTCATTTAAAGAGTGCGTAACAGCTCACTAGTCGAGCGGCCGGGCGTGGATAATAAACGGGCATCAAGAACGGTACCGAAGCTATGGATTTGTACTGAAATATGTACATCTGGTAGGGGAGCATTCCATCGCCGGAGAAGCAGTTTGGCAATGAACTGTGGAGGTTATGGAAAAGCAAATGTAGGCATAAGTAACGATAAGGCGGGTGAGAAACCCGCCCACCGAAAGACCAAGGTTTCCTGATCAACGTTAATCGGATCAGGGTCAGTCGGGACCTAAGGCGCACCCGAAGGGGGCAAGCCGATGGACAACTGGTTAATATTCCAGTACTCTTCATAACTGCGATGTGGTGACGGAGTAGTGACACTGCCGCGAACTGACGGAATAGTTCGTTGAAAGGCGTAGGTATAGGGACGGTAGGCAAATCCGCCGACCCTGCTGAAACCCAATAGTACAGCAAAGCTCCGGTGGCGCTGATAGAGCAGGTAAACAGACTTCCAAGAAAACCCGCTAAGCTTCAGGTTATGAAGACCCGTACCGCAAACCGACACAGGTGGTCGAGGAGAGAATCCTAAGGTGCTCGAGTGAGTCATGGCTAAGGAACTCGGCAAAATGGCCCTGTAACTTCGGGAGAAGGGGCGCTGTCTCGTAAGAGCAGCCGCAGTGAAAAGGCCCAGGCGACTGTTTAACAAAAACATATGGCTTTGCAAAATCGCAAGATGAAGTATAAGGCCTGACACCTGCCCGGTGCTGGAAGGTTAAGAGGGGATGTCATCGCAAGAGAAGCATTGAATCGAAGCCCCAGTAAACGGCGGCCGTAACTATAACGGTCCTAAGGTAGCGAAATTCCTTGTCGGGTAAGTTCCGACCTGCACGAATGGTGTAACGATCTGGGCGCTGTCTCAGCCATGAGCTCGGTGAAATTGTGGTATCGGTGAAGACGCCGATTACCCGCAACGGGACGGAAAGACCCCATGCACCTTCACTATAGCTTAACATTGAGATTGGGTACAGGATGTGTAGGATAGGCGGGAGATGTTGAAGTGGCTTCGCCAGGAGTCATGGAATCAACCTTGAAATACCGCCCTTTCTGTATTCGGTTTCTAACTCGGCAATGCCGAGGACATTGTTTGGTGGGTAGTTTGACTGGGGTGGTCGCCTCCAAAAAGGTAACGGAGGCTTTCAAAGGTAAGCTCAGTACGCTTGGTAACCGTACGTGGAGTGCAATGGCATAAGCTTGCTTGACTGTGAGACCGACAAGTCGAACAGGGTCGAAAGACGGACATAGTGATCCGGTGGTTCTGTATGGAAGGGCCATCGCTCAAAGGATAAAAGGTACGCTGGGGATAACAGGCTGATCTCCCCCAAGAGCTCATATCGACGGGGAGGTTTGGCACCTCGATGTCGGCTCGTCACATCCTGGGGCTGGAGAAGGTCCCAAGGGTTGGGCTGTTCGCCCATTAAAGTGGCACGCGAGCTGGGTTCAGAACGTCGCGAGACAGTTCGGTCCCTATCTGTTGTGGGCGTTGGAAGTTTGAGTGGATCTGACCTTAGTACGAGAGGACCGGGTTGGACAGACCTCTGGTGAACCTGTTATGCCGCCAGGTGTACGGCAGGGTAGCTACGTCTGGAATAGATAAGCGCTGAAAGCATCTAAGTGCGAAACTAGCCACGAGATGAGACTTCCTTATAGGGTCGTAGAAGATGACTACGTTGATAGGCCATAGGTGTAAAGGTTGAGAGACCAAAGCCAAGTGGTACTAATAGCCCGAAGCTTTCTCAAGCAGACAGACACTGTTGTCTTCCTCTTTAATTTTTAAGAAACAAACAAGAAACGAACCTCTTTCAATACATATGTCATTTGGCATGAATCACATGATAAGAATATCATAGATCATCCAATAAAGATTTTTAGGTGCCTATATCGGCGGTGTCTACCTCTTCCCATTCCGAACAGAGCAGTCAAGCCCGCCAGAGCCGATGGTATTGCCGTAACAGGTGGGAGAGTAGGTCGGTGCCTTTTTTTACACGGAAGCCCTTGCTGGAAACAGTCAAGGGTTTCTTTCGTTTAAGTACTTCCGTATTTCCCTGTACAGGCCATTGCATATCCTCCGCCTATCGGTTCTCGCAGCATAGGACCGTTGGTGTGCCCGGTCCATCGGTAGCTGTTCCGCAGACGGTAGCAGTCCTGCAACCACAACTGTTACTGTGCTCAGTGGTAATGGTACATTGCTCCTATCTCACTTAAACCCAATGCCCTTTTCTTTAAACCTGCAAGCTGCAGCATTACTTCCCGAATAACCGGATATTCCTCAGAAACTCTTTTCATCCCTTTGCGAGAGATAGCTACAATATGGCGAAATTTTGAATTAGTACTATTGGCATCGGGCCTTTATTGCTATTTATGTTGTCTATAAACAGCTTCGTAATAGGTTTGTAGCTTTTGCCTATGCTAGCGGTGGATTATATGGTCCTTGTTTGTAAAAATGGAGTTAAGCAAGAATAGGAAGGCTATCCAATTCCTTAAAGAATCTTGATACGGCAGGTAGTTTTTTTTACACAGGTATTGAAGAGTAATGTTTTTGACTAGCACGCTTACAAAATCTTTGCTATAAGCTGAGCAAGGATAGCCTTGTCCAGAGGCTTGGTCATGACGCCATCAAATTGATGTAGCTGCCCTTCGGGAATTTGTACGGTTACTTGTGACTCGTCTGAAGTGAGGGCGATAACCTTGCTGTTCCATTCCTGTTTAAGATTACTGTCTTTGACAGTATTCAAAATGTCCCAACCGGTAGGGCCAAACATTTTGAGATCAGTAATGATAATGTCAGCGTTATTCTTTTCGAGGTATGCGATTGCAGTGGAGGAATCTTCGAAAATCTTTACATCATAGAAATGTAGTAATGCCTGTTTAACAAATAAGTTATTAATTGGGTTATCGTCAACAACAACAAAACGTAAGTTTTTTGAAAGTTTGTCTAAGCTCGTTATTTGTTTCATGTATTTAATTTCTTCGGTTAATGGAACGACTAATGTAAATATGGATCCCTTACCCTGTTGGCTTCTAACACTTAAGGTTACGTTTAGTTGCTCGGTCATAAGCTTAGATATATGTAAGCCCAATCCGAAACTATGCTTGGATTTTTGATCGGTCATATAATATTGTTCGAAAATATGTCCTTGATCTTTTGCAGAGATACCTTTTCCTGTATCCTTAACTACTATATGTAATTTGGAGCTCTGATCGCTGCTGATAAATGCTTTCACCTCGATCTGACCTTTATTTGTATATTTAATCGCATTGCTCAGCAGATTGGAAACAATCTGACGTACACGATATGTTCCGCTTTTGATTGAGATGTTGGGATCAATATCAATATAACTAATGAGCTTCGTAGAAAAGATTCGTCAATTGATTTTTAGAACTATATGCTTTATTTAAACGGGCTTCGGTCCTTTGGTACTCAATATATTGATAGGTAAATATCGAACCGATATAAACCAAGGAAAGAATCAGAAAAGCAATTAAAACTGTCCTGATAATAAATAATTTTTTACTGTTTTTCACGTTATTGTTCTTTCACCTCCAATAATTTAACTATAGTCCATTTTGATTTTTATGGAAGTCAAATTTAATACTAAAAAATCATATCAGTCGATTACTGCTGTGGTCAGTCAGCTACTTTTTCAAATATTACACAATCGTTTGATTGAAAGTTGGAGTAGAAGGATCATTTTTTATTTTTTATTTTGCATAACGAAACCAATAAACGGTCTTTTTTTGTCTGTTTATTTAAAAATAAAAACTTAAATTTTAATGAAAACACTCCTCTGTTCAGTACCGTTATCCCTTTTATTTGCGCAAGGGCTCTATGCGCAGTCTGGGATTGCTATTATCCCCAAACCTCAGGAAATCAATATGGGAGCGGGCCAGTTTCTGTAAATCCACAAACTACCTTAAGTTTTAAGAACTGCGATGCGAAAGATGTGTCTTTGTTTGTTGAGCAGCTGAGAAAAGTAACGCATTATCCCCTGAACATAAAGAAACAGGCGAGCAATAGCATTGAATTTAACCTAGACTCTAAATTGACAACACCTAATGATGAAGGCTATCAGCTTGAGGTTTCCAATCGGGGAGTGGTCGTGACAGCAAAAAGCTCCCATGGGCTTTTCAATGCAACGCAATCACTGCGGCAACTTTTACCGACAGCTTTCGAGGGTGGTAGCCCAACCAAAGAAATAAGCTGGAATATTCCGGCTGTGAAAATTAAAGATTATCCCCGCTATCATTGGCGCGGTTATATGAAAGATGTGAGCCGGACATTCTTCGATGTGAAAACCGTGAAAAAGTATTTGGATGTCATGGCATTATACAAAATGAATACGTTCCATTGGCATTTGACGGATGACCAGGGCTGGAGGATCGAAATAAAGAAATATCCCAAATTGACCATGGAAAATGCGACGGTATTTCATCGAACAGAAAAGCAACCTGCAGAACGCAGTGGATTTTATACACAGGAGCAGATCAAGGAAGTTGTTCATTATGCTCGAGAGCGTAATATTACGATTGTGCCCGAGATTGATGTTCCTGGACATTCATGGCCAACCATATTAGCCTATCCTGAACTTGGGGTAAACAAAAATTCCTACCCGAATCACATCTTTCCTTTTGTGTCATCTTGGGGATATTGGGGAAATCAATTTACCCCCAATACATTGGATCCGACAAAAGAGTTTACGTATGAATTCTTAAATAATGTGTTCACTGAAATCGCTAATCTCTTCCCAGGTAGTTATATTCATTTTGGAGGGGATGAGGTTCGTCACGATTTGTGGGAAAAAGAGGCTCACGTGCAGGATTTTATGAAGCAGCACCAGATTAAGGATGTCAAAGCCCTTCAGAGCTATTTCGTTCAACGCGTTTCTGATATGAAAACTTACCAAAGAGCACAGCGATTATGAGCTGGCTTGGTGAAGAAGCGATCAAGGAAGCGACCAAAGATGGGTTTAAAGCCGTGGCCACACCAGCATCGCATCTCTATTTTGATATTACACAGGCCGATCGGAATGATGGGACTATGACTGACCTGGCCTATCCGCAGATAAACTCGCTGAAAAGAGTGTATGAATTTGATCCTTCTGCAGGGCTTAGTCCGGCTGAGGATCAGCTTGTCCTCGGTGTTCAGGGAAATATGTGGACAGCGTTGGCCCAGGATATTAAAGACCTGAATGTGCAGAATTTTCCGCGATTGCTTGCGGTTGCTGAAATTGGATGGGCTGCTAAGTCAGCAAAAGATTATTCAGCGTTCAGCCATCGATTGGATGCCAATCTTCCAAGATTAGACTCCATGCGTATTGATTATTATCGTCCCGGGGGATATATTGCCGGATCATGGGGCCCTAATGATATCAAGGAAACGTATAGCTTTCTAACTTTTGACGTGAGCAGGAAGATTTACGATAATGGACGAGCGCAAGCTGGATTTTTCTTTGTGGAGGGGAAGAATTTTCTGGAGATCGATGCCGTATAATTGCTACAGGACGGGCAGGTCATTGCAGAGGATGGACATCATGCGCTTGCGGATAAATTTAGGGGAACCAACAAGATCAAACCTTTTTACTACAATTTTACGGTAACGAATTATAATCCCCAATCGAAATACGAAATCAAAGCCCGTGTCAGAGGTGCTGGCGGTGTGGATTCAAAAGGAAATTTTACATTTAATTTGTCTCCTAATACAGCGTTTGATAAGATAGAAAGGAAATAAGAGAAGAGCTAGGGCTATCCAACCGTTGGAAAGCCCTAGCTCTTTATAAGGTATAGAAGCTTTATTTATTTGAGCTCAATCATCTTTTGATTAGCATGCTCTTCTTTTACTTCTTGAAGGATTGCAATTTCAATCGGTGCAATCAGACTTAAAATAATCAATGCAATGAAAGCTACAGGGAAAATAATTCCGATGATTACAGCCAATAACAAGGAGATATTTAAGTATTCTTGTCCATTCTTGGAGGAAACTTTTAAACGGGAGCTTTTGAAGGAATCAAAAAGATCTTGAAAAACTTTAGTAATTGTTTTACTGTTGATGCTGAATGTTGTTTTAGTTGCCATGATGTTTATTTTTTAATTTTTTTATTTCTTATTTGATGACTCAAAGATAGGAAGCAAATATGGCCCTGAAGAGGGGCATTAGGCCAATCTCGAGACAATCTCGGTAAACGACCCGCTTTTATCGGTTAATACTTTTTTACAGAAACAGTATATTGATCGTCCCGAATAGTTGTGTTGTTTGTCTTTGAATAAGTTGGACTATATAGAATCGTGGTAATTCCGGTAGAAGCTGTCTTATTGCAAAATGGTCAATCATTAGCTCTTAAACGTTCCGACATTGGTTTGGATCTTGATAAGAATACATATTATGATGTTGTTCTTCCGGCAACGTTTAATACAGATAAAGCTTTTGTTGTAAAAATGAAGCTTGGTAGGCCCAAAGTACAGGCTGATCAATTAATGGATGCAAAAATGTAAATTTTAGCGTTCGCGCGAAGGTTTTCGCGATCTCATCGGCATTTCAAACGTATATGAGCGCTACTCCAGACCATTGGGAGTGAACGCGGGACTTAAATCAGTGTTGATTTAGGTCCCGCTTTTCTTTTATAGAATTTCCAACAGTTCCTGTGGATGGTGGATAATATGCTGTGCACCGTGTTGTCTTAACTCGCTCTCTTCCCGAAAGCCCCAAGTAACACCAATAGCTGTTACCCCTGCATTATTGGCGGTATCCATATCCACGGATGAATCGCCTACATAAAAGCAATCTTGTTTGCTAACACCGAGTGTTTGGATACTGTCGAAGACAATATCGGGATCAGGCTTGGCGGGGCGACCTGTTCGATGCCCCAGGACGAGATCAAATGAAATATCGGGAAAGTATTCGGCCATCAAAGGTATCACCGCTTCATGGTATTTATTTGATGCTACCGAGATGAGATAGCCTAATGATTTCAGTTCTTGTAGTAGCGGTATGATCCCTGTGTAGGGTCGTGTATGCGATACAGGTTTTTGTTCATAATACACTTTAAAGGCACGGAGTAAAGTTGAGATGATTTTTTCTGTCCGTGCTTCTTGCGGTAATGCGCGTTCGATAAGTTTTTGGACACCGTTGCCGACAAATTTCTTATAAGCAACAAGGGGATGGGTTGGATATCCATATTGTTCAAGAATAGCATTGCAGCTGTCCCCGAGGTCCTGTAATGTGTCTAGCAGTGTTCCGTCCAGATCAAATAGTATAATCTTCATCTGATAAATCTAGTAAAAATTGAGATAGAACCATAGTGGAATGATGAGATTAAAAGGAACCTAATAATTCCAAATGGAGGTATTTATATTTCCTTTCTGCGTATCATTTAGATCAGGGAAAAAAGTGAATCCAGTTATTTTTTCCAGCTCGCTTACGGTTAACCTATAATTTTCGAATGTGCTTCCTGCGGGAGGAATGACATTGTCTATCTTATAACCAATGGTATAATATTCGTTTCCTTTTTTCATTGCCAAGGCTTTGAAATAGTATTTTGGTTTGGCAATATCTTTTCCGTCGTTGTCCTGCGCAAAATCGAGGCTGTTATCTGTGCTTGTCTTAGGTATTGCGCCGGTTACGACATACATCGTGTCACACTGTGCGGTCCAGGTTCTGACTTTCGTTTCCAGGTTTGCCCAAATCCCTTGGTTAAGGCGTGAAACCTGTGCTGTCATGTTGGTAAAATAAAATGTTGTTTTATTTTGAGCGATATTGAAATTCCTGTCAGCACTTGGCAACTGGTGCCCTCTATCGTAGCCTGTTGGTTGAAATCCCTTAAATAGATTGGCTTGAAATGCTGTTGATACAGCAGGGTCGTAACCCCAGGCATCCGTACGGTTGCCTGAGCCTAAAATGCTGTTGTACAAGGGATATGCAACCCAATACGCCATTTTTAGCTTTTTATCATATAGCATTGCATAATTCCTACTATCGCTTGCGTCTGGCATAAAATGTTGTATAAATATCTCATCACTACTGAGATTACTCATTTTGGGTATTTCTAGATAAGCTTGTGAATCACCAATTTCTCCCGTCAGTTTTCCATTGTCAATGTTGATATTAAAACTATACTGGCTACCCGCTACTAAATTCTTTAACTGCTGATTATGCGGTGCTGTCCAGGTATAGGTTTCACCATTAGTGGCAATAAATTTAATCGCTTTTCCTGTGATATCTTCTCCGGGCAGTAGCACAAACTCTATGCGAGTGGTTTTATTGGCATTTACAGATACCTTTTTGTGCACTTCCTTTTTCTCGGTAGAATTAACATCCAATTTTCCTGTTGTCAAATCGAATCCTCCTTGGATGCTTATCGCTGGCATTTTTACTATAATCTGATTGGTCTCCAATGCGGCTGTATTGGTAATGGATAGATTAATGTTGATTTTGCTCAACTGTCGTACAAAAATAAGGGGTATTGTGTTGTTGCTTTTATCGATATTTTTGGCATTGCTTGCATACATCAGGTCTAAAGCTGCAACATTGGACTGATCACTTACATTGATGGGGTATTGAAAGTCTACTAGTGATTTGTAAGGATAATAGGCGATAAAGTCTACTTTTTCATTGGGTAGAAAGACTGGGCTACTACTTTGAAAAAGCGAACCGTTAAACATGAAGGGGTGATTTTGGATTTGGTTGATAAGCGACGTTGCTACCAAAGACTGGTCGGATCTGTACATATAAACACCAATTTGATCATTTTTATCCCAAGAAGTCCCTGTCGTTTTTGTATTGATTTGGCCTACAATGGTGGAGGTAAATTGTACCGCTGCTCGATCAATTCTAGATTCGGTTTTCTGACAAGAGCTAAAAGTAAGCAATGCAATTATAAAGTAAGCTATCCAGAATATATTTTGATCCGGGATTGCTGTGTTCTTGTTCGTCATATGAATAGTTCGTATATATTGATAAAGTGACGGCAAAAATAGGCAAGTTGACTATACATTATAGCTATATTTTCAGTGCTACTGGTTGTAAGATTTGTATTCAATTGATCTTGAGATAGATATTTTAGGGACTATTCAGGTTTTTTAGCATCTCATTGGATGTATATTTAGCATTTTTAAACAGTTGTTAAGACAATAATATTGCTTTTGTCCTCGTGATGCGTCGGGCTAAGGATAGCAGTTTTAATTCCTTTGTGAAGGAGTAATAGCATTGCATTGGTTTTCTTCATTTTTCCCTGAAATCAGGTAGTAAACTGCATTCTCGTTTTTAATAAATTTGTCAATAGGAAAAAAATAGCACAATGTTTGCTGTTCATGTCAAAACATATATTGATTTGACAAATTTTTAATCGTTACAACGTTGTAATGGATGAAGTACTTAAAGTGAAAGGAAAATTGAAAAGATTTTATACGATGATCTGTGCCGTTGTAATGGCGTTGACATTATCGAGCTGTTTTGATTTTGTTGAGCAGATCGACTTAAAAACGAATGGTTCTGGGCATATTGCAGCGACATTGAATTTAAGTAAAAGCAAGACCAAGGTAGCTTCTTTAATGAAGATGAAAAGTATCAAGGGCATACAGATCCCTTCTCAAGCCGATATGGAGAAAGAGATTCGATCTGCTGTTCAGCTGCTCAAGCAGACTAAAGGTATTTCTAATGTGCAGTACAGCACAGATTTTACCAATTATATCGTTAATATTTCATGTGACTTTAGTCAGATAGAATCGTTGAATGCCTTTTCAGATATATTGGCAAATCGATTTAAAACGAAAATATCGAATTCAAACCGCTATTATTATAACGCGCAAAGCAATGTGTTTGAACGCAAATTTGTGGCTTCTGCTGACTGGAAGACCAAATTCAATCAGTTGGGAAGCGATAATACGACCCAGTTTGCAGACGCATTCTATACGCAGATTATTCGTTTTGAAAAATCGATAGCATCTCAGGCAAACGGCCAGGCAAAGGTTGCCGGAAATAAGAAAGGGGTCTTGCTAAAGCTACCGTTTATGGATTTGGTATATGGTAAATCGAGTTTGGCAAATAAAATCACATTAACAAAATAACCTAATAACATTGGTGAAACCAGGGCCATATTTAGTTGCTGAAAGCGCTTCTATAGCGTAGGTTGGGTGTAGCTGAAAAATTATTTATAAAATGAAATCAAAATTTATACTGCTAGGATTAGCCTGTTTGTCTTTTGGGACAGGTGTAAAGGCACAGGACTTGATCAAACAGATCCCTGAAGATGCAGAAATGATTGCAGCTTTCCATATGAAAGATATTGTGCAGAAAGCAAATGCAAATAAACTGAACGAGTTACTCCAAAAGACTGGTTTTTTTGAGACATCGGGAATTTCAGCGAACAATGATATTAAAAATTTGGGAGTAGACCTATCTCAAACGGCCTATTTTTATACCAGAAAGACCGATAGTATCAGTTTTACGGAATTTATATTTTCCTTGAACAACAGGGGGCAATTTGAGAAACTGCTTCATGAGGCTGGAGAACCCAAGGCATTTGCCAATGGTTATACGAGCATAGGTCTCAAAGCCGGCAGTATGTTGGTGTATAACGATCGGGTTGCTCGATTTATTTCGGCGACGACAAATACTACCTTTTTGGATAATGATTCGATCGCTAGTCGTTATGGAATCAAAAAGGTGGATTACGTTGCACGTCCAGCTGATGACGAAGATGCTTGGGCAGATACAACTGTAGCCGCAATGGACTCTGCTGCCGTAGTCTGGGATGCGGATGAAAATCTAGCGGTGCCAGTATCCCCACCGGTTGCTATAGCTGCAGAACCTGATACGATAGTAGGTGCTACAGAAGTACTGCCACCAGTTGTTGATATTGCTTCGGCTGCGGCTGCGGATGCAGCGGCTGACGCGGCAGACATGCATGATCCGGGTTATTATGATTCGCTTTATACGGCCTATGAAGATCAAAATCGGAAAAACGATTCGATTCGTCACGGCTTACGCGATAAATGGTTGTTGAATGAGGCTACCCGTTTGCTTTCAGGAAATTATAAGTCCCTGTCAATTTCAGATCAGGAGAAGGTTCTAAAGAATCTCGGGCTTGTTCGATTGTATGTTCCTCATGTAGAGGATCTATATCGTGGTCTATTGCCTTATACCACCTCTCTTCCTTATTATTATATGGGAATTAAACTGGATAAGTTCAAGACGGGTTATCAAGACGGTCTATTGGATTTAGTGCAAGAGGGCAATGTGCTGAAATTAAAGGGATCTGTGGGTTTAGATAAGGCCCTTGCTGAGATGACCAAAAGAATGTATGCGCGAAAACCTAATTCGAAGTTCAGTAAATATTTAACGGATAAAACCTTAGGTTTTTTTAATGTGAATATTAATTCGGAGGCTTATCTCAGAGAAATGCCTGCCTATATGGCAAAATATTATAGCGGTTTATTGGGGCCTCAACAGGACCTTGTCGAATGGGGACTGATGGCTCTTGAAATAGCACTAGATGAAAAGGCCATTGCCCAGGTAATGCCAGGAGACCACCTCGTGGTTGTTAACGGTCTTCGTAAGTTCAAAAAAGATTATATCGATTACACCTATGACGATGATTACAATGCAACCGAAGTGAAAAAGACCAAGGAAGAAACACTTCCGGTGTTTATTTGGATGTTCACATCGAAGGATCAACGTCTGATAAAAAAAGGCTTGGACATGGCTGTTTCAAAGCAAGTTGGGCAGGTCTATGATGGCATTTATGCGTTTTCAAAACAGAAAGCCAAGGATTTTCCAATGTATGTTCTCTTGAAAGAAGATTTGGTAATGGTTAGTAATGACTCATTGTCCCTAAATGATATCCGTCAGAATAAGATGAATGCTCCCGGAAATAAAGACTTTGTAAAACTGATGAAGCAAAATAAGATGTCTGCGGCTATTGACCTAAAAAAGTTACCGACAATGTTAAAGGAAATGGGCGTAACACCGGGAAGACAATGGGAAGCAACGGTGGCGCAGCTCAATCAATATGGCAGTACAGCGATCACTTCCAAGGGTATAGTAGGCAACCGTGCTGAGGTTGAAATGTCCACACGACTGCCGCAGATGAGCGACGGTGCGATCAGCTACTTACTGGATCAAATTATGGCGGAATTAAATAAAAGGTAGTGCTACAATAGGGGGTTGTTTATTTTGTGATAAAAATGTGTTATGAAAGTATAAAAGGTATATGAAATTCTGTAAATAGTTACGAAGTGTCGTTTTTAGTATACATCAAATTCTAAATTTGATGTATATTTGTTCGTTTTATGAAAAGTGCTTTCGGTCCCGGAAAAATAAGGATAATTTTCTTTTTTGGTTTGTTTTTTGATAATACTGAAACGTTATTGTAACCCATGAAATATTTGGTTTTATGAATTTATCATATTTAAGAAGAAGGCTTCGCAAAGAAAATCCACGATGGGTTGTATTATTATTTGATTTGGGTATAGTTTTGTTTTGCTATGTCTTTTCGAATTTTATCGTTAATAGCTTTAAGGGAAGTCTAGATATATTTGATATGATGTGGAAGGCACCTATTGTACTGATTATTTACCTCAGCTGTTT
Organism: Sphingobacterium thalpophilum; assembly: GCF_038396785.1. NCBI lineage: Bacteria > Pseudomonadati > Bacteroidota > Sphingobacteriia > Sphingobacteriales > Sphingobacteriaceae > Sphingobacterium > Sphingobacterium thalpophilum. The sequence continues at coordinate 3,234,554 of NZ_CP151087.1, read as the reverse complement.
TGTGATAATGCAAACCTACAAAGGTATTGTAAGGCAAACAGGGCTAAGTGATGCCGTTAAGATATTTAAAACATCTTGGCTTGCTTTTATGATTTTGGCATTATTAAGTGTGATAGTTCGGGTTTTCTTCGGTGAAGATCAGAATATATTTGGTTTTCTTAGATTATCATATGGTGTACTTTTAATGCATACCTTTTTTACGATGGTTTCTTTGGTTGCCTCCAGAGTTTTTTATCGTACAATATATGAAAGTTTGTTTCTGAGGAATAGAAAAATGAAGCAAGTGTTGATTTTTGGCGCTTCAAGACCAGGTTTGGTTGCGTTCTCTTTACTGAAAGAAGATCAGAGGACAAAATATCAAGTTATCGCATTTGTTGAAGATAAGGCCTCGCGTGTGGGGAAGCGTATTGCGGGGTTGCCTATAATCGATATTTCTAGTTTAACAAAAGATTTTATTCGAGGGAATGATATCTCTGATGTTATTATAGCGGTTGAAAATGACGATCCCGAAAGATTGGCCAAAATAACAGATGCTTTTCAGCAATTGAAAGTTGAGTTGAAAATTATGCCTCCGGCCCATTTATTGTTAAATTCGGGTATCAAGAGAGAAATTAGGCCTCTTAAAGTAGAAGATTTATTAGGGAGGAAAAATATAAAATTGAACAATCCTGAAATAACAGCTGAGACTGAGAATAAAGTAATTCTGATAACGGGCGCTGCAGGATCTATCGGGGGGGAACTTTCTCGTCAAATTGCAAAACAAAGATTTAAAAAACTGGTTTTATTAGACCAGGCCGAATCTCCACTTTATGATTTGCAGCAATCATTAAACCTGAATAATTCTGATAAAATAAAGTGTGTTGTTGGCGATGTTAGGGATCTTGTATTCTTAGATCATTTATTTAATCAGTATAATTTTGATATCGTTTTTCACGCTGCTGCTTACAAACATGTTCCACTAATGGAAGATAACCCTTACGAAGCTATTTGGACAAATGTTGTTGGCTCTAAGAATCTTGCAGACCTTTCCTTAAAGTATAATTCCAAAAAATTTGTTATGATTTCTACTGATAAGGCGATAAATCCTACAAATGTGATGGGAGCAACGAAGAGAGCTGCTGAGATTTATGTCAGCAGTTGTTATGGTAAGGGTAATACATCGTTTGTTATTACACGTTTTGGAAATGTATTAGGCTCAAATGGTTCAGTTATTCCTTTGTTTGAGAAGCAAATGTCTGAAGGAGGTCCACTTACACTTACGCATCCTGATATTACACGTTATTTTATGACTATTCCGGAGGCTTGTCAATTAGTTCAGGAGGCTGCCGTTATGGGCCAAGGCGGGGAGATATTTGTTTTTGATATGGGTAGCTCTGTCAAAATTATGGATTTGGCTAAACGGATGATTCGTTTAAAAGGATATCGGTATCCTGAGGATATTGATATCAAAATAGTGGGACTTAGACCTGGTGAAAAAATCTTTGAAGAACTGTTAGCAAATGGTGAAAATACCCTGGAAACTCACCATCCTAAAATTATGATTGCAAAAATTAATCATGAAAATCTAGCATTTAAATGTGAAAAATTGAAAGAACTTGTTACTATGACCTCATTGCAAAAAATGGACGCAATGTCCTTGGTAAAAGTTTTAAAAGAGATTGTTCCAGAATTTAAATCCCAAAATTCAGATTTTAGTGTATTGGATTTTGATAATGATGGGGTTCAAGTAGCAACCTAATTGTAATCTTGAGATGATTATTCAATAAAAAAATGATATTTTTACCACGAATTATACAAATAATACTTCATTCATGCATACTTATTTTAAGTTTAAACATTATTTTCAATTATTATTGCTAACAAGCATAGTTTTAGGGCTAACATCATGTGGCTCTCGAAAAAGTATAATATACCTCCAATCCGACTCGACAAATATTGTTAATGATTACGAAAAATACATTCCACGTATACAACCTAATGATATTTTATCAATAACTGTTTCTGCTGCTGATTTGAAAGCTGCTATGCCATTTAATCAAGTTAGCCCCTATCAAATGAATGGTGCTACTAGTACCGATTTGGCAATGAAGCCAACTTACACCGTCGACCAAATGGGTATGATTGATTTCCCTGTAATAGGTAAGATTCGTTTGGAGGGTTTGACAAGAATGGAAGCGATGGATAAATTGCGGGGAGAATTAAAGAAATATATTGTTGATCCAGGGGTTAATATGTCATTCAATAATTTCAAAGTGACGGTGATTGGGGAGGTGGCTCGTCCGGGCTCATTTCCATTACAAAATGAGCGTATAACATTGCTTGAGGCCTTAGGTATGGCTGGAGATATGACGATGAAAGGGGTAAGAAATAACGTCTTGGTCATACGAGAGGTAAATGGACAAAAAACGGTTAATCGAGTGGATCTTTCTAAACAAGGTGCTTTAAATTCCCCTTTTTATTATTTAGCACAAAATGATGTTGTGTATGTTGAACCAAATAAATCTCAAATTCGAAATGCTAATTATGGTCAGAATACGAATGTGTTGATCTCAGTAGTTGGTTTGATTATCACTGTTATTTCTGTTATTGTACGTTAAAAATTTACAAATTTTATTATGCCTGATAATTTATCGCAATTGAGTTCTGATTCACAAGAAGACCAGCAAATAAATATAAAAGCCCTTTTTGAGCAATATTTTTACTATTGGAAATGGTTTGTTTTGTCTATTTCAATCGTATTATTTAGTGCATTTCTTTATCTTAAATTTGCAACTAAGCAATATAAAGTAGATGCTAAAATACTGCTGCCAAATGAAAATGAAGGTAAAGGTGAGTTGGCTGGCCTAGCGGATCTCGCATCTATCACTGGTAGTGCTGGTAATACGGCTAAAGTAATGGATCAGATTGATGTTCTTAAATCTAGAAGATTGGCGGGAAAAGTTGTCGATACGCTGAATTTGAACATTTCTTATTCTGAAGGTAGATTTAAGAAAGAAATGTTAGCACAACAAGAATCCCCAATTCGCCTCTTTTTGGTAAATTCAAATATATCTTACCAAGATACAATAAAAGGACGATTTCGTGTTGATATACTCTCTCCCACAAAAGTAATTCTCGAAGATGAATTTGGAAAGAATACAAAAGAGATTCTTCTTGGAACAAAAGTTAAGTCAAGTTTAGGTGAGATTATTCTTTTGCCTCAAACTCCAATTATTCAGTCTTTTATTAATAAAAGTATAAACATTACAGTTCTTCCTAGGTTGAATGCATTAGAGAATTTAGTGAAGGATATAAATGTGACTCCTAATCAAGAAAAGCAATCCTATATTATTAATTTTTCAACTACTTCTGCCTCAGTCTTACAGGCTTCTAAAATTATTAATGAATTAATTAATCAATATAATATAGATCTTACTCAAGATAAAGATAAACTTACTAAGGCTACGTCTAAATTTATCAACGAGCGACTCGATAAAATTTCTGGGGATTTGTCTCATGTCGATAGTAAAGCTGAAAGTTTTAAAGAAGGGAATCGTCTAATTGATGTTGAATCTGAAGCGAAGCTTTTTCTTGAAAATGCTTCAGAATCAGATAAGAAAGTTGTAGAACAAAGAACTCAGCTTCAGTTGGTTGATTATATGAAGCAATATGTGCAATCCAACAATACCGAACTTTTGCCTACAAATATCGGCCTTCAGGATCTTTCAATTGAAAAGACAATTGCTGAGTATAATAAGATGGTATTAGAAAGAGATGGTTTATTGAAGTCTTCTACTATTGATAATCCTGTCATTAAAAATATCAATGATAATATTAGAGTCTTGAATAACAATGTGATAAAGTCATTAAATAATTACCGAAACGTTACACAATTAGCCCTAAATTCTGCCCAAGCTAAGAAATCGGAGTTACAAGGTAAATTGAGTAATCTTCCTAAACAAGAACGTGGATTTAAAGATATTTCAAGAGAGCAGCAGATTGTCGAATCTCTTTATCTTTTTTTATTACAAAAAAGAGAAGAGAATGAGATCAAGGCCGCAGCAACACCGGACAATTTAAAGATTATTGATGAAGCCTTTGGCTCCAATATTCCAGTATCTCCTAAGAAAAGTATTGTGTTGTTAGGAGCTTTAATTGTTGGGGTGATCTTGCCATTTGGTATATTATATTTAAAGTTTTTATTGGATAACAAAATTCAGTCTAGGAAGGATATTGAAGATCTTATAAAAGCTCCTATATTGGGAGAGATTCCTAGAAGTGACCATCCTATCATCCAGGAGAATGATCGTTCTTCATTAGCTGAGGCTTTTCGAATACTCCGTACAAATATGTCCTTCATGTTGGGACCTAATAAAAATGATTCGAAAGTTATTTTTATTACTTCAACAACGTCTGGAGAAGGGAAGTCGTTTGTGTCAACTAATCTAGCGAAAATTCTTGCCATGTCTGGGAAAAAGGTACTTCTGATAGGTGCAGATATCCGAAGTCCTAAAGTTTTGGATTATTTGGGACTTGCACACCTTCAACACACCAATATAGGTATCACGCAGTATATGATTAATCCCGACATGGAACTTGATAATATCGTAATAAAGAAACCTGGGAATTACAATTTTGATATTATTTATTCGGGTTATGTCGCTCCAAATCCCGCGGAACTTTTAATGAACGGTCATTTTGACGACGTTATTGAGTACGGACGTAGAAATTATGACTATGTTTTGGTTGATACGGCTCCCGTGAGCTTAGTGACTGATACTGTATTAATTGCCCATAATGCCGACTTAACTATTTATGTGTCACGAGCAAATTATCTCGATAAAAGATTGTTACAAGTGCCTAAAGAGCTTTATCAACAAAGTAAATTGAAAAATATGGCTTTTGTAATTAATGATGTCGATTTTGCCAGAGGTTATGGCTATGGCTATGGCTACGGTTATGGTTATGGTGAGAGAGAAGATAAGAGTAGTAGAAGATTCGACTTTCTTCGAAATTTATTTAAATCTGCTAAAAAGTAGCTAGTTATCAGATATTATATCAATTATTAAAAGGCATCAATATTTAGTATTGGTGCTTTTTTGTTGGTACTCTTTTTGCTGTATTAATTTGGAGTTTTTTTGAAAAGCAGTTTCAAAGCATTTCTGCATAAACTGTAAATAAAAGGTTATAATGTAATATTTTGAGCTTTTACAAAAATTAGTTACAACTATTAATTTAGTTTTTTCTATAGAAAGGAATTGGTTTTTTAAATAAATTATGTTTAACTGTAGCGTTTTGTTTATGTTTTCCGTTATATTTGTAGTTTCTATTAAATTACTTTAAAATTATTTGATTAGTATATGGGGATATTGTCAAAATTGTTTACGGGCAAGAAAAAGGATTCAAAGATAAAGGTTGTAGGAAAATTAGCCTTTCTAGAGGTCGATATGCATAACCATATTTTACCAGGAATTGATGATGGAAGTCAATCTGTTGATCAGTCGATAGAGTTAATTAAAGGCTTAAACAGAATGGGATTTGATAAATTTATCTGTACGCCGCATATAATAGAAGGTGTTCATCCTAACACTTTGAGTACAATTGAAAAATCAAAGGATTTGTTGGTCAAAGAATTGAAAAAGATACCAAATTCTCCAGAGATATTTCATGCTGCTGAACATATGGTAGATGATGGGATTGAGAAATTAATCGGTTCAAATGAGTTGTGTGTAATGCCGGGCGGTTATGTGCTTATTGAAATGTCATATCTTCAAGAGTCTAGAGCGTTATTTAAAACTATCCTTGATATTCAGAATTTGGGATATAAACCAATTTTAGCTCACCCGGAGCGTTATAACTATTATCATTATAATTTTAATATGTATAAGCAGATTAAGGATGCAGGATGTATGCTACAATTAAATTTGTTATCGATAAGTCGTTATTACGGTGTTGAAGTTAAATCTGCTGCATTAACCATGATCAAATCGGGTATGTATGATTTTGTCGGAACAGATACTCATCACCAACGCCATCTAGTTGCATTGGAAGAGGTCGTTGCAAAATATCCTGTTAGAGATTTACTTAAAACTTGTAATATAATTAACTCGTCGCTTCAAGATCACTTAACACTTGATAGTGTGAACGTTGCTGGTTAGTAGTTTTGAAGTTATTATTCCTAAAATAATTAGTCTAATTCGTCTTAATATATTTTGTTGTTAAGAAAAGTGGCGAATAGTGAGTCCTATTTCTGCTATCTTGTGTTTTGCCCGTATGGATATTTCGAAAATTTGGCTACTTTTGGTTTTAGCATTTTTCATATGAGAGGAAACAGAATTTTTATTCAAGACTGGATAGCACACCATACTTATCAAAAAACAAACGAAATAGATAGTTATTACTTACGCGTTGCAAATGAAATCAATGATAGTTTATCTACACTATGGTTTGAGGAGCAAGAGACAAATGATCTCATCCATACCGATGCTTTAAAGACATTGAGTATCTATCTAACGTGTTACTTAGAAGACGTTATTGCGAAAACAGGAATTTTTGCTGCTTTTAGAACGATCCATACAGAACTATACAATCAACTTTTGCCTTTTTATAATGATAATGACCTAACGGATTATTATGCTGAGGATATTAATAGTGAAGATATAGCTGTATTGACCTGGTTATTTTTCAGTGAACGTAATCCACATTTATTTATTGATCCCCGTGGTCGTTTGATCCAATTGGTTACAGATTTGGCCTATTCAATCTTGGAAGAACATTATGAAGTTGCTCCTGAAAATGAAAAGTTAAAACTAGAATATGTTTTGGACGAAGGGGCGAACTATTTTGAAGTCCGTAATTTTATTGAAAAGCTTGTTGCCACAAATTACCTGACAGCGGGTGAATATAACACCAATCTCAATCATTTGATGCAAGTTGCGGAGATAGGGCGATATCAACACGATCAGAATCAGTTACAACAGATGATCTATCGCGTTCGAGATAACCATTTCAATAATTACAGACTGCATCTGTTTGCATTGAAGGCATCTGAATTTGTAGCTGAGGTGGTTGGCAAAGAACATGCGCTATATGGTATTGTCAAAACTTTAGGTAATCGTATTAATAGTTTTTTTGAATATGTAAAAGCGGACGAGCTTTATGTGCATGTAAAACATATCGGTACAAAGACAGCATTTAAAATCTTTAAGGACTCTATACAGCAATTTGTTGAACCTACGGAAACCTTATCTTTCTATATGGAAATTGTGCCATGGAAAGATGCTTGGAATCTCTCTGGAATCATGACCGTTGTGAATACCGATGAGGTAAATTTTGATTTACCGGAGCAGTATGAGATGACTTATCGCATTGAGGCCTTGAATGGTAAGGATAAGAGTTTGAAGAAAACGGAAAAGCAGCTGAAAGATATGGGCAAATTGTTCCAGTCAGAACATAAGGCGGCTGTTGCGTTTATGGAAGGAAAAGAAGTGAAGGAGTTTGCAACAGATTTCTTTAAGAAGTATCAACAAAAATACCCGAGCAAAGAAGAATCTCCACTTCCAGAATCAAATTTGGATCTTACGGAAGATGCCCAAGTTACGGTATTCTTTAATCCAAAAACGGGTTTAGAAGTTTTTGGCGGTATAGCGGAATTTTTTCCATTAAAGAATAACAACTTTGTACAGAAAGATGATCAAAGTGAGGTACCTTATGCACGGTATTTTTTGAATCTTTTGGTTGAAGATTTCTTCCCAAGTGAGTTGCCGAAGTACTATGTTAATCTATTTAAGGCGGAGGTGGATAAGCAGTTCTTCTTTCCAGTGAACGATGCGGTGCTTGATTTCTTTCTCCGTTTCTATAAGCGAGGAACTTATTTTTTGGGACCATTTCCGTTGTTAAAATAACTTGTGTAGTCGACTAAAGAACTATAGGAATACATAAAAAGTTCCATTGTCTACCTGCAATGGAACTTTTTTATGTATTTAAGTCAGGCTATTCTTTGTTGTATAAGATTGCGCGGTCTTCTGGCTATTATTTTGTTGATCGAAAACCCCATGATACTAGTGTTAATTTAATATAAATTCATTATAATTAAATTGTTACCACTTATATTGCTTGAGCTTACATGCCACACATCCTACGTATTTCATGGGCATATTTTAAAAAATTCTCACTAAACTTGTATGATCAATTATATGTGATGAAGAATGCTCCGGATAAAATACCGATGCGGTGGCGTTACCCATCATTAGAGAACAATTATAATTCTGCAAATTTGGACGAGGCAATGCAACGCCAATATAAAGGCAATGATGAGATCAACCAATTGATGTGGCTTTTGAAATAAGTCCTTCGAAAAAAAACAATCCCCGTACATGAGTTCAATCGTTTGCGGGGATTTTTATTAAAAACGTTACATTAAAAACGACAGCGAATGGATATATTCGACTCAGACCATTGAATTTAGTAGAGAGATAACAAATTTATTTATGGATAGCAGAAGAGATTTTATCAAGAAAGCTTCATTGTTAGCTGGTGTTTTTGGCTTACAGAGTGCTATGCCAGATGCCATACAGCGTGCATTGGCGATTGAACCTATAACAGGAAGTACCTTTTTAGATGCCGAACATATTGTCTTATTAATGCAAGAGAATCGTTCTTTTGATCATAGTTTTGGAACCCTTCGCGGGGTTAGGGGATTTAATGATCCACGGGCGATTAAATTGCCTAGCGGTAATCCCGTATGGTTGCAGTCGTCGGCTGCAGGTAAGACTTATTCGCCGTTCCGACTGGATATCAAAAACTCAAACGCTGCCTGGACCGGAAATTTACCACATTCCTGGGAAAACCAAATGGCAGCCCGTAATCAGGGAAAACACGACAACTGGATTGAAGCGAAAAGACCAGGAGGAAAGGTCTTGAGAGAGATTCCGTTGACAATGGGTTATTATACACGGGAGGATATCCCTTTTTATTATGCATTGGCTGATGCCTTTACAATCTGTGACCAGCACTTCTGTTCGTCTATTACAGGTACAACAACCAATAGGCATTTCTTTTGGACGGGAACCTGTGTGCCGCATAAAGGGGCGAAGCCATTGGTGCGGAATTCAGATATCTATTTTAACCGTTGGGCACATTGGAAGACTTTTCCGGAACGCTTGGAAGAAGCAGGGATCTCCTGGAAAGTCTACCAAAATGAAGTCAGCATAGAAAGTGGCTTAAACGGTGAGGATCTGTTGGGAAATTTTACAGACAACAATTTGGAATGGTTTGCACAATATCATATTGAATTCAAGAAAAGCCATCTTGATTTTATGCGTAAACGTGTTGCTGAATTACCAGCGGAGATTCAAGAACTTGAAAAAGCACTAGCGAATAATAATACCGAGAGTGTACAAAAAACACAGAATAAACTCAAGCAGAAGCAGGAGCAGCTGAATAGCTATCAAAAACATTTGGCACGTCTTACGGATCATGCTTTTCAGCAGCTTCCTAAAGAACAGCGTGCCTTGCATGAACGCGCTTTTCAGACGAACGAGGGTGATTCTTTCTATCGCGAGACAAGCGTGGTGACACATGAAGGTGAAAAGATTACTGTTCCTAAGGGAGATGTTTTACACCAATTTAGACATGATGTGAAATCTGGAAAGTTACCGGCAGTGTCTTGGCTTGTAGCACCACAAAGCTTCTCAGATCACCCGAGCGCCCCTATGTATGGAGCTTGGTATGTATCAGAGCTTTTGAATATTCTGACAGAGAATCCAGAAGTCTGGAAGAAAACCATTTTTATTCTGAACTATGATGAGAATGATGGTTATTTTGACCATATTCCTCCTTTTGTAGCACCTAATCCAGCAGATAGCCATTCAGGAAAGACCTCTCCGGAATTGGATTATAGCGGTGAATATGTGAGTTTAGCACAGGAGCTTGCCGACGGTGAAGAAAAAGATAATGCAACGGAAGGCCCAGTGGGGCTCGGTTACCGCGTACCTTTGATTGTGGCGTCACCTTGGTCAAAAGGCGGTTGGGTCAATTCGGAGATTTGCGATATCACATCGACGATTCAGTTTATGGAGCATTTCTTTGAGAAAAAGTTGCGCAAGCAGGTAAAAGAGGAGAATATCAGCTCTTGGCGCCGGGCCATTACAGGTGATTTGACATCGATATTTCGGAAAGCTGAGGGAGCGAATGCTGTTGATTTGCCTTTCCTTGATCGGAATCAGCAGATTTATGCGATTGATGAAGCGAAATCGAAACCGCTACCTAATAATTTTCATGTTTGGTCGAAAGAGGATGCCGCAGGATTGCGGTCTAAAGGTCATTCCACTTTACTGGCAAGACAGGAGAAAGGTCAGAAAAACTCCAGCGCGTTGGCTTACGAGCTTTATGTCAAAGACTCTTTTGCTAAGGAACACAATCAGATTCATCTGACACTAGAAGTTGGCAATAAGGTATTTGGTAGTAAATCGCTAAATAGCCCATTTAATGTCTATAGTGGCCCGAGTTATAAAGACGGAGTGAAATTTTGGCCATTTGCAGTTGTTGCTGGTCAGGAACTAAGCTTTGACTGGAACTTGGCGGACTTTAAAGATCACCTTTACGATTTGACTGTGTACGGACCTAATGGTTTTATGCGCGGATTTAAAGGACAGGAGGAACCCTTATCTGTTGGAGCGACCTATCAAATCGGGAAGAAAGGTCTTTTGACGGGTAATCTTGTACTGGAGATCCATAACAAAGGGGAAAAATCATTTCATGTACATGTAGAAGATAATGCTTACAGCACCTGGAAGAAATCTATTGTACTTGCGGCAGGGAAATCTACGAAGTGGATTGTGGAATCTCATAAAACCCATGGTTGGTATGATGTTACTTTGCACGTGGGGGGAACCAAATTTGAACGCCAGTTTGCGGGGCGTGTGGAAACGGGTAATCATTCGAAAACTGACCCTCAGTTGGGATAATAAGCTAACGATTCATTGATAAATGGTATCTGTTGGCGGTACTTCTTTATCTATACGATCCTAGTTCTACAGTGGGCTAGGATCTTTTTTTGTGCCTGTATAGGAAGTCAATCATTTCTATTTCTTGGTATCTTTTTCCTGTTGCTATACTTTCCGGAATTTTAATGTTTTTTGGGGAAAATAACGCTCAGTTTGCTACTCCCCAAACCTTATTTTATGTGCATATTTACACTTGTTAATGGGAAAATATCACTTTCGACATGCGCTTTTTCAATCAGCTGACGTAATTCTTTTACTTTCGTTGGGTTTTCCTGGGCAATATTGTGTTGTTCTTTTGGATCTTGTTTGAGATTATATAGTTCGGCTGTAGGTTGGCTACTTGTCACTTTTTGTAAGATAAGTTTCCAATCTCCTTGGCGCAGGGCTTGACGCCCCCCCATCTTCATGAAATTCCCAGTACAGGTATTGGTGCTGTTTTTGTTGCTTGTTTTTACCTAGCAGCGTTGGTAAAAATGAAATTCCGTCTGTATAATGCGGTTTTTTTGTCCCGGCAAGCTCGACCATCGTCGGCATAATATCCCAAAAAGCGCCCAGGTAGTTTGAGGTTTTCCCTTCGGCAACTTTACCATGCCAATAAACAATGAAAGGGGTCTTGATGCCACCTTCATAGAGGTCGCGTTTGTTGCCGCGTAACCCGCCAGAGCTATTGAAAAAATTGGGATCGGCTCCGCCTTCTTTGTGCGATCCGTTGTCGCTTGTAAAAATGATAATTGTATTATCCAATAGCTTGTTTTCGCGTAACCGATCAACAATTTGACCGACATAAGCATCCATACGGCTTACCATACTCGCATACATGGCATGATGTTTTTTTACCGAAGCGTAGCCAGTAACCGTAGCTTGCGGTCCATAGTCATTGCCTTTATGTGGCTTTTCGTCAAACCTGTTGGCATATAGTTGGTAATATTTGTCGTCCGGACCAGACAACTCGGCGTGAGGAAGCACGGTAGGTACATATAGGAAAAAAGGTTTCTCACTATTTTTATCAATAAATTCTAAGGTCTTCTCTTGGATTAATGCTGGTGCATACTGTCCTTGGGCCATTAAACCATTGCCGTGGAGTTCTATCCTTTCGTTATTATGCCAGAGGTGAGTTGGGTAGTAGCGATGGGATTGACGTTGGCAGTTATAGCCATAGAATTCATCGAATCCTTTTTGATCAGGAGCACCTGTTGTATGGACCATGCCAAGTCCCCATTTTCCAAACGCACCGGTTGTATATCCTGCCTGTTGTAGAAGCATAGCAAAAGTTTGTACAGAGTCGGCTAGCGGTTGTTGTCCTTCGGGCTCAATTTCTTTGTTACCCCTTACATAGGTGTGACCAGTATGCTGTCCTGTCATTAAAGATGATCGCGAGGGAGCGCACACCGATGTACCAGCGTAGAAGTTGTCAAATTTCATCCCTTTGGCAGCCAATGAATCGATATGCCTCGTTGCAATTTTTTGCTGACCGTAAACACCAAGGTCTCCATAACCAAGATCATCTGCCATAATAAGTACAATATTCGGTCTCTGGTCTTTCTTTTGAGCTATAGCAAGAGAGGCTAGAGTCAAAAGAAGAGATAACATAAAAGATGTTTTCATTTGCATTCGGTTATTTCTTTAAATTAATTTTTTTCTTCGCTAAGATTGTCCACTAGTTTATATCGCAGTTCAACTTAATCCATTAAAACAGTCAGGTGGTCCTATTTAATTGTATGGACCTATTTAAATTTATTTATAATGGTTCGTTTGTTCTTTAGAGTAATACTTCTATTTTAAAGAAGTATTACTCTAAAAAGAATGAGCGTTAAATTTAGTCAAAAATATCTTTTTGATTGTATTGGCTCGCACTCGTGGAGGGATAACAACGGTAATGAAAGAGCCTTAATAGGATAATCTGTTCGTTTTTGCTGCCTACGCATACGATTGTGTAATAATTTAGTGTGTGCTATCAATTGTAATCTCCGATATGTTCATATTTATTTTCTAATTTCACCCTAATTTTATGAAAATGCTCTTATGGCCAAATCAATTAAAGAAATAGCACAGGAACTCAATGTGTCTAAATCAACTGTTTCGTTAGTCATCAATCACAAAGCCGAGCGAGCACGCATTAGCAAGGAATTGGAAAGCCGCGTACTTGCATACGTTGAAAAAGTTGGCTATAAGCCCAATGCTCTCGCTAAGAGTTTAGCAACGGGGCGGTCAAATACCATTGGTCTAATTGTAGAAAATATTGGGGATTCTTTTTTTGGTCCATTTGCATTGTATGTAGAGGAATTGTTCCGAAAGAAAGATTATCACGTCCTCTACAGTAGTACGCTTGGAGATTCGCAAAATGCACGCGATATCATCGATTCGATGTTGGAAAAGAAAGTGGAAGGTATTATTTTGGCTCCGACAGTAGATCTGGAAGAATATCAGCGCAAAATATTGGAACATAAGGTTCCGTTGGTCGTTTTTGATAGAAATTCTCCAACAGTGGAAACCCATTATGTACATATTGACAATGAAGTTAGTGGGAAGAATGCATGTGACTATTTGAAATCTATTGGTTGTAGAAATTTTGGGTTGGTAACCATCGATTCGGATCAACCACAAATGCTGGCGCGTAAGCGTGCTTATTTGGATTTTTGTGACACATACGGAATGGAACCTCGCATACTGCAATTGCCTTATCAGCACCTGAAGCAGAACGGTTCACGTATGTTGAAAAATTGGGCAGCTAAGCAGATAGGCTTAGATGGTCTATTTTTTACCACAAATTATCTTTGTATTCTCGGATTGAAGGTATTACGGTCGGCACCTGAGAATAGCTATAATTTTCCGATGTTTTCTTTTGATGACCATGAATTATTTGATATTTTGAATCCTAAGATTTCCTGTATTCAACAACCATTGGAAGCTCTGGCTAAAACTTGTGTAAAAGTTTTGTTAAAGGAAATAGATCAGGGGATATCCACACCGAAAGAATATATCATCTCAACGAAATTGATGCGACGCTAAAATGGGACAGCAAATGAATATATAGAAATTGAATTGTAAAAATCATAAGACGTGTTTGTCCAATTCCAGGTCTTTATTTTGATTTAATATTCTTTTTTATATCTTTACTAATACGTTTTAGTAGAAATATTTTTATATATCCTAAATAATGAAGAAATCTTTAAGTGTTTTTCTAGGGTCGTTATTGTCTTTGGGTTTGTTTTACGCAAAACCGGTTTTGGCTCAGAAATTTAGAGGACAGCAGCTAGAAGCTGTCGATCTTGTTAATCCATTAATGGGTACCGAATCCAAATTTGAGTTGTCCAATGGTAACACCTATCCCTCGATTGCGAGACCTTGGGGAATGAATATGTGGACACCACAAACAGGAAAAAATGGCGACGGATGGCAGTATCAATATACCGCTGATAAGATTCGTGGATTAAAACAGACTCACCAGCCATCACCCTGGATGAATGATTACGGTGTTTTTTCTATCATGCCTGTAACTGGAAAGCCTGTATTTGATCAAGACGAGCGTGCGAGCTGGTTTTCGCATAAAGCGGAGATTGTAAAACCGTATTATTATTCGGTTTATCTAGCGGATCACGATGTGACTGCAGAGATGACACCAACAGAACGCGCAGCCATGTTTAGGATCTCGTTTAATAAAACAGACGATGCTTATATTGTTTTGGATGCTTATGAAAAGGGGTCTGAAGTTCAGATTATTCCAGAAAAAAATATGATCATTGGCTATTCTTCGAAATATGCACGCGGCCCACTGCCAGCTAATTTCAAGAATTATTTTGTTTTGGTTTTTGATCAACCTTTTGCAAGTGTCGCTACTTGGGAAGGCAAAGAGAAGAAGGATGGGCAACTTCAGATCAAAGGTGATCACACTGGTGCAATCGTCGGGTTTAAGGTAAAAGACAAAACGAAACCAGTGCAGGTGAAAGTAGCGTCTTCCTTTATCAGTGCCGAACAAGCCTTATTAAACTTAAATGAGTTAGGTAACAAATCTTTTGATCAAATAAAAGAAGACGGACGTCAGATCTGGAATTCGACCTTAGGGAAAATTAAAGTAGAAGGTGATGATATCGATCAGTTGCGCACGTTTTATTCGACCATGTATCGGACTTTATTTTTCCCGAACAAGTTATATGAAATTGATGCGCAAGGAAAGGCTGTACATTACAGTCCATATAATGGAAAAACACTTCCTGGTTATTTATTTGGAGGAACAGGTTTTTGGGACACTTTTAGGGCGTTGTACCCATTCTTAAATTTTATGTATCCTTCCATTAATAAGGAAATGCAGGAAGGTCTTCTCAATGCCTATTTAGAAGGAGGCTTTCTTCCTGAATGGAGCAGTCCGGGGTATGCTGATATCATGGTGGGTAATAACTCTGCTTCGGTGGTTTCGGATGCTTATATGAAGGGATTGCGCGGTTATGATATCAATAAGTTATACGAGGCTTTACAACACGGTGCTAATAATGAAGGACCGATGAGTGCTGTTGGAAGAAAAGGCGTTGAATATTACAATAGTTTGGGTTATGTACCATATGATGTTAAAATCAATGAAAATGCAGCACGTACATTGGAATATGCCTATGACGATTTCACGATCTACCAATTGGCAAAAGCATTGAACCGTCCGAAGGCTGAAATTGATTTGTATGCTAAGCGTGCACAAAACTATAAGAATTTATTTGATCCATCGACCAATCTTATGCGTGGAAAGAATAAAGATGGAAAATTCCAGGCTCCTTTTAATCCATTGAAATGGGGTGACGCATTCACAGAAGGAAATAGCTGGCATTATTCGTGGAGCGTATTTCACGATGTTCAGGGGCTGATCGATCTGATGGGCGGAGAGAAGACTTTTGTGAGCATGTTGGATTCGGTGTTTGTTCAGTCCCCAGATTTCGACGATAGCTATTATGGTGGTATTATCCATGAAATACGTGAAATGCAGGTTGCGAATATGGGGCAATATGCACATGGTAATCAGCCAATTCAGCATATGCCATATTTGTACAATTACGCTGGCCAACCTTGGAAAACACAATATTGGGTGCGTCAAGTGATGGACCGAATGTATAAGCCTACACCTGATGGCTATTGTGGCGATGAAGATAATGGTCAAACCTCTGCATGGTATGTTTTTTCAGCGCTTGGATTCTATCCGGTTTGTCCGGCGACGGATGAATATGTGCTGGGAGCTCCATTATTTAAAAAAGCGACCCTAACATTTGAAAATGGTAAGACATTGACCATTGATGCACCGAAGAACTCAGCTGAAAATGTATATGTAAACACATTGCAAATGAATGGTAAGGATTATGGTAAAAACTGGTTAAGTCACAAAGCATTGCATGAAGGCGGTACACTTAATTTTGACATGGCGGCAAAACCCAATTATACGAGGGGATCGTCCAAAAATTCAGTGCCTTATTCAATGACAACGGATTTGCAAACAAATATCAAGTTGAAATCGAACAAAAAGAAATAATCATTGGGTTATGATAAACTTTAAAAACTTAAAAGTAGTTGTTACCGTATTTGGCCTGGCATACTCATGTTCACTTTTCGCGCAGGACAACTGGAAACATACAGAAAACGACCGCAAAGTGGCTGTGGATGTTGATAGTATCAGTAAAGGTGGATACACCCTGATTTGGATAAATAAAGACAAAGATTTTAGTGCTCCTTTAAAAGAAAGATTGGTGGGAGCATATTTTACAAACTACCCTAAACTAGCCAAGAAATATAATAAAAAGACCATAAAAAAGGTGTCTTTCGTTATTGATCCTGACTATAAAGGTGTGGCAGCGACAGCGGGTGGGATTGTCCGTTACAGTCCAGCTTGGTTTGCCAAAAATCCGGGCGATATTGATGTGGTTACCCATGAGGTAATGCATATTGTCCAAGCATACCCCGACGGGGCGGGCCCTTGGTGGATTACCGAGGGGATAGCCGATTTTGTGCGATTTGATGATGGAATAGATAATGCGGGAGCAAATTGGAAGCTGCCAGAATATAACGAAAAGCAGAAATACACAGATTCTTATCGTATTACAGCGCGCTTTTTGTACTGGATCAATCTACATATAAAGAAGGATTTTGTCAAAAAATTGGATGCGGCGATGCGTAGCAAAAGCTATAGTGATGCTTTTTGGAAAGTGGAGACGGGTAAAACTATTGATGAGCTATGGGCCGATTATAGCCAAAATCCCACACTATAATTCATAAGCGATGAATATCAGAAGTTTAGTCTTTTTGGGATTAATTAGTGTCCCATATCTATTAAAGGCACAAGAAACTAAATTAGTTCAGTATGTCAAACCACTCATCGGAACGGCGAAAATGGGACATACTTTTCCGGGGGCGACAGTTCCATTCGGTGCTGTACAATTAAGTCCTGATACGGATACATTATCTTATGCTGTCAATGGACGGTACAACGGTGATGTTTATAAATATTGTGCTGGTTATCAGTATGATGATCCGACGATTGTCGGGTTTAGTCATACACATTTTAGTGGCACTGGTCACTCCGATCTTGGTGATATACAGATCATGCCGACACAAGGAAAAGTTCAATTGAATCCGGGTACAGCTGATCGACCGCAAGACGGTTATCGATCATCCTACTCACATGCCAATGAGCGAGCTGAGGCCAATTATTACAGTGTTCTACTGGATAAACATCAGATTAAGGCTGAATTAACGACTACAACACGTGTAGGGCTCCACCGTTATACATTCAAAGAGTCTGACGCTTCACATCTTATCGTAGATCTAACTGCTGGGATTTATAATTATGATGGCAAGAATGTTTGGACCGTTGTCAAGGTCTTGAACGATTCAACCCTGGTAGGCTACCGTCAGACAAACGGTTGGTCGAGAACGCGCACCGTATACTTTGCAATAAAGACCTCAAAAGCTTTTAAGAATTATGGCGCCAAATATGAAGATGGAAAATCTGTGTATAATGGTTTCTGGCGTAAGTTTGATCAACAAAATAATTTCCCCGACCTTGCAGCGCACAATATTAAGCTACACTTGGATTTTGATACAAAAGCACAAGAAGCCATCCTTCTGAAAGTAGCTTTAAGTCCAGTAAGCATGAAGAATGCATTGGCCAATATGGAGGCTGAGGCTCCGGACTGGAATTTTGATGGCTACGTTAAGAAAGGCCAAGAAGCTTGGGAAAAGGAGCTGCATAAGATAGAAGCTGAAATGTTGAACAAGGAAGACCTTGTTAATTTTTATACAGCTATGTACCATGCAAGCTTAATGCCGACGGTGTATATGGACAGCAATGGTGAGTATAAAGGGTTGGACCAGGAGGTGCACCGTGCTGAAGGCTTTACGAATTATACCTCATTTTCTTTATGGGATACCTTTAGGGCCTTTCATCCGCTGTTGAATCTAATAAACCCCTCTCGTAATGCAGATATTGTGGCATCCATGATGGCTCATTATGATCAGAGTGTATTGAAAATGTTGCCGATTTGGTCGCATTATGCGAATGATAATTGGTGTATGAGTGGCTATCATTCGGTGTCTGTTATTGTTGACGCAATACTTAAGGGCGTTTACAAAGGTGATGCGGAAGCTGCTCTAGCGGCTTGCGTACAAACGGCAAATACACGTCAGTATGAGGGGATTGGGGCTTACATAGATAAGGGATATGTTCCTGCAGATTTATCGGGAACATCAGTTTCTAATACATTGGAATATGCGTATGACGATTGGTGCATAGCGCAATTGGCGAAAAAATTGGGAAAAGAGGATATTTACACGACTTTTTCCAAAAGAGCTGAAAGCTGGAAATCACTCTATGATTCCTCCATTGGATTTATGCGTCCGAAGAATTCGGTGGGTAAATTTCAGGAGAAATTTGATGTTTTGGATACACATGGACAAGGATTTATTGAAGGGAATTCATGGAATTACAGCCTGTATGTACCGCATCAACCTACTGAAATGATGACATTAATGGGAGGCAAAAAACGTTTAGAGTCTTATTTGGATTCCCTGTTTACCATGGAATTACCGGATAAATATTTTGAACATACGGAGGATATTACCCGCGATGGCATTATCGGAAATTACGTGCATGGAAATGAGCCTTCACATCATGTGGCATACTTGTACAATATAACCAATAGTCCCTGGAAAACCCAGGCACGTGTAAGACAAATCATACGGAATCAGTATCATAATGGTCATGCGGGTTTAGGGGGAAATGATGACTGTGGACAAATGTCTGCTTGGTATTTATTTACTGCATTAGGCTTCTACCCAGTGGCACCTGGGGAAGATAATTATTGGATTGGCAGTCCTTTGGTAAAATCGGCAAAGATTAATCTTGAAAATGGGCGCAGTCTTTCTATAGTTGCCCGTAACCAGTCTGAGAAGAATGTTTACGTTAAATCCGTTTCTTTAAATGGACGGAAATTGGCTGATTTTCTATTGCCCTATAGTAGCATTATAAATGGCGGTGAATTAATCTTTGAGATGAGCAATAAACCGAACAAATAATAGTCTGTTTGCAAAAATGAGACGGTCAGGTGTATATAAATGGATAGCTATCTGTTGCTTAGTTTTGTTTTTGATATTACAGTATCTCATGATTGCAAGATCATATGAGATCAAAAGAGGCGAACTATTTCAAAAAGAAAAAAAGGAAATTAAGGTTGTTTACGATAAGCATATTTCCAACGATAAGATATTCCCGGGCGGACAGAAACTTGTCGATTCAACCTTAATGCCTCATTTAGTTCGTCTGAGATCTTATTATCAAGACGATAGAAATGCTTTCAATAGTCTGAAAGATAGTATCGCGAAGACCTTGATAATGAGGCTTCGAAATCATCCTGCGATGGATAGCCTATTCCAGGTCATCAGATCCGAAGTCAATTTGGGTGAAGGCTTTGGTTATGCCATTGTGTTGAGAGATATTTCGGTGACTTTTGATGCGAAGACCTTTATACCAATCCTGGACTTTGGCAAAGATCAGCATATTCCTATTGGAGGGGAATTTCGGTTTATTGACAAAGACAATATCGTATCGTCGATTGCAATAACCGCAAATAGTAAGATGTCGAACCGTGTGGCTTTTACGTTGTATGTTGGGAATATTGATACAAATTTTTCTGTATTAAAAGCCATTTTACCATTATTATTACTATCGGGCTGCTGTATAACTGGTATTGTTTGGTTGTATTTGATGACATATAGTAGCTGGATAAAGCAAAAAAGAATGGCGGAAATGGCTTCTGACTTTATTAACAATGTCACCCATGAATTCAATACACCATTGACAACCATACGAATTGGTTTAACTAACTTGGTGGTAAAGGTTTCTAAAGAAGATAGACTAAAAATGGCAACAACTTTGGATACGTTGATGCGTCAGGTAAACCGTTTGGATCGATTAGTTAACAAGGCTATTGATTTGAGCGTGTTTAATCAGGAAGAGGTGGTTCTCGAAGAACACTTTTTGGCAGAACTTTTGGATCAATTAGAACAAGATCTTGCGATTTTAGTATCAGAAAGTGCGACGATTCAAATCTTAGTGGATCAAAACGTTAAAGAGGCTAGGGTGCTTGTCAACCCATTTATGTTTGTTACCGCGGTAAACAATTTGGTCGATAATGGCCTGAAGTATAATAAAGAGCGAATAAAGCATATTCATATTCGTTTGAGTATTGGCGCTAGAGATACGGTGGTGATGACTGTACAAGACAATGGAATAGGTATTTCACATAACCAATTGCCGTATATTTTCACGAAGGGATATCGGGGTAAACAAGAAGCTTCTTCAAATGGGCTGGGCCTGGGGCTTTTTTTCGTAAAGGAAGTCATGCGGATTCATAGATGGAAAATTGACGTTAAATCAGATAGCCAACCTGGAACAATATTTTCTATTTCAATACCAATAATAAAATAGATGATACCAAAATATGGACATATATTGCTGATTGAAGATGATCTTGATTTAGCGACAATGCTCATAGATTATCTGTCAAATTTCGGATTTGATGTTTGTCATGCAATGTCTGCTGAAGAGGGAATATCTTATTATAAGATTAATAAATATGATATCCTTGTAGTAGATATACAACTTCCCAACTGGGATGGGTTTCAATTCGTTGAATATATTTCTCAGTTAAATAAAAACCAGTTTGTGCTTTTTCTTACAGCAAGACTGTCTAAACCAGATCGATTAAAGGGCCTCCGTCTAGGGGGCAATGATTACATAACAAAACCGTTTGATGTTGAAGAATTGTCTCTGAAACTTCAAAATTATATGGTTAAGCAGCCTGTTGTTTGTCAATTACAACTCAATATTGGTGACATTAAACTTGACCGTAATTTACTTGCAATAGAATTTAATGATAAATCTCGGCAGGTTGTATCACCACGTGAATTTGAACTTTGGACTTTCTTAGCAAGCAAACCGAATATTGTTTTGAAAAGAGAAGAGATCTTACTTGCTCTTTGGGGAGATAACGATTATTTTTTGGGACGAAGTCTTGATGTTTTTATATGTAAGATTAGAAAAATGCTGAAAAGATCGCGGTATGTTGCTATTAAAACTGTTTATAAGGTGGGATTTATTTTAGAGGTCGATTTCAATAATTGTCATTAACAATCGATTAACAACTTTCTCTTTTCTTTCTTTTTAATTTTACTAAAACGAATTAGTTTATCAGCTTAAGGTTGATTTCTTTGGAGATGTTCATTCCAAAGGAATAACTAATTGATGACCAATTTTTGTATTAGTAAACCAATCATTAATTATTATTTATGAAAAGAAAGGTAATTCCATTATTTTTTACGCTTTCGGTGTGTAGCACGTTCAATTTGTGGACCGAATTGAAAGCTGCGTCTAGCCACTTCAGTTTCCAACAAGAGGGTATTATTGTAGAGGGAACAGTTTTAAACAGTTCGACAGGGAAAGTTTTGCAAGGTGTCACCATTGTGGTTAAGGCGAGTGGCAAATCAACGAAAACAGATGCATCAGGTCGATATCGAATAGAAATTCCCTATAAGGATGCGGTATTGACCTTCTCGTATATTGGTTTTCAGCCTCAACAAATTGTGGCGGGCGGAAGGTCAACGTTACAGGTTAGCCTAGTAGAAGATGTAAAAGCACTAGAGGATGTTGTGGTTGTTGGATACACAACACAGAAGAAAAGAAATGTTGTTGGCGCCGTCGCAACGATTACGACTAAGGATCTTGTACAGAGTCCTGCAGCAAATATTAATAACATGCTTGCAGGAAGATTACCAGGACTGGTTGTCAACCAATATGCTGGAGGAGAGCCAGGAGTAGATCGTTCAGAATTGTTTATTCGTGGTAAGTCAACTTATGGTAATCAATCCCCCATTGTAATTGTGGATGGAATTGAACGCGATATGAGCTATTTGGCTCCAGACGAAATTGAGACTGTTTCCATTTTGAAGGATGCAGCAGCTACGGCACCCTACGGAATTCGTGGAGCGAATGGGGTTATCGTTGTTACCACAAAACGAGGACAATCCGCCGATAAAGCAACCGTAGACTTCAAAGCGTCTTATGGACTAAATACGCCTGCACAATTGCCGAAGCTTTTGGGATCTGCAGATTACGCGACTCTCTACAATGAAGCGTTAATGAATGATGCGAAGCTGTCTGGTGGAAATATCGATAACTTGAAATTATTTAGTCAGGATGCTATAGACAATTTTCGAAGGGCAAAGGGTGATAATTCGGACGGGTTAGGTTATAACTGGGACTATTTCGATTATATTTTTAGAACTGCACCTCAGCACGAATATAATCTATCAATAAGGGGTGGTAATGATATTGCGAAATATTTTGTGATGGGCGGTTATATGGGACAAGATAATAATTATGACCATGTTGACTTATCTAAATATAATGTTTCTCCTAAATTTCAGCGCTATAATTTTAGGTCCAATATTGATGTCAACATTACTAAAAACTTGTGGGTAAAACTCAATTTAGGTGCTCGTATTACCAATCGAACTTCACCTGGAACTTCCGCAAGTAGATTGATGACTCTAGCAATGACACAGCCCCCGTATTTGCCCATCATTCTCGAACCCAATAGCCAACCTTCTACACAGGGATATCTGCTGAATAATCCCTCGGGCTTGTTGTTTGGTAATCAAATTTACCGATTTAATGTTCTTGGGGAGTTGACTAGGTCAGGATATCATACAGAAAAAAACACCTATTTGGAAGGAAGTTTCGCTGCCGGCTGGAATATGGATTTTATTACCAAGGGACTTTCTGTTGACGGAATATTTTCCTATGATGCTAGAGAGCAACAATGGGTCAGACGCGAGCTGGGTACCTATAGTGAAGGATATAGGGTATATCCCAATTATGCGACTTTTCAGCCTACAGATGGTATCGATCTTTTTATGAATCCGCAATACTATGAGGGTACTTATAAAAATGGGAACAAATATAGGGTAGATCAAACTGTTGGAAATTCATTTACACAAAGTAGTCCTTTTAATAGAACTTTCATTCAAGGAAAAATAAACTATAACCGTCTATTTAAAGATAAACACAATGTTACTGGAATGTTGCTTTTCAATCGCTCGAGCCAGTCTGTCTATGATGCGGAGAATTCAAGAGCCAGTGTTGATATCCGTTATCAAGGTATGACAGGACAGTTTACCTATAATTATCTAGAAAAATATTTGGCGGAATTTAACTTTGGTTACAATGGATCCGAAAATTTTATAGAGGGAAAACGTTATGGATTTTTCCCGGCTGGAGCATTGGGTTGGGTGGTTAGCAAGGAGAAATTTATGTCGAATACCAAAGACTGGCTTAGCTTTTTAAAGCTGAGGGCCTCGATGGGGCTTGTGGGTAATGATAAAATGCCAGGTGACGCTCGATTCGGATATCTCGCATTTTTTCAGGGAGGAGATGGTTATAGTTTTGGGGAACAGAATTTTAACAATGGACTAAGTGGCCTTCGTGAAGGACGCCTGGCAAACGAAAATATAACATGGGAGAAATCTAGAAAAACCAATATCGGTCTTGATATGGGCTTTTTAAAGAATAAGATGAACTTTAGTATTGATGTTTTTGAAGATTATCGTTATGATATTATTACTGAACTGGGGGCGGATGACATTGGTTTTCCTGGCGTAGTTGGTAAAGGCTCTCCGCTGATCAATATTGGAAAGGTCCGCAACCGTGGTATTGATATTGAGATGAGTTATTCAGATATGATTGGGGATAATTTCAGATTCTCTCTGAAACCTAATTTCACCTTTTCCAGAAATAAGTTGATCTACCGACAAGAGGTTCCGCGACTATATGAATACAGGCAAGCAACAGGTAAACGACTTTATGAAAATTTTGTCTATGTTTTCGATCACTTCGTTAGAGATCAGGCCGAGGCGGACAAATTAAATCAGAGTAATTTTCAACCTTGGGGAACAGTAGGACCAGGCGATGTCGTATATAAGGATTTGAACGGTGATGGTAAAATTACAGATTTAGGGGATCGCACAGTGATGGGAAATCCTAGGAGCCCGGAGATTCAATTTGGTCTACCAATATCTCTGCAATACAAGGGTTTTGATTTTAGTCTTTTGTTTCAAGGAGCGTTAAATTCTTCAATTTTATTGAAAGATGCGGCTGTGTGGGATTTCCCGACTTTTGATCAAGATAAACTCGGCTCCGTTCGACCAATTCATATGGGACGTTGGACACCGGAAACGGCCGAAACTGCTACTTACCCCGCTCTACATATTGGCAATTCCGAGAATAATAAAAATAGCAACAGTAGTTTGTTTTTATATGATGCTAAATATTTAAGGCTCAAAAATATAGAGATTGGTTATAATTTACCGAAAGATCTTATTAAAAAAATTGGTTTGAACCAATTACGCGTTTATGCGCAAGGGATGAACCTGTTTACCTGGTCAGGTTTAAAGGATTTAAGTATAGATCCTGAGATGGGAAATACGAGCGGTTATTGGTACCCGATTCTCAAAGTCTACAACTTTGGAATAAATCTTAATTTCTAACCTTATGAATGTATTGAAGATGAAAAAAATACTTTTTTTTATGGCAGGTGTGGTTGCTTTTATGATCGCAAGTTGCAACAAATATTTGGACAAATTACCCGACGATCAGATCCGGGAAGATGAGGTTTTTACTCGTTATGAAAAAGTAAATCAGCTCGTTACGGATGTGTATGCTAAAGCGAAGGGTGTCAATCAGCCTATCTCGTGGTTCTATCATTTTTCGAGTGCTGCAATAACCGATGAGGCCGAAGGTTCTACAGTAGAGGGAAATATTACGAATAGATATAATACCGGCGATTGGAATATCAATGGACTACCAGGAGACAACGGGCAATTTTGGAGTAGTATGTTTGACGGGATCCGTAGAACCAATGTTATTTTGGAAGGAATTAAAAAATATAGTACACCAGATGATATCCTGGAGCCAGGCTCACTTCCTATGCGCGTTGGAGAGGTCTACTTTCTTAGAGCTTACTTTCATTTAATGGCTGTTCGTATATATGGTGAGATTCCTTATATAGACCATGTAATTACGGCGACGGAAAATATGAACTTCGAACGTGAGTCAGTTCATAAAGTTATTGACAAAATTGTTGCTGATGCAACAACAGCATATAATGCTGTCCCGGAAAAATGGGAGGGGCAGAATTTTGGACGTATCGATAAAGGGGCATGCCTTGGGCTGATTGCAGAAGCACGGTGGATGGCCGCTACACCACTTTGGAATGGAGCTGCCGCAAAAGGTTATAATGGGACACGTAAGTTTGAGTCCGAATACGCTACATATGATCCTCAGCGTTGGGTGAAAGCTAAAGAGGCTGCTAAGGCAGTTCTTGAAAGTAAGGTTGCAGGTGGAAAACGTTATAGCCTGTATCAGAAATATTCAAATACCGATTTTGGAGATAGCGGGGGGCAAAACACGAGCAACTCAACAGTTTATACACGTCTCTGGCAGATGTTTTATGATATGGAGGCGTTCAAAAATGAGTATGTTTTGTTTTTTACGCGCTATAAGGGAGAGGGGTGGTTTGGTGATGTATATCCGCCAAGTAGAGGCGGTGGAGCTCGTCAGATGCCTGTTCAGGAGCAAGTCGATGAGTATGAATACCTTTCACCAGATGGTTTTGGTTATCCGATTTATAGTGCCAAGGCTAAACAGGACGGGTATGATGACGGGAATCCTTACGTTTCA
Organism: Sphingobacterium thalpophilum; assembly: GCF_038396785.1. Classification (NCBI taxonomy): domain Bacteria; kingdom Pseudomonadati; phylum Bacteroidota; class Sphingobacteriia; order Sphingobacteriales; family Sphingobacteriaceae; genus Sphingobacterium; species Sphingobacterium thalpophilum. The sequence goes on along the minus strand of NZ_CP151087.1, from coordinate 3,208,307 downwards.
GTAAAAAGGGATCCACGTTTCTATCGCGACATTATATTTCATGGTGCAGCATTCCGCGGCGGAAACAATAATCCATCCCAGACAAATATTGCGAGCGGAGCAGATCAGATTGGCGCTAATAATGCAACACGCACGGGATATTATCTGAGGAAATTTTTGCAGGAAGCTTGGAATAAGAATGGCAGTGTTATCATCAGTGCCCCTCCAGTATGGCGCTTACCAGACTTTATTTACATTTATGCAGAGGCAGTTAATGAAGTTGATGGACCGACGCAAGAGATCTATGATTTAATTAATCAGGTAAGAGCGAGGTCTTTTATGGCGCCCATGCCTTTGACAACACTTGCTGATAAAAATTTGATGCGTGAGTACATTTATCGTGAACGAAGGGTCGAATTCTTTTATGAGAATAAGAGAGCTTTTGATAGTCGCCTGTATCTAGAACCTAGTAGTTCGGTGGAGAAAACTAAATATCAGAACTTTACTGCATCAGGTAGTACAAATAACGAGCGAAGTATAAATTACTGGAAGAATAGTAATACAGCTTATCCGAAACTTCAGAATATGATTAATGGCATGAGAGCCGTTGAAGACGTAAATGGTAAAATCCAAATTGGTGATAAACGTTATAAAATGGAACGTTTCTTTGTTGAAAGTAGAGTTTTTACTGCTCCAACTCATTACCTATTTCCTATTTTAAACTCAGAGATCCAAAAATCTCCCTCGTTAGGGCAGAATCCTGGGTGGTAGTTTTTGCGTGATATTAAAAACCGCAATCATTTGATTGCGGTTTTTTTGTAACCATCTTGTGAAAAAGACCTAGGCAATCGACTATATTTAAATTTCTTACTTATATTTACTAATACGTTTTAGCTTTTTTGCTAATAATTTTAAGCTTAACCAAACGCTTCATTTATGTTTAATATTAAAAAACTAACAGGTAGTATTCTTTTTCTGTTCGCGGCGCATGCTGGAATGGCGCAACAAACCTCGCCTGTTGATTTCGTTAACCCTTTGATCGGTACTGAATCGAAGTATGAATTGTCTAATGGCAATACTTATCCTGCGATCGCTCGGCCTTGGGGTATGAATTTTTGGACCCCACAGACTGGAAATATGGGCGATGGCTGGGTATATACTTACACGGCAGATAAAATTAAAGGATTTAAGCAAACCCACCAGCCAAGCCCCTGGAACAATGATTATGGTCAGTTTTCAATCATGCCAATAACAGGCACACCGCAATTTGATCAGGAAAAGCGGGCGAGCTGGTTTTCGCATAAAGCGGAAATTGCAAAACCTTATTATTATAGCGTCTACCTTGCGGATCACGATGTGACAACAGAATTGTCTCCATCACAACGGGCAGCAATCTTTCAGTTCACATTCCCCAAAACAGACAGTGCTTATGTTATTATTGATGCATTTGATAAAGGGTCTTATATTAAAGTAATTCCGCAGGAAAATAAGATTATCGGGTATTCAACAAAAAATAGCGGTGGTGTTCCAGAGAATTTCAAGAATTACTTCGTCATTACTTTCGATAGACCATTTTCTTACAAAGCTGCTGTTAAAAGTGGAGCGATAAGTAAAGACGAATTGGAAATTCAGGACAATCACGCCGGAGCAGTCGTTGGTTTCTCTTCCTTGAAAAGAGGGGAAAAGGTCACCGCCCGTATTGCTTCTTCCTTTATAAGTTTTGAGCAGGCAGAACTTAATTTAAAAGAAGTGAAGTCCAAAACATTTCAACAGGTTGTTGACGAAGGTAAGGCACAGTGGAACGAAATCCTCGGACGTGTCCAGGTTGAAGACCACAATATTGACCGACTACGTACATTTTATTCCAGCCTCTATCGTTCAACACTTTTTCCAAGGGATTTTTCTGAAATTGATGGAACAGGCAAGCGTATGCATTATAGTCCCTACAATGGGCAGGTCCTACCTGGTGAAATGTTTACAGATACAGGTTTTTGGGACACCTTTAGAAGTTTGTTTCCGCTGTTGAATTTATTATATCCATCCATGAACGATCGCATGCAAGAAGGTTTGGTGAATGCGTATAAAGAGAGTGGTTACCTGCCGGAGTGGGCTTCGCCAGGACATCGTGCATCGATGATTGGAAACAATTCCGCCTCTATTGTCGCAGATGCCTTGATGACTGATCGGAAAGGCTATGATAAAGACCTGTTATGGGAAGCGCTCAAGCATGGGGCCAATAGTGCCTATCCGAAACACTCTTCGACGGGACGCTTCGGTTATGAATATTATAATAAATTGGGCTATATACCTGCTGATGTAAAAGTAGACCAAAATGTAGCACGTTCACTGGAATATGCATACAATGACTGGTGTATTTATGAATTTGGCAAAGCACTGAGCAAACCGGAAGCTGAAACAGCTATTTATGCAACACGCGCGATGAACTATAAAAATCTGTTTGACCCAAGTACAAAACTTATGCGTGGAAAAAAAGCAGACGGATCGTTCGTCTCAGATTTTGATCCAAGTGCCTGGTCAAGAGAATATACGGAAGGAAATGCTTGGCATTGGAGTTTTTGTGTGTTCCATGACCCTCAGGGTTTAATTAATTTGATGGGTGGTAATAAATCTTTTGTTTCCATGTTGGATACAGTGTTTATTATTCCGAGTTATGAGGGTATGAAAAGTCGCGGAATGATCCATGAAATGCGTGAAATGCAAGTGATGAATATGGGGCAGTATGCGCATGGAAATCAGCCTATCCAACATATGCCCTATCTGTATAATTATGCTGCAGAGCCTTGGAAAGCACAATATTGGGTACGCAAAATAATGGATAAACTTTATTTGCCTACACCAGATGGCTATTGTGGTGATGAAGATAACGGGCAGACTTCAGCCTGGTATGTCTTCTCTTCGCTGGGATTTTATCCAGTTTCTCCTGCCTCGGGCGAATATGTGATTGGTTCACCACAATTCGATAAGGTGACTCTAAATCTCGAAAATGGGAAAAAAGTGAATATCCAAGCTAAACAACAGGGAGCAAATCAGGTCTACGTAGATCAACTAACTTGGAATGGAAAGCCTTATAATCATAATTATATCCGTTATAAAGATTTATTGCAGGGTGCCAAACTTGATTTCAAAATGAGCGAAGCACCGAATAAAAATAGAGGTACAAAAAAAGAAGATGCTCCATATTCCTTTAGTAACGAAAAAATAAAATAATATATTATGAAGCAATTACGTATTATATCGCTAAGTCTTATTTTTGTAATCAATTTATTTGTTTTAAATGCCTTTTCACAAAATTCAATAGGTCTTACAGTAGGAAGCTACAACATCCGTTATGACAATGACGGAGATCGTAAAAATGGTAACGGTTGGGATCAGCGATTTCCAGTAATCACTTCTTTAATTGATTTTGTGGATTACGATGTTTTTGGAGCACAGGAGGTATTGGTAAATCAATTGGTAGATTTGAAAAAACGTCTTACTGATTATGATTATGTTGGTGTTGGTCGGGATGACGGTAAAGTTGCGGGAGAGTTTGCGCCTATATTTTTCAAAAAGAAGAAATTTAAGAAATTAAAAAGTGGCGTCTTCTGGCTTTCTGAGACGCCAGATCGCCCTTCAAAAGGTTGGGATGCTGCCTTACCTCGTATTTGTACTTGGGTGCAGTTGCAGGAAATTAATTCTGGGAAGAAATTTTGGTACTTTAATTTGCATATGGATCATGTTGGTGTCAAAGCCCGGGAAAATAGTAGTCGGTTGGTTGTCAAAAAAATGAAAGAGTTTGTAAAAGGGGAACTAGCTATATTGACCGGTGATTTCAATGTCGATCAAAATAATGAAATTTATAACATCCTACAAGAATCCGATTTTATAGAAGATAGTTTTGAGCTTGCTCCGACTAAATTTACATGGAACGGTACATTTAATGCTTTCGATAATAATCTTTGGACAGACAGCCGTATAGATCATGTATTCGTAACTCCTCGGATCAAAGTAAAGCATTATGCTGTTTTAACAGAATCTTATCGTAGTGCAAAAGAAAATAGTGAAGAGGTTAAAAAGGGTGATTTTCCTAAAGAACTTTCTTTTAAACAGTACGAGACAAGATTACCATCGGATCATTTTCCATTAGTGGTGAAAATCAAACTGTAACATTTGAAATTTATCGACTTTAATCTAATAAATTAGAGATATTTAAGGACATGACTGCTAATTTTTTAGGCTGTCATGGTTTTTTTACACGAATAAAATAATCTTAGCTATTTAAAGTCATACCTTTGTGATTCGAAATTTCGATATGTTAGGCAAAATATTTCATTTTTTAACACTCTTTGCATACCTTAATCTGTTGACCTATGAGTCTTTCTCCTCGGCAACTGGACAGGTGTTGCATGCAGGTGAGACCATTGTGGAGTATTTTCTGGATGACGTATTGGATTTGGAACCCATTCATTCTTCCCAAAAAGAAAAAGTACTATTGCAAGATGATTATCGTATATTTTCGCTCAATAGTCAAGTACTACCAATTTTTATTTTTGTCTTTGGAATCGTCTTTACGGCATTATGTTTTGCAAAAGATGATGAACATCCTTTTTACCGATCTAAAACCCTATGCTTACCAGGGTATTATCGCTTCCTATCCCGTTTTAGGCCATTCTAGTTACGTTCCTCTAATTTTCTAGCGGAGGCTGCAACAGTTTACTTTTATTTCTATATATGGTATGGAAGGCTTTGGGCCGCTCTTTACGCTATAGAATTGCTGTAGCTCCCATCTAACACATTCTCCTAGCGACTGATTTTAAAATACCGTAGGAGGGTTTAACATTTTACATTTTTTATCGTTTATGAAGAAATTACTTTTACTGTGCCTTTTTGTGGGTATGGTTGGGATGCTGGCTTCATGCCATTCATCCAACGCTAACGCTGATCCGAAAGAAGAACTCAAAAATATTCCTGTAGTACCTTTAATGGTAATGGATACGACTGTTTATCAAGAATATATTGCGGATGTTCAAGCCTTAAAAAACGTCGAAATTCGTTCCAAATTGAATGGATTTTTGGATAAAATTTATGTAGACGAGGGCGCTTGGGTAAAGAAAGGCCAAATGCTGTTTAAGTATAATAATGAGGAATATCGTTCGGAATTAGCCAAGGCCAAAGCACAGTATGATAATGCCATTGCCGAAGCGCAAAAGATCAAGCTGGAAATGGAACGAACTCAAAAACTGGTTGACAAGAATATTGTAAGCTCTTCCGAATATAATTTATTGAAAATTCAATTAAAAGCGGCCAATTCTAAGATAGAAGAAGCCCGAGCTTTGGTTAATCAGGCACAGACAAGATTGGACTATACTGTTATACAGGCTCCTTTTGACGGCCGTATAGACCGTATCTTATTGAGAGAGGGCTCTTTATTGACAGAGGGTAGCTTAATTACGACGATCTCCGATTTAAGCAAAGTGAATGTTTATTTTGATATTTCTGAAAGGGAGTATCTGACACTTATGCGTGATAAGCTGGACGGTAAGGAAACGCAAAAATCGGTCAAGTTAATTTTGGCCAATGGTGAGCTGTATCCACACGAGGGAATTGCCCATTTGGTAGAAAGTGAATTTGAAGCTAATACTGGATCCATTGCCCTTCGGGTTCAATTTCCCAATGCCGAGCATATCTTAAAGCATGGCGCAACAGGTAAGATTGCGGTGCCAATGCAGACAGGGGAACATACCTTTGTACACCAAAAATCAGTATTTGAAATTCAGGACAAGACATACGTTTATACAGTACAGGCAGATAGTACCGTAAAAATGACACCTTTTACAGCGGGCCCGCGTGTGGGGCATTATTACATTGTGGATGGAGGTTTAGATCCCAACGCCAAGATTGTCTATGAGGGAGTACAGGGACTGCGGAGTGGAATGAAGATTAATCCAAAAATGAGGAAACTGTAGGGGAGGATAAATTATGTTTGAAACATTTATAAAACGACCCATATTGTCGTTGGTTATTTCGGTGTTTATTACACTTTTAGGACTTTTGGCTTTGTTTACATTGCCTATAACACAATTCCCGGATATCGTACCACCTTCGGTAGTCGTCAATGCCAACTATACGGGTGCCAATGCTGAAGTAAGTACAAATGCGGTAGCTATTCCCTTAGAGAAAGCAATCAACGGTGTAGCTGGGATGACCTACATGAATTCAGTATCTACCAATAACGGCAGCACGGTTATTCAAATCTTTTTTGAAGTTGGTACAGATCCAGATATTGCAGCTGTAAACGTACAGAATAGGGTAACTACTGTATTGGATGAACTCCCTGAAGAGGTCATCAAAGCAGGGGTAACCACCGAAAAAGAGGTCAACTCCATGCTGATGTATCTGAATGTTTTTACCGATGATGAAACCGCGGATGAAAGATTCATTTACAATTTCGCAGATATCAACATTCTAAAGGAACTGAAACGGATCGAAGGTGTCGGTCTCGCTCAGATTATGGGAATGCGTGATTATGCAATGCGTGTATGGGTTAAACCTGACCGTATGGCAGCTTATAATATCTCTACGGAGGATGTGGTGGCCGCATTACGAAAACAGAATATCGAGGCTGCCCCAGGACAAACCGGTATCAGTTCCGATAAAATGCGTAACATGCAGCAATATGTATTGCGTTATCCCGGTAAATTCACTGAAATTGAGGAATATGCCAATATACCTATTCGAGCGACTTCAACTGGTTCTATTATCCGTATAAAAGACGTAGCAGATGTTGAATTTGGTTCATTGGATTATGAAATGGTATCCAAAACTGATGGACGTCCATCCGCATCCATCATGCTAAAGCAATTGCCGGGATCAAATGCACAAGAGGTTATTCAGCGTGTAAAAGACCGCATGGCAGAATTGAAACAAACACAATTCCCGACCGGCATGACCTATACCATGGGTTATGATGTGTCGCGGTTTTTGGATGCTTCAATTTCTTCTGTCATCAAAACCTTATTGGAGGCATTTCTTTTGGTTTTTATCGTTGTATTTATCTTTTTACAGGATTTTAGGGCGACTATTATACCAATTTTGGCTGTACCAGTATGTTTGATTGGGGCATTATTTTTTATGCAGATGTTAGGTTTCTCAATCAACCTGCTGACCTTGTTTGCCTTGGTACTGGCCATAGGTATTGTGGTAGACAATGGAATTGTCGTCGTCGAGGCTGTATATGCAAAGATGGAAGAAGAACATCTTCAACCTATGGAAGCGACATTGGAGGCAATGAAAGAAGTCGGTGGCGCTGTTGTGGCCATTACGTTGGTGATGTCTGCTGTGTTTGTTCCTGTTGCCTTTCTTTCAGGGCCGGTAGGGATATTTTATCGTCAATTTTCGTTGACGCTCGCGGCTGCCATTGTTATTTCAGGTATCAACGCGTTGACATTGACGCCCGCTTTATGTGCGCTTTTCCTAAAATCGCCCCATGACCGTAAACCTTCGAATAACTGGTTGGACCGTTTCTTTAAAAAATTCAATGCCATTTATGACAAGACTGCCTTCGGCTATAAGGGAATTTTGGTAAAAACCAGTGCGCGACGTGGACTGACTCTCCTTCTACTTGGAGGATTCTTTCTAGCGACCTGGGGAAGTAGTGCCATCTTACCCTCAGGTTTTATTCCAACCGAGGATCAAGGAATGATCTATGTCGCTGTAACAACCCCACCGGGAGCAACCGTAGACCGTACAGAACGCGTTTTGGATAAAATTGACTCCGTATCACGGAAACTCGATGTTGTTGAAACAGTATCTACGTTGTCCGGTTATAGTATCATTACAGAAGTATCCGGTGCTTCTTATGGGATGGGAATGATTAACCTTAAGCCTTGGAAAGAACGTGATCAGAACGTAGCAGATGTCATTAAAGAATTACGTGATAAGACTAAGGATTTTGCGGATGCAGAGATTGAATTCTTTCCGCCGCCAACAGTCCCCGGTTTTGGTAACTCTTCGGGTTTTGAATTACGTTTATTGGACCGTAGCGGTAATGAGGATCTCAACAAGACGGCCGAGGTATTACAGAAGTTTATGGACGATATGGAAAAAAGTGATGTTCTTCAGGACATCAACTCCAGTTTTGATGTGAACTTTCCACAGTATATGCTGAAGGTGGACTACGATATGGCTGCAAAAAAAGGAATATCGGTGGAGAATGCCATGAATACGCTGCAGACCTTAATGGGAAGTCTTTACGCGACAAATTTCATCCGTTACGGACAGATGTATAAGGTCATGGTACAGGCTGGTCCCGAATATCGCCAAAGACCAGAAGATGTATTACGCTTATATGTGAAGAATGAGACGGGTGAGATGGTACCATACAATGCCTTTATTTCGATGGAAAGAATTTATGGTCCTGAACAAATTACCCGTTACAATATGTTTAGTTCAGCCATGATTACTGGACAGTCTTCAGCTGGTTTCAGCTCCGGGCAAGCTATCGAAGAAGTCGAGAAAATTGCATCATCTTTGCCGCAAGGGTATAGTATCGAATGGTCGGGGATGACTCGTGAACAGAAAATCTCCGGAAATCAGGCCTTGTATATTTTTGCACTCTGTCTTCTGTTTGTTTATCTGTTGTTATGTGCACAGTATGAAAGCTTTCTGTTGCCTTTACCTGTTTTGCTCTGTCTTCCGGCAGGGATCTTTGGTGCATTTATCTTCTTGAAAGTCTTTGGATTGGAAAACAATATCTATGCGCAGGTCGCATTGGTCATGCTAATTGGTTTGCTCGGTAAGAATGCGATCCTGATTGTGGAATATGCCAATTTGAAATATAAGCAGGGAATGGATATCGTGACCGCTTCAATCGAAGGAGCTGTTGCCCGTTTGCGTCCGATATTAATGACTTCCTTTGCATTTATTGCAGGTCTAATTCCCTTGATGATGGCCAGTGGAGCAGGAGCATTGGGTAACCGAAGTATCGGTACCGCTGCGGTGGGAGGAATGCTTATCGGAACCATACTCGGGGTAATTGTCATCCCGGGATTAGTGATCTTATTTTCAAAAAAAGACAACAAGAAACAGGTCGTTAAAAAAGCTTCTTTAGTCATAGCTGCACTTATTTTATTTGGTAGTTGCTCGGTTCCCAAAAAAACGCTTCAACCGGAGAAATTAAATGTACCGACTTCTTTTTCCAAACATCTTTCGCCAGATAGTTTAAATGTAGGAAGCCGGTCTTGGAAGGAAATTTTTAAAGATCCGAAGTTGGTTTCTCTAATTGATTCTGCGCTGCAGAACAATTTAGATATACGTCAATCCATTTTGCGGTTGGAATCTGCACAAGCGTATTTTAAACAACGGAAGGCGGCCTTGGGGCCAACTGTAGAGGCTGCAGTAGAAGGAGGAATTCGGAAATATGGGCATTATACAGAATCAGGAATAGGTAATTATGATTCAAATTTTTCGGAGAACTTGAAAAGTGATGAAAAATTGCCCGAACCATTTATCCCAGATTATTTTATAGGACTTCGTTCGTCCTGGGAGATTGATCTTTGGGGAAAGTTGAAGAGTCAAAAGCAGGCCGCTTATTTTAGCTTTTTAGCTGAGCAGGAAGGCAAGCGTCTATTAGAAACGGAATTGGTATCCAATATTGCGACAGCTTATTATGAACTAATTGCTTTGGATCAAAAGATAAAAGTATATAATCGGAATATTGAATTGCATAAGAATGCACTGGAAGTTGTTGAAGTAAAAAAAGATGCTGGTTATGCGACTGAGCTTTCTGTACAACAGTTTAAAGCGCTTTTGGCCAATTCTAAAGCTGCTAAAGAACAATTGATCCAAGAGATAGCACTTTGGGAACACCATATAAACGGTTTATTAGGACGTTTTTATCAACCTATTGTACGAAGTACATATGCTGAAAATGCGGATTTATATCATGCAATGCATTTTGGTACACCGGATGATCTCGTGAACCAACGTCCCGATATCAAGGCTGCTTATTTGAAAGTGATTGCCTCTTCGAATAATCAGGAAGCATCACGTTTGGCTTTTCTGCCTTCTGTAGCAATAAGTCCATTTATCGGATTGCAGAGCTTTAGCTTTAACAAGTTATTTAATTTGGATAAATCTATTGCTTATAACTTATTTGGCGGTATTACGCTTCCGATATTTAACCAAAGGCAACTGAAAACGCAGTACGAGATTGCAAAAGCGGACTATGGGATTGCTTTTTTGGATTATGAAAAAATGGTTCTGAATGCTTATAATGAGGTTTCTAATGTGATTATGACGCAAGAGGCAATAGGCAGACGACGTGGTTTTGTCGATGAGCATGTTCAAGCATTAAAGCTCTCTATCGAGGCCGCACAGGAACTATTTATTGCTGGACGGGTGACCTCTTTGGACGTCGTTACAGCCCAGAAGGAGTCGCTGGAAGCCCAAATCGGAAAAGTAGAATTGGAGAAAGAAAACACGTTAAACCAGATTCTACTATACAAAGCCTTGGGAGGAGGTTGGCAATAGGTTGCCATACATTAAAAAGAAAACTATTTTTCATGCGATAAAGAATTAATTTGTTAATTCTTGGACCCTTAACTGGGTCGGGGGAAGAGGCCGTCGGGAGACGTCCTCTTTTTTGTTGTTATTTTTATGTAGTTTAGTCTACACGATGTTGAACCGAGTTTATTATGTTGCAGCGCATTTTTCTTTTTATTCTTTTTGCTCATTTTAGTCTTTACCTATCTGCGCAAGTAGATTCCGATAGTACCCGGGTTTTGCAACGATTGGAATATTTGATGGAAAATCAGAAAATTTACATCAAGAACCGTGAAGATAAATTGGAGAAATTAAAACAGGAGGCCAAAGCATTAGAAAGTAATCCCGTTCAATTTTTGAAGAAGAACTACGAAATCTTTGAAAATTATAAGAAGTTTGATTCTGACGCAGCGCTTACTTATATTTTACTGTGTCAAAAGCTCGCTCCACCGAATAATGACTCCTTACAGGCGGTTATTCATCTCGATTTGGCCTGGGTGTATTCCACCGTCGGACGGTATATAGAAGCTTCACAATTGTTAAAGCAAGTTGAGCCCGCTCATCTTGGCCGGGATCTCCTGGCAAAATATTACGATACCTACAGCTCCTTTTATAGTCATTACGGTCAGAGCAATAATCGGTCAGAATATTACCAGGCAAGTGAAAAGTATCGTGATTCTCTGTTAACGGTACTACCAAAGTCTTCCTTGGAGTATCGTACAACCATCGCTATAAAAACACTTTTTAATGGTAACCGTGAGGATGCTAAAAAGCAATTGTTGGTCCTCTGGAATGAGAACAAAAAGGATATTGAGCAGCGCGCGCTGATCGCCTATTTTATGGGGCTCATTTATAAATATGAAAAGGATACAAAAAGTCAAATTTACTATCTTTCCATATCAGCCAGTGCAGATATTGAAATGGCTAATCGCGACAACGCATCTTTTCATGATCTGGCGCTAACGTATTACGACCAACAGGATTTCGATCGCGCTTTTCAGTTTATTGAAAAAGCCATAGACGATGCGATGTTATGTAAAGTGCGGTATCGCATTATTGAAGGTACCTCTTCTTATCCTATAATCAATGCCGCCTATCAGCAGAAAATCAGTAGTCAAAATCGACAATTGGTTGGACTGGTCATTATCGTCAGTATTTTATTGATCGGTGTCATTATTGGACTTGTCATTATCTATAGACAGGTGCAACATTTGAGAAGGATACGGTCGGAATTATCTGCCACAAATCAGCAGCTTCGCTCATTGAATAACGAAATTAACCAGACTAACCTTAAATTGTCGGAATCCAATCATATTAAAGAAGAATATATCGCCCAATTCTTTGACATGTGTTCGAGTTACATCGATAAAATGGAAGATATCAGAAAGGCATTACTGAAGAAAGCGACGAATCAGCAATGGGATGCGCTGCGGGAACAGTTAAAGTCAACGCAAATGGAAGAAAGGGAAGTGCAGCAACTTTATGTTAATTTTGATCGTATCTTCTTAAATCTATATCCAACCTTTGTTGATGAATTCAATGCACTCCTTCAGGAAGAGGAGAAGATCTATCCCAAAAAGACAGAGTTGTTAAATACCGAACTTCGGATTTTCGCATTGATTCGATTAGGGATCGATGATTCCGTGAAGATTGCAAGTTTCCTGCGATACTCGCTTCGGACGGTTTATAATTACAGAACAAAAGTACGTAATAAAGCCGCGGGAAATCGTGATGCTTTCGAGGCGGCTGTATGTCAGATTGCGGTGATCGACCGGGCATAAAATGTGCTATAATACCCGAAAATTAGCTATATTAAAGACAATTTTACGCTCCTTTAGGTACTTTTTAAGGGTGTGTTTTTTTTATAGTGATCTTGTTTTTAGTTATTTATGTTTTTTCTTCAGTACTTTTTAAGTACTAGCTCTTTTTTCTCCGTCTTGGTGATCTTAGTTTTGTTTTGAGCAATGAAGCAGGGGAAACTCATTGCCATTTTGGAATAACCAAAAGATTAAACAATAACCAATTTTTTTATTTCATATGATTTACTTTACACGAAAAGTTGCCTTTTCAATGGGGTTAGCTTTCTTGTTTACTTTGGTGAATTTGGTGTTTGCCCAAGACCGGATTCAAGTTAGTGGACGTGTCTTGGATGCCCAAGATCAGAAACCACTCTCAGGAGTAACCATTACACAAAAAGGAAGTAATAACGCAGTCTCCAGTAACGGAGATGGACGTTTTCAAATTTCAGCTAGCACGGGCAGTATACTCCAATTTACTTTTGTTGGCTACGACAGTAAAGAACTACCTGCCAACAGTACCATGATTGTCCAATTAAATTCATCAACCAATATGCTGGAGGATGTTATTGTAATCGGTTATGGTAGCGTGAAAAGAAAAGATGTCACGACTGCAATCTCTTCAGTTTCCACCAAAGACTTAGAAAAGAGACCCGTTACTAATTTTGGGCAAGCCATTCAGGGTAAAGCTGCCGGGGTCACTGTTATTCAGCCGAGTGGTCAGCCAGGTGCAGCACCTCAGATACAAATTCGCGGAATAACGTCTTTTAATAGTAATACCACTCCTTTGTATGTTGTTGATGGAGTTCCTGTGGAAGATATTAAGTTCTTGTCTCCTAATGATATCACGGATATTCAAATTCTAAAGGACGCGTCATCGGCAGCGATTTACGGCTCGCGTGGTTCGAACGGTGTTATCTTGGTTACGACAAAATCAGGAAAAGCCGGGGAAGCAAAAATTACACTGGGAACACAATGGACAGCCAATGTTGTCAATAACACGGTTAAAGTTTTAAATACCAGTCAATACAAAGATTTACAGGATGAAATAGGCATGATAAATCTGCCAGAGGGATTGTTGGATCAAACAGATTGGTTTAAAGAAACCTATAAGACGGGGATCCAACAAAATCATCAAATATCCGTTTCGGATGGCAATGAGAAGCTCCGTTATTATTTAGGAGGGGGATATTTGAACGAAAAAGGAACACTACAGGGATCCTTCTTTAGACGATATAATTTTCGTGCTAATATTGATAATCAAGTCCGAAAATGGCTAAAGGTAAATGCGAATATCAATTATTCCGATAACAATGATAATGGAATTACCTCAGGATTGGGTTCTAATCGTGGGGGCGTAGTTACATCGGTGATTACAACACCAACCTACGCGCCTGTATGGGATCCAACCAATCCGGATCGATTCTATAATAATTTCTATGGGATCAACAACATCACCAGTCCTTTGGAAAACCTAGCCCGGACAAGAAATAATAATAACCGCGAAAACCGACTTGTTGCCACAGGAAGTGCACTGATTTCTTTTATGCCTAATTTAACTTGGAAGACTGCGTTTTCATTGGATAGAAGATCAGGTGTGATGACCACCTTTTTGGACCCTTGGACAACAGCTTGGGGAAGAAACCAATTCGGGGAGGCTTCAGATATTCGTAATACAAATACCGTGTTGACTTGGGACAATTTCTTGACGTACACGAAGAGCTTTGGAAAGCATAATTTGGAAGTAATGGGCGGTTCGTCATGGACAGATTCCAAGTACTCCAGAAGCTATATCTATGGTTCAAACTATGCAAATGGAATCATTGAGACACTTAATGCGGCAAACAAAATCTCTTGGGATAGAACAGGATCTACAGCATCCAACTGGGGGATTATGTCCTATTTCGCCCGCGCAATGTATAACTACGATGGCAAGTATTTATTGACCGCAAATATGCGTGCCGATGGTTCTTCGAAGCTGAGTCCGGAACGTCGCTGGGGGTATTTCCCATCGGTTTCAGCTGCATGGAGAATCTCTTCTGAAGACTTTATGAAAGATGTAACCTGGATAAACGACTTTAAAATCCGTGGCGGATGGGGACAGACAGGTAATCAATATGGATTAGGTGATTATGCGTACCTGCAATTGAGTGGGATCCAACGTCAACAGTGGTTCGTTGAGGGAAAAGACAATTCATTGCCAAATATCAATAAGCCAACAATCTTAAGGGCGAAAGACTTGACTTGGGAAACGACAAGTACAACCAGTATTGGTTTTGATATCACGATGTTGAATAATCGACTCAGCATCAGTGCAGATTATTACAACAAGGATACGAAAGATCTTTTAATGAATGCAAGTTTGCCCGCAGGACAGCAAGCAACCACAATCCAAAGAAATGGTGGCAGGTTGAATAACCATGGTTTTGAATTTGCGGTAAATTCAAAAAATCTGACCGGAAACTTGACTTGGAATACCGATTTTAATATTTCTTTTAACAGAAATAAACTGAAACAACTGGATCTACAACAAGTGTACTACGATGTAAAGACAAACGATTATGTCAATGATTTTGTCGTGAAGAATGAGCCAGGAAGATCACTTGCAGGATTCTTCGGTTATATCTCTGATGGTGTAAACCCTGAAACTGGCGAGCTCATTTACCGCGACTTGAATGGCGATGGAAAGATTTCATCGAGCGACCGCACATATATCGGTAATCCTCTTCCAAAGTTTGTCTATGGTATGACAAACAGCTTCTCCTGGAAAAATTTCGACCTCAGTATATTTATTCAGGGAACTTACGGAAATGACATCTTCAATGCGAGCCGCATGGAAACAGAGGGCATGTATGATGGTCGAAATCAAACTACTGTTGTATTGGATCGTTGGCGGGTACCGGGACAGATTACCAACGTTCCGAAAGCTGGGTTTGACATGAAGAATTCAACCTATTTTGTTGAGGATGGTAGTTATTTGCGGATGAAAAATGTTTCCCTAGGCTATTCCATTTCTCCGGAGAGACTGAAACGTATTGGTATCCATAAAATTCAGCCTTATTTATCTGTAAGTAATCTATTTACCTTGACTAAATATTCCGGTATGGATCCCGAAGTGAACCAGTATTCCGGCGGATCTGATTCCAGAATCCAGGGTATTGATTGGGGAACCTATCCACAGAATCGTTCATTTGTTTTAGGTCTTAATATTGAGTTTTAATTGTCTGTATCATGAAAAAATATATAAGTAACGCTCTTTCTTTGCTAACCGGCTCTTTGTTTTTATTTTCTTGCTCTTTGAACCGTGATCCACTTTCAGATTATTCGGATGTTAGTCAAGGAAAGACAGAGACAGGAACGCAGATTGTTTTCAAGAACAAAGCCGAAGTTGAAACTTATTTGGCCGGAATTTACCAGCAGATGAAAGATCGGCAGGAACATTGGTATCTCGACCTCCTCTTGATTGGCGATTCGCACGCCGATAATTCCTATGCTGGAACAACCGGAGCGGAAGTTGTACCTTTTGAAAATAATTCTATTGAAGGGTCTAATTCTGTGGTTGACCGGGATTGGGGAAGATATCTGGAAGATGTTGGACGTGCAAATCGATTGATCATTTATGTGGATAGTGTCGCCGATAAATCGGTGAGCGATACAGAAATTAGGACTTATAAAGCACAAGCTAAACTATTCAGAGCATTGGCGATGTTTGATATGGTCCGTATATTCGGATCTATCCCTGTCATCACCACAATTGCACCCGATATTACCGGTGATAATGTCAATGAAGTTTATCCGCAATATTTTCCAAAACAAGCTACCGAAGAAGAAGCTTATAAGCAGATCGAAAAAGATTTGATGGATGGATTGGCTGATGCACCAGCCAACAATAATGGGAATAAAACTTTATTTACCAAATCCGTAGCACGAGCTATGCTGGCAAAGATCTATGCCGAAAAACCAATTCGCGATTATGCTAAGGTTATTCAATTTGTTGACGCATTGACTGCGGATGGTTTTGATCTGAATACCAATTACTCGGATTTATATGCAATGAATGCAAGCAACACCGATCTTGCGCAACGGAATACGAAAGAATCGATTTTGGAGGCACAGTTTACTTCAGGTGGAGGTAACTGGGCGACTTGGATGTTTGGACGGGATTTGTCCAATTATGATAATAACTTCACATGGGCAAAATGGATAACCCCATCACGGGATTTGATACAAGCATATACGAATGAAGGGGATCAGATTCGTTTGGGGCAATCTATTGTCTATTATTCCACTACTTGGAGCAACTATTATCCTTCCAATCATTATCCATTCATGTTTAAACTGCGGTCTGCATTTAATAGTATTGTCAAGCTTCGTTACGCAGATCTTTTATTGCTTAAGGCAGAAGCTTTAATTCAACAGGGATCAGATTTGTCCGGCGCAGCAGACATTATTGACAAAATTCGCACACGTGTTAAATTACCAAAATTGTCAACTGCGATACGTTCAAATAAGGATGCTTTATTAGATGCTTATTTGAAAGAACGTCGTCTGGAATTAGCCTTCGAAGGACAACGCTGGTTCGATCTTGTGCGCTTGGACAAGGTGGAATCTGTCATGAATGCGGTCTATGCAAAAGACGCTGGAAGAAAGGCACAGGTGTATCCCTTCACGAAGAACTCTTACCGTTTACCGATTCCGCAACCAAAAATTGATCAGAATCCTAATCTAGTTCAGAATCCGGGGTATTAATTGATTTAACAAGTGGAATCCCCCATCTGATGGATGGAGACAAATATATTAACAGATGAAACGTACTAATAAAAAAACTATGATATATACATTCTTGTTGTCCTGTCTAGTGACGGCAACATCTTGTAACCGTGACAGCTATACACCTTCGCAAGGTGATGAAATTAAAAAAAGTGGTGATGTTACCATTTATACGACGACAGGCAGTCGGTCTTTGGATTTTGGAAAGCGCTTTGTTGATTTCAGCTCCAAATTTAATATGTCGCCCAATACAATTACGCTAGATCCTACTAAGAAATTCCAGACGATGGACGGCTTCGGTGCAGCCATCACAGGCTCAACATGTTATAATTTAATGAAAATGAGTAAGGAAGATCGGACAAAATTCCTTACAGAGACTTTTTCAGATAAAGATGGAATGGGAATGAACTATATCCGTATTGCTATTGGATGTTCCGACTTCTCTTTGAGTGAATATACCTGTTGGGACAAAGAAGGAAAGGAAAATTTTGGATTGCAGTCTGAAGAGACCCAATATATCATTCCGGTGCTTAAAGAAATACTTGCTATCAATCCATCCATAAAAATCATGGGCTCCCCATGGACTCCACCGAAATGGATGAAGGTTAACAACCTAACTGATTTAAAGCCCTTTGATTCATGGACCAGTGGTCAGTTAAATCCAAAATATTATCAGGACTATGGTTGGTATTTCGTTCAATGGATCCAGGCACTGAAGAAAGAAGGCATTAATGTTTATTCGATTACTGTTCAAAATGAACCATTGAATAGAAAAAATTCCGCTTCGCTTTATATGTCATGGCAGGAACAACAGGCTTTTGTAAAACAAGCTTTGGGCCCGCAATTAAAAGCGGCTAACTTATCAACAAAGATTTATGCATTTGATCATAATTATAATTATGATAATATTGCCGATCAGTCTGATTACCCAGTAAAGATTTATAACGATGCCGGAGCAGCGTCATTCTTCGCCGGAGCGGCGTACCATAATTATGGTGGGGATAAAGCTGAACTTATCGATATTCATAATCAACGCCCAGACAAGGAATTGGTATTTACGGAAACATCCATTGGGGAATGGAATGATGGACGCAATCTTGAAAAACGTTTGATGGAGGATATGCGTGAAGTGGCTCTCGGTACAGTGAACAATTGGAGTAAGGGTGTCATAGTATGGAACCTGATGCTTGATACTGACAAAGGGCCAAATCGCGAAGGTGGCTGCCAGACATGTTATGGCGCCGTGGACATTAGTAAGGCAAATTATAAAAATATAACACGTAATTCACACTACTATATTGTTGGTCATCTTTCCTCGGTGGTCAAATCAGGGGCTACTAGGATTGGTACTTCTGGGTATACAGCAGAAGGGCTAGTTTATACAGCCTTTCAAAATACAGATGGGACCTATGCTGTTGTTCTGTTAAACGAATCAGGCGATAGTCGTAAAATCACTGTCGCAGACGGTAAACATCATTTCAGCTATGATGTGCCAGCTAAGTCGGTTGTTTCTTACCGTTGGACCTATTAACTGGAGGATGATAAACCCTAAGCGCTATCGCGTTGATAGCGCATAAATTATGAACAAATGAAAAGATATCTCATCAATATACTATTGGGAACTGCTGCTATTACTGCAGTTAATTCCTGTAAAAAGGATGAAAAATATACCTATCAAATAGGGGATCCTAAAATCGAATTGAAATCGCCTATCTCGGCTGCAAATTTTGGGGATAGTCTCGAGTTTCAGGTCCATGTGTCGGATAGTGAAGTTGCGCTGTCTACTGTTAAAGCACAATTGTATTTTACAGACGACAAGGTAACAGAAACCGTTATCCGTACCAAACAAAATGGAGACTATGCTGGAAAGATTTATGTTCCGTTTCTGAAAGATATTCCCGATGGAAAAGCAACCCTTAAGTTTGTCTTACAGAATATTAGCCAAAAAATAACGGAACAATCTTTTGATATTAATCTGAGCAGACCCGACTTTCCATATTTAACTTTAGTCACAGAATCCAAATCCTATCGCATGGAAAAGGTAGGACGTAATCAATATGCGGCAAAAGAAAATTTTGCAGCTGAGGTAAAAGGCTATATTCAAGCGCCAAAAGTAGGTACACAAGGTAATGCGATGAATTTTGGTTGGGTCAATAATGTTATTAACTTGGGGTCTACCGCTGAAATTCCTTTTTCAAATTCGACTTCTGGTGTATACCCGATTCAATTTAATACATTAACATTTCAGGCATCTCCATTTATTGTTGTACTGCTAAATGGATCGCAGTTCAGTCGACTGGATGATAAACATGCTAAAGTTGAACTCGAACTGGCCCAAGGGAAAACGACGACTTTTGAAGGGATTGCGGATCTGCAAGATTGGTGGATCGATCCAGATTTCTTTACCAAAGCGGCCGATGGAACTCTATCGTTTAAAGGATCAACTGGAAAATACCGTGTTACCGCAGACTTTAACTTAAAATACTTTGTAGTTGAGGCGATGACAGGCAATGATTTGGCAAAACTCCAAGATGATGGATCTGGGGCTGTCTGGATTATCGGTGAGGGAATTGGAAAGCCTAAAGTATCCAGTAACCAGGTGGGCTGGAACACGGATAAAGCACTTTGTCTGGTGCCGCTAGGTAACAAGAAATACCAGATAACTGTTAAGGCAGGAGAGTCTATAAAATCCGATAACATCAACTTCAAATTTTTCCATCAAAAAGGATGGGGCGGTGAATTTGGTGGTACAGATGTGACAACCTCAAGTGATATCGTCTTTGTGGGTGATGGCAATAATGGTCGTGATTCAGGCAATCTGGGTATCAAAACCGGCAAAGTTTTAGAGGCAGGTAAAACCTATGTTTTTACATTGGATTTAACTGCCGGCAATAAGAAAGCGGTTTTGACGGTTGCGTCAAAATAATTAAAATTGAGTTTTATAAGTCCTAGGTAGTAGTCTGCCTAGGACTTTTTCTTTTAAATAGCATTTGTTTATTCCAAGATTCATTTGTTATATTTGCCCAAACTCAAAACGAATTAGCATGAGCTCGATTTGGTAAGTTTACAAGATCAAGAAGTAATCTTAACGAGGTAAGCTGCTATTGAGGATAAAATATTCGAATGAAAATTAGACTGTTTATATGGATTCTATTACCCTTGATGCTCCTGCAGAGCTTCTCAACGGTATGGCTATGGACCGTCTTCGAGTTGAATCGAGATTATATCGCACGTTACGAATGTATCAATCGTTTTAACGATAATGCGCTTGCCTGTCGAGGCCAGTGTATTTTGATGAAGAAAATGCGCGAGCATGAGGAAAAGGAACAAAAAAATCTTGAATTACGTATTATTGATGTTGTTTTTATAAATAATACACAAGATTTTACTTTTAAAAACACGGCTCTTTATGAAGACACTGTGGAGCGCCTGCTTCCAGTATATAAAGAAGATTATTCCTATAATCCCATTTTTACAATATTTCACCCCCCTTTGGTTTAAATCCAGTTAATAATTTATTTGATTAAGTAGTCGATCACTTAAGATGGATTATAAGGTATGCTAAGATTTCCTTCGCGTTATAATTGCGCTGTGAAACTGCTTTTAGTGATGCTTTGTCCATAAAATCGATCTTTCGGTTAAGCTATTTATTCAATAACGATTTATTTCAATGAAACCTTCCTAATTATTTGGGCTACATCGCGGTGTGGATCCGAATCATTTGAATATTGATAATAGCTAATACTGTTTAAGATCAGTATGATGGTTTCATTTCGCTAGAAGTTGAATGGAGCGCATCTATACGATGAAATATATCCGTTCGTCACAATAGGATATCATTTTGATTTATTGCGTGAGTTCCTGAGCTCACGCAATAAATCGGATAGCTTCCTAACAAATGAAAATTATAGATGAGAGATTTATTTATAAAAAAAGTGGTTTTTTATAGCGCGATTATATCCTTTCTCCTAATTGCTTGTACAAAGGAGAAAACAGACTATGAGGCAGAGCGGGGAAATACTGTGGCAGAGAATACAGAGTTTAAAGCGGTTACAAGCCTTGTTTTGTCAGGCTATAGTATTCGTGTTGAGGCCTTAGGTGGGGTATTGTATCGCGGTTATAATGATATCCGCGTGATAATCAATAAGCAGCAAAATAACGAACCCGTAGCGGTTTCCTCAGTCAAATTGCTGCCAGTTCAAACCAATTTGGAAGGAATGAAAATTGGTTGTCCGCACCAGTCCGAAATGGACTACACGTTGGATGGTCGCCACTTTTCGGGTTACAGTGTGTTTACAGATGAAAGCTCTGCGGCAGCAAACTGGAGTTTGGAAATCGATTTTACAATTGGCGGACAGACCTTCACCGCTACACAGCATGTAACTGTGAAGCCGCAGGTAAATAAAAACCGTAACATAGCCACTTTCACCGGGAAAGATGGCGAACAGTATTTAATCGCCTTGATTGCTCCTTGGAAACCAACTGTTGCTGAAAATAAACTGGTCGCCGGGATTTATAAGTTGGACGATGCACAATTGTCTTATACGACAGTCAATGGATATACCTTACAATTGGATCCGCGTATGCCTGAACCTTCGATGGGCAACCATTCATCGCCCAATAATAAGGACTTGGTACAACAGGCCGACGGATTGTACCATGGCGTTGTGAATTACACCATGACAGGTAACTGGACATTGAATTTTATTTTGGTCAACCAAAATGGAAGGGTAATAGCAGGGACAGAAGTGCCCAAGGACTTTACACCGGGGGTAGAAGGTCGTAAAAGTGAGTTATACATTGATATCCTATTCTAGAGGCTATGAGGAAGATAAGTATTATTCTCTTTATGTTGTCTTTGGGATGGAACGTACACGGACAAAACAATCCTATTACCCGTGATACAACGAGGCGTCTAGCCGAGGTTACAGTCAATGCAGCTGCCAAAAAGAGGATTGAAAACGATCTGAAGATGACAGTTTCTGTGGATGAATATTTGGCTTCTGCAAGTAATATCAGCTTCATAAAACGCGGTGCCTATGCTTGGGAACCCCTGCTCAATAATATGAGTAGTGAGCGTTCGACAATTACGATCGATGGGATGCATGTCTTTGGAGCATGTACGGATAAAATGGACCCGATAACCTCGTATGTAGAAAGTAATAACCTTGCTGCAATAGATATTAAATCTGGGCAGGAAGGTAATCTGCATGGTGCTACGGTCGCTGGCAGTATAGATCTAAAAAGAAGGAATACCGCGTTTGGTCTGCAGAAAAAAATTGGCGGAGCCTATCAGACAGGTTTTGAATTCAATAATAAGCAGACTTTCAATCTTGGGAATTTATATTACTCAAGTGACAAATTTGTGGCAGATGGAAGTATTGCCTTCCGGAAGGCGGGAAATTATTATGATGGAAATGACGATGAAGTACGGCATTCGCAATATAATAAATTCAATGCGTCGTTGGGCTTGGCCTATAAAACAAGTCCGCTTTCTGCTGTTCGGGTAGATGCTATTTTTGATCGTGCAAAAAATGTGGGATTTCCTGCTTTGCCAATGGACTTATCCTTATCCAGAGCGATTATCACTTCCGCGGCATACAAACAGTTGTTTGAAGAGGGTTTGGTAAAGGTATGGGACACCAAAGTTTATTTTAATGCAGTTGAGCACTATATGGATGATACGACCCGTCCGGAAAATTTGGTCCATATGGATATGCCAGGCTGGAGTACGACCTACGGTCTTTTATCTAAAATTAATCTGCAGAAAGACCGCTATTCTTCGGAAATACAGGTAAATGCTTATGATAATCTATCGATAGCTGAGATGCGCATGTACCCGCAGGATCGATCCAAACAGACTATGTTTGCCTATAGCTGGCCATGGGTGACCACCCGTTTTGCGAGTGTAGCCATGAATAACGCGTTGGATCTTTCTGATATCAGTAGACTTGTCTTTGGAGGTTCTTTGGGTTTGAACTATAACTATTCGAAATACGTTGAATTCAACTGGATTTTCCATCCTGGTTCTCCTCAGAAGAAAAATAGAATTCTGCCGAGCCTACATGCTAGCTATCAGTTAAATATTGGTCAGTTTGACTTTTCCCTAGGAACAGGGTTTGGGCATCGTGCTCCTTCTGTTTCGGAAGCGTATGGTTATTACATTTATAACAGTTTCGATCGGTATGACTATATCGGAAATCCGGATTTAAAAAATGAAGTCTCTTATGAAGCCAATGCCAGTGCCGGATTTAAGACCGAAAAGTTAAGCATTGGGGCCAAGGCCAATTATTTCTTTATCCAAGACTACATTATTGGCCGGATTTTGAGTTTGGGTAGCCCGATGAACTATCAATCGGTAGGCGTGAAAGGCTATACCTCTTTAGATCATGCGACTCTGTTTAATCTGGCACTCAATGCGCAATATCAAGTTTTGCCAGGTCTAGATTGGAAAGTCGTACTTACCTATGCCAGAGGGCAAGACAATATGGGCGGAAACCTGCCTTTTATACGTCCCTTAAGTTATCAAACATCACTGCATTACCGATACAAAATGATCGGTGTGCAAACTTCAATGAACGGGGACTTTAGCCAGGTCAATTTTAGCCCTGAATACGGAGAGGACCAAACTGCATCCTATAAGATATGGAATGTTTCGGCAGACTATAACTTCACTATTGGAAAATTGAATGCAATGTTTCAGGTTGGTGCGGAGAACCTCTTCAATGAATACTATAGTACCTATGCAGATTGGGGAAATATACCACGCATGGGTAGGAATATTTTTACATCCTTAAAAATCAATTTTTAAATACCTTAAAACTTAGAATAAAATGATAAACAATGCAATTAAGCTCCTGATGATTTCTTTGGTTATGGTTTCTTGTAGCAAAAGTGAAGATGTCGCCAACAGTGTTAACTTACATTTCAACAATACATTTAAAAATACAACAATTGTGCTGGGTAGTGCAGATTCACCAGCTGCCTCAACAAATACATCAGCCAGTGGGCAACTGCATCAGTTTTCTGAGCTGAAGTATGTAATTAGCAATATCAGACTGATTAAAGCCGATGGATCTGAAATCCCTTATAATGTAAATGATCTGGATAAAGGGGCTACAGTAATTGATCAGGCGAAAGCGGCAACTTTAAATTATGTACTGAGTAATATACCTGTTGGCGAGTATAAACAGATCAAATTCGGCTTGGGGGTAAAACAGGAAATAAATACATTGGATCAGTTAAGATTCCCAGTGTTTTATGCAACAGCTGGGGCCAACGATACTAAAATGCATTGGGAATGGGGGACAGGTTACCGATTTACGAAATTGGAAGGCTTTTATGATGCAGATCATAAAGAGTTATCTATTCACACTGGAAGTACGATCAACGGAACAAATGGTGATGAATCCACTTATAAACAGGGGGTCGATGCTTATCGGGATATTACGTTGAATTTACCTTCCTTAGTTACTGTTGGAAAAAGTGTACCACAGATCAATATCAGGGCGGATTTCGATAAGCTCTTAAGCGGAAAAACGAATACCATCACACTGGGTGCCAACAATGCTGTGCCTAGTATTCATTCGGCAGTCGAAATGGTCAAATTTGTTGATAATCTTGGCGGTAACGGTAGCAGTGATACAGCTGGAATGTTCACTGTTGAGAGCGTTTCTAATTAAATATTACGTAAATGGCTATGATCTTGAATGGGATTGTAGCCATTTGCTGAAAATACGTTATGCATAAACAAAAGAACGCAGTCTGATTGTATCATCACTTTCGAATGCATTTTGAATATTCATCAGCCATTGATAAAAATAAAAGGATGAAAAAAGTCATCTTAATCCTGACAGTTATAGTAATTGCTTTATCCTGTAGTAGGGATGATATCGTTGAATCTACGCAGGAAGACAACCCCACAGTCACGTTCAGTATTCCTACGGATTTTCCGAGTCTGAATAATGCATTTAATAGCAATAAGCCAACAAATTTTGGTGTTGAATTGGGTGAAAAACTATTTCATGAGAAAAGATTCAGTGGAAATAATACGATATCATGTGCCAGTTGCCATAATCCCTCATTGGCTTTTTCCGATGGAAAAATGCAGGCAGTGGGTATAGATGATCGCATCGGATTTCGGAACACGCCACCTTTGCAGAATTTGGCTTTTATGAAATTTTATAATTGGGATGGCAATATACTTGAACTGGAAAAGCAACCTTTAGTGCCAATTATCACGCATGAGGAGATGAACTCTTCTATTCTGGAGGTTATCGGTAAAATTAATGGGGATTTTGACTACAAAGTATTGTTCAAGAAGGCTTTTGGCGACGAGAATATTACACCTGAACGAATTTATAAAAGTATTGCGCAATATGAGTATACCTTAATTTCGGCCGACAGTAAATATGATCAGGTAAAACGAGGTGAAGGGGAGCAATTCACGATCGATGAAGAACGGGGATATCAGCTGTTTAAGTTGAAATGTGAAAGCTGCCATGCAACAGAATTATTTACCGATCAGAGTTTTAGAAATGTAGGGTTTCCTTTAAATAAACATCCAGACGAGGCCGGGCGAGCACGTATCACAGGTATTGAAATGGACTATATGGCTTTTCGGGTACCTTCTTTAAGAAATGCGGAATATACAGCGCCTTATGGAAGTTTTGGGCAGTTCCCAACGTTAAAATCTGTCCTGGATTATTTTGACAAAGGTGTTTTGGATGCAGCTAACCTTGATCCGATTCTTAAAGAAAATGGAAAAAGAATTCCTATGACAGAAGAAGAAAAGGAAGCGATCATCGCTTTTATTAAAACATTAAGTGATCCGAAATTTGTAGGCAAATAATGCTGATTTACGAATAGAAGAGATCAACCAATTGCTTCGCTTCCTTTACATCATGTACGCGGAGAATTTGTACACCTCTTTCGAGAAGTAGCGTATTTAAAGCAGTGGTGCCGTTTAAAGCTTCCTGGGCAGTGATTCCGATTTTTTTATAAATCATGGATTTACGGGATATTCCGCCCAAAATTGGTAATTCAAAGTAATGAAGTTCATTGACACGATAGAGTAACTCATAGTTTTGTTCCACTGTCTTTGCAAAACCAAATCCCGGATCAAGAATAATGTCTTTCACCCCCATACTTCTTAGCGTTGCAATGCGGTCACCTAAAAAGGTGGCGACGTCAGTTACAATATCGTTGTAATCGGTTTTTTCCTGCATATTTTCGGGAATACCGCGCATATGCATGAGAATATACGGAACTTGATATTTTGCTACCGTGGCGAACATGTTATCGTCGAGCGTACCTCCCGACACATCATTTATGATGTGCACTCCCGCATCGATGGCAGCAGCAGCAACATCAGCTCTAAACGTATCGATCGACAAAATAGCATCAGGAAACGCTGCTTTAATAGCTCGGATAGCGGGAAGAGCTCGATCCATTTCCTCCTGTGATGAGATCAATGGAGCACCTGGACGTGAGGAATAGGCGCCAATATCAAGAATTTGAGCACCTTCAAGCAATAGCTTCTTTGCTTTCTCTACCGCAAGTTCGACGGTTGTATTGTCGCCACCATCATAAAATGAATCTGGAGTCACATTGAGTATCCCCATAATAATGGGCTTTTCGAAAGCCATTAAGGTACCATCGACCAGTATGGAATGACAGGGTGAAGGCTGGAATATTTTCATCAGAACAATGCTAGGCTTGGTGAGAAGGGCTTATTTGACAACCAAAACGCCGTCGGCAATAATGCTAATATCTTTTTTAGGTTGAGTAATCTGATCTATTTCAGCCTGTGATTTACCCAGATCCTTTGCCGCATGTTGTAACGACGCTACAGAAACTTCTTTTTTCTTCGCAATACCCTCGACAACAACCGTTTTACCGACAATGTCTGCTGGCATGAAGAAACCATAGTCCTTAAAACGAACGGTAATAGGCTCTTCACCTTCCCGTTGCAACGTCATGAAATAGCCTTTTTTCTTACATACCTCAACGACCTTACCGGCTACCTTTCCGTTGAATGCGTTCTTTTGCGTAAGTTCTTTTTCAAGCTTTGCTACTGAAATCGCATTGGTCGCAGAGATTTCTTTGCCATATTTTACGCCTGGTTTGGCGGCGGGAATATCCTTTTGCTGCGCAAAAGATAAATTGGTAACAGCAAATGCTAATGCAAAAAATAAAACGATCTTTTTCATGCTATTTTCTAATAAATTCAAATTTACCACTTGGGTCCAGCTTCATGACAGTAGATGATTTTCCATCTGTTGTTACGTCTCTGTCATAGGCGACAATATAGTCTACCCCATCTTTGATGGCATCAGATATTTCATCAAAATCTTTCGCCGTTGGTTCACCACTGATATTTGCTGAAGTTGAAATTATCGGTTTGCGAAACCGTTGTAAAAGTTGTTCACAAAAAGGGTGCTTGACAATTCGAATGCCAATTGAACCGTCCTCAGCAATCGCATTGGGCGCAAGATTTTTGGCATTCGAATAGACAATTGTCAAGGGTTTTTCGGTGTATTCAATAAGTTGATAAGCCACATCCGGGATTTCATTTACATAACTCGCCAATTGATTGTCGTTGTGTAAAAGGACGATCAGACTTTTGGATTTATCTCTTCCTTTCAGCTGGAAAACTTTCTCCACGGCATCAGGATTGGTGGCATCACAACCGATCCCCCAAATGGTGTCGGTGGGGTATAGAATTAATCCGCCGTTTTTTAACGTCTCCAAGGCCTTATTCAAATCCTCACGATCTACGAATGCACTCATCTTATCTTTATACTAGTTTTAACTTTATACAGCTACATTATGATCACGTAGTGCATCATTTAATGAAGTCTTTTTGTCTGTAGACTCTTTACGTTGACCAATGATCAAAGCGCAAGGAACTTGATATTCCCCTGCCGCAAATTTTTTGGTGTAAGAACCCGGGATAACAACAGAGCGGGCAGGTACATAACCTTTATATTCTACTGGTTGAGGTCCCGTAACGTCGATAATTTTTGTTGACGCTGTCAATACCACATTAGCACCTAATACAGCCTCTTTTTCTACACGAATGCCTTCTACTACGATCGCTCTTGAACCGATAAAAACATTGTCCTCAATAATAACCGGGGCTGCTTGTACCGGCTCCAATACACCTCCAATTCCGACGCCGCCACTTAAGTGTACATGTTTCCCAATTTGCGCACAAGAGCCAACAGTTGCCCAGGTATCCACCATGGTACCTTCGTCTACATAAGCACCGATATTAACGTAAGAAGGCATCATAATCACTCCTTTAGCCAAATATGCACCTAAACGAGCAGAAGCCCCTGGTACAACACGTACTCCAGTGTGCTTGTAGTCTGTCTTTAATTTCATTTTATCATGAAACACAAAAGGACCTGCAGTCATTTCGCGCATATCATTGATTGGAAAATATAAAATAACAGCTTTCTTAATCCAGTCATTGACGTGCCATCTTGTACCGATCATTTCAGCGACGCGGATTTCACCGCTATCTAATTTCATGATAACAGCGCGGATGGCTTCTGTATATTCTTTATATTCTAATAATTGCCTATCTTCCCAAGCTTCCTCAATCAGTTTTTTAAGTGGCTCTACCATATTATTTATTTTCTTATTTGAATTAGTTTATTTTGATGTACAAACTTAGATAAAGTTGGACTTAAAAACAACTTTATCCATTGTTCCTTGCAATAGACTTTCCTGATAATAACAGCCTACCAAATTATGATCAACTTCTGACTCCAACCACAGTGTGTGCACAGTGAGTCCACGTTGAGTCCACCTTTTTAAGGTGCACTCATGCTACAGACATTGTTTTAACAACCCGCTTGCAGTCAGGAGTTGGTATGGATTTGATGACAACTTGTCCGCAATTAGCTATTAGACTCTTCCGGCGAACGGATGAAAGACGTTTTAATAATTGTACTCAGTTTAATAGGAATTTTCCATAATTGCTTTTGGTTATAATGGTTCTAAAAATATAATTATTTTTGTATTATGGCTGGAACATCAGAAAAATTGAGAATTGATAAATATTTGTGGTCAATTCGCTTATTTAAGACAAGAACTTTGGCAACAGAGGCCTGTAAGGCAGGTCGGGTGAAACTAAAAGGCCAAAATATAAAACCCTCTTATGAAGTTAAGATCGGAGATGTATACCATGTCCAAAAGGGAATTGAGAAAAAAGTGGTGATGGTGACAGGTCTTTTGGAACGTCGTGTTGACGCCAAGACTGCTGTTCAATTCTACGAGGATCAAACACCTGTTGAAGAAACTGTAGGGTTTAAATCCGTATTTCATGCTCCTGTCCTAAAACGCGACCGCGGTACAGGGCGCCCTACGAAAAAAGACCGTCGTGAGATAGATGATTTACAATCTTCAGAATGGTGGGAGAAGGAAGATGAATAACCTCAAGATATGCGCCATGATAATTGTGGGAAGCCTGTTGGCAATTTCCTGTAAATCGTATAAAAAACCTGTGGCCATGACGGAGGAAAAATTTGTTTTGGCGATCCATGGTGGAGCGGGGACGATCTTGAAAAAGAATATGACAGATTCGATGGAGCAAGCTTATAGGATCGTCTTGGAGCAAGCGCTTCGTATGGGCTATCAAAAGTTGCAAGAAGGTAAATCCAGCTTGGAAGCCGTCGAATCTGCTATCCATGTTATGGAAGACTCACCCTTGTTTAATGCAGGGAAAGGAGCGGTTTTTACACATGACGGACGCAACGAACTGGATGCTTCCATCATGGATGGTAAATCCTTAGCCGCAGGCGCCGTTGCAGGAGTGACGACGATCAAAAATCCAATCTCGGCAGCCAAGGCGGTGATGGAAAAATCTGAGCATGTTATGATGGTGGGTAAAGGTGCCGAAGAGTTTGCGAAGCAAGTGGGATTGACGATCCTAGATCCTTCTTATTTTTGGACGGAAGCACGTTGGGAAGCTTTGCAGAAAGTGAGCAAGGATGACAGTACACGAACACAACTAGATCACGATCAAAAACAAAGCTCACGTTTAGGTGTCATCAATAAAGATGCTAAATTCGGTACAGTAGGATGTGTTGCTTTGGATAAAGCAGGTAACTTGGCAGCGGGTACATCTACAGGAGGGATGACAAACAAGAAGTTTGGGCGGGTCGGAGATTCGCCAATTATCGGAGCTGGAACGTATGCGAACAATAATACCTGTGCTGTTTCCTGTACTGGATGGGGTGAATATTATATTCGCACCGTGGCCGCATATTCGGTGTCCGCTTTAATGGAATATAAAGGGGAACGTGTTGATCAAGCGAGCAGGCAAGTAATCGACCGGATTGGTGAAATGGGCGGTAATGGCGGCATGATCGCATTGGATAAAAATGGACATGTTGCTATGCCTTTTAATACCGCCGGCATGTATCGGGGTACGGTGACTAAAGACGGTAAAATAACAGTGGAAATTTATAAATAGCCAATTCAGCTGTTTTCAGCTTCATAAAATATCCCAAGTGATCAATACAATACATGTTGAAGATCGCTTGGGATATTTTATGCTAACTATTTTTATTGAACAGCAGTTATGGCCTATTATGTCAAATTGCTGTTAGGTATTGTTCTATCTCATCAAATTGGATATCACCATGTGAAGCGTCATATAAACTGTCTTTTCCTTCAACAATCAGTATCTGAGGGGATTGATGTGTTACATTCCAACGTTGGGCAATCTCATTCGATAGTGGGCGGTAACGCAAAAGGTCTAAAAGATAAATCGCATAATCATGGTCTGAAGTAGCAGACATACGCTCAAGACTACGCTTAGCCATATTGCTAATACCACAAGTCGTGCTATGTTTAAAGATGGCTACAACTTTATCGGATTGATAAAGATTCTGTAGCTGTTCTTCTGTATTTAATTCTATCCAATTAATCATATTATAGTTCTGTAAATTTTTTCTGTTCTACCTGTACAAAAGATGAAATAGAGGAGAATATACAACTCTTTTGGTCATTGCTTGTGGAATTGAAGAAACTGGGTAAACGTATCCCGTCGCCAATCTCCTTATATTTGCTCACTTCATAAGTGTTTTTTTCGCCTTTATCTGTGTATTCGTAACGCACAATCTCACCAGTATTTTGATCAATATAAAGCAAACCATCAATCTTTGAACCAAAGATAGGGCCTGACGAGCTGATATTTGCTATCGTTAATTTCTGTCCAGCACTGAAACTTTCCTTCTGGCTTTTCAGCTGCACATTCTTCTGTCCGATCAAAGTAGGCAAAAGTAGTAGATTGAGATCCGAAAATAGCTGATTTTTAATTGATTTCTTGAGCTCTGGCCCATCTGTAGATAAATTCCCTCCAATAAAGAGTTTGTCTGACCCTGGGTTTTTAAAATTAAACAGGTAGGTCACCTGATCCGTTCCCTTATAGCCATCAAATCGACATGCTCCAGTTGTTCTATTGAACAGGAACTTTCGTTCGTCGTTTGACAACTGGTCTGAGATGGTATTTCCCTTTGCTGAGAAAGCCAAAAACTGCAAAGAATCCCATTTTTCCTGGCCACCGATACTTTGCCAAATCTGCTTGTTTAGACTATCGTCTTGTGCCACTAGATCCAACTGACAAAATAACGTCAGTATAACGACCAAGAGTACATTCGATAATGTTTTCATAATCCTATTTTTTAAAGAAACAATCATCAAGTAATTCGTATCAAAATTGATCCCATGAAACTTCATCATTGCGTCATTGTCTATAAAACTACCGACTGTTGTATAACCGATTTACACTACAATCAAGACAATTCAATAACAGTTTATTCTAGTGAAAAAATAAAAATCGATTAATAAGATAACTGAATATTTTATTAATCGATTTGTTTAAAATATAAGTACCTGAGTAATAAGTCGTGCTCAGTAATACTTTTCATCATTGAATGGTAGGCAAAATTAATACCAAACTAGAATTTTTTGGCAATATGAGCCATTTGTATTGCTGTAATAGCAGCTTCTTCACCTTTATTACCATGTTTCCCTCCGGCACGATCCAATGCTTGCTGAAGGTTGTCAGTTGTTAATACGCCAAAAACAGCTGGTTTATTATATTTGAGCCCTACATTGGCAATGCCATTTGCAACTGCATCGCAGATAAAATCGAAGTGTCTGGTCTCACCCTGAATGACGCAACCTAAACAGATAACAGCGTCAAAACCCTGATTTCTGAATGCGAGGTCTGCTCCTGAAATTAACTCGAAACTTCCAGGAACCTCTATGACTTGGATATTGTTTTCCTTAGCGCCATGCTCTTCCAAGCCCTTTATTGCACCATTCAATAATGCACCTGTAATTTCTGCATTCCATTGTGCAACAACGATTGCAAATTTGAATGGACTTGCATCCGCAACCTGGATGTGCGAAAAGTCGGATAAATTTTTAATGCTACTTGCCATAATAGTAACAAAGATAGTGATTTTAGATGGTCACAAAAAAAGAGGCTATCAAATAGCCTCTTTTTATTATATTTTTATAATTATTCTCTTATAAATGTGCTTGTACACGCCCCAATAAACCATCAATTGTTGAAGCTTCTTGGCTCTCTGGAAAATCTGTTTTAATCTTCTTGTAAGCAGTCTCTGCACTTTTATAGTCATTTTGTGCTTCATATACAAGCCCTAGTTTTTTCAAAAAGAGCGGAGTTGTATACGAGTTGCTTGATTTTTCAGAAGCTTGCTTGTAATAATCAGCGGCTTTTTTGTAGTCTTTTAGCTCTGAAAAAGCATCACCTGTTAAACCAATTACGAGTGGGTCTAGAATTTGGCTTCCTGTTGGAGCATATTTTTCAAGCGCTTTCACAGCATCTTCGAATTTACCTTGACGTAAATATAAACCGCCTAAATAGGCGTTTGCAATATTTGCCGATTTTGTATTGGAATATTCATCCGCAATTTGTTTAAATCCAAGAAAAGCACCGTCGCCCGTGATTGCTTTATTTTGTAAAGAATCAATTGTGGCCAGCTGTTCTGCTTTGTACATACGGTTCGAAGCTTCTTCTGCTCTTGGATCTAGATAAAGCTTTTGATATCCAAAATAAAGTAAGATCAATACAACGATACCACCTAAAATGAACACGACACTTTTTTGGTTATCTTGAAAAAAAGATCCTTTTGAAGGTTTGAAACCTTGATTTGTATTATTTGTGTTTTTAGACATTACTAATCAGTAAAATATGGATTGCAAAAATACACTTTTCGAGCAAATTTGCAAGTGTTTTGCAAATTTTAAAGTGAATTAACTTTAGTTTTCCGACTTATTCGATAACTCGATTTCCCGATCCAGTTGCTCGTAGATCGAATTTTTGCTTTTGAATTCAGGTACAATAATTTTCATTTGATAGACAACTTCGTTTTTGTTCTGTGTCGCTAAACGCTGTTGCAATTCTTCGATTTTTATACTTACAATATCATAATTATTTTCTCTGACTTTGGCGATCATGATCATTTCGTGGTGTGTCGGCAACGTATTCTCCAAATCATTTAATAACTCCTCATATAGTTTTTCCCCGGGTCTTAATCCCGTGAATTTTATTTCAATATCTTCATTCGGTTTAAATCCTGAAAGGCGAATCATTTTTTTTGCTAACTCGACTATTTTTACAGATTTTCCCATATCAAATACAAAAATTTCGCCACCTTGTCCCATCGTACCAGCTTCAAGAACCAATCGACAGGCTTCGGGAATGGTCATAAAATACCGCGTAATTTCTGGATGCGTAACGGTTACAGGGCCACCTTTTTGAATCTGGTCTCTGAATCGTGGGATAACAGATCCATTGGAGCCTAAGACATTGCCAAAGCGGGTTGTGATAAATTTGGTGTGCACAGTTGCCCCTAACGAGTTTTCCAAATGATTGTTTAACGATTGTACATAGATTTCTGCAATACGCTTTGTCGCTCCCATGATATTCGTGGGATTGACAGCTTTATCGGTAGAGACAAAAACAAATTTTTCCACTTGATATGCTACGGCCAAATCAGCTAGATTCTTAGTACCCATGACATTGGTCTGTACTGCTTCCAAAGGGTGGTTTTCCATCATTGGGACATGTTTGTATGCTGCAGCGTGATATACATAGTGTGGTTTGAAAGTCTCAAAAAGTAATTGCATCCTTTTTGTACTTCGGACGTCTGCGATATAAGTATGATATACCTGATTGGGAAATTCATCCTGAAGGTCAAGTTGGAGGTTATGTAAGGGGGACTCTGCTTGGTCACAAAGAATAATCATCTGGGGCTCGTATCTTCCCAATTGGGTTGCAATTTCACTTCCGATAGAACCGGCTGCTCCAGTAACAAGGATTCTTTTGCCCTTCGTCTGGCTTAAGATGTGGTCGTCGTTAATCTTGATCGGCTCCCTTTCCAACAAATCTTCAATTTTTATTTTCTGAATCTGATTGGGGTTAAGGTCGCCATTCATGATCTTTTTAACGGGCGGAAGTGTTAAAATATTGATGTTTTTTTCGAGCGCGACATCTGTAATTTCATTTTTACGGTCTGAAGGGATGTTGTGCGAAGCGATGATAACCTCCTCAACATTCAATGTATTGATCAGATGGCTGAACTTCTGTGAGGAATATATTTTGGTACCATCAATTACCTTGTTGATTTTTTGTTCATTATCGTCCAAGAATCCAACAATAGCATTTTTGGAGCGTACATCATGGTCTAAGGTTCTTTTTACAGCAATCCCCAAATCACCGGCGCCATAGATCAGTGTCTTTTTTCTGGAGCCACTGACTTTTTTGGTGTATAGAAAGAAAATTTTGATAATCGTTCTATATACGGTTAAAATAAGAAAGGAGAAGAGTGCAAAGAAAATAATGAGTGCAGTTGGAATGTTTCGTTCTATCTCGTTTGCCTGAATGACTAATTTTATAACCAGGAGAACAAAAACACTAAATGTTATCGTTGATAATATCCGTATTGAATCGATAGCGCTTGTGTAACGAACTATACCAGTATACATCTTAAAGAGGTAGAATGATAAGGAACATATACCTATAAATAAAATGTAACGAATGGCAAAATCAATGTCAAGCAGAAAATCGAAGTTAAAATCATAGTAAATGACATTTGCGAGGAGATAAGCGATGGATATACTAAAGATGTCCAATAAAAAAATGATCCACCGTGGCACTATATTAACTTTGCTGAGCATGGTATTATATCTGATTAATTTAGACAAATGTAGATAAATTTGTTTCATTCCAAAGCTGTGCCAAACCAAATTTATCTTCGTTTGATAAGATTGATTTTTTATTGTAATTTTAGCTAACGATCAATTTTACAAGATGAATGAGTTAGGAAAGCTTGCGAGTCAGGCTATGATTTCTCCAAAAGAGATGCTGTTTGAGAAGAAAAAGAATGCAAAGAGTTTATTTATTGGCATTCCAAAAGAAATTTCGCTTCAGGAAAAGCGAATTTGCCTGACACCATTAGCGGTTGCATTATTGGTAGAAAATGGGCACGAAGTAATCGTTGAGACGGGAGCAGGAGCAGGAGCCAATTTTTTGGATCACCATTATAGTGAGCAGGGAGCCCGTATTGTATCTTCAAGAGAAGAAGTGTACCAAGCGGATCTGATCATCAAGGTTGGCAGCCCTGTAATTAGTGAAGTCAAGCTGATGAAAGAAAGACAGCTTTTATTATCTTCTCAGCAACCTTCACTTATGAACTTGGATGTCTTAAAGGCATTAATGCATAAAAAAATTACCGCAATTTCTTACGAATATTTAAGAGATGAGGGCGGTTGCCTAACTGTGGTTCGTGCTATGAGTGAAATCGTAGGGGCGACGGCAACTTTAATTGCTGGAGAGTATCTGAGCAATGCATTTGGAGGCAAGGGACTGATGCTCGGCGGTGTTACCGGGGTAGCCTCGACCGAAGTTGTTATTATCGGCGCAGGGACCGTTGGTGAACAAGCTGCTCGGACGGCTTTGGCGCTAGGAGCAGAGGTAAAAGTATTTGATAATTCGATTTATAAACTTAGACGCCTACAAAATAACCTGGGTAGTCGTGTGTTTACATCTGTTATACAACCTATTATTTTAAACAAAGCCGTGATCAGTTCAGACGTTGTTATCGGTGCTTTACGAGCGCTTAATGGACGTTCCGCTTGCGTGATTTCGGAAGAGACCGTTTCTAAAATGAAACCCAATTCCGTTATTATAGATGTAAGCATTGATCAAGGGGGCAATTTTGAAACTTCGGAGGTGACCTCTCACGATAAACCTATCTTTCGGAAATTTGATGTTATTCACTATTGTGTTCCTAATATAGCGTCTCGGGTAGCGCGAACAGCCACCTATGCCATGAGCAATATCTTCACTTCGATTTTGCTCGATTTCGCTGAACTCGGGGGATTGAAAAATGCCATTTGGAAGAACCCTGGTATTCGAAGTTCCATTTATTTGTATCAAGGTAATCTGACGAATATAGATATGGCCTCCAGGTTTAATATGACAGCAAAGGATTTAGATTTATTAGTCGTCTCTTCGTTATAAATTCTAAGCGTATCCAGCTGCTTCTTGATCTACTCCATGCAGATGTTGCATGTAAAATGGAAGGATATTTCTAGTAAATATAATTTTGCGATCTTTTTTAAATGTTATTTAAATGAAAAAAGTTTTTATGATTTTATGTTCCTTGATCTCGCTTGTTAAAGCGCAGGAGGCAATCAACCTTTATGCAGATTCTATTCCAAATGCGACTGATAAAGAGCAGGTAAATTTAGAAAAGAACGTCCCCAAGCTATTTGCCTATACAGCAGATAAAAGTGTCGATAAAAATATCGCCGTACTGGTTATTCCTGGGGGCGGGTATGCTCATATCGCAATGGATCATGAGGGACATGCCGTTGCTAAAGAGTTGGTGAAAAATGGGTATTCGGCATATGTTTTGCAATATCGATTGCCTTCGCTGAATATCATGCGTGACAAATCTATAGGGCCTCTTCAGGACGCGCAGCGGGCAATGCAATTGATCAGAACCCTGCACCCCGGACTTCGAAAGGTGGGGGTTATCGGATTTTCCGCAGGCGGACATTTGGCTTCCACCTTAATAACGAAGTTTAAGAAAGACTATATAGTGAATCCTTCACATGTATCCCTAAGACCTGATTTTGCTGGATTAATTTATCCTGTAATCTCTATGCAAAATGATATCACACACAAAGGTTCGCGTATAAATCTCATCGGAGAAAACCCTTCAGAAGACCAAATTAACCTTTTTTCTTCCAATTTGCAGGTATCTCCTGAAGTTTGTCCGGTTTTCTTTGTACATGCCAAAGACGATACAGCTGTACCGATAGAAAACAGTTATAGAATGATTGCTGCTCTGGACAAGTCAAAAGTACCCAACAAGCTTTATACCTTTGAGCAAGGGGGACACGGTTTTGGATTAATTAACAAAACTTCGGATAAGTTATGGTTTGACGCATTTTTATCTTGGCTTGATACACAGGACTAAGCTATGCAATTAATGGTCAAAAGAGATCCAGTGGGATATTGTTAGGTCAACAGCCTGTTGTTTTTGTGGAATTATTTGCGATGTAATAATCGCATGTAAGTTAATCTCATTATTGCTGACGACGATTTCATAATAAAAACCTCTGAATCGGACATCTTTCACAAAAAAAGTAGACTGCTCAGATGGACTGATTGAGATCCATTCTTGATGTATCGCGATTGGTTTTTCGCTTGCTATGCCTAAATTTTGAGCTTGCTCAACCTGTAATATATTGCTTTTTGCCAATAATTGGGCAGTATAAGGGTGCGATGGATTGCTGTACAACACATGTGGGTTGTTTTGATCCAGGATTTTGCCAGATTTCATCACAATAAGATTATCTGCCAGGGCAAGTACTTCTGTCGGATCGTGTGAAACTAAAATGACGGTTAGCCCGGTTTCTTTAACAATATCCTTGATGTCCTGTTGTAAGGTATCCCTAAAAGAGGCGTCGACCTGATTGAATGGTTCGTCCATGAGTAAGACTTCAGGCTCGTTGATCAATGCACGACAGATTGCTACGCGTTGTTTTTCTCCGCCACTGATGTCAGCTACTCTTTTTTTAGCGAGGTGATCGATCCGTAGACGTTGTAATATTTCCGCAGTTTTGTCCTGCTTGCGTTTGATATCTGTGTTTGGCAATTGGGAAGCAACATTATCCCAAACATTGGCATACGTATTCAAATCGTCAAAGCCTTGCGAGACTAATTTCATGGCATCATGTCCGGGGATCAGCTTGTCCTTGCGCGTCGGGACCTGCCAACCTTTATAGCGCACAATGCCACCAGTTGGTTCCAAAAGACCGTATATAAGTCTAAGCAAGGTACTTTTTCCACTACCAGATTCACCAATGATCGCTGTTATTTTTCCTTCGTCGATATCGAAAGAACTATTTTCAACAGCAAACTGCATATTGTTCTCATGAAAGGAAAAGCTCAAGTGTTCGGCATGTATAGCCGCTAATCCGGGCACATGGATATCAGTTGGAATATATTGACAAGAGGATGAATGAGCCATAGTAGGGAGTCGAAAAAAAGGTAGTTAACGAATAGAAATTTGACGTGTTGTTGCATCTAGGATGCTAATATGTATCTCTTTTGCTTCTTCAGGAAGTAAGTTGGGGATTTTCTCCGGCCACTCAACAAAGCAATAAGCACCTGAATAGAAATATTCCTCATAACCAAAATCGAATGCCTCCTGTTCATCTTTAATGCGGTAAAAATCAAAGTGATATACGGGGCCAGCTGGAGACTCATATTCATTAACAATGGAGAATGTTGGACTAGATGTACTATCTTGTACATTCAATTGTTTACACAGGTGTTTTACAAAAGTTGTCTTTCCTGCTCCCATGGAACCATATAATAGAAAAATCCGGTCCTTTGGAAAACTATTTAAAAGTGTCTGAGCCGCTTGAGATAGATTTGCTGTGGTATTTACAATAATTTCCATGTTGCAAAATTACTATTTCGGTAGGTATGTCGCAAAGGGGATAATCATTTCTTCCAGCGATATTCCACCATGTTGGAATGTTCCATTAAAGTAATTGACAAATTGATTGTAGTTGTTGGGGTAAACAAAATACGAATCTTCTTTGGCAAAAACGTATGTTGAACTTACATGAAGTTTAGGCAGCTGTGCCTCGTGGGGATTTTTGATAGCAAAAACATCTTTGTCAATATAGTTCAGGTTTTTCCCTTGCTTATATCTCAAATTTGTATTTGTGTTGCGGTCACCAACTATTTTACTTGGTTTTTTTACCCGGATCGTGCCGTGGTCGGTTGTAATGATCACACGAACTTTCTTTTGAGAGAGCCATTTTATAACCTCTAATAAAGGTGAGTGTTCAAACCATGACAATGTAATCGAGCGATATGCCGCTTCGTCGTTTGCTAATTCACGAATCATAGAGCTGTCTGTACGTGCGTGAGAAAGCATGTCAACAAAGTTATACACCAATACATTCAGTTGATTGTGCATCAAATTACCAAGATTGTCTAACACATCCTTTCCTTGTTCCAGGGTCAAAATTTTCGTGTAGGAGTGTTTTATGGACTTGCGGTAAAGTCGTTTGATCTGATCTTCCAAAAATTTATCCTCATATAAATTCTTGCCGCCTTCATCTTCATCGTTTTGCCATAATTTCGGAAAGCGTTTTTCCATTTCCAGTGGAGTTAAGCCACTAAAGATGGCATTTCTAGCATATTGTGTTGCTGTTGGTAAAATACTGTAATAGGTTATCTCCTCCTCAAGTCTAAAATAATCGGTAATGACCTCATTGATAATTTTCCATTGATCGAAACGCAAATTGTCTATTAGAAAGAAAAATGTCGGTATATGATCTTCTATGGTCGGAAATACCTTCTTCTTAAATAGCTGGTGGGATAGAATGGGCGCGTTTTCGGGACGATTAATCCATTGTATATAGTTGTTTTCAATAAATTTTGAGAATTGCATGTTTGCTTCGGATTTTTGCATCGTCAGAATTTCATGCATATTGTTATCTTCAAGCTTTTCGAGAGACAATTCCCAGTAGACCAATTTTTTGTAGACTTCTGACCATTGATTGAAATCCAAATTGTCATTTAGGATCATCCCTAAATTGCGGAAGTCTTGTTGATAGGCCATGGATGTTTTCTCATTGACAAGACGCTTGTTCTCCGTTAATTTTTTAATTGTCATCAAGATCTGCTTGGGGTTGACCGGCTTGATCAGATAATCATCTATTTTGGAGCCGATGGCATCTTCCATGACATGTTCTTCTTCGTTTTTTGTAACCAGAACAACAGGGACAGTAGGGTTGATCGATTTGAGTATGGCAAGTGTTTCGAGCCCGGTTAGCCCAGGCATATTTTCGTCTAGGAAAACGAGGTGGAAAAAACCATTCTTAAAGGCTTCAACGGCATCATTTCCATTGTTGACCGTGTCAACTTTGTAACCTTTGCTTTCTAAAAATAATATGTGTGGTTTTAGAAAGTCAATCTCATCGTCAGCCCAAAGGATATGTGTTTTTTGCATCTTGTTATTATATGTCTATTAGTAGAGGGGAGGGTCGGATTTTCGATCTCATACTAACATAAGCAAATATCGTGCTTCAGATTTTATTTTTAACATTTCTTAACGGTGAACTAACTATCTTTGTTTTAAGTTTATACTAGTGTTACCCAAGGCTTCGTAATTAAAGCGCTCGGTTTCATAATTTATAGTGTTGATGATCGTATTAATTTGTCGCCACGTTGAACAAAAATAAAATTATTAATGATCCGGTATATGGATTTGTCGCTATTCCTACAGGATTGGTCTTCGACTTAGTGCAACATCCTTATTTTCAAAGGCTCCGCTATATTAAGCAGGTGAGCATGACGCATCTTGTCTATCCCGGAGCTTTACATACTCGTTTTCAGCACGCCATAGGGGCGATGCATTTGATGTCAATGGCCTTGGAAACTTTGCGGAGTAAAGGTGTCATCATTTCTGCGGATGAAGAGGAGGCTGTTCTTTCGGCAATATTGCTGCATGATATAGGTCACGGCCCTTTTTCACATTCTTTGGAGCATAGTTTGATTGAAGGTGTTTCTCATGAGCTATTGTCTTCTCTTTTAATGGATCGAATCAACAATGATCTGGGTGGAAGACTAAGTCTTGCAATTACAATCTTTAATAATAAATACGAACGTAAATTTCTGCATCAATTGGTGTCGAGTCAATTGGACGTTGATCGAATGGATTACCTCAATAGAGATAGTTTTTTTACCGGTGTATCGGAAGGCGTGATCTCATTTGATCGTATCATAAAAATGCTCAATGTCGTGGCGGATGAAATCGTGGTGGAATATAAAGGGCTGTATTCTGTGGAGAAATTCCTGATTGCACGACGGCTCATGTATTGGCAAGTCTATTTACATAAGACCGTTATCGGTGCTGAACAATTATTGATTAAAATT
This sequence comes from Sphingobacterium thalpophilum, assembly GCF_038396785.1. Lineage (NCBI taxonomy): Bacteria > Pseudomonadati > Bacteroidota > Sphingobacteriia > Sphingobacteriales > Sphingobacteriaceae > Sphingobacterium > Sphingobacterium thalpophilum. Next base: position 3,166,700 of record NZ_CP151087.1, on the reverse strand, counting down.
CTGCAGCGGGCAAAATATTTAACGGCTACTGGTCATAAGCTCTTTTCTACCCCGGCTTTTCATTGGTTTTTAAGCCAGCAGGTCAACAAAACTAATTTTTTGGATGACCCGTTACATTTGGATTGGTTTACTCGTTTAGATGATACGGATATTATGTCTGCGATAAAAATATGGGAACATCATGAGGATTCTATTTTAAGTACAATGTGCCAGCGCGTTATGAAACGTAATCTATATCGCTCTGTCATGAGCAATAAACCATTCTCGCCAGCATATGTAGATTTAGTGAAATCGAAAGTACAAGCTGAGCTGGGTGTGGCTCAGGAGGATATTCATTATTATGTATTTATGCAGGAAATTCAAAACCGTGCCTATAATTCTTCCAAGGATCAAATAAAAATATTATTGAAATCGGGCGAGCTCTTGGATATAACAGAGGCTTCTGATCTAGGGAATTTAGAAGCACTATCGAAAAATGTGGCTAAATACGCCTTATGTTATCCAAAAGAGGTGGGATATGTTGCAATTACTTCCATCAAGTAGTTATTTTTTAATAAAAAAACATAGATTTGTACCATGCAATTTACTGCTCAACAAATAGGGACATTATTAGAAGGACGGATTGAAGGAAATCCAGAAGTTACTGTAGGTAACCTTGCCAAAATTGAGGAAGGTAAAAAAGGCGATCTTTCTTTTTTGTCAAATCCAAAATATGAGCATTTTATTTATACTACTGACGCCTCGATTGTAATTGTGAATGAAGATTTACAATTGACCCAAGCAACTAAGCCGACTTTAACGATCATACGGGTGAAGAATGCATATGCTGCTTTCTCTACCATTCTGAATATGTATAATGAGTTCCGTCTTGACAAAAGCGGACGTGAGGAGCCTCATTTTATACATACTGAAGCGGAGATCGGCCAAGGAGGTTATATCGGTGCATTTGTATATATTGGACGCGGAGCTTCCATTGGAGATAACGTGAAAATTTACCCACAGGTCTATATTGGCGATAAAGTAACGATTGGAGATAATACAACACTCTATCCAGGGGTGAAGATTTATCATGATTGTAAGATTGGGAAAAATGTCGTCGTACATTCTGGTGTTGTGATCGGATCGGATGGATTTGGATTTGCACCACAAGAAGACGGAACATATAAAAAAGTACCTCAGATTGGTTATGTGCAAGTGGAGGATAATGTTGAGATCGGCGCCAATACAGTAATCGATAGAGCAACAATGGGTGCTACAATCGTGCGTGATGGTGTTAAGTTGGATAATTTGATTCAAATTGCACATAATGTTGATATTGGAAAGAATACTGTAATCGCAGCACAAACAGGTATTTCTGGTAGCTCAAAAATTGGAGAACATGTGGTTTTAGGAGGCCAGGTTGGGGTTGTTGGTCATATTGTTGTTGCAAAGGGCTCTCAAATCCAGGCGCAATCAGGAGTGAATAGATCGATTAAAGAAGAAGGTAAAAAGTGGGGCGGTACACCGGTGATGCCTTATCAGCCCCAATTGCGTTCTAATGTGATTTTTGCACGCCTCCCTGAGTTGGAAAAACGAATCCAAGAGTTAGAAAAGTTAGTAGAAAAAAAATTGAAATAATTATTTTTCATTGAAAATAAACTGTTCTTTAATGGTGATGAAATAAGCATTCCAGGCACGGCTATGGCAACATCGATGTAGCTTAAGGGATAAATGTTTTGTCAAAAGAAGTTTTGATTTAAAAATATGTTATTAGAAATGAATGTAAAACAGCGAACCATCAAAAACGAGGTTGAAATTTCGGGGGTAGGTCTTCATACAGGGAAAATTGTATCGATGACGATCAAGCCAGCTCCGGAAAATCACTGGTTTAAGTTCAGACGTGTAGATTTAGCGGGACAACCAGAAATTTTGGTTGATGCGGATAATGTGACGGATACCTCCAGAGGGACGACAATAACGCAGAATGGAGCAAGTGTGAGTACAATTGAACATTTGATGGCATCGTTAATTGGTTTACAAATCGATAATGTGCTGATTGATATTGATGGCCCTGAAATACCCATACTCGATGGTAGCTCAGCTATTTTTGTGAAGTTGCTGGAGGAAGCGGGATTTGAAGAACAAGATGCTGACCGGGATTATTATGAGATATCCAATAATATCCATTACGCAGAGCCAGATCGCAAAGTTGAAATACTGGGTATGCCGATGGACGGGTATCGTTTGACTTGTATGATCGATTTTAACTCGCCGGTGTTGGGAAGCCAACATGCCGCAATAACATCGATTGAGGACTTTAAATCAGAAATAGCCTCTTCACGTACGTTTTGTTTTTTACACGAATTGGAAATGTTGGTTGATCATGGCCTAATTAAAGGTGGTGATTTGAGTAATGCAATCGTTATTGTGGACAAGGAGACTTCTCCTGAGGAATTGCAGAAATTAGCGCATCTTTTTCATAAAGAAACCGTTGCAGTTGCTAAGGAAGGAATATTAAACAATAATCAATTGCGTTACCAAAATGAACCTGCTCGACATAAATTGTTGGACATGGTTGGAGATTTAGCACTTGTCGGAAGACCTTTGAAAGGGCATATTATGGCTGCACGACCAGGTCATGCAGCGAATGTGGCTTTTGCAAAAAAGATAAAGGAGCAGATCAAAAAAGATAAAACACGTAAAAAAATTAAAGTTTACGATCCCAATATGCCGGCACTATACGATACGGTTGAAATCATGAAGATTTTACCGCATCGTCAACCCATGCTTATGGTCGATAAAATTCTTGAGTTGACAGAAACACATGTTGTAGGTTTGAAGAATGTTACCATGAACGAAGATTTATTTATGGGACATTTTCCTGGTGCACCATTATTTCCTGGTGTTTTGCAAGTAGAGGCTATGGCACAAACAGGGGGAATTTTAGTGCTGAAGACGGTCCCTGATCCAGAGAATTGGTTGACCTTATTCCTTAAAATTGAAAATGCACGTTTTAAAGCGCAGGTAACTCCAGGAGATTCTGTTATTTTTAGATGTGACTTGATGGAGCCGATTCGAAGAGGTATCGCAAAAATGAAAGGTGTGGCTATGGTAGGAGAGAAAATTGTGTGTGAAGCGGAGCTTATGGCACAGATCGTAAGAGTAAATAACAACTAAAGTAGTATAGATGATACAGCCATTAGCTTATATTCATCCGGAGGCAAAAATTGCTAAAAATGTGGTCATCGAGCCATTTGTAACCATTTATAAAGATGTCGTCATTGGTGAAGGCACTTGGATAGGATCAAATGTGACGATCATGGATGGAGCTCGAATTGGAAAAAACTGTAAAATATATCCCGGTGCAGTAATCTCTGGTGAACCTCAAGATTTAAAATTTGATGGTGAGATTACTACAGCTGAAATTGGAGACAATACAACCATTCGTGAGTGTGTAACAATCAATAGAGGAACAAAGGATAGGTATAAAACGGTCATTGGAAAAAATTGTTTGATCCAAGCATATAGTCATGTTGCACACGATTGTGAAGTAGGTGATAATTGTGTTTTTTCGAACAACAGTACACTTGCTGGACATATTACAGTAGGCGATTATGTTGTACTTGCTGGAATGGTTGCTGTTCACCAATTTGTCAAAATTGGTTCGCATGCATTTGTTACCGGTGGCTCATTGGTGCGTAAGGATATTCCTCCTTTTGTTAAGGCCGCACGTGAACCGATTTCTTATGCTGGTATTAATTCTGTTGGATTGAGAAGAAGAGGATTTTCGGAAGAGCAAATTGCCGAGATTCAGAATCTTTATCGCATTCTTTTTGTTCAAAACAGAAATCTGGCTAAAGCAATAGAAATTATAGAAGCTGAATATCAGGCAACGGAAATCCGTGATGAAATTTTGGATTTTATTCGAAACTCAGGCCGGGGTATCATGAAAGGATTCAATAATAGAGCGATGTAGTCGCTTTGTCGATTCTAGTGAATTTGAAAATTACATTAAAAGATATTGGTAGGAGGTATAACAATGAATGGATTTTTAGGCATATAAACTATACCTTCGAGTCCGGCAAGAGTTATGCCATCCTTGGCCATAATGGTTCCGGAAAGTCCACTTTCTTAAAAGTGCTTTCAAGTAGTTTGACACCCTCAGCGGGTGAACTGATCTACACCGATGGAGACCAAGTCCTGGGTGTGGATACGATATATCAGCAGCTGTCTCTCGCAGCTCCTTATGTTGAACTGATCGAGGAATTTACCTTAAACGAGCTGATTGATTTTCATTTTAAATTTAAAAATTATCTTCCTTCTTTTGATAAAGCAACGGTTGTAAAGCTATTGGGATTGGAACATGCGCTTGACAGAGAGATCCGTTTTTTTTCATCAGGTATGCGTCAACGTGTCAAGCTAGCGCTAGCTTGTTGTTCTGCATCTGCCTTGGTTTTGTTGGATGAGCCTACAAGTAATTTGGATAGTGCGGGTGAACAATGGTATCTTCGTTTAATTGAGCGTACAAAATTGGAGTCTAGATTGTTTATCGTCTGTTCGAACCAAAAAAAAGAGTATGAATTCTGCGATGAAAGTATTTCTATAGTCGATTTTAAGTCTTAGGGAGATCGACAATTTGTTGCTATCACATCGAAAATAGGCGAAAAGTTCTTGTCCTGTATTAAAAATAGCTACTTTCAATAAAACCGTCAAGACTGTATCATCATGAGCAGCTACGAAAGTGAACTGAAGGTTCCCTCCGGCCATAAAAAACAAACAGGTTCAGAAAAAAAGTAGCGAATGAAATTTTAATAACACAATTAGTTTTTGTACTTTTGACGACTCAATAATGAGATAACCGTTTAAAGTTCAATTCAAAGAATGGCTAAGGCATCAGAGGTAAAATCAGGAAATATCTTAAGATTTAACGGAGAATTAGTATCCGTAGAAGAATATATACACCGCACACCAGGTAATTTACGCGCGTTTTATCAAGCGAGAATGCGTAATGTTAAAACTGGTAAGTTAGTTGAATACCGTTTTAGAGTTGACGAATCTGTAGAAATAGCGCGTGTAGAAACTAGCGATTATCAGTATTTGTATGAGGATGGAGATTTCTTCGTGGTAATGGATAACAATACCTACGAGCAATTCAATATTCCTAAATTTTTGTTCGGTGATTCAGCTCGTTTCTTGAAAGAGGGAATGACTGTAATTATTGCTTTTGAAAGTGATGAGCCTATCATGGCAGAAGCTCCAAAAAGTGTTGAGTTGGAAATTACATATACTGAACCGGCTGTAAAAGGAGATACTTCTACAAATGCATTGAAAAAAGCAACTGTAGAGACTGGTGTTGAAATTATGGTGCCTTTGTTCATTAATCAAGGTGAGAAAGTAAGAGTTGATACGCAAACAGGTAATTATATCGAACGCGTAAAATAATACAAAGATTTTAGGTTTAGGTTGATTATTCGGTCTTGTTAGCGCTCGCTACAAGGCCGTTTTTTTTTACAAAAGTTTCAACTGAGTTGAGCATATGGTTTTCGATTCTGAATAAGAATTTCTAATGGCTTTTGAAGATCAAATAAAAATTGAATTGGGAGGAATGCTATTTTTGACTAATCTTGGCATACGTAATACACTTTAAAGGAGAGTTTGGTAGGGACGGGAAATAAATTTTAGAAATAACTATTTTACAAATGAAATCAAAACAAGAATTACGACTTGAGTATAAAACTAAGCGTTGTCAATTGTCTGTAGAGACAGAAACTACGCTCAATGAGCGACTACTTTCGCAGTTTACAAAGCTTGATCTGTCGGAGGTCGAATTTTTGCATATTTTCATTCCCATAGGGAAATATCACGAACCCAATACATATTTAATAATCAACTATATTCAAGAATCTTTTCCACAGATAAAGATCGTCGTTTCGCGATCTAATTTTGAGGACTATTCGATGCAACATTTCATATTGGATGAGCATACCCTATTTGAGACGAACAACTGGGGTATTCCTGAGCCAGTATCCGGCATTAAGGTGAATTCATCGCTTATTGATATGATTATAGTTCCTTTGTTAATTTTTGATCTTTTGGGCTACAGGGTAGGTTACGGAAAAGGGTTTTACGACCGTTTTTTCTCGTACTGTAAAGTTGATGTGCAGCGTGTTGGACTATCTTTTTTTCATCCAATTGATGTGATTGCAGATAAAAATGAATACGATGTCCAATTGACGCAGGCCATTACGCCAGATCATATTTATCGTTTTTTTGATAAGAAGTAATACTATTGGTCAAAAAAATAATCTCACCGCGTTTAGTGAATAGTCACAAGGTTTTCCAATAAATGGCTTCTTTGTTTAATTCGCGAACAATGGTAGCGTATTATTTAATGTACTATTCTCATTTTTAATAAAAGAATGTAAGGCCTAATTACGATCTAAATCTTAACTGTGTTTGTAGTTGGTTGATTTTGTCTCATGATGATTTAATTAAAATTATTTTTTATTTTTATTGCGAAATTCAATGCCTGTGCCGATATGTTTCGATATCTTCTATTTTTTCTTTTCCTGACAATCATACCTTGTCATGTTGTCTATGGGATGGATTTAATGGATTCCAATTCCTCGATAGAAGAGAAGAACTTTTACGAAACAATTATAAAAGAATCAGCGCAGTATCAATCCTCTAGCCTGTCGTTAAGCAAATATCTTGCACCGTATTTTAGCCAAGCGGTACGAAAAAATGATAAGGCACTTTTGGCAATCTATTATTGTTTACTGGCGGATCAGTCGTTTAATGCCGAAGGCGCAAGAAATAACTTTAGTGATAAATACTATTTAAAAGCGCTGGACCTTGAAGAAGGCTATAGCTATCAAAATGTACGCATTTGGGTAAAGGTAATGTATGGCTTTTATCTATATCGGTGCCTGAAAGCCTCTGAGGCATTACCTTTTATCTTGGAAGGAGAGAAAGGGCTCGAAGATATACCGAAAGAACTTGTTTTGGACCTAACGCAAACTTACAAAAAGCTTGGCTATTTTTTTGGAACTTTAGGTGATTATACTTCTGGAATTAAATATCTGGATTTAGGGCAACGACAAGAACAAATTTCACCGAAATTGAAAGCTGAAATCTTGGACAATTTAGGTTTACTGACATTGAAAAGTGGTGGTGATACCTTGCAGGCAATGAAAATTTTTGAATTGGCTCAAACTTTAGCACTTTCAGAAAATGACTCATTACGCTACGCGAAGATTTTAGGTAATCAGGCGGCTGTGTTTGAAGGTATGAAGGATTACCATAAGGCTTTATTGCTCCTAGATAAAGATCTTGAGATTTCCAGATCTCTTGGGAATGACCGAAATACAATCTTTGCCTTAGTGATGCGTATTCGATTAAATATTGCGAATAAGGAAACGAAGGATGTTCGTCATATGATTGCGGAAGCTGAATCCCTTTTGTTGGGCTCGGATGATAAGAAGACAATACTTGAACTTGAGATTCACAAGCTGAATTTGGCGATGCAAAGTAACGATATAGGTCGTGAGCTGAATGCACGAAGAAGAATAGAACGTCTCCAAGACTCACTACGCTTTTTAGATGGTGATCCGGTATTGTCCCAGTTGAAGTTTATGGCCGACAAGCAAAAGTATGCCGATAAATTATCGCTGGCACAAGCTGTTATTAAGAAAAAGCAAGCTGAGAGGCGATTATGGCTAATATTAAGTTTATTGGTATTGGTGTTATTCTTTTTTATTTATAATGCTGTTCGATCCCGTGCTAGAAAACGGATACGTGACTATGAATATCAGCTTCTTAATTTAAAGTATACAAAAGCAGAATTAGACAGGGAACTGGTGAGTTCTAAAAGCCAAGTTGAGGAATACGTCGCTTATCTTAAGCGGAATAATGAACAGATAAATGTACTTTCTGCGATGCTTGAAGAAAAAGGGAATGTTGTTGAAAAAGATCGCGAGGAGCTAAAAACATTGTTGCAGTCACATCTCATCACTGAAGAGAAATGGCAGGAATTTAAATTGTTGATTGTAAAAGAATTTCCCAATTTACTCCAGGATATACAATCTAGATTTCCCGATATAACGGAATCTAACCTGAGGGTTATTGTGCTTATGAAACTGGGGTTAAATAATAAGGAAGTAGCCAACGTATTGGGTGTTACTCCAGACGCGATAAAAAAATCTATGCAGCGCTTGAAAAAGAAGCTTGGAGATCAGGCCGGGATGCTTATGGAATATATTTCCGACAAGGAGTTTGTTTAATGTCGACCTTCTTATGGCAGAGCGACCCTTTGGGCGGCTAGTTCTAACTAAATATATCCAACGAAAAGGATTTTAATCCAGCTTCGATTCTAACGGCTTTTCAGCTTAAACGATAAGTGGGAAGTGATCTGATGGGAATTATTGGAAAGAAAGGATGTGGAAGGATTCGTACAGCTAAAAAGATGACCGCCTCAGTTTTAAGACGGTCATATAAAGTTAAGCTGAGTATAATGCTTTGCTGTAGTCGCAGAGGCTACTGTTTAATCCAATGGATTTTCCTTCAGATTTTTTTCCCATGCCCAGGCAGAAGCCATCATTTCATCAATACCAAGTGCTGCTTTCCAATGCAACTGATTGGCCGATTTAGTGACGTCCCCGTAAACCTTGATGATATCTCCGTCACGACGTGGACCAAATTCGTAATTTAGTTTTTGTCCTGAAGCTTTCTCAAAAGCCTTGATCGCTTCAAGGACAGAATATCCATTTCCTGTTCCCACATTAAAGACATCGTATTTTCCGTTCGGGTTGCCTTTTTCCAATAATCTAATTGCTGCAACGTGAGCTTTTGCTAAATCAACAACGTGAATATAGTCGCGGATACAAGATCCGTCCGGTGTGTCGTAATCAGAGCCAAATACCGTTAATTTTTCTCTTTTTCCAATGGCTGTTTGTGTGATAAAAGGAAGCAGGTTCTGAGGAACACCGTTTGGTAATTCACCGATCAATGCCGACTCATGTGCACCTACAGGGTTGAAATAACGGAGCGCAATAATATTGTAGTTGTCATATGCAGCAGCAGTTTCCTGTAGAATTTCTTCAGCAATTTGTTTTGTATTTCCATAAGGAGAGGTTGCCTTTTTTACGGGAGCACTCTCGTCTACAGGTAAGTAGTCTGGTTCACCATATACGGTACAGCTTGAAGAAAAGACAAAATTAATAGGCTTATTTTGATATGCCTCTAATAAGTTAATTAACGAGAAGAAATTGTTGTGGTAATATTTCAAAGGCTTCTGTACAGATTCACCTACAGCTTTAGAGGCCGCAAAATGGATAATTCCTGAGATATCGGTATTGTTTTTTACAAATTCGTTCACGCGTTCTGTGTCACAAAGGTCAAATTGGTGAAATTCAGGTCTAACGCCGATGATCTTCTCAATCTGATCCAAAATTTTGATGTTTGAATTGGACAGATCATCCACGATGACAGGTACATATCCTGCTTGATGTAGTTCGACTACTGTGTGCGAACCGATATAACCTGTTCCTCCTGTGACTAGTATTTTTTTGTTCATTATTGTTGATTATAGTAAGTAAAGTCTTTATGTGATAAGGTATCCAAAGGGATCTTTTTGTAAAATTCTATGGTTTTTTTCAATCCTGTTTTTCGGTCTATTTGAGGTTCCCAGGCTAATTTTGATTTGGCCAAGCCAATATCGGGTTTCCGTTGTTTGGGATCATCAACCGGCAATGGTTCGTAGACGATTTTACTCGAGCTGTCTGTCAATTCGACAATTTCATGGGCCAATTGTAGCAAGCTGATTTCGTCTGGATTACCAATATTTATAGGTGTTGCACATGCCGAATGCAACAAGCGAAAGATGCCTTCGACCTGGTCGTCAATATAACAGAATGATCGTGTTTGTGAACCATCCCCAAAAATCGTGATATCTTCGCCTCGTATCGCTTGTGCGATAAAGGTGGGAATAGCTCGGCCGTCATTGAGACGCATTCTGGAACCAAAGGTGTTAAATATCCTGACAATACGGGTCTCCAGACCATGTGCATTGTGATAGGCCATCGTTATCGCCTCTTGGAAGCGCTTCGCTTCATCGTATACACCGCGAGGTCCCACGGGATTTACATTGCCCCAGTAGTCCTCGGATTGTGGTGAAACGAGTGGGTCGCCATAAACCTCAGAGGTGGAGGCTACCAAAATGCGTGCTTGTTTAGCACGCGCTAGGCCCAAGAGATTATGTGTGCCCAAAGATCCTACCTTCAATGTTTGTATCGGAATTTTAAGGTAATCAACGGGACTGGCTGGCGAAGCGAAATGCAGGATATAATCCAAATGCCCGGGAACGTGGACAAATTTTGAGACATCGTGATGATAGAAGTCAAAATTTTCCAACTTAAATAAATGGGCTATATTCTGTAGATCTCCGGTAATTAGGTTGTCCATTCCAATGACATCGTAATCTTCGGCAATAAAGCGATCGCAAAGGTGAGAACCGAGGAAGCCAGCTGCTCCTGTTATCAAAATCCGTTTGCGATGTTTATTTTCCACTCAATGGTTCCGTTTAATGAAATGGGTTTAATATCTTTGACTAAGATAAACATTATTTTAAAAACATGCGTTTGCTTTATTCAATTGGAATCTTTCTTTACGGACTCTTACTGCGTATTTTGGCTCCTTTTCATGCCAAAGCCAAGCTCATGGTAGCGGGACGAAAAGACTGGTATTCGAGGATGAAACAAACGGTTGATTCTTCCCAAAAACATATTTGGTTTCACTTTGCTTCATTGGGGGAATTTGAGCAAGGAAGACCTGTCCTGGAAGCAGTGAAAAATAATTATTTGGATCATAAAATAATTGTAACATTTTATTCTCCCTCTGGCTATGAAATCAGAAAAAACACTGCTTTGGCCGATTATGTTTTTTATCTCCCCTACGATACTGCTCAGCACGCACGGCTTTTTCTCGACTTGATCAATCCAAGTTTTGCTGTGTTTACGAAATATGAATATTGGTATTATTTTTTTGAAGGCCTGCATAGACGGGGCATTCCCTTGTTTTTGATCTCAGCAATATTTAGACCCGATCAGATTTTCTTTCAGGCCTATGGTACTTTTTTTCTGAAAATTTTAAGTTATGTGACTTACTTCTTTGTGCAAAATGAAGAAAGTGTACGTCTTTTGAAAGAATTTGGGATACGGAATGCTGGGTTAGCCGGAGATACACGTTTTGACCGCGTGGTAGACATTCCTAAAAATAGAAAAATGATTTCCGAGATCAGCCAATTTGTTGGTGAAAGTCCGACGCTTGTCGCAGGAAGCACCTGGCCGGAAGATGAACAGGCTCTACAGGAATTGCTTCAGGGTTATTCAGACTATAAGCTGATCTTGGCGCCACATGAAATCAATGAATCACATTTGGCGAGCATTTTTAACCTTTGGCCGAAGGCGCTCCGCTTTTCGGAGATGGCTAGCTACGATGCCGCATTAGTTGCCGATTCAAAGGTGCTGGTTATCGATAACATTGGTATGCTTTCGTCTTTGTATGGCTATGGCCAACTGGCTTATATTGGTGGTGGTTTTGGCGTAGGGATACATAACACACTCGAGGCTGCAACGTATGGCATACCGGTGCTATTTGGTCCAAATTTCAAGAAGTTTCAGGAGGCGAAAGAGCTCGTGCAAAATGGATCCGGTTTCGCCATTGGTAGTGCTAAAGAACTAAAGAAAGTCTTTGCTGTTCTACAAGATCAGGCTGTCCGTCAAGAGGCGGGAAAACTGGCCCGTGCGTATGTGCTGCAGAAGGCCGGAGCAACAGCAATTATAATGAAATACCTCAAAAGCAATTCCGTGAAAATATAAGCGGTAGCTGTACTGCCGCCGCCTATATTCTGCAGGTTACGCGTGGTTTCTTATTCTTGATGCTTGACTGCCTCCTAATAATAGGTATATCTTCTTACACCGGTAATGTGACGCGATAAGCGCATCACCTGATGGGAATATCCGTATTCATTGTCGTACCAGACATATAAAATAACATTCCTGCCATCTCCCGAAACGATCGTCGCTGGAGCATCCACGATTGCGGTGGCAGTGGAACCAATAATATCCGAAGAAACGAGTTCATGATCTTTAGAAAATTTAATCTGTTCGACCAGGTCACCCTGCAGAGATGCCTCTTTTAAAAGTGCATTGATTTCGTCGACCGTAGTTTTGGCTTTAATTTCGAGATTTAAAATTGCCAATGATCCGTTTGGCACGGGAATGCGAATGGCATTGGAGGTCAGTTTGCCCTTTAGCGATGGCAATACTTTTGAAACAGCAGCGCCCGCTCCAGTTTCTGTGATCACCATATTGAGCGCCGCAGCACGACCCCGTCTGGACTTTTTGTGCATATTGTCGACAAGATTCTGGTCGTTGGTATAGGAATGTATGGTTTCGATATGTCCTTTTTCAATGCCTATTTTATTTTCAAGCACCGCCAAAATAGGGGATATTGCATTCGTCGTACAGGAAGCAGCGGAAAAGATCGCATGCTTTTGCAAGTCAATATTATTTTCATTGACTGCATATACGATATTTGGTACACCTTTCCCCGGTGCTGTTAATAAAACTTGGGCGACACCCTTGGATTGCAGGTGACGACTTAGTTCTTGCTCATCTCGAAAAGCGCCCGTATTGTCGACGACCAAAGCATGCTGTATTCCATACTCGGTATAATCGATATCCTCTGGCTGTTTGGCAGAGATAAGGTGGACAGTGATACCATTGATAATAAGTGCCTGATTAGGAATGTCGGCCTGTATGTCGCCTTCGAATGCACCGTGTATGGAATCTGTTTTTAATAGTGTCGCTCTTTTCAATATGGACTTGCTGTCATTGGCGTCCCGTGTTACAATGGCACGAAGGCGAAGCTGCTGTCCGGCACCGGCTTTATGCATAAGCTCTCGGGCGAGTAAACGGCCGATACGGCCAAATCCATAAAGAACAACATCGCGTGGTTTTAATTCCGCTTGTTGATTGATGTCCTTTAATTCATTTGTTATAAAACTCGGCAGGTCGTTGTTGTCAATTGCCTGTTTCTTGACCTGTAAGGTAAGTTTTCCGATATCGATACGTGCAGGAGATAGGGTGAGCTTTTCCAATTCCTGTGCCACCTGAAGGGTGTCAAAAATATCGAATGGCTCTTCGGTAAGGAGGACGCTTTCCTTGACCAGGTTAAGAATTGAACTCGATTTTACATCAATGAATTGATTTCGAAAAAATACAAGTTCAATAGCGCGGTTATACCACAGGTTACTGACAATTTGAATTAAGCTTACGGCAGCGTTTTGTTGCTCTCTGTAACTTTTGATCTCTAAGTCAAAAGATGGCTTGTGTGACATAATAATGTTATAATAGATTATGTTGCAAACATAGCACAAAGAGCCAAAAAAATTAACCTATATTTTTATTTTCATAATATTTAAAACGTAAACACGGTTGTTATTATTGTTTTTGTAATTTTTATCTATTTTATTTATTAATCTTCTATAACAAATAGGTCGGACATGATATGATCGGCCATTAATTTACCTGCATCCGTTAAACGTAATTTACTTTCTTCCAAAACAAGATTGCCCTCTTCCAGAAATGGCTCTGCATCCTTCAATACGCGGTTTTTGATAGATTGCCCGAATTTGCTTTCCAGCGCAATCAAATCCAGTCCCCACATGGTTCTCAGCGAAGTCATGATACTTTCGTTGATCTGGTCCAGCGTAGAAAGCTCCTCAATTTCTAGGGGAAGTTGGTTTGAATTGATTGAGGTCATATATTTCGCGTTGTTGGAAATATTCCAAGCTCTGGAAATTCCATTGAACGAATGTGCCGAAGGGCCTATACCAAGATAATGTTTACCTTTCCAATAATTTGTATTGTGACGCGCATAAAGGCCATTTTTTGCAAAATTGGAAATTTCATATTGTTCATATCCCGCAGCTTTCAATGTATGGATAAGGAGACTCATCTGATCTGCGGCCTGATCCGAATCAATTGCTGGACTTAAGCCTTTTTTAATGAAGTGATCCAATGCTGTCTTATTTTCTACAGTCATGGAATACGAAGAAATATGGGGAATTTCAAAGTCAATCAGCTGTTGCATATTGTGGAGCCATTTCTCGTCAGTCAGTAACGGATAGCCATAAATAAGATCACAGGTAATATTTTCAAAGCCCGCATCTTGCACCCGCATAATTGAAGCCAGTGCTTCCTGTTGATTATGTGCTCTGTTCATCCATTTGAGATCCTCTTCAAAGAAAGACTGTATGCCTATGCTGAATCGATTGATTGCTGTATTCCGTAGACTGTTTACTTTGGCGGCATTTAAATCGTCGGGATTAGCTTCCAGTGTAATTTCAGCATGATTTGCGATGTCAAAATGCTTCCCTATCGTATCGATGATCTGGGCGATCTCATCCGCTTCCAGTAAGGAAGGGGTACCGCCGCCAAAATAGATCGATTCGACCTTTTTGTCTTCCAGATAGGCTGCCCTGAGCTCAATTTCCCGTCGTATGACATTGATCATCTCACTTTTGTATTGTAGTGAAGTGCTAAAATGGAAGTCACAATAATGACAAGCCTGTTTACAGAAGGGAATATGGACATAAATCATGGGGACAAATATACCAAGACCTGACCAAACCGCCCTTTATTTTTTCTTCTTTCGAGTATGCATACCTGAAATCTTTTCTAGACTTATGCCTAGATGCATGAGGAATTTATAGGTTTAACTATTTCCGGTAGCCACTAGCCGAATAAATTCCGGGTAAGATAGCTGTTGGACTTTTCCACAGTTCATTATAGGATTTAAAAAGAAAGTGCAATAGGATGGAAGAATCATCCACAAGAAGGTTGACAACGAGCTGGTTATTCGTTATCTTGTTGTCGATATTTTTGTAGAAGTACCAATATAACACCTCATGTCTGATGAAGGAAAGTGAATTCAAGAGTTTCTTTTTAAAAATTTGTGGGTATCAGCCTCATGTAAATTATTTCATGGGAGCCGATCAAATAGATTAGAAAACGAATTATTTTCTTCTAATAAAAGTAAAATGTATGAAAACCTCCCGTCGAGACTTTCTAAAAAACGTTGCCGGTGTTTCCGGCCTCTTCCTGTTTTCAAACCATGGATATGCATTTGGGGCTATTCCTAAAGACTCTTTTAATAATCAGGACTCTTTTATTGATCGGTTGTTACCGGCACCAAAAGGCGGCGGATTTGCGTTGAAAGATTATTGGATTTGGGATCCTTCGGTTATAAAAGGAGAGGATGGACGATATCATATGTTTGCTTCGCGTTGGAGCAAACAATATGGTTTTGGTAATTGGGTGACAAACTCAGAAGTCGTCAGGGCTATTTCAGATACCCCTGAAGGGCCATACGAATTTGTTGAAGTTGTACTGCCCGCTCGGGGGAAGCAATATTTTGATGGTTGTACAACACACAATCCTCGCATTGTAAAAAGCGGTGACTATTATGTACTTTATTACTTTGGCAATAATTATGATGAACCAAATCCTGCTTTTACAGAAAATGTATGGGAGTCGGGCCTAGGCCAGAAAGCCTGGATGCATAAACGTATTGGGATGGCCTATTCCAGGTCAATTGCAGGGCCATGGAAACGAGTTGATCAACCGATTCTGAATCCGCGGAAAGGAGAATGGGATGCCTCCATTACATCAAACCCTTCGCCAGTTGTCTTACCGAACGGAAAGGTTTATTTAGTGTATAAATCTTCCCCCTTAAATTATAATCCGCCACTTCTATTGGGAGCTGCACAAGCAGATTCTTTCCGGGGACCTTATCGCCGTTTATCGGACAAGCCCATTTTTTCATTCCATACGGACCAAAACCATGAAAACGATGTTGAGGATCCATTTGTGTGGCATAATGGTCAGCAGTTTGAACTTATTATGAAGGACCGTTACGGAAAGATCTGCGGTGAAGAGGGGGATGGGATACATGCTTATTCTAAAGATGGTATAGATTGGCGTCTTTCGAAGTCTGTAAAAGCTTATTCTAAAACAATTCAATGGGATGACGGCACAACGAGTCATCAGGCTAATTTTGAACGACCGTTTTTGCTATTTGAAGATGGGAAGCCTACGCATTTGTTTGCTGCTACGGGAGATGGTTCGGCGCCCTATCAATTTGAACGTACATGGAATATGGTTATTCCCCTGAAGAGTACTTGATTCAGGTGAGGTGATTAGCAAAAAAGCTTCCAAACCAGGTAAATGTGAAATGGTTTGGAAGCTTCTTTATGTCCATATCTGTTCAGATAATGGGAATCTACGAGTTATTTGCTAAAACTGTTGTTTGCCGATTCTACATCCGCTAAGCGTAGTGAAGGATCAATTGTTACCGTTTTTGGTGTTTTCGACACATGGATAGTATAGTCGGGTTTGGTCCAGAACCAATCCTCAAGCACGGTTCTTTTAACACCTTTGTATATGTCAAAATGCTCTTCCGGTTTTTCGCCGCGCATTTCACGCAAAGGGATATAAAATAACTCTTTGCTTCCATCTGTGTATTCTACCAGCACATCCAGTGGCATGGCAAAATTTGACTTATTAGCCAATAAAATGTCGGTGTCTGTTACTTTTTCAATAGCGTAATCGATTTGACGTGTTGTATTGATAAACAGATTGAAATACCATTTTAAGTTTATACCGGAAACTTCTTCAGCAACGCGTTTGAAATCATTTGGTGTCGGATGTTTAAATTTCCAGATGTCATAAAATTTCAAGAAGGTTTTTTCTAAATTTTCCTGACCAATAATATACCCCAACTGTTCTGCAAGCACGGCGCCTTTGTTGTATGCTTCGTTGCTATAGCCATAGTTCGTGTTATAATAATCTGCCAGTAAGCTCATCGGTTCTTCTTTACCAGAAAGGGCCAATTTATAATAACCCCGGTAAGCCGCAATTTGTGGGTTGGATGCAATGGCGCCTCTTTTTT
The DNA here is from genome assembly GCF_038396785.1 of Sphingobacterium thalpophilum. Taxonomy (NCBI): domain Bacteria; kingdom Pseudomonadati; phylum Bacteroidota; class Sphingobacteriia; order Sphingobacteriales; family Sphingobacteriaceae; genus Sphingobacterium; species Sphingobacterium thalpophilum. Next base: position 3,149,708 of record NZ_CP151087.1, on the reverse strand, counting down.
CAAAGATATGTTGCATGGCCAACTCTTCGACATAGGAGGTGAAGCCTTCATCAAACCATTCATCTACGGTTTCATTGATCCCAAACAATTGTTGGTACCAGGAGTGTGCCGATTCATGGAATATGACACCAACAAGACTTTTTAGATTGCGGCCGCCTGTGATCAGAGTAGCTGTGCCATACTCCATACCACCATCGCCACCCTGAATGATGGTATAAGTTGGCCATGGATATTTACCAAACTTCGCACTACAGAAGTCAAAGAATTCGGTAGAAAGGCCTATTGCCGTTTTCCAATTTGAAATAACTTCTTTGTCTGTTGGCAAGAATACGGTATATACTTTTATACCATTTTTACTTGAAGCGGAATCCACAACAAATTTGGGGTCTGCAGCCCAGACAAAATCGTGGATATTTTGGGCTTTATAATGCCAGGTCGCTTTATTGTCGATGGCTTTTACTTTCGCTTTCTGTTGATAACCTTTGACCTCTGATGGGTTTTGAAGAACACCTGAGGCACCAACAACATAATTTTTATTGAGGTGTATGGTGACGTCAAAATTGCCAAAAGGAGCAATAAATTCACGACCTGTATATTCATCCAAATGCCAGCCGAATTCATCGAATTGGGCCATCTTCGGATACCATTGCGCCATAGATAATGCTACACCTTCGGCAGAATTCCGGCCAGTTCTTCTGATTTGTTCCGGAACTTGTGCGGTCCACTCCATATCAAAACGTGCTGTTTCGCCATCTTGGATAGGAGTTGGTAAAGCGACTTCCAAGATCGTTCCGTCAATTTTAAATGATGCGTTAGCCCCATTCATTGTTAAGCTTTTGATTTTTTGATAACCAATTTGATTGGTCTTAAGCTCTCCGATGCGGCTTTGATATACCGGTTTTTCTTTTGTACCAAGGTTGGTCACCATGCGCTTGTCTGGATCACTGATGTTTTTTAAGCGGTAATCCATCATCGATCCTGGTTGAAAAGCATTGAAATATAAATGAAAATATACTTTGTTTAGTGACTGCCCTGAATTATTGCTGTACTTCAAGGTCATTTTTCCATCGTACTGATATGCTTTTTCATCTACGTTGACATCCATGGTATAGTCAACTTTCTGTTGCCAGAATCCTTTTCTTTGGGCCTTCGCTACTGCCCCCCAAATATTCAATACACATGCAAGTGTAAAAAAGGATATTATTTTGATTTTCATGCCCCAAACTTACAAAATTGTCTCAATAAATGGTACTTAAACGAATGTAACGAAGTTAATGTCATCAATTCTTGACGAAAGTTGACTGTTCTTTGGGAATTGGCGTGGTTTTGGTTAGGGAATTTAACTGTTAAGTTAAAAATCAATTTTACTGTTTTTATGGAAAATCTATATTATAAGCCCTCGGGAAAGGCTCCTGCTTTGGCATTTATCGGATCTCTTGTGCTAGGCACAATTAGTGCCGTTGTATTGGCAATTGTTTACATCGCTTTGCAGTGGTTTATCCCTATTATTTATTTTAATGTATTTATTACATTGGGATTTGGTGCTGGGATATTCTATGTGCTGAATTTCTGTTTCAAAAAATGGAAATTAAGAAATAAGGGCATTGCACTATTGATTACTTTGCTAGTCGCGCTTTTAGCCTTTTATGCGCAATGGGCTCTTTTCGTTTCGCTGATGTACAATGCGGAGGGAACCATGGGCGGAGATACCTGGATAAAATCATCTTTCAATCTGGAAGGGTTCAAAGCCTTTTTCTTACACCCTTCATTTATTTGGGAAGCGATGCAAGGTTTAAACTAAGTCGGTACCTTTACCTTGAAAAAGAGCCCGGTTTCGGGTGGTATGTTGTGGGCCGTGTGGGCCATTGAAATGGGTATTATTCTGATTACCCCAATTATTATGGCATTCCGGGGTATTACTATTTACCCTTTTTCTGAAAAAGACGAAGTATGGATGAATAAGCGGACATTGCCCGGAAGGTTGAAATTCGTGGCGGATAAAGATGCCGTCGTAAGCTCCTTGGGGAATCATGATTTTGCCTATGTGTATGATCATCTTTCAGATGAAGAAGAGCATTTCTCTTTTGCCACGGCCGAATTATATGAATCTGAAACGGACGACCATCAGTACCTGACCATCTATAATCACCAATTTACTGAAAAGAAAGGCAAGTTGGAAGAGAAGAAGGACGAGGTTATCGAATTTCTGCGGATCAATAGAAATAGTCTATAAACGCATACTGACGAGTTGAATTGCTCTTTATTGTATGCAATGGCAGCTCAAATTCTATCGTTTGGTTCTTTAAAAAAAGATCCCAGGATAAATATTCTGGGATCTTTTTATATAGGTTACTGTACCAATGTTCCACCCTTTAATTTCCATTCATTGATGGAAGGACTATAAATTTTGACGTCCTTAATACCATTTTTTGCCAATATGGATGCCGCTATGGTTGCTCGGTCTCCGGACTGACAATGCAGGTATAGCTGTTTATTTCGGTCAATTTGGTTAAGATTGTCTGCAATTGTACCAACAAAGATATGAGTCGCATGCGGTAAATGGCCCTCTGAAAACTCACTGGCATTGCGCACATCAAGTATTTGGATATCGGATTTGCCTAATACACTATTCATCTCTTCAAAACCGATGAGTTGCTGATGTTCCAATGGAATCCCCAAATGAGGAATCGTATCAGGCGTAACATATCCAGCAACATGATCCAATCCAATGCGCATAAGCTTGCGGGCAATGTCGTCCAATTGGCTTTCCTCTACAATGAGTATAAAAGGATCCATGTAATTAAGTATCCAACCAGCCCAGGTATTAAACGTTTTGTTGTTCTGAATATTGACGCTATTGGGGAGATATCCTTTGGCAAACTCAAACTTATGGCGTGTATCAATGATAGTTGTTCCTTTGTGGTATAAATCCAGAAAAGTTTCGTTCGTTAACTTGTTGTACTGAGGAACTGCTGTTTGCAAAGGCCGTACTATTTTGTTGAGTTTTTTCATCATGGCAAAATAGCGTGGCGGTTCGGGCTGTCCTGATAATAGCTCTTTCACAAAGGCTGTTTCGTTGTTTTGGTATTGAAGCGCCCAGTTTCGTATTTTTTCATAACCAACTGTTGAACTCGGAACGGCGCCTAGCGCCTTTCCACAAGCGGATCCGGCCCCATGTGCGGGCCATACTTGAATATGATCAGGTAGAGCCAAGAAATGTTGCAACGATCGGTACATTTGGTGGGCTCCAATTTCCTTAGTTCCGATCATTCCGGCTGCATTTTCTAACAAATCTGGGCGTCCGATATCGCCAACAAATACAAAATCACCTGTAAATATCATGACTGGCTCCATGGTTGCAGGTGTATCAATCAATATAAAACTAATACTCTCGGGCGTATGTCCGGGGGTATGGATAACTTGGAAAATCAGATTTCCAACTTGAAATTGATCTCCATGTTTTAATCCAATATGTGGGAATTCATAGTGCCAATCTTCTCCACCTTCATCGGATAGATAAGGTTGGGCGCCTGTCAATGCGGCTAACTCTAGCGTACCTGAAAGGTAGTCGGCATGGATATGTGTTTCCGCAATATGCGTTATGGTCAGATTATTCTTTTGTGCAATCTCAAGATAGCTGTCTACATCTCTTTTAGGGTCAATGACAATAGCGACACCCTTGGCTTGACAACCAATGATATAACTTGAATGTGCTAAAGATGACTCAAAAATGTGTTGAAAAAACATAACGTGTGATTTTAATGATTTACAAATTGAATGAATTCGAAAGCAAAGATTAGGATGCCAATACTAATTAAAAAGTACCTAAAAATACCTTTCAATTTTGCTGCATCTAATTTGTCTTTCCATTTGGAACCAATTTGGAGGCCTATTAAAGTGATTAACGTAAAGGTAACCAATATAAACCAATTCATATGTTCCAGGAACTGATAATTCGCGATCAAACCGAATGAGGCGTTTAACCCGATGATAAACAACGAGGTAGCAATGGCCTGCTTAAGTGGAATTCCTAAGAGTAATACGAGGGCCGGTACTATGATAAAGCCTCCTCCTGCACCGACCAGGCCAGTCATGATACCGACGAGCAATCCGACGAGGACAACGTTGAAAATCTGTCCAATTCCACCTCTGAATCGATCGTGCTGAACCTGTTTACGTCTTCGTACCATTGCTGTCGCAGAAATCAGAATCACAATCGAGAAAAGGAGCATGATGATATGGTTTCTGGAGATCGCTATCTCGCCAAGGTGGAATGACTCTGGTATGGCTACAAGGAGATAACGCTTGGTCAAATAGACCGAAATTAGCGATGGAAAGAGAAAAATGGCCGTAGTTTTCAGGTCAATTTCTCTTTTTTTCAACGGAGAAATTGATCCGACCAAGGCTAATATTCCAATAGAAAACAACGAATAGTCCAATGCATATTGAGGTTCTATATGAAAAATATAAACAAATATTGGCAATGTTAGAATACTTCCGCCGCTACCCATCAAGCCCATTGATAGCCCGACCAGAACAGCTAATATAAAACCAGCTATAAATATTAATTCCATGTTCTCTTTCTAAAATTTAAACTCCAGGTACAGGCCTCAGATTTCGGATATATGAGTTAGTTTCATAACAAAGTCTGTTCAACTTAATGCGGCAACTTATTGCGCAACAGCCCATAAAGCCAAGTACCTAACAAAGCAAAAAGAAGGACGATTCCAATAGTCCAATAACCGGCACCGATTAGGGCAAACATGGGGCCCGGACACGCACCTGTCAATGCCCATCCTAAACCAAAGATTGTTCCTCCGACCAGGTATCGTGTAATACTTTTGTCTTTGTCATAGAATGCTATTTGCATCCCGTTACTATCTTTGATTCGCTTTCTCTTGATGATCTGTACGATTATAATTGCTGTGGTCAGTGCTGTACCGATGATGCCATACATATGAAAGGAACGAAATTGAAACATTTCGTAGATTCTATACCATGACGCGGCCTCCGATTTGTATAAGATGATTCCAAACAATATACCGATGAAAATAAATTTTAGTGCTTTCATTTATGCGAAAATTAGTGGGAATAAAAAATGAACCATGATGATCCCGCCTAGGAAGAAACCTATAACGGCAATCAAAGAAGGAAGCTGAAAATTGCTAAGCCCAGAAATAGCATGGCCTGATGAACATCCACCAGCATAGCGTGTTCCAAATCCAATCAATACACCGCCAATACTTAAAATTAGAAACTGAAACAAAGATCCGTCGAAAACGAAAATGGATTCAGGAAGGTAGCCTTGTAGCTGGTCGATAATACCCAGCTCTTTTAGGTCGGCAATACTTTTGGGATTAATCTGGCTTGCAGCGCCATCGCTCAGAAAATGATGTGCAATAAAACCGCCAATGGCTGTCCCGAGTACCACCAATAAATTCCATGATTGGGTCTTCCAATCGAATCTGAAAAAAGAGGAAGTTTTTCCGGCACCTAATACAGTACACATGGTGCGTAGATTATTGGACATGCCAAAATCCTTCCCCTGTTTGAGCAACAGGTACATGACCAGCGCAATTAAAGGTCCTGAAATATACCAGGGCCACGGTTGTTTAATGTATTCCAATAGCATAACAATGTTCTTAAGTGATGTTACAAAGGTACATACTGCCTTTGCAAAAGCCTGTAACAAATGTTACCGAAGGAAGAAAGAATTTATAGGTCGTAATATTCGATGTCTGCGGTCTTTAAGGCTTCGGTTAGCAGAGGAAGATCATCTTCTTTTTGAAACAATTTGTTGCGCCAAGTACGAAAAGCCGGTCCTTTGTTTTGGTTGATAATGATCAGGTTTCCGCCAGAACGTTTAAGATTCCTGATATGAGAAATATTATTCAGAGGGAAAACGATTGTTTTTTTAGCATTGCTTATCTGCAGTGTATTTTCGTCCAAGACCCAAGTCGATGATAAAGTCGAACACTTTATGGCCAAATACAGTGCTAAAGGGATCATTAAAAGAGCAACAATAATCTTGAGAATTTCTTGTATGGGAACTTTAGACATGACCATTCCGATCAAAAAGATTGAAACCAGCAAGATTAACATGTATTTTCCACGATGCAATGTCGACAAGTGGAATGTCTGTGGATTACTCTTCATATTTCTTGATAAACTTCCCTTTTGCGTCAATATAGTAAAAATTCTCTAGATCCTCCGTTACAAGCGCTAGCCCGTTTTCAAAAGCTTGGGCATTCTGAAATTTAATTGGGACCACGACTTTTCCTGTGTAATCAATGTATCCGTACTTGTCGTCTTTAAAGGCCAGAAGAAGTTTCTCTCCTGCAAAAGACAGAAATTCATAGTCCGTCTTAAGTTGATTGTGCCCCGTTTTATTAATAAGCTGGTAGGATTGGTTTACTATAACTAACGCGAGATTATCGCGATAATCTGAAATAGTCTCATATTTGGCAGGAAGTAAAACGGTGCCTTTTTGATCAATAATACCCGTGTATTCTCCTTCCGTAAAAAGTGCGTATGCTGGGCTAGGTACTGAAATAAATTCATACTTCTCCTTCAGCAATATTTTACCGTTTGTATCCAGAAGTCCATACTTAAGATCGCTCATATAAACCACAGGACCGCCTTCGGTTTCTAAACTGAGCGATTCGTATTGACATGGAATAACTTCTTTGCCATGGAGATCTATCAAGCCAAACATTTGCGCTGCATCGTTTACGATGGCATAGTCTCCTACATAGCTATATATTGCCGTATATTTTGCTGGTGTTAATTTGTTTCCTAAGCTGTCCTGTACACCAAAATATGATGTGCTGGAATCTTGATACCAAGATAGATGGTCGTTTAACGTGGAATCTACAGCTTCGTCTGTAACTTCACCTTCTTCGTAATCTGCTGGGACTTCAAAGAGCGATTGGTCGAATGGTATCTCTTCGACTTTAGTGGCCTGAATTCCTAAACCCGCCGATCCGATATAGAGCGCTGCCCCAGGTACTTTTTCGAGATAATCGTAAGTGCCCCAGTATAACTTTGGTAATTTGGGTGCATACCAAACGGTAATTTCCGTTTGTGGATCTTGACTACCTGTTAGATTGAATGTTGCTTTTTCGCAGGTGATTCCTGCAATTATTTTCTTTTGATTAGGAATTAAGCTGATCTCAAAATCCCCTGAATAGGCATAATTATCGCCTTCGTTTGCGAAAGTCTCAATGAGTTTGCCCGTGGCCAGCTCTGTTGCAGTATAGGTTTTATTTATTTCATCTAGTAGAAAAGAGCTGCCTTCGTGGATATTGCTGATCTGTATCGATTTTCCAAATAATAAACTTTCAATGCGCATCTGGTCTTTGGTGATGAAGGCCTGCATTAATGCTTCATTATTTCCAGCCAATATTTTGATGAATTCTGAAGATGCGGTATCGGTTCCCGTTTCAGGATCAGCAAATTGATATGAAATTTTATATAGCTTTTGCTGAGCGTGTCCTTGTCCGATAAGGAGTAAAAACGCCAACTGTAAACAAAGGATAAATTGTTTCATTGTGTGATTTTAAGCTGCAAAAATATTGAAATTCGATTGATTTTTGAAATAATCTTTCGTTGTTTGTGGAAATTCTTTCAAAAATAGATATTATTGTATTTGGTTGTTTAAAACCGATTTTTGGTCTGTACTAAGTTTCAAGTGTTAAGAATAGTCTGATTCTTTTAAGTAGAGGTTTTGAGTTGCGGTATATCGCTATACCACTTGAAGTAAATTGATGTCATGGCGGTGGTTAAGGGATCTTGAGGGTGGATGTGTTTTTATACTTATTTTATGTGTTATTATCATATAATCGTCAAGAAAAAGCGAAAATAATTTAAGAATGTAGCTTTTTGAAAAAAGGTGACATGTTAATTTTGTATTTTACAAACCTCGAATTTTTTACTGTTTAAAAAAGATACCTGTGGAACTATTACTAATAGAGGATGAACCATCCGTCATATCATTGATCGAAAGAGGCTTAAAAGAAGAAGGCTATCATATTAGTATTGCTATGGACGGTTATACTGGTCTAAAAATGGCGGGATTGAATCATTATGACCTCATCCTGTTGGATGTAATGTTGCCTGGTATGAATGGTTTGGATGTCTGTAAAAACATTCGGATGTCAAACAACGAAGTCCCTATTATTATCTTGACGGCATTAAATCAAACAGAGGACATCGTCGAGGCATTTGACAGGGATGCGGATGATTACTTGACGAAGCCCTTCCGTTTAGAGGAATTAAAGGCTCGAATCAGCCGCTACAGCCGCAAATCCAAAACAGTGACCGAGCAGAAAAATATATTGGTATTTGACGATGTTCAATTGGATAGAGACAGCAAATCGGTTCAACGTGCCAATTCTCCTATTATTCTTACCGCTACTGAATTTCGTCTACTTGAATTTTTAATGCTCAATCGAAATAAGGTATTGAGCCGGATCGATATCCTGGAGGAAGTATGGGGTATGGATGTTGACTTAAGTACCAATGTTGTTGACGTATATGTGAATTACCTGCGGAAAAAGATCGATAAACAATTTTCGCGTAAACTTATCCATACAGTGATTGGTATGGGCTATGTAATCCGTCATGAAAATTAGGACCAAAATAGTTCTTCTATTTTCGATCATCAGTACCCTGCTGCTTGTTGTTTTTGCCATTTATGTGTCTTATTTCACGTACGACAGTCTGCAAACTAAATTTTTTCATCGGCTAGAAGAGAATGCCGTGATTGTTGGAGATCACATCGTCCATCAGAAGGATGAAAATAGAGCGCTCTATATTCAGGTAAAACGTAAATACCTGAAACAGTTATCTGAGGGAACAGACCATCTTATTCGTGTTGTTAAAGGAAGTGATCGTGTTCAAATGCGGCCTGAGTTGCCCATGCCCGAAACATTCTATACCGACGTAATTCGCCATGGAAAGGGAAGATACATGCATGGTAAGACTGCTTTTGTAGCGGTATTCTTTCAAGATCATCTTCACCACGAGAATTTGATTGTTGTATCGGAAGGGATCGATGATTACGGTCATGAGGAACAGCGTCAATTGGATCGGACACTGATCACAGGTGGGATTTTGGCGATTTTTTTAATCGTACTCATGTCTTTTTACTTTGCTGACCGATTATTGAAACCTATTAAAGATATCAACAATGATTTAGATAAAGTTGATATCGCCCATTTAGACCATCGCCTGTTCAGTAAATTCAGTAATAGCAAAGATGAATTGGGTGTTTTGATTGCAAACCTAAATTCAATGCTTAACCGATTGGATATTTCGGTTCAATCGCAACAGAGTTTTATCGGAAATGCCTCACATTCGCTAAAAACCCCACTTACAATTATTGGGGGAGAAGCCGAATTGGCGCAACAGCTCTTGTCGAAAGAGCATGAAGCCTATTATTCCCTGGAGACTATCGCAAAATATGCGGATAAAATGGAGTTGATTATCAATAATCTTTTGCAGCTATCTCGCATGGGTTTCAAGGGGGAGGTGGACAATAAAGAAATTATTCGAATTGACGAGTTACTCTATGAAATTTATAAAGCTGAAAAAAGTATTCATAAGGACCTCAAGCTTTCTTTTGATCTAACGGAAATCCCGGAAGATAGTGATGAACTTACGGTTTTGGCGAATCCGGATCTGTTTTTTATTGCCTTTAGCAATATTATTTCAAACGCATTTAAGTACGGCAATGGACTGCAGGTTGGCGTAGCAATAAGTAGCGATAGCAAAAATATTACGATAAAAGTGTTTGATCAAGGGATCGGTATTCCTAAAAAAGACCAGCCACATATTTTTACCTCTTTTTACCGCGCTTCTAATGTCGGTGATATCTATGGCAATGGTTTGGGGCTTGTTTTAGCCAAAAATATCTTTGACCTCCATGGTGCTGAATTGCTCCTCCATTCAACGGAAGGTCAAGGCACTTTGGTCGTTGTTACAATTCCAAAAACTCCTTTCTAATTTCATTTTAATCTCATCCTTATTCCATTTTTAGGTGGCTGTGATATACTTGTACCGGAGATAAGTATAAAGCATGGATCTATCTTGTTGTTTTGAATCGAATTCTGTTTTGAAACCGCGGGATGGCTTCTTTACCCTAGAGGAATACACTATAAGGATGAAAAAAACACGTTTACTTTTTACAACACTTGGGATTGGCGTAGCATCATTGCATGCGCAGGAGCAGGTCCAAACGGACTCTGTTCAGGCACAGAGAAGCAGCTTGCTACTGAAAGAACCCGCGAGAGCAAAATCATTTCAATTGGATGTCCTGTTAAGAGCAGGTCTGCAAACGGACAATGGCGAGGGTGCTTCTCAAGCAAAAGCAAACCTTGATGACGCCCGTATTCTGATGAGCGGGGAATACAATGATCGATTATCCTATAAAGTACGTTTTCGCCTCAATAGGTCATTTGCTCCAACGAGTCAGGATAATGGATCGCGTGCCTTGGATATGGCTTATATTAAGTACAAGTTTGGCAAGGATCTCAAATGGTCTGTTACGGCCGGTAAACAAAGTGCAATGGTCGGGAGTTATGAGTTCGAAAATAACCCAATTTACGAATATAAGTTCACAGACTATGTAGACCGTATATTGAATCTCTTCGTCGTCGGAGGAATGTTATCCTATGAAGTCAACCCGAATCATTCGTTGCATGCCCAAGTTTACAACACAACCAATGATAGTTTTATGGAGCTTCATACAAAAAATGGTTTTGCTGTAGGTGATTTGGAACGCTCTACTGTGCCTATGGGAGCCTATTTCACATGGGTGGGTGCATTTATGGACAAACGTTTTAATACGAAATGGTCTTACAACATCGCTCAGTTCGCAAAGGGACATACCAATCATGCCATTTCATTAGCGAATAAATTCAAAACAGCAAAGCAGATGCTATATCTTGATTTACAGTACTCTTATCTTGCTGTCGATCATGCAATGATTGCATCTTCTGCGATCAACGAATTTTATGGTCGAACTGGCGAGAACCGTGTATTGGCCAAAGATGTAAACTACAGCTCTGCCATACTGCGCTATGATCAATTTTTGAGTAAAAAATGGGAGCTGGCGTTGAAAGGGGGCTATGAGATTGCGGGATCGCGGGATGATAAGCAACTCGGCAAGAATTTTCGCCAAAACTGGACCTATTTTGCAGCTTTGCAACATAAGCCGTTTCATAACCAGGATCTTCGGTTCTATCTAGGTTACGTCGGTAACACCGTAAACTATAAGGGCTATATGGATATGGCCAAGAGTCAGTACAACCGCTTAGCCTTTGGGGCATATTTTACCATTCCAGTTTTATAATAATTCCTTTAACAAATTAACAAATAACTATTTTTTTATGCGTTTAACACCGAGAGAAACAGAAAAGCTGCTGTTGCATTTGGCCGGCGAATTGGCGGCTAAGCGATTGAAACGCGGGGTAAAATTAAATTATCCAGAGTGTATCGCTTACATCAGTGCCCAGATCATGGAGGAGGCTAGGGACGGAAGGTCTGTGGCGGACTTAATGTCTTATGGTACTACTTTATTGAAAAGGAGCCAAGTCATGGAAGGAGTGCCCGAAATGATCCATGATGTTCAGATCGAAGTTACTTTTCCGGACGGTACTAAATTGGTGACTGTCCATGATCCTATTCGTTAATAAATATTGAATGATATGATTCCAGGAGAATACATTTTAAAAAAAGAGGAAATCAAAGCTAATGTTGGGCACAGAACCACAAGCATCGTTGTGAAAAATGAAGGTGACCGACCTATTCAGGTGGGTTCACACTATCATTTCTTTGAAGCCAACAAGTTGCTTTCCTTCGACAGAGAGAAAGCGTTTGGGATGCGCTTGAATATTCCAGCCAGTACCGCTGTTCGTTTTGAACCAGGGGAACAAAAATCAGTTGTTCTGGTTGAGTTTGGCGGAAGTAAGGAAATCCACGGTTTTAATGGATTGACAAATGGTAAGTATACAGATCAATCGGTGAAAAGCAAAGCCATTGATAAAATGAAAAAATTAAAATTCAGACAATCGAAGTAACTATGGGAGGATGGAATAGACGCGAATGGATTAAAGTTGTAGGACTCACCACGTTGGGAACTACTGTTGGTCTACATGCGCTTGGTTTAGATAAACTAGGTTTAGATAAATCATCTGTAAAATATGTTGATGGGGAACTTTATATCCCGAGAGACAAATATGCGGCTCTTTTTGGACCGACCACTGGAGATAAGGTTCGTCTGGCAGATACAGAGCTTTTTATTGAAATTGAAAAAGATTTCAATGTTTACGGAGAAGAGAACAAATTTGGTGGCGGTAAAACTATTCGCGATGGTATGGGGCAATCGGCTCGTGCCTTGCGTGATGAGGGGGTGTTGGATTTTTGCATCACTAATGTCATTATCATTGACCACTGGGGTATTGTAAAAGGCGATATCGGTATTAAGGATGGTAAAATTGTAGGTATTGGTAAAGCTGGAAACCCAGATGTACAGGATGGTGTAACCGAGGGCATGATCATCGGTGCTTCTACGGAAGTGCATGGGGGAGCGGGCTATATCCTAACTGCAGGCGGTATTGATACGCACATTCACTTTATCTCGCCGCAACAGGTTGAAACAGCGCTATATTCTGGTGTAACTACTTTTATTGGTGGCGGTGCGGGACCAGCAGATGGAACACTGGCAACGACAGTGACCTCAGGAAAGTGGTATATCGAGCGTATGTTTGAAGCTTTTGAAAACCTTCCTATTAATGTTGGTTTTTTCGGAAAAGGTAACGTGTCGACCACTAAACCTATCGAAGAACAAATTGAAGCGGGTGCACTGGGCGTGAAAATCCATGAAGATTGGGGAGCGACTCCGGCAACAATTGATGCGGCATTGAAAGTTGCTGATAAATACGATGTACAAGTTGCGATCCATACCGACACACTGAATGAGGCCGGTTTCTTGGAAGATACTGTTGCTGCGATAGATGGTCGTGTAATCCATACTTTTCACACGGAAGGAGCCGGAGGTGGACACGCTCCGGATATTATTAAGATCGCCATGTATCCCAATATCCTCCCTGCATCTACCAATCCAACAAAACCTTTTACGGTAAATACTGCTGAAGAACACTTGGACATGCTGATGGTCTGCCATCACTTGGATAAAAATGTGAAAGAAGATGTGGCATTTGCTGATTCACGTATCCGTCCACAGACAATCGCTGCCGAGGATATTTTGCAAGACATGGGCGTATTTTCAATTATGAGTTCGGATAGCCAAGCGATGGGGCGTGTCGGAGAGGTCATTTCCCGTACATTCCAAACGGCCCATAAGATGAAAATCCAACGCGGCCCTTTAGCTGAAGATCAAGGCAAAGAAAATGATAACTTCCGTGTCAAACGTTACGTGTCTAAATTTACAATCAACCCTGCTAAAGCACATGGTATTGACCAATATATTGGTTCGATTGAAAAAGGAAAGTATGCCGATTTGATCCTTTGGAAACCAGAATTATTTGGTGTAAAACCCGAGTTGATCATCAAAGGCGGTATGATTTTGGGCGCTAAAATGGGGGATGCCAATGCGTCAATTCCGACACCACAACCAATCATTTATAGGCCAATGTTTGGGAATTATGGTAAAGCGGTTTCAAAACTATGCTTCAATTTCGTTTCGAAAATTTCTTTGGAGAACGGAAATATTCAAAAATTGAATTTGTCGCGTAAATGTCTGCCTGTGGAGGGATGTCGTACGGTGATGAAAAAAGATATGGTCCATAATCATGCAACACCAAATATCGTCGTTAATCCAGAAACCTATGAAGTAACAGTCGATGGTGTGTTGGCGACCTGTGAACCATTGAAGGAACTTCCAATGGCCCAACGGTACTTCTTATTCTAATTGGTTATTTATGTTGTTAGCAAGAGACATTAAGGGGAATATTTGGGCCGATAGCACAGATCAGAACAGTGTTGAACTTGATTTTTTGGAACTCGAATGGTTTGATACGGAAAGACGTATTATCCGAGGGTTCACTGTTGAAGGCCGAGAAATAGGCTTTAAAAATTTAGGAACGGAATCCTTGTTTGACGGTGATATTTTGTTCGAAACAAAGGAACTGCGCATTGTTGTTCGAATATTACCCTGTCCTTGCCTTGTCGTACGTCCTAAAAACCGCTTGGATATGGCTCGGATATGTCTCGAAATTGGCAACAAACATATCCCTGTTTTCATCAACGCTGCACATGAAATTATTGCAGCCTATGAAAATCCCCTTTGGGAAACCTTAGAAAGGGCGGGTTTTACACCGACGAAAGAACTACGGGTGATTGAAAGAACCCATACGTTACGCATACATCAGTATGCCGTAGTCCAGCACAAAATTACCTTGGCCAATGGGCTCTAATACTTAATTAATAACGATTACATATGAATCCATTGTTGACATTAATGCAGATTAACGACTCTGTATTTCCGATTGGAGGCTTCACACATTCCTATGGCTTGGAAACTTATATCAATAAAGATATTGTACATGATGCTAAAACTGCAAAAGAATATGCCCAAACTTTATTGGAGCATAGTTTCTATTACAACGATGCCGCTTTTTTTCATAAAGCTTGGCAATTATGTGAATCAAGGGCAACCAGGAAAAAGATCGCTGAACTGGATGCATTGATAACCGCTTTCAAAGCTCCTTATGAGATTCGGGATGCCAGTAAGAAATTGGGAATACGGTTTTTAAAATTGACAGAAAAATTAAAACCGGTCAAGCGTTGTTCGGCTTATCTAAAGGCGATAAATGCGCAAGAACAGCATGGTCACTATGCAATGGCATTTGCCATGTTTGCCCATGCGCAGGAAATTAGTTATGCAGACGCACTGAGTGCTTTTTATTATAATTCTTTGAATGGTATTATGACGAATTGTGCCAAACTGGTTCCAATTAGCCAAATGGATGCACAGCAGATTTTGTTTAAACTACAGCCCTTGATTAATAAATTGGTCGGATTACAGCCCGAACTGGATGATGATCTGATCGGAAATTGTTGTATCGCTCAGGATATTCGATGCATGCAACATGAAAAATTATACACGAGAATTTACATTTCGTAAAAAAATTGAAATAAAGATGTCTAAGAGAAATTACGTGAAAATTGGTGTTGCTGGTCCTGTGGGCTCTGGCAAGACGGCACTTATTGAACGGTTGACACGTTCGATGTCGGCAGATTATAGTATTTGTGTTGTAACGAATGATATTTATACGCGTGAGGACGCGATGTATCTACAGCAGAATTCGGCACTGCCCGCTGAACGTATTATTGGTGTTGAAACAGGAGGTTGCCCGCATACGGCAATCCGTGAAGATGCTTCGATGAATATTGAAGCTGTAGAAGAATTAGCGCATCGTTTTGAGGATGTGGAACTGATATTTGTTGAAAGTGGGGGTGATAATCTGACAGCCACGTTTAGTCCGGATCTAGCCGATTTGACCATATTCGTTCTTGATGTTGCTGAAGGCGAAAAAATGCCACGTAAAGGCGGGCCAGGTATTACGCGCTCGGATCTGTTGTTGATCAATAAAATAGACCTTGCCCCTTATGTAAATGCGGACTTGGAAGTGATGCGTCAGGACACCGTCCGCATGCGCGGTGAACGACCATTTATTTTTACAAACTTAATGACTTTAGAAGGTTTGGAAGATGTAAAATCATGGATCAAAAAGTATGCTTTGTTGGAGCCTGTAGGCTAAATTTTATCGTATATGGATAGCAAAATCGTATTAAATGTTGCCAAAGAGGACGGCAGAAGCAGATTGAAGGAGAGTTATCATAATGCACCTTATAAACTAACGCATTATGGCGCGGCAGGATTGACCAACCATTTGGAAATGATCATCATGAGTGCATCGCCTGGTATTATGGATACGGATTATTTGCATATTGATGTTCGTGTGAAAAAAGATGCACAATTGAAGCTTTTTACACAGTCCTTCAATAAGCTTCACCCCATGAAAACGGGCGCAAGACAACATACAGACGTGCATGTGGGGGCCGGCGGCTTGTTTCATTACATTCCACATCCGGTAACGCCGTTTAAGGATTCTATTTTTAAGGCAAGCAATCATATTCACTTGGCTGAAGATGCGGTTTTGATGTGGGGGGATATTATTAGTGTGGGTAGAATCCACATGAAAGAGGCATTTGAGTTCGATAGTCTGCATACGCAAACCAAGATTTTTAGAAATGGTAAACTGTCTTTTATTGACAATCAGGTTTTGCGGCCCAAAAGTCAGCCGATACAGAAGATATTGTTTTTTGAGGGATACACCCATCAGGCCACTTTTGTGTTCTCGGCTCTTTTTGCGCAAGAATTAAAATATGAATTGGATGAAATCTTAACTGTCGAATACAACGATATTTCTTATGGTTTTACACAGGCTTCAAAAGATGTGGTTATCCTGCGTGCTTTGGGTACTGATGGAGAGTTATTGTACGACTTCTTACACATGTTGGGGCAATTGTGTTGGGATTTTACACAATATAAGCTTTCTGAAAAGAAGGAAGAGACAACAGTTGAAGCGATAGCGGAAGATGAGAAATCGAAGGCCGAGGAAATCAGCGTCATTGAACAGCGCAAACCCCGTCGAAAAAGTAAGCCCGAGTTGATGGAAGCTGTCGTGGTGGAAGGAACTAATTATGCATAAGGAGAGCCTGCACGAGGAGATATGGATTGATGTTATCCCTGATTTTGACCAATTGAAGCTGGGCCGCGATTCAGATATTTTGGATCTTTCCTATTATGAAGTAAATAAGCGCGTTATCCAGCGAAAAACAAGAAAGGGTAATCTGGTGCGCATACAGCGCGATGATAGCAGCGCACTGCGTTCAGGACAGTGTATTTATCATCGCGGTGATTTATTTATCCAGGTCAACATTTTACCTTGTCTTTGTGTATTGTTGGATTGTCAGAATCTATCAGTTGTGGGCGAGTTCTGCTTCGACGTGGGCAATCGGCATCTGCCAGTTTATCTCAAAGCAGATGGGCGATTTGCTGTTTCCTATGACGGACGTCTCTATCAGGCGCTAAAAGAAAAATACAAGGGCTTTATCACGTTGGAAAATACGATTTTGGAACCTGATGAGCAGATTACCTACATTCGTAGGCCTATCCTCGAATGATGAAATGCTGGTTTTAGCGAAAAATTGCGCATTTTTGTCGCTATGAAATTTGGCGAGGAATTGCAAGCATGGTATCGACAGCATAAACGAGATCTGCCGTGGCGAGAAACAAAAGATGCCTACAAAATATGGCTTTCTGAAATTATTCTGCAACAGACTCGTGTCGAACAGGGCTTACCCTATTATGTACGTTTTGTCGAGCGATTTAAGAATGTTGTGGAATTTGCGAATGCAGAAGAAGATGATATTCTCCATCTTTGGCAAGGTCTGGGTTATTATTCTCGAGGACGGAACATGCATAAGGCTGCCCGAATTGTTCGCGATCAGTATCAGGGTGTCTTTCCGGTAGATTATCAAACATTAATAACGCTTCCGGGAATAGGTGAGTATACTGCTGCGGCGATATCTTCTTTTGCGAACGATGAAGCCCAGGCGGTATTGGATGGAAATGTGTTTCGTGTACTAGCGCGATACTATGGCATAGAAACACCTATCAATTCTACAGAAGGAAAGAAGATTTTTACAGCTATCGCTAAAGAAAATCTTGATCGTAAACACCCGACATTGTATAATCAGGCAATTATGGATTTTGGGGCTACCCATTGTAAGCCCAAGCTGCCTTTATGTGAATTCTGTATGTTTCGTCCTTCCTGTTATGCGCTGAGTCAGGGGCAGGTAGAGCAGTTGCCTGTAAAGCTTAAAGCCAAGGCAAGTAAAGATAGATACTTTAATTATTTTATCTTGAAGGACAACGATCGGATACTGATGTCCAAACGCGGTGCAAGTGACGTTTGGCAGAACCTATATGAGTTTCCGCTTTTGGAGTCTAACTACAGCTTGTCTATTCCGGATGTTCTTAGCGATGAGTGGTTTATTTCCTGTTTCGGCCCCGATGCACAACTTTATGTTTTACAGCAGCAGACAAAACATATCCTGAGTCATCAGAATATCTACGCGACATTTTTTGAGGTGCGGTTAAAAGGCGATCTAATTCAAAAAAAATCCAATTGGGATTATGTATTTCTAAAAGATTTAGATAAATTAGCTAAACACAAGTTGATCTTTACCTTTTTGGAAAGGTCAAATTTTTAACCATTTATGCTTTTAAATTATGTCAGGAGTTAACAAAGTCATTTTAGTGGGACATCTTGGAAAAGATCCCGAAATTCGCTATTTAGAAGGTAATGTCTCTGTCGCCAGTTTTCCATTGGCAACATCAGAAACGTATAACAAAGACGGGAAAAGAGTAGAACAAACCGAATGGCACAATATTGTAATGTGGCGAGGTCTGGCTGACGTGGCTGTAAAATATCTAACAAAGGGGAAGTTAGTTTATATTGAAGGTCGACTGCGGACGCGTACTTATGAGGATAAGGAGGGTATTAGACGATATGCTACAGAGGTTGTCGCTGAAACCTTCACGCTTTTAGGTCGTAAATCGGATTTTGAACCGAATGCTGGTGTAAGTGCTGGTAATACAGCAAACACGCAGGCGCAAAAAGTCGAAGATAAGGAAGTGGAGGTCGATTTTACGGAGAATGATCAGGAGGATAATCCATTACCATTTTAAGCTGAAGAATTTGAGATTATGTAAAAACTTTACATGTATAATAACTATTGTAAAATCATCGATAAAACAAAAGAGCAGGCAACTAAGCCCGCTCTTTTGTTTTATCAGCGTTTTAGCCGTATAATCTGATTCCTTTCTCCCAAGCGAGCATGCTGTTTCTGTTGTGATGTTTTTAATGCCCGGTCGAAGTTCAAAATTTCTTTTTGGTGGAAATTTTGGCTATGTTTGCTCTAATTATGTTGCAAGATAGAATTACGCAGTATACTGAAGAGATTAAGGCATTTGCGCCAGCTTCTTCAGCCGATGTAGAAAATTTCAGATTGAAGTTTTTGGTTTCCAAAGGGATTGTGAAAAATCTTTTTGATGAATTCAAAACAGTTACGCCTGAAGAGAAGCGTACTTTGGGAAAAGTGTTGAATGAATTTAAGCAGTTAGCAGAAAATACATTCAAAGAAGCACAAGAAAAGTTCGGGTCTGGTGAGAAGCAAAAATCCCAGGAACTAGCGGGTGATTTAACATTGCCTGGTCAAGGTTTTCAGCTGGGGTCTAGACATCCCATCTCTTTAGTTCGTAAAGAAATTGTTGAAATTTTCAAGAAATTAGGCTTTATTGTATCAGAAGGACCGGAAATTGAAGATGATTGGCATAATTTCTCCGCACTAAATTTTCCGCCGGAACATCCTGCGCGTGATATGCAAGATACTTTCTTTATCAAAAAACAAGAAGGTAATGACATTACATTGAGAACGCACACCTCTTCGGTTCAGGTGCGTTTAATGGAAGCCGGGAAACCGCCATTTCGTGCGATAATGCCTGGACGTGTTTATAGAAATGAAGCTATATCAGCCCGTGCGCACTGTTTCTTTCATCAGGTAGAAGGTTTATATGTAGACGAAAATGTTTCTTTTGCCGATTTGAAACAAACGTTATATCATTTTGTTCAAGAGATGTATGGTGAAGGTACCAAAGTGCGTTTCCGTCCGTCCTATTTTCCTTTCACTGAACCTTCGGCCGAAATGGATATCTCCTGTACAATCTGCAAGGGGGCAGGGTGTAACTTGTGTAAGTACTCTGGCTGGGTAGAAATTTTAGGTTGCGGTATGGTCGATCCTAACGTGCTTGATAACTGTGGTATCGATAGTAAAAAGTATTCTGGTTTTGCTTTTGGTATGGGAATAGAACGTATCACAAACCTTAAATATGTGATTAAAGACTTACGTCTTTTCTCAGAAAATGACACACGTTTCTTGTCTCAATTTGAGACTGAATTAATATAAATTAATCATTGTAAAGATTGTGGCATCACATTATTCTCTACGATAACTAGGAAAGAGAACAATGTGATGCTTTTTGGTCTTTAGGCTTTGTAGATGACTTTCAACATTCGTACGATCTAACGTATATGGAACCAGATTATATTATTGAATCCATAAAAAGAACAGCACGTGAGCTCTTTCGTCAAAATGGCTATCATAAAACCAGTGTGAACACATTGGCAAAAAAAGCTAAGATTGCGAAGGCGACAGTGTACAAGTATTTTGATAGTAAAGAAATGATCCTGCATGCCATTCTCATGGATTATCTTCGTGCGAGTCTGCAGGATATTTTGAAAACAACCAAATATGAAGATGATATGGCTTCGTTTTTGGCGTCTACAATATTGCGGGTAAGCCGACTGACCTATACGGCTTGCAATGAATTGATCGGCTGGGAATTTATCCGGGAATCTGCAAACGCCCAAGAATATTTAAAAACGCTGTCTGAAGATTTGGAGTTTCTGCTCTTAAGTACATTCATTCAGAATGAAAAGATAAATGAAGCGATTAGCGAAGAGAAGCTGACCTTTTTGATCAAGTCCAGTAAAAGTATTGTGTTTTCTTTTGCTTTTACGGCTGTCTCAGATGCCGATGTGCGGAAAAACTTTATTTCGTTTCAGAAAGAAATCCTTCCTTATCTTGTTCAGGCAACAGTTCAGTAAAATTATCCTAAGCCTTTCGTCTCTGTCCAAATCGCGGCGCCATCTTTTGAGTATAGCTCTCTTTTCTTATGATTCTCTTGTACGGGAGTTACTTTTGCCCATACTCCGTTGTTCCATTGTTTCCTTTAGGAAGTTACGAGCCTGTTAAGAACCCGTTTATACCAGTGATAATCAATGCCTATAAATAATTTATGCAGATGAAAAATCGGTATAAATTTGTATTTTTGCACCCTATGAGTAGAAGAATTCCGCAAGAGAAAAAGTTCTTGAAAGATATTGCCATCATTGATATTGCCGAAGAGGGTAGAGGTGTTGGAAAAACCGAAGATTTGGTTTTGTTTGTAGAAAAAGCTGTTCCTGGTGATGTTGTTGACGTGGAGCTTATGCGCAAGAAAAAGAATTTTGCGGAGGCTCGGGTGACCAGTTTAAAAGAGGCTTCATCTTATCGTGTAGATCCGTTTTGTGAACATTTCGGAGTGTGTGGCGGATGTAAGTGGCAGCATATGACCTATGATGCTCAGCTAAAATTTAAGCAACAATCTGTCGATAATGCCCTTTCGCGTATTGGGAAAGTAGATACTTCGGCGATGGAAAGTATTTTAGGCTCTGCGCAAACAGAATATTACAGAAATAAATTAGAATATACTTTTTCAAACAAAAAATGGTTGACTTCTGTTGATGAAGATTCGTCCCAATTAGAAATGAATGCACTGGGTTTTCACGTGCCTGGACGTTTTGATAAGATTTTAGATATCGATCATTGTTTTTTGCAAGAAGATCCGTCAAATGAAGTTCGTAATAGTATCCGTGATTTTGCTCTTAGTCAAGATATGACGTTCTACGATTTGCGTGAACACACAGGTGTATTGCGTAATTTGATTATCCGTATTTCTTCAACCGGGGAGATGATGGTGATCGTTGTGTTTGCATATCCGGAAGAAGGACAGGTTGAGTTGTTGATGGAATTTGTTAAAGAAAAGTTTCCTCAAGTCGCTTCCCTGTTATATATTGTAAACCAGAAACGCAATGATACAATCTTCGATCAGGATATTCATGTATATGCCGGTCGTGATTTTATCTATGAGGAGATGGAGGGCTTGCGTTACAAAGTTGGGCCTAAGTCGTTCTATCAAACAAACTCTGCACAAGCGTATGAGCTGTATAAAATCACACGTGACTTTGCCGATTTAAAGGGGGATGAGTTGGTGTATGACTTGTATACAGGAGCGGGTACAATTGCAAACTTTGTCGCTAAGAGGGCGAAAGAAGTTGTTGGTGTAGAGTATGTTCCTACTGCCATTGAGGACGCTAAAGTCAATTCGTCGATCAATGATATTACGAATACAAAGTTCTACGCTGGAGATATGAAAGATGTGTTGACCCCTTCCTTCATAGCTGAACACGGAAAACCAGATGTGGTGATTACAGATCCACCACGTGCAGGAATGCACGCTGACGTTGTAGCTCGTTTGTTAGAAATGGAATCACCGCGTATTGTATATGTCAGTTGTAATGCTGCTACACAAGCACGCGATTTGGTGTTGTTGGGCGAAAAATATGAGGTGAAGCGGATCAAGCCAGTAGATATGTTTCCGCATACCCAACACGTTGAGAATGTGGTTTTATTGGAATTAAAGAAGTAATAGCATACAGTATGGAAGTAGAAGATTTATTTGCAGGATCTGCAAGAGAAGAAAATACACCGTCTACAGAGCAAAGTCCATTAAAAAGTCTGCAGGTAGATCTCGATTTTTATAGTGAATCAATCCGCGAAGTAGCGCTGGAGATTGTTGAAGAAGGTTATTCTGACTATCCAATTTTTGTTGCACATCAGCATGAAGTTTCTGTTGGCGAAGTGATATTAGATCGTAAGGAACTGGAGACGAAATGGAGCATAAACGCCTCGACACTGGAAGAGTTTGTAGAAATGGATATTATTCAAGAAGATCGTAAAGCGTCTTTTATTCAGAACTACAAGCCTGCGAAAGACTATATGTGTTTGTTTGTTGTAGTGACTGAAGGCGCTAATTTTGTTTTTTATCCATACAAGTGATAAACAAAGAATATTTAAACTTTTTTAACAGTACAAGTGTCAAACTATTACTACTTTTAGCAAAGTAGGTTAGGTGCAACAGGGAATTAATAAGATCGAAATAAATTATAAACTGTTCCTTACGGAAGTGAATGTTTGGCCCAATGAAAATGGTGAGAATTACAATCGCACTGAAACCAATTGGGGTAATTGAAAAGAGATAATAGGATGAAAATAATACATATACATATATTTGGGCTTTTTTTGTTGTTATTCACCTATTTCGGAGCTACTGCGCAACAACAGCAGAAGGTTTCGGGAATGGTGCTGCAAAAAGGGAACGGTAATCGTATTGGAGATGCTGTGGTGCTTAATATGCGCACGCACAGATCAACGTTGAGCAACTCTTTTGGTGTTTTTACGATTGATGCATCGGTAGGAGATTCCCTGTCTTTTACCAAAGTCGGGTATTCACCTGTTAAAACCGTGCTGACCAACCTGAATGAGTTTTATGTGGAATTGCAAGAAGGGATACGATTGGAGACCGTCATCGTTGAACGAAAAACGAAGGAGGCCGAATTAAATGATGCCATGAATAATTACGCTAAAAAAGGTGTTTATAATGGGGGTAAAAATAAGTTCGGAACCTATTTAGGTAGTCCTGCCACCGCTCTTTATAATCTTTTTGGAAGGGAAGCCAAAAATGCGAAACGCTTTGGGCGATTTATGGATAGGGAGAAGGAAGAGTTACAAGTTGATCGTATTTTCTCTCGTGAAGCCGTTAAAAATCTGACGAAGCTGGATAGTACAGAATTAGACGCCTTTATGATACGTTACCGTCCATCTTTTGATCTGGCTGAGCATTGGGGACAGTATGATTTAATGCATTACGTACAACAATCTATGGACGACTTTAATGCAAAGGGAAGGCCTAAAGGAGCTCTTTTACCTGATATTGAAGTAAAGACCCAAGAAAAATAAAAACATTTTGCTTTTGTTACTGTTAGCTGTTTGTACGAGTAGGAAAAGGTGATTTAAAATTATGTAGCGTATCGACGTCATTTTTGGAAGTTTTAGAGGCCTTTTTCGGTGTTTTGTAACAAAAAAGTTGATAAAAATATCTTTTGGCACTTTGTTTGATTTTAGTAGAACAGTATTTAATTTGAATATTAAAAGTCTTAGATAGCATACATATGAAAATGAATAGAAAATTGGCTGTATTAGGTTTGACAGTTGCAACCTCAGCTATGTTATTTGGAAGTTGTTCTACCATCCAAAATACAAATAATACGACTAAAGGTGGCGTAATCGGTGGTGTTGCCGGAGGTGCTTTAGGCGCTTTGATCGGTGGTAAAGCTGGTAATACGGCTATCGGTACATTAGCAGGTGCTGCAATTGGTGGAGCTGCCGGTGTATTGATTGGTAAAAAAATGGATAAGCAAGCTGCTGAGATTTCTAAAACTGTTGAAGGAGCTGAAGTTACGCAATCTGCGGAAGGTATCGTGGTTAAGTTTGATTCAGGTATTTTATTTGATTTCAATAAATCAGATTTAAAAGCGTCAGCTAAAGATAATATTGCAAATTTGGTAACAACCTTGAACAAAGAACAAGGTACTGAAATCTTAGTTATCGGACATACGGATAATGTAGGTACGTTGGCTGCGAATGAAAAAGTATCTTTGGACCGCGCAAATTCTGTACGTGCATTTGCGGTATCTAAAGGCTTAGCGTCTTCGCGTATTAGAACTGAAGGTAGAAACTTCTCTGAACCAATTGCAAGTAACGATACGGAAGCAGGACGTGCTCAAAATCGTCGTGTTGAAATCGTTATTGTGGCAGGTGATCAAATGAAGAAAGAAGCGAAACAACAAGCAGGTCAGTAAGCATTCTCAGGAATATTCTCCTGAAACAAATCTATTGATCTTGAATTATAAGGAAGCGTTGATTTAATCAACGCTTTTTTTGTGAAATACAGCGTGTCAGAATTTTATATAGTCCATTTGCTCCTAAAATTTGACAAAGGATAAACCATATTTCTGTCTGACAAACTGTCATTATATGGATTTAAATTTCTAACTTTGTAGTCTTTGAAATAACTAAGGGCATAAAATCAGATCAGCAAAAGATCGGTCATTGCATTGGTTATGCCATCGAAAATAATAAAAATTATATTCTATTGAATATCGAGCTATGCTAGATTTAACACATACCACTAAGGAACACGACGAATCTCGTCAGGGTGAGGCATTATTATTAGAACAGGATCCGACGTTAAGTAATGGACGCAAACTGTATATTGAAAGTTACGGTTGCCAGATGAATTTTTCGGATAGTGAGATTGTTGCTTCTATTTTGTTGGATAAGGGATTTGAAACAACCAAGAATTATCAGGAAGCTGATGTGGTTTTTATTAATACCTGTTCAATTCGCGAAAATGCAGAACAGCGTGTGCGCAATCGTCTAAAGGAATTTGAAGCTGCTAAAGCAAAAAATCCTGGAATGATCGTTGGTGTGCTGGGGTGTATGGCGGAGCGTTTGAAATCGAAATTCTTAGAGGAAGAGAAGTTGGTTGATGTCGTTGTAGGGCCAGATGCTTATCGCGATCTACCAAATTTGATTGATAAGGTTGACGATGGAGCTAAAGCTGTAAACGTTTTGTTATCTAGAGAGGAAACGTATGCTGATATTAATCCAGTCCGTTTGAATTCAAATGGTGTAACAGCTTTTATTTCGATTATGCGTGGCTGCGACAATATGTGTTCTTTCTGTGTTGTTCCTTTTACACGTGGACGTGAACGTAGCCGTGATCCACAATCTATCGTGAAGGAGGCTCAAGATCTCTTCAATGCAGGCTATAAGGAGGTTACGTTGTTGGGACAAAATGTGGATTCCTACAAATATACTGCTCCAGTAGCTGAAGGGGAGGAACCGGGTGAAACGATCACATTTGCTCGTTTGCTTACGATGGTTGCTGAAATCAGCCCGCTTTTACGTATTCGCTTCTCTACTTCCCATCCAAAAGATATTACAGATGAAGTTTTATATGCAATAGCTTCGCATGAAAACATTTGTAATTATATTCATTTGCCAGTTCAATCTGGAAATTCCCGTGTATTGGAATTGATGAATCGTACCTATGACCGTGAATGGTATATGGAACGTGTGGATGCCATCCGTCGTATTATTCCTGAATGTGCTATTTCTACAGATGTTATTACAGGTTTCTGTACTGAAACAGAAGAGGAGCATCAGGAAACATTATCTATGATGGATTATGTCAAATACGATTTCGCCTATATGTTTGCTTACTCGGAAAGGCCAGGTACTTTGGCTGCAAAAAGATACGCAGATGATATTCCAGAGGATGTAAAAAAACGTCGTTTAACAGAAGTTATCAATAAACAGCGCGATCATAGCTTATATCGTTATCAACATTTTGTTGGCAAAGTATGTAAAGTGCTTGTTGAGGGATTTTCAAAAAGGTCTGAGTTCGATTTTTGCGGTCGTAATGATCAAAATGCATTGGTGGTCTTCCCAATAGATCCTCGATTTAAACAAGGTGATTATGTGAATGTACTTGTCGAGTCATGTACTTCTGCGACATTATTAGGAAAGATTGTTGATTAAGAAAACTTAGATTGTTTTATTTCCAACTGGAAATTTATGGATAACCAAGATATAAAGAATAGATTTGGAATTATCGGTAATTCGCCTTTGTTAAACCGTGCTATCGATATTGCACGACAAGTGGCTCCAACTGATATCTCCGTATTAATACAGGGTGAAAGTGGGAGTGGTAAAGAAGTTTTTTCGCATATTATCCATCAATTGAGCTCCCGTAAGCATGGCCCTTTTATTGCGGTCAATTGTGGAGCTATACCAGAGGGGACCATTGACTCCGAGTTGTTTGGTCACGAAAAAGGCTCTTTTACGGGTGCCCATGAAGCCAGGAAGGGATATTTTGAAGTTGTTGATGGTGGAACAATCTTTCTGGATGAAGTGGGTGAGTTGCCTTTGGGGACACAAGCGAGATTATTACGCGTATTGGAATCAGGGGAGTATATCCGGGTAGGGTCATCCAAGGTACAGAAGACAAATGTGCGGGTGGTTGCTGCGACAAATGTGAATGTGTTTGAAGCCGTACAAAAAGGTAAATTTCGTGAAGATCTTTATTATCGCTTAAATACTGTACCCTTGCGTGTGCCGTCTTTACGTGAAAGACCTGAAGATATCAACTTATTATTTCGCAAGTTTATTGTGGACTTTTCTGAGAAATACCGTACACCTGGCGTTCAATTGACAGAAGATGCACAGAATATGCTACGCAACTATAGCTGGCCCGGAAACGTGCGTCAACTGAAAAATGTTGCGGAACAAATCGCTGTTTTGGAGAAAGAACGCATTGTTGATGCATATACACTTCAAAATTATCTGCCCAATGAATCTAGAACGAGTTTGCCAGCGGTCGTTCCTTCAAATAATGGTGGAAAAGAGGATTTTTCAGAAAGAGATTTGCTGTATAAAGTCTTATTTGATATGAAGAAGGATATGGTTGATCTGAAAAAACTGGTGGTTGAATTAATTCAGAAAGGTGTCGATTCTAACACATTTGATCAAAATTCTCCCTACATTAATCAATTGTATCAGGAGATTGAACCACAATTGAAAGCAGATCCAGAAAATTATAATACAACCCCAACGCTAACGATACATTCTCCGGCAAATCCGACCAATGTATTAAAAAATCCTGTTGCACAGGATGAATATCTTCAGGATGCTCAAGAAGTTGAGGAATCTTTATCGCTTGTCGATAAAGAGTCTGATCTGATCAAGAAAGCACTGAAAAAGCACCGTGGTAAACGTAAAGCTGCTGCGCAGGAGTTGGGAATTTCTGAAAGAACTTTGTACAGAAAAATTAAAGACTTAAATTTAGATTAAGGTTTACAGATGTTGTCAAGAAAAATTTTATATGCTTTCCTCACCACAATCTTTTTGTTTGTAATGAATAGTTGTGGGGTAAAATATGGATTTACGGGTGGATCCATTCCTGAGGGAATGAAAACAGTCAATATTCAATATTTCGAAAATATAGCTCCTTTGGTTTATCCGACGTTAAGTCAGAATTTTACGGAGGCACTGAAAGAGCGTATCCGTAACCAATCTCGATTGAGTCAGGTGAATCAAGACGGTGATGCTACCTTTGAAGGATTTATTACAGAGTATTCGATAAGTCCGGCAGCTGTTGAAGCCGGGACAGATCGTGCAGCTATGAATAGATTGACTATTACAATCAAGGTTGCCTATCATAATAAAATTAATCCGAAGGATGATTTTGAACAGCCATTTACGCGATTTAAAGAGTTTGCAGGAAATCTTCAAAGTGCACAAGAAGAGACCTTGGGTAAAGAAATTATTCAAATGTTAACTGAGGATATATACAATAAAGCGTTTGCTAATTGGTAATTCTATTTCCAAGATGAATCTTAATATATCATTATCCAATAACGAGCTTTTTTTTCAAGCAATCAATCATCCGGACACTGTGGCGGAAGATGTTGTTTTAGCATTGATTGAAAAATATCCGTATGCCCAAAGCCTGCGATTTGTTTATGAACGTAAAGTTTTTGGCAAGCATAGTTCAGTTCAGAATTTATCGTCTACTTTGCTCTATGCATCTTCTCCGAGTTGGTTGTATGAATTTATGCATTGTAAATCGGTGGCAGAGCCTGATGCAATAATGCCTTCAGATGAATTTCTAGTGGATGGAGCACTTCGCGACGATGATGGGATTGTCGAAATTAAAGCTGAAAGCGAAATTGTTGTTGAACCAGTTTTATCCAAGGTGGAAGTTGATGAATTGGATCGTTTGATTCAAGCGGGGGTTGCAAAAGATTATTTTCGGTCAAGCGATCAGCAGCAAGAAATTATTGCCGATTCAGAGGAGTCTGCACTAGTAGCACCTGTTCTATCGGAATCTGTTGCCGAAATAATGGATGATGGTCAAGAACGTGTTTCGGTCTATGATGATGATACCATGCCATACAGTTTCTTATGGTGGTTGCATAAGACGAGATTAGAATATGCTGATACCTATCAGCCCTATGTTAAATCCCCATTAGGGCCAATGAAGCCCTCCAATGACGATATTGCTAAAATTCATGAAAAACTAGATACTCAGCTACTCGATCAACAGATCCGGGAGAATATTTTTCATTTACAATCGCCTGAAGCAAAGTTGAGTGATGAGGTTAAAACGACAATCTCTTTTCAAATACCGCGTAAAACTGATGAGGTGATCGAAAAGTTTATTCGTGAGGAGCCTATGATTCAGCCTTTACAAGCGGAAAAATTAGACTTGGAGAATAAAGCTAGGAAAAGTTCGGAAGATCAACATACACTTGTTACCGAAACGCTCGCAAAGATCTATGTGGAACAAGGCTTATATCCAAAAGCAATAGAGGTTTACAAAAAATTAGTTTTGAAATATCCAGAAAAAAATGCTTACTTTGCGGCACGCATAACAGAATTAGAAAAGAAATTAAATTAATAACATAAAGAGATGCAAGGATTATTAATCGGTCTAATCATATTAGCTAGTATTATTTTAGCGTTTTTGGTTTTAATCCAAAATCCAAAAGGAGGTGGTTTGTCATCTGGTTTTTCAGGTGGAACGAATCTTATGGGAGTAAAACGTACAGGTGACTTTTTGGAAAAAGGTACTTGGATCATGGTTATTGCCATTATGGTATTTAGCTTAGGTGTAAATATTATTGGCACATCACCAAGTACATCTAAAGGTGGATTGGGCGGTCAAATTGAAGCGCCTAAACAACAAGGTCCATTGAATTTGGGTACTGGACAACAACCTGCTGGTACTCCTGCGGGACAAGGGCAAGCTGCTCCGGCTCAATCGCAAGAAAAGGCCCCAGTGACTACACCGGCAACAAAACCAGCAGAAGAAGCTAAGAAATAGTTATCAATAAAGAATTATGAGCCCCGTTTGTTTCACAGACGGGGCTTTTTTATGTCGGGTATTTTGTCTAAGGCCGACCTGTACCGTTAATTTTATTGGGATGTCTGTCGACGGAAGTAAGACTGGCAGACCGCGAATGACAGTGTGACAGCAAAATGAATTTTTGTCGATGGAGATATTAACTTTTCTGTGAAAAATTGTCTTATAAGCTGCTTTATTTACAATTGGCATAAAAGATGATGGGTTTATAACGATTATAACATAAAAATAAATTCAATAACAGATAAAAAGTAAATTAATTATGGCATTAAGTATCAAACCTATCGGAGACAGAGTAGTAGTAGAAGCTGCTCCAGCAGAAGAAAAAACAGCTTCAGGGTTGTATATCCCCGATACAGCAAAAGAAAAACCATCTCAAGGTACAGTAGTTGCTGTAGGTACAGGTAAAGTTGACGAACCGTTAACTGTGAAAGTTGGTGACAAAGTATTATACGGAAAATACGCAGGTACTGAAATTACTTACGAAGGAAAAGAGTACTTAATAATGCGTGAGTCTGATATTTACGCGGTTATCTAATTAATAAGAAGAGGTTATTTAAAAAGAGCTTACTGGCTCAATTAAGAATTCAATAGGTTATTTTAATGAAGCTTTAAAATTAGACGTATTAAAGATAGAATTTATTTACAGTTCAATACTAACGTCTGATGATGCTTCTTGGAAATACTAAATACTCATAAAAAAATGGCAAAACAAGTAAAATATAACGTTGAGGCTCGCGAGGCCCTTAAAAAAGGTGTAGATACTTTAGCGAATGCAGTTAAAGTAACATTGGGTCCTAAAGGACGTAACGTAATTATTGAGAAAAAATTTGGTGCTCCAGTAATTACTAAAGATGGTGTTTCGGTAGCGAAAGAAATCGAATTGAAAGACGCTTTAGAAAATATGGGTGCACAAATGGTAAAAGAAGTAGCTTCCAAAACGGCTGATCAAGCTGGTGATGGTACTACAACTGCTACGGTATTAGCACAAGCAATCGTTGCTCCAGGTATCAAATCTGTGGCTGCAGGAGCTAATCCAATGGATCTAAAACGTGGTATTGACAAAGCTGTTGCAACTGTGGTTGCTAACTTGAAATCTCAATCTCAAGAAGTTGGTCAAGACAATAATAAAATCAAACAAGTTGCTACTATTTCAGCGAACAATGACGAAGTAATTGGTGCTTTGATCGCTCAGGCAATGGAAAAAGTAGGTAACGACGGTGTTATCACTGTTGAAGAGGCAAAAGGTACTGAAACAGAAGTAAAAACTGTGGAAGGTATGCAATTTGACCGTGGTTATTTATCTCCATATTTTGTGACAAATTCTGACAAAATGGAAGCGGAATTAGATAACCCATACATCTTGATCTACGACAAGAAAATCAGCAACATGAAAGAATTGTTGCCTATCTTAGAGAAACAAGTTCAAACTGGTAAACCATTATTGATCATAGCTGAAGATTTAGATGGTGAGGCATTGGCGACATTAGTGGTTAATAAAATCCGTGGTTCATTGAAAGTTGCTGCTGTTAAAGCTCCAGGATTCGGTGACCGTCGTAAAGCAATGTTAGAAGATATCGCGATCTTAACTGGTGGTACTGTTATCTCTGAAGAAAGAGGTTTCAAATTAGAGAATGCTGAATTATCTTACTTGGGTCAAGCTGAAAAAGTTCAAGTTGACAAAGATAACACAACTATTATCAATGGTTCTGGTAATGTAGAGGATATCAAAGCACGCGTTGCTCAAATCCGTTCACAGATCGAAACAACAACTTCTGATTACGATCGTGAAAAACTACAAGAACGTTTGGCAAAACTGTCAGGTGGTGTAGCTGTGTTATATGTAGGAGCGACTACTGAGGTTGAAATGAAAGAGAAAAAAGACCGTGTTGATGATGCTTTACATGCAACTCGTGCAGCTGTTGAAGAAGGTATTATCGCTGGTGGTGGTGTTGCGTTCATTCGCTCAACTGAAGCTTTGGTAAACCTTAAAGGTGACAACGAAGATGAGCAAATCGGTATTGACATTATTAAACGCGCTATCGAAGAGCCATTACGTCAAATCTGTAATAACGCTGGTATCGAAGGTGCAGTAATCGTTCAAAAAGTGAAAGAAGGAACTGCAGATTTCGGTTACAACGCGCGTACAGACCGTTACGAAAACTTAATCGCTGCTGGTGTAATTGATCCAACTAAAGTATCTCGTGTAGCATTGGAAAATGCAGCTTCAGTTGCTTCAATGTTATTAACTACGGAGTGTGTATTAGCTGACGAAGCTGAAGAAAACCCTGTAGGTGCTGGTGCTCCTCCAATGGGTGGCGGTATGGGTGGAATGATGTAAGATTCATCCTTATAAAAAAAACCTGTTATCTTAGATAACAGGTTTTTTTTATGCCTTGTACTTAATGACGCCTTCTATATTTCTCGTAATAATGATCGTACTCTCGAGGTGAATAATTATGTTTAGTACCCCATTCCTGCAGCTCGTCATTAAAAAAATGTAACCAATATTGACGAAATCCTGAGGCTGAATCTACTGGATTTTCAAGTTGATGAGTATTATATTCGTATATTTCTAAGATGCCTTCCTGATACTTCTTAGCAGCCACAATAGCATCTGGTTTTCCAAGCTTTTGAATAACTTGTGCTTTGGTCATACCAACTTGTATCTTTGTAAGATCAGGCCCTTGAAGTATTTTGCAGTTTGAAAATAAAATCAACGTAAATATAGTCGCTAATGTTGCTCTGAAAATCCTGTTGTAGTTCCTTTGAATCATAATATGTTATTTCTTGTAAGATAGGGATTGCATCAAATAGTTTAATCATTTTTAATCTAATAACCTTTCGCTGTATCGTCTCCACGTGGATCGGCTCCTGTCTGTAATTTACCATTTGGTAAGACAAGTATATTCTCCACACGGCCGATTGCCCCTCTCGGATTTATCGTATAGCCATCTTTTGTCAATTGGCCACGTAAATTGGCATTGATAGCGTTATTTTCGACATCAATGCGATCAGGAAGCCATTGATGATGAAATCTTGGCAGGCTCACTGCCGATTGTGCATTTTGTCGGAAGTCAATAACGTTGAGGATAGTCTGAAAAACAGAGGTAATGATGGTTGATCCCCCGGGGGTTCCCACAACCATGAATAGTTTGCCATCTTTTTCTACAATAGTGGGTGTCATAGAGCTTAGCATTCTTTTGCCGGGCTGAATCTCGTTCGCTTTTTCCCCTGTAAGCCCATACATGTTTGCGACACCGGTCTTCACAGAGAAATCATCCATTTCATTGTTTAGGAGAAAACCTGCGCCGGCCACAAATATTCCCGAGCCATAAGAATCATTGAGTGTTGTTGTAATGGATACTGCATTCCCTTGCTCGTCTACGATATTGAAATGTGTCGTTTGTTCACTTTCATAGCCAGGAATGACATCTGCATTGACATCTTTGCTTAATGTCGCTTTACGGAAATTGAATGAATTGAGTTTATGTGCATTTGAGCTGGAGTCAATAAGCTGTTGGACGGGTACCCTAATAAAATCAGGATCTCCTAAATATTTGGCCCGATTGGCATATACATAGCGTTCAGCTTCGACCATGACACGAATGGTTGAATCGGTTTGAAAGCCCCAGCGTTGAAGTGGAAACTGTTCGACTGATTTGAGCAAGGCCAAAAGAGATGTTCCCCCACTCGAAGGCGGCGGCATGGAAATAACTTTGTGCCCCCTGTAATTTGTGGAAATTGGGGTACGCCAAATTGCCTGATAATCCAGTAAATCTTGATGATTGATAATGCCTTTCCCTTTGTCCATTTCGGCAACAATTAAGTCGGCCGTTTTACCTTTATAGAAGCCGTCTCGCCCTTCTATTGCGATTCTTTCCAGCGTTTTCGCGAGTTCCTCCTGGATAAATGGGTCAGCTGTTTTCCAAGCTGTGGTTTTGATAATTGCAGCACCAGAGGGATTCAGCTTGACAAAACGATCTTTATGGCTTTCAAACTCATTGGCTTGTCGTTGACTGATTTTAAAACCTGTTCTGGCGAGCTGTATTGCTGGGAGTACGAGATCTTTCCATTGCAACTTGCCGTACTTTCTGTGTGCTTCCCACATACCGGCAACAGACCCAGGGATGCCTGAGGCCAATTGACTGTAAAGACTCAACTCAGGAATAACATTACCTTGGGCATCGAGATACATATCCCGGGATGCTTTTTGAGGAGCTTTCTCACGAAAATCTAGGGCATCTAAATTACCCCGATGATCGCGATAGAGCATAAAGCCGCCGCCGCCAATATTTCCTGCATTTGGATAAACAACTGCCAAAGCAAATTGCACGGCAACTGCAGCATCTATTGCATTTCCACCTTGTTTTAAAATCTTTACGCCGACTT
This sequence comes from Sphingobacterium thalpophilum, assembly GCF_038396785.1. Taxonomy (NCBI): domain Bacteria; kingdom Pseudomonadati; phylum Bacteroidota; class Sphingobacteriia; order Sphingobacteriales; family Sphingobacteriaceae; genus Sphingobacterium; species Sphingobacterium thalpophilum. The sequence goes on along the minus strand of NZ_CP151087.1, from coordinate 3,115,510 downwards.
CTGAAGCCAAAGGATGCGCTGTGACTACGGCAGCCTTATTAAAAGTACTGGCCTGCTCGACCTTAGAATTTAGCTGTTGTTTTGTCGCACAAGAGGCAAGGCATATGCTCGCTATGAGCGAATAGGTTATGAATTTATACATCGTATTCGATTTAAAACTTTAAATATTATCTCAAAGAGTTGTACAAACAATACTATCTCCAATTATTTAAGTTTTTCGTTGTTTTTATGGCGGTCGGCATCCCGAATTGATTTCTTTTGAAGATTTTGTTCCAGAGCTTCTGTTAGATCAATTCCCGTTTGATTGGCAAGACACATCAAAACGAATAATACATCGGCCATTTCATCTGCTAAATTGACTTCTTTGTCTGATTTTTTGAAAGATTGCTCTCCGTATTGTCGAGCCATTATTCGAGCAACCTCACCGACTTCTTCCATGAGTATGGCGGTGTTTGTCAGTTCGTTGAAATAACGTACTCCGGTACTATTGATCCATTTGTCAATAACCTCTTGTGCTTCTTTAATTGTCATCTTTTTCAATAAAAAATTAAAAGTTGTCCTTATCTTTTGTATCCATGACGATGGTAACTGGACCATCATTCAGTAGGTCGATTTTCATATCTGCTCCGAATATGCCAAGTTGAACCTCTTTTTGGAGCAATTGACTTAACAATAAAGCCATCTCTTCATACATTGGTTTGGCTTTATCCGGTCTTGCTGCTCTGATAAAAGAAGGTCTGTTTCCTTTTTTTGTTTGAGCAAAGAGGGTGAATTGTGAGATGAGTAAGATATTTCCGTCTATGTCCTGTATCGATTTATTCATCAGGCCCTGTTCATCCTCGAAGATGCGTAAGTTGATGAATTTCTGTCCTAACCATTTCAGATCTTCTGTTGTGTCAGCTTCTTCAACTCCTAATAAAATCATTAAACCCTTCTGGATCTTGCCTGTAATCTGATTATCTACCGTACAAGAGGCGTTTTTCACTCGTTGTATAACTGCGCGCATAATGAAAAGTATAAAACCAAAGGTAAAAATTCCGATTGTTAAACACGATGTAATGTGCAATTTATCCGCCATATTAAATAAAAAACGTCTCTTGCTTCCTCAGGAAAAAAGAGACGTTTTTTTATTTAAATAAATTGTTTCTAAAATTTGAAATTCAAGCCCAATAGGAAATTTGTTGGTGCTTGTGGGAAATAGAAATTATAATATTTTCTGGTATCACCTTCCATCCAACCGAAGGTGTAGCCATTGGCTTCGTACTTTTCGTTTAAGATGTTGTTGACCTGTAAAGTTGCACTGATGTTTTTGATACCTAATGCTGTAAAGCTATAGTTTGCTAACAGATTGTTGACAAAATAAGAAGAAATGCTCCTCTCTTTCGCCGATGAATTATCTAGATATTGTGTTCCTACAAATTTGGATAGAAGAGAGAATGTAAGTGACGTTATCGGACTATAAGAAAAATTACTTGACAAAATCGTTCCCGGAGATAAAGCAATGTTTGTTTTTGAATAAAATATCCTTGTATCACCGATTACCTCTTCAAAGTCTTTAATTTTATTTTGGCTGAAACTAGCTGTTGCTTTCCAGTTGAACTGTTTGCTGATGTTCCATGATCCATCGAATTCAAGCCCCATTCTATAGCTATCTTTGACATTTTGTCGAATTGGAGAGCCAGTATCACTGATTTCGCCTGTTGGGATCAACTGATCTTTGTAAAACATGCCATATCCATTCAATCCGATGTTGAATTTTTCATTTGTAAAACGATAGCCAAATTCGATGTCCTGCATTTTTTCCGGGGTAGGGTCTGGTAAGGCGCTATTTTTCTCTATAAAATCCTTGCGAACAGGTTCTTTTTGTGCAAAGGCATAAGAAGCGTATACATTTGAATGGTCATTTAGCAAATAAGTTGCACCAGCTTTAGGGTTCAAGAAATTAAACTTAGGATGATAATTATAATTTTTCACCTTATCATCATCACCATACATGTGGTAATCTACATTCCGATATTGAATATCGGCCATTAATATCCACTTGTCTAGTTTGTAATCGACCTTTAAGAAATTACTGAAATCATTTTTTTGTGATTTCCCGAAGTAATATTTGTCGTCAAGAAAACCGGTTGATGCATATTGTGCCCAAATCACCTGGCCATAATGTTTTCCTTTGTATTGATTATAAGCTCCACCCCAAGTAATTTCAAGCTGATCATTCGGTCTGTAATTTAGGGCATAGGTCACGCCATAAAAATAATTATCAAGCCATCTCCTACGGACGAGATCTGTTTTTTGTATGGTATCTTTACCAATGATGACGTTAGGCAAACCGTATTTACTTAGTTTATCTCCCGGTCTCATTTCTTCATAGTAACCATAACCTCTTGTATAGTGTAGGGCTGTATTGAGTGTCAATTTGTCGTTCAGGATATTGGTATAATGAAGTTGATGATGTTTCTGCGTATAATTATCTGTTTGATTTTGATACGTATATAGATTATAATTCCGGCCAGCGTTCATGAAACGATCCTTCTCTGCGCCCGAGATTTCGAGTGCATTATCTGCATAGTCATCCATGCGCGATCGATCGCCAGTAATCAATGGTTCAGGAACGCCATTCCAGGCTTGATATGTCTTTTCTTTTCCCCAGAATACAATTCCTTTTAAAATATGTTTCTTGCCATAATAGCCTCCATCCACATAGAAAGACTGTAAGTCTGAACTACCTCTCTCGATATAACCATCGCTACTGATTCGAGATAATCTGGCATTGAAGGCAAATTTGTCGTTAATTAGTCCGGTACCTACCTTGACTGTATTTTTCCAGGTATTGTAGGAGCCAAATGAATTGTTGAGTTCTGCGTAAGGGGTTTCGACTAACGTATTGGACTGAATATTTAATGAGGCTCCAAATGATCCGGCACCATTCGTCGAAGTCCCAATACCACGCTGAACTTGGATGCTCTCAGTAGAAGAGGCAAAGTCGGGAAGGTTTACAAAAAATGAACCCATACTCTCCGCATCATTTAAAGGGATTCCATTTAATGTTACGTTGATTCGTTGATTATCCGATCCCCTGATTGTCATTCCGGTATAACCTATGCCTGCACCGGCATCGGAATTGACCTGCACGGATGGAGTCTGATTTAAAAGGAATGGGATATCCTGGCCGAGGTTGCTACGCGTTATTTCTTCTTTGGAGATGTTTTTAAAGGTTGTAGGAGCATTTCTTTTGGCACGGGTAGATTGAACAAGCACCTCTTCCATTTGAATTGTACTAGGTTCTAACGCTACCGTAAGCTCCAAATTGTCTTTAACATCCACATTTTGGCTCCATGTTTTATATCCAAGAGAAGATACCTGGATCTGGTGCTTACCTGTATTGATACGATATAGTTTAATCAGCCCATTTTTGTCCGATTGGCCAGCAAAGGATGCTTGTCCATCTATGGATATGGAAACATACTGTAAGGGGGTCTGATTGGTATTGTCTACAGCTTTAATTGTCAGATTGTGTTGCGCAATGGCAATTTGGCTTGAAATAGTAGCTAAGGAGCTACAAATCAAAAATTTGATCATGGTAATGTATTTTGTTTGAGTTAAACAAATCATAGCAAGGGGTTACTATGACCGCACTATTTAACTAACCTCTCCCTACGCCAGCATTATCTGGATCAGGTGTACAGAATTTAATCTGTTGGGTATAATCTCAGCCTTTATTTGTGTTCCTGACAAAACAAGGCACCCCTATTCGATGCTGCGAATATATAAATTTAAAATTGAAATGAAGTATAAAGAAGTAATTTATGACAAATGAAAAAGAGCGGATTTGCGGTATTATTTCTTTTTGGTTAAAAATTTGTGCAAATTGTTGTTTTTGGTATTTATTGTTCTTTTTAGGTACCTTGGCATGAATTTTTCTACTAAAGGTATGTATTCATACAGGTCAAAAAATTTTAGTTACTAAATTGATAGTGAGGAGATAAAATGTTAAAATATTTAAGCGCTAATTATATTCTGCCGATTACTTCAATGCCAATAAAAGACGGTATTGTTTCGGTAGATGAGGAGGGGGTAATTCAAGGTATCTATGACCCAACTTCATTTACACCTTCAGATAAAACGAAGGTTGAGAGATATGAAGGAGTGATAATTCCAGGTTTTATCAATGCACATTGCCACATTGAATTGTCGCATATGAAAGGTATTGTTCCTAAAGGTACGGGGCTTCCGAGCTTTCTCAGTAAGGTGATGACAACGCGGTCGGCATCGATGAAAAAAATAGATGACGCTATGGCCAAAGCCGATCGAGATATGTACGAAAATGGTATTGTCGCAGTCGGAGATCACGCCAACACTGATAATTCTTCAAAATTGAAGGAAGATTCACAGATATTATATCACACATTTGTGGAGGTGCTCGGAATTGAACCTGAAGAAGCTGACTTTAAGTTAAAGGAGGCTAAATCGTTGACCCAAGAGTTTAGGAATGGGCATGTATCCATTACTCCGCACGCTCCCTATTCTTGTTCGAAGGTCCTTTTTAAAAAATTCAAGAAGATGGTTCCGGAAACAAATATTATCAGTATTCACAATCAAGAAAGTGAAGAGGAGAATAAACTGTTCCGTTATAAAATGGGTGAGTTCTTGGACTTTTATAAAAGTATAGGAAAAAATGCTGATGCGATTAAGGCGCAGGCAAGAAATTCGATTCAGTCTTATCTTCCTTATTTGCCTTATCCAAATAAATTATTGTTGGTTCATAACACCTATACCTCTCTTAAAGATTTGGATTTCGTAGAACGTATGGATCGTGATGTGATGTGGTGTCTCTGTCCAAAGGCCAACCTTTATATTGAGGGAACATTGCCAAAGGTTCAGAATTTTATGAATGCCGGACAGCGTTTAGTAATCGGAACGGACAGTTTAGCTTCAAACGATACATTGTCCATTTTGGAGGAGCTAAAGGTATTGCATGCGCACTTTGAGGATCTGGATTTCTTGCAGACTATTCAATGGGCTACAATCAATGGTGCTATCGCGTTGAACATTGAGGATGAATTTGGCTCCCTTGAAGTGGGTAAAAAACCTGGGATTGTGTTGTTGCAAGGTATGGAACACATGCGCCTAAATGAAGATGTTAAGGTAAAACGTTTAGCGTAGTATTTAATTCCCCAAAACTTCTGTACTTTTGCTCTTATTGAACCGTCCATGACTATAATAACGAAACTATAGTCATGGTAAGTTCCATCTAACCGATGGAAGAAAAAATAAGTTACAGATGAAACATTTGAATATTTCAATAAGAGGTAAAGTACAGGGTGTCTTTTTTAGATTGACAACCAAGGCGGTTGCAGATCAAGTCGGTGTTAGAGGCTTTGTTGTCAATTTAAAAGATGGTTCTGTCTATATAGAGGGCGAGGGCGACGATTTTGCGCTAGATTCACTATTGGAGTTCTGCCAAGAAGGACCCGAGGGTGCAATCGTTGAAAGTGTTGAGGTAAAGGAAGGCGAAATGAAGGGCTTCTCCTATTTTGAAGTAGTTAAAAGAGTTCAATCTTAAGTCTTTTCGCCTTGTCAGTACTTAAAAAATTCGCCGGACAGACCATGATTTATGGCCTGAGTACGATTATAGCCCGTATGCTGTATTTCGTCATGACGCCATTGTATGTCCTCAAATATCCACCTGCGTCCTACGGAATATTTACTCATATGTACGCCTGGGCATCCATGATCAATGCCGTTTTGGCATTTGGTATGGAAACAACTTTTTTTAGGTTTCTCCAAAAAGTCGAAGAAAAGGATAAAAAGCAGGTTTTCAATAACAGTTTTATCGTCATTGCCTCTTTGGCAACATTATTTTTTATTACGGCCATAGTCTTTGCTGGCACTATTGGTAGCTGGTTGAATAAGGGAACTTACAATGCCGATTACGAGAGCTATGTGAAGTATTTCGCCCTCATATTGGCATTGGATGCTTTAGCTATTGTTCCTTTTGCGAAATTGAGATCGGAGGGAAGGCCTATTCGATTTGGTGCTATTAAATTGGCCAACATCGGTATTATGGTTATGCTTAACCTATTCTTTATTGCGCTAGTTCCCTATCTGATAAAAGATGGTGGTGCTTTGGGCACTTGGTGTTCCGGTTGGTATAGAAATGAATGGATAGGTTATGTATTTATTTCTAATATTGTGGCAAGTGCAGCAACCTTTCTATTACTCCTTCCTGAAATGAGGGGTTTCTATTTTAAACCGGAAAAGCAGCTAATCTTAAAGATGCTATCGTATAGCTTTCCGATTTTAATTGCCAATATTTCTTATATCATCAACGAAAATTTAGATAAAATTGTGTTGCCAATCTACCTGCCTAAGGATATTGGGGATCGCGATTTGGGGATCTATGGAGCCGTTGGAAAATTAGCAATGTTTCTGAGCATTTTTGTTCAGGCTTTTCGATTGGGCGCCGAACCATTTTTCTTTTCTTATGCAAAAAATGCTAATGCAAAGAAGACCTATGCATTGATTATGGAATATTTCGTAATTGCCATGATGTTAGTTATGCTGGGGATTACAGCGAATATTGACTGGCTGAAGTATTTTATTAAAGGAAATGTGGAAACTCGTGACTTATATTGGTCTGGACTTTTCATCGTTCCGCTATTACTATTCAATTATGTGCTGTTGGGCATCTATATGAATCTTTCGGTATGGTATAAGCTTTCTGACCAAACACGTTACGCTTTGTATATTTCATTGGTAGGCGCAGGAATAACCATCGTTGCGAATTATTATCTGATTCCTAGATACAGTTATGTTGGAGCATCAATAGTCACATTTTTAGCCTACTTTTCTATGGTGGTGCTATCTTATGTATGGGGACAAAAACATTATCCTATACCTTATAAATTGGGCAAGATCCTGATGTATATAGTTGTAGGAATATGTTTCTCCTATCTATCCTATTTTGTATTTAATCATAATACCTTCGTTGGTAATGGGCTTTTGATTGCTTACATTGGAGGTGTATTTCTGATGGAAAGAAATCAGCTCAAGCGATTCATAAAGAAAGACGCTTAAACGAAAAAAGGTCGTGCTAATGTTAACTTAGCACGACCTTTTTCTTTATAAATCGTAGACTTCAGGATTATACCATTTCTGCCGAGAAATTGTGTTCAATTTCATGAAGTACCTCAAGAATCTCTGCCTGGCTTTGAAGGCTAACCAATTTCATTCGGTGTTCTTTAAAGTTGGGGATTCCTTTGAAGTAATTCGCATAATGCCTGCGCATTTCAAAAATACCCAATTTGTCACCTTTCCATTCAATGGATTTGTTCAGATGTGTTCTGCAAACCTCGACACGTTCGGCAATAGTTGGTCCTTCTAAACGCTCACCAGTATTGAAAAAATGTTTTATTTCTCTAAAGATCCAGGGGTATCCGATTGCTGCACGGCCAATCATAATGCCATCCACTTCAAACTCCTGCCGCCATGCCGCAGCTTTTTCGACAGAGTCTACATCGCCATTGCCAAAAATTGGAATCTTGATGCGCGGATTGCGTTTGATATCACGAATCATAGACCAGTCCGCCTGACCTTTATACAGCTGCGCGCGCGTACGTCCATGAATCGCAAGTGCTTTGATCCCCACATCTTGTAACCTTTCGGCAACTTCGTATACATTTTTTGTGTTGTCATCCCAGCCAAGACGTGTTTTCACCGTTACGGGTAGATCCGTAGCCTCAACGACAGCTTTTGTCATTGCAACCATTTTATCGATGTCCTGTAGCAGGGATGAACCAGCTCCTTTACAGACTACTTTTTTAACTGGACAGCCGTAATTGATGTCGATTAAATTAGGCCCTGCTTTTGTGCAGATCTCAGCAGATTGACGCATACTTTCAATATCTCCACCAAAGATCTGAATGCCAATAGGACGTTCATATTCAAAAATATCAAGTTTTTGAATTGACTTTGCAGCATCCCGAATTAAGCCTTCCGAGGAAATAAATTCAGTATACATTAAATCAACACCATTCTGTTTGCACACATAGCGAAACGGAGGATCACTTACATCCTCCATCGGAGCTAATAACAATGGGAATTTACCCAAATCAATATTTTCACCAATCTTGACCGACATCTTCGATAATTTTTTACAAAGGTACAAAATTTGGCATTAGTATAAAGTTAGCTAACTGTCACGAGTTTAGAGCCGATTTTTGATCTCTTCAGATCCTGTCGAACGTTGACCGTTCGAATCGCTAACCCCGCCAAATTCAGAGTTAAGTGAAAGTATAGTCTTCCTAACGTCAGGGTTTGATTTCCTTATATTTCTTTTACAAATTCTTTGATAGCTTGTCCAGGATCGGCTGTCTTCATGAAATTTTCACCAATTAAAAATCCTTGGAATCCAGCTCTTTTTAGAGCTTTAATTGTCGAAGGATCAGATATACCGCTCTCAGACACTTTAATATATTCTGTTGGTATTTTGTTCAGGAGATCATAAGAATGCTGAATGTCGACAGAAAAATCTTTAAGGTTTCTATTATTGACACCAATTGCGTCAATGTCATCGAAAAGATTATCCAACAGTTCCTGTTCGTTGTGCACCTCAAGTAAAACATTTAAACCCAATTGGTGTGCATAGGCTGCAAATTCCTGTATTTCCTCCTTTTTCAGACATGCTGCAATTAAAAGGATGATATCTGCTCCATAAGCTTTCGCTTCGGTGATCTGATATTTATCCACGATGAATTCTTTTCTTAAGATAGGAATGCTAATAGCCTCGCGTGCTTTCGATAGATCTTCTAAATTGCCTTTGAAAAATTCGCTATCAGTAAGAACCGAGACTGCCGAAGCACCTGCCTCCTCGTATGCCTTTACAACATCTTCCACTGCTGAAGTACTATTGATGTCTCCTTTTGATGGCGATGCTCTTTTGTATTCCGCTATAATTCCTGTTTTTTCAGGATCAAGAATAGATTCTCTCAACGATAGACAAGCCACACTGAAATAGGGATAGTTTAATAGTTCCTCAAAAGGAACTAAAGCTTTTGCTTTTTCTACTTCTATTTTTTTTCGTTCAATGATTTTATCAAGTATAGTCATTTTTTTAGCTGTTAGATTCCCAACCAGTTTTCAATTAATTTTTTACCATTTGTGGTCAATACCGACTCTGGGTGGAACTGCACTCCCCTTACATCGTATTCGGTATGGGTTAAGGCCATAATGATGCCATTCTCGTCGATCGCCGTTACCTTGAGGCTAGCTGGTAGGGTGTCTTTGTTTACAGCCCAAGAATGGTAGCGTCCAATTTTGGAATCTTTTGGGAAATCCCGAAACAGTTTCTCTGACTCATCAACAACAGTAATATTTGTTGCTACGCCATGCAAAGGTTTTTCCATATTGAATAGTGTACCACCAAAGACTTCTGCAATAGCCTGTTGGCCTAAGCAAATACCCAATATACTTTTATGTGGAGCGTAGGTACGGATAACATCAAGTAATAATCCAGCTTCTTCTGGAATACCTGGGCCCGGCGAAAGAAGTATTTTATCGAAAGCATCAATATCTTCCAGTTTAAATTTATCATTTCTCCATACAACATACTCTTGATCTAATTCCTGTAACAAATGGACCAAGTTGTAGGTGAACGAATCGTAGTTGTCTATAACGACTATTTTATTGTTGCTCATAACCTTTTGCTATAAAATCTTGATTAATATAATTTTCAATTTCCTGGAATATAGACTGAATAAATTCGATTGGCAAATGAAATCTTTTTGCCAGTAGGACATAATTACTGTCCAGGTTCCGAATGATATTCTGCTCTTCGTTTTGCTCATCCTCGAAGGACTTGCCTTTGCCGATATAGGTTTTTCGTAATGCCAATAGCTCAACGATGCGGTTGTCAATGGTGTCTACCGAATCATGGATATGTTGCTTGTTGACACAGTATTCCAATGGTCTGATCATAATGTTTCTGCTAATTGTAATGCTTTTCGTAGCGCAGCAATTTTGTTATTTACTTCTTGTAGCTCCATTTCGGGGTCTGAATCTAGTACGATACCGCCACCGGCCTGATAATGTAAGGTGTTTTGCTTACTTAGGAAGGACCGGATCATAATGGCATGATTAAAGTCTCCGTTAAAACCCATGAATCCAATTGCACCCGAATAAAATGAGCGTTGTAATCCTTCATAACGATCAATCAATGTCAACGCCATATGTTTTGGAGCACCTGAAAGCGTACCCGCAGGATATGTATCACCTACGATGTCAAATGGGTTGATATTATCTTTTAATGTGCCCGTTACTTTGGAGACCAAGTGGATAATATGCGAGTAATATTGTGGTTCCATGTAGGACTCAACTTTAACTTGGGTGCAATGTCTACTTAAGTCATTGCGGGCAAGATCGACGAGCATAACATGTTCGGAAGTTTCTTTAGGGTCTTCTTTGAGCTTGGTGGCTATTTTTTGATCTTCCTCCATGTTGCCTGTCCGTTTGAATGTTCCTGCAATAGGGAAAATCGTCGCTTGTTTCCCGTGGATACGCAGTTGAGCCTCAGGCGATGATCCGAAAAGTTTAAAGTCACCAAAATCAAAATAGAAAAGATAGGGCGAAGGGTTGATGGAGCGGAGCGCACGATAGACATTGAATTCATCCCCGGAGAACGGTGTCTTAAAGCCTCTGGATGGAACGATCTGGAATACATCACCACGTTGGATATGCTCTTTCATCTTCTTAACCAACTGACGGTGTTCTTCGTCGGTACGATTGGAGCTTTCCTCGCCAGCTAGTTTGAAGGTATATTCAGGGAAGTTTTTGTTCTGAATAAGGAACTGCATTCTTTCAAGTTCTGATTCTTCGTCATCCAGCAGATGTTCAAAAATATAGAGTTGATTACGGAAGTGGTCGATGGCAATGACATATTTGTAAACATGATATTGCATAAACGGTATTTTCCGTGCCGGATCTACCGTTGTTGTTAGTTTGATGTCCTCAAAGTGTTCAATACAATCGAAGGTGAAGTAACCAAATAGGCCATTGGAGATCAAGTTAAGTTCAGCAATTGTATGATCTTCGAAGGAATTTCTAAAATCGGAAACTTCTTGACGTAATTCGATTTCGTGCGCATTTTTTACGATACGTTCTCTACCCGGATAAGTGAGCGTCAGCTCTTTCTCATCGAGCTGGATTCCGGCAATTGGTTGACAACAGATGTAACTTATGTTGTTGTCGCGACTATGGTAGTCGGAGCTTTCCAGTAACAATGAGTTTGGAAAGATATCTCTTAGGCGAAGATAGATGCTCACTGGTGTAGTTGTATCCGCGAGCAACTTTCTGGTTTTTGTTTTGAATGTATACTTCATTTTTTGTGTCTTATCTTCTTGTTGTAAACTATGCATAAAAAAACCCCGATACTGGTCAGCATCGGGGTTGGAATTTCCATAAATGGTTTTGGTTGATTATGAAATATTATGACAATACCAATTAGTTCCCGATGCTTATTGCTTCAGGCCACCACCAATTTGTATTTGTATATCTTCGTGTCATTATTACACAAATTTATAAAAAAAAATAAATAAGCAAACTTTTTGTGACAAAAAAACAAAAATTCACCTTATTTCTTAATCATTTAATAAATCAGGACGTCTTTCTTGTGTTCTTTTTAACTGTTGTTCATCTTTCCATGCAGCGATTTTTGCCTCATGACCACTAAGGAGAATATCAGGCACTTTGTGGCCTTTCCAGTCTGCAGGGCGTGTATAGATAGGTGCATCAAGTAATCCATCCTGAAAAGAATCTGAAAGCGCGGATGTTTCATCCGACAAAACTCCGGGAATCAGACGGATCACAGCATCTGTAACAATCGCCGCTGGAAGTTCACCTCCAGACAATACATAATCACCTACAGAAATCTCCTTTGTTACATAAATATCACGGATACGTTGATCTATTCCCTTGTAATGCCCACAGAGAATCATCATATTTCCTTTTGTCGATAATCCGTTCGCAATATCCTGATTGAATGTTTCACCATCGGGAGTCATGTAAATGATCTCATCGTATTCCCGTTCAGACTGCAATTCCTCAATACACTTGGCAAAGGGTTCTATTTGAAGGACCATGCCCGATCCGCCCCCGTACGGATAATCATCGACACTTTTGTGTTTATTTGTTGAATAGTCTCTTAAATTATGGACATATATTTCAGCCAAGCCTTTGTTCTTTGCTCGTTGCAAAATAGAGTGTGCAAATGGACTTTCCAAGAGGTCAGGTAAGACCGTAATAATATCAAAACGCATGGGGCAAAGATACACAAAAATGCACCATTGTCTATTTATAAGATTGATTCGCTTATCTTTGTGCCAAAATTAAGTGTATATACAGTGATTGACGTAAATAATATTTCTGTTTCCTTTGGGGGAACAACTCTTTTTTCAGATGTATCTTTCTCCATCAATGAGAATGATAAGATCGCATTGATGGGTAAAAATGGTGCCGGTAAATCCACCTTACTGAAAATTATCGCTGGAGTGGGTAAACCTACTACAGGTAATGTTGCTGGTCCGAAAGATGCCATTATAGCCTATTTACCGCAACATTTGTTAACAGAGGATAACGTGACTGTTTTTGAAGAAACATCAAAGGCTTTCGAAGAAGTCTATGGTATGCGTGATGAGTTGGAAAACCTGAATGAGCAATTAAATATCCGAACAGACTATGAGTCTGACGATTATATGCAATTGATCGAACGCGTATCCGAATTAAGTGAAAAGTTCTATTCGATTGAGGAAGTTAACTATGATGCAGAGGTTGAAAAGGTCCTGAAGGGGCTCGGTTTTGAGCGTTCGGATTTTACAAGACAGACTTCTGAGTTTTCCGGTGGTTGGCGGATGCGTATCGAATTAGCTAAAATATTATTGAAAAAGCCGGATTTGATTCTATTGGATGAGCCAACCAACCACATGGATATCGAGAGTATCCAATGGCTGGAAGATTTCTTGGTCAATTCGGCTAAAGCAGTTATCGTTATTTCGCACGACAGAGCATTTGTCGACAATATCACCAATCGGACCATCGAGGTGACGATGGGAAGGATTTATGATTATCGTGCCAAGTATAGTCATTACTTGGAATTACGTCAGGAGCGTCGCCAGCATCAGCTAAAAGCGTACGAAGAGCAGCAACGCTTTATTGCGGACAATCAGGAGTTTATCGATCGTTTCAGAGGTACCTATTCTAAAACATTGCAGGTGCAATCGCGTGTAAAGATGTTGGAGAAATTGGAAATCATTGAGATCGACGAGGTAGATACTTCCGCACTGCGTCTTAAATTCCCACCATCCCCGCGCTCAGGTCAATATCCTGTTATCGTTGAGGATCTAACCAAGGTTTATGATGAACACGTCGTATTTCAAAAAGCAAATATGGTCATCGAACGTGGTGAAAAGGTCGCTTTTGTCGGGAAAAACGGTGAGGGTAAATCGACCATGATCAAAGCAATTATGGGGGAAATCGATTTCGAAGGCACGCTGAAAGTAGGGCACAATGCAAAAATTGGTTACTTTGCACAAAATCAGGCCGCATTGCTTGATGGAGAGATGACCGTTTTTGATACCATTGATCAAATTGCTGTAGGTGAAGTGCGTGTTAAAATGAAAGATCTTTTAGGAGCCTTTATGTTTAGTGGTGATGATACAACTAAAAAGGTGAAAGTGCTGTCCGGAGGAGAAAGAACACGTCTGGCAATGATAAAATTGTTGTTGGAACCGGTAAATGTATTGATTCTCGATGAGCCGACAAACCATTTGGACATGAAGACAAAGGACATTATCAAAGATGCTTTGAAAGATTTCGATGGTACGCTGATCCTTGTTTCACACGACCGTGACTTTTTGGATGGTTTGGCAGAGAAAGTCTTTGAATTCGGAAATAAACGCGTACGGGAGCATTTTGAAGATATTAAAGGTTTCTTGGAATACAAGAAGATGAGTAGCTTAAAGGATATTGAACGTTAGCATCTAAATAAACGTAGTATAAAACCCGATAGGGGCTCAGTTATAAAAAGCGGCTTTTTGATATAAAAGCCGCTTTTTCGCGTTTTAAATTAAGATGAATTGAATCTTCAAGCTTTTTTCCCTTAATCCCAAAGCGTGTGACAGATACTTTCCCGATCAATACCACTACGCCGAGTCCAACTATTCCAAAATCTTAGTTATTCTTTTTATCTATGCTTATCGTTTAATACCGTTTTTCTAAGTTGATATTTACCGTTTATGTTGATACTATGAAAGACAATTATCAGCAGATCGGTATGTGGCGCTTCTCTCGCTCGAATTACTTCGCTGGTATTGAGCCTTTAGTTGTAAACTAACAGATAATCCGTATATTGAGTTCTCCTAAACATCAATTTTATTTATGATCATTGGATTAGACATTGGGACATCATCTGCGAAAGCTGTTGCATTTGACTACGAAGGTAACATCTTGTCCCAGCATAGTATATCTTATCCTATATTAAACCCGTCGGAAGGCTGGTACGAGCAAGATCCGGAGATTGTTTATGCAGCATGTATTGAGTCTATTCGGTATGTAATGATTAGCTTAAGGCAATCTCGTACTGAGATACCGAAACCCGTATGTATTTCGGTGAGCAGTGCTATGCACGGACTGATCGCTGTTGACTCGGCGGGACAGCCACTTAGCAACTGCATTATATGGGCAGATCGAAGAAGTGAGCATATTGCGGTTGCCTTGGAGGCAAGTGAGGTAGGCAGGCTGCTTTATCAGCAGACGGGTACACCAATACATCCCATGTCTTTGCTTTGCAAATTAATGTGGATAAAGTCCAAAGATCAAAAATTATTTGCGCAGTCGCACAAGTTTATCGGTATCAAAGAATTTCTTTTTTACCGGCTCTTTGGAGTTTACGTGGTCGATCATTCCATTGCATCTGCAACAGGGCTTTTCGACATACATCACCTAAGATGGTCTGATCAGGCGTTAAGCTTGGCGGGCATATCGGAAGAACAGCTAGCATCTCCAGTTCCGGTCGATTATATTTTAAATATGCCTAGCCCAAAAATTGCGGCCTTGATGCAGATCGCTGAAGATACCCCTTTTGTTATAGGTGGTAGCGATGGTTGTTTGGCTAATCTCGGGGTAGGGGCTGTAAGTCCCGGAGTGGCTTCGGTAACAATCGGTACCAGTGGGGCTATTCGCGTAGCAAGTTCGCAGGCAAATCAAGAGAAAAAACAAAGACTATTTACATATCTACTGAGACCAAATGAATATATAATTGGTGGTGCGGTTAACAATGGCGGTGTATTACGCAACTGGTTTCGAGACAACTTTTTGTGCGAAATTACCCAAATGGAAGCAGATGGAGATCCTTCTGCGTCGTTAAATGCTTTGGTCGACTCCGTCGTTCCCGGGGCGGAAGGCTTGATATTCTTGCCCTATCTAACTGGTGAACGGGCACCACATTGGAATTCCAATGCAAAAGGCGTTTATTTTGGAATACAGTTGCATCACGGCAGGGCGCACTTTGCACGTGCCATGATGGAAGGGATGTTGTTTGCAATTTACAGTGTAGGACTCGCATTAGAGGAGAACACCGGTCCCATTCATACGATCTTTGCAAGCGGCGGCTTAGCGCGTTCATCGTTGTTGGTGCAGATGCTTGCAGACATCTTCAATAAACCTGTATTTACCAAAAATACAGTAGAAAGTTCTGCATGGGGAGCAGCATTGATAGGCTTGGAAGCCTTGGGCATACATGGAGGTGGTCCTACTATAAAAAACAAACAAACGGAAGGAAAGCAAGATACCGAGAACTGTTATAAACCGAGTGTGGAGAATCACGCTGTATATATTAGAAACTTCCAAAAATTTGAACGCCTGTACCATTTATTGGAAGATGAGTTTTAACTAGATATAAATTATTATGCCTCTAATCATCGTTATTTTGGGAGTAGCTTTACTACTTCTTTTAGTCACTGTCGTTAGGTTAAACACGATCTTTTCATTACTGATAACCTCTGTTGCGGTCGGTTTTGCGATGAATATGAGTGCCGTCGATATCCTTAAATCTGTTGAAACTGGAGTGAGTACAACTATGGGCCAGTTGGCACTATTGTTGGCTTTCGGGTCTCTACTGGGGAAATTGATGGCGGAGGGTGGTGCTGCAGAAAAGATTACAACGGTGCTAACTGCTGTATTTGGCAAAAAGAACTTACCTTGGGCAATGGTTCTCACGGGCTTTTTAGTAGGAATTCCCTTATTCTACAATGTCGGTTTTATCGTCTTAGTACCATTCGTTTTCATGGTATGTGCTTCCAATAAAATGCCCTTGCTTTACGTCGCTATTCCGTTGCTGGCAGCGCTGTCCGTGACACACGGTTATTTGCCTCCACATCCGGGAGCTACGGCCATAGCGCTTACCTACAAAGCGGATATAGGTTTAACAATGGCGTACGGCATTGTTGTGGCAATTCCTGCCATAATTATCGGTGGACCGCTCTTTGGCAGGATGCTTAAGCGCATTCCGACCAACCCACCCACGGAGTTTTTTCCTGAACACAATCAAGCAGATCGAAAAGAGCTTCCCGGATTTGCAATTAGTATATTTACGGGGCTTTTTCCAATAATTTTAATTGCTTTTGGTTCATTTTCCCATCTAATATTTCCAGAAGGCTCCTCTTGGCTGAAGGCACTACGTTTCTTGGGTGACCCGGTGGTGGCTTTAATGATTGCATCGCTAATGGCGATGTACACAATGGGTATCCGCCAAGGCAAAAGTTTGCGGGAGCAGTCAGCAAGTGTGGAAGAAGCAATCCGCGGGATAATGATGATCCTTTTTATCATTGCAGCATCAGGCGCTTTCAAGCAAATTTTGGTAGATAGTGGTGTAGCGAATTACATCGCTGACCTAACCGCAGACCTGAGCTTGTCGCCTCTTGTGCTTGCATGGTTAATAGCCGGTATCATTCGCCTAGTTATCGGTTCGGCTAGTGTTGCTGGGCTCACGGCAGCGGGCATTATGCTTCCCATTGTGCAGGGAGGAGAGGTTACTCCTGAATTAATGGTGCTAGCGACGGGAGCGGGTAGTCTCATGTTCTCACACGTCAACGATCCGGGGTTTTGGATGTTTAAATCTTATTTTGGAGTGAGCATGAAGGATACGTTTCGCTCATGGACGGTGATGGAAACGCTCGTTTCTGTTATTGGGTTGATCGGTGTCTTGATTTTACACTGGCTTGGTCATTGACAGCGAATGGGAAAGTTTCATATTGCTAGGATACATTAATAGGACAGAGCGTCTTAAACGAATATTGAATTATATAGGCCCATAATCGGTTGATTATGGGCTTTTTTTTGATGAAAACCTTTGTTTGGTTTTTTTTTCTTAATATCGTGACAATGAGCCAAATTTTGTTGTTCTAAAACTATGCAGAGATTACATCGTTTTTATATTTTTTTATTGATTTGGGTAGGAAGCTGCCTCCCCGGGCTGTCAGCTTTCGGGCAAATTATCGCCTATACCGTCGACAATTTGCCAAGCCCCAAATTACAGGGACAGGATTATTTTGTCTCCAATCCTGATTGGATTCTATCCTCGGGTACAGTGGCCGAATTAGATGGCTTATCGACGCAGATTGAGGCTGCTACAAAAGGTGAATTTGCAATCGTTGTTGTGAATGATTATGTTGGCGACAGTGATTTCGAATTTGCCTTAAAATTATTCAATACCTGGGGTATCGGTAAGAAGGAAAGTAACAATGGGCTTTTGTTGTTTATTGCTAAAGACCGACATGAATACCGTTTTATTACAGGGTATGGTATGGAAAGTATTTTGCCCGATGCCTATTTAAAACGTATTGGCGAAAAATATCTCGTACCCAATTTTAGGAATGAAGATTACGACCGCGGTGTTAAGGAGGCCGCAGAATTTATTAAGACAATACTTACCTCACCGGATAGTAAGGCCGAGCTGGAACGCTTGATGCCAGAGGCAACGCCGGTCTGGAGCTTTAAAAGTCCTATTCTGCGAAATTCACTGTTGGTTTTAGGTTTATTTGCGATCTGTTATATCTGGTTGGGCGAGGTGACGCGAGCGATCAAAGGAAAGTTGACCAAAAAAAGTAAATATTTTCCGCCTTTAGTCAGTGGATGTGGCTGTATGGGGATATTAATGTTTATCTCGGTGTTTATCTGTGCATTTGCCCTCAATAATTTTGAGAAGGTCTATCAGTGGAAAAATCTACCTTATTTTATAGTTGTTTTTGGTAGTATTACCCTGGCGATGAAATACAATGCAAGCCGCACGCAAATTGTTAATTCCTATCAGGATGAGGAAAATATTCAAAAGGCCCTACGTAAATTTCGCGTCTGGGGTTTGGTTCCGCTATTACTGAGTCCATTGGCACTATTTGATCTCATTGGATTAAACAAGCGCATTCGGAAGAATCAACTTCGATTGATGCCGCCAGATCAATCTGGTCGCTGGTTGCGCATGAATAAGGATGATGTATCTACCCGTGAAAGTGCGTACCTGGATAAGGGGCAGCTTTTGGAGGAAAAAATCGGTAGCCGTTCGTACGAAATCTGGATAGATCAGGCGAACAATGAAACAAAGCTGGTTCCCTGGGATGAGAATGTTGGGTTCAGTGAATGTCCTGCATGTCATTATAGAACTTTTGAGAAAGGGCGTACCAAGACGATACGTGCAGCAACTTATAGTTCGCAGGGATTGGAGGAACGCTTTGACTTATGTAAGAATTGTGGACATCGGGTATCTCATGGTGAACACTCGATTCCAGTTAAAGTGCGCTCAACATCGAGTAGCTCTGGCGGAGGATCTAGTAGTAGTGGTGGCGGAGGAAGCTTTGGTGGCGGATCTTCTGGTGGGGGTGGTGCCGGTGGAAGATGGTAATCGGTAATTTAGGGCAAAAAAAAAGGTTTCCAAACGGGGAGAATGAAAACCTTAAATAACCAATTATAAACCTAAATTATGATGACACAAATATAGTGTATATATTACACTATGCAAATTTTTAAAAAAAAAAAATGAAAAAATAAATTACAGCTAGCGCGAGATGATTTCTGTTTATAAATTAAAACCAAAATTTCAGCAGTTGCTGATGCCGATCTTGAACTTTTTACATCGAAAAAAGGTAACGGCAAACCAGATCACGATCGGATCTATTGTATTGTCTTTGATCATTGCTTTACTGTTTTGGTATGCTGATCGTTTCCCGATTTTCTTTTTGGCCCTGCCAATCGGATTGTTATTACGAATGGCTTTGAATGCCTTGGATGGCATGATGGCACGACTTTTTAATCAGACTAGCAAGACGGGCGAAGTCTTGAACGAAGTGGGAGATATTGTTTCGGATGTCGTGCTATTTTTTCCTTTGCTGAAGTTTCATCCGGAAAGCATATATCTGATCGTCGCTTTTATCGTATTAAGTGTTGTGAATGAATTTTGTGGATTGATCGGGAAGGTGATTGCCAATGATCGTCGTTACGATGGGCCGATGGGTAAAAGTGATCGTGCTTTGCTGTTGGGGGTATATGGAATTTTAGCATTATTGCATATTTCAATGGTTACTGTTTCAGGTTATATTTTTGGTGTTTTATGCTTACTCTTACTTTTGAGTTCGGTAACTCGATTGAGAAAGGCTTTGGCACATGGCTGATGCCAACGGCAAATTCGCAGATGTTCCTGTTCGAGTTAGAAGCTGGGGGTATATTGTCTTGGTACTGGCGGTTGCCTTCGTTCCAGCGACACTATCACCCTTGTTTGTGGCCTGGATAACCTTTCAAGGGATGCGCGAGTTTGCTCGTATGTTTATTCCTGAATGTAAGACGCATCCATTGGTGTTTCTTTGCATGGCATTGTTGCAAGTGTTGCTCCTATACTTTTGTTCCTATCGAGCATATCTATTGTTGGCTAGCTTCTTGTGTTTGGGGACTGCTTTGTTTTTCAAGTATGGTTTAAAGGTTAAGAAGATAGCTGTATTCGGGCTGTTTTTGGGCACGGTAGCTTGTTTGCTTGCATTTAGTCATTTAGCTTTTATCCGATCCATTAAAATGGATGGCAACACGTTCCTAGGACTAAAATTAATCGGATATATTGTTGTGCTAACGGAACTGAATGATGTCTTTCAATACCTGATGGGTAAGTTTTTTGGCAAACGTAAAATCGTTCCGCGTATTAGTCCAAATAAGACAATTGCGGGATGTGTGGGCGGTATCAGCTTAACAATTATACTGAGTAATTTATTGGGCTATTTCTTACTGCCATTTCAGAATTTTCTATACTTTTCGTTGTTCGGTTTGTTTTTCGGTATTTTGGGATTCTGGGGAGATGTCCTTTTTTCCTATCTGAAAAGAAAGACAGGAGTGAAAGATACTGGGGCATTAATTCCTGGGCATGGTGGATTATTGGATCGTATCGATAGTCTGATCTTCAATGCGCCCCTGTTTTATGCTTTGATTATCCTGTTGTTGGGGAATTAATAGGATTTGATGAATGTGGTAGTGAGAAGGCTAACTAAAATTTCAATCTGATGGCTTATCAACGTGCTGTTTTATTTTCGGGGGGTGGAACTCGGTTCAGTCTATATCTTGGTATGTACGCTGCGCTGGATGAGCTGGGCTTAAAGCCAGATCTGCTTATCGCGAGCTGCGGTGGTTCAATGGCAGTGGCTGTTATACAGGCCTTTGCTACACATGAAGCTCGCAAGTCCTATCTGCAATCAGACGAGTTTTATCAGTTTTTCCTGCATCATCGGCTTACAGAACAGCGTCGTTTGGGGAGGCTGGGCGTGTATGTTTTGAAAAAACAGTTTAATAAGAAACGGGCACCCTTTATTGAAGACGTTTTTAATCGCTATCTCGTCCATATGGAACAGGATCTTTCCTTACTATTGCCTACATTGGATAGACCATTTTCAACAGCAATTCCAGCACTTGTGGTCGGCGCTAAAGTGCTGTTCAGTCCGTCTGAAGTTGGGCAGCGGCGTGGGGACCGAAAACTCTATCAAAAGATATTGATGGGAACTCAGGATGTATTGGCAAACGTGCCCGTTGAGGCAATAGGAATTTCGGCTAGTAATTACGAGCATAGTGCAGTGGCTAAAGCGGTTCATTTGAGTGCTGAGTTTTCTATGCTACAGGCGGCCCGTATTTCGATGTCCGATATGTTTTATATTGAACCTGTATGCTCCAATAAAACCTATTATACGGGTGGAGCAATTGATCTTGTACCAATGGAGCTAGCAAAGTCGCTTGCTCAAAACATCATATGTGAGCGAAAACAACCTTATAAACCGCAAGAAGAAGCGTTGGTTCGGGCAGTATTAGGCTTTAGCGGAAATAAACGATTAACAGATTTGGAACAGCAGTTTCCGTATGCACATTGGATTGATACACAGGATGCCGCGGAACAATTAGCTGGGAAATACTGTAAAAAAGGAATTGATTGGTCTAAATTTGAAGTTACGCTGTCTTTCCCGATTGATCAACAAGAATTTGCGGAAGCGATGGAAGCGCAATGGAACTATGGTTATGAGGCGACATTAAATTCATTGAAATGAAAGTATTTATTGCCGGTGGTACAAGTGGAATAGGCCTTGCTTTGGCCAAGCGTTATCTTGATCAAGGAGCAGAGGTAGCGGTATGTGGGCGCGATCTGACGAAAATGTCAGCATATTCCTGGGGACATAGCATCAGAAGTTTTGAAGTCGATGTATGTCAATTGAGCAGCCTGCAAAATGCAGTCAGTTCATTTTGTGCGCATATGCCTTTAGACCTCTTTATCAATTGTACAGGGAGTTACGCGGATGACGTTGCTCAACAAATAAGCTATCAGGAGGCGGTGGCTATGCTCCAGGTCAATATGGTGGGCACTTTAAATTGTTTTGAAGCGGCAAGAACTGCTATGCAAGGTCAGTCGGAAGGACAAATTGCAATCGTTGCATCAGTTTCGGGAACGCTCCATTTTCCCAATTCAAGCCTATATAGTAAGACAAAGCGTGCTGCAATCCAAGTGGCTGATGCGTATCGTAGGGCACTCTATCCATATGGAATTGCGGTTACTGTTATTGCTCCGGGCTATGTTGATACAGATAAACTGAGAGCCCTCAATAAGCAAGATTTGTCTAAAAAGCCGTTCTTAATCCCTGTAGACAATGCAGCACAGCGTATAATGACAGCTATCAAACAGAAGAAGAAGCAAGTCGTTTTTCCGAAGCGTATGAAGTGGCTGATGGCATCTCTGGGACTGCTTCCAAATATAGTGTTGAATAAAATTATGTCAAGGAAGGCCAAATGGATGAAAAACGACTGAAAAATAGGGGGCTGCAATTTGCTGTTTTCCTTTATTGTACGCTATTTTTCCAGTTGACTTATTCTGCTGCTGCGGTCTATGCTGCAAATCAGGCTACTGTATCTTCGTTTACGTTTCCTTTTGAACACTTTATGCCGTTCGTTTCTTGGATGATTATCCCCTACATGAGTAGCGGTCTGTTCTTCGCTTTGGTTCCTTTCTGTTGTCGAAGTCGAGAAGAGCTTTGGGTCTATACGAAGCGTTTCAGTTTCATTACCATCGTCTCTATTTGTTGTTTTTTTATTTTTCCCTTGCGATTTTCTTTTGATAGGCCTAGCGTTGAGCATCCTGTTTTTAAATTCTTCTTCACCTTTTTAAGTAAGCATGACTCTCCATTTAATCAAGCACCTTCGCTGCATGTGGCGTATGCATGTCTGTTTTGGTCTGTGCTCGGTAGGCAGCTAAAAGGCTGGACACACTGGGTAGTGGGGATTTGGTTGCTATTCATGGGGATTGCTACACTCACTGTTTATCAGCACCATCTGGTGGATGTGTTGACCGCGTTGATTCTGGCTCATGTTGGATTTGTCCTATTCCCATCTCCATCGGGATTGCTTCATGACAGCGCATCATCTACACTAAAGGCGGCGGGGTTGCCCTTTTTGCCCGGAACCGAAAAGATGAAATTAGACGAAAAGACGAAATTAGACTTGGAGGCCGAGGTTTGTCGTAGAAACCAGGGAATTGGCAACGTTTACTACGCCATCGGCTGGTGTTTACTTTTACTGGCATTGTGGGGCGGGACTCATGCATTTGGATTATATCTTTTGTGTTGGCCATCCTTAGTCTGTATTGCGGTAGGAAGAAATTATGTTATCAATAATCCAACGTTTCTGAAAAATGAAAAAGGTTGGATACCCGGCTTTAAGAAATTGTTTTATAGCCCATACCAATGGATTTATTGGTTGTTGTGGCGATTCGTAAGACGTCGTAATAATCCGCCATTGCTTGAGATTTTACCGCGTTGTTATGTAGGCCCGAGGACGACAGCAGAAGATCTCCGTGTGCTTGGTCTGAATAAGCATCTGGTTGTTTTTGACCTGGCTGCAGAATTGGAAGAAATAGCGATCCTACATGTGCAGGAAAACTATCATTCATTTCCATTGTTGGATATAGCGGCAATTACGCTGGCTGATGCCGAAAGGATATTGGCTGCACTCGTCATCAGTTATCAGCAATTGAAGCGAGGTGAAAATATGATTATACATTGTACAATGGGCTACAACAGGAGTATGATTTTTGCTGTTCTATTGTCACAAAAAATATTATCTTTAGATTCAATAGATGCTATAGATTTGGTTAAATCTCATAATAAGCATTTTGTATTGCATAAACATGCACTTAAGTTGATGGAGGTGCTAGTCGAGAGAAATAGCTAGACGGTCATTTGCATGATCTTTGTTGTTAAATATACTATTTGATATTAGTCAGTAAAATTATACATGAAATCAGGTTACTTCAAGAGTTTTGATCAAGGGGAGTTATTATATCGCGTTTGGAATTATCAGGCCGGACAGCCGGCATTGATCGTGTTGCACCGTGGGCATGAGCATTCGGAACGTCTGCAGGAGATGGCTACGGATCCACAGTTTGCCGATCATTCAATCTTTGCATTTGATTTGCGCGGACATGGTTATACGAAAGAACCAGTTTCACCGATCTTTATGGATTATGTACGGGATCTAGATAGTTTCGTTCATTATATAGGCCGAGAATATTTGGTTGATTCGAAAGACATTTTCGTTATCGCCAATAGTATTGCAGGAGTTGTTGTCAGTGCCTGGGTACATGATTTTGCTCCTAAAGTCGCTGGTATTGCATTGTTGGCACCTGCATTTGAAATTAAATTATATGTGCCCTTGGCAAATCAGATGATTGCTTTGGGAACAAAGCTAAAAAAAGATCTGATTATCCAGAGTTATGTCAAATCTAAAGTGTTGACTCACGATATCGATCAGCAGAAGGCTTACGATGCCGATCCTTTGATTTCCAAATCTATCAATGGAGCTTTGTTGGTTGATCTATTAAAAGCTGGCGAGCGTATCGTTGAAGACGCTGCGGCGATTGATATTCCTGTGATTGTCCTTTCTGCTGAAAAAGATTATGTGGTCAAAAATTCGGTACAGAAAAAATTCTTTGTGACAATTGCTTCAAAGTTGAAGACCTTTATTACATTACGTAATTTCTACCATGGGGTTCTATTTGAAACAAACCGGCAGAAAGTTTACCAGTATCTGCGAAACTTTATCGACAAGGCCTATGCCCGACAAAGCCCTGAGTTGACGCTTGAACCCGATGAGTTTTCGGTGAAAGAGTATGAACAATTATACCATAAGTTACTTCCTGCGGGTGAAAAATTGAATTATGCGGTCCAAAAATGGGCATTGGGTAAAATAGGTTCCTTAAGTAAAGGAATGAATTTAGGCCTGCAGTTTGGATTTGATTCTGGGATATCGCTGGACTACGTCTATCGCAATGAATCGCAGGGTAAAAATCGCTTTGGGCGTATCCTCGACCGTGGTTATCTGGAGGCCATCGGCTGGAAAGGAATTCGCATTCGAAAACAACACTTGTTACAGTTGCTGGAAGAGCATATAACAAAAGTTAAAGCTGCTGGAAAAACCGTTAAGATATTGGACATTGCGGGTGGGACCGGAAATTACTTATTTGATATTAAAGAAAAATATCCCGAGGCCGAAATCGTGATTAATGAATTCCTGTTGTCAAATATTGCGGTAGGAGAGAAGATTATCCGTAGAAATGGATTGCAGGGAATACGATTTACCAACTACGATTGTTTTGATCCGGCTACCTATCCCAAGCTGGAATTTGAGCCTAATATTGTTATTATCTCAGGTATCTTTGAACTTTTTGGTGACAATGAAATGGCAAGTAGGGCTGTAAAAGGTGCAACTTCGATTTGTGAAGAAAGCAGTCATTTGGTTTATACTGGACAGCCATGGCATCCACAGTTAAAGATGATTGCTTACGTGTTAAACAGTCATCAGAAAAAAGACTGGGTGATGCGCCGTCGTTCGCAGAAAGAATTAGACCGTCTGATGGCCTACAATGGAGTCGTTAAGGAACGTATGCTAATCGACGACTTTGGCATATTTACAGTCTCTTCGGGGGCTGTGAAGGGCGGATAATCGTAAAAAGTATTCTTGAGTTGGTGTGCTTGAAGCAGAGTACCCTCGTGTTTAATATCTTTTCGGGAGACCGATGGGAAGCTGAAATGGAAGACGGGTGCTTTTACAATATTGCCCATTGTCGATCTAAATTTTTGGTGTTTTCGGGAAGTCCCTATCGTTTGGTAGAACCCGATGGGGGGGGCTCTGGAAAATTTTAAAGATAATTTCTGGTCTAAGTTCAATAACAGGGTTAAGATAATCGAGCATTTTTTAGAAAAATGTAACACCCTGCTTTGTGATGAAAAAATGGTTGCGGATCTTGCCCATACCCTTTTATCGTCTTGTTTAAAACAGATTTACCGTTTGGTAATCGATACTTTTTCATTAAATGTTCCGAATTTAAATCGCCCATGTAAGGAACTTGAAGAAATGGCAGCGAGAGTACTACCACAATTACGGGGGCAGATCAAGAAAGATATTGATGCTTATATAAATTGGCGTGTAGCCGATTTTGAAGATTTAAATGAAGATACATTACGTATGAAACGTCACATTCCAGATATGGTGGAACTTGAACGTTTATTGGACATTACTAAAATAGCCTTCGCGCAGAAGATGGTCGTATTATTTGGTTCTAATGAAATAGTACAATAGAGTGCAAAACAATTATGGAAACGAAATATCATACTAAATATCCTGAGAAGGGTGATCATATCATCGAATGTCAGCAAGAAGAACTAAATGTATAGCGGAATGTTAAATATAGATTTGCTGTTTTCATTATATGTTCCTCAGTTAACGTGTTACCTTCGATTTCTAAAGACGATTGAATCGATTTTATAGGTTCTTTTTTCGTAGCTCCGTACTGGGTTTATATAAATGAGCAGCATTAATTTCTCCTATTCTTTCTGAAATAGAACTAACTAATTTTAAAGTTTCACTTGTAATAATATACGGTGGTTTCATTATGATGATACTATCATTTGATACTATCAAAGATAATCATTGATCAACCTAAAAATAGCTAATGCTTAAAAAATATTTGACAGTACTCGTATCAGAAATACTGCTATTCCAGCTGAATACATAGGTAAAGTCCACTGGAATAGCAATGTTAAATATTAGTTCTTATAAGCACGAATGGCCTGTATGATACCCTCTAGGTTTTCATTAAAGTCCTGCATTTGTGCAAACACCTTATCATCTTTGGCCAAACCACCATGTTTATTGTTCTTGCGGAAGATTTGTTTGATGTGTTCCCAGCGTTCTTGTTCCACATTGTTTATCAATCCGGCGAGTTCTTTCAATTTTAGAAGATTACTTTCTGTATCGGCAGTAAGGGTTTGTGACTCGCTTTCATAATGTGCGAGGAGAACCTGATCAATCTCCTCATCGTTCATCATGGGCACGATCTGCGCAATGAGCTTGCTCATATTCCGGTAAGATCCTTGCATTTTGAACGGCGGTTCTGTTCGATAATTGTCTTGCATGGCCGCACTTTGAATATAATTTTGATTGACCTTGATGACAACATTTCTGATCTTTAATACATGTTTTAATACCGTTATAAAATCATCGATATCTTGCTTCAGGTAATTGCCTTCTAAATCGGGAAGTTGGTCTACCACTGATTGCGCGTAGTTCACTAAAGCATAAAAATCGTTGAAGGATTTGCTTGCTATTTTTTCAAGGTAGCTGTTTTCAATTGCCGCATTTTCGATCAAGCTTAGATTGAATAGTGCTTCGGTATCACCGATCACATCCCCCAGATTGTAGACGTCGGCACGGTTGGCAAGCATATCTGGAATCTGAAATTTAGACCCGCTTTCTGTATAGGGGTTTCCAGCCATTACGATGCAGAATCTTTTCCCACGCAAATCATATGTTTTACTCTCGCCTTCAAAAATACCGTCGATCTTACGTTGTCCGTCTGCCAATGAAATAAATTTCTGTAGGAATTCCGGATTCAAATGTTGGATATCATCGAGGTAGAGCATCACATTGTCGGCCATTTCGAAGGCAAGATTAATCTTCTTAAGTTCCTCACGTTCACCAGAAGTTTTCGCCTCCACAGGATCAATTGAAGTAATGGAATGCCCAATTGTAGGTCCGTTGATTTTTACAAAATGTAAACCCATGGTTTTCGCGAGATATTCCATTAATGTTGTCTTTCCGTAACCTGGAGGAGAAATGAGAAGAAGCATACCCATTCTGGCGGTACGTTTATTGTCGCCAGCTGCTCCAAGTTGTTTGGCCAGGTTATTTCCGATCAATGGAAAGTAAACTTCGTTGATCAACTTATTTCGGACAAAAGATGTTAAGACTTTTGGTTCAAATTCTCCGATTTTCAGCTCCTTGGCATATGTTTTTCCAAGCTGCTCCTTCAAAGAAGCGAATTCTTGAAAACGAGGGGCATTCCATTCTGCAAATGTCTTCAACCTACTCAGAAATTGATGGTATTGAATCTGTTCTTCTCCATTGTTCAAGATCGGATGATTTCCCTTTAATCCCTGGATGAGCGCATTGTCTTTGGCGATGATCAATTGGTATTCATCTTTTGGATAAAGAAGTGTGACTGCAGTTTCCTCAATGTACTTGTGGAAAGCCTGGTAATTACTGTTCTCGTCGATAAAAGAATTTAGCCAATTTAAAGTCAAATAGAAACGGTCTACGAGACTAAATTGTGTATGCTGAATATCTGCTTCAAAGAGTTTGAAACTCTTTTTGTTTTCCAATAACCTGATGAAAGCCTTCTTCAGTTCATCCGATTGCTCACTGACGACAAACTTGCTGTAGCTTGTGAAAGTCTGGAAAAGATAGCTCGCGATCTCCTCTCCATCAATTGTCGAGCGATCCAAATGAGTGTCCCAATTGTTGAATAATGTTGTGAGTTCGTCAACGACAGATTGATAGCGTGTGGAATTTGGAAATGCTTTTAATACCGAGTGTGTAGATTGGATCAACGCCTTTTGTTTTTCCTGTTGGTCTTGGGCCAGTGAATGCCAAAACAACTGCGCCATAGCACGCAAATGAGCATCGTAACGTAAAAGATCAAGCTTGCTGTCAAGCTGTTTTATGGTATCATAGATTACCAGGGCGTCAAAATTATGCACTCCTTTGACATAACCTTCCGAATAACTTTGCTCGACAGTCTGATTGATAAACAGGTTGGCATCAAAATCTTGCTGTCCTTTAGAAGCAAGAAATGTTTTATAGGCGAGATATTCAGCCCGGTATACGTCTTTGTTTTCGGAAATCAGTTCCTGATCCCAAATATCTCTAAAGTTTTCAATCTCGGATCCCTTGACTTTTTGATAGAAGCTCGTTCCGGTAAGATGGAAGTATATTTCGTCATTTTTGCGTACGAGCGTTAAACTGAGTGACTGACTATTGACGGCAAATTTATGCTTGCCAAGCGCAATAATGTTCTCTCCATCTACAAATAGATCATTCTTGTCACGTAAAATGCGCAATGCATCCTCTTGAGATTTTTTGAGTAGGTTTTCAAGATTTTCAGCTTTTGAAACATCACTGAGCGTTTGCAGTTCTTGTACAAGTTGTCTGATTTTGTCAATCATCAAATCTGAAGCAAAGAAACTTAGGATTTCCTCACGCGTTGCAAATGTCTTTGACTTGTTTTCGATATTCTTTAATACACGAAGGCCAATTTGTTCGAGTGAAGAGCTTCGTTTGTTGATCTGTTCAACGATTTGCTCTCTGCGGGAATTAAATGCTTTGATGATCTCATCGCGTTTATCTGCTATTTTCAGGGCGAAGTCCTCAAATTCTGAGAACTTACTTTCAAGTTCTTCCAGTTGAACAATGACCTTGGTATAATACTCGTCTACTTTTTCTGTTGTCGTAGAGAGTTCAAGGTAGTTGGTGACAGACTGCTCCAGTAGCGTAAGCTGGGCTGAAAATTCTGCAATGGCTTCCGTACTTTTTAATGAATTGAGTTTGCGTGTAAGCTGCGCACGGACTTCATTCAGGGACGAGAAAATAACAGCTATCTTTTCGATGATTTTGGTGGTTTGAGTGGAGTCGTCGATTTTTAAACTGTTTAGAATATCGATCAAGAGCTCCAGCTCACTCGATATAGCCGAATTGGCTTCCTCGATCGCCTTGGCGTCATAGACTTTGATAATTGCAGCAACATTGTTTTTCTGTTGCTCCACTTTCTGCTCATAGGGGTGTAAAGCCTCGTCGCGAAGCAAGAAGGCAATTGTCTTTTCGGCGAGTTCGGTGGTGATTGACTGTAGTTTATCGAGTAAAGCATCGATGCGGACTACATCAATATATTTGACATTTTTGAGGTCAATGATTTCGCCCTGTAAACGACGTGAATCTGCCAGTTGATGAACAAGTTGATCAAGCTTTTCGACTACTGTACTATTGATGGAAAAGGTAAGCTCTTCCATTTTTTTCTCGGCACTGCTATTGAGCTCTGTGGCGTATTTACGTTGGGCTTGGACCTTAACAAATTCGTCAATTGCCGTATTGGCGACCTCTTTGATCTGTGCCAGAGGCTGCCCAAGATTTGACAAGGCTTCATCCTTTATCCAAAAATAAGAGTCAAGCAGAACCGTCGATTTTTTGAGTATATCCTCGTAAAGACCTTCATAACTGTCTTCTTTTTTGATGAGCTGTATGACTTCTTGTGCCTCGGCCATGGCTTGTACGATCTGTTTATTACCGACCTTATAAAGCGGATCGTCTTTTTTTAGCTCATTTTCTTTGAGTACGGCCATGTAAGGGGTTTCCCAAATCTGAACCTGATGATGCCTTGTTGCTTCAGCCTCTGTGTGAAAGTAAATTAAACTACCGTCTTTGAAAAGTGTGAAGCCATTGCAGATGATCGGAGTTTCGACATGCTGCTGAATGATGTTATAAGACAGTAAGATGTAGGTATTCGTTTCCTCCTGACAAAAGATATAGAGAAAGTCTTCGCCATTTGGTGATGCTATGCGTCTAAGGAAACTAACCTGGTCAAACTGGACGTCAAAGATTTTATGGGTGCCATTCTGCAGGTAGTATCCGTTAGAAAAAATGATTCCTTGACTATCGGGTAGTAGAATGGCTGATTCATTAAGTGATTTAAGGTTCACAACTTCTTTTGTCCGTTGGTTAAAGACAAATGCTCGGAAATCTTCTTGATACGGTTTAATGCGAACGGCAATCAAATTGCCAAGGTCTGCATAGTAGTAATCCGCATCATCCAGTTGTTGGTCGGCGTTTGACACTTTTTCGGAGAAGATCCCTTTCCCCGTATCGGTATTGTTTTCAATTTTGAAAGTAATATCGCCATTGATTGCTTCTATAAAGATCTTGTCCTTAATGGAAATGTGCGGGTGTTTTCCGAGGCGACGGTCTTCTAAGGTTGTTTTCGTCCAATCAAACTCAAACTGATTAGGCAATTTAACCTCATGAATGCTGCGGTCGTCCTGATATTGGAGCGTTCCGTCTTTAATCAACCACTTGAATGCCTTCAGGTCAGCAGGATTTTTGCTGGTCTGAAAGATCATATAAAGATAGTTTTCCGTACGTCGAAACTTGGAAAAGATCGAGTCGCGATAGTATTTATATAAATTTTGGTAATCGCCAATGAAATTAGGATCATTGATCAGATCGAGTGATTGTGGGATAAATTGATTGTTTTCGAACGTATATACACTGAAAACATCTTCGAGTTTAATTTCGGTACGTAGCCCAAAATGGACGTTATAACCGAATATACATAGATTGTCCAGGGCTAAAATACCGCGAGCAACACAATTATTTTCTGTGGTGATCCGTTGATTGGCCTTGAGTATAAAACTTGTTGCATTAAAGACTTCCTTGCGGGCATTATTTAGTTGCTGGAGTTTGATAGATAGCTCTTCTTTTTGTGTAAGAAGCCGCTTCCGAATAATCTCGTATGCACCTTGATCAAGGGAGTCGTTCTGATTTATTACGTTTTCTTCTGGCATAAAACTGAGCTTTATCGACTTTGTATATGTGGTAGAATCATTATTTATTACCTGCAGTGATTATGAACATTATCTGCAGGTAATAATGGGTATTAATTACGACAACTTTTTATTGGATATGCCCAAGTTTTTCGCCAATCCGAACAAAGAATTGATAAAGCTTTTGTCTTCGCCATTTTCAGCGTCAGTCGCCGCTTGTTGGAGTTTAATCAATGCTGCTGAAACTGTGAGGTTCTTTATATCGTTTGTGGAAATTCCATATTTATCGGCTAATCCACGCACCTTCTCTGCAAGGTCTCCTTGTCCATCTGGACCTATCAGTGAATTCTTAATAGCTGTGGCATGTTTAGAGTTGTCAATCAAGTGATCAAAACCTTTGGAATTGGAAACTTGACGGACGATATTCTCAAAGAACATGGTTTCGCCACCAACGATATCTATTTTTGCCGTTTTAAGTGCTTCCGACAATACGCCAGCTTGTGCTTGAGCAATGTCTTTTTGGATATTGATGTGTGCGAGTTCAATATCACGTTCTTTTTGCAATTGCAATTTGAACTCTTCGTGATCTCTGCCCACACCATCCAATTTCTTCATCGCCTCAGCTTTCTCTTCGATACCTTTTGCTTCAGCAAGTGCTTTCTCACGAACAACTTCTGCCTGTGCTAAGCCCTCTTTACGCATTGCTTCAGCTTTCTTCTCGATCACATTAGCTTCAACGGTACCTTGTTTTTCTTCGGCTTCGGCTTTTGCAACCATTACTTCAGCTTCGGATAAGCCAAGCGCGGCTTCTTCTTTGGCTTGTGCTTCAGCAATAATCTTACGACTTTCGGCTTCCTTCAGCGATGCTTCTTTTTTCGCTTCAGCATCTATCAATAATTCCTGAGCACGTTTTTCGGCAATTTTACGAGCCGCCTCTGCATCGATTACCTTTTTCTCCGCTTCCTGCTCGGCTGCGATTTTTGCAGCTTCGGCCGCCTTAACAGTGGATATTAATTTTTCTTCTGCTTCTTGTGATGCCGCGATAACACCCGCTTGTTTCTTTCGTTCTACTTCACGGAATACTTCGATGTCTCGGACGCCTTGTTGCTCTTCAATAACCCCTTTCTCCAATTGTACGCGTTCCTTGATAACCCCTTGGATACTTTTCTTCTCCGTCTCGATAGAGCGTTCTTTGTCGATCTGAGCCAAGGTAACAATGCGCTCACGTTCTGTTTGTTCCAAGGCACGGTCTTTCTCTACGCGCTCTGCTTCAACAGCATCCGTGCGCTGCTTGTTTTTCTCAGCAATGATGATCTGGCGCAGCTTATTTTCTTCCTGTACTGCCAGTTGCTCTTCGGTAGAAATACGGACACTTTCATATTTTAAGCGCTCTTCTTCACGTACCTTTGCTATTTCTGCTTCTTCACGTGCTTTGATGTTATCAATTTCCCGTTTTTGCTTTTCTTCTTTTTCGGCAAGCTGACGGTCTAGTTCTAGAATAGCTTCCCGTGCTTCCACGTTTTGTTTTTTGATTAATTTCTCCTCATCACGACGGATAAAATTGGCATTGATATTTTGTTTTGCCGTTAGCTCCGTTATTTTTTTAATGCCCTCACTGTCTAAGATATTGTTTGGGTTGAGATGCTCAATATCGGTCTGCTCAAGATAGTCGATTGCACGGTCATCTAGAATATAACCGTTCAGGTCAGTTCCGATGATATCCAAAATTTCGTCGCGAAATTCCCGACGGGCTTCATACAATTCGATGAAATCAAATTTCTTACCGACTGTTTTTAGGGCCTCGGAGAATTTAGATTCAAAAATGCTTTTTAATGTTTCCGGCTCACTTGCACGATCACAACCTAAATTTTGGGCAACATTGATCACATCATCCACACTTTTATTAACGCGAACGAAGAAAGCAACTTTGATATCTGCACGAATATTATCCTTGCAGATCAAACCTTCACCTTGCATACGGGCAATCTCAATTTTTTTGATTGAGATGTCCATGATCTCCATCTTGTGAAATACAGGTACAACATACATTCCTTTGTTGAATGCTACCTTTGTACCACCAACACCAGTACGGACAATTGCTTTCCCTTGTGGAATTTTCTTATAGAATGCACTCAATACAACAAAGAATGCAAAAATTAAAAAGACAGCCAATCCGACAATTAAAAGTATAATTCCGTTTAAGCCACTTAGAAATAAAAGAGGTTGATATAGCATATGATTTGTATTTATTTAGATTTTAATAGTTGGGTTTACGATTAGGATTTAAAGGAATAAAGACCCGTTCTTTTCGGACAGTTGTTTAGGTGTCGAGTCTTTTCTTCTTTTTTCATTAAATATTGTCTATCGTGATTTCTTTGGTCACATAATAATATTTCTTGTCCTTGGATTCGTCAACAATAATGACATCGTCTCCGTAGCCTATTTTCTCCCCATTGTGGCTGACAACATTGAGGCGAATCGGGTCCTGTTGGATGATAAATTCGGCAGAACCTATTTTCTTGCCTTCAATACTGGCTCTCATTTTACCCATGCGACCAAGAAAATCGTGACTTTCTTCGCCATTGTAACCTATAGTTTTAAACATTTTAGCTAAGGGTTTGGTCAGAAAATGCATTAATATAAATGTAACAATGAAAACGGGGATTAGGATTAATACAGACTTTATTCCCCATGAAGCAACGTCGATAAAGAGCGAGGAAACAATGGTAATTATCCAGCCTATAAATTTGAATAGTGTTACAATAAGCATGATGGGTACTTTGCCAACATTGATGTAATCCATTGCTTTTGCAAAGAAACCAGGTTCTGTATTAGCGTCCGTATCCGTATGATGATGGTGAGCATGGTCGGCCCCCTCAGTTGCGATATCATGTGATCCATCAACGTCCGTGACATCAGGTGTGGGATGGAGGTCTATAT
Organism: Sphingobacterium thalpophilum; assembly: GCF_038396785.1. Lineage (NCBI taxonomy): Bacteria > Pseudomonadati > Bacteroidota > Sphingobacteriia > Sphingobacteriales > Sphingobacteriaceae > Sphingobacterium > Sphingobacterium thalpophilum. Next base: position 3,081,089 of record NZ_CP151087.1, on the reverse strand, counting down.
CTGCATCGGCATCAAAGAGATGTACTCCATCACCCATCAGAAACATAAATAACCAATACACTACAGACATGCCCGTTAAGACTGTCATAATTCCATTGGATAATGGATTAAATAAGATATTGATTAGTTCTGTCATCGTGTTATTGTTTAAATTTTCTCCCTTTTGAATGTGTAATGGAACGACCAGGAACTGCCATTGACCTCAAGGTCCTGCATGGTTACCAATTCCCAGCCTTGATTTCCAAGATCATTTAAGATTTCATCAATTTTTTCGGGATCCAACTTTGTTCCCCAGAAACCCTTAGGTTCAATTTTTAGCGTTTTATACTCAAATCTTTTCATCACTATTTAATTTTCTTTTTAGTTCTTCTAATTCGTTGTTGACGGCTTCAGACCCGCCGATGGTCTCGTTAATCTCATCAACTTTACTTTTGTTGCCTAGTGCAATCTCGCCATAGGCCTTCGCTAGGGCCTCGTCTTCCTCGACTTTCTCTTTCATACGTTCTAACATGGAAATCGTACTATTTGAATCGATATTCGCGAGCTGCCGATTGACCATTTTAGCTGCGTTAGAGACCTTTACACGTGCCTTTAATGTGGAGAGTTCACCTTCCCATTTCGATATATTGAATTTGAGAATGTCTACATTTTTGTGTAGCTCATCGGCTGAACTTTGATGAATCACGGCTTGTTTCTCCAATTCACTAGCTTCGATTAATAACTGTTTTTTCAGCAACAGCGCTTCTTTTGCCAGACCTTCGGCCTTTTCTGCCGTTAGCTCTCCCTTTTGTGCCTTTTGGAGTAATAGAATAGCTTTGTTATCAAATTCATTGGCTTCTTCTTTTTTCTTTTCACAATTGTTTTGGGTACGTATGGCTAAGGCCTTCACTTTAGCATAGGCTTCCAACGATTGTTCCAGGTCCTCTTTCATCTCACGGATACCCTGTTCCGTCATTTTGATGGGGTCTTCCATTTTGTCCACGACTGCGTGGATCTCTGCTTGACCGATTCTGAAAATTCTCTTAAAAATATTCATTATTCTATAATTTTGAAAAACTTATTAACTGATTATAATATTCACTCATCAACAGACTCAGCGAATTGATGGCTGCATCGAATTCGTTCTGGTCGAGATTATGTATTTGTAACGTATACCGAAATATAACTTTGGTACCATCTTCCGTTAACGCAAATCCGCCGTGGATAATATCTCTATTTTTTATCAATAGTGATTTGAACATATCCATGGTGTCATTGCTGATTGTAAAAAGGTATTGCTCAAAAATCAGGATGGGTTGGGCAATGCCTACGATGAGGTTGCGAATTCCGTCATCTTCATTTTCGATGACAAAGATTCCTTCTTTTGTATCCTTATGGGTGATGGTGTAACCGATATTGGCGATATAATTTTCAATTTTTGAGAAGTACATAATCAAGTTTTTTATATATTGCACATATTCTTTGCATAAAGGTAATAAAAATGCAAAAATATTTTGCAATAAATATTCAATTTTTTTTAAAATGAGCAACGTAGGCAACAATATTAAGAAATTAAGAAAAGTGAAAGGAATGAGTCAACAGGCATTTGGGGATATTTTTAATCTTACTAGAGGTAATATTTCGTCTTACGAAGAAATGCGTGCAGAGCCAAAAATTGAGATTGTTCTAAAGATTGCAAATTATTTTGGCATTCCTGTGCAGCATCTTATTGAAAAAAATCTATCTGTCAATGAAATTCTTAATTTCAATGATTATTTTGATCCAAATGTTTCTCTTATTGGACGTAAAAGATTGTTACAAATCCCGCTGCTGGAACGAGATGGTATTTTTGAGGCGGGTAGTTATTTTTCGAAATTAGAAGAGCTTCCAATAATTGAATTTCCTTTGCAAAGTAGGAACCGCCTCATCGCAATCGAATACGCTGACGCTATTCCGGTGCCGAGTGATTTTTTGGCTGGCCCTCAATCCATTTTATTTTTTGAAGAGGTAGATGTTCAGAGCCTACATACGTTGGATAAAGCATTTGGTTTGTATTTTTCCGAAGAAGAGTTCTTTATTGGAAAATACAGTTTGCAGGAAAAGGAGATTAGTTTAGCCTTAAATGCCTGGAAGAAGATTGATCTCACTATGGGGGAGAAAGCATATTTCTGGAAATTGTATGGCAGGTTTGAGCGAATCTAATTGCGAGGAACTTTTTCCTATTGTTTATTCGGTTTTGCCGGTATCGGGCGTATTTCCATGTTGTTATCATATCCGTGGTTAATTATGTAATTGCAGTCCATTTACAAGGTATTAACAAGGGATTTGCAGGGGCTTACCCTTGTAATACCCCTAATATGTACGGCCTTGGAGTTGATCTGATGTTGACTTGCCTACAAGAAAAGAAGACTCCTAACTCAGGCCTGCAGAATGTGAGTGTCCACAAAAAATTTCGTAGAGTCGGGCATTGTAATTAAATTAGTTCGATAATAAAGTAACGTTACAAAAAGGTAGGGTTGTGATTAAGATGATGGTGAACTTGTCGATCCGATAAAACTAGAGTGATTTATTTAGCTTTAGAACAACACGCATAAACGAATAAATGACCAGACTTAAAAAACTAAATTTAAATAAATGAAGAAAGTAGCCTTATCAGCATTAATTGCTGGATTTTTTGTTATTTCCTGCAATAATTCCACGACTAAAAAAGTCGAAGTAAAAGATACAACTGCCGCTATTGACTTAAAAAAAGATACGGCCGAAACGTCGGTAGAAAATAGCGGTGGCGAAGTGCCAATACCGAAATTTAGTTCTGCTGAGACACAAAAATTGGCGGAGGATTATACAAAATATATCAAAGAATTTATCGCTGTTGCTAAAAGCGGCGATGTTGTTAAACTCAAGGAGCTTGCAGCGAAGCGACAGGAATGGGCAGCCAAAGAAACTGAAGCTGTTGCTAAGTTTACGCCAGAAGATGCTAAATTATGGAAGGCTTATGCAGAGAACCTAGGAAGAGCGTTGACTGCAAGCCTGACAAAATAAGTTGGAAACAATCGACGAGGTAGGGGCTTGAAAACCTACCTCGTTGATCATACTAGAAAGGCAGATCGTCTTCATTTTCATCTGGAGGTGTTGGGATGTCATCTTTGGCACCGTTCGAATCAGATAAAATCATAAAATTATCTACTTTAATTTCTGTGACATATTGTTTTACCCCATCTGCGTTCTCATAGTTACGATAGGTGAGTTTGCCTTCAACCATGAGTTTGGTCCCACGTTGGCATTTCTTTTCAATGGTATTGTTTTGCTTACCCCAAACCACGAGTGTATGCCATTGAACTTCTTCAACCCATTCACCGGCTTTGTTCTTGAAAAGATCATTGGTGGCGAGACGTAATATGGAGTAATTGGTGCCAGTGGAAGTTGTTTTGATTAACGGGTCGTTTCCTAAATGCCCAACCAATTGTACTTTGTTGCGTAATGTGCTCATGTGTCTAATTTTTAAAAGTTTTTAATAATTCTTATTTTAGTTGATGGTCATTGGCTATGAACGCCGAATGATCTTAAGCAAAGGTGGGGCGGGGAAATAATTATAGTCGTCTATTTACCATTTGTATTCGACTATAGTCGATTGTAACCGTTTGTTGTCGTTTAATCTTCCGTTATGAGTGCTGTCGAAAAAGTCTGCCTTGAATGTGGCAAAGTAATATATGGCCGTTCGGACAAGCGATTTTGTGATGATGCTTGCCGGAACGCCTATAACAATAAATTAAATAGCGACCAGACCAATATGGTGCGCAATGTGAATAATATTCTGCGAAAAAACCGCCGTATTTTATTGGAAGCGTTGAGTGGGGAGGGTATGATCAAGATACAGCGGGAAAAGTTAAAGCGGTTGGGATTTGATTTTAAGTTCCATACACATACTTTTTCCAATAACAAGGGACAGACCTATAACTTTATTTATGAAATGGGCTATCTGTTGCTGGAGAATGATTGGGTATTGATCGTTCAAAAGAAACCGCTATGATTTTGAACGCGACAAATTCATTTGTATTGGTTTAGTTTGCAGCACTGAGCTTGGCCTTCCTTATTGCGATATAATTAAAAATAGTGAAGGTTAGAATCAATATGTAGTAGCATACTGGGATGAGTAAAAAATAGGCGCTATTGAATATATCGCTTAAAAAAGACGGTAGTGAAATCTTAAAAAAATCTGCAATAATAATATAGCCTATAAAACTTCCGAGAAAAAATAGTCCAACAGCATGTATTACAATTATTTTTTTTAGGTGCTTACTGTATAAGGCGTCTTTATTTTGCTTCGTATAGCCCATAATCGCTGGGACCAATAATCCTAATAATGGATTGACCAGAAAGGTGAGCGATGCTAAATATAGCGCTTTAATACTTCCTGTTTGATTGTTGTCGATACTGATTTGATTTACATTTGGCATAATGAGTTGTTCTAAAGGTATTTCCAAGATTTGACTGATCTGTTTGAGACTAAATCCACTGATTTCTTCAGTGCCTTTTTCGATGCGTTGCACTGTTCTTAGCGATACACCCGCCTGATCGGCGAGTTCCTGCTGCGTTAGTCCCTTACGTTTTCTTGATAGTTTGATTAATTGATTAGCTGATTGACTTTCCATAGTCTAAAGATGGGGAAATAGTCGTTGAATTTTAGCAAAATTGATGCGACAATAATATGCCAATATCGTGCTTTAAGATATAACGGGTTAATAATCAAAAGTTTTTGGGAATTTGGTAAATATTTTGAATCTTTGCAATTTAACAGAGTAATTAATAAAAACGGAAGAATATGTGTGCAATATTAGAAAATCCCGCTTCGTCCACAGAGAAGATTCTCGGGAATATTCTTCGGAATACGGCCCTTTCCTAATCTTCTTTCTTAATACGTTAAGTAACCTACGTTGATATTGGCTAAAAATTGGCTCTCTAAATGGTGGCCCACTGTTCCAATATGCTTAGCTTATGATGGAGTTTTAAAAATCCAGCTGCCTTCGAGGGTATTGTGAAAGCTGGATATGAATGTTATGTTTTAGAAAATTTTATGAATTCAGTAAATAAATATGTCCTTCAGGCACTGGATAACTATCCTATGTATTTGGAGGAGACCATGGAATCCTTATCTTATGCGCTGTCTTATGATGAGTCCAATACAATGGCGCTGTGTTTGATGGGAAGAGTTCATGCCGAACAGCTATTGGATTATGAGCAGGCAAAAAGATATTTCCAGGAAGCTTTGGTGCATAATGTGCAGGCATTGGAAGTATATCCTTATTTCATTCAGACGCTGATTGATATGGGGGAGTATGAAGCTGCAAAAAAGACGATTAAATTTGCTTTGACACTTCCGGCGATGCCCTTGACAGGGATATGGATCAAGAAAGCACTTCTATTTGAAAAATTGAGAAAATACAAAAAGGCATTGAAGGCGTTAAAGATGGCAAAACTTGAAAATGTTGATCTTGATTTTTCGTCAAGCCTGAAGTCGATTGAAGATCGGATTAAGGGGAAACAGGAAATTAAGAACGGGAAAGAAAAGGAAAACAAGAAAGAAAAGAAGAACACCCGAAAATAGTCTTACATTATCCGGATGACGGTTTTTGTTTCGAACCAAGGTCCAATAAAGAAGCCCTAGATGAAATTTCATCTAGGGCTTTATCAATATAGTTTAAGAATTATTCTGCTCTTAAGATTTTCGCAGCCTCAACCATCGACTCTAAAGCCGCTTTGGTTTCTGGCCAAGCACGAGTTTTTAAACCACAGTCAGGGTTAACCCAAAGTTGTTCTGCTGGAACTACTGCTTTTGCTTTACGCAATAGATCTACCATCTCATCTTTGCTTGGAACACGTGGTGAGTGAATGTCATAAACACCTGGACCAATATCGTTTGGATATTTGAAATCACCGGCGAAAGCATTCAACAATTTCATTTGAGAACGTGAAGTCTCAATCGTGATGACGTCAGCATCCATTGCAGCGATGTCTTCGATTACATTATTGAACTCAGAGTAACACATGTGTGTGTGAATCTGTGTATCGTCTTCTACATTTGATGAAGAAACACGGAAAGCACGTACTGCCCAGTTCAAGTAATCTTTTTGATCAGCTTTACGTAGCGGCAATCCTTCGCGGATTGCTGGTTCATCGATTTGTATGATTTTGATACCTGCTTTTTCCAGCGCTTGTACTTCATCCAAGATCGCCAATGCAATTTGGTAAGTCGTTGTTGAACGCGGTTGATCATTACGTACAAAAGACCATTGTAAGATGGTAACTGGACCAGTCAACATACCTTTAACCGGACGGTTAGTCAATGATTGAGCGTATGAAGACCAACGGACAGTCATATCTTCAGGACGGTATACATCACCATAGATAATCGGAGGTTTTACACAACGTGAACCGTAAGATTGTACCCAGCCGTTTTGTGTGAAAGCGTAACCAGCCAATTGTTCACCGAAGTATTCAACCATGTCGTTACGTTCGAATTCGCCATGTACTAATACGTCGATATCCAATTGCTCTTGAAGACGGATTGTGTTTTCAGTTTCTTCTGCGATTGCTTTATCGTACTCTGCCTGCGTGATAGCACCTTTTTTCAGGTCTGCTCTCCATTTACGAACATCTTTCGTTTGCGGGAATGAACCAATAGTTGTGGTAGGGAATGCCGGCAAGTTGAACTTCGCTTGTTGCGCTGCTTTACGGTCAGCAAATGCTGAAGTACGTTTCGCATCGTCATCAGTGATATTGCTTGTACGTGTTTTAACCTCTGGTTTGTGGATCAGTGGAGAAGTACGACGGCTTTCAGCGGCAGCTTTGTTCGCTTCGAAGCGTTTTGCTGTTTCAGCATCAACTTCACCTTCTGCTAATACGGCTAAGTCTTTTACCTCAGCTAATTTTTGTTTAGCAAATGCTAACCAGTTTTTTACTTCAGCTGGTAGCGATTGCTCATTGTGTTCATTGTCTAAGTCGAAAGGAACGTGCAACAATGATGAAGAAGGAGCTACCCATACACGGTCTTTTCCTAATGCATCAACAGCTTGTTTGATTTTAACCAATGATTTTTCGTAATCATTTTTCCAGATGTTACGGCCTTCAACAATACCCAAAGATAATGTTAATGAAGCAGGAACTTTAGCTAGTACCGTATCCAATTGGTTTTCACCGCGTACCAAATCCAAATGTAAAGCATGGATAGGTAGGTTAACTGCGATATCTTCGTTGTCTTTTAAAGCTTCGAAGTAAGTCGTCGCGATTAATTTGATATTTTTTGCTGCTGCAGCTAATTTTTCGAAAGTAGGTTGATATAAAGCTTTTACTTTAGCATCTAAATCCAATGCTAAGAAAGGCTCGTCAATCTGAACATATTGCGCACCGGCCTCAGCTAGTTTAGCTAATATTTGCTCATATACTGGAACAAGTTTATCCAATAAATCGATGCGGTCGAAGCCAGCTTCTTTTTCTTTACCGATCAAAAGGTAAGTGATAGGACCTAATAGAACTGGTTTAGTATCGATGCCCAATGATTTTGCTTCGTTATATTCATTTAAGAATTTTTCGGACGTCAATTTGAATTCTTGATCTTTTGTGAATTCTGGCACCATATAGTGGTAGTTGGTATCCAACCACTTGGTCATTTCCATTGCAGTCACGTCGATTCCTTCTTGTTGGAAACCACGCGCCATGGCAAAATATAGATCTAAGCTGTAATTGTTGTCTACTTTATTCAATAAAGAATGGTAACGAGCAGGAATTGCACCAACAGTAAGGGTTAAATCCAATACTTGATCGTAAAAAGAGAAATCATTGGAAGGGATCAAATCTATTCCAGCATCTTTTTGTGTTTTCCAATTGCCTTCACGAATTTTTTTTGCTGTGTCCAATAATTCCTCAACAGAAGATTTTTTAGCCCAATAGGCCTCATTGGCTTTTTTCAATTCGCGGAACGCGCCCACACGAGGGTAACCTAAATTGTTAGTCAATAACATAATGAATGTTTTTAATATTTCTTTTTCAACTATATTTCTTGCTAGAGAGAGAAGGACACACTAGAATTCGGTGACTTCGGCTTATCATTCCCATATCAAGTAGGGTAGAATTTAGCACCTTGTCAAGGGACAGGTTGCTAAGGCTTCATCGGGTCTATTCCCTCTGCCTTTCTCTATAAGCGACGCTAAGTTAGAACATTTCTTTTTGAAATGCAAATTTTTTATAAAAGTGCGTCAATTTTTTATATTCTACTAAGGATAAAATTGTTTTGTTCTTTTCTTTTCATCCGTGATTTAGTGTATGTCATGTTTCAATACGCTGTGTAGCATAAAAAATGGGGAATGACTGTTTCTCATTCCCCATTCTTTTAGCTCACCAAAAGTTTGTAACCTTTTCCGTGCACATTGACAATTTCAACTTTACTATCTTCTTTTAGATATTTACGAAGTTTACTGAGAAATACATCCATACTTCTACCCGTAAAGTAGTTGTCATCATGCCAAATTTTTAATAAAGCTTCTTCCCGGGTCAGCACATCATTTTTCTTTAAACAAAGCAAGCGCAGTAGTTCCGCTTCTTTAGTGGATAGTTTTTGCATCTGTCCTTTGTAAGAAATTTGCTGACTTGTATAATCAAAGAAATAATCGCCAATTTCAAATTTATCGGCAACCACTTCCTCTTCTTTGTCTCGAACACTGCGTTTCAGCAAAGCATTGATGCGGAGCAATAATTCCTCTACTCGAAAAGGTTTTGTGATATAATCATCTCCCCCTAATTCAAAGGCTTCGGTTTTATCTTCCATCATCCCCTTTGCTGTGGCAAAGATAATAGGAACAGTATTGTTTGTTTTTCTGATTTCACGCCCCACTGTAAATCCGTCCTTTTTTGGCATCATGACATCGAAAATACAGAGGTCGTAGTTATTTTTTTTGAATTGAGAAATCGCTTCATCTCCATCCGTGCATAATGTGACGTCAAATTTTCCCTTTAATTCGAGATAGTCTTTTAAAAGATCCCCCAAATTAGGATCATCTTCTGCTAATAATATCTTTTGCATAATGATTATATTAATTTTCACCAATGTCCCTTGATGCTGATAAATCAGCTTTCCTCAACCTTTGAAATTTTTTAAAGAGGAAATATACAAAAAAGGAACGTTTTATTTTTTAATAGGCAAAATTACTTCAAAGGTCGTGCCCTTATCTTTTTCACTTTTAACTGTAATTTTTCCGTTCAGCCTTCTCAGGATGTCCTGTACATAACTTAAGCCAAGACCAAATCCTTTGACATTATGAACATTTCCAGTTGGAATACGGTAGAACTGGTCGAAAATCTTTTGCAGGTGATCCCGACTCATCCCAATACCGTTGTCGGCAATGGTGATAACAATGGTATCACCAACATTTTTTGAATTGATGTTGACATGTAAATCTCCTTTGCTGTACTTGATGGCATTATCCAATAAATTGTAAAATACATTCGAAAAATGTAACTCATCACCGACGACAATATCCTTGGTCGCTGCGAGATCTATACTGAATTTCCCACCAATATTCTGCATGCGTAGCTGCATGCTGTCCGTTACTGCAGAAACAAGATCATTAATATGCACATCCACCTGGTCTAACTTTAATGTTTCCTTTTCCAATCGGGCTAGGTCAAGCACACGTTCGATGTGATTTCCGAGTCTAACATTTTCGTCGTAGATGATATTAGCCAATTTCTGAACGCGCTTATGGTCGGCATTGATGTCTGGATCTTTAAGTGACTCGCTGGCAATCATAATTGTTGCAACAGGTGTTTTAAACTCATGCGTCATGTTGTTGATGAAATCTGTTTTCATTTCCGAAACTTTCTTTTGTCTGAAGATGATAATCAGTGTATAAGCAAAACAACCCACCAACAAGAAAAGTAGTGCCAGCATAGGTAGTAACAGATAGCCCATATTATCTGCGATTATCGCCTTTTTATTGGGAAAATAGATTGTTAATTTCCCTGGCGCAGCACCGATATCACCTTTAAAAAGTGCGGTCGAGTATTTTGTTGTATTTGTCGGGTTATTTAGAGCGGCTTCGTTTAAAATATTATTTAGTAATATATTGTTTGTACTCCATATTTCAATATTAAAAGGAGCTTTAATATCGCGTTGAGCCAACTCTTCTTTGATAAGTTCTTGGACGATGATAACATTCAACCGATCCTTTAACGGACGCTTTGCTAGCTCCATTCCAATAGCAACATCTTCGATGTAATCTGCCTTTTTACCACCGAGCATAGCAACGGAGTCGTAAACGTTGAAACCGGACCAAGAATTCTTTCTGTTTAGCACATCGAGCCTTTTTTCCAAATCAGAGATGGTTTTTGCAAGTTTTGCATTCTCTCTTGGTGGTAAGGTGGCTACTCTGAATTTTGTCTGTTGATTGACCAATGGGTCCATTAGGGGGATAACAAACCGTGTGCTATCGTCTTTTCCACTAATCTGATCATCTACCTTCGATGCATTTAACATGATAAAAGCTTGCACCAGATTATCGTCGGTAAGCTCATTTGAAACAGAAAATTTGATAAATTTCTGGTACTCCGGTCTTTTGATGTATGTTTCGTAAAAGGAATTTTTGATTTCAATTACATTTGGATACAAAGCACGTAATTGGTCTTCTTGCTCTTTGAAGTTTGAGAAAACAACATGTTGTTTGTTTTTTAATTCTTCAATTCTATATTGGATTTCAAGTTGCTCGGCCAACAGACGTTGTTTGGCCTGTTCCTGCTTGGATTTTTCAATGTTACGTTCCTGTTGAACTTTAGCAAAGTCGACCACCTCCCGTCGTTCAAGTTTTCCGGCAACAGCTGTAATCGCAGCATTGACGGACTCATCAAATAATTGGGATTTTTGACGATATGAATCTCTCAGAAAATAGAATTGCATCGCCAATACCCCAATTAGAGCTAGAGACATCAGTCCAATGATTAATACAATGCTATTTTTCTTCATTAGGGTTGGGTGTTAAATAAATGTATTTTGAATATATCACAAAGTTTATAGCACTCAGTTTATTTACCTTTTGCGTACCCATCCCTTATACCATGTGAGTGGCCATTTAAGGTCCGGTAGCTCATATTTTCTTAAATTGTTACAAATATAAAGATGCTAATGTGTTTTGAAGCTGTTTTAACAATGTTTAACAGCAATCTGTTTAAATATAGGTGCTGTTGTTTGTAAATTAGTGAATAGAAATAAATTATATGCTGAATTGGCCTATTGATAAATTAAATCTACGCAGTTGAGTCTGCTGCTGTAGAAGTGAATAAGCCGAGTATAACGTGTTCATTGGTGAAAATGAGTGCAAATACTCTTTAACAACTATATAAAAATGAAAAGCTACTTATTATTATTGGTATTATCTTCGCTAGGCACGATTGCTTTGGGGCAGGTAAAGGTAAAGCCGCAGATTCCTTTGATGGAAGAAAAGGAAGCAAAGATGCCCGTCCTAAAATTGGATTCTTCAGATGAAAAGTATCATATGCCCATTAAGAAGCCAAATCGTGTGGACGGTCTAGCTCCGATGCCAGGAACGGAAAAAATGCCCAAAGGTGATGAGAAAGAAAACAATCTCCCGTTTAGGCGCTTGAATGATTCGCTAAAGGTGAAGGACTTTAAATTAAAAATCGACTCCTTGTATCCAAACAAGCAAAAAAAATAGCGTTCTAGATAGAACGCTATTTTTTTTGCTTTATTGACCTATTCCTTTAAGCAATAATCATATTATATTGTTCTGGTTTATGGCAGATCATCCGATATACTAGGTTGTCAAAAATATTCCCTTTCATAAAACTTCTGTTGAATCGATAGGTATATTCATTAATATATTCCTGTAGATCTCCAACGTGATGGTACATTCCTCTCAACCAGCTTTTAAAGGTCATGATAACCCTGTGTAGTTCTGGGAAGTTCTCACCTTTCTTACCAGATTTGACACGCTCCATATTTTCGAAATCTTTCAATATCGGCTTATAACCTGTCCATTTGTCGGTGGTCACCTTAGCCTGTGGCTCTATGTTTTGCTTCATGAAGCTACCTAAGTTGATCGCATCGGCTTTGTCTATCACCTTGGCGTAAAAGCGCGAAACTCCGTTGCCTTTCTTTTCTATAGCAACCACCACAAGCTTCTTCTTTCCTTTTTTACGTCCTTTGGAATTTTCATCCTGACCGCCAACAAATGTTTCGTCAACTTCCACAACTCCACGCAAAGGAAATTTACCGCTGCTCTCCATCGCTTTCATCACTTTGCGTTTGAATAACCATGCTACTTTTTGCTTGATCCCTAACTTCCTGCCAAGCTCGGTACTGGCAATACCCTTTTTGTTTGTACTTATGAAGTATACTGCGTAAAAGGCTTTAACTAAAGGAAACTTAACCTTATGGAATAGGGTGCCTGCTGTAGGAGATTCCAAATAACGGCAGCGATTGCACTGACGGTCATGCTCTTTTATTCCCTTGCAAAAACTCCCGTAACCACATTTCTTACATTTGTAACCATCTTGCCATTTCAAAGCCGATAAATAAGCTAAACAATCAGCATCACTGCTAAATTGCGACTGAAAATCGAACAAACTCAACTCTTTTTCTTTATTGCCTACCATACCTAAATTTAATCACCTAAAGATAAGAAAACTAAATTATTTAGCAAAAGGATAGGTCAATTGCTTTAATCCTTATTGTCCATTATAGCTGGGAAACACGGATTGTATTTGTTTTGCCTTTTTCGATTAACGGTGTTGAAGCTGTATTGATAATGATAGATCCAGGTTTAACGTAGTTATTTTTTATAATAAATTTGTTAACATCATGGATAGATCCATCCGTGCTTTCGAACTTGTCGTAGATAAATGTTTTTACTCCCCAAAGTAGGCTGAGTTGTTTCAGCAATTTTTGTGTTCCTGTGAAAACTAAGATATCTACATTTGGTCTATAACTTGTAATTTCAAACGCTGTTGCACCAGATGATGTCAATACCGCAATTGCAGATGCATTTGTTTTTTGAGCAAGGTAAACCGAAGAAGCGCAAATCGCATCCGGAATAAGTGTTCCGTCGTGGATTTCACTAACTTTCTCATTATAATAAGGATAAGAAGTTTGTTCCACGTGGATAATGATTTTGCTCATTGTTTCGATAACGATTTCAGGGAATTCACCGACTGAAGTCTCGCCACTTAACATCACAGCATCCGCTCCATCCAATACGGAGTTGGCTACGTCATTTACTTCAGCACGTGTAGGACGTGGTGTAGTGATCATACTTTCCAACATCTGTGTCGCAATGATCACTGGTTTTGAAAGATCTCTACATTTCTGTACGATGATCTTTTGAAGTCCTGGTACCTCTTCCATTGGAAGCTCAACACCCAAATCTCCACGAGCAACCATAACAGCATCTGTAGCTTCGATAATTGCATCAATATTTTCAATCGCTTCTGGTTTTTCAACTTTTGCGATTACACGTGCATGGCTTCCTTTTGCTTCAATGATTTTTTTACATTGAAAAATATCTTCTGCCGAACGGACGAAAGACATAGCGATCCAGTCTGCACCATGATCCAAGGCAAAATTCAAGTTGTCTAAATCTTCTTCGGTCAACGAAGGGATCGATACTTTGGTGTTTGGTAAGTTAACGCCTTTACGTGAAGTAAGGACACCTCCGTGTACAACTTCACAGGTAACAGTGTCTTTATGATTGGTCTCTAAAACACGAAGTTGAAGTTTTCCGTCATCAAGTAAAATGATTTCGTTGGCTTCAACATCGTTTGGAAAGTTTTCGTATGTAATGTAGATTCTGTTTTCGTCTCCGATAAGTTCGTGTGTTGTGATTTCAACTTTTGAACCATTCACGAGAACAGCGCCACCTTCTTTCATTTTTCCGATCCTAATTTTTGGACCTTGTAAATCGGCTAAGATGGCAACATTGAATCCTGTTTCATTATTTATTGCATTTATAGTTTCGATTACCTTAAGGTGATCTTCCTGGCTGCCATGAGAGAAATTCAACCGGCACACATCAACCCCTTTGGCAATCATGTTGGTCAAAACTTGTTTGTCTGCCGAGGCAGGGCCTAATGTTGCGACAATTTTAGTCCTTTTTTGAACTTTTTCCATCTGTTATTTTGTATTTTAAATGTTCTTCATTAATCACAACAAATAGCTCACTATATTGTTGTGTTTTGTCAAAACTAAATCGAATTAATTTAGATCTAAACTGGGGTGTATTTGCTACACTAACCTACAGTTTGCTAAAATATGAGATTTTCTTTAGATTTCAATATTTTTGGTGATATTTCTTTTGCAATGACGACTTCGGGTAATTTGCTGATCCTTTTGATAATATGTTCCACGTCATCCTCACAGATGTAGTTTTTGATAATGATAAAAAAATCAAAGTGGGGGTTTTCGGGAATTAAATAAGTTCCTTCGATGCTCTTATTGTTGATAAGAAAATATTCCGTATCGGCATCGGGGATAAGGTAATGAAAAGCAGTGAAGTGGTAGCTTATTTTTTTCTTTGTGTCAAAGATAATATGATATTCAAGTTCTTCTTCGGGTTTGTTTTTTTGTCGGCCATCATGGTCGTATTTACTTTCTTTTCCTCTGGAAAAATTCAGATTAGTCTCCTTGTTGATGAAATGGCAGAGTCGGTAATCTTTCAGAGAACAGGTAATGGCGAGTAGGGTAAAATCCAACTCTTCGTCCATATCCATATCTAATCTTGCTACTAACTTATTGACCACTTTAATGCTTAAATATATGCTCCTCTGCTAACGAAGGTACTAATAAATTTAAGGCTGGAATATACTTTTTGTGTAAAATTTGAGTTAATTAGCTGAGCGTTTGGAATACAAAATATTTTTTGTTATACTTGAACTAAGTTAATATAGAGTGGGTTAGCTAGTATAAGACGCGAATAAGTTCGGTCGCCTAACGTGGTGACTTTCATCTAAATATCAATTTAGGTTTGAATTTTGATGAAATTTATTTTTCTTTGCACAGATTTATTAAACAATTAAACTATAAAATCATGTCAGATATCGCTTCAAGAGTAAAAGCAATTATCGTTGAAAAATTAGGTGTTGACGAAAACGAAGTAACACCAGAAGCTTCATTCACTAATGATTTAGGTGCTGATTCACTTGACACTGTTGAGTTGATCATGGAGTTTGAAAAAGAATTCAACGTTGCTATTCCTGATGATCAAGCAGAGACTATTGGTACTGTTGGTCAAGCAATCGCTTATTTAGAAAAAAACGTTAACTAACTAATTTAATTAGGCTAATCGTAATAAATGGAGCTTAAAAGAGTAGTAGTAACAGGATTAGGCGCCCTTACACCAATTGGAAATACCGTCTCAGCTTACTGGGAGGCGTTAATAAATGGTGTAAGCGGAGCTGCTCCTATTACGCATTTTGATGCGTCAAAATTCAAGACTCAGTTTGCATGTGAGGTAAAGGGGTTTGATCCGCATGAATTTATGGATCGTAAGGAAGCTCGTAAAGTCGATCCTTTTGTCCAGTATGCAATTGCGTCAACAGATGAGGCAATTAAAGATGCTGGCTTAGATTTTGAAAAATTAGATACAAATCGTATCGGAGTAATTTGGGGCTCAGGAATAGGGGGGTTAACAACTTTCACTGAAGAAGTTGCAAACTTTGCAAAGGGAGATGGAACACCTCGTTTCAATCCTTTCTTCATTCCTAAGATGCTCGTTGATATTGCTCCAGGACATATTTCAATGCGTCATGGTCTTCGTGGGCCTAACTTTTCTGCCGTATCGGCTTGTGCCTCGGCTACCAATGCAATGATAGATGCTTTTAACTATATCCGTATGGGCAAAGCTGATGTGATTGTTACGGGTGGATCAGAAGCTACAGTCAATGAGGCCGGAATTGGTGGGTTCAATGCTATGCATGCTTTGTCAACTAGAAATGACGACCCTAAAACAGCCTCACGTCCTTTTGATAAAGATAGAGATGGTTTTGTTTCGGGAGAGGGTTCAGGTGCCTTGATCTTAGAAAGTTTGGAGCATGCCTTAGCACGTGGAGCAAAAATCTATGCAGAGATTGCAGGGGGTGGAATGAGTGCTGATGCACATCATATCACAGCATCGCATCCTGAAGGATTGGGCGCAAAATTGGCTATGACAATGGCTGTAAATGATGCAGAGATGGATTTTTCAGATATTGATTATATCAATGTTCATGGGACTTCTACACCGGTGGGTGATATTAGTGAAACTAAGGCTATTGTTGACCTGTTTGGTGAACATGCCTATAAACTGAATATCAGTTCAACTAAATCAATGACAGGTCACCTTTTGGGTGCTGCAGGAGCTATAGAAACTATCGCTTCTATATTGGCTGTTCAAAATGATATTGTCCCTCCGACAATCAATCACTTTACAGACGATCCGGAAATTGATAACAACTTGAATTTTACATTCAACAAGGCGCAAAAACGTACAGTTAATGCGGCGTTGAGCAACACTTTCGGTTTCGGTGGGCATAATGCTACCGTTATTGTGAAAAAATATAAAGCTTAATGTTTGATCCTTCAAACATGGTTTGATAATATGAGCTAGCGACAGGTTCTTTAACTAGGACTTGTCGCCTTATTTTTAGAAGAGATGCCTTTTGCAAGGATATATAAATTATATTTTTCGCCAGATCGGGAATACGTTAGAAAACTAAAAAACCTGCTTGGATTTGTCCCCGGAAATGTACATCTGTACAAGATGGCTTTTAGACACAAGTCTGTTGCCGTTACAATTAAAGAGGGCGCAAAGAATAGCAACGAACGTTTAGAATTCTTGGGTGATGCTGTTTTGGGTTCGGTTGTGGCTGAACTGTTATTTAAGAAGTATCCTTATAAAGATGAAGGGTTCCTAACTGAAATGCGTTCAAAAATTGTCAGTAGAGCAAACCTAAATCAACTTTCCAGAAAGTTGGGTTTTAATGAGCTTATCCAGTTTGATGCGCGAATGATCAGTTTTCCGAATAAACAGGGATCCTTATTGGGAGATGCTTTTGAGGCATTGATTGGGGCAGTTTATCTAGATAGGGGCTATGTTTTTACCAAGAGCTTTTTGTTGAATCGAATTATTAAACCGCACGTCGATATTCATCTATTGGAACAGACGGAAACAAACTTCAAAAGCCGGTTGATAGAATGGTGTCAGCATACAGGTAAAGAAATCATATTTCAGCAAACAGACAACCCGGAAGGGGAGTCCTCAAAAATGTTTAGCATTGAAGCGGTCGTTGACGGCGTTGTTTGTGGACTTGGCCGTGATTTTAATAAGAAATCTGCAGAGAAATCTGCAGCCGAAAAAGCCTGTGAATTCCTTAAAATTCTGGAAGTAGAATAAAGGATTTTATTAACTTTGCCAAATATGGCAGTAGTAAAACCTTCTTTGGCAAAAGGAACGCGTGATTTTTCACCTTCCGAAATGATCAAACGTAACTATATTTTCGATACACTGAAAACGGTATTCAGAAAATATGGCTATAATGAAATACAGACCCCTTCATTTGAAAATTTGACAACCCTTACCGGTAAATACGGTGACGAGGGTGATAAATTGATCTTTAAGATTCTTAATTCGGGTGATTACTTGGCGAAAGCGCCAGATAACCTGCTTCACGATAAAAATTCCAATAAGCTCATTCCTCATATATCAGAGAAAGCATTACGATATGACCTTACTGTGCCTTTTGCACGTTACGTTGTGATGCACCAAAATGATATTGCTTTACCATTTAAGCGTTTTCAAGTGCAACCCGTATGGCGTGCAGATCGTCCACAGCGGGGAAGATATCGTGAGTTTTATCAATGTGATGTCGATGTTGTGGGCTCGGAAAGCTTACTGAACGAAGCCGAATTTGTCTTGATCTATCAGGAGGCATTTGAACGTTTTGGATTGAAGGATTTCAACATAAAAATCAATAACCGGAAAATTCTCTCCGGAATTGCGGAGATTATCGGCAAGCCTGAGCTTATTGTCGATATGACTGTCGCCATAGATAAACTTGATAAAATTGGTTTGGATGGTGTCAATAAAGAGCTTTTGGAAAGAGGATTTACTGCGGCCGATCTTAATCTATTGAAGCCCATTATTCTATTAGAAGGTACGAATGCAGAGAAACTATCTTCGCTTAAATCTATTCTCGCAGAATCGTCCATTGGTCTGAGTGGTATTACGGAAATTGAAGAGGTCTTCGATTATATAGCCAAATTGACTGGGGATACTGCGCTATTGACACGTATTGTTGATTTGGATATCACATTGGCCCGGGGGCTGAATTATTATACGGGCTGTATTTTTGAAGTCAAAACCAATGAAGTAGCGATGGGAAGTATTGGTGGTGGAGGTCGTTATGACGATCTTACAGGGATGTTTGGTTTGAAAGGACTGACTGGCGTTGGTGTTTCCTTTGGTGCTGACCGTATTTATGATGTCTTGGAAGAATTGAACTTATTTCCGGTAGGCAAAGCTGATTCTACTAAACTTTTAATTGTAAATTTCGCAAAGGAACTTGAAAGTTATACCCTGGGATTGCTCCATAAGCTTCGCAAGGAAAATATAGCTTCGGAACTGTATGCTGCTCCCGTTAAACTGAAAAAGCAAATGGGATATGCGGATAGTAAAGGGATTCCTTATGTCCTGTTGGTGGGTGATGAAGAAGCAGCTTCCGGTCAGTTGTCGTTAAAGAACATGGAAAGCGGGGAGCAGGTGAAGGTGACTGAAACTGAGCTTATCCAAAAACTTAAGTAGAAAACAGTTTGTGTAAAATAGATTAAGCCAAATGATTATTAAGTGCTTTGGCTTTTTTATTTTCATAAGTTTTTGATTTATTTGATTGTGCCTTTCATTTATTTGTTGATAAATGCTATTTACTTTAAATCAAATGTCTTAGAAGTGTCTTAAAGTATAAATAAAATTGATTTTTGGCCAAGGAAATTCGTCCAAAATGATTAGATTTGTAGTCTAGAATAGTAAGAAAATCAAAACTTTGAAATGAGTTCAACACCTATAACAAAAGAGACATATTTGGAGTGGTATAAGTCGATGTTACTTATGCGTAAGTTTGAAGAAAAAACAGGCCAACTTTATGGACAACAAAAGATTCGTGGTTTTTGTCACTTGTACATAGGACAAGAGGCGGTAGTTGCGGGTACGATGTCAGTAATAAAACCTGAGGATTCTTTAATCACAGCCTACCGTGATCATGCTCATGCTTTGGCAAAAGGCGTTTCCGCTAATGCTTGTATGGCTGAGATGTTTGGCAAAATTACAGGTTGTTCTAAAGGTAAAGGCGGATCTATGCACTTCTTCTCGAAAGAGCATAAATTCATGGGTGGCCATGGTATTGTTGGTGGTCAGATTCCTTTGGGCGCTGGTATTGCATTTGCTGAAAAATATTTAGGTACAGATAATGTGAATATCTGTTATATGGGCGATGGAGCTGTACGTCAAGGTGCTTTCAACGAGACCCTTAACATGGCTATGTTATGGAAACTTCCCGTTATTTTCGTTTGCGAAAACAATGGTTACGCTATGGGTACTTCTGTACAACGTACGACGAACATGCAAGATATTTACAAAATGGGCTTAGGTTTCGATATGCCTTCTGCTCCGGTTGATGGAATGGATGTTGTTGCTGTACACAATGCGATGGACGAAGCTGTTCAACGTGCTCGTGCAGGTGAAGGTCCGACATTCCTAGAAATTCGTACGTACCGTTACAAAGGACACTCCATGTCTGATCCAGCTAAATATCGTACGAAAGAAGAACTAGAAGCGTATAAAGACCGTGACCCATTGTTGTCGACTAAACATGCTATTTTAGAAAACAACTATGCAGATGACGCTTGGTTTGCAGAAGTTGAGGCTGATGTGAAAAAGGTCGTTGAGGAGTCGGTGAAATTTGCAGAGGAATCTCCTTATCCAACTGCAGATGAATTGTACAAAGATGTATATGTACAACAAGACTATCCATTTATTTTAGATTAATACTCTTTAACTTGATAATATAATAAAGAATGGCTGAAGTAGTAAGAATGCCGAAAATGAGCGATACAATGACCGAAGGGGTCATCGCGAAATGGCACAAAAAAGTTGGTGATAAAGTAAATTCTGGTGATTTAGTAGCTGAGATTGAAACAGATAAAGCTACGATGGACTTTGAGTCTTACCAAGAAGGAACTCTTTTATATATTGGTCCCAAAGAAGGCGAAGCAGTAGCTATTGATGCTGTTATTGCTGTTTTAGGAGAACCGGGTGAAGATTTTCAAGCATTGTTGAGTGGTGATGCACCTGCTGCTGAAAAAGCACCAGAAAAAACCGAAGAAAAAAAGGCAGAAGAAGTTTCTGGTCCAGAATCTTCGGCTAGTACTGTAACTCCTGAAGAATTGGGATGTACTGTTATTACAATGCCTTTGTTAAGTGATACCATGAAAGAGGGGGTCATTGCGCAATGGAACTTCAAAGTTGGTGATACGATAAAATCTGACGATGCTATTGCTGATGTAGAAACTGATAAAGCGACTATGGAGGTTACAGCTTATGCTGATGGCACCTTGTTATATGTTGGTCTCGAAGCTGGACAAGCTGCAAAGGTAAACGACATCATCGCGATTGTTGGTCCTGCTGGAACTGATATCACACCTTTGTTAAATCAAAAATCTGCACCTGCAAAGGCGGAAACTGCTGAAGCTCCTAAAGCTGATTCAGCTGCTGCTGTAACTGCTGCACCGGTAGCATCGTCTTCAAGTGATGATTCTCGTGTGAAAGCTTCTCCTTTAGCACGTAAAATTGCACAAGAAAAAGGTATCAATTTAAGTGATATCAAAGGTTCTGCAGATGGTGGCCGTATTGTGAAGAAAGATGTTGAATCGTTTGTTCCTGTTTCTGCACAACCTGCGGAGACAAAAGCTGCAGCTGCTCCTGCAACAGAAGCAAAAGCAATCACTTTGCCTACATTTGTTGGTGAAGAGCGCTATACTGAAAAACCAGTTAACCAAATGCGTAAAACTATTGCGCGTCGTCTAGCAGAGTCATTGTTTACAGCTCCACACTTCTATTTGACTGTATCAATTGACATGGACAATGCAATGGCTGCTCGTGCGCAGATCAATGAGGTTGCTCCAGTAAAAGTTTCTTTCAATGATATCGTTGTAAAAGCTGTTGCTGTTGCTTTGAAAAAACATCCTGCTGTAAACTCTTCATGGCAAGGCGATAAAATCCGTTTCAATGAGCATACCAACATTGGTGTTGCAATGGCTGTTGAAGATGGTTTATTAGTTCCTGTTGTGCGTTTTGCAGATGGTAAATCATTGTCACATATCTCTGCAGAGGTGAAAGACTTCGCCCAAAAGGCGAAAGCTAAAAAATTACAGCCTGCGGATTGGGAAGGATCTACATTTACAGTTTCCAACTTAGGTATGTTTGGAATTGATGAATTTACATCCATTATCAACTCGCCAGATGGAGCTATTCTTTCTGTTGGTGCTATTCAAGCAGTTCCTGTAGTTAAAAACGGAGCTGTAGTTCCTGGTAATGTAATGAAAGTGACTTTGGGTTGTGATCACCGTGTGGTTGATGGTGCAACTGGAGCTGCATTTTTGCAAACATTGAAATCTTTGGTTGAAAATCCAGTAAGATTATTAGCATAATCCTTTAATAGAGGAATTAAAAGCCACTTTAGTAATAAAGTGGCTTTTTTTATGGCCTTAATTGATTAAGCTCATTCCACAGGAAAGCTTTTTTTACCGATAATTTCTATCGTTATCCGTTTGGTTGAAGGAAGCACAGGTTGTTCAACGCTATAGTGAAAGAGACGCTGTGCGTAAAAAAGGTAACATATACGATGAATAACAATTATTGTAGGGAAAAATTAGTTTTTTTATACTAAAATCTTCATTTTAGCATTATTATCAGTATGCTGGTCCTTCTATTACGAGCTTCAATAATTTGATATTATTTAGGACACAGGAAATAGGGGGTATTTATTGATATACAATACAGAAAACACAAAAATCCGGGAGACTTAGTATAGTGAAATTATTTTTTTTAAAGGGAATGGTCGCTCTTTTGTTTGTATCTACAGTGGCTTGTAGTTCAAAAGAGAAAAAACAGAAGGAAGCAGCGATAGCGCAGGCAAAAGTGGATAGCACAAGGCTCGTCTATAATCCAAATAATGCAGATCAGAAGATCGATGCTTTTATGAAGAATCTTCATTCAAAAGCTGCATTCAATGGGAATGTTCTTGTTGCGAAAGATGGTAAAATCTTATATCAGAATACATTCGGCTGGGCCAATTACTTAAAACGGGATAGTCTAAAAATTGATGACAAATTTGAACTCGCTTCCGTTTCTAAACCGCTTACAGCTGTCGGAATTTTAAAGTTAGTAGAGGCAGGAAAGTTACGTCTCGATCAAACGATCAATGACTTCTATCCGGATTTTCCTTATCCTGGTATTACCATAAAAATGTTATTGACACACCGTTCGGGATTACCTAATTATGTTTATTTTTCCGAGGAACATTGGCCTGATCGTAAGAAAGGAATGACGAATCAGGATGTGATGAAAATGCTGACTGAATTTAAACCCAATCGCTATGGTGCGCCAGGAGGGCGTTTCTTTTACAATAACTCCAACTTTATGGTCTTAGGGGCCATTATTGAAAAGATATCAAAGCAAGATTACGCTACGTATATGAAAGACAGCGTATTTAATGTTGCAGGAATGACAAATACAGCTGCACTTTCTAAGGCAGTGTATGATAAAATTCCGACTAACGTTATTGGACATGACAAGGTATGGCGAAGATCGGTCGTGCAAAATTTTCAGGATGGACCGCTTGGTGACAAAGGAATTTATAGTACGGTGCGTGACCTTTATCGTTTTGATCTTGCTTTGAGAGATGGACGATTGTTAAAGCAGTCAACATTGGATTCGGCATACCGAGGATATCCGGATGCCAAAAAGGGAATTTTTAGCTATGGTTATGGTTGGCGTACGTTTGAGCATGGTAATGATCATATCGTATACCATACAGGTTGGTGGCACGGTTTTAGACATATTTATGTAAGAGATTTAAAGAGAAACATAGTTATTGTTTTACTTTCTAATATGACAAATGGAAGCTTGGTCAAATTGGACGAGCTTTATAAAATCATGGGAATGCCAGTATTGCGTAAAAATGCGTATAGCAACCATGGTGATTTTATCATCGATGAGTAATTTTTGAGCGATGCTACTTTGAGAATTTAGATTATCTTCTTTATCCTATTGTAACGAGAAGGCAAAGAAGATAATCTACATGCCCTGAGTATGCATGCAACAGGTAAACACAAAAGATATAAAAAGGGATGAAAAAAACATTGATTTTAGGTGCTAGTGCCAATCCTTCACGTTATTCGAATAAAGCTGCAAATATGTTGCATAAACATGGGCATGCTATCGTTAATATTGGCTTGAGTGGAGGGGAAGCCGCCGGAGTTCCTATTGAAAAGAAAGGTGATATCCATACAGATATTGATACTGTGACAATGTATCTTAGTGAGCCTAATCAGAAAGAATATTACGATTATATATTAGCGACGAAGCCAAAACGAATAATATTTAATCCTGGTGCGGAGAATGCAGAATTGGAACAGCTCGCTATGGAGCACGGTATTAAGACAGAAAGAGCCTGTACTCTTGTCTTGTTGAGTACAGGGCAGTTTTAGATTTTGGATTTATGAAGCAATTCAACCGATAGGTACTTCGTGATAAAATAATTTGTCAGACCCACGGTATTGCTGTCGAGATTTAGACTTGACACTTTTATGTCACAATGTTCCTTCAAAATGGCCATGGTATAGGAATTTATGGCTTGTTGTATCGGAATCGTGATCAATTCATTTGCTTTTGCAATTTTTCCACCCAACACGATCAATTCGGGATTGAGTAGCTGTATTAAAGATGCAAATGCTTTTCCTAGGTTTGTTCCTAGTTTTGAAATCTGATTTATTGCAAATTGATCACCCTTGTTTGCCGCTTCAATAATATGTGTCGGTGTTAAATGTTGTAATTCATCGGGTTGTAATTCATTTAATTTAGTCAGCTCTCCTTTTTGGATTTCCTGTTTAGCATTGTTGACCAAAGCAATCCCGGAAGCTACGGTTTCCAAACAGCCTCTTTTCCCACAATAGCAAAGTTCGCCGTTGTCGATAAAGGGCATATGTCCTACTTCGCCGGAGTAGCCATCACGGCCTAGGTAGACTTCGCCATTGGACACGATTCCTAAACCTATCCCCCAATCCATTAGGATAATTAAACTGTTTTTTGTGTTTTTTGCCAATCCAAATTTCAATTCAGCATAAGCTGCGCCTTTGACGTCATTCAGAATGAAGACCGGTTTTTTATATATGCGCTCAAAATAGTTTGTTATGGATTGATTGTCGTCATGTAAAAAAGTCTCGTTAGTACCTTCTTCAGCATTGATTAGTCCTGGCATGCCAATAATAATCCCTGTTAGGTTCTCAGTATCAACTGATTTATCGATAAGATATTGATCAACGATTTGTGTGATAGCGGCTAGATTTTCTCCATTTCGAGATAATTCATTATCCAGCTCAACAGTTTCAGCAATAATGTTCTGGTTGTTGTCCATTATGCTCAGTGTGATGGAGAAACGTTGGAGTTCAATCGATAGCACCTGAAACAATCCATCACATAGCTTATATAAATTGGGTTTACGTCCACCAATAGATTCTCCTTTGTCAAATTGACGGATAAAATCATCTTCCAGCAATTCTGCAATAAGGCTATTTACCGTAGGCAGGCTTAAATAGAGGTTTTTTACAATGTCATTTACCGATACAGATCCTAATTCGGCTATTAATTTTATAATGGAGATTTTGTTGAACAGATTTTTCTTTTCAGGTTTACTCTCCAATTTTTTGTTAATCAGTAAGTTTACGGCTTTAGTCATAAAACGTCAAATTTTGAAATAGAATCCTCAGGGCTTTAATTTAGCAAAAGTTTTGGAATCATTTGGTTATTTTTCTCACTTGACAAGCAAGTGGGCTAATTAGCAAAAAGGGGATAAGATTCCTTATCCCCTCTCTACGTATAAGTTTAGACTATTTGAGTTTTTTTACTCGAATATCTTTAAAGAATACTTCGGTACCGTGTCCTAGAAACCCGATATGACCAGAGGTTCGTTTAAGCCCAGGATGTTGTTTGCCATCCAGGGTTCCATTTTTGCTTGCCTCGGCGATATCCGCATCCACGATAACCGCGCCATTCAGTGTAACTTTGATGCGATTTCCTTTCACCACGATTTCCTCGGAGTTCCATTCACCTACGGGTTTTAAATGACCTTTTTTGGCAGGAACAACTCCATAAATTGAACCGTGATATTGGTATTGCTTTAAGTCTTTATAAACATCTGCACCATCATCAAGTACCTGGATTTCCATGGCCTCATATGCGGCATCTCCCTCCAGAGGAGCGCGTATTCCCACACCATTGTTGGCACCAGGCGTTAATTTGAAGTCGAAGCGATAAATGAAGTCTGCATATTCTTCTTTTGTGTAAAGGTTTCCACCAAATTTTGCATTTGGATACACCCAGATATAACCTTCATCGTTGACAACATAAGCTTGGTTTTCTGTCCACTTGTCGAGGTTTGTTCCATCAAAAAGTACTTCAAAACCTTCTTTTTTCTCTTGATCGCTCAATTTAAAGATTTGTTTTCTTGGGAATTCCTTGATAAAAAGATCTCTATAATAAACAACTGAACCATGCGCTTGTAACTCAATTTGTTCGGTAGGGAAAATTGATTGGTTTCTATCCCAATAGTTTTCAAGAGGAATATTATCGGTTACTAACTGTCCATTTAACCAAACTGTGACTTTATCGTCTACCATTTTGATTTTAAATGTATTCCATTCGCCAGTAGCATTGTCGGCAACCTTCAACGGTTTGCTTTCATTTTTCTGGTTGTTATATAATCCGCCAGAGCCAACTTGGGCGCCGACTCTTGTATTCGCAATATCCCAAATTTGTACTTGGGGAGTACCTCTCAAGTAGATACCGGCATCACCTTCTATACCGCCATAGTTTTCCAATTTCCAGTCTACCAGCATTTCAAAATCGCCATATTTCTTTACGGTCGCCAGATTATCGCCTTTACCACTGAAGGCAATTTCACCATTGGATGCTGTCCAACCTTTGCGCATGATATCGTCGGCTTTAGCTTGTTCTGCTGCTAAAGTTTTCTCGTTCATTTTACTGCGTTTGATCGGATCTGCTACCAAACCTTTCCAGCCACTTAGGTCTTTACCATTGAACATCGAAACATAACCTTCTTTGATCGGCATTTCAGCGAGATAGCGAACAACAGCTTCCTTAAGGTATCCACTTTCACTACCCGACAATTTACCGATTACCTGTTCAAGAACCTCTCTAACCTTTTTGCCATAGAACTTGTTGTCCATTGCAATGTTCATCGCTACATTGGCCGCAGTTCCGCCAAGTTGCGCGTCGCTCATTAAATCAGCGGCAAAAACTAAAGACTGGTATGTTCCTGTAGGTTGTAACGCAGATAATGCTGCTTTTTTCTGATCTGTGGTTTTGGCAACGTTGAATGCATCTCTTAATAACAAAGTTTTCTGTTCAGGCGTATTCGAAGAAGAAGAAATTGATTTAATTAATCCTCTGTATACCGTATTGAAAAGATTATCGTCTTTTTCTGTTCGGGACAGCGATACCAATTCTGGCAGTGCGTTGGAGGTAGACCAGCTAGCCAAAGACTCAATTGCTGCGGACCGTAGACCTGTATTATTGTTGTTAAGGTATGCATTTACAGCTTTCAATGACTGGGCGTCACCAAGCCCAGCAAAAATAGGGAAATACTTAGCGGTATTAGGCGCTGCAGACTTCGCTATATTAGCTGCTAGTTGTTCTGTTAATCCCTTTGAATTTGTGCTTGACTGAACCACATTGACAATGGCACGTTGCAATAGCACGGCAGATTTATTGTCTGTTGTATTGTTTAACCTACCGAATAGTTCTTCTAAGTCCGATTCCTGAGCGACATTTGGGAGTGCTTTGTTGATCGCTTCTTCGACAGCAGGGTTTGCACTCTTTATGGCTAGTACAGCTTTGGATGATGCATTGTTGGAACGTTTACTTAAAATATCCAGCAATTGAATCTTTTTGTCGTCGTCTACAGTGGCAAGTGCATTGTTGACATCAGTAACGACATTTGCATCTTTCGATGAAAGGATCAATGCTTTTACCGAATTGTTAAATTGTTGATCAGCGTTGAGCGCCTGGATTAAGGTATTGGTTTCTTTACCCTGAGATAGTGTATTTAGTGCACTTAATCCAGCTAATTTAGTTACGGGAGACTGTGTTTTATTTACTAATGCCTGGATTAGTTTTAAGCTGCTTGCCGAACCATTGTGGGCTAAGTAGTTCAATACACTTTCTTGCACTTCAGGAGTACCCTTGCTTGCTTTAGCAAGCAAGCTTTTTGCGTCGGCGCCTTTTCCATATTTTCCGAGTAATTGTAATGCAATGTTACGGTAAGCACCATTATCGCTCTTAACAGCTGCTAACAAATTCTTTTGTTGTTTCGCTGGGTCGATGGTTGTCAATAATTTAAGCGATGCAATTTGGCCGTTGATCGATTTTGCTTTTTGTGATTCCTGGAAAAACTTGTTTAGGAACTTAACCGCATCTTGGTCGTGTTTATTGTCGATCAATGCTTGAGCATAGTCGATACCAAGTCCTACTGCATCCAATTTGTCATAGCTATAGCCGGCGGCATTTAGTTTTTCCTGGAATAGCGATTCAGAAGCTGTGCCCCCGATTTTGCTCAGCGCGATCAATGCTGTTCGTTGGAAACCATCCGAATTATATTTTTGCGTTAATCCTAAAATGGCACTTTCAGCATTTTTATCTTTTAGATCTCCGAGTGCTGTAACCAGGGCAATGGCAGTTTTCTCTGTTGTGGATGCTGCTAAAGCTTTTTCTAAGGCTGCTGTCGATTCAGGGGTACGAATAGATACTAGGGTTCTCGCTGCTGCATCGGCGAGATAATCGTTTGTCAAACAATTAGCGACAGCTGGTATAGCTGTATTATCGGCGCATTGACGTAACAGGCGTAGGGCAAAGACCTGATTTGTTGGTTCACTCAATTGCGCTATGGATTTTGCCAATCCTTCAACGAAAACTCTTTTTTGTTGTTCTTTACCAGGCTGATTTACATAGAACGAATAGCTGTTTGCCGCAAATTCTATCGGAGCATTGTTGCTACCTGGTGCTTTAAGTCCTTTGAGGAACGTAACGACGTCATCAGAAGAAAAACCTCCCAGCTCATGCATGGCAAGTAAAAACTTTTCTTTTTCTTCAGCCGGCTGTTGTGCCAATACGTCTGCTATTTTAGTTGCAGTCGTTCTATTTTGTGGTTGCTGAGCGTAGGTTGCACTAGATATAAGAAGCAATACGGTCAGCGAATTGAATATTCTTTTCATTGGGATATCTTTTTAAATAGACCAAGGGCCTCTCATTGGTTGGTGAATTAATCTATTTGCGGCGTCGTCATTAATAAATAGCTCATTTTGGGAGTCATATTTTAGTGATCTGTTCAGTCGCAATGCTGCTAATCCCATATTGACCAAGGTACAAGAACGGTGTCCATTGATCTCATTCAGTGCAAACTTTTCTCTTGTGCGAACGGATTCCAAGAAGTCAGTAATCTGTGGTGCAGGTTCAGGGTACTGTGCAAGTTTTCTTTCCAAATCTGGTATATCTGATTGGAATCCTCGATATAATTTACCTTTTGGACCTTCAATATAGGCTGCCTTTTCATCTTTTGCTTCACCGTCTAAAATGATCTGACAACCATCGGCATAGGTAAATGTAATTCGTCTCCATGTGCCCACGGCATCCGGATGTTGCTGCGGAGCATCAACGTCGACGGTAATCGGACTTTCGTTGTCTTTACCTAAGAAGTATTGAACAGGATCCATATAATGTTGCCCCATATCTCCTAGACCGCCACCATCATAATCCCAATATCCTCTAAAAGTGGTATGCACGCGGTGTTTATTGTAAGGCTTAAATGGCGCCGGACCTAACCAAAAATCGTAGTCAAGTTCAGCCGGTACTTTCTCCTCTGGTAAATTTTCCTTTCCTACCCAATAGAACTTCCAGTCAAAGCCGGTATGTTTGCTTATTGTAACTTTCAAAGGCCAACCTAACATGCCAGTATCAACTAATTTTTTGATTTTGCTTACTGGAACATTCATTCCATAAAAATCATCCTTGAAACGAAACCAGGTATTTAAACGGAAGATATTGCCATGTTGTGCAATGGCTTCTTTCACTTTTTTACCCTCACCGATAGTACGTGTCATTGGTTTTTCACACCAGATATCTTTTCCTGCTTTTGCCGCTTCAATGGACATTAGTCCATGCCAATGTGGCGGAGTAGCAATATGCACAATATCTACTTCCGGAGATTTAATCAACTCCCTAAAGTCATAGTATTCCTTCACACCACCGCCTAAGTCTGCTTGTGCTGCCGCTAGATGGGTTTTGTCCACATCACAAATGGCTACTGTTTTAGTTCCGGCGTAGCCAAAGTGCCCACGGCCCATATTGCCGACACCAATTACACCTTTGGTTAGATGGTCGCTCGGAGCAAGATAGCCCTGTCCTCCGAGTACAAAGCGTGGTACAATAGAAAATGCCGCAGCACCGACCACGGATTTTTTTATGAAATCACGCCTTGATGAATTCTGTTCTTTCATTTTGGTTGGATTAGTTGTTTTATAATTGATCCACTATTAGGCTGTTAAAAATAACGGCATTGGATATTTAATCTTAAAAATAGATAAAAAACTGATAAATGTAAACTGATAACTAAAATTTTACGTATTGTTTATTTGTGTTTTGTTAAAAAATAACAAAAGAATACTGTTGAATTCATTTCTTTCATATATAGCTACCTCATTATTGCCTATGCTGTGTTGTTTTATCTACTAAATTGTTACATTTCAGAGAGGTAGCTATTCGATGTGATGGACAGAGAAGAGCTTGAATCTAGGTTTTCCTCAATCGTTTTCGTAAAAGAGGCTTGATTTCAGGAGAATAATCCAGCATCTTTATGGTCGCTCTGATAGCATTAAATCCTAATGATGAATCTAAGAATACTGTTTTTATTCGTTTGCATCCTATGCCAGCCATTTTTGGGGGCAGCACAATTTAGAATTCCCGCACTGGGGTATACCATTTATGAAGGTGTGTTTACTGGAAATGGTCTCCTGGGAACGATGACTTACTTAGCCGGTAAGAATTCGATGCGTGTGGATATTGGAAGAACTGATATTTATGATCATCGAGCGAATTCGGCCGATAAATTGTTTGATCAGGCGCGTATGTCGTTAGGTCATTTTGAAATAGAATTTGAACGCCCGATTGTGCAGGCACAAGGAGAAATTCATTTAAAAGATGCCTATGCTGAGGTGAAAGTCGGCACAGACCAAGGGATGGTGAGAATTCGGACGACCACCTTATCAAATGACAACATTATTTTGCTAGAGGTATTTAAAAAAGATTTTAACGGGAATTACCATCTTACATGGAAACCCGACGAAGCCATCAGCCCAAGGATGGGATTCAGCTATACGCAAAAACCGAAAAACTATCCGACAAATCCAAAAGGAAGTTTTGGCACCCAAGGCGAAATAAAATATTTTGATCAGCCTCTTCTAGCCGGGGGAGGGTATGTGACGGCTTATTGTGGCAGATCCGGCAAAGAAGTGGATACCTATTTAATTACCGTAGATTATAACCAGCAGGGAACCGCTTATGTCAAAAAGGCGATCAATTATGTTCAGAATTTTAAAGAACAAAAGTTAACGAAGGGACTGGCGTCCCATCGCAAGTGGTGGACAGACTATTTTACAGCATCTACACTGGAGCTGCCAGATACGGTTTACCAGCAGTTTTATGATATGCAACTGTATAAGCTTGCCAGTGCAACAAGGTCAGATAAACCCGCTATGGATTTACAGGGGCCCTGGACAAGTCCAACTCCGTGGCCAGCGTACTGGCTTAATCTTAATATGCAACTTGCTTATTCCCCTGTTTTCAAAGCGAACCAGCTCGGTATTGCAAACTCGTTGATCCAGATGATTGATCGGAATAAAGATAATTTAAGACAAAATGTTCCCGAGCCTTATCGCTATAACAGTTTGGCTGTAGGTCGCTCCTCGGGGCCAAGCTTATGGAGTCCTGTTCTTCTGGCAAAAAAATTTTCATTGGATGCGGCTTCCGATGGTGAAAAGGAGCTAGGTAATCTCGTATGGCTGTTGCATAGTTATTATCAATATTATCGAGCGACCCTGTCGCAGGAAGTATATGATCGCTTATTTCCGCTACTGAAGGAAGCGATAAATTATCATTTGCACTTATTGGAAAAGAATCAAGCAGGAAAATACCATATCGGTGTGAAAACCTATTCACCAGAATATTCAAAAGGGTATGCTTATGATACAAATTATGATCTTTCTATTTTCAAATGGGGGCTCAAGACGCTTATTGAGCTGGATCAAGAAAGAGGCGGCAAGGATAAACTTCATGCTGTCTGGAAAGACGTATTGGCCAACTTGATTGATTATCCACAAGATGTCGATGGCTTTATGATCGCAAAAGATCTACCCTATGACGAATCGCATCGTCACTATTCGCATCTAATGATGATTTATCCTTTTTACGATATAAACTGGGATCAGGTAAATAATCAAGCTCTTATTGAGCGCTCTATTGCACATTGGCAGAGCAAAAAGCAATGGTTGCAGGGCTATTCATTTACGGGGGCTGCCTCTATGTATGCCATGATGGGAAGAGGAGACTCGGCTTTGGCTTCGCTGGATGTGCTATTGCAGAAATATATTAAAGCCAATACACTATATGCTGAAAGCGGTCCGGTGATAGAAACCCCACTGGCAGCGATGGCCAGTATTCAAGAATTGTGTATGCAGTATTGGAATGGTGTATTACGCGTGTTTCCTGCTATTCCTCATAAATGGAAGGATGTTTCCTTTACCAATTTTTTGACAGATGGTGGAAATCTCGTATCAGCAGAGCGGAAAAATGGAAAAACGGCCAACATCCGGATCAAAAGTCAATATGGAGGTCGTCTACGTTTAAAATCCGATATCGGAATACCAGAGGTAAAGATACAGGGAAAAGGTACGTTTGATATAAGGAGAGATGGAACAATTGATCTGAAGCTTGATAAGGGAGCAATCGCTTTGATTAATGTACATTGATAAAAGTAAGTTAAAGAAATTACGTTGAAACTGAATATTCAAGCTCCTTGAGCCAATTGCTTAATATTCCTCGATCAATTGAAATAAAGAAAAAGAGCGGATTATTTAGGTATAGAATTAAAGCGCTAATGCGCTGACCAAATAAAAATAAAAGAATAGAAAATAATGAAATTAAAACAACTTTCCGTGTTATTATTGGCCATTTTGGGTACTTCGACTGTCGTTCAGGCGCAAACGGCAAAACCGAATCTATCCAAAGCGTTTATTCAGCAGCAGCTAGATGCTGCAGCGAAGCAAATAAAAGTCCTGGTGAACGAAACTCCGACAGAGAAGTTTCCAAAAACTTTCGAAAATGGCAAAGAGGTATTTTCTTCGTCGAGCTGGTGGTGTTCGGGGTTTTATCCAGGGACATTGTTGTATTTATATGAAGGCACCAAAGATGAAGGGTTATTAAAGAAAGCAACCGAGAAATTGACCTATCTAGAAAAAGAAAAGAACAACAAGGGCACACATGATTTAGGGTTTATGTTATTCTGTAGTTTCGGAAATGCACTTCGTCTCACGGGCGATACGCAAAAGTATGGACCAGTACTCAGCACCGGTGCGAATTCCTTAGCATCTCGCTATAGTCCCATTACCAAAACGATCCGTTCTTGGGATCACGGATCATGGCAGTATCCGGTTATAATCGATAATATGATGAATCTGGAGTTTTTGACACAGGTGTCTAAAATGACTGGAGATAAAAAATTCTATGATATTGCGGTATCTCATGCTGAAACAACTTTGAAAAATCACTTTAGAAAAGATTATAGTTCATACCATGTGATCGATTATGATAAAAACACAGGCAAGGCCATTGGTAAAAAGACCCATCAGGGCGCATTTGATGAATCGGCGTGGTCAAGAGGGCAGGGATGGGCGCTGTATGGTTATACCATGATGTATCGCGAGACAAAGAAGAAAGAATTTTTGAAGCAGGCCCAGCAAATCGCAAAGTATATCTTAAGCAATCCGAATTTGCCTGCTGATTTGGTTCCTTACTGGGATTTTGATAAAGACAAAATTGCACAGTCAGATAAAATGTATCCGAATAAGGATCTGCGGGATGTGTCTGCGGCGGCATTATATGCATCTGCTTTGTTAGAACTCTCACAATATACAAAAGGGAGCGAAGCTTTGAATTATTTTGAAAAAGCAGAAACTATTCTTAAAAATCTGTCGAAAGCACCTTATATGGCACCTTATGGTCAAAATGGAGGTTATATATTACAACATAGCGTTGGAGCGCTACCGTTGAATTCGGAAATCGATGTGCCTTTGACCTATGCCGATTACTATTATGTGGAGGCCCTGGTCCGATATCAACGCTTATTGGCGGGCGAACCAATGATCAAAGAGATTGCTAAATAAGGCTGTCAACAGCTAAAAGCTTATTTTAGTGGGATCAGATCGTTTAAAAAATGATTTGTTTTAAGTAAGATTCGAACTTGATTAAAAGCGCAGTTAAAGCTAAAAGACAGAGGTGGCTACGCCACCTCTGTCTTTTTATTGGCTCTTACGGAGTTTATTGGATTTTATAGAGACCACAATTCGATATAGCAGGGTTTAGCTACTTTGGTTAGACGTCGCGGTCTGTTCCGATGGATTGTATCCAAACTGTTTTTTAAATTCCTTGCTGAAGTATTTTCTGTCGGAAAAGCCCACGGTATAAGCCACTTCACTGATATTCATGGTCGATGTCAGTAATTCTCTCGCTTTGTTTAACCTATACGTTTTGACATAATTGTTGAGTGACAAATTGGATATGGCCTTCAACTTGCGATAGAGAATTGGTGCGCTCATTCCCATTGTACGCGATATATAATTAACATCAAAGCCAGCTGACTGGATATTAGCTTCGATCAATTCATTTAGGGATAAGATGAATTGTGCATCAAGCTCATTGTCGAATGAAGCTGTTTTGACCTGAAATTCTCTACTCTTTTTCTGGCTGATAGCCAGGAGATTTTGAGCAGAAAGGAATAGCTGTTTATTGTCGAAGGGTTTTGTTAAATAGATATTTGCACCGTGTTCCAGGGCTAAGGTTTGTGAATGGGTGTCTGTTACGGCAGTCAACAAAATGAACGGAATATGGCTTGTCGCCATATTTGTTTTAATAGCTCGGCAGAGTTAAGCACCATCCATATAAGGCATCATTAGATCCGAAATAATCAGATCAGGGATATATTCCAATGCCTTGGGAAGAGCCTCTTCACCATTACCTGCTGTAATGACTGTGTAGGTATCCTGAAATAGATTGACAACTGTTGCTAACAATTCTTTATTGTCTTCTACAATTAAAATCGTTTGTTGCAAGGAAGTGTCGAATGTGCCTAGTCTGTGTATGCTAATGTCTTCTGTTTCTTTTGCAAGGATATCTACCGCTTGCGGCTCTATTTTCTCGCCAGCTTGTTTCGGTAGGTTTATGGTAAATATTGTCCATTTTCCTTTTTCATCCTCCTTCGAAAAACAACGAATGTCTCCGTTGTGTTGCTGCACAATTTGTTTGGTAAGTGCCAATCCAATGCCTGTGCCGATTGCATCATTAGCTTGTTCTTCACGATAGTATTCTTCAAATATTTTGAACTGATTGCCTGTGGCAATACCAATGCCATTATCAACTATGTTTATGGAAAATGAGTCATCGCTTTCGATCAGCTCAAGGTAAACCGTACCATATTCGGGTGTATATTTGATGGCATTGGATAGTAGATTAAACATCACTTTATCAAACTGCAGGGTATCAATGGATTGTAATCCTACTGCGTCCAACTGACGTATATAATAGTTGAGATGTTTTGTTTTGGCAAGGTCATTCAGTAGGTAGAACGTGTCTTCTATGTATTCTCTAAAAGAGATGTCGGTTTTCTTCAGTACAAAGTGTTTGTCATCGAATTTTTTAAAGTCCAGCAGCTCGTTGATAACACCAAGGAGCTTACTGGCATTCTTTTTTATCCGTTTTACTTTGTTTTGTGTAGAAGTCAGATTGGCCGTTTCGGAAATAATTTCGTCTAATGGAGCTGTAATCAAAGTCAACGGTGTGCGAATTTCGTGCGATATCTGTGTAAAGAATTTTATTTTCTTTTCCTGTTCCCGTTCTGAATTGATCAACATCTCACGTTCGACAACAAACTTGATGACAAAATGTACACCCAAGGTAAACAAGCCGGCATACAACAGATAGGCCCACCAGGTTCTCCAAAAGGGAGGTTTAATATCGATATTGATCCGTAGGGGTATACTGCTCCAAATGCCATCGTTGTTACTGGCGAATATGGTCAAAGTATGCATTCCGACTGGAATATTGGTATATCGTATTGACGGAGTACTTGTTTCAACCCAATCCTTGTCAAAGCCATCAAGCTTATATCGGTATCTATTCTTTTGTGGTTTGATGAAATTAGAACCTGAGAAATTAATCGTAACAAAGTTTTCATCATGTCGGAGTTTGAGCTGATAGCTGTTGTGATCGGTCGTTTTCTGAAGCCGTCCGTAGTTCAAGGGTGTCTCTTCGAGAAAGATATTTCGGAAAAGTACCTCGGGGATAGTCTGATTGAAAGTTATTGTTCGGGTATCCATGGCAACTACACCATTGAGTGTTGTGACGAATAGTGTTCCTGTTTTGCTGGCAAAGACTTTGGCTCCAAGTAGATTTTTGACCGGTAAACCGTCATATTGACTCAGGAGGTAGCTATGTTTTGTTTTGGGATTATAGCATATTAATCCATTTTTACTGGTAAGCCATACCTGATTGTTCACAAAGATGGGCCAGCCTAGCGAATTGTTCGGAAAGCGAGAGACCTTGGTTAATTGATCATGCTGATCAAAATGATATAAGTATTCTTTGGATGTCAGCCAGATGTCCCCGTTCGGATGAACATAAAACCCACCTAGCGTTAATGTATCCAGCTGTTTTATTGGGTTTATGTTTGATTCATTCGGTTTTTTGCGAAAAAGTGTACCTCCTCTGAGAAAATAAGTCTGCTGTTTATTGTCCGCTTGGATATCATCAATTGTACCTGTTTTTAATGCAGCGTTATACGCTGCAGGTTTTCCAGGATCGACGATGTAAAGCCCTTTATTGGTTCCGAGGTAAATGCGATGTACGGGATCGACGTAAATGCTATAAATATTGTTTTTGAGATTCAAGACATCTTTTTCCAGGTAAAAGTGTTGTGTGTTTCCAGATTGTGCATCGATAATGGAGTAGCCCCCGCCATACTGTGCCGCATAAATTTTGTTATCTCTAACATATAGATCCTTGATCAGGTTTGACCGGGTCAATTTTGACAAAGGAGAGGTCGTTTCTGTTCTTTTGTCAATTTTGTTGATTCCCTCTTCCTCCGTTCCTATCCAATAGGCATTGTCTGATTCGGCGAAGCTACCGGTGATATCACTATTGAGGCTGAGACCAGGACGCGAACGTGTTGAGTAATGCTGTATGGGGATCAGTTCGGGGTAGATGGCATTGATTCCGCCGAAATAAGTTCCTATCCAGGTGATCTGTTGTCGATCAATAAAAATATCATAGATTGAATTTTGACTCAATGAGTTTTTGACGGAGGTATTATGTTTATAGTTTAAGAAATGTGGTGCCCCATTAAAGATGGAGAGTCCTTTTAATGTACCGATCAGCAGGTCTCCCTGTTTAGTTGGGACAATTTTCCGGATGTTATTGCTGAGCAGATTGCTATTTGTTTCTGTTAAGTTATTCCATTTTTTATCAGCGAAGTTATATTGGAATATTCCATGCAATTTTGTGCCAACCCACAGGATGTTTTTATGGAGATATAGGGCACAGAAAATACGTTCTTTTAAAGGGAGCGCAGGCAGTATCAGATTCTGGATATGGAGGACCTGATTATTTTGCAATGAAAAAGATTCTATGCCATTGTAACTGGCTATTATATAGTTGTTGGGGCTAGTTTGAATAATGGATTGCACCCGCGGACGGTCAAGAATTTTCTTGAGATTGTAGGTGCCAGCTGTCGGGACAGCCTGATAGAGTCCTTTGTCAGTGCACAAAAATATCTGGTCTGAAAGAAACTGAATGTCGGTAACAGCAATTTTTTCCTGAAAAGGTTTTCCCTGTTTAAATACGGCTTTACGTTTGTCGATGTCGAAAATAAATAACTGCGTTGCTGTAGCAATAAAAAGGGCATTATTTGCGTTGATGGCAATCTTGTTAATGTAATCTACCTTTTTAAATACCGTATCCTGTACGAGGATATTGGTGATATTTTGGGAGTCATAGACAAAAAGGTTGGCTCCGCCACCGAACCACAGTTTACCTTGTTTATCTTGAGCAATTGTTAATACCGCCTGTTTATCCAATACGTTCTCCTGGCTCAGTGTCTCAAATTTCAGATTCTGGGCATGACCAATGGAAATGATGGATATCAGCAGTAAAAAATGTCTCGATAAAATAGGTAGTATGCTCATGGTTATGGGGTATTTGTGTCAAATTTAAGATTTTACCCCCAAATATTTATGAATTTCACCCCTCTTAATTTGCTTATAGACTCATCTTTGACCTATTAAACAACCAATTTTTATTATAAAACTAATTTCCTAAAGTATGGCAAAGTTTTACAAAGTTGGACTGTCTGCTATGATGATGTTTACTGTGGGTGCGAGTATGGCACAACAGAAAATTTCAATTACGGGGCGGATTACAGACTGTCAAGGAGCACCTTTATCGGGTGTAACGATTCGAGAAAAGGGTGGAAGTGTTTCTACTTCTACAAATGCAAACGGTACCTATTCATTGTCAGTTGGCTCCAATGCAACAATTGTCGTTTCCTATATCGGTTATCAAAATCAGGAAGTTGTTGTCAATGGACGTAATGTCGTCAATGTAACTATGGATGGTACAAGTGCTGCCATTGATGAAGTTGTAGTCGTGGGGTACGGACAACAGAAGAAGGCGAAATTGTTAGGGTCGGTTGCGACGATTGATGGCAAGAAGCTTGAAAGTAGAGCGGTAACGAACGTATCTTCGGCACTTTCGGGGCTTGCAGCCGGTGTCCAAGTCAAAGTCGGTAATGGTAAGCCTGGTAGTGATGGAGCAACCATTCGCGTACGCGGTACAGGTACCATGAACAATAATGATGCTCTTGTCATTATTGACGGTATTCAGGGGGTAATGGATGCAGTAAATCCGGAAGATATTGAAACAATATCAGTATTAAAAGACGCGTCTTCGGCAGCTATCTATGGTGCGCGGGCCGCGAATGGAGTTATTGTCATTACAACAAAGAAAGGAAAAGGCGGACAAGCGCCGCAAATAAAATATTCAGGTTTGTTTTCGAGAACAACGCCAAGCGCAAAGCCTGAATTTGTAAGCGATTATTTGAGACATATGAGCTTGTTTCAAGAGGCCGCAGAAAATATCGGCGAGAAAGGCCCATATACGCAAAGTGCTATTGATACCTGGACGGCGGCAAATGCTGATCCAAATGGTTTGACTGCTCAGGGCATACCAAATTATGTCGCATATCCCAATACAAACTGGGGCGATTGGATTTATGAGAATGCCTGGTTAAAAAGTCATAATGTCAGTGTTTTGGGGGGGAGTGAAAATATCCGCTACAATCTATCTAGAAGAATACAGGATAACCCTGGCATTATGCACAATACAGGGATGAAACGCTATGAAGGGCGGGTGAATCTGGAGACAGATGTTACCAACTTCCTGACCGTGGGTACACAGACATTTGTTGTTAAAGAAGAACGTTCTATGGCTTCAGATGCCAATCTGTATAATTTTTTGCGGCAAACTACACCAGGTATTTACCCAATGTATGACAGTAAGTTTGGAAGCGCTGTGCTCAGCTCCGGAGAATCATCTCAGCTGAACAATTTATTGACCTACCTTTACGATAATAAAGGAAGTAATGAACGTACACGGCTCAACGCAACCTTATTTGCAAATGTTAAACTTTGGAAGGGTTTGACATTTGAAACGAAATTTAATTACCAGAGCCGATTTGATGAAGTGAAAACCTGGTCTGATCCGTCACCACGGTATGACTTTTCAACCATGACGATTACGTCGACTCCTGTTAACCTTGCGACCTCGACGACTGGACAGTCCTATAATAAAATTTACAGAAAATCTTTTGATAACGTATTGCGTTATAACACGACGATTGGTAAACATACGATTGGTGCATTAGTTGGTCATAATGAATTTTATTACAACGATTCTGGATTTAGTGCTTCTACAAAAGGATTGATAGATGCTACCATTACTAATATCGGTACAGGAACCGAGATGAATAGCATCTCCGGCGCAGAATCTGATAACTCCATGCGTTCTTTTTTCGGTCGCTTTAGCTACGATTATGATGGGAAATATTTAGCCGAATTTAGTTTACGCCGAGATGGTTCATCAAAATTTGGTCTTGGCAAGAAATATGGTACTTTCCCTTCTGTTTCGTTAGGATATATATTGTCTAAGGAATCATTTATGAAGGCGGTAGATCCTTATTTGCAAGATATTAAAATTCGTGGATCGTGGGGTAAATTAGGGAATGATGGCGGAGACGATCTGAACGTATATGGATGGCATGGTGTGTATGGCCAGGTAGGTTATTCTTTCAACGGCGCGCAGGCTAATGGTCTTAGATTGTCACGTTTTGGCAATAACTTGTTGCAATGGGAAGATTCCGAAAATAAGGAGCTTGGATTGGAATTTGCAACATTAAACCGACGCGCATCCGTGGAACTAAGTTTATACGATCGTAAAACTTCAAATATTATTCGTACAGCGCAGATGCCAATTACTGCGGGTACTGCTAGTGCTCCCTTTTATAACCAGGCCGCTATGCGTAATAAAGGAATTGAGCTTAACCTGAACTGGCGGGATAAGATCGGGGATTTCAGTTATAACATTGGTGGTAATTTCTCGTATAATAAAAATAAAGTTATGGAATACGAGGGTAAGCTGGTTCAAGGTATGGTTGATGACGGAACGGGAAAAATGGTATGGCAGACTAATTTAGGTGATGTATCTACAGGTGGTGTAAACCGAAGACTTGAGGGATACCAGTTGGATGAATTCTATTTACGTCAAGTATATAGAGGAAATGGTAGTTATTTTAATTCCGACGGATCCGTCAATGTTAACGGTGGACCTACTACAGGGATGATCCGTACGGATCAGGATTACGAGTGGGCAAAAGCGATGAAAGCTGCTGGTTATTCTTTTGTAACCTCATCCCAAGCCATTGCGGATAGCTATGGTTCGAATGCACGGATGTATTATGGAGACTTGATCTATGCCGATCTGAACGGAGATGGTATTTATGGAAATAATGCCGACCAGTACTTTACCGGAACGTCGACAAGTCCTAAATATATCTATGGATTTAATCTCGGATTCTCTTATAAAGGTCTTGATATGTCTATGATTTGGGCAGGAGAGGCTGGAGGACAGTATTATTGGACAGATGCTGGTTATAATAACAATGTGTTGATCCTTGGTAACCAGGTAACCACTCGTATTGCAGATGACCATTATTTCTATAACCCGGCGGCACCAAATGATCCACGTACCAATCAAAATGGATATTTCCCTAGATTGAAATACGGAACTTCTGCAGAAAATATCAATAATCAGGCAAGCGATTATTGGTTGTATAATGCAAATTTTTTAAAGCTTAGAAATTTGCAAATAGGTTATACGTTTGATAAGAAACTAACTGAAAAAGTTAAAGTACGTAGTTTAAGGGTATTTTTCTCTGGAGAGAACCTATTGATGTTTACTGATTTTCCGGGGTTAGATCCAGAAGTTGGTGCAGGAGCAGAATATCCAACAATGAAACAGTTTGCTTTTGGTTTGAATATTGGATTCTAAAAAGAGAAAGATTATGAAAAATAATATAAAAAAATATAATTTGTGGAGTAAAAAAATATTGCTTAGCGTGACTCTCGGTTCAGCAACATTGTTTTCTGCTTGTCAGAAGGATTTATTGGATACAGTACCTAAAACACAGGTATTGACCAATAATATGTGGCTAACTGAAAACCTTACGGACCAAGGTGTAAATGGTGTATATCAAGGTTTGCGCCTCGGTCAGATGCTTTATGTATATGATTCCTATGTTACTCTCCATGGCCGGGATAATTCACCTTGATGAATGCAACGGCAACAAGTTCATCGGGGATTTTTTCATCCACTTGGCAAAATTTATATGAAGGTGTTCATCGGAGCAATAATGCGATCTATGGGATAGCCAATGTGTCACCAGTGGGAGCAGAGAAAAAGGCTAAATTAACTGCAGAAGTAAAATTCTTACGCGCCTATTACTATTATCGATTGAATCAGTTGTATAAAGGAGTGCCTATTTATACCGATCCAATCGAATGGGACAAAGTTGATAAACCAAGGAATACTGAACAGGAAGTTTGGAGCTTTATCATTAAAGATCTCACGGATTGTATCAACGAAGCTCAGTTACCAAATCGCTATGATAAAGGAAATGCAAACTTTGGTAGGGTGACAAAATCTGCCGCTTATGCGCTCCGTGGCAAGGCTTATATGTATACAAAAGAGTGGGCAAAAGCAATCGCTGATTTCGAACAAGTCAAAAGCTTGGGACACAGTTTATTTAGCGATTATGCATCTCTATTTAAAGGAGATAATGAACAAA
Source organism: Sphingobacterium thalpophilum (assembly GCF_038396785.1). Classification (NCBI taxonomy): domain Bacteria; kingdom Pseudomonadati; phylum Bacteroidota; class Sphingobacteriia; order Sphingobacteriales; family Sphingobacteriaceae; genus Sphingobacterium; species Sphingobacterium thalpophilum. The sequence continues at coordinate 3,039,008 of NZ_CP151087.1, read as the reverse complement.
GTCCGGAGATTATATTTAGTATTCAGAATATCGCATTGGCAGGATACGGTTCGGATTATCAGTTCAGATTTGGGTCGCGCTCAGCATTTGGATCCAATTGGAATACTTATTTAGTACACCCTGATGCGGCAGACCGCTATCAACGCAAAGATGGATCTAAGTTTAATTGGGACGATTACTTGCCAGGCTATAATCAGATGGCACCGGGCCAAAGGGAGGTGTTTTTCCTTCGGAATAATTTGACTGCTACTGAAATATCGAATATAGAAAAACGGACGACAAACAAGCTTGATATGTCTTTGTATTTGCCTACCGGTAATGAAGAACGCCTGAAGAAAGCCTATGAAGATCGTGATCCTAGATTAGCTAGCAATGTCATTCTACCATATTCTACATTTGTGGGAGCCAATGGTGCAACAGATCAAACCTTTACTTCTAGATGGCCATATAGACAGGAGTTTGGTGGCGTGTTTGATTTGAGGACGCATATCGTCACTGATTTTTACTACTACCCACGTAAGTTTGTTTACGAAGGTGCTAATCCAGGTATCCCAAACAGAGAAGCTGGCGCATATGATTATATCGTCATGCGTTATGCGGATATCCTTTTGTTATGGGCGGAGGCATTGAATGAGTCGAAAAAACCAGGCGAAGCTGTGCTTAAGGTAAATGAGGTCAGAAAGCGTGCAGGAGTTGGAGAGTTATCGTTAGGAATTGGTGAGCAGGATCTTCGGAAAGAAATTCGTGAAGAACGCCGTCGTGAGTTGATGTGTGAAGGTGTTATCTATTTTGATGAGTTGCGTTGGAATACATTGAAAGAAACATCCTTTTACACAGGAAACGGCATTAAGCAAGCATGGGGAGGAGTCGTTTCTCCGTATGACTGGAGAGGTGATCAGCTCTATACATGGCCAATTCCACAAGTGGAACGGGAACGAAACACAGCCTTGACACAAAATAGTGGCTGGGACGATTAAGAAATAGGAGAAGATTTTTCTGTCTCCTGTAAAGAAGTTGTTATCAATCGCTCATGCAATCGTTTGCTCGAGCGATTGATTTCTTTTTGTTTGTTTTTTTAGTTAAAATAAAGATTTTTAATGTTTTGTGTAACACTTCGATTGTGTTCGTTATAAACCAATGTCAATGAAAAGAAGACTCTTATTAAAACTATTGGGCGGTGCCGGGATGGGAGCCCTGGCGACATCTTTTGCTGGTGAAGCGAAAGCCAATGTTACCGCGTCGGAAAGAAATAATTACCGCGAGAACGATCGTGCCTATTGGGTATCTATCTTACACAAGATGGCAGCTCCCATATTGAGCAATATCAGTAAGGAACAATGGCGTAAAAATATGCCGATGGAGGTGAGCCCGACTTTTGATAGTAGGGATCCCGGCGTTGGATACCTGGAAGCCTTTGGGCGTTTGTTGGCTGGAATGGCACCTTGGCTGGAATTAGCGGATGACGCAACGGAGGAAGGTAAATTGCGTAAAAAATTACGTGACCAAGCATTATTGGGTATACAATATGGTGTAGATCCAAAATCTTCGGATTATTTTACTTGGCGAGGACCTTCATCTCAGACCCTTGTGGATGCAGCGCATCTTGCACTGGCTTTTCTGAGAGCCCCAAAAGCTTTATGGCAGCCTTTGGACCAGGCCACTAAGGAAAGAGTCGTCGAAGAGTTTAAACTATTGCGCAAAATTAAACCGAATGAGAGCAATTGGCTGCTTTTTGCGGCAATGACAGAAACATTTCTTTACAGCATAGGAGAGGAATGTGCACGGGAAAAGATCGATTATGCGGTCAATAAATTTGATCAGGAATGGTATGTGGGGGATGGCTGGTATAGTGATGGTGCCCATTTTAGTTTTGACCACTACAATGGTTATGTAATCCATTGTATGCAGGTGGAGTCACTGCGTCATAACATTTCAGCGGGAGGAAAATACAAGGAAATGTATGAGCGAGCCTATAAACGAATGCAGCGTTATGTGCATCACCTGGAACGCATGATCTCTCCGGAAGGGCATTATGTCGTTGTTGGACGCTCCTCAACTTATAAAAATGCCGCATTCCAGCCTCTAGCGACTGTTGCTCTAGAAAATAAGCTGCCCGAAGATATTTCGAAGGGTCAGGTCAGAGCCGCATTGACCACGATACTCCGCCATATTTATATTGACAAAACCTTTGCACCCTCAGGATGGCTGCGTATGGGCGTAGTGGGTGATAAACAATCCAATCTCGCAGATTACTATACAAACGCAGGCTCGATGTATGTGGCCTCTCTGTCATTCTTGCCATTGGGGTTACCGGCAGATGATGAGTTCTGGACCTGTGCTCCACAACCCTGGACTTCCCAAAAATGCTGGAATGCTGAGCAATTTCCCAAGGACTATTATGTAAGTTATTAAACGAAAAAAGAATAAAAAAGCAAAGATTAAGGACTGGATAAAATGAAGATACAACACTATATTACGGGGGCTTTAATGATCGGACTAGGAATGCAGGGAATTTCCTGTTCCAGTCAGCGAAACTTAGGGACAGTGAAATTGGGGCTTGACAAAGAATTTGTCCGTACCAATTTAGAAAATGCACACAAGCAGATCGCCTACCTCGCAGCATCGATCGATGAATCGGATATGCCTACAACCTATAAAGATGGTAAATATGTGAATTGGGGTTCAAGCTGGTGGTGTTCTGGATTTTATCCCGGTACAGTGCTCTATCTCTATGAATATACCAAAGATGAGAAGCTATTAACGGAAGCCAAAAGTAAGTTGAAGGAACTCGAGAAGGAAAAGAACAACAAGGGAACACATGATTTGGGTTTTATGTTGTACTGCAGCTTTGGTAATGCATTACGCTTGACGGGAGATTCGGCTGCTTATAAGGAAATTTTAAGTACCGGAGCAGCCTCATTGGCGACCCGTTTCCACGAAGCACCCAAAACTATCCGTTCATGGGATGGGGGCAAAAACTGGGATGGCCAGCCTTGGACTTACCCAGTGATTATTGACAACATGATGAACCTGGAGTTTCTGACGGAAGTTTCCAAAATGACAGGTGATAAGCGTTATCGTGATATTGCGGTGCAACATGCCAATACAACGATGGTCAATCACTACCGAAAAGATTACAGTTCCTACCATGTCGTGGATTACAATCCAAAGGATGGAAGCATTATTTCGAGAAAGACTGCTCAAGGTGCTTTTGATGAGTCTGCATGGGCTAGGGGACAGTCTTGGGGACTGTATGGTTATACGATGATGTACCGCGAGACCGGCGACAAGAAATATTTGGAGCAAGCTCGACATATTGCACAGTTTTATCTGAATCATCCCAATCTTCCAAAAGATCTGATACCTTATTGGGATATGGACCAGAACAAGCTTACTCCGGATAGTAAATATTATAGCCAGAAAGATCTTCGTGATGTGTCGACCGCTTCGGTGACCGCTTCGGCTTTGCTGGAACTGGCGCAATACACAACAGGTGGTGAAAGCCAGCTGTATATCTCAAAGGCTGAGCAGATGTTGCGGTCTTTATCATCTAAACCCTACAAAGCAGATTATAAAGAAGCCGGTGGCTATATTTTAAAACATAGTGTTGGTTCGATTCCACATAAAACAGAGGTTGATGTTCCTTTAACCTATGCTGATTACTATTATGTGGAGGCATTGGTTCGGTATGATCGGTTGCTCCAAGGAGAAAAGGTAATCAAGCCATAGAAACTATCATAAGTGCCTAGTCTTTGAAACAATGTTTGATTTATTGTTTCAAAGACATGATAATAATTCTATTGAATACTACAATTTTTAGAGCGAATTTTTTATTAGGTCACAATAGATCATGAACCATAAACATATATCAAATCCTGCTCCTTTGATATGGAAAGATGGTTCAGTTCTTATCGTTTTTAAAGGACGTAGCCGTGGAAAGAACTATCCATTTCAGAGCGAGCTAAAAAGAGGTAAATAGCCAAGAGAAATTTTCATTGGGAGGATCTCTTGTTCAGGGCTGTTCCATTAGTAGCAACTCCATAAACAATATGATCTACATCTCCCGGATGTATTAGAGGCATATTGTTCCAATTATAAACTACCAATATCATAAATCTAACAAAGAATGAGAACAACAAACAGTAAACTCAGATTCATTGCAGTCGCACTGATGAGCACACTTTCGGCAATGATGGCCTGTCATAAGGATATGCTGAAGCCCGAAAGCTCTATTGCTCAGCTGCAAAAAAAAGCAGCTACTTTTGATTCCGCAAATGAGGTCAGCCTTTTGCCCGTCGCAGATGCGTATGTTCAGGATGGGACTAACGCCAGTACCAATTATGGTGATAATAGTTGGCTGATTGCCAAAGATGATGCTCCAGGTTATCGAAGGGATATCTATCTGCGTTTTGATCTGACCGCATTGCCCAGCAATGTTGCTAGTGTACAGTCAGCACGTGTTGAATTGGCTGGTGGGGTTTCCAGTGCTGCGGATACAGCAAATGCCAAGTGGCTGTACTACACAACGCTTGAAAAAGATTGGGGTGAGAAAACGATCAATTGGAATAATGCGCCAGCGACAGGGACAAAGCTTGGAGAAGTCAATGGAAAACTAAAAGTTACAAATGGAATTGTCTATCTCGATATTCCCTCCTCAGTGATTCAAGAAGCTTTGGATTCGGACAGAAAATTGTCTATTAAGATTGTCGCACAGCGAAAAACCTCCGGTTCTACTTCATTTTATTCCGACTTTCAGTCTAAAGAAGCGCAGGATGTGGGACTTCGACCAAAATTGAAAATTGATTATACAGCATCGGGACCAAACTTTTATAGCAACCTAGTCATGGATAAAGTAACCTTTGACTCCATTCAGCTTGATCTAGCAACATTATCCGCCGCCCAAACGCTAATAAACAATCAAGTTACTGTTAAAGCAAATGATGCATTGAATACAGTTCCTGTTCCGGTTGCAAAAATTTCAGATCCCGATGGCAAGAATAAAGTGCAGACTGATGCAGCTAAGGTGTATTCGTTGGCGCTACAATATTTTTTGTTTCAGGAGCAGGCAAATGCAGGGCAATATGTTGATAAGGCGAAGGAATTTCTTCTTTCTTGGGCCGCCGTTAACACAGCAACAAGCCAAACTCCCGATGAAAGTATATATCTTCCATTTCTTACAGGATATTCACTTATTCGTGCAAAAATTGATGCTAACAGCAGGATGACGATCGACAATTGGTTACGGACAAGATATAACTTTTACAAAACTCAATCGGTCAGAACCAATAATTGGGAAACTATCCGTAATCTGTTGATGATTGATATCGCTTATATACTGAATGATGGAGCGCTTATCAACCAAGCGACGTCAGATTTTAGTACTCATCATAATAAAAATTATCGTGCGGATGGGGCTAGCGTAGATTTTCTTGGCAGGGATGCCTTTGCCTATCATGTGTATGATCTAGAGTTTATCGGACAGATTGGTCGCACTTTTTATATCAAACGAGGCCGGCATATGCTTGATAGTTTGGTAAATCACCGTGCTACAAAATGGGTTAATTTAAGAATTAATCCCAATGATACGCCAGTCTTGGGTGGATCTATTAGGGATGCGGTCTCTTTTATGGCCCCTTATGTCTTGGATCCTGACAATAATATTCATCTTGAATTTGTCAACACCGAATGGGCTCCTGACAAAACTAGAGCTGATTATAATAAACCGTTTAATGCGGCAGGATCCAGCTATGCTTTTGTCCAGATGGCATCCATTATGAAGGGCGAGATGTTCGGTTTCCTGAAAAAGTTAAATCCTAGTTTCAACAGATATACTGATTTGCGTTACTATATTAACTCTTATGGGCCATCTTTAAGTACTTCGCCTATGACCAATGTGACATTGTATGGTGATACTCCTTTCCGTGGCTGGTATAAACAGCTTGGCATTGGAAGTTACAGTCTTACTGATTTGCAAGGACTGGGTGTTACGAACGACCAACTGAGCAGTATTAGTATTCCAAAAGGTTTTAAGGTTACACTCTATGAAAATGGAGATTTTACAGGAGATTCTGCGCTATTAACTGGACATACCATTGATTTGTCAATCTTAAACTTTAACGATAAGACATCTTCGCTGTTGATTGAATATCTTTAGTCAATTTATCTAAATGAAAAGGTGTTTTTTGTAATTATAGTGTGTGCTTGACCTATGTCCATTTCTTCTATGTAGAAACATTGGTGCGATATGACCGGTTGCCCCTTGGAGAAAAGGTAATCAAGCAATAAGAGCTATTTTTTTGAGTTTTCAACAAAGTTATTAACACGATGTGGAAAAGTGAAGTATGTAAGGTACTTCACTTTTTTTGTTTTATAGGATTGAACCCGCTCTATCTTACGACATGTTTCTTCATGTCGTATTTGATCCTATTCTCTGTCAAATACAGGCTCTTTCGTCTAGTGCACATAACAATATCTAGCTTATATCAATTTCTATATTAACAGGGCTTTTATAGGGGTATAACAGGGGGTTAGCAGGGGGTTAATAGGGGTATTACCCCTGTTAACCCCCTGCTAACCCCTAGTAAAAATAGTGTTACTCCTCTTTTAATAGGGAATTTGGTGTTATCTTGGTAATAATTTATATACCAATTAATTATAAACAAAAGGAGAGAAACTTTATGGCAATTTTACAAAATGGTCCGAACGGCCCTATTGTTGGGAAATTTGGTTCGGTGAATGCTTACCTATTGAATGGCCAAAATATCATACGCGGCGGTAAAAGAAAACGAACGTCTCCGCCTAGCGAGGCCGAGCTATTAAATAGAGAAAAACAGAAAATTGCAGGTAAGTTTGCCGCATGGAATAAAAGAATTCTTGAGTTTGGCTATCAGTCTCTAGCGAAAAAGGGAAGTCGTGTAGGTGCTTTCCAATTGGCACAGCGCCACATTTTTAAAGAAACTCTTGAATTAGATGAAGAGAATAAGCCTTTTGTTAACCTTGAAAAGCTATTGCTGTTTTCGGGTCCGCTTACCCCATTAGCCAACTGTCAAGTAAGATTGGATGGCGATCGGATTGATCTTAGCTGGACTGTAGATGATCAGTATAAAAGTAGCATATATAAAATCAATCTGGGATTGATAAGCTTAGATGCCGAGTCGCATCTAAGAACCTCTATTGCCAATGTCAATCAGGGCACCTGCTCGTTGCAATTTGAGGAGATAAGCAGAAAAACAGGTGATCTCCATGTTTACGTTGGTGTGTGGGATACACTGGAGGGAGACTTCTCGAATTCCATCTATTGTGGGGTTATATAGTTGTTTTCGACGGAATCCATAAGCTGGCTTAGAAAGATGTTATGTGCAAAGATAAGATTAGTGGCAAGGCTTTATAATTTAAAGCTTTGCCATTTTTGAGATTATTCAACTTAAATAGAGCTAGAAGAGATATGAATAATATGTTTTGATATTGTGCTATGAAAAATAAAGATTTATTTATCGCCGATTTGATTAGGATATTTCCAAATTTAGAAGAAGAAATTCTGGATGAAGATTATAGTTTTTCTATTACTTTAAAAATGGGAAGTCTTAAACGGTATATTCAGAAAGCTATAGATGATGACAACTCAGATCTATTTGATGCTGTGGTAGCTTTTCTTAACGAAAATTTGCCTTTGGTTGATAAGAAGGTACAGAATACAATTTTTATTAGCTTTTTAGAGAAATTAGACTTCTCAGGTACACCCAAATTTAAACAGAAGCTAGTTGGAACCTTAAGAAGAGCTCATGGTTACTGGAAGTTACACGATCGGAAAAAAATACCTGGTTAAATTAAGATTGGACTATGGATATGAATTTAGAATATGATAGTTGTAATTGTAGTTTTCGAATAGCGAATTATCATTATGTTTGAGCGCTAACTTTGCACTTTAAAGCTTAAATCGGTGTATTTTTTGTTGTACTTTTATCCCAATGACCGATATTCAAAAGAGATTCGACCGCATACTTGCTATTTATATGCATCTACAGGCTAAACCTGTGGTCACTGCTGCTGCTTTGGCAGAACGCTATGAAGTAAGTCCGCGTACGATTTATCGTGATATCAGATCCCTGATGCAAGCAGGGATTCCGATTTACGGTGAAGCGGGAAGCGGTTATTCTTTGGTGGAGGGATATAAAATGCCACCTCTGCAATTTACCCGAGAGGAGGCATTGAGTTTTGTGGCAGCGGAGAAACTGGTGGAAAAGTATACAGATCGGAATCTTGCGCATCATTTTACAACAGCATTGCTAAAAATGAAAGCCATATTACGGGGTAACGAAAAAGAACAGGTAGCCTTAGTTGGGGATAACTTTCTGGTGCGCGGTGGGCGTCATCAATTCAATGAGAAGCTAACCCATGGCACCAATATACTGATCGAAAGCATCGCTGCTAAAAAATGTGTGGAAATCTATTATTCCAAACCTTCGGATAAAACTCCAGAAAGGCGTGAAATCGAAGCTGTGGGTATTTTTGTGGAGAGCAAGTTTTGGTATGTCCTCGCTTTTTGTAGATTACGACAAGATTACAGGCAATTCCGTTTGGACAGAATAAACAATATTAGAATACTTGCCGAAGATTTTGGAAAAGAGCATCCCGAGTTATCTTTCTTTCTGAATAAACGTCATGACGTTCCCACGACAAAAGTCGTTGTGCAAGTAGATAAGGATATGGCCCGCTATATGGAATGGGATCGTCACTATTTTGGTTTCCAAAAGGAAACTGTCACCGATAATTATGTAGAGATGCATTTCGAATGCATTAATATGGAGAACGGCTTTGCGCGCTGGTATCTGATGTTTGCTGATAAAGGAACAATTATTGAACCCGAATCGTTAAAAGAGGTCGTAAAGCGTCTGCTTTCATCGGCTTTGGAACAAATCTAAAAGATACTATTCATAACCTAATTTACAGTAGTTTTTTGAGCAACTGCGGATGCAGAGATTCGATATGCCTTCGGTATCTGTTCGAGCCTGCTTCGTGTCAGAGTCAGCTTGTATCCGTGGTGAGTCTGACATTAGTCCGTGGTGACTCCGAGTTAAACTCGGAGTCACCACGGTTGTACTTCTTTCTCACCCCGCATTTATGTGCGATAGGGCACGAATCAGACCAGAAAGAGGGGCGAATAGAAATCGAAGGATGCTCAAATCGTGGGAATAACACGGACTCAAGATCGGCGCAATGGATAATCGGTGCGAGTATGAGTTTTTGAGGAGGTGACTAACTACCCTCTTTCCCAAAAAAATGGAGGTTCTATACCAAGTAATCTTAGATAAACAAATCCTTGGCCACGGTGGTGGATTTCATTATCGATAAAATAAAGGATGCTGTGAATGACTGGCGATTTGTACTGGCCGAATAGGTTGAATTCTTCGGCAAAGCGTTCTTCTGGAATTTGATTGAACAATTCACTGATCTGAGGAGTAGCTTCATCCCAGGCCTGAAGCAATTGTGCTTTGGTCGAATAACTGAGATTCTCATTGAGTTCGCCGCTCTTGTTGGTGACAATTTCTTGGAGACCTGGCGCAGCAATACCTAATAGCTCCTTAATCATATCTGCAAAAGTGCGCATGCCTTCTACTTTGTAATTGAACAATCCTTCTTCTGGAAATTTTTCAATAGTCTGTCTTGTCAGGTTTCTGTGGCCTAACCAATGCTGAAGTAGCTCGTTTTTGGAAATGATTTCTGTTTTCATGATTCTCGTATTTTAAAGTTTTTATAGTAAGCAATACATCGCCTTCTGCGTTGTACGATAGTTCAAAATTAGCGCAACTTATGACAGCTGTATGGCAGTATGGATTTGGGTGCTAATTTTATTTTTTTTGGGGCATTATTCGATGTAAGGAATCTTGAAAGGACAAATCGTAAAAATAGGGGAGTGGTTTTAAAAGAAGTAGAAAATAAAAAAAAATAATTCACTAATTATTTGACAGTTATAAAAATGTTTGTAACTTTGCAGTCCCTTAATGGGAATAGTATGTCTTGAGCGAAGCCCTACTGCTTCGAAGGACTTTTAATTAATTAATTTACAACATGTCAGGTATTATTGGAAAAAAAGTAGGAATGACGAGCCTGTTTAACGCTGATGGGAAAAATATTCCTTGTACAGTGATTCAGGCCGGGCCGTGCGTGGTTACGCAGATACGTACGGAAGAAAAGGATGGCTACTCGGCAATTCAACTTGGTTTCGACGAAGCTAAGGAGAAAAACACGACAGCTCCTTTGAAAGGGCACTTTGCGAAAGCAAACACAACGCCTAAGCGTAAGTTGGTAGAGTTTAAAACTTTCCCAGATGCAAAACAACTTGGTGACGTAGTTGACGTTACACTTTTCGAGGAAGGCGAATTCGTAGATGTAGTTGGTACTTCAAAAGGTAAAGGTTTCCAAGGTGTAATGAAACGTCATGGATTTGGTGGTGTAGGTGGTGCGACTCACGGTCAGCACAACAGATTACGTGCTCCAGGTTCATTAGGTGCTTCATCATGGCCTTCACGCGTATTCAAAGGTACGCGCATGGCTGGTCGTACAGGTGGTGACAGAGTTAAAGTTCAAAACTTACAGGTGTTGAAAGTTTACGCTGAGCAAAACCTTATCGTTGTTAGTGGTTCCATTCCAGGAGCTAAAGGTTCTTATGTAATCGTAGACAAATAGTAGAGATGGAAGTTAAAGTTTTAAATTTATCAGGTAAAGAAACAGGTGCCAAGGTGCAACTTCCTGAGTCGGTATTTGGGTTAGAGCCTAACGATCATGCGATCTATTTGGATGTGAAACAATACTTAGCGAACCAACGCCAAGGAACTCACAAATCTAAACAACGTAACGAAATCGCGGGTTCTACTCGTAAATTACACAAACAAAAAGGTACTGGTGGTGCTCGTGCGGGTTCTATCAAATCTCCATTGTTTAATGGTGGTGGTCGTGTATTCGGTCCTCAACCTCGTGACTACTCGTTCAAATTGAACAAAAAATTGAAACAAGTAGCACGTAAATCAGCGTTATCTTACAAAGCAAAAGATAATAACATTGTGGTATTGGATGAAGTAAAATTCGATGCTATCAAAACTAAAAACTATGTTGCTTTAATAAATGCGTTGAACGTAGCTGATGAGAAAACATTGTTGGTATTACCAGCTTACGATGAGATTGTTTATAAATCAAGCAGAAACTTGAAAAAAGCAAAAGTTATTGTTGCAGCTGATTTAAATACATATGATGTATTGAACGCAACAAAATTATTGTTGACTACAGATTCTGTTAAAACTTTGGAGGAAGCATTAGCTAAGTAATATGGAAATTATTAAAAAACCTATCTTGACTGAGAAAGCTTCTTTGTTAACGGAAAAATTAAACCGTTACGCTTTCAAAGTAGATCACAGAGCAAACAAAATCCAGATTAAAGCAGCTGTTGAGGCTATGTTTGGTGTTACAGTTCTTGCTGTAAACACTGCAGTAGTAGCTGGTAAAGCAAAAAGCCGTTACACAAAAGCAGGTTTCGTATCTGGTAGAGCTCCTAAGTATAAAAAGGCTGTCATTACGATTAAAGACGGCGAAACTATTGACTTTTACAGTACTATATAATACAAAATGGCAGTTAAAAGATTCAAACCGGTAACCCCTGGTACTCGTTTTAGAGTAGGCGCTGACTACTCTGATGTTACTACAAACGTTCCTGAAAAATCGTTAGTAGTAAAAATCAACAAGAAATCAGGCGGTCGTAATAACTCCGGTAAAATGACTATGCGTTATCTCGGTGGGGGACATAAAAAAGTATACCGATTAATTGATTTCAAACGCGATAAAAAAGATATCCCTGCAAAAGTAGCTACTATCGAGTACGATCCAAATCGTACTGCTCGTATTGCCTTGTTGCATTACGCTGATGGTGAAAAACGTTACATCCTTGCTCCAGCTGGTTTAGTAGTTGGTCAAACTGTAATCGCAGGTGATAAAGTTGCCCCAGAAGTTGGTAATACATTACCATTAGCAAACATTCCATTGGGTTCTATCATCCACAACATTGAATTAAATCCTGGTCAAGGTGGTTCAATTGCTCGTTCGGCTGGTACTTATGCTCAATTGTCTGCTCGTGATGGTAAATATGCCATCATCAAATTGCCTTCGAGCGAAACACGTATGATCTTATTGACTTGTGTTGCTACAATTGGTTCAGTATCGAACCATGAAAGATCTAACCAAGTGTTAGGTAAAGCAGGTCGCAAACGTTGGTTAGGTCGTCGTCCAAGAGTTCGTGGTGTTGCGATGAACCCAGTAGATCACCCTATGGGTGGTGGTGAAGGCCGTACTTCAGGAGGTCACCCACGCTCACGTACAGGTGTATTAGCTAAAGGCTTCAAAACACGTTACAAGAAGAAAACATCGAATCGTTACATCATTGAGAGAAGGAAAAAATAATGGCTCGTTCAATTAAAAAAGGTCCTTATATCGATCACAACTTAGAAAGAAAAGTTCTTTCTATGAATGAAACTAACAAAAAGTCAGTTATCAAAACATGGTCTCGTAGATCAATGATTTCACCTGATTTTGTTGGCCATACCTTCGCAGTGCACAACGGGAATAAATTTATCCCTGTTTATGTAACAGAGAATATGGTAGGTCACAAGCTTGGTGAATTCGCGCCTACGCGTACATTCAGAGGCCACGCAGAAAAGAAAAAATAATAGGTAATGGAAGCAACAAAAAAACTTAAAAAGTCTGTCTTAATTAGACAACGTAAAGAGCAAGAGAAAGCTCAACAAGGAGGAGCTTCGGATGCCAAATTATTGAACTGCCCGACTTCGCCTCGTAAGATGCGTTTGGTGGTAGACTTAATTCGCGGTCAACGTGTTGAAAATGCATTATACATTTTGAAACACTCAAGTAAAGAAGCTGCTGCTCGTGTAGAAAAATTATTATTATCTGCAATCAAAAACTGGGAAGCCAAAAACGAAGGTAAATCAGTGGAAGAAAGCGAACTAATTGTAAAAGAAGTATCAGTAGGTGGTGGTCGTCAATTGAAAAGATTGCGTCCGGCTCCTCAAGGTCGCGGATACAGAGTTCGTAAACGTTCAAATCACGTTACGTTGGTAGTTGATAGCAAATTAAACGTTGAACAAAACTAATTTATTGAGAAATGGGACAAAAAGCAAATCCAATAGGTAGCAGATTAGGAATCATCAAAGGTTGGGATTCTAACTGGTTCGGAGGTAAAAACTATTCCGATAAATTAGTTGAAGACGAAAAAATCAGAAAATATCTTTCTGTTCGTATTGCAAAAGGTGGTGTAGCTAAAGTTGTTATCGAAAGAACTTTAAAACGTATCACTGTTACAATTCACACTGCTCGTCCAGGTATCGTTATCGGTAAAGGTGGTCAAGAAGTTGACAAGATCAAAGAAGAGTTGAAAAAACTGACTAAAAAGGATGTTCAAATCAACATTTTCGAGATCAAACGCCCTGAGTTAGATGCTAAGTTAGTAGCTGAAGGTGTCGCTAAACAATTAGAGGCACGTATTTCATTCCGTCGTGCAATGAAAACTTCAATCGCTTCTACCATGCGTATGGGTGCAGAAGGTATCAAAATCATGTGTTCTGGTCGTTTAGGTGGTGCTGAAATGGCGCGTACTGAACAATACAAAGAAGGAAGAACTCCTTTACACACATTGCGTGCTGATATCGACTACGCTTTAGCTGAAGCATTGACTACATACGGTAAAATTGGTATCAAAGTTTGGATCTGTAAAGGTGAGGTTTACGGTAAACGTGACTTATCTCCAAACATTGGTCAAGCATCTGGTGTAAAATCACGTGGCAACCACGAAGGTGGTGGCGAACGTCGTGACAACCGTAACAACAAAGGTGGTCGCGGTGGAAACAACCGTGGTGGAAACAACCGTGGTGGAAACAACCGTGGTGGAAGCAACCGTGGTCCGAAAAAAGATTAATAGTTATTTAGATTACAACAAAAACCTGCTGAAAAAGCAGATTTAAAAAGTATACGAACATGTTACAGCCAAAAAGAACGAAGTTCAGAAAGATGCAGAAAGGCCGCATGAAAGGTAACGCTTCTCGTGGAGCGGAGTTAGCTTTCGGTTCTTTCGGTATCAAAACAATGGAGCAAGCATGGATCACTAGTCGTCAAATCGAGGCAGCTCGTATTGCGGTTACACGTTATATGAAACGTGAAGGTCAAGTTTGGATTCGTATTTTCCCTGACAAACCTGTTACGAAAAAACCTGCAGAGGTACGTATGGGTAAAGGTAAGGGTGCTCCAGAATACTGGGTAGCAGTAGTACGCCCAGGCCGTATGTTATTTGAAGCAGAAGGTGTGCCTTTGGAAATTGCCAAAGAAGCTTTACGCCTTGCAGCTCAAAAACTTCCGGTTCAAACTAAGTTTGTGATTCGTAGAGACTACGTTGAAGCATAAAAATCTTGGTAATGTCATCATTTAAGCGTTAGGGCCGTTACCCCTAACGCTATATATAAAGCGATGATAACCCAAATAACAACTGAAAAAACATGAAAAATTCAGAAATTTTAGAATTATCTAATGAGGACTTAAAAGCTCGTCTTGTAGAAGAGAAAACAGCCCTTACAAAATTGAAATTTGCACATGCTGTTTCAGCTATTGAGAACCCTAACGTGATCAAAGCAGCACGCAAAACTATCGCTCGTATCAGTACAGAGATCAGTGCACGCAAAGCTGCAGCTAAAAATGAAACAGCCTCTGAGGCGTAAAATTTAAAGTCGAAATGGAAAGAAATTTAAGAAAAACAAGAATCGGCTTAGTAGTTAGCAACAAGATGGACAAATCTATTGTGGTAACGGTGGAACGTAAAGTGAAACACCCGATCTATGGTAAGTTCGTTAAAAAAACTACTAAATTTAAAGCTCATGACGAAACTAATACCTGCGGTATCGGCGATACGGTATTAATTATGGAAACTCGTCCGCTGAGTAAAACAAAAAACTGGAGATTAGTAGAAATTATAGAAAGAGCTAAATAACATGGTACAACAAGAATCAAGACTTAATGTAGCTGACAATAGCGGTGCTAAACAAGTTTTAGTAATCCGTGTATTGGGCGGTACGCGCAAGCGTTATGCATCAATCGGAGATAAGATTGTTGTATCGGTGAAAAGCGCTATGCCTTCAGGAAACGTGAAAAAAGGTTCCGTTTCTAAAGCAGTAGTGGTTAGAACGAAAAAGGAAATCCGTCGTAAAGATGGTTCATACATCCGTTTCGATGATAACGCCGCTGTATTATTAAATAATAATGATGAACCACGTGGTACACGTATCTTTGGCCCTGTTGCCAGAGAGTTGCGTGAGAAACAGTTCATGAAAATTGTATCATTAGCACCGGAGGTTTTATAATTATGGCACAGAAAACAAAAACAACTACGCACAAAATCAAAATTAAAAAAGGTGATTTAGTGAAAGTTATCGCTGGTAACTCTAAAGGTGTTCAAGGAAAAGTATTAACTGTTTTAGTGGATAAAAATAGAGCTATCGTTGAGGGCGCTAACATCGTGAAAAAACACACTAAACCAAGTGCAGCTAATCCTAATGGTGGTATCATTGAGAAAGAAGCTGGTATTAACATCTCTAATTTAGCTGTTATCGATCCTAAAACAGGTGCAACTACACGTGTAGGTCGTAAGTTAAATGCAGATGGTAAATTAGTTCGTTACGCTAAAAAATCAGGGGAGGAAATTAAATAATGACTTACGTACCAAGATTAAAAGTGAAATATGCGGAGGAAATCCGTAAAGCACTTCAAGAAAAATTTCAGTATAAAAGTATTATGCAGGTTCCTAAACTGGAGAAAATTGTTGTTTCACAAGGTGTAGGAGCTGCAACAGCTGACAAAAAATTAATCGATAACGCTATTGCTGAGTTGACTTTAATCACAGGTCAACAAGCCGTTGCTACAAAATCGAAAAAAGATATTTCAAACTTTAAATTACGTAAAGGTATGCCTGTAGGGGCACGTGTTACTTTACGTGACAACAATATGTTTGAATTCTTGGACCGTTTGGTAGCAGTATCGCTTCCACGTATTCGTGACTTCCGCGGTATCAACGATAAAGGCTTTGACGGACGTGGTAACTATAACTTAGGTATCACTGAGCAAATCATTTTCCCTGAGATCAACATTGACAAAATCAACAAGATCCAAGGTATGGATATCACTTTCGTGACTTCTGCTCAAAATGATGTTGAGGCTTTAGAATTGTTGAAACAATTCGGTTTACCATTTAAAAATCAAAATACTAATAACAATGGCTAAAGAAGGATTAAAAGCACGCGAAGTAAAACGCGCTAAATTGGTAGCTAAATATGCGGCAAAACGTGCAGAATTAAAAGCTGCTGGCGATTACGTTGCATTAGATAAATTGCCTAAAAATGCTTCTCCAGTACGTTTACACAATCGTTGTAAATTGACTGGCCGTCCTAAAGGATATATGCGTCAATTCGGTATCTCTCGTGTAACATTCCGCGAGATGGCTTTAGATGGCAAAATCCCAGGGGTGAAAAAAGCTTCTTGGTAATTAAAAAAAAATACTTAATTTTGCCCGGGCAATTCAACTGAGGATTGCCGGGGTTTTTGCATTTTAAAATTGTTTAACAGATAGAAGGTCCCATACCAACGGTTGGGAGGGAAACCGCTGTCACAAATTTTCATATATAATGACTACAGATCCAATTGCGGATTACCTTACACGAGTAAGGAATGCCATCAAGGCCAACCACAGGGTTGTTGAAATTCCTGCATCGAACCTAAAAAAAGAGATTACTAAAGTTCTTTTTGATAAAGGTTACATTGCTAATTACAAATTCGATGAGAATGGCGTACAGGGTACGATCAAAATCGCATTGAAATATAACCCAATTAGCAAAATTCCGGCTATTCGTACGTTGACACGTGTGAGTAAACCTGGTTTAAGAAAGTATGCAAGCGTTGATACTATGCCTCGTGTTTTGAATGGTTTAGGTATTGCTATCTTGTCAACATCTAAAGGTGTAATGACAGATAAAGAAGCTAGACTTCAAAATGTTGGTGGTGAAGTTTTATGTTACGTTTATTAATCTAGGTAAAAGCACAAAGAAATGTCAAGAATTGGAAAAGCGCCTATCGCTATCCCTGCTGGGGTAACTGTTACTATTTCGGACAAAAACTTAGTTTCAGTAAAAGGTCCTAAAGGCGAATTAACACAACAAGTTGACCGTGACATCACGATTGCTCAAGAAGAAGGCAATATCGTTGTAACACGTCCAACTGATCAAAAGAAACACAAAGCATTACACGGTCTATATCGTTCCCTGTTGGCTAACATGGTTCACGGTGTGACTGAAGGTTACAAAACTACGCAAGAGTTAGTCGGTGTAGGTTACCGTGCTTCAAGTACTGGTAATGTATTAGAGTTAACTTTAGGTTTCTCTCACCAGATTGTTTTTGTATTGCCAAACGAGGTTAAAGTATCAACTACTGCTGACAAAGGTAAAAACCCTACAATCACTTTAGAGTGTGCTGACAAACAATTAATCGGTCAGATAGCGGCTAAAATCCGTGGCTTCCGTAAACCAGAACCTTACAAAGGAAAAGGTGTTAAGTTTGCAGGTGAAGTATTGAGAAGAAAAGCAGGTAAATCAGCTAAAAAATAATAATCATGGCAGGACAAAAAGCATCTCGTAGAGAGAGAATCAAAAAAGGAATCAGAAAAAACCTTGCTGGAACGTCTGAACGTCCACGTTTATCGGTTTTTAGAAGTAACAAAGGTATCTATGCGCAAATCATTGATGACAATGCAGGTAAAACATTAGTTGCTGCATCTAGCTTGTCAAAAGAGTTTGTTGCATCTGGTAACAAGGTTGATCAATCTAAAGCTGTAGGTAAATTGGTGGCTGAAAAAGCAGTAGCAGCAGGTATTAATAAAGTAGTTTTTGACCGTAATGGGTACTTATACCATGGCCGTATCAAATCTTTGGCTGAAGGTGCTCGCGAAGGCGGTTTAGACTTTTAATCATAGAAAGAAATGGCATTAAGCAATATAAAAAGAGTAAAATCAAGCGAAATTGAATTAAAAGATCGCTTAGTAAGTATCCAACGTGTAGCTAAAGTTACTAAAGGTGGTCGTACTTTCAGCTTCTCTGCAATTGTTGTAGTAGGTGATGAAAACGGTATCGTAGGTTACGGTTTAGGCAAAGCTAAAGAGGTAACTGAAGCAATCACGAAAGGTATCGATGACGCAAAGAAAAATTTGGTAAAAGTTCCTATTATCAAAGGTACTGTTCCTCACGCGCAATATGGTAAATATTCTGGTGGTTCAGTTTTGATTAAACCAGCTGTAGGTGGTACAGGAGTTTTAGCAGGTGGTGCAATGCGTGCAGTATTGGAGTCTGCTGGTATCAAAGATGTATTGGCTAAATCATTAGGTTCTTCTAACCCACACAACGTGGTAAAAGCAACTGTAACTGCTTTAGCAGAAATGCGTGATGCGTATACAGTAGCACAACACCGCGGTGTCGATTTGAATAAAGTATTTAACGGTTAATTATCATGGCAAAAATCAAAATCACCCAGATAAAGAGCGTTATCGACAGAAGCGAGCGCCAAAAGAAAACTATTGAGGCATTGGGTTTGAAAAGAATCAACCACTCAGTAGAAGTTGAAGCTACTCCATCAATTATTGGAATGGTACGTAAAGTAAACCATTTAGTAGCTATCGAAACTATTTAATATTAGCATATGGAAGAGGTCTTTGGGCTTCTTCCATTACTTGTTATTAATAATAATTATTTTTTAATCGCTAGTACCTGTTTAGTGAGAGCGAAGGGCTAGCACAATTTAGTTTAAAAATGAACTTAAGTAATTTAAAACCTGCAAAAGGTGCAGTAAAAAGTAGCAAACGTATTGGCCGTGGTACTGGTTCTGGTCGTGGTGGTACTTCAACGCGTGGTCACAAAGGTGCTGGTTCTCGTTCAGGTCACTCTACGAAAATCGGTTTCGAAGGTGGTCAAATGCCTTTGCAACGTCGTGTGCCTAAATTTGGTTTCAAAAACATCAACCGTGTTGAGTACAATGGTGTAAACCTAGATACTTTACAAGCGTTGATCGAGAAATACAATTTAACAGCTGTAGATTTCGACGCATTGAAAGCTCATGGTTTAGTGTCTAAAAATGACAAAGTTAAAATCTTGGGTCGCGGTGAATTGAAAGCTAAAGTTGAAGTAACAGCGCACGCGTTTACTGCTTCTGCTCAAAAAGCTATTGAAGCTGCAGGCGGTTCTATCGTTAAAATTTAATAAATGAAGAAACTAATCACAACCTTAACCAATATTTGGAAAATCGATGATTTACGTACGCGTATTCTAAATACCTTACTTTTTCTTTTGATTTACCGTATTGGATGTCACGTGGTATTACCAGGTGTAAATCCTCATGCTTTGGCTTCTGGTCAAAAAGAGGGTTTATTGGGCTTATTGGATATGTTTGCGGGGGGATCTTTCTCTCGTTCGGCTATCTTTGCTTTAGGGGTAATGCCATATATCTCGGCATCCATTGTTGTTCAATTGCTGGGCATCGCGGTTCCTTACTTCCAAAAGATGCAGAAGGAAGGGGAAAGTGGTCGTCAAAAAATGAATCAAATTACTCGCTATTTAACTTTAGGGATTACTTTGCTTCAGGCTTTTGCTTATGTACGTACTCAAATCGAGCCAAGTGCTAAGACAATAGCTGACCCATTATTCACTATTCTAACTGCAATAGTTTTGACAGGCGGTACTTTATTTGTGATGTGGTTAGGGGAAAAAATTACTGATAAAGGTATCGGTAATGGTATTTCTTTGATCATCATGACTGGTATTATCGCTCAATTGCCAAGTGGTATCACTGCGGAATGGGTTTCTAGAATGGCGAAAGGTGGTGGTGGTCCAATTCCATTGTTGCTTGAATTTGTAGCTTTGTTCTTTGTTGTGATCTTTACGATCTTGATCGTACAAGGTGTTCGTAAGATCCCTGTACAATACGCGAAGAAAATCGTTGGAAACAAGCAAGTCGGTGGAGTACGTCAGTATATACCTTTAAAGGTAAATGCTGCAGGTGTAATGCCTATCATTTTTGCGCAGGCAATCATGTTTGTGCCAATGAGTTTAGGACAGTTCTTCCCAAATCTTCAGTCGGAATTTTTGACTTCGTTGAGTAACTATACTTCTGTAGCATACAACGTGACATTTGCGGTGTTAATTATCGCATTTACGTTTTTCTATACAGCGATCATGGTGAACCCACAACAGATGTCGGACGACATGAAGAAGAACGGAGGTTTTGTACCGGGTATTAAACCGGGATTGGAAACTAGTAATTTTATAGACCGCGTAATATCAAATATTACATTTCCAGGTGCAATTTTCTTAGCGATCATTGCTATTCTACCTGCTATTGCAAGTTTGTTTGGTATTAATAATCAATTTGCGCACTTCTACGGTGGTACGTCATTATTGATTTTAGTAGGTGTGGTGTTGGATACTTTGCAACAGATCGAATCTCATTTATTGATGCGTCATTACGATGGATTAATGAAAACAGGTCGCATTAAAGGTCGTTCGGCCGCGTCTGTTGAGGGAATGGATCATTCGGCAATTTAATTTCTTTAGATGTCTAAAGTATTTTATAAGTCAGCAGAAGATATAGAGCAATTGCGGAAGTCAGCAGATGTGCTTTCGCAATTGCTTGGTGAAATCGCAAAAGTGATTAAACCTGGGGTAAAGACTATATCTCTTGATAAATTAGCTTATGAGTATATTCATGATAACGGCGGGACGCCTGCGTTCTTAAATTATCAGGGATTTCCATATTCTTTGTGTATATCTGTCAACGATCAAATTGTACACGGCTTTCCAAGTGATTATGAAATTAAAGATGGAGATCTTGTTTCGGTCGATGGTGGTGTCAATCTGAACGGCTTTATCAGTGATTCAGCATATACTTTTGGTGTAGGTGAAATATCTGAAGAAGCACAGTTGTTATTGGATGTAACAAAGGAATCATTGTACAAAGGTGTTGAACAGGCGGTGGCTGGTAAACGTGTTGGGGATATTTCTTCAGCTGTTCAGGAGTATGTGAGCAAATTCGGATTCGGAATTGTTCGCGAGCTGGTTGGACACGGAGTTGGTTATCATTTACATGAGAAACCTGAGGTTCCTAATTATGGGAAACGAGGTGCTGGTCCTAAATTGGAAGAAGGTTTGGTTATTTGTATCGAACCGATGATCAATGCGGGGCGTGCGGGTGTTCGTTTTTGGGATGATGGTTGGACAGTAAGTACAGTGGATGGGAAATTATCGGCGCACTTCGAACAGATGGTTGCAATCCGAAAAGGAGAACCAGATGTGTTGCTGACATTCGAACATGTAGAGAAAGTTTTGAACAAAAAGTAATTGGTTTTCAATTATTTTTATTTATCTTTGCACTCCTGTTCGCAGGCTTTTAAATTAAATTTAATCGAGAATATATGGCTAAACAAGCCTCAATAGAACAAGACGGTATAATTAGAGAGGCACTTTCTAATGCTATGTTTAGGGTAGAGTTGGAAAATGGACATGAAATCATTGCCCATATTTCTGGTAAAATGCGTATGCACTATATCAAAATTTTACCTGGTGATAAAGTTAAATTGGAAATGTCTCCGTATGATTTGACTAAAGGAAGGATTACTTATCGCTATAAATAGCCGTAAGTCCTTGTATTAGTGCAAGCTTTTGAAAAAATAAATATCATGAAAGTAAGAGCATCAATAAAAAAACGTAGCGCGGACTGTAAGATCATCCGTCGTAAAGGTAAAGTTTTTGTAATCAACAAAAAGAACCCAAAGTTTAAACAACGTCAGGGTTAATTCATTAAAAAATAATAGCTTAATATTATATGGCAAGGATAGCAGGTATTGATTTACCTAAAAACAAAAGAGGTGTGATCGGCCTTACCTATATTTTTGGTATCGGTCGTACAAGAGCTGAATATATCTTGGAAAAAGCTGGTATCAGCGAAGATGTGAAGGTACAAGAGTGGAATGATGACCAATTGGCAGCAATTCGTACCATCATTAACGACGAATTGAAAGTTGAAGGTGCATTGCGTTCAGAAATTCAATTAAACATCAAACGTTTAATGGATATCGGTTGTTACCGTGGATTGCGTCACCGTAAACACTTACCAGTTCGTGGTCAACGTACTAAAAACAACTCACGTACTCGTAAAGGTAAACGTAAGACAGTTGCAAACAAGAAAAAAGCTACTAAATAATAAATAAGAAATGGCTAAAACTAAAAAAGCTGCAAAAAAGCGTATCGTTGTTATCGAACCTGTAGGTCAGGCTCACATTAACGCAACGTTTAACAATATCATTGTAACTTTGACAAATAATCAAGGTCAAACTATTTCTTGGTCTAGTGCTGGTAAAATGGGTTTCCGTGGTTCTAAAAAGAACACTCCATATGCTGCTGGTCAAGCTGCACAAGACTGTGGAAAAGTTGCTCACGACTTGGGTTTACGTAAAGTTGAAGTGTTTGTTAAAGGACCTGGTGCTGGTCGTGAATCAGCAATCAGAACATTGCAAACAGTAGGAATCGATGTGACTACTATCAAAGATATCACTCCACTTCCTCACAACGGTTGTCGTCCTCCAAAACGCAGAAGAGTTTAATTAATTTAAAGATAAGATTCATCGGCAATAGGCTGATAGATACTTTAATTGTAAAAGAAAATGGCTAGATATACAGGACCTAAGTCCAAAATTGCCCGTAAATTTAGAGAGCCGATCTTCGGCCCAGATAAAGCGTTAGAAAAGAAAAACTACCCTCCTGGACAACATGGAGCTTCTAAACGCAGAGGTAAGCAATCTGAATATGCTATTCAGTTGTTAGAAAAACAAAAAGCAAAATACACTTATGGTGTATTGGAGCGCCAGTTTGCAAACTTATTTGTTAAAGCTGCCTCTAAACAAGGTATTACAGGTGAGATCTTCTTAAAATTGTTAGAAGCTCGCTTGGATAACGTAGTTTACCGTTTAGGTATCGCTACTTCTCGTGCCGCTGCTCGTCAGTTGGTATCCCATAAACACGTTACTGTTAACGGCGAAGTTGTTAACATTCCATCATATAGCTTGCGTCCAGGTGACGTTGTAGCAGTTCGTGAACGTTCTCAAACACTTGAAGCCATCACAAATTCAGTTGCAGGTCGTACTGTAAACAAATTTTCTTGGTTAGAGTGGAATGCGAAAGAATTGACAGGTACTTTCTTAAGCTATCCAGAAAGAGCTGACATTCCTGAAAACATCAAAGAGAACTTAATCGTTGAGTTATACTCTAAATAATAAATAAAATAGAAGAATGCATAGTCCAATTTTTGGGGTATGCATCTTCTATTGTATTACAATTATTATTACAAATAAAACATTAAAAGAAAATAAATGGCAATTTTAGCATTTCAAAGACCGGATAAAGTTATCATGCAAAAATCTACGGATTTTGATGGTACGTTTGAATTTCGTCCATTGGAGCCTGGTTTTGGTGTAACCATTGGTAATGCTTTGCGCCGTATTCTATTGTCCTCTTTAGAAGGATATGCAATTACGTCGATAAGGTTTTCTGGCGTTTCGCACGAATTTTCAACGATCAAAGGTGTTGTTGAAGACGTAACTGAAATTATCTTGAACTTGAAACAAGTTCGTTTCAAAAAAACAGGTGAGATTGGCGACAACGAAAAGGTATTTGTAGTAATCAATGGTCAAGAACAATTCTTAGCTGGTGATATCACAAAGTTCTCTAATAACTTTACGGTCTTAAACCCAGACATGGTAATCTGTAACATGGATAATTCAGTGACAATTGAATTGGAATTGAGTATTGCCAAAGGTCGTGGATACGTAAATGCTGATGAGAATAAAGTTGTTGATGCGCCAGTAGGTGTTATCGCAATCGATTCGATCTTTACTCCGATCAAGAATGTTAAATATACCATTGAGAATTACCGTGTAGAGCAAAAGACTGACTACGAGAAATTGTTGTTGGATATCTCTACTGATGGCTCAATTCACCCCGAAGAAGCTTTGAAAGAAGCTGCTAAGATCTTAATTCAACACTTTATTTTATTCTCTGATGAGAATATGCTTCTTGAGTCTCAAACGAAAGAAGAAACTAAAGTTGTTGATGAAGAAATCTTACATATGCGTAAGATCTTGAAAACAGAATTAGTAGATCTTGATCTTTCAGTTCGTGCATTGAACTGTTTGAAAGCTGCGGATATTCGCACATTGGCTGAGTTAGTAACTTATGACGTAGCTGATATGTTGAAATTCAGAAACTTCGGTAAAAAATCGTTAAGTGAAATCCAAGAATTGGTTAAATCGAAAGGTTTATCATTCGGAATGAACTTAGCAAAATATAAATTAGACGAAGAATAATAATTTATTAAGCGACCACTATATGTAATTCCTCTTGAAATCGATTGCTGAAGAAGATGGGCATATTGCCTTTGAAAAGTTTAACAATTTAGGTAAAACAAGAACGGTATATATAGTATAATAAAATCAAAATGAGACACGGAAAAAAAGTAAATCACTTAGGCCGTACGGATAGCCATAGAAAAGCAATGTTGGCTAACATGGCAACATCATTAATCCTACACAAACGTATTACTACAACTTTGGCTAAAGCTAAAGCATTGCGTACATACGTTGAGCCTTTGATTACTAAATCTAAAAACGACACAACACACTCTCGTCGTACAGTATTCGCTTATTTGAAAGATAAAGACGCAGTTTCTATCTTGTTCCGCGAAATTTCTGAAAAAGTAGCTAACCGTCCAGGTGGTTACACTCGTATCATCAAAATGGAAAACCGTTTAGGTGATAACGCAGAAATGGCTTTCATCGAGCTAGTTGATTACAACGAAATCTACGGTAAAAAAGCTGCTGCAGCTGAGAAAAAAGCGACTCGTCGTCGTGGCGGTGCTAAAAAAGCTGCTGCTCCGGCTGAAACTGACGCTCCTTCGGAAGTAAAAGCTGAAGTAGAAGGTGAAGAAAAAGTTGACGGAGAATAATATTGTTCCCGTTATCATAGAAAAAGTCCTCTTTTTAAGGGGACTTTTTTTATTTTATGACCATTCCTACCGTTATAACTGATATATTTGTAATGCTAAAATCTGATAGCTTTTTCTAATACAAGCTATTTCGTTTATCAATCTATAATTCATTAAGATGAAACCATTTGATGTTTATCCCATTAATCCCATTAACATAGTAAAGGCTAATGGATCAACGGTGTGGGATGCCGAAGGAAATGCTTACTTGGACTTGTATGGTGGCCATGCTGTGATATCGATCGGACACACGCACCCACATTATGTACAACGCATCACAGAACAATTGAACCGTATTGGGTTCTATTCCAACTCTGTCGAGATTCCAATTCAGCGTGAACTTGCCCGATTGTTAGGGGAAGTTTCGGGAAAGGTTGATTATGATTTATTTCTTTGCAATTCTGGCGCGGAAGCAAATGAAAACGCATTGAAGCTGGCATCTTTTTACAATAAGCGAAAAAAAGTCATAGCGTTTTCAAAAGCGTTTCATGGAAGAACCTCATTGGCCGTAGCGGCAACAGATAACCCGAGTATCGTGGCTCCTGTAAACGAGACGGACAATATTGTTTTTCTTCCTTTTAATGATGAAGCGGCTTTGACTGAAGCTTTCGCATCATATGGTAATGAAATTTCATCTGTTATCGTAGAAAGTATCCAGGGCGTAGGTGGAATCAGAGAAGCGTCAGTATCGTTTCTTCAGTTGATTCGCTCTCTTTGCGATCAATATAATGCCGTGTTTATTGCAGACGAAGTGCAATGTGGATATGGAAGAACAGGCTTATTCTATGCACAGGACTATTCGGGCGTCGAAGCCGATATTTACACGATGGCAAAAGGTATGGGCAATGGTTTTCCAATCGGTGCAATCAGTATATCGCCCAAATTTAAAGCGACTTACGGGAGTTTGGGGACGACATTTGGTGGCAATCATCTCGCATGTGCTGCCGCACTGGCTGTATTGGAGATTATCCAACAAGATAAACTGATGGAGAATGCGGCTCAAGTCGGACAATATCTTATTGATGAGCTTAAGCAAATCGAGGAAATTGTCGAAGTGAGAGGCCGAGGATTAATGATCGGTATAGAACTACCTGAATCTTTGGCCCATGTGAAGAAAGATCTCTTGGTAAAGAACCGTATCTTTACAGGGGAGGCTAAGCCTTTTGTGATTCGCTTGTTGCCTGCTTTGAATATTACGAAAGATCATGCTGATCAGTTTTTATCGGCATTGAAAGCACATATCAAAGCAGTAACGGTTGCATAGAACCTTAAAGCTGTCGATCAAATTATCCAATAGCCACACATTGGCTCATTTAAATTTGATTGCGCTGTAGTAGTTAGAATATATACTGAGTGTGACGGGCCTATTGATTGCTCGTTGAAAATGCACTCGAATAAATAAATATAGATGAAAAAGTTTTTCTCTGTTAAGGATGTGTCTAGTGTAGCGGACGTTGTTCAAGAAGCGTTAGCTTTGAAAGCGGCACCATATGACAATCAGGACCTTGGTCAACATAAAACGTTGGGACTTGTATTTTTGAATCCGAGTTTGCGTACGCGTCTGAGCACACAAAAAGCGGCAATGAATTTGGGCATGAATGTGATGGTCATGAATATGGATAAAGATGGTTGGGCGCTTGAAACACAGGATGGTGTTGTGATGAACGGGACAACTGTTGAACATATTCGCGAGGCCGCTGCTGTTATGGGTGAGTATTGTGATATTTTGGGACTTCGTTCCTTTCCAAAATTGAAAGATCGTGAAGAGGATTATAGTGAAGACCTGTTTAACAAATTCATTAAGTACTGTGGTGTTCCAGTTGTTTCCTTAGAGAGTGCAACACGCCATCCACTGCAGAGTTTGACAGATATGATTACCATCACTGAGTACAAGAAGACTGAAAAGCCGAAAGTGGTATTGGCTTGGGCTCCGCATGTTAAGGCATTACCTCAAGCGGTACCTAATTCTTTCGCAGAATGGATGTGCAAAGCACAAGAAGAGGGATTGGTCGATTTTACGATAGCTCAACCTATGGGCTATGAGTTAAGTGAAGAATTTACCGCTGGAGCAACCATATCTAATAATCTTGAAGAAAGTTTAAAGAATGCTGATTTTGTCTATGTGAAAAACTGGTCTTCTTATCAAGAATATGGCGAGGTATATGGTGTTGATGAAGATTGGATGATGGATAACAAGAAGCTCAATTTGACGAATGATGCCAAAGTAATGCATTGTTTGCCAGTAAGAAGAGATCTTGAATTGTCTTCTGAGATTTTAGATGGACCAAATTCACTCGTGATTAAAGAGGCTAGCAACCGTGTATGGGCTGCTCAGGTTGTTTTGAAACGTATGTTAGAGGATTTGGCATAGTCCAATCCTATAGATTATTGAAAAACTATTTTTATTGGGAAAAGTTGCGTAATGGCTAATAGTGTATTAAATATAATTAAAATTGGCGGGAATATTATTGATGATGAACGCCAATTGGATTCTTTTTTGGAAAAGTTCTCTGCATTGTCAGGGAAAAAGATTCTTGTACATGGCGGTGGTAAAATAGCGACTCGCCTGGCTAGTGAACTTGGAATTGAAGCCCAAATGATAGAAGGGCGTCGTGTGACAAATGAGGAAATGTTACGCATTGTAACAATGGTATACGCCGGATTGACAAACAAGACAATCGTTGCTAAGTTGCAAAATTTGAAATGCGATGCCGTCGGATTAACCGGAGCTGATGGGGATGTCATAAAAGCGATAAAGCGTCCTGTAAAAGATATCGATTATGGCTTTGTAGGTGATTTGTTGCATGACTCTGTAAATACCCTGGCCATCAAGAAGTTTTTGGAAGCAGGGTTTGTTCCTGTGTTTTCAGCTATTACACACAATGGCCTTGGACAATTGCTCAATACCAACGCGGATACTATAGCTTCTTCATTGGCGGTGTCTTTGGCTTCATTATATGAAACTTCTCTGGTTTATTGTTTTGAGAAGAACGGCGTTTTACGCGATGTAACAGATGAGAATTCAGTAATCCCAACGATTAAGTCAGAAGAGTTTGAACATCTTAAGGAATCCGGCGTGGTGAATGACGGGATGATTCCTAAGTTGCAAAATGCATTCAATGCTATAAATAAAGGTGTTCAAGAGGTCTATATTGGAAATGCTAATAATTTGCATTTGTTTCAACAAGGACAATTTGGCACTTGCTTGACATTAAAATAAAAATCTAACCTAAACCCAACGATCGCTATGAAAAAGGTCACCATTATCGGAAGCGGTAATAT
This sequence comes from Sphingobacterium thalpophilum, assembly GCF_038396785.1. NCBI lineage: Bacteria > Pseudomonadati > Bacteroidota > Sphingobacteriia > Sphingobacteriales > Sphingobacteriaceae > Sphingobacterium > Sphingobacterium thalpophilum. The sequence goes on along the minus strand of NZ_CP151087.1, from coordinate 3,010,556 downwards.
CGGTCTTTCTTTGGCAAAAGGACTTGTAAAAAGTGAATTTGCCAATGCTGCCGATATTACATTGACGAGGAGAAATTTGAATGCACTGGCCGAAGAAGCGAGCCAGGGCTTCTCAGTAAGTAATGATAATAGGCTCGCTGTAAAGGGGGCTGATATTGTTGTTTTCGCAATACTACCTCAACAACTAAAAAAGGTATTGGTGGAAGTCGCTCCAGTCATTGACAAGACAAATCAGATTTTTGTCTCTATTGTGTCAGGAGTCTCTTGTGCTGATTTGAAAGCAGAGTTGGGTGCAGATGCCACAGTTATACGGGCAATGCCCAACACAGCAATAGCAATAGCTCAATCAATGACGTGTATCGCCAGCGACAATGCTTCGGACGATAGTTTGAAGGAGGTTGAGAAGATGTTTGAAACTGTTGGTTCAGTGGTTGTCATTAATGAAGACCTGATGACATCGGCAACGGCATTGTGTGCCTGCGGTATTGCGTTCTTCCTGCGTGCTATTCGCGCGGCTTCACAAGGTGGAGTTGAAATCGGATTTCATGCGCATGATGCATTAAAAATGGCAGTTCAAACTGCAAAAGGCGCTGCTGATTTGCTATTGCATACCAATGCTCATCCAGAAGGAGAGATTGATAAGGTGACGTCACCCAAGGGATGTACAATAGCGGGATTGAACGAAATGGAACATAACGGTTTTAGTTCTGCTTTTATAAAGGGAATTAAACTGTCTGCGGATAAAGCAGGAGGACTATACCATGAAGGATAAACAGCGTCTATTTGAAGATGCGCTGGCCCTTTTAAAACAATTAATTGGACTGTCGTCTTTAAGTAAAGAGGAAGAGTTCACGGCAGATTTAATTGATCGCTTCTTTCAGGAGCGTGATATAAAAACACATCGGAAAGGCAATAATGTCTGGGTGTATAACGCCCATTATGATATCACTAAACCTACGATATTGCTTAATTCGCATCACGATACAGTTAAACCAAATACGGGTTATACGAGAGATCCTTTGGCAGCAACTGTAGAGGAAGGTAAATTGTTCGGATTGGGAAGCAATGATGCTGGGGGCTGTTTGGTATCATTGATAGCTACATTTTTGTATTTTTACCAGCAGACGGAGTTGAAGTATAACTTCTGTCTGGTCGCCAGTGCTGAAGAAGAGATCTCAGGTAAGAACGGTGTAGAATCTGTTTTGGATGATATCGGTCCAATTGATTTTGCAATTGTGGGTGAACCTACCTTATTGGATTTGGCAATTGCAGAAAAGGGGCTGATGGTGTTGGATTGTACCGCTTTAGGAACTGCTGGACATGCCGCACGTAATGAGGGCGATAATGCTATCTACAAAGCGATTAGGGATATTGAATGGTTTCAAAATTATACATTTGAAAGGACTTCTTCAACTTTAGGCCCAATTAAGATGTCGGTAACCGTGATTCAGGCGGGATCACAGCACAATGTGGTACCGGCTACTTGTAACTTTGTTGTCGATGTCAGAACCACAGATGCTTATTCGAATGAAGAGACGTTGGATATTATCAAGTCTCATGTCAAATCAGAGGTCACAGCGAGATCGACGCGCCTGAAGTCTTCTTCTATTCCTGAAACGCATCCAATTGTCAAAGCAGGCATTCTACTGGGACGTAAAGTATATGGTTCACCGACGATGAGCGATCAGGCTCTTATTCCTGTCCCTTCTCTGAAGCTGGGACCTGGCGATAGCGCGCGGTCGCATATGGCAGATGAGTTTATCTATATCGATGAAATTAGAGCAGGGATCGATCTCTATATCGCAATGTTAGAAAAGATAGTATAAAAAAAGCTTCCATTTTTATGGAAGCTTTTTTTATACTAGACTAAGCTGATTTGACGTTTGATACTCTCCTCGAGAGAGATGATCGTCTCGGTACGTTGAATCCCTGGTACGGATTGAATATCTTCATTCAATACTTTTCTCAGGTGAACTGTATCTCTACAGATGATTTTTGCAAAAATACTGTATTGGCCAGTACAATAGTGTAATTCGACCACTTCTTTGATTTCTTTCAATTTATCTACCGCATCTGCATATTGTGAACCTTTTTCAAGATAGATACCCAAAAAGGCCGTGATATCAAATCCGACTTTTTGAGGATTGATAATTAGATTTGACCCTCTAATGATACCTAGTTCTTCCATCTTCTTCATTCTAACGTGAATTGTACCACCTGATACAATTAGCTTTTTTGCTATTTCTGTATAAGGAATAGAGGCATCGTTCATTAGAATAGACAAGATTTGGATATCCAAATTGTCTAGATCATAGTTTGCATATTGATTTTCCATTAACAATGGTTTTTGTGTTCATTAATTGGTCGTTGCATCAAGATCTGACCAATAGCTAAAATAATTAAATTTATTTCAAAATTACTAAGAATTTTCGGTTTATAGATGTAAATTTAATAAAAAATACTTATTCATATTGATAATGTTATATGTTTTTGATTGAAAGTGATTATAATTGTTTCATGGTGATCTTATTATAGGTTAAGTGATTGTTTTCATGTTTGATATCAGGATTATGATAAATTAATTTAGTATTGCCTTTTTAAGAAGTAGGAAATGCAGTTGGCCTATTAACAATCTAATCAGTTCGTATTTAGCGGTTGTTAGGTTAAAAATGTAGCCAACCGTGTGATGTTTGAATAAACGAAAAATCAAATACGGAATAGCGATGGAAGAAGTTCAAGATGTAAAGATTTCGAAAAAGAAGCCGATTTTTGAAGTAGGGGAAGGACTTCATAAATACCTTAAGCTGTATCAGCGAGATGAAAAATTGCCTATAGGATATAAGGATCTACTGAATTTTACGGAGACAGTACCTGTTATGGATAAATTTGGCAACGATACTTTTTGGGAGACTCCACTGTATCCACAATATCTCATTGACCAATTATATGACGGGTTGAAGGTGATTTATGCTAAACTGAAAGCATCAGGTAATACGCGAATCGTCCAGCATAAATATATTGATCGTGTCGAGTACTGCGGCTTTGGCAATACGAAACCCTTTCGTATTCGTATCGTGAACCGTTTAAATGATGTGTATGATTATTTTTACATCAAGCAGGCCGATGCATCAAGAATATATGGACTGGAGTTGGAAGAAATATTGTCGCCCAATCAGGTGAATTATATGGTAGACCATGATACCTTGGTTGAGGAACATATTGTTGGAATTCCGGGAGACACTTTTTCGAAAACACGTATGTTCTCGCCTGATTATAATCTGACCCGGATTTCCAAAGAATTTGTCAAGTTTAATGAGCGATGTATTATTACGTTGTTGGGGGATATGCGGGCATACAATTTCGTGATGCAGATTACACCAGATTTTGATGATTTCCAGTTTCGAATTCGGGCAATAGATTTTGACCAGCAGTTTTATGAAGGAAATCCGAAGGTATATATGCCGCAATTTTTTAAGGAGAATCTTCCCTATGTCAAACTGGCGATGGAACATCTCAATGAAAAAACAGTACTGCAATACCAACAAGAGGAGCGTTCCTCTATTGTGCATAGAGTTCGAAGCGAAAGACATCGGATCGCTGATCTGAGGGATGCCTCGCAAACGCAGGTGCTCTCGACCCAGGAGAATATCAAACAGTTACGTGAGGGCTATGCTGAATTTTATCAGAACAACTCCTACCTCAAGTGTAAAACGATGACGGATATTGTGGAATTGAATGTGAAGAATGTGATTCGTCAGGTGCAAATGTAATTACTTGATTCGATCCTTGTTATCTTTGATAAAGGCGGACCATCCCGTGTACGACTTACTGTTGCCTGATACTGCATTTTTCTGAAACGAGTGGCAGACAGCAATTGCCAATCCGTCGGTGGCATCTAAAAATTGTGGTGTTTCCTCAAATTTTAATAGATTTTTTAGCATAGCGGAAACCTGCTCCTTTGTCGCATTTCCATTTCCTGTAACGGATTGTTTTATCTTTCTTGGAGAATATTCAAAGATCGGAATATCTTGCGCCAGCGCCGCCGCCATAGCAACACCTTGAGCTCGCCCTAGTTTGAGCATGACCTGTATGTTTTTGCCATAAAATGGTGATTCAAGGGCTACACAGTCGGGATTATATTCCTGCATTAAAGCCGAAGTTTTTTTGAAAATACGTTGTAGTTTTAGAGCATGATCGTCTAAATGTCCCATTTTGATGACCCCCATTGAGATCAAGGATATGTTATTGCCGACTTCTTTGATGATGCCATATCCCAGTACAACGGTACCGGGGTCGATTCCTAAAATTATTCTTTCTTTCGCCTTTTCCTTCTGCATATACAATATTACAAATTTTGCGTTTTATTCGCGGATTGCATTCGACAAAACTTAATCATTTGGCTAAAATTTAGTAACATTGCTCTCTAATTATCGAAAGTTGACTGGAAGACAAAAAAAATACATCAGTCTTTTATTGAAGATACTGGTTTTCGCCCTAGCGACCTGGTATATCGTTGTGAAGGTATCCGATAGAAGCAATATTGAGAAATTCAAAACCCTAATTGCTGGTTTGGAGCAGCATTCGGTTGTTTGGACCCTTATTTTAATTGTGGTTTTAATGCTTATCAATTGGTTGCTTGAAGTTGTGAAATGGCGGTATCTTGCATCTAAACTGGAGCATATTTCATTTTGGAAGGCTTTCCAATCCGTTTTCTGCGGGCTTACCTGGGCTATTTTTACACCTAATAGGATTGGCGAATATGGCGGGCGGGTACTTTTTCTACAGCCCCAACATCGAGCAAAGGGAGCCGTAGCGATGGGCGTTGGATTATTTGCGCAATTGGTGCTCACAAGCGTTGCGGGGTCACTAAGTATCGCTTGGTTTATCTGTAAATTTCTTTCTACTCCTTTAACAGTACAATTTGGGGTATGGCTACTTGCTATTATCTATGCTGGAGGATTTGTCATCTTATATTTCAATGTAAAATGGATCGATTTATTGGTCGGGAAAATTAAGTTTTTGACGCGAATTAAGCCCTTCTTTGAAGTATTGGAGCACTATTCAATGCGTGAGCTCAGTATTGTTCTTTTAAATTCTTTGGCGCGATTTGTTATTTTTACTTCGCAGTATATCATCTTGATGAAGCTAACTTTGCCTGAGCTACCACTTTTATCCATGATTCTGATGATTTTTATTCTGTTTTTTGTTCAGGCAGCGCTACCTACATTGGATATTTTTGATTTCAGTGTGAGAAGTTTTGTTGCTAGCAATCTATATAGCTATATTACCACACAAGAGATTGCTGTAATGGCTATTGTTTCCTGTATTTGGTTCGTTAATTTGATTCTTCCAGCTATATTTGGTTCTATTTTTGTTTTTAAGATTAATTTTTTCGGTGATACAAATTCTTAACTATTTATTGATCATTTTTGCCTGCGTATATGCAATTCTAGTTTTATGGATGCGCAGAGGCTGGTCCTTGATTTCAGAACCTAACCGTTCTATTAGGCCAACAATGACCGTATCTGTGATTATTGCTGCGCGGAATGAGGAGTTAAATATTAGACGCACCATTGAATCCATACTCGGGCAGAATTATCCTAATGAGCTCCTGGAGCTCATTATTATCGATGACCATTCAGACGACAATACGTCTTTGATTGTGAAAGAATATGAAGAGAAAGGTGTTAAGCTTATTCAATTGAATGAAAACGGGCGTTTGAATTCGTATAAGAAACTAGCAATTTCAAGGGCGATAGAATGCTGTCAAGGTGAAATTATTATTACCACTGATGCAGATTGCCGCATGGGGTCGAACTGGTTAGCAACGGTTATCAGCACATTTGAGAAAGAAGGTGCTTATCTACAATCTTCTCCAGTGGTGTATTCAGAAGAAAAGAGTTTTTTTGAACGACTGCAGACCCTGGAATTTTTGTATTTGATAGGTCTGGGCGCTGCAGGTATTGGTAACAAAAAACCAACGACCTGTAATGGCGCTAATTTGGCCTATCGAAAGGATATTTTTAAACAAATGGGCGGATTTAAAGGGATCGACGAGCTTGCATCCGGTGATGATGAACTTTTTTTACATAAGGTAGCAGAACAATATCCCGAGCGAATAACGTTTTGTAAATCAAAAGATGCTGTTGTTTATACGGATGCCAAACCGGATTTGAAGTCATTCATTAGTCAGCGCAGACGCTGGGCTTCAAAAAGTACCAAATATAAAAATAAAGGTGTCATCGCATTAGGGATTTCCATTTGGTTCTTTAATTTATTGATTTTGGTAGCTTCGGTTCTTGCTCTTTTCGGTGTAAAATTCGTTGCTTGGGTTGTACTTTTTGCATTGCTATTAAAGATGGTCGTCGAATTTATTTTTATTGAACCTTTGACAAGGTTCGCAAGCAGAAAGGAACTCTTATGGTATCTTCCTTTATTGAGCTTGGCTCATATCCTTTATCTGGCTTATATAGGCATATTGGGCAATGTAGGGAAGTACGACTGGAAAGGAAGGCAGGTCAAGTAGCTTATTCCTATTTTTCGACCTTTAGTTTTATTGCTTCCTCAGCTAATTTAACGATCTCCTCAATATTCTTACCCTCCGTATCCAAAGGATCTAGCACTTCCCAGGTCATATGAAGAAATGGGGTTAATGGATACATGCCATATTGTACCATTTCATATGACCCTCTAATGGCAATAGGAACAACGAGTGCATTCGGATTTTTCTTTAGTAAAGTGGCAATTCCACCAACATGAAAGGCCTTCATTTTTCCGGTTTTCGATCTTGTTCCCTCTGGAAAAATAAACGCGGACCAGTTTTTGGTTTTCATATTATTGGCAAGTTTCAATATTTCAGCAATAGATTGTTTGGGATCATTGCGATCTATATTTGCGGCACCACCATGTTTTAAGTTGAAGGAGATGCTAGGTATGCCACTGGCAAGTTCTATTTTAGAAATAAATTTCCCATGAAATCTACGCAAGAAATAGATCATTGGAGGAATATCAAAAGTACTTTGATGATTTGCTACAAAGACAATGGGTTGTCCTGTTGGAATATTTTTATTGTCGATAAATGTCACCCGATTAAATAGCGTGTAATAGCAGGCAACGAGGCAGGCATTTAATATATCTACACTCTTTTTATGTGCATTGTATCCACCCAGCTTTAAACATAACCACTGTATGGGGTGGAAAATAATTAGGGATAAACCAAAACAAAACCAAAATATAATAGATAGGAAATAGCCTAAAAACTTCTTCATAAACGTTATTTAATGATACAAATATATCATTAAGCAATGATTTTTGAAAAATATTGATTTTATAATCTTTTGTTTTAACATTATTAATATTATCTTTAATAATGTTAATGATGTTATTATTTAATGAAAAAAATACCGGTTGATTGCCCTTGTTGTGAAGCGAAGTTAAAAGTCGCTAAATTGGTGTGTGACTCCTGTGAAACCGAAGTTGTAGGTAAGTTTTCTTTACCTGTGTTGATGCAGCTTACTGTAGAGGAGCAAGAATTTGTTTTGAATTTTTTGATGCACTCAGGGAGTTTAAAAGAAATGGCAAATCAGATGGGCAAATCCTATCCGACGGTCCGTAATATTCTCGATGATCTGATTCGCAAATTGAAATCGCTTGATCATACAAACAATAATGGCAGAAATAGAAGTATTTAGCAGTCTGGGCAATCGAATGATTGATAAACAAAGAATTATATCAAGATGAAAAATAATACGCTTTATACCGAAAGCCAATCTTTTTTTAGCTGGTGGCTCTGTCTGATCCTTTTATCTGTCAGCGTGGCCAGTTTTTCTGCGCACTGGCATGAGCTCTTGCGGTTGAATTTTGCTCCATTATTTCAATTACCGGGGTTTTGGATCAATGTGGTATTATGGGGATTGTTTGGCGTTCTACGATTAAGAACTACTATTCGTGAAGATGGAATTGAAGTCTATTTTTTTCCATTTAATTTCTATCGTAAAAGAGCACGTTGGACAGATATTCGTGCTGTTGAAGTACGAAAATATAACCCGATTGGTGAGTTTGGTGGATGGGGTTTTCGGAGAGGGCAGAAAGGGCTGGCTTTTTCAGCTCGTGGTAATATGGGCTTACAACTTACCTTGGAAACTGGTAAGATATTACTTATTGGAACCCAAAATCCAGTAGAAATCGAACAGCTGCGCTTATCTCAATTCTTAAAAAATGAAAGTTAAACAGATTTTTCAGAATCCATTTGCGGAATTGCCGGAGTGGAAACTATTCTTTGCTGGTGTTATCGGATTTTTGTTATCAAGCTATATTATTTATTTATCGGGCCAGCAGTTTAATGGATTTATGCATTTCTATCAACCAGATATAGGGGTTTCCATATGGGCTGTCTTGGGCGTTCATGCCTGTATGGTTTTGGCTCCTTTTACACTTCTTTACGGTGCAGGGATGTTATTAAACAGAAAGACCAGAATCATTGATGTCATGAATGTCGTTTTGATTATACCATTTCCGCTCTATCTTGCCTTATTTTTAGGGAAATTGTTAAACCAGGATAAATTCAGGGATCAAGTATTAAAAGCAGTGCAAAACGGCGATCATACATTGGCCGGAGTTGATAAAACTGAGCTATTTTTATTTGGTCTGTTTGGAATAATCAGTTTGTTATTGCTATTCTACCAATTCTATTTATTGGTTAAGGGTATGAATGTAGCCGTTAATAATAAGAAGATTGAAATCAGTATAGTATTTGTGGCATTATATTTTATATTGGATTTATGCATACAGTTTAATTTCTAGTAAAAAACGACAATGAGAAAATTTTTATATCTATTTATCATTTGTTTTCATTTTTCATGTACCCACGCGCAGACATTTGATGGCTCATGGAAGGGCGAGGTTGAGGTTTCGGGGCAGAAGTTGCTGCTGGTGTTCAACATTCAAAAAGATAGCACAGGGAAGTGGAATGGAACCTTTGAGAGTCCGATGCAAACAGCGCAGAAATTTGCAATCACTCAAATACGTATAGAGCACGATTCCATTTGGATGGACGTTAGGAATATAGGTCTTCTGTATGCTGGCTTTTTAGACCGGGATAAAGATGTGATGAAAGGAGTGATGAAACAAGGTCCTTTTGAATCTGCTATGATTTTGGTACGAAGCGAGAACGAACAGAGTGGGCTTTCTCGTAAGCAGGATGTTTTCCCCCCTTATAGCTATATGGAAGAGGAAGTTTCGTTTAGAAATAGTGCAGGCAATGCATTTCTGACGGGCTCTCTGACTTATCCTAAAAATGGAGGGCCATTTCCTGCGGTGGTATTAGTCAATGGTAGTGGTCAACAAAATAGAGATTCTGAGGTGTTTGGTCACAGGCCATTTAAGGTGCTTGCTGATCATCTTACGAAAAACGGTTTTGCCGTATTACGTTACGATGACAGGGGAGTAGGTGGCTCCAAAGGAGAAGTTAATTTAGCGACAACGATTGACTTCGCTTCTGATGCTAACGCTGCAGTTGATTTTCTAAGCAAAAAAGCTGTAGTTGATGTGGATAAAATCGGGATGATTGGCCATAGTGAGGGAGCGCTAATTGCCGAAATCGTGGCATCCGAGAATAGTAAAGTAAGCTATATTGCACTCCTGTCTGGGCCTGTGATCAAAGGAGATTCTTTGCTGATTTTACAAAGCTATGCTTTAGGAAAAGCGGGCGGATTATCTGAAGCTGCATTGCAGACCAATAAAGCAAATAATCGAAAATTGTATAATATTCTATTGGAAGACGAGCCACCAAAGGCGTTGGCGGAATCGTTGGAAAAAGAACTTATTCAGCAAAATAACGGGAATCCACTGACTCCTGATATGAAGATTAAACTTAGTCCAATGATGAGCCCCTGGTTTAGAACGTTTCTTCGCATCGATCCAGCTTATTATCTGAAGCAGGTGAAAGTACCGATTTTCGCTTCCTTCGGCGGAAAGGATGTTCAAGTCCCGGCGAATGAAAACATCTATTGTCTGCAACACCTGCATTTAAACACCACCGACGTCATCATTGAGGATTATCCTAATTTGAATCACCTTTTTCAAAATGCGCAAACAGGAAAAATTGAAGAATATTTTGAAAACTCAGAGAGCTTTAATGAACAATTGATGGATGACCTTACGAAATGGCTTAAACTGAAGACAAAGTGATTTAATCAACTAAAGGCCGCGAATTTTAATATTTTTTCCGGATCAAATAGGTTTAAAAAAATCGGGACCATTTAATAGTACATTAAATGGTCCTGACTATATTAGATCAACCTGAGTGTATTAGAACAAGGGATATCTCTTTGAAGTGCGCTATTCCAATTAGGGTGTTGTATTGGCGACAGGAAGTATTTTCCCATTGAAATAGTGATGCCCATTTTGAGCGAAATCTGCAATATAGCGTCCCATTTCAAAGGCTAAAGTACCCGCTTCAACGCCTGGAAAAGCAGCTTCGAACATTTCAGTCTGTGCAGATCCTAAGGCTAGACAGTTCACTTTGATTCCTTTTTCCTTAAATTCCTCCGCTAAGCATTCTGTAAGCACTGCTAATGCAGCTTTGCTGGTTGAATATGCCGAAAGTCCGGGAAACTTCATGGATCCCTGAAATCCGCCCATACTGCTAATATTGACAATATGTGAGCCTGATTGCATCATGGGAACAATGTGTTGTATCATATTGACGTGTCCCATCAGATTGGTTTGTAGCATTTCAGCAAAATCCTTTCCATCAGTTTCCATAAATGGCTTATTGATGAGTGCTCCAGCATTGTTAATCAAGATATCAACCTTATCAAATTTTGATTGGATGAATGGAACAAGAGTAGCATAGTCATCGTAAACAATATCAAATTGGGCCGGATATAAAGTGCCACCATCATAATTGAGCTGACCGGCAATTTCATGGAGTTTTCTCAGTTTGTCCGCTGATCTAGCCAATGCAATTACTTTATTGTCCTTTTTAGAGGTCAAATCCAGTACCGCTTCAAATCCAACACCACTGCTTGCGCCTGTAATAATAATATTTGCCATGTTTATTCTTCTAGTTTTTGACTTTGTTCAACTTCTTCTGCGGAAGGTAATTTGTCCTCTCCAATTGCCTGCGGATGAAAGATAAAATAAATTCCCGAAAGAGCAACGAAAGCGGAAATAATATAAAATAATAAGGTGATCAAAACCGCATTGTGAGAGTCTACCTGGAATATGCCAGCTCCCCACATAATCACAAGTTCACGCATGCCCAATCCCCCAACAGAAAACGGAATGATTGAAACCAAAGAAGATGCAAGGAATAAAAATAGGTACGGAGAGAACTTGCCGCTAAAACCTAAGGCATAAAGAATGAGAATTGCTGCGAGAACCTGCATTGATTGTACACCAATAGCCTTTAAATGTGCGCTTAGAAATGTTGCCTTGTATTCCTTAAAGAACTTGGTTACGATAAAGTAATAGAGAACGCTCCCTATAATAAATAATATGATGGTCAGATAGTTTGGAATCCCTAGCTGTGGCATATAGGTAACCAGCGCTGCAATGATTAGGCATAGTGCCCATAGTCCGCTTAATCTATCTAAAAATAAGGCTGTAAATAATTTTCGTCCTTTAATATTGAATCGTTTCCTGAGGAAGAATATCTTATAACCATCTCCCCCAACGCCACCTGGTAAAATGAGGTTGTAAAATAAGCCAAGTTGGTATAGTTTTAAATTATATTTTTCCGTAACATCTAGACCGATTGCCTTTAAAAAGGTCAATAAGCGCGAAGAGGAAATAAAAATAGAGATACTATAAGCAACTAGAGCAAAGAATAGATAGAGCGGATTGGAGTTGATTACCGCTTCTTTCAGATCCTTTAGAGATACCTTGCTGAATACCCAGTATAAGGCGCCCACAGTAACGACAATCTTTGCTATATTTTTGGCTATTTTTAGCCCTTTTTTTTTATCCATATAAATTATACATCCAATCTTGTTCGGCTGTAATTAGCTTTTTGGAGAATCCAAAGTTAGAAACTTTGGCGAATTGTGCAATTACACTTAAGCAATCGTTGGGTAAATTCTTGAATACAATAATATCAAATATAAAATACCAAAGATAGTAGCAAGAGAAAATAGCCAATTTAGGTCAATTCTGTAATATTTGTGCTTGAGCACAGCGATCATTAATCCAATGATGAAGCAAAATAACAAGATAGGAGCGATGAGAGCTATCTTGTTCGTAAAAGCAAGGCTGATTTGATTCAATTTGCTTTTTGCTTCCTGTCCTAAAAAAAGCGGATAAGAAGCAAAGGCCAATAAAATGATAAATAACCTTAACAGCGTTTTTGCGATTATTTTGCTTATGGTATGATTTTTGGCTGTAATTTTCATGTTTTGTGGATTAATTTACCCCAAAAATACAATTTGAAATTAAAATTTATAGATATGAATCGATTCGTTTTATCATTAGCAACTATTTTTGCTACGGTGACCTTATTTTCTTGTGGAGCACAAAAGCAAGGTACATCAACTGGAAATCCTTCTTCCAACACGAGTGCAGCTTCTGGTCCAAGCGCTTCGGATTGGAAATCCGCTGTAAAAGGTACATGGACGTTGAATACAATCGATAGAGAGAATTTACCTTCTTCATTCACGATTAAAAGTGTATTTGAAGAAGCTCCTGCAGAATGTTTCGTAGGTAGTACATGGAATTTTATTGGAAATGGTAAAGGATCTATTACTTTTAATGCGCAAGGAACTTTATGTGCTCCGGGTGCATCACGTGAGATCTTTTGGTCTATCTATAATCCTGGAAAAGGCTTAGGAGAACCTCAGTTTCAATTTAAAAAGATTTATGCAGGCGATAAAGCGAAGAACGTAACAACAGGTTACCGTTTGGATTTATCTTATTCGGATGGGAATAAATTAGTTATGCGTATGCCATTGACTGTTGCTAACGGAGAAGCCTATTTAGTGTTTAATTTTACGCGATCGAACTAAACGTAAAGGATAAAAGAAGAATTACAGAAAGCTATAGGAATTCCTATGGCTTTTTTTGTTTAAAATTTAATACTTTTACACTCCCAATTCATTATGATTTATTTGTGTCATAGGCTGCGGAATTTACCTATACAGTGAAAAAGCCAACTATGCATGATAATCTTGTGAGCGGATAAGCTTATTTTAAGTATGAAAATGGGATATATACCTAACGATTTCGTCAGGTATTGCTTAATCTAGAGAGAAACATGGCTGAACAAAACACGAAAACTGCTTTAATAACAGGTATAACAGGACAAGATGGTGCCTATCTAGCAGAATTCCTATTGAAGAAAGGTTACAAAGTACACGGTTTGAAGCGTCGCAGTTCTTTATTCAATACAGATCGTATTGATCATCTTTATCAAGATCCCCATCTTGACAATAGAAATTTCACATTGCATTTTGGTGATTTGACGGATTCAACCAACTTAATCCGTATTATACAGGAAACACAGCCTGACGAAATTTACAACCTTGCGGCGCAGTCTCACGTAAAAGTTAGTTTTGATACACCGGAATATACTGCAAATGCCGATGGTATCGGTACATTGCGGATTCTTGAAGCAGTCCGATTATTGGGAATGATTGAGAAAACCCGTATCTATCAGGCTTCTACTTCCGAGCTGTATGGATTGGTGCAAGCGGTTCCACAAAGTGAAACAACACCTTTTTATCCGCGAAGTCCTTATGCTGTAGCAAAAATGTACGGTTATTGGATTACTGTCAATTATCGTGAAGCCTATAAGATGTATGCTTGTAATGGAATTTTATTCAATCATGAGAGCCCTGTAAGGGGAGAGACTTTTGTGACACGTAAAATTACAAGGGCTGTAGCAAAAATTGCGCTAGGGCTGCAGGATAAATTATATCTTGGTAATTTGTCGGCACAACGCGACTGGGGGCATGCCAAAGATTATGTAGAAGCAATGTGGTTGATTCTACAACAAGAAACCGCAGAAGATTTTGTAATTGCTACAGGTGTGACAACAACTGTAAGAGACTTTGTTCGCATGGCTTTTGCAGAATTGGGAATCGAGATTGAGTTCAGTGGAAAGGGAGAGCAGGAGAAGGGGGTAATTATCGATATTGACGAGGAGCGCCTAGCCCAGTTAAATATTGATAAATCGCTGATTAAATTCGGTCAGACAGTTGTCAAAGTTGATCCAGCATATTATAGGCCAACTGAAGTCGATTTATTAATTGGTGATCCGACTAAAGCAAATACAAAACTTGGATGGACGCCAAAATATGATCTTCAGATGTTGGTAACAGATATGGTACAATCTGATCTTCACCTGATGAGAAAGGAAGAATACTTAAAACAAGGCGGATTTGAGACCTTGAATTATTTTGAATAATTCATAATTGGTAATAAAAAATAAAACTGGAATAATTTTTGTTTAAACATTCAATAGTATAAATTTATAGATTTATACCTATGAATATGACAGTATATTATGATAAATTCAGAAGTTGTTTCGAGTAAGAAAGAAGAAGAAAAGAAGAAAGATTCTTCGAAGATTTACTTCTTTATCATTGCGATAGCAGCATTACTTGCAACGAACATATATTTTTATGTCAAGTTTAAGACCAATGGTGAAAAGGTCTATACACTTACAGTTGAAAAAGAAAATTTGCAGGTACAAATCGATCGTATTGAAGCTGAATTGGATAAAATTGATGTAGAAAATGTCCAATTGACTCCAGAGATGTCCGTGCAGAAGGATGATTCTAGAGCTGAAATCGCAGAGCTTCGTAAAAAGCTTGAAAATAAGAGTATTACTCCAAAAGATATCGATGAAGCACAGCATAAGATCAATCAGCTTAAGAAGCAGGTGGATACTTATCGTGTAAATGTGCAACGGCTGATTCAGGAAAATCAGATTTTATCGAAGCAAAACTCCAACTTGAGCGAATCTGTTGTCGAAAAGGAAAAACAGATTACTTCATTAGTTACATCAAATTCGGATCTGAAAGAGAAGGTTGCGACTGCTTCAGCATTAAAGGTTTCAAGTATCAGTATAAATGGCCTTGAAGTCAAAAAGAATGGAAAGGAATTTGTAGAAGAACGTGCTAAAAAAATCGATAAGTTAAAAATCAACTTTACCATTGCTGATAATCCGTTGGCTAAAAGTGGAGAACGTGATATATATGTCAGAATTATAGATCCACAAGGAAATTTGGTCGTACAAGGCGATAATATTTTCTATGTACACGGTGAGAAATTGCAATATACTTTTAAACATAATATTCTATTTACCAACAAAGGCGAGGATTATATCGTTTATTGGGCAGCAGAGGATGGATTTTCTAAAGGAGCCTATACTGTTTTGCTATATGAAGATAATGCAATCATGGGACGATCTACTGTTGTATTGCGTTAAAAATAGATATACTATAAACAAAAAAGCTCTTTGCATGACCGCAAAGAGCTTTTTTGTTTATAGTATACTGTTCTTGTTATCTGATCCTTAAAATATAATAATAAGGCTATCCATTAACTGGTTAGTTTTATGCTATCAGGTTTGAGTTGTGCCCTAATTGAGTGCTATATTTTTATTTACATCAGTTGGTGTGACGGCCCTTTCTTTACACAAATGGAGCGGCAGGTCCTTATTATTTAGAGACACTGGAGATGGAGCGCATATAAGCTTTCTTCGATGTCTTATTTTTGTTGACTGCTATCTTCACATATTAAGACTCTATCTGTTGCAAAGGAAGCAGTATATGGAAGGTTGTACCTTCGCCTTCTACAGTCTCAAAATAAATTTGTCCATTACTGGCTTCAATTGTTTTTTTGACAAGAACTAGCCCTAAACCGTTTCCTGAACTCTTTGTCGTGAAATTAATCTGGAAAATCTTATCCTGCATCTCTTTGGGAATTCCATAACCATTGTCTTTGATGTCGATCTTGACAAATTTGTCTGAGTAGCGTTCAATGGAAATCTCGATCTTCATGTTTTTTCGCCCATAACCGCCTTCAATCGCATTTTTTATTAAATTATTGAAGGTTCTCAATAATTCATTACCATCCGCCTTAACAATAAGGGTTTTGTGATCGACATTGTTAATGAGACGAATACTTACATTTGGTGTATTGTTGTACAAGGAAATGGACTTTGTTACTTTTTCTACAATATTGATGTTTTCCATTACCGTATTTGGGAATTTTGCGAAGTGCGAAAATTCTGAGGCAATATGCGTCAATGCATCGATTTGTTCGATAAATGAAGTGGAGAATTTATTGAAGCGATCTGGAAATTTAGGATCCTCGTCTTTGTACGATCTGCGGAGTTGCTGAATGCCTAATTTCATAGGTGTCAGCGGATTTTTGATTTCATGGGCTATTTGTTGAGCCATCTCGCGCCAAGTGGATTCACGTTCCGTATCTTTGATTTTATTGGCATAATCCTCAAGTTTGATGATCATGAGATTATATTCTTTGATCAATGTACCTATTTCATCATTTCGTTGCCAAAACAGAGGTTCGTTGGGTTGTCCCAGGCGTAGTTGTGAGATCTTCTTACTGATGATGCTCAAGGGGTTGGTGACACTGTTGGCCACAAATGTCGCATAAAAACCAAAGCCTATGATGATCAGCGAATAAATGTTCACTATCGTATTTAAAAGAAGATTTTTATTGATGTTTTCTTCCTTCTGAAGCGAGAAGTTTGGTATCCCTATATAAGCCAGTGTATTATAGTTTTTATCCCTGATGGTGGCATAACTGGTCTCAAATTGAAAAGTGCCTATACGCTCATCTTCAATCGTCTCCGATTTTTTTAAGATAGAAAGATTCTTCAGTGCAGCTGGATTAATGAATGTAGAGAAAAGCTCCAGATCGTAGATTCTACGCTGGGAGCTATAAAGTAATCTGCCTGATTTGGAATAAAGATTGAAGTCTTTGGAAATAGTTTCAGATAATGTCTTGAGCATGCTGATAAGCTGCGTTTCGGTGGATGTTTCATCCGTGTAGGTCAACATATTTTCCATCCGTTTGCCTAATTCGATAATAAAACGTTCCTTACTTGCTCTATTATTATTATAAAGCTGCTTGTTGATACTTATATACGAAATTACCGCCGATATAAGGATCGCCAGTATTACTGATGAGATAATGGAGGTCTGAATACGTGTAGAATACTGTATTTTATTTATTATTTTGTAGAACTGATATTTTAAATTACGGAACGTTAGCTTGGTGTTCTTAAGAAAGATATAGAATGATTTTATAAAATGGAAAAACATGAAAATCATAAAAAATACCAGGAACAAAAATGAAGTAGTCGCTAGATAATCCCAAAAAGAAGGTTTCTGTTTACTGATAACATATGTTGAGAATTTATTGGCAACATAAGCCATGTGTAGGTATGCATCACGGTCCAGTACTTGAATATATTCTCCTGGAACACCTTTCAGCCCCCTTAAATTGTTTTCGTAGGTATATTTTCCAAACTGTGTTATTAAAGAGCTTCCTTTATAGAGGGCTATCGAATAATCCCCTTTATTATAATATTGTGAATTGTTGATCCGCATATCAGTGAGGATTTCGGGATAGGGAACCGTATAACTAAAATCTTTATTGGAAAGATTGATGATGACATTGACAACCCTATTTTGGTCAATGGCGACAGGAATAATGGAGAAGTATTCATGCGTACCTAATTCCGCACTGGCACGGTAGAAGTTCTGCGTGACTTTTATCGATTTGTTGATTACCTTTTCTCGATATTCATTGATCTTATTCTGACTGGCGGGATTGAGCGGAATATTATTTTGATCATAATAATATGCTTTGAACTCATACTTGGAAAGATAGCCACTAAAATACTTTTTCTTGATAAAATCGTTGATCCCTTCGGTATTGGTATAGGGTAGACTGATATTAAATAAATGTTTTAATTCTTGATCGTTTGCTATGCTGCTTTCAATATCAGAGAATAATGAAACAGCATTGACATCATCTTCTGATTGTAGATTACTCAACAAGATTTTCATGTCGATTAAGTTCCGTTCCTGATAGAAACGTGCGTGCGTGATCGCACTTATGATTGCCCAAAGTATCAGTACAGCGATATAATTTGTTAATATATGTCGGTCGAAATACTTCTCGCCAAATGATTTAATAAGGATGATCAGTGCAAGTAACAAATTGACCAGGCTATTTTTCTCTATATAGAAGGAAATGATCAGGATGACAAAAATGACACATGCCAGTTGAATATTGAGTAGCTGCGTCGGTTTTAATTCTAATTTTTTAAGAAAAAATAGTACGAGATCAATGTAGATACTTAAGGCCAAAATACCCATGCCAACAATGCCTAGATCTACCCAACTTAAGAAATGTAAATCGACAAGTTTTGTGAAATCAAAATAGATATTGTTGGAGTGTGTAATCAATGTACCAGCGATATCATACAATAGACCGAACGATAGATATATACTTAGAATAAATCCGATTGCGATAGGAATTCTAAAGAGCCGGATGTTTTTTATTTTGTCAAAGTTGAGCTCTTTGCGAATTGAATAGATAAATAGAACCAACCATAGTACCAATATGGTGGTGGACATCACGGACCATATATTGGGGAAGAAGCGATTATAGGCGTAATTTCGCGAATCGAAAATTGAAAATGTCGCATTTTCGGACAGCAGGTTCCATTTAAGATCGGCAAATTTGACAAGGCTAAATACTGACAATAGCAATACTGCAGACCACCAGGCCCTTCCTGTCTTGGCCATATGTAAGCAGAGGCTATTGAAGAAGATCAGTAACGCGATCCAGGCAAGTAGCCAGCAGAAGAATTGCAAAATTGTATAGGCATTTTCATGCTCTCCATCTTTTAGCTTAACGGAGAACAGATAAGACCCTTCATTGCTATAGATATTTTTAATCGTGACCGTGTCTGTATAGGAGGCAATGTCAATATTTCTGGAGTCGAAGAAGTTTCTCCGCAAAGAGCTATTTAAATAGGGGTTGTTATTATTTGTATAGCCTTTTACAATAATATAAGCGAGTATACTGATATTGCCAATTGTTTTTTTTCGAACAACGTAAGAGCGGTTATCATCCTGGATAAAATTGGATTTTTCTGGAAATCCCTGATCTGTGATAGGCACGAATAGATGTGTGCTCCACATCTTCGGTTCATGGTCCTTAAAAAGAAATAGAAAAACCTTCTCGTTGGTTTTAAATTTTTCAAAAGCCTGATAAACTGCTATCGGATACTGATCGTAGTTTTTAAATGTTTTGAGCAGGAGTGAATCATTGAAAATACGATCGACTTTTTTTTCTTGTTGCGCGATGTAGTCATTGAGTGATTTTGTATCAATGTCTAGTATCTCCTTATTGGTAACAGATTCTTTAATGGTGATAGCTGTTCCTATAAAGCATAAAGTCAAGATAAGTAAGAGTAGTCGAATTTTTATACCAGAATTCACGTTCATCAATTTACATTATTGTAAATATAAAAAAAAGTCCTTGCTTTCTTAGGGCAAGGACTTTTATATTATTTTTCTGGATTGCTTATTTTCAATGGTCAGAAAGGATCTTCAGTGAGTTTTCGTCGCTATTGATGCTAACGAAACCACAGAAGATGGAAAATGCAACTAAACGTGAGGCTCTTCTTGACGGAAGATTTTAGCAGTCAAATACTCACGGTTTAAACGAGCAATGTTTGTTAATTTGATGCCTACAGGACATTCTGCTTCGCAAGCTCCCGTGTTTGTACAGTTACCGAAACCTTCTGCGTCCATTTGATCTACCATTGCCTGTGCACGTTCGTAACGCTCGGTTTGACCTTGTGGTAACAAGGCAAATTGAGATACTTTTGCAGATACGAATAACATTGCAGAAGCATTTTTACAGGCTGCAACACAAGCACCACAACCGATACATGTTGCCGATTCGAAAGCTTCGTCAGCAATACGTTTAGGAATAGGAATAACATTCGCATCAGGAACACCGCCAGTATTGATATTTACATATCCTCCGGCTTGTTGAATGCGGTCAAAAGCAGTACGGTCAACTGCAAGGTCTTTCAATACCGGGAATGCAGCAGCTCTCCATGGTTCAATTACGATAGTTTGTCCGTCGTGGAAGCTACGCATGTGCAATTGACATGTTGTTGTACCTTCTTTAGGACCGTGGGGGCGACCGTTGATTACTAATGAACACATCCCGCAGATCCCTTCACGACAGTCGTGATCGAAATATACAGGATCTTCTCCTTTACGAGTCAATTCTTCATTGACAATATCAAGCATCTCTAAGAAAGACATATCATCAGCGATATTGTTTGCCTGATAAGTTACAAATTGACCTTTATCTTTATCATTTTTTTGACGCCAAACTTTCAGCGTTAAATTCATATGTTGTGCCATGATAATTTTCCTTCTTATTTATAACTTCTTTGTGTTAACTGAACGTTCTCGAATACCAAATCTTCCTTGTGTAATTCCTCAGGTACATTGTCTCCTTTGTATTCCCAAGCAGATACATAGGCGAATTCATCATCGTTACGTTTTGCTTCACCTTCTTCAGTTTGGCTTTCAAGACGGAAGTGACCACCACAAGACTCAGCACGTTGCAATGCATCAACAACCATTAACTCACCTAACTCTAAGAAGTCTGCTACGCGACCAGCTTTTTCTAAAGAAAGATTTAATTCTTCGTTCTCTCCAAGAACTCTAACGTTTGTCCAGAATTCTTTTTTCAATTCTTGGATCAAACCTTGTGCTTTTTGTAATCCTTCAGCTGTACGAGCCATACCACAATATTCCCACATGATGAGACCTAATTTTTTGTGGATATCATCAACAGTTTGTGTACCGTTTAACGACAACAATTTGTTGATTTTATCTTCAACTTCTTTACGAGTAGTCTCGAAAGCAGGATGGGTATGATCAACTGGTGCGAATGAACCTAATTTAGCTAAGTAATCACCCACAGTGTAAGGGATTACGAAATAACCGTCTGCAAGACCTTGCATCAATGCCGAAGCACCTAAACGGTTTGCACCGTGGTCAGAGAAGTTACACTCACCTAAAGCATACAAACCGGGGATTGTAGTCATCAAGTTGTAATCAACCCATACACCACCCATTGTGTAGTGAACAGCAGGGTAGATACGCATTGGTTGTTTATAAGGGTTCTCATCAGTGATTTGGTAGTACATGTCAAATAAGTTACCGTATTTAGCACGTACTGCATCTTCGCCTAGACGACCGATAGCTTCTTTAAAATCCAAGAATACAGCGAAACCTGTTTTACCAACACCACGACCATCATCAACAGCTTCTTTTGCATTACGAGAGGCCACGTCACGCGGTACCAAGTTACCGAATGAAGGGTATTTACGCTCCAAGAAATAATCTCTGTCGTCTTCTTTGATATCATTGGCTTTGATCTCACCTTTACGTAATCTTTCTGCCATTTCTTGAGTTTTAGGAACCCATACACGGCCGTCATTACGTAAAGACTCTGACATCAATGTCAATTTAGATTGGTGATCTCCTGTTACCGGGATACACGTTGGGTGAATTTGAGTATAACAAGGGTTCGCAAAATAAGCACCACGTTTGTGTGCTCTCCATGCTGCTGTAACGTTACATCCCATTGCATTTGTAGACAAGAAGAATACGTTACCATAACCACCAGTACACATCAATACTGCATGTGCAGCATGAGTTTCGATTTTACCTGAAACTAGGTCACGAGTTACGATACCTTTAGCATGACCATCGATCATAACAAGGTCTAACATCTCATGACGAGTATAAGATTTTACTTTTCCTTTTTTAATCTGGCGGTTTAATGCTGAATAAGCACCCAACAACAATTGTTGTCCAGTTTGACCACGGGCATAAAACGTACGGCTTACCTGTGCACCACCGAAAGAACGGTTGTCTAATAAACCTCCGTATTCACGTGCAAATGGAACACCTTGAGCAACACATTGGTCGATGATGTTTACAGATACTTCAGCCAAACGATAAACGTTTGCTTCGCGTGAACGGTAGTCACCACCTTTGATGGTGTCATAAAATAAGCGGAAAACAGAGTCACCATCATTTTGGTAGCTCTTTGCTGCATTAATACCACCTTGTGCTGCAATAGAGTGTGCACGACGAGGTGAATCTTGATAACAGAATGTAATTACATTATATCCTAATTCAGCTAAAGATGCTGCTGCAGATGCACCAGCAAGACCTGTACCAACAACAATAACGGTAAATTTACGTTTGTTAGCAGGGTTAACCAACTTAAGATTAAATTTATGATTTGACCACTTTTGGGCTAATGGGCCCGCTGGTACTTTTGAATCTAACATATCTCTTAATTTTATATTGATCGATAAAACCTAAGCTTTATCTTAAAAGATTCCGAATTATTTAAAGAAGAAAAACAACGGCATTATTGCAAAGCCAATTGGAATTAATACCCCAAATACCCAAACACCGATTGCTCTGATGATTCCAATATATCTTCTGTGGTTAAAACCTAGAGTTTGGAATGCAGATTGGAAACCATGAATTAAGTGGAACGCCAAAGCTGCCATAGCAATCACATACAAAGCTACCAATGCAACATTTTTGAATGCAAAGTCAACTTGTTTGTACAAATCTCTCGCTTTCAAGATTTGAACATTGTTTTCTACCGTTTCTTGGTAGTCGTGGAATTCAGAAGCTTGAAGTTCGCGCGCTGTGGTTTGTCCAGTTGCCAAATCAGTACGGTATTCGATGTACGGCACTTCATCATTGTGAAACTTCCACCAAAAATTAGACATGTGCGTAGCTAAGAATACTAAAATGACAGTACCTAAAATACCCATGTTGCGTGAATTCCACTTGCTGTTTGCTTGACCATCATATTTGGCATGACCAATAGGACGAGCGGCCTTGTTTTTCATCGACAATGTAATAGCGTAGATGACGTGAACAATTACCGAAGCATACAATAAGTAAGAAACAACTTTGATTGGTGTAAAGTGAGTCATAAAATAGGCGTACTTGTTGAACGCTAGACCCGCATCATCTTTAAATAATTGCAAGTTACCAACCAAGTGAACAACTAGGAATAAACATAGGAAGATTCCTGTTAAGCTCATGATTAGCTTCTTCCCAATCGAAGAACTGAAAACTGGCTTTGATTTACTCATTATCCTTGTAATTTAATTTTAATTAGGCAAATCTACTATTTGCTATTAAATATGATACCATTTTGACAAGAAAAAGCAACAATTTAGAACGGTTCTAAAGTTTATTGAAATAAAAAGTCCGTTTTTATTCAAAACGGACTTTCTAACGGTATATGAACAGTGGTTAAAGTACTATAGAATACTGAATAATCTATACCCTAAACCGATACTCCACATGTTGATTTTTGGATTTGCCTGACTTTCGTTGTTGATTTTGTTTAGGCCCATTTCGTAACGTAGATCTACACGCAAGCTTGAAATATCAGCGCCTACACCAAACGCCCAAGATGTACCACTTTTTTTGTAGTTATTTGGGTTCAATTGGTCAATGACTTTATCTTGCTTGTCATCGACTTTAAATGAAAATATTGGGCCAGTTTGAATCCTTGCTCCAATCGGACCTAAACCAAAGCGTTTGCCTAATAATACTGGAACATCGACCGTTGTAAATTTTACATCTGTCGATTCGCCATTTTCTGCTTTCACTGTCGTGTTTTTACCTGTTAAGTAAACCTCAGGCTGAATATGGAATCCCAATACACCAACACGTCCATAAAGACCTGCTTGGTAGCCTGCTTTCGTGTCAGAATTGAAATATTTTCCATCGCTTTTAAGTTTAGAGAAGTTCAAGCCTCCTTTTACACCCACCTCAAACCCTGGCAAAAGCTGCGCCTGTGCCGTTGCTACGCTACCACAAATCAAAAGTAATGCTGGTAAAATCTTTTTCATAATCTTTTATTTATGTATATATTGTATCTTTAAACAAACTTTTACAGTTCAGTAAAGATATACAAATTTTATACCTAAATCTGAGTTATGCTGAAAATTAACGAAGAACAGTGGCAAGTAGCCAAAGAAAAACTCCGTCGCAAGTACAACCACTTAAGTGATGAAGATTTAGCTTTTCAAGCAGGAGAGGAAGATAAACTGATCAATAGATTGTCTTTACGTTTGGGACGGAAGCCTTCCTATGTTTTATTTACGATAGGTAAAGAGATTCAGGATATTAGTAGCAACCGATTATGAGTGATGCCATTAGTTGGAGCGATTTTGAGAAAGTGGATTTACGGGTAGGAACTATTTTAGAAGCAAAAGACTTTCCAAGAGCTAAAAAGCCAGCATATCAATTGAAACTTGATTTCGGCGATGAAATTGGTGTATTACAGAGTAGTGCCCAGATTACAGTACACTACAACAAAGAGGAGTTGATTGGGAAGCAAGTTGTCGCAGTTGTGAACTTTCCCAAAAAGCAGATCGCTAATTTCTTTTCTGAGTGTCTAGTGACCGGATTTCCGGACGAAAATGGAGATATTATTTTGACATCTGTCGACAAAAAATTACCAAATGGATCTAAACTTAGTTAAGTTTGTACCATGACATTTATAGATTTTGAAGGAACACAACTCATCGATAGTGACGAGTCGTTCATGCGTATGGCATTGAATGAAGCTAAGGTCGCTTACCAAGAGGGAGAGGTGCCTATTGGGGCAGTTATTGTTCATCGAGGACGTGTTATAGGGAAAGGTCATAATTTGACGCAGCGATTAAATGATGTGACAGCTCACGCTGAAATGCAGGCTTTTACAGCAGCAGCAAATTACCTTGGGGGCAAATACCTGGATGAATGTACATTATACGTTACCATTGAGCCTTGTATTATGTGTGCCGGAGCGGCCTATTGGACACATATTGGTAAAATAGTATATGGAGCCAAAGATGAAAAGCGTGGCTATTCCCATTTTCACGATAAAATATTACACCCCAAAACTGTCATTACACATGGCGTTTTGCAGGAAGAATGTGCTGATTTGGTAAAATCATTTTTTCGTCAAAAACGGTAGGGAAATAATGGATTTATTGTAACACATAAAAACATAACCGTGTATATTGTGTTATATTTGTATGTATAAACGAAGTAATAAACATTTAAATTAAAATAGATATGGCATTTGAATTAGAAGCGTTACCATACGCAGCCGACGCATTGGAACCACATATTGACAAAACTACAATGGAAATCCACCATGACAGACACCATCAGGCATATGTGGATAACTTAAATAAAGCTATCGCAGGAACAGACGCAGAAAACTTATCCCTATTGGATATTATTAAAAATGTAAGTAAATACAGCGCAGCCGTACGTAATAATGGTGGTGGTCACTACAACCACTCTTTGTTTTGGAAGGTTTTAGGCCCAAATGCAGGTGGAGTTCCAACAGGTGAATTAGCTGAAGCAATCAATGCTACATTTGGTTCATTTGATGAGTTGAAAAAACAACTTCAAGCTGCTGGTGCCACTCGTTTTGGCTCAGGATGGGCTTGGTTAATTGTTGGTGCTGATGGTAAACTGGCCGTAACGTCTACACCAAACCAAGACAATCCATTGATGGATGTTGCTGAGGTAAAAGGTACGCCTATCTTAGGTATCGACGTTTGGGAGCATGCTTATTATTTGAAATTCCAAAATAAGCGTCCAGCGTATTTAGAGGAAATCTTTAATGTTATCAATTGGGATGCCGTAGCACAAAACTATGCTGCAGCTAAATAGTTGATCATTTGATAGAACAATAGAAAAGCGACAATAATAACTTATTGTCGCTTTTCTATTTTATAAACAAAACCTAGTTGGTATTTGTTTATAGGGCATGAATTTAACTCCAATAATCCAGGGAACATAAAAGGAAAGAAGAAGGGTAATTATTTATGAGAAATATTCTGATACTTTTAACAGTACTTTTTGTATTGAATTCCTGCCAGGGGCAGGAGCAGGGGCATCGGGTGAAGAAACCTGATTTCACCAAATTACCTGCAAAAAATACGGCGAGTTTGGATACGGCGACATTTGCTGCAGGATGTTTTTGGTGTACTGAGGCACAATTTAAGGAGTTAAAGGGTGTTGTACATGTTATTTAAGGATATACTGGCGGATGGGTAGCAAATCCAAGTTATGCGCAGGTTTGTACCGGAAGTACAGGGCACGCAGAAGCAACCAATATTATTTTTGATCCAAAAGTGATCAGCTACGACAAACTGTTGGAGGCCTTTTTTGTAGCACACGATCCAACGGAGCTCAATCGTCAAGGGAATGATGTTGGCACCCAATATCGTTCAGCTATTTTTGTACACAATAAAGAGCAGCTTGATAGGACGCAATATTATCTTTCGGCGTTAGAGAAGGAGCATGTTTTTAATAAACCTATTGTAACAAAAGTAGTTCCGGCAACAGTATTTTATCCGGCAGAGGACTATCATCAAGATTATTATAGATTAAATGGAAAAGAGCCATACTGCCAATTGGTGATTAAACCGAAATTGGAAAAATTTAAACGTATCTTTTCCAAGGTGCTCAAAGAGGGACAGTAACTTTGGGTATTCATAAAATTTGAGGTAATTTTACTTCTATTAACGCTATTTAGTGTCATGCTAACAAGTTGAAACCATGGTTTCTGATGCAAATAATGGAATGAACGAACTTGATCGCTTCATGATTCCTAAATAGTATTTTTTGGATGAATAATTAATAATTGTAATATGTCTAAAGGATTTTTTACAGTTCCTGTTCCTACCAATGAACCGGTGTACACATACGCTGTCGGAACGAAAGAACGTAAATTGTTGAAAGCAGCAATTGATGAGGCACGTTCGAAACAAATCGATATCCCAATGTATATTGGCGGTAAAGAAATCACTACTTCTAAAAAAGTAAACCTAGCTCCTCCACATGAACACCAACATATTTTAGGTCAATACAATCAAGGCGATAAATCTCACGTAACAGATGCAATCAATGCAGCTTTAGCGGCCAAAAAGGATTGGGAAAACCTTACTTGGGAAGATCGTGCTGCGATATTCTTAAAAGCTGCTGAATTGATTTCGGGAAAATACCGTTATGAATTGAATGCTGCTACGATGTTGGGGCAATCGAAAAACCCATATCAGGCAGAAATTGATTCGGCATGTGAGATTGTGGATTTCTTGCGTTTCAATGTACAATACATGAGCGAAATCTATAAACAACAACCTCCTATATCAGGTAAAGGTGTTTGGAACCGTGTAGAACAACGTCCTCTTGAAGGTTTTGTATTTGCATTGACTCCATTCAATTTTACAGCTATTGCGGGTAATCTACCTTCCTGTGTTGCAATGATGGGGAATGTTGTGGTATGGAAACCATCCAATACCCAAATCTATTCAGCAAATGTATTGATGAAAATTTTCCGTGAAGCGGGTCTTCCCGATGGTGTAATCAACTTGGTGTATGTTTCAGGTCCTGACGCTGGTGATGTGATTTTCCAACACCCAGATTTCGCAGGTATCCACTTTACTGGTTCAACAGGAGTATTCCAGGATATCTGGAAGACGATCGGTAACAATATCCACCGTTATAAAACGTATCCACGTATTGTTGGTGAGACTGGTGGTAAGGATTTTATCGTTGTACACCCTTCGGCCGATTTGAAAGCTGCAAATACAGCTTTGGTTCGTGGTGCTTTCGAATACCAAGGTCAAAAATGTTCTGCTGCATCACGTGCATACATTCCTAAATCGTTGTGGCCTGCATTGAAAGAATCTATGACTACTGACGTAAAATCTTTTACAATCGGTGGAACAGAAGATTTTACAAACTTTTTCAATGCTGTAATTGATGAGAAGTCATTTGATAAATTAGCGAAGTATATCGACAGAGCTAAAGAATCTAATGACGCAGAAATTGTAGTTGGTGGTACATACGATAAATCTAAAGGATATTTCATTCATCCAACAATCATTGAGGCTTCAAAACCAGATTACGAGACAATGGTTGAGGAATTGTTTGGACCTGTCCTGACCGTATATGTTTACGAGGATGCTAAGTTTGAAGAAACCTTAGATATTGTTGATACAACATCTATTTATGCCTTGACTGGATCAATCATTGCGCAAGATCGGTATGCGATTAATTTAGCAACAGATAAATTGAGACATGCCGCTGGTAACTTCTACGTGAATGATAAGTGTACAGGTGCTGTCGTAGGTCAACAACCGTTTGGTGGTGCTAGAGGCTCGGGTACAAACGACAAAGCGGGATCAATGATCAATTTGCTTCGTTGGGTGTCTCCTCGTACAATCAAAGAGACATTTAATCCAGATACAGATTATCGATACCCTTTCTTGGAAAAGGGAGAATAAGGAAGCTCGCATAGCAGCTTTCTTCAATCAAAATAGAAAAGGGCGCTTATCAAGCGCCCTTTTCTATTTCTTAAATAATCCCAGTTCTGTGCCATCGTCTCTTGTCATCCGTATGTTCAATGACTTGTTGTTCCCGGCTACATCGATGATAGTTCTTTTCCCAACTTTTGGATCTCCGCCTATAAATACAGGATAATTGTGGTCTTAATCTGCTGGATAGTATCCATATTGATGTGTGTGGCCAGAGATCATGGCATCAATTTTATATTTCTGAAACAAGGGATGAAAACATGCTCTGTTATTCAAGGTACCATGCCAGTCATCCGAATGAAAAATCGGTATATGGCTAATAACAACAGTATGTTGTGCACGCTTTCTTTCCTTGGATTGTAGAACCTTTTCCAGCCATTGAGCCTGTTCTTTTCTGTAGTTATCATAATCGACTGTTCCGGCGTATACCTCATGATTGTCAGGCTTGTCTTCGCCACTGTCCAGCATGATCCAAAAAATAGGACCTCTTTTAAAGGCTTGGTAATACTTGTTGTCAGGATAACCAAAATATCGTTTGAAATTACGTGCGAAGGATCCCCTTGTCTCATGGTTTCCCCGATTCATAATGAATGGTTTTCCTGTCGCAAAAAATTCAATTGGCTTTAGTAGTTTCTCCGTAATATCTTGCTGATTGGTGACATAATGAAATGAATCACCATTCAGTACAAAGAAATCGTAGGGTGAAATATCCTGACGCGGAATAAGGTCACGATAGCTGCTTTTTTCCTCATGTACATCGTTATAGACCAGACATCGAATCTGTTCTTGATTGCTCTTGGCTAATTTAGCCTCGAAAATAGCGGTTTCTATTTCTTGACCGTATACGATTTTATAAGGATCGAATTTTTGGATTTCCTTCGCCTTGATGCGATAGCGAAATGAGCGCGGCGCGTCCTCAATTGTAAAATGAAAAAAGTCAGTATTGGCATTGATCATCCCATCCTCGGATTGGTAGATTTTTTTATGGACATTTCCTGCGTTATCGAGAATCTCGAGCCAAGCAAAAGCCTCTTTGCTCAAAATTGTAAAAATACTGACGCCTGTTTCCGTTTGATTCTGTAGATAGGCAGGTACGAGAAAACTGAACTCGCCTTCTGCCTCATTTGCTTCTTTTTCTTGCGCGACGCTTATATTCGGTAATGTAATCCCAGCCAGCGCCAGGACTTCTAAAAATCTTCTTCTGTTAAAATTCATATTTAAAGGTCACAAGTGGTTATTTAATATTTATCTCGACATATAATGGACGATGATCACTAGCATATTGTTCGTTCAGAATACGGTGGTTGGAGAACTTTGCGGCAGATGGTGTATTGATCATGATATAGTCGATTTCAGTAGTGGGTTTATCTTGAGGAAACGTAAATCCGTTAGCAATGCTGCTTTTTGTGAATATTTTGCTAAGTTCAGTAATCGCTGGATCATTGGGTTCTGAGTTTAAATCACCGACAAGGATAGTGGGTAACTTTTCGTTTTTGAAACGCTTGATGATGAATTTTGCCTGTTCGATTTTGTTTTTGTCTTTCAGGTCAAGGTGTGTATTTGCAAATAAGATTTTCCTTTTGTGTATCGTGACTTCTATTACAGATAAACTACGTGTTTCGCTTTGCACAGGGGAAGGTAGAAAGTGTTTCTCTACACGTTCAATTGGATTTTTTGATAAGATGGCGGTACCATATTCACCTTTATCCAGGTCTATCCCTTTGGAAAAGATATAGTGCATGCCTGTTAATTCGGCTAATTTTTTGGCTTGATTTTCAAAGTATGATCTACCGAGATTGACATCGATTTCCTGAAGACCTACGAGGTCAGCTTTTGAATTTTTAATAATTTTGGCAATTGTGTCAAGGTTGACAACTGATTCTTTTTCGGTGGGTGGGTTTCCGTGGTGGATATTAAAGGAGAGTATGCGTATCGTTTGTGCATGTAGATGAAATACTGAGCCTAGCAGTATTAAAAGAAATAGAATTAGTTTACGATTCATTGTTTATATTAAGTTTAGCATTGGATGTCAGGCGTTTTTGGCTCGACCTGCTAAAATTAATAAAATCTATTAGTACAAATTGAAAACTTTGGACATGTAACAAAATAATCATCTAAGCACTTGAATTTTCGCAAAAAAAATAGCCATCCTAAACAGGATGGCTACCTACATTATACTAATTTTTACAGCAACTAGTCTTCGTTTTCCTCGATGTTAAGCATTGGATCTTCTCCTGTCACTTCAGCTCGGATTTTAGCTTCAAGTTCGTCCATTAAATCCGGATTGTCGAATAATAAGGCTTTAACAGCATCTCGACCTTGTCCTAATTTGGTCTCACCATAGCTAAACCAAGAGCCTGCTTTTTTAATAATACCATATTCAACACCTAGATCAATGATTTCACCTACTTTAGAGATACCTTCACCAAAGATGATATCAAATTCCGCTATGCGGAACGGAGGTGCAACTTTATTTTTTACAATCTTCACTTTTACGCGGTTACCCGATACTTCATCAGAATCTTTGATTTGTGATGTGCGACGGATATCTAAACGTACAGAAGCGTAGAATTTTAATGCATTACCACCAGTTGTTGTTTCTGGGTTGCCAAACATCACACCAATTTTTTCACGCAATTGGTTGATGAAAATACAACAACAGTTTGTTTTTGAAATTGTACCTGTCAACTTACGTAAAGCTTGTGACATCAAACGAGCTTGAAGCCCCATTTTAGAATCACCCATTTCGCCTTCGATCTCACCTTTTGGCACCAAAGCCGCAACGGAGTCAATAACAATAACGTCGATTGCACCAGAACGGATTAGATTATCAGCAATTTCTAAACCTTGCTCGCCATTATCTGGTTGAGAAATCAATAAATTTTCTACATCTACGCCTAATTTTTGAGCGTAATATTTATCAAAAGCATGCTCAGCATCAATGATTGCTGCAATACCGCCTTTTTTTTGTGCTTCGGCAACAATGTGAGTTGCTAAGGTCGTTTTACCTGAAGATTCAGGTCCATATATTTCAATGATACGGCCTTTTGGTACACCACCAATTCCTAAGGCGATATCCAAGCCTAGAGATCCTGTAGAAATAGCTTCGATCGGCTCAACAGCAGTATCACCTAATTTCATAATTGAACCTTTTCCAAAGTTCTTTTCTAATTTATCTAACGTCAGCTGTAAAGCTTTTAGTTTATCTGTGTTGCTCATATTTTTAGTATATATTTCTCAAAATTAAAAATTAAAAATCATAAACCAAATATTTTCACTAAAAAAATTAGCTTTTTGTCTCTGGTATAGCTGAGACACTTTTTATATGGTGATTTTTTTCAAAGTATTTGCACATATAAGTGATCGGGCATTTCTTACACAGTGGCTTTCGGGCCAGGCATATATAACGCCCGTGTAAGATAAGCCAATGATGGGCGATCGCAATTGTATCTTTAGGTAGATTTTTTACCAGCTGTTTTTCCACGGCCAATGGTGTTGTTGCACGATAGGTTAGCCCAAGACGGTTTGCAACACGAAAAACATGGGTATCTACGGCCATAGCGGGATTATGATAAACAACAGAAGAAATAACATTAGCAGTTTTTCGACCCACACCCGGAAGTTTCACAAGATCCTCAATTTTTTCGGGGACAATATTGTCGAACTTTTCAATGAGTAGCTGAGCCATTCCTACAAGGTGTTTGGCCTTATTATTTGGATAGCTTACCGATCTGATATAGCTAAATACTTCATCTACACTAGAGGCTGCCAAGCTGTGTGCATCTGGGTAGCGTGCAAACAATTTGGGCGTGACTTGGTTGATCCTTTTATCTGTACACTGTGCAGATAAAATAACAGCAACCAGTAATTCAAATGGATTGCTATAGTTGAGTTCTGTCTGTGCGTCAGGACTATTTTTGGAGAAATAATCTACGAAAGCCTTGTATCGTTCTTGTTTTAACATCGGTTCAAAACTAGCCAAAATTTCCATTAAAAAAGAAATTTTGAAACCTAGTAGAAGGAGAATAATCTGATTTTAGTTTGTGAAAGGTAAGGTGAGTCACAGTTGTTTTACACTATAGCTGATCATGGATGTCGTAAGGTGAAAAAATAAGGCCTAATCTCCAGATTAGGCCTTTCTTTTTTCTAGTTGTTTAGAATATGCAAGGATATTCTCAACACATCTTTTGCTTGGATGAAGCAACATTTTTGGTAATTGAAGTTTCAATTCATTTTCTACGTCCTCGTCTGTCATTACCTTCTCGTTTTGGGTTCGCAAATTTTGAACTTCGTTTTCTGATTGGGTAAAGTTTTCTACCATAAGCATCTGTTGTTTTGTCTCTGTAAGTTAATTAATTAAACGGACAAAAGATAGTTTTGGTATAAAAAACGAGAAAATATTTATTTTTTCTTTCTGTTAGTATATTCCTCCGCTTTTATAATAGCGTTATACGCATTAACGATTCCTCCAGTGACCGAAATGTCTGCTAATCTAACCGTTTTGCTGGCATCTTCACCGACTTTTACCTGTACCAGTTGATTCGGCTTTTCTACCGATTCCATAATAATTTGTTTCGTTTCCACAGCGCTCAAATTAGGGTAATAAGAACGAATCATGGCGGCCAGACCGGCGACAACGGGAGCAGCCATACTGGTGCCCTGTTCTTCTTTATACTTGGAATCCGGTACGGTAGAGTTGATGTAGACACCAGGCGCGAAAACATCGACAGTTTTTTTACCATAATTGGAAAAATCAGCCAAAAGTTCATTGTCCAAATGAAGGCCTGTTGCACCTACTGTGATCCAGGCATTGGCAACCCCGGTTGTGTCACCTTTTACATCCGTATAATACTTCATCGGAAAATTAGGTTCTATATCGTTATCTTCACTGTCATTTCCTGCGGCATGTACCATCAGTACATCTTTGGATTCAGCATATTTGATGGCATCATCTACGGCCTGTTTATTATAGGCATAACTTTTTCCAAAGCTCATGTTAAGTACTTTAGCGCCATTGTCTGCTGCATAGCGAATGGCATTTGCGACGTCTTTATCACGTTCATCACCATCAGGGACAAGTCTAACTGTGAGTATTTTAACATTGTCCGCTACGCCGTTGATACCAACATTATTATTACGTTTTGCACCAATGATTCCAGCGACATGGCTACCATGTAATGCGTCCGGTCCTTTTACGTCCGCGTTGCCATAATGTCGCTCTGAAGCATCTTCATAATTATCTCCAACAATAGGTCGAGAATCGTATGCTTTGTTTAAATGATAATCAACTTGATTGTTGAAATATTTTGCACCTTCGGTGATATCATCAAAAAATTTGGCGAAGCCGCCGTTGTTGATTTCATCCTTTGCATAGCCAAGTGCGATACGTTGCGTGTTTGTGGTTGCTTTGAAATTGTCTATATCCTCCTGTGTGATATCTTCGGGCTTTTTACCTATTTCACGTACCACAGCGTCTATGTTACGTTTGAGCGCATCGTAGGAAAATTGGCCCATCTTAGCTTCTTCTAACTTGTTTTTATATTTGGCAAGCATCTTTTGATAACTAGCGAAAGCTTTTCGATCAGTTTCATTGAGTTCTGTTGCTGCTGTGATGTTTGCAAACTTTTTGTCCAGAACCCTAAGCTGTCTTGTCAATTCCAGGTTATCGAACTGAACGTCCTTTCCATCGGCGTTTCCAATAAAATTCCAGCCGTATTTATCATTAATATAGCCATTACCATCATTATCTATACCATTCGTGAGACTATCTTTCGTATTGATCCACACAACATCTTTGAGATCCTCGTGATAAACATCAACACCTCCATCCAATACCCCAACAATGACTGGAGTAGATTTTCTTCCTTTCAATAACGTTTTATATGTTTTTTCGGTACTGATTCCCATGACCCCATCTGTTTTATAATCCAAATTGAACCAATTTGCTGGAATGGTATCGGATTGTCCGAAAGAGATAAGGGGCAATGAGCCTAAAGCAATTAGATATAGTGATTGTTTTAAATTCATATGTAAATAATTCTTAATGAAGTGTCTGCTTTCATTTGTTGCAATGCACGCGTTCCACCTGGTTATTCTCTCCTGTTTATTTTAAATTTTCTTCATGAGCGTGTAAGCTCGCATATTCCTGCCTATAGCAGAATAGCAAAGATAATGCTAATGCCTCTTCTGAACTGTTAATTTTTATTAAAAGTATTTATAATCCATATCTCTTAGCAAACTGTTGACGAAATATCTTAAATTCAAACCATTTCTAAGAGTCGCCTGTTTTATTTAGATGATCTAGATAGCTAGGATAAGAAAGAGTATATATTGATTAGCGTATAAAAGAGCGAATGCAACAAAATAAGAAAATAGTTTGGCCTAATGTGATGGCCCCAGTGGCGGCAATTTACCCTCATGTCAGAAAGATACATGATGATGCTGTGCAAGATGATTATTACTGGATGATTGATTACTTTAAAAAAGGAGAAAAATCGCAAGAAGTTATTGACTATCTGGAAGAGGAAAACAATTATACCAATTTAATGCTTCAAGATACCGAAGATTTACAGGAAAATCTTTTTGATGAATTGAAATCCCGGATTAAGGAAAAGGACGAGTCTGTGCCTTATTACAAAAATGGCTATTATTATTATAGCCGGACGGAAGAGGGAAAACAATATTTTAAATTCTGTCGGAAAAAGGGTACGCTTGAGGGCGAAGAAGAAGTGCTATTGGATGTAGATCAGCTTGCCCAAGGGCATGCATATTATACGGCAAAGGGATTTTCGGTTAGTCCGGATAATCGTTTGCTTGCCTTTAGTGTGGATACCGTATCCCGGAGGGAATATACCATATTTATCAAAAATATTGAGACCGGAGAAATTTATCCCGACCAGATAAAGAATACAGAGGGGGCAGCGATATGGGGAAATGATAATCGAACCTTGTTCTATACGGCCAAGAATCCTGTTACCTTGCTTAGTGAAAAGATTATGCGGCATACACTGGGGGGCGATCCTGCAGCAGATGTGCTTGTGTATGAAGAAAAAGATAACACAAATTATATCGGAGTTGGTAAATCCAAAAATGGAAAATATATTATGATCAATTCTGAAGGGACATTGTCCTCAGAAATTTGGTTATTAAATGCTGACTCACCGCAATCGGAATTTCGTATTTTTCAACCTAGGATACAGGATGTTCTCTATTCCGTTGTTGTATTGGAAGATCGGTTCTTAATACTGACAAATGATGGAGCTATTAATTTCCGAATCATGCAATGTCCCTTAGATCGTACAGATCGCAGCCACTGGCAGCCATTCATAGACCATCGACCGGATGTATTGGTCAGCGATATTGAAGAGTTTAAGGATTTTCTGGCGATTGCTGAACGAAAAAATGGATTGACCCAATTGGCAATTTATAATTTAAAGAGTCAGCATCAGCACTATTTGGATTTCGGAGAAGTTGCCTATACGGTATACCCGGGTATTAATGTTGAATACAACAGTGATAAGTTACGATATGGCTATACTTCTTTAGTGACACCAAGCTCAGTCTATGAATATGATATGGCTAAGCAGAAGAAAATATTATTAAAGCAACAGGAGATTTTGGGAGGGTATGACCAAACCGCGTATATCACCGAACGTGTTTTTGCAACAGCAAGAGATGGTGTTCAAGTGCCCATCTCTATTGTTTATAAAAAGGGAACCAAACTTGATGGTTCAGCTCCATTGTTGCAATATGCCTACGGATCTTATGGTGCGTCGATGGATCCCACTTTTTCGAGCAATCGACTAAGTCTGTTGGATCGTGGATTTATCTATGCCTTGGCACATATCAGAGGCGGTGAGGAAATGGGGCGCCAATGGTATGAAGATGGAAAAATGATGCACAAGATGAATACCTTTTATGATTTTGTGGATTGTGGTAAATACCTGATTGATCAACATTATTGTATGCCCGAACATCTCTATGCGCAAGGGGGAAGTGCCGGAGGTTTGCTGATGGGTGTAATCGCTAATATTGCGCCTGAGCAATATCATGGCATAATAGCTCAGGTACCATTTGTAGATGTGGTGAATACCATGTTGGATGATACAATACCGTTGACTACAAATGAGTATGATGAATGGGGTAACCCCAATGAGAAGGAAGCCTATTATTATATGAAGGCCTATTCTCCATATGAAAACATTGAAGCAAAAGAATACCCTAATTTATTGGTCACAACCGGGCTGCACGATAGTCAGGTGCAGTATTTTGAACCAGCAAAATGGGTAGCAAAACTGAGAGCTACTAAAATAGGAGATGCGGTTTTACTGTTAAAAACAGATATGGATTATGGTCATGGTGGGGCATCGGGTCGATTTGACTATTTAAAGGAAATTGCATTGGAATATGCTTTTCTCTTTAAATTGGAAGGGATTATTCCAAATTATACAAACGAACAATAAAAAAGCGGTATTAGCCGCTTTTTTATTGTTGAGCATGATTAATGCTATCCTGTTGTTTTTGTAAACGCTCTTCCCGCTCGATCTCTCTAGAGTCGATCTGATGCTGTTGATAATTGTCCATGGCCACTTTACTGGCTTTCTGCGATACGTAGATCGCTAATAGGGCAACAATAGTAATGATTGCTATTCCCCAGGCATATTTATGTTTGTCCTGTTTGACGAGCCAATACATAAAGATAATGTAAGGGACGGCAAAAATAAGATAGAAAATTAAACTCGGTGACATACTATTCTCCATTAAATGATCCCTACAAAAGTATCGTTTTTGACTAAAAATAACGAACCGATAGAAAAAACAACAATTTCAATTGATAAAGCCTTAAACCTTTATCCGTTTTATTGTCAAATTAATATCGCGAATGTGATCATTCTATTGCCGACTTGTTGTGGATTAATTGCTTGAAAATGAAGCTTGCAGGAAGGTTTTGACGGTGGATTGTAAATTTTTAATTTTTGCAAAAAATCAAGGAGAATATTGTGGAAAAGAAAAAAATATTTTTATACATTTGCATCGTCAGAAACAATTGACAGAGCATAAAAAAATGAAACAGAACAAAAAGAACGATTATTCTTATATTCAAACTTTTGAGAAGTTTATGAAGAAGGTCTTTTGTGCTTTCATTTTTGTAGAAATACCTGTTTTACGCCTCCGACGACCTATACTACCTCGGGCTTGATTTGAGGTAGTGAATCTTTCCAAGCAAGACCATGATTGTCCGATGGTTTTGAATCCATTATTTTAATTTATTTAGTAACAAAACACAACAGTAGTTGTTGTTTTATTATTAGGGTCGTAAGTCAATGACTATATCAGATTTTTTAATTATCCCGGCTAAACCTGAGCATGCACATTATGCAGAGGTTATTTGCGACGAAATGTTCGAGTCTGCAAAGGCTCGTGGTACTGGTATTGCGCGTCGTAAACCAGAATACGTTGCCAACAAGATGAATGAAGGTAAAGCAGTGATTGCTTTACATAGAGATGGCCGATGGGCAGGTTTTTGTTATATAGAAACTTGGGGGCATGGTGATTATGTTGCGAACTCAGGTTTGATTGTCAATCCCGAATTCAGAAAAGTCGGTTTGGCAAAAGCGATCAAAAAAAGAGTCTTCGAACTTTCCCGTGAGAAATACCCTAAAGCGAAGATCTTTGGTTTGACAACCGGGTTTGCCGTGATGAAAATCAACTCAGAACTAGGCTATGAACCGGTTCCATATTCCGAATTGACCTCCGATGATGAATTTTGGAAGGGTTGTCAAAGTTGCGTGAATTATGAAATTCTGATGAGCAAAGACCGTAAAAACTGTATGTGTACAGCCATGCTTTGGGACCCTGAAGAGAAAGAACGTGAATTGCGAGAGAAGATCCAGCGCAAGCATGAAGCGAAAGAACGCTTGGAAAGAATTACACAAAAACAGTCTCTGTTAAAGCGTATACAGGCGAAGTTTTGGAAATCGGCCAATAAATTTATTGCCGTCAATTTTCCGAAGCATAACAAAGTCGCAAAAGGATATTAAGCTAAAGCTGAGCGATTATATTGAAAATAGATGTAACAGGTAACTGAAGACGTTCATAATAACAAGATCAGTTCAAGGTTCTCTCAACATAATAATAAAAAACCGAGTGAAACGAGCTTAAATCAGCCGTTGAAAACAAACACTCATAAAATAACATTCTAATGAAAAAAGTAGTTTTAGCATTTAGTGGCGGATTAGATACTTCATTCTGTTGTATTTATCTTACACAAGATTTAGGTTTAGAAGTTCATTCCGTAGTTGTAAATACAGGTGGTTTTTCGGATGAAGAATTAAAAAATATTGAAGAACGTGCTTATGCTTTAGGTGTGAAATCACATACAGCTATAGACGAAACGGCAGACTATTACCGCGAAACTATTAAATTTTTGATTTTTGGCAATGTGTTAAAAAATGCGACTTATCCATTGTCAGTATCTGCTGAGCGTGTATGCCAAGCAACCGCAATTGCAAACTACGCAAAGAAAATTGGTGCTGAATGTGTTGCTCATGGATCTACCGGCGCAGGAAACGACCAAGTACGTTTCGATATGATTTTCCAGACCCTGATTCCAGGAGTGGAAATTATCACCCCAATCCGTGATCTGCAATTGTCGCGTGAAGCCGAAATTGAGTATTTGAATAAGCATGGTGTAGAGTATTCTGCTGAAAAAGCAAAATACTCCATCAATAAAGGACTTTGGGGTACTTCTGTTGGTGGAGCAGAAACATTGACATCCAACCAATATTTGCCTGAATCGGCATGGCCAACTCCAGTGACTTCTTCAGAGCCACAACAAATTACAATCGATTTTGAAAAAGGAGAGCCTGTGGCCTTAAATGGTGAGAAAATGGCTTCTGTTAAAGTGATCCAAGAATTGCAGGCAATCGCTCAACCATACGGTATTGGCCGTGATATCCACGTGGGTGATACCATCATTGGTATCAAAGGTCGTGTGGGTTTTGAAGCTGCTGCTTCTGTCATTTTAATTAAGGCACACCATGCCTTAGAAAAACATACCTTGACCAAATGGCAATTGTCTTGGAAAGACCAAATCGCTGCTTTCTATGGAAATTATATGCACGAAGGCCAAATGCACGATCCCGTTATGCGTGATATCGAAGCTTTCTTACAATCTTCACAAGAAACAGTGACTGGCCGAGTGATTGTTGAACTTCACCCATACCGTTTTGTCGTCATTGGTGTCGAGTCTGAACACGATTTGATGTCCAATAAATTCGGTAGCTATGGTGAGATGAATAAGGGCTATACAGGTGACGATGTGAAAGGTTTCTCCAAAATTTTTGGAAATCAAACCATCATTTGGCACAAAGTGAATAAAAAATAAACCGTGTTTTGTGCCCTGTATTTTTTCTTAACGTAAAATTGATAAGAAAAAATACAGGGCATAATGGGGGACAACACATCCCTAAATTCTAAATTCAAAAAAATGATAAGAGTAGGAATAATTGGTTCGGCAGGATATACTGGTGGTGAATTATTACGTGTATTGATTTATCATCCTGAGGTGGAAATCGTATTTGCTAATAGTGCTTCCAATGCAGGAAATAAGTTATATGAAGTTCACAATGATTTATTTGGCGATACTGAATTGACCTTCTCTTCCGACTATCACTCCGCGATTGATGTCTTGTTTTTATGTGTGGGCCATGGAGATGCACGCAAATTTTTAGATGCAAATCCGATCGATGCATCCGTGAAGATTATTGATCTTTCACAAGATTATCGTCTTCGTGCGAATACAGCTTTCCAAGGGCACCAATTTGTGTATGGGCTTCCAGAACTAAACAAAGAAGCAATCAAAACAGCGCAGTATATTGCAAACCCAGGATGCTTTGCTACAAACATACAATTGGCTTTATTGCCATTAGCGAGTAAAGGCTTATTACCGGATCAAATCCATGTTAATGCAACGACTGGATCAACAGGAGCGGGGCAAAAACCGGGTGCAACCACGCATTTTTCCTGGCGTAACAATAATCTTTCTGCTTACAAATCTTTTGAACACCAGCATTTACAGGAAATTTCAGAATCTTTGGATCAGCTGCAAGCGGGATTTTTACCGGTGTCAGCAGGATCGTTGTTGGAACGTGCTGCAGCAAAAATTAATTTTGTTCCACAACGTGGAGATTTTGCCCGGGGAATTTTCTCGGCTATTTATGTAGACACCGATTTGTCTGAAGAGCAGGCCTACGCATTGTATGAGAGCTATTATGCCGCTCACCCTTTTACGCATATCAGCAAAAAAAATATCGACCTTAAGCAGGTTGTCAATACAAATAAAAGTATTATCCACCTTGAAAAGCACGGAAATAAGCTCCTTATTTTAAATGCGACTGATAATTTGCTTAAAGGAGCATCCGGTCAAGCTGTACAAAATATGAACTTAATGTTCGGTTTAGACGAGCGTACAGGATTAAACTTGAAAAGCGTTGGTTTTTAACCCTTTTTAGGATATTAAACAGCAATATTAACAAGTTGTGAATAACTTGGGAGTTCGTCCTGAAAGCGAAATAAGGTTTTCAACATTTTATTAACATCGTGTGGAAAAGTGAAGGGTAGATCCTTCACTTTTTTTATGAATCGGGCTTTCGAAACGTACATTATCCAGTTATGAACAATGATATGTCGTTTTTCAAAAAAACGGACTCTTATGTCGACAGCCTATTGAATCAGAGTGAATTGATAGGTTGGACTTTGATGATGGATATTATTTTTAGAAACTCAAAACTACCAAAAGGCCAGTTGCTGATAAACATTCGATGTCCAAATTGTTTGAATATGGTAGATAAAGACCATCAAATGGATAAAGGATGCGTTCTTCAATTTCAAAATTACAATCTAACGTAAATGCAAATACGTTTTTGTGGTCTGGGCCAGTTTGTAATTCAAAATCATGTTTTCCAGCAAATGCACCGAAGTAGAACTGAAAATCAGTAGCTAAATCGGTGCCTACAGGATACATCTTGTTTTTCTCAAATGAAGATGTAAATGGAAGATCCACGATATGAGGTAGTGTAGGAGTGTGTATTGTCGAATTAAGTCCAAATTCTTGAAAGGTCACTGGGCCTTCAGTTTCGGACGATGCCCTTATATGAATTGCCGTACTATTTCCAGGATTGCATATTAAGATTGTCCCAACGGGTACCGTGTAGGTTTGGCCATTCATTGTTACAAGTAGATCCCCAATCAAAGGAATCAAAAGCGAGACCGTACCTTTATTGGTCGGGAGATCCAAAGTGCCTTGAGGCGCAACTTCCCAGTTATTGACCTGTTGAAGTCGACCAATAGACTCCCGGTGAGGAGAAGCAAAGGAACCATAATTGAGTGTGCTTCTGACTACATGAGTTCCGATGGATGTTTCCCCACGCTGTTCCGCGATATAGATTCTAATATCCTGCATGATCAGGCTGTTAAGCATTTACATGAATTGTCATTTTCATTTGGAAACCTTCAGATAAGGATCCTGTGACCGTAGACATTTCCTTGGTAACACCATCGCTGAATACGTTGTCGTTGGCATTATAGGTATAGCCTGAAACTCCTTTTTTGTAACCATAAGATGAACCTGTATTATTGACTTCAAGACACAGGCTATCTTGAAAAGCGATTTGTGTCACTAATAGCGATTTACCGGTAGCATCATATACATGGACGTGAATATGTGTTGCTCGGCCTTGATACCAGCCCGGAAAGATGGTTTGGAAAGAAACAAGTCCATTGGCATTGGTAACTTGTCTACCACGATACCAATTGACAGACTGATAGTTGCTGGATTGCATTTGTGTTCCACCATATTGCGAGTAATTACCTTCCACATCACAATGCCATATATCCACTAAGGCACCTTCTAGTGCCGCACAGTTATTATTTGTATTGACAATAGTAATTAAACCGAGCATATTAGCCCCAATACCATCACCTTTGCGTATATCTGAGCGGACATAACTTGAAGGTGTTTTTGTCGGAAAGGGCCCTTCGGTTTCAGATGGTGTCACACTACAGCTTGAATCGACATTGACGTCAGTGCCCTCGTCCGTGGTTGATGCGGTATCGTCTTTCTTGCAGGCTGCCCAGACCATTGGACCTGTAAATGCCAGCAATGATAAGGTTTTTATAAAATTTTTGCGTTCCATATCTCTTCTTTTTTATGAATGGAAGCAAGGTAGTGGACGGAGATGTAAAATAATGTTAAGTGTCGATAAAGAGGCTTATTGCATCGACGAATCACGTAAACATTTGATCACTTCATTATAGTACCCATCGCCGACTTTCAATGTGAAGTTGGGTAATTGTATTTTACGTTGTGAAAACGTAATGATGTGTTTGACCGCGATAACAAAACTGCGATGAATGCGGATAAACTGATTTGGCGGTAAACGATCCAACATGGCTTTCATCGTCGACAAAGTCAATATTGTTTTTCCTTGTATGAGATGAATTTTGATATAATCTTGCATGCTTTCCAAACACTCAATTTCATCAAGGTAGATTTTGATGCGTTGATATTCCATATTAACGATTAAGAAAGGGCGATGGCTCTGTGAAGCTGAACGTGTCATTGCCTTATCGATAGCCCGTTCAAAACGAGTGAAGTCAAATGGTTTGAGAAGATAGTCTACTGAATCAAGTTCAAATCCATCTATCGCATATTCTTTATGTGCCGTAGTGAAAATCAATAAGGGTCTTGGATTTAAGTTTTTTGCAAAATCAATACCGTTGATTTCGAGCATATCAATATCCAAAAAAATCAAATCAACACTGTTATTGGCGAGATACAACTTCGCTTCATGGGGGTTATTGAAGGTTCCAGCAAGCTGTATAGCGGGATGCTTTGCTGTGAACGTAGAAATAACACGAAGAGCCAATGGTTCATCGTCAAGAGCTATGCAAGTTAACATCGATTAAATTAAGATAGACTGCTTTATGTATACATAATCGTATAGCCTAATATAAAAACAATTTATGGAGAAATATAGAGGATAAGCTGAACA
Organism: Sphingobacterium thalpophilum; assembly: GCF_038396785.1. Lineage (NCBI taxonomy): Bacteria > Pseudomonadati > Bacteroidota > Sphingobacteriia > Sphingobacteriales > Sphingobacteriaceae > Sphingobacterium > Sphingobacterium thalpophilum. The sequence continues at coordinate 2,967,059 of NZ_CP151087.1, read as the reverse complement.
AAAAAAGAATGATCCTCCTGTTGGATCGTCAGGCGGTGCCTGTCGGCATAAAAATGTTCCAATAGACGTTGAACATTTTTAAGGCCTGTTCCTGTGCGGTGTTGTTCGGTTGACTGTGTAGCAATGCTATTCTTTACATTTAATGTGCAGGATGTTGGCGTTAGAATGACCTCAAAACTTAATTGGCAGGGCTCTATGGTGCTTAATCCATATTTGTACGCATTTTCAACAAAAGGAAGCAGCACAAATGCGTGTATCGTTTTAGGGTGTTCGAGCCCCGTATAGTGTTCACTGATCGAACAATTCGGGCCAATGCGTAGCTTTTGGAAATTGATAAAATCTTGTATAGCCTGGATTTCGATCTTGATGTCAATCGTATCACTGTGCCGTTCATCCATGTAATAACGCATTAATTGCGAAAGACGATGAATACTACTTGCGACGGCATCATCATTGGTCAGTGCCAATGCGTAAATATTATTTAAGGTATTAAACAAGAAGTGGGGGTGGACTTGCGCTTTTAAAAAGGAAAGTTCGGCCTTCATACGGTCTTGTTCGACCAATTGCATTTTTTGCTGCGTTTCCATCCAATAGGTTACGATTCTATAGAGCGCGGCAAGGCTAATAGTTAACAGGAAAATATACACAGAAGCGATATCGATAGGTTGTGGCCGTTGTCCCGGGGATTGCCCTGGACCTCGGTATGGGAAATGCCTAGCAGATGGTGGCGGTGGAAAATCAGGATGATGCCTAGGTGAAAATTCTCTGTCCCCAGGGGTCGGTAATTGTTGACGTCCAATACGCATCAGCCGGTCAAAGGGCTGAAGATAGCAAGCTAGTAACAAACCTGTCAAAATAATGGAGATTCCGTAACTGATAAATTTTCGATGCCTTATGCTGTATGGAATCAGTACATAGGCATTGACATAAAATAGGATTAAAAAACAGCCCGTGAAAATCCAAAATGCTGCTGCAATAAGCATTTCCTTGATTCCCAGTTGGCCGTTGTTAAAAAATAGTACTGGAAAAGACAAGAAAATAAGCCAGGCGAGTCCATGGATCAATATGGAGATTTGTCGTTGTCCTAAGATACGTTTTGATGTGCTATAAGCAGATTTGTCCATGGAGCTTGCTATTTTAGCTTTTATAAAAGGGGACTCTGATCCTAAAAATACACAAAAAGATTAGATCGTATTTTTAAAATGTTAAAATATGCATCTCATTTTATAATAGTTCATTTAAATGGAAAGGAATGGTGGTCAATTATTGCTGTTTTTTTACACAATCGATTGATATACATTTCCTTTCTTTTTCTGTAAATCTAAGCCTTATCTTCATCAAATAATCCAGTTTCACAAACCGAGACCATCTTTATTCAATAGTAAAGTGCAACAGAAAGATAGCTTATAAATTGAGTTTCAGAATAGCTAAAGGAGTTTGGTTTTGTGAAGTATTCGAGTGTAATAGCATCTCGAGTTTATGACGAATATGAATAACCACAGGTAGTATAACTAACTTAAGGTTGATATATAAATTGATAAAAAAAATAAAGTATGAAAAGAAAACACTTTATCCAGTATCTCTTTCTGGGAGCTTTATCCTGTCTTACGATAAGCGGTATAGCGCAGACAGCAGTGAAGACGTATGCCGTTCCTCTAGCCGGGAATGCTTTCATCACCGCAGGGCAAGCCGGTGATGCGGAAATTTCCGGTCGTAATGGCCTCGTAAAATGGTCAAGCAATCAGGAAGTGGCATCGGTTTATTTTCGGGCTCAGAGAGCAAGGAAATTGACATTAAAGCTGAAAGCGAAAAATGATGCTGGGAAATCTAAAATAGAAATTGACGCACTAGGGAAAAAAGCCGTTGTAGATGTTGAAGGTACTGAACTTGCCGAAACAGCTCCGCTGTCCATTGAAATAAAGGCTCCCGGTTATGTTCGGGTCGACCTAAAAGGAGTCAGTAAATCGGGCAGTAATTTTGCTAATGTGACAGAACTACTTGTTAGCGGTGAAGCCGCGTCAGAAGGACTTATCTATTCTGATAACCCCGACTATTACTACTGGTCCCGAAGAGGACCTTCCTGTCATCTTAATTATACCGTTCCTACGGAGGGCAACGTGAGTTACTATTATAATGAAGTTACCGTCCCTCAAGGCGAAGATAAAGTTGGTTCCTATTTTATGGCGAATGGTTTTGGCGAAGGCTACTTTGGTATACAGGTTAATTCAGAAACCGAACGGCGTATTTTATTTTCCGTATGGAGTCCTTTCCATACAGATGATCCGAAAAGTATTCCGGACGAGCAAAAAATCCATCTGCTAAAAAAAGGAAAGGATGTGCATTCGGGCGAGTTTGGAAATGAAGGGTCAGGCGGGCAGAGTTACCGTAAGTACTTTTGGAAAGCAGGTATAACTTATAAGTTTCTCTTGAAAGGTGTGCCCGATGGAAAAGGGAATACCGATTATACGGCTTGGTTTTTTGTGCCTGAAGAGCATGCATGGAATGTGATCGCAAGCTTCAAACGTCCACAGACAAATACCTACCTGAAACGATTCCATAGTTTCTTGGAGAACTTTAGTCCGAATCAAGGCTACCTGGGTAGAAAGGTCGATTTTGGCAATCAATGGGTCTATGATGGGCAATGGAAAGCTGTACAAGCGGCTTCTTTCAGTGTCGATAATACCTATCGTGCAAATCAGCGCATTGATGCAATCGGCGGGATTACGAAAAATGGATACTTTCTCCGTAATGGTGGTTTCTTTAATGACATTGTTAAGCCAGGAAGTACATTTGAATTCATGAATAAAAATAGTGCTCCGAAAATTGATTTTGACAAACTACCTTAATCAAAAAGGAATAAAGACGATGCCTTATTGTTGCTCAAAGTTTATCCTAAACAAAAAAGAGTCGCATTTCAATGCGACTCTTTTTTGTTTTGTACAGCTCTGGATTTATTTTTCAGATAGTTTGATATCACGTTCTACCGAAACATTATCTCCTGTAACAGCGTTACCATCCTTATCTACTAGGGTCAATTTTACTTTATTGTTGCCCATTGGCAGCCCTTTTATCTCATACGGCCCCCATTTGTCCAATGTAAATGTCTGGCCATTGATATCTGCAATTACTTTGTTGCCGTCTGGAGCAAGTTTGGTATTGACTAGGTAAAAATCTAACAGTAGATTTTTTGTTTCATCTCCCTTATACTCGCCTTTAGGTCGAGAATAGAAAAGCGATGGTTCCTTTGGCGTTGCATCTGTCGTCAATTTACCCGTTGCATCAATCTTAAATTTTACCAATTTAGAAGCTTCAGTGGTTTTTATGGATTCATGATAGGATCTCGATAGAAACGAGAGTAGGTAATGTTCCGAATTTAACGGTACGGTTACGGAGTTCTCGGGCTTATAAAGAGCCGTATAAGGTTTATTGTCTAAAATAAAATGAATATGCTGTCCATCATGCGAATTCGCCATATGGGCGGCATGGGCATCATCGGTCATCTCAGTCAATTTGAAATTCTTAATCGCATATTTTACAGTTACTTTTGCGGAGTCTGTTCCTACCTTTTCTGCAGTGATCGAGGCGATCTGCAGATCAGCTCCAGGAAATTCTTTCGAGTCTGCAATGGGACTAACGGTGATAGAGTCCATTTTTTGTGCAGTATTTGTGTCGATACTGCTGCTTGAGTCAGCTCCACCTGTACTTTTCGTAGAAGAGTTGTTACATCCAATGGCGCCTACTAGGAGTGCTACTGCAGCAGTAATACCTGTAATTCTGTAATACTTCATAATTTTTTTGTTTAAATTTTTAATCATTCAGCATCTTAAGTAACAGTCTATATACCTATTTTGTTTGTAATAAGGTTAAAAATAGGCCGTTTGGGCTACTCATTGAAGTTTAATACACAGTGAATTAAATATTTTTAAAAAAATAGTCATATTAGATGTAATAAATCGATAAGCTGAAATGTCTTGATAATATAAAAGGCACAGGTGATACGGAGATGGAGCAAAAGCCGATTAGAAGATTAAAATAGCGTAAGTCTCAATATTGACGATAACATGAACCAAGAGCAATTTAAAAATACCGTTTTCATCCATAAGGATAAGCTATTTCGCTTTGCGAAACGGATCTTGGTTGATGATGACGAGGCTTTTGATGCGGTACAAAATGTGATGATGCGTTTGTGGCAATTAAAAGATCAGCTGCTTCAGTATAAAAATATGGAAGCCTTCTGCATGCAGAGTGTCAAAAATGAAGCGCTCAATCGTCTAAAAAAAGATAAGGTCAGGGCAGACTTTGTTGAGCAGCATCAGGTTGTTACCATGACGGAACATACTGTTGGGAATACGAAAGAAATTATCCTTGAAATGATCAATTCCCTTCCCGAAAAACAACGGCTTGTTATGCATCTGCGCGATGTTGAGGATTATGACATCGATGAAATCGGTGAAGTATTGGAGATGGGCGAGTCTGCGGTAAGAGTTAATCTGATGCGTGCTAGACAGAAGGTAAAAGAACAATTGACAAAATTATTCGATTATGAAACCATGAGGATTTATTCTGATAAGAAATAAACCCGATTGTTTCATCGTCTTTGAAAATAAGATGAACAGTGATGAAAGATAAGAAATTAAAAGAATTGGAAGAGAAGTACTTTAATGGCCAGTCGTCATTAGAGGAAGAAAGAGCATTGAAAAGCTCGGATGATGCTTTTTTTCAATCATTGAATCAGGAAAAGAATAGGACAATGGATTGGTCCTTTGAGGACTTCCAAAGTGAGATCAATGATGATAAGAAACGTATTATCTGGTGGAATAATAGCTGGATAAAATATGCAGCAGCAGCCATGTTGTTAATGGCTATTGGAATTGCACTATTCCTAAATCAGGAACCAACAACGCGAGTACCTGTACTTGCCGAAAAGGAAATGAAAGAGCTAAAATCCGCGGACAAGAAGCTGATCGAACAACAAAATGAAGAAACGGTAGTTTCCAATGCTAATGATGGGACCCCTTCGGTGGAAAGCGGTAAGACGTTACAGATCGCAGAAACGCTCAAACATTCTAAAGTTAAAAAACGAGCGAAGGCATGGACTGAAAAGAAGAAAATAGTTGCTGAAAGTCTGCAATCAGTCGAAAGTGAACCCTATCAGGCAGATTATGTGGTTTTGAATGGGAAACCTGTCGCGAACGAACAGGAAGCTGTTGAACTGACCCTAAAATCTTTAGGCTTACTGGCAAATAATCTGGAAAATGGTGTAGATAAAGCAATGAATATAAAACAAATGTCAATAACGATTAACTAAAATAAAATGAAAGGTTTTTTAATAGCTTGCCTTCTACTTGTAGCAAGTATGGCAAATGCACAAATTTCAAAATTGGATAAACTTTTTGAACAATATCAAGGAAAGAAAGGTGTGACAACACTCAAAATCGGGGCGCCGATGTTCAAGCTATTGGGTAATTTGAAAATAGACGATGAGGATATGCAGACAATTACACCACTACTTAAGAATGTTAAATCGTTGCGGATGCTGATTGTTGAAGATGGGGAGGATAAAGCCTTAACAGGTATTATTCAAGGGGCAGTTTCAAATTTAAAGTATGAAGAACTCATGTCGCTCAATAATGAAGGTCAGGATATCCGGTTCATGGTCGAAAATATGTCTGCAAATGCCGACATCTTAAACAATCTGTTACTAACGATCAACGGAGATGGGCAAAATCTATTTATGATCCTTGACGGGGCTATACCGTTGAAAGACGTGACTAGCTTGGTCAACGAAGGGAACAATAAAGTGAGTAAGAATAAAGGTGATAACAACAAAAAGTAGAAGATTATGAAAAGATTACTAACCTTGTTGTGCCTAGTTGGCGTTCTTTTCTCCATGCAGTCATGCATGATAAAAAAAGCCTCCAATATGGATTTCGTCAGCCGGTCTAATGTATCGGACGACGCTGAGATTGTTGCCATTAATTTACCGATGTGGTTAACAAAACCCTTTATGAAAAAAGCCTTAAAGGACGATAATGATGAAGAGTCTCGTGCAATGGCTGAAATTGTAAAGAAATTAAAGAAGTTCAGAATGCTGACACTTTCAAATAATGACAAAACGAAGAATGCACGGATTTTGGACGATTACCATAAGTTTTTGAAGAAGAACAAATTTGAGGAATTACTGGTTATTAACACGGATGGACAGGAGATTTCGCTGAATGCGCGTATTGATAAGAATAATGTTATTCAGCGGGTTTCTCTACTCGTTCATGATAACGAAGATGAAAGTGTTTTTATGGATATCAAAGGTAAGTTTTCATTGGATGAACTTATTGCCGGACTAAATAAGATGAAATCTAAAGATAAGAAGCTGGCAAACAAACTGTAATAAGCACGTTGATTCGAGCCTATACTTCCACTAACCTATAAAAAAAGCCCTCTAGTAATATACTGGAGGGCTTTTTTATAGTAGTTTGATTTTATGCACTAAAGACAATGTCTAAAGCATCGAAAATATGTTTTTTTGCCTGGTCAAGATCCGCTGCTGTATGTGCATCAGAAACAAAGCCTACTTCATAGCCTGAAGGACCAAAATATACGCCACGATTTAACAATTCGCGGTGCATAATTTTATAAGATTCCATCGATTTAGGATCGATTTCACTCGCTTTTTTAATTTCGTGCTGTTCTGTGAAGGCAAACCAAAAAATAGAAGCCACATGGAAAAGTTGAACTTTATATCCTTTCTCCGCAATATAAGTACGCATATCATTGACGAAAGCTTCTGTTTTGGCATTTAAATTTGTGTAGAAATCCTTTTGTGCCAAGATACCTAATGCGGCAATGCCTGCAGCCATAGCAACTGGATTTCCGGATAAAGTTCCGGCTTGGTAAACTGCACCATCAGGAGATATACAGGCCATCAATTCTTTTGAGGCTCCATAGGCACCAACAGGCATTCCGCCACCAATAATTTTGCCGTAGGTAATAATATCTGGTTGTACGTCATAGTAAGCCGAAGCACCTTCAAAACCAATACGGAATCCCGTGATCACTTCATCCATAATCAACATTGCACCATGTTCTTTGGTGATATTACGTAAGAAGTGAACATATTCCTTAGATTGCAACAATAAGCCATTGTTTGCAGGTATACCCTCAATGATAACTGCGGCAATCTGATCTTTAAATTCTGCAAAAGCAGCTTCTAAAGCTTGCTTATCGTTTAATTCGATAACAATGGTTTCGTCTGCAAATGCTTTAGGTACACCAGCCGATGATGTCTCACCAAAAGTGACCAAACCAGAACCCGCTTTAACCAAAAGAGAATCGGAGTGGCCATGATAACAGCCATCAAATTTGATGATCTTATCACGTTTCGTGTAGCCTCTAGCCAAACGGATTGCAGACATTACGGCCTCAGTTCCGGAACTGACAAAGCGAATTTTCTCAATAAACCTATTGTTTTCGATAATCAACTCAGCCAGTTGGTTCTCCAACGCAGTGGGAGCGCCAAAACTTAAGCCTTTCCCGAGTTGTGCCGCTACAGCTTCACGAACTTGATCATTATTGTGCCCTAAAATTAAGGGGCCCCATGAACAACAAAAATCGATGAATTCATTTCCGTCAGCATCCCACAGGTGTGCTTTATCGCCACGCTCAATAAATAATGGGGTACCATATACGGATTTGAAAGCCCTAACAGGAGAGTTTACGCCTCCAGGGAAATATTGTTTTGCTTTTTCAAATAGCTCAGCAGATTTTGCTCTTGAAATATCAGGTGCTTGCATAGTCTAAATAGTTGAATGCGAAATAAAACCTTTCTCCAATACTTCTTTGGAGTGGTAGGATAAGATTGCTGTAGCGCCAGCACGTCTGAAGCTCAATAACGTTTCTAGGATGACACGTTCATCGAGCCAACCGTTTTGGATAGCCGCTTTTAACATCGCATATTCTCCACTGACATTATATACTGCAATAGGTAGATCGAAGTTGTCTGCAAGAAGTTTAACGATATCTAAGTAGGGAAGTCCCGGTTTTACCATCAGAAAATCAGCTCCTTCCTGTGCGTCGAGCTGTGCTTCAATAAGCGCCTCTTTTGCATTGGCAGGATTCATCTGGTAGGTCTTCTTGTCGCCATGCTTGGGTGCCGAGCCTAAGGCATCTCTAAAAGGACCATAATAGGCCGAAGCATATTTTGCCGTATACGACATCAAAGAAACGTTAGTAAAACCATTATGGTCCAATAGCTCACGGATGTAACCGATGCGGCCATCCATCATATCTGATGGTGCAATGATATCTGCACCTGATTGTGCATGTGCCAAGGCCATTTTGCCCAATACTTCTAATGTCTCATCGTTTAGGATCTCACCGTTTTCGACAATTCCATCGTGCCCGTCACTGCTGTAAGGGTCCATGGCAACATCCGTTACGATACAAGCCTCCGGAAAATTTTTCTTTACCGCAGCAATTGCACGTAAGTATAAACTTCCATCACGGTAGCTTTCTGTAGCATATTTGTCTTTTAATGACTCTTCAATGTTAGGGAAAAGATCAAATGAACGTAAGCCCAACTTCAGGCAACTTTCTACTTCCTTCAATAGATTGTCTATTGAATAGCGATAGATGCCCGGCATCGATTTAACCTCAGTTTTTTGATTTTGCCCATCGACGATAAAAAGTGGGAAAATCAAATTTGACGCGTCTAAACGTGTCTCTTGAATCATGTCGCGAATCACGGCAGATTTACGATTTCTTCTCGGACGTTGTAACATTATATTAAGATTATTTATGATCTATGTTGTTTATTTCAAAGTCAGTGGAATCGTTTACCGACGTTGAAATACAAACTACTTTATACGATTCTAATACTCCAATCCAAAAACGGCTTCAGAAAGACCTATTTCATCTGGAGAATAAGGAAGTGCATAAGGGACATTCATCTCATCAAACTTTGCACCGGTAGAGCGGCCAATACAGATTACTTTTTGGCCTGGTTCCAGTAGGTTGTCTGCAAAATAAGCTTCCACATTGCTCGGACTGGTAAAGACCAATACCTCCGCGTTGGATGGATCTACATTTTCTTCTAAGACCGTTTCATATACCGGTATATTGATAATTTTTGTCTCCGGGCTTAATGCTTTTTGGATCGTCTCCAAAGATTCCTTCGCACGTGGTATAAGCACGGTACCACCATTGGCCAACTCAGCAAATTTCTTCGCAATTTCCTCCATATTGATGCCCTCACTGTCGCCAGAGAAATCAGCAACGCGGTCATATTTGCGCAAAATCTCTTCCGAGCCACGGCCAATGACACCAATCTTGGTCTTTTTGCTCAAACGTGGCTCTAAATTGAAAAAGTGCTCAATACCATTCTTGCTTGAAAATATAATCCAATCCGCGTGTTTTAGGATAAAAGGATCCAATTTGTTGATGATGGGGAATATTTTGATCAAAGAGCGGCCCTCAATAGTAATATTGTGCTTGGCCATTGCTCTTGCGAAATAGGAATTTTCGTCTACCTCCCGGGAGATAAATACAGATTGTGGCAATTTTCTATCCTTTGCATATTTGCTGAAAATACGCTCCGCTAACCGTGTCGCATCGGTATCTCTAAGGTAAACACGGTCAGGAAAATCTTCGCTTGTGTCAGCAATAGAGGCCCAAGCTTCGTATTCATCACCGCTTTTACGGCAATAACAGCCTAATGGCGCATGACATCCCGCGTCAAATTTATTTAATACCAAACGTTCTACGGAGATTGTTTTTGCTACTTCTTCATTGTTTAAGGGCTGTAAAGCGTCAAAAAGTTCCTTGTCAACTTCACGGATCTGAATAGCAAGTACTCCTTGCGCCGGTGCCGGGATAATTTCAACAGGAGGAATCTCTTCCACATGAAAATCTGTAATATCCATTTCAATACGGCTAATACCTGCCTTTGCAAGTACGATAGCATCGTATTGCTCATCACGTAGCTTCTGGATTCTTGTCTGTAAATTACCACGGAGATCGTCAAATTCTAGATCCGGACGTAGCGCCGAGATCTGCGCTTTTCTACGGTTGGATGATGTCCCAACAGTCGCATTGTGTTTTAATGAAAGACGTTTTTTGATATCCACACAATCTTTGTGGATAATCAATAATTCAGCGGGATCCTCACGCTCAGAAACCGCTGCAATGATCAATCCCGGAGGGTTGACCGTAGGTAAATCTTTGTGTGAGTGTACAGCTAAATCAATGGTACCGCTTAAAAGCTCCTCTTCAAGCTCTTTGGTGAAAAATCCTTTGCCTTCTAATTTATCCAAACGAAGGTGTTGAATGATATCCCCTTGTGTTTTAATGACTTTTAATTCTGCTTCAATTCCGATTTCTGCCAATCGATCTTTTACAAAATTTGCCTGCCACATGGCAAGAACACTTCCCCGGGTACCAATAATTAGTTTTCTATTCACGTTAATTTTACTTTACCTATTAAAACAATCACAAAATGTTCCCCCAGTAGCGACGTATTCAACTAGCACAGCATGTGTTTTAATTCAATTGAGCCCCGGAAATAAACAATTTCGGAAAAATGTGTTTAATACCATTAATCAGAGCAAAAATAAATAAATAGAAGGAATATGTTGACACGTTACTGTCATTATATGTCAGGAAATAATTGACAAACCGAAATTTAAAGAAACAGTCAAAGGATAGCTCCGGGTGACGGGCACAGATTCATTCCGCTAATAGGCATTGGTACAAAACCTAGGGAAGCAACAAAAAGTAATAGAATATAACGCTGTTCGAAGAGGAAGCTTAGTATTAGTTTTTTTCCGTTTCTGGAGTTTTAACCAAAATTTCTTTCGCCATAACCATTGGAACTTTGATGTATTTCTTTTCCATATAGTTGATGACTTTTTCCAATACTTCTCTCGCTTCGGGGGTTAGGGCTTGAACCTCTTGAGCAAAAACCTCATTTAGCGCAAATGACTTAATTTCTTTAATCTTTTCAGGAACCTCACGCATAGCAACCTCTACACGTCGCTGTTTGATTAAAGGTAAAAATTCTTGGATATTGTCCTGTATAATCTTTTCGGCACTCTCCAATTCGTTATAACGCTCTTGGATGTTTTTCTCCGCAATAGCTTGTAAGCTGCTCACTTCAATGTAATGAATCGGATTATTTTGGAGAACTTCAGCATCAATATCATTCGGAACGGCTAAGTCAATGATTATTTTCTTATCCGTTTCTCCGTTTAATAAGGATTGATAAAGTGTGTTGTCAATAATGGAGGTCGGCGCACCTGTGCAAGTAATTAAAATATCAAAGCCTTCTTTGTACTGATCAATATCCGCTAGGGGATAAGCTTCAGCATTTAATTCTTCGGCTAAGGCCTTTGCGTTCTCTACTGTGCGGTTGAAAATAACGAACTTAGCTTTTTGGTTCTTTTGGAAATATTTCGCTAAGTTCTGATTGGTTTCTCCAGAACCGATAATGACGATTCTAGGGTTTTCAACCAGTTTTAGTTCGCGCAATTTGCGATAGGCAAGCGAGACAACGGAAATTGGGTTTCTGGAAATTTTAGTATAGGTGTATACTTCTTTAGCCGTTTTTACGAGACGATCCATCATCAGACGTAGAAAATCTCCAGTAAAACCAGCTTCTCTACAACGATCATAAGCCCGACGTACCTGTGCCAAAATTTCTTTTTCACCAACAACAAGACTTTCAAGTGAACATGACATCCGAAGCAGGTGGTTTAAAGCATCCATACCCTCGTATTTGTTGACCTGTCCTAAATAACATTGTAGTCTCTCCTGAGGAACACAGAAGTTCAATTTTCCCATAAAATCAGCAATGAATTCATGGGTCAATTCGTGAGCACCATAAAATACAAACTCTACTCGGTTACAAGTACCAATATAAAAGATCTCTGGAATGTCTAGGCTATGCTTTAGATTGATGAGGCGACTTTCTAAATCCTCATTGCAGATCACTAGATTACCTAGATCTTTTAGTTCGACATGTTTATGAGTAAACGCTAATACTTTAAGATTTTTCAAAGCTCTAATCCCTCGCTTATATTTAACGGTACAAATGTAGCTTAAAAGCTTTGTGCTTGTGTCAAAAATCTGTCAAAGGGATTAATTTAGAAAGATTTTAAATAGCCGATTTTGATGGTTATATGTCTGTAATTCAGGTGTTTGTTTTGCGTATCAATATCGAATGATTTTCGTCACGATCTGTCGTGACGAAAATTTTAAGCGATAAAATACGATAAACTACTCTTTAATACCTGTATTTGTAGTTGCAGAGTCGATGGTGACATCTTGCAATTCTTCCACATAAGGCTCCTCTTCGGAAGTGGTAGCTTCCTGAATTTCACTATCACTGTATTGGTAATAGCTGTCGAAGGTCTTGCTGTTTTTATTGTAAATTAATGCGTACTTGGAATTTTTATTCTTGACAATAATTCCATCAGCAGGAGCAGGTACTAACTTCATCTCATCCATAAAAATTTTCTGTCCCTTTTTGAAGCTGTTGATGAGTGGCAGTTCGCTTGAATATTCCTTCCAGAATAAAATATCGCCTTTTGCTGAAATGATCCAGATGGCACTGCTCTGATAGTCGTTCTTTTCTACCAAAAAAGCCATTTCTTTATTCCAACTGTCTGAATCGTTGCGATCGGTAAAGTTACCATAACAGAAAACAGATTTAGCACGATCTTTTATCCGTGTAAACTTGTATATAGGTTTATCATCTACAGGTTCAAGGTAGTTATTACCCATGAATATCTTTGTAATACCCCTTCTATAGCGTAACGGGATATTATCGTATTCGGGAATCGTGAAGATTGCATTGTTCCAGTGTTGATAGTCTTCCAGTGAACTCCAACCATCAGCGTCTTCCAGGTCTTTGGGATCTGCATTGTCAAACCCTACAACAGCTGTCGCGGTACTATCCACCTGCAGGCCGTCGATAGCTTGTCGATGGCTATAGTTGTAATATCCGCCACCCGCTAGGACAACCAATAGCACGACGCCAATAATGATATAGATCTTTTTCTTTTTATTAGGCTGTGCAGGTTGTTCTGCTGCGATTTCTTCAACTTCTCTTTTCATGTTTATTATTCGGCTTAAATGCTAAAAATTATATTCATCTCTTTTAAACAAGTGAAAACCAGATTTAAATGATTGATGATCTTTGGATTAGTCTTGTTTTTTATTTGTTCTAAGTGTTAATTGCGCTTAAAAATAGAATAATTTTTCAAAAAGTGAAATACAAGTTATATATGTGTCAATATTCAACTTATATTCGTAGCAATTTTAAAGTAATTTGAACCATGATTATTATCAAAAAATACTTTGCCATTGTTGGACTAGTCATTTCGTTTTTGTCCAGCATGACACCATTCTTAAAAGTGCCTATTAAGGGAAATTGGAATTTATATCAGGTAGATTCCTATTTGTTCTTTATCACATTACCTATTCTCGGGGTGACTGCCCTCTTGTTTTTTGTCCGTGCGGTTCGAGCTTATCAGTGGATGACCCGAGTGGCCGCCTGTTGGTACCTGTTGAGTATAACAGCGGTCTGGTTTAAGATCAATAATTATTTCGGCTGGGGATTTGCCGATAAATTGCTTTCTAAATCCCTGCACATGCGCTGGGGCTGGATTGTCTATTTGGTCGGCATCGTATTATTATTGTTGAGCACCAGGAAGGTTTCTGCGACGGCTGAATAAAATAAAGCCGTTTGGTATATAAAAAATAAGCTAGATGAAATTCATCTAGCTTATTTTTTATTTGGACGATGTGGTATGAAATGATTTTTCAACTTGTCCAGTCCTAAATCCTCTTCAATCTTATCCAGTTCGTAGGACCATATTTTTTCATCCAAAATTTCGTTCAGGACTTTTGGATTAGTTAGATCTACAGGACGTACACGTTGTTCTCTGTTGATTGGTGATGTCAGTTCCTGCAAACTGGCACTATGCCGTATGATCTGAAAACGGAAGGTAGGCCATTTCCCAACATTTGCAAAGTTGCCTGTATAAAACTGCATCGAATCGTGTGGCGGTATTTTATTGCTGAAAATACCTTTTACTTTATTCGCTGTAGCTTCAGCTACGGACACTAGGAGCTCAAAACTCGTTTCATTGATGATATGTAATTTGGCAAGTCCATCTTTGTGGTCTCCCGAAATTGCCAAAAGTATTCCTTTTTCGATAAATCGATGTGGTGTCAGTGGTGTCGCATGCTGGTCAAGTTCATCATCTGCTCGACGCATATTACCGAAGACAAGAGTGATTTTATCCATTGGCACCGGAATCTCAAAACCAGTGTCATCTGTAACGCCTACAATATCGTTGGGCTGCATGGATGTGATATGCCCCTCAATGGGCTCATCGACAAACCGTACTAAGTCGCCTATTCTAAATTTCATGTTTACTTTACTTTTGTGTCAATAATATATAATAGCTTCTCAAGATCCGAGTGATCATTGTATAAATGAAATCCAACACGGATCCCCGATCCTCGGGGAAAGCATTTTATGCCCTCATCCAGGAGAGTCTGATAATTGTCGGGGTTGATCTGAATATTGAAAATATTGCTCTGCGGACGTCTATTGATGATGCTGTCCAATAACAGTTTCCGGTCGGCAAGTTCAGCGCGGGCATCTGCAATTAACTTTTGGGTATAGGCCACTGTTTCGGAAAATCCCCATTCCTCCAATTGAAGAAGGGACTGCTGTAGCGTTCCGTGCGACAGGGTGTCCAGATGCCCTGGTTCAAAACAAAGTTGTACCACAGATTTATTCATCCATTGGTTGTTGAGGAAGCTGTAATTTTTTTGGATATCCGCATAAAGTATCGCTTTGAGTCTGTCACTTAAGAGAACAAAACCATTGCCAAAGCCAGCCATAAGCCATTTGTATCCACTGGATAATACGGCGTCAAAGCCCGAAAGCGTAAAATCAAAAAGATCTGTTCCCAAAAACTGTGTGCCGTCGCCTACAATCAACAAGTCGGGATGCCGATGCTTCAATTCCTGTATGAAAGATAGGTCTATTTTTAATCCCGAAATATATTGAACAATGGAAAGAATAAGGACATCTGGTTTAAATGTTGCTATTGTGTCCAATAAATTCGTTTCCAGCTGTTCGTCCATCCTGACAAATTGATGTTCAAAACCGCTTATAATTGTAGGAAAATTAACCGAAGGATAATCATTGTCCAATAGCAGCACTTTCGATTGTTTCGGTAAACCTGCCAATAGCGCATTGAAGGCAAAGGAAAAACAACTTGATAAGAACACATTTTGGGAAGGGCAATTAAAGAATTTACCGAGCGTATCCCGACAGGCATCTAAAGTTGCACCTTGCTGTTCGCGTAAGGTAGTGTTCGCGTCAAAGAAATCTTGGTCTCTTTTGGAGCGCCAAGCCTTTGTTTCACGTGAAAGTAAGCCGGATCCTGGTGTCGTGAGGTAAGTTACGGCTGAAGCGATGTCAAAATGTTTACGATAGGGACTACTCATGTCTTTGGTCTTTTGTTAGTATTGCTAAATAATCTGTCAAGGAAAGGTATTCACCGCCCATGCTTTCCAAATGATCCGTGTGAAATTGGCAATCAATTAAACGTACTTCAATTTCTTGGGCGAGATAAATCAGGGCCGCTTTCGAAGCGTTGGGGACTTTTGAAAACATGCTTTCTCCACAAAAGACACCATTGATTAACACGCCATAAAGCCCGCCAACGAGTATACCGCCTTGCCATACTTCCACCGAATGTGCATAACCTAGCTCCGCAAGTTTACTATATGCTTGGATCATGCCCTGGGTTATCCAGGTTCCAGCCTGATCTTTTCTATTGATAGACGCACAAAGCTGAATGACTTCTTTAAAGCTGCGGTCTATCGATAGAGAAAATGTTTTTTTCCGGAGTACACTCGCCATGCTTTTGCTGATCTTGACCTTGGAGGGATCGATCACAAATCTGGGGTCTGGGGCATACCAAAGTATGGGGCTGTCATCACTGAACCAGGGGAAAATTCCGTTACTATAGGCCAGTAGCAAACGATCTGGCGAAAGATCTCCACCTACGGCGAGTAAACCATCTTCTTCTGCATAACTTGGGTGTGGAAACTCCAGTCTGTTCGTATCCAGTTCAAATACCATGGTTGTTTAACAGGCTGCGATAGATAGCATTATTCTGGCTGACGCGGTTCTTTGCCGATCTCGTCAAATAGTTTGTCCATGTGTTCAACATATTCGTTGGTATCATCGAGGAAGAACTCCAATTGAGGAACAATCTTTACCTGGTTCTTAATTTTTGCTCCCAGTTTGTAGCGTATTTCAGATGTTTTGGAACGAATGGACTTCATATTTTCCTGTGCCGTTTTTGTGTTCAAAAAGCTTATGTAAACACGGGCAATTGCCAAATCAGGTGTAACACGAACCCGTGTAACCGTGATAAACGCTCCAGGAGCCCATGAATTACCTTCGCGTTGAAATAATGCTGCTAAATCCTGTTGAATCACCCCAGCAAAACGTTGCTGTCTCTTGCTTTCTGTTCCCATCGTATACGTTTTATGTTGAATATTCTCAATTATGTTAAACAAAAATAGCCAAAATTTCAATTAAAAGAGAAACTTGACTCTACATAAGAAAAAAGGCACATCTTGGTTTGACGTGCCTTTAAATTTCGATTCACAATTGGTTAGGTAATTTCTTTCAAGTTTTAAGACTTTGGGGTCTATCATATTTGGTTTGAAATTTCGGTGTATTTAAAGCGGTAAGTATTTACTAACCTTACCATCTTCTATTTTTTCATCTCCCTTACACTACAAACATAGGAATACTTAAAAAACTGACAAAATAACTTTTAAAAATAAAGTGAGTGGTTACTTATAATATGTGTTTATCGCGATTTAACAAACTTTTAACATTTTATTTTTTTTGTAACAGTCTTTTTTTTCCACCTGATTTTTTGTTTTTCATCCAATTATCCGAGTAAAATGTATGCAATCTTTGCATTGATATAACCATTTGCAATTGGTATTTTTGTAAAAATTGTATGTGATAGAATTATCAGAAGCTTCAATCAACACTAAACCGACCAAAGGCTTTTGATGATAACAGGATCAAAAAGAAATTATACGAATGAAAATCTGGCAAAAAAATATAGATGTCGATTCTTTTGTAGAATCGTTTACGGTGGGCAATGACCGCGTAATGGACCTGCAACTTGCTGCTGCGGATGTTTTGGGTTCATTGGCCCATACACGCATGCTGAATAGCATAAACCTGATGACCGATGAGGATCTAGCGCTTGTACAAAAAGAACTGAAAAATATCTATAAAGAAATTTTAGCCGGTGACTTTCGTATAGAAGACTCGGTAGAAGATGTGCATTCGCAGGTTGAAATGTTGCTTACACAGCGTATTGGAGAGGCTGGTAAAAAAATTCACTCCGGCAGATCCCGTAATGACCAGGTTTTGGTCGACCTAAAATTATACTTTCGCTCAGAGATTCAGCATATCATCCAGAATACGGAGGCTCTTTTTAATGAATTGATCCAGCTCAGCGAGCGATATAAACATATTCTGATCCCTGGATACACCCACTTGCAAATTGCCATGCCTTCATCGTTTGGATTATGGTTTGGTGCGTACGCGGAAAGCCTTGTGGATGATCTGGAGATGATGCGTGCAGCATGGAAGGTTTGTAATAAGAATCCTTTAGGATCTGCTGCAGGGTATGGATCATCCTTTCCATTGAATAGAACGATGACGACACAATTGCTGGGATTTGAAGACCTCAATTACAATGTGGTTTATGCACAAATGGGAAGAGGGAAGACTGAACGTATCTTGGCACAGGGCATGAGTTCCATCGCGGCGACATTGGCCAAGTTTGCCATGGACGTATGTCTGTATATCAACCAAAATTTTGGCTTTATCTCTTTTCCTGCACATTTGACTACGGGATCGAGCATCATGCCACACAAGAAAAACCCGGATGTCTTCGAGCTGATCCGTTCACGCTGTAATAAAATACAGGCCTTGCCAAATGAAATTGCGTTGATGACGACCAACCTTCCATCGGGTTACCATAGAGATCTTCAATTGTTAAAGGAAAATTTATTCCCAGCGTTTAAATCGCTCAATGAATGTCTTGAAATCGCAACCTTTATGTTGGAAAATATAATTGTAAAAGACAATATCCTGGACGATCCAAAATACGATTATTTGTTCTCTGTTGAAGTGGTGAACAATGAGGTCCTGAAAGGAGTTCCTTTCCGGGAGGCCTACAGGACTATTGGTATTGATATTGATGAAGGGCGTTTCAAGCCATCAAAAGAGGTAAATCATACCCACGAGGGAAGTATTGGAAATCTCTGCAATGATCAGATCCAACGTATGTTCGCCGAGGTCAAAGTAACTTTTGGTTTTGAAAAAGTCGAATCAGCATTGGATGACCTTTTAAAATAAAAAATATGCTGTAGCCCTACAGAGGAAATAGCACATCAACATAAAACGGCCGGTAAGCATGTGCTTATCGGCCGTTTTATGTTCTTATTTTTTTATGGAGAACTTAAAATGTGTCTCGGAGTCGAATGATTCGCCTGCTTTTAACAAAGTTGAAGGAAATTCCGCTTGATTGGGTGTATCCGGAAAATGCTGAGTTTCCAGACAGAATCCGGCATAAGGAAGATACTTGTAACCTCTTTTGCCAAAATCATTTCCGGTCATCCAGTTTGCTGTATAGAGTTGTACGCCCGGCTCCGTTGTAAAGACATCCAGCTGAATGCCCGTGTTTTTAGAATATACTGTTGCACAAGGCTGCGAAATAGGCTGGTTGTTGACATAACAATGATCATATCCTTTGGCAGCGATCAATTGTTCGTTATTTGCAGTAATATCTTGCACAATAGGTTTGGGTATGCGGAAGTCGAAGGCGGTGCCCTCCACAGGTACTATTGCATTCGGTATCTGGTTGTCGTCTACAAATAAGACTTTATCTGAATTGATCTGAAGGATCTGCTGCAATACGTCGCCACTGCCTTCCCCATCCAGATTGAAGTACGTATGATTGGTCAGGTTGACGTGCGTATCGGCATCCGATTGCGCATGATATTTGATAATAATCTCGTTATTTCTGGTTAGGGTATAAGAAACCATAACTTTTAGATTCCCTGGAAATCCTTCTTCACCATCTTGGGAAACATAATAAAATTCGACGTGCGATTGATAAGTGACCCTTCTGTCCCAAACCTTATCATGAAAGCCCGAAATACCACCATGAAGACAATTATTGCCATTGTTTTGCGGAAGCGTATAGTGTTTTCCGTTTATTTCAAATTTGCCTTCAGCAATGCGATTGGCGAAACGCCCCGCTGTGCAGCCATGGTATTTCTCATCAGAATCCAGGTAGGCCTGAATGGAATCGAAGCCCAGTGCAACATCCACCAAATTTCCCTTTTTATCAGGTACCAAAATGCTGACAATACGCGCACCGTAGTCCGTTAAGAGTACCTGCATCCCTCCTTCGTTTTTTAATAAGAGCAAATGCGTGTTTTTGCCGTCAATTGTACCTTCAAAATGTTTTGGAATAAGTGTTTGATATTTCGTCATGATGAATCCCTATTGGTATTTAGGTTAAATTTACATTTAATTTTCCGATTACACACAAGCGGATAAAAATTGGCGAGAGCTATCGCAATCAAAGCAAGTCCCGCTGCTTATCTTTATGTTGAAAAAAAAAGTTATATGAAAACAGCAGGACTTGACGTGCATAAAGATAGTATTTTTTGTGCGGTATTTAATGGGAAGCATTATTCGGATGTGGAGGTTTTCGAAACCTTCAGTACGGGCATTCGACAGTTGGGAGCCTACTTGAAGGCTGCGGGTGTTCTCCGAGTAGCGATGGAGAGTACCAGTATTTACTGGATCCCGGTCTGGAATATTCTCTCTGAAATGGGCTTTGATCTGATGCTGGTGAATCCCTTTTTAATCAAACAGCTGCCCGGCCGCAAAAGCGATGTAAAGGATGCACAGTGGATTGCCCAGCTACTTCACAAAGATATGCTTCGCGGGAGTTTTGTGCCCGGTGAGCGAATACAGGAACTCAGGAGCTACACCCGTTCCTATAGCAAGTTGCAACAGCGGATAGTCCGTATGCTTACCAAAATGGACAATATCCTCGTACAGGCCGGAATCCGTTTGGGTAGTCTTGTGACCGATATCGGAGGGAAAAGTATGCTGAGTGTCATTGATGCCCTGATAGCCGGGGAGCGTGATGCCGTACGTTTAAGCAAACTGGTCTATGCCAGTAAGAAGAACAAAGAAAACGGAAAGCTGGCAGCAGCACTAACCGGCTGCATGAAGGAGCACCACCGCTTCAACCTGCAGATGGCAAAAGTTGAATACGACCTGTTGATCAAGCAGTCTGCTGAGTATATAGAAAAGATTGAAGCTATCTGCCTGCGTGATTTTCCACGGCAGAGTGCCTTGCTAAAGACGATTCCCGGCGTTAGCCGTATCAGTTCCGCTGTGATCATCGCCGAGACCGGCGCAGACATGAAAGTTTTTGAAAACAGCGGTAAACTGAGCGGATGGGTCGGATTACGACCAAAGAATGATGAAAGCGCAGGGAAATATAAAAGTACAGCAATCACTAAAGGAAACAGATATCTCAAGCCAATACTGGTACAGGTTGCCTGGGCGGCAAGCCGCTGTAAAGGCTCCTATTTTAAAGACAAATTCAACCGTCTAAGTATAAGAAAATCCTCGAAAAAGGCCCTGATCGCTATCGCACGAAAAATATCCGTTGTTGTATGGAATATCCTAAAAGAGGATCAAGCTGAATTCTTGGGGGGTAATCATTTTTAAGCATACAATTTCATCACTCTGTACAGGAAGAATGTTGTATCCCTTACTCCACGGAAGACGCTCCTGAAAGCTTTGAGTTTTGCATTGAAGGACTCTGCGGATGCATTGGTGCTTCTATTGTCGAAGTAGTGGAGAATGTATTGATGATGTGCTGCAATGGATCTTGCGACACTCTCGAATGAAGCAATACCCGCGTTCTCAACCTGGTTGTGCCACAGTCCTAACTTTGTGAAAGCAACTTTTTTATCCCTGCATTTATTGAAGATGTCACCTAAGGCAACTCCAAGATCATAAGCCTGTTTTAGCTTGGGAAACCTGATGAACAGCAGTTCTGCACGGCGTTTTTGGCTTTCCGACCATCGACTTGGATGCTTGAACAGGAGGTGTCTCGACCTAGCTAATAGCTGTTTGAGCGTATCACCATTAGGCAACAACTCGGGGTCATATGGGATACCCCGTTTTCGCGATTCCATTATTTTTTTGCTTTCTGCATCTAAGACTTCCCATCGGTATTTGATACGGAGTTCCTGAACAGCATCATAAGCAAGTTTTTGTACATGAAACCGATCGATAACCCTTCTGGCATTTCTGAAACACCTACGGATAGCCTTTGCCATATTGGGGGCCATATCCATCGTTACTTCCCTAACTTTGTTCCTTAGTTTAAGTGGAATGCGCTCTAATACAGCAATAATATCTTCCGCCTTTGTCCCTCTTATGGTAGCCAATATGGTTCCCTTCCTGCCCTTTGCTGATTTACTGCTTACGATCGTGTAAAGTTCACCGTTGCTAAAGCTGGTCTCATCGATGCTCAGGTGTTCCGATATGTTATCAGGAAAAAGGGTCCATTGCTCTGCGTGTGGCTTTTGGTCCCAGTCCTGGAAGTCACTGAGATGGTTCTTGTATTGATCCTGTAGTTGCTTACCGTCCATTTGGAAGAACAGACCTACCAATTGGGCGCTTACAGGATGATTATCCAAATATCTTCTTTAAAAAAAGCCCGAATTCCGTAGTCATTCGAGCACCCTCACGCACCAGATTCCAATCTCTTGTGATGATCTCTCCGGTATCCAGGACCGTCCAGCGACGACGGCGGATATGTAGCGTAACTTTCTGGCCTCGAATGGGAAAGTCTGAAATCTCAGTGGAAGGCATGAAGCCCTTTGACTCCAACTTGCTGTTCTGATAGCCTGTCGGAGCAATATTAAGCTCATCTAAATAAATGTGGAGCTGATTGTCAACCTGATCGACTTCTAAAATCTGAAAGTATTCCAATAGCCCTTCGGGCATCAATAGGGACAGTAATTTACGTTCGGCTTCTTGCAAGGGATATCTGTATTAAGGATGCTAAACTAAGAAATTTTTGACATTCCCCCCAAGAATTCAGCTTGATCCCTAAAAGACTTAACCCCTTATAATCCGGCACTACAGGTGATCTACGAACCAGCCAAACTAGATGCCAGGATACGGTATCACCAAAAAGAAATGGAACGCATAGCGAAACTTAAACCATAACAATTTTTTGCGTAAAGGCCGGGTATCTTTATGGTGGCTAAAAGACCCCGTTTTTAAATTGGCCAATGCAAATGCCTGAAAAGGCTATAAGTACACAAGCATGAGTTAATGCCAGCCTTACGGCTGACCAAACTCGAAGAGGAAAATCGCAAAACCCAATGCGCAAGGGGACTGTATTATAGTTAATTTATAGAGGAAAGATACAGAATATAACCAGTATAAAAATGACTTTGACAACAGCTGTTTGTAAAATTTGTCATTTTGAAATGCAATCCAGGATACTGTTGCAAAAATGACTCCTGAACAGGTAAATAACAGCAGTAAAATATAGGGATATGTGCACAGTCATTCGGGGAATTTCTGAGCCGGTCTCCTATGATTATAATTGTATTTAAAGGCAAATTTATCTAAGTTTGCGCTATGTCTGAAAAAATGAATTGGAAAGATTTGCTCTCTGCAAAGCGCTGGGGTTACGAAGATCGGAGCGTAGATAGTTACCTGGTGGCCCGGTCGGAATTTCAACGGGATTATGATCGTTTGATCTTTTCATCCCCATTTCGGAGATTACAGAATAAAACGCAGGTTTTTCCACTTCCTGGCGCTGTATTCGTGCACAATAGGTTGACACATAGTTTAGAAGTTGCCAGTGTAGGACGCTCTTTGGGACGTATGTTTTATGCACAGTTGAAAGAGGAAAATCCAAACCTGGATAATGATTACCCTTTTTTGCAAGAAGTAGGAAATATTATCTCTGCGGCATGTTTGTCACATGACCTGGGCAACCCGGCCTTTGGTCACTCTGGTGAATCCGCTATTTCCACATATTTCACAGATGGCGATGGACGTAAATACCAAGAGCAGGTAACAGCCGAAGAATGGGCCGATCTGACCCACTTTGAAGGAAATGCCAATGCGCTACGGATTCTGACACATGCCTTTCAAGGAAAGGATCCCAAAGGTTTTGCATTGACCTATACTTCCCTGGCTTCCATTGTAAAATACCCCTGTCTGGCAATTGATGGCCACCTCAAGAAAAGCCATCATCGCAAGAAATATGGCTTTTTTACGGAAGAACAAAAAGCATTTGAGAAGGTTGCTAATGAATTGGGATTATTAAAAGATCCTTCCAATTCAAAGGGCTACCTAAGACATCCTTTGGTTTATCTCGTGGAGGCTGCGGATGATATTTGTTACAATATTATTGATTTGGAAGATGCACATCATCTTAAGATATTGTCCTATCAAGAAGTGGAAGAATTACTATTGCCGCTCTGTGGCAAAGAAAATCTTCGCGACAGGCTCGATGGATTGCTGGATACCCCAAGCCGTGTAGCATTGTTGCGTGCTAAAGCGATCAATACCTTGATTAAAGGATGTGTTGATGTCTTTGTACGTGAGCAGGACAAATTTCTGTCAGGAACTTTCGGATCAGCGTTAATGGATGCCTTAGATGAGGACATTGTTACACAAATGAAAAAAATCTCGAAGATTTCCATTGCAAAAATCTATAATGCGCCCACGGTTGTGCAAATTGAGATTGCTGGTTACCGGGTGATGGATGCCCTATTAAAAGAGTTTGTTCCGGCATACCTAAAGAAGAACAAGAACAATTACGATAAAAAGCTCGTTGCATTAATTCCTGAACAATTTTATACGGATAAACAAGATTCGTATTCCAAAATCCGTTGTGTATTGGATTTTGTTTCAGGTATGACTGACGTTTATGCCATAGAGCTGTACCGTAAAATCAAGGGAATAACAATACCATCCATAGAATAGGGACGTTTCAGGTAAAGGGGTAAAATATCAATATTAAATTGAGACTCGCTGTAATACCTGAGGGTATTATCCTAAAGTCTCGGATCGAAAATCTAACATCTCATATCTAAAATGAAGGTTGTAATTGCTGAAAAGCCCTCCGTGGCGCGTGATCTGGCTCGAGTGATGGGGGCGAAGGAAGTCAAAGACGGTTATATCGCCGGCAATGGCTATGCTTTTACGTATGCTTTTGGCCATTTGGTTCAACTCTGTACGCCACAGGCTTACGGATACAATTCGTGGACAATTTCAAATTTGCCGATCATTCCATCCACATTTAAGCTAGAATCGAAGAAAGTGAAGCGTGATGGCAAGCAGATGGATGATACCGGAGCAGTTAAGCAACTCAACACCATAAAATCCCTGTTGGAACAGGCCGAAGAAATCATTGTGGCTACCGATGCGGGACGGGAGGGTGAATTGATCTTTCGTAATATATACTATTTTTTAGGTTCTAAAGTACCTTTTAAACGCCTTTGGATATCGAGCCAAACGGATAAAGCCATTAAAGAAGGTTTTGCCAATTTGAAAGCAGGTACGGAATACGATAGCCTGTACATGTCTGCCCGTTCACGTTCGGAATCGGACTGGCTAATCGGTATCAATGCGACGCAGGCCATCACCTTGGCGGCCGGGAATAAAGGATTACTTTCTTTGGGCCGCGTTCAGACGCCAACCTTGGCCATGATCTGTTCGCGCTATCTGGAAAATAAAGACTTTAAACCCCAGGCATTCTATAAAATTCAGGCCGGTTTTGAAAAAGATAATATCAGTTTTAAGGCAACCTCCAATAAGATCGATAAAAAGGATGTCGCCGAGCAAACCATTGCGCGATTGACCGTTGGTTCTAATGCCCGCGTGGCAAAGGTGGAAGCCAAAGAAACAAAAGAGCAACCGCCCTTGCTATTTGATTTGACATCGCTGCAACAGGATGCAAATAAGAAGTATGGTTATTCGGCCGATCAGACACTGAGTATTGCGCAAACACTTTACGAAAAGAAGGTCATCACTTATCCGCGTACGGGTTCCCGTTACATCGGTGAGGATGTTTTTGAAGAAATTGGCGCACTTTTTCAACATTTGTCGGATACCGCAGATGAATCCATCTCGTCGATCGCAAAAAATCTGATCGGTGCAAAATTGAACAAACGTTCTGTCGATGACAAAAAGGTAACCGATCACCACGCCCTATTGGTGACGGATGAAAAGCCGGGTCCCATGCTCAAAGAGCAACAGAATGTTTACAATATGATCGCCAAGCGCATGGTGGAAAGTTTCTCGGAAGTATGTATAAAAGATATTACCACCGTGACAATTGATGCGCAGGGGGTTGAACTTATCGCCAAAGGTACTGTAATCAAGCAATACGGCTGGCGTCTTTCCGCGGAGCAGATCGAAGCGCCCGATGAAGATAAAAACAATGACGATCAGGATAATGAAAATGCGCAGTTACCGAAGCTGTTAGCTGAGGAATTATTGCAGATTCTGACCCTCGAACTTGCCGAACGTTTTACCAAAGCAAGACCCATACATACCGAAGCCTCCTTATTGAAGGCCATGGAAACTTCGGGAAAGGAAATTGAAGACGATGAAATGCGGCAGGCTATGAAGGACTGTGGACTTGGTACACCTGCTACACGAGCCGCAACTATCGAAACACTTTTCCAGCGGGATTATATTAAACGCGACAAGAAAAAACTGATCCCAACGGAAAAAGGACTTGCGGTATACAATCTTGTAAAAGATCGTTCCATTGCCAAGGTAACCTTGACCGGTAAATGGGAGCAGAAGCTGGAGGAAATGCGAGCCAATAAAGTGTCCTATGATGTTT
This sequence comes from Sphingobacterium thalpophilum, assembly GCF_038396785.1. Taxonomy (NCBI): domain Bacteria; kingdom Pseudomonadati; phylum Bacteroidota; class Sphingobacteriia; order Sphingobacteriales; family Sphingobacteriaceae; genus Sphingobacterium; species Sphingobacterium thalpophilum. The sequence continues at coordinate 2,941,020 of NZ_CP151087.1, read as the reverse complement.
TTATGAAACATATTAAGGATTATACGGCCAAAATTACAAAAGAACTGTTGACGCTGCGGATTTCTCTCGCGCAAGAGGAAGTTAAACCTCAACAAAAAGGAAAGATAAAATGTCCGAAATGTGAGCAGGGATTGATTTTGCTCTACGATAAAGTAGCCCAATGCGACCATTATGCCCGTGGATGTGATTTTAAGATCTGGCGGACATTGAATGGTATCTTTCTCGACGAAAAAGAGATGAAGAACTTGTTGGAGAAAGGAAAAACCTCCGAGTTTAAAGGGGTAAAAAATAATGAGGGTGCTATTGTCACTGCGCCGCTTGTATTTGAAAATTTTAAGGTTAACGTGGGGTAAATGGTTTACCCCACGTTAACCTTAAAATTTTATTCCCGCTGCAGAATATCCTGTAAAGCACTTGAAATCGATGGAAACCTGAACGTAAATTCACTATTCTCCAGCTTTTCAGGTAATACCCAACGGCTTTTTAAAAGCAGCTCTGTCTCCGTGCCAATAAAAGCAGCACCTATTTCCAGCAGCCATTTGGGAGATGGTAGACCAATTTTACAGTTCATTACTTGTCGAAAAGTCGCCATAAAAGTTTTATTCGTAACGGGGTGGGGGGCCGCACAATTGACGACACCATCCATATCCGCATGATCTTTTAAGAACAAAATAATTTGAAAAAGATCTTCAATATGGATCCAGCTAAAATATTGCTGGCCATTTCCTTGTATGCCCCCTAGTCCAGCCCGGACAAGATTTTTAAAAGGCAGGATAACACCTCCATCCGCACCCAAAACAATCGCCATCCGAAGTGCCACCTGTCTTGTCTTTTCCAATTTGAAGTCGAAAAAAGTCTTTTCCCATAATTTGGCAACATCAACAGAAAAACCTGTTCCGATCTCCCCCGAACTTTCGGTCATCGGACGATCTTCGGCGTGCCTATAAATGGTTGTTGTACTGGAGTTGAGCCACAATTTTGGTGGATTGGTACAGCCTGCGATCAGCTCACCAAGAATCGTTGTGGTCTTTGTTCTTGAAGAAAATATTTCGGCCTTATTTTTTTCGTTATATCGACAGTTGACAGACTTTCCGGCTAGATTGATTAGCATCTCCGCATTTTCCAGTGCATCGGAAATGCCGGATCGATCGGTCCAAAGGATATTGCCCTGCCGACGGCCAATGACGATAACCTGGTAACCCAATGTCTGAAATCTCTCGGAAAGATATTGTCCAACAAAACCTGTTCCTCCAGCGATGACTATTTTACGCATGGCAAGTGTGTTTACAGTCCAGTTCATGATGCTACATCATTAATTTGATCAATTTAATTAATAAATCTCCACCGCTAGTATTGAAAATCTTGTTGGCAATAGTTTCGAGTTGATCCGTCAGATTTTGGATGTCCTTGACCGTTTTATGGAATTCCTTACCTTCTGCCGTCTGATCCTTCTCTGTATTTCGGCTGATATCCTTTAGAATATCCATAACGGGGTCAAGTTCTTTTTGCTTACGCATTACCGCAATTTTCATGGCCCATTTTAAGACTTCTTTCTCGGCAACAAAATATTCTTTTCTGTCGCCGGCAATATGCTTTTTGTAGACGATGCCATAATCGATCAATTGTCGGATACTCATATTGGCATTGCCGCGCGAGATCACCAACTTTTCCATAATCTCGTCTGTAGACATGGGATTGCTTGCCGAGAGGAGTAAGGCATGAACTTGCGCAACGGACTTGTTGATTCCCCATTCAGAACCTAATGCCCCCCAGGTGTCTATAAATTGCTGTTTTGCTTCTTGTAATTCCATCGTGCTTTTATTTTGCCAATACCTCAATTTGTTTTTATCGGACTATTGAACCGATCGGCTTTCTCGTCCTTTTTTTATGATTGCCTATATTAAAGTTATTTAAAGTTTTTGAACTTTCAAAAATTTCTGAAAATAAAATAAGTTTAAATAGACAAGTCACCATATCGTAATAAGAATTTGCTTTTCTTGCGGACTTTTCGATTTGTTTTAACTTTGCCTGCATTATGGCGGCAACTTTGTATAATCCATTCAAACAATTTCAGTTTGATTCAGATATTTGTTTTTTAACAGGAAATAAACTCCAATCGGAAGAAGAATCCATTCAGGTGTTTCCTGTATGGATGATGAAATCTTTTCAATTGGAAGATAAACCTTTTAAAATGCTGGATGAGAATCTGGTGACTTATAAATCGTTGAAGCTCCCCTGTTCCATAACTGCAGCTGAAGCGATCGAACAAATGGAACGTGTGGTAGAACAGTCGTTTGAACAAGGTTATGAAGCCGTCAAACAGTTGGATCCCTTATTATTGTTTCAATGGATGACAAAAATCATCTATGGGGTGGTCTTTAATGAAATTCTTGCGGGAATTCGGCAGCAAAAAGCTTCTGGCGAAGATATGAACTTTTCTCAGGCGCTTGCACAGCGTTTTACAAATCTCCATGCGATGTTGCAGTCGCTGGTTGTACCGATGGAGTTTGAAAATACCTTCCCATTTTCATTGGTTGTTGTACCGGTTGAGAATGCACCCGATACATTTATGTATCGTGATGAAATCAATACCTTGATCTTTTCTATCCGCATGAAGGACTTTGCTGTAATCGCCTGTCTTCAAGATAATGCCACAAACAATATTTATCACGAAGATATCCTCAAGGTTATTGCGGGCAAAACATTGCATCCCATTCAGTTTGAAGAATTGTGTGCACGCTATTTTTATTCAGCCTACTTATTTAATCGTTTACCAGATTATACCTATTTAAATACCCCGCAAAAAGTCTATGTTGAACCGATGCCATTAGCAGATATGTCGATGAAACCTATCTTTGATCATTGGCAAAACAAGACCTATGGCCAAGTTTTGGAAAATTTTTGGAAACCTTGGGGTTTGACCTTGTTCGAGATTATTAAAAATCCAGAGCATCCGATTAGTTTTCTTGTTGACGAAGCAGGAGAGTTTGTTACTGATATTGCTAGGCCGCTCAATTAGTCCAAAAGAATTAAAGTAATAAATTATCTTATATAAGCGTTAAATGGTACGGTTATGGATAGGATAGGGTATGTATTTAACAGGATTCAAGACTCTTTTTTCAGTTTTACTTTTTATGGTATGGTGTACTTCCGCAAGTGCACAAGTGATTGCTAAGCGGGATATCCCTGCAGACAGTATCGCACAGCATGTTGATGATTTTCCCTATTTCAAGGGCGGGGTGGTGGCCTGGTCCAAATTTATACAAAATAATCTGGATCTGTCCGGAACAGTCCGGGCAATGGACAGTGTGGCCTATGCAAAATACGGATCTCGGCAAACGGCAATTCTGAAATTTATTGTTTGCGAGGATGGGGCGATCTGCAATATTGAAATCGAGAATCCCGATAAGATAAGCCCCGAGTTTGCAAAGGCTGTGTTGTCTGCTATGCGCCGGTCGCCACAATGGATGCCTGGTCAGGTCAAGGGAAAACCGGTTAAAACAAGATTCAGGCAACCTGTCGTTGCTGTGATCGAATAAATTGATAAGAAAAGAATAGCTTAAATTTTCACCATTTATAAGATAATATGTCATTTTGGGATAAAGTCAAAAAGATTATGAGTAGCGGAGCGGAGGAATCTTCGCCTGATAAAAAAGATACAGAAATTACTGCCGGAGGTTCTACGGTCTACCGTTATGAAGATCAATCTGATGATAAGGATCCAAAAAACTTATTTCCGGAGGTACAATGTGTTTATCTGGATGAGATTGAGGAGCATTTGACCAAATATATTGCCGAACCCGATATGGTGTTCCATGAGATAATCTCTGAGTTTGTTCATATCGATGTGCATTGGATTAAACCAAGTGCAAATTATCCATACCATATCTTGGTTACTTCGGGCATGAGTGACCTGGCTATGCATGTTCCAGATGAAGTGGAAAACAAAGAGTCTTATGAGCGCGCAGAGCTAATGGTTGTGCTACCCGCTGATTGGAAGATCGGAGAAGAGGAATTTCAGGATGACAATAATTATTGGCCGGTCTACTTTTTGAAAAGATTAGCGCGGTTTCCACATGAGTACAAAACCTGGCTGGGCTATGGGCATACCATTCCCAATGGCATGGAAGCCGAAGATATTGCAAATACAGGTTTCGGTTGTATGTTGCTGCTTCCGCCTATGTTAAGTTTTGATGAGGAATTTTTGGAGTTAAAGACCAAAGATGGTAATCTGATCAATTTTTATGCAATGATTCCCGTGTATAAAGAAGAGATGGATTACAAACTGGAAGAGGGCACAGATGCACTCTTAGACTTGTTTGATGAATATGGAATTTCCGAGCTGGTCGATATCGACCGTCCCAATGTCTGTAAAGATAGATAGTTTATAAAAAATATGCAATGCGATGGGCTATTTTAGAGCTTTTAGCATTGCATATCTTTTTAGGAAATACTTTTTTCTATAATTGCTATCGTTTTATCGATATCCTCATAGCTCACATTGAGGTGCGGTCTAAAACGGATACTTTTCTCTCCACAGCCTAACATAATCAGTTTATTGGCGTAGGCTTTCTTGATAAATTCATTCCGTGCAGCTTCCGATTCGAAATCCACTGCAACGAATAAACCCTCACCCCGTAAATTGGACAGCTGCGGTTTTTTCGATAGCAGTTCCTGGAGCTTATCTTGTAGATAGCGCCCTTTTTCTGCCGCATTTTGAATCAGGTTTTCTTGCTCTATGACTTCAAGAATTAATTTAAAGCGGAGCATATCCATAAAATCGCCACCAAATGTCGAATTGATACGACTGGATTCTTGAAAGACATGATGTTCCACCTGATCAAATTTTTCCTTGCTCGCCAGTATACCGCAGACTTGTGCTTTTTTGCCGAAGGCAATGATATCGGGAATGACGTTGTAATGTTGGTAAGCCCACATTTTTCCCGTGATACCCAATCCCGTCTGTACTTCATCAAAAATTAAGAGGATCTGATTTGCATCACATATTTGACGAAGCTGTACGAAAAATTCCTTTCGAAAATGGTTGTCGCCACCTTCACCCTGTATCGGTTCAATAATAATGCAGGCAATATCGTTGGGGTTAGCCGTGATCGCCTGACGTATTTCCGAGACAGCTTTTTCCTCCAAAGCAATCGTCTGATCGATATGTTCGCTTGTTAAGGGATAGCTCAATTTAGGATTGGTAATGCGTGGCCAGTTGAACTTTGGAAAATAAAGGTATTTTCTGGGGTCTTGTGTATTCGTTAATGACAGGGTATAGCCCGATCTACCATGAAAAGCCTGTTTAAAGTGAATGACCTGGCTGGCTTCCTTTTGTATTCCCTGTGCGAAATTAAGCCTTGTCTTCCAGTCGAAGGCAGCTTTTAATGCATTTTCCACGGCGAGTGTTCCCCCCGAGATGAAAAAGGCATAGGGGAGTTCTTTCGGTATGGCTACGCGATCAAAAGTGTCGACAAAATCAGCAAACTCTTTGGGGTAAATATCTGACATGGCTGGCTTATTGACGGCCATTTTACCCAGGAAGTCACGTTGTTTGACCAAATGTGGATGATTGTAACCCACGGCCATGGAGGCAAACATACTGAACATATCGAGGTATTCATTCCCATTTTCATCCACGACATAAGAACCATGGGATTTCTCCATATCCATAACCAAAGGGAATCCATCGGCTAATATATGTTTGCTTAATCTTTCATGTACGCTGCTCATAGTTTTGTGTGTAAATGGTTTATAAATCAAATTTGATACCTTGTGCCAAGGGAAGGTCAGTTGTATAATTGATGGTATTTGTCTGGCGGCGCATATAAGCTTTCCAGGCATCTGATCCAGACTCCCGGCCTCCGCCAGTCTCCTTTTCGCCTCCAAAAGCACCTCCGATTTCGGCGCCCGATGTGCCGATATTGACGTTGGCAATACCACAATCAGAGCCAGCAGCACTGAGAAATAGCTCGGCTTCCCGTAGGTTGTTGGTCATAACGGCAGAAGACAATCCCTGGGCGACGCTGTTTTGAAGTGCTATGGCCGCACTGATATCCCCTTTGTATTTGATTAAGTAAAGAATAGGGGCAAAGGTCTCATGCTGTACGATTTCATAATGATTTTCAACTTCGGCAATGACAGGCTGCACATAACAGCCACTTTCATACCCTTTGCCTTCAAGGACCTTTCCCTTGATCAGCATTTTTCCCCCTTGTGTTTTAATTTTGTCCAGTGCGTTTAAGTATGATTTTACGGCGGCTTTGTCGATCAATGGTCCCACATGATTTTTCGTGTCCAAAGGGTCACCAATTTTTAATTGACCATAAGCTTTTGTCAGTTGTTTTTTGACGTTGTCATAAATGTCCTCATGGATAATAAGTCTTCGGGTACTTGTACAGCGTTGTCCGGCTGTACCTACGGCACCAAATACAGCACCGATAATGGTCATTTTTAAGTCGGCGTCTGGAGTAACGATGATCGCATTGTTTCCACCGAGCTCCAAAAGTGTTTTACCAAGGCGTTGTGCTACGGTAACGGCGACTTCTTTTCCCATTCGGGTAGATCCTGTTGCAGAAATCAAGGCGATGCGGTTGTCTGCCGAAAGCCACTCGCCAACTTCCCTGTCGCCCATAATGAGGTTGGATATTCCCTCGGGCAGCCCGTTGTTGTGTAAGATTTCTGCAAATAATTTTTGGCAAGCTATGGCACATAACGGTGTTTTTTCGCTGGGTTTCCAGACGACAGTGTTGCCGCAGACCAAGGCGAGGGCGGTGTTCCATGCCCATACCGCCACTGGAAAGTTAAATGCTGTAATAATACCGACGACACCCAAAGGATGATATTGATCGTACATGCGGTGCCCAGGACGTTCCGAATGGATGGTATTACCATACAATTGACGGGATAGGCCCAAGGCGAAGTCACAGATATCGATCATCTCTTGGACTTCACCCATGCCTTCTTGGTAAGATTTTCCCATTTCATAGGAAACTAATTTTCCGAGAGTAGGTTTAAGCTCACGTAGCTTGTCTCCCAACTGGCGAACGATGTCTCCTCTTTTTGGAGCAGGCAGTAGGCGCCAGTGTAAAAATGCATCTCCGGCCTGCTTAATGACTGCTTCATAGTCTTTACGATTGCTACTTTTTATGTTTGCGATGAGTTTTCCATCGACAGGTGAAAAGGATTCGAATTCTTTACCTTCGGAAAACCATTGCTGTCCAGTTGATGATCCTAAATTCTGGGAAGATATTCCAAGTGTTTTAAGCGCTGATTTTATCATAATGGTTTATTTTATTCGTGGAATAGTTTAAATATATGAAATAAATTTTTTGTTGACAAGTTTGTTCTGAATATTGTTCAGTGAAAAATAATCGTTATCTTAGATAGCTAATGTAGACTATATCATGATCAAACAGATTAATACCGATTATTACCAGGTGGACGATTTATTGTCCGAAGAACATAAACTGATACGGCAGTCTGTCCGTGATTTTGTGAAAACAGAGATAAAGCCTTTCATTGAAGATGCGGCGCAGGAGCACCGTGCTATTGCGGGTTTGATGCCTAAATTGGGGGCAATTGGAGCGTTGGGACCTTATATTCCTGTCGAATATGGTGGGGCAGGGTTGGATCAGATTTCCTATGGCTTAATTATGCAGGAATTGGAAGCCGGCGACTCGGCAATTCGTTCGGCAGCATCGGTGCAATCCTCTTTGGTGATGTTTCCGATTTATACCTTTGGTAGTGAGGAGCAACGTCGTAAATATTTACCGCGGTTGGCATCGGGGGAGTTGGTCGGTTCTTTTGGGCTTACTGAGCCTAATCATGGTTCTGATCCGGGTGGAATGGAAACGAAATTGACGGCAAAAGGAGCTGGTTTTTTATTAAATGGAGCAAAGATGTGGATTACAAATTCGCCTATCTGTGATATTGCCGTCGTTTGGGCGCGAGATGAGGCCGGGAAAGTACGGGGAGTTATTGTTGAGCGCGGAATGGCTGGTTTTGAAACTCCGGAGACCATGCATAAGTGGTCGTTGCGCGCTTCCAAAACAGGTGAATTGGTTTTTCATGATGTTTATATCCCTGCGGAAAATATACTTCCTGCTGTAAATTCAATGCGTGGCCCACTTTCCTGTTTGAATTCGGCCCGCTATGGAATTTCATGGGGCGTGATCGGAGCAGCAATAGACTGTTATGAAACTGCGGTTCAATATGCGTTGGAGCGACATCAGTTTGAAAAGCCAATTGCCGGTTTTCAATTGCAGCAAAAGAAGCTGGCGGAATTTCTGACAGAAATTACCAAGGCGCAGTTGCTGTCGTGGCGTTTAGGAGTACTCAAGAATGAGGGGCGTGCTACTCCTCAGCAAATCTCCATGGCAAAGCGGAACAATGTGAATATGGCGCTGCAGATAGCGCGTGAATCTAGGCAGATTCTTGGCGGAATGGGGATTGTCGGTGACTTCCCAATGATGCGGCATATGATGAACCTAGAGTCTGTAGTTACCTATGAAGGGACGCATGATATTCATTTATTGATCACAGGACAAGATATTACGGGGCTGAACGCTTTTTCTTAATCTTTTTCTTCGTACGAACACGCTTTATACAGTAATAAACGATGCTATGATTTATTGAATTTTTAGTCAATAAGAGGTGGCATCGTTTGTGTATATTTTGCTGCATTAGTGTGGATTCGTGGATGCTTCTACATCATGTTAATGCCTATGTAATTTTATTACTTATATAATTTTGTTAGCGCTAATACTTATATAATTATGTGGTGTTAATACTTATTATGTAATAAGGATTCAATAGACCTCATTTGTCCCTGTAGGTATATTCTATCGTTCTCTTTTGGTCATTCCATGTGAGCGCTATGATCAGTCGCCGTTCAAGCCGATAACAGGCTAACTTCTTCATAAGCATTGTATTTAATTCCGATGCTTGAAATCAGTACGGCAAATCAGTACCGCGAAATGGTTTTTTCCTTCTTTATAGCGTGTTTTTCCGAGTTGTTTTCGTGTTGCAGCGTCGCTGCGGAGTTTTTCGGCTGCGGTTCGGATTGGCGTTGGCCTTTTTTAGGGGCATCCAGGGGATATGGTCGCGTTCGGAGCGTCATTTGCCCGTGTTGGCAGCGGGGTAAGTGCGGGCTTAGACTCGGACTCAACACGGACTCAACACGGACAGAACACGGTTGCAGGGCAAATCTGCCCCGAGCATGGTACGAAGCAGGTGGATATGGGGGCCGAAGGTTCCCGCAAGCCCTGCGCAGCAGCCGGAGCCCTGTCCACGAGGCGGAACCCTAGTTTGCCCTAAATGAGCCATGCTTCCCCAGTAAATAAAGAAAAGTTGAGGGCTTCTTATTCCTTAGGTTAGCTTTTGTTTATATTTAGCTTAGCAATAAGTTAGGGTTTGTTTAGATATAACCTATACTATACCTAAACAAACCCTAACTAAACCCTAAACTAAACCTAAGTAAACAGATAAGAAAGTACGGTATCCGTCCGTCCCCTGTTATATCCTGCATTGCGGTTTCTTTCCGCTGCGATCTTTCTGGCCTTATCAATATCCGTCCGTCCATCGGCTGCGCCAGTGTACACCATCTTCAATTGGGCATTGAGCCAAGAGGGCTACCAAAGTGGTTCCTGAGTTTAGGCAGAAACAGATCGAACAATACAATGTCCATCCCTCTTTCCCTGTAAAGCCCGCACCAAAGTCCGGTTCCCAGTCCCATTCCGCTGCGGAATCAACCATCCCAGCCTTCCGATCACCTGCTTTACAAAAAGAATATCGCACCGTTACAGGCAGTTAAGGGGAAAATGAAATAAATAAGAACAAAAGGCTTGGAAGTTTGTTTGTAAACTCCTTATCTTTGCACCACTCCGCAAGGGAGGGACGGTTACTTCAAAAGAAGGAACCATGAAAAAAAAGAAGGGTTTAAGAGAAGTCTGGCAGGATTTAAAATCCCGCTGATTTTATTTTAAACGCGGAAATCGGAAAAAGAGAAAAGAAAAAAAACTTCAGAAAGTTTTTGGAAGTTCAAAAAAGATTTCTACCTTTGCAGTCCCAACGGAAACGAAGGGAAAAACAAAACGATAAAGAGGGGCGCAATGCCCTCGGAATATAGCGGATACGGAAGTTGAAGCGAGAAAAGTTCTTTAAGAAAACACAATCATGTAAGCGTGACGAGTAGACAGACGAAAGTCGAAAGTCATGAACAAATTCAAGTAATTGTTCAATTCGATCCAAGATCAGAGATATAAAAAAAGAATTCTGATTATTATAAATAGTTGGAATCAAAAACTTCATTTTACAATGGAGAGTTTGATCCTGGCTCAGGATGAACGCTAGCGGCAGGCCTAATACATGCAAGTCGGACGGGATCCATCGGAGAGCTTGCTCGAAGATGGTGAGAGTGGCGCACGGGTGCGTAACGCGTGAGCAACCTACCTCTATCAGGGGGATAGCCTCTCGAAAGAGAGATTAACACCGCATAATATCAACAGTTCGCATGTTCGGTTGATTAAATATTTATAGGATAGAGATGGGCTCGCGTGACATTAGCTAGTTGGTAGGGTAACGGCTTACCAAGGCGACGATGTCTAGGGGCTCTGAGAGGAGAATCCCCCACACTGGTACTGAGACACGGACCAGACTCCTACGGGAGGCAGCAGTAAGGAATATTGGTCAATGGGCGGAAGCCTGAACCAGCCATGCCGCGTGCAGGAAGACTGCCCTATGGGTTGTAAACTGCTTTTGTCCAGGAATAAACCTAGATACGTGTATCTAGCTGAATGTACTGGAAGAATAAGGATCGGCTAACTCCGTGCCAGCAGCCGCGGTAATACGGAGGATCCGAGCGTTATCCGGATTTATTGGGTTTAAAGGGTGCGTAGGCGGCCTATTAAGTCAGGGGTGAAATACGGTGGCTCAACCATCGCAGTGCCTTTGATACTGATGGGCTTGAATCCATTTGAAGTGGGCGGAATAAGACAAGTAGCGGTGAAATGCATAGATATGTCTTAGAACTCCGATTGCGAAGGCAGCTCACTAAGCTGGTATTGACGCTGATGCACGAAAGCGTGGGGATCGAACAGGATTAGATACCCTGGTAGTCCACGCCCTAAACGATGATAACTCGATGTTGGCGATAGACAGCCAGCGTCCAAGCGAAAGCGTTAAGTTATCCACCTGGGGAGTACGCCCGCAAGGGTGAAACTCAAAGGAATTGACGGGGGCCCGCACAAGCGGAGGAGCATGTGGTTTAATTCGATGATACGCGAGGAACCTTACCCGGGCTTGAAAGTTAGTGAAGAGTGCAGAGACGCACTCGTCCTTCGGGACACGAAACTAGGTGCTGCATGGCTGTCGTCAGCTCGTGCCGTGAGGTGTTGGGTTAAGTCCCGCAACGAGCGCAACCCCTATGTTTAGTTGCCAGCATTTAAGATGGGGACTCTAAACAGACTGCCTGTGCAAACAGAGAGGAAGGTGGGGACGACGTCAAGTCATCATGGCCCTTACGTCCGGGGCTACACACGTGCTACAATGGATGGTACAGCGGGCAGCTACATAGCAATATGATGCTAATCTCTAAAAGCCATTCACAGTTCGGATTGGGGTCTGCAACTCGACCCCATGAAGTTGGATTCGCTAGTAATCGCGTATCAGCAATGACGCGGTGAATACGTTCCCGGGCCTTGTACACACCGCCCGTCAAGCCATGAAAGTTGGGGGTACCTAAAGCATGTTACCGAAAGGAGCGTGTTAGGGTAAAACCGATAATTGGGGCTAAGTCGTAACAAGGTAGCCGTACCGGAAGGTGCGGCTGGAATACCTCCTTTCTAGAGTATCGAAGATCGGTGCTCGTCACGTTACATATGATTGCAAGAAGAAAAAAACATCAGAAGAAAGTGCCCGCCCCTAAGGGAGCAGGACCGAGAGAAAGAGATGAACAAGATAAGCTAGTCCCGTAGCTCAGTTGGTTAGAGCACTACACTGATAATGTAGGGGTCAGCAGTTCAAATCTGCTCGGGACTACGAAAACGTTTGGGGAATTAGCTCAGCTGGCTAGAGCACCTGCCTTGCACGCAGGGGGTCAACGGTTCGAATCCGTTATTCTCCACATCTCCGGGGAAGTATATAGCGATATACTTCATATATACCGGAAAAAGAGTTCTTTGACATATTGAAAGAGAAAAAAAATTACAAGAGAAGACAACAGTATAGAGACAATACGTGTATGTGTTCGATGTAGAGAGGAGACCCTCGGTCAAGGCCGAACGAATCTTTACGTAGCATATGGGTATATATATCAAAAGCAGCCGCATAGTAGCAAAAGGCTATGCCGGTGAAGAAAGTAAATAAGGGCACACGGGGGATGCCTAGGCTCTCAGAGGCGAAGAAGGACGTGATAAGCTGCGATAAGCTTTGGGGATTGGCAAATGCGACTTGATCCAGAGATTTCCGAATGGGGCAACCTGACTATTTGAAGAATAGTCGTATAAAACGCGAACGCGCTGAACTGAAACATCTAAGTAGGCGTAGGAGAAGAAAATAACAATGATTTCCCAAGTAGTGGCGAGCGAACGGGAAAGAGCCCAAACCGATCATGTTACGGCATGGTCGGGGTTGTAGGACCACGACATTGTACAGCGCTATGAACTGGAAGCAGGTGGGAAACTGCGCGACAAGGGTGAGAGCCCCGTACAGGTAAAGAATGTTGACATAGTGGTATCCTGAGTACCGCGGGACCGGAGAAATCCTGTGGGAATCCACCAGCACCATCTGGTAAGGCTAAATACTCCTGAGAGACCGATAGTGAACCAGTACCGTGAGGGAAAGGTGAAAAGAACCCCGAACAGGGGAGTGAAAAGAACCTGAAACCGTGTGCTTACAAGCGGTTGGAGCAGGCAGGTCCTGTGACAGCGTGCCTTTTGCATAATGAGCCTACGAGTTACTCTTGTCTGGCAAGGTTAAGTCCTTCAGGGACGCAGCCGAAGCGAAAGCGAGTCTTAATAGGGCGCATAGTCAGATGAGGTAGACGCGAAACCTTGTGATCTACCCTTGGGCAGGTTGAAGTTGCAGTAACATGTAATGGAGGACCGAACCGATAAACGTTGAAAAGTTTCCGGATGACCTGAGGGTAGGGGTGAAAGGCCAATCAAACTGGGAAATAGCTCGTACTCCCCGAAATGTTTTTAGGAACAGCGTCGGCGTAGAGTTTGATAGAGGTAGAGCTACCGATTGGGTGCGGGGGAGTCAAATCCTACCAAATCCAGACGAACTCCGAATGCTATCAAATATAGCCGGCAGTGAGGCTTTGGGTGCTAAGGTCCAAGGCCGAGAGGGAAAGAACCCAGACCATCAGCTAAGGTCCCCAAATTCGTTCTAAGTTGAACTAACGAGGTCCGGTTGCCCAGACAGCTAGGATGTTGGCTTGGAAGCAGCCATTCATTTAAAGAGTGCGTAACAGCTCACTAGTCGAGCGGCCGGGCGTGGATAATAAACGGGCATCAAGAACGGTACCGAAGCTATGGATTTGCATTGAAAGATATGCATCTGGTAGGGGAGCATTCCATCGCCGGGGAAGCAGTTTGGCAATGAACTGTGGAGGTTATGGAAAAGCAAATGTAGGCATAAGTAACGATAAGGCGGGTGAGAAACCCGCCCACCGAAAGACCAAGGTTTCCTGATCAACGTTAATCGGATCAGGGTCAGTCGGGACCTAAGGCGCACCCGAAGGGGGCAAGCCGATGGACAACTGGTTAATATTCCAGTACTCTTCATAACTGCGATGTGGTGACGGAGTAGTGACACTGCCGCGAACTGACGGAATAGTTCGTTGAAAGGCGTAGGTATAGGGACGGTAGGCAAATCCGCCGACCCTGCTGAAACCCAATAGTACAGCAAAGCTCCGGTGGCGCTGATAGAGCAGGTAAACAGACTTCCAAGAAAACCCGCTAAGCTTCAGGTTATGAAGACCCGTACCGCAAACCGACACAGGTGGTCGAGGAGAGAATCCTAAGGTGCTCGAGTGAGTCATGGCTAAGGAACTCGGCAAAATGGCCCTGTAACTTCGGGAGAAGGGGCGCTGTCTCGAAAGAGCAGCCGCAGTGAAAAGGCCCAGGCGACTGTTTAACAAAAACATATGGCTTTGCAAAATCGCAAGATGAAGTATAAGGCCTGACACCTGCCCGGTGCTGGAAGGTTAAGAGGGGATGTCATCGCAAGAGAAGCATTGAATCGAAGCCCCAGTAAACGGCGGCCGTAACTATAACGGTCCTAAGGTAGCGAAATTCCTTGTCGGGTAAGTTCCGACCTGCACGAATGGTGTAACGATCTGGGCGCTGTCTCAGCCATGAGCTCGGTGAAATTGTGGTATCGGTGAAGACGCCGATTACCCGCAACGGGACGGAAAGACCCCATGCACCTTCACTATAGCTTAACATTGAGATTGGGTACAGGATGTGTAGGATAGGCGGGAGATGTTGAAGTGGCTTCGCCAGGAGTCATGGAATCAACCTTGAAATACCGCCCTTTCTGTATTCGGTTTCTAACTCCATCATGTGGAGGACATTGTTTGGTGGGTAGTTTGACTGGGGTGGTCGCCTCCAAAAAGGTAACGGAGGCTTTCAAAGGTAAGCTCAGTACGCTTGGTAACCGTACGTGGAGTGCAATGGCATAAGCTTGCTTGACTGTGAGACCGACAAGTCGAACAGGGTCGAAAGACGGACATAGTGATCCGGTGGTTCTGTATGGAAGGGCCATCGCTCAAAGGATAAAAGGTACGCTGGGGATAACAGGCTGATCTCCCCCAAGAGCTCATATCGACGGGGAGGTTTGGCACCTCGATGTCGGCTCGTCACATCCTGGGGCTGGAGAAGGTCCCAAGGGTTGGGCTGTTCGCCCATTAAAGTGGCACGCGAGCTGGGTTCAGAACGTCGCGAGACAGTTCGGTCCCTATCTGTTGTGGGCGTTGGAAGTTTGAGTGGATCTGACCTTAGTACGAGAGGACCGGGTTGGACAGACCTCTGGTGAACCTGTTATGCCGCCAGGTGTACGGCAGGGTAGCTACGTCTGGAATAGATAAGCGCTGAAAGCATCTAAGTGCGAAACTAGCCACGAGATGAGACTTCCTTATAGGGTCGTAGAAGATGACTACGTTGATAGGCCATAGGTGTAAAGGTTGAGAGACCAAAGCCAAGTGGTACTAATAGCCCGAAGCTTTCTCAAGCAGATAACACTGTTGTCTTCCTCTTTAATTTTTAGAAACGAAAAGAATAACAAAACAGAAACGAAGCTCTTTCAATAGATATGTCAGTTGGCCTGATGCTCCTAAAAGGAAGCAGACCAATAAAGATTTTTAGGTGCCTATATCGGCGGTGTCTACCTCTTCCCATTCCGAACAGAGCAGTCAAGCCCGCCAGAGCCGATGGTATTGCCGTAACAGGTGGGAGAGTAGGTCGGTGCCTTTTTTTACACGGAAGCCCTTGCTGGAAACAGTCAAGGGCTTCTTTCGTTTAGCTACCTGCCTGTACTTCCCCGTACAATGCTATTGCATATCCTCCGCCTATTGGTTATCGCAGTACGTTGCTTGAGTTTACTTTCCTTATAGGCTATCCAACTGTTGCGAATTATACAGTGAGTGGCTATAGTTCTTGCTATAAAATTCATATGTTATACGGTCATTCTACACTATTATTAAGCTTAATAAGGCAGATATCATTGTATCCACATACTATTTCTCATCCACATATCCCGATCAGGAACCCGATAACATTATACCTCTAGCTAGGCCTCTGTGAAGTTACAATTGCTTAACGATAACAAATGCAGCTCGGCATTCATTAGTAATCATTGCTGGATTATATTGTAGCAATGCCATTATTCTACTCGGAATTTCATTATTAAAAACTCTGTGGCTGCAGAATATCGATTGAAAAACAACGAAGATAAAAATTTAAGCAATCGTTTGTGTAGATTAAGCAAACGATTGCTTTCAAGTTTCATTTTTTATTTAGAAAAAAGTGTTATATTATTGTTATAGAGATTAAGTTCTTTAAATAGAACCAACTATAAAATCCGATCCAAAAGGATTTTTTCTATTGACTGTTTAGTTTGTTTTAAAATAGGTGATTTTTTAGAGGGACCAATTGGTCCCTTTAAATTTATATGAACTTTAAATTATGGATTCTAGAAGAGATTTTCTTAAAAAAGCCGGAATATTGTCATCGCTGGCTGTTTCACTCCCTACTCTGGTCAATGCCAATACGGCAGCCGCGTCGTTTAATATGTCTGGATATGCAGCTCCAAAAATCGATAAAGTCAGAGTAGCGGTGATAGGACTGGGTATGCGCGGTCCTGGTGCTGTTGAACGCTTGTCCTTTATTGAGGGATGCGAAATTGTCGCACTTTGTGACAAGCATCCAGACCGGGTGGAGCGCGCAACAAAAATTGTTACATCGAAAGGTCTAGCAGCTCCTAAAGCGTATTCAGGTGAAGATGGCTGGAAAACCTTGTTGAAAGAAGAGAAGCTTGATCTGGTCTATATTTGTACGCCTTGGGATTATCATACTCCGATGAGTATTGCGGCGATGAAAGCGGGTAATCACGTGGCTTGTGAAGTCCCGATCGCTTTGACAATCAAGGATTGTTGGGAGGTGGTAAAAACATCCGAGGCAACTAAAAAGCATTGTATGATGCTGGAGAACTGCTGTTATGATTTCTTCGAAATGCTGACATTGAATATGGTGCGCCAAGGCTTGTTTGGCGAGCTCGTTCACGCTGAAGGTGCTTATATTCACGATTTGCTTGATCTTAACTTTGCAAAAAATGGCTATGATAACATGTGGCGCCTAAGAGAAAATATAAAACTAAATGGAAATCTGTACCCTACACATGGACTTGGACCTGTGGCACAATGCTTAAATATCAATAGAGGGGATAAAATGGATCATCTTGTGGCGATGTCTTCCAGTGATTTTATGATGGGAGAAAAAGCGAAAGAGTTAGCCGCTAAGGATTCTTTTTTTCAGGAATTTGTAGGAAAGAAATACCGTGGTAATATGAATACAACGCTTATCCGTACGGCCAAAGGGAAAACGATTATGTTGCAGCATGATGTTACTTCTCCTAGACCTTATTCTAGGCTACATACACTGAGTGGTACCAAAGGGTTTGCACAAAAGTATCCTACGGAGAATATTGCTTTTGGTCATGAATTCATTACAGAACAGAAATTGAAAGAACTGTATGATAAATACACCCCAGAATTGGTAAAATATATTGGTGAGCAGGCAAAGCAGGTCGGTGGACACGGTGGGATGGATTTTATGATGGACTGGCGTCTAATTGATTGTTTGCGCAATGGATTACCTTTGGATCAGGATGTCTATGACGCTGCTTCATGGAGCTGTATCGTACCGTTGAGTTTCGAATCTGTCGAAAAGAACTGTAAAACAGTTGATGTACCGGATTTCACAAAAGGTGCATGGAAAAATAATACGCCGGTAGAAATCACGTTAAAAGGTGGCGGAAATACGCCTATCCGTTCGAGATCAGCGAAAAAAGAAAATATACAATTGGGCGTATAGCCCTCCTATATAAAATGACTTATTGAAGGGGAACTTTTTATTGTTCCCCTTTTATGTTTATCTTTAATTATGTTATTCAATCTGACTCTAATTACCTGTTTATCGTTATTTTCCACTAAGGATACACTTTCCTGTTGTGTTGGGGAAAATATACCTACGCGCGCTGGTATGATAAAATCCCAAATTGCCCAGCTAAAAAGCAAGAATGCGGACAAAATGATATTGGTCGAAGGGGGCAAATTTCTAATGGGAAGTTCAAATTTTGAAGATAGTAAGCCCCTACATCAGGTTGAACTAAATTCATTTTATATGGATGAACATGAGGTCACAAATGCACAGTTTGCGCAGTTTGTAAAGGAGACGGGTTATGTAACTGTTGCTGAGCGGGAGTTGGATCCGAAAGATTTTCCGGGGGTGGATCCCAAGATGTTAGTCCCGGGATCGGCTGTGTTCTCTAAGCCCAAAGAACTCAATTCATTAAATAATTACCTGATGTGGTGGGAGTATGTCCCTGGTGCTAACTGGCAACATCCCGAGGGACCGAATAGCTCAATAAAGGACAAAATGAATTATCCTGTTGTTCAGGTTGCCTATGAAGATGCCGCAGCCTATGCGAAGTGGGCGGGCAAACGACTGCCGACAGAAGCGGAATGGGAATATGCGGCTAGGGGAAGTAATGATGCAAACGACGACTTGTATTATTGGGGAAAGGACTTGAAGCCTAATGGTAAATGGACCGCAAATATTTATCAGGGAAAATTTCCTGTGCAAGATTCAAAGGAAGATGGGTTTGAGGGGGCTGCACCTGTAAAATCATTTCAGGCAAATGCATTGGGACTGTATGATATGGAAGGGAATGTGTGGGAATGGTGTGCTGATTTTTATAGGCCCGATTACTATCAGCATAGTACAGCAGTGAATCCCAAAGGACCACAGGATTCTTATGATCCGCAGGAGCCAAACCTCGAAAAACGCGTTCAACGGGGCGGGTCATTTCTTTGCAACGATCAATATTGTGAAAGGTATAAAGCCGGAAGCAGAGGAAAAGGGGAGGTCAACAGTCCTACAAATAATGTTGGATTTCGCTGTGTGAAAGATATCAAATAGAAAAGGCTTGCATTTGCAAGCCTTTTCTATTTGATTGATATGCCTTATTGTGCATTCAAAAACATTGATTTTTGATTGTACAATTCTCTGAAATAAGGATCGTGAAGATCTTTGATAAAGCGAATTGCTTCACCAGTTGATTTCATTTCAGGGCCTAATTGCTTGTCTACTTCAGGGAATTTGTTGAAAGAGAATACAGGTTCTTTAATCGCGTATCCCTGTAATTTACGTTCAATCGTAAAGTCTTTCAACTTATTGACACCTAACATGACTTTAGTTGCGATATTGATGTAAGGAACATCATATGCTTTAGCAATGAAAGGAACTGTACGTGATGCACGTGGATTAGCCTCGATAACATACACATTTTCACCTTTGACAGCAAACTGAATGTTTAATAGACCTCTTACGTTCAACGCTTTTGCTAGCTTAATAGAGTATTCTTCCATTTTGTCCTGAACAGCTTGTGAAAGGCCAAATGGAGGCAATACTGCCGATGAGTCGCCAGAGTGGATACCTGCAGGCTCGATGTGTTCCATCATACCAATGATGTGTACATCTTCACCATCACAGATTGAATCTGATTCAGCTTCTTCTGCACGATCCAGGAAGTGGTCAATCAGAATATGATTTCCAGGAAGGTTTTTCAATAAGTTGACGACAGCTTTTTCTAAATCTTCATCGTTGATGACAATGCTCATGCCTTGTCCACCCAATACGTACGAAGGACGAACCAATACTGGATAGCCAACTTCGTTTGCAACTTGTAATGCTTCTTCTGCTGAAGTTGCGACACCGTATCTTGGATATGGAATTTCTAATTCTTTCAATAGATCGGAGAAACGGCCACGGTCTTCTGCCAAGTCCATGTTCTCAAATGAAGTACCGATGATTTTTACGCCAAGTTGCTCTAGACGCTCAGCCATTTTAAGAGCCGTTTGTCCACCCAACTGAACGATAACACCTTCGGGTTTTTCTAATTCGATGATCTCACGTACGTGTTCCCAGAATACGGGTTCGAAGTATAATTTGTCAGCCATATTGAAGTCTGTCGATACAGTCTCCGGGTTACAGTTAACCATAATCGCTTCGTAACCACATTCTTTAGCCGCCAATAAGCCGTGTACACAAGAGTAATCGAACTCGATACCTTGACCAATACGGTTTGGACCAGAACCTAAAACGATGATTTTCTTTTTATCTGAAGAGATGGATTCGTTTTCTTCTTCGAACGTCGAATAGTAGTATGGTGTTTGTGCAGGGAATTCTGCAGCACAAGTATCGACCATTTTGTAAACACGGTTGATGCCTAACTCCTTACGACGATCGTAAACTTGATCCTCGGTTACATTTCCTAATAACCATGCGATTTGCACATCTGAATAACCTTTTTGTTTTAAGGTCATGAAGAAGTCGCGTGGAATATTATTCAATTGATAACGACGTAATTCTTGCTCAAGGTGTACCAACTCTTGGATTTGTACTAAGAACCATTTGTCGATACGTGTTGCCTTACGGATAGATTCCAAAGGAACGCCTAATTCGAAAGCATCTTTGATATGGAATAAGCGGTCACCACTTGGATGTTCCAAACTATCCATGATTTCGTCAAGGTTTCTCCATTGACGACCATCAGCGCCTAAACCAGCGCGGCCAGTCTCTAAGGATTGACATGCTTTCTGTAAAGCTTCGATAAATGTACGGCCGATTGCCATTACTTCACCTACCGCTTTCATCTGTAGACCTAATTCCTTGTTTGCTCCTTTGAATTTATCGAAGTTGAAACGAGGGATCTTAACAATCACATAATCCAATGTTGGTTCAAAATATGCGGATGTTGTCTTTGTGATCTGATTTTGTAATTCATCTAAGTTGTAACCGATCGCCAGTTTAGCTGCAATCTTCGCAATTGGATAACCCGTTGCTTTCGATGCTAAAGCGGAAGAGCGTGATACACGTGGATTGATTTCGATGGCGATGATCTCTTCGTTTTCTGGGTTTACAGAGAACTGAACGTTACAACCACCCGCAAATGTACCAATTGAACGCATCATCAGGATAGCCTGATTACGCATATCTTGATAACATTTGTCTGATAATGTCATGCCTGGTGCAACAGTGATCGAGTCTCCAGTGTGGATACCCATTGGATCAAAGTTTTCAATAGTACAGATGATGATAACATTGTCATTGGTATCGCGAAGTAATTCCAACTCAAATTCTTTCCAGCCCAATACAGCTTGTTCAACCAAAACTTCATGTGTTGGTGATGCATGTAAACCTCTATTTAAGGCTGCGTCAAAATCTTCTTTTCTGTGAACAAATCCACCTCCCGTACCTGCAAGGGTATAAGATGGACGTATAACAAGCGGATAGCCAATCTCTTGTGCCGCTTCTTTACCTTCAAGGAATGAGTTTGCAATTTTGGATGTTGCAACGCCCACACCGATATCAACCATTAATTGACGGAATTCTTCGCGGTTTTCAGTTTTTTCAATGGCAGCAACATCAACACCGATAACTTTTACATTGTATTTTTCCCAAAGGCCTAGGTTGGAAGCTTCGATACATAAGTTCAAAGCCGTTTGGCCACCCATGGTAGGAAGTACAGCGTCAATGTTGTGTTTTTGCAAAATTTCTTCAATACTTTCGCAAGTTAATGGAAGTAAGTAGACATTGTCCGCAACAACTTTGTCCGTCATGATTGTTGCAGGGTTTGAGTTGATGATGGATACTTCAATACCTTCTTCTTTCAATGAAAGGGATGCTTGAGATCCAGAATAATCAAATTCACAAGCTTGACCGATAACGATGGGACCTGATCCGATGATTAAAACCGACTTAATGGAAGTGTTTCTTGGCATTATATCTAGTTCAAAAAATTAAATTTCCTATTGTAAATCTGAGCAAAGACAATCAAAAATAGCTCATGGGGAAGGGTCATTCCGACTGCTTTGTCGGAGTGCAAAGTTACATTTTAAATTTTGAAAATTAAGTATTTATTTTAATAATATTTCAAAATTAAATGCCGTTTGTTGGAAAAGTAGTCCTGAAAAACAAAAACGAGTATAGAACCTTCATGATTTTAGAGCTATTGGTGCTGTGAAATCATGAAGGTTGTTGTTTTCCGATAACAGTGAGTTTTGAACTCATTGATGCTTTAATGAGAAACCACAAGTCAATAAAACATGCAGGTTTAGAAAACTGTCCAGATGTGTTTAATAAACGATGATTTCGTCTGTAAACAAGTATCCTTTTTTAGGATTGCTGGCTTTGATCTTTATATAACGCGCCTGCTGTGCTTTGTCAAGTTTGAGTTCAAACCTTTTGAAAGTCAACTTGGACTCTTTATCGGATATATCATTTTTGATTGTTCCTACCGATCTGAAGGTACGGCCATTATCCGAAAGCAGGACTTCCATTTCTCCGGGCATGTAAACGCCCGGGCCAATCATCTGCATAAAATTCATGGCTACCTGGTGTATTTCTTCTCTACGTTCCATATCCACGACCACATCAATCGGACTGGTGAATCCTTGCCATTGGCCATCGTGATAGGAAAGTCCACCCATGATTCCATTTGTTAAGGTAGAATCTTTTTGTGCTGGATATCCCGACCATGCTGTGTTGTACGTTACTTTTTTTCCGATAGCGCGATGAATGTCAATATCAAAGGATAGGGTTGGACCAATTTTGATAGAATCTAGAAAATAAGCCGCATTGATATGGCCTGTCGAGCTGAGTTCAAATGGTCCGGTATACGGCGTAGACTGGATTGTAGGCTCACTGCCATCAATGGTATATCGGATCTGATCTGTTTTTAGTTGCTCGGTTGTCAGCATAATTTTATTGTTGTTTCTAGCTGCATTGTAGGTGGCCGTATAAGCGACATTAAAGGAAGGACGGTAATAATTGACGTTCAGATCTTGTAAAAGCTTATAATGAGATTGCAGTCTTCGACGAAAGTCAGTCCAGCTTTTCCCATCTTTATTGGTCCAATTGACCTCTGCTAAAGCCAATGCACGTGGGAATACCATATACTCAAGGTGTTCGGTGGTAGAAACATATTCTGTCCATATATTCGCTTGTGCTCCGAGAATATGCTTGGCTTTATCTCCTTGTATGGCCGCTGGAATAGGATCATATGAATACACCTTATCCAGTGTCAGGTAACCGCCGATGGCCTCAGGCTGTGTCCGAGGGTCTGTCTGATAAGAATCAAAATAGAGGTGTGAACCGGGAGTCATGATGACATCGTGTCCTGCATTTGCGGCCTTTATGCCGCCATCTTCACCGCGCCAGCTCATGACGGTAGCTCCTTCGGTAAGTCCCCCTTGTAGGATTTCGTCCCAACCGATCAGTTTTCTACCCTTAGATTGCAGGTATTGATCCATTTGTCTGATGGCATAGCTCTGCAGTTCGTCGACAGATTTCAGTCCTTCTTTCTGCATGAGTGCCTGATCTTTTGGACAGGTTTCCCAATGCTTTTTCTCAGCCTCATCACCACCGATATGAATGTACTGGGAAGGGAATATTGTAAGCACTTCATCCAATACATTTTTCAGAAATTCAAAGGTTTTTTCATTGCCGATACAGAATTCTCCCTGACTATAGGGCTTTCCGGAACAGGAGAGTTCGGGATACACAGCCAATACTTCTTCCGAATGTCCGGGCATTTCTATTTCGGGAATAACATTGATTCCTTTGCCGGCTGCATAATCGACCAATTCGCGGGCTTCCTCCTGTGTGTAGAATCCACCGCTGGCATTTGGCGTACCTTTTTCTACATATTGACGACCATTGTTCCACCAATCTTTCCAGCTGGTATGTGTTCGCCAGGCCGCCTTTTGTGTTAATTCCGGGTATTTCTTAATCTCCAATCGCCATCCCGCTCCATCGGTTAAATGCCAATGAAAGTTGTTGAACTTATAGATGGCCATGATGTCGATATACTTTTTTACAAAAGATAGCGGCATAAAATGGCGCGATACATCCAGGTGTAATCCACGATAAGCAAAGCGAGGCTCATCGACTATAGTCGCATAGGCTACTTTACTTGGATCGGCTTGTAGATAGCCTAATTGAACCAGCGTGTAAATCCCATTGATCACCTGAGGTACATTCCAAGCCCTGAGTAGCAGGCCTTTTTCATCGATTTGAATGGAATAGGCGTTCTTACTCAGATTATCTGCATCGACAGCTTTAATAATGCGAAAGCCTTCTTTAGGGCCTTTTTTATTTTTCTTGAGTACTTCGACAGTGAGGCTTTTGATGGCGGGGTGTTCAGTAAGTAACTGTGTCGCCTCCTGAAATTCATCTGAAACAATAACCTGAAGATGTGCAGGGATAGCGTATGTTCCAGTAGCCAAGGTGATTTTCGAAGGTTTGGGTATAATGTCAAAGTTGGTTTGGGCTTGTGCTGTAAAAATGGTTGCACCCCCAAGTAACAACATGGATAAAGATCGGCTCAGTCGCATAGTTTTGTTATTAGATTAATGATAATCAACACAAATATCCTAATTTTTGTTTCATAATTCTATTATTGACGGTAATCGCTCATTTTTTATGATATAAAACCAACAAATTGACGGTTAGAAATTACATTTTTAATCCTTAACTTTGTTGTATGATTGAACTTCCAGTTATTCCGGCAACTCCTGCACAACGCAAGCCTGATTGGTTGCGTGTCAAATTGCCTGTTGGTAAAGAATATAGACATGTCAGAAGTCTTGTAGACGAGCATAAATTACATACAATTTGTGAGAGTGGAAATTGCCCGAATATGGGCGAATGTTGGGGGGCTGGAACAGCAACCTTCATGATTTTGGGAAATATCTGTACACGTTCTTGCTCATTTTGTGCGGTAGCAACAGGCCGTCCGTTGGCGGTGGATCTGGATGAACCTAATCGTGTTGCCAATTCTGTCAAGTTAATGCAGGTAAAACACTGTGTGATCACTTCGGTGGATCGTGATGACCTAAAAGATGGTGGTTCGATAATATGGGCGGAGACAATTAATGCCATCCGAAGGGAAAGTCCTGAAACAACCTTAGAAACACTTTTGCCAGATTTTAAAGGACAATGGGATAATTTGGACCGCGTGATTGCAGTACGTCCAGAGGTTGTTTCGCACAACCTTGAAACTGTACGTCGTTTGACAAGAGAAGTTCGCGTTCAAGCTAAATATGATCGTTCACTTGAGTGTCTGCGTCGAATTTCTGAAGCTGGACTCCGTACAAAATCAGGAATTATGCTTGGTTTAGGTGAAACAGAGGAAGATGTTATCGAGGCAATGCAAGATTTATATAACGTTGGGGTACATATTTTGACACTGGGGCAATATTTACAGCCTACCAAAGCTCACCATCCTGTAATCGAGTGGATTACGCCTGCACAATTTGAGAAATATCAGAAAATTGGTTTGGAAATGGGATTCAAGTATGTGGAGTCTGGACCGCTGGTTCGTTCTTCTTACCATGCAGAGAAACATTTATTTGATATGCAATAGAAAACATTTCTAAGTTTTTTAACAAAGAATATTTTTCGCAAGATATAAAAAGAAGCCTGGGTGATTTTTTTGCTCAGGCTTCTTTTTTCTATTTTTTTTTAAATGAAACGGTTTGCCTCTAGGGGTTGAAAAACTTATTACTCTTGTTCATCATCGATAATCTGCTAAAATAGCGAGATTTCAATTGGAAGAGATTGGTCTATGGGCACAACAATAGACGAGCACTAGAAAACGTAATTGTTTCTTTCCGATGGTTCGAGTCTTAAAGGTTGAAAACTGTACGAAGTAAAATTGTTCTCCCGCGAAGTTCAAATTCATTCTGTGAAATCATATTGGCCGTCATCAGGTAGGTGCGATAGTTTTTGATATTGACCAAATTATTCATTTCCAATTCGATATCCATTTTCCACTTGTTGATCTTATAGCGCGTAAAAAAGTCGATGAAGGTATAACTTGCATTCTTCATGTTTGTTTGAAAGGTGGAAAGATTACGTAGGTTTAGCCGCATAAAGCCATTTTTAAAGGGACTGGCTGGAAAGCCTATGTTATGCATCATGGTGGTAGTTTTGTTTTGGATCGCATTGTCAAGGCCCTGTTGTTTGCTCCGGCTCCAATTGAATAGTCCTGAATAGGAAATATTATAAGATTTAAATACCTTAGCTTCAATACTGGGCTGAAATAGATAGCTCATACTTCGAGTAGGCACTAGCGCATTGTTTAACAATTGATTGTATTTGAAGTAAGAAATGCTTCCTTTTAGTTTGAGGGTACTTGCCAAAGGGAAGATGTATTTATCAAATCCGATCTGAGATGACCATCGATCTTGCAGGTTATCCATATTGACCAATATGTTTTCGGTGATATTATTTTTTATAACGGACGATAACATCGTGTTGGAAAGCGATCTTGTATAGCTAATACCTGCATTTGCAAATAATACTTTTAGGGTGCGGGCCAAATTATAATTGAGATTAAACGTATGTTTTTTGGATTCATTTAGCGCTGCATTATTTTGGCTAAGCATTCTATAGTTCCGTAATACGGCACCACGGTATATATCTTCAATATTGCCTATATCCTGCGCAAATTGATAGTTAAATTGAAGATAGTCTTCTTGTGAAATCTGCCATCTTGCTTTTAAATTAGGATTGATCAGCATGGAATTTTTGGACGTGGCCAGTTGATGGCTGACATCTTCATAATGCGTAAACAAATAGGTGATCGGGATCTCGAGCTGGGTTTCAAATCGATTTGTTTTCCAGGAATATTGCGGTGTAATAAACGCTTGGGATCTGCTCCAATACAGATTATTACGGGTATTATCGCCCAATGTTCGAACACGTTGCTCATTATCTACTATGGTAAGGAGTGAGTTGAAATGTTGACGATCTGTATTGAAGCCAATTTGATAATATTGTTTGATTCTGCCTTTATTGAAGCGATAACCTGTACTGATCTCCGTAAAAAAGGAAGGAACTTCGATTTGCTGGCGGCTGCTTTTATAGGGAATGCTATCGTTGAGTATTTCTGGAAGAACACCGGGATAGATCTGTAATGTCTGCGGTTTATTGCCATAATTTAAAGACCAGTTGATTGCAATAATGTCATTGTTTTTAAGTTGGGGTATATAGCTGAACAAGTTGCTGAATCCCTTGATGTGGTGTTTTTGGAACTGCTCGATCTGCCCTGAGGAGTTTGCCAGCAATGCTGTAATATCTTTTTTTTCATATTCAAATGATAAAGTATTGCTCGCATATTTCTTTTCCGTATTGGTAGATGCCGAAAGTCTGGCTGCGCCAAGCCAACGCGCTGTTTTCATGTGATTTTGCTCATTAAAATAAACGTCACCATCATCGAGCAGGTATTGCGTGTTTGAGGCATTATTTTGCCTATCGTTGTCGTATAAAACCTGAATATTGGATTTTAGCTGCCAGAGATTCTTGAGATTGTATAGGTTATTGGTGTTCAGTGAACCGGTATTGTTGAAGTAATAATTGTTTTTAGGAATATTTGGACTGCCTGTTGTGCTCGTCGCCAGGAGATTGTTGATAGTCGAGCTGCTGAACTTGGCCAGTAAAGAGGATTGATTGGCTCCAATAATATCTCCGGAAAGATCATGACCTGTATTATTCCCGTTGAGAACATTCAGCATCTTTACTTTCTTGTTGAATAGGATTGAATTCAATTCAGGATCATAGAGATTGGGGGTGCCGACGCCAATTTTGGCCTGTCCAGTGAGCTTCAGCTTGGCTTCCTCTTTGATAACGAGATTGATGGCGACGTCGTCTGTAAATCTTTTATTTTTAAGGACCTTATAATGTTCGTGATTGTCGAGCACCTGAATGTCCTTTACCATTTTATGCGGGATTGTCCGTGTACCTACACCATAGCGATTTTCCAACAGATCGTCACCGTCAATGTAAAGTTTAGAAACGGTTTTATCCTGGTATTTTATAAGCCCCGATTCGGTAACTTCCATGCCCGGAAGGCGTTTGATTACGTCGCCTATATTGCGATCCTCCTCTTTGGCAAAAGATCCGACGTCGTAGGAAATCGTATCATTTGAACGGCTCACTTTAGGTTTGCTCTTTACAATGACGTCTTGTAGCAGATTGGTTTTTGGAACGAGGGCGATCCGAAGATTGGATGTCTGTGTGCCAAGTTTGAGTTCAAATTTTTCGTAAGTAAGGTGATTGATCTGCAGGTAAAGGCTCGCATATTCCTTTGTCAATGTGATTGTGAAACGCCCATCTTTATCTGTCGGCTTGAAAGCGATGATTTTACCGTCTGAAAGGATGTTGACACTGGCAAAGGGTACGGGATGCTGTGTCTTATCCACTTGGACCGTTCCACTAATCGTTTGCTGGGCAAAGGTTATTTGCCCAAGCAAAACGACTATAAATAAACATAGAAATACTTTCATTAAGGCGTCAGCTCTATCGGATTATTGGTAACCTTCGAAGGTTTGTATTTATCGTCTCTTGAAATATTGAAACTTTTTATTTTGGATGGATCCAAAGCACCAATAGGGGAGCTTCCACCTGAATTACCGGATCGAACGGCAACGATGTTTCCGTTTGAGCCTACATTGATGGCTCTATTCTTTCCGGATTGCGCTTGCATGTAGGCTTGAGGATTGGCCTTAAAGGCTTCCTGAATTTTCTTTACTTCATCTGCCGTACTTGCGATGGTATTTTGTGGTAGTTCGACAAATGTTTTTCCATCTTCAATTTTATCGAATCCGGCGTAAGCGAAAATCACTTCATTTTTTGTGTCCCGTGCGTCAAGGATAAGTCCGGGTAGACCATGGAGTTTCCAGGGACCATAGGAAAACGGAAGTTCGGTTGTAAACCAGGCGATATAAGTGCGGCCTTTGAATGTTGCCTTTGCATTTTGGCAATTGTAACCACCGATTTCTTTACGATCTCCCAAGATTTCCCAATCCTGTGTGGGATATGGTGAAGTAATGGAGAAATGGTCACTAGCAACGGATATTACCTCAGTTATTTTATTTTGATCGGGGTTGATTAGATAAGATGATGATGAGGGCGAGGAGCGCGTAGTAAGGGTTAGATTGCCGGAAAATGCGGGATCTTCCATCTGTTTTTTGACCTCTTCCTGCATGCGTTTGGATGAATATGACGTATAGTAGCTGCCCTGCTGATTCAGGTAAACCACTGTTTCATCGCGTAAAAATTGGTCCCGTTGGGTACTGTCATTGACATGTTTGAATTCGTAATGTACTTTAGCGATGGCAGGAGTACGCTCTTGTGCAAATAATAGCTGCGTGGCCACAGACAGTAGGATTGATAATGAATATTTCATAAATATATGTTTATATCGTAAATATACGAAACATTCGTAATTCTAAAAATTTATTTGAACTTTTCGTTATTATCCTCCCTAGGGTTATGCTAATGCAGGTTAAGAAAGGTTTGACTTGTTAGCAATACTTTTGTTAGCTATCTTGTTTCGTTAGCGGTATAAGTTTATTGGGTATGGCTAGGCATATCAGTTCTTGTTATCTTTTAAACAGGGTCTCACCTGCAATTACTGTCCGTTCTGTTTTTACATTTCGCAGTTGCTCATTTGGAATTTTCAAGATATCCTTTTCGAGGATAACAAAATCGGCATCTTTTCCCACTTCGATACTTCCTCGTTTTTTCTCCTGAAAACAAGAATATGCCGCCCAGATCGTCATTCCTTTTAAGGCATCTTCACGGCTTATGGCATCTTGCATCTGAAACCCGTGGTTAGGATAGCCTTTTTTGTCGACACGTGCTACAGCGGCGTGGAAACCATATATGGGGTTAAAATGTTCAACCGGAAAGTCACTCCCCAAAGCGAGTTTGCCATATTCTGCCAACAGACGCTTATAAGCGTAAGCGCCTTTCATACGTTCTTCACCAAGTCGATCTTTGGCCCAGTACATATCGGAGGTTGCGTGTGTAGGTTGTACAGATGGTATGATTTGATACTTTCGAAACTTGTCAAAATCTGTAGGCGATATAATTTGGGCGTGCTCGATGCGCCATCTACGGTCGCCATTATTGTGGAGGTATTTGCCATAGATATCCAGAATAATACGATTGGCCGAATCGCCTATTGCATGGGTATTTGCCTGAAACTTACTTTCGGCAATCTGTTTGATCATGGCTTCGTATTCCCGGGGGCTATGGAGGAGAAAGCCGTGGGTGGGGGCATCATGGTAATGTGCGAGGAGGCATGCGCCACGAGATCCCAATGCACCATCGGCGAGCAGTTTAAATCCTTTGATCTCGAAACGGTCCGTTTCATAGAAACCCTGTTCGATAAATGACTTTATGTTTTGGGGATTGCCGAGGATCATGGCATAATCTCTAATTTTCAACTGTCCTTCGCGATAGTATTTTTTTAGGAGATCGAGTCTTTCTTTTGATAAACCTGCGTCTACAATAGTGGTTAGACCGACGGAAAGGAGGGAGTCTTGCGTTCGCTTGAGCATTCTTAAGTAATCTTTCTCACTCGGAACCGGGATTGTCTTATTGACAAGATCCATTGCATTGTCGATCAAGAGGCCATTGGGGATATTATTATTCCCGCCGACCACACCGCCACGAATCGTGGGAATACTGGTTAATTTGGCCCATTCTAGCGCTTTGGAGTTGGCTACCGCCGCATGATAATCTACACGCATGAGGTAGACGGGGATATCTGGGAAAGCTTTGTCGAGTAGGTCCTTGGTTGGGAAAGTTTTATCTTTCCAGCGATTTTGGTCCCAGCCACCACCGATCAGCCAAGTTTTGTCCGGATTTTTTTGCTGGTAGTTTTTGACACGTTGAATAACCTCCTCGAAAGAATCGCTACCGTTTAGGTCGACTTGATCCATTAGTTCGGCCTCGTCAAATAAATGGGCATGAGCATCGTAGAATCCCGGATAAATGGCCTTCCCCTGCGCATCAATTTTTTCTATTGCTTTGTACTTCCGCTGTATTTCTTCATCGGAACCGATGGCAATAAATTTACCGTCTTTGACAGCAAAAGCCTGTGCCGTACTAAAAGCTGAATCTACAGTATATACTTGCGCATGATAAACAATGAGATCCACTTTCGTTTGTGGTGAACATGAAATGATGGTCAAGCAGAACAAAAAAATGATGATTGGGAAGGTTTTCATAACCTAAAAATAGCAAAAAGCTTTGAATAAACGGAAACTAGGCTTGGGGCTAGATCTATTGGAGATGCGGACTCGGGGTTTTGACTTATCGAATTGCTTTACGTGAAGTACCTACGCTGAATTGTCGCGTATTATTGGGACAGGAGATCATCAGTAAAGTAGTGAAAGGCAACCTGAAGGAAAAGTAATGCGAATACGGATTATCCAAATGCAAAAAGGCTATCCAAATAACTTGGACAGCCTTTTTAATTCAAAAATCAAAATACGTGATTAACAGTACTCGTCAAATGCTGCAACTAAATTGTCAGCAATCATTTGTGCCGGGCGACCTTCAATCATATGTCTTTCAATCATGTGTACCAATTTTCCGTCTTTAAATAAAGCCATTGCTGGTGAAGATGGCGGATAAGGCAACATGTAGTTACGTGCAGTGTTTACAGCATCAGTTTCCATACCTGCGAAAACAGTGACCAATTTAGCTGGGTGTTTTTCATTTTTTACAGCAGCTTTTGCAGCTGGGCGTGCATTTGCTGCAGCGCAACCACAAACAGAGTTTACAACCACAAAGACAGTTCCTTCTGATGCGATAGCCTGATCAACTGCTTCAGGAGTTTTTAATTCTTCGAATCCTGCATCAACTAACTCTTGACGCATTGGAGTTACTAAATATTCTGGATACATTATTTCTTAAGTAAAATGTTAATATTCTATTTTAATTGTTTCTATAAAGCTTTCTGTCGCTGGGCAAGTATTCTTAGTCCGTATAAACAACAGCTATACTTTATGCTTACAAATATAGCTGTAAAAGGCTGCTTCGTCAAGACACTTGTCTCAAATCAATGTCAGAAAATCTTTTACCGCATGAAGTCCATTTTCAAGACGTTGGTCGCCGAGCCCGGAAATAAGACGGTAATTCGCATTAATGGCGTTCAATTCGCTTTTCCAGATCTCCATGAAGTGTTCGCGGTGTTCGGGAAAATCCCGTAGTGGATCATCCTGCCAAGGTAGATCGATATCCATCAGCAGATAGAGATCATAAACATGTTGTTGAATTTTATCGGTGACTTCCTGCGGCGTATGACCGAAAAGATGATCTGACCAAATTTTTACCGTAAGAAAGGTGGTGTCACAGATGAGGAGCTGGTCTTGCGCTAAAGGGGTCAGGGCTTCCTCTAGGGCTACCTGTCCATAAAACATATTGACTTCGTCCTGCAGGGTATATTTATTGTTGAGGCTTTGGCAATAATAACGTGAATACTCGGGTACGCATACCGTCTGAAATTCCTTGGCAAGAAATTGTGCCATCGTTGATTTTCCGGTGGACTCGGGGCCAACAACGGCAATTTTTATGAAATCTTTTTCCACATCGATCGTTTTGATAGGCAATATTACGCAAAATTTTTATAGGTTTTCTGCCAATCGCGATAGCCATTCCAAGCGATGAGCGTGAAAACAAGGTAGAGTACTGCGGTCAGCATAAGGTCTTTGTGTATATAGAGCGGGATATAACAAATATCCACAAATACCCATAAGAGCCAATTTTGAAGCACTTTGCGCGTCATCAGAAATTGAGCAATAAAACTTACGGAGGTGCAGAATGCGTCAATATAAGGGACATCGGAATTTGTCTTGCTATCGAGGAGATAACCGATTGATAGCGTTAGGATCAGGATTGCCAGGAGGCAAAGGAGCAATTGTCCCTTGCTGGTTTTGACGATAGGTTTCTTTTTTTCTTCTTTTCGTCTTATCCAATAATACCAACCGTACACAGCTGTGGACAGGAAGTAGAACTGTAGTACAGTATCTCCGTACAGTTTGGCATTATAAAACAGAATCGCGTAGGACGCTACGCTGATGATACTGATTGGCCAGTTCCATATATTTTGCTTAGCGGCCAAATAGACACAAAGAAAGCCTGTCAGCGTACCTAACCATTCGAGCCAAGAGGTCTGGGCAAATTGACGTGCAATCTGCTGAAAAAAATCCTGCATGTGGTGTATTAAAAATTACACCCTAAATATACAAAGTCTGCCCTATAGTCAATTATTGAACCTGTTTATTCGCACAATTGGTACTGGCAAAAGATTCGGGCTTGGCCTTAAAAACAAATCCCATACCCATAATATAGCCCATGGCTTCTTTCAGGGCAACATTTGACTGGAAATTTGGATTGGTGTTGATGTCGGCGTGGACTTCGAGGTCTACTTTGTGTTTTTCGAGGAGGGGGCAGAGTTGATAGGCTATATCGATGGATTTTTGGACTTCGAGCAGCATCCTTTCTTTAATGCTCATTCGGTGATGCCTTTTGTCCCGTTGGATAAACATAAATCCACCTTTATGTTCCCGGAGAAAGACGATGACTGTAGCGAAGTCGATGATGCCTCTCTTGACTTGGGAATCGGTGCCTATATAAACCTTGAGCTTATTCCCTAGGGCATCTTCTCGTTTAATGACTTCCTCAACAGCATCGAAAATCGTGGAGCGAATGGATTCGCCATTGTATTTTTGCCATCTCATAGCGATATAGATTAGATATAAAAAAATTAAACTTCATCATTGACATAAATTTACTGAATTTCAATGAGCTAAGTGTTAATTTAGTTTTAAATAATTTATCCACATTAATGATGTTTTACACCGTAGGCCAGGTCTCCGGCATCACCGAGTCCAGGTACAATATAAGCTTTTGAGGTCAGTTCGTGGTCGACGTCACCTACCCAGATGTGTGCCGTAGGTACAAAAGCCTGAACGTGATTCAGTCCTTCCTCGGATGCAATGGCTGCAACAATATGTAATTCCTTGATGTCATATTCGGCCAGGAGATCCTTACAGCATAATACAAGGCTCTTTCCTGTGGCCAACATGGGGTCTACAATGATTACTGTACGATTATCTAAGTTTGGTGTATTAACATATTCTTTATGAATTTCAAACTCACCGCTCTTTTTGGTATGCCGATAGGCCGCAATGAAGGTATTGTCGGCATGATCAAATACATTTAAAAGTCCCTGATGAAAGGGAAGCCCCGCTCTCAGAATTGTAGCGAGTACGGGTTGTTCCATCAAGAGATGGGTTTTGGCCACACCTAACGGAGTTTCAACTTCAACAGGTTTATAAGCCATCGTCTTGCTGATTTCATAAGCGAAAATTTCACCTAATCGTTCCAGATTCCGACGAAAGCGCATGCGATCCTGTTGAATCGTGATATCTCTCAGTTCGGCAATAAAATGATTTGCAATGCTATTTTGGGTAGATAGAATAGTGACCATGGCGTGTGTGCTAGTTCAGTTAAGCTAAAGATAATAAATAATCAATTGAAAGTAATAACATCTATGGTATTATTATAGTTTGCGCTAAAATGGTAAAATTTTTAGTAAATTTGTGTAAGAACATAGCAGGATATGGCCTGGACCACAGGTCAACAAATCGTCTTGAAGCAGATTGAAACCATCGGATTACAAAAACTGTTTTTGAGCTTAGGGCTCAAGCAATTCGTGGTGCAATGTTTGCTGGAAAAGGCCTGAATGGTTTTCTTAAAGACACAGGAAATATATGAAATTTGAATTGACATCGGAGTACAAACCCACAGGCGATCAGCCAGAAGCAATTAAGCAGTTGGTAGCAGGGGTAGAGCAGGCAGAGCAATACCAGACGCTTTTGGGGGTGACAGGTTCGGGTAAGACCTTTACTGTGGCTAATGTGATTCAGGAAACCCAAAAGCCGACATTGATTTTAAGCCACAATAAAACTTTGGCGGCTCAGTTGTACGGTGAATTCAAACAGTTCTTTCCCAATAACTCGGTCAACTATTTTGTGTCTTATTACGATTATTATCAACCCGAAGCTTTTATTGCTTCGACGAATACCTACATCGAGAAGGATTTGGCGATTAACGAGGAAATCGAAAAGCTGCGTTTGGCAACCACGTCGTCATTGATGTCGGGACGGCGTGATATCGTTGTCGTCTCTTCGGTATCCTGTATCTACGGTATGGGAAATCCGGAAGATTTCTCCCGGTCTATCTTTCGTTTTGGGGTCGGTATGACTGTCACTAGAAACGCTTTCCTGCATAAGCTGGTGGAGATTTTATATTCGCGAACGACCACAGAGTTTAAACGGGGTACCTTTCGGGTTAAAGGTGATACAGTGGACGTGTTTCCGGCATACTTGGATAATGCTATTCGGATTTCATTCTTTGGGGATGAAATTGATGAACTGAGTGAGATCGATCCCATTTCAGGGAAAACGCTCAACAAGATGGAAGATCTTGCTCTTTTTCCAGCAAATCTCTTCGTTACACCGAAAGAAAAATTCAAAGAATCGATCTGGGCTATCCAAGATGAATTGATGCAACGGAAAACGCAACTGGAAGACGAGGGCTTAATGCTGGAGGCGAAGCGTTTAGAGGAGCGCGTCAATTATGATCTGGAAATGATGCGTGAACTGGGCTATTGTTCGGGGATTGAAAATTATTCCCGCTTTTTTGATGGTAGACAACCGGGGATGCGTCCGTTCTGTTTGCTGGATTATTTTCCGGAAGATTACCTGCTGGTCATTGATGAGAGTCACGTGACCTTACCACAATTACGTGCGATGTATGGAGGTGACCGATCGCGAAAAGTTTCCTTGGTAGAACATGGGTTTAGGTTGCCCGCGGCTTTGGATAATAGACCTTTAAACTTTCCGGAGTTTGAATCCTTGACAAATCAGACGATTTATGTATCGGCGACTCCGGGCGATTACGAACTGCAGCAGACCGAAGGTGTTGTCGTTGAGCAGGTCATTCGCCCAACAGGACTTCTGGATCCAATTATTGAAGTACGACCAGCGATTAATCAGGTCGATGATTTCTTGGAAGAAGTCGATAAGACCATTAAAGAGGGAGGACGTGTTTTGGCTACTACATTGACCAAACGCATGGCTGAAGAACTTTCCAAATATATGACCAAGCTGAACTTAAAAGTCCGTTATATCCACTCTGAAATTAAAACCTTGGAGCGGGTTGAAATCTTGCGGGGGCTCCGCTTGGGTGAATTTGATATCCTGGTCGGGGTGAATTTACTTCGTGAGGGGCTTGATTTGCCGGAGGTCACGCTTGTTGCTATTCTCGATGCGGATAAGGAGGGCTTTCTGCGTTCCGAACGATCGCTTATTCAGACGATTGGTCGCGCGGCCCGGAATGATAAAGGTCGGGTTATTATGTATGCGGATAAAATGACGGATAGCATGCGTGTCACAATAGATGAAACCAATCGTCGCCGAGACAAGCAGATGAAATATAACTTGGAACATGGCATTACACCGCGTACTGTGGGCAAAACAAGAGAAGAGATCTTAGAGCAGACTTCTGTTGCTGATTTCTCGGGTATTGAACCTAAAATTTATGTTGAACCTGATCCGTCGCAGGCCATTGCAGCTGATCCAGTGATGCAGTATCTCAGTGAGAAGGATCTGAAGAAAGCGATCGATAACGTACGGAAGAAAATGGATAAATCAGCGAAAGAAATGGATTTCTTGGAAGCAGCGAAATATCGTGATGAAATGTTCTCCTTGGAGAAGCTCTATGAAGAGCGATTCCCTTCGTAAAGGAAGTCGGTTTTAGTTATTGTTAATCAATTTAAGATTTGTTAAACGACGCTAAATAGCGTATAAATTAAGATTCCACCGTCCATATTTGTAGCAATTGTAAATAAATTGGCTACATATGAAACATTTAATCTACAGCATAATACTGTTTTTTGTGCTTTCCGCAGCATTCTGCCAAAGTAAAATTTCCTACGGGATAAACGCCGGGTACACGAATGCTCCTGGACCTAATAGATTGGGCCGTACTTCCTAAGGTTAACGATTGAACTATATTGTTCAATTGTTAACATATTTTGCGTAAATCAAATTCTTCTCAGTAAATTAGTGCTCAAATCTAAACTAAAACATACTAAAAAATGAAAAAGCCAATTCTCGTTGTCAAATTTGGATCGGCTTCTATTACCACGAAAGAGGGAGAAGTTGATGAACGTATTGTTTTGGAGATCGCTAGGCAAATTGCTTCCTTACAAAAGAAATACAATATCGTC
This sequence comes from Sphingobacterium thalpophilum, assembly GCF_038396785.1. NCBI lineage: Bacteria > Pseudomonadati > Bacteroidota > Sphingobacteriia > Sphingobacteriales > Sphingobacteriaceae > Sphingobacterium > Sphingobacterium thalpophilum. Next base: position 2,904,081 of record NZ_CP151087.1, on the reverse strand, counting down.
TTGGTCTCTTCAGGTGCTGTTGCTGCCGGTAAACGTTTTCTGCCCAGCTACACAGGAACGCTATCCGAACGCAAAGCAGCTGCTGCAATTGGGAACCCTATATTGATTAATACGTATTCTACTTATTTCCGACCGTTTAAAATTTCATTGGCGCAGAGTTTATGTGAGCGACATCACTTTTCCAATCGGGATCAATTTCTACAATTGAAAAATACGTATGAGGAATTGTGGCGGAACAATGTTATTCCAATCGCAAATGAAAATGATGTGGTGAGTAATAAAGAACTGAAGTTTTCAGATAATGATGAGCTGGCAACCTTGATTGCTGTTGGTTTTGGTGCCGAAAAATTACTGTTTAGCACTTCCGTTCCTGGTGTGTTGGATGCAAACAACAAGATTATACCGCAAATTGAAACAATTGACCGGGATATTTTAGGGCTGGCAAGGAAGGATAAATCTTCCGTAGGATTAGGGGGAATGACCTCGAAATTGAACTTTGCCCGATTGGCCAATCAAATGGGGATTGCTGTGGTGATTTTTAGTATGCAAACCGAGGAGGCGATACAAAAAGCGGTTAAGCACGAGACTGGCACATTGTGTCTGGCTCAAAGTAAGAAGATCTCTTCCCGCAAGAAATGGCTCGCGAGTGGAAGTTTAATAAAAGGGGAATTGATGGTTGATCGTGGAGCGGAGGAAGCATTATTGAAGCACAAAAGTTTACTCGCTGTGGGGGTAACCCGTATCGTCGAGCATTTTGAAAAAGGAGAAGTGTTAAATATTGTCAATCTAGAAGGCTTAACTGTTGCCGTTGCCCGCGCGAAGATGGATTCATCCGCTTTGTCCCAGACCAGTAAAAAAAATGTAGAAATTGCACATGCAAATGATATTGTATTATTATGAGTGAATCCATCTTAAACCAACTTCAGGCGGCGGCCAAAGCAAAACAAATTTTGCAACAACTGGCTCCTGATACCAAAATAACTATTTTAAATGCCATCGCAGAAGGTCTTATCGCACATACTACTGATGTATTAAAAGCCAATAAGATTGATTTGGATCGTATGGCTGATGACGACCCCAAAAAGGATCGTCTTTTGCTCAATAGCGATCGTCTAAAAGGTTTGGCTGACAGTGTTAAGCAGATCGCTCAGTTGGCGGATCCAACAGATCAGTTATTACTAAAAAAGATATTGCCAAATGGATTGGAGATCGAGAAAATTACGGTTCCACTCGGAGTCGTTGGGGTCATCTACGAATCGCGACCTAATGTGACGATAGACGTTGCTGCATTGTGTATTCAGTCGGGTAACGTTTGTCTATTGCGCGGTGGTTCGGACGCGTTACACACCAACGAGGCGTTGTTGAAAGTGATCCATGCTGTCTTAGAGCAGTATGGTATTGCAACAACTATTGTGCAACTGTTGCCTGTTGATAGGAAGCATGTTTCGGAATTATTGGAAGCTACCCAATTCGTGGATATTATCATACCACGGGGTTCACAGTCGCTGATCGATTATGTCAGGGAACACGCTAAAGTACCAGTTATTGAAACTGGAGCAGGAGTATGCCATACTTATGTGGACCGTATAGCAGATTTGGATATGGCAGCGAAAATTGTTGCCAATGCTAAAATTTCCAGGCCATCGGTGTGTAATTCTTTAGATACTGTTTTGGTCGATCGTGCTGTTGCTGCCGAGTTCCTAACGAAATTGAAAACTTATTTTGAAGATGCTCAGGTGGAAGTCTTCGCGGACCCTACAGCTTATGAGGTATTACAGGGTCAAAATTTTTCAAATTTAAAGCGCGCAGAAGAAGCGGATTTTGGAAGAGAATTTTTAGATTTGAAGTGTTCAATAAAGACGGTCACCAGTTTGGACGAAGCTTTGGAGCATATCGCAAAATATTCTTCCAAACATTCGGAATGTATTGTTTCTTCCAGTGAACTCCATATTGAACAATTTTTGAATACAGTGGATGCTGCCGCGGTATATGCCAATGCATCTACACGTTTTACGGACGGAGGTGAGTTTGGTCTGGGTGCAGAAATAGGTATCTCGACCCAAAAGTTACATGCCCGTGGACCATTTGCATTGGAAAAATTGGTAACAGAGAAGTGGATTGTCCGTGGAAATGGACAGATCAGATAAGCATAGATCATGGGATTAAGTTTTAAGAAAGATGTATTGATGAATTGGATCGAAGAAATTGGTAAATTTCTTCGCATATGGACAGAAGGGCATGATGCTTTTACGGAGCCGACTGATCCAGCAGTGTTTGAAGATGCTTATGAGAAATTCTTCGAAAAGAGTAGGACCTATTTTTTAAATCTCTCCGAAAATGAACTTTCGGCATATCTCAAAACAGATCTTCAAATTCAGCAACTACATCCATTGGCTTTAACGTTGTTATTTGATGGGTTGAATGCTACAGATGGCAATCAGGAGAATTTACTTCGTAAAGCAAAGTTTATTTTGAATCTGGCGATGGCTGAAACGGCGAGCTTTGCCTTTCAGGATTATCAATATCTTGCTATGATCGATAACAAATTGAAGAGTCTTTAGATTAATAAAGCTATCCGTCATGCAAAGCCCTAAAAAAGTGTTTAACTTTTTGGGTTCATTGCATGACGGACAGCTTAGCGAAGGATCTCACGGGCAATCACCAGACGTTGGATCTCAGAAGTTCCCTCATATATTTGCGTGATTTTTGCGTCGCGCATTAACCTTTCGACATGATATTCTTTTACGTAACCGTAGCCACCGTGGATCTGTACAGCTTCGACAGTGTGTTTCATGGCAACTTCAGACGCATGCAGTTTGGCCATGGCAGCTTCTTTACCGTAAGGAAGCCCCTGGTCTTTCGTCCAGGCAGCTTTATACGTCAAAAGTCGAGCCGCCTCGATATCAACTTCCATGTCGGCCAATTTAAACTGTATGGCCTGATGGTCCGAAATCGGTTTTCCAAAGGTCTTTCGTTCTTTTGAGTAAGCCAAAGCAAGGTCATAGGCACCCGCAGCAATTCCTAAGGCCTGTGCCGCAATCCCAATGCGACCGCCATCGAGTGTTTTCATCGCAAATTTAAATCCGAAGCCATCTTCTCCGATACGGTTTTCCTTGGGAACCTGAACGTCAGAAAATAGAAGTGAATGGGTATCGGAACTACGGATACCCAATTTGTTTTCTTTGGGACCTATAGTAAATCCCGGCAGCCCTTTTTCAACGATCAATACATTGATTCCTTTGTGACCTTTTTCAGGGTGTGTCTGTGCAATGACAAGATAGATATCGGCATGGCCACCATTGGTGATCCAATTTTTTGTACCATTTAGGAGATAGTGATCCCCTTTATCTTCGGCGGTGGTATGCTGTGAGGAGGCGTCCGAACCAGCTTCAGGTTCTGACAACGCAAAAGCACCAAGTTTTTCACCTTTCGCTAAAGGAATCAGGTACTTTTGTTTTTGTTCCTCTGTACCATAAGCATTGAGTCCATATAATACCAGGGAATTGTGGGCGGATACGATAACGGCCGCTGAGGCATCAATTTTGGCAATTTCTTCGAGCACAAGAACATAGGCCAACGTATCCATTCCAGCTCCGCCATAAGCTTCGGGGGTCATGATACCCATAAACCCTAGTTCGCCCATTTGCTTGACAAAATCTGTTGGAAATTTTGCGGCTTCATCGCGCTCGATTGCCCCAGCCTTTAGCTCCTGGGCAAATTCCCGCGCTGCGTCGCGGATCATTTTATGCTCTTCGCTTAATTCAAAATTCATGGCATTTCAGTTTTTTGGTTCATCAGTTACCAAGCCGATAACGTCTATATAATAAGGTTTGCTGTCAAAAAGTTTCCTCCCAACTCACAATCATTTTATGAGCTCGGTGTACCAACATACTCAAATATACAAAATATATATTATGCAAGCATAGTAATATAGCAAATTACTTTTTAAACTACTTGAGCTAATCATTATAAGCATTTTGGAAAGTAATGGCCAGGGTAGGGCGGACAAGTAGCAAGGGGCATGTTGGTTTTCATTTTGTTTATAATTGTAAAATCCCTACTTTCAATTGGATTAAGTTTAGTTTTTTCATTTCAATTTAAAAAATTGAAGAATTACTTGTTTGCTAAATTTAATCTACTATATTTGTAGACTATATAATTTAAACACATTTAAAAAATAAGATTATGAGTTTAAGATTAGGGGATGAAGCGCCAAATTTCAAAGCGCAAACAACCATTGGTGAAATAGACTTTCACGATTATATCAAAGATAGCTGGGTCGTTTTCTTTTCGCACCCGTCAGATTATACGCCGGTATGTACTACAGAGTTGGGCCGTACGGCAAAATTGAAATCTGAATTTGACAAGAGGGGTGTGAAGGCCATTGCGCTAAGCGTCGATAATGTAAACGATCACTTGAATTGGATTAAGGATATCAATGAAACGCAAAATACCGAAGTGAATTTTCCGGTTATTGCTGATGAAGATCATCATGTATCCGAATTGTACGATATGATCCACCCAAATGCTTCCGCAACAGCGACCGTACGTTCCGTATTTATTATCGGTCCTGACAAAAAGATCAAATTGACGCTGACCTATCCAGCATCAACAGGTCGTAATTTTGATGAAATTTTACGGGTCATTGATTCTTTACAGTTAACTGCCGATTATCAAGTCGCTACGCCCGCTGACTGGAAGCATGGTGAAGATGTTATTGTTGTGCCAGCGATCAAGACAGAAGATATTCCTGCTAAATTTCCAAAAGGCTTCAAAGAGATCAAACCGTATTTGAGAACGACGCCACAGCCTAATCTATAGGGAGTAAGCCCTTGGAATTAAAGAACAAAAAAAGGCAACGTTGAAAAACGTTGCCTTTTTTATAAGTTCTAAATGCCTCCTAATAGACTTTAACCATGTAGATATAGTCTTGCATTTTCTTGATTTGTTCTGTTCTTGGTAAACCTGCCAAGCTATTCTTTTTGTTGATCTTAAGACCGGTAACCAGTGAATCACTTGGTATGTCCGCTAAGGCGTTCAAGATTGATTTCGTTTTGATTGCAAAGGCGGCACCATCTATGCCACGTTGTTTTCCGGAAATAATACCAATCACATTACCTCTGCTATCCAATACCGGACCGCCACTGTTACCTGGATTGACAGGTACGGAGATCTGATAAGCGATGGTATCACCGGCATAACCTGTTGATGAACTTAGGTATCCCTGACCATATACTGCTTCGTCCCGAGGAAACCCGATCGTATAAATATCTTCACCAAGATCTGAAGTCGACGTTTTGAACGTGTAAGGTAAGCTTTTAGCTTTCTTAAAGGTCTTATCTGCGATGTATAAGATAGCCAAGTCTTTGCTTGGATCGGTGTGTACGATTTGTGCTTTATACGATTCGCCTTTACTATTTTGTAAATAGATCGAATCAGCCCCGCTAATGACATGGTAATTGGTGACGACATAGCCATCTGTCGTCAACATAAATCCTGTTGCACCAAACTGGCTTTCGGTACCTTTTACAAATTTTTTGTCATTGATATCCCTGATAGCAGCGTTGTGTGCGTTGACGTTCTTTTTGACATTGTTCATGTCTCTACGTAATGCACTGTAATCGGAAGATGCTTTCTCGAGGTTGCTGTAATAACCGCTCAGCCATAATGTGCCAAATACTGCAAATACCGCTACCATTGCAGCCACTAAAGAACTTGCTTTGATGCGTTCCCAAAGTGAAATTACCGCTGATTGTTTTATAGGAACTACCTTTGCGGGTTTGTTTTGGGTTTTATGGTATTCTTTTGCTGATTGTGCTAAAGCATTTTTGAAATCCAGCCGTTGACTGGTTTCTTTCATATTGGCAACAAATGCGCAGTGTTGTTGTAATTGGGCAGCATAGGAGGGCTGATCAGCACAAAAAGATTCAAATGCAGCTTTTTCTTCGGCCGATAATTCGTCGCGAAGATACTGGTCTGCTAATTCGAAAAATTCTTTTTGATTCATTGTTCCCATGGTGTTACACTAATTTTAATCTGTTGAAAAAAATATTTTTTTCAGCCGTTGTAGGCATTTATACTTCTGAGTCTTGGCATTATCTGTATTGGTATAACCAAATTTATCACAGATGTCCTGCATCGAATGGTTTAAGATGTAGAAATCATGTAAGATTGTCTTACAAGGTTCTCCCATTTTCTCTAAGGCAAGTTCCATTTGGTCGAACTTCTTTTCAAGTTCTTGATGCTGTTGTAGATCTTCTTCCTCAAATAAGGAATCTTCATAACCGCTAATGTCACTGTTGCCAAAACCAGCACGATTGAGTTGCTTAAGCCAAAGCCTTCTGCAAATCGAGTAAAGATATGTTTTAAGTTTGCTGCTGAGCTCAAAGTTCCCTTTGGAAACTTTATCGTAGAGCACAATGACAGCTTCTTGAAAAATATCTTTCGCTTCATCCTCACTTCCATTGTTTTGCAAGATCATATGGCTTATAGACGGATAGTACCGCTTGTAGATAGCATCTATCGCCAAGCTGTTGCCGTCTTTGATGCCTTCAATGATTTGCTCATCATTTTCTAGCAGGATTGATTTACTGAATTTACTCACCTATTAATACCTTAATGCTTAAATTGTAACCCTTTGAAAAATAAAATTCTTCGAAATATTTTCAAACGTAAACTTTTATTTGTTTAAAGTGAAATCTATCCCCAAAAATAAGGCTTATTCCTTGAAACCGAAAGCATTTGTTTTTTATTGGAATCAGCTTCTTTTGGGAGGACATCGTTATTTTTCGCCGGGTCAATTTTTTACGTTTTTACATTTTTACATTGTTTTATGTACGATCCTCAAATGGAGAACCTATAGAACAATTTTAAAGTTCGATATGATCTTTTTTGTATCGAAAAAGTTTCGCAATCGAGTGCTTTAATAATCTGCTTGTTATTACTACAAAATGAAGTTACATTTGGTTTCCTGGACTAAATTGCTTAATTACATTATGTTAAGAAACTCTGTTATTTTTTCAACGATTCTAGCCTCATTGCTGTCGCTGGACACTACCGTCACGATAGGGCAAACGATTACGTCATCTATCGACGGTTTCCAGTATGGAGCCACAACGGCTCCAAAAGGGAATGAATGGGAATCGCCTCAATTATTATCACTTAATAAGGAGTTGCCGCATGCGTCGTTCTTCTCCTTTCAGAACGTAGAAAGTGCGCGAAAAGTACTTCCCGAGCATAGTAACTATTGGCTTTCGCTCAATGGATCCTGGAAGTTTAACTGGGTAAAGACCCCGGAAGAGCGACCAAAGGACTTTTATGATCCGAATTATAATGTGGGTGCCTGGGAATCTGTTCCAGTCCCTATGAGCTGGAATATTTATGGTATACAGAAGGATGGAAGCTTAAAATATGGTGTACCTATTTATACCAATCAACGTGTGATCTTTCATCATCAAGTAAAGGTCGATGATTGGCGCGGTGGAGTTATGCGGACGCCGGCCCAAGATTGGACAACTTATGTCTACCGTAATGAAGTGGGATCGTACCGACGTAACTTTACAGTACCTACTCATTGGGACGGTCGTGAGGTATTTATCAATTTTGATGGTGTAGACTCCTTTTTCTACCTGTGGATAAATGGCAAATATGTCGGATTTTCAAAAAATTCCAGAAACGTCGCATCTTTCAATATCTCGCCTTACTTAAAAAAAGGTGCTGAAAATGTGTTGGCTGTTGAAGTTTACCGGAGTTCGGACGCTTCCTTTTTGGAAGATCAGGATATGTTTAGATTGCCCGGGATATTTCGGGATGTTTCGCTTACTTCAACGCCAAAAGTTCAGATTCGCGATTTAGCGGCCATTCCAGACTTGGACAGCAATTACGAAAATGGTTCGTTGAAAATTACGAGTACTGTACGCAATCTGGGTAGTAAGAAAGCTGAAGGGTATAAAGTAGTTTATTCACTTTATAAAAATAAGCTATACAGTGACGAGAATACCCTTGTTGATCAGACAGAAGCTTCATCAGCTGTGCCAGCCCTGGATGGTCAAGTTTCTAATAGCGTCGCCGCAACGTTGAACGTCAAAAATCCGGATAAATGGTCTGCCGAATTACCTTATCGGTATACTTTGGTGGCTGAATTGAAGGATAAAAAGAACAAAACAGTTGAGACTATCTCTACCTATGTTGGATTTAGAAAGGTTGAGATTAAAGATACCAAGGCTGCGGATGATGAATTTGGCTTGGCCGGACGTTATTATTATGTCAATGGTAAGACGGTGAAACTGAAAGGCGTCAACCGTCATGAAACCAATCCTGAACATGGCAAAGTAGTGACCAGAGAACAGATGGAAGCTGAGGTGAAATTAATGAAACGGGCGAATATCAACCATGTCCGGAATTCGCATTATCCAGAACCTGCTTATTGGTATTATTTATGCGATAAATATGGAATTTATCTCGAGGATGAGGCCAATATCGAAAGCCATGAATATTATTATGGCAAAGAGTCTCTTTCTCATGTTCCTGAATGGAAAAATGCCCATGTAGCCCGTAATATCGAGATGGTGCATTCGACCATCAACCATCCGGCAGTGGTTATCTGGTCTTTAGGAAATGAAGCCGGTCCGGGTGATAATTTCGTGGCCGCCTATCAGGCTATCAAGAAAATCGATACGTCAAGACCTGTTCAATACGAGCGTAACAATACAATCGTTGATATGGGCTCCAATCAATACCCCTCAATAGACTGGGTAAGAGGAGCTGTAAAAGGCACTTACAAATTGAAATATCCATTTCATATCTCGGAGTATTCACATTCCATGGGTAATGCCGTTGGTAACCTAATTGATTATTGGGAAGCCATCGAATCGACCAACTTCTTTATGGGCGGTGCCATTTGGGATTGGATTGATCAGGCCATGTATTATTACGATAAGAAGACCGGCGAACGCTTTCTCGCTTATGGCGGCGACTTTGGAGACAAACCCAATGATGGAACCTTTGTCAATAATGGGTTGATCTTTGCCGATATGAAACCTAAACCACAGAATTTTGAGGTCAAGAAAGTGTACCAAAATGCGGGCGTAAAGGCTGTTGATATTCAACAGGGGAAAATTGAGCTTTTCAATAAAAATTATTTTAAAGATCTATCCGATTATCAGGTTCAATGGTCGCTATATAAGGATGGGGTAGAAGTAAAAAATAGTGCAGGTACAATCAGTGCCGCTGATTTGCCGACAGCGCGCCAACGCAAGCAGCTTATATTGCCGTTAAATTATGCGCAGTTAGATGCGGGATCGGAGTATTTTGTAAAAGTACAGTTTATTCTCAATACAGATCGACCTTGGGCGGCCAAAGGTTTTGTTCAAATGGAGGAACAACTGTTTGTCAAAGCGGCTGAAAATAAACCGTTGATTTCCGCTGTTGCACAAGGAGGGGCTCCGTCGCTTTCCAAAGAAGGTGATTTGCAGGTGGTGAAAGGAGATCAGTTTATCGCGAAGTTTGACAATAAAACAGGCTCGATATATAATCTAACATATGCCGGTAAACAAGTTATCCGCGATGGCGAAGGCCCAAAATTGGATGCACTACGTGCTCCGGTTGACAATGACAACTGGGCTTACCAACAATGGTTTGAAAAAGGATTACATAACCTTAAACATAAGGTTTTGTCTTCAAACAGTTATACCAAGAAAGATGGAACAGTTGTATTGGCGTTTACGGTTGAATCGCAAGCTCCATATGGCGCGTCTTTGTTGGGGGGAACTTCGGGAACCTACACGCTTAAAGAGCATACGGATAAGCCTTTTGGCAAAGATGATTTTAAATTTACAAGCAATCAGATCTGGACAATTTATAAGGATGGCTCTATTGAATTGTCGTCGAGTATTACATCCAATAATGCAAGTGTTGTATTAGCTCGATTGGGATATGCTTTGCAATTACCGACCGAGTATGGCAATTATAGTTATTATGGACGTGGACCGATCAATAATTATGCTGATCGGAAGACAGCACAATTTATTGAATTGCACAAAAGCACTGTAAAAGATCAGTTTGTGCCATGGCCTAATCCGCAAAATATGAGTAACAATGAGGATGTGCGTTGGACAGCATTGACAAATAATGCTGGACAGGGAGTTGTTTTTATTGCGAAAGAGCATTTATCAACATCCGCTTTGGACTATAGTGAGCTTGAGTTGACCTTTGCACCGCACTCTTATCAATTACCAAAAAGTTCGGGCGTACACGTGCATCTTGATGCAGCTGTAACAGGACTTGGTGGTAATAGCTGTGGACAAGGGCCACCGTTAGAAAAGGACCGTGTGAAAGCAGTACCAACGGCTATCGGTTTCATTATCCGTCCGATTCAGAACAATGATATGATAGCAAAGGCTCAGGTAGCGACTGCCGGTGACGCGCCCATTTCGTTGGCAAGAAGTTCAAATGGAGAAGTTTCTATTCAATCGGGAAATAAAAATGAGACCGTATTATACAGTTTGAACAATGCAAAGGCAAGTGTCTATAAAGCGCCTTTTGACTTACGCGCCGGTGGTACAGTAACGGCTTGGTATCAGCAAAATGAAAAATTGAAGGTAACACAACAATACACTAAAATCGAAACCATTCCAATGGAGGTTGTTTTTGCTTCAAGTCAGGAGACTGGTGAAGGGGATGCCAAGAACCTATTGGATGGAGATCCTTCCTCGATTTGGCACACGATGTATTCGGTTACCGTAGCACAGTATCCACATTGGGTTGATTTTGATGCTGGAAGTAGCAAAACAATTAAGGGCTTCACTTTTCTACCAAGACAGGATGGACCGAATGGTGATATCAAGGATTATAAGATCCAGGTGAGTAAAGATGGGAAGAACTGGGAAGATGTGATGTCCGGATCTTTTGAACGGAATAAAAAATTAAAAACTGTTCGATTCGAAAAGCCTGTGAAAGGACGTTATATCCGCTTTACAGGACTTAACTCCCAACGTGGTGATGATTATGCTTCCGGAGCTGAATTTGCTGTTATCGCTGAATAATTTGCTTTAAATCGCATATTGAGCCAGCACCTGTCAAACAGGTGCTGGCTTTTTTGTTGGCGACCTAGGATAAGATTAAATAGTGCGATCGTTTCGTTTTACGTAAGGTAAGGTAAGGTAAGGTAAGGTAAGGTAAGGTAAGGTAAGGTAAGGTAAGGTAAGGTAAGGTAAGGTAAGGTAAGGTAAGGTAAGGTAAGGTAAGGTAAGGTAAGGTAAGGTAAGGTAAGGTAAGGTAAGGTAAGGTAAGGTAAGGTAAGGTAAGGTAAGGTCTCGGGCGATAATTTTGCAAACTTATTACATATAATGTTCGCGCACTTCTGTATTTTTAGGCCAGTTTAAACCGAGGCAAACCGGACAGTATGGAAATAAATAAACTTGATAATGCGCCTTTTACGGCATACCAAAAACTGGTGGTCTTTTTATTGGCCATGACACAATTTACGGTCGTGCTTGATTTTATGGTGATGTCACCGATGGGGGATATCCTGATGAAAGCCATCGATCTCAAACCAGCTCAATTTGGCATTGCGGTTTCGGCCTATGCTTTTAGCGCGGGTGCTTCGGGGCTGCTTACCGCGGGTTTTGCCGATCGTTTTGATCGAAAGAAGCTGCTGCTTTTTTTCTATTCTGGCTTTATTATCGGAACTTTCTGCTGTAGTTTTGCCAACGATTATTGGACTTTGGTCGCTGCTCGAATTATCACGGGCCTCTTTGGAGGAGTCATTGGTTCGATCTCCATGGCTATTATCACCGATATCTTTACGCTTCAGCAACGTGGACGTGTGATGGGCTTTGTACAGATGGGCTTTGGCGCCAGCCAGGTCCTAGGCATTCCGATAGGTCTGTATATCGCAAACAATTGGGGCTGGCATAGTGCCTTTTTATGGATTGCCGTGATGGCTTTAATTATTGTCATTATCATTGCAATTAAACTCATTCCGATTACAGCACATATCGGTCTTCAGAAACATCAATCTGCGTTAAAGCACCTTTGGCTGACTTTTTCACAGCGAGAATATCGTATCGGCTTTGCTGCAACAGCCTTGCTATCCATTGGAGGTTATATGATGATGCCTTTTGGAAGTGCTTTTGCAGTCAATAACCTCAAAGTTAGCCACGAGCAGCTGCCGATGTTGTTTATGATTTCGGGTATCGCTTCATTGATTATTATGCCTATCGTCGGGAAATTGAGCGACCGTTACGATAAGTTTAAGATTTTCGCGTTCGCTTCCCTTTGGCTCATGGTTGTCGTATTTATCTACACGAACCTAGGCGTTACTCCATTTTATATTGTTGTTATCTTAAACATTTTAATGATGGCGGGCATTTTAAGTCGGATGACGCCTTCTTCCGCTTTGATCACGGCTGTTCCGGAGATGAAAGATCGGGGTGCATTTATGAGTATCAGTTCATCGTTGCAGCAGCTGGCAGGAGGTGTGGCAGCTTCGCTAGCAGGTGTAATCATTGTTCAAGAAACAAAAGAAAGCCCCTTGGAACATTATCCTACATTAGGGATGAGTGTGATTCTGCTCTCTATCATCGGTATTTTTATGATCTACCGGGTGAGCAGTATGATTAAAAAGCGAAAAGCCAATTCTTAAAACAAAATTGTTCTTATCGTTATTAGTTCTTAAAATATAAATTGCTAAAGAGAGATGGAATTATGGAAAAAATAGTTAGATATCCACATCCAAATGGAGAGATAACCGTTCTTTGGATACCTGAACGCTGTGCACATGCTGCGGTTTGCGTGAAGAGTCTCCCAAATGTGTATCATCCGAAAGATAGGCCTTGGATCACAGCCCAAAATGCCAGTACAGCTGAATTGATTGAACAGATCAAGCATTGGATCATACCGAAAGTTTGGGGGGTAATCATTTTTAAGCATACAATTTCATCACTCTGTACAGGAAGAATGTTGTATCCCTTACTCCACGGAAGACGCTCCTGAAAGCTTTGAGTTTTGCATTGAAGGACTCTGCGGATGCATTGGTGCTTCTATTGTCGAAGTAGTGGAGAATGTATTGATGATGTGCTGCAATGGATCTTGCGACACTCTCGAATGAAGCAATACCCGCGTTCTCAACCTGGTTGTGCCACAGTCCTAACTTTGTGAAAGCAACTTTTTTATCCCTGCATTTATTGAAGATGTCACCTAAGGCAACTCCAAGATCATAAGCCTGTTTTAGCTTGGGAAACCTGATGAACAGCAGTTCTGCACGGCGTTTTTGGCTTTCCGACCATCGACTTGGATGCTTGAACAGGAGGTGTCTCGACCTAGCTAATAGCTGTTTGAGCGTATCACCATTAGGCAACAACTCGGGGTCATATGGGATACCCCGTTTTCGCGATTCCATTATTTTTTTGCTTTCTGCATCTAAGACTTCCCATCGGTATTTGATACGGAGTTCCTGAACAGCATCATAAGCAAGTTTTTGTACATGAAACCGATCGATAACCCTTCTGGCATTTCTGAAACACCTACGGATAGCCTTTGCCATATTGGGGGCCATATCCATCGTTACTTCCCTAACTTTGTTCCTTAGTTTAAGTGGAATGCGCTCTAATACAGCAATAATATCTTCCGCCTTTGTCCCTCTTATGGTAGCCAATATGGTTCCCTTCCTGCCCTTTGCTGATTTACTGCTTACGATCGTGTAAAGTTCACCGTTGCTAAAGCTGGTCTCATCGATGCTCAGGTGTTCCGATATGTTATCAGGAAAAAGGGTCCATTGCTCTGCGTGTGGCTTTTGGTCCCAGTCCTGGAAGTCACTGAGATGGTTCTTGTATTGATCCTGTAGTTGCTTACCGTCCATTTGGAAGAACAGACCTACCAATTGGGCGCTTACAGGATGATTATCCAAATATCTTCTTTAAAAAAAGCCCGAATTCCGTAGTCATTCGAGCACCCTCACGCACCAGATTCCAATCTCTTGTGATGATCTCTCCGGTATCCAGGACCGTCCAGCGACGACGGCGGATATGTAGCGTAACTTTCTGGCCTCGAATGGGAAAGTCTGAAATCTCAGTGGAAGGCATGAAGCCCTTTGACTCCAACTTGCTGTTCTGATAGCCTGTCGGAGCAATATTAAGCTCATCTAAATAAATGTGGAGCTGATTGTCAACCTGATCGACTTCTAAAATCTGAAAGTATTCCAATAGCCCTTCGGGCATCAATAGGGACAGTAATTTACGTTCGGCTTCTTGCAAGGGATATCTGTATTAAGGATGCTAAACTAAGAAATTTTTGACATTCCCCCCAAGAATTCAGCTTGATCCCAAGCATTGCCCTTCTGGAGCACTTCAGTACGAATTGAAAAAATAATAGTTGTTGTATTGTTAAGGCAAAAAAAAAGCATCATTTAATTATAAATGATGCTTTTCTTGTTGGCGGTCTGGACGGGACTCGAACCCGCGACCCCATGCGTGACAGGCATGTATTCTAACCAGCTGAACTACCAGACCAACAATGTGTTTTTAAAATTTTAGCGGTCTGGACGGGACTCGAACCCGCGACCCCATGCGTGACAGGCATGTATTCTAACCAGCTGAACTACCAGACCTAAAATCTTAAGGATTGTTTTTAATAATTTTTGGCGGTCTGGACGGGACTCGAACCCGCGACCCCATGCGTGACAGGCATGTATTCTAACCAGCTGAACTACCAGACCTAAAAATCTTAAAAACTTATTTGTTAAAGAACGTATGAGATTTCTCTCTCTTTTGAAGCGGTCTGGACGGGACTCGAACCCGCGACCCCATGCGTGACAGGCATGTATTCTAACCAGCTGAACTACCAGACCTCAACCCTTCTCCTCAGAAGGTGTGCAAATATAGCGTTTGTTTACGTATCTGCAAAGATTTTTTGAAAAAAAACTAATCTACTTGACCGTCTTTCATCTTCTCTGCATTCTCCGCAAACTGCAATGCATCGATAATACCTTGAATATCACCGTCCATAATTGCCGGTAAGTTGTACATCGTCATTCCAATACGGTGCTCCGTTACGCGACCTTGTGGGTAGTTATAGGTACGAATTTTTGCCGAACGGTCTCCAGTAGATACCAAAGTTTTTCTTTTTGCAGCGATGTCGCCGTTCTTTTTGTTCAACTCGAGCTCGTAAAGTTTGTTCCGCAACATCTCCATCGCTAACTCACGGTTGGCTAATTGGGAACGTTCTACCTGACAAACCACAACGATACCACTTGGTTTATGCGTCAACTGCACTTTTGTTTCAACCTTGTTGACGTTCTGTCCACCAGCACCACCTGAACGGGATGTCTGTAATTCAATATCACCCGGATTGATCTCAACATCGACATCTTCAGCTTCAGGAAGAACTGCAACAGATGCTGCAGAAGTATGTACACGACCCTGTGTCTCCGTATCCGGAACGCGTTGTACACGATGTACACCTGATTCGTATTTCAATTGTCCGTAAACGTCTTCACCGATGACTTTTAAGATCACCTCCTTATAACCGCCAGAAGTTCCTTCGGTAACGTCCATTACTTCGTTGCGCCAGCCTTTGGTTTCGAAATAACGTGTGTACATGCGGTAAAGGTCGCCAGCGAATAAGGCTGCTTCATCACCACCTGATCCACCACGAATTTCGATAATGGCATTTTTCGCATCTTCAGGATCCTTAGGAATCAACATTAAGCGAATTTCTTCTTCTTTTTCTTCTTTTGCTACGTATAAAAGATCCAATTCTTCTTTAGCCATCTCACGAAGTTCTTGATCCTTCTCGTTCATGATGATGTCCTTATTGGTATCAATATTACTCACCATATTTTTGTAAATATGGTACTGATCCACGATTTTGCCCAAATCTTTGTACTCTTTATTCAATTTGGCAAAACGTTTCATATCTTGCATGGTATCAGGGTTGCTCAATTCAGCTTCCACTTCTTCCCATCTTTCTTTTATCGCTTGTAATTTATCTAACATATATCAAAAATGCTTCTTCTAGGAATGTATGACCTAGATTACTATTGAGTGTACAAAAGTAAGGAAATTTTGTTGCTTTTAAACAACCTAGCCTGCTATTAATGAGAGGAAACTGCTTTTAGTCCCACGATGGAAGCAATCAGCGTGAAAATAAAGAATATGCGCCAAAAATCTGCAGGCTCCTTAAAGAAGATGATCCCCATTAAAACGGTACCTACTGCACCTATTCCGGTCCAAACAGCATAAGCTGTGCCTAAGGGAAGTGTCTGTGTAGCTTTGATCAATAAGCCCATACTTGCAAATAAGAATACGACAAAGGCACCGTACCAGAGCCATTGCGCATTTCCGGTCGCATCTTTGGCTTTACCTAAGCAGGTCGTAAAGCCGATTTCACATAATCCACCCAATATTAAAAATACCCAGTTCATATCTTTTTTGATTTTTTGTTTCGATACAAAGATCCGGCTTTAGGGCGATAATAATTTTTACAAATGTTAAAAATTTGTGTGAATATTTGCGCGAATCCGGCTTAGGGTAACCTGACTGACACCGAGATAGGAGGCGATGTAACCAAGTTTGATCCGTTGAATATATTGAGGGTATTTTTGAAGTAACTCGGCATAGCGCTCTTGGGCAGTATTAAAGAGCTTGGACATGGTTCGTTGCTCGGCCTTGATAAATTCAAGTTCAGCCATCTTTCTTCCCCAGTTGGCAATGGCAATATCACTTTCGTAGAGATCAAAAAGTTGCTTTTGGTCTATCTGATAAACAACATTGTCCTCCAAAAGGTCTATATTTTCATAACCCGGGGTATCATGGACATAACTATTCATGGATATGAGCGTTCCACCGGGTGAAACGAAATCCAAGGTAATCTGACGGTTGGCCGTCTCGTAGTAAACGCGGGCTAATCCGGAAGCCAGAAAATAGAGATTTTTTTGAATTTTGTCCTGTTCGATCAGCAGGCTATTTCTTTTCGCTGTGATTTTCTTACTGACCTGCTCCAATTTTACAGCACTTTCAGGCGTTAGAAAGTGGTAACCGTTCAGGCAATCGGATAAAGAAATTAGGATTTGCTCGCCCATTTTTCCAAACGTAAAGTTTCACCATCCCATACTGCATAGGTATGGTAATTGATCCATTCCCCTAAATTTAGAATACGGCTATTGGAGTTGAGTTCAACATCATAGGGAAGATGTCTATGGCCAAAGATATAATAGTCGTGATGTTGGGTTGACTCCAGCTCCTTTGCATAGCCAATCAGCCATTCTTTGTCTTCACCCAAAAACTTTTCGTCCTCATTATTCGAAAGCCTACTATGTTGGGACCAGCGTGTCGCGATTCCGATTCCAAAATTTGGGTGCAACCGCGCAAATAACCATTGGCAGAGACGGCTCCGAAATACTTTCTTGAGTACCTTGTATTTGTAATCACCCGAACCTAATCCATCGCCGTGGTGAATATAAAAGTGTTTTCCGTTGAGTTTTAATTCCAGCTCATTGTCGATGATCTGAACATTTAATTCCTTTTTGAGGTAGTCAAACATCCACATATCGTGGTTTCCTTTAAATAAAGTAATGGGAATGCCGAGATCCGAAATTTCGGCTAATTTACCCAAAAAGCGGATATAGCCTTTCGGGACAACCGTGGCATATTCAAACCAGAAATCAAAAATATCACCAACAAGATAGAGCTGTGCAGCATCTGTTTTGATCTGGTCCAGCCACTGTATAATTTGCAGCTCCCTTTCCCGTGAACGTTCCAAGGGGTAAGATCCAAGATGAAAGTCGGAGGCAAAATAAATTTTTGTTCTTGTTGACATGTGGCCAAAACTAAAAAAAAATGGCGGCGAATACAAAATTCGCCGCCACAATATAATTTGCTATGATTTCGATAATTCGGTGATGAGCGCCTTTAGATATTCCGTGGCATCGGGATCAATGCGCTTCAAAGACTGCTGAAGTTGATCGGGATAAGCACTTTTTATCGCCATGATTGAACTTGCGATAACCATATAAGATTTGTCATTTACAGCGTTCAGAATTAGACTTTTGTATTTTTTATCTTTTGTCTGTGCGAGCTTTTGAATCGCAGAGGCGCGGATGACAGAGGCTTCGGATTTCTCTGCAAGTGTCAAGATTGTTTTTTCTGTTGATTTGCGAACCGTGGGATTGCTTAAATCGAGCCCTTGAATTGCTGTTGCAGCAAGATCCGCATCGGTATCCGCCAATGCTTTTGTTAAGATTTGCTGGCTGATGGTATTTGTCGGATTTTTTGAGGCGTATGCAATCGCACCGACGCGGTTAGCAAATGAAGGTGCATGCTCATATTGATACAGATAGTCGGCATCTGACTTATCGATTTGAATTTGACCAACGAGTGTTTTTTCGGGATCGACATCAATAAATTCAACAGCAGCAGGTAAAGGAATCATAAATTGGGCATTCCGCTTGTTGAGTTGAAAGGTCTGTCTGATCTTCCCATTTTTCGTATAGATATCGACGGCTAAGGGAAGCTGGAATGTCTGCACGGTTGAATCTTGAATTTGGGCTACATTCAGGATGATACTGTTCTCTCCGTTTTTTGTCGTGATTTTCAAAATTGGATGCCCACCTTGGTAATACCATTGATTGAAGTACGGAGCCCAGTCTTTTCCGGTCACCTCTTCCATCGCTAGACGGAGCTGTTGCGGTTCGCCGGTTTTAAAGGAATTGTCTGTCAAATATTTTTTCAGCGATTGATAGAACGCTTCATCACCCATTTGTTCTTTTAAAGCATAGAGAATCAATGAACCTTTTGCATAGCTGATATTATCAAACATATCTTCTTTATCATGATAATAATAACGGGCTAAAGTCGGACTTTTTCCATTTTTTGTCGATTTGAGATAAGACTGGAGTTTTTCAAATCTAGATTTATCGCCACGATCTTTACCACCATCGTGCTCACGCCAGATAACCTCGCCGAAAGTAGCGAAAGATTCATTCATGGTCAAATTGGACCAAGATTCTGCTGTTACCAAATCGCCAAACCACTGGTGAAACAGTTCATGGGCAATCGTTCCCTCCTGATTATCGTCCAACAATTCGCGTTTTGTCTTTTGTACATGTTCGCCATGTAGGGTTGCACTTGTATTTTCCATGGCGCCTGAGACATAATCGCGACAGACAATCTGTGCATACTTATTCCAAGGGTAAGGAACGCCTAGAGTCTTGCTGTAAAAATCCATCATGGCCGGTGTCTTTCCGAAGATATCTTTGGCATAGGGTGCATATTTCGGTTCAAGGTAGTAGTCAACGGGGATATTGTTGTATTTGTCCTGATAGATTTTAAAATCACCAACGGCCATCATAAATAGATATGGGGCATGTGGTAAATCCATTTTCCAGGTATCTGTACGTGTGCCATCACTATTTTTCTGTTGATTGCTCAATGCACCGTTCGATAAACTGACGTAATTGTCAAGAACGGTCATGGAGATTTCAGCCGTCGTCTTTTGGTTGGGGCGATCAATTGTCGGGAACCAGGCTGATGATGCTTCAGTCTCGCCCTGTGTCCATATTTGACGAGGTTTGTTGGGTGTGCGTTCATCTGGATTGATAAAATAAAGCCCCTTAGCATCGTTGATTGCTGCACTGCCCTGCGCCTTCAATAAATTGGGCTTTGCGGTATAATCGATGTATACTGTATATTGCTCCTTTGCAAGGTAATTCCGGTCGAGCTTAATCAGTAGAGAGTGATCATCATAGGTATATTTCAAGGGAATCATTTGTGTGCCATTGACCAAAGATACCTGTTTAATATCCATGCCTTTTGCGTCAAGGCGGAGGGAGTCTGTTGGGTAGAAATAGGGTTGTAAAGTGACCCATTCTTTGCCATTCAGAAATTGGTTTGTATAGTCAAAACGTACATCGAGTTTGGTGTGGACAAGATCGTTGATCTTGGTAGGGGTGGCTCGATATTGCTGATCTATAGGTAATTGTTGTGCTTCGCTTATTCCGATTTGAAGAATGAAAATCGACAAAGAAAGGTATATGACTTTTTTAAACATGGTTATAGTATTTTCAAGATTTAAATAAATCTAAAGAAATTTCGGTTGGGATAAAAATATACGCTGCAGAAATGTGTCTAACGCTACTATGAGCGGCCCATGTTTTGTTTATTTATTCGCTTTGATTTAGGTAGTTTGGATACTAACGTAAAGGACAAGCGGGAAGTGATGAATCTAGGCTTTTTAGTTATTATTCGAGGAAGAGAAAAAACTGCCTGAGGTAGGTAAGAGGTCGATAAATTTGTTTATATTCAACTCAAATTGAATTTTCAAATGCTAAGTGAATAAAACTTAGATTGGTTGAAACAAGTATAAGGTTTTATGATAAATAAGAATTTTGGTCTTATCCTAATGATGATAGGTATGGCAGGTACAGCGACGACTGGTTATGGACAACAGTTGACATATCCGACGACAAATAAAGGAACCGTCGTGGATGAATTTTGGGGTGAAAAGATAGCCGATCCTTACCGCTGGTTGGAAGATGATCGTTCAGCTGAAACAAAAAGCTGGGTACAGGCAGAGAATAAAGTGACTTTTGACTACTTGAATGCTATCCCATTCCGTACAAAATTAAAAGATCAATTAACCGAAATATGGAATTATGAAAAAATAGGAACCCCGTTTAAGGAAGGCGAGTACACTTATTTTTTTAAGAATAATGGCTTGCAGCAACATGCTGTCCTCTACCGTAAACTGGGGGAGGGAGGAGCAGAAGAAGTTTTCTTGGACCCAAATACGTTCTCGAAAGATGGGTCGACTTCATTGGCCGATGTTTCGTTTTCAAAGGATGGGAGTTTAGTTGCCTATTCTATTTCTGAAGGGGGATCGGACTGGCGGAAAGTCATTGTACTGAATGCCAAAGATAAGGCGCCTGTGGGAGAAACATTAGTAGATGTCAAATTCTCTGGTATTGCTTGGAAAGGAAACGATGGTTTTTATTACTCGAGTTACGATAAGCCAAAGGGATCTGAACTTTCTGAAAAAACAGACCAACATAAATTATACTACCATAAACTTAAAACAGCTCAGTCTACAGATAAATTGGTTTTTGGCGGTGCTGCAACACCGAGACGTTATGTCGGTGCTTCATTAACAGACGATCAACGTTACCTGATTATTTCCGCTGCAAATACGACAACAGGAAATGAACTTTATTATCAGGATCTCCAGCAACCGAATAGCAAGATTGTCTGCCTACAAGATCATTTTGATGCCAATACAGGTGTCGTTGACAATATTGGGGATAGTTTCTTATTGGAGACAAACTACAAGGCTGCCAACAACCGTTTGGTAAGAGTTGATTTGAAGAATCCTGCAAAGGAGAACTGGAAAGATGTTATTCCAGAGACTGAAAATGTGCTTTCGATCAGCACCGGAGGTGGTTATCTTTTTGCAAATTATTTGAAAGATGCGGTTTCAGTGGTGATTCAATATGATTATACCGGTAAAAAGATTCGGCAAATAGAATTGCCAGGTGTAGGCACAGCGAGTGGTTTTTCGGGCAAGAAAAAGGAAAAAGAAATTTATTTTGGTTTTTCAAATTACATTACGCCTTCTTCAAGTTATAAGTTTGACGTGAATTCTGGTCAGTCTGCACTTTATATCAAACCTAAGGTGAAGTTTGATTCCGATCAGTATGAATCGAAACAGGTTTTCTACACATCCAAAGATGGTACTAAGGTTCCGATGATTATTACGTACAAAAAGGGGATTGTCTTGAATGGGAAAAACCCGACGATTGTGTATGGTTATGGCGGCTTTAATATCAGCTTGACACCTGCCTTTAGTACTTCCGTTGCGGTGTGGTTGGCAAATGGCGGTGTTTATGCTGTTCCGAATTTACGTGGGGGCGGCGAATATGGTCAGAAATGGCATGATGGCGGCAGACAGTTCAATAAGTTGAATGTGTTTAATGATTTTATTGCCGCCGCACATTATCTTCAGGAGAATGGTTATACATCACCCGAGTACACCGCTTTATCGGGGGGATCCAATGGTGGTTTGCTCGTGGGCGCAACAATGACGATAGATCCCAAAGTAGCCAAGGTCGCACTTCCTGAGGTTGGTGTTTTGGACATGTTGCGTTATCATACCTTCACAGCCGGTGCAGGTTGGTCCTATGATTATGGTACAGTCAATGATAGCAAAGAAATGTTTGACTATCTGAAAGCATATTCTCCGGTGCACAATGTGAAAACTGGAGTTTGCTACCCAGCGACGATGGTCTTTACGGGAGATCATGATGATCGGGTGGTACCGGCGCACTCCTATAAGTTTGCTTCCGAACTACAGGCAAAACAAGCTTGTGATAATCCTGTATTGATTCGTATTGAGACAAAAGCTGGTCACGGTGCGGGAAGGTCAACAGAAGTCCTGATCAATAGTACAGTTGATAAATATGCTTTTGCCCTTTGGAATATGGGTATTAAAGAATTAAAATAAGCGGACAGCAGTCAAAGACTCAACATATTGTCTGTCTTGTTCTCCATAAAAAAGCCGCGATCAATAATTTGATTGCGGCTTTTTTTATTCATTGACTATTCGAATATCTTCTTATTGCCAGGTCTTTTCACCCTTTTTCATTTTCTGTAATGTTGCTACATATTCTTCTTTTTGAGTAGCATCGGTAATGAGTGAGATCGCTTTTTCTTGCGTTTTAATTGCTTTTTCTTTTTCTCCAAGGCGATATAATATGTTTGCAAAAGTGTCTAAATACATGGGTGCATCTTTTTCTTTTTCGTTGGATAATTTGCTCCATTCAGCTGCTGCTTTTAGGCACGCTGGGTCATTGCAGTTTTCAAAAATGGACCACGCCATGTTGTTTAGTTCTGCAGCGGTAATGGTTGAACCATATTTTGCAATGTATTTATTGAAGCTATCTCTTAAACCAGGGTAATTTTTGGTATAACCATAATAACGTGGTTGCATTTCGAGACTTGCTTTCTCTGTATTCACAGTCGGATATTTTTGCGCCAATTCTTTTTCTATGCTCGTAAAATCAACTGTTTCCTTTGCACGAATTTTGGTGTTTACTGCATTACTAACCAACAGTTGGGAGAGGAAGTCATTTGCTTTCACTTTTTCACTAACGGCATCAAATTTAGCAGGATTGTCTTTGATTAAATTAAAAGCCTTAGAATCGACAACATTCGCCGCTGAAAGTAATAAACTAACATTCTCCTTTGTAAAGATTTGATCCGTAGACAAGGACGCCAGTACGACTCCTTCCGCTTTTGCTTGTGTCTCTTGATCATAAGCTTCTTTGGCAGCTATAGCCATACTTTTGGCGATGTTTACATTTGTTGGGTCGGCATTGAATTTTGCCAATAGTGTTTCATATTGTGTATTTGGATCAAGTGATTTTTGTGCTTTCGCTATAAAATCGTCCGCTTCACCACCACCTACGATACGATGCACAAGGGTACCTTTTGAGTCAAAGATCAGAAAAGTTGGGTAGGCTCTAACTTTATATTCTTTGGCAAAACGGTCGGCCTCTTCGTACCATGATTTTACATCTTCATTGTCATTCTTAGTTTTATCCATCTGAATTTTTGCATTGACAAATTTAGCATTGAAAAAATCGCCTACTTTGGCTTGTGGGAAGATGGTACTCGACATATATTTACAGGGGCCACACCAGGTTGTAAAACAGTCTACAAAAATGAATTTGTTTTCTTTAGCCGCTTTTTCTTTAATCTGACTCCAATTGAGCCCATGCTCAAATTTGACCCCTTCGCTCTGCGCAAATAGGAGGGTTGGAATTAGAAATAGCATTAAAATCAATTTTTTCATAATGTTGGTATTTTGGATTTTTAATTTAATCGTTCGTATTGGTCGGGATAGGTTTAGTTTTCCCAAGTTTTTATTCCTTTCATCATTTTGTCCAGTGTTTCTTGATAGATAGGACGATCGTCCTCACTGGCCATTTCGATCGCTTTGTTTTGCCACTTTATGGCTTTTTCTTTTTCTCCTTTCTTATAGAGCAGATTTGCATAGGTATCCAAAAATGCACTGCTTGGATCCTCAAGGATGGATTTCTTGCTCCAGCTTAACGCGGATTCAATACATGCAGTATCACTGCTATTATTAAAAATAGTCCAGGCAAAGGTATTTAATTGGTGTGGGGTAAAATCTTCTGACGAAAGGTAATCATTGATGGTATTCTTCATGGCGACGTAATTCTTCACCTGAAGGTAATAGTGTGCTTTTATTTTCTTGAACATCGGGATGAAATCGATGTCTGGATATTTTGCAGCGAGTTCATTCTGATAACTATCCCAGTTGGGTTCATGTTTGGCATCAATCTTAATCTGAAATAATTCGTTGACGACAACATTAGCCAGGGTGCGGTTGGCAATACCTGGTGACTCTAATAGAATATCGATTTTCTCTTTATTGTTGCGAATAAGATTAAAAGCTTTTGAATTGGTGAATTTGGCAGCTGCCAATAAAATATGGACATTTTCTTTTTTGAATAACTCATCCGTACCCAATGAATTCGCTAAGGTATTTTCTGCCTTTCGTGCAGTATTTTCATCGTAAGCGATATTTGCTGCTTTCAGCATCTGCTTGGCCGTATAAATATCTTGGGGTCTTTTCTCGAATTTTTTTAACAGCGTGTAATACTGTGTTTCGGGATTTAGTCCATCCATCACATGCCCAACAAATTCGGGAGCATCACTTGCACCGACAATCCGGTGTACCGCCTGCCCATCGGAATTAAAGATAAGAAATGTGGGAAAGGATTGAATATTGTATTCATTGGAAATAGCACGCGCATCAGCATACCACTTTTTGACATTGGCATTGTCGGACTCTGTCGAATCCATTTGCACTTTTACACTAATGAAGTTCTGATTGATTGGCTGCCCCACCTGCTCTAGGGGAAAGATCTCATTGCTCATATATTGGCAAGGGCCACACCAGGTTGCAAATAGCTCTACGAAGATAAACTTGTTCTCAGCTTGTGCCCGTTCCTTTATCTGCTTCCAACTCAACCCTTCTACAAATTTCACTCCCTTAGTCTGGGCTTGAGCCAAATTCCCGAATAAAATTGTAAGGCATAACGCGATTATACTTCTCATACTCACTCAACAAAAGATTCATAATTATGTTTAAGTTATTAAATTAATCTGAAAACAAAAACACCTCTGAAGTATTAATTTCAGAGGTGTTTTCGTGGACTGATAAATCGCTTATTTGATATTTATCTTCGATTTTAAATCTTTTGTTAGACCGTCTTTATGTAACATCAAAGAAGTTGTTTTATATCGTACAAATTCTTTTGATGCATATAAATAACCATGGTAGTCATTTGTTGTACCCCAAGAGTTTTTAACGATGTAATACTCTTTTCCGTTTTGATCTTTTACAAGACCTACGATATGCATACCGTGGTCATCTGTAGTCTGCCAGTTGTCGAAAGCTTTTTGTCTTTCTTCCGGTGTTACTTTTAACTCTGGTTTAGGACCAACAAACATTGTTGACTTTTCTTGATCTGTCATTTCCTCGAAAGGTTTTTCTGGTACATAAGCTACACCGTTTTTCCAAGAGAAACCTTTTTCTGATACGTCAGTAGCCCAAGCTACCGTATAACCTTTTTGTAAAGCGTTGTCAATAATGTCCGTTAAATCGTTCATCTTAACATTATAGAAACGGTCGAATGACCAGTTGTCTGGAATCAACAATACGAATTGGCTGTAGTATGGGTGGTCAGTTACCGAAGCAATACCCACGTAATCATCCGGATTGATACCGATTACCTGATCTGCAAAGGTGCGCGGTGTATAGGATTTACCGTTATAGTCAAATTTCTCAGGTACTTCCCCAAGATAAGAATCCATCGCAGCGGTATACGCTTTTTCCCAGTTTGGCGTTAACGTTTTACCCTTTACTACTGCCCCTAACATCGCATCCAACATATTGGTCATTTCACCAAAGTTGTTACGTGTAGTACCGTAGTGAAGACCTGTGTAAGCCGATTGCGGCATTGTACCATATTTACGGAAAGAGTTCAACACATCATGGAATTGACCACCTTCACCCAATGACAATCCGCCATGAAGGCGTACATACGTGCGTGCTTTATCTAAATACGTGTTGCGCGCGGTATAGATTTGTGAGATCTCCACTGGTTTTTTACCCATACGGATCATTTCTGACTCCAGGAAAGAATTACCTGAATAAGACCAACAGGTACCAGATGAACCTTGGTTTTTGATGGATGTGTTACCCAGATTGATAACTTCAGTAAATGTAAATCCAGATTTGCTATTGTCATTTTGATTTGCTTTTAGCGCATTGATCAAATTGTCTTGTGCTTGTACTTGGAATGAAGCTGCGAAAAGTGAAGCAGCTAGTACAATCGTTTTATTCCAATTCATTGTTAGTATTTTGTTAATTTAGTGTGGTGCTAAATTAAATAAATAAAATTTAGTAAGGTAAATTCCTCTGTAAAATAATTGTTCTTAAAAATCTGCTGTTTTTCTGCAATCTTTTGCTGGAGAATAGGATATGCATAAAGCATAATATCACATAAAAATGGTCAGAAAGAAATTTCTGACCATGGTGTTCTGTATCGTTTGTAATTTCGCGCAGATTACCGGAGTTTATCGCCGAATAATGACCGTCGGTACGCTTTCAATAGTCGTTTAATCAGTCGGTTCAGCTTTTTTAGGAAAAAGCAGCGAAGCAATGATACTCAATGCAAGTATGCCGACAATAACGATCAAAGAATGTGTTGTTGTAAAACCTACTTCGGCCAACCAATGATGCAGCAGCATCTTTAAACCAATGAAGACCAGCAAAAATGCTAAACCTACTTTGAGGTATTGGAATTTGTGGATGATATTGACCAAAAGGAAGAACATCGACCGCAATCCAAGTATTGCAAAAATATTGGAGAAAAATACAACATAGGGATCTTTGGTAACCGAGAAAATTGCAGGGATAGAATCCACAGCAAAAATCAAATCCGTAAATTCTATGACCAGTAGTACAAGAAATAGCGGTGTCATATATTTCACGCCGTTCTCTACATGGAAGAAGTGTCCACCATCTAATTTGGGGGTTACCTTAAAGTATCGGGAAGCAAATTTAACGACCGGGTGATTCTGTGGATCCACTTCTTCGTCCTGGTTACGGTTGATAAACATTTTGACCCCTGTAAAGACCAAGAAAGCACCAAAAACATAGAGGATCCAGCCGAATTTAGCAATAAGGGTTGCACCAAGGAAAATAAACAAGAAACGCATAATGATTGCGCCCAAAATTCCCCACACCAAAACTTTATGGTAATAGCGCTCCGGAATGCCAAAAGAAGTAAATAATAATACCATCACAAAGATATTATCTACGGATAGGGCATATTCCACAACGTAACCGGTGATATATTCCAGACCAAGGTTTTTGTTGTAGAGCTCGAGACTCGCCGCTAAATCACCGGGAATGATTTTAATATCGTGGTGGTGTTTGGTAATGATTTCTTGAAGGTGGTCCAAGTCATGGATATTATGCAATTCAAATCCATAGTGACGGAGAAGCCAATAGAAACCCAAGGAGAATAAGACCCAGATGGCGCTCATGATGCTAGCCATCTTTAGGCTAACAGGTTTGTCGCCTTTGGAGAATAAGCCTAGATCTATTGCTAGCATAAGTGCAATAAAGATGAGGAATCCGCCAAAAAACATTAATTCGTGACTCATTTTATTTTTTTCTTTCTGTTGTATATTTTACCAGTTGCTCCAACCCCGATTTGTATTCACTGTCGGGAAAGTCTTCCAAGATCCGGAAAGCATCTTGTTGGTATTCCAGCATCTTATTTGTAGCGTATTCGAGCCCACCACTCTGGCGGACAAAGTCGATGACTTCAGCCACTTTGCGTGTGTCTTCATTATGGTTTTTAATCAAATTAATGATCCTTCGCTTTTCACTTGAAGTCACTTGATTCAAGGCATAGATTAACGGTAAGGTCATTTTCTTCTCTTTGATGTCATTGCCGAGTGGTTTGCCAACGTCATCTAAACCAAAGTCGAATAAATCGTCCTTGATTTGAAATGCAATTCCGATCTTTTCACCAAATTGATGGAGCTTGTCGATTGTCTCCTGATCTGCATTCGAAGAAGCCGATCCACAGGCACAGCAAGAGGCAATCAGCGAGGCTGTTTTCTTTCGAATGACCTCAAAATAAATAGACTCTTCGATATCCAGTTTACGGGCCTTTTCGATTTGAAGCAATTCACCTTCGCTCATCTGATCAACAGCTTCCGATACAATTTTTAGTAAGTGATAATCCTGATGTTTTACAGAAAGGAGCAGGCCCCTTGACAGCAGAAAATCACCCACCAAAACAGCAATTTTATTTTTCCACAAAGCATTGATGGAAAAAAAACCTCTGCGTTCGTAGGAGTTGTCTACCACATCATCATGTACGAGTGATGCGGTATGCAGCAATTCTACGAGAGCAGCTCCTCTGTAGGTGGATTCATTGATTCCGTTGCATATCCCAGCAGAAAAGAACACAAACATGGGCCGCATTTGTTTGCCTTTACGTTTGATCAGGTATTGTGTAATGCGATCCAACAAGGGGACGGAGCTTTTCATTGAAGCTTTGAATTTTTTTTCAAAAGCCTCAAGTTCATGGGCAATAGGACGTTGGATCTCTCTTAATTTTGACATGAATTGGGGTGAAATACCAAAATAGTTAAAGCTTAAAGATAGTGATTTTGTTACAACTCTTCGACTGCTTTCTCAAGATTTTTGTACCATTCCTCACCATAGGTTCGGATGAGAGGATCCTTTAAAAATTTAAATACAGGGACCTGTAATTCTTTACCAAATGAGCATGCATCTTTACAGATATGCCAACGGTCATAGTGAAGTACGTCGAATTCGGGGTAATGTGTTGTCCTGATAGGATAGAGGTGACACGAAACGGGTTTTCGCCAATGCACCTCGCCAAGTTCGTAAGCTTTTTCGATAGCGCATTTTGTAATGCCATTTTCCCAGGTCACATAGGCACATTCTTTATTCCCATCAACACAAGTGGTCGTTAGATCGCCATCAATATCGACAACATACTTCCCTTGCTCTTCAATCGCTTCAATACCTTTCTCGGTCATATAGGGCTTTACTTTGGGATAAATCTCCTCCAATATAGCCTTTTCACTCTCCAATAAAGGTGCGCCTGAATCGCCTTCAATACAACAAATTCCTTTACATTTTGATAAATTACACACAAAGTCATTGTTGATTAGATCTTCGTGCACCAATACATTTCCTACTTCAATCATTCTAATTATTTTGAGTAGCTTGCTTTCTGTCCCAATTTGTATTTTAATCCACTGGCTTCGAGTAATTCCAGTGTTACCGAACCGATTAGAATATCTACATTGGCTTTGACCGGAATACGGTTGCCATCATTGGTTACCCACAGATAAAGCTTGCTATTTTTTTTAAAGATACGTCCTGGTTTAATCTCAGGACTGAATTTGAGACATTCTAAAGTGCCTAATTCCGTTTTTATTTTTTCTATTCCAATATATTGTATGCCTAAGGTGGCAATCTCATCATTCAAAAAATAAGTCAGCTTAAAAGATTCTCCTGGTTTAACAGTCGACAGATCTAGATTTCGGGCGAAATAATAGGAAGAAAGCAAGTCGAAAGTCTGATCTACCTTCGAATTGAAAGTCCCCTTGTTGCCTACAACACTATTTGTCTCCTGGTTGAAGCGCACCTTATCGTTCCGTCTATATCCTCCTTCACGAATGTTTTCCGTATAGTAATACGGTAAAAATGTCTTGCTATTGATATACGAGTTGTATTCATTTCTCACCGTATATATGGCAAAGGCGCCAGCTGTTTTGCCGGCAGCGTATAGATGAAAGGAAGGGTTTCCGGCTCCATCCTTGGTATCCTCAACGGTTAATGTCCCTGTTGCGGCTGAAATAAAGCCATAACGGAGTTTATATTTTAATTTCTCGCCACCTTTAAATGCCGATTCTTTTAAATGCGGTAAATCTTGAGCGAAAGCAGTACTTACGATAACGGATAAGTAAAGGAGCAAAGTCGATATAAGTTTCATGTACGTAAGTTTACGAAATTTGTTTGAAAAAGAAATGTTAATTTCATTCAAATAAATTTAACTTTTGGAGTTAATGAGACCTTCATGGACGATGACATATACTTATGTTGAGCTGAGTTATTTAGGCTGTGTCCGCTTAAATACGGGGACCGTAGAACAGGGTTCACCATACATAATACTCTTTGCTACCTTACTCAATTTTACCGTAAACTGCACAAAGGTAGACTCCGGAATAAAAATATCACCACAACCTTTCACAACCACACGTTGATCTCGAAATTGTTCCATGTCAATCTGTTCGATTGCCGCAGCATACTGCATACGCAACAACTCCTCTGAATCCCCAAAAATAATTGTCTTCGCATAGGGTTCCAATTTGTTGGCTAATAACATATAAGCCCAGGTCGGAACAATAGCATCGGCAGTACACGTAATTGCGACATGTTTACCTTCGTATTGCGACCAGTCGTGTGTCTTAATGAATTCTCGGAAATCCTTTTCTTTAAGAATCAAGCCATGGAAGAGATTATCCTTAATATCATAGACTACATTGTCTGCTTTAGGATGGTAGTTGGCCAGGTCAACTGTGACTAACCCACTTTGCGCAACTTTGTTGACAATATCTGTTTGAATATCCATATTTACATCAAAAAAAAAGCCGGACGATAATTCGTCCGGCTACAAATTTACTTAAAAATCTTTTAAAAGAATTTCACTCTATTGTCAATGATTTCAGCTTTGTCTTGTAAAGCGCGGAAAATAGATCCCCAAGCGCGTTGTGCTTTAGCTGCAAGCATTTGTTTCTTTTGTCCGTTGATATCCGAAATCGCGGCAGGATTGGTAAAACCATTTACTTGTACAACATATACACCGGTATTGCCTTCAATCGCTTTGGAAGGTTTGTTTGGCTGTAGCCCAAAAACAGTACCAACCACTTTGTTTTCTAATGCAACACCAGGAATAACTGGATTTGCGAAGACAACATTTTCAACGTGAATAGCTGCTTTACCAACTTTTTGTGCTACTTGATCAATAGAAGATGTACCTGCTAAAGCCTTGTCAAATTTATCTTTCAAGATTCTAGCTTTAACCATATTTCTTACTGCAGGTTCGATATCTTTCTTAACAGCATCCAAGGAAAGAGTTCCTTTAGGCTGTATGTCGACCAAGTTTGCTAAGATATAAGAGGTTTCAGTTTCGAAAACTTTATCTGAAATATCGCCTTTTTTAGCTTCGAAAGCCCATTTGATTAAATCACGTGGAGCTTCGGCGCCATCTAATACATTGTCCATCGCTGTTACGCGTGAGGCTGTTTTTGCTTCCAGACCAATTTTTTTCGCTTCTTGAGCAAAGTTCTGTGCTGTAGCTGCAGATAAGAATGCTGTTGCTTTGCTATGTGCATTGTTCAACGTTTCTTTTCCGCTGTTGATCACTTTGTCAATGATAGCAACTTTTGCATATTTTGAACTTCCTGATTGTTTTTCAATTTTAATGACATGGACACCATATTGTGATTTTACAACTTTGATATCGCCTGTTTTACTTTCGAAGATGGCTGTCTCAAGATCTGGAGCCATACGGCCTCTTGTTAAAGTACCCAGCTCGCCACCGTTGGTTTTGCTCTCTGGATCTTTGCTGAATTGAACCGCCAATGCCGCAAAATTGTCTCCTTTTTGAATCAATCCTTTGATCGAATCTGCTTTCGCCAATGCTTTATCCATTCCACCTTCGGCAGCAGGATCCAATAGTATGTGTGATGCTTTCACAGAGTCAGGGCTTACGATCGTCGAAACAACTTTTGCAATTTCATACGCATTGTTGTTTAAGAAAGGTCCCACAGTTGTTCCGGCCGCAACATTGAAGACAACGGAATCCAATGAAGGACTCAACTGTCCTTTTTTCACATAAGTAAACGGAAATTTGTTGTCTGAATTGATCGAAGCAAATAAAGAGTCATCTTTAGCAACGATTAAATCTTGTTTCAATTTATTGATCGTCTCTTTTACGGCCAATGAATCTTTTGCAAGAGGTTTTGCATCCACCATTACGTATTGGATCGCACGTGTTTCCTCTTGTGTTTTGAACATACTTTTATGCTCATTATAATATTCTTGGTAATCTGCATCAGTCAATTTGGCATCAGCATCCTTAACAGAAGCGTAATCCAAAAGAATGTATTTGAAGTCTGCTAGTTTATTACGCTCTTGGTATTCTTCGTTTGCTTCCAAAGAAGTAACATATACGCTATTAGAAAGCAATTCGCCATATTTGCTGCTTAAACGCTCATCTCTAACGCCTTTCAGTAGTTCCTCCCATTGTTCAGCCACTTGTTGGTTACCTGATGTGTTCATTTGGGTGATAAAAGCACGCAGTTGACTCGGGTCAAATTGTCCTGTTTGTGGGTTGGTAAACGCTTGAACGATTTGAGGTGAAGGGTTGTTACCTTGCACTAAATCATTTAATTCGTCTTTACCGACAGTCAAACCGATTTTTTCAATTTCCTTTTTCAAGATTTCTCTTGATAAAAATTGATTCCATACTTGTTGAACAGCGTAGGTCCGCATTTGAGGGGTCACTGCACCGCCCATTTGTTGTTTGAACATTTCCTCTGTTTGTTCAACTTGCTTACTGAACTCAGGATATTCAATTTCAGTTCCGTTGACTTCCCCTACACGATTTTGATGTCTCGCCCAAAAAGGAGCTCCCCCTCGAACGACATCGCCTAGTAAAAATGCTAAAATTGCGATAGCCATAGCTGCGGTCAAGATGACACCAGCTTTGTTACGCAAAAAGCCCATTAATCCCATAGTCTGCTTATTGTGTTTATATTGTGTAAATACTTGTATTTCGTTAATTTATGCATAGCATAGCAAAATGCGGTGCAAGATACAATTTTTATAAAAAAAAACGGAATATTTTCCTGAATGTAACAAAACAAATTTGAAAACTATTTGTATAAAGTGGAGTTTTTTGTGCTCTTTTAGTTCAAATGATTCGTTTTGAACAACTTAATCGTATAAATAAACTGCCTGGAGGTATTGTCTCGGATCTATACCTGCTGTTAAGCTAAACCTGAATCTGGTTTATGGCCTGCAAATAGTTATTTACCTAAGGAAGGGAAGAGACTGTTGTTGGTGATCACCGTATAACCAGTTGCATTGGCTATATTGACGTGTTTAAAATCCTTGTCCGAAGTAAATGATGAACCTTGTAAGTTACCGCGATTATCCCGAAAGAATGCCGTAATGGGAACATGATTATAAAAGGTCATGTTGCTGTTGCTATCGGCTTTACTTTCGTCATAGATGATCTCTTCTGTTTTGATGACAGAACCGTCAGCCATAGTAACCACCACATTTTTGGTAAATACGGTGGTCTTTTCTTTTTCCCGCCGAATAGCATGGTCGGAAGTAATTCGCTGAGTTTCCTTTAAATTGTCGTCGTAAAAGATGATTTTTATGCTTTTTGGAAATTCGTATACTTCGGTGCTATCGTGTTTGATACGCATTTCAGGGGCTGTAAGATTCGCTTTTACCCGTGTGGAATCGCTATAAATAATATCGACATGACGCGAAATGTCGACCGCCTCTTCCTTTTTCATATTGGCAATGCGGTCTACCTCTTTTAGATCCGGTTCGCAAGAGGTCAATGAGAGCGCCCCTAGTAAAAATAAGATTACTAGGGGCGATATATTTTGGAATATGGATGAAGCAAATGTCTTGCGTACCATCGTATTAATTAATCTAAAGGCGGTTTTCTAAACCAGCGGTCATTGAGGGTAAAGCCGATATTAAAGTTAATATAGCGTTCACGTAGGAGACTGTTGCTGATTTTGCCCATTTGGCCAAATTCTGCAGAGAAGTTTATTTTAGAGAAAGCTCCTGAAAATTGATTTCTTGCCAACGGCAGTCCCACACCTACAGTAACCGCCATATCGTTGATATTCTGGTCGCTTAAGAAATATTGTGTTTTATTATACCTGAAACCAACTCTATAGTCTACTTGGTTCAGATATTTAAGCGAAGTAACATCTGGTGTAATCTGACCACCAATCGCTACGCCATAATTCTTCCGTAGTTCGTTTTCACCCGCTCTGGTCTGAAATCTTGACCAATCGGCATATTTAAAATCGGCCCCGATTAACCATCGGTTGTTACGTGCAAGGGTAATACCTACATTATGTCGCAACGGAAGCGTCAAATGCCTGCTGCTACGGTCCGAAACATAGGTGCTATCCAACGGGATATTTTGGTTGTCTGGATCCGTTGAAGGTGTAACCCGTGTATTAAAAATTGTTGCTCTTTCTTTGATATCATTATTGAGCGACCCTGAATAACCAACGATCAACGAGTATTCTCTATTTAAAGGTTGTTCGTATTGCAGACCATAATCAAAGATAATCCCTTGGATTTCGCGCTTATTTTGTTGTTGTGTATTTAATGCTCCGGATGAAGGCAAAAACTCTACACGGCTATAATCATTTAGGGTTCCAAATAGATAAGACATATTGGCACCAATACTCAGACCTTTTACAATGCGTACCCCCCAACCTGCATAGGCTTTAGTTAAACCACCTTCGCCCGTGAAAACTTTCGTATAGGGATCAGAATTGACTGTTCCCGTTGAAGATGTCCGATAGCCTATATCTGAATAGGGAAGGATACCCAAGCTGATACCACCAAATCGTTTCATTGGGAATGTCATGGTGATGTGGCTAAAGGCAAAGTCAGCGGTATTATCCGATCTTGTTGTCGAATTTAACTGCGTGTAGTTCCCGTATAAACCAGCATCAAAGGTCGTAAACTGTGTAGCAGAATAAGATGCAGGGTTGCTTGGGTTGGTATTATACACGCCATTGATTCTCCGGACAGCGGTATTGACACCTCCCATCCCTCTATATTGTGGCAATAAATCTTCACGCATCTGACCAAGTCCAAATTGAGAATAAGGTGATGCGGATGTCGTTTTTTGTGCAAATGCGGTAGTAGAACTAGCTAAAATTCCACCTGCTAACAACAGTTGGAGTGATTTATTTCTTAGAGAGCTTGTAAAGCGTTTCTGCATGGTCAATCTATAAAATTGAGAAACTAATGTTTATTTAGTTTTAGTGAAATTTTCGAGTTATCTGACTCTTATATTAAATGTTCTTTGCTTTTAATCGCATACAAAACTATTCAATTTTTGCGAGCTTGTTAAGCCGATTTTGTTAAAAAAGGTTAAACACTTATTGTACAGTCGTTTAGAAAAACTGAAAGTAGATTATGGTCAGTGTTATGATGGCATATACAACTTCAAAAAACCATTTCTTTTTGGCATAAGTGAAATAATAAGCCATATAAATAGCGATGGAGGGGGCACAAAGTAAAAAATGGGCCTCCGTTAGTTTTTTATTCCAGTAAAAAGAAACTATCGCAAGGCATAACATAAAAAACAACAGTTGAAATGACTTGCGAATATGCACGACACTTTTGAAAAAATTGTCTTTCAATACCAAGAGGAAGAGTATTAACGTAAAGATTACTGGGACGAGTACCAGATAATCGACTAACTGAATGCGAATAGCAGTAGGGAATTTGTAGGTAAACGGTAGCCAAATGGTATAAAACTGCTCCATTTTACCCATCCAAAGGTAGATAACCGCTAAGATGAAATAGACCGTTGCTAGGCCAAGTAAAGGTGTAATCCACTCGCGCCAGTTGAATGGCCTAAAAATGAGTAGGCCTATCCATAGTAAGGCGAACATACTCAGAAAAGGGAAGTAGATCAGACTTCCTATCCCTACAATCATACCGAGATCAAACATTTCGGCTTTAACATCTGTCTGCCGATAGAGGGAGAGCAATTTGCTTAACATCCATATCGAAATGAAATTACAGATCAGTGTGGGTGAAAGTACCAAAAATGGTAAAAACAGGCTGGCCAGTGTCATGTACATCAAAGCAACCAAGAAACTGGGTTTACCCAGCAGGTTAAAATGGCTTGTGATGCGATTGAGTATCGTTGCCTGAGAAATCGTCAGGATCAGTGTGATAAAAACATTGGTCGAAGGAGAGAGGTTGATTAAGTTATTTTCTCCCAAAAGATTCCCCAAGGCAGGCTCAAAGATTACAGAATCAAGTTTGTCCGGAAGGTGAAGAAATATGCCTAAGCATAAAACAAAACCCACGATGGATAGAAATAAAATATTGATGGGTGAATAATTTCTAAACTGACTTATAATCATCGTATGCAATCAATAAAATGCTATTTATTCTTTTTTTCCAATTTGCTGATACGGCGATCGAGCAAGAAAAGGAAGAAAGCCAAACCCAGAAAAATGACCAACATGACCAATACAACAACGTAGATCTTACCTTCGCTACGTAATCCAGTCGCCATCTCGACATCATCCTGTGCAAATGTGCTCAAAGTTGATAAGAGTAGTAAGGCGATTGACAATGTTATTTTTTTCATTTGTTTAAAATATTATTCGTGTCGTTTTCATTGTTATGTATGATTCGATACACGCTATTTGATTTATGTAATATTCTGTTTTTTACTGATTGGGTTTTACCGGATTTCTTTATTTTAGAAATAAAGTACGGTATTAGCCGTTCAATATTATGCGTTCAAGTCTTTCTTTTCGAGCAGGCGTACTCTATAGCGAAGTGAACAAATCCAAGCTGCAATCATTGGCCAGCCGATCATCGCGGCATAAAATGTAGGGCGTAGCTCGCTGCTCATTTTTAAATCGCCAAAGGCTGCGTTTCCTCCACTTCCAGGGTGAAGAGAGTCTGTCATCTTTGGTAGAATATAAAGTAACACGATGATAATCGGAAATGCAAAGATATTGTACACAGCCGATATTTTGGCTCTTTTTTGTTCTTCTTCCAGCGCATTGCGGAGCACCAAATAGGCTAGATACATCAGTGTTGCTATGGCAGAGCCATTAAGCTTCGGGTCGTTTGGCCAAGGCTCTCCCCAGGTGATGTTTGCCCAAAGCATACCTGTTGCAAGTCCAAGAAAACAAAATGTTATTCCGGTATTAACGGCTTCAATGGCCATTAAATCATACTCCTGTTTGCCCGTATTGAGGTATTTGATACTATAAATAACAGAAACCAGGTACATAACGAACATAGCCGACCACATTGGGACATGAAAATAAACGTTGCGTATGCTTTCGTGAAGGATGAATAGGCGGGGAACAGGTCCCAAAAGACCATTGATAATGACCGCACAGATAATCATTACCGCTAATATTTTCCACCATTTTTTTCTCATGGATAAATTGAATTTAGTTTGTTCTCAATTCTGACACTTAATCTCGCCAAAGGTACGGAAATAACAATAAAGAAATAGTGATGGTGATTACATTAATTGCAAGTAATACGATTATTTCTTTGCTGCTGGAAGCCCTTTCCAGGCCTTCTATTGCATTGCGGGATAGCTTGATTAATACGATTAACAGTGGGATGATGGCGGGGAAACTCAAGATGGCCATTAAGGTGCTGTTGTTGCCCGCTTTGGAGCTGATCCCGGAGATCATGGTAAAGACTGTGGCGAAACTGATGCTGCCTAAGATGACCGAAATGAAGTAAAGTGTTGGATCACCGACAGGGTTTCTGAATATCGTCGAATAGACAAAATATGCAATGATCGCCAGCAGGGTCATCATCATCATATTGTAAATGACTTTCGCTAAAATGATCGCTCTGGGATCAACCAGTGAATAGTAGTAAAGTTGCCGGTTTGGGTTTTCTTGGACGAAGCTTTTGTTGATTGCATTGATCGAAGCGAAGAGCATAATGATCCAAAATAATGCATTCCATGTAGCCGTATCAACTGATTTGAACGCTTGATAGCAGACGAAAACAGTTGATACGACATATAGTAGAATTCCGTTAATAGCATATTTTGAACGCCATTCCAGAATGATGTCTTTAAGAATTAAAGTTTTTACCTGTTGCAGCAAAGTCATATGCAGCAAAGATACAAATGTATTTTGACCACGGGAGTGACCAAAACCATCAATTCTTAAAAAAGCTGTTTTTTTACTTATGCGTTAGAAATTTTGGATTTTGCAGCATCAGTTGTATTGTCGATTTTGCTTGCCAAATTTTGAGCGGCATTGTTAGCGTGGTCCAAAGCTTCTCTGCCGGCTTCTTTTGCTTTGTTTTTCAGTGCATCTGCATCATCCGATGCTTTGCTGAAAGCTGCTTGTGCTTTTGATTTCAAATTGTCTAATTCAGCCGAAGCTTTGTTCGCTAGTTTTTGTGCCTTTTTAGCTTCTTTTTTTGAAAGATCTTTCAATGACTTAGTTAAGCTTTTAATGCCGTCATTTGCACGATCTAATTGTTTTTTCCCATCATCAGTTCCTAAAAGATACCATGCAGCAGCTCCCGCAGCTAATCCTACCAAAGCAAATGCCACTAATCCATTTTTGCTATTTTTCATAATTCTTCTATTTTGTTATATATTCAAATGATAATCAAGTATGATACCAAATGAACAATCCCAGGGTGAATTTGTTTAAAAAGAATCAATAATTAACAAAATTTTACATATCAATTTTCTGCTGCTTTGATTGCAGATTATAGAGGTGCTGATAAAGACCGCTTTCTTTTTGGAGCAGTTCAAAGTGCGTACCGCTCTCAGACACGATTCCATTTTCGACAACGATAATTTTATCGGCATCAATAATGGTCGATAGTCGGTGTGCAATAATGATCGAGGTGCGTCCACGCATTAATTCTTCCAACGCCTCCTGCACTTGTCTTTCTGATTCTGAGTCTAGGGAAGAAGTGGCTTCGTCCAAGATAAGGATTGCAGGATCTTTTAATAGTGCACGCGCAATGGCGATTCGTTGGCGCTGACCACCAGAGAGTTTAACGCCACGTTCACCAACTAAGGTGTCATAGCTTTCGGGGAAATTTAATATAAATTGATGTGCGTTGGCACGTTTTGCAGCCGCTATTATTTCATCTTCCGTGGCATCGAGCTTACCATAGGCTATATTTTCACGTATTGTTCCGCCAAACAGCAAAACATCTTGCGGCACGATAGCGACCTGGTTGCGGATATCGCAAAGTTCAAAATCGGATGCCGGTTTGTCATCGTAATATACTTCCCCTTTATTGGCTGTGTAGAATTGAAGAATCAATGAAGCTATTGTTGATTTTCCGGTTCCACTCGGTCCAACGATGGCTATTTTATCGCCAGCATTGGCTGTAAAGTTGATGTCTTTCAGAATTTCAATATCGGGGCGGCTTGGATAGGCAAAGGAAACATGGTTGAAGCTTAGTTTTCCGGTCATGGTCTTGTGCACTTCCTTGCAAGTTGGTTTTACATTGAGGTGTTCTTGGGGCTCATCTAAAATTTCCAAGATCCGCTCACTTGCACCCAAAGAGCGTTGGATATTGGCATAGAGTTCGGGGAAACTGCCCATGGAGCCTGCAACAAACATCGAATACAAGATATAAGTAGTCAGGTCGCCTACAGTCATTTCATGGATAGAAACCAATGCTGCGCCGTACCAGATGACAGCAATCACCGCACCGAAAATACAGAAAATAATAAAAGAGGCAAATGCACCACGGAAAGTAGCTCCTTTGACTGCCAACTTTACCACTGAATCCATTTGATTGCTGTAGCGATTAAACTCGAAGTACTCATTCACAAAGGCCTTTACGTTGCTTATCCCCAATAATGTTTCTTGAACGATACTATTTGACTCGGCCATTTTATCCTGGGCCTGTCTGGACAATTCGCGGATGAATTTTCCGAAAATAATAGCAGCTACAACGATAATCGGTAAAATACAAAGGTTCATGAGGGCAAGTTTGGGCGATACCCAAACCAAAAGGAACACACCGAAACAAAGACTAATCAACTGTCTTAAGATTTCAGCCAAAGTTGTTGTTAACGTATCCTGGATCTGTGAAAGGTCAGCAGACAGGCGGCTGTTTAATTCCCCAACACGACGATTGGCGAAAAATTCAATTGGCAAAGAAATCAGCTTAAGATAAGTATCCTTGCGTAATGCGGATAGCGTACGTTCGGCAATCTCAACAAAAATTCGGATACGAAAAAAAGAAACGACTGACAGAAAAGACAGAATAATAAAGGCAATTCCACCAATATAATAAACATGTGGTGCAAGCCATGGATAAGTTTGCTTGCCTTGCGCGGCATCAATCATGGCGCCAAGCAAAGCCGGAAAGGCGAGCATGGCCAAACTGGATAATACCAAGAAAAACATGCCGACCCCAAATTTAAAACGATAAGGTTTTAAATAGG
The DNA here is from genome assembly GCF_038396785.1 of Sphingobacterium thalpophilum. Lineage (NCBI taxonomy): Bacteria > Pseudomonadati > Bacteroidota > Sphingobacteriia > Sphingobacteriales > Sphingobacteriaceae > Sphingobacterium > Sphingobacterium thalpophilum. The sequence continues at coordinate 2,863,676 of NZ_CP151087.1, read as the reverse complement.
TCATCAATTTAGATGCTCTCAATAGGAGCTCTTTATTCAATTTTGGTTTTGGTAGATCTTCTTCTTGTTTGTTACCGCTGTTGAATCCTCTTGCCATATCCGCTACTTCAAATTTTGTTGCGAGGACAAATGTAAAGAGATTAAAAATATTTTGCTATCATACTTTAGTCAATTTTTTGAACTAAACCGTACTTTTTCTGATTTAAAACGGCTGTTTTAAGTGGCTTGTACTTGTGCAAATGCTTGTTGCTGCTGCTTTATCCTAAATTTTGTTGTTTCGAAGCTGTTAGTTGCGCGTTAAATTTATACAATAAATATCCTAATACGGCGATAACAAGTAAAGCGATATAGAGCAGGATATTGCCTATACCTCCGTTGCCTGATGTTTTGTCAATCTGTGCCCGCAGTTTCTCGTTCTCTTTTTGAAGCTTACTTATGGTGCCGATATAGGCTGATACCTGCTTGTCGTAATCTGTTGCCAATTGTTGGAATTTATCTTTCTCAAAATCTTTGATTTTCAATAGTTTTTGAGTCTCTAAGAAAATGTTATTGTCGGTGATAACAATATCTTTAAGGATATCAATGCTCTTTTGCATGTCACCTTTTGATTTGAAAAGGCCAAAAAGCCCTGTTTTTTGAGTGAGGCTCGTGTCATAGGCGCCGAATTTCTGTTGACGGGCATCGAGTAGGTCATTTACACGGCTTCGTTGGACCTCAAAAGAGCTGGAGTCTGGGTTGTTTTGCGACTTGGCCTGTCCAAAGAAGCAAAATAGAACGGCGATTGGAAGTAGGAATTTTAAGAATTTCATCATGTATTTGGACGATCTATTTAATCAAATGTCTAGTTTAAACTAACGTTGATGGTAAAATTTTATTTTGCCACGAAGCTACAACTACAATTTTAGCCTTGTGGTCAGTTTGACCAAGGATAAAAAAATGGAGCGAAAGCACGACAAATGAATTTATGAAATTAATCTTTAAATTCTATACGAATAACATTGGAATCGTCATCATGAAGTCCGAGTAGCTGGCTGGCATTACCTTTATTGATGGCGATTTCAAGGTAGTTGGAAATACCGAATAAACAAAGTTTCTCTCCTTCTCCCACTTCATTGTAATGCCAGGAAAGATTGGTAATGGTTTCATTACGTTTAAAATAGAGGACAAAATGACGTCCTTTCTGAACTTTATTGAATAGATCTTTCGAGATATTGGTAATGGCGTTGCCGAATGCATCAACATAAATGACGTTGCCTCGGATCATGTCTTTATCAAAGATGGGCTGCAAAGTTACTTTTTCGATGAGCTGTTGCATTGAAGTACCGATTTCTTTCAGTTTGCCCCCCTTAGCAATATGACAGGCGGATTTAGAAAGAATATCTGCGAGCGGAAAGTGTAGATACCGAAGGTCTTGCATTAAGTTGAGCTCATAGAGTTCCTGTGGTTCGTTGCCATTCAACAATAAGCTGAAAATACCGTTGTCGGCTCCGACGAAATAATGATCGTTGTATTTCATGCCGATATATTTCGACTCTTCATGAAACAGGGTGTTAATGCCGATAATATGTACGGTTCCTTTAGGGAAATAATGATAAGCGTTGCCTAACACAAAGGCCGCTCGAGGGATATTGAATGCTGGAATTTCGTGGGTAATATCAACAATATTGGCACCGGACAATTGCGATAAAAGACTACCCTTTAACGCGGCTTGATAAAAATCTTTGTGTCCTAAGTCTGTTGTTAATGTAATTACTGCCATTATAATCTAAATCCTAGATCGAATTGCTGTCGAATTCCCTTAAATATACCCTTAAATTTATCTAAATAGTGGACAAAATTACTATTTATCAGATGATTTATAAAGTTAATTGGATAACTTATTTTGAATCTGTCTTTTTTCGATTGATATACACAAACATAGCGAAGATTTTATGCATAACGAAATCTTTGTGCCCCTTTGTCGGCTGTCTCCATAAGCTTATAAATCATCGTCGTTTGTACGCCGTATCTTCTTGGTTGTTTCGTTAGAATACGTTAATTTTGAATAGTATTATACAGGAACGATATTGTGTAATGGCTACAATCTAATTAATTCTAAATAGGATAAAATTTGAACGAATTACTAATTGCATTAGATGGTCTGAATTTGCCCATATTATGGGGAGCAGACAATGAGCACTTCGATTATTTGAAGAAGCAATTCCCAAAACTGCGGATTGTAGCTCGCGGAAGTGAAATGAAGGTGTTGGGAGACGCGAAGGAATTAGACCTGTTTGAGCAATCGTTTAAGGAAGTCATGGCTCATCTGGAGAAATTTAACAACATTACTTTATTGGATTTTGAAAATCTCCTTGGAGCAAGTGCAGGTTCTGCTGTTCAGCAGGAAAAAGAACTTGCGGCCAAACATGCAGCCTTTGGATCCGAACCGATCGTGTATGGACCTAATGGCCTTATTGTACGTGCACGTACGGCCAACCAACGGAAGATGGTGGATAGTATTTCGAAAAATGACATCTTATTTGCTATCGGACCGGCGGGTACAGGAAAGACCTATACGGCGGTTGCATTAGCTGTTCGGGCACTTCGAAATAAAGAAATCAAAAGGATCATTCTAACGAGACCAGCCGTCGAGGCCGGCGAAAATCTCGGGTTTTTACCGGGCGACTTAAAGGAGAAGGTAGACCCCTATTTGAGACCGCTCTACGATGCATTGGACGATATGATTCCAGCAGAAAAGCTAAAAGGTTACCTGGAAAATCGGACCATTGAAGTTGCACCTCTAGCGTTTATGCGTGGACGAACATTGGACAACTGCTTTGTGATTCTGGACGAAGCTCAGAATGCAACGGATATGCAGCTGAAGATGTTTTTGACACGTATGGGGCCAACGGCAAAATTTATCGTTACCGGTGATATGACACAGGTAGATTTACCGAAAAAAAATCAATCTGGATTGTCTACTTCAATTCGCCTATTGGAGAATATCGAAGGAATAGACATTATCCACCTCAGCGGTGGAGATGTGGTTCGCCATAAATTGGTTCGCCGCATCCTCGAAGCGTATGGCGATATTTAATCGGTCTATGCTGCAAACGTATGATTTGGGATATCCCAGTTTGGCATGGGTACAAAAGGTGCCGACTGATATAGTTCAAATAGCCTTATTAAAAGGCAAATCGAGTACAGTGAGCTCTTAAATAAATGCGCTGCATTTATGAATGCCGTTGAACGCAGTCATAAATGAACAATTACTTACATTTGAATTTTACGTTGAACATGAATGCTATAAAAGAAACAAATTTCAATTTCGAAAACCAGACTGCTTTTTACCGGGGAAAAGTACGTGACGTGTATACGATTGCCGATACGTATTTGGCGATGGTTGCCTCAGATCGTATTTCGGCATTTGATGTGGTACTTCCACGTCCTATTCCTTATAAAGGACAGGTGTTGAATCAAATTGCAGCCAAATTTTTAAAGGCTACGGCTGATATTATTCCAAATTGGGTCGTGTCTGTTCCGGACCCCAGTGTAACTATCGGTCAGCTATGCGAGCCGTTTAAAGTGGAAATGGTTATTCGGGGCTACTTGTCAGGACACGCTTGGCGCGAATATGCTGCGGGTAAACGGGAAGTATGTGGTGAGGCATTGCCAGAAGGACTGAAAGAAAATGACAAATTACCTGAGCCAATTATTACACCGACAACAAAGGCTGCTGTTGGACATGATGAGGATATTTCACGTGTCGATATCTTGAAAAAAGGCATCGTAAGCGAAGAAGACTATGTTCAATTGGAGCAATATACCAAAGCGTTGTTTCAAAGGGGTACCGAAATTGCCGCGCAAAGAGGGCTTATTTTGGTGGATACAAAATATGAGTTTGGAAAAAAAGATGGGAAAATTGTGCTGATCGACGAAATTCATACACCAGATTCTTCCCGTTATTTTTATGCGGAAGGTTATGCGGAACGTCAGGAAAAAGGGGAGGCACAAAAGCAATTGTCGAAGGAGTTTGTTCGCAAATGGTTAATTGAAAACGGCTTCCAAGGGAAAGACGGTCAGGTTGTTCCGGAGATGACGGATGAGATTGTCGCTTCCATTTCTGAACGTTATATTGAGCTTTACGAGCATATCGTCGGAGAGAAGTTTGTGTATCCAGATCAGGAAAACGTACTGGAACGTGTGGAAAGAAATGTGGCAAAGGCCTTGAAAACGCTAAATTATTAGTACATTGTATCCTCAAACAAAGGAGATAGACTAATGAAGTATACCATTGATAAGCACGATCGCTATATTGTCATAGAACCTCATGTCGATGTGATTGACGCGGATAATGCCGCTAAACTCAAAGGGGAGTTTTTGTTGCGGAATACGATTGGACAACGGAATATCGTTTTGGATATGATCCACGTTAAGCAAACGGACGAGGTCGGTATCCGTTTAGGTGTGCTTGCCCATCGTTTATGTCAGTCTGTTGGGGGCATATTTATTTTGGTTAATCTTTGTCCAACGTTAATGGATATGGTTCGTGTGTCGCATTTGGATAAATCGCTTAAAATAGCACCATCTTTAAAGGTGGCGGAAGATTTAATCTTTGCACACGAATTGGAATCTGAGTATCGCGGGGCAATCGAGGATTAATATGAAGTTTGAAGTTCTGATATTAGGAAATAGCTCGGCCACACCGATGTTTGATCGTCATCCGACTAGCCAAGTGTTGAACTTTAATGAGCAATTGTTTTTGATCGACTGTGGAGAAGGTACACAAATGCAACTTAGCCGATACGGCATCAAAAGCAATCGTTTAGGACATATATTTATTAGCCATCTGCATGGGGATCATTATTTGGGTTTGGTGGGGCTGCTTTCATCGATGCACCTTGTCGGCCGAAAAAGTGATCTCCATTTGTATGGGCCACCTGCGTTAAAGGAAATTTTAGACGTGCAATTTTTGCATTCCGAGACTATTTTACGCTATAATCTTGTTTTTCATCCGATTTCACCCGAACAGCCGGGGGTCATTTTTGAAAACAGAACATTAAAAGTAAGCACTTTTCCATTAAAGCATCGTATTGCCTGTACAGGCTTTCGTTTTGATGAGGGTCCCCGTGCACGAACATTGCTTGGCGATGTCGTACAGGAACTGAATATACCCACCGCTTATTTTCCGATGATCAAAAAAGGATTTGAATACGTCGATGAAAGTGGTAAAGTATATACTGCAGATGACCTGAGCCTTCCCGCTCCCTTATCGCGCAGTTATGTGTATTGTTCGGATACCGTACGGACGGCAGAATACCTGCCTTATGTGCAAAAGGCTAATCTGATGTATCATGAGTCCACATTCTTGCACGATATGGTCGACCGCGCAAAAGAGACATTTCACACCACTGCGTTGGAGGCTGGAGAGATCGCCCAGGAAACTCATGCAAAGAAGTTGCTATTGGGTCATTATTCAGCGCGGTACAGAGATTTAAATCCCCTATTGGAAGAAGCGAGAACTGTATTCCCAAATACGGAACTCTCTGTGGAAGGTCGGTGGTTTTCCGTTTAATTTTTTTGAATTTTCTCTGATATCCCAACGATAAACGGGTTAACACCTATGAATAATTGCTTATTATATTGCATATGATGAACAATTTATCTAAGTTTACGGCTCTAATTTTTTTATAATGGATAATCCATTCAACTTAAACAACCTACTACGGGAAAATATTAAGAAGCTCGTACCTTATTCATCCGCAAGAGATGAATTTAAAGGGGAGGCATCCATATTAATTGATGCCAATGAAAATCCTTTTGGATCCCCCTTAAACCATGATTACAACCGATATCCAGACCCTCTCCAACATCAAGTTAAAGCAAAACTTTCTAAAATAAAAGGTGTACCATCAGAGAATATCTTTTTGGGAAATGGAAGTGATGAAGCTATTGATATTTTATACCGTGCATTTTGTACCCCTGGTGTTGACAATGTCATATTAGTTCCGCCAACCTACGGGATGTATGAAGTCTCGGCGAACATCAATGATGTTGCTTTCAAAAAGGTAAACCTTACTGCTGATTACCAGCTGGATTTGGATGGTATTGCCAATGCAATAGACGCACATACTAAACTGATTTTTATCTGTTCTCCGAATAATCCAACCGGAAACTCAATCCGTCGTCAGGATATTGAAGCAATCCTGAATAATTTCCAGGGGCTTGTGGTAGTGGATGAGGCCTATATTAATTTTTCTGCTGTCAAGTCATTTACGCAAGAACTGGCTGAATACCCCAATCTAGTGGTATTGCAGACCTTATCCAAAGCCTGGGGGCTTGCGGCCTTACGCTTGGGTATGGCTTTTGCCAGTAAGGAGATTATCGCTGTTTACAATAAAATAAAACCACCATACAACATTAATCAAGCGACACAAGATATTGTATTGGAAGCCTTAGATCAGGTTGATCAAGTCAATGACTGGATCAAGGAGACAGTAGCAGAACGTGAGCAACTAGTGCGTGGATTGCTTGAACTGGATTATGTGCAGCATATTACACCTTCTGATGCCAACTTTATTTTGGTGAAGATGGAGCAGCCACGTGAAGTTTACGATTATCTCGTTCAATATGGAATTATCGTTAGAGATAGATCCAAAGTCGAACTGTGTGAAGGCTGTCTACGGATCACGGTCGGTACACCGGCTGAAAATAAAACATTGTTAGAAAAACTTAATCAAATCAATAAATAATACTATGCCTGATAACTTAAAACGTGTACTGTTTATAGACCGCGATGGAACATTGATTTTGGAACCTGAAGACGAACAAATCGATTCTTTTGCCAAATTAAAATTCTATCCTGGTGCTTTGCAGTATCTACCACGTATCGCAAAGGAGCTGGATTTCGAATTGATCTTGGTTTCCAACCAAGATGGTTTAGGAACGTCTTCCCATCCGGAAGAGAATTTCTGGCCAGTCCATCATTTTGTGATTGATACGTTTGCAGGAGAAGGCGTAGTGTTTGCCGAGGAACATATTGATAAAACCTTTCCACACGAGAATGCGGAAACCCGAAAACCGGGAGTTGGTATGCTTGGAGCCTATTTTGATGCGTCGAAATACGATTTGAGCCAATCCTTCGTCATTGGCGATCGTGTGAACGATGTTAAATTGGCACAAAACCTCGGTGCAAAGGCAATTTGGCTGCGTGCAAACGATCAATTAGGTGCTTTGGAAAACCTTGCGATAGATTCAACTGTTATAGCTTTAGAGACAACGGATTGGAAGACGGTGTATGAATTCCTTAAATTGGGTACGCGCACTGCCGAACATCATCGTAAAACCAATGAAACGGATATTTTTATTCAGTTGAATCTGGATGGTTCGGGTAAGTCAGACATCGAAACGGGGTTACCGTTTTTCGACCATATGCTGGATCAATTGGCTAGACATGGAGCACTTGATTTGACCATTAAGGCGAAAGGGGATCTTCATATCGACGAACATCATACCATCGAAGATACGGGTATTGCGCTGGGCGAGATCTTTTTGAAGGTTTTAGGGGATAAACGTGGAATTGAGCGCTACTCCTATACGTTGCCGATGGATGATTGTTTGGCTCAGGTTGCATTGGATTTTGGTGGTCGCAACTGGATAGTGTGGGATGCGGCATTTAAGCGGGAGAAGATCGGCGATATGCCTACGGAAATGTTTTTCCACTTCTTTAAGTCGTTTTCAGATGCTTCACGATCGAATTTAAACATTAAAGCTGAAGGTGACAATGAGCACCATAAGATTGAAGCGATTTTCAAAGCTTTTGCTAAATCTATCAAGAAAGCGGTAAGACGCGATGCCGACCATATGCAATTGCCAAGTACAAAAGGAGTATTGTAAGATGATAGGAATTATTAATTACGGTGCGGGGAATATTTTCTCCTTGACAGCGGCACTGGATCGTGTTGGGCTTACCTATGGTATGGTCAATACTGCCGATGAGATCGATCAATACGATCGTATCATCATTCCTGGAGTGGGCCACGCTGGAGCCGCGATGGACAAACTACAGGAATCGGGATTGGTGCCCTATATCAAAAAGCTAAAAAAGCCTGTATTGGGTATTTGTGTTGGTATGCAATTACTGACGGCTTTTTCAGAAGAAGGAAATGCCGAAATGTTAAAGCTATTTCCTTTGAAGACCTTACATTTTGATGCCGAAAAGTCGGGTAAAGTACCACATATGGGCTGGAATAGTGTTTCCGTGCCAGCAAACAGTCCTTTATTTGCACATATTGAAGACCAGACTTATTTTTATTTTGTCCACTCGTACTTTATCGAATTCGATGCGACATATACCGCGGCGAAATGTGTCTATGGACAGCCTTTTTCGGCTGCAATTTCCAAAGACAATTTCTTTGGCGTACAATTTCATCCAGAGAAATCTGGAAAAGCAGGAGAGCAGCTGCTGCTCAATTTTTCAACTATTCAAATTGATTAAAAATATTCGACTATGTATATCATTCCAGCAATAGATGTCTTGGACAAAAAAGTTGTCCGCTTGAGAGAGGGTAACTACAATGACGTTACAACGTATGCGATTAGTTTAGAAGAGCAAATCGAAACCTACCGTGCAAATGGTACGGAACTCGTCCATATCATTGATTTAAATGGTGCAAAAGGAGACTTCAGCAATCAGGCCTATTTATTTGATATCATCCAAAAGACAGATATGAAAATTCAGTATGGCGGTGGTGTAAGAAGTATCGAAAAGGTTAAGGAATTGGTTGATGCAGGGATTTATCGCGTTATTGTCGGAACACAGGCAATCACCAATCCTTCATTCTTGGAGGAGCTGGCTACGTTGAACGAAGGTAAAGTAAAATATGCCGACCACATCGTTATTGCAATCGACGTTTTGGATGAGGTAATCAAATACTCGGGTTGGTTGGAAAGTTCGCCAATCAAATTGATCGAATATATTGATAAATGCTTGGTTTTAGGATTCTTTAGGTTCTTATGTACCGATATTAGTAAAGATGGAAAATTGGGCGGTGCAGGCGTTGAACTCTACCAAAAGTTGTTGAGCCATTCTCCGATTATCAAGTTAATAGCTTCTGGCGGGATCAGTTCAATGGACGATATTCAGAAACTTCAGGAATTGGGCAGTGTAGAATCTGTTGTCGTTGGTAAAGCAATCTATGAAAATAGAATCTCGATCGATGAAATCAAAGATTGGAATTTAAAATCGTTAATCAGATTTTAAAATGCTGGCAAAACGTATAATTCCCTGTTTGGATGTCAAAGATGGGCGGACGGTAAAAGGAGTCAATTTTGTGGATCTGCGCGATGCAGGTGATCCTGTTGAATTGGCCTATGAATATTCTCAACAAGGGGCTGATGAACTCGTTTTCCTAGATATTACAGCAACGCATGAGGGGCGTAAAACGACAATTGATCTGGTCAAAGCAGTCGCACGTCAAGTGAATATTCCCTTTACAATCGGCGGTGGTATCAATGAAATCAGAGATGCTGATATCTTGTTGAATGCAGGTGCGGACAAAATATCCATCAATTCCGCTGCGGTACGCAATCCTGCTCTTATCAACCAGATGGCTGCAGCTTTTGGTGCACAATTTGTTGTGGTTGCTGTGGATACCCGGTCGATCGAAGGTCAGAATTTTGTGCATCTGAGCGGCGGACGCATTAAGACGGAATTGGACACAGCGGATTGGATCCTTGAAGCGCAAGAACGTGGAGCAGGAGAGATCCTGTTGACGTCAATGGATCATGATGGAACAAAAAATGGCTTTGACAATGGTTTTTTAAAAACAATAAACGACCAGATTCATATTCCACTGATTGCTTCTGGCGGTGCCGGTAATCAACAGCATTTTGTCGATGTTTTTCAACAAGCTAACGTGGATGCTGCCCTGGCGGCATCGGTCTTCCATTATGGTGAAATATTGATCCCCGATCTTAAAGCTACCTTACGCCAAAATGGTATTGTCGTAAGATAGGATAGCGGAGTAAAGATCGATAATCAAAGGGGTGGAAGTTATAAACTTGCTGAAAGAAATCCTGAGAAATTAAACTGGGCTCATGGCTCTTCGAAAATAATTAAAAATTGAAATACTAAAATCATGTTAGATTTTGCAAAAAGTGACGGCCTTGTTCCAGTGATTGTGCAGGACTTCCAAACATTGGAAGTGTTGATGTTAGGCTATATGAACGAGGAAGCTTGGCAGAAGACACAAGCAGAGAAACGCGTTACGTTTTTCTCCCGAAGCAAAAATCGCCTCTGGACAAAAGGAGAGGAAAGTGGAAACTTTTTGAATGTAAAAAGCATCCATGTTGATTGCGATAAGGATACTGTTTTGATCAAAGCAGAACCAATGGGACCTACCTGTCATACAGGAAGCAGAAGTTGTTTTAATACAGACTTCAACCAAAACTTTCTGTTGGAGCTAGAGCGTATTGTCAACCATCGCTATGAACATCCTTCTGACGAATCTTATGTCAATCGTCTGCGTTCTCGCGGTATCAATAAGATTGCGCAAAAGGTTGGCGAGGAAGCCGTAGAAACAGTCATTGCAGCATTGACCGAAACGGATACTGATTTTATTAATGAAACTTCAGACTTATTGTTTCATTTGATCGTATTGTTGCGTGAGAAAGGATTTTCTTTGGAAACAATTGCGAAAAACCTCGAGAGCAGACATCAATAGGTATTTGGACGACGGCATCAGCGTTGAACAAAATCTGAAGCGGAAAGAAGGCTTTAAGCTAAGATGACAAAATAATCTAAGAAGTGCAGTATATTTGTGGATATACTGCACTTCTTGTTTCTACCGACTAACAATGCGTATTGCTGTATTGATCTTTACTGGATCACAGCTCAGTCAGCGGAGAATTCGGTCCTATAACATAAAAAATAGGCTTAAAACAGGTGCTCCGAATAGAGAAGGCGTTTTAGCGAATTACTATGGATATTACATTAAAATCGACGTTACCAGGGCATCAAAACCCTATTTTTTGTGTAGAGAAGGGCTACTATGCACATACTTTTTTTACGGCAGGTAACGATAAGGGCGTTGTCGAATGGGATATTGAGCAAAATGCATTTAAGCGTATTCTCTGTGCGGTAAGTTCATCGGTTTATGCTTTACGGTTGATCCCGGGGACGCCGATTCTGGCCATAGCCTTGCGTGAGGGTAAACTGCTTTTTGTAGATGTCGAAGAGCAAAAGCTTGTAGCAAGTATACAGCTAAGCAGCAAAGCTATTTTTGCATTGGCTTATATGTCCTGGAAAAATGAGCTTCTGGCAGTAGGTGAAGAGGGAACATTGTACGTTATTGATCTGACAACTTATAAATGTATTTATGAGAAGCGAATATCCCCAACAACAATTCGCGCAATTGCAATTGATGAAGGACTTGGAAGAATAGCATTAGGGGATAAAGATGGCAAAGTTTATACCTTGGACAGTGCTGATTTTCATATTATTGCGGATTCAAAATTGCATAGTATGCCCGCTACGTCGCTGGCATTTATCCATAATAAATTGCTAAGCGGTGGACGGGATGCGCAATTGGTGATTTCAGACCCCAATCAATTGACAACTAATTTTTCGTTTGTACCGCATCTGTTTACCGTATATGGAATATATCCCCATCCTGAAGCACCAATTTTTGTTACTGTCAGTCGCGACAAATCGTTGAAATTTTGGTCCACAGCCGATTTTGCACTATTGAAAAATATGAGCCGCGAGAAGATGCAAGATGGCCATCATTTATCTGTAAATGCGGGAGCATGGTCCGAAAATGGTCAATATTTCTTTAGCGTCAGCGATGACAAACTGGTGAAAGTCTGGGAATTTCATGTATAAAATATCGGGTAGGAAGTGCGGACTAACTTAGGGGCATAAAAAGTAAAGTCATTTGTAGCGAATTCATAATTATATCGTTAACTATGGTAATTATAAATTTAATTGACCTTATAGTTATATTTTATGAAAAGAATTTGGCTTATCCTATTAGGCTGTATAGCGCTTTCGAGCTGTGATAAAATCGAAAGTAAAGGAATGTATCTAGCTAGCGTGCCCATATTCGAAACAATGGAAAGTATACGAGCTAAAGCTAATCCCGTAAGCAGCCCTACGACAATTGTTCAAACCGGAAAGATTTATATTTATCAAGATTACTTGTTTATAAATGAGCCACGGAAAGGAGTTCATATCTTTAATAATGTTGATCCGTCAAAACCCGTGGCGATGGCATTCTTAAGTATTCCCGGCAATGTGGATCTTGCGGTTCTAGATGGAAAGCTGTATGCGGATAGTTTTACAGATCTGTTGACCTTCGATCTCGAAAATCCTGCATCTCCAAAATTATTGACACGAAATAAGGATGTGTTTAAGATGTTGCTTCAAATGGATTACTTGAATAATACTGCCGATCGCATCATTACAGGATACCGAGATAGCCTGGTAAGCTATAGCCAAAAAGATAAATATTCACCTTATGACCGAAAAGAACCTCTCTATAACGAGACCAATTCGGGCTCGGGACAGGGCGGATCCATGGCGCGATTTACCATTGCCAATAAACATCTATATGCCGTGGACCAAACGACGTTGCACCTTTTTGACGTGCAGAATGCGAGTAAACCTGCCTATGTAAAGGATATCAAAATAGGTCCTGGCATCGAAACAATTTTCCCTTTAAAAACAACCTGTTTATCGGCTCCAATACAGGTATGGTGATTTATGATATCACGACGGCATCAGCTCCCGTAGAGCTGTCGCGTTATACACATATTCGTGCCTGTGATCCTGTCGTTGTCAATGAGAAATATGCCTTTGTAACCTTACGTGCAGGCGTGGTATGTGGGGGGCAGCAAAATTTGTTGGAAGTTATCGATATCCAAGATCTGACGAAACCGATGCTGAAACATAGCTTCACTTTGGAGAATCCTTACGGACTGGCGCTATCGGACCACACGCTGTATATCTGTGATGGAAAATTTGGGTTGAAGTCATTCGATGCCAGTGATGTTAGTCAAATAGGTAATAAGCTTTTAGAAACTCACAAAGACCTGATGAGTATGGATGTTATCGCTGGACCAAAATCGCTAATTATTGTTGGAGAAAAAGGTGTACATCAATATGATTATAGCAATAAGGCCAAATTGAAGGAATTGAGCATTATTCCTGTTATTAGACCCAATTAAGACACTATTTCAAGAGCTTCATTATTCTGATATGAAAAGACTTTCGATTGCCATTTTGGCTCTTCTCGGGTATTTAACTGTTGATGCCCAAACAAAAAAATATACAAATCATAATGAATTTTCGGTTATTACTTATGGCCCTGCTTTTCTGGAATCTGGATTTGGCTTACATACATTGCATGGGGTGCAGCTCCATGAAAATATCGCTCTGGGTTTAAATACAGGGGTGGATAGGTATCCTGTAAACAATGAAGGATCAAAATGGTTTTTACCACTCTCAGCCAAAGTAAATTATGTGGAATTCCCTGACAGAAAACGTAGTTTTTTTGCAGGATTGGATTTAGGCTATAGTTTTGCTTTCTTGAATAAAAATCTAGTCGAGAGCAATTTAAAATATGAATATCAGGGTGGCTTGTTGGTAAATCCACAGCTGGGTTGGCGCTTTAAATTTAAGAATTCAGCGAAATATTGGTCTTTGGCAACAGGATATCGGTATCAGCACTATAGCCGAAAGGATACTTATACGCGACCCTCAGCAAGTTTGCCAGACACTAGCATAGGGTATGGAACAACACAAATGGATAAAAAATATGATCTGCACCGTTTTACTTTACAGGTAGGATTTGGTTTTTAGGTATCGATCGGATGTTTTTTTTATTAACAGGTGTCGATAGCTTGAAATGTAAAAAAATAGCGTAAGTATACGGTTCGTTTTTCAAATCTAGGCCGATACTAACGCTATTTCACTCTTTTTTGTGGAGCTTACTTATTCGCCGTCTAAAAGCTGTAATACCTGCGTAAGGTATTTCTCATCGACTTCATCAAAACTATTTAATTCACTACTGTCAACGTCCAGCACACCGATAATCTGTCCCTGTTTAAAAACGGGTAGCACGATTTCGGACCGCGAGAGCGAACTACAGGCAATGTGTCCCGGAAATTGCTCCACATCAGGAACAATCAATGTTTTTTCCTGTGCCCAAGCACCCCCGCATACACCACGACCTTTCTTGATACGCGTGCATGCAACGGGTCCCTGAAAAGGGCCTAACACGAGCTCGTCTCCATCAACAAGATAGAAACCAACCCAGAAAAAATTGAATTGTTCTTTCAGTGCAGCAGCGATGTTAGCCAAATTGGCAATTTGATTCGGCTCGCCTTGCAAAAGTCCCTCAATTTGAGGAAGTAAATTTTGATATTGTTCTTCTTTGCTACCTTTAGCTATTTGTAAATCCTCTGCCATAAAAATCTATGTAAAAAAAATAATCATGCATTTGCTATCAGGATTACAATTGCCAAGCATGTTTTGCCTGTCCGGAAAGCTTCACGGCATATTGAGTTCCAACCTGCATGAAATGAAAAAGCGCTAATACGCTGTTCAAAGTTAACAGAATATTAGCGCTTTCTTATCAGGCAAATGTTATTATTTCTTGGTGTTGATAATATTCACCCGAATGTAGTTGCTTCTTTTGCCGGAAGGCGTTACAACAACGGCTTTGAAAACACGTTCCTTACTATTAGGAACCGTAATTTTCACTGGACCTGTATATTCTAAATCCAATTCTGAAGGATCGTAGTTGTCCAATGTGTAATAAATTTTGGCCCCTTCAACAGATGGTTTCAAGCCTCTGATCGTATATTCCGAAGCATATACGGTGGTATCTGTTATGCCATATACTTCCGGTACACGATAGAATGTATTGGTTTGGTCAAGTTTAGCCAGCTGATTTGCTGCACGCTGTTCTGAGAAATTTTTCCAATTCTTTTTCTCTGGCTGTGTCCAGGCAATTTCAGAAAGCGCTAAAACGCGCGGTAACACTGTAAATTCGACTTTATTGGATGATCCAATATACTCTGTCCAAATATTTGCTTGTACACCTAGAACGTGTTTCTTGTTGTTTTCAGCAATTTTGCTAGGCATTGGGTCTGACGAATATACTTTGCTCAATGTGGAAAGTCCGCCGATACTTAAAGGTTCTCTGTTTTGATCAGGACCTTGTTTGTGATCAAAATATAGACCATAGCTGTTTGCCGTTATGATCACATCGTGACCTTGATTGGCTGCATCAATCGCACCTTGATCGCCTCTCCAGCTCATGACAGTCGCATTAGGCGCTAAACCACCCTCCAAGATCTCATCCCATCCAATGATACGTTTACCTTTGCTATTGATATATTTTTCCATACGTTGGATAAAATAGCTCTGTAACTCGTGTTCATCTTTGAGGTTGTTATCTTTGATTCTTTTTTGACAAAATGGACATGTTTTCCATTTTGTTTTTGGACATTCATCACCGCCGATGTGGATATATTCACTCGGGAATAGGGGAATGACTTCATCAATGACATCTTCCAACAACTTGAATGTTTCTTCTTTTCCAGCACAGAAAACATCGTCAAAGACCCCCCAAGTCTGCGCAGCCGTGTAAGGTCCTGGCTTATCACCACAGCCCAATTCTGGATAAGCCGAAAGTGCTGCTAACGCATGCCCAGGCATTTCGATTTCGGGTATAACCGTTACATATTTAGCTTTAGCATAAGCAACCACTTCTTTGATTTGGTCTTGGGTATAGAAACCGCCATAAGGTGTGTTATCATAATCACCATCTGTCTTGTAGTTACCCAGTAGTGTTTGCTTGCGGTAACCGCCAATCTGAGTCAATTTTGGATGTGATTTGATTTCGATACGCCAGCCTTGGTCGTCTGTCAAATGCCAATGAAACGTATTCAATTTGTAAGACGCCAGAATATCAATGTATTTTTTTACAAACTCTACTGGAAAGAAATGACGGCCAACATCGAGATGTAATCCACGGTAAGCAAAGCGAGGTTCATCCTGGATTGAAGCTTGTTGAATTTCTATGCTGGCCTTTTTATCCACAGGTAGCAACTGGATCAACGATTGCATACCATAAAATAGACCGGCAGCTTTTCCGCTAATAGTTGCGCGGTCTGAACTTATGTTAAGTTCATACGCTTCAGCATTAGTGGATTTTGCGTTTTTGGAGGAGAAATAGATCGTATTGCTGCTCGCTGATTTCACTAGGGATAAATTGAGACTGTAGTTGCTTTTTAGGAAATCCTGAAACAGCGTTGCAACTTTTTTGTCCTCTTCGCTATCAAAGGCGATTTTGGTGTTAGCGTTGATTTTAAATGTACCATTTTTAATTTGAACCTGTTGCGGTAAGGGCACAATGTTCAAGGTAGCATCTTTCTTTTCTTGCGCAAATACTGCTGCTCCTATACTTAGAGCCAGCGCAAGTGAAAATAGTTTCTTCATGCGTGAGATTATAACTGAAATAAGAAGTTCTAAAAATAGGTGAATAAATACGTTTTAGCAAAGAGGAAATGTAACAAATAGGGTATGAAAACACTGTTGAACGTATTTTTGGGCACTTAGAAGTAGTTTGGATAATAACGTGTTTGGGTTAGATCAATCGTTTGTTTAGTCTGTTAAAGGGGATATTTTACTTCGGGGAATAGTATCCAAATTTAGGTAAAAAAATTTATGCCTTTTTAAATGTTCGTATCTCCTGTGAGCTGATGCTTTATCACTAAACCTTCTTTCGTTGTACAGATTATTTCGATCACGTGAAGGGAAGATAACGACCTTGAAACTTCTTCTGAATGATGTCATTTTTGATCCGTTTTTAATGCTTAGTTTATAGGTACATTCAACGGAGCTGATAGGGCTTTATCCGAATAAGGTCCGAATGAGGTCCCTATAAAGTCCCTATCAGCTCCTTATTATTTATAACAATATCTTTTTGATGTTTCAAATTTGAAGCACTGTTAAGAGGGCGCGAAGTATTGCAAAACTGAGGTTCGGGAAATGACAAAGGAACCCGAAGGTTCCTTTATATCTTTTACGCTACAGCATGAACAGCACGTATCTGTCATCTAATGATTAATTTCGGATATGTTCAGCAAATGTTTATGCATTAAAGTCGTTTCAATGCTAATTTGATCATATCCTCCACGGAAAGATTGCTTTCGGTCTTTAAAATGGTATTTAACACCTTCTCTGCCGCGACTTTGTTGAATCCGAGCATCACTAGTGCTGACAATGCTTCGTCCGGAACTGATTGGGATTGGATCGGTGATGCCAAAGCTTCGAAGCCCTGTTTTTTTAATTTATCCTGAAGTTCCAGTATAAGACGTTGTGCTGTTTTAGGACCAATTCCTTTAATCTTTTGAATGAGGGCAACCTGGCCATTGACGATGGCAGACTGGATCTCATCGGGTGTGTTTGACGATAGGATCATACGGCCTGTATTGGGGCCAATACCGGAAACAGAGATCAAATTTTCGAATAATTTTTTCTCGCCTTCAGTTGCAAAGCCATAAAGCGTGTGTGAGTCTTCCCGAACTTGAAGTGAAATAAATAGTTTACAGTTTTCCTGATCCTTGATTTGGGAGAAGGTATAGAGCGAGATGTGGACATAATAACCAATCCCACTCACATCGATAACAACATGAGTGGGGGCTTTATATGCTAATTTTCCATTGAAATATTCGTACATAGTATACGAATATAGGAAGATTTTAAGCTATTCTATAAATTTTTAAGATGTGCTTGTACATCAACTACAGCAATGGTAACCATATTGACGATTTCGCGCACAGAGCTATCCAATTGCAATACGTGAATAGGTTTGTTCATACCCAAAAGGATTGGACCTACTGCCTCAGCTTCACCAACTTCTTGCAATAATTTATAAGCGATATTTCCGGACTCCAAATTAGGAAATACGAGTGTATTCGCCGATTTTCCATTTAAGCAGCTGAACGGGAAGTTTGCTGTCAACATTTCGCTGTTCAAGGCGAAATTTGCTTGTAAATCACCATCAGCAATAATCTCTGGATGTTGATCGTGTAGGATCTGCGCTGCTGCTCTCACTTTTGTTGGCGTTTTTCCCTCACTTGAACCAAAATTAGAGTAGGATAGTAATGCAATACGTGGCTGAATGTTCATACGTCTCACCGCTTTATCCAGTAACAGCGTAATGTCTGCTAATTCTTGTGCTGTAGGGTCTTCATTTACGGTTGTATCCCCCATGAAGATTGGTCCTTTTTTAGTTAACATCATATACATACCTGCGACACGGCTGCCTGGTTTAGCACCGATTACATGTAATGCCGGACGGATTGTATTTGCATAATTTTTGGTCATACCGGAAATTAGGGTATCAGCTTCGCCAAATTCCACTAAAGAGGCACCAAAATAGTTACGGTCGTACATCAACTTACGGGCGTCGTATTTCGAAATACCACGACGTTGTCTTTTGACATATAGATGCTCAATAAATTTCTTCGAGCGCTCCGTTTCGTTATCAACTTCAGCAACTGGGTCGATAATTTCAAGGCCATCCAGTTCAAAAGCATATTCTTTGATTAGACGTTCGATTTTATCTCTTCTACCCAAAAGAATTGGAATCGCAATGCCTTCTTCTTTAACAATCTGTGCCGCACGTAACGTTTTATAATTGTCTGCTTCTGCAAAAACAACACGTTTAGGATCTCTTTTAGCAGCCATGGTCAAATTGCGCATAATCGCATCATCTTTACCAAGACGTTTACGTAGGGAATCGCTGTATTGATCCCAGTCTTCGATTACGGTCTGTGCTACACCTGATGCGATGGCCGCTTTTGCAACAGCCATAGAAACTTCAGTGATCAAACGCGGATCGGTAGGTTTTGGAATGATATATTCTTCCGAGAATTTTAAATTGCTGGTATTATAGGCTTGATTTACTTCTTCTGGAACAGGTTGTTTCGCCAAGTCTGCAATTGCACGCACTGCAGCAATTTTCATTTCTTCGTTAATTGCTGTTGCACGTACGTCCAAAGCACCACGGAAGATATAGGGGAAACCCAATACATTGTTTACTTGGTTAGGATAATCTGAACGACCTGTACCCATGATAATATCGTTACGTGTTGCCATCGCCAAATCGTAAGCAATCTCAGGATTTGGATTTGCCATCGCCAATACAATTGGGTTCGGAGCCATTGATAACAACATCTCTGCCGACATGACGTCTGCTGCCGAGAGACCGATAAATACATCTGAATCTTTTACAGCGTCTGCCAGTGTGCGAATATCGCGATCTGTTGCATATTGTGCTTTCATACTGTCTAGATTTTCTCTATCGGTACGGATTACACCTTTGCTATCCAGCATCACAATATTTTCTTTGCTAGCACCTACTGAAATATACATTGCTGTACATGACATTGCAGCTGCTCCGGCGCCATTGACGACGATTTTTACTTTTGAAATATCTTTACCAATAATTTCACAGGCATTGATCAATGCTGCACCTGAAATGATTGCAGTACCATGTTGGTCATCGTGCATCACAGGGATGTTCATTTCTTCTTTTAGACGGCGTTCGATTTCAAAACATTCCGGTGCTTTGATATCTTCCAGGTTGATACCTCCAAAAGTAGGCTCCAATGCTTTAACGATATTGACGAACTCATCGACATTTTTGGTGTCCACTTCGATGTCAAATACATCAATGTCGGCAAAAATTTTGAATAATAAACCTTTACCTTCCATAACTGGTTTACCAGCTTGGGCGCCGATATCGCCTAAGCCCAAAACTGCTGTACCATTACTGATCACAGCAACAAGGTTTCCTTTTGCAGTATATTTATAAGCATCTTCTTTGTTCTCAGCAATAGCCAAACATGGCTCCGCTACACCTGGAGAATATGCTAATGATAAGTCTCTTTGCGAATTTGTTGGTTTGGTCGGAACAACAGCTATTTTACCAGGTCTACCCATTGCGTGGTAGTTTAATGCTGCCTGTTTACGATTAGTGTTACTCATTACGATTTTATTAATTTAAGGCTACAAATCTATCATTCTTTTTGATAATTGGAAATATTTGCCAATATCTTATTATAATTAGACAATAATATGTTACTTCAGGACATCCAATAGTTTAAACATTTGCTGACGCATGCTGGACGCCGATCCTGCATAGTTGTTGACCAGTAAAGTATAAGTAAACGACTGCCCTGTTTTATTGGTATGCACACCTGTATAACCAAGTACGCCGCCAATTGTTCCACTTTTCATCTTCATATTGTTATAGGTGGGAAGACTTTCGTAGAAGGCAGGATACCAACTCTGTTTTTGTGCATACTGCATAATCTTATTCATCGCTGATGTCGTCACTCGATTTTGAGGCGAGAGTCCCGAACCGTCCATACTATTGAGTTCACTGGATTTTATGCCTAATTTGGCATTCCAATATTTTTGTACATAATACGCGCCATCGTCGGTGCCCGTTTTACCAGCTGTTGTATAAGCAATCGCTTTCAACAAGGCCTCTCCGTAAAGGTTGATGCTCTTTTGGTTAAACCAGTAGACAATTTTGTCTAAGGTTGGAGATAAATGGATATCGAGGGTCTGTTTTTTTGAAATATCAACTGAATCCATCTTGGTTCCGGTAGCTGGTAGTTCGCTGGCGGGAATACCGTTGTTACTTAGTACTTCATTTAATTGATAAGCGAGATCATAGGCCGGGTCTGGCGAAGAGAGCTCGATAGTTTTCTTGAGGTCCTGTCCATAGGTGCCGCGCACAAATATCTTGGTCGAATAGGGAGCGGCATAGGCGTACACATTGTCTCCGCTTCCCGATTTACCCGTGGTTGTTTCATTGATGATTTCCAGATACGGAACTGGCGTTGTGTAATTGGCGATCTCAGCTTTAGCTCCGACTTTAGTGCTTGGCAGAAAATTTATGCCAAAGGCATTTTCACACCAATTGAGGGAAGAAATTCCAGCACCATAGTAATTGCCCATGTCGGTCCAGATCCAGCCCCCTGGAAGCTGGTTGCCATTGTAAAGCCGGTCATCGGCGATGATTGCGCCATTTATACTTTTAATACCGGCATTCTGGACTGCTGTAAGCCACTTGTTCAGTATCGTTGTTGCTTGAGTCTCCGGGTAGCGGGCGCTGCCGAGGGTAGGATCCCCCGTACCTGTCACAATAATATTTCCGTTTAACACTCCGTTCTCGTCGATTTCACCTGTATAATACAGGGTTGTTTTGAACTGAAAATTCTTGCCCAGGAAGTCCAAGGCCGTCGCCGAAGTGATGACCTTCATGGTGGATGCGGTTGCTAGTCCGATATTTTCATTTGCTGCGAATATAGTCTGGCCTGTTTTTGCGTCGAAAACAGTCAATGAGCTCAAACCATTCCTGAGGCTTTCCTGATTTTGAAACTGCGTAAAAGCATCCTGAATTTTACTGCGAAGATCCTGCGCAAATAGTGGAGTGGTAACGGTCGTTAACGCGTAAGTAGAAAAAGCAATGGTACTTAGCAGAAATTGGTTCATATATAATATTTTTTATCGTCCTATGGTATATCCCAGTTTATCTTCAATGAGTTTGTAAACACGGTATCTATATTCGTGCTGGCAATTCTGGATATTTCATCGGATTTATTGTAATTACTGGAACACTGCCAATTTTAGGAAAAGCGTTCGCTGTAGTTCGTTTGTTTTATTTGGCTTAAAGTTAGGCATTCGACCCTAAAAAATCCTAACTTGCATAAAATTGTATAGACGACATGAAGCATATCGAAAAATTAGCTGCCATTCGTGAGGCGATGAAGGTTCAGGGAATCGATGGATATATCATTCCATCTTCAGATCCTCATATTAGTGAATATCTACCGGAACGTTATAAATGTATTGCCTGGGCGTCTGGTTTTACCGGATCAGCAGGGACGTTGGCAATCACACAGGATTTTGCCGGCCTTTGGACCGATTCTCGTTATTTTGTCCAAGCAGTGGAACAATTGGCGGGAACAGGCTTTGAATTGGTGAAATTGAAAGTGCAAGGTGCAGCGGAGTATGCAGATTGGTTGGGCGAACAGTTGGGCGCTGGTGCTAAAGTTGCTTTTGACGGCAATCTCGCTTCTTTATTGGTGGCTCAATCTGTTCAGCATACTTTGGAGCCTTTGGAGATCAAAGTAGATGGTCATGTTGACCTGTTATCTTCATTATGGGAAGGACGACCAGCGCTGCCTAAGGCACAGGCCTACCTGCTGGACGAAAATATTACGGGGCAGTCAACAGTTTCTAAAATTGAAGCTGTCCGCGCGGAGATGAAAAAGAATAGAACAGAGGCTCATCTGATCTCCTCTTTGGATGACCTAGCCTGGTTATTAAACATCCGTGGTCAGGATGTACCTTGTAATCCTGTTGTTTTGGGATTTGTATTGATTACAGCAGAAAAAGCAACACTTTATATTGAACCTTCGAAGCTGACAACTCAGGCAACGGAAGAACTTAAAGGCTATGGAGTGGGTGTTTCGGCTTATGAAGATATTTTTAAAACGATTCCTACATTGGATGTTACTTCAATTTTAATTGATCCTAAACGTACCTGTTTTGCTGTTTACGATAGCATACCTAAACAGGTTAAGATTGTTGAGAAAATAAACCCTTCAACAAGTTTGAAAGCGATTAAGAACAAGGTTGAAGTTGAAAATAACCGCCATACGTTTGTAAAAGATGGTATAGCGTTGACGCGTTTCTTCAAATGGTTGGAAGAGAATGTCTCCTCCGGTGAGCTTTCTGAATTATCAATTGCGGAGAAATTACGTGGATTTCGCGAAAGTCAAGAGGGTTTTGTCGACGTCTCATTCACGACAATTGCGGGATACTTGGATCACGGTGCCCTACCGCATTATTCAGCCAATGAAAAATCGAACTATATATTACAACCTAAAGGTTTACTATTGGTCGATTCTGGCGGACAATATACTACTGGTACAACGGATATTACAAGGGTGGTAACGCTTGGTGGTCTTACGCAGGAGGAAAAAGAGGATTATACGCTTGTACTCAAGGGAACAATAGAAGGCTCTCAGGCCATTTTCCCTACTGGAGCGCGCGGCTATCAGATCGATGCCATTA
The DNA here is from genome assembly GCF_038396785.1 of Sphingobacterium thalpophilum. Classification (NCBI taxonomy): domain Bacteria; kingdom Pseudomonadati; phylum Bacteroidota; class Sphingobacteriia; order Sphingobacteriales; family Sphingobacteriaceae; genus Sphingobacterium; species Sphingobacterium thalpophilum. Next base: position 2,840,527 of record NZ_CP151087.1, on the reverse strand, counting down.
CGCGTCGTCCATTGTGGGAAACATTGCGCAATTATGGACATGGTACAGGACATGGCGTCGGTTTCTTCCTAAACGTACACGAAGGTCCGCAAGTGTTCAATGCAGCTGCAATAGATGTTGCTGTTGAACCAGGGATGATTACATCGATAGAACCCGGATTGTATCGCGTAGGCAAACATGGTATCCGCATTGAAAATCTTGTGTTGACCCGTAAGGCAGGTTCTTCTGAATTTGGAGACTTTCTGGATTTTGAGACACTAACAATATGTTATATCGCAACCGATTTAATCGAAAAATCCCTATTGGATAAAAAACACATTGCTTGGTTGAATAACTATAATCAGTGGGTGTTTGATCAATTATCGACTCATCTTACTGCTGAGGAAAAGAATTGGTTGGCAGACAAGTGTCAGGCGATTTAATCCAAAAAGAATAACAACAGTGGTTATCCGCTGCGCACAACACGAAGTTGTCAACATAAACGGTCCCCCAATACTTAGGCAGAAAAGTTGGGGGACCGTTTTTTTAATCGGTTTTTTTCAAAATCTCATAAATGGATTCTTTTCCAAAAGGTTTCAGAATGAAACCGCTTATAAAAGGATAATTAGCCAGTTGCTCCTGATCGTTTTTGCTCGTGGAGGAACTGACGATAAAAATCTTGGTTTGCTTGATGAAATCGGTCCGGTTTTCAAGTACATCCATTAACTCCCAACCAGTCATAAATGGCATATTGATATCCACAAAGAGTATGGGTGGCATCAACGACTGGCTGATGTCATTGTTCTCCAAATAATCCAATGCATCCAGTGCATTTTTGAAAGAATGAAAGTCAATTTCATAGTCGGTAAATCCCTGTAGCATATGGCCGAAAATAGTACGTAAAATGGTATTATCATCAATGAGAATGATCGTTCTTTTAGTTTCAGGAGTCATGGTCTTTTTGATTAATAATTGTTTTCATCGTGTCAATAAACCTCATCTTTGTCGTTGATTGACATCGCAGTTTTTCTTTTACTCTTTTACTTGTGAGATCACGCTGTCCAGGATCTTAGCAGTTATTTTCTACGAACAGGATTGAACGCTATTTTTTATAGTTGTATCAGCGGATCTTTATATGCTTTTTCTAAAAATTTGACATAAAAGGTACTACCCGAATCGATTTTACTTTGTACATCGATCTTTCCGCCCAATGATTCGATCTGATATCTTATGAGAAACAATCCGACACCTTTAGTCTCAAATCCACGGTGAAAAACCTTTTTGAACATAAACAGCTCAGATTTGTATTTTGGTAGGTTAATACCCAGCCCGTTGTCTTTAACCGTTAATAAGGTTCCTTCTTGTTCCAGATGCGTATGTATTTCGATCCTAGGGGCTCTATCTTTTGCCGTAAATCGGAGTGCATTACTCAGGAGATTGCTTAAGATACTTTCCAGGTAAATATTAGGATAATAAATATCTTTTACATTGAATTCGATGGAAATAGTCGCATTTTTTTGCTGTATTTCTTCCAGAAATTGCTGTTGCACTTTTTTGAATACATCGAGAAAATTACATTGCTCGTAAATCAGTGAATTGTTTGATTTGATATCAAGTATACCCCCCAAATCATGTAATGTTTCAGTCAGGTTGTCACTGCTAATATCCAGAAGGTTCATAAAATCTGCTTTTATTTTTTCGTCATCCGTTACCTTGATTTCGTCAATAAGCATCTGTATATTACTGAGTGGGCCCTTTAGATCATGAGCGAGGATGTTAGCAAATTCTTCCAGTTGTCGTATTTTGGTTTCAAGATCTATTTTGACTAGATCCGATTCAATCTTTTGCCTCTTTAGAATTTCTATATTCTTTTTTGATTCGGAAATATCCTGCACCTGGACGATCAGAAATTGTGCGGTATTGGCATTATCAAAAACTGCCGCAACCGTTACAGAACACCATACAAAATGTCCTAATTTATGTAAATAGCGTTTTTGAAGCGTAAATGCTTCAATTTCGCCCCTGACAAGTTTTTCTCTAAGTTCAACATCTTTATCTATATCGTCTGGGTGTGTTCGATCAGTAAACTTGGTTGTCGACATTTCTTCATGAGAATAACCAAGAATTTTGGTTAACATGTTATTGGATTCTATGCAGTAACCTTCGAGGCTTGTCAAAGAGATTCCCAGACCAGATAAATAAAATGCTTGATTAAATTTGTGTTCATTGAATTTACTCTTTTCATTGGACTCGACTTGTTTTGTAATGTCGGAAATAACCAGGGCTACCCGGTTCAGCGCCCTATGTATAGGTTTTATCTGTAAACGGTACCATTTGTCTTTGTGCTCTTTTAAATTGGATTGAAAATCCATCTTAAGTTCGCGGTCCAATTTTAATGAACTTTGTATTAATTGAAGAGCGGGCACTGCAAGATCAGGTGGGAAAAGCTCCGTGAGGCTCTTATTTAGAAATTCTTCTGGCGTATAGAACAATAGATCCGGATTGTTGGTCCAGTAGTTTTTAAATACTCCAGTATCGGTTACTTCGAATACAAGATCATTCAATGAGGCAACAAGCAATTGAAGTTGGTGTTGTTTATCTTCTAGGACACGATTTTTATTGACCAATTTCGATACATCAATAAATGAGATTGAAAGACCTTTTTTATTGTCTTCTATAGTAAGATGAACATTGAATTGATACCATCTAAACTCTTGATCCTTTTTTCTTCCTAGGATAATTTCATTTTGGTTTTGGTTTTTGGAAAGAGCACTAAAAAATGGCGTTTCTGTAGGCGATAGTTCCGAAAGATCATCTGCTGAGTAAAATGTAATTAAATCATGTAGTTTGTTGGTGGTTGCCGTACTTTCGAGGTCTAAAAGCTCTTGTGCGCGTTTGTTAAACAGTAGAATAGTGCCATCATCGGTGGTCGTGATTAATCCCTCCAACCTTGTATTTACAGTTTGGTCAGAAAGCACAGATAAAGAGTCCCGTTGCAGATGCATTATCTAACAATGTTTAGGGTTAATTTTCTCATTTATAAGCATAAGTGGCCTATCAGCCCCTATTTGCAAAATTGGTAACTTTTACCCCAAAATAATAAATAAATATTAAAATATGTAACTTTTTGTATAAATTGCTAGCAAGCAGATTGTTATGTAGGCATAGTAATCTGCCTGCTGGTGTTTTACATGTTCTGTACCGAGGAACGTATGTTTAATTCTTCATTTTTTCGAGCCAAATCCAGTTAAACCAAAGTGGCTGTAGTTCTTTACTTTTAAAGGTTACGATATATTTTCCGGGCTTATCGAATTTAAATTTGCCGATGCGGTTTTCGACAAATTCTGCTGTGTAGTTGTTTTCATTGGGCTCGACCACCATTTTGTTTGTAGGAGCAAAACTTCCTTGCAACCGCTGATTGGCAGTACTGACTTCAAAAACACTGTTTTGTTTATTGGGATTATGTGCTGAAAAATCGAGTGAGTAGACGCCTGCTTCAGGGATGGTTACCTCCCAATCGATCTTCGTATCACCCGTCAGGATCGCATGCGTTGGATTTTTGCCGTTATAGCGTACAATTTTGAGTCCTTGGTTGAGGCTATTGGTTGATTTCAACGAAAAGCCACCAAAGGTTGATTCCGGGATTGTATTTTTGTCCAATTCTAGCGGGCTGTTAAAAGTCAATTTAACTTCTGAAACATAATGATCAGGTTGCGCGTCAGGTAATTGGATATGGATTAGACTGAGACTTTGATCAAATTTTAGCGCCGTAGATACACTTCCGTTCATCAGTGAAACCTGTTCTGGGGTCGATTTGATTCCTGTAATCCGAAGTGTATGGTCTAAGGGCCAATTAAAGACGTGTGCATACACGACTGTTTTTTGCCCTTCCTTTTTAGTTGTCAGGTAACCCCAATCGAACTGGTTGTTTTTTAGATCAAGGCCGGTGCTGCCGTAGATGCCCTCTCCGTATGTGTTTAGCCAATTTCCGACTTCGTGCAGACGACTGACACTTTCGTAGGGCACTGTTCCATTGGCACGTGGTCCGATATTTAAGGTGAACCCGCCGTTGAGACTTACATTGGAGATTAAGGACTGGAAAATTTGACTGGTTGATTTCCATTCATTTTCCTGGCCATTGTATCCCCAAGAATGGGCAATCGTCCCAGGGGTTTCCCAGGGATGGTTAATATAATTGCTAGCAAATTGGTTGTCACCTAATGTCTCGAAATCCACATTCTCTGCATCCGTAGGAAGACCTAGACGTGAATTAATCAAGCAATTAGGTTGTAGTTCACGGATAAGTTTGACAACTTGAAGTAATTGTTCTTTTTTAATAATAGATTTTTGATAAGGGATCCACATGTCGAACCATATCAAGGCAATGTCGCCATAATTGGTCATCAGTTCGCGCAGTTGAGGGATGACTTTTTCTTGCCAATATTGATTGTATTGGGCATCGGTAACATGTCCCGACAGCTCCTGTTGATGGTTCCAGCCGTATGGATGTTCCCAGTCAATCCAATGTGAATAATAAAAACCCAATTTCATGCCGTGCTTTCTACAGGCTACTGCAATATCTTTGATGACATCCCGATTGGAACCACTCAATTGGGGAAGGCTATAATGACCAACTTTTGTGTCCCAAAGAGCAACACCATCGTGATGTTTGGCGGTGATGATAATGTATTTCATCCCAGCTTCTTTTGCTAGAAGAACCCATTGCTCAGGATCTATTTTACTCCAGTCGAAACGTTTTGCCAAGGTACCGTATTCTTCTTTGGAGACGCGGTTGCGATATCTTAACCACTCGGCATAGTTATTCATATAACGCAAAGGTTCGCCCTTCCACATGCCTTCAGCTGCACTGTACAGCCCCCAATGAATGAACATGCCAAAGCGGGCATCTTTAAACCATGAGGCTTTTTCAGAAGTTTGTGCAAATAGTTTGGCTGAAATACTGAATAGCAATAATGACAGAATCAGTAGTCGCTTGATTGATGGTATCATAAAGGTTGTTCTGTTTTTTGACTTACAGGATAGGCAAAAAATCGAATATCGATCCTTAAATTGGGTTTTGAAGTGGCTGTGAAGGATAAAATGTCGTCTGTAAAAAAAGAGAAAACCCCTCGTATTTAAACGAAGGGTCTTTGTTTAGTATGAAGCTTTAACGCGATTATTTCAAGTTAAAGGCCTGGATAATCTTTTTAAAAACTGCTGTATTGTTGTAGATGCCAATAAAATTTTGCGCACCTGGTCCATAAGCAAAGACAGGTACCATAATATTGGTATGGTCATCGCTACTGAAATTGCCCCTAACAGTTCCCTTTTTATAATTGGCATCCAACAGGGAAAGTCCCCCAGTTTCGTGATCTGCAGTGACAATGACGAGTGTTTCACCATCTTGGTCCGCAAATTTTAGGGCTTCCCCGACAAGCCGATCAAAGTCATGTTGTTCGGTAACAACATAGGGAAGATCGTTGGCATGGGCTCCATAGTCAATTTGTGCACCCTCGGCCATGATAAAGAAGCCATTTTTATTTTTAGACAAAAGCTCAATCGTTTTTGAGAGGGAAGTTTTTAGCATTTCTCCCCGTCCATCGAGTATACTTCGTGTCGCAGAATCCGCCAGGAGTACGAGCTGTTTGCCTGATGTCGCTTTTTCAAAATCACCTAAATTTTGCTGAAGCTGATAACCTTTTGCCGTCAGTTGCTTCATCAGCGTGTTATCCTTGTTGTTGAGGAAGCTTTCGCGACGGGATCCAACGAGAATATCCACATGGCTATTTTTGAAATCTGCCGCAATTTCCTGTGACATGGTCCGATCGATCTGATGTGCGTAAAATGCAGCCGGAGTGGCATCTGTAATATCTCCCGCACTGATTATACCGCTTTTGATCCCGTGTTGAGCAAGTGTATCAGGAATAGCGCTCAACAATTTACCGTCTGCATCCACGCCAATGTAACGGTTATTGGTTTTATGTCCAGTAGCCAAAGCTGTCCCGCCCGCAGCGGAGTCGGTAAAATCCGAGTTGGATGCTTCGGTGCGCGAAAGACCAATATGTTTCATATTGATAATATTGGACTGACCAAAATTGGCACTTAAACCTGCTTGTATTTGGGCTAAGCCCATTCCATCACCAATGAGTAAAATAACATTCTTGACCTTGCTCGTTGCACCATCATTTTTATAGGTTGGCTGATAGGGAATGTAGGCCTTTGGATTTGCATATTCGACTTTAGCGTTGTTTAAATAGAAATTCTTAAGTGCAGTAGGGTGGTCTGTATTGATCCAGTCTACCCCCATGTGACCAAGCTCTTTCCAACTATTGGGACTATCTTTCGTAGCCCAAAAACGAAAGGGTTTACCTAATTTATGCGCTTTGTCTATTACAGATTTCATCTTTTCAAGGTCGGGCGGAGTGGGAGTTCCTTTGCCATTCCAGACAGAATACTGCTTAATATCCTGACTGATCATCCCAATATGTTTGAGCTGTGCCGGCGTATAGTCTTTTTCCGGCCTACCATCAAAATAAATCATCAATGGATAATTGTCGAACTTTTCGGGCGGTGGGATTTCACCGCTGACGACAATTTTAATGGCGGAAGGATTTTTCTGCTGGTCGAATACAGATTCGTTGCCCTTCAAATCGGCTAACAATTTAGACAATACCTGTTCGTAATTTTCCTTAATATCAATCACAAGCTGCAAGGTTTGCTCAGGTTTGGCATAAGGTTTATTGCCGTTCTCCTTAAAGAAGGCAATTAAAGGGTCGATGTAAAGTTTTTTTAGTGTTTTCCCTGGTTTGATCTCACTGCTTTCATGGGCAACGTAAAGCTCTCCATTGCGATAGAAGACGTCCGCTTCGATAGAGCCCATTCCAGCATAGTAAGCCTCCAACAGCGGGATTTGTTGTTTGTAATCATTGTGGCTGTGACCTGCATTTGCAGTCAGTTTCTGTTGTGCAGAAACTGACTGAATGCTTAGGCCGGCAAATAGCAGCCACATTAATTTATTGTTTTTTACCATCCTGGATTTTGTTTAATGACACCGGAACTGTTGTCGATCTCGCGTTGTGGAACAGCCCACACGTCATGTACTTGCGGATTGAAATTTCTAGCTGGCCAAATGACCGTACCATCGAAATCGTGTAAAGGTTTGGCATAGGTAGCTTGTGCATCACCCCATCTAACTAAATCACGGTGACGGTCTGCCCATTCACCAGCAAGCTCATTGCGGCGCTCACGTTTTAAATCTACAAGGGTCATTCCACTTTTTGTGACTAAACCGGCCCGCTTCCTAATCTTATTTAATTCAGTATCGCCAGCACCGGAACCATTTAAGTTAATGGCGGCTTCAGCCTTGATCAATAGTACTTCGGCATAGCGCATCAATGGAACATTTAGATCTGTAGTGCCGTTATCTCCATTTGGATTGACATGTGTTGGAATAGGGTCTTTATAAGAAAACGGCTCCATGTATTTCTTGAATTGGTAATTGGATGTAGCGCCGCCGTCTTTTGTGAAAGTGCGTTCATTGCCGAAAAACTGAAATTTGTCTCCAGGTTTCAAGATTGTTGCTTCACGGCGTAGATCGCCAGATTCAAAAGAATCATACAGTTCTTTTGTCGGTAGATAATAGCCCCAGCCATTGTAGATTCCCCAGGCCTTGTTGGTGAGCATAACTCCAGGAAGCTTACTTCCCCATCCAGTACCGCCACCATTTGGCGTACAGACTACCGACCAGATATATTCTTTGGACCAGTTGTTGGCAGCTTTAAACACATCGACAAAATTAGGCAGTAAATCATGTTTGCCCGAATTGATCACCATATCTGCATATTTGGCCGCATTGGTATAGTCCTTTTTGTACAGGTATACTTTTGATAAATAGGCCCATGCCGCAGTTTTGTGCGCTTTACCGTAATCTGAGGTATCCATGTCTGAGAAATAGGGAAGGTTCTCCGCAGCTTTTAGAAATAAAGAAGCAATGTAATCATAGTTCTCGTTGACATTGTTAGCACGGGGTACGGGTACGGTTGCATCAGTTTCAGGTTTAACGATCGGAATTCCAGCATTGTCATTACCATAGTTTGCAGCCAATTGAAAATAAACCAGACCTGCATTGAAATAGGCATCGCCAATGATCTGTTTTTTTCGCGCTTCATCCATGGTTATATTGGGAACATTGATAATAATATCGTTAGCTCTTTTTATAATCGCATAGCGCATGCTCCATTGCGATTCGGTATAACCACCACCGATATAGTTGCGGTTGAAATTTTTGATATTATCGGCTTCCGGTTTGTTACGCCCTGTTACCATGTCGTCACTGGCATTAATAAACCAAAACATTCCGCGGCCATAATAATCCTCTTCATTGTATTTTTCATACATACCAGCCTCCGCTTTGATGGCATCCTGTTCGGTTTTCCAAAAATTCTGCGCGGAAGGAGAACCTTCAGGCGTTATATCCAACTGTTTTTCGCACGATGCAAAAAGTGCTACTGCTGCTATTGCAAGGTATTTGATATTCGTTTTCATCGTTTTATTTTTTTAATGACTGATAAAACCTGCTTAAAATCGTCCGTCTGTGAATGACAACTTTTATTTTTCGGTTTCATCCTTTTTATTTTTCTCGTTTTAATAATCGATAAGATCTTAAACTCAATAATCCTTGTATGAGGTCACCTTCGTTTAGATCCCATTGGCATTCTGCTAAGATTAAAAATTGACATTTAGACCGAAAATAAAGCTTCGGGCTTGTGGGTAGCGTCCGACATCAAGTCCATTGTTATCCATACCAATTTCCGGATCAAAACCAGTGTATTTTGTAAACGTAAATAAGTTGTTCGTAGTCGCATAGACTCTCACATTTCCAAGTTTATATCTGTCAGTCAAAGATTTTGGAAGTGTATAACCTAACGTGACATTTCGGATACGAAGGAAAGAACCATCTTCGATATAGAAATCTGATGCATTAAAGTTTCCGTTGGCGTCTGAACTTGAGATAATAGGCACTTTCCCATTCGGGTTTTCTGGTGACCATGCATCGAGGATTCCTGCTAATTTGTTGTACGAAGGACCGCTCGCGCTGTAGGTTGTTCTTTTGATGGCATTAAACAATTTATTCCCTTGTACACCTTGTGCAAAAATATTGATATCAAAGTTTTTGTAATTCGCATTGAAGCTCAGACCGTAAGAAAAATCAGGATAAGCACTACCGGCGTAGTAGCGATCTTCAGGTCCGATCGAACCATTCCCATCGATGTCCACAAATTTGAAATCGCCCGCTTTTGCATTGGGTTGAATTTTTTGTCCATTGGCATTTTTGTAGTTATCAGCTTCTGCCTGACTCTGGAAGATACCATCGGTCTTTAATACGTAGTAACTGTAAAGAGGTTGGCCAACAGTAATTGTCAACGGAGCTAGCTCATTTCTAAAATTAGTACCTACTGCGATATTGTTCAATCCAGGGGCCAATTCTTGAACGTTGTTGGTCAATTTGGTTAGGGTCGCATTAATAGAGTACGAAAAATCTTTATTTTTAGCACTACTATATGTTAGCCCCAGTTCAATACCTTTATCTTTTACTATACCACCGTTAATCGTTTGTGTGCTCAAACCCGCTGTTCCCGGAAGAGGTTTGGTTAAGATCATCTTATTGGTTTCTTTGACAAAATAATCCGCTACCAAGCTCAATCCATTCAGAATTCCAAGATCTAAACCTATATTGGTTTGTTTGCTTTCAGCCCATCGCATATCCATATTGGGCAATACATTCTGAGCATATCCATTTTGTAATTTTGGATTTTCACCGAAATAAGCATCGGCGCGAATAAGAAGAGGGTTAACATCCAGTGGGTTTAGGTTGGCTAGACCACCCAATTTACCGTAACTAGCTCTTATTTTAAGCTCGTTTAACCATTCTACAGATTTCAAGAAATCTTCTTTGTGTAGAGCCCATCCGGCAGATGTTGAATAATAGTAGCGCGCTCTATTTTCTTTTAATGGAATGATGGATGAAGCATCTCTTCGACCAATTAAGGATAGTAAGTATTTTTCATTGTAATTATAGTTTGCCCGTAAGAAAAGAGACGAAAGTGCTGTGGCTCCATAACCACTTTCCGACGGTTGTATTGTGTTCGCGTTATTCAGGTATCTGTATTGCTTGGATTCGTCGTCAAAGCCGGTTCCTGAAGCATTCAAATAACTACTTTTGGTTTTTTGAAAACTATAACCTCCGGTCAAATCAAGTTGATGATGGTCAAATTTGGTTTTATAATTTAGGACTTGTTCGGCAAGGATATCATTTGCGTCACTCGCTCTTTCCACCAGACTATTGCTCAAAACGGGTTTACCTATTTCAGGACGTTTTGGTGTAAAGCTTTTATATCTAATGTTCGATTTTGTAATGCTTAAGTTGGATCTAAAAGTTAAGCCTTTTGCCAACTGGATGTTGGCGTATGGATTCACAACCAGGACATTGACCGGATTGTTTATATCGATGCGCATTAATTCTGCAACAGGGTTGATGATATCACCATAGTCACCAGGGAAAGGACCCGGAAGACCCGCAAAACTGCCATCGGCATTATAAGGTGTTCCATTGGTTGGATAATAAATGGCCGACAATAGCGCTCCTGTATAGTCGCTGCTTGTATTAGCACCATTTCCGTTGGTACTGCTATAGGAAAGATTTTCACCTATTTTTAACCATGGTGTAACTTGATGCTCTGAGTTTATCCTGAAGTTGTAACGCTGCGTTTTCGTATTGAGTACAATACCTTCTGCTTTGCGGTAATTGAAACTTAAGTAAAAATTTGATTTTTCATTTCCGCCATTAATTGCACCATTGTAATCTTGCAATGTCGCGTTTCTAAATACCTCATCCATCCAGTTTGTTTTGGTTACTAAACCTTCTGGATATTTAGCCGGATCGAAAGCTGGTAAAATGGTTGTCCCACCATTTTTTGCAGCTGTTGCAGCGACCTCGGCACGTTGTTCGGCGTTTAAAGGTTTTAATTTACGCCATGCACTTTGCTGGCCGATCTTGGCATCAACATTAATTTGCATCTGTCCTTTTTTTCCTTTTTTTGTGGTGATCAATACCACACCACCAGAAGCTCTCGCACCATAGATAGCTGCAGAAGCATCCTTTAATACGGAAATAGACTCAATGTCGTTGGGATTTAATTGTGGAGTACCTAAGAAAATCGAACCGTCAATAACGTAAAGTACATTTTCACCATTGATACCACCAGCACCCCGAATATTGATACGTGGGGGCGATGTCGGATCGCCACCTTCGTTTGTCACAATGACACCCGGAGATTTTCCGGCTAATACTTCACCGACACTGTTTACCGAGCGTGAGGATAATTTATCAAGGGATACCACACCTATAGCTCCTGTTAATGTTTCTTTTTTCTGGGTTCCATAACCAACAACAACAACTTCGGATAGGGTCGAACGTTCTTCGCTTAGCGTTACATTGATAACTTCATTTTCACCAACAGAAACATCTTTAGAATGGAATCCGACCATCGAAAAAGAAAGGACGGCTTGTGGTCCAGCCTCAATTCGAAATGCACCCTTTGTATCTGTTGTGGTTCCTACCTGCGTACCCACTACTTTTACAGAAACACCTACAATTGCAGCCCCTGTTGTATCTCTTACAAAACCTGTCACGATGCGGTCTGCCTTGAGGTTTGCTTGCGTGTTCAGGATCACATAGTCCTCCTTTTCTACCGCATTGATTCCGAGTTTATTCAACAGTGAGCGAACAGGCTCGGTTTTAAAACTACCGCTTAAGACGGTGTTGCGTTCTTGCAATAGATCAGGATTGTAAACAAAATGAAGGCCCGAAAGACTCTCGATTTTGTGGAGGATGACATCGAGTTTTTCGCCCTTGCTTATTTTGATGTTTACGCTGCTTTTGTCCAAACGTTGGGCCATACCGGGTGAGGCCATTAGTGAACTGCAAAATACCGACGTAATCGAAAATGCAATGCAGGGATACTTCATGATCCGATAAAAAGAGAATTCTCTTTTGAATGCAGGTGTTTTCATTTTTTTGTAATGATTAGGTAATGAATTGCGCATGGTGACTAAGATGTTTTAGGTAAATTTTTAGACATTATTTTTGGATTTTAAATATTTTATCCTTTTCAATCGTCCTGTACTTAAGGTGATGCAGGCTGCAGATAATATCCAGTATTTCGGCTGGACTTTGTGTGCTATTGAAGGTGGCTGTTGTTTTTAGGGCCGAAAGCGATGTATCCTTTAAGATAATTTCAATGTTGTAGATATATTCCAGTTTTTTTGCGACCTCTTGGAGGTTTGTTCCATCAAACGCTATGGCGACAGCTGTGTTTTTTTCGACCACGCTACGCGAAGATTGAGCGGTTTCTTTGCTGTAACATAGACTTTGGTTTTTGGTTAATATACCCAAGATTTTATCTTGTTGCTGTACCGCTACCTTACCGGTAGCAACGGTGACTTCGACTTGGTCGGAAGCCTGATAAGCTTTTATCCGAAAGGAGGTACCCAATACTTTAACCGCTAGCTTGGATGCAAGCTGTACCTGAAATGGGTGTTGTTCGTCGTGGGCAATAGCAAAGAAGGCTTCCCCCTCGGTAAGTGCTATTTCACGGATATTTCCCTTGAATGTACTTGGATAGCTGATTTTTGAAGATGGTTCCATGATAATTTCCGAACCATCTGCCAATACAATCTTTTTATGTTCACCTGCAAGGGTTGTTGTGACGATCTGCGCAGATGGTGCGATAGGTTGATTATTTACTTTCCAATAAAGAAGTCCTATGGAAGCAATCATTAAAATAGCGGCCGCTATTTTGAATACAGGTGAGTACAGCAGGGAAGGTCGTTTACTTTCCTTTTCTGAAATACCGGACTGGATATTGGCCAATAATTGTTCGCGCAAGGCTGCTTTGCGTTCCTGCGGAATTTTTTTTGATGCGTTATCCAGTTGGGCGTACCAATCTTCGACTTGTTTAATCTCGGCGGCGCTGGCCTCTCCATTTAAATATTTTTGCAGTAGCTGCTTAGCTTTTTCTTCCATCATTTGAATACATGTCACTTCAAATGGGAAATGGTACTAGTCGAAAATATTAGGAGTATATTAAATTATTGTTAACACTCAAAAAAATGTAGGAACTGCCTAAGAGAGGCTTTTTTTGAGCAGTTTCATGGCCGAGGTAATTTGATTCTTGACGGTTTGTACCGATACATTCAGCTCGCTCGCAATTTCCTTGATTGATTTTTCTTGCTTGCGACTCATTGTGACGACCAGCCGCATACGTTCGGGAAGCTGCATCAACGCTTCTTCAACTTTTTGTTGCGCATCTTTTAAGATCAGCAAATCGTCTGCTGAATCTGCATATTGTTGGTTCATTAAAGTCGCTAGTTCGGCTTTGTATCCATCTTTAACTATTGTATTCCGAAAATGGTTGATTACTTTGAATTTTACAGCCCCATGTAGATAGGCTGCAAGGCCACCAGATATGATGACCTGTTCACGGTTTTCCCAAAGCGAAATGAAGATTTCCTGGGTAATGTCCTGAGCCACATTTTCGTCACCTATTTTCTTAAAAGCTGCATCAAATATGGCTTCCCAATACAGATTAAAAATCTGTTCCATGGCAAAGTGGTCACCCTGCTTTAATGATGCTATCAATAATTCGCTCACAAGATCAGTTTTAATTGGACAAAGCTAATAACTCAGTATTCCTTTAAAGTTAATAAATCTTAAAGAGTATATTTTGTCTGTTATAAATTAATCTTGGGAATTTCAGCTGAAATTGAACGGTATATTTTTATTCTTTATATTCCTTGCCCGTAGCAATGTCAATAAAATAGCCCTCGTCCCGATTCTGCTCATTTCTAGGTTGTACCCAACCGTTGGGGTTGATGGTCATGTAGCTTTTGTTGCCGATTCGCTGTTTTGTCTTATTGTTGTATAAAGTATAGCGACCATCTTTATGTTCCTGTAATGCGAAGATTTGTCGTTTACCATCTAAGGTTTCAATATGTTCGAAATCGGGGTTTATATCCCAAGTCTTTGCACTTGAATTCCATAGGCCTTTTGTAGGTTGCAGATCACCTCGTTTTACATCAATTAAATAAAGATCTTCTGATGAATCGATGTATTTTATTTTTCCGGTCTTCCAATTCTTTTCCATGGCATTCGAGGTGAGTAACATGTGTTTGTCTGGCCACACCAAATTACCCACCTGATCCAGGATATAGAAATTCGGGGCTTTGATGGTGTCCAATAAGTTGCCATCTTTATCTATATATAGCCAATCATAAGCCCAGATCACATGATCGTAGTTAAACCTGCCCAGAATAAAATAGGGCGAATTGGTCACCGAATAAACTAAGGATATTTCTTTTAGAAAGGCAATCTGTGAAGCATTGGCTTGTCTAATTTGTTTTGGAAAAGCTTTGTCGTATTGTGGAAAGGCATATATAGTCCCTGTATTATTGTCCTTTAGTAGTTTGGGGATTGTTGGGCTGTAGCGCTCCTGATTGATGGAATCGAGCTGTATGGCCTCATTTTTCCAAAGAAGGCCTATTTTGTCAATGCCTGTCAAAGCGGATAAAACCGGTTTTTTGCTTTTGATATCAAGGATGGCAAAACTGTTTGCTGATGCTGGAATATAACGACCGTTTTCCAAGGGCATTTCAATGTGTTCTTCTATTTTCTTAAGTTTTTGATCTTTTAGCAGATATAGGTTTCCATTGAGGATCAGGTACTTATCGTCTAAGGGGTAAGTTGCAAGGTTATACTCGTTCTCATCGTAAGGAATATCTTTTTTCAACAGGACCTGATTACTTTCCAATACCCGTATTTCAAGCTTAACATAAGTAGCTGTTTTCTTGATATAACTGCTTAGGATATTCCAGTCCCATTTCCAGAAGGGCAATTTCTTTTCATATTCCTGGCGTTTCATCAGAAGAGTCAGCTGCTTGAGGTCTAAGAGCTGTAAATCTGTGTCGGAATAATGTTCGATAAATTCACCTTCGCTGTTAATGATCCCCGTTTGATCCTTTTCATTGGCTACCAGTGCATATCCTGTGGACGTGAAAGGCTGAGCCCAATGGAACTCTTGGGATAGCTTCTTCTGGAATGCGCTGTCGACATAGACAAACTGCTTGTTTTTGGTTTGATAGGGAATCCATTTAACCCGGTCATTTTTTGTGATTATGGCGGATTCCTGTGCACATGCTGTGATACATAGCATAGTTGTTATACTTAGCAATAATGATTTGATCATCCTTTTTCAATTAATTGAACCTGGTTGTTTGCAGCTCTCATGTTGTTGCAGTTGCTCGTGTTGATTGAGTCCGAATTGCAAATCGTACACGCGCTGAACCCCCTTGGTTTAGAAACTAAAGTAGTGGAAAACAAGCTTTGGAAAAATAGCCGATTTCAGTGATTATCTTGGCGGCAATCAGGAGAGATTTAGTGTAATGAAAGTGAAATGGAATACCGTATATTGTAAGTTATAGCCTGTTGGCGTGTAATATTAACCGTTGGTTGGACAGATGATATCGGGAAGGAGCAGCGCTAATTTTGGGGTTGAGCCGATTAAATTGGTTAATCGGCTCAAATTTCGCTTATTGTTGAGCCGATTAGTGTGATCACTTTTTAGTAACCGGAACCAAAATAACCTCCCCTTTGTTGGTTTGGTACCAGTATTTGTTGCCCAGGTCATCTTCGAAATCATGGTTTACTCGCGACTTATCAACCTTTCTGAAGCTTTTTACATCAGGGCCATTGAATATTTTATTTCCAATGAAAATGTGGTTCGCATCTTTCGCTACAGCGAACTTGAGAACCTCGAAGGTTTTCGGATCTGCTTCGGCAAATAATTGTTGCTCGTAATAGACATGATTTTTGTCGCGCGACCACAGGACTTTTCCATTTGCCCCTTCCAATAGCTCGAAGCTATCTGCATCAACCTCTGAGTATCCAAATTTCTTACCCGAGATAATCACCAATTGGTCAATGATTACCATTTTCTCATTGAGGAATTTTATGTTGTTTGACGAGGGAAGTTCGATCTCCCGTATGCCGATGTTTTGATAAGGCTCGTAGTAGAGCAGTATTCGGTCATTCAGTAGTAGATAGGCTATATTGAAAGCCTTAACGTTCTCTGTTTTATAGTGGAGCGGAAGAATCGCTTTGTCTGTTACTACGAAAAGCTGATTTTTATCTTTTACAAAATTACTGTTAACTACGTTGAATGAAGCATAGTCGACGTTCAGCGGTTGATACCTATAAAAGTAATGTGCTTTATCTTTAGCTAGTGCTGGAAGTTGATGATATAATGTTGTATAAGTTGCAGGATCTGCTCTTTCGATAATGGTGAGCTGATTTTGGCTACACGTTGAAGTAGCCGAAGCAAAACCTTCAAACTTGAATACATGCTCCTGATCGATTGGAATGTTGTTTTTCAGTTGAAATGTCTTTACATCGACCAGCTCTTGCGGGCATCCCATAAAATAGACGTGATCTTTATCGCGGGCATAGACCTCTTTGATCACAGCAAAACTTGCCAGATCGGCAACCATCTTTCTCGAACCTCGTTCAAAGCCGTTTCCGCCCGGTATAAAATAAATCGCACCGCTCTTTTTGTAGTAATCTTCAGACAAAGGATTCACTTGCTCTTTGCAGGAAAAGAGCAGGCCTATCAAAGCACTTATTATTCCCATTTTTAAGATATTTTTCATACTCGCCAACGTTATACTTTATCGCAATTATTGATTATTCATTGATGTAACGCACCGCAAAATTGATCCAGTCTGAAATGGATTCATCCATATAGATATCGGGCTGTGTATACCTATATTGTCAATCGGATATTGCGGTAAACGGGTAGATCGGTAGGTTGGCAAAAGGAGCTGGTAGTTGTCGCAACCAAATTTGAACTCACGTATAGAGCCATAGTCAAGGGCACCCATACTCGGGGTTCCCATGATTTTTACTTTTTTGCTCTGGCGGGAACTGAATAAAAAATTCTCCGCTGAACTGGCTACATTTCTATTGGCTAGGATAATGACCTGTTGCGGACTTTTTTTATTAATAGCAATCGTATCTATGATCACCTTCTTGTCACCATACAGTACAAATTTTCCGATATTCTCCCTGTATTCCCGCAGATCTTCGTCAATTCTTTTTACTTCATTCAGAGAATCCTGCTTGATATTCTTGATGGCATAATCACGCAACCCATTGACTAAGGTTTGTGTCGCAAAAAACTCAACACTCATAATCCGGATCGGGTTAGTTAAGATATAGGGCAATAGGGGCTGGTATACATCGTCCGTTCCACCACCATTGTTTCGTACATCTATAATAAGTCCTTTACTGCTTTCGATCTTTTCTTTGTTTTTTTCGATCAGCTCTTTGAAAGGGGCTATGTTTTCGTACCCGAAGCTTGAGATCTTAATATAAAATATATCGGGACTGATCGATTTTGAACTTATTTCCTCTTCTGGTTCTGCCTTTGGGTTTTCGGTACTTGTCTGTGGAGCATTTTTCTTTTTGGAAAGATCATCTAAGACAATGTGTTCATCCTGGAAGAAGTCAAGATATTCCTGCAAAAGTCCCATACAGCTTCCATTTGAAACCAGCAAGCTTTTCTTCGTCAATATATTTTTTTTAGCTTGGTACAGGTCCTTATTCTGCTTGGTTTTTTCTGGAAAACCAGGGTACTCGCTCTCTATTTTTACAATTAATTGCTTAAGTGCCTGTGAACAGTTGCAGGTGATTTGACCATATATTGGTCGAACAAAGAAAACAAGACAAAAGATGAGGAATAATTTGGTATTGGTCATGGATATCGTTGTTAAAATTAATGCAATTAAAGAAATAGCGTATTTTCTGATAGCTTAATAATTGAATAGCCTAAAAATAGTAGAAATATATAATTGATTCGTGAGTTGTTTACAATTCGCAGCATATATTTATAATGTGTAAAAGCTGGAAATAAATGGTCGTGTGTCTATGTACAGGCCGGTATCCTTTATTTTAAACTTTAATGATAAATAATATTTTGATTTGGTTTTGTTTATTTATATATTTGTATATATAAACTATATTAATGTATTCTATTTTGTTTTTCTTTTCATGGGAAAACAAAGTGTTTTCTCTGTCTATATTGCCAGCGACGGTGAAACACTTTTTCGCTAAATGAATGATTTGAATACATGTTGATTTAAATGCTGGTATTTCCTGAAAAGCCAAGGGGCGAACGTCTATATGTAATAATGTGTTAACCCCTCTTTAGTCTCCTTGGTTGTAATACTGTTTTTTTACAATAAAGTATTGATTATTTGCAATAATGATCTGTAACAGTCTGATCTGTTGGGGTAATTTATTGTGCCAAATTTTTAATCTTAAATCATTTAGTATGGAAATTAATAGCCAATTAATTATCGATCGGCTTTCTCAGCGTATGGATCTCGATCGTGCCTATCTTTTTAAATATCAGTTTCTCGGGCAGGATCATTATCATTTGCTTCTTGCGCTCAAGCATGTGAGCGGGCTTTCACCGAAGGTATTAAAACCTATTGTGGAATTATGTTTAATGGACCAGAAGAATATTTCCTTTGAGCTGGTGCCAATTGCTGAAATGCTCAGTAAAGTCAAAGTGGGCAGCCTGTATTATTCCTATGCCTCCCTACCCGAAAATACCATATATCAGGCTAGTAGCAAAAAGAACCCACCCCTTCAAGCGAAAGAACTAAAAAGTGTCCTAGAAATAGCTGATGAATATTACCAGAAGCTCTTGCCTATTTCAGCGGGATTCCTACAGGGGGCTGAAACATTTGGTCAGCAGGTGAACTATCAAAGGGCTGTATTTATGTTACATCAAAGTATGGAAAATCATTTGCGTTTTTTACAGCTAATGATTGACGGAAAAGCCAATAATGTACATCATGTTAGCAACAGAATTAAAAGCCTCAATGAACATTTTTCCATGTTAAGGGAGACCCTTGTCGGAAAGGATGAGGAAGAAAAGAAACGTTTTAGATTATTGGACAGTGCCTTTGATGCGGTGAAGCAAAATAAAGACCTCGAAATCTCCGCCTTTGACGCCTCCTGGCTTTATGAGCATTGCAAGTTTGTTCTTTATACGATTGAACAGCTGTACCTGAGTTTTATGGAAGGCCTTAAAGCGGGCTATGAAAAATTGTTGGCAATAGCGGAACAAAAAGTCGCGAATAAAAACGTCGAAGTTGCAGTAGGTAATCTGGCGGCGAAGGACGCTGCATTATCGAATGCTACGGCCTCGCAGTTTCATGCATTTCCTTGGCCGGAGCGGTATGAGACAGATATACTTCATGTGCTGGCTCAGATTCGTCAGGAGAATAATCCCGAACAAATGATGCTGCTCAATTATTACGTCAGCGATGCGCATGGGAAAGGACTTTTTCATTTTCCACCGCAGGAAAATGAAAAGGCAGAAATCTACCTTGCAGTAATAAAAAAGAAAATAGGTCACTGTCATTTTCGAAAAATCGTTTATGGTGGAGTTACTGCAATTGTAGCTTTTATGAGTACAGATTTCCTGGCAACAAAACTGGATCTGGGCAGCCGTTTCTCCCATACCATCTGGAATGAATCTGTTGTTGTTTACCGTCGTCCGAGTTATAAACCGACGTATTCCGTTTCTCCGATCAATTGGCATGATACATTGTTTAAGACATCCATTTCATGGACACGCAATTCAAAACTCATGCAGGATCTGCTAGGTGTATTTGCTTTTGAAGGACTTGCTAGTCCACAATTGGCTGTATTATTTTTAAATCAATTGACTTCAATTGGACTATACAGTTATCTCTACCTACGGATCGGTTATGCCCCAATGAATGTGACGATAGCCGATCTGGTGGACTGGACCTGTATCTGTGATAAAAAGGTGAAGGAGTTTTTTACCGCTAGAGGTGATGTAGAAGAAATATTGAATGCAGAGTTATTAAAACAGATGAAAGGGCGGGTCTATGAGCTTCCTTCACAATTAGCTCAGCTTGATATGGACTACTTTAGGTCAAAAGCGAGAGAAATTACAGATTTCTTTGTCGATTTGTGCGACCGAAGTATAAAATATATGGAAGTGAAATCTGAAGGTAAATTAAACGAAGTGATATGATGGGAATTGGCTTTAACTGCATTACGACGGATGCTAAGATCCGTTCAGCCGAAAAAATACTTCCAAAAAGAAATTCTAGTGAACCTCTTGTAATTCCTTGGGAAGATGGATTTATAGGGAGAATGACTCCGCGCTACCTGAGCAAATATTATGCTGATGATGAGATTCCATTTATGGAACGAGAGAATATTGTTATTCAGGTCCGACCGTATCCACCGAAATATGAACTTAAGTTAAAAAAGTTCTCGGGTACTACGGTTAAAGTCGAGCTGACTACGGAACACCTCAGCATTAATTGTTCTTGTAGCGACGATGTAGCAGGGCTTTGCGTACACGAAGCAACCCTGTTATCGAATAAATTACTGGATAGTTGCCCAAATTATTTAAAGGGCCTATATCGGGCTGAAATCAACAATTTGCCACCATGGAAGAAAAAGATCGTGCCATTTAAGGTCTGTGAGAACTATTCTTATGCGGAGTTAACTGTAGAAATGAATAATGAATATGGACGATTTTATCGTTTAGCTACTAATGATTATGAGAATGGACTTCGTCTGCCTGCACGTAACTTGGAAGGATATCTCGATTTAAAGCGAAACGATGAAGTATGTTTTTTTGTTACAATAAATTTTTCCGCTTTTGGTCTGCCTGTTTTTTTTCCTTTTCATTATAAATTTAAACGCTCTCGTTCCTTTTCGCACTCTTATCTATTGGACGAAAGTAACTTGAAGATGTCTTTAAATTCTTATGATCAGTATCTGGAATTGTTCAG
The DNA here is from genome assembly GCF_038396785.1 of Sphingobacterium thalpophilum. NCBI lineage: Bacteria > Pseudomonadati > Bacteroidota > Sphingobacteriia > Sphingobacteriales > Sphingobacteriaceae > Sphingobacterium > Sphingobacterium thalpophilum. Next base: position 2,819,590 of record NZ_CP151087.1, on the reverse strand, counting down.
TCGTCGATTTGCCGCCCTCCTTTATGAAGATAAAATACTTCGGGAAGAGAAGAAGGATCTAATCAGTGAAGATATCAACTACTTCGAGCGGAAACAATGGGAAATTATACAGATATGGCGTGATTTACTGGAGGATCCTCCGTTTCCAATTAAATTACGTTTTGCCCAAACATTTAAACGCTATCGATTTGCACATCAGATTAATTTGAAAAATTCGAGCGTGCTGGGTGCCGCTACATTAACTAAAGCACGGGGGAATTTGCAGCTCAAAGTCGAAATTGATGATCAGGATCAATATCTGAAAATGCGAATTTGTCTCTATTACAGAAACCAGCTAATAGATTGTCCTGAGTTTTTGGGGGATGAAAATTGTTTCTTTCTGAAAATATCTAACGAGGAAATTTTATTTATTGATAATCTGACCCAGGCTGGAGTATTGCAAAAGTTTAGACAATGGAAATATAGATTGACTGTCTTTAAAGAGAATTATCATGCCTTCTTAAACGATTATCTGATACCCCTATCAAAAATAGCGGAACTTGTCATCTTAAATAGGGTAGGGGAAAATATGACAATTCCTCAAGTCTTTAAGCCGTTTAAAAAAATAGCTACTATTTCTGTAATTGACCAATTCCTTTGTATAGCGGCTTTTGCCGAATATGAGAAAGAGGGTAGGTTTTTGTTAAACTCCAGTAGCAATTTGATTTTAGGGGAGAGACAGAATCAATTGGCATATTTTGAAAGGGATAAGCTCGAAGAACAGGTTTTTCAGGAATTTGTTAAAACACAACATCCGATTCTTAAGGAGACAGCATTAGAAAATAACTGGTTGATTCCTTTGAAAGAAATTGAAAATACCACTTGGCTATTTGATTTCATGGAAAGCTGCTCTCTCAATGAAATTTCGTTAGAAATTGACCATCTTCAGCAAGGTAGCGCATACTATCCTTTCCCTCTAAATTGTACTGTACGTAATATCCGTTTGGAAAATAACCTATGTTCAATTCTACTGGGGCCGAAATTTGGAAGACACACAATTTCAATGGATGAATTTGAGGATTTGATTATGGGAACAGATAAAGTTTTTACTCTTACTGAAGGGGCTTTTGGCATTATACGCCGCGCTGACCGAGAAATCTTCAGGCCATTGTTTTTAGGAGGAAGAAGAGAAGAAGATTGTTTTGTCTTAAATACAATTCAACTTGTGTCTATGCAGAAGGTTTTGGATAAAATAGATAAAAAAATTATTCAGGACAGTATTCGGGAACGTCGTGAAAAACTCGCAGCTTTGGATGAAATCCCTCTTTTGGAAATCCCTAGAAGCTTAAAAGCGCAATTACGACCTTATCAGCAGGTAGGTTTTAGCTGGCTCACTTTTTTGAATGAATTTCAGTGGGGCGGCCTTTTGGCTGATGATATGGGTTTAGGGAAAACATTGCAGATTATAACAGTGCTGGAATACTTTTATCAACAGCATTCTACAGGAAAATCTGCTTTAGTGGTTGTCCCGAACTCTCTTTTGTTCAATTGGGAAAATGAATATAAAAAGTTCGCCCCCTATCGAAAAATAGAAATCTATCATGGGAAACACCGGGAAGCATTTATTTTTGAAGAGGAAGGCACTGTAGTTCTTACGACATATGGAACGATGTTGACTGATGCGGCGTATTTAACCAGTTTAGACTTTAGCTATCTGATTATGGACGAATCCCAAGCCGTCAAGAACCGTAATTCGAAGCGTTTTGAGGTGCTGTCAATGGTTAAGGCCGATTACCGTGTAGCGATGACAGGAACGCCAGTTGAAAACGGTATACAAGATATTTATGCGCAAATGTCTTTAGTTAATCCTGGTTTCTTTGGAGATTATCGAAATTTTAATAAGGCATATAAGGGTGTCAAAGAGGTAGATATGGTTCAAGAGACGACTTCTAGCCTCCAAAAGATGATCCAACCTTTTATTCTTCGGCGTACAAAAAAACAGGTTGCTTTGGACCTTCCTGAAAAGACCGAAACAATTCTCTATATGGATATGCTTCCAGAGCAAAGGAAAATATACGATAAGGTCAGAAAAATATTCAAGGGAGAGATTGAAAATAATCTGAATAGCGCTGATTCCACGAAATCCAAATTTTTAGCGATCGAGGCGCTGCAAAAACTACGGCAGCTTTGCAACTCCCCCATTCTGATGAAAGATGGCGGCTTCGGTCATGAATCTATTAAATTGGATTTTATTGATGAGATCATGGATGAAGTAGCTCCAAATCATAAGATTCTTCTCTTTTCGGCGTATACTTCCATGCTTAAGCTGGTGGCTCAACGAATCGAAAATAAGGGAATAGCTTATGCCTACCTTGATGGTAAGATGAATCAAGATCAGCGGCAAAATGCGGTCGAAAGATTTCAGAACGAGGACGAATGCCGGGTGTTTCTCATCAGCCTTAAAGCGGGAGGAACAGGATTAAATCTAACGGCTGCCGACTATGTCTATATTTTGGACCCCTGGTGGAATCCTGCTGCCGAAGCACAGGCGATAGATCGTTGTTATCGAATAGGGCAAGAAAAGCATGTGATGGCTTATAAGATTGTTTGTCGGGATTCCGTTGAGGAGCACATCTTAGCCCTTCAAGAAAGTAAAAAACGAATATCCGAAGGACTGATTTTAGATGAGACCAATCTAATGAAATCGATCAGTAAAGATGAGCTGCTTAAATTATTTGAATAACCAATTGTACACTATAATGACCAAAAAAGTATCTCCACAAAAAGCATCCTCTGGGGGAATGATGTATTCGCACGACTTTCAACTATGGTACACCTATCTAAAACGGAGGATAGAAAAGGGCTGGAGACCTGAAGAACTGTCGTTCTTGGTTGGTAGACCAGCTCATGCGTATTTAGACTTTGAAAAAATGTATCAGGTACGAAGTTTTTTGACCCAGGAATCGATCTTGCTGGATCGAATATACATGAGCTCATGCATTGAACCGATGGAATTCCATCGCGAAAGATATGAAGTTACCGAAGAACGTCTCGTCCGTCTTCATATTGAAGAGGACGAGGTCAGGTGGCATTATTCTATCGAAATTCCTTGGCAGTTTGTCTCGCAAAAAAAGTCTTCAATTGCATTGCAATTTGAGGAATGGAAAGCTGAAAAAGATGTCCAGCTTGAATCGGATGCGATGTTACATGTGCGCCAAAAGATTGAAGGGCTATTGGGTCTGGAATTCTTTGGGCATGGTGCAGCTCCTTGGCAACTGTTTCGGAAAGTTAAGGAAACGGAACAGGTTCATCTCCAGATTTATCCAAGGCATTTGAAAAATGTGCCGTATGGACTCATTCAGCAAAACAGGTTGGTCGTCAGAAATGTGGAAGGAAGGTATTCTTTTTATCCGGTTGATCGAAAGGAGGAGCATGCAAAATTTAATTAATGATATTGGCAGAGAGAGATTTCGCGCAGAATTTTCCATGTACTATGCGGGTATTATTTATCTCCTGATATTAAATCGGATCAGCTGCGGTTTTACCCGTGAAGAAATGGCTTTCTTAATGGGACAAGAGCAAACCTATGTTAAGGAAATGGAAGAACTTAAAATCCCAGCCGGAAATCTTGAAGTTATGGTGCATCTCAGTTGGGTATTTAATCGTAGGGGTATAGATATCAGTAGATTTGACAATAAATCTAGCTATCAGTTTGAGTTGACGATTTGGGAAGAAAAGGCTATTCGATACTATCAAATGGAATATTTTATCAATTCCGTTGAAACCATGACTTTTTTTCAATTAATGGAGGAAATCAGGGTAGAAGATTCAGCCCAAGCTGAACAGTTCGCATGCGATTGCATGGTAGTGGAAATCGTTTTGGGTAAGCTTATCGAGATGGATTATTTTAAGAAATATAGAACACCGCTTGAACTATGGCGTTATGCGGAAAAGTATCTGGGAGAAAAAATTTGCATAAAAAGCTTGATGCATGAAATTGGCGTGTTCGTAGGAAAGAAAGGGAGTGCACCGCTGCGGAAAACTAAAGCCAAGAGTTTTGGCTTCCGCTATATCGCACATAAATAAAAGATATTAAAAATATGGAAGATATAATAGGAGCACCTTTAGAGGTACCACGAAATTTTCGGTTAATATGTGAGCTTTTTGGTATCGCTGTACCAGCCTTTATCCAATTGTTTTTGGATCATTACTCTTTTATAGATCAGAATTTTAAAGATAATTCGAGCTATAATATTGCGACTAGGGCTATACGTTTTATCAACGATAAAATTCCTAAAGACCATAATCGTTTGAAGATCGAATTCAAAGATAATGACAGGGATGTGGGGATGAAATTATTGCGACGTCAGGTAAAATTAGCAGTCAATAGAAATTATAGTACCGGCGAACGTAGAAATAGAGGACGTATTATTACTGCGCAGCTTTATGATCTTTTTGCTAAAAAGGTAATGCTTAAAGATCGAATCTATTTAGATGAAAACATATACTTTAAATTGAGTAAGGATTTTCTGCTGACCTGCATGATGAATTCCGTTCATCCATCGCATTATATCAATACCATGATGCTGCAGGCCTCAACACCTGATTTTTTAGCTGCAATGCACCTCGATAAAGCCACTTATAATCCAGTTTTGGGATTTATTCATCGTGTCCATGACGGTTACGGCGGCCTTATTGATTGGGAATATCGTAATACATCTTTTTTTAAACGATTTATAATGGATTTGCAGGAGCTTAATAAACGCTATTTTTTCTATCGGGATCTTGATCGAAGAGTTGCACTTTATCACGTCTGGCTAGATAATCTTCTAGAAACTAAGGATGACGAATTTTAGTGATAAACAACCTTTGGAAAGTTCGGGAAACAACTTGTCTTTTGATGAAGATGGCGTAATCTTACAGCGGTTAAATAGAGGTAACTAGGATAAAAAAATGATGACTTCTTAAATTAAATAAATAATGAAAACATTAGAAAATATTAAATTAACGCCAGCGTTTAAACAATTTTGCGACCTGTTCAATTTCACACCGGAAGAAGTTGTACAGGAATTTATTGATAAGATTGACATTGCTGAGTATATGTGTGATCCAATACACCCCGACCGTTGGGCTAATGTATTTGCGATGGAATATTTGATCCAATATACGCAGTCCGAAAATAGTATCGTTGAATATGGGGAATTTGCAGAAGAGTGGGTGAAAATGATGGAGACGAATGAGGGGGGAGACCTTGTCGGAAAAACAAGATCGCTATTGGATGCTTGGCATAAAAGAGTGTTAGAGGACCGCATCCATCTTATCATGAAAGGAGATGATGGGAAGGATACAGCATAAATCTATGTTAAGTTTGATCAACCTTGTAAAATACGACGATCAAAATGTGTAGAACGAGCTAGTCAATGCCAAGGTACCTATAGTGATTATAACATGCAATCAAAATGAATTGCTATATTTAATGATGCATGCAAAACCTGAACAACGTAAAACATCAATAGTGCCAGCATTATTCAAAGTGCTTGTTGGTACTATTGGTATTTTTGCTATTATGACAGTTTGTTTCTATCACAATGAGCTGGATGTCGATGGCAATTTAACGGTAGGATTTCCATGGATATTCTATAGAGAGGGAAGCGGCTATAGCCTTGATCTTAATGAGCAAGTCGGATACCATGAGTTTGAACCTCTAAAATTGATCGGCAATATTCTTTTTGCTGCTACTTTATATCTTCTGATTTTATGGATTTATAGTGTTTTTAAGGGGAAGCCTAAGCAATAAATCTTAGGTTTTTTGTTATCCTTTTGTTAAGTTTTTATAGCATGCTAACCCGGTTTAGTTAAAAACTGTTAATGTTTTATTGACTCTTCCTTCATATAGCATTTGTAATCTTGTACCCATAAATCAAATGCGCTACTTATGAAATTTAAAGCCAACAATGTCTTTTGGTTGTTATGTGCCATTGCAGCGAGCTCACCCGCTGTTCAAGCCAAATCGCTCACACTAACCACGTCACAATTTACGCATGTACAGGGGATCGTCAAAGGCCGTGTCCTCGACGCTCAAGGAAATGCTGTCGCCGGAGCAACCGTTCAAAATTTGAAAAGTAAAAAATCTGTTCAGTCTGACGAAAAAGGAAATTTTCAGATCGAAGCCGAAATGGGTGATAACCTCAGTATTTCTTTTATTGGGTATAGCAGACTTGTGCAAGCTGTTACCCAATCCAATGGGCAGATCTTTTCCTTACAGACCGACGAGAACACACTGGAAGAGGTGACCATCTCTATCGGATATCAGCGGATCAGAAAGTCGGATGTCACGGGCGCAATCGCCAGCGTTAAGGCCGAGGAACTCAATTTGAGCGCACCAAAGTTATCCCAGGCGTTGGTTGGTAAGGTAGCAGGCGTACAGGTGATGCAAACAAGTGGTGCTCCATACGATGGGACCAAAATGCGTGTTCGCGGTATGGGATCGATTAATGCTGGTTCGGATCCATTGTACGTTATTGATGGTTATCCAGCAGGGAACAATCTCAATATCAACCCCAATGATATTGAGTCTATCGATGTTTTAAAGGATGCCGCTTCTGCAGCGATCTATGGTTCCCGTGGCGCTGGTGGTGTTGTATTGATTACGACCAAGCGTGGCAAGGAAGGTAAAAGTAATGTGGACTACGAAGTATTGGGGGGCTTTGGTCAGCTTTCCAAGAAAATCGATGTTCTAAATTCGGAACAGTTTATTGATCTCCTGATTGATGGTCGTAACAATTCGTATAAAGACCTTCTGGCTACGAAAGGGATCGCCTGGAGCGACAGTAGACGCTTTGATGATAATAAAACACGTATTGCCAATGTTGGAAATGCCGGCTCAGTAAGTATTCCTGAAGACTACTATGACTTTGCGTCTGGTACAGCAAAAAAAGCAAAATATGATACGGATTGGCAGGACGCCTTATACCGTAATGCACCTTTCCAACGTCATAATCTATCAACCTATGGCGGTAACGAAAAAAATCGCTATTTCCTAAGTGGATCTTATCAGAATCAACAAGGGATCATGCTCGGGACGGATCAAAAGGTCTTTAATTTCCGCGCCAATATCGATAGCAAAGTCAGCAAGAGATTGACCGTTGGTGCTAATGTTTCCTTCACGTATAACGACAATAATGAGGTGACTACTGGGCGCTACGATAGAAGTCCGTCTATGGCAGCATTAATCTATCTGCCGACATTGCCAGTTTATAATGATGATGGAACCTATGCTAAATACCTGATGGCTGATCTTTCGGCGAACAATTACGGTATCCAGAATCCAGAAAATCCACTGGCTTATGTTACAGAGATTAAAAACAACCGTCGTGGAAAAAGGGGGGTATACAACGCCTTTGCAGATTTTTCCATTATTGATGGCCTAAATCTTAAAATAAACGGTGGATTGTCTACTTACGACGAGAAGTATGATTATTTCCGTCCAACAAGTATATCCGATGGAAACAACAAACCGTTTTCACCGCAGGCAATTTCTGCTGCCTATGCAGATGCCAAGACAAAAAATGAATTGGACAAATTGGTCGAAACAACGTTAAACTATAACAAGACTTTTGGTGGTAAACATCAGGTATCCGCTTTATTGGGCTATTCGGCTCAACGAACAGATTACGATTATCAAGGTGTGAGAGCCAACGGTTTTAATAATAATGCGATTGGGGAAATTACGGATAAAGGAGCAGACCCTTCCAATTTCCAATTACTAAAAGACGATACGTTCAAACGTACTACAACGCTCCAGTCATACTTTAGTCGTGTAAACTATAGCTTTGATTCTAAATATTTCCTTTCAGCTTCCATCCGTACCGATGGTTCATCCCGTTTCGGCCCGAATAGCAAATGGGGAACTTTCCCGTCGGTGTCAGGAGGGTGGACGCTCTCCAAAGAGGAGTTTTATACGGATTGGTTAGGGCAACAATCGACTGTCAAACTGAGAGCGAGCTGGGGACGTAGTGGAAATAATAATATTGGTGATTACAATGCGATATCCGTGATCAACTCACCAGCAGGTGTTATTCTTGGGGATAAAGTAGAGACCTCTTATACGGCAGGCAATCTACTTGATCCAAAATTGAGCTGGGAAACAACCTCGCAATACAACGCCGGTCTGGATCTCGGTTTGTTGAAAGGCCGCCTCAACATTATGACCAATTTCTACCTGAGCCGTTCCTTCAATTTATTATTCAACCAGCCACTCTCCGCTGTATCTGGATCAACAACAATCTTGACCAATTTGCCAAATTCGAAGGTGCAGAATAAAGGTTTTGATGTACAGATTGATGCAACATTGATTCGCAAAAATGAATTTGAATTAGGATTGAGCGGGAATATCAATGTCAACAGAAATAAAGTGCTCGATCTTGGTGGGGCTTCTACCATCTTGACGAATGGTGCTGAACGCTCCTACTTAACGCATATTACACAAGAAGGAAGTCCAATTGGTATGTTCTACGGCTTTAAAGTTTTGGGTGTTGCCACGGAGGAAAACTATAAAACTGTCGCACCTTCCGCAGCTTCAACAACTCCGCTACAACCTGGAGATCTTTATTTTGAAGATGTTGACGGCAATGGTATCGTCAATGATGCCGATAAACGTGTGATCGGCAATCCGCATCCTAATTTCACCTATGGCTTTGCCGTCAACGCACGCTATAAGGCATTTGATCTACGCGCATCATTTAATGGCTCCCAAGGGAATAAAGTGCTGGATGGCTATGATTATTACCTCTACAATATGGAAGGTTCCGGCAATCAATATGCGGATGTCGCACATCGCTACCGTTCGGCTCAAAATCCGGGAAATGGTAAAGTATACCGTGCATCGCGTGGCGGTACGCAAAGTAACAGTACGCGTCTTTCTGATTTTTATCTGCAGGATGGTTCATTCTTGCGGATGACAAATATTGCTTTGGGCTACAATCTTCCCAAAAGCCTAGCAGAAAAGTTAACACTTTCTGGCGTGAGGGTCTATGCTACAGTGGACAATCCATTTACGATTTCCAAATACAAAGGCTACAATCCGGAACCGGATTATAACCAACGCGGCAACTTAACTCCAGGCGTGGATTATGGACTTTATCCATTGGTGCGATCGTATAACCTTGGTGTGAAAGTAACGTTCTAATTGCAGGATCAAGGAGCTATTATGCGTGGGAATATCAAGGAAACCTTCGTTTTGATAGTCTCTAGTATTGTAAAACTAATCCTAAGGACTGCGATTTGCAGTTACGTAGGCTGATGAAAAATAAAAAAATAACAGGATGAAAAAAAGATATATATTACCCTTTGTTTTGTTGGCATTGTCTTCATGTACCAAAGATTTCTTAAATCAGAAAAATCCCAATGCCGTCACGATCGATGATTACTTCAAGTCGGAAAATGATGTGCTTTTGGCTGTCAACGGCCTCTATCAATCACTTCGTTCGGGAAGCACGATCGGGGAATCGAGTACATTATATAACGAAGAACGTTCGGATAATTCAGGACGTAATGATAACCAATCCAATGCTGGGGAGCCTTTTCAATTCAATGACTTTTCGTTGCTGCCGAGTAATACCTATCTAAAGACACATTGGTCTGCTATGTATGCGGCAATCAGTCGCTGTAATGTGGTTCTGTCACATGTCGACGATGTGACTTTTACAAGTGCTGAATTAAAAGGACGGTATATTGCGGAAGCGAAATTCGTTCGTGCATTATTATATTTCCATCTGGTACGTAAATTCGGAGATATTCCATTATCTACGGTACAGGTGACCAGTAAAGAGCAAGCAAATGAATTGGCTTTTCGGCAAAAAGAGTCGGTTGTGTACGAACAGATCATTAAGGATTTGACGGAGGCATTGTCCAGCAATCTTCCCAATACACAGAAAGATTACGTCATTGGTAGAGCATCTAAATCGGCCATTAATGCAATTTTGGGTCAAGTATACTTAACGTTGGGAGCGACGCAGACGTCGGGGAGTGTAGAAAATTTTGCGAAGGCAGAACAGTACCTCAATGCGGCCTACCAAATGCGAACTTTTGGTAAACTGAACGAAATCCCCTATGCGGATGTTTTCGATGTGACCAAGAAAAATAGCTGTAAAGAACTTGTTTTTCAGATTCAGTATAAACAGGGAGACCAAAACTATAGCTCAAGTATTGCCCGTAATTATCAAGCACGGGGAGAAAACATCAATTCACGCTATAACTCGACCGGTGCGGGTGAAGTGGCAAAACTAGATTTGGTTAAAGATTACGAGCAAAGCGATATCCGAAAAGATTTCTCTGTGAAGTTTGCAACAAATACCCAGGTTAACGATTGGTTTGTAACCAAATTTAGGGATAACAGTGACGCTGCCGGTACCAATGGTTGGGGCGGAAACGACTGGATCTTGATCCGTTACGCGGATGTGATGCTGTTGTTGGCCGAGGCCAAGTATCATCTGGGTAAGGATGCGGAAGCTATCGCGCTGTTAGATCAAGTACGTGAACGTGCCGGATTGCCTTCCTATGCTGCTTCCATGTTGAATACGGCTTACCGCAGTAAATATCCAACTTTAAAGGAGGCTATATTGCATGAACGCCGTGTGGAACTGGCATTTGAAAACCAACGTTGGTTTGATCTCATCCGTAATTACAATGCACAGGAACTGGTGACTTATTTCAAAACGAAAAGCCAGGCTGATTATGGAAATGCTAAAATCTCCAATATTTCGACAAAAGATCGATACTATCCAATTCCTTTTGATGAATATAAGCTGGATCCGACACGTATGTATCAAAATCCAGGTTATTAATCTGTTATCGAATGGATATGATAAAGAATATCAGAAAAATCTTGTTACTTGTCTTGGGAATATGCTGTATGCATATTTCCAAAGGTCAGGTAAACAATATGCCTATTGGTCCACAGGATTGGCTGATCAAGAAGAATTATTATGCATCCTATTTGCTTTTAAAAGATTCTGCCCTTATACAGGAGCTCGTCAGCTCCAAGCCGATAGCACAGGTATTGGAAAAACGGTTCGAACGTTTTAACAACAGCGCTAGCTGCGCCGATCTCATGTGCTATTTGAATGCTTTCAAATGGCAGGATAACGAAATCGACCTGTTGGCAGAGCAGCTGGCGGAGCAAATTGGTCATAACAAGAAGTTGGACCAGCTTGTTCAGGCGAGTCTTATTCCATCAATGACCTATGGTGTGTTGCATCATGAAACGGCAAAGGCCTATTTTACGAAAGCCTTGAAACAGGATTTAAAGGCAATGAATTATGTCGTGGACGTCTATGGAGGAGGTAAAAGTCCCAATTACCCCAAAATAGATTCGATCTCTTTCGATGTAAAACGTACGGCCTACCTTCACCTTTTGGACGATGTTCGCCAAGACATCCGAAAAGATATTCCAACGCATAAAACGGCATTTTTTATGACCATGATGACTGCTGTACGCTTGTTGGAAATTAATGAGCGGTGGGACGCGGCACAACTTGAGCCGCTGATTGAACTCGAAAACAAGAAAGCTTATGAAGCGGTCAAAAATACCGATTTCGCAAGCTATCCCTATAGTCTGTTACTGACCTTAGGTGCAGGCCCCGAGCTGTATGGACAGCCTATTAGTCCTGGTGGAATGTTACGTGCGCGGATGGCAGCCCGAAGCTACTTTGAAAAATTAGCCCCTTTTATTGTGTTGTCTGGCGGTAAAGTACATCCCTATAAGACGTACTTTATTGAGGCAATAGAAATGAAAAAGTATCTGATTGAGGTAATGGGAGTACCCGAAGCGGCAATATTGATTGATCCACATGCGAGACATACCACGACAAATTTGCGTAATACCGTACGTATCCTGTTAAATTATGGTTTTCCAAAAGATAAATACGCCATCGTTAACAGTAGTAAAGTGCACATTGATGCGGTGGAAAAGATGGGCGATCGTTGCATGCGTGAATTGGGGTATATTCCCTATACATTGGGTAGACGAATTTCAGATGTGATCATCGAGTTCAAGGCAAAAGAAGAGGCTTATACGATCGATCCAGATGAACCCTTAGACCCCTAGCCGACTAACTGGGCCAGCTGCTGGTCTATTAACTGAACAGATCGGCTTTGTCTATTGCCTAATGGCAGTGCATGAAAAAGGTCCGTAGCAGTGCAAGCTACGGACCTTTTTTATTTTAATAGAATGGACTTCCCTTCTTTAGCCGAGCGTTTTGCCGCTTCCAGGATTTCGACTACCGTGACATTATTATGGATCGATCCAAGATCGTTTTCCGGCACCATAGCATCTTTCAGGACCTGTTCCAGATAGGCAATATGGTTCTCAAAATAGGGGACCGTAGTCGGTACATTCGTAGGATCATTCTGTTGTTTGTATTTGAAGAGCTCTTTATCATTTTTGGCGTAGAGCTGAGCCCTTGTGCCAAACACCTGCAGATCTTTAACACTGTATGGCCAAGCCCAAGAAGCTTGAATAATGCCCGTGCTGCCGTCACGGTAGCTCAGTATGATGGTGGCGTTGTCGTCTACCTTTGGATAAACCTCGGGTTTGAGCTGTTGTGTAAAGGCCGTCACTGAAATTGGCCTTTCTCCATTTTTGAGCCAGGTCATCAGATTGGCGCCATAACAACCAAAATCCATGATTGCACCGCCACCATTTTTTTTCGGATCAGTAAGCCAGTAGAGGAAGTAATTGCTACAGCCGATTTCTTTAGGTCCTTCGTGCCCGTCTTTTACAAGTATACGTGTGATTTTTCCAATTTCACCCTTGTCGACCAGCTGCTTCAGTTGTTGATTGCTTTTATACCAGGTCGTTTCGTAATTTACCAAAAAGGGTGTTTCGAACTGTTTGGACAAAAATGCAATACGTTTTGCGTCAGAAAGAGTCGTCGCAAGAGGCTTTTCTACCATGACAGGGATCTTGAGCGGGAGACAGGTCTCTGCGACGTCGATATGCTCATTGGTTGGATTGTAGGCAAGAACCGCATCCGGTTTGACATGTTTCAATAAACTGGGTAAGTCATGGTAGAAGATTGCGTCAGGTAAATTATACTGCGTTCGTATTTTGTTTGATAAGGTTTGATTCGGTTCGGCAATACCGATAATATCGACTTTTTTATCCTTATATAAATTTAAAAGCAAGAATACGTGATCATGGTTGAGCCCTGCAACAGCCACTTTAAGTCGTTCACTGGCCAGTGCGGTTTGCTGGAAGAATAGGAGCAGGAAAACTAGGCGGATAAGATGTTTCATATGTTAAGTTTAGTCATTATAAATATACCGATTTGTTCTGAGGATACCCCTTGTAAACCCAGGTTACTTTGCGGTGCGATCGGATGATATCGGCAACAATGTCAAAATAGGTTTCTCCACGGCCAGCTTTTAGCTCATCGAGTTTCTTTTGAAAATGCGTTTGATTGAAAGGTGATTGTGCGCCAAGCTTTCCCTGATAATAGGCCAAAGTTGTTTCAAGGCCCAATGACGTCCTGCTATGTACAATATCCTTCCAAACAATGCAATGTGAAGCTGCGTCTTTGAAGGTCCCAAATCCACCGTAAAGCAGGTCGTCAAAGCCGTCTAGGCTTCCTATCTTCCAGCTTTCGCTGGACATGTAGACGGCATTGATTTCTTCGTAAAAACTTGCAATATCGTTAATGTTACAGCCATCAACCACAGCCACGCCGAGATCGGGATTGCTCCCCACAAGTTGCTTAAAATCCGTCCATAGATCCTTCGCAGGAAATATTAAGTCATCCTTTTTATCTTGCCATTTGTTTAACAATTGAACGAGTTCGGTTCTAATGGTACTGGGATGATAGGTCAATGAAGACAAAAACGAGCTTAATGCAGTGCCATCCGAATCACTGACCAAAAAATGCGCAAGTGTACCGACCAATTTTTTTTCAGCTGTTTTCATCACTGACCTTTATTTTTAATCTTCTGATAATAGTCTAACGAAATCGTTTGCGGTTTTTTAACAAAAAATCCTATACATTTAACGATACATTTAAGGATAAATCTAATGTTATGTTCTACCGATTTACGTGCTATAGTATATTAACCCTTGTGAATATACTCTTTACGTTTGAGATTCCTGTATTTGGGCAGCAACATCCTAACGTTATTGTCATCTTGAGCGACGATGGAGGTTATGATGATTTTGGTTGTTACGGCGGCAAGGAGGTCTACACCCCAAATATTGATGCACTTGCACAAAATGGGGTGCGTTTTCAGTCGGCTTATGCGTCGGCTTCGGTATGCGCTCCTTCTCGCGCGGGCTTACTTTCTGGTCGCTATCAGCAGCGCTTTGGTTTTGAACATAATATTTCAAAACGTCCAACTGCAGGTGTTGCACTGGAAGATATCGGAATGGATACACGGGTAGCCACCATTGCTGATTTCATGAAGTACAATGGCTATAAAACAGTGGCGATCGGCAAATGGCATCAGGGGGATGGTCCACAATTTAATCCGCTTAAACGTGGATTTGATCACTTCTATGGTTTTATTGGTGGCGATCGGCCTTACTTCCCAGTCCATGGTGCTGTGAAGCCAACGCAGCTTCTTTATGATGATCGACGTGTAGTCCCTGAAGATACGATTCATTATTTGACAGAAACATTGACTGATAAAGCAATTGCGTATCTTCAGCAGTATAGAAGCCAGCCTTTTTTTATGTATTTAGCATTCAATGCTGTGCATACACCCGTCGAAGCACCACTGAAGACCATTGAAAAGTATAAAAATGTAACCGATCCATTGCGAAGGGCTTATCTGGCGATGCTGGACAATATGGATGAAAATATTGGGCGTTTGGTCAGCCATTTAAAGCAAGAAGGACTTTATGAAAACACCTTAATCATTTTTATGAATGATAATGGTGCGGCAACAAATAATGGCGCAGACAATGGACAATTGCGTGGTTTAAAAGGGTCAAAATGGGAAGGTGGAATTCGGGTTCCGCTTATCATGCAGTGGCCGGCTAAGCTACCGAAAGGGATAACATCCGATGCCATGGTATCGGGTATGGATATTTTACCCACCAGTATCGACGCAATAAAAGGTAAGAAAATCCCTGGGCAGCAAATCGATGGCATCAGTTTGCTCACTTCGTATACGGCAGAAAAAAAAGGGCATGATTATTTATTTTGGCGCCGGGGGATTGCACGGGCTGTACGACACCAGGAGTGGAAATTGATTGTTGTCAAAGATGATCCGATATTGTTGTTCAATCTCAAGAATGATCTTCGTGAGCAGTATAATCTGGCCACGAAGTATCCTGAGCGTGTGAAAAAGATGCTGCAAAAACTGACCGAATGGGAAAAGGGAATGGAGAATCCAAAATGGCTGAGCTCCGTATTGGATAATGATTAAAATCAACTGATGAAACACCGTTTGGATGTTGTGGGACGTGCTGCTGAACGCCAATACCCCTAAATAATGCATACTAAAAAACAGATGAAAGGACTAATTATATTTTTATTGTCCTTTGCCTTGGTTATGGCAAAGGCGCAGAACCGGGATACTTTTGTGCTCATTAAAAAGCATGTATATGATGATGAGTTAAGTGGTCCATTACCCGGGGCAGATAAAACACGAAGCCTATGTAATCAACTGCGTGCGGACGGTACCTGGGCTGATATCGATTATAGCAGTAAGTCAATCTCGCTTTGGCCTCCGGGAGAGCACTTGGATCGGCTAAGAACACTTATTGTTGCTTATGTAGCTCCGCAAAGTGCATCTTATCAACAAAAATTACTTTACGACAAAATCCTGCTTGCGGCACAATATTGGGCGAATAATCGTTTTGAATCTTCGAATTGGTGGCATAACGAAATCGCTTCCCCAAAGGCCATCGGTGTTTGTCTTATCCTGATGAAATTTGGAAAGGAAAAAATGCCTACAACAGTAGAGACTCCACTTGTTGAGCTAATGAAGCGTGGGAATCCTTACACAAAAACAGGAGCGAATAAAAGTGATATTGCTATGCACTATTTTTATCGCGCATTGATCTTGGAAGATGCTAATCTATTGGCTGCGGCAATGGATCAATTGCTTTTTCCGATACAGCTCGTGGATGGCAAGGAGGGACTTCAATACGATTTTTCTTACTTACAACATGGTCCACAATTGTATATTGCGGGTTATGGGGAAGAGTTCCTGAAAGGAATTTCAAAAGTTATGGCTTATGTGCGTGAGACGCCTTATGCTGTTGACCAAAAGAGACTGGATCTTTTTGAGCGTTTTCTCACAGAAACATATCTGCCAATTATACGTTCGCGCTACATTGATTTTAATGTACATGGCCGTGGGATCTCTCGCCCCAATATCTTGGAAAAGACACAGGAGACAGCCATATTAAAACAAATGAAGCTGATCGATCCAGCTAAAAATGCTGTTTGGAATAAAGCGCTGGCAAAATTGGATAGTGTGCAGCCTTTTGACGCCGAAAATATCGAGGCCCACCGTCATTACTGGAAAGGTGACTACACCACTCATTTACGTAAGCAATTTCATTTTAATGTTCGATTGGCCAGTAGCCGTACCAATAAATCGGAGTCTGGAAATGGAGAAAATATGCTTGGTCGTAATATGTCAGATGGTGCGACCAATATTCAGGTGTTTGGACCGGAATATTATAACATTATGCCTGTATGGGAATGGGATAAAATTCCTGGAACGACAACGCGCGATTATCCGGGCGACCTGGAGCTGAAAGAACAATGGGGAGCACTTGCTGCAAATAACTTTGCAGGCGGCGTAAGCAACGATAAGACAGGGGCTTCAGCTATGTCGGTCGATTACGACGGGGTCAAGGCTCAAAAAGCCTGGTTCTTTTTCGATCGGGAAATTGTTTGTTTGGGGGCTGGGATTCATTGTGCAGCGCCAGAAGCTGTGGTAACAACCTTAAACCAAACCTGGCTTAATGGACCCGTTGTCTGGAATGGAAAGGAAACGTCGATGCTCGATTCAGTACAGCGAATTGTCAAAAAAGGCGAATTTATAACCCATAATAATGTCCTGTATTATTTTCCAACAGCGATGAACGTTGGATTGACAACAAAGGATCAGGTCGGCTCCTGGTATCGTATCAACCGTTCCCGTTCCAAAGATGCTGTACATGGAAAGGTCTTCAAGCTCTGGTTTGATCATGCTGTTGCTCCGAACAATGCGAGCTATGCCTATATTGTTTTGCCTGGCACCAAAACTGTTGATAAAAAAGTAATGCAGCGCATAAAAATTTGGCAGAATACTCCGGATATACAGGCCGTGGAGCATAAAGGGAGCGGGATTCTACAGCTGGTTTGTTATCAAGCGGGAACGTACCAAGTTGGCGATTGGTCTATTAAGCTCGATCAACCTGCTATCATGCAACTGAACCTGCTGGAACCTAAAAAGATTCAGCTTGATATAGCAGACCCACTGCAAAAAGCCAAAATAGTGAAGGTTCAGCTTGTCAATAAACAGCTTCGAGTAAATCAATCGTTGGAGCTTTCGCTTCCACAGGCCGAGTACGCTGGAAGTACTGTAAGCAACCGAATCACTATCGGGAAGAAATAATCCGAATACAATTGGAAAGCTTATAAAAATACCAAGGGAAGATGTTAAATATCTCCCCTTGGTATTTTTTATTTTTTGAGTTGTTCCAACCGTGTCAAACCTTCCAGATAATAATAATCTGCATAGGTCAGCGGAACATCGATTTCCGAATGATGGGGTAAGCTTCCGACGCTATGTTGCAGTAAGAAACCACCATTGGTCGTATATTTGGCAAAATAGGTGCTTCCTGATAATGTTTGAAGGCTTTCCTGAGCAAATGTCAAATAGGATTTGCTTTCGGTACCCGTGGTCAATGTTGAGAGTTCAATCAGTGCAGACGCAACAATGGCTGCAGCTGAGGCATCGCGCGGAACAAAATTCAATTTCAAGGAGGAAAAATCGGCATCCGATTTATAGCCTGGCTTTCCCGCATTAAAGTCCCAATACGGAATTTTATCTTTTGGCAGATTCGGATGGGTCATGTAAAACTTTGCCGCCGCTTTTGCCGTTTTAAGAAATTCTGGTTTTTTGGTCTCCCGGTACATCATGGTAAATCCATAAATAGCCCAAGCTTGACCGCGTGCCCAAGTTGAATTGTCGGCATAGCCTTGGTTGGTCTGTTGATGGATAGCATGGCCATTGCCATCGTAATCGACAACATGGTAAGTACTGTAGTCTTTACGAAAATGGTTTTTCATGGTTTGGGTGGCATGACTGATGGCCGCATCCTTGTACTTGGCATCTCCCGTCAAGTCGGACACATAACACAGCATTTCCAGGTTCATCATGTTGTCGATAATGACTGGATATTTCCATAGGGTCTTGCCGTCCCAAGATTTTTTTTCGTTCCATGATTTGATGACGCCCACCTGCGGATTATAACGCTTGAGCGCAGTATTAGCGGAATGGATGAGGATATCCTTGTAAGCGGCAACCTTTTTGGGATCGTTGAGGTATTTGATGGCATTGCCATAGGAACAATACATCACAAAACCAATATCATGATGTTGATCAAGGTCTTTGGCTTTTTCAAGCGCCTCCGTCCATTTGATCGCAGCAGCTTCGGTGTCTTTGTTATGGGTGTGGTTGTAGATATACCACAGTGATCCTGGGAAGAAACCGCCGGTCCAATCCCATTCGTCTGTGCCTACCAATTGTCCCGAAGGGCTCAATGTACGCGGGAACTTGTGCTGCTTTTCTGCTGCTTGTTCCAAGAACTGATATTGCTTTTCTGCTGCTTTAAAACTTGTGTCAATAAAGCTTGGTTTTTGATCCGTAAAGCTCAATGCGATCAGACTAGAAGCGATAACAAAAAGCGCTTTTAGACCAGGTTTTCTTTTTTTCATAACGGCTTATATTCTTAGTAAGTTACATAATAATTTCGATTCCTTTTATTTTATAGCCTTTTGGCGAATCGTAAAGGTGTATTTTCCAGTAGATTTGATGCTTTTAGCTGTGAGCTTGATGCGATAAAGTTCCTTACCCCAGACTTGACTCAAACGCGGGTCATCCTGAGGAATGACATCGTAGCTCGCTGTGAACTGACCCGCATCAAAGTGCAAGGTGGCGTGCCCATTATTGAGGAGGATTTCCCCTTTGCCAATTTTTGGTTCCTGAGCAACCAGAAAATGAATGATATTGGCCTGCTTAGGACCTGTGATTTTAAACTCATCCTGAATGTCCAGCCCATTTTGTACGAGGGTATAACTTCTATTCCAGTGCTCAACATTGGCCGACTTCGGATATGCTTTTCCAATATCAAGCTGGAATTTATTTTGTGCAGGCAGAAATGCCACATGTTCAGCTTTATATTCCTTTCCAAAAGATTGGTCGGCTCCATTGATCATCGGAACATTATGGTAAGCACTCTGCATCGTCCAGATACTGTATCTGTCATCGCTAAATGTTTTCTTTGTATAGGTGCCAACACCGGCATCAATGAACAGTGGTTGTTGGTCCTGGTATAAGATAAAACTCCCGACATCGTTATGGTTGTGACTTTCATTATTGAAACCACCTTTGGCGGCAAAGAAAAACGGACCCTTTTTTAGATATATAAATTGTGTTTCCGGATACCACTTCGCATTATTTTGAGGGAGCGCAGCGGTAACGTTCTCTAATTCCGGATAGCATCTCAGGTCCTCGAAGGCACGGAAAATATCCCTTGAAGGTTTGAAATTTGCAGTTTTGTCGCCGGTATTTTCCATATATCGGGCAAATTGCATCATCTCACTACTATTGACATCCTGTCCATAACGGTAGATCAACAGCGGATCGCCGCCACCTTTTGCCGAAGCATCGGCAAAATTAACGACCCATTTATCGCCGCCAATATAGGATTGTGCGATGTACTCGCCCATATCGCGAATTACAGGTTTATCAAAAATATTGATCTTACCCTGGGTGGCCAGCGAAAGTATTTTCAGATAATCGTACAGCTTACCCGCAGCATGTCCCCAATAGGAGGGGCCCTCTTCGCAGGCACCGTCTGTTTTGACATAGTTGATAAAGCGATCCACAGAAGACATCGTCTTATAAATCCCCGCCAGTTGAATATCGGGATTGTCTTCAATCAAAAGCAAGGCCGTAAGGACATTAAAGTTACACCATGGATTCCAGTTGTTGACCAGCTGTGTTTCCTTGAGTTCAAATGCCTGCCACCACATATCGTTGCGGTCTAGGTAGGGCTGTATAATGCGTTGTTGAATCTGTTGTTTAAGACGGATACTGATTTCGGGGTTTATTGTATTGAATGTATCGCGAAAGAAATAATGAACCCAGGAGAGGAGGGAGCCTACATCACCGGCCATCAGGTCGACTACTTGTGTTCGTTCTTGCGGTAGAGACCGTTTGGTGGACTGAAAGGCGCCAAGGTGTGCCGAGAGCGACCATGTTGCCATTTCTGTCAATTGCCAACTACCGTTTAGGATTTGGTCAACAAAGCGCCCCTGTCCTTCTGCAAGCTCCGCCAACAGTAGGTTGGTCAGTGCAGTACAATTTTCATTCATGGGTTTTTCCATGATGCTGCGGTTGCCTGAACGCTCATATTCGAGATAATCTGTTGCTTTAACGACTTGCCATTGGTAGCTAAGGGCCTCATTTCCCTTTTTGATTATACGGTCTTTAAAAGGAGCCATCAGCTTATCCCAGGCCGCCCGATCCGAATAAGCCGGATAGGGGACCCACGATTTGTCATTTCCTAGACTCGCTTTCAAGTTATCCTGCTTAAAGGCGCCCGTCAGGAGGTTCAGATCTTTTCCTAGCAGTCTTTGGAAAGAAAAACTGCTCAGGAAAAGAAATAGAATTACATACATTCTCATGATTACCAATCTTGATTTTGTGGTAGTAATGCCGGGTTCATTTCAATCTCTTGTCCTGGTATTGGCCAAAGCTTATGACGGCTTTGGTAACCCCGGGTGACGAGATTGTCTCCGGTAATACTTTTTTCGATGTAGTCTTTGGAAACGCTTTCTAAGAGGTTCCAGCGCTTAAGATCAAAATAACGCCATCCTTCACCTGCTAGTTCTACGGCCCGTTCGTGCTGGATACGTTTACTCATATCTGCTTTACTACCGACTGCCAAAAATGAACTGCCACTATTTAGCGCCGGCATTTTTGAACGGGTACGTACTTTGTTAAGCTCAGTAATCGCTTTGTCCAATTGATTGGACTCGTTGTACGCTTCGGAAAGCATCAAAAGTACATCGCCCAAGCGTATGATAGGGAAATTGATCGGTGTATGTGCGCGATCGGTAATGGCGCCTTTTAGGTTCCCTTCAGGAACAAATTTCCGCCATAGATAGGTGTACCAACCCCGATTGTTGCGGATCTGACCAAAGTTTTCGTTTACACCGGTTGCCAATATCAGCTGCATATCTCTTTCTTTGTTTGCATTCCATCCTAAGTAATGTGAATAAGGTACGATCAAGGTTTGATTCATCCGAGGATCGCGATTGGCATAGATCTGACGCAGTTTTGCTGTATCAGGTACTTTGGTTAGCGTTCCACCTGATTGTGTCGACTCCATCGCCTGTTTTTTGACCGCATTATCCGTTGTATAGTTGGGGAAATAGTCGTTCCAGTTAAAAGGGCTTCCATCACGGTTTTCGTAACGATCTGCAAGGCGTGTGCTCGGCAAACAGTTGTTCCAGTCACTACCAAAGGTTGAGCGCGTTCCCATATAGAAGGCCATTGGCATGCCATACGGGAAACCGGTGCCGCCCATATTCTGAATGGCAAAAATCATCTCCGGCGATTGATCGCCATCCATGGTGAATAACGCGGAATAGCTTGTATTTAAACTGTAACCATAGGTGTTGGTCTTGTTGTAAACAATCTCTTCAAAATCCCGGATTGCTCCAGCCCAATCTTTATTGTAAAGGGCTACTTTTCCTCTCAAAGCATACGCAGCTCCTTTGGTGACCCGGCCATAATACTTGGCATCATAGCTTACCGGCAATTTCTCAATTGCATAGTTCAGGTCATTGAGGATAAACTTATTGACATCTTCTACAGAAGAGCGACTATTTTTAAGATCAGCGAAATCTTTGTTCAAGTCGACAGTTTCATCGTATATTGGTAAGGCGCCATAGAGATTGGTGAGCTGGAAGTACATCAGCGCACGTAAGAACTTCGCTTCCGCAATAAAGCCCTCCTGTTTGGCCTTGTCTATGGTCATGGGCTGGATATGCGCGATTGCATGATTACAGCGTTGGATCAGATCGTAGGCTGCTTGCCATCTATCCACAATAATAGATGAACGGTCGGTGAACGTTCCGCTGATCACCTCGCCCAAGCCCGGAGGATCATAGCCCAGGCCAATATCGGTAAGTCCATCGTAAGAAAATTGTAAGCCGAAGGTGGCTTCTTTTTTTAAGTCATTATAACAGCCCAGTACGCCAGCTAAGGCCTGGTCTTCATTTTGCCAGAATGTGCTAGCACTTACCTGACTATATGGTGTCGTGTCAAGCTTATAACAAGATGATAAAGCAATGCATCCGGCTATGAGTAGTGAAATCTTTTTCATGAGGTTTAATTAATTAAAAGCTCTTTTCAACTTTTGTTCATAATTTATCTGTTACAGGTCGGGAACATATCCTCTGTCGCACACCTTTCTCCTTAAAAGGATAAACTCACACCAAAAACAGCCTGTTTCATGGTTGGATAGTTGGTGCCGCTAACCTCCGGATCGAAACCCTTATATTTGGTTATGGTCCAGAAATTTTCAAGCGATGCAAAAACACGTAGATTTTGCACCTGTATCCGCTTCGTAATATCGTTTGGAACTGTATAGCCCAGCTGGATATTTTTTACACGGACGAATGCCTTATTCTGTAACCAGAAATCGCTGTTTTTGGTATTTCTTGTATCTGTATAAGGCAGCAATCGTGGGAATTTAGCATCTGTAGCACCTTCAGTCCATCGGCCATCAGCAATTTCCTGATTGATCTGGTAGCCCCAGCGAACAGTAGGTGTGTAATAGCCATCCGTCCAGACCACTTTGTTGCCCGCGTTACCTTGCAAGAAGACCGAGAAATCAAATCCTTTATAATCGAATCCCATGTTAAAACCATAGGTCATGCGAGGCGCTGTACCATGGCCTACCGGAACCCTGTCATTGTCGTTGATGACGCCATCACCATTGGTGTCTTTATACAAAAGATCTCCTTTTTTAGGTGTACCATAGGATGCGAATGGATTGACTTTTTGATTGGTATTCGGATCGATTGGCGCATTATCGATCATCTGCTGTACGAGCTGCATATCAGCATCCGTCTGTAATATGCGATCGGTTAACAGGATATATTGGGTATTGATGGCATAACCTTCTTGAAGCAAATTGGAACCACTGATAGACTTGTCATTGCCTTTAAACTTGACTACTTTATTGTCAATAAAGGTAAAGTTGCCGCCAATATTGAATTTAAAGTTATCGCCAATTTTATCGCGGTAAGTTAAATTCAGCTCGACACCATTATTACGTACTTTGGCCGCATTGGTGCGTGGTATTGTTGCATTTCCGACAACCAACGGAGCGGGAAGATTGATTAAGATATTGTCCGTTACTTTGTTAAAGACATCGATCGAGCCGCCCAGTTTGTAATTGAAGAGGTCAAAATCCAAACCAGCATTCAGGATATAGGTATTTTCCCAGGTCAAGAAAGGATTACTCAGCACTGTTTGCGCAAAGCCCACATAGAGCTGGTTATTTAATACATAGTTTGTGGGATTATAAAGCGCCAAATATTCATAATTGTTGATGTTGGCGTTTTTGCGGAAAGACTCATCGGAGGTTCCATTGTTACCCAAGGCGCCATACGATGCACGGAATTTCAAGCTGGGCATCCATTTGATGTCATAGAAATCTTCTGAAGAAACCTTCCAGCCAAAGGACGCTGAAGGGAAAGTTCCCCATCGACTTTTTCCGCTCATAAAACGCGATGAACCGTCCGTCCGTAGATTGGCTTCCAACAAATATTTGTCATCCCAGGATAGGTTGATCCGACCAAAAAACGAACGCATCGCCCAATCGGTGATATTGCCAGAAGCAGAGGCATCCATAGTCGCCGCATTCAGAACGGTCAGCGACGGATCTACAAGATCGAGTTTGGATGCCGCAAACCAGCCATCTTTAAAATACTCCTGGCTGGCGCCCACCATGACTTCATAGTTCAGTTTCTCAAAGAGCTTGTTTTTATATTTGGCAATTCCATCCATGTAATAGCGGTAGGATTTGATCGATTCGTTGGTTACCGACGAACGGCCTGTACCCGCTGAGGCAATTGTATTTGTCAAAAAGTTCCACCGGTCATTGAACACGGGTTGGGAATAGACGAAATCATCGTCATAGGTATAGGTGTATGATCCTTCAATGGAAAGTCCCTCGATGGGTTTCAGTTTTCCGTAAAAGCGCGACACGAAGCGGTTTTTGTTGATGTTACCTTTCTGCGCATAAAGGCGGTGAAGTACGTTGTTGGACTGCGGGTCATCTTCCGGATTGTTTGGCGAACCAAATCTTCCATCTGGCGCACGCAGTACCATTCCTGGAGTACTTGCTGCGGCAAAAGTAAATACGTCATCGATGATGTTGGTACCAATATCTGTTTTGGAAACGACACCATTGATATTGGCTCCCAACGTTAACCAGGGTTTTACATCCGCTTCTAGATTGATACGTCCGGTATGACGTTTATAGGTTGCCTGTTCGATGATCCCAGGGTTGTTGAGGAGACCATAGGAGCCAAAGAATTTGATTTTGTCACTACCTCCGGTAAAGGAAAGGTTGTGGTTTTGGCTGATTTTGTTCTGGAAAAGGTCCGAAACCCAGTCCGTATTGGGATATTTCAATGGATCCTGTCCAGCGTCCTGGCGCCAAAGGTCGATTTTTTCCTGCGAAAATATGGGCTTAGCATTTGGATCGCCATTGCGATAGCCTTCATTGATCAGCTCCATATAGTTGGCATAGTTGGAAACCATTCCAATGGTATTGGATGGTTTTTGACTCGAGAAATAATTGTTGTAAATAACTTTAAATTGCTCCGATTTACCCTTTTTCGTTGTAATGAGGATAACACCATTTGCGGCTCTTGAACCATAAATTGACGCTGAAGCAGCATCTTTTAAAACAGATATGCTTTCAACATCTTGCGGGTTGATCAGGTTCATGTCGCCAATAACACCGTCGATCACGACAAGTGGGTTGGCATTATTGAGTGTTCCCTGTCCGCGAACACGTAGTGTTCCCCCATCACTGCCCGGTCTGCCTGAGCCCTGATTAACATATAATCCCGGCGCCTGTCCAGCTAGACCAGCTGACAAGGAGGTTACAGGTCTGCTTTCCACAACCTCGGACATCTGGATGGAAGAGACCGAACCGGTTACATTTTCTTTTTTCTGTGTACCAAAACCGACAACAACAACCTCGTCGAGTCCCTTGGACTCATTCTCCAAGGTGATCGTAAGCGGGCTGCCAGCTTGTGCCTTCGTTTCGATACTCTTATAACCGATGCTCGTGAAAACCAATGTTGCGTCGTTCTGTTGACTTTTGATTTCGAATGAACCACTTGCATTGGTCGATGTTGCTAGATTCGTTCCTTTAATCTGAACGGTGACATTGGCGATGCCTTTGCCATCTTTGTCTAAAACCTTACCCCGAATGGTTGTCTGCTGCATGGCCAGTGAAAGCTTGCTGTTTGTCTTAACAGGTGCAAATGGAGTCGCTTGTGTTGTCAGGCTAGATACGACCAACAAGCAGGATAATGGTATTGCCGGATACATCCAACGATTCGTCGAAACGGATGTGTTCTTGATCTTGATCATAGGCTTTTAGATTTAATTGGTCTGAAAAATGAATTTTCTGTGAAGTGAATTTACAGTATTGATAGAGAACAATAAGGACGTTTTCTCGCAATCGTTTTCGTAACAGCCTGCCTAAAAATCGAAAGATTTTTGGTTAATATCTGTTTAGAAAGGTATGCCTGCTGGGAGTATTTGGATCAATAATTCAAAGGTCAGTGTAGCGTCTGTAAGCGATTGTCGTTTAATAAGGAAATTATGTAAACCTATTTCTTTTCGTATGATGAATATCAAAAAAACCGCGTTATTGTTATGTCTGTCACTTGGAGCATATGCAGGCTATGCACAGACAAAATGGAATGTAAAAGCCGGAGTCGCCTTTTCAAATGTGGATGCTAAAAATAAAGCGGGCGATAAGGCCAGCACGGCCGCGGTCGGAGGCCTGTATTTGGGACTCGGTCCCACATTACGCCTCAGCGATAATTTCTCTTTAGAACCGGCCTTTATATTCGCTAAACGTGGATTTGAACGAAATGAGGGAAATGTTATAGGCTGGGGTAAGGATTTTAAAGCACATACGTCTTATATCGAAATGCCTATCGATGTTGTTTTTAATGCTACGATTGGTGCAGGTAAACTGGAGGTCGGTATAGGCCCTTATATCGGTTATGGATTAGGTGGGAAATGGAAAACCTCAGGCCCTGTCCACTTAGGTGATATTGCCATTGGTGAGGAGGGCGATATTAAATTTACGAACGACGCCAGTGAAGGTGAATATGGAAGCTATAATCTTGGGAGACCTTTTGATTATGGCGCTCGTGCAAAAGTGAACTATCTTTTTAGGGAACATTATCTTGTCTGCATAGAATTTCAGAAAGGAATTGCCAATTTAGAATCCAAATGGGGGGATTATAAATCCGGGAATGCTATACGTAACCGCTCTTTGGGTATTTCAGTTGGCTATCGGTTTTAGTGACTTGAAAACGGCGAATAATTAGTTGACGTTGTTGGAAGTATGAGTTCGTCTCATCAATCCAGTCGTTTGCCTTCAGCGCCTGCTGTCTGGAGACAAACGACTGGAAATAAATCTTTCCGTTGTACTTGCTACTCTTGCGAATTAGAATTCAATCCGGTAGTTAATGGTTGGAATAATACCAGTCCATTTTTGGGGTTCAATGATGCGTTTGCTGAAATTATAGTGCATGCCTACCGTGTTCTCTCTATTAAGTAGATTCTGAATATCCAAAATAAACAGATGGCTTACTTTTTTGCGGTTAACCCGATAGCTCGATGAGAAATCAACACGTACGTAGGGATCGGCAGTCAGGGTATTGATGCGATCTTGGTCAATAACTTCTTCGTCTAAACGAAGCGATTCTTCTTCTAGAACAGGGGAATATTTTCTTCCGCCGGCATAAATAAATTTGGCATTCAGACCGAACAGATTATTTTTATTCTTTCCCGCGGTCCATTCTTTCCCCATCAGCAAATTTCCTACATAACGTGTGTTGAATGTGGTATTGTACTCTTTACCATTAAGCGCCTTGAACTTCGAATCAAAAAGGGAGGTCGTTGCCATGAAGTAATAGCCCTTGCTCAAAGACTTCTCAAGCGTGAGCTCAATGCCGTAATTTTTGCCGGTTCCTTTATTGACAAGCTGACGGTAGTTTGATGTACCAATGGCTGCAATATCCGATACATTGAGTAGGGAGAAGTTGATGTCGGAATCGGTAGATACTGGGACATCATACAGATGCTGATAATAGATTTCTGTCTTAAACCGGAGTGTTCTGCTTAGGTTCTTTTCATAGCCAATAACAGCCTGAGCAGATTTCGTTGGCGAAAGAGGCTTGTTTGGCTCAAGGCTTGTTTGATCGCTACTCTTGGCAAAATAATAAGCCAAGGGCTCCAGTCGGTTATATAAGCCGGCTCCAAAGGAAATCGTTTGGTCTGTGGCAACATGCCAGGTAAGGCCAAATCTTGGCTCGATAGACCAGCTCTTGCTCAGCGCAAAGTAATTTGTATGTACGCCGGTGTTGAGCGTCAATTTTTCGTTTAATACTGTTTTTAACTGTGCAAAAGCATCATAAGTACTTGTATTTCCAGTCTCATTAATCCGCTCTGTCAATGCCGCTAGCTCGGTGTCGTAGGACAGCGCATAGAGGTCATAATGTAATAAACTTGCATTTAAGCCCGCTCTAATTGTGTTTTTATTGTTGGCACGATAGTTTAATGTACCTGCATAACGAAGAGCCGTATTCGTAAATTTGTCCTTGTGATATAGGCTGGAAGTATAGTCCCGTGTTAATGTATCGGTGCTATTGGAATTACGGCTAAGGGACATGGAAACAATGTTTGTAAAATATAATCTGTCGTTCGCAATGTACTGATGTTTTACTCCGGCACTTCCGGCATTAAATTTTACATCCAGATCCTGGGCATCTGTCCGTTCCTCCCATTTTTCGTAATTACGTTCAGCAGTTTGTTGGAGTTTTCCTAAGCCGCCTATGCCGAATAAGGAAAAAGTTCCGACCTTTTTTGTGGGAAATACAAAATTAAAAGAAAGATCCTGATATTTTGGGACGCCTGTGTCTGAAACTTTTACACCTACTTTTTCAAGGAGGCTCAAGGAAGAATAGCGATAACTAATCAAATAGGAGGCATCACCTCCTTTTTTGAAAGGCCCTTCTAACGTTGCTCCTACGCCCAGAACTCCAACGTTAAACGTGTATTCGCGTTTGTCGGTATTTCCTTTACGAAACTTAAGATCAAAAACACCAGCCGTTGCATTGCTGTATTCCGCGGCAAGTCCACCGGTATAGAAATCAGACTTTCCCAATACCATGGTATTGGGAAAGTCTGATTCCGCCGCCCGCAGCGCCTTCGGCCCCAAAATGATTGGGATTTACAATTTCGATACCTTCAAGTCGCCATTGTAAGCTTTTGGGGGAATTTCCGCGAACAATAATTTCATTGTCATCGCCGCCGGCAGCGACACCTGGAAAACTCTGTGCCATACGGGCGGGATCAAAAAAAGCTCCTGCATAACGATTTGTTTCCTCAGGAGAAAAGGAACGTCCACTCGTCATTGCCATCTGATTGAGCGGTTGTTTCCCTGCATTGGCGTAGACGATAGCCTCAGCTAATGCATTAGTTTGTGTCTCCATTTCCACATTAACCATATTCTCCCTACCACTGGTGATCAGTAATTCCGTAAATTCTTCTGGTTTATATCCGGCCATGCGAACTTGAAGCTGTTGACGCCCAACTGGAACTTGCTGCAGCCGAAATATGCCCTGTGCGTCTGTACTTACAGACTTTGTTCCATGACTGGATGAAATAACAATTGTGGCACCTGTAAGTGGTAATCTGGTATTTTTATCTATCACGGTTCCTTTGACAGTTTCGGTCACAACCTGATTTTTTTGCTTTGGCGATGCTGGTTGCTGGGCGAATGTAAGCCCTGCTTGAAGCGATAATCCAATAAGTAAGATTGGCGATAGTTTCATAAAAGATTAGTTTTTATCTTTATGACAGCCGACTTTCAATTTACCCTTAGCTTTTACCTAATTTTTTATTTTTCACGCCGCGAATATGCATGATTCAACTTAAGTTCACATGTCATTACATGAAATTTTATAGGTTTTGCTGATAAGTAGTTGTTAACATAAAGGTTGTTGATTACAAGTTAATTAACATTGTTATTAACATTTTGGTTGGGCTATTTTGCCCTAAATGCCTAATTGTAAAAAAATAGGAAGTCCGCTACGTTTTTAACAAAAGATCTGTTCTATACTAGAAAGTTAACATGTTTATTAACAATTTTTGGGATGCTTTTCTACAAACAGGCTGCTGGGTGTATTCAGATAGCAGAGTACATTTATTTTGGATGAATAGTTTGGGGGAATATGACGACAAAGTAGAACAGGAGGGAAAGAAAGCTTATCGATCTTTTTTGGAGAAATATCCTTTTGTACGTCCTATTCAAACAGATCACCCTAGTTTGTGGCGCGAAGTGCTCTCCGGCTCTTAGTCTATTTTTATCTGTTTAGTTAAAAATGCTTGATTTTATTGTAGCGATAATGGTAAAATGATCGTCATCAAGATATAACTAATGGAAACCGTAATGAATAAATTATTTACTGGAAGTTTTGCTATTCTCTTTTTACTGACGAGCTGCAGTAAGGAAAATGAAGTGACCGTACCTATGGATGTTCAAAAACAGCTGGAAAGTTTTGAATGGAGCCCTATCGTGTCTGCGAAAGGGACAACAAATGAGCAGCATAAGTATAAACCGAAAGATTGTGAAAAGGATAATGTGTATACGTTTACATTTTCTGAATCAGCGAATAAGTTCACTGTCAATCGTGGTAAAGAACTATGTGAGGATGATAAGTTGACATTTGAACGTTTGATTTTTGCTGAAGGACAGCATCGCGCATTTACCTATGATAAAGAGAAGAAAAGTATCAAGTTTGCTGATAGTGATCCTTACCAAAGTTATGAGGTACAGCTTGATGGTGATCAGCTCATATTAATCTCGCGCGATAATAATCCTGCAGCATACGTACTACCAATTGAATATTATTTTCAAGGTAAGCGAACGGCTGCAACAAAATAAGTAGTATATTTCCTTTAACATTCAAAATAAAGACGGCTTGCCGTCTTTATTTTTTTGTTCAATTCTGTTTTGATGAAGTTGCAATTGAATCTTTCACATTAGTTTTTTCTTTGTCTACCTGTTTTGTTGTTGCCTAACGTGCAAGAATGAATTTCGTGGATGTTTGCCATTTGCTCTCCTCTACTTCAATACATAAAGTAGACCCTGTGTTAGGTTGTTTAGATGAACGCTGTTCAAACCAATGCTGCCGCCCTATGATTATTAAAAGAAATGGGAATCAAAATTTAACTTGATTATTTAGGCTAAATCGTTAATTTAGTGGTTTGGAAACCGGTTGCATAGATAATGTGAAATAATAAAACCGGATCCAATTAATGAAGAAAACTAGATAAATAATAATCCACTTATGAAAGTCCGTATATTACTTATGGCGGCAATGGCGACATTGCTCTGCCCACAACTTCAAGCCCAGCAATTGCCCTATAAGAATAGTACAATACCAATTGAAAAACGGGTAAGTGATCTATTGGGAAGAATGACTGTGGAAGAGAAAGTCGGGCAATTGAGTAAATTGCTGGGCTGGGAAATGTATAGCAAAAACGGAAAGCAGGTTACAATCAGCAATAAATTGCGGAAGGCAGTAAAAGAACAGCATATCGGATTGTTATGGGCAACCTTACGTGCCGATCCTTGGACACAGAAAACCTTGCTGAATGGCCTGAGCCCTGTAGAAGCTGCGCGCGCTACAAATGCAATCCAACGCTATATGGTGGATAGTACTCGACTAGGGATTCCATTGTTGTTGTCTGAGGAGGCGCCACACGGACATATGGCGATTGGTGCAACAGTGTTCCCTACTGCGATCGGACAGGCGAGTACATGGAACCCACAGT
Source organism: Sphingobacterium thalpophilum (assembly GCF_038396785.1). NCBI lineage: Bacteria > Pseudomonadati > Bacteroidota > Sphingobacteriia > Sphingobacteriales > Sphingobacteriaceae > Sphingobacterium > Sphingobacterium thalpophilum. The sequence continues at coordinate 2,788,219 of NZ_CP151087.1, read as the reverse complement.
TGATTCAGGATATGGCATCAACAATCGCCATGGAGACTTATGCTGTGGGCGGTAAAAACGGCTACGGTCCTGTATTAGATTTAGCACGAGATCCACGTTGGTCGCGTACTGAAGAGACCTATGGGGAGGATCCCTATCTGATCGGTCAGATGGGAACTGCAATGATCCGTGGTTTTCAGGGTGAGAAGCTAGGTGAGCGTGATAAGATAATAGGAACTTTAAAGCATTTTGTAGCCTATGCTGCTCCAGATGGCGGTCACAATGGTGAGTCCGTATCGTTTGGAGAACGAAGCCTCAGACAATATTTCCTGCCGCCTTTTGAGCGTGCTGTAAAATCAGGAGCTGGGTCGGTTATGACAGCATACAATAGCATTGATGGTATTCCCTGCTCTGCCAATCCCTGGTTGCTAAAAGACATTCTACGTAAAGACTGGGGATTTACGGGGTTTGTCGTATCGGATCTATTGAGTATATCAGGGCTCAATGGAGGGCATGCAACAGCAGCGACTGCAGAAGAAGCGGCTTCACAAAGTATACATGCCGGATTGGATGTCGATCTAAGCGGGACTGGTTATGGTTCAAATCTGCTTAAGGCTGTACAACAGGGGCTCGTTGAACCTGCTGTTCTTGATACAGCAGTGGCCCATGTACTGCGAATGAAGTTCAATCTGGGGCTTTTTGATCATCCTTATGTGGATGAAAAGTTGGTAGCCCAAAAAGTCGCTACGGCACAAAATAAAACGGTGGCAAGACAGGTGGCCCGCGAGTCGATTGTTTTGCTTAAAAACGATCAGCATATCTTACCCTTAAGTAAATCGTTGAAACGCATAGCCGTTATAGGACCGAATGCCGACAATGCCTATAATCAGCTGGGCGATTATACGGCTCCACAAGCTGAAGGGAAAGTTCAGACCCTGTTGACCGGAATACGGGCGGCAGTTGGTAACAGTACCAGGGTCGATTATGTGAAAGGTTGTGCAATCCGTGATACAAGCAATTCCGATATTGCTGCCGCCGTCGCAGCTGCAAAGCAGGCCGATGCGGTGGTTTTAGTTCTGGGTGGTTCGAGTGCACGTGATTTTAAAACGTCGTATCAAGCAACTGGAGCAGCCAATGTTGATCCCAATACAGTAAGTGATATGGAGAGCGGAGAAGGATTTGATCGCGTTTCCCTGGATATGATGGGCGATCAGATCAAGTTGCTGAAAGCGATACAGGCAACGGGAAAACCAGTTGTACTTGTTACGATTATGGGAAGACCATTGAACTTAAATTGGGCGGCTGAACACGTGCCTGCGATCGTGAATGCCTGGTATCCGGGACAGGAGGGAGGTTTGGCTATTGCCGATGTATTGTTCGGTGACTATAATCCGGCTGGAAGATTACCGATTTCGGTACCTCGTTCGGTCGGCCAGCTTCCTGTACATTACAACCATACAAAACCTAAACATCACGATTATGTGGAAATGTCGGCCAAACCATTGTATGCTTTTGGTTATGGGTTGAGCTACAGTAGCTTTGATTACTCCAATTTACAGGTCTCATTGAAGGAAGCTGACAATGATTTTGCGTGTACGGTGTCCTTCGACGTGGCAAATAATGGCAAATTGGCGGGCGATGAAGTCACTCAGCTGTATGTTGTGGACGAAGTAAGTTCGGTGGTGACACCGGTGATGCAGTTGAAGCGGTTTGAGCGTAAAAACATTGCCGCAGGAAAGAAAGAACGTTATTCTTTTCAATTGACCAAGGAGGACCTCAAACTTTGGAATGCAGGAAACGAATGGAAGACAGAAAAAGGCAGGTTTAAACTTTTGGTCGGCGCATCTTCCGATGATATCCGGTTGAAGGGAGAAACGGTTTTAACAAAGGATTATTAATCCTAGACAAAAATATAAAGTGGGGCGGTCCAATGTTTTTGGACCGCCCCATTTTATATCTTGCGAGTTGAAACCACCTACTGTACCATTTCAAACTGCTGTATTATTTCGAATATTAGATCCATAGTGATTTATATTAAATGCCAGACAATCTCTTTTTTGCTGTACCGATAGCTTGGTGTCTTAGTCGGATCTATTGGCACTGTTTCTGTTCAAGAAAGTTACCTGAGCACAATATGCTTGATACTTTTCCTATTCCAGGTATAGGTGATGTGGATAAGACCGTTTGTGTCCTGAATAATTGTCGGATAAGAATACTCATCGTTCTTTACCCCATCTTCAAGGGTTAGGACATCTTTCCACTGTAAGCCATCCTTTGATATGGCGACATGCAGTTTTGTGCGTCCTTCCCACCAGTCGTTGCCAGCGATGGCCGGATTGAAGACAATCATAAATAAACCATTATTTAAACGGATGGCGTCGGTGGCTGAATTGGGATTGAGCAGGTTTGTGGCTTGCCAGGGCCCCCAGGTAAGGCCTTCATCTGCTGAGAATGCGGCCATCACCTTATTTTCTTTACTTCTACAGAGCGCCTGAATGCGTCCATCCGCGTGTTGGATCACACTTGGCTGAATAACCTGAATACTGGTATCGGGACGTATCGTACTGATGGACCAGGAACGACCATGATCGTGACTGATTTCCAGGTGTGCTTTCCAGATTTCTTCTTTGGACTCCGTGCTGGAAGGGGAGAGAAGCAGTCCGTTTGTCAAGGTGAGCGGTTTATTCTTGATAGGCCCCAATATACCTTCAGGCAACTGCTGCGCTGCAGACCAGGTCGTTCCTTTATCCAGCGAATGTTTCATATAGCCTTTCCACTCTCTGGGATTGGGCCCTATTTTATAATACAAAGATAGGGTGTCACTGTGCGGGTATTGATAGAAGACAGGATTCCATGTTGGAAAGCGGTTGTCAGCAAGGATACCATCTGCAATCTGTACAGGACGCTGCCACTGCCCGTTGCTATACAGTGAGCTCCAGATAACAACATCGGGGTTAGATTCGTGCGTACCACCAAACCAGGCCGCCAATAAACTGTCTTTTCCGATGACTTGAATCGTGGAAGCATGGCATTGTTGGAATGGAACCTGGCCTGTTTTAAAAATTTGCTCTGATACCAGGATCTGCGGTTTATACGTTGCACACGAGGATAGAAAAAGAAGGATAAATAGTTGAAATAGGTTGATTTTTTTCATTGGAATTTAAGGTTTTAAAAACCCCATAGTTTGTTGATGTCTTATTTTCTTATTCCTGAGCAGAGGCTTTGGGAATATTGAGATGTTCAGGCGGTGATCGGTAAACAAATGACCTCGTTAAATGATAAAATTCCGTTGGATTATATCCCACGGAATTTTATATTATTTGCTTTGCAATTGAATTGCAGTAGCATAGCTAAATCGTGTACTAGGGCTTCTCAAGGTAATTTGGTTACCACGTTGAGACCAGTCCAATTTACCTTTATGACCCAAAATAGCGATTTTCTTTACGTTAAAGTTATCAGGTACTTGAAAGACGTATTCATTGGGTTGTTGGTAATTATCGCCTTCAGAAAGATGGAATACATTGACCACTTTATTGTCTTTGCTTCTAGTGTAGTAATAGTCACCTTGGTGATATGGAGCAATCGTACGTGTTGCAAAAACGGCGGTTTGATTGATTTTCATCCAGGCTGCCAGTTCGTTCAAGCGATCGTATGCTGCCTGATCGTAATCTCCTGTTGGACCAGGGGCGATGTTCAATAGGTAGTTTCCACCGCGGGAAATGATTTTTACCAATGTTTCAACAATCTTTTTGGTCGGTTTGTATTGGTCGTTGGGCACATAGCTGAACGAATTTCCCATGGTGATGCAACTTTCCCATGGAATATCCAAGGGATGTTCGGGAATCGCTTGTTCAGGTGTGACATAATTTTCCCAGTTTCCAGGTACCGTACGGTCGACAACGATAATGCCGGGTTGATTTTTCCTTGCCATGCCACCAATGCGGTCCATGTCAATATTCTGATCCATTTTGATGGTCTGTTGCCAGTCAACAGATTTGTCAACGGTTTCTAAGGGGCGCACCTGGCCACCATCCAACCAAAGAATGTCAACTTTGCCATATGCTGAGGTCAGTTCGTTGATTTGATTGTAGGTGAAATCTTTGAATTTTTGCCAACGATCCGGATATTTTTTAGGGTCATAATTTACATTTCTGTCTTTTGGCGGAAAGTAGGACCACCAGTAGTAATCCGAGTGCCAGTCCGGTTTGGAGAAATAAGCCCCAATTTTAAAACCGTCATTGCGGAAAGTATTGAAGATTTCTTTGGTCACATTTGCCTTTGGGTTTGTCGAAAATGGCGTTTTGGAGGATGTAATTTTATAATCCGACTCTTTGGTATCGAACATGGCAAATCCATCGTGATGTTTTGTTGTAAAGACAACATATTTCATGCCGGCAGCTTTTGCGGCATCGGCCCATTTTTGTGGATTGAAATCCGTAGGGTTAAAGGTGGTCTGTAGATTTTCGTAGTTCTTGAGGTATTCAAAATAAGTTTTACCATGTTCGGGTTTGCGTTGGGTCCAGCCTTCGTCTTCAGGACAGATACTCCAGCTTTCAACGATTCCCCATTGACTATAGGTACCCCAGTGCATGAAAAGACCAAACTTCATATCTTGCCATTGTTCGAGGTTTTCAGTTACTAAGGGATCTGTCGGTTTTTGATAGCCATTAGATACGTTGTGTGCTTGACCAAACGCTAGTGTTGCGCTTGAAGCGATCAGCGCAGTAGATATAATGGTTTTTAGTTTTTGCATGGATAAAGATAGTGAAAATGATAAAAAGAAGGCCACCTTAGGTGGCCTTCTTATAGATAGATGTAATTAATTACGTTAATTAACGTCCCAGAAGATTTTGGTATCAAGCTTATCTTTGCTTTTTACAGCGTCATAATTTGTTCCATTTAAATTCACTTCTGTTGCTGGAATATTCCATCGCGTTGGTACAGTTTTTTGAATATCGGATACCTCTGTTCTAAAGGTAAATACTGGGTAATTTAATCTTCTTACTTCTGCCCAGGATTGTAAAGGTTGAATAACGTTGAAATGCAACCATTTTTGAGTAGCGATTAATTGAATATTATTTGTTCCCCATCCAATATTTGAGATATAGGTGTTAATCTGAGCATCTGTTGGTTGCGCTGCGGCAGTGGTCGTATTGTCTTTGCTTAATGCCCTAATCGCAGGGAATAGTGCAATGGATTGTTTTATGCCCTGCTCGAAAGCTGATTTTGCAGCCGCATTATTTCCAGTCCTGTTGTAATACTCAGCCAGTAAATAATTGACTTCCGATGCCGTGATCAGTAACCCTGGAAAATATTCATTTCTCGAGTAAGTAGAACGATTATAGATGGCAATCTTACTCGGATTAGCTGGTGTTCCGGAAATCAAAGCAGTTTGTTCTGCACTCGTTAAAGACTGATCTAGTCCAATATAGGCCCCATTTGCACCTTGTCCAGGTTCAAAAATAAATGGTAACCTCGGATCTGCCTTTGAAACCATGTTGTCAATCATCACTTTCCCGGCAATATTGGCATTCCAGCTTTCTAAACCATCTCTAAATCCTCTCGCATTGATATCGGATCCCGAATTGAAGACACTAATGTCAATATTATCAGCATTGGTGAGAGTTAATGGATAGGTTGACTGATTTCCAATGATGTCGGCCAACTCTTGGTTTGCTCTTGCTGTAAATGTTGAGGCAGCACTTACGCGAGTCAACATACGTAAGCGAAGGGAATTACAATATTTTTTCCATAGTGTTATATCACCTTTATTGATTAAATCTTGTGTTTTAAAAGACGTAGAAACACCTGAAGTTAGTGCTGGCAGCGTATTAAGCTCGGTACTGATGGCTTTTAGGTCATCCAGCATCGTTTTATAAATATCTTCTGCAGTATCATATTTAGCATACGAGCTCGGATAATTTCCACCATTGGTACTCAACATGCCTGCCTGCGACCAAGGGATATCTCCATGTAAATCAACAACCTGTTGCGTTTGATCATAAAAGAAAATTTTCGCTGCAAGGTAAAATATGCGTAGCTGAGTTCGCTCTGCTTCTGGCAGTGCTGTATATACTTTTTCAAATTCTCTGTATTGTGCAAGACCTGCATAATAAGTATTCCAACGATCCTGGGTAGAAGCACCTCCAGGTATCAATTGATTATTTTCATTTGCCCATCCCGTAGCCTGAACATAGCGATTAGCAGTCGATCGGAGGATAACAAAGTAATTCCAGTAACTTGGGACAACCAGTTCTCTGTAGGAATAGGTAATTCCCGCAAACTGTTTGTCGGCTGACACTTCACTTATTTTTCCTGGATCTCTATATAACTCATCAAAAGATGATTTACTACATGAGGTTATTGCTGTAATACCCGCGGCACATAGACCAGCAAGTAAGATGTGTTTTTTGATTTTCATAATTTTAGAAACTTGCGCGTAACATTAAACCATAAGTTCTTGTTGCTGGACCTGAACCAGCATTGGTAATTTGTTGTGACCAGTGTGAACCACCTGTCATTTGTTCAGGATCGAGGTGTTTAGCCGTTCTGTAGATGAAGAACAAGTTTCTTCCAAAGGCCGATAAACTGATGTTTTTCGCTTTTAACTTGCGAGCGAAATCTTTCGGAAGCCTATATGCGAGCGAAAGTTCACGCATCTTGATATAGTTGTTTTTCTCTACATAAAGTTCATAACGAGAGTTTCCACCATATTGTGGGCCACCCCAGTTATAGGTTGAATTGAAATAGGTCGCTTGCGAGATGATGTTCGCGTTTTTAGTACCATCTAATAAAACCCCATCCAATAACATACCATCATGATAAACCGTTTCTCCGTTAGGTCCAGTGGAGCCAGTGGTAGCGATTCCTTTTCCTCCGGACAAGTAGTAGCTCAATCCACCATGTTCAGCGTCCATACCCTCTAAGGTTTCTTCTAGCAAACCTCTACTTTTCATCCAGTTGATACCGGTAGGCATAATATGTCCTCCCCAGCGGAAGTCAATTAGAGCGTCCAAAGTGAAATTTTTGTAACTAAAGGAGTTGATGAAGCCACCAATTGCTTTAGGCATGGCATTACCAACTTTTTTATACGTTGTATTATCCAATTGATATAAACCATTTGCGTCAACAACCATTCGTCCTTGATCATCTGTTTTTACCGGCCGCGCGTAAATATCACCCAACGGCTCTCCAACTCTGGAAATAATCTTAGCCGCATCACCATCAATAAATCGGTGCTCTAATTCGGTTGCACCGCCCGCTAATTGCTCTACGTTGTTTCTGTTGAAAGCAAGGTTGACGGTTGTATTCCACTTGAAGTTTTCGCTTTGAACTGGAGTACCGTTAACAACAAATTCCCATCCTTTGTTACGTAATGTACCTACGTTTGCAACAATAGAGCTAGCGCCAGTCGTCATTGGTAAAGAAAAATCTAGGATCTGGTCTTTGATTTGGCCATTGTAATAAGTAATGTCAAATCCTAATCGGCCTTTTAACAATCTAGTTTCTAAACCAAATTCGATTTCATGCTTGGTCTCAGGTTTAATGCGCTCATTTCCGAAGCCGGATGTTGGAACCTGTGTATAAATCACAGATCCTGTTCCTTGATCGCCCAGTGTTTTTTGTGAAAAGCTCAAGGCACTTTGGAAAATATTGGGATAATTTCCGACAATTCCCCATGAACCTCTTAATTTCGCATAATCGAAGATTTCCGGAAGTTTAAACGCATCAGATAAGATTAAACTTGAGTTGACGGATGGATAATACAAAACATTGTTATCTGGGTGCATCTGTGAAATAAGCTCACGGCGTAATGTGCCCTCTACATACCAATAATCTTTAAAACTAAAATTTAAAGTTCCAAAGGTCGCATCTCTTAATGACCAAATTCTAGCTTGTGAGCTTCTGGAATCATTAACAGAGGCTGATAGATCATACCAATTGCGTTGAGATAATCCACCGTTAGTCCAGCCACTAACCGAAAAATCTTGATTTTTTGTCGCGGTATAGCCTACTGCAGCTCCTAACTTAATGTCCTTACTAACTTGCTTTTTATAGGACGCAAGGAGGTCGGTATAATAAATGTTTTGATTTTGATTTTTTGTCGTAAATCCTGATTCGGTGTCAAAACCGTAAAGTAATGGGAAGCGATTAGGGCTTCGGTCTTCAAATCGTGCTGATGTAACGTCAGCAGAGAATCTAGCACGAACAGATAAGTCGTCTGTTATTTGGTAAGTGTTGGTAAATGAACCAATTAAGCGGTTTGAATATTCGTCACTTGTTTTAGCTCGCGTATTCCAATAGTAATCTAATACATCGACTTTATATCCGTTGTGGATTAGATTTTCACCTGGGGTAAGACTTTGATTTGTTCCTGTTACATATTTGTATCCTAGACTCGTTTGATACCGATCTGCATACCAGTCTGGGTTGTCAAAAGTCGAAATCATCCCCGTAAAATTGTTAATCAAGCGGTCCGTCATAAAAGGTCTGTTATGCGTATGCTGATTGATATAATTAACCACAACATCGGTTGTTAGTTTATTCCACAATTTAAATGTTGAGTTAAAATTGACGATGTTCTTTTTGTTATACGAATCGAACGACGTCATCTGATTATCTTGACGAGTAAGGGAGAAACGAACATTTGACGTTTCTGTCGCGTGGCCTAAGGCGAGATTAAGAGATGTGTTGTTGGGATTATTGAAAAACTTTCCATAAGCATTTTGAGCTTCATAAGGCCGCACTTTACCGTCCCAGGTCACCGTTGGTAAACCGTCAAATTTAGGTCCGAAGTTTACCGTTGCAGGTAAAACCCCTCTTGTAACTCCATCTACAGCCCGATCAGCACCATAATAGAAAAATTTATCTTCTGCCTGTCCTCCATTTGCATAAGCTAAGCTATAACCTGGCCCACGTACATTTTGGAATTTGGGTAGGTAAGCAATTTGATCATGTGTATAGTTTGCATTAAAATCAATTGAAAAGCCTGTACCACCCTTATTTGATTTTGTTGTGATAAGGACAACACCATTCATTGCTTCAGATCCATATAATGCAGCAGCTGAGGCTCCTTTTAAAATGGATACTGTTTCGATATCCTCAGGGTTTAAATCCTCAAGGCCATTACCACGAGCACGTTGGTCGCCCCAATAATTGGAGTTATCAAATTTATTTTGGCGCATAGGTACCCCATCAATAATGACTAATGGTTGTGAACCTCCTGTGATAGAGTTAATACCACGGATATTGATATTTACCCCTGAGGTCGCTCCACCTGGAGCAGTTGTAATGCGTACGCCCGGTGCTTTACCATACAGTGCCCCCGCAAAGTTTGGTGAACCGGTTTTTGTTAGTTCTTTGGAATCAATCGTACTCATGGCATAACCAAGCTCTCTAGGTGCTTTTTTGATACCCATGGCGGTAACAACAACTTCTTCAAGGTTAGATTGATCACTGGTTAAGCTTACATTAATTGTTTTGTTGGAACCAACCACAACTTCTTGAGATTTGTAGCCCACCATGGAGATACGCAAAGTTTCACCAGTTGAAGCTTGGATTGTGAAAGATCCATTGCCGCCAGTTTGTGTACCCCTGCTGGTTCCTTTTACGGAGACAGTGGCGCCAGAAATTGGTCCATTAGCATCTGAAACTATTCCAGAAATGCTTTGCTGCGCATAGAGCGATGTAGCACTGAAAAGTGTACATAGCGCCAATCCTGCAGTTTTTTTGTAAAATAGACTCATGTTTTAGGTGTTTGTTAAAAACGTTAGTTAATTATGTTAGTAATATATTTTTCGATGACTAAGGCAGTTGTCCCCTTTTGTTGTGCCCTTTTATGCAGTGTGGAAATTGCCAACGTTGTCTTCCTTGAAATTTTCGGAATACTATATTCATTAATGGCCACTTGAATATGAGGTGCCAGAATATCCCCGATTTCTGCGCCACGGCCACTGATGATTATTTTATCGGGATTTAGAATGTGTATTAATGTCGAAATTCCCTTACCTAGCAAATAGCCGACTTTTCCAATGTTGTTGATCGCTACTTGATCTCCGATTTGGACAGCTTCAATTAATGCGTCGATTTTATTGATGTGTTCATGGGCTAGTTTATCGTAAATGGAATATTCCCCATTTTGTATGTCCCGTTCGGTATTTCGAATGGCCGCACTAATGGATGCCTCCACTTCAAGGCAGCCCCGCTTGCCACATGAACATAAGGTTAATGTGTCTGAAAGTGGAATATGACTAAATTCACCGGCATAACCCGAGGTTCCTTTGAAGATATCGTCATTGATGAGTATTCCTAAGCCTACTCCCCAGTTTAAATTGATCACGAGTGAGTGAGATGAATCTTTTGCTTCACCAAATTTTCGTTCCGCTAAGGCGATACAACGTGAATCATTGTCAATGATGGCCGGAACCTTAAATTTTTGTTCAAATAGTTTTCGAATGTTATATAAGGGCGAATCCTCATTGTATGATTCATTGAGACCTGTTTCCGAATCAACAAAACCGGGCATACTTATTCCAATACCGATTACTTGCGTAATGTCAATGTTGTTGGAAATAATAAAATTGTTTAATGCCTCCAGAATGGACGCGGTTGCCTCCTTATCTCTAAGGTCAATAGGAATATTATTCTGCGACGAAATTGTTTCAGCCTTAAGATTTGAAGAAGATATGGATGTATAAAATTGATCGATAGACACGCTAATAATACTTTGCTGTAAATTTTCATTAAGCATGTATTGTATGGCTTTTCTTCCACCGGTGGATGCTGCATAACCTTTTTCGACAACAACATTCCTTGTCAAGAGATCATTGATCTGCTTGGTGACAGAGGGGATGCTTTTCGATAAAGAATTTGCAATATCTGCAATCGGTTGCATCGGTCTGTAATACAAAATTCTCAAAATTTCGCCGCCCATAATTTAGTTCAATTGTATTAGTATAAATATTGGTTTTCTCTAAGTTTAATAATGGCCGATAAAAATCATTTCATCTGGCTTGGTCTTTCATAGTAACTTGCTTATAGTTGATCAATATGTTTAGATTCTTATAAGCATTGTATGTTAAAGATAAATACACTTTGTGTTAAGTTCAAAATTCTTTTTAAAATTTTTAAAAAGAATTTGATGATAATGAGTTTTTGGTCAAAAGAAGGCTCTTTTTTTTATCTAAAGAAGAAAGGTTGGTGGGCTATTGTAACGAAATTGCTATAATTTTAAATGATATTTTAGGGAAAAATTTCGAATATCATCTCGTTAAATAGGTGTTTTTTTAGTGATGTAGCGCTTATTGCTGTCCGTATAGTTTGATATACTGGTAAAATAAAAGAGCCTGGAAATACCAGGCTCTTTCATAAATCTAAGGGCAATTGTCGCGAGATTTTATTCGTTTAATATGCGATTATTTATTTGACGTCCCAGAAGATTTTAGTTGTTCTTGTGTCTTTCGAACGAACAGCTTCGTAGTTTTCAGAATTTACAGAAATTTCCCCAGTCGGATAAAGAAGTCTTAATGGCGGAGTAGCATAGTTAGCAAGTCCAGCTGTCAAAACAGTGATTTTAGGATAACCTGTTCTTCTATATTCTGACCAAGCATGTTGCGCTTGTAAAAATCCATAATGAACCCATTTTTGCGTTAAAATCAATTCTAATTTCGCAGCTGAAGTTCCGCTATAAGTGGCTGTTGAATTGTCTACGAAATTAGTAATCGTAGCGTCACTAGGTTTATTTTCTGTTTTTATACCTGAAATATTTAGCTTGTTCAAGTAATAGTAAAACGTAACGGACTGTTTAAGTGCCAGATTATAGGCCGCCTTTGCGTCAGTGTCACTTCCCCATCTCAGATATGCCTCCGCTTTTGCAAAGTTTGTTTCAGAGGCAGTAGCAACGATGCCAGGTAGTTTTGCATTATCAAAGAAAGTGGCCGAATCTAATACAGCATATTTTTGATAGTTTGTTAAGATATCGTTCTCCGTAAAGGTGATAGGCATGGCATTATAGTCCTTATTCGGTGTAAATACTTTATCTTTAGTTACACCAAATTTGTCGTAGAATACAGGTATACGGGGATCATTAGCAGGTTTCATTGTTTTATTTAACATATAATCCGTTGCGTATTGATTATTTCCTTCTGTTAATGCATCACGCAATGTCGTCGTATTCGTTGTCAGTGGTTGAAGCAAAATGTCTGTTGTTCCAGGTAGGTAATTTGCGTTAGCGGCACCGTCTACAAGAGGGTAAGTAGATGGATTGTTCAACATTTCTAACACTTCTGTTCTAGCTTTACTCTCATCTACATTAGAAATTCGCATTAACAAACGTAGACGTAAAGAGTTCGTGTAACGTCTCCATTTGTCAATCCCGCCACTATTTAAAATATCGAATTTTGAAAAATCACCAGTAGTAGCTGCTTGACTAAAATAAGTGTTAATTGCTTTTAGATCATTTATAAAAGAATAATATAATTCTTTTTGATCATCAAATTTGGCTTTTTTAGCAATGCTCGTTAATGGTAAACTCCCTGCTTCTGAAAATGGTATATCTCCAAAATTATCGATTAGTTTCGATGCTTCATCGTAAAGAACAACTTTACCTGCTTGAAGGAAAATTTCTTCTTTGGCTTTATTCTCTGGTGTTAAGGCATTGTATGCAGCTTCCATTTTTCTATAGACACCAAGTACTCCGGGAGCATAAAAATCTGTCCAATAACCATAGGAATAGCTGTCTCCAGGTTGATACATTGTATTTCCCGGTATAAATGAAACGGTTTGCGTATAAATTGCTTGATTGGATAGAATAAATGTTCTGTAATGCCAATATGATGGGCGAACTCTATCGTTGTTTAACAAATCCGCAAAGAACCCCGGAATGCTAGCCTCTGTTGTTTGATCGGGATTGTTAAATGCATCTTCCATTTTGGATTTACAACCTGTAAATCCAAGGGTTGATAACGTTAAAAATAATAATATATAAAATGACTTATTCATGATTAATAAGGTTAAAAATTAGCATTCAATGATATACCAAAACTTCTTGTTGCTGTATTGGAACCCACGTCTACACCTTGTGACCACCACTGATTTCCAACTGGTGATTCTGGATCAATATTTTTCAGAGTTCTGTAGAAGTAGAATAGATTTCTACCCAATAGAGAAACTCTCACGTTATTTAATTTGAGTTTTTGAGTAACAGTGGATGGAATTCGGTAGCTAACAGACAGTTCTCGCATTTTGACAAACGAGTTGTCGTATACTGCTCCTTTTTCTGTCCACGAGTCTGCTCCCCATCCGAAAGTGTTCATATAGTATTCTGCTGCACTCAAATGCACGTTATTTTTAGCACCCGTATTTTGATTCACACCATCCAAAGTAACTCCAGTTTCTCTGTACTCCAGGGTGTTTTCATAGGCACCAGTACCCATAGCATATTTTTGATTTTCAGAAACCATTTTACCTCCAAGACGATAATCAACTGTAAAATCCAATGACCAATTTTTGTAATTGAAAGTATTGGTCATACCACCAATTGCTTTTGGTAAAATATTCCCTACATATTTGTACTTCGTTTTGTCAATAACATAATAGCCTTCATCAGATATTAGGTTATTTCCATGTTCGTCTTTGGCAATATCGTAGGCATAGATATTACCTAATTTTTTACCGACTTCAGCGACCACTTTAAGGGAGTTTTCATCCGCACTGTAGAACGTTAACATATCGCCCCCACTATTTAATTTATCTACCATTGTGCGATTGAAAGAATAGTTTAGACGGGTATTCCAGCTGAAATTCTCACGTTGAATAGGTGTTGCTGTTAACGAAACTTCAAGACCATTATTTGAAATACGCCCAACATTTGTCCATTGAGAAGTTGCACCGGCAGATGCTTCAGTTGTTAGATTTAAAATTTGATCATCAATATAGTTGTCATAGTAGCTGACGTCTAAACCTAATCTGTTTTTTAAGAATTTCAATTCCAAGCCATATTCCCATTCATACTTCATTTCTGGCATAAGGCCCAAATTACCATAGCTGCCACTATAAGTTAAAGAAGGGACAGAACCATTGATTGTGGCAATAGCATTTTGGCTGTTTGCTACATTTGCAACATAGATTCCAGCATCATTTCCGACAATACCATAGGAAACACGTAATTTACCAAAATTGAAATTCTGAGATTTTAAGCCTAAAGCATCGCTAAAAATGAAACTTCCGCTAACCGAACCATATTTATAGTTGTTATTGCCAGGAGGCATGGTTGACGAATACTCCGAGCGATAGGTTCCATCCAAATATGCAAAGCCTTTATAACCGATATTGGCCATTCCGAAGTAAGCATATTTAATTTTTTTCTTTCGTTCATTCGTTGTTGTCGCGGGAGCGTAACTATTGCTGATACTAAACCAATTTTCTTTTACAAGGCCACCTTGTGTTGTTGATGATTGGTCATCATAATTTTCTTCCCGTGACTGGAAGCCGGCACTTACGCTATAATCCCAGTCACTATTAATTTTGTTAGCGTAGGTGGCTAACACGTCACCATATAATATGGAATAAAGTCCTTTTGATGTTGAGAACCCACCAGAACTATTGGATGTCGAGTTATAACGTGTAGCATACTCATTGTATTGTTGGTTCGTAATGGCTGCTGAAGTAAAATCATTACCAATTCTTCCTCTTAATTTAAGGTGGTCTACTACGTTCCAATTCAATGTAGCACTTGTTAACAAACGATTTTCTGTCTCGTCGTAATTATTTTTCTTCTGCGACCAGAAATAGTCTAATAAATTGTAAGGACGAATGGAATATTTGAAATCTTCGTCTCTTCCAGTACCAACAGCCGAATATTTATAACCATCGGAAGTTTGATACTTTTCCTTTAATACCGACATGTCCTCTGTGCGGCTGAAAAATCCCCCATAGGAGCCTAATACTTGTCCAAGTAAGGCAGAGCGATTATGTGTTTTTGTGTTTGTATAATTAGCGACGAGATCTAGTGATAATTTCTCGTGCATCTTCACCGTACTGTTTAGGTTGAATGTGTTTCTGCTTTGTTTTGAACCTGGGCTGGTGCTTTTGTAATCCATGCGCGTACCGCTCAGACGATAGTTCACTTTGTCAGTTTGATTGGAAATGGCAAAGTTGATGTTCGAGTTGTAACCTAAATCGAATATGTCCTTGAAGTTGTTTTCGCGGGCTTCGTATTTCTTGGTCGTACCATCCCACCATCTTACTTCTTCACCTGTGAATTTAGGTCCGAAGTTTCCATATGAGCGGAAATATGGACGTCTTCCTGAGGGCGAATCTTTATCTGCTATCCAACCTTCGGCATCGGCACCATTAGCGATGTTTGTTGCAGCATCATAACCAGGACCGTAAATATTTTGGAATCTAGGTAAGAATGCGGCACGTTCGATAGAACCGTTGTAGTTAAAGTCAATGCCTAAACCTCTACCTTTAATTCCTTTTTTTGTTGTGATGACAATAACCCCACTTGCTGCATCAGAACCATATAGTGCACTTGCAGCGGACCCCTTTAAAATAGACATGCTTTCAATATCCGCAGGATTAATATCTAACATACCATTACCACGAATACGTTGATCGTCCCAATAGTTGTTGTTGTTGGCTCCTTTAGTTCCATATTGTTCATCATTACGGATAATTACACCATCTACAACATATAGCGGTTGACGTTGATAATTTAGGGAGTTAATGCCACGGATTTGAACATTCACAGCACTTGATGCTCCGCCAGGTGCCGTTGTTATTTTTACTCCTGACACTTTACCATATAAGGCTGACCCTATATTTGTATTTCCCGCTTTGGTAATTTCCTCTGCTTTGATGGTACTTACAGCATATCCTAGGGCTTTAGAGTCGCGCTTGATACCCATCGCAGTTACAACAACTTCATCTAATGCTGAAGCATCCTCAGTTAAGGAGACTTTAATCGATTTAGCAGAAGTAACCGTAATTTCTTGCGTGCGGTAACCGACAATAGAAATACGTAATACTTCTCCCGGAGCGGCTTGAATCGTAAAGGCTCCACTTGCATTTGTTTGGGTTCCTTTGGTAGTACCCTTAACAGAAACTGTCGCTCCTGAAACAGGACCTTTCGCGTCTGTTACTGTACCAGTAATGGTTTGTTGTGCGTAAAGCGAGGTGGCGCTAAATAGCGTACACAATGCTATACCTGTTGCTTTTTTGTAAAATAGACTCATTTTTTAATGATTAGTATGAATTACAATAAGTAAATGATTAGTGTGGTTATTTATTAAATTAAAATTTTATTGATATGGTTTTCGACTACAATTGCTGCAGTGCCTTTGATTTGTGCGTGTTTGTTTAAAGCTGACATCTGGATATTCGTTGTTTTTGCAATCTCAGGGATACAAAATTCATTGATGGCAATTTGTATTTGCGGATTCAAAATCCTTCCTAATTCTGCACCTCTTCCGCTGACAATAATTTGTTTTGGATTAAGAATATGGATGAGTGTTGATATGCCTTTACCCAGCATGTAACCTATTTTTCCTAAATTATTGATCGCAATTTGATCCCCTACATGCGACGCCTCAATTAGAGCATCTATTTTGTTGAGATTGCTTTTTACAAAGGTGCTGTAAATTGAATATTCGTTATTTTGGATATCAGCTTCCGTTCTTCGAATGGCAGCATCCAACGACGCTTCCACTTCAAGGCACCCTCTTTTTCCGCAAGAACATAAGGTGTTGTCATCCGAAAGTGGGATATGGCTAAATTCTCCCGCAAAACCAGACTCTCCTTTAAAAACAGAGCCATTAATAATAATACCCAATCCTACACCCCAATTTAAGTTGATAATCAGCGAATGATCAATACCTTTAGCCGCCCCAAATTCTTTCTCTGCTATAGCGATACATCTGGAGTCGTTTTCTATGACAGTAGATAGCTGATATTTTGCTTCTATGCTATCTTTTATGCGATATAGCGGATGATTATGGGGATAAGATTCATTGACACCTAACTCGGAGTTTACAAATCCTGGTATGCTAAGACCAATGCCAATTATTTTATTTCTATTGATTCCTGACAGTTCTAAAATCGATTCAATTTCACCCAATAGTAAATCAGAAGAATTGCTAGCCTTTAATTCTAAAGGAATATCGCGGTGTTCGATGATTTTTTGCTGATTGAGATCTGTAATGGTAAATGTAGAGAAATGCTGATCGGCTGAAATCGTTAAAATATAAAAATTCAGCGCTGGATTAATTGCGAACTGTAAAGGACGTCTTCCACCAGTGGATTCCGCAAAACCACATTCAACAATTATCTTTTCTTCGAGTAAACGATTGATTATTTTTGTGATGGAAGGTGTACTCTTGGCGAGTTTTTTGACCAGCTCTGCAATAGAAAGCGCAGAATCAAAATAAAGGATTTTCAGTATTTCTTTTTCCATCAGTTTGTGTGGTTTCTAAAAGTTGATTAAACTTTTGTTAAAGATATGTTAAATCGTATATAAGATCAAAATACTTTTTAAAAAACTTTAAAAAGTTGCCGCTACGCTTTGTTTTTTTTATTTTTTCTTTAACAATCTGCCTTCCTGTTTATGCCATTAAATTGTGGATTGCGCATAAAAATGAAGGTTAAATACGTTATATTTACCTTTTAATTATACAATCTGATTATGAAACAACGCTATTACTCCTTGGATGTCTTTCGTGGGGCTACTGTGGCACTGATGATTATGGTGAATAATCCGGGGACATGGGCTCATATGTTTGCACCGCTAAAACATGCAGAATGGCATGGATGTTCACCTACAGACCTGGTCTTTCCTTTTTTTCTTTTCGCAGTAGGTAATGCCATGTCTTTTGTTATACCTCGTTTACAGGAGGCGGGACCTGCAGTATTTTGGCAAAAAGTAATTAAACGGACGGTCCTCATTTTTGCGATTGGACTTTTCATCAATTGGTGGCCTTTTGTGAAATGGGATGGTGCGGAGCTGGTTTTTAAGCAATGGGTAGACGGAACGGATCCGAGCCGGGGAATCCGGATTTTCGGTGTACTCCAACGCATCGCAGTTGCTTATTGTTTTGCTTCGATTTTAGCTTATTATTTTAAAGAAAAAACCATCATCTGGATCTCAGCAATCATACTGTTGTTCTATTGGGCAATCTGTGCAATAGCCGGAGGAGCAGATCCCTATAGCTTGGAGGGCTGGTTCGGTACAAAGTATGATATAGCAATCCTAGGTTTGCCGCATGTTTACAAAGGGGAGGGGGTGCCATTTGATCCTGAAGGGCTGATGAGTACCTTGCCGACAATTGTTCAGGTCGTCTTTGGCTATTTAGTTGGTGTATTTATTAAAAAGCAAGGTCAGGTGGATTGGCTGTGGTCCAAAGTACCGGCCTCAAGTGAACCTCATTTTAAATTGCTGGCGGGAATGTTTGTGACCGGATTTATTTTGGTCGTACTGGCTTGGATATGGGCCTTGGGTTTTCCGATCAATAAAAAAATATGGACGAGTTCCTATGTGCTCTATACAACAGGTTTGGCAACCATGACACTCGGTGGTATGATCTGGTTTATTGAAGTGCAGGGCGTCAAAAATAAATTGACACAGTTTTTTGATGTTTTTGGTAAAAATCCGTTATTCATCTTTGTATTGAGCGGTATTCTACCACGCTTCTTAGGATTGTTCCGTATTCCTGATGGTGTAAAAGAAGATGGTACACAAAAATACCTCGACGCTTTTGCCTGGTTTTATAAATATGTGTGCGCGAAAGTGCCTGGGATACCAGAAGTTGGTTCTTTTGTTTATTCGCTATGTTTCTTAACGTTGATGTGGGTAATCTGCTATTGGTTGGACAAGAAGAAAATCTACGTAAAGGTTTAGTAGTAGCTGAACCTTTGCTTATTAAATTATTTTTGGCAACCGAAGATTTTTGCTATCTTTGCAGCCAATTAATAAAATTTTTAACGCTTTAATATTATTCAGGAAATGTATTTAAGTAAAGAGTACAAAGCTGATATCTTCGCAGAATTTGCTGGATCAGCTACAAACACAGGATCTACTGAAGGTCAAGTTGCTTTATTCACTAAGAGAATTGCTCACTTAACTGAGCACTTGAAAAAAAACAGAAAAGATTTCGGTACACAACGTGCCCTACAAATGTTAGTAGGTAAACGTCGTTCATTATTAGCTTATCTTTACAAAAAAGATATCAACCGTTACCGTGCGATCATTAAAGGTCTAGGTTTACGTGATATTATCAAATAAGCTTTAATACAAAGGTGTTAAGAAAGCCATCCAATTTTTGGATGGCTTTTTTTATTGTGTTTATCGTGCCCGAATTGTTATTGTATTTTTCGCGTCAGCATGGTCTTTTTCTGTTCGTCATGGCCTTTTGTAGTTGTTCAGGACTTTCTTAGGTTAGCGGACGACATTGGCCTATTTATCCCTTACTTCAGTTTCACTATTTAGTCTTTATTTAATTGCTTTTTCCTCGGAGCTTGCTCGCTATTTCTTCGCTTCCAACCGAAGAAGTACCGAACAAGCTCCGAACAAGTACCGAAGAAGCACCGAGGAATCTCCGAAAATGATAGCCATGTTTTATATTTGTCTTATATTGTTTTATACTGCGCAATAGGCTAGATTCCTCTTTATAAATGATCGGCCTTTGGAGGCCTTTTTCGAAAAAGTAAGAGAACTTGAGAAGACTTCAATCGATTCATTGGCTGACAGACTGGGGCAATTGCTACCGTATTCCGAGGGTTTGATGATTTAGCCTGCTGTGAATTGCATTAATCTTAATATTTTAATTTACCTTTGTGCTGAAATCTAATGTATTTAAAATATTGGCATGCTGCCAACAAGATGAAAAGCATGTCGCAAACAAGATTAAATGAATTACAACGAAATTAAAACGACCATCGATATGGGTAATGGCACCCAGATCGAATTGTCTACAGGGAAATTGGCAAAACAGGCTGATGGGGCTGTAGTATTAAAACAAGGTGATACGATGTTGCTTGCAACAGTTGTTTCAGCTAAAGAAGCGAAATCTGGCGTTGATTTTTTACCCCTTTCTGTAGATTATCAAGAAAAATATGCGGCAACTGGCCGTATTCCAGGAGGTTTCTTACGTCGTGAGGCTAGATTGTCAGATTATGAGGTATTGATCTCACGTTTGGTAGACCGTGCATTACGTCCTTTGTTCCCTGAAAATTATCACGCAGATACACAAGTTGCAATCAGCTTGATTTCGGCAGATAAAGATATTATGCCTGACGCTTTAGCAGGTTTGGCGGCTTCTGCAGCTATTGCTGTTTCTGATATTCCTTTCAATGGACCAATTTCTGAAGTTCGTGTTGCGAAAATTGACGGTCAGTTAGTGATCAACCCAAAATTGTCTGAGCTTGAAAATGCAACTTTAGAGTTTATTGTTGCTGGTTCGGCACAGGATATCGGTATGGTTGAAGGTGAAGCGAAAGAAATTTCTGAAGCTGAAATGGTAGAAGCAATTGCTTTTGCTCATGAAGCTATCAAAAAACAAGTTGCTGCTCAGGTAGAACTGGCTAACTTAGTTGGTAAAACTGTGAAGCGTGAGTATAACCACGAGCCTGAAAACCTTGAATTGAGAGATGCTATTTTTGCAGCTACTTACGATAAAGTTTACGCTATTGCAAAATCTGCTTCTGCCAAACATGACCGTTCTGAGAATTTCGCAAAAATCGCGGAAGAGTACAGAGCAACAATGCCCGAGGAATTGGATGATGATACCGCATTCTTATTTAAAAAATATTTCCACGATGTTCAGTATGATGCTGTCCGTAACCTGGTTTTGGATGAAGGTATGCGTTTAGATGGCCGTGATGTACGTACTGTACGTCCGATCTGGTCTGAAGTAGATTACTTGCCTGCTGCACACGGTTCGGCTGTATTCACACGTGGTGAAACACAATCATTGACTTCGGTTACTTTAGGTGCTAAAGACGATGAGCAAATGATTGATGGTGCTTTTATCAACGGTTATAACAAATTTATTCTTCACTACAACTTCCCTGCATTCTCTACAGGTGAGGTAAGACCTAATAGAGGTCCTGGCCGTCGTGAAGTTGGTCACGGTAACTTGGCTATGCGTTCATTGAAACAGGTACTTCCTGCAGACAGTGAAAATCCATATACGATCCGTGTTGTTTCTGATATCTTGGAATCAAATGGATCTTCTTCAATGGCTACGGTATGTGCTGGTACATTAGCACTTTTGGATGCCGGTGTGAAATTGAAAGCGCCAGTTTCAGGTATTGCCATGGGATTGATTTCTGATGAGAAAACTGGTAAATACGCGATCTTATCGGATATCTTAGGTGATGAAGATCATTTAGGGGATATGGACTTTAAAGTAACTGGTACAGAAAAAGGTATCGTTGCTTGTCAAATGGACTTAAAAATCAATGGTTTGAAATGGGAAGTGTTGACGCAAGCTTTGGATCAAGCAAAAGAAGCGCGTTTACACATCTTAGGTGAAATGAAGAAAACAATTTCTGCTCCACGTGAAGACTACAAACCACATGCACCTCGTATCGTTCAATTGTTGATCGATAAAGAATTTATTGGTGCTGTAATCGGACCAGGCGGTAAAATTATCCAAGAGATGCAACGTGAGACCGGTGCTACAATTTCGATCGAAGAAGTTGATAACAAAGGTGTTGTTCAAGTATTCGCAGATAATAAAGCCGCTATCGATGATGCCGTAGGTCGTATTAAAGCAATCGCTTCTAAACCAGAGATTGGTGAAACTTACGAAGGTAAAGTGAAATCAATTATGCCATTCGGTGCTTTCGTTGAAATCATGCCTGGTAAAGATGGTTTATTGCACATCTCTGAAATCGACTGGAAACGTCTTGAAACAATGGACGGTATTTTCAAAGAAGGTGATAAAGTAACGGTTAAATTGTTGGATATCGACAAACAAGGTAAGATGAAGCTTTCGCGTAAAGCGTTATTGCCTCGTCCTCCGAAAGAAGACAAACCAAAGCAGGATAAACCTGCCGGTGAAGCTCCTGTAGCTGGTGCTGGACAAGAATAAGTTTATTCCTTTCAAATGATATGAAAAGCTCGCTTTAAGCGGGCTTTTTTTATGGAAAATAAGACTTACCTACATCTTTATCCTATGAAAAGTATACTGCGTTTGTTTCTGTTTAAACCTGGTCAGATTTTGGTGTTTGTCCTCATGCATGGGTCAGTTTATGGTCAGCGGTCTTATGGGGATAAATTTCAGAAGCTATCTGCCACTGTCCAGCATTATGCAGCTAAAAATAATATGATCTTGCCCAAGGGGCGTTATGAGTTTTATACACTGGATCGTGCCATTTTGTGGTCCTATAAACAGGATTTATTTTGGCCTCTTAATAGGTTAATCTTAAAGGATAAAGCTATCAGAGATTCAATGAGAGACGAGCTTTACATTAATTTTGATCGGGAATATAACCGCTTTGTGATGGATGCGTATGAAAGCCCTTATAAATTTAACGAGGCGAGACCATTTGAAGCACTTTCCGTGCAAGGCTCATTCAGAGGTGGGATGTCACCGCTTGTGGAGCGTTTGTCCAAGTTTTTATTGGATCATCAAGGACGCTGGGGCTTCAATCTGTCTTCTTTTACCTTATATATGGGTCGTGAGCGTAGTGTTGTGCCCTTAGCATACGATGGCGAGCCAGAAGTAGTGAAATTGCTCAAGCAATTTTTTGAGGAGGCCAAGATTCCCCATAAACCTGGTATTTACTATGGGAATCCAATGTATTGTTCGTATCGATTTGACTGGATGGCTAATAAAAATAAAGAGATTACGCTCGATTGTGCGGTATATAAAGACTATTTTAATATACTGTTTAGTGAAACGAAGTTATATGCGCTGGGAAGGGCTTGGAATAGCGTGAATGGACAAATGTCTTTTTTTTATGATCGGAAAAATAGCTGGAAACAGTTTGCTGCCCGGCGGGATGTCAAACGAATTTTGGATTTTTTAAATGAGGAGACTGCTGTTAAACTATTCAAGTTGCACTATGCTAGTAAAAGATTTAGCGGCGATTATTGGCTTGATGTCGTTATGCTAAAATAGGGAGGAGTTAGGTTAATATGTAGATCAGAAAACAAGTCAGGCTGTCAATTCGACAGTCTGATTTGTTCTTTTATAACATGATAACACCTTTTATCTTCGCTACTTCTTTGTAGTAGTAGATGACCTGATCGGCGTCTTTTACGTTCAAGTTTACCGTAATTGAAGTATACTTACCTGTTTTGGAGTCCTTGAAGTCAAACTGAGCACCTGTGTCATCAAATACGCTCTGGATCTGATTGAAGTGGTCCTGATCTTTTGGTAAGATAAATTTATACGTATAGTCCTTTGGAAATGTTTCTAAGTCTTCTAAGCGCTCTTTGAAAGTTTCATAGAAGTCTTTTGGATTATCACCTCCGTCAGGGATATCTTGTATATTGATGTTTTTGTAATCTGCCATGTTTTATTTCTCCTTAAATATGTTATTAGGGTATTAACAAATATTAATCCAGTAATGTTTTACTGACAATTTTTCAGTTAATTATTGTCAATACTTGAAGGCCAATCGGCTTTGTTTTTACCAAAGTTTTTGTTTGGTGTAGCACTCATCTCGATTTCCATCTGTCCGCCTTCTAAAAGCTGTGCATGTGTAATGAACGACTTAGCATAAGGTCTACCATTCAATTTGATCGATTTAATGTATTGATTTGATTTACCTTGATTTTTAACATCGATCGCTAACGTTTTGCCATTTGGTAAATTGATGTTCGCATGTTGCATCATCGGTGATCCGAAGACATAAACACCACTCATTGCATTCAGTGGATAGAAGCCCATCGCTGAGAACACATACCAGGCACTCATTTGTCCGACGTCATCATTGCCACATAGACCAGCTGGACTGTTTGTGTAAAACTCCGTCATCGCTTTACGGGCTAAGGCTGCACCTTTCCAAGGTTGTCCAGCGTAAGCATATAAGTAAGGGATATGGTGATTTGGTTCGTTCCCTTGCGCATATTGGCCGATTAGTCCTGAAATATCTGGAGAAGCTTCACCACCAAGATCCGATGACATGGTCGTAAAATAATCCAGTTTTTTCAAAAATTTCTCCTCGCCACCGAAAAGATTGATCAGACCTTTGACATCTTGAGGTACTAACCAGGTATATTGCCATGCATTTCCTTCGCAATAATCATTCTCACGGTGTTTGGCCATCAATGGGTCGAAAGGTCTGCGGAAGTCGCCATTGGCTTTTTTACCGACGAAATGACCTACTTCTTTGTCAAAATACTGCTCATATAGTTTGTAACGTTTTTTGAAATAGGCAGCGTCTTCTGTTTTACCTAGTTTTTCAGCAATTTTATAGGCACCAAAGTCGGCAATCGCATATTCTAATGCCCATGCTACAGATTCATTCGGCATGCTGTCGATCGGGATATAAGTCAGTTCACGAGCATATTTGAGGCCGTGATCGTTGCCCATGGCTGTGGTTTTTACAGCTTCCCAAACCAAAGGATAATCTTTCTCGTCAATAATCCCTTTTAAGAAGGCATCCGCAATGACTGGAATCGCAGGTAATCCAACCATTGTATTGGTTTCATTACCTTGTAAGTGCCACATGGGCAATTTACCTTGTTGTTGATAGATCGCCAACATGGTTTTGATAAAATCCTGGTTGATTTTACGATCCTCCAAGATCGTCATCAAAGGATGAAGGCCACGGTAAGTATCCCAAAGCGAAAATACCGTATGGTTGACAAAATCCTGTTTCTCGTATACTTGTTTGTCAGTTCCTAAATAATCGCCATTGGCATCGTTGAAGATGGTAGGAGCGAAGTAGGTATGGTATAATGCCGTATAGAAGATTGTCTTCGTATCTTTGTCGGCTTCAAATTGAATCTTATTTAAGGTTTTATTCCAACGCTGATCGGCTTCTTGTTTTACTTTTTCAAAATTCCAGCCCGGGATCTCTGCATTGATATTATTCAGGGCATTGGTCGAGCTTACTGGAGAAATACCGACTTTAAGTTCGATGGTTTTGTTTTTAACAGCATCAAAGAATAAAGCCGCTTTGATTGCCTGTCCTTTAAATGTTGTTTGGCCTAATTTTTCTTCTTTACCGTCAAAAAATCTTACTTTTTGTATCGGCTGGGAAGTTCTGATGGCAAAATACAATTTTTGGTCAGCTGCCCATCCTGTTGAAAAGCGGTAACCAACAAAGGTCGAGTCGTTCACCTGTTTGATGTAGGTGTCTGTCGGTTTATCCCAATTGATATGGTAGCCTAAGTCGACCAAAATATGCGCATTGTCTGTTTTTTCATAGCGATATTGGTGATAGCCAACACGTTCGGTTGCTGTCAGGTTGGCCTGTACCTGATAGTCATCTAAATAAGCGCTATAGAATCCGGGTTTGGCAACCTCATTTTCCTTTTTGAAGGAAGAGCCATAACCTGTATTCATTTTATTGAATTCCGCTGGCGTTAATTGTAATTTTCCGTTGGCTGGAACGATCATGAGGTCGTTGAGGTCACCGATACCTGTTCCGCTCAGGTGTGTATGGGTAAAACCCAAAATTTCCTGGCTTTTGTAATTGTATCCACTGCACCAGTCCCATCCGTTGAACTTGTCCCAAATCTGTGGAATTTGGGTAGGCCCCAATTGTACTGCACCTAAAGGTACGTTGGCACCAACAAACACGTGGCCATGATCCGCGGAACCAATAAAG
Source organism: Sphingobacterium thalpophilum (assembly GCF_038396785.1). Taxonomy (NCBI): domain Bacteria; kingdom Pseudomonadati; phylum Bacteroidota; class Sphingobacteriia; order Sphingobacteriales; family Sphingobacteriaceae; genus Sphingobacterium; species Sphingobacterium thalpophilum. The sequence continues at coordinate 2,762,458 of NZ_CP151087.1, read as the reverse complement.
GGGTTGACATATTGTGTAAGATTTTGCTGGGCTTGCGCACAAAATGGCAAAATTAGTGTGCCCAACACTGTTTTGAATAGTTTATTTCCTGTCATAGGTTTTGTTCGGGTATTTGAAAACTGCTTAAAATTAGTAAATAAAACCTTTTAGCGCAATTTTATTATTATTTTAGTAAATTGTCGTTAAATTTTTTACTTTAGTAAGCTTCGTAATAAAAAACTTAACAAACCTACTACTACTACATGAAGAAACGTATTCTGATCAGTGATATCGCAAAGGCGTTGGGGATTTCTGTAACTACTGTGTCCTTTATTTTGAATGATAAGGCAAAAGAAAAGCGTATTAGTGAGGCTTTGACTAAGCGGGTTTTGGACTATGTCAAAAAGGTCGGCTATAAGCCCAACGAATTGGCGAAAAGTCTGCGCACAGGGAAGACAAAGATTTTGGGTTTAATTATCGAAGATATTTCCAATCCCTTTTTTGGGAATATTGCTCGTCTGATCGAAAGTAAGGTCTATGAGCAGGGCTATCGTATTATTTATTGTAGTACCAACAATGATGTAGAAAAAGCGAAAGAGTTAATCCAGATGTTTTACGATCGTCAGGTAGATGGTTTTATTATTACGCCTTCCGATGGTTTGGAAGATACCGTAAAACAGTTGCAGCAGAATAATATTCCGGTTGTGCTCTTTGACCGTTATTTTCCGGGGCTTGAAACAGACTATGTTGGTGCAGACAATTTTCAGGGGGCCTTTGATGCCAGTAACCATTTGTGTCAACAAGGTTATAGACGTATCGGATTTGTATCGCTCTATTCGGATCAGACCCAAATGAAAGAGCGTTCAGATGGCTATATGAAGGCTATGGATAATAATAAGCAACAAAGTTTTATTCAAAAGATTCAGATGGATGCTTCGGATGAGGAAGCAATGGAACTATTGCAGGAGTTTATCTGTGAAAACAGACTGGATGCCGTTTTGTTCTCTACGAACTATCTGGCGATTTCGGGTTTGAAGGCTTCCAAAAAATTTAATTTTACGATGCCGGCGGTGATTGCTTTTGACGACCATACGGTTTTTAAGCTGGTCGAACCTGCTATTACGGTTGTTTCGCAGCCGATCAAGGACATTGCGGAGAATCTGATCAATATTTTGTTGCTGCGTCTTCAGGGCAAAATAAAAGCAACACGTAGAATGGTGTTGCCTTGTGAACTGAAAGTTCGTGAGTCGACTAAAGTGAAAGCTACTTCGTAGTATCGGCTACAAATTTCATTGAAATAGAATTAACGCAGTGACGCGTGTTTTTTGTCGTAAAGCCTTCTCCGAGGAATACGTGGCCTAAATGCGCGCCACAGTTACTACAAAGGATTTCAGTGCGGCGGCCATCTGCATCGGTGATCCTTGTAATTGCCCCAGGAATTTCATCATCAAAACTTGGCCAGCCACAGCCGGATTCAAATTTTGACTCCGAACGGTATAGTGGGCTGTCACAACGGCGGCAGATATAAGTTCCTTTGAGCTTATTGTCTAAAAGTTCGCCGGTAAAAGGCCGTTCAGTTCCCTTATGTATAATAATGTATTCCTCTTCTTTACTTAACGGGTTGTATTTTTTGTTTGTTTCCATTGTTGTCGTGTGTTTGGTGTTGAAGCTGGCTTTACTAGGAACTACGCAATAAGAATGAGCTATTCCTTCTATATAAAGATATTATCCAGATTCTTTTATTGTTAGTTTGCGACTTGACCCTGAACATCTCCATTCATTTTGAAAAAGTTCTCCATTCATCTTGATAAAGTTACGGAAATTAAGTCGAAAAAAAACCTTTTGTGTCTTCTGCGATCTGTTATTTTGAGTATTTTAAATTGTCATGGAATTGTCTTATATTTGAGTGGCTATCCAAATGAAAAGTTGTAGCGATGGAACCACTTTAATAGCTTAATGCTGTTTTTATCCTTGTTTAAACGCATTTGTTTAGAATGATTATAAATTGATATTAAAGGTCACAAAATTGTCAGCGATTTGTTAATAAATCATACTTTTGTGGCATTGTTAGGGGGGTAGTGGCTCCTTTAACCATGGGAGTTAATTTTTTACATTCACAAATAAATAGTATAAAGTGCTAAATATGAGAACTATCTCATCCGTTTTGGGAAGCCTTGCGAGGGTGGTGTCAACGAGTTTGATGCTATTATTTGCCGTTACGACGTTGCATGCGCAAGATGTCAAGGAAGGTGAAAAAATCTTCAAATCTAAGTGTACATCCTGTCACGCCATTGACAGAAAAGTGGTTGGTCCTGCTTTAAAGGGGATTCCAGAGACGAAAGACGAAGCTTGGTTAGTCAAGTGGATCAAGAACTCTCAGGCTTTAATTGCGTCTGGCGATGCTGATGCAGTTAAAATCTTCGAAGAGAACAACAAGCTTGTGATGACTTCTTTTACTGATTTATCTGACGATCAGATCAAGTCGGTATTAGTGTATATCACAGATGCTTCTAAGGAGAAACCGAAAGAGGCTGCTGCTGGTGGCGCTGGAGCTAAAGATGATAACGCGTCTATGTTCATGATTTTGGGCTTGATCGCAGTTGTTGTTTTGGCTGTTGTCGTTATCGTGGTGTTGAATCGTGTGATCCGTACCTTAGAAAATGTAATTGCTAAGAACCAAGAAGCTATTGCTGCGCAACAAGAGCCAGAAGATAGCCAACGTTTTGTGAAGTTTGCGAAAGCATTCGTTAAGAACAAGAAGTTGGTTGGCTTTACAGTCTTGATGTTAGTTGCATTATTAGCTGTAGGTGGTTGGAAAACAATGTGGAACGTTGGTGTTCACCAAGGCTATCAGCCGGTTCAACCAATTAAGTTCTCTCACCAAATCCACGCTGGTGTTAACAAAATTGAGTGTCAATACTGTCACGGTGGAGCATTTAAATCTAAAAATGCGTCTATTCCATCGGCCAACGTATGTATGAACTGTCACAATACAATCACTGCTTCAGAGCATTATGATGGTGAAATTTCTCCGGAAATTGCTAAAATCTATCGTGCATTGGATTGGAATCCTGATACGCGTACTTACGGTAACAATCCGAAACCAATTCAATGGGTTCGTATTCACAACTTACCTGACTTTGCTTACTTCAACCACTCACAACACGTTGTGGTAGCTGGTGTTGAGTGTCAAACTTGTCACGGTCCAATCCAAAATATGGAAGAAGTATACCAATACTCTCCATTGACGATGAAATGGTGTGTTGATTGTCACAAAAAGACAGATATCAAATCGGATAACAAATACTATGAAGATTTGATTAAAGCACACGAAAGAATTAAGAAAGGTGAGAAAATGACTGCAGCCATGATCGGTGGTCTTGAGTGTGGTAAGTGTCACTATTAATAATTATTTGAAATACGCAATCTTATATACAGCTTAAATGGATAGCAATAAAAAATATTGGAAAGGTTTGGAAGAGTTAAATCAAACTCATGCTTTCGTTGAAGGAAGCAAGGGTGAGTTTGCCGAATCTATTCCTGTAGAAGATGTATTAAACGAAGCTGGCTTGAGTACTAAAACTCCTCGCCGTGACTTCTTGAAAGCATTAGGATTTGGTTTGGGTGCTGTTTCTTTAGCGGCTTGTAACCGTACTCCTGTGCATAAGGCAGTTCCTTATTTGATTAAACCTGAAGAGGTAACTCCAGGTATCCCTAACTATTATGCTTCGACGTTCAACGGTCAAAGCATCTTGGTTAAAACTCGTGAAGGTCGTCCGATCAATGTTGAGCCTAACCCGAATGCAATTGGTTTGAACCAAGGTTTGGATTCAACGACTGCTGCTTCTGTATTGGATTTATATGATGAGTCCAAATTGAAACAGGCGCAATTGAAAGGTCAAGATGTTGAGTGGTCTAAATTGGATGGGGAGGTTGTTAAAGCTTTGAATGCAGCAGCATCTTCTGGTAAACAAATTACGATCGTTTCTAACACCGTAAACAGTCCTTCAACGTTGGCGGCTATCGCTGCTTTCGCAACGAAATTCCCAACAGTTAACCATGTACAATACGATGCTGTTTCTTACAGCGGTATTATCGAGGCGAATAAAGCTTCATTTGGTAAAGCTGTTGTCCCTTCATACAATTTTGAAAAGGCAAATGTGATTGTTTCCGTTGCAGCTGATTTCTTAGGAACTTGGTTAGCAGGTGAGGAGCATACACAACAATACGCTAAAAACCGTGATTATAAATCGTTGAAAAACGGCAAAATGTCACGTCACGTGCAATTTGAGTCTGGTCTTTCCATGACGGGTACAAATGCGGATGCACGTATCGCAATCAAACCTTCGGAAGAAGGTGCTACATTGGTTGCTTTATATAATGCAATCACTGGTCAGTCTTTGGCTGGTGCTACTGCAAACAAAAAAGCACAAAAAGGTGTCGCTCTAGCGGCGAAAGAATTGGTGAACAGCAAAGGCGCAGCAGTTGTTGTTGCTGGATCTAACGATGTCAATGTACAAGTATTAGTGAATGCAATCAACGTTGCATTAGGTGCTTACGGTACAATCATCGATTTGGATAACTATTCTAAACAATACCAAGGTTCGGATTCTTCGTTCCAAGCTTTCTTAGCAGCAGCGAAATCAGGTCAAGTTGGTGTTGCGTTCTTCTTGAATAGCAACCCGGTGTATGACTACTTCAAAGCAGATGATGTAAAAGCGGCGTTGAAACAAGTTCCTTTCACCTTATCATTTTCGCAACGTGCGGATGAAACAGCTTCTGAATTGACCGCGATTGCTCCAGCAAGTACGTTCTTGGAATCTTGGGGTGATGCGAATCCAAAAGAAGGTTTGTTCTCTATCGTTCAACCAACAATTAATCCTGTTTTCAAAACACGTCAAGCTGAGCAAAGCTTATTGACTTGGGCAGGAAATGATACCGATATGTACAACTTCGTTAAGAACTTGTGGTCTACACAAATCTTAGCAGGTTCTACGAAAAACTGGGATGCTGTATTGCAAACTGGTTTTGAATATAAAGGTGCTAAAGCGGCAACAGCTCCTGCATTTACAGGAAATGCAGCAGCAGCAGCTTCGGCAATTGAGGCATCAAGCAAAGCGATTACAGGTGAGTTTGAATTGAAACTTTATGAGCCTGCTGGTCTTCGTGACGGTCGCTACGCAAACAACGCTTATTTACAGGAATTGCCTGACCCGGTTTCTAAAGTAACTTGGGACAACTACGCTGCGCTTAACCCGAAAGATGCTGAGAAATTAGGTTTGGGTGAAGATGGTAAAGTAACTGTAAAAGCAAATGGTGTTGAATTGGAATTGCCAGTTGTACAACAACCAGGTCAAGCACAAGGAACAGTTTCAGTTGCTGTAGGTTACGGCCGTACAAAAGTTGGTAAAGCAGGTAATGAAGTTGGTAAAAACGCATTCCCTTTTGCTTCTATCATCAATGGTACAGTACAAGGTGTTGCTAAAGCAACTGTAGCGAAAGCGTCTGGTACTTACCAATTGGCACAAACACAAACACACCACACGATCGAAGGTCGTAACGTTATTCGTGAAACGACATTTGCGAAATATCTGAAAGATCCTAACTCTGAGGCAGGCCGCTTTACGGATAATCACAAAACATACGATTTGTGGAACAAATATGAGCAACCTGGTCACAAATGGGTGATGGCGATCGACTTGAACGCATGTACAGGGTGTGGTGCTTGTATCGTTGCTTGTAACGTTGAAAATAATATTCCTGTTGTAGGTCGTGATGAGGTTCGTCGTCGTCGTGAAATGCACTGGTTACGTATTGACCGTTACTATACAATCGAAGGAAAAGATCAAGATCTTACAAAAGAGAAAGAAATTGCGAGAGCTTCGGCTGATTTGGATTTCGAAGATATCACTGTTGTTCACCAACCGATGTTGTGTCAACACTGTGGTCACGCACCTTGTGAAACGGTTTGTCCAGTATTGGCAACAGTACACTCTTCAGAAGGTTTGAACCATATGGCATATAACCGTTGTTTTGGTACACGTTACTGTGCGAACAACTGTCCTTTCAAAGTTCGTCGTTTCAACTGGTTTGCATACTGGAATGATTCACGTTTTGACAACTACTTGAACAATGAGTTCACACAATTGGTATTGAATCCAGATGTTGTTACTCGTTCACGTGGGGTAATGGAGAAATGTTCAATGTGTATCCAACGTATTCAAGCAGGTAAATTACAAGCTAAGATTCAAAATCGCAAAGTTAAAGATGGCGATATCCAAATGGCTTGTCAACAAGCATGTTCTGCAAATGCAATTATCTTTGGTGATGCAAATGATCCAGAATCAGAAGTATCTAAAGCATTACGCAACGAGCGTGTTTATTACGTACTTGAGGAAATCAATGTTCAACCGGGTATCGGTTATATGACAAAAGTTAGAAACACTTTTGAGGCGTAATCTTGTACAATATTTGAAATAAAAATACTATGTCATCGCATAACGAATCAATATTAAGAGAACCATTAATGACCGGTAAGGACATTACGTATGCAAAAATTACGGATGATATCTTACTACCGGTTGAAAATAAACCGAATAAAGCATGGTGGATTGGTTTTACCGTTGCTGTATTAGGTGCTTTATTATGGGTAGTTAGCGTTAGTTATACCTTTTGGACAGGTATCGGCGCTTGGGGTCTGAATAAAACTGTAGGCTGGGCTTGGGATATCACCGACTTCGTATGGTGGGTAGGTATCGGTCACGCGGGTACGTTGATTTCAGCTGTATTATTAATCTTCCGCCAGAACTGGCGTAATTCAATCAACCGTTCTGCAGAGGCGATGACGATCTTTGCGGTAATCTGTGCGGCTACATACGTTGTAGCTCACATGGGTCGTCCTTGGTTGGCTTATTGGATTTTCCCACTTCCAAATCAATTTGGATCACTTTGGGTAAACTTCAACTCTCCTTTGGTATGGGATGCGTTTGCGATCTCGACTTACTTTACAGTATCCTTGGTATTCTGGTACTGTGGTTTGTTGCCGGATATCGCGACAATTCGTGACCGTGCTACTGGATTAAAACAAAAAATCTATTCTGTATTATCATTCGGATGGAATGGTTCAGTTAAGACTTGGCAACGTTTTGAAATCGTGTCATTGATCTTGGCAGGTATTTCTACTCCGCTGGTACTTTCTGTACACACGATCGTATCCATGGACTTTGCAACTTCGGTTATCCCTGGATGGCATACAACGATCTTCCCTCCATATTTCGTGGCGGGTGCGATCTTCTCTGGTTTCGCGATGGTACAGACTTTATTGTTGATCTTACGTAAAGTAATGAACTTTGAGAACTACATCACGATGTTCCACATTGAGTCGATGAATATCATTATCATGACGACAGGTTCTATCGTAGGTGTGGCTTATTTGACTGAGTTGTTTATCGCCATGTACTCTCGTTCAGAATACGAAATGTATGCTTTCGAGAACCGTATGTTGGGTCCATACGCTTGGGCTTACTGGTCAATGATGACGTGTAACGTAATTTCTCCACAGTTATTCTGGTTCAAAAAAATCCGTACAAGTATTCCAATCTCATGGATCTTATCGATTGTTGTAAACATCGGTATGTGGTTTGAGCGTTTTGTAATTATCGTGACTTCATTGCACCGTGATTACTTGCCTTCATCTTGGGCAATGTTCTACCCAACTTGGACAGACGTAGGTATCTTTGTAGGTTCAATCGGATTATTCTTTACATTATTCTTGTTGTTCTTACGTTTCTTACCAGGTATCGCTATCGCCGAAGTGAAATTGTTGTTGAAATCATCTTCATTACAACATAAAACTAAATTGGCTCAAGAAGGCGCATTCCCTGAGGAACAAGTTAAGTACTTCCAAGAGTCATTAGAGAAATATGATTCAGTGACAGAAGAAGAGATTAAAGAATTATCAGTTAGAAAATAATCAGCAATGAGCAATACAAAATATATATTAGGTAGTTTTGCGGATCCCGATGAAATGATGCATGGGATCGACAAATTGCAAGCAAACAATATAAGTATTTACGACTGCTTTACTCCGATGCCTATTCACGGCATCGAAGCAAAGCTGGGTGTGAAACCTTCTCGCTTGCCTATCGCAGCATTTTGCTTTGGAGCATTAGGAACGACATTGGGTTTTAGTTTGTTGTATTATACAATGGCCTATGATTGGCCGATGAATATCGGTGGTAAACCATCTTTTGGTATGCCAAACTTTGTTCCAGTTACATTTGAGGTTACGATCTTATTGTGTGCCTTGGGTATGGTTGCCACGTTTTTCTTCCGTAACCACTTATTTCCGGGACGTGCACCTCGTGTAATGGACTTGAGAGCAACAGATGATCGTTTCATCCTTGCAGTAGATGCCAATGAAAATACAGATCACGCTTTGATCGATAGCTTATTGAAAGAAGCTGGAGCTGTTGAAGTTAAGTACAATGATAGAAAATATGTTAGCTATGAATAAGAAGAATTTACTTGGAACGCTATGCGCAGCTGTGGCATTGACAGCACTTGTTTCTTCTTGTGGTGACAAAACAACTCGTAGTACAGGTTTAGAGTTTTCTCGTAACATGTACGATCCGCTTGCTTTCAATCCGGATCAACCTAATGCGAATTTTGCTGATGGAAAAACAGCACAAGCACCTCCTAAAGGTACGGATCCAATTGGTTTCACTCGTTTTGAGTATGCCAATACATTAGAGGATTATGAACGTGCAGGAAGAGAAGTAAAAAGTCCTTTGGTCGTAAATGCCGAAAATCTTGAAAAAGGTAAAGCTTTGTTCACCACTTACTGCTCGATATGTCATGGAGTAGAAGGTAAAGGTGATGGTCCTATCACGAAAGACCGTAGCGTGACTGATTCAAGAGGTACTCGTCAATTAGAGAACTTTCCTCCGCCACCATCTTATCAAAGAACAGATGCAGCGAGCTCTTCACGGGGTGGTTTGATGGCTGACTTGACTGATGGTAAAATTTACCATACAATTTATTACGGACACAACTCCATGGGATCACATGCATCTCAATTGTCTCCAGAGGAGAGATGGAAAGTTGTTATGTATGTTCACGAATTACAAAAGAAATAATCTAACATCAGATATATAAATGGGAACTCACAGTCATCATCACGATTATAATTTCAACGAGCGATACGAGTTTGCTGGCAAGGCTAAATTGTACAGTATTATCGCTGTTGTACTAGGCGTAGCTGCTGTAGCTTTCGGGTTGCTTTCGGGCGATCACGTTACTGTAGAGCGTACTTATGCCAACTTGTTATTGATGGGTTATTACTTTACATGTGTATGCGCAGCTGGAACATTCTTTGTTGCCTTGCAATATGTAACACAATCTGCATGGTCTGCAGGTTTGGTACGTATACCTCAGGCTATGGCGAGTGTTTTACCAATTGCATCATTAGTTTTATTAGTTATTGTAGGTTTAGGTTTAACCACACATAACTTATATCACCACTGGAATGCAGATGGTATCACTGATCCGCATAGTACAAATTTTGACCCTATTATCGCAGGTAAATCTGCTTATTTAAATGTTCCATTCTTCTTGATCCGTCAGGTCGTGTTTATGGGTACATATAGCATTTTTGCCGTTATTTTTGCGAAACTTTCTTATAAAGAAGATTTAGAAGGTGGATTGACTTCTTATAAAAAGTCATTCAAATTGTCGGCAATCTTCTTAGTTATCTTCGGTTTTACTACACCTATCTGGTCTTTCGATACAGTAATGTCTTTAGAGGCACACTGGTTTTCGACAATGTTCGGTTGGTATAACTTTGCAGCAATGTGGGTAAGTGGTATTTCATGTATCACGATCATCGTTGTTGTATTGAAGAAAGCTGGTTATATGAACTGGGTAAACGAAAATCATTTACACGATTTGGGTAAATTGATGTTCGGTTTCTCTATCTTCTGGACTTATGTTTGGTTTGCACAATTCATGTTGATTTGGTATTCAAACATCCCAGAGGAAACAGTTTATTTCTACAAACGTTGGGAACCTGAATACAAACCTTGGTTTTGGTTGAGTATTATCATTAACTTTGTGGCACCATTGTTACTATTAGTGGATCGCGATGCGAAACGGAAACAAAACGTGATGTTGTTCGTAGCGATTCTATTATTGGCTGGTCACTGGCTAGATTATTATATCATGATCATGCCTGGTACTGTTGCTGAACATAGAGGATTTGGTATCATTGAAATCGGAACTGCACTTGGTTTCTTAGGTTTGTTCATCTTCTTAGTGATGAGTAAATTGAGTAAACAAGCATTGGTGCCTAAAAATCATCCTTTCTTGGATGAGAGTTTGCATCATCAGATATAGTTTCACTTTTAAAGGAAGGTTACGTAAAAACGTTATAAAAGAAATGAGCTTTAAATTAAATAATAGATTCAAATCCATCTCGGGTTTTGTGCTTGCACTAGGATTGCTTTTTGCGACTCCTATCCTAGCAAGTCAACAAGATACAGTAGCATCTGATTCTGCTAAAGCGGCGACTACAGCAGTGGCTGCCCCTGCAGCAACGGATTCGGTTGCAAAAGATACAACAGCGGCAGCAGGTACTGCTGCTGTTGCATCTGCTAGTTCTTCTACAGAAGCTAGTGCTGCTGCTCCTGCTGTTGAAGAAGTGAAGCAAATAGACCCTCAGGTTTATAAAAACTTCACATATTATGTCTTGTTATTCTTGGTTATATGTACAGTTGTTGCCGTTATCGGTAAAGTACTTTCGATCTATGAATTGACAAGAAAGATGAACGGTAAATACAATCCGTTTGCGAATAACACGTTTCAATCGGCATTGTTATTCATTTTCTTGGTTGTATTCCTTTACGGTGTATATTGGTCATATGTACACTGGGGAGCCGCTTATTGGAGATCTGCAGTAACTGAGCACGGTGAGCGTATTGATACAATGTTTATCATTACGACTGCAATTACAACATTTGTATTGGTTATCACACACATCTTGTTGATGACTTTTACATTTTTGTATCGCATGCGTGCAAAACGTCAGGCTTATTATTATCCTCATAACAATGCAATTGAGAAATTGTGGACAATTGTTCCCGCTGTTGTTTTGACAGTTTTGGTATTGTTCGGTTTCTTTACATGGAGATCAATCACAAATATTCCTGAGGATCTACAAAAGTCAGCATTACAAGTTGAGGTATTAGGCGAGCAATTCCAATGGAATGTCCGTTATGCTGGTTCAGATGGGATTATTGGTAAACGTAATTATAAAATGACGACACCAACCAACCCGTACGGTATTGACTTTAATGATAAAAATTCTTGGGATGATATTCAAGGATCTGAAATTTGGTTGCCTGTAAATAAACCGGTTCGTTTCCATATCGTTTCAAAAGATATTATTCACTCTTTCTATATTCCTGATTTCCGTGTTCAGATCAATGCGGTACCGGGAATGACCAATTACTTCCAGTTCACACCTACTGTTACAACAGAAGAGATGCGTGATCGTTTGGGTGATTATAACTATGACTTCGTGATGTTGTGTAACAAGATCTGTGGATCTGGTCACTACAACATGCAAAAGAAAGTGGTTGTCGTAACTGAAGAGAAATATAAAGAGTGGTTAGCTAAACAAAACAAATATTTTACTGAGGATTTGCAAAAAGAGTTCAGCGGTAAAACAGCTAACGTGAAAAAGGATAGCGTACAAGTTACAGCATCTTTGAACTAATTAAGAATTTTTGAATATAAAATCGAATATGTCAAGTACAGTAATATCGCATAGCGCTGAACATCACGATTCGCACGGCCATCATCACGAGGAGTCGTTCATCAGAAAGTATATCTTCTCGGGTGACCACAAGATGATTGCTAAGCAATTCTTGATCACTGGTATCATCATGGCAGTTTTTGCGATGCTTTTATCAGTATTATTCCGTATCCAATTAGCATGGCCGGATAAAGAGTTCCCTATATTAGAAGTATTCTTGGGTAAATGGGCTGAAGGCGGTCGTATAAAACCGGAGTTTTTCCTTTCCTTGGTAACCATTCACGGTACCGTTATGGTATTCTTCGTGTTAACGGCTGGTCTATCAGGTACTTTTAGTAACTTATTGATTCCATATCAAATCGGAGCACGCGATATGGCATCTCCTTTTATGAACATGTTATCTTACTGGTTGTTCTTTGTAGCATCAGTGATTATGGTTGCATCGTTCTTCGTAGAAAGTGGACCTGCTTCTGCTGGTTGGACAATCTATCCCCCACTATCGGCTGTTCCTACTGCAATCGCAGGATCTGCAACTGGTATGACTTTGTGGTTGGTGAGTATGGTTCTATTTGTAGCTTCACAGTTGATCGGTGGTATTAACTATGTAAGTACAATTTTGAACATGCGTACAAAAGGAATGGACTTATGGAAAATGCCTTTGACAATCTGGGCGTTCTTCTTAACTGCTATCGTGGGTATGTTGTCATTCCCAGTATTGGTTTCGGCGGTTGTTCTTCTGATTTTTGACCGTGCTGCTGGTACGTCATTCTATTTGTCGGATCTTGTTGTTCAAGGACAAATTTTACCGAACGAAGGTGGTTCACCAATTTTGTTCCAACACTTGTTCTGGTTCTTAGGTCACCCTGAGGTATATATCGTTGTTATGCCTGCTTTAGGTTTAACTTCTGAGGTTATTGCGACCAACTCACGTAAACCAATCTTTGGTTACCATGCAATGGTTTATTCATTGATCGGTATCACCGTATTATCGTTTATCGTATGGGGTCACCACATGTTTGTAACAGGTATGAACCCGTTCTTGGGTGGTGTATTTATGATTACAACATTGATTATCGCGGTTCCTTCTGCTGTAAAAGCGTTTAACTATCTTGCAACGTTGTGGAAAGGTAATATCCGTTTCACTCCAGCGATGATGTTTGCTATCGGTTTGGTATCGTTCTTTATCTCTGGTGGTTTGACAGGATTGTTCCTAGGTAATGCAGCGTTAGATATCAACTTACACGATACGTATTTTGTTGTTGCCCACTTCCACTTGGTAATGGGATCGGCGTCAATCTTCGGTATGCTTTGTGGTGTTTACCACTGGTATCCTAAGATGTTCGGTCGTATGATGAACACAAAATTGGGTTATTTACACTTCTGGTTGACTTTCATTGGTGCTTACATGGTATTCTTCCCAATGCACTTTATGGGTATCGATGGTGTGCCTCGCCGTTACTATGCATTTACAGAGTTTGCTTTCATGGCGAAATGGGTTTCTGTCAACAAATTGGTAACATGGGCTGCAATCATCGCTGCTTTAGGTCAGGTAGCTTTCTTGTGGAACTTCTTTACATCGATTTTCTTCGGTAAAAAAGCCCCACAAAACCCTTGGCAGTCAAACACATTGGAATGGACTACTCCAGTAGAGCATATCCATGGTAACTGGCCAGGAGAAATTCCAACTGTACACCGTTGGCCTTACGATTACAGTAAGCCAGGTCATGGTGAGGATTTTATTCCTCAAAGTGTTCCTTTCTCTGAAACAATGAGCTCTAATTTGCCTCATGATTTCGAAGGAGACGAGGAAGCTGAGCGTATCCAGGCAGAATGGAATGCTCAAAATGGTAGAAAAGACTAATAAAATCTTATAAAATAGAGTAGGAATTCCTACTCTATTTTATGGAAGTTTGTATTTTAAGAGGTAGGGGTAGTATTATGTTTCCAGCAGCTGAGAAGCGATTTATAAAGACCAATTTTATAACGATCATTGTGTTGTTTTTGGTCATTATTGCTGGCGGAGTTGTTCGGAGTACAGGGTCAGGAATGGGATGCCCAGATTGGCCAAGATGTTTTAACCGTATTATTCCTCCAACAGATATCTCCCAATTACCTCAAGGATATGAACAGCATTATATTGAAGGAAGAGCAAAGAAGAACGAACGTTTCGCGAAAATTGTAGAATTTTTCGGCGATAAGGAAATGGCTTACAAGCTCCGTACCGATAAGAGTATTTTGCAGCATGAAGAGTTTAATGTTGCGAAAACTTGGACGGAATATATCAATCGGTTGGTAGGCGTTGTTTCCGGATTCTGTTTGTTATTTACAGCTATTTATTCTTTCACCTATTTAAAATCAAAAAGCTCGATCGTTGTTTGGTCAGTGATTAATCTTTTTGTTGTCGTACTTCAGGCTTGGCTGGGATCGATCGTTGTATCGACAAATCTGATGCCCTGGATTATTACGGTACATATGCTCTTAGCCATTGTAATTGTTTGTATTAGTATTTATACATATTTCAAAGCAGTTACTTTGCGAAACAAGACCTTACTGGTCAATCGTTCTTTGGGTATATTAAAAGGGCTTGCTATTGCTTCAATTTTATTGATGCTAACACAGGTAATTGTCGGAACGGGAGTTCGAGAGGAGGTTGATTTATTAACCGGTTCAACGATAGCCCGGACTGATTTTATAACAACTATTGGCCAACAGTTTGAGTTACATCGCTGGTTGGCATATTGTTCTTTGATTTTAGTTATTGTATTATTCTTTTTGGTCCGCACGAGTTTTAATACGGGTTCTAAGCAATATAAATTTGCTTTAATCGCATTGATTCTAGTGGGTATCCAAATGCTATCAGGAATTATCTTAGCTCGATTTGCAATACCTGCATTTGCACAGACAACGCATTTGGTGGTAGCTACGCTCTTATTTGGGGCACAGTTCTACCTGTTGTTATTGTTAAACAAGCAAAGGCACTAATCTTGGAATTCGGGATGTTTATGTTTAAAAGTACGTGTTTAATTACACTGATAGTAGGAGGTCTCTTTTAGTTATGAAAGAATTTATTTCAGATTTCAAAAAGCTTGTTAAGTTGAGACTTACATTGACGGTCGTATTTTCCGCGTCAATTGCTTTTCTGATAGGATCAAAACAACAGGGTGATATATTCTGGTTCAATTGGTTATTGTTGACTATAGGTGGTTTTCTGGTGACAGGTTCTGCCAACGGTTTTAATGAGATCATTGAAAAGGATTTGGATAAACTGATGAAACGTACGGAGGACAGACCGTTGCCATCAGGCCGCATGACAACAGGACAGGCTTTGGTATTGAGTGTCTTTATGGGCATCTTAGGAACCTTGGTGCTTGTTCGTTTAAATTTTGTCGCTGGTCTGCTGTCGGTTTTCTGTATCCTTCTTTACGCCTTTATCTATACACCATTAAAAAGAAAATCACCAATAGCAGTGTTTGTCGGCGCGTTTCCGGGTGCATTTCCGCCATTAATTGGATATTATGCAGCCTTTTCGCAAGACGATTTAGCCTACTATAGTGGACATAACGAAGCGGCAATTATTATTATTCCCTTTGTGTTGTTTGCTATTCAGTTTTTATGGCAGTTTCCGCATTTCTGGGCAATTGCCTGGGTTGTGGATGATGACTATAAATTAGCGGGCTTTCGCTTATTGCCGACGACAAAACGTGATAAGATATCTGCGTTTATGGTATTCATTTCAGGTTTGTTTATGATACCTGCAGGTTTTATACCTTATCATTTTGGCTTTGGTGGAATTTGGTTTACGATTGTATCCGTGGTCGGTGGAATAATGTTTGGTTATTACGGTTATTTGCTGTTTAAGAATTGTGATATTCCTTCAGCGAAGAAAGTGATGTTTACCTCATTTATTTATTTACCTGTGACACAACTCGTATTATTGCTTAACTTTATTCCGTTGAAATAATGTTAGATATACAAGCACAAACTGACGAGAAGTTAGTACAGAGAAAAGCCCAAAAGTTCAACCTATGGTTGGGTATGTTGGGTATGTTCATGATGTTTGCGGCGTTATCCAGTGGTTTCATTGTATATACAGCGAGCGGCGTGGACAAAGGGATTAAGACCCTATTGCCAAATGCACTTTTATATAGTACCTTGGTGATTGTGGTTAGTAGTCTAACGATGTTTTTAGCACATAAAGCGGCTAAAAATGGCGAGTCTTCCAAACAGCGGTTGTTTTTGATAGCAACTTTTATTTTGGGAGTTGTATTTTTTGCCTTGCAAGTTCATGCTTGGAATGTATTGATCGATAGGGGTGTTTATTTTGTGAATAACAATGCATCGCAATCTTTTATTTACGTTTTTATCTGGATGCACTTGGCGCATATTATTGCGGGGTTGATCGTTTTGATTGGCGCGATTATAGGAATTAACAAACTTCCTAAAGACGGCAATCTTTTCCGCATGGATCTTGCCAGTATTTTTTGGCATTTTCTCGATCTTTTATGGATTTATATATATGTTTTCTTACTTTTGAATCAATAATAGTAAACAATGAGTACAACAGTATCGCAATTGGATAAGGTAAAAACTGGTCCATGGAATGGTGGGAAATCACCTTGGAACTTAGAGTATGGAAAAATCATGATGTGGTTTTTCTTGGTAGGGGATGCCTTCACATTTTCTGCATTTTTGGTTTATTACGGCGCACAACGCTTTTCTCATCCAACATGGCCTGATCCTGATAAGATCTTCCAATCTATCCCAGGAATTGCAGAACATGGTCAACCGTTGGTATTTGTCGGTTTAATGACCTTTATTTTGATTATGTCATCTGTAACTATGGTTTTGGCCGTGGAAGCTGGTCACCGTAACCAAAAGAATGAAGTTGTTAAATGGATGCTTTGGACTATTTTGGGAGGTATCTGTTTCGTAGGTTGTCAGGCTATCGAGTGGACTCACTTACACCACATGGGTTTCTGGTTTGGTAAAAATCCAGCAACAGGTTTGGAAGGTGATGCCATCAAAACAGCATTAATGCCATATTTCACACATGACATTTCTTACACTTCGGCCTTGCAATTTGCTAACTTGTTCTTTACAATTACTGGTTTTCACGGTTTCCACGTTACTGTGGGTATTATTTTGAATATCATCATTCTATGTATGACATTAAATAATACATTCGAAAACCGTGGTTCTTATCTTATGATCGAGAAAGTAGGTTTATATTGGCACTTTGTGGATTTAGTGTGGGTATTCGTATTTACGTTCTTCTACTTAATCTAATTCCGAAATAATAAATTTAGATAGCTATGTCACAATATCAAGATAATATCGCTCATGGCGAGCACGCTCACGAAGGTGGGATGGATAAGAAGGCCATCTGGAGAGTATTTGGTGTACTTTTAGCCCTTACTTGTCTAGAGTTTTTAATTGCATTGGGCTTCGTGCACCATTGGCAAATTTTAGCTAAAGGTGCGTTAGTAAATACTATTTATATCGTGCTTACTTTAGTTAAAGCTTATTATATCGTTGCATTCTTTATGCACTTGAAATTCGAGAAGTCGAGTTTCATTGTTACCGTTGCAATTGTGTTTATTTTTATTATTTATTTTATTGTTTTGATGCTTGTTGAAGGAGGGTATTTAGCATCTGCTTTTCAAGAACATCAATTGTTTCCAAATAAATAGATAAAGTGAATGGATAATAATACTGGACAAAAGAAAGGTATTAAAACTATATTGATCCTGGCAGTAATTCTTTTATTGCCAGGATTTTTATATTTTGTACTAAATAAAAGCGGTTCTAATAGCTACGCCTCTTTGCCAATTTTTGGAAAGAAAGTGGTTCCGGGAACTACCCATCGTAAATGGGGACGTGATATTCCCGATACTATCTATCATACTGTACCCCCGGTTGATTTTGTGAATTTCGATGGCAAGAAAGTGCATCTATTGGATAATGATACAACACTTTCTGTCGTCCATCTGATGTACTCTAGAGATGCTTCATTATCGCGGACGATGATTAAGCGTTTGGATCAAATCGCTAATCGATTTATTCAGAATAAGAAGGTCCGCTTGTATTCAATTACGGTTGATACGGCATACGATACACCAGAAGTGTTAGCCAAATACGCAAAAGTTTACAAACCTTGGACCAAATCTTGGTTTTTTGTGACAGATCCTTCTGTTGATATCTTTAAATTTGCCCAGGAAAGTTTATTGCAGGATGCACTTGTCAATAAGGAGGGCAGCAAACCATTTATTATTGGGTCTAATTATCTTTTACTTGATACAAAAGGACGGATAAGAGGTATTTATGACATTAATGTCAAAACGGATGTTGACCGCCTTGAGGATGAAATCAAATTATTATTGGTCGAGGAAGTCCGAAACCATCCAGCTACAATAGAACAAAAGAGGTAATTATATCATGGAAGAGAGTCTTAACAAGGAAAAAAAGTATAGTAAATGGATTTGGTTGCTATCGATTGTGATACCGATAGTGGTTGCTATCCTTTTTACGGTGAATTTACAAAAGCTGGGTTATGATGTAAAACCGCTAACATTTTTGCCTCCTATCTACGCGGCTATCAATGGGATTACGGCTGTATTACTATTTTGGGCTGTGGCTGCGATAAAAAAGGGTAATAAGGCTTTACACGAGCGTTTGATCAAATGGTGTATTGCTTGTTCCTTAGCTTTTCTAGCGATGTATGTCGCTTATCACATGACTTCAATCGAAACAAAATATGGTGGCGAGGGAATTTTGAGACCGATCTATTTCTTTATCCTGATCACGCATATCTTGCTTTCCATTAT
Source organism: Sphingobacterium thalpophilum (assembly GCF_038396785.1). NCBI lineage: Bacteria > Pseudomonadati > Bacteroidota > Sphingobacteriia > Sphingobacteriales > Sphingobacteriaceae > Sphingobacterium > Sphingobacterium thalpophilum. The sequence continues at coordinate 2,743,843 of NZ_CP151087.1, read as the reverse complement.
CATCATCCCTTTTGTACTCTTTACATTTGTTAGAGGCATATCGGGTTCTTATGAGCGTCATAAAAAGCTTGCCCGTATTACTTATCCCATGTGGCTTTATGTAGCTGTTACCGGCGTGATCGTTTACTTAATGATCTCTCCGTATTATATTGGTTAGTGGTAAGAGTTGAGGGTCAAGGTATTGTGATGAAATACAATGGCACGCCGGATTCGAGTTGTTTAATCTGGTTTAAAATTGAAATAGAAACGGATATAATGGAACAGTTATTTCATGTGTCCGGGAGTGTAAACAGTATAGGATTAATCAGCCAATTCATATCGGCTAAATGGATCTGTAAAAAAATCATTGCATATGAAGCGTATCTGGATTTATCAGGCCGATCGCCTGTTAACGGCGACAGAGGGACAGGAGATTGTTACTGACCTGGAAGCTTTTGCTGAACAATGGAAAGTGCATGGGAAACCACTTTCTGCTTCCGCAGAATTGCGGGATAATCTTTTTATCATCCTTAAGGTGGACGAGGAAGTAGCGGCTGCATCAGGTTGTTCTATTGATAGTTCGGTTCGGTTTTTAAAAGGAGTTGAATCGAAGTATGGTATTCAACTATTTGATCGCATGCAATTTGCATATAAAGGGGATCAGGGAATAGGCGTGGTTAACCGTGACGGATTTGAGAAGTTACTGGCAGAAGGTACCATCAACGATAATACCTTAGTATTTGATAATACCATTACCCATGAGCACCAAATGGAAGACGCTTGGGTAATACCCTTCCATCAGAGCTGGCATAAACGACTTTTTAGATAGGTTGTAAAACGAGTTATATAAGAAAGGCCATAATTACATATGGCCTTTTTTTTGATCTATAGATCTGTATTGCTTTTCTTCTGGTCGATCCGCCGAATAGCGATGGTTTCGCTTATTCAGGAATAGTATAATGATGCATATATTTTGCTATCGCATTTGCACGTCTATTGACATAAGCAGAAGGGTTACGCGCATCCCATTCTCTTGGGTTTGGCAATATGGCTATAATCAATGCGGCTTGTTTTTTGGAAAGATTGCTGCCTGTTTTGCTAAAGTAATACGAAGCTGCCGCATCCGCACCATAAACTCCCTGTCCCATTTCAATCACATTAAGATAAACTTCGAGGATGCGTTTCTTGCTCCAGAATGTTTCGATAAGAATGGTAAAGTAGGTCTCGAAGCCTTTTCTTAACCAGGAGCGCCCTGGCCATAAAAAGACATTTTTGGCTACCTGCTGACTGATTGTACTTCCGCCGCGTAATTTCTTTCCCTGTGCATTTTTTTTAATGGCATTCTGAATTCCTTGCATGTCGAATCCCCAGTGTGTCATAAAGTGAGCGTCTTCTCCGGCAATGGCCGCTAACTTTAGGTTGTCCGAAAGTTCATCGTAATCCAGCCAGTTTTTTTCCAGTTTAAATCCCTTGCCCTGTTCTTTTAGCTCAAACCCACGTTGAATCATCAACCAAGTGATGGGAGGATTAATAAACCGCAGGCTAATGACCCAAAAGAGTGAAATGCCAATAAAATAGAGTACTACCCGTGTCACAATGCGCAGGATCGGAGATTTTATGGACTTCAATGGGTTGAAGGATTTTTTTTTGAAGGTATTTTGTTGTTTGCTGGACGTATTTTGTTTACCAGATCTTTTGATGGCCATGACTAATTTTTTTCGGATACAAACTTAGCTTATATTCTTGTTTAATGGAAATGATTTTGTCGAGAAGTTGAGTGTATCGTTTGCCAAAGCGACGATATTATCCTATTTTTACGCTTCATAAAAATTGATTTTAAAAGTTGGCAAAAGAAAAGAAAGTGACCCCATTGATGCAACAGTACAATGCGATCAAGATTAAGTATCCTGGAGCGTTGTTGTTGTTCCGTGTTGGCGATTTTTACGAGACATTTGGTGAGGATGCGATCAAAGCTGCCCAGATTTTGGGCATCGTTTTGACAAAGCGTGGCAATGGCTCGGAATCGGAAACTGCATTGGCTGGTTTTCCCCATCATTCATTGGAAACCTATCTTCCGAAACTGGTGCGTGCTGGCCAACGGGTGGCGATCTGTGATCAGCTGGAGGATCCGAAGACGACAAAAACAATTGTTAAGCGCGGTGTGACCGAGCTAGTGACACCTGGAGTCTCCTACAGTGACAATATTGTTCAACAGAAATCGAATAATTATTTAGCATCAATTTTTATCGAAAAGGAGCGGATCGGTATTTCTTTCTTAGATATTTCAACAGGTGAATTTCTGGTTGCTCAAGGTAGTGTGGCCTATATAGATAAATTGCTTCAAGGTTTTAAACCGAGAGAAATTATTCTTTCAAAAAAACAGAGCAAGGAGTTTACAGAGCAGTTTGGATCACAATATTACACCTATTTTCTTGACGAGTGGCCTTATACGGGTGATTATGCCACTGAAACGCTATTGAAGCATTTTGAAGTCTCCTCGATGAAAGGATTTGGTGTGGACCGCATGACTGCAGGAGTTGTTGCTGCTGGTGTAGCATTGCATTACCTCAATGAAACCGAGCATCGTAATCTGCAACACATTTCTACGCTTTCCCGTATTGAAGAGGACCGTTTTATGTGGCTGGATCGTTTTACGATTCGCAATTTGGAATTAATCGGATCGTTGAATGAAAATGCGGTAACGCTATCCGATGTATTGGATCATACATCCAGTCCAATGGGAGCGCGTCTGCTCAAGCGCTGGATCGTGATGCCGCTCAAAGACAAAAAGAGTATTCAGGAGCGATTGAATGTGGTCGATTTCTTTTTCACTAACCGTGATTTGCGGGATGAGCTGATTGGTCAGATCAAGCAGGTGGGAGATCTGGAACGTTTAATTTCCAAGATCGGACTGCAAAAAGCGAATCCGCGGGAAATTGTGCAATTGAAGCGCGCATTATATGCTATTGAGAAATTGAAGGAACTTACGGATCGTAAAGATGCTGATGCTCTTCGGACAATCTCAGATCAGTTAGATGCTTGTGCTGTTATACGTGAAAAAATCGAGCAACAGGTTCAGGCGGAGCCTCCTGCCGCAATCAATAAGGGGAGTGTAATCGCGGAAGGGGTGGACCCTGAATTGGATCGATTGCGCAAGATCGCTTTTGGTGGCAAGGATTATCTGCTTGAGATCCAAAAAAGGGAAGCGGAACTCACAGGGATTCCTTCTTTAAAAATAGCGTTCAATAATGTTTTCGGTTATTATCTGGAGGTCACAAATACGCACAAAGATAAGGTTCCGACGACGTGGATCCGTAAACAGACACTGGTGAATGCTGAACGTTACATTACGGAGGAACTTAAAGAATATGAAGAACAGATTCTCGGTGCTGAGGAGAAGATACAAGCGCTTGAGAATAGATTATATGCTGAGCTATTGGTTGCCATTGCTGAATACATCAAACCTATTCAACTCAACGCCCAGCTCATAGCCAAGTTGGATGTACTGCTTAACTTTGCTGTTGTAGCGGAGAAAAACTATTATGTAAAACCCGAAGTCAGCGAGAGCAAGATTTTGGATATTAAAGGTGGAAGACACCCTGTCATTGAAAGAAACCTGCCGATAGGTGAGGATTATATTACCAATGATACTTTTTTAGATCCAAAAACACAGCAGATTATTATTATTACGGGCCCTAACATGGCGGGTAAATCTGCATTGCTCCGTCAGACTGGATTGATCGTGTTAATGGCGCAAATTGGTTGTTTTGTGCCAGCAAAAGAGGCTAAGATTGGCCTGGTTGACAAAATTTTCACCCGTGTAGGTGCTTCGGACAATCTTTCTTCGGGTGAATCTACGTTTATGGTGGAGATGAATGAAACCGCGAGCATCATGAATAATCTATCGGACCGCAGTCTTATTCTTTTGGATGAAATCGGTCGTGGTACAAGTACTTATGACGGTATTTCTATTGCCTGGGCTATTGCCGAGTTTTTACATAATCATCCTGCTGCTAAGGCCAAAACCTTGTTTGCCACGCATTACCATGAATTAAACGAGCTGACTACTTCGCTGGATCGTATAAAAAACTATAATGTAACGGTGAAGGAGGTTAATAACAAAGTTATTTTCTTGCGTAAACTTGTTCCAGGAGGCTCAGAGCATAGTTTCGGAATCCATGTGGCAAAGCTCGCTGGAATGCCGCAAAAGTTGCTTAGTCGGGCCAATCAAATTTTGAAAAGGCTGGAGCAGGAGCGCACAGGTGGTGAGCAGATTAAAGATAGCATGCGCAAAATCCAGAAACAGGCCTACCAATTGCAGATGTTTTCTATTGATGATCCTGTCTTGAATAAGATCAGGGATATGCTGAATAATCTGGATGTTAATTCGCTTACTCCGGTTGAAGCATTAATGAAATTGGATGAGATACAACGCCTTTTAAAGAATTAAATCTTCCTTTTGGCTTGGGAAATTGATCTCAAGCGGAATTTTTTTCGATTTATATACGCCAGATGATGTTTTTTAAGATAGACATCATCTGGCGTATTTTTTTCTGAAAGTGTCTGGTCTTATTGGCCAGAAAGAACCTTCAGCTCGCTTTCATTGCTGTTGGTGTCTGCGAAGTCATCAGGTTTTTGAGGGCTATTTGCCTAAAACCTGAAGAATAGCTCCAAGCTTCCATAATTTGCCTGTATCGGGATCAATACCTTGCTGCTTGCATCATAAGGCGTGTAATGATAGCCGAGTTCGAAACCAATGTACTTTTGGTTTTTCATGCGAAATAGGGATGCGAGACCAAGTCCTAAGTGCACATTATTGATGGTTACCATACGATCGGTGTATCCGCCATCATAATAATAACCATCCGGATCATAATAACCGGAGGAATAAGCACTTTCTGTGATGCCGGTATCTGTAATATCTATGCCAAGGATACCTTTTGGAATCAGTATAAATTTGTCGTTGTCAAAAACTTTGTAACCTACAGCACCGCCCATAAATGCGGTCGCTGAAGAATTGACCGAAACATTGGAGCCCTCGTAATTGTAATCAATATTGCGGTCGTTTGAGTTGATGCGCACCTTGAAGCCACCTTCGAAAATAAATTTTCTTTCCAGCGAGCTCATCAGCATAAATCCAAAGTTTATGTTGGTTCCGAAAATTTTGTTGGCTCCGCCAAGTGGGGTGACTACGCCGATTGAAGGAACATAGCCCAGTTTGGCTTTCTGTCTATCTCTGTACACTTTGGGGACTGGAAACCGCTGTTGATTATCTTGTTCGTTAGCTTGTTGGTCTTGTACGGCATTGGCAACTTCAGTATCTGAAAAAAGCTCTAAAATAGTTTTTTCCTGATCGGTTAACGTATAACTATCGGAAGCAAGCAGGGCTTTGGCTCTTACTTTTATCATGCCCTCCAGGGGATGTCTTAATGGCACGAAATTGTATTTTTCCTTATGCTGTTCGTATTGTGTTGTAAAATCGTCCTGGTCTGCCGCATCCAGTCTTTGTAGAAAATTTTTATCGAATTGATTGTCTATATAATTTTTGATCTCTGTTGTGGTATTCTTTTTTTCAATGATGTATATAAGAATACGTAAACGCTGTACAAACTCGTTGGTACCACAGCTAGCTTGTATACTATTGAGTAAAGGATCAATTTTGTCAAAGTCATTGTTGTTCAATGTTTTTGTCAATAAGGGAAGTATTTCAGTTGTATGCCGGTCACAATTCTCTTGTGCATGCAATAGTTTTGTAGGAAGCACACCGATGATGATCAATATCATAAAAGCAAGCTGACGGATATTCATGGCTTATATAGATTTGTTGCTGACTAAATTAGCAAATAAATTGCAGGATACACTGGTTTGTTTGTACCAAAGGTTCTAAAAGTTTTATCTTTGATGTATGGCGTCGATATTTCGGTTTAAACAGTTTGAGGTTGATCAGTCTGACTGTGCAATGAAAATTAACACAGATGGTGTACTGCTGGCTTCCTTGCTGGAAGTAGAACCTGTGGACCGGATACTGGACGTAGGTACAGGTACGGGAGTCATTGCATTGATGTTGGCTCAACGGCTCGTAGACAGTAGGGTAGAGGCTGTCGAAATTGACCCTTTGGCTGCTGCGATGGCTGACAGAAACTTCCGTAATTCCATTTTCCAGGAACGTTTAGTGCTGCATGCTTCCTCCTTTCAACAAATGGATGTACAAGGGCATTACGATCTGATCGTATCAAATCCACCCTTTTATACAGATTCCTTACATAACCCGGATGAACGCAAGAAGCTGGCGCGACATACCGATCTGGATTTTTTTGCTGAACTGCTGGATTTCGCCGCTTTACGTTTATCGGATCGGGGAAAATTAGTGTTGATCGTTCCAACGGCATTAGCGGAAACGTTGACTAAAATTTCGGCGGAAAGGGGATTATACTGTTCCAGTGAAGTACAAATAAGCTCCTTTGAAGGGGAGTCGGCCATTCGGAAAATCGTTACATTTGAACGCTTACGCGTCGAACTGCTCGCTCAACGTACGTTTGTTATTTATGCCGCCAAGGGTATTTATTCAGAAGCTTATCGAAATGCCTTGGCACCTTATTTTTTAGCTTTTTAAGTGATGACAAAGATCGGATTACTCTCGGATACACATTCTTTTTTAGATGAAGCTGTATTTACTCATTTTGCAGCCTGCGACGAGATATGGCATGTGGGCGATTTTGGTGATCCTGATGTTGCGGATCGGTTAGCCGCTTTTAAGCCACTGCGCGGAGTATACGGAAACATTGATGGTCAGGAAATTCGTTTACAATTTCCAGAAGATTTGAGGTTTAGGTGTGAGGAAGTGGACGTATTTATGACACATATTGGTGGTTATCCGGGGAAATATGCTGCACGCATAAAAGGGGAATTGATGAAAAATCCACCTAAATTATTTATTACTGGACATTCACATATCTTAAAGGTTATCTTCGACCCCAAGATCCATTGTCTCCATCTTAACCCTGGGGCGGCAGGTAAGCAGGGCTGGCACAAAGTAAGGACATTAATGCGGTTTGAGATCAATAAAGATAAAATTGAGAACCTGGAGGTTATTGAACTCAAAGACCGTTAAGTCACCTAGATTCTTCTTTAGTCTTTTTTATGAATAGACAGCCGGACGATACTTTGGGTAATGGCAAAGAGATCGTGCGGTACATTCGGCTCTAATGTCACTAACATGCCTTTCGTTAGACTGATTTTGCTTCCGTTAACGCCAAAATCAATATTGCCTTCGACAATTTCCACAATAATTGATGCAGCTGTTGTATGCTCCTTTAGATATTGCCCTTCTGCAAAAGCCAAGCGATATTCTTTGCTGCCATTTGTTTCTAGCAGGAGGTCCATTTTGGGTTTTTTGTCCTGAAATGTGACGTTTTGAAAAATAGATGCTGTCTGCATGGTCGTTGTACTATTATCTGTTGTTGCTGATATATTGTTGATAAAGGTCCTGTAAATAGGTCTGTAAGATCAGGGCGTGGGTATGCAAGGTGTCATGGGCGGCATATAATAACGTAATGATTTCTTGTTGCTTGTTGTGGTCAAGAAATTCCTTGCAATAGTTGTTATGCTTTAGTTCTGTTCGATATTTTTCCGAGAAGTCATCCCACAAAGCTGGATTGTGGTGATACCAGATCCGAAGTTCTTTTGAAGGGGCAAGATTCTTATTCCATTCAGACAAATGAGCCTTTTCCTTTGTTATTCCACGAGGCCAAAGTCTATCGATGAGTACACGATACCCATCACTAGGGGAAGCTGCATCATATATTCTTTTTAGCACAATTTTCATGGCTATATATTATAAAATAACACTATTACTGATGTAAAACAAATATATGATTTTCAGCTGTAAAATGTGTCAGCTCGTTATCTTATTTCTTCTATAAATCGAAAGAATTTCCCTCTCGGATAGACGGGAAGAAGTTGGTGAAAACGATGGAAAGTTTCCTATGGCGGGAGTTTTAAAAGAAGTTTCTCAGGTACTATAGTGAATCACGAACTTCAAGAAGAAAGTTCTTCAAGCGCTCCAATGAATCTACAACACGTTGATTTTCTTTTGCCTCAGATTTGTTGTCACGCAGGTAATCACGTGCACCCTGTAGGGTATAACCTTTATCTTTAACCAAATTGAAGATGATCTTTAAATTGGCAATATCTTCTTGCGTAAATAAGCGATTGCCTTTTTTATTTTTCTTAGGTTGTAGAATGTCAAATTCACGCTCATAAAAACGTATTTGGGACGCATTTACATCAAACATTTCTGTAACTTCTCCCATTGTATAATACAATTTATTTATTTCACGCTCTTTGTACGGCATATCTTCACGATTAATCTATAGCAAACTTAATAAAAATTCCAATTCAAAAAGAAATTTTTGCGATCTCTTATCTGATTAGGGACTGACCGAGAGGGATATCGTACAATTCATGAGAAGCCAATAATAATTGTGTATAAAGGGAAATTTTTCTAAGTTTGACTAGTTTGAAAACGGTCTAAACATCATATATGATTATAGTTAGCAAATTTTGGACGAATTTCTTCTCTTTTGGAAAAGCCAATGCAATTACTATTTATCCTTTTATCTTTCTGAAAAATACCTTTTTTAAACAGCAGGACGACTTGATTCGTCATGAGCGTATACATTTGCGACAGGCGCTTGAATTAGGTATTCTCTTTTTCTATGTATGGTATCTCATAGAATTTGTCGTTCATTTTATTCAATTTAGAGATTTTGATAAAGCCTACCGGCGTATTTCTTTTGAGCGGGAAGCGTATGACAGGGAGGGCGAAACAGATTATTTGTCCAAAAGAAAAATATGGGCTTTTTGGCGATATCTTTAAAAAGATGGCCTATTCAACCCTGCCATAAAAGCCTCATAAGGTCATAGGCACAACAATTATGAGCTGAATTGAAGATGCTTTCTAGCCGATAAAATAGACACTTTCAAAAAAGAAAGCGGTGCCAAGAATATTCTTGGCACCGCTTTCTTTTTTATTTTGAGGATGATTATCCCACTAATTTAAGATAAGTAGCTACTTTGTTTTTTAACTGTCTACGGTCGACAATGAAATCCAAAAATCCATGCTCAAGAACAAATTCTGAAGTCTGGAATCCTTTTGGAAGATCCTTTTTGATTGTTTCTTTAATGACACGTGGTCCTGCAAATCCGATTAATGCTCCCGGTTCTGCGATATTTACATCACCTAACATCGCGTAAGATGCTGTAACTCCTCCTGTCGTAGGGTCAGTCAATAAACAAACGTAAGGAAGTCCTGCCTTTGCCAATAACGCTAATTTAGCCGAAGTTTTAGCCATTTGCATCAATGAAAATGCGGCTTCCATCATACGTGCACCTCCTGATTTGGAGATTAGCATAAATGGAATTTTATGCTCAATACAGTAATCTATCGAACGCGCGATTTTTTCACCAACGACAGATCCCATTGATCCGCCGATGAAACTAAAGTCCATACAAGCAATAACGATGTCTTGACCATTCATTTTTCCATGGCCAGAACGTAAAGCATCTTTCAGGCCTGTTTTGGCTTGACTTTCCTTTAAACGTTCAGGGTATGGCTTTGAATCGAAAAATTCTAATGGATCACCAGAATTTAGATTAGGAAATAGTTCTGTAAATTCGTTATTGTCAAATAAAATTGAAAAATATTCTTTGGAGCCAATTCTTAAGTGGTGCCCACAATATTGACAAACATAGTCGTTTTCTACTTGTTCAAGATGCAACAATGGTTTTTTACATGTGGGACATTTGTTCCACATACCATCAGGTGCTTCTTTTTTATTAGCGGTAGCTGTGCTAATACCAGCTTTTTCTCTTTTAAACCAACTCATACGATAGTTCTTATTCGATTACAAACTTATATAAATTTGCTTTTATATACAATTATAATTGTGTTGAATGTACATGCCAAGCGATTAAAACTCCTTGTGTAACAGGGCTTCTATAAATAGGGGAAATGCGGGTAACAATTGGGATATATAAGGTATTTAGCTGATTATTAGGTTAGAATTGAATTTTGGACCGGAGGATTAGTCAAAAAAAATGGGCATAAAAAAAGGGTAAGCTACTCCTATCGCACCGCTCAACCAAATACCCTTGCTTTGTTCCCAACCTGGGGGAGTCAATGGGAGCTGGTCGTAGAAGACTTACCCGCCACAAAAGTAGAAAAAAAAACAGTTTTAGGAAAGAAAAAATGCTATTTTATCTTATGCTGCTGATTATCATTGCAATAAATTGTATTTAGTAGCTGCTCTTAGCTTTATTTTATGGTGGAAAATAGCTGGTATCTGTGTAAATCCGCTAACAATGGCGTAAAATAAGTGCTTGGCGAAGTCCACTGGCTGTAATTGTTCTTTTGGAAACGTCGGAAGTAGTATAATCTGGCGTATATGAGATCGACTTTGAATAGGCTTATATAGTCTAATTTCCCTTATTCAAAGTCGATCTCATTTTTTGGACTACATTTTTTCTTGATTGTATTCGCCCAATAGGGAATAATAGCCAAATAAGCCGAGTCCAATGGAGATTATGGGAGTTAAGATGCACAGGATAATGATTCCGAAAACGAGATCTTCCTGATGTCCCGTTGAAATCTTTGGCAGGGCCAGTTCAAAAATGGAGAAATAAGCGGTAAACAATGCTAAAACGATCCAAAGTATGCCGAGGAATTTTTTGAGATTATTCATGTGTTGCGGGAGTTGATTTGTTGTTGATATAAATACTACCAATGATAAAACATACAATGGCAATGATAATAGGGTACCACAAACCTGCAAGATAGAATTGCGGGGTATTGGATGCTTCAGCATTTGTTGTTAAGTATGTCGATACCGCAGGAAGGAGGCCGCCGAATATTCCATTTCCAACATGATAGGGTAAGGACATGGATGTGTACCGGATCTTTACAGGGAATAGTTCAACAAGAAATGCCGCGATGGGCCCGTACACCATTGTAATATAAATCACTTGTATAAAGATCAGCAGGACGAGCAGCATATAGTTCTTGCCTGCAAGATGGACTGTGGTTTTGGTCATTGGCTGTCCTTTGAGTTTTCCTGACTGATGTATCATGCTGGCTCTAGTAACTTCGGTCTGGTCCTCATATTGAGTCTTGATGATCGAAATGACTTCTGTTGATTGCGGTCCAAGGGGGACCTCCGTTGTTTCGTTCACCTTGACTTTCTGTTCTGCATTAGAAAGTTGGTACATGGATTCGTAAATCGGGCGGTAAGTCAATACGGCAAGTAACATCCCACCGAGCATGATCCATTTTCGTCCAACTTTGTCACTAAGCCACCCAAATACGACAAAAAATGGAGTTCCCAACAGTAGTGCGATGCCGAGGATTGTATCGGCCTGGTCAGATTGAAGGTGCATGACCGTCTTCATGAAACTCATCGAGTAAAACTGTCCCGTGTACCAAACAACGCCCTGTCCCATGGCTGCACCAAAAAGTGCGAGCAGTACAAATTTGAGGTTGTATCGGTTACCAAAGCTTTCTTTTAGCGGATTTGTACTTGTTTTTCCTTCCGCTTTGGCCTTGCTAAATTCGGGTGATTCCTTCATCTTCTTACGAATAAGATAGGAAACGTATACCATGACTAAAGATAGGAGGAAGGGAACCCGCCATCCCCAAGAATCAAATTGTGATTCGCTGAGAAAGCCTTTGGTCAGGAGGATGACAACGAGTGATATGAAAAGGCCAAAGGTAGCTGTTGTTTGTATCCATGATGTCCAATAACCCCGCTGGCCCAATGGGGCATGTTCGGCGACGTAAGTTGCTGCACCTCCATATTCTCCTCCTAGAGCAAGACCTTGCAAGAGACGAAGGATCAACACGAGCAGCGGTGCCCAAAACCCAATACTCTCATAGCTGGGGATACAACCTATGAGAAATGTTGCTCCGCCCATGAGCATTAAAGTAACCATAAACGTATATTTTCGACCGATAATATCACCTAGTCGGCCAAAAAATAGGGCGCCAAATGGTCGGACAACAAATCCAGCGGCAAATGTGGCTAGGGTTGAAAGAAAAGCCGCTGTTGGATTTTCTGCAGGAAAGAATTTGGTGGAAATGACAATGGATAGGCTGCCAAAAATGAAAAAGTCATACCATTCGATTAGTGTTCCCATGGAGGAAGCTCCGATGACTTTCCAGATACTTTTTGTATTGTTTTCGTTCATTAATTCTTGGTTTTTGGTTGGGTATAATGGTGAATTTTTATTGTGCTCCGAATAACATTTCGGCGCTGGTGCATGCTATGAAATGAGCTAGTTTTTTTGAATTTCCGTCTGTCCGGTAGTTTTATAACGTTTTCCAGGTAGGGCGTGAATGAGTGACTGCATTTCAAGTTCCAATAGGATTAAGGCCAATTTACTTTGTGGCCATTTTGTGAGGTCAATCATGTGGTCTATTTCTAATTGTCCTTTTTGCTGAATGAGTGTAAAAAGGAGTTGTTGGTCTTTTGTCAGTGTCAAAGGAAGGCTAAGCTGTTGGTCAACGGCTTTTGTGCTGATTTCCCAATTCATGAGGTATTCGAGATCCTGAAGACCTCTAATCATATGAGCACGGTTGGTTTTGATGAGGTAGTTTGTGCCTTCAGAACTTTTTTCAAAAATGGAGCCAGGGAAGGCACATACATCACGGTTGTAGCTGTTGGCTATTTCTGCAGTAATTAAAGCACCACCTTTAATGGCCGCCTCGACGACAATGGTGACATCTGCCATACCGGCTATGATGCGATTGCGCATAGGAAAATTACTGCGCTCAGGTAATGTGTTGGATGTAAATTCTGTCAATAAACCGCCTTGGTCTAGCATTTTTGTGGCAAGTTCGCGATGAGATGCAGGGTAAATTCGATCGAGACCATGCCCTAATACAGCAACAGTGGGAATATTATTTTTTAGGGCGTTGCGATGTGCTAATGCGTCAATACCATAAGCAAGACCACTAACGATTAGGGTGTCTTTGGTACAATTCATGGCATCTAGCAAATCTTCGCATATTTTCTGGCCATAATAGGTTGAATGTCTAGTGCCGACGATACTAATAACTTTTGCGCTGTTGAGTGGTTGATTCCCTTTATAATAGACAACAAGCGGAGCGTCTTCACATTGCCGCAGCCTATCGGGGTAATTTTCGTCTTCCAGCCATAACGCTTGTATCTGATGTTTTTCGATAAAAGCGAGTTCTTTTTCACAGGCGGGCATATAGCTTTTATTGTATATTGCTTCGGCGATTGGCTCACGTATCCCAAGAATTTGCATCAAATCTTTTTTTGAGTACGCAAATAAGTCCGCTAAATCGTGACCTTGGTCAATGATGTGACGCGCTGTTTTAGGGCCAATCCCCTTGATTTTCGTCAAAGCTATGGGATAAATTAGTTTCATAATTGGGTTTATCTAAATATATGAAAAATATAACTAGCTGTTGTACTTTTTGTTAGAATTGCTCAGGCTTGTTGTATTTTTAGTGGAATTGCGAAGTTGTTAATCGGAGGAGATCACGTGCTTGCTGGAATACCCGCGGATTGGTATGGAATGAATGCAATTTTCCTGAGCTTATTTGAGATCGCGTGGGATGAAATATTGGTCAATTTTGGAAAGAAAGAAGAGGAATTGGTAACTTTGAGCGATTAATGATATTTTAACTATGGAAATGAAAGAACCTTTTGATATCGAATTGGGGGATATAGTTTATTCTGTTTTCCCTGAGGAAGAAGATACGTATGTTATTTTTAAGGATGGCGTGGAATACGTAAAGATTATTAAAGACAATGATACAAACTGGCTGAAACTGAATCCAGAAACGGAGCTTCCTATGTTCGGTATGGATGAAGAAGGCAATCTAATTGGCCTAGAAATTAAAAAGGAATTAGGTCTTTAGTTCCTTAAGTTAAAGATAGTTAAATACTTTTTAATTTTATTTATAGTTGGTTATTTTGGTTTATCAAATATAAATATGGTACGTATCGGATTTCTATCTTTATTGTTTTTCTGTGTCTACTTTTCATTTTATCGGCAGGGACTTTTTGCCTATCCATCGGAATTTTATCATCAGGATACCATTGGGAAAAAAGGAAGTCCAAACGATACTTTACGTTTGGATACTGTTTCGATCAAACGTAAATCAGCAGCGGATAAATGGGAAGAAAAAAAGGAGGAGTATAAGTCGATCTTTTTCTGGGGTGATACGAAAAATATGGTGACCTTGCCTCATCAGGGTGGAATTGCTGTCAATCTGAACAAGCTTTACAATAAATTCAGTCGAAAAGGACGAAATTCGAGAAAACTTCAACGTCAGTTTGAAAAAGAGTACCAACAGGATCTGATTCGCGAGGAATGGTATCCTTTGACTGGGGAATACAGCAAGCTATCGGGAGATTCTTTGCGGAAATTTAGGATATACTATGAGCCTTCCTTAAAGTGGCTTCGTGAGAATGATCGTTATGAGAAGATCGCTTATATCCATAAGTGTTTAACGAACTACCTCGATTCTGTAGACATTATCCATAGGCGACTTCAGTTTCCTATGGGTAATGCCAAACTTTAATTACATCGGTACATATACCAGATATTTTGTATCAAAGAAATCTTCTTTAAAGTAATCTGAAAGTGGGTGTAATTCTGCTTTGAGTTTAGATTCTTTGATCTCTTCGGTGAGATCTCCGCCTTTTAAGTAAAGAATTCCATTAGGGATCCCGTTTTTATCTTTTTTTGCGAATTTATTCTGTATCCAAGGCGTAAATTCTCCAAGTCTTGTCACCGCACGTGATATGACAAAATCATATTTGTCGTCGAGTTGTTCTGCGCGAATATGATCTGCTTCAACATTCTGGAGACCGAGTCCAGCTGCAACTTCACGTACGACCTTAATTTTTTTGCCGATAGAATCGACCAAATGGAATTTGACTTCAGGAAACATAATGGCCATTGGGATACCTGGAAAGCCTCCTCCGGTTCCCACATCCAAAATTTGTGTTCCTGGCGTGAGCTCTTGGACAAATTTAGCGATCCCTAGCGAGTGTAACACATGGTGCAGGTAGAGGCTATCAATGTCTTTACGTGAAATAACATTGATTTGGCTATTCCAAAATGTATAGAGGTCGGCAAGTTTTGCAAACTGTTCTTTTTGAATATCCGTTAATTTTGGAAAATAGTTATAGATGATATCAACTGTTGGATTCAAAGCTTCGTATTTTAAAAGTGAATTATTTCCAGCTTATTTTTTTCTTTTTTCTGCTGAAGATGCCATTGATGCAAATATAGAAATAGTAGATGAAGTCTACCAAAGGCAGCCACCAAATCAGTTCCTTTACTTCTAGTTTTTTATAGATGTTGGCAAATATTATCCATTGTGCAATCAGCCTTAGGAGGTAGGCTGTAACAGGAACATACCAGTACATTGGAAAGGCAATCGCTGTTGCGATAAGTGCTATGTAAAAGAATACTGCCGATACCAGCTGGGTGCCCAGCATGCGCTGATGTCGCTTTTTGTAAATAGTAGAGGCTCCTGAGTGTCTTGCTTTTTGCTTGTAATAGCTCCTCCAGGTCGCTTTGGGTTCTGAATAGACAATAGATTCGGCTGCCAGTGCAATATTAACGTTGGTCGGATTTGCATTTTGGTTGACAAAAAGATCATCATCGCCCGATTTAATATGCATATGGGCTGCAAATCCTTTGTTGCGAAAGAAAAGGTCTTTTTGGTAAGCCATGTTACGCCCTACTCCCATATAGGCATCTCCCTTTAGTGCATAGGAGAAATAACTCATGGCCGTATGGCTGGTTTCAAATCGAATCAATAGATTTAGCAAGCTCTTTTTCTTAAAATAAGGAGAATAGCCTAGTACAATTTCTGTTTCTGGTCTGAAAGCTGCTGCAATTTCTTTGAGCCATTGATCAGATTGTGGCGCACAATCCGCATCGGTAAACACCAGTGTCTGGTGCTTTGATGCTTTGATCCCCATACTGACAGCAAACTTTTTACCATGTTTCAAGCGAATATGCTCTTTGATATCCACAATTTTTAAATGGGGATATTTTGCTTCGAAATCATGCAATATCCAAGGCGTATTGTCTGTCGAGAAGTCATTGACAACAATTACTTCAAAATTGGGATAGTCTTGATTCAGTATAGTCGGAAGGAATTCAGGAATATTATCCTGTTCATTGTGCGCACAAATAATAACGGATAGCGGTGGGAATTCGGTTCCTTCTTGTACAGGTTCAATTTGATAATTACTCAATTTACTATATACAAATAAGATGTAGTACAATTGTATCAATAGGAAAAGACCCAATACTCCGAAAGCAATATATGGAAGATTGGCCAAAAATACGTGAAGGTCAAGCATAGCTCACAAAGATAAGTGCTTTCCGCAACTTTTTTATAGGGGAAAAATGATAATTTATTTTTGAAACATCCTGTTTGCAAATCTTTTTATAGTATTTTTGCAACGTATTCTAGGGATGAATCCGAGCTTGGGTGGAAATTAGGAAAGCTATAGCGACTTTTTAAGTTGCAACTAGTTGAAAATGAGTTTTTAATTTTTTACTCCAAATGCCGATATCGCCATTTCCATGGCAAATCATTCTTTAAAATAGAAATAGTCTCAGAGGAAAAATATTAATGAAATTTACGCTACAAGCACAAGATAAGTTGTCAAAAGCACGTGCAGGTGTTGTCGAAACTGCACACGGTCCCATTCAAACACCTATTTTTATGCCTGTTGGTACGGCAGGTACAGTGAAAGCAATTCATCAACATGAATTGAAGAACGATATTGAAGCGCAGATTATTCTGGGTAATACGTACCACCTCTATTTACGTCCAGGGTTGAATGTGTTGAATAAAGCCGGCGGATTGCATAAATTCAATGGTTGGGATCGACCTATTTTAACAGATTCTGGTGGTTATCAAGTGTATTCGTTGACCGAAGTACGTAAGATCAAAGAAGAAGGGGTTACCTTTCGTTCCCATATCGATGGATCAAAACATCTATTTACACCAGAAAATGTCATGGATACGCAGCGTATTATCGGTGCAGACATCATTATGGCATTTGATGAGTGTACGCCTTATCCATGTGATTATGGGTATGCACGTCGTTCTTTGGATATGACCCATCGTTGGCTGAAACGCTGTGTGGATCGTTTTGATAGCACTGATCCGCTTTATGGGTATGATCAGACTTTGTTTCCAATTGTTCAAGGATCTGTTTACAAAGATTTAAGAATAAAATCTGCGGAGACTATTGCTTCGTTTAACCGTGAAGGGAATGCGATAGGTGGATTATCGGTAGGCGAGCCTGCGGAAGAAATGTATGCTATGACCGAAGTTGTCTGTGACATCTTACCGCATGACAAACCACGTTATCTTATGGGGGTGGGAACACCGGTAAATATTCTTGAAAATATTGCCTTAGGGGTGGATATGTTCGATTGCGTTATGCCAACCCGTAATGCTAGAAATGGTATGCTATTCACACAAAATGGTATTATCAATATCAAAAATGAAAAGTGGAAAGATGATTTTTCACCAATAGAGGCGGAAAGTGATCTGCATGCAGATCACTTTTATTCGAAAGCCTATCTAAGGCATTTGATTAAATCACAAGAAATTCTTGGGGCACAAATTGCTTCTTTACATAATTTACATTTTTACCTTTGGTTGGTTAATCAGGCTAGGGAGCGAATCATTGATGGAACTTTCTACGATTGGAAAAACAAAATGGTAAAAATATTGGATCAACGTTTGTAGAACTAAATAGCTCAAGTAAAAAAAATGCTGTCGTTAATCGATCGTTACATTATCAAAAAGTATCTAAGTACTTTTTTATTCACTATGGCCATATTTACTGTTGTCATGGTGGTTTTTGACGTGTCCGAACGACTGGATGATTTTTTAAAATATCATGCACCCCTCGATAAGATTATTTTTGAGTATTATGCTGGATTTATTCCTTTTTACTTAAATTTTCTTTGTCCGCTGATCAACTTTATTGCGGTTATTTTCTTTACGTCCAAGATGGCGGACCAAACTGAAATTGTCCCAATTCTAAGTGCCGGGTATAGCTTTAACCGTTTGCTTCGTCCTTACATGATCGCTGCAACCCTGATATTTGCCATTTCTTTGGTATTCAACATTTTTATTATTCCGAATACCAATAAGATGAAGGTTGATTTTGAAAATATCTATGTAAAGCCACCCAAGGATAACTCGAGGGTTTCTACTCACATGCAGTTGGACAAAAACAGCTATGTTTATATAGATAATTTTGATAATACAACCAAAACAGGATACGGCTTTGTACTTGAAATTTTCAAAGGGGATACCCTCAAGGAAAAAATGATGGCTGACCGTATTACCTGGGACTCGGTGGCAACAAAATGGAAGATCGAGGGGTATACCAATCGTATTATCAACGGACTGCATGAACGCATGGACAAAGGAGCCGTTAAAGACACAACCTTGGATATGAAACCTTCGGATTTTGAGGTACGTGACAATATGTTTACCGCCATGGATACACGCGAATTAAATATTCGTATCCATAAGGAGGAGATCAGAGGAACAGGAGTCATGAACGATTTATTGCTTGAGAAATACAAGCGTTATGTGTATCCATTTTCAGCTTTTGTACTGACCTTGATGGGTGTGGCACTGTCCTCCAAGAAAGTGCGTGGGGGGATAGGATTGAGTCTTGGTATCGGTATCGCGCTAAGTTTTACGTATATCGTCTTTATACAGTTTGCAAACATGTTTTCTTTGAAAGGGGGACTGCCACCGTTGATAGCCGTATTAATTCCGAATGTTACCTTCTTTTTGGTAGCACTATACCTGGCGATAAAAGCGCCAAAGTAATTTTTTGTTAGTTTTCAATAACTTCAGTGAGCCTGCCTTATAAAGGGAAATAATAGGTATTGCTCATCATTTCTATACAAATGTATTCTAGAGAATATGATTAAAATTCAATTAAATCGGAATATTCTAATTCTGCATTTAACAATACTTATTTGGGGATTTACCGGAATTTTGGGTAGCTTGATTTCCGTATCTGCCCTTCATTTAGTGTGGTATCGTGTTGCAATAGCGTCTATCGCGCTGTTGATCTATTTCTTGGTAACTAAACAATCGATTGTAGTTTCGCGGAAACAATTTCTCCAATTTTTTATGGTGGGGGCCGTTGTTGGACTGCATTGGGTATTATTTTTTTATTCGATCAAAGTATCTACCGTATCGGTGACATTGGTCACGCTATCCTCGGTGACTTTATTTACGGCAATATTGGAGCCTATTGTGAATAAAAAGCGTATTGCGCTGTTGGATATTGTTGTTGGTTTGGTCATTATCATCGGTATTTATACGATCTTTTCTTTTGAAACACATTATCTTGTTGGTCTATTGGCAGGGCTTGGCTGTGCGTTTTGCGCGAGTATATTTTCTATCGCCAATGCGCGCATGGTTAAAAAATCGAGCCCGACCTTGATTACGTTCTATGAGATGATGGGGGCATGCTTCTGGATCAGCATATTGATGTTGTTTACAGGAGATTTCAATGCTGAAATGAAATTGGGACAGCAAGATTTAATTTATCTGCTGTTGTTAGGTGTGGTTTGTACGGCGGTGGCCTATGTTATGGGGGTTGCTGTCATGAAGGAATTATCTGCTTTTACTGTTGCGCTGACAACAAATCTGGAACCTGTTTATGGTATTCTGTTGGCGATGTTGATATTTGGACAAAAGGAGACCATGAGCGGTGGGTTTTATCTTGGCACTTGTATCGTTTTGGGAGCAGTATTCACTTACCCTTATGTCAAAACGAAATTAGAGAATAGACAAAAAGATCTTGTTATTCGTAAATTGCATTAATTGAAATCGGGGCTATCCAATCTTTTTGGATAGCCCCGATTTCATGTGGTTATATACCTTTCCCCTAAAGCATCATTTCATAGAGCTAATTTTCAAAGGGTTTGATTTGTTTTTTTGAACACCTTCTGTCTCTGCTCAACTACTGGAATGAAAATTCGCCAATCCCAATATTGCGCTCTTTATTGCGGTCAAGATAGATCGTAACGATTTTTCGTTCTTGCTTGCCACTGCTATAGTAGGTATAAATTTCGGCCATGACCGCTGCTGGTCCTGCTAAAGTAAGGGAATCATCGTTATAGAAGTCAACTTCAATTTTGTATTTTCCTTTTAAAGCTTTTTTTAATAGAAATTGTTCAGGGCCATAGCCACCAGTAAAGTCATTGCTGAGTCGGCCCCCAATGGCTGTGGCAGGATTACTATAGAAGCATTTTTCTTGATTTGGATCAGTTACCCAAAGGTCGATATCGGTGTTTCGTGAATTCCAATTAATGACAACACGAATGTCGACGGGTAGGTCAGCAATCAATTTTTTGTTCACGGCAACTTTGGAGCTTGCAGCTTTGTTTGCTTTAATGAGATTATTGATTTCCATGACCAATGTTTCTTCAATACCATCATCGCGATCGGCAGCTTCTGGGGAGTAGCTCTGGGTCAAAATCCCATATAATTGTTCTAGTGCCTCCTTGAACATACCTTTGTCTTGTAAAACGAGGGCATAATCGCGGTGGCTTTGTGGATCCATGGGACGCCATTTTAATACCTTAGCAGTAATGAACAGTGCATTGTCGTAATCTCCCCATTCCCGTAACTTATAGGAAATGGTTTTGTAGAGATCTGCATTTTCAATTTGTAAGTCTGCAAGTGCGCTTAAGATGAGTAAGGCTTTGTTGTGATCTCCTCTTTTGAAAAAGAAGTTTGCGACATCAAAATAGAAAGTTGGCGTTCCCATATACTGATTCCGAAGTTGGAGATAGCTTTTGTAAGGATCTTTGGATTGATTAAGGTCCTGTAAATAGGCTTGGTCTTCTTTAATTTCAGGGATGCTTATTTTTCCATGTATGCTGTTGATGCTGCTTGTCGTTTGTATGCCAGCTACGCGTTCTTCTAAGGATTGAACAACAGCGAAATCCTGAAGAACATCATCAGATGCCGCCATCGCCAATTCACTGGTAACAGCTTTGGCGGTATTTGAATTGCCTTCGGCTGACACTCTTTTTTCACTAGCGGGAGCTGATGACCTGAGTTCTTCGGCTCGTGATGTCGCGGCAGGGCTAGCTGAAGGACGCGACGGTATAGGTGTAACAGGAGCAACTCCGGTAGCCATTTCTTCGGCAACAGCAAGTTCAGGGATGGAAATCAATTTTTTACGCGTTGGGTATTTCTTTTTTTGCTGAAAATCGGTATTCCACCAGGACTGAAGCTGTTTGGTAATGTCTTGAGCCTGATCCAACAAGTCTGCTACACGTTCTTCCTTTTCTATATGTTCTTCTTTGATGAGCCGATTGAATTCGGAAAGCAATTCGGCGGGCGGAGTTATTGCATAACGTACGTAATCTTCTGTGGTTTCCAGTACAATCAGGCTGGTATTTCGGGTAACAATACCGAACTGTTTGCCAAGTGTTTCAATTTCTTCACGATTGTCTTCGTATTGAAGATCCAACGCTTCAATTTTCTTTTGTGCCCAGATCTGCTGTAGGTCAATTTCACCATGGTCAGGCTGTAGCGCTATACTAATCTCTTGCGGTGCTTGTTGCCCATCTCCTACAAGTACGGTGATCTGCTTTAATCCCGGGCTTTTCCCTACGCCTGCGAGAGAAAAATTGGCTTGTACTGGCGTGCCTTTTTGAGGATAAACTTCCTCAAAATCATTTTTTTCTTTTATCCCCAGGTAAATAAGGTCTATCGTATTTAGCTTATGGTACGCTTCAGTTGTTGAGGTATTGGCTAAATTGATCATCTTTCCAAGATGTTTCTGGGAAATTTGTTTTAGGACACCGTAGTCCGATCCATTGGACGAAGTAATGCAATAAACTGGATTGTCAAGGTTGATTTTACTTTGACCAAATGTAGAAAGGCCATCGCTAAACAGCAGGTAATTGTTGGCCTGTATTACACCGGTTTTTATTTGACTATAGTCTGTGCCGCCATCGTAGTCAATTCCTTTGATGTAGTTTTTGAGATCATTCCAATTACCTTGTCGTACCTGAAACGTATGACCTTTTACAAAGCGGATATCCAATAAGCCGAGATCGACAGTCATATTGGGGTTTTCTTTAAAAAAGAGATCTAATAGGGCGAGTTCCTTTTCTATATCTCTATTTTTACTGCTGAGCGAGCGGTCCCATATAATTCCAATACTGTGCCCCCATTTTTTTTGAGTAGATTTTGTCGCGTTTGCCGTTACATTGGCAAGAAAGTAGAAGCTTTTATCCCCATTTTCCTGAAATAGGCCAGATGCTTCCTTGTTGCCTGTCGGCAGTTGAAGAACTAAATTTCGCTGGGATTTAAACTGTTGTTTATGTAAAGAAGCTGTGTAATTGCTGTTATGCTGTGAGAAAGCCAAAGAACCGTCTGGTTTCTCGGTGAAATCTGGCTTATCGGTATTTTGAAAGACATGAATATCCAATGCGAAGTTTTCAATGGGGGAACTATAGTTTAAGGGTAGATGGTAGTACCGAGCCTGATCCGATGTTGTGGTCAGATTTTCTGAATAGCTAATCTGAACGGTACGCTTCCCATTCGCTGGTAAAGGGTAAATTCGAGTTCGGAAATTATTTCCTTCGACTTTTTCCAATAAACCCGGATCAATGCGGCGTGTTTCTATACTTTCAAATACTTCGGTTCCTTTATTCTTATCGACTGGAACTGCTTGTCGTAATTTGCCGTTGATATCTAAGGCGTAGCCGCTCACGGAGACACCTTCAGGCATAGGGAATGTCAGTTCGCCCTCGAGATCGCGGTTGGTCTTGTTATCAAAGACCATTGTCATCGTCGTTTTGGCTATATTTCCGAATATGACGACAGCTATTTTTAGGTCTGCCAATATCACCTTGTTTTGCTGGCCATCGCCATCTTTAATTTTTAAGCTTGGTATTTCGCGTGTAGTTCTGATCTGAGATTTCGTATCCACATTGGAAAATACCAAAATTATGCAAAGGGCAACTATGATCTTTTTCATCTTTCTATTTTTAGTAGGTGAGGGCAGAGAATATACTGTTAATTCGCTGCACAATTAGCTATTTATTCTTGTAGTGATGCCGGGAAATTCAAAATTCCATAATCGAGGATAATTAATTTTTATACCGTGTTTTTTACGGTTGATGCAGTTTATTTAAACTTATGTTAATCATTGGCTAATATTTGGCTTTTATGTTTGCAATACCGTTGGGTTGCCCACTGCGCATGGATTGTGTAGACAAAACCTGCTGTGTTATAGCCTAAGCAAGACGATAAGAATGAAATTTAACTAGTTGAACGTGTCCGAAATATGGATAACAGTAAGCATTATTTGAAAAATTTAGACAGATGAAAAAAATATACAGTGTATTGGCGTTGGCCCTATTATGTGCTTCATGTAGTAAAGATGACGTATCGCAGATTACTGATCCGATTGAACTGACCTATCCCGAAAAGGCCATAGCAACAGATCCCAAAGTATTGATTGATGTTAATGGGGTAAAAGTGTATAATGGGGGTTATGGATCATCGATGGCTCAAGATCCTACTGATAAATCTATATTTTATCTTTTAACGGATAGGGGACCAAATATTGATGGGACGGAAAATGATAGTAAAGTATTTGCTTAGCCAACATTTACACCGCAGATCGGTAAATTCAGATTAAAAGACAATACGCTAACATTGGAATCTGTTATCGAATTGAAAAATAAAGATGGTGTGAAATTGAATGGTCTACCAAATCCAGAAGGGAAAGGTGGTTCTGGGGAAAAAGCATTGGGGGTTGATGGTAATGATCTAGGGAAAAGTGAGGATGGAATCGATTCAGAGGGACTAGCGAGAGCGGCGGATGGTTCTTGGTGGGTCAGTGACGAATACGGACCACATATCGTTCATTTTGACGCTTCGGGAAAGGAAATAGAGCGGATCAATCCGTGGTCTACGGGTAAAAAGTTGCCTTTGGTATTTGCCAAACGTCGTCCTAATCGTGGAATGGAAGGATTGACGCTCACACCAGATGGTAAAACACTGGTCGGAATTATGCAATTTCCACTTTATAATCCATCTAAAGATGCGATTAAAAATTCATTGGCAATCCGTATTGTTACGCTGGATATTGCGAGCGGCGTCACGAAACAATATGTCTATATGATGGAGCGTACCGATTTGCAGGCAGTAAGTGAAATCGCTGCCGTGAGCAATTCAACATTTATTGTATTGGAACGTGACGGGGAATACGCGACAGAAACAACTCGTTCTACTGTATTTAAGAAGATTTATAAAATAGATCTTTCTGGCGCAACAGATATCTCAGATGCGAATAATACGGCAACGGGGAAATTATTTGATGGTAAAACTGTGGAGGAACTCAAAGACGCGGCTACATTGGCAAAATATAATATTAAACCAGTCAATAAGACATTGGTCGCCGATTTAATGACGGATATCAAGGAATTGTATCCGCATGATAAAGCTGAGGGCCTGGCTGTCATTAATCCATCTCTGATCGCGGTATGTAATGATGATGATTTTGGGGTAACGGGAAAAGGTTTTTATGCGACGAAAATATTACCTTATATAAAGACCGTAGACAAAAACAGTATTTATTTTGTTAAACTTAAGGATCCATTGAAATAGTGGCTAACTATTAATTATAAAAAGGTCCGTTGAATTCTCAACGGACCTTTTTATGTTTTGTGCTGTCCAAGCTTTTATCCTTGTTACGAAGTCTAAACGTAGCTTAGCATATCACTGGTATGATCTCTCTATTGAGAACTTCCTTCTTTTAAGCATTTATTGTTGCCAGGAAGTCCTTGCTTTCAAGCTCTGAATACCCCATTAAGTATTCGTCTACTTTTCGAGCACATTCGCGTCCTTCAGAGATGGCCCAAACAACAAGCGACTGGCCTTTACGGCAATCTCCAGCAGTGAAGATATTATCAATTGTCGTTTGGTAGTCTTTATCATTTGCAAGGATATTTCCTTTTTCATCGACACGTACACCCAATTGTTCTAGGAGCGTATGTTCAGTGTGTTGATAACCAATAGCCAATAAGACGAGGTCTGCTGGTATTTCACGGATCTCGGATTCTCCTAAGCGGGTTCTTTTTCCAAATTCATCAACTTCGTATTGAACCTCTTTGATTTTTATAGCTTTGATATGGCCATCTTCATCTTTAACAAATTCTTGCGTTTCTGTAGCCCAAAGTCTTTCACAGCCTTCTTCCTGAGAAGAGGAGGTTCCGAATGTGAGCTTGTCCATTGGCCAAGGATTGTTCTTTAGACGTTGTTTAGAAGGTGTAGGTTTGCGGGCAATCTGTGTGATACTTTTTGCACGATGACGATTGGATGTACCAATACAGTCTGATCCGGTATCACCATCACCGATGACAACAACATGCTTGTCTGTTGCCAGGATGCGGTCTTGTTCGATAGCAATTCCACTTACTTCTTTATTTTGCTGGGTCAGAAAGTCCATAGCAAAATGTATGCCTTTAGCTTCATGCCCTGGTAATTGCATGTGCCATGGAACGGTAGAGCCTGTTGCCAATATAACTGCATCATAAGCTTTTAATTCATAAAAGCTGATATCTTTGCCAACTTCTGTATTAACCTTGAATTCTATTCCCGATTCTTTCAGGAGATTGACACGGCGATCGATCACCGATTTTTCTAATTTAAAATCCGGAATACCGTAGCGGAGTAATCCTCCAACCTGATCATCACGTTCGAAAACAACAACATCGTGTCCTGCTTTATTGAGCTGAGCAGCAGCCGCTAGTCCGGCTGGACCGGAGCCCACGACGGCGACGCGTTTGCCTGTTTTTAAATAACTTTTATGTGCTTTGACATAACCCTTTTTAAAAGCAATCTCGATAATATGTTTTTCGATCTCCTCGATAGTGATCGGAGTACTATGTATACCAAGTACACAGGCTGATTCGCATGGTGCCGGACATATTCTACCTGTAAATTCAGGGAAGTTATTGGTGGAGGACAAAATCTGATAGGCCTCTTCCCATTTTCCATCGTATACGGCATCGTTAAATTCAGGGATGACATTGCCCAGTGGACAGCCTGAATGACAAAATGGAATACCGCAGTCCATGCAGCGCGCGGCCTGCTTATTGAGCTCGTTCTCAGAATACCCTTTATTGAATTCTTTATAGTGCTGTACGCGACCTTCAACAGCTTCTTTTGTTGGAAGCACGCGCTCAAATTCTTTAAAACCTGTAATTTTTCCCATGATCTGTGCTTCCTATATTATGCTTCAACTAATTTTTGACGAATGACATTTTTGTATTCTCTCGGGAATACCTTAATGAATTTATTTTTTTCTCTTGACCAATTTTGTAGTATGAAATCTGCTCTACGGCTATTGGTGAGCAAGATATGACGTTTCAGTAAGGCGATAATTGCGGTTTCGTCTTCACTTTCCAATGGATCCAGATCGACCATTTCCTGATTACAGTTTTCGCGGAAATCTTCATTAATGTCGTAGATCCACGCAATACCACCGCTCATTCCGGCAGCAAAGTTACGACCTGTAGCACCCAAGATCAGCGCACGCCCCCCTGTCATGTACTCACAGCCATGGTCACCAACACCTTCAACTACAGCTGTTGCACCAGAGTTACGTACGGCGAAGCGTTCACCGGCCTGTCCGTTGACGAATAGATGCCCAGATGTTGCTCCAAATAGTGCAACGTTGCCAATAATGATATTATCTTCCGGTACTAGAGCACTTTCTGCAACTGGATAGATGGCTAACTGAGCTCCTGATAGTCCTTTTCCAACATAGTCATTGGCTTCACCTTGTAATTCAAATGAAAGACCTTTCGTTGAAAATGCACCAAAACTCTGTCCGGCAGAACCTTCAAATTTGAAATTGATGGTATTGTCTGGAAGACCTTCTGAACCATAAAGTTTTGAAATTTCATTGGACAGCATGGTTCCGATGGTACGGTCTGTGTTTTTTACTTTAAATGTGCCAAATACAGGCGTTTTGCTTTCTAAAGCCAACTTGGATTGTTTTAATAAGCCCCAATCCAAAATCATGGCCATACCGTGATCCTGCTCTTCGGTATTGTATAACGATTGTCCAGGCTCGTTGCGTTCCACATGTAGAATGTCTGTGAAATCAATTTTCTTAGCTTTCCAATGGTCTATATTTTCCCGTTTCTTTAAGAACTGAGCCCGCCCGACCATCTCGTTGATGGTGCGGAAGCCAAGATAAGCCATCGTTTCACGGACTTCCTCTGCTAGGAAGGTAAATAAGTTGACAATATCTTCTGGTTTTCCAGAGAATAATTTACGCAGTTCTGGATCTTGCGTTGCAACACCCACAGGGCATGTATTCAAGTGGCATTTACGCATCATGATACAGCCACCGGCAACCAATGCTGCTGTAGATACGCCCCATTCCTCAGCGCCCAATAGTGTGGCGATGATGATGTCACGACCTGTTTTTACCTGACCGTCCGCCTGCAACACAACGCGACTGCGCAATTTGTTTTTAACAAGTGTCTGATGCGCTTCTGCAAGCCCTAATTCCCAAGGCAATCCAGCGTGTTTGATTGAACTGATCGGGGATGCACCTGTACCACCATCAAAACCTGCGATAAGAATCACGTCGGCATGGGCCTTCGCCACTCCGGCAGCAATGGTACCAACACCCGCTTTAGAGACCAACTTTACGTTGATTCTTGCTTGACGGTTAGCATTCTTTAGGTCAAAGATCAGCTGCGCTAAATCTTCGATGGAGTAAATATCGTGATGGGGTGGTGGTGAAATTAGACCGACACCCGGTGTAGAGTGTCTGGTTTTTGCAATCCAGGCATCCACTTTGGGGCCGGGTAATTGACCTCCTTCTCCCGGTTTGGCACCTTGCGCCATTTTGATTTGTAGTTCGTCTGCTTGTGTCAGATAGTTGGAAGTAACACCAAAACGAGCCGAGGCAACCTGTTTTATTGCCGAGCGCATAGAATCTCCATTTGGAAGCGGTTGATAACGCAATTCATCTTCGCCGCCTTCACCGGTGTTCGATTTTGCGCCGATGCGGTTCATGGCGATGGCAAGGGTGCTATGCGCTTCGTGGGAAATTGATCCAAAAGACATCGCACCGGTTGCGAAACGTTTTAGAATTTCACTAGCAGGTTCTACTTGCTCCAATGGAATAGAATTGCGATGTTTTGCAAAGTCCAACAATCCGCGAAGGGTAAACATGTGTTCTTTTTGCTCATTGATTTTCTGCGCGTATTTTTTATAGGTCGCATAATCTCCAGTGCGACAGGCTTGTTGCAATAGGTGAATCGTGTCTGGATTCCAAAGGTGGCCTTCACCACGACGCTTCCATTGATAAATACCGCCTTCTGGCAATAGATTTTGTGGAGTACGGCTTTTTTCAAATCCGCGCCAATGTTTTGAAAGAGCTTCTTTAGCCAGATCATCCAAGGTCATACCGCCGATACGTGAGACAGCTCCGCAAAAGAATTTATCGACAACAGACTTGTCAATACCAAGTACCTCAAAGATCTGTGCACCGTGGTAGGATTGCAATGTGGAGATCCCCATTTTGGAGAAAATTTTCAACAAACCATTGTTAACGGCTTTGACGTAATTTTTGGATAGTTCAGGCCAAGTCAGTTCGGTATCCAAGGTGTTTTGTTCCTTCATGGTACGGATACTTGCCAAGGCCATATAAGGATTGATCGCTGTGGCACCGAATGCCAATAGGCAGGCAAAATGGTGTACTTCCCAAGCATCACCGGCTTCGACCACTAGGCCTACAGCACCACGATTACCTGTTTTGATCAAGTGGTGATGGACTGCCGAAACAGCAAGTAATGAAGGTATAGCTGCATGTTTGGAGTCAATCGCACGATCCGAAAGAATGAGTACTTCAAAACCATCACGTACAGCATCATCCGCATAGCGGCACAAGCGTTCCAGACCGGCTTCCAATGATCCAGGTTTACCATCTGAGCGGAAGTAAGACTGGATGGTTTTTGCTTGGAACAATCCTGTATCGATCGAACGCAATTTCTCCAGTTCTTTGGAGGTCAGGATCGGATGCGGTAAGGTTACACAGTGACAGAATTTCTTGTCTTCGATTAGGATATTGCCTGCGTTACCGATAAATGTTGCTAAACTCATGACCAAGCGTTCGCGAATCGGATCGATCGGTGGGTTGGTTACTTGGGCAAAAAATTGCTTAAAATAACTTGAAATATGTTGTGGTTGATCGGAAAGAATGGCTAGCGGAACATCGGACCCCATGGAGCCTGTTGGTTCGTATCCTGTCAATGCCATTGGGGTCAGGATGGTTTCTAGATCCTCGCGGGAGAAACCAAACGTCTTTTGATATTTGAAAACAGAATCTTTGGAAAGATAGGTGTAGGTTACACGAGGTTCTTCCAGTTCTTCTAGCTTAATTTTATAGTTGTCCAACCAATCACTATAAGGCTGTTGGTTGATCAATTGATCTTTTACTTCGTTATCGGTGAGGATACGGCCTTGTTCCATGTCGACAAGGAAAATCTTGCCTGCTTGTTGACGGCCTTTTTTGATGATGGTAGACTCCTCGATCGGAAGTGCCCCTGCTTCAGAAGCAACAACGACGCGGTCGTCTGAGGTTACGGCATAACGTAGCGGGCGTAAGCCGTTGCGGTCTAATGTAGCACCAATATGCTTGCCATCGGTGAAGCAGAGTGCTGCAGGACCATCCCAAGGCTCCATCAAGGTTGCGTGATATTCGTAGAAAGCACGTTTTAAAGGATCCATTTGCGTATTGCCATCCCAAGCCTCAGGGACCAACATCAACATCACATGGGTGAGACTACGTCCGCTATGTAAAAGCAGCTCGGCTACATTGTCAAGGCAGGCAGAATCTGATTGACCACGGTCAACAATAGGAAGTAAGATTTCCATCTCTTCTTCCGTAAAATACGGCGATGATAAAGCGCGCATACCTGCGTAAAACCAATTCAGGTTACCTGTCAATGTATTGATCTCGCCATTGTGTGCCAGCATACGGAATGGCTGAGCGAGGGACCATGAAGGAAAAGTATTGGTGGAAAAGCGCGAGTGAACTAAGCCAAAAGCAGATACCACACGAGGATCGCGTAAATCAAGATAATAAGTTCCGACCTGGTATGTTGTTAATTGACCTTTGTAAATAATTGTTTTGCAAGAAAGCGATGCAAAGTAAAGGGGGAGAGGGTATTCTTGTTGTTGTTTAACTTTTTGAATGATCAGGCGACGTAGTACAAAAAGTTTGCGTTCAAATTCTTCAGTGTTTGAAACGCCGTCCGGTCTGCTAACAAAAAATTGGACTATTTCAGGTTCTGCACTGAGCGCTGTTGGTCCAATACCTTCACGATTGACTGGTACTGGACGGTAGCCAAGGAATTTCATACCCCTTTCTGCTGCCGCTTCCTCAATCAAATCCCGACATATTTTGTTCATGTCTTCTTCTTTTGGAAGAAAGACCATACCTGTGCCATAATAACCTGGCTCTTCCAATTGTATACCCAAGTTGATACATTCTTCCCATAAAAATTCATGGGGAAGCTGGATCATGATACCCGCTCCATCACCGCTTTCTGGGTCACAGCCACAAGCACCACGGTGCTCCATATTCTCCAACATGGTTAATGCATCTTTTACTTGTGCGTGTGATTTATTCCCTTTGATATGGGCGACAAAGCCTACCCCACAGGCGTCATGCTCAAAATTAGGGTCGTAGAGGCCCTCCGTTTTCGGTCTTTGTTGAATCATCTTTCCTTTTCAAATATTATACATTGCTAATATAGGAATAAAAAACGGAAATATTATAAATATTATAATGAAAATGTATTTAGTTTGATTTTATCATTTCTTTTGATATGTTTTATTGCCGATATTGTATTTGATATTCGCCGCAATCAATTCAGTTTGATGCATCGCTGAATAATGCAACATTTGGCAATATTTTTTGTGGGATATGGAAAAATCATCCCAAGATTGCAAGAATATATATAAATTAGGCAAAGTATTGCATATCCTTTATGCTGTATAGACATGGCTTAACTAAAGAGTGAGATGAAAATAACTGAAATTGAAATTTATCGACTAAGCATTCCTATGGAACCTTTTGTTATCGCAACAGGGACGATGGATTATGCGCAAAATACTTTTATACGTATATATACAGATGCTAATATATATGGTGTGGGCGAATGTTCTGCCTTTCCGATGATCGTAGGAGAAACACAAGATACTTGTTTAGTTCTGGCAAGGGATTTTGCAAAGATTTGGAAGGGGCGCGATCCTTTGGCTATAGAAGAGCGTTTGGCAGAATTGGACCTATATATCGCCGGTAACAAGACGATCAAATCAGCTTTTGATATGGCCTTGCATGATCTGGCGGCCAAACATGCTGGTCTGCCACTTTATCAATTTCTAAAGGGAGCGAAGCGAGAGATTACGACAGATATCACCTTGGGAATTGCGTCTCCAGAAGAGATGGCGTTGAAAGCAAAACGTTTACAGAGCGAAGGTGCGGTCATGTTGAAAGTTAAGTTGGGAAAGGATCCAAAAACAGATATTGCGCGTATACGTGAAATACGTAAGGCTGTTGGATTCGAAATGCCTATTCGTGTTGATGCAAACCAAGGCTGGTCTTATGAGGAGGCATTAGAAGCATTACAGGGGTTGGAACCTTATAAGATACAATTTTGCGAGCAACCGATGCGTACATGGGACGACGAATATTTACCGCAATTGCGTGCAGAAACAATTGTTCCCGTGATGGCGGATGAATCCGTTTATTCTCAACATGACGCAGAGCGTCTCTGCAAAGCGGATGCTTGCGATTATATCAATATTAAATTTTCGAAATCAGGAGGCATACAGGAAGCCTTAAAAATTAATCATATTGCCGCGGAATACGGTATTACTTGTATGATCGGAGGGATGTTGGAATCTCGCTTGGCTTTAGCAGCTAAAGTACATTTCGCTTATGCTGCACCGAATGTCAAGTTTTTTGATCTGGACACCTGTATGGTTGGCCATCTGAAGGACCCTGTTATAGGTGGGATTCAATATGATGGATACAAAATACATATCTCAGACCAAATTGGAATCGGAGCAGATATGGAACAGACATTTTTAGATCAATGCGAGAAATGGATCATTTAAATTGAAAAAATATGAATAGTATGAACTGGGGAATAGGGACACAAGAGATTATTGTCCTGATTATTATCATTATCTTTTTGATAGCGGCCTATTTGTTTTTCTCTAAGTTGTTGAAAAAGTAGGTTTTAATTGCCTTTTTTTGATTGAATTCCTTCTGTGAACTTGTTTTTCAGTTTTATAACTTATTTTTAAGTTGTAAAACTGAAAAATAAGTTATAGCTTTATATTAGTATAAACAACGCATCAAATTATGGAAGAATTAACAAAAAAAGAAGAGGAAGTCATGCAGGTGATCTGGAAACTCAACGAGGTCTTTGTCAAAGATATTATTGAGTATCTGGATCCAAGCAGTTCAATTCCTTATAATACAATCTCCTCGATTGTAAGAATATTGGAAAAGAAAGGGTATGTAGGTTATAAGGCCTTCGGAAAAACTTACCAATATTATCCTTTGATTTCAAAGATGCAATACCGGAAATTATCATTCTCGAGAGTGCTCGATCATTATTTTGATGATTCGGTAGAGAATTTACTCTCTTTTATGGTAAAAGAAAAGAAGCTTTCGGCGGAGGATATTCAGAAAATAGAACAACTCATCAAAAAACAAGAAGATCATGAATAGCTTACTTTATTATTTATTTGAAGTTAACTGCAGTCTGGTAATCGGGGCAGTTCTTTATTTTCTGGTATTCAGACAGCTTTCATTTTTTCAATGGAACCGTTATTTTATCCTAGGTTTATGTTTGTTGAGTCTGCTTCTGCCATTTGGAACTGTACGTTTGGGCGAATTATTTCTTCCGTCGGCAAGTCCGGCTCTCGCTTTTGGACAATCCAATACACTAACTCATTCCATCGGAACTGCGAGTGGTCTCGTGTCAGAAGTAGAAATGGCCGATTCTTTCTGGCACTCCTTTTCGATCGGATATGGCATTGCTTATGGTTATCTGCTTGTATCTTTTGTATTGTTGTGCCGCTTTGCGTTTCGCTATATCCGCTTATACCGTCGAATTGGACAGTTAAGTCAGTATAAATTTGACGGATTTACAATGGTTGCTCCTTTTGGACATTATGCGAATTGTTCTGTGCAGCATGTCATTGTTATGGAAGAGGATCAGCTCGATACGTCAGAAGGAAAATTGATTTTTGAGCATGAGCGTCAGCATATTGTTTTTAACCATTGCCGGGATAAATGGTTGATAGAAATTTTTCGTTGCCTTTATTGGCTAAATCCATTTGTTTATTGGTTGCGTAGACAGCTGTATTTGCTGCATGAATATCAGGTTGACGAGGTATTGGCCAATCGATATGGTAACAGCGGCTATGCCCGTTTTCTACTGACTCAAACACAGCAGCCATGTCCCACTGGGTTGCAGAGTAGTTTATTTAAGAATAGACATGAGTTGGTGGAGCGGGTACAGGTTATGATGTCAAAACCTTCCTCCAAAAAGGCAAGATGGCAGTACGTATTGACCATTCCATTACTAGGTCTTTCACTGTTATTTTACTCTTTTATTAATCCGCCGAAGAGTTCTTGGTTTTCTGCTTCTTTAAAAGAAGGAAGTAATCGGTCTAAAACGATCATCCTTGACCCCGGACATGGAGGAAAAGACACGGGTGGTATTTCATCTTTCGGATTGGAAGAAAAATCATTGACCTGGGAAACCTGTTTGCTTTTGAAACAGGAGCTGGAGCGCAAGGGGCACAAAGTCGTATTGTCAAGAGCGGCTGATGAATATAAATTACTCAGAGACCGATCGAACGTTGAAGGGGATTTATTGTTATCAATCCATTTCGACAATGTAAAGGGCAAACAATCTCTTCCTATACGAATATTATATCAGTCGGGGGTTAGTCATACGATGCTAGAAGAACTTAACCGCAAATTTGCGTTTAGTTTGGGCCAAATGTTGCAACAGAATGGACTGGCTGCGGGTACTCCAGCGATAAATACAAAGCTTGCAATTTTACGCGGTGCTAAAATACCGGCGCTTCTCCTTGAGCTGGAGAACATCAATGCCATTGATAAAAACGTAAAACCTGAATTTATCCATAAACTAGCACAGGCTATAGACCAAAGCTTTGAAGACTAAGCGTTAATTTTCGTAGATATCATGAAGTTTAGGATACTTATAGGGTTATCCATGGCATTGCCATGTCTGTTATCGGCGCAAATAGTCCCCAAAACTAAACAGCAATTAATCGACAGCACGATGCTGCGAAATACTGGATCCGATTCAAGGAGGATAGATACAGTGCTTGTTGAGGGATCAGGGCCTCTCGAACAGCAACTTTTGGATCGGGTCCGTATTCGAACGGACAGCAATCCCGTTTTATTGAATGGAAATACGTTGGCTGTTTTAAATGCCATTCCGAGTATACAGGTAGACGAATTAGGCAATTTTTCTTTACAGGGAAAAACGGGCGTGTTGATTACCGTCAACGGCAAGCAGACCTATCTCAACGGAACCTCTTTGATCGCCTATTTAAAATCTATCCCGGCAAGCTCTTTAGAGAGCATTGATCTCATGACCATTCCACCAGCAAAATGGAGTGCGGAAGGGGCCGGTGGAGTAATTGATATTCGTATCAAAAAGGATGTCCTGAAAGGTCTAACAGGAAATGTTTTTTTAGGAGCATCAAAAGGAAGGCTTTGGAAATGTAATAATGGCGTGGGGCTGCAGTATGGAATGAAGAAATGGACCTTAAACTCCAGTTTTTCCGTTGCACGCTCTTCGAATTATTTTGATGTTGACCGTAGGCGTGAACTTGCGTATCGTGAAAATGTTCATTATGTGATCGGACAGCTGAATAAAGAGACGAATAGCACGCAGGAATTAAATGGTCGTTTGGGCATGAGTTATCGAATCGACAAGCAGTCGTCTATTGAATTGAACTGGAATTATCTTCGCAATAATTATGAGGAGATAGGCGTCTATCAAAATGATTTTTCAGCCGATGGAACATTTATAAGTGCAGCCTAGGAATACGATTCCTTTTACATTTGTTAAAAAAATGTGGTCTATACGTGTTTTAAATCTCTATTGGGACGAAAATAGATTATATTCAGTACCTTTGCGGTACTTATTATTTTATAAAAGTTAGAAAATATCATGAGTACTCAAAAAGGACCTATTTCTCAATTTATTGAGCATAATTACCGTCACTTTAACGCAGCTGCATTAGTAGACGCTGCAAAAGGTTACGAGGAGCATCTGTTGGATGGTGGAAAAATGTTGATCTCTTTGGGAGGTGCAATGTCTACTGCCGAATTGGGTGTTTCTTTAGCAGAAATGATCCGTCAAGATAAAGTACACTTTATTTCTTGTACTGGTGCCAATTTGGAAGAGGACGTGATGAACCTTGTCGCACACTCACACTACAAAAGAATTCCGAATTATAGAGATTTGACAGCTGAGCAAGAAAGAGAGCTATTGGATAATCACTATAATCGCGTTACAGATACTTGTATTCCAGAAGAGGAAGCTTTTCGTCGTCTGCAAAAACATCTCGAGGATGTTTGGCATGCTGCTGAAGCTAAAGGTGAGCGTTACTTACCACATGAGTTTCTTTATCAAGTTGTTAACTCAGGTGTGTTGGAACAATATTATGAGATCGACCCAAAAGATTCTTGGATTGTTGCAGCAGCTGAGAAAAATTTACCGATCGTATGTCCGGGATGGGAAGATTCAACGACAGGTAATATCTTCGCTTCCAATGTGATAAAAGGTAAATTGAAAGCAAGTACAGTAAAATCGGGTATCGAATACATGATTTACTTGACAGAGTGGTACCGTAACAACTCCGCAGGTAAAGGTGTTGGATTTTTCCAAATCGCAGGCGGTATTTCTGGTGACTTCCCAATCTGTGTAGTTCCGATGATGTATCAGGATCTTGAATGGGAAGAAGTGCCTTTTTGGGCTTATTTCTGTCAGATTTCAGATTCAACAACTTCGTATGGTTCTTATTCTGGTGCTGTTCCAAACGAGAAAATCACTTGGGGCAAATTAGATATTGATACACCTAAATTTATCGTGGAATCTGACGCGACGATCGTTGCGCCATTAATTTTCTCCTATATCTTAGGTCATTAATCTTTTTGACATATAGAAAGGAGCGATTCTTCGCTCCTTTTTCTTTTCCCTTTTTCTTCTTTATCTTTACGGTCTAATATTTCTTTTCCCGATGAGCAATCTTACAACAGATAATCCCGTTGCACTTCAGACCTTAATGGATGAAACAATCTTTGGAAATGGTTTTGATTTTAAAGCCGATCTGTCTGTACATCCTTTACAGGAGGAGAACAGTACTCATGTGCAATATGCTGACCCCTCATCATCGACAACGAAGGATACCTCGTATGTGGCAGTGGGGGTAGGTGCGGAGCAGGCCGCTATGGCTATTGAGTCCGGCAGGGTTGGCGATACTGTTGACAATCTGGAGGTATTGGGAGGTGAATTTATTTATCAAGGAAATAAGGATCAGGGCATACTATTTATATTGCGCTACGAGCAATATCCCTACTTTTCTCCCGCAGCATTGGACGCTTTTGAAAAAACAATTGGTGCCTTGAAATTGACTAAAGAGACCGTTGCGGTACTCAATTTGGCAAATCCCCATAATCCGAATGATTTTAAGCGCATTATGCAGTTTTTTCAACCGACTAAGATTATATTGTTGGGTGTGGAACCCGCGTCTTTGAAACTTCCATTTATTGAACATAATTCCTACATGAAAGGCCGTATTGCAACGGTTTTTAATACGTTCAGTTTTGAAGAGATGTTTGTCGATGTGAATAAAAAGAAGCTGTTCTGGAACGAATTTAAGACCTTTATTGTTTCCTGATTTTATCAGATACTTGTTCTGAATAAAAATTGGGGTTTAATGCTTATTTTTGGGGGCGTGAATTCATGGAAAGATAGTAACATACTACAACGTGAGGAGCACTGTCAACAAAGAGAAAGAACAAACAAAAAGCTAAATTTGAAGAAGATGCTAGAACTTGTATTTGCAACCAATAATGCCCATAAATTGGAGGAAGTCCAAGCGATCGTGGGAAGTGCTTTTATCATTAAGAGTTTAAATGATATTGACTGTAGCGATGATATTCCAGAGACAGGAGAGACCTTTGAGGAAAATGCCAAGCAGAAAACAGATTATTTGGTTAATAAATATGGCCTTTACTGTTTTGGAGATGACTCAGGTTTGGAAATTGATGCATTAAATGGCGAACCGGGAGTTTATTCAGCACGTTATTCGGGATCAAGGGATATGGAAAAGAATATTGATCTTGTACTACAAAAATTAGGCGATAACACCAATCGTACAGCGAGATTCAAAACAGTTATTTCATTATATTTGAATGAGCAGCAGCACTTTTTTGAAGGAAGTATCGAGGGGAAAATTATTGAAGAACGTAGAGGTATTGATGGCTTTGGTTATGATCCCATTTTTATTCCGAATGGCTATGATAGGACGTTTGCCGAAATGACAGCGGCAGAAAAAAATAGCATTAGCCATCGAGCGATTGCTGTTGGTAAACTTGCTACATATTTAAAAACGAAATAGGTTAATAACTACCTCATTTGAGTTATAAATAGAAATTTTCATTTCTCTGAGCTAAGGAATGAGTGCGTCTGATACGATCAGGAGATAGCCTTAAATTAAAAAAGCAGCGCAAAACAATTTGTTTTGCGCTGCTTTTTTGTGCGACTCAGTATTGACGGTTATTTAGCTTTTACTTTTGTTTGAATACTATCTTGAGCAGGTATTATCGCCGATTTATTGGTTGTTGAGTCAGACTTCGCAGCTGCTTTGTCGGTTGCGGTCTTTACATTTGTTTTTGTAGCGCTAACTTTATCCGTTGTTTCAGATGGCTTAGCTGTTTTGGTTACAGCGTTTGTTTTATTGTTTGCAGCACCCACCTCTTTTTCTTCCTCGAGCGTTTCGCTAGCACCAGCTTTCTTAGCGGCACCTTTTTGAGGGGTCGTTGTTTTATCGCCTTTTTTAATAGACTTCATTGTCCCGGATTCTTCACCTTCTGGTGCAGTCGGAACCGTAAATGACGCTTTTGAAAGATCCCTTTTTCGATTTAATAAATCATCTTTTGATTTAGGTCGATCTTCGGGACGCCAGGTGAAATTCGGAAGAAATTCTTTGTCGGCCGTGACTTCAGCAATGGGATAGACTTTGCCATCCACTTTTCGAATAGATACATATTCCTTCAACTTATTATCTTCCATCAAGATCTTGAAACGACTGCTTCGATCATGTACAAGCTCAGTGGTTACATTGGTCTTTTCATCAATATTGTAAAAGATATTTTCTGCATTGCCATCAACAAACAAACGTTCCATACGGTTATTGGTGAAAAAGCTGGTAATCTTACGACCCTTAATCTGATTGAACTTTAATGAGTCGCTTGTTGCGTTCACCATGAAAGCATTACCGACGAGTAAGGAATTGTCCAATTTCTGATTCTTTACCTGTAAAAATATGGTATCTCCGGAGATTTGTGAGTTTTCGGCCCACATCATTGGTTTTCCCATCAGCCTGAACATCGAATCTTGCATACCATAATACATAGAATCTGCTACAGCCTGCAAGTCTGATTTAAATAATCGTGCATTATAGTAGGCTTTTATAATCCGTGTTTTAGCAGTATCCTGTGCGAGAGAATCTCTTCTATTCTCTTGGGCATTTTTTAAAGCTGCTCCCATCAATTTATCGGATTCACCGCCTTTGGGGATGATCGCTTTTTTACGCAAAACACTATCAGCCTTGAGGTTTTTTTCAATTTCTATCTTGTTTTGATCGCCGACAATAACTGGTGTTTTCTTTGGTGCAATCGGTTTTTTATTTATAAGTGTATCTTGTACTTTTTTAATGCTCTTTTCAAGAACCGGTTTGTCACTGTCTTTTTTAGACAAACTGTCTATTCCCTTGTGAAGGTTAACTCTTGTGTTATCTAATGTACCAGTAGAATCAACTGTTGTTGAGCTGGAATCCTGGTCACCATAATCGACTTCATTGTCATCTTCAATAGCCCCACCTTCACGATTCAATTTAAAATCTTTTGCAATATAATCTCGGCGAAATATCATCTGTGAGAAGAGGGTGTCGGCTGTCATAAAAACAGAATCGACTTGTGAATCAGCCTTAAGGGTTTTACTATTATCGCTTTTGATATTCTTACCTGGATGTTCCTTTTCTTCTAGAACAACTTGCGATGTGGCTTTATTTGATTTGAGTTCATCTTTGTTTTGTTCTTTTTCAATCTTCTTCAATTCCTTGGCTTCATTTTTTCGCTCTTTCTCCGATTTTTGTTGGGCGGGAGACAAAGAAGATACAGAATCTTTTTGTGTTGAATCTTTTTTGACCACCGAAATGATCAGGGGTTTGTTTGTCATTGTAATGGATTCGTTCCTCCCGTTGTACAAACCAAATCCACCATAGGCGTAAAATTTGTCTAAGGTATCAACAAAGACCACATTTTTTACGGCTTTACCGATTCCCACTTGTCTATCGTAGAATAGGCTGTCTCCTTTAAGAAACTTTGTCCCTTCTGTGTAGAGGTTGTTTTTAGAGAAATAAGCCTGGCCCGTTGCCATATGGTATCGGCCTTTTTCAGTATATAGGTTTTCCCCTTTATTTCCCTTGATATTCGTGGGACCATAGAAATCAGTAATGCGTGTATTACCATTATATTTCATGGAGTCTGTGTAGACTTTTACATTGGTCGATCGAACCACAACTTTTTGATTGAAATAAGATTCCCCTGTATTTTCGAAATAAGTAGCTCGCTGGCTTGTAATTGTATCGCTTCCTGATAGAATACGCCCGCCGCTGTAATAATTGCCGATTTTACTTCGCATATTGTAGACAAGATGATCGGTCGTTAATACCGATCCACTAGTGCTGACCATTCGAACAGCGCCTGTAAGCGTAGCGAGCTGCATTGCTGCTTCATAATGTAATTTATTGGAAAATATCTGTGTACCGTCGGGTTGAGTAATGATTACGTTTCCAAAGGCTTCAAAAAATTGTCGGCCAATGTTGTCTTTATGTAAATAGCCACTATCTGATGATAGCGTTGAACCCACATGTTCATAGACTGGACGGTAAAACAAAATATTGCCGTCTTTCCCAGTAATAATATGGGATGACGAAAGAAGCTTTAGTTCATCCTGTTTCTGTGCTTGGACCGACAAGCCAGTTAAAATAAATACAATAAGTGTATAAATGTATTGTTTCACAAGGGCAAAAATATGGATTTTAATTGCTACTTCACTGGATTTCACAAATTTTAAGAGTTGAATTTATCATTCGGACAAAATATACCGTAACTTTGTTCTATGAATGTGCTGGAAAGACTAATGGGCTATATTGAAAAGGAGCATTTGTTGATGCCTCATGATAAAATATTGCTTACGGTGAGTGGGGGAAAGGACTCGATGTTAATGGCACATTTATTTGCAAAAGCAGGGTATACTATTGCGATTGCACATTGCAATTTTCAATTAAGAGGAACAGAATCTGATGAGGATGAAGCTTTAGTTCGGAAATTTGCAACGGAAAATAATGTTCCAATATACGTGAAGCACTTTGATACAAAAGCTTACGCAAAGGACCATCAGATTTCGATTCAAATGGCGGCACGGGAACTTCGTTATGCTTGGTTTGAGAAATTGCGACATGAGCTGCAGTTCGACCGAATTGCAGTAGCTCAGCATCTGAACGATCATATCGAAACGGTACTCCTAAACCTTTCACGTGGAACCGGCCTCCAAGGACTCCAGGGTATTTTCCCTATCAGAGAGCGTATCATTCGGCCACTACTTTTTCTGAAGGCAAGCGAAATTGAACATTTTGTGAATATGTATGGGATTGCTTATCGAGACGATCAATCCAACTTTTCAACAAAATATGCACGTAATAAAATAAGGATTGATATCATCCCACATTTTAAAAAACTTCAGCCAGATTTTGAAATGATCTTCGAGCAGAATATCAATCATTTTAAGGAATCTTACCAGCTGTTGCAGCAATTTGTGGAGCCCATTCGGAGAAAACTGTTTTACCCTATAGATGAAGGTTGGGGAGTTCGGAAAGAAGATCTGGAACCCTATATGGATAATCTGCCTTTGCTCTATGAGTTGTTTTCGGCTTTTAATTTTTCAAAGCCGGTACTAAGTGATCTTCAACAAGCTTGGTCTAGAGAGTCTGGACGTATTTTTCAATCCGATGCCTACCATATGCTCCTGGATAGAAATGAACTTTTTATTCGTGAAAAGGAATTTATTTCACCCGATGAGGCTTTAATCACCTCCGAAACTTCAACTGTGGAGTGGAAGCACTATTGTTTTCATGCCAATGTTTCTGCGGATTTAGCTATTGTCAAAGCGAGTGAGGTTGCAAAGCTGGATTATGATGTATTGGTTTTTCCGCTTACGATTCGTTCGTGGAAAGTTGGTGATAGCTTTTATCCTTTAGGTATGGAAGGGCGCAAGAAGTTGAGTGATTTTTTTATCAACAAGAAGATCAGCTTATTTGAAAAGGAAAATATTCCGATCGTGGTGAATGGAAATAGAGATATCCTTTGGGTAGCCAATTATCGCATGGACAATCGTTATAAAATTACCGCCAATACAAAAAAAGTCCTTACTTTAGTTTGCAGAACTGATTAACAAGAAAAATTGTTGCTGCTAAAAATGATGGAAGGATCCTGAATGATACAAAATCTATTGAAGCAAAAATGATACTAATGAGGAGTTCAAAATAGTAAGAGACAATGGTGCGAAGTCTCCAAATTAATAGCTAAATCTTAAGTAAATGAAAGAAGGTGTACTCTATTCGGAAAATCAATATTTAGGTCGTGACCGTGTTTGGATCAGCGTGCGTTTAGTGCTCGTACTTTTTTGTTTTACGGCATTTTATTTGAATTTAGACCATTTGATATCGAGCCAATTGTTCTTTATTGTAGGAGTAGGTATTATCATCACGTCTATTGTCATGATGTATATGGTATTATTCCGTACGGAAGTATTTCAAGACCATATACTTATTAGTGGACTATGGTCTACTCGAGTCGTCAAAATCGATCTTGCCTCTATCACAAAAATAGAAAAGGCGCCTTATAGCACATTCTTTTTCAATAATCCTGTTTATAATCTGCACACTAAAGGAAAGATTAAATTTTTCGCTGGAGGCAAAAATGCAGTTTTTTTAACGGATAAAGATGGTCTTACTTATGTGTTGGGTACACAGCGCCAGGAAGAGCTCTATCGAATTATTATGGAAACAAAAGCGCTATTAGGAAAGTCTTAAAATTTGTTAATAAATTCTTATCTGACATTTTAAAGACAACAGTTTATCGAGTTATTGGTTAAATTTGAGAAAATAGCAACGAATTAACTATGGCATTTTTAAAATTTATACTTATTACATTCGCTGTTTACTTTGTAGTAAGATTCTTATTTAGATTATTTTTACCATTTGCAATGCGTAAAGCAGCTGAAAAGTTGATGAAAAAAGCGCAACAGCAGGGTGGAGCATACGGTAGCCAAGGATCAGGCGGTACCTTTTATTATGAATTTAATGGTCAAGGGCAACAGGAAAGTAAAAGGTCTCAGCCCGAAGGTAAAGTACATGTCGATTACATTCCACCGAAAGAAAGCCCTGAACGTAAAGGAACTGAAACCGCTGGTGAGTTTGTGGATTTTGAGGAAATAAAATAATTTTTAGCAATCCAAATAGCGTATCTTTGTGCTATGTGGCTGAAGCAACTTTCTGTTCTAAATTTCAAGAATTACTCGGAATCATCTTTGAAATTTCTCCCCGAGGTAAATGCGTTTACAGGGAATAATGGTGTTGGTAAAACCAATCTTTTGGATGCGATTCACTATTTATCACTCTGTAAAAGTTATTTCAATCCAATTGATTCGCAGCATATCAAATCAGGCAATGACTGGTTTATGGTACAGGGTGAGTTTGATAAAGAATCCAATAGTGATTTCATTTCTTGTAGCCTTAAAAAAAATCAGAAAAAGCAATTTAAAAAAAATAAAAAGGATTATCCCCGATTGGCTGATCATATCGGCTTATTTCCTTTGGTCATGGTATCCCCAAACGATAGCATCATTGTAACAGATGGAAGTGAAGAGCGTAGAAAGTTTGTGGATAATGTAATTTCCCAAACAGATAATAAATATTTAGATACCCTGATTATTTATAATAAGTTTTTAGCCCAACGTAACAGTCTCCTTAAACAAGCACGTCAAACCAGTGTATTGGATCTTGGCCTAATCGAAATTCTCAATTTTCAACTTGAAGAAGTTGGAAATATTATTTTTCAAAAAAGAAGGTCTTTTATGGAGGAGTTTCAGCCGGAGTTTGACCGACACTATCAGTTCCTCACCGAGGATGCAGAGTCTGTTCAATTACAATATGAATCGCCTTTAATGACAGATTCGTTTCTAAATATTTTGGAGAAGAATTTGGAACGTGACCGTATGCTGGAACGCACAACGCAAGGAATACATAAAGATGATCTGATCTTTACCATTCACGGTGGAATGCCCTTAAAGAAGTTTGGTTCTCAGGGCCAACAAAAATCTTTTCTAATTGCTTTGAAGCTTGCACAATATTCTTATCTCCAGCAGAAAAAGGGTTTTAAGCCCTTACTTCTTTTGGATGACATCTTTGATAAACTTGATGATCGCCGTACACATAAATTGATGCAGATGGTTTCAGAAGATGATTTTGGACAGATTTTCCTGACGGATACAGATTCCATGAGAATTCAGCGAATCTTTGACGAAATCAGCCGCCCTGTTCGTATATTTGATATTGAAGGAGGACAAGTCAATGTATAAGAAGCAAACTAAAAAAAGCCTAGAATTCATTCGGTCAAGCGACGATATGACGATTAAAGAGGGGGTTGAGCGTCTTTTGGAGGCTTATAAGCTACGAAGGAAATTTGATGAAACTTCGATCGCATCTGTTTGGCCTCAATTAATTGGTAAGGCTATTGCTAATCGTACACAGCAGCTATATGTTCGTGATAAAAAACTGTTCGTACGGGTAGAGTCTGCTGTTATTAAGAATGAATTGGCGCTTATGCGAAGGCAAATTCTAGGAAGAGTAAATGAATATGTAGGTCACGTCATTATTGAAGAAGTCGTGATTTTATAAAACCTCCTTTCATGTTAGAGCAACTCTTTTAATATTTTTTCCTATATCTGAGGCTAGTGCCTTAAAACTTTTCTCAAACTTCGAGCGTATTGAATTAAAATGAGTATTCTCATTGACGCGACAGCAGAAGAGGAATGGAGCCCAACTATCAAACAGTTTGAAAAGCAACCGGTCGGAAATGCACAGGTTAGATTTGTCCAAGGTGAATTGTTTTGGATTGTTTTTTCCTGGAAAACTACTTATAGAAACAAAGCGCAGAATTGACCTTTTCAACATAGCGATAAAAAGACGGATAGCATATAGTTCTTAACTTTCCACAGGGATCT
The DNA here is from genome assembly GCF_038396785.1 of Sphingobacterium thalpophilum. Classification (NCBI taxonomy): domain Bacteria; kingdom Pseudomonadati; phylum Bacteroidota; class Sphingobacteriia; order Sphingobacteriales; family Sphingobacteriaceae; genus Sphingobacterium; species Sphingobacterium thalpophilum. The sequence goes on along the minus strand of NZ_CP151087.1, from coordinate 2,699,065 downwards.
GTTAGTATAGCTTTTTTATAAACACGCTTTTTAACAAATTTGTCGATGACCGCTAACTTATGCACATTTTTATGTGTATAACTACTTAGTTTTGCACATTTTGTCATTTTTTGGAAACCTTATACTTTGTGTTATTAACAATTTCATGTTGATAAGTGGTTACTTGTGCACATTTTATGTTGATGCGCGTAGGTCATTAAGCTACTTATTAACATTCTCTATGTTAATAAGTAGCTTTTTTTGTTAATAAGTATGTTAACGGGAGTAGTTTATGCACAAATTACCAACAATGACGCTGGGGAAAATTTTGCAAATAGGTCAGTATATAGAATTTCTATTGAAAGTTGGTTTTTATAGGAATTGCTCCAAGTCACCTTTTCCTTCACGAATTACTTCAAAAGTTCCTTCTGTAAGATCAACCACGGTAGATGCGACATTATCGCCATAACCGCCATCTATAACAGCATCAACTAGATCTTCGTATTTTTCGTGAATTAATTCTGGATCGGTAGAATATTCAATAATTTCATCTTCATCGTGAATGGAGGCTGTCACAATAGGGTTGCCTAATTGTCTGACAATTTCACGAACAATATTATTGTCTGGAACACGGATACCCACGGTCTTCTTTTTGGAACTTAGGAGCTTAGGGACTTTAGTTGTTGCGTTAAAAATAAAAGTAAAGGGTCCTGGCAATGCTTTTTTCAATACACGGAATACGGAGGTATCGAAGGATTTTGTGTACTGCGAAATATCTGTTAAATCATAGCAGATAAATGATAGGTTCGCCTTTTCTGGTTTTAGCCCCCTAATTTCACATAAGCGTTCTATGGCTTTTTGTTGCGTGATATCACAGCCAATACCGTATACGGTATCGGTAGGGTAGATAATTACACCACCACGGCGAAGAATATCAACCGCCTGTTCTATTGCCCTGGGATTGGGGTTATCGTTATATATCTTAATGAGCATTTTTATTTTTGTTAAGCACCTGAATTAGGTCTAATCTCAGGCCCTATTGTAGGATGTCAATAGGGCAATGGTTATTATCTGCATTCAGATACACTATATATAAAAGAACAACAGCCAAAATATTTTGTTTTGGCTGTTGTTCTTTAGATTAAAATTCTGCGTTTTTCGGTGTGCGCGGAAATGGTATTACATCGCGGATATTTGTCATTCCGGTTGTGAATAATACCAAGCGCTCAAAGCCTACACCAAATCCTGAATGTGGGACTGAACCAAAGCGTCGTGTATCCAAGAACCACTCCATTTCTTCTGCAGGAATACCAACTTCAGCCATGCGATCGAGTAAGCGATCAAGATTTTCTTCACGTTGCGAACCACCGACCATTTCACCAATACCTGGAAAAAGAATGTCCATGGCACGGACTGTGTTTCTTCCTTGTGCATCCGGCTCATTTTGCTTCATATAAAAGGACTTGATTTCGCGTGGATAGTCTGTTAAGATAACAGGTTTTTTGAAGTGTTTTTCCACCAAATAACGTTCGTGTTCCGATTGTAAATCAGCTCCCCAGTCATCAATTAAATATTTGAATTGTTTCTTCTGGTTTGGTTTGCTACGCTTTAATATTTCAACGGCATCTGTATAGGTTACGCGTTCAAAATCGTTTGTTAAAACAAAGTTCAATTTCTCTACCAGGTTTAATTCTGACCGTTCCGCAGCTGGTTTCGATTTCTCTTCTTCCAATAAGCGATTTGTTAAGAACTCAATTTCTTCTGGACAAGTTTCCAAAGCGTATTTGATGACATATTTCAGCAAAGCTTCGGCCAGATCCATATTGTCTTCCAATTCATAGAAAGCCATTTCTGGTTCGATCATCCAAAATTCGGCTAAGTGACGTGTTGTATTTGAGTTTTCCGCTCTAAATGTAGGGCCGAACGTATAGATGTTTCCAAAGGCCATAGCGCCAAGCTCCCCTTCTAATTGGCCTGATACAGTAAGGTTCGTCGATTTCCCAAAGAAGTCTTCTTTGAAATCGATATCTCCATTTTCTTTACGTGGCGGGTTTTTTAAATCCAAGGTTGTAACCTGGAACATTTCTCCAGCACCTTCCGCATCCGAACCTGTGATGATTGGTGTATGCATGTAGACAAAGTCATTTTCCTGAAAAAACTTGTGTACTGCAAATGCTAAAGCATTACGCACTTTGAAAACCGCATTGAATGTTCCGGTACGGAAACGCAAATGCGCAATTTCACGTAAAAATTCTAAGCTATGCTTTTTGGGCTGTAATGGATATTTTTCGGGATCAGAGTCGCCAATAATACTAACTTCTGTCGCTTTAACCTCAACTTTTTGCCCTTTACCCAGTGATTCTACCAATTGACCTTTTACGCGAACTGCTGCTCCAGTGGTGATCCGTTTTAAGATATCTTCAGGTGTATTTTCAAAATCGACTACTGCTTGAATATTATTGATTGACGAACCGTCATTGATTGCTATAAACTGATTGTTACGGAAAGTTCTTACCCAACCTTTAACAACGACCTCTTTGCCAAATTCTGTGGCATTCAATAGTTCCTTTATTCTTGTGTGTTCCATCTTAATTTTTGGAGATTGACTTGTAAAAGATGCTTTGTTAGAAAAGCAATACAAAAGTAAGCTATTCTGTTGGTTTATTGGTTATAAATGTTGATTTAATTCACTTGAAGATGGTTCGTTAATGTGCAAAGGAAAAATATTTTTTGAAATAAAGATGGGTGAAAACGCAAAGCAGGGGAAACGACACATAGCTCACTTTGCTATGAAATATCGGATCGGTAGGAAGTGCTTTTTTTTCGTTGTGGCGTACAGAAATAGCCGATAGAAACAAAAAAGCGCGGATTAGTTATAATCCGCGCTTTTTGTTATGATGATTAAAGGAACTAACCTTTTAATACTTTTGTTACCAATTCAGCAGCTTCTTTCAATAAGATTGCGGAATAAACTTGTAAACCGGACTCATCAATTAATTTTTTAGCCTCTTCAGCATTCGTACCTTGAAGGCGAACGATGATTGGAACAGGGATGTTACCGATTTCGCTGTAAGCATCAATTACACCTTGAGCAACACGGTCACAACGAACAATACCACCGAAGATATTAATTAAGATCGCTTTTACGTTAGGGTCCTTTAAAATGATATTGAAACCAGCTTTTACAGTTTCAGCATTTGCAGTACCACCTACGTCCAAGAAATTTGCAGGTTCACCACCAGCTAATTTGATGATATCCATTGTAGCCATTGCTAAACCAGCACCATTTACCATACAACCTACGTTACCATCTAATTTAACGTAGTTTAGGTTTGATTCACCAGCTTCAACTTCCGTTGGATCTTCCTCAGTTACGTCACGCATAGCAGCGTAATCTGGGTGACGGTACAAAGCATTCTCATCAAGATTTACTTTCGCATCAACTGCTAAGATCTTGTTGTCTGAAGTTTTTAATACCGGATTGATCTCAAACATAGAAGAGTCTGTGGAATCATATGCTTTGTAAAGAGCGGCAACAAATTTCACCATTTCTTTGTGCGCAGCACCAGAAAGACCAAGATTGAAAGCAATTTTACGTGCTTGGAATCCTTGTAAGCCTACTTTTGGATCGATTTCTTCTTTGAAAATCAAGTGTGGTGTTTTTTCTGCAACTTCTTCGATATCCATACCACCTTCTGTAGAGTACATAACGATGTTACGTCCCTTAGCACGGTCTAATAATACAGACATGTAGAATTCTTTTGTTTCGCTCTCGCCAGGATAATAAACGTCTTGAGCTACCAAAACTTTGTTTACTTTTTTACCTTCAGGTCCAGTTTGAGGCGTTACTAATTGCATGCCAATGATGTCAGTTGCTCTTTGTTTGACTTCATCTAAGTTCTTAGCTAACTTGACACCACCACCTTTACCACGGCCACCAGCGTGAATTTGAGCTTTAACAACAACCCAATCAGAGTTGTAGTCTTCTTTCATTTTTTTGGCCGCTTCCACAGCTTGCTCTGGAGTATCTGCTACGATACCTTCCTGTACGCGCACACCAAAGCTCTTTAGTATTTGCTTTCCTTGATATTCGTGAATGTTCATTTGCAAAAATATTTGGCGTAAAAATATAATTTTTTGGGGGATAAGACAAGGGATAAGTTGCTCTTTTATCTATTTTTTGACATTTAGACAAAATAAAATGGCTGGAATAGAGAAATAACAGCTTATTTATTCAAACTCGTGGTATCGTAAATTTATTTATCTTTGTCCTATGATGTTACATGCCAAAGGAATTCACAAAGCTTACGGGTCATTACCAATTTTGAAAGGTGTTGATATCGCTGTTGAAAAAGGGGAAATCGTCAGTATTGTTGGTGCTTCAGGAGCTGGTAAAAGTACACTGTTGCACATCATTGGTACCTTGGATAAGCCTGATCAGGGAACGGTTTCCATCAATGGTGTTGATGTTCAAAAATTAAATGCTAAAAAGCTCAGTGCTTTCCGAAATGAACATATTGGTTTTGTTTTTCAATTTCACCATTTGCTACCTGAATTTACTGCCTTGGAAAACGTATGTATTCCAGCTTATATTCAAGGAAAGGGGAGGTCCGAGGCGGAAGCTAAAGCAAGAGAATTGCTTGAGCTATTGGGGGTTTCTCATCGCATAGACCACAAGCCTGCTGAAATGTCTGGCGGGGAACAACAACGTGTTTCTGTGGCTCGTGCTCTGATCAATGATCCTTCCATTATTTTGGCAGATGAACCTTCAGGTAATCTCGATTCGGAAAATGCTGCCGCTTTACATCAATTGTTTTTTGATCTTAGACATAAATTTCAGCAGACATTTATTATCGTTACCCATAATGAGGAGCTTGCCCGAATTTCGGATCGAACGATTCATATGCGCGATGGGTTAGTCGTGTAACAGTAATCCGGATTATAATTATATTTTTAATGAAGAAAATACTCATAACTTTCGGAACCAGACGTTTGGCGATGCGTATCGCGAAAAGACTTGGTGCTGATTTCGAAATAGTATATGCAAGTTCAGAAGATATTCCCGAATTGCTTTTAGCATCGGGGAAATATGCCAAAATTCCGAAAGGCCTTCTTCCCACTTTTGCACACGAGGTACTCAAATTAAGTTTAGACCAACAGATTGATTATGTGCTCCCTTTAGGTGGTTTTGAACTGGAACCATTGGCTGCAGCTAAAGTTTTATTTGAGGAATATCAGATTTCAGTTCTTGTCCCCGATAAGGATCTGCTTGAAACTATTCCTGTTATGGAAAATCCGCCAGCTGATTTGCCTTATAGACTTCTGTCAAAGGGCAACGATTTATTGGACTCAGCGACTTTCGAAAGATCACTGGATGGATTGTTTGTTGCTTCGGATTCCGGGGAGGATTTAGCATTAATCTGTGTATCCAAATAGAATCTTATTTTTGTGGTTAGTGTCATTAAGGTTTTAACCCTGTTGACACAGCCCTTAAATTTTAAGCTTTTACATATATGATGTTCCCAGAAGAAAAAAAGGTATATGTTTTTGAATTAGATGATGTTGTTTTTCCTAAAAAGGATTACTTACTTCAAGTATATTATCTTTTTGCTAATTTTATAGAATTTACAGAGACTGTTCCGGCTCAAGCAGATTTGGTTCAATTTATGAAAAATCACCTCGAGCATCAAGGTGAGAATTTATTGTTCGAACATGCGCAGCAAACTTTTGGATTTGATCAAAAATATAAGGAGAATTTTGAGCGGCTTCATGTCAATGCAATTTTGCCGCTACGGTTACATTTGTTTGATCATATTAATACGCTGTTTAGGCAGTTAAAAGCCGCAGATAAACATGTTTGTATTTTGACGAAAGGAAATCCGCTAGAACAACTCAATAAAGTCAAATTTGTGGATTGGGGTGAATATGGGGATGCTGTAAAAGTTTACTTTAAGGATGAACTTGTTTTTAGGGGAATTGATCCATTGGAGTTCCTCGCCAATGAGTTTACGGTGGACACAACCGCAATTCAATTTGTAGACTAACTTTACAGTCAGTATCTTTGTTGAATCTACCAACAATAATTGTTATTAAAGTCGTTGTCGATATTGTTGAGAAAAAATTATGATTAGGGATATAAAAGCCCTATTTTTATATAAAGCCCTTGGATTTATGAATAAAGTGAACAAGCCTGCCACGATTAAAGAAATTGCCAAGAAGCTGAAAATCAGTCCTTCGACGGTCTCTAGAGCATTGAATGATCATCCTAGTATTGGATTGGTAACAACAATGCGCGTAAAAAAAATGGCCGAAGAATTGAATTATGAACCCAATCAAACGGCTATATTCTTCAAGCAGCGTAAAACATTTACGATTGCTGTTATCTTACCGAGTTTGTCTGAACCGTTTTTTTCTTTCGCCATTAGTGAAATTGAAAATGTTGCATCAGAACACCGATATACTGTGCTGATGGGGCAATCACTGGATGACCCCGAGCGTGAAGAGCAGATCTTAAAAACGTTTAAAAACCATCGTGTCGATGGGATTTTGATGTCTATAGGCAAAAAGACGACCAATTTAGAATTCATTGAGAAATTGGAAGCGTCTGGTATACCGATTGTCTTCTTTGACTGTGTGCCTAGTTTACCCAATATCAATAAAGTACAAAGCGATCTTTCTACGGGTATGAACGAAGCTGTGGATGCTTTCGTAGCGCGTGGACATAAAGTTATTGCACTTGTAAATGGGCCCAAAACCTTGCCGGCTAGTGAAGATCGAAAAGTAGCTTATCTATCCGCCATGAAAAGGAATGGTATGGATATTCTAGAAAAGAATATCATCGAAACAGACCTGAGTACGGAAGGAAATGAAAAGGCTATGGATAGTATATTTGCGATGTCTGAGCGACCTTCTGCAATTATATCTTTTAATGACTTTGTTACACTTGATTTGATGAAAGCGGCCAGACAAAAGGGGCTTGTCTTAAATCAAGATATTTTCTTTATTAGTTATGCCAACTATCCGTTATGGCAATATATGGAAAATCCGCCAATGGGACGCATAGAGCAATTTCCGGGAATGCAAGCGCGTAAAGCGGCTGAAATTTTATTTGAACGCATTGACAACACCGAAATTGTCGATCAACAGATCGTCTTTAAGTCGCGATTGGTTATGTAATCGCTATTAACCATTCGATCATAAAACTAAAAAGGGGAAAATCGTTAGATTTTCCCCTTTTTAGTTTTTTTGTTTTAATACTACAAGTGGATCACTTCACCGTAAGCATCAGCACAAGCTTCCATAATCGCTTCACTCATTGTTGGGTGAGGATGGATCGTTTTAATCATTTCATGACCTGTTGTTTCCAGTTTGCGGGCCACAACAACTTCCGCAATCATTTCTGTAACATTGGCTCCGATAAGGTGTGCGCCTAGGAACTCACCATATTTAGCATCAAAGATAACTTTAACAAAGCCATCTTTCGCACCAGCAGCTGACGCTTTTCCTGAAGCTGAGAATGGGAATTTACCAACTTTAATTTCATAGCCAGCTTCTTTCGCCGCTTTTTCGGTATAACCTACAGAAGCAATTTCTGGGGAGCAATATGTACAGCCGGGGATATTATTGTAGTCAATAGGTTCAACATGTAGACCTTTGATTTTTTCCACACAAGTGATTCCTTCTGCTGAGGCAACGTGAGCCAAGGCTTGGCCTTTAACAATGTCACCGATCGCATATACACCTTCGATGTTTGTTTTGTAGAAATCATCTACAACAACACGGCCGCGATCCGTTTTTACACCAACCTCTTCCAAGCCGATATTTTCGATATTTGGAGCGATACCAACAGCCGATAATACAATCTCTGCTTCGATAACTTCAGTACCTTTTTCTGCTTTGATAGAAACTTTGCTCAACTCACCTGTTGTGTCAACGGATTGAACTTCAGATTTCGTTAAGATGGTAATACCTTGTTTCTTTAAGCTTTTCTCTAATTGTTTTGAAATTTCTTCATCTTCAACAGGAACGATTCTATCCATAAACTCTACGATAGTTACTTTTGTTCCGATTGCATTATAGAAATAAGCGAACTCAACACCGATAGCACCTGAGCCAACAACAACTAAAGATTTTGGTTGTTTAGGAAGCGTCATTGCCTGACGGTAGCCGATGATTTTTTTACCATCTTGAGGTAAATTAGGCAATTCACGTGAACGTGCACCAGTCGCTAGGATGGTATGTGTTGCCGAATATTCTTTAGTAGAACCGTCTGCACCTTTCACATCGATTTTACCACCTTTTTTAATTTTTGCAGTTCCATTGATGACGTCGATTTTATTCTTTTTCATCAAGAACTGAATACCTTTACTCATTCCTTCAGCAACCCCGCGACTTCTTTTGACAATAGCGTCAAAATCAGCCTCACCACCTTGAACATTGATGCCGTAATCAGCGGCATGGTTTAAATATTCAAATACCTGAGCACTTTTCAATAATGCTTTTGTAGGGATACAGCCCCAGTTTAGACAGATTCCGCCTAATGATTCGCGTTCAATAATCGCTGTTTTGAACCCTAACTGAGCGGCTCTAATGGCAGCAACATACCCGCCTGGACCACTACCGATTACAATGATGTCGTAATTCATATAAATAAATATTCTGTAGTTGAGTGTTATAGCTTCAAATGACAAAATCTGTGAAGCATATATTCATTCAAAAGTACGCATTTTTTCTGATGAATATGAACTATTTATTGTAAAATTGGCGGTTTCTGATAAAACGCTGTCGCTGTTTCTAGCTGAATGTCACATCCTGGTCAAAGGGGGAAAAATAATAGTTAAAGCGTTTTTAGAGTCTTATTTTTGAAGTTCACAATACACAGTTTATCATTATGTTAAGAATATTCAGACAGATCGCCCTGTGGGAAGCAATCTCCACCATTTGCTTGTTTTTTATTGCCATGCCGTTGAAATATTTCGCGGGAATCCCCGAAGCAGTCAAAATAGCCGGTTCCATTCATGGCTTCTTTGTCGTTATCTTCGTCGTTATGCTGATCATGTCAACAGTAGAATACAAGTGGCCTATATTAAAGGCCGTGAAATATTTCTTAGCATCCTTGATCCCTATTTTTGGCTTTTGGGTGGAATTGGACCTTAAAAAAGAAATCGAAGGAAAAAGACAGAAGTCATAGTGTTTGTATAAAAATTCAAATGCATGATTTTTATAAAGGTTCAGGAAGAGGTAAGAGAAGGAATTGGATTGCGAATAGACCAGAGGAATCGCCTGTATTCAATAGACGAATACTTGTGTCCCTCTCCTTTGCGGGAGATATCAATTAATAAGAACAGGAGAGAGATGTTTAATCATCTCTACCTGTCTTCTCAATCCCCATATACGCATAGGTAATGCTATCTTTTCCATGAGGAGCTGGATTGCCATCTTCATCCAGGTTGACAAAGACCAATTTATCGATCGATAGAATTGTTTTCCTGGATATTTTATTACGTACCTCGCAGCGCATCGTTAACGATGTTGTTCCAAAATTGATCGCTTCAATACCCAGTTCGAGAATATCGCCTTGCTTGGCTGAGCTTACAAAGTTTATTTCTGAAATAAATTTCGTAACCACTTTGGGATTTCCTAATTGAACGATAGCATAGATGACTGCTTCTTCATCAATCCATCGCAGTAGTGTTCCACCAAATAATGTTCCATTGGGATTTAGGTCTTCGGGTTTGACCCATTTTCTTGTATAAAAATTCATCGTGTATAGGTATTTATGACAAAGGGGAAAAGGAAACTTTTCCCCTTGAGTATTCGATATTTATCGCCTAAGCGTGTATTGCTCTGTTTGCTGTAGCTGCTAGCGCCGCCTCTTTGATTGCTTCAGTATAGGTTGGGTGTGCATGGCAAATACGTGCGATATCTTCTGCAGATGCACGGTATTCCATAGCTACGGTTGCCTCACCAATCATATCTGCTGCACGAGGACCAATCATATGTACACCTAATACTTCGTCAGTTGTCGCGTCTGCCAGTACTTTTACAAAACCATCCGTGTCACCAGATGCTTTTGCACGACCAGAAGCTTTGAAAGAGAATGATCCAGCTTTGTATTTCACACCTGCCTCTTTAAGTTGCTCTTCAGTCTTTCCAACAGAAGCAACTTCAGGCCAAGTATAAACAACACCTGGAATCAAATTATAATCAATATGTGGTTTTTGACCTGCGATATATTCAGCAACATATACACCTTCGTCCTCAGCTTTGTGTGCCAACATTGCTCCAGTGATCACATCACCAATTGCAAATACGCCTTGTACAGCTGTTTCCAGATGGGCATTAACTGGGATTTTCTTACCTCTTTCTTCTACTGTGATGCCGATATTTTCTAATTCTAAGCCTTCAGAATAAGCGGTACGACCAACGGCTACGATACAATAGTCGCCTTCTAAAGTGAGTTCTTGTCCTTTTGGATCTTCAGCGGTTACTTTTACAACTTTACCTTTCGCGGAAGCTCCAGTCACTTTATGACCTAAATAGAACTCCATGCCCAATGATTTTTTCAAAACACGTTGTAGTTCTTTTCCTAAGCCACCATCCATTGTACCGATGATAGATTTTGCAAATTCAACAACAGAAACTTTTGAACCCAAACGAGCATAAACTGAACCTAGTTCCAAACCTATAACACCACCACCAATGACAATAAGGTGTTTTGGAATCTCTTTTAGGTTAAGTGCTTCGGTTGAGGTAATGATTCTTTTTTTATCTACAGGTAGGAAAGGCAAATAAGTCGGTTTCGATCCCGTTGCGATAATTACATTTTTACCAGTGATCTGCTCTGTAGAACCATCTGCTTTCGTTATTTTGATGGTGTTTTTGTCCACAAATGAACCCACACCCTGAAAACTGTCAATTTTATTCTTCTTAAATAAGAAGGTAATACCAGCAGTATTTTGGGCAATGACATCGTCTTTACGAGCAATCATCTTTGCCATGTCTACTTTCAGATCTTTCAAGCTGATGCCAAATGCATCAAAATTGTGCGCAGCATTGTGGTAATGCTCCGAAGAATCTAAAAGCGCTTTTGAAGGAATACATCCAACGTTAAGACAAGTACCACCAAATGTGCTATATTTTTCAATAACAGCTGTTTTTAATCCTAATTGGGCACAACGGATAGCTCCTACATATCCGCCTGGACCACTTCCGATTACAATTACGTCGTATTGCATTGATTACGTTTTATTTTTTTGTACCACAAATTTAATGATTATTAATGGGATAGGAAATCAAAACTTACGATTTGTGACCAAAGATCCTTACTTTACATTTTTTTGATAAAAGAAGGGAAATTATGCACCTCGGGGAACAATGAATCGGTGCTAGTGGGGATATAAAATCGTAAAAAGGATATTCATATTTTGAATATCCTTTTTTACTTATTAGTTATTCTGCAACAATTTTTCCTTGCATGACACCATAGTGACCAGGAAAGCTACAAATAAACGTATAAACTCCTTTTTCAAGTGTAAAAGTGATTTTATCAGTTTCTCCAGGTCCCAATAATTTGGTGTGCGAAACAATTGAAGATAAAGCTGATTTTGGAATATATTCGTCTGCAGCAGCTGCAGCAGCCTCAGCACCGAAAGTTGGAAGGTCAACACCTGGTTTTAGGATAACGACGTTATGTCCCATGGACTCTTTCGGCATAGTACCTGCATTTTTGAAAGATAATTCTACTGGCTCACCCGCTTTTACCCGGAAAAGATCCTTATTATATTTCATTTGATCGTTACCTTCTAAAGATAAGCTGTTGGAAATAGCTACGTTTTCAATACCAGGCACTGTTTCTGTTGCTTGGCTTTCGGTTGAAGTTGTCGCTTCTGTACCAGTTGATTTTTCAGACTTGTCACTGTTTCCACCACAAGATGCAATTGATAAAGCAACTGCAACTGCTGGTATCATAAAAAGTTTTTTCATTTGAATGATTGTTTGTTTATCTTTTATTTATTGTAGGCATTTCCGCAGCCTCTAGCGGTTTAGTGATGAAGTTATGACGAACTTGATTCCTTTCTGGATGTGCGTTCATGAGAAATAACATCAAAACATATTGTTTATGTTCTAAAATTAATGATTTCATTGATAAATTGAAACTATCATTTCAATTTTGACAATAAAGTATCAATTGTTTTATATAATTTGATAGGATCGAATGGCTTTCCGACAACTTCATTGGCTCCAGCATCGAGCGCTTCCTGTTGTTCGGCTTGAAGCACAGAGGCTGAAATGGAAATAATCGGCATGTTTGCGATTATCGGATTCGTGTTTCGACGTATTTCCTTGATTGCTTCAAAACCACTCATGAGTGGCATATGGGCGTCCATAAACACCAGATCAATTTTTTTCTTATTGATTTCTTCTAACGCAATGAGGCCATTGGTTGCCAAAGTGATTTCGCAATTCCAGCTTTTGAGGATATTCGCGAGCATAAAGCTGTTTAATTCATTGTCCTCAGCAATGAGAACCATCGGGAAGTTGAACTTGGGCAATTCCGTATAGAGTATCTGCGTTTCTTTTTCCACGGGTTTATCTTTGATTTTGTCGAAAGTACATTCAAAGGAAAATATACTTCCCTTACCATATTCACTCGATGCAAAAACCCGACCGTTGAGCAGCGCAGCAATACGTTTTACAATTGCGAGGCCCAATCCAGTACCGCCAAATTTTTTGGTTATACTATCTTCTCCTTGTTCAAACGCAATAAATATTTTTTCCAGGGCATCTTCTACGATGCCGATTCCTGTGTCTATCACCTGAAATCGTAAACAGATGCTATGGTTATCTTCTGTTAGGAGCTGAATTTTTAATACAACAGAACCTTCCGAGGTGAATTTGAAACTATTGGAGATAAAGTTGGTCAATATTTGTTTCAACCGTAGTGGATCTGTCAGAAAATAACTTGTGATCCGATCGTCCACATCAATGGAAAAATTCAGCCCTTTGTAGATGGCTTTATCAATAAAGAGGTTGTTTAGATCATCGGTAATATCGTGCACTGATGTTGACTCCATGTTAAGTTTCATCATACCTGAGTCGACTTTCGATAGGTCCAATATATCGTTGATAATAGTGAGCAGATTTTGGGAGGCAGAATCCAGCTTGTTAATCCAGTTTTCTTGTTCTAGCGTCAGTTGAGAATTTTTTAGCATCTGTGTAATGCCCATAATACCATTAATTGGCGTACGGATCTCATGGCTCATATTGGCTAAAAAGGTTTCCTTGGATTTTCGAGCAAGATCGGCCTCTTCTTTCGCTTTGAGAATAGCCTGCTTGGACTCTTCTAAGGCAATGTTTTTCTCTTTAATTTCCTGCTGTATCAGTAATTGCTGAACAAAAGATTTTACTTTCGCGATGGTTGCTTCAGGGTTAAGCGGTTTATATAGATAATCCACAGCCCCGCTATTAAGTCCTTGAATGAGGTATTTGTCTTCTTTTGAAATCGCTGTTACCATAATGGGGATGATATGGTTTGTTTTCGGATTCTTCTTTAGGAAGGAAACAAATTCAAAACCATTGATTTCTGGCATCTGCACGTCAACGAGCGCCAAATCAATATCCTCTTTCCAGCAGATTTTTAAAGCATCGTTAGGATCTGTGCTCGTCACTATATTTATATTTTCGATATCCTCCAGCAGTGCTGTAAGACTGATAATATTTTCAATTTTATCATCGACAATCAATATATTTATCTTCTTCATTATAGCAAATCTAAATACAATTTTAAGTCAATTGCTTGATGTAATCTTTTATTTCTTGAATGCTCAAAATGCCTTCCTGTGCATCGAGTTGAATAGCTGCTTCGGGCATGATGGGAACTTCAGCCGTGGCAGGGTCTTGTACAAAAGTCGTCCCGCCGTATCGTTTTATCATTAATAATCCCTGTGCACCATCCTGATTCGCTCCAGAGAATAGGATAGCTGTACAATTTTCTTTATATATTTCGGCCACGGATTCGAAAGTCACATCAATTGATGGTCTTGAGTATTGAACAGGTTCCGAGATATCCAAAGAAAAGCTATAATCTGGTTCAACTAAAAGGTGATAGCCAGCAGGGGCAAAATAAATAGTCCCATCTTCTATCGCTTCCTTATCATCTGCAGTTTTTATTTTTTGAACAAGCGCTTTGGAAAGCGTGTCCTCAATACTAGAAGCATATTTAGGGTTTCTGTGTACAATGACAATAACGGGTATGCGGATTGGTCGTTCCAATGACTTTAATATATTTAGAATGACGCTAAACCCACCGGCAGACCCCGCTAACAAAAGAATTTTTCTTTCCATCACCTACTACCCAATTTTTTGGTAAATATTCTGTTTTTTGTTTACGATCTTAAATTTAGCAGCGTCTTTATAGTTGATTAAAGATTCTTTCGCTCCCAAACATAAGAAGCCCAGATGGCATAGTGAATGATAGAATAAATCCAGGACTTTATTTTGCAGTTCAGTATCAAAATAGATCAATACATTACGGCAGGTAATCAGTTGAAATTCATTAAAAACGCCATCGGACACCAAGCTATGCATAGAGAAAAGGACATTTTTTTTCAGACTATTATTAATGGTAGCGGCGTTGTACATCGCTGTATAATAATCCGACAATGAGTTTTTTGGCTCTGTTTTAATAAAATTTTCCGAGTACTCTTTAACTTTTGCAAGAGAATAGATACCGCGTTTTGCCTTTTCTAACACTTTGCCGTTAATGTCGGTACCATAGATAAACGCCCGTTGGTAAAGATTTGCTTCTTCTAATAAGATGGCTAGCGAATAGACTTCTTCGCCAGTCGAACAACCTGCACTCCAGAGTTTGATATGTGGATAAGTTGCGAGATAGGGAAATACATCCGTTTTTACAGCTTTATAAAAATCGGGATCCCTAAACATTTCAGTCACATTGACTGTTATTTCCTGTAGGAAATAGATGCTGAATCCGGGCTGATTGATCAAATTGGACTTTAGCTCCTGTAGATTGAGCTTGTTAAGTTCCATTATTCTAGTCACACGTCTTTTTAAAGAAGCTCTTGTATAGCCGGACACATCATATCCGTGGAGATTTTTGACTATATCAATAACTTCTTCTAACTCTTCAAAATTGATCATTGCTACTATTTTATCAGTTAACTCAGCCATACGCGCATTAGGGATATTAATTTGTCAACATCAACCGGTTTACTAATATAATCGTTTGCACCAACAGCAATTGTTTTTTCCCGATCACCTTTCATGGCTTTCGCTGTCACAGCAATAATTGGAAGGTTTGCAAATTTCTTGTTTGCCCTTATTTTTTCAATAGCTTCATAACCATCCATCACGGGCATCATGATATCCATTAAGACAAGGTCAATCTGTTCATTTCGTTCAAGAATATCTAATGCTTCCTGACCATTGTTGGCAATTTCAATGTTCATATCATAGCTTTCAAACGCCGTGCTAAGGGCAAATATATTTCGCATATCGTCATCTGCTAGTAGTACTGTTTTGGAAGCTAAATTGTTTTCAGCAATGACAGAAGCTCCGGCGTGATTGAACATATTGTATTCGCGCTTATTGCTGCGGATTTTATTTAAGAATAAATTAACTTCATCGATCAGGCGATTATTTGATTTCGCTGACTTAAGGACCATCGCTTGGCTGTGATGCAAAATTTCGGAAGTCTGCTCTGTCGTGAGTTCCATTGCTGTATTGACGATAATAGGTAAATCCCTAAATTGATCGTTCGATTTGATTTCATTCAGGAGTTCAATGCCCGATTTGTCAGGAAGGTTTAGGTCCATAATGATGCAGTCAAACAATTTCTCTTGATCTAATAAATCGAGCGCCTGTCTCGCATTGAAGGCCTGAAATATCTGAATGTGCTGTTCTTCCAAAGATTGTTTGATAAAATCGCTTTGGATTTCCTGATCTTCCACCAGCAGAATTTTTTTCAGTGGATGACTAGTCGATGCTTTTATTTTTAAGAATGTTTCAGCCAAAGATTCTTCTGACACAGGTTTAGCCATAAACCCGATGGCTCCGGCAGAAATAGGTTCATCATGTAAAAATGTTCCTGCCGACATCATGTGTACGGGAATCTCCTTGGTGCTGTCAATTTTTTTGAGGTTACGAAGAACTTCCCAACCATCCATTTTAGGCAACATAATATCTAAGATAATTGCGGCAGGTCGTAAATTTTGTGCTTTTTGTAACCCATCTTGCCCATCATAGCTGATGTATACATCGTAGCCATTTTGTTCGGCGTAGTCTTTTAGAATATCTGCAAAAATAAAATCATCCTCAATAATCAGAAGTTTATTGTGTTTTCCATCGTTGTCGATCGACTTCGTTTTTTCGACTATAGGATTTTCCTTCGGAATTTGCGTTAGTGGATTATTTTCTTTTTCGATCGATGTTACTTTCGGGACTGAAATTTGAATCTCCTGTTCTAGCGGGATACTGAAGGTGAAAATACTACCTTCACCAACCTTACTGGATAAGGTTATTTTCCCTTTTAATAAGCTAGCAATTTCGCGGCATATCGATAAGCCTAAACCAGTGCCACCATATTTACGACTCGTTGAGCCATCTTCTTGTTTAAAAGCATCGAAGATTAGCTCTTGTTTTTCAGGAGCAATGCCAATACCGCTATCTTTAACCGTAAAAAGAAGATTTTCAGCTTCAGCTTCTATCGCTAAAGAGACTTCGCCCTTTTCACCTGTAAACTTGAACGCATTGGATAATAAATTCTTGAGGACTTGTTGTATACGATGTTCATCACCGATGAATTCCTGCGGTGCATTTACATTGACATCGAGTCGGAAGTCAATATTTTTCGACGCTGCGGTATCATTGAAAAAATCTTTAATATAATTGACAAGGTAGTTTGTGTTGATACGTTCTTTTTGGACTTCAACTTTACCGGATTCAATTTTTGCCAGATCCAACAATTCGTTAATTAAATGAAGGAGATCTGAGCCGGCACTATGAATGACAGAAGCATATTTTATTTGATCCTCACTGAGGTTTTTCTTTTTGTTATCCTGAAGTAATTTGGCAAGAATGAGAATACTATTAAGTGGAGTCCGCAGTTCATGGCTCATATTGGCCATAAATTCAGATTTATATTTGCTGGACAGCTCTACTTCCTCTATTTTTTGGGCTATGGCCTGGCGGGCTTTTTCTAGATCTTCATTTTGGGCAAAGAGCAATTTGGCCTTCTCGTCCAGCTCGTTATTGGTTTGGATAAGTTCTTCCTGCTGTACTCGAAGCTCTTCCTCAGAAGCCTCCAACAAATGTGTCTTATGGATTAACTCTTCATTGGTTGTTCTCAATTCTTCCTGTTGCGTCTCTAATTCCTCGGTTTGTTGTTGAAGTTCCTCATAAAGATCGGCTAGCTTTCCATGAGTTTGGGCTACTTTGATGATAACGGCAATGTTATCTTTTGCTTTATCCAAGAAGTTAAATCGCAGTTGCTCATCCTTCTCATTGATAGTGGGGCAACAAATTTCCATGACACCGACACAATGGCTTTCATAAGAGAAGGGAACAATATAAATCTCAGCGTCTAAGTGATCGGATAACGAGGTTTCTAAGATAAGATGCTTGTGGTCAATATCTTTTATTTTAACGACTTCATGTTTGTTTGCAACTTCACCCAAAATGCCATCGTTTTCTTTAAACGTTCGTTTGATATACTGTGTGGACGAAATGCCAATTTTGTGGCAAAGCTGATACTCCTGATAGTTATCATCGAAAATATAAATAGTCCCACCTAATGCTTTTGTCGTGGAAGCAATAGCATGTAAGCTTATTTCGGCAATTTTCTTGTCTGTATAATCACCGCGTAACTGTTCGTCGATGCCATTAATCGCATTCAAAATCCAGTTATCACTGTTGGTCTGGTCTTGCAATAGTTGGAGGCGGATATTGGATTCTTGTTGACTTTTCACTGTAGACCTCAGAAATCTAGAGATCGAGGAAATTTTAGCGAGAATATAGAAGAACCCACTTAAGCCAATGGCGATAAATAAGTAAGTAATGTACTGGGCGAGTTGCAGTTCATTTCTTGATTTTTCTAAGAGTCTCGCCCGTTGATCCAATAAGTCTCTCGACATGAGATCGATCTGATTTAATATCGAGGCTTTTCGTTCGTGAATATTATGGGATATGGATTGAGTTTCCTTTGTGTGATCGATATCCTGCTCAAAGTCGTAAAATGCAACGATATCTTTGCGGATGTTTTCAGTGCTGTTTGGCTGAACATGATAGAAATCATCTTTCAGACTTAAAGATCGCAACAGTTCGTCCATTTTTTTTAATTCCATTTTATAAGGAATAAATAGTGAAGCGTCTTTCTTATTCAGGTAATCCAGTTTGATGTCATTTACCTCGTCTACACTTGATTTAATTTCATTAATGATATTGAATCTATTTTCGGCAACACGAACAATACTTCGCTCGTTATTTAAGTTATGATGCAGCGATATGAAAAAATATAGGGCTGAAAGGAAGATAAGCGAAAAAGAAATTATCACTCCTATGGTAATTTGCTTTCTATAATTTTTTCGATCCATGTTAGAATGAGTTTATCGTTTACTTTTCTGTAGGTATTGTATTTCGATCGTACCTGGGGAAAAAGATATATGTAAAATAACAAAAAAACTTGCTATTCCTAAAATAATCAAAAGTCAGGATAGAAACAAACCTATAAACAGTCAAGGGGCATCCCAAAATAATCGATTGCCGCGCAATAGCGATTTTTTGTTACGTAAGCGTAGCTCATACCATTTTTTGTCTTTTAATTCTGAGTTGCGGCAAGTAGGGATCAAGTAGTGATCAAATTAGGCATTTTAACAGTGTTTGTTCAGTGCTCGTTCAGTAATTGTTCAGTGCTTGTTCAGTGATCACTCAGTATAAACTGAATAAGCAGTGACTGATCACTGTCTAAAAATTGATTGAAAATTGTTTTTAGCTATATGTTGGTAGGGAGATGGTTCGGGATCATACCGAAAGTTTGGGGGAGGAGAAGTTTTTAAGCATACAATTTCATTACTCTATATAGGAAGAATGTGGTGTCCCTTACGCCGCGAAAGACACTCCTGAACGCTTTGAGCTTTGCATTGAAAGATTCTGCTGAAGCATTGGTGCTTCTATTGTCGAAGTAGTGTAGAATGTATTGATGATGCGCTGCAATGGATCTTGCCACGCTCTCAAATGAAGCGATGCCCGCATTTTCAACCTGATTATGCCACAGTCCCAGTTTGGTAAATGCTATCTTTTTGTCCTGGCATTTATTGAATATGTCACCCAGGGCAATTCCAAGGTCATAAGCGAGCTTTAGCCTGGGAAACCGCATGAACAACAATTCAGCTCGGTGTTTCTGGTTTTCGGACCATCGGCTTGGGTGCTTGAACAAGAGGTGTCTGGATCTAGCCAGTAGCTGTTTGAGCGTGTCTCCATTAGGCAACAACTCGGGTTCATATGGGATTCCTCCCTTTCGCGATTCCATTATCTTCTTGCTTTCCGCATCCAATACTTCCCAACGATACTTAATACGAAGTTCCTGCACTGCATCGTAAGCTAACTTTTGAACATGGAACCGGTCGACCACACGCCTGGCATTCCTGAAACATCTACGGATTGCCTTGGCCATGTTCGGCGCCATATCCATAGTTACCTCCTTTACCTTATTCATTGAACGTAAAGGTATTAACTCAAGAACAGTGATGATATCTTCGGCCTTGGTGCCCTTGATAGTCGCTAGGATCGTCCCTTTACCTCCTTTTGCCGATTTACTGCTAACAATGGTATATAATTCACCGTTGCTAAAACTGGTCTCATCGATGCTCAAGCGTTCAGAGATGTTCCCCGGGAAAAGAGTCCATCGCTGTGCATGTGGCTTTTGGCCCCAGTCATGGAAGTCACTGAGATGGTTCTTGTATTGATCCTGAAGTTGCTTGCCGTCCATCTGGAAGAATAACCCTACCAATTGGGCACTTACAGGATAGTTATCCAAATATCTTCTTTAAAAAAAGCCCGAATTCAGTCGTCATTCGAGTACCCTCACGCACCAGGTTCCAATCTCTTGTGATAATCTCTCCCGTATCTAACACTGTCCAGCGGCGGCGGCGGATATGTAGAGTAACTTTCTGACCTCTAATGGGAAAGTCTGAAATCTCTGTGGAAGGCATAAAGCCCTTTGACTCCAACTTGGGATCAGTTTCAAAACCTGTGGACTACGCAAATAATTTGGTCAATCTGAACAGGAAGAAATTGATGTCACCTACACCTCTAAACTGACTTCTGAAAGCTTTTATCTTTGCATTGAAAGATTCTGCTGAAGCATTTGTACTCTTGTTGTCGAAGTAGTTCAATATTTTTTTGTGATGGATATTTATGGTTCTGGAGACGGTGTTGAATGACTTGAAGCCGGCCTGTTCCACTTTATCCGCCCATTTTGCCAACCTTGTAAAGGCGTAGATCTTATCTATGGTGGTGTTGAATATCCAAGAGAGTTCTTGGGATAGCCTGTACGCCTTTTCAATATCGGGATATCGCTCAAAGAGTACAGCAGCCCTTTCTCTTTGCTCGTAAGTCCATTTATGTTCACTTTTATAAAGCAGGTATCGGCTTCTTGCAAGTAACTGTTTGATGGTTTCACTGTTGGATAGGACTTCCGGAAAATAGGTTTCCTTATTCTTTCGTGCTTGGTCAATTGCTTGATTTTCATCGTCAATGGCCTGCCAGCGGTGCTTTATCCTTATTTCCTGAAGCGCTTCGTTAGCAAGTTGCTGAACATGGAAACGGTCTATTACCTGAACAGCATTGGGAAAGCATCTTTTGGCTATCAATCCCATATTACCGGCTAAATCAAGCGTTATCTCTTGAACTTTATTTCGTAATCTCTGTGGGATCTTTTGAAGGATCGGGATAATGTTCTCTGATTTTGTCCCGTTCAGTATGGCTACAATGGTCCCTTTTTTGCCCCGTGCTTCTTTATTGGTGACAACGGTATAGAGCTCGCCATGGGATAGGCAGGTCTCGTCAATAGAAAGATGGCCGCTGACATTCTGTGGGAAGGTCAATCCATCTCGCGCATTTTCGCGATGCTCCCAATCCTGGAAACCGCTCAGTTTATTGCGGTAGTATCTCCTTAGTTTACTGGCTGATATCCCATAGAATGAACTGATGGTCTGAATGCTATGAGCCTGGTTGTCCGCTGATACCTTTTAAAAAAGCTGCGAAATCCTGTGTGATGCGCGTCCCTTTGGCTACTAGTTCCCAATTTCTGTAGACTACTTTATCGGTATCCTGGTTGAGCCACCTGCGGCGCTTGACATGAAGATAGACCTGCATGCCACGGATAGGAAAATCTTGAAGGGTAACGGGTTCGAAAAACCCCTTGGAAATCAACTTCTGGCCTTGATATTCTTCAGGTGTATTATTGAGTTCCTCCAGAAAGATATCCAGTCTTTTTTCTTCTTTGGAATAGTGGGTCATCTCAAAATAATCGGAAACTCCTTCGGGAATAATTAAGGGCATTAACGCGTTAAAAGATTCGTGCATCTGTATAAATATCAAAGCACAAATATCTAATTATTTTTTATCCCCTCCACAACTTTTGTACATGATCCCCAACTTGCTGTTCTCATAGCCCGTTGGAGCAATATTAAGCTCATCTAAATAAATGTGGAGCTGATTGTCAACCTGATCGACTTCTAAAATCTGAAAGTATTCCAATAGCCCTTCGGGCATCAATAGGGAAAGTAATTTACGTTCGGCGTCTTGCAAGGGATATCTGTATTAAACAAACTAAACTAGGAAATTTTTTGTATTCCCCCAAGAATTCTGCTTGATCCATGGTTCGGTCAAGTCTATTAAATAGAAGAAGAAAAAATGCTTATAAAAACAAAACCCTGATGATGGGCACCAGGGTTCGTTACTAACCAATTATAAACCTAAATTATGAAAAGACTCTTTAAGGGCTTCTAAACTAAATTAGTTGCCGTGTTGTGCCATGAAAACTAAAAATGATTGTTTTTTTTAATCTTATGCAAGCTTCAAGTAAATAACTCTTCTGATTGCTTGCTGTTAGTGTTTCATAGCGAGATAACCTTTAATTATCTTCTACAAAGATACGGTAAATATACAGTAGCATCCAAATATTTTTGAGAATAAGTTGCTAATACAACTATGTTGTGACACACAAATGATATTTTGGCTTAACTGAATAATTATCTGACAGCCCGGTCAATTAGATCAGTATCGCTACGCGAATTATTACTCGAAATGCCTTACTTTTACAAAAATAAATTTTTATGGTATTGACCGAATTTAAAGCGATAAGAGCATTTGTATTGGATGTAGATGGTGTATTGACTGATGGTACTGTACAAGTTAATGAAGAAGGGCATCAATTACGTACATTTAATATAAAAGATGGCTATGCTATGCAGTTGGCGATCAAGAAAGGCTATCCTATTTTTATCATCACAGGTGGAGGTTCGAAGGGTGTAGAGCAGCGGATGAAAGGATTGGGAATCAAAGAAGTATATTCAAAAGTTACTGACAAGCTGTCTAAAATGAAAGAACTTGCTTATGATTACAAGCTTGAATTAAATCAGTTGATGTACATCGGTGACGATATCCCCGATTTTAGCTGCATGAAGTCTGTTGGCGTAGCTGTTTCTCCGGCAGATGCAGTAGAAGAGATCAAGAAAATTTCGCATTATGTGTCTGGTTTTTGTGGCGGAAAGGGAGTTGTGCGTGAATTGATCGAAAAGGTCATGAAAGTACAGGGCAATTGGTATGAGGATGAAACAGTAAAAAGTATATAAGGATGTTGAAAAATCTAAAAAATAGAACAATTATATTAGGGTCTCAATCTCCACGGAGAAAACAGCTGTTAGCAGGGCTTGGGCTGACATTTGAAGTCGACGTTCGGGAAACGGCAGAATACGTGGATCCGAATTTATCCGCTGCAGAGGTCGTTCGCCAAATCGCTATTCGTAAAGCGGAGGCATTTGGGGATAAAGACGATTGTTTGGTTATCTGTGCCGATACTATTGTCGTATCGGATAAGGGCGAAATTTTAGGTAAACCCAAAGATGAACAGGAAGCCCGAGCAACGCTAACAAACTTGTCTGGTAAGAAACATTTGGTGTTGACTGCTGTAGCGATCTCATGGGAGGGTAAGATTAGTACTTTCGTCGAAACGACAACTGTTTATTTTTACGAATTAGATGCGGATGAAATCGATCATTATGTTACTAAATTTTCACCATTAGATAAAGCGGGTTCTTATGGAATACAGGAATGGATCGGCTTAATCGCTGTAAAAAAAATAGAGGGAGAATATAATAATGTGGTCGGATTGCCAACGGCAAAGCTTTATCAAGAATTGAAAAAGTTAATGTAAAAAAGCGGCAAATGCCGCTTTTTTATTATTCCTTGATTTTTTAGCTGAGCTGTTATTTGATGAAATAACGAACCCCAGTGTAGAACATGCGTCCTGTTAATGGTCCCCAAAGCATCGAAGTATCAAAATAGTTTCCAAAGGGTTGATCCGCTGCAAGTATTGGCATATTTTGGAAATAATTAGACAGATTTTCTCCGCCCACATATACAGTGAAGTTTTTCTCTTTCCCAAAAGTTTTGCTAATCTGCGCATTCATGGTCGCATAAGCTTTTGATGCTGTAGGCATTTGATATTCAACGGGGTTCTCTGCTGTTGACGGAATGCGTTTTTGTCCAACTACATTCAACGTATAGTCTACACTCCAGCCAGAATGGTGATTATAAGCTAGGTTGACAAAACCACGGTGTTTGGCCAATAGCGGTTTGGTCTTTCTGCCACTCTCAAAATCAGTTTGGACATCAAGTAAACGATAGGCCAATCTCGTTTCAAAATGTGGTGCTGGCATAAAGCGAAATTCTGTTTGTAAGCTATTGGAGAAAGACTTCCCATTCAAATTGTAAAAATTGATCTCTCGGGGATTTTCGTAATCGACCACGATCTGATTAGAGAAGCTGTTATGGAAAAATTCAACGGATGCCGAAGCCTCACGTCCAAAGATTCGCATACTTTGGTCTATCGCTATTCCGCTATTCCAGGAGACTTCGGGTTGTAGGCCATAAGCTTTATCGTATATATTAGGCGATTGGATAACCAATTTTCTGCTACTAGCCAATACTGCCGTGTTCTCTGCAAATATATTTGCTGTACGTTGACCTCTTCCTGAGCTAGCTCGAACCGTTGTTCCCGCAATCGGTGCATAACGTAAATGGATGCGTGGTGTTGTAAACCAACCATACAGGGAATTATAGTCTTGGCGGAGACCGATAATGGCATCAAATTTTTCTGATGGACTATAGGTATATTCTGCAAATGCTCCCGAAACCACTTCTTTCCTTTTGAAGTTTTGATCTTTTAAATACCACTCATTGTAATTGTCATAATTAATGGAGGCACCAACGCGATACTTGTGAGCGACTGTACCGATAATATCTTGAAATAAGAGGTTAGCATATCCATTTTGTTGGTCCGAATTGTAGTTATTGAGCCCAAAATAGCTTTTTTGATTGTAATTTGACCCTGCAAGCTGGAGACCTATGCTGCGGTGCTTATTTTCGGGGAACACGTAACCAATTTTAGCGAAACCTTCTACACGTTCAATATCAAACCCTAAACCATAGCGATTCGTTGTACCCTTATCTGTCTTTTCGTTAAAATCAATCTGCCCGCCCGTACGGTCGTCATTGAGATATTTTACCCCAAATTGTACCATAAGTCCTTTTCCATTTTCATAAAACCAACGGTTGACACCAGAGAATAGATTGCCAACGGGTATATCTCTAAACCCGTTGTGACTAAAGTTCATGGATTTATTGTACATGAAATTGTCGTGCAACAGAACTGCGGTGGACCAATGCTGACCAATTTTTTGTGAAAGATTTAAGTTGACATCTGTGCGTCCCATGTTGTTAGCATAGGCATTAAAAAACAATCTTTCTGAATTTTGAGGTTTTTTCAATTCGACGTTGATCTGTCCGGCCATGTTTTCGAAACCGTTGGCTACGGAACCGATACCTTTCGCGATTTGAATTGATTCAATCCATGTTCCTGCAATAGAATTTAAACCTAAAGGAGAAGCGAGCCCACGAGGTCCGGGTAAATTTTCAACGGTTAATTGGGTATAAATACCACTAAGGCCCAGCATTTGAATCTGTTTGCTGCCTGTTACAGCATCAGCACTGACGACATCGACGGAGGCATTGGTTTCAAAGCTCTCGCTTAAATCACAGCAAGCGGCTTTGAATAACTCTTTTCCTGTAAGAACTTCCAGTCGTGCAGGTGTCATACGGTCGATGTAATTTGAGCGTCGTGTTCCTTTAACCTCGACTTCCATCAACACATTTCCCTTTGCTGTAATCATGATGACTTCATGGAGATCTTTGACGGTGATGGTGTCAGGTTTCATCCCAACATAACTTACAACCAATTTGTTGAACCCTTCTTTATGATCCAATTTAAAAACACCATTTTCGTTTGTCCTTGTGTTTTTGGTTGGAAGGTTGGCCCAGTGTAAATTGGCGCCAATAATAGGTTTAAGATCCCCCTTTTCGTTTTCTTCAACGACAACACCGGTAACTGTATGTGGATGGTCATGGTTATCGGTTGTTATAGTTTTCTTTTCGGGTATCTTGCCATTTTCCAATCGCGGATACATACAACATTCATGGAGTTTAGCGTAGGATTCATCAGTGGCAACTAAGTTGTCTACATCATGACCAACTTGAGCAATATTTTTCTTGATTGTCTCCAGTTGAACTTTTTGGGGGTTATATTTGATTTGCAATAAGTTGTCTCCTGCATTCCAAACAGCCGTTTCTACGCCATGCATTTTTGCGGCAGTTTCAATACGTTTTTTACACATGGCACAATTCCCAGCCACGGTAAGAGTCCTCGTACTGTCGGTCTGTGCCTGTACAAATGCCAGAAAAAATAAGCATAGAATGGTTGTCGTATATATTTTTTTGAAAATTTGATTCATCATTTTAATTAAGAGTATTCGCTTCAACTAGCATTTAATTTTTACCTTCATGATACCACGCAACCACATTTAATGGGTACGGATTTATTTTTTCAGTTCTACTACTATTTTGCTGAATGATTTAAAATCCACTGTTTTTTGTTCCGTGATAAGCTACGGAAAGACCAATGTTGGGAATGACAGTCTGCCGTTCTCACAAAATATAAAAACTATACTGGACTTCGGTCAATTCAAGGAAATGAACTGCGTTCGGTGAAAAGAGGTGATATTAAATTCTAAAATTTTGATTGAGAATAAAAACAGGTGGGGTCTGTCTATTGTCGCTCGCAAAATCAGTATACTTTAGTTTAGAGAAATCGTCTTCTTCGCCAGAGAAATGATAATAATTAAGTATCCAATGAAGCGTAACTATTACGGGAGAAAAAGTGTTAAAATCAAGATTTTGTGTTACTCGGCTGAAGTGATCGACCTTTTGTGCTTCGATCTTAACATCTTTACAGCTTCCTGTTTCATGACAGTGGTTCTGCTTTTTTTTTGCAGACTTGGCACAAAGAGGGCAGGCCATATTATGGCTTTCCGATAACGATACACTTTTTGTTTCCCCTTGGCAAAAATGAAGATGCACTGAGGCACCACTTGCTGCAAGCAAATAGAAAAATAAGCCGATAAATAGTGCAATTTTCTTCATCGAAGCAAAAATAAAGAAAATATGTAATTTTTTTTTGTAATATTTTGGATAAATGTTATAACTTGTAGTAACAAATGAAAAACCAAAAATTACCAGAGTTATGTATTTATTATTTATCAATCCAGTCAGCTCGTATTTGTTAGCTATCTTTTTGATTGTTGGGGCAATTTTATTGTACAAAGGATTCTATCATCTCGCTCGTCGTATACAGGAATAGTACAGTGTGTTCGATCTTTTTTCGGAACACTTTATCGGATAACAGCGTATGTAATTTAATTCCTGAAATTTACCTATTCCAGGAAGATGTTATAAGAATGGGAACATTTTTTTAATGCTCCCATTCGTTTTGTTTATCGGCTTAATAGAGGATCACTTTTTCCCGCATTTCCAATCTCGACACGACCCGCATATTGTTCCTCAAAGTTTAGAAAACCAGTGCAGGTGAGGCGGAAATCATACCAAAAGTTTTGCTTAGCCAAATCAAAATGTATCCTAATGGATTGCCCACCTTTAAGTTGCAGACTCCTTTTTTCTTTTCCATAGCTGATATCCTCGAAAACAAGTTGCTGGGTTGTTTTCCCATTGTTTGTACATGAAAAAGACAAACGCCCAGTAAACGCGGATTCATTTTTACTTTTTTCATAGGTACAGCGGACCTTTAACTCTGGGTTGTTTGTGTCACCTTTAAACGCTCGATAAAATCCATTTGGGCCATAGATCTCGAGGTGGTACATTTTTTTGTCGAAGGCGTCTAACGACCATTGGTCCGTTAGACGATCTCCAGGAGAAATAGCATAATTTCTTGAGGTTCCAACTTCTCCTTTGTAGCTAGCAGCATGGTAAACTGTAAATGGTGCGCCTGCGGCCTGTTTACCAAAAATTTTATTTGAAGCTTCAAATGTGACCAAGTAATCCCCTTTGGATTGGTATTCCCCATGCACATAAAGTTCATAGGGAAGGATACATGAATCCCGGAGCCCTTTTTCTTGTTTTGGGAAGTACGGTGAGCTGCTGGGGTCTTCCTCTATTTGTTTGATCTCCATTGCGCTGAGCGCTTTGAAGCCCATGGGAAGGCCTTTGAACTTGGCTTGGTGAATCTCTTGGATAAAAGGTTCCCGTTCTAATACAATCGGTTTGTTAATGGTTTCGCAATGATAGGGCCTAAATGCCGAAGTTAAGTCTCCACATACGGTACGCCGCCAACTGCTGATGTTGGTTTCTTTTATATCTTTCTTGATTTTGTGGTTAATAAACTTCTCCAGGAATTGTAAACTAGAGGTATGGTCAAACACTTGCGAATTGACCCAACCGCCTCTGGTCCATGGAGAAGCAATGATCATCGGTACACGATAGCCAAGACCGATATTGCTTTCTCTTCCGCTTTCAGGATAATATTGCTCATCGCGGCGTACATATTCTAACCCAGGATTGATTCCCGCTGATACTTTTCCGCTTTCTGTATCATCAGGATTCGGCGCTGTAAAGGGTGCAAAGTGATCAAAATACCCGTCGTTCTCATCATAGGTGAGTATAAAAATTGTTTTTTTCCAAACTTCTGGATTTTGGGTAAGAATGTCCATGATTTCACTAACATACCATGCGCCAAACCAAGGAGAATCGGGATGGTCAGAAAAAAGCTGCGGTGGAGCTAGCCATGATACGCTTGGAAGTTTACCTTCCTCGACATCTTTTCGGAATTGGTACAGGACATCTCCTTTAGGGATCTGTAACTCGCGCTGTTGCCCCCCTTCTTGATAATGCATTGTTTCCAATTCCATATAATCAGGCTGTGCACTGTTGTTAACAAAGGCACGGCGATGAATATCTTTTGTCCGCTCATCGAGCTTTTCAAAGTTCTCGGCAGTATATAGCTGTAATTCTTCTAGCATATGTTTGAGATTTTTCTTTAAATTTTCAAGTGCTTCGGCAGCTGTTGTTTCGCTAATTTTACGTTCGAGATCTTCTTTTTTTAATCTCAGGAGCTGACGATAGCGTGGATGATATTTGACTTGATATTGGGGGAAGTATTCCATCGGATTACAACCAAAATTGGCGAGCCAGCTGTTTGCTTCACCACTATAGCCAGCGCTGCTTGAAGAAATTTCATTTTGATAGATTTTCCAGTCTACGCCTAATTCCGAAAGGCGTTCGGGGAAAGTTGTCCATGTTGCTTTCCCGCTAAACTCGGAGTCTCCATTCCAAACTAAGGCCTTTCCTGTAAGATTTTCCCGTATATTGGCGGTCCAGAAATAAAGCCTATTCGGATTCGTGCCGGTGATGCTCGAACAAAAGTGTTGGTCACAGATTGTGAAAGAGTCCGCGAGAGAATAGTAAAATGGAATGTCTTCGCGGTTATAATGTCCCATGGTCAACGGTAGATTCGAAAATTCTTTAAATCCGGAGTGTTTTACATCCAGCCATTTGTTCATCTTGCCTTTATTGCGTGCATCTGTTTGATCGGTCCAGTTGTGGGGAAGACAACCCATCCAGGTGACTTTCGAATCTTTGATATCCAATCGGAAGGGAGCAAATGTTTCGCCGGATTTTTGCGTCTGAAACCAGACTTTATTCCGATTGGGTTGACGGATAGCTCTAGGATCATTGAAGCCTCTTACACCACGTAGTGTTCCAAAGGCATGATCAAATGAACGGTTTTCCTGCATTAATAAAACAATATGCTCGGCATCATAAAACGTGCTGCCCAATGCTGGATTTATAGCCATCGCTTTCGCAATGGCGGATGGAATAACATGGGAGATAGAAGCTCCCCCAGCAAGCATAGCTGCTTTCTTTAAAAAATCTCTTCGCGTATCCATGGTTATATCAGTATTGATTTGATTGGCTGCCTATTGCTTGGTTGATCAAGGCAACAAAGTTATTCTCTTCGAAAAATCATATTTTCGAAAACTGTCTTAAAAATAAGAGTTCGATCCAAGAAAAAAGACTTTAGACCGAACTCTTATTAAAAAATTAACGCTTTGCTAATTTCTAGCCTACATATTAAGCTTTGATAGACGCGATAAATGCTGGAATCTGTGTAAGATAATCCGGTTCTTTTAGCCGTTTGACAAATGCTGTACCTATAATGGCACCGGCCGTATGTTTACTTGCTTTTTGAAAGGTAGGTTTATCGGAGATACCGAAACCAACGATCAATGGGTTTTTTAATTGGAGATCATGTATCCGCTTGAAGTAAGCAGCTGTATCGTCTCCAACATCAAGTGTTTTACCCGTCGTTGCATTGGAAGAAAGTAAATAAATAAAGCTCCTAGAAAGGCTGTCTATTTTTCTGATTCGTTCTTCAGAAGTCTGTGGTGTTACAATGAATATATTTGCAATCCCATTTTTCTCGAACGTCTCTTTGTAAAGTTCTTCGTATTCATCCATAGGTAGGTCAGGTATAATAACACCATTCACAC
Source organism: Sphingobacterium thalpophilum (assembly GCF_038396785.1). Classification (NCBI taxonomy): domain Bacteria; kingdom Pseudomonadati; phylum Bacteroidota; class Sphingobacteriia; order Sphingobacteriales; family Sphingobacteriaceae; genus Sphingobacterium; species Sphingobacterium thalpophilum. Next base: position 2,668,889 of record NZ_CP151087.1, on the reverse strand, counting down.
CTACATTTTTACATGCTTCACAGAATCTTTCAACACCAAATTGGAGCACAGGATTAAAGTAGCCCATCAAAAATACGGGGATGCTGACATGTTTACGGAGGTCAATCAATTGATCAAACAATTTTTCTACGGTCATGCCATTCGTCAAAGAAACTTCTGAACTGTGCTGAATGACAGGTCCATCCGCCACTGGGTCGGAATAAGGAAACCCGATTTCCAAAAAATCCGCGCCAGCTTCTTCCAATTTCTTGGCAATACTTATTGTGCTGTCCAATGTTGGATATCCAGCTGTAAAATATATCGATAAAAGGGGAGTACCTTCTTTTTTTTCAATTGTATTCATGCCTTAAAAATCAAAGTATTTCATATAATTATCTAGATCCTTGTCACCACGTCCAGAAAGACAGACAACAACAGTCTCATCACCTTTAAAAGGTATTTTTTCCAAATAAGCCAGGGCATGAGAACTTTCAATAGCTGGTATGATACCTTCTAGTCGCGTAAGCTCAAGACCGGCCTGCATCGCTTCGTCGTCAGTCACACTGACATAGTTACCTCTGCCAGATTTGAATAACCAAGCGTGTTGAGGGCCAATACCGGGGTAATCGAGTCCTGCTGATATGGAGTAAGGTTCAATGACCTGGCCATCCGCTGTTTGCATCAGTATAGATCGGCTTCCATGTAAAACTCCCTCTTTTCCTAATGCTGTTGTAGCAGCGGATTCGCCTGAATCAACACCGTGGCCAGCGGCCTCTACGGCATACAATTGAACCGATTCTTCATCGAGGTAATGATAGAACATACCTGCCGCATTGGAGCCTCCACCGACACAGGCCAATACAATATCTGGATTTTCTCTTCCTGTTTTTGTCAAGAGCTGTTTTTTCGTTTCGGCAGAAATAATCGACTGAAAGCGAGCAACCATATCGGGATAAGGGTGTGGTCCCACAACAGATCCAATGATATAATGGGTGTCGACAGGATTGTTGATCCAATCTCGCAAAGCTTCATTGGTAGCATCCTTTAGCGTTTTGGACCCTGATGTTGCCGGAATAACTTCGGCACCCATCATTTTCATCCGTGCTACATTTGGAGCCTGACGTTGAATATCAACTTCTCCCATGTACACTGCACATTGTATACCTTTGAGCGCACAGACGGTCGCTGTGGCTACGCCATGCTGTCCTGCGCCTGTCTCCGCAATGATGCGCTTTTTGCCCAGGCGTTCCGCTAATAGAATTTGGCCAATGGTATTGTTGATTTTATGCGCTCCGGTATGGTTAAGATCCTCCCGTTTTAAGTAAATCGTAGTTCCATATTTTTCAGATAGACGCTTGGCATGATATAATGGAGAAGGACGTCCGACATAATCGCTGAGCAGTTGGTTAAATTCCTCCTGAAAGCTCTCTTCTTCGATAATTTTGAGATATTCTTCACGTAGCTCTTTCACATTTGGATAGAGCATCTCAGGGATATAGGCTCCTCCAAAGGGACCATAATATCCTTTTTCATTGACTTGATATATACTCATTTTTTAATTGTATTTATACTGTGGCTTAATAGCGCAATATCTTTTAAGCCGGGTTCTACTTCAAATTTTGAATTTAAATCCAGGGCATATAGTCGTGGATCATTTCTTTCTAGCGCTGTTTTGATATTTTCGGGATCTAAACCACCGCTGAGAAAATAGGGGGTAGTAAGTTTGTATTGGTCCAATAGGGACCAGTCAAATTGTACTCCTGTACCACCATAGGAACTACTTTTGGTATCAAATAAAAAGTAGTCCACAACTTTAGCGTAAGGATCCAGCTGTATCCAGTCAAAGTTTTGATCAACTCCGAAGGCTTTCAAGATGATAACCCCTGATTTTTCTTTCAATTCAAGACAGAATTCGACAGATTCATCGCCATGCAATTGAATTACATTTAGTTGGAATTCAGTTATTTTATCTAGAATTGCTGAGAGGCTAGCATTGACGAAAACGCCGACTTTGCTTAGGCCGTCAAGTTCCTTAATGTATGCGGAGGAGCTTTGACCAACATAACGTTTGGATTGATCATAAAATATAAATCCCATATAATCGATGCCCAAGGAAGCTACAGCGGTTATATTGTCGGGATATTTCATACCACAAACTTTTACTTTGACCGTCATTTTATTTTTTGATTAGTTTTTGGAAACTTCGTAAAGCTTTACCTCCCATCAATGAACCTTCTGCTTCATAAAAACAGTCGCCAAAAGATTTTTCGGGGTTAAAGGTCTTGATCGCAAATGCGGCATTGGTCAAAACAACATTGTTCTGCACATCTGTACCCTGATTGTTCAATATCGATAAGAATGTGTGGGCGGCATCCGCTATCGTTTCACCTCCTGTCAGCTCCTGGGCTGAGACTGGGGTGAAACCAAGCTCTTCCATGTTGTAGTAATTTTCCCCTTGGTTGTTGATTAACTTAAAATCACCGGTCATGGATATCTCGTCATAACCGTCCAAAGCATGAATAATGGAATATTGTTTGTTGGTGTTTTGGTATAAATAACCATACAGTCTTGCCAATTCTAAACTAAATACACCAACAGACTGAAATCTAGGATTGGAAGGATTTGTCAATGGCCCTAACATGTTAAAGAAAGTCTTAACACCCAATGCACGACGTATCGGGGCAACAGTTTTCATTGCAGGGTGAAACAATGGTGCATGGAGAAAACAGATGTTGGCTTCATCAAGCTGGCGTTGTAGTTCAGCCTTATCGTTGCTGAATTGATAGCCTAAATATTCCATGACATTGGAAGAACCACAGCTCGAAGATACCCCGATATTACCGTGTTTTGCGACATGGTAACCAGCCCCAGCTGTGATAAAAGATGCTATTGTCGAGATATTAAAGGTATTTTTACCATCCCCACCTGTACCGCAAAGGTCAATTAAATCATAACCATCAAAATCCAGTTTGAGACATAAATCATACATCGCATCCCTAAACCCTCCAAGCTCTTCAACGCGAATGCTGCGCATACCATAAGCGGTCATAAATGCCGCAATTTGGTGGCTGTCATATTTGCCCATGGCAATGTTGGTTAGAATCTCGTAGGCCTCTTGCCGAGAAAATGTCTTGTATTCAAATAAATGCGCTAAAATTTCTTTCATGGTAATTTAAATAAAAAAAGGGCTTACCTTATTTAGGCAAGCCCATCATATCTTGACGTATTAATCAAATAATGCAATAGGAATTTGCCACAACGTTATTCGTTGTGCCACCACCAAGCTTTATTTGAGACAGTTGTTATCATTGTTGTTTTTATTAATACAAATATGGTTGATAGAATTATAAAATGCAAGTGTTTTTATTGAAAAATTTTTAAGAAAGCATCATTGGCTTAATATTGCTCACAAATATGCTGTAAAATAAAACCTGATAAGCGCGCGTTTATGTAAGCCTGAGCGTGATATTTAAGGGTTATAAGAGCAGGTATCTGATAAAATGGGGGCGATGAAAACAAGATGAAAATTAATAGAATACAAAATGAACCTTATTGTTACCTTTAGAGACTAATGTAAAAGAAGCTATTTTTCTATCACGAATAACGGCAGCAAATACAAAACGCTTGAGGTATTTGACAAAGTAGACTTGTTGTGGATCAATACCTTCGAGATCGATATCACTTGTTTCTTTTCTTCCCGCTTGAGCAAAGCTAAGATATTCCAGTTGGTTGATATTCTTGCTCTGTACATTTATCCTGATTTCATCGATGCTTGCCAATAAGTATTCTTGCAGGTCTTCGTTTAGTTTTTTTGATGTGATTAGATCTTGACTTAGTATAATATCAGTAGCTAGACTAGGATCATGTAAACGTTGGACAAACCTTTTTAAAACAACAATATATTCATTGGATGTTTGTTGTTCCTGAGCAAATAAGCTTTGGCTGACCATACAGCTAATCAATAGAAACAACAACAGCTTTAATTTTATCTTCATATCTGTAAGACTTAGCTTCATCTAAATGGATTAAAACTAGGGAATAAAAAAACTCGGGAGCTAATCGGTATACACCATACTGAGGTGTCTCCGAAAAGAGGGGGATGTTTTCAATAAAAAACGCCTTTATTAAAAAGGCGTTTTTTATTTTTTAGTATTCATCTTCATTGAAGAAGAAATCGTCTTTTGTTGGATAGTCGGGCCAAATTTCTTCGATATTTTCATATGGCTCACCATCGTCCTCAAGAGATTGTAAGTTTTCAATCACCTCAACAGGTGCACCCGAACGAATAGCGTAATCGATTAATTCATCTTTTGTTGCTGGCCATGGTGCATCTTCTAGATGCGAAGCTAATTCTAATGTCCAATACATATAAAAACAATTTAAGTTCTCTATTTTCGCAAAACTATGATTTAATTTAACTTAAGCAAGTAAATCACGTGTTATTTTTGTGGTTTTAATGTAAGTAGTTGATTTTTAACGTTATAATATTTTTAGATATTCTCAAAATCACTTCCCTTTTCGTTTAACGCATTAAGTCTTGGGGACACGGATTTAATATCAGGATTTGGATAATCATTTTCGATCAAGCCATCTCGCATGCGTACAATACGGTGTGCATGTAATGCGATATCCTCTTCATGAGTCACTAGGATAATGGTATTGCCCTTGGAGTGAATTTCTTCCAGTAGACCCATAATTTCAATAGACGTTTTGGTATCAAGGTTTCCTGTTGGCTCATCGGCAAGTATAATGGATGGATCGTTGATCAACGCTCTTGCAACAGCCACACGTTGTCGTTGTCCTCCTGAGAGCTCGTTCGGCCTATGATCCATACGATGTCCTAAGCCGACACTTTCCAATGCTGCAGTAGCTTTTTCCTCACGTTTAACTTTATTATAGCCCGCATAAATTAGGGGAAGTGCAACATTTTCAAGTGCTGTATTCTTTGGTAATAGGTTAAACGTTTGAAAGACAAAACCAATTTCTTTGTTTCTTACTTCGGCGAGTTCATCGTCAGTCATGTCACTCACATTAATCCCGTTGAGGATATATTCTCCCCGGCTAGGGGTATCCAAACAACCGAGAATGTTCATTAACGTGGACTTGCCTGATCCTGAAGGCCCCATTAAGGCAACAAATTCTCCTTTATTGATGTTGAGTGTAACGGAGCTTAAGGCATGAATTGTTTCTGCACCAATTTGGTACTCTCTGGCAATATCCTTGATTTCGATTAAGATCTTTCCTGACATATTTTTTGGAGGTTCTCTAGGTTATGAAAATACGATTTATTCTTCATAATCCAATAGGAATGCATTTTGTCATATACAACTTTTTCTAGTTCCGATGCATTATCATCGTTAAAATCTTTAGTCTCTATCGGCTTGAATACATGTATTTTAACTATTCCCGGCCGAGATCCTCTTTTCGAGCCGTCATCGAAAAAGATATCCCAGGCATTTTCAATAATAATGGGTACTGTGGGAACGTCATTCTGAATAGCAATTCGAAAGGCTCCGGATTTAAATGCGTGAATCTGTGGGGGGAAACCATCGTCGATTTTTCCTTCTGGGAAGATAACCACACTTCTTCCGCTTCGGACGAGTTCATTGGCACGTTGAAAAGCCTTGAAAGAAGATACTTTACTTCTTCTTGTGACCGGGATATCTATTGTTTTGAAAAAAATGCGTGTAACCGGGTTTTTAAGCAGGGAAGCTTTTCCAATAAATGAAAAAGGAGCGGGGCACAAGTAGGTGAGGGCTGTTATATCCAAGACCGAAGTATGATTGGGACACAATACCATGGAACGGTTCCAATCTATTTTTGATTCATAGCTCACCTTAAAAAATACACCAGCTAAGGCCGAACCACCAACTGATACCCAGCGTCGCATACGGGCAATCCGAGCATAATTTTTTTCGGGACGTCGTGCTAAAAAATAGATATAAGGGAAAAACAGAAGAAAAACAAGTAGAACGCTGATAAAATACCAATACCGATGGAGTTTTTTGAGCAATAGGATCATACAAGTCAACTAATTTTGACCTAAAGTAAAAAAAGAAAATGGATAATTAATTATCCATTTTCTTTTTTAGTCTACTGTAAAACCATACTTCTTGTAAATCCGCTTGGCTGTTGGCGAGTCCATGAATTTTAAAAAGTCATCTGCAGCCTGCGTATGCGGTGCGTTTTTAAGCTTTGCAGCAACGTAAGTTGCGGTTGTATTTTGCGCATCAGGAATGGTAATCCCTTCGACAGGATGGCCAATTAGTTTTTGATAAACGACTTCAGAAGCCCAAACTGGAGCCGCATCAGCCTGTCCATACAATACACGCATGGGGCTTTCGCGATGGTGGATCTTAGTCAGATAAGTGCTGCCGTCATTGACCTTATCTTCCATGATTTTTTTGACGAGTTGTTCGCCCCCGGCTTTTCTATAGGATGCTTTGATCTGCTCCCCAATTCCTTCCCATTGGGGATTAGGCATGCTGATACGAACTTTGTCATTCCCTAGATCATTCAATATGCTGATATTAGCGGGATTTCCTTTTGGAACCATCAAACAGATATTGTTATAGCAATACACCTGCGTATGGCTAAAATAATCTGCCATTTCGTTGATCGCCCGTTTACTCGCCGTGTAAATATCGGGTTTATGCGTAATGCGTAGATTGCCTATCGTAATTGAACCGCCTTTAATCTGCTTGGCTAAAATGCCTGGTGGCAGTGTTTCAACAAAAATACGTTCGTATTGTGGGTATTCTTGTTTGAATGATGCGAGTAGATCATCGACGACCATAAATTGATTGCCAGCGAAAAAAACGGTAAGCTGCGGATTCTCGATATCACCATATAAATCTGGAATATTGTCTATCCCAGGTACCGTAAAATTTAGCGCCGATTCTGGTGGAGTATTCCAGGGCGGATCAAAACGATGTTCTTGTGCCTTAATTTCCTGGACACCCAATAATGCTATTGTTAGACCAAGCAGTAGAAAATTTCTCATTATACTATGGTTTAACGATAACCCAACCTTCATTTGCGCGTAAGATTAATTCACCATTTCCGCTAGGAACATAACCTATAAAATCAAATAGCTCTTCTTTGGCAATATGTTTCTCTTCCAACGTATTCAGGCATTGCGCTACGATAATGCCTTTCTCGACGAGATCTTTCAAGGGTTTCTCGTATTGGCTGTTCTTTTTTAGGTAGGCTTCGGTACCGCCAGAAAATGCAACCAGTTCAATTTGTAAACGTCCTTTTAATCGCGGGTCCTTCAAGACATTGTTAATATTGCGAATTGCTTTTTCAATTGTTTTTGGATCATTGCTGTCCAGTTGATAGATAGCTTTATACGCTTTTTTCTTCGCAACGGCACCGCTGTATTGATGGTTATCGAGCAACAATTTATTGTCCTGTGCTTTCGCTTGAATAGTCATTATCGCTAATAAAATACAAGCGATTGTAAATTGTTTTTTCATATTTATTATTGATTTAAAGGGATATGTATGTTTAAAAATTAAAAGGTCCGAGTTTATGTTGTTCTATACTAATGTTATCGGCATAAGGTGGATAGGGGCTATCTTTGGGCTTTTTGCTTAGATTAGGATAGTCCAATTGCTTATCTGTTTTTTGAGGTCTATCGAAAGAATTGATATACGCCGCCACATCATAGGCTTCGTCGTCTTTCAACTGAGGTGCATCATAAGTTGCGCCTAAAGGCATATTCGCTTTGATAAAACGGGCCGCGGTAAGCAATCGTGCCATCCCCGCGCCATCATTGTAGCTGTCTTTACCCCATAAGGGTGGATATTGATATCCTTTGCCAGCTGTTTGAGGCAGCCCCTGTCCATCTCGTCCATGACAACTGGCACATTTGTTCTCAAAGACCACTTGACCATGTTTCAGGTCCGCCGCACGGTTGGGAATATCCATTTTTATAAATCCTTGGCCTGCCAACCGACCTTTATTAACTGTATTCACGCTGATGTTCTTGATATAGGTGACAATAGCCCTCATTTCCTTGCTGTTTTCGGGAATAGCTCGACCATTCATACTCCGCTCAAAACAACCATTGATTCGCTCTTCAAGTGATTCAATCTTATTTTCTCGTCCAATATAGGTTGGAAAGACATTGGTGAGCCCGACGTAAGGAGCAGCAAAAGCCTTTGTGCCGCCATTAAGATGGCAGCTGCTACAGGCCAGCTTGTTTCCAATCTTGACTTCACCATCATAAAAATAATCGTATGTGTTTTTAATTAGCTTTTCACCATAACTGGCCATTTCACCTTCGGGACTATCTTTGAAGGAGATTTCCTTAAATTGGGAAACGTGTGTAATAAGGGAGTCGTTGTGTATATCAATAGCATCTGCTCGGTTTTTCCGATTCTCATGTTTGAGTGGAAACACACATAAAGTTGTACAAGTAATGACAAATGCGACGATGATCCAGCTGAGTGCCTTTAAGTAATTTGTAAGTTTTTTATAATCCATTCCGCTAATTCATTTGTACAAATCTATGCGGCTCCAACCTGGAATTAAAACGAAGTTTGTTTATGAGACATAACATTTGGTTATAACTTGAAGTTTTGCCGTAGACAGAATTGCAGAAACTGGTTGGGCGTACCGGCAAGTCCTCCATATAAATGGGTAAAATAGAAGTAACGTTCTATTGTCAATTGTGGAATATCGACAATGGTCAATAAATTATTTAACACTTCTTTTTGCACGGTATGAATTGACAAAAAAGCAAAGCTGTTGCGACGTGCAAGGTAGCCTTTGATACTCTCTGTTGAAGGTAAGATCATTTCTATCTGTACTTCGGATAGATTGATGCGGTTATCTTTTAGTGCGTTCTCAATAATTGTTCGTGTACCCGAGCCCTGCTCGCGTAGTACCAAAGGTAAGCGTGTGATATCGGATAATACTGGATTTTTTAATTGATCTAATAGTGGGTTTTGGCTATTTGTGACAAGAACCAGTTCATCCTTCATAAAAGGAATGTATTTCAGGGCCCGGTTGTCGGTAGACCCCTCCGTGATACCTAAATCCAATGTTTTATCAATAAGCTGTTCCTCAATACTGCGGCTATTGGATTGAAAAGACTGAATACGGTTGTTGGGGTATTGGGATAGAAAATCAGCAAGTAGAGCGGGTAAAACATATTGGGAGATGGTTGTGCTGGCTCCCAACACCAGATTTCCTTTTCGTCCTTCTTGCAATTCCTGTATTTCTTGGCCCGCCTGATTGTATAGATTGATAATCTGTTGGGCATATTTATAAAGAATTTGACCTGAATCGGTTAAATTAAGATTGTTACCCTTTCTTTCGAAGAGTGGTACGCCAAGTTTCTTTTCTAGTTCTTGGATGTTTTTGCTTACTGCTGGTTGCGAGATAAAAAGGGCAGCGGCCGTTTTGGTGAAGTTAAGGTGCTGAGCAGCAGTGTAAAATACAATTAAGCGGAAGTCAAAATCCATAAAACGATAAAGGGTTATTTCTAAAATTTAAAAATAACCCTTTATCTAATGAAAAACTAAATTATTTGCTTAGTTCCGCGTAATATTTATGAAATAAAGGTATTGTTGAAATTCCCATTAGGTAATTCTCAATACCATATTTTTCATTTGGCGAATGCAGGTTGTCACTATCCAAACCGAAGCCTAGAAGTACTGTTTTTAAACCCAATACTTCCTCAAAAAGAGCAACGATTGGAATAGATCCGCCACCCCGAGTTGGGATCGGTTGAACACCAAATGTTTCATGTAGCGCTCTCTCTGCTGCTTTGTAAGCAATGCTGTCGGTCGGTGTCACGACAGGCTCACCACCATGATGGGGCTTTACTTCAACTTTCACATAATCTGGTGCAATAGATTCAAAATGTTTTTTGAAAAGCTCCGTAATACGGTGAGAGTTTTGGTTTGGTACAAGACGCATGGAGATTTTCGCATTCGCTTTTGATGGAAGTACTGTTTTGGCGCCTTCACCGATATAACCACCCCAGATACCATTTACCTCCAAGGTTGGTCGAATACCGGTGCGTTCTAATGTTGTGAAACCTTTTTCTCCCCAGATATTTTGGATACCCAGGTCTGTTTTGTATTCTTCAATGTCAAAAGGTGCTTCATTTAATGCTTTGCGTTCTTCGGCGGTCAATTCGACAACATCATCATAAAATCCAGGGATAGCGATATGATTGTTTTCGTCATGTAATGATGCAATCAGTTTTGCTAATATCGTCGCCGGATTGGCTACTGCTCCACCATATACGCCGGAGTGTAAATCTCTATTAGGCCCCGTAACTTCAACTTCAACATAAGAAAGGCCGCGTAAGCCAGTTTCTAAAGAAGGTTGCTCCATGCTGATCATCGAGGTATCAGAAATAACGATAACATCTGCTTTCAGTCTCTCTGTATTTTCTTTAACAAACGTGCCCAAATTGACTGAGCCTACTTCCTCTTCACCCTCAATCATAAATTTGATGTTACATGCTAAAGCATCATTTTTAATCATGTATTCGAAGGCTTTTACATGCATATAAAACTGACCTTTATCATCGGCAGAACCACGTGCATAAATTTTGCCATCACGGACCGTCGGTTCGAAAGGAGGGGTATCCCACAGCTCGTAAGGATCAGCAGGTTGTACATCGTAGTGACCATATGTCAACACTGTAGGAAGTGCCGGATCGATAATTTTTTCTCCATAAACGATTGGATTACCAGCGGTAGGACAGACTTCTACATTGTCGGCTCCGGCTTCACGCAATTTCTGAGCAACAAAGTCAGCAGTCTTTTCCACATCTCCTTTAAATTTAGGATCGGCACTTACTGATGGTAAACGCAATAAATCAAACAACTCATCTAAAAAACGTTGCTTGTTTGCTTCTACATATTCTTTAATGTTTTGCATATTGTTTGTGTTTGAAACAAATTTACACAAATCGAGACATTTAACTCAATTTGTTGTAACCTTTTCGGGAATAGCCGTGACTAATGTAAAAACTAATTCAAATAATTATGGAAAAGCAATCAGTAGCAGCCGTTTTGGGCGTTGGATTATTTACGTGTATTACCTTGTGTGTTTATTTTATTATGCGTTATCGAAGTGCCACAGTACACCTACCTAGCGAAAGTAGGAAAAAGGAGTCTTTGGATTGGCAAAAACCCGGAATTTTGGTCCTTGGTATCGGAGTAGGCCTGTTCATTGTCGGGATTTTGGATAACTATATCAATACAGACTTGCCAGATTCACTTGCCGTAGCAATTTTGATTATTTCTGCAGGAGTTGCGATGATAATTGCTAACCGATTGGATAAAAAACGCGATATTTAACCCGCCAATGGATGAAATCTATATTCGAAAAGTTCTGTCAGGTGATGTGGAGTCTTATCGTTATTTTATAAAAACGTATAAGGATATGGCATTTTCTGTCGCTCTTTCTATTGTGAAGGAAGAGCATTTGGCAGAAGATGCCGTTCAGGATGCATTTATAAAATGCTATCAATCGCTGTCTTCCTTTAAAGGGAAATCTAAATTTAGTACCTGGTTTTACCGGATTGTGGTGCATGTGGCTTTTAATGCCGTTCGACATAAGAAACTGGACCTGGTCAATTTTGATCTTTCCCACCATGACACATCGCATGAGGATTCTGTATTGGATGAAATAATCGCGCATGAAAGAAAAGAAATGATCAACGATGCACTCACTATCCTGCCCGCCCGGGAGTCTGTTGCATTACGTTTATTTTATTTAGAAGAACAGTCTATGGATGAAATTCAGGAAATTATGGGCTGGACATTGGCAAATACAAAAGTGATCTTACACCGGGCCCGTAAAAATATGCAGATCATCTTAAGTCAGTTAATTAAAAAAGCAGAGTATTATGGATAAGCAGCAGGAAAAATTCAGAAGGGTTATGCAAATGAGCAAAATAGAAATGCCATTCGACGATTTTGAACAACGGATCATGGGCAGCATCTTAGCGCTTGAGAAAGATAAAGAAAAAGCCCTGTCAAATAAAAAGTATGCGATTACATTTTTTCTCCTTGGGACTGTTTGCGGAATCCTGTTAAATAATTATCTGATGGCCAAAATTGAAGTTGCAGATATAACCACGGATCTTAAAAATTATAGTGCGATAGCTTGTCAAATATCTTTTGCCCTATTGATATGCTTCTTTTGTCTGCAGTTGTGGCGGTTGATCAATATGCAACAGAAAAAACATTATCAAGTCTAGCAAAAAATCTTTTTTTGAGTAAAGGTATAGGACCTGAGTTTTTGTACAAAGGACTTCCTATTTCGTTCAAATAGTGGGGGCGTGGGCCAAAATTAGTTTTTTTAGAAATAAAATTAAATTTACTGTAACAAAACATTGGTTTTATCTACTAATGTTATATTGATATTAATTTACTATCCAACAATTTTATGAAAAGAGTTTTACAAATGCTCTTATTTTTCATTTTTGCTATTCCTGGTCTGGCTTTGGGTCAATCCAAGATTGCTGGAAAAATAAGTGATGTAAAGGACCAACTAAAGTTATCAGACGCAACAGTTATGCTATTGACTGCTAAAGATTCTATATTAACAGGCTTTACCCGGTCTGATGAAAATGGTCTATTTTCCTTAGCCAAGCCCGATACAGGATCTTATGTGCTTATTGTGAGTTACCCCAAGTATGGTGATTTTTATACGGAGATCCAATCCGGTGTGGATTATTCCAAATTGGCTATTGGTCTAACAAACACAGCTACATTATTACAAGAAGTCATCGTTACGGGCCGTATCCCAATCACCATTAAAGGTGATACCACTGAATATGACGCCGGCAGTTTTAAAGTTGAGAAGAATGCCAAAGTTGAAGACCTGTTGAAAGCTTTGCCCGGCATCACGGTTGATGCATCTGGAAAGATTACTGCACAAGGTAAAACAGTCAAAAAAGTATTGGTAGACGGCGAGGAATTTTTTGGCGATGATCCGACGCTGGTAACGCGCAACATCCGATCGGATATGGTGGATAAAGTTCAGGTTTACGAGAAAAAATCCGAGCAGGCAGAGCGAACAGGAGTGGATGATGGTCAGCGTGAGCAAACGATCAATGTAAAGCTAAAAGAAGGCTCTAAAAATGGCATGTTCGGAAAAGCGCTTCTTGGTGGTGGAACCGACGACTACTATATGGGGCAATTGATGTTGAACAAGTTTAAGGGTTCGCAAAAAATATCAGTTTATGGGCTTTTCGGTAATAATGGTACCACGAGCATGAACTGGCAGGATGCCCAAAAGTATGGTGGTGATTCAGGTGTATCCTATGGTGATGACGGATCGATGAGCTGGTCTAATTTTACGGATCCTTTTTCTGGACAAGGAGTTATTGGTGTACCTAAAGCCATAAATTCGGGCGTTAACTTCTCGGATAAATTTGATAAAGATAAACATACAGTCAACATTAACTATAAATACGGAAGACTGAGCAGTGATGGAAATGATGAGACGATTACAACAGGTTTGATCAATAACAAATCGGTGAAGAATATAGATTCCGAAAATGACCAGCATCGTGCGAATCTGAAATATGACCTGAAATTAGATTCGTTAAATCTCCTAACCATACGAGGTGGAGCATCAAGAAAGAATCTTTGGTCAGATAACAAACGTGAAGCTTATCAGTTTGGCCAAAACGCAGACACAACCATTGCCGAGAATACAAGGGAATTGGTGAAAAATAATATCAACGAGTTCAACTTGAGTACCTATTTTACCCATAAATTCAAGAAAAAGGGACGTTCTTTTACATTTGATGGTCAATGGAAAAGAAATGAAATGAAAGGTACTGGGCATTTAAATTCTGACCTGAGAAATTATAGCTTAAAAACAGATTCAACTACAGATCAAAGTAAGGTACGTAACAATACAAGTGATGTGCTAAGCGCTTCAATTTCCTATACCGAACCTTTGTCCAAAATTTGGAATCTTGTTGTGGGAACTGGAATTGAGCAAAGTAATAGTAGTTCCATCGTGGAGTCTTTCAATATTGATGGAGCCGGAAATTACACGCAATTGGATCGTCGTTTCAGTAATAACTATGATTTTGATAGAAGCAGCAATAGGTACAAATTGGCTATAGTCCATACAACTGAAAAATTTAAGTTCACGGTGGCTAATAATTTCAATAATGACAAATTGAAACAGTTCAATAACTATACAAGCATGGGGATTACAAGAAGTTACTTTACTTACAATCCAAATGTAAGTGCAGGCTATTCCTTTACAAAAACTAAGGGGTTATGGATGAATTATACCGGTAAAAATCAATTGCCTTCTTTGAGTCAGATCCAACCGATATTAGACAACTCAGACCAGATTAATCGCTATTTGGGAAATGAAAACCTAAAACCTTCTTTTAGAAATTCATTGAATCTGAATTATAATTCGTTCCGTGTGTTGACCGGGAATTACGTGTATGTCGGCGGTAATATTTCTACCGAAAAGAATCCGATTACGCAGAATATCGATACACTAAAAGGAATCAATACATATACTTGGAATAATGTTGATGGTAAGACAAATACTTCGCTGAACGTATGGTCTGGAGTTTATTTCAAGTTGAGCAAAAAACTTGGCTTGTCCAACTCGCCACAGTTTTATGTGAATATGAGTGACAACTATAACATGTTCAATCACCAATTGAATAAAGTAAATACGACGAACTTTAATTTTACGTATAATTTTAAAAGAGATACCAAGACAGGTTTAAATTTTGACCTGAACTTTAGTCCACAATATCGTTTGATGAAATCAAGTTTGGAACGCAATACCAATAGCAATGGTTTCGTATTCGCTTCCAACGGAAGTGTGGAGTATTTCTTCAACAAAACATTTAAGGTTTACACGAATTATATCTACTCCTATGAGGCAGCGACCAAAGCTTTTGATGAGAAGTTTGAGCAGTTTTTGTTGCATCCGGGTGTAAGCAAGAAATTCTTGAAAAATGAATCGTTGGTGTTGGATTTTATGATCAATGATGTTCTTAACCAAAACAAGGGCTTTAGTCGTTCGGCATCGACTTCTGTCTTTACGCAACGTCGATATGATACGATACGCAGATATTATATGCTTAAACTATCATGGGATTTTACAAAAATGTTTTTATAAAATATTAAGCGAAATACAATGTTAAAATATATCTTTTTTCTCTTCTTCTGTTGTTCAGCCTTTGGTCTTAAAGCACAGTATACGTTGTTTGGTCGATCGGGAA
This sequence comes from Sphingobacterium thalpophilum, assembly GCF_038396785.1. Classification (NCBI taxonomy): domain Bacteria; kingdom Pseudomonadati; phylum Bacteroidota; class Sphingobacteriia; order Sphingobacteriales; family Sphingobacteriaceae; genus Sphingobacterium; species Sphingobacterium thalpophilum. The sequence continues at coordinate 2,653,663 of NZ_CP151087.1, read as the reverse complement.
CTATTTCCTACGATAAGACGATGTATATGAAGAATATCGTAAGTAAAAAATTCATCGCTAAAGCCGATGATAACTCAAAACAATTTTTTGAGCGTATAATACCGAGGTTACCAGAAAGTGCCGTGTTAAAGAAGTCTATGAAATTTAATACCACGGAGACTTTGTTTGAGTCGGTAAAAGACGAGAGCCTGGATGCGGAGATTAAGCAGTATATTATGATGCTTGCGCTAGACTTTGATGCATCCACACTTTCAAATATGTCCAACCGATCTTTTTTGAGATACAATGATATTGTAGGTGAAAAAATTATTGTTCAGGATTCCATGAAGCGTATCAAATGGAAAATCACCGATGAATACCGTGAGATCGCTGGGTACAATTGCAGGAGAGCCAATGGTATTACACCGGATTCCATTTATGTCATTGGATATTACTGCAATGAAATTCCGATCAGTGGTGGCCCAGAGTCCATCAATGGTCTCCCTGGAATGATTTTAGGCTTGGTGGTACCTAGTCAGCACGTTTCCTATTTTGCAACAAAAGTTGAACTCAGCAACACCGTAGTGATGGACAAAAAGAAATTCGAGAATACCAAAGTCAAACGAATGACAAGAAAGGCCATGACAGATCAGATTACAAGTGTGCTGTCTCAACACATGAATAAAGAAACTGTTCAATTTATTATGGAACTTGGCAATTTATAAAGATCACAGCATGCTGTTTATACGATATGTTGCATATTTCTAACTGTTTAGATAAAAAAGCTCTTCAAAAGAAGAGCTTTTTTATGGTTTTTAGTTTGTATTGCATTGTTAGTCAATTGTTTGTTTTATTTTTTAACACCTTTTTATTGCTTGTATTTTTTTTGAGATAAACTAAAATTAACTAAAACAAAATATTAGTTTTGTGCACGAATTTTATTATTTATATAATTATATACTATCCAAAACCATATTATGAAAAGAGTGGGGCAACTACTTTTACTTCTTTTATTCTGTTTCTGCGGAATAGTTCATGCTCAATCCCGTATTGAAGGAAAAATCAGTGATGTAAAGGATCAGCTTAAGCTGCATAATGCAACCATTATGTTGTTAACTGCCAAAGATTCTATTTTGACCAATTTTACCCGTTCAGATGAACAAGGTAAGTTCTCTCTTGAGCGACCAGATACGGGACAATATTTTATCATTGTAACCTATCCGAAGTATGGTGAATATTACGCGGAGATCTTGCCAGGGCAGCATTACAATAACCTATCTATTGGAATGACCAGCAGCGCAACCTTGCTGGAGGAAGTCATTGTAATGGGACGGGTGCCCATTAGTATCAAGGGGGACACAACGGAATATGATGCTGGAAGTTTTAAAGTGGAAAAGAACGCCAAAGTTGAAGATTTGTTGAAAGTCTTACCTGGGATCACCGTCGATGCCTCTGGAAAAATTACTGCCCAAGGAAAAACAGTGAAGAAAATGCTTGTTGACGGGGAGGAGTTCTTTGGTGACGATCCCATTTTAGTAAGCCGGAATATTCGTTCTGATATGGTTGATAAAATTCAGGTTTATGAAAAGAAGTCTGATAAGGCTGAGAAAACAGGAATTGATGACGGTGAACGTACACAGACAATCAACGTGAAACTAAAAGAGGAAGCTAGACGCGGAATATTCGGAAAAGTTGATGTCGGTGGAGGTAGCGATAAATTCTACGCTGGACAGGGCTTTTTGAACTATTTTAATCAATCGTTTAAAGCTTCGGCTTATTTGATTGCAAGCAATACCGGGAAGACCGGTCTCAGCTATGATGAAGTGAATAGTATGGGGGGAGATTACAATGGCGGTGATAATTTTAATGGCGAAGGTATTCCCAAATCCTTGAATACAGGATTTTTATATTCGGATAAAACCGCTAACAAAAAACATGCTTGGCGGATCGACTATAAGCATATCCGATCTGATGTTGATCTGGATCGCAGTGTGTTTACGCGCAATGCGGCACGCGACACGATATTGACTAGCAATAGCAGCACATTGGCGTCAAATGAGAACAGAAAGCATAATATTGGTTTGAAATATGAATTTAAGGTCGATTCCATGTCGGATTTAACGGTCTGGGCAGGTGCAAACAAAAGACATGATAATAGTTCTTCAGAGACACAATCAACTACTGTAAATCAATTTGATCAAAAGATCAACTATAACATGCGGAAGTTTACGAACGATTCTAAGTCAGAACAGTATAATGCCTCAGCACTCTATGTAAGACGTTTTAAAAAGAAAGGCCGTTCGTTATCATTCAACTATTTTACATCGGGTAATAAACAGGATGGTGAGCAAGATTTGTTTTCTAAACTCAAATTTTACAAAGAAGGGAATGCTGAAAGAGATTCGACTCTCGACCAGAAGAAATTTGTGAAAAACAGCTCTTTTTCCACGGGCGGTGAATTCGCTTATTCCGAACCGATTTCAAAAAAGATGATCCTTTCTTTTGAATATGGATTGAATCTCAACAGAAATAACAACGCAGTTAGATCTTTCGATAAAAATCAGCATACCGGTACTTTTGATAGGCTAGATAGTTTGTATAGCAATGATTTCTTATATAAAACGATAAAAAACACCTATAATTTCGCAATTAATTATAAACCCCTGGAAAAGCTAGTGGTCAATGTCTCGAATAAGTTTGAAAACAGTAATCTGTCACAGTTAAACCGGATGGAAAATTCGAGACTCTCACGATCTTTTTTTGTCTATAATCCGGTGGCTAATGTTAATTATGAAATACAAAAAAATAAATCGATCAATCTGGAATATCAGGGTACCAATGGTTTGCCTTCTTTAAATCAGATCCAGCCACTCCGGTCGAATTTGGACCCTTTGAATGAATATCTAGGTAATGAAAATTTGAAACCCTCCTACACCAATAATTTGAATCTAAGCTTTAGAACGTATTCCGTATTGGAAGATAAGTTTATAGGTATATTTTTGAGTGCCTCACGTACCAACAATGCTTTGGTGCAAAATACAACGATTGATTCATTGGGCAAGACGACATTTGTCTGGGGAAATTTGAATCATAACAGCAATAATCAAATTAGCATCAGGCCAATGTATTACGGCAAATTATGGAAAAAAATTCAATTGAGACATGGTGGCGGTCCATCGGTATCTTTCAGCAACAATTATAACTATGTCAATACTGTTTTGGCGAATGCCAAAGTTCAGCGTTATGCGATCAATTATAGTCTACAGCGATCGACCACCAAAGGCTTGGACTTTGGTATTGAATTGTCTCCAGGATATCTTATACAAGACAATTCCATCGGTGAAATGGAAGATAGTAAGGGATTTACGTTTTCATCTGAAGGAAACCTAAAGTATTTTCTTCCGGCTAAATTTATTGTGCGGGCAGATTTTAGCTATACGTATCAGGCACCCACGGCGGTGTACAGTAAAAAATTTGAACGATTTGTGCTGAGCCCTGCATTGTCAAAAAAATTCCGAAAAGATGAAAAGCTCGAATTGACCTTTATGGTTAATGACCTCTTCAAACAGAATGTGGGTTTTGACAGAAGTCAAAATGGAACACTACTGACCGAACGCCGATACAATACAATCAGTAGATATTATATGGTTAAGCTCACTTGGGAAATAAATAAAATGCTCGTAAAATCGAAATAAAATGAAAGATATCAAAAATTTACTCGTCCTATTGCTGTTCTTTTTCTGGGGAGCTACAGCTGTTGGACAATATGCTTATTTTCCTACACAAGGAACAATTACGTATGACAAGACTGTGTTTCTTAAAAACCTGCTCAAACGCTATGCAACTTATGCAAAAGACGAGGATACACGAAACTCCATCAAAGAAATGATGGGGCAGATTCCCGAAAATCAGGTGTTGAAAAAGAAACTGACCTTCTTCAATGATGAGGTGCTCTATGAGCATATTGCTGAAGAGTATTCGGACGTTGTTAGTGGCTTGATGCGCTCTGGAATTTTTGAGTCGGGGATAAGTGGCTATCAGAATCTGAAAAGTAAAGCCTTTAATTCTGTCTTTGAGTTAGGTGGGGAAAGGGTTGTCGTGGCGGATTCGACATTGAAGATCAAGTGGAAAATTACGAATGAGTACCGTGAAATTGCAGGTTATCCCTGCCGCAGGGCCAATGGACTTGTATTGGATTCCATCTATGCCGTTGCTTTTTATACGGATCAAATCCCTGTTTCGGGAGGTCCTTCGGCCTTTAATGGACTACCGGGAATGATCCTTGGTTTGGCCGTTCCGGAACTACATTACAATATGTTTGCGACGAAGGTGGAATTGGGCGCTGTAAATCCTTCATCGGCAACATTGTTAAAGAAGAAAGATAAACCCTTGACCAGGCAGCAGGTTTATGATAAACTGAAGTCCTCTTTCGGTGATTACCTGGGTATTAGGATTTATAATTTGGTGATGGCCTGTACATTTCTGTAGCAGCCAACAAAAAAGGCCTTTCATTTGAAAGGCCTTTTTTATGTCTAACTTCGAAAAAAAACTATTTTCCGTCGTTTTTCTTAGCAGTAACTTCGTTACGAAGTTCTTGTGCTAAGGTTTTGATTTCTTGTAATCCTTTACGTACACGTGTACCAGCTGCAGAATTACCATTGTTGAAGAACTTGTCTGCATCAGCTTCGATAGAAGCTACTAACTCTTTTAATTTTACGTAGTTTTCCATTTTTTTATAATTATAATTTTAGTTTTTATGGTTTTTCCTAAACACTCCTTAAATATACAAAAACGAATCAAATAGAAAATAAATTTCGTTTTTTTTTATCGAAAAAGCTTAAAAAAAACTATTCAACAACCTTAAGTTCGTCAATAATGTTAGTTGCACCTGCAAATTTATCGATGATAAATAATACATAACGGATATCAACTGAAATTGTACGTTGTAGCTTATGGTCGAAGATCACATCGCCAGCCATTGCTTCAATGTTACCATCAAAAGCTAGGCCAATTAATTCACCGTTGCCATTTATCACTGGTGAACCTGAGTTTCCGCCTGTTATGTCATTGTCACTTAGGAAGTTTACTGGTAAATGTCCTTTTTTGTCCGCATAGCGACCATAGTCCTTATTATTGTACAGATCCATCAAACGCTGTGGCAAATCAAACTCCTCGTCGCCCTTTTTGTATTTTGCAATAGTACCTTTTAACGTCGTGTAAAAGTTCTTGTCAGCATCGTTACGCGGGTCTTGTGGTAAGCCTTTGATCGAGCCGTAAGTTAAACGTAAAGTACTGTTCGCATCCGGATAGAATTTACCTTTTGGATTAGAAGCCAATACACCAGCAACATATTTGCGATAAGCACCTTCAAATTTGTCGTCTTGTGCTTTCCAGCTAGGATCTACTTGACGGTATCTGTTAAGTAGGGCCGAAGAAAGTTTATACAATGGATCATTGGCTAAGATTTCAGCGTTAGGGGTAGCCAGATAATTGTTCAAACGTTCCGCTGAAGCGAAGATGCTGTTCTTCACAGATTCTTTGACATACGCCGTAAAATCGCCATTGTTTTTAGCCGCCAATTCTGCAATATATGGTGCAATATTTCCTGCTTTTTTAGCGTAAAGATTCAATTCGTCAATCAATACCTGCTCTTCAAGCGGCATATACATTTTTTCATAACCTGCATCGATGGCCGACTTTAAACGAGGAAGAATAGCATTTCTTCTTGCTTCATCTCCAGCAGCATAAACTTCTAAACCGGATCCGATTGTATACGGTAACGCTGCCATTGCGCTAGAACGCAGCATGCCCATTAAATAGTTGTCATGTCTAGCTTTCTCGTTTGTCGAAGCATAAAATTCGTTGATTGTTTTGATGACATCACCGTACTCTGCTTTGTTAGCAGCTTTATTTGCCCATTTGTCAAATTTAGCTTCGTCTTTTGCTTTCGCTTCCGCCGTTTTATGTAATGTCAAAGCGTCAATCATTCCTTGACGGTTTTTCCAGTAATTCGCTACTTGAGAGTATTTCGAAGCGTAGTTCAATTTGACTGCCTGGTCTTGGTCCATGAATTTTTTCATGGCATCCATACCTGTTTTAGAAGCTTCTACCCAAGCTGGATAAGCGAATTTAACATTTTGGTTGATGCCACCAGAAGGCATCCAACGATTGGTGCGACCTGGATATCCTAAGATCATTGCAAAATCTCCTTCTTGAACACCTTTTAAGCTGACAGGTAGGAAATGTTTTGGTTTCAAAGGAACATTATCTTGTGCATACTCTGCGGGATTCCCATTTTTATCAGCATATACGCGGAAAATTGAGAAATCTCCGGTATGACGGGGCCATTCCCAGTTATCGGTATCACCACCAAATTTACCGATGCTATTTGGAGGCGTGCCCACCAACCGAACGTCATTGTAATCTTGGTATACAAAATAATAGTACTCATTGCCTTGGTAGAACGATTTTACTTCAACCACATACTTGCCATTTTCGCTATTTTCCTTTTGGATTTTAGCAGTCTCAGCAGCGATGATCTTTTTACGTTCATCTTCAGACATGTTGTTGTTGACCAAACCTAAGATTCGTTTTGAAACATCATCCATGCGCACAAAAAAGCGAACCGATAGAGACTTAGGTTTTAACTCTTCATTTTTGGATTTGGCCCAGAAACCATTTGTTAAATGATCATTTTCGGGTGTAGAAAGTTCCGCAATAGCACCATATCCACAGTGATGGTTGGTGAATACCAATCCTTGATCAGAAACGATCTCAGCGGTGCAGCCACCATTGAATTGTACGATTGCATCCTTTAAGCTAGAGTGGTTAATGCTGTAGATTTCTTCGGCACTTAAGCGAAGTCCTTTTTTCTGCATATCTGACTCATTCAGACGCTTTAGATACATTAAAAACCACATTCCCTCATCGGCAAATGCAGCAAAGCTTGTTGTGATGAACAACAAACACATCCATAATTTTTTCATATCAACCTGATAAAAAGTTTGTTTATACAGTACAAAAATGCTTTAATTCTCTTAAAAACCAAAATATTAGACTTTATAATATGCTTTTTGCCAATTTTTATGTCAATTGAAAGTAAATGTGTACCGTATTGGTTGTCAAGGAAAGTCAAATGGACTCTTTTCCTTATCTTTGCAAGATGCAGCAATCATTTGAAAATTTTAAATTCAATAAACAGATCTTAAATGCGATAGCGGAGGCGGGGTATGAACAACCGACAGAGATCCAAGAAAAGGCAATTACGCCAATATTGGCCGGGCAGGATGTGATGGGAATCGCTCAGACTGGAACAGGAAAAACGGCAGCATTCGTTTTGCCGATGCTGATGAAGCTAAAATATGCTCAGGGAAATGATGCGCGTGCGTTGATTTTGACACCAACGAGAGAATTGGCCATGCAGATCGAAGAAAATATTAAGCTGTTTTCTACTTATCTTGATTTGCGTTCAGTGGTACTTTATGGTGGATTAGGACCAAAAACTCAAATAGAAGCACTCGAAAAAGGAGTGGATATTATCGTTGCAACACCAGGTCGATTTTTGGACTTGTACCTGGAAGGGCACATTGTTGTCAAATCACTCAAATTTTTGGTCTTGGATGAGGCCGATAAGATGATGGATATGGGTTTTATTAGTAAGATCCATCGTGTACTTGAAATTGTGCCACGCAAACGTCAGAACTTATTGTTCTCAGCAACAATGAGTGAGCTTGTTCGCAAAATTGCAGGTGATTTCTTAGCGTTTCCGACCATTATTGAGGTGTCCGAACAAGCTACACCAGCCAAGACGGTAAGTCAGGCGCTATATGTCGTTCCTAACCAAAAGACAAAATTGAATTTACTTCAACATCTCTTGAAAGATGATGAAGCGTTTAGCCGATTGATTGTTTTCTGTAAAACAAAGCAGGTAGCAGATAATGTTTTCCACTTTTTGGAACGTAAATACGGTAAAGATGAGGTTCGTGTTATTCATGCCAATAAAGGTCAGAATACACGTATCAACTCCATCAATGCGTTTAAGGAAGGGAATATTCGTATTTTGGTCGCAACGGATGTGGCGGCGCGAGGGCTTGACGTTTCTAATGTAAGCCATGTGATCAACTTTGAAGTACCTATTGTTATAGAAGATTATGTGCATCGTATTGGACGTACCGGGCGAGCTTTCAATGAGGGGGATGCTATCACGTTCTGTAATGATGCCGAGAAATATTATGTTCGCAAAATCGAAAAATTGATCAAGCAAAGTATTCCTGTCTACGCACTACCAGAGGATGTTTTTATAGAGAAAACACCCTTTCATGAAAAACAGGATATTGCACGAGAGATTGATAATCAAAAGCGGAAAGATGATCCAGATTTCCAAGGTGCTTTTCACGAGAAAAAATACGTTATCAAACAGAAAGAAGTGCGGGAGGCACAACGAGCTTCCGGATTTAAACCAAAAGCAAAAAGTAAAAGTAAGTCTGCAGGCGGAAAGTCGGGAGGAACAAATCGTAATTTTAAAAAACGTTAATTTATTGTGCGCTTTACACCACTAAATATCGCTAGTGCATGCCTTGTTGCCTGGTTTGTTATGGAAAACCCCAATGACGAAAAGGCCTTATTTACTTGGGGCGCATTTATCCTATTGTTGTTGATATTGACCGTCATTGATATTGTATTTAGGGTCTTTGTAAAGCCAAATAAAAAAATGTGGTTATTACAATTGGCATTTTTGATAGTCGTTTGTGTCACCAGTTTAATTGTCAAAGTAACCTTTGGGTAAGAAGTAAAATTAAAAATAAAGACGAGTTAGGTTGTGAATCGTTGGCAAATATAGTTCCTGTTTCAAAAAACATAGCTCAATATAAATAGCTCAATAATATTAAAATGAAAAAAGCTGAAATAAAATTACAGGTAGAGTTAGATGAAAACAACGTGCCTGAAAATATCATGTGGTCTTCTACAGATGGAAATAATGCGGAGGAATTACCTGCAAAAGCGATGTTTTTAGCCCTATGGGATTCACATTATAAAAATTCAATGCGTATTGATCTTTGGACTAAAGATATGCCCTACGATGAGATGAAACGTTTTTTCTATGAAACGCTGCAAACATTGGGCGACTCTTTTATCCGTTCTTCAGGCGGTGATCCGATGGCGGAAAAAGTTATTGGCGACTTGCGTGATTACTGTGCGCATTTTGCAGATAAAATGGAAGTTTTAATGCCACAACAATAGTTTTTAACGCTTAACAGAAATTTGACCATGCAATACTTCTTAGTAAAATCTGAACCATTTAAATATAGCTGGGAACAATTTAATAAAGATGGCCGTACATTTTGGGATGGCGTTCGTAATTATCAAGCTAGGAATAATATCAAAGCTATGAAAGAAGGGGATCTGGTCCTGTTCTACCATAGCAATGAAGGAAAAGAAGTTGTGGGGGTTGCCAAAGTCGTCAAGGAATTTTATCAAGATCCGACAACAGATGATGAGCGTTGGGTCGTGGTGGATCTGGCACCTGTTGAGACGCTGAAGAAATCCGTTACGTTGGAAACCATTAAGGCTGATGAACAGTTGCAGGATATCGCCTTGGTCAGACAAGGACGTTTGTCTGTCATGCCTTTGAAGCCAGAAGAATTTGATCGGATTTTAGCGCTTGGCAACGCGTAAGCTAGCGCAAATAAATCGACCCAGTGTATGGGGATATAAAAAAAGGGAAAACGATCGTTTTCCCTTTTTGATTATTTACAAGGTATGTAAGTCATGAACATCAAGCATTAGTTCTTTTGGCTAAAAAGACTGACCAGCGCTTTTAATTTTTTTGCATTTTCAGGCTTTAATTTCCCCGCGAGAATAAGGCGCAGTTCTCTTCGTTGTAATGCATCTTCGTAAGCTTTGTGTTCTATATCTGTTTCCGGAATTAATACAGGCACAGCTTTAGGATTGTTATCCGCATCAACAGCAACAAAGGTATAATAAGCTTCGTTGGTTTTTACACGGGTGCCTTCCGGTAAATTAGAAGCGAAAATTTCCATGCGCACCTCCAAAGAACTATTAAACGCACGTGTTACCTGAGCTTGTATCGTGACGACCTCACCAAGTTTAATGGAGCGCTTAAAAGATACATTGTCGACTGATACTGTGACGACGACATTGCTGCAGTGTTTTTGAGCAGCAATAGCCGAACAGATATCCATCCAATACAATAAACGGCCACCCATCAAATTCCCAAATGTATTGGTATCGTTGGGTAATACCAATTCGTTCATCTCAGTGTATGACTCTCGCGCAAATTTCTCTATCATATCATTATTTGTCATTATCGTCCAAACGTTTTGAATTGATTATCTATGATTGCCAAAGAATCCATAAATGACGTCGGCACATAACCCAATTCAGCGTTAGATCTAGTCAGATCAAAGCCTGTCTGCCGTGGCCTGTTCTCCGCCTGTCCAATGCTGGCAGCACTGATCTCTGAAATCAGTCCTTTGTCTAGCTGCCAGTAGTCTGCAATTTTGTAGACTGCCTCATTGATCGACATTAATTCTGCTCCTGAAATATGAAATATTCCCTGCGCTTTTCTGTCAATAGCGAGTTGACAAGCATAAGCTAAATCATCCACAAAGGTAGGCATTCTCCATTGGTCATTGACTACTTTTATGGGCTCATTTTGCGACAACTTACTTTTAGCCCATAATACTAGATTCGAACGATTGGGGTCAGCATTGATCCCATATACTAATATCGTGCGAAGGATAGCATAATTACAGTTGGATTGCACAAGCACTTGTTCGGAAGCATATTTACTCTTCCCATATTCACTTTGTGGATTGGGGAGATCTGTTTCATCATAAGGCGCATTTTTTTTGCCATCAAATACAAAGTCCGTAGATAAGTGGATCAGTTGGGTCTGATGTGCAGTACAATAGGAAGCCAAATAGGCTACGAGATCGACGTTAAGCAATTGACATGCTGCTTGATCTGCTTCACAAGCTTCCACACTGGTCATGGCTGCTGTATGTACAATTGCATCAAAAGTTTGTGTAGATAAAAAATCTGTTAATTTTTCCCGATCCGAGAGGTCTATCTGAAAGAAAGCATAATTCACTTGATTCGGGTTACGATTTGGCCCCTTTGAAATGGCAACAACATCATATTGGTCATTTTTAGCAAGTAAATCAACGACTTTTTGGCCAAGGAATCCATTGGATCCTGTCACTAGAATTTTTTTCATCAACAATAATTAAGTGATATTCAAGCACCTGTTTATAAAGACTCGTTTGCGGGGTCTTAAGTGCGCTGTTTAGTTTATTCGTGTCTACAAACTAATTTACTAATCGCTGTTATAGCATTTGAGCATATAAAAAGCTAGATGATCACATTTTGTTAGACACAAATCCGCCTTTTTTGTTTTAGTTGGTCCATATAAAATCCATTTTACTGGATTGTTTCATGATATTTTCAACTACTGTTTTTTCTAGATCTAAAATGGACTTTAAAGCGTTATAATCAATTTTATCGGCATCATCGGTCGGCATATGGTAGTCTGGGTGTCCACCAGTATGGAAAAACAACACCGGTATATTCTTTTTGTAGAATGAAGTTTGGTCAGATCCGCCGTTGCCATCCTTGCTAAGATTAAATTTTATAGGTGCCTGAACATCTTTGAATATAGCTGGCCATTGACTACTTGTTCCATAGCCGATTACAGCAAGGCCATTGCTGGGATTATAGCGGCCGATCATATCCATATTGAGCATGGCTGTGATTTTCTCCAATGGTAGGGTAGGGTGTTCCGTAAAATATTTGGAACCAACTAATCCCAATTCTTCCGCTCCGAAAGCAATAAACAACAAGTTGTAGGCTTCTTTTTCATTGTTGCTGCTAAAGTAACGTGCGAGCTCCAATAAACCAGCTGTACCGGAAGCATTATCGTCGGCTCCATTGTGGATTTTGCCTACTCCTAAGGAATCTTTTGAGCTTCCTTGACGACCTGTTCCCAAGTGATCGTAATGTGCGCCTATAACAACTGTTAAATCTGCACCATTGTCAATAAATCCAATGATATTATCGGCATTGCGAATGCTGTCTGCAACTTTTACTTTCCAGACTTTGGCCTTGAAGGATTGGCGGTACCCTTTTTCACCTTTGGGCTCAAGTTTGTATTTTTTGAATTCCTTTTCAATATAATCTGCAGCTTTAAATACTTCCTTACTGCCCGTTCCCCGTCCCTGCATTTTGTCGTCAGCGAGGTAATAAATATGTTTCTTTAAGTTGGAAACTTCGATCTGCTGTGCCTGTACTATTTGGATTCCTAGTAGGCAGCAAAATGTCAGAAGTAGGCTAATGTTTTTCATGCTCATAGTAGAGTTTAGATAGTTGTATTGGGTTATATGTACAAAAAAATAAAAGCCTTGAGATTAACAAGGCTTTTAGGGATATTTCGTTAATCTTCAACGATTTCACTGTGGATGCTGGATTTCTCTTCTTTTTCTGTTTTGAAATACCGTTTTTGAAATAACAGGATCAAAACCACCCCAACAGAAATTGCCGAGTCGGCAATGTTGAATACGGGTCGGAAGAAGAGAAACTCTTCACCGCCCCAAAAGGGTACCCAAGAAGGGAAGTTGCCTTGAATTAATGGGAAATAAAGCATATCGACCACTTTTCCGTGCAGGAAGGAAGAATAACCACCACCTGCGGGGAATAAACTCGCTTTATCATACCAGGTACTTTCACTAAAGATGACGCCATAAAAAGCAGAATCGATGATATTTCCTAAGGCACCGGCGAGAATTAAGGCAACATTTAAGATGAAACCACGGTTATACTTATTTTTGATCATGTAATGCAGGCCGTATCCAATACCAGCTACGGCTAAAATACGAAATACCGTCAAAAATAATTTTCCATAATCACCGCCAAATTCCATACCATAGGCCATTCCATTGTTTTCAATAAAATGAATCTGGAAAAATTTGCCCAATACATGGTGGCTTTGTCCAATTGTCATTGTGAGCTTAACCCATATTTTTGACAATTGATCTATTAAAAGTATCGCTACGATGAGCGCGATCGGTTTCGTATAACCCTTCATTGTGTTATAAAAATGGTCTTTGCCTAAGCAAAGACCATATATTTAATGCCTAAAATTAATATTGTTTGTTTTTCGCTTCGATGCTCAACGTTGTATGTGGAACAGCTTTCAAACGTTCTTTTTGAATCAGTTTTCCGGTCTCTCTACAGATACCATACGTTTTGTTCTCGATGCGCACCAACGCCGCTTCTAGGTTGTCGATAAATTTCTTTTGACGAGCAGCCAATTGATTTGTTTGCTCTTTTTCTAAAGTAGCTGAACCGTCTTCCAATGTCTTGTACGTTCCAGCAGTATCGTCGGTACCATTAGCATTACTGTTATTAAGCGTTGCGGTCAACGAGGAAAGCTCTTCTTTTGCTATTCTAAGCTTGTCCAAGATAATATCTTTGAATTCTTGTAATTCTGAATCGCTATAGCGTGTTTTCTCGTTGTTGTTTGCCATAATTTAATTTTTTTGGATTAATGCCTTAAGTTCTTTGCCATCGATCTCGATGGTCTCTCCTTCAGTTAGTGAATCTTCAAATACCAATGAATCGGCCAGAATTTCGGTGCAAATATACGATAAATTTTCGTTGGCAGCATTGACCACTTCTGAAGCAGCTGTTAACTTTACGTTAATTCTATCAGTAACTTCTAATCCTTTATCCTTCCTTAGATTTTGTAGGCGGTTGATCAATTCTCTTGACAAACCTTCTTTTTTCAATTCTTCGGTGATATGTACATCTAATGCTACGGTCAATTTACCTAGATTTGCTACTTGCCATCCTTCAACGTCTTCTGCTATAATTTCTACATCGCTCAGTAAAATCGTATATGGCGTGCCTGCTAGGGCCAATTCGCCTGTTGATTCCAACGTGCTGATTTGATCTATAGTCAACGATTGGATAGACGAAGAAACTAACTTCATATCCTTACCAACTTTCGCGCCAAGAGCTTTGAAATTTGGTTTTATTTTTTTCTTAATAATACCAGTGGTATCTGTAATGAACTCGATATCTTTGATATTGGTCTCAGAAAGTATCAGATCTTTTACTTTCTCTACCTTTTCTTGGAAAGCACTATCAAGTACCGGAACCAAAATTTTGTTTAATGGTTGACGTACATTGATGGAAGTTTTCTTCCGTAAAGAAAGTGTCAGCGATGAGATATCCTGCGCTAAAGCCATGCGTTCTTCCAGATCTTTATCGACTAGACTTTCATTATAAACCGGGAAATTCGCCAGGTGAACAGATTCAACTTGTTCCTTGTTCGTGGCTGAATTCAAATCCAGGAATAATCTATCCGAGAAGAAAGGTGATATTGGCGACATCAATTTCGCAATCGTATCAAGACATGTATAAAGTGTTTGATAGGCCGAAATTTTATCTTCTGTATAATCTCCTTTCCAGAAACGACGACGGCAAAGACGGACATACCAGTTGCTGAGATGTTCATCAACAAAGTTTTGAATAGCGCGCGCGGCCTTTGTAGGCTCGTAATCTGCTAAGTATTCATCTACTTCCTTGGTCAACGAATTTAACAAGGAGATAATCCAACGGTCAATTTCAGGACGTTTTTCCAAAGCAATATCTGGTTCTGAATACGAGAACTTATCGATATTGGCATACAATGCAAAAAAAGCGTAGGTATTATATAAAGTACCAAAGAATTTACGACGGACTTCATCTAATCCTTCCATATTGAATTTAAGGTTGTCCCATGGTGCGGCATTACTGATCATGTACCAGCGTGTTGCATCGGCGCTGTATTGATCGATCGTTGAGAATGGATCAACACCATTGCCTAGGCGTTTGGACATCTTATTTCCATTTTTATCCAACACCAAGCCATTGGAAACCACGTTTTTGAAGGAAACCGATTTGTACATCATCGTAGAAATCGCATGCAAGGTGAAAAACCAACCCCGTGTTTGATCAACTCCTTCAGCGATAAAATCTGCCGGGTATGCATGATCGAATCCTGCTTTAAAAGGAAACTTTTCGCCTTTGGCTAATTTTTCGTGATCCAATCCCCATTGCGCATAAGGCATTGCCCCCGAATCAAACCAGACGTCGATCAGATCAGGTTCGCGGAATAATTTTTGTCCGGCATCGGAAACCAAGACGATATCGTCTACATAGGGACGGTGAAGGTCCAATTGTTCGGTATCGAATTTATCCAAGTAAGCTTTATTTTTCGCTTTTTCATCCTCAGACAGAATGTCGGAGGTCAAAGAAGCTTCCAATAAGGACTTTAATTCAGGTAAGGAGCCGATACAAACTTCTTCATTTTCGTCTTCTGAACGCCAGATAGGAAGTGGAGTTCCCCAGTAACGCGAACGCGAAAGGTTCCAGTCCACCAAGTTTTCTAACCAGTTTCCAAAGCGGCCGGTACCGGTTGCTTCAGGTTTCCAGTTGATGGTTTTATTTAATGCAACCAAATCTTCCTTCACTGCTGTCGTGCGGATAAACCAGCTATCTAATGGATAGTATAGAACAGGTTTGTCTGTACGCCAACAATGTGGATAGGTATGCTCATATTTTTTGACATCGAAAGCTTTGTTGTCCTCTTTTAGTTTGATAGAGATCAACACGTCTGTGGGTTTGAAGTCTTCTTTTGAACGTTCCTCTGCGCTATAATATTCCTCTTTGACAAATCTTCCGGCAAAATCTGTGATTTCACTTACAAAACGTCCGGTACGGTCAACAGTAGGTACCTCTTTTCCATTTTCATCTTTCACCAAGATGCCCGGTACACCATGTTCTTTTGCTACACGAAAGTCATCCGCACCATAAGTAGGAGCAGCGTGAACGATACCGGTACCGTCTTCAGTCGTAACAAAGTCGCCTGGAATAACGCGGAAAGCATTTTCTTGTAAGTCCTCGTTGGTGATATAAGGCAACAATTGCTCGTAGCGCAAGCCAACAAGTTCTTCGCCTACAAATTCTGCTGCAAGCTCCCAAGGAATTACTTTGTCGCCCAATTTATAGTCTTGGAAGGATGCATTTTCGCCTTCTGCTTTAAAATGTTTGCTGATCAAATCTTTCGCTAATACGACAGATACAGGAGCACCGGTATATTTATTGAAAGTTCGGATCTTAACATAATTTATTTTCTTGCCTACAACCAAGGCTGTGTTGGACGGTAAAGTCCATGGCGTGGTCGTCCAGGCAATGAATGCTACATCCTCCGCATCGTCGTCAACTAATTTTTCTATAGCTGGATGAAGCTGACTTTTGATAAGTCTAAACTCTGCAACGATGGTGGTATCTTTAACATCTTTATAGGTGCCGGGCTGGTTTAGTTCATGCGAACTCAATCCCGTACCTGCTGCCGGAGAGTAAGGTTGTATCGTATAACCCTTGTACAAAAGACCTTTTTTGTAAAGTTCTTTCAATAAATACCATAAGGTTTCGATGTATTCATTCTTGTAAGTAATATAAGGATGTTCAAGGTCAACCCAATAGCCCATTTTGGTGGTTAGGTCATTCCATACATCGGTATATTTCATTACCTCCTTGCGACAAGCGTCATTATATTGTTCTACGGTAATCTTTTTGCCGATATCCTCTTTTGTGATTCCAAGAGCTTTTTCGACAGCAAGTTCAATGGGCAGACCATGGGTATCCCAGCCGCCTTTTCGTTTCACTTGGTAACCTTTCAAAGTCTTGTAACGACAGAAAATATCCTTAATCGTACGTGCCATCACGTGGTGAATTCCAGGCATTCCATTTGCAGAAGGCGGACCTTCAAAAAATGTATAGGTCTTGCTTTCAGGACGATTATTGATACTTTTTTCGAATATTTTTTCCTGTTCCCAACGGGTCAAAATCTCTTTACCTATCTCGGGTAAATTTAACTGCTTATATTCTTTGTACATCAGACTGTTGTATGCTTCTTTTCTAAAGGTCGCTAATTTAGTGATTTATGATGGAAAATGAAAGAGGGCTTTGTTGTGCTTATATCATTAAATCGAGGTTGAACTTTTTGAAATCTTCACTCGGTCAACTGGCGAAAATGATGGAAGCATCTGCTACGACAAAGGGACTGCCATCGGCAGTCCCTTTGTTATTTCATTCGTGCTGAAATTCAGTTATGCTGAAAAACTGCTTCCACATCCGCAGGTACTTGTTGCATTGGGATTATTGAATGTGAAGCCCCTTGCATCGAGTCCCGATTTGAAGTCGATTTCCATACCGGCAAGATATAGGCCATGTGCTTTGTTCATAAAGATGCGAATTCCTTGAATTTCGTATTCGTTATCGCCCTCCTTTTTCTGGTCAAAGCCCAAGATATAACTCATACCGGAACAACCGCCGCCTTCAACACCGACACGTAAACCAAAATCATCAGAGATTTCTTGTTGATCCTTTAATTTATTTAGTTCCTTGATTGCCCCTTCTGTTAAAGAAATAGGAGCAACTGCTGTATGTTCTGTACTCATTGTAATAGTGTTTTAGCCAATCCAATACAAAAATACATTTTTTTAATGGCAAATTGCTTGACCGGGATTTTTTGACATTTTCGAAACATTCAATTCTTCGTACGCTTATTCGATCCGATAGCACCATAAAATGATCTTGACCTAATTAGGTAATTCGCATAAATAAGGCTGTTTTTCTAAGAACATTTAATAAAATAGGACTTTTTGTCGATATTCTTTATGGAATATGCTATCTTTGGGGCATTAAAATAAACTACAAAATTTACTTTACAACATTTAAAAACAATGGAAAGAGATCAAGCCATTTTTAATTTAATAGCTGATGAGCTTAAACGCCAAGAAGAAGGTATTGAATTAATTGCTTCAGAAAACTTTGTTTCAAAACAAGTGATGGAAGCTGCTGGTTCAGTGTTGACAAATAAATATGCAGAAGGCCTCCCAGGAAAACGTTACTATGGAGGTTGTGAAGTTGTGGATGAGATTGAAACCATCGCAATTGATCGTGCAAAACAATTATTTGGCGCAGAATGGGTAAATGTTCAGCCTCACTCTGGTGCTCAAGCGAATGCGGCTGTTTTTTTGGCGACAATCAAACCTGGTGACAAAATTTTAGGTCTTGATTTATCTCACGGTGGTCACTTGACACACGGTTCACCAGCGAACTTATCTGGTAAGATCTATCAACCATTATTTTATGGTGTAAAAGAAGATACAGGTTTAATTGACTATGAGCAATTGGAAGAAACAGCGCTTCGTGAAAAACCAAAGATGATCATCTGTGGTGCTTCGGCTTATTCTCGTGATTGGGATTATGCGCGCATCCGTAAAGTTGCAGACGAAATAGGAGCTATCGTAATGGCTGATATTTCTCATCCTGCAGGTTTAATCGCTCGTGGTTTATTGAATGATCCACTTCCACATTGCCATATTGTTACAACAACGACGCACAAAACGCTTCGTGGCCCTCGTGGTGGTATGATCATGGTCGGTAAAGATTTTGAAAATCCATGGGGCATCAAAACACCTAAAGGTGAAATCCGTACAATCACGCAATTATTGGATTTAGCTGTATTCCCAGGTACACAAGGTGGTCCTTTGGAGCATACAATCGCAGCGAAAGCAATTGCTTACGGTGAGGCTTTATCCGATGAGTATATGGAATATATCGTTCAGGTAAAGAAAAATGCAGCTGCATTGGCGCAATTCTTTGTAGAAAGAGATTATAAGATCATCTCTGGTGGTACAGACAATCACTTGATGTTGGTGGATCTACGCAATAAAGATATTTCTGGTAAAGAAGCCGAAGCTGTATTGGGTAAAGCGGGTATCACAACAAATAAAAATATGGTTCCTTTCGATACACGTTCTCCTTTTGTGACTTCAGGTGTACGTTTTGGTACTGCTGCAATCACTACACGTGGTATTAAAGAGAATGAAATTATTCAAATCGGTGAATTGATCGATGAGGCATTGAAAAATGCATCTAATGATGCGCAACTGGATTTGATCCATGGCAAAGTAAAAGCAATGATGGCTGAGTTCCCATTGTATAAATAAGACTTTTTCCATAGGAATAGAAAAAGCGGAATTACCGATGCGGTGGTTCCGCTTTTTTTATCCCGTCTTTTTTTCTACTGCCATTGTAGAAAGGATAATCCCGTTATAGTCTCGTATCAACTTAACTTTTTAGACGATATTAACAACAATCTTATACGGACTTTAAACGGATTTTATAGGCATTCATCCGAATGAGGTCCCTATAAGGTCCCTATTAGCTCCCTATAAAGTCCGTATGAAGTAATAACTTTAAAACTTGTTATTTTGGAGCTGTTCGAGGTTGTTATTCCATCTTGTCTGAAGGGGCGTACTGTGGTCGAAGAACCTTTATTTTGGAATTATGAGGTAGATAACTTATTTTTAAATGTTAAAAAATCTTAAAATAAATTGTAATAATTTGATTACTCATTTATTTTACGGTAATTTGGTTTTAGATTAATTGATTGTTTTACAATAAGAAAGGATAGTTTATACGGCAAACATTTACATTTTAACACAGAACTGATAATTTATTTGCGAACTGCTAAAAAAGTAAGTGACGTATGAGACTTTTAAAAAGTAAAAGCGATCAAGAGTTGATCCAAATGTATGTCGGCGGCCAAGAGTCCGGTCTAGAGGCATTGTTGAATCGATATAAATCGAAAATATATACTTCCATATATATGAAAGTAAAAGATGAATATCTTGCTGAAGATATTTTTCAGGAGACTTTCATAAAAATCATCAACACCTTAAAATCCGGTAAATATAATGAAGAAGGTAAATTTTTACCATGGGCTATACGTATAGCGCACAATATGATCGTTGACTTTTTTAGAAAAGCAAAACGTGCTCCGAATATTGTGAATGCCGACGGGTTTGATATTTTTGAGGTGCTCGAATTTAGTGATGAAAGCGCAGAGTCAAAAATGCTCAAACAGCAGGTTGATGTCGACCTTAAAAAAATGATTCAAAAGCTTCCGGACGATCAAAAAGAAGTGCTTATTATGCGTCACTTTTGTGATATGAGTTTTAAAGATATTGCGGAGATAACCGAAGTAAGTATCAATACTGCTTTAGGGAGGATGCGCTACGCATTGAGCAATTTACGTAAAATGATTGAAGGTACTGATCTTACCCTGCAAATGGGCTATTTATAATAAAGGGGGCATTTTTTAATGCCCCTTTTTATTTGCATTGCTAATTGGAGCTATAGGAAGTCTTGACGCTTTTATAGTTTCTCATCTTTGTCTTAATAGTATAGCAAGGCTACAATCCGTTGAGCATCGTGTTTTCAAAAGCCATTTGCTTCAATAATAAGCTCCCTGATCGAACTTGAAATAAAACGCATCTCCAATACTCACCGATGAGACTACATCTTGGATTCTTGTTAAATAGCGCAGGTGTTTCACTGTACGAAGCTGAAAATGGAGTTATCTGCCCAAATGATCTGGCAATTATGTCATGTGGAGATCAGAAGAACCTGTTCTTTTTGTCAGGTCAAAGACTTTTTTTACCTTAGAAATTCATGCATATGCCTTTTTTCGACGATTGGAATAAGGTTTGATAGTCATATAATAAAATAAAACGATTGAATAGCTATGTACTTGATTTTATTTATTGGAATAATGGTGGTAAGCCTAATTGTCCAAACAAGATTCAAAAACAAATTTAAGAAATACGCCGAAATGCCTTTGAGCAACGGAATGTCTGGAGCTGAGATTGCGCAAAAAATGTTAAATGATAACGGTATATATGATGTAAAGGTATTGTCTATCCCAGATCGCTTGGGAGATCACTATAATCCGTCAGATAAAACCGTAAATTTAAGTCCTGAAGTTTACAGTGGCCGCAGTGTTGCAGCTGCAGCAGTAGCGGCGCACGAATGTGGTCATGCTGTACAGCACGCCAAAGCCTATAAATGGTTGGGATTCCGTTCGGCAATGGTTCCGATGGTAAATGTAGCGTCTAAAATGACATCATGGGTATTGATGCTGGGTGTTATGCTATTTGCTTTTTCCAAAGGGGGTAATCCATGGCTTTTAGCTGTTGGAGTGGGGGCTTTGGCTATTACGACCCTGTTTTCTTTTATCACCTTGCCTGTCGAGTTTGATGCGTCTAACCGTGCGCTGGAATGGTTAAACCATGCTGGTGTAACCTATAATGGTGAGGAACATGACGGTGCGAAAGATGCTTTGAAATGGGCAGCGATGACTTATGTCGTAGCGGCGTTAAGTGCGTTGGTAACACTTTTGTATTATGCGTCTATTTTATTCGGTGGCCGTAGAAGTGATTAAATACGGATACTGTAACTTTATCCTACAAAAATGCGATTATTTTTCATAGTCGCATTTTTTATGGGGTGTTAATGAGGTTACTATAGACAATTTTTTTAACTTTGCTGTTTATATAGAATAAGATTCAGATTTTATGTTTTCAAATCTTCAAGATAAGTTAGATAGGGCCTTTAAAGTATTAAAAGGACAGGGTAGTATTACCGAGATCAACGTTGCAGAAACGATGAAAGAAATTCGCAAAGCGTTGTTGGATGCCGATGTGAATTATAAAACTGCCAAAACTTTTACCGACGATGTTAAACAAAAAGCTTTAGGCGAAAATGTACTGACAAGTATTTCCCCAGGCCAATTGTTGACGAAGATCATGAACGATGAGTTGACAGCTTTGATGGGCGGATCCGTTACGGAGCTTGAGACTGGAAAAAATCCAACAGTCATTCTAATTGCGGGTTTGAATGGTGCTGGTAAAACAACTTTCTCCGGTAAGTTGGCCTTGTACCTTAAAGATAAAAAGAATAAAAAACCATTGTTGGTGGCTGGTGACGTTTACCGCCCTGCAGCGATCGATCAATTGGAAGTGCTTGCCGAACAAGTGGGCGTACCAGTGTATGTGAATCGTGAATCTAACGATCCTATTGCGATTGCCAAAGCCGGTGTGGAAGAAGCAAAACGCAATGGAAATAATGTCGTAATCATCGATACAGCCGGTCGTTTGGCCATCGATGAGCCTTTAATGGTAGAGATTACAGCAGTTAAAGAGGCGACAAAGCCAGACGAAATCCTATTTGTTGTGGATTCAATGACTGGTCAAGATGCCGTGAATACAGCTAAGACGTTCAACGACCGTCTGGACTTTACAGGTGTAGTATTGACTAAGTTGGATGGTGATACACGCGGTGGTGCAGCTTTATCGATTAAATCTGTCGTTAATAAGCCTATCAAGTTTATTGGTACAGGTGAAAAGATGGATGCATTGGATGTATTCCACCCTGATCGTATGGCCTCTCGTATTTTGGGTATGGGTGACGTGGTATCCTTAGTGGAACGTGCACAGCAACAGTTTGATGAGAAGCAAGCCGCAGAGCTCCAAAAGAAAATCCGTAAGAATAAATTCGATTTCAACGATTTTAAATCCCAGATTCAACAAATCAAGAAAATGGGTAATATGAAAGACCTCATGGGAATGATCCCTGGCGTTGGGAAAGCAATGAAAGATATTGAAGTCGATGACAATGCTTTCAAACCCATTGAAGCGATTATCGATTCCATGACACCTTTTGAACGCGAAAACCCAGATGTCATTGATCAAAAACGTCGTTTACGTATTGCGAAGGGATCAGGTACTGATATTAATGAAGTGAATAAGTTATTGAAACAATTTGGTGATATGCGTAAAGTCATGAAGCAGATGTCTAATCCGGCGATGGCGGCTAAATTGATGCGTAATATGCCCAAAATGCCAGGAAAAATGTAATTTTTAGAGAATAGTTACATCATAAGAAGGGCATCGTTTTATACGATGCCCTCTTTTTTTTTCTGAAAATGTCTGATCTTATTGGCCAGAAAGAACCTTCAGTCCGCTTTCATTGCTGTTGGTGTCTGCAAAGTCATGAAGGTTTTGAACATGGCATTGCTCTTTCGATTAATTTTCGGTTGCTGCTAAGTGCTGCACCAGATGAATTGGGGACTGCTTGCAGACCGGATACGGAGCATTAGTGCCTTAAAATTCGAACTGTTTTTAAAGAAATAATTCGTAATTTCAAGTTCCTCACCCGAGTAAACGAAATATTTGTTAAATTTGTAATTATTATGGATGACCCCGCGCAATTATCGGAATACGGCAAAATCCTTATCATTCTGCTGATAGGGGCGCTGTTAGTCTGTGCGACCATTTTTCTAGCACGTTTAATCTCTCCGAAAAAGAATAATCCCATCAAATCTGGTACTTACGAATGTGGAGAGGATCCCATTGGTTCTTCTTGGGTTCAGTTTAATCCACGGTTCTATGTTATTGCCCTTGTATTTTTACTTTTTGATGTAGAGCTTATTTTTATTTTTCCATGGGCCACTGTATTTGGACAGTCCGAATATATTGCGGCAGATGGAAGATGGGGGTGGTTTACCATGATTGAAATGGCTATGTTCATTGGCATTTTAATTTTAGGATTGGTTTTTGTCTGGAAAAAGGGCGATTTGGAATGGGTTAAACCGAATGTGTCCTTACCTAAAGTTCCTGTAGCTATCCCGGATAGTGCCTATGCAAGCCTGAATAGTAGGACGTATCAGGTGCGTGATTATGCACGGATTGTAGAGGATGCTGTCGCGCACAAAACGACGACAGATGAACAGGTGTCGACGCCGAAACCAGCCTTTAAACCTCGATTTAAAAAACCTGAGTAAGCATGAGTTTAGATAGTCAATTGCAGAATAATGGTGTTATTGTTGCCAAATTAGATGATTTGCTGAATTGGGCAAGGTTATCTTCAATGTGGCCCATGAGCTTTGGTATTGCTTGCTGTGCCATTGAAATGATGGGGGCAATGGCTTCAACGTATGATTTAGATCGGATGGGCGTATTTCCAAGGCCTTCTCCAAGGCAATCCGACGTGATCATTATTGCTGGAACGGTTACCTTTAAGATGGCCGATCGTATCAAGAAACTATATGAACAGATGCCAGATCCTAAATATGTTATTTCGATGGGCTCTTGTTCCAACTGTGGTGGTCCATATTGGCAGCATGGTTATCATGTGGTCAAGGGGGTAGATCGCATTATCCCTGTGGATGTTTATGTCCAGGGATGTCCACCACGTCCCGAGGCGCTAATTGGTGCTTTTATTGAATTGCAAAAAAAGATAGACAAAGAAAGCTTGTTAGGTGAGCAATTGTTCAGCGGAAAAGCTTAAAAGATAAATTTTATAAGATTTTAAATCAATTATGGCAAAAGATTTTTATGGTGAATTGCAATTGGGTATTCTTGGCGGTGGTCAACTGGGAAGAATGCTCATCCAGGAAGCCATTAATTACAATGTAAATGTTCATGTATTGGACCCGGATAAGAATGCTCCTTGTCGCAAGTTGTGCAATAAATTTGAATGTGGTTCATTGGGCGATTTTGAAACGGTCTATAATTTCGGTAAGGATCTGGACATGATCACGATCGAGATCGAGAAGGTGAATGTAGATGCTTTGGAGAAATTGGAAGGAGAGGGAGTAATTGTGTACCCACAATCACGTATCATTCGTCTGATTCAAGATAAAGGTCTACAAAAGCAATTTTTTAAACAAAACGATATACCAACTTCGGCGTTTCAATTGATATCCAATAAAGATAATTTAGTAAATGCCTCGTTAAACTTACCGTATATCCAGAAATTACGTAAGGATGGATATGATGGAAAAGGGGTGAAGAAGATTGTTACCCAACAGGATATACAAGATGCGTTCGAAGAAGCTAGCTTAATTGAAGAATGGGTAGATTTTGAAAAGGAAATTGCGGTCATTGTTGCCCGGAATGATAAGGGGGAGGTGTCTACATTTCCAATGGTGGAGATGGAATTTAATCCTCAGGCTAACTTGGTGGAATTTTTGATTGCGCCGTCTTTGTATGGTGTAGAGATTCAGCAACGCGCAGAGGCGATAGCAAAAAAGATTGCCGATGATTTGCAGATCGTGGGTATATTGGCTGTAGAGATGTTCCTAACGAAAAATGGTGATATTTTGGTCAACGAATTGGCTCCGCGCCCGCATAATAGTGGTCATCAGACAATAGAGGGTAATTATGTGTCGCAATTTGCACAGCATTTAAGGGCTATATTCAATCTACCGTTAGGTGATACCAGATGCAGAACGAATGCC
Source organism: Sphingobacterium thalpophilum (assembly GCF_038396785.1). Lineage (NCBI taxonomy): Bacteria > Pseudomonadati > Bacteroidota > Sphingobacteriia > Sphingobacteriales > Sphingobacteriaceae > Sphingobacterium > Sphingobacterium thalpophilum. The sequence goes on along the minus strand of NZ_CP151087.1, from coordinate 2,628,468 downwards.
GTTATGATTAACCTGTTAGGTGAACCTGGTTATGAAGGATTGGCCAAATATGAGGGAGTAGAAGAGGTATTGGCAATGGAAGGCGTATATATCCATTTATATGGAAAGAAATATACGAAGCCATTCCGCAAGATGGGCCATGTTTGTATCATCAATGATGATCGGGAGAAAGCGATCTCCAATGCAAGAAAAGTACAAGAAATATTAAAAGTTAAAGCTTAAACAATACTATGTCAGTCAATAATAAGGCCCAGGTAGGCATTATCATGGGAAGCAAATCAGATCTTCCGGTTATGCAGGATGCTATAGATGTGCTCAAAGCCCTTGGAGTGGAATTTGAGGTAACGATCGTCTCAGCACATCGTACACCACAACGTATGTTTGATTATGCGAAAAATGCAGCATTTCGTGGTTTGAAAGTTATTATTGCTGGAGCTGGTGGTGCGGCGCATTTGCCAGGAATGGTCGCTTCTATTACACATTTACCCGTAATAGGCGTTCCTGTAAAATCATCAAATTCCATTGATGGATGGGACTCGGTACTTTCTATTCTTCAGATGCCAAATGGTATTCCTGTAGCAACTGTCGCTTTAAATGCGGCGAAGAATGCAGGTATATTGGCGGCTCAGATTCTTGGTACACATGATGAAACAATCAGCAAGAATATCATCGAATTTAAAGAAGAGTTGGCGAGAAAAGTAATCGAGACTGCAGTAGAGGTAGAAGATACCGAATTTTAAGCTGACAATCTTACAAAATAAAAAAGGGAGCATTGCTCCCTTTTTTATTTTGTAAGATTTGCCTGAACATAATCGTAGCTCTTTTTAAGACTTTCCATCTTATTGGGCATATAAATATTATCTTGTTCAACAAAAGCATATTTAAGTCCTGATTTGCTCTTTTCTTTAACAATTTCAGGGAAATTGATGCTTCCGGTTCCCACTTCGGTATATTTGATATCGTTGAAGATTTGTTCGATAGGCAATTTTCCATCTTTAGGCCATTCAATGGGATTGGATTTTGTTTTATCCATATCTTTAACGTGCCAAAGTTTAAAGCGGTTGGGGAATTTTTCAAACAAAGCTATCGGGTTTTTACCTGCTTTTTCTGCCCAGAAAAGGTCTAATTCAAAATCGACCAAGTCGGGTTCGGTGAATGCTAACATCACCTCTTCACCCGTTGTATTATTGCCTAGATCCCTAAATTCCCAGAAATGGTTGTGGTAGGCAACTTTTAGACCCAATTTTTTAGCCTGTTCACCAGCTTTATTCAATTGCTCGGCAGCATAGAGATAATCATCTTTTTTCAATGCATTCAGATCAAACATCGGTGTCACAGGAGCAATTACATATTCTTGGCCAAGTTCTTTTGCTGCATCAAAATAAGCCGCAAGATCTTCTTTGTCGGTATGCGCTTTACTGAGGTATTTGGACATATCGTAATGGCCTGAATGTGTTTTTAGACCGTTATCATCCAATATTTTCTTCAACTCTTTGTAAGGCAATTTCCAGAACTGCTTGGCTGTGGCGTCTATCCCATAGAGCTCAACATGTTTATACCCAATTTTGGCAATTTGTTCCAAAGATCCTTTCGGATCTTTATCCATTAAATCGCGAATGGAATACAGCTGTACGCCTATATTCTGTAATGGATTGTCGCTGATTGCACCGGCTTTATTTTGACAAGATATAAAGTTGGGCACCAGATAAGCTGCCGAAAGACCTATTCCAGCTTGCTTTAAAAATTGACGACGAGAATTGTTCATCATATAATTGATTACTTGTTAGTGTACAATGTACAATTATTTGTTCAGAAATCAATGGTACAACAGGGAATATTTTTGAAGTGTATGCTGAATCTTAACCCATAAAATTTTTGGAAGGTCAATGTCTTGTAGGTTGGGAAGAGTTCTTTTTAGGGGAGGAGTGCGGAGTTCTTCACACCAATAAAAAAGGTCTGAATATTTTTCAGACCTTTTTTCTATTCAAGTAGGAAAACTTAAACAGTCATGATATCTTTTTCTTTCAGTTCAGCCAATTTATCAACTTTTACAATGAATGCATCTGTTAATTTTTGAACTTCACCTTCAGCAGTTTTGATTTCATCTTCAGAAGCGCCGTCATTTTTTAATTTTTTGATGGATTCGTTGACATCTTTACGGATATTACGTACACCAATACGGCCTCTTTCAGTTTCTTCTTTTACTTTCTTAACCAAATCACGTCTTCTTTCTTCTGTTAAAGGAGGAATATTCAGACGAATAACGATACCGTCATTCTGTGGGTTGATTCCTAGGTTAGCGTCAGTGATAGCTTTTTCAATTGCGTTGATGAGCGATTTTTCCCAAGGTTGGATAACAATAGTCCGTGCATCAGTTGTATTGATGTTGGCCACTTGTGAAAGTGGAGTGGCGCTACCATAATAGTCTACTGAAATTCCATCTAACATCGATGGAGAAGCTTTACCCGCACGAATTTTAGTTAATTCGGATTCGGTGTGAGCAACTGCTTTGGACATCTTGTCTTTACAATCGTCCAATTCAATTGAAATTAGTTCGTTCATATAAGATTACGTTTTTTACAGATTTAAATTATTTAACCACAGTTCCGACATGTTCACCATTAGCAAGTTTCAATAAGTTGCCTGGTTTGTTCATATCAAATACGATGATCGGTAATTTGTTTTCTTGACAAAGGGTAAAGGCTGTCATATCCATAACATTTAATCCTTTCTCATAAACCTCTGTGAATGATATTTCTTCAAATTTTGTTGCAGTAGGATCTTTTTCAGGATCTGCGGTGTAAATACCATCCACACGGGTTCCTTTCAATACGGCATCCGCATTGATTTCGATTGCACGCAAAGATGCAGCGGTATCCGTTGTGAAATAAGGGTTTCCTGTACCAGCTCCGAAAATAACAATACGGCCTTTTTCCAAATGGCGTACAGCTCTTCTGCGAATAAATGGTTCGCAGATTTGCTCCATTTTGATCGCAGTAAGCAAACGTGTCTTTTTCCCAACTTTCTCAAGCGCATCTTGAAGTGCCATGCTGTTGATGACTGTGGCAAGCATGCCCATATAGTCTGCTTGAACACGGTCCATGCCTGATTTTTCGGCGCTTAGACCACGATATATATTACCGCCACCGATAACAATTGCAATTTCTAAACCTTGATCGTGAAGTTCTTTGATATCATTAGCGTATTGTGATACACGGTTAATATCGATACCGTAGCTTTGGTCACCCATTAAGGATTCACCGCTAAGTTTTAATAAGATACGTTTGTATTTCATAATTGTTTTTTTGGAAATTTTCCAAAGGTCAAAGATAAAATATTTTTTTTATCCCTTAAGCCTAAAATAATATTTATTGTGCTTTTATTGTTTGATTAATGACTTCTCCGTAATACTGTTCATATAAAGGCATAATATTGGACAATTGGAATTTTTTCGCATGATTTAATGCCGCTTCCTTAAATTTTTCTAAGCGCTCTCCATCTTCCAAGATATAAATCGCATTCTTTGCCATATCTTCAACATCACCAACAGCACTGAGAAATCCAGTGACGCCGTTTTCATTCAGCTCAGGTAACCCTCCAGTATTGGAAGAGATAACTGGAACTTGACAAGCCATGGCTTCTAAGGCCGCAAGACCGAAACTTTCCGAACTTGAAGGCATCAGAAATAGATCTGATACAGACAATATTTCTTCCACTGCATCCTGTTTCCCCAAGAAACGGACGTCCTTGCATACATCAAGTTCTCTGGATAGCTCTTCTGCATTTCGACGCTCAGGGCCGTCACCTACCATCAATAATTTGGAAGGGATAACATCATGTACTTTCTTAAAAATACGGATGACATCTTCTGTATTTTTGACTTTTCTAAAGTTGGACGTATGGACCAATATACGCTCATTGCCGGGGGCAATGGCTTTTTTGAAATGTGACCGATCTTTATTGCTAAATCTGTCGAGGTCAATAAAGTTGGGAATCACTTTGATATCGCGCGTAATATCAAAATATTGAAGCGTCTGATCTTTCAGATTCTGTGATACAGCGGTTACGCCATCGGACTGATTGATGGAGAATGTTACGACCGGACTAAAACTCTTGTCTTTGCCAACCAATGTAATATCCGTCCCGTGTAAAGTCGTCACGACAGGAATATTAATGCCGTAGGTAGTGAGTAAGATCTGTTTGGCCATAAATGCCGCTGATGCATGTGGAATGGCATAGTGGACGTGGATCAAATCCAACTTTTCGAAGCGAACAACATCAACCAGTTTGCTGGCTAACGCAGATTCATAGGGTAGAAAATCAAAAAGAGGATACTGCGAAACAGCTACCTCATGATAGTATAGGTTTTCAGAAAAGAAATCCAGACGTGCAGGTTGTCGATAGGTTATAAAATGAATCTCATGTCCATTTGCGGCCAAGGCCTTTCCTAGTTCGGTTGCAACTACACCACTTCCACCAAAGGTGGGATAACAAACAATTCCTATTTTCATCTGCGTAATTATGTCTGAGCGCATATTTTAACGGCATCCCGTTATAAACGCTGTTTATTTTTTGTTAAAAGGCTCCCGGGAACCTCGTGTTAGTACTTTGATTGTCGTTGTTCAAGACTCGCAATGTCCATTACATACAAACGCTATTCATTCATGTGGCACCGACGAAGTTCTTTAGCTTGACAATTGCCCTCTTATTTTACTTTATGATAATAAGGTAAATTGAAGATGCTTATTCCTGAATTTTGTGTTGCAAATTTCGTCTATTTATGCGTAAAATAACAAAAACCAATTGCCATAGTTTTGTGAATTTTTTGATTGGTTAAAAAGCACTATCTTTAAATAGATATTAAATCGGTATATGGATAACTTTATAAGTGATATTTCAGGACAGCAATTTCCTTCGGAACAACGTATTTTGGCGGCTTCAATCCGACAACCCATTTTTAAGCTGATAAAAAAGGAATATCCAGGTTTTAGTAAGGACAAGTATATCGCCGCAAGTGAGTTGACACGATTTAAAGAAACTTATATCGCCGAATTTCTGAAAGATGAGTCTGGACAGTTAAGTCAATTGGATCAGCAGGTCATCAACAGTTTTAAGGAAAATAAAGTGATCAGCGCAAGTTTGGATGGAGATAATATGGAGCCAGTCAGCGTAGGAGACCGGGTTGCCGATAAAGTGGCTGAGTTTGGCGGAAGCTGGACCTTTATTATTTCCTTTGTCTTATTTTTGATTGTCTGGATTGCGGCCAATATCTTTTGGTTAAATAATAAAGGCTTTGATCCTTATCCCTTTATTTTACTGAACCTAATTTTGTCCTGCGTAGCTGCTTTGCAAGCTCCAGTTATTATGATGAGTCAAAACAGACAGGAAGATAAGGATCGTGAACGTGCAAGAAATGACTATATGGTCAACTTAAAGGCTGAACTCGAAATCAGGGAATTGCATGAGAAAATAGATCATCTCATTATCCGCAAAGAACAAGAACTTGTCGAAGTACAACGGGATCAAGTGGAAAAATTGAGCTTTCTATTAAAAAAGATGGAAAAAATAGAAGAAGCATTTAAAAATAAATGAATTTAGAAGGAGTAATAGGAGAACTTACGTTTAAGTTTTCCAGATCGGGTGGAGCAGGTGGACAACATGTAAACAAGGTGTCATCGAAAGTATTGTTGCAGTGGGATGTTGCGCTATCCACAGCTGCTTCTGTTGAAGAAAAAGCAATGATTTTCAACGCGTTGGCAAACCGTATCAATAAAGAAGGAATACTGCAATTGGAGTGCGATATCGATCGGTCGCAGATCCGTAATAAAGAAATCGCAATCGATCGCTTTAAGCGTATAGTGGAAGGCGCACTTGTGCCAGCAAAACCCCGTAAAAAAACCAAAACTCCGTATTCGAGTGTGCTGAAAAGACTGGATCGAAAGAAACAGCAGTCTCAATTGAAAGCCTCAAGGAAAAAGAATTTCGACGAATAAAGATGACAATATCACGTATTGTTGTAAATTAATTGTTTAATTATCAGTATTTTGTATTTTAAACTAATTTATTAGTTGTAAAACTATGATTTTAGTTATAACTTGTGTATTGATTTATTATTTTGGTATTTATTTTATTCCTGAGGAGTTATGAAGGATTTTAAAGAGTTAACGAAAGCTGAGGAGCAGATTATGCAAGAGCTCTGGGAGATGGGCCGTGGCTTTGTCAAAGAAATTATTGATCGACTTCCGGAGCCGAAACCGGCCTATAACACGGTCTCGACCATCGTTCGTATTCTCGAAACAAAGGGCTTTGTAAGGCATGAATCTTTTGGTAAAAGTCATCAATATTTACCAAAGATTTCAAAAGAGGAATATAAGAAAGGTATCACAGGAAAGTTATTAACGAATTATTTTGATAATTCGCCCAAGCGTATGCTCTCTTATTTTTTGGAAGAGAATAGGCTGGACATCAAAGAACTTGATGACATCTTATCGATCATCGAACGTAATAAATAACAACCAATACCCTTTTATAAACTTTTTGATTATGATTTACTTATTGATTGTCAATATTTCATTGATTATCAGTTTTGTGCTTTACAAACTGATTTTTAGAAAACTTACTTTTTTTCAATGGAACCGGATCTATCTGATTGGAATGGTTGTATTTTCCTTATTAGCTCCTGTGGGTATTTTTATTGAATTACCCAAGACGGAAATGATTTCCAATCATATTCCACAGGTCGACTTAGGAACATATATGGATGTCGAAATCGGGAGCCCGATCGAAAAAAAACCTCTTTTTTTGTTGGATATTCTTGCCAAGATCTATTGGATAGGAGCGGGAATCGCCTTTTTTTTCTTGGCGATACGGATCAAGCAACTTGTTCGGGTATTGCGTTCTTCTCCTGAGTACCTGAGTTTTTCTTTTTTTAATCGGGTTGTGATTGGAAAATCGATTAAAAACAAGAAGAATATTGCATGGCATGAGCAGGTTCATGCTGAGCAGGGACATTCCTATGATTTACTGTTGATTGAGCTACTTAAAATTTTCAATTGGTTCAATCCTGTTGTGTATTTCTTTCAAAAGGAAATAAGGTTTCAACACGAGTATATTGTAGATGAAATTTGCTCGACCGATAAAGTGGCTTATGCAGAAATGCTGGTTGCTCATGCATTACGTACAGATCAATTGGCTTTTTCACATGAGTTTTCCAATCATTCTTTTTTAAAGCAGCGCATCACGATGTTATTTAAAGATAAATCTGTACAAAGACAACGCTTGTTATATGTGATTGTGCTGCCCATGTTATTGGTGGTAGCGGGGTCTACGTTGGTCTTTAATACGAGTAGGGCCAAGGCTATGGTAGCGGATGTAGAAGAAAGCGTTAATGGCTTAACTGTGACTGATGAGCAGACATTGCCGAGCCAGTCTGAGGAGCTGAAAAATGGACAGGTAAATGAAGACAGTAAGGTCTACAAAGATCCTGAGATCATGGCTATTCCAGTTGGAGGAATGAAAAAGTATGTCATGGGATTGAGCAGTAGAATCCACGTGAGTGATGAAGCAATCAAAAATAATATGATCGGGGTAATTGTCATCTCAGCCATCGTGGAGAAAAATGGTGAGTTGAGCCATATAAAGGCTAAGAATGATTTGGGCTATGGCTTGGCATCCGCTGTGGAAAATGCTGTAAAAGCAAGTGGGAAATGGAAACCTGCAATCGTCAATGGGAAAGTCGTTCGATCGCTGCTTTCCTTACCCGTTACCGTTGGCGGAAAAACGACGTACTATTGGGAGGAAACTGACACATTGGGCAGAAAGGTCCGGATGTCATCTCATTCATTCCCGGGCGCTGAATCTGGTGAAGAGACGGAAAAACAACTCAAGGAAGTAAAATCGATAAGGACGGAAGATGAGAGCGACCGCTGGAATCTTTCATTGGATTTTCAGTCCGATTTAGTAACTTTTGATAAAGTTGAGGTGCAACCAACACCTATTGGGGGAATGCGATCTTTTATGATCTGGGTAGGCGATAATTTTGTTTTTCCGGAAGCAGCAATTAAACGGGAGGTTAATGGCATTGTTGAAGTGGCTTTTATTGTCGAAAAGGATGGCAGTTTATCCCATGTTGATGTAAAAAAAGATCTTGGTTATGGAACCAAAGAGGCGGCATTGGAGCTCCTAAAAGGTGCGAAAAAATGGAAACCGGGATTAGTTAACGGTAAACCGGTACGCGTGGCTTACACATTGCCGATTCGTTTAAATTTAAAGAAGTAAAGATTAGATCATAAATATGCAGAGCAGATTCATTCAAATTTTCTATTTTATTGTGGTTTTGGCCATGCTTTCTTCCTGTAAGTCCTATAAAGTGGTTCCCAACGGTTTTGCTGTACAAGGTGATGAGTATTTTGTTAATATTAACAAAGAGCTTACGGTATTCCTCGGGGATGATATTATGGAGGATAAAAATTGGCAAGGTAAGACTAATCCGATTAATGCAAAGCAGGTTGACAATCGATTTCGTCGTGTATTACGCCATTTACGCTATTCAGATACCGCGTATCAGGTTTTGTTTTCTGGACATCTGGAAGGAAAATATCAGTATGACATGCTTGCTGTAGTCAACAACTCGCCAAATGTAAAAGGGAAAAAAAATCACCTACTTGATTTAAGTTCTTTTCAACGGGAGCAAAATAAGGAGGGACGATATTTTTATACAACTACAACTTTTAAGGGGCAAAAGCTGCTTCATTTTGTAATTCCGTTTAATGGGCGCCTTTGGCAAGAGAAAATGGTGTCGCTGATCTTTCTTTTCCCGGAGGATTTTACCGATATCGCGTGGGCGAAGGATGTAGTGATGTCTAATGTTGCTATGTATCGCGATCGTTATAAATTTACCCCGAGCCGCACAGAGATTTTATGTCCTGATGATGGTAGTAGCCGTTCGCATTTAGATTATAAAATTCCGGAAGAAAAGGTGAATAAAACAGGTTACATGTTAATGAAAGCTTATGGTGAAGTTGACGGAGAACGAAAACTGGTTGTTTACCGCGTGATGAAGCCTGGTGATTTTTATGGTTCCTTTGTGACTTGTAAAGGGGATTATGAAATTCTATATACCACATTGCAGGACAAGATTGTTTGGCAGACCAAGGTGAATACAGAGCGGGATGTCAAATTCTAACGAAATAAATTGAAAGCCTTGGATCAATAATCCAGGGCTTTCAATTTATTCTTTAAATGTGAAATTTCATTTTGGAGCTGTTCAACTTTCTCCAATAGGTGACTGGCAACCTGAATTCCGGCAGGATTTACTTCAAGATCATAGTAGAGATTTGAAAAGCGTTCCAATTTTTGGAGCTCTTCTTCATCAATATATTGTTCTTCTTGTTGAATGACAATATGTATGAGTCCGTATTCCTCCATGGTTTGCAGGAATGTTGTTTCAACCTTTCTGGACTGGCAGAAGTCGATGACTTTAATGAGTGTCGTTTCCATAAGATTAGTGTTTTAAATCCTTCAATTGTTGGAACAAGGCCTTTTCTTCGGCAGACAGATTATTGGGCATTTGAATATTCAATGTGACATACAGATCGCCAAATTCACCTTCTTTGCGATACAAGGGGAATCCTTTTCCTTTAAGTCGCATTTTTGCACCATTTTGACTTTCGGCTTTAATCTTCAGTTTAACTTTGCCGCCGAATGTATCTAAAGTTGCTTCACCGCCTAAAATAGCTGTATAGAGGTCTATATCAAGTGTTGTGTATAAGTCATTCCCCTGACGTTTAAAACGGGCATCAGGCGTGATGTTGATAGTGATATAGAGATCTCCTTTTGGGCCACCGTTGATGCCCTCTCCGCCATAACCTTTCAGTTTGATCTTTTGACCATCCTCCACGCCAGCATGAATCGTGATGCGGATACTTTTTCCATTGATATTGAAGGTCTGTTGATGTGTCGTGTAAGCTTCTTGTAAGGTTAAGCTGAGCTCCGCATTAAGGTCCTGGCCGCGGAATGTACTTTGGCGGCCTCCTCCGCGTCTGCTACCAAACATCTGTTCGAAGAAATCAGAGAATTGCCCATCATCAAAGTTTCCAGTGTACTCATGGGAACCGCCACCACCAAATGGATTTCCTCCAGCGCCGAATGGATTTCCTCCGTTAGATTGTGACTGACGGTATTGTTGTTGCGCTTTTTCATACTCCTCTCCATGTTGCCAATGTTCACCGTATTGGTCATATTTTTTGCGCTTTTCGGGATCGGATAATACTTCATTTGCCTCATTAATCTCCTGAAATCGTTGTTTGGCCTCATTGTCATTGGGGTTGACATCAGGGTGGTATTTACGGGCTAGTTTTCGATATGCTTTTTTGATGTCATCAGCTGAAGCTGTTTTATCAATGCCAAGCACTTTATAGTAATCTACAAAAGCCATAAATTATACTTGTTTTGTATTAAAGATAACAATAATTGTGAATAAAAGGTTTATGCTAAAGGTCATTTTAGTACATAAAAAAGCAAGTAAACAATCATTTACTTGCTTTTTGTATTGTACAAAATAATCCTTGATAAAGCCGATAATTTGACCTTACTCTTTATTACTGTCGATGACCAGGCGATTTTCCCTATTGGCTATTTGCCATGCCGTGTAAAATGCGAGCTTTTCGCGTTTTACCATTAATGGAAAGTCGATCTTGTCATAGGTATCTGCAGGCGTGTGGTAGTCCGGATGCAGGCCCGAAAAATAAAAGACAGAAGGAATACCTTTCTTGGCAAAGTTATAATGATCGGATCTATAGTACAAACGCATAGGATCCTTTGGATTGTCATACATATAGTCAATCTCCAGTTTCGTATGTTTTTCATTCTCATTTTTATTGATCTCATATAACTCGGAGCTCAATTTATCTGAACCGATAGCGTGGATATAATCATGATTGCCTTTGAGATGCTTGTCGTCGACACGGCCGATCATATCGATATTGATGCAAGCAACGGTGTTTTTCAATGGAAATATGGGGTTTTCTGTATAGAACTTGGAACCTAGTAAACCTTTTTCTTCTGCAGCATAGGTGATGAACAAAATACTGCGACGTGGGCCATTTCCTGTTGATTTAGCTTTCGAAAAAGCGCGTGCCAATTCAAGGACGGCTGTTGTGCCCGAGGCATTGTCATCGGCCCCAAAGAAGATATTGCCTTTGGAATCCATTCCATCATGGTCGTAGTGGCCTCCGATCACAACGATTTCGTCTTTTTTATCTGTTCCTCCCAGATAGCCAAGAATGTTTGGATCAGCTAAAGCAGCCGCATTGGTGCCAAACTCAGCTTTAAAATTTGTTGAAATAACAAAGGAATTAGGTTTTCCCGTACGATTAATCTTTGCAACAACAGTAGCAAGGTTAGTTCTCGCCAGGTTTAGTATATAATTTGCGGCATGGTCTGTAATGTTGACTACAGGGATCATTGGCGACTTTTCCGGCGCAGGTTGGTCCACCGCCAAATTGTAACGACCCTCAATAGCACGGTCTCCCGCATCCTCCAAAAGTTGGGACAGCTGACTATTGATCGCTAATACCATTTTGGGATTGTGTTTAAGGATCTCTTTGACTTTTTTATTTCGGGTTGTTGCCCAGTCCGACGCAGTCTTTTTGCTGCTAATCCATGAATTTCCTTTCTCATCTGTTGGCTCATTCTCATTGATCAACATAACGATCTTATTGTGGAGATCCAAGCCCGAGATATCCGAATACTTGGGGTCATCTATGCCATAACCAATAAACACGATTTCATTGCTTTCGAAGAATTTGTTCTCGTTGTTGCCAATGACGAAAATGTCCTTACCATGCTGGAAGGGCCTGTCGTTAATACTAAATTGCTTTACTTTAAAGCTGTTGCGAATTAGTTGCAGGGGTTGGAAATAGGATCCGTTGACAGGTGCACTAAGTCCATATTTTTTAAATTCATTGGCAATATATTCTGCTGCCAGACGTCCGCCTTTTTGGCCGGTTCCTCGGCCTTCAAAATCGACAGAAGCTAAAGTGCGCAGATGCTTCTGTGTAGATTCTACCGTGATTTCATCGGCATATTTACTGTTTATGTCCTGTGCATTTGCACAGCTCATCAGAGCGCATGCTATCCAAAGCAGGTTGTATATTTTCTTCATTGTTTATTTTTTACTAGTGTGACTTTCAGTACCTTATTTTGTAATTTAATTAACCAGATCAGCTGCGTATCATCTCCTTAATTGATATAACAGGTGTCGTTATCTGCACAATATATAAAAAAAAGCGGATGAAAAGTGTAATTTGCTTTTCATCCGCTTCTTAAAATATGTTAATTTACCTAACAGCTACAAGCTATTTTGTTTACGCGGTTAGCGTGACGCCCACCTTCGAATTCCGTGTTTATAAATGTGTTGACGATCTTTTTAGCGAGGTCAAGGTCGATAAAACGTGCAGGTATACATACGACGTTCGCATCATTATGCTGACGGGCTAAAGCCGAAATTTCCTCCAACCAACAGATAGCAGCACGAATATTTTGGTGTTTATTAGCTGTGATAGCAACACCATTTGCACTTCCACAAATTAAGACTCCAGCATCAGCTTCTTTATTTTCTACTGCTGATGCAACTGGGTGTGCGAAATCTGGATAATCAACTGAATCTGGAGAGTTTGTTCCAAAGTCTGTTACCTCATAACCCAGTTCATTTAGAAAACTTACCAAAGCTGTTTTGTATTCAAAGCCGGCATGGTCACTTCCAATCGCAATTTTCTTTACGCTGCTCATTTTATTGTTATTTTATTTTTCTTGTGCTAATTTTTTTCTTTTGACATCGGCCGAAACCATGATACTTATCTCATATAATAAGAACATTGGTGCTGCAACGGTCAGCATGGTGATGATATCTGCGGAAGGTGTAATGATAGCTGCTATCACTAAAATAATTACAGTTGCATAACGACGGCTGGCCCGCATAAATTCAGGGGTCATAATGCCTATTTTCGAGAGAATAAATACCAGTATCGGGAGTAGGAAAACAATTCCACAGCCCAATGTTAACGTTGCTATCGTAGAAAGGTAGTTATCAATGGTAATCTGGTTGACGATCTCATCACTTAGGGATACGTTGGCTAGAAAGTTGATGGATAAGGGTACAACAATGTAGTATCCGAAGAGTGCTCCTAAAATAAACAATAAAGAAGAGTAAAAAACAAACCCGCGTGCAGACCGTCTTTCCACATCGGTCAGTGCTGGTTTTACAAATAACCAAATTTCAAAAAGGAGGTAGGGGAATCCCATCATCAAAGCCATCAATAAACAGGAGTTTATCTGAAGCATAAATTGACCTGCTAGTTCGGTATTGATGATATTAAAAGGAATTTTCTTGACACAGAAGTCTGCTAAATTGAAAGCATCTGCTGCCTTACACATCATGCGATAGGTCCAAAAATTTAAATTCTTTGGCCCCATGATGATATCGTTGAATACGAAATCGTAGAATGTAAAGGCAATACCTGCAAAGATACAGATCGCAATTGCTGAACGGACCAAATGCCATCTTAAAACCTCAAGGTGGTCAAAAAAAGACATTTCCGCTTCTATATTCTTCCCTTTATCTTTAATAGCTTGTATTAGATCTTTCGAATTAGGTGTACTCATAAAAATTGTTTGGAAACAAAAATACCATTCTTATTGTAAAGAATGGTATTTTTTATGTATGTAAAGATAATTTTATTTAATCTTCTGCAGGATATTCCGTTAGGTCGAAAGTTTCCATAAACTTTGTCGTGAAATTGCCGGCTCTAAAGTTAGGGTCGCGCATCAATCTCAAATGCAAAGGAATGGTTGTTTTGATCCCTTCAATGACGAATTCACTCAATGCACGTTCCATAGTACAAATTGCTTCTTCACGTGTTTGCGCAACGGTGATCAATTTAGCAATCATAGAATCATAGTTTGGCGGAATTGAGTAACCAGAATAAACGTGTGTATCTACACGTACACCATGTCCACCTGGTGAGTGGAAGTTGGTGATTTTACCTGGTGAAGGACGGAAATTGTTGAAAGGATCCTCCGCATTGATACGACATTCGATCGCATGCATTCCTGGTTCGTAGTTTTTTCCGGAGATCGGAATTCCTGCGGCCACCTTAATTTGTTCTTTGATCAGATCAAAGTTGATTACCTCTTCCGTTACAGGGTGTTCTACTTGGATACGAGTGTTCATTTCCATAAAGTAGAAGTTGCGGTGTTTGTCAACCAAGAATTCGATTGTACCAGCACCTTCATAGTTTACAGCTTTAGCACCTTTGACAGCAGCCTCTCCCATTTCAGCTCTCAATTCGGGAGTCATAAAAGGTGATGGAGATTCTTCAATCAATTTTTGGTGTCTTCGTTGAATAGAACAGTCACGTTCCGATAAGTGACATACTGTACCGAACTGATCGCCCACAATTTGGAATTCGATGTGACGCGGTTCTTCTACATATTTTTCAAGGTAGATGCCATCGTTACCGAAAGCCGCAGCAGATTCAACACGTGCAGAATCCCAAGCTGGTTCAAACTCTTCGTCTTTCCAAATGATGCGCATACCACGGCCACCACCACCGGCTGTAGCCTTGATGATAACTGGGTAGCCGATTTCATTGGCTAAGGTAATACCTTCTTTTACGTTTGAGATCAAACCATCCGATCCTGGAACTGTAGGAACACCAGCTTTTTTCATGGTATCCTTAGCACGGGATTTATCACCCATTTTTTCGATCTGCTCTGCAGTTGCACCAATAAATTTGATACCATATTCTGCACAGATTGCTGAAAAGCGTGCGTTTTCCGATAAGAAGCCGTATCCTGGATGAATCGCATCTGCATTTGTCAATTCAGCTGCAGAAATAATATTTGGAATGTTTAAGTAAGAGTCTCTACTCGGTGGAGGACCAATACAAACTGCTTCATCCGCAAATCTTACGTGTAAACTATCTCGATCAGCAGTGGAATATACTGCAACACTTTTAATACCCATTTCACGACAGGTACGGATAATGCGCAGGGCAATCTCGCCTCTATTTGCAATTAATATTTTTTTGAACATTGTCTTGAATTATGAAGTTTGCAAAAAATGTAGCCCTTTGGAGGCTACATGTATTCATTTACGTAATTGTAAATTACTTAGGCTCAACTAAGAATAATGGTTGGTCGAACTCAACAGGTTGAGCGTCTTCTACCAAAATCTTAACGATTTTGCCTGAAACTTCAGATTCAATTTCGTTGAATAATTTCATTGCTTCAATGATGCATAATACAGAACCGGTATTGATATCATCACCAACATTAACGAAAGATGGTTTACCAGGTCCTGCCGAACGGTAAAATGTACCGATCATAGGTGATTTGACTGTAATCAAGTTTGCTTCAGCACTTGCAGCAGGTGCTGCAGGGCTAGCTACCGGAGCTGGCGCCGCCGCTTGTGCAACTTGAGGAGCAGCAATTGGAGCAACAGCAGGAACAGTAGCTGTTACGTACGTAGGTTCTTGATTTGTCTTTATTGTAATTTTAAAATCTTGCTCTTCAATTGAGACTTCATTCACACCTGATTTTGAAACGAATTTAATCAAGTCTTGAATTTGTTTGATATCCATACCCATAGTATTCTAGGTTTTGTTTGTTTCTAAAAAATTCTAACTGTCAAAAGTAATAAATTATACCATAAAATGGACAATTAATACGCCCATTTTAAATAGATGGATCCCCAAGTGAAACCACCGCCAAAAGCTGCAAGGATAAGATTATCTCCTTTTTTCAATTGAGATTCCCATTCCCATAGGCATAAAGGAATAGTACCACTGGTCGTGTTCCCATATTTTTGAATGTTCACCATCACTTTTTCTTCCGGAAGACCCACACGTTCTGCAGTTGCATCGATAATACGTTTGTTGGCCTGATGCGGTACCAACCAAGCAATATCTTCTGATTTTAAGTTGTTTTTGACCATAACCTCATGCGCTACATCAGCCATATTGGTTACTGCAAATTTAAACACCGTACGACCTTCTTGGTAAGCATAATGTAATCCTGCATCTACAGTTGCATGCGACGCCGGATTTAGTGAACCCCCACCTTTGATATTCAAAAACTGTCCTCCGGAACCATCGGTTTTTAAAATAGCATCTTGTATACCCATTCCTTCTTCATTTGGCTCCAACAATACACAACCACAACCATCACCAAATAGGATACAGGTATTACGGTCTTGATAATTGATCACCGAAGACATTTTATCTGCGCCGATAACAAGGACTTTTTTATGTGTACCAGCAGTGATAAATTGTGTTCCCGTATTCAGACCGAATAAGAAACCTGAACAAGCGGCCTGAAGATCAAATCCCCATGCATTTGTAGCTCCGATTTTATCGGCCAGAATATTTGCAGTCGCAGGGAACAGCATATCTGGTGTGCTTGTACAAAAGATAATAAGGTCAATATCTGTAGCAGCTATACCTCTTTTTTTCAATAAACCTTGAACCGCAGGTACAGCAAGATCTGAAGTAGCAAGCCCTTCACCTTTTAAGATGCGACGCTCTTTGATTCCCGTTCTGGAAACAATCCATTCGTCGTTGGTGTCGACCATTGTTTCCAATTCTTTGTTAGTAAGGATATAATCCGGAACGTAACCATTTACAGCCGTGATTGCGGCGTGAATCTTTGACATAAATATTCTAATTGAAAATAGATCTGATGCTGTCAATGAACTTAGACTCGATCATATCTCTTGAAAATAAAACCATATTTTTAATGGCCTCAGGTGTCGAAATACCATGGCCAATAATGACAGGAGCATTAACTCCCAAGATGGGGCTTCCGCCGTACTGCTCGTAGTTGAATCGGTCGAAGAAATCATCTTTAAAACCTTTTTTCAACGTCACTACATAAAATGATTCTGCGAGTTTCAAGACGACGTTGCCTGTAAATCCATCACAGACGTAAACGTCGGCATGGTCACTGAACAGGTCACGGCCTTCTGCATTTCCGATAAAGTTAATCTTGTCGTTGGCTTTAAGTAGGGGGTAGGTAGAGGTTGTTAGGATGTTTCCTTTTTCTTCTTCTTCTCCGATATTCAATAATCCCACTTTAGGGTTGGATACATTAAACACATGTTCGGCAAAGACACTTCCCAAGATTGCAAATTGGTTCAACATCTCTGGTTTACAGTCCGCATTAGCGCCGACGTCCAATAAGATTCCGAAGCCTGATTTTAATTTGGGAACAATGGATGCTATTGCAGGGCGTAATACGCCTGGGATAGCTTTAACGCTAAACATTGAGCCCACAAGCATGGCGCCAGTATTACCAGCAGAAGCGAATGAGTCAATTTCTTTGTTTTTTAAATATTCAAATCCCTTCGCAATACTTGAGTTGGGTTTTTGAGTTATTGCTTTGGTTGGATGTTCACCCATTGCAATGACTTCTGGAGCCTCCACATATTCAAAGTCAGATGAATTTCCTCCGGCTTGATTGATTAATTGTTTAGTCTCTTCAGTTTTACCAAAAAGGACTATTTTTTGGTCTCCAGTAAGCTGCTTTTGTGCTTCGATAGCACCTGTTATCGTTGCTTTAGGAGCATAATCTCCTCCTAAAATATCTAAACCAATCTTCATCCGTTATTATTTAGTAAATCAATAATACGCAAAAAACATCCCAAAGTAAAGCAAATTTCTAAAATAGTGCTTGTCTGGGATGTTTTGGTGTTATGAAAGGTTTACCTTAGACAACAGCTGTATTTTCAATGATCAATTTACCGTTGTAGTACAAGTTTCCGTCTACAGTATATGCACGGTGAGGTAAATGAACTGCGCCAGTTTCTTTACATACTGTCAAGCTTGGAGCTTCAGCTTTATAATGTGTTCTTCTTTTGTCTCTTCTTGATTTAGAAGTTTTACGTTTTGGATGTGCCATCTCGTATTCTTGTTTTAGTTATTTTTAATATTTCTCAATGCTTCCCAACGTGGGTCGATAATTTCTTCTTCTTTTTGTTCCTCTGAATCAGGCTCGCTTGTAAATAACGCGAGCATCTCAGGATCACATTGTATGCCTTGTCCCTGCTCTTCACATTTGACGATATAGGGAACAGCTAAATTAATGTATTCGTATATTAACTCAGCTATATCCAACTCATGGTCGCTTTTGGATAAGATCAACACCTCTTCGGTATTATCTGTCCAATCTTCATCCGTGAATTTGACTAATATTCGTTCTTGAATTGAAATCGGCGACATAAACTCTTTTAAGCAGGTATCACAAGTCAATTGAATTTCGCCTTGGATATCAAAATGCAAAATCAATAGATTTTCTTGTTTTTGCAATTCAACTTCTGCTTTCAGATTGCCATCTTTTACAATCGAATGTTCGTAGCAGTCAAAGAACTTTTTATTAATGTCAAACTCAAAATTGTGCTTTCCAGCGTTGAGCCCCGAAAAGGGAATTCTGTATTGTTTTAGATGTTTCACAATCTTGCATTTGAGCCTGCAAAGGTATGTATAAAATCATTAGGATAGAAATATTTTTTTAAATATTCCGAAGCAAAGCGTTATATACACCAGTAACAGGGCTTATTCATAATAATTTTTGCCTAACTCTATCTTTTCGCGCCCATTTGCCATACGCCATTTGTTAGTGTCACGTAGCGAATAAGCACAGCCGCAATATTCCTGCATATAGAACTTCTCCTTTTTGGAGACTTCAAGCATACGGGCAGAACCACCTTTCTTACGCCAGTTGAAAGTCCAATACTCCATCCCTTCATGGCGGGAGGCCGCACGTAAACCACAGTCATTGATCTGCTCCATGTTTTTCCAACGGGAGATACCCAGCGAACTTGAAATCACATCAAAGCCATTCGCAGCTGCATACTCAGCCGTTTTTTCAAAACGCATATCAAAACACATTGTGCAACGAATGCCTCTTTCAGGCTCTTGCTCCATCCCTTTGGCCAAATCGAACCAATGATCAACATCGTAGTCCGCATCAATAAAAGGGATATTATGTTTTTCCGCAAATCGGATGTTCTCGTCTTTGCGTAAATCATATTCTTTGCGGGGATGAATATTGGGATTGTAAAAATAGATTGTAAAATCGATATCCGAAGCAATGAGTGCTTCCATCACTTCTCCAGAACAAGGAGCACAGCAGGAGTGTAAAAGTAATTTTTTGCCCTCTCCCGGTAATGTCAACGTCTCCCTTACAAATTCCTTATTTTCCATAATCGTATGTGCTAACAAAAACAAAGGCAATTTTAATCAAAAAGTAGCGGATTGACAAATATTTCCGTTTTACTTATACGGGTTTGCCCCTAAAAGAATCATATAAATTCATTGATATTCTGCATATATTAGTAGATTTGTATGTTTAACGCAATACGCTATTTTTAATAAAAAATATATGAAATTTTCGTTTCAATCCTGTATTATCCTATTCGTTGCCAGTGTAATAGGTTTTACTTCTTGCAAGAAACTGGATGATGAGCCTGTACGAACGGGGGCTACTTTGATCTCTAGATTATATGTTTCTTTCTCGGATTACGACCAGAACAATTCTGCGCTTAAAAACATGATGATTATCGATCCGGCTGATACGACCAATTTAGATAATATCTATCAATATCTTTCTCCGGCAAAAGGGGGCGGACCAATTCTTTTTGATGCTGCTGCCCGGGCTATCTTTCAGGCGAGTGTTACGGCACAGGATACCTTTCTTCAGGTGATTCCATTTGCCAATGAGATCTATGGAATTCCCGGTAATGCAGGTGCTATTGGATACCGCGGTTTTACGAATGTTAGGGGATTGGCCTATTATACGTATGCCCAACAAAATGGTACATCTGGATCTGTAACAACACCATTTCTTCTGGCGGTTACAAATCGCGGAGTAGGTAATTCCATGTTATATGCGATAAGTACACCAAGTGGAAAAGTGGGATCAAAAGGTGGAGCACCAATCATTGACAAACAGATTAACCTTGGGAACCTGGTTCCGAGTTCACTGACTTTATTGAATAGCAATACAAGTGATAGTAATGAGAAATTGGTGCTGATTGGTTTTAATAATGAAGGAACAGAAAATAGAAGTGGTTTTGCTGTATATTCTCAACTCAAACAAGAACTCATCGACCGTCCTCGCGATACCATTGTAGCTTCCACTAGATTTACGCCAGTGATGAAAGTATATATCAATGGTAAAACGGGATTAGGCTCGGTGTCCTATGCACCCAAAAAGGGTTTGTTGGCGGTAACTTCCGGTAGTGAAGTGCTATTTTTCAAAGATCCAAAAACCTTATTTAGCGGCGCCACGGATAAAACGAACGTGGAGCCGGACTATGTTGTCGGTGGGGCTAATACAGGCTTAGTAAAACCTTGGGGTGTAGCGATTGATGACCGTACAGAACAAGGGAAATTCTTTTATGTTTCTGATCTAACGAATCGTACAATTTCGCGTTTTCCATTGGTTGGCTTAAGTGAAGGCAATGTAAAACCCGATATTGCGGCGAAAACCTATGGCTCTTTAACACCTAATTATATCTTTTTAGATGCTCGCGAAGCTAATATTTTCTAACGTGCAGTTTAAGCAAGCAACTGGAAAAGCGCTTTGATTTCCTGTTGCTTGTTTGAACTTTCATGTTCCTCGTAGGCAGACATCAAGTTTCGCAAAGCTCGTTTAAGGATGGTCACATTATCGCAGGGATAGGTGAATTCTCTATCCGGATTGAGGTTCAGTTGCTTCAAAAATGAATTTACATCGCTTTTTTGCATAACCTGCCCACGATTAAAGGCATTGATGTAAAACAGCACATTTTCATTCCCTTCTTCATCCGAATCCATATACGCCAATACAAAATGCTTTGGTAAATTAATACCGTAGATCGGAATGTCCAATTTTTGTGCAATGATACTGTAAATGCAGGATAGGGTTAAGGGATTCCCCTGTTTGGTATCGAGTACTTGACCAATATAGGAATTCTGTGGATGATGATAATCCTTTGTATTTCCTGTTAGGCCGAAGGAGCCAAAAAGAACATGATTCATCAGGTTCACTTTTTCCAGCGGGCTCATGTCGTAATGCAAACCGCGCCATACCTCAGTTTTGAGGTCTTCTATCGCTAAAACAATCTTATGATCCTCATAAGAAGGATATTGATAATTATTGAGGATAATTAATCCTTCCAGTAGATTAAATGAGTTACTTAGGTTCCAGATCTGTAACTCGTTTTTGGTCTGATCAAATTGAATTTCATGAATGATATTCTCTAACCGCCCCTGTACTCTGGGATCGAAGCTGGACTCCCAAAATTTTTCCAAATAGGGTACAATCTCAGGACCTTGGCTTTTTAACTGGTGCTCCACTTCCTGAATAATCTGTTGGTCGGTGTCGTCCAACAGGGATATTAGCGATTTCAACTCTCTCTCATTCATCATAACGAAGTTAACTAATTGATTCGAGATATGAGCTAAAAAAATCCCTACCGTCATTGATGTACTGCGTAGGGATTATCCAGGTTAAATTGGCATACAATTATTTGAGCTGACCATCCAGCATATTGACAACTCTTTTACCATATTCGGCATTCTTTTCAGAATGGGTTACTTGTATAATTGTAACGCCATCATCGTTGAGCTGTTTGAATAAATCCATGATTTCTTCGCCTTGTTTGGAATTTAAGTTACCCGTAGGCTCATCGGCCAGCAATAACTTCGGTGATCCCGCCAATGCACGCGCTATACCGACAATCTGTTGCTGACCACCGGATAGCTGGGCCGGGAAGAGATCCTTCTTCCCGACAATGCCAAAGCGATCAAGCATATCGGCAACAATAGCTTTTCTTTCTTTGCTTGAAATGTCTTTATAGATCAAGGGTGTTTCGATATTTTCATACACGGTCAATTCATCCAGGAGATGATAAGCTTGAAATACATAGCCTATGTGGGATTGATATAGCTGCGTTCTTTTCTTTGCTTTCATTTCCAATACATTCTCGCCCATAAAGATATATTCACCCTCATCAGGTTCATCAAGCATACCGATAATATTTAATAAAGTTGATTTTCCAGACCCTGATGGCCCCATGATGGAGATAAAATCACCTTCAGCAATATCGAGACTTACATCTTTAAGGACGAATGAGCGTGTACCACCTACGTTATACCACTTGAATAAATTTTTTAATTGTATCATTTTTTAGTATTGAGATCTTAGATATTCTTGTTTTATATTTTTATTAGTCATCATAATTACTGTTCGACTGGGGAATAGGGCCCTTTACCGCTCAAATTATCTTTTATTCATCGCACAGGCTATCTATTGGATTTGTTTTTGCGACTTTTATAGATTGGAAGCTGATGGAAACCAATATGAGGATAAATATGCAAAATATTGGGATCAAAAACGACCACCAGGACAGCTGAATATGATAGGCGAAATTGGAAAGCCATTTATTCATGAGTAGATAGGCTATTGGAAGGGCTATGCCGATCCCGACTAAAAAGAGCTTGAAAAATGGTTTGTTCAATTGAATAAAGAGCAATTGTACCGAGGCCCCCAGTACTTTGCGGATGCTCATTTCCTTTTTTCGTAATGCCGCCTGATACGCCGCCATACTAAATAGCCCTAAGGCCGCGATGATAACCGAAAGGCTGGTGAAACTATTAAAAGCAGTCTGCAATTCGTGCTGTTTTTTGTGCTGTAAAGCATATTGCTCATCCATAAAAGAATAATCAAGAGGCAGATCTTTTGCGGATGGATTTTTCTCCCATTCTGCTTTGACTGTATTGATGGCCTGATCAACCATTCCCGGTTTTGTTTTGACCATGAGGGTTGTCTGAAAGCGCATAGTACCACATTCGTTTTTAAATGAATATAGGCTCGGCTGAACTACATTTTCAAAGCCATAAGCTTTACTGTCTTTGACTAGGCCAACAATTTCAAAGGTGACATCACAGCCTTTGATTTTAGCACCTATCGGGTTTTCAAGTCCTAAATTTTTGGCTGCAGATTCGTTGATAATAGCATAGTTGGCCAAGGAATCGTGAAGCAGTTGATCTATTGAAACAGTGGTGTTTCCTTGTATACTGGAGATATTTAGCGTCTTGAAGTATCCAGGATCAATACCGACATGTGCAAACGAAACGTTTTTTTGAGCATAGGAAAAATCCATTTTGGGAGGTTGTTCGCCTTCCCCTGGAATATTTGTCGCTGATGCAACAGAGGCAATACTTGGATCATTTTCTAACCGACGTTTTAGTTGTTGATAGGAACCATCAATTTTGGAATCATAATACATGCCTATTCCTTTGAAATTAACAACCTGTGCAGGCTCAAATCCTTTATCCGCCTGCTGCATATAATTTAGCTGTGATCTAATAACCAGCATGCCCGAGATAAACAGGATGGCCATACTGATCTGGAACGTCAGTAGTGCATTTCGGAAAGTCCCTTTTTTGAGTATTGATGTCAGTCCACCTTTTAGGAGATTAACGGATTTGAAGCCCGAGAGTACGATGGCTGGGTATATTGCCGATATAATTGTTGTCAATAGTACTGCGATAGTGAGTTGTACGATTGTCTCTGAACTCAAAATATACCCCTTAAGATCATCATTGAACCATTTTTGGAGGATATTTCCTGTGAGGGCCAAAGTGACGAAACTTAGGATTGCAGCACTGAAAGTCAGGATAAATACTTCCAGTACCAATTGCCTGACGATAGCCCAACGGGAGCTTCCCAATATTTTTTTTAGAGCAAGCTCTTTAAGTCGTTGATCCGCCTGTGCCATAATCATGTTGGCAAAATTGGCTGAAGCAAGTAAAAGAATCAAGACCGAAAGAATACCAATAATCCACGTAATGATATAAGCCGTGTTACTGCCTGTTTTTGGCCGAAGGTGAAGGTTGGCAAGTGGATCTAGAAAGATTTTTCCCTTGGCATAACTGGATGAACGTATTTTATCTTTTGGTGCAATTTCTTTCTGGTAAAGTGCATTGATGCGTTCGGTCAACTTCGTGATATCCGTACCAGGACGAACCTGAATAAAAGTTTGATACAAAAAAGGATTATTATCGGCGAAGAGATCCTGTGGTTCACGAATGACAAGGAGATCGTAATCAATTATGGACAGCCCCTGCTTTTTTATAGTGCCATAAATCGTCTCCCGTACACCTAGAGCAAGGCTTTGAGTTGGAATCGACTGGGGACTGTCAAAATTTAGATCTTCTTTTTTGAATAGTTGTTCGGCAATAGGACTTTTGACCATGGTCGCTTCCTTTTGGTCCTTGTTTTTGTAGAGCGGCCCAGTCGCATTTTCTATCTGAAAAATCCGCGCAGCAGAAGAATCAATTAATGCAGCGTTTTTGATAAGCACCGTCTTCTCCCCAAAAAGCGGATAACTGCCGTAATTGTAAACTATTTTCCTGCCGGCATAGATGATATCTGGTAAATTTTGTTTTAGCAATGGAGCCATTGCAGGAGAGGTCTCATCTGTAAAAGCGCCTTCGGCCTCCAAACCAACTTGATAGATATCCTTATAATGGGGATTCCATTTGTCGTAACTCGTTTCCCGATTGATGTATTGATACGAAAGGATAAAACCTGTAAAACCCAGGGTCAATCCAATAATATTTAAGAAAGTAAAACCTTTATTTTTTAAAAGTTTGCGCCAAGCTAGTTTGAAATCATTTTTTGCCATTTTTTGGAGGATATTATGTTTAAACTAATGCGAACCAATTCACTCAATTAAAATTACAATCCCCTTGCCAGTGTCGTAATAGTTTTATTATAAATCACTTATCGTGTTTTTGTTTTGTTTTTGGATGTTCGATTTCGAACAGTTTACGTCCAGAATCGAACATCCATGCCCCCTGAGCCATTGGTTCATTGCCCACCAAGCAACAGGCAAGGCAATGAACAAGGCAACAAACACCAATTTTTAAGATCTTCTGACTTTATTCATCCCTTAAACTATCGACCGGATTGGCACGGACGACTTTCCATGTTTGATAAGTAATGGTTCCGAAAGCAACCAGGATTGCACTGAGACCCGCTAGAATAAAGTAGAACCAATTGATTTCTACTCGATAATTGAAATCCGCCAGCCATTGATTCATTGCCACCATGCAACAGGTGTAGCAATGACTAAGGCTACAAAGACCAATTTTATGAAATCTCCGGAGAGTAATTTGAGTAATCGGATGGAACTGGCACCGAGAACCTTACGGACACCAATTTCTTTTGTACGTTGCTGGGTCACATATGTTGCTAGTCCAAAAAGTCCCAGGGCGGCAACAAAAATGGCTACAAAGGCAAAGCAGCTGAAGATATTTTTAGTCCGTTGGACATCCTGATAGAGGTCAGCGAAGCCGGCATCAAGGAAATTGTAGTCGATTTTTTGATTCGGCGAAAACTTATTCCAAACGGTATTAATGTCGGCTAATGTTTTGGACATGTCCGTCGATTTGGTCTTAATCGAAAGCATGGAAGGACTATTGGCAAGGGTCATGCAAACGGGATAGTAGCCCTCATCTTTCATTGATTCAAAGATAAAATTGTCGACGACACCGATAATGGTCCATGTCCTGCCGTTAGTAATTTGTGTACCAATGGGATTTCCTTTGATGCCTAAATCAGCAAGCATTCTTTTGTTAACAATAGCACCAGAACTATCCGATGCGATATGTGGATCAAAGTTTCGGCCGGCTATTAGCTTCAGACCAAAAGTGGAAAGGTAGCTTTCGTCGATATTCCAGAATTGCCCACCTTCACCTAATTCAAGATCTTCCTTGCCTTTGGCCCAAAAAAGATTTCCATTTCTTTTTGCACCATCCAATTGAACCGGTAAATAGTCGCCAATAGAGACATCACGAACCGTTGGAATGGCTTTTAATTCATTTTTTAATTCTTTCGCCTGGGAGGCAATTCCCGTTACACCACGAAGTACAATGACCTGATCCTTATCAAAGCCAATGTCTTTATTAAGCATAAAACTGATTTGCTGATTTGCAATGAGTGCGCTGATGATCAATATAATAGATGTTGCAAACTGGAAAATAACCAGTCCATTGCGCAATAATGAAGATTTAGGATTCGTAACCGATTTGCTTTTTAATGCGTTGATCGGCTGAAATCCTGATAAATAGAACGCTGGGTATAAGCCAAGCGAGGATACCGATGAACAACATGCTCAAAATCAGCGAAGGCACAAAGTACCACACTGTCCACGGTATAAACAGCGCTTTGTTGGCTAGATTGTTAAATAGTGGTAATAACAGGAAGGCTAATAATAACCCTATAAGAAGTGAAATAAGACTGTAACATATCGCTTCGGTCATAAATTGGATAATCAGTGTCTTTCGATTGGATCCAATGGTTTTTCGAATCCCGATTTCTTTGGCTCGTGTTGCTGCATTCGCCGTTGATAAGTTGATGAAGTTTATACAGGCAATCAATAATATAAAAAATGCAATGCCAGCAAATATCCAGACCATCTTAATGTCGCTTTGATATTGTGTCGCCATTCCATATTCCGAAATATTCTTCGAGTGCAGGTGCATATCAAGGGCGTTTTGAAGTAATACCGTTGATTGCATCATTTCGGGCGATATTTTCATTCCATTTTTTTTATTAATCAGAATATAATTGTCCTGAATATAGTTTTTTGAAATGCTACCCTGTGCGTTGGCAATATCTGCATTCTCCTTCAGTTTTACATAGGTAATGTAATTTGTTGCGCCCCAATTGTTTTGTTCACCCGGGTAAAATGGTTCGCCTGCAAGGGATATAAAATAATCATAACCATAGAGGCTGGAATTGTTCGGAACATCATCGATGACAGCCGTTATGTTATATAAAATACTTTTATTATTGTTGAGATAGATCGTCTGCCCTACGGCATTTCCTTTGAAATATTTCTCAGCCCTACTTTTGGTAATGACTATCGCATTGGGTTTGTCCAGCGCATGTGATAGCTGTCCTTGTACGACCGGAAGTGGAAATATTTCCAAAATGGACTGATCGACATAAACAAATCCTTTATCAAGGTAATTCTCTGCGCGGCCATTTACCGTAAATAGATTGCTTCCGGCACCAAATAATGTATTGGGTAAAATGCGGCCGGCTAATTCTACACTTGGGATTTCCTCTTGCAAGGTTTTAGCTGCTGGGGCAGGAAAGGCAAAGGTTTGCCTCACTTTATCACCATCGGGTGCCGAAACGATAAGACGGAAAACACGGTCCATGTCGGGATACATTTTGTCATAACTGGTTTCATGGCGAATGTACAGTACAATAAGAATGCAAATGGCAATACTAAAAGCGAACCCGCCGATCTTGATGATCGAGTAAAGTTTGTTGTTGGCCATATTTCGCCAAGCGATCTTTAAATTATTTCCTATCATAATAAAGTTCTTTTACAGTTTTTGTATTTATTCATCACGCAGGCTATCCACCGGATTGGCGCGAATGGCTTTCCAAGTCTGATAGCTGATTGTGCCTAAAGCAATTAAAATGGCACTCATACCTGCAAGAATGAAGTATAGCCAATTTATTTCGATTCGATAGTTAAAATTAGTAAGCCATTGGTTCATTGCCCACCACGCAACAGGTGTGGCAATGACCAAGGCTACAAACACCAATTTTATAAAATCTCCAGACAATAATCGGAGTAATCTGATCGCACTGGCTCCAAGTACCTTACGTACGCCAATTTCTTTGGTTCGTTGTTGTGTCACATACGTTGCAAGGCCGAAAAGCCCGAGTGCAGCGACAAAAATGGCAACAAGAGCGAAACAAGTGAATATATTCTTGGTCCGTTCCACATCTTGATAAAGGGCCTCGAAACCTTCGTCCAAAAAGCTGTAGTTAATTTGTTGATTTGGTGCAAATTTGTCCCATACTGCTGTGATATCAGCGATTGTCTTTTTGAGATGTTGCGATTTTACCTTAATAGAGAGTAGGGAAGGATTGCCTTGTAATGTCATACAAAGTCCTGCATACCCCTTCTCCTTCAACGACTCAAAAATAAAATCATCTACTACGCCAATGATCGTCCAGGTATTGCCATTGGTGATTTTTGCACCAATGGGATTCTTTAATTGAAGTTCGTCGGCCAACTTTTGATTGATAATAGCCGAACTGCTATCGGTGGCTCTCGTGGGATCAAAATTTCGTCCTTTATTTAAATGAAGACCGAATGTGCTCAGATAATCCTGATCGATTTCCCAAAATTGGCCCTGTGTAGCCATATCGAGATCTCTTCTACCATCAATCCAGAACGGATTGCCATTTCGTTTGGCACCATCGATGGGTACAGGGAGAAAATCACTCAGGGAAACTGAAGCAACATCTGGGAGGCTTTTTAGCTCATTTTTTAAACTTGGAAGCTGTTTCGATAATGTTCCAATTCCGCGAAGCACAACAACTTGGTCCTTGTCAAATCCCAGATCTTTGTCTAATATGTAGTTTATCTGTTTATTGGTCACCAATGCGCCAACGATAAGGATCATTGAGGTTGCGAATTGAAAGACAACCAAACTATTCCTAAAAAGCGAAGATTTGGCACCAATGACGTTGTTTTTCAGTGCAGTGATTGGTTTAAATTTGGATAGGTACAATGCTGGGTAGATTCCGGCAAGGACGCCGATCACCAATATAGCCGCCAAAAGAGAAGGAAAGAAGTATGCCGCTATCCAGGGAATGGTCAAGGATTTGTTGGCTAGTTGGTTGAATACGGGTAGTAGTAGCCAGCTTAGAAAGAGCCCGATAATCAGTGACAGTACACTATAACAGATTGCTTCAACAAGAAATTGTCCAATAAGCAGCTTCCTGGAGGAGCCAATAGTCTTACGGATACCAATTTCTTTTGCTCTTGTTGCTGCATTTGCTGTCGATAAGTTGATGAAGTTAATACAGGCAATGAACAAAATAAATAAGGCTATAGTTGCGAAGGTCCAAACCATGCGAATATCCCCTCTGTTCAATGTACTCACTTTATCGTCGCTTACATCCGCAGATTTTAGATGCATATCGAGGGCATTCTGTAGGGTTATTTTTGCCTGCTTGAAAAGCGGATTAAGTTTACGTCCAGATTTTAGATATTCAGGGAGATAATGTATTTCTAAGTAATTCTTTGAAATTTCTTTTTCTGCCAGTGCAACATTTACGTTGGGTTTTAATTTGACATAGACGGTATAATTGTTATTGAGCCAAGCAGTCTGTTCACCTTGATAAAAAGGCTCTCCAGCGAGCGACATAAAAAAACTATAACCGGCAAGGGTCGAATTGTTGGGCATATCTTCAATTACCCCAGTGATGGTATAGGCTTTCGACTTATTGTTGTTGAGATAGATCGTTTGTCCAATTGGATTATTTTTAAAATATTTTTCGGCTTTGCTTCTGGTGATTACCAATGTGTTGGGCTTGTCAAGTGCGTGGGACAGCTGGCCCGAAACCATGGGCATAGGAAACATGTCGAGAATGGACTGATCGACATAGACAAATCCATCATCATAATGGCTATCAGGGCTGTTATTTAATGACAATTGGTTACTGCCCGCACCGAATAAAGGGTTTGGTAGAATGCGTCCCGTTTGCTCAACGGACGGGATTTCTGCTTTCAGGGTCGGCGCCACAGGGGCAGAAAGTGAAACCCAGCGCTCGATTTTATGCTCAATAGGTAACTGAACGACCAAACGGTAAACTCTATCCATCGCCGGATAAAACTTATTATAGCTCGTCTCATGTTTTATATATAAAACAATAAGAATACAGATGGCAATACTAAAGGCAAAGCCGCCAATCTTGATGAATGAATATAGCTTGTTTTTTGCCATATTCCGCCAAGCTATTTTGAGATTATTTCCTATCATAGCAGATTTTTTTTAAGCCTGAATGATTGGTAGTTATAATCAAAACAGGCGTTTAAGCTGAAATCAATTGCGTTGCCATTTTGCTAATGTGTTGATAATTAGTTTCTTGGTTTAAAATTGAAAAGCTCGTCTGTACGATATCGAACAGTTTGGCGTTCAGTATCGCACAGACGAGCTAGGCACTGGCGAAAAATAGAGAATTGCTTACTCTTCAATCTCTTTCAACTGGAGATGATCACATAATTCGAACATCATTTTAGCTGGATCTGTATCAATAGCCAATGCGATCAGGTACATTTCATCCAAACGTAATTTGGCCGTTTCGGTCATCGTTAACTCATTGATTCTTGCCTTACTTAAACCCGTTTTTCGCGCAATTCGCGATTTATTAACGGATTTCTTCTCTAAAAATTCACCTAGTTTTGTCATAGTTATGATTTAGTATGCTCTTTTTTTTTGTATAGATAAATATACAAAATGTTATTTTTATTTATACAAATGTTTTAAATTTTTAAATTATTTCTATTTCTTTTGTATGGAATAACTATATGAGCTATAATGAGAAATAATTTTAAAGTGTTCAAACGGGTGTATAAGCATCGTTGTCAACCGTTGGAAATGCAGTTCTTTTATCGGATGATATTACAGCGTATTTCAAATGGTCTCTCACCCGAAGAAGTATCTTTTTTAATGGGAAAAGCACTGGATTTTATAAGCAAAGTTGAGTCTTTCAAAATTAAAACGATTCTTGCTATTGATTACTATATTTTTTGTCGTGTGTTAGAAGTGGGGAGTATACATGCCATGTTGCCTTTAGGGATGAATTTATCCAAGCAAAAGTATGCTTATGAGTTGCACGTTAATACATTGGCTGAGGAGGTTATTTACCATTTATATAGATTATCCATTGAAGAAGGGGTACAGGAGATCGAATTTAAGATAATGGACATCCGCCATAATTTTGATCCAAATGAACCTTCTACGTTGAATGAGCTTCGGAAGGTCAAGAGAATCATCGAAGCGCAGGTTGGCACGGGATATTTTAATAAAAATAGGAGTCCTTATGAGATACATAAATTGGTTTGTATGATACTCGAAACATATGTAAAACCTAAAAACTTGATGAAGATACTTGAAGATTTGCTCAATCGGTCTGATGAGCTTAAACTTATTCGGAAAGAATCAAAATATGGATTTGTTTATCTATCGAAAAGCTATGAAGGTTAAAGGAATAAGGAGTTACCCATCCAGTAGCTGTTCGCAACGAACACCAACTGGATGGGTACAACGCTCATTTTTCTATTCATCTCTTAATTTTTCAACGGGATTAAACCGAGTTGATCGAAATACAATAATGCCAACCAATAAACTCAGCAATCCAATCAATGTACCCAATGGTAACAAGTAAGTAAATGCATTGATTTCTACGCGGATGATGTAATTTTGTAGCCAGTATTGCATCAATAGATAACTCAGTGGAACTGTCGTAAACGCAGCAAATAGGAAGATTCCGTAGTACTCTTTTGAAAAGAGCAACATCAAATGTGCTAGTGAAGCCCCTAGTACTTTACGAATGCCGACTTCTTTATTGCGCAGATGGATGGAAAGCGATATTAATCCGGTAAGTCCCAATACAACAATCAGCAGCGAAACAAACGTAGCAATCTGGGAAGCGCGATGCAGCTGCAGCTCATTTTCATATAGATTTTTGATGCGTTCATCCATAAATTTATATTCGAATGGTGCATCAGGTAGCAACGTTTTCCATTTTTTTTCGAGCTGTTGTACTGCATTGGAAAGAGGTCCCTGCTTCAATCGAATGCTAAGGTATCGATATTGAAGACTCTCATGTACATCCATCCAGATAATAGGCGGAGATGCCTGATGCAGTGAGTTGGCTACAAAATCTTCAGCAACGCCCACAATAGTGATTTTGTAATTAGGATCATTTATTGCTATTTGCTGACCAATTGCTTGCTCGGCATTTTTAAAGCCAAAATCATCCATAGCCTTCTTGTTGATGACAACTGGTCTATTATCCGCATTCGTTGCATAATGTTTAGGAAGAAAAGTTCCTGCAATTAGCGGTATCTCGTAGGTTTCCAAAAAGTGACTATCACTTGAAATCCGTTGTACCTGGATTTCTCTGTCGTCTGTCGTCCCGAATGCAGGCTGCATATTGGACCCCAGCAATCCAGGAGTTTCATAAGATAAGCTTACTGATTTTACTTCTGGCTGTTGGCTGAGTTCCTGTTGTAAAGTCTCCATTTTGCGAACACCATCTTCGGACCAATCTCTAGGTACCTGAACGGTTAATAAGTAGTCTTTGTTGTAACCTAGATTGCTATAGAGAAATAGGTCCACTTGTTTGGAAATAATCAATGTGCAGACAAGCAGGAGCAAGGCTACCCCAAATTGAAAAAACAAAAGAATTTTTCGCACCAGTTGTTTGCCCCCCAGCGTCGAAAACTGGCTTTTGACTGCCGGAAGTATCGCGACATTGGAAAGTTTAATGGCTGGATAGAGCCCCGCTAGTAGACCAATGAACAACGTCATTATAATCAGTAAACCAAAAAAGTAAATAGGCAATTCCACCAACGAGGGTAGCTTACGCATCAAGACATGTTCGAAGATTGGACTCGTGATGATGTAAATTGGAAGACTGATCAATGCTGCTATGGCCACAATCAGGATATATTCGGTCATCAGTTGTCTAATAAGTTGCATGCGAGATGATCCCATCATCTTGCGAACACCGATTTCCTTTAATCGCGTAATGTGCTGAGCGATACTAAAATTGATGAAATTGATGATGGCCATGATCAAGATGAAAATGGCAGTCCAAACCAACGTCTGTATCATTTTGCGGACGGCCCCTTGGTTGTCATCCAAATAATAGGTTTTCAATGGTTTTAAATTAGGGCTGTATTGATTGGAAAACTCTTTATCGGTATTCTTTCTTACCAGCGTTTCGATGGCGGCATCTACGCGCTCCACACTTACACCTGGTTTCAATTCGATATAACCGGCAATATAAGGGTTATCCCAATTGTCTATCGATCGGCCAAAGAATTGCTCGTTGATGATCGGTAAAAATATGTCTGCATGCATATTCTTTGTGAGATCCATAATGGCGTTTTGGACATCAGATTTAATGATTGCTGTAATTTCAAAATCATGTTTTTCACCCTTGAAATTTTTTATTTGTAGCGATTTGCCAAGTACATCCTCATTTCCGAAATATTTTATGGCTGCTTTGTCACTGATGACTACTGAAAAGGGATTATTCAAAGCGGTATTGGCATTGCCTGCTAAAATCTGGAATCCGAACATCGTCAATAGACTGGGATCTCCAAGAGACATGCCTTCTTCATGGATTGTTGCTCCGTTCGCTACGATACCGGTCAACCCATCAATCCGATAATAATTGGAGACCAGGTTGGGATACTCCTCATGTAAAGCTTTGGGGAGTGCCCCTAATGTAGTTAAGTCAATACCAAATCCTTCTTTCTTATACTTGCTTTGCAACAAAAATTGCCGATCAATATTTTTGATATTGCTATTCACTTGATGTACATCCCATACATAAGCACCTACAAGTAATAGAAAAGTAATACCGCAGGTCAATCCAATTAGATTGATCAGATTTTGTACTTTTTTCTTTCCGATATTTCGCCAAGCAATCTTGAAGTTTGTAAAGTTCATTGTCTTAAAATATGAATTTATTTTGGTCGTGGAGCTGCTGATAGCTTGTGCTCTACTTAAAAAATTAAAAATACAAATGTTTGGCCAAGTAATTATCCTGTTGATCATTAACGGATTGCATTCCTGATTCTTTTACTCGCTGTTCGATATCGGACAGTGCTTTGTCCATAGCTGAACAGACGAGTCTATTTTATTCATCACGTAGACTGTCGACAGGTTTTGTTAGGGCTGCGCGTATCGCTTGTGAACTTACTGTAATTAAAGCAATAAAAACGGCTAGCGCGCCTGCTAGTACAAACATCCACCATTGCATCTCAATACGGTATGCAAAATTTTCTAACCATTTGTGCATCATCCACCAAGCTAGGGGAGAAGAAATGACAATGGCAATGAGAACGAGTTTGACGAATTCAGTGGAAAGCATGCGTGTGATGTCGGGAACTGTAGCCCCAACAACTTTCCGGATCCCTATTTCCTTTTTGCGTTGATTGGCGGTAAAAATAGCCAAGCCAAATAAACCGAGGCAAGCCACAAAAATAGTCAGCCCCGCAAAGATACTCAGTAACTTACCCGTTTTCACTTCTGCTTGATAGGTTTGTGCGTATCGCTCATCCAGAAAGGAATAGCTGAATGGAATGTCTGTCGGAAAGGAACGATAGAGAGACGCTAATTTTTGAATGAGCTTCTCCATATCGGCTGTTTGGGTTTTAAGAATCAAACTCCCGGCTTGATCGCTAAGAACCATCACAAGCGGGGAGATCTGCTCATGTAAAGAGCGAAAATGGAAATCCTTAACGACACCAATAACACGATAGCTTTTGTTGTCTTTATTGGTCAATATTTTGCCAAGGCTATGATCGTTCCAACCAAGATCTTTTGCCGCGGTTTCATTGATGATGACAGAAAGGCTGTCATTACCAAATGTTTTTGCGAAATTCCGTCCTTCTTTAAGTTGCATACCCATAACAGGAATATATTCTTCATCAACATCGTAACGAATTGTTTTGACCCATTGATCAGTATTGCCATCTGGATAAATGAAAAAATTGTTGTTGTTGCTTTCTCCAGCAGGAAGATAGGACGAATGA
The DNA here is from genome assembly GCF_038396785.1 of Sphingobacterium thalpophilum. Taxonomy (NCBI): domain Bacteria; kingdom Pseudomonadati; phylum Bacteroidota; class Sphingobacteriia; order Sphingobacteriales; family Sphingobacteriaceae; genus Sphingobacterium; species Sphingobacterium thalpophilum. The sequence goes on along the minus strand of NZ_CP151087.1, from coordinate 2,593,772 downwards.
GAGACATGCTTGATCCTGCTGTCTTGCATCAATAAATTATAATATGTCTTTTCGTTTTTTCCCAAAGGCCAGCTCGGTATAATAAGGACATTATCCTTGTTATATCCAAGTTTAATATGACGCATATAATCCAGCTGCTGAACAACGACCACGGTTCCAAAGATAAGCCCGACAGAAATGATGAATTGAAATACAACAAGTCCGCTACGTAAATTAAAGCCTTTAGTCGAGCGGCTTATTTCCCTTTTAATACCCGTAGCGGATTAAATGAGGATAGATATAACGCGGGATAGCTACTGGAAAATAGACCGACAATTAGACCAAAACCTAGTAAGATGGGGATGATTTTAGATATTTCAAGTTTTTGAATATCAATCTCTTTTCCGGAAATCTGATTAAATAGGGGGAGGGCAAGTAAAACAATTCCCAGAGCTATTCCTAAGGAAATATAAGTCAGGAGGACACCCTCTAGCATAAATTGTCGCATCAGGTTTTGCTTGTCAGCACCCAGTACTTTTCGTACGCCAACTTCCTTACATCGCTTAAAACCACTGGCTGTAGATAAATTCATAAAATTAATAGTGGCTATCAATAGCATAAAAAGTGCAATAGCGCTAAAGATGTAAACGTACCGTATATCCCCAGGGACACTGAGGTCATAGTTGAAATTCGAATGTAGATGGATATCTGTGAGCGGTTGTAGGTAAAGACCGATCTTATTTCCCGTTTTTTTGAATTCTTGGTAACTCATGCCAAAACCGGCCATAAATTGTGTGGCAACATGTTTGTCGAATAGGGTGGCTAAGTTTTTTTCGAGCTTTTCACGTGATGCATTTTTTGAAAGAAGCGCATACGTATAGTATTCGGAGGTCATCCATGAATCTGAACGTGAATCTTCCAGTGCATCCAAAGAGGTAAATACATCAAAATGAAAATGGGAGTTTTGAGGAACATCTTTAATTACGCCAGTGATTTTGAGAATATTTGTATTGTCTTTGATGATGAGGTCTCGACCGACAACATCGTTTGTGCCGAAGTATTTTAAGGCAGTGGATTCGGATATCACTGCAGAATTAGGGGAAGAAATAGCTGTAGACAAATTCCCTTTAATAAAAGGGAGTGTGAAAATTTTGAAGAAAGAAGCATCCACGAAAGCCATTTTTTCTTCGTGGAAAACTTTATTATTGACGACAAATAGAGGCGATCCACCTATTCTTAGTCGTGCAGTTTCTTCAACTTCGGGCAGCTCTGACTTCATCGTCGAAGCTACAGGTGGCATTACATGTGCCTCATTGATCGTTCCGCCCTTAACCGTTCCTCTGAAAACAACACGTACAATACGGTCTGCATGCTCGTTGTAACGATCAAAACTAAATTCATCGGTCACATATAAGCTGATCAGAAGGAAGGTTGCAATGCCCATGGCCAACCCAACGATGTTGATAAACGAGGTAGAGAAATTGCGGGTTAAATTTCTCCATGCTATTTTTAAATTATTCTTGATCATATTGAGGCCCCCTCTATTACTATAAATGAATATTTACTCGTTTCGTAAGCTATCTACTGGATTGTTTAGTGCGGCACGTATTGTTTGGAAATTGACAGTAATGATGCTGATCAAAAAGATGGCAAGCGCGGCAAGGATAAAGAACCACCATTGCACGCCCACATTGTACGCATAATCTTCAAGCCATTTTTTTGAAAAATACCCCGCTATTGGACTGGCAATAAAAATAGCCAAGGTGGATAAGATGAGATAATCTTTTGAAAAGAGACGTGATATGTCAAGCACTGTAGCGCCTAGTACTTTGCGTATGCCAATTTCTTTAGTACGCTGTTCGAGATTTTGCATAATCAATCCTGTAATTCCTAAGGCGGAGATCAACAATGTCAATGCACTGAATAGGATAAATAATTGCACTTGCTTGTTCTCTTTTTCATATTGTTTTGCAATCAACTCATCTATCCAATGGAAGGAAACGTGTTTATCAGGATAGGTGTTTTGTATAATTTGAGATACCGATCGAAAGATTTGTTGTTCTTGTCCTTTCCCTACTTTTATCAGAATATTGCCGCTTCCGTTAAAATCTTTTGCCAAAATTACTGTTGGTACTATTTTGCTACGAAAAGACTCACTATGGAAATCTTTAATGATTCCGACGGGGATAATTTGAAGGTCTTTATACAGGATACCGAGTTTGTTTATCCCAAGCTTTTTTGCCGTACTTTCGGTCACAAGGGCATTATTGATACCTTCATCTTCTCCCAGATCCATTTCAACATGCGTATAATCTTCAGGAGTCAATAATCGACCTTTAACCAGCTGGATTCCCAAAGTCTTGGGCAAATCGACATCGCCACCGATGAAACTGACTTGGATATTTTTCCCTGGATCGTCCTTGTCAACGATTGTCTTGGCAAGGTAGCCTGACCCGATTGTCGGCGTCCAGGCAGCGACGCTGACCGATTCAACCCCAGTAAGTTGATCAATTCGATCTTTTATATTTGTATTTTGTGTACCCTTATTGAAATAGTCGATGTTTAGCACATTTTTGACTTCCATTCCCAAGGGAGCTGCTTGCATATAACTGAGTTGGGACTTGATTGTTATAAGTCCAATGATGACGATAATGGCAATGCTAAACTGTGTAGTGATAAGCATTTTTTTGATAAAGACTTCCGCATGGGGAATTTTTGATAGCTTATTTTTTAAGGCATCTGAACTCTTAATACCAGAGATCAGCCATGCAGGATAAAAACCAATTAGCAGGCCGAGGGCGATTGATGTCGTCATAAAGGCCAATAGCAACGGGAGCTGTATGGATTTAATATAAGCGAGATCATAGCCTGTAAAGTGTTCCAGTTGGGACAATCCAAGTCTAAAAAGTACCAAACTACATAATGCAGAAATAAAAAACAGTAGGATTGTTTCTAACAGCATTCGTCTGATCATCTGGGCTCGGCTGGCCCCCAATACTTTTTGTATATGAAGTGCTCTTAATTTTTTAACTGTTCTTACAGCGTAAATATTAATAAAATTGATACAGGAAATAATAAAGACCAAAACGGCAACACCCACAAATATGTTTGTTGTTTTTTGGTTGCCGCTGATATCTGCACTGCCTAATGGCTCCATATATATATCCTGAATAGGCTGCAGGCGAAAGGAAGTCACATGTTTTGTGTTAGGACTGAGGTATCCTTTATACCAATGATTTAGTTTCTGCTCGAGATCTATTCTTGGTGTCCCGGGTTTTAGTTGTACAAATTGTTCGGTGTAGTAGCCTGAGCCATCTTTGCTTAATTCCATCGATATTTTGGGGACTAAAGCAATGGCGGAAGCTCTGAGCGTTGAATTATAAGGAAGATTATCCATAACACCCGTGATGATATAATCGGATGGCTTATCGGTATAGGGGTCGGCACTTTGGATGACTTTGCCGATGACATTTTCGTTCTTAAAGTACTTTTCTTTGAATTCTTTGCCGATGAGCAAGTTTGTTTTTCCTTGGACCAGCTGTTTGGGATTGCCTTCGAGAACCTTGATGGTCAACATATCCAAGATATTTATTTCCGACTCCAAAACCTGTATGCCTATGGGCTGTGCTGAGCTTGCATGCGGTTTTAAATAATATTTTCTGGATTCTATCCGAGCCTCATGTTGAATCTCCGGAAATACTTGTTTGAGTTCCGTACTTAAATTAACGAATGTTCTGGACATTTGGCGTTCAAGGCCAGCCGTTGAATCTATAGTGACAATCCGAAAGAGATGATCCGCATTTTTCCAGCTTTTGTCGTACGAATTTTCCTCAATGACAAGAGCGAATACAAGAAGACACAAGGAGAAACCAATACTTAGACCCAAGATATTGATCCAGGTATATTGTCGGTTGACAATGATGCTGCGAAGAGCAAGTTTGAATGAATTCATAGTCTTCTATCTGGTTTTAAGCTATCGAAAAAAATGTTGTTTGACTTTAAGCTACTCATCACGTAAGCTATCGACAGGATTACCCAGTGCAGCCTTAATTGCTTGATAGCTTATCGTGGCCATACTGATCAGAATAGCCAATAGTCCAGCAATGACAAAGTAATACCACTGTATCTCAATTCGATAGCTGTAATCTTGTAACCATTTATCCATGGCCCACCAAGCGATAGGTGTGGCGATAAAAATTGCGACCACAACAAGCTTAATAAAATCGATTGAAAGTAAAGAAGTTACTTGGGTGACACTTGCTCCAAGAACTTTGCGGACAGCAATTTCTTTCATGCGCGTTTCGGCCATATAGGCGATTAATGCCAATAAACCAAGACAGGATATAAAGATCGTCAATCCTGCAAAGATCATGGCTAGCGTACCTATAGCTTTTGTCTCTTTAAATTTTTCTTCGTAGGTCTTGTCAATGAATTGATATTCAAAAGGATAGTCTGCGTTGAACTTTTTAAAGATGGACTCAATCGTTTTTAAGTTGTCTCCGATGTCATTGTTTGGATTTAAACGATAATGGATCGTTGTAAACCAGGCTTGCGGTCCTAATATCACCATGGGTTTATTGTCTCCAAATGGCGATCCCATAATGAAATCTTTGACCACCCCAACTACGGTCCATTTTGTTCCATCACCATCCACAATGCTATTGACCGGGTTTTTGAGGTGCAAACTTTTTACCGCGGATTCATTTAAAATCAAAGCAGTACTGTCTGTCGCAAACTTGTAAATATCGATATCCCGCCCCTGTATAAGAGTTAGGCCTAGATTTTTTACGGCATCTGCATCGGTACTAAAACGGTTATAGGAAATGCGTTTGTCCTGTTCCGTTGGTGTCCCAGACGTAAATCCCCAGCCATTGCTATAGAAATCGGTTACTGGCGACATATTTTTTGATACAGAAACAACTGCGTTGCTGGCTAGTAATTCGTCGCGTAAAATTTTATAATTCTTTTCTAAGTCACCTTTGATACTGCTGTAAAGCAACCCATTTTCATTATAACCACGGTCGCGCTGTTTAGTGTACTGGATTTGTTTGGCGACAATGACCGTTGCGATAATCAATATAATCGCGAGACTGAATTGAATGACCACTAAGATGGAGCGAATACTAAGACCCCTCGTTTTAGAAACGAATTTCCCCTTCAACGTTTTGATAGGTTGAAAGGAAGAAAGGAAAAAGGCGGGATAGGTGCCGGCTAATATACCTGTAAATAAAGCAAAGCCAATTAAAAATAGCCAGGTTGGTAAGTTTAATAACGATAGGCTAAGCTGTTTTCCGACAAGCTCGTTAAAGAATGGCAGGACAATAAAAACAAGTATCGTCGCGAGTACCATGCCGATTAGGCTGATCAATATGCTTTCAACGAGGAACTGCGCCATTAGGCTTGTCTTATTTGCGCCAATTACTTTGCGGACACCGACTTCTTTCGCACGGCGTTCGGAACGTGCCGTACTCAAATTCATAAAATTGATGCTTGCCACTAATAAAATAAATACACCAATCCAAGCAAATAGCTTGACGATATCGATACGTCCGGACGTATAATTTCCTCCTTTTCCGCTATTGTAAAGAAACGAATCAGAATAGGGAAAAGCAAAGATCTCACCCGTATTTCTAGCCGATTGGTAACCGGCAGCCTTATTACTTGCATTGATATGATCTCTCAGATAGGCTCTGATTTTGCTGTTAAACGCGGTAAGTGAGACACCTTTTTTTAGGAGCACATAGGTGGTTAATGAATTATTGCTCCAGTTATCATCCACGTAACCAATTATTTTTGCATATTCAAATGGTAGGAGAATATCAAATTTGAAACTTGAATTACTCGGAAGGTCTTTAAGTACCGCCTGTACGGAGACCTGATTAACAGAGTCTATCCGAACTGATTTTCCAATAGGATCTTCGCTGCCAAATAAAGCCTTGGCATAGCTTTCTGTGAGAACAAGGCCTTTAGGGTTATCAAATTTAATATTCTGTTCTCCTTTCACAAAAGGCAAAGAAAACATCTTGAAAAAACCGGGATCGATGAAAACAGTATTTGCGATCAGTTTTTTATCCTTGAATGTCGTTAGAAATTGGCCGCTCTCATTATATCTGGTAAAAGTTTCTATATCTGGAAAATCGGCGGACAAGGAGGGACCTAATATTTTAGGAGTGAAGGCCCAAGCTGATTTATCGCCCTGAAATTCGTCTCGATTACTCAATACATGCAGGCGATCACCCTTTTCATGAAAGCGGTCCATGGTTAACATGTTTTGCAACCAAAGTGCTATAAGTAATGCTCCGGCCATACCGATCGCCAATCCGATGATGTTAATCAAAGAGAAGGATTTGTTTTTCATCAGGTTGCGCCATGCTATTTTGATATAATTTTTAAGCATATTTGTCGTATTGGTTATTGCTAAATAGAAAAAACTTGAATTTTAAAGGTCCAGCTTGTTATTTATCAGGTGTCTTTATTTTTAATAGCTACTAAAACAATTACTCATCTCTTAAACTATCAACCGGGTTTAGAATCGCAGCTTTTATGGTTTGAAAACTAATGGTGATAAATGATACCAATAATGCGCTTATCGCCGCCACAATAAATACCCACCAGTCTAGGGTGATGTGGTAAGCAAAATTCTCTACCCAGCGGTGCATGGCATACCAGCCTAAGGGTACACTGATCAATACAGCACACAGGACGAGGGCCATAAAGTCAACACTCAATATGTTGACAATCTTGATCGTTGAAGCACCTAATACTTTACGGATACCGATCTCTTTAAAGCGTTGTTGTACAGCATAAGCTGATAGGGCAAAAAGGCCCATACAAGCGATAGCAATTGTAATGATGGAAAATAACTGCATTACCCGTGTTGTTTGCTGATCTTTGAGATATAATTTGTTATAGTCGTCATTGAGAAAATGATATTCAAAGCTGTTTTTTGAATCAATATCTTTGATGACAGCTCTTATCTGCGCAAGAGCATCTTTTATCGGCGACGTCGGATTGAGTCGAATGAAAATATTACCGAAATAATCATATTCAGGAAAAAGCACAATTGGTTTGACTTCGTTATGTAATGACGCAAAGTTAAAACTCGCAACGACTTGTTTGATGCTGCCCTTACGCCCATTCAAGTTGATTTTCTTTCCAATAGCCTGTTCAGGAGTAAAACCCATGGCGGATGCAGCAAGTGTATTCACTATAAAACCATATTCTGGTGAAATAGTGTCTTTTGCGCGCAAAATGTCCGCGTCTGACAACGGTGCACCGGCAACAGATGGAATATGGAAAACGGATACGAAATCTTTTTCAATCGGAATTGCAGTGACATTCATATCAAAATCATTGGGTTGGCCTTCTACTTCACTGATGCTGTAGCCACCTTGGATATTGACGGGGTTGTCATACGAAGCGGTAACCCCCTGGACACTGTTGAGCTGCATTAACTTTTCTTTTAATAGCTGCCTTTCTTTATCTTGCCATCCTCGGCCATCGATGACAAGCATATCAGAGCGATCTAACCCGGTATTCTTAGACTGGATAAAATCCATCTGTCTACTCGCAAATAAGGTACAGATAATAAAAAATATAGAGATACTGAATTGAAAAGTAACGAGCACCTTGCTTAAAGATAGGCCACGTAGTTTTTCAGTTAATTTTCGCTTGAAAATAGAAATAGGCTTTGAACTGGCAATTGAATAGGCTGGCCAGCCACCTGACAAAAGCGTCAGCAAGGCTATGAAAACAAGTAAAATTGTATAAAACCGAGGGTCTGTCCATATGGTTAATTTCATTTCGGCCCCCATAAATGAACTGAACACGGGCAACAAGAGTACCGTAGTCAGAAGGCTAAATACAACAGCTAGAAAAACCATCAGGCTACATTCAAAAAAGAACTGGAAGAATATCGTTTTCTTTGCTGCACCCAAAACTTTCTTGACACCGATTTCTTTCTTGCGTTCAAGCGCATGTGCTAAGACCAAATTTGTAAAATTGATGCAGGTTAAAATAATAAGTGCAGCACCTAATGCCAATAAAATATAGATATAAGTGATGTTTCCCGTACCTGCTGCTTTGGAGTGAAGATGGATATCGGTCAGCTTTTCCAGGACGAATCGAAATTGATAGCCTTGTTTTGTTGCTTCGGCGAATTTTGATTTTGTCATTTGGTCCAATTTCTGTTGGATCGAACCGACCTGATCTTTGTTTTTTAGGAGCGCTATGGTTATATCATTTGCAGATGACCAAGCCATTTCTTTGTAGCGTTCTAATCCTTTGTTGGAAAGGAGCGCAGAGAAGTTCAACTGTGTATTTGTGGGCAAGTCTGCGATGATACCTGTGATTTTCCAGTTGACTTTGTCAATGGATAGTGTCTGACCGATGGCCGACTGATTGGGGAAATATTTCGCTGCGAGTTTTTTTGTTAAGACAATCTGATTTGGTTCTGCTAAGGCTGATCGTGAATCACCTTCGAGAAAGGTATAACCTAAAGTTTTAAAAACATTCTGGTCAGCATACAGTAGGCCTTTTTCAGTTATTAGTGCCTCTTTGGATTCTATTTTGCCGCCTTTGGAATAGCCGTATAATCTGGTTGCCTGTTCTACATCCGGAAATTCAGCCTGCAACGTAGGAGCTAAGCCTGTCGGTGTTACGGCAGAATTTACTTCTTCCGTGCTATTGGGTGCTTTATAGGTGAGGCTAATATAAGTCAGGCGGTCCGCATTGGGAAGGAAACGCTCATAACTGGATTCATGATAGATGTACGCTGCCAACAATAGGAAACATGTTATTCCGATGCTGAGGCCAAACATATTTAAAAGAGAAAATCCTTTGTTTTTTCTGATATTCCGCCAAGCAATTTTAAAATAGTTCTTTAACATGGTTATGAGCATTTATACTGTTAATTAGGCTATATTCTTGTCACTTAGCTCGCTTTAGTAGAAGGCTCCGTTATTCGAAAAATAGCAAAGCCAAGTAGTTCAATTCGTTTGCCATAAATATAATGTATTGATTTTTAGGTTTTTGTTATGTTTTTATAGCGGTTTTAAATGTTCGGAAACGGACAGTATAGTGTCCGTCCCCGAACAAATTGGTATTATTCGCTTCTTAAGGTTTTTACAGGATTTGCTAATGTTGCTTTAATCGCTTGGTAACTAACGGTTAATAAGGTGATGATTAGGGCGGTTAAGCCTGTGATAGCAAAGACCGTCCATGTAATTGATATGCGGTAGACATAATCTTCGAGCCATGATTCCATTAGCAGATAGGCTAAAGGGGCTGCGAGTAAAAAGCCAATGCCTGTGAGCCAAATGTATTCTGTGGAAAGTAGTCGCCACAAGCCAAGTTCTGATGCGCCCAATACTTTACGAATGCCAATTTCTTTTTCTCGTTGCTCCGTAAGAAAGGAAACCAGCGCGTAGAGACCAAGACATGAAATGAGTATGGCCAACCCTGTAAATAAACTGGTTAAGCTCTTGATCATTTCCATCTGTTGAAACTCTTTGGCATATTCCTGATCCGTAAAGGTATAATCAAAAATAAGATCAGGATCTATGCGGTTGAATGCTGTGGCAATTGCTTTTAGGTTTTGTTTGACATCTTGATTTTCATCCAGTTGAAGCGTGATTTTATTCTTTGGTAAAAATTTTAGAAAATAAGCCGTCGGTGTAATGGATTTGAACGGCGATTCGGACAGCGTGTTCTGGATAATACCCACGATATGGTAATCAATACCGGCTCGTGAAAGTTGTTTGCTGTTTAGGTCGGTAACTCCCATAAATTTGGCCGCAGCTTCGTTCAGAATAACAGCTGTTGAATCTGTTTTGAAATCTTTTGAAAAATTGCGTCCTTTTATAAAGTTCCATTGTACAGTATTAGCAAAGTTTTCATCCACGGTGAAGATCCCCATGATCGCACCGTCCCTGGTATCATTGCCCTGCCAATTAAAGCCACCACCCGTTAAGGATAGGTGGTTGACAAAGTTGGAAGAAAGGGAAGCATCTTTAACTAAACGCTGACCGATCAACTCTTTTCTAAGGACATCAAAGTTTTTGACGATAGTTGAATTGGATGAAGTAATGTTTATCAAATTTGAACCTTTATAACCTATTGGGCGGTCCTTGGTATAATGCAGTTGTTGAATCACTAGATAAGTGGATATCATCAGGAAAATAGAAATCGCAAATTGCACGATGACCATTGCCTTTCTACTTCTTGATCCGCCTTTTCGGTTGATGATCTTACCTTTAAGTGCAAGAATAGGATTAAAGGCCGATAGAAATAATGCCGGATACATACCCGCTAAAAGCCCTATAACGCCTATTCCTAATAAAGAATAGCCATAAAAACGAATATCCGCAAAAGGGATATGCAATGAAGTGTGTGTAATCGTTTTGACCCAAGGCAACAGCAATGTAGCGAATAGAACAGCGATCAAAAATGCGCAGGCTACCGCTAGGATTGACTCAACAAGAAAGCCTGCAATAAGCTGCCGGCGGTTGACACCAACCGATTTTAAAACCCCGATTTCTTTTCCTCTTTTCAGGCTTCTCGCCGTACTCAAGTTAATAAAATTAATACTGGCCAATAAAATAATGAATACGCTTATCCAAACAAACATCCATACATATTGAATCTGCCCGCCGACGTTCTTTCCATTTTTAAATGAATCGTATAAATGCCATTTGGACATCGGATGTAACAGGATTTCAGGTTTTATATCCGTCAGTTTTTTGTTGATGATATTTGTTAGTTTATTTTCCAAAGCGGGAACAAAGGCAGCATTTTCGATCTTAGCGAAAGTGCTGAAATAACAGCTGGACCAGCTTTCTTCAATACCTTGGTCTTTAGCAAGATAATCGACAAACGGCAATACATAATCTAAGCCATAAAAAGTGTTGTTTTCAGGAATATCTTTATACACGCCCTGAACAGTATATTGTTCTTTACCATTCAATTGGAGCGTTTTCCCGATAACACTTGTCTGATTGAACAGTCGTTTTGCTAAGGATTCGGAAATTATGATGGTCGATGGATTGCCCGGTGTGGTACTATTTCCTTCTAAAGATTCGAGGGAAAATAATTCGGCGAATTTTCCCATGGCATAGAATCCCGGTGCATTAAGCTTTTTATCACCTACTTTAAGATTGTTGCTTTCCATATTGGTGACCAAAGTGGCATCTGCCATCTCATTTTTGAAATCAGACGCGATTGTTTTGACCAAGGGAATAGGGGTGGAGCGATCAGTAGATTTCTCATCATTGAAGGTTCCAGTCATCATGACCTGATAAATATGTTGATAATTGCTGTAATGCTTATCAAAAGAAAATTGTTTCAGTACCCATAATGTACTTATCAGGGCAACAGTAAACCCCAGTGCTAATCCCAAAATATTTATTGTTGTGTTTAAGGGACTGCGCTTCAAATTTCTCAGCGCTGTTTTTAGGAATAATCGAATCATTTTATGCTGTTGTTTTTGGTTCTCAAATATAAACTATTCATCGTGCAAACTTTTCACAGGATTGGCGTATGCCGCTTTAATGGATTGGAAACTCACCGTAAATAATGCAATAGCAATGGTTATCCCTGCCGCATATAGAAATATGGTGAATGGGAGCGTCGTTCTAAAGGCAAAACCATCGAGCCAATTTATACTGAAATATACAGCAATTGGTATTGCGATGACATTGGCCAAAATGACTAAGAGTAGAAATTCCTTGTTTAATAATTGTATAATGCTAAATACCGTTGCGCCAAGGACCTTTCTGATACCAATTTCTTTGGTCCTAACTTGTGCAGTTAATAATTGTATAATGCTAAATACCGTAGCGCCAAGGACCTTTCTGATACCAATTTCTTTGGTTCTAACCTGCGCTGTATAGGTGCATAGTCCTAAGAGTCCTAGGCAGGAGATGACGATGGCAATCAGGGCAAAAAAATTGAATAAGGAGCCTTGTTTCTGCTCATTCGTATATTGCTTTTGATAGCTTTCGTCCAGGAAGCTGTAATTCATCGGCATATCATCATAATAACTTTTCCAGATCTGTTGCAAGGAGTTTAATGCGGATTTTGTACCAGAAGTTGTTGTTTTAAGGTATAGCTGCCAGCAATCTTTTGGGCTATACTGAAAGACCATAGGCTCAATCTTTTGTCTGGCGCTCGCATAATTAAAATCCTTTACAACCCCAATAATAGTTCCCGGAACTGTTCGAATGCGTAAACGTACGCCAATCGGATCTTTTAAACCCATTTCCCGCGCTGCCGATTCATTGATAATGAAATGGGTTGAATCTGCTATGGAGCCTGTGAAATTACGACCTTGCGTAAGTTTTATCTTAAAAAAGTCGAGCGCCGATTGATCGGAATATGTCATATTGAACCAAAGATTGGATTTGCTTGGCTTTCCTTCCCAATCGTTGTCCCCAGTTGAAGCACCACCATAAACCATGTCGCGGCCAAGACGGATAACATCATCAATATCCTTATTTTTTAGAAGTTCGGTTTTGACAGCATCAAAATGTTTGGACATTTTTGGCGCCATAGTAACGGAAATAATATGATCCTTTTCGTAGCCTAAATTTTGATGTTTTATAAAATCCAATTGACGACCGATAACAATTGTTAAGGTGATAAGAATTATAGAAACAGTGAACTGCAGGACAACCAGTATTTTTCGTGCACTGGAATTTTTTATGGTAAATCGGCCTTTAAGTACTTTAATCGGATCAAATTTGGATAAAAGTAGGGCAGGATATATACTTGTAAGTGCCAGTGTTCCCACAAGCATAATCAGCACGCTTATCCATAGTGTAGGATTAAAGAGCTGTAGGGAAATCTGCTTCCCCGAGAAATTATTAAATAGGGGGAGACCAATAAATACGAAGGCAAGTGCCAATGTTGACGCAATGACAAATAGTATGGTTGTTTCCAATATAAATTGGAAAAAAAGTTCCTTTCTACCTGCGCCGATAACTTTACGTATCCCCACTTCTTTGGCGCGCGACAACGACCGTGCAGTAGAAAGATTGATATAGTTAATACTTGCTATTACAAGAATCATAATCGCTACACCTATAAAAACTCGAACATTGTCAATTCCGCCATCACTACCATCCATTTGGTAGAGATGCACCTTTGCGAGTGCTTGTGTAACGTAGGGGACAGGGGCATCCTCAGGTTTGTTCCTTTCGTGTATCGCCTGAAGCTTTTTTGAAACTGTAGCAAGATTTGCATCAGGCCTCAGCAGCAGATAGGTTTCGAATGAAAAATTGGACCAATCTTCATCCATGGAAGATAGAAAGGTCTTATTATCATAGGTCGTTTTATTTTTGATGTAGGCTTGCTCATTAAATCTCGAAATGGGGAGCAGAACCTGAAATTGAAAAGTAGAGTTTTCAGGATAATCAGCAATGACACCTGATACAACACAAAGGTCCTCGATACCCAATGTTACGGTTTTTCCAATTGGATTTTCATCACCGAAATACCGACGTGCCGTGCGCTGGGTGATTACAATGGAATTGTTGTCAGGGAAGGGTTGTTTTGAATTTCCCTGTAGTAGCGGAAAATCGAAAACCGTAAAATAACTGGGGTCTACAAATGCAAAATTCTTTTCATTAAATCTCTTCTCTTTATATTTAAGTGCAGCATCTCCAATTTTGAAAATACGTACTGCATCTTGGACTTCGGGAATTTCCTTTTTTGCAAAATTTCCTACGGGAGCAATGATGGATCCAAAGATTCGTTTTGATATCCCCGTTCCCCCTTCTATTCCAATTTTGTAAATGGAGCGCTGATGTTTATGGAATCGGTCAAAGGACAGCTCATCTTGTATCCATAGCAATAGGAATATCCCCACAACCATTCCTGCTGTTAATCCTAAAATATTAATGGCACTGTAGAATTTATTAGAAAAAATACTTCGCCATGCGGTTTTGATGAAGTTCTTTATCATTGTTATGGGGGTTTAAGTTCTTAATACATGTTATGAATACACATAAGCCTATCTCTTTTACTCGCTGATTTACTCATCCCTTAGACTATTGATCGGGTTTGCTTTTGCTGCAAAGACACTTTTGGTTGATAGTACAAGACTTGCAAAGGCAATCAACCCTACGGCTGACAGCCCAAAAATCCAGGGACTTATTGTGGTTCGGTAAACAAAGTCGTTCAGCCAGCTATGCATAAAATAATAAGCAATTGGAAAAGCTACCAGACAGGCTATTGCAACCAACGACAGCAAATTCCGAAGTAATAAAAAGGTGATCTGGAACACAGAAGCCCCCAATACTTTGCGAATTCCAATTTCCTTTGTGCGCTGATTTGCCGTAAATATGGCAAGTCCAAATAAGCCTAATCCAGCAATTAGCACAGAGAGTCCTACTGCCCAAGAAAGGAGCTTAGACAGCTGCTTCTCTTGCGTATAGAAGTTCTGGATGACCTCATCTACAAACCGTAGGTCCAATTCATCATCGGGGAACACCGATTTGTAGCTTGATGTTATTTTATCAATGGCGTTTTTCCAGTTTTCAGGATGCGATTGATCCAAGGCAATATGGAGTACATATCCTTCTTTACTGCCTGTATAAAGAACTGGTTTAACCCCTTGTCGCGCTGAAGACAAATCAAAATCCTCCATTACACCAACGATGATGTTCTGTCCATTTTCGAAGGTTTTACCAATGGCATCCTGCGGGTTTTTGATATGCAGTAGTTCAAGTCCTTTTCTATTGATCAACATTTCACTTGTTGAATCCAATAAACGGATATTTCTTCCCGCTAAAAGCGGAATCTGATAGACATCTAAATAGTTTTCATCACCCGATCGGCTATCAAAAGTCAAGGATTCCTTATTTGGCGATTGATCGTAAGCGATTGCGGTAGTCATCCAGCCATTCATTGCAGGAGCGATATTCCCAAAACTTATGGCCTTGATATCTTTTAGCTTTTTGAGTTCATTTTTAAGAACTACACCTTTGGCGGAATTTTGGAACGCTCCAGGAATATAGAGATTGACAATAGCATCTTTCTGGAAGCCCATATCTTTATGAGTAACATAATTTATTTGGCGAACGACGATAAGCACGCAGATCAGGAAAGCCTGGGCCATGACAAACTGGAAGATGGTCAGTGCTTTGCGTATCCATGCACTTCGGGAAAGATTCGTGTTCTTTCCGAGCTGGTTTTTGAGCGCTAGCACCGGAGCATATCCTGTCAGTACCCAGGCAGGGTAAAATCCGGCTAGTAAGGTTACTAAGATCAATTGTCCAAATAGAAAGAAAATAATAACGCTTTTGTCCAGGCCTTCCATGCTTAGGTTTTTCGGAATAAATCCTTCAAAGACATGTAAGAACAATGGCAATAATAAGACCGCAAGTACTGTTGCGGTCAAAGTTATCAGAAAAGTTTCGATCAAAAACTGTTTGATCAATGTAGTTTTAGAACTACCCAACGTCTTACGAATACCCACTTCTTTGGCTCTTTCGATGGATTGCGCCGTGGATAGGTTGATAAAATTTACGGCCCCCAGGGCTAAGAGGAAAACTGCAAGTAAAATAAGGTTGCGTAGTGCTTCCGGATGGGTCGCTTCATAATTAAATCTTGTATCAAAATGTACATCTGCCAATGCTTGTAATTCAAGCTTATCGTTAATTTTCTCCCCTTCTTTGTATTTATATTTTTTAAGGAGATTAGCAATATTTCGTTCCAGTAGATGCGGATTACTTTGTGCTTTTGTCTTGATAAGCACCTGATGTGAATCCGATATGCTGTTCCAAGCTTCCCACGTATACATGTTTTTTAGATTGTTATCCTGAGGGATCGTCGACTCAGCGATGAAGCTTTCAAAATTGAAATCCGAATTATGCTGCGGATTTTCAATTACACCAGCGACCTGAAGTGGGATACTATCTGCATAGATGATGGTTTTGCCAATCACATTTGCAGGCAGTTCTTTTCCATAAAATTTTTCTAATGTTTTCTCTGTAAGGATAATATTTCCGGATGAATTCAAAGCTTTAGCGCTTCCAGCCAACCATTTTGAAGGGAAAATATCGAAATATTGGCTGTTCGTGAATACCATCTTCTGTTCTTTCGGGAAAGTCTGGAATTTGTCTGTTGCCAGAGAAACTTTTAGCTTTTGGACATGGCTTCGATAAATCGGGACTACAGCCTCCAAGTTGGGTAACTCTGCTTGCATGGTGCGTACCAACGGTACGTAGACGCCGGCATTTTTGAACTCTCCGTTATTGACAACACGATAGACCTGTTGTTGATTGGGAACATGTTTGTCAAAACTGTAGTCGTATTGGATCATCAGGAAAATAACCAGCGTCGCGGTAATACCAATCGCGAGACTCGTGATATTGATGAACGTGATCAACTTATGTTTTTTTAAAAAACGATAGGCTGTTTTAAGTGAATTTACAATCATTGTTATTTCGTTTTTTGTTAACCCTCTGATTTGATATACTCGTGTTGCTATTCGTCCCGTAAGCTATTGACAGGATTTTGGATAGCCGCCTTGATCGATTGAAAACTAATGGTCAGTACAGCCGCAAATAATGCAAGCCCAGCGCCTAAAATAAAAGGAGTTGCCGTAAGATCGATGCGGTAGTAAAAATCTTCCAGCCACTTGCTACACGTCCACCAGGTCAATGGTGCGGCAATTAGGATACTGATTAAAATGAGCTGTACGAAGTTCTTAGCCAATAAATGAAAGATACTTGGAATACTTGCACCCAAAACTTTACGGATACCGATCTCTTTGCTGCGTTGGAAAGCCGCAAGGGTAATCAGCCCAAAGAGACCCAAACAACCGATTAAAACAGCAACAATTGTACTCACGTTAATTAATTTGGTCAGATTTTGCTCTTTTTGATAAAGAGAAGCGATCGTTTCATCGTAGAATTTTATTTCTATCGGGAGTTCCGGAAAAAACTGTGTATATACTTTATTGATCGCTTGGATACTGGTTTTCCATTCTTTGCTGTTTCCCGATAGTTTTATATTGAAGGTATAAGCACCGCGACTAAAACTGCGCAAAGCCAAAGGTGTGATCTCTTTATAGAATTCCTGGGCATGAAAATCTTTAATAACGCCAACGATCGGGAAGGTACTGTCCTCTTGACCAATTGACTTCCCGATGGCATCTTGAGGGGAATTGAAACCGAATGCCTTGACAGCAGATTCATTGATGATATAGGCATTGACAGTATCTGATTGTGGTAGGTTATTTCCCGCGATTAGCTTCATGTCATATACAGCTATATAATTCGGATCTGCATTTTTAAAGAAAATATCGGATGAAATTTTCTCTTTTAAGGTAGGGTCTTGTCGATGAAACCAAGAGGAGGAGTAATTGTTTGTCAAAGGCTTGCTGCCAATTGAGGCTGCCGAAACACCTTTTATTTTTTGGATCTCATGTAGGAGTGTTTGTTTCTTACTTTGATCCAGTTTTTCCTCATAAAATTTGTTGATGAGCTTGGAAGGTAGATCGAAAGTAACAACAGCATCTTTGTCGAATCCCATATCTTTGTTGAGGGTATAGGAGAGTTGCTGGCCGATAATGAGTGCTGAAACCGTAAAGAATTGAGCAATAAAGAATTGGAATACAATCAACGTTTTCCGAAGGTTGATTTGTGTTTTTCCGATTTGAAACTGCTTGCCAGCCCGAAATAAATTGACAGGCTGTACCTTTTTAATTAACCAAGAAGGATATGCCGAGGAAATTAAAGTCGTTACGGTCAGTAAAACTGCGATAAACAGCATTGATGTCGTCGAACTTGTAAAATCCTTTACTTTCTCCGGAATCATTTCCTGAAAATAGAAAAAGGCCAGTTTCGTCAGAAAGACCGAACAAACAAGTGCAATGGCAATGGTTAAAAGCGATTCAAAAATAATTTGGCTAACCAATTTTCCCTGGCTACTTCCCAATGTTTTACGGACACCAATATCTTTACTCCGCGCTGGTATTTGTGCCGTACTAAGATTGATATAGTTGATACAGGCCAAAAGCATCAGAAAAGCAGCTACGGCAATTAACCCATAAATAACGGTTTTGCTTGTTCTTTCGGCGTACCATTCTTTTATGTGGACTGCAAAATGGGAATCTTTTAGTGGCATGACCACGACCTTACGGTTGTAGTCAAACTTAGGTTTTTTTTCCTGGCTGAATTCCTGCCATTTTTTTTGTCCGATTTTATTGATAGCTGCCTGGATTGGAAGGTCTTTTACACCATCTTTTAATCGGATATAAAGTCTGTCAGTACCATTGGTATTCGTCCAGACATTCAGTGGGTAGACTTCTTCTTTAAGCAAGACGAATTCTGTGCCATTGAACTCCGTGTTGAAGCCAAGGTTATCAACAATGCCAGTTACTGTTTTGGGTATACTGTCGTTATAAAAGATGGTTTTGCCGATTAAGCCCTGGACAGCCTGGTTTGGGAAATAAATGGCAGCCCTTTTTTTTGTCAGTACAATGTCGTTGGCAGTTGAAAATGCTTTCTCAGGTGAACCGGCTAACCATTTGTAGCCAACGAGCTTGAAGTAGTCGCTGGTAGTCTCCGTCACATTGCCTTCAGCCTCATCAAAGTCCTCGACAAGTTTTTGATTTTTTTGTCCCTTGTTGATTGTGACAGATTCCATTTGATAATTTCTGAATGCTGGAGCGACCAGTTCCACGCCCGGAATTTCTTTTCGGATGGCCTGATAAAACGGCTTGGCCAATCCCCCATTGTAATTATCCTTGCCATCATTTTTAAACTGAGAAATGATCCGATAGGTTCGATCAAGCTGAGGAACTCCAGTTTCAAAACTATACTCATAATTGACAATCTTAAATATGACCCAACATGACGTAATGCCGATGGCTAGTCCAATAATATTTAATAGGGAGAATAGTTTATTCTTCCAAAGTTGTCGAATTGCCGATTTTAATAGGAGGTTGTTCATAGCTGGAATATCGTGATGGGATTAGATTATATTGTTATTCGTCTCTTAAACTATCTACAGGATTTGCCTTGGCAGCCTTGAGTGTTTGAAAACTCACCGTTACTAATGCGATAATGATTGTAGCAAAACCAGCAAAGACAAACATCCACCATTGTGGTTCAATGTGATAAGCAAAATTGTCAAGCCATTTTTTCATCGCCATCCAAGATAGCGGTGTCGCGATGAGAAGCGCTACAGCCAATAACTTGATGAAGTCGGAAGAGAGCAGGAGGATTAAATTATAGATGGATGCACCGAGAACTTTCCGTACGCCGATTTCTTTGGTCCGCTGTTGGGCTGTATACGTAACAAGTCCCAATAAACCTAAACAGGCAATAAAAAGTGCTAGTCCGGAGAAGGCTGTAAAAAGTCTTCTAAAATTAAAATCCGCTTCATATTGTCGATTGAAATTGTCGTCGAGAAAGCTATATAAAAATGGACGGTTTGGTACAAGTTCATTCCACAGCTTGCCGATTCTGGCAACGGTCTCAGGCTGGTTTACATGTTGGATATTCAAGGTTAAATACCGGCTGCTGCTTGGTTCAAGTCGCAAAGCTAAAGGCTCAATCTTACGGTGTAAAGAAAGGTAATTGAAATCTTTCACTACACCGATAACCGTTCCTTCTCTTCCCCATTGACGAAATTGCTTGCCAATAATATCTTGTGGATTTGAATAGCCCCATTGTTTTGCAGCAGATTCATTGATAACAAGTGAATGGGCCGTATCCGCTGGGAAATCCCTGGAATAGGCACGCCCAGCGGCCATTTGCAGACCAATATTAGGAATAAAGTCAACATCGACTTCATATAAGAAAGGAGCAAATTGACTCATCGTTCCGTTTGCTGACATGATTTCTGTTCCTGCATTTGGAAAAAATGTTCCCGGTACCGTACGTGATGCAGTGACAGACAAAACATCTTTATCTTTTGCTAGTGTAGATTTTATCGCTTCCAGGTTATTGTTTACCTTATCATCGAAATTATAATCTATCACAAGCCGTTGATCTTTTTGAAATCCAAGATCTCGGTGCTGTAATTGATCTAGTTGAGAAAAGACGACGACTGTACCTGCAATGAGCGCAATAGAAAGGCAAAATTGGAAAACAACTAATACGCGACGTAATAATGTACCCCCTTTGCTGTTGCTATAACTTCCTTTAAGTACTGCAATCGGTTTGAAATTTGCTAGAATCAACGCGGGATAGCTGGCAGCAAGAAGTCCCGTAAAAATGGTGGTGAATAGGAATATTGCCCAGGTCGTCCCATTTTTCAGGGACGAATAATTGAGGTGTTTGCCCGAGAATGCTTCCAAAAAGGGGAGAAAGGCCATAACGAGCAGTATCGCCAAAATACTACTGACGAATACAAGAACCAATGATTCAGACATAAACTGAAAGATCAGATTGCTTTTGCTTGCTCCTATGGTTTTTCGTACGCCGACTTCCTTTGCTCTTTCCATTGACCTTGATGTAGCCAGATTCATAAAGTTCACACAGGCGATCAGTAAGATGAATCCGCCAATAATGCTGAATATGTATAAATTCTGATAGCTTCCATTGGTACCGGGTTGACGATCCGCAGACGAGTGCATGTAAGCCTGCAGAAGCGGCTCGATATGGAAATTGTATTTTGCATTTGGGTTTTCATTTGTTGGGAGATGCCGCTTGAGAAACTCCGGTATTTTCTGGTCGAACTTTACAGGATCAAAGTCTTTTGAAGCGAGAAAGTACGTGTAGAAGTCTACATAATCCCAGCCTTCTTTATTAAATACGTCTGGCCGTGCTTTTCGGAATGTACTCATCGAGAGCAATGCATCGAACGTAAAGTGTGAATTAGCAGGTACATCGGCCATTACTGCCGTTACAGTATATAGACCTGCATCGGCACGACCAGCAGCTAAACCTCCCTCAAGCGTCTTGCCAATGGGATTTTGATCTCCGAAATATTTCTTAGCGGTACTTTCTGTTAATACGACAGAATAGGCGTTCTTTAAGGCTGTATGCGGGTCGCCGGCCAAAACCTTCCAACTAAAGACATCAAATGCAGTAGAGTCCATGAAAAATACATTTTCCTCCTGGAATCTTTTATCGCCTTGTTTGAGCAGGATAGACGTTTGCCCTGAAAATTGAACGACCTTTTCGATTTCAGGGAAATCTGCTTTGATGGCTTCACCGATTGGACCATTGCCCCAGATTTGATGCTGTTCTGTGCTGCTTACATCTTTATAGTCATGGACGATGCGGTAAATTCGATCTTTATTCACATGATATTTGTCGTATGACAATTCATTTTGTACATAAATTGCTATCAATAGGCAACAGGCTAATCCTATTGCCAAGCCAATTATGTTTATGGTTGAATACCCTTTATTTTTGGAGATATTGCGCCAGGCTATTTTTATATAGTTCTTGATCATTGCTTTATTCTTTAGTTTTAGTGTATCAATATGTTTAATCCACTTTTACTGTATTTTTCTTATTATTCGTCTCTTAAACTATCTACGGGATTGGATAAAGCTGCCCGAACAGCCTGATAGCTGACGGTGAAAATGGCGATCAGCAAGGCCAGGATACCACCGAAGACAAATGTTTGCACCTCTAGATCTGTTTTATAGGCAAAATTGCTTAACCATTGTTTCATCAGGTAAACTGCAATAGGGCAGGCAATCAGAATGGAAATGGAGACGAGTATCACGAAATTTTTCCCCAATAGCCGGACGACACCAAAGGTGCTAGCGCCAAGAACTTTACGGATGCCAATTTCCTTTACACGCATTTGCGCTTCGTGAGTTGCCAACGCAAACAGACCTAAAGCAGATATAAAAATGGCGATGCCAGCGAAAATATTGAACAACAAACCTGTGCGCTGCTCGGATTTATATAGATTATCAAATTGCTGATCAATGAAGGTGTAGTTAAAAGGAGCATCTGATGGATATCGGTTATAGATCTTTTCTAAAACATTAATGGCCTCAGGGGCTTTTGTCGTACTCGTTTTAACATAAAGTGTACCCGATCCCCAGCGCGTCCAGAAGACCATTGGACCTATTTTATCTTTGATGGATTTAAAGTGGAAGTCTTTCACAACACCGATAATTTGTCCAGGGAAATCGTGGAAACTCATATTGGATCCCACGTACGGCGGCTTTAATCCCATCTGTTTCGCCAAAGTCTCGTTGATGATATAGCCGGACGAATCAACCGGCATTCCGCTAAAGTTTTTTCCTTCCAGGAATTGCATGTTCATCAAAGGAATAAAATCCTTATCGATGGTCGCTTGAGCAACAATGAGTTTGTTGTCTTTGGACTTGCCGGGCCAGTCTATATCGCCCGTGGCATTTCCAAAATCGGTCATGTTGTATAAACTTGATAGGGAAACCCCTTGTATCGCCTCATTGCTTTTTAGTTCAGCACGTATCGCGTCCATATGTTTGTAAGCCTCCTCAGGAAGACCAAGCGTTAGTACATGATCTCTATCATACCCCAAATTGATCTTTTGGATAAAGTCCAATTGCTTTTTAATAATCAGCGTACATACAATTAGCGTTACGGAGAGCGTAAACTGGAAAACCACCAATATTTTACGCATGGTATTCGAGGAAACACCTTTTATTGATTTTCCTTTTAACGAATGAATGGGATTGAACGAGGAAAGCTGTATCGCAGGATATATGCTGGACAGTCCCAATGTGCCTATAATTGCTGCCCCAATATACAGCCATATCGTCGTGTTATGGAAAGATAGACTGATTGATTTTTGTGCGATCTGATTATATCCGGTATGAAGGATCACGATAAGGATGAAAGCGATCAGTAGTGAACAAAGAAATACAACAACAGTTTCGGTGATAAATTGTAGGAATAAATGGAGACGGTTGGCGCCGATTATTTTGCGGATACCAACATCTTTCGCCCGATCCAATGCTCTTGCAGTACTTAGATTGACATAATTTACCGCACCGATCACCAAGAGCAATATCGCAATGATCCCAAAAATCTGAACCATGCGAAGTGTCGATTTATTTCCGTCAGGAGCGATTAAATGCATGGTTTTGAGTGGATCTAAAACAAATAGAGTCGAGTTTTCACCGTTGCGGGCTTTGGTATAAGTGTCTGTGACCGATTTTCCGATAAGTGCTGCAGAAGCATGAGGTTTGACTTTAATATAAGTTGAAAAACTATAGTTACCCATATCTTCATCGATTGTTTTCCATTTACCATTACCACCCCAGTTTGTAAACCGCTGTGCATGATACCCCAGTGGGATAACGACATCGAATTGCATCGAGGAATTTTGTGGAATATCGTTTAGGATACCGGCTACAGTGAAGAGATCTTTCTGGTAACGGAAAGTTTTTCCAATGACTTTTTGCGTACTAAAAAGTTTTTCGGCTGTCGAAGGGGTGATAAGCGCCTGTTTATAATTTTCCTGAAAACCTGAGAGGGAGCCCTCTTGTAATGGAAAATGAAACATCTTGAAAAAATTACCATCTACATAATAGATGTTCATACTAGTTACCGGACGTTTCAGTTTGTCATTGACCAACGTGGTATTGTAATCCTGTGAAACACGCGTTGCGTAATCTACCTCCGGTACATTTTGTGCATAGTTTCCTATAGGCCCGGGAGATGTCCCCCATATCGAACCGTTGTGCTCGGGATCCAAATGAGAATTGACTTTGTAAATCTGTTCAAAGTCTGGGTGGAATTTATCAAAGCTCTTTTCGTCCTGTACCCAGAAAATAATTAATATGGAGGCAGTAAGGCTGACCGACAGACCTAATATATTGATCGCGGTATAGAATTTCCGTTTCCTTAATTCTCTAATTGCGGTTATTAAATAGTTCTTTATCATGGTGATAGGCTTTCTTTGATTAATTTTGTTTTTTTGTCACTCCTTGTGGCGCTTTATTCAAAACAAGGATTGTGATGGGATCATGACTGATTCCCATCATTCTCCTTGATCACTATTGAGCTTCTTTACTATTTTATTCATCTCTTAAGCTATTTACGGGATTTGCACGTGCCGCTTTTATGGATTGGTAGCTCATCGTAAAAAATGCAATAAGTAGGGTTGCGGCAGCCGGAATGATAAACATCCACCAGGATAGATCTATCTTATAAGCAAAATCATCCAACCATTTGTGCATCGCCCACCAAGCAATTGGGGTGGCGATCAAAATAGAAATGAGTATAAGTTTGATATAATCTTTTGATAATAACCCAATAATCCCCAGTACCGTACTTCCCAACACTTTTCGAATACCAATTTCTTTTGTACGTTGTACCGTGGTGATGGTAACCAGGCCGATCAATCCCAAGCAGCTGATGAGAATTGTCGTCGATGTAAATAGATTGATGATCTTCGAGAATTTTAGATCACTGCTATAGAGTTCTTTGATTTGCTGATCATAGAAATCATATTTGAATGGGGCTTTTGGATAATATTTTTTCCATTCTTTCTCAATCTGTTTTAAAGTTTCCGGCCAGGTAGTTGAATTATTGTTGAGTTTCACACTTAGTCTGTTTAATTCCCATTTTTTAATGGAACTCAGCATGACAACAGGTTGAATAGCTGCATGGAGATTTTTCGTGTGAAAATTGTCGGTTACTCCCACAATCTGGCGCTGTTTGTCGGTATACGTAACAAAGCTCCCTACAGCGTTTTCAGCAGATTTAAAACCTAATTTTTGAACGCTGGCTAAGTTTAACACGATGCCTGTGCTGGTATCGGCCAATTGCAGCGGGCGGCCAGCAAGCATTTTAAAATTATAGAGTTTAAAGTTATCTTGGTCGACAAATTTCATTTGTACATCGGCTTGTAACTGTCCCGTATCACTTTTGGCAAACAAGGCATTTCCCCAATGGTCGTTACTCATGGGCAGATGCCCCAAGGAAGCCTGTTCTACACCTGCGATGTGCTTAATCGCTTGTTTGAAAACAAAGGGATCAACATTACTGTCCTGATAGCTTTTACTCGGGAAACGTAGGGTAATGATCGCATCCTTATCAAAGCCGTAGTTATTCTGTAGTGCATGTTTCAATTGTAGACCAATGATGCAAGTTGAAATAACAAATAGCTGGGCAATCAAAAATTGAAAAACAATGAGCATTTTTCGAAAAGAAAGATTGCCAAATTTGAGCGTTTGCGCATTCGAGATTTTAATGACTTCAACAATCTTGACTTTGTTTGTCAATAAAATCGGATAACCTGAGGAAATTAAAGTAATCGTAATTGTAAGTGTTGCTAAAAATAGCGATACACCCCAGGGATCTGGATATAGCTTGAGCTGATCGGGAATATATGCGGCTAAAACTGTTTGAATGAGAATAAGTAAAGGCCAAGATAAAAGCACCGAAAAAGCCGTAATGCAAAATGTTTCTAGCAGAAAGGATTTTGTAATTCTTTTCTGGCTTTCTCCCAATGTCTTTCTGATACCAATTTCCTTGGCGCGTTGTGGGATTTGGGCTGTAGCGAGATTGATGTAATTGACACAGGCGAGTAAGAGCAAAAATATACCTATGCCGATAAGACCGTACATTATTTTCTGATCAACATTATTTTGCGCATAAGAAGTAAAATGTAAGTCTTTTAAAGGAACTGTATTTACATGCATTTTAAATCCAAACTTGTCAAATTCAGCATGTGTCATCTCATACGCCTTTTTGTCGGCTGTCTTTATGAGGTTAGGAAGGGAAGCCGATGATTTTACCTTAATAAAGAGCTGCCAATTGGAATTTGAATTGTTCCAGTTTGTGCTATTCCATTCCTGTTCTGGAATCCGGATAAATTCTTTACCCAAAAAGCTGCTTGGATGAGCTAGATCTCTTACAATACCGGCGACATTGTACAATGTACTATCATAGGATAAGGTCTGTCCTATGATTTGGTCTATTGACGTGTTTGGGAAATACAATTTAGCCCGCGATTCTGTCAGGATGACTTCATGGCTATTTTTTAGTATATTCCTTTGGTCGCCAGCTAACCAAACATAAGGTGTCATTTTGAAATAGTCTCCCGTGGTACCGATGATTTCGGGCTGATCTTCAAACTCTATTTTCTGCGCTCCGCGATTATTACTGACACGCTCGAAGTATTGTTTAAAGATGGGTACTGTCAGTTCAACATTGACAAAGTTTTCCTTGATATATGCCGGTAATGGTGCGGGAACACCATCGAAATGATCTAATTTATCCTTTTCCTCATAGGAGGTATGGACCTTGTAAATCTGCTCACTTTCCGGATGATGCTGATCAAAACTAAATTCATAATTGACGATACGGAAAATTAGCCAACAGGCACTTATTCCGATGGCAAGCCCAAATACATTTAAAAATGTGAAAAGACGGTTGCGCCATAATTGTCTGAAAATTAATTTAATCGTGCTCATCATCTATAGGTTATTAGGATTAATATCTTGGTTATATATGAGTTGTCTTATACCGAAGTTGTTTCCATAATCACTTGTCCGTCTAGCATGCGGATTACACGGTCAGAGAATTTTGCATCGTGCTCACTGTGTGTTACCATGACGATGGTTGTGCCGGCCTCGTTCAATTCAGTCAGGAGTTGCATAACTTCGTTGCCGTTATTGGAATCGAGGTTACCCGTAGGCTCATCGGCAAGGATCAGTTTGGGATTATTGACAACCGCACGAGCGACAGCCACACGTTGCTGTTGACCTCCGGAAAGCTGTTGTGGGAAGTGATTGCGACGGTGCATGATCTGCACTTTTTCCAAAACTTCTTCTACACGTTTTTTGCGTTCTGCTGCTGGAACATTGGTATAAACCAGTGGAAGTTCTACGTTTTCAAATACGGTCAGCTCATCGATCAAATTGAAGCTCTGGAACACAAAACCAATGTTATGTTTGCGAAGATCTGAGCGACCGCGTTCTTTGAATTTGGCAACTTCAATCTCGTTGAATAGATAGCTTCCTTCATCCAAATCATCCAATAGACCAATGATATTGAGTAAAGTCGATTTCCCACAGCCCGAAGGCCCCATTACAGCAACAAACTCTCCCTCTTTGACATGGATATTGAGGTTGTTTAATGCGACGGTTTCAACTTCTTCTGTGCGGTAATACTTTTGAAGATTTGTGATTTTGATCATATTTTTTGTGCTCATGGTTTTTATGTTTTGTATCCTTGGCGAAATTGCTTTGGACAGTTACTATTTCTGTTATTAAATTCTTTTTTAGTGTTTATTGATCTCTTAAAGTCTTTGTCGGATTGGCTATCGCTGCTTTAAATGCCTGTGAACTGATGGTCAATAGGGCAATGATAATAGCTGTCAGACCACTGATGATAAAAATGGTCCAGGAAATATCGATATGATGTGCATAATTAGTTAGCCATTTGCTCATGATCATCCATGCAATAGGAAAGGCAATGATACATGATATTGCTACAAGAATGACAAATTCACGGTTGAGCATTTGGATAAGTCCCGAAACAGAGGCGCCCAAGACTTTACGAATGCTGATCTCTTTTGCGCGTTGCTCTGTTGCAAAGGCGGCTAAACCAAATAGACCTAAGCAGGATATAATGATAGACATCAGTGCAAATACACTGGATAGTTGCTGTACAAAAAGCTCCGCTTTAAACTTATTATTGAAACTATCATCTAAAAATTTATAGTCAAAAGGGAAGCCTGGGTTATTTTTGACGATGATCTTCTCGATTTGTTGAATGGCATCTGGTAAATCTACTCCAGCCTTTGTCTTAATGGTCATGATCCCATTATCTCTATTCATTGGTAGAAACAGCATCGGCTCAGGATCGGCATACACATTGTTATAAACGAAGTTCTTGACGACACCGGCGATAGTAAACTTTTCCTCACCGTAGCTGATGATGTTACCGGCCACAAGGCCATCTTTTTTGATCAGTTTTGCAAATGCTTCGTTGATGACAACCGATGTGCTGTCGCCCACAAAATTTTGATGAAAGTTTCTACCATCAAAAAGCTTTAAGTCTAAAGCTGGAATAAGGCCCTCATCAGAACGTAACATACCAATCAAAATACTGGCATTTGGATCTTTTCCATCCCAGCTAAAACCGGACGTATTGGAGTTGATATTGAGGATACTCATGTCACTGACACCGACTTCTTGAACAACCCCTGTTGCCAATAATTGATTTTTAATGAGCGGCAGATGTTTGGCCATATCGCCTTGTAGCGCTGTAGTCAACACCTGACTCTTATCAAAACCGAGATCTCTGTTCTTGTTGTGCTGAATCTGTTGGTAGATGATAATGGTACAGATAATTAACACAACTGAGGCTGTATATTGCAGGATGACCAACCCTTTACGGACGAGACTTCCACTACCGGCCTTCTGTTTTGTCCCTTTGATCGTTGAAAGCGGCTTGAATGCCGAAAGGAAAAATGCGGGATAGCTACCTGCAAATAATCCACATGCTAATGTTATTGTCGTTAAAAATAGCAGGTGTGGGGGGGCTAAAAGATTAACCTGAAGATCCTGGCCTATCATGGTGTTGAACGGCCTGATGAAGATATAGATTAGTAATATAGCAACAAGAGAGGAAATAATTGCCAAAACAAGGGATTCTCCCAAGAATTGCACAATGAGCGATTTGCGACTCGCACCAACCACTTTGCGCATTCCAACTTCTTTTGCTCTTTTTTCAGATCTTGCAGTTGCAAGATTCATGAAATTGATACAGGCGATCAGTAAGACAACCCAAGCGATAAAGGTAAATAGACGAATATTTTTAATGCCACCTTCTTTTTCAATACCACTGTTATCAAACTGATTGTAGGTAATCCAACGCTCCATTGGATAGAGGAAATTCTGTGAAAAAGTGACTTCACCATTGGTCTTGTGTTTGACGAAATCCATCATCTGCTTGTTAATCTGATCGACGTTGGCATTCTCTTCGACTTGCACTAGCGTTTGAACACTATTGTTCCCCCAATTTTTTAGAAAATCCTGACCTGCTTCAAATTTTTTGAAAGGGATGAGCCATTGAAAATCATAGCTGCTATTTTTGGGGAGGTCCTTGATTACCCCCGCAATAATAAATGGCTCACTATTGTTTGTTTTGACGGTTTTTCCCAAGGCAGGACGGTTGCCAAATAATTTCTTCGCTGCAGTTTCTGATAATACAATGTTATTGACCTGATCAAAGGCAGTCTTTCGATCCCCTTCAAGAAATGCAAGGGATAGCACATCAGCGATGCTTCCATCGGCATATACACCATTTTGAAATATATTATTGTCTCCGACGGAAAACAGCATTGGCGAATTCCAGCTTATGCGTACTGCATGCTTGATGCCTGGGATTTCTTTCGCTATGCTTTGGGCAAAGGGTCCTGGGGTAGATTCAAATACATAGGTGGCTCCATCGTATGTCTGTTTTGATTTGACAATGTAGATATCCTTTTTGTTGGCGAAATTATCGTTGAAGCTCAACTGATTTTCAACCCATAAAAAAATCAACGATGCCGCAGCAATCCCGACCGCCAGTCCAAAAATATTGAGAAAGCTGTAACCTTTGGTTTTCCAAAGGTTGCGAAGTGCGGTTTTAATAAAGTTTTTAATCATAATTATGGTCGTATGATAAAAGCGGTTATCGACAGACCTGATGTTCTCGATAACCGCTATATGATGTTACTTTTTAATATTCAGTTCTTGAACCTTGTCATACGTCTCGTAGCTCGATACAATAACTTTATCTCCCGGTTGTAGACCTTTGATGACCTCATAATATTCCGGATTCTGTCTTCCTAGTTGGATATCCACACGATACGCTGTGCTTCCATTTTTATCCAATTTGAAGATCCAGTTACCACCGGTCTGTTGATAGAATCCTCCTTTTGCCAGTAATAATGCTTTTGTCTCGTCACTTAACGCTAAACGTATCTGCAAAGTTTGTCCACGACGGATCCCTTTTGGAACATCATTGATAAATTCCATGTCAACCTGGAATCGACCATTGGTGACTTGTGTATAGACTTTCTTGATACGGAGTTTGTAGGTTTTTTCACCGATAGAAAATTCACCTTGTAGATCTGGGAAAATACGGTTGATATAATGTTCGTCAATATCAGCACGCACTTTGAATCCTGTCAAAACGTCGATTTGTCCCAACCGTTCCCCGGCATTTTTGTTTTGTCCGATTTCTGCATCAAAAGCAGTCAATTGTCCGTCAACAGGCGCTCTAACGATCAGATCACCAATTTTTCTTTTCATCAGTTCCAATGCACTCTGTGTACGTTGATACGTTTGCTTATCCTGATTAGTTTTTTGCGCATTGGAGATTTCGTCCTGTTTTAGGATCTGTTTGGTCAAGTTGACCCGCTCTTTTTGATAGTTGTATTCGTTCTTTGATTTTTCGAACTCTTGTGTGCCAATGGCTTTTTCAGCGAGTAATTTTCTATTTAAGGTATAGATACGTTCAGCTTCTCTATAGGCTTGTTCCACATCAGCCATTTGATTGCGATTGTTAATCGATGCTTGTTGTGCATTGGTCTGCGCTATTTGGGACTGTGTCAATAGATTCAGCACTTGTGTTTCTTGTTGTACCAAGGTAAGCTCCTGATCGGTATTGGAAAGACGCATGATTGCATCCCCTTTTTTTAAGATAGCGCCATCTTCTACAAACTTTTCTTCTACGCGTCCACCAACAGAAGCATCGAGGTATATGCTGCTAATAGGAAGCACAGTACCATTTATAGGGATAAATTCCTGAAAGTTTCCATTTTTTATTTCGACAATAGAGATGCGGTCAGCTTCAACATTCAGTTTGCTTTTGCCGGAGGTAAAATAGAAACTGGCGCTGATCAATCCAACTAAGCCAGCAACCCCCACAATAGTCATGATACGTTTGCTATTCCACTTCTTCTTTTCTAAAGGTCTGTCCATAATTTAATATCAATTTTGTATATAACTATGAAAGCTGTGCCAAGAATGTAAAATATTGATTGATAGGTTCTTGTTTTGTTTAGTTTTAAGCTTGGTGTTCGATAGCGGACACTTCTTGTACGAAGGCGTACAACTGGAAGTTTTTTGCTGTTTAGAGCGTCAACTGAAGCGCTTTTGGCAGATATAATCTGGCTGCGGTGATGCACATTAATTCCGATGGAGCAGGGGTTACTCTGTTGGTGTAAATTAGGGAAGGGGGTAGGTAGCTATATTGGTCGATCGGTCTTAAAAGTTGGTAAAAATGGGTTGTTGAAAATTCAGGATTTTGATCTATTTAAGTATGAGACAATACCGCCATTTTAAATAATTAATGGCTATTGTATTCATAGATTACTCGGTGCTTGTTCGGAGCTTGTTCGGTACTCCTTCGGTACTTCTTCGGTTGTAACCGAAGAAATACCGAAGGAGTACCGATGAATATCCGTAGAATAAACGAATAAATGGTGAACTTGATGTTCATCACGTTCCTAATTTATACGCTTGTGGATTTTAATTGTCCAACTACGCACACCGACTGTTCATTAACGAACATTTTTCAAAATTCACTTTTTATATCAGTTTGATATTTAGTGTTTTAGTTGTTTGGCATGGCGATGGTCAGCAAGAAAATAAAAAATGGATATGAAGAGAGTCTATATATATAGTACATTATGCTTTTTATTGAGTTATGCCAAGGCAGGGGCGCAGCAGATTGAACAGCGGCTACCAGAAAAAGTGGCGCAAGCAACAGCAGTAACAAAGATTGACGATAAGCAAATTGCAAAGCGGAGCTTAGCTGAGTGTATCCAGTTGGCAATAAAGGCCAATCCAGCCTTATTGCAGAATGAACTGGACGTGAAGCGTGCGGAGGTGAATTTGGCGCAGGCCAAAGCGAATAGATTGCCCAATCTGAACGCAAATATGAATCATGTATTCAGTTTCGGTAGATTCTTTGATGAATCTACCAAACAGTATGTAAATAACAATAGCGAATTTGGAAGTTATGGTATTGATGCCAATATTCCGCTATTTAGAGGATTGGGTTTGCTTTATGATATCCGCATGAAGGCAGATGCAAAGTCGGCCAGCAAATTGGAGTTCGATTCTCAGATCAATACGTTACGTTTAGATGTCATTACATGTTTTATCCAAGTGCTCACAGCAAAAGATGTACTGAGACAGTCTGAAATGCAGACTGAGGTTACAAAGGAGCAGGTCAATAGGGCCGAGTCTATGCATAAGGAAGGTGCAATTAATCCTGGAGATTATTTTGACTTGAAAGGACAACTCGCCAATGACATAAATACAATTCAGAATAATCGACAGTTGTTATATGCTTATCGGGTTAAATTAGCTAATCTTCTAAATATTGATGAACAGCAGCTTGGTGAGTTGCAGACACCAGAATATAATGAAGATGGAAGAAAATTATCTTCTGAAGAGCTTTTTCAGCTCGCTACCGAAGCTTTACCAAATATTCCTGCTCTAAATTGGCGGATTAAAGCTGCGGAAAAGAATATAAAAGTCGCGAAAACGGCTTATTGGCCATCACTGAGTTTAGGGGCTGGAATAAACTCAAATTTTTCGAATACAAAATCAGAGAAATTTTGGGATCAGGTAAATAACAACTTAGGTAAATCTATTTCTTTAGGGCTTTCTATACCTATTTTTAATAGATTTCAGGTCCGAAATCAAGTTAAACTGGCAAAATTGGATTTGGAATCCGTAAAATTCCGTAGGGAAATGGAATTAAATAATCTCCGTACTGAAACGTCCAATGCCGTTTTTAACTTACAGAACGCAAGCAATATGATTACACAATTGCGTAGTCAAAATGAAAATTACGCCGAATCTTTTCGTATTGCCAAAGTCGTTTTCGAATTAGGAAATAGTAATTCAGTAATATTTTTGACC
Source organism: Sphingobacterium thalpophilum (assembly GCF_038396785.1). Lineage (NCBI taxonomy): Bacteria > Pseudomonadati > Bacteroidota > Sphingobacteriia > Sphingobacteriales > Sphingobacteriaceae > Sphingobacterium > Sphingobacterium thalpophilum. The sequence goes on along the minus strand of NZ_CP151087.1, from coordinate 2,560,951 downwards.
GCGAAAAATAAATACGATAACAGCCAAATTCAATTGTTGGTAAAACAATACGAATGGCTGCTGCAAAAATATATCAATGATTATTACGCAGGCTCGTTAAATTTATAGCTATATTAGTGTCTTCGTATTTTAGCACATGGAAAAATCACATAGCGTGTGACAAGTTCTTTAATTCCATTAAAATAAAGAAAATCATAATTTGAAAAGATGAAAAAAGCATCAATTTTAGTGGTTGACGATGATCAGGACTTACTAACGGCAGCGAGAATCTTGCTTAAACCTAAAGTCAGCCATATTCAGGTCGAGCCTAATCCGGAGAATCTTATCGCACATTTGGAGAAGATACCTTACGATCTGGTGCTTTTAGATATGAATTTTAAAAGTACAATCAATACCGGTAATGAGGGCTTGTATTGGTTGTCTCGAATCAAAGAAAAGTTCCCACAGATACATGTGATTATGATAACAGCTTATGGAGCTGTTGATCTGGCCGTAAAATCATTGAAGCAGGGAGCTTCGGATTTTGTGGTGAAGCCCTGGGAAAATGAGCAGTTGCTGGCAACGATCGAAAGCGCTCTTGCTGAATCAAAAAATAAAGAAAAGAAAAGTAAAAGTTCCTTGCTCAGCAGTGCGAACAGTCCCGATTTGATTGGTAACTCCATTGTTATGGACGAACTGCAATACAAGCTGGAGAAAATAGCGCCTACAGATGCCAATATATTAATATTAGGGGAAAATGGGACCGGGAAAGACCTGATTGCTCAAGCCATTCAGCGAAGATCACTGCGTTCCGATCGGACTTACGTTAAGGTTGATGTAGGGGCGCTGACAGAAACATTATTTGAAAGCGAGCTTTTTGGTTATAAGAAGGGCGCATTTACGGATGCGCGTGAAGACCGTCAAGGGCGATTCGAAGCGGCGAATGGCGGGACATTGTTCCTCGATGAAATTGGCAATATCTCTTTACAGCAGCAAGCTAAATTGTTGACTGTATTGCAGAATAGACAGGTGACCCCCCTGGGATCCTATCAGCCAATCTCGGTAGATATACGCTTAATTTCAGCAACGAACGTACCGCTTAAACAACTCGCGGATGAAAGTCGTTTTCGAAAAGACTTAATTTATCGAATCAATACCGTTGAAATTCAAGTACCGCCCTTACGTGAACGAGGAGAGGACATCAAGCTATTGGCTGATCATTTTCTCGATATCTATTCAAAGAAATACAATAAACGGATTGAAGGCTTTGAATCGGATGCGGTTAAGAAAATGTTTGCCTATCATTTTCCGGGCAACGTCCGGGAACTCCAATACAGCATCGAGCGTGCCGTTATTATGGCTGATCAGCTCAGTATTGCTGGAAATGATCTCTTTTTCTCGCCAATAGAACAACAAATAGATAACCGCATTGTCGAATCTAGTCCTAGCAGTCAAAATCTGGAAGAATTGGAACGTAAAGCAATCAAATCGGCGATTGAGCGTTACAACGGAAATATCAGTAAGGCAGCAAAAGAATTGGGACTGACAAGAGCTGCGCTTTATAGACGTCTGGAGAAATATGATATTTAGTCGATGAGGCACGGAAAAATCTTAAATGCGATCAAGATTATAGTACTGCTGGCAGCTGCTCTCATGAGTGCTTATTTGCTGCTAAAGGGTGAATACGTGCAGGCGTCTTTGATCTTTTGTATTATGCTTTATCTGGGCTTTAACCTATATGCACAGTATAATTTTTTGGCTCGGCAGCTGATAGAATTTTCCGAAGCGGTCAAATACCGCGACTTTACCAGGCGGTTCTTGGTGAAAAATACAAAGTCAGTGGAAGGGCAGCTTTTTACGGCCTTTAATCAGATCAACGAGACTTATAAGGAAATCAGCATTAAGCAGGAGATTCAGCACCAATATCTGGATCGTGTGATCAATATGCTGAATTCGGCGATTATCTTTTACGAGATGGATAGTGGTAAGGTCATGTGGGTGAATGAAGCATTTAAGCAACTGTTTCACTTGCCGCATCTCGGGAACATTGCCGGGCTAAAGAAAAAAAACAATGATCTTTATGAAAAGACCATGTTACTTGAAAATGGACAGCAGCAGATGGAGTCCGTTCAGTCAAGTAAAGGAAAAATAAAGCTATTGATTCAGAGCTCAAGCTTTGAAACACAGGACGCCTTGTTTCGCATTGTGGTGTACCAAAATATCAACGAAGCAATTGATGAGACTGAGACAAAAGCATGGCACAAGTTATTACGTGTACTGACACATGAAATCATGAATTCCATCGCTCCGATCAGCTCACTGGCTGAAACCTTAAACGGTCGTTTGGACCATTTTAAAGGAACTGAAGATATTGATGATTTAAAAACAGGCATTTCCACCATCAAACGTCGTAGCGAAGGACTTTTACATTTTGCGAAGAGTTATCGTATAATCAATAAGGTCGATCAGCCTCAGCTGGCGCCGATTCAGATTTCTCAGTTATTTGAACATATCTATCAATTGCTTGAGCCTACACTGATCCAAAAAAATATTGATGTTGATATTATTCTGAAAAATACCCGATTAGTGCTGTCTGCAGATGTTAACTTGATCGAACAGGTTATTATCAACTTAATGTTGAATGCCATTGATGCGGTTAAACATAGGGAAGAGGCTTATATCAGTTTATCTGCTCTTGAAGTAGACGGAAAAGTGCAGATCCGGATTGAAGATAATGGGGCCGGAATTCCTGCCGATCTCCAGGAACAGATCTTCACGCCATTTTTTACAACAAAGAAAACGGGTACAGGGGTCGGCCTCACCCTAAGCAAACAGATCATGCTTTTGCACAAAGGGACTATTTTCCTCAATAGTACAGAAGGCGAGGGGAGTGTTTTTGTGCTTCAGTTTTAACACCATTTATCCGGCGGCAAAATTTCTTTCTTGTCTTGATAATCACGTTGGTCGAGCAAATAAAGCGTGATGTTCCATGTGAAAAATCATAAAATTTAGCGATGTTTGCAGCGAAATGAACTACATACTTAAGTATTGGCGGCATTATTTTATATCCCATAGTCGCCATGGGACCCATTCTCCTTTTGTTTATAAATTGGTAGACGAAGTAATCTATCAAAAGACATCCAAAGCGAGCGTTTCACAATTACCACAAACTATTCAAAACGAGAGCAAGGTAGAACAGAAAAAGTATGCATTAATCGATCGATTATTAACGACATTTGCTTACGACAATTTTAGCTATTGGGCCGATCGGCCTCAGGAAAGTTACGCTAGTCTCCTGCAGCAGCAATGTGGAAGTTATGCCTTTCGACATATTTATTATATTGATCGGGAAGATCTTGACCTTAATTTTTTGGAAAATATTGGCGATCGAGATCTATTGATTATAAACGAACCTCATCAATCGGAGAAGAGGGAAGCCTATTGGGATAAGATTAGAAAAGATGATCGCGTGGTGGTTACGATCGATTTATATCGTGTTGGTTTGGTTTTCTTTAGGAAAGAACAGCGAAAAGAGAATTTTCTGATTCGGTTTTAGGCTGCTGTTGCTACCAATGCATGGTGAGCGATCGGACATCCAGGCACTGGTCTTTTGGACCTAAAATATTATTTAAAGCTTGCAATATTGGATAAGGAGGGGAAAAAGGAAAAGTTGGATGTCATTAGGCAAGAATAAACAAGAGCATCCATAAATTTATGGATGCTCTTGTTTATTAAAAAGCTTCACTTAGGGACAAATAGAAACCCGACTGTCTTTTTTCTCCGGGTCTTTGTTCACCAAAAGAATAATCAAAGCGTATACTGCTGTTGTGTTCGAGACTGAAGAAGTAACGCAAACCACCGCCATAGTTTGCGATATATCGGCTGCTATTTTCCTTGGAAAAGGTCGATCCGAGCCCTGAAAATCCAACGATACCAAAGCGCGGATGAAAACGATAACGCAGTTCAGCCTGCGAGGCCAGATAATTCTTATCGCGATAACGTCCGAGGTAATAACCGCGCATCATCATGTCGCCACCGAGCTCACGGTAGTTGTAAAATGGGACGGTTTTTCCAAATGTGGAACGAAAGATTCCTTGAAGGGCCAGCGTGACTTGATTGTGCAGGGGAATAAAGCCACGGAGATCTACATCAAGATTTGCTCCTGTAAAATCCGTACTTGTCCATAACTTTGGTGCATAGGCCAGTCGCAATTTAGCATAATACCCCTTTGTTGTATAAGAAACGTTGTCCCTATTGTCAAACAATTGCGAAAGACCTAGGAGTAGCTGTTGTCCGCCATGCTTTCCAATAAGATCAGAATGATTGAAAATGCGATCGGCACTATCGCTACGAATGGTGAAGTTATCGTATTGAATGTTGATACCCGAATAAAGGCCGTTGCTGATTTTTTTCTCAGCTTCGAGTTTGACGCGAAATAATTTTTGATCAATGCGTTCTTCATCTGCTTTCCAAGTGTCCATACCGATACCATAATAGTTAAAGGGCCAATTGCGGTAGCGTATTTCACTAATCAGATGGTAGTCGTTGTTTTTAGTCCAAAGATCGGTCTGCAGTTTGAAGTTGGACTGACTATTGGATGTAAAGGTTCCCATGACCATGACGGTGGAGGTGCGGATTTTGGGATCAGATTTGTCCAGATAAAAATTATAAGCACTGGCCAGGCCGTATTCGACACCCGTTTCCTGCGCATAGCCAACGGCCGGTAATACCATAAAACTACCCGAACGTGTCGAATCTCTTTCAGCGGAAAGAAATTTTTTACTCAATTTTTGAATAATATTTTGAGCTTTCAATTCGGCCGATCCCATTAAAAGTACCGTAAATAGTACGGAGTATCGGGTAAGTTTTGAAAGTGATTGCGGTAAAATTTGCATGCCCAAAGATAGTATATTAGCCAAATAACCAAAACAGGTAAATATGCTATCAAAAATTATTGTGCTGCATATCAGTATAATTGCCAAAAACTGTCGTTTTTTTTTGATAAATATTTTTGTAAAGTGAGTTTTGTGTCTATCTTTGCATCAGCAAACAAGGGAACAACGGTTCAAAACAACGAAAGTTTGCTTAGTTCTTTAAATGAAAAAAAATAAAAAATAAACTTGCAGAAATCAAAAGTAAATTCGATATTTGCACTCGCTGAAAAGGTAGGAATACTTGGTCAGACGTTGATAGAATGTAAGTTTAAATAAAGATATTAGAAGCCTCTTTAGCTCAGCTGGTAGAGCAACTGACTTGTAATCAGTAGGTCATTGGTTCGATTCCGATAAGAGGCTCTAAATGTAACGAAAGTTACAGGTCTGGAGGGGTTCCAGAGCGGTCAAATGGGACGGACTGTAAATCCGTTGCTTCGGCTTCGAAGGTTCGAATCCTTCTCCCTCCACACTTTATTTTAATTAGGGTGTTAGATTTACTCTAGTTTCTAATTATTAAGCGGAAGTAGCTCAGTTGGTAGAGCGATAGCCTTCCAAGCTATAGGTCGCGAGTTCGAACCTCGTCTTCCGCTCAAATTTTTCAAGTATTAAATTTAGTCTCTATCTTCTTTGATAATAATGTATCTAAAGGTGGGGGCATTAATACGTAAATAAGGTTTTTTAGTAAGCCGAAGTAGCTCAGGGGTAGAGCACTTCCTTGGTAAGGAAGAGGTCGTGGGTTCAAATCCCATCTTTGGCTCGTACTTGTGTAAAGTTAAGCAAGAGTATATAACAAATAGAAATAATTTATAATTACTAATTCGCATAAACATGGCAAAAGAGAAATTTGACCGTAGTAAACCACACTTAAACATTGGTACTATCGGTCACGTTGACCACGGTAAAACTACAACTACAGCTGCTATCACTAAAGTATTGGCTGATAAAGGTTTGTCAGAAGCTCGTTCATTTGATTCAATTGACTCTGCTCCTGAAGAAAAAGAGCGTGGTATCACAATCAATACTGCACACGTAGAATATTCTACAGCTAACCGTCACTATGCACACGTTGACTGTCCAGGTCACGCTGACTACGTTAAGAACATGGTAACTGGTGCTGCTCAAATGGACGGTGCTATCATCGTAGTTGCTGCGACTGATGGTCCTATGCCTCAAACTCGTGAGCACATCTTGTTGGCTCGCCAAGTAGGTGTTCCTGCGTTAGTAGTATTCATGAACAAAACTGACTTAGTTGATGACCCTGAGTTGTTAGACTTAGTTGAAATGGAAGTTCGTGAGTTATTATCATTCTACGAATTCCCTGGTGATGATATCCCTGTAATCAAAGGTTCTGCTTTAGGTGCATTGAACGGTGAGCCTGAGTGGGTTGAGAAAATCATGGAATTAATGGATGCTGTAGATAACTACATTCCAATTCCGCCACGTTTGACTGACTTACCTTTCTTGATGCCAGTAGAAGACGTATTCTCGATCACAGGTCGTGGTACAGTTGCTACAGGTCGTATCGAAAGAGGTGTAATCAACTCTGGTGATCCAGTTGAGATCTTAGGTATGGGTGCTGAGAACTTGAAATCTACAGTAACAGGTGTTGAGATGTTCCGTAAAATCTTAGATTACGGTGAGGCTGGTGATAACGTAGGTTTATTGTTACGTGGTATTGAGAAAACTGATATCAAACGTGGTATGGTTATCTGTAAACCAGGTTCAGTAACTCCTCACGATCATTTCAAAGCTGAGGTTTACGTATTGTCAAAAGCTGAAGGTGGTCGTCACACTCCATTCTTCAACAAATACCGTCCTCAATTCTATTTCCGTACAACTGACGTAACTGGAGAGATCTCTTTACCAGAAGGTACTGAAATGGTTATGCCAGGTGATAACGTTACAATCAGCGTGAAATTAATTTCTGCTATTGCAATGGAAAAAGGTCTACGTTTCGCTATCCGTGAGGGTGGTCGTACAGTAGGTGCTGGTCAGGTAACAGAAATTTTATAATCTGAATCAGATTATTCTAAATAAAATAAGCTAATCAACCTCAGTTGATTAGCTTATTTTTTCGATAAGCGATTTATCGGATTAGAATAAAAAAAAGTGAAAAAAGATTTGCAGAAAGTGGTTTAAAACACTATATTTGCATCACAAAATAAGAAATACACGGGCATAGTTTAAAGGTAGAACGAAGGTCTCCAAAACCTTTGGTCTGGGTTCGAGTCCTGGTGCCCGTGCTTATAAAACAGATAAACTAAAATGGCAAAAGTACTTGATTTTTTTAAAGACTCTTATGTAGAGATCACTGAGAAAGTGACTTGGCCTACATGGTCTCAGTTACAAAGTTCAGCTGTTATTGTGCTTGTTGCTTCTCTTCTTATTGCATTGGTTGTCTTTGTAATGGATAAAGCCTCAAGTGTAGGGTTAGAATTCTTGTACGGTATTGCTTCTTAATTTTTCAATCGTATTTATTTATGGCAGATCAAGGTTTAAAGTGGTACGTAGTTCGTGCTGTAAGTGGTAAAGAAAAGAAAGTAAAGCAATATATTGATGCCGAAGTTAGCCGTTTAGGTATTGAACACTTGATTCCTCAAGTGTTGATTCCAATGGAAAAATACTACTTGATGCGCGATGGTAAGAAAGTTGCTAAAGAGCGTAACTACTATCCTGGTTATGTATTATTAGAAGCAGCTCTTGACGGTGAGTTAGAGCACATCATCAAAAATATCAATAGTGTAATTGGTTTCTTGGGAGATAAAGCCGGTAACGCGGTCCCTTTACGCCAAGCAGAAGTAAATCGTATCCTAGGTAAAGTGGATGAAATGGCCGAGCAAGGTGAAACCATTAACGTTCCTTACTATGTGGGTGAAACAGTGAAAGTAAACGATGGTCCTTTCAACGGATTTACCGGAGAAATCGAAGAGGTTCACGAAGATAAAAAGAAATTAATCGTGATGGTGAAAGTCTTCGGTCGTAAGACGCCACTTGAACTAAACTACATGCAAGTAGAAAAAGAATAAGATTAGTAATTAACGATAGAGAAAAGCTTTTCATGAAAATTGAAAGGCTTTTTTTGTATCTTACTACAAATGAAAAGGCCAACTATTTATCTATTCGTATTGGTGTATGTGCTGACATTATTAAGCTGTGCAAATGTCGAGAAGTACAATCGATTTATTGAAACTCCCCTGTCAGTGGAAGCTATGCAGCAAGATATCAACTATGTTGAGCATAACTTATGGAAAATGCATCCAGACCTGTTTCTGTATGTGCGGGAAAATCAGTTAAAGACTAAGTTTGATAGCCTTCGTGCTGCGATCCGTCAACCCTTATTGCCCAACCAATTTCAGCTGGAATTAGCATCTGTACTGGCTCAAGTTCGGCAGGGGCATATGACGCTGAGTCCTCTTATTTCCAAATTTGATCCAAAAGGTAAGGATAAAGTCCGTTATCAAAAAAGTAAGGGTCCCTTTTCACAGCTGGGTTTCCATTGGCAGGAAAATACACTCTATCTCTCAAAAAATGGGACGTTAGATTCAAGCTTGGTCCTAGGCTCTAAAATTCTTGCCATTGAAGGCATACAACCGCAAAATCTATATACAAAATATCGTCCGACCTTTACGTCGGACGGCTATAATACGACATTTATAGATCAGGCTTTTGAGCGTTTATTGCCTCGGTTTTACCAATTGGAACTGGGGTATAAAGATTCTATCTCGGTTTTGTTCTCTCGGGCCGATAGTACATATGAGCGGATTGTTGTCAGAAGGTTTGACAGTGTCGATACAAAGGCTAAGTCAGGGATAACGACCACAGCTGTGAAAAAAGTGCGCCAGCCTGATCAGAAGAAAAGTGATCTAAAAAAGCAGCGTAAAATCTTTGGTTATAATGCCAATCTAAAAAGAATGAGTAAACAGCTCTCTTTCCCTGTCAAAGGCGACAGTAGTATTGCTTTGTTGAAGGTGGCAGACTTTTCCTATGGACGTCCAAAGGAAGCTTACAGAAGGATTTTTGATCGGCTGGAGCTTAATTCGGTACAATACCTGATCTTGGATCTTCGTGGCAATTTGGGCGGACGCTTATTCGATGTGAAGGAGCTGTATAGTTATCTGGTAGAGGAGGATAAATACCAATTTGTTCAGCCAGCAGTAATCAATTCAAAATTCAAGTTGCCGTTCTATCAGATAAAAGGATTGCCGGGCTGGTCTTATCCCGTTTTATCGCCATTTATCATACCTAGTGCGGTTGTATCCTGGACAAAGACCTTTTCCAAAGATGGGAGAAATTATACCCACCTTACAGGGAGTAAAAGTGAAAAATCAAAAGGCAATCGCTATCGCGGTGATTTATTTGTATTGATTGATGGCGGGACATTTTCTGCCGCGAGTTTAATTGCTACAAATTTAAAAGTTGGGAAGCGGGCTGTGTTTGTGGGCGAGGAAACTGGTGGTGCAGCTAGCGGTACGGTTGCGGGAGTTCTTCCTGTACTGAAACTGCCAAACTCCCATCTGCGTTGGCGTTTCGGCTTAATGGATGTCAAACCTTATTATCAAGTAAACGAAGCGGGGCGGGGTGTTATGCCTGATGTTCCAGTCGTACGCAGTGTTGATGATGTTATCAAGGGGAAAGATCCGGTATTGGATAAGGTGCTGAAGTCTATTAAAGTTCAATAGAACTGATGTGAATTTGTTTAATCCGATAATTCTAGTGTTAATATCTAAAGAAGTGTCAAGATTTTTTGTAGGAAGATGTGCGATCTCGGCAACTATATAAAAAAAGTATAAATTCCTGAAAAATTAAAAGTTAGATACTTGCAGGATTCAAATCTTCTTATTAACTTTGCACCTCGGTTGGGGTGTTACGTCCCGATCGATGAATGTTACGTTATTTGCTTCCAACTTACTAACAGACATTTAACAAAATTAAATTCAAAACAAAATGGCAAAAGAAGTCAGTGCGTTAGTAAAATTACAAGTTAAGGGCGGAGCTGCGAATCCTTCACCTCCAGTAGGACCTGCATTAGGTGCTAAAGGTGTGAATATTATGGATTTCTGTAAGCAGTTTAACGCTCGTACGCAAGACAAACCAGGTCAAGTATTGCCTGTTGTCATTACAGTTTACGCTGATAAATCATTTGATTTTATCATCAAGACTCCACCGGTAGCGGTTCAGTTGAAAGACGCTGCGAAATTGAAAAGTGGATCTGGCGAGCCTAACCGTAAAAAAGTTGCGGCTATCACTTGGGAACAAGTTGAGACAATCGCTAAAGATAAAATGCCTGATTTAAATGCATTTACTGTAGAGGCTGCTATGAGAATGGTAGCTGGTACAGCACGTAGTATGGGTATTACTGTATCAGGTAATGCTCCTTGGAACAATTAATTAAGAAATCAATTTAAGAAAAGTGGCTAGATTAACAAAAAATCAAAAAGCGGCACTATCCAAAATTGAAGCTGGTAAAGCATACTCTTTAAAAGAAGCTTCGGCTTTAGTTAAAGAAATCTCATTGACCAAATTTGATGCTTCTGTGGATATCGACGTTCGTTTGGGCGTAGATCCTCGTAAAGCAAATCAAATGGTTCGTGGTATTGCAACATTACCTCACGGTACTGGTAAAACTGTTCGTGTTTTAGTTTTATGTACTCCTGATAAGGAAGAAGAAGCTAAAACGGCAGGTGCAGACTACGTAGGTTTAGATGATTACATCAGCAAAATTGAAGGTGGTTGGACTGACGTTGATATCATTATTACTATGCCTAGTGTTATGGCTAAAGTTGGTAAATTGGGTCGTATTTTAGGTCCAAGAAACTTGATGCCTAACCCTAAAACTGGTACAGTTACAACAGAAGTTGGTAAAGCTGTAACAGATGTAAAAGGTGGTAAGATCGATTTCAAAGTTGACAAAACCGGTATCATCCATACTTCTATTGGTAAAGCGTCGTTCGATGCAGATAAGATATATGATAACGCACTAGAGGTATTACAAACTCTAGCTCGTTTGAAACCATCTGCAGCTAAAGGAACTTACTTTAAAAGTATTCACATTTCCTCAACTATGAGTCCTAGTATTCATATTGAGACTAAATCAGTAGCGGGTATTTAATCATGAGAAAAGAAGAAAAACAAGAAATTGTTCTAGCTTTAGCCGAACAGATTAAATCTTACGGTAACTTTTACATTGCCGATACTGCTGATTTAACAGTTGAAAAAATAAATGGCATCCGTCGCAAATGTTTCGAGCAAGGTATCGAAATTAAAGCGGTAAAAAACACGTTGATCAAAAAAGCATTGATCGAAGCTGGTGTTGACGAAGAAGATATTTTTGGCACACTAAAAGGTGCTTCTACAATGTTATTTTCTGAAGTTGCAAATGCACCTGCAAAATTGATCAAAGAGCTTCGCAAAGCTGGTGACAAACCAGTATTGAAAGCTGCTTACATTGAGCAAACTGCATTCGTTGGAGATAATCAATTAACTGCATTAGTTAATCTTAAATCTAAAAACGAACTTATCGCTGATGTTATCGCTGCATTGCAATCGCCTGCGAAAAATGTTATTTCAGCTCTTCAATCTGGAGGAAATACTGTTGCTGGCTTAGTAAAAGCTTTAGAAGAAAGAGGTTAACGAATCCTCTAGAACAGAAACATTCGTTACAATTTAATTAACAATTTTTATAAAGTACATTCAAAAATTCAAAATAAAATGGCAGATTTAAAACAACTTGCTGAACAGTTAGTTAACTTAACAGTAAAAGAAGTTAAAGAATTAGCTGATATCTTAAAAGACGAGTATGGCATCGAGCCTGCTGCTGCTGCTGTTGCTGTAGCTGCTGCTCCAGCTGAAGGTGGTGCTGCTGCTGCAGAAGAGAAAACTTCATTTGACGTTATCTTGAAAGAAGCTGGTGGTCAAAAATTAGCTGTAGTTAAATTGGTTAAAGATTTAGCTGGATTAGGCTTGAAAGAAGCTAAAGATTTAGTTGACGGAGCACCTAAAGAATTAAAAGCTGGTGTATCTAAAGACGAAGCAGAAGCTTTGAAAAAACAATTAGAAGAAGCTGGTGCTGTTGTTGAGATTAAATAATCTCAACTAATTAGCCCGAAAAGGTTTAGACTCTGACGATTTTTCGTCAGAGTCTATTCCTATTTATATCAATACGCCACTATGCTGTGTATATGCTGGGCACAGTGGAAAGGTGGTTTACAGCATAAGTGTAAGCGCAGTTTTTTTAAAACTAAAATTCATATTCCCTTGGCAAACAATAATATTCAACAAGAAAGAATAAACTTTGCGACAAGTAAGAAAGTATTGGAATATCCAGATTTCTTAGATGTGCAATTGGAATCTTTCAAGGAGTTTTTTCAATTAGAAACTACTTCTGACAACCGCCATCAGGAAGGGCTGTTCAAGGTATTCTCGGAAAACTTCCCTATTTCTGATTCAAGAAACATTTTTGTGCTAGAGTTTTTGGATTATTTCATTGATCCACCACGTTATGATATCCAAGAGTGTATCGAGCGCGGCTTGACTTATAGCGTTCCTTTAAAGGCTAAGTTAAAGTTATCTTGTAATGATGAAGAACACGAAGATTTCGAAACTATTGTTCAGGATGTGTATTTAGGGACTATCCCTTATATGACTCCTAAAGGTACTTTCGTGGTAAATGGTGCAGAGCGTGTCATCGTATCGCAATTACACCGTTCACCAGGCGTTTTCTTTGGTCAAAGTAGACACACAAATGGTACTAAACTTTATTCTGCAAGGGTAATTCCTTTCAAAGGATCTTGGATCGAATTTGCAACTGACGTAAACAACGTCATGTATGCTTATATCGACCGTAAAAAGAAATTCCCAGTTACGACCTTATTGCGTGCTATCGGTTACGATTCGGATAAAGATATCTTAGAATTGTTCGATTTAGCGGATGAAGTAAAAGTGAGTAAATCTGGTCTTAAAAAATATGTTGGTCGTCGTCTTGCGGCTAGGGTATTGAAAAAATGGGTAGAAGATTTCGTGGATGAGGATACAGGTGAAGTTGTATCTATCGACCGTAACGAAATTATCCTCGAGCGTGAAACTGTTCTAGAAGAAGATCACATTGATTTGATTATTGAAGCTGGCGTTAAGTCTATTATCTTAGCGAAAGACGATGAGTCAAACAATGCGGACTATTCTATTATATATAACACTTTACAAAAAGATACGTCCAACTCAGAAAAAGAAGCGGTAGAACATATCTACCGTCAATTGCGTAACGCTGAACCACCAGATGAAGAAACTGCTCGTGGTATCATCGATCGTTTATTCTTCTCTGACAAACGTTATGATTTAGGTGATGTAGGTCGTTACCGTATCAACCGTAAGTTGAAGTTGGGAACTCCGGATGATACGAAAGTATTAACCCGTGAGGATATCATTGCGATTGTGAAGTATTTGATCAATTTGATCAATTCTAAAGCTGAAGTAGATGATATTGACCACTTGTCAAACCGTCGTGTACGTACTGTAGGTGAACAATTATATGCTCAATTTGGTGTCGGTTTATCTCGTATGGCCCGTACAATCCGTGAGCGTATGAACATTCGTGATAATGAGGTGTTTACGCCGACCGATTTGATTAATGCTCGTACACTTTCGTCCGTAATCAATTCGTTCTTTGGTACAAACCAGTTGTCTCAGTTCATGGACCAAACTAACCCTCTTGCTGAAATTACGCACAAGCGTCGTTTGTCAGCTTTAGGTCCAGGTGGTCTTTCCCGTGAGCGTGCAGGTTTCGAGGTTCGTGACGTTCACTATACACACTACGGTCGTCTTTGTACAATTGAAACTCCTGAGGGTCCAAACATCGGTTTGATCTCCTCATTGGCTGTACATGCGAAAATTAACCACTTAGGATTTATCGAGACTCCTTACCGTAAGGTAAAAGATGGGGTTGTTGTGGTTGACGAGCCAGTCGTATATTTATCTGCTGAGGATGAAGATGGTAAAACAATCGCACAAGCGAATGCTTTGTATGATGACAAAGGTAATTTCGAAGATGCGAAAGTGAAAGCCAGATATGAGGGTGACTTCCCAATTATCGAGCCTAATATGCTTGATTATATGGACGTTGCTCCAAACCAAATTACATCTATTGCGGCTTCATTAATTCCTTTCTTGGAACATGATGATGCCAACCGTGCATTGATGGGATCGAACATGCAACGTCAGGCCGTGCCTGTATTGCGTCCACAAGCTCCTATCGTAGGTACTGGTCTTGAAGGTCGTGTAGCGAAAGATTCACGTACATTGATCAATGCGGAAGGTCATGGTGTAGTAGAATATGTAGATGCTGATGAAATCAAAATCCGTTACGACAGAAACGACGATGATCGTCTTGTATCATTCGATGATGATGTCAAAACGTATAAATTGATCAAATTCAAGAAAACCAACCAAAATACATGTATGAACTTGAAACCTATCGTTAAGAAAGGTCAACGAGTTGAACCAGGACAGGTATTATGTGAAGGTTATGCAACTGAAAATGGTGAATTGGCATTAGGTCGTAACTTGAAAGTAGCATTCATGCCTTGGCAAGGATATAACTTTGAGGATGCGATCGTAATTTCTGAGCGTGTAGCGAAAGAAGACTGGTTTACTTCTCTTCACATTGAAGAATTCGAACTTGAAGTTCGTGATACAAAACGTGGTGAAGAAGAGTTAACAGCTGATATTCCTAACGTATCTGAAGAAGCGACAAAAGACTTAGACGAAAACGGTATTATCCGTATCGGTGCTGAAGTGGGTGGTGGTGATATCTTAATTGGTAAAATCACACCTAAAGGTGAGTCAGATCCTTCTCCAGAAGAGAAATTATTACGTGCAATCTTTGGTGACAAAGCTGGTGACGTGAAAGATGCTTCATTGAAAACTCCACCATCATTAAAAGGTGTTGTTATCGATACGAAGTTATTCTCGCGTGCGAAGAAAATGTCTAAAGAGGTTGAGCGTAAAACTTTAGAGAAACTAGAGGTTGCTCACGATAGAGCAGTTAAATCATTGAAAGATCGTTTGGTTGAAAAATTATTCACTGTCGTGAATGGTAAAACAAGCCAAGGGGTATACAATGTCTATAAAGAGTTGTTGGTTGCTAAGGGAGCTAAGTTTACGCAAAAAATCCTGGCTGAATTAGATTACAACAACATCAACCCAATGGGATGGACAACTGACGAAGATAAAAACGAGTTGATCAAAATGGCTCTTCATAATTACAATATCAAGATTAATGAAGAGTTAGGTTCATTCAAACGTGATAAATTCGCAGTATCTGTCGGTGATGAACTTCCATCAGGAATTGTGCAGATGGCTAAAGTTTACGTTGCTAAAAAACGTAAGTTGAAAGTAGGGGATAAGATGGCCGGTCGTCACGGTAACAAAGGTATCGTTGCACGTATTGTACGTGATGAGGATATGCCATTCTTAGAAGATGGTACACCAGTTGATATCGTGTTGAACCCACTAGGGGTACCTTCACGGATGAACTTGGGACAGATCTACGAAACCGTATTGGGTTGGGCAGGTCAAAAATTGGGTGTGAAATTTGCTACACCTATCTTTGATGGTGCTGAAATGGATCAAGTACAAGATTGGGTTGCGAAAGCTGGCCTACCAAAATCTGGACGTACATACTTGTACAACGGATTGACAGGTGACCGTTTCGATCAACCGACGACAGTGGGTGTAATCTACATGTTGAAATTAGGTCACATGGTTGATGATAAAATGCACGCACGTTCAATCGGTCCGTACTCATTGATCACACAACAACCTCTGGGTGGTAAAGCGCAATTCGGTGGTCAACGTTTCGGTGAGATGGAGGTTTGGGCATTGGAAGCATTCGGTGCGTCTAACATCCTTCAAGAAATCTTGACTGTGAAATCGGATGACGTGGTTGGTCGTGCCAAAACTTACGAGGCAATCGTAAAAGGTAACAACCTTCCGACACCATCGGTACCAGAATCGTTCAACGTATTGGTACACGAGTTACGTGGATTGGGTCTAGATATCACATTGGATTAATTAAGCAAATAGGGCTTTGAAGGGCTCAGTCCTTCAAAGCTTCTTTATAAAGCTTTAACTTTTGAATAAGTATGTCTTACAAAAAAGATAATAAAATTAAAAGCAACTTCACTTCGATTACGATCAGCTTGGCTTCTCCAGAAACTATTTTGGAACGCTCAAGTGGTGAAGTTACAAAACCGGAAACGATTAACTATCGTACCTACAAACCAGAACGTGACGGTTTATTCTGTGAGCGCATTTTTGGTCCTGTGAAGGACTACGAATGTCACTGTGGTAAATACAAACGTATCCGTTATAAAGGTATCGTATGTGACCGTTGTGGTGTTGAAGTAACTGAGAAAAAAGTACGTCGTGAGCGTATGGGACACATCAATTTGGTTGTTCCTGTTGCACACATCTGGTACTTCCGTTCTCTTCCTAATAAAATTGGTTATTTATTGGGACTTCCTACCAAGAAATTGGATATGATCATTTACTACGAACGTTATGTGGTTATCCAAGCTGGTATTAAAGAAGAAGATGGTATCAACTTTATGGACTTCTTGACTGAAGAAGAATATTTAGATATTTTAGATACCTTACCAAAAGAAAATCAATATTTAGACGATAACGATCCTCAAAAATTCGTTGCCAAGATGGGTGCTGAGGCGTTAGAAGATTTGTTGAAACGTATTGATTTGGATCAATTGTCATACGATTTACGTCACCAAGCTGCTAACGAAACTTCTCAACAACGTAAAAATGAAGCGTTAAAACGCCTTCATGTGGTTGAGGCTTTCCGTAGTTCACGTGAAAATATCGAGAATCGTCCAGAATGGATGATTGTGAAAATCGTTCCAATCATTCCACCTGAATTACGTCCTTTAGTGCCTTTGGATGGTGGTCGTTTTGCGACTTCGGATTTGAATGACTTATATCGTCGTGTGATTATCCGTAACAACCGTCTAAAACGTTTGATCGAAATCAAGGCTCCTGAAGTAATCTTACGTAACGAAAAACGTATGCTTCAAGAAGCGGTAGACTCTTTGTTTGACAACTCACGTAAAGTGAACGCTGTTAAGACAGAAGGTAACCGTGCATTGAAGTCTTTATCTGATATTTTGAAAGGTAAACAAGGTCGTTTCCGTCAAAACTTGTTAGGTAAGCGTGTGGATTATTCGGCTCGTTCGGTAATTGTTGTAGGTCCTCACTTGAAATTACACGAGTGTGGTCTTCCTAAAGATATGGCTGCAGAACTTTACAAACCGTTTATCATCCGTAAGATGATCGAGCGTGGTATTGTAAAAACAGTAAAATCAGCTAAGAAAATTGTGGATCGTAAAGATCCTGTGGTATGGGATATCCTTGAAAATGTATTGAAAGGTCACCCTGTATTACTAAACCGTGCACCTACGCTTCACCGTTTGGGTATTCAGGCTTTCCAACCTACATTGGTAGAGGGTAAAGCTATTCAATTACACCCATTAGTGTGTACAGCGTTCAACGCCGATTTTGACGGTGACCAGATGGCAGTCCACTTACCTCTTGGTAATGCTGCAGTTTTGGAAGCCCAAATCTTAATGTTAGGCGCGCACAATATCTTAAACCCTGCGAATGGTTCTCCAATCACAGTACCATCTCAAGACATGGTATTGGGTCTTTACTATATTACTAAAGGCCGTAGAACTGCTGGCGATCACATCGTAAGAGGTCAAGATATGACTTTCTATTCGGCTGAAGAGGTTATCATCGCTTTAAATGAGAAGCAAATTGACCTTCACGCTTGGATTAAAGTAAAAACAAAAGTTAGACAAAAAGATGGTAGCATCGTTGATACCTTATTAGAAACAACTGTAGGTCGTGTGATCTTCAACCAAGTTGTTCCTGACGAAATGGGATTTGTCAATGAATTGCTTACGAAAAAATCTTTGCGTAATATCATCGGTGAAATTGTGAAGACTACGGGTATGGCCCGTGCAGCACAGTTCTTGGATGATATGAAAGAATTGGGATATCAAACGGCCTTCAAAGGTGGTCTTTCGTTCAACTTGGAAGATTTGAACATTCCTGCTGCGAAAGCTGAATTGATTCAACAAGCAACTAACGAGGTTGAAGAAGTAATGAATAACTATAACATGGGTTTCATTACAAACAACGAACGTTACAACCAAATCATCGATATCTGGACGCGTATCAACAACAGATTGACGGCACACGTTATGGATATTCTTTCGAATGATAACCAAGGATTCAACTCAGTTTACATGATGTTGGATTCTGGAGCCCGTGGTTCGAAAGAGCAGATCCGTCAGTTATGTGGTATGCGTGGTTTGATGGCGAAACCTCAAAAATCAGGTACTTCTGGTGGTGAGATTATCGAAAACCCGATCTTGTCAAACTTTAAAGAAGGTTTGTCCGTATTGGAGTACTTTATTTCTACCCACGGTGCGCGTAAAGGTCTTGCCGATACGGCATTGAAAACAGCGGATGCGGGTTACTTGACACGTCGTTTACATGACGTAGCGCAAGATATGATCGTTGTGGAACAAGATTGTGGTGGTTTACGTGGTATTTATACAACAGCATTGAAAGATAATGATGATGTTGTTGAACCATTGTTCGATCGTATTTTGGGTCGTACACCATTGCATGATGTTCTTCATCCGGATACTGACGAATTGATCGTTTCTGCAAATGAAGATATCACTGAGGAAATTGCCGAAACTATCGAAAAAGCAGGTATCGAAGGAATTGAGATTCGTACGGTATTAACTTGTGAGTCTAAGCGTGGTGTTTGTGCTTGTTGTTACGGACGTAACTTGGCGTCAGGTAAGCGTGTTCAGTTAGGTGAAGCTGTGGGTGTTATCGCCGCTCAATCAATTGGTGAGCCAGGTACACAGTTGACACTTCGTACATTCCACGTGGGTGGTACGGCATCGAACATTGCTGCTGATTCAAGTATCATTTCTAAATACGATGGTAAAATCGAATTTGAAAACGTACGTACTGTTTCGCAAACAAACGATAATGGCACACATCAGGTAGTCTTAGGACGTTCTGGTGAGGTTAAGATCATTGATGCACATAATAAAATCGTATTCCAACAAAATATCCCTTATGGTTCACAGTTGTTCGTTGAGGATGGCGGTACAGTAGCTAAAGGCGATAAATTGGTCGAATGGGATCCATATAATGCAGTAATTATTTCTGAATTTGCTGGTAAAGTTGAATTTGACGCAATTATCGAAGGTGTTACCTTCCGTGAAGAGTCAGATGAGCAAACTGGTCACAAAGAGAAGGTAATTATTGAAACACGTGATAAAACGAAAAACCCATCCATCAAGATTCTTGATAAATCGGGAGAGGTTATTCGTACCTACAATATCCCGGTAGGCGCCCACGTTGCAGTTGCTAATGGTGTAACAGTGAAAGAAGGTGGTATCCTCGTTAAAATCCCTCGTTCTACAGGTAAAACGCGAGATATCACAGGTGGTCTACCACGTGTAACGGAGTTATTCGAAGCACGTAACCCTTCTAACCCTGCTGTAGTAACAGAAATCGACGGTGTGGTAACATTGGGTGGTGTGAAACGTGGTAACCGTGAGATGTCTATCGAGTCTCGTGATGGTCAAATCAAGAAATACTTGGTACCTCTTTCTAAACATATCCTTGTTCAGGATAATGACTTTGTGAAAGCTGGTATGCCATTATCAGATGGTTCGATCTCTCCTGCGGATATCTTGTCGATCAAAGGTCCATCAGCAGTGCAACATTACATTGTGAATGGTATCCAAGAGGTATACCGTCTGCAAGGTGTGAAGATCAACGATAAACACTTCGAGACGATCGTTCACCAAATGATGCAAAAAGTTAACATCGAAGATCCAGGAGATACTCGTTTCTTAGAAAAAGAAGCCGTTAACAAATGGGATTTCATGGAAGAAAATGATTCTTTGTTTGACAAGAAAGTTGTTGTTGATGCAGGGGACTCTAATAATTTACGTCCGGGACAAATTGTTTCTTTACGTAAGTTGAGAGAAGAGAACTCTAGTCTGAAACGTCGTGACTTAAAACTTGTTGAAGTTCGTGAAGCAATTCCGGCGACTTCAAGTCCATTGTTGCAAGGTATTACCAGAGCTTCATTGGGTACGAAATCGTTCATCTCTGCTGCCTCTTTCCAAGAGACTACAAAAGTGTTGAACGAGGCTGCTATCGCAGGTAAACGTGATAACTTATTAGGTTTGAAAGAAAACGTAATTGTTGGTCACTTGATCCCTTCTGGTACAGGTATCCGTCAATACAGCAATTTAATCGTGGGCTCTCGCGAGGAGTACGATCAATTGTTGGCTTCGAAAGAAGAAGATTAATCGTTACTCGATTATTTTATATAGGAAGGTCCAGACATTCGTCTGGACCTTTTTTGTTTCGATAACGACCTTATATGATATTGAAGAAGGTCGTAAAATATATTTAGCTTGCTTTTTTAGCGGTGAAATTGCTTGTTAAGGAAGGGGGCGAACTGAAATTTATAGCAAGCAGCTTGGCCGTTTAATTGGTTAATTTTACCTGATAGGACGGTTTAAAGCATAGCTATCTTAAATGAATCGTTCAATGTTACAGTTAGTTAACTTTAATATTAAAAAATAATAAACAAAAGGCTTGGAAGTTTGTTAGTAAACTCCCTATCTTTGCACCACTCCGCAAGGGAGGCACGGTTACTTCGAAAGAAGGAATCATGAAAAAAAGAAGGGTTTAAGAGAAGTTTGGCAGGATTTAAAATCCAGCTGATTTTATTTTAAACGCGGAAATCGAAAAAAGAGAAAAGAAAAAAAACTTCAAAAAGTTTTTGGAAGTTCAGAAAAGATTTCTACCTTTGCAGTCCCAACGGAAACGAAGGGGAAAACAAAACGATAAAGAGGGGCGCAATGCCTATCGGAATAAAGCAGATACGGAAGTTGAAGCGACAAAGTTCTTTAAGAAAACACAATCATGTAAGCGTGACGAGTAGACAAACGAAAGTCATGAACAAATTCAAGTAATTCGTTCAATTCGATCCAAGATCAGAGATATAAAAAAAGAATTCTGATTATGTAAATAGTTGGAATCAAAAACTTCATTTTACAATGGAGAGTTTGATCCTGGCTCAGGATGAACGCTAGCGGCAGGCCTAATACATGCAAGTCGGACGGGATCCATCGGAGAGCTTGCTCGAAGATGGTGAGAGTGGCGCACGGGTGCGTAACGCGTGAGCAACCTACCTCTATCAGGGGGATAGCCTCTCGAAAGAGAGATTAACACCGCATAATATCAACAGTTCGCATGTTCAGTTGATTAAATATTTATAGGATAGAGATGGGCTCGCGTGACATTAGCTAGTTGGTAGGGTAACGGCTTACCAAGGCGACGATGTCTAGGGGCTCTGAGAGGAGAATCCCCCACACTGGTACTGAGACACGGACCAGACTCCTACGGGAGGCAGCAGTAAGGAATATTGGTCAATGGGCGGAAGCCTGAACCAGCCATGCCGCGTGCAGGAAGACTGCCCTATGGGTTGTAAACTGCTTTTGTCCAGGAATAAACCTAGATACGTGTATCTAGCTGAATGTACTGGAAGAATAAGGATCGGCTAACTCCGTGCCAGCAGCCGCGGTAATACGGAGGATCCGAGCGTTATCCGGATTTATTGGGTTTAAAGGGTGCGTAGGCGGCCTATTAAGTCAGGGGTGAAATACGGTGGCTCAACCATCGCAGTGCCTTTGATACTGATGGGCTTGAATCCATTTGAAGTGGGCGGAATAAGACAAGTAGCGGTGAAATGCATAGATATGTCTTAGAACTCCGATTGCGAAGGCAGCTCACTAAGCTGGTATTGACGCTGATGCACGAAAGCGTGGGGATCGAACAGGATTAGATACCCTGGTAGTCCACGCCCTAAACGATGATAACTCGATGTTGGCGATAGACAGCCAGCGTCCAAGCGAAAGCGTTAAGTTATCCACCTGGGGAGTACGCCCGCAAGGGTGAAACTCAAAGGAATTGACGGGGGCCCGCACAAGCGGAGGAGCATGTGGTTTAATTCGATGATACGCGAGGAACCTTACCCGGGCTTGAAAGTTAGTGAAGAGTGCAGAGACGCACTCGTCCTTCGGGACACGAAACTAGGTGCTGCATGGCTGTCGTCAGCTCGTGCCGTGAGGTGTTGGGTTAAGTCCCGCAACGAGCGCAACCCCTATGTTTAGTTGCCAGCATGTCATGGTGGGGACTCTAAACAGACTGCCTGTGCAAACAGAGAGGAAGGTGGGGACGACGTCAAGTCATCATGGCCCTTACGTCCGGGGCTACACACGTGCTACAATGGATGGTACAGCGGGCAGCTACATAGCAATATGATGCTAATCTCTAAAAGCCATTCACAGTTCGGATTGGGGTCTGCAACTCGACCCCATGAAGTTGGATTCGCTAGTAATCGCGTATCAGCAATGACGCGGTGAATACGTTCCCGGGCCTTGTACACACCGCCCGTCAAGCCATGAAAGTTGGGGGTACCTAAAGCATGTTACCGCAAGGAGCGTGTTAGGGTAAAACCGATAATTGGGGCTAAGTCGTAACAAGGTAGCCGTACCGGAAGGTGCGGCTGGAATACCTCCTTTCTAGAGTATCGAAGATCGGTGCTCGTCACGTTACATATGATTGCAAGAAGAAAAAACATCAGAAGAAAGTGCCCGCCCCGAAAGGAGCAGGACCGAGAGAAAGAGATGAACAAGATAAGCTAGTCCCGTAGCTCAGTTGGTTAGAGCACTACACTGATAATGTAGGGGTCAGCAGTTCAAATCTGCTCGGGACTACGAAAAGTTAAGGGGAATTAGCTCAGCTGGCTAGAGCACCTGCCTTGCACGCAGGGGGTCAACGGTTCGAATCCGTTATTCTCCACATCTCCGGGAGGAACATCGACAGATGGTCCTAGAATATACCGGAAAAAGAGTTCTTTGACATATTGAAAGAGAAAAAAAATTACAAGAGAAGACAACAGTATAGAGACAATACGTGTATGTGTTTGATGTAAAGAGGAGACCCTCGGTCAAGGCCGAACGAATCTTTACGTAGCATAGGTGTATATATATCAAAAGCAGCCGCATAGTAGCAAAAGGCTATGCCGGTGAAGAAAGTAAATAAGGGCACACGGGGGATGCCTAGGCTCTCAGAGGCGAAGAAGGACGTGATAAGCTGCGATAAGCTTTGGGGATTGGCAAATGCGACTTGATCCAGAGATTTCCGAATGGGGCAACCTGACTATTTGAAGAATAGTCGTATAAAACGCGAACGCGCTGAACTGAAACATCTAAGTAGGCGTAGGAGAAGAAAATAACAATGATTTCCCAAGTAGTGGCGAGCGAACGGGAAAGAGCCCAAACCGATCATGTTACGGCATGGTCGGGGTTGTAGGACCACGACATTGTACAGCGCTATGAACTGGAAGCAGGTGGGAAACTGCGCGACAAGGGTGAGAGCCCCGTACAGGTAAAGAATGTTGACATAGTGGTATCCTGAGTACCGCGGGACCGGAGAAATCCTGTGGGAATCCACCAGCACCATCTGGTAAGGCTAAATACTCCTGAGAGACCGATAGTGAACCAGTACCGTGAGGGAAAGGTGAAAAGAACCCCGAACAGGGGAGTGAAAAGAACCTGAAACCGTGTGCTTACAAGCGGTTGGAGCAGGCAGGTCCTGTGACAGCGTGCCTTTTGCATAATGAGCCTACGAGTTACTCTTGTCTGGCAAGGTTAAGTCCTTCAGGGACGCAGCCGAAGCGAAAGCGAGTCTTAATAGGGCGCATAGTCAGATGAGGTAGACGCGAAACCTTGTGATCTACCCTTGGGCAGGTTGAAGTTGCAGTAACATGTAATGGAGGACCGAACCGATAAACGTTGAAAAGTTTCCGGATGACCTGAGGGTAGGGGTGAAAGGCCAATCAAACTGGGAAATAGCTCGTACTCCCCGAAATGTTTTTAGGAACAGCGTCGGCGTAGAGTTTGATAGAGGTAGAGCTACCGATTGGGTGCGGGGGAGTCAAATCCTACCAAATCCAGACGAACTCCGAATGCTATCAAATATAGCCGGCAGTGAGGCTTTGGGTGCTAAGGTCCAAGGCCGAGAGGGAAAGAACCCAGACCATCAGCTAAGGTCCCCAAATTCGTTCTAAGTTGAACTAACGAGGTCCGGTTGCCCAGACAGCTAGGATGTTGGCTTGGAAGCAGCCATTCATTTAAAGAGTGCGTAACAGCTCACTAGTCGAGCGGCCGGGCGTGGATAATAAACGGGCATCAAGAACGGTACCGAAGCTATGGATTTGTACTGAAATATGTACATCTGGTAGGGGAGCATTCCATCGCCGGAGAAGCAGTTTGGCAATGAACTGTGGAGGTTATGGAAAAGCAAATGTAGGCATAAGTAACGATAAGGCGGGTGAGAAACCCGCCCACCGAAAGACCAAGGTTTCCTGATCAACGTTAATCGGATCAGGGTCAGTCGGGACCTAAGGCGCACCCGAAGGGGGCAAGCCGATGGACAACTGGTTAATATTCCAGTACTCTTCATAACTGCGATGTGGTGACGGAGTAGTGACACTGCCGCGAACTGACGGAATAGTTCGTTGAAAGGCGTAGGTATAGGGACGGTAGGCAAATCCGCCGACCCTGCTGAAACCCAATAGTACAGCAAAGCTCCGGTGGCGCTGATAGAGCAGGTAAACAGACTTCCAAGAAAACCCGCTAAGCTTCAGGTTATGAAGACCCGTACCGCAAACCGACACAGGTGGTCGAGGAGAGAATCCTAAGGTGCTCGAGTGAGTCATGGCTAAGGAACTCGGCAAAATGGCCCTGTAACTTCGGGAGAAGGGGCGCTGTCTCGAAAGAGCAGCCGCAGTGAAAAGGCCCAGGCGACTGTTTAACAAAAACATATGGCTTTGCAAAATCGCAAGATGAAGTATAAGGCCTGACACCTGCCCGGTGCTGGAAGGTTAAGAGGGGATGTCATCGCAAGAGAAGCATTGAATCGAAGCCCCAGTAAACGGCGGCCGTAACTATAACGGTCCTAAGGTAGCGAAATTCCTTGTCGGGTAAGTTCCGACCTGCACGAATGGTGTAACGATCTGGGCGCTGTCTCAGCCATGAGCTCGGTGAAATTGTGGTATCGGTGAAGACGCCGATTACCCGCAACGGGACGGAAAGACCCCATGCACCTTCACTATAGCTTAACATTGAGATTGGGTACAGGATGTGTAGGATAGGCGGGAGATGTTGAAGTGGCTTCGCCAGGAGTCATGGAATCAACCTTGAAATACCGCCCTTTCTGTATTCGGTTTCTAACTCCATCATGTGGAGGACATTGTTTGGTGGGTAGTTTGACTGGGGTGGTCGCCTCCAAAAAGGTAACGGAGGCTTTCAAAGGTAAGCTCAGTACGCTTGGTAACCGTACGTGGAGTGCAATGGCATAAGCTTGCTTGACTGTGAGACCGACAAGTCGAACAGGGTCGAAAGACGGACATAGTGATCCGGTGGTTCTGTATGGAAGGGCCATCGCTCAAAGGATAAAAGGTACGCTGGGGATAACAGGCTGATCTCCCCCAAGAGCTCATATCGACGGGGAGGTTTGGCACCTCGATGTCGGCTCGTCACATCCTGGGGCTGGAGAAGGTCCCAAGGGTTGGGCTGTTCGCCCATTAAAGTGGCACGCGAGCTGGGTTCAGAACGTCGCGAGACAGTTCGGTCCCTATCTGTTGTGGGCGTTGGAAGTTTGAGTGGATCTGACCTTAGTACGAGAGGACCGGGTTGGACAGACCTCTGGTGAACCTGTTATGCCGCCAGGTGTACGGCAGGGTAGCTACGTCTGGAATAGATAAGCGCTGAAAGCATCTAAGTGCGAAACTAGCCACGAGATGAGACTTCCTTATAGGGTCGTAGAAGATGACTACGTTGATAGGCCATAGGTGTAAAGGTTGAGAGACCAAAGCCAAGTGGTACTAATAGCCCGAAGCTTTCTCAAGCAGATAACACTGTTGTCTTCCTCTTTAATTTTTAGAAACGAAAAGAATAACAAAAAGAAACAAAGCTCTTTCAATATATATGTCAGTTGGCCTGATGCTCCTAAAAGGAAGCAGACCAATAAAGATTTTTAGGTGCCTATATCGGCGGTGTCTACCTCTTCCCATTCCGAACAGAGCAGTCAAGCCCGCCAGAGCCGATGGTATTGCCGTAACAGGTGGGAGAGTAGGTCGGTGCCTTTTTTTACACGGAAGCCCTTGCTGGAAACAGTCAAGGGCTTCTTTCGTTTAGCTACCTGCCTGTACTTCCCCGACCAGCCCTGCCCTCTAGCCTTTACTGTTAAAACAGCGGATGGTGCAGTAGCATGACCATCGATGACTGTAGTTCAGTTTACAACTGTGCTGTAATGGTATGGAGCATCCTCGGAGTCAGGGGCATGCAACCGTCACCGTGGTCTATCGTATGGTAAATCGACGTAGCCAGCAGGGGTATGCAGTCGTCACTGTGGTCTAGCGGTACTGTGTAGCGTCTGTTCCAAAACTTTCGTATCTGAGTTTTTTTTATATTGCTAGAAGTATTATTGGCCACATTTGGTATGCTGTAGCGTCATAGTCACGGGGTATTGTAAGCCAAGTGGACAACGGTCGCACAAAAGCTACTTGTAATGACCATTAGCTTACCTTGTCCGAACTGTTATCCTGATAGCTTGCAAATGGGATAAAATCTCTCTTTCTGGGGATATCATTCGCATTTCTACGAGATATTATCTAATTTAGTTGTTATTGCATTATATTATGATAAAAGTAAAACAGGTATTGGTGTTCGGTTTTTTAATCGTGTTTTTTTTGAAGAATAATCGATTAAATGCACAAAATAAATCTTTAGATGATGGTGTGCTACGAATATTGGCCATCGGTAATAGTTTCTCGGAAGATGCTATTGAACAGAATTTATATGAATTGGCGAAAGCTGGGAAAAAAAAGATAGTAATCGGCAATCTCTATATTGGGGGGGCTCCTTTAAGTTTACATGTTAGCAACGCAAAAGAGGATAAGCCGGCTTATCGCTACCGTAAAATCAATGTTGACGGGCAGATGTCGGAGAAAGCAAATGAGCGCTTATCTGAAGCGCTTGTAGATGAGGCTTGGGATTATATTAGCTTTCAGCAAGCAAGTCCGCTATCAGGAGATTATGATTCGTATGCGAAGGATCTGCCGCTCTTATATGATTATGTAACAAAACATATTTTATTTCCTGAAACCAAGTATATATTACATCAAACCTGGGCGTATCAGAACGGTTCATCACATGAAGGTTTTGTTCGCTATAACCGTAGCCAAGATAGCATGTATAGGGCTATTGCCAACACTTCGCAGGAGGTGTTTAACTGGGGTAATTTCGATCTTTTGATTCCTTCGGGTACAGCTGTTCAAAATGCGCGTTCGAGTTTTATAGGTGATCATTTTACACGTGATGGCTATCACTTAAATCTGAACTACGGACGTTTCGTTTCTGCCTGTACCTGGTACGAGGCGTTATTTCATGAAAATGTACTCAACAATACATTTTTACCGCTCAAGGTAACCTATGTAGAGGGAGAAATTGCGCGAGCAGCAGCACATAAGGCTGTGGAATCACCCTATGCTGTTACCGTATTAAAAGATTTTCAATTCATGAATTAATATTTATATGAGTATCAAAAAGAGCTATTTGATCGAATTGGATCACGAAACAAAAAATACCAAACGTATTCTAGAACGCATACCAGACGATAAATTGGATTGGCGTCCACACGAAAAATCGATGAGTCTGGGAGAACTAGCTGCTCACATTGTTGGACTACATAATTGGGTACACCAAGCAATACCAAAAGATGTATTTGATTTTAAAGTGGATTATCAGCCCATTAAAGTATCTTCTGTAGAAGAATTAAAAGAGATATTAACAATAGGCCTGGAAAATAATAAAGCCGCAATTGAAGACATAAAGGAAGAAGACTGGTTTAAAGATTGGGTGTTACAATCGGGTGATTATCTCATTGCACGTTTACCACGAGCCGGAGCAATACGTTTTATTGTCAATAATCATATTGTTCATCATCGTGGCCAGTTGACGGTTTATTTGCGATTATTGGATATTGCTGTACCGGGCTTATATGGACCATCGGCAGACGAAGCAATGCCTAGTTGATGTTGTAATGTAATTATATAGGTATAAAAAAAGGGAATCAAATTTGATTCCCTTTTTTTATATGTTCGATGGTCTAATTATTTAGCCAATTCTTCTGCGATTGCTTTTCCAATTTCAGCCGGAGACTCAACAACACGAATACCACACTCACGCATGATTTTCATTTTTGCAGCAGCAGTGTCATCTGCACCACCTACAATTGCACCAGCGTGTCCCATACGACGTCCTGGAGGCGCTGTTTGACCTGCGATAAATCCAACAACAGGTTTAGTACCGTGTTCTTTGATCCAACGAGCAGCTTCAGCTTCCATTCCACCGCCGATTTCACCAATCATGATGATCGCTTCAGTTTCAGGGTCGTCCATTAATAATTCAACAGCTTCTTTCGTTGTCGTACCAATGATAGGGTCACCACCAATTCCGATTGCTGTTGTGATACCTAATCCTGCTTTTACAGTTTGATCTACGGCTTCGTAAGTTAAAGTTCCTGATTTAGAAACAACACCCACATTACCTTTTTTGAAGATAAATCCTGGCATGATACCGATTTTAGCTTCTCCTGCAGTGATAATACCTGGGCAGTTAGGACCGATCAAACGAGAGTTTTTGTCGCTCAAGTAAGATTTTACTTGGATCATATCTTTTGTTGGGATACCTTCTGTAATACAAACAATCACTTCGATACCAGCAGCGGCAGCTTCCATGATCGCATCTGCAGCAAATGCTGGAGGTACAAAAATAATAGAAACATTAGCTCCTGTAGCGTCTACTGCATCTTGCACAGTATTGAATACAGGACGGTCTAAGTGTTGTTGACCACCTTTACCAGGAGTAACACCACCAACTACATTTGTTCCGTACTCAATCATTTGAGTAGCATGGTAAGTACCTTCGTTTCCAGTGAAACCTTGAACGATTACTTTTGAATCTTTATTAACTAATACACTCATTTCTTCTTTAAATTTTGCACACAAATCTACTATTTTGCTTTCTAAAATGGAAGCAATGTGAATAGGAATGTGACCTTTATTGATAAATTTTTAATTGAAATTGCGTTTTTGGATAAAATCCCAAAGAATAATGCCAATTGCGACAGATACATTTAAGGAATGTTTAGTCCCGTATTGGGGGATTTCGATGCAGGTATCAATTTTTTCCATGACATCCTCATCTACTCCATTGACCTCATTTCCAAAAATCAGCGCATACTTTTTGTCATTTTCTGGTTCAAACTGATGTAACATAACACTATCATCTGCTTGCTCGATGGCAATAATGACATAGCCTTCTGTCCGAAGCTGATCTACAACAGCTGAGGTATCTTTGTGGTATTCCCAAGCGACAGATTGGGTAGCCCCGAGGGCCGTCTTTTCGATTTCGCGATGAGGAGGTGTGCCGGTAATGCCACACAGGTATATTTTTTCAATAGCAAATCCGTCTGCAGTACGGAAGGCCGAGCCCACATTATGCATGCTCCGTACATTGTCCATAATGATTGTGATAGGAGTTTTTTCTTGCTTTTTAAACGATTCAACATCTGTACGTTGAAGTTCATCCATCGATAATTTTTGCATGTCGCAAATATACTAAACCTAAAAAATAAAATAGATTTTGAATATTGAAAATAAGGTGTTATTTTTGCAGTCCGAATTACAAGAAAAAAATTGAATAAAAATTAGCTAAAAAAAATGGCAAATCATAAATCAGCGATCAAAAGAATTAGAGCAAACGCTACTAAACGTTTAAGAAACCGTTACCAAGCAAAAACTACACGTAACGCAATCAAAAAATTACGTCACACTACTTCTGCAGAAGAAGCAAAAACATTGTTACCACGCGTAATTTCTATGCTTGATCGTTTGGCAAAGAAAAATGTGATCCACAAGAAAAAAGCTTCTAACAACAAATCGAAGTTAACAAAATTTGTTAACGGTTTAGCGTAAGCTTTTCGTATAGATATAGAGGGGTACAGCTCGCTGTATCCCTTTTCTTTATGTTATATACTTTGGATTTCTCTTTCCAAGCGAATAGTAAATAAAAAAGCATCGAATACCGATGCTTTTTTATTTTAAAACTGAAATTTGCAGTGTATTTATTGCTGTAAATTTGGAAGTAGCTCTGCGATGATCTTTTTCAATTTGTTGGGATCTTTCATGTAAGGTTCTAAATCGTAAAGTTCCACTTTTTTGAAATCAATGGGATGGCTCTCACTCTGAAGTGAAATAGTACCTTTGTGTAAAAGCTGTCCATCTTTCTTCACTTTGGGATCGAAACCACTTACATTGCCGCCACCAATTTGGGGTTTAGTATACTGTAATACGACCTTGTTTTCAAGGATATGTTGCACAAGAGAGTCTCCCAACACCAAGAAATCAGCAGTTACCCATTGATCTCCAGCATAGGTTTTTGATGTTGAGCTGATGCAATGTGGTGTGAATAGCTTATTGTCGATCACAACGTTTGTGCCTGGTGTACAAAGATTACTTGTGGTCCGTTCGTCCTTGCCATTTCCACCCAGCAGTTGCCCTTCGATAGATATTGGAAAGTCTTGATCCACACCCATGGTATTAGGATCCTGTCCATGTAGCATGGCTCCGCTATTACGCCAAGCCCAACCTTCTCCACCATTTACCTGTTCACCGACAAATCTGTAAGTGACGCGCAACAAATACGCTGAGAACTCTTTATTGTAGAACAGATGGCCATACTGAAAATTGAAATTATCATAACCATCATATCTTACCTTGAGTAAACCGTCTTCTACACGAAATGTATTTTTATAATTATCGCCAACTTTGTGGTTTCTGATTTTTGGAGTCCAGTTCTTCAAATCTTTCCCATTAAATAACTGAATGGGTTTGGGTTTCTTATCTTGAGATTTGGCAAATAAAGAAGTGCTAAGCAATAGGATTCCAGCACTGTAAATGATATGTTTGAATTTCATCCTGAATTAGGTTTATTGACCTAAATTAGGCAAACATTTTTAAATAAGCAATTCTTTTTGTTTGACATATTCGCTTGGACGGATGCCGACGACCTTATTGAATGTGTTGCTAAATGTGGGAAGGCTATTGTATCCAACTTTGAGCGCAACTTCATTTACGCTTAGTTTTTCGTCCAAAAGGAGCTTAAGTGCGGTCAGCATTCTGAGGATCGTGTAGTATTGGATAAAAGACATATTTAATTCCTTTTGAAATAGTCTAGCCAATGTGCGTTCACTAATGTTAAATAATCCGGCAAGTTTTTTAAAGCTGACATTTTCCTCTATATTTTCTTCGAGGTAAGTGACAATATCCTTTAATTTCTGATGACTAGGATAAGGCAAGGCTAATGGAAGCTCATGCAGCGATAGTTCCGGCAGGATAAGCTTGAATGCTGTAGCGATACTATATTTAGGTTCTTCGACCGGAAAGATATTGCCATTCCAGCGGTTGGTAAACATAATCAGCTCTATCAAAAGATCATTTACTGGATAAATCCCCATTTTACTGTAGAAGGGGGCGTCATTAGCGGCTTTGGGAAAATATAAATTACGCATAACGACCTCAGGGGTACTTGGATGAATACTATGTTTTATGCCAGCAGGAATCCACAAATAATGACGGGCAGGTAGAAAATACGATTTTTCCTCTGTTTTAACAAATACGACACCGCCTTCTGTATATAGAAATTGATCCTTATCATGGCAATGTTCGGAAATATGGTTCTCTGCTATAATAGCGTGGTGACAGTAAATGCTATCTTCAAATGAGTCTACTTCCGTCATATAATAACGGTTGACATATTTGGCATCTGTACTTATATCTTGTGTATTCATTTTAACCTATAATACGATGTCACAAAGGTAAGACTTTTTTACTAGACCCCACCTTTACTTCTTGAAAGTGAGTGTATGCTTACGTTAAAATGGCAATTAATCGACTAGCGAGTTAGTCTTTACTTACTTTGGTTTTATTTTTATTGTTGTAAGTTGTTTGTTTTCAGTGTGATATATATTATACATGCGTGTGATATAAACTATTTTTTTATTATGATTTGTTGTATATTTTTGATTTGTAGTGCGTTGCGTATTTTTAGTCACCTTTGGATAATTTTGTGTCAAATGATAATAAATATGCAGTTGAAAAAAGTGCTAAAATTGTTTGGTTAAGAGGTTGCAAATTATAGCAAAGAACTTTTCAACGAAGGGAAATATATAGATTTCAATTTCTTAAGTTTACAATAATCGAATAAAATCAAACTATAAAAATATGGCTTACGAAAGAATAAAAGTTCAAAGCTTACATGATAAAGTGATTACAGCAGAAGAAGCTGCTAAACTATTTCAAAACGGAATGGTCGTTGGGTCGAGTGGTTTTACCAAGGCTGGAGACAGTAAGGTGGTGTTACCTGCCTTGGCTGAACGTGCAAAAGTGTATCCATTGAAAATAACCTTGATTACTGGGGCTTCGTTGGGACACGGAACGGACGGTAAATTGGCGGAAGCGGGAGCATTATCCAAGCGGATGCCCTTTCAGGTGGATCGTATTTTACGTCATAAAATTAATGCTGGAGATGTGTTGTTTATTGATCAGCATCTAAGCGAAACGGCCGAATTGCTGCACAATAAGAATTTGCCTCAGGTGGATATTGCTGTTTTGGAAGTAGCAGCAATAGAATCGGATGGAAGTATTGTTCCAACGACTTCTGTGGGAAATTCGGCAACTTTTGCTGCATTGGCTAAGCAGGTTATTTTGGAAGTCAATACTGCGATACCGGTGACTATTAAAGGAATACATGATATTTATCAAGCCGAAGATTACCCTCGGCGTAATGTTATTCCAATCGTAGCTCCAGAAAATAAAATTGGACGTAAAACTATTCCTTTGGACGCGAGCAAGGTGGTGGGAATTGTGTTTACGAATGAGCTTGATAGCCCTGCCGATATTGCTGAACCGGATACCAAAACAACAGCGATAGCGAAGCATATTTTGCAGTTTTTCGAAAATGAGGTAGCGCTAGGCCATTTGTCAGAAAGCTTGATGCCACTTCAAGCGGGTATTGGAAAAGTAGCTAACGCTGTTCTGACGGGATTTATACATAGTAAGTTCCGTAATCTAACGATGTTTTCTGAAGTGTTGCAAGATAGCACCTTTGACCTTATCGATGCCGGAAAACTGGATTTTGCTTCTGCTTCTTCAATTACTGTTTCCGAAGAGTGTTATTCAAGAGTGTTCGATCATTTGGATCGATACCGTGATAAAATTGTATTGCGCCCACAGAATATTTCCAATACACCTGGACTGATCAAACGTTTGGGGATTATAGCAATTAATACAGCCATAGAGTTTGATATTTATGGAAACGTAAATTCTACCCATACTTCAGGAACAAATATCATGAACGGTATCGGCGGGTCGGGTGACTTTGCACGCAATGCTTATTTGAGCATCTTTGTCACACAGGCGGCCTCTAAAGGAGATGCAATTTCTCATATTGTTCCTATGGTTTCCCATGTGGATCATACCGAACATGATGTCGATATTTTGGTAACAGATTATGGCTTGGCAGATTTACGTGGTTTAGCGCCTCGCGAGCGAGCGAAAGTAATTATAGCGAACTGTGTACATCCCGATTACAAAGAGCAGCTATTAGATTATTATAACCGCGCTTGTGAGAGAGGGGGGCATACACCACATTTGTTAGAAGAGGCTTTTAGCTGGCATATCAACCTTCGTGAAAAAGGAACAATGAAAAAAGACCAATAACCGAGGGCGTGGTTACATATGGACTAAAGGTTTATAGAAAGGCGAGGTTTAATTGTAGACTTCGCCTTTCCTGCTGTATAGTTCTTTCTTGATGTATAATTATCGCAAAGAAAATCACGCATTCATTTCATTGGTTAAGATGAATCGTCGTATCCTCCTGCCGATTCTGTTTAGTCCTCAAGTTGTGGCGATTGAGACCAATCGTAATTTTTGTCCGAAACCATTGTTTGGTTTCTGGCGATTCAATTGCTTTACTGTAGCAAGCAACAAGATCGGGATGGAATTTTGCTATTGTTTTGGCTCCCCAGCCAATTCCCTTTTTTACATGAAAATCTGTTGTGTTTGACAATGAAATCAGTAGGTTCAATAAAATGTTTACGTATGTGGCTGATAGGCCTTTTTTTACGGCATAATGTGTAGCTACACCAATTGTTCGGACAATCCATTTGTCAGAATGATGAGCTAATTCTTCTAATAGAGGTATTGCTTTTTTAGGCGAAGTCAACAGCGCATGACCAATTACGCGTTCGCCGATGATATCACAGACGTACCATTGATTACCTATGGTTATATAGGTACAGGCTTTATGGATGGATTGTTCGAAGTGTTCGGGGAGAGTTTGCTGGAGAATTATTCCCGTTAAAACATAACTTCCCATTTCTGTTGTGGCAATGAGACGATCTGTTAAGTGTAACTGCTCGGTTTCAGGTAGGAATAGCATAATTTCCCTGGCCGCAAACTCCAGAAGGGGAAAACGAACTTTCTTTTTCAGTAAACACGCTTGTAAGCTTAACATAAAAGATTCTATACCGGATTGCTGTCCTTGCTGTTTCGCGGCTGCGACAATTTCTCGGATCTGTACTTTACTGGTAATTTTGTCCATGGCAGTGCTCAAATCCCTATTGTTGATCTTTATAAATATTCCAATAATTAAAGTCTGTCATTGGAGCATCCGTTATTCCAATAGCTCGGCCCATTGTAACGATCTGTCCCCTGTGATATGTTCCGTGGAGGATCAGCTGTTGTATGTATTCATACTTCGTGAAGTCGCATTGAAACCATGGTGATTCCACTTTGATATTTTTTTCAAGATCCAACTCGGTTAGCCTGTGTATGTAATCCACGAGTTGAGCTGAACTTCTTTGTAGTGCTTCAAATATTTCTTCTTTTGTGGCTCGCTTTTTCTCAAAATCAAAATCATTGCTTTCCGCAATGTGGCTCCACCAATATTCCTGTGTCTGCAAGATGTGATTTAAGGTCTTCAAAATGGTCGGGAAACTTGAAGGTACCTCTTGGTTAAGTTGGTCATCTGATTTATCAGCCAACCAATTGATGTATTTATTGACGACCCAGTTGTTATATTCAGCACTTTTTGTGATTAAGGTTTTTAAACTCATAATTTTAATCTATAGTATGGTGTTAAATGAAATATTTACTAAATATAAATCCTTTTTGGAATGAATTTACATTAAATTTTATAGTAGATAGCTTGTTTGATAAGCCGCTTTGAAAGTATTTATTTCTTATAGAATTGTGACTGGTACAGGCCTGTCCATTAAGCGTAACTTATTTGAAATAAATAAAAAGTATTCTTCATATTTTTTATATTTATTTTGCAATAGCAGAATGGTTTAGCATTTTGCAGAATGTGTGTGTGGCACCAACAGAAGATTTGACAGCTGCTTGAGCTTGTTGGATTAACCAATTAAAATAAATATGATAAAAGCAACGCATTGTATTCTTTCTCTACTAGCCATGTTGTTTATGAACATGGGAAACGCCCAAGTTAATTATTTGCAGGAATCCAAAAAGGATTTTGATGAACGGATGCATTGGTTTAGGGAAGCAAAGTACGGAATGTTTATTCATTTTGGGCTTTATAGTCAACTTGGAGGGATGTATAATGGGGATTCAACCAAGGGATATGCCGAATGGATACAATCGGAAATGAATATTCCGAAGGCAACATATTCGGAACTGATCAACACCTGGAATCCTAAGGACTTCAATGCGGATCGTATTGTTCAATTGGCTAAGGATGCTGGAATGAAATATATCGTCCTGACGACCAAACATCATGAGGGGTTTTGTCTGTGGGATTCCCCCTATACAGATTATGATATCGCTTCGACGCCAATGAAAGGAAGAGATCTCGTGCGGGAGTTGTCCATAGCTTGTAAGAAAGCTGGGATTAGATTTGGTACCTACTACAGTATTATCGACTGGCATCACGATTCGCAATATGTTGATCCCAATGGTAAAGGCGACTGGGGCCAGATTCTCATTAAGCCGGAACAGAAAGCCGCTTATATTCAATACATGAAAAATCAATTGAAAGAATTGGTTGTTAAGTATGATACTGACATCCTGTGGTTTGATGGGGACTGGGTGAATTGGTGGGATATGGCCGCGGGAGAAGATCTTTATCAATATCTACGCAAATTAAAACCCACTCTAATCATTAATAACCGCGTAGCAAAGCGGGATCAATTTAAGCGTGATTTTGGAACGCCTGAACAAGAACATCCTGGAACGTTACTGGATTACGATTGGGAAGCCTGTTATACCTTGAATAATTCTTGGGGATATAAAAAATCAGATAATAATTGGAAATCTCCTACAGAAGTAAATACTAAGCTGCGCGAGATAAATGAAAAAGGCGGGAATTTGCTGCTCAATATTGGACCTGATGCTAACGGAAATGTGCCGGCTGCCAGTAAAGAAATTTTGTTAAAAGCAGCAGCAGAGCGAAAAAAGAACTAATCTGAGCGAATTTGCTGTTTATTGACTTATAGACCTTACTATATAGCTGGTTTATAGTTGATATAATCCAGCTAATATTATATGAACGATTAAAATTATGAAGATATCTTGTATGTTATTTCCAAAATTATTATTTATTGGCCTTACCGGTGTCGCTTCACTTAGCGTGCATGGGCAACAGTCTGGCTCGGTAAAACGTATTTACATCAGTACAAAAGGAAGTGATAGAAACCAAGGAACCATGGGCAGTCCCTATGCCACAGCTGAAGCCGCACTGCGATCGGTAGAAAAACAGAAACAAGGAAAAAATACACCAGACATCGAAATCATCTTTATGGCGGGCACCTACCAGCTGGATAAACCGATTGAATTGTCTGCCGGGGTATCGGGCACAAGAAGACAACCCTTGCGGATCAAAGCTGAGGAAGGAGCACAAGTTACGCTGAGTGGTGCCAAATCGCTTAACCTCAAATGGAAACAGGGCGATCATGGTATTTGGGAGGCTAAGGTCCCAAGAGGAGTAAACTTCCAAAGTCTATATGCAAATGATAAGCATCTTGTCCGGGCACGTTATCCAAACTACGATCCTTTAGTCTTGCCATTTCAAGGTTATGCTGCAGATGCATTAAGTCCCGAACGTGTAGCAACCTGGAAGAACCCTAAGGGGGGAATTGTACATGCTTTGCATGCTGGTCGCTGGGGAGGGTTCCATTATCAGATTACAGGAAAAGACGGATTATCAACTGTTACACTTGAAGGTGGACAGCAAAATAATCGTCCCAGCAAAATGCACGAGACCTATCGCTTTGTAGAAAATATCTTTGAAGAACTCGATACCTTTCAGGAGTGGTATTTGGATGTGGAGAAGGCACGCTTATATTATATGCCTGCTAAAGGAATTAATCCCAACCAGCTGAAGTTTGTAGCGCCACAATTGGAAAATCTAATCTATCTTTCAGGTTCATCTTTCAGGCCAGTGCATGATATTGAGGTTGGTGGCCTTCGCTTCATGTATACTGCTCCTACCTTTATGAAAACAAGCGAACCACTCTTACGTAGTGATTGGACGATCTATCGACAGGGAGCAGTAAAGATTGAAGGTGCGGAAAACTGTATCTTCCGCGCGAATGATTTTATCGCTTTGGGCGGCAATGCAATATTTGTTAATAATTACAATCGCGGGGTCAAAATCGAAGGCAACCGGATTGAACAGATCGGTGCCGGAGCGATCAATTTTGTAGGAGATTCAGCGGCAGTACGCTCACCGGAATTTCGATATGAAAAATTTTCCCATTTGACCAAATGGATACCATCAAAGGGCCAAAAACGAATAATTACCCCATGGACTGTGAGGCAAGTGACAATCTGATCCATGACATTGGCTTGATCGAAAAACAAGTGGCAGGTGTACAGGTCTCCATGGCTGAATCGCTACGAATTTTGCATAATACCATTTACAATGTTCCTCGAGCAGGTATTAATGTAGGTGATGGGACTTGGGGCGGTCATGAGATCGCTTACAATGATGTTTTTAATACAGTCCTGGAAACCAGCGATCACGGTGCCTTCAACTCATGGGGGCGCGACCGATTTTGGCATCCCAATCGAAAGGAGATGGATGAACTGACGGGGAAACATCCCAATTTAATATTGCTGGACGCAGTCAAAACAACCAAAATTCATGATAATAGATTTCGCTGTGATCACGGTTGGGATATTGATTTGGATGACGGATCTTCCAATTATGAAATTTACAATAACCTTTGTTTAAGTGGAGGACTAAAACTAAGAGAAGGGTTTTATCGCAAAGTGTACAACAACGTGATGATCAACAATGGTTTTCATCCTCATGTATGGTTTCAGCATAGTCACGATGTATTCCGTAATAATATCGTGATGGAGTCCCATCAGGATATACAGGTCAAGTATTGGGGGGAAGAGGTAGACCATAATATTTACGGACGGCAGGATGACCTCGACAAAGATCGAGCAAAAGGCATAGAAAAACATGGTCGGGTTATTCAATTGAACTTTACGAATCCCGCACATGGTGATTTCCGGTTGAAAAACTGGAAGGATCAGGATTTTAAAAATTTTGACATGCTGCATTTTGGCGTTACCAGTAAAAAACTTAAAACTCTTGCCGCTAGTCCTGAAATACCTCAGTTGATCCAATCCGAAGCAAAGGAGCAGGGGAGCAGATGGTCCTGGAAGTCGGGGGTATTTAAATCAGTGGAGACTTTGGGGGAGCAGTCGGCCGCAGGCCTACCCGCGATAAACGGCGTGCTGCTGCTCGAGTTGGATGAAAAAGGCAATCTTTACAAAAGCGGTTTGCGTGTCGGCGATGTTGTATTGAATTATCAGGGCGAGAAAATAGATCAATTAATAGACCTGCAACAAGCGATAAAAAAGCATGTACACGCTGACCAGCCGAAGGTGTTCATTTTTAGAAACCAACAGCAGCAGGAATTAACCCTGCAGCTGTAGTAAATTTTCTATGGACTTATTGAAATATAGCATTGTACTTTGGTTTGTTGACATGCGATATAGCTATTGTGAGCAATTAGCAGTAAAACATGGCAGTTGTGATAGATCGATCATCTTATGACGATATTATTTTTTTGTTTATAATTTTTATTTCCATTGGGACTATTGAGCATCTTGGTCGTCATTATAACAGTGTGTTATCATTTACTGGGGTAGACACATGATATTAAATTCTTATTCGTATTAATTGATGTATAAGGCTGTACAGCACATGAGTGCTGGCAGCCTTATTGATTTAACTGTGCAATGGGTTTGACCAAAGGTAATCGCCGAACGATGAGCGAGGAAGTGAAGGTACAACACGGGTATTACAGCGAGGGGAGTCTTTGTGAGTATGGGATGGTTGAAACAAATTTCTTAAACTGGTTTAAGTTTGGACTGTTTTTGTTCTTTTAAATTTGGTTTATATCGTTTATACCCTATTTAGTCGTTCCTTAACAAAACCCACTATTTAATTTATTTTTAAAAACAGGATTAGAAAACAGCATAATTTGTATCTTATAAAATAAGAAAATAATTTTCTGTTTCAGTAGTTCCATCATTTTCTTCATGTTCCAAGCGGTTGCAGCTAGTAATGCATTGATTTGTGGTCCCGTTTCTCCCATGAAGTAATTTTTTGCCAGCCTAAAATCGGTTTTTAAATGTCCGATGATAGGTTCTATTGCCGCTCTGGTTCTAAATTTTTTGCGCTTTGTCTGCTTTTGATAAGCAGTGTCTTTTTTTCTTGGAGTGCTTGGGATGGAGATTTTCACGCCCTTTATTTCTGATTTTCCTCTGCCACCTCTATCGTAAAGGAGTTCTTTTGGGAGCTTTTGACCACCGGTTTCCATCTGTTCCAAAAGTGGTTCTATGGTGTGACCATCGTAAGGAGTTTGCAAAAATGCTTTAATCCCGAGAATGATTTTCTTGCCTTTGTTGGCGGTGGTTATCAAACCTACCTTATTCCCAAATTCATACTGGCTATGCGCTTTTCCTTTGGCAATACATCGGGTAAAAGGCTTGTGAATGCTGTAAATTTTATCGGCATCGTTTCTTTTTTGTGTGACAACCTTGGTGTACAATGTCATTAAATCTTTATAAAATTCTTGCTGTTCTGCATTAAAATTCCGTTGCAATTCACGAATCAGTCTCATGGCGATGGTTTTGAGCTGTCTTTGAGATTTCCTTGCCGCTTTTGCCCGCTTGGGATGTTTTCCGTTGTAGGTGTTGCGCACCATTTGTTTGCTGACTTTTGTGTAGCGTTGTCTTTGTTTTATGCCTTCATTTCCGGCTATTTTGTTGCAATAATCAATCACTTTTTTGCACAATTTTGCATCGGTAGGAAAAGAGGTATTATTCTCCTGAACGGTAGTATCGGACAAAACAAAATTTGAGGTGTTCGTCTTGGCATCGTGCATTCTTACGCTGTAGGCAAAGATTTTTTCGATACCTTTTTCGCCAATTCTTTTTCGGAAATGAACAAAATTACTCGGGTCACAAGGAAATTCGTGTTCAAAGAAAACCCTGCCACAAAAATGCTGCATATAAGGATTCATGATCCAGGCTTTTTCCAACGTCTCATCGCCCAAATTATACAAATGTTTCAGTAGCAAACAACCCACCATAAACCGAATCGGATGGCTCGGATTGCCCACTTTGGAATACAAGGGCGAAAATTCTTTCTCAAAATAATTCCAATCTATTTTTTCTGAAAGTAGAACAAGTTCATGCTCGTGGTCAATAAAATCCACCAACATTGGGCGAAATAATTCTGGCTTCTTTTCTGGATTTTTCCCCAACATATTTGCAAGGTTTTAAAGCTCTAAGATACAAATTCTTGCAATAAAAAACAAGCTATTTTAAACCCAAAATACTAATAATCAGTAAATTATAGGTGGTTTAAGGAGAGACTATTTATATAATTCATACCATGTATAGTCAACTTTTTGTACGTTTAGCTGTATCTACAGCGTTTCTGTCTGCTGTCGCAGATCGTTTGGGGCTGTGGGGGGTACCGGGGGCATCACATGTTTCCTGGGGAAATTGGGCCAATTTTGTAGCCTATTCAAATACCCTTAATTTTTTTGTGCCTGAAACTTTCGGTAATATACTTGCTATCGGCGCAACATTATTAGAGGTTGTCTTAGCAATCCTATTGATGATCGGCTATAAACTGCGTTTTACTGCATTCGTTGCCGGGATTCTACTGATCTGCTTTGGGGTGGTGATGACCCTCTCGTTAGGAATTAAATCGACGTTCGATTATTCGGTCTGGGTAGGAGCGGCTGCCTGTTTTCTACTGCGGACTGCCGATCACTTTCCCATTAGCATAGACCGGTATATTGAACTTCGAAAAAAGTAAATGGATGGGTAACTGAAGGGTCGAAGATTTGATCGTTTTAGAAATACGTTTTAAAAAGCATAAAAAATGCCGTCAAACAAAGGAGCTTAACGGCATTTTTTTGATTACATTTCCTTTAAATTTACCTCTTTCTTTTCACCGTCTTTGTCAATGGTGACGTGCTTTTCAACATTGGCTTTGTCGACATAGGATGATCTTGCCGTACCATAATTTGTCGTGGAACCTGTATAACCCCAATAGTTATAATAATTGGTGTAGCCTGATACATAGGAATAGTTGTAAGAATTGGTAAAATCGAAGCTCGCCATAATCACGTATGCACCTGGCATGAGATCTGCAAATTCGAAATGCCCCTCATCATCATACACCTTTGCTTTTTTAATAGCATAGCCAAAATCGGGATCCAATGGAACTTCCTGCATCTTTTTCTGTTTTCGGATCTTTTTATTGACTTCCAGCCATTCTTCGTAATAGGCGGAGTTGGCGAAGAGCGTAATTTCTGTACCTTTTGGGGCATATTGCTTTTTGGCGGTATTCACGAGTCCGCCAAGTTTTTTTCCGGAGCTAGATCG
This sequence comes from Sphingobacterium thalpophilum, assembly GCF_038396785.1. Classification (NCBI taxonomy): domain Bacteria; kingdom Pseudomonadati; phylum Bacteroidota; class Sphingobacteriia; order Sphingobacteriales; family Sphingobacteriaceae; genus Sphingobacterium; species Sphingobacterium thalpophilum. The sequence goes on along the minus strand of NZ_CP151087.1, from coordinate 2,518,792 downwards.
AGCGTAAGCCGTCCCGATAATAACACTGTTACCCTGGGAAATCTGTTGGGCAGCCTGTTCTTTGTTAAATCTATTTTTAATAGGTTGATAGTCCAGTTCTTCGTTTACGGTAATTTCCCATTTGCCGTTTCCCATGGACATTTCCCTTTGCCATAATCGGCGATCTTTCTTATCGATGACATAATTATAGATGGCTCCGGTACTTTCTTCTAAAAGTGTAACCAGCCAACTGTCGTGTTTACCTGTTTTTGGGGAGCCATAGCTGTAGCTTTTTACTTCCTTGATGGCATAGTCTTCGACGAAAATGTCCGAATCACTATTATAATAAAATTGCGGGATGCGCGCTTTATACCCTAGGTCTAAAGGGAGAGTTGAAATCAGGTGATCTGTCCAGTTAAAATCCACAAAAGGTCTAGTTGGCTGTAAGTTGATCTTTTTTTCCTTTTTCGTTTTCTTCGAATAATAATTACCTGTAATTGTTTCTCCAAAGTTGAGGTTTACTTTTGTTTCCTTGCCATCGCTAGAATAGCTGATAGACCGAAGTGTTTTTGCGTCGGCAGTCGTCGTGCGTATCGAAGTCCAGGCATTGTCTTTCGGAACATAGGTATTGGTTAAGGTCAGCTGATTGTTGGCCGCTACAATATCGTAGGTCAGTGATCCTTGTTTGTCCCAATTGTTGTCTTTAACATAATAGACCGTATACAGTGATTTTTCTGGTTTTATATAGTTGGTATTGATATCGCTGCTCCCAGGGGTGACGGTCTTTTGACATAATCCTACGGCTGGAAGTAAACCTACTCCCAATACAAAGGCATATAATTTCATATATGTAAACTATAGTTAATGAAAAAACAAGTTGTTTTCTTGTTCGATTTATTTATCTAAGGTAATAAAAAAGTTTTTTATTTTTTTGCTGGGGATCGCTTCTTCACATAGGCTGATGCTATAGCGGAAATTTGACCTCAGAGCATTTTGGAGCTTGTTTGAATGTTGATGATATACTAGAGCGAAAAGTAAAACGGAGGTATTTCTACCTCCGTCGTTGTGCTCTTTTGAGCACCATTGATGATTAGAAAAAAAATCTTTGTGATGATGGTCAATAATTATCTTCAGCTTCCTTTTCTTTGTCGATGATAGAAGAGCGCATCCGGTAGACATTCATTTCACCCAGATGGGTATAACTTTTCCCGCCGTTTTTAAGGATCATTAGCCGGAAAAATTTGGCCTTATAGTTTTTATCAAAAGCCAAACTTTGCTCTTCAGCTACATTTGATGTGGAAAGATTATCCTTTGATGTAAACACTCTTGTCCACTGCTGGCCGTCTGAACTTATTTCTATTCCCCATTGTTTCGGACGTCCGGCTTCGTCGCTATTGTTTTGTCTGAAGAAGTACTTTATGGCGCCAATCTCTTCTTCTTGGGGAAAATTTAGTTGGATCCAGTGCGGAAGAGGGGCTGTATTTGCAGACCATGCTGTATGCCAATATGTATTCTTATCGCCGTCAAATAAATTCTTTTTGGGTCCCTCGCTGTTTTCCTGCGTGTAGGTTTCTACCATATTATCGGTCACCTGTATTTTAGTTAACTCGTTCGGGAAATAGGTCACTTCCGTAGGCCTAACGATTGGCCGAACACTATTGCTGCTTATGATATCTCCCCCAATGCTTGTTTTCTTGTCTTGATTGAACAATTGGACGTTGAAGACATATTCATATTTGTTGATCAATCCGTCGATCCGCATGGTGTCGGCAAAAGAACTTATATTGATTTTATAGATTTTATCGGGATCTTTTGATCCCACTTTTTTATATGTGATCTGTCCATAAAGATAATTATTATCTGAAGGAAGTTTCCATTTCAGGAGAGTCCCGCCAATACGTGGTTCAGCTTCAACCGAAACCAGTTGTGGTGGCTTGGTCATTTTTATTTCGTCTTTTTTACACGCTATTGCTAAAAAGAGTAGAGCGAATATTCCGATATTGTATTTCATCTTGTGCAATTCATTAAATTAATTAATAACCGGGATTTTGTACCAATTCCTCGTTTTTATTGATCTCTTCCTGTGGTATAGGCATTAAATAATTACGCTGACTAAAACTACGTGGAAAAACGACCGTTGTTATTTTGAAAAATTCTGTATCGGTAGCTCCTTGTATATTCATTCCTTTCGCCTGTTGGTTGAGGTATTGATCGGCGATCATCCAACGTCTTAAATCCCAGAAGCGATGGCCTTCCAAGTAAAGTTCAATAGTACGTTCTTGTCTGACGATGGAACGTAGTGTTGCCTGATTCGTTGCCCCGCCAATTGGAGCCCATGCGACATCAATTGTTGGGATGCCCGCACGGACCCGAACGCGGTCAATATATTGTTTGGCCGTATTCAGATCCTGACCGTATTCGATCAGCGCCTCCGCGTAGTTCAGGTACAATTCTGCTAGACGTATCACAGGCCATGGATAATTGACGGAGACCTGCAGTCTACTTTGGTTCAATTCGGGCGCAATACCTTTTTTGTTGAGATATCCTGTTGGTGAGTAGTTATTAGACCGTCCTTGGATGCCGCAATTGTCATTTTTCCGAAACTGAACTAGGATTTGATTGGCACTCCCTCTAACCACTTCATAGTAGCTGTTGTGATATGCAATCCAAGCATTGAAGCGCGGTTCTCTGTTTAGATTTAACGATAATGTATTGCCATTGGGTGTACTTGTTACAGCGTATCGTCCATTATAGTCATAATTGGGGTCTTTGTCAATCGGTAAACCATTTTTACTATAAAACGATTCGATCAGAGTGAGGGTCGGGGGATACACCGTTATACGACTCACCTTGTGCGCCGCTAAGAAAGGGAGTAGATTTATTTTGAAAATCGTAGAGACCTTCCCGACGTGTTTCCGCCCAAATCACTTCTTTGGTATTGGCTTTGTCAATAAAAGTAAGGCGTAAGTCCTTTTCAATAGGATTAGCTGGTAGTACGGTATTGTAGGTGCTGTTTTTATACAGTGAAGCCCCACTTTGTTCAGCTGCATCAATGGCTTCTTTAGCCGCTAGGGCTGCACGGCGCCATTTTTGTTTGTCGAAGGTAGTACTGATCAATGCTGTGCCATCCAAATTTTTGAAATTGGCATAGAAGCTCTGTTTATCACCTCCACCGCCATTAAAGAGCGGTGATGCTGCATAAAGCAATACCCTAGCCTTTAGCGCTTTGGCAATAACCGAGGAAGCACGACCCCACTCATCCGCAGCACGAAGAGCAGGTAACTGTCCAGCTGTCTCATCCAGCTTTTTGATAATAAAATCAACGCAGGCATCATAAGTCGAACGTTTGGGATACGCTGAAGAAGGGGCATTGACGTCAAACTCTTGGTCTGCAATAACGACTGGACCGTACATCCGGACCAGTAAGAAATGATAAAAGCCGATCAGGAAATTGGCTTCAGCTTTATATTGTGCCGCCTCCTGTGGATCTATCCCAGGGACTTTATCTACATTGCGAATTAAGATATAGCATTGTCTTATTCCTTTGTAAAGGTTATCCCAGTAGGAAATGACAGGACTTGAGGCCGTATATTGCCCACGGGGAAATCGGGCGAAGGTTTCATGTTCAAAAGCAGTCGTTACCTCGTCAGAAGTCATCAAATCAATGGAAGAGGTCCCTACCCGTGAATTCGGAATCCACGCATAGCAGGAGTACAAATAACCTTTGGCTGAATTTGGATCACGAAAGGCATCTGCTTCGGAAGGACGCTCATCTGGGACGATATCCAAGAATTTGCTGCAGGAAGTGGTGGTCAAAAAAGTCGCGCATGCAAATAATGCAAGGTAGCCTATATATTTTCTTTTCATCTGATAAATCATTTTAAAATTCTACTGATAGTTTTAATCTCGAAGTTGCTCTAAGTATATACAAATATGAGGGCGAATATGTGCTTGTATTTTTTCAGCTAAGGAATCTGTGGTAGCCTATAGCTGTAGTTCGATACTTAGTTTAGAGGGTTAGAAAAGCATTCAAAGTATAAATAAAACAAAATGGAATGTATCGTTATTATATATGGTGTTGGCCCTGTGGTGGGCGACAGTTTTAGAAAAACTTAGGATAAATAATGGCAAAACTTTTTTTAGTACGGCATGGACAATCGCAATGGAATTTGGAAAATCGCTTTACGGGTTGGCAAGATATTGATATTACCGAATTGGGACAACAGGAAGCTCGGCAGGCGGGAAAGGCTTTGGCAAATGAACGAATTGATATAGCTTATACTTCAGCGCTTGTGAGAGCACAGCATACATTAAAGATTATTTTACATGAAATGGGCAATCCTTCCGTCCCCATTGTTATAAATGCTGCTTTGAATGAACGTGGTTACGGACAACTTGAGGGCTTGAATAAGGCTGAAATGGCCAAAAAATATGGTGCCGAACAAGTGCATATCTGGCGTAGGTCTTTTGATGTTCCGCCACCAGGAGGGGAAAGTCTTAAAGATACATACGAACGTGTTATTCCATATTATGAACATTTTATAGCACCTAAACTGAAAGAAGGCAAAAATGTACTTGTTGTTGCGCATGGCAATAGCCTTAGGGCACTGATTATGTTTTTGGAACATCTTTCTCCGGAACAAATATTGGAACGGGAGATTGCTACCGGACAACCGATCGAATATCAGGTTGAGGGGTAGTATTATACTGATTTCTAGGCTAATCTAATCATTTATGAAATGGTGATATTGCAGTTGTGAAACAAAAAATCCTGCCATACGAACGATGAGCAGGATTTTTGTTATTTGTATCCGCGTTATACTATTTCAAAACGAATTTAAATCCTAAAGAAAAACGCGATGGCTCGAAATTAGAACCATGAGAAAGATTCCACCAAGGTTTCCAGTCGAAATGCATGGCCAATGGTGCAGAAGGTATTTTGAACTCTAGACCCAAAGCTGGACGGATCGCAAAATCAGTATGTGTTTTTCCATCTTTCCAATGGTAGTCGTCATACCAGTCGTCGTGCCATTTACCATAATCAATAAATGATACTTGTGGACCAACACCAATGTACCATGAAAGACCTCGAGATCCAGGAATACGTTTGTTGTATGAATAATCTACGCCGATAACAGTAATATTGTCTCCAAATAATACTTGTGCATTTCCAGCGTCATTTCCACCAAAATTGTGTTTTATCTGTGGACCGAATAATGTTTGACCATCGCCGACGTCTATTCCAAGACCAATGGCTGTCCGATAGGGAGTTTGTGCGTTTGCTTGCTGATGAGCAACAAATAGTAGCGTAAAAAGTGTTAGAAAAGGTAGAATTACTTTTTTCATGATAATTTAAAAAAATATAAGTTGTGTGCTTCCGATTAGAAAGCTTTCGCTGTTCAAACAAATAGTTTGCCAAAGATTTTTTTAATATTTTGATAAACAATAAATGATATGTAACTACCTCTTTTTTAGTTGATTTTTTTATGGATAATCTAAAAAAAAATCAACCATATATATTAAAGTATTGTTCTTATAATAGAGAGCTGCTTTTTTAAGGTTTAATAGTGCTCAGGCTATTTTTTATTGATGGCTATTATAATTTTAATCGGTGAGGTGTTATTAAATGTTATAAAAAGCGGCATTTAAAATGCTACAAAATACAGCAGATGGAGAAACTACAAATTAATACGGAAAGGATCGAAGAATGGATTGCAGCGGGATATGATGTTCTTCAAGATGGAAAATTAATAAAAGTCGAAGGTGATCTGCAGGAATTTCTAAAACAGTTTGCTGATGATACAGCAGATGGAGGACCAAAAACATATCTGTTGAAGGAGCTGCTTACCTGGCCAGAGGAAGATTTAAAAAAAGTAGAAATGGGTTATGGAACAGATGAAAATAGCTGAAGATAAAATTGTACCATTGGATTTTGATTCAGAAGAATTACCTTTTGAAATTCGTGAGCTACGTCCCGTTGTATTTAGAGAAGAAACGTCGTATTGGTGTTTACTGGGGCCCGATCCGCATCAAGGCATTTTCGGAAACGGTGAAACGGCTTTAGATGCTTTAGCCGACTGGCTAGAAAATTTACAGGTACGTTTAAAAACTGGGGACGAAAATGATGAAGTAGCGAATTATGCTCGGGAAAGTCTTCGGGCATCGAATCGTGATGTCTGGTAATATTCCGTAGTTATATTAAAAGTCTCCCCATACAGATTAATTACGATTGTTAATCGTCAGTCGTTTGACCCGCAACAGGAGTTCTTCCGGGCTAAACGGCTTCACCATGAAATCTGAAGCGCCAAGATCAAAAGCTTCAATGACGACTTCCTCTTGTCCCATGTTGGAAAGTACAATAACCGGGATTTTTTTCTCGAGCTTTTTTATGGAAGAAAGTACTTCTATCCCCGAAGCAAATGGCATCATAATGTCGGTAATGATCAGATCGAGATCCATTGTGTTGAGCTTTTCAATTGCATCTTTTCCATTGTTGGTAGTGATAACCTCGTGACCTGCCTTGATCAGTTTGTATTGAACTGTCCGTAATATCAATTCATTATCTTCTGCAATTAAGATGACCATCTTGTTTTTATTATTAATATACTATTATGGAGGCCACAGCAAGTTTAGATGCTATTCCATATCTAACGATAGGTACAGAAATATTTTAACAATATGTTTAGTTTCCAGCGTCTCTTTGTGTTTTACATGATCTGAAAACATAGGTAGCAAAGAAGGACTTCAATCGCAAGAAGCTGTCTTGGCATTACTGGAAAAATGATCGTAAAATTGCTTTTGGCTAATATGAAATTCAAAGTCCCCAAATGAATTTCTGCGCAAATATATCATTGTAATAGAAATATGCAATAAAAGAAAAGCAGTAGAAGGTAAATTTTATGCTAATATGTTGCTGATAAGTCATGTAGCCTTTCTTTTTTACAAAAAGTAAAAGCTGTAAATAAAAGATTGTAACATGATGTTACATGTGAAGGAGATGATCGTCGACAGATGATTTAACTCCTGGATACAAGAATTATTCATTATATTTAGGTAACCTAGTTCATTCGATATGTCATATAATATTCCCGATAATCTGAAGGGTCTTTCCACAACCGAGGTTAATGCCTCTCGCGCTAAATATGGTTGGAATCAATTGAGCGATAGCCACAAGAATACATGGTTTGAACTGCTTGTGGATATTTTGAAGGAGCCTATGCTGATTCTATTGATTATCATCTCGATGATTTATGTTTTTGTGGGGAATTACGGAGAGGCCGTATTTATGTTTGTCGCTATTGTTGCCGTTACGGCAATTTCCTTTTATCAGGACAATCGTAGCAAAAAAGCCCTGGAGGAACTTGAAAAGCTGAATGAACCATTAAGCACTGTGATTCGAAATGGGAAGGTTAGTGAAATTCCAACACATGAGATTGTTGTGGGCGATCTCTGTATTACAGAGGAAGGTCGAATTATAAACGCCGATGGTCGTATTTTACATAGTAACGATTTTTCTGTCAATGAATCTTCGCTGACAGGGGAAAGTTTTTCGGTCTTTAAGGACAGTAAGTCCGAGGATAATCTGGTCTACAGTGGGACAGTTACGGTCTCGGGCCTGGCCGTGTTTGAAGTTACTGAAATCGGTAAAGAGACACGTGTTGGGAAAATCGGTGAATCGATAAAGAATATCAAAGAAGAAATTTCGCCATTGCAGGTGCAAATCCAAAAGTTTGTAAAAGCAATGGCCATTGTCGGTATACTCATTTTTTTATTCGTATGTATATACAGTTTTATTGATAGTGGTAATTTGGTGGCGAGCTTGCTCAATGGACTTACGTTGGCGATGTCTGTGTTGCCAGAAGAGATTCCTGTTGCATTTACGACTTTTATGGCGCTTGGCGCATGGAAGCTCATGCGTGAGGGGATTATCATCAAAAGAAGCAGTATTGTTGAGACTTTGGGCAGTACGACGGTGATTTGTACCGATAAGACCGGGACTATTACAGAGAATTCCATGCAATTGAAATACCTCTATAATTATGCTACGGATTCATCTTATGATCAGGAAAGGTTTGATGAATCCGATTTAAGAGAGCTTATCGATTATGCGATGTGGAGCAGTGAGCCTGTGCCCTTCGACCCCATGGAAATTACGTTACATAAAATATATGAAAAAACGCAAAAGCGGGACCTCAGAAAGGAATATGCACTATTTCATGAATATCCTTTAGAGGGTAAACCGCCGATGATGACCCATCTTTTCGAAAATACAGGAAAAGATCGGATTATTGCTGCCAAAGGGGCGCCGGAGGCTATACTTAGCGTATCCAAGCTGTCCGATAAGGAGAAAAATAAAATTAGGGCTATTGTTAAATCCTATGGAGCGCAGGGTTTTCGCTTATTAGGTGTGGGGAAAGCGACATTCGAAGGCAATAATTTCCCTGCGAATCAACAGGAATTTGAGTTCCAATTTTTAGGGTTGACGGTATTTTATGATCCGCCCAAAAAGGGTATTCAGGACGTGTTTCAAGATATTTATGATGCGGGGATTAAAGTCAATGTGATTACCGGCGACAATGCCGATACGACTCAAGCAATAGCAGCTCAGGCCGGAATTCGTATTTTGTCTGCGCCGGTCAATGGCAGTGAAATCGTAAACAAGTCCGAAGCTGAAATTATGGCGATAGCAGAGCAAACAACGCTATTTACCAGAATGTTTCCGGATGCTAAACTGGCCATTGTAAATGCCCTGAAAAAGAAAGGCGAGGTCGTGGCGATGCTTGGCGATGGGGTGAACGATGGCCCAGCATTAAAAGCAGCCCATATCGGCGTGGCAATGGGCAATAAAGGTACTGAAATTGCAAAATCAGCCGCGGCATTGATTATCACAAACGACGATTTACAAAAGTTAATCATCGGTATAGCCGCCGGAAGAAGGATTTACGCAAACATCAAGAAGGCGGTTCAATACATTATTTCTATTCATATCCCCATTATTTTGACCGTATCACTCCCTTTGTTTTTAGGCTGGGTATTTCCACAGATTTTTAGCCCTGTGCATGTGATTTTCCTCGAATTGGTCATGGGACCTACTTGCTCGATCGTATATGAAAATGAACCTATTGAAAAGGATACCATGAAGGGGCCTCCTAGAGCTATGAGCGACACTTTTTTGAGTATAAATGAGCTTGGAATCAGCATTGTTCAAGGCCTGATAATCACCATAGGAATTCTTTTTGTTTATCAATTTGCTGTTCAGCAGGGGGGAACCGAGGAAAAAACAAGGGCTATGGTTTTTGCTACTTTAATCTTTGCCAATATTTTACTGAGTTATGCCAATCGATCTTTCCATTATAGTATCCTGGAGAGTTTTAAAAACCGAAACTTGCTGCTCGTTGGAATTTCGATCGCTGTGCTTCTATTTTTAGCGATGATATTATATGTTGCTCCGGTTGCCCAATTTTTTGCTGTAACAGCCCTAAGTGGATATGAATTGGGAATAGCGCTGTCCGTGGCTGCAGTATCCGTTTTATGGTTTGAGGTTTATAAATTGATCCGGAGAATTTCAGTTCAAAGAAAATCTGATAAATCTTAATATAAGATTAGGATTTGAAATTTACACTAACAACGATTAGCTGAGAGGCAGCCTAAGCTCATGATGCGATGCAGTTTCAAGTGCGATATTTGATGGCGAAATGATTTCTGTAGTGATTTGAGGTGGAAAAATGATGTTATCAGTCTTACTGAATAAATTTCGAAGTAATTCCTCTTTTCTTGATGTAGAAATTCAGCGCTCGCCCTGCTTCCGTAGGTCGATCTGTACTTAATATGTCTGCGCCGCGATCAATAAACCCAGCATAAACTTGAAAGCCTTTTTTGTCGGCCTGTTTGTCCAAGTTCCCCAGTGTACCCAATATGCACATGATGCCATGGTCATGTAGTATTTTGGTTAATGCTGGATCTGCTTCACGTGTTCCGACGAAAGCTAACAAGCGATTGTCGGGTATATCTTTTTCATTTAGACGAGCAAGGTCCTCAATGTTATTGACCGAAGCCGAAATCATGATGTCGCTCGCCAGACTGTGCACTTTGGCCGCTTGGTTGGCACTATACGTGATGATGACTACGCTGGATTCTGCTCTTTGTTTGCGAATAGCGTTGATAACGGCTTCATAAGGGACATCATTTTTAATGTCTAAGGTGAAGATTACCTTTCCTTTTCCCCAAGCAAGTGCTTCTTCCAGCGTAGGGATCCTATAGGGCGTTATCTTTTTGTTATTGTCCAATAGACGAAGACTTTTGAGCTCAGCCAATGTGCTGGCGTTCACAGTCCCTCTACCTGTGGTTGTTCGGTTTAGCGTATTATCATGCATTAATATTAATGCCGAGTCTTTACTGATACGAACATCACATTCAACAAGGACTGGCTGTAAGCTCGCGTTATAGGAAAAAGTTTCGATTGCATTCTCCGGGTATCCGGATGCGGGGCCCCCACGATGCAAACTGACCAATGGATAACGATTATCATCATAGGTCAAAAACTGATATAATTCCTCCACATTTTGGAGCTGTATACGTTTACCCACCGGCAAGCCATCCGTATTGGCTCCATTACGAAAGCAACTGCTTACGATAAAGCAGATCAATAAAAGGAAGTAGTGGGGGGTACGTATATTCATTGTCTATCTATTGTACTGATTAATCAAATCGGCCAGTGTCTCGACACTCGTGTTTAATTGGTCAATCGTCAAATGTGCCTGTGTATAATAAGGTTCTCTTTCGATCAACTTTTCTTCAATAAATAGCCGTAGTTCCTCCGGTGATTTTCCGATCAGAATGGGCCGTTTGTGTAATTTAGATTGAGAAAGACGGTCAAAAAGTGCTTTGGGCGACATCTGTAAGTAGACGGCATAACCATTCGCCCTGATCCATTCCATGTTATCAAAGAAACAGGGGGCGCCACCACCCGTAGATATTACGGCAGCATTCTCCGCAAATTTACGCAATTGCTCGCGTTCTAATGTCCGGAAGGCGTCTTCACCATGCTGACTAAAATATTCGGTAATGCTCATGCCAATTTGTTTGACGATTTCCTCATCAGTGTCGATGAAAGGGAGCTCGAGTTTGGTGGCAAGTTTCTTACCCAGGGTAGTTTTTCCACTTCCCATATAACCAATCAAAAATATAGGTTTAGGCATAGGTACTATTTGTCTTTACTTAGAAATTTATCTTCAATGGTTTTGGCATCCGGAAAATTATTATAGTGCCATTTTCCGACGACGTTGCCTCCTTTTAGGAGCAGTACACCAGGATTTGCTCTCACCATGCTTTTCAGAGGAATGAGATCGGCATAGAATATCTCCGCAATTAATTGCATTTTATCACTCAGATATTGCGCGTCTTTGGATGCAGAAGCAGTCAATAGAACAACGCGCAGTCCATTATAATCTTTTGTTAACTGAATGGCTGTCTGATTGATCTTTTGGATAGCATCAATATTGGTCGAAGAAAGATCTTTTGCAACGATCACAAGGTTATAATACGGGTTGGCAATGATTTCCTGTGTATGATCTGCACCATCAGCGTCTGTAATTAAGAGATCAGGAATAGGGATGTCATATCCTTTTTTTACTAATCTACTCTCAGGCTCACCTATAATTTCCCATGATTCATCTTCCCATAGCTTGTCAGCCATATAGACTTTGTCATTGACCTTTTTGGTTTCGCCTGTCTTTTTGTTTTTCATGGTATAGATTTGCTCAAAGACATCGCCTTGTTTGCCTTCAGGTAATACCATTAATGAAGGTAAGTTGTTGCCAACTTTGTAGGGTAAGAAATCAATAAAGGGGAGGTAGTTTACGGTGTAAACACCAATACCTAAGGAGATGATCGCTGTAATCAAAGTAGCAACGAATTGATTGCCTGATCCTTTGATAATTGATCGTAATTGTTTTCGGTTAAAAAATATAATAAGGATCAAGGCCAAGAGCACCAGATCTTTAGAAAATGATTGCCAAGGTGTGAGTGGGATGGCATCGCCAAAACAACCACATGAGGTCACGACCTCAAAAAATGCCGAATAGAAGGTTAGAAAGGTGAAAAACAGGATCAGCAGCAGCAGGCCCCAGGCAACGGTATTTGCATAAACCCCAAGTAATAAAAGTGCGCCTAACAAAATTTCAAAACCACATATCACCACGGCCATGGCAGTGGCGTATTCATTAAAAGCTGTGAGATGAAAGACCTCAAAGTATTCCTGAAGCTTATAGCCAAACCCTGTCGGGTCATTTGCTTTAATAAAACCGGAGAATATGAACAAAAGTCCCGTAAAAATCCGGCAAAATCCTAAAAGATAATTTGTTTTGGTACGCTGCTGTGTGGCTGTCATAATCCGATTATTGTTGTGCAATTCCTAATTTAATTAATGCAAAAACTGCGTAGTTGAGCATATCTTGATAGTTGGCATGGATGCCTTCAGAAACAAGGGTTTGCCCATCATTATCTTCAATTTGTTTAACGCGGTGAATTTTCATCAAGATCAGATCTGTCATGGAAGAAACACGCATATCGCGCCATGCTTCACCATAATCGTGGTTTTTGGCAAGCATGAGATCTCTGGTCTCGGTAACCTTTTCGGTATATTTCTGATTCACAAAAGTTGGATCCAGATTTTCTTCACCATCTTCACCCAAATCAATCTGAATCATGGCCATGACACAGTAATTGATAATACCGATATATTCGTCGACAATGCCTTCGCCAACTTTGGAAACCTTTTTGATTTCTAGCGTGCGTATACGTTGTGCTTTAATGTAAATCTGGTCTGTAATGGAAGATAGGCGCATAATCCGCCAGGCCGTTCCATAATCTTTTGTTTTTTTAATAAATAAATCCTGACAATGTTTGATAACATTGTTATATTCCTGAATGGTATCCATATCGTTGATTGAAGAAACTTGATGAGACAAGTTGTGATTACACTACAAATATAATTAGAAAATAATACTTCCAACGGTCAAATGAATGTACAATTTGTGCTTTATTGCTAAAATATAAGCAATAATTTTGGATATTACCACACTTAATAGTTCGCAGGGACAAAGAGTAGCGGCATTGTGCAAGTACATGACGTGAATTTCTCGTTTCCTATAGCTGCAAACGTTTAAATATAGGTAACTTTAGATAAGTTTGATCAGTTTGCATGGTATTACCAACTTTGAAGATCGTAAAAATATAATTCATGGATTTTAAACAACCTGTTATTAGAGATGTAGAGATCATCCGATATGTCCAGCCATTTCGGGAAGGAGGGTCTTTGCCCGCATTAGTTGATGCCGATGACGGCTTTAGTTATGTTATAAAATTTAGAGGGGCAGGTCAGGGACGAAAAGCATTGATCGCAGAACTGATCGGTGGAGAGATAGCAAGATTGCTCAAATTAAGAGTGCCCGAAATTGTATTTGCGGAGTTGGACGAATCCTTTGGCCGTACAGAACCCGATGAAGAAATTCAGGATCTGCTCAAATTTAGTGTAGGCAAAAACCTGGGACTTCATTTTCTGAGTGGAGCCATCACATTTGATGCGAATGTTGATGCCATCGGCGCGGAGGAAGCTTCGAAAATTGTCTGGTTGGATTCTCTCTTGATGAATGTTGACCGTACCGTTCGGAATACAAATATGCTGATATGGCATAAAGAACTTTGGTTGATAGATCACGGCGCTTCCTTATATTTTCATCACAGTTGGGATAACTGGGAAGAACAATCCCTAAAACCATTTGTTCAGATTAAAGATCACGTACTGCTCAAAAATGCGAGTATGGTGGAGAAAATAGATCAGGAATATCGTTCCGTTTTTACGGAAGCGGTATTTCGTGGAATATTGGCGGTGGTACCCGATGAATGGCTGGAAGATGCCGAACGTGAGCTCTCCGCAGCCGATGCGCGCGAAGTGTATGTTTCTTTCCTGAAACAGCGTGTAGCCAATTCATCCATTTTTGTAAAACAAATAGAAGATGCCAGAAAAGACCGTATATGAGTATGCTGTGGTACGTTTGATACCACGAGTGGAGCGAGAGGAATTTATCAATGTAGGCGTAGCTCTTTATTGTCGTAAGTATCGTTTTGCGAAGATGGTTTATCTGGTCAATGAACAAAAGGTGCGTGCTCTTTGCCCGAATATCGAGTTGGAGTTGATCGAAAATCATCTGTCTTCCTTCCAGCGAATCTGCCACGGCGAAAAAGATGCCGGTAAACTTGCCGAGTTAGATATCACTGAACGGTTTCGTTGGCTCACAGCGAAGCGGAGTACCCTGATTCAATGCTCGGCACCACACCCCGGATTATGTGAGGATCCCGAAGCAACATTGAACGAGCTGTTTGAACGCTTGGTTCGCTAAGCTAAAAGATATGCTCTGCTCATCAAATGAGCTCAATGATCGGCAATGGGGCTAAGTTTTGATAATAAGGCTTAATCTATCAATATTGTATAGTATATTTGTTTTAATAAACTAGTGAAGATGCATGATTTTTATCAACATATCTATGAACAGCAATTGGCTGTTCTAGAAATGCCTTCTAACAAGAAGATCTGCGGCTGGGCTATCCGAATTGTGGATGTGCTCTTCCCCGAACGAAATTCTAGCGAGATGAAATCGGTCGATGATGTGAAGCTCGCTTTTGAACAATTTGAATTGGAGCTTGAGCAGCTCCTGAGCAAATCCAAAGCTTGTCAAAGCTGCAATCACTCGGAAGTAGCGCACCAGTTTTTTGAACGGATTCCACAACTTTATGAATTGATGTGCTGGGATGCAGATGCATTGATGGATGGCGATCCTGCAGCACAGAATAAAAGAGAGGTTGTACGTACTTATCCCGGTTTCTTTGCGATCTGTATTTTCCGGATGGCGAACGAACTACATCGCCTGGGTGTTCCTTTGATACCGCGCATATTGACAGAACATGCGCATTCCAAAACGGGAATTGATATCCATCCTGGAGCAACAATAGGCCATCATCTGCATATTGACCATGGCACCGGATTGGTTATCGGCGAAACCTGCACCATCGGTAATTATGTGAAACTTTATCAGGGTGTAACCCTGGGGGCCCTGAGTGTGGATAAGGTGTTTTCCAATGTAAAACGCCACCCGACAATTGGCGATCATGTTATTATCTACTCTGGAGCCACAATCCTGGGCGGCGAAACACACATCGGCCATCATTCGGTCATTGGCGGGAATGTCTGGTTGACAAGTTCTGTCGAGCCTTACACCACCGTATACCATCAGGCTACATCAAAATTTATAGATTCAAAACCAATAATATAGATACCATGGGAAATATCATAGATACCATAGGAAATACACCCTTAGTCGAGATTACACAATTTCATACAAATCCCAAGGTGCGGATCTTTGCAAAAATGGAGGGTAATAATCCTGCGGGCTCGGTGAAAGATCGTGCAGCACTCAATATGATCCGTTCGGCGATGGAGCGGGGCGATATTACAAAAGATAGTAAATTGATCGAGGCAACGAGCGGTAATACGGGGATCGCACTTGCTATGATCGCCGGTATATATGGACTTAACCTCGAGCTTGTGATGCCAGCTTCTTCAACGCGGGAGCGAACGCTTACGATGGAGGCTTACGGGGCGAAAGTTACTTTATTGGAATCCATGGAAATATGTCGCGATTATGCAGAAGAAAAGGCCGAAAAAGAAGGCTATTTTATATTGAATCAATTTGCAAATCCAGATAACTACGAAGCACATATCAAAACAACGGGACCTGAAATCTGGCGTGATACTGCGGGGAAGATTACACATTTTGTAAGCGCCATGGGGACTACGGGGACAATTATGGGAAATTCCATCTATTTGAAGGAAAAAAATGCAGCCATTCAGATCGTAGGCTGTCAGCCCACTCCTGAATCTTCCATACCAGGCATACGGCGTTGGCCCGAAGCCTATCTGCCTAAGATTTTTGATCCAAGCAGGGTAGATCGCGTTATCGATATATCCCAACAGGAGGCAACAGCGCTTGCCCGGGAACTTGTTAAGCGTGAAGGGGTTTTTGCAGGAATGAGCACCGGTGGAGCTTTTGCAGGAGCACTTAAAATTGCAAATGAAATCGACGAAGGCCTTATTGTATTTATTGCCTGTGACCGAGGTGACCGCTATTTGAGTTCAGACCTTTTTGGCTAAGAACCCATACGAACAATACCAAGCCCACTATGGATCTTTGCTGATTTTTAGCAATCTTTAGTGGGCTTTTCGCTATTTAAGCATCGGCGCCAAAGGTGAGTAGATTACTGTCGGGATCTAAAATCGAAAACTCCCGCTGACCCCAGGGCTTAATCTCAAGTTTGCCATTAGGGTGAATCTCAACGTGATTTTCTTGAAAAGACTGATACAGACAATCAATGTCGTCTGTGCGTATATAAACCATACCATAATTTTCTTCTGGTGGAAGTTCTTGGAATTCAAAAAAATGAATTTCAATATGGTCTTTTTTTAGCATCAGGTAACCTTCGTAATCGACTGCTCCACATAATGAAAATCCAAGTTTATGTAGATAAAAATCTTTTGTGATGGTTTTGTTGCGCATGGGCAGTTTGGGATGAATGGCTGTCAGTGTCATCGGTATATAATTATTAAGTCAAGTTTAATTCCTATGAATAACCTCGTTGAAATATAATCATTTATCGTAATACTTTAATGTTCTAATGGGAAGGATTCTTTCATTTTAATAGCGTATCCTTTAATTATTTTGGTTAAAATGCAGTTGTCTGTTATAACCAATTGTTATGACTCATTTGTAATTGTGTCTTTTAAAATAATTGAGAGTTATTCAATTTTGTACCAAATCAAAGCATCATTGTCATGGACAAAAAAATAAATACGGCAATTCGTTATAAGCAGCTGCTCAATCATAAGGTCTCCGTTCGGGAAATCATTTTTATACTCCTATTTGTATTATGTCTTACCCCATTTGTATCGGCCCCTCTTGCCTTACTTTTGGGTATTATTGTGGCGCAATGGATTGGTCACCCCTTTCTGGCAGTCAATCACAGGGCAACACAGATTTTGTTACAGATTTCTGTGGTTGGACTTGGATTTGGAATGAATATCGATACAGCTATCCAAACGGGTAAGCAGGGGTTTGTGTTAACCGTTATTTCTATTCTCGGAACATTATCATTGGGCTATCTATTGGGTAGGTTACTCAAGTTGGAAAAGGTGACCGCTTATTTGATTTCTGTTGGCACTGCCATTTGTGGAGGAAGTGCCATTGCTGCGGTTTCACCGACGATAAAAGCCAATGAAAAGCAAGTAAGTGTGGCGTTAGGGGCCATATTTGTACTAAATGCCATTGCTTTATTTGTATTTCCTGTCGTCGGTCATTTGCTTGATCTCAGCCAGACGCAATTTGGTTTATGGTGTGCGGTTGCCATACAGGATACCAGTTCTGTCGTTGGTGCGGCAAGTAAGTACGGTAATGAAGCACTACAGGTTGCGACAACCGTAAAATTGACCAGAGCGTTATGGATCATTCCAATTGCCTGTTTAAGTGCTGTAGCATTCAAAACCAAAGGGACAAGAATTAAAATACCGTATTTTATTGGTCTCTTTGTATTGGCGGTTATCTTAACAAGTTATATCCCTTTTTTTCAGTATATAGGAGGCTATGTGGTTTCTATTTCAAAGATGGGGCTTACCTTAACGTTGTTTTTAATTGGAGCAAGTTTGTCGAGGGAGGTCTTGTTGGCAGTAGGTTTTAAAGCAATACTACAGGGTGTAGTGCTGTGGTTGGGATTATCAATACCAGTACTCGTCTATATCTATTTTTGTCTCTAGGAATTTAACGTATACCTCAGCATAATCATATCTTTCAACAACTGGCCATTTTCATAAATAGGCAGCTCATAATTTTCAATGAAAAAATCTTTACGGACGGCGTATTTAACAAAGCCATTTCGTTCATAAAAACGAATTTGAGCCAAACCACAATCTGCGGTACCCACAATCAGGTTCGGATATTGCCGGTAATTTTCCTTGACAAAATCAAGCAGTTGACTTCCGAGCCCCATACCTTGAAACTCGGGTGATACGGCGATGTTTTTAATTTCTAATGTCTCTGTATTGACCGGATACAAACAGAAAACAGCGATCGGTTTTACCGTTTCATAGACAACATAAACTAGCGATTCATAGAGGTATTTGTCAATTGCATGAATGGTTTCGTCTGCCAAAAGCAACAAATCATAAGGATATTCCTTATGATTTGTAACAAGTTTTATTTGAAAGCTATTGCGCATGTATAAGAATTCGCTAATGGCCTATAGTCTAAGATCGGAATTAATTGAAATGATATAAGAAGATCACATCACCCACGTACGCCGGTTTTGCACTGTCTTTGATTTTCAATGTAGCTTCGATGGTAACTTTGACAACCCCTCTCAAATTGACAACCGATTTTACTTGTGTATGGAGCTGTACAGCATTGTCAACCAAAACAGGTTGTGCAAAACGTAGGTTTTCAATTCCATAATTGATTTCCATTTTGACATTTCTTACTTCAGCAATTTGTTTCCATAAATAAGGAATAAGGGACAAGGTCAGATAGCCATGAGCAATAGTCGATTTGAAAGGACTATCAGTTTTGGCCTTTTCACTATCTAAATGAATCCATTGGTGGTCAAGGGTTGCATCCGCAAATTGATTAATTTGTTTTTGATCAATAACATGCCATTGGGATTCGCCTAATGATTTTCCTTCAAAGGCTTTGTACTCTTCATAATTGTTAATTATTGTCATATGTAATCTTTTTATCGCGTTTTGTTGGTATCGTTCTCCGCTTTCTATGAAGAAGGGGGAGACGAATTAGTGGCTAAATATAACTATACTTTTAAGAATCCTAAGCATATCCTTTATTTAAAAGATGATCGCATGAAAAGACAAGCTAAGCTCAATCGTCATTCATGCGATTGCCCGAGCTGTGTCGTTGCATAGGTGTTTTCAACGTAGGATCTGAAATTTTCGAGTATGGCCTGCCATCCATTACGTTGCATATCAATAGGATTTTCCGTTTCTGCATCAAAGATTATCGTGATATCCGTAGCAGACTTTTTTGCATTGAAGTTGATTTCAACATGACGACCATCAGGCATAACATAGGCTATTTTTTTAAAGGGTTCAAGCGCGGTATAGCTGCCTTCAAAATCAAAGCCCATAGATCCATCTTTTGCCTCCATTCGGTTTTTGAACTTTCCGCCAATACGTAAATCATTGATCGAACTTGTACAGTGCCAGTCATCTGAAGCATGATTCCATTGCATGATATCCTCGGCCGAGTTATAGGCATTCCAGATCGTTTCTACGCGTACGTTGATATGGGTTTCAATCTTTATCTGTTCCATAAAATATATGATGTTTTCTAAGTTAATAACAGGAAAATTTGGGTTTTGTTATATCTGTTGTCAGATAATTATCAATATATAATAAAAAGTGTAAAGTTGAAACTTATTTTGGTGCAACCAAATGGTTTTGATTGAGTTTTGTTAACTTTAAGCTATTTAACACTTAAACACGATTTATATGTCCTCCAAATTGCTTATTATCTTCTTTTTTCTGTTTTCACCGAGTTTGATTTTTGCGCAGCAATATAAAACGACAACCGACGTTGCCTATTGTAAACCTGATGAACCAGATTCTTATAAGAAAGAACGTTGTAAATTGGATATCTATATCCCGACTGATCGTAAAAATTTTGCTACCATCGTATGGTTTCATGGAGGTGGACTAGAGGAGGGAAATAAATTTATTCCACTTGAACTTAAAGAAAAAGGTGTAGCGGTTATAGCAGCCAATTATAGGCTAAGCCCCAGAGCGAAAGCGCCGAGCTATATCGAAGATGCTGCTGAGGCTGTTGCATGGACATTTTCACATATTGCAAACTATGGCGGAGATCCCTCAAAAATTTATGTGTCGGGACATTCAGCAGGCGGATATTTGGCTTTAATGGTTGGTTTGGATAAGCATTACCTGCAAAAATTTGGTGTTGATGCAAATAATATAAAAGGGCTGGCACCGATTAGTGGGCAAACAAATACGCATTATACGATTAAAAAGGAACGTGGTCAATCTATGGTGATCCCCCAGATTGATCATTTTGCACCGCTTTCGTTCGCACGGAAAGATGCACCGCCAATTCTCCTGATCACTGGGGATCAACAATTGGAAATGGCGGCACGGTTTGAAGAAAACGCCCATTTGGCAGCGGTCTTAAAACAGGTAGGGCATACCAGAACCTCGTTGTACCAGCTACAGGGGTTTGATCATGGGGGAGTGTATGCGCCTGGTTGCCTGTTGATACTGAACTGGATCAAAGGACTCGAAAAGTAGTTTTTATGCGGCCAGGCCGAGAATCGGAAATACAGCAAATCAAAATATTATAAATAAAATAAAAAATATTACAATTGTACATTCGAAAATTCTACCGAAATTTACCTCCAAAGTAGCACATCTCTACTTTTCAAATTAATCCGTTATGTGGGCAAAACGTAATATCGTATTTATAATCTGTATGCTGGGGCTTTTTTTAGCACCGTATAGGTTATTTGCCTGCCACGAACCGTCCGAAAAGCCAAAACAGGAAGAAAAATCATGTTGCCTTGATGAAAGACAACAGGTAAAGGACGTCGAAACAGCAGATTGTTGTAAAGATGAAAGAGCTGAATCACCAAAATCAGATCATCATGCGGATGACTGTGGTAAACATTGTGGCGAAAAATCATGCCGTACCTCTCTGCAATGTAATCCTATTGTTTCAGTGATCGAAGCTCAGCTTATTTTACCCTTATATGCTGATGCATCAAGCGCTTATGCGCGCTATAAACAGCCTTATTGCGCTGATGCCTATTTTTCCATTTGGCAACCTCCTCAGATCGCCTAGTGTTAGACTGATAGCCCATGCTATGTCTTTTTGGATCGGTTTCTCTATCCAAAGCCCCGTTTTATTTTAGCTTATGAAAATCCCTTTGGATCTATCGGATTCAATACGCAAATACAGTAAATCGCTGTAGAAGGGTTTTTCGTCGGTATTCTTTTATATACTACATATGATAATCATGAGATTAATGTCATTACTTGGTTTGGTAATCCCTGTATTACTATCCACCCAACATACACATGCACAAATTAAAAATGCAAAGACAGCGACTGTAAAGATTTTTGGAAATACACCGGCTGTTAAAACGATCATTGAAAAAGAAGGTCGGGACGGACAATTTGCGAAAGTTGACTGGAATCAGGCAACCAAACTGGCGGTTGTTACCTACGACTCGTCAAAAACAAGCGGGGATGAGGTTCTTAAGCGCATTGCATTGGCAGGGTTCGACAATGAAAAATTTCTGGCTCCAGATGATGCTTATGTTCAATTGGCAAAAGCTGAACAATATGAACGAGTCCTAAAACCAGCATTAAAAAATGATACTGAACAGCAGGTCGATCATACGAATCATCGTCAGGGTGTACAAACAACAATTCAGCCTTCGGTGAACTCAAAAGCAGCGGATGAAAAGACCGCATTTGCACTGTTGGCAAGTTCTTACTTTGCGCTAAAGGATGCATTGGTGAAGACAGATGCGGTGGCGGCAGCGGCTCATGCCGAGGCATTTCAAGCAGCAGTCAAAGCTGTCGATATGAATAAACTTGGCCACGATGAACATACCGTATGGATGAAGGTGATGAATAAGCTGGCAAGCGATGCGACAGGTATAACTAAAAATAAAGATGTTGCTAAGCAACGTGTGGCTTTTGCATCTCTTTCAAATGCGTTGTATGAGCTGCTGAAGGTGAGTAAATTGGACGGACCTATTTATTATCAACATTGCCCCATGTTTAATGAAGGCAAGGGAGCACATTGGTTAAGTAAGGAGAGTGCCGTGAAAAACCCGTTCTTTGGTGCGCAAATGATTAGTTGTGGAAGTACAGTAGAAACGTTAAACTAATCGCCTGTGTTATGAATTATTTCTTAGCTATCCTATCGGTTGTTGTATTGTCTTTAACGGCCTGTAGCGGTTCACAAACAAATACCAAAGCTGAAGATCAAATAGCTTCGACTGATCCGGCGATCAGTTTGCCTGTACCGTCAGTTCAATATAAATTGGGTGATCTCGTCCCTACAGCACAAGTTTGCATGGTGAATGATGCTTTTATGGGGAAAAAACAATTGCTGGTCAGGCACGAGGGTAAGGATTATTATGGTTGCTGTGAAATGTGTAAAAAGCGCATACCGCAAGAAGCTGCGGTACGTGTAGCCATCGATCCTTTTTCAAAAAAAGAAGTGGATAAGGCGACGGCTTCCATTGCAATTACCGGCGATCAAGGGGAAGTTTCCTATTTTGAAAACGAAACAAACTATCGAAATTATATTAAAAATCTAAACCTATAAATACACGTAATTATGAAAAAGTTTATGCTAATTGTGGCGATCGCATTGATATTCGTTGCATGCAACAATTCAACATCGAAAAATACACATGCAGATCATACGGTCCCTGTTGCTGCGGATACCGCAACGACGAATGTCGACAAAAGCAAAGGCGATAGCGCTTTGACTAAAGAGGCTGCCAGAGTAAATAATACAGCTGCAAAAATAGAACCATCGGCGGGGAAAGTTGATGTAACAGCAGCTAGCAATCCTTTTGCAGGCTTATACAGCGCCTATTTCGCGCTGAAAGATGCATTGGTTAAGGATAATGGAGCGGCTGCACAGACAGCAGCGAAAGGAATACAGGCTGCCATTGCAAAACTTAATAACGAGCAATTAGATGCTGTTCAAGGAAAACTTTGGAAGGAATACCAACGGAAATTGGCTTTCGATACAGAGCATATTGCTGGGATTACGGAAAATGAACATCAGCGAGAGCACTTTGTGACCCTTTCCAAAAATATGTATGTGTTGATGAAATCTGTCAAACCTGAAGCTCCAGTCTATTATCAGCATTGTCCGATGTATCGTGATGGAAAAGGAGCCAATTGGTTGAGTACACAAAAGAAAATTGAAAATCCTTATTTAGGTCAATCAATGGCCACCTGTGGATCTATCGTAGAAACAATACATTAATACAATGAAAAGCTTATTCGAAGGACTGCCCAGCTTACACCCGCTATTGGTACATTTTCCGATTGTGCTCTTGCTGATGGCCTTGATTAGTCATATAGGTGCCTTATTGTTAAAAAAACATCGACGTCCTTTCACTGTGCTGACTTTCGGATTGTTATTACTGGGAACACTTGGAGCTCTTGCTGCAATTCAGACCGCAACCCATATTTCAGGCGATGCAGATGAAAAGGCCCTCGCGGTTTTTGAGATCCATCAACGTTTTGCCTGGATCAACTTTTGGATTGCAAGTAGCACTACAGTCCTGCATTTTGTTGGATTGCGAAAAGATACAAGTGCTTGGATAAACTATTTGATATTGATTTTGTTGATCAGTTTATCGGTGACACTATTTATCACAGGGCATCACGGTGCTAGACTGGTCTACCAATATGGCGTAGGACCGATAGGAAATGGAATACTAATGAATTAAATGAATAAACATGTATAAAAAGAGTAATATATTAACGGTTGTCTTACTATTGATGACACAACTGACAGTGCTGGCCCAGAAGGTGGTTCGTCATGACCTTTATGTACGGGATACCATTGTCAATTATGCCGGCAAATCAAAACGGGCAATCGCTGTAAACGGACAGATTCCAATGCCGACCCTGACTTTTACTGAAGGAGATACGGCGGAAATCGTTGTTCACAATGAGTTAAAGGAAAGTACTTCGCTGCACTGGCACGGTATTTTTCTGCCGAACAAAGAAGACGGTGTGCCACACTTGACGCAGGAACCTATAAAGCCGAATTCGACTTATACCTATCGTTTTCCGATAATTCAACACGGTACACATTGGTATCACTCGCATTCGGGCCTCCAGGAACAGATCGGTATGTATGGTAGCCTTATTCTCAACAAGCGTGCAGATGATAAGACTTTCCGAAAAGGAATTGATGATTTACCCACGATTCCGGTCATATTAAGTGAATGGACAAATTATAACCCCGATAACATTCAGCGAATGCTACACACGGCCAACGATTGGGCCGCGATAAAAAAAGGGTCTACACAATCGTACGTCGAAGCAATTAAAGAAGGGAAGTTTAAGACGAAAGTCACGAATGAATGGAAACGTCAGCTGGCGATGGATGTCAGTGATGTCTATTATGATAAGGTGTTGATGAACGGGGCTCATTCCACGGATTTAAAGTCGGTGAATGGTAAAGCTTTGAAAGCAGGAGATAAAGTGCGTTTACGAATTTCCAATGGCGGTGCTTCGTCTTATTTTTGGCTGCGCTATGCAGGTGGCAAAATTACCATTGTTGCCAATGATGGGAATGATGTGGTTCCGGTGGAGGTCGATCGATTAATGATTGCGGTATCGGAGACTTATGATGTCGTTGTAACCATACCAAATGAAGGTACAGCTTACGAATTCATGGCAACAACAGAAGATCGAACACAATCTGCCAGTTATTTTGTCGGAAATGGTATTAAACAATTGATTTCCCCGCTTCCCCGCCTTAAATATTTTGAGGGCATGAAGATGATGAACGATATGATGAAGATGAATGGTGATCTCAATGATATGGGCATGAAGATGAGCCTGAACCAGATGGATATGAATGTGGTAATGTATCCCGAAATTACAGGTGATGGAAAGAAAAAAGAAGATCACAGTAAACATAGCGGTATGAATCATGGACAAATGAACATGGACGAAGATCCCAATCGTTATAATGCCAATGCATTGGGCGATATTGTCACGCTCAACTATGCGATGCTGGAGTCTCCCCAGGCGACTGAACTACCTAAAGAAGCGCCGATACGAGATCTCAAATTTACCCTGACGGGAAATATGAGCCGTTATGTATGGAGCATGGACAATAAAATTCTTTCTGAAACGGATAAGATACCTGTAAAAAAGGGCGAGGTATTGCGCATTACCATCTATAATAACTCAATGATGCGTCATCCAATACATCTGCATGGCTTTGACTTTAGATTGTTAAATGGAAAAGGATCAAAAGCGCCGTTGAAAAATGTGGTGGATATCATGCCCATGGAGACGGATACGATCGAATTCTTAGCGAATGAAGAAGGAGACTGGTTTTTTCATTGCCATATCCTGTATCATATGATGGCGGGGATGAACCGCGTTTTTGCTGTGGACGATTATAAAAATCCCTATCTTCCAGATAAAGCTAAAGCCTATAAGGAGTTGCAGATGGAAAGTAATATGACTCATTTCATGGCGCAAAATGATTTCGCTACCAATGGAAATGACGGTCAGGCAATGTTTCAGAATGCACGCTGGCAGCTTGGTTCAGAATGGCGTTTGGGGTATAATGATATGCACGGTTATGAAGTGGAAACCCACTTGGGTAGATACTTTGGGAAGATGCAATGGTTTATGCCATTTGTAGGTTTTGATTATCGTTATCGTCGAATGGGGGAGGATGAACATGAGAAAAATATTTTTGGACAGGCCAATAAAAAAGATAGTCGCAAAGCCTTAAGTCTGGGTTTTATGTATACTTTACCCATGTTGGTCAATTTTCAGGCAGAGGTGTATCACGATGGAATTGTGCGATTGCAGCTTATGCGTGAGGATATCCCGATCGCTAGAAGGATCCGTGGCGATTTTATGGTCAACTCAGACCTTGAATATATGGCTGGACTAAATTATGTCATCACCAAAAATATGGCTTTTAGAACACATTATGATAGCGATATGGGCTTTGGTGTGGGCTTGTCATTAAATTATTAAAAGAATAGATTTTATATTGGATTTTTAAAGGGGGCTTTCCATCGCAAAGCCCCCTTTTTCTTGTGCTATAAAAAGAGTGGATAAGTGGCGTACTGTTTATAAAATAATCCTGATTTTATTGTTAGATTATTGGGAGATAAATCGGACTTTAGCCGCGTTCATCCGAATGAGGTCCCTATAAGGTCCGAATAAGGTCCCTATAAACTCCCTATTATTGAATATAAAAATAACTTGTTATGTAAGCCTTGTCTACAATGTATTTTTGATGTTTTGCCCTTCGGGTTATCGCTAGCTTAGTGCTTTCCCCGTTAGCGTATTCCTTTCTCCGCTACTCTGCCTATAAAAGGAAGATAGATCAATTCTTATTGGGGGATGGCGAATTTGGTTTTGGTAGATGGAAAGAAAGAAAAACGCCAGAAATGGTTTATTCCTGGCGTTTTATACTAGTGTGAATTTTATGACGACTAAAGTTTTTGATCGCTTAAATCATCCATTTAAATATGCTGGCTCCCCAAGAGAAACCTGCACCAAAGGCGGTTAACATGACTAAATCACCGGTATTTAATTTTTTAATATTCTGCCAGATACACAACGGGATCGTGGCAGCAATGGTATTTCCTAGGTATTCGATATTACTTAATGCTCTGTCTTCTGGTATATTCAGACTACGCCCAACGGCATCAATGATGCGCTGATTAGCCTGATGTGGAATTAACCAGTTGATATCTTCAATCTGTAGGTTGTTGCGCTGTAAAACCGTATTACAGGCGTCGCTCATAGACTGAACAGCATGTCTAAATACAGTTTTACCATCTTGTTTCAGGAATCTGTTGTCGTTGACAGGAAGATTACTGTCGATTGGATACAAAGAACCGCCGGCTTCGATTTTTAAGAATTCTTTTCCCGCGCCATTACTACATAGATAGGCATCCATAATTCCGCCTTCTAAAGATGGCTCAAGCCATATCACACCAGCGCCATCACCAAAAAGAATATTGGTCGAACGATCTTTTAAATCGACATAAGTACTGATGTTGTCAGCACCGACTACGAGTACATTTTTATAACGGCCTGTCTCAACGAGAGCTGAAGCCATGTCTAAGGCATATAAAAACCCAGAGCAAGCAGCATTGACATCAAAAGCCCAAACATTGGTAAGACCTAATTTTTCTAAAATGATATTTGCTGTTGCCGGCATTGGCATATCGGGTGTAGAAGTCGCTACAATTAGCGCATCTACATCGTTCAGATTTTTATGATATTGTGTTGCCAAATCTTGTATAGCTTTTACAGCCATGTCTGATGTGGCAAGATTTTCTTCTAAAATTCTCCGCTCCTTAATACCTGTACGTTTGATAATCCATTCATCGGATGTATCGCAAAACTGCTCCAAATCTGTATTTGATCTCTTATTCGGTGGAATATATCCGCCAATACCAGTAATTGCTGCATACGGCCTGCTGGGTATTCTCTCAGTCATAAATTAATGTACTCTATTCTCTCTCTTATTATAGCTATCCTATTAGGAATGACTCGTGTGTTTTTTGCGCCGTAAAACTACGGTTAATTTATGCGATTAATAAGCGAAAAAAATGATTTATGGCAAAAAATTACGTTTTGCCAACACTTTTAACTGTTTTTTACATATTGTCTATACTAATCTTTTAATCGGTCTTTATGATGCGGAATTAAATATTGAATGTGCCTGTTTTTACGAAATATTAATCTAACTATGTTCGTCCAATTCGCAAAATAGTCTAGTTGCTTTTTGTGTTTCAAATCATCGGAAGGAGCGTTTCGCCTGTTCCAAAAGTTCAGCTAAAATGATGATTCCTTCCTCGATCAATTCCTCAGATAAGGATCCATAACCAAGTCGTATTCCACCAAAAATATTTTCTCTGCTGTAGTTTTCGGGATGCGGTATATGGACTGATCTTTCCTTTAATTTTTGGGATAAAAATGCCCAGTCGATCTGATGTTTAAATGATAGCCAAACCGCCAATCCTCCTTGTGGAGAAGTATAGCTCACATGATCCTGCAGATATTTGTCTACTTGGGCGATCATGAAATCACGTTTCTTTTTGTAAAGCAGCGTTGCTTTTCGGATATGTCTACGAATTGTTCCATCCTGAATGAGTTCCAGGACAGCTTGCTCCATAATATTGTCACCTTGTATATCGATGATGTAGCGAAGTTCGGTAACCTGCTGGAGTAGCTGCTCGTTTCTTGTCGCCAGATAACCGATACGGAGTGCTGGTGCAACAACTTTGCTGAGTGTACCAATGTAAACAGTATTGATCAGTTCCTGCTGTGAAGCGAGTGGGTAATAGGGCGCTTGTTCAAAATGAAATTCGTAATCGTAATCGTCCTCAATGATCGTGAAGTTATGTTGGTTGGATAATGCTATTAATTGTGATCTCCGTTCTTTGCTTAAGGTCACAGTGGTTGGATATTGTCGATGTGGAGTAAGATACAGTGCCCTAATATTGCTTTTTTTCAATAAATGTGGGAGAAGTTCATCAACAATAAGACCATCGGCATCGACAGGGATCGGAATCAATCGCGCACCAGCTTTTTCAAAGATTTTCCAGGCTGAATGGTATCCAGGGGACTCCACAAAGATATAATCATCGTGCCGTAATAGGCATTGGGCGACCAGGTACATGGCCATTTGACTTCCACGACTGATGCATAGGTTATTTTTATCAATGTGCATGTTGCGCTCGATGTTGAGCATATTGGCGATTTCTTCCCGAAAATCAAGATGTCCTCGGGGATCGGCATAGCCCATCATTTTCCAACGTGCGCTGCGTTTAAAAATCTGACGATAGGCCCGTCCGAGCTGTTCTATCGGGGCAATCTTGCTGTCTGGATTACCATCATCGAATATAATACGTGTGGGGGCTTGATGATCAGATAATTCGATCTTTTGTGCAACATATAGGTTAGAGCCATAAGGTAATTGAGCCGCTACAAATATACCTCTACGTGCCTGACTAACGAGATTTTGGAGGAGTTGAATATCAATCTGGATCCGGATAAAATCTCGTATTATTGCCATGTAACAGCTCCGGCGTACGGGCTTGTGCCAGAGGTTATCATGGAACAGGATTGTTTTCTGTACCCATTAACAGAGCAGATCGAACCCAGTAATGAGATTGGCGCCGTTCGTTATTTTTCACACCAAGAGTACCAGAAAGAACCTATCCAGGTCATTGGCGTTTTGCATGTGTTTGACAAGTTGAAGGCTGACGGATTGATTTAAAAAATCCTGTCGCCGCTAGATGCCATAGCCTTCATTGAGGCAGCTGATACCCTTTGTGTCTTTTAAAGGAATAATTTTTTGGCTTTTGGTATCCATTCGCCATGCCTTGATGATTTTGTCGAAATATTCTTTGCTTTCATCGACCCGGCTAATAGCTATAATTTCGCTGTCTGGTTTGTCAACTTGCTTGCAGTTGCATAAGCTGAGTTGCTCGTTGGACTTCAGTTTTTGAATATTGATGGTATCCAAAATCTTGTATTTGACTTTACCTTTGCTATCATCGGGTAACAATTCCTCTAAAATACAAACACCATTTTTGGCATTTGTAAAATAGCCGGCAGCAAAGCGAAAGTCTCCTTGGGTATTCTTGTCGGTTTCAATAAGCGCACCAGTTGTATAGGTATAAGATTTTAATTCAGCAATTTCATTGATCTCACGGAATACTTTCCCATATAAGGGGTTTTTCTGATCGTTAACGGTCTTGAAACTGGACCAACTGTAAATGGATAGCATTGCAATGGGTATAATTAGTATATATCTCATGGTTTTCAAAAATTAAAAACGTTGTTTAAGTTAACAAATCTTTCTGTTATATTAAACAACGTTTTTACTGCAGCACTATTGTGTTGACAGACTTTACTAGAACTTATTGCGAGTTTATTTAGCCTGTGATTCTTGCGTCTTTTGAGATTCTTTATATACTTTGTTGTCCTCGTCATCCATTTCCATGTCGAGATCTTCTTCTTTGTATTTTCCCATTTTTAAGTGAAAGTTATCTGGAGTGCCCGTAATTCGCATAGGTATCCCAAAGATTCCAAAAGGAGGTAAGCCCAGTCGAAAACCCAGGTTCATCCGCCCATCTAAGGTCACTTGACCTTCAAAACGAGGCCTGAATCCCATCATTTTCATTTTCGTGCGTTCGATGGTCATCACATTATTTTTGATATGGGATTTAATAACAACTTTTTTCACTTCGCCATCTTTCAATTTTTCCTTGGAAGTAGATTGACTAATTCCATTAAGTAACTTGAAGCCTCTGAATTTAATTTGATTCAGTGTTAGGGATCCATCGCCGACGATGGAGGGCATTACTGGTTGCATATTGCCATTCAATAAACCACCCAATTTATAATCCAATGAAACCAGGCCATAAGCATTTTTGGCAGAGCTAACCATTTCTCTGAATAGCGGTATCTCTTTGTAAGCGCGTTGAATATCAAAGCTGTCAGCTTTCACAGCATAATCAAAACTTGCTCTACGTGGATTTATAGGACGATAGCTTCCGTTCATATCTACTTTCAGTCCCGCTAGTTCAAAGTTTGTCTTATGAAGAATCATCTTACCGTCTTTTACCTGTAGGTCACCTTTGAAGTCTTTGATATTCATTTTATTATATGCTATGGCATTGACAAGCCCCAAGACCTGAACGTCCAAATTTTTAGGCAGAAGAACTACACCACTTTCCGAAGAGCTTGCAGTCGTCGATGTGGCCGGAGAAGCAAAAACCATAAAATCATCCACATTGATTTTCTTGCTGCTGAGTGTAAATTGCCCCTTTAACGGTGCTTGACTACTTGTTGCATAATTAATAATGTTGTTGAGAAATCCTTTGATGGAAATATCATTCTTCGCATAGGCTACCAAGAATTTATCGAAATTCATTTTCTCCTGATAAAAACTGAAGTTCCCACTTCTAATTGCAATAGGCTGTGGAAGCATGTCGGACTGAACCTGGATGTTTCCAATACTTAACTGACCACTATTTTGGAGTCGGTTATAATGACCATTGGTGGCATCGCTCTGTA
Organism: Sphingobacterium thalpophilum; assembly: GCF_038396785.1. Classification (NCBI taxonomy): domain Bacteria; kingdom Pseudomonadati; phylum Bacteroidota; class Sphingobacteriia; order Sphingobacteriales; family Sphingobacteriaceae; genus Sphingobacterium; species Sphingobacterium thalpophilum. Next base: position 2,487,855 of record NZ_CP151087.1, on the reverse strand, counting down.
AACCTTTTAAACTGAAATCCGTATAGATAAAACCATCGACATTGGTACCATCTAATGCAAAGAGTTTATAAATAGGGCCGAGATTAAGCTTACCCTTGGATTGTATGCTGTACTTGATATTATTGAAGTTCTTGAGGTCTGCATTCAAGAAAAATGGTTCGCCAGCAAATGTAAATGATACCGGTAGGATTTTGACATTCAGATCTCGAAGTGAGCCTTTTTCGCTATTGACAAAAGCTTCGACCTGAATATTTTCCATCGGGATAGGATAATCATTTGACTTGATCAAGCCATTCTTCATCACGATGGATGTATTGGTTTCGGGAAAAATGTTTCGTTTGAGATCCACATAACCTTTTGCCATAAGGTTGACATCCACCAACCCTGCCAATTCAACTTGTTTAATGGGATAGAAATTTTTGATATCTGCTAAATTAAATGAAGCTTTTAAATCCGAGTTGACCGCAATTTTATTAAAATCTGTTATTGAAATAAAACCCTTTATATAGTTGTTAAGCGCCTGAACAGAAATATCATGGATTGCTATTGATGCACTTTTTAATTGGCCATCGGGATCCTTTGCTTCCAGACGATAAGCAATTTTGTCCAACCCCTGTGGGAGGTTCGCCAATTTGAATTTACCATCGACGAGTGTATTTTTGATATCAAAAGTAGGAATGGATGCAATGTATTCCTGTTCGCGTTTTTGAAGTCCTACCTTACGAATAGCTTTGGCGTATGTTCCGTCGATTTTTGCGTAAAGATTCCATTTTCCACCAAATGAAAAGTCTGAGAATTGTAGGGATTCATTGAGTTTACCGAGATCAAGATCACTTTTTATGTTGGCATGCACGGTTACAGGGTGTAAACCCGCAATGTTGCCCTGTGCATTGAAATAGCCTGAAGCAACTTTAAAGTCAAATTGTTTCAGATCAATTTGTAGTGAGTCTGGATTCAGTGCCGGCAGGTCTATCCGTAATTTTGCATTCCAGTCTGTTAGCGGATTGGTGGATTGTTTATACGCGAGAAAGCCATTGTTGACCATGAGTCCAAGGGAAAGATTAGGCATTTTGTTGTTGTCGACAATATAGTCTCCTTCTAAATTGACAAAAACCTCCGATGTACCTTTCACGGAGAGGTCCTTGATCCAAGAAGCGTAGCTATTTGGGACTAATGAAAGTAATTCGGCCAAGGTGCTTTCCTGTGATTTTAATTTGAAATCCAGGTGATAACCATGGGAGATAAAAGACAACAACCCACGGAAACGAACCGGTAATTGATTTATTTTAATATCATTTCGTTCGAAGACGAAAGATAAGGTATTGGTATTGATCCGTGTTAGCAAATTGGCATCGATCGACTTTTTGTCCACATACAATTCATTGTCAAAGGAAAATGAAAAGGATGCAATTTTTGCACGTGTGTTCAAGTCAAAGATATTTGACATCAGATCTCCCTTACCCTCATATTCCAGATCTTTTGCCTCTATCTGTAGCGGAATGGAGCGATCTTCATAATGGAGATTTGTTTTTTCAAGTTTAATCAGTTGGAAGGCTAAAGCACTGCTTTCGGAATTGTCTTGTGTTTTTGTAGCATCAGCGGAGCTAGATTTATAAATATTGTAATTGGCATTTCCCAAAGAATCAACCAGGATATTGATCTTCCCGCTGTTAACGATAAACTTGTCGATTACAATTTTAGATTTGAGAAGACTCATAAGGTCCACGCCAAAACTGACTTTTTTTGCAGCGAGCAGCGTGTCGTTTTTGAAAGGTTCGGCCCCTTTTAGTAAGACATCATCCATCGATGCAGTAAGCAAAGGGAATTGATCAAAGAAGGTTAATCTTACTTTGGAATAATTTAATTCACCTGTAATGTGCTCGTTTACGAGCGATTTGACCTTGCTGTTTACTTCATTTTCGAATATATAAGGAATAGATAATATGCTGATAACGAGTAGTACGGCGATGCTTGTAAAAACGATAGCGATACGTTTCACAACTTTTATAAATGTTGCTTTTGACACTTTGGAATTTTTTGTGGTTACAAAAATCAGAAAATTATTATTAATCTCAGTTATGTGATGCATTTATTTTGAAAAGGGCTTGGATTATGTCGTTTTTCATTGACAAGAGGCCGCGTTAAAGCCTTTCTTGCGAAGTGCTTTGCATAGGCTTTTAAAAATTTCATGTATTTTTGCAGCGTGAAATTTCGATTTAAAAATGCCGAACAGAAGAATAGTATCATCCTGACTGCCTGTTTGTTTTTGTTGTTGTTGATTGGGGGGGGCTTGCTCGGTATTATCCATCATAAAGTAGACCTCCTTAAGAAGAGGATACTGATCGATTTTGCAGATGAGAATATGTTGCTTGTCAAAAAGCAATTGGAGTTGTTGCAGCAAGATCTATTCCTTTCGGAAAAAAAGATCTTAAATCAGCCCGCCTTTGATCTAAAAGAAAGTGCTGACTAGCTGTTGGTCGTTTTGCCGGTTGGACAAGCGGACTCTGTCAATCAGCGAATGCTTACCTTGTTACGCACACGGACAATAAATCACCGACTATATCACATTTATCTGGATGTAGTAAAATTGAATGCCTATTTCGCGGAACTCAATTTCGGAAGACGAGCTTATTTCGAGATTTACGACGACCGTGGATTATGTGTGTATTCTCCAGATAATCGAAAGTGGGGTAAGCGGGCCAGTACAGCAGTTGCAAAACAAGGACAGATTGTGAAATCTGATTTTCTTCAGCTGGACGTTATGGTCAATTCGTATCCCTGTAACATTCTTTTAGTGGGTGGTGAAATCAAGGTGTATGTCCTGTTGCTGAGTATTGAAGAGGAAATCCAAGAATTGCTAACGTATAGCATCTTGCTTGGTGTGGGCTTGATGTTGGTAGCTATGGTGTTAATCTACTTTAATATCGTGGAGCGTCGCAAGATTCAGCAACTGAAACTACAATCCCTGAAGCAAGAGAATGAATATACGCGCATGCAGTTGGTTCAACTGCGGCAGCAGATCAATCCGCATTTTTTATTCAATACATTTGGGTCGCTTCAATACCTGATTGGAAAGGACAATGATCTTGCGAAGTCTTTTATTGGCAAGATGACAAAAGTCTACCGGAAGATGCTCCGCACAGATGAAGCCGAATGGTCATCATTGGGGGAGGAGCTGGAATTGGCCAAAGCCTATTTCTTTTTACAGCAGGTGCGGTTCGGAGCGGCCTTAAGTGATATGGAAATTCGGCTGCCAGCAACATGTTTGGATCGGAAAATTCCACGCTTGGGCCTGCAGATGCTGGTAGAAAATGCGATCAAGCATACCCGTATTTCGATCGAACATCCGCTGAAGATTCAGATCATCTATCTTGTTGAAGAAAACGTGCTGGAAATCCGCAATAACTGGCAGCCCAGACAGGGGGCAGAGCTGGAAGGTGAGGGGTACGGACTTAATTATTTAGCATCCATCTATCGTTATTATGCGATGTCGGGCTTTCGGTACGGGATAGAATCGGACTTTTTTTCGGTATACTTACCACTCTCATCCAGTTGAAAATGAAGAATAAAAGATGGTCGGTTTACGTGTTCATGTTTTTGTAGCGCGTGTTCATACCTTTAAACTGCGTGTTCATCGCTTTGCATACTTTTCTGTATAATATTTTTAACAAATTTGGCTCCTAATCTAGAAATATTAGTTCGTGGTTAGCCTAATCCTATCCGATCAAATAGCATAAGTTTTAAGTATAAATGACTTGGAATTGACCTGCTTGGAATAGACAAAATTACTTTCTAATCGTTCTGTAGTAAGCTAAAATTAGCTTATGGATAACACGAGATAATAGCTTGATGATCCGTCATCACTTTTGAAAAACACATGGAGTGCAACGAGCTCAGATATCACCTTTGAAAACAAGGGCTCAAAATATTTATTTGATGAAAAACACTTACACTAAGTTAGCCATAGGTCTTTTATTTTCCGCTGGTCTAATGCAATCTTGTTCATTATTGCAAACAGTAGGCCTGCGAAAAAAAGAAACGGTTACTTCTGCTAAAGATTCTATTGCCAAGAAAGATACGACAGCTGCGTACGACAAATTGTTTAAAGATGCCCGGGTTGATACTGGTATGTTTACGGTAATTCGTAAGGAAAATAATTACTATTTTGAAATTCCATTGAAGAAAATGGGACAGGATATTCTGTTGATACAGAAGCTGTCTTCCGTTCCATTGGCTTTAAATGAGGCTGGGGTAAACAAAGGAATGAATTATGAAAATAAGGTCATCCGGTTTACACTCCGCAAGGAGAAGAAAGAAGTGTGGGTTTCGGAGATCAAACCTCAGGTGGAAGTCCCTAAAGGTGACGCAATAGCCGCTTCGGTATACGATAATTACCGCCCTTCTTATATTGAATCTTTTAAGATTGAAAGTTATTCAAAAGATTCAAGTGCTGTTGTAATCAAAGTCAATAAGGTATTTGATGGTTCAGAAAAGAGTTTTACGGATGTGTTTACTTCCTTGGGTTTGGGAACTTCACCTAAAACCAGTATATCTACAGTTGAAGATATCAAATCCTATGCGAATAATATCGTTGTGAAGTCTGTATTTTCTACCAAGGTGACGGAAGGTAATGAATCTGTACCGGTTTCTTTGGAAATTACAAGTAACCTTTACGAACTGCCTGAAACGCCTATGGTTGCCCGGTTTGCAGATCCAAGGGTTGGTTTCTTTACTTCGCCGCGTTGGTATTTTAACGATAAACAACAAGAACTGGATAAGAAAAATCTGGTCAATCGCTGGCGTTTGGAACCGCGTGACGAAGACAAAGCGCGCTATCTGAAAGGGGAGCTGGTCGAACCCAAAAAACCGATTGTCTTTTATTTGGACCCAGCGACCCCAAAACAATGGCGTCAGGCCATTATTGATGGCGTACATGATTGGCAGGTCGCCTTTGAAGCTGCTGGCTTCAAAAATGCAATTCTGGCCAAACAACAGCCGGATAGTGTCAAATTTGATCCAGACGACGCTAATGTTTCTTCTATTGTATACGCAGCATCTGCTCAAGCTAATGCCATGGGGCCATCTGTTGTTGATCCACGCTCAGGGGAGATATTAGAAGCTGACGTGATTTGGTGGCACAACGTCATGACTATTTTGAACAGTTGGATGCGCATACAGACCGGTATCGTAGATACATCAGTACGTGCTAATGTTTTCTCCGATGAGAAAATGGCACATGCCATTCGTTTTGTGTCGTCCCATGAAATTGGACACACGCTTGGATTGATGCACAATATGGGCTCTTCGGCAAGTTTCCCTGTTGATTCGTTGCGTAGCAAAAGCTTCACCGCTAAAATGGGAGGGACCGCTCCTTCCATCATGGATTACGCTCGTTTCAATTATGTGGCACAACCCGAAGATGGTGTGGAACAGATTACTCCCGTGATCGGTGCTTACGACAAGTATGCCATTGGCTGGGCTTACCGTTGGTATGGCAAAACGCAGCCTTGGGATGAGATCCCTTTGCTGAGAAAGGAAATTGACAGCCATGTACATGATCCTATCTATCATTACGGTGAACAGCAAGATTCTAAAAATATCGTTGATCCGCGGGCTCAATCGGAAGATCTTGGTGATGACGCCATGAAAGCTGGGGAATATGGTATGCTGAACCTGCGTCGCATGATGCCTAATATTATCAACTGGACAACCAATGTTGGCGATGATTACTATCGTGCCGGTAAGTTGTATATGGGCGTGGTTGGACAATGGTATGCATATGCTGATCATGTTTTAAATAATATTGGTGGTATTTACCTCGAAAATGCTGTTTTGGGTGATCAAAAAGATGCCTATAGTCCAGTACCAAAAGACAAACAAGTGCGCGCTTTGGAGTACCTCAAGAAGAATGTCTTTTATATGCCTGAGTGGTTGTTCGTCCCGGAGCTGATGGCAAAAACTTTTCCATTGAAAGATTCTCCGATAGGACCATTTGAGTATGCTCCTTATAACTTACAACGTGAATTTCAGTACGCTATGTTGTATAAACTGGTCAATGATGAACGTTTGCTGCGTATGGTTGAGATGGAAAATCTTTTCGGAAGTAAGAAAGCATGGAGCGCACCGGAGTTTTTAACTTCTGTACGTCAGACGGTTTTTGCTAAAACCATCAGCGGACAATCGTTGGATCTTAAAACACGGATGCTGCAACAAAACTATGTGGATGTGCTGATGGTATCTACCAACAAATCGATGGAGAAACTAAATGCGAAGAAATTGGCAGGCATTGAGCAACTGGTTGAAGCGACACAACCTGATCTATGTTTACATCCGCAACATGTATCTTCTTCACAAGCTGGACTGCGGAATGTACATGTCACTGGTATGATACGCACGTCCGATATGCTGACGTATAAACGAGCTGAATTATATGAGATTTACCAGTTGTTGAAACAAAAGCAACGGACTGGTGATGCGACGACGAAATCGCATTACATGGATCTTTTATTACGTATTGCAAATACCTTAGAATTAAACTAATATATTAACATCTACCAAAATGAATAAGTTTTTAATACCGTTGACCTTCATGTGTGTGCACGTTGCGCATGCGCAGGAATCCAGAGAATTGAAAGGAAAGGTTCTGGATGCGGTCACGCTAAAACCTGTCGTGGGGGCGACAGTTGTCGTTGAAAGTTCGGCAGTAGCAGAAGATATCGGTGTACCTAATCAGGTGCAGCAGTCGGCATTGGGTTCATTGACCGATGCGGCTGGAGAATTTCGCTTAAAAGTGCCTAGTAATTTAAAATATGTAACGATTAGCTATGTCGGGTACCAGCGTATTCAGGTGCCGGTATTTCAGGATCATAAGACAATCTTGCTTCAGCCAAGTGGTGAATCTTTGGATGAGGTGATCGTAACAGGTTATACGGATATCAAAAAACGTAAGAATACGACGGCTTACAATAAAATCAATGTCGCTGATATCAAACAAACAGGAGTTTCATCGATCGACGAAATGTTGGCCGGTCAGGTCGCAGGTTTGCAACTGAGTAATTTTAGTGGCGGCCCCAATAGTGCTCCTCAGATTCGTATCCGTGGTACAGTATCACTCAATGGAACACAAGATCCATTATGGGTAATTGATGGTTTGCCCATTGAGGGAACTGAAATGCCTAATCGAATTGATAAGGACAACCTCAATAGCTTGACAAATCTTCCTATTGCGGGTATCAATCCTGATGATATCGCCGATATTACAGTATTAAAAGATGCAGCGGCAACATCGATTTATGGTGCCCGGGCAGCAAATGGGGTCATTGTGATTACCACAAAAAGAGGTAAATCTGGTCCCGCAAAATTGCAGGTCTCAGCAAATACCTTTGTGACCGAACGCCCAGATTACAACAATCTCAATCTGATGAATGCTGACGAGAAGGTTGACTTTGAGTTATTGATGGCAAACCGCACGGATCTAAATTATCGTACGAACAAAGGTGCGATTATGCGGATACTAAACAAAGCAGATGCACTGGATGCTTATCGTTCGGGTGGTTTAGCGGCTTTGTCGCCGGACGTGCAGCAGTCAATCAATCAATTGCGTTCACAACAAACAGACTGGGGGAAAGAACTTTATCGTCAGGCGCTGAATCAGCAGTATTCTGCATCTATTTCGGGTGGTAATGACGGACATAGCTATTATTTGTCCAGTGGTTTGTACGATGAAAAAGGAGCTACGAAAGGTGTAGATCTACGCCGCTATACATTGACATTAAATAACGATTTTAATATTAATGATCGATTTAAAGCAGGTATTAATCTAATGGGGACGGTTTCAAACCGACAAAATCCAATTCAGGATCGCGATGCTTTTACAAACCCAAGTTATTATGTGCGTTCGGTTAATCCTTATCTGTCGGTCTATGATCAGTCAGGAAAGTATAACTATGATCCCGATATTGAAGGGTTTGAGGGCGATACTTATATTCCTTTTAATGCGGTTGAAGAACGAGAAAATACCAAATATACATTTACGAATAAAGGACTTAAGGCGATTAGCTATTTGGAGTACACCATCCTGCCACAACTATCATTACGAACCGAATTCGGCTTGCAATTTGACGAGAACGGATCGGAGAAATTTGCGGATCAGGAAAGCTATAATACACGTAAATTACGTGCCGGTACGCGCTATTATGATGCTGCCAGTAAGACAAATAAATATTTCTTACCTGTAGGCGGGACGGTGGAAAATACCCATAATAGTATTTTCCAATACAATTGGAAAACTTACCTCAAGTACAATAAAACGTGGAACGATCGCCATGAATTGGAAGTAATGGGAGGGACGGAGTTACGAAGAAGCAAAAATACAATGGTGACTACGAAGGGGTTTGGTTATAATCCAGCAACATTGACTACCCAGACGATTATTTTTCCAAATAGTACCTATCAAAATGATTCTAGGTTTGTGCAATATAAAAAAGCATTTATCGAGAACTCATATGCTTCTTTTTATGGTAACGCAACATATACACTGGATCGTAAGTATAATGTGTATGGAAGTATTCGTTACGATGGTTCAAACATGTTTGGTGTGGATCCAAAATATCGATTTTTACCAATTTGGTCACTTTCAGGATCGTGGAATGTGCTAGAAGAAGAGTTTATCAAAGGAAAAACAGCCTTGTCTGATCTTCGTGTACGTGCTTCTTACGGTATCCAAGGGAATGTGGACCGTAATACCTATCCTTTTATTGTCGGTAAATATGGTAATACCACGCTTCTTCCCGGTAACACTGAGGGGTCTGTGGTTGTTGATATGCCTGCCAATGATAAATTACGTTGGGAACGTACTCAATCCTATAATGCCGGAATTGATTTGGGGTTATGGAAAAATCGATTAAACATTACAGTCGACTATTATAACAGAAAAAGTACAGATCTCATCGCATATAGTGCACTGCCTTTGGAAAATGGTTTTCAGAATGTGCAGGTTAACTGGGCTTCAGCACGTAATCAAGGTATTGAGTTGACGATTTCAAGCCGTCAGATTCAGACAGATAAGTTTTCTTGGTCAACGGACTTCAATATTGCACACAACAATAATAAATTATTGAAAGTAATCAACAATCCAACGGCTTATGCGCCAGAATCTCAGGCTGGTCGACCAATTAATGGTTTATATGTATTGGAAACTGCTGGTTTGGACAAAGATGGTGTGATGCAGTTTAGAAACCAGGATGGTTCGGTTGCGAGTATGGAAGAGTTTTATGGGCTCTACGATCCTTGGGCTGATTTCTTGCCAGGATATACTTCTCAGACAGATATGTCGGCGGCAACTTATCGTTCCAAGTTTAAATATGCTGGTAGTAAAGATCCTAAATTCATTGGCGGGATGACCAATCGTTTTCGTTATGGACAATTTGATTTGGCTATCTCTGCGGTATTTAATTTAGAACGCTGGGCGAGTCGTACGCCAACTTACAATCCTGCCAAAGTAGATCGTGGACAGAATTATACGAAGGATCTGTTGATGGCCTTGCAGGGTAAAGCCGCTTTACCAGCATTGGGAAGTATCAATTCTGAATTAAACGAACGCTGGATGGCCTATGCCTGGATGGAAAGCAACGACCCAATTAATTCGTTTAAACAATATGATATTTGGGCAAAGAAAATGAGTTATATCCGCATCAATAGCATTCGTTTAGGCTACACCTTACCGGCTGCACTAAGTAAAAAGATTGGTACAAGCAATCTACGCGTGAATGTAGAAGGACGTAACCTGTTTGTTTTTGGAACAAATTACGATGGGTATTTTGATCCCGAAACTTATGGCGATTATTATGCGCAGCCAATCAGTAAATCGTTTGCCTTTGGTCTTTCCGCAAGTTTTTAATTTTTAATTGATTTATAACATGAAGAAAATAATTTATTTTGGAATGATCATGACAGCGAGTGCATTGTCTTCCTGCAATAAATATTTAGATATACAACCGGTAGGAACGGTCATTCCTGCCACGGAAAGTGATTTTAGAGGACTGATGACAAGCGGTTATCTGGGATTTCCTACACATAAGTCCTATTTGTCTTTGCGTACGGATGAACTATTGTTGGATGAAAGTTCGACCGATGCCGCTAGAACCAAAGATATCTATCTTTGGAACGATCAAAATCCTGATGCGACAACAATTGCTTATCCTTATTTGGCATTTTACAACAGTATTTTTTATGCCAATCAAATTATCAGTACCATTGATGACAAATTAGGAAGTAATGCCACGGTAGATCAGATTAAAGGGGAAGCTTACCTAATGAGGGCTTACGCTCATTTTGAGTTGTTAAATCTTTACAGTGAGGTCTATTCGGCGAGTAATGCAGGGCTTCGGGGTGTTCCTTTATCGACAAAGATTGACCTGGAACAACGTTTTGTTCCCGCGACCATTGGAGAGTCTTATATGCAGATCCTAACTGACATGGAAAAAGGGACAGCGTTACTGACTGTCGATGATCAGGCAAAAGGTGTTAATTATCGCTTTAGCAAACGCGCTGCTTTTGCAATGGCCTCACGCGTTCATTTATACCGCGGTGAGTGGCAGGAAGCAATTGATGCCGCTAAAAAAGCTTTGGCTATAAATGACAAATTGGTTGATCTCAATGTTGCTGGAAGCCTACTTCCGAATGATTTTGAATCCGCAGAGATGATTATGGCTTTGGAAAAAGTATCTGTTCCTGGAGTACGTACAAGTTCCTTTATTTCACCGGCCTTATTAGACAGTTATTTAGCAGGCGATTTGAGAAAAGGTCGTTACTTCCAAAAAAGTGGGGGCGATTATGTATCCCTCAAAGGTGGAGACAACCGTTTTAACGTGAGTTTTAGAAATGCTGATCTTTATTTGACGATGGCCGAATGTTATGTTCGCCTGGGAAATACAGCAGAAGCATTAAAATATCTGTCTGCTTTAAAGAAAAACAGATTTACCGCAGATGCCTATGCCAAAGAAACGAAGGCCGACGCAGGTTTGTCAAAGGAGCAATTGCTAGATGCGGTTCTGCTGGAACGCAAGCGTGAACTGGCGCTAGAGGGATTACGCTGGTATGATCTAAAACGGACGACAAGACCGGCGATCACACACAGTAGTTTCGGTAGGACGGTAACCCTGCAGCAGAACGATCCACGTTATGTGATTCGCTATCCACAGGAGGCAATCAATAATAATCCCGATCTGTTAAAATAATCGATTTTTTTTTATCCTATATATATTAATCCATTTTCTTTTTTTAGGAAATGGATTTTTTATTACATTCAACCCATGAGATGGAAAATACTGATTGTCGAAGACGAAGACTGGGCTTTTGTAGGCTTAAAGGAAATGTTGACTGCGCTCTATGGAGAAAGCGAACTGATCTTTACCAATGCAAAAGAGGTTCAGGAAGCGGTGATGACGATCAATAGAAATCAATTCGATCTGATTTTTATGGATATCCACCTGATGGATGGGCTGAGCTTTGAAATTTTTAAACAGGTATCGATCGATGTGCCACTGATTTTTACGACTGCTTACGAACAATATGCATTGGAGGCCTTCCAAAATAAGGGTTATGCCTATCTGTTAAAGCCTTTCGATAGCGACGAGTTGGCGGAGATCATGAAACGTATCGAACCGCTACTACCCAACGTAGAACCTCGGCTCAAACAGCGCTTCCTAGTGAAATATGGTAATTTTTTAAAGTCGCTGGCCATTGCTGATATTGCCTATTTTATGGCAGAAGACAAAGAGCTGTATGCCGTAGAAAAAGGATCGGGAATTGCATATATTATTGAAGATACCATCACACATCTCGTTTCACAGGTGGATCCAACAGTTTTCTTTCAGATCAATCGGAAATTCCTTGTTCGGATAGATGCCATCCAGTCCATGTTAAAGATTAGTCGAAATCGAATCAAGTTAGAGCTAATGCCTTCAACCCCAGAAGGAATTGTCGTCATTGTTAGTGAGGAACGGTCCCCGAAGTTTCAAAAATGGCTTGATCAATAATGGTGAATTAGCTAACGAAAAAATATTTTTCTAGACATATTTATAAATTAAATTGCTGAATATTAGTGTTTTTTGTTTTTAGTTCTTAAAATCTAGTAATTCAATGGATTTTGTTATATATTTGCACTCGAATAAAATCTATTAAACAAGTAGTTTTTATTCGAGTGCAAGAAGCCGCCGTGTTTTTTGTTTTTAATCACACTTAACTTATTTAGTAAAGCATTTTTACGATGTACGCAAAACTTAAATACATTCCTATTGCTGCTATAGCATTATCGGGGGTCAATATGAACAGGCTCTATGCTCAGCAGCGGGCTATACAAGGAAAAGTTGTTGATGCCAATACCGGTCACCTACTTCCTGGAGTAAATGTTCGCATTTCGGGGCAAAATCAAGGAACCTTAACGAATTCAAAAGGAGAGTTTACAATCAATGTCACAGGTGACGTATTACCTGTATTGGAATTTTCTTTTGTTGGTTATGAATCTCAACAGCTAAAAGCAACAAGCACAAACTTAACATTGTCCTTGAAACCCTCCAGTACAGATCTGGAAGAGGTGGTGGTCGTGGCTTACGGTACTGCCAAACGTACAAACATAACGGGATCGGTCAGTACAGTAAGCAGCAAAGCGATCGAAAATAGACAAGTGTCAAATATTACCAAAGCATTAGAGGGACAGGTACCGGGCTTACAGTCCGTGGCGTCCTCGGGACAGCCAGGTACTGAAGCAGCCATCCGTATTAGGGGTATCGGCTCCATTAATGCCTCCAGTGCACCTTTGATCGTGTTGGATGGTAGTCCCTATGCAGGAGATATTAACTCCATCAATCCGAATGATATTCAGTCCATCTCTGTTTTAAAAGATGCAGCATCAAGTGCACTTTATGGTTCCAGAGGGGCAAATGGGGTGATTATCATTACCACAAAGTCGGGAGTGACTTCCGACAACACCAAGATTAATCTCAATTTTACACAGGGCTATTCAACACGTGCAGTTCGTGACTATGATCAGGTGTCGACCGATGAATATTTTCAACTCTATTGGGAAGCTTTAAGAAATAAAAACCTATCAAATGGCCTTACGGCAGAGCAAGCGGCGTCCAATGCAAGTAAGACCGTATTGACAGATTTAAATATTAATCCTTACGGCAGTCAATACCCACAGCCGGTCGGCGTAGATGGTAAATTGGTTGCTGGAGCAAAAACGCTTTGGAATGATCCATGGACCGACGTATTGCAACGTACTGGGGTGCGTACACAGGCAGACCTCGGATTTAGCGGTGGTAGTGCAAAGAGTACCTACTACATTTCAGGAGGTTATCTCAATGATCAAGGAATTGCAATTGAATCGGGCTTTAAACGCTATAATCTGCGTGCAAATATTGACAGTAAGGTCAAGTCTTGGTTAAATGTAGGCCTGAATATAGGTGGTAGCAGTACACAACAAAAGTATCCGCAGTCTGAAGACAGTAATACGGCTAATATTATAAATTTTACGAGACTGGTCCCGTCTTTTTATCCGTACTATGAGCGGAATGCGGATGGCTCATATGTCCTTGATGGAGCCGGAAACAAGATTTACGATTTTGGAGAATATCGTCCAAGTGGTGCGACTCCACGTAATAATCTGGCAGCATCTCTTCCTTTGGATCGAAATGATATCCGCCGCGAAAATCTATCTGCACGAACCTATCTGGAAGTGTTGTTTTCTAAAAACTTAAAGTTTAAGTCGACTTATAGTCTTGATTATCTCAATGGAAATACGCACGACTACACTAATCCATTGTTGGGCGATGGTGTGAACACCGGGGGGTATGTGTATCGTTCAAACGTACGTACGGTCGCACAGACCTGGAATAATTTGCTGACCTATGAAAAGCAGTTTGGTTTGCATTCCCTCAATGTATTGGCCGGACAGGAATACTATGATTTTAACAGCAGTAATATAAATGGTAGCAGACAACAGTTTGTACTTCCTTATTTTGACGAACCTGCTGCTGCATCTCAACTTAATAATTTTACAGGATCCAGTGTTGATTATAGGTTACTGAGCTTTTTGGGAAGAGCGGAGTATAACTATGATAACAAATACTATTTTTCAACTTCCTTACGGACAGATGGCTCATCTCGTTTTTCGCCGGATAAACGTTGGGGTACATTCTGGTCTGTGGGCGGCTCATGGAAACTGAAGCAGGAGGATTTTCTGAAGGATAATACAACGGTTAATCAGTTAACCGTCAGAGCGAGTTATGGTGGACAAGGAAACGATAATTTAGGTACCTATTATGCTTATAAAGGACTTTATACGATTGCCAATAGCTTAGGTAAGGGCGGTACCTATACCGGCAGGTTGGCTACACCGGATCTAAAATGGGAGTCGAACCTTAATTTGAATGTGGGGGTTGACGTATCCGCTTTTGAGAACCGAGTGTCGTTAAGTGTGGAGTACTTTAACCGTCGAAGTAAAGACTTGCTATTTACAATGCCAATGGCTTATTCAACAGGATATACAGGCTATGATGCAAATATAGGAGCGCTGAAAAATACAGGTGTCGACGTGGATATTCGTACTGTCCCGGTTCGAAATGAAAATTTTAAATGGAATTTAGACGTCAATCTTTCGCATTATAAAAACAAGATTACAGCTTTGCCAAAAGATAACAAACCGATCATTACAGGGAATAAACTCCTGCGCGTAGGCGGAAGTATCTATGATTTTTATCTGCCGGAATGGGCTGGAGTAAATCCAGATAACGGTCTGCCGCAATGGTATACTGCTGATAAGGACGGTAATAAAACAGGTGAAAAAACTTCGGAATACAGTAAGGCCGGTAATTTTATTGCCGGAACTTCATTGCCAGATCTTGTCGGCGGGATTCAAAACAGTTTCACCTACAAAAATTTTGATTTGTCTGCTTTATTGAGTTTTAGTTTGGGTGGACAGATATTAGATAACGATTATATTCAGCTTATGCATAGCGGTAATAATCCAGGACGCGCTTGGTCAAAGGAGATCCTCGAGCGCTGGACGCCTGAGCATACGCAGACCGATGTGCCTAAATTGACAACTGATAACTTGAATTGGACTTCTTCGTCCACACGCTTTCTTTACAGTGGCACTTATGCACGCCTTAAAAATGTAAGTTTAGGTTATCGATTACCTTCGGATTTATTGAAGCGGATAGGTGTAGAAAAACTTCGCGTCTTTGCAACAGCCGAAAATCTATTGACATTTTATGGTCATCAAGGAATGGATCCAGAACAGACGGTAAATGGGGCGACCTATTTTCGCTATCCGGCAATGCGAACAATCTCTGGTGGTATTCAGCTTGTTTTTTAATGCCTTATTGTTAATCTGAGAATTTAAATGAAAATCATGAAACTAAAAATTGTATATATCATATTGGCGCTCTTCCTAGTGAATGCATCATGTAAGGATGCGCTTGAGCTGGATCCGACGACCGCAGTGCCTGAAGGTGAAGTTTTTAAAAACACCGACAATGTTGCTACGGTGATCAACGGTACCTGGAAGTATTTAAATGATACCTATTTTACCTATGCTAATCCGGGATATACAGCGGTGATGCGTACTAGTGATGCGATGGGAAGTGATGTGGCGGTGACCACCAAATATGGCTATCGTGATGCTTATGCCTTTACCGAATTGACAAATAATCGATCAAATCGTGTCAATTCTTTTTGGATTATGTTGTATAAGGTGATCGATAACATGAACAATGTCATTGCAAAGGTAGATGGGTCCGAAGGCTCTACTGAAACTAAAAATGTGTTAAAGGGAAGAGCTAAAGCATTACGTGCATTTTCCTACTTAAATCTGGCCACATTTTATCAGTTTAGTTACCTCAAGGACAAAAATGCGAAATCTGTTCCGATTTATACCGAACCCAGTACACTATCGACTGAAGGAAAATCAAGGTCAACACAGGCAGAAGTGTATGAACTTATCTTGAAAGATCTCAAAGACAGTGAAAGCTTGTTGGCTTCTGCTGGTCGAGCGGATAAATACGAAATCAATGCAGAGGTTGTTTATGGTTTGCTCGCTCGGACTTATCTGCAGGTTGGCGAATGGAAACTGGCCGCAGCGTATGCTGAAAAAGCAGCTCAGAAGTATAATTTAATGACTCCGTCAGATTATCAGGCGGGTTTTAATGATCTTGGAAATAGCGAGTGGATTTGGGGGCATCAGCAAACTAACGAGCAAAATGTGGCAAGTTATACATTTCATTATTTGGATGTTTCGTCAGCTGGATCTTATTACTATAGTTTTATGGCCGATCCTTATTTTAAAGATTTATTCGATACCAGTGATGTGCGTTACGCTTTATTTGAATGGGATAATTTACCCGGTCGGGAGGGCTTTCTACGGTATAAGAAGTTTAAGTTTAAATCGAATTTGATCGGTGACATTGTGTATATGCGTGCTTCGGAAATGGTTTTGATCGCTGCCGAGGGGTACGCACGGGCTGGTGAAAAAGATAAAGCAGTAGCAGCCTTGAATAAGCTGCGTGCAGCGAGGAATGCAAAGCTGTTTTCAGGAAATGATACGGATCAATTAATTGCAGCGATCCTGATTGAAAGACGAAAAGAGCTTTGGGGGGAAGGATTTGCCCTGTCGGATATTCTTCGGACACAAGGAAAGGTTGCACGAAAATCTTATGTTGATGCAGACGGCAAGCCTATTCAAGTCCAAATTGTGGGTGCAGATGGCAAACCGAAGCTAGTGAACGGGCAGGGGCACCGGGTTATTAAGTTTCCTAATGGATCTAATTTTGTGGAAAATAGCCCTTATTATTTGTTTGCTATCCCATACGAAGAGACTGTGCGGAACCCGAATCTGTAAAGTTAGTTGTTGGTTTATTATTGAAGAAATCCGGTGTACCCTGTGCATCGGATTTTCTTTTTTCCCGCTCGCCCTTCTTCTTAGGCTGTATATTGTGGTTCCTTATGTTGAAGAATGCTTCCTTTTTTTAGTGTCGCCCTGTTGGCCCTGCTGCGCGTTGGGCTCTTCTCGATTTAAAGGTTGTCATCTTTTTTCTCTCGTATGGTATTTTTTCAGCTGGCTTATCGTGTTACTGTAAATTTGGACAAGAGATTGCGTCGGTAAATAGGGTGAGGGTTAGTTTTCCACATTATGTTAATAACGTTGTTGAAAACCTGTTTAAAAGAAAAATACAGTTATTAACAGTACTTATTAACATTATGTTGATAACCTTTCTTTTTCTTCTTTTTGCTTTTGTTCATCCAGATGATGTATCCTGTGATGGGCAAGGAAGCACAAAAGAGACTGGCAAGGCAAGCGATAATTTTTGTTGTGAGTCCACCGATGGCACCGGTATGAATATCATAGTTAAGTGCACCGAGCTTATCCCCATACTGCAATTCGTTGCTGGATTTGACTGCTGTAAGACTGTTTTCTTCTTTATTATAATAAAGCCAGTCAAATACACCACTTCGTTTTTCATGATGTCTCACCTGTATATCCATTGCTGTTTCGGTCTCTTTTTTTAGTCGGATCGACATCATTTCAGCATCCGGATAATTTGCCAAGGCATACCGCAGCGCATTGTCCTGAAATTTCTTTTCCACAGCGGGCAAGGGTATAGGGGAGCTACGTGTGGAAGAAGCTGTTGGCGACTGCAATAAATTGAATGTTGCGCTATAGGTCTTTTTAAAATCCGGAAAAGCAAAAGCGAGTCCCGTAATGGCAAAAATCAATCCGATAAATAAACTGTAAAATCCGATGACATTGTGGAGGTCGTGGTTCAGTCGCTTCCATTTGACTTTGGTATCTAACCAAAAACTGCGCTTGAGATTCTTGCCCTTCCATTTTTTTGGCCACCAAAGAACAATACCACTAAGTAAGATAAGGACAAAAATGACCGTTGACCAGGCGACGATAGGGTGGCCATATTGCTTGCCGAAGAGGAGGTTTAGGTGAAGCTGAAGCACTAACTGAAAGAACTCTGTTTTTGAATTCTCTACTTGCTGTACCTGGCCAGTATATGGATTGATGAAAACGCGTTTGTAATAGCGGTAATAATTCCAATGGCCAAATGCTTTTTCGTCCGTTTTTATGGCACGAAATACCCAGGTACGATTCTTCGAAGGATAGAGATCAACCCGCGTGATTTTTTGATTTTTTTTGAGGCTTTTCTGTGCGCTGTCAAGAAGTGTGCTTAATGGTAGTGGAGTTTTTGAGTGGATGGTTGTATCGGAGATAAAATATTTTTCAGGATAAGCCCAGAGCTTGAGCTCATCCTGAAAGGTGTATATGCTGCCCGTCAGGCTTAGGATGAATACCACAACTCCGGTGATGATTCCGAGCCATTTATGCAACCAAAGAATGACGGTCTTAAACATATTAAAATTTATAATTGATGTTAAATGAGGCCAACATACCTTGTCCTTTGACGTATTCTTCATTTAAGGCACGATATTGACTGACAACAGGGTAATAGTTTTTATTGAATAAGTTTTCTACACCCATACCGATAGACCATTGTTTGTTTACTTGGTAATTTCCATTTAAGTTAAATAGGTCAACAGTTTTAACGGGGCCTTCACTGTTTTTGTAGACGCCTTTATCGTTTGGAAGAAAGCGATCCCGGGACCCGGTATGTACCCAAAAAAGCTGAAAGGTTAAGGGTTTGATTGGCGTGTAATAGATGTATCCCGTTGCTTTGTCTGGCGAGATCCGTGAACCATTGAGGTAGGATTTTGATCCATCGTCCTTTTTTGCCTTTCCTTCCACATAGGCATAGGTTCCACCGATGGTCAATTGAGGCGAAATATGAGCGCTTAATGCAATTTCGTAACCATACACATCTTCTGGAAGACGTTGTGGCATCAGGTAACCGCCAATGTCCACCAGTTCAACACCCATTTTTGAAGTACTGTAGTAATAAGATGCTGATAGCTGGAAAATGCTGTAATTGCTTGAGAATCCGATTTCGTAATTATTGGTGATAATAGGATCAGTTTTTAGGCTATCTAAATCATTATCTGTTGCCCGACGTACAATACGGCCAAGTTCATTGATCGCGAAACCTTGAGAGAAACTCACGAAGGGATTAAAGATCGCGAATTTGTTGTAACGCAAACCTGCATTGAAGGTCGCTCCTTTGTAGGGGATATTGCCTCCTTTTACAGCAATACTTCCTTCGTTGTTGGGACCTGTAGCGATGGTATTGAAATCCTTTATTTTGACTGTTGCATTTTCATAACGTACACCGCCTTTAAAGATTAAGTTTTCTAGGAAATCAATTTTTACCTGGGCGTATGGAGCAACGTTTAACATATTCATATAGGGAATATAGACCCTGCCATCGGTCAGATTTTGATCCGTAACATCATTTAATAAATCCACACCATAGGTGATATCCGCATTGGAACCCAATACCTGTAAAGGTGTGTTTAGGTTAACGCGTAGGCCTTTTTTCTCCGAGTTGATCTGTGTTTGTCCCGGACCGTACCATGCAGAGGCTTTCTCAACATAACGGTTCATGGATCGAAATGTATTGTAGTATGCAGAAGCAGTTAAGGATGTCGAAGCGAATAGATTACTTTTAGTATAGGTCAACATGGCATTGTGGTTATACGGAGTTCCGGCAGGTTTACCTGGATCATCGCCTTTTACGCCTATCGTTGGCGTTTGACCATATACACCTGTTTGGCTGATGTATCTGTTGTGTTGGTTACTTCTGTAGAAGTTGTACACTGCTGTAATATTGGAACTACTATCGATACGGTATCCGGCCTTTAAAAATGCATTGTATTGATAGGTGTTCGAAAGACCGTCTGTCTGACCAAGGGGAACTCCGTCGCCATCGCGCTGCAAGCCAACGTAATCGGCCGAACCGCTAACGGTATAATTCCATCTGTTTTTTTGTCCGTACAAGGTTTGTCCTATGCGATATCCCATGGTGCCGGCGCTGTGTACGGGATTGAATGTTGTTCGTAGACTGGTGATTCCTTGGATAGCTGCAGCGTCTTTGGAGGGATTGCGTGTAATGTAATTGATAATCCCGCCTGCCGATCCATTTCCATAGATGGATGTGGCACCTTTGATAACCTCCACGCGCTCGATGACACTCGGGTCAATGGTCCGGAGATCACGTTGTCCATTCATCAAAGGTGTAGATTGCGGAATTCCATCGATCAACACCAGTACAGATCGCCCACGCAGTGTTTGTCCAGAATTGGTCGCTTTGTTGGTTGAGGTTCCCAAGCCCGGGATGGTATTACCCAAAATTGTGGAAAGATTGGTGCTTATCTGACTTTGAGCTTCGATTTCTTTTGTGGTTAAAATAGAAACTGAAGAAGGAACAGTTGAAATGTTTTCCGCTTTACGTCCAGCTGTTACGATAATTTCATCTAAAAGTTGAGTAGAATTGAGCTGAAATAACAGGGGCTGTTGAACGGTATCTAAATTAACCATTTTTTCAACCGTTGAAAAGCCTGTATAAGACACACGCAATTGAATGGGATTATTCAACGGTCTTTTGGCAAAAATGAATTGTCCAAGTTGATTAGAATAGCCGACGTTTTTTCCGTCAACTTTGATATTCGCTTGACTTAATGGTTTATTGTCACTGTCCTTGACAATTAGGGATAATTCTTGTGCATTGAGTTGAGCGCTTAAAAGCAAAAGTATTCCACTGCTGAACATTGTATAGCATGTTCTATTTTTCATGGTAATTTATTTAGATCAAATATAAATTAATGCGCAAATATAGTTTATTTTATCATTGTGCCGACAGCTATACGTTATTTTTTTGATTTTTATAGATGTTAGGTCGTGATTTTAAAGTTCATTTTGTCGCACTTGATGCATATGAATTGGTAAGCAAATGTTTACGGGCAGGGGTTTACACGAATTGAATGCTTTATTAAAGATTTATTGATCTTGGATGATTAATTTAGCATACTGTTTTTTGTGTGTCGCAGGCTTAGAGATTTTAACGTAATTATAAATTCATGAGAAGAACATTTTTTGCTTTTTTTCTTTTTGTTTCGTCGTACTCAATCGTCGTCGGACAAAAAATCCACTCACTCGCGTTTGCTTCTCCACAGGCGATGCGAGATTATTTTACCTATGCTAGCGACAAAAAAATTGTCAGTGGTCATCGGGGAACGATTGAGGCTGGGCTTCCAGAAAATTCGATTGCGGCATTTGAGGCCGTGCTGCAAAAAACAACGGCTATTTTTGAAATCGATCCGCGTTATACCAAGGATAGTGTTGCTATTTTGATGCATGATGCGACATTGGATCGAACCACAAATGGAAAAGGAAAAATAGCAGACTATACCTGGGATGAATTGCGTAAACTGAAGCTAAAGGATCAGGCTGGAAATGTGACCAACTATGGTATTAACACACTTGATGAAGTTATTAAATGGGCAAAGGGTAAAACTATCCTCAACTTAGATAAAAAAGACTTACCATTGGCGGCTACAGCAGCAATACTAAAAAAATACAATGCCTACAGTTGGGTGTGGGTTACGGTACATAATACTGAACAGGCAGCGTTTTATTTGGCGCAGAATCCAGAACAGTATATGTCCATGCATATCAAAGATCAAGCTGCATTGGAGAAGTTTAAATCCGCTGGATTACCCTACGACCGTATGATTGTCTGTATCGGGCCAGAACTAAAGGATTCCAATCAGGCGATGTATCAATTTTTCAACAGAAAGGGTGTGATGTGCATGATTTCAGCAGCACCTACCTACGATAAATTGAAGACAAAGGCAGAACGTGCCGAGAAGTATAAGGCCATATTTGCGGAAGGAGCCTCCATTCTTGAGTCTGATCTTCCTATGGAAGTTGGCGAAGTAATCGATTCGTTTTGACGAATTATTATCAATCCAAATCGATATTGTCATCTAAAAATTTAAGATACTTAGGTGATTCATCGTCAAAAATGTCTCTTCCTTCCATCATATAGGCGCGGAGAAGATATTCCTGGGCAGACTCGCTATTATTGTCTTCCAAATAGCACTGTCCTAAGCGCAGCATGATAAAAGGGTTTTCATAGGCATTTTCGATAATGTTCTGTTTTGCCTTTTCAAAATGGGAGAGTGCATTGCGAAAATCGTCCATTAAGAAAAAGGCATCTCCAATGGAAGCTTCGAGCCAGAGGCTTTCCGCATGAACATTTTGTGGACTAGGGACTAGATCAAGCGCTTCGGTCCACACCCGAATTGCTTCCTGATAGTTGCCTTCATCACATTGGATGTTTCCTTCCTCGCTAAGTTGGTCTATTCTGTCTAATGTTTGATCGTCCATAGCATTTTATTCTTTAGAGTGCTATACGAAGATAAGAAATAATAATAAAAAAACACCTGAAGCCTAAGCTTCAGGTGTGAACTGATTGAAATACCGAAGTTTATTTATTCCACCATAATTTGGTGCTGATTACATCATCTCCTTGTCGTGAAAGTGCAGTTTGATAATTCGTCTTATTGGTACTTTGTTCTTTTAATGGATACACCAAACGGCTTGGGATTGTGCTGCCTACCTCAGGAGTGAAAGTATATGTGACAGGTTTGCCTTCTACTGTTCCGGTCCATGTAATATCACCTTTTTTGATTAGGAATAACGGATACCCTGTTCTTCTGATTTCGGACCAAGATTCGATGCTTTGGTTGAAAAGTGCTAAGTACTTTTGAGAAAGCACATTTTCCTTATTCGCAGCAGGAAGTTTACTCAAATAGGTTGCTACTTCATCAGAAGACACGGACCATTTTTCAAGAGATGCCCGAACACCCTTTTCGTAATTTGATTGATCCCAGTTATTGTTTTCCGCTAAAATAAAGGCTACTTCCGCATATTCCATAAGTACTTCCCCATAATCTGCAGCGTTGATAATGTCACTAGGCAATGATATTTTGTCTACAGGAAATAGATTGCCTGCTGCTAGGGGGAGACCATAGGGTTGGCCGTAGTAAATATTTCCTGAGCTTGTCGGTTTGGCAAATTTTGACAGACGTGGATCGGCAATTTTAAAGGGACCGCGGCTGCCCTGTAAAGTCTCAACAATCACATTAGAAATTGCAAAATCTTTTCTGTTGGCAGTTACCGTAGCTCTAAACAATGGTGCTTCATTTGGTGATGTTTTGGAGTATTTAAATATCGCATTATCATTGTTGGAGGTGAATATACCTTTTTTGATGGCATCGGCGATATGTGTCGTTGCCAAAGCTGCATCTTTACCTTTGATTCGATTCGCAACACGTAGACGTAGCGAATTGGCGAATTTTGCCCAGTTAGTATTTGATCCTTTATAAATAATCACTATCAAACGGATAAACACACAAATGAGTAATATTCCTTCATAAAACATTGTTTTTCAATATGTTTTTATAAGAATACAAAAACTCACCTCTCTGTTTTTCAGAACAATTCTGTCTGTATCCAAGGTGGTTTTCTTCGTTTTTTCTGTTTCGTGTAAGTTCTCCTGCTGTTCTGTACCATCCAAAATATTTCCAGATGGCTGATTAAATGAATCCTGATGAGTGCCGCAATGGTAGAAAATGCCTTTTTGCTCTTTGATTTTACACGTAGAACTTGCAACAGTAGCTGTGCAATCAGGGTACACCAAATTTGGGTTTTGATGCCGTTTTCTGTTTCGGAATAAAAATAATGTAACTGGAAGTTTTGTTTGAGTTTTTTGAACAATAGTTCAATGTTCCAACGAAGTTTGTACAAAAAAGCGACTTCTTCCCGGCTGATTTCAAAATTATTGGTGATAAACTCAAAAATCCGCCCTTTATCATCCCTGTAGTTTACTTTTCTGAGGCATAAAGTCTTTTGCTTATTGTCTTCTTTGTAAATGAGATGAACGTGCTCTTCCAGCAAAACACCGGATTCTCCGTCTTGCAACTCTTGTCTGAAGAGTTCTTCCTCTACTTGATATACCGCATTTTTCTTCAATCTGCACACAAAATTGACTTGTTGCTCCGTCCAATGGGCAAATTGCAGGTAATGATTGTAAGCTCTGTCAAAAACAATCATGCTGTGGGCTGCCAGATTCAAATACTGAAGAAAATTTTTGTCGTGCAGTTTAGCTTCGCTGATTTTCACAAATTCAGGCGTATCGCTGTGGGCATCTGTCATCATGTGTACTTTCAGTCCGCCTTTTTTCTTTCCTTCGTTCTTGGGGTTTCTGCCTACTCCTTTCATAATGTCTGAAAACAAGCGTATGGTACTGGAATCGAAGATAAAAAGCTTGGCAAAAGAAACATTATCAATACGGCTGACCGACAAAACGGACTTGAAATGTTCCAATAACATAAAATAGACATCCTTGAAAAATTCATTGTCCCTGCCCCGAAGCCCATCGCCTGCCGTGCTCTTGGCGGGAGATTTTTCCATTCCCAAATAATTGAGTTTCCCTGCCAAACCTTGCATCCCATCGCATATTTCACCCATAGAATCGCATCGGCTGAATATGCCGAAAAGCATCGTCATCAAATGCGTCCACGAATCAAATGTTTTATAATATCGGTCTGATTGATGCTTGTTAACCAATAAATCAAACTTGTTGCGGGGGATAAATTGCAATATTTGTTTGAAAATTGGCTGACCGACTAAATTCTTTTCTGTATTTTTATGGCTCATATTTTTAGTGTGTAGTAAAACTAAAATATGAAAAAAGGAGCTACCTGAACAGATGGCTCCTTATATTTTTTTGTCGGTTAGTAGTGATAAATAATATCAGCTGTTCCGAAAGTCGTGGCTGTTGGATACTTTGCTAGTGTATCAGCTGCCTGCTGTAATTCATTGAGAATATCTTTGTATATTTTCTCTTGACTAGCATATTTCGGCGTCAGGTTATCCGGGTCCTGCTGCAGAGCTTCAAAATCTGCATCTTTATTGCCATAAGATTCATATGGGATATCACCAAAAACATCTGTTAGCGACTGAAAAGCGTAAGCCTTGAGTATTCTTGCTATCGCAATCTGATTGGTATTTGTACCTGCTGTTCCTGCCGATGCAATCGCTTTAGTGGATTCATTGGTATTTAGCTTAATAATTTCATTTAAATTGTTAAGTGATTTGTAGGTCGCAGTCCAATAGTTGTCTGAATAGCTTGTTGGTATTTGATAACGAGATTGGTCTGTATAGATGTTCTGACTGAAATACTGAGCAAATAATTGAGCACCACGTAGGCTTACCTCTTCACTTCGTAATGCACTGACTAGCTGTTTCTCGGCTGTCACTAGAATTGTTGGCGTTGTGACAGAAGCAGGTCGATTTGGATCTGTATTGATATCGCTAAATGTGGATTTGGAGCACGAAGTAGCAATAAGCGATAGGCCAATGAATGAAGTATGTAGTATGTTTGATATTTTCATCTGTGTATATTTATTTATAAGTGCTTGTTCTGATTATCTATGAATCAGTTGCACTTGGTTTATCTTTTAAAGCTGATGAACGATCAGATTTATCCGGTTTGGATATTACGGAATAAATCATGATGAATTTCATTCTTCTAAAATTTAAGATTAACGTTAAAGCCATAAGTAACCGGAAGAGGTATATTTCCACCTTCGATACCCTGCACATTTCCACCGCTGGATGTAAACTCTGGATCAATATATTTACTCTTGGTATAAATGTTCCAAAGGTTACGTCCGTATACATTCACGCCAATGTTTTTGATAATTTTGGGATTAGTTAATTTGAAATTGTATCCCAGCATAACTTCCCTTAACTTAACATATGTTGCATCGAAAATTGAAAATGTTGTTGGGCCATTATATTCATTGCGCGCCCATTGTTGTGCGGTAATATTGGTGGTATTCTGCTGGATGTTACTCACATCATACGAACCATCACTATGGAATGCAACATCTCCCTTAACGCCATCGAGAACGACACCTGTTTCACGAATATTATTTGCAGCTGTCTTATCCAAAATACCCGAATACATACCAACTTTATAGGTTTGTGAGAAGAATTTTCCACCCACTCGACCCGAGACTAAAAAGCCTAGACTAAAGTTTTTGTAACGGAAACTGTTTTGGATACCGAAGGTAAAATCGGGTAGTACTGACCCTAAAGGAACCAACTGTGATGTTTTCATGTAGGTGCCATCTGCCTGTACAACGCGTTGTCCATCCGGAGCATAGACAAAGTCGTAACCCAAAAATTGACCATAAGATTCTCCTTCACGTGCAACGAGCTCGACCAAGGAATTGCTTAAGCTCAATGTATTGACCTGATCATCCAGTTTAATGACTTTGTTTTTATTTTTAGCCCAGTTGATTGTCGCATCCCAAGTAAAATTTTCGTGTTTGATAGGGGTACCATTTAAGACGACTTCAATTCCTTTATTATTAATTTTTCCAGCATTGAATACTTTTCCGGCATACCCGAATGATGATGAAACAGGAACTGGTAAGATTTGATTCCTAGAATTGTTGTTGTAATAGGTTACATCAAATCCTAGTCGATTTTTGAATAATTGTAGATTTACGCCTGTCTCCCAAGAGCTGGTAATTTCAGGTTTTAGATTAGCATTTGGTTTAGTGCTTGGAAGCCCATAGGATGCTTGTCCATCAAAGGATTGTTCGGGTTCGTAGACTTTATACAATTGATAAGGATCTGTGTCATTTCCGACTTGAGCCCATCC
Source organism: Sphingobacterium thalpophilum (assembly GCF_038396785.1). NCBI lineage: Bacteria > Pseudomonadati > Bacteroidota > Sphingobacteriia > Sphingobacteriales > Sphingobacteriaceae > Sphingobacterium > Sphingobacterium thalpophilum. The sequence continues at coordinate 2,461,156 of NZ_CP151087.1, read as the reverse complement.
CAAGCGGATTTTACCAAAACTAAGCCAATCCAATTTTTTAAAGGCTTCCAATTGGCTAAAAACAAAACTACCTGTCAGGGATGGATATATAAATGAATTGTTGTTGGTCGGCAATGTAGATGACCAGTCATTACGTATTGTTCCATCTAAGTATAGAAAATCGTTGTATCCCAAAGAAAAGCTACCATAGATTGATGCAATGCGTCTATGGTATCGGAAGTTGTCAATTTTAACTGCATTGGCATTTTTCAGGTTATAGTAATTAGGAATAATCAAACCACCCTGTGTAATCGCGTAGTCTTGCTTCCGCTGCTGGTCACGGAGATTGGCGCCTACGTTTCCTATAAGGGAGAATTTATCCCAATTTTTCTTGGCGGTAGCCAAAAATTCGTAGTTGTATTCATTTAACTTATTGTTCGCTTCTTCGTATTGAGAAGTGCTTCGTGAGTATACCGCAATTCGATCTTGGGATTGGAATGAATAAATATCTCCATGTACTTTAGCTCCTAAAGTTAGCCAATTGTTTAAGTCATATTGTAAACCAATATTACCGTAGAAACGATCTCTATTGTCCTCCATGTACGACTCATAGGCTGACCAATAGGGATTATCAATAAAGCGGGTCGCCTCGGCGGCAGGCGTATTTTGCCATCCCGTTCGGTTCCAGGCTAACGGGGTTCCGTCTTCACGTTTGTAGTTTTCCAGTATTTTGTAATCGACTTGTACAGCTCCCCATTGGAATGCTTCCAGGATAATATTTCTATTGGAAGCACCTGTCCATGGACGGCCTACTGATGCATTACGGATATAGTTGAAATTCGAATTAATCTTCAGTTTACCTAATTGTGTACCTCCTGAGAAGTTAAACGTATTACGTCCCAAACTGGAGTTAGGTGTTGTTCCCGTTACATTTTTATTAGTGTAGGAAAAGCGATAATTTGTATTTCCGCTATTTCCTGCTATGGCAAAATTGTTGGTGTTGGATACACCTGTCCGAAAGAAATAACTAACATCATTTTTAGGATAAATCCACGGAGAAGGATTTAAATAGTTAGCCTCATCTTCAGGGTTTAGATTATACCATTGAAGCACAGGTGTGCCGTCCAGTTTTGGTCCCCAGCTTTCGTCTGCGGCGTAATCGACTATTTTGTAGTCTGTTCCGTTGATGTTTTGGGTTTGAAAGCTTGTAGAATACCCTTGACCATAGAGATGTTGTCTTTTGGGTAATCGAACGATATTTTCAAAATCAACCCCAGTATTTAAGGAAATATCTATTTTTTCACCTTTTGATGCACGTTTGGTGGTAATCAATATAACTCCATTGGCTGCCCTAGAACCATAAAGTGCAGCAGCAGAAGGCCCCTTTAATACCGAAATATTATCAATGTCGTCTGGGTTGATATCTTGTATCATGTTACCAACGTCTTTACCGGCACTTCCGTTGATAGTAGAAGAAGAGTTTAGATCGGTATTATCAATTGGGGTACCATCAATAACATATAGAGGTTGATTGTTCCCCGCGATTGAGTTAATACCTCTCAGTAAAACATGGGAAGATCCACCCATATTTCCACCTGAGGTCGTTACTTGAAGTCCTGCAACTTTTCCAGACAAGGCACTGAGGGCATTGGTGGGACGCGTCTGAAGTTCAACAGATTTAACTTCCTGTACGGCGTAACCCAATGATTTTTTTTCGCGGGAAATACCTAAGGCTGTCACAACGACTTCATTTAGCTGTGAAGTCGTTGGCAGAAGTTGAACAGTCGTGAAACCTGTAGGATTGGTTTGAACAGTCCTAGTTTCAAAGCCAATGTATTGAATGCTGATGTTGAGTGAGCTTCCGGTCGAAGGGAACTCAAATAATCCATTTGCATCTGTTTGAACCTGCTTTTTACTGCTTGTTTCGGTAACTGTAGCCCCTTGGATAGGATTGTTGTTGTTGTCGACTACTTTTCCTTTTATAGTGGTTTGTGCGTATAGCGCACCAGTACTAAGACAAAGCGCGGCCATTACGACAAAATTTATGTTATTTTTTGCCATATTAATTATAATAGTGAGTTTATTGTTTGAGTTGGGTTATAGGAGATATTTGAAATTTACCTGTAAAAACATCCCCTTAGGACATTCGTTTTTCAAGGATATTATCTGTATGCTGTTTCATGTGTTAAAAAATGTTAATGCAAATATATAAAATCTACCTGATAACTATACTTTGTTTTTTTGTTTTTTGTAATTTTTGAGTCAGAATGATGAGATGTGGTCGTTAAAGGAGCGGGGAGGCTAATTAATCAAGTTCGTTTTCTTTCCGGAATACCTTCATATGTTCTATGCAATATGTTGCCTATCAGAATATTGATTGGCGGATACGAATCATAAACAGCGACGCACGAATTGTAAATCTTTGTATTCTTAAATAGGAAAGGGCAACATTCTTGTTCAGCCATTCCATGTAATAAAACGTATAACAAAATGATTATTTTTGGCACAAGAACAAAGGTATTAGCTAACAGATCGCAATCGGCGATTGGCAACTGTGCATATTGTGGTACTGCTCAGTCTCTTTTTGCATACAGACAAGTGAAGTACATTCATATTTTTTGGATACCCCTATTTCCATATGCCTCGGAGATTATTACCATGTGTACCCATTGCAAAAAGCTAAGTTATCAACGTGAAATCGACCCACAAACACTTCAGTCCATATCATCGGGAACTATCCGTAAAACACCTATTGGATATTTTGCGGGCTTAGTTCTGATTGGACTTTTTGTATCCGCTATTGTTATAGCAGGAATTTCCGGCGCAAAAAAGAAGGAAAAATACCTGAAAGATCCAAAGGTTGGCGATGTGTATGAGTTTTCTTATACAAAAGATGGAAAAACCATGCGTACGCTTTATCGCATCGCCAATTTAACGAAAGACTCTGTTATCTTTGACCTAAACGATTATGAAGCGGATAGCCGAAAGGGCCTATGCAAATTGCGCGAGCAACATGCAGATAGCTATTCTGAAAAGCAACGTTTATCACGAGCTGAACTTGAAGAAATGAAAAGTAAGATATCGAATATTAAAAGATTGTAATGATTATTTTTATCGTTGTTATAAACAAGCTTCAGCTCTTTACCTGATCTATTTCTTTGTTTTGACAATATTAAACTTGTGAATATAACCTACCATAAAATATTGTTTTAATGTTAGTGAATTTCCAAAATACGTCCTGTTGCCCTGACTGCCCCAATAATTTTGGGTATTCTGATTCAATATGTCAAAGCCAGTCAATTTTAGCTGTGAATTGTTTTTCAATGTGTAATAGACTGAAGCATTTAAGATATGGTAGTTTTTTCTTCCACTCAATCCGCTGGCCCGGTTATCTAGCGAGTAGGTAGATTCCAATGAAAACCCGTGGATCGGATTAATATTCAATCCTGCGCCAATTTTATGTGTTGAATAGGTTGATTCAATAAAGTCGGGGTTATCTTTTACCGAATTTATGTTTTGTTCCAAGAATAAGTGTACTGTGGTGATATCGTCACCATGTTTTTCCACGTCGCGGAAAATTGTTGGCTGGCATTAATCCCTATATTGGTCCCTTTATTATCAACATCATTGATGGAACTATAATTTTCATAGGTGTAGATATTGTTGTTTTGCGATAGATAGAATGACCAATTTTTATTAGCTTTTAGGTTGTATCTCAGGTAAGTATAGGCACTATAGTTATATTTTGAGCCAGCAAGAAACATCTGGGTGGTCATTTGTCCTGTATTGTTGTTTCGCCAGCTACGGCTCCCGATGCTGTTATTGACATAATTGATATTCCCATTGACATTAAACTGCAATTTCGAGGTATACTTATAGTAGGATATACTAACATTCTGTTTTTCGATATTGTTGAATATAAAAGATGTCTTTCGCGTATACAATGGATTTAGATCCATGACGAGCTGTTGAATTCCGTAGAGTTCGGGAGACTCGAGATCTTTGTACCAGCCGAGGTTTAGATCTTTATAACGGATGTTAATATTGGGAAGCCAGTAGCCTAAAGATGATTTCTCGACCGAATTGATTTTAAGTAAATCAAAATGATTTGCCTTTACTTGATAGGCTGTTCCAAATTTTACGTTGAAATCTTTGGTTGGTCTCCAGTAAAATATAATCCCCGTAATATAATCCTGGTATTTGTAACGGTAACTATTTTCATAGGGAGCGGCATGTACTTCTCCAGTACTGTCGCGGTTGATGTACACACTCTCCTGTGGTCCCTGCCGGTTGGTGACATAGGTAAAATAATAATCAAAGTTGAGTTTTTTAATAGTTTTATTGTAATAGGCAGCACTAAAATAGAGATTGTTGGAATTATTTTGTGTTAGGTTTTTATGCCATAGACTAGTTTGAGGATTCGCTGTATCGTAAATATTGGTAAGCTGGAAAGAGCTGTCGGTCTTTTCATTGGTATTGATGGAAACCGTATTTCTAAACGATACAATATGATTTTTATGGAGTTGTTTTTCGATATAGAAACCATGTGAATAGTTTAGTGTATTTTCATTATTTCCTCCTGTACCTGTTGCGTCATTTAGTTTTTTGAGATCCGTATAGGAGCGGTTCCTTCCTAAGGTTGAGCTGTTTTTTGTATTGATACCCAAACTCGGTGTAAATTCAAAGTAGGCTGTGGTGTCCATGCGATGACGGAGCAGGGTTTTGATATTATGCCCTACAGATCTCTCCTGTTGTTGGTAATTGGATTCTGAATATTGTTTTTCCTGGTCGAATAAAGAAATTTGATTGCCTGTATTCTGATTTTCGGCTTTATTATATTTCAGCATATACATGATATTCAACTTGGTTTTCTTTCCCCAGTCATTGTTGAGGTTAAATCCTAAGCCTATATCGTTGGCTTTACCTGAATAGTTTCTACCTCCAAAATTATCAAAACCATAATTTTCGGAACGACCAAGCCCAGCTTCTTGGTTCAATTCATTGTAGTCAAAACTTTGGCGGTTAATGTTATTTCCGAAACCGATTAAACTCAGCTGGAGTGTATCCTTAAATGTATTGAATAAACCGCCAGCCTCATATCTACTCCGGGTACCGGCACTGCCATAGAGCTTACCGAAGCTCGCTCTGAGGAAATCTTTCTTAAATTTTAAATTAATCGTGATCGGCAGTTTATCTTTGTCTTCATTATCCTTTTTTGTTTCACCCTTATCACGGTACACCTGTACAGTTTTAATAAGCGAAGCGTCCAGGTTTCGTGTAGCAATACGGAGATCACTCGAAAAGAAATCCTTTTCATTTACTTTTACTTTTGAAACCTCTTTTCCTTGATAGTAAATCGAACCATCCATATTGACCTGCAGACCAGGTAGTTCTTTGAGCAATTCCTCTACGTTGGCGTTGGGGCGAGTTTTGAAGAAGTTGGTGTTATATTCTAACGTATCTTTATTCATCCGCACGGGGGGAACGATATTGACGACTACTTCATCGAGACTTTTGGAATCGAGCTTTAATAGAGTGAAATCATAATTTTCTCCGTTAGGAATATTGAATTCTTGACGAAAGGGATTTGCATTGACATGTGAAATAAAAAGTGTTAGTGCGGTGCCTGTTTGAATTTTAACAAATTCAAACTTACCTTTTGTATCAGTAAGGAGATAGGAAACCACGGAAGAGTCTTTTGAATTGAGAATCGTTACAGTTGCTTTTTCTAATGGTTCCGCGTTTTGAGAAAATACCGTCCCGAGAACTTTTCCCTTCGATTGGCCTATAACTATAGTTGTGGTTAGTAATAAAATTAAAAATAAGTAAATTTTCATAAAATTTAAGTACGTATATCTTGGCTATATTGAGGGTCAAAATGATTAAATGTAAATCATTTTAATACAATATTAAAGAAATGAATTTTATATTATAAATGAAAATTTATTTAAAAAAACAATCGATTGCGGATTTTATTTGTTACAATATCTTTTGAATTATTTGTTTGAAGGGCAATCTTTTTGCGATGATTATATTGTGTTTCACGATATAGCTAGCATTTCGATAAGCAATTTGAAGAAGGGTATAGTATTAAAATGAGGGTATCCAGTAGATCGGATACCCTCATGGCATTATTGGTCGATGTTGATTTTGTAAATTGCTTCTGCTTCTTTGTCATCAAATTGGCGCATTTGCGTGAGAAGTTTCTTTTTCATCCGTTTGACGACGCTTCGATAGGTAGGATCCTTGTAGACATTATGGAGTTCATTGGGATCCTTTTGAAGGTCAAAGAGTTCCCAATTTTCGATCCGTTTATAATAGCGGATCAATTTATACCGATCATCACGAACACCAAAGTGGGGGCTCACGGCATGTTCGCCATTTTCAAAATAATGATAGAACAGATCTTTCCGATGTTCCTCGCTGTTATTTTTCAGAACATGAACAAAAGATTCACCTTGCATATCTTTCGGTTTTTGGATAGCAGCTAATTCCAATAGCGTGGGAGCGATATCAGCGTTGACAATTTTAGCATTTATAGTTGAGTTTGGGTGTAACAGGGCTGGGTACCGCATGGTCATTGGTGTACGAAAAGACTCCTCATACATCCAACGTTTATCGAACCAGCCATGTTCACCCATATAAAAACCTTGGTCTGAAAGATAGATTACAATTGTATTTTCAGCGAGGGATTTTCGATCTAAATAATCCAATACTTTCCCGATGTTGCGGTCCATGGATTGGGCAGTATTGAGATAATCAATCATATATCGTCTAAATTTCCATTCAGCGAGCTGTTTTCCTGTCAAATTACCCTGTTTCAATTGTTCATAAATAGGACGGTAATAGGCGATATAGCTGTCCTTTTGAGTTTGGTTCATCCGCTTGAAGTTACCGTCGGCCATCATGTCTTCCAACGAATTGAACATTTTGAGATCGTAGCCCATTTTCATGTCCTTGTCAATGGACATTTCCTGCAATGCAGCTGCCGGCCTACTTTGGTAATTGTCGTAGAAAGTAGCCGGTAAGGTGAATTTTACAGCATCATAGCTCCCAAAGTCCTTTGGATCCGGCATCCAGGTACGGTGTGTAGCTTTGTGACCGATGATTAGACAAAAGGGCTTCTCAGCATCTACGGTATCTAACCAATCAATTGCTTTTTCGGTTACGATATCGGATACATACCCTTCAGTGCGTTTGCGGCCCTCTTTGCTGATAAAATCTGGATTAAAATAGGTTCCCTGCCCAACAAGAATGTCATAATAGTTGAAACCTTGCAGTTTGTCTCCTAAGTGAATTTTACCCACCCAAGCGGTATTGTAACCTACGTTTTGGAGCTGTTTCACAAAAAGATCTTGGCTAAAGTCGAATTCAGAAGTTTCATTGTCTTTGAATCCATTTTTATGGCTGTACTTGCCCGTCAATAATGTAGCCCGGGATGGTCCGCAGATGGAATTGTTTACAAACGCATTTTTAAATAGAGCACCCTGAGCAGCGATGCGATCTATCTGTGGTGTTTTTCCGTATTTCGAACCATAGGCGCCTATTGCCTGATAGGCATGATCATCGGAAATAATGATAATGATATTAGGCTTTTTTTGTGCAAATGTATTTTTATGCAGAAATGTTGCGAGTACAGCAAATAAAAAGATCCTGAGTTTCATTGTGTTTTCGGTTTAAATTGAATGAATCAAGCTTTTTTAAGCTATGCGATTTGAAATAGTATAGCGTTAGCGAAGCATTATAATGCTGACTAAGATAATGATTATTATGTATTACATAAAATAATTAAGTGAGTGAATTTACTTTTTCATATCATTGCCGCTGTATTTTTGATTCGGATTACAATGAGAATAAAGGATAGATCAGATCTTTTTTATAGGACAATTATGGGATTTAAGGCAATATTAAGTGTATACTCTTCGCTTTAGTAGATGCTTAAAGCCCAATCATATAATCGGGCCTTTCTATCGTAAAGTGAATCAATCCTGTTAAACAGATTATCCAATAGATTTCTTATATAAAAAGAGGCGCTGATAATGATTATCAAGATGCTTGCGCATGGCATTTCGAAACACCTCAGCATTGCCCACCTTCAATATATCTACTAGGCCTCGGTGTGAGATAAAGCTTTTCGATGAGCTGGGACTGGTCAGTAAGCCACTGCTGTGCACATATTGAAAAACAGGTAAAAGCATGTTCTGAAAGTCTTTGAGAATCGTATTTCCAGTTATTTCGTAAAGCTTACCATGGAAGGCAATTTCAGTTTCAATGTCGAAAATAGTATTATCTGCATCTATAGGTTCTTTTGCAACGATCGCTTCCAATTCCTCAATGTCCTTTTCTTGTATATGTTCAAAGAGAATATCCGCCATACCTATCTCCAGAACCATACGCATTTCAAAAAGATCCTGTAAGGTCTTGTTTTCCATAATGGTCGGATAAAGTGATTTGCGTAGGGGTTTTATAAGATCTGGACTCGTTAAAACAGCTCCGCGATGTTTTTTGGACTCGATCAATCCGACCATACGCAACCGCAACATGGCTTCGCGAACCACCGTACGACTTACGCCAAGGGTTTCTGCCAGCTCAATTTCCTTAGGTAAAGCATCTCCAACCTTTAAGCCTTGATTGACAAAAAGATTGATGATTTCTTTTTCGGCACGATCTACAAGAGAAGAAGTATCAATTGTATTCAGATGTTCTATGAGCGAAGAATTCGGTTCCATATATATTACATAATAGCGCATTAGGCGCGTTAAGGCAAAGATAATTAATAAATGTGATTAATATGTTATACATAATTTAATTAAAATTTGTTTTTTACATTTTGTAATTTATATATTTGCATATATGTAATACTTAATACAAACCAATATGTATTCAAACCTAAAATTACGAACCCTTCTCAGCCTGTCTATTTTGATGGGCAACATGCTCTTAGCGCAAGCACAAGACCATGCCGTGCGGGGTAAAATTACCGATGCAAAGACAGGGGAATTGCTTGGCAATGTTACTGTAAAAGTCAAAGGGTCCAGCCAATCTTTGCAGACAAACGCTGATGGAACATTCTCGATCAGCACGAATCCCAATACCGTATTAATGATCACGTCTACGGGGTATAGACCATATGAAGTGAAAGTTGGGCAATTAAATCAATTGGATATCAAACTCGAGTCCAAGGTTGAGCAAATGGATGAAGTCGTGGTGGTGGGGTATGGAAAAATGAAGAAGTCGAATTTAACGGGGTCTGTAAGCAGCTTGGATAAAAAAGTGCTTGAAACTGGAGTTCGCTCGAACCCAGCTTCTGCTTTAGCGGGTACGATACCGGGTATTCGAGTGCAGCAAACTTCAGGAAGACCGGGAGCTGTACCCACGGTTGTGCTTCGAGGTGGGACTACGTATGGCGGCGGTGGCACGCCATTGGTTATTGTTGACGGCTTGATTAGAAATGGATTTAATGACATTAATCAAAATGACATTGAATCGATAGATGTCTTAAAAGATGCTTCTGCTACAGCAATTTATGGTGCTAGGGCTGCAAACGGTGTGATATTGATAACCACAAAAAGGGGAAAAGAAGGTGTTTCCAATATTACATTGTCGTCTAAAGTTGGTGTCAATAAATTGAACAACCCTTTTGATTTCCTAAGTGCCAAAGATTACTTAAACTGGAGTAGAAAAGGTGTTCAGGTATCTGGGCAATATCAACCGTCCCAATTGAATCAATTAACGAGTGTGGGCCCCTTTGGTACGGGGAATAAATATAAGGATGATAAAGGAAATATCCTAGATGGTAATCTTACCAGCAATGCCGTGTGGAGTACCATGTTGCTCGATGATACCAATCGTGAATTGTTGCAACAGGGATGGCAGACCATGATTGATCCTGTAACTGGAAAAGAACTAATTTTTAAAGATTTTGATTATGCTAAATATGCACTTCGTGATGCTAGTTTGACGCAAGATTATAATATCGCATTACAAGGTGGGAACGATAAAGGTAAATATTATGGAAGTGTGGGGAAGTATAACGAGAAAGGGATGCCAATCAATACTTTTTATGATCGTACAACTTTTGTGTTAAATGGCGAATATAAAGTTAAACCTTGGCTACATTCATTGTCAGGGGTGAATTTCGCGTATACGAAATGGCGTGACGCTATTAACGGAGAAGGAAACTATATGACGCGGGCACTGGGGGCCCCTCCAACAATGCGTGGTACAAATGCCAATGGAGATCTGCTCGTTGGTCGTGATTATCAAGATGGGAACCCTCTGGTAAATGATGATAAGTTCATTCGTAAAAATCTAAATCAGAAGCTTACGCTTACCCAAGCTTTTACAATTAATTTTTTGGAGAATCTTAGCTTACGCGTCAGTGGAAACTGGTTTTTTAACCAGTCTACTTCGGAGTCCTTTAATAAGGATTATATAGCCAGCCCAGGAAATTATGTTCGCACAAGAAATTCCTCGGCTTCCTATGATAAAATATATAATCAAACCTATAACGCAGTCTTAAATTACAGAACTGAAATCGCGAGTTCGCATCATATTGACGCGATGTTGGGGTCGGAATTTTTTGATACGTATAACAATGGATTTACAGCTGCGGGAAGTGGAGCTCCAACAGACGACTTTATGGATCTTGGATTAACGAGTCCAGAGGCCAATAAAAGAAGTATCGATTCATACCATGATCGACAACGTATAATGTCCTATTTTGGACGAGTAAACTATGACTATAAAGAAAAATACCTTTTGACATTGACTGCGCGTAGAGATGGTTATTCGACATTACTAAATAATCGATGGGGAACCTTTCCTGGAGTTTCAGTCGGTTGGGCTCTACACCGTGAAGATTTCCTGAAGGATTATTTAGGCACTGATAAAGTCGTAAATACGTTAAAATTACGCGCTAGTTATGGAGGGAACGGTAATGTCAGTGGAATCGGATCTTATACACTTCAAGGTTCATATGGCACAAACAAGTATGATGGGCAAGTGGGGTACACCATGTCCACGCTTTCAATTCCAAACCTCAAATGGGAGAGTTTGATTACAAAAGAAGTCGGACTTGAATCCAGAATCTTAAATAAGATTGATTTGAGTCTTGCCTATTATCATCGGACGACTAAAGATAAGATTGCAAGTTTATCATTACCAGCTTCAGCCGGTTTTACTACAATTACGACCAACAATGGTGATATGCAGAATCAGGGAGTCGAAATTGGGGTGAATTATCAAATGCTGAGAAGGAAAGATTGGGATCTAAGCTTTAATTGGAATACGGCGTATAATAAGAACAAGATCTTAAAATTGCCTTTTAATGGCGTTGAAAATAACAGACAAGGCGGTTTACAGGTTTATGATCCAAAATCCAAAGAACTCATTTGGGTAGGAGGCAATCAGGAGGGGCAAGACCCGAATGTTGCTTATGCTTATGAAGCCATCGGGATCATTCGGACAAAAGAACAGTTGGATAGCTATGCCTTGCAATTGAAGGATCTGATCGGTGCACGTACATTGGTACATCCGGATGTCTATAATGCGTTGTCCAGTAGTGAGAAGAATTTATACTATCCATTAGCTTTAGGCGATGTTATGTGGAAGGATGTAAACGGAGATGGTATAATCAATTCTTATGATAGGGTGTATATGGGAAATACAGTGCCGAGATGGACGGGCGGATTTGGTGCAGCTTTGCGCTGGAAGAATATTAACTTGAGTACCCGTTTTGATTACGCATTGGGCTATGTTGCTTATGACGGACCGAGAGCCTGGTTTCTTGGAATGATGCAGGGAACATTCAATACGACAACAAGTGTATTTGATACATGGACACCTGAAAATCCAAATGCAAAATATCCGACTTATTATTGGGCAGATCAATTGTTTAAAAATAATACGAGTCGGGAAAGTAGTATGTTTTATAATAAAGGAAATTATCTGGCATTTAGAGAGATTAATGTCTCTTATCGCTTGCCTAAATCCATTGCTAACCGATTAAAAATGGAAGATTTAAGCATCTCCGCCACAGGCCAAAATTTACACTATTGGTCAAAAAATACATTGTTCTCCCCTGAAAGTGGAAGTGTGGGACAAAATGGAGGCGGATACCCTCTTCCTAAAACATTTATACTTGGGCTTCAATTAACATTTTAATTCCAAATTATGAAAAAGATATTTATATATATAGGTCTTGCAGTTTTTCTGTTTTCTTCTTGCAAAGAAATTGACTTAGACCTTAGTCCCGAGGATTACTTTGCCAGCGGCAGTTTCTGGAAAAGCAACGAGCAGGTTGCTGGTGCTATGTTGGGACTCCACACCCAGTTACGTGGACAACAGCAAAACTTATGGAATTTGGGTGAACTGCGTGCGGGAACCTTAAGAGATGGTACCAGTTTTACAGGAACAGCATCATTGAACTCAGCAGGGATAATTACACAGGATATTCGTGAAAGTTCTCCTGGCATATCGGGCTGGGCTGGATTGTACGCGCCAATTTTTCAGGTAAACAATTTTATTTATCAGGTTGAGAAAGCCGATTATTTGACAGATCTGCAAAAGGGCTACTATTTGGGGCAAGCCTACGGACTGCGTGCTTTTTATTATTTCTATTTGTTTAGAACTTATGGCCGGGTGCCTTTGGTGACAGAACCACAAGCAGCAATTAATACCCCGACCTCGGCAGAAGAAGCATATAAGGCGCGAACAGAAACGGAAAAGGAAACCTTAGACTTTATCAAATCGGAAGTTGATAAATCGGAAAAATCGTTTTCAGGAAACTACGAGACTAAAAATCAAAAAGCACAATGGTCTTTGGCGGCAACAAAAATGTTAAAAACGGAGGTATATTTATGGTCGGCCAAAGTTGATGTGGATGGAAAGGCCCCAGAGAATAGTCTTGCGGAATTAAAACTTGCAAAAGCCGCTATAGAAGAAGTAATTCCTAAATATACGCTTGTCAGCAATTTTGCAGAGGCCTTTAAATCTGCCAGTGTACCAGCGATGAAAGGTAATGCTGAAATGATCTTTGTACTTCGTTACCTAAATGGAGAAGCGACTTCATTTTTCAGTAATTTCATTTATGCGGCAAGTGATGATATCACAGGCTATGTAGATGATAATGGGCAGGCAATTCCAAAAGATCCTCTTCAGTCTGGATCCACGGGTTTGATCCGTTACGAGTATAAAATGGACCTCTACAGATTATATGAAAAGGCTGATACGAGGGCAAATGCAACATTCCTTAATTTTAATAAAGGAAATACATCTGCCATAGTATTTAGAAAATTCTTGGGAACTTTGATAGACGGCGTTCGTAACTATTCTGATGATTATCCTGTTTATCGTCTATCGGAAGCCTATTTATTGTTGGCGGAAATTAAGAATAAATTGGGAGAGGATCCAACTGCTGAAATCATGGCTGTACGTAATCGGGCATACGCTGGAAAAGCACCTTTGTTTATAAATAGCAGTTTTGAGGCAAACGAATTAGCGATCTTCTATGAACGTACAAAGGAATTTGTGTCCGAGGGCAAGCGATGGTTCGATTTGCGACGCATGCAGGATTCTGCTGGAAAACCATTGGTGTTTCGTAAAGATTTGAACTTAGTCGGCGTATTGAACAATATTGATGGTCAGAAACATAAAATCTTATGGCCAATAGACTTGGGGACACTTACTGTAGATCCCAAATTAAATGATCAGCAAAATCCAGGTTATAAGGGAACCTAAAAACGAATATCCTGTCTCAATCCCACGCGAAGGTCTGAGACAGGATATTGTTAACTTTTTATATAAAATACCATATGCTAAATCAAAAAATCTCAGGATTAATTGCAGCGCCATTTACTCCTTTCGATGAAAACGGAGAATTGAATCTTGAGCTGATTCCGCAATACTATGCGATGTTAAAGCGCAACCGCGTCACGGGAGCCTTTATTTGTGGCTCTACCGGAGAAGGGGTGTCGTTGACTTTTGAGGAAAAAGTTGCAGTGATGACAGCTTGGGCCAGATTGACAAAAGAGGATGATGCATTTACACTCATGATGCTTCTGGGCGGAACAAATATCAAAGAATGCCAACAATTGGCTAGGCTGGCCGAGCAAGCAGGGGTCGATGTCGTGTCATTTACTGCACCATCTTATTTCAAACCTGCTAATGTGGATCAATTGGCAAAATGTTGTGTGGAAATTGCACGTGCGGCACCGAATACGGCTTTCTATTATTATCATATTCCTGTATTGACCGGCGGAAATTTCCAGATGATCGACCTGTTGAAGCAGATTGATGGGGTGATACCCAATTTTAAGGGAATCAAATATACACACGAAGATTTTATGGATTTTCTAAGCTGTATGAATTATGCAGATCGCAAGTATGATATGTTATGGGGAAGAGATGAGAATATGCTGTCCGCTTTGGTATTAGGTAACAAAGGAGCGGTCGGAAGTACCTATAACTACGCAGCACCTTTATACCTTGCACTTATGGAGGCTTATGATAAGGGAGAGCTTGAAAAAGCTAATGCTTTGCAGCAGCAATCTATCGATATGATCACGTTGTTAGGGAAGTATGGTGGTATTTCAGTAGGGAAAGCGTATATGAAATTAATTGGGCTTGACTGCGGAGCATTTAGACTGCCCGTGAAAAATATGTCTGTTGAGCAGTTTGAACTGTTTACGGAAGATGCGGTGAAAGTTGGCTTTCAGGGTTTTTGCGCACATTAAGTTAGCTCACTTGTTCTTGTGGGCTAACGTGTTTCCCTCAGGAGATAACTAAGAATAGCTTGGCGAGTATGTTCAACAATAAATAGATATGACAAAACAACATTGGATGGGAGTTATCGTGGGAATACTGTTTACAGGAGCTGTTGATGCGCAAGTCGGTCAATTGGAATGGCATAAAGGCATTACGTTGCCGGCTATGCAAGATGGAAAGGCGCATATTGGTTTGGCAGGACCAATAGCTGGTGTCACAGGCGATTGTCTTCTGATTGCCGGTGGAGCGAATTTCCCGCATTTACCACCCTGGGAAGGCGGTGCGAAAGAGATCCAAAAAGAAGTATTTATTTACAGAAAAGAAGGGGTAAGACTACGTTTAGCAGCGCAGGATAGTCTTTCTATGGCGGTTGCATACGCTGCCAGCCTGAGTCTACCCGATGGATTGCTGGTTATCGGTGGAGAGACTCCTGAAGGAAAAACAGCCGCTTGTCGACTAATTAAATACGATGGCTCTAACAAGAAAATTTCGGTGTCAGACTTTCCGGATCTCCCATTTCCGCTTGCCAATATGGGAGCGGTAGTTCATGGGAATAAACTCGTCATCGTCGGTGGTGAAAAGCAGGATACGGTATCGGACCAAGTTTTGCAATTGGATCTGGCGCATCTTGAAAAAGGATGGGGCTGTGTGGGAAAATTACCCTATGCCGTCTCCCATGTACAATTGTTGTCTGATAGCCAAAATAATCTTTATCTACTAGGTGGAAGAAAGGCTCATCCTGAGAGCCCTTCAACGTTATATCATGAACTATGGTGCTCTACCGATGATGGTCGTACCTGGTCTAAACAGGCAGACATTCCTTTTCCTGCTGCGGCAGGAACCGCATGTTTATTACCCGACCAAGGAATATGGTTGCTGAGCGCAGATCGGGGTGATACCTTCCATCGGGTGGAATCGTTGATCTTTGACGCTAAAAAGGAAGCGAATCCATCGAAGAGACAGCAACTTATTGATGCTAAAAACAAATTGCAAATCAATCATCCTGGTTTCGGTAGAGCAATATGGCGCTATGATTTGAATCTTAAAAAATGGAGCCGGATGGCGGATCTGCCATCGGATGGGCCGGTGACCACGACAGCGGTGGTCTGGGACGACATGATCATTTTGCCTAGCGGCGAAATTAAGGCAGGCGTTCGTACTCCTGAGATTTTAGTAGCAACATTTTCTAATAAATAGGATTGAAAAAATAAGATATAAAAAATTCATATAACCCTGATAAAGCTTAAGATGATCTCTTCTTTACGATATAAATCTTTTTACCCGTGGCTCGTTGTAGCACTCCTTTGGGGGGTAGCCCTGCTGAATTATATGGACCGGCAGATGCTATCAACTATGCGTGAAGCCATGCAGGTCGATATTCCACAATTGCAGCGTGCTGAGACTTTTGGTGTATTGATGGCCGTATTTCTTTACATCTATGGTCTTATGAGTCCGATAGCGGGTATCGTTGCCGATCGTAGCAATAGAAAATGGCTGATCGTAGGCAGTCTTTTTGTTTGGTCAGCGGTAACTTATGGTATGGGGATGGCGCACGATTACACAACACTATTGGTACTACGGGCTATTATGGGGTTTAGTGAAGCGCTGTATATCCCGACAGCCCTTTCCTTGATCGCCGATTACCATACTGGAAAAAATCGATCGCTGGCCATTGGGCTACATATGACAGGACTCTATACGGGGCAGGCTTTGGGCGGTTTTGGTGCAACATTAGCCGCTTCAAAAGGATGGCATACCGCTTTTCATTGGTTTGGAATTATCGGAATATGTTATGCCCTCCTACTTGCAGTCTTGCTCCTGGAGAAGAAGCACGGACCGTCAACTGATGAGCGTACTTCAGAAGATCAATTACCCCTCTCTAAAAGCTTACTGCTGCTATTTTCCAATGTAGCATTCTGGATTCTATTGTTTTATTTCGCCGCTCCAAGCTTACCGGGTTGGGCCATCAAAAATTGGCTGCCAACATTGTTTGCAGATAGCCTAAATATTCCAATGGCCAGTGCAGGTCCATTGTCGACAATCACAATTGCGATCTCATCCTTTATCGGGGTTATCGTCGGCGGAATACTCAGTGACCGATGGGTGCAAAAACATATCCGCGGTCGCATCTATACCAGTGCCATTGGCCTTGGACTGACTATACCGGCTTTATTGTTTTTAGGGTTAGGTCAGACCCTACCTGCAGTTGTGGGGGCTGCAGTCTGTTTTGGAATTGGCTTTGGTATTTTCGATGCCAACAATATGCCTATTCTTTGTCAGGTTGTTCCCAAAAATTTGCGGGCAACCGCTTATGGCTTTATGAATATGGTAGGTGTATTTGCTGGAGCTGTCATCACACAATGGCTGGGAAGATTTAAGGATGAAGGCCATTTTGGGTTAGGCTTTGCATTATTGGGGGCTGCGGTACTGTTAGCACTTCTCTTGCAAATCGTATTTCTTAAACCGAAAACACTGGAAAAGTAACCGCAGCTATATCCTGAATGAATAGATCATGAATATGAAACCCTTCATCCACATAATGCTTATCAGTATTTCAAAAAAAGGAGGCCTACTTTTTTGTTTGATCCTTTCCATCTTAATTTCCTTGGGACAGCCCCGGACAAAGGTAGCTTGTATTGGTAACTCCGTAACCTTTGGTTATGGCCTCGGCAATCCTAGGCTGGATTCTTATCCAGGGCAGCTTCAGTCATTGTTGGGCCGGCGGTTTGAAGTACGGAATTTTGGCCATTCAGGAGCCACTCTTTTACGTAAGGGGCATAGACCTTATTTTAAAACAGAGGAATACAAGAAGGCCTTGGATTTTAAACCCGATGTTGCCATTATACATTTGGGACTCAATGATACCGATCCGAGAAACTGGCCAAATTATAAATACTCCTTTGCATCAGATTACGCGGATTTGATTGATTCCATACGATCCGTTAATCCCAAAATGCAAATTTACATCTGTCGATTGACGCCTATCTTTAGCGGTCATCCGCGTTTTCTCTCAGGAACCCGCGATTGGTACAACCAGATTCAGGAATTGATTCCTCAGATTGCTCAAAATAATCAAGTCGGACTGATTGATCTCAACACCCCGCTTCGGTATCGAATAGATCTTTTCGACGACTACTTGCATCCAAATAAGCAAGGAGCAACAATGATTGCGAGACAGGTGGCTAATGCACTGGTACCTCTTAGCCAAAAACTACAAGTGGCCGAAACCATCGGTTCGGATATGGTGCTCCAGCGTAATTGGGAGAATAGCATCTTTGGTAAGGGCACTGCTGCCGCTGAGATCAACATTGTTTTCAATAAGAAAAGCTATAAGACTAAGGTCAATCCTGATGGTTCCTGGGAAATCAAGTTGCCCAAAATGGAGGCTGGGGGATCTTATGACATCGAAGTAAGTTCCGGCAGAGAGAAAATAGTGTTGAAAAATATTCTTTTTGGCGATGTATATCTCGCTTCGGGACAATCGAATATGGCTTTTCAACTTCGCCGTGCCGCAAACAGCGATCCGTTGATCAGAAATGCCGGTAGACTACACAATCTGCGCCTTTTTAAGTGCCGCAACCTTGTGGAGACCAATGCAGTTGCATGGGATACCGTAACCTTAAGGGAAGTAAACGATTTGGCCTATTTCAACGGCAGCTGGAGGCAAGCGGCTGAAGATGAAGCAGCACAGTTCTCTGCAGTTGCTTATTCATTTGCCGAACAGATTGCCAATGAGCAACATATTCCTATTGGCATTATTGATCTGTCTGTCGGTGGATCCAATACCGAATCGTGGATTGACCGTAAATCATTGGAAAACGATGATTTGCTGGCTTCTTATATTCATAACTGGCAAAAATCTGATTTTGTGCAGGAGTTCTGTCGGGAACGTGCGGGTCAGAATCTCGCTGGTTCGAACGTGAAAAATCAACGTCATCCGTATCAACCAGCTTACAATTTTGAAGCTGGCGTCAGCAAATGGTTAAACACCGGGTTGAAAGGAATACTGTGGTATCAAGGTGAAAGCAATGCGCATAATATAGAACTTTATGAACGTCTTTTTAAAACATTGGTTTCTTCCTGGCGGAAGAATTTTCACCAAGAACTGCCCTTTTTCTTCGCGCAGCTCTCCAGTATAGACAGGCCTTCATGGGGAGATTTTAGAAACGCACAACGCTTATTGGAGAAGGGTATTAAAGGTACATACATGGCCGTAACGCTCGATGTAGGTGATTCTTTGGATGTACATCCCCGTGAAAAGATTACAGTAGGCCAGCGCTTGGCAAATTTAGTGCAGAAACACTTTTATAACGTTGAACTGAATGCCGATCATCCTGAGCCGGTCAGTTGTGCATTTCATGAGGATAAGCTGGTATTGATATTTGATCAATGTAAAAAATTAAAAACTCAGGAAAATACAGCGGTAAGAGGGTTTCAGCTGATGGACAATAAAGGACGGATTTTCAATGTAAACGCAAATATCCTATCAGATAATACCATCGAGATCGTTAAACCGAATTTCCAAATCACCAAAATCCTGTATGGATTCGAACCATTCAGTAGAGCAAATCTTCAAAATGAAATTGGAACACCGGTATCCACTTTCGCTTTGACGATTCAATAAATAGAAATGAATTGATGT
This sequence comes from Sphingobacterium thalpophilum, assembly GCF_038396785.1. Lineage (NCBI taxonomy): Bacteria > Pseudomonadati > Bacteroidota > Sphingobacteriia > Sphingobacteriales > Sphingobacteriaceae > Sphingobacterium > Sphingobacterium thalpophilum. Next base: position 2,441,769 of record NZ_CP151087.1, on the reverse strand, counting down.
AAGTAGTAAAACACATGAAACAGATAAGTATAAAAGATACCGCAAAAATAATAGACAGGGATTACTTGAAGGATTTGGAAGTATTCTATCGTGATCAGCTTTTAAAAGACACTGTACCATTTTGGTTTCCCCGGTCCATTGACCATGAATATGGCGGATATTTGTTCATGCGCGATCAGGATGGGACTTTGATAGATACCGATAAAGCCGTATGGATACAGGGAAGGGCATGCTGGTTGCTGGCCACACTTTACAATACGGTTGAACAAAAAGAGGAATGGCTGGAAGGAGCCCGAATCGGCTATGAATTTTTGAAAGAGCATTGTTTTGACGCTAATGGAAAAATGTATTTTCATGTTGACCGCCTAGGCGATCCTATTCGTATGCGTCGCTATTTCTTTTCGGAGACTTTCGCGGCAATCGCCTTTGCAGCCTATGCAAAAGCGACTGGAGACGAGGAGATAGCAGATGAAGCACGACATCTGTTGGGAATTTGCCTCGCGTATGCAAATGGAGAAAAATTGATCGAACCAAAGTATGAAGCCACAAGGCCAATGAAGGGAATAGGTGTGCCGATGATTATGATCAATACGGCACAGCAGATTCGTGAGACCATTGGGGATCCGCGTTGTGATCGTGTCATCAGTGATTGTATCGCACAGATTGAACGTGATTTTGTTAAGGACGATATTCGCTGCGTGATGGAACAAGTAGGACCTGAAGGTGAAATTGTCGATCATATTGACGGTCGTACACTCAATCCCGGACATGCTATCGAAGGAGCTTGGTTTATCCTACATGAAGCTAGATCCCGGGGAAACGATCCGCATTTGATTGATCTAGGCTGTCGTATGTTGGATTATATGTGGGAACGGGGCTGGGATAAAGAATATGGTGGTATACTCTATTTTCGAGATGTCTATGGAAAGCCAGTACAAGAATATTGGCAAGATATGAAATTTTGGTGGCCGCAGAATGAAACGATTATCGCAACATTACTCGCTTACCTGATGACTGGGAATGAGAAATATAAAAATTGGCATCAGCAGATCAATCAGTATGCCTATGATCATTTTCACGATAAAATCAATGGTGAGTGGTATGGTTACCTCCATCGTGATGGGAAGATTGCCCAAACCGCAAAAGGGAATTTGTTTAAAGGTCCTTTCCATCTCCCTCGCCAAGAATGGTATTGTATGCAAACTTTAAAGGAATTTAATTCCCTTAAGTAGAAGATTATGGAGCACCAAAAGTCCATTACATGTACATTGCTATCCGGTCTGCTGGTTATTCTTATTTTAATCAGTCCTTTATGCTGTCTACCGGATTCAATCAAACCTCCTTTGCTTCCTATGCCCCATGCTGTGAGCTGGAAAACAGGGCGTTATTGTTTGCCGGATCTTGTCCATGTGCATATCAAAGGGGAGGTTGAAAATGCTGATAGGCAGATGTTAAGCCTCTTGTTGAAAGATTGGAATGTAACTCAGGTTATTTTCGACAACTTCAAGAATAAAAATATCACCATTGTTTGTGATCACGAATTGGTTTTACCTTCGGCATCATTGGAGGCTTATCGGATCGACGTAGATGAACAGGGAATACAGATCGAAGCCAGAACGAGTGCCGGTGTTTTTTATGCCTTACAAACTCTGGGTCAACTCAGAGGCAGTGATGGCAAGTTGCCCTATTGCTCCATTACCGATTATCCTTCCTTTCGCTGGCGCGGTTACTTGGTAGACGTCGGACGAAATTTTCAGTCAATGGATGTGCTAAAAGAGCAGATCGATATCATGGCGCGCTATAAACTGAATATTTTTCACTTTCATTTCACTGAGGATATTGCTTGGCGACTGATCAGCAAAAAATATCCCGGTTTGACCGACTCGACGAATATGGAGCGTTGGAAGGGAAAGTATTATACCGTTGAGGAAATGCAAGAACTAATTCGGTATTGTCGTGATCGGCATATCCAACTTGTACCCGAAATTGATATGCCGGGACATTCAGCAGCATTTCGCCGTTATTTTAAAACTGATATGCAGAGCGATAGCGGCATAGCTATCCTCAAGGAACTGGTTAAGGAATTTGCAAACACTTATCCGGGACTACCTTATCTGCATATTGGGGGGGATGAGGTGAAAATTCATAATCAAGAATTTTTACCGATGATGACAACATGGACGGAGGATTTGGGTCTAAAAACTATTGGTTGGGAACCCGGCGGCAATTTGCAACCAAACACAATCCGGCAGCTTTGGATGGGTGGCCCAAAAGCTATTACCAATGATTCGCCTTTTGAAGTCATTGATTCAAAGCACTTGTACATCAATCATATGGATCCTTTAGAAACGGTGACGACCTTGTTCTATAGGCAGTTGGGCGGACAGTCTTCAGAAAATGAAAAGTTAATGGGTGCGACGCTATGTTCATGGCCCGATCGCGCGGTGAAGAATGAAAACGATCTATTTCGTCAAAATGGAGTTTACCCCGCTTTATTGACATTTGCGGAGCGCAGCTGGCGAGGGGGAGGGGATTTTGCATGGCGTAGTAATATCAAAACGGATGTGAAAGGATTGGCTGATTTTGTCGAATTTGAAAAGCGTTTACTTACACATAAACAACTGTATTTTAATGGTCTTATCTTTCCCTACCACCAACAAAGTAGGCAAAAATGGATATTATACGGGCCTGTGGAAAATAAAGGCGATCTGGGTATGGCCTTAAAAAATGAAGCTACAGGAGATTTTAACGCTTTGAAAAAGATCGGCGAGTTTTACGGAGGTACTATTGTATTGCGCCATTGGTGGGCTGATGTTGTTAAAGGGGCGATTGACCGTCCACTTGAAAATAGTACCGTGTATGCCCTGAGCAAAGTGTGGAGTGAAAAAGGGGGCAACCAAGGTTTTTGGATCGGTTTTAATGATCTCTCGCGTTCGTATGCCAGTGATTCACCACATTTGGGGACCTGGGACGATCGAATGAGCACACTTTGGGTCAATGGACATAAAGTGCTTCCGCCAGATTGGCAACAGGCGGGTAAAAGGGGAGACTTGGAAGTCCCCTTAATTGATGAGGGATACAGTTACCGAAGTCCTACGATGATTCAATTGCGCAAGGGCTGGAATACCATTGTAGTCAAACTGCCCGTGGGGAAATTACAAGGGAAAGACTGGCAAAATCCACTAAAATGGATGTTTACCTGCCTCCCGATTGAAAGGGAGCAGTAAATCGTATATCACAATGCATGAATGCAGATGAAATTTTAAAGAAAAGTAACAATAAACTTATATCGATATGAAGAAATTAGGAACAATGGTGGTATTTGCAATGTTAGCCAGTATCTGCCATGCACAGGAAGTGAATGTGTTTGTTTCAGGCGAAGAGGGCTATAAAAGCTATCGCATACCTGCCATTGTAAAGGATAAAAATGGGCAGTTAATTGCTTTTGCCGAAGGTCGGGTGGATCATGCTGGCGATTTTGGTAATGTGGATATTGTTTATAAAACCAGTAAGGATAATGGAAAGACCTGGGGGCCATTGCAAGTCGCTGTGGACAACGATAATTTACAGGTCGGAAATCCGGCACCTGTAGTTGATCTATTGGATCCAGCATATCCTCAAGGACGTCTCTTACTTTTTTACAATACGGGGAATAATCATGAGGGAGAAGTGCGCAAAGGGAATGGCCTGCGGGAATGTTGGTCAATTAGTTCATCCGATGGCGGTAAAACATGGTCCAAGCCACAGAATATTACGCTCGAGACACATCGCCCCAATCAACCGTCAGTGAATGCGCAATATACCTTTAAGGACGATTGGCGAACCTATGCGAATACACCTGGGCATGCTTTACAATTTGATTCTGGTAAGTATAAAGGACGCATTTATATTCCTGCTAACCATTCTGAAGGAAATCCAAAAGAAAATGGCAAGGACTATTTTGCGCATTCGTATTACTCGGACGATCATGGAAAGACCTTCAAGATAGGGGCGAGCGTGAAATTTGAAGGATCAAATGAAACCATGGCCGCGCAAATATCGCATACAGGACTGTATATGAATTCCCGTAATCAACAAGGTAACGTAAAATCGAGGATTGTGTCCTATTCCAGTGATGGTGGTGTCAGTTGGGATACAACCTATTATGATAAAAATCTGGCCGATCCAGTCAACCAGGGCTCGGTACTTTCCTGGCAAAAGAAAGGGAAATATGTATTGGCTGTTTGTAATGCTGCATCAACCCATAGAAGGGACAATCTAACCGTTCGTTTAAGTAAAGATCAGGGCAAAACATGGTATTTCAATCAGGTCGTTGCCAAAGCTCCCGAAGGTGTGAAAGGGGATTATGCTGCTTATTCCGATTTAGTACTTTTAAATAAAAATAAACTCGGTGTTCTATTTGAAAAAGAGAATTACAGCAAAATTGTCTTTCTGCCAGTAAATTTTAAATAATCAGGCACATCGTGTTATCGAAATAATACACATTTTCTTTCATTTCTTCCTTTTGGTTAAAACAGGAAGGAAGAAATGAAAGAAAAAAATGAATCTTCGTTTCTAATGCAGCTTGCTCCACAGGCTGTCAAATAACGCTATAAACTTAATTAAAACCAATAATCCAAAACTAAATGAGAAAAACCAAATTTTGGCTGGTGTTGAGCCTAATCGCAACTAGTCTGTCTATTTTTGCCTGCAAAAAAGACTCGACAACAACAAAAACTTCGATTCCGGAAGTCAGTAAGGCGAAGGCCTCGACTAAGCTATTCAATGCTACTGCCGTAGCGACAACAGATTACGAACTGATCTGGTCGGACGAGTTTAATAGTAACGGGGGATTTGATTCCACAAAATGGTCTTATGCAGACAGGGGCACTGTCGCATGGAATAAGTATATGACCTCCCTGCCGGCTTATGCATCCCAAGACGGGAGCAATCTTGTATTGCGTATGGATAATGCTGTTGTAGCCGGAGATCCTGTTGCCTATCATGCGGGTGGAGTTAAGTCGATGGGAAAATTTAGTATGACTTATGGTAAAGTTGAAGTGAGGGCTAAATTTACACAAGGAAGAGGCTCCTGGCCTGCGATTTGGATGATGCCCGAACCGGCTACGGCGTATGGAGGCTGGCCAGCCTGTGGTGAAATTGATATTATGGAGCATGTCAACAACGAAAGTGTGATGTATCATACGATCCATAATAGCTCGGTTACCAATGCAAATGGTGGAAGCACCGCTTCAAAAGCGGCCACTTATAATACGACAGATTACAACTTATATACGATGATCTGGAGTCCAAACGACATTCGATTTTACGTCAACAATGTATTGCAATATACCTACGCAAGGGTTTCTGGTGGCGGAACGCAACAATGGCCATTTGACGTACCTTTTTATCTGATTTTAAATCAGGCCGGTGGAGCTGGATGGCCAGGAGCGATCACAAATGCTGACCTGCCCTTTAGTATGCAGGTTGATTATGTACGTGTGTATAAGCTACCTTTATTTAGCAATGGCGATTTCGAAAGTGGTACCATCTATCCATGGACAACATGGGGTGGCGGATCATCGGTCGTTTCCACCGACGCCCGGACAGGAAGCAGATGCATCCGCGAAACGGGCGGGGAGACATCCATTGAACAATACCTGACCGGTTTAACGCCAAATACGACCTATCGGTTCGGTGGCTACGCCAAAGTGTCTACAGCTGGCCAGTCTGTTAGTATCGGCGTCAAAAACTTTGGTGGAACTGCAGTCAATGCGACTATTGGTACGACCAGCTATTCCAATGCTTCGGTTACTTTTACAACTGGCGCCAATAATACTACGGCTACGGTCTACTTCTATAAACCCTTGAGCGGTACTGTGTATGGTGATGATTTCTATTTAGAAAAACTGTAAAACACCTTAGTTGAAAGAGCAGTGGTTTAGTTCAACCACTGCTCTTTTAGCGATACTGCGTGATGATGAGGACATCGGTCCGCATGGAGGATGTCGATATTACTTCATAACTGCCTAATGAAAAATGTCAGATAATGCCGAATAAGGGCCATGAATCGTTGCGGTAGTTAACGGCAGTATCTCCTTATTTCCTTAAAACGAGTGTATTTCCATTTTGATAGAGTGTCATTTTGTTTTCGTTACGTTCAAAAACGATCTTTACACCAAATTGCGGTTGGACCAGCGTGTTTCTATCCTTCGCTTTTAGCTGAAATGAAGATTGACCAACGACCTGTCCAAATACCTTGTTGCCCTCTCTCGTAATATTTATCTGAATAGGAGGTTGCTCGCTTTTATATTCGCCAATGAGACTTGAAATTTCTTCCTCCGTCAATTGTAATTCCGCAAGATCAGGAAGTGGAAAGGGCCTTTTATAAAGTTCGCCCAGACTGAACTTTAAAATTTCATTATTAGTATAATTGTTGGCATTACTAATGATAGCGACATTATAATTGCCATCATCAAAATGGCCAGCGACAGAAGAGTAACCGTCTATACCGCCTGTGTGGCCAAAGCCTACATGTTCATAGAAGGGCAATTGGAATAAGCCGATCCCATAGCCCTGATCTATTTTTTTCATCTCTTCCAGGCTTGCAGCATTGATGATTTTATGGCTAAATAATGCATTGAAAAATTTGCCCAGATCTGCCGGAGTTGACCACAATGCGCCAGCACCAAGCGGAACTGAGTTGTCCGTGTGTGGTTCAAGGGTCCATTCTTGTGTATACCGATAAGATTCGCTCAGATCACTGCCGTTATTTTGTGGATGGCCGAATGTGGTTTGTTCCAACTTTAGTGGCTGGCAGATATACTCTTTCAATAAAGAAGCATAGTCTTTTTTCCATACTTTTTCCAGAATATAAGTAAGTAGAATGTAGTTTGAATTACTATATACATGCTTGCTGCCGGGGTCAAATTCAACTCCGCCTTTGATGATGCGTGCGACAAGTTCCTGTTCTGTTTGCGGTTTAGTGTTCCATGTCAAATAATCTTTGTCGTCCGTGATGCTGTGAACTCCGCTGCTGTGATTTAACAATTGACGAACAGTAATCTTTTCGGCGTTGGGAATACCCTTAACGTATACGGACAATGTTTGATTTAATTGGAGTTTTCCAAGTTCAGCTGTTTTTAGAACAAGTGTTGCGGTGAATGTTTTGGAGATCGAGCCTATGCCATAACGGGTATCTATGGTCGCTTTCTTTTTCTGCGCCAGATCGGCATATCCAATTGTCTTTTGATAAAGCAATTGATCACCTTTGCTGATCGCAATACTGCCCATCCAGACGTTATTTTTGTCCATGACGGACATGAGACTATCCATGCGAACAGGTGTGAATTCCTGGGCTTTGAGAATGGGGCTTGATAGGGTTCCTAAGAGGAACAATAACACTGTGGTTCTTTTCATAATTTATGGGGAATAGATTTTTTGAGTTTCAAAATTAACGTGGAGGAATAGTAAAGTCCACTGATGATAAATAGAAAGGCCGGAATGAAATAATTGCCCAATTGTTCGTAACGTAGGGCTTCTTCGTGCTGTAAAATAAGTTTGCCGAATATGAAAAACTTGTTGGGCGCATAGAAGAATCCGACTCCCTGAGGATCAATAAACTTGGCCACGATGAGAAATACGGCGATGAGCATCAGGGTATAGATGATATAATAAATCATGTTTATGATCCCTTGTGTGAGCATGATAGGTACTCGTAATAAGGATAGGGATTTACGAGGAGATTCTATTGACGGGGGCAATGGACGTTGACAAAATCATTTCCTTGATAAAAGTCTCTGGTAACCCGAGTTTATCTAAGATTTCTTGGAGCTGACTAGGCATGGCGTCATGGATTAATTGTGGGGGAAGCTGCTGTTGCAATGCCTCAAATATGTGGCTATTGATTTCACATAAGATATCCTGTCTTTGCTCCAAGGCTAATTTTTTTACAAGAGCAGTCGCTGTTGACATGTAGTCTTGATATAGCTGAGCTGAGGATCTATTTGTAAAGGGTATCTGGTTATAATGCATGCGTCAAAGTGGTTAAATGTTGGTTTAAGCTTGTCCAGTACGTTCTCATCTCTAAGAAAGTACTTTGGCCTTCCTTTGTTATTTTATAATATTTTCTTGGAATCCCAGTTTCCTGAGGCACCCAGTTCGATTCGACCAGGCCTTCGTTTTTTAAACGGATCAATAAGGGGTATAATGTTCCTTCAGCAATATCAATGGCCGTTTTCTTCTTGACCTCCTGGATAAGATCGTAGCCATAGTATTCCTGATCATAGGCAAGAATACCTAATACAACAAAAGAAAGACTTCCTTTTTTTAGCTGTGAAATCCATTTGTCAATAAATTCTTTGTTCATGGAAGTAAATATTTAACAAAATACATAGTAATACAATGTATTGTTTTAAATTTTTAATATACCTTTTAATGAAGGAAAGTGTCCTAATTAAAAAAAGAATGGGGAAGTGGATTTGATGTGGATCAAGCTGAATTCTTGGGGGGAATGTCAAAAATTTCTTAGTTTAGCATCCTTAATACAGATATCCCTTGCAAGAAGCCGAACGTAAATTACTGTCCCTATTGATGCCCGAAGGGCTATTGGAATACTTTCAGATTTTAGAAGTCGATCAGGTTGACAATCAGCTCCACATTTATTTAGATGAGCTTAATATTGCTCCGACAGGCTATCAGAACAGCAAGTTGGAGTCAAAGGGCTTCATGCCTTCCACTGAGATTTCAGACTTTCCCATTCGAGGCCAGAAAGTTACGCTACATATCCGCCGTCGTCGCTGGACGGTCCTGGATACCGGAGAGATCATCACAAGAGATTGGAATCTGGTGCGTGAGGGTGCTCGAATGACTACGGAATTCGGGCTTTTTTTAAAGAAGATATTTGGATAATCATCCTGTAAGCGCCCAATTGGTAGGTCTGTTCTTCCAAATGGACGGTAAGCAACTACAGGATCAATACAAGAACCATCTCAGTGACTTCCAGGACTGGGACCAAAAGCCACACGCAGAGCAATGGACCCTTTTTCCTGATAACATATCGGAACACCTGAGCATCGATGAGACCAGCTTTAGCAACGGTGAACTTTACACGATCGTAAGCAGTAAATCAGCAAAGGGCAGGAAGGGAACCATATTGGCTACCATAAGAGGGACAAAGGCGGAAGATATTATTGCTGTATTAGAGCGCATTCCACTTAAACTAAGGAACAAAGTTAGGGAAGTAACGATGGATATGGCCCCCAATATGGCAAAGGCTATCCGTAGGTGTTTCAGAAATGCCAGAAGGGTTATCGATCGGTTTCATGTACAAAAACTTGCTTATGATGCTGTTCAGGAACTCCGTATCAAATACCGATGGGAAGTCTTAGATGCAGAAAGCAAAAAAATAATGGAATCGCGAAAACGGGGTATCCCATATGACCCCGAGTTGTTGCCTAATGGTGATACGCTCAAACAGCTATTAGCTAGGTCGAGACACCTCCTGTTCAAGCATCCAAGTCGATGGTCGGAAAGCCAAAAACGCCGTGCAGAACTGCTGTTCATCAGGTTTCCCAAGCTAAAACAGGCTTATGATCTTGGAGTTGCCTTAGGTGACATCTTCAATAAATGCAGGGATAAAAAAGTTGCTTTCACAAAGTTAGGACTGTGGCACAACCAGGTTGAGAACGCGGGTATTGCTTCATTCGAGAGTGTCGCAAGATCCATTGCAGCACATCATCAATACATTCTCCACTACTTCGACAATAGAAGCACCAATGCATCCGCAGAGTCCTTCAATGCAAAACTCAAAGCTTTCAGGAGCGTCTTCCGTGGAGTAAGGGATACAACATTCTTCCTGTACAGAGTGATGAAATTGTATGCTTAAAAATGATTACCCCCCAAACTTTCGGTATGATCCTTTGATGTTACTTCGATTGAGTTTTTGCTAAAAAAAACACTTGAAGTGGGGAACTTCAAGTGTTTAACCTAACCAATTATTAACCTAAATTTATGAAAAGTATACTTTCTCAAGTATAGTAGACTATATTCAATATCTGTGCCATTCTACTTGTTAGTTTTATACTATTTTTCTTTGTGTTATTTTTGTTACGTAATATCACTTGATTTGGTTGATGTTATATCTTATTTGGTAATATTTTTATGTTTTTAAAGATGTTAAGTAGTTTGAAAAAGGATTGAGTTAATTTTTGGTAAAATTTCGCCTATTTTATTGGGCAAACTTTCCGCATGTGTATATAAAAGAGAACAGCCCCTGTCCGAAAATAGGGTAATTGTTATTACACAACGTAACACTTGAAGAGTTCTTTCCACTCATCATCAAGATTGCCTCTGTATACATTTTGTTTGGCGCGGCGATACCAATATTCTGCATTCCATTGATCACCTTCTTTGCGGTGTAAATAAGCATGAACATGTGCTGCGTCGGTTCCCCCCAATTGATCGATGAGGCCGTGCGCGGTTTTCCAATTTCCTTTCAGATCATACCAAAGTGACTTTTGTACCGCTGTCCAATGCTGAAGTGGACTTTCAAGTGATTGAAATTCTTCTATTGTCATATTTTTTTATTCAGTTATTTCTTTGCTCCAAATTTCATAAATATCTTCTCCTTTCGAGCTTTTTCCTCTATGCTGCCATCTGCCATCTACAATTTCACCGTCAAAGGCCAGTTCTTGCCCAACTCGATTATTGTCTCTCGAAAAGAATTGTATTTTTTCAGTATACCGATTGTTATCGTATTGATAGTTGCCCCCGCCAGTACCATAGAAACCTTTTTGTGCAGGATTAATCGCTATCCATTGAAAATAGCCATCAACCAATATTTTGATTGTTTTGCGGTCTGCTTTCGGAATATCCTGCATTTTTTCTCCTTGTTGGCGACCAGTGATGCGCCAAAGTGCGTCCAGGTCCTGCGGGACTTTTTTCTGTTTAATATAGAGATGATAGCTATTGGCTATTTTTAGGCGAAGGGAGTCTGCTTCACTCCGATACGGCAATTGAGTTGTTTTGCCGATGGCAGATGAATCCTGTGAATTATACTCGATGGCGATATTGATCAGATTAGGCTGTTTATCAAGTGGCCCACCCCAGGTATGTTGAAAACGTTTTCTGACATCATCGTAACTTATAAACGAGATATAATGATCTTTAACGAGCATTAAGTGTTTATTGATGCCATCCTGGTATAGATAGGCTCCGTCGTGAAGTTGCTGTGCCTGGATTTTAGAAAAATAAATTCCAAAAAATAGGAAGAATAGTAAGGTACAATTTTTCATAACGGGTCTAAACTTGTTTCCTCTAAATTTACATTTAATTTTCCGATTACACACAAGCGGATAAAAATTGGCGAGAGCTATCGCAATCAAATCAAGTCCCGCTGCTTATCTTTATGTTGAAAAAAAAAGTTATATGAAAACAGCAGGACTTGACGTGCATAAAGATAGTATTTTTTGTGCGGTATTTAATGGGAAGCATTATTCGGATGTGGAGGTTTTCGAAACCTTCAGTACGGGCATTCGACAGTTGGGAGCCTACTTGAAGGCTGCGGGTGTTCTCCGAGTAGCGATGGAGAGTACCAGTATTTACTGGATCCCGGTCTGGAATATTCTCTCTGAAATGGGCTTTGATCTGATGCTGGTGAATCCCTTTTTAATCAAACAGCTGCCCGGCCGCAAAAGCGATGTAAAGGATGCACAGTGGATTGCCCAGCTACTTCACAAAGATATGCTTCGCGGGAGTTTTGTGCCCGGTGAGCGAATACAGGAACTCAGGAGCTACACCCGTTCCTATAGCAAGTTGCAACAGCGGATAGTCCGTATGCTTACCAAAATGGACAATATCCTCGTACAGGCCGGAATCCGTTTGGGTAGTCTTGTGAGTGATATCGGAGGGAAAAGTATGCTGAGTGTCATTGATGCCCTGATAGCCGGGGAGCGTGATGCCGTACGTTTAAGCAAACTGGTCTATGCCAGTAAGAAGAACAAAGAAAACGGAAAGCTGGCAGCAGCACTAACCGGCTGCATGAAGGAGCACCACCGCTTCAACCTGCAGATGGCAAAAGCTGAATACGACCTGTTGATCAAGCAGTCTGCTGAGTATATAGAAAAGATTGAAGCTATCTGCCTGCGTGATTTTCCACGGCAGAGTGCCTTGCTAAAGACGATTCCCGGCGTTAGCCGTATCAGTTCCGCTGTGATCATCGCCGAGACCGGCGCAGACATGAAAGTTTTTGAAAACAGCGGTAAACTGAGCGGATGGGTCGGATTACGACCAAAGAATGATGAAAGCGCAGGGAAATATAAAAGTACAGCGATCACTAAAGGAAACAGATATCTCAAGCCAATACTGGTACAGGTTGCCTGGGCAGCAAGCCGCTGTAAAGGCTCCTATTTTAAAGACAAATTCAACCGTCTAAGTATAAGAAAATCCTCGAAAAAGGCCCTGATCGCTATCGCACGAAAAATATCCGTTGTTGTATGGAATATCCTAAAAGACTTAACCCCCTTATAATCCGGCACTACAGGTGATCTACGAACCAGCCAAACTAGATGCCAGAATACGGTATCACCAAAAAGAAATGGAACGCATAGCGAAACTTAAACCATAACAATTTTTTGCGTAAAGGCCGGGTATCTTTATGGTGGCTAAAAGACCCCGTTTTTAAATTGGCCAATGCAAATGCCTGAAAAGGCTATAAGTACACAAGCATGAGTTAATGCCAGCCTTACGGCTGACCAAACTCGAAGAGGAAAATCGCAAAACCCAATGCGCAAGGGGACTGTATTATAGTTAATTTATAGAGGAAAGATACAAAATAAAACAGCGATACGAATGACGGACATTGGATTTAATCGAATCAAAAAAAAGCTGACCAGTCGCCGCAGCGCCGCCAAAAAATGTTAAGCACTTTTATGAGGGGCAGTCCGGCGAACGGTCAGCTTTTTTGATTCGGAGTTAAATGTATCTATTTAAATTTACTTGCCAATGCAGCTAGCTTGCTGGCCATATCCGTTTGTGGTTCGGCCTGCTTTTTAAAATCATTTTTTTTGTTTTTGGGTAGCGCAGGCTTCTCATCTGTTTTCATTGACAATGCAATGCGACTACGTTTTTCGTCTACTTCTGTTACTGTTACCATGACGTGTTGCTGTACTTTGACGACTTCATGGGGATCTGATATATAGCGATTAGATAATTGGCTTAGGTGTACCAGGCCATCTTGATGTACGCCAATATCAACAAAGGCACCGAAATTCGTAATATTGGTCACGATTCCCGGCAGTTTCATGCCAACCCGTAAGTCGCCAATGCTGTTGACCCCATCCGTGAATGAAAATGCTTCGAATTTTTCCCTTGGATCTAATCCGGGTTTTGCTAATTCATTTAGAATATCGTTTAATGTCGGTAGTCCTACTTCCTCCGAAATGTAATTTTTTAGGGGAATCGATTTCCTGAGGTCAGCATCTGTCAATAGGTCCTCCACTTTTTTTCCCAAGTCTTTGGCCATTTGTTCCACCAATGCATAACGTTCGGGGTGTACTGCAGAGGAATCCAATGGATTTACCGCATGGCGAATGCGAAGGAATCCTGCTGCTTGTTCAAATGCTTTATCACCAAGGCGAGGAACTTTTTTCAGTTCACGTCTCGATGCAAATGGACCATTCTCATTTCTGTATTTGATGATCTGTTGGGCCAAAGATGGACCTAGACCCGAAACATAGGATAAGATTTGTTTGGAGGCAGTATTCAGTTCAACACCGACCGCATTTACACAGCTGATAACAGTGTCGTCCAGAGAAGTTTGGAGTTTATTTTGATCAACGTCATGTTGATATTGTCCGACACCGATCGATTTTGGATCGATCTTAACCAGCTCAGCCAAGGGATCCATCAATCGTCTACCAATAGATACTGCACCACGTACCGTAACATCTTGATCTGGAAATTCTTCACGAGCAGTTTCGGAAGCCGAATAAATAGAGGCTCCACTTTCATTGACCATAACGATGGTAACGTTATTTAATCCGAGTTTCCGTACAAATTCCTCCGTTTCTCGACCCGCTGTTCCATTGCCGATTGCGATGGCTTGGATATCGTATTTCGAGACTAAATACTGAATTGTTTTTTTTGCTTCTGCCAGTCCATTGGCACCCGTATGTGGAAAGATAGCCGTATTTTCTTTGAGCTGTCCCTGCTCATCCAGAACAACCGTTTTACAGCCTGTACGAAATCCTGGGTCGATCGCAAGCAGCCTTTTCTGCCCTAGTGGAGCGGCTAGAAGTAATTGACGAACATTGTCGGCAAAAACTTTGATGGCCTCTTCATCGGCTTTTTGGCGTGTTAATACACGAATTTCAGTCTCCATGGAAGGTTTTAACAGACGCTTATAGCTATCGACCAAGGCGAGTTTTACCTGAGCTGCGGCATCGTTGGCACCCTTAACATAGATGGATTCGATACGGGGTAGAATTTCTTCTTCATTGATCGCTATATCTAAGTAGAGCAGCTCTTCTTTTTCCCCACGGCGCATCGCAAGCACACGATGGGAAGGTGCATCTTTCAAAGATTCAGACCATTCGTAATAATCTTTATATTTTAGGGCGGCGTCTTCTTTTCCAGGAACTACCTTTGAAACAAATGCACTTTTTTCGAGGAATATCGCTCTCGACTTGGCTCTCACTGTCGCATCTTCGGCAAAGACCTCTGCAATGATATCGCGGGCACCTGCTAGTGCCTCCTCTGTATTTTTTACGCCTTTTTCTTCATCTATTAAACTGTCCGCAAGGGCGAGGAAATCGCCCGTTTCTTGCGCCAAAATAAGATCCGCTAAAGGTTGCAGACCTTTTTCACGTGCCACACTGGCGCGGGTTTTACGCTTAGGTTTGTAAGGCAAATAGATATCTTCAAGACTGGCCATGGTTTCGGCATTCAAAAGCTGCTGCTCAAGCTCCGCTGTCAATTTCCCCTGATCGTTGATAGATTTAAGAACAGCTTCTTTACGTTTATCTAAATCGCGCAGCTGCTGGAAACGATCTCTGATATTGGTGATTTGAACTTCGTCCAAACTACCAGTCATTTCCTTACGGTAGCGTGAGATAAACGGAACGGTAGCGCCTTCGTCTAATAGTGCTATAGTCGTGCGAACCTGTTTTTCGCTAATAGAAAGCTCGTTAGCAATAGTAATTTCGTGTGTTGATAAGCTCATTGTCGGTTTAATCTTAAAAAGTAGAGCTGTTGAATCACCATTCAACAGCTCTAAGTATATCTAATTATAAACTAAAGTAGTAAAATTAAGCAGGTTTATTGGTATTGTCCTGCTCAGGAACTTTTTTATCTTCTACCTCGTTGTTTTTAGTTTCAGCAAAATGATCGTTATACCCGTACGTGATGTGAGACGGCTCTTCGCCGTAATCGGGTTGTTTATGTGGATTATGTTCGACGACACCGGCAGGTGTTGTGAATTCATATTTTTTCTTAGGCTGCTCTGTTTCTGAACCTTCTACGGTTTCCTGTGGCTTAGCCTCTTCTTCGTGTGCTGCTTGAGCCTTTTCCTCAGCTAAACGCACATCATTAGGAACAGCTTCTTCTTTTACTTCTGTTTTAACGTCTATGTCTTTCTCAAAATTATTGATTTGATCTGAAATTTCACGTTTGATACCTTCTGATGCATCTTTGAACTCACGTATTCCTCTTCCTAAACCTCTCGCCAATTCAGGAAGTTTTTTGCCTCCAAAAAGTAACAAGATTGCAAACACAATTAAGATCATCTCTTGTGTTCCGATGTTTAGAAATGCTATTACTGGATTGTACATACTCTTTTTCCTCTTCTTTTGATTACTAACTAGATGCTAAGGTACATTTATATTTCTATAGTTCTTAGACCCAAAAGTAAATTTAAGATAATTTTAAGGTATTTGAAACATAAAAATTACTTAACAAAGTGCCGTTATTTGATGGGTGTAAATTGTTATATTTTTGCTAAATATTTTTTAATATGACGATAGGGTAGCAATATCTTCGTATTTTTGTGGCTATTTTTTTAGGGAAATCGATTATGTTGGGAAAATTTAAAACATTTAAACCGTATTACAAAAGTACGATGGTATTGGCGGGGCCAGTGGTGATCTCACAATTGGGACATACATTGGTGCATACCGCAGATAGTGTGATTGTTGGACATTTTGCAGGAACCATTCCATTGGCCGCAGTTTCGTTGGTACATGCTGTTTTTATGGTTGTTATGGTCATCGGGTTGGGAATTGCTTATGGCATCACGCCGTTGATTGCGCAGGAGAATGGCCGTGATAATAAAAAAGAATGTGCCATATTGTTGTCCAATAGCTTTTGGTTAAATATTATCGCAGGACTCTTGTTGTTCGCTTTAGTTTACTTTGGTTCGATGTTGGCTATCGATCACCTCAACCAAGATCCGGCTGTGGTGAAGGAGGCAAAGCCTTATTTACTTATTCTGAGTTTATCGATGCTTCCGTTGATGGTATTTAGCACATTTAAACAATTTGCTGAAGGTCTGGGTTTTACAAAGCAAGCCATGAATGTAACTATTTGGGGAAATGTACTGAACATTATTTTGGCGATCATCTTTGTCAAAGGGATGTTTGGCATTAGCCCTATGGGGGTAAAGGGAGTCGGATACAGTACATTGATCGACCGTGTGTTAATGATGTCTGTGATGATGACCTATGTATTGCGATCGCAGAAATTTAAAGGATATATTCAATATTTTAAGGTGACATTGGTCGATCGGCAACGATTGCTTAAGATCGTGCGCATCGGGGCACCCGTGGCTATGCAATATGTATTTGAAATTGGGGCTTTTGCAGGGGCTTCCCTATTAGCCGGTACGATAAGTGCTACAGCGCAAGCTTCTCATCAAGTAGCCATCCAGCTGGCCGCGATGACGTATATGATGGCGAGTGGTATCGCTGCTGCTGCAACAATCAAGGTGGGTAATAGTTATGGTAATAGAAACCTTTTTCGCCTCGAACGATTTGCCATCACCTCGTATCAATTGGTGTTGATCTTTATGGTGATTACAGCGTCTTTGTTCGCGTTGTTGAATAATTATTTACCTTATATATTTACCTCAGATCATGCCGTGGTGATTATTGCTTCCCAGCTGTTGATTATTGCGGGACTTTTCCAATTGTTTGATGGTACGCAAGTTGTCGGTCTGGGGGTGTTACGTGGTATGGGGGATGTGAATATTCCAACCCTTATCACATTTATTGCTTATTGGATTATAGGGCTACCAAGTGGCTACCTCATGGGAGTGGTATTTAACTGGGGTATTAAGGGGATTTGGTATGGGTTGACATTAGGCTTGTTAACCTCTTCGCTTTTACTTTATCTGCGGTTTCAATTGGTGATCAAGAAGAAGAAAATACAATTCGAACAAAGTATGTTTAAGTAACAAAAAATATATTTTAAATAATAAAAATGCCCCAAATAAGTGTCTAACTTTTTGGGGCATGTCTATTAAGAGCCTTTTTTTATTTATCAATTTTGATGGCTAGATTACTCTATTGCTATCCCAATTTTCCAGGTAGTCCGCCACCCGTTTTAAGAAGGTACCTCCGAGGGCACCATCGATTGCACGGTGGTCATAAGAAAGTGAAAGATACATCATATGTCTAATACCAATCATATCACCATACTCTGTTTCTATGACTGCTGGTTTTTTCGTAATTGTACCTACAGCCAAGATTGCAGCTTGCGGTTGGTTAATGATAGGAGTTCCCATAATATTGCCAAAAGCGCCGATATTGGTGAATGTAAATGTGCCATCTTGTGTGTCGTCAGGCTTCAATTTATTCGCCCGTGACCGTTGTGCGAGGTCGTTGACACTTTTACTCAAGCCTACTAAGCTTAATTGATCTGCATTTTTGATAACAGGAACGATGAGATTGCCATTAGGCAATGCTGCGGCCATACCAATATTGATGTTTTTCTTCTTGATGATATTGTAACCGTCGATCGAGATATTGACCAATGGAAAATCTTTGAGCGCCTTGCTAATCGCCTCGATAAACAAAGGGGTGAACGTAATGTTTTCTCCTTCGCGTTTTTTATAGGCATCTTTAACTTTATTGCGCCACAAAACTAAATTGGTTACATCTGCCTCAACAAAAGAACATACATGGGGAGAGGTTTGTACGCTTTTGACCATATGGTCTGCAATCAACCTTCGCATGCGGTCCATTTCAATGATTTCATCACTGCCATTGGCAACAGTGTGAACATGCGATGGAGCGGTGGAGATTATTTTCGGAGATTCTGTAGCCGTGTTCGTGTGCTCTGCCGGAATAGACTTTGGTGTTTTTGCCGATGAATCTCGATGTGTTACATAGTTTAAAATATCTTCCTTTGTCACTCTTCCCTCTGCTCCAGTACCCTGGATACGGTCAAGTTCATCCTGCGACAATCCTTCGTGACGTGCGATATTCTTTACTAAAGGTGAATAGAAACGAAGGGTATTCTCGTAGGGAGAAGACGAAATTTCAGCCGCTACATTTGGCAGCTGGTCTACACCAGGGATATTCAACGCTATGATCTCTTCGGGAGCTGTAGCTGAAGGAGCTGTATTTTCTTGTGCTTGAATCGCAGGTTCTTCATTTTCGCCCTCAATTTCTATAATTGCAACGACTTCACCAACTTGGACAGTCTGGTCTACGGTATAGCAATGCTCTTTTAAAACACCTTTTACAGGGGAAGGTACCTCTGAATCAACTTTGTCCGTTGCGATTTCCAATAAAGTGTCATCTTCATCAATCAGGTCACCAGGTTGTTTTAACCATTTTGTGATTGTTGCCTCGGATACACTTTCTCCCATTTTTGGGAGCAAGAGTTTATATAAAGCCATATTTTTTAGCAATCTCGTTATAGAAAAACGAAGTTAAATAAATTGTGGTTTACTTTCAACAATTTAAAATATTATTCCTTAAATAACGTATTCTTTGAAATATTATTTTACTTTATTGTGTGTCTTGTTCTTTTTCTTTTACCAGCAACTTCCATAAAAGTAATAAAGCATTCATACGGGTACGTTCGATGTTGATCAGTCTTTCGTTATTAAACTGAAACTTCTTGGTTAAAACTTCTTTTTTTCCCGCAACAGCTACCCAGATCGTGCCAACTGGTTTCTCAACTGTTCCACCACCTGGCCCCGCTATCCCAGTTGTCGCAATAGCATAATCCGACGAAAATGCCTTTTTTGAACCGGAAGCCATTTCGATGGCAGTCTGCTCACTTACTGCGCCATATTGGATCAGTGTTTCTTCTTTGACGTTCAACAATTGTTGTTTTAAAGCGTTGGAGTAGGGGATAGTACCACCAAGGAATATAACGCTGCTTCCTGCTACTGCGGTTATTGAAGCGGCAAGGCTACCACCTGTACAGCTTTCTGCGGTAGTCAATGTAGCACCTCGGCGGCTAAGCTCTTTAATTAAATAAGGTTCGATGCTGGTATCATAATCTGCAATGACATATTGTTGTAAACGATGGAGTAGCTTTGTTTTAAAAAGGGCAACCTGGAGCATAATGTCAGATTTATTCCTGCTTTTACCAGAGAGTCTCAATCGGATAAAGGCCAAGGTTGGTAGATAGGCCAATTTTATGCTTGAAGGAAGTTCTGATTCGATATCCTTTATTTCTTCTGCCAAATAGGATTCTCCGATTCCGCCGACCAAAATTGTCTCATGACAGATAAATAAGTCAGGATCCTGTTTGGCTAATAAAGGCAGCACATGTTTTTCCATCAGAAATTTCATCTCAAATGGCACACCAGGCATAAAAATAAACTTCTTTTGGTTCTGGTGTACCAGCATGCCGGGTGCAGTGCCATAGTCGTTAAATAGGACTTCACAATTTGCCAAAACATCGGCCTGCTGCAGATTGATGTCGAGCATTTTTAGATTGCGTGATTCAAATATGTTGGTCACGTGCCGAAGTACATGCTCATCCCGTATCAAGGTGGTTCCAAAATACGCTGCGGCGGTTTTTTTTGTTACATCATCTTTCGTCGGGCCCAGACCTCCGGTGATTAAAATAAGATCTGCCCGAACTGAGGCCTCCTTCAATGTCGTTGAAATAGCCTCTTCGGTATCTGGGATAGATGTCATTTGAACGATATCGACTTCGAATTGGAGCAGTTGCTTGGCAATCCAGCCTGAATTGGTATCAATGATCTGACCGATGAGGATCTCATCGCCTATGGTAATAATCTCTGCTTTCATCTTTAAAATAATTATGCAACCACCTCCCTACTTTAAAAAATGCATCTGTGGGGATAGTGTTGGATTCAGGATATAAACTTACATAAAATTGCGGCACAGCGAAATGGTAAAAATGTATTTGATGGAAGAAGTTTTTTGAAAAAAACTGATGGTTCTGCTGACCAATACGCGTATAGCATTTCAAAAAAAAAGCAGTTATTTTAAAAATAACTGCCTCCTGAACTGGCTCTTTTTGTGAGCTTAAGATCTTGTAAGATCGATGCCTTTGCGCGAATGGTGACGTTATAGCTTCGGAACCGCCCAAAAGGCATCCAGCCAAATGACATATCCCAACAATGCAGATCTCGATAGATATTGAAAGAGGTCATGACCACTTCCTTCTGTTTGAAATCGTATCCCGATTGAAAGGTGACTTTCCATTTTGGTGTAACACTGAAGTCGCCATTTAAATTCAATGTACTTGTGATCTGACTCTGCATTCTTCGTGTACTGGAGTTGAACGATTTTGCCATATTGAAACTGAACGATGCCGCAAGGTTCCATGGGATATTAAAGTCCACAAATGCGTTTGGATCTGAGCTGATTCGAGCCAAGGCCTGTGCTTGCTCAGGAGTCATACCTGCTCCAGACATTTCTTTTCTTAAAGAATCGATATTGTTATTACGTGATTTCGCCGCCTTAGGATTCAGACTATAGTCAAAGGAAAGACCAAAGTTTGTCAGACGAGCAAGGCTACCGTCTTTAATGGCATAGCGATTGACGCGGACACCATTTTCATTGACCGAATAGGGATCAAATGTACCGTTGAAGTTTACATTCATCTTTTGGTCGAAAAAAGCTGTACGGCCAGAGAAAGTAATTGGGGACAACTTTAGCGAGTCGGCAACAAAGTTGTAATTTCCGCTGAACGTCAAACCTTGAAGAATAGGGATTTTCTTCATGCCTCCATCCGTGGTATCGGATTTACTTTTGACTTTTGCTTCGATGTTATTGTCAATGGAAAAGCCTATCCCTGCAGATTTTCCTGCAGAAGGAGATCCGTAGACACCCTGACTAAAGATTGAGTATACATTTCTGTTCCCATATTGATCGTTATAATGCTGATAGAAACCATATCTTGGATCCGAAAAATCGGGTCTATAGTTCAGGTTGATCGACGGTGTAACGACGTGTCTGATCTGCTTAAGGTTACCTATTTTAGGGAAATAATTACCATAAACCTTGGTCGAAAGTCCGGTCGATACCGAGTAATCGTATGCACGATTGAATCCCTGAACGGTATCGATACGTTGTTTATAACCTGCAGCGGTATTGTCGATGCTTTGTCGCGTACTTTGTAAATACCAACGTTCGGTATAGTTTACACTGGTATTGAACTGGAAATATTTAAAAGCATTGAGTGATAGACTGATTGGAATATTGTGTTGGAAACCATTTTGGAATTTTTTGAAACCTCCTGGTTTAAACAACAATGTATCAATGGTGCTTACCGAGTTTTGTGCTTGGAAACTATAACCGACATTGATGCGTTGATACCATTTTTGTTCACCGACACGGTCTTTGCTGTCAAATGGATTGAAAGAGGATACGTTTAAGCTGATATTTGGTAAACTCATCTGTATACTGCGCGTAGCCATATCCTGATTATGCGTTAAGCTGGCTGTGAGGTTTACCTTGCCATCGGCAAATACTTTTCCATAACTGATGGACGAGCCCATACGGTTACGTGCAAGGTTTTCATAGGTGTTTTGTGTACTTCCGGTTCCGGTATTTTGAAAGAAAGAACTTGTACCAAAGTTAACACTTGCAGAGAAAGATGTTCCTGGATTGGCTTCCTGGCGTTGAGTATGGTTCCAAGTGACATTAAAATCCTTATTGGAGCCATAATTAGATGTTCCTTCAATACCCGTTTTGGTATTGGCATAACGGATATTAAAACCACCGTTAAATTTATAGTTGACGGTATAGCGCGTATTGATGGACGCTTCCCATGAACCTTTAGAATACAAGGAACCTCTAATCTCACTGTCCCAGTAATCGTTGAAGGCCAAATACCAACCGATATCCCGCATCGAGAATCCTCTGGTATAATCTTCCCCAAAAGATGGGAAGAGAAAACCAGATGCTCTTTTATCTGGTTTTGGGAAAAACGCAAATGGAAATGCCACCGGCATAGGTACACCCATCACCACAAGATAAGCCGGACCGGAAATAATCTGGTTTTTAGTGACAATTCCTTTGGTGATATGAATGCCAAAATGGGTATGTGGATAGGGTAGATTACAGGTACTATATAATCCCTTGTATATCGACATTTCGTCGTAGATATTCTTTCGCACAATATTGGCCTGGATAAATCCACCATCAACTTCGGTCATAATACCGTAGGTGTTTCCCTCTTGTTTTTCGTAATCGTAATAGAGTGAGTCTACCGTTTTCGGTGATTCACCATTTCCCATGATGACGATAGGACGCCCTACATATTTACCACTTTTGTCATAGATCCCAGAAGCAAAAATCTTTTTCTTGTTTCGGTCAAGACGGATATAATCGGCAGAAAGTTCAAAATCTTGATATTTTACCTTTGCTCCGCGATAAAGGTGACTTATATTCTTGGCAACTTCAGATTTCTGCGAGTCAACCGCAATAATACTCACTTCAGCCTGCAAACCACTTCCTTTTTTCTTGGTCGTATCGCTTACAGATTTGGTCGTATCTGCAGTTTTGGATTTACTCGTGTCTTGCGATTTATTGGTCGCCGAAATAGGATCTTTACCTTGAAGTCCGTTCTGTTTTAAAGGAATATTACTTTGAGCAAAGCTAGAATTGCCCATTGCAAGAATGATAAATAGTGTTAAAATGTTGATTAACGACTTCAAAATTAAAGACAAATGTTATTTTTGTGAAATAATGTTAAACTTCGAGAGACAAAATTAGTCAAAAAAGCAATAGAAAATATGTTAAATATCGTTATCTATTAAAGAAATAATATAGACTCATTTTGATTCGTTTATAGTAGAGCAAATAATTATTCAATGAAATCAGATTTAAGAATTAGAAAATGGTGTAGCGTTGTGTTTGCTACTTTGGGATTTTTTTTATTGAATTCTTTCAAATTAAACAATGGGCAGGTAGAGCCTCCGGACTACCAAATAAGAACGATTGTAATTGATGCTGGCCATGGTGGAAAAGATACAGGGGCGGCTGGACGGCGATCGTTGGAGAAAAATGTAGCCCTTGAAGTTGCGTTAAAATTAGGAAAGCAGATTCAGAAGGATATTCCAGGTATCAAGATTGTCTATACACGTACGACCGACGAATTTGTTGAGCTTTACAAACGTATCCGTTTGGCGAATGCCAATAAAGCCGATCTATTTATTTCGATACACTGTAATTCCAGCGGTGCCAGTGCGCATGGTACCGAAACTTTGGTCTCTGGTTCGCATCGTTTGGGACAGCAAGATGCTGCCGTTCGCGAAAATGCTTCCTTGTTACTGGAATCAAACTATAAAGAAAATTATCAGGGATTTGATCCAAAAGACCCTGAAAGTGCGATCATCTTTTCCTTGATGAAAAACCGATTCCGTGAAAAAAGTATTCGCCTGGCACAGATGATCGAAGGTGAGTATGTGAAAGCGGGCCGATATAGTAGAGGATTTTGGGAGAAAGGGTTAGCTGTGCTAGCAGAAGCAGGTATGCCAGCTGTATTGACGGAAATTGGCTTTATTAGTAATAGAGAAGAAGAGAGCTATCTCCTGTCTGATGAAGGGCAACAGGAGGTTGTTGATAATTTGGTTTCGGCTCTGAAAATTTATAAAAATTCTGTAGAACGCTAAACAGATTTGCTTTTATGCTGTTTTAAACTTAAATTAATGATCATTACTAAATAGGTTATTTGTGAAAATTTCAAACGAGACAAAAGTCGGCATATTAGCAACAGTTGCAATAGTTTTATTATTTATTGGATATAGCTTTCTAAAAGGAAATGATGTTTTTAGCAGCGATAATACTTTTTACACGACCTATACGACTGTAGATGGCCTAACTCCCTCCAAGCCTGTCCTGGTCAATGGCTATCAGATTGGGCGTGTTTCAAAAATGATTTTACAGGCAGATGGGAAGATCAAAACGGAGTTTAAGATCCATTCTCATTACGATATACCAAAAAACACAGTAGCGAGAATTTCAAGCACAGATTTGTTGGGAAGTAAGGCTATTGTTTTCGAAATGGGCAACAGTAAGGAATTGGCAAAGGATGGCGATTTTTTAACTTCAGGTGTTCAACCGAATATAATGGATAAGGTTGAACCCATTCAAAAACGGATCGAAACAATTACCATTAAACTGGATTCAACGCTATCGGTCGTCAATACTGTCTTAGACAAACAGTTTCAGGACGACTTTAAAAGAAGCATTCATAGTATTTCCACTTCTTTAAAAAATGTGGAAGGCATCACCAAAGATGTCGAAGGTCTAGTGGGGGATGAAAAGGGAAGACTGAATAGAATCATGGCTAATCTGGAATCTATCACTTCCAATTTTTCACAAAATGGTGAGAAAATCAATGCGATTATGTCTAATCTGAATAATATTACCGATAAGGCCGCCCGATTGGATTTTGAACACACCATGAACAAAGTAAATGCTGCAGTCAATGATTTTCAGGAGATCACTGGAAAAATTAATAGTGGTAAGGGATCTATCGGTTTATTGCTCAATGACGAAGCTTTATACAATAATCTTAATAATGCTTCAAAGGAAATGGATAATTTGATGAAGGACGTTAAAGAGAAACCTGGGAAATATATCAAACTTTCCATCTTTGGAAAAAAAGGTGAAAAGTAGATTTAAGAGATCAAATCAGATAATATACATGAAAAGCCTGCCTACAGCAGGCTTTTCTGTTTTCATAAGATTGCCGTTGGGTGTTGGAATTTGTCGACGGTCCTATACCCTAAATTTGCTTCCTTGGTTTATACTTAACCAACCAGCACTTTCTTGTACCCAAGCTTATACGATGTTCTAAATTAGCACCGTTTTAACTACCTTTTTAAAGGGGTATAACAGGGGGTTAATAGGGGTATACCCGGGCTAACCCCCTGTTATACCCCTGTTAACCCCCTGTAAAACCACAGTTAAACTAGAAGCTGATGTTAACCAATGGTTAACAAGAGTATGGTATGGTAAGTATTGAATTGAAATAGAAACGCCACTCATCGAGTGGCGTTTCTATTCTGCTAAATTCAGCACTTTACGAGCGACTTTATTGGTCGCGAAAGTAGATGATCATCCGATCCGATTTCACCGTACTTTCTATAAGGTTTCTTTAAGCCAGGTAAAGAATTCTCTTTGCCAAACCTGTGCGTTTTGTCCGGATAGCACCCAGTGATTTTCATCAGGTAGGTAGACCAGACGGCTCTTAATTTTTTTGAGCTGAGCCAATTGGAATGCTGCCAGTCCTTGTCCGATTGGAACACGATAATCTCTTCCACCCTGAAAGATCAAAATTGGTGTGTGCCAATTATTTGCTTTTTCAATCGGGTTGAATGCGGTATAGGATTTCTCATTTTTGCTATCCCAGTACGCTCCGCCCAGTTCGTGGTTGGCGAAAAAGAGTTCTTCTGTGGTACCATACCAGCTTCTCATGTCGAATAAACCATTGTGCGCAATGAACGTTTTGAAACGGTTTTGATGCACGCCAGCTAGTTGATAAACAGAGTATCCACCATAACTAGCCCCAATCGCCGCGCGGCGTGTTGTATCTACATAAGACTCTTTGGAGATATCGTCTATGGCGGCCAAGTAATCCCGGATTGGCTGACCGCCCCAGTCTTGGGAAATAGCTTCATTCCATTTTACCCCCCAGCCAGGCATACCCCTACGGTTTGGAGCGATGACAATATAACCTTGTGATGCAATCAATTGTAAATTCCAACGGAACGAATAAAATTGTGTCAGTGCGGATTGAGGGCCGCCTTCACAGTAAAGTATCGTTGGATATTTTTTTGCAGGGTCAAAGTTTGGCGGATAGATTACCCATGAGAACAGATCGGCTCCATCGGATGCCTTTGCGATACGTTTTTCAATTTTGTTTTCGCTGATGCTTGCATATTTTGCATCGTTGACTTTAGTGACCGGAGTTAAAGATTTGGTTTTTAGATCAAAGCTGAAGATTTCTGTTGCACGGGTAAACTTTGTAGAGCTAACGATTAATTTGTCAGCTACTTGGCCTACAATACCGGTGATGTCAAAGTCACCTTCTGAAATTTGATGTATTTTTGGTAAACTTTTAGCTTTGATATTGGTCGGTACTTCAAGTTCAAATAGTTGAACGGTACCTTTCGTAGCAGCTGTAAAATAGATTTTTCGATTGTCACTGCTCCAGATAAAACTATTGACCGTACCATCCCAATGTGCTGTTAGATTTAAACGAATTGAGCTGTTTTTGTCAAATAGTATGATGTCATTTTTGTCCGATTCATAACCATCGGTTTTCATGCTGAGCCAAGTTAGGCTTTTCCCATCGGGAGAATAGGTTGGGGCTGTATCATACCCATTCATTCCTTCTGTCAGGTTAGACGTCGTTCCGCTAGCGAGATCATAGCGATAAATATCGGTGTTGGTACTGACAGCATAATCTGTTCCGAATTTCTTTTTACAGACATAGAGCACTGCCTTGCTATCGGGAGACCAGGCAAAATCTTCTGCGCCACCAAATGGTGCCTGAGGGCTGTAGAAAGCTTGATCCTTTAATAGGTCTACCGGCTCGCCAACTTTACCATCAATATAACTCGCCACAAAAGGATGACTGAATTTGCCATCATTGAAGGTATCCCAATGTCTGTAGTCTAAGTTGTCATAGATATAAACGTCCGACTTTGGTAGTTCGGGATATTTATCTGTGCTGTGGTATTTTTTTACGAGCACGGACTGGCTGAAAAGTATTTGTTTTCCATCAGGAGAAAACTTGACATTTTCTAAAGCAATATCGCCATTCGTCAATTGAACTGCTTCAGCCTTAGATAGGTTCTTCTTCCATAACTGCCCCTTTAACAAATAAATGACGTCGCCATTTGGTTCGATCTGAACGACTGTTTCACCACCTTTTTGGTCGGTGAACTGACTGCTAGTCCCGTTTGTGAGTGAAACTGTATAGAGATTTTTTTCACTTGAATTGCTCTCCAGATTATAATTGGAAACACCGTATACCAATGTTTTGCCGTCTGCAGAAAGTCCTTCGGCCGAAACACGACCAAGGTCCCAAAGTGTAGTTGGGTTGATCGGTTGTGGCGATTCCGACACTAATTTGGAGTTATTTTTTCCGTCTTTGCTTTCTTGCGCATTGCTTAGGTTACACGCCATAATCGCTAATGTAAGTATTGTAAGTTTTTTCATCTGTTTAAACATATCTATGCCGCTGAAAAATTTCTTCGCAAGTTACAGAATTTGGTCATAAATGCTAAGTCGAGTAAAAAAATAGCCATCTCTTTCATTTAGAAATGGCTTATTAGAATTGTAAATCCTTATTTTTTTAATAGTATCTGAATTAATACCCAATAAAGTCGAAGACGTTGTTTATTGATCCACATGGCTATTATCAAATTGATACCAGTTTATTTTTGTTGAAACGCGCATCAAAATCGCCAAAATGATAAAGATGCCAATTGTTCCAGCGATAAGGGAATAATCCCGAAGTTGCATGAGGATATAGATAAAAAGATAAAATAAAGCCAGAATAGAACTCAGCAATAGCGCCGATTTCTGGTCTTTGGTAATTGATTTAATGAAACTGCCAATCAACATAACTGTAGCGACTGAAGCCGTTAAGTAAGCTAGATTAAATCCAATATGCTCGGATAGCGCGAGCAGCAATGTATAGAAAAGAACCATCGCTGCTCCAATCAGAATATATTGGATGATATGGATCCGTTTTTTCTTGATCACCTCGGTGAATAGGAGCGAAGTAAAGGTCAGGATGATAACTAAAATACCATATTTGGCGACCCGTGTTGTTTTTTGATAGTTATTGATATCTGGTAGGAAGTTAATTGTAATCATGTCTGCGTTATCCAATAGGTTATATGCAGAGGCAATTGTAGTGCTGACGGCTTGTGCTGGCTTTTGCTCATTGCCCTCATTTCCATTTTCGAGGTTGTTATCGAACTGAAAGATCGAACGGGCATCGTCTGTCCATTGTTGCGGCAGCATCCGACTGAAAGAAGGGATTTCCCAGGAAGCCGAAAAATTGGAGGTTTCGGTATTACGTTTGCCCGGTAAGAATGCACCTGTGAAACTTGGATTAGCCCAGTTACCCTTAGCCTGGATGTTTGTCTGATCACCCAGCGGAAGAAAATTCAATGATTTGGATCCTTTTAGATTTAGTTTTATCTTAAAACGATTGTCTGTTTTCTGCGGATCCAAAGGTACAGGACAGACTAAATTTTGCGTAAATAATTTGAGATTATTAAAGTCTGGGTCGAAAGTCAATTCATTGCCATCCCAATTCAAGGATGGGCGCTTGCCTAAGCCTTTAAAATCCTGGATGCCGAAAATAAGCTTACTGCCTTTCCAGTCAATTTGCTCATTTGGGATCTCGAGTTTTTCTAGGGATATTTTGTCAAAAGAACCGTCTAATGTGATGTTGCTGTTGTAAACTACGGCATTATAAATACCTCGAGAGAGATGCTGTGGCGTTATATCGGTTGTGATATTGGATGTTTTGGGTAAGACAAATATCCATTTCAGCTCTTCTCTAAGGTTCGATTTTTCGGCTTTTTCGGCAGAAAGTGGTATAGTCTCGCGATAGGGGATAGCCAACACAGGACTGGAAATAACCTGCTCCTTTCCCCAGTTTAATGCAATACCGCCAGAAACTTCCTGTTCCCTATTTTTCCGTTCTTCTATTAAATCGCTTATTAACGAAAGTGGAATGAGCAATATCAGGGAAAGAAAGAAAATGACAAATAACTTTAGGACAGTGGAATTACTGATTTTCTCAAAAAATGACGATTGCTCTATCGGTGATGAATTGTTGTAGTCCATGATTTTAGTTGTTTAAATCTATTTGAATATTTTCACTGTATAAGGCAATTTGAAGCTCCGTTAATTGCCAATGAAGGATTTCTTTAAATTCTAAATGATGGAAGTTTTGGAGCGATCGACCTTTCTGAAAATGTCTTTTGTAATAACCGAAATGCTCGGGAAATAAGATTCCGCCAATAAAAATCATTGCCATAAGATAGAGGCTGATCTTTCCATTACCAAGTAAGAGGAATTGCATGGCAATTTCATCTTGTATCTCTGTTCCTGTTTCAGTCAGGATATGAAATACATCGTGATTTTCCAGTTTGGGCATGACATCGAAACCTTTACTTTCATAAAAGAGCCCCAGATTATGGCCGATGCTTCCAACGGGGTAGGTCATAAAATCTGCCTTAGATATTCCCCAAGCTTTTTTGTTCCATTTAAAGATGTCTGCATATACTTTGGAAGACCAATTATAGAGGTGCAGCATCAGTTTTAATCGAATTCCTTTCATTTAATCATGTTTTAAAAGTACTTTGATTTTCAAAGTGAATGAATAAAAAAATTATTTGTATTGTTGTTTTATTAAATTTTCAAGTGCAATAAGGTGATTTTCAAAGGCTTTAAGTCCTTTTGTCGTTCTTTTGTATCTGGTGTTCGGCTTCCGGTCGACAAAGCTCTTTTCGACAATAATGTATTCTTCTTTTTCCAAAGTTTTTAGGTTGGAAGCAAGGTTACCATCGGTTACATCCAACAATTCTTTCAATGAATTAAAATCATATTCTTCATTGGCAGCGAGAACACTCATAATTTGGAGGCGAACTCTGTTTTCAAATATTTTGTCATATAAGGAAAGATCTAATTTCACGATTCGTACTTTTTGTAAACGATAAAACCATAGATGATGTGTAGTACACCAAATCCCAATCCCCATAATAGTAATCCGATTTCTGGAAAACATATACCAATCAAACCCAAGCAGATTTCCAGTATACCCAGGCCTTTTGCTTCGCCAAAGGTATAGATACTTCCCGCAGTCAGTGCCAGTCCATAAAAGATCAGGAGCATAGCAGCAATCAGCTGGTAGTAGCCTTGGACAAAAAACAACAAGGAAATCATGCCACCCGTTAGTAAGGGGATTGAAACTGCAAATAAAAGAGATTTGCTTGTAATGTTCCAAATCGACTGCTTATTTTTTCTCGCCTTTTTACGTGCCATTAGCCAGCCGGTCAGCAGGGATGTTAAGAGGACGATGAGCGCAATCATTAAAAACAGTAGGGGCCTATTCAGATTTTGGCCCAAGAGTAGAGCGGTACTTTCGGGTTGGTGTATAATATAGTATCCCAATAGCATTCCCAGCAAAGCATAACAGCCCATGAGTACACCTGATAATCCGCTTATTGAAACAAATTTGGACGATTTTTCCATTAATGATCTGATCTGCCCAAGTTCTCTAAATAAATCTTTCTGTTCCATAAAAGTACTTTGATATTCAAAGTGAATGAATAATAATGAATTATGCAAGGGATTGGGATAATATTGAAAAAAAAATAAAAAAAAGAGTAGAAAATACTTGCAGGATATAGGTTTGGTTTCTATCTTTGTGGCATCAAAAGAAATCCTAATGCGGAAGTGGCGTAATTGGTAGCCGCACCAGACTTAGGATCTGGCGCCGCAAGGCGTGGGGGTTCGAGTCCCTTCTTCCGCACTTGATGTCCTCCCGAACTTAAAACCTCGGGAGGATTTTTTTATGAATGCGATATAGCTAAAAAGAGTATGAATATTTCACACGAGAATGTAGATGCAATCAATGCGGTAGTCAACGTCGCATTAGCACCTGAAGATTATAATCCTCAAGTCGACAAAGAGATTAAAGCGCAAGCTAAAAAAGCAAAATTACCAGGGTTCCGTCCAGGTCAAGTTCCAGTGGGACATATCAGACGCACTTATGGTAAATCTATTTTATTTGATGAGATCAATAAATTAGTGAATGAGAAAATCACTAATTATATTGCTGAAAATAAATTAGAAGTTTTAGGTCAACCACTTCCTTTGGAAGATGATGCACAGTACAGCTGGGATTATAAAGACAATTTCAACTTCAAATATGAAATTGGTCTTGCTCCTGCTTTTGAATTACCTTTTACTGCTGAGACTGAATTTACTTCGTACGAAATCAAAGCTGATGAAGAGACATTGGCAGATCGTATCAAGAACTTGCGTCGTAGCTATGGAAAAATGACTAATCCAGAAGTATCTGAAGAAGGTGATGTATTGTATGCAACATTGAAACAAGATAAAGAGGAAGGTCTAGAAAAAACAACTTCTATCCGTACAGATATCGTAGAAGATGCTAAGATTAAAAAATCATTAGTTGGTCTTAAAAAAGACGATGTTGTTAAGATTGATGTTAAAAAAGCATTCAAAACTGAAGATTTAGCACGTATCTTAGGTATAACTGAGGAAGAAGCAACTGCTTTAGACGTCACTAAATTTGAATTGACTGTTAAGAATATCAACCGCTTAGAAGAAGCTGATCTTAACCAAGAATTTTTCGATAAATTATTCGCGGAAGGTGAAGTAACAGAAGAAGCTCAATTCACAGAAAAAGTGAAAGAAGAAGTTGAGAATTTATTCAAACAAAATTCAGATCAAAGATTACGTAATGATATGTATACTTTTGGTATGGAGAAGGTTGATGTCTCTTTCCCTGAAGAGTTCTTGAAAAGATGGTTGAAAGCAACTAACCCAAGCATTTCTGAAGAAGAATTGAACGAAGGTTTTGCTGACTTCTTGAACAACTTGAAATGGACAATCATCGAAAATCGCGTTGTTACTGAAAATGGTCTTGAAGTTAAATATGATGAAGTTATCAATTTAGCAAAAGAACGTATCTACGCGCAAATTAAGATGTACAACATCAACGAAGAGCCTTCTGATGAGCAGTTGAACCAATTTGCAATTCAATTGTTGCAAGATAGAGAACAAGGTAATCGTTTGTTCGAAGAAGCTAAAGCTTTAAAAGTATTTGATCACTTGAAAGGTTTAGTGAAATTGAATGCTAGTGAAATTGAATACAAAGAATTCGAGAAATTGGCATAAGCGATTTTTAAAATAAAAAGAAAGTCCCTCCGATCTATTTGGAGGGACTTTTTTATTTTCAATGCAGCGCGTCGCCTGGTGGCAGCTTAGACACTATTCGTTTATTGTTGTTCAGATCATCCAAAGATTGTTTGTGTAGGCTGTTATATGGAGCTGAAATACAAAAGTTCTGCTGATGGCATCGAGGCGTACTCCCAGAATAGGGACAATGGGGTTGGCATAGGAGTTGGGCTGCTGGAGTTGGATGAGGTCTGCTGGAGTTAAAATGGTCCGCTTGAGTTGGATGGGGTCTTCTGGAATTGAAATGGTCCGCTTGAGTTGAACGAGCTCAGCCAGAATGGAAAAAAGACCTGTTGACATAGCCAAGGGTCTAAACGAAACGTTAATTGACCTTGCTTTTCTTTGTTTCAGTAGGAGCTGTCGTAATCGTCTTCTTGCCAAAAGGGAATAGCCTTTTCAAGAACTCTGAGAAGCTGTTAAATTCCTGCCGATAAAGTAATCCGAAAGCACTTATATACTCGCCGTCGTTGGGGCTAAGAAGAAAGTTGCGTGTATTTAGGCGATTGGAAGCACGTAGGACCAAACGGCCATCTTTTCTTAAATAAAACATAGCCTCGGCATCGGTTGAGACCCGATCTGAAAATACATTCAAATCCGTTAGAGCCTGACTTCTACGGTCGGAGATACCGCCTGTCAAAACAAGCCTGTCGTTGAATAGACGCAGTGAGGCAGATGCATCATTTAAAGATTTGATATTAATATCAAAGAAATTGATGTTAAGCGATTGGGCTATGATGTTGTTGATCTGGTTGAATGCTATTTCAGTTCCTGCAGATAGCAAAGTGTTATTGACTTCTTTACCAAAGTCTGTTTGTGTGCCAGGTGTAAAACTTCGTCTCACGATTAGGCTAAGCGCCTGTTGATTGACATTGTTGGCATCTGAAAAGTATCCCTGCAGTTCATCCTTAACTCCGGGGTTTTGTGGAAAGTTGATGTCAAACGTGATTTCCGGCTGACTTAACTGCCCTTTTAGGATCATATCGGCCTGTGCCAATACACGTTCAGGGTTTTCTTCCCGGCCTGCAGCATTATACAAAGGTGCTAAGCTTGTTCTTTGTTGGTAGATGGCATTGATATTAATGTTCGCTTCAGTTGGGTTTCCCGCCCATCGTACTGTTCCGCCTTCTTTGAGATCAAAAATCTTGTTGATATAATCTTGAGCGGTGAAATTGAATTTTCCGCTGTTTATAATAAAATCACCAAACATTTCAAAATCTCCCAATGAAGATATCCGCATGTTGAGATTGCTATTTCCCCTTCCTGATAACTCGCCCATACTGGAGAATAGATTTATTTCTGCATTCGGGTTGATCAAGAGGTCCATATTCATCGTCAGACCGTTGAAATCTCGTTTCTTAACGTTTTTCTTCGTTTTGGTCGAGTCTTTCTCAATAAAGTAGATAAAGTCCGTATCTGATATTGTACTGGCACTATTAAAGGGAATATTAATAACGGTGTTTTCTTCGGATTTAGCCCGTATATTGATATTCATGGCAGACGTTAGTCCTTTAAACTGAAAAGTGCCCGAAGCGTAAGCAGTGCCATAATATACATTATTGTCCTTTATTGTGGTATTTAATACCAGGAAATTCTTCGTCTCTGCAGTTACATCGATATCGGGATCACTCAGTTTGTTGAGATCTACAACGCCATCAATGGTTGCTATATTGTTTTTGGGATCGTATACTTTTAGCCCTGTGAGAAAAATTCGGTTATTGGTAACCGCAATTTCGTCAGAAAGTCGGTAGGGTGTTTTGAGGTAATTGATAACCATCGAAGCATTATCCAATTTTCCGGAACCTGTAATTTTGGGGTTCAGGATATCGCCTTCGATATCGAGGTCTGCATTGACCTTGCCCTGAATATTGGATACCAGGCTTCGTAAAAAGGGCTGGAAAACAAACACATCTGTGTTTACGAGTTTAGCTTTGAGATTAAGCTTATTGTTTTCACTTAAATGGTTATAGGAACCTTGTAACTGAATTAATTTATTTCCTTCCTCTATCTTGCTGTCTAGTTTTACCAGTTGATTCTCGGGGTCGTAGTTGGCACTTAGGGCTAGTGAGCCGATGGGAATATTGTTATAGAGGATAGGTGAAGTTTTTATATTGGCGACAATAAAGGGTGCTTTGAATACGGAATTAACTTCAATATTTCCGTTTAAATTTCCGGAGAGATTGATGCCATGGGGCTTAGTAATACCATTTAAAGATGTAAGATTAAAGTCCTGAAATTTGAGATTGATCTGATCACTGACTTCATTCGACAGGATGCCATCGATATGGACTTTTTGTTCGTCGTGACTCAGCGTCAGTTTTTCAAAATACCATTTTCCTTTCGATATTTTCAATTGTGCATCATTATTGACAAGCCATCGCTCTCTATTGATTAAGATATTCGATGGATAGAAATTGATATAGGCAGGTTTGGCATGGGCGAAGCGTATGACGCCATTAAGATCCAGACTATTGCTTGCTTCAAGTTCCGACATTTTGATGTTAAATTGTAAACTGTCGTTTGCCAAGGTGTTTGAAATATTGACGTTTTTGATATAGGTACTGTCGGTAAAATTTATGCGATCGATGGAGGTCTGCAATTCCATATTCTTCAAATTGGCATTTTGATCGACAATCAGGTGCGTTAGCCGAATACCATTGTACTTGAATTCGGGTGCGTAAAAATTAAAACTAGCCGTTTGTTTTTCGCTTTCAAATTTTGCATTGAGCGTTGCTCCGCTGTCTAATGCGATATCCTTTCGAAAGAATGTTGCGATCGGCTTAAAAGAAGTGATATTAATATTCAGGTCAAAGTCCTGGCGATTAAAAATGTTGTTTTCAAACCCGATTGCGGGAGCGTAGCGCATGGCTAAAGCTTTAAAATAAGGAACAATTGTATTGAGGTCTATTCTTCCTTTGAGATCAACGTGTCCGATCGCCGACTGTAAGGTAAGGGAGCGTGCATTTTCATCTCCTTCGGCAAGGAAATTGATGTCGCGGATGACGAATTGGCCCTTAGAGGAAGTGAAATTGACACTGTCTGATTTAAATTCACCGGTAATATTATTGATGTTGTCCCCAATTAAGCTGGTGTGGAATTTCGTGTTAATAATGTTGATAGGATCCCCCTGAAAGAAGTTGAGTTTTTTTAGATTAGCTTGTTGGATATCAGCATCCAGGTGATAGTTGGGTTTCACAGACCAATCGATATCTGTGGTAAACTGTAGTTTTAAATTTGGATCATATATTTGCCCTGAAGCAAGAATTAACTGTTTATCTGTATTTCCTTCAATTTGTATATGTTGATAGCTGTAATTCTTGAAATTGAAATTACTAAGATCTCCTTTTATCTTTAGGCTCATTTTCTTAG
Organism: Sphingobacterium thalpophilum; assembly: GCF_038396785.1. Classification (NCBI taxonomy): domain Bacteria; kingdom Pseudomonadati; phylum Bacteroidota; class Sphingobacteriia; order Sphingobacteriales; family Sphingobacteriaceae; genus Sphingobacterium; species Sphingobacterium thalpophilum. The sequence continues at coordinate 2,405,971 of NZ_CP151087.1, read as the reverse complement.
GATCGGTACCTGTTCCGTCAACCTGTAAATTGAAGCCTGTTGCTCCCAGATCTTTTAATTTTGTTATCGTACCTACATCGAACTTTTTAGATTGAAAATTGCCCGCATATTTTATTTCCTTCTGGATATCCAGTAAGGCATCAGCCTCAACATTCCCGATCGCAGTCGTGAAAACTCCCTTTGTCTTAAATTTATTGTATAATCCATTTAGGCTGCCTTTGAATGAAAATTTGTCGAAGATCTGGACAATTTCAGGAAGTTTGAAATTTTTTAGATTTCCGAGATCTGTAATAACAGCATTTAAGTCTTTGTGCTCAGAAGAAATTGCTATACTGGGAACAATAAATTTAGTTTTGTCGATATCTGGTAGACCGATAATCTGAAGGTCACCTGCTAAACTCGTTTTTTTTCCAATTGTTAAATCGACCTGTGATGCGTTGATGGAAGATACAGTTCCTTCTAGATTTGCCCGCTTGATATTGACGTCAAATTTGACTTGGTGCATAGGCGAGGAAAAGAAAGCAATATCCTCAGAGTGAATACGGGAGTCCCGTGCACGAAGTTTTACATGAACTTTATTGATAAAGTCCGAAAAATCGTCAAAGCTGTTGTAGCTGAGTTTGATGTAATTTTTGAATGTAGAACGATTGGTGGCTAGCATAAGCTCACTGAGTTCGATGCTTGTATTGCTTACCTTCGTTTGGGCAAGAAGGCCTTTGATCTCTAAACCCTTCTTTTCGCGAAGATTGAATGTCTTGATGTTCGCTGAAATTTGATTAGAATCGATTTTTATCTTATCAAAATGGGCGTTAAGTTTGGAAATCCCTAAATCTCCAAAGTCGACCACTTTATTGTAATGTTTGCGTCTATGGTTAACATAGTTAAACGCATTGTTCTTAATAACAAGTTCCTTTATATCGAAGATGATTTTTTTTGAACTTTTCTTTTTTTCTTTCTTAGGCGGGTTAAAATAACGAATTAAGAATGACATATTTGAGCTATCCTGGAATTGCTCAAAAGTAGCTTGGGTATCCTCAATGGTTAGTTTGTTGATCACAATCTTGTTCAATTCAATGAACTGAGAAAGGTTGACGTTGGCTTCTAACCTTCCTGATTTTAATATTTCTTTTCCCTCTAGACTATAGAGTTGAAAATCTTCTACTACAATAGATTTAAAAGGTTTGAAATAGATGCTTTTGAGGTTTATTTTAGTGTTTAGTTCGTTGGATAAATAGTCTACAGCTTTTTGTGCAACATAATTTTGTACCGGTTTCAACTGTAGGGATAACGCCAATGCAAGCAGTATAATGAATATACTACCAAGGACTATTGACACTATTTTAATTATTTTTTTGATACTTTTGTATTAAAATTTATTACCTCAAGCTATGGCTATTATTTTAGGGATTGAATCCTCTTGTGATGAAACCTCCGCTTCTATCTGTATTAACGGTGAAATTCATTCAAATGTTATTGCAACTCAGGCAATCCACGCAAAATATGGTGGAGTGATTCCCGAGCTCGCTTCACGTGCTCATCAACAAAATATTATTCCAACAGTGGAAGAAGCCATTCGTCAAGCAAAAGTAAGCAAAAATCAAATAGATGCAGTGAGTTTTACGCGGGGACCCGGATTATTAGGTGCACTTTTGGTGGGAACATCTTTTGCAAAATCATTTGCACTCGCACAGAATATTCCTTTAATTGATATAAACCATATGCAGGCGCATATCCTGGCTCATTTTATTGAGGATCCGAAGCCTAGTTTTCCGTTTTTATGTCTTACTGTTTCTGGTGGTCATACACAAATTGTGTTGGTGAAAGATTATTTTGAAATGGAACTTTTGGGAGAAACATTGGATGACGCGGCAGGGGAGGCTTTTGATAAAACAGCTAAAATCCTGAATCTTCCTTATCCCGGTGGACCGCTCATCGATAAATTTGCAAAAGAAGGTAATCCGGCAGCTTATCGGCTTCCTGAACCACAGATCCCTGGTTTAAATTTCAGTTTTTCAGGATTGAAGACCGCGATATTATATTTGGTCCAAGATCAATTGAAGCAGAACCCGGATTTTCTGACCCACAATATGGCCGACTTATGTGCTAGCGTGCAATCCCGTATTGTATCAATCCTGCTGAATAAATTAAAGAAAGCGGCAAAGGAGACAGGGGTAAAGGATATTGCCATTGCAGGTGGCGTTTCGGCTAATTCTGGCCTGAGACAGAGCTTAATTGAAATGGGGGAGAAATACAAATGGCGGGTCTTCATACCAAAATTTGAATACTGTACGGATAATGCAGCGATGATTGCCATTGCGGGCTATCATAAATTTCTAAAGAAAGATTTTGTAGGTCAGGACGTCGCTCCTATGGCTAGGATGCACCTGTAGCAACTATTGAAATCTTGAGTTTCCCCGGACACTGTCCTTTTGTACTGGGGAAACTTAAAATTCTTTATTTTATAAAGGGGAACTATACCCATAGGCCTGTGCCGTAGAGGTAAATAAGTTTTTCTTCGGCTGGTAAAAGTTCAGTTCATACCCCTCAGCACCCCAAAAGATACTGATAAAACTAATTCCTTGCTCAGAACGCAATACTGTTAGTATCTGAAAAGCCTCGTTGTCAAACTGACCGCCATCATCAACACGCCAAGTGCTGATATCATCGTATAAAGCCGGGAAATCCAAATTGATCAGCTGTTCGTCCTTTGCGTAGGAAAATACAGCTAAAGCAGAATCTTGTTGATTTTCAAATACCGTAAGATTAAACTCGGACTGATCACTGAGGATGGCAACTGTCGTACTTTTATTAACCTTCCTATTGTATTTCTTCTCAAGCTGCTCCTTAATCGCTGAAGAAGTTTCTTTTTGAACTTTTGTAAACTTCTCAATTTTGTACTGATCTAAAAAAGCCTTGTTGACAAGCATGCCAAATTCGCCGGATTTAATTGCGTCACTAATTTTAAATAACGAACCTTCACTATTCGCGAAGTTCTGCGCGGTCTGTCTTCCGTTACTCTCTTTGTTATCCATTTTATTCTGAACAAACTCAAGGGGGCTAACTTGGTTTTCCACAATGACATAGTTGTATTTTTCGGGACCTTCCATCGCTTGATCCATAGGAAGAGCGATTAGTGAGTCCTTTTGCTGGTTTAAAAAACCAAAATATGGCGAAATTGTCTCTTCCTTATTTTCATGCTTAATTGCAGTCTTGGATTGATTTTGATTGTTACCACAAGCATATAATGTAAGTAGAAAAATAGCTGAAAAAAGTGACTTCATAAGTATTTTGAATTTTTTTGTGAAATATAAGGCTTTCGCTCATCATAATGAAAAGATTTAAACTTTAATGTTATGATAAACTCTAAATTGAATATCTACCGCAAAGAATGGCTGGACGTTATTTTTGCTGGTCGTAACAAAATGTACGGTGCTTACGAGTTGCGAAATCTCTCTGATAAAGCAACAAATGTGGGTTTGGGAATTGTTGTTTCTTTTGCAGTTTTGCTGATCGCAGGATCCTATGCATATAATAAATATTTTAAGCAAACTGTTCCGCCTATGATTTATACAGTACAAGATATTGGGCCCGACATGCTGGAAGAAATTCAAAAGAAGGTAGAAGAGAAAGAAGAGGTTCCTGAAGAACCTGTCATGATGAAGGAGAAAGCCCCGCAGCAGGTTGCCCAAGATGTATCCAAATTTGATCTGGTTAGAATGCCTGATATAAAAGTGGCGAAAGCAAATCAAGTTACGGAAGAACTTGTAAGTCAGGATGAGTTGAAAAATCCCAATACAATGACCTCAAGGATCACATTGAAAGCAAGTCCATCGGGAACATATATTGCGCGTGGTGAATTTGGTTCTTCAAAAAGAGACGGTGATATTACTGGTTCTAAAGATGGTTCATTATCCGGAGGCGGAACTGATGATAATGCTAACAATACATTTACATCAGTAGAAATTATGCCAACACCTGTAGGGGGGCTGCCTGCCTTTATGAAGTGGATTGCCGAGAATTATAACTTTCCACAACAGGCTTTGGATCAAGGGGTATCTGGTGTTATAGAGGTTTCTTTTGTCGTTGAAAAAGATGGATCACTAACAGATATTGCTGTTAAACGTGATATGAAATTTGGTACAGGAGATGCTGCTATAAACTTATTGAAGAAAGCGAAAAAATGGAAACCAGGCGTACAAAATGGACTTAAAGTGCGTGTAGCGTATACTTTACCGATCCGTTTAAGTGCTGTCTCACAATAAATGCTTCTTAACTTTATTTAACAGATCATCAATTAAACTTTCGGCAGTCAAGAGGACTCTTACTGATAAATAAGTTGAAAAAGAGTACATATTAAAAAGAATGATTGTTGGTTGTATAAAAAATAAAGACATGAAAAAGTTGATGTTAAGTTTGGCCTTATCTGGATTGATGTTAGCCGGTTTCGCTCAAGAAAAAAAAGATGTTAAACCAGAAATGAAAGAAATGCAAACTTCCGTGCATAAACATAAAATGGGAAGAATGCACGATGGTTTTAAAAATAAAACGCCAGAGGAAGTTGCTAAGATGAAAACTGATCGCATGGATCAAAAATTAAAATTTACAGATAAACAGCGTAAAGATATCTATGCCTTTAATTTGAAGCAAGCAAAAGACCATCAAAAAATGGCTGCTGAACGTCAGGAACATCGTGCAAAAATGAAAAAGCAACGCGTGGCAGAACATGAAAAAATGATGGGAATGTTAACGCCAGAGCAACAAAAAACGTTAAAGGATTCCTACGCTGAAAATCGTAAAATGCACAAAGAACATTGGAAAAAAGACAGACAGCTAAAACGAAAGGGCTTTAAAAAAGGTGAAGTAACTAAAACAAATGATGCAGACGTAAAAGCATCATAAACATTAAACAAGGATAGTTTTCATATTAAATATTGGTGAGTGTTAGTAGAGGAGGGAACCATTGGTTCCCTCTTTCTTATTATGTAAGCTCATGCTTAATACCTAAGCTCATCATTTGTTCGACGTGTTTTGTCTGGCTCAAAAGTTACACGACTGCAAAATGCTTCGATATTTCCATCAGGATGCACTTATTTGATAAACCTTCTTGTTATTGAATTACTATCCATCAGTTTGGTGATCAGAAAACTTAAGCTAAAACCTAAAATCGCTATGGAGAAAATTTTCAATGTGGCTGGAAGATGAGGAATAGGCAAGAAGATGTCTGTCAGTGCTTGAACAAGGATAAAATGCGCTAAGTAAATACCAAACGTGGCTGATGAAAGGCGTTTTATCCATTTAGATTCGGGTATCTTCAGCTTTTGAACGACAAGAAAAATAGCGATGGTCATGAACGCTACGTTGATATTACAGAAATACCAGATAACCTCGAGATTGGCGTAATTTCCTGGATAGTACTTTTGGGTCGTCAAGAAGCCAAAAAATGTGGCATTCGTTTGATCGTCTAATGCCACTTTTTTGTTATTCTTTATTTTTTTGATGTTCTTTCCATTGTTTAGAGAAAGATTTGTCTGCCAATTTGGGTAGTTCCCGTTGTTCTCCCCAGGTTTTCTGAAAGAGTTTTTTGAGGAAGAAATTTTTGAATTTCCCACCAAAAAAATCGATTAGTTTTCTTCGCATTATCCCATAGGTGAACCACTGCCATACTTTTTGTTCCGTTTTTGTTGCCAGACCCTGATCGACTGAATCTTTTCTGTTGACGAGAAGCATGCGCTGTATGTCAATACCAACGGGGCAGACCTCAGTACATTTTCCACAGAGTGTGGAAGCATAGCTTAGGTGTTTGAATTCCTTCATGCCATTCAAATGTGGCGATATGAGTGATCCAATTGGGCCCTGATAAGTCGTTTCATAGGTATGTCCACCGATGTTTTGATAGATTGGACATACATTCAGACAGGCGCCACAACGGATGCAGTACAAACCCTGACGTTGTTCTTTTTGCGCTAAGAGCTTGCTGCGGCCATTGTCAAGCAGTACGACATACATTTCTTCTGGACCATCTGATTCATAAGACTGTTTCGGCCCAGTGAGTAGTGTATTGTATACCGTTAGATTTTGGCCCGTGCCATGTGTGGATAGGAGTGGCCAAAAGACTTCTAAATCTTGTACATTGGGAATGATTTTTTCTATTCCAACGACGGCAATATGTGTTTTGGGGAAGGTCGATGTCAATCGGGCATTTCCTTCATTTTCGGTAATTGCTATACTTCCAGTTTCTGCAATTAAGAAATTGGCTCCGGTAATCCCAATTTCTGCCGATAGGTAGCGATCTCGAAGTAATTCACGGGCCTTCATTGTAAGTTGCTCCGCAGATGCATCTAGCGGTGTGTCAAATTTCTCGTGAAAAAGCTTGGCAATATCTTCCAGGCTCAAATGCATGGCCGGCGTAACAAAATGATAAGGTTTTTGATCCAGCAGCTGAATGATATATTCGCCAAGATCAGTTTCTATGGCTTCAATATTTTTGGAGGCAAGAAAATGATTAAGCTCGATCTCTTCTGTCGCCATCGATTTTGACTTTACGACAGATTTTGCTTTTTTACGTGCAATGATCGAATAGATTTCGTCCAAGGCTTCCGTAGCATCATTCGCCCAGATTACTTTTCCGCCCCGAGCCGTGAAGTTTGCTTCAAATTGCAACAAATAGCGATCGAGATTTTCCATGACCTTCCATTTGATCAGGTTCGCTTTTATCTTGCTATTTTCAAGGTCCGCAAATTTGCTCTTGCCCTTTTCGAAAGCCGTGCTGTATTTGTCGATATTGTAATTGATAATATCGCGGTGTTTGGTGTCAAATGCTTTTTGCGCACTTTCCTTAATAAACGTATTAGCGGTACTCTCTGCCATCTAATCTGCTAATTTTTCACAAAAAAAGTTGGTAAAAATTACCAACTTTTAAATATACTGTTAATAAATTGTTTCTCGAAAATCGAGTTAAATAATTTATGCTTTTATCGCGATATTTAAGCTTAGCTCGTCCAGCTGCTCTTGGTGAATGGTTGACGGTGCATCAATCATAACATCTCTTCCCGAGTTGTTTTTTGGGAAGGCAATGACGTCACGGATAGAATCTAAACCTGCCAATAAGGATACTAAACGGTCAAAACCAAAAGCCAATCCGCCATGTGGAGGAGCACCGAAGGTAAAGGCCTCCATCAGGAATCCAAATTGTTTTTTTGCTTCTTCGGGACTGAATCCTAAATGTTTGAACATGAGCGATTGAAGCTCTCTGTCATGGATACGGATTGATCCACCACCTACTTCTACACCGTTTAAAACAAAGTCATAGGCATTTGCCCTTACTTCTCCGGGATTGGTATCTAAAAGCGGTATATCTTCCGGTTTTGGTGAAGTAAATGGATGGTGCATTGCATGGAAACGGCCATTTTCTTCGTCCCATTCCAATAGTGGGAAATCAACGACCCATAGTGGAGCAAAGGTTTCTTTGTCGCGGAAACCAAGTTGTGACGCAACTTCAAGGCGTAATTCATTGAGTTGTTTGCGAACTTTGTCTGTTCCACCAGCCATAATTAACAATAAATCGCCAGGTTTCGCGTGGAACGCTTCTGCAATTGCCGACAGTTGTTCTGGCGTGAAAAATTTATCAACGGACGACTTCACTGAACCGTCTTCATTCACACGCGCATATACCAAGCCCGTAGCACCAATCTGAGGACGTTTGATAAAATCGGTCAAAGCATCCAGTTGTTTTCTGGTATAATGTGCACAATTTTCCGCATTGATACCAACCACTAACTCTGCTGCATCAAATACAGGAAAACCTTTTCCTTTGGCAACCTCGTTTAGTTCAACGAACTGCATTCCGAAACGGATATCTGGTTTGTCTGATCCATAAAGGCGCATTGCATCTGCGTAAGTCATACGCGGAACAGTACCTAAGTCGATACCTTTGATTGTTTTGAAGATATGTTTTGCAAGCCCTTCAAAGATATTTAACACATCTTCCTGTTCTACAAAAGACATTTCACAGTCTATTTGCGTGAACTCTGGTTGACGGTCTGCACGCAAATCTTCATCACGAAAACATTTTACAATTTGAAAATAGCGATCAAAACCTGAAACCATCAATAATTGTTTGAAGGTTTGTGGGGATTGTGGTAACGCATAAAATTCTCCAGGATTCATACGGGAAGGTACGACAAAATCGCGTGCTCCTTCTGGAGTTGATTTAATCAGATATGGGGTTTCTACTTCCAGGAAGTTTTGGGAGTCAAGATAACGGCGTACCTCTTGTGAGGTCTTATGACGTAAAATAAGGTTTTCACGTACCGGGTTACGACGTAAATCCAGGTATCTGAACTTCATTCTGATGTCATCACCACCATCTGTTTCATCTTCTATTGTAAAAGGGGGTAATTTAGCAGCATTTAATATTTCAAGATTTGAAACCTTGATTTCAATGTCTCCAGTGGAGATTTTAGCATTTTTATTAGAGCGTTCGATAACTTCTCCGGTTACCTTGATGACATATTCTCTTCCGAGCTCACGGGCACTTGCGCGCAAGGAAGCATCATCATCTGCATTGAACGTTAATTGTGTGATACCATATCGGTCTCTAACATCGATGAAAGTCATACCGCCCAAATCGCGCGATTTTTGAACCCATCCACTTAGGGTAACCGTTTTCCCTAAGTCAGCTAGTGTTAATTCTCCACAAGTGTGTGTTCTGTGCATATCGTTATGAAAATTATATTTGACGCAAAATTATTGGTTTTACTCGACAATAACGAATTCTGTTTAGGTTATTTGAGTAGCGTTCTCCCACTTTCTTCCACATCTTTTTTTTCTGTTTTTGTTGTCTCCCACTTTGCCCCCTTTTGGTAGAAAAATTGGGTAAAATTAAATTTCTAAAGAGGAAATTTTTACAATTCATTTCTGATTTTGATAAAAAAAAGCGCGAAAAATCGCGTCTCGTGTAATAGTTTGTTTTGCTGATATATTGGTGTTTAACTGCTTCTAAATAAGGTTTTATGTGTGTTTTTTTTCAAGAGTACTTCTGTTTGTTGTAGCTATTTGTCGATGTGGAAAACTTTTTTATGTGATAAAGTGGGGGAAAGTGGGATAAAGTGTATACTTTTACATTTAAATTAGAATAGGATAATTGACGACATGACTCAGTTGATCGGAGAATTCGAATGCAAGCTAGACGCCAAAGGAAGAATGGTGTTGCCAGCTGCGCTCAAGAGGCAAATGCCTCATGTAGAGCGGGATGGCCTTGTCGTGAATCGCGGTTTTGAGAAACATCTGGTATTTTATCCAAGAGAAGAGTGGGATTTGATGACGGCTAAGCTGGCTAAATTGAATCAATTCGATCCTAAAGTGCGGGCGTTTGTTCGTGCTTTTACGCGCGGCGCCACGGAATTGACCTTGGATGCTGCGGGGCGTGTTTTGTTACCCAAAAGTTTGTTGGAATTTGCGGGTATAAGCACGGAATTGGTTTTGGCTTGTCAGTTTAATAAGATTGAGGTATGGTCAAAAGAAGGATATGAGGAGTTGATGGGCGACGGCGGAGTAGAGGATATATCATCTTTGGCGGCAGAGGTAATGGGGGATATTAATTTTGGACTATAAGTGTATGGAGAATGTATATCATGTTCCGGTAATGTTGCACGAATGCATGGATGCTTTGGCTATTAAGCCGGATGGTGTCTATGTGGATGTAACTTTTGGTGGTGGTGGTCATTCTCGGGAGATTTTGAAGAGATTGGGGCCAAAAGGGAAGCTGTTTGCTTTTGATCAGGATCCCGATGCATTGGAGAATGCAATTGACGATCCTCGTTTTACATTGATACATCAAAACTTTAGGTTTTTAAAGAATAGCCTTCGGTTGGAAGGAGTACGTTCTGTAGATGGTATTTTGGCAGATTTAGGGGTTTCCTCGCATCAATTTGATGCGGCTGATCGTGGGTTTTCTATTCGCTTTGACGCGGATCTGGATATGCGTATGGATCAAGTTGGTGATTTAGATGCGAAGTCGCTTTTGGCGACTTATTCGGAGGAGGATCTTCACCGCATTTTTGGGATGTATGGTGAAATCATGAATGCCAAGTCGCTTGCGAAAACAATTGTTACTGCGCGTTTGGCACAGCCAATCCAGACTGTTGCCGAATTGAAAGAGGTGATTCAACGGATGGTTCCGAAAGGTAAAGAACATAAGTATCATGCGCAGGTGTTTCAGGCGCTTCGTATAGAGGTGAATCGCGAGCTGGAAGCCTTACAGGAATTTTTGTTGCAAACAGTTGATGTGCTACATGTTGAAGGTCGATTGGCGGTGATGTCCTATCACTCTCTGGAGGATCGTTTGGTCAAAAATTTTATGGCCAAAGGAAAGTTTAAAGGAGAGGTTGAAAAGGATTTTTTTGGAAATGAAATTAAACCATTTCATGTGCTGAGCCGTAAAGCAATTACGGCATCTGCGCAAGAGTTGGCGGTAAATAATAGATCGCGCAGTGCGAAACTGCGTATTGCTGAAAAGTTGGATTTGTCTTAAAAATGGAGCGAGAGGATGAGCAGAAATACGATAAGACAGAAAGAATTGAGTGAAGAAGTTCAGGAGGAACTACAAGAAACTGTCGAAGAAAAGGCGGAACAAACAGAAGCGTTTATTAAAACGCTTTTTACCGTTGGAGACCTTTCGTTAAATAAAATATTGCAGTACTTGCCGTTTGGAGCCTTTATCGCTTTTCTGATGTTGTTGTATATTTCCAATCGTCATTTTGCAGAGCGAACTATTCGGAGCATCGATAAAGTGAGTAAAGAGGTGAAGGAATTGGGCTGGGATCATAAGTCTCTTTCCGCCGAACTGATGAAAATGTCTACACAGACAGAAATTGCCAAACGTGTAGATTCTCTGGGATTGAAAGAGCGTGTGGAGCCACCGATCAAAGTTGAAGTTATAGAGAATAAGGAAGATAAATAGGAAGAGTTATGAGTATCAGAAATACGATTCTTGTTCGTGTCTATTTTGCTTTTGGGCTTATCGTACTACTTGCGTTTTTGGTATTTGGAAAAATGACAAAGTTGCAGTATGTCGATGGAGAGCATTGGAAAGCTTTAGCAGATAGCCTTTCTATTCAGGAACGAGAGGTGGAGGCTGCTCGTGGTAATATCTATTCAAATGACGGAAGCTTGTTGGCTACTTCAGTGCCTGAATATGAGCTTCGTTTTGATGCAATGGCTATTCCGGAAGAGGGTGAAGAGTATTTCAATTTGAAAGTTGACTCCTTGGCTATTAAACTTGCTGATTTTTTTAAAGATAAATCATCGCGGCAGTATTTGACATTATTAAAACAGGCACGCAATAAAAAACAGCGCTACTTGTTGCTCAAGCGAAATGTGTCACATCAGGATTTAAAGCGGGTCAAACAATTTCCCTTACTTAAATCTGCTCGTGTCAACAAAGAGCGTTACCCAAGTTGTTTGATTACGGATAGACAGAACAAACGTATTTTGCCTTTTGTCAATCTCGCTGCGAGAACTATCGGTTATAAAAATGTGAAGGAAAATATTCATGTTGGACTGGAAGGTGCGTATGGAGAATATATCGACGGAAAGAGTGGGAAAAGGTTGATGCAGCGTATTGCCGGGGGGGTATGGATTCCTGTGAACAAAGATATCGAGGTTGCTCCGGTTGATGGCTCTGATATTATTTCGACCATTGATGTGAATATGCAGGATATGGCACAAAGGGCGCTCGAAAAGCAGATGATTACGAGTAATGCGGACGAGGGCTGTGTGGTGATGATGGAAGTAAAAACAGGTGAGGTACGTGCGGTGGCCAACTTTATGCGAGATAAAGATGGGGTTTATCGTGAAAAGTTCAACCTTGCCATCGCGCAAAGTGCAGATCCAGGTTCAACATTTAAGTTGGCTTCTTATTTGGCTTTGATTGATGATAAGAAAATAGACTCGAGTACAACAGTGAACATTGGTAATGGTAATTGGCCAATTTACAAGCATACCATTCGTGATTCACATGCACCTAAGAAGTCTATAATCTCTGCGAAAAGGGCCTTTGAGGAATCATCGAATGTGGGTGTTACTAAATTTGTTTATCAGGCTTATAAAGATAACCCAGATCAGTTTACATCAAAGCTGCATTCTTTTGGTTTTGGAAAAACGCTAGATCTGCAGATTCCGGGCGAAGGGGTACCCTTGGTGAAATCTTCGAAAAGTAAGAGCTGGAGTGGGTTGTCGCTGGTACAGATGGCTTACGGCTATGAAATGAAAATTACGCCATTGCAAACGTTGACATTTTATAATGCTGTCGCAAATAACGGTAAGTTGATAGCGCCACTATTTGTTAAAGAAATTCGGCATTTAGGAAATACAATTCAAACGTTTCAAGCGAAAGTCATTAACGAAAAGATCGCCTCGGATCATGCTTTAGCAGAGGTGCGGGGAATGATGGAAGGTGTTATGACTGAAGGTACAGGTAGAAGTGTTGCTAGTCCATTGTATAGCTCTGGCGGTAAAACAGGAACAGCACAGATGGCTGATGGCTCGAGAGGGTACGGTGCTAGACGATATCAATCTTCATTCGCTGGGTATTTTCCAGCTGAAGATCCAAAATATTCCATTATTGTGGTGATTCGTAACCCAAGAAATGGCTATTACGGTGCATCGATTGCAGGGCCCGTATTTAAAGAGCTTGCAGATATGGTATATGCAAACGATATGGAGATGGAGGGGAAAAAGACATTTAAAGCAGTAAACGTGGGCGGGAGAATGCCATTGACTTTGCAGGGGTCGAAGGAAGCTAGTAAAAAAGTGTACGATAAGTTGGGGATTAATACCGTGAATTGGGATACGATTGCGCGAGGAGAGGTGGATACCTCGACACGAGGCGTACCATTCATAGATTTAAAATATAAAGAAGGAATCGTTCCGAATGTTGTCGGAATGGGATTGATGGATGCTTTATATGTTGTGGAGAATGCCGGATTTAAAGCGCACGTGACAGGAAAAGGAAGAGTGGGAATGCAGTCGTTAGCTGCAGGACAGAAACTGGCTTTTGGAACGGCGATAAATTTAGAACTTAAGTAATGATGGATTTAAAAAAAGTATTGCATGCTATTCCTGTACAGCAGGTTGTAGGGAACCTTGAAGAGGTCGATGTGCACTCTTTGTGCTTTGATTCCAGAAAAGTGGAGTTGGGAAGTTTGTTTATCGCAGTGCGGGGTGTTCAAACAGATGGTCATTTGTTTGTAGACAAGGCAATTACTTCGGGAGCAAGAGCCGTTATTGTAGAAGAGTTACCAAAAGAGACATTAGACTCTGTCGCCTATATCTTAGTGGCCGATTCTGCTTATGCTTTGGGTGTGGCTGCTGCTAATTTCTACGGAAATCCTTCGGAACAGCTGAAGTTGGTCGGTGTGACCGGCACAAATGGTAAAACGACAGTAGCTACATTGTTGTTTCAGCTGTTTACGGAGTTGGGCTACCATGTGGGCTTATTATCTACGGTGCAAAACCAGATTGGAACGAAGATTATACCGGCAACACATACAACACCAGACCCTATTCAATTGAATAAATTGTTACGGGATATGGTTGATGATGGCTGTGACTATGCATTTATGGAGGTTAGTTCACATGCTGTCGTTCAGGAACGTATAGCAGGCTTGGTGTTTGCGGGCGCAATATTCACGAATATTACGCACGATCACCTGGATTTCCATAAAACCTTTGATAACTATATTAAAGCGAAAAAGAAGTTTTTTGACGATTTGGATGCGAATGCTTTTGCGTTGACGAATGCTGATGATAGAAATGGTCAGGTCATGCTTCAAAATACAGTGGCACACCGGAAAAGTTATGGCTTGCGTTCTGGTGCAGATTTTAAAGCAAAGGTGATCGAAAGCCATTTCGACGGGATGTTGATGAGTGTTGACGGACAGGAAGTATGGGTGAAATTGATCGGCGATTTCAATGCATATAACCTTTTGGCGGTTTATGCTGCCGCTATCTTGCTTGAGCAGGAAACGGTGAAAGTGTTGACCGCACTCAGTACCTTGAAAGGTGCAGAAGGACGATTTGAAACGATGAAATCGGCTTCGGGTGTTTTTGGAATCGTAGACTACGCGCATACACCTGATGCGGTTGAAAATGTGTTGAAGACTATAAGTTCATTGCGACGCCCAGAGCAAAAAATCATTACGGTGTTAGGATGCGGCGGCGATCGGGATAAGACCAAACGACCTGAAATGGCTGAAGCAGCTTTGCGCTATAGTGATCGTTTTTTGATTACCTCCGACAATCCACGTACAGAAGATCCTTATCAGATTATTAAAGATATTGAAGCTGGTGTGGCGACGGATCAAAAAGTGAAGACGCTTTCTATAGCGGATCGTAAGGAAGCAATACGCACAGCATATCAGCTAGCTAGTCCCGGCGATATTATCCTAGTGGCAGGAAAAGGACATGAGAAATATCAGGATGTAAATGGTGTGAAGCATCATTTTGATGATAAAGAAGTTTTAGAGAATACATTTAACGAACAATAGAAATATGTTGTACCATCTTTTTACGTGGCTTAGCGAATATATTCATATACCTGGAGGAGGGTTGTTTCAATACATCTCCTTTCGGACATCTATGGCTGTAATCGCTTCATTGATTATTACCACGGTTTTTGGGGGAAAATTGATTCAATTCTTGCATAATAAGCAAGTTGGCGAGACAATTCGTGATTTGGGGCTTGAAGGAGAAAAAAAGAAAGCTGGTACGCCAACAATGGGTGGGATCATCATCATTGCAGGTATCCTTATCCCGACCTTGTTATTTGCAAAATTGACGAATATCTATGTGATTATCATGATTGTGACAACACTTTGGATGGGTGCAATTGGATTTTTAGATGATTATATAAAGGTTTTTAGACATAATAAAGAGGGCTTAGCTGGTAAGTTTAAGGTTGTTGGACAAGTTGGCTTGGGAGCCATAATTGCTTGTACGATGTACTTTCATCCAGATATCGTTGTTCGAAAAGGGGTGGATAAACCAACCTCTACCAAGCCCGTTGAAGTGGTTATCAATGAAGGTACAGGTGAGAAGACCTATGCTGAAAACGTGAAATCATCTAAGACAAATATTCCGTTTTATAAAAATAATGAGTTTGATTATGCTAAGGTGTTTAAAATATTCGGACTGCAGAGCGATTATCTGACTTTCGTTGTCTTTTTAGTTGTCGTTATTTTTATCGTTACGGCAGTTTCAAACGGCGCAAATATTACGGACGGTATCGATGGTTTAGCCACGAGTACATCCGCTATCATTGGTGTTACTTTAGCCATTTTGGCGTACGTGTCAGGTAACGTAATCTTTTCAGATTACCTCAATATTATGTATATCCCCAATTCCGGAGAACTCGTGATTTTCGCCGGGGCATTTGTGGGGGCTTGCGTAGGTTTCTTATGGTATAACACGTATCCTGCCCAAGTTTTTATGGGTGATACGGGAAGTTTGGCAATAGGAGGTATAATTGCTGCCTTTGCTATCCTGATTCGGAAAGAACTGTTGATTCCGATTTTATGTGGTGTATTTCTGTTGGAAAACCTTTCGGTTATTCTTCAAGTGTCGTATTTCAAATACACGAAGAAGAAGTATGGTGAGGGTAGACGGATCTTTTTGATGTCGCCATTACATCACCATTTTCAGAAGAAGGGGTATCACGAAGCGAAAATTGTAACACGTTTTGTTATTGTAGGAATCATATTGGCCATTCTTACTATTGTAACATTGAAAATTAGATAATGATGTCAAACATTGCAACAACATATTATCCTCAATCTGGAAGTTTGGTCATTTTAGGCGCCGGCGAAAGCGGTGTTGGAACGGCTATTCTTGGAAAAGAAAAGGGATTTGATGTATTTGTATCAGATAAGGGACTGATTGCGGACCACTATAAGGAACAATTGAAAGTCGAGGGAATAGCTTTTGAAGAAGGTAATCACGATGAAGCACGGATTTTGAATGCCGCTTTGGTTGTGAAGAGCCCCGGTATTCCAGAGACGGTGCCTTTGGTGGTCGCTCTGAAAGCAAACAATATACCCGTGATTGCAGAAATTGAATTTGCGGCACAATACACTGATGCAAAGTTAATCTGTATTACAGGATCAAACGGTAAGTCTACGACGACGATGTTGACTTATGAAATGCTTAAGCATGGCGGTTTAAATGTTGGATTGGCTGGTAATATTGGAAAGAGCTTTGCGCTTCAGGTAGCTAAAGAACAGTTTGATTGCTATGTCTTGGAAATATCAAGCTTTATGCTGGACGATATGTACCATTTTAGAGCAGATGTTGCTGTTATATTGAATATTACGCCTGATCATTTGGATCGCTATGACCATAAAATGGAAAATTATGTGGATTCAAAATTCAGGATGATTCAGAATCAAACGGAGAACGATTATTTTATATACTGTCTAGACGATCCAGAAACAATTAAAGGATTGGAAAGACATCGTAGTAAAGGGACCTATTTGCCTTTTACACAGGAACAACTTGTTGAATTGGGCGCTTATTTAAATGCCAATAAAACAATAATTATTAATACACCAAATAACGATACATTCACTATGAGAGCTGAGGAATTGTCATTGCAGGGGAAGCATAATATTTATAATAGCATGGCTTCTGGGTTAATTGCGAAAGTGCAGGAATTGAGAAATCAAGTGATGAAAGAGAGCATGGGCTCGTATGTGAATATTCCACATCGCCTGGAACATGTAGCCTGTATCGGCGGTGTGAATTACATTAACGATTCAAAGGCAACGAATGTAAATTCGGTATGGTATGCTTTGGAAAGTTTCTCTACACCAATCGTATTGTTATTAGGTGGTGTAGATAAAGGAAACGATTACAGTATGCTTGCTGATTTGGTGAAAGACAAAGTGCGTGCTATTGTTTGTTTGGGAAAAGATACGGCTGCTATTCATAAAGCATTTGAACAAGATGTGGAGATTATTGTCAATAGCACCTCTATGCAAGATGCGGTGGTGTTGGCTTCGCACTTGGCGCAAAAAGGTGATACCGTCTTATTGTCTCCTGCTTGCGCTAGTTTTGATTGGTTCAAGAACTATGAAGATCGTGGCGATAAATTTAAAGCGGCTGTAATGGAATTATAAATGGTGTAACCCAGTAAGAGGAGGAAGGATATGCTACAGAATATAATGTCTAAATTGAAGGGTGATCGATGGATATGGATCATTGTGATTATCTTATCGGGATGGTCACTTTTGGCTGTATACAGTTCGGTGGGTACGTTGGCGTATAAAGAAGGGAAGGGAACAGAAATGTATTTGTTAAAACACTTTTCTATTATTGCCGTTGGGTTTATCCTCATGTATCTTTCCCATAAGTTGGATTATCGGTATTACGCTGGTATATCCAAAATTATGATGGGCATTACAATCCCCTTATTGCTGTTTACTTTATTGTTTGGTAGTAAAGTTAATGAGGCAAGTCGTTGGTTGACCATACCCGGTATCGGTTTAACGTTTCAAACATCGGATTTGGCAAAGTTGTCACTCATTGTCTTTCTTGCGCGGATGTTATCCCGGAAACAGGAAGAGATCAAGGATGTTAAAAAATCGTTCTTACCTATTATGGGATCGGTGTGCGGTGTATTTATTCTGATTGCCTTGGCCAACTTATCTACAGCATTAATGCTATTTGGAGTGAGTGTTTTATTGCTGTTGATCGGTCGGATTAGTTTTAAACAAATTGCTATCGTCTGCTGTGGTGGTGGTATTCTTCTGATGATGGTTATCTTTTTCGGTCCACGTAGGGCAACCTATATCAGTCGGGTAAAATCTTTTTTTCATACTGAAAAAGTAGATAAAACGGTATCCTTCCAGGATGATAAAAATTATCAGGCAAACAATGCGAAAATTGCTATAGCGACTGGAGGGCTTTTTGGAAAAGGACCTGGAAATAGCGTGCAGCGTAATGTGTTGCCGCATCCTTACTCAGATTTTATATATGCTATTATTATTGAGGAGTACGGGACAGTCGGTGGGGTAATCCTACTATTTCTATATCTGGCCTTTATGTATCGATGTATACGTATTGTCACGATGAGTCCCAAAGCTTTTGGTACTTTCTTGGCTGCGGGTTTGGGATTTAGTTTGACGATTCAGGCCCTAGCAAATATGGCTGTTGCTGTAGGCTTAGGACCAGTTACGGGGGTTCCTCTTCCACTAGTGAGTATGGGAGGAACATCTATTTTATTTACGAGTGTCGCTTTAGGAATTATCCTGAGTGTGAGCAGAAATATTGAAGAATTAAAAGGTAAAGAAGAGCTGGATGAAAAGCCTAAACCGAAAAAAGTGGTTATAGGATCAATTCCAGCATAATAAAAAATTGAGCATGGCAATTCGTGTAATTATTAGTGGTGGTGGAACCGGAGGACATATCTTTCCGGCGATTTCAATTGCAAATGCACTGAAGGCAATGGATCCTGCAAATGAAATTCTATTTGTGGGTGCCAATGGCCGGATGGAAATGGATAAAGTACCAGCTGCCGGATATCCGATTATTGGACTTGATATTCAGGGGATCAATAGAAAACAGCTGTGGAAAAATATCTTCTTGCCATTTAAGCTTATGAAAAGTTTGAATAAGGCAAAAAGTGTAATTAAGGATTTTAGACCGGATGTGGCAGTGGGTGTAGGTGGTTTTGCCTCTGGACCTTTGTTAATGATGGCGAATAAATTGGGCGTGCCAACCGTTGTACAGGAACAAAATTCCTATGCAGGTGTGACCAATAAAAAAGTTGGGGCAAAGGCAGCAAAGATATGTGTCGCCTATGAGGGGATGGAGCAATTTTTTCCTGCTGAGAAGGTATTACTTACCGGGAACCCAATAAGACGCGAGTCCATTGCGATAGCGGGGAAAAGAGAAGAAGCTTTAACGTTCTTTGGGTTAGATCCACACAAAAAGACAATTTTGCTGCTCGGCGGTAGTTTGGGGGCTAAAACATTAAATGAAAGTGTCGTTGCTTACCTAAATGAGTTAAAGGGAGAGGACATTCAAGTAATTTGGCAATGCGGTAGTTTCTACGTTGAAAACCTACAAGCGGAGTTGGCAGGTAAACTTTCTGGTAATATCAAGATGTTGGCCTTTCTACAGCGTATGGATTATGCTTATGCTGCGGCAGATTTAATTATTAGCCGCGCTGGAGCTGGTACAATTTCCGAGCTCTGTGTAGTCGGTAAACCTGTAATCCTTGTGCCTTCGCCCAATGTGGCCGAAGACCATCAGACCAAAAATGCAATGGCATTGGTTAATAAAGATGCTGCGTTATTGGTTAAGGATAGTGATGCAAAAAAAGACTTGGTCCCTGCTGCTTTAAATTTATTAAAAGATGCAGCTCATATCGCACAATTAAGTGAAAATATTAAAAAACTCGGTAAGTTGGATGCTGACGTGCAGATTGCCGAGGAGGTGTATAAATTGGTTAATAAAAAATAGACGAAGTATGAATCTAGATGCAATAAAACAAGTTTACTTGATCGGAATAGGAGGTATAGGCATGAGTGGTCTTGCGCGCTATTTTAAGCATTTGGGCTGTGAGGTGAATGGATATGACCGTACAGAAACTGAACTGACTAAAACCTTAGTCAAGGAAGGAATAGCGATCTCATATCAGGATGATATCAATACAATTGATGCTATTTTTCACGCACCTACAGCGGAGACATTAGTCATTTTTACACCAGCCATTCCTAAAGATTCGAAGATTAAAGCTTTTTTGGAATCTCAAGGACATATACTATATAAGAGATCGCAGGTTTTGGGGATCATTAGTGAGAGTAGATTTACGGTTGCTGTTGCCGGTACACATGGTAAAACGACAACTTCTACAATGGTGGCACATGTATTGAAAGATTCGGGTTACGACTGTTCTGCCTTTTTGGGTGGAATCAGTTCTAATTACGGTACCAATGTGCTTTATGGAAATAATAATACAGTTGTGGTTGAGGCTGACGAATTTGATCGTTCATTTCTGACACTTCACCCCAATATCGCAATAGTAACTTCTTCGGATGCTGATCATTTGGACATTTATGGAGATCGCAGCCATCTGCTCGAATCATTCCAATTGTTCTTGGATAAAGTAGTTGAAGGGGGAACACGTATTATAAAAAAAGGCCTCGAGTTTGCGGGGCAAATAAGTTATTCAGGCCATGAAATCGCTGATGCATATGCTTCCAATGTGCATGTACGCGACGGAGAGTTCTTTTTTGACTACCAAGATACCAACGGGCGGATAGATGATATCCATTTAGGTATTCCTGGTACCCACAATGTTGAAAATGCGGTAGCCGCGATTGCAGTAGCCCGTTTACTTGGGATTGAAAATGAAGCGATCAAGAAAGCATTGACAACATTCAAAGGAGTGAAAAGAAGGTTTGAATATATTGTCCGTAAACCTGGAGCGGTGTATATCGATGACTATGCGCACCATCCAGAGGAACTGCGTGCATTTTTAACTTCGATGCGCAAATTGTATCCCACAAAAAAACTAAATGTGGTCTTTCAGCCGCATTTATTTACCCGTACTCGGGATTTTGTGGATGGTTTCGCAGAGGTGTTGTCTATGGCAGACAATCTGTTGTTAATGGAAATTTATCCAGCACGGGAGCTTCCTATTGAAGGGATCAATTCGAGTTGGTTATTGGATAAAATTACGGCAGAGAAAAAACAGCTTGTAACAGCAGAAGAAGTCTTGGAATTCGCGCGCGATGAAAAGCCGGAACTGATTGTCACAGTTGGGGCAGGTGATATTGACAAATTGGTTAAACCGTTACAGGCAGTTTTAGAGCATGCTTAAAAAGTTACGTAACATACAATGGAATCGTGTACTCTACTTTACGCTGTTTTTTATCGGCGTAATAGTTGTCGTCGTGATTATGACTATTGTGGGGAAACGTGATGAGCAGCAGGTTTGTAAAGATATTAAAATTGTCATTGAAGGCACAGAAGCTTTTATTGATCAGGCTGATATCTCCAAACTGATCGAACAAAACTATGGTAGTTTCGCGGGAAAGAAAGTCAATGGAATTCCCTTTCAAAAGGTTGAAAAAACCTTGCGCAAATTAGCGTATGTTTCAGATGCCAGTATACATGCCGATATGGATGGTACGATCAGAATTAATATTAGTCAGCGCGAGGCTGTCATGCGGGTCATCAACAAAAATGGAAAGGAATTTTATGTAGACCCCAATGGGCTGAAGATACCGACAACGTTGAAGTATATACCGCATATCATGGTTGCAACGGGTAACATCGCAGAAGGATATAATGAAGCCCTGGATACCATATCAACACCACTGGTGAAAGATTTGGTAAAAGTCATTGAGTTTATCCGAAACGATGAATTATGGAGTAATCAGGTCGTGCAGATATATGTAAACGCGGATAAGGACATTGAACTAGTACCTCGTGTAGGGACACAGCAATTGATTGTTGGATCGGCAGATTCATTGGAACAAAAATTTGAATTATTAAAGACCTTTTATACGCAGATCATGCCAAAAGTGGGTATAAATGCTTACGGTGTTGTCAACGTAAAATATGGAGGTCAGATTATCTGTGAAAAGCGGGGAAACTGGAGTTTTTCAGATGATCAAACAAAAAAAGTAGCAAATAATACATTATAGTAATACAGCAACAATACAGGAAATTATGAACTCAAAGGCAGCAGAAATTGAAAGAGAAAACCCAATTATCGTGGGACTCGATATTGGTACTACCAAAATTTGTGTTACGGTTGGGAGACGTAGCTCAGGAAACAAAATTGAATTATTAGGAGTGGGCAAAGCTGACTCTGCAGGTGTAAGCAGGGGTGTGGTTGCTAATATCCAGAAAACTGTGGGAAGTATTTTAGAGGCTGTCGAGATAGCCGAAGCACAGTCCAATGTGGATATTAAAGTGGTGAATGTGGGAATTGCTGGCCAACACATCAAAAGTATTCAACACCGTGGAATATTTACCAAAACTGATGGTGATGATGAAATCATTCGACGCGATATCGAACGACTGATTTCGGATATGTATAAACTGGTACTGCCTCCAGGAGAAGAAATTATACATGTTTTACCACAAGAGTTTACGGTAGATAACGAACCCGGAATTCGCGAACCAATCGGTATGGCTGGTCGTCGTATTGAAGCAAACTTCCATATTATATCGGGACGTGTAACGGATATTAAAAATATCAAGAAATGTATTGATAATTCCAATCTGGAAGTTGCTGAATTGATTCTCGAACCTTTAGCGTCTTCTGAAGCTGTATTGGATGAAGACGAAAAAAATGCTGGTGTTGTATTAGTGGATATCGGTGGTGGAACCACAGATGTTGCCATCTTCCATGAAGGAATTATTCGTCACACTGCTGTGATTCCTTTAGGCGGTAATATTGTAACGGAAGATATCCGTCAGGGATGTTCTGTTTTGCGTTCTCAGGCTGAATTGTTGAAAACTCGTTTCGGATCGGCTCTAGCTGATGAAAATAAAGAAAATGAGGTGATTTGTGTGCCAGGATTGAAAGGTCGTGAACCAAAGGAAATTTCCGTTAAAAATTTGGCTTATATTATTCAAGCTAGAATGGAAGAAATTATTGAGCACGTGTATTATGAAATCAAATCTTCTGGATATGAAAATAAGCTGATCGGTGGTATTGTTATTACCGGTGGTGGTGCTCAATTAAAACATCTGGTACAACTTGTTGAGTATATTACTGGGATAGATTGTCGTATCGGATTTCCGAATGAATATCTTTCTAAGAATGAGGTTTTACCAAAACCGTTGTTTGAAGAATTGAAAAGTCCTTTGTACGCAACAAGTATTGGCTTGTTGATTAAGGGAATTCAATCCCATGAGGAAGAAGAAGATAGCCGTAGAGAAATGCACGCCCCATCGAAAAAAGTGCAGGCTGCTACGGTGACAACAAAAGAGGTTTCTGAACAACAACAAAAAGAGCAAGGATTATTGTCATGGTTCAAACGTTTTATCAAAGACGGCAACGAAATCGATGACGCAAGTTTTTTAGATAAGAAGTAAGTTTTCCACAATAGTTGAAGTTTTCCACAATTTAACAAATGTGGAAAACTTTTGTTGAAATTATATTATTATTACATTACATATAGTGGGTTTGATTCGTTTTGATATCATCTTCATTGTAAGTTAAATAGGGATAAGTTATGTCAATACAGTTTGAAATGTTAAAAGAACAATCTTCAATAATCAAGGTTATTGGGGTTGGTGGTGGTGGCGGCAATGCCGTAAACCACATGTATAAACAAGGAATTAGTGGGGTAGATTTTATCGTGTGTAATACTGATGCGCAAGCATTGGAATTGAGCCCGATCCCAAATAAAGTTCAATTGGGAATAAGTCTAACCGAAGGTATGGGAGCGGGAGCAGATCCTGATGTAGGTGAAAATTCAGCAATCGAAAGTATTGAAGATATCAAACGTATGTTGGGTACCAATACCAAGATGTTGTTTATTACCGCTGGTATGGGTGGTGGTACCGGTACTGGTGCTAGTCCCGTATTGGCGAAAGCTGCCAAAGAATTGGGTATTTTAACTGTTGCGATTATTACGACACCATTTACATTTGAAGGTAAACGCCGTCGTTCTCAAGCGGAGGAAGGACTTTCGGAATTACGTAAATATGTAGACTCTTATCTTGTTATTTCTAACGATCGTTTGCGTGAAATCTTCGGGAATCTAACGATGACAGCTGCTTTCGCGAAAGCGGATGATATTTTAACTACCGCTGCAAAAGGTATTGCCGAAATTATTACGATCCCTGGTTATGTAAACGTCGATTTTAAAGATGTGCGTACTGTCATGAATGATAGCGGTGTTGCTATTATGGGGAACGCAATAGCTGAAGGTGAAGACCGTGCATTGCGTGCTGTAGAAGGTGCTTTGGCTTCGCCTTTATTGAAAGACAATGAGATCGAAGGCGCTCGTTATATTTTATTGAATATTACTTCTGGAACAAAAGAAGTAACAATGGATGAGGTCGCAATCATTACGGATTACATTCAGGAAAAAGCTGGTTTGTCAGCTGATTTGATCTGGGGTAACTGTATTGACGAGAACTTTGAGGATGAGTTGTCAGTAACAATTATTGCTACTGGTTTTCAAACATCTGAAGAACGCGATAAAGAACGTGAAAATACAAAGGTGTCTATGCCCTTAACTGCTGAACCGGCTAATTCTTTTATCAAACCTGTTTCTCAGGTAGCACCAAGAGAAGTTCCAGCTACGAATAGTTTCGTAACTCCGGTTCAACGTGTGGATACACCAGTCCCTTCTTCAAATACGCCAACTCCAAATAATTTGCAATCTGATTTGTTCACTTCACCAAGAAATGCTGTGCAACAACAGGTGGCTGTTGAGGAACCTCAAGTTATACGTCATGATTTAGGTTTTGATGGTGGTTATGAAGAGGAGACTTCATTTGGAGACAATGATTTTCAATTGAAAACTTCGCCATCTGTGTTTCAATTCCAGATGCCAACAGTCTTCGATTCTTATACAGCACCTTCAGCTTCAGCATATGAGGAGAAACCTACTTTTTCATCAAGTACAACAAATGAGCAAGTAGAAGTCCCTGAGGTAGAAGAAGAACAGGTATCGTTTGAGGATCAGTTGGTTCGTACAAAAGAGCGTATTTTGCGTCTTAAAGAATTGAGCATGAAACTAAAATCTTCAAATGGTTTACATGAGCTTGAGAATGAGCCTGCTTATAAGAGAAAACAAATGTCTTTGGAAGATACACCACATTCTTCTCAATCTCAGGTGTCTCGTTTTACACTTTCTTTTGAAGATGGAAATACTGAAATCAGACCGAACAATTCTTTTCTACATGATAATGTAGACTAGTTGATTCACCATAAAATAACAAAAAGCCATCCAATCGGATGGCTTTTTTAGTATCTTTCCTCTATAAATTAACTATAATACAGTCCCCTTGCGCATTGGGTTTTGCGATTTTCCTCTTCGAGTTTGGTCAGCCGTAAGGCTGGCATTAACTCATGCTTGTGTACTTATAGCCTTTTCAGGCATTTGCATTGGCCAATTTAAAAACGGGGTCTTTTAGCCACCATAAAGATACCCGGCCTTTACGCAAAAAATTGTTATGGTTTAAGTTTCGCTATGCGTTCCATTTCTTTTTGGTGATACCGTATCCTGGCATCTAGTTTGGCTGGTTCGTAGATCACCTGTAGTGCCGGATTATAAGGGGTTAAGTCTTTTAGGATATTCCATACAACAACGGATATTTTTCGCGCGATAGCGATCAGGGCCTTTTTCGAGGATTTTCTTATACTTAGACGGTTGAATTTGTCTTTAAAATAGGAGCCTTTACAGCGGCTTGCCGCCCAGGCAACCTGTACCAGTATTGGCTTGAGATATCTGTTTCCTTTAGTGATCGCTGTACTTTTATATTTCCCTGCGCTTTCATCATTCTTTGGTCGTAATCCGACCCATCCGCTCAGTTTACCGCTGTTTTCAAAAACTTTCATGTCTGCGCCGGTCTCGGCGATGATCACAGCGGAACTGATACGGCTAACGCCGGGAATCGTCTTTAGCAAGGCACTCTGCCGTGGAAAATCACGCAGGCAGATAGCTTCAATCTTTTCTATATACTCAGCAGACTGCTTGATCAACAGGTCGTATTCAGCTTTTGCCATCTGCAGGTTGAAGCGGTGGTGCTCCTTCATGCAGCCGGTTAGTGCTGCTGCCAGCTTTCCGTTTTCTTTGTTCTTCTTACTGGCATAGACCAGTTTGCTTAAACGTACGGCATCACGCTCCCCGGCTATCAGGGCATCAATGACACTCAGCATACTTTTCCCTCCGATATCACTCACAAGACTACCCAAACGGATTCCGGCCTGTACGAGGATATTGTCCATTTTGGTAAGCATACGGACTATCCGCTGCTGCAACTTGCTATAGGAACGGGTGTAGCTCCTGAGTTCCTGTATTCGCTCACCGGGCACAAAACTCCCGCGAAGCATATCTTTGTGAAGTAGCTGGGCAATCCACTGTGCATCCTTTACATCGCTTTTGCGGCCGGGCAGCTGTTTGATTAAAAAGGGATTCACCAGCATCAGATCAAAGCCCATTTCAGAGAGAATATTCCAGACCGGGATCCAGTAAATACTGGTACTCTCCATCGCTACTCGGAGAACACCCGCAGCCTTCAAGTAGGCTCCCAACTGTCGAATGCCCGTACTGAAGGTTTCGAAAACCTCCACATCCGAATAATGCTTCCCATTAAATACCGCACAAAAAATACTATCTTTCCTCTATAAATTAACTATAATACAGTCCCCTTGCGCATTGGGTTTTGCGATTTTCCTCTTCGAGTTTGGTCAGCCGTAAGGCTGGCATTAACTCATGCTTGTGTACTTATAGCCTTTTCAGGCATTTGCATTGGCCAATTTAAAAACGGGGTCTTTTAGCCACCATAAAGATACCCGGCCTTTACGCAAAAAATTGTTATGGTTTAAGTTTCGCTATGCGTTCCATTTCTTTTTGGTGATACCGTATCCTGGCATCTAGTTTGGCTGGTTCGTAGATCACCTGTAGTGCCGGATTATAAGGGGTTAAGTCTTTTAGGATATTCCATACAACAACGGATATTTTTCGTGCGATAGCGATCAGGGCCTTTTTCGAGGATTTTCTTATACTTAGACGGTTGAATTTGTCTTTAAAATAAGAGCCTTTACAGCGGCTTGCCGCCCAGGCAACCTGTACCAGTATTGGCTTGAGATATCTGTTTCCTTTAGTGATCGCTGTACTTTTATATTTCCCTGCGCTTTCATCATTCTTTGGTCGTAATCCGACCCATCCGCTCAGTTTACCGCTGTTTTCAAAAACTTTCATGTCTGCGCCGGTCTCGGCGATGATCACAGCGGAACTGATACGGCTAACGCCGGGAATCGTCTTTAGCAAGGCACTCTGCCGTGGAAAATCACGCAGGCAGATAGCTTCAATCTTTTCTATATACTCAGCAGACTGCTTGATCAACAGGTCGTATTCAGCTTTTGCCATCTGCAGGTTGAAGCGGTGGTGCTCCTTCATGCAGCCGGTTAGTGCTGCTGCCAGCTTTCCGTTTTCTTTGTTCTTCTTACTGGCATAGACCAGTTTGCTTAAACGTACGGCATCACGCTCCCCGGCTATCAGGGCATCAATGACACTCAGCATACTTTTCCCTCCGATATCACTCACAAGACTACCCAAACGGATTCCGGCCTGTACGAGGATATTGTCCATTTTGGTAAGCATACGGACTATCCGCTGCTGCAACTTGCTATAGGAACGGGTGTAGCTCCTGAGTTCCTGTATTCGCTCACCGGGCACAAAACTCCCGCGAAGCATATCTTTGTGAAGTAGCTGGGCAATCCACTGTGCATCCTTTACATCGCTTTTGCGGCCGGGCAGCTGTTTGATTAAAAAGGGATTCACCAGCATCAGATCAAAGCCCATTTCAGAGAGAATATTCCAGACCGGGATCCAGTAAATACTGGTACTCTCCATCGCTACTCGGAGAACACCCGCAGCCTTCAAGTAGGCTCCCAACTGTCGAATGCCCGTACTGAAGGTTTCGAAAACCTCCACATCCGAATAATGCTTCCCATTAAATACCGCACAAAAAATACTATCTTTATGCACGTCAAGTCCTGCTGTTTTCATATAACTTTTTTTTTCAACATAAAGATAAGCAGCGGGACTTGATTTGATTGCGATAGCTCTCGCCAATTTTTATCCGCTTGTGTGTAATCGGAAAATTAAATGTAAATTTAGATACCGAAATAAGACAATTATACAAGCTATGACGACAAAATTAAATAACCCTGTATGGGTAATGAGTTCTGCATTTGATAAATTATCCTTACCGGAGTTGATTCAGACGACCAAAAGAATCGGAGCCGGGGGGATAGATCTTTGTGTGTTTAGAAAAGATGGTACCCGGGAAGATCATACCGCGACACATTTGGACTATGATGATTTTACGCCAGCAAAAGCGAGGGAAATCATCGATTTGTTTAATCAGGCTGACTTAAAGCTTTCACTTGGTGCTTTTGAAAATATGATTGGTGGCGACCCTGAACAACGTGTGAAGAATCAAAATCATTTACTGAAATTGATCCGTATTGCACATTTGCTTGGCGGAGATGCAAATAATGTCAAGGTGGGGACGTTTGTGGGGTACAATCACGAATTAGGAAATCAAATTGATGGATTCCAAAAAAATCTTGACGAGTACAAGCGTGTATTTGCTCCCATTGTCAGCTATGCAGAGAGTTTAGGTGTAACTATCCTTTATGAAAACTGCCCAATGGAGGGCTGGCGTTCATCACGTTATAGTTCTACTTATAACAATCTCCCCGCTGTGCTGGCTGCTCGTAAATTAATGTATGCGATGATTCCGAGTAAAGCGCATGGCGAGATCTATGATCCTTCACATGATGTTTGGCAAAATACAAATCCAATTGAGGTTATTCGTAATACAGACATCAGCCGTCTACAACGTATACATGTGAAGACTACGCGTAATCTACAGACAGCTGCACGTATTGATTGGGGGGGGATGTATCCTATGCAGCATGTTGATGCTGAATTGGCTAAAAAGGCCAACGTAAGTATTCCGGGGCATGACTGGGATAGACATCACTATGAAGCAATGTTACCTGGCTTTGGTGGATCCGACAGTATGGATTGGCGAGGCTTTGTTGACTTATTGCAAGAACGTGGTTTCAGTGGTCCCTTTGAGATCGAAAATGAAGCTAAGAATTCGAAAGATACAGGTGATTTTTCTGCAACGGTTCAAGGCTTTACGACCTGCCTCAACTTTTTAGCACCGATGTTATGGGATTTAGAAGCAGAGGTGGGGTATTCTTATAAGAAATCTCAGCCTTTAAAAGACCTGAACGTAAAAGATGTTCCAGTTGTTACGATGGATGAGTTAATTTAGTAGGATAAAAATGCACTCCAACAAAATGACTAGTTGTTGGAGTGTATTCTGAAAAGTTCAATAAGTTCAGGAATATTAGAAACATTGAGTTTTTCAAAGATTCTGCTTTTATACGTGCTCACTGTTGAAGGGCTTAACTCCAACAAGCTAGATACTTCAATAATCCCCAGTCCCTTTATTAATTGTTTAGCAACGTCCACCTCTCTATTTGACAGACGTGCCAAGGGATTTAGTTTCGTCAGTTCAGACTTGCTCTGTGTCAATTTCTGAATATATAGATCCTGTACATTGCTCGACATATACTTCCCTCTATCCTGAATAGCCAGAATAGCATTGGAAAGTTCAGCCATTGCTGTTGTTTTGTTGAGATAGCCTACCGCTCCTGCTTCGATATAGCGTAGCGCATATAGTGATTCGTCATAAGACGAGAAAATCAAAATTTTGATGCTTGGTCGAATTTGAAGGATCTCCTCAACGACGCGTATATTATTTCCTCCCGGCATATTAATGTCCAACAATAACAGGTCGAAATCCTCTACCTTTATTTTTTCAAGAACCTCGTCAAAGGTTTCGGCTTGGAATATTTCTGCCTTTTGAAGAGTTTCTTTAATAATAACGGAGGCTCCTAACCGTACAATACCGTGGTCGTCTGCTATAAGAATCTTTTTCATAGATATGCTATCTGATGCTGGGCTTTAATTACCGTATGAAATAAAGTACTAACAATATACAATATATCTTGATATTTTACTAGTTAACGCGCAAATATAAGAAATTAAGTTAATAAAAATTGGGGCGGTGCGAGTTGCGTGTCTTTTCATATAAACAGGACATAGGGTAGAAAATATAGCACAATATGAGTTTAACGATAAAAAATTGGCATATTTTAATTAGATTTATGTGACAATTACTAGTTTTGTCATAATTTATGGACTAAAAAATTTAAATATGGGATTTTTAAAAGAGTTTAAAGAGTTTGCAATGCGCGGCAGCGTGGTCGATCTAGCTGTCGGTGTTGTTATCGGTGGAGCCTTTGGTAAAATTGTCACCTCATTGGTTGACGATATTATCATGCCGCCCATTGGTTATTTAACAGGCGGTGTTGATTTTTCATCCAAAAAATTGATTCTGAAGGCCGCTGATGAGGCTACTAAACAAGCTGAAGTATCCATTAATTATGGAAACTTTATTAATGTGGTTATTCAATTTTTAATTGTAGCATTCTGTATTTTTTGTGTTATCAAAGCTTTAAATTCATTGAAACGTAAAGAGGAAGCAGCTCCTGCGGCACCTGCAGCACCGACGAAAGAAGAAACACTTTTGACTGAGATCAGGGATATTCTGAAAAATAAATAGTGTAAGGTATATACTTCATTTATAAAAATCAGCACAGTCAAACTGTGCTGATTTTTATTTTATGGTAGTTGAAAAATTGTTTTTTGAAGCTGTAGCTGAATAAATTAGCTTGTCTGCTTCACATTAACTTTAAATGTTCGTAATATTGTTTGTTTTTGTCTAAAATAAACTTTACTTTTGCATTCCTCTTGGGGAGTTTTGTATTAATTGAAGTAAGAACAAATTAGCATAATAGCGTCATGAAAAGAACATTTCAGCCATCGCAAAGAAAAAGAAGAAACAAACACGGTTTTAGAGAGCGTATGAGCTCTGCAAACGGTAGAAGAGTATTAGCTTCACGTAGAGCTAAAGGTAGAAAACGTCTTACAGTGTCTGACGAATACCGTCACAAAGGTTAATCTTTGACAAGGATCGGTGGCCACTTATAAGAGCTTTTTCTAGTAAGATTAAGTCATCGTATGAAAAATACATTTACAAAAGAAGAACGGTTATGTGCGAAAAGGCGTATTGATGCGCTTTTTAAAAGCGGTTCTTCTTTTGTTTTGTATCCGTTTAGGGTTGTTTTTATCTTCGAGAAAAACAACTTGACTGACCATATTCCCTCCAGTCAGTCTATCATTTCCGTATCCAAACGTAGGTTCAAAAGAGCAGTTGATCGCAATTCGATTAAGCGAATGATGCGTGAGAGTTACCGTTTACAAAAATCGAATGATTTGATTCCGTTTTTGTTGAAACATAATGTAACTTTGTATTTAGCTATTCAATATGTAGGCAAGCAGATCTTAGCGTATGATGTGTTTAGCAACGCAATGAATAAAATGCTGAAAAAATTGCAGGATGAATGTGCTGAAGCTTATTTGGAAAAAGGGGATTAGACCCTTGTTTAGTTTTATTTTCTTGGCTATTATTCGTTTCTACCAAGTTTTTATCTCACCATTTTTAGGCGCCAATTGTAGATATACACCTACCTGTTCTCAGTACGGTAAGGAAGCTATTCTGAAATATGGTCCTTTTAAAGGTGGCTGGATGGCTTTGAAACGAATTGCGCGTTGCAACCCTTGGGGTGGCCACGGGCATGATCCTGTACCTTGATTTCTATAATGACGATGAATAATTTAATTTTACAAATTGATACGTCAACCACTGTATGTTCGGTTGCCTTGAGTGAAAATGGTCAAACGCTACAAGTTATCGATCTCGATGAACCGAATGCGCATGCGGCAAAATTGACTATTTTGATTGAGGAGATTCTCAAACAGACAGACCGAAAGATGCAGGATTTAAATGCTGTCGCGGTGAGTATGGGACCAGGTTCGTATACAGGCTTGCGGATCGGGGTGTCTACGGCCAAAGGTCTCTGTTATGCCTTAGATATACCTTTGATTGCTATTAATACGTTAGAAGCGTTGTTTTTAGGGTATAAGGGGCAATTTGGTTTAAAAAAAGATGAAGCTTATCTTCCTATGCTCGATGCCCGTCGTATGGAAGTCTATTCAGCAGTTTATAGTCATGATGCTACGTTGGTGAGAGCAACATCTGCAGAAATTATCGATGCTGGTTATTTCAATGAATTATTGCTGAACTACCATCGCGTCCATTTATTTGGTTCGGGAGCGGATAAATTCGAAGATTTGTTCAGTGCAACGGATCGCGTGGATGTGCTGAGCGGATTTAAAGTTTCGGCGGCTTTTCTATCGCCATTGGCCTTTGATAAATTTCAGCGGAAAGAGTTTGAGGATGTTGCTTATTTCGAGCCATTCTATCTTAAAGATTTTGTGGTTACCCCTGCAAAGAAAAAGGTTGGCTTATTATAGCCAACCTTTTCTTTTGAACCACAGATAAATCGCAAGGGATATGGCGACCATGATTCCCATGGCCACTGGATATCCATAGTACCATTCTAATTCGGGCATATTTTTGAAATTCATTCCATAAATTCCTGCCACAAAAGTGATTGGCATAAAAAATACGGAAAAAATCGTTAGGATGCGCATAATCTCATTGGTGTGATTAGACGAGATATTGAAATACACATTCAGTAGTTGCGCTACATTTTCCGATAAGTTTTCGTACAAGGTTGATGTCCGGACTTGGAGATCTTTTAAATCGCGGGTGTACACATCTTTTTTGGACGAGGAATGAAAATGCTCAACGACCTCTCTGTAGAGAAAGATGACCTTTCGTGCAACATCAATCTGCCTTTTGATAAAATAGAGGTTTTTCAGTATGGGCTGTTGTTTCATGCGTTTGAGGAATATCAATTCTTCGTATGCATCGATGCGTGTTGAAAGTTGCTCTAAAGTTTGACTAAAGGTGAATACAGCCGCAGTCGTGATAAATACAGCCAGTTTACGGCTATTTTTTGTCTTGATGGACGTAAATTCAATGTTCTTGAGTTTTTCTAAAAATTCGATGCGACGTTTGTGCACAGTAATCACAAAATCGCTTCCGTAGAAGATGGTCAGGCGGTCGGTGACTTCTCCGATACTGTCTGAATTTTCTTTGAAATTGTCCGACATGACACGGAGAATAACAAAGGTATAATTCTCAAATTCTTCAATTTTCGGTAGATGTTCTGGTTCTTTGGAGTCCTTGATCGAGGCTTCATTCAAATTGAAGCGCTCTTTGATGAAGGTGAAGTCTTCTGAGGTTGGCTCAGCTATATCTATCCATTCGTAGTTTGCGATTTCCTTTTCAACAATCGTTCTGACCATAAATCTAATTTTAGTAAGGACAAGATAAGAAAGAAAATAAAAAAAGCCATCAACTCAGTTGATGGCTTTCCTAAATTATTATGATCTTCTATTTGTTTGAAGATTTATATTCTTCATTTAGTTGTTTGATTACCTCGTTGGTAATTTCCAAAGAAGGATCAGCATATAATACGGTAGGGTTGGTTTTCGAATAAGTCAATACCAACTTGTAACCATTTTCTGCAGCATGTTTTTTCAGGAATTCGGTAATTTTATTATAAACATTGTTGAACTCTTCAGACTCGTCTTTCGCAATAGAGGAAGAAGCTGTTTGATCTAGGCGGGCAAGCTCATCTTGTTTACGTGCCAGTTTTTGTTCAGTAGCTTGTCTATCAGGTGCAGACATTGTAGCTGCATTTTTTTGATATTCGGCAACTTCGCGTTGGAATGCAGTGCTTTTAGATTGCAGATCCGTTTGTGCTTTCTTTACCTTGTTTTCAAGCTTTGATTTAATATCCTTAAAATATTGATATTTTTCAGAAAGTGAATCCGAGTTTAAATAGACGATTTTATCTTTGTTACTTCCCTGGCTCTCCTTGCTTACCGTATTGGAATCATTTTTTGCAGGTTCGTTTGCTGTTTTTGCACCTTGGTTACATGATGCAATAGTTCCAACCAATAAAAGGCCAAAGGAAACTTTCGATACAATTGAAAATATAGTGTTCATTTTTTTGTTATTTGCAAATTATTACTGAAAACAAACCTAACATAAAAAAATCGAAATTCTAGTTTTTAGTAATAAAAAAGTAAAATTATCCTGTGTATTATAATTCGGAATATAGGTTCAATACTTGTTCACGGACTTGATAAATCGGCCAAAATTTCGTATTTTTGAATATTACATTTAAGAGGTTTTCAATGAGCGAAGAAAATAAGAATGCATCCACCTATTCGGCCGATAATATTCAGGTATTAGAGGGTTTAGAAGCGGTTCGTAAGCGTCCATCCATGTATATCGGTGACACCGGTGTAAAAGGATTGCACCATTTGGTATACGAGGTTGTTGATAATTCAATCGATGAAGCTGTAGCAGGATATTGTACAGATATCTTTGTTACTATCCATAAAGATAACTCGATTTCTGTCCGGGATAACGGTCGGGGTATTCCTACAGGGATCAACAAAAAAGAGAATAAATCAGCACTAGAGCTTGTAATGACAGTATTGCACGCCGGAGGTAAATTTGATAAAGATACATACAAGGTTTCTGGCGGTCTGCATGGTGTTGGGGTTTCCTGTGTGAATGCCCTGTCTACCCTTTTGAAGGCCGAGGTTCATCGCGATGGAAAGATCTACCAGCAGGAGTACCAAATTGGTAAACCTTTGTATGATGTGAAAGAAGTTGGTGTTTCTGATAAGACGGGTACTATTGTAACGTTCCACCCAGATGCGACAATTTTCACGCAGACTACTGTTTATAATTACGATACATTGGCAAATCGTCTTCGTGAACTTGCATTTTTAAATAAAGGTGTGAGTTTGACGTTGAATGATGAGCGGGAGACTAATGAAGACGGTTCTGAAAAGAAAGAAACATTCTATTCAGAGGGTGGTCTGAAAGAGTTTGTGAAATTTTTAGATGGTAACCGTCAGTCGTTGATTCCTGAACCAATTTATGTTGAAGGCGTGAAACAAGGTATCCCTGTTGAACTGGCTTTACAATATAACGATACGTATTCAGAGAATGTCCATTCTTATGTGAATAACATCAATACGATTGAAGGTGGTTCTCACGTTGCAGGTTTCCGTCGTGGTTTGACACGTACCTTGAAAGCGTATGCGGACAAGTCAGGTTTGCTTAAAAACTTAAAAGTGGAAATTACCGGTGATGACTTCCGCGAGGGATTGACAGCTGTAATTTCGGTGAAGGTTGCAGAACCTCAATTTGAGGGACAAACGAAGACGAAATTAGGTAACTCTGAGGTGATGGGCGCTGTAGATGTTGCTGTTGGTGAGATCTTAGGTGTTTATTTGGAAGAGAATCCACGTGAGGCAAAATCTATTGTTCAAAAGGTTGTCATCGCAGCTCAAGCACGTGCTGCCGCACGTAAAGCCCGTGATTTGGTTCAACGTAAAACCGTTATGGGGGGCTCCGGACTTCCGGGTAAATTGGCCGACTGTCAAGACAACGATCCTACCAAATGTGAGATTTATTTTGTCGAGGGGGATTCTGCGGGTGGTACTGCCAAGTCTGGTCGTGATAGAAAGCATCAGGCGATCATGCCTTTACGTGGTAAGATCCTGAACGTTGAAAAAGCGATGGAACATAAGATCTACGAAAATGAGGAGATCAAAAATATGTTTACAGCTTTGGGCGTGAGTGTAGGTACTGCCGAAGATGCTAAGGCATTGAATATTGAAAAATTACGTTATCACCGCATCATCATCATGACCGATGCCGATGTGGATGGGTCCCACATTACAACATTGATCTTGACGTTCTATTTCAGATACATGAAGGAATTGATCGAAAGAGGATATGTATATATCGCTACACCGCCGCTATACTTGGTGAAAAAAGGGAAAGAGCATGAGTACGCTTGGAATGAAGACCAACGTATCAATGCAATTCAACGTTTGAAAGGAAGTGGTAAAGAGGATAGCGTACACGTACAACGTTATAAAGGTCTTGGAGAGATGAATGCAGAACAGTTATGGGATACAACCATGAATCCTGAGACGCGTACTTTAAGACAAGTAACTATTGAAAACGCGGCAGAATGTGACCGTATCTTCTCGATGTTGATGGGTGATGAAGTTGCTCCGCGTCGTGAATTTATCGAAAAAAATGCACGTTATGCTAAAATTGATATTTAATTGATCTGATCATAAAAGAATAAAAAAAGCCTGATGAAATTTTTCATCAGGCTTTTTTTATTCTTTTATATTTCCTAATTTCATACTAGTGAACCGTTTTTCTGCCGGGATAAAAGGTTCATCGCCTAGCATTTAGCCAATATTAATTAAAACCTATTATGAAATATTGTAGCAAAATTTTGCTCTTTATAGGTTGTTTTATTGGACTAACCTGTACGGCGCAAACAAATGAAAAAATCGATCTCCAAGATTTATTTGAAAGCTTATCGGAAGAGCTTCCTGAGGATGCTGATTTGAGTGAATTCACTGAAAAGTGGTCTCATTATCTCAAACACCCGATCGATCTCAACAAAACTGATGGCAGAGAACTCACTGAATTACAATTTTTGAACCCTTTATTAATCGAGCACCTATTGGCCCATAGGACCATTTCAGGGAATTTTATCAACGTACTCGAACTACAGTCCATTGAAGGATTTAATGAGCGGATAGTCAGTTTGTTGTTACCCTTCGTAAGGGTAGGTCCGGGATCTCCCCTTGAAACCCTGAAATCGAGAAATTTTAAACAGGAATTTATAATACGGTACGCCCGGATACTCGAAAAAGCAAAGGGATACCGTATAGTCGATACGACGAAATCCCATTATCTTGGCGATGCCAATCGCTATGCTGTTAGGTATAGAGCCCAGTTAAACGATGGGTTTCATCTCGCAGTTAATATGGAGAAAGATGCGGGGGAACCATTTTTTAGAGACAGGCAAAAAATGGGATTTGATTTCTATAGCTTAAGTATATCAATAAAGTCTTTAGGCCGTTTCAAAAATATCGTGATCGGCGATTACGCGTTGCAATTTGGCCAGGGACTCAGTATGTGGAATGGTCTGAATTTTGGAAAAGGGGGATTGGTACAGCATACTGCAAGACAAGGGATCGGTGTAAAGTCATATACGTCATTAAATGAGGCTAATTTTATGCGTGGCATTGCAGGAACATTACAGATTAGGCACATTGAAATTACACCTTATTTCTCCTACCAATCCATAGATGGAAAAGTTAACCGTACAACTTCTCCGCCTACGATTTCAACGATCGCAAGCTCAGGCTTGCATCGGACTGCAACCGAACAGCAATATCGTCATGCGGCATCTCAACTGGCCTATGGATTGAATCTGTTGTGGCGCTATAAGCGGTTCAAAATGGGTGTTCATTTCAATCACACACAATTAAATGTCTTTAAAACAAAAGGCAATGGTATACGGCAAAAGGCGGACTTTGAAGGTGATTTTTTGCGAAATATAAGTCTATATGGAAACTATACGATTCGGAATGCTTATTTATTTGGTGAGTATGCAAGCAGCATGGATGGCGGTTCAGCACTGTTAGCAGGATCTATGATAAGTTTGCATCCACGTTTATCATCGGTTGTATTGCTGCGGGACTATAAAAAGAATTTTCATACTTTTTATGGACAGGGATTTGGTGAATCGGATAACAGCTCCAACGAACAGGGAGCTTATTTGGGACTAACGTATCAATTGGGGAGAAAATTGCTCTGGTCCAATTATGCGGATATATTTCGTTTCCCGGGAGCAAAGTATCAGGCTGATACGCTATCTACAGGCGCTGATTTTTTTAGCCAGCTGAGTTACATGTGGTACAAAAAAGGCCAACTTTCATTGCGCTATCGTAACCGATTGAAACAAGTTAATTATCAGGGAGAGGGACAAACCGAGCACGGGCTTGTAAATACCAGCAAACAGCAGTTCAGGGTAGAATTTCATTACCGCCTAAGTTCAATATGGACGATTCGCTCCCGTGTAGAAGCTAATTTATTCCAAAAAGAGTATCAGGAAAATAGTTTCGGTTATATGCTTTATCAAGATGTGTTCTGGAAGTCTAGCGCAGGAAAATTCCAATCGAATATACGGGTTGCGTATTTCGATGCGGCAAGTTATGATAATCGGATCTATGCTTATGAGCAGGATGTATTATATGCATCTGGTTTTGGAATGTACAATACAAGGGGATGGAGAATGTATTTCAATCTGCAGTATCGGTTAAGCCGCCATCTTCAGGTATGGACCAAATATGCGGTCTATTATTATCCGGGGCGAGAGAGTATTGGGACTGGACTGGACCAAATTGAGGGTAATAGAAAGTCAGAGGTTAAGATACAGTTGCGGTGGCAGTTATGAAAGAGCTTAGTTTTATACAAAGATTAGAGCGGCTTCCTATTCTTAAGATAGCGATCCTATATATTGTGACGCTTCTTTTCGCCCCTAAATTACCTATGTCGTTCCACATT
Source organism: Sphingobacterium thalpophilum (assembly GCF_038396785.1). Taxonomy (NCBI): domain Bacteria; kingdom Pseudomonadati; phylum Bacteroidota; class Sphingobacteriia; order Sphingobacteriales; family Sphingobacteriaceae; genus Sphingobacterium; species Sphingobacterium thalpophilum. The sequence continues at coordinate 2,367,691 of NZ_CP151087.1, read as the reverse complement.
TTCCAATGCGTTCAGCAGCTATTGGTTGTGCTGGTTTTGATAACGTTTTGTTGTTATTTATTAAAGGGAAGAATCCGCCAGTATGGCTATAGCTACGGGTATTATGTGTCTGTTGTATTATTTGGGATTTTCCAATTTTGGCGCGAAGCCCCTTTGGTTACAATCAGTCATTTCTCCCATATAGTGACCGATAGTTATGTAGTCAAAATTATTGAAGAGCCCAAGGTGAAGCGGGATATCATTCGTTTTTCGGCGGAAGTAGTAGGGGCTTACCAAAAAGGTGAATTTGTTGAAACTACAGGTCGACTGATGTTATCTTTAAAATCCAGCCAGAAGAACCCACTGCAGTTTGGTGATCTATTGTGGTTAAAAGGTCAAGTAAAGGAAATAGCTCCGCCATTCAATCCAATGGAATTTGACTATAGACAGTATTTGAAAAGACAGCATATCTATCATGAAATTTTCGCAGTCTTTGGTCGGTATAAGCTGATCAGTAGGAAAGAAACAACGGCTTTTTCATTAACTGGGCTCGCTTTACAAACGAGGAGATATTTTTTGGTTAAGCTTCGTCCCCATATCAAAAAGGATGAGCACTTTGCTATTGCTTCAGCTTTATTATATGGTTCCCGGAACGATATCAGTGCCGAAAGCATCCAGGCCTTCACCAATACGGGAACGATACACGTATTAAGTGTTTCGGGAATGCATGTTGCTGTTTTATTCAGTTTTTTATCCCTTATTTTCAAGCGAATTGCCTGGCCTTTCTATCTCAGATGGCTGCCACTAATTTTGTTATGGAGTATGATCTGGATATATGCTTTTATTGCAGGGCTTGATCCGCCGATTACGCGGGCAGCTATTATGATTAGTTTTGTGCTGTGTGCACAGCATTTTAAACGAAGCTTTTCAACACTGAATTCGCTTATTATTGCCGCATTATTGATTTTACTGGCCGTTCCCCGGGCTGTTGTTGATGTGGGTTTTCAGCTGTCTTTTTTAGCCGTTTTGGGTATGACGATATGTTCGCCGCTTGTCGAAGGATTCCTTCCGGTTAAAAGACCGATATTACGGCTTTTGAGAGATGCATTGGCTGTTTCTATTGCTGCGCAGCTATTGACAACGCCACTGAGCCTTTATTATTTTGGACAATTTCCAACTTATTTTCTGGTAGCCAATGTATTAGTCGATTTCCCTTCAACATTAGCGATGTATCTCGGTTTTATTATGACAATCAATCCAATGCAGGGGCTCAACGATTTATTGGGCTTTCTTTTGGAGCATCTCATCGCTTTCATCTTATACTGCTTGAAATTTATTGACCATTTGGCTTTTTCAACAATAAAAGTTGAACCTATGGGGCTGGAGCTTCTATTTTTGACCTATTTTGCACTATTTTCTTTTTTATATGCTTTTCAATGGAAAGATAAAAAATACGTTTGGCTAGGGGGATGCTGTGTAATTGGAATACTATTGATCACTGCGCAAAAATACCTGGAAAATAAAGATGTAGAACGGTTTCGGGTCTATAATACGAAATATGAGCTGACGATCGGGTATTTCAACGATGGGCGCGGCATCGTTTACAGCACATTTGATTCTTTGCAATCCCCAGGCTTGCAATATGCATGTGGAAGAGAAATCCAATTACTGACGAGGGAAAAAGTTCAGTTTGTAGCTTTGAATGGTCGGGAGCGGAAAAACTATCTTGTTACGCTCCCTTTAGGTAGAATTGCTATTTTATCGCATGCAGGGGGAACAATGACACCTGCCGACCTTGTCATTGTCAGAAAAAATTTACTAAATGGTTTACCTCGTTTATTGAAGCAAATTAGACCAAAACTTGTTATAGTGGATGGATCCAATTCAATGGAGAAATCCAAGCATACAAAACGTATGTTGGATAGTTTGGGAATACAGAATTATCTCATGAAAGATAATTTTGCGTATGTTTGGGATAAGGAGAACTTATGACGCAAGATAGTATATCAATCTTAAGGCAATATTGGGGATTCGATTCATTTAGACCCCTGCAGGAGGAAATTATTCAATCGGTCATTTCAGGTAAAGATACGTTAGCTTTATTGCCGACAGGCGGAGGGAAATCGATTTGTTTTCAAGTACCAGCGTTGATGCAAGAAGGGATTTGTATTGTCGTAACACCACTTATTGCATTGATGAAAGATCAGGTTGAACATTTGAGAAAAAATGGAATTCAGGCGGTCGCAATTTATTCAGGAATGAAGAAGAGAGAGGTGGATATTACATTGGATAACTGCGTCTATGGGCAAATTAAATTTCTCTACCTTTCTCCTGAACGTTTGTACAATGATATGGTGAAAGAGCGCATTCGATTTATGAATGTCAATTTGTTCGCCATAGATGAAGCACACTGTATTTCGCAGTGGGGATACGATTTTAGACCGCCCTATTTGGAGCTTGCGAAGCTACGGGAACTACATCCTAAGGTGCCTTTTTTGGCACTTACAGCAACTGCTACCGAACGTGTCATTACAGATATACAACAAAAACTGAACTTTCCGGAGGAAAATGTATTTGTAAAAAGTTTTCTTCGGGATAATTTAGCCTATATGGCCATTGAGGAAGAGGATAAGATGGGGCGTATGGTGCGCATTATACATAAGTTGGGTGGATCTGGTATTGTCTACGTCAGAAACCGTCGGGAGACGCAGGAAATAGCTCGTATTTTGGTTAATAATGGTATATCGGCAGATTATTATCATGCTGGGCTTTCGGGGCACGAACGGGATCAGAAACAAAAAGGATGGATGGCGAACACTGTTCGCGTCATTGTCGCTACCAATGCGTTTGGGATGGGGATTGACAAGCCGGATGTGCGATTTGTGATCCATCTCGATTTACCAGATTCCCTGGAGGCTTACTATCAGGAAGCAGGTAGAGCTGGAAGAGATGGAAAAAAAGCCTATCCTGTTATTCTTTATCAGAAGACCGATGAGCGGAAACTTATGGATAATCTGGAAGCAAGTTTTCCTGATATTCCGTTTATCCAGCAGACTTATCATTACCTGTGTAATCATTTTCAAATACCCTACGGTTCTGGAGAAGGAGTGACGGTGGATTTTGATGTTGTTACCTTTGCCAAAAAATATCAGCTGCCCTTGGTCCCGGTTATGAATGCACTGAAGTTTCTGGAGCGGGACACTTGGTTGGTTTTGTCCGAAGCTGTCACAATCCCCTCACGGTTTAAATTTGAAATTGATAGCGCCGAATTGTATAAAGTTCAGGTGCAGTATGTAAAATATGATAAGCTCATTAAGGCTATTTTACGCAGCTATGGTGGTGTATTTGAAAACTATATCCTCATTAATGAATACGAATTTGCACGTAAGTTGGGTCTGCCTTATGATCGTGTTGTCGAGCTATTGAAGTCGTTAGAGTCATTGGAAATAGCGAGTTATCTGCCTTCTACAGATGCGCCACAATTGACCTTTTTGCAGAACCGCGTCGATTACAAACACCTGCATATCGATCATATTTTTATTCGCGATCGCCATCAGGTGAAAGAAGAAGAAGTCAATGGCATGATCGGTTATATTGAACGTAGCAATTGCCGCAGTCAGTCGCTGTTGTTATATTTTGGAGAAAAAAATGCGGGGTTCTGTGAAGTATGCGATTTGTGTCTGATCCGTAATCATCAGAAAAAGCAGCGCGCAGATATAAAAGCAGAAATCAAAAGTAGTTTGCTCGCTGGCGCTAAAAACATTCACGATTTGGTGGCTAGTTTGACGATAGGTACAGAAAAGAAAAGAATAGAGATTATCCGCGATCTCCTGGATGCGGAAAAAATCCGCTTGGAGGATAATCTCTACTCTTGGAATACCTTGTTTTAAACTATTTTTCGATGGGTAGATTGAGCTCTTCGCGACCCCATTCTGACCAAGAGCCATCGTATACGCGGATTTGCTCGTGACCAACAAGATGAGAAGCAAATGCTAAGATTGAGGCCGTGATACCCGATCCACAGGAGAATACATATTCATTTCCGGTAGCATTATGATGATCAAATTGCTGTTTCAGTTCACCAAGGGGTTTATAAACGATTCCATCAAGTAATTCTTCGAAAGGGAGGTTTTTGGAATGAGGGATATGCCCACCATGAAGGCCTTTTCGAGGTTCAGCGACTAAACCACTAAATCGACCTTTACTTCTGGCGTCAAAAATATTCACTTGAGGATCCCGATAATGTGTTAAGATATATTCTTTGTCAGCATAATGGTTGGCTTGAAATTGGGCTTTAAAGTTACCGGGTTTTACAGCAGCTGCATACTGGTCTACGAGGGGTAATTTACTTTTTTTCCAAGCGGGAACGCCACCATTTAAAATAAATACCTGTTCAAAACCCATGACCTTAAACATCCACCATGCCCTTGGGCTTGAATAAACACCCCATCTGTCATATAACACGACGGTACTATCCTGATTGATTCCTAGGCGTTGCATTTCCCGTTCGAATACTTCTGCCGATACAAGGGTATGCGGTAATTTGGAAGTAGCATCCGAAAGTTTCCCTTCGATGTCAAAAAATTGAGAATGGGGAAGTACTTCGAACTTGGTATCCTTGATGGATTGACCAACTTTGTCGATGGTGCAATCGAGGAGGACAATGTCTGTATGCTGTCCCAGTGATTCCTGAAGTTCTGTAGGGTTAATTAAGGCTGATTTGAATGACATAACAATAACGTTTATTGATACAAAATTACAAAAGCATCCCTATAAAAACAAAGCGGCTGTCCTTTTGGAACAGCCGCTTTTTATGGATTGAAATTGCTAATTACTTAGCGTTTTTATCATTTTCCATTTGCTCTTTCAATTGAGCTAACACATCTAAGTCGCCTAAAGTAGATTTTTCAACAGAATCTTTTACTTTTTTCACAGCTGAAGACTCAGCTTTAGCGTCTTTTTTACGGTTGCTAGACTCTTCTTTGCGAGCTTCTTCTTTCTCTTCTTCCCAGATACGAGAGTGAGAAATTACCAAACGTTTGTTCTCTTTGTTGAACTCGATGATTTTGAATGAAGTAACTTCATCAACTTTCAATGAAGAACCGTCTTCTTTAACAGAGTGTTTAGAAGGACAGAAACCTTCAACACCGTATTGTAAAGCTACGATATCACCTTTGTCACCAACTTTGATCACAGTACCTTCGTGGATAGAACCTTCAGTAAAGATCGTTTCGAAAGTATCCCAAGGGTTTTCTTCCAATTGTTTGTGACCTAAAGATAATTTACGGTTTTCTTCATCTAATTCTAAAACAACTACGTCTAATGTTTCACCAACTTTAGTGAATTCGTTAGGGTGGTTGATTTTTTTAGACCAAGATAAATCAGAGATGTGGATCAAACCGTCGATACCTTCTTCTAACTCAACAAATACACCGAAGTTAGTCATGTTTTTAACAACAGCTGTTTGTTTAGAACCTACAGGGTAACGCTCAGTGATGTTTTTCCAAGGATCTGGAGTCAATTGTTTGATGCCTAAGCTCATTTTACGCTCATCGCGATCTAACGTTAAGATTTGCGCTTCGATCTCATCACCAACTTTCAAGAACTCTTGTGGAGAACGTAAGTTTTGTGACCAAGACATTTCAGAAACGTGGATCAAACCTTCAACACCAGGGATGATTTCTAAGAAAGCACCGTAATCAGCAACTGTTACGATTTTACCTTTAACTTTAGAACCAACTTCTAATGCAGTATCTAAAGATTCCCAAGGATGCTCAGATAATTGTTTCAAGCCTAAAGCGATACGTTTTTTCTCATCATCAAAGTCTAATACAACAACGTTGATTGTTTGATCTAGCGCTAAAACTTCTTTTGGATGCTCGATACGACCCCAAGAGATATCTGTGATATGCAATAAACCGTCAACACCACCTAAGTCGATGAACACACCGAAGTCAGTGATATTTTTAACTGTTCCTTCTAATACTTGACCTTTTTCTAATTTAGCAACGATTTCAGATTTTTGGTTTTCTAAGTCGTTTTCAATTAATACTTTGTGTGATACGACAACGTTTTTGAATTCGTGGTTGATTTTCACAACTTTGAATTCCATTGTTTTACCTACGTATACATCGTAGTCACGGATAGGTTTGATATCGATTTGAGATCCAGGTAAGAATGCTTCAACACCTTTGATATCAACGATAAGACCACCTTTAGTACGGCTCTTAACGAAACCAGTAATGATTGCATCATTTTCCAATGCCTCATTGATAGCTTCCCAAGATTTTTGAGTTTTAGCACGTTTGCGAGAAAGTACTAATTGACCGTTAGCATCTTCTTGAGATTCAACGAATACGTCAACTTTGTCACCAACTTTTAATTCTGGTAAGTCACGGAATTCTGATAAAGAAACTAAACCGTCAGATTTGAAACCAACATTCAAGACTACGTCTTTGTTGTTGATAGAAACTACAGTACCTTCAATAATTTCACCTTGGTTAACTTGGTTGAAAGTATCTGCGTATTGTGCTTCAAGTTTAGCGCGTTCAGCATCGCTATAATTTCCGAAACCTTTATCATTTGCATCCCAGTCAAATTCACCTTCTGGTGTGATCCAAGTGTTTGATTTGATTTCGTCGATTAAGTTTGAATCAGCTTCTGATTCAATTTTTTCAGTGTCTTTCACTACTTTAGTGTCAGCACCTTGTAGCTCTGCGTTTTTCGCTGCTAATTCTTTTTCTGCTTCTTGTTTTTTTGCCATTAATTAATTTTCTCCTTTTTCCTACTTTGTAGGAGTTGCAAAGGTACAAAAAAACTTTAAATGCAAAATTTTATTTTTCTTATTTTATTGAAAGACTTTCAGTTATACAGGCCTTTTGCTTTAGACATGTAAAGCTGCCTGTTCGAACGCTCGTTTAGCGTCTTCTACCGTTCATTTGTTGCCAACCTGGCGGGGTAAATGAAGCTTTAAATAATTTTATACACCTATTCGTCTCTCTTAAAAGAGTTGAAAATGCGTGGTTTGGCAATAACAATGGTTTGTTTAGACAGCGCTATTGCTGCATTAAGCTCATAGCCCAATAATAAAATAAGCGTATTCAGGTAAATCCAGAGCATAATGACGATCAGTGTCCCGATGGATCCATAGAGTTTGTTATATGCACCAAAATGATTGATATAAAAGGTAAATATGGAAAACGTCAATATTGCTAAAATGGTAGCCATAGAAGCTCCGGGACTGAAGAGTTTCCATTTATTGGAGTTGGAAGGACCAAATTTGTAAATACAGCTTACCGTGAAAAAGTAAATAGCAAATATTATCAACCATCGGGCTACTTTAAGTAGAATGGCCCAGAAGCTCGACTTTATACCTGTTGTTTCCTTGAGGTAGTCTATGGTAATGCCAGCTAGGGTAAATATTGTCATCCCAACTGTTAACGCAAAAATAATTAGGAAAGCCAAGGCTAAGGCAAGCAAACGTTTTCTGACCCATGGCCTTCTTTCCGTCATGAGGGAAGCCTTATTGAAGGCATTCATCAGAGAGGCCATACCATTGGTTGCAAAATAGGCCGCAAATAAAAAACCGAAAGAAAGTAATCCACCATTTTGGTTTTTAATAATATCCTCCAAAGTCGTTTCAACAACCAGAAAAGCATTTTTGGGAATAACCACGGCCAGAAAGTCCAGCAACTGTTCCTGAAAATTATTGATCGGAATATAAGGGATCAATGTAAATAAAAAAATGATACCCGGAAAAATGGCCAATAAAAAGCTATAGGAAAGGGAAGAAGCCTTGCTGACAATGGAGTCTCTCGATAGCTCCTGAAAGAAAAATACAGCCACAGTATAGAGTGGTAGCGAGCCAAAGCCAGGTAGTACGACACGTTTACTCCATTCGATTAATCTAAAATAAGGTTCAATATTTAATAGCCATTGGTGGATTTTCCCCATATCAATTAAAATAGTTACTCATCTTATCCAAGAAAACCTGTGGCGGCATACAAGGCCTATTTTTTTCCATGTTGACAAAGACCAAAGTTGTCTCGCCCTGGTTGAGTAGTTCTCCGCTTTCATTGAACAGTTCATATTCAAAAATAATACGGACGGCAGGTTTCTGGCGGATTGTTACCCGTATCGTGATCAAATCATCGTATTTGCCCGGTTTTAGGTATTTTGTTTTCATCTCCGTAACGGGGAGCATGACCCCCATTTCTTCCAGCTCCTTATACGATATCCCCGTGCTCCGCAGCATTTCAGTCCGCGCTATTTCGTAAAATGCAGCATAATTTCCATAATAAACATAACCCATTTGGTCTGTTTCTGCATAGCGGACACGAATCTGATGGTCAAATACAAACATTATTTTTTAATATTTCTGGCGTCCAATGCCTGTTGAAATTTACGTGCATTGATCAAATGCTCAGCCTCTGTTTTTGCAAAATTATGATAGCCCGAAAAATCATCTTTAGCACACATGTAAATATAATCATGTTGCTTAAAGTTTAAGACCGCATCAATTGCAGCAATACTTGGAATTGAAATAGGACCTGGAGGCAAGCCCCTATAGATGTAAGTATTGTAAGGATTGTCTGTTCTAAGGTGCTTATTCAATACCCTTCTAATGGTAAAGTCGTTGTTGGCAAAGATCACGGTAGGATCAGCTTGCAATAACATGCCTTTTTTGAGGCGGTTTAAATATAATCCGGCGATCATGGGCATTTCATCCTGGTGTAAGGCTTCACCTTTGACAATAGAAGCCAATGTACTGACTTGTTGCGGTGTCAGGTTAAGCGCTTTTGCTTTTGCCGTGCGATCTGCATTCCAAAACTTTTTCCATTCATCATCAAAACGAGCAATTACTTTTTCGGGATTGGTGTTCCAATAAATTTCGTAGGTATTGGGGATAAATATAGCAATCAGATTTTCTTTTGTAAATCCATATTTCTGTGCTGTAGCCTCATCATTTAGTACCGCGATAAATTCTGCAGAATCTGCCTCAAAACTTTTACCAAGGAGTGCGGCCATATTCTCTTTCAGTCGCACATTGGAAAATCTGAATTTTACAGGTTCTTGGTAGCCACCAATCAAATTGCCAACTAAGCGTCTATTGTTCATACCAGGGTTTAACAGATAACGTCCGGGTTTTACACTTTGCTCATATTTTTTATATTGTGCGGCACGCTCAAAGGAAGCGATGTCATCCACAAGATTTGAATCCTTGATTGATTTCAATACATCTTCATATTTTTCGCCCTCGTGTATGTACAGGTATTTTTTCTCTCCCGATACATTAGAAGCATAAAATGCTTTATAAAATGTCCAAGCAAAATAACCTCCGACAACGATAACGATCAGGGCAATGATTTTTAACCAACTTGGTATTCCTTTTTTATTTTCCATGCTAAAATTTTTTATTCATTTGTTGTTCGCTATTAAGGGCATTCATACAGCCTTTAGCGGTCAATGGTTGATGAAATCGCCCAGATATGGATCGGTTTCATCTTTATATTTTATACAATTCCTGAATCTGCAACAAACGCTAATCCATCATAATGGAGATTATGCCATGCAGCTTCATTTTTAAGTCAATACACTTAAAAGCCAAGACTATTCCCTTTACTTTCTTTTTCTTTTTTCTGCCCTGCAGTTGGATTTGTTGTTGTCGATTTAGCTGCTGGCGTATTTGTTGTGGTACTTTTCGCTGGAGCAACGGGCTTAGACTGAACCGGAGCTTTTGCTGCTGGCGGAGTAACCTGTGTTTGGTTTGCCTGTGGTTTAGGAGTTGGCGTACCTCCAGCTGGAGCACCTGTAGTTGTTGTTGGTGCCGTCAATGAGAGCGTTATGTCTATTTTAGCCCCTAAGCTGGTTAAGCCTTTTTCTATTCCTGGTGATTGTACACTGATTACTGCGGTGGCTGTATCCGTTACATTGGGATCATAAGTCACTGTGCCTAGGCCTAGACCAGCTCCAGATAGGGCAAACTTCGCTTCGTTTAATGGAAGACCAATTAAGTTGGGTATTTCCACTTCATTAGCACCGAGTCCATTTCCCAAAACTAGATCTATACGTGAACCCTTAGGAATCATGCGCCCGTTACGGATTGATTGTCCTGCAAATTGAGCATCCAATACGATGTCCCTAGCGATATCGGCGACATAAGAAGTGTCTCCGATTCTAAGGTTATGGTTTTTCAAAATAGCCGTTGCTTCGATCAATGTTTTATCCTTTATATTCGGAAAGGCAACTTCAGGTGCAACTTGTGTGATAATGGTCAAATAAATAGTCCGCCCCGATTTTACATGAAATCCTTGTTCGGGATCCTGCTCGATGACCATTCCTGGTTTGGCGTCCATCTGGTAGACGGAGTCAATTTGATATTCCAGCCCCGCGTCTTCCAGCGCCTGGATGGCAGCACTGATATGAAGGCCTTTCACTTTAGGAACGGCTATAGATTCATCATGTTTGGTATATATTTTCAGTCCAACATAAACGAAAAGGAATAGACATACTATCGCGACAAGAGCGGCAATAAGATTTTTCCTAAAAGTGGGGGTCTGAAGATATTGTACGACTTTGGACATTTCTCTGTTTTGATAAAAATTAATTCTGCATAGAACCGCAATATTAAAGCCAAGTTTGCAGAATGATTAAATAAAATTATTCCTCACAAAATTATTCGTTTTTCCGTGTATAGCAAATTATATTTGCTATTCGAATCGCTAAAATTTATGAAAGCAAAAATAGCATTAATAACTGGAGGTTATACAGGAGAAGCTGAAGTTTCTTTTAAAAGTTCTGCCTTTGTCAATTCTCAACTTGATCACGACAAATACGATATATATTTGATTACAGTGACCAAAGAAGCATGGTACTATGAAGATTTGGACGGTAAGCGGCATCCGATTTCAAAAGCAGATTTTACACTTCCATTGAACGGAGATATCTTAAGCTTTGACTTAGCATTTATTATGGTGCATGGTGTGCCTGGAGAAGATGGAAGACTTCAGAGCTATTTTGATTTATTAGATATTCCATATACCTCATGTGATGCCTTGACTTCGGCATTGACTATGAATAAAGGGTATACAAAAGCGATCTTATCGGATATTCCCGAGTTGCATTTGGCAAAATCGGTCTTATTGTTTGAATCGCAACTCCTGGAAGCGGTCAAAATCGTCGAAAGCAATCTTTCGCTGCCGTATTTTGTGAAACCTAATGCCGGTGGAAGTAGTATCGGAATGACCAAAGTAAAGGAATCGGCACAACTTCAGGAAGCCATTGATAAAGCTTTTGATGCAGAGAATACCGGGAAACAGGTTATTGTTGAAGAATTTGTGACTGGACGCGAATTTTCCGAGGGAATTTTTAGGAATTCAAAAGGCGAACTCGTTGTTTTGCCGGCTACCGAAGTTCGTACTACACGTGAATTTTTTGATTATGAAGCCAAGTATGTACCTGGATTGACCGAAGAGATTACACCAGCAGACCTGACTACGGAAGAGCAGGAGCGCGCTGCACGTATTTTAAGGGAAATTTATGTGAGATTGAACTGTAAGGGTATGGTTCGGGTGGACTTCTTTTTAGAAAACGATACCGATAAATTTTATTTTATCGAAATTAATACCATTCCGGGGCAGACTCCACAAAGTTTTATTCCGCAGCAGGTACGGGCTTTTGGAATGAAGGAGGGGGATTTTTACGGGGAGTTGATCGAAACGGCTCTACAATCGAAATAGTTTTGTTCTATCTCAGTAAGACTTGAGGCAGGGACTATATGGCTGGAGCGCGGATAAGCATACATTCCGATGATGACATACTGCATTTCCCAGCCACAGCCCGCTGATCATTCGCATAAGCAGCCTTCTAGCCAAGGGGGATAAAAATACGCCACGATGACGATGCGCAAAAAAGGCTTTCAATTTTCTGAGAGCCTTTTTTGTGTTTTATTTTCTGAAATCAAATTTCGATAGATCAGGTTTAAACTTTTTAACTCTTTTCAGCTCCTCCTGATAAATTACCTGGCCGATATTTTTTAAAAAAGGATAGGTTACTGTTTCATATTCATAGCGTCCATCGTTGTAGATGCCATTTTCATTGGACTGTACAACAACGGCGAGCATAAATTCCACGCCATGTTCAAAGTCGACGACATAGGCATTATCAATATTATAGCCATAGGAATCTCCATACTTGTTGAAGATCCGGATGTTGGGATTTAAGATCGCATTTTTTTCACGGCCATAAAAAAGGAGCTTGCTATACGTTGGCCAGAATTCTGCTGGATCATATTTTGGAAAATCCGATTCAAAGGGATAGCGCGACATATAATCATAGAGGAGCGCGTAGTCATCTTTTTTCAGATTGAATCTTTCTTGAGGCTGAAATGCTTCGGGAAATAACAGCTTCTTCAATATCAGCTGTTGATCTTGCAAAGCGTATACATTTAATCCTTCAAAACTCCAGGGTTCATGAACAAGTTCATCTTTATCGTTCATGTAACCTTTCCCCTGAAGCGTATTGGACAGCTCGATGGTATAATCCTTGGGATCGAACTGTGCTTCTTGTTTATAAATAATATCCTTCCCCTTATAAAAGGTGACGGGGTTAGTATGTTTGGCCCATATGCCTTTGTCGCCAATAGCAAGACGGTTGACAATGCGGCTGTAATTAGTGCCGTATTTTTTTAGTTTCGCATTCAGTTCTGCACGGCCAATAAATTCGAAAAGCCTGTTTTGGGCATCGTTGTCGCTGGTTAATAAGATCTTTTTAACATATTGAGCAACAGATGGAAGGCCATTGGCGGCGGATTCGTCCACAAGAACCTTAGTCTGCTTTTCAAAAGCAGAATCGATGCGTAGTGGGGTATCTTTGCTGAGACCGGCAATATGCAGGTCATTGATTTTTTCCAAAGCCAGAATTGCTGTCGGCAGCTTCACTGTACTTGCAGGATAAAAATACCAGTTCGGATTCAGTCGATAGCTATAGGACCTGAAATGTGGCTTATTGGATTTGTCACGATCAATCTGTGTATACAGAATTTGTACTTCATTTTTCGTCGGGTGACTTAATATGTTTTGAAATAGATCGGGATGACTTTGGAGTAATTTTTCCAGGTAAACAGTATCTATCTTCTGAGCGTATAGATCTGACATGAATAGAGTAAGAATTAGGGTGAGGTATTTTTGCATGTGCTTTAGATCAAAGTGTCGCGCCTGTTTAGTCTTGTCGATTAAGCTCTTCTATAGCTTTTAATGGTGATAGGATCATGAAGCAAAAAGCTCCATGATCCTATTGCGTTTTGCTAGTCGTAAACATGGAATTATTTTCGCGTATAAACTTCAAAGGTATAAGCAAATGCATGTTTGTCATCGGCCTGATGCGAATCTGAGGCAACTAATTCCCATTCTTCTGACGGTAATTCAGGAAAGAAAGCGTCACCTTTGATAGTTGTATGTACGCGCGTCAGAAGCACTTTATTTGCCAAGGGTAGCGCTTGCTGATAAATGTTTGCGCCACCAATGATGAATACCTCACGTTCATCCCGGCAATACAAGAGTGCCTCTTGAATGCTGTTGGCAACATCAATATCTTCTCCCTGGAAATTCGCGTTACGTGTAATGACAATATTCCTTCTGTCTGGTAATGCTTTGCCTATGGCCTCAAAAGTCTTTCTGCCCATTAGGACAGAGTGCTCAACGGTATTTCTCTTAAAATATTTAAAGTCGTTGGGTAAATGCCAAGGCATCTGATTGTCGATTCCGATGGCATTGTTTTCCGACGCAGCTACGATTAATGTGATCGTTGGGTTGCTCATTTTTGATATAAGGTGATTATTCGTTCGCTAAAATATATTACAAAATCAGGTACCTTTCTTGTTAAACGGCCACCGGAGCTTTGATATGTGGATGGGATTCGTAGTTTAACAATTCAAAATCTTCAAACTTAAAATCAAAGATATCTTTTATTTCTGGGTTTATTTTCATCTGGGGTAGCGCTTTTGGCTCGCGGCTCAATTGGAGCTCCGTTTGCTCGAAGTGATTACTGTAGATATGTGCATCGCCAAGGGTGTGGATAAACTCTGCGGCTTCCATGTCACAAACCTGTGCGACCATCATCGTCAATAAAGCATAAGAGGCAATGTTGAAAGGAACGCCCAAGAATATATCGGCACTACGTTGATAGAGTTGACAGGACAATTGCGGCTTTAAGATACCTTTTTCAGGTTGTGCCGGAGCGACATAAAACTGAAAAAAGGCATGACAAGGAGGTAATGCCATATGCTCTATTTCGGCAACATTCCATGCCGATACAATAATACGGCGTGAATCCGGTGAATTTTTTAGCTGGTTGATAACCTGTGTGATCTGATCGATATGACGGCCATCGGGTGTTGGCCAGGAGCGCCATTGTGATCCGTATACAGGGCCTAAATTTCCTTGTTCGTCAGCCCACTCGTCCCAAATGCTTACGCCATTTTCTTTGAGATACTGAATATTGGTTTCACCTTTAAGAAACCAGATCAATTCATGGATAATGGATCGCAGGTGTAATTTCTTCGTCGTTACCAAAGGGAAACCTTCCTGAAGGTTGAAACGCATCTGATATCCAAAGACACTTTTGGTACCTGTGCCCGTACGATCTGTCTTTACAACACCATTCGTATATACATGTCTGAGTAAATCTAAATATTGTTTCATCTGTAAAAAGTAATTATTAAATACCAAATATCAATACTATAATCGAACTGGACAGAACGAATAACACTATTTTATGTGTCTGATTCTCAATCGGGGAATATTTGAATACATCATGTCCGGCTCTAATTTAGTTTGTCCGTAATAAGCCGCCGGTGCATTCAACCTTTCAAGATAGTCAAAACTAAGGAAAATCCTTATAACGAGAAAGTCAAAACTTAAAATGGTAAGAGGGGTTACTGAAAAAAAATGTAATTTTGCAAAATATTATGGAGAATAAAAAAGTAGCTTTTTATACACTTGGATGTAAACTGAATTATTCGGAGACATCATCCATTGGTCGTTTATTTAAAGATGCGGGCTATGATACCACAGCGTTCAATAGCCGTGCAGACGTCTATGTAATCAATACATGTTCGGTAACGGATAATGCTGACAAGAAGTGTAGAAAAGTAGTGAAGGAAGCTTTAAAGCACTCTCCCAACGCCTATATTACGATTGTTGGCTGTTATGCGCAGCTAAAACCAAAAGAGATTGCAGAGATTCCCGGAGTGGACATGGTCTTAGGTGCAGCTGAAAAGTTTAATATTATTGAGCATATCAATGATTTGACGAAACAGGAAAAAACGATCGTTTATAATGGTCCAATCGATGAGACCAATCAATTTGTCTCGGCTTATTCGATTGGCGATCGTACGCGTACGTTCCTAAAAGTACAGGACGGCTGCGATTATTCATGTACATTTTGTACGATTCCTTTGGCACGTGGCGGAAGTCGCTCGGGCAAGATCGAAGATATTGTGCGTCAAGCAGAAGAAATTGCAGCTTCAGGCGTCAAAGAAATCGTTTTAACAGGTGTAAACATTGGCGATTTTGGCATTCGGGATGGTAAGCGTGAAGACCGATTCTTGGATTTGGTAAAGGTTTTGGATGAAGTTGAAGATATCGACAGGATTCGGATTTCTTCGATAGAACCTAATCTTCTTTCCAATGATATTATTGAGTTTGTGGCGCAATCAAAACGTTTTGTTCCACATTTCCATATGCCACTGCAGTCTGGAAGCAATAAAATTCTGAGTTTAATGCGCAGAAGGTACAAAAGAGAACTTTACACAGAGCGTGTCGCATTTATCAAGTCATTGATGCCTAATTGCTGTATCGGTGTTGACGTTATTGTCGGATTTCCGGGAGAAACACGTGAAGACTTTATCGATACATACAATTTCTTGAATGATTTGGATATTTCTTACCTGCATGTCTTTACCTATTCAGAAAGGGAGAATACGATTGCTGCTCAAATGGACGGTGCTGTACCGGGAGCTCAACGCAGCGACCGTAGCAAAATGTTGCACATCCTTTCGGAGAAGAAGCGCCGTGCGTTTTATGAGTCACAGCTTGGTGAGACTGGTGATGTTTTGTTTGAAGCAGACGAAAAAGATGGTTATATGCATGGTTTTTCTAAAAACTATGTCAAAGTACGGACCTTATACGATCCATTATTGGTGAATGAGGTTGTGCCGGTTAAATTTATGGAAGTAACGGATTCCTGTGAAGTGGAAGTAGAAGAAATTCCGGAGACATTGACACATTAATCTTTTTAAGGGTTATACTATATTAAGATTTATAACATATAAAAAAGGCAATCTTATTAGAGAAGATTGCCTTTTTTCGTTAACGGGAATTCCATAATTTCCCTATTGATTGCAGCACACAGTTGTGTTCCTGATCAAATTGACTGCAGTAATCTGACCGGAAGTAAATCGGTACCTCTAATGCGTACTGCTCTTTGCTGCGTTCAACCAGATGACGGTACCCAAGATCAAAAGCACCCCGAGCCATTGTATCGTGGATACACTTTCATGAAGTATAAAAAATGACATACAGGTGGCTACAGGTAGCTCCGCCGAACTCAATATTCCGCCTAAGGAGAAGCCCGTTTTCGGTAGGCCATAGGCAAATAATAAAGGCGGGATGACCGTGCCAAATAGCGAGAGGATCAAGCCGAAATAGAGGAAGTTACCATCAAATTGACCATTCCATAAATAAGCAGGTGGAAACAAGGTGAAGACCAGTATACAGGCCCCCGTTACCATAATAGCGCTTTTTTGAATGGGGTGATAGTCATTGCCGACACGACCGTTGACGATCATGAAGACCGAATAGGCGGTCGCTGCTAAAAGACCAAATAAGACACCTGTTAGGTTGAGGTGTTGCAAGCCTTTTTCAAGAAGTCCAGTCGCTAATAATGTTGCAATGAGTACAATGCCGATACCAATCAGGTTGTTTTTTGAAGGTTTTGCCTTGAAAAAGATAAATTCGATTACCACACCGATCCAGATATACTGCATGAGCAGTACGATGGCCAACGAAGCCGGGACGAGCTGTACACATTTGTAATAGAGAATGCTCACCAAACCGGTCGAAGTACCACTGATTAATATCTTGATCCATGAAGATTTCTTGCTTGAAGAGTGAAATGACTTTGCCGAAAAGAGTTTGATGATGATATAGATAAGCCAAAGGATAAGCATGCCAAACAATACCTGAATTCCCGTTACCTCTCCTAAATTCAACCCTTTACCATAGGCTTTTTTAACAAACGTTGATAGTATCCCAAAACTACTCGCACCTAAAAAGACAGCTAATGCACCTTTTAATTTTTCCATTCTCAAATAAATTAGGCGTCAAAGTTACGATTTCTGAACAATTCTTTTTCTTATCTGACGTTCTTATCAAGAAAAGCAATCTCCGGGGGCAAGCAAATTTATTGGATATCAACAGCAATTTAATTAAGTTTGTTAGGCAAGTAAGTTTGTTAAGCAAGAACGTAAATCGAACAGCATGGGTGTCAGATCTTATTTTATCTTCTTTTTAGGTGCAGTTCTATTTTTGAGCAGTTGTTCAACGAAGAAAAAGGTACTTAGCTCCAAAACACATTCTTCCAATGGTTCGGTTTTGACAGATGCGAGCTCAGCGCGTGGAAAAACTTTTTCGGGATCCAAACTTGACAATTATGCAGACTTGCTCAATGTGAGTACCAAAAAACTAAATCCGCACCTTTATTCCTTTATTGACGATTGGATGGGGATACCGCATCGTATGGGTGGACAGACCAAATCGGGGGTAGATTGCTCGGGATTTGTTAATCTGCTCTATATTGAAGTATACAAAGGGAATTTGCCGCGGACTTCGCGTGACATGGAAGGAATAGTAAAGAGAAAAAAGGTCGATAAACTTGAAGAAGGAGATCTCGTGTTTTTTTCTTTCGGACGAAATGGAATAGATCATGTTGGTGTATACCTGCATAATAATAAGTTCGTTCATGTTTCGACACGGAAAGGTGTTATTATCTCTGATCTTTCCGACAGTTGGTATGCGAAGACCTTTGTTGACGCGGGCTCTCCCAATATCTAAACGCGTGAATTTCATGTAGGTTTTATGTCATATCTTGATATAAACTTTTATACCCTGTATAAATCCTTATTTTTGTCAAAATTTTATAGAAATGACAATCAAGAGTAAGAAGATTTTTTTGGGCCTTTGTATTATTGTGCCGTTTTTGATGTATTGTGTTTATTACTACAGTAATATGATCAAAAATGCCCCTTTTCGTTTTGCTGATTTTGAATCCATTGAATTCAAATACGGCGAGCCGAACCACATGGTCAACGAATACAATTCAAAAACACGCATCTATAAGTATTTAGACAAAAAAGATTCTTTAATTACCGATACTGTAAAATTTACAAAAGACGATTTATTGTACCTGCACCGCAAAGCAATGGAGCTCGGCTTTTGGAACTTGGATACCGATATGACTGGACCTGAATGGCAGCAGGATTCAACACATTCTAAAGTTCCACGTTTTTATTTAGAGTACAACTATAAAGATAAGTCCAAGCATATTACTTTAGACGCCGATTTTGCAGGCAACCCTCGGATGCACGATGCAGCAAAATCAATGATCGATGAAGTCAACCGCATGTTGGCAACTGCGCAAGCCAGATAGTTAAGAAATAGGCCCTAAGGGTAAAGAGAGAAATCAAGTCATTGGTTTCTCTTTTTTTGTGCCGAATATCCGTCTGAAAACAAAGGATGGAAGAAGGATTTAACCGGCCAACAACATATATGTTAATGGGGATTTTATAGGGACTTAATAGGGACCTGATAGGGACCTCATTCGGATGAATACGTATAAAACACGGATAAAGTCCCTATAACGATACTGCCAAATATGGATTAATTAATACAAGAGTGTTAAATGGCTTCCTTTGTTTTTTTGATAAATTCTTTATATTCTCTTTATACTCCGTTAACCTGAATCGAATACTTTAGCGCCAAAACAAAATTTCATATGAAAGCATTTTTGGCACTAGCAATTTCCTGGGCATGCGTAAACGCTGTGCAGGCGCAAGATTTTGCAAAAGGAAAAGTTTATCTGGACGCAAACAAGAACGGAAAATTAGATAAAAACGAACAAGGCATTGCGTCTGTTTCTGTTAGTAACGGGCGTGAAGTGAC
Source organism: Sphingobacterium thalpophilum (assembly GCF_038396785.1). Taxonomy (NCBI): domain Bacteria; kingdom Pseudomonadati; phylum Bacteroidota; class Sphingobacteriia; order Sphingobacteriales; family Sphingobacteriaceae; genus Sphingobacterium; species Sphingobacterium thalpophilum. The sequence continues at coordinate 2,348,495 of NZ_CP151087.1, read as the reverse complement.
AACGACTGATAAAGATGGTAATTACCAATTGCCCGTTGGAAATGACAACATCATTTTTGTGGTTAAACCAACAGGCTATGCTTTGCCCTTGGATGAAAATAACCACCCAAAATTCTATTATATCCATAAAGTAAACGGTAGTCCAGCTTCAAAATATCCTGCTGTTGCTGCTACAGGAAAAATCCCTGCTGCTGTAAATTTTGCAATGTATCAACAAGATGAGGATCCTAATTTTTCAGCTTTTGTTTTTGGTGATCCACAGGCTTACACGGAGGAAGAACTGGCCTATTTCAAAAATGGTGTGATCAATGAAATTTCCGATAAGACAATTGCGAAATTCGGAATAAGCTTAGGCGACTTGGTGGGAGACGATCTTTCACTTCAGCCAAAATATAAATCGGTGATTTCCACGATGGGCTTGCCATGGTATAATGTCATGGGAAACCACGATATGAACTATGATGCTAAACTGGATATCCTCTCCGATGAATCGTTCGAGCGGACGTTTGGCCCCAATAATTATGCGTTCAATTACGGAAACACGCATTTTATCATTCTTGATAATATCATTTATCCGAATCCACGGACAGGTAAAGGTTATTTAGGCGGATTCCGTAAAGATCAGCTTGATTTTGTGGAAAATGACTTAAAAAACGTTGCTAAAGATAAATTGATTGTGTTGGCATTTCATATTCCTTTATACCATCAAAACTCGGATGTCTTTCGTAACGAAGATAGACAACGTCTGTTCGATATTTTGGCTCCATTTAAGCATACCTTGTCTCTGTCCGCGCATACACACTTTCAGCGCCAATATTTTTATGGACAAAAGGACGGATGGAAACAAGAAAAGCCACATCACGAATATAATGTGGGTACAACCTCGGGCGACTGGTATTCGGGCGAGTTGAATGAAAAGGGAATTCCTGTTTCTACAATGCGGGACGGTACACCAAAAGGGTATGCCATATTAAAAATCGAGGGTAACCAATACAGTTTTGATTATAAGGTTGTCGGTAAGCCAGCAACGTATCAGATTGATTTATATGGCGCATCAGTCGTTCCAGAAAAATACACAAAGAGATATCCGATATACGCTAATTTTTTCATTGGAAAGGAAGGTGACAAGGTAACGTATAGAATCAATCAGGGCGAATGGAAGGAAATGGATTTTGTCAATGAAAACGATCCGGCATTCCTAAATTCTCTTGCTAAATACGATACAGCAACTGAATTAAAGAATACGCGTAGACCTTCGAACCCCGAAAAATCCAGTCATCTGTGGACAGCTAATTTGCCCAAACTTAAAGCTGGTAAATATCAGATTGAGGTTCAAGCGGTTGATCTTTTCAATAGAGTACACCTGGCAACAAAGACTATTGAGGTGAGATAAATAAGCATTTGTAGAGTTGTTTTAAGTTTAAAGATAGCTTAAGATGCACTTAACATAACGATCCTATATTTGTGTAGAGTAATTTTTGATTCATAAAGAGTTAGGGTTAATGTGTAGATCTGTTGTGAAACACGTCTGAAAATTTAGTTTGTTTTTAAAGTGAAGGTAATCTCCCCAGATTACCTTTCACTGTTTTAGACCTTTTAGGCTATCTTACGATACCAGCATTTAACGGATCAGTTTCAAAACCTGTGGACTACGCAAATAATTTGGTCAATCTGAACAGGAAGAAATTGATGTCACCTACACCTCTAAACTGACTTCTGAAAGCTTTTATCTTTGCATTGAAAGATTCTGCTGAAGCATTTGTACTCTTGTTGTCGAAGTAGTTCAATATTTTTTTGTGATGGATATTTATGGTTCTGGAGACGGTGTTGAATGACTTGAAGCCGGCCTGTTCCACTTTATCCGCCCATTTTGCCAACCTTGTAAAGGCGTAGATCTTATCTATGGTGGTGTTGAATATCCAAGAGAGTTCTTGGGATAGCCTGTACGCCTTTTCAATATCGGGATATCGCTCAAAGAGTACAGCAGCCCTTTCTCTTTGCTCGTAAGTCCATTTATGTTCACTTTTATAAAGCAGGTATCGGCTTCTTGCAAGTAACTGTTTGATGGTTTCACTGTTGGATAGGACTTCCGGAAAATAGGTTTCCTTATTCTTTCGTGCTTGGTCAATTGCTTGATTTTCATCGTCAATGGCCTGCCAGCGGTGCTTTATCCTTATTTCCTGAAGCGCTTCGTTAGCAAGTTGCTGAACATGGAAACGGTCTATTACCTGAACAGCATTGGGAAAGCATCTTTTGGCTATCAATCCCATATTACCGGCTAAATCAAGCGTTATCTCTTGAACTTTATTTCGTAATCTCTGTGGGATCTTTTGAAGGATCGGGATAATGTTCTCTGATTTTGTCCCGTTCAGTATGGCTACAATGGTCCCTTTTTTGCCCCGTGCTTCTTTATTGGTGACAACGGTATAGAGCTCGCCATGGGATAGGCAGGTCTCGTCAATAGAAAGATGGCCGCTGACATTCTGTGGGAAGGTCAATCCATCTCGCGCATTTTCGCGATGCTCCCAATCCTGGAAACCGCTCAGTTTATTGCGGTAGTATCTCCTTAGTTTACTGGCTGATATCCCATAGAATGAACTGATGGTCTGAATGCTATGAGCCTGGTTGTCCGCTGATACCTTTTAAAAAAGCTGCGAAATCCTGTGTGATGCGCGTCCCTTTGGCTACTAGTTCCCAATTTCTGTAGACTACTTTATCGGTATCCTGGTTGAGCCACCTGCGGCGCTTGACATGAAGATAGACCTGCATGCCACGGATAGGAAAATCTTGAAGGGTAACGGGTTCGAAAAACCCCTTGGAAATCAACTTCTGGCCTTGATATTCTTCAGGTGTATTATTGAGTTCCTCCAGAAAGATATCCAGTCTTTTTTCTTCTTTGGAATAGTGGGTCATCTCAAAATAATCGGAAACTCCTTCGGGAATAATTAAGGGCATTAACGCGTTAAAAGATTCGTGCATCTGTATAAATATCAAAGCACAAATATCTAATTATTTTTTATCCCCTCCACAACTTTTGTACATGATCCCATTTAACTGCTTCTCGGCTGGCCTGTTCTTACAGTTCATTTGATTTATGCAGACAAGGTTTTGCCTGGTAATTCGTTTGGTATGAACCTTAGCAATATATGAACACATAGTTCGGCTGAACACTTAGTTCGACAGCGATATTTTCTTCTGAAAGTGTCTGACGTTATTGGCCAGAAAGAACATTCCGTTCGCTTTTATTGTTGTTGGTCTGCGAAGTCATGAAGGCTTTTATGCCGGATAGCAGGCCGAAAATCATCCGATGCCGGATTTTCAAAGATCTCCAGGTCGAAGTATTTTGTGGCGGCAAATAGGTGGTCGAATACATCCGAAACAATTCCTTCGTAATATTCCCAGCGGATATCGTTTACAAAGAAATAAAGTTCGACTGGAACACCGTGTTCGGTTGAAGCAAGCTGACGCACCATCAGGGGCATGGTCTTGTGGATATTGGGGTTTTGACGTAAATAGGTGAGTGTGTAAGCTCTGAACATCCCTAAATTGGTCATTTTGCGACCGTTTATGGGGCTTGACTGATCTATCTGCTGTTGGGTGTTGAATTGGTCAATTGTCCTGGCGCGCTCTTCGATATACGGCCGCAGGATCTGTATATTTTTGAGTTTTTCAATTTCTTCATTTTCTAAAAATCGAATCGTGGAAATTTTGATATTTATGGCCCGCTTTAAGCGCCTACCGCCCGACTGCTGCATGCCCCTGTAATTTTTGAACGAATCCGACAATAGCGTATGTGTCGGTATCGTCGTAATGGTCTTATCAAAGTTCTGTACTTTTACATTATTGAGATTAATCTCTTTGACCGTTCCATCGGCGCCATATTTGGGCATCTCTATCCAATCGCCTACACGGATGGAGTCATTGGCCGAAACTTGTATACTGGCAACAAATCCTAGTATAGTGTCTTTGAATACCAACATCAGAATTGCGGATGCGGCACCCAAGGATAATAAGAAGGACCAAGGGGATTTTCCAGTCAATATCGAAAAGCAGATCGTCCCACCGATAAATAATAGGATAATCTGGCACACCTGTAAATAACTTTCCAGGGGCTTGTCGGCAAAAGATTTCTTCATGCGCAGCATGTCCCGTAAACTTTTCAGAAGCGAATGGATAATCAGTAAACTGACGACGGTCGTTGCTATGTCAAGTATTTTATTGCTGTTTTCTTTCCAGGTTGGAAAACCCATGAAGATAATGGGCATGATATATTGTGCCACTAATATCGGAACAAAATGAGCAATAAGTTTCAGCGTTTTATTGCGGATCAATAGATCATCAAAGCGATTTGTACTTCGCCTGATGGCTTTGATTGTTAACAGGAGTAACGTTCTTTTGGTGAAATAGTCAATGACGATCAAAAACAGGATAACCAGTAAGAGTAAAAGGATCGAGTTAACAAAGTGGCTCCCCTGATTATCAAGACCAAGTTGTTTAATCCATTGAAATGTCCAGTTATAGATGTAGGATTGGGAATCTTTGAATAATTCCGTTGCTGTGCTTTGCATGTTACAAATATACAAAAAGCCGCAATTAGCGGCTTTCGGTTATTTTGAGTTTAGCGGTTCACGCTCGTGTTTATGTCTAAAGAATACAGCAAAGAAGATTGCTATAACCAAGGTGTAGATGGCAAATGCAAGCCAGATGTCATGCCAGTCTTTTAGCATGAGGTTACCGCTTAACATGCCGTCAGGTAATATGGAAATACTCTTTTCCTGCAGGAAATGTAGAAAATGGGTATTATCGATTGTTGTATCCAGGTATTGTGCGAGATCCTTACTGTTTTGAAAACTTTTGGTAAAGTAATGGTCAATGATCCAACCCGATGCAAAACTGCCTACAACGGCACCGAAACCGTTTGTCATCATCATAAATAAGCCTTGTGCCGAGCTGCGTATGCGTGATGTTGTGGAGGTTTCAACAAATAAAGAACCCGAGATATTAAAGAAGTCAAATGCCATACCATAGACGATACAGGATAATACAATCATCCAAAGTCCGCCTGCAGGGTCACCAAATGAGAATAATCCAAAACGTAATACCCAGGCAAACATCGAAATCAGCATGACCTTTTTTATACCGAATCTTTTGAGGAAAAATGGAATAGCAAGAATAAAAAGTGTCTCGGATATCTGCGAAATCGACATAATGATGGTCGAATATTTCACAACGAAAGATTCTGCAAATTTAGGGTAGAATTTAAATTCATCCAAAAACACATCACCGTAGGCATTGGTCAATTGGAGTGCGGCACCTAAGAACATGGAAAAAATAAAGAACAAAGCCATTTTATAATTTCCAAAAAGTTTAAATGCTTCCAAGCCTAATAGTTGTGTCCAGGAAGCATCTTCCTGTTGTAACTTCTTCGGTGGACATTTAGGTAATGTAAAAGCATAGAGACTTAAAGCCAAAGCTGCGGTTCCGGCGATATAAAATTGATAAGCTGTGGCCTTGTTGCCTGTTAAATTGGTGATCCACATGGCAACGATAAAGCCTATCGTTCCGAAAACCCGGATAGGCGGGAATGCCTTGACCAAATCGTAGTTATTTTCATTCAATGCCGTATACGCAATGGAGTTGGATAGGGCCAAAGTTGGCATATAAAAACACATTGCCGCAAGCATCGCATAAAAAAAGGTGTTTGGATCATTTACCTGAGGTAAATAGAATAAAACACCCGCATAACATAAGTGAAGAATAAAATATAATCTTTCGGCATTTATCCAACGATCGGCGATAATTCCCATCAGGGTAGGCATAAATAAAGAAGCGATCCCCATGGTTGCAAAAATAGCTCCAAATTGTGTACCATCCCATTGTTTTGTGCCAAACCAATAGTTTGCTATTGTAATCAACCATGCTCCCCAGACAAAAAACTGAAAGAAGCTCATAATGGTCAATCTTAATTTAATAGACATAAATCGATGTTATTTAAAATTTTTGTTTCGCTTTAATGAAAGGAGTTATTTTCTTTTGGAAATCTCATCCCTAATCAATGCAGCCTGCTCGTAGTTTTCTTCGGTCAATGCCTGATTAAGTGCTTGCTCCAGTTGCTCATCTGTCAACGTGGAGAAAGGATTTTGTGGGGATTTTGAAGGTGTTTTTTCTTCGATCTCAACAACACTTGGATCCTGAACTTTGTTGGACTTGTCTAGGTTTTCCAAAAATGCGAACTCATGTCCCTCAATGATAATTCCAGCAGAGGACATAATAAATTCGTAGGCATAGATCGGAGCTTCAAACCGTACAGCCAGTGCAACGGCATCGGATGTGCGGGCATCAATCTCGACAATCTTGTTGCCGTCGGAACAGATAATTTTAGCATAAAATATCCCTTCAATCAAATTATAGATCAGTACTTCAATGAGTTTAATACCAAAAGAATCTGCAAAAGATTGAAATAGGTCGTGTGTCAGCGGACGACTAGGAATCATTTTCTCTATCCGAATAGCAATAGCTTGAGCCTCGTGGCTGCCGATAATGATGGGCAATCTTCTGTTGCCCTCCACTTCTCCCAATACAAGAGCATAAGCCCCAGATTGCGTTTGACTATAGGATAAACCAACGATATCTAATCTGATTTTCTTCATTTTAATTCCAAAGCGGTCTACAAACTTAGATAAATTTGCTTTTATATGCAATTATAACAACTAAAAACTCCCCATTCATTTTGGATAAATGGGGAGAATATATCGGAAGAAAGCTTTAAATACCTTTGTAAGCCTTCAATGCCTGCGTTAATTTCGGAACGACGTCGAAAGCATCGCCTACAATTCCATAATCGGCCACTTTGAAAAAGGGCGCTTCTGGATCTTTATTGATGACAACGATTGTTTTAGAAGAGCTTACTCCGGCCAAATGCTGTATTGCTCCGGAGATACCGATAGCAATGTAGAGATTGGGGCTAACAACAATACCTGTTTGGCCTACGTGCTCCGAATGCGGGCGCCAGCCTGCATCAGATACGGGTTTTGAACATGCTGTAGCTGCACCAAGGACGTCTGCAAGTTCTTCCACCATACCCCAGTTTTCGGGGCCTTTTAAACCACGGCCTGCGGAGACGACGATTTCAGCTTCGGGCAGGGAAACTTTGTCTGTTGCTCGAACAATCTCTTTGACCATCGTTGTAAAATCTGTTTGGTCAATATTGGGAGCAAAAGTTTCGACAGTTGCGCTACCACCGGTCTCTTTTGTTTCATATGCATTCGGGCTTAGTGCGATGACCTTTATATCCGAGGATAGTTCGAGCGTAGCGAACGCTTTATTGGAGAACGCTGTTTTTTTGACAGTCAGTTTGTCGCCATTGATTTTCGGCAATTCGAGTGCGCCATCGGCCAGACCAGCCTCTAATTTGGCTGCAATACGTGGAGCGAGTCCTTTGCCCGAGAAAGAGTTGGACAGCACAAGTATTTTTGAGCCGGTACTCTTTACGGCTTCAGCAATGATGCTTGCATACGCTTGGTTTACAAAAGAAGCTAGTCGCTCATTGTCGACATTTAATACTTTGGAAGCACCGTACTTGCCCAAGCCAGCAAGTTCGTCTCCGGCGACATTTCCAATTGAAATCGCAACAAGATCAGTCTGCATGTTATCGGCGATGGATTTTGCATAAGAAACAACTTCAAAAGCAGATTTTTTGAATTTTCCATCGGTATTTTCTACGTATACGAGTATAGACATGGTGTTTTAGCGTTTAAAGATTAAATAACTTTAGCTTCGTCGTGAAGAAGAGAAACTAATTTTTCTACCTCGGCAGCGTCAACAAGTTTGACCGTACCGCGCGGAGCTGGTGTCTCATAGCTGACAATGTGTTCAAGAACGTCTATAGTGGAAGGTTCGAGCACATCCAATGGTTTGGTCCGCGCACTCATAATACCACGCATATTAGGTATTTTTGGCTCGGCAACACCTTCTGCTGTACCAATGACGATTGGCAGCTTTGCTGTCAATACTTCTTTTCCACCTTCAATCTCGCGCTCAACTGTGACTGCGTCGCCCGCAATATCAACTTTTTTGGCAATGGAAACAGAAGGGATATGCAGCAGTTCTCCTACGATTGCCCCCACTTGAGCACCGTTATAGTCGATGGATTCGCGGCCAGTTAAAATTAAGTCAAATGCATTGTCTTTGGCATACTTTGCTATCTGATTAGCAACAAACCAAGCATCGCGCGGAACGGCGTTAATCCGTACAGCATTGTCTGCACCAATTGCCAATGCTTTTCGAATGGTTGCATCAGTAGATGCATCGCCCACATTGATGACAGTTACGGTTCCTTTTCCACCTTCGGCCAACTCAACTGCTTTGGATAAAGCAATTTCATCATAAGGGTTTATAATGAATTGTACACCAGCTGTATTAAATGCAGTGTTATCATTTGTAAAAGTGATTTTGGATGTAGTGTCAGGGACATTACTTATACAAACTAATATTTTCATATACGATTGGTTTTACTCAAACTTACCATATTTTCTTTCAATTAAAAAGTGCTAAGGCGTTTTAAATGCTGTTAAAAAGTTGTCTTGAGATTTTGATGAATTTGTAATTTTACTAGTTTTTTTCTTTTATTTTTTTTGATGTGATATAATATTGATGTGTTTTATTGTCATTTTTGTAATTTTTTATTTTAAATAGCCGGTTCTTGACAATAGATTTATTACGTCAGTAAATTGTCATTTTATATGCTAGCATAGTAATTTTATATAACATCGCAGCTCATTCGGGGTCCCTGTTTATAAAAACCTTTCGTGTGATATGGAGAGACAAGGAATTGTTTTAGTGGATATACAATTAAATTGCATATAATATGCAATTTGTCTAAGTTTGAAATAAAAAAGATATGTCGACACGATTGGATCAACTGAATGAATTTTTGAAAGAGAGCCCTGAAGATCCATTTTTAAAATATGCGATTGCAGCTGAATATCTCAAGCAGGAAGATGAACAAGAGGCCATGGTAAGATTTGAGAATTTAGTACATACGAATCCAGATTATATAGGAACGTATTATCATTTGGGTAAATTGTACGAAAAATTGAATAGACAGGAGTACGCGATTAATACCTATAGATCCGGGATTGAGATCGCTCGCAAGACGCGTAATTTCCATGCTTTGGGCGAGTTACAAGGTGCATTGTCATTCTTGACAGACGATGATGAAGATGATTTTTAATCTTTTCTAAATTTTTGGTATTTAATTTGTTATGAATTTATTGGTGTAACTGTTAGATGCTGATTTTTTTGAATTTGGAATGAGATGAAAAGGTATATTTGGATTGTGGGTTTGTTATTGACAATTGGAATGGTGGGATGTGATAATCCCAAACAAAGTGTTGCGGTCTATAAAGATAATTTACAAGACCTAAAAGGTAGGGATAAGGCGGAAGTAGTGATTGGTGAATATAGAGGTGTCATGCCTTGTGCGGATTGTGATGGTATAGAAACGCTTATTTCATTGCATGCAGACAACACCTACCAATATTCATCTAAATACCTTAATAAAAGTGATGATGTGTTTATGCGTGAAGGAAAATGGAAATTGGATGGCAACATCATTACATTGGACGGCGTCGACTATAAGTTCAAATTAGGAAATCGGATACTCAGCCAGCTGGATCTTTCCGGAAATGATATTACGGGTGATATTTCCAAATATTATGTCTTGACAAAAAATTGATATATAGCCTAAGGGCTATATTAACACATAAAAAAGCCGAAAGTATACTTTCGGCTTTTTTATGTTTTTGGATGTATAGCTGTTTTCGGCTATCGAATAAGTTCTTATTGCTACAAGCTTGAGATTTTTTTCTTCACTTGCGGGTCATCCTTGAAGCTATATCTGGAAATGTTATTTGTTCTTTGTACAAAGTTCTTTCAAGGTTGCTACCACAAAATCGACTTCTTCCTTTGTATTATGCTTGCAGAATGAAAAACGAACCGAAGGACGCTCCGAGCTTGATTTGATTGCACCCAATACATGCGATCCGATGTCTGTTCCTGAGCTGCAGGCACTGCCACCAGAACAAGAGATCCCTGCAATATCCAGGTTGAATAAAAGCATGTCAGCAAGGTCACTACATGGGAAAGAAACATTTAGTACGGTATACAGTGATTTTTCTGGTTCAATAACACCATTAAAATCAATCTCGGGGATTGCTTTCTGCAACTCGTCGATCATATAAGATTTGAGCCCTTGAATATAAGCGTGGTGTTCTTCCATGTGCTCATAGGCAAGTTCTAAAGCTTTGGCAAGCCCCGCGATTCCATAGACATTTTCTGTTCCACCACGCATGTTGCGCTCTTGTGCTCCACCATAGATTAACGGTTTAATCTTGTTATTCGCATTGATGTAAAGAAAACCCACCCCTTTTGGGCCATGGAATTTATGGGCAGCCCCTGTTATAAAATCTATTTTAAGGTTACCAAGGTCATGTGGATAATGCCCCATGGTCTGTACCGTGTCCGAATGGAATATCGCATTATACTTTTGGCATAACTCGGAGATACGTTGAATATCGTTGAGATTTCCGATCTCATTATTGGCATGCATAATGGAAACAAACGTACGCGGATTGGTACTTAAAAGTTCTTCCAGCTGGGTGAGATTTAAATTACCTTTTTCGTCAACTTCCAATAAGTCGAGGTGCACCTTACCGGCTTTTTCAAGTTCTTCTAAGGTATGTAATACGGCATGGTGCTCAATAGGGGAGGTGATGGCATGGGTTATCCCAAAGTCGGCGATTGACCTAACGATGGCCATATTGTCGGCCTCGGTTCCACCCGATGTGAAGAAGATCTCTGCTGGAGATACATGAAGTAGATTGGCAATCGTTTTACGTGCTTTTTCTACAATTGTTTTTACTTGTCGTCCGTGACTATGGATAGAAGATGGATTTCCAAAGTTATTGTTCATCACATCCACCATTACTTTTATTACTTCAGGATCTAAGGCTGTAGTCGCTGCATTATCAAAATATACTTGCATGCTGCAAAATTACAAATCTCCAAAGTAAATTAAAGGTATTAAATGACTTATTTTTATCATTTTATTTTCCTATAAGTTCTTTTTTTCGTCGGACCACGATGAGTATCACAAGTCCTCCCATTGCGAGCACCAAACCCAAATAGGCAGCAATATCACCTGCTCGCGTGTAGAAAGTAATTTCTTCATTTAAATTAATTTCCTGATTTAGGGCTGCAGGCTGCCACCATTTAGTCTGTTGTACAATATCGCCGCGTTGGTTGATAAAGCCTGAAATCCCCGTATTTGCCGATCGGGCCACCCAACGTCTGTTTTCAATCGCACGCAGTTTTGCATACTGTAAATGCTGGTCTTTACCCGAAGTATTGCCCCACCAGCCATCGTTGGTGATGATAGCAATAAACTGAGCGCCTTTTTTGACATATTGGGAAACATAATTGCCCCAAATGGATTCATAACAGATTACGGGTGCGGCACCAATACCGCTCTGGGCATAGAATACCGAAGGTTCGGCCTGTTTTCCGTAACCACCTGTCGTACCGCCGAATGCTTTAAATAAAGGTTTCAGGAAATTCATCGCTGCGCCAAAAGGCATTTGCTCTACGCCCGGAACGAGTTTAGACTTATGGTAAAACTGAAGTTTGGAGGAATAATCGATCAATGTCGCAGCGTTGAAATTATCCTGGTATACATTGGGAGCTATTTCACGCGCAGTAGGTGTTTTTGCATAGTTGTACAACTGATAGCTTTCAATACCTGAAAGTACATTACCATTTTTATATTGATCTAAAAATTTTAAAATGCGCTGGTAAGAATAGGTTTCCCTAAAGTTTTCCTCGTCAAAATCGCCGTTCTGTGAAAGTGCAGTTTCAGGCCAGATGAAAAATTCCGTATTGGGTTTGGCGACTGAATTTGATAAGGCGAATAAGGTGTTTAATTGTTCCTCCGGACTTAAATTGAATTTAATATAAGGGTCAATATTCGGTTGAACAACAACAATCTGTGCAGGATTCTGATGTTCTTCGTAGTTGAAGTAACGAAGCAGCGAGTAGGCGCTGGGAACCAACAATATAGTCGCCAAAGAGGCAATAGGAATAATCTTACGTTTGATCGGATAAAGTCCTTTTCCATTGAGGTAAAGTGTAAATACCAAGATATTGACCAGCCAGATCCATATTGTTCCGCCATAGACCCCTGTGATGTCGTACCATTGGATCAATTGGTGGAAACTTGCGAAACCATTGCCTAAAGTCATCCACGGGAAGGCTAAATCCCAGGATTCGTGTAAAAATTCATAGCTTATCCAGAATCCCATTAATCCGAAAAGGGATAACAGGATGTTCGTTTTGCGTCGTAATTGCCCATATAACCTGAAAGCCAGCGCCATTAAAGCGGCGCCAAGACAAAAAGGTATCAGACTGATGACAACAGCTGCAAAAGGCGGCATAACCGCTGAAATGGAGTTGTATACCCAGTAAATAGAAGCCGTGTTCCAAACAACAGCCGTGAGTCCCGCTGTAAGAAATACTTTACGGCCTTTTCTTTGGAGTGTTTCACTGCGGATAATGTTTTCTACAGCAATCAGCAAAGGCACAAACCCAATAAATAATAAGGGACTGGAATAGGGGATTGGAGGCCAGCCCAACCACAATAAAAAGGCACTTAAAAGTGCCAGTAAATAGTTGTTTTTCACGCTATATTTTCTCCCATTTATGATTATAAACTGGATAAAACTTCTCTCTTTTTACTCTCGTATTCCTCTTGGGTAATCAATTGTTTGTCGAAGAGTGTTTTTAATTTTTTGAGCTTTAAGGTAATTTCATCATCTTCCTCTTCTTTAACGGGTGGAGCGGGCGGGATGTTTGATACCGTTGGCGCTGGCGAAGTTACTGGTGCGGATACAACAGCTTGAGGTGCCGCCGGCGCTGTAACTGCTGGCTGAACCGGTGTATTATTTTCTGGCCGTTCGATAATCACTTCCTTTGCAACTGTTGGAGCAATGACTATTTTTTCTTTTTCGGCCGCCAATTCCGCTTTTTTATAGTTTTCAAGGGCGGCTTTAATATATTGATACAATTTCCTAGCCTGAACTTTAGGGATATAGTCTATGCTTAAGTTCTCGCCAGTAAATGGTATAACCGTAACTTTTGAACCGAATATTTCTTCCTTAAAGGCAATATCCTTGATATCTTGCCAACCGAAGATTTCAAAATCAGTAGCCAGACCCAGTTTAGTAAATTCGCACATAAATATGCGCTTATTACTGATGGTGATACTATCTGGTAAAATAGTAACTGCAGGTTTCTTTTGAACTGCAATATAATCTATTTTTTCCCCTGGAGTAAGCATATCTTGGACTTTAGTAACCAATTTTTCAATGATTTTTATGTCCTGCCCGTCCTGTGCAAATTGTTCCATGTTCATGTCAAATACTTTTTAATACCTAAAGATTGTCAAAATTTATTCCAATCCTGCTACACAAAATACAAATTCTCCTTTAATCGGATTGTTTTCAAAGTGTAATTTTAAATCAGTTAATGTTCCGCGAACATTTTCTTCATAGAGTTTGCTCAGTTCACGTGATATCGAAGCTTGTCTTTCTGCGCCAAAAACGGTGATAAATTCTTCTATGGTTTTGAGAATACGATGTGGCGACTCGTAGAAGATCATCGTTCTTTTTTCCTCCGCCAAAGCTTTTAAGCGCGTTTGTCTTCCTTTTTTGACGGGGAGAAAACCTTCAAAGCAAAAACGGTCGTTGGGAAGACCAGAATTGACAAGCGCTGGCACGAAAGCTGTTGCGCCTGGTAAGCACTGCACTTCAAGCCCTTCTTTGATGGCTTCACGCACCAGCAAAAATCCCGGATCTGAGATCGCCGGCGTCCCTGCGTCTGAAATCAATGCAATGTTTTGCCCTTCTTTCAAGAATTTAATGATTTCAGCTACCGCTTTATGTTCATTGTGCTGATGATGCGCAAATACTTTTTTGTCGATTCCAAAATGCTTCAAAAGCGGAGCGCTGGTCCTTGTATCCTCTGCTAAGATGAGGTCCACTTCTTTCAGGACATTGATCGCACGGAACGTCATGTCCTCCAGATTGCCAATAGGTGTTGGAACTAAATATAACATGGTCAAAGTTAAGTTTTTTTTACTATATAATATGCGCTAAAACATTCTGTGCTTTTTGGAGTTTTATTTTAAAGATAATGGTAAACTCCATCACTTTATTTTAAATAAATTATGCAATACATTGAAAAAATACAGGCACATCTAGGCGCAGAAGCGAGTTATTTGTTAGAATTTGATCAACCCGCAGTTTCCAAAACAATGCTTCATCTTCCACAAGCAGCATTTATTGACCAAGTATATAGTTCGAGTGACCGTAGCCCACAGGTCTTGCGGAGTTTGGGGCAACTTTTTGGAACGGGACGGTTAGCCAATACCGGGTATCTTTCGATATTGCCTGTAGATCAGGGAATCGAACACAGTGCAGGAGCTTCTTTTGCGCCAAATCCTCAGTATTTTGATCCGGAAAATATTGTCAAGCTAGCTTTGGAAGGAAATTGCAATGCCGTGGCGTCTACCTTTGGGGCTTTAGGAGCAGTTGCCCGAAAGTATGCACACAAGATTCCGTTTCTGGTTAAAATCAATCATAATGAACTATTGACCTATCCTAATCGAGCCGACCAGATCCTGTACGGAACAATTCGCGAAGCCTGGAATATGGGGGCAGTTGCGGTAGGGGCGACCATCTATTTTGGATCTGAGGAATCAGACCGTCAGATTATCGAAGTAGCAAAAGCATTTGAAGAAGCACATTCTTTGGGGATGGCGACGGTATTATGGTGTTATCTGCGCAACTCGGCCTTTAAAGTAGGTGATAAAGATTATCATTTAGCAGCGGATCTTACCGGACAGGCCAATCATTTGGGCGTAACGATCAAAGCGGATATCATTAAGCAAAAACTACCCGAATTAAACGGAGGCTTTAAAGCATTAAATATGGGGAAAAGTAGTTATGGAAAGCTGGATGAACGCATGTATACACAGCTTTCTTCCGATCACCCTATTGATTTATGCCGCTACCAGGTGCTTAATTGCTTTGCCGGTCGGGCTGGCTTGATCAATTCTGGTGGAGCTTCGGGACAGAATGATATCCAGGAAGCTGTAAAAACTGCGGTTATCAACAAGCGTGCAGGTGGCACAGGGTTGATATCTGGCCGTAAGGCTTTCCAAAAGCCAATGAATGAAGGTGTCGCATTATTACATGCCATTCAGGATGTTTATTTATGCGATGAGGTAAACATTGCTTAGCAAATGCGCATCACATGAGTTCATCAGGTTGAATCTCAGCACAGGGCTTTGAATATAGATCGAATTATAGAGCGTATCGATTAGGCGTCTAATGGATACGCTCTTTCTATGAATTATGGGGTGTAAATATCGGTTCCATGGAAGATTGGTCTTCCATGGGCTGATGGATGTTAGCCGGTGCGGTGTAATGAAAATAGAGCGCCGTAAAGTAGTCAAAAAGCCTTTTTGATGGTGGTTTAGGAATAAAATTGCTTGTAAATAAAGGCAAATTTATCTAAGTTTGTTCACTATTTTAAATAACACATTTATATTATGTTGCAATTGAATTATATCCGTGAGAACAGGGATACGGTAATCGAAAGATTGGCTGTCAAGCATTTCAAGGAAATTGGATTGGTCGACGAAATCATCAGTTTAGATGAAGATCGTCGTAAGATCCAATCGGAATCTGACGCACTTTCGGCAGAGGCTAATGCGGCAGCAAAACAGATTGGAGATCTGATGCGCCAAGGTAAAAAAGAAGAAGCTGAAACCGTTAAATCCAAATCTTCGGGATATAAGGAGCAAGTGAAGCAACTTTTGGATCAATTGGGAACAATTGAAGCAGAATTGAATGAGAAGATCGTACAATTACCTAATTTACCGCATCAATCTGTTCCAGCAGGTGTAAGTGCTGAGGACAATGAAGTTGTTTTGAGCCATGGCGAAATCCCGGCTTTGTCGGAGGATGCATTGCCGCATTGGGAATTGTTGAACAAATATGATATTGTTGATTTAGAGCTTGGCGTAAAAGTTGCCGGTGCAGGTTTTCCTATCTATAAAGGCAAAGGCGCTAAATTGCAACGGGCATTGATCAATTTCTTTTTGGATCAGGCAGCAGAAGAAGGATACGAAGAAGTACAGGTGCCTATCTTGGTCAATGAAGATTCTGCATTTGCTACGGGACAATTACCGGATAAAGAAGGACAGATGTACTATGTGGGTAACGACAATCTGTATTTGATCCCTACAGCTGAAGTTCCGGTCACCAACATTTATAGAGACGAGATTGTGAAAGAAGGACAGTTTCCGATCAAACATTGTGCTTATACACCATGTTTCCGTCGTGAAGCAGGTTCATACGGGGCACATGTACGTGGATTAAACCGGTTGCACCAATTTGATAAAGTGGAGACGGTGCAGCTTGTACATCCTGAAAAGTCCTATGAAGTGCTGGAAGAAATGAGTTTATACGTACAAGGACTGTTGCAGAAATTAGAGCTGCCTTACCGTGTACTGCGCCTTTGCGGTGGAGATATGAGTTTTACTTCTGCATTGACCTATGACATGGAAGTGTATAGTTCTGCTCAGAAACGTTGGTTAGAGGTATCTTCCGTTTCCAATTTTGAAACTTATCAAGCGAATCGTTTGAAAGTCCGTTTTAAAAATGCTGATGGCAAGATGCAACTGGCACATACCTTGAACGGTTCGGCATTAGCTTTACCACGTATTGTCGCAGCGATATTGGAGAATAATCAAACGGAAAAAGGAATTAAGATTCCAGCAGTTTTGGTTCCGTACACTAAATTTGAGTATATCGATTAAATATCAATAAATAAGTCGTCTTTAGACTTATTTAATCTCAATATGAAAGACGCTCAGCCTGAGATGGTCGAGCGTCTTTTTTTTGTTATAATTCGATTTTAAAGTGTTTAGAATCATTATAAATTGCATGGGCTGTTAATACAAAAAAATAGGAGATTAACATGTTAACGTTTTCTTATAACATTGTTAATGTTTTGTTAATTATGGTTCATTCCGTATAAAATTCTGTTTGAAAATTGTTTGATGAGTTTTTATTCTAAAATGATTCTTTTGTAACAATTTGTAAAATTGTGAACTTATTATTGCGGTATTTTCTGCTTTCTGGAGATTATGTTAAAAAACTTGTAAAAGCAACTTTGGCTTTCTATATTTGACACCGCTAATAAAAATCGCACTAACTATTATTTACTGTAAATGCTGAAAAGAGCAAATTTTACAGCTGGATATTTATCTAAGGACTGACCCTGCATCTACCTGGGGCCCGCTTTTCCAAAAATATTTTCAACTGTTACTGAATAAACTGCAATAGCATGTTATGTTTTTTGCTGTTTATTGTCTAAGCAATTTATGTTTAGACGGTTATGATAACGGATATAATTTGTATCAATATATAGGATTAGAAAAAATAATAAAATTAACTAACTAAAACATGAAACAAACATTACTAAGTTTTCTTGTTGGCGGTATGATTCTGACTTCGGTTGCATTCGCTCAAGAAAAAAAGATTAGTGGTCGTGTTACATCTGCTGACGGTAAAGCAATACCAGGGGTGACAGTAGTTGTACAAGGAACTAATCAAGCTACACAGACTGATACTGATGGTAATTATTCATTGAATGTACCGGCAGGTAAGGTTGTCGTATTCCGTTCCGTTGGTTTTGATGATAAAACTATTATTGTTAATAACAATAGTACTGTATTCAATGTCTCTTTGGTAAATCATGACAATGCTTTGGAAGAGGTTGTTGTTGTTGGATACGGCAGTACGACAAAAGAATCATTTACAGGGTCTGCCAAGAAGATCAATGCGGAGAATATTGATAAAAAAAATGTATCTAACGTTTCTCAAGCTTTAGCTGGTGAAGTGGCGGGACTTCAAGTAACCAATTCTTCAGGTCAGCCCGGAACTACTGCAACGGTACGTGTACGGGGATACGGATCGGTGAATGGTAGTCGTGATCCTTTGTACGTTGTTGATGGAGTGCCATTCTCCGGAAATTTAACTTCAATAAATAATGCTGATATTGCTAATATTACCGTTTTAAAAGATGCGGCAGCGACGGCGATTTACGGGTCTCGTGGGGCGAATGGTGTTATTATCGTAACTACAAAAAATGGTAAAGGAAAAAAATCTTTTGTAGAAGCAGATGTTAACTATGGTGTGAATATGTCTCTGCTTCCTCGTTATGATGTAATCAAGAGCCCTGAACAATATGTTGCTCTAGGTTGGGAAGGTATATATAATTACGGGAAATTATCCGGCTATACAGATGATCAAGCTATTACAGTAGCAAATAATAATTTGTTTAAAAGCAAAGGTATTGGATTAGATCCGTCAAATAACATTTGGAATACAACTAATGTTTCCGAAATGATCGATCCTGAAACTCGTACTTTTAAATCGGACGTAACACGCAAATGGAATCCTGAAAATTGGGAAGATGAAGCATTCCAAAGTTCTTCTCGTTTAGATGCTAATGTTAAATTTGGCGGAGGAACAGATAAATCTGATTATTTTACCTCTTTTGGTTATTTGAAAGACAAAGGTTATTCTGTTAATTCCGATTTTGAGCGCTTTTCAGGGCGTCTAAACTTGAATCAAAAAGTAACAAGTTGGTTAAACGCCGGGGTTAATCTAAATTTTGCTCGGACAACCCGTAATAATAATGGTCAAACAAGTGATTCGGGATCAATTTTTTGGTTCGTTGATAATATGCCTTCTATATATCCTTTATTTCAAAGAGATGCTGATGGTAATAAGATAGCTGATGATATTTATGGCGGTTATGTTTATGATTATGGTAATACTAACAGTCGCCGTTTTGGATCTTTAACAAATGCTATCGCAGATGCAACATATGATATCAATAGACATGAGCGGAATGAAATTTCAGGTCGTGGTTATTTGAATTTTAACATTGCTAAAGGACTGACTTTTGAGAATACATTGGGTATGGAGTATTATAATAATGTATTGACAGAAAGAGGAAATAAATATTATGGATCTTCCGCTTCACAAGGAGGTTCTTTGTATCGTCAAACTACTGAGCTTAAGAATTTAAATTTATTAAACTTATTACGTTATAAGACTTCTTTTGAAGGGGGACATAATTTAGAGGCTCTAGTTGCTCATGAGATTACAGATTATTCTCAACACATTGGTACTGTGTCAGGATACAATTTGGTTGATAATGATATTTTGGAATTTAACAATGTCGCAGTATCAAATCCCGTAAAATCATATGTTAATGATTATACGTTAGAAAGTTTCTTCGGGCAGGTTAACTATGACTATTCACGCAAATACTATTTATCTGGAACAATACGTAGAGATGGTTCCTCACGTTTCCTTAAAGATAAATGGGGGACTTTCGGATCGGTTGGAGCTGGTTGGATTGTGAGTAACGAAGACTTTTTGTCAGGAAATTCAACACTTCCTTATTTAAAGCTAAAAGCATCTTATGGTATTCTTGGTGATCAAGCCGGTGTTGGCTACTATCCGGGATATGATTTGTATGATGTTCAAAATGTCACAGATGAGGCGGCGACAATCTTTGATACAAAAGGAAATCCGGATTTAACGTGGGAGACTTCGAAAATGTTCCAAGTTGGTGTTGAATTTGATTTGGGTAAATATGTGACGGGTAGTGTCGAATATTATGTAAAGAATACATCAGATCTAATCTTTAATAAAAGATATGGTACTTCTACAGGATATGCTTTTATCAAGGTGAATGATGGAAACCTAAGAAATCAGGGACTTGAGTTTGATTTAACTGGTCATTTGTGGAAGGGTACAAAAGGATTTGTTGATTTAAGTGTAAATGGTGAAACTTTTACGAACAAAATTACCAAAATGCCGCTGGATCCTACAACGAATTTGCCGAAAGAGCTTGATGTTCAAGCCCCTTATGCATGGGCAAAAGATCATTCTATATTTGATTATTATATGGTTGATTTTGCGGGAGTTGATCCAGCAGATGGAGCAAGCACTTGGAAAGTCTTTTATACTGATAATAACAATAATGGTCAATTTGATTCAGGGGAGCAAATAGCGTCACTTTCTCAATTTAGTAATCCAGATAATACGGAAGTCAAAGAAAGCACAACGAAAACTTATGCCGAGGCTACACAGTATTTTATTGGTAAATCATCGTTGCCGAAGTTGAGAGGAGCATTTACGCTTAGAGCGGGGTACGCCAATTTTGATTTTGCAGCACAATTTGTTTATCGTTTAGGTGGTTATGCGTACGACTATGCGTATGCGGGATTGATGGGGAATGGTTACTTAGGATCCAATAATTGGTCTACCGATATTCTAAAGAGATGGCAGAAAGAAGGTGATATTACCGATGTTCCTCGTATATCTAATAATCACAAGCTTGATCCGAATGTTAATTCACGTTCCACTCGTTTCTTGACAAAAGCAAATTATTTGAGTTTAAATAATGTAAGATTAGGTTACACTTTCAAGCAAGCTTTTGTTGAGAAGGCAGGTTTAAGCAATTTAAATCTCTGGGTATCGGGCGACAACTTATGGTTGGGATCAGCTCGGAAAGGGTTTAATCCGTCAGCTTCGGAGAATGGTAATACAGATACTTATAGTTATTCTCCTTTATCTACTGTCTCTGTTGGTTTACGCGCTAAATTTTAATGAAAATGACTAAGAAAAAATTATTATATATCGTTTTGGCTGCGACTTCATTGTCATTTAGCAGCTGTAAAAAAGATTTTTTGGAAACAACTCCTACGGAGAAGTTGACTCCTGAGCAAACATCAACAGAATCCTTGATCAGAGGACTTTATGCACAGATGTATCAAACGGAGACAGGTGGGACGACAGGGCACGATGACTTTGGTCAGAAAGGATATGATATTTATATGGATATGCTCTGTGGAGATATGGTATTGGAAGGAGTGAACTATGGTTGGTATCAGACTATAGCTAACCTTACCGCGCCAATCAATTATACGTTAAACCCAAATTATATTCCATGGCGTTATTATTATGGTTTAATCTATTCTTCAAATAGCGTCATTGATAAATTGGGCGGTAATGATGTTGTTCCTGAGTCCAATAGTGACAAATATTATTATGCACAGGCAAAAGCAATCCGTGCGAATTCATATTTCTATTTGGCTAATTTATATTCGAAGGATCTGTATGGTACAGGATCAGAAAAGATATTGCCGATCTATACTTCTTCCTCACAGATCAATCAGCCAAAAGCAACGTCTAAAGAAATCTTTGATCTCATTATTGCTGATTTGACTCAAGCTGTCGATCTTTTGAACGGTTATTCCCGTACAACAAAAGGGCAGATTGATCAAGATGTAGCCAAAGGGATGTTAGCTTATGCTTATGCTGCAAGACAAGCTGGCGGAGATTGGCAAAAAGTTGCTGATTTAACTTCGTCGCTTATGAACAGTTCATACCCATTGACAAGTTACGAACAAGTCTCAGGTCAATTGTCTATTGATAAATCGGTCGCGAATCCTATAGCCGATTATTCGCAATGGAACTATAAGGCCAACAGCAGCGCTGCAGGTTTCAATAACTTGGAAACTTCAAGCTGGATGTGGGGAGCCGATATTCAAACTTCTACTAATCTTGATTTGGTGTCGTGGTGGGGACAGGTGGACCTTTTCACATATAGCTATGCTTGGGCGGGAGATCCTAAAGGCATAGATGCGGGACTTTATGAAAAAATTAATTCTAAAGATGTTCGTAAAACCCAGTTTATACCAGAAGCAGATTATTTACCGTTGGGTAAGTTTTTCGCTCCGGATCTTGTCGTAGGTGGACAAAGGACTATCACTACTGATTATTTGTATATGCGTGTTGATGAGTTTTATCTTTTAAATGCAGAGGCTAATGCGCATTTAGGTAATACGACTCAAGCACAGGAAAGTCTGAAAAAACTGTTAGCATTACGATTCAAGGATGCATCAGCATATAGTTACGTCAATAATTTGTCTTCACAATCTTTGCTTGATGAGATTTATTTACAGACTCGTGTAGAGCTGTGGGGTGAAGGAAAATCATATTTGGCGATGAAACGTAACAAAGCTACTATTACAAGGGGAGAAAATCATTTGTTTGATGCGGGAACCCAGTTCCCATATAACTCAGATAAACTGACAATGGATATTCCTCAAGCTGAAGTAATCAACAATCCCAATTTGAATAACTAAGTCAAATTATTTTTAGAAAGCTTAATATCTACAATGGTCGGAAGAAATTCCGACCATTTTTTGTAAGTTTAGCCTGAACTTATTTCATCAAATTTACGGATTAGATACCGTACTTTGCTTCAGCAGTGGAAATTCTTAGGTAAAGTCCGCCAAGAAAAACTTACAAATGGTAAGTATATTTTATTGTTACAATCTTACATACATTATTCGGGTACAATCACTTTTCTCTTTTGGATATGCTTTGGCAAAAGGATACCTATTTTCGCAAAGATCTTGCATGAGAGTCAGCGTGCGGCGTGCGGGTAGCTACAGTTTTCCCATACGACGCGTGGTGGTTGATCGTGGTTACGTGGATTATAGCTGGCTTTGGGATATTTGGACAGCACTGGCTGTTACTTCGTTATCAGGAGTAAAACAGGCATGAAGTAGAAGGTTATCAAATCATATCAGAGTGGAGCACTCCTGGAAAAGGAAATGATTAAAGATGAGCTCATTGACCTTGCTGGTCCTGCCTGCAATAAATACAACGGCAAACTGCTTCGTCTGGTTTACTTTTGAGACAGCAGCACGGGCGATGAGTACCAATTTTTAACCAATAATACCGGCTGGAAGTCTTCTTTTGTGGCAAACATCAATAACAACGCTGGCATATCGAAGTATTCTTCAAGCATCTAAAGCAATGCTTAAAAGTATCGACATTCATAGGGACATCTGAAAATGCAGTGATGATACAAATCTGGACTTCACTGATCGGCACATTACTGTTAAAATACCTCCAAAAAAAGGCCAAATATGATTGGAATCTCTCCAATCCGGTAGCATTCATAACAATGAATTCTTCGTAAAGATAAACACCTGGAAATGGGTAGATGATCCGTTGATCAGGAATCCGGTCAAAGGAAAAAATGGACAGCTGTATATCTTCACGGAATGAAAAGTAGCGTAAAAATTCAAATGAGGAAAAAATCTATATTAGGAACCCAGAAACAGCCTCCTAAAATTTATTTAGGAAATAAGTGTTAAAATAGATTGTATTGCAGGGTCAACGCATAAAACAGGTTTAAAATCAGTTCAGTTTTCACAAAATGTTGATTACGTGTTGGCAAAAAGACTAAAGTCTTGACAGCTCCAGGAGGTATCTTTGCTGTTGATATGGCAGAGACAAAAACATCACTACACGAGTATTTCGAGCGTTTTCCGGACTACCGGGTCAACTGGAACAAGAGACATCTATTGGTCGACATCATCATCCTTTCCATCCTAGCGGTACTCTGTGGGGCAGAATCCTGGGATGCGATAGAATCCTACGGTAAGACCAAGCACGGTTTTTTGAAAAATTTCCTAAAACTGTCCAACGGTATCCCATCCCACGACACGATCAACCGGTTTTTCAGCAACCTTCGCCCCAAACTGTTCGAAAAGATGTTTGTGGAATGGGTCTCAGGGCTGAAGAATGCGGAGATCAACAAAAAGGTCAATAAGCATAGAGGGCAAGACCATAAAGGGTTCAAAAGACAGTTTCCATGGACAGTCAGCCATTCATATGGTTAGTGCCTGGGCTGCTGAAAACGAGCTGGTGCTGGGGCCGCTCAAAGTCCAGGACAAGAGCAACGAGATTACCGCTATTCCGCTTTTGCTGGATATGCTGGACATTCAGGGTAGCATCGTTACTATAGACGCCATGGGGACACAGACCGATATTGCTACAAAGATCGTGGAGAACGGGGCGGATTATATCCTGTCGGTCAAGGGAAACTAGCAGGAACTGCTGGATCAGATTACCGAAAGGTTTGAAAAACAAGCACCTGAATCCACCGATACGACCATCGAGAAGGGGCATGGACGTATCGAAAAACGCAGGTGGGAAGTGATTACCAACCTGACTTTCATAGATAATAGCATTTTCTGGACTGGGATACAGTCTGTGGTACGGATAACATCCACTCGAGAACTAAAGGATAAAAAAACAACAGAGACGCGATATTATATCAGCAGCCTGCTGGAAGATGCAACTCGCCTGAACACCTATATCCGTCAGCATTGGGGAGTAGAAAATAAACTGCACTGGTCGCTCGACATGATCTTCAATGAGGACAGGCAAAGAAAGAGAACCAAGAATGCCGCCGATAACTTTTCCTATATCCGAAAGATAGGACTGAACTTGCTGAAGAAAGATACATCAAATGGGTCGATGGTCACCAAAAGGCTAAAGGCAGGATGGGACGATAAATTCTTAATCAGCCTGTTTAGCCAAATTTAAATGCGTTGACCCTGCTGTATCTACCTCGAATTCGTGGTAATTAAAATCGGAGTTATAATTTAGGGAATTATAATTTTTGTAACACTTGCGATTAGAAAAAAGAGAAGTTATCGGGCTAATTAAGCCAGATTAGTTG
Organism: Sphingobacterium thalpophilum; assembly: GCF_038396785.1. NCBI lineage: Bacteria > Pseudomonadati > Bacteroidota > Sphingobacteriia > Sphingobacteriales > Sphingobacteriaceae > Sphingobacterium > Sphingobacterium thalpophilum. Next base: position 2,323,748 of record NZ_CP151087.1, on the reverse strand, counting down.
TTTAACACGGACAGCTGGCGTTGAGAATATAAGGAATTATCCTCTTATTTTGTAACCAGGAATATAGAGTGGTTCCACTTTCTCGAGGTCTTTAGACATACCTTTAAATCTGTTCTTGTCAGAAGTTACGGCATGCGTAGTCTTCGGAACTCTGTGAGTTACCTTAACTTCGTGCTTAGTTTGTTTCTGCAAAGATGTCTTCATATCGCTTTACTATTTCCTTGATACTTTTGTTTAAAATATTAGGTATTACAAATATAACTGAATTTTTCCGATTTCCGAAAACATTATATTTGTTTTGAAATGAACGTCTTAGGATTTCAATGTAGGTACGGTATCGCTTATTATTATCATTGGTATCTTCCTTTATTAGATTCGCTGCCAAGAATCCCCATATTCTTAAATTATAGTTGTTCTGAAATAGTACCATAATATCCATCAGTGTTCCTCCAATTTTACCAAAAGAATTTTGTTTTGTTAACATACGATAACGGAGGTCTTTTACCGTATCTAGCGTAGATATTTTGGGTGTTAAACTAATCTTAGGGTAGTAATCCATAGTGAGCAAACCTTCTGCGTATTCTTTAACGCTTACAATATATTTTATACAACCCTTTTTATTGTGAAGATAAAACTTAAAAATGTATTCACGTACAAAAGACTCGTTATTGCCGAACTTGTTCTTGTGTACCTGTACAAGTTTATAAGGTAAGGTGGTGTCAAACATAGCTTTATTGTTAATATGTTAATATTGGCTTTGTTTTTTATTTCAGAGTATTTGGTTTATAATTGGCTGTTTTTTTATTAAAATGCGAGCAACAAATAGGGGCGTCGCCCGCACCTAAAGGGCAAAGTTACTTTTGCACCAGTAATTCAGTTATATGCTTATTCATCGAAGTAACATTGTCAATTAATAACAAAATTGCTTCACTTTGCTTTTCATCAGTAGATTTATATGTGTGAAAATTACTGTTAATCGGTGAGCTGTAAACATTCTCGAAGTGATTTACACTTGATGAAGATGACAGTAAAGAAATAAAATCGGTTTTAAATAAAACAGAGGATTTCTTAACAATCTCTGGTGTTATTACAGCTTCGCCTTTTTCGATTTCAACAATATCAGCTTCTTTTAAGTTCAATCTATCAGCTGCTTCCAAAGCGGATAACCCGTTAATTTCACGATGAACTTGAAATAGTACTCCAAATTTGTTTTTGTCTAGTTCTTGTAATATGTTGTCATTTGCCATAAATGTCGATTTAAATATCTTCTAATTATTAGATTTGTCATTAAGTAAGTGAATGATGTTCTTCTTCATCTCAATTACATTTTCAATTAAAGCCAAAATAGCCTCATTTTGTTTCTCATTAGTGGATTGATAGGTGTGAAATGTGCTTAAAATAGGCGAATTATGAATATTATCAAAATAGTTCACGTCGTTTGAAGACAATAGGAGTAGAGGATCTATCTTAAATATCTCTGATATCTTCTTAACAAAATCAATGGTGATTTTTGTTTCCCCACGTTCATATTTGGTATAAGCGGCTTCCTTGATACCAAGTTGTTCGGCTACATCAAACGCTTTAAGACCTGCAATTTTTCGTTGAATATAAATTTTATGTCCTATTTTTTTGTTATCCAATTCTAAAAATGGATGTTTGTCTTCATTTGCCATAAGCTACAAATCTACTCATTCTGAATTATTGAAGTTTAATTGGGAAGTAGTTTTAACTACTTTTTATGTAGGTAAATATACTAAAAAAAATAGTAAAAAAACTGTTTGCTTATATTAAACACATTTTATAAGTTAGTTTTAGCTGTAATTAAAAATAGATGAGCAAAGGGGATGCTAAAGCATTAGGATTGGTTAAATTGTAATTATCGTCTTCTGAGGTTTTCTAGAAGTTCATTATATTTTTCCAATAGTTCAAAATATTTTTCTTTCCATGTGTCTCTCTCCTTGAGTAATTTTGATTCCTCCAGACTGCTTGTGCCTGGTTTCGAAAGATTATTCTTTTCAATCCATTTTTCAAATTCAGGTATTTCTTTGGCAAAATTATAGTCCATTGCCTTTGCATACTTATAGAGAATTGAGAACGGCAAATCTTTCTGCGATTTGTGTTTGTAATATGTTGATTGAGAACCATAACCAGCCAATTCTATAATTTCGACTTTTGGCAATGGATGATTTGTCGCAACAATATCTAAGATTTTTCCTATGTGTTTTCCGCTCATTGTACTGTAGTTTTCCACTCATGAAGAATGGAACAAACGAATATACCCAACATAAAAAACTATATGAATACTGAAAAATACGTCATTTAATTTTGATATTACGTCGTTATACATTATATTTGTATCATTGTACTGAATTATTAAAGATTGCGAGCTATTTGCTCTCTATTTTGCATTTAATTTAAAGAGTCTCGTCAACAGAAACTAGCACTTTTTGAACCGAAACGAGACGACAGGAGTACACCTTGCCCATAAAGAACCTTGTAAATATTGTATATTTGCACTTCTTCAGGGCTGGTTTCCTGTTGGACGTTGTTTCGGGGCCTGTGCTAGTGCCTTGTTGATACTGAAAGCAGGAACCACCCTGTTGATGTTTTGGGACTCGTTTAACCAATAAAACGAGTATGAAAAAACAGCTGTACAAAAATTTAGTCCGTTCTCCAGAGTAGCTCTCGAGGCGAAAAGTCCATAGGACTTTTTTAATCGTAAAGTGCGTGACGACCCTACTATATACCTTGGAAACTAACCATTCAAACGCCCTTCGATTTTTTATTAACCTTATTATTTATTTGTGACCTAAGCAAGGCTTAGGAGCAAAGGAGATGCGTTTGTAAGTATCAGAATAGGAGCCTAATCCAAGCAGGTCACAGCCCATTAACACCTTTAAAAATGACTCATTTTTACAAGGGTGGGAGTGAACTGCCTATTGTTAAGGATTTCTCCCACTTAAACCAAGTTAAATCGGAAAAAAACAAGATTCAATTCTCTGATTTACCCACCAATTTTCATATGCACTTTATCAGCATATTTCAAGTATTGATTAAGTACTACTTAAGCACAGATATAGTACTATTGACGCAACTGTTGCGTAAGAAAATTGGACAAGGAAAAACGTACTTTAAAGGTACGTCGGTCCTGCTAAAAAAGCGTTGTAAGATTAGCACTCAAAACCTAATAAAAGAAGCAGATTCTTCGGGCAGCCTTCGGCTTTTGTTTGAGGATCGTTCGACACTGCGTCGTACCAACGTCGCCTCTTCTTCGGGAACGCTTCGACTGTTGTTCGACTGCGCTTCGGGTAGTAGTCGAACAACAGTCGAAGCACTGCCGAAGCTGAGCCGAAGAAGTGCCAAGCCTGTCTCGAATATGTCCCGAAGAAGCCTCGAAGCTGAGCCGAAGGCCAGCCGAAGAGGGGAAGAGGTATCACCTTCTACTGTCTTTTGCCTAACCAACTTCGCCCCAGCTTCTGCCTTTCATGCTATTGGCATCGAGTTTTCATCGGGATTTCATCGGGCCACACCGATCAAAACCGGATGCCGACCCGATGAAAATCCGATGAAACGTAGAAATTCGGTAGTTATTGGTTATTTAACGGTTGACTATACGTTCGCACAAGAAACACACAAGCTTGACTATAGCGCGACCCTAGGTTCACCCTTGCTAAGCCCTTGTTATACACAAGGACAACTAAACGATTGCACAAGTCCCACCCAACAAAAGCAAGCTTTTCAGCAGGTGGGAGAGTCTAGATTGACTTATGGAGTAGAATCTGAACGATCTGTTTTAAGGTTCTTTAAGTCAATCTGTAAGGCTTTATTGTTTCGAGCTAACACTTTGCTTGGATTACTAGGTCCAGTTGTTCAGCGGGCTTTAAAATGGCTTTTATTCGTTGCGGATTATAAGCGTGCCTATCGCATGATTATGACATGCTTGTGTTTATGTTTTGTTTCTATGTTTAGTTTATCAGCTCAGACGCCCCGCAAGGACAGCGGGGCCGATGGGCTGGATAAAATAAAAGGGCTCCAGGTTGGTGATAGGTTACCGGATAAATTTTGGTCTACTTCGTATCTCGGACTTAAAGATGGTAATACTGCTGAATTTAACTTTCATCAATCAAAAGGAAAATTTATCCTACTGGATTTTTGGGCGACCTGGTGTACCGTCTGTGTTAAGGGATTCCCAAAAATTGACAGCTTGCATCGAGCCTTGAAAGACAATATAGCCATTGTCCTAGTTAATCAAAAGGGAAATAGGGATACCAAAGAAAGTGTTGCAGCTTTCTTTGAACGCTATCATAATCGTTTTCCCTACGCAATGGATATGCCTCAGATTTATCAAGACACTATATTGAATCAATATTTTCAACATCGAAGCATTCCCCATTATGTCCTTATTTCTCCACAGGGCAGGGTCTTGTCTTTAGGTTCTATTCGTGAATTTAAGGCGATGATAGAAATATTGAATCTTTCTTTTTATAAAAACAGCGCAAAAGCGTTAAAAGAAAGGAGAACAAAATGAAGTATATGCTAAAAGTCTTTTGTTATATTCTTATCCTCCTTCATTTTGCCACAGGCCAAACTCGCGAAAGATTATGGAAAGGTAAGATTCTGAATTCCAGTGGCACACCGCTGGCAAATGTAAATGTGGTTTCGAAAAGTAGCTCTGTGCGCTCGGACAATGCCGGGAAATTTACTGTAAAGGCCGGACTAAATGATTCGATACGCTTTTCCCTGATCGGATACCAGCCGGAAACTATAATAGCTCGCGGAAACGATGATAACCTCGTTGTGGTGCTAAAAGAGCTAACAAATCAATTGGCGGAAGTTGAGATAAGTACAGGCTATCAGAAACTGAAGGTCAACCAGATCAATGGCTCAGTGACGGTACTGAAAAAAGATCTGCTGGAAAAGCAGGTTGGAATGAATATCCTGGATCGCTTAGAAGGGGTAACAAATGGACTTGTTTTCCAAAAAGGAAAAACCAATCTCAATCCACAAAATAAACTCGGGGTCACCGTGCGTGGATATGGTACCATAAACGGTCCACTGGATCCCTTGATCGTACTTGATGAATTTGTCTATGAAGGGGATATCAATAATATCAATCCGAACGATATTGAATCCGTTACAGTCCTGAAAGATGCCGAGGCGACGTCGATCTATGGTGCCCGGGGCGGAAATGGGGTGATTGTCCTGACTACAAAAAGGTCAAAAATGGATGGAAATACACGCCTTGATCTAAATTTCAACACAAGTGTTAAGGAAAAGCCTGATCTTTCTCCATTGGCTATAGTGGGCAATAAGGATTATATTGACCTAGAGGAAATGCTGTTTGCTGCTGGCCAGTTTGATAGCCGACTGAACAGCTGGGATGGGCCACCTGTTTCGCCTATCGTTTATTGGTTGGATAAAAGGCGTAAAAATGAAATCTCGGATGATGCATATCAGTCTCGTAAAGCGTTTTACCTAAAGTCTGATCTGAGGCAGCAGTATCGCAACTATTTTTATAAACCTGCACAGACGCAGCAATTAGGTGTAAATATCTCAGGAGGGCGAGCATCCAATAGCTGGACTCTTGCGCTGGGGCAGGACTGGCAGAAAGATAATTATAGCCAGCCCGCTGTACGTACAACAATTAGACTTGCCAATACGATGACCTTGAACAAATGGTTGACCGTCAATGTGTCAGCATCTTATTCCAATAAAAAAAACAGGAATAGCAATATTCCATCTTATGCTACACTGGCAAGTGTGGGCAACCAGTATGTGGTACCCTATCTGTCTCTGTTTGATGAGCACGGCAGCCCAGCGGCATTTTATGAAAGCTATGGAAAAACAGTGCTGGATACAGTAGGAAAAGGACGGTTATTCGACTGGAATTACTATCCCGTCGAGGATTTTAAATACAATACAGAAACGAATACGATCCAGGAATATATCGCAAATATCGGTATCAGTATTAAGCTTTTTTCTGGCGGTATATTGAAATCCAATTACCAGCGTCAGCGTCAAGATGGACTGATCGATAACCATTATATGAAAGAAAGTTATTTTGTGCGCGATATGGTGAATGCGTTCAGCCAGATCAATGAAACCACAGGAAAGGTAACTTACATCGTACCTTATGGGGATATTTTATGGAAAACAGGCAATAACCAAGAATCTTATGCTTTTAGAAGTCAATTTGATTTTAATAAAAAGGTAGGCCAGCATGCTTTCATTGCGATGGCCGGACTGGAGATACGGCAAACAAAGGCATGGGGCAATAGCATGGTCTATTATGGTTATCGTGAAGATCCGCTATCAATGGTTCCAGTAGATTTTACAACGAGTTATCTCAAGAAACCTTTCGGCAGTTCGGGTACAATAATGGGAACTCCAAATCTGTCTCCAACCAGACTGAATAGATTTGTAAGTGTTTACGGAAATTTTCATTATACCTGGAAAGATCGTTATATGCTCAGTGGAAATATAAGAAGAGATGGCTCGAATATTTATGGCGTAGCGACGAATGACAAATGGAAGCCGCTTTGGTCTTTAGGCGCGGGCTATGTGCTGTCCAAAGAATCGTTTTTCGAGAAACTTCCTTTAAATTATCTAAAGCTTAAAGCAACATTGGGTTATAGTGGTAATGTTGATTTGAGCCGGTCGGCCTTACCGATTAGCGGTTCGGCGACAAATTCAACCATCAATGGTTCGTTGCCTTATGGAAGGATCGGAACAATCAACAACCCTTCTTTGCGCTGGGAAGAAGTGATGCAGCTGAATACGGGACTGGAGTTCGCGCTAAAAGATTTTCCGCTTTCTGGTTCGATAGAATACTATATTAAAAATGGATCCGATCTCTATGGCGAGACTAATTATGATTATACGAGCTGGGGCGCTAGGGGAACGATCATCCAGAATGTAGCGGCAATGAAAGGAAAAGGATTGGATGTACAGCTAAATTATGACCTAAAATCAGGTGTATTGGGATGGCAGTCGTCGCTGATCTATAATTACAATAATAACAAGACAACTGCTTATTACTACCCCAATGACCAAAGTCAGCTCTATCGTATGGTAAATGCTTCTGGCACTCAGATCAATCCGGTTATTGGCTATCCACTGTATGGTCTTGCGGCATTTATCTGGAAAGGCCTTGACGATAACGGAAATCCGCAGGGAGTATGGAATGGGGAAATATCGACGGACTATACTGCAATTAATGAAGGTTCAATAGGAAGTGCGGGGGAGGGTGGTTCAGCCCATTTTATTGGTTCTGCCATACCTGTTCATTATGGTGGCTGGTTGAATACATTTTCCTATAAGAATCTGAGTCTGTCTTTCAATTTGAGTTATCGCATGGGCTATTACTTTCGGAGATCTTCGTTCACTTCAAGTGCTCTTATCAATTATGGAACGGTTCATCCCGATTATTATGATCGTTGGCAGCAAAAAGGAGACCATACCAACGTGCCATCTTTGGAATTTCCATTGACTATGCCCGGGAGGGATGCGTTTTATGGTGCTAGTGAAATCCTTGTTGAAAAGGGCGACCATATCCGACTCCAGTTTATCAACCTGACCTATAATTTGCCTAAAATAAACAGAGGGATCAATAATATACGATTATTTGCCAATGCGGCCAATCTAGGAATTATCTGGCGTGCAAACCGGCGCGGGCTTGATCCAGATAATCCCGAAGCGATTCCTTTGCAGAAAAATTATTCACTTGGCCTTCGTGCCAGCTTTTAACCATTTGCTGTATGAAATTGACGATATATTTTATTTTATGCTGTCTGGTTGCATGTACTTCCTGCAGCCATTACCTTGATCCAAAGAATAGCAATGCCTATCAGGTTCCGGCATCGATACGGGACCTGCAGGAGATACTGGATGATTTTGGCTATATGAATGAGCGAAGAACACCTTCATATGCTGAATCGGCAGCTGATGATTATTTTCTGCTGGACAACAATTATAAGGCTCTTTTACCGGAAATGAAGTTGCTGTACAAATGGGAAGCTTTCGATTATGCATATCCCAATGATTGGTCTTCGGCCTACCTGCCTATATATAGTCGTTCCTTAACAAAACCCACTATTTAATTTATATTTAAAAACAGGATTAGAAAACAGCATAATTTGTATCTTATAAAATAAGAAAATAATTTTCTGTTTCAGTAGTTCCATCATTTTCTTCATGTTCCAAGCGGTTGCAGCTAGTAATGCATTGATTTGTGGTCCCGTTTCTCCCATGAAGTAATTTTTTGCCAGCCTAAAATCGGTTTTTAAATGTCCGATGATAGGTTCTATTGCCGCTCTGGTTCTAAATTTTTTGCGCTTTGTCTGCTTTTGATAAGCAGTGTCTTTTTTTCTTGGAGTGCTTGGGATGGAGATTTTCACGCCCTTTATTTCTGATTTTCCTCTGCCACCTCTATCGTAAAGGAGTTCTTTTGGGAGCTTTTGACCACCGGTTTCCATCTGTTCCAAAAGTGGTTCTATGGTGTGACCATCGTAAGGAGTTTGCAAAAATGCTTTAATCCCGAGAATGATTTTCTTGCCTTTGTTGGCGGTGGTTATCAAACCTACCTTATTCCCAAATTCATACTGGCTATGCGCTTTTCCTTTGGCAATACATCGGGTAAAAGGCTTGTGAATGCTGTAAATTTTATCGGCATCGTTTCTTTTTTGTGTGACAACCTTGGTGTACAATGTCATTAAATCTTTATAAAATTCTTGCTGTTCTGCATTAAAATTCCGTTGCAATTCACGAATCAGTCTCATGGCGATGGTTTTGAGCTGTCTTTGAGATTTCCTTGCCGCTTTTGCCCGCTTGGGATGTTTTCCGTTGTAGGTGTTGCGCACCATTTGTTTGCTGACTTTTGTGTAGCGTTGTCTTTGTTTTATGCCTTCATTTCCGGCTATTTTGTTGCAATAATCAATCACTTTTTTGCACAATTTTGCATCGGTAGGAAAAGAGGTATTATTCTCCTGAACGGTAGTATCGGACAAAACAAAATTTGAGGTGTTCGTCTTGGCATCGTGCATTCTTACGCTGTAGGCAAAGATTTTTTCGATACCTTTTTCGCCAATTCTTTTTCGGAAATGAACAAAATTACTCGGGTCACAAGGAAATTCGTGTTCAAAGAAAACCCTGCCACAAAAATGCTGCATATAAGGATTCATGATCCAGGCTTTTTCCAACGTCTCATCGCCCAAATTATACAAATGTTTCAGTAGCAAACAACCCACCATAAACCGAATCGGATGGCTCGGATTGCCCACTTTGGAATACAAGGGCGAAAATTCTTTCTCAAAATAATTCCAATCTATTTTTTCTGAAAGTAGAACAAGTTCATGCTCGTGGTCAATAAAATCCACCAACATTGGGCGAAATAATTCTGGCTTCTTTTCTGGATTTTTCCCCAACATATTTGCAAGGTTTTAAAGCTCTAAGATACAAATTCTTGCAATAAAAAACAAGCTATTTTAAACCCAAAATACTAATAATCAGTAAATTATAGGTGGTTTAAGGAGAGACTATATAATGCCAACTTTTGCCTGGAAATATTGGACAAAATTGAAAGGACCGATGTCAACAGCGGTGACTGGAAAAATGTCTATGGCTCGGCTCATTTTTACAGGGCTTACTATTTACTTCAGTTACTATGGACTTACGCTCCAGCGTTTGATCCGGAGGGAAAGAATGAGGAGAGAGGCATTGTCTTGCGTTTTAAATCTGATTTTAATGTGAAGAGTGAATTTTCTACGGTAGGTGAATGCTATCAGCAAGTATTGAAAGATGCTCAAATGGCCGCGGAAAATTTAGAGGATGTCCCTTTGCTGAAATCACGGCCTTCAAAAGCAGGCGCATATGCACTATTAGCCCGGGCTTACCTGTCCATGGGTCTTTACGAACAAGCAGGAAATGCCGCCGACGAATCGTTGAAGCTGTTCAATGAGCTAATGGATTATAATCAGCCTGAAGACGGAATAAAGATTAGCGCTTCGGTGCCCTTTTCGAAGTTTACCAAGGAAACGATCTTTTATTCTGAAATGGGTCAAAAGTTTCAGAACTATATCCCAACGCGCGCTTTAATCGATTCTAATTTAATGAATAGCTATGACAGTGCCGATCTGAGACGGATAGCTTTTTTTAGTGCTTCCGGCAAGTATTTTAAATTTAAAGGAACTTATTCCCATTCCATACAGTGGATGTTTTCTGGGTTAACAACGGCAGAGATGCTTCTGATACGCGCGGAAAGCAATGCCCGGAAAGGTACTTTGAAAGCGAGCATGCAGGATGTTAATCTCCTGCTAAAAAATCGGTGGGATCGTACGAAGGTATTTGTGCCAAAAGCAGCACAGGATAACAACGAAGCTTTGGGGATTGTATTGCTGGAAAGACGAAAAGAACTGTTGATGAGGGGAATTCGTTTATCAGATATTAAACGCTTGAACCTCGAAGGAACAGCCATTAAAATGGTTCGTATGATAGAAGGAGAGCGGGTGGAGCTTAGTCCGAATTCATCAAAGCTAATTTTAAATACTCCTACAGACTTAGATGTTTTTCTAAGATAAGAACTGAATCAATCCAATGTATCATTGTGCTGAAAGCCCATAGCCGAAATTAGGGGCTATGGGCTTTTCGATTTATGGATCCAAAGGTTTGTTCAATGGATCATTGTACTGCGGTGTGGACGCCGAAGAAGGAGACACACCATAGTTGTTGGTGCTGTGCTGAAATGTCTCGATCGTTACTTTGGAAGGATCGATATTATTTCCACTATTCATCGTGCTGGCAGATGGTACAGCAATTGAACAAGCGACATCTTGGTCTTCCGAATCTGAGCAGCTAATAGAACTCCTCTGCCAATTTGCAGTATTTTTTACGTTTGTATCCGAATAGGGAGCTGGGGAACCAGCTGGCGGAACATACGTAAATATTAAGTCAGTATCTTTATTTTCGTTATTTAGTTTAATTACTTTAAAAGAACTGAATCCAATTATTGCAGCGCCAGCCAACATCACCATCGCATGCTTTTTCATGAAAGATATTGCTTTCATACCGAGGCCTTTTTTATAAGAGCAAAAAAAGTTTACCTCCACAAAAAACTCAATTTTTTTATTGATGACTGATACCTTGCTTTAACGAGGTGTTTCAGTCTGTTTTATACCTCGGGATCGATTTTTACGGGCTGTCCATCACGTGTCATAATTTATTTCTATACCGGCTAAGCCGGGAATAGTGCAAATTTTCGCGGAAAGTGTTTTTGAGAAGTGTGACAAAGACAAAGTATGACAATACCTAAAGGAATGGGCGGTGTAAAGGTAAAGCCAATTGATAGATCCTTTTTCTCGTACCTTTCCATGGGGCTGGTTGGGCCAGTCAAGTACCATCCCAATATGGATAACGTAAAAAGGACCATATTTACCACCAAGTGCCATTCCCACGACAAACTTTCAAATACGGATGCGCAGCCACACGGTTTCTGCGGATATAGATTGAGTAGTCCCAATGCAATATAGACACTGAAAGAGGATAATAAAGCTATAGATAGCAGTAATCCTATTTTTTTATACCGACCGGCTAAAAGGATTCCGGTAGTGAACTCAAAAGTAGGAAGTGTCAAAGAAAGAGGTTTTGCCCAGCTGCTTGGTAACGGTTGCCGGAGAAGAGCAGCTTGGAATGCGCTGGGTTCCATGAGCTTGTCTATAGCTACATAGATCCAAAAGACCATAAATCCGATTCGGATGCTTTCCATTGCGATATGTGCCGTTCTTGCGTTCATTTTTTTTGTTGTTAATGTCTTTTCTAATCTATAAAAGAAGCATAAGAGTATCTGGTTGAATTTTGAATTCAACTATTTGTAAATCAGTGTATTGTATATTGTTTTTCTTGGTTTGTTATATAGCTTTTACTATCTTTGTTTTATTACTGATTTAAAATCTAATCTTCTAATTCTTCTATATACTACTAGCAATAAAGGCTAGTTCGTACCTGTTAATATGCTGTATTTTTTATAAGTATCTGATTTTTAAGTTTATAAATTTCATTGAAATGATGTTAGAGAGGATAGACGAATGGCAAAAGAAACAAATACATACGATCGTTACTTTTTTCAATTATTAGACTCACAGCCTAATGTAGCGCTTGAGCAGATTTTTGCGCATTATGGCGGGAGTCTGGAAAAGTATATCCGTCGTTTTATTTATGATGATGACGATCTAGTCAAAGATGTATTAAATGAGACATTAATCGTAATCTGGGAAAAAAGGCAGTTGGTCGCGAAGCTAGAAGCACCTGTATATTGGATGCAGCGCGTAGCGAAAAATAAAGCTCTTTATTATATCAGATGTGAGGCAAAATACAATAAGATTTCGCTCGATAACGGTCTGGATATGGCTAGTGGTCAATGCGCAGACGATAGATTTGCCTATAACGAACTTGAGATGCTGATCTTGGAGGCTTGTGAGGAATTACCTCCCCAGGATCGGGAGCTTGTCATTAAATCGAAGTTTGAGGGTAGGAGTAACAAGGAATTAATGGCAACCTATGGAATGGCAGAACAGACGGTGAAAAATAAATTGTCTAGGGCACTGAAGGTGATCCGAAAAAAGTTGAAAGATCTTATGGGCTTATTTGTTTATTACAAGGTGAAATGATTTACAACAGAACATATGTAAAAGAACTGATCAGGAAGCGTATGGACGCGAGTATCAGTTTTACAGAATCCGATCAATTAGAAGCAGCGGAGAAAATTTTTAGTGAAGAGGAATTTGATGCAATGATTGCCGAGGTGATCGAAGAAATGTCTACTAATCGGTCAAACGAATTATCCATCGAGTGGCGGCCTGATTTTGAACAGATCCGGGCTGCGGGAGATCGGTTAGCTAGGAAAAAGAAACGGCAATTATGGTGGTGGTGTGCTGCAGCAGCAGTTTTATTTCTTTTGCTGCCGGCTGTAATTGTCATGTTAAAACACAGGGATTATAGGGCTGAAATCGGTCTGGAATGTGCTAGTATGTCCTCTGGTACGGAAATACCATTGTCTGAATCTGCAGGTACAATAATGCTTGCTGATTCATCTATCATTCGATTGGATACGAATGCAACCGGAGTATTGCTTGATTTAAACGGTATTTCGCTCGCCAAGACCGCCGAGGGGGTATTGGAATTTGATAAATCATCCAGTGGGCGGGAAGTAAATGCAAACGAGACGGATATCGTGATCAGAACAGCTGCTCGTCAGCAATGTGTTATAGAATTTCCGTACGGTATGCGGGTCCGGCTGAATGCCCAATCAACTCTTTGTTATCCGTTGACGCAAGGAGATAGTACACATCTGTTTATCGAGGGCGAGGCGCTTATAGACATACCTAGCCAACTGTTTGGGAGCGTGATGGTAATACACACTATCAATGGAAAAATTTCGAGTGATTACGGAAGGTTTGAATTAGCATCTTATGCCCAGTTTACGCGAGCAACGGTATCATACGGAGAAGTTTTAGTTTCTGATTGCAGATCAAACAAAAGGCAGGTGCTTCAATGTTCGGACGAAGTTGCGGTTATCAAATCCTATTTACCGAAGGGTGAAAAAATACAAAGGGATAGTCTATTTTATTTAACGAACGGGGATTTTGAACAAGCTTCGCAATGGGCGAATGCTGTACGTGAATACAAAGATGTCCCACTGACAGAGTTTGTCTGGCAGATGAGCCGCTGGCATGGATTTACGGTCAAAAATATGAAATGCATACCGAATAAGCTCATAAGTACGACTGTGTGCTACAGGACCAACAGGGAAAAAGTTTATGCTGTGATACGCGATGCTGGCGTGTTGATGTATGAGAAAAAAGGGATGATAAGTTTTTGCCCTGAAGATCATAAGGAAAGTCGTACAGCGATGAAATGAAAATTTCCTTATCTATAAGTCTGAAGCGAACAGATGAATAGAGCGTTTGAGATCATTCATTTAAAGGTCGGATTTACCGCCAGTGGAAAATATACTATTATAAATAAATAGAATTTGATGAAAGATAAGTGAATGGATAACATGGTTCGAGGGGAAATACAAATAAATATGTTTGTTTAAACAATGTTACTTTAATTAATATTGCATCAAAAATAATAACCTGTTTATCAGATGTTTGTGATTTATTGTGAAATAAATGTTATCACAAAGTTATGCTTGCATTGCAAAAGTTAAAAAAAGTTATAAATTTGTATTTAACATTTTTTAACAGCTGACATTGTTGACTTAAAAGATGTATGACTAACTAACATCGCATATAATAATTATTGAGAAGTAAAAAATTCGCTAGCCAAGGTGCTGTATTGCCAAGAATTTAAATAAACATACTTAATTAAACATAAACATATGAAACACAAACTACTCAGTTTTTTATTGGGTGGTGCTATCCTCACTTCGGTAGCATTCGCCCAAGAAAAGAAGGTTAGTGGACGAGTGACAGGTACAAATGGCGAGGGGTTGCCAGGCGTTACTATTGTTATTCAAGGTACTAACCAAGCCACACAAACCGATGCAAACGGTAACTATTCCATTAATGTTCCTACTGGAAAAATTTTAGTCTTTCGTTCTGTAGGCTATTCAGACAAAACAATTACAGTTGCACAAGGTTCCAGTTTGTATAATATACAACTTAGTGGAAATGAATCTGTTCTTGATGAAGTCGTTGTGACTGGTGCGGGGTTAACTGCTAGTCGTCGTTCAATTGGAGCTGCACAGACCACAATTAAAGCGGAGGATTTACAACAGGCTAAGCCAACCAATATCGTGACAGGTTTAACTGGTAAAGTCGCAGGTCTTACTGTACAAGGTGTAGGATCGGGTGTGAACCCTAATTACCGTGTCATGTTAAGGGGGATGCGTTCGTTAACTGGTAATAACCAAGCATTGATTGTTATTGACAACGTAATTTCTCCATCTTCTATGCTGGGGAATTTAAACCCAGACGATGTTGAAGATATTACAGTTCTAAACGGATCTTCCGCGGCTGCCTTATATGGTTCGCAAGCTTCTAACGGTGCTTTGATTATTAAAACGAAAAGAGGTGCTGCTAGTAATGGATTAGAGGTAACTATCGATAATACGACTACATTTGAGAATGTTAACTTTTTGCCTGAAGTTCAAAAACGTTTTGGTTCAGGCTATTCGGCGCATGATATCTTTTATGTACCCTACGAAAACCAACAATATGGACCTGCTTTTGATGGCTCTATAGTGCAAATTGGTGATCCTCTAGAGGATGGATCAACACAAACAGGACCTTATTCGTGGAATGGTGGAAAGGATAAATTTTGGGAAACAGGAGTGACAAACATGACAAATTTGGCCGTGGCATCCAAACATGAGAATAGCTCTTTCCGTTTTTCAGGGCAATATTTAAAATCGACAGGTACCGTTCCTTTTGATAAATATAATAGAGCATCTGCTCGTGTAAACGGAAGTCGAAAATTAAATGATATTCTCAATCACTACTAACCGACAAAAAAATATAAGGAGCCATCTGTTCAGGTAGCTCCTTTTTTCATATTTTAGTTTTACTACACACTAAAAATATGAGCCATAAAAATACAGAAAAGAATTTAGTCGGTCAGCCAATTTTCAAACAAATATTGCAATTTATCCCCCGCAACAAGTTTGATTTATTGGTTAACAAGCATCAATCAGACCGATATTATAAAACATTTGATTCGTGGACGCATTTGATGACGATGCTTTTCGGCATATTCAGCCGATGCGATTCTATGGGTGAAATATGCGATGGGATGCAAGGTTTGGCAGGGAAACTCAATTATTTGGGAATGGAAAAATCTCCCGCCAAGAGCACGGCAGGCGATGGGCTTCGGGGCAGGGACAATGAATTTTTCAAGGATGTCTATTTTATGTTATTGGAACATTTCAAGTCCGTTTTGTCGGTCAGCCGTATTGATAATGTTTCTTTTGCCAAGCTTTTTATCTTCGATTCCAGTACCATACGCTTGTTTTCAGACATTATGAAAGGAGTAGGCAGAAACCCCAAGAACGAAGGAAAGAAAAAAGGCGGACTGAAAGTACACATGATGACAGATGCCCACAGCGATACGCCTGAATTTGTGAAAATCAGCGAAGCTAAACTGCACGACAAAAATTTTCTTCAGTATTTGAATCTGGCAGCCCACAGCATGATTGTTTTTGACAGAGCTTACAATCATTACCTGCAATTTGCCCATTGGACGGAGCAACAAGTCAATTTTGTGTGCAGATTGAAGAAAAATGCGGTATATCAAGTAGAGGAAGAACTCTTCAGACAAGAGTTGCAAGACGGAGAATCCGGTGTTTTGCTGGAAGAGCACGTTCATCTCATTTACAAAGAAGACAATAAGCAAAAGACTTTATGCCTCAGAAAAGTAAACTACAGGGATGATAAAGGGCGGATTTTTGAGTTTATCACCAATAATTTTGAAATCAGCCGGGAAGAAGTCGCTTTTTTGTACAAACTTCGTTGGAACATTGAACTATTGTTCAAAAAACTCAAACAAAACTTCCAGTTACATTATTTTTATTCCGAAACAGAAAACGGCATCAAAACCCAAATTTGGTGTACCCTGATTGCACAGCTACTGTTGCAAGTTCTACGTGTAAAATCAAAGAGCAAAAAGGCATTTTCTACCATTGCGGCACTCATCAGGATTCATTTAATCAGCCATCTGGAAATATTTTGGATGGTACAGAACAGCAGGAGAACTTACACGAAACAGAAAAAACGAAGAAAACCACCTTGGATACAGACAGAATTGTTCTGAAAAACAGAGAGGTGAGTTTTTGTATTCTTATAAAAACATATTGAAAAACAATGTTTTATGAAGGAATATTACTCATTTGTGTGTTTATCCGTTTGATAGTGATTCTCAATATTAATTATACTTCATATTACGCTCAAAATAGATACGATCAAACATCTGCAAACGCAAATATTTATGATGCGGTTTTGCAATCTCCGGGTCAGGTGCCGTTAACAAGCTATAAAGATTGGCAAAATAATCCTTTTGCAAATCCAAATGGTTATTATAACGCTTACTATAATAACCCTTATTTTATTGCCGCAAATAATCGCCAAAAAATTAGGAATGATTATTTCATGGGTAATGTGGAATTGAATTTTAAACCTTTGTCTTGGTTAGACTTTATGGGACGTGTGGGTATGACCACTTCTAATCAATCCTATAAATATACGACTGGTAAATTCACCTTTACACCTTATGCTGCTGGTTTGCATGGTGCATATAAAGGAACTAATATTACTGGTAGCGTCTCTGATGCTGCAAGTTATGCTACAAGTATAGTGTCTGATTTTAATGCACATGCGACACATACAAACGGAGATTTCAAATTCGACTATACGGCGTTATTTCAATATGTTCAGAATCAATCTTCGAATTTGTCAGCTACAGTTAATGGTTTGGTTGTCGATGGTATTTACAATCAGGGAAATAGTTTGAATCCTCCATCTACAGGCCAAGCGGATTATCTAGCGAGAACTTTTGGTCTAGCTGGTAAAATTGATGTAGCCTACAAAAATTATTTATTTTTGACATTAACGGGACGTAATGATTGGGTTTCAATTTTAGATCCAGACAATCGTTCATTCTTCTATCCAGGGGCAACTGTTTCATTTGTTGCAACTGATGCAATTGAAGCATTAAAAGATTTTCAACCATTGAACTTTTTGAAGCTAAGAGGGAGTTTATCTAAAGTAGGTCAAGTCAACGTTGGTAGCTCATCCAACTTTGGAGCCTATGCAACGGTACCTACTTTTGGCCAAGGTTCCGGATATCCATATAATGGAATTGGCGGTCATACAGTTGGTAATCAGATAGTTCAGCCTGGATTAAAGCCGGAAATGACGCGATCTATTGAATTTGGTTTTGAATCTGCATGGTGGAATAATAGGGTATCTGCAGATGTTACATATTTTAATAATAAAACAACAGACAATACAGTTCCAACAGATATTTCTTGGGCATCTGGTTATAATAAATATTTACTGAATGCAGGAACAACCACAGGTAAAGGTATCGAATCGAGACTAAGCGTATCACCAATCCGTACGGCAGATTGGGACTTGACTTTAGGCGGAAATTTTACTTATATTCAGAATAAGGTTGTCGAAATTGCAGAAGGTTTAGACCAGTTGGCTTTGGCTACGTACACAGGTGGTACAGGATCTTACGCAGTAAAAGGCGAAGCTTTCCCTGTAATCATGGGTTCTACTTATAATAGAGATCCTGAAGGACGTATTATTGTGGATCGTATTACAGGATATCCAACTACAGATGGTACATTGAAGGTGCTGGGAGCAGCGCTTCCAACGCATACACTAGGTTTAAACTTGTCATTATCTTATAAAGATCTAACATTTTACACAAGTGCTGAGTATCGTACAGGTAACTATATCTTTAATAATGGAGCAGATTTGTTTGATTTCTCCGGATCAGGAATAAATACCGTTGCTTACGATCGTGAACGATTTGTTATTCCAAATTCATCTTATTGGGATGAAGCAACAAATTCTTATGTAAAAAATACAAACATTACTGTTTATGATGGTGGAGCTGATTATTGGACAATGGCTACTGGACGACGAAATATTGACGAAACCTATGTGACTTCAGCAGCATTCTGGAAAATCCGTGAAATGTCATTGTCTTATAATTTACCGAAATCTTTTCTTGCCGGTCAAAATGTGATTAAGAAGGCTCGAGTGAGTGTACAAGGTCGTAACTTGTTTCTATGGACACCTGCTACAAATGTTTATACCGATCCAGAATATTCTGATGGAAACGGATCATCCAATGGAAATGCGCTTGGTTTGACAGGTTTAAGTCAAACACCGCCGTCTCGTTACGTTGGTTTTTCTGTTAGTTTAACTTTTTAATATCGAATCTCATGAACAATAAAATAAAATATTTATCCATAGCAATGTCTACTTTATTGGTAGCTTCTTCCTGTAAAAAGGCTTTGGATATCAATGATAATCCAAATTCACCGACTCAGTCGACCCCAGAGCTTGTTTTGCCTCAAGCTATGGTTGCAACAGCGCTTTCTGTTCCAACATATAATACCTATGGCGGACGATTAGTAGGTTATTATGCTACATCGGGCGGGGTCTCTGGTTGGGGTGATATGATTACCTACGATTTTTCAACCGGGTTTATGACTGGCTTGTGGAGTACTCCATATAATACATTGACTGATCTTCAGTATGTTGTAGAAAAAGCAGGCGAAGGGAAAGCCCTTTTTGTACAAGCTGCAGAGGTCATGAAAGTGTATAATTATGCGAATCTTGTGGATACCTATAATGATGTTCCTTATTCAGATGCGTTAAAGGGCGCTGCTTCGCTAACTCCTAAATACGACAAGGCAGCTGATATCTATGTCGATCTTGCTAAAAAATTGGATGCAGCAGTGGCTTTCTTTAAATCGGCTACTGCTAGTGATGATTTTAAAACTGCAGATGTTATATTCAAAGGTAATACGACCTCGTGGGCTAAATTTGCTAATACATTGAAATTGAGGTTGGTGTTAAGAGCTGGTAGTAAAGCTACATTTGCTAATAAGACAATAGATAATATTGGCGTTATTGAAAGCGATGTAATTGTACAACCTGTATTTACCAAAATTGCGGGTAAGCAAAATCCGATGTGGAATACTTGGGCTTATGGCGCTGATAATGCCGCTGTGGGAACATGGGGAACCCAATTTATTCCTACCAATTATATAATGGCTTTCTACGATGGTTTTAAAATATCTGACTCGGAACGTGCATCATTAGTCTTCGCAAATGGAATATCAACCAATAAAAATCAACTTGGAAATGTTGATAATCCTCCAACTGGAGTTGCGCCATCTGCCTGGGTCATGCGTCCAGTCTCGGGTACGATAAGCGGTACAAATTATAGAGGGTTAGGCGTTATCAAAGGTCCTGCTGCTGGTCAACCATTGATGTTAGCTGCAGAAAGTCAATTTTTGGCTGCTGAAGCTGCATTAGACGGACTTATTTCTGGTGGAGATGAAGCATCCCGAACTTATTTTAGAAAGGGAATAATGGCATCTTATAACTACTTATACATGAATGAAGGTGATGCGCCTACTAAAAGTGCAGCTGATGCTCAAGCTTATTTAACGAAATATGAAACTGATAATAATGATACTTATTTAGTGAAATTTGTAGATTATTTAGATCAGTCTAACCCTAATAAACCTGAAAGAAAAGAGACTGGGAAAGAACAAAAACGCGAAGCTATCATAACACAAAAGTATATTGCTTTGAATTTTCTATTTGGCCATGAGGCATGGAATGAATTTCGTCGCAGTGGATATCCAAAGAATGTTGGTTTAAACACTACTGCGAATGCTAGAACGACGTTTGTTTCAATAGCGTCACGTGCAACCTCGGAAGACAAATTACCAACTAGAATATTATATCCAAATACTGAATTTAGTTATAATGCAGCAAATGTTCCTGCAGATATAAATAAGTATTCTTCTAAAATATTTTGGGCTAAATAAATTTAGATTAACATGAAAAAAATAATAAAATATATTTTCTTAGCGTTAGCTTCTCCATTAGTGCTAACGTCTTGTTTAAAGGATAAAGACTTAATAGGACCGGATGCTGATGGTGCTGTTGCGAATATTATAGAGTTTGGGGATGTATCTGTCCCAATATCTAATGAATCAAGTTCTATACCTTTATACTCTTTAGCATTTAATATTGCTCCTACTGGAGTAGTAAATTTGAAATTGAAATGTGTTGGAGCTAAAACAGCAGAAAGTGATATTAAAGTAACAATAGCTGTTGACAACTCATTGCTAGAAAAATATAATGACGAAAATGAAACCGAATATGAGGCGATGCCTGCTTCACAATATAGTTTAAGTACAACTGAAGCGGTAATAAAAAAGGGTGAAAGAGAAGTTGCGGTCCCAATTAATTTGAAACCGGATCAGTTTACTTTTGATGCTGATTATGCTGTTGGTTTAGCTATAAAGACAGTGTCTTCTGGAGAGATTTCGGGAAATTTTGGCAAGATTATATTGAATTTAGGAGCTAAAAACTTCTTTGACGGTGTTTACAAATATACGACATCTGCGAATACGGCTTTGGTACCTAATGCAAATAAAACGGTTAAGTTAGTAACTATCGGAAGTAATAAATGTATGTTGGACCCTGGCTTGTTAGGTACTTATTCAAATCAAGTAAACTATACAATTGATCAGGCTACTAATAAAATTACTGTGGAAATGTTTTCGCTTCTGCCAATAGCGACTAAGTCCACCAGTGTTTATGATCCAGCAACGAAGACATTGACGGTTAACTGGACGTCAAATGGTGGAGCCAGAACGTTTGAAGAAAAGTTTGTTTACACTGGATCAAGATAGATTTAGAAAGGGGGAAGTGTCGAATTTCCCCTTTTAAATAATGTGAATTTTCTGAAACAATAAGATATGAAACCACTAATTTTTAGCTTAATCGGAATGCTTAGTTGCGTATTCTCCTTTGGACAGGAAAATGCAGCCCTACCAAAAATAGGATATGACAGTTTTGTCAAACAGGTCAATCGTTCTTTCAAATTAACGGATAGTGAGATCTCTAAAGATATTTCAGGGGAAATCATATTGGACATCCGTGTAAATGAATTTGGAAAAATTGATTCAGCTGATATCGCGAAGGATATTGAAAAAGGGATGGGGATACGTTTGTTGAAGGCTGTTAAAATGTCTGGGGATTGGGAACCTGCTACGAAAAATGGAAAACCGATTGCTTCTTGGGTACGTTTTCCTTACAAAGTGTTGAGCTTTAAAGAGTCTGCAAATTCAGCTGCAATAGTAAAAGCAGAACCAATTGAAGGCATGTCTACTTTCATTGAAAAATTCTATAAAAATTTCCAATATCCACCTGAAGCACTGAAAGCAGGTTTGTCTGGTGACTATGAGTTAAATTTTATTGTGAAAGAAGATGGGAAAATTACTGGTGTTAAATTAAAAGATGATCCTGGTTATGGCGTATTAACGAGTGCGCAACGCGCCCTTAACAGAGCAGGTAAGTGGAAGCCGGCAACCCAAAACGGGGAGGCTGTAAAGTCTTCTGTTGTTGTTCCATTCAAATTGAATTTGAAAGAATTCAGAACACATATCTAGTTAGATCAAAAAGGAATTTTTATGTAATATAGAGGTAGCAAGTATTTTGCTGCCTCTATATTTTTTCACCAAACTGAAGCACATATCCATTATTATCATAAATAGCAAACTCGCGCATTCCCCATTCGAAAGTTGCTATTTCATAACATATTTTGACATTATCTTTCAAACTTTCCCATAAATTATCAACATCCGCTATGTTAAAATAAAGGGACCCGGTAAATTGTGCTGTTTCAAAAGCAATGCTTTCGCCAGGATGCGAAAACATGATTTCGATGGTTCCACTTCGCAGTAGAGCCCAGTTCAATGCTTCGTTTTTTTCAACACATGTAAACCCGAGTTTTTCAGCATAGAACTGAATAGTTTGATCTAAGCTTTTTGTATATAATATTGGATTTAAGCTTTTGTAGTTCATCTTTTTTTTGCCTTTTATTGGTTCGAACTATTGTTTTGTCTTTTTGATAGCAGTTACATGTGTTTTTTTATTATTATCGATTGTAAGGGTAGTTTTATGATGAAAAATACAAAATATTACAGTATTTATTGTTACTTCATAAAAAAAAATAGCTACTTTTTTAGATTAAGGTGTGTTGTTTGTGTAATTGTTTGGTATTTAGTGTTTTTGTGTGTTATTTTTTTGTGTGAAATACTATGATTTATATCGTTTGTTTTCCAGTTTTTTAATTCTATTTATAACTTCTTGTTGCATCTTTAAAAGATTGTTTTATCTTTGCTTTTAACAAAACCTTAACATTTCATGTTTGGTTTTGTACACTAACTGTATTAGCCTGTTGGGCTCATCACTTTTGAAAAACATATATTAAAAGTTTCTTCGGTGCTTTTATCGTATTTAGTTAGATAAACTACTTATTTAAACAAACATAAACATATGAAACACAAACTACTCAGTTTTTTCGTGGGGAGTATGATCCTGTCGTCTGTTGCTTTTGCGCAAGAGAAGAAAGTAAGCGGTCGTGTAACTGGCGCTGACGGGAAACCGTTGGTAGGAGTTACAATTGCTGTTCAAGGATCAAACATTGCTACTCAAACAGATGCAAATGGAAAATATTCTTTATCAGTTCCTGTTGGTAAAGTAATGGTTTTCAGGTATGTCGGTCATTCTGATAAGACTATAATCGTTAAAGATGGACAGTCATTATTCAACGTGTCACTAGAGGATCAGAATACAGCATTAGATGAGGTTGTCGTAGTCGCTTATGGTACTGCCAAAAAAGAATCTGTGACTGGATCCGTAACCTCCGTCTCTGCTAAAGATATCGAAAAGAGACCAGTTACCAATGCATTTGCAGCTTTAGAGGGATCTGCTGCTGGTATTCAACTGAACAATACTTCTGGTATGCCAGGTGCAGAACCTAGTATACGGATACGTGGATTTTCATCATTGAATGGATCTAACAACCCGCTGTATGTCGTGGACGGTGTACCTTTTGGTGGTAATATTTCCGATATCAACCCCAATGATGTGGAAAGTATTTCAGTGTTAAAAGATGCTTCATCATCTGCACTTTATGGAAGTCGGGCTAGTAATGGGGTTATTATTATTACCACCAAGAAGGGTAAGGCTGGCCGTTCTCAGGTTAATATCTCAACAGACCAAGGTTTCTACTCGAGAGGTATTGCCGAATACGATCGCGTGAATGATAGACAATTTATGGAAGCCATGTGGCAGGGATATAGAAATAGTTTACTAACTAACAATTCGGCATCCTATCCAACAGTTCAATCTGCAAATAATGAAGCAACCAAATCTTTGGTGAGCAATTATTTGAAATTAAACATCTATGATAAAGCTGATGATAAATTATTTGATTCCAATGGAAAGCTTGTCTCTGATGCCCAGATAAAAAGTGGATATGCAGACGACTTGGATTGGTTTAAAGAAGTAGATCGCGTTGGACATCGTCAAAATTATAACATTGATGGAACTACCGCTACAGATAAAGCAAAGGTTTTTTATTCGACAGGATACCTGGACGAGAAAGGATACATTAAAAATTCGGGTTTAAAAAGATTTACTGGACGATTAAATGCCGAACTTCAAGCTAAAGATTGGTTCAAGTATGGCTTTAACTTAGCAGGTTCACATCAGATCTCAAATCAAATTAGCGGTTCTACTGACGATGCAAGTTCATTTGTTAATCCGTATAACTATGCAAGATCGATAGCACCAATCTATCCAATTCATTTGCATAACGCAGACGGATCTTATGCATTGGACGAGGCCGGAAAAATACAGTATGATAACGGTGAATCTACAAGATTGCAATATGTAGGAAGACATACCATTTGGGAAAATGAATTAAACAGAGACCAAACGATTCGTAATACAGTAAATGGTAGAGGCTTTCTTGAATTCAAGTTTCTGAAAGATTTTACATTGACTTTAAACGGTGATTTAAATCTTCGCAATTCAGAACGTCGTACGTATAATAACGCAATAATAGGGGATGGTGCAGGTCAGGGTAGAGCGGCTAGGAATATTTATCGCTACAAAAACTATACAGTTCAACAATTATTGACTTGGAACAAAGATTTTGGTTTACACCATCTGGATATATTGGCAGGACATGAGAATTATTCTGACAACTGGAGTTATCTATATGGCTATAAAACAGATGAAATTTTTGAAGGCCAAACGGATATGGTTAATTTTACCAAAATCACGTCGCTTTATGACTATCAAGAAGATTATCGTGTAGAAAGTTTCTTGTCTCGCGCTCGTTATAATTACGCGGGTAAATATTTTGCGGAAGCATCTTTTAGAAGAGATGGCTCATCTCGATTCAGCCCAGACAATCGTTGGGGTAACTTTTGGTCATTAGGCGGTAGCTGGAGCGTATCTAAAGAGGATTTCTTTAAAGATATGCTGAATACTGTTAATGATTTGAAGGTTCGAGCATCTTACGGTGAAGTAGGTAATGATGAAAGTGCAAGTAAGTATTCTTATTTATCCTTATATGAGTTAAGCCAGAATGCGAATGCAGGTGCGGTATTTAAAAACCAAAACCCTTCACCTGACTTAATTTGGGAAACCTCTAGTTCGTTCTCTGCGGCAGTAGAAGCCCGGTTATTTAAACGAGCAAATTTAAGCTTTGAATACTTTAACAAGCAGTCTCAAAACTTGATTTTTGATTTTAATCTTCCATTGTCTGCTGGAGCAACATCATCTTCGAGTGCAGTTTCAACAGTAACAAGGAATATTGGTTCAATGTCAAATAGGGGCTTCGAGTTAACTTTTGATGTAGACGTGTTAAAGGGTGATGGATGGAGATGGAATGTTGGTGCGAATGCAACTTGGTTGACGAATAAAATATTATCACTACCTGAAGAAAATAGGGAGAACGGAATTGTAACTGGTAATTTCAAATGGGTTGAAGGTGGAAGCCGTTATGACTTCTGGTTGTTTAAGTATGCGGGTGTAGATCAGATGACTGGTCGTTCACTTTACCTGGCAGATACAGAGCGTTTTAATGTGAATGGTTCTGCACCAGGAAAAGCGGAGATCCCTAAAGCGGAACTTGTTGAAATTAATGGAAAATACTATGTAACTAATGCTTCTAGCTATGGTCTAAGGGGCTGGTCTGGATCGGTTATTCCTAAAATGAATGGAAGTTTCAATACCAGCTTTGAGTATAAAAACTTCAGCTTCTCAGCGTTATTCACTTACGCTATCGGTGGTAAAATATACGATTCTTCCTATGCTAGTTTAATGGCCATGTCCGGTACGCCAAGTGCGCTGCACACGGATATCATGAAATCGTGGAACGGTATTCCAGATGGAATGACAGCCTCCTCGGCGGATAGGTTGGATGTAAATGGTATCCCTTCTATCAACTTTTCTCAAAGTAGTATGAATAATTATGCTACTAGTGATCGTTTCTTAACTGATGGATCATATTTGGTTATCAAGAATATTGCGGTAGGTTATAGTTTGCCAAAAACATTGATTAGTAAAATAGATTTGTCTTCCGTGAGAGTTGTTGCTGGAATTGAAAACTTGTCTACAATGACAAAACGTAAAGGAATGAACCCGCAACAGCAATGGAATGGTACCAGCACAAATGCTTGGGTTACTCCACGTACCATTTCTTTTGGTGTAAAAATTGGATTATAAGAAATCAAACAATGAAAAATAATAAATATATAAAAGTATTGTTAGCAGGAATGATTCTTGTTTCTTCTTGCAAAAAAGACTATCTAAATACAAGTCCTACAGATTCCGTTGAGCTTTCTAAAGTATTTGAGACGACAAAAAATGCTGAAGTAGCCGTTAACGGTTTGGCAAAAATGATGACCCAACAGTATTTAGGTAGCCAAGGCTTTAATGGAGAGGGGACAATCAAAATGTACTATGGGAACTATCCTGGAAACAATTTTTTTGTCAACTTAAGTGGCTGGGCAGACATTATTAATGCAAATTATAATCAAAACTTAACAAGTATTTACCTGTATTATCCTTGGTTTTATTACTACAAGATCATTGGTAACGCAAATCAAATTGTCGAAAATATTGATGCTGCGGATGGAAACTTAGCCGACAAACAATTTATAAAAGCGCAAGCATTGACTTACCGTGCTTACAGTTACATGATGTTAGCTCAGATCTATGGCAATAGATGGAGTGATTCCAATAATGGGCAGACAAATGGATTGGTTTTAAGAAAAGATGTGTCAACAGGAGACATGCCTTTATCTACCTTGGGCCAGACTTATGATTTGATCTATACGGATTTGAATGATGCTATTTCATTATATGAATCTTCAAAAATTAATCGTAATCCAAATGCCAATTATCAAGTGAATAAAGATGTTGCTTATGCGGTTTATGCTCGAGCTGCTTTGAACAAGCAGGATTATGTCAATGCTGAGAAATATGCAATTCTAGCGCGTGCTAATTATAAATTGATGAACAATGCGGAGTATAAAAGTGGCTTTGCAAATCCAAATGGAGAATGGATTTGGAGTAGCTACGGTGCGTCTGATGAAACATTATACTTCTATTCATTTCAATCGTATATTGCATATAATTCATCGGCAAGTGCTGTTAGAACAGCGCCAAAATGTATCAGTAGAGAATTGTTCGATAAAATTCCTTCAACAGATATTAGAAGAGATCTTTTCTTAGATCCGAAAGGCGAAGCGTATACAACAGCTACAGGATTGGCCGGAGCGACGATGAAGGCTAGGGCATTTGCCTTATATCCTGAATTACAGGCTAACGCTGTGCCATACGCTTACATGAATTTTAAGTTTAAAGCGAATGATCTACCAGGTGTTGGAAACTTAAATCACTTTAGGGCTTCCGAGATGTACCTCATTGAAGCTGAAGCGAAATTTTTCCAAAATAAAGCAGCAAGCGAAGTTCAAGGTGTGCTTAACACATTAAACGCTACTTCAGGAAGGAATGTGAATTATGTTTGTACAAAAACAGGGACAGATCTACTTAATGAAATTAAACTTTATCGCGCAGTTGAACTATGGGGCGAAGGATTCGATTGGTTTGATATGAAACGTTGGGGAGATACTATTGTGAGAAGAAATAACGCAAACGGGGGTAATTTCCTTACATCTTTAGCTGTTACAATTAATCCACAAGATAAAAATAAGTGGACTTGGTCTATCCCTCTTCGCGAAAGCGATTATAATAAGGGATTGAAATAATTCAACGTATAAATCAATAGGATTAAAAGGCCGGTACAATTTGTATCGGCCTTTTTATTTTAAGGATACCTCTACATTGCGAGAGTCACCATTGTATTGACCTATCTCTTACGAGATATATTACTAAATCGTTAATTTTATGTATATAAATTAATAGACTAACAATTTATTAATATTAACTTAATATTGAGAATCTATTTTTACGCCGTTGAAAGATGATGGAATAGAAGATGGAAAAATGATTCTACTCGTATCATATCATCACAAGCGAAAAAGATAATTTATTTAAAATTCTAATGAAAAAAGCACTTTTACTCTTAGCCCTGATAGGTCCCGTCGTAGCGCTTGCGCAAAATAATAATGCGCCCTCCAGCTATGATCCACATGATATCAAGATTACGGGGTACCTTCAGACACAGTTTCAGAAAGCGCAATCTCCCGGAATTACGTCCTTTTCGGGTGGTGATTTTTCAAAGAATTCGGATAACAGGTTTATGATTCGCAGGGGACGTCTTAAAATTGACCGCGTGGATACGTACTCCAGTATTGTCTTTCAATTGGACGCTACTCAAGACGGTGTGCAACTGATGGATGCCTTTATTCAATTGCGTCACCCAAGCCAAAAAGGCCTAAGTTTAACGGCGGGTCTTTTCAATAGACCTTTTGGATACTCTATTGTGTACTCATCCGGCTATCGTGATTTTCCGGAACGGGCACGTGTATTTCAGACTCTGATGCCACGCGAACGTGATCTTGGAGGGATGGTAAGCTATCACCCTGGCGGTAAAGCTAAATTCTTAAACTTAGATTTAGCCTTGGTGAATGGTAGTGGCCATTCGGCTAAAGATTATGATTCCAAAAAAGATCTGATCGGTAATCTTGCTTTTAAATTTGATAGCCTAGCGGATAAAAAACTTCATTTGGGATTTGGTGCCTCATTCTATAAAGGTTCGGTTCGTAATGATACGAAAACTTATTATACGCCCAATAGCAATGGTTATACAGCACATACCAGCGACGAGAATGAAGGCAGGGCGATCGGTCGGAATTATTATGGTGCCAATTTACAGTTGGAATTTGATAGTAGCTTGGGAAAGTCCAGCTTTAAAACAGAATATGTTGCTGGTGATCAGCCAGGGGTAGCGGCTGGTGCCGATATCAAAGGGCCTTACGCAAGCAGAAGTTTTACGACCCAACCGACAACAGACCTTTATCAACGAAAATTTAACGGATATTATCTTTGGTTTACGCAAGAGATTGCTAAGACCGGTATAACTGCGCTGTTAGCGTATGACGTCTATGATCCAAATACTAAAGCAAGTGGCATGACAATCGGCATGCCTGATAATTTTACGGCCGACGGAGATGTTAAGTTTAGTACGTTGGGTTATGGTCTTGCATATCAGATTAACAATAGGATAAAATTGACCGTATATAATGAGCATGTAACGAACGAAACCACAAGTTTACCAAATTTTTCGGCTGATTTGAAAGATAATGTCTTCACAACAAGGTTGCTTTATCGTTGGTAAATTGACTCAGGCTACAATTTTATCGCAATGATCGGAGTTGATCGAAAGGATTCGTATTCCTGTGACTAATGCATTAGGGGGCGCGATTTGATTTAGATGTTGCGAGGGGACTAGATATTTTTCCGAATCCGGCTCAGGGATGATGCGGTAATCCCTAAATAGGATGCTAACATGGCTAATGGAACACGATTGGCCAAACCAGGGTAAAGCTTTAAGAACAGGAGGTAACGGTCTTTGGCATCGAGATTCATCATGGTATTTGCCGTTTTTAGCTTACTTTCCACTACAAAACCATAAAGTTTGGCCATTAACAATGGCCAAACTTTAATTTCCTTTTCAAGGAGCGTAAAATTGTCAAAATCAAGGCTCCAGATCTCGGTATCTGTGAGGGATTCTATATAGTCATTGGACGGTGTTCGATCCAAGAAGCTCTGAAGATCTCCAATAAAACGACCTTCATAGATAAAATAACGCGTAAAATCGTCACCTTTACTGTTGTAATAGAGCGAACGGAATACCCCCGATTCCACAAAAGCAATGCTATTGTTTATTTTACCGCAAGCGACAAAATAGCTTGACTTTGGAACACTTTTTTTTTCGAATGCCTGTCGAATTAAGTTCTCTTCTCGTAAATCGAGCTGTCCAAATTTTCGGATGTATTCCAGTAATTGCTCCATGTTACCTTTATATTACTTCGCTAAGTTAATCAATTCTTCACGTTGAGGTCCTGTTGATACCTCGTCAGTACCTCGATTGCTCCTTTCATCGAGCCATAGGCAGATGATCCCGGAAATGCAAAACGTGCGAGACCAGAAGAAATATTGATAATACGTCCACCATCGTTCAAATAGGGAAGAACTTTCTGCGTGAGAAAAAATACCCCTTTATAATGGATATTATAAGCTGTATCGAATTGCTCTTCCGTAGTTTCCATGAAAGGGGCATATAATGCTGTTCCGGCATTATTGATTAGGAAATCGAAGTTTGGTTGTCCTGTTTCTTGTTTTATATGCTGTGTAACTCCTTCGATGAAGAGATCAAAAGACTGCACATTACCTGCATCCAATTGGAATGCAGCTGCATGCTGACCTAAAGATTGTATCGTAGCAACTACATGATCTGCTTCCTCCTGATTGCTATTGTAGGTTAGAATGACATCGATTCCTTTTTTTGCAAGGCTAACAGCCATGTTTCTACCTAAACCACGGCTTCCGCCTGTTACCAATGCTATTTTACTTGTAGCCATTTTAATTTGTTTTAAAGATCCAACAGCACAAAGATCCTCCGAAAAGTTATACTTTAACTTGCGAAATACAAATGGATATTTGCGAAATTCAAATTATAACGATTGAGAACGAAAAATGTTTGGGGCAAAGCCGGTTTGCTTCTTGAAAAAATTGGAAAAATGAGCGATCTCCTCAAAGCCAAGTGAATAAGCAATCTCAGAGACATTCCAATCGGTTTGTCGCAGTAAAATTTTTGCCTCCTGTGTGACTCTGGCTGCAATGACATGGCTGGTTGTTTTTCCCGTATTTTCCTTTAAAATTTTATTCAGGTGATTGACATGTATGGCAAGTCGTTCCGCAAAATCATTAGCTGTCCGTAGTTGTAAACGTTGCATTGGAGATTCAATGGGAAATTGTCTTTCTAGCAATTCTATAAATAATGAGGTTATTCTATTAGAGGCATTATGTGTGGGATTTGTTATACTTTTGGGTTGCAGCTTTTGCCCATAATGAATGATCTCAAGAACATAATTTCGCAGCAGATCGTATTTAAAGACGTACTCTGAAGAAAGCTCTTTATTTATTTTTACGAAGATTTCCTCTATTTCAATACGTTGTTCTTCTGATAATTGAAAAATCGGAAGGCAGCCCGGTTGAAAGATAGGGAGATCATCTATGTTAACACCACTTTTATTTCGGGTTAGAAATTCATCGGTGAAAACGCAGAAATAACCCTTCTGATGCTCATCTTTCGGTATCCAATGGTAAGGAACTTTTGGGGTAGCAAATACAAGTGCTGATTCATCGATTTCGATCACTTTGTCGGCATATTCAGCCGTGTTTTTCCCTGTGATTAAGCTTATTTTATAGTACGTACGCTTATTGTAGGGCATGATCGGTTTATCTTTTAATGTAGCTGCAAGTTCCTCAAAGTTGAATACATTAAAATGACCAATCTCTCTTGCGATCTCTTTTGGGATGCTCGCATTGATCTCCTGATAAAACTGTTCAATGGAAGTTGTTTTCATTTAAACTCGATTTGCAATAATCAAATGTACTGGTTTTAAATTACATTCGATACTCGCAGTTATGTTTTTGAGATTTTGCTATTCTCATCTTAATGTAAATTGCAATATTATATTTTTCACAATATAATTTCTTGCCATACATTTGTACAAACAAAACAAATTGAAATATGAAAACGTTATATAACATCGGCGCGACAGCCAAAGGAGGACGAAACGGTCAGGTAAGAAGTGAAAATGGTGTACTGGATTTAGCTGTTCGTATGCCAAAAGGACTAGGAGGTGCGAATGATGATTATGCCAATCCAGAGATGCTTTTTGCTGCAGGTTTCGCTGCGTGTTTTGATAGTGCCTTGAATTTGGTCATTAGGTCAGAAAAAGTAAAAACTGGAGAGACTTCGGTAACTGCACATGTGAGTATTGGACAATTGGATAATGGTGGTTTTGGATTGGCTGCAGAATTACATGCAAATATACCTGGCGTAAGCTTAGAGTTAGCACAACAATTAATTGAAAAAGCACATCAAGTGTGCCCTTATTCAAATGCAACTAGGGGTAATATGGATGTCAAATTGACGGTATCAACTAACGAATAATATATGAATTATATTGCCAACGTGCTTACAGCACTCGTACTTTTAGAACATGTATACATTGTATGGATGGAAATGTTTGCTTGGGAAACTGCAGGAAAACGTAGTTTTGGAAAGGCTCTCCCGGCAGAATTATTTAAGCCAACGAAGGGGCTTGCTGCAAATCAAGGGCTCTACAATGGCTTTCTCGTTGCAGGTTTAGCCTGGTCTTTTTTTATCAATGACCCCATCTGGAGTCACAATGTACGCCTGTTCTTTTTAGGATGTGTCCTTGTTGCCGGTATTTTTGGTGGAATTACAGCGAGCAAAAAGATATTTTTTGTACAAGGAGTTCCTGCATTGTTGGCGTTGTTATCCGTTATACTCGTAAAATAAAAATATAATTATATGTCATTAATAGAAGATTTACAATGGCGTCATGCTGTGAAAGCATACGATCCGACAAAAAAAGTTAGTCAAGAAAATATAGATAAAATCGTTGAAGCAGCGCGCTTTGCACCGACTTCCTCGGGCTTACAGCCATTTAAAATATTGATTGTTGAAAATCAGGCATTGAAAGAAGAATTGGCAAAAGGAGCACTAAATCCAGACTGTATGCGTGAATGCTCACATGTGCTTGTTTTCGCTGCATGGGATCGTTATACAGAAGAACGTATTGATAAAGTTTATGATTTTACTACAGATGAACGGGATTTGCCAAGGGGACGCTTTGGCTCCTATACGGACAAGTTAAAATCTATTTATCTGAATGAAGCTGCAGAAAGAAATTTTGCGCACACGGCAAGACAGACTTACATTGCTTTAGGTTTAGCTTTGGCTCAAGCAGCGGAACTCCGCGTTGATTCCACGCCTGCCGAGGGCTTCGATAACCGCGTCGTGGATGAGGTTTTACAATTAGAAAAACATGGACTTAAAAGCGTTTCATTGATGTATGTTGGTGTGGCGGACTCTTCGAGAAATTGGATTTCGTCAATGAAAAAGGTTCGAGTACCCAAGGAAGAGTTTGTCGTTGAGTATAAATAGTTGATTATTCTCTTTCAATCCCTCGAAAACTCAATATCTTTGCAAGATGGATGATTTATTAAAATTAGATAAACAGCTTTGCTTTTCAGTGTATGTGCTACATAGGGAAATTATGCAGCAGTATCGAACTATTCTTGAAGAGATTGACTTGACCTATCCACAGTATATCACCATGATGGCTTTATGGGAGAATGATGAGCAAACAGTAAATCAATTAGGAACTAAGTTATTTCTGGATAATGGAACGCTTACGCCACTATTGAAGCGCTTGGAGACTAAAGCTTTGCTTACTCGAACACGAAGTAAAACTGACGAGAGGGTAGTCAAAATCAAACTTACAAAGCAAGGATTACAATTAAAAGAAAAGGCAAATTGTGTTCCCATGCAGATTTTTGAAGCCTTAAAGCTCGACTATGCTGATATGGTTCAGCTTAAAGCCTTGGCAGAAAAAATCGTGAATAATGTTGGAAACAGCTAGTTTTTATACGATATGATATCAAAAAAAAGGATTAAATACACCTGCCTGTATTTAATCCTTTTTTTTTGATATGGATTGTCTTGAGCTATAAATGTTCACGTGCCTTTTATTATACATCATTTTAGCATATTTCGGATTTTTTGACAGGACTATAATGTGGAGATTCGTGGTATGGAAAATGTCATTCAAAACATAGAAAATCTAGATTGGCCTGCGATTACAGAAGAAATGCATAAACAGGGCTATGTAGTCATTCCAAATCTATTGACAGATTTACAATGCGATCTATTAAAAAAAGGGTATAGCGATTCGACGCTCTACCGTAAAACTGTCGTTATGGAAAGGCATCGATTCGGATTAGGGGAGTATAAATATTTTGACTACCCACTACCTAAGTTGATTCAAACGATTCGATCTCAACTTTATTCCTATCTTACCGTCATTGCTAATGCCTGGTTTCGTGCGCTGAAAATCGATATATCATTTTCATTGAAACATGAAGACCTTTTGACGGATTGCCGTTTGAAAGGACAGGAAAAGGCAACAGTATTGATTTTGAAATATGGTCAAGGAGGTTTCAATACGCTACATAAAGACTTGTATGGAGCGGTTTACTTTCCGATGCAGGTGGTTTTGATGTTAAATGAGCCAGGAGTCGATTTTATGGGCGGAGAATTTGTATTAACACAACAAGTTCCGAGGGCTCAATCAAAGGCAGTTGTTTTGAAACCTAAAAAAGGTGATCTCGTTTTATTCGCAACAAATTTTAGGCCTGAGAAAGGACGAACGGGTTATTTTAGGGTTAATATGAAACATGGGGTGAGTGAAGTCACAGCAGGTGAACGCCATGCGTTGGGTATTATTTTTCATGATGCCGAAAAATAAATCCCACACAATGGAATGGCATAAAAATATTACAGATGCTTCATTGCATGCCAAGATTCGAGCGGGAGAAATTCACTTTGGTGGCAATGAAAAGCTAAAAATTTATGGATTGCTTTGCTGTATTTCGGGAAAACGGATGAAGCGGGAGAACAGGGTCTTTTTTTCCACTGAGCAAGAAGCGCTAAAACATCAATATCGCCCTTGTGGGCACTGCTTAAAAGCGAACTACGTTGAATGGAAGGAAGAAAATAAAAGATTTGATAAAGTGTAGTTCGCATTAAGTTTGATTATATAGAGAATCTAAGTAAATCAAATTTGGAAAAAGCATCTTATGTCAAATTCCTTGTATATTGTTGAATTTTGTGTTTATCTTGAGACGGGATTAATTATCGTAGATCAAAAGAAAAATGCGTTTATATTCGATTGCTGTTTATTTTATTTTTTCGGCTCTGCTGTTGATAAGCTGTGAAGAGGGGAGGCGAGATACTAAAGTATTGAGTTATATGGCTCATAGTGAACGAGACAGTGCCCGTTTGGATCTTAATCTTTTTGAGAACCGTTTTCATGGTAAATTGTTCTTTTATAGACCTGGAGGTGAGGTTGATTCGGGAGACATTCGCGGGAATATCCAAAAAGACACATTGCTTGGGGACTATTATTATACGCCATTTGGCTGGGGACAGAAAAAAAGAAGACCCTTTGTTTTATTAAAAAAAGGGTCTCTGTATATTTTAGGTACAGGAACGGAGCAAGTGTATATGGGAATTCCACATTATATACCTTCAACCGTCAATTTCCAAGACCCAAAGTTTATCTTTGAGAAAGTTAATCAGTAGCCCTAATCATCTAAAATAGGCGTCTACAGTATATTTTTTAAACGAATATATTGTAGTAGCATAATGGTTTTTCCATCTTTGATTTCACCTGTATCAATCATATGTAGTGCTTCTTCGATATTGATTTCTAAAATTTCAATATGCTCTTCCTCTTCTTCTAAACCACCGCCATCGCCAACTTTCATGTTATTGGTGTATTCTGCTATAAAAAAATGTAGAATTTCAGTTACAGAACCTGGAGACATATAAGCTTCAAAGATCTTTTTTGCTTCCTTAATCTGATAGCCTGTTTCTTCTTCTGTTTCCCTGCGTATACAGTCGTGGGGAGAATCTTGATCAAGAAGACCTGCACAAGCTTCGATAAGCATACCTGATTCATTCCCGTTGATGTAGGTGGGTATTCGAAATTGTCTTGTTAATATGACTGTTTGAGTACTGGTATTATAGAGTAAAATGACAGCTCCATTGCCACGATCATAAGCTTCTCGGCTTTGTTGCTGTATCGTGCCATCGGGTTTGCTGTATTGATAAGTCACTTTTTTTAAAGTGTACCAGTTGTCTGATAGAATTTCAGTTTTTACAATTTTAATATCTTTTATTGCCATTTTTAGCGCGTTAAAGTCAAAAGATAAAAATAAGAATTGCAATCCAAACTAAGCAGGAAAAACTAAGAGAAAGAAATCAACTGGTGCAATCCGACTGTGGCGAAGTAGCGTAACAACCAAAGCAGTAACTAGCATCAAAGAGAGGCACAAATTTGAAATTATTTTTTCTTTCTCTGGCCGTTCGTTAATGGAACCTTGGCCAAAGATGAAAAGAATTGCGTCCACTACAAGGTTAATAAATTCAAAAATCATTGATAATGGTATTTTTATGTGAAAATAACAAGTTTTTGTTTCGCAAATGGACTTGCTATTTATTTTTAACGGAAAAGTATTGGAGCAAAATTTAATTTATGCTAGGTATTGGCGAGCCTCAGTTCGTTCTAAAGTGCTTTGGATTCAGACCTGTATGTTGTTTGAAGAAATTGGAGAAGTAAGGAGAGTCCACGAAACCAAGTTCGAACGAAATTTCTTTGATAGATAGATCGGTTGCTTTTAACAATCGTTTTGCTTCCAAGATAGTTCGTTGCTGAATGAGCTGGCTTGGAGATACTTCGAGCTTTTGACGGCAGATTTTAGTAAGGTGCGGGGTGGATATATTAAGTTCTTTCGCATAGAAAGATACCGACTTCTCCTGCCGAAAATGGATATCAATTAACTCCTGTAACTTTAAGAGACGTGGATTGGATTCATTATTTTGTTCATTTTGGACTACCTTTTGTACCTCTTTGCTTAGTATCGATGCGATCACAGCTGTGCCAGAATAGATAATAGCAGGAACGCAATTGTGGTCCTCAAGTTCTTTTCTTATCGCATTAAATTCATAATAAAGTAGAGCAAATGTTTCGTTGGAGAGTGAGATAACAGGATTACGTTGATAGCAAGCGAATGAAAAACGGAAATTGGGCGAAAATTTCTCGAAGTATTCCCTATCGACCATCAATTGGAAGCCAGTGGTATTGGCCCTAATTTCCAGCTATGAACTTGCTTTGGAAACAGGATATGGATTTGATGACGATCAATGTGATAATCTTTAAAATCAATCGTATGAACACCTTCTGCTTGGTCAAAAAGTACCAATAAAAAAAAGTGATGCTGATGTGGACGCGCTATATGATGTTCACCACGTAATTCCGAGTATAGATATCCTTGATTACCTCCAAGCTGGTCTTTTCTAAATTCTTGAATATCTATTGTCGGAAATAACTCCATCGAAATGATTTTGAACCTAAATATAGGTGTTTTATTTTAAACCATCTTCCAATACCTGTTTGTTGATGGTGAATTCACGGTAGCCAAAGGCTCCGGACTTGTAACCAATAACAGCACCAAATTCAATGCTTTTTGAGGAAGAGGTTTTTGGGAATACAGAAGAGCGGTATACATTGCCCGCGGCTAAAGGTTTTTCGAAGACGCGAAAGTGTAGACCATCCTTTGAATAGGCTAGATAATTCATATCTGAGGTAAATCGATCGACGTTTCCAATTGCCAGACATAGAAAATAATACCCGTCAATATAAGAGCCTTGCAGATGCCAAGTCGAATATCCCTTGCTGAATTCTAGCCAAGGTTTATTCATAAATTCAACTTTCTTACTGTCGCGATAAGCGGTAAAATCTAAGCCATTTGTAGAAATACGCGATAGGATATTGGTCATAATTGGAGCTTTGTAGCTTGGCATGAAATCCACTTCGTAACTCGTCGTTAGGTTTTTCGAATTTCTCACAAATGTTGGTGAAAGGATATGGTTATCTTGGAAAGATGTAGGTTCATTACTATTATAAACGAGTTCCAGCGGTGTCCAGTCAATCCCATTTTTTGATGTTTGTCTTACAATAACACGTTCAGCTTCTTCATTTAATTTTTTATTGTTGTTTGCGCTTTTGGCACCCCATTTTTTTAAAATTTTGCTTGAGAAAAAGCAACCTCTATAATATAGTTCGAATTCCTCACCGTTGAAATTCCAGTCTACATCGGACCAATAACCTTGATTAGGGCTGCCGTCCTTTTGGATGAAAGAATCTTCTAGTGCCGGACGTCGTTGAATAGGATTTATTAATCCTGCCGGAGTAATCCATTCTTTTCCATCATTAGAAACTACCACAGTCGGATTTTCATAGAGTGAGGCGGTACGGTCTGACCCGATTATGCCAAAATATGGCGTAAATACCATCCAATATTTGTATCCTTTGAAACCGGCAGGGAAATATTCAACATCTGGGTGGCAATAACTCGCACTATTGCCAGAGATATCGCGTATCCAGCCTGGGAATTCTTCGCCGGGTTGGTTTGCATTGGCAATTGTATTAATTTTTATTGAACCTAGATCACTTGTGAAACCTGTAGGAATGGGTAATTTATCTTTTTCAATGACTTCGGGATCAGGTGGTACAATTCCTGGATGAATATCTCTTTTACAACCAATAAATAACAAAAATCCCAAAAAGAAATAGGCAATTCTCTTAAATGACATATAGAATCAATAATAAATAAATGATAGTATCTTACGGTCTTACTTTCCCTGTTAATCTTAGCTAAATGATAGCAAAAATGATCTATTTTTTTTATTTCTCAAAATCGATTTAAAAAAAATATTTTATATGTCGTAAATATTTGGTTTTCTGATTTATAAATGTCTTTTTGACTTGTATTTATGATGTGGAATCCGTCCTTGTACCCCTTGTTTAATTCATCAATTGCGAAAGATTTGAACGTGTAATTTCATTGACTTTAACAGCCAATCGTTTTCAGTAAGAACGGTTGCGTAGCGCAAGTTATTCATTGTTTCATGATCTTGTGGCTTAGTAGGGGAAATATGTTCGTTGGTGATGAAGTCAAGACCTTATTGTTCAGGTTTTAGACAATAAGTAAACTTAAGATTTAATCGTTAATTTTATGTTGTTATATCAATTAGTATACTCAAAATACGAATGATAAGGACAATTGATGATGGAAGATGGCCTACAATATACAATAGTTAAGCCTGATGAAGCGATCGCAAGTTTTGTGGATAGCTTTTGGTGTTTGCGTAATGAATCTGGCGTTATAAAGGAAACCATCGGTTTGCCAGATGGACGTGTTGATTTGTTTCTTTTCAAATCTTCTGAAGATAACTTTCGGATCGTTTTACTTGGTCTAGGAACAATGCCCCATGAAGAAGCGACTATTCCTATTGACGGACAACTATTTTGTATCAGCTTTAAATTGCTTGGAGCGGAGTATATTTTAAAAGAAAGTATTGCCGGTATCATCAATACGGGTAAGTTTCTTTCGACTGATTTTTGGGGCTTTTGTGAATTGGATTTAGTTGATTTTGACTTGTTTGTTGTTAAATCTGTGCAAATTATTAAGTCACTTCTTCCTTCTATGATTGATGAGAGAAAGCGTAAGTTATTTGAACTGATCTATCAGCGTAAGGGAGCGATTTCAGTTGCCGAACTCTCAGAACATATTTTTTGGAACAGCAGGCAAATCAATCGTTATTTTAATCAGCAATTTGGACTTTCTTTAAAGTCGTACTGTAATATTTTACGTTTTAGGTCCTCATTGAATCACATTGCAAAAGGGAAACTTTTTCCAGAGGAACATTTTTTCGATCAGACCCATTTTATTAAAGAGATTAAGAAATTTTCGGGAGTAGTTCCCAAAGAGCTGTTAAAAAATAAAAACGACCGATTTATACTATTATCATCACTTACATCTCAATAGTTTTGTTTTATGAATTTTCACTTGCGTCCTAAACGTTTAAAAAATGGCGGTGTTTTGATATAGCGAGATCGCTATATTTAAATCACAAAATTATAACACACCACCATGATAAATTTAAATGTTTTTAGTCAGATTTTATCTCTTATCGACCGCGAATTATTCAAAGATTTGGTTTCAAAGCACAAAAGTGACAAACATCAGAAAGGGATCAACAGCTGGACGCATCTAGTCAGTATGCTTTTCTGTCATTTTTCCTCGGCAGATTCGGTTCGTGATATTAGTAACGGTCTACGCAGTACCACTGGTAATCTGAACCACTTAGGTGTAGTAAGAGCTCCAAGTAAGTCTAATATATCCTATATCAACACACACCGTACCCATGAACTTTTCAAAGATCTTTACTATTCTGTTTTGGATAGGCTTTGGCAAAAGGACACCCATTTTCGCAAAGATCTTGTTCAGCTAAAGCGTAAAGTATATCTGATGGATGCAAGCATCATCCCCTTATGTCTATCTGTATTTGACTGGGCAAAGTTTCGCAGCACCAAAGGTGCCGTAAAGCTGCACACTGTCTTGGATTATGATGGCTGCCTACCTGTTTTTATGCAGATTACCGATGGAAAAGTACATGAGAGCCAGCGAGCCGGTAGTTACAGTTTTTCCAAGGGAAGCGTGGTGGTAGTGGAC
Source organism: Sphingobacterium thalpophilum (assembly GCF_038396785.1). NCBI lineage: Bacteria > Pseudomonadati > Bacteroidota > Sphingobacteriia > Sphingobacteriales > Sphingobacteriaceae > Sphingobacterium > Sphingobacterium thalpophilum. The sequence continues at coordinate 2,283,270 of NZ_CP151087.1, read as the reverse complement.
CGTGGCTACGTGGATTACAGCTGGCTTGGGGATTTGGACAGCAGGGGGTGTTACTTCGTTACCAGGAGTAAAGTTAATATGAAGTACAAGGTTATCAAGTCCTATCAGAGTGAAGCACTCATGGAAAAGGGGATCCTTAAGGATGAGCTCATTGAGCTATCCGGTGCTGCCTGCAATAAATACAACGGCAAGCCGCTACGCCTAGTCCACTTTTGGGACAGCACCACTGGCAATGAGTACCACTTTTTGACCAATAATACGAAGTGGAAGGCTTCTTTGGTGGCAAACATCTATAAACAACGCTGGCATATCGAAGTCTTCTTCAAGCATCTAAAGCAGCGCTTAAAAGTATCGACATTCATAGGGACTTCTGAAAATGCAGTGATGATCCAGATCTGGACTTCACTCATTGGCATATTACTGTTAAAATACTTACAAAAAAAGGCCAAATATGACTGGAACCTGTCCAATCTGGTCGCATTCATCAGAATGAATATCTTCGTGAAGATAAACATCTGGCAATGGATAGATGATCCCTTTCTCAGGCCGCCTATAAAAGGAAAAAAGGGACAGCTAAAGATCTTCGCAGATTGAAAAATAGGGGTCAATATCGAAATGATGAAAAAAGCTATGCCTGTACCACAGAAATCCAATCCTAAAATTTATTTAGGACAGATGTGATGAATTTTAAAACAAATAAGATGTTAATAGAAAATAAAAAAATAGCCATAATTGGCGGTGGAATTGGCGGTCTTACGTTAGCTCGATTATTACAGTTAAAGGGGGCTGATGTAGCCGTTTATGAGCGGGATTTAAATCCTGAAGTTCGTGTACAGGGCTCTACTTTGGATCTTCACGAAGGGACGGGACTTGAAGCGATGAAACGTGCAGGATTAATAGAAGAGTTCTATAAATATCATCGACCGACTGCGAGTAAGCTGCGTATTGTTGATCAGGATCTCATCGTAAAATTTGATGACCATGATGAAGAGCAGTCAGTCGCCGAAAATCGGCCGGAAATAGACCGAGCCCCTTTGCGAGATATCTTATTGAATGCTTTGGAATCGCATACCGTTGTTTGGGATAGTCAATTCGTTGCAATGGAAAGATATGGTGAAGGTTGGTTGTTGCATTTTAAACATGCAGTGGATGCATATGCCGATCTGGTGATCGCAGCAGATGGAGCAAATTCAAGAGTACGTCCTTACTTAAGTAATCTAACGCCTATATATTCGGGAATTACATTGGTTGAGGGAAATATCTATGATGCTGAAAAGAATGCTCCTCATCTTTTTAAATTGGCGAACGGTGGTAAAGTGATGGCTTTTGGAGCGGAACAATTTATCGGATATGGTACAAAAGGTGACGGTTCAATGATGTTTGTTGCAAGTACAAAGATTCTAGAAGATGATTATAATAAGGCTAGAATTGATTTTAAGGACAATAAGCAAGTATCTCAATGGTTTAAAGATCATTTCCCTGGATGGACCACGGTTTGGGATGAGTTTTTTGTGAATGACAATGTACAGTTTATACCCCGTCCCCAATATTATTTTGCTCTTGATCAACACTGGGAAACACAGACTAACCTTACAATGATCGGAGATGCAGCTCATCGCATGCCGCCATTTGCTGGTGAGGGGGCGAATGTAGCAATGCAGGATGCCTTCGAGTTGGCTGAATGCCTGACAAATGGGAAACATGAATCTTTGCTGAAAGCATTATCTTATTTTGAAAAAGACATGATAAGAAGGGGGACAGAAGCAACACAGGATACATTGGAAAATAGTGATCGCATGCATTCGGCTACTGCTTTATCTGCCATGTTGGAATTTTTTACCCATCCATCGGGGGATTAACAACCTTAAATCGCCTAAAGCTGTATGGAGCAACAAAGGGAGTTTCCAGAAAATGAATATTTATTTTTTCTGGAACTTCACAAGCAGTAAGCTACCGAAAATAAAATAAAGTATCAGAACTAATGTGCTGCCAAGTGCAAAACCATTGCTAAAAAGTTTATCTAGCCCGTATTTGTGATGAAACAGACCGATTCCGACTATACATTGGCATAGTGCATAACAAATATTTGCCGTTGCCGTATAACCAAAAAGCCCCAAGAAGCGAACTTTTGTTATTCCAAAAATAAAATGGGGCATCGCGTTCGCGAGCAATACAGCTATACTAAAATCGATAAAGTTCATAATTTTATTGTTTTTTCGTGATGCATAAAAAATGAGACCGCTGGTATTTCGAAAGCAAAACACTTTTCATGCTGAACAATATCAGCTAATGTTTCGCTTTTAAAGAAATCAATTTTTAAAGGTCTTATGTCTTTTGGATCGAACATTAACCCAATATTCGCCTGTCGGAATAGGCTATTTTCCAGTGGAGTTAAGGCTTGGTCCTGAATAATTATTTTATTCAGGAGTTGATTGATATCTTTCGACAGCTGGAGAAATTGACTTGGAATATTCCAGTGATCACAGGGGTGGCAAACAACCTCCAAGTCTGGTGCATTGCTTCTTCCAGGGATTATTTTGGTGTGAGTTTGAACGCCGATATGGTTATGTTGGAAAGCCAAAGGTTGATGTGTATACATCATGCTACTGAATAAACGACTACCGATGCAATAGATCTGGCTACTCATTACATTTGCGAGAAATAGGACTGTAGGCACTTTAAATTGCTCTTGGGTTTGACTGATGTAAAGTCTCCAATTACTCTGTAGAGGTGACCCATATAAGGATTTTAAATAATATAGTTTTGCAGGGCCGAAATGGCCATGGCGGTAAGTTAGCACTGAAAATAAAACATGGTCACCGACAGGATCGAGGGCAATTCCTGGGGGGACGAATTGTTGAATTTTGGCGAGAGGCACCATCCAGTTTAAATAAACTACATGGCTAATTTCACTTTTCAATTTTATTGTTGAAAAGGGCTTGGTAAGTATAAACTTTGTTTTCCTCAAGAATAGACTATTCAGAAAGTTTTCAATGCTTAATGTAAATTTGTTTAGTTTGGCAGCGCGAAATTCTTTTTCTATTAATGACATAATAACAAGCTGAAAATCTATGAATTGCTCTGTGGCTCAACTTAATATTTTGCTGGGTAGCTTATATCTATTTTTTATGCCTGCGAGGACTTTCTTGTAGTATTTAGTTTTATTGGTTTCGTCAATAACGACAATTTCAACGTCGTTTGCTTGAAGTAATTGCATTTTATCTTTGGAGAGTGCATACCATTTTTTAGTTGTATAATAAAAGAGTTGATTTTCAATAAAGGCGCTTCGTCTATAATACTTATTTCTGGCGCGATAGGTTAGCAGCCACCAAAGGTCTATTTCTACAAAATCAAGCGATAGACCTAGAATGTGGATATCCTGTGTGAAAAATAAATCAATCCAGGATTGGAGTTTAGTATCCTTTTTTCGGCTTAATCTTTTAATTAATGCAGCCTTGTAGACCGTTTGTGAATTATAATTTGTCCCATTAACCACATAATCCCTCATTTTTTGCAATTGGCCACAGTAATGTTCATAACCTAGGTTAATGGAAGATGGATTTAGGCAGTCACCGTGTATATGCCAATAGCTCGTGTTGCCGATTTGGTGTTTACGAAATACACTGTAGGTCGTTTCACGGATTAAGCCGGTATTTGCTGTGGCGATTTCTCCTTCTAAACTGAATTCATAGTTAGTGGTGATTATGTTTTCGATCGAAAGATCCCGAATTAATTGGTGTATTTCGTTTTGATTGATTTGAGAGACGCAATCCGATATATAGGTTTTAAGATCTCTTTCATTAATATGTTTTTCTCGAATTGCGTTAAGGAATATTTCCTCATACAACATAGGAAAAGGTTTTTGTCCATTTTCTAATGAGCTGACTTTATACTTTTCTTTGATGTTGTGTAGCAAATCACTCCAGCTTATTCCTGGTGAAATATTATTAATGTCGTTTCCGACTAATAAAGCAAACTTGTTCATTGTATTATAAATCAAGATTCATGCATGTAAAGTCAAATGACGATGTCGATCAATCGCATTTTTGAATGTAACAAACAATCTATTGAATTTAGATTTCTCTCCTACGAATTTAATAAAAAATCGTAGGATGTATGTCAACTAGATTTGTGATGGTACTGTAGATGCTATTGTATGCAGGGCCATGGAAGCAATATCGTGTAAATTGAAACCTCTGTAAAATGATTATGTCATTGCGGTGGGCGGATCAGTCAGATATGTTTGTTTTTATTCGTCAAAAAAGGCTAGGCGAACCAACTTCCTAGCCTTCACGGTATAACTCATCTGCTATAACAAACAAATAACAAAGCAGCACAGGAAATGTTTGATGCCTCGTCAATGATGTGAGGTCTGTTGTGAGATGGCTTGACAATGATATCACGGTCTGGGTAACATGTTCCCTTATAAATTTCAGTAATATTTTGTTGTGTTATTGTTTGCTTTTGAGGGGACTATGAAGAGTTAGTCCTGTTAAACTCACTTTTGGTGAACGCGTACACCGAAGAAAATTCTGTGTAATATTCGGTATCTGTAACCTACCGCTTACATCCAGCTAATAGGGCGTTCTGCGACAAAGGATCACACTTAACTTTGTATAAAAATAGAAGCTAAATAACGATTGATAAAGTGTGTTTCCCTTTCTTAATACACAATGGCAATTTTTTTAGCGTAGAAACAGGTTAAGTCATAAAAAAGTTCGTGATATGGAAATTAAAGAAAACAAATTGATCGGTGTTGCTTATAGAGATACACCAAACAAAGGTGGAATTATTAAACCCGTTTATATCATTATGCACTACGATGGTGCATCCAATGCAACGAGTGCAATTGATTGGATGACTGATTCCCGGAGCAAGGTCTCTGCCCATCTTCATATCAGCCGTGATGGTGTTGTAACACAATTGGCCCCATTTAATATTAAATGTTGGCATGCGGGCCTTAGTACCTGGGCCGCTCAAAGAGATTTGAATAATTGTAGCATTGGAATTGAATTGCAAAATAAAGGTACGGAGAGCTACACCGAAAAACAGATCAATGTGGCGATAGCTGTGTGTAAAACAATTGTCCGTACTTATTCAATTCGGGAGATTTTGGGACATTCGGATATTGCGCCTGGAAGAAAGGAGGATCCAGGGATACAGTTTCCCTGGGAAAAATTTAAATCGTTAACAAAAGGAAGTTATAATGGAATTACTTGAGATTTTGGAGAAATTGATTATCCCTGTAGTGACAGCTGTAGGGGGGTATTTTGTTGGAAAGCCCAAGCAGCAAGCCGAAGTGGAGGCAACAAATGTTGAGAATGCCGGAAAGGTAATTGAAAAATGGGAAGGATATGCCAATAGATTGGAGAAAGATATTGAGCAATTACGGACGATCATTGAAGATCTTAATGAAGGGTTACGTTTGGCAAATGACGAACGTACGTCTTGCGCTAAAACCTTAGCGGATTTGCAAGTGAAATATGATGATCTCATGAAACTTTATAATAGGTTACAGGTTGAATTAAAGTGCGTTAAAAATGAAGAATACACTACAGATAATCGCAATGCTGCTACTGGTTAGCAGCTGCGGTTTGTTTAGAAAAGTTGAGAAAACCAAGGGATCACAAGAGTTTGGTATCAAAGAGAAAAATACCAATTATGCTACTATAGCACAGAGCACGGAACATATACAAATTGTTCGATCAGACAAAGAGGCTTTGGTAACAGATGAATATGTGATGCAAATTGAAGGTGAAGGGATCCAGATTATGCAGGATGGTGCTGTTCAGCTACATAAGGGAAAAGTCTATACGAAAAAGGAACATTCTGCTGAAAAGCTGCAGCTTGAGAGTAGGTTCGGTACCAATTGGAAAGCTCAGAAGGTAGAAAGTCGTCAACAAATTGAAACGAAAATGGAGCTACGCAAAGCACAATCAAAAGAGGTTTCAAAACCAGCGGTGTCAAGCCTTCTTTATTTTTTAATGGGTTGCGGTGTATTGGTCGGTTTGATTATTTGGTGGATAAAGAAACGTAAGTTTGTTGAGTCTTGGTAGTTTCCGATTAAAAAATGTTGCTATTATTTTTAATGCAATTCAGATAAGAAGCACAAAATAGTCCTTGAGTATTTAAAATTCAAGGACTATATTTTTGGAACCGGGCAGAATTGCCGAATTAGCAGAGCTGGTGTGATTGTACAAATAATACTAAACCCCATCGAAATGCCTGTCAATAAGGTAATAATTCGCAATCTGTTTAATTTCCTTTTTGAAATCACGATAGAGGTCAAATTGATTGCAAGCACAGATGATAGATTTCTGTAATGTGTCATTATTTATTTTTAAATAAGAGCCAAGTTCCTTATATATGCTACTTTTTACTTTTGTTTTCAGATTATCTAATTTTTCCGGCTGAAAAATACGTAGAACAACGGCGATAGCTTTGTAACGATGCTGAATATCCTTATAATTGATATATTCACCCATAATCTGTTGAGAAGGTATACCCACAAATTGACAATAGCAGTCAATTACTTGACTGATTTTGGAAAGGTCAGATTCATATATCTTATCGATGGATTTTAGTATTTCAGGATGATTTTCTTTCAAGAAACTCATGATGAATGAATAATATAGTGAGTTCATACCATACCTTGTGAGCTATTTTTGTAGGTTATTGTACTGCTTTCTTCTTTTTTTAAATTACTGTTGTGTTTTTGTCGTTGATGATAATCTACTGCGTAAACAATGTGCTGTCTAGGATGTTGTGTCATGAGCTGTTCCATTTTCTTTTTATCTTTAAGTATGAACTGATTCTAGTCTCGCTAATTGCAAATCCAGTGAATAGCTAATTTACTTACTACCCTGTTCGTCTATTCTATGAATTTAATATAGTCTATTGATGTTAAATAAAGTTAAACAAAATTGTTAATCATACAAGTTTGTTCGATGCTTATTTTTATTTTTTTTGTGAAAATATAAACTTATTTGTTTAACTATAATTTGTTGATAGTTAGGTTTTTATTGTTTTATTTTGATTGTCTGTTTGTTTAGGTTTAATAAGTTGTGTAACTTAGTGTCAGATTGTTATGTATTTGTGTAACATTTGTTAAATACCCGATCGACTATGGAAACTTATCCAAATAATAACTTTGAAGTTTTACGCATGGAGATGCGCGTTACTAACCGTGAATTCGCGTCTTTATTGGGTGTACGCGAACAGGTGTACTCGCGTATTAAAAAAGGAGAGTATCCTATTGGACTTACGATGAAAACACGTATTCAAGCGGCTTTTCCTCAGGTTCAGTATGACTGGTTGTTATATGGAAAAGGTGAAAGAGTAGAGATAACTCCTTTAATGCACCCCGACACGATGGCAATGCTTAGTATTGGTAACGGTAAGTCAATAGGGTATTTTTCGGAGGACGTCAAGTTTATTGACGAAAACAAGAATAATATATTTTTTGAAGTTTCCCCAGGACGATATTTGATGCAGACAAAACTTGTGACAGAGAAAGCTAAAGCCGGGTATTTGTCTGGCTTTTCTGATGCTGAATATATGGACGATTTACCGGCACATTTTATCACGGTCAATGAATTTCATAAAGGTGCCTATCGTTCTTTTGAAGTTAGTGGTGATAGTATGACCGATGGAACCGATGCAAGTGTATTGGACGGCGATATTGTGACAGGACGTTTGATTAAAAGGGAGTTATGGCAATCAAAATTTCATACCCACAAATATCGTTATTGGGTTGTTGTACATAAATATGAAGGAGTTATTATCAAAGAAATTGCTCATCATGATGTCAATAACGGAATTCTTACCCTTCGTTCGCTAAATGCTGATAAAACAAGATACCCGGATTTTGAAGTAAGTTTAGATGATGTTGACCAAATTTTTAATGTTGTAGATATTAGCCGTTCGCTTTAAGAACAGCCTAACTCAGAATATGATCGTTTTGATGATTCGTCTTTTCATATCAACGTTTACAGGTGGACCTTTTTGTTTCGGCTATAGGTGCGATAAATTAAGCCAATCGCCCGCTATTAAATTGAAAGTTCTCCGTATCAAGTTTTTATGATCTTGCTAAAAAATATAGAAATAAAAACTAATTATATTAGTTTTTATTTCTATATTTGACTATAAATTGAACGTATGCGGACATGTTGTTGCGTGCTGTCTTGGCGCTCCTAGTATATATTTAACGTTAAGAAGGCTGATAACGAGACGAGAATATTGGTTGCTCATTATTCAGGCATGTCCGTAGCGTTCAATTGAAATAATAGGTACATGTGCGTAGGTTGTCAGGGCAGGGTGGAGGCATTTTTGAATAAATCGAACTATTCACTAAGTTGTACCTATGGACTTACCATTTACTAATCATCATATGTTTATTTTTGAAGCCAGATTTTGAAATCTGGCTTTTTTATTTCTTATGCTATCAATTGTTGTTATTTTTAGTCTTTTACAAAGCTTACATCGGTTATTTTATAGGAAAAATTATCTTTTTCCCGTTCATTTTCAGGTTTTTCCATTTCACTGTAGTGAACGGTTCCCTTCATTTTGAAGGTTGTATGGGAATCTAGATTGATTTTTTCTCCCTTATCGTCAAATACATAAAAGTTCTTAAGCGTATAATTTTTCTGATCTGCGGGAATTTCAAATAAAACATTGTTTTTTTCTGTCCCTACAGGTAATATAACGCTGAATGCAGTGAATTTTTCAGAACTAAATGCATGGGATTTAACTACGAAATTCATGGCCATAGTTTTTGATTTACCTGATGAGAATGTAAAGGATGGTGCATCAAATTCACCTGTTAACGTAATGGTTTTGTTTTGATTGTCATAGTTTGATTCGATAGCTTTTACCGTATCGACAGAACTGCCATTGCAAGATGTGAACAACGCTATAGCAGAAGATACTAACAATGATGTCGAAATTAAGTGTTTTGTTTTCATGGGGAAAAATTTCATTAATTGTATATTATTTTGAGCATAACATACTTCATACTACTATGCTCCTTTTTTAATTGTAAAGACCCTTTTTATTGATAGACAACTTCTGCTTATTTATGTTTTGACAGTTTCGTGAAGATTTCTTTGAATCATCAATATACATGCCTTCATGATGATTTATACTCACATTCAATAACTGCATATTCCGATGATCAATTTTTATAAAAGTAAGGTATTGAGGAAGAGGTTTTAGCACTTGATTTAAATTCGGGGGGAATGAATTTAAATTCGCATGCCGTGGGCTTTTTTTCGTCTATAAGAGATAGGTAAATGATAAACTCGAGTTTTATTTCGGCGGAAATGTCAGTAAACTGGTTATAAAGATTTGATCTTATACGATTAGCCCAATGTTATGATCAATTTTTTGATTTAAAAAAGACCAAGTTAATGACTAAACAAGTGAGTGTAAGTAAAGAAGAGCAAGTTCGGATGTTATTCCAAAATACCCAGGGTTTTTCAAAGGCGTCACGTGCAAGTCTTAACGATTTTTCTGAAGATATCGATAGGTCTATCGAGGCTAATTGATTATTTAAAGGTACATTTTGCATGCCTGTAACCACAAGTACACCAATAATATAGCTTAGGCATGCAACTAGGATTAGATAAAATTTAGGTGAATACAGGTCAAAAAATAATATAGTAGCCATGAGTAACAAAATTGGTGCGCCTAGAAAACAGCAGTAAAAAGCTGGGTTTAGTATTTCTTTATTGATATTTTGCATGGCCATCAAAAAGGCTTTATCGTTGAGTTTATGTAGACCCAAATTGACCGAAAAGGTATACGAAAAAAACAAACCTGATATGATAGCCGAAAATATTGTTGCCAGCGCCAAAATAATATCTTGCGATTTCATGTCTATATTTTTTTTGATGTACAATGTTTTACTGAACTTAATTGTCTAGGTGTTCTAATTTATCAAAGCATTGTTTTCTTATAGCAATTATTTCGAAGAAGTTGAGGCTTAAAGAAATTACACACTTTCGTTGAGCTCGCCCTTAGACAATACAAAAGTTGTGATAAACAGTGAGTCAATATAGAATAAAAACGACAGTAACCTACTTTTTGTTAAATGATGTTGGAGTTGTTCCTGTGAAAGTCTTAAAGACACGAATAAAGTGCGATTGGTCGGAGAACCCATTTTCATAAACAACTTCCGTTAGCTTTTGGAAATCTTTGTTATTAAGCTGTTTCAAAGCGGCCTGAAACTGTACCATTTTAGCGAATTGTTTAGCGGACACCCCAGTTTCCTTGAAAAACCTTCTTTCAAAAGTTCGGATGTTCAATGCTTCTTTTTTTGCAATTTCCTTAATAATGATTTGGCCCTTTTTTTCGATGATTTCGAGAATTGCTCGCTGAATCGAAAAATCTATGTTATATTTCTTGCTATCGAAAAAGCTGAGGAGCGATTGTGTTAATAGTTGGATGCTGTTTTCAGCGCTTGAAGATGAGGATAATGTACTGCTCAGTTGGTGAAAGGCTCTATTTGAAGGAGCATCTAGATCATAGCAGCCGTCGTTTATGCTTTCGGGCGAGATACCCCAAAATCGGCGTAATACAAATGGGTAAAATTGAAAAACGATAATCTGAAAAGGCCCTGTTACATCTATTGAAATCGGTTTTATTGTCTGACCATAGAGAAAAATCGTCGGCATCTTTTTATCATGAGGCTTGATTGTAAAATCACCATAGCATCGTTGAAACAATAGACCGGGGTAACCATCAGCATAAAAAGGTAAGTTTACGCGATCATTTTTCTGACTTTCAAATACCAGGATCGCCTTTACGAATAATGTAATGGATGTATCAGGGCTGATAATTTGAGAATTCATCAATTAACTTTGTTGGCTTTTGATTACGACCTGCTGTACGTTTAAATATACTGAAAAATCTATTATAAGATGGAGTTGCCCTAAGATTTTCATTAGCGGATTTGTAATAGCATGGTGTATCTAAAGTCTACGCATGTAATCCGACTTATTTGAAATAAAAAAGGGAATTTTCTCTTCTTACCTGAAATAATTGTGCATGTTCCAGTAATTTAAGTACTCAAAATTGAAACTACCATTATAGTTGGCTCCCACTAAATTTATTTGTGTTCAGGTCGGCAGCTGAAAGCGTTTTTAGAAGTTCTCTAGCTGCGGCGCTACCTGCACGGTTTGCACCGATTGTCGATGCTGATGGACCATAACCCACGAGGTGAATTCTTGGTTCTTTAGCGACCATGGTCGCTAGTCTGCCTGCCATTTGAATGCCACCCTGTTTTTCTTTTGGTAGCACTGCGTCTAGATGGCTCAATAAACTTTTAAAACCTGTATTCCAAAGTATAACATCTGCTTTTTGTTCCGTTCCATCGGCCCATTTGATCCCCTTTTCGGTTATTTCTTGAAACATTGGAAAACGTTGAAGGACACCCCGTTTTTCCATCTCCTGGATTTCTGTAGAATAGGGGAGGCCCGTAACGGAAACGACAGACAAAGGTGAAAGCCCCAATCGTACACGTTCCTCTACCATAGCAACCGCATTATGCCCGGCCATGTCATCAAATGGCCCCTCTCTGAATAAAGGCGGTCGTCGTGTTACCCAGGTTGTCGTTGTAACCTTGGAAATTTGGTCCAATAGCTGAATGGCAGAAATACCAGCTCCAACAACAATAACATGTTTGCCACGAAAATACTCTGCAGTTTTAAAATCCTTTGTGTGAAGTTGCTCGCCACGAAATAATTCTGCACCTGGATAGGTAGGAATATAGGGGTTTTCCCATGTTCCGGTGGCGTTGATAATACCGAGTGCTGAGAAAAGAGTTTCTGCCGTATCGATATGAAAGCGATCTTGGTACAAGTAGACTTTTTCTACTTTAGCTGGTCGATATACTTGAAGTCCAAATTTTTCTTCATAAAGTTTAAAATAATGGGGAACAGCGGTGTTTGCCTGAACTTCCGCCCCTTTTGTTGATAAAGTCTCCTCAAACGACATGCCGGGCAAATCGTGTATTTTATTGACTGTACTTAAGGTAAGGGAGTCCCAGCGAAATTGCCAGGCTCCTCCTGGTGCAGAGGCTTCATCCAAGATGATAAAATCCGGCCCGATTTTAAGTCCGAGCTTCTTCAAATGATAAGCAGCAGAAAGTCCAGCCTGACCCGCACCAATGATTGCAATTTTTGTTTTGTAGCGAATGTTCTTTATCATACGAAAGAGGAGTTAACGCCAACCAAGTTCGGGAGCTACATGTTCCAAAATGGCTGAAAGAATGTGGACATTGTAGTCGACCCCTAGCGTATTTGGAATGGTCAATAATAGCGTGTCTGCTTCCTGTATTGCTTCATCTTGCGCTAGTTCTTTCACGAGTTGATCTGGTTCTGCGGCATAACTTCGCCCAAAAATCGTCCGCTTGTCCGATTCTATTACCCCAATTTTATCTGTTTTGTCAGCCTCTTGCCCGAAGTAATAACGATCTAAATCATCGACCAGAGCGAATATGGATCGACTGACCGAAACGCGGGGTTCACCAGGGTGCCCTGCTTCCTTCCAGGCCTCTTTGTATAAACGTATTTGTTCGGCCTGCTGAATATGAAAAGGTTTGCCATTTTCATCATATTTCAAAGTGGAACTTTGCAGGTGCATTCTGTTTTGAGCAGCCCATACAGCCGTGGCGTTCGATGCTGCTCCCCACCAGATACGATCACGTAACCCTTCCGAATGGGGTTCGAGCCTCAGCAAACCGGGTGGGTTTGGAAACATTGGATAGGGATTTGGTTCAGCGAAACCAATTCCTTTAAGTTTTTCTAAAAATTCCAATGCTTTTTGCCTTCCCATATCAGCATCTGTTTCGCCCTCGTTGATATTGTAACCAAAGTAACGCCAACCATCTATTACTTGTTCAGGCGATCCTCTGCTGATGCCGAGCTGCAATCTGCCCCCAGAGATTAGATCTGCGGCTCCTGCGTCTTCCACCATATAAAGGGGGTTTTCATAGCGCATATCGATGACGCCGGTGCCGATCTCAATTTTTGAGGTTTTGGCTCCAATGGCCGATAATAAAGGAAAGGGAGATGCTAGCTGATTCGCAAAATGGTGTACACGGAAATATGCACCATCTATGCCTATTTCTTCAGCAGCTAGTGCTAGATCGATGGATTGCAATAAAGTATCGCTTGCGGTCTGCGTACTATATGCGGGATGCTTGGACCAATGACCAAAAGATAAAAAGCCTATTTTTTTCATAAATCACAATGGGATTTGATGCCAATCAAATTTAATAAATGTTACGATTATATCGGTAGTTTGGATTGTCCGATGGGTGTCAATAATATATGGTTTGAATGAATTTGCCAAATGACAAGTAGGCTGTGGCTCAAAAAGAGTAATTTTATGTATTATTCAATTGTATAAGTGATTCAGAGTGATGCTTTCAGACAAATTATTACAACAGATCGAGTTTATTAAGGAGATCGACAAGATTAAATATATCCAGCGCAGGACAAAACTTTTTAATAGTGACCGTCCCGAAAATGACGCTGAACACAGTTGGCATCTTGCCCTAATGGCTATTGTGCTTTTAGAACATGCAAATCAATCAGTGGATTTATTGAAGGTAGTCAAAATGGTATTGATACATGATATCGTCGAAATCGATGCAGGTGATACCTTTATCTATGATACAGAAAAAAATCATACCAATACAGGTGCAGAGTGTTTGGCAGCTCAGCGGATTTTTGGAATTTTGCCTGGGCAGCAAGCAGAGGAACTCATTGCGATCTGGGAAGAATTTGAAGCTGGTCAAACGCCGGAAGCACAGTTCGCACGAGCGATGGATCGATTGGAGCCACTTTTACAGAAGAGTTCCAATAATTGTGGGACCTGGAATGAACCTGGTGTAAATTATGAAAAGGTTTATGCAAAAAAATCTGTCATTAAGGATGGCTCAGCAGTATTGTGGGAATATGCAGAAAAATTGATCGATGCTGGAGTTGCTCGGGGGATTCTCAGAAAGGGAGGGTAGATAGGATACTGATCAATAGCCAGCAGTAATCCCGATATTATTGCTGACAGCTGCCAGCTTTTTATGATGACTGATAACTAAGTTCAGCGGTAAGTCTCCGAGTTCTATTTGTTTCCCAACAGGGGTTAGTGTCCAGCCATTTGGTAGTCCAACTTTATTGCTTTCCAAAATGAACTAATTCTATTTTGTATATTGTTTTGACTGAACGTGAGCTGCGAGGTTGCAAACATGCACGTTGTCAAAATGAATGTTCCTATTCTTTTCATGGGACATATTTACGAAATTGAGTAGTCAGACTAAATAGGAAGCATCAAAATTAAAGAAAACTTAATATTGGACCGCGAACTTAGCGTAGGTTATAACGCGTTGTTTTTTAGTATGGTCAAGAGCCTCTGAAAATCTGTTTGAAAAAAAAATACTATATGACAGGAAATTTAGTATGGAATTCTCTTGTGTAATTGTTTATAGCAAAAGCTGAACGGTTTATAGGTAAAAGTCTGTTGTTTACCGATGGAAATTGTTCTTTCGCCGAAAACTTATGGTTTTTTAAAGTTTATTTTTTGAAATTGGATCATATGTGTCCTAAATAAATTTTAGGATTGGATTTCTGTTGTACAGGCATAGCTTTTTTCATCATTTCGATATTGACCCCTATTTTTCAATCTGCAAAAATCTTTAGCTGTCCCTTTTTTCCTTTTATAGGCGGCCTGAGAAAGGGATCATCTATCCATTGCCAGATGTTTATTTTCACGAAGATATTCATTCTGATGAATGCGACCAGATTGGACAGGTTCCAGTCATATTTGGCCTTTTTTTGTAAGTATTTTAACAGTAATATGCCAATGAGTGAAGTCTAGATCTGGATCATCACTGCATTTTCAGAAGTCCCTATGAATGTCGATACTTTTAAGCGCTGCTTTAGATGCTTGAAGAAGACTTCGATATGCCAGCGTTGTTTATAGATGTTTGCCACCAAAGAAGCCTTCCACTTCGTATTATTGGTCAAAAAGTGGTACTCATTGCCAGTGGTGCTGTCCCAAAAGTGGACTAGGCGTAGCGGCTTGCCGTTGTATTTATTGCAGGCAGCACCGGATAGCTCAATGAGCTCATCCTTAAGGATCCCCTTTTCCATGAGTGCTTCACTCTGATAGGACTTGATAACCTTGTACTTCATATTAACTTTACTCCTGGTAACGAAGTAACACCCCCTGCTGTCCAAATCCCCAAGCCAGCTGTAATCCACGTAGCCACGGTCCACTACCACCACGCTTCCCTTGGAAAAACTGTAACTACCGGCTCGCTGGCTCTCATGTACTTTTCCATCGGTAATCTGCATAAAAACAGGTAGGCAGCCATCATAATCCAAGACAGTGTGCAGCTTTACGGCACCTTTGGTGCTGCGAAACTTTGCCCAGTCAAATACAGATAGACATAAGGGGATGATGCTTGCATCCATCAGATATACTTTACGCTTTAGCTGAACAAGATCTTTGCGAAAATGCGTATCCTTTTGCCAAAGCCTTTCCAAAACAGAGAAATAAAGATCTTTGAAAAGTTCATGCGTACGGTGTATGTTGATATAGGATATATTGGACTTACTTGGAGCTCTTATTACTCCTAAGTGGTTCAGGTTACCAGTTGTACTGCGCAGACCGTTACTAATATCCCGGACCGAATCTGCCGAGGAAAAATGACAGAAAAGCATACTGACTAGATGCGTCCAGCTGTTGATCCCTTTCTGGTGTTTATCACTTTTGTGCTTTGCAACCAAATCCCTGAATAATTCACGGTCAACAAGAGATAAAATCTGACTAAAAACATTTAAATTTATCATGGCGGTGTGTTATAATTTTGCAATTTAAATATAGCAACTTTGCTATATCCAAACACCGCCACTTTTTAAACGTTTAGGACGCAAGTGTCTGATTAATGAAATATTTAGAATTATTTACGATATTTGAGTGAATTATAAAACTGCAAGAAAATAAAAATTAACATGCTTTCTGAACGATTGCTGGCCTATAAGACCTGCATCGATTTGCAAGATAAGTATTTCTAGAATTGAATAAAAACAATGGAGTATTTTACCCAACTTGGACACCATTCTAATGAAATCGTAAAATTCGCTGCCGCTAGCGGAATCTTTTCCCTACTTTTAAAATGTGGTGAAGTAATCCATTTTACACCGCAAGATCCGGAGCATTTTAGAGCATGGTTGATTGAAAAAAATATTGAAGATATTAAAAGCGAAAAACAGCAGCGAGAATTTTTGGGGACTAGCATTTAATACCATAAACCTGTTGTCAAGTTTATGGACTGTTAATGAATAGTTGTTTTCATATTGCAGCTCCAGTCTTTTTTTTACATTTTCCAGCCCTATGCCCGAGTGCCCTGTTGAAGTTAATTGCGGACAGTCCTGATAACTATTACTGATGTTGAATTGAAGTTTTCCTTCTTCCTCAACCCAGGATAGCTCTATGCTTCCTTTTTGATTTGGAAGGCGGTTTACGTGTTTAAGTGCGTTTTCGACAAAACAGATGAGCATCAATGGTGCAATATATAAATCCTTTGAAGATTGATTCCATGAACAGCTTACATCCAGTTCGTTACCCCACCGCATTTTTTCTATGGCTATAAAATCCTGTAAATATTGCAGTTCGCGTGTTAAAAGTACGAGCGGTTGGTTGCACTCATAGAGCTGATACCTCAGAATGTCCGAAAATTTCAGAAGCAAATAATCGGCCATTTCCACATTCTTTTTCATGAGGATATGAATATGGTTCAAGACATTAAACATAAAATGAGGATTGACCTGATCCTGTAAAAATTTTACCTGACTTTCAAGAAAATTCTGCTGCAATTGACCATGGATACGTTGAATATCTGCATGTTCCTGATAAAATCTAATCCCGCAGGCGGTACCATTGATCAGTAGGGAAGATGGAATTGCTTGATAGAAATGAGTGAGTATTAGATCTGTCCGTTCATGGTTAGCTATTCCTTCTTTGGTGAGAATGAAATAGAAATCTATACTTCCAATTAAAATAGCTAAAATAACTACAAAAAGCACTGCTTTTAGTACAAAAGGTTTCATTTGTTGAGCCTTGATCGCTCGTGGTAGAACCCGGTCACTCAGCCACTGCGATATAATAATCGAAGAAGCCATGATTAGCGAGGTGTGCAGTAACGCCTGGAGCGAATCGAACTCGCCTTTTATTTGAATCCATACAGCAAACCCAAGAACGAACCAAAAAGAAATGAGAAAAAGATGTTTATTTAAATAGTTTTTTTTGAACATATGACGATTTAAAAAAATACCTTTGGAGCCTGATCCCTAGGTAGCTCCAAAGGTAAAACTTATTCATTGTTTTAGAAGATAAAGTAACCCAATCCAATAGAAAATGCCTGTGGTTTGGATTTAAAAGATTTGTTAAGGTCAGAAAAACCGCGTTCATAGCGAACATCAAGTGTAAATCGCTGAATATCGACTCCCAGACCGCCGGTAACTTGTAAGTTCGATTTGTCAAAATGTTTGATTCCCTGTTGTATTGCTTTGAGAGGTGGCAAATTGTCGTTTAACGTATAGCTGTAAATTGCACCAGCTAATACTCGGAAATTGATGTCCTGATTTTGGTAGATTTTGTAGCCTGCAACGACGGGGATATCAATCGCATTCCATTTGAGTTTGCTTTCGGTTTGCCCTTGCGGTTTAAGGGCTGCTTTGCGTTTATTGAAAAGAGCTTCACCCTGGATATAAGCTCTTCCAAGATTAACTCTTGCCATACCCCCTACGTGTAATCCTATGGCATATTTGTCATCTAAGTCTGCTAATTCGGTATTGAGTTTGTTGAGACTACTTCCCTCTTTAATACCCAATTGAATGAAAGGTTGCTCCTGAGCAAACAGTTTTTTGCTAAACATCATGGCAAATAATACGATGCATGATAAAATTGCGTTTTTATTCATTTTATATTGTTTTAATTTGTCCAAAAGAACAAAGGATCAATTCCTTGGCAAAAAGAGTTTGACGAACGGCATTTTTGGAGTGACGAAGGTTATTATAGGGATGATTAGTCTGTCAAGATTTCTATTTGTTTGTCAAGATTTCTGGCTTAAGCGTCTTTTTTCAGGATAGATGGGAAAAGGTCTATTGTTTTTTTTAACTTACAAGATAGATTTTGTTTGGTCAATTGTGTTGTACAAATAATCGATTTCATGAAAAATCCGTTGAAGCGAACGTTTTCCTTTTCCTATCTGGTATGGCCGTTTTGTCTGCTTATACTAACATCCTGTTCTAAAGAGGGACTTAATTCACAAGGAGGTCTAATAGATCCCGGTTTTAAAGCTGTCAACTTACAAACCGGAATCAAGGAAAATGTAATTCCGATCAAAGCGGATTTATGGTATGTGTCCTATGTCAAAGATGTCCTTACAGGAGAAATATTGAAAGATTCCACTGGAAAAAAGCTCAAATTGGAGCTTACGGGCTCGATTGGAGTTGACGGTGGATGGCTACAGTTGGAAAAAACAATTAATAACGAGCTTAAATTGACCTTATTGGAAAATTTTAGTGATCAGCCCAGGAGTTTTGCCATTGGCATATTGTCAGCGGATAAAATGGATGAAGTGAATTTTATTCAAACTAGGGCTGATGGATATGAGTTGGTCAAAAAAGAAATCAAAGAAGTGAAAGAAAGCCGGAAAATCTATGTCAGTACCGAAGGGTGTACTGCGATGAATCTGGTAAATAGCTCAAATCGGGAGCGAAAAGTCGATATCACTGCCATTTTTAAGGACGTAAAGTATAGTTCCGAATTCATAAGTGACAGCTACGGCGCTTTTGACTGGCTCAATAAAACAGACTCAACGATCTTCATGGATGAATTAATGGTAAATGGTGGAGTTCGCTGGCAAGGTAAAGTTCCTTACAGTAAAGGCAAAACTTTTGAAAATTATATTAAATCTGGAGATAAACAAGAATTGCTGCTCAAAGCCAATGCCCAGATGACCGTGAGAGGTGAATTTAAATACCTCGAAAGAACTTGCAATTATATCTTCACCATCAAGAATAAAACATCCGGGCACGAATTCCAAGTGAAGGGTACCTGGAAGCAAAAGGTTCCGCTGACCCCACGGACTATTTTGGAATAAGATTGTTTATGAGGTTTTAAGCATAACAACAATATAATGACCTTTCTGTAATTCTCAGTAAATAAAAAAGCCACATCAGATGATGTGGCTTTTTTATGATCTGCTTAATAGCTATACAAAGTCTTATTTGACTTGTGTAATTGTTCCGTTAGTAACGCTTCCCCAATTTGTAAGACTTCCATAAACAATTAATTTAGACTTACTGTTGGCGAATTCTACCTTTCCGCTACCATTAATAGTCAAGTTACCGTATACGACAACTTCACCGTCAATAACCATCTTACCATTGATAAATGAAGTGGATTTTGATCCTACAGTTCCCTGAGAAAGTGAGCCTGTTACGCTCAATATGCCACTTCCGTTTACGGTAAAGGTTCCACCAATAACACCTGAGCCCACCAAATTCATTGTTGAATTGACGTTAATGTTTTGCTTCAAAGTGATTGAACCATACATGTTGAATACACCGCTGTTGATGTTAACAGAATTTCCATTGATATTGAGTGTTCCACACCAGTTAAAATTCCGGTTGATATTAACGTTTGAAGCAAATGTTTTTGTATCCGAGTAGCTCGCTTCATTATTGACATTCAGGTCTCCTTGTGTACTGCCTGTGAAAGCTGGATAAGTACCATTACAGCTTGGAGTTGTTGGTTTCAGATCGATGAGTTTAAGAATTTTTAAGCCACCTTTTCCCGTTGCTACAAAAACATAGTTATCTCTACTGATCACAAAATTACTTGAACTGTTGTCAATCGCATTGAAACTTGCACTACCGATATAGTTAAAGTTGTTTTGTGTGTCAAATTGATAGGCTGCGATACCAGCACCACCGTTGGCAACAAATACACGTTTGTCGTTTGTAGATACAGCATTGGTCACAATATCTTCCGGATCCATGTTGCTGTCATCAGGACTTACTGGAATACTAATGCGTTTATCCAGAGCTCCTGTATTTATATTATAAATACCCAAGCCCTGAGCGCCTTCAGAAGCTAAAAGATAACTGCTGTAAAAATCGATAGTACGTTTTGCTGAACTTGGATTTTGACCCACATTGATTGTTTTAACCGGATCAAGATTATTGGATACAACTTTTATCCCCTGTGTTCCTGAAAGCACATACACTTGATTCTGGTATGTTCTTACAGATAGGAGATCCGCAATAGTTACCGATTTTTCGATAGCGCCCGAAGATTTATTGATTTTAGAAATAGCACCCGCATTACCTGAAACAGCATACTGGCTTTCGTTGTTAAAAGTAACATCTGTTGCCACATAGCTTGGCAGACCTGTATAACGATAAGCATCGGTAGGTAAGCCATTCTGAAGCGGTAAAACAATAAGAACTGCAGGGGAGGTCATTTTTGCCAATACACCTTCATCTGCTGCTCCAGCTAAGAGTAGACTATTGCCATCAACTGCCAAGGAGCTAATGTCGATATTCGGCAATTTAGCATTTACAATAAGACGTGGGTTATTAATATCTGAAATGTCGATGACATCGACACCACCAAGATAGCGATCGCCTTCGGTATTGTAACTTACATAAGCGTAGTTGCCCGAAACAGCAACATGGGTTGCCCGAAGCTTATTGCCTTCATAATCCGGAGGAGCGACTTGTGCGACCAATGCTAATGAGAAGTCTGGGTTTTGAGTGGCAGTGACTGTCGAACCATTGGCTGCTCGCTTACCGGATGCTAAAAGATTAGATAACGGCAATAAACCAGCATTTTGATGATCTAAACGTGCATTCAGTTGGCTCGCATTATTGTCGATAACAACAGACTGATTATTTTTAGGGTCATCAATGTTATTATTGTTTTTGTTACAGCTAATAATTGCGGTCAAGGTCAATGCTAAAAGTGGCAGGTAAAATTTCTGTTTCATAATATTATATATCTATCACAAAAGTAAACCAAAAATCTTGTAGTTAAGTTTTGTTGCGGTTAATTTTTATAAAGCTGTAGTTGTTTTACTACTACATTTTATGCCGTGTAAACTTCTAATGAACATAAATTTTTCCATAGCATGTTCAACTAGGTTTAGCATCTGTAACGCTCGCAACAGCTCCCTTTCAGCTGTGTAATGGGGTACTTAAGAAATGTGGTTTTCTCTTCGACTAGATTATAAAATGAAATTGATAATTTTGAAAATAGCTAAACCACTCAAAAGCCTGTAAATTATTTGTATGCAAAGAATAATATGTTTTACCGTTAGATACCTACTTTTCAGTGCTATTTATCTGCAAGGTTGCATAAATAGTGGAACCCTAGAACAGCGGGAAAAAGAGTCCTCGGTCCCGATATCATCTAATTTTGATTCACTGGAGTATTATTTTATGGATATTGATTTATTTAAAATAGGTGAATTGGAGGACAAAAAGAATAAATCTGAGAAAGAGCGTCTTTTGTTATCAATATTGGAAGATGATAAGTTGGATCTTTCCCTTTTATCTCATTTGAAGAATATAGGATATGTTAGAGGCTCACTGGATCAATCTCTCTATAGTACTGTCGACTCACTATTTTTCTTAAAAACAAGAACCGATCATGTCGACACCTCTTGTATTTATGAATTTCGAGATATCCTTGTGTTCTATAAAAATAAGCAATGCATGGGGATCGCTAAGATCTGTTTTGATTGTAAAGCTATGGTTTCATGGAGCGAAAAACCAAATTTCGCAGGTTTCGGTGATTGGGAAGATTACGATAAATTGTATCTTTTACTCAAGAAAAAGTAAAATTTCATCAATAAATAAGCGAAACCATCCTGAGATGGTGAAAGAAAATAAGGTAGTAAAAATTCATCCGAAAATAACATATGTTTAAAATGAAACAAGTAATAAAAATCGTATTTATAGGACTATTCTTGACATTGTCTTTAAGCTCTTGTAGCGAGAAACTAAGTGGAAAGGATCAATCGTCCTTTGATAGTTCTCGTAAAAAAGTAGAAGCAAAGCTGAATGATAAAGAAAAAGCGAACTTGGAAAAGGCCTTGCGAGTGGCATTATCCGAAGCGATGTGGCTCAAAATGAATGAACCTGAAAAGTATCATGAAGAATCAATAAACCATATATCGTTAGGTCTGATCGATGGCAAATCTTACGGTGCTGTATTGGACCTGGCCGATGATATCCTTCAAAAGCAGCAGGAACGGAAAATAGTGCATCTTCAACAAGAAATAGATAGTTTGCAAAAGCAGAAATCTGAATTTGAACGGGTAAAAAAAGACCTGGCCGTCTTTCAATTGGAACCTATTGAATTGGATCTCGAAGATTTTTTTGGCGAGTCTGTCCCAAGAATCATTGTAAGTATGAAGTATATAGGCAAACAGCCGCTAACAGGAAGTCTGGGTTTTTCGTATGTACTGAAAAAACGGTCTTCACAAGCTATTATCAGCGACGAGCAATCTATTTTTGGCGAATCTGACAGTGTACTCCAGCCAGGTGAATCCCGGGTCAACACGATCGTTTTTAATCAGCAAAAAAAAGAGTATCCTAAACTTTGGAACTTCGCTAACTATCCCGTCAAAGGAATCAACCTGGCAGACTACGATTTGGAATTGATTGTGACAACACAATCCATCAAATCCAATGATCGGGAGACGGTTCTTCCAAAAAGTAGTGTAACGCTGATCAATGAAAATTTAAAGAAATTGGAAGATGAAATCACCGCATTAAAGAAGGAGAATATTAGCCTTGACGATCTGCAATTGACCTAGTTTTTATCATCCATTCGCCTATTCTGTGCTGTGAAAATTATTTAAAAGGATCCGATAGCACCTTTAATTTATAGGTTATTCGGTCAACGTTGACAACCTGACGAATTTTAGATTAGACGAAATAAATAGGGAGCCGATAGTAACATCAGCTCTCTATGTATTCGTAATTCTCGGAATAATCGTAAACAGCTCCTTTTGTTTATAATTCCGATTACAGGTGTACGTTTATTTCTTGTCCCACCAAACTTTCGATAGGAAGGAGTCGCCATTTGTCATTCGTGCCGCAGCTTCCTTGAGATTCGACGCGTTCAGCTCAGCCTCTTCACTGGAATAAATTGCCCGACGTGGTATTTGTCCGTTGGTGGAACCTGGGTTAGGACCGGGGGTTAATCGAGGATATCCCGTACGTCGCCACTCAGCAAATGCTTCCATATCTCTGCCAAATAGGTGAATCCACTTTTGTGTCGCTATTTTCTCCATCTTCTGTTCGTCAGTCAGACTGTTTAAACTTAATATAGGTTCGTAGGAAGTTGGAATTGCCGCCATATTGTAGGGCGGAAGCGCCAACGCAGCTTTCACCCCTTCTGTAAAGAATGTTTGGGCATTGGCACTTGTAGCTCCCCAGCCTAATAGAGCCGCTTCGGCTTTGTAGAAACAGATATCCGAATAAGTAAAAGCATAACTCGGAATTGGAGCAAAGCTAAGACTAAACCAAGTTGATTTATTCGCTGTTGAATAATTGGCTCGAATCAATTGGGATAGTTGATTATCGGTCAGCGAGACCCCAATGCCCTGATAGGTTGCCGTACCATTGACATTGACTGGTTCGGCAAGTAGTGGAAGCCTAGGGTCGTTGTATTCTTTTAGTTTATCGACTAATGTATTGGCAAGATAACGTAGATCGGCACTTCCTGTTGTCATTTGACGCAGGATAGGGTTTTGGTTTTCAGCTTGAGCATCGTTGTAAGTCGGCACAGCCGCGTTGTCACTGTTGCTACTGAATAGACCTACTGTGGAGGTCATGGCTTCGGTAACCGTTTTCTGCGCCAAAGCGGGGTTGGCATAGCGTAAGCGCATGCCTAGCTTTAGTTTGAGTGAATTGCCAAATTTTTTCCATTTGTCAATGCTGCCTTTGTAAAAGAAATCTGAAGAGCCGTAAGACAGGTCGCCGCTCGTAAGCCTTGCTATAGCTGCATCGACTTTTTGAACCAGTGCCGGATAGATATCTTCTTGTTTGTCAAATTTGGGGGTACGATTAATTTCCTTATTGGATTTTGTGATCTCGGAGTAGGGGATATCACCAAACAAGTCTGTAAGGCGCTGATAGAGGTATGCTTCATAAAGCTCGGCAATAGCCAGTTTACTTCTCCCTTCTGCATTGTCTTCCTTGCCGCTCAATTCCTGTTTGATCTGAACAATATTGCGGAGCAGGGTGTAGTGCTGCGACCAAATAAGATTTTCGGGTCCTTCAAAATATCGAGAAACAGGCACTACCGGTCCACCAGCCCAATGTTGGATCCAAGAGCCAAACTTGTTGTTGGGTAGTTCCCCTGATTCCTGAAAAGTACCATCTCGTAGAATGCGAGCTATGAGTAAGGAAGGGTCTACAGTGGTGACAGATGTCGGCGGCGTATTGATCCGTTCGAAATCTTTGGTACATGAACCTAGTCCTGCCACAGAAATAAGTCCGACGATGAATGTATTTTTAAATAATTTCTTTTTCATGATAAAGGGGTTACAGACCAACAGTGAGATTAATACCGAATGTGCGCATCATTGGAAGTGAAGTTGATTCAATACCAATCGAGCTATTGTTTACGTTGAAAGCAGAAGCTTCTGGTGAAAATCCATCCGTTTTCCGTTGAAAGTAAAAAAGGTTACGTCCATACACGCCAAATTTTAGCGAGCTGACGAGTTTATGCGGCATCAGTTTCTTCGGGAAAGAATACGAAAGACTGATTTCGCGCATGGCAATATAGCTCATATCATTGATCATTTCTTCGGATACCATGACCTCTTTGTCACTCGCAACCATGTTCCAATAATCTTGTGCGGCGACCTGTTTACTATTTTTTGTTCCTGTGCTTGTCCAATTGCCTGATCCATCTTTTTGTCCCACGATCCCCTCGGCAATGTAGCTGCCATCACGTCCTTCTAAGGTCTTTTTAGAAGTACCATAAATAATCTGCTCACGGTTGGACTGGGAGAAGATCACACCGCCCTGGCGGATGTCGACAAGCGCATATAGATTGAAACCTTTATATTTAAAGGTATTGGCAAAACCTCCCAGCCAGTCGGGTTGCGCATTGCCAAGATCAGTTTCTACACGCCCAGCTGTGCGCAAAGGCAGCCCAGTCGTAGGATCGATCAATCTATTTCCCTGCTCATCTTTGATCCATGCAAACTGTGTCCCAATGAGCTGGCCAAATGGTTTTCCGACCTCCGCAACCACATTTATCCCGCGGTCTGTAGCGAGTAAAAAGCTTTCTACACCGGGATAGAGTGATTCTACTTTATTTCGGTTGCGGTTGTAATTGAAGGTGGTATTCCATTCAAAACCCGATTCGCTTTTGATTGGTGTTGCTCCCAAGACAAATTCAATACCTCTGTTGCTAATTTCTCCAGCGTTGATCCTGTTTTTTACATAGAGACTGGAAGGGGCGATTGGTACGTCCAGAATCTGATTCTTTGTCTTGGCCTGATAGTAGGTAAAAGAGAACGAAAGTCTGTTTTTCAGAAATCGCAGATCTGCCCCAGCTTCGATCGACGTGGTCAATTCGTTTTTCAAATTCGGATCAGGAATAATTTCTGTATACGAAGCCATCGGTACACCACCGTGGGTGTACTGGTTGAGACTATAGGCTCCTGTCAGCTGATAAGGGTTTCCTGAACTCCCTGCTTGTGCCCAAGAGGCCCTGATTTTAGCAAAAGACAGGGCTTCAGACTGCCATTTGAAAGCATCCGATAAGACCAAACTGGAGCTTACCGAAGGATAAAAGAACGAATTATTTTCCTTTGAAAGAGTCGAAGACCAGTCGTTACGGGCGGAGAAATCAACAAACCAATAGTCTTTGTAACTGAATTGACCCGATAGATAAGCCGAATTAATCTTGGACTCGATCAGGTCAAATATGTAACTATTTGTCGTGGTGTTATTGATTACAAAGAGATTGGGAACAATAAATTGATTGCCCGAGTTGCCGGTCATACGCAAATACCTACTTTGATGGCTGGCCCCTAAGTTGGCACTGAGTTTAATATCGTCGGTCAATTTAAAGTTAGAACTGGCCAAAACATCAAAATTGTCTTCGCGGGCTCTGATGACCTCTTCTCGGATGTCGCCTTTTCGGTTTAGACTCTGGTAGGTATTAATGGGGCGGTAGCGGAACCGTTGATCGGTATAGAAGTCGGTCCCTCCAGTCGCTGTAACCTTAAGCCAAGGAGCGAAGTCGTAACTTAGACGGAGCAAGCCTATAATACGGTCCCGCCGGTCTTCGTTGTGGTTTTCATGAATGGTCCAAAAGGGGTTGGCAGTAGAACTATTGGTGGCATATGTTTTCTCCAATCCTTCCGTCAATCCAGAAAATCCGAGCTGTCTACTAATCTCCTGTGCGGTCCATTTATACTGGGCCATGATGTCGTTGCCCAAGCTTCGCGGCTGGCTGATGAATAGGTAAGCCGGGTTGTCTGCAGCATCGGCCAATGTAGGCCGGTTCTGTCCCTTTTGGGCGATATAGTTGGCCTTGATGTCGATATGAAATTTATCGGTTATTTTGGCTTGGGTACGTAAACCGAAATTGTTTCTCTTTAACGTATTGGTGGGGATATACCCCTTTACATCTGTATTGGCAAATGAAAAACGGTAGTTTACTTTGTCGGTTCCGCCATCGATACTAAGGTTGTTGACAAACTGTTTCTCTGTTTGAAAAAATGACGAGTAGGTATCTGGCTTTGGTGTTAACTGTAAGATGTTGCCATAAGCGTCTTCATAAGTCTGACCTTCCATTTTTGCACCCCAGCTAGCCCGTGTTGTACGGTCACGTCCAGCACTCATTTTAGGCATACCACTGTAGCCATTTTTCAGGGCCTCACTCATGGAGACAATTGTACCGTCATCTTTTCTGAAGTGTGTAAATGTACCATTCAAGCCTTGGCCATAGACATTCTGAAAATCAGGTAATACCAAGCCATTGCCCAATGAAAAATCTGTACCATAACTAAAGCGGGTTTTACCAGCTTTCCCAGATTTAGTTGTGATCAAGATAACGCCGTTACTTCCTCGCTGACCATAGAGGGCTGCAGCGTTTGGGCCTTTCAATACCGACATGGTTTCGATGTCTTCGGGATTGATGTTTCCGATTCCGTCACCATAATCGGTTCCCCCAGATTGGTTTGGAGATGAAATGTTTTGATTATCAATCGGTACTCCATCAACAACATAGAGCGGCTGGCTATTACCGATAAGTGAGTTGTTACCACGTATCACGACCTTGGATGAACCTCCGGCACCGGATGCCGCGCGGCTCACCTGCACGCCGGCAACTTTACCCGATAGAGCATTCGCCACATTGGTTTCCTTGCCCTGCGTCAGCTCGTCGCCTTTGAGTTCAGCGACCGTATAACCGAGCGCTTTTTTTTCGCGTTTGATACCAAGCGCTGTAACGACAACCTCCTGTAGGTTTTGCGCACTCGATTCCAAACTGATATTGATCGCTAGCTTGTCTCTTTCTGTAATGGTGTAATCCAAAAGTTCTCTGCTTTTAAAACCGATAGACGATACGCTGATCTGGTAGCCCTGTCCAGCGGGAATCTGGTCGAGTGAAAAAGTTCCGTCAGGCCTGCTGGTTGTTGTTTTTTTCATTCCGCTCGTCGCATTACGTATGGTAACCGTCGCCGAAGGAATGGGCTTCCCAGTTTCATCTTTGATTACTCCATTAATAGAAGCATTTTGTTGGGCATTAGCAAGAAGATAGCTTGTTGACAAAAGCCCCATGAGGCCAAGACGCAGTGCCCAGCTTACGTCGGCTCGAATGTTGGATCTCAACAATAGCATAGTCAGGATACTATGCTTGGAAGGTAAATAAATGTGCATAATTTGTGGGTTAATTAAGTGAATTTTATTCGGTTTGTACATGGATGGTTATGCTATGAAGTGCTTGAATATCAGTCAACATACTGATGTAGGCTGACGCTGTATTTTTATACGTTCCACTATAATATTTATCTTGAATATCTTTGGGATCAAAACTCAGCCGCACTGCATAATTATGGCTGATGATATGAAGCACATCTTGTAAGGGGAGGTTTTTAAAGATCAATTGTTCCGATGTTTTTAGATAAGATCCCCGTTTACTGGATTGAGAAGCATTGATTCGGGTCTCAGCAATAATCTGTTGCTGTTTCCGGTCAATGCTGATTTCCTCATTGGGTAGAAACTGCAGATTTAAGGATTGTTCATTTCGGTAACCTGTATCGCTTTTGACTTCAATACGACCTTCATATAGTTTTATCTTCGTAATCGCGGTACCCTCTTCGTCGACGCTGAAAACGGTGCCAAGTGCCGTTGTTGTCAAACCTGCCGAATGAACTCGGAAGGGCTTGGTCTTATCCTTTGCCACAGTAAATTTGGCTTTGCCTTTTAATAGAATTTCTCGCGAGCTAATCCGTGTGAAATCTGAACAGAATTTTACTTCAGAATTGGGGTATAGTTCGATCGTAGATCCGTCTGGAACTGCAATTTGTTGAATGGTATTACCTGAATTGATATAATATAAATTACTTGGTTGCTCCTGCGATGTGGGCTGGACTTTCTTCGCGCTACGGTATGCGGTGGTATGTTTAGGAGAATCGATTTGGGTTAACCCCAGCCAAGCTCCGATTCCAATGAAGATAATAATGGCAGCATATTTTAACCAGTTAAATCGATCCTTGTTTTTTTGCCCTATTTGTTTGAAAATATGCGCTTTTATTTCTTTTTGGTTTTTAAAATCCGAATCCACCTCATATTCTTGCCATTCCGCACCTGGCATAAGATCCTCCCAATAAAACTCGTTATTAGCTAGCGCGTTTTCTATGGCCGCAATTTCTTCCGCATTGGCTTTACCGCTTAGGTAATTGTCGATCAATTCTTTTGTAATCTTCATCTAATAAGATTACGATCGAAAATGAGGTAGCCCCCAATGAAATTAAAAAATAATTTGCACCAGTATACTGAACAATAAAGCCTTGCGAATGGTTTTTAGTGCTAGCGTTAGTTGGTTTTCTACGGTTTTCGTCGATATGGCTAGCTTTTTAGCAATTTCTTGATGCGAAAGATTGGAAAACCGGCTTAGCATAAAGATCTCCCTGCGTTTCTTTGGTAATTTATCGACAATTTCATGGAGTGTGGATGAAAGTTGTTTGGCATAAAAATCATCATGAGGACTATGCCGCAAGACAACTGTCTGATCGTGATCCAAAAGTTTCTTTCGATTATACTCTGCTTTGACCAAATCAATCACTACTGTTCGGGTGATACAGAATATCTGGGATTCTATGCTGGAATCAATATTTTTGTCACGCATATTTTTCCAGAGTTTGATAAATACACGCTGCACAGTTTCTTCGGCTAGATAAGAAGATTTGGTTTTGTTGAGCGCATATTGGTATACTTTGGAACTCCATAGGTCAAAGTATTCCTCAAATCTTCGGACAATAGACGCATAATTGATTTCCATAGTGTAGGCTTGGAATAAATGAATTTAGCGATAATGCGCTTTCGCTCCAAGTTTTTTAAAAAATATTTTGCCTCTTTTCTTAGTGGATGAGATTTGTTTTCTGAATGATCTTCGATGTATGGTTATAGACTCTCAATTGGATATTAGTTCCTTGATTGGATTGATTTAGGAATACGATGTTCCCTTTCTGGTTGACATTCAGTGTGTATGTTTTGTTCTTCTCCATCTCAATCTCCCCTGATTCATTCAAAATTTTTATCCGACCAATCGACATTTTTTTAGCCGCAATGGAAAATGGACTGGCATCTTCGGCTGAGATGGCTAAGGAACTATGTGCGGGGATTGATGTATTGATATACAAAGAGCCTTTTTCTTTTTTTTCTATCCGCTGAAAGGTGCAAGACTGGAGGGCAATAAAAAATAGAAAGACGGAAAATAATTTCATAAATAAGGCTGTTTTTTTTATATGGGATTTAATCATGCATCATACCGGAGTTTTTTCCTACTACATTGGAGTTAGATTACTCCAATGTGGTGGGAAAAACCAGTTATGGTCTTAAAAACACAAAAAAATCATAATGACTTATTAATAGAAATGGAGTATTTCGGATATCTGTATACGATCGTTGTGTATTTATTCGCTAGTTCGGTATTTATACCTCTTCTTGGGCGTTTTGATACGTATGTTTCGAATCTTGTATTTGGACTGGCACAAAGTTTGAATTTTACCCTGCTGTAATACATAAATTATTCACATTAACACATCGACGTATGAAAAAATTAATTCAAACACTGGGACTAGGTATGCTTATTTTAACAGTATTAGTAGGCTTTACATCATGTAGCAAAGATGATGATCCGGCTGATAACGATCTTTTTGTTGGAAAATATGAAGGCACTATTGGCTTTGATGACATGAACAACAATGATAACGATGTTGCCTCGGGAGAAGGAACGGTTACTGTAACAAAAGTTGGCGATACCTATAATTTTGCTTTTGGAAATGGCATTCCTAATCTCAATGGAGTAGATTTTGAAAAAAAGGATAACGTCTTAGTTAATATCGGCTCAGCAGGTACGGGATTTATCCGTATTGATGCCGGTAAATTGACAATTGGTTATACAAAAGACGGCAAGGCATGGACGGCCAATTGTAATCGGAAATAGTCTTGCGAAAAATAGAAAGCGCCTGTTTGCCAGGTGAACGTTGTGAGTTTAACATTTTATAACATTATTTTCTAAACGATTTACGGAGCGATACTGTTCTATTAACAAACAATAAAACAAAGTAATTATGAGCGAATTAACATGGAAAGGCCGTTGGAACGAAATCAAAGGCAAGGTAAAACAACAATATGCAGACCTTACTGACGATGATCTATTGTATGCTGAGGGCAAAGAAGACGAATTGGTAGGTAAGCTTCAAAAGAAGACCGGTAAAACACAAGATGAGGTAAATAAGTGGTTGAACGATTTGTAGGTTTAGTATTGTGTGATAAAAAGCGGATAACAGCATTGTTATCCGCTTTTTTAATTTGATAGCAATATCCTCAATGAACTTTTATGCTTGTTGAATTCCTATTGCCTTGTACGGATTGTTTTCGTTACAAATCCCCAACAGCGCAATACCTTTTATTTTTTGTTAAAATTGAATCGTCGCGCAATGCTAAATCCCCAGCGAAATTGCCCTTTGCCCCATGAGCTATTTGTTTCGCTGATAAACTGAGATTCTTGTATTGCGGTCGCATTGGTAAAATTGAGGTGGAAGATATGGCCTCCGGTATCCATTTCTAGACCGACACCCAAAGCATTATAGTAACGTTGACCACCCACTTCTTCACGGTACTTCTTGTTCGATGCTTTTCGGAAAGGCAATGTATAGTCTGCGACTAGCGCAATTCGATTACTAACCTTAGCCCGCCCACCGATACCGATAGCGAATACATCATTCTGATCGTTATAAGCTGTATAGTTTCGGTGAAGATAGGTTGGGACTACAACAAGCGATAGATTTGAGCTAAATTTACGGGCAATGATGAGCTGCGTCACATAACTCAATCGGTCATTGAAGTCTTCAAAGCTTGCTGCCGAAGATTTATCCGGGCTGGCTTCCATGGCAGATAGGATTGTACTTCCAAAAAAAGCAACGGAAACAGGTACATTATTGTCGACCGTTTGTTCGATAAATCGGTATTTCACATTCCCCTCAAAGAGTTGTCTAACCTCTGTTGCACCCTTCGCGCGAGCGATTCCAATGTTTAGATTATCTAATAGACCGTAATCAAAACCGATTCGGATGTCGGTCGAATTATCGAGGCCAAAGAAATTTTTACCTCCACCCGCGCTGCCCGCGATATCGCCAAAGCGGTGATCTACTCTAAAGTCCATTTCATTACGATGAATTGTTTCTGTGGTCTTGAGATTGATCAAATTGCCGGATTTAAAGGTCGCCGTGACTTTTTCATTTTTGGGTGCATCGATATGGATTAATTTATCGAGATCTTCCTGC
Source organism: Sphingobacterium thalpophilum (assembly GCF_038396785.1). Taxonomy (NCBI): domain Bacteria; kingdom Pseudomonadati; phylum Bacteroidota; class Sphingobacteriia; order Sphingobacteriales; family Sphingobacteriaceae; genus Sphingobacterium; species Sphingobacterium thalpophilum. The sequence goes on along the minus strand of NZ_CP151087.1, from coordinate 2,251,151 downwards.
GCAAATGACTTTGCGAAAGGAAAGCAAAGGAGTATAAGTAGTATTTTTCTCATTTGTAATGAATTCGTATTATGGTTTGTAGGTCGCATCAACGGTGATTTTGACTACTTCAGCAATTTTTTTTCCAACGATGGAAGGAATAGAAATTTTATGATCTGCAAGTTTGACCTGAAAATTTGCTACCGCCTTTATCGTGCCATCTGTAACAGTAAATGTTGCCTTTGTACTGTAAGGTTTAGTAACCCCATGGATTAGAAGTGTGCCTCTTACATTCAGCGTATAGCTGCCATCCTTTGTTAATTTGTCCGCGTTGTCGACTTTGCCTTTAAATTCTGATAGGGGGTATTGATCACTTTCCATGTAATTTTCATTGAAATGCTCCTGCATGAGCTTTTTGTCAAATTGAAAAGATGTATTTTTTACCCGAAAGATGATATCTCCCGTTTGAAGGTTCATCGCCGAAGCGCCTAAGGTACTTTTGGCTTCGATGTCTTCCAATGGCGCATTACTAAAAAAGGTGATGCTGGTCTCTTTTGAAACAAAAGAAGCCTTTTGCTGCGCAATGGTCGTCATAGCGATGAGCATCATGAAGAGCGCTATGTACATGTTGATTTTTTTCATATGCCTAACATTAGTTTTCAGGTGAATTCCTTTTGATCCATGCATCCAGCAGTTCTATTTCTTTTGCGGAGAGTGAGCTGCCTAGTGGCATGGATTTGGTCACCAGTACCGCATTATTAATCTTTGCAATATTGTCTTTGACGGAGATATAACCACTGAACGTCCATCGTCCACTGGCCGAACGTCCTGTCGCGTGGCACGAACTACATTTCGTTTCAAAGAGTGCTTTAGAAAAATTCGTGTAAGACACATTTAGTACCGTCACAGTTTCATTGCCGTTATCCGGATTGTTCGTAAGTTCTTGCGCCTGCTTTTTGGTACAGGCGGAGAAGGAGAGAACTGTTAAGGTAAAGAAAAAAATGACTAGGTAATGATGTGCTCTGAGGCAAGGATTTACGGTTTTTAGATTTTGTGCCATAAGTTTGAATAGTTAGTTTTGGCTTAGTTAGCAGGGGCAACGGCAGAGTTGTCGTTTACGATTGGCCAAACGCCAACGCGTGGGAAACTTATCCCTTTATTATCTCCACGCTGTGTATCCTGGCCGAAGTAATATAAGGGCCATCCTTTGAACGTTAATTGTTTCTTTCCATAGACGGTAATGACAGCGATGTCAGCCGTACGAACAAGCGAAGGCAGAGCTCCAGTCTCTTTTTGAAAGATAGGCCAGATCGCATCATTACTGAAATCTGCAGCAGTATAATTGTTTTTGTTGAATTTGTCGGGTTTAAAGGCATACAACGTTCTGCCCTTATCATCGGTCAGGTAAATTGTTTTTCCGGTTCCTTCGGTATAGTCGCCTAAATAGTTTTTAGTATCGTGTCCGATAAGTTGCGCATTCGCAACCATGAGTAAATAATCAGGTTTGGCCACGTACCATATTTTATTGACAGCATCTCCTTTCACCTGACCGGATTGACTATCGCCTGCATAATAGTAAAGCGGCCAGCCCTTAAATGTGTTTTGTTTCGAGCCATCTTCACGTGTTATTTCACCGATCAGGCTTTTGTCAATTTTTAGGTCTGTGCTTGTTTCACTGCTGTAATAAACCGGCCAAGTGGCCAAACAATTACCGCTGCAGGTCGAAGCTCCTTTTGTATCATTCGAAAAGAAATAGAGTGTTTTACCGTCGGCATCGGTCAGAATATTACCAAATTGGGTATTGGCAGACATTTGCACGCCCTTGTTTTTATTTTCGACATTGCCAGGTTCACCATCGCTTTTTGAACATGCAGAAAACAATGTTAAGGTCAATAGACCACCTATAAAAGTTAATTTGACTTGTTTTTGGTTTGATTTCATAATGGTATGTTTTAAAATAATGTCTTGATATTACGATCAGGTCAGCGAAAAGGTTGCTTGGAAATTGAGTCGAAAAAAAATATTTTTTGGAGGCAACCTTTTCGATTATCCTCTCGTATAAGACTTAATACTATATTTATCAAAAGAAAGAAGCAATATCGAGTGGCGATAACAGAAGTTGACGAAAAATCTATCCATATTATTAAAGGATGTATTGATGAGGACCGCAGGGCCCAGAAAGATCTTTACACCATCTACTACGCTATGTCTTTAGGGATATGTCTGCGCTACGCTAATAACAGGGAAGATGCTATCAGTATTTTAAATGAAGGCTTTTTCAAGGTTTTTAAAAACATCAACAAATATGATTTTCAGAAGCCTTTTTCCATATGGATCAAAAAAATCATGACAAATACTGCAATTGATTTTTATCGGGCAAAGATTAAACAGGGCATCTTGGTAGATGTATCCATGTATGAGCGCATACCATTATTGAGGATGATAGCATCAGTCAAAAGTTAAACTATGAAGATTTATTGGCGATGGTACAGCAGCTTCCACCTGGCTACAGGACAGTGTTCAATCTCTATGCGATCGATGGTTATGGACACGAAGAAATTAGTGGCATGCTGGGAATTGCCATTGGAACATCAAAATCTAATCTGCATAAAGCACGTGGTAGACTGGCGGAAATGGTGGAAGTTCAAGGGGTAAAATTTGGTAAAACGGAGGAGAAAAGATGATGGAAAAGGATAAGAATAAGATTGATGAGCTATTTAAGTCGGGCTTAAGTGATGCTAACTTTGACTTTGATGAATCACATTGGCAAGATATAGAATCGCGATTGGACAATGAAAGGCGTGTAAAGAGACGAAAGATCGTCGTCTTAACGAGCTTGGCAGCTACACTTGCAGCAGTTTTAACGATCTTTTTTGTTTGGAATAGCGCGTTATTTAAAACCAATAATTTACCAGGTGAAATAAATACAGCCGGTATTTCGCCTGAAAAGGAGGTTCCGGAGAACAAAACTGTTCAACCTAAGGAGTATTCGCCAGACGAAACCGAACGGGATCAAGATTGGATTGCATTTCAGCCGAACAAACGTGCGAATAATGTGTTCCAGATTTCAAATGAAACCATCGTACTGCAAGATATCCGCTTGGGGAAGATAGCCGATTCAAATCCGATAATCGGGCAAGAAAGAAAACTAAATACTGTATTCACAATTCCAAGCATGGAATATAACAATCAAAGATTGCCTCATTTCAACTTAAGAGAAGAACCGGTTGAAGGGACAGGGGAGCGTCTGGCAGCCATTTATCAGCCTAAAGAAAGTATGGGATCCAATGCGCAGGAAAGAGAACGGTCGGTTGTTAGTTTCTTGGCTGGGCCAGATCTGACAAGCGTGCGGGGGGCAGGTAAATCCTCCCTTAGTGAAAATATCGGTTTGGCCTATTCCTATCCTCTCACAAAAGCACTGCGTGTGTCTGTGGGTGCTACCTACGCTAAAAAGAATTATACGTCAGCGTATAAATTTTATGCGCCATCAAATCCACCGGAAATGGCGCAATTGCCGAGCAATGTGAGCGCTGTATGTGATGTTCTTGATGTACCACTCACAGCGAGTTATACGGTTTTGAAAGGTAAAAAAGTGAAGTTCAATGTCAGTGCAGGACTTTCGAGCTATTTTATGCTAAAGGAAAAATATACCTTCGACTACGAAGGTGGAGGTAGCTATGGCGGATCTCAGAAAAGTGCCGTCTATGAAGTGAATGGAGAGAACCAGCATATCTTTGGTGTTGCCGATTTCTCGATCTCCATTGAGAAGAAAATTAACGATAAAATTAATATTGGCGTAAAACCTTTTGTTAAAATGCCTTTGACAGGGATAGGTTACGGAAATGTAGATCTGGAATCTAAAGGCGTTGCGTTTACCTTGGGAATGAGTTTGTAATGCGGAATCGCTCGGCTTTCGTTTGGGGCATGTTCGGTACAGCTTCGCATCAGGGAGCGCCTCTGGGCGTACTAATCTTCTATTTCATTTCTAATGTGCTGTTCGTATGTGAACAATTCGAATAATAACTGTTCGCATACCTACATTTCATTTTTTGAAGCAGATCCTAATTAGGCTATAATGCGCTTCAGAAGGTATAAATGAACTAGAGGACCCTATGGTATGGTATTTGGCACGGAGCTAACAAAATTGATCTTATGTTCTTTATGCATTTTGAAGTTCAATTTTCATTTTAGTCATTCACTATAAATAAATATATAGGTTGTTTAGCCGCGTCGGGAGATGCGGCTTTTTTTTGAGGGCAAAAAGCCTGATTTGACGAATTTGCCCCTTAAAATAAGAAGATTTTACCCCCCTTCCGTTGTAACGTTTTTGATAATATTGCAAGTGTCAATGCGACATTTTATGGTGTTGGCAATATTAAATAACCAAGAGTGTTTGCCTGATTAGCTGAATACCCGCTCCAAATCATATAAAAAATAGGTGTAGGAAAAGTAAGCTGGCTAAAACTCAAAAACAGCTAAATAACCAAGTTTAATTATGATGAATTTACCAATCAAAAGTGGATTGTTTGATCCTTGAATTCCCAATGAAACGCAATAATGCTACCTCATATTGCCGTACTACGCTTCATCAAAATATTTTAATTACTAAACAGTTTTACTTATGAAAAGAAAAATAGTATTCACACCGTGCTGGCTTTGTTGTATCTGCTTTTTACTTTTAAGCTTACAGCAGACTTATGCGCAGTCAATAACTGTACGGGGCCAGGTTACCGAAAATAATAGGCCACTGGCCGGAGTGACCGTCAAAAATATCGGTTCCACAGTGCAAGCACAAACAGATACACAGGGAAAATATACGATCAGTGCTGCCACAGTCACGGCATTAGAATTTACCTTTCTAGGTTATGCGAAACAGCGCTTTGAATTCAGTCAGCTCAAACAGATCAGCCAAGGGAACTACGAGCTTAACGTGCAACTTGATGCTTCCGAAGGAGATGTTTTGGATGAAGTGGTGGTGGTCGGTTTCGGTTCGCAGAAAAAAACAAACCTGACCGGTTCGGTTGCGGTGGTGGATGCCAAGCAACTAGAAAATAGGCCGGTAAGAAATGCGATCCAGGCACTGCAAGGACTGGCACCAGGACTAAATATTTCCCAAAACTCGGGAACGATGGAAACCAATCCATCCATTAATATCCGAGGGACGGGCACCATCGGAACCTCTTCTTCGGCACCACTGATTTTAATCGATGGTTCTGAAGGGTCTTTGGCGGCACTAAATCCACAGGATATTGAAAGCGTATCTGTATTAAAAGATGCTGGAGCGGCTTCAATTTACGGCTCTAGAGCTGCCTTTGGGGTTATTTTAGTTACTACAAAATCTGGAAAGGCTGGACGTACATCGGTAAATTATAATAATAGCTTTCGTATGAATGCCCCAACATTAATGCCGAAGATGATGGATTCTTATACATTTGCGCAATACTTTAATCAGGCCGAAGTCAACGCAGGTGGTTCACCACATTTCTCCGCGGAGCATTTGCAGCGCATCCTGGATTATCAAAACGGAAGCCTGAAAAATTCGACGATAGTCGATCCAAACAATAAATTGTACTGGGCTGAAGGATATGCCTATGGTAACGACAACAACGATTGGTTCGATGTCATGTATCGGGATCAGGCTTTTGCTCAGGAGCACAACCTAAGCCTCAATGGTGGAACCGAAAAAACAACTTATTACCTTTCAGGTAATATTATGAAACAACAAGGGTTGATGGCCTTCAATACGGATCATTACGACCGTTACGCTGTTGCTGCTAAAATCAATTCTAAAGTATCTGACATCTTTCAGGTAAATTACAACGCGCGATTGGTGCGTGAAGACTACGACCGTCCGGCTGCATTGACCAATAGTTTTTATGATGATTTAGGCAGACAGGGCTGGCCAACGCTGCCTCTGTATGATCCAAATGGATACTTGTTCAGTTCTCCCTCACCTGCACTTGCCATGAAAGAAGGCGGACAGGATAAATCAAGTAAGGATTACATTTACCAACAGTTACAACTCATCCTCGAACCTATTAAAGGATGGCGTACAACTGGTAATTTTAACTATAGAACCACAACTCAATTTCGTCATTGGGACTCGCAGCGTCTTTACAACCATGACGTGAATGGTGATCCGTATCTGTATAAAAACTCATCCAATGTGTACGAATTTGGTTTAAAGGAAAACTACTATAACATTAATATCTTTTCTGATTACGATAAGAGCTGGGGCGACCATCATGTTAAAGTTATGGTCGGTGGTCAGATTGAACACACGGCCTATCGCAATCTCGGTGTGCAACGCGACGGAATCATTATCCCGGATCAACCGGTATTGAATCTGACCTCCGGCACAGACATCAATGGAAAAGCAGTAGTGCCTTCTGTATCTGGCGAATATCAAAAATGGGCAACAGCGGGTTTCTTCGGCCGATTGAATTACAATTATGCAGAAAAATACCTATTGGAAGCTAATTTGCGTTATGACGGTTCATCACGCCATCTGGCGAGCTTGCCCAATGGTGGACAAAATGCATTAGGAACACAATGGGGGGCAGGAGATATCATGTATGCTGATCTTAATGGAGACGGAAAAATAGATGGTGGAAGCAATACAGAGGCCGATCCGGGTGATCGTCGTGTGATTGGAAACAGCACACCGCGTTACTCCTTTGGATTGAATCTGAATGCGGACTACAGAAATTTTGATTTTAGTATTTTCATGCAAGGTGTCATGAAACGCGATTATTGGCAAGGGGGCTACTATTTTTGGGGAGCAACTTCAAAATGGTGGTCAACGGGCTTGGTCGATCATCTTGATTATTTCCGTACTGCAGATAATCCCCTGGGTGAAAATCTTGAAGCATATTACGCACGTCCTGTTTTTGGTACTGCTAAAAACCAGCAGACGCAGACGCGCTTTTTGCAGAACGCAGCCTACATCCGCATAAAAAATATTCAGCTGGGCTATACCTTGCCGAAAGAAACAACAAAACGTTTCGGTGTAGAGCGTTTGCGTGTATACGTTTCCGGAGAAAATATCTGGACCGGCTCAAGTGTAGCGGGAATGTTTGATCCCGAAACTATTGATGGCGGAAGCAACGGAACCGTTTACCCATTGACTAAAGTCTGGTCTGCAGGTTTAAGTGTTACATTTTAAGTCGATTCATTATGAAATTCAATAGTACTATTTTTAGATTGATGCAATTGGGCCTTGTCGCTTTGGTAGGTCTAGCTTCCTGCAATAAATATTTGGATATTGCACCCCCTTCGTCCATTATACCTGAAGCGTATCTGGATGAGGAGTCACAACTTGCTGCCTATACCGTAAATCAATATGCTGGACTATTTCCTTCGCATGGCAACTGGTCATTTGGCACTTTCGGCATAGACGGAAACACAGATAATATGGCTATTCCTACACTCGATAACAAGTTTATTCCGGGCCAATGGCGCGTAGGATCGAGTGGCGGCGACTGGGATTTTTCAAGTATTTATCAGATGAATTATTTTATAAATACGGTGGTTCCCAAATGGAAAGAAAATCGTATTCTCGGAAATTCCAATAATATTTCACATTATATCGGTGAAGCCTATTTTTTACGGGCCTACGTTTACTTTGGGAAATTGCAGGCCTTGGGTGATTTTCCTATTATTCGCAATGTGATGTCGGATAAGGACAAGAATATTTTGGTAGAAGCAAGTAAGCGGTCGCCAAGAAATGAAGTCGCTCGTTTTATTCTTTCTGACTTGGATTCGGCTATTACCTTGCTGAACCAAAGTTCTCCTGATGGTAAAAAACAGCGGATCTCAAAAAATGTAGCCCAGCTTTTCAAGTCCCGAGTAGCTTTGTACGAAGGTACCTGGCTCAAATACTTCAGCGGAACCGCATTCGTCCCTAAAGGACCAGGGTGGCCTGGTGCAGCAAAATCATACAATAGCAATTATGCATTTCCGACGGGAAGTATTGCTGGAGAGATCGACTACTTTTTAACGCAGGCCATGGAATCTGCAGCAGCGGTTGCTGATAATGTGCCGCTGGTGAGCAATACCGGGATAATAGAATCTGCCAACAATGAGAATCCTTACTTCAGTATGTTTGGTGCCGTGGATATGTCCAGCTATGGCGAAGTACTTTTGTGGCGACAATATAATCAAAGCCTGGTGACACACAATGTACCGGTATATGCACAGCGCGGCAATTATGCGGTTGGTTTGACACGCGGCCTTGTTGAAAGCTTCCTGATGTCCAATGGACTGCCTATTTACGCTTCCGGCAGCGGTTATGCGGGCGATGATTACATTGCAGATGTTCGGAAGAATCGCGATGGTCGTTTACAATTGTTTTTAAAAGAGCCCGGCCAAAAGAATGTATTGGTCAATATTGGACAAGGTACGCACTATACCCTTATTGAGCCCACACCGACTGTTTACGATACCGATTGGGAAAGACGTTATACAACGGGGTATACCATACGTAAAGGCATTTCATACGACGGTTTACAAACGCTCAACGGTCAGGGATTTACCGGTAGCATTACCTTCCGAGCCACGGAGGCTTACCTCAATTACATGGAGGCCTGTTATGAAAAGAATCAAAATTTAGATACGAAGGCACAGGCCTACTGGCGTGCACTGCGTACGCGGGCTAAGGTCGATCCTGATTTCAATGCGACCATTGCGGCAACGCAAATGGATAAAGAAAAGAAAGACTGGGGCGCGTATTCAGCAGGACAGTTTATATCACCAACCTTGTACAATATACGTCGCGAACGTAGAAGCGAACTTATGGCGGAAGGTCTGCGTTGGATGGATCTCAAGCGTTGGCGGGCAATGGATCAGCTGATTACAACAGCAGACCATTTTGAAGGTTTTAAACTTTGGGGACCGATGAAAGATTGGTATAAACCCGAACAGCTGATTTATGGTGCTACCAATGATAAATCTGTCGTTTCGGATCCCGCACGGAGTGAATACCTCAGACCATTGGAGATCAGAAGCAATGCCCTGTCTTATACCGGTGTAAAATTTGCCATGGCACATTACCTCGCACCCATTGCCATAGAACATTTCCAGTTGGCTTCGGATGATGGAACAGCAGAAAATTCTGTTATTTATCAAAATCCAGGATGGTCACTTATCAGTGGAACTGCCCCAACCGGACTGTAGAAAATATGAAAATGGATATGTGTCATCTCATTATTACACAAATACGAATATATCCCTCTTTTTGACTCAATATCCCCCTTGATCACGCAGAAAAAGGGGGATATTTTTGTTTATTGATCATCAAGAGCTGTTAGCTCAAAGAAACTTAAACTAAATCATGAAAAAACTTTTATCTGTCTGTCTTAGTTTGCTGTCAAGTTGTTTTACTGCATATAGTCAACAGCCCGTCCCACCACAGTATACATTGGTATGGTCGGATGAGTTTGATTATAATGGTGCACCCGACACGACTAAATGGAGTTATGAAGAAGGTTTCAAACGTAACCGGGAAGAGCAGTGGTATCAAAAGGAAAACGTTTCCTGTCGTAATGGCCTGTTGGTTATTGAAGCAAAAAAAGAACAACGTAATCATCCGGGTTTTATTCAGGGCAGTCCTGATTGGATTGCCGGCCGTAAAAAGATAACCTATACTTCGGCTTCGATAAATACTTTGGGAAAGCAGAGTTGGAAATACGGGATTTTTGAAATCCGGGCACGTATCCCAGTTGGCGAGGGCCTTTGGCCTGCATTCTGGACGTTAGGCACCACTAAAGAATGGCCATCCAATGGTGAAATAGATATTATGGAATATTACCGCGGCAATATATTGGCCAATATCGCAACCGGTACTGACCAACGCTGGAAAGCACATTGGTTTGGTAAGACGAAAGCAGTCAAAGATCTTGGCGGAAAGGCTTGGGCAGATCAGTTCCATACCTGGCGAATGATTTGGGATGAAGACGCTATTACGCTTTATGTGGACGATATGGAAATGCTTCACGTTCCAATGGATCAACTGGTCAATCGGGACGGTACAGGATTCATTCCATTTACCCAACCACATTATCTCCTGTTAAATTTGGCCCTTGGTGGAATAAACGGTGGCACGATAGCTGATAAATTACTTCCCGCTAAATATGAAATTGATTATATCCGGGTCTATCAAAAAGTAAAACGTGCTGAAATGAATAGCTTTACGCCAGGGGAAATATGGAAAGACCAATCCGGTGATGTGATCAATGCCCATGGCGGCGGCGTACTTCATCAAAATGGAAAATATTATTGGTATGGTGAGAAACGTGGCGGAACGACATCCCAGGGCGTCAATGTGTACTCATCCAATGATTTGTATAACTGGAAGTTTGAAGGATTGGCTCTCACACCTAGCGCAGATTCTACAAGCGATATTGCCTGGGGCTGTATTATGGAACGGCCAAAGGTTATCTATCATGAGCAGCTGAAGAAATATGTGATGTGGTTCCATCTTGAGTTGAAAGGGCAAGGCTATGCAGCAGCCAGGGCCGCCGTTGCTACCAGTGACTCTCCGCTTGGGCCGTTTCAGTTTGTCCACAGCTTCCGGCCAAATAACAATATGTCACGTGATATGGGTTTATTTGTAGACATCGATGGCAGGGCTTACCAAATCTATTCATCGGACGAAAACTATGCCTTACGCCTGGTTCAATTAACCGATGATTACCTGCATGTGACAGCAAAAGATTCCTTACTCTTCCGGAATCATCGGGAAGCCCCAGCTTTATTCAAGCATAAAGATCAGTATTATCTGATCACCAGCGGATGCACCGGCTGGGCTCCAAATCGTGCAGAGCTCCATGTCGCTAAGAGTCTTTTTGGCCCCTGGAAATCCCTAGGGGATCCAATGCAAGGGCCAAATTCGGCTTTGACTTATGGCGGTCAATCCACATTTATTCTTCCTGTCGCAGGAAAAACAGATGCCTTTATCTTTATGGCCGACCGCTGGAACCCCAAAGATCTTATGGATAGCAGATATATCTGGCTACCGGTAGGTCTCCAGAATGAAAAAGTACAGATAAATTGGAAGGATCAATGGGATTTAAGTGTATTTCACTAGGCCTGCCGTATGGCCGTATTTAACCTACATTCTGTGAAACAAACCACTCTTTTTTGAATTGATTTCTTAATCGCTAAATAATAAAACATGCAGTTTGTGAATAAATTGGTGCTTATTCTACTCTATAGTTTGATATTCAATTTTGGACATGCGCAGTCCAGTGTTACCTTGACACATGGACCGCGTAAAATGCAACAGCTAGATACTCTTGTCCGAAAAGGAATCCCTTGGTTGGATGAAACGATAACCGAAGAAAACCGGCTGCCCATGCATACCGATTTTGTGACCTTTCCGAATACGTCTCAGATCGTCAATAGCGATTGGCGTGAATCTTCCGCTTATTTAAGTTTGAATGGTCCCTGGAAATTTAAATGGGCAGATAGTCCGTCAAAATTACCGGCCAATTTTGAATCGTTGACTTATGATGATCATCTTTGGGCTAATTTTCAGGTGCCTGCAAACTGGGAACTCAATGGATACGGTTTCCCGATGTATACGACCTCCGGTTTTGAATTCACTTATTTGATCGGAAAACCAAATCCACCAATTGTGCCGATGGATTTCAACCCCACGGCGGTGTACCGCCGAGAGGTAGTCATTCCTGAGGATTGGCAGGGCAAACCTATTATCCTCCATATTGGGGCTGCCAAATCAAATCTATCTGTTTGGGTAAATGGTCAATATGTGGGGTATGGGGAGGATAGCAAATTACCTTCCGAGTTTGATGTAACAAGATATTTGAGAAAAGGAAAAAATCTAATCACAATGCGCGTCATGCGTTGGGGAGTTGCAAATTATTTGGAGGATCAGGACATGTGGCGCCTCAGTGGAATCACACGAGACTGTTATCTGCTGGCACGGCAACCGATATATCTACGTGATATTCAGTTGGCACCGACCCTCAACGATTCTTTTGATGAAGGACAGCTAAATACTAAGCTGATTTTTAACCAGAGCAGTCAAGATGAGTTAAGAGCAGAGGTTTCATTACATAGAAATGGTCGGCTCGTGTCAATTAAAACTGTTAAAGTCTCGGGACAAAAGATGGATATTGCACAGACCATAGAGCGTCCTGCACTATGGTCGGCCGAAATGCCAAATTTATACCAGGTGACTGTTAAGCTAATAGACCACGAGGGTAAACTCAGCGAGGTCGTTCCCCAGCAAGTGGGCTTCCGTCGGGTTGAGATCAAAGAAGGTCAGTTGCACGTGAATGGACAGCCTATACTTATCAAGGGAATAAACAGGCACGAAACAGATCCTGTAACAGGGCATGTGATCTCCAAAGAAAATATGTTGCGTGATGTACAGCTCATGAAAAAGTTCAATATCAATGCTGTCCGTACCAGCCACTATCCCAATGCCGAATATTGGTTGCAACTCTGTGATCAATATGGATTGTATGTGATTGATGAGGCTAATATCGAATCTCATGGCATGGGCTATGATCTGTCTTATACGATGGCCAATAGGCCGACCTGGGAAAAGGCACATGTTGCCCGTGTTGAACGTCTTATTCAGCGCGACCGGAATCATCCCAGCGTAATTATTTGGAGCATGGGCAACGAAGCTGGAAATGGCTACAATTTCTATCGGGCCTACCTCCGGATGAAAGAGCTCGATAAAAGTCGCCCTGTACAATACGAAAGGGCTGTGAATAATTATGGGGAATTAAGATTTGATTAGAATACCGATCTGATTGTTCCCATGTATGCAAGCCCATCGGCGATGAAAAATTATGCAGCGCGCAACCCTAAGCCCCAAAGGCCCTTTATTCAATGTGAGTATGCCCATGCCATGGGAAATTCATTAGGAAACTTTAAGGATTATTGGGACATCATTCGGGCAAATAAAGGAATATTCCAAGGCGGATATATCTGGGATTTTGTGGACCAATGTTTTATTAAAATCAACGCTAAAGGCGATACGGTTTATACCTATGGTGGAGACTATGAGCCTAAGGAAGCCATAACGGACTGGAATTATGCTTCCAAAGGCATTTTTTATGCTAATAGGACACCCTATCCGCATGCCTGGGAAATGAAGAAAGTATATCAAGATATCCATAGCAGCCTAATGAAGGAGAAAAAGATACAGGTTTACAATGAACGTTTTTTTACCGGACTTGACAATGTTGAACTTCAATGGGAGCTTATTGTTGATGGAAAGAAAGCCCAATCTGGTTTAATCAGTCACTTGAATGTGTTGCCGCAACAATCTGGTGTGCTGTTTATCCCTTATCAAACAGATGCACGTGGGGAGAAATTTCTGAATCTGACTTATCGATTGAAAAAAGCCGAACCCTTACTTCCTATGGGGCATATTATTGCAACCGAACAGTTGTCTTTAGGTGGTGTTTTTCAACCTAAGACAACCATTGTGGCACAGGGGAAAATTAAGACTGAGCGAAAAGATGGAAATCTGATTATCTCGGCAAAACAGCTGCAGATGGAGTTTGACCTTAAATCAGGATGGCTGACCAGATATCATTACAAAGGACGGGATTTAATGGATGAGCATGCTTTATTTAAGACTAATTATTGGCGTGCACCGAATGATAACGATTTCGGTGCAAATACACCTGAAAAACTGAAACCTTGGAAACAGGTTACGGATTCTATTGAATTACTTGAAATTAGATCCGAATTAATCGATAGCCTGGTCTATGTCTATGCGGCCTACAAAATGCCTCAGGTATATGGACAGTTAGCAATGAAATACTGCATTAATCAACGGGGTGAAATGCGCATTTCTCAATCATTCACGGCTGACACCACAAAAAAGGTTGCTGTTCTGCCACGTTTCGGCATGCAATGGATCATGCCTGCTGGATTTGAGGCCATTAATTACTACGGTAGGGGACCACAGGAGAACTACATCGACCGTAATTTTGCATCGCATGTCGGAATTTATAAACAGACCGTCGATCAACAGTATTTTCCTTATGTAATGCCACAGGAGACAGGTAATAAGACCGATGTCAGGTGGATGGAAATAAGAAATAAGCAAGGTGAGGGATTGTTTTTTACGGCAGATTCTACTTTCAGTATGAGTGCCTTGCATTATTTTGATAAGGATTTGGACGACGGTCCCAAGCGACAACAACGCCATGCCGCTGACCTTGTCAAAAGGAAACAAACGCAAGTTAATATTGACCTCAGACAAATGGGCGTAGGCGGAATCAATAGCTGGGGAGCATGGCCGCTTCACGAATATACATTGCCGTACAAAGATTATTCATTCTCCTTCGTTATAAAACCAGTCGAATAATTATAGCGTCCTGTACAGCAGAAAGAGCTCGTGATTGTTGTACAGGACTTATTTTACTTTTTAACAATTCAGACTAAGGCCGGTCTACATGGAATTCATTCTGAAATGCTTTTCGGTACTTTTTGACATAGTCGGATGGTGTATCGCCAAACAATTTGTTGAATTGTTGTCTAAAGTAGCGCTGATCGTAAAAACCTGTTAAGTTAGCTACTTCATTAATTTTCGAATCTGTCAAAATAAGCATTTCTGCTGCTTTTTTGAGTCGTACCGACCTGATAAATTCATTGATCGATTTGCCTGAAATTGTTTTAATTTTTTTATAAAGTGACGAATGACTCATCCCCGTTTTTTCGGCAAGGCTTATTACAGTCAATTCTTCCAGTAGGTTCTCTTCAATAATCTCAATGCACCGTTCTATGAATAGCTTGTCTGTGATCGATATCTTTAGCTCATTCGACTGTAATGTGATAGCGTTAAGGAAAAAGTCCTGAAGGTTCTTTTTGTTCTGCAGTAATGTCTTGACCCGAAGCAACAATATTTCCGAATCAAATGGCTTGTGGATATAATCATCGGCACCATATTGAATTCCGGCTAACTTCGTGCCGTCGGAAGTACTTGAAGTAAGCAGGATGATTTGAATATGGTTGAGCGTAGCATTAGATTTTACGGCTTTGCAGAGTGACAATCCATCCATCTCTTCCATGATAATATCACTTATGACCAGATCAGGTTGTTTTTCGTTGATCATAGCTAATGCCTGAACGCCATTACGGGCACCATAGACCGTATATTCTACCTTAAAAATGTCGGTAAGATAGCTGCGGATCGCATCGTCGTCGTCAACCAATAAGATACTGAATTTTTTGCTTGATATGGCCGTTGGAAATGTGGGAGCTGTTTCTGTCACCACTTGTGCATCGTATAGCATTTGAATCCCCGACTCGTTGCGGTGCGCTACATCTGCCAATGGTTCTTCGGCCGGCATTTGTTGTGCCACGATAGGCAAAACGAGGTCGAATGTTGTTCCCGCTGTTGCTGAACTCGTATAACTTATTTTTCCGGCGTGCATTTCAACAAAAGTTTTGACCAGATACATGCCGATCCCGAATCCCGTTTGTTTTTTGGGGCCAGTCAGTGGATCCGAAAAATATTTGTCGAATATTCTATCGCCAAGATGTTCGGGGATACCTTTTCCCGAATCCTTGATCTGAATGGTTAATTCCCTACCCTGTTGCGATAGAGCAATATGAATAGCGCCATCGGAAGGCGTAAATTTAAAGGCATTTGATATGAGATTGCATAAGATGATCTCAATTTTTTCTTTGTCGGCATTGACAAAGACCGGATCGGAATTTTCCTGGAACTGATAATTTATCTTTTGTAATTTTGCCTGGGCAGCGAAATATAGAAATATTTCTTTCATAAAGCTTTGACAGTCGAAAATGCTGGTTTTGAGCTGTTCGGCACCGTCCTCTGTTTTTCTAAATACAAGCAGCTGGTCCACCAAGCTCAAAAGCCTTTTGGCGTTCCTGTGTACTGCCTGAAGGGAAGCCCTGTCTTCAGACTCTTTATTGGTCTTCAGCAGATCTTTAATCGGATTAATAATTAGGGTCAGCGGTGTTCTAAATTCATGCGATATATTGGTAAAAAATGCGTGCCTCTTTTCATTGAGTTCTCTTTCCTTTTGGATGGTGAATTTTGAAAGCTGTATTTCATAATTTAAAGCGATTTGCCTCCTCCGATAGCGCAGATACCATAGCCCCGTATAGATCATAGCCAGCGTGTAAAGCAGGTAAGCCCACCAGCTTCTATACCAAGGCGGGAGAATTTGAATCTCGAGCTTAATCTGCTTATTTGTCCAATTGCCTTCCGAGTCGGTCGATTGAATAAGCAGGGTATAATTTCCTTCATGCAGGCCGTTGTAATTGATAGATCGGGTAGACCCGGCATCGTTCCATTGCTTGTCTAAACCTTCCAAGCGGTATCTATATTTTATCTTTTGTGGCGAATCAAACTCCAAGGCGGCAAACTCCAGCGAAAAAGTAGATTGATTGTAGGGAAGGGTCAATTTGTGAATAGTATTATCTTTTCCAATATCGACCCGGTCGCTCAGTTCGGCAATCTTTTTATTGTTAATTTTAAGACTTGTGATTGCTAAGGCAGGTTCATAAATTTTCAGTTTGATACTATCTGCATCAAAGATGTTAAAACCGTTGTTTCCTCCGAAAAGAAGATGGCCATCTTTGAGCTTAAATGCTGCTCCATAAGAAAATTCGTTGCTTTGAAGCCCATCCGTTTCTTCGTATCGTACAATTTTTTTAGTGGAAGGATCGAACTTCGTGAGGCCATTAAAGGTACTTAACCATAGTTTCCCGGTTTTATCTTCCAAAATATTAAGTACGGCATTGTTACTCAAACCATCATTTGTGGAATAATTTTCGACAATCTTTTTTGATTTGCTATCAAATGCCAAGAGCCCTTTACCTTCTGTTCCTAACCAAAGTCTGTTATTTTTTCCGAGCCGAATGGTACGAACAGGTTTTCCGATTAAATACCTGGCGCTTTTTCGTGTCTTCTTGTTTAGCTGTATGATCTCATTGTAATTCCCCATCCAGATATTGCCTTGTTTATCGTCAATCATGCAATTGATATCATAGATGTCTTCGCTGAAGACTTCAAATTGGTCGCTTGTCGGATTATATGTATATACTCTTCCCTCAGAAAATGTCGCTGCCCAGATCTTCTCATCCTGATCCTTAAAAAGTAATTGTACACTGTTATTTACGACCCCATTTGGCGTCCTGCAAACATAATATTTTAAACCCGAACCTTTTGCATAACGCGCAATGCCCCTTTCGGTTGCGATCCATAGATCTCCGTTAGTTCCGGTCAAAAGATGGTTTATCGTATTGTCTGGCAATTGCTGTGGCCCTTTTTGAAAAGATTGAACCTGATTGGTCTTGTTATCCCATACATAAAGGCCATCACCTTCGGTACCAATCCAGATCTTGTTATCATACTCAACGAAAGAACGTACAAATTTGTGCGCTAAGTTAAATCCCGCATAATGTTTCTGCTGTAAATAATTAAATTTATAGCCGTTGTTATCAATGGTCTCAATGCCGCCCTTTCCGGTGCCAATCCATATTTTATGCTGAGAGTCTATGTAAACCGTATAAATGGTTTTGCTATTCAGTGAAAATTGTACGGGCTGTAGAACATTTTTATTTGCTGCTTTTCCATGAGATAGGTTAAGTATAAAAATGCCATTGTTTTGGGTGGCTAACCAAAGTTTGTTTTGCCCCTCCAGCGTCAGCATGTTGATCTGGCTCGATTTAAGCTCCTGTGGATACAAGGACGAAAGCATATGGTCTTTGATTTTCCAAACAAATAGCCCCTCGTAATTACCAATAAAGAGTTCACCGCTGTTTGTGCTAGCCATACAGGTTGCACTCGTAATAGCCTTCGATACAAGATTCAACTGCTGAGTTTTTTTGTCGAAAGCGTATAAACCGCGTCCCTCTATAAAAACCCATACCATGCCGGTCGCGTCAATATGCGTGGCCGATACGTGGTAGTATAAGGTGGATAGGTTCGATTTATAATCTTTAAAAGCAATTTGTATGGCATATGCTTCTTGATGACTTTTGTAAAATAGCCCCCAGCCGTTTGTGCCGATATAAATATTATTATCACTATCGATTTGAATGGATTTCGTATCGGCATTGAGATGATATGACCGTTTAGATTTTTGGTCTATATAATTTAAACGCGTGAAAGTATCAAAATTTCGGTCGTAGACTCCAATTCCTTGACCAGTTCCTATCCATAATTTTTTATTATGGTCTTCTGCTATACAATAGATATAATTATGCGGAATGCTATTTTCGTTATTTAGCTGATTTCTGTAGGTTTTTATATCATAACCGTCGAATCTGTTTAGCCCATCGTAGGTACCAAACCACATGAAGCCCTGACTATCCTGAAATATAGATTTCACCGAACTATTGGATAAATCTTTATTCATCTCCTTGGGGAATTGCGCGTGGGTCAGCGTGCTTGTGTGAACAAGGATGAGAACGAATATCAGGATCAAGGCCTGACGTGAATGTAGGAGTCTGTTCAAACTAGGCATGTTAGCAGCGATGTTAGTATGGTATTTCCGATATCAGATAATTTATCGATTCTTCCTTATCATAGGTTATTATCTTGAAAACAACTTTTGTGATCAGAAAAAGTCAATTTGAAGATTATATGGTTAAAGATACGATTGTTTTTTAAAATAAGTGTATATTTTACGTTTATTTAAGGCGAACAGTTTTTACGAGTAAGATTTTGCTTCATAAAGCAAAAAGAGGACGGGATGAAAGTAATAAGTGTCTCTATTAAAATAGTGTACAAACCAATTTAAGCAGCTTATGTGCTAGTTTATCAAAAAATACGATACATCTAAATATATGCGGATCAATTTAATCTTATGTCTATTGTTTGTAGGACATTTTTCATTTGGACAGCAATTGAACAAAAAGACCGTACTAGCTCAGCTAAGTAAGGCAAACCAATACTGGCAGTCTCATCATAAGCCCGAAGTTTGGGCGTTTTGGGATCAGGCAGCTTATCATACCGGAAATATGGAATTCTATAAGATTTCAAAATCAGCAGGAGACTTAAAATATTCTACGGATTGGGCGATATACAATGATTGGAAAGGAGCCAAGTCTACCGATACGCAACTGTGGAAATACAACTATGGGGAAACAGACGAACACGTTCTTTTTGGTGATTGGCAAATCTGTTTCCAAACCTATATCGATCTCTATCATTTATCGCCAAGCCCTGAAAAGATTGCACGTGCTCAAGAAGTCATGGAATATCAGATCCACTCCAATAAACAGGACTATTGGTGGTGGGCCGATGGTTTGTATATGGTGATGCCGGTGATGACTAAAATGTATAAATTGACAGGGAATTCACTTTATCTGGATAAGATGTATACTTATTTGCAATATGCCGATAGTATCATGTTTGATCAGGAAGCGAAATTGTATTACCGTGATGCAAAATATGTTTTCCCCAAACACCAGAGCTTACACGGCAAAAAGGATTTTTGGGCCCGGGGCGATGGCTGGGTTTTCGCGGCATTTGCGAAGGTTCTTCAAGATCTACCTGAGGAGGATAAACATTATACCTACTATCAGGCGCGCTTTAAGGAAATGGCAGCCGCTATCATGAGTTGTCAACAGCAGGAGGGATTCTGGACTCGAAGCATGTTAGATTCCGAATATGCACCCGGCAGGGAAACAAGCGGAACCGCTTTTTTTACTTATGGACTGCTCTGGGGAATAAATAATGGATTGCTAAGCGATTTTAAATTTAAAGATGCTGCGGTTAAAGGCTGGAAATATCTTAGTGAGATCGCTTTACAACCCGATGGCAGAGTTGGGTATGTACAACCGATCGGTGAAAAAGCTATCCCCGGACAGGTGGTGGGTACCAACTTTACAGCTCCTTTTGGTGTAGGTGCGTTTTTATTAGCCGGCTCGGAAATGTATCGTTATTTAGCTCAAAAATAGATTGGATTTGAAAATGAAAAATAAGATTTTATTGTTCTTGGTCATTTTTCTGACAGGCCATACTGCCCTTGGACAGGGCTTGAAGGAGAAACCTGTATCAGCAAAGGAGACGGATAGAGCTTTTTGGCTTAAAGAAATGGATCAGATGCTGCGTCCTGTCCTCCGCAGTCTGGCCCATGATAGCCTACGGTTAACTATGCCACAAATGACTTCTATACACGTGGATAATAAGGAACAGCGCATCAAAGTACAATATGTTGAAGTCTTGGGAAGGGTATTGTCAGGCATAGCGCCCTGGCTTTCTTTGGATGGCGGTTCGGCTGAAGAGATAAAGTTACGCGATCAGTATAGAGCATGGACTGTTCAAGCACTTAAAAAGGCTTTGGACAGCAATGCGCGGGATTTTATGCGTTTTGATCTCGGTGGTCAACAACTTGTTGATGCCTCATTTATCGCTTTGGGATTTATGCGAAGTCCTTGGCTGTGGGATCATATCGACAAACAGACAAAAAAGAATTTGGTAGCATCCATAAAAATTACCCGCCAATTTCGGCCGGCTTATTCAAACTGGTTGCTCTTTTCAGCGATGAATGAAGTTTTTTTAGCGAAGTATTCGGATGATTGGGACGTGATGCGCGTTGATTATGCGCTGCAGCAATTGGAACAGTGGTATGTTGGCGATGGAATGTACATGGATGGTCCGCATTACGCGTTTGATTACTATAATAGTTATGTTATCCATCCCTTCCTGGCCGGAATTATGGATTTCATACAGCTGAAAACTAAAAACTATGATGGGATGTTTGCAAAAATCAAGCTCCGCAATGCGCGCTATGCCCTAATTCAGGAGCGGATGATCAATGCCGATGGCAGCTTCCCACCGACGGGAAGGTCTGTAATCTATCGTGCGGCAGCTTTCCATCATCTCGCCGATATGGCTTTCAAGAAACGGCTCCCTGTGGAGCTTAGCGAAGGACAGGTGAAGGCTGCACTGTCTGCGGTACTGAGAAAATCGACCGAAAACCCCAATACGTATGAAAAGGCCTGGTTAACATTGGGTATGTATGGTAACCAGCCGGGCTTGGGCGATCCGTACAATAATCAGGGGAGCCCCTATTTATGTTCAGTAATTTTTTTGCCTTTAGGATTACCCGACGGAGATTCTTTTTGGACAAGTGAAGCAAGCGACTGGAGTGCACGGCGTATCTGGTCAGGACAGGACTGGCATAAAGATCAAAGCAAAGCCATTCAATAACCCCAAATTCCGGTGATAAAACTCCTTTCAAAAGGACTTGGCGGAATCAGCAAATGTATAAAAAATTCAATGAAGCAATATCTAAATCAACTAATAAGAGTAGGGATGCTCGCTTGCGCGTGCCTCTTGTTTATTTACAATGCACAAGGGCAGAAAATTAAGAATACGCTTGTCGGAAATGGTTGGGCAAAGAACACGGTCAACACAACCGTATTTCGTAAAAATTCATTAACCAGCAATGGTAAATACCAATATATCGCTTATTATGACGAAGCTGGATATGTAGTTCTAGGTCAGCGGTTACTTTCTGGCAAGGTCTGGAAGTTGCGACGTTCGGGTTATACTGGGCATGTGAAGGATGCCCATAATGTGATCAGTATTATGGTGGATAAGGCAGGATATCTCCACGTTTGCTGGGATCAGCATGACAGCAAGTTGAGATATGCACGTACCCTTCACCCCAATAGTCTTGTGCTAGGTTATGAGCAAGCCATGCTGGGACAAAATGAATCAAAGGTAACCTATCCTGAATTCTTAAAGTTGCCCAGTGATGAGTTGCTGTTTTTATATCGTGATGGCGGATCCGGTCATGGTAATCTTGTGGTAAATAGGTACGACAGTAAACAACAGAAATGGGAGCGGATGCATAGCAATCTGATTGATGGCGAGGGACAGAGAAATGCCTATTGGCAAAGTTATGTGGATCGTCGGGGAACGATACATCTTTCTTGGGTGTGGCGGGAAAGTACCAATGTGGAAAGCAATCATGATATGGCTTATGCATGTTCAAACGATGGCGGATTAACCTGGCAAAAGAGTAATGGAATGGGGTACGATTTGCCTATAAAAGAATCTACTGCTGAATATGCAGCCCGTATCCCACAACAGCACGAACTGATTAATCAAACCTCTATCGCTGCGGATGAAAAAGGGAATCCTTTTATCGCCAGTTACTGGCGTGACGCAGGATCAGAGATCCCACAATACAAGGTCATCTATTTACAAGAGGGTGAATGGAAGATCCGGTCTTTTGATTTTAGAAAAACCCCCTTTACGCTGAGTGGTGGTGGAACAAAGGATATTCCAATCGCCAGGCCCCAGCTATTGGTTCGCGGAAAAGATCATAAAACAATGTTGACGCTGGTCTTTCGGGATCAAGAGCGCGGTTACCGACCTTCGATATTGAGGTTGAATGGGATGCAGCAAGAGGCTAATAATATTATTGATCTTTGTGATCAGTCTGTAGGAGCCTGGGAACCTACATATGATACCCAGTTGTGGCAAAAGAAACGTAAAATTGCTTTATTTGTGCAGCCTACAGTGCAAAAGGATGCTGAGGGACTCGCTGATGCTCCCGCGACAGCCATACGGGTAGTAGAATGGCGTGATTGAGGAAGAGATTGCTGTGTTTTTTTATATTAGAGAATACTATTAATACTCTAGCGCTAAAATATTAAAAAATCATAAAAAGTAAACTGCACGTTATGAAACTTTCAACCGTATTTGTTTTGTTATTTCTAATCTTTACACATGTGTTTGGACAAAAAAGTAAAACAGTCCTATATGTAATCGGAAATATTCACGATAGTGTTCCAAATTATAATGCTCAAATTTTAGTTGGAATTCTTAACCATATTAAGCCTGATATTATTCTTCATGAAGTAGACCGCGAAGGGATGAAGGAATATGAAACTGCTCAGTATAACCCCGAGGGAAATGAAATAAAAGCAAGCAATCTTTATTTGATGAAGAATCCACAAACCCTGAGATTTCCATTTGATTTTGAAGGAAGAAACAAATACCGTAAAGAAAAAGGCATGGTACCTACTGATAACCTAACCGTTAAATTGATCGACAGTTTGTACCGTGCTCAAAAATTGACCGGCGGACAAGCCAATATTTACCAAGAATTTCAACGTATCACAGGAGATTTAATAAAAATTGCCACGTTATCTCCCGAAAATTTCAATAATCATACTACGGATAGTATTGCTGAAAAAAGACAATATTATCAATATCAAGAATTACTGAAAATTACAGATGCAAGGTCTGAGTTTTCAGAAAGGTTTGTCACAAAACCCGATGGAGACAAGATCAGTTATAAAGATGGATTCAGATTAATGTCAGACTTCTGGGATTTAAGAAATCAAACAATGGCATCTAACATCTATGAGATAGCTCGAATATATCCAGGCAAAAAGATTGTCGTCTTAACGGGTTTTCTACATCGCTATTATTTGATAAGAGAGCTAAATAAGCTCAATAAAAACGATTTTGTACGCAAGGAATTTTATCAATAACAATCATAACTACGCGAAAGTATAGTGGATACAATTCTTACTCCACTTTTAAGCTGTCGACCGGATTAGCTTTTGCAGCGGCTATTGCTCTGGTACATAGGGTTAGAATAGCAATTACCAGTGCAATAATCCCTGCGAGAGCAAGTATCCACCAGCTGACCGAAATGCGATAAGCGAACTCTTGCAGCCACTGATTCATCAATAACCATCCGTGCGGCAGTGCAATCAACAGTGCTATACCGACCAGTTTAACCATATCAGAGCATAGTAGATTAACGAGGTTGCTTAATGTTGCGCCTAATGTTTTACGTATTCCAATTTCCTTTATCCGCAATTGAATAGCGAATGTGATTACACCGAATAGCCCTAAACAGGCAATAACGATAGACAACAAGGCAAAAATTAGCAGAATTTGGCCTTGCTTTATTGTATCGATGCTCGTAGCTTTTATCTATCTCTTATGGCTTCAGTTCATCTTTTTGCCAGCATTTAATATAGTGTACGCATGTGAACGATATTGTTATAAACTGTTCGCATTCGTACAGCTATTTTTTTTTGAAAAGATACGAAATGTGCTTTAACAGGTCATGGGGGACGTTATTGAACGCACAGGGACAGCTGGTATAGTATTTGGCACGGAGTTAATAAAATGGATCTTATGTTCTTAATGTATTTTGACGTTCACCTTTTGATCTCAGTCATTCACCGAGTTTTGTGGGGAACTAGTCTAAAATCTGTCGGTTAGAGCTCTAGTGAACCGTAGTTTTGAATTAAGAAATAAGAACAGAAAAACTTACACGATAAAATAAAGATATTATGAAAACGCTAGTAAAAACAATCGCAGCAGCAGCCTTAATCGCAATTTCAACATGTGCAATGGCAGCTGAGGGCCCAGGATCAAAAACAGCAAAAACAACTGTTAACTTGTCAACCGCAGACTTTGCTTTAGAGCACTATGTTGCTGTCATGGCTGAAGGAGAATCGGCTGGTGTAGAACAATTGTTTGCTGAAGATTTTAATCAAAAGGTTCAAACAGCAAACTTGAAGTCAAATAGCCGTAGTGAAGTGGTAAAATCATTGAAAAAACAAAAAGGTGAGAAACTAAACTGTAGGGTAAGTACGGAGATACTTGAAACATCAGCCGATTATATGGTGGCCAGAATGACCTTGAAATTTGAAGATTTCACCAAGACCGATCTAGTAACCTTTGTCCGTGAAGGAAATGACTGGAAAGTGTCCAAATCGATCAATTCGTATAAATAGTAGCTCATAATTTGAGGCCCGCTCAGTCATAGCAAAAGCCGACGTCTAGTGAATCACATGTTTATAAATTTAGTTTAGAAGCCACATCCTGCGATGTGGCTTTTTGTATGATCACAGATTTTTATGATTGTAAATTTGTTCTTTTAAGTTTTAACTCTAAATTTAATCGTAAATTCAAAGAACAATAATATCTTTATTTAAAGGAATGAAGAAAACTAGAAGTTGGCCATTCTTACTTATCTTGTTTTTAATCGCTACAGCAATTATTTATTCAAGGTTGATTACGCATTCGATGGTATTAGGGAAATATGACTTCAAGTATCACGAATGCTTTGCAGGTGCAGAGCTTCCGGATAGAGATGATGAGCTAACCTTGTTGGATAACAATAAATATCGAAGTTCTTTTTTTGGCAATGGAGAATACCATGTAGCATACGGCGTATTTGATACGCGATTGGTTTTGCGTTATTCTGGAGGTACTGCTTCGTGTGAATTAGTCATAAAAAAACGGGGAAATAGTATTGTCATTGTTGTAGATGATACCTGCGATTTTTTTTATGAAAAGGCAGATTAAATCAAGGTGATGTTTTTTTTGGCTGAATTGAAATTACCACTTAGTTTTTATAATCCACAGGTAATTCATACCCTCTTTGGTTCCTTAAAAGACTTAGCGGTGGTAGCCCAATTTCTTTTCTTCGTACATCTACCTCATCAATGTTCTCAATCGGTGTAACAATTCTTTTGTTTTGTTTACCCATTTCCCAGTATGATCCATAAATCTGTTTTTGACGGATTATGGCCCGGTGTCTATCGATAACTAAAGCCATGTTGAAAGGTGGATACTTGAGGTCTATAACCGCTTTTTTCATCAATGGTGTCAAAATTTCAATATTTTTGGCATCCTCAATCCCATTGTTTAAAGTATGTAACAATAATATAAAGATAGCGTTTACGCCATCCATGCCAACAGTTTCAAGATTCGGAAACTCTGTTCTCGCTATAATCTCCTTTATCACGGCCATATTAGCCGTGTCACTAGCGAAAATAAGAGAATCAGCTTTTTTGTATTCAATAACTCCCAATAAGGAACGCAATGCCTGATCCTTTTCCAACATATTAAGTAAAGTTGTGCGGTCCTCCAAATGAGCTATTTTGCTTAGATGTTTTTGACGAAGTAAATCGTAGGTTTTTCTCCAATTGGTATGATGTTTTAAAAAACTATTTACATTACTGTCAACCTCTAACATCCCTAAAGAAGCACCGTTTAAAATAGATTGCTTCACTTGCGTCCTAAACGTTTAAAAAATGGCGGTGTTTTGATATAGCGAGATCGCTATATTTAAATCACAAAATTATAACACACCGCCATGATAAATTTAAATGTTTTTAGTCAGATTTTATCTCTTATCGACCGCGAATTATTCAAAGATTTGGTTTCAAAGCACAAAAGTGACAAACATCAGAAAGGGATCAACAGCTGGACGCATCTAGTCAGTATGCTTTTCTGTCATTTTTCCTCGGCAGATTCGGTCCGTGATATTAGTAACGGTCTACGCAGTACCACTGGTAATCTGAACCACTTAGGTGTAGTAAGAGCTCCAAGTAAGTCTAATATATCCTATATCAACACACACCGTACCCATGAACTTTTCAAAGATCTTTATTTCTCTGTTTTGGAAAGGCTTTGGCAAAAGGATACGCATTTTCGCAAAGATCTTGTTCAGCTAAAGCGTAAAGTATATCTGATGGATGCAAGCATCATCCCCTTATGTCTATCTGTATTTGACTGGGCAAAGTTTCGCAGCACCAAAGGTGCCGTAAAGCTGCACACTGTCTTGGATTATGATGGCTGCCTACCTGTTTTTATGCAGATTACCGATGGAAAAGTACATGAGAGCCAGCGAGCCGGTAGTTACAGTTTTTCCAAGGGAAGCGTGGTGGTAGTGGACCGTGGCTACGTGGATTACAGCTGGCTTGGGGATTTGGACAGCAGGGGGTGTTACTTCGTTACCAGGAGTAAAGTTAATATGAAGTACAAGGTTATCAAGTCCTATCAGAGTGAAGCACTCATGGAAAAGGGGATCCTTAAGGATGAGCTCATTGAGCTATCCGGTGCTGCCTGCAATAAATACAACGGCAAGCCGCTACGCCTAGTCCACTTTTGGGACAGCACCACTGGCAATGAGTACCACTTTTTGACCAATAATACGAAGTGGAAGGCTTCTTTGGTGGCAAACATCTATAAACAACGCTGGCATATCGAAGTCTTCTTCAAGCATCTAAAGCAGCGCTTAAAAGTATCGACATTCATAGGGACTTCTGAAAATGCAGTGATGATCCAGATCTGGACTTCACTCATTGGCATATTACTGTTAAAATACTTACAAAAAAAGGCCAAATATGACTGGAACCTGTCCAATCTGGTCGCATTCATCAGAATGAATATCTTCGTGAAAATAAACATCTGGCAATGGATAGATGATCCCTTTTTCAGGCCGCCTATAAAAGGAAAAAAGGGACAGCTAAAGATCTTCGCAGATTGAAAAATAGGGGTCAATATCGAAATGATGAAAAAAGCTATGCTTGTACCACAGAAATCGAATCCTAAAATTTATTTAGGACAGATGTGAGATTGCTTTAAATATTTTTCCGCTGTTTTACTGTCTTTTACTTTTAGTGCTAATTTTACCAATTCTATATCAATAAACGGATCTATATCACTAATCTTGACCATTTTTCGATATAACAAATAAGCTTCAGGTGTCTTCTTTTCAAAAATTAAACTATCTGCGGTATTCTTTAAATAAAAATAAGAACTGCTTTTTTGAGCTTTCACGTGGCAGGAAATGAAAATTAGGAAGAGAATAAGAAATGGTTTAAACATATGTTTATATTTATATACCTAAATATAATATATTGTCATTAATAATAAG
The DNA here is from genome assembly GCF_038396785.1 of Sphingobacterium thalpophilum. Classification (NCBI taxonomy): domain Bacteria; kingdom Pseudomonadati; phylum Bacteroidota; class Sphingobacteriia; order Sphingobacteriales; family Sphingobacteriaceae; genus Sphingobacterium; species Sphingobacterium thalpophilum. Next base: position 2,223,492 of record NZ_CP151087.1, on the reverse strand, counting down.
AATATGTTTTTTATTTATCCTATTGGAAAAATAAGCACCTATTGAAATGGCCCTATTAAACACTCGCTTTTTTACTGATTTTTTTCCCTGCCTCAGATCTTTATTCCGATCAAAGAACTATTTTTTAGAAGTAGAAAAAATGTACGTCTAGGCCAAGATGCGGGCAGTATTGGCCGTTGAGGTCGCCCATGCGATTATCTCTTGAATTTATAGAAAGTGGCTTCATTATTGTAATCAACTCGGTTGCCGAGGACGCATTGGGAATAGCTTATGTTATTCTAAATCGTAAAAATCAAACAACGGTAAGGTAAAAATTACCTAATGCTTCTGTTTTCAGGCTGATAATTTACTGAATGTGGCTAGAATTCTTTAGTTTTGGCTATTTGTTTAGATAAATATTGCACTACAGCCTCCTTGGCGTAAGAACGTTTGGAAAAACTCAGAAATACGGACGAACAATGATATTGAAAGAAAGAATGAGCTACAACTATCTTAAATACCTTTTTACAGGAACGCTTTCGGCTTTACTGCTTACAGGTTATGCGCAGGAAGTGGGGAAACAACAGAAAGAAAAGAAAGAGAAACAACAGCAACAGCAACATAGTGTGCAAGGTGGCGGCGGAGAGGTTCAAACCATGGATTCCATTGATGTCGTACGCGATTACCGGCCCATGCTGGCTGATGCCGTTAAGGTGCGCCGCAGCCCGGATATGACGCTTATCAACCGCGATGCTATTGAAACCGAATTGCGCCAGATTGCCACTGCCACCTATTTAGCACAGCAAAAATATAAACAGGCCTATTACCACGAATTGATGCAACGGCATCCAGACGCTTCGCAAAGTAATATCGATAATTATCGCATCAGCTATCTGGCTTACGGAGCCGGCGAATACAAAAGAGCGAGCGGTATGTTGGAGGCCATAAAACCTTCGGATGCCTTTTATCAAGGGGCCATCATGACCTTAGGCCATATCGCTCTGGAGACTGGCGATAAGCAAGCTGCACGAAATGCTTTTGTCAAAGCGACAAAACTGGATTTAGACCAGCAAGTGAAAGCCGATGCGCTATTTAACTATGCTAAAATCTTGTTTGCAATGGACTCCACCCAAGCGGCACAAAAAGTCCTCGAGAAATATATCGAGCAGGAAGCGCAACCTGTCGATCCGGGTTCAAAAAGAAAGGAAAGTGCCGAAACACTATCCGCTGAAATCCTACGTGGGACGACCAACTTCCATGCCGGTGTTAGTATGCTGGAATCGCTAAAAGAGCGCGGTCGGGAAGTCAATGCGATCTATCAAAAGGTCACCTACTACCGCGGACTGGAGTTTTATAACGAGCGTGCTTTCGAAAATAGCATATCCATGTTTATGCGATCTGAAAAGTTTCCGGTCAATGCTGAAATGGCCGCTCTTGCGACCTATTGGAAAGCAGAGGCCATGTATGAAGTGCGCAAATTTGGTGAAGCCGTAGAAAACTTCTCCCAATTTCTAAGCCTGCCCGTCGCTCGGAATAGCGACCTGTATAATTATGCAAATTATGGGCTGGCCTATGCGGCCTACCGAAACAACCGTTTTGAGTTGGCAGCCAATTATTTTGAACGCTTTCTGACTGCTGGAGGAAATGCGGTGGATCAAAATATACGCTATGATGTCATTGCACGTCTGGGCGATTCGTATCTGTGTCTGCGCGATTACGGCCGGGCCAACAAATACTACGATCAGCTGATCAACAGCAAAGCGCCCAATCAGGATTATGCCTTCTTCCAGCGTGGTGTTTTATTTGGTCTGCAAGGCGACAATGAAACCAAGCTCAGTACGCTGCGGTCGGTGTTGAAACAATTTCCATCTTCGAACTATGCAGATGATGCGGCCTTTGAAATTCCCTATACTTATTTCACGATGGGTGATTATAGCCGTGCGATCGAAGGGTTACAGGCAATGGTCGAAAAGTACCCTCGCAGTAGTTATATTCCCCGCGCCTTAATGACCATAGGACTCGTGCAGTACAACAATGATGAGCCCGAAGCGGCGAAAGCGACTTTCCAGAAGGTGGTGGAGAAATACACCCGAACTGCCGAGGCGGAGCAGGCGATGCGTTTCATTGAAAACATCTTCCTCGATCAAGGGGATGCTTCAAGCTATATCCGTTATGCTGTCGGTACCAATGTCAGTAATCTGAGTCCCGCAGAGCTAGATAACATGGCTTTCCAGGCCGCGCAATCGCTATTCGCCAGGGGAGAATACGGAGCGGCTGTAGAAGCGATCAACGCCTATTTTGATAAATTTCCAAAACCCAGACAAGAAAAATTCGCCCGTTATATCCGTGGGGTGAGTTCGTACCGCACCGGGCATCCGCAGGAAGCATTACACGATCTAAATATCATATTGAACGACTGGACGAGCAAATATTCAGAGAATACCTTGCTGACGGTTGCTGCGCTATATCTGGATCTTAAAGAATACAATGAAGCCATTGTGCACCTCAAAAAATTGGAGCTCAACGAAGAATATAAAAAGAACTATGGCTATGCGGTAACGAACCTGATGGTGTGTTACTTCGAACTCGGCGATATGGAGCAAATGGCTAAGTATGTGAGTCTGGTCAAAAATTACAACGGGGCAACCGAGGAGGAAATAGCGAAAGCGCATTTGTACAGTGGAAAAGCTTTGTTGAAAGAAAAAAATGTAGCGTCTGCCATGAAAGAATTCAACCTGGCTGCGCTGAAGAGTCAATCGGCTATCGGCGCAGAAGCACGGTATCGCGTAGCGCTTTTGCAGTACGATAACAAGGAATATGATAAGGCGCTGGAAACAGCCTTTGATGTGATTAACAATAGGGAAGCGCAAGAATACTGGGTTGCCAAGAGCTTCCTGGTACTTGCTGATGCCTATGCGCGCAAAGGCAATGCTTTCCAGGCGAAGAGTACCTTGAAAAGTGTGATTGACAATTATGACAAAAATGATGATATCGTGCCTGCAGCGAAAGAACGCTTACAGAAACTGAAGTAACACGTTGTAGATTTGTCCGTAAGACAGATTTGAGGATGTTTGTCCATTTATACCGAATAGCAATGGCCTTGTAGCACTTGCCGTTTGGAAAAGCCCGATTGTTCTCGGGCTTTTTTATGTTTGTTATTCCTTCCTTCTCATTCCTTTTTTGCTTCTGTAAATACCGTGTGTGCATAATTGATATGGTCTCTATTTAACGCTTTATCCATTGTACGGATGCGGACAATACGTTTCTAAACTGTTCGCAAGCGCACATTTGCTTTTTAAAAGAAGATTAATAAAAGGCCATTTTAAGGCCCAGAAAGCATAAGTGTACGCTTTGGTCCAACTGGTATAATGTTTGGCATGTGGTTGTCGAAATGTGTCCTAAATTTCTTTGGCATGCTTCCGGATCGAAATCTCTTGTAGGTAAATGACAATTCACCGAGTTTCTTCGATCACTGGTCTAAAGACCATGGGGTAAATGCATATTAAACAGAAGTTTTGGACCCACAAGTAGAAACACGATAACTAACACAATAAAATAAAGATATCATGAAATCATTCGTAAGAAATTGCACTGCAATAGCTTTAATCGCCTTGTCCACATTCACCATGGCAGCTGAAAGATGGGGAGACAAATCAGAAAAGACAAACATTAACCTTTCCACGGCAGGCTTAGCACTGGATCACTATCTTGCAGTCACCACCAAGGGGGAATCGGTAGGCGTGGAGCAGTTGTTTACGGACGATTTCAACCAAAAGATACAGGCTAACAGCATATTGACCTATGGTCGTAGCGCTGTGATTAAATCGTTGAAAAATCAACACGGAGAAAAGCTAAATTGCAAAGTAAATATCAAGATCGTAGAAAAATCAGTAGATTATATGATTGCAAAAATTGCATTGAAATTTGACAGCTTTAGCATGACAGACCTCGTGACTTTGGTTTACGAGAATGGCGATTGGAAGGTGTCCAGGTCAATTCATTCCTACCAATAATGCTTATTCCCTATAAATATATATGTTGTGAAGCCACGTCGAGCGATGTGGTTTTTTCGGATTTATCCTTTTGTTTCGTTATTTAAAATTTCGATAAGGTAATCCAATATTTAATCGGGTTAAAAAGTATGCGCTCACTTGATTTTTATCTTTATTCTGAGCTGGAATAAAAAATGAATAATTGTTGATAAGATCAATCTTTAAAGATTGTAAAAAGGATTTTAATACCACATCTTCTATGCGAATAGATTGTTTCTCCGGAATTGAGTATTCCAAATAAGCGTCCAGTTGATTAACTTTTCCATCCTTATCGATTAAACTACTTTTTTCAATAATCCTATTTCCTTGGAAACAGGACTTCCAAGCGTTATTCTTTTAGGGAATACCTGGGATTTATCAGCATTCTTTGCTATAATTCTAATTGAGTCAATAGCAGTGTCGTGTTGACTCGGCTGACCGGAACAATTGACATGGATTGTTAACAGTGCAATGGCAAAAAACAGTAAAAAAAGTCTTCTTCTCCTATGGCTTAAATCTAAAGTTTTATCAAAGAGTTCCATTTCACATTTGGATTTGTCGTACATCTATTAACAAAAGCATACCTACTATATCCCATTTTATCATAATAATTCTTTCGCAGCTGTAGCGGTATTACATTATGAAGTCGGATTATTTTTTGATATCCTATCCGTTTCTGCTAGACACTTCATTTTCCTATTTGTTAATCCTAAACTAATGCTAAGGACATATTCATATTACGCATTGTTTTAATGATGCTATAGAACTTCGAAATAGTCGTTTGATTCAAAGGTTTGACTATTAATCAGAATTCTTATTTTTGTTTTTCCCCTTCGGTTGACTGTTGGCACCATAAATTCCATTTCTCCAGGTTTGACCGATATTGGGCTAACCTCAACTCCGCCGACCTCAATCCGATAATAATTTGTCTTGGCACCTCGTACCTTTAACTTAACAATATCTCCAGGAGCACCTTTGGTCGGATAGAAGCTGTCTATACTTAATCCGTTTACCTTTATGACTTTACGGTCCACCTCAAAAAAACTGCCGCCATACTTTGCATAGCCGATTTGAATGTTGTTATCTCCTTTTACAAGTGTAAATGAACATGGAAATTCGAGCTCACCATTTTTTGGTAGGCCATAATATATCTCAAATTCACCCAGTTTGATAACATACTCCTGGTTGGGTAGGAAATTTCCCTTTATCCGGATAGGGTCCTCATAATACCCTGTCCCTGGGTCTACAGCCGTAATACGAAGATTTTGAACGGTCAACTGGTCGTTGATTTTCAGATCGCCATATACATTGCTATTGATCGCTATCGGATATTTTCCTTCCGGAATATCGCCAACATGTACTGGAATATCTTTTTCAAAATTGGTCATGGCAAGCTCTCCCTGATACTTTCCTATCGCTAATTTATACGTGCTATTGACCAGATATTTAAAGAAATCAAGGCCTTCAAGTTCCGTATGCCCAAAAGGGTGCACTATTTTATACTTCAGCGTTGCTGTTTTTATATTGGGAACCTCGAGGTCCCATGTTTCTTTGAGATAAACCGTATCCTGCCCCCAGATGTAGCCTAATTTATAGGAATGTCCATTAAGTGGTATGTAGGGTGCGTAATAATTATCTTCATATCGTAGACTTTATCACCTAAGATAATTTTAAAGTCGTGAGATCTGTGGGGCGATAAGCCGATCGCATTCAGCTTAATTGGATCTGTATAATAATGGGTGCCTGGACTTGGTGGCAACAACCGCGCTGCAATTTTATAACTCAATAAATATTGCTGAAGACTCTGATAATCTATTTTTTTTGATAACACCACGCGAGCATCTTCCCCATGGTATACATTCTTCGTCGACATAGTAAACGTTAGCGATTCTTTTTCCTTATCTAAAGTAAAAGGAACGTCACTATTTTCTCCAGAATAGTTACTAATGATGGAGAGCTTAAATGAATCATCCACCTGCTTAAAACGGCCTTTAATCGTGATGACGTCGCCTGGACTCGCATATTGGAGTTTGGAATTATCTACCCAGATATCATTTACAGTAAAGAGAACGGGGTTTCCCTCGTATGTATTCTGGTCAGTCTTTACATAGAATATATAGCGATAGACTTCACCGATTTTAAACGTCGATTGTAGGTCATAACTGAGGATACCAACTTTTGCCTGTTTTCCCAAAGATATAGTACGGAAGGTTGTTTCTTCTCTCAATGCAATCTTAAAGCCGTAGTCCAGTATCTCTTCATCATTTAGATAATGGATTTCGCCATATAAAATCGCATGGTTGTTTCTAAGATCGCCAGCTTCTAAGGTCGCTATTGTTATCGGTGTTTTATCAATTATCTTTTCCTCTTTCTTACACGATGCAAGAACGAAAAACAAAAGCATTGTAAAAGTCAATTTGATAATTTGCTGCTTCATGATTTTTTGTTATTTGATTTCCAACAATGTTTTTGCTTCAACTTTTCCATATTTAGTACTCATCCAGACCTTATATTTGCCAGGTTTTATAGGGATATAGATTATCCGCTTATTTTCGGCATCTGAAATGAAAGCATTTACTTCTTGGTCTCCAAAGTAAAATTTAAAGTCGTCAGAAAGGCCCTTGCCCTGTAACGTGATAGCATATTCGCTGGTAACTGTGTGTGGGCTGAAATCAGTGATTATAGGCATTTCAATTTCAATGGTCTTCTCTTCAGGAGCATAGTATTTTTCGCTATTGTAGAATCCATAATAAAATGTCTTTATTTTATACTTGCCGGGAGTCAGTTGCGGTATTTTGAAATTAATAAGATCGTTTTTCATCTCATAACTATATAGTATGGGGCCACCCACAAATTCTAGGTTGTAGCCGACGGTATTGTAAAAGTTTCCTGTTAGGCGGGCAGTATCACCTGTAAAAAAAGTGTTTTGATTGATCGTATTCCAATGTAACTTCTTCACTTCGAGATGTTGCTTACTGGTCACTGTCGATAGGCCACTTGTCAACGTTATAGGGTATTTTCCTTCCGGTAGATTGTTAGGTACAGTGACATGGGCACTGTATCCGTTACTTCCGATAAAACCGGACGCTGCCGAACTGCCTATAAATAACTTGTTGATTTCATCACCGAAATATTTATAAAAATTAATTCCTTTGGTCTCTATCCTGCAGCCGGGATGCGTTTGCGTGGTTGCTAATTCGAAATCATCTGCTAGTGGTTGCTCTAACTGGATTTCTTTCGCTAGATAAACACTATCGCGACCATTGGTATATCCCAATCGGAAAGATCCGCTTTTTAGTTCTACTAATTGTTTGAACAGTAGGTAGTTTGCAAATGGTATGCGTTGGTCATTAATCAGAAGGTAAAGGTTATCCGCATTATATTGGGGCAATCCAATACCGTTGATCTGGATACCTTCATTATATGCAAAGCTGTATTTACTTGGTTCTGTGATTTTAGCAACAATCTTTGTTTCTATCAGTTGTTTGGAACTTACAAATTGACTGCCGTTGATTGGTTTCTGAAGTGTAATGCCCACTGAATTTCCATGATAGTATCCTCCTTTCGGCAGGGTTACCGCCAATGTTGTCTTGTTGTCTTTTAGTGTAAATGCCAACCGTTGCTGTGGATCACTATTGGCAATTAAATAGTAGTTATCCTTAAATTGCTTAAAGTTTCCTTTCAATATAATTGTCTCTCCAAGGTAAACTAAGATAGGTTTGGTATCTGTTACGCTAATATTGTCGACATTAAAACGAACAGCCGGGCTTTTGTAGAAACCTTTGGCAGTCTTGACATAAAATACATACTGATAAATTAAATCTAGGTCAAAAGGCTCTTTTACGTTTAAGGTAAAATCTACAGTTTTGCCTGCTGTCAGTTTTTGTTTACCAGCCGAGATTTCCTGTAATAAGCTACTCCCGGTTTTTGTAATTTCGGATAAGATAAAGCCTACATCTAAAATTTCTTCATCGTTTGTGTTTTCTATTTCACCATGCATGGTGATTTGCGAATCCTTTACTTCTGTGGGAGCATTGGCAATCACTTTCATGGGCGTGTGAACGACCACGACTTCTTCCGTTTTCTTACATGCCCACGTTGTTGTGACTATTGCCAGGGATATTAGCAACTGTTGGATTAAACTTTTCATCATAATTACATTATTGGACTTCGAAGTAGTCCGGTGATAATAGCACAGTGTTACGCCAGGTTGAGGCGGAGATTCTCACTTTACCTTTTGTGAGAAAAACAGGAATGGCAATCGTAACTTCATCCACGCTTTTTACAAGTGGATACACCTGTGTATCGCCAACCCGGATCATATGTGCCAAACCAATTCCTTTTCCCTTGAGCTGCACAATAGAGCCCGGTAATCCCATTTTGGGGGATAAGCTATCGAAGGTCATACCTAAACTTTTAAATGGTAATGCCTTCTCATGCGTGTACAAATGCCATCCGGTTTCGGACAGTTCATTGTATACAATATGTAGCGATTCAGTCTCCTCAAAGAAGGTCTGTACCTGGAAAGTTAATTTACCGTCTTCGGCGCATACAACTGGCAATTTAAAGAAATCGTCTCCATAAATCGTGTATTCAAACCCTTTGATAAAATTTCCGGTGAGTGTTAGGTAGTCGCCAACATAGGCCTCCTTTTTATCAATGGCAGTCCAGTCAAATTTCTTGATCTGTATCGTTTTTGTGCTTTCAATATTAAAAAATCCATTGTCCAGATGCAATTTATATTGGCCTTCTGGGATATTCTTGAGCGGTATTGAAATGGCTCCTGATGGATAATCTCCATTAACCTCCATCTCATTAACCTGATATTTTCCAACATAATATTTTGTTTGGTACATATCAAAGAATGAATAGAATGAAAAGCCATTGACGATAGCGTGGGTATTCGGGTGGGCTACAGGATTGACAAAAAATATGTCAGCAGCATTGGGCGCCTGGATGCTGTAATCTGTTGCAAATAGCACGGAGTCCCGGCCATTTTTGTAGCCTATTTTAAAGCTTTTCCCTACTAGACCTTTCAGATCTTTAATGGCAATTTCATGCGTATAAGGGATTGTGATGTTGCCAATAATAATCTGGAATGATTTGTCATTTCCTCCCGATCCGGGTAAGCAGGCTCCATAAAAATGTATCAGATCTGTAAAACTGTAGGATTCTATGGCTGGAGGAATCAGCTTGCCCAATAAGCTGATTTGGACTAGCTGTCTGTTGAAACTCCCTACTGTTGAATTTTTCTGTAGCTCTATTCTTAGTTTTTTTCCATGCTGAGAGCCTTCTACATCTGGGATTTTAAATGTTAGACTTGAACCATCTGCAGCGATTTGATAGGCTATTTGCTGGCTTCTGTCCAGCATGCCATATAATTTATAGCTGTCGTCCAACATCGAAAATCGACCCTTGAGGCTCACTTGTTCGCCGGGCATACCTAAGATTTCCGAAGGCGATTCTACCTGCATGCCATCCAGTTGAAATGAATTTGATGTGCCTTTATAAAAGCCATTTGACCTATCCTTTTGCTAAATAATTTAGTTTTCTTATCTTTAGGTGATTAAATTTAGGTATGGTAGGCAATAAAGAAAAAGAGTTGAGTTTGTTCGATTTTCAGTCGCAATTTAGCAGTGATGCTGATTGTTTAGCTTATTTATCGGCTTTGAAATGGCAAGATGGTTACAAATGTAAGAAATGTGGTTACGGGAGTTTTTGCAAGGGAATAAAAGAGCATGACCGTCAGTGCAATCGCTGCCGTTATTTGGAATCTCCTACAGCAGGCACCCTATTCCATAAGGTTAAGTTTCCTTTAGTTAAAGCCTTTTACGCAGTATACTTCATAAGTACAAACAAAAAGGGTATTGCCAGTACCGAGCTTGGCAGGAAGTTAGGGATCAAGCAAAAAGTAGCATGGTTATTCAAACGCAAAGAGATGAAAGCGATGGAGAGCAGCGGTAAATTTCCTTTGCGTGGAGTTGTGGAAGTTGACGAAACATTTGTTGGCGGTCAGGATGAAAATTCCAAAGGACGTAAAAAAGGAAAGAAGAAGCTTGTGGTGGTTGCTATAGAAAAGAAAGGCAACGGAGTTTCGCGCTTTTACGCCAAGGTGATAGACAAAGCCGATGCGATCAACTTAGGTAGCTTCATGAAGCAAAACATAGAGCCACAGGCTAAGGTGACCACCGACAAATGGACAGGTTATAAGCCGATATTGAAAGATTTCGAAAATATGGAGCGTGTCAAATCTGGTAAGAAAGGTGAGAACTTCCCAGAACTACACAGGGTTATCATGACCTTTAAAAGCTGGTTGAGAGGAATGTACCATCACGTTGGAGATCTACAGGAATATATTAATGAATATACCTATCGATTCAACAGAAGTTTTATGAAAGGGAATATTTTTGACAACCTAGTATATCGGATGATCTGCCATAAACCAGAACAATATAATATGATTATTGCTTAAAGGAATAGGTCAAAAAGCCATTTTTGGTCTTGACATAGAACGCATAGGTATAGATCGTATTCATGTCAAAATTGTCTTCAGGTTTATAGGTGAAAACAACATCTTTTTCGGATAACTTTTTACCCAATACAATTTCGGATTCGGGCTTTGCATATCCTGTATTTCCATTTGTACTCAAAACAAAACCGTATTCTATAATATTAGGGAGCATGGTTACATCGCCTACGGCCCCATGGAGGACAATCGACGATTGGGTCATTTTTTCAAAGCTTCCCGTGATGGCGCTTACCGTGATGTTGGTCGGAGCCTCCGTCTTATTTTCCTTCTTGCAGGAGATGAATAGGCAAAATAATATCAAAATTGATATTATTAATTTTGTTACCCCCACTGTATACATTTTCATAAATTTTTCGATTATAATAATTCAAATGTCTCCTTGCATTCGATCCAATCACTTTGGTATTGTGCACTGATGCGTACTTTTCCTTTGAAGAAAATATTCCTTGGTATAAAAACCTGCGGTTCGTCTACTGTACCACCTACGGAGATTAACCTAACGTCACCCATGTAAATTGCGCAGTAGCCCAGTCCTTTACCTTTTAATGTGATGACGTCGCCAGGCTTACCCGATTTTGGATAAAAATCGTCAAAGATAGGAGCGAGTACTTCAATCTGATGGTCGGTAGGGACAGTATGCTGCTTGCCATGGTCGTCATTGTATAACACGGTGATCTTTACTTTACCAGGCTTAATATTCGGGATTTCGAGTACGGCGCTACCATTGGCGACCTGCAAATTTTGGTCCCCCTGATCCCCTAGTCTTGCAATATACTCGTCACCGCGGATGAAATTACCCAGTATTTTTACTGAAGTACCATAATAGCCCTTTGATGAACCCGCATCAGTTACTTTTAACGATTGAACAACAATTTTTTCTTTACTTTCAAATTTGGCAAAAGGGCCTTCCATAATAAATGGATAACTTCCATCCGGGATATCTCCGATAGTTATTTTATAATCGCCGTTCCAGGTCCAACTATACCGGGCACTTTTACCGCCTACGCTCATTACAGGCATGAAGCTATATTTATACGGGATAATACCCGTTACGGAAATCGACCTTCCCGGATGAACATGAGACTGACGGATGGACAAATCTGTCGGTTTTGGAATGTTAAGGGTAATTTTCTTATCGAAGATGACTGTATCCCGGCCATTATAATACCCTATGCGGTAGGCTGTTTTGGGTTGATCATAAATCATATCGCTTAGCAATAGTTCCTGAGAGTAGGGGAAAAGCTTGTCGCCGATAATAACGTAAAATGATGAAGGACGATCTGGAGGAAGTCCAGTTCCCGATAGGCGCAGGTAATCGTCATAATTATAGTTATATGACGTGGGAGGAGCTAGTGTACCCAATATCCTGACAGATGCAAGACCGATACTGCTACTAAAGTTTGTTTCGGGTTGGATAGGAGTTAGAGAGAAGCTGAGATCTACACCATGACGGTAACCAGCTGGTACAGCGAACGTAATTTTCCTCTTGGTGGCGTCGATGTTATAAGCAACCTCTTTAGGGTTGTTGAAGTCGTAGCTAAGTTTATAGCTTTCCTTGTTGAAATCCTTAAAATCACCATTTACTGTAATTGTTTCGCCCGCAGTTGCACTTAAGCCCATTTAATAATCTACAAGGAAATTTGCTAGCTGAAACCGGACAGTTTCTCCGAAATAGGTGTTTTTATCGGTTTCTATGTAAAATCGATACGTTCCCACACCAGTTTCTAGGACTTCAGCTGGCGTTTCAATCTTAGTTTGTACTTTCCCAATTTGAACAGCATCACCTAAGGCATATTTTTTTTCAGTTGACGAAGCTCCGAAACCTGATTTTAGTAAAAATCCGTGGTCTTTTATTTTTTCACTATTGAGATACAATACACGTCCTGCAAAAACGATGGTCTTTTTGTTTGCCGCATCAACTCCGATGGTTTCCAATTTTAAGGGATTATCTACTATAGGAGTGGTTTGTTCAGTCTTTTTACAGCTAAAGCAAATCATTAAAGCTAGAAAATACAGACTGAGTGTTTTCCATTGCAATTGGTTGAACCCGCTAACAAGAGTACTTTTCATTTCTTTTTACTTGGCTAATAAGTAGCCAAAGATATAATTATTTTTCTTTCTTTTATGGCTATATTTTCTTTCATAAATGTTTTTTAGCGTAGCTAAACAATGAAATCCTGTGTAAATATTTATTTTGTTAATTGTTTAATTGATGATTTTTTTCTTCAATAAATTTCTCAGATAACAAAACATCGGATTACATTCAAATTGTGCTATTAAAAGTCTTCAAACGATATCTGTTGTTTGAATTATTGATTGTTGCCGATTAACATATTCCGAAAGAAAGTTGAGTGATGAAAGAATGAACGTTATTTTTATAGGATAGTTGGGTAAGAAAAAGCGAGGCCTAAGCCCCGCTATGTTTTAGCAATTATAATTCGAATGAAATATAATTTGCAGACTATATTCCTAATTCACCATGGGCAAGCATATGTCTGTAAATTGTTCTGCAGTTGTCGATGAATCCTGAACAGGAATTTTCGACATAGGTTTGCGAAGTGAAAGTGTCAATCACTTGGCCACTACTATTGTAGACAGTTAGCGTATAAACACACTTTGTTAAAAACTTTGCATTGTTTTCCTTTGTTAATTCGGCAACTTCAACTTTGTTTGTGTTTTCAGTTGCTGCGGAAGTACTTGTTTTTACTTCTGCATTTTCTTTTGGTGCTTTTGTCTCCGTGCCTGCAAAAGCCGCTGTCGATAGCGCAGCTACGGCTATCAGACTCATCAATAACTTTTTCATTGTTTTAAGTTTTTTTGTTAAACCATATATGCCTTTTGAGCATGTTGTAATTATCTATTAATAAAAATAAGGACATGGAAATTGACTGACGTAAACGATTGGTATTCGCGAGGGTTGATCTATTATTCGCGCTGACTTATTCGATATTAGTTTATCCGGTAAAATCGAGAGCTAGTTGGTCAAGTAACTTCAATAGCCTTACTTCATGTAATAATAGCGATCCAATCTACTTGGACAGCTCTGTTTTTTTATAAGGCGACTGAGCTCGTAATTATGGATATTAATGTTAATTTTATATGAAATTAACATCTGTTAGGTTAATTTGCATCAATTAAATATACCGAATTCATGATAGCTGGACTGAACCATATTTCCATATCAATGGATGATTTTCTCTTATTACAAGCTGGAGATCAGTCTATTTTTGGTATTGTGTTTAATTATTACCAGCCAATTATCTATTTTAAAGTGAGGCAGCTCTGTAAAAGTGATAGTGATGCGGAGGAAGTTACACAGGAAGTTTTTATTGAATTTTATTTAAAGAGGATGCAGCTTTCCGGTCCGGAAGCCATTTTCCCCTTTCTATTTGCTATTTCAAAAAGAATGGCCATATCCAATTTCCGTAAATCGCTGGTCCGGTCTAACTATCTGCAGTCGCTTCAGCACACTTGGTCTGAAAATTCCTTTTCGCTGCAGGATGAACTGGAAGGCAAAGAACTGCAGGTCATCCTGGAATCCATTATTGAACAATTGCCGCCACAGCAGCAGGCAATTTACCGACGGAACAAGTTTGAGGATCAATCTTATCAGGAAATTGCCGATGAGGAAGGCCTCTCCAAAAATACGGTACGCAATCATCTTAGTCTAGCCTCGAAGTTTGTCCGGTTCAAGCTGGATAAAATCCTGTCCATCTTTTTTTTCTAAGCAACTCGGGTTGCCACCTCTTTTTCTGTAGTTGTAATTAGCCATCTCAGGGGGGCAAAAAAAGTAGGTTACCTAAAATCCGAAAAAAAAATATTTTTCTATTGGTACTTTTTTCGAGTTCGCGCGATTATGTAGTTGAAATCGATCCAAAGGAATGAACCAAATTGAACAATACTGCCAATTAATACGTAAATATCTTGCTGATCAAGCCAGTAAAGAAGAACAGGAACTTCTTCAGGAATTAATGGATGATCCCGTATTTCTTCAGGCTTGGGAGAAAGTCTGGCGGGAGAATTCGTATCCCGCACATCCTGCAGCATACCCTGATCCACATCGGATGTTGGAAAATATACTGGCTGATCCCCGAATTGCAACAGCGGCATCTGCTCACCAAAAGACTACAGACGGACATTTTAATTTCAGGAGGAGTTGGTGGCAGGTCGCGGCAGTCTTTCTGGCGTTCTGCGGTGCAGTGCTATGGGGCTACTACAACTTTTATACCGTGGATACGCCACCGAAGGAGCAGCTGTCTAATGTGTCGATCGTACCGGGCTCTGATAAAGCCATGATCATTCTTGAAGATGGAAAACAGATCGACCTCAGTTTGCTCCATGCGGATACAGTCCTTGACCAAGGCGAATATTTGATCACCAAAGATAATAAAGGTCAAATCAGTTATAAGCTCAAAGACATGTTGTCACCAACAAATAACATCGTCTACAATACGGTCGTAACCCCTAGAGGTGGAGAGTATACATTAAAGATGGCCGACGGAAGTCTTGTGCAGCTCAATGCAGGCAGTAAGATCAAATATCCTGTAAAATTTGATGCGAAGTTGCGGTCGGTGCAGCTCGAAGGTGAAGCCTATTTTGAAGTGGCTAAAATGGACAATAAAGGCAAACGGGTACCTTTTATCGTGCAAAGTGGAGCACAGAGGCTCGAGGTCCTTGGAACACATTTTAACATCAAGAGCTTTGGTGATCACATCGTTACCACCTTGGTGGAAGGTAAAGTCAAGCTCTCTTTTGCCGATGCTGCCTTGAAAGAACAACTCCTTGCGCCCAATGATCAGGTCGTTTTCGATAAAAGCCGTACCAGTGTGAAAAAGGAGCAAGTAGATCCCTTCTATAGTCTCGCCTGGAAAAATGGAAATTTCGCTTTTGATAATGCATCCATTCAAACGGTCATGGACGAGGTTGCACGCTGGTATGATGTCGAGATCAGTTACGGAGACAAGCTGCAGGGACAGCACTTCTCGGGGACTATCTCCCGCTATGAAAATATCGATAAACTGTTGAAAACAATTGCTTTCGCCGGTGGCGTACATTTCGAACGTAAAGGAAGGAGGATATATGTGCTAAACTAACGCTGATGAGAAGATAGCATATATAACAATCAGGAGCGCGCCAACGCCCCTGAAAGTTTTGTCTTTTTCTCGACATGGATGAATAGTAAAACCGTTAAATTTTATCTCAACCGAATGCAATTTAATAAAAAAAAATTGATCGGACCGACCCTATTATGTCAGGTAAGATCCCAGAAAATACCAATTTCTATGAAATTGTCATTAGCAATTCCTCTCTTATTCGCAGCCAATTTACAGCTGCACGCATTTTCTTTTGGCCAGACCGTCAATCTGAAGCGGAACAATGTGAAGGTGAGTGCTGTTTTGAAAGAACTGCAGAAGCAAAGCGGATACAACATTTTTTACAACGAATCGCTGATCGCAAAAGACGACCGTATCAGCGTCAGCTACCACAATATCGCTTTTGAAGAAGCCCTGAAAGATCTGTTGACAAAGCTGCAGTTATCTTATGTCAAAGCGGATAAAAATATTGTCTTGAACAAAAGAACGGATCAGGCTGTTCGCCAAACCTCGGTTACGGAGGCTCCGCAGCTATACCCGGTCAACGGAGTGGTCAAAGACGATCAGGGTCGACCCTTGGACAATGTTACGGTCAGCGAAAAAGGCAAAAAGGAGAAAACCCTCAGCCGGGAGGATGGCAGTTTTCAGATCCAGGTCAGCAGCCCTGATGCCATACTTGTATTTACTATGGTTGGCTATCAGCCGCTGGAAATAGCGCTGGCACAGCAGTCAACATTGCGTGTGACCATGAAGCCGGCCATCAATGCGATGGAAGAAGTGGTCGTCGTGGGCTATGGTGTGCAGAAAAAAGCCAACCTGACGGGTGCCGTATCACAGGTCAATGCCGATGATATCGCGTTGCGTCCAAGTGCCAATATAGCAGGTACGCTCCAGGGGCTTATGCCGGGCTTGAATATACAGCTCAATAACGGCGATCCATCCAAAACACCTGATATCAATGTGCGGGGATTCAATTCCATCAATGAGGGCGGCCCGCTGGTATTGATCGACGGGATCGAAGGGAATATCACACGGGTTAATCCCAACGATATTGAAAGTGTTTCCGTCCTGAAAGATGCTGCGTCCGCGGCCATTTATGGAGCCCGTGGTGCTTTTGGTGTTATCTTGGTGACCACGAAAAAAGGAAAGGCAGGAACCGTGAAGGTGGATTATGTCAATAATTTCGCCTGGACTACACCGGCCTCCCGTACCGATTATATCTCCGATCCTTATGTCTACGGGAAAACAGTAGATGCCGCACTGTATGGCTATAACGGTAGTTCCTATACACGCTACAATCCAATGGACTGGGAAGCGATCAAAATGGTGGCTGCAGGTGAGATTGCGCCCTTTCATGAGAAGCAGGCAGACGGAACCTATAAATTTTTCTATAAGACCAACTGGTGGGATTACCTATTTAAAAAATATCAGCCCTCCAATTTCCATAATATCGCCATTTCAGGTGGTAGTGAAAAGTTGAAAGCCTATCTCTCCGGACGTGTATTCAAAAGGGAAACAATCAACAATATCAATGACGATGCGGATATGGACCGCCAGAATATGAAATCCAATCTGGTATTCACGCCCAACAGTTGGTTGGAAATTTCGAACAATACGCAGTTTATCAACGAAAAGGATAAAGAATATGGGGG
This sequence comes from Sphingobacterium thalpophilum, assembly GCF_038396785.1. NCBI lineage: Bacteria > Pseudomonadati > Bacteroidota > Sphingobacteriia > Sphingobacteriales > Sphingobacteriaceae > Sphingobacterium > Sphingobacterium thalpophilum. The sequence goes on along the minus strand of NZ_CP151087.1, from coordinate 2,206,208 downwards.
GTATACCAATGGTCTGGGGGGACTTTGGAGTACAACCACCTGGTATAATCTGATGCCTTTTTACCCCAATTTTGTTGACGGTATTCCAACGGATATCGGTGTGGGTACTGGCGGTCAGGGAGCTAATGCAGGACTGGAGTCGGGAAAAAGCTGGGAGGTGCGCAATAGTGAAGAATTTACAAATACTTTTCGTGTCCTGCTTAAGCCACTGAAAGGCCTACAGGTAAATTTTGATTATAGCAACCGCATCGAAAACTTTTCACGGAGCACACGCCTCAACCCGTTCAGTTACTATTCGGGCAACAAACTCAATTATACAACTGCAGGGCTCAACCGTCTGACAGAATATCGCTGGAAAGACAAGTATAATGCGATGAACCTGTTTGCGACCTACGAAAAAAATGTAGCGCAAAAGCATCAGTTCAAATTATTGGTGGGCTACAATCAGGAATCCTTTGACCGGGACCGTATCGCTGGTGCCATGGACAATCTCCTTATCGAAGATCTATCCAATCTCGCGCTGGGAACTTCCATGTACAGCCTGAGCGGAACAGCTGAAAATTGGGCTATCCAGGGCGTGTTTGGCCGTTTTAATTATGCCTACGACAATAAATACCTGCTGGAAATAAATTCACGGTATGATGGTTCTTCACGCTTCCCAAGCGGGAGCCGATGGGGATTTTTCCCCTCAGTTTCATTGGGCTGGCAGCTGGATCGGGAACAGTTTTGGGAATCGATCAAAGGCAGCATACCCAGCTTAAAACTCAGAGCTTCATATGGCAAGCTCGGCAACCAGACTGTAGGGGTCAATACCTTTAAGGAATTGATGACCGTGCAGCAGTTGGCTTGGCTAAATGGGGGCTCCCGTCTTATCGGCGCAAGTACGCCGGCACCGTTGCCGAATGTCGTCACCTGGGAACGGACCAAAAGCATTGACTTCGGTGTTGATCTTGGACTGATCCAGAACAAGCTAAATATCAATTTTGACTGGTATCAAAAGGATGTCGAAGGCATGTATCTTCCGGGACAGCCGCTTCCAGCAGTATTTGGTGCCAGTGAACCCCGAGAAAACTACGCTGCTTTGCGTAATAAAGGTTTTGAAGTCGGGGTAAGCTACCAGGACAAATTTGACCTTGCCGGTTCACCCTTTCGCTTTAACATCGCCGTGAATACCACCAATTTTAAAGGGATTATCACGAAATATAATAATCCGCAGGGCCTGTTGAGCTCCTATTACGAAGGACAGGTGCTGGGGCAGATCTGGGGATACCATATCGACGGACAGTTTCAGTCCGATGCGGAAGCATTGAGTTATCAGAATAGTTTTCAGGATCCACAATTGTCCCTCTCGAAAGTATATAACGATATTCTGAGCGTATCGCAAAATAGTGAGTGGAATATGTTGCGCGGCGGCGATGTGAAATATGTCGATCTCAATGGTGATGGCCGTATCGACAAAGGCGACAATACGCTTACCAACCACGGTGATATTAAACCCATTGGCAATGCCATGCCGAAATTTCCATTTGGTATCAATATGAGCGCTTCCTGGAATAATTTTGATCTCTCGGCGGCTTTTGCTGGTGTTGCCAAACAGGACTGGTATCCGACGGGGGATTTATACTGGGGATCCTATCAGCGCCCATATCTTTCCTTTGTACGCAAAGACCTGGTAGATAATGCATGGACCCCGGAGAAGAAGGGGAACAGGTATCCACAGATCTATCGGGGATACTCTTCCCTGCAGAGCGGAAGGTCGCTATACGAACTGAACGATTATTACCTGACCAATGTTGGGTTTCTGCGGATGAAAAATTTTACGTTGGGCTATACGTTGCCGCAGCAATGGACAAGGCGCTATAAAGTTGAAAAACTACGCTTTTACTTCAGCGGCGAGAATCTGTTGACCTGGAACTTTGGCAATCTGACGAAGTATATAGATCCCGAACAGGCAGGTGCAATGATCAATTATAATTCGCCTGCGAGCGCCAATGATCCTGCGGACTCCTCGGAGCGGGGGCTGCTACGGGACTATCCTATGGGTAAAACCTATTCTTTTGGTTTAATGCTTACGCTTTAATACTTGACAACGCAATGATAATGAAACTTACAACAAACAGCTATAAACTACTTGGTCTGTTGATCTTACTATCGCTGGCAGCTTGTCAGAAAGATTATTTGGACCGTCCTTCGGAGGACCAGGTAGAAGCACCTTATTTTTTCAATACAGCAAAGGATCTGGAGGTTGCCACCAATGATTTTTACGCCTTTCTGCCCAATGAATCCTGGTATACAAACGATGGGAGTTCGGACAATATGATCCCCCTTACGGTGGCCGACCGGATCAAGGGCAATCGAACTGTCCCCGTGGGAAGTGGTTCGGGCGGTTGGTCCTGGAGCCAGTTGCGCAAGATCAATTATTTTTTGGCCAACTACCATAAAGTGCCCGACGCTGCGGCACAAAAGAAATACGGCGGCATAGCCCGTTTTTTTAGAGCAAATTTTTATTACGATAAGGTGAAAACTTTCGGTGACGTGCCCTGGTATGGAAAAGTGCTGACTGCCAAAGATGACGATCTTTTCAAGGCCAGGGATTCACGGCAGCTGGTGATGGATTCCATTATGGCTGATCTGGACTATGCAATCGAAAATATACCAGCCGAAAAACAGCTTAACTTAATCACTAAATACACGGCACTGCTGCTGAAAGCAAGGGTGGCGCTCTTTGAAGGAACGTTTAGAAAATACCATCAGATCGCGGGACATGAAAAGTTCCTGAATGCGGCGGTCAGTGCATCGGCCGAACTGATGAATTCTGGCGCCTATACCTTGTACAGCCAGGGCGGAGCAGATCAAGCCTATCGGAATCTGTTTGCCCGCAATAATCAGGATCAGGTGGAGACTATCCTTGCCATTGATTTTGAATTGGGCATGCGTGTGCATGGCCTTGGCTATTCCTTTACCTCGGCAACTTCGGGAGCCTACGGGATCGCCAAAGATATGATCAATAGCTATCTGATGAAGGATGGGAGCCGCTTTACCGATAGAACAGGTTACAAGACCATGGAATTCTATCAAGAAATGCAGAATAGAGATCCAAGGCTTACACAGACAACAGCGGGGCCAGACTTCCGAGCTAACGGCGAAACAGCGAATGAGCCTGTCAACTTGACGATCACCACGACAGGCTACCGTCTGATCAAGGCATTGCCGGATAAATTGCAATGGGGCGTATCGGCCTCCTATTTTGATGTCATCTTATTCCGTTATGCGGAGGCACTGCTGATCAATGCCGAAGCAAAAGCCGAACTTGGGACGATCAGTCAAAGCGACCTTGACTTGACGGTCAATAAGTTGCGTAGCCGTGCGGGGATGCCGATGCTATCCCTCGCTGAAGCGAATGCTAACCCTGACCCCTATCTGCTGGCCGTGTATCCCAATGTTGATGCTGGTGCATTCAGGGGAGTTCTTTTGGAAATACGGCGCGAAAGACGGATCGAATTGTTCAACGAAGGACAGCGCTGGGATGACTTAATGCGATGGAAAGCCGGATCCAAACTGAATCAGCCTATTGTCGGGGTTTATTTTCCCGGTATCGGAGCTTATGATTTTACAGGAGATGGCAAGGCGGATGTGTATGTCCATACAGGTAATACATCGGGTGCACCGGGTACGGTGACCACCTTGATCAATATCAATCAGCGGACACTTTGGGACCCAGTTTCGAATACACAGAATGCCAATAAGGGGTCACTTGATCCATTTTATCAACGGGGTAAGTTTGATGAAAAACGTGATTACTATGCACCGATCCCAATCGAAGATATCAAGTTAAACCCAAATTTGAAACAAAATCCTGAATGGGAGAAATTATACAGATAACATGAAACAACTTATTTTTATTTCGATCCTCTGTTATCTTTTGATCCCTGGATATACGTACTGTCAAAAACAGGATCGGCCTGATTATGCCGTTGGCTACTCTCTTGATATCCGGAAGATAGCATTTGAAAAGCTAAAAGCAGACAAAGAAGCTGGTATGGATTATATAGAGATTGCAGGTCTCGGAAGCTTCGTCAATGCAGACCTCAGTTTAAAAATCCCGCAGGCTGAATGGTTGCTTAAATGCGATTCGTTGGCCATTGTACTGAAAAAAGCTGCGGTGAAGGTATGGTCTATCCATATGCCCTTTTCCGCCAAAATAGATATCTCTACGCTGGACGAACAGCAGCGGCAGCAGGTGATGCGAATGCATTTGCAGCTACTGGAAGGTCTTTACCGTCTTCATCCGCAGGTGATTCTGTTTCACCCATCCTATTATCTCGAACCCAACAGACGCGAGGCCCGCAAGGAGCAGCTGGTACGTTCTGTCAATGAGTTGTACACGGCGGTATCGGGGGCAGGGCTTCAACTCGTCATCGAAAATATGCTCGGGCCTTCGCTGACGGTAGGGGAGCGGGAACGACCCCTACTGCGGACCGTAGAAGAATGTCAGGAACTTTTTGCCCGCTTTCCTGATCAGGTTGGCATTGCAGTGGATATGAACCATATTGCACATCCCGAGCGGCTGCTTTTGGCTTTTGGACCGCGCGTCAAGACGCTTCATGTCGCGGATGGGGATGGAACAAAGGAAAGTCACTACCTGCCTTGTAATGGTAAAGGGCAGAATGACTGGAATACCATATTGGCCGCACTGGAAAAAATTAAATATAAAGGTGTATTCATGTTTGAGTGTCATTATGAAACCACAGCCCAGCTGATTGAATGTTACCGTCAGCTGCAGCAGATTTATAGCAACACAAAACAATAAGTAGGTTCAAAAAACATTGATTATAATGAAAAAATCGTTATATATTTTTATGGTTCTTTTGTCTGCCTTAGGCATACAGAGCTGTAAAAAAGATAAAATCGAAATTGAGCAGCGGCTCCTGGTCGATCGGGATTATATGGAGGTCGGCAGTAGGGCCGATACCTATCAGTTGGACATCTTGGCGAATGCAACGATTACCGTCAGTAGCGACAAAGACTGGATCAAACTGGATAGTACGGTGTATCCCAAAGGGAAAAATAAGATCCGGTTTTCTGTTTCGAAAAATTCGGAGGATGAACGTTCGGCGACTTTGCTGCTCAGGCTGAACGATAATGTATCGCAGGAGATCTTGATTTTGCAGGAATCCGGAAAAGTGCCCGTTTTTTATGTGACTCCCGCAGGTAAGGGAGATGGCAGTTCGTGGAGTAGTGCTACAGATCTCGATCAGGCACTCGAAAAAGCAACGACAGGCAGTACCCTATTCTTGGCCGAGGGAACCTATATTCCAACTAGAACCATTCGCAATGGTGATGTGAATGAGGAATCCGATAAAACCATAGAGATCGCAAAAAATGTCAGCCTAATAGGCGGATACGCGGCCAATGTCAAACCTGGAGATCAGCCCAATCCGGCCTTGTATAAAACCATCTTTCAGGGGAAGCTTTCCAGTGGAAAATCGGTGTTTCACACAGTCACAGTGACGGCAACCCCGGATCCTGAAAATCAGGTTATGCTGGAAAATATCAGCATCAAAGGGGGAAATGCCACCGACCGCAGTGCCAGTACAACGATCGATAACGTAAAATTCAGCCGTGGCCAAGGTGGCGGTATGTTAATTGGTATGGCCAGGGTTCTGCTCAAAAATGTGGAGGTGATTGATAATAAAGCGACCGCAGATAAGGGAACTGCAGGTTTTGCTGCCGGCATCTATGCGTTTTCAGGTGCCCAGCTCAGGTTGGAAAATTGTCGCATCAACAATAATAGCAACAGCGGAAATAACGGTGGCGGACTATGGATCGCCGATGGGTCACTGATTGCCTACGATAGCCAGTTTAATCACAATAGTGCCAAAGGCACCGCAGGGGGCTTACACGCTTATCCAAATGCAGCTATTACACTCTATAATTGTGAGGTGGTTGGCAATTCAAATACATCCTATGGAGCAGGGGTTTATCTGCGTGAAAAATCAAAAGGGGTATTTGTTAATTGCCTGCTGGCTGAAAATTCAAGTACATCAGCCAACGGCGGTGGCGGACTGATGCTGTATGATAACTGTCAGGCAGACGTAATCAGTACAACCATTACCAAGAATGCCGTTGTTGGTCCCGGCGGAGGTGTCTATCGCCGCAGCAATGTCAACAACTTGACTTTGATCAATTCAATCGTTTCGGGCAATATTCAGGCGGGCAGTTCAAGCGATGTTGATGCTTATTCGGATAACATTGCTGTTGTTCCATTAATCCAGCACACTGTTGCTACGAAGGCGGTGTATGGCGCTGATGGAAGCATTGTTCCAAAGCTAAGCTTTGAACCTGCGACCATGCTGAATCCGGATTACCTGCCCATCGGTGCCGAAAATCCGTCCATGAGTTATGGTTTAAGCTCATCCGGATTGCTGGAGCTTGCCAAGAAATATAAGCCGGCATTGGACGATAGTCGCATGCAACAAGATATCAATAATAACCCGCGCTCTTCTACTTGGATGGGTGCAAAAGTGAAATAAGATGAAACAATTAAGCTGTTTATTTATCCTTACCCTTCTTCTATTAGGCAACAGCCGAGCTGCTGAGCACAAGAATATCCTGCTATTATTGGGTTCAGCCGATCCTGAGGTATTGGCCCAGCGGGTAGATGTTGCTGCCCAGCTCTACCATATCCGGCCGATGGATGCTATTGTGGTGTCTGGAGGTTGTGGTGCGCACGGTTCCAAGATTTGTGAAGCTTCGTCCATGGCGCTGCAATTGGTCAGCAAGGGGGTACCTGCGGCATTGATCTTCAAGGAGGAAAACTCCAAGACGACGGTGCAGAATTATATTTTCAGCAGACGCCTCAAAAATAACGCTGGAGAGCGAATCATCCAGCCTGGAGATACGGTGTATGTTGTTTCCAACCACTGGCATGCGATCGCTGTTGCTGCACGCCTGGAAAAATACGATGGGGTGACAGCGAAATTTTTTATTGAAGGTGCTATTCAGCCCAAAAAGGAAGACCGTCTTGATTATGGCGGAATATTTAACGCTTACGATGACAACCATCTTTTTACGTTAAAAGGCACCTGGCTGACACCGGAAGCGGTATGGACAAAAAAAGACAGCACCTATTATCTCACACAGGATATGGTCTACACAACGGATGTAGCTAACACAAGCTATAGTGTCAGTCCAGTGGAGAAGCTGTTTCCTTTTCTGAAAGGGAGTTCAGAGTTTAATCCACCGATATATATTGACGACGTGGTCGTATGGTACATCCTCTTTGATGGCTATTGCCGTAAAGTTTCAAAAAAAGATTTTAAGGTGCTGGATGAACAACCGATTCAGAAATGGCTGACGCTGCCAGACACATTGAACTGGAGCCAAATCAATACAGGGTATATCCAGGGAAAATCATTGGTATTGATCGGAAAGGACAAGGTGCTATTGGCGGAGCGAAAAGGAAAGGCCTTTCAGTATGAGCGGGAAACTGTGCCGCAACACTATTTTGCCAACTGGCCCTATAGCTGGGGGACGGGCAACGTAAGTGCGGCAAGATTACTGCCATCAGAAAACAAGGTCGTCTTTTACCGCAATATGGAATCGGCCGTATACACTATTAACCAGAAAACAATTGAAAAAGTGGTTCCATTAAAATTAAAGTGGATCGGCGAAATAAAGTAAAACAGATGAAAAGAAATTTTATATATAGCTTATTGCTGCTTTTTCTTGTTATTTCATGCAAGAAAAATGAGGGCGGAACGCAGCTGCCCTATGACTACAGTATTCCCCAGGAAGAAAACTTGGCGGAGATTATCAATACGGCAGCTTGGAATACAAAAACGGTTGCTGACGGTGTGCTGTGGAAATATTACCAATTTCCACGGATATTTGAATCCAAACAATATGTCAATGTATTTGAGATCGATCTGAAGAAAGGCATGCAGCTGGAAATTCCCTATGTGAAGACCGGATTTCTAAAAACAAGTGCTGCCGCGACGGCTAAGGGCGCTTTGGTGGCATTTAACGGCAGTTACTTTAATACCAGTACAGGCGGATCAACCGTATTTTTCAAATACGATGGCCAGGTAATCAATCAGACTGTGAATGGATTTAATAGCTACCGTGAAAATGGTGCATTTACCTTTACGGGGCAAAGCTATCAGATTGTGCCGAAACCCGCAGGAGGCTGGGGGACGCTGAGCGCCACCGCTGCACTGGCTGGCGGCCCGTTATTGATGCAGAATGGTCAGGTGCTGGAGCAGTTGAATGTAGATTTCAATACCAGCAGACATCCCCGTACAGCAGTGGGGCTTACCAAGGACAATAAACTTATTGTAGCTGTTATTGATGGCCGCTCATCACAATCACAGGGACTGACGATACCCCAGCTGGGCGAGTTAATGGCTGCCTTGGGCTGCACTTCCGCGTTAAACTATGATGGTGGCGGTTCCTCCACAGCTTGGGTGAAGGGCGAAGGCGTGGTTAACTATCCTTCAGATAATGGAAAGTTTGACCATGAAGGTGAACGCGCTGTAGCTACGGTATTTACAGTGAAATAAATTCGATACCTTTATAAGTAGATGGCCATCTTATGGATAATATGAGATGGCCACTATTCAATTAGAATCATTTCTATTGCTATTAATTGAAACATCATGAGAAAAAAGACAAGTATCCTATTTTTCCTCCTTCTTGTTTGTGGCTCAGTATCTTTATACGCCCAGCAGGTTATTTCGTCGGCCAAATTTGAGCTGCAGGGAAGAGCTTTTGAAAACGCACCAAAATTTCATCGGATAGATACAGCGAAGTACAGGCAACTTCCTGCTGCGGTAAAGAAATTATATACCCATGCTGCAGGAATGTTTATTACGTTTAAGAGCAATACGAGCAAATTATCTTTACGATGGAAGACGGCGGATGCGGCGCTAGGCAATAATTCCACGCCGATTATGTCACGGGGTTTTGATGTATATGTAAAAGAGCCCAGTGGGTGGCGCTTTGCAGGGGTAGCTCGTCCCGATCTGAACATGGCGGAAAGTAAAGCTACGCTTGTTGAAGATATGGCGAAAACAGAAAAAGAATTTCTTGTTTACTTTCCCTTGTATAAAGAGCTATTGGATTTTGACCTGATTATTGATGACAAAGCCACCTTTGTTGGTACCAGACAGTCTTTTAACAAAAAGGTCGTGATTTATGGTTCCAGCATCGTCCATGGTGCTTCCGCAAGCCGCCCGGGATTAGCTTATCCAGCGCAATTAGGGCGGCGGTTGAACGCCAATGTGATCAACATGGGCGTGAGTGGCAATGCCCGGATGGAGCCTGCCGTGGCTGATATGCTATGTGATATTGATTCTATGGGTCTACTCATCATGGATTGTGTGCCAAATAGTAGTCCCGAAGAAGTCAAAGAACGAACGTTTAATTTTGTGAAACGGATTCGTAAATCCCATCCTCAGGTACCCATATTGCTGATAGAGAGTATTACCCGTCAGGTCGGCAATTATAATTTAAAATGGAGCGCGCAATTGACCGAGCAGAATAAGAATTTTAAGCTACAGTATGAAAGACTGCTACAGGCAGGTTACAAAAATTTGTATTACATACCTACAGACCATTTGATAGGTGATGATTCGGAAGGAACAGTGGATGGCACCCACCCTACAGATGTGGGATTTGAAAGGATGCTTAAAATAATCGGGCGTAAAGTAGAGGCGATTCTAGAAAATAGTCCGTAAATCTTCACCAGCTTTCCACTACTACTCCGGGAGTAATCGCTGACTTTCAGAAATACGCAGACATCTAATCGTGTCAGTTTGCAGAAGCAGGGACGTATTTGTAAACCCCTTAGAAGCCAAAAAAAGGGCCTGATTCTCATCAGACCCTTTCTGTTAGCGTTTAATTGTACAGTAAATATTGGACAGACCCTATGGTTTTCAAAAGGCAATGTTTTTATTTTTGGGGTGTACCTTATTCAGCTAATGCTTTGACGATGGCTATGCCTACAGCTTTGGCTGATTGCGGGTTTTGCCCAGTGATCAATCTGCCGTCAATAGTGACATGGGACTGCCAAGGTTCGGATTTTTCTTAAATCCCACCTATTGCTTTTAGTCTATCTTCTAGTAAAAAGGGAACAACATTGCTGAGCTTGACAAGCTCTTCTTCTTCGTTGCTAAAGCCATTAACTTTTTTCCCTTTTATCAAATATTCGCCGGTGCTCAGTTTGATGTTGGTTAAGCCTGCAGGTCCATGACATACAGCTGCAATGACCCCATTTGCCTCATATATCTTGGTGGCAATCTTTGCGATTGATGGGTCGAAAGGCAGATCCCACATCGCACCATGTCCTCCGGCGTAAAAGATGGCTTTGTATTCTTCAGGTTTTACCTGAGAAGGTTTGAGTGAATGGGTGATTTTATTGTGGTAGTATTTATCCTCCCAGAATTTTTTGTTAACGGGATCATTTAGGTCAAATCCATCCACAGGTGGATTTCCGCCCTGTGGGCTAACAAAATCAATCTCATATCCGGCAGCTGTTAAAACCTCCCATGGATGCGAGACTTCCCCGAGATAATAACCTGTTTTTTCGCCTGTATTGCCTTTTGTATCGTGACTAGTCACTACGAATAGAATTTTTGGTTTTCGGTTTGTTGCATAGCAATGCGTTACTATTAAGATTAATAAAGCCGAAAATATTCCTATTTGCCTAAAGAGTTGTTTTGCTTTCATATTGCTTTGATTTTCTTCTTGTTGGAACAAATTTCTTGATTTTGTATGGTAATTTACCGTGACCTACATCACAAAATTAAAATTCACCTCCCCATTCCTGCCATTCACCGAGTTTTTGTGAGCGTTGGTCTAAAGATCATAGGCTTGGGGCCTATTGTGTTGTAGTTTTGAGTCAACAAATAAGAACAGATAAACTAACAATATAAAATAAAGACATTATGAACTCATTAGTAAAAACATTCGCAGTGGCAGCCTTAATCACAGTATCAACTTTCGCTATGGCAGCTGAAGGACCGGGAACAAAATCGGCAAAAGCAAACGTTAACCTTTCCACAGCGGACTTGGCTTTAGATCACTACGTTGCGGTAACGACAGAGGGAGAATCAGCAGGAGTAGAGCAGTTGTTTGCAGCTGATTTCAATCAAAAGATTCAAGCTACCAATGCGCAGTCTAACAGCCGTAGCGAAGTGATTAAATCCTTGAAAAAACAAAAAGGCGAAAAGCTGAACTGTACAGTAAGCACTGATATCATCGAGGAATCTGCAGACTACATGGTGGCTAAAGTAACCTTAAAATTTGAAAACTTCACCAAGACTGATCTAGTTACCTTGGAGCGTGTAGGCAATGACTGGAAAGTTTCCAAATCAATCAATTCGTATAAGTAGAAGCCATCTCAAATAAATATATATGTTGTAGAGCCATATCGGAAGATGTGGCTTTTTTGTTTTGGCGTATAGACAACATCCATGGTAAAGAGATATGTCTTTTTTTTGCCTTTTATCAAATTTTTGATCTTAAAAGAAGGGTAGCTTTGGGATATTAAATAAATCAATTATGAAAAAGCATAGTTTCTTAATGGAAAGACTAGTAAGATATAAAGCGTTTATTAATATCATTACAATATTGCTTTTGTTGCTTTTACCTCTACCGGGTGAAAAGTTTACGCTCCTTTTTTTTATGGTGTTATTTCTTGCTCTATTTCAATTTTTTACTTGCCTGAATTATGTTGATTTCATCAATATGTGGGACTTAGTTGTTCAAGCTCTACTGGCGGTTATTTATATTATAATCTGTACAACAGTTTTACTGCATTCGTTATATATCATAAAAAGAAGACTGGGAACTACATTAGATAGGATATTTTCGATAGTTATAGGGATAGCAGGTCTTTATAGCCTACATGCTGTCCTACAATACCCGGATATGTTTTCTTTTGCTTGGCTTGCATTATTTTTCATTTTCAATATAATGAGATGGATGCTTATAACAAAGGCTGATTATTAGCGGATGATATGCTTATTGGAGCAAATAAAGGATCCCGAAAACTAGGGGGCAGTACTTTTTCAGTTTAGTTTAGAAGCCAGATCCTGAAATCTGGCTTTTTACGTCAAAAGGGTCTGATTCTCATCAGACCCTTTCTCTTAGCGTTTACTTGTACAGCAATTTTTATGTTTCCTATCGTTTCCTCTTTTTTGTTTCGTCATCCAATGTTTTTTAAGACAATTGGATTTTCACTGTACGACGCCAATTTTATGTTGAACCTTTCCTTCGAAAGATAGCTTGGAGCCGCTTTGTATTATAAGAACAATTGCCATTTCCAAATAGTTTTATCGGAGTAAATTTTTTTGATAACTTGTATTGGCTTATTTATACTGTATGAAGATCTTGCCTTCCTTTTTCATTTCAATTTATTTCTCCCATTCGTTTCTGTCTGGATACATCTTGAGATCTTTGAATTCGTCAAAATCATTAAATAATTTAATACCTTTTAACAAACGAGTTCCATCTCGATCGGATTGCTTGAATGCTATTAATGCAAAGCGTTGATCGATCTTTTTACTTTGTATTTCAAATAAAACCTGAGATGAATTAACATTTATGCAAAAGGCTGAAACTGTGGCTCCTTTTAAAATAGTGTTCGTAGAATGGCTCCGTAAATAATCGACTATAGATCCTGATGAATCGATTTCTTTATACAGCATATCTTCGAAAGCTAATTTTTTCTCAATTGATATTGCTTCCCAAGGATATTCTACAAAGGCTGTTGTAGGATTTTCGATAATAAAATCCTCAATTATTTTAGTGTCAACTCCCGCTAGGTGGATTCTTTTAGGTTCTTCTGGCAATTCCTCACTATCTTCTATCATTATACCTCCTGTGGGAAATAAAAACAGTCCATTTTCGAGTTGAATATTTAATCTTAAGGCCAGCCATTCTTTTAAATTCTGACCATTTGTATTTAGAAATTCCTGGGCGTGCTGCTGAATCTGTGCGAAATATGTTTGACTGGGGTTAACTTGTGGAAGCTTTTGCTATTAAAGATAGCTGTTATAGTCTGATTATCGAAAATTCAATGCTTTATTCTAAACCCTTTCCTCTCCCCATTACCGCCATTCACCGAGTTTTCCTGATCGTTGGTCTAAAGGCCATAGGCTAGGGGTCTATTGTGTTGTAGTTTTGAGTCAACAAATAAGAACTAAAAACTAACACTATAAATAAAGACATTATGAACACGCTAGTAAAAACATTCGCAGCAGCAGCTCTAATCGCAGTATCAACTTTCGCTATGGCAGCTGAGGGACCTGGAGCAAAAGCAACAAAAGCAAACGTTAACCTTTCTACAGCAGACTTGGCACTTGATCACTATGTTGCGGTCACTACGGAGGGCGAATCAGCAGGAGTAGAGCAGTTGTTTGCAGCTGATTTCAATCAAAAGATTCAAGCTACCAATGCGCAGTCTAACAGCCGTAGCGAAGTGGTTAAATCCTTGAAAAAGCAAAAAGGGGAAAAGCTGAACTGCACAGTAAGCACAGACATCATTGAGGAATCGGCAGACTATATGGTGGCTAAAGTGACCTTGAAATTTGAAAACTTCATCAAGACTGATCTGGTTACCTTGGAACGTGTGGGCAATGACTGGAAAGTATCCAGATCGATCAATTCGTATAAATAGAATTTAAATAATTAGTGGTTTGCCAGTAATAAAAGACAAACCACTAGTGAATCATATGTTTATTTATGGCCACGTCGAGAGATGTGGCTTTTTTATGATTTATCTATTTTTTTAGTTCGGTTTATTATCCTAAATAATCTCGTCAGGGATTTGACTCAACTGTGAAACTAAATAATTAATGGGGCGGTCAATTCAGATTGGTTACAATCGTATTGATCAATAACGCCGTAGATTTCAAACGATGATATATTAAAGCCTTCTTCAATGTCATTATAGTAAATTATTTGATTTCCAAATAAGGCAACCACCCAAAAGCCCCCACTCTCATCTCCAAACGATTTTTCTTGCCACTTATGAGGAGTTACTTTGATGAGATTCCAAAGGTTTAAAGCTTTATAATCCATTGTCAGTTCTGCTTGCGAAATAAGAAGTTCTATTTTGTCAATTGATATCGGTGGCCACATGCACTAAGATAATGAAATTTTGAAATAAATTATCTCTCCCCGAATCTATAGCTTCATTGAATCGTTAATTCGAATGATAACTTTCACCTCCCCATTCCAGCCATTCACCGAGTTTTCCTGAGCGCTGGTCTAAAGTCCATAGGCTAGGGGCCTATTGTGTTGTAGTTTTGAGTCAACAAATAAGAACAAAAAACTAACAATATAAAGTAAAGACATTATGAAAGCATTAGTAAAAACATTCGCAGCAGCAGCCCTAATCGCAGTATCAACTTTCGCTATGGCAGCTGAAGGACCTGGAGCAAAAGCAACAAAAGCAAACGTTAACCTTTCTACAGCAGACTTGGCACTTGCTCACTATGTTGCGATAACTACGGAGGGCGAATCAGCAGGCGTAGAGCAGTTATTCGCAGAAGATTTCAATCAAAAGATCCAAGCTACCAATGCGCAATCTAATAGCCGTAGTGAAGTGATTAATTCCTTGAAAAAACAAAAAGGAGAAAAGCTTAACTGTATAGTAAGCACCGACATCTTAGAAGAATCAGCTGACTATATGGTAGCCAAAGTGAGGTTGAAATTTGAGAACTTCACCAAGACTGACCTAGTTACCTTGGAGCGTGTGGGCAATAATTGGAAAGTATCCAAATCAATCAATTCGTATAAATAGAATTTTACAACTGGTGGTTTGCGGCAAATAAATGACAAACCACTAGTGAATCATATGTTTAAGTTTAGTTTAATAAGCCACGTCGAAAGATGTGGCTTTTTTGTGTTTTATGGTCGCCCATCCGCACAACTTTTCGGTAGTTGTATTCTACCGCTTACATTGGATACTTTTCACTCAAATAGCACTTGAATGAGGTCTAAGTTTGTGTAAGAATTAAAAACAACAACATTATGGCAAAACAATTTCTAATCAAAAAGACAATGGCAGATTTGCGCAACTTATGTGCATGTGAAATTGCCGAATTACAGGATGGTACTTATCTAGGCGTACAACTTCTGGGCTATTACCAAGCAGGAGATACACCAGGTCCTATTGTTTACAGTTTATCAGATACAACGGGTTCAGACGACGGCGGGAGCATCATTGCTGCTGCAGGAATTAAGTTAGAACATAGATTTCTAGAAGCGGTTAACCCGCTTTACTTTGGTGCAAAAGCCGGATTAGATACCGATGCCACCCCTTTTATACAGCAAATTTTTAATTCAGGTTATAGGAGTATAGAAATTACCTGCCAATTACTCGCAGATTCCTATTTGGGGCTGCCAGATGCAACATTACAAAGATATCCTTCGCATCGGATTAGTGGCAAAGGCGGATCGGTACATTTAACCAATAATGTCAATGACGGCTGGATAACATCACAGTCTTCGTTATTAAATCCCGGTTCAACAGGAAATTTGTACACAGGCAAGGTTTTTATCGATAATTTGGTTGTAAGAAATGCCGGCGCGGATATTGGAAACATAATAGATGGGACACCTTTATCCGGTACATTTGTAGATGGGGATCGGATTTATAATGTATTTATAACCAAGTGTTCTTTTTTTAGGGTTAAACATGTTATCAAATCTTATAAAGAAAAGAGGCCCAATGACACAGACGCTTATAAAAACGGGTATTTACAATCTGTTACGATTACGGGTAATATATTTGAACAGGTTGAACGGATAGTTGATGCGGATCGATGCTTTAACTTTACTTTTAAAGATAATATGTGTGAAGGCTGTATATCCGGAATCTGGTTTAAAAATATCGACGGAAAACCTACAGTAAATGTTGCTAGGATTGTAGATAACGTATTTGAAAGTGGTGGAGTTTTTTTGTATTCCGGACCAATAGCCGGCGGAAAAATTTCTGGAAATTATTTCGAGGGTAATAATCAACCTGAGATTAAAACCTACAAAGCCCATTTGTACTTTAAATTCGGAGCGGCAACAAATTACATGGGGTTGGCTATTGATAGTAACAACTTCCAAGCGCACGAAGATCAGAAGATAGATGTGGAGTTTTCCGATATCAAGTTTGACGGAAATTTTACCACAGATGCTGAATATTTAGGGAATGTAAGTATCCGTAACAACAACTCTAATTCCTATTCTCTAGTTGAGCCCCAATCGCGGATTAAATTTTATGAAGGGAATTCAATTACTGCTGATATGTATGCAAGAGCTCGAACGGTGGTGAGTCCTACTCAAAGTCGCATTTCATTTCAACGGAAAAGACAGGAGTTATTGAGCTCAAGCTATCTATCGTCAGATGGCCATGTGATAGCCCGCATAAATATTGCCCGAATCAAAAGTTTGATGGCTAAACAGGAAGAGAGGACTTCGAACGGAACAATTCATATCATGTTATTAGTTAAAACATCAGGAATGATCACAATTGGCGCGACATTAGCGATTGTTGATTTTATAATTATGCCTGCATCAGAAGGAATGGGTTCGGGAGCAATTGATGATATATACTATAAGTTTAAATTGCGAAGTGTATTTAACATCGATGCAGGAAAGCCGATCAATTCGAATTTTACTGCTGCAACAACTAAGGCTCATTTCAATGAGGATACGGCAGCGCTTACAGCTGTTCCGGACGGCGATTTTGTAAAACTAATACTATCTACATATGTAGCACCATCAATCGACAACTTTGGTAAGGCTGACCGACTTCTGTCATTTCAGACAATTCAAATCAATGCCAGCAACAATTCGTATAACGTAGGTTATCCGGTGATTTAAAGAAAATAGGGCTGGTAGACCTACTGGTCGCATTTCTTTAAATTATTACAAGTCATGCGGATTTATTTTTACCTCCCCATTTCCGCCATTCACCGAGTTTTCTTGATCGTTGGTCTAAAGCTCTTAGGCTACTCGTGATCTCTTTTGGAGAAACGAAGGCGGAAGCTCTCAAAGAGGTTATCGAGGGACCTTATAACCCCAGAATATACCCGGCACAATTGCTTGCGCCATCTCAGGGAGAATTATTATTTTTGGTAGACAAAAAAGCAGCAAAATATTTGCACGGCAATATTTAATATAAAAAATAAATATGATCACACATCATCTGAAAGATATTCAGCATAATTCTGAAAGGGCAATCACGCCCTTTCATATTTTTGAATTGGACAGGAATGCACTGGAGGAATATAGGGAACCGCATACAAAAGACCATTTTTGTTTATTATTTGTTAAAAAAGGCAAAATGAAAATGCAGGTAGAGGACCGTCGGTACGATGTGACGGAAAATAACATCTGTGTTATATTTCCTGGACAGCTATCATCAAAAGAACAGATCAGCAGCAACTTTGAGGGCAAGATGATCCTGTTTGATGAAGTGCTGTTCTGTTCGGATATCCTTAAAAATGAGCTGAGTATTTACAATCACAACATTTCTGTCAAACTCAATCATATTGAACTGCCCGTAGCGGAGACCAAGGAAGTAGAGTTGCTGTTGGATCAGATAGAAAAACTATACCATGACCTAACATCGGTAAAGAAAGAACAGGCACGGTTTTACATCAAGATAACGTTACTTAAGCTGGTCGAGTTTGTCCACACGAAGTGGGACAAGAATAAACTGACCAATGAAAATACAAAACTCTATGGGAAATTTTTAGAATTACTGGAGCGGTATTACAAGACAGAACGTACAGTAAGCTGGTATGCGGAAAAATTGCTGATTTCACCCAAAAAATTAAATGAGATCACCAAGAAAACCGCGGGGCTGACCTCGATCGAAACCATCCACGCAAGGATCATGAATGAGATCAAGCAGCTGTTGCTGCTCTCCAGCTATTCCCATAAAGAAATTGCTTTCGAACTTGGCTTCAACTCACCCGCTGCACTTAATAAGTTTGTTAAGGCTAAGCTTGATGAAACACCCACGGACCTGCAGCAGCAATTGGCGCAAATGTATAAGACATAGGTATAAGTTGGTTGCGTGACCGCCGGAGAATTGAACTAGGTTTGTAACATAAATCTTAAACATATGTTACCAACGGTTAATTTAAAAGATACAGCGGCTTTTCAGAAGCTTACGGCACATTTCCAGATGATAAAAGATGTGCAGATCCGCAATTTGTTTATAGAAGATCCCCATCGGTTCTCCACGTTTTCAGTGCAATGGGGCGATGTACTGTTTGATTATTCAAAAAACAGAATTACTGAAGAGACGCTGAACCTTTTGCTGGAGCTGGCAAAAGAGGTGAAACTAGACCAGGCGATTGATAAAATGTTCGCTGGAGACAAGATCAATGCAACGGAGGGCAGGCCTGTTCTGCATACAGCACTGCGCCAGCCAAAAAATGCGGTAGTTACTGTTGATGGAGTGAATATCATACCCCAGGTTCATGAAGTACTGGACCAGATGAAAAATTTCACACAGGATGTACTTTCGGGAAGCTGGACCGGATATACGGGAAAGGCGATAACTGATGTTGTCAATATCGGGATCGGTGGGTCAGATCTCGGCCCCGTCATGGTAACGGAGGCTTTAAAAGCATATAAAACGCCTCTGAATCTGCATTTTGTATCGAATGTCGATGGTACGCACATTTCTGAGGTCTTTAAGCATGTTAATCCTGAAACTACACTTTTTCTTATTGCTTCCAAAACATTTACCACCCAGGAAACGATGGCCAATGCCCATAGTGCGCGTTCTTGGCTGCTTGAGGCGGGGGCTGAAATAAAAGATATCGAAAAACATTTTGTTGCGCTGAGTACGAATGAAGCTGAGGTGGAAAAGTTCGGAATCAATACGCGTAATATGTTTGTGTTCTGGGACTGGGTAGGGGGCAGATATTCATTATGGTCCTCAATAGGACTATCCATCAGTCTTGGAATAGGATATGATAATTTCCAGGCGTTATTGGAGGGTGCCCATGAGGCCGACGAGCATTTTCAGCATGTTCCCTTTGAAAAGAACATTCCGGTAATCATGGCTCTTTTGGGGATCTGGTATATCAATTTTTATGGTGCTGAGACCTTGGGTATTTTTGCGTATGATCAATACCTGCACCGTTTTGCGGCCTATTTTCAACAGGGGGATATGGAGAGCAATGGTAAATATATCGACCGTAACGGTCATGTAGTTGATTATCAGACAGGACCTATAGTCTGGGGCGAACCTGGTACCAATGGACAACATGCGTTTTATCAGTTACTTCATCAGGGGACTAAGCTGATACCTTCGGATTTCATCGCGCCTGCTCAGAGTTTAAATCCGCTGGGAGAACATCATAAAATACTATTGTCCAATTTTTTTGCGCAGACCGAAGCATTGATGAACGGAAAGTCAGCGGAGGAAGTGATAACCGAATTGCAGGGATCAGGAAAATCGGCTGATGAAATCGAGCAGCAGCGTAAATACAAGGTATTTCAGGGAAACCGTCCGACAAATTCATTTTTGCTGAAAAAGATAACGCCAAAATCATTGGGTAAACTGATCGCTCTTTATGAACATAAAATTTTTGTGCAAGGGGTCATCTGGAACATTTTCAGCTTTGATCAATGGGGTGTTGAACTTGGTAAACAATTAGCTAATGCTATCTTACCTGAACTTCAGGAGGATCACCAGGTTCAGGGCCACGACTCATCTACCAATGGGTTGATCAATCAATATAAGTCCTGGCGCTGATTCAGGATAGGTTTTACTCCGAGTATAAAAAGCAGAAGTAATAAACTTCTGCTTTTTATACTTAATACAGTACGCTATATGCTGTATGTCAGTGATTAAATGTATAAAAATGAATGTTGTGCTCAGTGTAAAGTATTTGATTTTGAATAGAATAATGGTTGTTTTCTGCCTTTTTGTTTTAATTTCAGTTGTTTATTCATAAGGGAGCAAATGTATATCATATAATATTCAATGTATAACATCAGCGTCTGTCATTGCAGTACTTTTGTATAAGAAATTTAAAATAAAGTTTCAGTAAAAATACATCAAAGATTAATAACAGGCAAAACGGTTGTAAATAAAGGCTTTACAGCCGTTTTATAATTTTTTGGTAATGAGGTAAAAAGCAGGAAAAAGCGAGGTTTGGCAAAAGTAAGGTTACTAAAACGTTACTTTTAAATATTAGAAATATCGTTTTAAAATACTGTATTTCAGCTTTCTGCATAGTTTTTCATATTGTTCCGTAGCTCACATAGGTTTAATTTTATCATTAAGAATTGTGAGTATGGAAACGACAAAAAAATCAACATTTAAGGTATTGTTCTACCTTAAAAAGAACGCCCCAAAGAAAAACGGAAAAGTTTCGGTTATGTGCAGGGTTACCGTAAACGGTAAACAGTCTGCATTCAGTACCAAGCTGGATATTTCCGCAACAAATTGGGATTTGAAGTACGGCAGGGTTTTAGGTAAAAGCCGAGAAGCCCTAGACACAAACAGCAAACTTGACAAAATTCGTTCGGGTATTGAGGAATGCTATTCCAAAATTCTGAAGAACGAGGGGGCTGTAAACAGTGCTAAACTTAAAAATGCCGTTCTTGGGATGGAAAGCGGAGAACTGACCTTTTTCAAATTCTATGAACAGTTCCTATCCGACTATGAGAAAAAGGTTAATAGTGGACTTCGGGTAAATGGCACACGCAGTAAATACAAAATACTTTTGAAACATCTTCGAAATTTTGCACTTACAAAATACGGCTATTCCGATGTGTCCTTTAGCGACCTTACACCTGATCTTGTGCAGGACTTTGATTACTACCTGCGTGACGACCAAAGTTTAACACACAACACCATTTGGCTGTATATGATTGGATTTACAACGCTTTGCCGATTGGCAATGAGCAGAAAGCATCTTGCTTTTAATCCGTTCAGCGAGTACAAGAATACCAAAAAGGATAAAGATCGTGGTTATCTATTGCGTAATGAATTGGAACAGCTCGTAACGTTCAACTGCGATAAAAAGAAAGACGAATTAATTAAAGACTTGTTTGTTTTCAGTTGCTTTACAGGTCTTTCCTATTCAGATATGAAAGGACTTAAAAACAGCAATATCCAAGATTTTTTTGACGGTAACAGGTGGATTATTGTACGAAGAAAGAAAACCGCTACATCATCAAACGTGATGCTCTTGGATATTCCGAAAATGATTATTGAAAAATATGCAGGATTGTCAAAGGATGGAAAGGTATTTCCTGTACCATCAAATACGATTTGTAATGACAGCTTAAAGAGAATATCTCAACTGATTGACTGCCTTGTAGAAAAGAAAGTAACCTTTCATTTAGCACGTCATACCTTTGCCACGCTATTTTTAAGCGAGGGTGTTCCATTAGAAAGTTTGAGCAAAATGTTAGGGCATAAAAACATTGCCACTACTCAGATTTATGCAAAAATTCTCAACGAGAAAGTCGGAAAGGATATGCAAAAGGTATCGCATAAATTTAAGGGTATGGAGGAGTCCTTTGTTGCAAGCCTATAACATTATGTCACAATTCTTTAAAACAACACAGCCCACCGCTTTAAGCAGTGGGCTGTTTCTTTAATGACCGATACGGGTTACAGTTTCAAAGCATTCATTTAATCAGCTAACGCTGATAGTTACCTTCCAATACTTTTACAATATCGCTTTCACGAAACAAGATTTTCCGTTCGAGCTTGATAAAAGGTATCAGTCCGTCATCCCTGTACTGTTGCAATGTCCGTTTGCTGATGTGTAACATCTGGCAAACCTGTTCGCCTGACAGGTAGATTTCCCCTTTTAGTAATGGGTGGAAATATTCTCTGATATACAACAGTTCATTTTTGATGCCTACCACAGCTTCGAGCAAGGCAAGCATATCATCGTTTGAATTTCCAATCTGTCTCATTTCTTTTGCTTTTTTAATGGTCGCTCTCCTTGCATCAGTAACTCCACTTCGGACAATCTGAAATAAGTCTTCCGATTGATTTGTGTTGCCCCAAGAATGCCCTTTGCCCTGTACGTCTGCAACGTTCTTTTACTGATATTTAGCAATTGACAGGCTTCCTGTTGGTCGAGCCATTTCGTTGCCTGTTGCAGTGCTTTGTAGGGTGCAGTGATTTCCTTAATCAATAAAGAAACTTCCTTTACTTCTCTGTGCAATGCCTTTAAAATCTGAATGTCCAAAACTGTTATTTCCATATCTGCATCATTTAAACCTCTAAAATAAAAGGTATTTACATTAGGTATTCCAATGTTGTAGTGAAAGGTTGCATTTGGCGTTCAGAGGTAGTTAATCCATTGCGTTGCATAGCATACACTAAAATGCTTTTATTATCTTTACATCTTAGCAAGATGGTCTTTTTGATATTATTTGTATATCAAAATGGGTCTGAAACAAATAACCTAAATTAATGGCAAATAAATCTCACCTCAAATTCTTAAGCGAAAAACAACTATCTGAAATCAAAGATTTCAAATATAATTATGGCTTTGATAGTAATAAAGACGATGAAGATGCTGCACCTAAAAACTACTTTAGGCTAGCGACTTCATTAAGAGCAGATTTGATAAAATTCGATACGGATGTTACGGCAAAGTATGAGCTAAAGGATAAGGAATTAAATATACCTATTGACATAGATTATATTGAAATAGCGTTTCAAGGGGTATTTGAAATTAACAAATACTTTAAAGTGTATTATAATGATTTAGGATTAGAAGCATCAGCATTTTATGATTTCGCAAAGAAGGGATTATTTGCAATTATTAACCGTGAAAGGTTTCAAGCATTTATTACTGATGTGAATAATTTTATTCAATTTGAACTAGAACACAATCAAAACGTAAAATATTCCAATAATGTAAAATATGTGGCAAGCTTTAAGCTATTACGAGCAAACGATATTCTTAAATTTAGGTTAGAAAATATTGGAGAAATTGTTTACTTATCCTTAATAGATTTACCATTAGATGAAGCGGTTAAGCAACAGCTTGTACAGTCATTGATTGTGTATATTGAAAGCTCAGGTATAGCATATAAGCACGATGTTGAAAATGATAGAATTGAATTGCAAAATCCAACACCCGAACAAATTCAAAAGATTATCCAAAACTTTGATATAATTGAAAGTGTTACAAGTTCTGCATTTACCACAATTAGACCAGGAGAGTTTAATACGGTTCAACGTCAGTTTGGTTTCGATATTCAAAATGCTGGCGATGATTTACCAATTGTTGGGATTATTGATACCGGTATTGCTCAACAAACTGCTTTAGCTCCATTAATTATCAACGATACGACTTTTACACTTGCAGGAAGTCCTTTAATTGACCAGGCAGGTAGAAATAAATTAGGTCACGGAACAGCCGTAGCCGGGTTAGTAGCTTTGGGAAGGCTTAATCACAAAAATAATTTTGAAAATGAAGTAACGGCAGATGCAAAGTTGCTTTCTATAAAAATAAGCGATAACGGAAGCGGTTATATTTCAGAAATTGATTTACTGAATATGCTATATGCTGTCAAAGCTAAATATCCTCAAATCAGATTCTTTACCTTAACAACTTGCTATAGTAGCTTTATGTATAAGAATGAAACCTTTTCTGATTATACTTATTCCTTAGATAAATTTGCTTACGAAACAAACAGCTTGATTTTTATTTGTACAGGTAACAATGAAAATTGTATTAATGAAAATACAAGTTATGATTTGTCTTATTTCCACGGCGACCATACCAATCTATCAACACCTGCTGATAGTATGAACAATGTTACCATTGGTGCAGCAGCTGATAATTTAAAAGATGGTGCTTTTTTAGGCATCGCATCAGGTCGTGAATTTCCAACACTCTACACCAGAAAAGGGCATATTGATTTGTCAGTGATTTACAATCCGAAGAAAACAAATAAAAACTACTTCAAGCCCGATGTAATTGAAAGTGGTGGCGATATGGGTTATTACAATGCTAATACTTTAGATTGGATGGACGAACCTGCATTAACATTGTTGTCGGCTCGACCAGAGGTAGGCATTATGCAGGAAGTGGGTACAAGTTTCGCTGCACCACTAACAGCTAATCTTGCAGCAAAAATTATAAAAAATTACCCTGCTTTGTCAAATGAAAGTGTAAAAGCACTTATCATTAATGGCGCATCATTGAACTTGATACCTTTTGCAACAGACGTATCAAAGTTGAGAAACAGAGTAATTGGTAACGGTTTAGTAGATGATTTGAAAAGTTTATATTCTGATGAGAACTCAGCAACGTTAATATTGGAAGATGTTATTGGAAATGGCAATATTAGAATTTATCCCATCAATTTCCCTGAATATTTAGTTAATGATGATTTAGGGAAAAAGCGAGGCATCTTGAAAGTTACCGCTACCTTGTGCTTCAAATTTTTGCCGATTAAAAATAATCAGCTGTCTTATAATCCTATTCATATGGCATTTAGTATCTTCAAAAACCATTCTGCTGATGATATTATGAAGCCCGATGAAGAACTGAAGTCAAAACTAAAAACAACATTATCTTGGTCGGAAAATGGCAGATATGTCTCAAAGCCATTGCCGTATTCTAATACTCAAAAAATATTTCTGAATGTAAATGTGGATGATTTAAATAATGAAGGAAATACTTTCAAGCTGGCTGTTCACGCTAAATTATCTGAGCAGGTGGTGGGTGGTTTACCAGAAGATTATCCTACAGAATTTCCTTTCTCAATAGTTTTATCTATTGAAGAAACAATTAGAAATAATTCGGGAAAATTGTACGATGAAATTCAGTTAATAAACCAACTTGAAGTAATACAAGACCTTGATATTGATGCAGGACTTGAAGCTGATGAATTAGACGTTTAAAGAATGTTTTTCAGTTTCCACAAGTGTTTTCCAAATACTTGTATTGATTTGAGCGGAAAGTATATTCTTAGGTTCGGTAGAAGCAAACAAAGTTCTTTTGATAGCAGTAATCAAGGTTTTTTGGATGCTGTAATAAGATAAGCCAATAGATTGTTTAATAATTCTGTTGGCAGCAGCTTTATTATCGAATTTAAAATTGCCATTTTTCAATGTCAATTCAATTAGCTTTTTAATATCAGCTTCATTCGGCAATTCAAATCCAATGATGTTATCAAATCTTCTTAACAAAGCATCATCCAACATATCTTTTTGATTTGTTGCTGCGATAACAATGCTAGTTTGAGGAAGGTAATCAAACAATTGAAGTATTGTATTCACAACACGTTTCATCTCGCCGTGGTCTTGGCTATAATCTCTTATTTTACCTAAACTATCAAATTCATCAAGAAAAATAATACAATCTTCTGTAGCTGCTTTTTTAAATATTTTAGATAGGTTTTTACTGGTCTCACCTAATTTAGAAGAAACGATAGCTCCTAAATTAATAACCACCATCATTTTATCTAATTCGCCTGCAATAACATAGGAAGCAAGAGTTTTTCCGCAACCCGAAGGTCCGTACATAAGCAATTTATTAGAAACTGGTAAATCAAACTGTTGTAAGATTTCTATCTTATGGTGTTCCTCAATAAAAAACTTCAGTTCAGTATATATCTTTTCGTTGGCAATGATGTTATCTAATGAATAATCAGAAGTGATTTTCTCTAAAATAAGTTCAGATAACTCTTTGTCTTCAATTCTATTAAGATGTGTTTCTGAACCAACTTTTGTTAATCCATTTGACTTTTGAAGTCTTAAGCTATCTTTTAAAATGGATTGAAGTTGAATGGCGAAATTGAGTTTCTTTGTTTTTTTTGAATGCTCAATTAATTCGTTCAGCACAGACAATAAACGTTCCTGGTCGTTTTCCAGACCATATTTCGCTATCTCTTTTATGTAATCTAACTGTGCCATTTCTTACTGCAAAGGTAACTTTTTTTGCTTAATAAAAATATGACAATATAACAAATAATACAAGTGGGTTTTATGTACAAATACTATTGTGTTATAAGCTGCTATTGTGTTTAAAGAGGTATTGACTTAGTTCCTCATATCCTTACTACGACTTATCACGGGATTTTTAAAATATCCCAACTCTTCTTTAGCTTCTGCTATTTTTTTTAACATTTCATCATTTAGTTCCGGAATGTCAAAATAAGCTATATCGAATATATGTTCCTTCTCTGGGCTTTCGCCGATTGCAATACCAATAACTTTTGGAGCATTTTTATTTTCCATTCGTGCAATCAAACACCGTAGCTGTAATTCCTTTTCTTTGTTTTCCCAGTTTTTAGCGCTTAAAGGCATAAATACATAAGAGTGGTCACTGTCTTTATAAGGTGGTAGCATCCTGCCTTTCAATTTCTTTTTTATGGCATCGATAAAAGTCATTCCTAACTCAATTCTGTTAATTCTCGGTTCTAATGTGATTATCCTTGTTGCTCTTTCTAAGTCAGACATCATTTCAGAATTTCC
The DNA here is from genome assembly GCF_038396785.1 of Sphingobacterium thalpophilum. NCBI lineage: Bacteria > Pseudomonadati > Bacteroidota > Sphingobacteriia > Sphingobacteriales > Sphingobacteriaceae > Sphingobacterium > Sphingobacterium thalpophilum. The sequence goes on along the minus strand of NZ_CP151087.1, from coordinate 2,179,717 downwards.
TTTATCAACAATATGGATTTTATGCAGGTGCGATACAATTTCATCCCATATAAAGCTTTGTGGAATTTCTCTTCGCCAGTATTTATATTCTTCGCTTTCGATGTATTCTTCCCACATACCATCATCCAGCATAACGCTGTCAGGAACAAAATCAAATTTCAATTCTGTAGTAAGATAGAGTGCAAGAAAATCTATTTCTCTTGGTACAGAAACAATCTTGTTTGACAGAAAATCTTCTTTTGCTTTAAGATAATTTACAAAATCTGTAATGGTATCCAATTCTTTTAAAACAGTAAAAGTAGAAGGCTCGTCAAATACGTGTACAAAGCCATTCCCGAAATTTCCGTTATCTAAAGGGAATTCATTTTTACCGCCAAAAGCAATCGCAATTCTGAATATCTCTCTGTCTGAATGTGGAGGTAGTTGAATTTTTGTAATCTTATCACTCAGCGTTATTTCGTTTACAGTTTTAAGAAATCTTTCAGCACCATATATTTGGTCAATTGAACCAAGGATAGCTTTCTTTTGCCATCTTTCATACTGAATGTTTTCATCCGAATGCTCTGAAACCTTAATGTCCTTGATTGAAATAATTACAATGGTGTTATTACAAACCACCAAAACATCACACAGTTCTTTATTTTTCTTTCCTAAAGGACTTGCAAAACTCCAAAAAGGCAGAAAGGATTTTTCGCATAATTCAGATACGAATTTTTCAGATGGTGTCATTTTATTACTTTTTCCTATTATTGGTTTTCAAAATATTGTTTCGATAGCTTGTATAAGGTTTCATTGTTCCATCGGGCAATATTTCTTCCGCTTTAACCTTTGCTATAATCTTTTCTGGTGCATCAATTTTATTTAGAAAAATTTTAATTCCAGTTACGGTTTGTGCACCATTATAAAAGGTTTTTCTTCTACTTATTTTTAAACCACTCTCTAAAACAATACCTAAAATTTCTTCAATGATGTTCTGAAAATCTGATTGAGACGAAAAGGTTAAATCATCTATATACCTTGTATAAGTAATATTGTGAGCATTACAAAGCTCTATCAGTTTATAATCTGTTCTTAAAAAAACAATATTTGAGATGTGTGTACTTGTAGGTGTACCTTGGGGCAATTCTCCTTTCCAGGTTGTTAATCTGGTTATGTAAAAAGCACATTGAGCATTGAAGCCTAATTCAAGAAATGTTTCATATACTTTCTTCGCAGTGATTGAGGGATAAAAATCCTGTAAATCGGTTGTCAGTATATATTTCTTTCCTTGATGTGGTTTGGCATTTGTAATATTGCTACGCTTTTTAACACCGCCGTGTACATTTTCAGGTAACTCAATTACAACAAGAACACGGTCTTTGATTTGCTTCTGAATGGCTTTTAAAGGAGCTTTTGATGGTCTTATTGCTCTTTGTTTAATCGTGCCGTCCTTATATGTTTTAGGTTGATTGGTTTTCTTATCAACCTTTACCTCGTACCATTCCCTGTAATGACTATCAATATTTTTGACAAACTCATCTAACTCCTTTTTTGATTTGCCAATAATTGATGGGAAATGTAATTTACTTCTCAACTCTGAAGAACTCATTTATCAGAGATTTTACAGATGGGTTAATAATTTCAAACGCTTTTCTTTTCTCTGGAGAAATGTCATCTTCATTGAGTGATAAATAGAATAATATAGGTAAGGGCAAATCAAGATTTTTACTTATCTCTTTTAGCGTAGATAAATTAGGCTCTTTAGCATTGTTTTCTATCTGTGATAAATAAGTTTGAGTAATACCACAACTATCGGCAAACTCTGTTTGAGTTTGCCCTCGTTGTTTTCTAATGTCTTTTATAACTGTACCTAAATTCATTTTAGTTGATGTTAAATGGAAAAATTTAAAGGGTGTCGGAAACGTGATTGTTGTGTAATCTGTATCATAATTCAGTAGCATTAAATTAAAAACGTTATAATCAGGTCGATGATGTCAGCAATTTCCGTTTGGTACTGCTTATCCGTCAATCCTTTCTTTGTTCTTAATCTATTCAATTTTGCAACTGCATCGTTCAATAAATTAACGTCACTCTCCGAAAGAGAACACTGGTTCTGTAGGATGGTTTGTAATGATGTTTTCAAACCATCGATGTTTTGAAGTCTTTTTAATCGAGACATAAAAAATAAGATTTTAAAGTTAATGGGGCATTATTGCACCCTGCTTATTTTACAATAGCCCATTACTAAATGCGTAGACAATGTTCTCTATACACCACTTTAAAATCCCTGCTTCCTATCAATAATAAAATAAGAAGCATCCAAATCAATTTAATTAATATCAAATCATCTAATATCCTTTCTCCTTGTATCAGTTCTTGGCTGATTGGGGATTGAGACATTTCGAGGACAGACAAGAAGATTGACCCGAAACCCCATAGGGTTGTTTAATGAATTAAACAAAAAATATAAAGCTCCACTTAGTAATTAGCTTTCAAAACATATTTTCAAAGAACTATGATGCAAATATATAAAATATTCCTGATAGTTAATAAAAAATGACAAAATATTTTAAAATGCTTTTTTTGCATTTCAAAATCTGACTATAATGCACAGTTTTAGGCTTATTATTTCTTAATATTATTTAGCGTTCAGTTACAAATTGAATATTTGAAATGCACCCAAAAAAGAACAAAAAGGTAGCAAAGGTAAGGCGGACAGCCACCGCACCACCCAACCAAAAGACTACGGCATAATGGCAGGGCAAATAAGGTGGCTTCGCCGAGTAGTTGTCTTTGTCCTGCCACCCTTCGGGACTTATTCCGTTTCCTTTTGGTTTTTCCGCCTGTCCCCCTTGTTAAAATGGCTTTCTTTTTTTTCTGTTTTTTTCTTTTGGAAAATAATTTTAAGAGGTAGCAACGCATCGCTCCTGATAACACATTATAATCAAAACAACGGTTTGTGTTTCTCATTATATATTTCGCTAATCAATTCCCCAAATTCTTGAAAATGGTATTCGATAATGTTGTCGAGATACGCATAAATCGTCAGTTTGTCGATGCCCATAATGTTTGTAAGTCTGTTAAATGTTTCGTGGTGTTCCTGCCGTACATACACTGATTTCCCCCTGCTTGCCGTTGTCGTGGGAATTTTGAAGAACCGTCCGCAATAGTCCTCTTTGGTCAGCTTCTTTGGCTTGTAAATCATCCTTCTTGTATTACTCGCAGGTGTTTTTGTGTTTTCCGTTTCAGTTTCCGAAGGTTCTTCGCCTGCCATTACACGCATAATAGCTTCCTCATCTACTTTGGGTTTGACAAAATCTTCCCGATGTGTTACTGCCTGTTGTTCCGTGAAAGATTGTTTATTTTCATCAGTTATGAAATTTTCAATAGAGAAATCCTCATTTTCGGGTTGCTGATTTTTGTTTTCTTCGTGTATCATATCTATCATTTTTAATATTATATCCAATTAGCTGTTTTGTTAACTAAGCAATCAGCTGTATATACTGTTGTATCTATGTAACTACCTATCTACCTAAGCACCTGCAGACCCATAATTGGTTAGTTCATTAACTCAAAAATCTGCAATTCGTCTGCATTCAATCACGCAGATTTGCTGTCGGGATTTATGCTGTTTAGTTACTTCATTAAGGATATAACCAATCAGCTAGCTAGCCATATACAAAGGAAATAAAAGCAGTCCCAATCTGCTTTAAGGTGGTATTCAGTGGTATCATTTGGCGTTCATTGTCATTGTTGTAAATAGCTGTTATTCAAATAGTCTTACCGAAATTTGTAATGGAAGCGATGGGTTTTCCCTGCTAACTACAATCCGTTTGCAAAACGGATTTTTCTGAACCCTTGTTCAGAGCAAGTTATCTTTTGAGGTACTCGAAATAAATTTCGGCACCTCAAAAGCACTTGCCCTTGCAGGGGGCTGGAAACGGCTCCGAAGTCGCACGTTTATTAAAAATTAAAAATGGATTATTATGGAAGAGAAAAACAGAAAACAGATTAGGAAAACAGGAAGAAAACCAAAGATTGACCCTGCGGTCAATCGGTATTCCATCAACCTGAATGCAGAGGACAATGCCAAATTTCTTGCCCTCTTTGACCAATCAGAGATGAAAGTAATCGCTCATTTTATTACAGCCTGCATCTTTCAAAAGACGGTAAAGACCGTCAAAATTGATATGGATGCAATAGAATATCACGAAAAGTTGACACGTTTTTTTAGCCAATTCCGAGCAATCGGAACAAATTATAATCAGATTGTGAAGATATTGTACCGCAATTTTTCGGAGAAAAAAGCAGGAACATACCTGTTTAAATTGGAAAAAGAAACTATAGAATTGGTACAAGTTACTAAAGAAGTCATCTGTTTGACACAGGAATTTGAAGCAAATTATCTAAAAAAAGAATAAAAATATGATTGCAAAAATCGGAAAAGGAAGCAATATGTACGGAGCGATTTTGTACAATCAACAGAAAATGGACAATGAAAACGGAGCGGTTTTATTACTGAACAAGATACCCGACACGATGGACGGCAGGTATTCTGTAGCCTATTTTAATAAGTGTTTTGAGCCGTACCTTTCGGCAAATATCAAAACAGAAAAAACAGTACGGCATATATCGCTGAATCCAGATCCTTCAGATAAAGTCAGCGATGAACAGTTTACCGAAATGGCACAGGAGTATATTGAGCGTATGGGTTATGGCAATCAGCCCTATATTGTTTTCAAGCATACGGATATTGACCGAACGCATATACACATTGTTTCGACTTGTGTAGCTATTGACGGAAAGAAAATACCCGATGATTACGACCATCCACGCTCAATGGCAATCTGTCGGGATTTGGAACAGAAATATAATATGAAAAAGGCAACTGAACAAGAGCAGAAACAAGCCAATAAAGTTTTCAAGCCTGTAAGTCATAAAAATGGCGACATCAAAAGTCAGATTGCTTCGGTAGTACGGCATTTACCAAAGTATTATAACTTTTCTACTATGGGTAGTTACAATGCTTTACTATCACTTTTCAACATCACAGCGGAAGAAGTCAAAGGCGAGCGCAACGGTCAGACCGTAAACGGTTTGGTTTATGTGGCATTGGACGAGAACGGAAACAAGGTAAGCAATCCGTTCAAAGCATCACTTTTCGGGAAAGATGCAGGCGTTGCACACCTGCAAAAACACTTTGAGCAGTCCAAAGAGAAAATGAAAACCACGCCTGTAAGGTCTGTTCTGAAAAATACGGTGGAGCTTGCCATACATACTACAAGCAATGAAGCAGATTTTAAAAAGCAGTTGACCGAGCAGGGTATTAATACAGTTGTAAGACGTAATAGTGAAGGACGAATTTATGGTATGACCTTTATTGACCACGAAGGCCGAACCGTTTGGAACGGCTCACAATTAGACAGAAACTTATCGGCAAATATGTTTAACGATTGGTGGAACAATGGAAATAAACCCGAATTGAAGATACAAGATAACCCCGTTTCTAAAGCAAATGAAATAGACAACCTACCGACAAAAGACCTTTTTGAGTTTCTCTCACAGGAACATTCACCTAATACCGATTTGGGATTGTTTAGCCTGTTATCAGATGCACAGGGAGAGGATTACGAAGAAGAACAGTTTGCTAATCGGATGAAGAAAAAGAAGAAAGGGAGAAAATTGTAGAATAGACTTTGAAATGTCCTACAGATGAAATCCTTGACGTATTTTTCATATATTTGCAGGAGAACAAAAGAAGTTTCAATGAGTTAAAACAAAGAAAAATAGATATATAAAAATATAGCGTTTCGCTTTATAAATTCCTGTATCTGAAAGGTCGAAAATTTCAAATAGCACAGGAAAGTAAAAGTGGAAACGCCTACGGTAAAGCGTGGGCGTTCCTTTTTGCTTTGTGCTATCGGTATTCGACCACCGCAGATACGAACAAGGGGAATTAGCTCACGTTATTTTTTTGTTTTTTACGGAAAACCGTAGTGAATAATAATAAAAAGCATATAAATTGCCAGACCGTAGAAATTACAATGAAATCAGTTATAAATAATCCCTATAGAATTGCAGGAATTCTCGCTAACAGTTCCGAGAAAGATATTCTGAAACAAAAAAGTAAAGTCAAGAGATTCAGCGAAGTAGGTAAAGAAATCTCTTCTGAATATGATTTTCCTTTTCTATCCTCTTTACAAAGGAGTAGTACCATTATTGACAAAGCTTTTTCTGATATCGAACAAAATCAGAATAAAGTTTTCTATTCCCTATTTTGGTTTCTCAATCTCAATCCCATTGATAATACGGCAATCCAGCATCTGATAAGCGGAAACAAAGAAAAAGCTTCTGAAATTTGGGAGAAATTAAGCAATGAGAAAGAGGTTAACTCAAAAAATTATTCAGCTTTCAATAATATCAGTACGCTTTATTTGTTGGGAGACTCCAAAGAAGATTTAAAACGAGGAATTACTACCAAAATAAAACTAATTGAATCGGAAAATTTTAAAGATTTTGTTCATACAGTTGCTGACGAGACTTTTTCTATTGATACACCTAAACAAATTGAACTATTGATTGCTGAATTACTAACGCAATTCAAAGACAAATATTCAACTTCAGAAACAATTGTCTATAACGGAGGTCAATGGGCCAGTTGATTCGGTTTGATTTGCCAATTATTTCGGAGGTCAATGGGCCAAATAATCTTCTTAAATTCGGAGGTCGTTGGGCCACTTTCCATTAAACTGCTTAAGTTGCTGTTGTATAATCATATGATCACAGCATGGCAGGACAACGGAAAGACAAAATGGAACTCAGAACACTTATCCTTCTAAAGAAAAAAGGACTTAGTAACCGTAAGGTTGCCCAGATAATGAACATCAACCGTAAAACGGTGGACAGCTATATTAAGCGGTTTAAAGTACTAGAATTAGATCATGCTGAACTTCTAGCTATGGATGATGCAAATCTTCATGATCTTTTTACCCAGGATGACCAAACCGAAAAGATGCGATATGAACACCTGTCATCTCAGTTCAGTAAGATACAGCAAGAGCTTAAGCGCCCTGGGGCCACCTTGCAGACGTTATGGCAAAATTACCTACTTGAATATCCTGATGGTTACCGCTATACCCAATTTACCACCCATTACAGAAAGTGGAGAGGCAAGATCAAAGCTTCGGGGAAACTGGATCATAAAGCGGGTGAAAAACTTTTCGTAGACTTTACAGGCAAAAAGATGTCCTATGTTGATAGAGGTACAGGAGAGGTTATCCCTGTCGAAATCTTCGTTGCCGTCTATCCCTGCAGTCAATATACGTTTGTAAAAGCCGTTGCAAGCCAAAAACGTGAAGATTTTATCGATTGCCTTAATAGCTGTTTGCAGTGGTCTGGTGGCGTGCCGCAGGCTATTGTATCTGACAATCTTAAATCAGCCGTGAGTAAAGGCTCCAAATATGCCCCAGAAATCAATAAAACACTTGCCGACTTTGCACTCTTTCATAGTTGTGTAGTAGATCCTGCCCGCCCATATCACCCACAAGATAAAGCTCTTGTAGAACGTAGTGTAACATTGGTCTACCAGCGTATCTTTTACCCACTGGACAAACAGACCTTCTTTAGTTTGAAAGAACTTAATGTAGCCATAGCAGAACAGTTGGTGTTATATAATGATTATTTGTTCTCACATGGAGGCTCCACTAGGAGGAGCCAATTTATTGATATGGAAAAAGAACACCTAACCCCGTTACCTTTATCAACCTATAACTTGCGGTACTTTAGACGAGCAAAAGTGCAGAAGATATCGCATATATATCTCAATGCTGATAGAAACTACTATAGTGTACCTCACCGTTATATTGGCCATCATGTAGAAGTTCAATATAACAATGACACTGTTGAGGTCTTTTATAACTTTCAGCGTATAGCAAAGCATCAGCGGTGCTTTCGACCGGGTAACTATGCCACCATCGCAGATCATATGCCTTCTTCACATCAGGTTTATAACCACTGGAGTCCGATGTACTTTGAACAGCGGGCCGAAGCTGTTGGACCATCTGCACAACAATATATCCGCCAACTAATTGCACAGTATAGCTACCCTGAACTAGGGTATAAACAGGCACAGGGAATACTTGCTCTTGTGAAAACCCATAGCGTTTCCCGCGTTGAAAACGCCTGTAAGAGAGGTCTTTTCCATCATAAATCATCTTACCAAACGATAGTCAATATCCTTAAAAATAAACTTGACACTCTAGAAGAGGAAGTACAACAGACCTTCCATATCCCTGAGCATGAAAATCTACGGGACACCTCGATTTACAGATAGTAAACAACATTAAAAATGATAATATGAATGAGAACACAACAATCGAAAAAATGCGCAAGATGCGTATGATCACCATGGCCGAGCTTTATCGAAGTAGTCTGAGTGATAATCTTTATCGTGAAATGAGCCTGGATGACTTCCTAGCGACCATTATCGATGCAGAATGGGAAGCTAGACAGAATAAGAATATTGATAATCTGATCTACAGGGCTTCATTCAAGGAAAAAGCTGCTGCCACTGACATTGATTACAACCCTTCCAGAAACCTTGACAGAAATATGTTTGAGAGACTCCTTTCTCTGGGGTTTATAAACCGTAAAGAAAACATAATATTAACAGGCTCTGCCGGTTCAGGAAAAAGCTTCCTTGCGCAGTGTATCGGAGTTAAAGCCTGTCAGATGTTGTATAAGACGCTCTATCTCAATACAGGCAGGTTCTTTGATATGGTGAAAATCGCCAGATTGGATGGCACATACCATAAGTTACTCAAAAAGATCGAAAGAGCAGAATTACTAATACTCGATGACTTTGGACTTACTTCCATAGATCAGCACGCAAGGACAGCACTTTTGGATATCATAGAAGATCGTTATAATAGCGCCTCATTAATAATAGCTACTCAGATCCCCGTAGAAAAATGGCATGGACTAATCGGTGAAAGTACGATTGCTGATGCTATACTTGACAGGGTAACATTCTCCTCACATAGAGTAGAATTGACAGGTGAATCCTATCGTAGAAAAAAGAAATTGGAATCTTAATCAAATTGTATATTATTGTAATCGGAAAGTGCCCCAATGACTAGCGAAATAATTGGCCCAATGACTCCGAAATCCCTGCCCCAGCATCTCCGAAATAGACAACAATGGAGTTGTTCAGCAATTGTAACGGAACTACTCAAAAATATCTTTCCAAAAAGTTTACCGAAGAACCTGTTCATAAAATTGAAACACAAATTGAACAATGCAATAAAAAACGCATAAATAATAAAAGCAATGCACATAAGTTTGGAACAGATTTATACAGTAACACCAAAGGCGAATTAACCCTATTAAAATCCATTGTAGGGAATGCTCACCTACAATATAAAATGTTGGCTGATAATATTGCGAAAGAGATATTGCAGTGTTCTGTTGATTATTTCAACGAAAGCCAGGAACAGGAAAAAAGCGGTAATTATCTTGAAGAAGCTATGAAGCTGGCAAAATTAGCCGAAAGCGTAGCGGTAAATGATGCTACGAAAAACAAAGTAAAAGAAAATATTAGTACGCTTGAAGGAATGAAAGACAAAGAGCTTTCTCAAATTGTAGAAGTTTTAAAGTCTGTTAAACTAATGTATGAAGATAATGAGAGGAAAATTAATCAAGAAGTCAGAGACCTTGAGAAAAATGACGTATTAATTAAGCTAGGACACAAATCTATAAATTGGGGTGCAGTAAAGGATAATATCAGAAACTCAATAAATTGGGGAAATGTAAATGATTTATTATCTGGAATTTTAACAGATAAGAATTTAAAGAAAATTAAAGAAAGTGATAAGTCCGAAACTAAAAAAGAGTTCTGGGAATTAATCAATTGGACAGAAAATAACTCATTAAAATCTGCTACTATTACACGTATAATTGAGAACTACAAAAAAATTGTTCCAAGCTTATGTTTCGAAATTCTTTCAGTAGAAATTACAAATACTGACTCTGATTCAAAAATTATTGAAAAACCCTTTCATATAGAAGATATAAGGTATATCGGACTAAAATTAAAAGTAAATTCTACTGGAAAACAAAGAGTTACCATTTACAAAAAATATATTAATCCCGAAGGGAAATATAGTAATAGCTCTAAAACTTCTCCTAAAGGATATACCAGTTCTAATGAAATAACAATAACGCCTGAAAGCAAGATAATTGACCTCGGTGGTTATGGAAATGCTAAAGAATGTACATATATGGCTGGAGAACACAAAATTGAAATATATGTAGAGCATTACAAGGTTTTCACTAAAACTTTTAAAGTTGATTGGTCACCAAAGAAGAAAGCCGAATTAACAAAAAGTATTCAATTATTGGAAAACGAATTGAGAGAGGTTGAAAAATTCCAATGGTTTAGGGCTTCTGAAACTAAACAGAGAGAAGTGAAAACTGTTCAGGATAAAATTAAAAAAGTTAAGCAAACATTAATGAATAAATAAATGAAAAAAACTCTACTCATTCCAATACTATTTTGTGCAACAACACTTTTTGCACAAGAACAAAATACAGAACTGCATAAGCACCAGCAGGAGATTTCTGTTTTAAAACAAAAATTAAACAATCAACAATCTGTAATCAATCAGCAAAAAACAGAATTGGAGAATCTTTCTTCAAAAACAGAAAATCAGGAAAAAAAGATTGATAGCCTGACATTCAGAACAGATGAAAATGCGAAAAATATACATAGCATTGCGGAGAATTTGGGTGCTAAAATCCAACAAACTGAAAACGCTTCAAAAGATAGCATTTCCAAGTTGGATAAAGATGTAAGTACAAATCTGTTGTATTGGATAATTGCCACATTAGTTACATTAATTCTAGGTGGAGTTATTTATTGGCTTTTAGGCAGACGTATTGCAAATAGCAAAACCGATGTGGAAACTCAAATAAAAAACACAAAAACAGCTTTGGAAGAAGAAAGCATCAAATTGGACAGCAGATTGGTGGAAGTTTTGGAATCGCAATTAAAATTGAAGCTCGAAGAAAAACAAATTATTCCTATAAATTCAAATAACGAAATCGACCATTCTTTGGCTTTAAAAGTAGCGGATGAAATTGTGAGAATGCAAAAGAACATATCCAAAATGGATAATGAAACTAAAGGATTAAAACCACTTGTAAAAGGTATAGAAAGAATTCAAGCAAACTTTGCTTCCAATGGTTATGAAATGGTCAATCTTCTTAACAAAGACTATGACGAGAGAATGAATATTGACGTAATCAATTTCATAACAGATGAGAATCTGGCAGATGGAAGAAAAATTATCACATCAGTAATCAAACCGCAAGTAAATTTCAACGGAGTACTTATCCAAAGAGCACAGGTAGACGTTTCACAAAACTAAAATATTCAAAAAAATAAAAATGGCAAGAACTAAAATAGATTATGGTATCGACTTGGGTACAACCAATTCCGCTATTTCAAGAATTGAAGGCGGAGAAGTGGAAATAATAAAATCAAAAGATGGTAATGAAAAAGACACTACTCCATCTTGTGTTTCGTTTAATACAAAAGGACATAGTACAGTTGGAGACCCTGCATATAGAAAATATAGAGAAGATAGTAATAAGAGTTTATCAAAAAACTCACCCTTAAATTCTTTTGTTGAATTTAAAAGAACAATGGGAACGGATAAAAAATATTTCGTTTCAAATATTGATAAAGAATTAAGTTCTGAAGAACTTTCAGCAGAAATATTAAAGCATCTTAAACAATATGTACAGGACGAAATAGTATCTGCGGCAGTAATAACTGTACCAGCAGCATTCAAAAATAATCAAATTGATGCCACAAGACGAGCGGCAAAGTTAGCAGGTTTTGAACACGTTGAAGTATTGCAAGAACCTGTTGCTGCTGCAATGGCTTATGGTTTGGACAATAAGAAGAAAGACGGTTTTTGGTTAGTATTTGATTTTGGAGGAGGAACATTTGATGCAGCTTTGTTGAAAGTGGAAGACGGTATTATGAAAGTTGCCGATACAGAAGGAGATAATTATTTAGGAGGCAAAAATTTAGATTTTGCAATTGTTGATGAAATCATCTTGCCATATCTGGAAGAAAATTATACAATAGATTCTATTTTAGAAGATGACAACAAGAAACAAATTTTGCGTAATGCAATGAAATTTTACGCTGAAGAAACAAAGAATATCCTTTCATCTAAAGAGAATTATAATATTTACATTGACCCAGGTGATATTGGAGAAGATGATAATGGAGAAGAAATTGAAATTGATATAACAGTAACACAAGCAGATTTAGAAAAAGTCTTGTCGCCAGTGTTCCAAAAAGCAGTTGATATTTCTAAAAAACTTTTAGAACGTAACAACTTAAAAGGTTCGTCTTTAGATTCCTTGATTTTAGTTGGAGGTCCTACTTTTTCGCCAATTGTCAGAAAAATGCTGGAGAAGCAAATTCGCAAACCCGACACAAGCGTTGACCCAATGACAGTAGTGTCAAAAGGAGCTGCTTTATATGCTTCAACAGTAAATATTTCAGAAGAAATAAAAGAGCAAACAAGAGATAAATCGAAAATTCAAATCGAAATCGGGCACGAAGCATCAACCGTTGAGTTGGAAGAATATGTAACGTTGAAAATATTGGCTGACAAAACCGAAGGAACAATTCCAGAAAAAGTATTTGCCGAAATAACAAGAAGCGACAAAGCTTGGTCAAGCGGGAAAGTGGAAATCAACGAAATCGGGGAAGTTATCGAAACCCAATTGGTTGAAGGTAAAACCAATGGTTTTGAAGTTACTTTATTTGACGACAAAGGAAATATTTTAGAAAGCGAACCCAAAGAGTTTACGATAATTCAAGGAATTGGGGGATTGAACTCTATGCAAGGACTTACACTTAATTGGGGTATCGAAATTAAAAAAAGAGAAACAGGGAAAATTGAATTCAGGCAAGTTTCAGGATTGGAACAAAATAAATCTTTACCTGCAACAGGTACAGCAAATGGATTAAAAACTCAGAAACAAATTCGTCCCGGAATGGATTCTGATTTCATCAAAATTCCATTATATCAAGGCGAACACGGTGCTGACGGAACAAGAGCCATCTATAACGAACACGTTTATGACATCATAATTAGCGGAGCAGATTTACCTGCATTATTACCCGATAACAGCGATGTAGATTTAACGATTAGCATAGATAGGTCGCAAAAAGTTTCTATTCAGGCATACTTCCCATATTTAGACCATACGTCAGAAATCGAAGTTCCAACTGATACCGTTCAATCAGTAGAAACCAGCTGGCTTTCTAATGAAATCCGAAAAGCAAAAGGAAGTATTGAAGAACTTAAAGAAGAAGGAATTCAAGAAGATAAACTTCAGAAAATAGAAAGTGAAATAAATGAATTGGAAAGAAAGTTTGACAATAGCAAAAATGATGTGGACGGAAAACAAGAGGTTTTAACCAATCTTAGAAAAACGCTTAAAAATATTGATGAATTAAGCGAAACTACAGAATGGCCAAAATTAGAAGAAGAACTGAAAGAAGAATTCTACCGTTTGGAAAAAGCCAATAAAGATTTGGGAAATGACCGTTCTACGCAAGTTGTCAATCAATTGCGAAACCAGTTGGAAGAGGTTTTTAGAAATAATAATGAAACTGAAAAAATTAAATTAGGTAAAAACTTATTAGAAGAAATCAATAGTGTTTTTGTGCAGCTTACTTTAGTTTATCAATTAGTAGGTGTGGTTAGAAATTACAGTCAAAACTTTGGAAATTATCAGTGGAAAAATGCTCAAAGAGCAAGAGGTGCAATTAATGAAGGCTTACAAATTATTGGCGACCAACCAACAGTTGATGATTTACAACCAATCGTTAGGGAAATTTTTGATTTATTGGAAGAAGTGGATAAACCTAGCGATGATATAAATATTTTATGGGGATAAAATAAAGAATTATGAAAAAAATTATATTCCCTTTTTTGGTTGTAGCACTTTTGACATCCTGTGAATCAGAGCAGGCAAGAAAAGAACGTTTGGCTCGTGAAGAAAAAGACCGTATTGAATTTGAGCAAAAACAAAAAGAAGAAGAAAAAGCCGAAGCTGTTCGCTTGGAAGAGATTCGTGTTGAACAAGAGAAACAAGCAGAATCAGAACGTATCGAAAGAGAAGCCCAACTGGAAAAAGAAAGAAAAGAACACGAACTTTACGATATGTATATTTCTAATTCTTTGCGTACTGGTTCAACTCCTTATTCCAAATATTATGGAAGTAACTCTTCTTGTAGCGATTATGGATGTTCGCAAATAAAGGTACGAACAAGCAATTCAGATGTTTTAGTAATTATCAAGAAAAATGACAAAGTTGTAAGGCACGCTTTTATTCAAGCAGGTGACGGTTATACTTTTTCTTTCCCAAATGGTACTTATCAAGCTTTTTTCTATTATGGAAAAGGTTGGAATCCTGAAAAGGAAATGAAAGGTGGCGAAATAAAAGGTGGTTTCATTACAAATGAAGATTTTGGTAAAGACGAACCACAATCGCTTTATAATAATGTGTTAGAATACGAATTGATTTTACAGCAAAATGGAAATTTCAGTACTCGCCCAAGCAATCCCGAAGAAGCATTATAGAATGGAAAAAATCATAAAAATAGGCTTGGCGGTTTTAATGTTTGGTTGCCTTTTGAATATGCCTTATGGTTATTATCAACTGGTGCGTTTTATAGCGTTAATTGGTTTTGGCGTGTTGGCTTATCAAGCTAATCAACAAAGTAGGCAAACTGAAATGTTTATATATGGAGCATTAGCATTGCTATTTCAACCATTTTTCAAAATTGCATTAGGAAGAGAATTGTGGAATATTGTAGATGTGATTGTTGGCGTTGGATTGTTGGTAAGTATATTTCGAAGTAAAAATGAAAATTAATTATGGAATATATATAGGAACTTCTTCTGCATCTATTGCTAAAATGGATGCAGGAGAAGTTTGTGTTTTAAAATCCGACACTTTAAATGATGAAATACCACTTTGTGTTGCTATAAATAGAAAAGGGAATATTTTAGTTGGACAAAAAGCTATAGCTATTTATCGAATGGAAGTAGAAAGTCAATCGTTAAACACAAACAATGGTTTTAATAGTTTTATAGAATTTAGTCGAACTTTAGGAACGGATAAAAAATATTTCAGCTCAAATGTCAATCGTTCATTCTTATCGGAAGAATTATTGGCAGAGGTTATAAAATGCTTAATTTCTTCTGATAAAAGTACTATTATTCAGAGTGCAGTAATCACAATACCTGATGCTTTTAAACTTAATCAAATAGATGCGTTAAGAAAATCTGCAAGTTTAGCAGGATTAAAACAAGTTGAGTTTATACAAGAGTCTGTTGCAGTAGGTTTAGCCTATAATCTAGATTATATTCGAAATCAAGGATTTAATCTTGTTTTTTACTTTGATGATGAATTTAAAGTTTCTCTTTTAAAAGGAAATAATATTATTGATTCCGAAGACGAAAATTATTTAGGTGGCAAGAATTTAGATTTGGCTGTTGTTGACGAAATTATCATTCCACACATTAAGGAGAATTTTTCAATTGATGACATTTTAAATGATGATCATAAAAAACTAAAATACCGAGAAGCCTTAATTTTTTTTGCGGAAGAATTGAAAAATGAACTTTCATTTAAAGGTGAATTCAATTTATACAAAGAAGAAGGTGCTGGAACAGACGATGAAGGAGAAGATATTGAAATTGATTTATTGGCGACTCAATCAGATTTGGAAAAGGTTTTATCGCCTATTTTTCAAAAAGCAATTGATATTTCTAAAAAACTATTGGAAAGAAATAATCTTAAAGCCTCAACTATAAATTTTTTGGCTTTAATTGGAAAGGAAACATTCTCCCCAGTTCTCAGAAAAATGTTGGAACAGCAGATTTGTAAACCAGACACAAGTGTTGACCCAATAACTGCAATTGTTAAAGGAGCTACGATATATGCTTCTACTATCGAAATTTCTAATAGAATAGCTAACAAAATTTCCGACTTTTCTAAAATTCAAATCGAAATTGGATATGAGGAATATAGTGTCGAGTCGGAAGAATTTGTAACGCTGAAAATATTAGCAGATAAATCGGAAGGAACGATTCCCAAAAAAGTTATTGCTGAAATAACAAGAACAGATAAAGCTTGGTCTAGTGGCAATGTTGAAATCAATGAAATTGGAGAAGTAATAGAGGTACAATTAATTAAAGGTCATACTAGTCGGTTTGAAATAACTTTATGTGATGATAAAGGGCAAATTTTAGAATGTCAACCATCTGCATTTCAAATCGAAAGAAGAATCTACACATCTCCTACACTTCCATACAGCATTGGAACAGAAGTACAAGATAAAAGAACTGGAAAAATTATATTTCAAACAATTTCTGGATTGGAAATAAACAAATCTCTACCAGTATTAGGAACATACAATGGCATTAAAACAGATAAACCACTTCGTCCGGGAATGGATTCGGATTTTATTAAAATTCCATTATATCAAGGCGAACACGGTGCAGATGGAACAAGAGCTATTTACAACGAACACGTATATGACATCATAATAAGCGGTGCAGATTTACCAGCCTTATTGCCCGAAAATAGCGATGTAGATTTGACCATCAATATAGACAAATCTCAAAAAGTTTCTATTCAGGCATATTTTCCGTATTTAGACCATACTGCGGAAATTGAGGTTCCGACTGACACCGTTCAGTCCGTTGAAACCAATTGGCTTGCTAATGAAATCCGCAAAGCAAAAGGAAGCATCGAAGAGTTAAAAAATGAAGGAATAAACAATGAAAAAATTCAAAAAGCAGAAACCGAAATTGCGGAATTAGAAAGGAAGTTTGAAAATAACAAAAATGATGTAGATAGCAAGCAGGAAGTACTGACCAACCTGAGAAAAACACTTAAAGACATTGATGCATTAAGCGAAACAACAGAATGGCGAAAGATAAAAGTCAAACTTATTTATGAATTCCAGACCTTTAAGCGAATTGCGATTGCTTGCAACAACGATAATTTGAATAATTTAGTCCAATCTATAAATGAACAGCTAAATCAAATACTGGTTTCGCAAGGTGTTTTTTTAGGAAAGGCTTTATTAGATGAGATTGAATATCAAATTGAAAGAATAAATTCCATAAATGAAAAATACGATAGAGAATATTTTGAGCTATATGAAAATGGTTCTTTGACTTTAATCGATTTAAAAAAAGCTTTAGAAAAAGTAAATAGAACTGACGGATTGGTATATCGTGAAGTTTTAGAATTGATTAAGTGTGATATTACTATAAAAAATACAGAAGATTTCCTTAAGACCGTTGCAAAATAATGTTGATATTTTCTGATCGGTTATTTTTGCTTTTTTTTGCAGTTTTTTCCGATTTGGATTCGGAAATCTAGTTGCGTTTTCTTGAAAAATCCTCTTTTTGAGGCCTTTTCAACTGCTTAATTTGTGTTTTTTATTGCATTGGACACAAGTATCCCAGGTGATCTGTAAAGATTGTACGCCATGGCTTCCATTAGATTTTGTGTATGCATTTTGGCGATCCCCTTATACCTTGCACAGCTTGAGTTGAACCATCGCCGGATGCTCCCGAAGGTCCGTTCAACTTTGAACCTGATCTTGCCGATCAGTTTGTTTCTTAACTTCTCTCTTTCGGTTAACGCTGTTCCTTTCTTTGCCTTATGCAAGATCCTGCTTTTTAGCTTTCCTGATTTGATCAATTCCTCATTTTTAGAGGAACGATATCCCTTGTCAGCATAGATATGGATGCCCTTTGGAAGGTCAGCCGAAGATATTACCTGTTGAAGATTGGCAATTTCATTTACATTTGCTGGAGTGGTTACCACGCCCAGAACCAGGCCTTCTGTATCGGTGACATAATGCTTTTTATAGCCATAACGTGTTTTCCCAGCCTTCTTTATCCAACGAGCTTCATGGTCAACACCCGGGCTCTCTTGTTGGATCAATAACTGTTCACTATTCTCTTTATCCAGCTCAGAATCTTCGCGAGGATGTTCACTACGGTCACTTTCGATCTCGTAAATAACTTTGCCTTTTGGTTTTAGCGGAGAATCAACAATACTGGCATCAACGATAGCTCCACGTTTTACCAATATTTTATGTTTATTCAACTGCTTGTTCAGCTCCTTGAATAGATTCTCATAAACACCCTTTTCTGTCAGCGAGCTGCGAAAACGGCTAATAACACTGTGATCGGGAACCGAATCGTCCAAACTGATGCCAACAAAGCGACTAAAGGAGATACTGTCGTTTATACGGTCTTCTACTTCGTAGTCACTCAGACCATACCAGGTCTGTAGAAGTGTCATTTTGAAGAGGACAAGACCAGAATAACTAGGGCGTCCCATTTTGCTTTCCCCTTTGTGGTAATGCTTGTTGATAATATTTGAAATCGGACGCCAATTTACCAATGTATTGATCTGATCGAAGAATTCCTGCTTGATTTTCCGTCTTTGAACCATGTAATCAACAAAGCTAACTTTTTCTGTCTTTTCCATACCTTAAATATAACGAAAATCAACAAGAAACAAATTAAAAACTTGAATATCAATAAAATAAAAACCAAACACTTTTGCAACGGTCTTTCCTTTTTAATTTGACTTTAGAAAACAAATTAAACAGCGAACAATTTCAGCATTATTACGATTTATTACAAACAGAACTGAAGCAAGAAGAATTAAGAAAAATATTCACAGAATTAGAGGCTTATGAGTAACAAGAATTCCATATTGGCAAAAGGTCAAACTATTGACAATAAATATTCAGTTAGCTTCTTTCTGAAAAAAGGAAGTTATGCCGAAACCTATCGTGCACAAAATGAAGCGAAAGCAACCAAATTTCTAAAACTTTTTGACTTCGCAAAATTGCATCGTACACAGTTTACGGAAAGTGGGGAGATTTTGGAAATCGAAATGCTAAAACAAATGAAGCATCCCAATTTGGTAAAGTACAATAATAGCGGAAATGCTATTATTGACAGCCATAAATATGCTTATGTGGTTTTGGATTTTGTAAGTGGAGAAACTTTAGCCGACAGAATGAAACGTGAAAATACACTCAATCCGTATGACGCAAAAAGTATCATTTTGAGTGTTTTAAATGGTTTGAATTATCTGCACAACAAACAAATCATTCATAACGATATTACCAACCAGAATATAATGCTGGATTTATCAGGTAAGATCGCCATTCCTAAAATCATAGATTTTGGTTATGCTCGTTTTCTGCAACAATCTAACAAAGATTTTTTGAAAGATGGTTTGAATTTGTTTTACACAGCTACTGAAACGTTTAATAAAGTATTTTCTGCTCAAAGCGATATTTATTCGGTCGGTGCTTTATATTTCCATTTATTGACAGGTTTACCGCCTTACTTTGTAGAAATATCCAAATACAAATCTGACAAAATACAATTAGAGGAAGTTATTTTAGACGAGCGCAAAAAACCTTTAAAATTTTCGGATAAAATAGACGAAGAAACGCAGAGCATAATCCGAAAAGCATTGCAATCAAAAGCAGGGAACCGTTTCAAGTCTGTAAAAGAATTTATTCAAACATTAAACGGAGAATTAGAAGTCGAATTTTCAATTCCAGAAGAAAAAACCGCAAAAATTCAGCCCAAAGAAAAGAAAAAAGGCAAAGGATTTTCAGCAATTGCAGGAATGCAAGAATTGAAAGACACTATACAATTAGACGTAATAGACGCCTTGAACGATAAAGAACGATATGCAGAATATGGTTTAACTATTCCTAACGGAATGTTATTGTATGGTCCGCCTGGTTGTGGTAAAACTTTTTTTGCTGAGAAAATGTCAGAAGAAATTGGATTTAATTTTTACCAGATAAAACCGTCAGACATTCAAAGTAAATTCGTCAATGCTTCACAGGAAAACATCAAGAATTTATTTGATGAAGCAAGGCAGAACGCACCGAGTATAATTTTTATAGACGAATTGGATGCACTTGTACCTAGTCGGGACACATCCAACATCAGTCATATGAACACAAGTGCAGTCAATGAATTTTTAGCACAGATGAATAATTGCGGAGAAGACGGAATTTTTATTGTTGGTGCTACTAATAGACCAAATGCTATTGACCCAGCAATTTTGCGTTCAGGGAGATTGGATAAACATATTTACTTGCCACCACCTGATTTTGAAGCCCGTAAATTGATGTTTGAATTGTACTTAAAAAAGCGTCCGACAGAAATTGGTTTGAATTACGAAGAATTAGCCAAAGCAACCGAAAACTATGTCTCAAGTGATATCAAATTTCTATGCGATGAAGCATCACGAAAAGCATTGAAAGAAAATACACGGATTACAAAAACCGTTGTTTTGGAGACAATCCGAAACAATAAACCATCAATCTCTTTGCAGGAGTTAAACAGCTACTTAGTAATTAAAGCAAAAATGGAAGGAGAAAGTAATAACACTAATGATAGACCGAGTATTGGATTTAAGACGTAGTTTCTAAAATTTTGTATATTTGCTATGAGCTAACGGAAACACGTTGAAAAACAAAGCAATAAGCACCGTTACCAAATCGTTACCTGACTTCTTTGAATATCTCTATAAAAGCTTAGTATTCAACCGATACGGCGTTTTCCTGAAAACTTTAAAATAAAATATGAGCAAGTTATTTGTTGCCAGCGAAGTATTTCACGGAGCTGGAAGTTTATCAGAATTAAAGAACCTTTCAGGAAAGAAAGCGATCATTGTAACTGGTGGACAATCAATGAAAAGAAGTGGGACCTTAGATAGAGCACTTTCCTATTTAAACGAAGCAGGACTTGAAACTGCTGTTTTTGACGGTGTTGAAGAAGATCCGTCTTCGGAAACAAGTCTTAAGGGAGCTGCAGTGATGCGTGATTTTGAACCGGACTGGATTGTTGGTCTTGGGGGCTGTTCTGCAATCGATGCGGCAAAAATGATGTGGGTCTTCTATGAATATCCCGATGCCGATTTTGAGGCAATGACAAAACCTTTCACTGTTCCGACATTACGCCAGAGGGCTAAATTTGTAGCGATCCCTTCTACAAGTGGTACCGGAACAGAAACAACAGGTCTGGCGGTTATCACTGATAGAGAAAAAGGGGTGAAGTATCCGATCGTTTCTTACGAGCTAACTCCGGATATTGCAATTGTAGATGGAGAAATATGTGCTTCAATGCCGGCTCACATCACATCAAATACGGGGCTGGATGCTTTGACACATTGTGTGGAAGCCTATGTGTCGAATATTGAAGACAACTATGCAGATGTACTGGCAAAAGGAGGTCTGGAAATTGTTTTTCAGAATCTGGAAGAAGCGGTGAATAATCCGGGCAATATCAAGGCTCGTCAAAACATGCACGATGCTTCATTTATGGGAGGTTTAGCTTTTAATAATGCATGGTTGGGTATTGTACACTCATTATCGCATCAAGTTGGTGCCCTTTATGGTATTCCCCATGGTGCAGCCAACGCGATATTCCTTCCAAATGTGATCCGTTACAATCAGACAGCAACAAACAGATACCCTGATCTGGCCAAAATTGTTGGCAGGACATCAGCAGAGGAGCTGGCTCAGGAAATTGAGAAACTTAGAGCGTCCGTCAACAACATAGGTTCACTTAAAGCATTCGGTATTTCCCGTGAAGACTGGGAGAAAAATCTGGATTTCATCAGCAAAAATGCTTTAGAAGATCCATGTACAGGTTTCAATCCGCGTAAACCTACTTTACAGGACCTAAAAGATCTTTACAATGCTTCTTTTGAAGGTAATATCTATCAGAATTAGACCAGTTTGATGAAGAAAGTGGTTTACCCTTTAATTTAGGGTGGATCACTTTCCTCCGTTTGGTATTTTGGAACTATATTTATTAAATTGGAATCGGAAATTCTTATTTTGAATTCACATGTGTCCTAAATAAATTTTAGGATTCGATTTCTGTGGTACAAGCATAGCTTTTTTCATCATTTCGATATTGACCCCTATTTTTCAATCTGCGAAGATCTTTAGCTGTCCCTTTTTTCCTTTTATAGGCGGCCTGATAAAGGGATCATCTATCCATTGCCAGATGTTTATTTTCACGAAGATATTCATTCTGATGAATGCGACCAGATTGGACAGGTTCCAGTCATATTTGGCCTTTTTTTGTAAGTATTTTAACAGTAATATGCCAATGAGTGAAGTCCAGATCTGGATCATCACTGCATTTTCAGAAGTCCCTATGAATGTCGATACTTTTAAGCGCTGCTTTAGATGCTTGAAGAAGACTTCGATATGCCAGCGTTGTTTGTAGATGTTTGCAAGCAAAGAAGCCTTCCACTTCGTATTATTGGTCAAAAAGTGGTACTCATTACCAGTGGTGCTGTCCCAAAAGTGGACCAGGCGTAGCGGTTTAGAATTGTATTTATTGCAGGCAGCACCGGAAAGCTCAATGATCTCATCTTTAATGATTCCCCTTTCAAGGAGTGCTCCACTCTGATATGATTTGATAACCTTGTAATTCATGTTGGTTTTACTCCTGGTAACGAAATAACAGCCCCTGCTGTCCAAATCCCCAAGCCAGCTGTAATCCACGTAGCCACGGTCCACTACCACCACGCTTCCCTTGGAAAAACTGTAACTACCGGCACGCTGGCTCTCATGTACTTTTCCATCGGTAATCTGCATAAAAACAGGTAGGCAGCCATCATAATCCAAGACAGTGTGCAGCTTTACGGCACCTTTGGTGCTGCGAAACTTTGCCCAGTCAAATACAGATAGACATAAGGGGATGATGCTTGCATCCATCAGATATACTTTACGCTTTAGCTGACCAAGATCTTTGCGAAAATGGGTGTCCTTTTGCCAAAGCCTATCCAAAACAGAATAGTAAAGATCTTTGAAAAGTTCATGGGTACGGTGTGTGTTGATATAGGATATATTAGACTTACTTGGAGCTCTTACTACACCTAAGTGGTTCAGGTTACCAGTGGTACTGCGTAGACCGTTACTAATATCACGAACCGAATCTGCCGAGGGAAAATGACAGAAAAGCATACTGACTAGATGCGTCCAGCTGTTGATCCCTTCCTGATGTTTGTCACTTTTGTGCTTTGAAACCAAATCTTTGAATAATTCGCGGTCGATAAGAGATAAAATCTGACTAAAAACATTTAAATTTATCATGGCGGTGTGTTATAATTTTACGATTTAAATATAGCAACTTTGCTATATCCAAACACCGCCACTTTTTAAACGTTTTGGACGCAAGTGTTTTGAATTGTATAGTAATAATAATGTTAAATAGAAAGTCCCATGATAATAAACCGCAGAGTTCCATTTAAATTTCTATTAAATGGAATTAAGGTACAATTGTTTACAGTTGCCCTTCTGGGGGTTACTTTTGGTCTATTACCATATTATGCGCCGGATATTTCCATTCACATAGCGACAACATTGGGTATTGCGATCTCGATTCTGTTATCGTATAAAATCAACCAGTTCTATAACCGGTGGTGGGAAGCCCATACCATCTGGGGAGCAATCGTAAATGACAGCCGTTCTCTGATCCTGCAGCTCCAGCTTTATGTGAAAACTGAAAACGTAGATGTGGCTAAAATTTCCCATTATCAGATTGGCTGGTGTAGAGCCTTAGAAAGAGCATTGAGGCGGCAGGATATTTGGCCTGTTCTAGAAGATTTGCTCAGCGGAGAGGAAATGAAAAAGCTCCGAGAACATTCAAATGTCCCCTTTGCGATCAGTCAATTACAGAATGGATGCTTGAAAAATCTTTATGATGAAAACCTGCTGAATGAATTTGCTCTGCTTCAGATTGAAAAAATATTAAATGATCTGGTAGTATCGATGGGAAGAGCAGAGCGGATTAAAAATACCGTTTTTTCACCGACATTTGGTCAGATATTGCATGCCGCCATCTATTTGTTTGCGGTTTTTCTAAGTCTGTCATCCTCGTTCCACTTAAACATTGTGCTGCAGGTTGTCATTCTTATTTCGGTTTCGATGATGTTTTTTTTCTTGGAAATGCTAGCGCATAGGCTTCAGGGTCCTTTCAGCAACAGCCCTACGGATACGCCTATGACCGCACTTTCACGAAGGATAGAGATCAATATCCGTCAACTATTCAATGAGAAGGAAATCCCAGATCCAATTGAGCCGCAGGGATTTTATCTTATGTAACCTTAAAGCATTGTTTTATGAAAATTTTTGGTAAAAATACAGAAGGCTCTAAAAAGAGAGACCTTTCAGATCAAAGTCCAAGCGAACAGAATTCCGAAGGTTTTGTACGTGTCAGGGGAGCCAAGGAACACAATCTCAAAGATGTTGATGTCGATATTCCCAGAAATAAGCTTGTCGTATTTACGGGGATATCGGGTTCGGGTAAATCTTCTCTTGCATTTGGTACGATCTATGCGGAAGCACAGCGAAGATATCTGGAGTCAGTGTCACCCTATGCAAGACGTTTATTTAATCAAATGAATGTTCCTGAGGTCAGTGCCATTCATGGACTGCCTCCGGCTGTTGCCCTGCAACAGAGCAGGGGAGGTACTACCGTCCGCTCTACAGTGGGAAGTGTAACGACTATTTCCAATTTATTGAGGATGTTATATTCCCGGGCAGGGGATTATCCGCCCAAACAGTCTATCATCTATGCAGAAGGATTTTCTCCCAATACGCCCGAAGGAGCATGTCCTGTATGCCATGGTATCGGACGCATCTACGATGTCACAGAAAAATCGATGGTACCGGATGATTCCCTGACAATACGTGAACGGGCAGTAGCTGCCTGGCCATCGGCTTGGCAAGGGCAAAATCTCCGGGAAATTTTGATGACTTTAGGATTTGATGTCGATAAGCCGTGGAAGGATCTGCCGAAAAAAGACCGGGACTGGATCCTGTTTACCGATGAAACACCTACAGTACCCGTATATTCGGGGCTGTCTGCAGCGGAGGTACAGCGCGCAGTGAAAATGAAATTGCCGCCAAGCTATATGGGAACTTTTACCGGTGCCAAACGCTATGTTCTGCAAACATTTGCAAATACCAACAGTCCGATGATGAAGAGGCGGGTATCACAGTATATGCTGAATACGGAATGTTCGGAATGTCACGGAAAGAGATTAAAAAAGGAATCTTTGGCTGTAAAATTTGAGGGATTCGACATCGCTGATCTTTCCAATCAGTCATTATCTCAGCTGATGGCCATTTTTACTCCATATGCGGAGGGTAGATTTTTATCTAATGATAAAGATAAACATCCAGAGAAAGCTATCGTTGCCCAAAATATTGCGGTAGATCTTGTTGCACGGCTAAAAATCATGATTGATCTCGGTCTGGGCTATCTTTCGCTGGAGCGGAGCACGCCAAGTATTTCTCCCGGCGAATTACAGCGGTTAAGGCTGGCGACACAGGTACATTCTAATCTGTTTGGCGTAATTTACGTTCTGGATGAACCGTCAGCGGGTCTTCATCCTGCAGATACAGAAGCCTTGTTGGCTGTTTTGATAAAATTGAAAGATGCGGGTAATTCAATGTTTATCGTAGAGCATGAGGTTGATATTATCCGACATTGTGACTGGGTTGTGGATGTTGGGCCACAGGCGGGAGCCAATGGCGGGGAAATATTATATAGCGGTCCTCTGGAAGGACTACAATCTGTAGAACGGTCGGTAACCCGTCATTATATTGATCCGGTTCCTGTTACCAAAGAGGTTGTCAGGACAGCTGAGCACTGGCTGCGAGCCAGTAATATCACCAGAAATAATATCCAAAACCTGGATGTGTCAATTCCCTTGGGCGTTCTCACCAGTATTACAGGTACTTCAGGGTCAGGTAAAAGCAGTCTGGTAAGTCAGGCGCTGGTAGACTTGATATCGGATTATTTGGGACAGGATATGGAGGAAAGCAGCGATGAACAGCCTGAACTATCACAGGAAACCAATATTCATACTTCAGGTGTTATCACAAACGGCATGGAACACATCAAGCGGCTGGTAAGAGTTGACCAAAAGCCAATCGGCAGAACACCACGTTCAAATCTGGCAACCTATACGGGGCTGTTTGACAGGGTAAGGCAATTATTTGCTGAAACTGAGCTAGCTAAAAAAAGGAAATATGATGTGGGACGTTTTTCTTTTAATGTAGCCAAGGGACGATGTGCACACTGCAAAGGAGAAGGGTTTGTTATGGTAGAACTGTTATTCCTTCCCAATGTTTATACACCATGTCCGACCTGTAAGGGAACCCGATATAATGACAAAACACTGGAAGTAAAGTATGACGATAAAAATATTGCCGAAGTTTTGGACATGACTGTGGATCAGGCCTGGGATTTTTTCAGCAGCGACAGGTCTTTAAGGCAAAGTCTTGAAGTCCTCAGACAGGTCGGTTTGGGTTATATACGTCTTGGACAGCCAGCCACAGAATTATCTGGGGGAGAAGCACAGCGTATAAAATTGGCATCGGAACTGCAGCGTACGCAAAAAGGGAAAACTTTATACGTTTTGGACGAACCGACGACAGGACTGCATCCGTCTGATGTGGAAAAGTTGATAGGTCAGCTGAATTTTTTGGTTGATGCCGGAAATACCGTGATTACGGTTGAACATGATATGCATGTTGTGGCCTCCAGTGACTGGGTGATAGATCTGGGACCCGGTGCGGGTAAAGATGGCGGAAAGATAATTGCTGAAGGAGCTCCCGCGGAAGTAGCTAAGAATAAGCAAAGCAAAACAGCTAAATATTTGGCTGCCTATGTTTAAAAAATGAAAATTAAAGGACGCGATGTCCGCTATTAACAAAATAAATATGTCGTATGAATACAGACTTAATTGGACTCATTGCAGGTGTCTTAACTTCATTTGCAATGATGCCCCAATTGATAAAGGTAATAAGAACCAGAAATGCGGATGACATTTCAATCTTAATACTTATTGTTTTACTTTCAGGTCTTTCCCTCTGGGTCTGGTATGGAATCATGAAAGAGGATTGGCAGATCATCCTATCGAATTCCTTTGCCGTTCTGGTCAATTTATCCCACTCAAAATTATCGGAATTGGCCAAAGTGGCTGTGAAATTCCTTTGCCGTTCTGGTCAATTTATCCCTCCTGGCTTACTGTATTATTTCCAGAAAGGGATTTAACAGGTGCAGATCCGAAATGTATGGCATCCTGCTATCAAATCTGGCGGCTGCGAAAATTGGGATTAAGTAAATTTTATTTGGTCAATAGTAAATATATAAAGACTTAAGTATGAAATCTTATCGGATAAATCACGTAAATTTAAGCGACAGTTCTAAATTGGATTCCAGACTGGAGCACCGGAGGACTTTTAATCTTCCGAACTGTGAGCTCAACATATTTGAAACATTTCATAAAAGTGACAATGTAATACTTTCATATAGTGGTGGATTGGTAGTTTCAAGTATGATGAGAGGAGAAAAAGTGATGTCCGAGGATGGGCAGGAGGCATTTGACTTTCTGCCCGGTCAAAGTGTGATCCTTCCTGACGGACTAACCATGAATGTAGGTTTTCCAGACGCAGATGAAAATCGTCCCGTTCAATGTATCACTCTTACATTGGACTGGGATACTGTTCACAAAAATCTTGACTATCTAAATGAGAGATATTCAAATCGTCAGGCACCTTTTGAATGGAAACTTGATTTTTCGCATCAGCATTCGAAAATAGCATGGAGCTTGTAACAAGTCTCAATAAACTTGTTAACCTTATTATGGAGGAAGGTTTTGCAAAAGAGGCAATTGCGGACCTCTCTCTTAAAGTACTTCTATTAAGGCTTCTTCAGACCCAGAACCGTTTGTCAGTGAACAGCAATCAACCAATGTATGACAATAGAATTCAACCGGCGATCAATTACGTGCATAAGCACCTTACGGAAAAAATAACTGTTGAAAAATTGGCAAGAGAATGCTGTTTGAATAACTCCTTTGGAATGTGTTCTGCGTACGCGCATAGACCATGCAAAAAAAATAATGGCTGACAGTTCCGTTACTGTGACTGAAGCCTGTTACGCATCAGGTTTAATAATGTGAATCATTTCATTAAAATTTTTAAAAGGCTTGAGGGGCTTTCTCCGGGCCAATATAGACACTGATTAACGCAAAGTGCGCGTTAAATAGGTATGTAATTGGTTAAGCTGAGAAATTTAAAAAAGGTGGGACATTTATTCGATGTCCCACCTTTACTTTTTATTTTCGCTCTACGTGAGTTTACGAACGGTTTTTTATCATGCCATGTGGATCGATAATAAACTTTTTGCTTGAACCATCCGAAAAGTCTTTATAGGCTTGTGGTGCTTCGTCAAGGCTGATAACCTGCGGGTTCATGATCGTTTTCATGGAGATACGGCCCCTTAGAATGGCCTGCATAATTTGATAATTGTAACGTCCAATTGGAGCCATTCCCGTTTGAATATGAAATGACTTAAGCCAACCTTTTCCCCAGTCGACAGTCAGTTTACCGTGCTTAGCATTCTCATCACGCCCTCCTGGGTCAGAAGGAGTATAGATACCTGGAATCCCTATACCTCCGCTTACGCGAACAACATCGAAAAGATCATTGATAACTGCGTTGGGATTTTCTATTTTGTAGTCTTCATCACCATGTCCATGTGCCTCATAACCTACGGCATCCACACCGGCATCCACTTCTGGTACTCCGAGAATCTGTTCGATCTGTTCTGCTACACTGGCATCAAGGGTAAGATCAACAGTTTCCATTCCCGCCTGTTTGACAAGTTCCAACCGCTCCTTGTTCATATCTCCTACAATAACGCAGGAAGCTCCAAGAAGCTTTGCTGATTCTGCGGCGCAGCGTCCCACAGGTCCAGCACCAGCAATATAAACGGTTGATCCTGTTGTCACACCAGCAGCGTGACGTAAGCTTTTTTGGGTTGATTTTTTAGATATCTAAAAAAATGAGGAAGAGAAGATTTTTTCTGAACAATTAAGGGAGGATTTTGCTGAGTTTTTGCAAAATCCTCCCTTAAATATAATGGTATTATCTTAGGCTATTTGGCAGCTAAAATGTCCAATTTTTCAATAGACGGAGGTGTTGCCAATAGGTCTGGTGCATTTTCCATTAATGCTTTTGCGATCTTACCGCCAAGGTGTGCCTCTCTACCTTCTTCGTTTGAAAAAGTATCGTAAATACCGAAGGTAGAAGCATCAATACGGAATGCATACCACGTAACGGTACCGGCTTCTTCAAGAGCAAGCGGTAATGCCCCTGTAATAAAATCTTCAACGTTTTTTTCTTGGCCGGCCTTTGCTTCCAACCGAACTAACAATCCTAATTTTTTCATTTTTTTTATTTTTTAGTTAAACAATTCTTTCATCAGACCAAATTAGAAAAACCAGCGCTGCTTCGTTTATTGGTTTGGTTCAATAAGTTATGAAAAGAGGTCAATTTGAGTGGATGTGGTTGGGGCTATACCCAAATTCATTTTTAAAGGCTGCACTAAAATTTGACAAGCTGCCATAGCCAAAGTCCATAAAAATTTCGGAAGGTGTGACTTGATTATTATGTAACAATTCTTTGGCCTTGTTAAGCCGTTTTTGCCGAAACCATTTCCCTGGAGATTCCTGGTATATACTTATAAATTTTCTCTTAAAAGTAGAGGCACTCATATTGCACAGAAAGGCTATTTCGTCAATATTCAAGTTCGTATAAAGGTTCTTTTCAATTACCATTTTAAATGATAATTCTCTTTCATTGATTAGTAAATAATGTAAGTAATCTAAAAATACCGTCCCATATTTATCCGCCAGATAAAGCATTATTTCTTCAAATTTCAGTTCCAAAATCTTTTGAGAGATAGATTGTTGCAAACCAAAAATTTGTTGGAGCGAATGAATATAATGGATGATAAAATTGTCTTTCTCTAAAAGGAAATAAGGTATATCCGTTATCTTTTTATCTGAGGCATTCTGACTGAAAGAATGGGAATGTTTCAATAAAAAATCGGTGATGTTTTTGTGAGAAAAGAAGAAGAGTAAACAACGGTATGAACTTACACCTACCAGTTCGGTAACCAAAACATTATTAGATGTGATAAGTAGCGATTGTGTTTCATTGATTGAAATGATATCATTAGAAAAGTGAATGTTTTTTTGACCATCCAATAAGAAACTGAATACATTTTTATCCAGGCCAATCTTGTTTCTAGAACCGTTCTTATACACTTCGTAATTGAAAATTTGCAAATCCGAAGTATGAGTTTCGTTATGTTCCCATAGATCTTCGGGAAGGTTTGTAATGTCCATCGTCAAAATTAAATTGATTTTTTACGGAGTGTTCTTTGGTTGTGTCATTAAGAAATTCGTTCCAAAAGCGATTTTAGCCATTTGAGTTTTTCTTGCTGTAAGGAGGGTACTTGATAACGCCTTACTACCTGACGAATAGATAAGCTCAAAAAGCTGTTGCTTTCTTTCATCCATCTTTTTCGGGAATATTTCCAAAAGTTTTTCCGAAACCTTTTCTGCAAAGCTATCTAAGCTTGTAAGGTCTTCTTTAGAAATATCCCAAAGATCTGCCGGAAGCCGAATCTCATCTTTTCCAAAATCTGTCCCTTTGTATCCGAGCCGGTATTCGGCACCGAGCAGGATAAGACATACCATAAAAAGCTTTGTTTGCGTTTTGAAAATATACCGGCTTGCTTTTTTATCCAGATTAAATAATTCGGCTACCAATGGTTCCTGATCTGTACAACTAAACATAATGTCCACTCTTCCATCGGGAAAAATAATGACTTCTTTATCTTCATCGGTATGATTGGCACATAGCAGGAAACTCTCCACAAAACCGGAGAGCCGTTCGTCAGGAACAATTTTTATGTACTCAAAATCTTGCATCGTTTTTATGTGCATTTGACCTGGGAAGAAATATTGGATATTCTTAATCAATCCGTCAGATGAATTATATATGCAAAACTAACAAAATAAAAAAACAGTCTAAAATACACCACCACACTCGGCAAATGCTGAGTGTGGTGGTGTAAGATTTTACCATTAATGAAGTCGTATGGGCTGTTACAACTTATAGATTTCTTTTAATGCTTCTTTCAATGCCAAAGGTTTTCTTCCCAAAAGGTTTTCCAGATCGTTTGTTACCTCTTCAAACTGGTGGTTTTTCTGATCTTCGGCAAAACCGGCGGTTAGTAAAATGGCAAATTCGGGAACGTTAAACTGCTTTAGTTTTTCGGTAAACTCTGTTGGGTCGGCATTGGTGTAAGAAACCGATTTGCCTGATAATTCCGAAAGAGCCTGAGCTACATCGGTGTACGAATACAACAGAACTAACACTATAAAAAAGACATTATGAAAACGCTAGTAAAAACATTCGCAGCAGCAGCCCTAATCGCAGTATCTACATTCGCTATGGCAGCTGAAGGACCAGGAGCAAAAGCAGCAAAAGCTAACATTAACCTTTCTACAGCAGACTTCGCTTTAGAGCAGTATGTTGCGGTAACTACAGAGGGAGAATCAGCAGGAGTAGAGCAGTTATTTGCATCTGATTTTAATCAAAAGATCCAAGCTACCAATGCGCAGTCTAACAGCCGTAGCGAAGTGGTTAAATCCTTGAAAAAACAAAAAGGTGAAAAGCTAAACTGTACGGTAAGCACCGAAATCCTTGAGGAGTCGGCGGATTATATGGTAGCCAAAGTGACGTTGACGTTTGAAAACTTTACCAAAACAGACCTAGTGACTCTTGTACGTGAAGATAATGACTGGAAAGTATCTAAATCGATCAATTCGTATAAATAAGAGCCATCTCAAATAAATATATAAATGTTGTAGAGCCATGTCGAGAGATGTGGCTTATTTTCTAGCTATTTCATGATCGATCATCTCTCATGGCTTATGCTAATAGCATCATTTGCGTAATTGGGTTTGCGTTATCCTGTAGAGGCTGACAACAATAATAGCTGCAGCGACCGTCAGCACATGATGTGTTCCCCTGATAGAATAATGTATAAATCCACCGAGCCCCTGCAACATTAACACAAATTCATTCAAAAAGATTCCAACAAGTAAGCCATAAACGCCATAGTGAATGCCTTTTTCGATTTTTAACATACAAATCTGAAAAGCATACCCAATTAAAAAGAGTGATATTACCACCAAAAGGACGAGGTGAAGATAAGCAATAACAATTGGTCGAAATCCATAAGCTTGTTGGCTCAGAGCAGGTATGACCGATATGCCTTGCAATATCAGTTTGAGAAAAATGGCAAACAGGACACATAACCAAATTTTAGATGTATCGGGGCTTAAGCGGAGTGAAATATTGCTTCGGACCAGTCGGACGACTCGTTGTGCTAATGTTCCCCACAGGACAAATTGCAATCCGACTGTAATGACTATAATAATATATAGCCACAGGGGTAAACCCTTCCACCATAGAACAGATAAGAAATAGGTTGGTATAACAGTCATGACATACACGAGCGAAAAACGCGGACTTATTGGTATTTTACCAGTACGTTTATACAGCCAACTGGCAAACAGAGCAATACAGCCAAAGAAAAACCAGCCATTATACTGAAAATGAAGATAAAAATAGACTGATGCAAGCTGTTTTAATGGATCCAGTTGGTGGCTCACTTTGAGATATGCCAGAAAATAGGTCCCTAGTGAACTAAATATATTGAAAAATAGTGCCGACTTAATTAAGATCGAAATGGCCGGAGGAAGCGTCGATGATTTAAGATCCCGCACTAATTGAAAGCAGAACCAATAAGAGACAAGTATCGATAAAAAGGATAATATAATCGAACATAGGTTATAGCCAGCAGCTGAAAAGGAAATAAGCATGCCTATCGAAACCGTCCAATTAGCCCATAGGATATGCTGATATTTCCTGCACAAAATCTGATTGGTTTTTATTCCCAGAACGGTCATTATGAGAAAAATCATAAGAGCTTGGGATACCCAGGCGGAAAAAGCAAAATGCGAATGCGCATGCATGAGGTTTTTCTGGTCGATCCAAGGAATGGGAAATAAAAATTTTAAGCGCATAATCAACCCGAAAATACCTACAATAAGTAAATTGAATAGGGTGATGACGATCCATTTCCTGATACTTAAATAGCTACTGATTTTATTCATACGTTGATTTCTTTCCGATAGCTGAAACATCGTTGTTTCAAGCTTCAATCAATACCATCGGGCGGAACAAAAACTTTTCCGCGGATAATGTTCAATTTATCTTCCTTGTCCATTTGCTTCATTGTCCGGATGATTGTTTCTACTCTTAACCCGGTCATATTAGCCAATTGTTGGCGCGTAAGCATAAGTCGGTTGCATTCCTGACAAACGAGTCTCTTGCTTTCATTTAACTTTTGGATCAGATTGGAGAGGATCTCCTCCGGTGAACGATTGTAAATTAATTTGATCATAAAGAGTTTAAAGTGTAGTTCGCGCGCCATCTTTTGTGATACCAAACGATGTAGGTTGCCATATTCATATATGATTTCGATGAATTTTTTCGAACTGATCTTCAGTAATGTACATGAACTGTCGGTAATTGCCGTCACTGTATAAACGCCATTGTCCAATATCGCTACTTCTCCAAAGCCCTCATTGGCACAGATAACATTGTGGAGGACCTCCCTACCGTCTGATAAGAAATTAGAAAGACGAACTCGCCCGCTTAACAACTGATAATAAAATGTGGCCATGCTATCCTCATGAAAAAGTATTTCACCAATATCGGCATGTAGGCTGCTCGCTCCCTTTTCGAGAAGTATTGCGGTTGGAATCATCGTTCGATATAAGTTAGTTTTTACTACACAGCGTAAAGATATAGTAGTGTCACAAAAAAGATCTTGATGTTGATCACGGGAATGAGTGATGAAAATCAATATGGTGTTAATGTGCTTATATATAGTGTTTTATTGTTTTTGATTGATGGTTTGTTCTCACCGGAATCATTTTATGATTTGCCTCATAAAATGGCTACACGCTTCGATAATACCTTTGGATTAAGTAAAACACAATCAAGTTTGAACACAAAACCAAAATAAGATGAGAAAGCTAATTGTATGTTGTTTGATGGGATTATTTATCTATTCCTGTTCCTCAAACAATGGCGAGAAAAAGACCGTTGCCAACAGTGTTAATGAATCTGGGGCTTCGGCAAATGACGCCAGTGGATATGATCCTCACCGCGGTGAGGGAAAATTTGACAAAGTGGAAATCGCTGACCATTTGGATGCACGAATGGCCGCAGCCGGAAAATTGATTGTTGACCTGAAATGTGCTTCCTGCCACAAGCTAACCGACGAGAAACTAGTCGGGCCAGGATGGAAAGGTGTGACACAACGGAGAAAACCACAGTGGATCATGAATTTTATCACTAATCCTGATCCGATGATCGATAAGGATCCGGAATTACAGGCGCAACTTGAACTATGCATGGTCCGGATGCCTAACCAAAATCTAACGGACGAGGAAGCCCGAAAGGTATTGGAGTTTATGCGACAAAATGATGGTGTAAAATAATAAAAGCTGAATAAGAATCAACAAAGCTGCATAGGTATTAACCTTAAAATAAGAATAGAATGACTTTAACAAAATACATATTGACGAGCCTAATGGCGAGCGCGGTGTTATCGACTTTCCATGCCTGTAAACCCAAAGGAGCGGGAGCCGCCGTGAGTGGTGATGCCGCTGAGAAGGTATATGTTGCCCCAGGGAAATACGATGAATTCTACAATTTCGTATCCGGGGGATTTAGTGGGCAGCTCTCCGTTTATGGACTTCCATCCGGCAGATTATTGCGTGTAATACCCGTTTTTTCACTAGATCCCGAAAAGGGCTGGGGTTTTAGTGAAGAAACTAAACCGATGCTCGAAACGTCCCATGGCAATGTACCTTGGGATGATTTACACCACGTGCAGCTTTCGAAAACCGATGGAAACTACGACGGCCGCTGGGTATTTGTCAATGCCAACAATACCCCCCGTATTGCCCGGGTGGATCTGACAACTTTTCGTACGGCTGAAGTACTCGAACTCCCCAACAGCGGTGGAAACCACTCTTCGCCGTACATTACTGAAAATACCGAATATGTTGTTGCAGGAACGCGATTTTCGGTTCCGCTGGACGGTGAGTCGGGCGATGTACCTATCAATACCTTTAAAAAGAATTTTCGCGGAACATTGAGCTTTGTCAGCGTCAATAAGGATAATGGCAACATGGAATTGGCTTTTCAGATTGAGACACCCGGTGTAAACTATGACCTGAGCCGAGCCGGTAAAGGGACTTCTCATGGTTGGTTCTTCTTCTCCACCTACAATACCGAACAGGCAAATACATTGCTGGAGGTCAATGCATCCAAAAATGACAAAGACTTTATATTGGCCGTCAACTGGAAAAAAGCCGAAGAGTATTTGAAAGCCGGAAAAGGGAAAAAGGTTACCGGGTTGAAGTATGCCCATAACACTTACGACGAGAAATCACATACCGCAAAAACATCTTTTAATACAGAAACGATCGTATTGAAGGCAGAGGAGCTGGAGGGGCTATGCTACTATATCCCTTGCCCAAAATCTCCGCACGGTGTCGACGTTGATCCTACAGGCGAATATATTGTAGGGTCGGGTAAACTGGCTGCGGTCATACCTGTATTCTCGTTCGCTAAGATGCAGAAAGCAATCCAGGAAAAACAATTCGAAGGAAAATTCGGTGGTATCCCAATTATCAAATACGAATCTGCGCTGTACGGCGAAGTCCAAAAACCTGGCTTGGGCCCACTGCATACAGAATTTGATGGCAGAGGAAATGCAATCACGTCATTCTTTGTGTCTTCCGAATTGGTGAAATGGAATATTAAGGATTTAAAGGTGCTCGACCGTACACCAACATTTTACTCAACAGGCCATTTAATGATACCTGGTGGAGATACCAAAAATCCAGAAGGCAAATATGTCATCGCCTATAATAAGATTACGAAAGACCGCTTTCTCCCTACAGGACCGGAGTTGGCTCAGAGTGCCCAATTGTTTGATATCTCGGGAGACAAAATGCAATTGTTGTTAGACTTTCCGACCATTGGTGAACCACATTATGCGCAAGCTATCAAAGCGGAG
This sequence comes from Sphingobacterium thalpophilum, assembly GCF_038396785.1. Classification (NCBI taxonomy): domain Bacteria; kingdom Pseudomonadati; phylum Bacteroidota; class Sphingobacteriia; order Sphingobacteriales; family Sphingobacteriaceae; genus Sphingobacterium; species Sphingobacterium thalpophilum. The sequence goes on along the minus strand of NZ_CP151087.1, from coordinate 2,143,520 downwards.
AAAGTGAAAGACAAAAGTGTGAAGATTTTTAAAATTGAAGAAAATACCAGCCCATTTGTTGCCAAAGGAGACAAAGATGCACGCGTTGAACGTAAAGGTAACCAGGTACATGTATACCTGACATCCATCCGTTCACACTTCACTCCGGACAATATCGAGGGTGTACAACTAGGCGATGAAGTCTATTTCCATGTGACCAATATTGAGCAGGACTGGGATATGCCGCATGGCTTTGCTGTCAAAGGCGCAAAGAATGGAGAATTGCTCATTATGCCGGGAGAGACACAGACATTGAAATGGGTTCCAGATAGAGTAGGTGTATTCCCGTTCTACTGTACGGATTTTTGTAGCGCGTTACACCAAGAGATGCAGGGGTATATCCGTATCTCAAAAAAAGGAAACAATGTTCCGTTGATTTATAGTCTGGGAACCAATCAACCGCAAGAGAAGACCAATTAATATAACCTACAATGATGAAAACTACAAGTCACCTGTCAGCAGTACATCGGATTCTTTTGATCCTGAGTGGCCTGGCCCTGGTAGCGGTCATCTTCCTACCCATCTGGCGTATTGAGCTCGACGCAGCACAATACCCAGAAGGGCTAGAACTACAGATCTATAGCAACAAGTTGGCCGGACAAGTTGATATTATCAATGGACTGAACCACTATATCGGGATGAAAACGCTACATGCGGAAGATTTCATAGAATTTAAGGTCTTGCCCTATATCATCTTATTTTTTGCGCTTGCTTTTTTGCTTACCGGTTTCGTGCAGAATAGAAAACTGCTCTATGGCTTATTCTTTTGTTTTCTGCTTTTTGGAGTCGCAGCCCTGGTTGACTTTTATATCTGGGAATACAACTATGGGCATCAGCTCGATCCATCTGCACCGATAAAAGTTCCCGGAATGTCTTATCAGCCACCACTGATCGGATACAAACAGCTTTTAAATTTTGGCGCCTATTCTATACCTGATATCGGGGGATGGATCTTTATACTCTGTGGAATTATCTTGGCCTTTTGTACAGTGCGGGAGTGGCAAAATAATAAAACCCTAAAACTAAAATCATATGAGAAACTATAAATTATTTGCGTTGATCTGTAGTAGTATATTGCTGGTTCTATGTAGTTTGCAGGCCTGTCAGGGCAACAATAAACCCAAGCCTATTAAATACGGTAGCGAGCAATGTTCCCACTGTAAGATGACAATAACGGACGCGCGTTTTGGTACGCAGCTGCAGACAAAAAAGGGACGGGTCTTTAATTTTGATGACGTACAATGTATGATCGCCTTTGTCAAAGGGAACTCGGTCAAAAAAGAAGAGATTGCCGTTTATTACCTGCCGGATTATGTTAGCCATAAGCTCGTACCGGCTGAAGGTGCATATTATCTCAAAAGTGAAGCCTTGAAAAGCCCAATGCGAGGCAATGTTGCTGTATTTGAAAAACGGGTGGAACTGGATAAGGTCAAAGCAGAGATCGGTGGCACGGTGATGACCTGGAATGATCTGTGGAAATAAATGAATAACAATGAAGAATCTAGCTTTAGCGTTGTACTGTGCAATGGCTTGTCTTTGGCTCGTAAACGTGCCTGTATCGGCGACAACCATCCAGGTAGGAAAGGGGCAGTCGGTCAGAACAATAAAGGCTGGCTTAGCACAAGCGAAATCAGGTGATACCGTTTTAGTAGCGGCGGGTGTGTATAAGGAGGGGAATATTGTTATTGATAAGGCAATTTTCCTGAAAGGCCTGGGAAAACCTGTGCTGGACGGCGAGAAAAAATATGAACCGCTCTCGATCAAATCACCGCAGGTTACTGTTCAAGGCTTTTTAATACAGCATTCGGGACATTCTTCCATGAATGATATTGCCGGTATTAAAATTTACAATACAGCGCATATCAAAATTTTTGACAATGAGCTCGTGGACAATTTTTTCGGGATTTATGCGCAGAATGCTACAAACGTTGAAATACGGGGCAATATCCTCAAAGCTTTTGGTACAGCGGAGCAGCTGATTGGTAATGGTATTCATGCTTGGAAATCAGATAGTTTAAGTGTTGAAAATAATGAAGTGTCTGGACATAGGGACGGTATTTATCTTGAGTTTGTGACCCATACTCGAGTACAGGGCAATCTTTCTGAAAAAAATCTGCGCTATGGTCTCCATTTTATGTTTTCCCATGAGAACAGTTACATCTCAAACACCTTTCGCAGCAATGGTGCAGGTGTAGCTGTTATGTATACCAAGCATGTCCATATGGAAAACAATAATTTCGAAGAGAATTGGGGCGATGCCGCCTATGGATTGTTGCTCAAAGATATTTCCGATAGTCAGATCATCAACAATCAGTTTAGCCGCAATACCACGGGTATTTTTATGGAAGGATCGAATCGTATCCATATTGAACATAACAATTTTAAGAGCAACGGATGGGGGCTCAAGATTCAGTCGAGCTGTATGGACAATGTGCTTAAAGACAATAATTTTCTTCAGAATACCTTTGATGTTGCCACCAATGGTACCCTTACACTCAACAGCTTTGTGCATAACTATTGGGACAAATACGAGGGATACGATCTGGACAAAGACGGATTTGGGGATATCCCTTTTCGTCCCGTTAGCCTATTCTCGATGATGGTTGAGCGCTATCCTTCGGCGATGTTACTTTTTCGAAGTTTTATGGCCATGTTGTTCGACCGGACTGAAAAGCTATTACCAAGTCTGACACCCGAGGGGCTTAAAGACGATAAGCCTCGCATGAAATCAATAAAAGTATGATTAGTATCCAGCAGTTAACGAAAAGCTTTGGAAAATTCAATGCATTAAAGGGCATTGATCTGACCTTGAATGGCGGCGAATGCGTTGCCTTAATTGGCCCCAATGGCAGTGGTAAGACTACTTTGATCAAGTCTGTCCTAGGTATGGTCATGCCGAGTGCCGGACGGATCACTTTTGAAGGACAGGACATTGGAAAGCAATGGGCTTATCGGAACCATATCGGCTATATGCCGCAGATCGGTCAATATCCTGAGAATATGTCCATCAAACAGGTCCTGGATATGATCAAAGATATCCGTAAACAGCCCCAGGCGGATTCGGATCTTTATCAGGCTTTTGGCGTGGACAAGCTGTTGGAAAAACGGATGGAAACGCTTTCCGGTGGCACAAGACAAAAAGTAAGTGCCTGTATCGCATTTATGTTTGACCCCAAAGTACTCATCCTGGATGAACCTACAGCAGGACTGGATCCTCTGTCTACCGAAATTCTCAAGGATAAAATCAAAAAAGAAATCGGACGCGGTAAACTGATCATCATCAGTTCCCATGTGCTTAGTGATCTCGATGAATTTGTATCGCAGATTGTCTTTCTGCAGGAAGGAGAGCTGAAGTTTCATAAGAGTTTGCAGCAATTAAAAGAAGATACAGGTACTGAAAAGCTATCTAAAGCAATCGCTTATTTGATGCAGAACCGCGACCTGTCTAATTAGAGAAAAGATGAATAAAATTATACGCTACGTTTTTGTGGATCTCTTGCGCAACAAGACCATTTTATGCTACACCATATTACTCTTTGTACTTTCCATGACGGTCTATAGCATGGAGGACAACTATGAAAAGGGATTACTCAGTCTACTGAATATTGTGTTGTTTGTAGTTCCGCTGATGAGTATCATTTTTTCAGGCATCTATATCTACCAGAGTTCCGAGTTTATCAATTGCCTTGTCAGTCAGCCTTTGCAACGGCAAAGCATTTGGGGCAGCCTGTATGTGGGTCTGGCAGGTGCACTTAGTTTAGCTTTTTTTATTGGCGTTGGCATACCAACTTTTATCTATGCATTTAGCTCTTCGGGAATTACTTTGGTCGGTTGCGGACTGTTACTTTCTTTGATTTTCGTTTCGATCGCGATGTGGACATCTGTATTGATCAGAGATAAGTCGAAGGGGATAGGATTGGCAATTTTGCTTTGGCTTTATTTCACGCTGCTTTTTGACGCACTGGTGCTTTTCATCCTATTTCAGTTTGCGGATTATCCCATCGAACATGGAATGGTTGCACTGTCCATGCTCAATCCCATCGATATCTGTCGCATCCTTATTTTATTACAGGTCGATCTATCCGCGATGATGGGCTATACAGGGGCGATATTTCGGGATTTCTTCGGTAATACATTCGGCATTGCGATCACCCTGTTGGTCATGTTGCTCTGGTGCCTCATTCCTCTAGGGCTATCTATTCGCTATTTTAAGAAAAAGGATTTATAATAATTTATTGACCATTTAATACTATTATCATGATTAAATCACCGTTATTGGAGGTTTTCAATATAGAACCTCGACTTAAACACCCGACCATATTTGATCACTTCGATGCCCTGGATTCGGGCGAGTCATTTATTATCAAAAACGATCATGATCCTAAACCGCTCTATTATCAGTTGCTGGGTGAACGTGGAAAGGATCTCATTTGGAATTATCTTGAATCGGGGCCCGAATACTGGCAGGTTCGCCTTGGCAAACCGCTCGAAAGCGAAACACTGGAAACCGTTGGCCATATTGCTGCCAAGGATATCCGCAAGGCCGAAGTTTTAAAACAGCTTGGGGTAGATTTTTGTTGCGGTGGTAAGCAGACGCTTAAGGAGGCCGCTCATAGTGTTGGTCTCGATGAAATTGAATTGCGCAGACGGTTAAACCAATCCGAAGAGCTTCCTATAGCCGGCCCACCGCTAAATTTTAAAGATTGGGATATCGATTTTTTAAGTGATTATATTAAGAATGTTCATCATCGGTATGTCCGGGAAAAAGGACCGATTATTCAGGAACTTGCACATAAAGTGGCCGATGTGCATGCACAGCAGCATCCCGAGCTGGTCAACTTGTCCAAAGAACTCGATGCCTTTCTTGATGACCTTTACCATCATTTGGATAAAGAGGAGAAGCAGCTCTTTCCGGCAACCAAGAATGAACAAGAATTGACCAGCAAACAGGTAGAGCAGCTCATTCAATTTTTGATTTCCGAACACGAAGATTCAGGAAAGGAACTTCAGCAGTTGCGCAAAATTACCCAAAATTACACATTGCCAGCCAATGCCTGCAATTCCTACACGTCATTATTTTCACAGATCGAATCTTTCGAATCCGATCTTTTGCAGCATATCCACCTGGAGAATAATATTTTATTTCCAAAGTTGCTCGCGAGCTACGGTGTTCAAATGAATTAAAAACTAGAAAAGCCATGCGGATAAACCAGCATACCAAGATTTCAGAACTGATCAGCTATAATGACTTAAGCATTGAAGCCATTGCAGCTATTGCCAAACCCTTGCGTAAGATCCGGATCCCGGTGTTGCGTCGGATACTGGCCCCTCGGGTCTCCATAGGCGAAGCAGCAAAAATTGGCGGATGTTCGGTTGCAGATTTTCGTGCTGCGCTGGTACCGCTCGGCTTTATTTGGATGTCAGATGGAGCTGAGAAAGTCAATGATCCATTCGATGCAGCAGAGCGGCCAAGTTGGATGGATGATGCAGCAGTGACGGTTGTATTCGATGTGAGACCCCTATTGGAAATGGGGCAAGATCCATTAAAAGATATTTTTCAGTTGTATCGCTCACTCGTCGCAGGAGGGATTCTTTGCATCAGCAATTCATTTGTCCCCATTCCATTGATTAGGCGTATGGAGGAGCGTGGAGTGCCAAGCTATAGCCACGAATGGGCGGAGGGCGAATTCAGAAGTTACTTTTATAAAAAAGATACAGTGCTGTCCGTTCAGCCTGCTGAGGGCGATCATATTTCATTTGTGCCGAAACGACTTTTTGAGCAGAAATTAGCGCGACTTTCCGCGCTTCAACTTGTTACATTGGATGTCAGGACATTGCCTATGCCGCAGCCCATGGAATCAATTCTTGAGGCCTTTGCTCAACTGAAAGCCGATGAGGTTGTCTATGTAAAACATCGGAAGGTTCCGCTCCATTTACTAGAAGAACTGGATCATTTTTCTTATCGGATTTTCATCCATGAACAACATCCTGGAGATGTCCATCTGTTAATTTACCCCGTTAAATAAAATGGCACATATTGCTATTCATAAGAGCCCAGAAGCGTATGCTGTATTGCCGTTTTTTATCACTGCGGGCATTTTTTTTCTACTGTTCAGCTTCCTCTTGGTTTTTAGCGGGGGGCAGCTCTTTGGGCACCATTTTCAACCAAAAGTGCTGGCAATCGTCCATAGCCTAGCACTAGGTTGGGGCACGATGGTGATTTATGGAGCGGCGTATCAGCTGGTGCCGGTTATTTTTGAACGTTCACTTCGCTCTTCCAAATTGGCATTTTTCAGTTATATCCTATTGACATCGGGAACCTGTGTGTTGATTTATAGTTTCTGGTATTTCAAGATCGGTTTACTCATGTGCGTTGGAGGGCTATTGATTACGCTCAGCTCCTACCTGTACTTCTACTTGCTGTGGATGACGACTAAAGATGTGGAGCATCTATTTGAACTACGCCTTTATTTTACGTTCTCGGCCTTCTGGCTTTGTTTTACAACCACCTTAGGCCTTTTGCTTGCCATTAATTTAGCCCATGGTTTTCTAACAAAAAGTCACCTCGATATCCTAAAGCTACACGCCCACGTCGGTATTGTTGGTTGGTTTTTGCAGTTGATCCTGGGAGCGGGAGCGAAGATGCTGCCGATGTTTCTCTTGGGACAATCCACCAAAACAAAGTGGCTTTATGTTTCGGTCATTTTGATAAACCTTGGATTGGTACTTTTTTTATTGGACGGATACAGCCATCCTGTGGGATTAAGATCTCTTACCTTTGGAGCAATAGTGCTATTGGGAGTAGTTTGCTGGGCCGTTTTTGTCGTGGATTGTTTTGTGCACCGGGCGCGTAAGGTACTGGATATTCCGATGAAACATAGTTTCATTTCCTTTTTGAGTTTATTGTTCGCGTTTCTCACCTTACCTATGGTTGTCCGGCAGGAGTCTGGTAATTGGGTGAATTTATATGCCGTATGGGTGTTTTTTGGATGGTTAACGGGTATTATTTTAGGGATGACCTATAAGACCCTGCCTTTTATGATCTGGAATTGGCGCTATAAAGATCTCAATGGCATCAAAAAAATACCTTTGCCCAAGGAACTTTATAGTCAGCGATTACTTTCTATACAATATTATCTTTACCTAGTGGCGCTTGTCGTCATGGCGGTTGCTGTAGCCGGTCGATTCAGGTGGGCATTATACTGTGCAGCCTGGCTTTGGGCAGCACTTGCTGCTGTTTATGTTGTCAATGTCGGAAAAGTAATTTTTCATCAAAGAAAAAGTAAATAAACTACGCACCTCGCCTATATATTTAATGAAAGATACCATGAAAATTGATCTAACAAAACCGGAGGCTTCCGATCAGTTAAAAGCTGTTCAGGTATTGATGCTTGTGATGGATCCCGAATTGGGGATCAACATCGTAGATATGGGCTTAATTTATGATATTAATTTAACCGATCCCAGTCGTATTGTTGTTACCATGACGTTATCTTCATCCTATTGCCCGATGGGCGACTCTATCGTTCATGGCGTTGAAAAAACATTGCAACAGCAATTTCCACAGCGGGCAATAATTATCGAGCTCGTTTGGGATCCTATTTGGACTCCCGATCGGATCAGCGAAGAGGGAAAGAGCCTATTGGAACGAGAATGATTTCTTGAAGAATAAATTCACCTCCCTATTTCCGCTATTCGCCGAGTTTTCCCGATCGTTAGTCTAAAGCCTTTAGGCTAAGGGCCTATTGTGTTGTAGTTTTGAGTCAACAAATAAGAACAACAGAACTAACACTATAAAATAAAGACATTATGAAAACGCTAGTAAAAACATTCGCAGCAGCAGCCCTAATCGCAGTATCTACATTCGCTATGGCAGCTGAAGGGCCAGGAGCAAAAGCAACAAAAACAAACGTTAACCTTTCTACAGCAGATTTCGCTTTAGAGCACTATGTTGCGGTAACCACAAAGGGCGAATCAGCAGGGGTGGAACAGTTATTCGCCGAAGATTTTAATCAAAAGATCCAAGCTTCCAATGCGCAGTCTAACAGCCGTAGCGAAGTGGTTAAATCCTTGAAAAAGCAAAAAGGCGAAAAGCTAAACTGTACAGTAAGCACAGCTATCATCGAGGAATCGGCAGACTATATGGTGGCTAAAGTAACGTTGAAATTTGAAAACTTCACCAAAACAGATTTAGTTACCTTGGAGCGTGTGGGCAATGACTGGAAGGTATCCAAATCGATCAATTCGTATAAATAGTATCTAATAACTAGTGGTTTGTCAGCTCAGGCAGACTACAGACCTCTAGTGAATCATATGTTTATTAAGGCCACGTCGTGAGATGTGGCTTTTTTTACGTCAAAAGGGCCTGATTCTTCATCAGCCCCTTTATCTTAGCTTTTATTTGTATAGTAATTTTTATATTTCCTATCGTTTCTTCACCAAATGTTTTTAAGATAATTGAATTTACAATGTATAACGCCAATGAAACATTGGGTATTGATAACTATAACATTGATTTCAAGTTTGTGTTGTCCAAACCTTTGTTTTTAAAAAAATCTTTGAGTGGTATTCCATTAATTTTCTTTGTTTTATACCAAAGGTTCAGTTTTCTATTGAGCTGTTTATCGGGCATATAATTTAACTTGGCTTTTTTGAAATAGTCCAAAAAATTACCATTTAATATACCATTGTCCCAATAGAACTCAAAATCACCAACTCCTTCTACTGCATACCAATCATTACCTTTATTTAAATCTGCACTTTTTGTAAAAGGAATGTGAGGCTCATTTGTCCAAAATTTATCTATAGCTATAGTTCGACCTTGATTATTTAAATTTATCGTAGTATCTTTTATTATTCCCCCTTTTAGCGTATTTAACTTTTCAGCGGAGAGATAATTTTGTTTTGAAAAATTCTTACTCTGCGGATATATTCCCGCTGCATTGGTTCTATAAGGCTCCATATAGCCATTACCAATAAAATAGGATTCAGTTAAGGTCTCGTTGTCAACTAAAAAATATTCATTTTTTCGCTTTATCACGATTTTATAATCCGTTCTCTTCAAATTGAGTGATGGCGTCTCTGAAAAAATACCTAAAGGAGCATAAGTCGCATAAAATATATCTTTTGCTGAGGTTCGCAATAGGCTATCCAAAGAAATTACGTTTATATCCTTGTTAACAATGGCTTTCGAGATATTTTTTAGCTCAAATTTAGACCTTGTCAACGGCGTTATTGTAACTAAGATATCAACGGGTAAACTTTTCCCTTCACGTTCAAAGCTTATAAAATTCTGAAATACTTTTTGATTTGAATCATCATCAGTTATGCTTTTTTTGAACAGAAAGTTATAAATAGTTAAGTCTGGGAAATTGGTGCTGTCGGATCTGATTTCTGCATATGTTCTTTTGCAGAATAAATGCCCGTCCAATGAATCGGTTAGTTTGTCTTGATCAAACACAACATATCGGGTTTGAGCAAAGCAGCTACCAATAAGTTGGAAGGCTGATACGGCTAAGAAAGTAAATAAGATTATTATTTTGCGCATGATATTTTTTTATTATTTAATTGTCCAATTGGTGAGCAGGTAAGGACTTATTAAATATATACCTTTCGTTTTATGCTCCATTGACTTTTGTAATTCCCTATTTAAATATAGCTCAATTGAAGCGATATTTTGAATGAGAACTTTCACCTCCCCATTCCCGCCATTCACCGAGTTTTCCCGATCGTTAGTCTAAAGCCGATAGGCTAGGGGCGTATTGTGTCGTAGTTTTTAGTCAACAAATAAGAACTAAAAAACTAACACTATAAAAAAAACATTATGAAAACGCTAGTAAAAACATTCGCAGCAGCAGCCCTAATCGCAGTATCTACTTTCGCTATGGCAGCTGAGGGACCTGGAGCAAAAGCAACAAAAGAAAATGTTAACCTTTCCACAGCAGATTTCGCTTTAGAGCACTATGTTGCGGTAACAACAGAGGGCGAGTCAGCAGGAGTAGAGCAGTTATTTACCGAAGATTTTAATCAAAAGATCCAAGCCTCCAATGCTCAAAATAACAACCGTAGCGAAGTGGTTAAATCCTTAAAAAAACAAAAAGGCGAAAAGCTAAACTGTACAGTAAGCACCGACATTTTAGAAGAATCAGCAGACTATATGGTGGCTAAAGTAACGTTGAAATTTGAAAACTTCACCAAAACAGATTTAGTTACTTTGGAGCGTGTGGGTAATGACTGGAAAGTATCCAAATCAATCAATTCGTATAAATAAGGGCGATTTCAAATAAATATATATGTTGTAAAGCCATGTCGGGAGATGTGGCTTTTTCATGATCTATTTAAAATAGCGAGTTGCCTCGGGGATAGCCAGCTAGTGGATCGCAATTACAATAATTAAGTAGAAAGAAAGTAGAAGAATTAGTAGAAAGATAGTAGTATCACCTCGTTTATAGATCTTGAATACACTTGAGTTGGTCGTGTAGTTTAATCACACCTTTTCCTTCAACAGCTCATACGAGGAAGCGTTGATGAACTGGATAGCCTTAGTTTTCCTCTTACCATAGCCTGCATGGTTATGACCAAAAACATGGTATCTCAGTGATCGCTCCAACACGAACTCAAGGATTTCGTCGCTGCACTAGGCATTATTTGCTAAAAACTGCTAATTAGGGATGAGTTTAAATAACTTTTATAGGGGTTATATTCGTACCTGCTTCGTACAGCCTTCGGATCAGGGCGTGTAGTGTTCTATTGTTGACTTGTCTCTGACCAGTTTTTCCCTGTACAGAGACTGGACAAGGTCTGTTGAGTGTCTGTACAATATCTATTGATGATCCGAACGTGGTACGAATCTGATACGAAGCAGACTTACCTACCTATTCCCGCCATTCACCGAGTTTTCCCGATCGTTGGTCTAAAGCCGATTGGCTAAGGGCGTATTATGTCGTAGTTTTGAGTCAACAAATAAGAACAACAGAACTAACACTATAAAAAAAGACATTATGAAAACGCTAGTAAAAACATTCGCAGCAGCAGCCCTAATCGCAGTATCTACTTTCGCTATGGCAGCTGAAGGACCTGGAGCAAAAGCAACAAAAGCTAACATTAACCTTTCTACAGCAGACTTCGCTTTAGAACACTATGTTGCGGTAACCACAGAGGGCGAATCAGCAGGAGTTGAGCAGTTATTTGCAGCTGATTTCAACCAAAAGATCCAAGCTATCAATGCACAGTCTAACAGCCGTAGCGAAGTGATTAAATCCTTGAAAAAACAAAAAGGTGAAAAGCTAAACTGTACAGTAAGCACTGATATCATCGAGGAATCGGCAGACTATATGGTCGCTAAAGTGACTTTGAAATTTGAAAACTTCGCCAAAACAGATTTAGTTACTTTGGAGCGTGTGGGCAATGACTGGAAAGTATCCAAATCGATCAATTCTTATAAATAAGAGCCATCTCAAATAAATATATATGTTGTAGAGCCATATCGTGAGATGTGGCTTTTTCCTTTTATTCCTAAACAATATTTCGGATATTTGGACAAAGGCCAGTTTTTAGTTAAAGGATTTTATCATGTCGGATATTCAGCGGTTAATAGCACAGATCAGAGCATTCAGAGATGCGAGAGATTGGGAGCAGTTTCACAATTCCAAGGATCTTGCGGTGGCATTGAGCATCGAAGCTTCCGAGCTTCTGGAACTTTTTCTGTGGAAAGGAAATGAAGATGCCAACCCTGACAAGTTGAAAAATGAGCTTGCCGATGTGCTTATGTACGCACTATTGCTTGCCGATAAGCACGGACTTGATGTTAAGGAGATCGTGGAGGACAAGATGAAACTCAATAACGAAAAATATCCTGTAGAAAAGGCCAAGGGAACTGCTAAAAAGTATAATGAACTGTAATTAATAACGCATGTCAGAATTGGATATTAAAGAAGTTCATATTGTTCCCGTCGGTAGCACAGGAGAGGTTAAGGATACAGATAGCAAACTAGATTTTTATAACAGTGCACTTGTTTATCTGCTCAACGATAAAAGGTCAATCTATATCGGTGAATCTATCGATATCAAGAACCGCTTTTCAAGCCACAATAGACACGACAGCAAGAAAGACCTATTAATCCGACATGCGATCTATTCCCATTTGTTCAACAAATCCGTTACCCTGCATTTAGAAGCATTCCTGATCAACCTTTTTTCAGCAGAAAAGGGTCTGAAACTAATCAATGCCAACCTTGGCAATAACGGGCACTACTATCACCAGAAGAAAGAATATGAGGTATTGTTTCCGCAGATATGGAAACAACTCGAAGAACTTAAAATAGCGCGCACGTCTTTTGAAGAGATCATTAACAGCAACGTTTTTAAGTACTCACCCTACAAGAGTTTGAACCTAGACCAGCAGCAGGCAGTTCTGGCCTGTTTGAAAATGCTCGTGGACGACAAAAAAGGTATCTTTATACAGGGGAATGCAGGTACTGGTAAGACTATCATTGCGATTTATGTACTTAAATTGCTTGTTACGCCCATACGCTATTTTGAACAGTTTGAGATGAAGGATGAATTCTCGATGGAGGCATTCGAGTTGCTTAATGCATATCGAGACAAACATGGTATTACAGTAGAAAATGAAAAAGATCTTAAAGATCAAGTCGCTATTGTCGTATCGATGACCTCCTTGCGCAGTACCCTGCAGAAAGTGTTCAAAGATATTGATCAGCTCAGTTCGAGTATGGTTATATCGCCAACAGATATTTCAAAACGAACATACAAGGTGGTTTTAGTGGATGAGGCCCATCGCCTGCGCAGACGCAAAAATATATCTGGTTATGGAGATTTTGATAAGAGTAATATGCGTCTTGGATTTGATATCAACGAAGGAACAGAGTTGGATTGGGTTTTGAAGCAGTCGGAAAATCAGATTTTCTTTTATGACAACAACCAATCTATCCGTACGACTGATTTACCACCTTCAAGGTTTGAAGTTTTAAAGAACTCTAAGGCATATGATAGTGTACGCTTGCAGACGCAAATTCGCTCCGAGGGAGGAGACTTGTTTACTGATTTCGTCCATCGGTTGTTTGACTTGGAATTGTTGCCTAACGAAAGATTTGAATCGAATGATTTTGAGCTTAAGCTGTTTGACAGTTTTGTAGCGATGCGTGGTCAAGTTTTCCAGAAGGAAGCAGAGACGGGACTGTCTAGATTGGTTGCAGGCTTTAGCTGGGAATATAAGACAAAGGACAAAAAAAACAGGCATCTCTACGATATGACTATTGAGGGGATAGATCTTCGTTGGAATTCGACAGCTAAAGATTGGATCAATTCAAAAAATGCGATAAATGAAGTAGGAAGTATACACACCGTATTTGGCAATGACCTAAATTATATCGCTATTGTTTTTGGTAAAGAGATCGACTATGATCCTATTTCTAAAACTATCGTGGTGTATCGGGATGAATATAAAGATACGAACGGGAAGAATAGCACCGATGACCTGGATTTATTATTCTATGTTAAAAATATCTACAAGACGTTGATGTTTAGAGGGATTAGAGGCGTCTACGTTTATGTGTGTAATTCGAATCTTAAAGCCTATCTAAGTCAACATATGGAGGTTGTGACTGGAAATAGTGAAAACGATTTGAGTGTCACTTCTTCACAGCTTATTAGTTCTGAACCTACAGCGAGTTCTATACCGTATTATGATCTTGAGATCGCAGCAGGCAATTTTTCCGAATTGCAACAAAGTGAGACTTTGCAATATGTTCAAGTGGAAGAACGCTATCAGGATTCACAACGTTACTTTGCCTGTAAAGTAATCGGGGAGTCCATGAACAAGATTATTCCCAACGGTTCGATCTGTTTATTTGAGCGCTATCAGGGAGGTTCCAGAAATGGCCTTATCTGTTTGGTTGAATCCAGTAGTTTTGAAGATCGCGATTTTGGAGCCAATTATACCATTAAAGAATATTCGAGTAAAAAGACCATTACGGAAGAGGGCTGGCAACATCAGGAAATTATCCTCTTACCCAAGTCTTCAGACGACTCCTACAGTCCCATTGTATTGAAAGATGAGGAGGCTGTAGATCTCCAGGTGATCGGGGTATTTAGATCTGTTCTGAAGATTTATTTTGCTTGATTAATCATTTATACGCGGACCCGTAAATTGTTATTTTTTTGTCTAGCGCTGAAGCTTTCTTAAAGAATTCTTTGACGATGGATTGTAAGGCTATGGCATAGGCAATTCATTATATGTATGTCCTAGCTTTCTCTTATTACGTTCTCCTAATCGGTTATTCCTAGGTCCACAATTTATCTATTAACATTGTAATGGAATAAATTGCCAGATTGGATTAAGGATAAGCAGCGGAAAAGGAAAGTCCACAATTTGATAACAAAACTTAAAAATCATAATAAAATTGTTGTTAAAGGATCTTTCAAATATTCTATGTGGGAGCTAGCGACTTGATGTTGAGGAAAAACAGCTGCAACAGTAAGAAGGAATTCGAATATATAATAAAAAATATATTGCTATTGGATTTTGTATTATCAAAATGGTCAAAACAAACTAGATGCGTTTGCTCTGGAATACTTGACTTAAAGGCTAGCATTCCAATTCTGTAATTCTTATCTTTGCATTTTCTATAAACAATTTCGTATATTTAATAAGGATACAATAAACAAAAACGCTTATAACGGTATGAATCAAGACTTAATGTTTCGGTTATTTCGCTCCATTGAAGGGGAACCTAACGATGATATCGTCAAGGTAGCAGATGCTATTATCGATGCCGAGCGTAAGAAAGGGCATAGCAAATTGGCTGAGCGGTTGACCGGTATTCTAAAGCGAAATGTGCAATCAACGCAATCTTTAAAAGGAGAACTTAAAAATATCTTTGGTTCGACGATCGCGATTCCCACTGACAATAGAAAGAATATTCCACTTGCGGTAGAAATACCGCGCGAAACATTGCGTCACGAGATGGTACTACCCGGGGATATAGAAGGGAAAATCCAACGAATAGAAAAAGAATATGTCGCTCGAGAACGATTAGCGGCGTTTGGCTTGAAGCCAAAAAGACGCATTTTATTACACGGAGCGCCTGGTTGCGGTAAGAGCATGAGTGCCGAGCGTATAGCTTGGAATACAGGTTTACCGTTTTTGAAAGTACGTTTTGAAGCGATGATATCTTCTTATCTTGGTGAGTCCGCTAGTAATCTAAAAAAAATATTTGAAGCGATAGCTTCCTATCCTTGTGTCTTACTACTGGACGAATTTGATTTTATCGCTAAAGCTCGCGGGGATAAACAGGACGTAGGAGAGATGCACCGTGTCGTCAATATCTTACTAAACGTTCTCGAAGATTTCGATGGTCCCGGCATTGTTATCGCAACGACCAATCTACAAGGAACGATAGATCCCGCGTTATTCCGACGATTCGATGACATCATAGAATTGCCAAAGCCAGGCAATGAAGAAATAACTCGTATACTTAAAAATACGTTAGGAGCTATCAAAGTTGCCAAAGAAGTGAAATGGAATGAGCTCTCCAAAGATTTATTGAACTATTCCGCTGCGCTTATTGTAAAAATAGCTTTCGACGCTGCCAAAATCGCTGTGCTTAGTGGGAAACAGGAAGTAGATATGACGCATTTCCTTCAATCCATGCAAGAAAATAAAAACTATAAAACGTAATATGTAAAGGATATCGTGTAAGCCTAAATTAACCAACTAACTTATGCCCAAATTTCCACATCTTCCCTTGAAAGATTCTTTTAAAGGTGATTTTAAATTTCCACAAACTCCTCGACCTCCGCATCCGAGAACAGCAGAAAATCGTAACAATAACAGAAACCATGGTGCGTTTATAGGAGGCAATGCTAACTCTGTAAAGGAACGGTATCAAAACGAACTTGTTGGAAGAGCGCAAAAAGGATTACCTCATCTAGATGAAAACATCATCCCAGTATTCTTGCAAGTCGACCCTGACGGATTTGATGTTGAAGCATTGAAAGGGTTCGGTATAGAGATTATCGCCGAAGAGGACGAAGGATTTATTATTGGTGCGAGTGTAGACGGATTTAAGTCTCTTGAAAAGAAAATTAAGCAGTTTGTCGAAGAGGGCAAAGCAGTTAATACAGCTCAACTTTGGGATATAGTACTGGGGCAGAACTGGCGTGTCGAGCAGATTCTTTCTGAAGAGTTGCAAAAAAGGTGGGATCAGATAGGCGACGAAGATATATTGACCGTAGATGTGTCGATCGCTTGTTATTTGAAAGCGCCGGAGTATCCTGCAAGAGATAGGGAAGATTCAGATGAAAGATATGAACAGCGAATTGAAAGATGGAGAGATCGATATCAACAATATGAGATAGAAAAAGACGATTTTGAATTCAGTAGGCACGAAGATGTACAACGTTTTCTTGAAGTCTATGATGCGGAGATCATCAGCGGTTTCGTTTCCGAGGTAGACAGTTTTGGCTTTAGCGTACGTCTAGCTGGAACAGTATTAAAAGATTTTGTGCTTAACTATCCGTATGTATTTGAGGTGATTGAAAAGACGGAGATAGACTCCCCCGTGGCATTAGAAGGAGAAGGAGAGGAGTGGGCTATAGATGTTTTTCCACCGCTGGAAGACGCGCCAAAGGTATGTGTTGTAGACAGTGGTATTATGGAAGGACATCGATTATTAGCACCTGCAGTGCTTACAGAAAGATCTAGAAATTTCGTTCCTGATATACCCGATACTGTCGCCGATGAAGTCGTTAACGGTGGCCATGGCACTCGTGTTGCCGGTGCTCTGCTGTATGGAAATACAATACCAAAAGGAATGTATCAGCCCCCATGTTATTTGTATAATGCAAGGGTGCTAAACAGAGATAATCAGCTCTCTTCTCGCATTTTTCCGCCACAACTGATGGAAGATGTATGTGACACATTCGGAGATGCACATGTCTTTAATGTCTCGATAAACAATCGAGTCGCTTGCCGCACGACACACATGTCCCAATGGGCCGCCTCATTGGATAGACTAACACACGAAGATGGACATATATTTGTAGTCTCGGCGGGAAATATCAAAGATGAAAGCTTTCACCCAAATAACCCAGGTATAAAGAATCACCGATTATCCGGCAGAGATTATCCAGCATATTTATTAGAGAATGCATCACGCATTGCCGATCCTGCTCAAAGTTTGTTTTCCATCACGGTAGGATCAGTTTGTTTGGATACTTACGAAGATGATGATCACAAGTCTTTTGGTGATAGAGACCATGTGTCTTCTTTTTCCAGATGCGGGTTGGGGATGTGGAACTCGATCAAGCCCGAACTGGTCGAATATGGTGGTGACTGGGTGACGGAGAAGCGTGGGGACAACATGGTGGTTAAAGATCAGACTTGTCCAGAATTAATTGTATCCAAAGGTCTGGGGGTATCACGTGATTCCATCGGTACATCCTTTGCTGCGCCGAAAGTGTCCCATATCCTCGCAAGATTGGTCTTACAATTTCCAGGGAAAGAAACGTTATTTCATAAAGCTTTGCTTATCCAATCTGCACGGTTGCCCGAGCATGTTCGCAATAGGCCATCAATCGAAGATATTAGACACTATGGCTATGGTATACCCAATGCCGAACGTGCGGTGGAAAACTCCGCAAGACGGATTACATTCACAACATCAGGGGCTATTTCGCCGGGACAAGCCAATCTGTATTCCATACAGATACCTGAGGCGCTTCGACGACAAGGTGAAGATTATGATATTTTAATCGAGGTATCGCTGTGTTATACCGCTAAAATTAGACGTACCCGTCGTCGGATTAATTCTTATCTCTCCTCGTGGCTATCTTGGCAGTCTGCTCCAATGGGGCAACCCTTTGAAGCATTTAAACAGGAAGTATTAAAGAACTTGGAAGCAGGTGGTACGATAGAAGATGGTGGTCCGTTTGATCAACCTACTCGGATTTCTTGGGCTATAGATGAAAACCCTAATTGGGGTATTGTGAAGGGGATTAAACGGCAAGCAAATGCTAATCAGAAAGATTGGGCAACGGTGAAATCATACAATCTACCTGAGGAACTTTCTTTTGCCATTGTTGGGCATAAAGGATGGGAAAAAGATTTTGAAGAGGAAGTGCCTTATGCTTTTGTCGTAAGTTTTGAGGTGCTGAATGGTGAGATCCCTTTGTATGAGCTAATGGCACAGGTTAATGTGGAGGTGGAGCAGGAAAGTCAAATTGCATTGTTCTAAAAGATTATTGGCTTTATGAGATATTCGTTGGAGGATATTTATTGTTCCTGTGGTCGTTATAGTAATACAGCCAGTGTAGAATTCTTTCCAGATACTGAATGTCATAGACTGTATGGGAAGTATTTGGTTGGCGTTTTTGTCTACACGCGAGATGAGTGTCGAGAATTTGAAAAATCTATTGCGTTTGGACCCACACCTCGAACCCATGGTTTTGTCAAATTTGAAGATGTGTTGAAAAAGTTAGATCAAGACCTTAGAACAAATCTTCTTAATATAGGGTTTCCGACTTCGGAGATTATGCGTTTGACCTATTATCCGTTGGGAGATAATTATAGCTTTGCTTCGAGAGAGATAAAAGAATTACCTAAGCCGATTAAAGTTGATGTTGATTTTTCCGATACAGACGTTGATAGCTTCAGTATATTTATGTATGAGGACAAAATTAAGTCTGGTTATGCATTATGTCCTTTTGAGCACTATCAATATTTAGCATTACTCTTAGATAAACATGGCAAATTAATAGATAAAGAAAATTATAATCGATTATTCGTTGACTCGGCCACAGGCGACCTCAATTCTTATATATATTATTACTATTTAAAGAATAAATACCTTCAGGGTAGAGCAAGTGTATTAGAAGAGAATTGGTTTAAAGAGATGAACGAAAAAAGGACGAAAAAGCGTGTTGAAATTTTACATCGAGAACTAAGAAAGGCTTCCCTGAATATTAAAAATCTCGAAAAAAAATATCAGAGTGCTTTACTACAACTCATCAAAATATCTGCAATTTTCGAAGGTTTAAATTTGACCAATACAAAATATCCAATATGGTTAGATTATGAACGTTTTATTCATATCTTTTCAAGACATGTCTATGAAAATCAGCTTGGAGAACGTTTCTCCGACAAGACCTCTTTCCAGTATGATTATAAATCCATTATTCGTTTGATTAAAATAGTTTTGAATTTGGTGCATGATGAGATTTCTAAACATTTCTCTCAGAAAGAGAAAAGGCCATTTAAACGGCATGGTAAAAAAGCCGTTTATTATCAGGGCGATTATTTTGTCATTGATATTGATGCTAATGGCAGATTGATGACTTTTTATCCTTTATCGAAATGATTTTGTACTATTGCATTAGTAAGTTAGATTGCTTTCTATCTTTATTCTTTCAGTGAGTTTGATTTATGTGTTGAAGCGTTCAAAGTCGAATGGGTCTTTTTCTTTCATGACCGTATCGTTTGGATAATTAAATATAAATAATCTTATTGAATTATTCCTCTGACACAGTTTACTTTACAGTCTCGGTAAATAAAAATGCGAAGTCCTTTCAAACTCCGCATTTCTATAACTTACACACTTTATGAAACAGTGTCTTATCAACACACAGTAGCATTTTATACTAATACAGCTTGTAATCTTTCCTCTAACTCTTCAATTGAATTCCATTCGGTACAATTTATTGGAGGAGCTGATTCAAAATTTATCAGGGCTTTTAACAATGTCTCTACAGTGTCAAAGAAACCCTCATTTTCTTCTAATTTCTTTAAAGCATTGTAAGGTTTTTCTTCATCAGCTACATCACCAAAATAAGCTTCTTCAAAGTTTGGTAAAGAAGCAAGGAGTCTAGTAGATGTACCATCAGGTTTTGAATTTATAGCTTCTAAGATATTTGGGTTATTACCCCAAGCCGGATTCGCCATTTCCCGTCCCTTTTTAGTCGTGATCCTAGGTTTATCACAGTCATGAAGTACTGCATAGTCCGAACCGAAATGGTTTAACACTTTTATTAAGGATACAATAGTAGCTTTTCCTCTGGCTCTAATTATATTAATATTGTTATATAAATCAGGTTTTTTCCGTTTAACATAGTTGAATGCCGTATACTCAGTATCTCCTTCCACAACTATGACTTTGCCCCCAAAGAAAAATTCCGCCATGTATGGATCACATAAGTTTAAAAGCTTTAAATTTCTTTTATCATCGTCATCTAGATTAACTTTATCGGGTCTAAATACTGTAGTTCCCTTAATTTCTCCATTATCAGCCTTCTCAACTTTTATTATAGTTGTGTTATCCTTTGCAAAATCAATAAAAATAGGAGAATGGGTTGTTACCATTACTTGCCAATTTCCATTTTCTGGTAATTCATACAATAGATTACAAGCTTCTCTAATTGCATTTGGATGTAAACATATTTCTGGTTCATCTATTAATAGTAGATGAGGTCTTGTTACAGCACTGTCAGGCTTCGACTTTTGATTATTTTCAGAAATAAATTTAAGCGCAGTCCATAACAAAGTTCTCCTTGCTCCACTCCCTTGCCGATCGATTGTGCTAAGATACCCATCAGATGGCCCCATAAGTAGTTGAGCATCTGATTTAAACAGATTTATTGCTTTATCCAAATTATCTTCAGCCTTTGCATCAAAATCGATCTTGTAGTTCGGAAATACTTTACTTATTAAAGTGGTCAATTCAGCGTTGACTTCGTCAATCTGTTCTTGGGCTTCATCGAGAATCTTTTTTTGCAATTTTTTTATTTGACCTAATAATTTCTGATAGTCATTTTCCTCTTCACCTTCCTCAGGGTTCGTTGTTTTATAATTTTTAACCCTCTCATTTAAAGCCTGCATTAGAAGATCTCTAATGGCATTTGCTTGCTTTTCGGGGGAATCAAATGCGTCTACTTTATGCGGCTCGGGTCTACGTGAATTGGCTACATTTGGAGCGCCCCAAGGAACATTCTCGCTCCATTCTTGGAGTTCCACATCCCAGCCTTGTCTAATCGGTTTCCCGACATTTTTCCAAGTGAATTTTTCTTTTACAATTAAGTCGCCATTGTCAAGGGTTTCAATCCATTTATCACCTGGCGCATTATCAAAAACTCGAGTGTGAACTTCGATTTCAGGTAGGTTATCTGGATCTATTTTATTGTTTGGAAAATCTTCGATACTTAAATCGGCTTTTGCCGAACCTTGTGACATCGCTAATTCATAAGCTCTTAGAATTGAACTTTTGCCAACATTATTTGCTCCAACTAATACAACGATTTCATTTAGATCTAGTTGGACGGAAGTTGATCCAATGCAACGATAATTTTTTATTATTAATTTTGTAAGTTTAGGTTTGGGAACGTCCGGATTGACTGAAACTAATGAAATTTCTTCGGCTTTTTTTGCTTTTGCCATTTTTTACTTTAAAATAGGTTAATAATATGATTTTAGCTTGTTATCTATGAATTACAAGATTACTTTTGTAAAGTAAGATCATCTAAGGTTATAGACACTTTTTTTATTTTTCCCGACTTACTAGCTGTTTTATCACTGTTGAGGTTAATCACAATAATATAGTAGGTCTTACCTTCGAAAATGACTCTATTTGGCCAATTTTTTTCGTTTTCTTCACACTGAAATTCAAAGTTTACAGCGTCTAAATTAAATACTACCAGATAACCAACCTGTTTATGGTAGTCATTAGCATATTTTATAATTTGAGAAAAGCCTTCGGCTATACGGTTTTTTTTGTAATTTTTGCTTTCGTCATAGATTTTGATCTCTAAAACTAAAGGGTCGTCAGTATGTAACATGCTTACTATATCTGCCCTACCGGAAGCAGACAATGGTGTAGAAAACGGATAGTCGATACCTTGGTCGTATAAATATAAACGTAGGTCTTCTTCCAGCTTATTTTCTCCAATATGACTATGATCATTATATAGACAAGCCAACTTTTGTTTAAAAAACCATTCGGTACGTAACTTATATTTTTCAAGCAAGTATAATACTGAACTGCCTTCGTCCAATTTGTCGTGCAGATAATTGGTAATTGGGTCTATAAATTCCTCAACGTAATTTCCTAAAGACTGCTTATAATCTGATGCACCTACTAAATCCATCGTATACTCTGTAATCTTTGACTGGGAGACTAGATGTTTTATTAGATAATACTTATATACTGCCTCGTGTTCTTCATTTTCAAAACTTGGATTCATTCGATAATAAAGATTTAAATTAGTAAAAGCACCTTCTTTAGGTACAAAAGGACTAGCTGAGATGTACGAATATAAAGTAGGAATGTTTTCAATTTTATCAAAGAAATATTTATGGAAGTTATCAAATTGCTCATAGCTTGATTTTATAAGTCTGTTTCTCCATTCTTTCAGATTCACACGTAGGTTATGGTTATAATACATCTATTTAAATAGTTTTTTTAGTTTATTAAATTCCTGTTCAATCATATTTTTGTTAAGACGTAGATTAGCATTGCTATCAATAAGTTTGATACTTTCTTTACAGTTGTGGCAATAGCACAACTCTTCTAATTGTATTGATTGTAGCATAATAGAGATACTATATTTGCAATTAGGGCAATCAAACTCGATCCAATTATTTCGAAAATTTATCATTTATTGAATTACTTAATTTTTAAGAATTGTAGATTTGGAAGTAAGACAAAGTTGTATTGAAGATTCATCGATCTGCTTAAAAAGATATAAATAAGCACCTTTAGATTTTGTGGTTCTTAGTTCTATCTGTTTTAGCAATGATATATTACCTTTTCGGTCTCCAAAAAGGTTGTATTTTTCTAAATATTGAGCGATTTCTTCAAAGGTTGCACTAAAATTTTCCTTATTAATATTTATAAGCGCAATCACTATTGCTTCATGAAGAGATAACTTATTTTTTAATCCGGGCATAATTACTCTCAATTCTAAAGTTACTTTTTTACATTGGGAGAGTTTTCCGGAACCTCCGAGACGATCACTATCCCCAAAGCCTTATCTGTTTCTCCATATTTCTTCACAAGTTTATTCTTACGAATAATTGTTATGGATTTAAAATTTATGTCATCAATAGCGGCTAGCTTACCTTCATAATTTTTACAATATGGCCTTTACTAAAATTTTGTATTTCTGTGAAGTTAACAAACTAGTCTATCTAAAACAATATGCTAAATTCAATTATTTTAAAATATACTTGCTACATGTATCAATGTTAGTCTTTCCTCTGCCTCAACATCCACTCATAAATTTCCGACTTAGTTTCATAGAGATATTGGATACCATGACCTTCGCCTTCAAGTCGATGGAAGGTTAAATTGCCATTACACTTCTTTAGAGATTCTGCTATTCGCTCAGTTTCATGTATGGAGATTTCTTTATCCGCCGTTCCGTGATACGTCAGGATAGGAATGTCTTTGAGCGTGCAAATTCTAGTGGTGTCACTATCATTCACACCACCGCATAATGGAACAATGGCTGCGATTTTTTCAGGGTGATCTAATGCTGCGATGTACGTTCCGTATCCGCCCATGCTTATTCCGGTTACGTAGATGCGACTTTTGTCGATGCGGTAGTTTGCTATTACTTCATTGTATAGCGAATCAAACCAATTTTCCGTGGACCAATATTTTCCGTCAGGACATTGGGGGGCGACCATAACAAAATCAAAATCCTTTCCTTTGTCTACTAAATAGGGAAGACCATAGACCTTTAACTTTTCTAAATCATTACCTTTTTGTGAACCGCCATGAAGATAGATAACCAGAGGATATTTAGCCGTGGTTGTATTATAGTTTTTAGGCAGATAGGTTAAGTGTTTATAGTTGACTTTTAGCTTTTCTTGAACAATTGAATGCGATATAAAAAGAAAGCTAAAAATGATAATTGAAAGAATATTGACAAGTAGATGGTTTCTCGATTTGAAAATTATGATGAATGATTGAAACGCCATTTTAATAAAATATTGGTAACATATCTAAGTTAAGTTATTAGATGATTTTTTTCGAATTCAGACAAATCATCTAATATGAATAATTTAGTTTCTTCGACTTGTTCGCTACCGGGAATATCTGTGCCTAAAATATTATGTCTCGTAGTCCACTCTTTTCCTATAGATCTTCCCAAGTTAACAATGATATGTTCGAGATGGTCCCCATTGTCCATTTTTGATCCGATATGTTTAATCAAAGGTGCTTGCCTTCTGTTGAAGTCAATCAGATATTTCGGTACTTTATTCTCATAAACTATACACTCATCTATAGAAAGTTCGTAAAAAGGCATCGCCCGAAATTGTCCCTCTTCAGTTTCAAATAAATATGTTTCTATCTGTAATATTACGATCTCCATAATAATCTAATCGAAGCTATATGACATGCAATTGAATTGGTTTCAAATATTCTTTATTTCGATTTTTTAAATTTGTAATAATTAATATTACCTGCTTTTCTGCTTTCTAACAACCCATCTTTGACCCAATTACCTAAAATAGTTGAAATGGATGAGCTCAATTTGGAATTTTTTTCGATACCTTTTTTTTCAATCAAAAGATTTGCAATTTGCTCTACCGTAGTTTCCTCTTTGAACAATTCTTCAGAGGAAATTATGTCTTTAATTTTTGCAGTCAAGTTTATACGGGCCAGTCTATCAGGGGGCAGAGCCAACCTAGGGCCTACGGAGTAAGTAATCATTGCCTCTTTAAAAAGGGTGTGAAATCCTCTGCCAAGGGTAGATGCGTATTCCATGTACTGATCAATATCATAACTTATTCCTTCTTCAACATTCCAAACTGCGGATTTGGACAAGTTAGACATAAACGCTATATCATCTAAAGAGAAGTTCTCTTCCTGCCGTAATTTTCTTAGGTGTTGACCTAATGTTTTTCTTATTTCTGGAAACATATCCTTTCTCGGTTTCCTTCCCTTCGAGCTTTTACCTGTTAATTTAGTCATTTTTATAGCTTTTTGGTAATGTTAGTATTCAAATGACTTAAATTTGATTAGGCTTATTGTTTTTAAATAAGAAACAAATTTTGTTTTTTAAAAACTAAAAACTATATTTGTATCAGTATATAAGTATAATGATATGTAGTATATAATAAAAAATAATATTTAAGAGTCTCGTAGATCGAAGTTGACACCCAAGGCGCGAGACGGCAAGATTTTAACCATTGCCCTGCTTTTGCTATATTTGATAAATGGCAGGGGATGGTCTTGCTGCGAAGCCTTTGTCCTTGGGTGTCACTAAGATCTCAAAGTGTGGAGCGGGCCATCTTCCTGCCTATATATCAAAGAGACTCGTTATAAACAAGCGAGTTATGAACAAAAAGCAAAGATCAAAAAACATCATCACCGCCCCCGAGTAGCTCGGCTGGTTTGGCCAAATTAGATTTGGCTTCTCTTTGCCATGGACCGCGTAACGCCAATATTATACACCTGTGTGACCCCTCATTCAATCGCGCTCTGGCTCCCAAAATGAATTAATTATTACTAATGTGAACTGAGTAACATCAGGCTCCCAATAATAAGCTGATTTCGATCGGATAGGGGATACTATGTACTTTCGGTTAAAGAATACAGACTGAAAAATGAAAAGGATTTTAGTGCTACAATTTGCTTTTGACTGGATGATCTACGATGTCCATAAGGTCGATTACGACCCTATAAAGGAGATTGAAGCATTTTGGAATCACTACGCACTAGACGCTATTTGTGCTAATATACTGCAACTGTTGAGCACATATTTTGATGGTGGCACAGGAGGGAATAGCCTCCTAAAAGGTGAGGAAATGCAGGAATTTGCAACCGCATTGTATCGGGTGTTGATAGCTTATTGTATCGTCAATCATCGCCATATAGACCTCAGTAAAATGCAGCTGTCGGCAGAAGCAAAAAAGCGTATCGGAAAAGAGCTAGAATTGAGCAAAAAGATCGCTGAATTTTTCGGTCGGTTATCGAATAATCACTAATAAACTAAATAATGAATATCCTGAAATTTTTAGCCTTTTTAAGGGGCTATATAACCTATATATTTCAAGTACCTGTTAAGTACTACTTAAGCACAGATATAGTACTAATTACGCAAAATTTGCGTAAGAAAATTAGACAAGGAAAAACGTACTTTAAATTTACATTTAATTTTCCGATTACACACAAGCGGATAAAAATTGGCGAGAGCTATCGCAATCAAATCAAGTCCCGCTGCTTATCTTTATGTTGAAAAAAAAAGTTATATGAAAACAGCAGGACTTGACGTGCATAAAGATAGTATTTTTTGTGCGGTATTTAATGGGAAGCATTATTCGGATGTGGAGGTTTTCGAAACCTTCAGTACGGGCATTCGACAGTTGGGAGCCTACTTGAAGGCTGCGGGTGTTCTCCGAGTAGCGATGGAGAGTACCAGTATTTACTGGATCCCGGTCTGGAATATTCTCTCTGAAATGGGCTTTGATCTGATGCTGGTGAATCCCTTTTTAATCAAACAGCTGCCCGGCCGCAAAAGCGATGTAAAGGATGCACAGTGGATTGCCCAGCTACTTCACAAAGATATGCTTCGCGGGAGTTTTGTGCCCGGTGAGCGAATACAGGAACTCAGGAGCTACACCCGTTCCTATAGCAAGTTGCAGCAGCGGATAGTCCGTATGCTTACCAAAATGGACAATATCCTCGTACAGGCCGGAATCCGTTTGGGTAGTCTTGTGAGTGATATCGGAGGGAAAAGTATGCTGAGTGTCATTGATGCCCTGATAGCCGGGGAGCGTGATGCCGTACGTTTAAGCAAACTGGTCTATGCCAGTAAGAAGAACAAAGAAAACGGAAAGCTGGCAGCAGCACTAACCGGCTGCATGAAGGAGCACCACCGCTTCAACCTGCAGATGGCAAAAGCTGAATACGACCTGTTGATCAAGCAGTCTGCTGAGTATATAGAAAAGATTGAAGCTATCTGCCTGCGTGATTTTCCACGGCAGAGTGCCTTGCTAAAGACGATTCCCGGCGTTAGCCGTATCAGTTCCGCTGTGATCATCGCCGAGACCGGCGCAGACATGAAAGTTTTTGAAAACAGCGGTAAACTGAGCGGATGGGTCGGATTACGACCAAAGAATGATGAAAGCGCAGGGAAATATAAAAGTACAGCGATCACTAAAGGAAACAGATATCTCAAGCCAATACTGGTACAGGTTGCCTGGGCGGCAAGCCGCTGTAAAGGCTCTTATTTTAAAGACAAATTCAACCGTCTAAGTATAAGAAAATCCTCGAAAAAGGCCCTGATCGCTATCGCACGAAAAATATCCGTTGTTGTATGGAATATCCTAAAAGACTTAACCCCTTATAATCCGGCACTACAGGTGATCTACGAACCAGCCAAACTAGATGCCAGGATACGGTATCACCAAAAAGAAATGGAACGCATAGCGAAACTTAAACCATAACAATTTTTTGCGTAAAGGCCGGGTATCTTTATGGTGGCTAAAAGACCCCGTTTTTAAATTGGCCAATGCAAATGCCTGAAAAGGCTATAAGTACACAAGCATGAGTTAATGCCAGCCTTACGGCTGACCAAACTCGAAGAGGAAAATCGCAAAACCCAATGCGCAAGGGGACTGTATTATAGTTAATTTATAGAGGAAAGGTACCTCGATCCTGCTAAAAAAGCGCTGTAAGATTAGCGCTCAGAAACTTCTAAAAAAAGCAGATTCTTCGGGCAGCCTTCGGGTTTTGTTCGAGTGTCCTTCGACACTGCGTCGTATCAGCGTCGCCTCATCTTCGGGAATGCTTCGACTGTTGTTCGACTGCGCTTCGGGTGGGAGTCGAAGCGTACTCGAAGCCCTGCCGAAGCCAAGCCGAAGAAGTGCCGAGCCTATATCGACCATGTCCCGAAGAAGTCTCGAAGCGGAGCCGAAGGTCAGCCGACGAGAGGGAAATGCATCACTCCGTTCGGGCTTCTTCCTGAACAACTTCGCCCCAACTTCTGCCTTTCATGCTATTGGCATCGAGTTTTCATCGGGATCTCATCGGGCCACACCGATCAAAACCCGATGCCGACCCGATGAAAATCCGATGAAATGTAAAAATTCGACAGGAATTAATCTGGTAATGGTCTATAGCTTGGCACAAGAAACACACAAGCTTGACTATAGCGCGACCCTAGGTTCACCCTTGCTAAGCCCTTGTTATACACAAGGACAACTAAACGATTACACAAGGCTCACACAACAAAAGCGAGCTTTTCAAAAGGTGGGAGATGCTAGATTGACTTATGGAGTAGAATCTGAACGACCTGTTTTAAGGTTCTTTAAGTCGATCTGTAAGGCTTTAGTGTTGCGAGCTAATAATTTGCTTGGATTAATAGGTTTAGTTGTTCAGCGGGCTTTAAAATGCCTTTTATTCGTTGCGGATTATAAGCGTGCCTATCGCATGATTTTGACATGCTTGTTTTTATGTTTAGTTTCTATGTTTAGTTTACCAGCTCAGACGCCCCGCAAGGACAGCGGGGCCGATGGGCTATCCGAGATCAAAGCTTTAAACATTGGCGACAAGATTCCTCAATCACTATGGGAGGTGCCATTGCAGGTGGTCAACCATCCAACTGGTCAGAAAGCGATAAAGCTCAGTGAATACCGCGATAAAAAATTGATCATATTGGATTTTTGGGCAGTATGGTGCGCAAGCTGTGTGGAGAGTCTTGGAAAAATTCAGCATAAACTGAAGTACGATCAGTCAGACATTGTATTTATCCCTGTTACCTTGAATACCGATACGGTCGTTGCAAAATTTCAACGTTCAAATAAGGTAGCAGGAGAATGGCAGTTTCCCCTCGTTGTTGGGGACAAATTGTTGAAACAGATTTTTCAGCATTCGTCCATATCACACTTCGTTTGGTTGTCGAACGATGGTACCGTGTTGGCTTTTACCTCATCGGAATATATTACAGATAGCCAATTGCAGAAAGGTCTGAAAGGTGATTTTACTGATGTAAAAATGAAAATAGATCAGATTGATTTTGATCCGAAGAAACCGCTTTTGATCCCAGAGCTCGCTGACTTAAAAGCGCGCTATACAGGTTTTCGAACATTGCTAGCGGGTGCGGCACCTACAAGTGGGATGCAGAATTTGGATAGTCTGGGATTGAAGCGCCGCTATTTTGTAAATGCTAGCCTGAGAAGTCTCTGTATGGATGCGATGAGCGATATCCAAGGAATCCAGCTTGCCAAAAAGAAAATTGTCTACGAGGTCATCGATCGAAATAGATATTTTAATAAAGATCAGGTCAATGCTGATGTCTATAACCAGCAATATGGCTTATGCTATGAGGCTGTATTACCTGCTGAGGTTACAAAAGCTGCTTTTCGGGAGACCCTTAGAAATGATCTTTGGCAACATTTTAAGATCAGACTGACCATAGAAGAACGACCGGTTCCAGTAATTGCCTTGTATGGTAATAGCCGTAAATCTCATGTCTCAATGGGTGAGACTATAGCATTGAAAACACTGGTCGATAAGCTTAATGTTCGGGATAATGATATTCCGTATCTCATCTGCCCCGTTGATCTGCAAAACATTCCTGTGCCGGGTAATTTAAAGGATTGTACTTCTGCCAAGATGCTGATCGAACGGCTGGCTCAATCGGGTATCAAGGCTGATGAGCGTAAGGAAAATCTTGCGGTATTGGTTATCAAAGAAAGGAGGGGAGCATGATGCGAGTTTTATTGATTCTTTTCATGCTGTCTTTCTCGGGACAGCTGTTATTGGCCCAGTCTCTGGTATTGACTGTACGGGATAGCACAGATCAAAAGCCCATCAAAGGTGTATTGGTCCGATTAGATGATGTGCTCCTTCCGAGGACTACGGACGATCGAGGGGAAATTGTGCTTAAGCCTTTGAAAAATAAGGCTCTGATCAGTTTTAGGATGATGGGCTACCAGCATAAAGAATTGGAGGTGACGACCGGAAAGTTGCCCGAAGTGATTTATCTGAGTCGGACAAGCCATACCTTAGCAGAGGTAACGGTAAACACGGGTTATCAGGTGCTCTCGCGTGAACGCTCCGCAGGTTCTTTTGAGCTGGTAGATTCGGCACTGTTTAATCGATCGGTGGGTATGAATGTGCTTTCTCGACTGGAGAATACCACATCGGGACTGCTCTTTGATACGCGTACCGATCAGCCAAAACTACAGATCAGAGGACTGAGTACGTTATTTTCGGATGCGAATCCACTGATTATTCTGGATGATTTTCCTTTTGAAGGGAATATCGAGTCCATCAATCCTAATGATATTGCCAATGTATCGATCTTAAAGGATGCGACGGCAACCTCCATCTGGGGTGCACGGGCTGGAAATGGCGTTATCGTTATCACAAGCAAACGTGGAAGCAGCAATAAAGCTAGGCACATCAGCTACCGCAATAATTTCTCATGGAGCGCAAAACCCAATTTAATGGCTTACCCCGAAATGTCAAGTGCAGATTATATAGGCTTCCAGCGTGTACTCTATGATCAAGGATATTACGAGAGCAGTATAAATGACAAAACGTTATATCCGGTATTAGGTGAGGCGGTGGAAATCTGGCAGGGAGTCAAGGAAGGGCGTATGGATGCTGCTGAAGGCGATCGACTGGTGGATATGTTGAAAACTAGGGATGTGCGACAGGATATCAGTCGCTATCTGTACCGCCCGACATTCTTGCAGCAGCATTTTGTTTCCATAGATGGTGGTGCGGCCAGCAACAGCTACCTGTTTTCAGTCGGTTATGATAAAAATAATACAGATCTAGTAGGGCAATACAATGACCGGCTGACCTTAAATCTCCGAAACAACATCGATCTGACAAAGCAGATCAAATTGGAAAGTGACTTTTACTATGCACATGAGGGCGGTACACAAAGTGGCCTCGGCGGCTATGCTACCGGTTATCGTTTAGGTCGCGACCGGGTTGCCCTATTTCCATATACGCGTTTAGTTGACGAAAGTGGGAACCGACTGCCTGTGGAAAGAGATTTTAGGCATTCTTTTGTGGATACAGTGGGCAATGGAGCACTACTGGACTGGAATTATTTTCCGCTGAAGGATCGGGATGCGGTAAAGGTCACCTCGGCCATGAATACCCTGCGGTTTAATATAGGGGCAAAAGCACAGCTGTTCAGCTTCCTGCGTGCAAGTCTCAAATATCAATTTGGACAGTCTTTTGGTCGAAATGATGACTATATGGGACCGGATAGTTACTATGCGCGCAACCTGATCAATTTGATGACGACGGTCAAAAATGGGACACCAGCTTATGCGGTACCGATGGGCGGAATCCTGGACTATAGCAACAGTAGGCTGGCATCGCACTCTTTTCGGATGCAAACGGATCTGAATCTCAAAATCGGGGATTTGGGACTGTTGAATGGGCTCATTGGGGCAGAACTGCGCCACAGTAAACAGAAGAGCGAGGGAAATCGGTTATACGGATATGTGGACGATTTGATTAGTTCAGCACCTGTTAATACAGTCGATTATCTCCCCACCTACAATGGGATGTATGGACTGCAAAGGATCCCGGGTGGGGTAACGCTCTCGGAAAGCACCACCCGTTTTATCTCTTACTATGGTAATGTAGGCTATTCCTACGATGGACGTATCAACTTCAATGCAAGTATGCGCAAGGATGAATCCAACCTGTTTGGTGTAGAGACAAATAAACGTGGGGTGCCGTTGTGGTCGGTAGGTGCTTCGTGGAATATCGCGCGTGAAGATTTTTGGCGATCAAAGATTTTCTCTAGCCTGAATCTGCGCGCTACTTATGGTACGAGTGGTAATATCCCCAATGGGATGTCTGCTTATACCATTATCAGCAACAGTTCGGCCTCTTCAAATTCGGTTGTTAAAATACCTTATGCCAATATCGTATCCCCGCGGAATCCTTACTTACGCTGGGAGAAGGTGGCGATGGCCAATTTTGCGCTGGATTTTGGTCTGCTGGATGATCGGATCAAGGGAACGGTGGAGTACTACCGAAAAAAGGTGGTAGATATGGTCAGCTCGCAGACAGTGGATCCGACGAAAGGGTTTTCGTCTGTAATGGTCAATAGCGCGCATATGACCGGGCAGGGAGTAGACTTGAATTTGATCGGAAAGGTTTTAAAAGGTAGCTGGAACTGGACTGTCAACATGCAGACAGGCTACGCTAAAAATACCTTGACAAAATATTTGTTGAATAGTCAAAGTCCGGCTTACCTCTATGTGGGAAGTGGTACCAATGTGCTGCCTTATGAAGGTGAGATGCCTTATATGCTCCTGAGCTACCGCTTCAATGGGCTGGATCCGGCAACAGGTGATCCCATAGGCGAGTTGGATGGCGCTCCTAGCGAAAATTATAAGGATATCCGTCAGAAGACGGCTTTGGACCAGCTGGTTTTCCATGGCTCGCCAGTACCGCTGTGGCATGGCGCCTTGAGGAATACGCTTTCGTACAGACAACTTACGGTTTCGGCCAATATAGCGTTTAAAGCTGCTTATTATTTTCGGCGGAATACCATCTCCTACAGTAGCTTACTAAAAAATAATGATGGCCATGTCGACTATGCGCTGCGCTGGCAAAAGGCTGGTGATGAGCTGTATACGACTGTTCCTTCTTTTGTGTATCCGATCAATGAAGATCGGGATAATTTCTATAGTATGTCGTCAGCGACCGTAGAAAATGGATCCCATATTCGTTTAAATGATATCAAGATTTCTTATGCCTTCAAAGGAAATGTATTTGGAAGTAAAATCATCCGTGGTATGGACCTATACTGTTATGCTGATCGCCTAAACTGGGTGCTTTGGCGTAAAAATAGCCGCGGTATCGACCCTGAATATCCGGACGGATTTAAACTGCCGATGCAGATTTCCTTCGGTTTAAACATACAATTATAATATGAAAAAGATACATCTCTATTTTGGATTAGCGCTGTGCTGGAGTCTACTATGTATGGTCTCCTGCACGAAGTTTTTGGATGAAAAATCGAATAAGGCACTTTCTGTCCCAAAGACAATGAATGATCTGCAGGCATTGCTAGATGCCTACGGAACCATAAACAGTGTCTATTCATCGACAGGTGAAGAGGCTTCGGACGATTATTTTTTGAGCGCCAAAAACTGGCAGGGTATTGCCAATCAGGATACACGTAATAGGTACATATGGCAGGAGCAGGGAAAGCTCAATGCCGATTGGATATCTCCTTATAAGGTCGTATTTATCTGCAACACGGTTCTCGAAGAACTGGAAGTGCTGGGAAAAGAAAGTAGTGAACAGGACTATATGCGTATCAAAGGCTCGGGGTTATTTTTTAGATCTTTTGCGTTATATGAGCTAGCTAGTATTTTTGGGCCCGTGTATGCAGCTGAAAATATGGAGAAGCTGAGTATTCCCATTCGAGTGTCTACAACAATTGAGGAGGATACTCCGCGAGGTACAGTGGGGCAAACTTATGAGCAGATTTTGAACGATCTGAAAACTGCTGCCGAACTATTGCCCGAGCATACGGCTTATATCAACAGGCCGACTAAGCGTACAGCTTATGCGCTTTTAGCCCGTATTTATTTGGCTATGTCGGATTATGCAAATGCGTTGAAAGCAAGTACGCAGGCACTTTCTTATGGTAAAGAGTTAGTGGACTATAATAGTATCAACCTCACTGCCGCAGCGCCTTTTAACACAACAAATGCAGAGATTATCTGGATGGCAGGAGGTAATACAGTCAGTGCGTTATTGGCTCCGGCGCGTAGTCGGGTAGATTCGCTCCTGTACAGCAGTTATGCCGATAAAGACCTACGCAAAAAAGCGTTCTTTACCAAAAATGCAGATGGTTATTATACGTTTAAGGGCACCTACGATGGCCGTGTACAGGGCTTCCTGTTTAAAGGCTTGACCGTGGATGAGCTATACCTAATACAAGCCGAAGCACAAGTGAGGGTGGGAGAGGTGCAGGAAGGATTAAAAAGTTTGGCAGTCCTACTGAGCAATCGCTATGTTAAAGGTACCTATCAGCCGGATTTAACGATCGAGCATGAGCAGGCCTTAAAATTGGTGCTCGAAGAAAGGAGAAAGGAATTGCTGTTTCGGGGACTTCGCTGGACAGACCTAAGACGTTTCAATCTGGAGAAAGAGACCGCCATGATACTACAGCGGAAATTGGATCAGGAAGTGTACAGGCTTGCGCCTGATGATCTGAAATATGTGTTTCTGATACCGGATAATGTTATCGCCATTGCTGGGTTTCCGCAGAACCCACGATAAAAAAGGAAATCCATCCCGATCTGCTCGGTAAGCATTTCTGGATGGATTCAAAATTAACGTATGAAAGAAACAAAAAAATTAGTCATGCAATTTAATCTCAGTCGTTGGAGCAGAGTTTGCCAAGGCATCGGTAATGTCTTGTTTAAATTGATTGCTAAATGTAGCGGGCTGTGTTGATGATCCTGGCAATGCACGTACCGCACACATTTCTTCGGTACCTGGACATAGCGTGTTAGCCTCACCGTCATCTGCCGGTTGCGGTTGAATAAGGTTGTAATTGCTTGCATCGGTAGGATCTCCACTACCGTCATATTGATACCATTGTGGATCAACAACTGTTGATTTCTCAGTTATGGTATTTTTTTTCATCACTGCAACTGCCGCATACGTACCGATTGCGAGCAGTGCCAAGATTAGAGTGAAGAGTGATGCCTTCACTGCGAATTTATTTTTTATCATAATCGTATGTTTTTGATTATGATACTAAGGTAGATCCATCAATGAGGTATTACTAGAGCATTAATTCCTATAGTGCGGACATTAATTCCTAAATGTTAGGTTTCTATTCCTATTTCAGCTGTATTTATTCCAAGATTGGATTATTTTTGTTCTGATTGTACCACCTTAGTGTGATTCCCAGAAACTGGGCGATCTGAAGATCGGTGAGTTTAAACCGAATGTCAGCATAGCGATGATGAAACCAGCGTATCAAGTCTCTGCTGTTTTTTAATCTGAATAAGTTTTCCTGCTGTTGGTAATATTTGAGTTCCTGCAAGAGCAAATAATGGAAAAAAGGGGTTAGTTCTGTCGCTTGTAGGAGATGTTCAACAGGGATCTCGATGATATTGCCACCTTCTGGAAAGATAATATTCATTTCACTACGCTGGAAGGCCAGTAAACTATCGGTCTTTAAGATAATCTGACCTTCTTGCCAGATACGCGATAGTCGGAATTCCTGGTCAATCTGCTCATAACCCAAAGCATAACCCGTATGGATAAAGCAGATATGCTTGGCAATACCGCCTCGCTCGAGATAGACCTCCTTGGGACTGCAATATTTGACAGTAACCAGCTGGCGCAAAATATCCTCTTGACTGTCAGTGAGCCTTCTGTAGGATTCTAAGTGCTTGATAAGCTTTTGATATGACCCTCTTTCTTCCATTAAAGTTAATGTTTTTTATATAATTTGCCTTGTTCGCTGGATGAAAAGCGTATAGTTTGATGAATCGTGTCCAATTGGAGTGCCACCCGGCCCCGATCGCTTAGAATATAAAATTGATCAAACTCTTGCTCTTCCATCAGCGCGTGAAAATCGATCGTATCGATGCGGTAGAATGCCGATATCCATCCGATTTCCAATGCCAGTTCAAGTCGCTCTCTCCAGAGTGGGATGTTAAAAAAAGCAGCATCATGAGCTAAGCCATCCTGCGAACGATTGTTTTGAGCTCCAAGACAAAGTAATAATAGTTCCAGCAGGGCGTAGTCATCAATCTTTTCGAGCCAAAGCTGTCTCTGTTTGCGATGAAGATGTTGCCTTAGAAGCGAAATCTCGTAGCATTGGAGGATGTCTAGTACCGGGTATGGCGCAAAAGGCTTCAGGGACTTATGGATCAAATCTTGTAGATTAACAATAATAGTGCTTAGAAGATGATAGGGTATTTTCTTATAGCTCTGTTTATGATAATGGGCAATTTTTAGTTTTGCCAGAAAAATTTCAGGCTCATCATTCGCCTTGCTGTTGTTGCAACTATGACAGCTAAATACAATCTTTCTGGATTCAGGATGTTTGGAAATAGGGCGTACATGATCGCGGGTGATCTGAAGGCTGGGATCTTGCCGTGAGATGTCTAATGGTGTATTGCAGTAATAGCAGGTCAGACTTGTGTTAATCTGGGATGCGTTCTGTTGGATAGAAAGAGGGCTGGATACAGCCTGGTATTTTAATTGAGGCTTTTCGGAGTCAGTTCTCTTGAGCACAGTAAGATTCCGTCCGTTGAGATCGGGCTCCAGATGATCCAGAATGTAAAGAATATTGCTGATGATGGTCTGGATATGCGATAGAGCAATATATTTAAACTCCTGTATCTTGTCAAAGCTGGCTTGAAGTATTTCGATAAACTCTTCGGGTTCAAGCCGTGATTTGGCTCTTTGGCAGGTATGGCATACGACAACTCTGATCTTATTGCCGCACAATTTCGTCGATGGACGAAATAGGTCGTTGCACCGCTGGAGGTTGGTCCAGTTGTTATGGTCACTCAAGTGGCGTTCGCAATAGAAACACTGTTCTATCGAGGAACTATAAAAAGAATGTCCATAGGTTATTCTTAGTTTTCTCATCATTTCTTTTTTAGGGTAACTGGTCATTTGGTCTATGCCAAATGATTTTAATACGTTGTTTATCCATTAATTAATTGTGTTGTTGTAAAATTAATAAGGTCTTTCTTCGAAGGCAAGGTAAAATGTTGGAAAAACAGACGAATGGTAAGTGAGATTGAACTAGAATATCGCTTTGAGGTTGTTTAAGGCGGTTATTTGTGTCTTATGTAAAAATGAGATTATAGCATGAATGGTGGTGCGTATTTAAGTACGCAAGCAAAATAAAGCAGGATTCCGTAAATTTTGACGGAATCCTGCAACGCTATTTTTAATTTTTTATCCGGAAAATTTTTATTTTAGTTTGCCTTAACCGATTAAACTTTATGCAAACTAAAAAACTTATTGAGAAATTTCATTCCGAGATTCAGGTTAACTACATCCCGATTAGGGTTCAGCTATTGTTGGCTGTTTTGTTGGGTAATTTTTTCTGTTCGCCCAACAAATTTCTTGTTTTTGATGCGAGGTATGCAATGCCCAAATTTTATCTCTATTGGTTTCTTTCTTCGCTGATCGTTATGGCTGTGCTTCGTGGAGCACATATTTTTAATCGGTATATGGATAGCAGATTATCGTGGCTGACAGATTTTAAGCCTCGTCTGATCAGGCAAATCCTCTACGGAATTGTGCTCCCTGCACTGCTCACAGTGGTTTTTGTGATGCTGGTATTTTTACCCTTAAATGCAAAAGGCTGGGGTGCGCTCATTCCTTATATGCGCAACGAATTTAGGTTTCTGTTTTTGTTTATTTTTATTTTGAATCTGCTATTTCTGGTGATATACGTCATCCGCTTTGCCCGATTTGTGAAAGATCAATACTTAGAGGCAGAACTTGAGTTGGCTGCTCTCAGGGAGGTAGTTGTAAGTTATGAAACACTTCAAATGAAATTGGAGGATGAGCGGAGTGAGGACCTTTCCGATGCGATCAAGCTTGCTCCTTGTCTTGGGGTGAAATACGGTTATGAAGATAACTATGTCGCACTTGACGGCATTGCCTTTATCAAAAGCTCGGCGAATGATAAGAAGCTCCTGACCTTGACGAGTAGTAAGGAATATACACACAACTATAGCCTAGAGACATTGATGAAGGTCCTCGACCATAATCAATATTACCTGATGTACAGACGTTATATCGTTAATCGGAGTATCATTAAAGAATATCGTGCTTTAGAAAATGGTATATTAACGATTGAACTAAAGCCGTCTTTTGAGAAGCAAGATGATATATTGGTAAGCCGTTACCATGCTGCTGATTTTAAACGTTGGTTTGAGAAGAAATAGGCTCGATTTCTATCGCTATGAACATATTGCTTAAAATCGGGATTTCCCATGCGAAAAAGCAATTACTATTTAGCAATCCTATAATTCACGCCAATACCAATTCCTAAAACCTGCACACGATCATAGTTTCTCTCGGAATGGAAAGGAATGAGCGAGTACATTTTGTAGTGTGGGGACAGCGTAACAGCAAATTGCTGGGATAATGGAACCTTTGCGCCTAGTCCAACATGGAAACCTATGCCATGCTGCTTGTCTACATAACTATTTGCGTTCTGCTGGAAGTGTAACATCGGTCCCGCATTTGCGTAGAGATATTTCAAAAATTTTACCCTGGCATCTAAAGGGAATTCCCAAATAGAGAGTTCCGAGGAATATTGCATCCGCTCCACCGATGGATCGACTATTGCCGATGTCGTCGTGATGTTCTGGTGGGAATAGCCCAGACCAACACCAAAAGACCATGTTTCATTATAGTGATAGCCTACGCGGAGCAACCCGGCTATATAATTCTTACTGTCGTTGCTACCGGCTCCCATAAGGCTCTTCCGCGGTCCAATAGTACGCTCTGCTAGAGGAGTAAAAGAAAGTTCGATCTCATAACTGCCACTATTGTTTTGCTGCGCATAGAGGCCGGTCCCTGATAAAGTTAAAACGGAAAGAAATATCCTGGAAAGTAATTTTTTAAGCATATGAATGTATGATGATAGATTTTATAATTGTTTTCTCTTTTTAATTGGCGCTAATTCTCACTAGAAATCTAACTGATAACGTGTAAAGCTTCCTTTTTCTGAATTAACAGTGGCGGCCTTGTCGAATTGTAAGGGGTTCGGTCCATTATAGCCTTGCCATTTTAATACAGATTCCATATCGGCAGGAATCGTTATCCTAACGATGGTATCCAAATCATGAGGGACAGGAGCGATAGAAAAACCAGTATTGGATTTCTCTGGACCATAGCTAACCGAGAGCATTTTCAAATCGAGTTTTTTGACATTTTTGAGATGCAACTCCATTTCACCCCTTTTGAAAAGAATTATTCGTTCATCGGTTGGCGTATCATACTTGAGCTCGTCCAAGTCATAAGAAGCTACGCTTTGATAGGAATCTGGATGGTATGCATTAAGATAATAACCATTCTTTTTGACACTAACTATAAAAAAGCCTTCTCGGGATAGGTAGTTGCTGGCATCAAATCGAAAACTATATTTGCCTTTGGTATCTGTCTTTGTTTTCCCCAAACTTATAGATGGTTTAAGGAACGAACTGTAATATTGGAAAGAAATTCCTACTTCTACATCAGATAATAATTTGTTCGCAGGAGTATCCACAACAACTCCCGATAGTACAATACAATTCTGCGCACAGGTTGTGCCATCGCGCTCATCTTTTTCGCACCCAAATAGAAAGAATGGTAGGATAAAGAGCAACCATTGCCCTTTATTTACTTTTTGAAATATGTTCAGCATAATAATATAGAATAGGTCAGTAAGAAGTATTAAAGGAAAATCAATAAAACTGCGCATTTCGTTAAAATAGGTCTTTTCATAATTTATTTTGATACTATACTATTGCAAACGGAAATAATATGCGTAATGCTATAAATTTAATAAATATAAGTTAATAGTTCCCACTAGGCTTTAAAAGCTGCATTTTGATCACATATGATTGGGCATTTGCGAGGATAATGTCTCCCAATTGACCAAAACATGATACGCGATTGGAAAATTTATTGGGGTAGCGTAAAAGTTTTCCGCTTGTGTCAGCTAGAAATCGAAAAATGAAATGATTGTTGGCCAACTAAGGTATTATTCTTTGAATTTTAATAAATTAGTAGGATGAGATATTTAATAGTCCTATTGTTAAGTTGGTTTACTTGCTATTCGGCCGCTGCACAAAACCAAGCGAAGGGAAATAGTGCCGTTAAAGATGAGAAGACTTATGTATTGGTGGCCAATAAGATCAATACCGATTTTAATTATAAGTTACTGGATGATTTTGAGCAGTCTTTTGCAGCATTAATCAAGGAAAACAACAGCCGTGAATTAGTATTCAATCCCATAAATGGCAAATACCATTATTATAAATTTGTCGCCACCTATAAAGCAAGGGGTATTTTGCCCGATAGTGATCCTGCAAAGCCGGAGCAAACCTTTCACAATATCTTGATCATCAAAACCGACGACCAGCAAAAGATTGTAGATGGCTATCATTTTGTGCTCGAATGGGGCGAAAAGCCATTATCTTATCCCTTATTTAGGATTAAGTCTACAGGGGTGCCTCTGCAGGAAGGCTTGTCATTAAAGCAGCTGAACCTCAAAAGAGTGACCGATAATACGGATTTTGATAGCGATGGTAAAATCAAACTGTCGAGCTGGTAACGTTTAAAAAAGTTAAGAATAGCTTAGAATAATCGTATGGAACTGGATAGCCTTTACATAAGTATTAAAATAGAAAAATCGAGATTAAACGAGTATTTTTCTTCTAAACCGATTTCCCCGAACAAAGATGATAATTGGTCGCAGTGGTGGGAGAGTCGGCAGATGTACAGCAAAACAACGTTGGAAATTATTCCAAGTTATTCACAGGCGCGCATTCGTGAAGTCTTCGATAATCTGCTCAAGGATCAATTTTATGGCGCGAAGGAGTATTACGATGAGGAAAAGCAACACTGGACATTCGCCGTACTGAACTTCAGTGAAAACTATCTTGAAATATTGCCGATGCTGGCTCTTTTAAAACAATTGGAACGCTTTGTTTTGGAGGGTTATGCCCTGATTTTTGATTGGATGTGGGGGGGTGATACGGTGATGGCTTATGTTGACTTTACCGCGGGAAGTGTCTTGCTCGAAACCGTTACTGAATCTTATGCGGTCGAACTTAAACGATTTGAAGAAGCTAATCAAGGCTTACAAACGCTGGCTGAAGAGCTCGGGGCTGGCTAACAGCTAGCAGTGGCTTCCTTAGTCAAGGATTGTGAAACACATAAAGTAGAAGCCATAATAAAGAGGATGGTAAATAGTAGTTCACTCATGATCACTAAATTCTTTTCTATAGTTCGATCTGTTTTAATTTAGTGTGGACAATTTGATCATATTTTTCCTTGTAATCATCCGTTAGAAAGCTATGATCAATCAATTCTTTAACTTTATCAGCATTTTTTCTGAAGTCTTTATAAATATTATTTCTTACGAGCTCAGATATTCCCAAGCTTTGCGCAAGCTGGTTAAAATCTGACCGTTTTATTTTTCGTTTACGACCACCCAATGTGAGAGCCATATCTTCCTTATCTTTTGGATAGATTAAGTTAACATTGATGAGATCATATGCTGGTGATAATAAAACACCATGATTCGTATGCATGAGTGAAAAATTCTTGAGATGCATGTCGTTATTTCCAGTTAAAAAGCTAAACAGTACGAGCCTAAAATATTTGATTGCATCTAATCCGGTGTTGGAAGCAAATTGCTTGATGATTTTTCCTAAGCGTTCATAAGAGCTATTGTATTTTTGCTCGGTCATAAGCTGCGATAATTGACATAAATCTTCAACGTGGATTTTTTTGCCCTTCTTACGGTCAAATCGTTTTGTAATGTAGGCCAGTTCTCCTGTGGAAGTTCGTATTAATGCGTGTTTTGCTGTTTCTATCTTAAATAACGCTGCGAGGTGCATCGTTAGATCTTCTACTTCTGGCATGAGTAGATATTCTTTTGATTGAGGTTTCAGGATATAATCTCCCCAAAGACCAACTAAGGTAAGTCGCTTATTGCCCTTTTCTCCATTTAGACTGAGTGATATTTTTGGCTGTACGCCAGTTATTGCCAATCGCTCAGCTACAGTAACTTCGCCTAATTTTTTCAATTTTTCCTGGTCCAACTCCAAATAGGGAACTTGAGTTGTTCCAAAAAACACTCTTGAACATGCTGTATGATAGCCTCCTGTTTCAACTGGTTTATAGCAAAACAAACAATTAGCCATCGTTTTCCGCCTCCATCGGATAAACAGAAA
This sequence comes from Sphingobacterium thalpophilum, assembly GCF_038396785.1. Taxonomy (NCBI): domain Bacteria; kingdom Pseudomonadati; phylum Bacteroidota; class Sphingobacteriia; order Sphingobacteriales; family Sphingobacteriaceae; genus Sphingobacterium; species Sphingobacterium thalpophilum. The sequence goes on along the minus strand of NZ_CP151087.1, from coordinate 2,101,528 downwards.
CTGCTCCTATAGTGTCTCGACATAGGTTTATCAACAGCGCAAAACGATCTCTGGGATTGAGTTTCCAATGCTTTTCACCGATTTCCAATAACCATCCTTCAGGAATTAATCCATCAAAGAACGGAAATAATATATTGCTATAATACGTGTTTTCGGAAATCGGTAAAGTTAGACTGATAGGTTGTGGATCAGTTTTTTTTAGATAATTCTTATCATAACTAAATGAATAACCATGATCTGTCTCAATTAGAAATCCAGCCAAGTCATCATGAAAGTATATTTTTGCTTCGCGTGCCATCACTCTTTAATTTGATCAATTACACCAACTTCTTTACCGAATAACGCCAATATGTCATTTATTTTGTCTAAACGTAATGTTTTTTTTCCCTGCTCGAGGTCACGCACAAACCTTAAGCCGACTCCAGCATTCGCAGCTAAATCTTCCTGTGTTAGCTTTAATTCTTTTCGTTTCTGTTTTACAAACACGCGTAATGAATCCATAATTATACCCTATCTGATATAAATATAGTAAATATTCTTAAATTATACTGTATCGGGTATAATTTTTATATTTTTTACATACTTTATACCCGTTCGGGGTGAAAAAACTTCTTTCTGTTGTTTGCAGTAGTCTTCTTAGAAATTCTTTAAGGGTAGTCGTGTTATTTAGACGGAACTTCTGTTTCAAGCGGTTATATCGTGTGAAGCATAAGCGGGATATTTTGAGAAAAAAGTTTATGATGAAGTCGACGTAAAATATAAATAATTTTTTGAACAGCAGAACGTTAACTATTTGCCCAGAGGGCTGTAAACCTGTATGCTATAAGCGTGATTTTTTCTTTTTAAATTTTCTACCGTACCAAATGTAGAAACCTGTTACCGGCAGAGAGGCACAGATTAAACTCGTTACAAAAGCGATCCACATGCCTGTAGACCCGGCTATTTTTCCGACATGAATATCGTAATTGGAGTTTCGCCATTTCATGCCCAGTGTTTTATCATTTTGTAGGCGTTTGTAGTATGCACTCCCATTCCGAAGATCATAGGCATAGGCATCGGAGGCCGACCACCAGGTATTTCCTTTCGTATAGATATTTACATTAGCTTGAGTAGTTTCGGGAACCAAATTGATCAAAACGCCCTGATGTGTACTGTCCTTTTTCAGAACGTCAGACCATATCAGGTCTAAAAGTGCTACACGTGATTCTGTCACCGGGCTGCCTTGAATTTTTGGTTCTTCTATTTTCGTATTGGGCCGCTTACCGTCCATAAGCCAGTAGATGCTAGTTTCCCACCACTTGAAGGACCAAACCAAACCGGTTGATGCGATGACAATCGCGAACAAAAATGCATAAAAGCCAAGTACTTGATGAAGATCATAGTTGAGACGTTTCCACTTCGCGCTGAAATCTATTTTTAACCGCTTTACAGCTACCTTCCGATTTTTTGGCCACCAAAGGAAAAGCCCCGAAATTAGTGTAATGATAAACAGCAGGACGCTGCTCCCTACGATTGCGCTCCCTACGTCGCGCCGGAGATAAAGGAATTGGTGGATCTGCCTTACAATCCAGAAGAAGTTTGTCTCAACGTCTATTTTTCCTAAAACGCGGCCGCTGTAGGGATCTACGAAAATACGGTCCCAATAGATGATTTCTTTATTTACAAATACACCCCCGACATCGTTCTTTGGACGGCGCTTAAGTGCTTCAAATAGATGAACTTGTCGTTGATCATCTGTAGCAGGAACACGGATAATGGTAATGGTATGATCGGTGACACGCTGCGCATTTGCCTTTAAGACGGAAAGGGGAAGTATTTTCTTGCCTTTCTGTGCCGTTACCGTTACATAACTTGGATGAAATAGGGCAAATAGTTCCTTTTCAAATACATAAATAGCGCCTGTAATGCTTACGATAAAAACCACCAGACCGGACAATAATCCGATCCAGCGGTGTAAAAACAAGATCATCTTTTTTAAAGTCATGCTTAAAAGGTATAGCCTAGTGTAAATAGTAAATTACGTGGTGCACCTGGAAATAGACGGATATAATCGTAACCACCTACCCAATGGGTTTTATTGGTGATATTATTAAAGTTGGCCTGCAATTGTACTTTTCCAATGGTATAATATAATGCTGCGTTCAGTAAACTGTAGGATGGGATGGTCTGGTTCTGGTTAAGGGAAAGGTTTCGCTTATCCACATAATTGGCCCCGACGCCGATTCCCAAGCCTTTTGCTTTTCCGGAAGGAATGGAGAATCTGGTCCAGATGTTTGCCGTATTTTGAGGCGCATTTGGTTTTTGTCTGTTCAGTTCTTCATTATTTCCACCTTCGGTAATCTTTGCATCATTGTAGGCATAGGAGGCAATAACACTCCAGTGCGGGAGAATTTGACCCTGAATATCAAACTCTATCCCTTTCGATCTTTCTTTTCCGATTTGTTCCATTAAATCTGCATTGTCGGCAGTGGGGGCGGGGTAAAGCGTATTCTTCTGATTGATCTGATAGATAGCTGTACTTGCCTGGAGTTTTCCGTCCAACCAGGCTGTTTTTAATCCAAATTCGGTCATGTCATTTTCGAGTGGATCAAATGGACCTCCGGCATTAGGGTTTGCCAGTGCCGAAGCTGTCTGCGGATTATAGCCTTTTACGTAAGTTCCATATAGATTGATCTGTGGGTTGATGGTGTAAACTGCTCCAAAGCGCGGCAGTATAACATCCTGCAGAAAGTTTTGTTGAAGTCAATATTTCGGTCTCCTTATTCGAGTCATTTTTGACGCAGGAAAGCCCTTTTCTGGCCAAACTTCATATGCTTTTAGAATCGTCGCGATCGGGCATCCTGTTTGACAATTCGGCTTTGATCAGTGTACAGCAGAAAAGGATTATAACCGAGTTGCTCAATTCGGAGCTTGATCAGGAATGGAAATCCTTATTTTGTTTTGGTAAACTCATGGAGTTATTGGCGCGAACATTTGACCAGCATAAACTTGGTAATACGGTGTCTCGAACGGATAATAGCCTTAGTCCGGAAATAAAAAAACTGATGGCGGAAGCAAAAAGAATAGTAGAAAATAGTTTGACCGATCCGCCATCTTTATCGCAATTGTCTGCTGAATTAGGAACGAATGAAAACTATTTAAAGAAATATTTCAAGCTCTGCTATGGTACAACCATTTATGGGCATTTGACCAAGGTGAGAATGCAAAAAGCTAGGAGCTTACTTACACAAGGAGACCGGCCTATAAATGAAATTTCACGCTTTTTAGGCTATAACAATCCTGCGCATTTCTCAGCAAGTTTTAAGAAGCATTTCGGGGTAAAACCAAAAGTAGTGCAACGTTCTTCAAAAGTCTAAATCTTCTGTTTACCACCCTGTGAGTTGGTCCTGTCCTTTTGAGTATCTGTACCAAGCGGTTTATTTATTCGCCTGTTCACTACGATCCTTGCGTTTTTTGTCTTTTTGTCGCTTACTTCAAAGGCCGTTTTGCTAGGGGTGGAGTTTTGGCGATTTTTCCCAAACTCCAAGCAGCCCTTATCGTTAGCCGAAGCTGCTTGAAGTTAAAGATGCTTAAATTAAAGTTTGTCCCACCAGTCTGAAATCTTTTTCTTGACACTCTCGCGGAGTTCCGCACGTTTTTCTTTCCGTTCGGCTTTCTTGGCTTCCCGTTTGGCTTTTTCCGCTGCGTGTTCTTCGGAAGCCGCCTTTTCTACGCGTTCCTGATAATGATCATAGGCCTCATCAACACTCGTCCGGAAGGATCGTCCTTCCAAGGGTTGCAAAGCTGTATCCACGAAATCTGGGCTTGTTTCGTCAACAACAGTAATCACTGCTATTTCCCCCACTTGCAAGCTATTATTGACCTGATCAATAAAATCGGTCGACACAACAAATTCTTCGGTATCCATCGTCGCCCCGATAAATGTTCCGGTAAGTCCGCCCAGCAATAAACCTAGTGGACCGCCCACAATACCGATCAATGCACCGATGGCACCTCCGCCGAGTGTTTTCCAGCCGCCCTCTTCTGTCGCGTCTTTCAGTACGTCAAAACCACCCTGATCTGTTTTTCGGATGGTTATAGACTCATAAATACGAATGTCACCATTACGGTCGAGATCGGCTAATGTGTGGTTTACCGCGATTGATTTCTCTGTCGAATCAACGATATAAATCAAAATATTTTCCATATGGATTTGAATTTTGTAATGAACATTTTTGTGTTGTAATAAATTTAAATTATTTTTTTTGAGTTGGTCAAATAAAATAATAATATGACTCGGGGGTTATTTATTCGTAATAAAACGAGCTGATCTGAGCAGCTATTGCCTCACGGAACGAAAGTCATAATAAGGGTGGTTTTTTATTTTTAGTATGGACGATAGACTTCCGGATAAATTGTAATCTATTGGTGAAGTTTATGTAAACGAAGGTGTCTGAGTAATAATTCAGGATAATCTGCTTGGACTATATTTGCCCCGTTCTGATGCACTTTGCCAAATTCAGCTGGATCATTCAAAACCAGTTTATCGACATTCCAGAGACTATTGATAAATGTTTTAGTACCAAATTTGTGTACCATCGAATTAATTTCTTTTGTATTTGTCTGATATCAATTTCAGCCATAGCGACTCCCAGAGCAATTCATGATTTGGAATTAGTTATCTCATACATGTAAAGTGTGGATTGATCATCATCGGGCACAAAGTACAGGCAGACCTTTCCGTCAACGACATCGGTGTAAAAAGGATTACTTGTCATAATGCGACCTGTTTTACTTCTTAAGTGGATTGGCAGGGTATAGGTGCTCTGATAGGTATGAATATCCATTAATTGAATGCCCCCGATTACGAGGCGCTCCTTTGCGTGGGGATCTTTCAAAAAACTGTTGACCCCGGAGCAAATCATCAAACCTTGACCCACATATTGTCCATCCTGAAAATGAATAAAATGCTGATTATTGTTAGAGATTGATTTTAAATGCCATTTACCACGATCGAGCAATTGTTGTTTCCACGTATAAAACTGCATAGCATCCCAATTGAAACCAACGAGTTCATGTCGATCTCGATCGCAAACAAGGGCTCCAATGGCATCGTCTACCGTAAATTCAACCTTCGCTTCCATGGTAGTCGGATCTATTCTGTAAATCAGCGACCTGCCGTGGGGACGATATTCACAGACCGGGATCCAAATATATTGACCATCAAAATCTATCCCCCCGGGATGATAAACGCTATCTTTTCTTAAACGAAGTTGAGCAATAAGCTCTCCTTTAAAATTAAATTTCATGAGATAGCCCGTTCCCAGGCCGACGGCCTGCTCTTCGTAGATCGGCCGCTGTTTAGCTATCAAAGCTTTTTTTATCGGTATTTGTCTAGTGGCTTACGGGAACTGCTATTGCAGAGCTTTCTTTTTTTATTAATTTTTTATATATAGAGTTAAATTCGTTGTGGTTTTTTGCCTGTATTTTATTAGCTTTATACATTCATTTTTGCTATTTAATTGTTCGCTTGGCCTCCCAATTCGATGTCTCTTGAATAGAAGAATTGAAACTTTTATCCAATTCTATAAATTATATCATAAGTTATTGCTAGTTAATTTTCATAGATAATGAATCATTTCAAGTTCCAATCTGCTGTATTCATATTTTTGTGTTGGGTGTTTGTTTACCCTGCAATAGCACAGCAGCAGACATTTCCGCAAAAAGAAGATTATTTACAGCTGCTGGAGCGCGCAGCAAAGGAAAATAAGCCGATGTTCTTGGTGGTTCATCAACGGGACGATCAGTTTATTCCTTTTAGAGGCTCTGTTTCAAAAAAAGCAAAAGATATCCTCAGTACGCAGTTTGTGTCGGGAATTGTTCAGGTGGATCGGGATGAATTTGACCATCCGTTGCAACGGGCTTTCTATTTGAACAAACCGATGTACCTTGTTACTGATAAAGATGGGATTCCTATTTTACGAATAGACAAGGCGGTTGATGGGGGAGATGAGCTGGAAAGACTCATAGACTCGGCAAATACGCTTGCAAAAGCTGAAACTCTCGGTAAGCTTATAGCAGAATATCGAAAGGGGATCCGTCAGCAGTCCTTGCTGAACAAAATACTCCGCTATAATCAGACATTTGATCAATATACAGACCAGCAACTGTTGAGTGACTATATAGCACAGCTGACGATAGAGCAATTGAATAATTTTGAGACGGTTGTTTTTTTATTGAGCTGTGGCCCTGTATATAATAGTAAATCTTATTTATTGGCACGTACCAATAGTAAAATGGTGGATAGTCTGTATTCCTCGTTGCCATTGCCCGTTCGTAAAAAAATAAACAATAGAATTATTCAGCGGACATTTCGCGAATCGCTTGACAAGAGAAACTTTTCATTAGCTCAAAACGTTGGTTATTTTGCCTATACGACATGGACATCTAATTATTTGCGCGCTTCCAATTCCCAAGGTTATTATCCCTTGGAGTATAAAAGGCTAATGAAAGATAGTCTGTCTTACGTCCGGATGGCAAGGAATTATTATGAACAATCATTTTATAAGGTGGACCCCGATTCCTTGTCTCGAATGGATTTTGCGCAAGATCGAAAGATCAATTTTTCAGGAAATCAACTTGTGTTGGACAGTGCACAAAATGCGGAGTTCAAATCGTTGGTTGGTAAAGGACGTAAATATTATCAGGATGACCTGGCAAATAATTTGAATTATGGTGCTAAACAGATCTTGGCCTTTGAGAGAAATGATCCTTCGGTTATATTTGATGCGATCCGTTGGCAAAAGAAAACAATAGATCTCAAACCTGATGTGCCAGCATTCCGTTATACGATGGCTTTATTGTTGTATCGGGTTGGCTTTTATGCGCAGGCAGAAGAAGAACAACAGAGAGCTGTGAAATTATCGAAGTCAAATAAGCTCTATCAGGAAAAAATGAAGGCCGTATTGAAGCAGATGCAGTCCAGACGATTATGATCAGGGCTAATTTGGAGCGGGACCTGTATGTAAACGGATTGGAATGGTAAACTGCACACGTACAGGCATACCGTATTGATAACCCGGAGCCCATTTATCGGCTTTCTTCAGTACTGCTATACCATTTGCTGCTGTTCCATACCCGAGGTCATTAATCACTTCAAATTCATTCGCCAGACCATTTTTTTCAATGACAAAACTGATGAGAAGTTGTCCTGATACTTTTGCATTTAAAGCTTCTTTGGGATATTTATAATTCTGGGCAATAAAGATCATAAGGTTTTTTATCCCGCCAGGGTATTCCGGTTGGACATCTCGACGTGTATAGGGATGCACATTGCCCATACTATCTGTGCTGGTTCCCTTGCTTAACACACCTTTTTCATACCATTCTTCAAACTTGATCTTTCCTTTTTTTAAAGTACCTTCCCAATGTCCTTGACGTAATCCATCAACATATACACCTTTTTCAGTATTTATATTGTTTTTAAATTCGAACGTGCCATTTCCATTTTCGACCTGCTTTCGGCCTGTTGAATCAGCATAATAGATTAGTCGGCTATGCTGGTCCTGAAAAAGAAATTCGTTGGGACTGGCTTCAGAACCGGAGAAAAATCTAATTTCTCTTAAAAGACCATTTTCGTGGTATCTTTTTACAGTATCGCTCAGTTTATTGTCTTTATATCCGGCTGATACCGCTAGGTTGCCATTGTTGTAATAACTTTCAATAATGCCTTCCAGATATAATCTTCGTGGGTCAGCTACTTTTGTCCAGCCATGTCTTTTTAAATTGCCATTTGGATAGTAATCGTTTACTTCGTAAAGCCCCAATTCATTTGCTGTTAAACGAATAATGTTTGTGTAAGCGGCTGAATCTTTTATAGCAGTAATACCACGATTTTTCTTCATATAAGTGACAATTGTTTCTTGTGCTTTTGCATGAATCACAAGGCCTGTAAAAAGGAAAAAAATAATGTATTTGTGTATATTTAAGGGATAATAGTGCATGATATGGTTAATTTTATTTAATCAAATATATATTTTTTAGGTGAAATAATCCGCAGCGTTGGACAAACTATTTCGAGTGGAATGATGTCCTCTAAGTAAAAGATTATGAATAATTCACCTATGCAGAAGATTGCACGAGTTGGTCTAGGTACCTTTTTGGTGGTAGCCGGTATTGGACATCTGTCCTTCGCCCGCAAGGAATTTCAGGCTCAGGTGCCGGACTGGGTTCCGATCTCCAAAGATGATACTGTTGTATATTCCGGTATTGCGGAAATTGCTTTGGGTGCTACACTGATTTTCGCACCTGCTAAACAGCGATCGAACATTGGAAAAATCGCAGCAGCGTTTTTTGCAGCTGTGTTTCCCGGAAATATTGCTCAATATAAAGACCATCGCGACGGCTTTGGATTGGATACGGATGGAAAGCGGCTTGCCCGTTTATTTTTTCAGCCTATATTGGTTGCATGGGCTTTGAAAAGTACATGCAAGAGCTGATTGGGTGAAGACTGGTTGAACAGAAGTTGATACAAAATTGTAAAAAACAAACCATATGTCTGCGGCTGTTGTCCTATAGGTATCCATGTAAGGAGTAACTTAGTTAAAAGGTCGGGTGTTCCATTTTCATCCGACCTTTTTTATTTTTTTGCGCTATTCTTTTGCTAATTTCCAACCTTTTGTGTTTTTTTATTGCTCATTTAAATAATTATATTCGCATCAAACATATAAAATAACTAACCTATAAAAGTACAGACCAGATGGAAGAAAAGAAATTAAATGAACTGAGCAATGAAGAGTTGTTGGTTCTCAAAAAGAAAGCTAAACCCACGAAAATAATCAATGCATCGATTATTGGCTTTTGTTTGGGCATTGCTGCCTACAGTATATTCGTAGCCGGTTTAACCTGGCCTACAATTTTCCCATTGATATTGGCCATTTTGTTCTTTAAATATTTTGGAAAAAATGAGAAAGCACTAGATGCGGAGTTGAAAGCCCGAAATCTGAAATAGAAAAAGAAAACCATTGCAGCTGCGCTGTTGTTTATTTTAAAAAACAGCTTAAGATGAGAAGGGAACAAATAGAAGCATGGGTAGCGCAAGGTTACAATGTGCTGGAGCACAGGAAGCCCAAAGTTGTACAGGGCGATGTATGGGCGTATCTCAATCAGTGTGACGGCCATGGTACCGATGTATATGCGCTTTCTGAATTGGAGGAATGGTCGGATATGGAACTTGCAGAAATGGAACTGAAAAAATATGCCGATCAGTACGGACAGATGGGCGAGAAGCTGTTTCTGCGAAATGAAGCAATCCGAAATAAAGAATTTGATAAGTATGAAGCCTTCCTGTTGCTTTTTTTTCCGGACAGTGTCGAAAAAGAGCTGGAGGAAGCACGGTTTTTGGCCGAGCGTGTGAAACGTGTTAGCAAGGAAGAAATGGAAAAATGGACGCTGGCCCACACAATCAATGTACTGATATCTGATCTTCACTGCTTGGACTATGGATCCATTATGAGCGGGATGGTGATGCCATCCGAAGATGTGGTCACTTATACCGACGACGGGCTTAGCGATACCATTGATTGCCATGTTACGCCGATGGAGTTTTTCGCTCATACCAACCACGACTATTACTGGATCGATCCTGTCATAAGAAAATCCTAATGGAAGCCCTTATAAGAGCCTTTTAGGCTTACTTTTCATGCAGAATAAGGTAAGCTTCTCCTGAACTGATTTCTTTTTTTGGTAATTACATTTCGGCAGATTCGGCAGCTTTGGCCTCGAGTGGAAAAAGGAACTATGTGAAAAAAGTAATGTTTAATGACAGGTGCGCAAGGTGAACGCGGTCAACAAAAACCGATGGATGCGTGGGAAGCGAATTGGTTAAAACATAAAAGGTTATATAGTTATGATGAAAAGAAGAACGATAAAGATTTTAAAACTGTTTACTGTTATTTTTTGTGTTTTTCTTGAGTTGTAGCCATCATATCGAAAAAAAGCTAGAGGCAGTAATCGATGACCCCAACGATCTGGAACTGCCTCGGAAAGTAAATGATTCGCTTTGGCGTCGAGCAATTAATGCAGGAGATTTCAAGGCTTATAATGAAGTGTCAAATAATTATTTGCTAATCTTAAAAATACCTGAGTTGTATTATTATGTACTATATTATGTACTATTGATGGCAAATTGATAGGAATGCCCAAAAAAATGAAGGCGATGAGTTTCTGTTAGTCCACCTTAAACCGTTTGGGATACTCGCCTGTGGTATCTAGGCTAAAAAATCATCTCAATATCATATTTCTGTTCAAGGGCCCTAAACTCATCTGCCGATAACGGGGATTGTAGATCGGTATACAGTTCAGGTCTTAGATTTTGGATATAACTGTCTAATGTCGCTAGCGTCTGTTGCATAATCGTCGATTTTTGATGCATGCATAAAGTTAGTCATAATTGGCTGAGTATGCGAATTATCATGTGCGCTTAGGGTCGTAAGAAAAGTTAAAAATGTTAATAATTATTTAATGGGAATTAGTGTAAATTTATGTCAGCATAAAGCTGTAGCTATGTTCATCATTGGATAAAACGATAGCGGATCTTCAAGTGTTATTTATGCAGTTGTCGTTTTTATAATTTACTGAATACGGATGAAAAAGATCGAACTAGTCCCACTTGTTGGGATTCAAATTGAAGGTATTGGTCAGGTTAATCTCGGTGCGGGCCGTACTGAAGTTCAACGTGTACTTGGTGCTCCTTCGGATGCGCTGGACGACCAATATTATTATGATGAACTCGAATTGAGACTTGATTTTAATGATCAGGGAACATTGGAATTTATAGAAAGCATCAATGGACCCTATCCAGAAAAAACTGAAATCAGTATCTATGGTGTTAATCCATTTCAGGTCGAAGCGACTGAACTTATAAGCATCCTGAGTGATAAAAACGCGGGTGAGGTTGATGATGCCGAAGCGGGATATTGCTATACATTTTTAAATAGCTCTGTTGGTGTCTGGAGACAGATTACTGAAGAGGATGTTCAGGAGGAGATTGAGGAAATCAAAGCCGATGGCGAATACGAAGACAATGCGGATATGCTGCTGGAGGACCTTAAAAAGTCAAAGTTCTTTTGGACGATTGGCATTGGCGTAGCGGGATATTACGCGGAGTAAAAATGATTAACCTACTGAAACAGTTGCCTAAATTCCACGGGGCTTTAAAAAGCGCTTCATTGACCTGATATTGGAAAAAATCGTAGGAGTGAATATGTTTTGCCAATTCGCTGTTCCAGAGAAAATCGGGATGGATCAACAGGATCCAGCCGCTGGGTTGCGCCTGTACTTCCTGATTGATCTCCACTTTTAGAAATTGTAATGGTGAGACAAAGGTGAGTATGCCCGAGTCGAAGTCATAGTGCTGCTGTCCATAATTGAACCTGGCATTTACATTTCGCTTTAAACCGATCGAATAAAAATGTTGTATCCAATTCAATTTGCGATCATTCACGGGGTAATGTACTGACTGTAATCAACCAGGCTGATCAATGGATGGTCGGGTTTAGGTAGTCCGCAAAAGCTGCGGAATTCCGAAAGGGAATGAAAGCAAAATGTATTCTTCATGTTGTAAATTTACTGAATTTTTAATTTGATTATTGTGAAATATCCTAGGAAGCTCCATATGCTGAACTAAGCTGTTATACGGATTGCTCGAAACCTGTTGACACGGTATAACTTTTCCATTTTTCGATTTCTGCCCTAAGCATGTTGATCTTGTTTTTGGCCAGTTCATACGCATCTTCGCCCATTAAAAAATGGATTGGAGGCTGCTCCAGCGTGCTAAGCTCGATTAATAGGGTTGCTGCTTTCTTGGGATCGTTTGCCTGATTCCCATGGATCTAATGCAGATGGGTGGATTCGTTTTCTCGGGCAGTTACATAAGCTGCGATCGGATTGGCTGCGGTATGTAAGGATCCCACGGATAAAAAATCAGTTCAGAAGTAGCCGGGATACACCAAGGTCGTGTGTACACCAAAAGGTTCCATTTCGACAGCGAGGGCTTCGGTAAAGCCTGCGACAGCAAATTTGGTGGAGCAATAAACACCAAAGGCTGGGTAATTTCCTGCGAGTCCGCCGATAGATGGTATATTGAAAAGATGTCCCACTTGTTGACGTCGCATATGGGGGCGATATGTCGGATGGCATTGAGGGATCCAAAGACATTCACTTCGAAGTTGCGACGTGTTTCCAGGTCACTGAGCTCCTCTAGGGTTCCAGTTTGGCCATATCCGGCATTGTTGACCAGTAAATCAATCTTTCCGAAATAATCAATGGCCGATAGTACTGCCCGGGCAACGTCTTTGTCATCGGTAATGTCTACTTCAAGCGGCAGAAAATTTTCCTGATCGCCGATTTCATCTTCCAGCGCCTGTTTTGTTCGTGATGTGGCAACTACAGAATAATCTTGGGCGAGCAGCTCTTTAACGAGGTTGAGACCAAGCCCTTTGGAGGCACCAGTGACGAACCATACTTTTTGTGATTTCATGTGTTTCTGTTTTAAATAAATTGATGACACAAAGATGGCCAACCCACCGATTTTGGATGTAGGCAGATCAACGGATCTTGTAGTCAGATAGTGGATAAGCTATTTTTTCTTTAAAACAATTTTTGCTTTTAAGTGCTTTATTTAAAGGTGATGCAGATCTTTTAAGGTTGTGCACCTTGAGATGGCAGTTAAACTTTAAAGACGTTGATATGTTAAAAAAAAATGATGTTGCCCCTGATTTTACCTTGTATGCGACCCCCGATCAAAAAATTAGCTTATCAGAATTCAAGGGGCATAATGTGATATTGGCATTTTACCCTGCAGATTGGAGTCCTGTATGCAGCGATCAGATGGCATTATATAATGAAATGCTCAAGTATTTTAAGAAATATGATGCCGAAATTATGGGTATTTCCGTTGACAGCAAATGGTGTCATATGGCGTTCGCACAGTCGCGAAAGCTGCATTTTCCGCTCCTGGCCGATTTTGAAGCTAAGGGCGAGGTTGCCAAAAAATATGGTGTTTATGATGATGAAGAAGGTGAGTGCAAGCGCGCACTCTTTGTAATTGATAAGGAAGGGATTATTGCTTGGAGTTATCTATCTCCAACGGCGGTCAATCCAGGTGCAGACGGTATTATCGAAGCATTGGAGAATCTTAAATTAAAATAATTATGTCATTGAAACCGAAGGTCAGCAATGCTGACCATATATTGGGAAATGGCCAGGCCGATCTGACCATTGTTGAATATGGGGATTATCAATGTCCACATTGCGGTGCAGCCCATCCCATAATAAAAGAAATGATGGCCGAACTGGGAAGCCAGATCAGGTTTGTATTCCGTAATTTTCCACTTTCGGAAATGCATCCTTATGCTCAACCCGCAGCATTGGCGGCGGAAGCGGCAGCACTGCAGGGAAAATTTTGGGAGATGCATGATGCCATTTTCGAAAACCAGAACTTGCTGAGTGCGAGATTGCTGTTGGATATCGCCGAGCAACTGGATTTGGACATGCCAAAGTTTAAATCTGATTTGCAGGACGAGGCGTTACAGGATCGGGTAGATGGCGATTTTGAAAGTGGTATGCTGAGTGGCGTTAATGGGACACCGACATTTTTTGTCAATGGACAGAAATTTGACGGTGGCGCGGAAGATCTGGTTCAAATATTAGGTGAAAACTGAATATATGATTACTATTTAAACACAGGTGCGCACACGACGAGAAGCCTTTTGCAGGAAAATAGGACCTATCGTAAAAAACGGATAAATCTGTTGTATAAATAATGAATTATCGTTGTTTTTAAATTAACTTTTGCTTTTTTAATATGCTTAAATACAGTGGTACATTGTGGTTGGACTATAAATTGCAATCCAATTAACATATCATGTAAACAATAAAATTCTTAAACTAATCATCATGGCAACATTCAAAGTTTAAGACGGAACAGAAATTTATTACAAAGACTGGGGAACTGGACAACCGATTGTATTTCATCATGGTTGGCCTTTATCCAGTGACGATTGGGGCGCGCAGTTGATGTACTTACTCGAAAAAGGGTACCGTGTGACCGCACACGATCGCCGGGGGCATGGTCGCTCGACGCAGACGGCGACAGGTAATGAGATGGATACCTATGCGTCGGATATTGCACAATTGGTAGAAGCATTGGACTTAAAAGATTCCATCCATATTGGTCACTCAACAGGTGGTGACGAGGTTGTTCGCTACATAACAAATCATGGTACTTCTCGGGTTTCAAAAGCTGTATTGATCAGTGCGGTTACCCCTACAATGGCCAAGAGTGCTACAAATCCCGATGGTGTACCTATGGAGGTTTTTGACGAAATAAGATTGAATGCTGCAACACGTAGACAGCAGTATTTTCAGGATTTTACCCTCGCTTTTTATGGCTATAACCACGATGGCGCGAATGTACAACAAGGCGTGATGGACAACTGGTGGCGGCAAGGGATGATGGGCGGTATTAAGGCTCACTATGATTGTATCATAGCTTTCTCTGAAACTGATTTTACGCAAGAACTTAAAAAAGTAGAAATTCCTGTCTTAGTATTGCATGGTAAAGATGATCAGATCGTACCGATTGATATAACGGGCAGAAGAGCGGCTAAGTTAGTCCAAAATGGTACTTTAATTACCTATCCCGGTTTCCACATGGAATGCCTACTACAGAAGGGATACCATCAATAAAGATATCCTGGCTTTTATTAGCGAAAAATAAGCGCATACAAAAAAAACGATAACAAAAAGATGCTGCCTTGAAAAAATACTCGAGGCGGCATCTTTTTGTTATGCTATCTTGGGCCTATTTCTATTGGTCACTACGGCTGGAAGTAAAGTAACAGATGAGCATTGCTATGCTAGAAAGTATAATCAGCTGCTTAGCAAAACTGACGGGTGGTAGGATTTTTAAATTTATTATCGTTACGTACACAGAGACCTCTAAACGAATTAATTTGTAGGTTTGACCCTAAGAAAAATGCAGAAATAGGCTGAGTACCTTTAATGCGATCCCGCTTGACGGATTTAATTGAATATGGTCTGTTGCCCTTCTCGGTCACTTAGTGTATTTCTGGATTATGAAAAAGGGGACTTTAGGTTTTTGAATTGAATGGATTAAATTTTAGGTGTGTCAATACTTGTTTTTATAATTTATGTTACATAAAAGATAAATTTTGATTATTTAATGGTGTGCTAAACCTGTTTAGGTAATAATGTTGTTGATATTAATTAAATATTTGTTAACATTACGGTAAATTATAAACCAAGTCAAAGCATCAACTTTGATGCAAAATTCTAAACCAGACTAAAAATGCAAAAAACATTACTAATCAGTATGGCATTGGGTCTCTCATACCCCACTTGGGCTAATGTAGAGCGTGATTATGTCAAATTGAATCAAGAGGTGCGCAGTATTGCAGTTCAATCTACCGTGAAAGGGGTGGTAAAAGACAAAAACGGAACAACCTTGTCCGGAATTACCATTACCAATTTAACCAGCCAAAAAACAACCTCAACGAATGTAGCTGGGCAGTTCACGATCGAAGCTACTACAGGGCAAAGACTCAAATTGACAGGGATAGGTTACAGTGAAAAGATCGTCAACGTGACGGGCGGGCAGATCGATATCATCATGGAATCCAAAGATACCGAACTGGAGGAAGTTGTAGTGGTCGGTTATGGTACGCAGAAAAAAGTGAATCTTACCGGTGCGGTAGAGCAGGTTGGGTCAGAAGCTTTTGAGGGACGCGTACTGGGTAATGCAAGCCAGATGCTCCAAGGGGTGATTCCCAACTTAAATGTAACCCCAGCAGATGGTAAACCCAATCGGGCACCAAGTTTCAATATCCGTGGGACAACTTCCATTGGGCAGGGGGGAAGTGCACTTGTCCTGATCGATGGTGTCGAGGGTGATCTTTCAGCGATCAATCCCAATGATATTGAAAGTGTAACGACACTCAAGGATGCTGCTTCATCTGCGATTTACGGCTCCCGCGGTACCTTCGGAGTAGTTTTGGTCACAACGAAGCGTGCCAAGTCCGGAAAAACTTCGATCAATTATTCTGGAAGTGGCTCCTTCCAAAAACCTGTAACCTTGCCCAAATTTGTGACAGATGGTTACGAATATGCTTCGCATTTCTTTACAGCCTATAATGCCTGGAACAATTATTCTTCCATTCCGAGCAAGCTCAACAAGACACAGATCTTTACAACAGATTGGCTGGAAGAATTTAAGAGAAGAAAAGAACAGGGTATTACTGAACAGGTTACAGTAGACGATAAGGGTAATTATGTATACTACGGTAATGAAGATTATTATGGCATGCTGATCAAGGATAATACGTTTGTCCAGGATCACAACCTGTCCATCAGTGGTAATTCAGAAAAAATGGATTACTATATTTCCGGACGTGCTTACGATTATAATGGTATGTACCGCTATAATAGCGATAAATATAAAACCTATAATACGCGTGCAAAAGCCGGCCTTCAGGTGACAGAATGGTTGCGGATAAGCAATAATATCGATTTTAATTATGCCAAATACAGAGACCCATCGACTGCTGGCGAAGGTGGAAATATCTGGCGCAATATTGCCGATGAGGGACACCCTTCTTCGCCGATCTTTAACCCTGATGGATCTATGAGCTTCTCTGCAGCCTATACAGTAGGGGATTTTATCTACGGTAAAAATGGTACGAATACGGCAAATCAGGATCTCCGCAACACAACTTCTTTCGAGACTAAGTTTTTCAACAACACGTTCCGCGTTAAAGGGGATCTGACTTTTAGAAATCGCGATTTTAATTCGGTAAGAGTCCGTGTACCTGTTCCGTATAGCACACAGGAGGGAAAAATGTTGCGGTTGGAAACAAGTATGAACGACAATATTTATCAAGTAGACCAACGCTACCGTTACTTGTTTGGAAATCTCTACAGTGAATATGAACGCACAATAGGCGATCATTATTTTAAAGGTTTGCTCGGATACAATTATGAGCAGCGTACGTATAATTCAACCTATATTACCAAAACAGGTCTACTCAATGATGATGTTGAAAATATCAACCTGGCAGTAGGGCAGAATACCACAGCGACAGCGGGATATAACAAGTACCGTAATGTCGGGGTATTTATGCGTGCCAATTATATTTTCAAGGACCGTTACCTTTTTGAATTCAATGGCCGCTACGATGGTTCGTCCAAATTTCCGACAAACCAACGATGGGGATTATTCCCTTCCGCATCCGTGGGCTGGCGTATTTCTGAAGAGCCATTCTTCCAGGTGGACAAAAGAGCACTTTCTGATCTGAAGTTAAGAGCGTCCTATGGTTCATTGGGTAATGGTAATGTCGATCCGTATTCCTATTTGGATATTTACGAGATCAAGATTATGGATCGGGTATTGAACGGACAGAAGCCGGCATATACCTCGGTGCCTAAGGTGATCCCGGATAACTTAACTTGGGAAACAGCGCGCACAGCAAACTTAGGTCTTGATCTATCGTCTTTAAATGGAAAACTGACTTTTACGGGCGATATCTATCAACGCAAGACCTTAAATATGTATACCTTAGGTGTAGCTTTGCCTGATATCTTTGGTGCGGAGTCGCCGAAAGGGAACTATGCTGACATGACCACAAAAGGTTTTGAAGTGAGCTTGACTTATAAGGATAGATTCGATCTGAACGGTAGTCCTTTCAATTGGTCCGTAAGGGGTACTTTGGCTGATTATAGATCCAATATAGACCGTTACGAAAATAAAGAGGGTTTAATCAAAGATGGATCGTATTATGAAGGTCAGCGAATCGGTGAAATATGGGGCTATGTAACGCAGGGTTTATTTCAGAATCAGGCGGAAATTGATGGTGCTGCAAAACAAAAATTGATCAAATCGTCAAACAATGGTACAATATATCCAGGTGACGTACGTTTTGCGGATCTAAATGGTGATGGTGTAATTGATTATGGAAATAATACGATTTATAGCCATGGTGACAGAACTGTAATCGGTAATGCCGATCCACGATATATCTATAGTTTTAACCTTAATCTGGATTGGCAAGGTATTTATTTCTCGTCTTTCTTCCAGGGTGTGGGTAAGCAGAATTGGTACCCGAGCAATGAATCTATTTTTTGGGGACAATACAATCGACCTTACAACAACTTGCCGGAATGGCACCTCAACAATTATTGGACTGAAGACAATCCAAACGGTTATTTTCCTCGCTATGCTGGGTACAATGAATCTATCAAAACAACGCCACAGACAAGATATCTTCAGAACGTTGCCTATATACGGATGAAAAATATACAGATCGGATATAGTTTTCCTAAATCTGTAACCAACAGGTTAAAAATTAGTAGTCTTCGGGCTGGACTTTCGGGCGAAAACTTATGGACCTGGTCGCCTCTTTACAAAAAAACGAAGGATCTCGATGTAGGTAATCTGGGTAAATCTGATCCGGAGATCGGAACGGGTTCTGGCGACGGATTTAACTATCCGATTATGAAGAGTGTTAGTTTTAATTTATCTATTGGCTTATAGTTTTTTATTATCATGAAAAAATTATTTTATATACCTATTGTTGCGCTTTTGTTCTCCTCCTGTGAACTAAACGAGCTGCCGAAGGCAGGTGCCACCGAGGAGGATATCTTCGGGAGCGAAAGTGGATTAAAAAATTACAGCAACTCATTCTATCGGAATATTACCTCTGGTAGTGACGCTTATAAAGGTGACGCTATGGCTGACTATTCGGCCGTAAATAGCCTCAATGATTTTATGGTCGGCGGCGCTTACAGTGCTGAGATCAGTTCTGGGTGGTCCTGGACTACCCTGCGTAATATCAACCAATTGATAGCTAAATGTAATAGTCCCAAATTGAGCGATGCCATCAAAAATAATTATATCGGCTTAGCCCGCTTTTTCAGAGCTTGGTTCTATTATGAGAAAGTAGTTCGTTTTGGCGATGTGCCTTGGGTAGATCACCCTTTGGCGGTTGATGAGACGGATATTCTTAAAGCACCACGGGATTCGCGCGAAGTGGTCATGAAACACATCATGGAAGATCTGGACTTTGCCTACGCCAATATCACAAATACGGCGGGTGACGGTAGTACGATTAATAAATGGACAGCACTTGGTTTGAAGACCCGAATCGCGCTGTTCGAAGGAACATTTCGTAAATACCAAAAGCTCAATTTGGCTACACAGCCGGAAGTATTTTTCCAGATGGCGGTAGACGCTGGCAAGATTTTAATGGAAAATGGTCCTTATGGGCTTAATATCTCCGCAGACCCTAAAACATCACAGCGACAGTTGTTTATCAGTAATACTCCAGTGACAAAAGAGGTCATGTTGGCCGTAACTTTCAGTAAAGATCTTGCGCTTTTGAACGACGCCAACTGGTGGTGGACATCTGCAACCTATGGTCCACGTTTAAGTTTGGTAAGGCCTTTTATCAATAGTTTTTTGAATGTTGACGGTACTCCTTATACGGATAGACCGAACTTTCAGACTGAGGAATTCTATGAGGAGTGTCAAAATCGCGACTTGCGCTTGGCGCAGTTGATCCGGACGCCAGGATATTCCCGTAATGGACAGCCTGCTCCCCCAAATTTTGCAAGTTTTACTTATACGGGGTATCAACCGATCAAGTATACTTTAGACGATCCCTATTACGACAATGGCGGTTACAATACCAATGCAGTTCCTTTAATGCGTTATGCGGAAATATTATTAAACTATGCTGAAGCGAAACAGGAACTAGGTACTTTCAATGATGCGGATTGGTCGAAAACTATTGGAGCATTACGTTCAAGGGCTGGAATAACAAGTGGAACGAATACACTGCCAACCAAAGTGGATACCTACTTGAAAAATACATTCTTCCCCGAAGTCAATAGCCCCGTGCTTTTAGAAATACGTCGTGAAAGACAGGTGGAATTAGCCCTTGAGGGTTTCCGTTTCAATGATTTGAAGCGATGGAAACTTGGACCGCTTATGGCAAATTTGCCTTGGACGGGAATTTATATCCCTGCTTTAGATAAGCTGATTGATATCGACCACAATGGAACTCCAGATGTTGTGTTCTATGATGGAAGTAAATCAGCTCCTTCGATAACTGTTCCTGCAGGAGTAGCCAAGGTGGCTATAGGGGGTAAAAGTACCAATTTCCAGACAATGACTTCGGACAATCACCTGGAATGGTTTAAAGCTGTGAAGCGTACTTGGGATGACAACAACAAGCAATACCTTTACCCAATTCCGTCTGCAGCGATTGTGCTGAACGGAAATCTGACACAAAACCCAGGTTGGAGTAAATAGGAATTTAACCTATTAGTCCCCATAAAAGAAGGCTCCTTGCATTGCAAGGAGCCTTCTTTTATGGGGACTTTAGATTATATGGACGCTAGATCTAGGTAATTTTAATTAAGTTTAGGTGGAGCAAAACCAGTATATATGAACTTAGAAATTAATTTACCCACCTATTCCGAAGAGTTGGGGCTACAGGCGTCATGGGAACCTGGATTCGAAATTGCAGTTCACGTTGTTGCCAACGAAATTGTAATTCGAGCCAACAAACAGGGACTTATTTCATTGGCCAAGCAACTTTTGATACTCGCGCAGGATGAGGTGCCTAAAGGCGCCCATTTCCATTTGGATGAAACGAATGCCCTTGAAATGAACGCTGTTCCGATGATTTTAGAAAAACGATAAAGATCATGAAAATACATCACCTCATAAGAAGCAGCCTACTTTTTTTATTTTTAAACTGCATGACGTTGATGGCTGTTGGGAAGGAAATTTTGTATGTATTTCCAGATTCCGTAGAGAGAATACTGGAACAACATTTAAGTAAATACAGCCTAAATAATGATAAAGAAAGGGTTTATTTGGATCTCGCTAGAAACGATAAATTTTATCGGTTAACAATCGGAACCTATTTTGTTGACCGGGATGATGATGTGACCCGTTGGATTAAAGCGAGCAATCGCTTGGGTTTAGTTAATACAAAGAAATATCCCCTGTTGATTGATGTGGATTTTGATTTCGGCGCACCAGAAGAGACGGCTTTGGGGACTTTTGGAAAACGAGAAGGAAAGGTCAAACGTACGCGGGTTCTGATGCATGGCTTTAGCGTGAAATTCACTAAAAATGGAGCGATTTTGAAAGAATAGGATAACAGGCCATGGGTACAAATCTCTCCCTATAAAAGTCGGTGGATATAGACTTTTATAGGGGGAGAATAGCAAAGAAGTTTTTGATTCTTTATACTGTGAAGGATTGTCTTTTCCTTCGGTAAAAATTTGAGCGGGTTTTTCGTATGTTGGTGCAACGTCGGCTCGCTGTTCTGCAAAATAGGCTGATCCATACAATCGCCAAACCAGCCGCCGATCGCTATCTGGAATTTATTGAACTATACCCGACTATTTCCCAAAGGGTACCGCAATACTATATTGCATCCTACTTGGGGGTTTCACCCGAATTTGTCAGTATTATACGTAAGCGGCTTGCTGCAAAGAAATAACAAGCAGTTCGAATGGCTCCATGTTGAAACACGTAGGTGATGACATGGGCCATTCGATTTAGAAAAAAGAAGGATGCTTTCCAAAAAGTGAATGTATTTATGCGTTGAGTTTTTCGGTAGCTTGATTTGAGCTGTGTATCAACTATATTTTGAGCTTTCGGACAACTAGACTTTGCAAAAGGTATGAGATATTTGCTACCTTTAGGCTGGGACTGATTTTAGCTATCGGTACCCATAATCGCAGAGCCGTTTAAAATAAATCGTATTGAGCATGGAAGAGAAAGATTTTGGGAATGCCTTTTTGTATTCCTGTTATGTCGAGAAAGCATTTGGGCACGAACAGTTCATTCCCGAACATGTCGTTTTTTTTCAGCTATCTGGTGAAACACATCTGGACCATCAGAAAGGAAAATTGGTGGCGACAGAAGGGCAGATTGTGGTTGCCCGTAGAAACCAACTGGCCAAAGCTTTTAAATATCCCGCGAAAAATAATATTTACAAATCTGTTTCAGTATTGCTGGGGGCTGATCGGCTGAAGCAATACGCGATGGACCATCACCTCAGTTCGGACAAAAAGTATCAGGGTGAGTCCAATGTTGTACTGGAAAGTAACCTGTTTATAAAAAGTTATTTTGAGTCATTGACCCCCTATGCGGAAGCCATCGACCGAGTGAGCCCGCAGATGGAAAATATCAAGATCTATGAATTGATCACCTTGTTGTTGGAAAGCTATCCACAGTTAAAAGACCTGCTTTTTGACTTTTCGGAGCCGCATAAGATTGATCTCGAGCAGTTTATGGTTGAAAACTATCGGTACAATGTGCCTTTAGAAAACTTTGCCAAACTAACTGGGCGGAGTTTAGCAAGCTTTAAACGTGATTTTGAGAAAATATTCCAGACCTCTCCCCGAAAATGGCTGCAAGAAAGACGTCTTTCTGAGGCTTATTATCTAATTGAAAATAAGCGACAAAAACCTGAAGATTTTTATCTTGATCTGGGTTTTGAAAACCTTTCTCATTTTTATGCTTCTTTCAAGGAGAAGTTTGGCATAACACCAGCGACTATCAATTCCGTTGCTTAACATTATTTCCGCCACCAGTAGCTAGGTGTTAAAGGGGGCTGATCGAGGTCGATGACCTAGCCGATCATGGGGGTAAGCATAGGCTGTTGTTGTCGTATTGCTTCCTTGGAAATACGTTCTAGAGGTTCATTCCAGGCATGATTGGCCAATACAAACTTGGACGAATGAACCGGAAACAGTAAGGAAGCTTTGAGATCATGTGCCGCTTGGACAACCTCCTCCGGCATCATGTGTATGTGTTTCCAACTGAGGTCGTATTGGCCATTCTCCAATATAGCCAGGTCAAAAGGGCCCAATTGATTACCTATCTCTTTGAAGTGGTTATCGTAGCCGCTGTCCCCGCCTAAATAGAGCCGTATGGAAGGTGTTTGGAGCGCTTAAAAAAATAATCGTATAGGGCGACGGTCCAGGGCTGCGTGAGCTGTGGTGTAGGGCTGCTATTCTGGAATTTTCCGTCTTTAAACTGTTTCGATAGCTGTATGCGTTGAAGTCTTTCACCCGAGGGTCTTTTGCCGAATTGTGGATGCATCATATATAGTCCGATAAGAGCGATGAGAACTGCCAGTCCTAAGATTGTTCTTTTCAAAAATAGAAGCCACTTCTTCCTGTTGTTTCTTGTTGCCATCTGCATATTGTATAGCAACAAATATAAGACTGCTGAGACAGATCTATTTTTGCTGATAGCTCAAATTTATGTGCTGTATGGCTCATTTCGGCGGATTCATCCGATCCACAATATAAAGAAAGTCTTAAAGCCCATAAAAATTCTTCTTTTACGCTCGGGAGTTGGTTGGATTATAGTTGGCTGGATATTAAAAAAAAGGGGGCTGTCCGATCTTTTTGGACGCCCCCTTTTTTTACCCTTTGTAAGGTTTTTTAGCGGCTTCGATGAGCTCTTTCATTTCTAATTTAATGTAATCTACATTTGGGGTAGATCCCGTAAGAAAATAACGTATATTTCCTTCCTTATCAATAATAAATTTTGCTGGAATTCCTTTGACTCCAAATTTCGCGGCCATAACTTCTCCGGTTTGTGGATCTTTTTGATCGTCATAGAGCACTTCAAAAGGATAATTATTCTTGGTGATAAAGGATATCACATTTTCCTTATAGTTCTTATCACGCTCCCAGGTATTCATGAATAAGAATTGTACATCCTTATCATCTGCATAAGAGTCCTGTGCTGCCTTCATTCCTGGAAATGAACGGATACATGGCTGACACCAAGTTGCCCAAAAATCCAATACCACAACTTTTCCCTTTAAACTGGCTAGGGATACTTTTTCGCCTTTAAGATTGAGTAATTCAAAATTAGGTGCAGGTTTAAAAGTTGCCATTTCTTTGATATGGTTGCGAATGTTTTGCGTTAACACTATTTTTAAGGATGCATTAAAATTCTCGTAGCCTTGAACAGATCCGTTCAATTCAGTATATAATTTTTTAAGATCATTTTCGACCGCAAATTGTCCTTTAGCATATAACTTGGTGAGAATATTATATGCCTCAAGCTTTCTTCCTGTGCCCATTAAAGATTTGTAGTATACCATCGCTAGACCATCCGCTTGCTCTGGCGCAGCTTTGAGCGCATTCTCAATATAATTTAGCGCTTCAGCGTATTTTTTTTGAGCAACAAGAATATTTACATAGGCTGACATGGAGCTTGCGTATCCCATCGCTGCAAAGCGAGCTTTATTGTCTTTTTGGTTCTCGGGAAGTGTTAAATAGTAATAGCTATCATCCATAGCGGTCTTTAGTAGTGGAGCCGCTGTAGTCGTGTCGCCTGCGCTCAGCAAAATTTGACCAACAGGTATATAGCCATTTCCGCGCCAGAATCGTTCTTTCAATTCTCCTAGATAATATACTGCTTTTTGTGCATTTCCATCGTTGGCAAAACTTTGTGCTAAATTAGCCAATACATAATCATAAGTCAGTGGTTCTTCCTTGAAGTTTTTAACTGGCCATTTTTTGATAAGGTCGTTATAAGCTTTTTCTTTTTGTACTGGCGTACTTGCATTGTAAAAAACATCTGTGATAAAGGCATCACGGGTTAGTGATCCTTTTGGATATTTTTTCTTAGCCAGTACTTCTGCAGATGCCTGCAGATCTTCTTTCCCTAAAGAACGCAAAATGTTGATTGTAGTACGGTAGTCTTCTTCTGATTTATACGTCTTTAATTCGCTCATTAATACATTAGCAAGCGAATCCTTTTGTACCAACGTACCTTTTTCTATAATGGGGAGATACTGTTGGTATTTGTTTTTTGCTGGTTGTTGTGCAAAAGATGCTGTTAGCGAAAACACCAACGCAGCCGTTAAGATTTTTGTTTTCATTTTTTGTCTGTATGATTTTTTAAATTCATTAATCTTGGTATCCTGGATTCTGTGTCAGTTTATTGTTGATCAAAATCTGGGCTTGTGGAATGGGATACAAGACATCCGTGGCCTGCCAGTTTGATTTGATTGGAGACAATACAGCGGTAGCACGATCGGTCCGCTTGAGGTCGAGCCAACGATGGCCGAACTCACCGAAAAATTCGTGCAGGCGTTCTGTTTCTATTGCAGATAGTAATTGTGTTTGGTTTAAGCTTGAATTAAGTCCTGCAAGTCCAGCGCGAGAACGGACAGCATCCACATCTGTCCGGGCTTCGGCAAGTTTTCCCAATTTAGCCCTCGCTTCCGCGCGAATAAGATACTGCTCGGCTAAGCGAAGCATAATATGGTATTCGGAACCTGTTCCCGAGGATACTTTATATTTGGTTATGGCATAATAGATTTTGTTGGAGACCGTCTTTGGACTTGTCCAATTTGTTTTTCTTAAGTCAACCGTCGGAGATGTCTCAAAGCTATTGTACACAGCGTCCGGTAGGGTGTAGCCGGGTGTAGCTGTAGCCGCGGTAATATAATTGGAGCCAAATGTCGTTACTCCCGTTTGATTGCCAAGTTGAAGGATAACCTCATTACTTGAGTTTACAAAATTTTTATCTGGTGTCGGCATGCCATAATCAGATGACTGTAATACTTTGGTGGCATAAGATTCGGCATTTTGATAATCCTTTTGGTAGAGATAAACTCTTGCCAATAGTGCGCTTGCAGCAGTTTTGTTAGCTCTTCCTCTCGGGCTTGCCGTTGCATCATAGGCCGTCGCCATCTTACTTTCCGCATCTTTTAGATCAGCAATAATCTGATCATATACTTGCTGTGCAGAAGTTCGCGGAAGAATTGCATCTTCAAAAGCGTGGAGGTCATCACGTAATTGCAATGGCACATCACCATAGAGGTTGACGAGATAGAAATAGGTATAAGCCCTAAAAAATTTCGCTTCGCCCAGGAGCTGATCTTTTACACTAGGGGTAAGGCTGGTGGATGCGTCGAGACCCGATATCGCATTGTTTGCATTCTTGATAAGTTGGTAGCAATTTGACCAGAAATTAGCGACATTCCCATTTGTGTTCAGCAGATTATTGCTGGCGAATTCCGAGGTATTTGCATCAGCCGCATTGTATTGAAGGTCGTCTGCAGCGATTCCTGTATAAAAGGTTGAAGTCCCAGCGAGATTGATGCTTAATGTTGTGGTATACAATCCGCGTATGACACTATTTGCAGAAGCATCTGTAGAGAATGCTTCGCCAGCTACAACTTGTGTCGGTGGAGCGCCCAATTCCACAAATTTTTCGCAGGAGCTGGTCAAAAGAGTTCCACTGGTAATTGCTAATAATAGTATATTTTTATTGATGTTTAATTTCATGATCTCTAGTTTTAAAATTGACAGTTAAATCCAAATACAATCGTCCGCAATGGAGGCAATACCTGGGCAATCGTTCCAGTTCCTAAACCAGATGGACCGCCTTGCACGGTCGTTTCGGTATCCAGGACATATTTGTTCTTGGCCCAAGTAAAGAGATTTTGCCCTTGCATAAATACATTACAATTAGACATTTTTAATCTCGAAGTCCAGCTTTTGGGCAGGTTGTAAGATAAATTGACAGACCTCAATTTAATATAGGAAGCATCCCCATAGACAGCATCAGAGCTGGTATATTGATTATAAGAGTTGCTTAATGCAACTCCATCAGCTGAAGATGCCGGTACTGTCGGGATAATTGCTCCCGGGATATTGGTATTGCTGTTATTTGGTGTCCATCTGTCCAACCAGTAATCATTTTGGTTGAGCATAGCCCCCGGTCTCGTGTTGAGGATTTTAGTTACTCCAAAGCGGTGGTTAAATTGAAAAAATACACCGAGCTCGAAGCCTTTGTAGGAAAAAGTATTGTTAAATCCACCATAGAAAGGTGTACCTAAGTTAGCAACGTATCGGTCATCGCCCGTTATAGCCCCATCGCCATTGCGGTCTTCGTATAACGCTCTTCCTGTTGTGGGGTCTACACCTTGATAGTGATACAAACGGACCATATTGAGCGGCTCACCAACTAGAAAGCTACTTGAATAAAATGTGTTTTCAATTCCAGGAAATTCGACAAGTTTGTTTTTATAAAACGTGAAATTAGCAGATGTTTTCCATGTAAAATTTTCATTTGTAATATTGGTGGTATTCAACTCCAATTCCAAGCCTGTATTTTGGATCAATGCCGGTAGGTTTTCTTTGTAACTGTTGTAGCCCGTTTGAGTACTTAAAACTAAATCAGTTATCTGGTCAGAAGAACGATTTCTGAAAAAGTTTCCCGTAAACAAAATTCGATCTTTCAAGAAACCTAGATCTAAAGCAAACTCCAGTTTTTTGGTTGTTTCCCACTTGATATATTCATTTGGAAGTGTTCCAATATTCATGGAAGGATTATTCAGATATGCGGTTGTTGAAGAGTAGAGTGGAAGATAAAGGTAATTTGAAATTTGATCATTACCTGTAGTTCCATAGCTCGCTCTCAATTTACCAAAACTTAAAAACGTTAGATTATCTTGTATAAAATCCTCTTTTCCAAAGACCCATCCTAGCCCTATTGCTCCAAAATTTCCGAATCGGTTTTTAGGTCCAAAACGAGATGAGCCATCTCTTCTAAAAGTTCCATTAAACAAATATTTCTCTTTCCAGTCGTAATTTACTTTTCCGAATAGTGCATTGTATTTGTAATATACGAGGTTATTGCTGGCAGTGAATAATCCTGCGGCACTGAGCGAACCTAAAAGTGCATCGTTTGAATAATTAGAACCATTGGTTGTCTGTGAACGGGATGAATTTTGCTGAAAACTTGTTCCAATTAATGCCGTAAATTTACCTTCGCCGATACTTTTTACATAATCCAATGTCGGTTCAATAATCCAATTTTCGGCCTTTGTATTAGAGAAACTGGAAGATCCAAGCGGGTTGGAGACGGTGTTATTTAAGGAAGTAATTGGGCGTTGATTATTTTGGTTCAACTGTGTGATGGTATAGCCAAAATTTGCTTTTGCTGTCAGTCCAGGTAGAATTTTGTAACTCAGATTGGCGTTCGAGATCAGATTATTGGTATTACCAAAGTATTTCCGTTCGAGCAAGGCGATTGGGTTGTCAATAAAAGCTGATGACGGTAACCAATAGTATTTTCCATTGTCACTATAGATTGGATAATTGGGGGGCAAATTGTAGAGAGATGTGACATCAGAGGAAGGCATATCGGAATTGTCGTTGGCATAGCTAACTGATAAAGCGGCATTGAATTTTTTGTCAGAGGAGGTGTGATCCAAGTTTAACCGTGAGGTAAAGCGACTGTTTTTGCTATCTCCATAAAAAACAGTACTCTCGCGTCTATATCCCGAATTAAAGAAAAAACGGGTAGATTCGTTTCCACCAGACATATTCGCTTGAACGTCGGTAATATGTCCTTTGTTTCCAATCAGCATTTTCTGCCAATCTGTCGATTTGTTCTGATCCCATAACATAAGATCTGGAGCGTTATCGGCTGTAGGTGTAACTCCAGCATTAGCAAAAGCCTCTTTTCTTAGCGTGAGATATTGTTCTAGATTCAACATAGGGATAAAGTGGTTGACCTCGGTAAATCCAGTGTTAAAGTTTACACCAATGCGAGTACGACCTGCAGATCCTTTTTTTGTGGTGATCAATACGACACCATTTGCGCCCCGGCTACCATAGATCGCTGTAGCGTCGGCATCTTTCAAGACATCGATACGTTCAATATCCGCTGGATTAATCATGCTGAAGGGACTTAAGCCGCCTGAAGAAGCTGAGATACCAAATGAATTGAGGTTATCTGTTGCAGGTTGTCCGCCGTTAAAATTGGTAAATGGAACTCCATCAACCACGTATAGCGGTATTGAACCAGAGGTTGTTCCACTTAATGACGCTTGATTCCTAATCTGAATCTGAACAGCACTTCCGGGCACACCATTGTTTTGGGCGATCAATACACCGGACATTCTTCCCGATAGTGCGGCAAGGGGATTACTTACAGGTTGAGAGGTAATGTCCTTCGCTGTGATCGAAGCAACTGATCCCGTATTCAGTCTACGTGTTGTCGTACCGTAGCCAATAACAACCACTTCTTCTAAGCTTCCTTCTTCCGGTTTCAGTTTAATAGGAGTAGAATTGGCAATAAGCTGCTTTGCAGTGATATCAACCTTCTGATAACCAATAAAAGAAAAAGTAATAATGACATCGTCATTTGGAATACGCAGTCCCCATTGTCCATTGACATCCGTTGCGGTACTCGTTTGCATATTGCGGTATTCTGCTTTTTGCCAGTCCTTTATGATAACAGATACTCCTGCCAAAGGCGTTCCATTTTCATTGACTACTTGGCCCGCAATGTGTTGCTGATTCTCTTTTTTTTCTTTTATAGCGATAATGTCATTGTCCAATACTTCCCATGTTAGGTTGCTCCCGGCCAGAGACTGGGAAAGAAGATCTTTTACACTGATTTTCTTTCCAACAATATTGATTGTCGAGTTTGGGAGAGTCGATTTGCTAAAGAACATTTTGTATTTGCTCTTGTCATTGATTGTTTGAAATACATCTTCGAGTTTTCCTCCCTGGACGGAGACATCAATTTTTTCAGTTTGAGAATAGGCGAAGCTCTGTATATGCATGGCGCTAAGACAAATGAGCAGTAAAGCCAATCTCGACTCTTTTCTAAATTTGGGTTTTGTTTTGTTCATGTGAGTTATATAGGTTGATTGTTTTTAGAGTAGTTGTATTTGATTTTTCCCCGTTTTTTTAATTTGAAAGTAATTGACAGTTTGTAATGCTTTTAGGATATTTTCTAGTTGTTCGTTTTCGAATGTTGCTGAATAGCGTTGGTTAGCAACTGCTTTGTTTGTAATTTTAATTTCCACGCCATACATGCGTTCTAGTTTTAAGGCGATATCCAGTAATCTATCATCTTGAATGGTAATCCGATTTAATAACCATTCGGTTTCTAACGCGGATCCGTCTTTTTCAGAGATGGAAAATGGCTGAATAGCTATTGCCATAGGAGCCGATGCGGTTTTAGTAGTTGTAGATGGGAATTCCTTTTCAACTCCATATACCTTTCTGATCACAAACTTTTCTTTGGGCTTTAATATAAATTTCTGATTGTCAGTTCCTTTTTTCCAGATGGATACTTTGCCACGTACCAAAGCTGTTTGGGCATTATTTTCTTCGGCATAATCGCGCACATTGAAAGCGGTTCCCAGTACGCTAATTTCCATTCTTGGTGTATGAATAAGGAAGGGCTTGGATGGATTTTTGGCGACATCGAAAAATGCTTCCCCAATCAAAGTAACTTCACGTGTGCTGGAATCTTTGAATGAGGCGGGATAGATTATTTTGCTCGAAGCATTAAGTGTAACTTTTGTACCATCTTCTAGAACAATTCGCTGCTGTTGTCCGTTTGTTAGCGTAATTTCTCGATTGTTTGGTTGCGCAATTTTGTAAAGATAAAGAGCTGTAAAAGCGATACAGAGGATAGCTGCAGCTGCTGCAATTCTAGGGAAATTGAATGTTTTCTGATTCCTCCGAGTCAGTTTCTTTATAATTCTGCCATGAATGCGTGCTTTGAGTGCTTTCTGTACATGATCGGGTAGTGTTTTGATTAAATTCGGTCGGGATGAAAATGAATCGAAAAAACGTTCTACGACGTCCATTTCTTCCGAATTGGCTTCGCCTTTTAAGTATTTGTCAATTAGCTTTTCGAGCTCTTGGTTAGGATATTGCATATGATTAGTACAATGTTCACTTAAATAGTGCCCCTAAAAGGAAAAAATGTACTAGTCTAAATTGGTGTTTATTTGTAATTTACTTATTTACAGTTGTATAAAATTATGAGTAGCGTCAAAAAATGTTGGATAACAAGTTTTTTTAATTTTTGAATTGATACTCCGAGGTGATTTTGAACTGTATTTTGGGAAGTTTC
The DNA here is from genome assembly GCF_038396785.1 of Sphingobacterium thalpophilum. Classification (NCBI taxonomy): domain Bacteria; kingdom Pseudomonadati; phylum Bacteroidota; class Sphingobacteriia; order Sphingobacteriales; family Sphingobacteriaceae; genus Sphingobacterium; species Sphingobacterium thalpophilum. Next base: position 2,070,534 of record NZ_CP151087.1, on the reverse strand, counting down.
TGTCAAATCACTAATTTCTTTTGTGGTAAGTCCATCTAAGTATCTCATTTTAAAGATTTCTTTTCTTTTTTGTGGGAGATGGGCTACCCATTGTTCAATTAAAGATTTTAAATCCTTTTCGGCATACTGATCTCCTTCCAGAATTTCATAACTTCGATAAAGGTGATGATTTTCTTCGATAAGGATATTTCTGCGTTTGTTTTTCTTATAGGTTTCAAAGACTTTGTATTTCATGCATGCAATGAGGTAGGATTTCAGGTTGTGAATCTCTCTACTGGGACAGTGTTCCCAAAGTTCAATAAATACATCCTGAACAATCTCTTCACAGGAAGCTAAATCTTCGAGTCTTTTGTAAGATTCATCTAAAAGTAAAGACCAATATTTATCATACAAAATATTGAAAGCCTCTAAATCGCCTTCTCGGAGCCTAGCTAACAAGCTTGCATCATTATGAGCTGGATCTTTATCGTTTTTCATGATATGATAGTGTGAAGTTGAATTCCTTAGATTGGTAGGGTTGAGGAATGTAACTTTTTTTCAATATTACAGATTTTATTAAATAAGGTCAAGATCTGTACGTATTTTTTATTTTTTGTGTTTAATCTTTTGAAATTCATTAAACATTTGACATCATCATTTGGGCTTATATTCATAAGAAATTGGTTTTTGAGCCGTAATTAACTCAAAATTAGGTTGAATAAAATTAAAATAGAATTCACTTTTAATTTTTCGAATAAATAGTCAAAAGTACATTTGTTTTTGGATGAGTGCTGAAATTTATCTTGTTTTATGCTTGCAGAGCCATAAAAAATTCGGTTTTTATTGTCAAGGTTTAATAATATTTTAAATTAATAAAAGACCCCTAATGTTGATTACATTAAATTAGAAATGCGTGAACTGATTGAATCTGCAAAAAAAGAAAAAAAAGGATAGTTGTCAGGATAGCAACAGATTTTGCTAAATCGTATCTTCGAAGGAGAGGATAAACCAGCGAAGCCCCGATATGTACTTTCGGGGCTTCGTTGTATCGGGGCTTCGCTGTATAAGTCATCCAAGCAGGCCCCTTAATCCATCAGCTTAATTTGATCAGGATAGGGGATCTGCTGTCCCGTAGCTTTGTAGGTCGGCAACTGAGCCTTCCAAGTCCGGAGCTGATCAGAAAGTAATTTGCTGAGCTCGCTGGTTTTTCCTTTCATTTTTGGGGCAAGGTTGTTGAGTTCACCGATATCTTGCTGCAGGTTGTAAAGTTCAAGCTTCCCATTTTTCATGTCGTAAAGTAACTTATAATCTCCTTGTCTTATTGCCGAGAAAAAGTTGATTCCAGGGCCATCTGGTACTGTCCACTTGTTGGGGATATTCCATACCAATGGACGGCTGTTCCAATTGTCGGACCTATTACCTTCCATTAAGGGCAAAAGATTTTTTCCATCTGGTTTTTCCTGTACGAGCTGATAGCGATCTATTTTGGCTAAACTGAGAATCGTTGGAAAGAGATCTTCGACCATAACAGGGGTAGCATCTGTGCTTGCAGGGTGCTGTTTGGCCTGTTTGATCAACAGAGGAACCCGGATTCCACCTTCGTAAACCGACCCTTTCCCAGCTTTTAATGGTAGGTTCTGTGTATGGCTTGGTCCGGTGCGCATTGGGCTGAGGCTTAGTCCGCCATTGTCGCTAAGGAAAATAATGACGGTGTTATCGTACAGGTTTTTGTCTTTAAGAAATTGAACGATATCACCCATACTTTTGTCATAACCTTCGACTAGTGAAGCATAAGCTGCTTCAGTGGAATCTAAGCCGCGGTCGAGGTATTTTTGTACAAAACGTGGATCGGGTTGGATCGGGACATGCACCGCATAGTTGGAAAAATTAAGGAAAAAAGGCTCCTTACGGCGTATAGGTTCCTCCAGTGCCTTCAGCGCCTCCCGGGTTAAGGCTTCCGTTAAAAATGTGGATGTGCCATGGTATTCCATAAGATCGGGAACTGCCTGATAACCTGCTTTACCAGGAAGGTTTCCGTAATTCTGCTCGCCATAGTAGTTTTGTGGATGCCCAGCGGAGTGTCCTGCAATATTGACCATAAAACCCAAATTTAAAGGGCTGGCACCAGGTGTTCCGGCAGATCCCCAATGTGCTTTACCCACATGAATGGTATAGTAACCATTGGCCTTAAGGATGCTTGGAAATGGAGTAGCATATATCGTATGTGGTATATTGGGCACAGGGCTTAGTCCGTTGATATTCCAATCCGGTGGATTCAACAATTCATCTTTGCTATCGGTCGGGGTGTCAGCTTTGGGATGGGTCCAATTGGTGACACGATGATGAGCAGCATTTAAACCGGTCAGAAAGCTCACCCGGGAAGGTGTGCACACCGGTGTTGCATACGCATTGGTAAATTTAATGGCTTCTTTGGCCAATGTTTCCAGATAGGGGGTATGAAACTTTTCGTTGATTGGCGTTTTGACCTTGTAAAATGGTTCGGACATGTCCTGCCAACCGAGGTCGTCCACAAAAAACACGACAATATTGGGGCGTTCTGTTGTGGATACCGATTGGTGCTTCTGCTTAACTTTAGTTCGGTTGACTGTTTGCGCATGGCCTCCTACATGCATACCGATAAATAACACCGCAAGGGTGAATGATAAATTGTTTTTGTGAAATAACATAGGGACAGTTTATAGTTTAAATATCGGGACTTGTTATTGATCCAAGGTTTGTAAATCACTTTGTTTGCCATTTACCGTATTGTTTGAAATAATGCTATTTGCGACACGTTCAAAAAATAAGGGCTTTTTATTCCAATGAAATGCAGGATATTCCTTATTGGTCTTGATTTGATTGTTGCGAAAGACCAATCCATTGACTGATTTGGCGTAAAGAATAGGCTTATCGAAGGTTTCAAAGCGGTTGTCTTCGATGACGATATGGCTATGGAAGTATTTCTGCTGATTTTTTAAATCCGGAATTTCTGGATAGATCGATATAATCGCATTGGTAAATTGGAACATATTGGTCAAGGCATTGATAAAAGTATTGTTCCGGATTTGAATATCGTGGCAGCTACCCGTTTCGTACCAACCATTGGCATCGCCACACAGGAGAATAGCTGTACCTGAAGTATGATCAAAGCGGTTGTTTTCTACCAGGGTCTTTTTTGGCGTACTGAATAGAGCACCCCGTGCTCGATTGTGGCGTATGGTATTGCCACTAAATAGCACACGTGGCGTCCATGTGAGGTTTTCGATGCCAATATCCATTTTTGTTGGGTCAATAGCTGGGTCCAAAGCATTACTTAATGTAATCATGAATTCGCGGATTGGATCTGAGGCTTTCTCGCGTAAAACGCTAATGGATTGGATCTTATTTTTCTGGTCCCAGAGTTCCATTGTACTGGATCGGATAAATTGGACCGTATCCCCCTGGTAGCCCCAGTCAAATCCGTAGGATTGATCGTGCATATAACGACCGATCAATGTTTTGTCGTCTAGTCGTTTGGTGATCTTCAGGTAGGTGCCATGGATATTGATGGCATCATCCATCATATTTTCATACAGTCCATTCTTCGATACAATAACACCCTTGCAACCCGAAAAATGTGTTGCGTCGGCCTGAGCTGTAAAATAACGCGGATCCTGATCGCTGCGAAGTGCAATTCGGAAACCTTCCAATGTGATGTTGTCCGTTAATTGAGCTAGCAAACCCATGCCTTCGGCGTAATGGACGGCGATATTTTCAAGTCGTATATTTTTTCCTTTATGGACAAATACGCCCGGACTGGGACGAAATCCCGCGCGCATGGCAACGACGGTACCCGGTATAAGCTTGCTATTCTTCCATTGCTGCGCTTGAATAATACCCTGAGAGAGCTCTTTCACTTTGGTTGTGCCCACGCGGATATCGCTTGTATTATAGACTATCCGTTTGGTCTTTTCTTCAAAGGCAATCCCCGATGTCGGTCTCAGTTGCCAGCCTTCACCGGTATTGTAAAATATGCTGTCTTTGATCGTATAGGTTACCCAAGGTGCAGTTTGATAAGTAATTGTACCGTTGATTGTATCGTTTTGTAAAATCTTGACCTGGCAGATCTGAGGGCGCTCAAAATCGATGTGGATATTTTTCAACGTGAGGTTTTTATTCTCGATCAATGCGATAGGTAACATGCGTCCATGATAGATAAAGTCTGATCCTTGTCCATCAATTGTGATGTTGTCGCAATTTTCAAATGCCATACCTACGGTTTTGGGGTTGTCCTGATCGTGATTGGAGATGTAGTATTCGCGGGTTAGCGCCCCTTCTGGATGAAAGTCATAACGTCCCTTTTTGAATTTTAAAATAATAGGTTCTTTCTTGCCAATCTTGCTGAAGATGGATTGAATAGCTTTATTGACCAATGCAGTACTATTGTTGCCCGTGTTGGGAACAACACCATAGGTGGAAAGATCGATAATCTTCGTCGCGGACTGTGCAAGGCTGTCAAAATAAATAAATGGTAGGAGAAGGATAAGTAAATAAGGTTTTAGGATGTTCATGATGTCCTGCTATTGATAAATTGGTTTATATCGCACAAGTTCCCTATGGGATTGGCTTGTCGAATATAGGGATAATCGTTCAACATCCAAATTAAGTCGTAAAGCGTAGCGTTTTTTTTACGCACTACATCAATCAACATTTATCTTGCAGTTCAAAGGTAAATGGTATGCTTTTTACCATCACAGTGAAATGTCACAAAAAAATGGCGAATTCACCGATGGGCTTCGCTCTATCTGCGTAGACCGCTTAGAGTACAATAAGGACGGCAGTATCAAGAAGGTAAAGCAGACTGGATTATTGACAGGTCCCAAATAATCGATGGACACGAAGACGATATGTTGCCAAAAAAAATTAACTTTAGGGGCGGAACAACTGTTTCGCCCTTAAACCATCGAACACTTAATTGTTTAAAATGCTAACGAAGAATATCAAACGTAAAACCAATACATTGTTACGCACAATATGCTGCTGTTCTCTTCTTTCGGTCAGTATGCTAAAAGGTTTTTCCCAAGCTAAAATGACGAAAGATTATGTTGACTATGTCAATCCTTATATGGGCAACATCAGCCATTTATTGGTGCCAACCTATCCAACAGTCCACTTGCCAAACAGCCTTTTGCGCGTTTATCCTGAGCGTGGAGACTATACGTCAGACCGTCTGTTCGGTCTGCCGCTTATCGTTACCAGCCATCGTGGAAAATCGGCATTCAATCTTAGTCCCATGGTGAAATTGCCAGGCAGTTTGAAACCGGTACAACTGTATAGTTACGATCAGGAGGAAATACATCCGTATGCCTATTCGGTGCTGTTGGATCAGGAGAATATTCAGGTAGACTATGCGCTGTCGCATCAGTCGGGGATGTATACCTTTACGTTTCCAACAACTTCTACAAAATATCTTCAGTTCAACTCGCAGGAAGGAAAACTTCAATGGGACGGACAGGGACTTTCGGGTACACAGGATATTGGTAATGGAACGCATGTGTATATTTATGCTATTCCCGAATCCAAGCCTGTTGCGGTAAAGCGACTGCAAGGCCAACAACTTGAAAATGCAACAGAAGCTGTTGGTAAGAATTCGTGTATGGTATTGGAGTTCAATCAGGCAGGGACTAGCTTGCGCATGAAATATGGTGTTTCATTTATCGATGTCGCACAGGCAAAAGCCAATTTAAAGCGTGAAATCAGCGACTTTGATCAAAAGAAGCTGGCTGAAAAAGGCCGTAAAATATGGAACGACGCTTTAGGTAAAATTGCCGTGGAAGGCGACAATGAGTCCAATAAACATGTGTTTTATACCTCCTTATACCGCACCTACGAAAGGCCAGTCAATATTTCTGAGGATGGCCGTTATTATAGTGCGTTCGACGGTAAGGTCCATCAGGACGAGGGCAAACCTTTTTTTACCGATGACTGGATCTGGGACTCCTACCGGGCACATCATCCATTGCGGGTACTGTTAGAGCCTGGCACAGAATCCTTGATCCTTAATTCTTTTGTCCGGATGTCTGAACAGATGGAGCAGCCTTGGTTACCTACTTTCCCTGAGATTACGGGTGATAGTAGACGGATGAATTCCAATCATGGTGTAGCAACTTTGTTGGATGCTTACCGCAAAGGAGTACGTAATTTTGACATCAAGAAAGCCTATCTGGCAGCAAAAGGTGCGATTACAGAAAAGACGCTAGCTCCTTGGTCGGGAAAAGCCGCGGGGAAATTAGACGAATTTTTTAAGGAGAAAGGCTATATTCCAGCATTATATCCAGGTGAGAAAGAAACGATACCAGAAGTAAACGGTTTTGAACGGAGACAGCCTGTCGCTGTAACCTTGGGTACCTCTTACGACTTATGGTGCTTGGCACAGCTTGCTCAAGAATTGGGTAACCAGGCTGACTATGATCTCTTTATGAAGCAATCTTTCAATTATAGAAATCTTTTCAACGAACAGACCAAATTTTTCCATCCCAAAGATGACAAAGGAAATTTTATCATGCCTTTTGATTATGTGTTTTCTGGCGGACAGGGAGCACGGGAGTATTATGGTGAAAACAATGCGTGGATATATCGTTGGGATGTACAGCACAACATTCCGGATCTGATCAAATTGATGGGGGGAAATGAATTGTTTGTCAAATACCTTGATGAGATGTTTCAGCAACCTTTGGGTCGGTCGAAATTTGATTTTTATGGGCAGCTTCCCGATCATACAGGTAATGTTGGACAATTTTCCATGGCGAACGAGCCGGCTTTGCATATTCCTTATCTCTACAATTACGCCGGACAACCTTGGATGACACAGAAACGGATACATAAACTGATCGGTGAGTGGTTTAGAAACGATCTTATGGGGGTACCGGGCGATGAAGACGGTGGAGGGATGTCAGCTTTTGTGGTCTTTTCCCAAATGGGCTTCTATCCTGTAACACCAGGTCTGACTTCCTACAGCATCGGCTCTCCATTTTTCCAGAAAGTGAGCATGCAGCTTCCTAATGGCAAGTCTTTTGTAATTATCGGCAAGAATGCATCTGCAAAAAACAAATACATTCAATCGGCGAAATTAAATGGGCAGCCGCTGAACGTTCCACAGCTGACCCATGCCGACGTGCTGAAAGGTGGCACATTGGAATTTGTGATGGGGGATAGAGCAAATCGAAATTGGGGAAACTAACATAGCTTGCTTACCAGCATAATCACGCCAGAAAGTAAAAAAGTAAAAAGCGCTGTTGATCATCGATCAACAGCGCTTTTGTTATAGATAGTTGTTTTCCATTAGCTATTTACAATTAACCCAATTAATAGTCCATTAATAAAGTATTAATGGAACATATAAGTATTTGTTTTTAATATAACAACAGCGTTTCAGCTTGGATGCAGCCGGTTGCATTGTTTTTTATACTAAAAAAGTGACAAAGTGAATTTCAATAAATAAAAGACAATCGATTGCGTTATTTGCGCAATCGATTTCGTGACACCATTGTTTTGTTCCCATAAAATATCCCTCTAATTTAACGTACTGAACCAGTCACTCTAATACTAAACTGACAGACTCAATTTTACTAACTATTTAATTATGATTTCAAAATTTACAAGTAACCAAAAGGTAAGCCTGCTTGCTATTGCTCTTCTTGTTGCGTCTTCGCAAAATTTGTGGGCCGAAGAAATGCCGATTGCATTTAAACATACAGCAAAAGAGGCCGCTCAGAACCAAGTTACCGGGAAAGTAACCGCAGAAGATGGTCCTCTTGCGGCTGCGACTGTTTCGGTCAAAGGGACATCGGTATCGACATCGACAGATGCAAAGGGAACATTTGCAATTCGAGCTAAAGCGGGAGATATTTTGCTTGTTAGCAGCGTTGGCTACAAAACCAAAGAAGTGACAGTTACAGGAACGACCCTATCAATTCAGCTGGAAAGTAATAATGAGGCTTTGGAGGAAGTGGTCGTTGTGGGATTCGCTAAACAAAAGAAAGTAAATCTAACTGGTGCTGTACAGGCGATCACGTCAAAGGATCTACAGGACCGTCCCGTTACAAATGTATCCTCAGCGATCCAGGGTAAATTTTCGGGTGTAACAATTACTCAAAATTCAGGACAGCCCGGTAAAGACAACGGTACGATCCGAATCCGTGGCCTAGGTACTATCAATAATGCAAATCCGCTTGTTATTGTCGATGGAATAGAAAGCTCGATGAATAACATCAACCCCAACGATATTGAAAGTGTTTCGGTACTGAAGGATGGACCTAGTGCAGCAATTTATGGATCTAAGGCTGCAAACGGCGTTATCTTGATTACGACGAAAAAGGGCGGTAGTGGCAAGCCGCAATTGAATTATACAGGCTATGCCGGTATTCAGGATCCAACACGTCTACCGGAATATATGAACTCTTATGACCATGCTGTCATCTTAAACGAGGCTCTTAAAAATGAAGGGAAGACGCAGCGTTTCTCCCAGCAGGATCTAGAACTTTTCAAAAATGGATCTGATCCGGACGGTCATCCCAATACAGATTGGTTAGGGTTGTTGTATAAAGGGTCAGGTTTCCAGCAATCGCATAATTTGCAGGTTACAGGAGGAACAGAAGATGTGCAGTATATGGCTTCCGGAGGCTATCTAGGGCAGAAAGGTGTTATTAAAGTAGCGAGTTCGGACCGGTATAATTTACGCACAAATGTGGGGGCAAAAGTGTCTTCCAGGCTTCGATTTGATTTAGGGCTGGCGTATAACTATCAACGTATTACCGAACCCGTAAACCCTTATACAGGTGACATGGCACAGATCTTTAGACAGGTAAATCGTATTCCTAGTTTTATTCCATACAAATATAGCAATGGTGTGTATGGTCGTGGTAGCGACGGTAACCCAATCGCTTGGATGGATCTGGAGGCAAAGGACAATATGATCAATAAACATACGCAGGTCAATTTCTCCGGTGAATTTAAGATTATGGATGGATTGAAGATCAAACAAGTTGTTGGCTTTCAACCGATCGACAATATGTCTTCCAAATTCGTCAAAGACATCCAATACTATGCACCGAACGGTGATTTGGGACCTAAGCAAGGGGTGAATAATCTGACTGTTTACAACTTTCAATCTGAACGATTGACTTTTCAAACCTTGTTGACCTATGACAAAAAGATTGGTGACCATCAGATCAATGTTTTAGGTGGTTTTATGGATGAAACATTCCGTGCGGATTACTCCAGTGCTTATGCACAAGGTTTCTTAAATAATGATTTTTCAGAACTGAATTTGGGCAGCAAAGACGGAATGAAAGTCGATGGGGGAGCCAAAAAGCTAATATTACGCTCTTTCTTCGGTCGTATCAATTATGCATTTGCGGATAAGTACCTATTGGAAGCCAATGTGAGACGTGATGGAACATCGCGATTCTTGGGAAGCAATCGTTGGAGTACATTCCCGTCTTTTTCAGCAGGATGGCGTATTTCTCAGGAAGATTTCTTTAAAGAATCCTCGTTGTCTGATGTAATCTCAGAATTGAAATTAAGGGGCGGTTGGGGTAAACTAGGAAACCAACAATTAGCGGCAACATCAGACAATTCATATCCTTCTTCAGACGCTTATTATCCAGGCTTATTTACCATTTCTCCTGGTTATAACTATTCTTTTGGTGGTGAGATCAGTTCCGGTGGAGCCATCGTAGAATCGGCAAACCCAATATTAAAATGGGAGTCAACGACAAGCACCAACATTGGTTTGGACCTGAACTTCAAAAATAATCTAGGCTTTGTATTTGAATACTTTGACCGTAAAACTGATGGGGTATTGTTAAAACTGCCTGTATCGAACTTATATGGTCTTCCAGCACCTTACCAAAATGCAGGGAAAGTACAAAATAATGGGGTAGAGCTACAAGTAAATTATCAAAATAGTATCGGAGATTTCAAATATAGCATTGCCGCAAACGGTTCTTATATCAACAACCAGATTAAAAAATGGGCGAGCGACGAACCACAGGTCAATGGAACTTTCTATATCTATGAGCAGGGCCGACCAATCCGTTCGTTTTATGGCTACGAAACAGCAGGAATCTATCGTTCGGATGAAGAATATAAAAACAGTGGCATTCAAGGCGTAAATGGAACTGTAGGTGCTGGTGATATTATCTATAAAGATCAGAATGGCGATAAAAAAATCGATGGAAATGACCGTGTATATCTAGGTTCGCCTGATCCGAAATTCATCTTTGGTCTGACGTCCAATATGAGTTATAAAAACTTTGATCTGAGCCTATTCTTCCAAGGGGCCGCTAAAGTACAGGGCTATCTTTGGGGTGAAGCCATTGGCGGGATCTCGGGATCTGATAAACCGACAACCATTTTTGCAGATCGTTTCAATGCAGAGACCAATCCAAATGGATCGATGCCGAGGGCATTGACCAGTTGGTCACAAAATAGTCCTTCAGGCACTCCTTCCGATTTTTGGATACAGAATGCAAGTTATGTCCGCTTGAAGAACATTACCTTCGGTTATACCTTACCAAAAACGTTTACGGATAGAATCGGTATTAAAGGGGCCAAGGTATACTATAGTGGGCAAAACCTCTTAACTTTTACTGGTTTTGCTAAAGGATTTGATCCGGAGGCTCCAGCGGATTCTAGAGGTAATTACTACCCACAAGTGAAAACAAATGTGTTTGGTCTTAACGTAAACTTTTAATTGAAAATCATGAAACTTAGAAATATAACGATTGCATTGAGCGTAGCCACCTTATTGTTCTCTTGTCAAAAACTCGATCAGGAACCGTTGGATGCCTATAATGCCGATAATTTTTGGAAAACGGAAGCAGAAACCGATTTTGCTGTAACAGGTTTGTACAGCGGTACAAGGGGAAGCGACGGTAAGCTGGCCGAAGGATCTGCTTGGGAAGACGGTACACAGATCTTTTACATGGACTGTACTTCGGATAACTCCAATAGTGATTTCCCTTGGGAAGGATTCCAAGCTTTGGGAAATGGGACGGCAACACCGACAAACTCTGGAAACGCAGAGGCACGCTATACGTACGAGCATATCCGTCGTGCTAATTATATCCTTGAAAATATTGAAAAATCGCCGGTTAATGCTGAAAAAAAGAAACGGCTGACCGCTGAGGTACGCGTCATACGCGCATATAAGTATTTTGATATGGCGACCTTATTTGGGGGAGTACCTATCATTACGAAAACTTTGACCACAGAAAATTCGTTCGTGCCTGCAAATACGCAAAAAGAAGTATTGGAATTTGTGGAAAAAGAATTGAAAGAAGCTGCTGCAGATTTGTCGTTTGCTAAGGGTGGCGGCCGTATGTCCAAAGGTGCTGCCCTTGGTTTATTGGCGCGCTGTTATGCTTTTGAGAAGAAATACCAGGATGTCATCAATACAACACAGGAGATCATTTCTTCGGCTAATTATAAATTATTCGATGATTATGCGACCTTATTTGAAGAGGCAAATGAAAATAACAGTGAGGTCATGATGAATATCGAATATTTGGTAAATATTCAAGGATATACTTCACTTGGTATTATGCTGCCCAATTCAATGGGGGGATGGGGGTCTATTGTACCAACACAGAGTCTGGTAGATGCTTACGAAACTGCCGATGGACAGACTATTGGCGAGTCAAAATCTTATGACCCTGCCAGTCCATATGAAAAAAGAGATCCACGCCTGGGCGCAACAATTGTTTACCCAGGAGCACTGTACAATGGTAAATATTTCGATCCATTAAATCCGAAATCGGAAGATTATCCATCTGGTCCAGATAATGCATCCAGCACAGCTTACAACTATAAAAAATATATCCAAAATCCGAGCAGTTATGCGAACATTTGGAACGTAGGTACCAACATTATTGTGATGCGTTATGCCGAAATGCTTTTGTTAAATGCGGAAGCAAAGATTGAATTGGGGATTATCGATAATACCGTATATGATAATATCGATCTAGTTCGCCAGCGCGCTAAGATGCCAAAAGTAGACAAAGCCGTATACAGTGGCCAGAGCAAACTGCGTGAATTGGTACGTCGTGAGCTGCGTGTAGAATTCGCCGGAGAAGGACGTCGTCGCTTTGATATTATTCGTTGGGGAATAGCCAAAGACGTAATGAATGGTCCTGTAAATGGCGCGCTGTCCAAAGGTACGGTGGATCCTAAAACAGGCAAGGTTACCTATACTTCGTTAACTGATCGTTTTTTCTCTGAAAATAGATCGTTCAAAGCTGGAAAAAATGAATTGTGGCCAATTCCACAAGCTGTCATCGATAATAGCAAAGGAACGTTGAAGCAAAATGTAGGGTATTAATTTTCTCCTGCTATATTTTTTACGAAGCAAGCAAGCAAGCAAGCAAGCAAGCAAGCAAGCAAGGCGGTTAAGTGTTATACTCACTTAACCGCCTTTTTATTGTCATGTTATATTTCTAATTTTTTTGTGTAATTTTTTGTGGAAAAAGAAAAAATGATCATCTTATATTAAGTATGTCCTACTTTAGCGCGATACGCAGTAGACAGATCAATTATGAATTATATAAGCTGAAATGCATGAGAGGTGTTTTATGTGCACTTGCGATAACTACAGTTTTAATTTTATCGTTTAATAAGCTTGTCTATAATGATACGCCCATGGCGAATCATGCAACATTATTAACCGAAGTGAATCGCCATAAAAAAGAAATCAAAAGTATCTTGATGACCGATAGTAATTTTTCGGATCTACGCTTTTTTGATGCTACGCTAAAAAATAATAGAATTTTGATGTTGGGTGAAATGCTGCACAATGATGGCGAAACTTTCAAAGCGAAAGCCAGACTCATCCGTTATCTGCATGAGCATCTCGATTATGACGTAGTTTTATATGAGGCAGGGCAATATGATATGTGGATGATGAATGCACAGATGGATACCCCTACGAGTCGGTCTCAAGTAAAAACGGTCGGCGGTATCGGTCTATTTGACTTTTGGTGGCAAAATGAGGAAAATCAACTGCTCTTAACTTATTATAAAAATACGAAAACATCCCAGAATCCTATTTCTCTCGGTGGGTTTGATATTCAGTTTTCGGGTAGGGAATTGTCTGATAAGCGGGCGAAATTATTAGAAGATTTCTTAGTCAAAAATGGGATTGATTCAACCAAGTATCCTTTATTGAAAAAAAATAGAAACAAACTGGAATACCTGACATATGAACGTTTTGCCAGTAAACGGCTCAATGCGAACGAAAAAAAACAGTTTCTGGCAGAACTGGATGAGTTGAACCGTAGGATCCGCAGCGGCGTAAAAGACTCAGAACATTTGATCTATAGTCGGTATCTGTCTGATATGAAAAACAACTTTGACAAATCTTGGCGCTTTAAAACTGGGTCGATGCAGAGCATGCATTTTAGAGATTCACTGATGGCGGAAAATCTAACCTATCAGATCGCTTCGCTTTACGCCGGCAAAAAGATTATCGTCTGGTGTGCCAATATCCATAGTTTTTCTGCCCCATACAATACAGATTATCGACCGCTCGGGACTTATATAAAGCGTAAATATGGAGCTCAAGCGTATAGCTTGGACTTTACCTCCTATGGACGATACGATAAAACTGGCCGTGTTGTCGATAGAGTGGGTAAGTTGGCAGTGGAAAATGTATTTCATGCCACTAAATCACCCTATTTCTTTTTGGATCTTCGTCAGTTGCCCAACAATAGTATGTTAAAACAGCGTTTTAGTTCAGTCATTAATCAGGGGATTGATGAAGAAAGAAAATGGCACGAGTTTATCGATGGCATTTTCTATATCGATATCAATAAAGATTCAATTTACCGCTAATAGCATGGAAAGTATCTTAACACAACAACTTAGTTTTAAAATAGGCACAAAAACAATCTTGGATAATATTAGCCTACAAGTTCCAGACAGGAGTATTTATGGATATCTCGGCCGAAATGGGGCGGGAAAATCCACAACAATCAAATTGCTTTTAGGTCTTTTGGAGGATCAGGCAGATACGATTTTTATTCAGGGAAATAGTCTAAAGGCGCATCCCGCAGGCGTTTATACCAATGTTGGAAACTTGATTGAGGCCCCATGCTATTATACGAAATTGACCGTTTTTGAAAATTTAAAGTACTTGGATATCATCCACAAAAAAGGCAACAAACGCATTGATGAAGTATTGGAAATGGTAGATCTTCATCGGGAAAGGAAGAAAAAAGCCAGTGCCCTGTCCATGGGGATGAAACAGCGGCTGGGAATAGCGATGGCGATTTTCCATGATCCGCAATTGCTTATCCTGGACGAACCATTAAATGGTCTCGATCCACAGGGAATTGTCGAAATGCGTAATTTGTTTTGTCATCTCAACGAACAGGGAAAAACGATCTTTCTTTCGAGTCATATTTTGAGTGAGCTTGAAAAAATAACAACACACATTGGTATCATTGAAGGCGGGAAAATGATTTTTCAGGGAACCAAACAGGAGCTGCTGGGACAGGTTGACCGAGAAGTGTACCTACGTACAGCCAGTCCCGAAGCAACAGCTTCGGTTTTAAGAAATAGCGGATTTTCTGGTGTTAAAATCGAAGGGGAAAACGTTGCCGTCACTATCGGCGATGATCTGCAATTTGGTTTTATGATCAAATCTTTGGTCGAAAAGCAGATTGCTATTTATGGGCTGGAATCCCGTGGTGCTGACCTTGAACAAATTTTTATAAACCTAATCGCTCGTGCAAATGGTTAATACATTTTATACTGCTTTTTTGTCTGAAAAGTACAAACTTCTTCGTAACAGGGAAATTTTTGGGGTCTTGATCGCACCTATGCTGCTCATTTTTGCGATTAGCGCTTATATAATCTATGACATTGTCAATTCCGGTGGTGCCAGCGCCATTCCAAATCCCTGGAAAGTCTTATTGGGTCGATATGTATTTCAATTTTTTTATCTACTCTATCCCATTCTTGTCGCTTTGTTTGTATATGCTTGCTGTGATGTGGAGTATAAGAATAACAATTATAAAATACTCTTTACTGTGCCCATCAGTAAATCGAATATTTTCTTTTCCAAAGCCGTCTTTATCCTGCTGACCTTACTGTTTTCAATACTCTTTGCTTACGCTGCATTTCTGATCAGTGGTTATCTGCTCAGCCTGATTTACCCCGTACTGGGGTTTCAGAATTATGATTTTAGGGTCGTAATCTTTTATACGTTTTTGAAACTTTTTATTACGCTCTCGGCTATCGCTATGATTCAGCTTGCCCTAAGCCTATTGTTCAGAAGTTTTATCTACCCAATTGGAGTAGGCATGTTTATGTTGGTCTTTTCCGTGCTTGTCGCACAGAAAAGTTTTTCGGATTTTATCCCATATACAGGGGCTTATAATGCGGTAAGGAATATCTTATCCGAGAATGATTCCTTTGCACGGCTCGATTACTGCAACATGGTGATGGTTGTTGTATTTCTATTGATCAGCTTTTATCTATTTAAACGAAAGAGGCAGTTTTAACGTTTCGTTTGTGCATGTCCCACTGATCGGCTATTTTTTGTCAAGTTCTTTTTTATAGGCGCTTGGTGACTGTCCATATTTCCTTTTAAAGGCCGACGCGAAGTAAGATGCTGATGAAAAGCCGACACTACTAAATATTTCGTTGATGGTTAGACCCTCAGCCATCAGGCTTTTGGCTTTCTTTAATCTTCGTTCCGCAATATACTCATTGACACTGCAGTCGAGCAGCTGTTTCACCTTACGATAGAGCTGAACACGTGAGAGATGGAGGTCGTTGGCAATCCCGTCGACGCTTAACCGCTGATCCGATAACTTGGATTCGACAATGGCGGAGAGATTGTTTAGGAATCTTCTGTCGCTATCGTTGACCTGTTCGGCTTGAGTACGCTCAAACTGTTCGACGTTGCTGCTATATTTTTCTTTAAGCTGATGACGCGATTGAAGAATATTTGAAATACGTATCCGCAGCAGTTCGGCATTGAATGGCTTAGTCATGTAGTCATCGGCCATTAATTTGCTCCCCTCAAGCATGGTCTCCTCGTTGGCAAGTGCACTCAGTAAGATGACGGGAATATGTGCGGTCTGATAAAAGGCTTTGATGTCTTTCAAAATATCCAGTCCGCTTCCATCAGGAAGCATAATATCGGTGATCACCAGGTCTGGAAAATGTGTCTTCATCATACTAGTGGCTTGCTGGGCATCCTTCGCCAGAAACAGGTTGTAATCCTGTTCCAATAACGAGCGGAGATAGTCTCTGATTTCATCATTATCTTCGACGATCATAATGCTCTTCGATTTGTTGGATCGAAAAGAAAGATTGTTGTCTACCACCTTTGCTGTCGTGTCCAGTAGATCTTGTTGCTGAAACAATGGTTTTTCTCCACTGTCGAAACCGGCCAGTTCAGCAGGTTCATAATGACCGTTCCCAATTGGCATGCGGAGGGTGAAGATCGATCCATGGCCGGGCTTGCTGCTCACGGTGATCTGGCCATGATGCAGTTCGACGATCTGTTTGCTGTATGCGAGTCCGATTCCGGATCCGTTACGGCTGCCGGCTCCTTGGTAAAAAGGATCAAAAATATGCTCAATATCAACCGGCGCAATTCCCAGACCATTATCCAAAACCCGTAGATAGAAATAGTCTTTGAAATTGTTTTCTTCCAATATAATTTCAATTCTGCCACTTGCCGCCGTATGTTTGATCGCATTGGATAATAAGTTGGATAGGACCTGTTCCATGAGGTATTCGTCCATCCAAACCTCTTTCAAACTTGTTTTGTTGACATAACTGACCGAGATTCTGTTTTTCTTAAATAGCGGTTTGAAACTACCTATTACCTGCTGGATGAATGGATCGATATAAACGATAGACGCATGTAACCTAATTTTTGATTTACTGATTCGGTGGATATCAATGAGGTCGGTAACCAAACGCTGTAGTTTTTTTGCATTCCGCTTGACGCGCGACAACTGTTCTTTGACTTCTTCTGGCAGGTCTTTTCGTAATTCAAGGTCCTCGATAGGCGCTATAATAAGCGTCAGTGGTGTTTTAAATTCATGTGAGATGTTGGTGAAGAAATTATTCTTGATTTCTGCCGCTTGCTGGATCTGACTATTCATCTCGACGATCTGTTTTTGTTGCGCAAGGATCTCACTATTTTGGATTTCCAGATGTTTGTTCTTTTCCCAGTTGCTCCTGATCACGATAATAGAAATGCCACCAAAGACAACAGCAAGCACCAAGCTAACGACCAGTACATTAAGAACCGACTTTTGACTTTGGTAAATCTTATTCTGTTCCGTAATGAATTCCTGTCTTTTGTCTATATCGAGCTGCTGTTGCTTTATTTTATCCGACTGCAGGGCAAGCAACTCCGCGTTGGTTTTATCGATGACAGAGGTTGCGAGTATATTCTCGCGGCGGTAGTTTTGGTGGTTGATGATAGCCAAGGCCGTTCGAATGGCTTCGGCTCCGCCAGTGGGGTAGAGTATGGAAGCGAACATTTTGCCCTGTATGATCTGTTCAAGGCCATTTCCGGGACCAGGAAGGGCATCAACACCGATTATCTTAATGTCCTTTTTGATCTGGGCTTCGTCCAATGCTTTTTTTACCCCCATGGCCATCTGATCATTGAAGGTGAAGATGATATCACTCTGGATCATTTGGTCTATATGCCTACGCGTTTCCAAATAAGCTTTGTTTTTTTCCCATCCGCCGTGAATGATTCCGCTCGTTCGAATCCCTTTAGCATCTCCAATTTGCTGCATAAAGCCTTTTTCACGTTCTATGGAGGCGGATGTACCCGATAATCCAGTAACCAGGCCGATCGAACCATTGTTTTGTAAAATGGTGCGGCTATACTGGCCCGCCAGTTTTCCGATAGCAAGATTGTCTGCCCCCACATAGGCATTATATTGGCCTGAGGATGTCTTACGGTCAGTTACGATGACGGGTATATTGCGTTGAAATACCGAATCTACTATAGGGGTAAGGGGCTCGGCCTCATTTGGCGATACAATCAGAAGATCGATATCCTGTTTGACTAATTCCCGAATTTGATTAATCTGGACATTATTGTCGCCATGGGCATCTCGATAAAGAAAGTCAATATCCGGATTGAAGGAAAGTTCCCTTTTCATTTCTTCGAGCATGGTTTGTCGCCAGGCATCATTTCCGATACACTGTGAAAAAGCAATAATCCGCTTTTTCTTCTGGACCATTGGTTGGCATCCACAAAAAAGAAGCAGGATCAATATGCCACCATAAATGAAATATTTTCCCATGATTTTTTTCCCTTCAATATCCGAATATACATTATTTAGTTTTTTTAGGGTAACCTCGTCTTTGTTAGTGTATTCTTTACACTGATATGGAAACTTTCAAAAATGTATCATTTTCTAAATTTTCTGTTTAAAAAGTGAAAGTTTTAAAAAGTAATGCTGGTATAAGGTTCAGATTTTTAGTGTTTTAACGTTTTTTAAAAAATGTTACATAAATAAATGTTTTTGCGAAGCTCAAATTTAAGTTAAGATGAAACTAGGGTTAAATTTGGATTAATCAATTATAGATCATAACATGAACAAAAACACGGTACTAGCTTGGTCCTTTGTAGTGGCTTTAGGCGGATTTTTATTTGGATTTGATACAGCGGTTATTTCAGGAGCAGAAAAGGCCGTGCAGGAACACTGGCATTTAAGTGAGTTTCAGCATGGACTGACAATGGCCATCGCCTTGATAGGGACAGTTGTCGGCGCAGCATTAGGTGCACTGCCTTCCGATAAATTAGGCCGTAAAAATACCTTATTTGCTGTTGCAGCCCTTTACTTTATTTCAGCGATTGGTAGTGCACTGGCGAATGACTGGACGATATTTATTTTATTCCGCTTTTTGGGTGGCATAGGAGTTGGCGTCTCTTCGGTAACGGCACCAATCTATATATCAGAAATCTCCCCGGCAGCATCGCGAGGTAAGTTGGTCGGACTTTTCCAGTTCAACGTCGTATTGGGGATTCTGATTGCCTATCTGTCCAATTACTTTATCGGTCAGGTAGGGGAGGAGTCCTGGCGTTGGATGTTAGGCGTACAGTGTTTTCCGTCGTTGTTATTCTTCTGTTTGATCTTCCTCATCCCGGAAAGTCCGAGATGGTTGCTGCTGCACCGAGGGAATTTGGCCGAGGCAACGCGGATTATGAAAAAAATTAATTCGGATGGTTACGAGCTGGAGATTTCAAAAATTCAGGAGTCCAAAAACAATTCCGCAGGAGAAGGCAAACTCTTCGTTCGCGAAAATGCCAAACCTATTTTATTGGCCTTTTGTTTTGCGCTGTTCAATCAAGTCTCAGGTATCAACGCGATTATATATTATGCGCCCCGCGTATTTGAAATGGCTGGTTTAGGCTCACAGAGTTCATTGCTTTCGACAGTTGGTATAGGGGTTGTCAATTTTATTTTTACGTTGCTGGCGATCAATTTCATCGATAAGGTGGGCAGAAGAAAATTAATGTTGGTGGGCTCGATCGGGCTGATTGTTTCATTGGCACTCGTTTCACATGCTTTTTATACCAACCAAACGACGGGTTTTGCGATCACAATCTATCTGATGAGTTTCATTGCCTTTTTCGCATTCTCGCAAGGTGCGGTGATTTGGGTATTTATTTCGGAAATTTTTCCGAATGATGTCCGTGCCAAAGGGCAGACATTTGGTAGCTTGACACATTGGGTGATGGCGGCGATTATCACCTTTTGTTTCCCAGCCTTGACAGAAATGCTCGGTGGCGGGGGTACCTTCTTGATCTTTGCCCTATTTATGGTGCTGCAGCTTGTTTATGTGCTTAAGTTTATGCCGGAGACAAAAGGGAAATCATTGGAAGATCTTGGGCATACCATCAATCTACATTAGTCTTTAGCTGGACTACACCAATAGGTGTCGAAGTAGCCATGACGCGACTGGCGCCTATCGAAAGTTATTTAATCAAAGACAATGTGATAACATGTTGTGTGTATCTATTGTCAACATTGAATTTAAAGGGAAATATAATAATCAATTTGTTACTTGGTTTTTGGCGCTCGGCCGAAGCTTCGTATAAAAAGGAGAAAATATGAAAAACGGAGATAAATCAATACAGGGTATTTGTTTTGGCGAGGTTCTTTGGGACAATCTTCCTACAGGTAAAAAATTAGGCGGTGCGCCTTTGAATGTGGCTTATCACCTCAATAAATTGGGGGTTACGACGCGTATGCTAACGCGCATAGGGCGTGACGATAATGGTTACGAGTTGCGTAACGTATGTGAAGATCTGGGTATCCCGACCGATTTCTTCCAGTACGATGACCTGTTACCAACTTCAACAGTAGAGGTTTCGATCGATGCAAAACGCGACGTGCATTACGATATCGTTTATCCTGTAGCTTGGGATAGAATAGCGGTGGACAATGTTGTTCTTGAGGCAGTTGCAGCGGTGGATTTTTTGGTGTATGGTAGTCTAGCCTGTCGGGATGAAGTAAGTTTTCAAAGCTTGCTATTACTGCTGGAAAAAGCCCGCTTCCGGGTGATGGATGTCAACCTGCGTACACCTTATTTTGGTCCGGAAAAAATACATAAACTGTTGGGATACGCTGATTTTGTGAAAATGAATGCCGAGGAACTGCATGTTATTTCCGACTGGAATGGCGCAACGGATGCCTATACCGATCAGCAGCGTGTGGACTTGATCATGGAGCGTTTTGCAATTCAGGAGGCAATAGTAACCTATGGTGCAGATGGTGCGGTATATCATTATAAAAAAGACAATATCAGTTATCATTTTCCAGCCTTGAAAGTTCAGGTAGAAGATACCATCGGAAGTGGTGATTCTTTTTTGGCGGCTTTCCTGACCAAAAGGTTTCAGATGCAGGAAGGTGTTCAGCTGGAGGAAGTACTGGAATTTGCGGCCACCTTAAGTGGATTTGTGACACAGAGCCGGGGGGCTTGTCCTGAATATAACGATGAGGTCATCAATCGATTCCAATGGTTGCATCCGATCTTCAATGGAGCTCAGAAGCAACAGTAGGTAAACTGCTTCTTTACGAAGCAGTTTACCCGCTATCATAATCAAATAATCAATCTAAATCATTAACCATTTACTTATAACCAATTATGTTTACAAGACAGAAAGCAATGCTGCTCCCGTCTTTGGCACTTTTTTCTGTTGTCGCATTTGCGCAACAGACTGAAATCCGGGGAAGAATTACGGATAGTGGGACAGCAGCACCTATAGTAGGGGCATCTTTAGTGGTGAAGGGAACCACAATAGCCACCAAGACAAATGAAAAGGGAGAATTTGTCCTTCAGACTTCGGGCAATCAGGGTACATTGGAAATAAGCTATGTCGGCTATGCCTCCCAGACGATTGCTGTGGCAGGAAGAAAGTTCCTCGATATTCAGCTTGCGCCTACCGAAAAGGGGCTCGATGAAGTGGTCGTTACGGGATATCAAACAGAACGGAAGAAGGATTTGACGGGTGCTGTGAGTGTTGTTAATGTTGCTGAGATGATGAAGGCTCCGGAAAATAACCCGATGAAAGCGCTGCAAGGACGGGTAGCTGGTATGACAGTAACTTCGGATG
The DNA here is from genome assembly GCF_038396785.1 of Sphingobacterium thalpophilum. NCBI lineage: Bacteria > Pseudomonadati > Bacteroidota > Sphingobacteriia > Sphingobacteriales > Sphingobacteriaceae > Sphingobacterium > Sphingobacterium thalpophilum. The sequence goes on along the minus strand of NZ_CP151087.1, from coordinate 2,048,909 downwards.
GTAGTCCGAGTGGAGCGGCAACAGTGCGTATGCGCGGAATCAGTTCCATCAACAGTAGTCAGGATCCCTTGTATGTCATTGATGGAACCCCCACACAGGGAGGAATGCATGAACTCAATTCGAATGATATCGAAAGTATTCAGGTTTTAAAGGACGCTTCTTCGGCGAGTATCTATGGCTCGCGCGCAGCGAATGGTGTTATTGTCATCACGACAAAAAAAGGAAAGATGGGTGCCCCTAAACTTACAGTAGACGCCTATGCCACCAGTACGCATTTTAATAATCGCATGAAAGTGCTGGATGCCCAACAATATGGTCGTGCATTGTGGCAGGCCACCATCAATAATGGCGGAAACCCCAACGGAAATAATATTGGTTATCAGTTTGAATGGAATAACGACGCAAATGGCGTACCTCAGCTCAATACTGTTTTTGTTTCCAAGTATATCGACCGTGAACATACCATGTACGCTTCCGATACCGATTGGTTTAAGGAAGTTTCAAAACCGGGATTGCAACAATCTTACAATGCGACATTAAGCTCCGGGACAGAAAAATCCAGTTCCTTTTTCTCCTTAGGTTATTTGCACAACAATGGGACACTCCGTTACACGGATTTCCAGCGGATATCTGCCCGGATGAATGCCGATTATAAATTGTTTGATGGACGCTTGGTGGTGGGCGAGAATTTTACGGTAAACAATACCGGTGAAGTGCAGGTACCGGGCGATGTGCTTGACCTTTCGTTAAAAGCATTGCCCATTATTCCTGTCCATACAGTAGATGGAATAGGATGGGGTGGACCAGCATTGGGAATGAACGACCGCCATAATCCCATGCGTGTACTTTATGATAACCGGAACAATAAATATAATTATTGGCGGTTGTTTGGAAATGCCTATGCGGATCTACAGCTTATAAAAGGTCTGCATGTCCGCACCAGTTACGGTTTGGACTATAGTAATTTTTACAAACGTAATTTGGAAGTATCCTATCGTTCGGGATTTATGAATAGCAGCCGGAGTGGGGTTAATATGGAACAGTCCCATGGAATGAAGTGGACTTGGTCCAATACGGCGACATATCGGAAGGCAATCGACAAACATACAATAGATGTGCTTGCTGGTATCGAAATGAACCGTCAGAATGATATTAATTTTAACGCCTATACCGCTGGTGATGGTGCATTTGCCATAGAAACACCAGAGTATATGTGGCCAGGTGTGAGTACGGGTACAGCGGCAGTAGGAGGTGGCTCTACAGGCTTCTCGCTGCTATCCTATTTTGGAAAGGCCAATTATTCCTATGATGACCGTTATCTGGCTTCTTTCACCGTACGCCACGATGGCTCTTCCCGCTTCGGTAAAAATAACCGCTTTGCCACTTTTCCAGCAGTAACGGCAGGCTGGCGGATCTCTTCTGAACGCTTTATGGCAAGTACAAAAAATTATATTTCTGACCTCAAGTTACGTGTGGGATGGGGGCAGACAGGCAACCAGGGTATTGGTAATCTGGCTACCTATGCCCTGTTCGTCCCCGAATATGGTGTTGCTGATCCAACATGGAATATCGTGGACGGTACAGCATACGATCTATCGGGTGCAGGAACGGGAAAGTTACCATCGGGATACCGCAAAATCCAAACGGAAAATAATGATCTGAAATGGGAAACTACCACGCAGACGAATATAGGCTTGGACTTTTCATTGTTTAATCAAAGTCTCTATGGTTCGATTGACTGGTATGTTAAAGCAACCAAAGATATGTTGATCAATCCAGCCTATATCGGTGTGGTCGGAGAGGGCGGTTACCGTTGGGCGAATGGTGCCTCCATGGAAAATAAAGGTTTGGACATATCGGCCGGATATCGTAATAAAATAACCTTTGGATTGGATTATGATGTAATGGCTGTGTTCTCGACCTATAAAAACAAGGTGACACATTTACCCGAAGCAGTAGAAAACTCCTATGGTGGTCGTCAAGGAGACAATATTATCGGCCGGCCGCTGGGGTCATTTTATGGCTATGTCACCGACGGCATTTTTCAGAATCAGGACGAGGTGGATGCGCACGTCAATCAGACCGGTAAAGGGATAGGGCGTTTACGTTATGTCAACGTCTATGATGCGGACAAGCAGATCACCGATATGGACCGTACATGGATTGGTAGTCCTCATCCTGATTTTTCTTATAGTTTGAACATTGTGCTAAAATATAAAAGCTTTGACCTATCTGCGTACTTTCAGGGGGTACAGGGAATAGATGTTGAAAACTGGCTGAAAAAGCAAACGGACTTCTGGAGTGTGGACGACGTCAATTCCAATAAAGGTGTACGTCTGCTCAATGCCTGGACACCACAAAATCCAACGTCAACGATCCCGGCCTTACAAACAACAAATAACAACGACGAGGGCCGTCTGTCAAATTACTTTATCGAGAATGGATCTTATATGAAGCTCCGGAATTTGTCTCTGGGCTACACTTTGCCAACAGCAACCGCCGCACACCTACGTATGAGCCGATTAAGGATTTATGTAACTGGTCAGAATCTATTTACCGTTAAATCAAAAAATTTCACCGGTGTGGATCCTGAAAATGTAGGTTGGGGTTATCCAATTCCAACGACCTGGACAGCTGGGGTAAACATTGGATTTTAAAATGGGAGCGAAATAAGGCGATACACTTCTAAATAATTTATACGGATGAAAAAAATAACCACTAAAATAGCGATATTCATGGTTCTTGCTGGACTACTTCCAGGATGCACCAAATTTTTAGATCAAACACCCAATGGTGTACTAAGCTCCGATCAGGTTAAGGAGCCTGAACGATTATTGACAGCTACCTATGCGGCATTGGGTAACGATCATTATGATGTCCCTTTTAGCTTATGGCCCTATGGTACGGTTCGGTCGGACGATGCTTATAAAGGCGGATCGGGACCACAGGATATCCAGACCTTTCATTTTCTTGAGGTCTCAAATAACATTACAACCAATTTCGCGGAGTTGGATAAGTTATGGTTTCAGTTGTACGTTGCGATTTCGCGTGCCAATACAACAATCAAGACCATACAGGAAATGGACAATTTCGACGGGAAGGAAGAAAAACTGGGTGAAGCACGCTTTCTTCGGGGGCATTTTTACTTTATGCTCAAGATCCTTTTCAAATATGTACCTTATATCGATGAAAACGTACCGGTAGACAGCTATGAAACCGTATCGAATAGAGCCCTAAGCAACGATGCATTATGGCAAAAGATTGTAGCGGATTTTCAGTATGCGGTAGATCATCTTCCTGCTGTGCAAACGGAGGTCGGTCGGGCCAATCGTATCGCCGCTGCCGCTTATCTCGCCAAAGCTTACCTGTATAAGGGATACCGTCAGGACAATGCCGAACGTAATATGGTGACGGGTATCGATGCGGGAGATTTGGAAAAGGTTGTACAAAATACGGATATTGTGCTTTCATCGAACCATACGTTGGAAACCGACTTTGCATTTAACTTCTTGCCGGGCAAATATGAAAATGGAACAGAGGCGCTGTTTTCAGTTCAGTTTTCAAAAGATGACGGGACAAAATTTGGGCGTGTTAACTTTTCTGATCTGCTATCCGTACCTATGGGTGTGGGCTGTTGTGATTTCAATAAACCGAGTCAAAGCCTTGTCAATGCGTTTCGCACAACGGGTAAAGGTCTACCACTGGATAATTATAATGCGTTGAATAGCTTTAATACCTCCGAGAAGTATGATCCGAGGTTATTCCATACAGTTGCAATCCCGGGCTTACCGTACAAGTATAGTAGCAAAAGAACATACGAAGAAAGCTGGAATCGTAATCCGGCAGAGTATGCTGTTTATGCATCGTTAAAAGAAAATGTTGATCCCGACTGTGATTGTTTTGTCCCTATGGTTCCCTTCTATGCCAATACAAAAAATCGAATTGTATTGCGCTTTGCCGATGTGCTGTTGATGCGGGCAGAGGCGCTTATCGAGCTGCATCGTTCGGCTGAAGCACTGCCATTGATCAATCAAGTGCGTACGCGGGCAAAAAATAGCACCTCACTTACGGGTTATGCAAATGATAAAACGCTGATCGAAACCTACAAAAATGGTGATAATATTGTGTGGACCGAAGATAATGCCCGGAAGGCGTTACGTTGGGAAAGACGTTTGGAGCTTGCGATGGAAAATGGAAGATTCTTTGATCTGGTACGTTGGGGAATTGCAGACCAGGCCATGAATGCCTATTATGATGTAGAAAAGTCACGTCGATCTTATTATTCCTCGGCACATTTTACAGCAGATAGGAATGAATATCTACCGATTCCCGAAGCACAGATCAGATTAAGTAAATATCTGTACAAACAAAATCCAGGCTATTAAATAGGCATTTATTGTTGAACGATTAGTATAACCAATTATTCCAATGAACACATTAAACAATTATATAAAAGTAGGGGTTACTATCCTACTTATCGGGCTTTTCGCGGCCTGCAAGCGTGATGCTGAGAGTACACTCAATTTGAGTGCAGATGTAGATATACTTTCTTTCAAGGTCGGCAATACCATTGGGAAAGTAGATCAGGCAAAAGGTACCATTCTTGTCATGGTTCCTGAAGGTACAGATCTTTCGGCGGTGGCTCCGACAATTGAATTGCCCAGCAATGCAAAGGTTGCTCCAGCTTCAGGCATCGCCCAGAATTTTTCATTTTCTGGCACAACACCGATTACTTACCGCGTTTTTAATGGTAATCTATTTAATACCTACCAAGTAACCGTCAAAGAAATCAAAGCAGAAATAACGGCATTCCGCATCGGAGAAAAATCAGGGATCATTGATCAGAAAAATAAAAGCATTAAAATTTACCTACCCCTGGGGACAGACCTAAAGAACCTATCACCTGCGTTAGAATTTACAGCCGGAGCAAGCATAACGCCCAATCAGAGTGGGCCCGTAGATTTAAGTTCTCCCATAAAATACAGCCTTGCGTATATGGGGCAAACTTTCCAATACACGGTAACTGCCCTATTGGGTACAGAACCCAAACAAATTTTTATGATTTATAATGGTGAAACCAGCGTTCCACATTTCGAGGGGTTAGGGGTGACTACGGTAGATTCACCTTATCCCAATCCGAAAACCACTGGAATTAATGCAACACCCTTCTGTGCGTCTTTTGTACGGGACAATAAAACTGGTGAAGGCTGGCACGGTGGAGCGCTCTGGAATGCAAATAAAGTGACGATCAATCCGGCAGAATATGGCCGTTTTTCCATTATGATATTGAAGGATGTAGCGGGAGATGTACAATTGGAGATTCAATCGGATGGTGAACAGCAAAAAGATTGGTTGCGTGCTAATTATGCAAAGGAGCACGTTGGGGAGTGGCAAGAATTGGTTTTTCAGATTCCTGCCGGAAGAAAAGCGATCATTAACAATATACTGGTGATGCCACATGAGCATCCTAATGGACAGCCCGTGGCATTTCCTACCCAACGGATGTACTGGGACGAATTGAAGGCATTACCTAAAGAGTAATCGAATACAAACAAAACAAGTTATTATAAAAGCAAAAATGATAGCTAATCAGGGATTAATAGAAAGATTTAAATCATGAGACCAAAAATGTATTTGCTTCCGACAGTATTCTTGCTCAGCTTGTTGACAAGTTGCAAGAATAGCGACGAGCGTTCGACAGTGGTAGATAAGCCCATAACAATACAACCTGTGGACAGTTCTACGGCATGTATTTCGGGGCAGGAGGCGGGCCCCTATCAAAGGTTTTACAGACCCCAGCAGGGGTTTGTGGGCGATCCCATGCCTTACTACAATGCCAACGATAACAAGTTCTACTTGTTTTATCTGTATGAAAATGCCAACAGGCATCCGATTTATAGTACGCGGACAAGTGACTATGGAACATTTGAGGGCTATACCGAAGTCTTGTCGTCGGGTGCCGTGGGGAGTCAGGATGAATGGATCGGAACAGGAAGTTTTATTAAAAAAGGAACATTGTATTACTGTTTCTATACGGGGCATAACAATGTTTTTACGCCTGCGGAAAAGATTATGTTGGCTACGTCAACTGATTTAATGAATTGGACCAGGCAACCAGCAATGGCGCTGCAGGCTGCAGCTGGCTATGATCAAAATAATTTTCGTGATCCACAGGTTTATTGGGATGAAGGCCGCAATGCCTACGTCATGTTAGTCACGACACGAAAAGACGGAAAAGGAATCCTTGCACGTTATCAGTCAACCGATTTAAGCAGTTGGTCGATGATTGAACCGCTCGTTGCGACGACAGGGACAGTGGAAAAATATGGCATCGAAACAGATGCTGAACTATTGGAATGCCCGGATCTATTTAAAATGGGCAATAAGTGGTATCTGTTGTTTTCGCGGATCAACCGGGATGAACATCGCAAGACATTTTATCGTATTGCGGATTCTCCGGATGGTCCCTGGATGATCTGTCGGGATGCCGAAGGACATCATGAAACCTTTGATGGACTTTATCTCTATGCTGGCAAGACGGCTAGCGACGGTACGACACGTTATCTTTCGGGATGGTGTTCAACCGGGCAAACAGTAAATAATAACAACGAACTGCCCTGGGCTGGAAATTTAATTTCACACCAGTTGGTTCAGGGAGCTTCAGGACGTTTATATCCTAAAATTCCGGAAGCCCTAAACAGTAAATTCAATAAGGAAGTCGCCTTTGAAAAACTGAGCAATGTTGGTCAAGTTTCCGAATCGAATAAAACCTATAGTTTGACAGCGCAATCGGGCGGAAGAAGTTATGCACAATTTAACCGGAATACTTCATCTGTTAAAATGACAATGACCATTGATGCTTCTCAATCCAGCAAATTTGGTTTTTCATTTGGTGCATGTAATGATCCGACCGAAGTGTATAGCATTGCTTTTGATCTGACTTCATCCAATCGTTGGAACATGCCAGCACTGTTTATGAACAAGGAGGCACGCGATGGTGGCGGAAGCAAAACAGAACTCAATTTTACGCCACTTACAGTACCGACCAACCGGATTTTTAACGTGAAAATTATTATCGAAAAATCGATTGGTATCGTATATGTGAATGATCGTGTTGCTTTTACCAACCGGATCTATAAAATGGATCAAAACCCTTGGACTATTTTCGCGGATCAAGGAACAGTACAAGTGAATGGGTTGAAAATCGAAAAATCTTCCTGACAATTGAGACGATATTTGCCTATTGAAGCGAACAATAACCTAATTAGAAATGTAAATAAAAGAAAAATGATAAGATTAAAGAAATACGGTGTTTTGATGCTCCTGCTAAGTGTTTTTGGTACAAGTCTGGCACAGACTGGACAGCATAAACAAGGAGATCCCGAAGAGAAGTATCGCCCACTTTACCATTTTACCCCACAGCAGGGCTGGATGAACGATCCCAATGGACTGGTTTATCTGGACGGTAATTACCATCTTTTTTTTCAGCATAATCCCGAAAAACCCATTTGGGGACCTATGCATTGGGGCCATGCGATCAGTAAAGATTTAATCCATTGGGACGAGCAGAAGATCGCATTGTACCCCGATAGTTTGGGGACTATTTTCTCTGGAAGTGCTGTAATCGATAAAGATAACACGGCAGGTTTTGGAAAAGGTGCTATGGTCGCCATTTTTACCCATCACAATCATCAGGAAGAGGATCGAAAAACAGGATTGCATCAAAATCAAAGTTTGGCTTATAGTTTGGACAAGGGCCTTACCTGGACAAAGTATAAAGGCAATCCGGTACTGCCAAACCCTGGTATATGGGATTTCAGAGATCCAAAGGTGATGTGGCATGTGCATAGCCAGCGTTGGATTATGACCTTGGCTACAAAAGATTGTATTACTTTCTATTCTTCCAAAGATTTGAAAACATGGCAGAAGGAAAGTGAGTTTGGCAAAGAGCTGGGTGCCCATGGCGGTGTCTGGGAATGCCCTGATCTAATCCCCATGGATTACAAAGGAGCTACAAAATGGGTTTTGCTGGTGAGCATCAATCCAGGTGGACCCAACGGTGGCTCGGTGACACAATATTTTGTGGGTGACTTTGATGGGCATCAGTTCCGAACAGCGGATACTAAAATAAAATGGTTGGATTGGGGACCCGATAACTATGCCGGAGTAACCTGGAGTAACCTAAGGGATAGGCACCTGATGATTGGCTGGATGAGCAACTGGCAATATGCCAATGTGGTTCCTACCACAAAATGGCGTTCTTCCTCAACCATACCTCGTGTTTTATCTTTAGGAAAAGTTGGACAGTCGTTCTACGTTGCGAGTACTGTTCCCAAAGAAATTGAAACCGCATTTCGTCCGCTAAAAAAATACCATGGCGGTGGAACGAAGGAAGTTTCGTTCGAGCAACATCTCCCACAAGCGTACCGTTTGGACCTTAAAGATTTGAAGCAGCAGGCTTTTAAAGTCATCTTATCGAATGAATCTGGTGACGAATTGGTTATTGGTTATCGTGAAGACCAAAATGCCTATTATATCGATCGTTCTAAGTCCGGTGAAGTGTCTTTTAATGGAGAATTTCCAAAGACAGCGTTGGCACAAAGGCTGCTAAATAAGGGGGCACTTTCTTTCAGTTTGTATGTTGATGTGAGCTCTGTGGAACTTTTTGCAGACGAGGGGCTAACGGTAATGACTGGTTTATTTTTTCCAAAAACGCCAATAACCAAGCTGCGTATCGTGGGCGATAAAAAGTTGGAGTTTAAAGAACTGAGTATCTCCAAATTCAATATGCAATAAGACTTAATTGCTTAAGAATATAAGCCTGTCCGACTTGGTTGGACAGGCTTTTTTTTGCCCTTTGGACAGCCCTTTTGTTATCAACAAGAGTTCTTAACTAACTAATAGAAGATGTAAATGTAACAATCTTCTGTCTTTCAGTAATTTAATTTGAATTCATGTGCTTATTGATTAATTTAATGACCAAAATAATCAATTATGGACAGCGCTCAATAGTTATCTAATAAGTCTTTTGCGCATATTGGTATCAACCTAAACCAATGAGATATGTAAGGTTTGGTACTTGTCCAACTGATCCAATATTACACAATGTTAAATTTATCATTTCGTAGAAACGAACTTCGTTTTTTTGTATTGCTATTGTGCTTAGGCCTTTTGTCTAGGCAAGTAAAGGGGCAAAGTCATGTTAAGGACTTTAGTTTGAGTGATGGACAAAAAGTGCTTTTTTTTAGGCAATAGTATTACTTACGCGGGGCAATATGTCGCCATGACCGAAAGTCTATTCCTGAGCAGTCACCCGAAAAGGAAACCTCAGTTTATTAATTCGGGGTTACCAAGTGAGACCGTTTCTGGACTCAGTGAACCGAATCATGCCGATGGAAAATTTCCACGCCCCTGTCTATTTGATCGACTGGACAATGTGCTTGATAAAATCAAACCTGAAGTGGTTTTCGTCTGTTATGGCATGAATGACGGCATTTACCTCCCTTTTGATGCTATCCGTTTTGAAGCCTATAAAAATGGAATTATCCGTCTGCACAAACGTTTGGTCGATCAGGGCGTCAAACGCATCCTATGGATGACACCTCCAGTACATGATGATCCGCAGCTTCGGCTCAATGGCTACAATAAAGTATTAGATCGCTATGCCGAATGGCTTATCGACTATGCCAAAATGCAGTCCTGGGAAGTCATAGATCTGCATTTTCCCATGCGTCGCTACTTGGAAGCTAGAATCGAGAAAGATGCTCAGTTTAAGCTGGCCGCGGATGGAGTACACCCTGGAGAGTTGGGGCATTGGCTAATGGTTAAGGAAATAGTACAGTACCTCATGCCTGATTTCCCGATTGAAAGCACATGGGATGACAATTTGAACAGTCAGCCAAAACTTCGCCAGTTATATACGCTTGTTTTGCAAAGGCAGACGATGATGAAAGACGCATGGCTAACCTATACAGGTCATAAACGACCTGGACTATCCAAGGGAATTCCAATAGAAGATACAAGCAAAGCATATGATGCTATTCAAGATGAAATTCAAGCGTTGGGTTTCTGATCGGTGATAGCTTGTAATCCGAATAAATGAACTTTTATGTATAAATCTATATCATGATGAAAATCAATTTTTTTAAGTGGAAGTGTGCAGCAGCAGTGGGAATGTTGCTGTGCATGACCGATGTTGCTATTTCACAGACCAAATCGCCACCGTATGAAGGTGTTGCAGGTTGGCAGGAGACGCAAGATAAACGTATGGAATGGTTTAAAGAGGCCCGTTTTGGACTGTTTATCCATTGGGGATTGTACAGTGCAGCAGGTGGTTCTTTTGAAGGGAAACAATATCCACAGCATTATGCCGAATGGATACAAACCTGGGGGAAAATTCCCAGTAAGCACTATGCTGGGGTACTGAAACCAAAATTTACTTTAGGTTCTTTTGATCCACAATCCTGGGCACGCCTTGCAAAAAAAACTGGAATGAAGTATATGGTGCTGACTTCTCGACACCACGAAGGCTTTAGCCTGTTCAATAGCCAACAGCCTTATGCCTTGAAAAATGATGTTACGGGTACGGCAAATTTATCGCCGAAAGGAAGAGATCTTTACCGCGAAATTATGGATGCTTTCCGTCAGGAGGGAATGAAAGTAGGAGCTTATTATTCGCTCCTGGATTGGCAACATCCCGATTCTTATGAGGCCTTTCAGCTGAACCCGAATGTGGATAAGCATCAGCCAGATCATGAACGTTACAAAGCCTATCTCTATGGCCAAATTAAAGAACTTGCACAAAATTACGGGCGGCTGGACATGCTGTGGCCCGATTTCAGCAGTAAACAGCAGGAGGGAGAAGCCTGGGGCACAAAGCATATCTTGACAGATCTGATCAAATGGCAGCCCAATATTATTATCAATAATCGATTTTGGAACGGACTCGAAAATAAGAACGGTGATATCGGAACTCCCGAAAAATATATTCCACCAACAGGTTTGCCGGGCATGTACTGGGAGGTAAGCCATACTATGAATGAAAGTTATGGCTATAGCGCCCATGATCAAAATTGGAAAAGTTTTCCCAAGATCATGCAATTATTTGTGGAAACGGTGAGTAAAGGGGGCAATTTCCTGTTAAATGTTGGACCCGATGGTGACGGAGCCATTCCTGAACCTGCGGTGCGGATTATGGAGCAAATCGGGGATTGGATGAAGGTCAATGGCGAATCTATTTACGGTACCACCGCGAGCCCTTTTCAGGCCTTGGATTGGGGGTATTGTACCCAAAAAAATGGGAAGCTGTATCTGCATGTTTTTGATCGTCCGGCCGATGGAAAAATAAATCTGCCCATCAAAAATAAAGTGACGGCTGTCTACGCCCTAGCTTCACCTACAATGAAGTTAAAATCCACTTTAGAAAACGGAAGACCAGCAATTCCTGTTGATATCTTCGACAGTAAGAAGGGACCGAAGGTTATTGTGGTCGAAATCCAGGGAAAACCAATTGTTGAGGAAAGCCTGACCCAAACACAGGCAGATGGACGCATCGTGATGAACGCAAATAATGCAAAATTACAGGAAGGAAAGGGATTAAAAATTATTGGTGCACATACCCATGATCCAAACCGCCCGAACGCCATTGGTCAATGGAAAGACCTTGCGGATAAAGTTTTTTGGGATATCAAAATTCAAAAACCAGGGAAGTATCGTGTGCTCGTCAATTATCTGGCGAATAGCAATCAGCACGGAAAAATTGTACTCTCGATACTCGGACAGCAGCTCCCATGGACATTCGTAGCTGAAAAGGAAGCTAAATTTAAGGAGGTGGCTATGGGGAACATTGAGGTATCCCAGCAAGTAATTGGTGAGCCTAGTACCAAGGTGATTTTGCAGGCTACAGCCATCGAAGGTGATACTTTGCCAGAGATTGCTTCGATTACTTTGGTGCCGATTCAAGAATAAACTTTTTAGAAGAAAAACTGAACAAATCATCCATACATAAACCATTTTGCCGTCAAGGACTGAGGAAGTACCAATAAAGACGAGCAGAAAAATAAACTATCCATAAAGAATGAAAAGAAGAGAATTTATAGCCAAGGGAATTGTATCCTCTTTGGCTTTTACAATTGTCCCGCGCGTTGTGTTGGGAGGCAATGGATTTCTTGCGCCAAGTGATCGTATCAATCTTGGATTTATTGGTGTCGGAAAACAATCCTATACCTTGATGAATGGCCTCAATCGCTGCAAGGAAATTGCAAGTCTGGCTGCCTGTGATGTAGACCGTAATAAGTTGGCAGCATTTATTGCTGCGACAACGAAAAAACAAACGGAATTGTCAAAAGCACAGACCGACATCAAGGCCTATCATCATTATCGGGAACTATTGGATCGGAAAGATATTGATGCTGTTGTCATTGCTACACCCGATCATTGGCATGCGCAGATTGCAGTTGATGCGGCTAAAGCTGGCAAAGATATTTATTGTGAGAAACCCCTTGCATTGACCATTGCCGAAGGTCGTGCCATGGTCGATGCAACCCGAAAATATAAACGTGTATTTCAGACGGGTAGCATGCAGCGTTCTTCCTATAATTTTAGACAGGCAGCAGAACTGGTTCTCAATGGCTATATCGGCAAAATCGAGGAAATCAATGTTTCTGTGGGCGAACCGGTCAAACAATGTGACCTTCCCTCCATGCCAGCCCCCGATTATCTCGATTGGGATATGTGGGTAGGACCTTCACCATATCGGGGTTATAATCCGATATTAAGCCCACCTTTAGAGGACGATAAATGGGCTTGGTGGCGTGGTTACCGCGATTTTGGTGGCGGTTACATCACCGATTGGGGTGCACATATGTTTGACATCGTGCAATGGGCCTTGGGTATGGATGAATCGGGCCCTGTTCAGTTTAATCCACCCAAGGAGGCCAACAGCAATAGCGGGCTCTCGTTTAGCTATGCCAATGGCGTTCGCGTAAACCATGTGCAGTGGGGAGTACATAATGCGATCCAATTTATCGGTGAAAAAGGTAAGATTGAAGTAAGCCGGGAATTTATCCGATCGAACCCGGAAAATTTGGCAAATCTTAAACTGACTGCTTCTGATCGTCGTTTGTATTATAGTGATAATCACTATCAGGACTGCGTTGATGCGATCAAAAAAAGAAGTAAGCCTATCTGTGATGTTGAAATAGGTCACCGGACGAGCTCAGTGTGCAATGCCATCAATATTGCGTATGAACTTCAAAAGGATTTAAAATGGAATCCACAAAAAGAACAGTTCGACAATGACTATGCTAATCTCATGCGCAGTCGCCCTTATCGCGGGGAATGGGATTTTAGAAAGTTCTAATAAAGAAAATGGGCGATTAATTGTAGACAGGCTTAGCAAAATACGCTAAGCCTGTTAAGCACCTGCTCACAATTTTTTGATCAAATAGTGGGGAAAGATTCGTACCTGCTTCGTACCTTATTCGGATGGGATACAGATATTGTACAGGTGCTGAACAGATATTGACCAGACCCTGAACAGGAATTACTTGGTCAACTTTCGATCAATAGCCGTAGCAAGACTCTCCACATCCGAAGGTGGTACGAACACAATACGAAGACAACCCGAAGACAGCATTAGCGCTGTAGACACAAAAGGCCATATAAAACAAGTTTTTCTGTTAACAGAAAGCGGATGAAAGCAAGCATATTGGAATGATCTTTTACAGGATTTGATCACTAGATCGCTTTTCTTATCGGGAGATAAAAAAAACATGGCCTGCTGATTTAAAACAAAGAGGACAAAAAGAAAATTTGCTATTCTGGACAGATAATTGCTTTATTTGTATCCAACAATTATTACATTCGAACAGCAAAGGGAATCTTGATATGTCGCAATTAACAATAGTAGATCTGGCCAAAAAACTCGGCTTGTCAAAATCGACCGTTTCCCGTGCATTTCGGGATAACGTGGACATTAATCCAGCGACAAAAGCTCGGATTTTGGCTATGGCCGAAGAAATCGGTTTTTCGCCAAATGTTTATGCGAGTAGTCTAAAGGCAAATAAAAGTCTGACCATTGCGATTATTATTCCCGAATTTGGCAATAAGTTTTTCTCGCAAGCCATCAAAGGAATTGAGGCTGTGGCGCGCTCCAAGGGTTATCATACCTTAATTTATGTGACGGATCATCAGGTGCAAAATGAAGCCTCAATCGTACGTTCACTGGCCAATGGACGAGTGGATGGCGTTATCATTTCGGCTTCGGGTGAGGGTAAAGACCATTCGCATTTACAACTTTTGGCAGAGCGCGGCATTCCGGTCATGTTTTTTGACCGTGCTTATGACGATTGGAAGGGGGGCTACATTACGGGTAATGACTTTGATTCGGCTTACCTGGCAACCAAACACCTGATCGATAATGCCTGTAAACGGATCGCTTATCTTGCAATCAATCCGAATGTCTCCATTGGTAAGGTGCGTAAAGATGGCTACGAAAAGGCGCTGCAGGAAGTGGGAATTCCGATCAGACCAGCGCTTATTTTGGATACGGTGAATGATGCTGATCAGAATATGAAAGATATTGCCGACTTGATCGAGCAGCAGAAACCCGATGCCATATTTGCTTCGGTAGAGCGTCTTGCTATTTCGAGTATACGGGTTGCCAAGCAGCTTGCAATTCGGATTCCTGAAGATCTTAAAATCATTTGTTTTTCTTGTTTGGATATCGCCGATCTGATTGACCCGGCACTGAGCGTAGTGAAACAACCAGCTTATGAAATGGGCCAATTAGTAACAAAATACCTATTGGATAAGATGGAAGACCCTGAAAATAGTAAGTTTGCTAATTCGGTTTACCTTGATTCCCAGCTTATTTTTCAAAAATCTAGCCTGAAATAAGAAAAAAATATTTGTTTTTTGTAATCCCATTATTTAGCTTTGAATACTTTCGGGAACATTCCCGAAAGTATTTAAATAATCAATTTGTATAAAATATTGGATAGGGAAATCCAGCAAATCGCCACAAGCGATTTCTTTTTACCTTGATTTCGGGAACGTTCCCAATTTCAGATTCCAAGTAAAGCTAATTATCGATGGGGAAGCATATCTCTCGTTTAATAGGGTATCTCTGGGTGATTGTCCTATTATCATCATGTGCAAATAAGAAAGATATCGTGGATGTCGAGCAACCTCCTGTTATTGAACAGCAGGGTTCTGGTTTGCTCAATCTTTCCGCCCCATTTATTTATTGGGATCAGGAAATCACCTTGCAATTTGATCTTTCGAAAGGAAATGCGGCTCTAAAAGGTAGCACTACCGACCTTTACCTACACGCCGGATTGATTCCTGTCAATGGGGGCAGCTGGCAACATGTAGCAACAGATTGGTCAAAGAATGACAATGCTTATAAACTTAAATTTGTTTCTGCTGGTTTATATTCATTCACATTTACCCCCTCCAAATTTTTTAACCTGACTAATGGCGGAGAATTTGGTCAGATGGCACTTTTAGTCCGCAATGGAGATGGGTCGCTGGTCCAACGAAACAAAAATAATTCAGATCTATTTCTTCCTCTTGTAACGAGCAATACACAGGCCATTCGTTTTGTTTCGCCTACGCTGCAACCCACAGATCCAATTACCCTGGAACAGATGTACACTGTTGGAGATAATCTGAAGCTAAAAGTACAGGCAACGCAGTCCGGGAAAATCAGTATCTGGGATAATGGTTTATTGCTTGCTGAATCTTCTGCGGTACCGTCATTAGAAAAATCGCTCAGCCTACAGAGCAATGGCCTGCACGAGCTTGAAGCACGTCTTGAGGCTGGGGGCAAAATATATTTCAGTAAAGCACAGTTATTTGTGCAATCAAAACCTACCATTGCCGCACTCCCGATCGGCATCAATCCAAACGGAACAACCATAAACAGAGAAAAAGGAGAGGTCAGTTTTGCGCTCACAGCACCATTAAAAACGAGTGTGTATGTCTTGGGCGATTTTAATAACTATAAAGCGTTACCGGCCTATGCGATGAGCCAGACACCAGATGGCAAAACCTGGTGGGTTACCGTATCGAATCTGGATTTCTCTAAAAAACAGACTTATCAGTTTTTGGTGGACGGTCAGCTGAATATCGCAGACCCCTATGCTGAGCTGATTCTTGATCCGCAAAACGATGCCGTACTCGGACTGACCGCGGCGGCTGTACCCGCTTATCCCGCTGCTGCGCAGGGAGTGGTTGGCGTATTGGATCTCCCAGCCAAGTCTTACTCATGGAAAACCACGCTATTTAATAAGCCAGCTCAAGGTGATTTAGTTATTTACGAACTCTTGGTCCGTGATTTTGTCAAACAACATCAATATACCACATTGAAAGACTCTTTGTCTTATTTAAAAAGGCTGGGTGTAAATGCGGTAGAGCTTATGCCTGTACAGGAATCGGAGGGGAATTCGACCTGGGGTTATAATCCTTCTTTCCACCGCGCTTTGGATAAATATTACGGCTTAAAAAACGACTTGAAAGCCTACGTAGATGCTTGTCATGAAAATGGTATTGCCGTGATTTTGGATGTTGTTTTTAATCATGCTTTTGGTCAGTCCCCGCTAGTACAGCTTTATTTTGAGCAGGGCAACGTTGCGAGCAATAGTCCTTGGTTCAATACAGTAGCCAAGCATCCGTTCAATGTTGGCTTTGACTTTAACCACGAAAGTAGCTATACACAGACTTTTGTTAAGGATGTTTTGACCTATTGGATGCAGGAGTACAAGATTGATGGGTTCCGATTTGACTTGTCTAAAGGGTTTACACAGAAAAATTCGGGTACCTCAGAAAGTGATTTAAGTGCATGGAATGCTTACGATGCGTCACGTGTGGCTATCTTGAAGCAATACCAGCAGCATATTCGCAGCATCGATCCCTCGTGTTATATTATTCTCGAACATCTTGGCGGAGATCAGGAAGAGGCCGAACTTGCGCAATCGGGGATGTTGCTATGGAACAACATGAATGCGGTCTTCAATGAGGCGGCAATGGGCTGGAATGCCAACAACGGCTCGGATTTAGGCAGATTATTCCCTTCGGGCCATGGCATGACACAACCTTCGTTTGTGTCTTATATGGAAAGCCATGACGAACAGCGGCTGCTGTTCAAATGCCTGAATTACGGCAATTCATCAGGTAGCTATAACGTCAAGAACCTCAGTACGGCATTAAAACGTATGGAACAGGCCGCCGTGTTTTTATTGGCTTCGCCTGGACCTAAGATGATCTGGCAGTTTGGTGAATACGGTTATGATGTATCTATCGATGAAAATGGGCGCACAGGCGAAAAACCATTGTTGTGGAGCTATCTACAACAAAATGATCGCAAAAAGCTCTTTGAGACCTATGCCAAACTTACACGTTTCAAAACCAAAAATAGCATTTTCCAAAACGGGACGATTATCACATCGGCTATGAAAGATGCCGTTAAATATTTTGTTCTCGAAAAGGAGGGACAACAAGTAGGGGTACTTGGCAATTTTGGGGTAGAAAGTGTGGACTTTGCCTTGCCGGCAGCGTTGCAGGGGCAGTGGGTCGATAATTTTACGGGAAAAGAGCTCAATTGGTCAGGCCAGTCAAAATTGAGTCTCCTACCTGGGCAGTACCAATTAATAAGCAAAACAAAACTAAATAAATAAATAAACAGTTATTTTATGAACAAACAGCTATCACGTCCATTTTGGGCTCTGAGCATGCTACTCGGTGTAAGTGCTTCGGCATTCGCGCAACAGGCAACGCTAAAAGGGCGAGTAATGGACCAGAAGGGGAGTTCCTTGGTCGGTGCTACACTGCGCTTCGAGGATATTCAAAAATCACTGTCTACCAATGCGAATGGGGATTTTAGCTTGGATAGACTACAAACAGGGAAATTACGTCTGAAAGTAAGTATGGTCGGATACGCGCCCCTGGATACCTTGATCCAGGTCAACGATGGACAGAATCCGTTAAACCTTTACCTTAAATCCAATAGCAGTACACTGGAAGAGGTTGTTGTGATTGGTTATGGTACACAAAAGAAAAGTGACCTGACGGGTTCAATCAGCACAGTATCTGCAAAAGATTTTCAAAAAGGACAGATCTCTTCGCCAGAGCAACTCATTATGGGGAAAGTTCCGGGCGTACAGATTACAACAAGTGGGGGGCAGCCGGGCGCAGGAAGCACCATCCGTATCCGTACCGGAGCTTCATTGAATGCCAGTAACGATCCGTTAATTGTCGTAGATGGAATTCCATTGGCAGGTGGTTCTGTATCCGGGGTAGCTAACCCATTAAGTTTGATTAACCCAAATGATATCGAGACATTTACAATTTTGAAAGATGCCAATGCAACAGCCATTTATGGTTCGCGGGCGTCGAATGGGGTTATTTTGATCACGACAAAAAAAGGCAGTCGCTCAGGAACACAAATCAACTTCTCTACACAGAATTCATTGGCTACCGTAGCCAATAAAGTAAAGTTGCTCAACGCCGATCAAATCCGCGATTATGTCAATACAAATGGTAGTGATGCCATGAAAAAGTTGTTGGGAACAGCAAATAGCGACTGGCAGGATGTGATTTATGGCAATGCATTTACAACGGATAATAACGTTAATATTGCTTCCAAAGCGGGCAATATGCCTTACCGTATATCTGCGGGCTATATGAACCAGGATGGGGTATTGAAAAATGATAACTTAAAACGAACTACTGCTGCATTGGCATTAACGCCTAAATTTCTGGACAATCATCTTTCATTGGATGTAAATGTCCGTGGTACCTGGTCAAAATCGAAATTTGCGACACAAGACGCAATCGGAGCAGCCATTCAGTTCGACCCGACCCAACCTGTCTATGTGGATGATAAAAATAGTTTTGGCGGGTATTATGAGTGGATTCAAGGGGGGAAACCTAATCCCAATGCACCACGAAATCCTTTAGCCTTGTTGGATTTACGCAAAGATAATGGCGATGTGTTTAGAAGTATTGGAAATGCAAAGGTGGATTATAGTTTTCATTTCCTGCCGGAGCTGCATGCCAACTTAAACGTTGGATACGATCTGGCGCGTTCGAAAGGGAACACATTTACACCAGCGATAGCTGCACGTAATTTTAATGAAGGGGGTGAAAGAACCCAATATAAAACCGATATCAACAATAAAACGCTGGAGTTTTATTTAAAGTATGATAAGGAATTACCTACAATCAAAAGTACGATAGACGCGACGTTGGGCTATGGCTACTATAAAAATAGCAGTAAGGTTTATAATTTTAACCGTACAAATGCGGAAGGTGATAAGATCCTAAATGAGCCAACGCGACCTTTTGATAAACCCGAAAATCTGTTGATCTCTTATTATGGGCGTCTGATTTATACCTATGACAACCGGTATGTTCTGTCGGGAACCTTGCGGTCGGATGGTTCTTCCCGTTTTAGTCCTGATAACCGTTGGGGATATTTTCCTTCTGTAGGATTCACCTGGCGCGCCAAAAATGAAGGCTTTTTAAAAGATATAGCTGCAGTGTCCGAACTGAAGCTCCGTTTAAGTTATGGAAAAACCGGGCAGCAAGATGGCATCGCCAACTACTCTTATTTGCCTAATTATACCATCAGCGGCAACGAGTCGATGTATCGCTTTGGTGATGAATACTACTATTTAAATTCACCTGTGGCCTACGATAAAGACATTCGTTGGGAAAATACAACAACCTATAATGCCGGAGTTGATTTTGGCTTTAGCAACAATCGGGTCTATGGTAGCGTGGATTATTACTCGAAAAAGACCAAAGACCTGCTCAGCACGATTCCCGTTCCTGTAGGCTCTAACTTTAGCAATTTCCTATTGACCAACGTGGGTAACATGGAAAACGAGGGGCTGGAGTTTAATGTACACTTCGTCCCGCTAAGAACGGATAATTCGACCTTGGACATCGGTTTTAACCTAACTTATAATAAGAGTAAAGTAACCAATCTGACACAGAGTGATGATCCGAACTTTATTGTAGAGACCGGTGGTATCCGTGGTGGAACAGGCGGAAATATCCAGGCGCATAAGGTT
Source organism: Sphingobacterium thalpophilum (assembly GCF_038396785.1). Classification (NCBI taxonomy): domain Bacteria; kingdom Pseudomonadati; phylum Bacteroidota; class Sphingobacteriia; order Sphingobacteriales; family Sphingobacteriaceae; genus Sphingobacterium; species Sphingobacterium thalpophilum. The sequence goes on along the minus strand of NZ_CP151087.1, from coordinate 2,028,831 downwards.
AATTTCATGCCAAACAGTTTCAATGTTTTCCAACAGGTATATGATGAACAGGGGCATCCTGTCGAAGGTGTCTATGTTGACCGTAATGGAGATGGCGTTATCAGCGATAACGATCGCTATCTGTATAAATCACCGTTACCGAAATATCTTTTGGGTTTTACGGCGGCATACAGCTATAAAAAATGGTCGGCAACAACGGTATTGCGCGCAAATTTGGATAATTATGTCTACGACAATGTTTCCTCTAATTTGGGAAGTGGAGCTAATATCAACGATCAGGCCGTTCTGGTGATTAATAATGCGCCGGTAGATTTTTTAAATACCAATTTTCTGCTCAAACAGCTCCGAAGTGATTACTACATTAAGAACGCTTCGTTTTTGAAAATGGATAATGTTAACCTAAGTTATAACCTTGGAAAATTTATCCGGAATAGTAACGCTTCAATGTCGATTTCTGCAACTGTACAAAATGTATTTACGATCACCAATTATAAAGGTGTTGACCCAGAGATATCTAACGGTATAGACGATCGCTTTTATCCGAGGCCAAGGACTTATGTATTGGGTGTAAATGTGAGTTTTTAAACGATATAACAATGAAAAAATTAAATAAATATATAGGTGTATGCTTGCTGGCTATAGCACTGAGCAGCTGCCATAAGGATTTGGATCTAAAACCGACCAACGACGTAACTGCAGATGTAGCCTACAGTGATTTTAAAGGCTATACCTCCTCTTTCGCAAGATTATATGGATCATTGACCTTAACCAGTACATCGGGGCCGAATAACTCTGATCTGGGAGGATTGGATGCCGGTACATCGGATTTTTTACGCCTCTTTTGGAACGCACAGGAACTTACAACCGATGAGGCCGCCTGTGCCTGGCTCAATGATTCGGGGATTAGCGGACTGGATTACCTCGATTTTGACGATAGCAATCCCATGCTCCGTGGTCTTTATACCCGCTGTGTCTATAGTGCCACACTTGTCAATGAATTTTTAAGAGAAAGTACAGATGCTAAATTGGCCGAACGCGGTATTTCAGATGCCGATAAAAAAGAAATCGCTTATTATCGTGCCGAAGCAAGATTCTTACGTGCTTATAATTATTGGGTGCTGCTTGATTTGTTTGGAAATCCACCATTTGTAACCGAAGAAACTCCTGTCGGAAAAGTATCGCCGCCTCAGATCAAACGACCTGAACTTTTTGCGTATGTAGAGAAAGAGCTGTTGGAAGTTGCAGGCCAGCTAAAAGGTGCCAAACAGAATGTATATGGTCGTGTCGATCAAGTTGCGGCATGGGGGCTGTTGGCTCGTTTATACCTCAACGCTGAAGTTTACCTGGGTGCCGGTAATAAGAAATATACCGAAGCGATTACATACGCAGAAAAAGTACTGAACTCGAGCTATAGTTTGGGGACAAATTATCGGGAGCTCTTTTACGCGGATAATGATGTGAACAACCCCGAATTTATTTTCTATCTACCTTATGATGGAACCAAAACACAGAGCAAGGGTGGTACAACTTATCTGATCAATGCAGCTATTGATGCAACGATGGATCCCACTTCATTTGGTGTACCGGGCGGCGGTTGGGCCGGAAATCGGACACGCGACAATATCGCAACGATTTTCGGAGACTACAGCGGAGCAACGGACAAGAGGGCAATGTTTCACTTAAATACGAGCGTTAAAATTGAAGATATCGCCGTCTATAAGCAAGGACTGGCGGTTACCAAATTCCGCAATGTGAACAAGGACGGAAAAACTGCTCCTCCGGCAGCTGAAGGTTTCGTTGCTTCGGTGGATTTCCCGTTGATCCGTCTGGCAGAGATGAACTTGATCTATGCTGAGGCGACATTGCGTGGCGGCTCTGGCGGAAGCTTGGCCAAGGCGCTGGACTATGTCAATAAACTGCGTGTACGTGCCTATGGAAACAACAGTGGGAACTTAATGAATCTTTCTTTGGATGATATTCTCAATGAGCGTGTGAAAGAATTATACTGGGAAGGATTTAGACGTTCGGATTTAATCCGCTATGGCAAATTTACGGGTGATAATTACCTCTGGCCTTTTAAAGGTGGTGTGCTTGCAGGTCAGGCAGTTGCCGGGTATAGGACGCTGTTCCCACTTCCTGCTTCGGATATTATTGCGAACTCCAATCTTGTACAGAATCCAGGCTATAATTAATCAGCATCGGACAGGAAGACGGCGAGTCTCTTCCGGTCAATGTAGCCTTACCTGTAATAAGACAATTGTTGACAGATGAAACCGGGCAATATCTATTGTTCGACGCATTGGCGAATGGTCAGTTACCCGGGCTTTCATCAGCTATTGAAAACAAAAATTAAACAGATGAAAATTAGACACTATATCGGAATCATGCTGCTATTTATCGTGGCGTTCCAAAGTTGTAAAAAAGACGAGACGCGCGCTATATTGGCTAGCGGGGAGGACATAAAGCCGGCGACTTTAAGCCTCGATAAAACGAATGTAACCTTGTCAAAAGATAACGCAGAGGATACGGTACTGCACCTCAATATGATTCAGCCTGACTTTGGTTTTCAGGCTGCAGTGACCAATGTACTCCAGTTTGGCCTTAAAGGTGACAATTTTAAAACTGTAAAGGAAGTGGTTATTCCTAGTGGTCGGAGCACCGTAGGTTTTACGGGTTATGAGCTGAATAGCTATTTACTTGCTTTGGGTGTGTCAACAGGGACCACTTCTGAATTTGACGTGCGCATAAAGTCAAGTATCAACGCTAAAATTACGGTGGTGTATTCTGCTTTAGCTGGTCTGAAGGCGATCCCCTTCGCTTCAACAAGTTATTTATATGCCATAGGGGCTTATGAGGACTGGGTTGAAGCCAATGCTGAATCGTTGATTTCGCCGACGAGTAATGGGATCTATACCGGTATCATCAATTTTCCAGAAGAAAAATTGACCTTTAAACTGACTCCTGAGCGAAATTGGAGCAATTCATATGGAGAAACAGAGCCAGGTAAGATCGTTTACAATGGTGGTCAAGACATCAAGGCTCCACGTGCCGGTAATCTCGAATTGGAAGTAAACACAACAGCTAACACGATTTCTTATAAAGACCATAGCTGGGGCATTATTGGTAGCGCCACGCCTAAGGGCTGGGATGCCGATACGGATATGAAATTCGACAATGCCAATCAGGTATGGAAGCTCACAGTGAGCTTGACTGCAGGCGAAATCAAATTCCGTAAAAACCACGATTGGGGAACGAATTTCGGCGGAGCTAACGGCAGTCTGATTGCCGGCGGGGCCAATATCGCAGTTGCCAATGCCGGTACGTATGATATCGTCGTGGATTTCAATGCAAATACATATACGTTGACGAAGAAATAAAAAACGATGTTTAAACGAAATAAAAAGATTACCACCCTATTCGTGGCACTAACGGTGCTTGGATGGAGCCCCCTAATGGGGCAATCCATCCAACGCGTAGAACCTTTAAACTGGTGGGTAGGAATGGAAAATCCGACCTTGCAGCTTGTTGTCTATGGACCTCAGATAGGGAAAAGCGAGGTACAGGTGGAGGATAAAGGGGTAGAACTTGTCAAAGTCAATCGCGTAGAAAATCCTAACTATCTATTTTTGGATGTCAAGGTTGCTGCTGCGGCTCAACCTGGTTGGTCGACTTTTACCTTTCGTCAGGGAAAGAAAAAACTGAGCTATCGCTATGAGTTAAAACAAAGAGACCAAAAAGTAAAAGCTCAAGGGGTTAATAGTGCCGATTTAATCTACCTCATCATGCCGGACCGTTTTGCCAATGGAAATAGAGAAAATGATCAGGTGAAAGGTATGTTGGATATGAGTTTAAACCGAGACTCGATGTATCTGCGTCATGGCGGTGATCTGGAAGGTATTATCGGAAAGCTGGATTACCTACAAGATCTTGGGGTGACATCCTTGTGGTTGACTCCTGTGTTGACCAATGACATGCCGCAGGCTTCATATCATGGTTATGCCAACACCGAAACCTATCATATTGATCCCCGTTTTGGTAGCAACGATACCTATGTCCAATTGGGTGAACAGCTGCATAAACGTCAGATGAAATTGATTTTTGATGTGGTGCCCAATCATATCGGAAGTTATCATTGGACGGTGAAAGACAAGCCGATGGCCGACTGGCTCAATGAATGGCCTACCTATACACAGACATCTTACAAAGACCAGACAGTTTTTGATCCTTATGCCTCTGCAGACGACAAAAAGAAAATGGTCAAAGGCTGGTTTGTTCCCACAATGCCCGATATGAACGAACAAAACCCATACGTTCAAAATTATTTGACCCAAAGCCATATCTGGTGGATCGAGACCGCAGCAATAGATGGATTCCGAATTGATACCTATCCGTACAATGATCTGGATTTTATGGCCAAATGGACAGATCGCATTCTGCAGGAGTATCCAAAATTCACCTTTTTTGGTGAAACATGGGTACATGGTGTAGGGAACCAGGCCTATTTTCTGGGCGGAAAACGAGTTGGTCAGGAGGTGGATTCCAAGCTGATGGGCGTTACGGATTTTCAGCTTAATTATGCTATAGGTGATGCACTCAACCAAAAGACTGAGTGGACCGCCGGAGCGAACAAATTGTATTCAACCCTAGCCTCAGACTTTCTGTACCCACATCCCGAGCAAAATGTGCTTTTTTTGGATAACCATGATAAAGATCGTTTTTTCTCCGTTGTCGGTGAAAATGTGCAGAAATATAAATCGGCAATGGCTTGGCTTATGACAACAAGGGGCATCCCACAATTATACTATGGAGCGGAAATTCTGATGAAGAATTTCTCCAATCCAGATGGCTTGCTACGGGAAGACTTTCAAGGTGGTTTCGCGGGTGACAAACTGAATAAGTTTACCGCAGACGGAAGGACTAAGGCAGAGCAGGATATGTGGACTTTTGTTCAAACGCTAGCCAATTATCGTAAACAACATGCTGTATTACAAACTGGTAAAACGATGCAATATGTGCCCGAAGATGGCGTGTATGTGTATTTCCGCTACAATGAACAAGAGACGGTTATGGTCGTAATGAATTGCAACGATTCGGCGAAAGAGATCAAACTGGATCGTTTTAAGGAGAGAAACAGCAAGGTGAAATCCTATGTAGATATTATCCAAAAAAAGGAAACCACTCCAGCTGACAATACCTTGAAATTGGAAGCTTATGAGACTAAAGTGCTGGAGCTTAAGTTTTAATACAATTTAAAATTCTATAGAATTCATTTTTCAATGATTAATTATACTACAGTAAAAGCCGTAATATTTGATTTGGACGGTGTGTTGGTGGATACGGCAATCTATCATTTTCAAGCTTGGCATAGATTGGCCGAAAACTTGGGCTATTCGTTTTCCATTGTTGACAACGAACAGCTGAAAGGTGTCAGCCGGATTGAATCGCTGGAGTTTATTTTAAAATGGGCTGGGCTGGAAAAGTCCGAAGCTGAAAAAGCGGATTTACTGGTGCTTAAAAACCAATGGTACCTGGAGTTGATCGAACAGCTGAGCCCTGACGACCTGCTTTCCGGTAGTTTGGAACTTTTAAAAAAGCTACAGGAAAAGGGAATTAAGATTGGACTTGGCTCGGCCAGCAAGAATGCAATGGGTATCCTTGTAAAAACTGGAATTATAACCTATTTCGACGCGCTGATCGATGGCAATGTTGTGCAGCTTTCTAAACCCAATCCGGAAGTTTTCCTTAAGGGGGCTGCGGTGCTGGAGATTGAGCCGACCCACTGCCTGGTGCTGGAAGATGCTCAGGCTGGAATAGATGCAGCAAGGGCAGCCGGTATGCAGGTAATAGGTGTAGGCCTGGAGGAACATCTCAAGGGAGCGGATTTGGTCGTCGCGGATTTAGGGATCTTAGTCGATAAATTTTAAAATTTAGGAGAAATTCAATAGCGGGAAGCATGATGTAGATGGTATCGGTAAATAGGGCAATCATTTATTTGCCCTCGGTTCCCATCATGTAGTGAAAAACAATAAAAAGATGAAAACATATATCAAACATAACCCTTGGCAAATTATCGAAGATACATTTCGCCCCGAACATAATGAATTTTCGGAAAGTATCTTCGCTATTGGTAATGGTCGGATGGGGCAGAGGGCTAATTTTGAAGAAAAATTCAGCGGGAAATCCTTGCAAGGGTCGTATTTGGCCGGTATTTATTATCCGGACAAAACACGTGTAGGTTGGTGGAAAAATGGGTATCCGGAATATTTCGCCAAGGTCATCAATTCCATCGATTGGATAGGCCTGCATATTCTGGTCAATGGGCAGGTGCTCGATCTGAATAAAGTTACGGTTAAATCTTTTGAACGCCGACTGGATATGCAGCATGGCGTTTTATACCGCAGTTTTGTCGTGGAAATGCCCGATGGAGCACAGCTTAAGGTGGAAGCAAGCCGGATGTATCATCTGTTTGCTTCCGAAACAGCTTCATTGCAGTACAACATCCAGGCGCTTTCTGGTCCAATTGCATTGGAGATCAGGTCGCCGTTAAATGCTGAAGTCGTTAACCGTGATAGTAATTATGACGAGCAATTTTGGGAAAGTAAAGCGCAGGGTAGGGATGGTGAAAATACCTTTGTGGTAGCGCGCACCAAGAAAACGGGTTTTGAGGTCTATGCCATGCTTAAAACGAGTGTAGCAGGTCCAACAGCGGTCGTGGAAGTGCAAGATACCGTCGCAAGTCCGGGTTGTATGACGGAGATCTATCAGACGGATCTTGCCGAATCGCAAATTTGTCGTGTTGAGAAGCGTGTTGCTATTGTCACCTCGCAGAATCACCCGCCAGCTCAGTTAAAAGAGGCTGCTTCGGCTAATCTACGCCAATTGGATGTGCTGAGTTATGAGCAGTTAAAGGCTCAACAGGCAGCAGCCTGGCAAGCGATCTGGGCAGAAAGTGATATTGAAATTAGTGGCGATGTTGCAGCGCAGCAGGCAATACGCTACAATATTTTCCAGCTTAACCAGACGTATACCGGCGAAGATGAGCGCCTCAATATTGGTCCGAAAGGTTTCACAGGTGAAAAATATGGTGGTGTCACGTATTGGGATACCGAAGCATATTGTATTCCATTTTACCTCGCAACACAGTCACCAAAGATTGCCCGTAATTTGTTGATTTATCGTCATCAGCAATTGGAAAAGGCAATCGAAAATGCGGCTAAACTCGGCTTTAATCGGGGCGCAGCACTCTATCCCATGGTGACGATCAATGGTGAGGAATGCCATAATGAATGGGAGATTACATTTGAGGAGATTCATCGCAATGGAGCCATTGCATTTGCGATCTATAACTATGTCCGTTACACCGGAGATCAGGATTATATCTGGTCACATGGATTGGAAGTTTTGGTTGCGATAAGCCGTTTCTGGGCACAGCGTGTCAATTGGAGTGGCGATCGCCAGCAATATGTTATGTTGGGCGTGACGGGACCAAACGAGTATGAAAACAACGTAAACAATAACTGGTATACCAATCGTATTGCTTCGTGGTGCCTTCAATATACACTGGACTGTTTAAAAAAGTTGGTGCAGCTGAGCGACGGGAATGCTGACGTATTGAAAAGGAAGCTGGCCGTAGCATCGGAAGAACAACAAAAATGGCAGCACATTGTCGATAACATGTATTATCCGTTTGATGCGCAACGCAATGTGTATTTGCAGCAAGATGGCTTTTTGGATAAAGAGCTGATTCCAGTGGCAGAACTTGATCCCTCTCAACGCCCTATTAACCAGCATTGGAGTTGGGATAGGATTCTGCGTTCCTGTTATATCAAACAGGCCGATGTATTGCAAGGTTTTTACTTCCTTGAGGATCAATTTGACCTGGACACCCTAGCTCGACATTATGAATTCTATGAGCCTTTTACGGTGCATGAAAGTTCACTCTCTCCCTGCGTACATGCGATATTGGCGGCTAAATTGAACAAGCCGGAAAAAGCGTATGAATTCTATCTGCGCACCTCGCGTTTGGATCTGGATGATTACAATAACGATACCGAAGACGGTTTACATATTACATCGATGGCGGGTACCTGGATGACAATCGTAGAGGGCTTTGCAGGAATGCGGATTAAGGAAGGACAATTGTATTTAGATCCGATGTTGCCCAAAGAATGGGAAGGCTATAAATTCCGGGTGTTATTTCGTGGAGCGACTTTACTGATTGCAGTAGATGCCGATGGCTATACGATCGAAAATGTCAGTGATACTGCAGTCCATATCCAGACGGTAACCGAAGCTTTCGTGCTGCCTGGGCAAAGCAAAAAACAGGTATTTCAGCTGAGATAAACCCCAGTTTTCAGCAGTGAAAGAACCTATCTTATGCTGCTGAAAATAACGGTTAAATGGTAATTAAATTGTATTTTGTCTTAAATTTTGATAGCCTATTATGGGAAATAAACCTGAATTAAGCATTAGCCAGGTCATCAATATGAGTTTTGGATTTCTGGGGATACAAATGGGTTTTGCGCTGCAAAATGGCAACGCCTCCCGTATTCTCCAGACATTTGGTGCTGATGTGGAACATCTTTCACTTTTTTGGCTTGCTGCTCCGATCACGGGGATGATTGTACAGCCAATTATAGGTCATTATAGCGATCGAACCTGGAATAGACTAGGCCGGCGTCGACCTTATATTTTGGTGGGGGCACTGTTAACTACCCTGACTTTATTTTTAATGCCCAATGCGGCATTATTGACAACATTATTGGCGCCACTTTGGATCGGTGCTGGCTTATTGATGTTTATGGATGCTTCCATCAATGTGACCATGGAGCCCTTTCGAGCGCTGATCGGTGATAATCTGCCGAGCAGTCAGCGGAGTTTGGGCTTCTCGGTACAGACCTTTTTAATCGGGATTGGCGCTGTCCTTGGCTCGCTACTTCCCTTTATGTTGACGAAGTATTTTCATGTAGCAGGTACTTCTGAAGCCGGGCAGGTACCGAGCAATGTTATCTACTCCTTTTATGTAGGCGGTTTTGTCCTGCTTCTAACGGTGTTATGGTCTGTGTTCAAAACAAAAGAGTACTCACCTACAGAACTTCAGACTTTTTCGGATACGGTTGCTATTGAACAGGATGCGGCACCAAAGTTTGGCTTGCGTTCTATCTTTAGCGATATCGGTAAGATGCCATTGATCATGCGCAAGTTGGGCTGGGTTCAGTTTTTCTCCTGGTTTGCCCTTTTTATGATGTGGGTGTATACCACTCCAGCTATTGCTGATTCGGTTTTTTACCTGCGGGAAGGAAATCGGCAGGATCTCTATATGGAGGCTGCCAATTGGGTAGGTGTGCTTTTTGGTATTTACAATGGAGTCTCGGCCTTGTATGCCTTGTTTATTCCGCGGATAGCTAAACATTTTGGGCGTGGAAAAACGCATGCTCTTGGGCTTTCCATTGGTGGGCTTTCGTTAATTTCATTATTTCTGATCAAAGATGCCAATCTACTGATTCTTCCTATGATCGGTATTGGTATCGCTTGGGGAAGCATTTTGGCAATGCCCTATGCAATTTTGAGCGATCATTTACCTACGGGTAAAATGGGGGTCTATATGGGGCTATTTAATTTTTTCATTACCCTACCTCAGATTGTATGTGGATTTTTTGGTGGCATGATCATCAAATATTTTTTTCATGGCCAATCCATTTATGGCTTGCTATTGGCCGGCATATTTATGTTACTGGCGGCATTCTTTGTTCCAAAGCGTAAGAATTAAGTTCATGCCATTATCGTAGACGTAGGCTAAACCTTCTACGTCTACGTTTTTTTTCTTCGCTAGCGTCTTTCAATAAGATTTTCGAGCTCCTTGTATTTGTCCCCGATTCTTTCTTTACCTAGGGACGGTTTCTTTCTTTATCAAGTGCCGATATTCTTTTGGCATCTCGGGAACAGTTTTTACGCCATTGGAATAATATTCTTCCTGGTACTAGAACTGGTGTTCATCACTTGCTGTTTTCAAGAATATAGCTGCTTGGCGACATGCCATAGTGCTTATGAAAGTCCCTTGAAAAATTGGATTGTACGGTATAACCGACCATCGTTGATACCTGGGTGATGTTATATTCTTTTTGGGTGAGTAGTTCTGCCGCCTTTTTCAACCGTGAAATATTGATCAATTCATTGGGTGTGAGGTCGGAGAGTCCTTTGATTTTACGGTAAAGTGTTGGACGGCTCATATGCATCAATTTGGCGAGTTCATCCACATTGAGATCTATCGTTGAAATATTCTCATAAATAACCGTATTCAGCTGACTGATAAAATCTTTGTCGGGTGCTGAAACGTTAATATCCATTAAGTTGGAATTGGAAGAATTGGTCAGGTAATTCTTGATAATTTTACGGTTTTTGAGGATGTTGCGTATCTGTACCATGAGGAATTCAAGCGAAAAAGGTTTTTCGATATAGGCATCGGCACCATTTTTTAATCCCTGAATTTTTGAATCCAGCGCATTTTTTGCCGTTAGAAAAATAACGGGAATATGGCTATACAGAATATCTGTTTTGATGCGTTTGCATAGCGCTAGACCATCCATAATGGGCATCATAATATCTGTTAGTACAAGTTGTACATTCTCTTGGTCTAATATTTCAAGGGCCTCGGCACCATTCCCTGCCCGTAGAACAGTGTAGCTGGTTTTCAATTCTTTATTGAGGTAGGCCAATATTTCTTTATTGTCCTCGACGAGTAGAATCACCGGCTTTTCTTCCTCCTGTTCATCGGATCTATCATGCAATACATGATCGTCATTATCTTCCTGAAAAGATTTGATGTCGAGCGATTGTTCCTGAAAAATTGGGATCGATAGCAGGAATATATTGCGGTTTTCCTCCAGATGTACAAGGGATAAGTTTCCTTGGTGCAATTCGACCAAGGAGCGGGATAAAGGAAGACCAATTCCCGTCCCCGTATCTTTATCGGATTCATTTAAGCGATAAAATGGTTCAAATATTTTTTCTCTTTTCTCAAAAGGAATGAGCTCACCATCATTCTTAAACTCGATATTGAACATAATGTCATCGCTATTAAAAGGGAGGAGTTTGACATAGACTTCTTGATCCGCATATTTGATGGCGTTGTGAATCAGGTTGGTAAAGATTTTTCGAAGGGCTTCCTCATCCACATAAGCCGTGAGACTGATACGCGGGAGACTGAGGTCATAGTGCAGCTGTTTATCTTTTGCGAGATAATTTAAATCGTGAAATACTTCGGATAGGAGGGCATTAATATCCGTTTTAGTAAAAATAAGGCTCATATTGTTGGTTTCTGCTTTTCTAAAATCAAGTAATTGGTTGGTGAGGCGAATTAATCGTGCCGTGTTTTTTTCAATCAGCGCAAGGTCTTTGGCTGTGTCGCGATCGGTAAATTTATGGTTATTGATTATTTTCTCAAGGGGCATTTTGATCAGCGTGAGTGGCGTACGAATTTCGTGGGCCAGGTTGGTGAAGAATTCCAGCTTGAGGTTATATATTTCCTGTTCTTTTTTTCGTTCATAACTATCCATCTTTTGGGCGTTGTTGGCCTTTATAAGGAGAAAGTAATACCGTAATACGAGCAATGCAATGGTGCCGAAGCTCAAAAAATAAAGTAAGTATGCCCAACCTGACTGCCACCAGGGTGGCGAAATGATGATGAGCAGTTTTTTTTCATCCGGATTCCAGACGCTGTTGTTATTTGCACCTCTGAACTTAAACGTATAAGTGCCCGGAGGAAGTTTATTGTAATAGATTTTTTGATTGCCTGTAATATCGGTCCAGTCTTTATCGTAACCTTCCATGATATAACGATAAGGATTGCTCTTTGGGGAAACAAAGCTCAAGGCGGCGATATTGAAGCTAATATTGGAATTGTCGTAGGTCAGTCGGATCTCTTCTGATAGGGAGATGGATTCTTTCAGTATGCCATTTTCACGAACCGGTACGCTCACATTGTTAATCTGAATGCCGCTGATGAACATAGGTGGAATAAAGCTGTTCTTAATGGATTTTGTCGGGTTGAAGCTTACCATCCCTTTGATAGTCCCGAAATATAAAGTCCCGTCGCTATCTTTATAAGCCGAATTATAATTAAACTGATCTGCGGGAAGCCCGTCTCTCGATGTATAGATGACCCTACGCGGGACACCTTCGTCCAGTCTGACCAGTCCACCACCGGTAGATATCCAGATGCTCCTGTTGTCATCTTCCAGGACCTTGAATACCTGATTGGAAGGTAAACCGGATTCGGTCAGATAATTGGTGAAGTGCCCATCACGACGGTATTTTGAGAGGCCGCTTTCGGTGCAAAACCACAAGTTATTTTTGCTGTCTTCAAATAGACCGTTGACGTAATTATTGACGAGTGTATTTTGTTTACCTTGTTCGGATAACAGATGCTGAATTTCTCCCGAACTGCGGTTATATTGGTAGACCCCGCTACCGTAGGTGTTGATCCAGAGTATACCATATTGATCTTCATAAATGCCTTGTATCCATGCGGTAATTGGAAGGAGGTCAAAACTGTCGCTATTTTTGTTGTAGCGGTATAGTGCGCGGTCTGTCCCGACAAACATGCTGTTGTCTTTAGACTTATAGAGGCATACGGCAAAGCTGCTTTGTAAGGGGCCTTTGCCGATACGATCATAGTGTTTTTTTAGTTTTCCGGTTTTTACGTCGAGAATGTCTAGTCCATGTGTTGTGGAGCCTACCCAAAGATCGTCACCAATTGTTGCCAGGCCATGAACATTGTTATGCGCTATACTTCCTTTTTTTCCATTGGCAAGGAAATGCTGAATCTGTTGTGTTTGAGCATCTATTTTGTTCAGGCCGCCATCTTCTGTTCCTATCCAGAAATTTCCATAGCGATCTTTTTTGATATCGTGTACAATATTGCCTGATAGGGCCGATTTTCCGAACCCGGATAGATACTTTTTGAAATTGTCGAATTGGTTGCTGTATTGGTTAAAGCCGCCGAAAAATGTTCCAAACCAGATATTGTCTTCACGGTCCCGATAGAAATTCAGGACAGCATTGTCAGATATGGCAAATGGATTGAGCAGATCTTTTTTGATGTGCTGGCTCTGACCCGTGTGAATATCATAGGTATATATTCCAGTTTCTGTTCCGATCCAGTATATTGACTCCGTCTGTTGAATAATACAGTTTGCCTGGATGACTTTATTGGGGTAATGACTTGCAAATAGATTTTTTAACCGGCCATTTTTGAAATCAAACAAATAAGCCGAATTGATTGTCCCGACCATCAATAGGGAATCATTGATGGCGTAAACGGTTTTTGTATTTGCCAATGCTTTTCGATCGATCTTTTTAAGGTCAACTTCGACAAATTTGCTCGTATTAACCTGATACCGTTGGATGGTACTGTTATTGTCCGTTGTCCACAACCCGCCTTTCTTGCTGCTGGTAATCGCTACAATGGTATTTTTGTTCTGATCAAATGGAATTATTTCTGTTGTGTAAGAATTATAGCGATAAAGTTTTCCGTTCGAAAGCAGCCAGATAAAACCGGCGTATTCGTGTATGGCATTTACTTCACCGATTGGTACACCCCTGAATGGTGTAAAATTTTCTTTAATGGGATCGTAACAATAGGTGCCGCGTGTGGTTCCCACCCATAGTATTCCTTTACTGTCTGTGAGAATACTTAAAATGGACGAACTTCCGATACTTGTAGAGTCTGAAGCATTGTGTCTAAATATCTTAAATTGATTGCCATCAAAGCGATTGAGACCATTCCTTGTCCCTAACCATAGAAAACCCTGAACATCCTGTGTAATACATTTGACCGTGCTATTGGAGAGACCGTCGTGGGTTTGATAATTTTTAAAATAGATCGATTGTGCCTGCACGTTAATACATGCTAGCAAGATATATAAAAGGAGTATGGTGGTTATTCTTTTCAAAACTGATTACGTTGAACTAAAAATAGTCAATTAAAAGATAAAAAAGAGTTTTACTGATACGCTTTGATATAAAATTGAGACGCTCTGATTGGACTAGCTACAAGGATTTCCGCATTTTTATAAAACAATAATAACCAAATATAAACGTATGTTTCGCCCTAGAATTATGACAGGTAAGTCCTGTGTCCTTGTTTTTCAGTTTGTTAGGTTTTTGTTTTTACCTGTGAGACATGATGTTCACGATGCTTTGGTTTTGAATTTTGGCTTTAAAGGCCTTGATACCCAGCGCTACGTCTTTGGCATTATTGGGGAAGACTATACGCATTTCAAAAGGGCTTTGGAGCCTAAAAAATATCATTAAAAATCACTTAGTATCATTTGTGTATCCTAGATGCACGATATAAAAATCAATTAAACCACCAATCAAAAAGCGTATGAAAAATAAACTACTTGCACAATGCGTAATGACGCTTACATTTTTGCTTGTATCTTTTATTGTAGTTGCCCAGACGAAAGTCTTGAAGGGAAAGGTTGTAGATGAGACTCAAGGTCCATTGGCAGGAGCTACAATTAAGGTAAAAGGGGGAACCGCGGCTACAACAACAGACACGGAAGGTTCCTTTACATTTACTGTTCCCAGTGAAGCGAAAACGCTGGAAGTATCCTTTATTGGATACACTTTAAAAGAAGTACCCATTGTGGGAAACGATATCACCGTAGCGCTGGAACCTAGTGCCGGTCAGGGCCTAGATGAGGTCGTTGTGATCGGTTATGGTACCGCCCGTAAAAAAGATCTCACGGGGTCTATGGTCACTATTGGAGCGAAAAACTTCAATAAGGGGATCATGACGAGCCCCGATCAATTAATACAGGGAAAGACACCAGGGGTTATGGTGATTAACAATACGGGGCAACCTGGCGGATCAACCACAGTACGTATCCGTGGAAACTCATCGATCCGTGCCAGTAACAACCCATTATTTGTGCTAGATGGTGTGCCTATGTCGGGTAATTCGCCTTTGCCTGAAGGAAGAGGAGGCTTTTCTTCCGACAGAGGAAATCCTTTGACTTACTTGAATCCGGGTGACATTGCTAGTATGGACATCCTTAAAGATGCATCGGCTACGGCAATTTATGGTTCACGTGGGGCAAATGGCGTTGTCATTATTTCGACGAAAAGAGGTAAAGTAGGGCAGCCCGAGGTTTCTGTAGGAGCCTCAGCAGGTGTTTCTACCATGCGGGAATATCCTGATGTGTTAGATGCTGCTCGATTTAGAGAAGCGTTGAAATATTATACACCATCTGAAGTCGCAAATGCTGATTTCGGTGGCAATGAGGATGCTTTTAAAGCGATCACAAGAAAAGCGATCACGCAAAATTACTATGCTGATGTAGCTGGCGGAACCGAGTATGGTAAGTATCGCCTTTCAGGTGGATATTTAAACCAAAACGGTATTATTCGTGGATCACAGCTGAAGAAATACACAGCCAATTTTAACGGGAATTTCCGTTTTCTGGAAAACAAACGATTGGGATTGGATTTTGCAGTCTTTTTGACGCAAATGGATAATAAATACGCACCGATCAATGCGATGGTAGGTTCGGAAGGAAATGTGATTTCCCAAGCCTTACAATGGAATCCGACACGACCATTACGGGACGATCAAGGCAATTTAACCTTTGTCAGTTCAACTACGCGAAACCCATTGACAAGTATTGACGCCTTTAAAGATTTGGCGACAACAAATACCATGGTAATCAACTTGGCGCCATACTATAAAATTACAGACGATTTGGAATATCGCTTTATCTATAGTGCAATGCGACAAACTGGAAACCGTGAAGGTATGTACCGCGCAGGACTTATTGATCCTTCAGCTGTGAACAATGAGCAGGCCTTTATTTCCAATAACGGAGAAACCAACTTGCAAATGACGCATATGCTCTCTTACAATAAACAAATCAATTCAGATTGGAGTGTCAATGCGGTAGCAGGCTACGAGTATTTGGATTATAATTATAATAATAACATTTCCTTTGGCGGTGGATTTCGCTACCTGGGGTTAGATTATTTTGACTATCTACAATATACGCCTGTTTCCACGCGTGAAATATCGTCGTATAGAAGTCCAACAAACCAATTGCAATCGCTTTTTTTACGGGGCGGCTTCAATTACTTAGACCGTTATTTATTCACTGCAACAGTGCGAAGGGATGGTTCAACGAAATTTGGTTCAAACAACAAATACGCCATGTTCCCTTCGTTGGCCGTAGCCTGGAATGTTAATCAGGAAGAGTTTTTAAAGTCTTCCGGTATCTTTGACCAATTGAAAGTGCGATTGGGTTGGGGGAAAACAGGTAACCAAGAATTCCCTTCTGGTGCCTCATTGAATAGATTGGTCTTCGGTAATCAGAGTGTAAGCCAGGCTAACTATGGAAATCCTGACTTGAAATGGGAAACTTCGACGACGATCAATGCGGGTATAGATTTCGGAATCTGGGGCAACCGTCTATATGGATCCATTGATTATTTTAATAAAAAGACCACAGATGCGCTATTTGAGCAAACGCTTGCACAGCCAGCTCCTGCGGGACGTATTTGGGTAAATTTGGACGGTGAGATTGTCAATAAAGGGGTAGAGGTCGCGTTGACAGGTACAATTATTAAAAATGACAATTGGACTTGGGATTTGACAGGTAATGCAACGTTTCTTAAGAATAGTGTAAGTGGCCTTGTTGGTTATTATGAGACAGGAGCACTCCGCGGACAAGGTTTTTCTGGTGTATTGGGACAACGAATGGTCAATGGCCAGCCATTGAATGTATGGTATTTGGCCGATTACCAAGGTATCGACCCGCAAACCGGAATGAGCATGTACCGTGGACAGGATGGTAGTATCAGTACGGCCAACGATCCTGCAATTAATAAGTTTTATATGAACAGTCCAAATCCAACCACATTATTGGGTATCTCCACCAATGTAAATTATAAACAGTTTTCTTTGGCTGCCAATATGAATGGCGCTTTTGGACATTATCTATTCAATAATACGGCAGCGACGACTTTGGGATTGAGCAATTTGTCATCACGGAATATCGGTTCAGCATTCTTTAATACAGCTGTAAAAGAGTCTACTTCCAATTCGGCTGCGCCTTCGACGCGATTCCTTGAAAAAGGTGATTATCTAAAAATGGCTAATCTTACTTTAAGCTATCGTGTTGGAAATGTAGGTAGAACACTTAAGAACTTAAATGTATCCCTTACTGGACAGAATCTTTTCATCATCACGAAGTATACAGGATTTGATCCAGAGGTGAATACAGATGGTGCAACAAATGGTATTCCTTCGTTGGGTATCGAATATTTACCCTATCCACCGGCAAGAAATATCCTATTGGGGGTTAACTTCTCACTTTAAGCGTATACTGTAGATCATTAGATAATAAAAAGAGGAGAGCATCAAGATGGATTTAAACGTATTAGTGAATGAATAAAAATGAATAAATCTGATCGCCTCATGACGAATGAAACACCAAAGGCAGTATGAATGCCTTACAGTCAAAATGGATGAATAAATAATCAAATTTAGACGGATGAAAAAGATGAAATTAAGAACTTTATTATATATCGGAATAATTGGCTCCATTGTAACAAGTACATTTTCTTGTACGAAACTAAAGGAGGAATTTAAAGGAGAATTAGAGGAAGGGACATCCAATGTGGATCCTGGAAGCTTGTTGATCACAGCTTATAATTCATTGAATACCCCTTATCAGCAGGAACAGCGCTGGGTGATGCAGGAAATATCAACGGACGCAGCCATGGCTCCTACACGGGGAGGTGACTGGGATGATAATGGGATGCATCGTGCGATCCATTTACATACCTGGAATGCTGATAATGGTTATATGAACAATACATTTGTAAGTCTTGGTACAGCCATCTATAATGCGGGTAATGTGTTGCGGTATAATCCGAGTGCACAGCAAGGTGCTGAAGCGAAGTTTATTCGTGCGTTGGTCATGTTCGATATGTTGGATCTCTATGGCGTAGTACCCGTCCGGGAAGGAGCCTCTTTTGAAGATTTTAGAATCGCACCAGAGGTGTTACAGCCACAGGCGGCTATTGATTATATCGTGAAGGATCTCAACGAAATTATAGCGAGTTTGCCTGCAAACGGTCCGAAAGCAGCCTATGTAGCCAATAAAAATGCGGCAAAAGCATTGCTGATGAAGATTTATTTGAATAAGGGAACATTTTTAAACAGACAAGCTCCTTCTTTTGCTGCCGAAGATATGAATAAAGTGGTGGCCTTAGCCAAGGAAATTACGGCTTCGGGATCCTATACTGTTTCTGCAAAGGGCAAGTACTTTGATAATTTCGCGCCCGATAACGACGAAAAGTCTACCGAAAATATTTTCACTTTATATAATAAAAATGGCGATAGAGGTGGAAATGTGGATCGTACCTGGAATACTATTGCGCATTATAATATGAGACCTGGGGGCTGGAACGGTTGGTGTACATTATCAGATTATTACGATAAATTTTCGGATGCCGATGAAAGAAGAGGAATTTACTATAATTATCCGGCTGATACGACTTCTAACAGAACAAAAGAATTCAAACGTCAAAATGTAGGTTTTTTTGCAGGACAGCAATACAATTGGAGTACAAACAAACCATTGATGGCGCGAAATCCAGCGAATGCACCTTTGGTCTTCACGCGTGAAGTGACCATCCGGACCTCTGGAGCTACATTGGAAACAGCGGGTATCCGTCCAATGAAGTATGCCTTTGATTATGCTGTCACTGGTCAACGAAACAACGACTGGGTAGTCTTCCGTTATGCCGATGTATTGCTGATGCAAGCAGAGGCTATTCTGAGAGGTGGAACAGGAACAGCAACAGAGGCACTCGGTTTGGTCAATACTATTCGGACGAACCGTGGTGTTAATAACCTGACGGCATTGACGCTCGATAATTTATTGGATGAGCGTGCTCGCGAGTTATATTGGGAAGGCTGGAGAAGACAGGATTTAATTCGTTTTGGTAAATTTTTATTGGCCTGGCAAGAAAAGGCTGCGGATGCCGATCCCAAAACATTGGTTTATCCAATCCCGAGCCAACAGATTGCCGTCAATCCAAATTTGAAGCAAAATACGGGTTATTAATTTGCTATATATGCATCAGTAAAACAAGCAACTTCAAGAAGTTCGTTTTATTTTAAAAGGTATTTAGCTGATAGGAACTTACTCTTATCAGCTAAATACCTTCTTTTTTTGAAACAGGTCGTTTCTTACAATTCGTTTCTTTTGACCAGAAAGAACCAGCAGTTTACTTTCATGACAGTTGGTTCTTGTGAGACCAAAAAGCTTTTAGGAAAGAAGGTGCTTAAAATAGAGATAGAAGCAATTGCTTTATTGAAAAATATTGTCTTGTTTTTCCAATAAAAAAGATTAGATAAAAGCAAAAATAAGCAAAACGGTTAAAGCAATTGCAATACAACGCTTTATAAAACAGTAGTCTTGGTGTGGAACTCGGTGTCGGATAGGTTTTGGGCTTGAAAACACAACGTTAGGTTACTAATTCGTTACCGATTGACATAGGTAATAACACAGCCTAACAGGTTATATTTCAGTGTTTTGCACTGCATTCTCTATTCCCTTGTAACTCAATGTAATTTAATTTTAAACATTAAACATTTGAGTTATGGAGCAGGCAAAGAAATCGACGTTCAAGCTGCTTTTCTATCTGAAAAAGAACGAACTGAAAAAAAACGGTAATGCCCCGATCATGGGGCGTATTACTATTGATGGCACACCCAAGACTTTCGGGACAAAGTTAGAAATAAACCCCAATAATTGGGATTTGAAGTACGGAAGAGTTGAGGGCAAGAGTGCCACAGCTTTGAGTATTAATCAAAAGCTGGATAACATACGGGGCCGTATCGACAAGATTTATGAAGATATGCTAAAACACGAGGGCTTTGCAACCGCACAAAAGGTAAAGCTCACGTTTCTGGGTGTCGGTGTGATGGAAGATGCCATACTGAAAGTCTTTAAGGAGCAGAATGAAGGCTTTGAAAAAATGGTCGCTAAAGGGAAACGCTCTAAAAGCACCTATGCCAAGTATACCACTGTTTACAATCATCTTAGCGAATTTATAAAGGAACGGTACCATCGGGAGGATATGGCGTTCCGGGAACTCACTTCCGATTTTATCCGGGAGTTTGATTTCTTTCTCCGCATTGATAAAGAATGTACCCACAATACGGTTTGGGTTTATACAATGCCCGTTATTGCACTGGTAGAACTGGCTATTAAAAAAGGTTTGCTACGGGATAATCCTTTTGATGATTACAAGATCACTATGGAGGAAACCGACCGTAGTTACCTTCTAAAAGAGGATGTGGAAAAGTTAATGTTCCTGAACCCATCCAAACAGAAATATGAACTGGTAAAAGACCTCTTTCTTTTCAGTTGTTTTACCGGACTTTCTTACATTGATATTAAGAAACTGAAATGGAGCAATATTCAATCGTTCTTCGACGGCCACCAGTGGATTATCAGCAGGCGTAAAAAATCTGACGTTGCTTCAAACGTAAGGCTGATGGAAATCCCCAAACGCATTATTGAAAAATACAGAGGCATTACCAGAAGCGATTATATATTTCCTGTTCCGTCCAATGCGACCTGTAATAAGCATATCAGTAAACTTATTGAGGAAGCTGGCATTGTTACCGAACAGAAAGTTACTTTCCATACCGCACGTCACACATTTGCCACCATGTTTTTGACCGAGGGCGTACCGCTTGAAAGCCTTAGCAAAATGATGGGACACAAGAATATTTCCACCACCCAGATCTATGCTAAGATTACCAGCCAGAAAATCAGTAAGGATATGGATTTGGTAGCACCTAAATTCAAGGCAATGGAAGATGCGTTTCTTGTCAAAATCGAAGATGAAGAAATAGAATTATTGAATGAAGCTCCACTTGGATTTTATGATACCGAAGAAGTGATGGCTTAAAACAGGGTATATTTTTTAACAGTCAGATTGAAGCAGGATTAAGTCCTGCTTTTTTTATGTCTATACTTTTTATAGCCAAAGCACATTTACTTTTCTCTCCTATTCCCCTTCTGTAAAAGAGCTTTTGTCTACTGCTGAAACAGAAGGTTAAAAAATATTGCCCTGGTACTTCTCCCGCACAAAACGATTTTTCAACCCTCTGTCTCTGTGGCTGTCACAGCCACACAACTTAAAAATAGAGTTTTAAAAATTCAACCAATTGGAAGTGTTATTTCAATCCATTGGGAACCATTTGCCAATACCATCTTCATTGCTTCCACTGTTTTTTTACTCAAAGAAGCCTGTATGCCCTATTGTTCCATTTCAAGAGCAAAGGTATTTCCGTGTTCTTAACGCCCCCACAAGGTCACGCAAGTTTGAAAAAAAATCTCCACCCGTTGGGTAGTATTTGTTTTCCAAAACCTTGTGCCGCCTAAACACTAACCTTTTTCTGCTCGTGAAACGAAACATAGCATACTCCGGCTCTTTAAACGAATAAAAAAAATGTCAGGTATGAAGATCAACAGCATTGGAAATGGTAATGAAACGAAACAGCACCTCCTCTCATTGCCGAATAAATCAAAAAAATCAAATCAGGACAAATTCAATAACGCAAAAAAGTAGAAATCATGAACATCACAGGAAGACTGACAAGAGATGCGGAAGTACGCACAACGTCACAGGACAAACAAGTAGTAAACTTTTCGGTAGCGACCAACGACAGCTACAAAAACAAACAGGGCGAACGAGTGGAGCAAACAACCTTTTTCGACTGCTCATATTGGATAAGTCCGAACGTAGCCAAGCTACTGACAAAAGGCACATTGGTAGAGCTCACAGGCAGGGTAAGTGCGAGAGCATGGACAGGTAATGATGGTGAAGCAAGAGCAGGACTGAATTTTCATACCTCTAACATCAAACTGCATGGAGGTAGCAGAAAAGCCGAAACCGTACAGGCTACTGCACCATCTGAAAACAGCGGATTTACAGCACAGGGAACAGAGGACGACCTCCCATTTTAACAACGAGTATTCAATCATTTTTTAACATCAAAATTTTATCAAAATGGCACATAATATCAATTTCAACGAAAGAGCAGGAAAGTACAGTTTCTTTTCAGTACAGCAAAAAGCGTGGCACGGTTTGGGGCAAATCGTGGAACAATACCCAACAAGCGAGGAAGCTATAAAGCACGCAGGGTTAAATTACGAAGTAGTAAAATCCCCATTGTTTACCAAAGGTTCGGGCATTATCGAAACTGCTAACGGCATAGAGATAGGCAGTAGCGAATTAGAAGTACCTAACTACTTCGCAAACATTCGTACCGATAACAATGCCGTATTGGGCGTAGTGGGTAAAGATTACCACATCGTACAAAACCGTGAAGCCTTTAATTTCTTTGATGCTATCGTAGGTGGTGGCGAGGGTATCCTGTACGAAACCGCAGGAGCATTGGGCAACGGAGAACGCATTTTTATCACAGCCAAACTGCCCGACTATATCCGTGTAGGCAATGGCGATGATGTGACAGAAAAATATATCTTCCTCACAACTTCTCACGATGGTAGCGGAAGTATTACCGCAGCGTTTACACCTATCCGAATTGTTTGCCAAAACACCCTTAACGCATCGTTACGCAATATGACCAATGTGGTACGCATCAAACATACATCGGGAGCAAAACAGCGTATCGAGAACGCCCACAAGATTATGGGACTTGCCAATACATTGAGCAACCAGTTAGAAGCAATTTTTAATGATTGGACAAAAGTAAGGGTAAGTGACAACGAAGTAAAAAAGCTAATCCAATTGGCACTTTGCCCAAACAAGGAAACCTTAGACCTCATTAAAAAAGGTGCGGAAGATGAAATTTCAACCGTATTCAAAAACACCGTTGAAGATGCCTTTGCCTATGCTATGATGAGTGATACACAGCAGATGAACACCACCAAAGGCACTTTGTTCGGAGCGTACAACGCTGTTACGGGCTACTATCAGAACGTAAGGAATTACAAAGATGAAGAAGCCAAGCTACAGAGTATTGTAATGGGTGGAACTGCTCAACAGCGTACACAGAAAGCCTTTGAATTTTGTACCGCCTTTGCTTTGGACGGTGCGGAAATCCTAAACCTTAATTAAATAACCACAGGCTACCGCCTTAAACGGTGGTAGCCTACTAAAAACAAAAGATATGAAAGCTTTAAATGAAATGAACAACGTACAAAAGGCGTATTTGGTAGCAAAACTTTTCCCCGATACCCTTAAACAATTAATCGTCTTTATCCAACAGGAAACAGAACGCTTCAGAGAGCGTGACGAATATATGCGGAGTATATGGTCAGACAATACATTAATAACAGCCGACTTTTGGTACGGACTGGTTGACAATACAGAACAGATATTAAAACGCTACAATGTGATGTTGCATAGAAGCCCGAGAGTATTTTCTGACCAACTGTTTGACGGTTACAATTCAATATTTATCACCAACTGTTTGATTGAGTTTACAGAAAAACAGAAATGTGAAACTAAATTAAAACAGGCTATACATCTGTTTTTCGGAGAACATAAAATGATTGAGATAACCATAAATGATTAAGACATGAAAAAGAAATTTTCTTTCAAAATTGAAACCCTGCTATTCGGCATCGAAAACCCCAAGGGAGCTATTGAACAGGTGTTGTTTGCCAAAAAAGTAGCAACGCATGAGGGCATTGAACCTTTTAACTGTCTTGCCTGCCTGACATTTACCGACCCAACCATTAATAAAGCATTTTCTGGTGGGCTTCCAATGGATGAAACACTTTTGATTGGCTATGAGGGTTGGAGTGATGCCATACTGCATCTATGTATAAAGAGCGGACAAAGCACCCTTAAAGTTGCCACAGGGTATTTGCTAAGCAAAGAAGTCACCATACATAGCGAATACCGAAATGCCATATTGCTCCGTAAACTATCGGACAAGGAAATAAAAGAGATTTTCACCCATGTATGGAACAATTTGGATGAAATACGACCAAATCCAAGACTTACTAAAGAATAAACATTGAGATAGTAAGCAAATAAGAACCATTAATACAAGTACAATGAAAATCATAGATAAAGATGGGAATTGGATTGAAGTTACCGACCTCGTAAAAGCTATTCGACAAACAGGTTGGTTTAAAAAATATCGGCACGACCCACCAATGGAAAGTGACAGGGAAAGGCAGGAGTATTGGGCAGATATGCACAAGAAACTAAAAGCAATCAAGGAAAATAATAACAGTAATTAAAATTTCAGAACGATGAACACCAATTTTTTCAATCAGATACAAGCCTTGGACTTTACAGGAGTATTGCAACTGAATATTTCCAAAGGAGCAGAAAATAACCTAATCGTATCGGTTATGCTCAACAATGAACAATGCGGAGATAACGCAAAAAACCTAATACCGCCATTGACGTTTAACGCTACACCACAGGAATTTGACGAGGGATTTTTTGAGCAGATAAAAGCACCTGTTAAAACCGTTTCGGGCGTAATGGTGGATATGGAAAAATTCCTAAAGCAAATGGAGGAGGTCAAAAAGCAATCGGCAATGGAGAAAGAAAAGACCGAGAAAGCCAAAAAGGAAAAAGAAGCCAAAGACAAGAAATTTAAAGATGGAATGGCAAAGGCTGACGAATTGGAGAAAGAGGGCAAATTCCGTGAAGCGTGGATGAAAGTTCCCGACATAACCGAGTTTCCCGAAAAAGCGGACGAGATACGCAAACGCAAAACGGAATTGTCAAACAAGTTCGCCACACCGAGCCTTTTCGGAGCAATGGAAGAAGCCACACCCGAACCGCCAAAAGCGGAAGAAGTTACAGCCGATTATCCAACAGACGAAACGGACGAAGAAGAAAACGAGTATTAACCATTAAAAACGAGCATTATGTTATTAGCAACGCAATTGGAACGAGTGTTTATACTCAAAGATAAAGGACAGGACATCAGACTGACCGACCCCGAACCACGTTGGAGCGTGGAAGCCGTAATGAATTTTTACGCCAATATGTACCCCATACTGACTACCGCAAAAGCATCTGCACCGCAAATCAAAGATGATGCAGTAGAGTACAGATTTGAGAGCGTAATGGGAACGAAAGGTTAAACCAAATATTTAAAGCGATGAACTATGCACAAACATATCCTATCGGGAACTATCATAACACCCGAACAGCAAAGGCAACGACAATTGCACCGCCAGTTAAACGAGTTCGCCAATTGGATGCAAAAACCAAAGGACGCCAACGAAGTACGGAAAGACAAACGCAGGTCAGTTCCAACAGCGATGTTGCCAATGGTTTTCTAAAATGCACCTTTCTGCCGAAACTGAAAGAAACGAAAACCGTACAGGCTTGCAGGAAATCGGACAAAACGGAAAGGGATTTTTTTCAGTCCCTTTCCAAATTGGCAGAACATTATAATATTGAACCTGCACAGACCAAACAATTTACCTACCCCTACAATATGGCATTGGCTATGGCTGATGTAGAGGAAAAGTTAAAGAGCAAAGTTTTAGATTGGGAAGAAATCCGTTTGGTACAGGACAGCAAGAAAACCTATTTTGTAAGTGAAGAACGCTACAATACAGGAGCAACCTTGTTCTACATTCCTGTTTCGCCATTGTATCGCCTTTTGCACGATAAGAAGCGAAAAGCCAACGCACACTTGTTATTGTCCGTTTGTGCTTATCTGTACCATATAGCCGATATTCCTTATTACAGGCAGGAAGCAAGTTACCTCTATTGGATGTACGAAATGATGAACGATTGGGTGGAACAGGACGATTATACAGAAGAAACCGAAGTTTATCTTTCAGAGATTAAACAAGCCGAATTTATCGGGGACTTTATCGAGCAACGGATTTATAACCGCATCAATCTGACCGTATTTGAACAACGTATTGAAAAGTTCAAAGTAAGGAATGAGTTTGACAGGGAATGTTTAGCGGTAGCAAAAGAAGCCTTTTCCCTGTATCTGACCTACCCGAATGAAAGTGTGTTCCGCAATGCCAAACCTAATGGGGAAGCATCTGAAGAAGATATGGACAACATTATCGGAATGGAAAAGTACATTTCATTTTACGCAGACCACAAAGGTTGGCTAAACGAAACCTTGATAGAATCCGTAAACACCGATATACAGGAATACGGACAAATGGAAGAACCCATTATACTAAAACAGTTTGACGGCAGGGATATAACCGCCAACAATCTTTGTTTTGAAAACAGGTTATTTCAATTGTTACACAACCTAAGCGATATTTTACACCAATGTTAAACGCAAAAATATGGAAACGATAAACGATATAACACAGGACTTCGGTACATTATACCACCCAAAATCTGCTTTGGTATTCTATGAAACCAAAGGACGGACAACCGATGTGTATGTAGAGCATTTTGATATGGATAAAAACGGAAATCCAATCAATGCCCACCCATTGACCGTGAGAGAAGCAAATATATTGGCAAAGTCACTTCGCACTGAAAAAGACAAGGACAAAGCCTTTTTAAAGCCAAACGGAATTTTGCCGACAAACATTTTACATATCAATCCGAGTGCGGAAAAAGGCACGGTAATCTGGTACACCAAAGCACAGCAAAGAAAGTTGTTTTTTGTGGACAGTCTGAAAATACCCAATGGTAAAGGATATGTACCGCCAATGCTTTGGAAAGCGAGTAAAAACAGCCTTACCGTATATGCCCTTGCGAGTGACAGAAGACCGAATGATAAAACCAAACTCCATTATGCTCCTTTTTTCAATATTTACGAAGATGGTAAAGTATGTATGGGAACGGTAAGCATAGATATAAAGAAATCCGCATCGGTTGAAGAATTTGTACAGGCTTGGGAACACTATTTTTTCAATTCTTATTTCAGCCATTTGTTGGGCAAACACAATCCCATAAAAGGCGATTGCGTAAAGGTTTGGAAAGACCTTATAAACACAGATAATCCCTTTCCAAAAGAAGTATTAAAACCGTATAACAAAAACCTTAAAAATCTATTGTGATGAATACAGATAAAACCAAAGTACATTTTACAGACAACTATCTGATAAGTCCTACAAACCCGATTGAAGTCAATTTGATTGGTGCAGGTGGCACAGGCTCAAAAGTGCTGACTGCCTTAATGGAAATGAGCCATAGCCTAACAGAGTTGGGACACGCAGGATTGCAGGTGCGTTTATGGGATGATGATATTATCACGGAAGCCAATTTGGGCAGACAGCGATTTTCACCGAGTGAAACAGGATTGTACAAATCGGTTGCACTCATAAACCGTGTCAATCGGTTTATGGGAACGAATTGGAAAGCAGAAACCCAAAAGTTTGAACGCAATTCGTTGGGAGGACTGCCCGAAAATACAAAAGCAACGATTTATATTTCTTGTGTGGATAATGTAAAGACAAGGTTTGCTATAGCGGAAATGCTCACAGCTATGAGCAAACAACGCAGAGCCAACCGTGATGAGCCTAAATATTGGTTGGATTTTGGGAACAGCCAACATACAGGGCAAGTAATACTATCTACTATCGGAAGTATCAAACAACCCGACTCCGAAAAGTACGAAACGGTGGCAAGCCTGCCAATGGTTACGGATGAATTTGGCGACTTGCTGAAACAGTCCGAACAAACGGACAATACGCCAAGTTGTAGTTTGGCAGAAGCATTGGAAAAGCAGGATTTGTATATCAATGCTACATTGGCTCAAATGGGTTGTTCGTTATTGTGGAATATGTTTCGCTTCGGAATGACCGAAAACAGGGGATTTTTCATTAATCTGAAAAATTTCCACACCCAACCCCTAAAAGTTGCCTGACCTCAAAAGTCGGGCGGCGAAAAGACGCATCCTTCCGTTGGTCGGAACCGCCTTTTCGCATTTAAAAAGGTGCAACCACTTTGTCAAAATGCACCCCTACACAATTCCCTCTCTCTACATTTTACCAAACAGATTGCGATATTATTTCGTGGGATATTCTTTATCCCATTTGTTGTATTCGGGAGTGACTTCTTTTCTTTTCAGACTGCGACCAAAGAAAAGAAGCAAAAGAAGGTCGCTTGATTTGAATAGATATTTTTACGGTGTTAGGATTGGGCTGTTACTTATTGCCAAAATATTCCTGTACAATCTTCGCTACGCCCACACTAAAATATCTTCCTCCATTGGTAACTCCATCAATGGCTTTTATGAAATCGTCCCTATCGCTGCCAATGAGAAGGTAACCTGCAAAACCCATTTCCAAAAGCGGTTTTACAGCTTTTTCGGTATCTCTATCACTATGGGCAATCAGCTTAATACTTGGATATTGTTTGTGTAATTCCTGAAGATCTGCCAATACATTCTTATCGTAAAAATCAAGATCAATGATACAGACCTCAGGTAGAGAGGTTAAAGCAGATAACTGAATTATTCCGTCTTCGATATGTTGCGAGCGGAATAGTATTTCAAATCCTGAATCAGAGAGGTCATTGCAGATAATATCTACAATCGGGCTTTTATCATTGATAAAAGAAAGCGTATTTTTTTTTGTAGTGTACCAGTTTCCATATATATCAGTATTAAATTAATGGAGTACCTGCACAAAAAAAAGCGTAGGCCACCACACTTACCGACATTGAGGTACTGGTATACCCGACTACGAATAAGCGAGCACCCACGCCTATAGCGTGAGCGTCCTTACTTATTATCGTCCCGTAGTCTAAAAATTACCAGTTTTCAATGTGGGACTTAAAGTAAAAACAACTTTAAGTTTCTATATTTTATCAAACAAAGGTAAGAATGTTGTTTATTATATACAATGCCAAGCAAATAAAGAAAGGCAGTTTTGTAAATTTGCAATAAAAGAACCCTAATATGTTCAGACATAAAGGGAAAGGTCGCACTTATTCCCACAATCTTAAATTAGCTTCCATCTTATCGGGTGTTGCAGGTATTGTAAACATTACGAGCGTTTTGGAATTGAATACATTAACAACAAATGTTACAGGTCATTTCGCTTTCTTTTCAGAAGAACTTGTTTTGAAGGATTACAGAATGGCATTTGCTTATTTGTTCTATATATTATTTTTTCTGTTCGGAGCTTTTGCTTCCAGCCTAATCATGGAATGGGTATCAAGATATAAGCAACAAGCTACTTATGTAATCCCTATATCTATAGAGGTCTTTATACTATTTGTTATTAGTTTCTCTTCCTTTCTGCTGACAAAAGAACCTTTTCCGTATTCTATTCTTTTAGCTTCAGCTTTACTGTTCGCTATGGGCTTACAAAACGCATTGGTAACACGTGTGTCTCAATCAGTAGTAAGAACAACCCATCTAACAGGCCTATTTACGGATCTTGGTATTGAATTATCACAAATGTTATTTTATAAGGAACGTTCCGAGCGTATGCAACTAAGTAAAAGCATCTATCTGAAACTAGCCATTAT
Source organism: Sphingobacterium thalpophilum (assembly GCF_038396785.1). Lineage (NCBI taxonomy): Bacteria > Pseudomonadati > Bacteroidota > Sphingobacteriia > Sphingobacteriales > Sphingobacteriaceae > Sphingobacterium > Sphingobacterium thalpophilum. The sequence continues at coordinate 1,999,344 of NZ_CP151087.1, read as the reverse complement.
TTGTTGTTTCTTTTCAGGAGGAATAATTGGAGGATTTATATTTCCATATCTTGAATTAAGAACGCTTTTGATTGCTGTAGGATTATTGCTGTTTGCCTTATGGTATGACAGACTCTTATTTAGATACTATATATTAAAACGAAGATTCAGAGATCATCACTAAAGCAATCAACCCGTATAGTTCTTTTCCAGAATATGTAGTATATCTGATTCTTTGTAAATAATCTTACCACCAATTTGAATGTATGGCAATATTGTGTCATCCCGGTATTGCTGTAACGTCCGTTTACTAATATGTAACAACTTACACACATCTTCACCCGATAAGTAAATTTCCCCGTTCATTACAGGGCGATAATTTTTCAAGATTATTTCGATACGCTTTTTCAATTGCGTTATCATCTCCTGATGGGCGATGATTTCTTGGGTATCATTCGTTAGTAAATCCATTGTCGTTGGTATTATACGGCTGTCCGGCTTCGAGCAAAGCCTGTACATCCGAGAGTTTGTAATAATTCTTGCGGTTTAATTTAGAGTAAGGCAACAAACCCTTATCCTTATAGGTCTGCAATGTTCGTTTGGTAATGTTCATCATCAAACACACTTCCTGGTTATCCAGCCATTTCTCTTCTTTGAAAATCGGGGTATATTTCCGAGTAGCGTTTTCGGTCAGTTCCAAAAGTGCTTCCAACTCATTTGTCATTCCGTCAAATGCGGATTTCTGTATTGCGATAACTTCCATAGTCTGCTCCATTTTTCTGTGGAAGTCGAATTTAGAAAGGCTTATTGCAGGATTGGGAAATATTGCATCCATTGGCACTGAAAGGCAGTATTTGGCGGTTTACATTTGTTATAAACATAAATCGGACAGCCTTTTGAGCTATCCGATTGAAATTAAATCAGCAGAAAAACTTCGATCAGCGTTAGGCAGGCTGTTCAATATTAAGTTCCTGTTGCTTTTTCTCCCTCTCTTTTTTCATCTGTGTATAAGACCAAAGAACAACAACGCCAAGAATAATTAAAGCATAGGCGATCCATTTACCAACACGTTCTATAAAACGGATAAACACAGATGCTTCAAAACTTGAAAAGCCCTCCGCTCCCATAGGACTACGCCTGTAAAATTTCCTTCTGCTTATCCAGTAGATAAGCCCTATTCCGATAACAAGCGGAATAATTCCCATTACCAATTGAGAAGTAACTGCATCCATATTGTGAGAATTATATCAAGTAAATTTAAACAAAAACATCCTTGGTCGAAAATCAGAAGCAAAAAAACCGACCTTTAAAGTCGGCTTTTCTTTTATCAAAGTTGTTTCTCTTAATCGCTACTGTTAAACTGAAAGCTCACTTGCTTTTCGTTCCCAAAGCTATCCGAAATCCACACCTCAAAGGACTGTGATACGGTAGAAGCCGAAGTATAATACAAACGGAACTGCTCCGTTGGCAGCGGGTACAAATCATTGGGTAGGTATGGCGGTTCATCGTAATACCGCAACGTGCCAGTACCATCAAACTGAAAATACCTGAGATAGTATTGCGTACCTGTATAATTTCCGATACGCTGTATGGTAATGCGTATTTCCACGGTCTGCCCGTTGGCAACATCTTTTGGTACGGGCATCACATTTACCTCAAAAGGAAAATCGTTCTGTATTTCGAGTTCATCATCCTTGCTGCAAGATACCAGCGTAACCGAAGCTGTGAGGATTGCCAACAGTACATACAATGGCAGTAACCCCATTCTGAATTTATTGAATATTGCTATCATTGTTTTACGTTTTAAAAGTTAAACCTTAATCCCACACCTGCGGACGGTCTGAACTGTTCCAGATCCGTACCCCAAAAGACCTTTGTACGTCCTTGCAGGACTAACACAAATCGGTCTGACAGGTACGTTTCAAATGTGAGCCGTCCGCCAGCTCCGTAAATGAAATTGTCCTCGCTCAGTATTTTCGCCCCGTCATACAGCATCGTTTCTCCCCGGTTGATGGTTTCGTAACCGACCACGCCAGTTACTCCGAAATTCAATGTGATATTCTTTCGGGCATCACCCAGCAGGAAGAAACTGTAGCCGCCCTCTGCAGTATAGGTTTCCTGCGGTATGCGTAGGTTCTTGTAGCCGTGGTATTGGTGCATGTATTCCAATGCCCAAAGCTGGTAATTTCCGTTCTTTCCGTTCACGGTCATTGCTGCGCTGATGTAATAATCGTTACCAATTTTATCATCGGACAATACACCCGCACTTATTTCCAATCCTTTCTGTTTAGGCAGCATCCTTTGTGCCTGTGCCACCGTGATACCCATTAGGACGAGCATCACGGTATAGATATACTTTTTCATTGCTATTGCTTTAAAAGGTTATTAAAATTTCAGGTGCATATCGCTGATCAACCGGGCTTTTATCAAATCCGAATTTTCCACCTGAAGCGTTTGCTGCCGGCCACCGTTCTTTTCAAAAATCTCAATCAACAGTACCTTATCATTGGCAATAGTGAATTGGTCTAACAGAAATACATTCTGTTCGGTGGTTTGTCCTGAAATTTCTGTGAGTGGCTTGTAGGTACGAAGCGGTATCAACGGGCGTTCCTGTACAACAGTGCGTTTGGCTACCTTTTTATCTACCACTTTGAAATTGACAAAATCAATCTGAAAAGGCACATTGCTACGGTTTCTCAATTCCGTATGGAAATAGTATTTACCGTTGTGGATGTAAATGCCTTTCAGGATAAACTGAATACCGAAGCTCTTAGATCCGATATGCTTTACAATACGTTTGTCTTTCTTGTAAATGGTTTCCAGAAGCAAACCCGCCAATGACGGGGAATTGTTGCCCAATTCTTCAAAAAGAACATCATTACTGTTGGCCTTATCCACCGCTTTCTGCATGGTCAAAAGGTCATAGCTCAACGCATCGGGATACCCACTGTAATACACATTGAAGCTGTAAAAACGTCCGTCATTGGTAATGACCGAAAAATTAGTTTCGGGTTCAAAATCCCTTACCGATGCTTTTACACGCAGTACGTTTTCCGCATCTTCCGCCTTACCTGCAATCAGGTATTCGCTTCCCAAATCCACATAGCGTATGGCGGTAGGGAAAATCAAATGCGAAGTTTTATCGTAGGTAACTTCCATGCGGTACGGTTCTATTTTGCCCAGGGCAAGCGGTGCTTTGATGCTGTCCTGTGCGTAGGACTGTACGGCAAAGCCGAGTATCAGGGCCAAAGCCCAAAAGGTTTTAAAATGATTTTTCATTGTTTAAAATATTTGAGTTCAACATCATTGTTTGGAAACAAGGAAGACCTGATGGCCTGCCTTTAGGGTTACTTTGGGTGTGCGCACCTTTTTGGCGAAATAGCCAGAAATGCCCTGTACCACGCCACGGCTAAGGTCTGCGGCAACCTGCTGTCCGGCGGACTGCGTGAGCATCACGCTGGTTCCCGAAGTCTGGCTCATATTGCCTGCCATTTCGGTAAGGGCATTCATTTCGGGCGAATACGGAACATACAAACCTTGCTGTCCGTCTATGTCATAAATGGTTATATCTACCGGTATGATATTGCCCTCCAGTTCTATTGAAGTAATCTTTAGCTGTAATCGCCCTCCCTGAAATTTGGCATTAGCTGTTACAATCGTTCCTTTTGGAATGGTTCGTTGTGGTGTTTGAGCTGGCTCCAATAAACGAAGACGTACACCTGTTTCGCCTACTATCGTTTGTGTTTCGTGTACACTTGCCTTTATACTGTTTTTGGGTTGTACCACCTGCTCAATGGAACCTGCGGTATAAAAGCCACGATTTCTCGTTTCGCTCCAATTGGCTAAGAAAGCACTATCCGTAGGCTCACGGTACAGGGCAGAAACGGTGTTTTTTCTTGCAGGTGTAAACGCCACAAAATGCTCTTTTTGGTTGGCAGACGAAACCGCCGGAGTAACATTGTTATCAAGTGCAGCATTTTCTGTATTCGTATTCTTCGGAAGATATTTTGCCGCCATTTCATAGGATTTCTCCATTAGCTTCAGTTGGTCATCTACGGTGGCGACAGGCGGTACATCTTTCTCGGCCAATTGTTCCTTCAGTTCCTCCAATTGCCTGCGGAGTTCAGTTGTTTCCGCATTATCATCCTGATAGAATGAACCCAATGTGCTTTGCATATTGCGGTAGCTGCTCAATGCAGGATTGCCGTTTCTTCCAGAAGTTCTGCCACCGCCGTATCCGTAGGCTTCTTCCTCTTCGGTAAACGCTTCTTCATTGTCCTGTGTACTGTCTTCCGTGTTCCAATAATCGGAAAGCGTGGTAAGTGCGTTGCGTTTTTCCTGGTCTTTTTGCTGAAGCATTTCCTGCTCGTATGCTTTCCCTTTATCATCGGGTAGCCCTGCATCCGTAGCCTGTGGTACGGCATCGTTCAGCCCGATGTTTTCCATTGCCTTTTTATCTTCGGATGGTTTAAATATGAGGTACATACAACCCACGAAGACAATTCCCATCAAGCCGAATATAAGTGGCTTTTTGAGCTTTTCGGCTTTGCTCTCTGTGCTGTCTTGCAGCACATCAGCGGTTACCGACGGATTTCCTTCCGTTACCCGGACAACCGACTTTTTGTTCTCCTTATCTTTCATAAATTCTATTTTTTAAAATTGTTGTTATGGTGTCCTGCAAGGTTGCCGGACTTTCTTTCTTTTTGAGGACAGGGTTTTCGATATGCTCGATGTGCATGTCGTTACCGGACTTTGCCGTGTCGTACCATACTTTGAAAATGACCCCTGCGGTCAACAGCAGATACCCCACAAAAAAGTAAAGGGTATATTGGTGCTGTTTCCTGATGGGCAAAGTCTGCCAGCGGTCGTCCAGCTTGTCAAAGTACCTGTCCATATTTGCTCTGATTTTTTTCATACCTTAATGATTATCGGTTATTACATTCTGAGCCGTCTGACCTGTGAAGACAGCTTTTGTTTAGGTGGTTCGGACACCAATGCAATGGCTTCTTTTCGGGTCGGCACTGTACCTGTGGATAGGTTTGTCAGTTCCGACTTCTTCATTAAATGCCCGTATTGGTCTTTCCTTGTAATGTCCATTTTCTGTACATCGAATTTGCCGTCTTCGTACCGTACCCGCATATAGCAATCAACTTTGGGTTTGTCATCGCCATTCCATTCGATGTAAGTCCTTAACGAAAAGCTATCGGGCCGCAGAGGTTTGTCCGTACCATTCTTGCAAGCCTCCAAGAACTGGCTGATACTGTCTTTAATTTTATCGGGGTAAGCTCCCTCCGTTTGGAAATACCCATCATATCCTTTATCAGTCAGTGTTTTTGCGAATGTGCTTAAATCAAGTAACTGTTTCATATCCCTAGTTTTAGCGGTTTATAACTTCGATATCCCTGTTTTCAACCACTGCAAATTTTTCTATGTTGAAGCCTTGCGGGTTGTTGTCCGAACGGACGGAGTTCACGAGATAGCCGGTGGTAATCAGGTTACGCCGGGTCACGTTGCTCGACCGTATGATGAACTGTTTGGCATAGGTTCTCACGGCATAGGGATAGGTGTCAAAGTTGCACACGACACTATCCACCTCTATGCGTTGCTGCACATTACCGGATATGATACGGTTGTAATAGCCCTTTTCCGACAGGTCTTTGTAATAATCAAAAGCTGATTTGTCGGCAAGGTTAAATGCCCGTTTCATATTGCTTTCAATGGCATTCTTATCGGGAGCAAGCGTAAAAAAAAGCTCGTGAAAACGTCTGACGTGTTCCCTTGCTTCCACAGGTCGGTTGATGCTGGCATCCTGCGATAAGGCAAGCATCAGTGATTTGCCATTATCCAACACATAGATTTTCTGGCGTTGTTCTTCTGCGAAGCGGTAGGATTGCCATACGGCATATCCTACCACGCCGATGCAGAGAACAGCAAACACAATGGCATACAAACGGATCTGCCTAAAGCTGTTTTCGATATTTCTTAGCGTTTTAAATTCCATTTTTAAATCATTTAATTGTTTTTATTTTCCCATTAATTTGCCACCGATGTTTCCGGCTGTTGAGCCAGCCCCGGCACTTGCGATGTTTCCGGCTTTCATTGCGGTCTGGTTTACATTACGGGTAAAGTTTCCTGCTCCTCCAGCCTGAATAATCCAGCCCGTTACGGTCGGGATCGTGAAATAACCCACAATACCGATTATCATAAACACGATGTACACGGTGTTGCCCGTATCGGGTATGTAGGTGGGGTCTGCAAGCATTGCTATATCCTTTTCAATAATGAGGGATTGTATTTTGGCGAGCATGGAACTGAACAGATCGGCTACGGGTAGCCATAGGTAAACGCTGACATACCGGGTCAGCCATTGCGTGAGCGTGGACTGAAAACCGTCCCATACGCTTATTGCAAAGGCTATCGGCCCCAATATGGAAAGTACGATAAGGAAAAACGTTCGTATAGTATCCACGACGAGTGCCGCAGCCCGAAAAAGTACCTCCAACAGATTGCGGAACCAATTTTTGACCGCCTGCTCCGTTTGGTAGGCGAACCTGTCCATATACATTCCTGACATCGTAATCAGGTCGCTTGGCGACCAGCCCAACTCTTCGAGTTTCTTATCAAATTCCTCATTGGATACGAGGTAGGCAGTTTCCGGATTTCTGAGCATTGCTTCGGTATTTCCGCCGAGAGAGACCTGTTTCCGGCTCCTGCCATATGGGAACAGGCAGAAAATATCATTGAGCGGGAACAACACAATGAGCTTGTCAAAAATATTTCAAATTCTTCATATCCTGTCATTGTCCATGCACCGGGCGGTGTTGGCAAATCTGTATTCTGTCGCCAGCTAATACATTCATTACCTTCAGATTCAATAGGTATTGCCTATGATTGTTTTGGAGCGGGGCGATACAGAAATCGTAGCGAACCTCGACATAGACATCGGGATGCTTTGGTTCAAATTGTCAATGAACTTGCCGTAAAAGGTCTATGCGATCCTTTGCTTGTACAGGACACTTCCCAGGATAATGATATTATGAAGAAGTTCTTATGGCGGATTGACGCCGCTGTAAAAACCTTAAAACAAACAAGTGATTCTGCCACCTTATTTATTTTGATTGATGCGGCAGATAATGCAGAAATGGCAGCTCAGGAATACAACCATCCCTGTTTTGCCAACGAATTGCTTCGTGAAAATATACCGGACGGATGTAAGCTGGTTTTATTATGCAGAACAGAACGAATTCAGTTACTAAAACCTAACTCTAAAATTGCTCAGTTTAAATTAGAAGCATTTTCCGAAACTGAATCATTAATAAATTTACGGAAATGGTTCCCTGAAGCTGACGAAAAAGACGGGACGGAATTTCATCGGTTAACCAGTGGCAATCCTCGTGTGCAGGCAAATGCATTAAGTGTTCATGCATCAACCGTTTCTGAATTATTAAGCCGATTAGGTCCTGCGGGAATGACCGTTGAGGAGCAGATTGAACTGCAATTAAACACAGCGATATCAACAATAAAAGATTCCTTGTCGGATTCTTTTCAGGAACAAATACAGGCAATATGTTTAGGGTTGGCAAGCTTACCTCCTCATATTCCAATAGAAATTTTAGCAAAAGCGGCAGGAGTAACAACCGAGACAATTAAAAGCTTTGTAGCAGATATTGGTCGCTCGTTGTGGTTGTCAGACGAATCTGTACAATTCAGAGATGAGCCAACGGAAACGTGGTTTAGAAAAACTTTCTTGGCAAAAAAAGAAAATTTCGAAACCTATATAAACATATTAGAGCCTTTAGCCAATCAGTACACTTATGTGGCCGAGGTTCTGCCGCATCTGTACCTTCAGGCAGAGCAATATGAAAAACTAATCGAAATTACACTTTCGGACAGTTATTTGCCGGAAGATAATCCAATCGATGCAAGAAATGTACGTGTTTACAGGTTACAGTTTGCTTTCCGTGCAGCACTGAGAGCCAAACATTATAATGATGCGATTAAGATAGCTATGAGAGCTGGCGAGGAAGTGGCTGGAAATCAGCGGCAGCTCGGGCTTTTTCAGAATAATATTGACCTGCTTGTTACTTTGCAGGATCAACAAAAGGTTCAGGATATTGCATTTAAACGCTTACTGAGTGGTGCCTGGAATGGTTCAGAGAATGTCTTTACTGCTTCATTATTGTCAGGAATTAATGAATATAAGGGAGAAGCCAGAGGTTATTTAAGGGCTGCTGTAAATTGGCTGCAAATATACTTTGAAGATCTTCGGAAAAGTGATGAACGCCACCCGCAAAATGAGGTTACAGAAAGGGATGTTTTAGAATTAGCATATGCATTTTTCAATATTTACGGGGTAGAAGATTGTATTGATTTCCTAAATCGATTCACGTCCAAAGCATTTGTTTTTGACATAATGAAGAGTCTAATAAAGCGACTTATAGATATTGGAAATTTTGAAGCTATTAATAATTTCCTGCAAATTTGTATCAGGCAACCGTACTATACAGTAGCTATTGTCAGCGAACTCATAAAAGTTGGGAGATTCCCGGAAGAACAGTTTATTGAAACTTGTTTATGTCTCCTAACAGGTTCGAAATCCAGGATTAAAAAACCAAAGCAGTACTATCAGGGTGACAATATTACACCAGCTATAGTGTCTTTTATAGAGGCTTGTCTACATAGAAACTTACCATCTGCACAACTGCGAAGGGTATTGAGACATTATATCCCTTTACAAGCGTCGCAGATGGTATATAGTGCACATCAATCTCAGGAACGTACCTTTTACCTAAAAACACTCGCAATCCGAAACTTATTGGAAGATAAATCGGAAGTAGATATTGATGCTATTTTGCCTCGAAATCTAGCTGACAAAAAGGAAAAAAGTGACTATGATCGGGATAATGAGATTAAAGAATTCAAAGAAATAATCAACGGCTTGTTTCCCTGGTATCTTCTAAGGGTTAGAATATTGAGCCAGCAGGACTTCAATTTTGAAGGTGAAGTAAAAAATGCGAATGAAAAATCACACAAAGCAAGAACCAATAGATATCGCTCTTACGATACTTTACCTAACGAGATTGCTGCACTTCAGTCATCTATTCTAATATTATATGACAAAGGAAATACTGAAGAAGTAAACTGGTTTTATAATACCTACATCAAGAACAATAAAGCTTTGTGGATTCCCGATGAGCTGAATACAGTAAGAGCAGCATTCAGATTACCGCATTTATCCTTAGTAAAACAGGAGCTTGAGCAAAGTGCTTATGAGCGAATAAAAAGTATCACCGAAGATGGCCCTGAAGAAATGGCGGAAAGATATATCGGACTTGCCCGTGCTGTATTGAATACAGCCTCTGATGACGCCAGTGTATATTTTGAAGAGGCCGTAAACATCGTGTCTAAATTTGGCGACGAAATAGTCAGGAGATGGGAAGCTGTTGTATCACTTGCTAAACAAGCATGCAATGGAGATAGTGTCTCTGACGAATTAGCTTATCGTTTTATACGCTGTGCCGAAGTAGTGGGAGAATATGTCTCCCGTGAAAAGTATTGGAACAGAAGCGAAGCGATTGCTGTTTGTGCGAGAATGTCGAGCGGAGAAGGAATATCTGCACTAAGCCGGTGGCGGGATAGAGACATAGGAAGGTTTGAATACCAGTTAGAAGCATTACTGATGGAATTGGTACAATCCGGCAAAATATCGCCTTCAACAGGATGGACGATGTCAAGATTTTTCTCCTATCATCAACTTGAAGAGTTGCTTTCCATCTGCCTGGAAAATGAAGGTAATACAGAAATAAAGCAAAAGATATTTGCAGATGCCGTCTATCTGCTCCAAATAGAAGGTACCACCGCCGATTACTGGGAAAAGATGCAGCAAATAGCCTCCCGGCAAAATATCCAGAATGATACATTAGATGGAATATTAGCTTACCATCAAAAGAATAAAAAATTATTGCCGGAGGATAAAGAAGATAAAACTCTTCAAAACACAAATCGAACTGATGATAATGTACATTGGGAAGATGTCTTTGGAGCTCTGGATATTCTCAACAATGAACAGTTTGAAAAATGCCTTCTTGCTTTTAATGCAATATCCGATAAGCGTTTCTACAGGGACATTGAAAGCTTTTGGAACGAAGTGATACAAAGATTGAATGAAAAGGATCTCTGGAAATTTATTGATATATTACTCTTATCAAGAGTAAATCGTTATGAACTCAAATCTTTTTTCAAATTGCTTCCAGAAGAATGGAAAAATAAGGTCAGCTTCAAGAAAAACTGGCCTGTTTTAGCAAAGCAATTAGGAAGGAAGTATGCACAAGAACTGATAAGCCTGTATTCTTTTCAATATTTTGTTCAGGATTTTAATCTTAGTGAAAGTGAAATAGATAAACTAAAAGAAGGAATATTTGAAGGGCTGTCAAGCGGGTACGAATTTTCTGACGCAGAAATGTTTTTTGGGTTTGTAAGTATTGCTACTTCAATAATCGACCCTGTAAAGGTAACGGACTTACTTGATTTTACACTATCAAGATTTGAATTACATATTGAGAAAGATTTTGGTGATGGCGAATGGGATAAATGGTTATTTACATCTAAGAATGTCAACAAAAATATAGCGGGTTTCATTTGGTCTGCTCTTGGATCCCCTCGCTCATCAGAACGATGGAATGCAGCACATACGGTAAGTGCATTAGCCCAATTCAACTGTACGGGTATCATTGATGAACTGATTAACTGGATGCAGCATGACAAAGTGGATGCCTTTGGTAGCTGTCAATTTCCGTTTTATAATCTTCATGCCCGATTATATTTATTAATTGCTTTAGTAAGAGTTTCTCTTGATAAACCCGAGTTGTTGGTTCAATATAAAGACATATTCGTTCATTATGCCTTTGGTGAACCTCACATCCTTATTCAAAAGTTTTCAGCAGAAATATCGGTCAATCTCTCCACTTCTTTGGACGATATATATGATGACGAAACACTGAATAAACTAAAAGCTGTTGGTAAAAGCAATATGCCGGTAGTGGAAATGGATTACAATGATACAGTAGATAGTTATTGGCACATTAACGGACTAGTTAATACTGAATATGATTTTCATTTCGGATGGGATTTTGACAGGTACTGGTTTGAACCGTTGGGCGATGTATTTGGTGTACCGGGGAAACAATTAGAAGATATAGCTGCTAATGTCATTATTGAAGAATGGGGTATAAAAGAGAAAAACGGTTATAACAATGATCCGAGAATATCGATATGGAATAGATATTCGAATGAAAGAGAAACTTGGCATGACCATGGAAGTTACCCAAGAACAGATAATCTTGACTTCTATTTGTCTTACCATTCCATGATGGTAGCAGCAGCAAAGTTTCTCGAAAAAATGCCTGTAGTATCAAAAAGAGATTGGTATGATAATGAGTGGGACGAGTGGATCTCAGGTCATTTATTAACGTGTGCTGATGGAAAATGGTTAATAGACTATCGTGATCCAGTGCCATTAAAGAGACCAGAATGGCTTTCTAAAAGTAAGGATGATAACTGGAAATCGGAAATTCCGGAAAAGAGTTTTTATGAAGCATTACTAACAGACGATGACAGCGGAGAACAATGGCTTAATGTACGGGGAGGATGGGAAGAAAAAGATAGCGAAAGAACCGAAAGTTTTTCAATTGCCTCTGCATTGGTTTCTAAAGGCACTTCCGGCGCACTAATGATAGCACTGGAAACCTGCAGTGATCCTCATGACTACAAACTTCCTAATTATAAAGAGAGGGATATGGAAATAGAATCAGGTTCTTTTGAGCTTAAGGGGTGGATTAAGGATGAATCTGTTTCCAAAAGATTAGACGAATATGATCCCTATGCTGATAATGTAGACTATCCTCCTTTTGTAATAGGAGATGATATTGTGGACAGGTTAAGTTTGTCTGTAGATGGTAACGGGAAAATTTGGTATTCACCCAAGTCATCATATCCAGCCTTGAAATGCGCAATATGGAGCAGTCACAGAGACGACAGAGATGAAAATCCAAATCAGGCCGGTAAACGGTTAAAAGCGTCATTACAATTTTTAAAACACATGTGTTCAACTCTTAATTGTGACCTGATATTGGAAGTTGGAATAAAAAGGGAAATTAATTATAAATACCGGAGCCGGGAAGATAAATACGAATATTCGAAACCTATACATAAACTATTTATACTGTCATCAGATGGAGAACTTAGAACTACAGGAAAAAATCATAAACTTGGGTAAACTCTTCGTGAAAGAGCTTAAATTAGAACCAGGCGTTGATACCTTCTCACGCTGGATGGCTCATTATCTTGCAGAAAAAATATCTGTTGCTGAACAATCAGAAGGGAATGAAAAAGAGGCAGCAGAAAAAGAGTGTTTTGATGTAATATTAATGTTATGGCAACACCGGCATTCTCTTCCATCTGGAAGAAGACCTTTCCAAAGTTTCGAGCCTATCCTGGATACATTGTCTAAGCTAAATCCTGACAAAGAGGAACCTTATTTTTATAATGCTTTACGCAATCAAGACCTGGCGGAATTAGAAACAGACAATTTAAATCATAAATCTGTAGAAGAATGGATGGATATTGCTAACGAAATTGACAAGACAGCCAGGATTTGGATAGAATATGCATTAGGCCAAGCCGCTAATAATGCAAAAAATGAGAGAACAAAGCAGTGGATTGAAAATGCTGTAAACCTATCTGATAATGCTGATACAAGCATCATTAATGTTTTATTAGATAATAACCCTTCTTTTGATATTGAAGATTATGATAAAGATGATTATTCAAAACAATATGATATTGAGAGGTTAAAAAAGAGGATTACTCAGCTTCAGAAATATTCACAGCTTAATGAGACTTTATTAAAAGTCTATGAAACTGACCTTAAAAAATTGTCGAATAATATCTAAATCTGAGAATGTAAACACGAGAAAGAACCCTCACACAAACTCCCCAATGTCAAAGTTTTCAAAATCATTTTTCCGCAAATTGGAAGAACCGGCTTCTGTTTCAGTAGAGAGTGTGCTGTCCAAAAGCTCGGCAATTTTTCGGGAAGCACCCTCAATGGAATTTTCCAGCAGGCTGAATAATTCGGTTCCCTGTAATCTTTGAACTATGGCTACCGTTGTTTCCTTTTGGTCTGTTTCCAGTTTTTCTTTTTGGAGCAACACCCCCACGGAGTTTAGTTCTTCAAAGGTAACCCCTTGGGCAAAACCGTCATCGCCACCGGATGTTCCGTACCTGTTCCATTCTTCTTCCTCTTCCTCAAAATCAGGCATATTACTGAAAACTTCGTCCAGCTCTTCCTGCGGAACCTGAATACCTACGTCTTCATTTTCGTCGTATTCGATGTCTAAATTAGCGGGGTTTATCTCTGGTTCCTGAATTTGGCGTTCATTGGCAGTGTTTGGCTGCGAAAGTCGCATTACAGGTTTGGGCTGCCCCATAATATCGGGCAGGTTCGGATTGACTTTTTCCTGTTTTGGCTTTTGCTCCGACCGTTTCTTAATTACAATCTTGTCCTGCAAAAGCAGGGCTATGACTATCAGCAGGCATATCACGATTAGTATTTCCATAGCTACAAAATGGGTTTAAAACGTTCGTTGAAATAATTTGTAATATCATCGCCAAACTCCCTGAAGTGGTGTTCAAGGATATTGTCAATGTAGGAATAGAGGGTTGTTTTTTCCTCCCTTGTCAATTGTACAATGCGGAGCAACCGTTCGTGGTATTCCGGACGAATGTAAACGACCTTGCCACTACGACCGGATGGGAACCGATTGACCAGAAATGTTTCCTCGTAGTCCGCTTTTTTTGATGAACTGCTTCGGGGTTTCTCTTTAGGTTTGGGCTTCGTTTCCTTTGGTGATTCCGGTTGCTGATTGTTTTTAGTCAAAGCAACTGGCTCATCGCCACTGATGATGTTCATCAAATAATCCTCATCAACATCAGGCTTTTTAAAATCGTTATTCTTATTTTCAGTACTCATAGTTCATCACTTTTATAGCTGCGTGATTTTTAAAAATTCCTCGATAAACAAATCCATTTTTGTGGCTTTCAGCAATTGTGTTTCGGCGGGCAGCAAGCTGGATCTAAATACATAGTTTTCGGTATCGTCTGTTTCTTTTCGGAAACGCTTGCTGTCCATTATTCTTGTTTCCATTATGGGTAGGCTGAGTTGTTTGATAACACTTTGATAAGCCTCATACAAGCCTGTTTTTTCCCTTCCGTCCACTTGGTTCCAGAACAGCCATAACTCTTGCTCATCATTACCCTCAATGGTTTTCGGGAGTTCAAGAAAGGCTTTGGTAAAGCCCAATGTACTTTCCACGACCAAACGGTCGGCGGTTATGGGCGAAAAGATAAAATCCATCATTTTCAAAGTGGTTAGTACCCCTTTGGTATTGGCGGTTCCGGGCAGATCAAAGAAAATAACATCCGGTACAATAGCCGATTGGCTTACATATTCCGATGCTTTTTCTAAAGCATATTCGGCTTTGCTTTTGATAATCGGATATGCCTTTTTGTTAATGGTTTGAAACTGCTTCATTGCCGCCTTTTTATGATATTCATTTTGCATTAAGGTCTTCTTATCCCGTTCACGCATATTGGTCAGGCTATGCTGCGGAAAGTCGCAATCCAATACCAAGACGTTAAAACCTAACCGGTAGTGGAGCACACTTGCCAGCAAGGTGGTCATTGTCGATTTTCCTACACCGCCCTTTTGCGTGGAGAAGCTGATTTTTAAGGTTTTTTTCTTTGTTTCCATTATTTAAAAATTTATTGTTACACGTTTTACTTGCTTTGCAGGTTTGAATATTCCTGCTTTTGAATATTACATTGTTCCCAATTTTCTGCATTGTTTGTCAGGAATACGCCTGTATATTTTTTTGCTTTTCTTACAGCCTTGTTGGATATGTTTTTTGGTAAATGGTAAACTTCTCAAATGGCAAAATGCTTTACCGCTTTTATGCTTTTACACTTTTATAGTTTTACGTTTTTAAAACTTTATGCTTTTATTCCAAACTACCTGCACACTAATCCTGATTTCTTCCCTGTTTTAATACATTTTTTACTCCCTGCTCTAAAACAATATGGCAAATAAAGTGAATGAAAGACCTGCTGATTGAAGTGTGGCACTGTTTGGCGTTCAAAGACAGTGTTTGTCCGGGTATTGCATTGCAATACTCTTGTAAGCAGGTCTTTACTTTGTGTGATGAATTATATTAACGGATTTATGCAAAGGCATCTTGACAAAATGGACACGAAACAGGACGGCATCGGGCCGTTTTTCCCTGTTACATTTAATCCGTCACGAAGTGCGGATTTTTGTGTTCACCGGAACACGGCAAGTTGTGTTTTGAGCATCTCGAAAACTTTTCGGATGCTCAAAACAACTTGCCCTTGCAGGGGGCAGAAAACGTCCTCCGAAGTCGGCGTTTTTGTGTGAATTAAAAATGGATTAGTGATGAATGAGAACAACAAAAAACAGTTGAAAAAGACGGGGCGACCGCTTAAAAACGACCCTGCGAAAATACGCTACACGATTTCCTTTAACGAGGAGGAACACGCCCGTTTTCTTGCCCTCTTTGATAAATCGGGTATGCAGGTAAAGGCACATTTTATAACGTCTTGTATCTTCAATAAGACGATAAAATCGGTGCATATCGACAAAGGAACGGTTGATTTCTATATGCGACTGACTTCGTTTCACAGTCAATTCCGCTCTATTGGTGTCAATTATAATCAGATTGTAAAGCTATTGTACAAGAGTTTTTCCGAGAAAAAGGCATCGGCTTACCTGTACAAGTTGGAAAAACAGACGGCAGAAATGGTCGAATTGTTCAAAAAAGTTGTGGAGATAACCGAGGAATTTGATAAAAAATACCTCAAAAAACAGCCTTAGACCTGGTTGAGCTATCCATTAAAAGGTAAAATCAATAGCTCATCCAAGCTTCATTACCATCAAGAAAATAAAAAAATCAATGAAAAATGATAGCGAAAATCGGAAGAAGTGCAAATTTATACGGAGCATTGGCGTATAATAATCTGAAAGTTGAGAAAGAAAACGGACAAATTCTGTTTGCAAATAAGATAATTGAAACGTCCAACGGGCAATATTCTGTGGCACAATTGGCACAATCTTTTGCTCCTTATCTCTTGGCTAATCAAAATACAGAGAAACATACCCTGCATATTTCGCTCAATCCCGACCCGAAAGATACCGTTAGCGATGATAAGTTTCGGGAAATGGCACAGCAGTATATGCGGGAGTTGGGATATAGCGAACAGCCTTTTGTGGTATTCAAACATACCGATATTGACCGTACCCATATCCATATCGTATCGGTTTGTGTGGACGAAAACGGAAAAAAGATTTCGGACAAATTCGAGAAAATGCGGTCGATGAACATCTGCCGTGAACTCGAAAAACAACACCATTTGATACCTGCAACAGATAAAGAGCGTAGCCAGAACGATAAAATTTTCCACCCTGTGGATTACAGTAAAGGCGATGTGAAAAGTCAGATTGCTTCAGTAGTACGACACCTGCCGAACTATTATCAATATCAGACTTTGGGCGAATACAATGCTTTGCTTTCTCTTTTCAATATTACCACCGAAAAGATAGAGGGCGAATTGCAGGGAAAACCACAGCAAGGTTTGCTATATATTCCGTTGAATGAAAAAGGCGAAAAAGCAGGAAATCCGTTTAAGGCTTCCTTATTCGGAAAGAATGCAGGGCTACCAGCATTGGAATTGCATTTTGCGAAATGCAAAACGGCTTTAAAGGATAACCCAACCAAGAATACTTTAAAAGCTGCCGTAACGATTGCCCTACAATCTACGGATAATGAATTGAGCTTTAAAAAGCACTTAGGCGAGCAAGGTATCAATGTAGTGGTACGGAGAAACGACACAGGACGTATTTATGGAATGACATTCATCGACCATAATTCCAAATCCGTATGGAACGGTTCAAGTTTGGCAAAGGAACTTTCTGCCAATACCTTTAATGATTATTGGAACAATAACATCAAACCGGAGATAAAAGAACCTGCTTTACAGCAACCCAAAATATCCACATCAAATGATGCGGATCTTCCTGCGGAAGAACCACACCATTTGTTCGACTTCTTAACTACGGAAAAGCACGAAGACGGCTTGATAGAAGCATTGGGCGGTTTATTGCCTGAAGCGCAGGGCGAAGATTACGAGGAACAGGACTTTGCCAACAAAATGAAGAAAAAGCGGAAACGCAAAAGAGGTCAGCAGTAGTATTCAGCCAAACACAGCCACTCCAAGCCAATGACTGCCATAATCTTATAGCCACTCTTCATAGCTCATAAATTCACGCCCGAACATTTAAAAAATTATAAAATGCAGGGAGAAGACGATTTAAGAGGCTTAGCCAAGATTATGGCTTTTATGCGAGGAGTAAGCATCATTATAGTATTGATGCACTTGTATTGGTTTTGCTACGGTTTCTTTATAGAACGTGGCTGGACATTAGAAATCATCAACAAAATATTAAGCAATTTTCAGCGTACCGCCGGACTGTTTTCGCATACCCTATATACCAAAATATTTGCATTGGTATTGTTGGCTTTGAGCTGTTTGGGAACGAAAGGCGTAAAGGACGAAAAGATTACGTGGGGCAAAATTTATGTGGCTTTTGGTATCGGCTTCGTCCTTTTCTTTTTGAATTCTCCATTATTAAAGCTACCACTAAACACCACTACATTTCTCTATATCCTAACAACGGGTTTAGGCTATATCGCTTTAATGGTTGCAGGGGTTTGGATGAGCCGTTTGCTCCGTAACAATTTAATGGACGATGTTTTCAACAACGAAAACGAGAGCTTCCAACAGGAAACCAAATTAATGCAAAACGAATACTCGGTAAATCTGCCCACAAAGTTTTACTACAAAAGCAAATGGAATGACGGTTGGATAAACATTGTAAACCCCTTTCGGGCAACGATTGTGTTGGGAACTCCGGGTTCTGGTAAATCTTATGCCATTGTAAACAATTATATCAAACAGCAGATTGAGAAAGGTTTTTCAATGTATATCTATGATTTTAAGTTTGACGACCTTTCTACGATTGCTTACAATCATTTACTGAAGAACAGGGATAAGTACAAAGTTCAACCCAAATTCTACGTCATCAACTTTGACGACCCACGTAGGAGCCACCGTTGCAATCCGCTTAATCCTGACTTTATGACGGACATATCGGATGCCTACGAAGCAGCTTATACCATAATGCTGAACCTCAACAGGTCGTGGATACAGAAACAAGGGGATTTCTTTGTGGAAAGCCCAATTATATTATTGGCAGCCATTATTTGGTATCTGAAAATCTACGATAACGGTAAGTATTGCACCTTTCCCCACGCTATTGAATTACTGAATAAAAAGTATTCGGACGTATTTACGATTTTGACCTCTTATTATGAATTAGAGAATTATTTATCTCCTTTTCTCGATGCTTGGCAAGGGGGAGCACAAGACCAATTACAAGGACAGATTGCATCTGCAAAAATCCCGTTATCAAGAATGATTAGTCCGCAATTGTATTGGGTAATGACAGGCGATGATTTTTCATTAGACATCAACAATCCGAAAGAGCCGAAAATTTTGTGCGTGGGTAACAACCCCGACCGACAAAATATTTATTCCGCAGCTTTGGGGCTGTATAATTCCCGAATTGTCAAACTCATTAATAAGAAAGGGCAATTAAAGAGTTCCGTTATCATAGACGAACTGCCCACAATTTATTTCAGGGGATTGGATAACCTTATAGCAACAGCGAGAAGCAATAAAGTAGCGGTTTGCCTGGGCTTTCAGGACTTTTCGCAGTTAATCCGTGACTATGGAGATAAGGAAGCCAAAGTAATACAGAATACAGTAGGTAATATTTTCAGTGGTCAGGTGGTTGGCGAAACGGCAAAAAGTCTTTCGGAGCGTTTCGGGAAAGTATTGCAGAAGCGCCAAAGTATGACGATTAACCGAAATGACAAATCTACTTCCATTTCAACCCAATTAGACAGCCTTATCCCAGCCTCAAAAATCAGTACACTTACACAAGGTATGTTCGTGGGTTCTGTATCGGATAACTTTGACGAACGTATCGAGCAAAAGATTTTCCACGCCGAAATTGTGGTAGATAATGAAAAGGTTGCTGCGGAAACGGAAGCCTATCAGAAGATACCGGAAATTTTATCTTTTGTAGATGAACAGGGCGAGGATAAGATGAAGCAGGAAATTGAGAGCAATTACCGTCAGATAAAATTAGACATTGTTCATATTGTTGAGAGCGAAATGGAGCGGATTAAAAATGACCCGAACTTGCAGCATTTGGTACAGCAGGACAACTAAAGATATATATACTTTTCTTATTAAACCTGAATGGCGTGTTAGCCGAAGTTTTTAGACTTCGGCTTTTTTAATTGCTATATGCAGCTTCCTGTTATTTCAAAATAATTCATCTAATTATTTTGTTAGTACATTCTAACTTATTATTTTTGCTAATCTAATTTTAATCAAAAACAAGATTAGTGATATGGAGTATGTAATAGAATTATTGGAAGAAAACAAGAAATACCTCGAAAGAAATATTCGGGATAATAACCTGATGCAGAACAATATGAAGAAAGCCACAGAGCAATTAGGGCAGGTCAGTCAATTAAAAAGAGCGATTAAAATTTTAAAACTAAAGAACAATAAGAGATGAGAATTACACAAGTATTACCGGAGCTTCCGTACGACAGAAATGCCCTTAATCCGATAATCACGGAGGAAACCTTCGATTATCATTACGGTAAGCATCACGCTACGTATGTCAACAACCTTGCAGGGTTGGTAAAAGACACCCCCTTAGAAAACGCTACCGTCGAGGAAATCATACGAAAGGGATTTGCAGAAAACAATGCCGGACTGTTCAATAATGCTGCACAGCATTGGAACCACAGCTTTTTCTGGCATTGCCTTTCGCCAAATGGCGGTAAAACTCCACAAGGCAGGATAGCCGAACTTATCAATCGTGATTTCGGCAGTTTTGAAAACTTCAAGGAACTGTTTTCTACTACGGCAGTAAAGCTATTTGGATGCGGATGGGCGTGGCTCGCACAGGACGAAAACCAAAAACTGGAAATCGTGCCGATGAAAGATGCCCATACTCCATTGACTGAAAATAAAACCCCAATCCTCACGCTGGACGTATGGGAACACGCCTACTACATCGACTACCGCAATGCCCGTCCAAAATTTGTGGAAGGCTTTTGGGAAATCGTCAACTGGGATTTTGCGAACAACAATTTAAAATAAAATGAGTGATACCTGTATGGACCATATAGAAAAATATTGGCAGTCATTAACTGTATCGAATAACGAGCATTTCAATAAAGGCAATTTTGAAAAAGCACTGTCAGGATATAAAGACGCACTGTACAGAGCGGAAGTACTGAACAATAACATCCCGGATTGCATCCGTCTGAAAATACCGTTCATACAGGTATATATCATTTCCTGCAATAACCTGGCGAACACCTACGAAGAGCTTGGCAATCTGGAAGAAGCGGAAAATATGCTCAAACGTACGGTGTATTACCTCCTGCATCTTTCAGCCAATAAAGCCCTCAATCCTGACGAGATACAATCGGAACTGAAAAGAGCCACATTGGCTTATGTCCGTTTTGCAGAGAAAAATAATACAGGAAAGGAAAAGCAGGAACAGCTTTTCAGAACCCTGAAAGAACAATTAGTAGAAAACAATTTAATAAAAATAGATTAGAGATTATGTGCAATTCAGTAAAAAAACTAATGAGCCAGCAGCAAATGCAACTGGTACAAAAAGGACCTTTAAGTATCGGGGATAAACTGCCCGAATTTTTCAAGAAAGCTGTTGTAACCACAGAAAACGGCATAGAAATTACGGACATCGACAACCGTTATCTTTCAGAGCAAGGCAAATGGACAGTGCTGTTCTGGTGGCCGAAAGATTTCACGTTTGTATGTCCTACCGAAATCATCGAATTTGACAATAACAATACCGCATTTGTAGAACGTAACGCACAGGTTATCGGAGCTTCTACCGATACAGAGTTCGTGCATCTTGGATGGAGGCAAAACCATCCGGAATTGGCAAAACTGACTATTCCGATGCTTGCTGATACCTCAAAATCTTTAGCTGAAGAAATGGGCATACTCGACAGTGAAGAAAAAGTTGCCTACCGTGCCACCTTCATCATCGACCCCAATGGCAAAATACAATGGGTAAGCGTGTATCCGATGAACGTAGGCAGAAATGTAAACGAAGTGCTTAGGGTACTGGATGCACTGCAAACAGAAGAATTGACAGGTTGCGGATGGACACCAGGACAACAAACGGTAACAGCAAAACTAAAAGAGCAAAATGCAGGATAATTACTTGAACTTAAATTTCATACCCTATACAAAAAAAGAAGACGTTGCAGATAGTGCTGCAAACATCATACTCATTGCCACCAAAGAGCAGGCAGAACGCTATGCCTTTCAGAAATCATTGGTACAAAACATTGACAAGGCATTTTCTGAAAATCAAACGGAAGTGATTACCACATTGGGCGATAAACAGAACTTTATTGTCATCACGCCCAATACGGAAACCGAGGCATTAAGGTTGGCAGGAGCATCGCTGTATGCTGCCTTGCAGAAACAGCAAACCCAAACTGCACGACTACGGGGGCTGGATGAACTTACGGAAGCAGAACGCTATGCGTTTTTAGAGGGAATGCTGTTGAGTAGCTATGATTTTAATAAATACAAAGCAAAAAAGAAACAGCATCCCGTTGATGTGCATATCCGTAACCGCTCTTTTCCGAAAGACAAGATTGAAGAGCTGAAACGGCTTGTAGAAGCCGTTTCACTGACGAAAACATTAGTAAACGAGCCTGTCAATTATATGGATGCCCTGCGGTTTTCCGAAGTGGCAACAGAAGCTGGAAAACAGTTTGGTTTTGAAACCGAAATCCTGCACAAAGCACAGATAGAGGAATTGAAAATGGGTGGTTTGCTTGCGGTAAACAAAGGTTCGGAAACACCGCCAACCTTCAATATTTTCCATTACAAGCCCGAAAATGCGGTCAATGAAAAGCCGCTGGTGCTGGTGGGCAAAGGCGTGATGTTCGATACGGGTGGTTACTCGCTGAAGACAGGCGGTAATATGCTCACGATGAAATGCGATATGGCAGGAGGTGCGGCAGTATTGGGAACGGTTGCTGCTATTGCAGGAAACAAACTGCCCTATTATGTAATCGGATTGGTTCCCGCTACGGACAATAAGATTTCGGCTAATGCTTTGGTCGTTGATGATGTCATCACAATGATGGACGGCACTACCATAGAGGTACAGAATACCGATGCTGAAGGGCGTTTGGTATTGGCTGATGCCTTGACATACGCCAAACGGTTTGAGCCTGAACTGGTCATTGATATGGCAACCTTAACGGGAGCTTCGGCTGCCATTACAGGTTCGTTAGGAATAGCCGTGTTGGGAAATGCTCAGGAACAGATTGATGAGCTCAAAGGCATTGGCGAGCAGGTTTACGAAAGGTTATTGCAACTACCCCTTTGGAAAGAATACAAAGATTTGCTGAAATCTTCGGTTGCCGATATGAGCAATCTGGGCGGTCCGGTAGGCGGTGTCAGCACCTCTTCCATATTCTTGGAACACTTTACGGACTATCCCTGGTTACACCTTGACATTGCAGGAGCAGCATTCGTCAAAGAAGCCAAAGGATACAGGCAGAGCGGAGCTACGGCTGTACCTGTACGGTTATTATATGAATTTGTAAAAAGAAAGTGCAAAGATGATTGAGCCGATTTTACAGGATAACAAAGACCGGTTTGTCATCTTTCCCATTCAGCACGATGACATCTGGCAATTCTACAAAAAAGCAGAAGCGAGTTTTTGGACAGCCGAAGAAGTGGACTTGTCGCCCGATATGAACGACTGGCACAACAAGCTGAACAATGACGAACGCTATTTCATATCGCACGTACTGGCATTTTTTGCGGCGAGTGACGGTATCGTAAATGAAAACCTTGCCATAAACTTTGTACAGGAAGTGCAATATCCCGAAGCACGTTGCTTCTACGGGTTCCAGATTATGATTGAGAATATCCATTCGGAAATGTACTCCCTGCTGATTGATACCTATGTAAAAGACGCTGTAGAAAAGGATTACCTGTTACGAGCTATTGACACCATCCCCTGTGTGGGCAAAAAAGCCGATTGGGCTTTACGCTGGATTGAAAGCGACAATTTCGCCGAAAGGCTGATTGCATTTGCGGCTGTCGAAGGGATTTTCTTTTCAGGCAGCTTTTGTTCCATTTTCTGGCTGAAAAAACGGGGACTGATGCCCGGTCTGACGTTTTCCAATGAACTCATCAGCCGTGACGAAGGTCTGCACTGCGATTTTGCCTGTTTGCTGTATGTCAATCACCTGGTCAACAAATTGCCCGAAGCAACCGTGCAAAAAATAATAGCCGATGCGGTTGACGTTGAAAAAGAATTTGTAACAGATGCTTTACCCGTTAGGCTTATCGGGATGAATGCCGAACTGATGTGCCAGTACATTGAGTTTGTAGCTGACCGGTTGCTTGTGGCATTAGGCTGTAAAAAGATTTGGAATGCTACCAACCCGTTTGACTTTATGGAGCTGATTTCACTGCAAGGAAAAACCAACTTTTTTGAACGTCGTGTAGGCGAATACCAAAAATCGGGTGTGGCACAGAATACAAAAGAACAAAACAGCTTTTCGCTCGATGAAGATTTTTAATAAATGTGCTTGAGATGAAGTTACCGGTTTACGGATATGGGAATAATGTGCTGAAAATGACAGCAGATAAGGTGGAGCAGGATTATCCCGGACTGGATACGCTCATTGCCGATATGTGGGAAACGATGGAAAACGCACAGGGCTGTGGACTGGCTGCACCGCAAATTGGCAAGCCGCTTCAGCTCTTTGTAGCGGACAGCAAAATTCTGTTTGATAATATGGGAGAAACAGAACGGAAAGATGTTTTTACCGAAGGAGATACGGGCATCCGGGAAGTATTTATCAATACAGAAATTATAAGCCTTTCTGAAAACAAATGGGAAGAAACGGAAGGTTGTTTGAGCCTGCCATTTCTGTCCGGCAAGGTGGTTCGTTCCTGGTCTGTGGAAGTGCAGTATCAAAATCAGCATTTTGAAACCATACAGAAAAAGTTTAGCGGAATGACTGCCCGTGTTATCCTGCACGAATACGACCATACGCAAGGCATTTTATACATAGACCGTGTAAAACCATTGAGTAAAAAACTGATGGAAAGTAAGCTGAAACAAGTGCTGAAAGGAAACGTTACCACGCCCTATAAAATGAAATTCAAGAACTAAAAATAAATTAACGCAACGCTCAATGTTTGTAATAAAAAGAAACGGAAAACAGGAAGCCGTACATTTCGATAAGATTACGGCACGGCTACACAAATTAGTGTACGGACTGGCTGTGGACGAAAAGGATGTCATCGAAATTGCCAAGAAAGTAATTCAGGGCATCTATGACAATGTAACCACTACCGAGCTGGATAATCTTGCCGCAGAAACGGCTGCCGCCTATACAACGGTACATCCTGATTTCGCTGTGCTTGCTGCAAGAATTGCGGTCAGCAACCTGCATAAGAATACCCTAAAGTCATTTTCCAAAACAACTAAATTGCTGTACGATTATATCGACCCTGTAACCAATACGTACGCACCTTTATTATCTAAAGAAACCTATGACATCATCCGAAAAAATGCCGATGCCATAGACAGCAGTATCATTTATGACCGGGATTATAATTTTGACTATTTCGGGTTCAAAACACTGGAACGCTCATACCTCATCCGCACTAACGGCAAAATAACCGAACGTCCGCAGCACTTGTTTATGCGGGTGGCAATAGGCGTACACAAAGAAGATATTGCAGCAGCAATAGAAACCTACAACCTGATGAGCGAAAAATGGTTTATCCACGCTACGCCTACCTTATTCAATGCCGGAACACCCAAACCGCAGATGTCGTCCTGTTTCCTGTTGAGTATGACCGAAGACAGCATCAGCGGTATTTTCGACACCCTGAAACGCTGTGCTTTGATTTCGCAATCAGCCGGAGGTATCGGGTTGAGCATTCACAATGTAAGGGCTACGGGCAGCTACATCAAAGGTACAGGCGGTATTTCCAACGGCATCATCCCGATGCTTAGGGTGTATAATGACACAGCCCGTTATGTGGACCAGGGCGGCGGCAAACGCAAGGGAGCCATTGCGGTATATCTGGAACCGTGGCACGCCGATATTTTTGATTTCCTCGACCTCCGCAAAAACCACGGCAAGGAAGAAATGCGGGCAAGGGATTTGTTCCCTGCCCTGTGGATACCCGACTTGTTTATGCAACGGGTAGAAGAAAATGCCGATTGGTCACTGTTTGACCCGAATGAAGCCCCAGGATTGTACGATACTTATGGCGATGAGTTTGCGGCATTGTACCAACAATATGAGCAGGAAGGGAAATTCCGCAGGCAGGTAAAAGCCCGTGAGCTTTGGAACGCCATATTGGAAGCCCAAATAGAAACAGGTACGCCTTATATATGCTACAAAGATGCCGTCAACGAAAAGTCCAACCAGAAAAATATAGGCGTAATCCGTAGCTCCAACCTGTGTACCGAGATAATGGAGTTCACCAATGCCGGAGAAGTTGCCGTATGCAACCTGGCTTCACTGGCTTTGCCGAGATATGTTGCAGAGAATGGCTTTGATTTTCAGAAGCTGTACGAAGTAACGAAGATTGTTACCCGAAACCTCAATAAAGTCATTGACGGCAATTACTATCCCGTACCCGAAACGCAAAACTCCAACTTCAGACACCGACCTATCGGTTTGGGCGTACAAGGTTTGGCGGATGTCTTCCTGTTATTGCGGATGCCTTTTGAAAGTGAGGAAGCACGGCAACTGAACAAGGATATTTTTGAAACCATCTACTATGCGGCAATGGAAAGTTCGATGGAGCTGGCGAAGGAACAGGGGGCTTACGAGAGTTTCAAGGGCTCGCCCCTTTCCGAGGGAAAGTTTCAGTTTGATTTATGGAATGTCGAGCCATCAGACCGTTGGGATTGGGCAGATTTACGTAAAGACGTAATGGAATTTGGCGTACGCAATTCCTTGTTAGTGGCTCCGATGCCTACCGCTTCTACTTCGCAGATATTGGGGAACAACGAATGCTTTGAACCTTACACAAGTAATGTTTATAACAGGCGTGTGCTTTCGGGTGAGTTTGTGGTGGTCAATAAGCATTTACTGAAAGACCTGATAGAATTAAACCTTTGGGATGCCCAAATGAAAAACAGGCTGATTGCCGAGAATGGTTCTGTTCAAAACATTGAGGAAATTCCTACGGATTTAAAAGAACTGTACAAGACCGTATGGGAAATCAAACAGAAAACCATCATTGATATGGCTGCCGACAGAGGTGCATTTATCTGTCAATCCCAATCGCTCAACCTTTTTATGGCAGAACCCAATATGGCAAAGCTCACTTCGATGCACTTCCACTCCTGGAAAAGCGGACTGAAAACAGGAATGTATTACCTGCGAACCAAAGCGGCAGCAGATGCCATCAAGTTTACGGTAGAAACGGTGCAATCAGCCGAAGACAAACAAGCGGAAATTTCCTGTTCATTGGACAATCCCGAAGAGTGCATTGCCTGCGGCAGCTAAAACAATTAATAATAAGAATTATGTCAATATCAGCAGAAACGGATTTAATCGGGATGCAGGCAGTAAGCAAAGCGGTTGCTCTTACACTAAGGGCAATGCAACGCTACGCCGAACCCGGTATGTCCACAAAAGAACTGGATGATTTCGGAGCGAAGATGCTTTACAGTTTCGGAGCAAAGTCAGCCCCATATTCCACTTACAAATTTCCCGGTTGTACCTGTATCTGTGTCAATCAGGAAGTAGCACACGGCATTCCGTCTGCCACTAAAATCCTGAAAGAAGGTGATTTGGTAAACGTAGATGTATCTGCCGAACTGAACGGCTTTTGGGCGGATAATGGCGGTTCGTTTGTATTGGGAAACGATGTGCATAACCACACTCTTTTGGTTGATGCGTCCAAGCAAATACTGAAGAAAGCCATCGGCAACATCAAAGCCGGTGTGCGGATAAAAGATGTGGGGTTTATTATTGAAACGGAAGCCAAAAAAAGAGGATACAAAGTGATACACAATCTTACGGGTCACGGTATCGGGAACAGGCTGCACGAAGAGCCGTCCATCCCTAATTTCCGGGACAAGATGAATTTCAGCCGGTTCAGGAAAAATACGGTTGTTGCCGTGGAAACATTTATAGCCACCCACTCTACAATGGCAGTATTGGGTAATCCGAAACTGGATGAATGGACACTTGTAGGCAATAAAGGCGGCTATGTAGCCCAGCACGAACATACGCTAATCGTTACCGATGGCGCTCCTGTTATTCTAACGGAAGCCAACGGCATTTGGAATTAACAAAGAAAATGACACAACCTATTCTCATAAAAGATACCAACGTAGTCAATGAGGGCATCATTACCAATGCAGATGTACTCATTGCTAATGGTCGTATCCAAAAAATAGGTATTGCACTTCATCAGTGGGATGCAAAAGTGATTAGCGGAAACGGTAAGTATTTATTTCCAGGGGTTATTGACGGTCAGGTGCATTTTCGTGACCCCGGATTAACGCACAAAGCGGATTTATATACAGAAAGCAAGGCAGCCATAGCCGGAGGCGTTACCTCGTTTATAGATATGCCGAACACGAAGCCCAATGTACTCACGCTGAAATTATGGGAAAACAAATACCGTATGGCAGCACAGAAGTCATTGGCAAACTTTGGCTTTTTTATGGGCGTAAATGCCGATAACATTGAGGATATTCTTCAGATGGATACCTCTCAGTTCCTGGCGGTATCAGACGACGGCTTATACTTTACAAAGAAAGGAAACCTGCTTGCCGACAATCCGCAGGTAATGGAAAAACTGTTTGCCCATTGCCAATGTATCATTGCCGTACACGCCGAAAAGGAAGCCCTCATTACAGCAAACGAAGCTGTTTATAAGCTGCAATATGGTAACGATATTCCATTTAAGTTCCATCCTCAAATACGCAATGAGCAAGCCTGTATCGAAGCAACACGGGACTTTATTGCTTTGGCAACCAAATACAATGCCCGTTTGCATATCCTGCACCTTACAACCGCATCCGAAGCACAGCTATTTGACAAAACCATTCCCCTGACTGATAAGAACATCACTACCGAAGTTTGCGTACAGCATCTTTGGTTTTCCGAGAAAGACTATGACCGATTGGGCGCATTCATAAAATGGAACCCATCCATCAAATCAGAAGCAGACAGAAAAGGTTTGTTGCAGGCATTGACAGACAATCATATTGACCTGGTTACTACCGACCACGCACCGCACACCCTTGAAGAAAAAAGCGGCAACTATTTTACCGCTCTTTCAGGCGCACCTATGGTACAGCATTCACTGAATATTATGCTTGAATTTTTTAAGCAGGGAATTATATCGTTGGAAAAAATAGCGGAGAAGATGTGCCATAACCCTGCTATACTTTACCAAATCGAGAACCGTGGATTTATCAGGGAGGGATATTATGCGGATTTGGTATTGGTGGATATGAACAGGGAATGGATGGTTTCAAAAGACAATATCCTGTATAAATGTGGCTGGTCGCCATTGGAAGGTACTGTTTTTCAAACTAAGGTTACACACACATTGGTCAATGGAAACCTTGTTTACGAAGAGGGGCATTTTAATGAAGATAGAAAAGGAAAAGCATTGGTTAAACATAATACATAAAACGATGAGAAAATTATTTTTAGTCCGGCACGGACAATCACAATGGAACCTTGAAAACCGTTTTACAGGTTGGCAGGATGTAGATATTACAGCACTTGGACAACTGGAAGCTGAACGGGCAGGGCAAATCCTGAAAGAAGAAAAAGTAGATGTAGCCTTTACATCTAAGCTCATCAGGGCACAGCATACATTAAAAATCATCCTGAACGAAATGGGAAAAACAAACACGCCCATTATCATTAACGAGGCATTGAACGAACGAGCCTACGGTATGCTGGAAGGATTGAACAAAGCCGAAACAGCCAAAAAATACGGAGCCGAGCAGGTACATATCTGGCGACGTTCATTCGACATTGCACCTCCGGGTGGTGAAAGCCTGAAAGATACTTACGACCGAGTGATACCTTATTTTGAAAATTTCATACAGCCACAATTACAGCAGCATAAGAATGTACTTCTTGTGGCTCACGGTAATAGTTTGCGGGCATTGATAATGTACCTGGAACATCTCTCTCCCGAAGAAATACTGAAACGGGAAATTGCAACAGGCGAACCCCTGACGTACATTTTCGATGACCAGATGAATGCCGTAAAACTGGGAAGGGTTATCGCAGAAACAAACAATACCGTCCCGATTTAGAAATCATTAAAACACTGAATGAATGTTTGGAAACAAGATGCCGTTACATAGAATTAAGCAGTGGTAAAAACGTATATTTTGCCTCCGACAGCCATTTGGGTGCGCCAACTGCAAAGGAAAGTTATGCGAGAGAATTACGGCTGATAAAATGGCTGGACAGCGTAAAAAAGGATGCCGGAGCTATTTTTTTGCTGGGAGATATATTTGATTTCTGGTTCGAGTATAAAACCGTTGTTCCGAAAGGATTTGTCAGGCTATTGGGCAAACTTGCCGAAATAACCGACAGCGGTATTCCCGTATATTTCTTTGCAGGCAATCACGACTTATGGATGAGCGGATATTTTGAGAAGGAACTGAACATTCCCGTATTTCATTCGCCGGAAATATTTACGATTAACGGGAAACGTTTTTTTATCGCTCACGGAGATGGATTGGGTCCTTATGACAAGGGCTATAAACGGTTGAAAAAGATATTTACCTGTCCATTGTTTGTGTGGCTGTTCCGTTGGTTGCATCCCGACATCGGCATAAGATTGGGGCAATACCTTTCGGTCAAAAACAAACTTATTTCAGGTGATGAAGATGTAAAGTTTCTTGGAGAAGATAAAGAATGGCTGGTCCAATATGCCAGACAAAAACTGGCATCCGCACATTATGATTATTTCGTTTTCGGACACAGGCATCTTCCTTTGGATATAGCACTTAACGAAAAATCCCGGTACATCAATCTGGGTGACTGGATACATCATTTTACATACGGCAAATTTGACGGCTGTACGATGTGTTTAAACAAATTCGGCAATCGGGAAGCTAAATTACATTAATCATCAAAAAATATTCATAAATGGATAGAACGTATTACCCCATATCCCTGATTGCTGATAAACTTCAGCTTGAAGAAGTTGCATCCCAATATTCAAACGAGGAACAATTTGAGGTACTGGCACGCTACTTAGACGGACTGATACAATCCGATTTCAATAAACTGCTAAGCATATTGTACCACATAGATGTATCGGAAGAAAAGGTCAAAAAAGCATTGGCTGAAAATAAAGATAAACTTCCCGCAGGGCAGATTATAGCAGCCCTGCTGATTGAAAGAGAAAACGAAAAAATAAAACTTAGAGCAAAATACAGTAAGAAATGAACCTTATTGATACGAAAGGAAAAGTAATAGCCGTAGATTTTGACGGCACTGTTGTTGAACATAAATACCCCGATATCGGGAACGAAATGATGTTTGCCTTTGCGACACTTAAAGCACTTAAAAGCAAAGGACACCGGTTGATATTGTGGACTTACAGGAAAGGGAAAGAGCTGGAAGAGGCTGTTGATTATTGCAGAGGGAACGGGCTGGAATTTTATGCAGTCAATGAAAACTATCCGGGAGAAACCGCTGAAGGTGATTTCAGCAGGAAAATTAATGCCGACATTTTTATTGACGACCGCAATGTAGGCGGCTTTATGGGGTGGGATGTTATCTGGCAGACCCTTCATCCCGAAGGTGGCGAATATGCACACCAATTAAAGAATAAAGAGGCTCATATCAATTACAAAAAGAAGAAAAAGGGTTGGTTTGGATTTGGGGTATAAGATAATCGCCGTATGCTATCGGTTTGGTGAACTTAGGATTTTAGCAAAACTATCAAACAGCAGAGGTTCATCCAGCGTAATGATTTTTTCTGCAATACGCTGACTATCTTCCATAGCCATACCCAGTTGCGTATTTAGAAACCGTTGTGTCAATAGCATTTGCTCCAAAATCACAGATGCAATACTGATGCCTTCCTTTGTTATTTCGCAACCCTGGTATTTACTATACGATACCAGTCCTTTACAAGCCAGTCTTTTCAGCATATCTGTTGCCGAAGGTGCTTTAACTTCGAGCAATTTGGCTATTTGAGTAGTAGAAATACGCTTATCCTCATCCATTGAGAGCTGATAAATCTTCAACAGGTACATTTTTTCAGCATATGTCAGGTCGTTTATTTCTTCCATCTTATTTCTCCAGATTACAATCAATACAGTTTTAAGATTGATATAAATAGCATTCAGACTTTCAGCATTACCACCATTCCTAAAAGCAAATATAGAATAATATCGTCTAAATGTTATACAAGTCTAACATTTTAATTATATTTGCCTAAATATTTATTTTGTATCATTCTATGAATGACTTAGGAAAAATCGTAATTCAAATGAAGATGAAAAATCACGTATATTATCTTTGTGTTTTAGCCATTGTTTCCCTGTTGTTTTCCTGCGGGGAAAACAAAAAGACAGCAACAGATGAAAAGCCCTATATCATTACTACAACGGGAATGATAGCCGATATAGTAGAAAATATAGCCGGAGATGCTGCAAAGGTAGAAGCCATTATGCAGCCCGGAGTGGACCCGCATCTGTACAAAGCCAGCCAGGGCGACCTCAAAAAAATAATGGATGCCGATTACATCTTTTACAACGGACTGCATCTTGAAGGCAAAATGGGTGAAATACTGGAGAAGCAAACCCACGTAAAGCCGGTAATTGCATTGGGCGACACCATCAGCCGTGGAAAAATAATCAGTGTATCCGAAAATACCTATGACCCGCATATCTGGTTTGACGTAGCTCTTTGGAAAGAAGCGGCGGAAATAGCACTGAAAAATCTTATCCGGCTCAATCCCGAAAACACAGCGTATTATCAGCAAAACGCTGATAAATATCTTAAAGAACTGGACAGCCTCGACCATTGGGTGAAAGCCGAAATTGAAACCATCCCTGAAAACAGACGGGTTTTGATTACCGCACACGATGCGTTCAGCTATTTTGGAAAGGCTTATGGGATTGAGGTTCGGGGATTGCAGGGTATCTCTACAATGTCGGAAATCGGTTTGCGGGATGTTACCGATTTGGTCGATTTTATCCTCAAAAACGATATTCCCGCAGTATTTGTGGAAAGTTCCGTATCGGACAAATCGCTCAAAGCTGTGGTGGAAGGTGTAAATAACAAAGGAAAAAAACTCGCTATCGGTGGTAATCTCTTTTCAGATGCAATGGGCAAAAAAGGAACTCCCGAAGGTACATACATCGGTATGGTAAAGCATAATGTCACTACCATTGTAACTGCATTAAAACAGTAAACAAAATGATTATCCAATCTGAAAATCCTGTATTGGAAGTTCACGACCTTACCGTGAGCTATTCCAGCAAACCGGCACTCTGGGGCGTAGATTTCAGCCTGCCCGAAGGAAGCATTACGGGCATCATCGGACCCAACGGTTCCGGTAAATCCACTTTGCTTAAATCCATAATGGGCTTAATTCCGCTATCGAGTGGCTATGTAAAAATATTTGGCAAAGAACTGGATGAAGTCCGCAGCCGAGTGAGTTATGTTCCCCAGCGGGAAACGGTGGATTGGGATTTTCCGGTATCTGCACTTGACGTGGTATTGATGGGAAGATATGCTAAAATCGGAATGCTTCGCAACGTACGCAGTTCCGACAGGAAAATAGCAATGGAATGTCTGGAAAAAGTAGGAATGACTGATTTTGCCAAAAGGCAGATTTCCCAGCTTTCGGGTGGACAGCAGCAACGGGTTTTCATCGCAAGGGCATTGGCTCAGGAAGCCGATTTTTACCTGATGGACGAACCCTTTGCCGGTGTCGATGCCGCTACGGAAGAAGCCATTATTACGCTTTTGCGTGAAATGGTGAATGCCCAAAAGAATGTCATTGTGGTACACCACGATTTAGATACCATCACAGAATATTTCGACTGGCTCGTAATGCTCAATATGCGGCTCGTGGCTTCGGGTCCGGTGAAGCAGGTGTATATCCCCGAACTGCTCAAAAAAACCTACGGCACAAGATTGTCCGTATTGGCAGAAGCCGGAGAGTTATTGGCTAAAGATAAATTCTCCGAAAAAGGATAAACAATGGACAATTTCATCAACTTTTTTTCATTCAACGACCCCAATGTCAAGTATGTGGTATTGGGTAGTATCCTGCTTTCGGTAAGTGCCGCCATTGTGGGTTCGTTTATTGTACTGAAGAAAAAATCACTTGTAGGCGATGCGGTTTCCCATTCGGTTTTGCCGGGTATTTGTGCCGCTTTTTTGTTTGCCGGAACAAAAAATACGTCATTAATGCTGGTCGGAGCTTTCATTTCGGGATGGCTTTCTTTGGTAACGATTGATTATATCACGGCAAAATCAAAGATTAAAAAAGATGCTGCCATTGGTTTGGTGCTTTCCGTTTTTTTTGCACTCGGTATTGTATTGATGACCTATATACAACAATCGGGCAATGCGGCACAGAGTGGTTTGGACCGTTTTATATTCGGAAAAGCAGCTACACTTGTAGGCAGTGACCTGATGACCTTTTCCATTATTGCCGTAGTGTTGATAGTGGCAACATTAGCATTTTTCAAGGAATTTACCATTATCGCTTTTGACGAGCATTATGCCGAAGTATTGGGATTGCCTGTAAAAAAATTAGATTTACTATTGACCAGCCTTACCGTATTAGCGGTGGTAACGGGCATTACCGCAGTTGGCGTTGTGCTGATGGCGGCTATGTTGATTACGCCTGCCGCTGCGGCAAGGTATTGGACACATAATATCCGAAGAATGGTTGGGCTGGCAGCGATATTCGGAGCCTTATCGGGACTGGCAGGGGCATACATTTCGTACATCGCTCCGGCAATGCCTACGGGTCCGTGGATGGTAGTGGTTTCTTCACTGATTGCATTTTTCTCGTTCTTTTTTGCCCCGTTGGGTATTATTCCCAAAACAATGAAGCGAAACAAAAACAGCCGTACAATGGTGGATGAAAATATACTGAAACTGTTTTATCAAATCGGAGAGAAAGAAAATAATTTCGATAAGAAAAGGACGGCGGAAGAATTGCTGGCTTTCCGGAAAATGCAACCGGCACAATTGAAGTCCGGGCTGACAAGGCTTAAAAAGAGAAAAGAGGTGGTAAACGAATACCAACAATGGCAACTGACAGCAAACGGTCTTGAAAAAGCAAAAAAGATAGTGCGGTTACACCGTTTGTGGGAATTGTACCTGACCAATTATATGGAAATAGCTCCCGACCACGTACACGACAATGCCGAGGAAATGGAGCATTACATCACGCCCGAACTCGAAAAACAACTGGAAAAATATTTGGACAACCCGGACACTGACCCGCACGGAACGGTGATACCGAAGTAATACAAACAGATAAAATGATAGCATTTTGGATAATATTAACCGGAGCACTGGTGGCTATTTCCTGCGGACTGCTGGGCAGTTTCCTCATACTCCGCAAAATGAGTATGGTAGGCGATGCCATCAGCCACGCCGTATTGCCTGGCATTGTTATCGCTTTCTTATGGAGCGGTAGCCGTGATACGCTTCCGATGCTTCTTGGTGCAGGAGCCACGGGGTTATTAGCGACATTCATCATCGAATACCTGCACCGCAAAGCCCGTTTACAGACCGATGCTTCTATTGGCATTGTCTTTACCTTTATGTTTGCGGTAGGCATCATTCTTATCAGCACTTTTGCCGGAAAGATAGACCTTGACCAAGATTGTGTACTCTACGGAGAACTTGCTTACGTACCTATTAATCTCTGGATACTTCCAGACGGCACAAGCATTGGTCCCAAACCGGTATATATCCTTTCGGTAGTGCTGCTCCTCGTGGTATTGTTTATTTATTTCGGCTACAAAGAACTGAAGCTAACCTCGTTTGACCCGTCTTTTGCTGCGGCTATAGGCATTTCTACCGCATTGTGGCATTATCTCCTGATGGCGGCAGTATCCTTTACCACTGTAAGTGCCTTTGAATCTGTGGGAGCGATATTGGTCATTACTTTTCTTATCGGACCGCCTGCAACGGCTTACCTATTGACTGAAAACTTAAAGAAAATGCTTCTCATTACGGTGGGTATCGGCGTTCTGGTTTCCTTTACCGGATATTGGTTGGCTTATTGGCTTAACGCTTCCATTGCAGGATGTATGGCGTTGATGACAGGTGTTTTGTTTGCCATTGTTTTCGTGTACACGCAATTTGTGCTGAAAAATAGAAAAAGAAAACTGGCGATAAAAGATATTTCACTGTCGCAAAACATAGGATAACAGATTTAAAATTTATAGATGATGAATAAGGCTTTCAGAATAATAGGAATTAACGTTATTGCATTGCTATTGCTTGCTGGATGCAATAGCAAAGGACAAAAGGAAAACAAGCAGGCAAACGAAAGTAAAGTGACGATTACACCGGTGGAACATTCTAAGACGTTTCCTGATGCTACACTCAAAATACGGGATATACAGGTTCAGGAAATTAATTCGGACTCGGTATCTTTCAAAGTGAATTACGGCATAGAGCATTTCACGCTTACAGAACATACTGAAGACCACAATGCCCATCGTCTTGCCAATTCGCACGACGGGCAGCATATCCATTTCATTATGGATAATGCACCCTATACCGCATTGTACAAACCTGAAAATGAAGTAAGGTTGCAAAAAGGTAGCGAACATTACCTGTTGTCTTTTCTTTCCCGCTCCTATCACGAGTCCATAAAAGAACCGTCAGCTTTTGTATTGAAACATTTTGCAATTTCCAATGACGGAAAATACCAGGAATTAGAAACTAAGACTTCGCCTATGCTTTTTTACAGCAGACCGAAAGGAGAATATGCAGGGAAAGACACCGAAGTTGTATTGCTTGATTTTTATGTGTTGAATACTACGCTTTCCAAAGATGGAAATAAAGTGCAGGCTTCTATCAACGGAGAAAATTTTGTATTGGATAACTGGCAGCCTTATCAGATAAAAGGTATGCCACTTGGCGAAAATACCATCAAACTGACTTTAACGGATGCTTCGGGCAAGCCGTTAACAGGTGAAAATACGTCCATTGAACGGACAATTATTTTGAAGGAGTAGATATTGATTAAGTAGTAGCGAATAGTTGAACATCATCAGAGAAGGTTCAACTATTTTTTTGTCTTTTTACTCACGAGCAGCTTGTCGCAGACCTGATTGCTCAACATTTCATTTTGCTTGCCTGTATAACTGACACGCATACTGTTGTCAAAAGTTTCTATTTGTTCAATCTTAATATCCAGTCCCAACGATAACGCACGGCTGTTCAGGAATTTTAATAGTTCTTCAGAGGATGGCTGTACCGCCATAAAAGTAACCACATCTCCCGGCTTACAATCACTTAATTTCACATAATGGTCAGATGCGATATTGCCGTCTGTATCCGGTATCGGGGAACCGTGCGGGTCCACTTTAGGATAGCCCAATAACTCATCCATCTTCTCAAAAAATTCCGGAGCCTGTATGTGTTCTATCTGCTCGGCTATATTATGTACATTTTCCCAGCCAAATCCCATCTTCTCTACCAAGTACATTTCAGTCAGTCTGTGCTTACGGATAATAAGTGCCGCCTGTTTCTTGCCAGCAGCAGTGAGTTTAAGCGGTTTGTAGCTTTCGTAAACCACCAACTTTTTTTCAGCAAGCCGTTTCATCATACTGTTAACAGTAGGCATTTTGATGTCCAACTGTTTACTGATGTCATTAACACTTGCCTCACCTTTTAAACTGGTAAGTGTATATATAGCCTTCAGGTAATTCTCTTCCGTTTGTGATATCATAGAGCAAAAGTATTAAATATTAGCCCCAACTAACAACAAAGTTAGAATTTATTTTGTTAGCACAATCTAACTTACTAATTTTGTCAATCTAAAAATATAGTTTTAAAAATAAAATAAAATGACAAAATTCAAAACACTATTTACAGCAGTTATTATGCTTACCGGTTTTATAACCTACGCCCAGACAGGTAAGCTATCGGGGAAAATTTCGGATGTACAAGGAACATCTCTTGATGCAGCATCCATTTCTATCCCCAAACTAAAAATCGGTACATCTTCGGACGACCAGGGCAATTACCTATTGGAAAACATTCCTTACGGAACCTGGGAGGTGGTCGTAAATCATATGAGCTTTAGCATTCACAAGGAATCCATAACTATAAACAGCGAATCGCTTTCCAAAGATTTTACGTTGGAAGAATCTTCGGAAGAATTGGAAGGCGTTGTTATTACCGGAACGAGGAAAGAAGTATCTAAACTGGAAAGCCCTGTACCCGTCGAAGTTTATACTTCTAAATTTTTCAAAGCTAATCCTACACCATCCCTTTTTGATGCCTTACAAAATATTAATGGGGTACGTCCTCAATTAAACTGTAATGTATGTAATACCGGCGATATACATATAAATGGATTAGAAGGTCCTTATACAATGATATTGATAGACGGTATGCCGATTGTCAGCGGGCTTTCTACCGTATATGGATTGAGCGGTATCCCACAGGCTCTTATTGACCGTGTAGAAATCGTGAAAGGACCGGCATCAACGCTGTATGGTAGTGAAGCCGTGGGCGGTTTGATTAATATTATTACCAAAAGACCCGGCAATGCACCTATTATTTCTGCGGATGTATTTGGAACAACCTGGGCAGAGGTTAATGCCGATTTAGCCGCTAAGTTCAGCGTTGGTAAAAAAGCTCAGTCACTATTGGGTGTAAATTACTTCAATTACAGCAACCCTATTGACAATAACAACGACAATTTTACCGATGTGACTTTGCAAAACCGAATTTCAATTTTCAATAAATGGAGCTTTGACAGAAAAGACAACAGGGTATTTACGCTGGCAGGAAGATATGTATATGAGGACCGCTGGGGTGGAGAAATGAATTGGGAAAAGAAATACAGAGGAGGCGATGAAGTGTATGGCGAAAGCATCTATACCAGCCGTTGGGAATTGATGGGTAACTATCAGCTTCCGGTAAGTGAAAAGATATTTTTCCAGTTCAGTGCCAACGGACACGACCAAAATTCCGTTTATGGCAATACCCCATATATGGCTGACCAGAAAATAGCTTTTGGTCAATTGACCTGGTTTAAAACATTAGGGAAACACGATTTATTGACTGGTCTTGCCTATCGTTATACCTATTACGATGATAATACGCCTGCAACAGCAGATGCAAACGACTTGGACAAAAATAAACCAACCCATACCAATCTGCCAGGTCTGTTTATACAAGACGAAATCACGTTTAACGACAATAACAAAGTATTGTTAGGAATGCGTTACGATTATAATTCACTACACGGTAGTATCCTTACTCCACGTGTAAACTATAAGTGGAGTTCTGATAATAAAAACAATGTATTACGTTTAAGTTTTGGTAATGGTTACAGGGTTGCTAACGTATTCACCGAAGACCACGCAGCTTTAACCGGAGCAAGAGAGGTCGTTTTTATTAATGATTTAAAACCGGAAACTTCGTGGAATGGTAATCTGAACTTCGTAAAAAAGATTTATGCAGGAAGTACATTTATCGGATTAGATGCCACCGCATTTTACACCTATTTTAATAATAAAATCATAGCAGACTATGATACTGACCCTAACAAAATTATTTATGACAATTTAGATGGTCACGCTGTGTCACAGGGTATATCATTAAACATAGATGTAGCTTTCCCTAATGGTTTGAAAATTTTAGCCGGAGCAACTGCTATGGATGTGTATAGTAAAGAGGAAGGCGAAAAAGTAAGACAATTATTTACCGAGAAATTTACAGGAACCTGGAATATTGGGTACACATTCAAAGGCATAGGATTGACCGTGGATTATACAGGTAACCTGTATGGACCAATGCGTTTACCTTTATTGAGCGACACCGACCCCCGTAGCGAATATTCCCCTTGGTGGAGCATACAGAATATTCAATTAACAAAGAAAGTTGGTAAGAATATTGAAATCTATGGTGGTGTTAAAAACCTTTTGAACTGGACACCAAACAAAGGCAATCCGTTTATCATAGCAAGAGCCAATGACCCGTTTGACAATAATGTTCAATTTGACGGAAACGGACAGGCAATGGTAACGCCTGACAATCCTTATGGATTGACTTTTGACCCATCGTATGTATATGGACCTAATCAGGGAATAAGAGGCTTCTTAGGTTTCCGTTATAATCTGTATTAATTAATGAGCTTAGTAAATAGATTTGGATTAGTTATTATTATGGTTTTCTTTTTGGGCAGTATCGCTACTGCCCAAATGAAAACTTTTGCCATTGAGGATGTAGATAGCCTGATGTTAAAAAAAGAAAAGCCAATACTGATATTGCTTTCAACAGACTGGTGCAAGTACTGCCAGATGCAAAAAAATCAATTAGAAAAGAATAAGGATTTCTTAATGCAGTCCGACAAGTTCTACTATGTAATATTCAATGCCGAAGGCAAAGATGATATTGTGTTTCAACAGAAAACCTTTCAATACAAACCTACAGGGTTGTCATCGGGTATTCACGAGCTTGCTGTAGCTTTAAATGGTTCAGAAAAAGTTGCTTTCCCTACCTGGGTTTTATTAGATACTAAATATCAGGTTTTGTTCAGATACAACGGGGTGTTAAAGCCATTAGAAATAAAGGAATTACTAAAAGCTATTGAAGCATCCAGGTAAAGTTTGTTAAATGCATTGGTCTGTTTTTTCACATTTAATTAAAGCTATGGATGTAACCTATAATAAAATACTACATAAACTTGAACACGACATTCAGGATATAGAAATCGAATCGGAACACTCTATACAACGTATTGAAATCATTATAGAACTTATCGTTAAATCTTTATCTGAAGTAAAAGAGTACGTACTGAAGAACGGGTTTAAGAATACTGATGCCGAAATTCATTTCTTCAAACATCAGAAGCCAGCCATTGTCGCAAAACTCATTTACTACAATGCCATTTATAAAATCGAAACAAAAAAGCCTAATGAAACAAAGGCAATCAGGAAACATTTCAACGAAGAGTTGAGAAAGCTCAAAAAGTATTTTGACAATAATATTGAATTTTATAAATACTACCGCACCAATAATACATTTATTGATGAGAAGCTGTTTTTGCGTGGCAAACACGACATAAAATTGAGCCTGGATACGGTGTATTTTGAAACCGACCATAGGTTTTCCACTTCCCACGATTATAAGGCAGCAAAGATTATCGCCAATGACCTGATACAAGTCTATATTGAAGACCAACTGAATAACAACAACCAGCGGAAATCACGCTACCACGCTTCGTTAAACTGGGCAG
Organism: Sphingobacterium thalpophilum; assembly: GCF_038396785.1. NCBI lineage: Bacteria > Pseudomonadati > Bacteroidota > Sphingobacteriia > Sphingobacteriales > Sphingobacteriaceae > Sphingobacterium > Sphingobacterium thalpophilum. The sequence goes on along the minus strand of NZ_CP151087.1, from coordinate 1,958,583 downwards.
AGAGCAAAACAGCATTAACCGAATTGATTTACGCACTGCATTCGCAGGGTGCTTTTGGCAATGCCGATATAATAGCCATCGCCAAAACATTTGAAAATACCTTCAATATCAGTTTGGGCGATTTCTATCATACGTTTATGGAACTTAAATCCCGGAAAATAAACCGTACCAAATTTCTGGACAGTTTGCGTGATGCCTTGATTAGGAAAATGGACGAAGAGGACGAAAAATAGTGGTTACTTTTAGATTACATTACAATACCCCACGAGGCAGATGAATACCCTTTGTCCGTACAATGCTCTCTGAAACCTTTTGCGTTTCTTTCTGTTTTTCGGTCTGCTCCACAGCATCTTCTTTAGGTTCAGGAGTGATGGATAACTGTATTTTTCGCTCAATAGCTGCCAGCTCCGTTTTCAGTTCGCTCAATCGGTTTTCTTTAGACCACGTACCATTAACAACCTCCTGAAGTATCGGTATATCCTTTTGATAATTAGCAATGCTTTCCCGCTCCTTTGCCATATAGGACGGCAGTTTCTCCAATGCCCTCAAAAAGTTTAGGGAGGCGGTTTCAGGGTCTTTGGCAATCACTCCGAAATTGTGATTGTACTTAATATTTCCCTCTCCCTGTATGAAAAAGCGGTTTACCCGAATATCTACGCCGTCTTTTTGCGATATTTCCGTTTTAACCAATAGCTGAAATCCGTACAAACTGCCAATCTCCTGATAATCCCCACCTGTACGGGCTTTGTCCGAAATCTCGTTGAGCTTGGTTCCAATCTGTTTGACATTCGCATTGGGCGACAAGCCGTCCAACTGAACAGGGTTTAAGATTTTTCCGTCCTGCCGTTTTTGTATGCGTTGCTGTAAGTTATCCCAATCGGTTGTCATTCGGTTGAGGCGTGATTGAGCTGCGTTAAATTCTTCCGTATAGTTTTCCAATTTGGATTTAGCACTATACTTAGAGCGGGTAAACGCCTGCTTTTCGCTTTCCAGTCCGGCAATCTGTTTTTCAACTCTTGCCTTATCCAACAAATCTGTATTTCCTGACAGGATTGCCACGTATTCGGAGAAATTCATACCCGATTTTTCGTCCATACTGCCCTCATCAATGGTTCGCTTGCCGAGATTATTGGATTTTAATTGGTCGATAAATAGCTGTTTGTTAAACAGCAAATTGAATTTGTAACTATCCAACGATTTCTCAACGGCATAAATGATTACATCTAATTTGTTATCGGCAAAATGTTTGGCAATTTCATTGCCTTTGCGGATTGCCCGACCATCACGCTGGGCAAGGTCGCTTGGTCGCCAAGGCGTATCTAAATGATGAACGGCAACGGCTCTTTTCTGTGCATTGACACCTGTACCCAACATACTTGTAGAACCAAACAGCACACGGATTTTGCCCTCGTTCATTCCCTTAATCAATTCCTTACGTTGTTTGTCCGTTTTGGCTTCCTGAATAAACCGGACTTCATTCGCAGGTATGTCGTGGTCTTCCACGAGCTTGCGTTTGATTTCCGAGTACACATTCCATTCGTTCGGCTTGTACGTTCCCAAATCAGAGAACACGAATTGTGTACCTTTCTGTGCGTTATATTTGTTGTAATACTTCGCAATATTATTGGCACAATGCGAGGCTTTATTGTCGGGGTGGTCTTCATAAATGCCGCTTACCATTCGCATATCCAAAGACATCTTACGGGCGTAGTCCGTAGCGATAAGCATTTTCGCTTTTTCTTCTGATTTTGACAATGGGTGTCTGCCGAGCAAAGTCGCATCGCCTGATTTGGCAAACTCCATTAGGTTCTGAATAAACTCCGCTTGGTCAGGCGTAGGCGGAATATTGTACAGGATTTCTTTTTTTTCGGGGCGGTCAATGCCTATATCCTTTGCCGTCCTATAATCCGTGATTTCCGAGTAGAACTGTGCCAGCTCCGGTACCTTGATGAAATAACGGAAGCGTTCTTTTGCCACGATATTGTTCGCTACCGAAAATTCATAATCGGTCGTTTTACGTGCGTAAATCGCTGCCCACGCATCAAAACAGTTAATGCCTTGTTTCTCCAATGCCCGTGGTCGCAAGTATTTGAACAGGAGGTACAATTCAGTCAATGAATTGCTGATGGTCGTTCCCGAAAGAAAGGTTGCCCCCATATCCGCATCGGTTCGCTCCTGAATGGTACGGATAGCAAAAAGCAGGTTCATCGCTTTTTGGCTACCGTCCACATTACCCAATCCGGCTACACGGCTGTGACGGGTATTGAACATCAAATTTTTGAATTGGTGGCTCTCGTCGATAAACAAATGGTCTATGCCCATCATTTTGAAATCGACAATATCATCTTTCCGGTTCTCAATATCGTGCTGTAAAGTCTTTAGCTTGACTTCGAGATTATCCTTTCGCTTGATGGCTCCGGCAAGCATACCTCTTGTTACTTCCGCACCGTCTGCCTCCATTGCGTACAGGTTTCGCTCCACGTTATCCAATTCTATTTCGAGGATTTCCTTTTGAATTTCGGGGCTTTGGGGTATCATTCCGAATTGGTCGTGGGTCAAAATCACACAATCCCAATCGTTGTTTTTAATATCCCCGAATATCCGCAGGCGTTTTTGGGGAGTGAAATCTTCCTTTCCTGGAAACAGTATTTTAGCGTGCGGATAGGCGGTGCGGTAGGCTTCTGCGATTTCGTGTACATTACTTTTTAATCCGATTATCATTGGTTTGTGTGCCAAGCCCAAACGCTTCATTTCCTGTGCTGCCGTACACATAACCAATGTTTTCCCAGCACCGACCTCGTGGTCACAGATAGCCCCGTTGTTGAGCTTAATCATCCAAACGGTGTCCTTTTGGCTATTGTACAGGTCTTCGATACCCAACGCTTTGCGGTCTAAGCCTGCAAAGTCCTGATGAGAGCCGTCATAGTTCGGACGGACAAAGCAGTTAAAGGTATCGTTGTATTGGTCGGTCAGTCGGGTTTTAAACTCATCACTTTGAGCGTGTAGCCAATCGGTAAAAGCGGTGCGGATTTCGTCAATTTTGGAATTAGCCATTTGTATAGCCTCCATATCCTTGACCTTGACTTCCTGGTCGCCAACCTTGATTTTCTTGGTAATATCCGGCGTGGTATTAACAAGGGCGTGTTTCAGCAGGGCAACGCCGTCAAAAGTCCGGCTTTCTGCCTTGACCGCATACTTGACCCAAATATTTTGGTTTCCCTGATTACAGATGACCGAAAAATCATCGGAGCTGTCCGAATAGTGGATTTTTACATCTGCATCAAACAGGTGCGAGGCAAATTTGGCGTAAACGCCTGTGGGTATCCAGCGTTCGCCGAGGTTGAAGTCCAGCTCCTCAAATTCGATACGTCTTGGTCGGGCTTCCTCTAATACCGTAAGGCTTTGTCTGGCTTCCTTATCTTCGGGATTTTGCTCAACGTAGGTTCTGATTTCTTTGGCTTTCTCCACCACGTTACCAGCTATCCAGCGTTCGGCAATCTCATACTCCTTTTCCAACGGGTTGTAAAAAATACGACCGTGCAAATGCTCTTTCAGGGCATCGGAGGTCATATTGCTGATTTCGGACATATAGTCCAAATCCACTGTTCCAAATTTGTTCAGCGATGCCGCTAATGCTTCCTGCGGATTGTCGGTTGCTAATGTTGTAGTGGAGAAACTTACGGGGTGGCTGAATATATCTGCTTTCTGAACGATACCGCCTTTTACACGCTCCAAATACGGGATTTCTTTTCCGGCACTATCCGTTTTAATCAGCTTGATATTATCGGCACTGTTCAGGTTGCTGTACTCTTTGACAAAGGCATCATACAGGCTGTTCAGTTTTTCTCTTTCCTCTTTATGTTCTGTTTGCTTTTCGGCTTCTTTTTGATACAGGTCATTATAGGTATCACGTACAGCGATATAGGCTTCGGCTCTTGCTCTTTGGGCTGACGGCAGTTGCAACGGGTGGAACATTGCCGTTCCGTTTTCCTTATCGACCTCCTGCAAATGACCGACCCAGCCGTTATCCACGACAAGGCAGTCGTTACGGTGGTACGGTTGCAATTCCTGACTGTATAAGGCAGGTTCGGGAATGGTATCAGGAACAGCCACGGGAATAGCTGGTTTGTCAGCTTGGCCATTCCCGTTTTGTTGCGAAAACAAATCTCCGATTACTTCCCGTTTATTGCCGTTGGCTTGACTTGTTCTATTGACCGTGCCATTGGGAGCAGGAGGCGTGTAAGGTTGTTGCATCGCCCCACCGAACAAGTCAGTTTGGCGACCTATCGCACCTCGTCTTTTGTTAACGGTTTGTCTTTTGGCTTGCGTGGTTCTTTTGGGTGGAGCAACTGCCATTACAGGTTCGCTCATATTTTCAAACAGGTCGAAAATGCTTAGTTGTGTTAGTTCTTGCGGACTTTCCTGTACTATGTTCGGTGGGGTAAAACGAGGTTGTTCCGGCTGAATAATTTCACGCTCAATGACTGGAGGCGTTGACTGTACCGGAATTTGTACGATTGGCTCATCGTTCCGTTCGCCTTTATACAAATCCAAACTCAGGTGCTTTCCAAAATCTTCGGAAAGCATCTGTTTCAAATCTTTGGCAATTCCGGCAACACCGTCTTTATGGGTATAGATGATTGCGGGTTGTCCATAAGGGTCGGTATCTATTTTACGGTCGGTATGTATGACCCTTGTACCATTTTGAAAGTAAGCATTGCTTGGCGTATTGTATTTGGTTTGCTTGCTTTGGCAAAACAGTTCTTCCGTTTCGGTCAGGCTTTGTTTTGCCGTATTCTTTTGCAGGATTATCAAATCGCTTCCAACCTCTGTACCTGCATATTCTGTAAACAGATTGTTTGGCAGCCGCACAACCGAAACCAAATTATTGTTTTCCATTAACGCCCTGCGTATCGGCTCATTCTTCGGACTGTTTAAAATCCCCTGCGAGGTAATGAATGCCTGCAAACCGCCCTCCCGGAGCATATCATTTCCTTTCAAAAAGAAATAATTATGGATGCTTCGGGCAGCTTGTATTTTTGCACTATCCTTACTTCGGGAAAACGAAAGGTCAAACACGGAAGTATCGCCGAAAGGGATATTGCTTGCAATTACATCATAGGCGTTGTGTTCCTTTTCGGAGATTTCCTCAAAGCCACTCACACGTATATTGCTTTCAGGATAAAGGTGTTTTAATATTTTGCCCGTCAATAAATCCTTTTCATAGGCTGTAACTTTGGTTTGGCTCTCTGCAAAGGACTGAACAAAAGACCCGATACCTGCGGAGGGGTCGAGGAATTTGTCAATGTTCAGACCGCTATCCCTCAATGTTGAGGATATAGCGTTGATAACCTCCGGCGGTGTATAAAAAGCGGTCAGTACCGAACTTTTCATACTGTCCACATACCGGCGGTATTGCTTTTCGTCCGTAGAATTTTCTTTGAGTAGTTGGTGGAGTTCCTGCGTAATCGGGAATAAATCGTGTTCGGTTTTCCGCCAATGGTTGATGTCTATTTCGTTCGCTATGGGGTTCAGAACGAATTTAAGACCGCCAAATCCGCTGTATTGCATCATTAGCAGTCTTTCCTCTGCGGTCGCTTGCCGTTTCTCCTTTTCCAGTTTAAAAGCAATTCGCAGGGCATCAATATTCTGTTGGATATGTTGCTTTTTACTGAAGCCCATTTTCCTGTATCCATATTGCGATTGTTCCCGTCAGTTCGGTGTAGAGGACATCAAACTCATACCCGTAGGCGAAATCATCGGTTAGTTGATACTTTGAAAAAACAGCTTCACAAACAGGGAACATTTTCAGTGCAAATGGTCGCAGTTCCTCGTCTGCCATAATGGTGTCGAACTCATTGCACACGACCTGAAAAACCGTATCAAATTTGGAGAAGTGCAAGCCCTCGAAAAGTATATAATTGGCTATCTCGTTGCAGTGCTCAATGGTATTTCCCGAACGGAAAGCACCCTCGTAGGCGTTGGCAGCCCACGAAGAACGCTGGTCGATAAATTTGTGGTCGTGTGCTTTTTCGGGAAAGCTACTATTAAGGTGTTCTTGCAGTCGTAAACGGTAATACGACAAGTCTTTTTGCTGTGTACTCATACTATATTTTGTTTAGAATTTTACTTAAAGCCTAAAATTATAGCAGTAGATAGGAGCATTTACAGAAGTGGCAGGAATTGGCTTTGATAGGTAGGATTTGTCGTATTTCTACCTTACTTAAAACAGAAAAGTGTATTTTTGCCCTTTAGAAATATATATACAATATCATAATGAAAGAACTAATCGAAAAAATCAGCACAAGTTTTGAAACGTTAAAAGCTGATGCAGAATTACAGGCAGAAAAAGGAAATAAAGCAGCAGGTACAAGAGCTCGTAAAACTTCTTTAGAACTTGAAAAATTGCTAAAAGAATTTAGAAAAGCATCTTTGGAAGCTTCTAAAGTATAATAATAAAACCCTCCGAATTTGGAGGGTTTACTATTTATTAAGGATTTGAAGCATCCTGCCGACTTCAATATCCATTCGTGAAAAGGCAAACCATTTTTTGCCCAGGTCTTTGAGTGATGCTCCGATATGGTACAGCTCCGTACCGTCAATAATCAAAAATCGGTCGTGAGCATCGGAGAAAATCTCAACTTCAATCGAAGGATATTGGCTGTTGTACCGTTGTAAATCCAGCCGTAATTGATTGCTGATAGATTTGGTATATATGGTGGCAGTTACATTCGTACTGCGTTTGCCCAATAAAGTCAGTACCGTATCGTCCACATAATTATCGAGCAGGATAATGGAGCTTTCGGCACTTCGGATAATATCCGAAACAAAGGTATAAGCATCAAAAACCTGTCCGTTATAGAAAATACCTTTTTCGCTGTGGAGCTTGTCGCTTTCCAATGCCTTAAATATTTCCTCAATCTTTTGGTCGGTTTCTAATTGCCTGATTTCAATCTTATCCAAACGATGAAATAATGAAGCATTACTCATTAACATCCTCCGCATTTCTACAAATGCGTCCATTATCTCAATACTAACCCTAACAGCGACATCAGAACGGAGTACAGCCGACAACATTGCTATTCCTTGTTCGGTAAAAACGTAGGGCAGATAACGTCTTCCGCCTCGCCCTACGTTTGAGGTTCCAATTTGGAACCTCAAAAAATCACTTTCTTCTTCAGTCAGTTGAAAACAGAATTTATCGGGAAACCTTTCAATATTTCTTTTTACAGCCTTGTTCAATATTTTGGTTTCCACCTGATATAATGTAGCAAGGTCACTATCCAGCATTACCTGTTTACCTCGTATGGTATAAATCAGATTGTTGATTTCTTTGGGTATAACTGTGGGCTTGTTTTCCATTACTTTTTGTAGTTTTTGTTCTTCTCAAATTCAAAGGAACTCTCAGCATTGGCATTTAGTACGATGTACGCATCGAATTTCTTTCCGGCTTTGCTTTTCATTCCTTTGATGAGCGAAGTTTTCCTTTTATTGACAAGGCTTTCAATATCGGCTATGCTGATTTGTACACCACACACATTGCGGAACTGCATCCAATTACAGCTTTCATCAATGCATTTGACAATCTTGTCACGGATGATGAGTTGCTGGCTTTTGCATTTCGGGCAAACCAATTTAGGCAGGTTGTTTTGGGCAATGGAAGTTTGCAGCAGTTCGTTAGTAATGGACTTTGCATAGGTTTCCATTTCTTTTTGAAATGCTCCGGCATCGGCTTCGTTGTTTTCAATTTTCTGCAATGCCAGTTCCCATTCGGCAGTCATCGCCACGTCCGCAATTTTTCTGTCCTTAACCAATCCATATACCTGCAATCCTTTTTCGGTTGGTATCAGGGATTTCTTTTCCCGTTGGATATAGTTGCGGGTAAACAGCGTTTCGATTATCGCTGCCCTTGTAGCAGGCGTACCAATACCGATATTTTGCAGGGCTTTCCGTTCGTCCTCGTTTTCGATTTCTCTGCCTGCATTTTCCATTGCCGACAATAGACCTGATTCGGTATAAAGCACAGGCGGTTTGGTTTGCTTTTCCAAAACGGAGGCTTCTTTTATTTTGATTTCATCGCCTTTTTTCAGTTCGGGCAAATCCTGTACAGGTTCGCTATCATCATCCGAAAAATTGCCTTTAATGGAACGCCAGCCTGGTTCAATAATCTTACAGCCTTTTGCCGTAAAGTCGTAATGCAATGCCTGTAAAGCCACATCGGTTATCTCCTTGCTACAGGCTTGTGAAATGGCTTCGAGCAGTCGAAAAGCAATCATATCATAAACCGCATTTTCCTTTGCGTTCAGGGCAGATGGTATTTTATCCGTAATCAACAAACCGTGATGGTCGGTAACACGCAGGTCGTTCACGATACGTTTGTTGAAACGACCCCATTTCACTTTGGTTACAGCTTGTTTGCAGGTTTCCCTGTCCTGCAATGCTCTTACGAGATTGGGAATTTCTGCCCACATATCTTCGGGAATGTATTTGCTTCCGGTGCGAGGGTAAGTGATAAACTTCTTTTCGTAAAGGCTTTGGGCAATGTTCAGCGTTTCTTCGGCAGAAAGGTTGAGCTTTTTGTTTGCTTCCTTTTGCAATCCTGTAAGGTCAAACAACAAAGGCGGTTGCTCTGTAACCCTTTTGGTTTCTACCGATGTAATTGTTGCCGTATCGCTTCGCTGAATGGATTTCAGCGTATCATTAGCGAGTTTTTGGTCTTCCCATTTAGTTTTAGAAAGGCTTTTAAAATCAATACCTGCTTTGTGATGCAATAACTGTATCTGCCAATATTGCTGCACCGAGAAATTTTTGTTTTCCAAATAACGTTTGCATATCAAAGCGAGTGTGGGTGTTTGTACTCTTCCGAGCGAGTAAACCCCGTTGCCTGCGGCAATGGAGAGTGATTGTGTAGCATTGATGCCCACCAACCAATCGGCACGGCTTCTGCCTTGTGCCGCCTGATACAATCCGTCAAATGCTGCCCCGTCTTTGAGGTTCTCAAAACCCTGTTTGATGGCTTTTTCGGTCAGCGAACTTATCCAAAGCCGTTCAAAGGGTTTATTGCATTTCAGGTATTCATAAATGTACCGAAATATCAATTCACCCTCCCGACCTGCATCAGTAGCTACAATGATGCTGTTACTACGGTTAAAGAGTTGCTCAATAACCTTTAGTTGCTTTAATGCTCCTGTATCGGCGGTATAGCCTTTGTCTTTTTTGACTTTCCGAACGGTCAATAAAAAAGGGTTTGGCAATATTGGCAATGATGCCTTGTCAAATCCTGAAATCCCGTAATCTTCGGGCATTCCCAATCCTATCAAATGACCGAATGCCCACGTAACAAAATAGCCGTTACCTGTCAGGTAGCCGTCCTTTTTATCGGATGCTCCCACAAGTCCGGCTATTTCCCTTGCTACGCTTGGTTTTTCTGCAATTATTGTTTTCATATTTTACTACATTTTTCTGCCTTTGGACTTTGCAGGTGCTTTGGGCTTTTCCTGTTGTTCCTGCTGTTGTTTATTTTTCGGTGTTTGCTGTCCGGACTTCAAAGGCTCGTTGATATTTTTGGTCGCTTCGTTGGTCTTGCCCTCCGAATTGACCGCAGTTTGCGTTTTATGGGATTCGGTTGGCTGCATTCTTTCTTTATATTGATTTGGAAACTCAAAGCCAGTTTTTCCGGTGTCTTTGTTGAACGTGATGTAACCGTTGTACGTTTGCCCTTTCTTATCAACCAGACCTGCCATATATATGGTTTGACCCGCTTTGAAATCCTTGTATTGATCATCGGTCAGTTCCTTGCCACGAAATGTTTTTGGAGCTTCCTGTGGTTGGCTTTGTTGATTATTCTGTTGGTTGTTTTGCTTTTGTCCGTTGTAGTTACTGCGGTCAAACAGAAATTCGGTATAGCGTTTATCGGCATTGTACTGTACCGTTGCCGAAAACTCCGTTCCTTTTGTGGAAATCATACCCTCCAATTTGAGCGGTTTGCCCTCCATTAAGGTTTGCTTTTGCTCATCATTGAGTTTTACACCCTTAATCTCATCGGGAATTTTAATAAAATCCGTTCGCAGTGCAATGACATCATTGGTAAGCCTGTCAATACTGATAATGGACGGCATTAGTTCGCCAGTCTTGGAATTTTTCAAATCAACCACACGCCCCATATTGCCCGTTTCGAGCAGGTTTTTCTTGTCCTCATCAGTAAATTTGTGTCCAAAAAACTCAAAATGCAGATTAGGCTCTTTTTTGATGCCGTGTATTCCCACAACAATTTTTCCGTCTTCGGCTTGCTGTAATGACAGTCGGGCGTCTGTGCGGAGAATAGTACCTCCAAGATTAACCCCTATCGGTACGAGTTCATTGGTTTTATAACCTTTCAATAAAGGTTCAAGCAGGTTTCTTTTTTCAAGGTATTCCTTGCTTAATCCGAGATTGGTCATTGTATCCCAATCAATCTGCTCCGGCTTATAGCGGTATTCGCTTACATCCGGCGTTGTCTGTGCTGTTGCCATATCATTTTTATTTTCTTGTTTATTATTCTCTTGTGTGGCGGTTTTGACTTCGTGTTCTTTCATCACTTTTTCGCCTTCCGAAGTTGGCTTATCTACCTGCTTTTGCATTTCCTGTGCTTTCTCAACGGCGATAGGTGCAGGCACTTTGAAAAATGAAAAATTGGTAGGGTTCTTTAGTTGGCTAAAAAAATTGGAAAAGAAGTTGGAAAAGAAATCGCCACTCTTGTCCACACGCATAAACTGGTTTTGGTTTTTCTTCGTGGGGTCAACGGTTTCCATTTTCCCGTTTTCGTCTATGCTCTTTACGGCTTGGATTTTCATTTTTTCTTTGTCCAGTACCAATAATATGTCCGATAATTGTTCGGGCATTTCCTGTTTATTTGTGGTTTCTTCACTCATAATATGAAAATTTTAAAAGTTTACCGCCGAATGTAAAGGAAGCGTTCACTACGTTGCCCGAAGTGGCACTTAAAGGCAGTGTTTGTCACTCAAAGGCGTTATAGTTTTGCAGATGGTGGATTAAAACTCTCTCTTATGAACTGATGCACATCGGATAGCTTGTAATACAGTTTGCCGCTAATAGTATAATAGGGTAGTTTGCCGATGGAGCGATACCGTTGCAGGGAACGGTTGCTGATTTTCAGCATTTGAAGCAAATCCTGATTATCCAACAATTCCTCTCCGTCTATACTGTTGCGTTTCTTTTGCAACTCATCTATATTATCACCCAGCATATCGAGGCGACCTATCAAGCGTTCCATCCACGCCAAAAATTCCATTCTATCAATATTCATAGCACCTACTTTTTATCCGTTTTCAATTGTCTACCTTTTTCGATATAGCTTTTACCTTTTGCCATAAGTTCCTGTACAAACTCATCACTGCTCTGTACGGCATTGGCATTAAGCATATCCTTAATTGCTCCGATGGTGTAGAAGTATTGTCCGTACATTTTGGAGTAGGCTATTTCGCCTTTGGTACGCATACGCCACAAAGTCTTTTCGCTAATGTGCAGGTATTGGCATACCTCGTGGTTATTTAGCCACAGGTCATCATAGCTTTTATCTTCCTGTTTTTTCAGGTAATCGGCAATGGCATTGATACGGCTGTTTAGCTGTTGCCACGCTTCTTCTTCGATTGTAATTATTTTCATCGCATTGATCCTATAATGTTTACAATGCAAAATTGCTAAGGGTGGTAGTGTTTGTCTGCCAAGCCTTGCCAATTGGTTTGGCAGTTTTTTGAATTTTTTTGCAAACAGGGAAAACTCTTGTTTGATAAGGGTTTAAATGTATTGGAGATATTTTGTGAGGGAGTTTTGCCTACATTTGCCAATTGGCATATATGGGCAAAAGAAAAAGCAGTACGTTTTGGGTACTGCTTTTAAATTACTGTATTGAAATGGCTAAAGGTCTTTATCCATATACTCTTCGAGGGATATTTTGAGTTGGTCTAAAAATGCCGTTCGGGAACCTGCCCTTGTTTTCATTCTATGAAATGAGTGATGAAGGTCGCCAAGATTAACACGGAAAATTATTTGAAACAATAGACTAATTTTTCTTATCCCAATTTTTCCATGTGAGATAGCTCCAGAAGCATGTAATGCATAAATTAATTCCACAAGTGAATTTTTACTTTCTGTCCAGAAGATATCTTTAGAGTTTTCGGGTTTTTGAAAAATCATATCGGGGTCTTCGGCTGGATTAATTTTAGTAAGAAGATAGGTATAGATCAATTCATTGGCAATAATCCTGGCTGTTTTATAGTCAAAGAAAGTGGAAAAAGATGGATCCATCTCAAAGACGATACTATTTAAGCCATCGTGATAATTTATATTACCTCTTTTGAAGTAAATAGTATCACGGTCGGTTCTGCCTGATCGATAGTACCTATAAAAATCGGAGTTGCAGATATATTCAATGTACTCACGCTTCAATTGTGCGAGTTGGTTTGAAAAATAGTTATTGTATAGCTTCCCGTTATTTACAGGACAGGATGTTTCTATTCGATAAACTTTATTGTAGTAAATTAGCTTTCCGAGTATTTGGGGCTTGATATTCCTGAAGAAATCAATTTCTTCAACGTCTGTTTCAAACCCATCATTGGTTACAAAGTCTTTAACGGAAGATAATAAGTTTTGAAGATACGTGGTCATTTCATATGCTTCTTCAATCAATTTCTTGTTTTGAGAAGCAAGTTTATCTTCTTTTCTATGTATCTCTAAAATTATGTGTTTTAATGAGTTCTTCATAATTTTTATCACAGTAGGTTTTCAGATTCATTAGACTTGAAAGTATTGTTGCAAATATTCTGAATAAAAAAGAATTTGTTGCCCAAGCTTATCCCAAGCTGGGAAAGATTTTATTTATCCGCTTCGCGTTAGAATTATCAAAACGGACATAATATTTAGTAAATTTGTTCCCTATAATTCAGCAAAAAAGTGGTAAAAGTTTTAATAATAGACGATGAGGAAAAATTGAGAAATCTACTTTCAAAAATTATTGGTTTTGAAGGTTTTGAGGTTTTTCAGGCATCTAGCATAAAATCGGGATTGCAACGATTAGATGTAGAAGAAATAGATGTGGTGATATGCGATGTAAAACTCCCGGATGGAAGTGGTGTAGATACCGCAAAAGTTATCAAAGAAAAATATCCTGCTGTAGAGGTAATTCTTTTGACCGCTTTCGGAAATATTTCTGATGGTGTACAGGCAATAAAGAACGGGGCTTTCGACTATATTACGAAAGGTGATGACAACAATAAAATAATCCCGCTTCTATATAAAGCCAGTGAAAAGGTTGCTTTAAACAAGAGAGTTCAAAAATTAGAAAAACAATTAGGCGAAAAACATTCGTTCGATAAAATCATCGGTACATCTAAGCCTATCATCAAAGCTATTGAGCTAGCCCGAAAAGTGGCTGGCACAGACACGACTGTTTTATTGACAGGAGAAACAGGTACTGGTAAAGAAGTCTTTGCACAAGCCATCCATCAGGGAAGTCAACGGGTTAACCACAACTTTGTAGCTATCAATTGCTCAGCATTTAGTAAAGATCTGTTGGAAAACGAATTGTTCGGGCACAAAGCAGGGGCTTTTACAGGAGCCTCAAAAGACCAGAAAGGGCTTTTTGAGGAAGCGCATAACGGCACTATTTTTCTGGATGAAATCGGGGAAATGGCACTGGATCTCCAAGCTAAGATTTTGCGGGTACTGGAATCAGGCGAATTGCTTCGTGTGGGGGATGCAAAGCCCATTAAGGTCAATGTACGTATCATTGCTGCGACAAATCGTAATCTGGAAGAGGAAATAGAGAAAGAACATTTTAGAAGCGATCTCTTTTACCGTCTTTCTGTCTTTGGCATTCACCTGCCTTCATTAAGGGAACGTCCCAAAGACATCAAATTATTAGCAGAATATTATGCCAGTATATTCGCACTAAAATCAAACAGAAAACCTTTGAGGTTAACGGATGAATACATGGAGGCTCTGGAGAACAATGCATGGAAAGGTAACATCCGTGAATTAAAAAACGTGATTGAAAGAAGTGTAATTCTGGCAGATGCTGACGTGCTAGATCTGGATACATTACCCGCTGACCTACAATATGCCAAATCCAATGCGCAACAGTTGTCCGCATTTTCTATGGCAAGTGCTGAAAAACTGCACATACAGAAAATTCTTAATCATACGGGAGGTAATAAAGCGGAAGCAGCCCGATTACTGGAAATTGGGGTAGCAACACTTTACAGAAAAATGGAGCAATACAAAATTCAGTAGTGAGCTATTCTTTTTGTGTTTTTAAAAGTATTTGTGACGTCAAAACTAAAATAGGTAACTCTATTAATGGACCAATCACTAAAGCCAAAGCAATCATTGGTTCTGCGGAAAATGCCGAAACAGCTATGGCTAATGAAATTGGAGAATTTCTTGCCATAGTAGTAAACGTTAAGCTTACCTTGTCTGCATAATTGAACCGGAGTAATTTGCTTGCAAGAAATGCGACAAGGAATGCTACCCCAAAAAAAAGTAAAACCGGGATAAGCATTTTGTAAATAATACTTGGATGGCTGATTAAATCTTTTCCTTCAGACGCAAACATAGCAACTACAGCTAAAGCCAAAAAAAAGACTTGAGAAGTCTCAAAAAAATTTAAAAAGCTGCTTTTGCTTACATTTTTGCCTTTCACTATTGTTTTGGCTATAAGTGCCAGAATGAACGGTAACACCAAAACAATCAAGATGCTCTCCGCAAGTGACCCTAAGGCTACATTTCCTGATTTTCCAAAAAAGAACAAGAGATATACTGGTAGAAGTAAAACCTGTAATATTAAATTCGCTGGAAGAATGGCTGTTGACAAAGAAACATTTCCTTTAGCTACATTTGTAAAAACTAAATACCAATCGGTACAAGGTGTGACCATAAGCATGACGAAACCAATCCATAGAGCTAAATCACTATGTAAAAATATACTTCCCAGTAAATAAGCGAATACAGGTGTCCAGACGAAATTGATAAGAATACTGGTTACTGAAAATTTAACATTCAGAAAAGCGTGCTTTAGTTCTGTAAGATCAATGGTCAGAAATAACCCAAAGAGCATTACCATCAACAGCGGAATAATCAAGGATGACGAAAAATCTGAAATCGTAAAAGATTGCCCAAGAAGTAGACCTACAATTACAGCGATTAAAATAACTATCGTTTGGTACCTATTGATTTTATCCATTTTGGTTTATGCAAAAAATGATCTATTCAAATTTCCCTTTAGCAAATTTCTGTAAATCTTCATTAGCTCCATAAATTACTATGATGTCATCCCGCTGAAGCATAGTAGTTGGTTCTGGAATTCCCTGTACATTGGCTACTATTTTGCTTCTGCCCAAAAAACTTTTTTCCGGTGTATCTCGAATAATGGTTAGAATCAACACATTGTGAAGTTCTCTGAATTTAACTTCCTCTATGGTTTTGCCGACATATTTTTCAGGCACAATAATCTCTACGATACTGAAATTCTTGTTTAACTCGAAAGAATCTACTACACCTTTTAGACATAACTTTTTAGCCCAACGTTCAGCAGTTTCTTCTTCCGGTCGTACAATTTCATTCACACCGAGAGCTTGTAGTACATTTTCATGCAAAGGATTAATGG
Source organism: Sphingobacterium thalpophilum (assembly GCF_038396785.1). Taxonomy (NCBI): domain Bacteria; kingdom Pseudomonadati; phylum Bacteroidota; class Sphingobacteriia; order Sphingobacteriales; family Sphingobacteriaceae; genus Sphingobacterium; species Sphingobacterium thalpophilum. The sequence goes on along the minus strand of NZ_CP151087.1, from coordinate 1,942,922 downwards.
AACGACTGATTAGTCTTTTTACACCTAAATTTTTGAAGTGTGCCGTTACCATAATGTTAGCACCTTCGTCTTCTCCAATACAAACCATCACTACATCGGTGTTCTTTAGTGGAAGGTGTGCTATAGCAGACTGATCGGTTGCATTCATGCAGATGGTATGAGACAACTTATCCTTTAATGCCACTACTTTTTCATCACGTGAATCTACCCCGATTACTTCATTTCCCTGTTGGGTTAGTTTTTCGGCTAATGAGCCTCCAAAGTTGCCCAAACCTATAATTATAAATTTCATTTTAAATCTTCTTTTTAGTTGATTAATATTTCATCCGATGGATAATGATAATTACCTTGCTTCACCTTCTTAAAAAAGGCAATAAGGATAGTCAGCATACTTACCCTGCCAATAAACATCGTAGCCACCAACACCATTTTACTCTCGCTACTCAAATCTCCTGTTATCCCCAAACTAAGACCAACGGTGCTGTAAGCGGAAAAGCTCTCAAATGCGATATCTAATAGAGGAATATGATTGTCATAATGAGAGATCATAAAAACACTACAACCAATGACCAATAAAGACAGACTCATCACAGCAAAAGCCCTTCGTACGGAAATGTCTGCCACCTCCCGTCGGAAAATTTCGATTTTACGCTTGCCTTTTGCAAGACTCAAATAGTTTAAGGTGGCAATCGCAAACGTACTTGTTTTAATACCACCACCTGTTGAGGCAGGAGATGCACCTACCCACATTAAGAAAATGATGATGATGATAGACGAAAAGTGCATCTGACTAAAATCAATGGAATTAAAACCTGCCGTTCTGGGTGTAGTGGCTGTAAACAGTGCTGTGACAACTTTCCCAACCCCTTCATGATTACCCAAAACGTTGTAATACTCCTTGATGTAGATAATGAGCGTTCCTACAATAATCAAGATGGAAGTGGTCAATAAATTTATTTTATTGCTCAGGGTCAAAATCCAAGGACGGTAATTGTTTTTCCTTTCTACAAACCAAAGAATATATCTTGCTATCAGATGTTTGATGTACCGTACGGAATTGATAACAATCGGAAATCCTAAACCTCCGAATACAAATATGATGACAATAATAAATTGTAGCGGATAATTATATACATAACTAGCTTCCATCATGCCATTTGGCAATGTTGAAAAACCGGCATTGCAAAAAGCCGAAATAGAATGAAAAACGGAGAAATATACTCTCTCAGAAAATAATGGAATTAAAGTTTTATCCAGATTCAAGAAAATGAGTATTGCTCCGATAAATTCTATCAAAAATGTAATGGTCAAAATCCTTTTTACCGTCGTAAAAACCTCGCCAATTTTCTCAGAATTGGTCATATCACTTAATGCAAGTTGATTTTCATAGGTGGATCCACCCTTGAAAAAGTAACTAAAATAGCTGGCAAATGTGAGGATACCTAAACCACCAGCCTGTATCAGCAACATGATTAATGTTTGTCCAAAAGAGGTGAAATAACTGCTCGTATCTACCACGATAAGCCCGGTAACACAGACGGCACTGGTGGAAGTAAACAAGGCATCTACAAAGCTTATCCCTTCATAAGTTGCTTTAGGAAGCATTAAAAGTAAAGCACCGATTACGATCAGACCTATAAAACTGATGATAAACAATTGGGCCGGATTCAGTAATGAACGCTTATAACTTACTCTTGGGCGGGTAAATTCCCTTACCAACTTCAAAATAACAGCCCACCTTATCCAAGGGCTTATGTCTGATAATCCATCTGTTGATAATTGCTTGTATAAGCAATAAAGTACAAACAACACACTCAATGTGTCAAAAACAAAAACACTTAATAAGACCGTTGCAAAATAATGTTGATATTTTCTGATCGGTTATTTTTGCTTTTTTTTGCAGTTTTTTCCGATTTGGATTCGGAAATCTAGTTGCGTTTTCTTGAAAAATCCTCTTTTTGAGGCCTTTTCAACTGCTTAATTTGTGTTTTTTATTGCATTGGACACAAGTATCCCAGGTGATCTGTAAAGATTGTACGCCATGGCTTCCATTAGATTTTGTGTATGCATTTTGGCGATCCCCTTATACCTTGCACAGCTTGAGTTGAACCATCGCCGGATGCTCCCGAAGGTCCGTTCAACTTTGAACCTGATCTTGCCGATCAGTTTGTTTCTTAACTTCTCTCTTTCGGTTAACGCTGTTCCTTTCTTTGCCTTATGCAAGATCCTGCTTTTTAGCTTTCCTGATTTGATCAATTCCTCATTTTTAGAGGAACGATATCCCTTGTCAGCATAGATATGGATGCCCTTTGGAAGGTCAGCCGAAGATATTACCTGTTGAAGATTGGCAATTTCATTTACATTTGCTGGAGTGGTTACCACGCCCAGAACCAGGCCTTCTGTATCGGTGACATAATGCTTTTTATAGCCATAACGTGTTTTCCCAGCCTTCTTTATCCAACGAGCTTCATGGTCAACACCCGGGCTCTCTTGTTGGATCAATAACTGTTCACTATTCTCTTTATCCAGCTCAGAATCTTCGCGAGGATGTTCACTACGGTCACTTTCGATCTCGTAAATAACTTTGCCTTTTGGTTTTAGCGGAGAATCAACAATACTGGCATCAACGATAGCTCCACGTTTTACCAATATTTTATGTTTATTCAACTGCTTGTTCAGCTCCTTGAATAGATTCTCATAAACACCCTTTTCTGTCAGCGAGCTGCGAAAACGGCTAATAACACTGTGATCGGGAACCGAATCGTCCAAACTGATGCCAACAAAGCGACTAAAGGAGATACTGTCGTTTATACGGTCTTCTACTTCGTAGTCACTCAGACCATACCAGGTCTGTAGAAGTGTCATTTTGAAGAGGACAAGACCAGAATAACTAGGGCGTCCCATTTTGCTTTCCCCTTTGTGGTAATGCTTGTTGATAATATTTGAAATCGGACGCCAATTTACCAATGTATTGATCTGATCGAAGAATTCCTGCTTGATTTTCCGTCTTTGAACCATGTAATCAACAAAGCTAACTTTTTCTGTCTTTTCCATACCTTAAATATAACGAAAATCAACAAGAAACAAATTAAAAACTTGAATATCAATAAAATAAAAACCAAACACTTTTGCAACGGTCTTTTAATATGAATTCTTTCCGATGATAATAGTATTTCAGTACAGTATAAAAAATACCTACGATCAATACAAACAAATACAATGAAATAATGCCCAATTGCAAGGTTGGTTGGAGTACAAATCCATAATCACCAATAAGTGCTGTAAGTGCTACCAAATGTAATATAACAATAAGCCGCTGTACCCATCGGGCATATAAAAACTCTCTCATTCTTTCTTTCTCTCCGGCTATTCTGACTGTGTATCTTGCAAAAGCAGTGTGTTATCGACCTTAAGTCGCTCATTTAGCCATTTCTTTATTTTGGTTTTATCAGTTTCTTTTGCTCCCTTTTCAAGATGGTATAAAACCACCCATTCAATCCTTGCACTGTCGGTCCCGGTATATTTTTCTATTTTGCCGAGGGACACATCTTCAAGTTCCGGAAAAAGGACATTGATCTCTTTCACTAAACCAGGTTCGCTTACTTTATATCTATTCAATTCCTGCCTCAAATTATTGATGGTAACATCTTTTTCAGATAAAGAAGCATCCTGCTTATTCAATTCACTGAGAATTTCAGATTTCAGGTCTGCATCATCCTGTCTGAAACTCAATATTGTATTATGAATACCTCTTTCATCCAATAGTCGGTTATACATCTCCATTTCTTCTTTGCTTAGCTTTTTATCAAGAAAAGCCAGATCCACTTTTTTAGGTTTGGAGTTATAATTCAGTTTTTTATAAATCACGGTATAACCTCTGCTGCTAAATTCTGAACTGATAAACTCTTCTACTGTTTTTGTGAATTTTTTCTCTTCAAAAAGATTATAAGCCAGATAAAAGCTAGGGATAATCATGACCATCATTAAAGTCGTAATACCATATCGGATACGCTTTTCATTTTTAGGCTCGATCGTTGCGGATGCAGGATATTTTAAATACTTGATTACTAAAAAAGTGGCAATACAGATAAAGAAACAGTTGATCGTGTACAGATAAAAGGCACCAAAGAAATAACTAAAATTAAAGGTTGCCAAACCATATCCTGCTGTACATAACGGAGGCATCAATGCTGTCGCAATGGCAACTCCCGGAATTGGATTTCCTTTCTCTACCCGGGTGATCGCAATAACACCTACTAAACCACCAAAGAAAGCAATCAATACGTCATAGATGTTAGGTGAAGTACGAGCCAACAATTCAGACTGTACATCTTTGAACGGACTGATATAGAAATAAAATGCCGAGACAAGTAGACTTACAACGGTGGCTATTAATAGGTTTTTAATAGATTTCCTTAAAAGGAGGAAGTTATAGGTTCCTAACGCAAATCCTGCCCCCAATATAGGCCCCATCAATGGTGATATCAGCATCGCACCAATAATCACCGCAGTGGAATTGACATTCAATCCAACAGAAGCAATAATGATAGCACAAGCCAATATCCAGAGGTTTGAACCCCGGAAGGATATGTTAGCCGTTACGTTTTCTAAAACCTTTTGTTTATCTTCTTCACCATTGTGCAGGTTGATAAAGTCCCATATTTTATTACTCATCTGCTATTCTACATTAAGATTGCTTTTTACCCTGTTTACTGAGTACGTAATATCCCAATACACCGCCGATAATGGATGCTGCAAAAATTCCGATTTTAGCCTGTGTCATATATTCCTCATGCGAAAAAGCTAATGAAGTCACAAATAATGACATGGTAAATCCAATAGAAGCAAGCAAACCTACACCAAATAGGTTTCGTATATTCATCCCTTCCGGGAAAGGAGCAACTTTAAGCTTAACCAGAAGCCATGTAAAACCGACAACCCCTACTACTTTACCGACCAACAAGCCTAAGGCGACGCCCAATGCCACATTGGTACTGAACAAATGCTCCATATCTATCGCCAATGAAACGCCTGCATTTGCCAATGCAAAGATCGGAATGATTATAAAAGTTACCATGGGGTGCATCGCATGTTCCAATCTTTGTAATGGTGGAGTAGCTGCAACCGTACTATTTTGAATTTCTTCGAGAATATGCAGCTGTTCATTCGTCAGCGTAGGTTTACTGTTGTCCGGATCTATTCCTTTAAACTTATCCAGCAACCGTTGAATATTATTGCTGAATATTTTTTCATTGATCTTCACATCTGCCGGAATAGTAAACGCGGCAAGTACTGCGGCAATTGTCGCATGCACACCTGACAACAAAAATGTAGTCCAGACACCACCTATCCCTAAAATAGCGTAGAACAAAATGCTTCGCACGCCCATTTTATTACCAATATACATCGTCAATAGTACCAAAGCACCGATGATCAAATGAAACATGGATATGTCCGATGTATAGAAAAAAGCGATGACCAGCACGGCTCCTAAATCGTCGACAATAGCCAAAGCCGTTAAAAATACTTTGAGCGTTAGCGGAATTTTGTTCCCTAATAAATAAAGCACACCTAGGGCAAATGCTATATCTGTTGCCATCGGAATACCCCAACCGCTGTGCACTTCCCCTGTTGGATTCAGGAACAGATATATAGCCGCTGGTACGGCCATACCACCAAATGCCGCAGCAATGGGTAATAGCGCTTTACGTGGATTGGACAACTCGCCTCCGACAATCTCTCTTTTTAGTTCCAAACCGACCACAAAGAAAAAAATAGCCATCAGACCATCATTGATCCAGTGATGCAGGTTATACTCAAAATAAGTATTTCCGTCTAATTGAAAACCAAACCTGTGTTCGAGAATATGGTGATACTCTTCTGCTAATGGTGAGTTTGCTAATATCAAAGCAATAACTACACTAATACCCAATACAATTCCACCTGCTTTTTCATTCTTAATGAAGCTCTGTATAGGCGATACAATTTTTTCAATAGGCGTCCTTTTTACTTTATTCATCTTTTATAATTATCCCTCTAGTTTATGCTGAAAATGACTTGGAAACCAGTCATTTTTCGATTATACAAAGTACAAAAATATAAAATTCAAAACGATTCTCCTTACTAATCAAGGCAATATAGCTCCGACTAGGCAGTACAGCTTTTACAATAAATTGGCACGGCAGTATCATTATGAGAATGACCCTATCATTATGAGAAGGTTTTTCGAGACAAAGAATCAAGACAAACTAAATAACAGTCTTATTTACAGCATATTAATTAAAATTAATCTTCACTGGAATAGATATTGGCATAGTGTATACAAACGAAATTAAAAATGAGAAAAAGAAATGTCAAATGGAAACAGCAAAAAGAACCGCCGTCGTTTCCAAAATGGCTCAAATCATATCATTTATTGCTTTTTGCATTGATCGTGATGTTGATATTCGGAGCAATTATGAAGCACATTAGTGAGGTATAATCTTAAAATTTATAACATGATAACAACAGTTTTAGTACTCGCAGGGTTAGCCTGCTTCGGTCTGTTCATAAAGTCAATCGACTTCTTTGAGAAAATCTAAAATAAGATGAAAACAAAAATAATAAATACGATACAACAGTGGGCTCCTGAAGCTGCAAGACTAATTCCTGATTTGGATAACCTGGATGACGCTATTGCAGACTACCTATTGCTTCACAAACTGGCAGAAGTTTGTTCCCAGAAAATTTATTCGGGATTGGAGGACGAAATAGAGCGTGTTCAGGAGATAGCGAAAGTGATTAATCTTTTGTATCAGGGAGGAAATCAATACACACGAAATGCTATTGAAAATGAGTTCCTGACAGCATTGTCGTTTGATGAGAGCCCAGGTAGTCTAAAAAAACACCTGGATTTATTTCCGATCGAATTGCGAAAAGGATATATCAAAACCATTTTGGAAAACTAAGTAAACATGAAAGTTTCAAAAGAGAAAGAACAGTGGTCTTCTAAAATAAAAAAGGCAGCATTAGCAATATTATTATTTCTCCTGTTTGCAGCCTCTGTAAAGCTTGGTGGGTTTGCAGGTCTTTTAATTGGCTTTGTCTTTTTCTTCTTATTCTTTCAATTAATCAGCAGATGAAAAAAGAACGAAAATCAAACAGAGAAATAGTTACAGATATATTGGCAAAAATACTTTTAGCATTTATTGTCTTCTGCATTTTCTATGGGATGTTTTTCAGCAAATAAAAAACAATCAGAACAATGAATGAAATAAACGAAAATGCAGCCAGCGTTTATCTGGCTCAGCATTATGGGGAAATTCAAGAAGAAATCACCGAATTATCCTCGAAAAGAAACTTTGCAGGCATATTTCAGGCAATCGTTAACCATATCAATCTTCTACTCTCCAAGGGACAGATAGAGAAAATTGGGGTGAGAATTAAGTTTATCGGTTGGCTCCATAAAAGAGGAAATGAATACGTAAGGTATATTATTGAGAATCTTTTTGTCCGCTCTTTTGAAGGAATGAAAAGGCGTTGTACAGCAGAACAATGGATATACGTGTATCAACTTATCCCTAATAACCTGAAACATGTTTATCAGTTTCAGCATACAAATTATTTAATACAAAAAACAAGTCTATGACCGCATTATTTATAGTAGCAATAGGTGTATTTGCTTATATCTGCTACGTATTGCTTAAACCGGAAAAATTTTAAACCGTTTCAGCAGATGAAGAAAAATACAAAGATGAAGATCAAGGTATGGATATCCATTATATTCTGGGTGCTGTTCTTCATTTCTATTATCTATTTGGCGTTTCTAAAAATTCAAATATTGCTATGAAAAAGATAATCAATGAAATGAAAGATGTAGCTCGAATTGCCTTGATATTCCTGATCGTATTGGCATTCGTCAAACTGTTTGGGTGGATGTTTAAAACCATATTTAATTAATAAAAATGAACACAGAAATTTTAGGAATAATCGTAATGTTTACCTTGTCGATATTGCTGGCAATACCGCTGGGTAAATACATCGCAAAAGTATATGGCGGCGAAAAAACGCTGCTCGATCCCATTTTTAATCCAATAGAACGGATCTTTTACAAAATCAGTGGTATCAATCCACATACAGAGATGAACTGGAAACAGCAGATGGTCGTGATGATCTCGATCAATATGGTCTGGTTCCTGTTAGGAATGGTTGTTTTGATGAATCAGGGAAATCTTCCTTTGAACCCGGATAAAAACCCGAGTATGTCGGCAGACCTTGCATTTAATACCGTCATATCATTTGTGGTAAACTGTAATCTGCAGCACTATTCAGGGGAATCAGGATTAAGCTATCTGGGGCAGTACTGGCTGATGTTTTTACAGTTTGTAAGTGCAGGAACCGGCATGGCAGCCGCAGTAGTATTGTTCAGGGCATTCAGAGATAAAACGGCCGATACCCTGGGAAACTTCTACAGCAATTTTGTAAAATCCTGTACCCGTATTTTATTACCCATATCATTTGTAGTAGCCATCATACTGGCGTTTGAAGGCACGCCGATGACTTTTGAGGGAAAAGATACCATCACTACTTTACAGGGAGATTCTGTAGAGGTGTCAAGAGGGCCAGCAGCTGCTTTTGTCCCCATTAAACACGTAGGAACTAACGGTGGTGGATTCTTTGGTGTAAACTCTGCCCACCCGTTTGAAAACCCATCCTATCTATCCAATATGGTAGAAATGGTTGCCCAGCTGATTGTGCCTTTGGCTATGATTTTTGCCTTTGGCTATTTTATCAGAAGAAGAAAACTCTCGTGGATGATATTCGGCGTAATGACGGTAGGTTTTCTAATGCTGACTATTCCAAATATCAATATGGAGATGAACGGAAACCCTGCTATTGCAGCGATGGGTATCGATAATTCATTGGGAGCTATGGAAGGGAAAGAAATCCGATTAGGAGCACCTGCATCAGGATTTTGGAGTATCGTAACCACCGTGATCTCTACGGGGTCAGTGAACTCCATGCATGATAGTTCGATGGCATTATCCGGGATGAATGAATTACTGGCCATGATGATCAATGCATTCTACGGTGGGGTCGGAGTCGGTTTATTGAACTTCTTTATTTTCATCATACTGGCTGTATTTATCAGTGGATTGATGGTGGGAAGAACGCCCGAGTTCCTGGGTAAAAAAGTAGAAGCGAGAGAAATGAAAATCGCCATGATTATCGCCCTGTTACATCCGTTCCTGATACTTGTCGGAACAGCATTGGCAGCAGCTTTACCACAGTATACGGCTGACTCTCTCAATAACCCGGGATTTCATGGACTTAGCGAAATGCTTTATGAATATACCTCATCATCTGCCAATAACGGTAGCGGGTTTGAAGGGCTGGGTGATAACACACCTTGGTGGAATATCAGTACCGGATTTGTACTGATCCTTTCCAGATTCTTACCGATCATAGGTCCCGTTGCAATTGCAGGCTTATTGGCACAAAAGAAATTTGTACCGGAAGGAGACGGAACATTGAAGACCGATACAGCCACTTTCGGACTGATGGTGTTCGCCGTAATCGCTATTGTAGCTGCTTTGGCATTCTTCCCGGTTTTGGCATTAGGCCCAATTGCAGAATACTTCTCACTTTATTAAACTGATTAAAGAATTTAGAAATGAACAATAATACATCATTGTTTCAAAAAGATATGGTTCAGGAAGCCTTGAAGCAATCTTTTGTGAAACTCAATCCGAAAACCATGTTCCGTAATCCGGTCATGTTTACTGTATGGATCGGTACCTTGGTCATGTTAGCCGTGAGCCTCTGGACATTGGCAGGAGCTCAGGGACAAGGAAGTTTTGGCTATAATTTTACGGTTTTTATCATCCTGTTACTAACGCTGTTGTTTGCCAACTTTGCGGAAGCTATTGCCGAAGCAAGAGGTAAGGCACAGGCTGATAGTCTGCGTAAGACGAGAGAGGAAACTCCTGCAAGATTGAAAAACGGAAAAACCATCTCGTCTGCGCAATTGCAAAAAGGCGATATTTTCATCTGTGAAGCAGGCGATATTATCCCAACCGATGGAGAAATTATTGAAGGTTTGGCTACCATTGATGAAAGTGCCATTACCGGAGAGTCTGCTCCTGTAATCCGTGAAGCCGGCGGTGATAAAAGTTCTGTAACGGGTGGTACCAAAGTTTTGTCGGATAAAATCGTGGTGCAGGTGACAACGCAACCCGGTGAAAGCTTCCTGGACAAAATGATTGCGTTGGTAGAAGGTGCTGCCCGACAAAAAACACCTAACGAAATCGCTTTAACGATTTTGTTGGCAGGGTTTACATTGGTATTTATCATTGTCTGTGTGACACTCAAACCATTTGCTGATTACGCCAATGTGGGAATTACCATTGCATCGTTTATTTCCCTGTTTGTCTGTCTGATCCCAACTACCATCGGCGGTTTACTGTCCGCCATCGGGATTGCCGGGATGGACAGAGCCTTGAGAGCCAATGTAATTACCAAAAGTGGTAAAGCGGTTGAAACCGCTGGTGACATTGATGTTTTGCTATTGGATAAAACAGGAACAATTACCATTGGTAACCGCAAAGCAACCCATTTTCATGCTGCCCATGGCATTGATGAGAAAAGATTAATAAAAGCTGCGGTATTGAGCTCCATGGCTGATGAGACACCGGAAGGAAAATCGATTATCGAACTTGCCGGGGTTAATCCATTAAGCTATGAAGCAAGAAACCCTCAGTTTATTAAGTTTACGGCGGAGACAAGAAGTTCAGGTATAGACTATGAAGACACACGTATCCGAAAAGGTGCCACGGATGCCATTAAAAACATGGTTACACGAGCAGGCAATACGTTTCCAAAAGAAGTTGAGGAAAAAGTTAAAGCTATCTCTTCTAATGGTGGTACACCGCTCGTCGTGTCAGAGAATGAAGTCGCTTTAGGAGTGATCGAATTACAGGACATCATCAAACCCGGTATTCAGGAACGTTTTGAACGTCTGCGTAAAATGGGTATTAAAACCGTGATGGTAACCGGTGACAATCCTTTAACTGCAAAATTTATAGCAGAGAAAGCGGGTGTCGATGACTTCATTGCTGAAGCAAAGCCCGAGGACAAGATGAATTACATCAAAAAAGAACAATCAGAAGGTCGATTGGTAGCCATGATGGGTGACGGAACCAACGATGCTCCGGCATTGGCTCAGGCCGATGTAGGCGTTGCGATGAATTCTGGTACACAGGCAGCGAAGGAAGCGGGGAATATGGTGGATCTGGATAACGACCCTACCAAACTGATTGAAGTGGTGGAAATCGGAAAACAATTGCTGATGACCCGTGGTACATTGACTACTTTCAGCATTGCCAATGATGTGGCTAAATATTTTGCCATTATCCCTGCATTGTTTATTACTGCGATTCCAGCATTACAAGGACTTAATATTATGAATTTACACAGTCCGGAAAGTGCTATCCTATCAGCTGTAATTTTCAATGCAATCATCATTCCGATGTTGATCCCATTGGCATTGAAAGGTGTAGCGTACAAACCTATTGGAGCAAGTGCATTACTTAGAAGAAACCTGTTCATTTATGGTTTAGGTGGTGTACTGATACCTTTTGCTGGAATCAAGCTGATAGATATGCTTATATCAGTTTTCTTTTAATCCTTTATAAAAATAATAGTAATGAAAAAACATATTTTGCCCGCTATAAAATTGACTGCTGTTATGATCCTGTTTTTTACAGTCATCTACCCACTTGCAGTCTGGGGTATCGCACAGTTTGCTCCCAATGCTGGAAAAGGAGAAATTATTGAACACAACGGAAACAAGCATTATGTGAATATTGGTCAATCTTTTACAGACGACAATTATTTCTGGTCAAGACCATCCGCTGTGGATTACAATGCTGCCGGCTCAGGAGGCAGTAACAAAGGCCCTTCCAATGAGGAATATTTAGCAGACGTTCAGGCACGAATTGATACTTTTTTAGTACACAACCCGGAGGTTGATAAATCTGAAATACCTGTTGATCTGGTGACAGCCAGCGGAAGCGGATTGGATCCTAACTTTTCCGTTCAAGCCGCCAAAGTACAAGTAAAGCGGATAGCTAAAATAAGAGGTATTGATGAACTGAAATTAAATCAATTAATTGATCAGCAAACAGAAAAACCTTTATGGGGCCTATTTGGTCCAGAAAAGATCAATGTACTGAAACTAAATATTGCATTGGACGAACTCAAATAAGCAACCCAATATTTCCCAACCATTTAATTCAAATGTATGTGTAGCCATTCGAAATATATAGTTCGGGAGAATTTCAATAAAACAGTTTAAATTTTAATAATTCAAAAATGAAACCATCATGATTTATTCAACCACACAAGGGGAATAAATCTGATAGCTTCATCACCTTAAAAAATCAAATTAATACGATGAAAAAAATAATTATGTTCTCAGCGATCCTGCTGGGAGCAACAGGAAGTGTATGTGCTCAGGAAACAGAAAAAAAACCGTTGACCATCAGCGGATATGCAGAAGTTTATTACCAACAGGACTTCAATAATGCAAAGTCGAACACCAGACCCGGATTTGTGTACAGCCATAACCGTAACAATGAAGTGAGCTTAAACTTAGGTTTCATAAAAGCCGCTTATGAAACAGACCGTATGCGGGCTAATCTGGCTCTTGGAGTGGGCTCCTATATGAATGCCAACTATGCCGCTGAAGAAGGTGTGCTTAAAAACATCTACGAAGCTAACGTGGGTGTGAAGTTATCGAAAACCAAAAATCTTTGGATAGATGCTGGTATTCTACCGTCGCATATTGGTTTTGAAAGTGCTATCGGAGCAGATTGCTTTACATTGACGAGAAGTATGATGGCCGATAATTCACCTTATTTCGAAACAGGGGCTAAGCTGTCCTATGCAACCGACAACGGCAAATGGAATATGGCGGTACTGATATTAAACAGCTGGCAACGCATTCAACGTGTGGAAGGCAATACAACGCCCGCCTTCGGACATCAGTTAACTTTTAAACCATCAGATAAGGTTACCTTGAACAGTAGTTCCTTTATAGGCAACGATTTTCCGGATGATGAGCGTAGAATGCGTTATTTCCACAATCTGTACGGACAGTTTCAGATCAGTAATCAATTTGCCCTTATTGCCGGATTTGATATTGGTGCACAACAGAAAGAAAAGTCAAGTGATGACTATGATACATGGTACACACCCGTACTGATTGCAAAATACAGTCCCACTGAAAAAGTAAGTATTGCTGCCAGAGGAGAATATTATCAAGATAAGAATGGAGTTATCATCGGTTCCGGTACAGAAAATGGATTTCAGACTTTTGGAGCTTCGATCAATGTAGATTACCAAATCTTGCCTAATCTGGTTTGGCGTACCGAAGTGAAAAGCCTGAACAGTAAGGATGCTGTATTCCTGAATAGAGATGAACAAATGAAGGAAGATAATGTGATGGCGGTTACATCGCTTGCGATACGTTTTTAATTTTTGTACTTAACTCAAGTTCCCCTTAACAATTTGTCTAAGGGGAATTTGTAAATTTATATAATCAAACGGTTTGTGTATGGACGAAAGAAAAAATGCCGAACATTTTTTGGATCTGATCCAAAAATCCCGAAGAGGAAAATTTAAGCTCTACATCGGGATGAGTGCGGGTGTAGGTAAAACGTACCGTATGCTGCAAGAGGCTCATACACTTTTACGCAATGGCATTGATGTAAAAATCGGTTATGTTGAAACACACAAAAGACCAGAAACACATGCTCTGCTGGATGGGCTTCCATTAATACCAAGACGTAAGCTTTTTTACAAGGGTAAAGAATTAGAAGAACTGGACTTGCAGGCAATTATCAATCTGCGACCAGAGGTGGTCATTGTAGATGAACTCGCTCATACCAACATAGAAGGAAGCAACAATGAAAAACGCTGGCAGGATGTACTCGATATTCTGGACGCAGGCATTAATGTGATCAGTGCGGTCAATATCCAGCATATTGAAAGCCTGAATGAAGAAGTACGGGAGATTACTGGGATAGATGTTCAGGAACGTGTGCCGGACAGTGTTGTAGCCCAAGCGGATGAGGTAGTCAATATTGACCTCACGGCAGAGGATCTGATCGATCGTCTGAAGGAAGGTAAAATTTATGAAAGTTCTAAAATAGCAGCGGCCCTGGGTAATTTTTTTAAGAGTGAGCACATCCTACAGCTTCGCGAATTAGCGTTAAAAGAAGTGGCTTCACAAGTTCAGCGAAAGGTAGAGACAGAAGTCGTACTGACAAGGAATATTAAGAAAGAACGCTTTTTAGCTTGCATCAGCTCTAATGAAAAAACAGCAAAAAACGTTATACGAAAGACCGCACGTTTAGCAAATTATTATAACAGCAAATGGTATGTTATGTATGTGCAAATACCTAAAGAAAGCCCGGATAAAATTGCTCTGGATAAACAACGGCATTTGATTAATAATTTTAAATTAGCTACTGAATTAGGAGCTGAAATAATTAAGGTAAAAGCTAAAAACACCACTAAAGCAATTATCAAAGAATGTGAAGACCGTAAAATAACGACGGTATGCATTGGCAAACCACATTTAAACTTAGCTAAAATAATTTTAGCGACTGATACCTTCAATGCCTTGCTGAACAAGCTGTCACAAGAAAATATAGATCTCGTAATACTTTCGTAAAATGAAAATAAAAGCAAAATTAACGGTTGGAGTTGGTGCTCTGTTCTTACTCATATTGGCATTAGCTGTTGTTAGTGGCTGGTATGTAAACCAACTCAAAAAAGATACGAATAATATCCTTGTTGCCAATTACAATACCTTGCAATATTCCAGAAATATGCTATTGTCTTTGGAAGATTTAGCAATAGACAAATCTGCTTTGGACACCTTTCAAAAGAATCTGGATCTGCAACAGAAGAATGTAACCGAGATAGGAGAAGTAGAGGCTACTAACCTCATCATTAAACATTTTAAACAGCTAATGATACAGCCTGAGGACTCCTCATTAATATCCAACATTCGGAAAGATATTACGGAACTGATGCGCTTGAATATGGAAGCCATTAACCGGAAAAGTGACATTGCCGATGATACTGCTCAAAACGCAATTGTTATTATTTCAGTTACAGGCTCACTATGCTTCCTGATTGCATTTATTTTACTGGTCAATTTACCTTCTAGTATAGCCAATCCTATTACGGAATTAACCGATAGTATAAAAGAAATAGCAGGACAGAATTATAGGAAGAGGGTGCATTTTGAAGGACATAATGAATTTGGTGATTTGGCAAAATCATTCAACACAATGGCTGAGAAACTGGAAGAATATTCCGAGAGTAAATTGGATAAAATCCTAAAAGGTAAAAAACGCATTGAAACTCTGATTGATAACCTGCATGATCCGGTTATTGGTATCGATGAAAATAAAAAAGTTCTTTTCGCTAATGAAGAAGCTTTGAGTATTTGTGGTTTAAAAAAAGAAGAATTTATTGGTAAACAAATACAGGATATAGCCGTTACCAATGATTTAATTAGAAATATTATCAAGGATATTTTTCTTCCGAAACCTGAAAATACAAAATCCGAACAATTAAAAATTTACGCCGATAGTAAGGAAAGCTACTTTGAAAAAGAGGTTGTGGACATCAACATCGTTCCAACTGGAGAAGCAGATAGTGAATTTATCGGTCAGGTTATTCTATTGAGAAATATTACACCATTTAAAGAGCTGGATTTGGCAAAAACCAATTTTATGGGAACTGTTTCCCATGAATTTAAAACACCTATTTCATCCATGCAGCTAGGTATCCAAATTTTGCAGAATGAAAAGACAGGTTATTTAAATGAAGAACAAAAAGGACTAATTAGTGGTATAAAAGACGATGTTGAGAGACTTTTACGAATCACCGGAGAATTGTTAAATATCACACAGGTAGAAAGTGGGGCTATTCAGATAAATCTGATTGCTTCTGAAATGAGACCTATGGTTGATTATGCTGTAAATGCTAATAAATCAGCTGCTGAACATAAAAACATAAACATTGAAATCAGTATAGAGGACGACGATCTTGTTGCAGCGGATAGCGAAAAAACGGCGTGGGTGTTGACCAACTTAATCTCTAACGCAGTTCGATATTCATACGAAAATTCCACGATCCATGTAAAAACAGAAAAGATAGAAGATATAATTCAATTTTCTGTAACAGACACCGGTCAAGGTATACAGCCTCAGTTCCTGAGTAAGATCTTTGAACGATACTTCCGTATTCCCGGTACTAAAAAAGAAGGAACCGGCTTAGGACTGAGTATAAGCAAAGAGTTTATTGAGGCTCAGGGAGGTAAAATATGGGTCGAAAGTGAGTACGGTGCAGGAAGTACCTTTTATTTTACACTCAATATATTTAATATTAATCAGTAATTTTCAACGTCTCTGAGCTGACATGATCTGAAGCTCGTCGTGGAAACTTCCACATATTTTTCTAATGCATAAATTTTACAAAGATAAACTTCGAGAACTTGATAGTAGACTAGAAGAACTTAAGATCGAATTTGATGAGCCTATTCAGCTATCAGAAATGGCTGTTAACCTCATACTTAGTTATCTTAAGGACATCAAGCTTTATGTTCTGGAAAAAGGTTTTATTGAAGAGAAAGATGAAATACACTTCTTTAAAAAACTAAAGCCAAGCATACTTTCAAAATTGATATACTATAATGCCGTCTTTAAGATTGAAACAAAAAAGCCATATGGCGGTTTCAAATCCATCAAAAAGTATCTTACCAATGAGCAGATAAGATTAAGGAAGTTCTTCGATAACAATCTGGAGTTCTATAAATATTTTAGAACGGACAGCAGTTATTTAGATAACAAGTACTTTCTAAGAGGAAAGCACGATATAAAATTAAGCCTTGACACGTACTATTTTCAATCCGACCATAGTTTTTCAACTTCTCATGATTATAAAGTAGCAAAAATATTAGCTAATGATTTAATACAAGTGTATATTGAAGATCAACTGGCGTGCTTACATAAAATTAATAAACCTTCAACTATTCAAACAAGTTTAAACTGGACAGCAAGTAAGACATCATTGATAGAATTGATATATGCACTACACTACCAAGGAGTTTTTGATAATGGAAATGCGGATGTTAAACTAATTGCAAAATATTTTGAAAGCGTTTTTAATATTGAATTAGGCGATTTTTATCATACCTATCTAGAATTACGAAATCGAAAAATGAGCCGAACCAAATTCTTAGATACGTTAAGGGAGTCCTTAATCAAGAAAATGGATGAACAAGAAGAAAAACAGTGAACCATACATAATGCACTAATATTTTCGTAAATTAGCGATTGATTTACAAGGATTTTTAGTGAAAATGAATGCATCTAGCACCATTACTAAATCGTTACCGATAACATTTCCGGTTCTTGTAAACTACTCTTTATAAGCCACTTTTGGCTTTATTGATCTTTTTTTGTTAAAAAATAATCACTTTAGAGCTGGATAACTAGCCAAAAAGCATGGGTCATTTTGATGGATCAAATTGAAATTCTGTCAGATACCAATTTCGATGTTCTTTGTGAAAAGGATAACAGCATTGAAACAAGACTATCTAAATGTAGATTATGATTAATAAAATCCTACAGCGGGCACCTACTAACGAAAAAGAGTTTTTTTTAGCTTATCGTTATTGGTACAGGAAATTATACTATTTTCTGTATCAGAAGACCCAATGTTCGAATCTCGCTGAAGATGTCGTCCAACAGACTTTTTTAATTGTTTGGGAACGCAAAAATAATGCGAATCAGCAAATCCAATTCAGTACCCAGCTCTTCCAAATTGCGCGCACAAAATTGATTGATGAATTGCGCCGGCGTGCATTGAATAGAAAATATGTAGCGTTTGAGAAACCATTTGTACTGACCCAATATGAAGATCTTGAACGACAAATTGCCTATAAAGGAGAGTTAGAATACGTAAAAGAGCTGATTACACAAATGCCTTTTATGCGGCAACAGGTCTTTTATCTTCATAAAATTGAAGAATTGAGTTATAAAGAAATTGCCGTCAAATTGTCTATCTCCCCGAAGACTGTAGAAAATCACACAACAAATGATTACAATCCGGGATAGTGATACAATAAAAGTAGGAAAGGAACCTGTCAAGGATCAGTTTTATAAATATTATGTGGATCGTGTGTTTGATTTTGAGAATACCCCATTGCAGCGTGTTGTTGAGTTGCTAAATCAAGCTTATGCGTATAAGATTATTATTGACCATCCTGCTGATCAGAAATTATTATTGACAGCAAAATTCGAACAAAATAGTTTAACTGAAATTTTGAAAGTCATTTCTAGCACATTTGGATTAAACGTAAATGTGAAAGACAGCGAGATTCATCTGACGAGGTGAGCCAACAGATAGATATATTTTCAGAACAAAATTGTATAGAAAACAACATGATACTATTTTTTATAAAGAGGGTAGAGCTTTATCTCTTAATTTTAATGCTGTGTTCGTTCCATTTGGGAAGGGCACAGCAAAAGCTCGCTGCAACGATTCAAATACCAGCCTTTCCAGAGGCTACTGTAGGTGAAGTTTTTCGCTTGTTAAAGGAGCAGCAGGATGTATTGTTCTCCTTTAATGGAAATATCCTACAGACAGACAGTGTGATTCATACTAAAGCCTTCAAAGGGAATTTGTATGATTATCTGGATCGGATTTTGGGCAAGGAATATAGTTTTAAAGAACTTGGAAGGCATATTATTATTCAATATATACCTCAGCGGATGTCGGTGGAATTTGAAGTGAAGACACCTCATAAAAACAAAGTTGTTATAGCGGGGTATATCAAAAATATTCGGACTAATAATCCGATTTCCAATGCCAGTATCTTTGATCGAAGTGCTTTATTGTCTACGTTGACGGACCGAAATGGCTACTTTGAGCTGGACGTAAAGAAAAAAAGTAATCTCATTGCAGTGAACGTTAGTAAGGAGGCTTTTCGGGACACCAGTGTTATGGTGATTTTTCCGATAGAAGCGCAAATTGGCGATAAGAAGAAGCGTGAATATGGCTATTTTGAAGGGTATGAAGAAGATCATGGTCTTTATCGATCTTTTTGGGGACGGGTATTTCTGTCTCCTGCCCAAAAGATCCAAAGTATGAATTTAGGCGGGATGTTTTTGTATAGCCCATACCAAATTTCGATGACACCGGGATTAAGTACACATGGTTTTATACAATCGCAAATTGTGAATAAATTTTCCATAAACATTATTGGTGGATCTACTGCGGGGGTAAAAGGTATTGAGCTTGGTGGCGTATTTAATATTAATCAATATGATATGCAAGGCTTGCAAATGGGCGGTGTTTTCAATGCCGTTGGGGGAAGTGTGCGTGGTGTACAACTTGCCGGTGTAGGAAACCGTGTGTTCGGAGAAATGAAAGGTTTGCAAGTGGCAGGCGTCTTCAATGGTGTAGGAGGAAATGTAAGTGGGGTACAGATCGCCGGTGTGGGAAACCATGTTTCCGGGGAAGTGAAAGGTCTGCAAATAGCGGGTGTTTTTAACAAAGCGGATACGGTTAGAGGTGTTCAAATCGCTGGTGTTGTAAATTTAGCCAATGAGGCTCCAGGAAAGACACAGCTTGCTAGCATACTTAACAATAGCGAATCGACTGTTGGAAGTCAATTAGCAGGCATCGCTAATAAAGCTAAAAAAGTAAGCGGAGTTCAGGTGGCAGGTATCGTTAATATTGCCGATAGTAGTGATTATCCCATTGGTCTGCTTAATTTTATTAAAAATGGTGAGCAGAGTCTTTCAGTAGCGGTCAATGAGGATCGCTATCTCGGATTACAATTTCGTTCAGGTGGTCGTGTACTCTATAGTATATTATCGATCAATAGGGCACTCGATGGCAACAGACCGGATAAATATGCCTTTGAAGCAGGTTTAGGTGCAGTATTGATCAATAGGACCAAGTTTAGTCTGCGTACGGAAATAGCTACACGTAATTATCTGACAGAGAAATTTAAAAGCCTGGATAATCATCAGTCCTCGCTGCGGGTAATTCCGGCGTTTAAACTAAGTGAGCGCATGTCTATATTTGTGGCTCCCAGCTTGAACTATGCGGAAAGAGACGAGAATTCAATTTATGGTGGTAGTACATTGTGGAAAGCTTGGCGGAGAGACCGTACCCGAAATACGTTTATGGAGGTGGAATGGCAGGTCTTATGCTAAAATTATAAAACTAAAAACTATTTGGCAATAGCATTGTTCTATAGATAGCTTTTAAACATTTAACATTTTACGTAAACGCCCTATATCAATCTGATAGCGGGCGTTTATCTTTGTATAGCTGAGAAAGAACAGTGTTTAAGCAACTGTCGCAGTCTTTAATACATTGCGGTAAGGATAAGAATGGAAGATGTGTCTACGGGCAAATCGACCTAAAGAATCTGCGTTGACAAATTTAATATAGTCATTCCGCTGAACACCGAAATATTCATATTGACTGCCGTCATGAAAAGTGACTGTCAATATTTGTGCTTTCCAGTCAATATCCTGAATGCCAGAATTGGTAATTGTCTCCGTGTAGATCGGCAACTGTTGCTCTAATGTTTCTGGACAGATGCTTACCAGGAAATGGTAGGCTTCAATCATTTCCACACTTTTTTGCTCTGCAGCCAAACGACCTTCTTCATCATTGACAAATTTATCTGGATGACATTCTTTCATGATTGTCCGGTAGGTAGATTTTAGGGTTTTAAGATCCACAGATTTCTCTACGTTAAGTAACTTCCGGTAGTCGGCAATTTTTTTCATGGCGGCAAAGATATGCTTAATAATCAGATTATTCGTTATGAAATATGAAAAAAACTTATTTCTTCAACAAGGTTTTTACATAGAGCTGTTCGACCTTCTCTCTAGCCCAAGGTGTTTTCCTTAAGAAAGTTAGGGAGGATTTGACGCTCGGATTCTCATTGAAGCAACGGATGGATATGCGTTGTCCCAACTCTTCCCAACCATAATACTCCACTAAATATTCAATGATCGTGTCGAGCCTTTTTCCGTGTAATGGATTATTAATTTGTTCTTGCATGTCGTAAAGATAATAATCTTCAAATTATGGATTGCGCTAATTTTTATGGTTTGGATGAAAATGGAGCTGAACCTAGTGTGTATTAATCTTCTTTAAGTTGTGTTGCCAGCTTTTCTAGTTCTAAATTGAGCTGTTCGTCCCAAATTGCCCCAGTGGCATCCAGTTTCCCTTTGACTCCTTGTATCAGCAGATTTCGTTTTTCATCAATTTGAGCGCCCAGTCCCTGCAGGATACGTTGTAGTTCGATATGCGCTGTTTCGCCTTGCGCAGCAGCGGTAATGATACTAACGGGTTTATCGGTGAAAACCGTGGTTGCGGCGCACCATTCAAGTAGATTTTTTAATCCACTGGGTACACTGAAAATATATTCAGGGCTACTGATCAATACCAAATCGGCATCGTTGATTACCTGACGAAGTGCAATAATTTCGATTGGTGGATGGGTCTGGCTTTCTTCAGGATCAAAATGAGGCAGTTCTTTAAGACGGTCAAATAGCGTGAAATGGATATTGGCACTAATCTCCTGTTGGAGGTGACTTACAATATGATGATTGGATGAATGTGCACTGGCGCTACCTACAATGGCAAAAATAGTTTTCATGTGAGTTTAAATCTAGTCAACGGCTATATACTGCTGCTGTGTTTTTACTTTTTATTTCCTTAATGAAGGAACTAAATTACAATATTCAATTCAAACGATTTACTTTGTTCTTCGCTTCAATGTAATTTTTCGTTTCTTTCTCCTTTTACCGATTAAGTTTATACTTTTGGAACTGAGGACTTATTATTGGCTTTTTTCGGATTATATGCTTTATTATGAGAAATAAAATGGGGTACCGCTTATTGTGGGAACGTATTCGTACAGGAGACGAGACGGCCTTCTTTGATCTATATGCGGCGCTCTATCAAGAGCTTGTCAATTTTGGAATACGCACTTGTGGCGACAGTGACTTGGCAAGTGAAGCAACCGATCAGGTATTTGTTAAAATTTGGGAAAAAAGAGAACAGCTAGATCGGGTAGAAAATGTACAGTCCTATCTCATTACTTTTTTAAAAAGACGTATTCTGCGTCTACTGGAGAAACAACATAAAATCAATACAGCCCTTCAAAATGTGAAAGCTGAAGATGATTGGGTGGAGATGCCCTATGAGGAGTTTGTCATCAAAGTACAGACGAATGAAATTATACAGATCCGTTTGAGGAAGGCGTTGGAGAAGTTGTCTTTTCGTCAGAAACAGCTGGTGAATCTGAAGTTTTTTGAGGGCTATTCCTATGAAAAAATAGCTGAAACTACGCAGATGTCGGTGAAAACTGCCTACAATACGCTTTATGATGCTTTAAAGATTCTGAGGGAGGAATTGAAAGATATCTAAGTTTTGTGTCTGGCTTTTTATTTTAAGGCTTTCAATAAATAACATGCTCGTACGATGTTAGCAGTAGGTGTGTTGGTATTTATTATTTAAAATAATTAATTGATTTTCAGTTGTTTGAAAAATAATTTAAATTTTCTTTAGGAAAAAGCCAGGCTTTAGGGCACTATAGAGTAAATACCCAAAAGAATGAGCCAAAAAGATTATAAACAGTTAGAAGATTTTTTGATTGATGATACTTTTCAAAAGTATTGTTCGGGAGAAGATAAAAACTGTATTCTATACTGGCAACAATATAGCCTGAATCATCCAGAACAAGCGGAGACGATTCTGAAAGCCAAACGCCTATTTCAACTCTTGGTTGGTAACCGTAGACCTGTGAATGAGCAATTGGAAAAATTGAAGACAGATCTGCAGAATGCTCCAGTAGAACATCGCGTGTCCTATCGGTTTAACTGGCCTAAATGGGCAGCCATTGCCGCTGTATTTGTCGCTTTGGTATCGGGCGGTATCTGGTATTATGCTCAACCGGGCAAAGTTGATACGACATTACCAATAAGCGCAATTGGCCAGATCTATCAAACAAAAAATGGTGAAAAAAAGACCTTCGAATTAAGTGACGGAAGTACAGTGACGTTAAACTCTGCGAGTAAATTGGAGTTATCGGCAGATTTCAATCAGGAATTGCGTGTGGTGCGGCTTGCGGGTGAAGGTTATTTTCAGGTGGCCAAGAATAAGGAAAAACCTTTTGTGGTACAAGCATCTGATTTTGATATCAAGGTCCTGGGAACAACATTTAATGTGAAGAGTTATTCCGATGAACCTACAGCAGAAGCACTGCTTGTAGAAGGTTCGATTGAAATGACGAGCAAAGGACAGCGTGAAAATTCTGTGGTCATCAAGCCGAATCAAAAAATCACGATCTTTAAGAATCAAGCTGAAATAGCAGTCGCTCGTAAAACCAATAAACCAACCGCGAGCAAATTACCGATTAAGGAGATTGCCATAGAGAACATCCCTACAATAGAATCCAATACAGCTGAAATACCAGATATTGCATGGCGTGAAAATAGATTAGAAATCGTGGACCAAGATTTTGAATCGCTTCGCCGGACATTAGAACGCTGGTATGATGTGGATATCCAAATCCAAAATGATCAATTAAAACAATACCGTTTTACGGCAACTTTTAGTAGGGAGAATATTGCTCAGGTACTGAGTGCTTTACAGAGCGTTGAACCTTTTAAATTTAATGTATATGGGAGAAAAATAACTATATCAGAAAAGTAAAAAGGATGGTGGACCAACACCATCCTTCATTGAAAAAATGATTAACCAAAAGCAGCAACATTGGGGCGTGCTGCTTAATATTAATTTTAACCAACACTAAAATATGATTAAAAATTGCTTATTGCAAATGCGCAATGGATATATTGTGCATTTTAGATTCATTATCCGGATGAAACTAGCCTTAATTATGACTACGTGTGCTGTTATGAATGTTTCGGCAAATGTATTTTCCCAACAAAAAGTCTCCTTGGATGTCCAAAAAACAAAACTGAGCAAGGTACTTAAAATGATCGAAGAGCAAAGTGATTATTACTTTGTTTATAATTCGACGAATGAAAATTTAAATAAAGAAGTGTCAGTCAATGCGAATAATACCAAGGTATTGGATGTATTGGCTAAGCTTTTCAATAAAAGTGGATTGGTTTATTCCGTTTCTAAGGAAGGTCTTGTGGTTGTCAGTCAACAGCAGCAGGTGGCTGTCGCAGGTGTCGTCACTGACGATAAAGGCAATCCCTTAGCTGGTGCTACGGTACGTGTTAAGGGAACCGCGGTAGGACGAGCGACAGATATCAATGGACGCTTTATGATCGATGCGGCAACGGGAAACACCTTAATTATTTCTTTTGCAGGTTACACTTCGCAAGAAGTGGCCGTAACCAAAGAGGGTGATCTGAAAATTGTTTTATTGGAAGATAATCGGATGCTCAATGAGGTCGTTGTGACGGCATTGGGTATGAAGAAAGAGAAGCGCTCATTGGGGTATTCTGTTACGCAGGTTGCCGGTGAATCGCTAACCACAGCCCGTGAAAATAATGTGATGAATTCACTCGTAGGAAAGGTGGCCGGGTTGGATATCAGTTCTACTTCTGGCGGTGCCGGAGCTGCGTCCAATGTGACCATCCGCGGGGTATCGAGTTTGAATCAGACAAATCAACCATTATACGTAATTAACGGTATTCCTATGGAAAGTAAGCCGGTAGGTATCGGAAACGCCAATTCCAAAGGAAACTCAGGGAGCCAATGGGATAATGCACCCGATCTTGGCGATGCAATCGGCAATATCAACCCAGACGATATTGAAAGTATTTCGGTATTGAAAGGTGCTGCAGCATCTGCATTATATGGTTCAAGAGCCAAGGCAGGGGTTATCCTTATTACAACAAAATCAGGAAAAGGCAATTCGATCGATTTTAATAGTAACCTTGTTGCCGAGCAAATTATAGACAACACGAATTGGCAAACAGTCTATGGTCAGGGGGCAAACGGTGAGAAGCCAACGAACCAAGCAGGCGCAGCCCAAGTGGGAGGTTCAAGCTGGGGAGCTAAATTAGATGGAACACCCGTCGTACAATTCGATGGCGCATCAAGACCTTATTCATTACAAAAGGGAAATTTAGATCGGTTTTACCGCACTGGTTCGACATGGACTAATACATTAGCGTTAAATAAATCATTTGATGGTGGCTCTATTCGTCTGTCAGGGACAGATGTCAATAACAGATCTGTTGTTCCAAATTCGGGACTGAAAAGACAGTCGTTCAATTTGGTTGGACTTTTTGAGCCACTCAAAGGTTTGACGATTGATGCACGCTATAATATGATTCTGGAGCAAGTCAAAAATCGTCCAATGGTTTCTGACGGTGCTGGAAATGCCAATTACAACGTCATGTTTTTGCCAACGAGCATCAATGTAAACGATTTGAAGCCATGGAAAGATGACAATGGAAAAGAAATCCTTTATAATTCGGGGAATGTGTATGCAACCAACCCTTGGTTTGCAGCAAATGAGTTTATCAATAATACGAACCGGGATCGTTCGATCGCTTCCGTAACAGCAAAGTATACCATGGGTAATGGTTTGTTTGTTCAGGGAAGGGCAGGAAGAGATGGTTATACCGATCATTATAAGAATGTTGTTCCTTCTGGCACCGGCTATTATGAGAATGGTAAAATTGCAGAGCAAGAAACTAAATTTGCAGATATTAATGCCGATGTTTTGGTCGGTAAGTCATTCACTTTCGGAGATTATACCCTTACACCTAATCTTGGTGCGAGTTACCGAAATACTAAAATCAGACAGACGACCAATTTAGGTACCGACTTCGCGATATTTGGTGTGTATAATATTTTGAACGCAAAAAATAAGTCGGTAGCGTATCTCGAAAGTGAATCGGAGACACAGTCTACTTATGGTACCTTAGAATTTGCTTATAAAGATATAGCTTATTTGACTGGTAGTTTACGCTCTGACTGGTTTTCTACCTTAGCCACACCTGGAGTAGATAATAAATTAAACTCTGTTTATCCCGCAATCTCGGGTTCATTTATCTTTTCAGAATATCTAAAACCATCATGGTTGAGTTTTGGAAAGTTGAGAACAGGTTTTGCTCAGGTAGGACAGGCAACAGATCCTTATCAAACCTTGTTAACCTATAATTTTAGAAGTGAGGTACTAAACGGACAACCTTTAGGGGTTATTAACAATGTGAATATTCCGAACTCTTCTTTAAAAGCTTCTACAGCAACAGAGTTGGAAATCGGAACGGAGTTGCGTCTTTTTAATGATCGTGTAAATTTGGATCTAACATGGTATAACAAAAAGTCGAAAGATGAGATTTCCTTTATCACAACGCCTTCCGCAAGCGGATATGCTGGTGCCGTACTCAATGCCGGTAAAATGCAAAATAAGGGATTTGAAGCATTGATTTCAGCCACAGTTGTCAAAACGGAAGATTTTAAATGGGTATCCTCATTGAATGGTTCTTACAACGACAATAAAGTGATTTCATTGGCTGAAGGAATGGACGAGCAGACGGTAGCGACTTCGCGTTCGGGTGTAGGTTACTTAATGAATAAAGTTGGTATGCCTGCTTTTCAGATCATGGCTTTCGATTATAAATACGATAGTAATGGTGAGATCGTAAAATTGGCCGATGGTTCTCCTGACCGGGGTGAGTTAAAGTCCTACGGTTCGGCAATGAATAAATGGTTTGCTGGCTGGAACAATGAGTTTAGCTACAAAAGGTTCAATTTTTCTTTCTTGGTTGATGGAAAATGGGGTGGAAAGCTTTTCTCGGGAACAGATTACTACGGTTATATTTTTGGATTACATCAGGAAACTGTGGCTGATCGTGAAAGCTTGGGCAGAACAGCTTCTACTTATTATACCAATACGGCAAATAATGTATCTAAGATATTTGTAAACAGCGCTGATTTTGTAAAATTGAGACAGGTCGTTATGGGCTATACTTTCCCATCCAATCTATTTAATAACAAAGTTAAGTCGATTACAGTAAGTGCTGTAGCGCGCAATCTCTGGACGATCATGAAGAAAACAAATAACATAGATCCAGAGTCGAGCTATAATGCAACTTTCCCGGGCCTAGAGCTTGGAGGTGTACCAGCTGTACGTACTTACGGTGTTAATTTAAGTGTTAAATTCTAATTGCAAACAATCATGAAAAGATATATTAAACCGGTAGTTATTAGTTTAATGGCAGCGACGTTATTTATAGAAAGTAGCTGTACAAAAGATTTTGATAAGATAAATACAGATCCAGTTGCTTATGGTAAAGAAAATTGGGATCCAAATTATACATTGAGCTCTGCACAATTATTTTATACAGGAAGTTTTGATTTTGCATACGATACATGGCGTGGAAATCTAATTTACTCGTCGACAATGATGCAGGGTCTATCGACTGTAGTGAGTTATTGGGCCGGCGATAAATATATGCTGAATGAAAGCTATACCGCGGCGTATTGGGGTACGGGTACAGTTGGGGCCTATATTGAGCAGGTTCGTAATATTGTGGATGTGGTTGAGTTTACAAAAGACAAACCAAAATATGCAAATCTGTACAATGTCGCACGTATTTGGAAAGCTTTAATTTTTGCTCGCTTAACTGATTTGTATGGTGATGTCCCCTATTCGGAGGCGGGACTGGGGTTTTATACCAAAGTTTATAAACCGAAGTATGATAAGCAGCAGGACATCTATAACGATTTGCTAAAGGAACTTGAAACGGCTACTGCAGCATTAAAGGATGATGGTGATAAAGTCACTGGTGATGTTATTTATAAAGGTGATATTGCCAAATGGCGTAAATTTGGCAATTCTCTGCTCTTACGAACAGCGATGCGTTTGGTTAAAGTAGACGAATCTAAAGCGAAGGAATATGTACAGAAGGCTGTGGGTAAGACAATGGACAGTAATGCCGACAATGCATTTATTTTACATGATGAATCAGGATCTAGGGTTACTCAGAATAGAAATAGCCAGGTTTTATTGGGCGATGGTGGCCAAGAGAATTATTATGTAAAATGGTCTAAAACATTTATTGACTATCTAAAAAGCAATAATGATCCGAGGTTGCAAAAGGTTGCTGTTACAAAACTATATTTATCAGAAAAGGACAAAACACAGAACGGGAGTTTTATCACAGATCCAACCAAGCAAAAGGGGATGCCGAATGGAAAAGATTTGGGATCAAATGCACAGTATAACATTAGTAGCGACCCAAGTTATACGACATTTGCAGAATATTCTTCGCCCAATCCTAATATGATCAAGCGGACCGGTGCGACATTTATTTTGACCTATGGTGAATCCGAGTTGCTGTTGGCTGAGGCAGCCCAACGTTGGGGAATAGGTGGTAGTGCAAGCGATCATTATAAAAAAGGTGTGAAGGCAAGCATTACCTATCTGAATCAGTATGATGGTTCTTTGACAATAAGTGATGCAGATGCTGAGACTTATTTGGCTGCGAATCCATATAATGCTGCTGATGCCTTAAAACAGATCAATACCCAATACTGGGCACATACGATAACGATGATGGATTTTTATGAAACTTGGAGCAACTGGCGCAGAAGTGGGTATCCGGCGTTAACTCCTGTGAATTATCCAGGAAATGCTACTTCGGGGACTATTCCTAGAAGATTCCCTTATCCTTCTACTGAAGCGGCTATCAATGGCGAAAACTACAGAGCGGCTTCAGCCGCAGTACCTGGCGGAGATAAGTTGTCTGGTCGAGTTTGGTGGGATAAATAATTACAATGGTTTGTTTTTGATTGAGGCTGAACTTTCGTAGTTTGGCCTCTTTAAACCTTTTATAAAATATGATAAACCTAAAAAATCAACTGCTATTTGCGATTGCGATTTCCTGTCTTGTTTTTTCATGTAAAAATACTACCGAAAAGAAAGATGTGGATGCAGTAAAAGCCAAGTCCTTGACCGGTACCTATAAGCTTATTGAAAGCAAAACAATCAAAGGGAAAGATACGGTAACTGCTTTTACGGACACGAGCAAAACCGAAATGTTTAAAATGTTCAATGATGACCATTTTTCCTTTTTTAACCACGATAAGGAAAAAGGTAAAGGTAAAGAACCGCTGTTTGTCGCAGGTGGGGGGACCTATTCTTTTGATGGTGTCAACTATCAAGAAAGATTACAATATTGTTCAATGCGCGATTGGGAAAGTAATAAGTTTGATTTTCAACTTACTTTAAAAGGAGATACATTGGTTCAGACAGGTGAGGAAAACTTACCTGAATTGGGCGTTAAACATACCATTGTGGAGACCTATCTAAAAGTTAAATAATCGATAATCTTATACCTGGAGTTTTAAAATCCTTATTAAGTTTATTTTATTAATGCAGACACTCAAGTTCATTCTTGAGTGTTTTTTGTTGAAAGGAGGCCCTTTAATGGGCTTTTGTGCATTTTTAGAATTATTTTAGAAAAAAAATAAAATTATATTGCAACATTTTCAGCAGAGCCCCGACTACATAGTAGAAACATAAGAATTAACAGTATTAATTTTAGAACGTGCAAAATCAGCTTAGCGATAAAGATTTATTAGCGATGTGCCAAACGGGCAATGAGTCTGGATTTGCACAGCTCTATCATCGGTATGCAAAAAAGATTTTTAATTCTATTTATCGGATTTTGTCCAATCAGGAAGAAAGTGAAGATATTTTACAGGAAACCTTTGTTGACTTTTTTTCAAGATCAGATAAATGGCATTTAGTTCTCAGTGTGGAAGCCTGGTTGAGAAGGATGGGGGTGAATAAGGCAATCTCACTGTTACGGAAGAATAAGCAATATTTTACGCCGGTGGATGATTTGGAAATTAAGGATGATGGCGAAGACGAATTGCTGGAAAAAGAATGGCGTGAATGTCGTTTGACAGATTTAGAGCATGTGATCGATCAATTGACAGGCGTGCCTAAGATGGTTGTTAATCTTTACCTGTTTGAAAACATGAGCCATGATGAGGTTGCGGAAACATTGGGGATGACAGCGGTTGCTGTGCGTAGTCAATATCGCCGTGCTAAAAAGAAAATTTACGAAGAATTGAAGGAAAGGTATAATTATGCGGGATAATTTAAAAGATTTTGTGAACGCTAATCGGGAGGCATTTGATCAGAGAGAACCTTCGGCTGACTTATGGAATAAAATAAGACCACAAGTAGTTCCCCCTGTTCAGGAAAGAAAGATTAAGCCTTTATGGAAGTGGGCTAGTATTGCGGCAGCAGCCCTGTTAGTTGGGACAGCAACTTTTATTGTTTTTAATCAACAACGAGACATAGAAGTAGAAAAGCCTGTGGCTGCGGTACATCCTATTACTGTTCCGGAAAAAGAAGACAATGCAAAAGCAGTTGATGCTGAGGTGATGAGAATTCATACTGGTAGCCAAGAGGCTTCAGCTCCCGTTAAGGCAATCGCCGGTATCGAAAGCAAAGGAAAACAATTGGCAAAAGTAAGCGTATCGGAAACTGCTCATCGTGAAATGGAAGAGAAAATGGATTACGTTCAGATGCTTCAGGATTCGAGTTCCGCAAGCACGCGTTTAAGTGCTGTCTTGGCGATGAAAGATGGGGGTAAGTTAGATCGGAATAGTGTGGGAGCTTTGGAAAAGACAGCTGTCTCAGATCAAAGTAGTAATGTCCGCATGGCTGCAATCGAAACCATATTAGGTGGACTTAGTCCAGAAGAACGTCAGCAGAAAGTTCAGGACTTCTTTGTGGAGCAAAATGACCCCACTTTACAAATGGAACTGATGCAAATGATGGCTCAACAGGAGGATCCGACGATGAAAGCAACAACAAAAGAAAAGTTAAATGAAATTGTGGAAGATCCATTTACCCTGAAATTTGTGAAGGAGCAAGCATATGCGGTATTATTAAATCAATAATAGGATATATTAAGGTAGAAGTCAGATTGTGTAGGTTAATCTATGAAAAAGCTTAAAATGCATTATTTGACAAATAATGAAGATAAATTAAAACGAAATGAAAAAGATAAGGATAATGATGATTGGGGTCGCACTGATCTTTGCAAGCGCATTGCAGGCCCAGGTAAATGAAACTTTAGAGAGTGTGGCGCCGCCAAAACCTCCTAATCCTCCTAAAAAGGCCAGAGCGGTTTCAGGCGTTATAGTAAATAATAGTAATAATTTCACTTTTAGTTCCGCTGGATTCGGTCGTAGTAGTGGGCCGAAAAACTGGAAAGAAATTAAAGTGCCCAACTTGGGAAACAAGCTTTTACTAAAACTGGATAATGTTTATATTGAAGGTTATAAAGGAAAAGATGTGCTGATTACAGCCAAGGTGGAGGAGACTGAAGAAAATGACCGCGCAAAAGGCCTACGTGTGATCAATGGCTCGGGATTATCGGATAATTCAGGACTTGGTATGAATATCAAGACAGAAGGTGGAGTGACGGAAATAAGCATGGTTGGGATGCCCTTAGAGGATTCTATTCGTATCAAGATACCGATGGATTTACCTGTGACGATCAAGGGAGGGCGTGGAGCCATGTTTAATGCTGGAGTTATCGAATTAAAAGATATCCGGGCTGAGGTTGAAGTTGCTAGTACGATAGGCGACGTGAATTTATTGAATGTTACCGGGCCGATCAATGTAAAGGTTTCACAGGGAGATGTTACAGCCAAATTTGTTCAACCTGTCAAAGGACCGATTTCTTTAGTCGCTGCCATGGGCGCCGTAGATGTTGCCTTTCCAAAGAATTTCGGAGCTAATGTGGATGTGAAATCAGCCATGGGTAATATCTATGCTGCCGACGAATTTCAATTCGAAAAACCTGCCGAGGAAGCCAAATCAACTCCGATGGGTAACGCCGTGAAAGGCAAAATGAATGGTGGAGGACAGGATGTTATCTTAAAAACATCCATGGGAGATATCTATATAAGAACACAGAAATAATATATATAATAACATAGAAATAATAAAAAAATAGCCTGTTAGAATAACAGGCTATTTTTTTAGTTCCATGCGGACGAGGTATTGATCATTCTCATCTTCATACAAAATTTGTACAACCCAACCCAGTTCGTGCGAAATTTTGATCAATAAATCCTGGTCTAAATAGAGCCATTTGAACAGGTTTCCTTTTTTGCCTTTGTATTCGTATTGATATTGAATTTCCCCAAAATAATGCGCTGGTTTTTTGATGTTATAATCTTTGTACAGATAACTGATGTCTGAAGAGTCAAAAATCAGTTGGCCATTTTCAGTCAATAATTCTTTGCTATGCTGTAATAGTTTTCGAAAGCCATCTACGTCGCCAGCAAGGCCTATTCCGTTCATCAAAAGCAAAAGTGTATCGTATTTTTGGCCTTCGAATTTATAGAAATCTTCGCAGATAATATGTTGTACCCCGCGTTGTTGCATAATATGGCAGGCGGTCTGCGAGAGTTCCAGTGCATCTACTTCAAAACCTTTTTCTTGTAGATAAAGGCTATGGCTGCCAACTCCAGCTCCAACATCCAGTACACGTCCATCACATAAGGATAGACCAATAAATTCCAGTTCAGGGAAATCATCAGGTTCACGAAAGAAAATCTCGACCGGCATTTCGTCTCGGTCGCCATAACTCGTGTGGAGTACTAAAGGAAATTTTTCTTCTTGATGTACGAAATAATCATCTAAAGCTTCACCGTATACGTCTCTATGCATTGTCATCATCAATCATTAGTACTTTTTTTGCTATATATATGGAGTCTTCATCTCCCGTATGTTTCATGGGTTCGTCAGATAGTTTGATGACCGGGGTCCATTGATCATCTTCTGGCAAAGCGTCGGTCATCTTAATGACGATATTCATGGGTTTAAGACCGACATCATTGGTGAAATTGGTGCCAACGCCAAAGGAATGCAAGATTTTTCCCTCACAGTAGCTCGCGATTCTTTCGACTTTCTCATAGTCCAGTCCATCCGAGAATATAATTGTTTTGGAGAGGGGATCGATTCCATTCTTCTTATAATGTGCGATGACCTTATCTGTAAATTCAAGTGGATCTCCACTGTCGTGTCGGACTCCATCAAATAATTTGGTTAATTTTTTGTCAAACTGCTGAAAGAAGACTTCCGTCGTATAGGTGTCCGATAGTGCTATTCCGAGGTCACCCCGGTAGACATCAGACCAATGTTCAAGGCCAAGGAGATTCGCCATTTTATATCCGTATTTGGCGGCGTGAAACATAAACCATTCATGGGCGTGTGTGCCAATTGGTTTCGTTTCATATTTCATTGCTAAATGTACATTGCTGGTACCTATAAATGTTTTTTCGCCATATTGCTTCAGTGTGCGAACGACCATATCATGGACTTCATAAGAATGACGTCTGCGCGTGCCAAAATCAGCAATTGTGATATTGAGTTTTTTATATTTTTCGATTTTATCTTTGGCTGTGGCGATCACTTCTACATCCGAGGCATGTTGTAAACCTTGGGATTCATAAAAAAGTTCACAGATGAGCGACATCAACGGAACCTCCCAAAGAATAGTACGGTACCAGTACCCTTCAATAATGACTTCAAGGTCGGGGCCATCCTGGAATATTTTGATCTCTTCGGGATCGTAGCGATAACCTTGAAGAAAGTCAAAATAGGTTGGGTCTATATAAGGACATGTTCTGGCAAAAAATGCCTTTTCTGCTTTTGTTAACTTCAAATTAGCCATCTCATTGACGGCTTCCTTCAGGAGCACGTCAAAACCATCGGGAAATTTATGATGTCCCCGGTTAATAAAATGATAACGTGCCTTGGCCTTTGGAAACAACTTAACCACAGCATGCTGCATGGTGAATTTGTAAAAGTCATTATCTAATATAGAGGTAAATGAAGCCATCTTTATCGATCTGTTTTTTTGTTTGAAGCGGTAAATTTACTAATTAACGTGAAAATGCAGGGATTGTTCATGATAAATATAAAAAGACATGCATATAAAAGGCGGGTAAAATTTTTCATTTTACCCGCCAGATATGATTTATTATTTTATTCGGCTGTCATTATCTTGTTCTAGATCTTTCTGATCCTTGTGAAGAACGTCCAGAGCTACGTTCACCAGAGCTTTCTGAAGACCTTGATCGCGATACAGACGATGAATTGTCTGTATTTGATCTACTTCTTGTGTTTTCGTAGCTCCGATTTTGAGTTGGTTGTGCTACAGGCTGTGACACAGGTTGGCTTGAACGTGTTCTGCTGCCATCATAATTTCCATTGCGTTGCGGCGTTGTTGTCGGTTGAACTACTCGTGGAGGCACAGTCTGGTCAGAGCTGCTCGCATTTGACCGCGAACGTGAATTATAATCTGTGTTTCTATTGTAGTCTGTACTTCTGCCGTTTATAACACCATTATTATCAACGGAGCCATTTTGTCTATTTCTACTGGTAGATGTAGGGTTGTTATTGTTTGAAGCATCCGATTGCCGACCTGACCGCGTTCTAAAATCATAGTTATTCGAATTAGGTTGTGTACCGTTCGTATTTCTATTTACAGTTCCATTTTCGCTCGTCCTAGTATTATTATTTGAACTACGGCTTGAACCGCCGTTGTTGTTGGCATCATTACGAGACCTTACAGAAGCATTTCCGCTGTTATCGATATATAACTCACGACTTCCTGATCTTGAATCGATGTTGTCCCGATTGCTGATAACACGATTGGTACGATCTGAAATCTCACTATTGTTATTACGTGTTCGGGTAGAAGCATCCACGACATTTGTAGGACGTGCAGAAGATCGTGTATTACGGTCTACATTTGGACGGTACATACTGATTTC
Organism: Sphingobacterium thalpophilum; assembly: GCF_038396785.1. NCBI lineage: Bacteria > Pseudomonadati > Bacteroidota > Sphingobacteriia > Sphingobacteriales > Sphingobacteriaceae > Sphingobacterium > Sphingobacterium thalpophilum. The sequence goes on along the minus strand of NZ_CP151087.1, from coordinate 1,908,020 downwards.
ATTACTACGATTGCTGCTACTACGGGTAGATCCAGGTCGATCGGCATTTGCGATTCTATTAACTGTCACACTTCTTCCTGTCGAACGTTCGATGTCAGATCTTCGAGGGCCACCAACATAATAGTTATTGTTAATTATCGTAGTATTGTTGATAATAGTGGTTCTGTTATAGATATTATTGTAATTTCTTCGATTAACATAATACCTATCCATATCCCTACTCATAAAGTGATTGACCGCTACAAATGTCCAGAAGTTCATTGGAATATTAACGGATACATTGATACTCATGCCCGGGCCCATTGGTGCCCAACCGTAATAGTCGTTACTTTGACGCCAATTTACCCATGCTGGTCCCCATTCATAGTCAGGAACCCATCCCCATCCATAGCGGTCATTATAGTTCCAGCGACCGTAATGAAATGGAGCCCAACCCCAGTCATAGTTGGATACCCAGGTATTACCATAGTCGGTCATTGTCCAATAACCATTGGTAGCATAAGGCTGGAAGTTCGGGCCAACGTCCGGAATCCAGACATAACCATAATTGGGATCATTAACCCATTGTCCGTAAGGGGAGAGTTGATCATAGAACATCTGGAACGAAACTCCAGCATTGTTATAATTGTTATAACCATTATATCCACCCCGTTGGGCCATCGAAGTCGCGCAACTTGAAAAAGAAGCGATACCTATAAAACCAAGTACCCAATATTTTATGTTGCCTAAATTTTTCATGACTGTAATATTTAAAAGTGTGACAAAACTCTATTGTATTGTCTTTGTTATTATGACAGCATAACGTATAAAATGGTTTAATCGGTACACTGGAGATCTGATTTTTTTTATATAAAAGTCAAATTGATGATCTTTTTACATAAACGACAATTTTAGATACATATTTTTTATTTACCTTTACCGCTCGAATTGCTACGTGTTTGTTCAGCATAAGACGTGTTTTATGACACATTAATTTGAAATAGACATCATTTAAATGGCTAAAAAACTTCAGACTTTTTTTCTAGAATTCGCAAACATTCACCGTTTTTTGCTACGGTTTTGGCGCGAATTGGTAACTCCACCATATGAATTTAAAGAAATTGTCCGCCAGTGCTATGAAATAGGCTACAAATCTTTGCCTTTGATCAGTTTAACGGGGTTTATTGTTGGATTTGTCTTTACAAAACAATCGCGTCCTTCTTTGGAAGAATTCGGGGCGACTTCGATGTTGCCTTCGCTTATTTCGATTGCTATTGTTCGTGCTCTTGCACCGCTGGTGACAGCTTTAATAGCTTCGGGTAAAGTGGGCTCGCAAATCGGTGCGGAACTAAGTTCGATGAATGTCACGGAGCAAATCGATGCCATGGAAGTTTCGGGAACTAATCCATATAAGTATCTTATTGTAAGTAGAATATTAGCTACAACTATTGGGATTCCTGTACTATGTTTTTATGTAGCGGGTATAGGTCTTTTAGGCGGTTACCTAAGTATGATGAGTAAAGACGACTTAAGCTTTTTGAGTTTTTTTACGCAAGTATTTGAGACGATAGCATTTAAGGATTTAGGTGCTATGGTTTTGCGTGCGGTTATATTTGGTTTTACTATTGGAGCTGTAAGTTGTTATTGCGGTTATTTTTCTTCAAAGGGGACTGAAGGTGTGGGTAAGGCAGCCAATGCGGCCGTTGTCGCTTCGATGTTCCTTGTATTTATTGAGGAAATAATTATTGTTCAAGTTTTATCGTTCTTTGGATAGCGAGCTATGGAAAAGATTAAATCAACCATCGACCATTCGAAGCCGGTCATTGAAATTAGGGATGTTAGCAAGTCTTTCGGTGATAATCACGTCCTACGTGGTGTCAACCTGGATTTATATAAAGAAGAAAATCTCGTTGTGCTTGGACGTTCTGGAACGGGGAAATCAGTGTTGATCAAATTGATTTCTGGTTTATTAAGACCGGATGAGGGGACGATCAATGTTTTGGGAGAGTCAGTTCTTGAATTAAATGATCGCGAACTGCGTGAATTACGCTTAAAAATAGGGTTTTCTTTTCAGAATAGTGCGCTTTATGATAGTATGACTGTGCGCGAAAATTTGGAATTTCCATTGGTTCGAAATAAACGGAACTTAACACGTTCGGAGATCAACTACGCTGTAGAAGAGGTTTTGGATGGAGTAGGGCTTTCGCAAGCTATCAATCAGATGCCATCGGAGTTGTCGGGTGGACAACGTAAACGAATTGGCATTGCGCGCACACTGATTCTTAGACCTGAAATCATGATGTACGATGAACCAACAGCAGGACTAGATCCGATCACTTGTTTGGAGATTAATGGATTGATTAATGAGGTTCAGGAGAGGTATAAAACAGCATCAATTATTATTACGCATGATTTAGCTTGTGCGAAAGAGGTGGGAGACCGTATTGTAATGTTGTTGGATGGCAAGTTTGAAAGACAGGGGTCTTTTGAAGAGATTTTTGATACAGATGACGCACGTGTAAGAGCGTTTTATAATTATAATTTTATTCTATAATATACATGAGTAAGGCAGAAAATAAAAGAGCAATCATTGTCGGTATTTTTGTTTTTTTAGGCGTATTGATTCTTTTAGCGGGTATTTTTATTTTGGGTAGCCAGCAAAAGAAATTTACTAGAAATATCGAAATTACGACTTCATTTCCCGATGTCGCTGGATTGAAAGTGGGGAGTAATGTGTGGTTTTCTGGGGTTAAGGTAGGGATCATTAAGAATATACATTTTAAAAGCGTGCAGGATGTTGAGGTGGTATTGACAATCGAGGAGAAATCTGCTGAATATATTCGTAAAGATGCTGTAACAAAATTGGGCTCGGACGGTTTGATTGGTAATAAGATCGTAGTGATTTCTGGAGGGTCGCAAAATGCGCCAACAGTGGAGACAGGTGATTTCTTGCGTTCGGCGAAGACTGCGGACATGGAAGCAATGATGGAAACATTGCAGGTAAATAATGAAAACTTAGCAAAGATTACTACTGACTTTGTAGAAATATCACGTGGATTGGCGGACGGAAAAGGAATGGTTGGAGCGATGTTGACCGATACTTCTATGGTTAACACATTGCGTGCTACGTTATTGTCAATCAGTGCTGCAATGAATAATGCGAACAAAGCATCTGCTAATTTGGTTACCTTGACAAACTCTTTAAACAGCAATAAGGGCTTGATTCATGATTTAACGACTGATACAGCTATATTCTCTAACCTGCGTCAGTCTGCAGCGCAGTTGCAAGGAGTTTCTCAGACAGCAAATGCATTGATAAACAATTTGAATAATGCTTCAAGTCGATTGAATGATAAAGATAATGCGGTGGGTGTGTTATTGAATGATCCGGCATCGGCAAATCAAATTAAATCGGCAATCAATAATTTAAATTCGAGCACATCCAAACTGGACGAGAATATGGAAGCGCTACAGCATAATTTCTTGCTGCGTGGTTTCTTTAAAAAGAAGATGAAGGAGGACGCGAAAAAAGCTGAATTGCTTAAAGCGGACACTGCAAAATAAGTTGTGTTAAAAAAAGAGCATAAGGAAAGGCTGTACGCTTGCGTAGGGCCTTTTTTAATAAATAATACCATAATTGTGGGGAGCCAAGTCAACAAACTTTAAGTATTGTATAGCATTTGGATACCCCTTTTAGATTTGAAAGAAATGAATCACAGCGAAATAACCGATAAAGACGTCATTTACGAAGATAATCATCTCATCGCTATAAATAAGAAAGCGGGGGATATTGTGCAGGTGGATGAAACAGGAGACCTATCTTTAGAAGATATGGTGAAAGTATATTTGAAAAAGAAATATGATAAGCCAAATGAAGCATTTGTCGGTGTTATTCATCGATTAGATAGGCCTGTTAGTGGTATGATTTTGTTCGCCAAAACAAGTAAGGCGCTAGAGCGAATGAATAAATTTTTTCAGGATAGACATGTGAAAAAGACCTATTTGGCAATAGTCAGACAGCGTCCGCGAAAAACTGAGGGGAAACTGATCAATTGGTTGGTTCGGAATAGACAAACAAGGGTAACAAAGGCCTTTCCACGCGAGGTGAAAGGCGGAAGTTATGCCGAGCTGGATTATACATTGGTGGGTGAGTTGAATGGATTCTATTTGCTGCGCGTAGAACCTTTAACAGGTCGTACCCATCAGATTCGCGCGCAACTTGCAGCGATGGGTTGTCCTATTGTTGGTGATAATAAGTATGGGTATCCAAGAGGCAGTTCTTTGGGCAGTATTTGTTTACATTCCCGTTCATTGGCCTTTACGCATCCAATAAAAAAGGATAAGATGGAATTGATCGCTTCTTTGCCGAAAGATGGCTTCTGGGATAAATTTGAATCTTTGGCACGTTAATCGTTAAAATTTCAGTACCTTTGTGCTATGAAATGGTTTAAATATTTACTCCTAATATTTACCTTAAGCTGCTCGGCTGTTTCTGTTTCGTACGGACAGTGTGCGATGTGTACATTGAACGCTGAGAATTCTACGAAGGAAGGAAATATGCAAGGAAGAGGTCTGAATGACGGTATTTTGTTTCTATTGGTAATACCTTATCTAGCCGCGGCGGGCCTTGGTTATTTATGGTATAAAAAATACCGCAAGAAGAACCCCGTAACAAAGAAATTTTTAAACGAAATAAAATAGATTATTAATGCCCACATCCAAATTCCATGCAATGATACATTCCAAATGTCCGAAGTGTCATATTGGTAATGTATTTGTAGGAAAGGTATACAGTTTACATAAGCAGCATATGAATGATACTTGCCCTTATTGTGGTGTCAAGTACGAGGTTGAGCCGGGGTATTTCTATGCTGCCATGTATGTGAGTTATGCTTTGTCTGTCGCTGAGATTGTTACTGTATCTGTTGCTATCGCAATTTTGACAGGAAGCGAGTCTCCTTGGTCTTATCTGATTGGTCTAGCTTTAACCATTTTGGTCTTCGCACCTTTTAATTTTAGATATGCCCGTTTGATTTTACTTCATTTTTTAACGCCAAAAATCAGTTATGATCCGCGCTATGAATTGGCGGCAGAGATAGGTGAAAAGAATAATATGAATCTTGAAGAAGATAGTAACGGTATTAATGAGATAAAAAAATAAAAGAGCTCCAAAGAGCTCTTTTATTTTTTTAGATACTTCATGGTACTGTCGAAAAGGAACACCTTGTCTTTATATACGTCCGAAATGAGTTGTTGTAATGGGATTAGATGTAGTTGCTGAAAATCTGCTATATGGTCTTCTGTAGGGAGTATAACCTGAATGCAGTAGGTCATACCTTCGTGTGGAGACTGGAGCATTTCCAGAAAATGCACTTGAAATTTTTGGGATTGCACGATATTATCCTGAATCCATGAAACGACCTCTTGATGGATTGTTTCTTCTGCTATAACGGAGACATTGTATAAAAACATATGCAAAAATACGCTATTTTTCTGCGATAAAAAAGATTCTAAAGGACAGAACCGAGATAAGTTTGAATATTACATTTAATTACTATATCTTGTAAAAATAAGGTTGCATTTCATGCAATTCCGTATTTAATTGCAATATTTGGAATAAATGATAAGGATGTATTTGGGATTATGAGGATGAAATTTTGGATAGGTTTGTTTTTTTCTGCCATGATCATGTTGGGGTGTCAACGACATAGTGTTGATCTTATTCCAATAAATCAATTTTTTTCTACACCTGAAAAATCAAATTTTAAGATTTCTCCAAATGGTCGATTTATCGCTTACATTGGCTTAGATAATCATTGCAAAAATATCTATTTAATAGATTTGATCAATAAGGATAGTTCCAAACAGCTTACTTATCAAAATGATATTAATGTAAAATCCTTCGCTTGGAACAATGATTCAAAAATTTCCTTTTTGACGGAACAATCTTCGCAGGACAGTTTACGTTTATATGCTGTGGACATCAACACAGAAAAGATTTGGACATTGATTAAACCGGTACGAGGTCGGTTTCGATGGATTCATGCTATGGCGACCGGAGGTGATAGTTTTATAGCGGGAATCAACGATAGAGACTCTTCTTTTTTTGACCTTTATCGTATCTATTTAGACGGGAGGCCTCGGGAATTGGTTTTACAGAATCCGGGAAATATGAGCTCCTGGGTTGTATCTAATGATGGGCAGGTACGATTGGCTGTGGCCAACGATTCTGTACAGCAATCTGTGCTCTATAGAAGTTCAGAAAAAGAACCATTTAAAGAGATTATACGATGTGATGTTGAAAGTAGTTTTACTCCACTGGGTTATAAGGATAGTTCAAATGCCATCATTTATGCTTTATCCAATATAGACAGGGATAAACTGGCCTTGGTAAGTTATGATTTAGTAAACCAAAAAGAGCTGGGCGAGCTATATAGTCATAAAGATGTTGACGTGAGCCCTGGGGGGTATTTCACTGAACAGAATAAGCTGTTATTTGTCAATTATAGCACATCAAGACAGAACAGACATTTTTTTGATGAGGCTACCAAAAAGAAATATGATCAATTGTCGAAGCAGATTGATGGCTTTGAGTTTCAGGTATTGAATACTGATATTTCGGGGAACAAGGTCATTATCAAAACCTATACGGACGTAAACCCGGGCGGGATTTATTTCTATGATTTTTCGACTCAAAAATTAACGAAGCTAACAGATAATAATTCCGATCTAAAAGACAAAGAACTTTCTCCAAATGAGTATATCACTTATACGGCGAGAGATGGCATTCAGATTTCGGGTTATTTAACTTATCCCATTCATTCCAATCGCAAAAATCTGCCTATGGTTGTATTGCCCCATGATGGACCTAACGGACGGGAGGTTTGGGGATTCGATAACGAAGCGCAGTTTTTGGCGAACAGGGGTTATTTGGTTTTTCAGATGAACTATAGGGGATCGACCGGTTTTGGTAAGAAGTTTTGGACTGCGGGATTTAAGGAATGGGGCGGGAAGATTCAGGATGATATTACTGATGGAGTAAAATGGTTGATTAAAGAAGGAATTGCTGATCGGGAACGTGTCGCTATTGTAGGGAAAGGTTTCGGAGGCTATTCGGCGCTACACGCTGCTTGTTTTAATTCTGATCTTTATAAATGTGCCGTGTCTTATTCCGGCTATACCAATCTGTTCACTTACTTTAGAGATATACCGCCATATTTTAAATCGTATGTGCAGAAAATGTATCAAGTAGTTGGGAATCCGATTCGGGAGGCTGAGCTATTTAAAAATATTTCACCTGTATTTCATTCGGATAAAGTAAAGATACCGGTGCTATTGGTACAGGGAGGAAAGGATCGGTTTAGTTCGGTAACAGATGCAAATCAATTTGTGCAGAAATTAAAGAATAATAATGTTCCTGTGCAATACATCCTGAAAGAGGATGAAGATAGAACTTTTAAACGGGATGAGAATGTCTTTGGTTACTATAATGAGCTGGAGCGATTTTTGGCGAAATATCTTATAGACTAAAGGCGGGGAGACTATGAAAGCAGAGAAATATAGCTATCGAAAAAACTACGGCCTATTGTTGATGTTTTTCATCGTGATTAGTGGTCTGTACATTTTTGCCCTTTTTCTTTCCCGTAATTATACAGAATCGCATATAAAAAATGAATTCACTAACCGGAAATCAGAAATATTTGATCAAACCTTAATCCCTTTCAACGATTTTTTTCAAAATAGAATTCCTGAAGTTTCTTTTTATCAGGGTTTTTTGGATTCAGTGCAGGCGGGGAAATATGCGTATAGTATATTAAGTTCATATCCTTTTGTTCGGGAAATCGGTTTTTTTGATTTGCAATTTAATAATGATCATAACTTGAACTATGGTTTTATTGTTAATAATCTTAGAATTCAACCGAAGACCATAACCATTTTTACCGTTTCCCGATCCGGGCTGAATAAGAATACGATTCGAGACCGTGGGCAGATGGGCCTGCATTCTGAGGAAATTAATAATATTGGCGTCAAGCTGGCAACTTATATCGATAAATTGCAACCGAATGCCAAGCTTTCTGATAAGGATATCCTGAAGGTTTTTTATACGATAAGACCCGGACAGATTACCTACTTGAATATTCCGAGGGTCAATGACTTAATTGTCTATAAGTCCATCATGGAAGGCAATTTGGATCATACTGTCGGATATGAACAGGATATGTTCAATTTTCAGATTGACCCAATGTATCTGGAAGTAAAAAATAGTTATTCAAATCTTTATGAGAAAGTCGAAATAGTCCCACTGGTTGGTGCTCCGATTACATCTGAAAATGACGAAATTTCAACCGAGATGCCGTTACCTGGAGCGTTAGCTGACTACAAACTTCTTTTTAGATCGAGTAAAAGTTTTCTGTCAAAAGAGATAAACCGTAGTTTTTGGCCGGTATTGGGTGGGGTATCTCTGATTTATATTATTTTGATTGCAATATTATATTTAATTTATAGAAATTTAGAAATTAACGGAAGACTTTTTAAATTGCAGTACGATTTCATCAATAATCTTACCCACGAGTTTAAGACGCCTGTGAGTGTTATTAAAATTGCTGGCAATAATATTAAGAGTGCACAGGTACTCTCTGATGAAGAACGGAAAATGTATGGAAATATATTAGATCAGGAGGCGGACCGATTAAATAACTTGATGAATAAGCTGTTGTCTTTTAGTCAGATCGAAAATAAAACCATAAAATTAAATAAAGAAGAAGTTGATTTGGAGGAATTTACCGAAAATCTAGTCGCTTCGTCAAGAATAAAGTATGCGGATTTCAAGATTAGCACAAAAATTGATGTAAGGACATCAATGCTTGCAGATCCGGTACTATTGAGTAGCGTGTTTCAAAATATGATTGATAATGCCTATAAATATTCGAAAGCGGGGCATAAAATCTTAGATATTGCGATACAACAAAACAAGAAGAATTTTGTTATCACTTTTAAGGATGAAGGAATAGGTATTGAGAAGGCAGAGTTTAACAACATCTTCAAAAAGTTTTATAGAATAAAAAGTCAATATAATCAGCAAGGAAGTATCGGTTTGGGCTTGGCTTTCTGTAAAGAGATTACCGAATTTATAGGCGGTGATATTACAGTAAAAAGTCAATTGGGACAGGGGACCACCTTCACCTTGGTATTTCCGGTTTAAAAAATAAATTTAAATATGAATAAAGACATCACTGTTGCTGTTATTGAAGATGATGAGAACTTACGGTTCTTGGTAAAACATCGATTGGAATCCGAAGGCTATCAGGTCATTCAAAGTGGAAATGGGAATGAAGCGGAAAGTTTGATCTTGGAAAAGAGACCCGATGTGGTTTTGTTGGATTGGATGCTTCCAGGAAAAGAAGGTAACGAAATCTGTGAAGATGTCCGTAAAGCCGGGTTTGAGAACATCATTATCATGATGACAGCGAAATCTCAAGATGTGGACAAAATTGAAGCCTATAGCTTTGGTGTGACTGATTACATTAGTAAGCCATTTAACATGGATGTGCTTATTGCTATGATCGATAATAAGGTGAAATTTTTCTTACCGAAGAACAGTCCCGAAGTATATAAATTTGGCCAAACGGAACATCATCCGAATATTCATTCCTTAATACGTGACGGGAGGAAAGTTGAGTTGACCATTTTGGAAAACCGAATTTTGCTTCATTTTTTACAAAACCTAGGCCGGGAGATTACACGCGAGGAGTTAATGGAGGTTGTTTGGGGGTATAGCTCAAATGTCAACACACGTACGTTGGATATGCATGTGGTTCGTTTAAGGAAAAAGATCGAAACAAATCCAGATAAGCCACATTATTTACAAACAGTTCGGGGGCTGGGGTATAAATTTGTTGATGAGGAAGAGATTTAATTTTATTTAACGGGTAAGAATTTGTTTTGTTGAAAACAATTATTATCTTCGTATAGATTCAAAGCAAGACCATGTTTCCTGACGAGGGAAATATGGTCTTGTTTCTTTTTTAAAATGTAGAAAATAAGAAAAAAGATAAAATTATGGCAGAAGTAACTTATTTTACGGAAGAAGGATTGCGTAAGCTTAAAGAAGAATTGGCTTATCTGAAGACGGAAGGAAGGTCTAAAATTGCCAATGCTATTGCAGAGGCTAGAGACAAAGGAGATTTGTCAGAAAATGCAGAGTATGATGCTGCTAAAGAAGCTCAGGGGCTTCACGAAGCTAAAATTGCCAATTTGGAGAATACATTGGCGACAGCACGTTTAATTGATGAGTCTAAATTGGATACATCTAAAGTTTTGGCCTTATCGATTGTTAAGATCAAGAACAAAAAGAATGGTGCTGAAATGACGTATCAATTGGTGGCGGAGTCAGAAGCAGATTTGAAGTCGGGCAAGATTTCAGTTAAATCTCCTATTGCCCAGGGGTTGTTGGGAAAATCGAAAGGTGATACAGCTGTTATTGAAGTGCCTGCCGGTAAAATTGAATTCGAGATCGTAGAGATTTCAAGATAATATATGTCGGTTATGTGCGGTATGCCATAACCGCACATCCACAAATTAACTTTATATTAAGAAGGTCGTGATATAGCAATCGCGACCTTTTTTGTTTATATTTGTTGGACAGTACAAAAACAGGGTATGAAAAAATCGGTAATCAAATCTTTAATTGCTGACATACCAGAGGCTTTGCAATTTAAAGTCTGTTGTTTGCTGATTATTGTTTAAAAGATTTATTCCAAGATTAGAATAATATGTCGACAATTTTTTCAAAAATCGTTGCTGGCGAGATCCCAGCTTACAAAGTTGCAGAAAGTAATGATTTTCTAGCTTTTTTGGATATCAGTCCATTGGCTAAGGGGCACGTTCTTGTGATCCCTAAGAAAGAGACCGATTACATTTTTGATATAGAAGATGATGAATATATGGCACTTTGGGTGTTTGCTAAGATTGTTGCTCAAGGCATTAAAAAGGTAATTCCCTGTGTAAAAGTCGGTGTAGCGGTAGTTGGTTTGGAGGTGGCGCACGCACATATACATTTGGTGCCGATTAATAAAATTAGTGATTTAAACTTTGCTGGACCTAAATTGAGCTTGGCAGAGGACGAACTTCATCAGATTGCGACAACTATTCGCGAATCTATCGTCAGTATAACTGCTCAAAATCAATAACTAGAAAAGATTATATTACACTTGATTTACGTTCGTTTTTTAGAAGAATGCTATATTTGTACTTTGCTGTTTAAAATTTGTACAAGGAGAAGCGTAGGATTTGTTCTAAAAAAGAAACGCAATATTGATTTTTACTAAAGATTATGCATGAACTTTTGTTGTCATTTCAACAATTATTAAATCCAGAAGAGTTATTGAGCTCTGGTGGATTTTATCTGGTTATCTTAATTGTATTTGCTGAGACAGGTCTATTTTTTGGATTTTTTCTACCTGGTGATTATTTATTATTTCTTGCAGGATTATTTTGTGCACTAAATAAAATTGACGTTAATATATACACGCTTTGTCTAGGCTTATTTGTCGCGGGAGTATTAGGGAATTTTACAGGGTATTGGTTTGGTTATCGAGCGGGGCCGATGCTGTTTAAGCGAAAAGATAGTTTCATCTTTAAGCGAAAATATGTGGTCATGGCCGAAGAATTTTACCATAAATATGGTGGAACTGCTTTAATTATAGGAAGATTTGTTCCAATAGTTCGTACTTTTGCACCTATCTTTGCAGGTGTTGTAAAATTAGATTTTAAGAAGTTCGTTCTGTATAATGTTGCCGGAGCTGCCATTTGGGTACTTGTATTGACCCTGTCTGGATATTTCCTTGGTATTGAGTTCCCTTGGATTATACATTATGTAGAATATGTTGTCGTTGGTATGATTGTGATCGCATTTTTACCAATTGCAATAACGTTGTTAAAAAAGCGTATAAAAGATAAAAGAAACAAACAAAATATACAGTAAAATAAAAAATGAGTAAACAAAACCCTTGGCACATGGTTTCTCCAGGTGAGAATGTTCCAAATGCCGTAAATGCTATCATTGAGATTACAAACGGATCCAAAGGAAAGTATGAATTAGACAAAGAAACTGGTTTGTTGCTTTTGGACAGAGTAATGAGTTCATCTGTCGTTTATCCTGCCAATTATGGTTTTATCCCACAGACTTATTGCGATGACAAAGATCCTTTGGATATTTTGGTTATTTGCTCAGTGGATATTTTACCATTAACATTGGTTGAAGCACAGGTCATTGGTGTGATGAATATGGTTGATGGTGGAGAACAAGATGATAAAATTATTGCGGTAGCTAAAAATGATCCCGTTTTTAATTACATTAAAGATATTGATCAGTTACCTCCGCATACCATGAAGGAGATTGTACAGTTCTTTGAGAGTTATAAAGCACTTGAAAAGAAGCATGTCATTGTTGAGGGTGTAAAAGGACGTGAAGAAGCACAAAGAATCTTGATCGAGGCTATCGATTTGTACAAAAAAGAATTTGTTAACAAATAACCCCAAGCATGGCGCTCGATATATTTTGGACATTGTTTTTAGTATTGGCCAACGGCTTTTTTGTCGCGGCAGAATTTGCTATTGTCAAGGTCCGAGTCTCCCAAATTGAAGTTCAGGCAAAAACAGGTAGCAAAGTTGCTACAATAGCCAAAAGTATAACGGAGCATTTGGATGGTTATTTGGCCGCTACACAATTGGGTATTACACTTTCTTCACTGGCCTTAGGTTGGGTAGGAGAGGCTGTAATGACCCAAATTGTGCAGGGGGTACTAGGTTTTTTCGGTGTTGAATTGACAGGTACAATCGCGACGAATGCAGGTCATATATTGGCTTTTACGATTATTACCGTGTTACACATTGTATTTGGAGAGCTCGCTCCTAAATCAATTGCGATTCAAAAACCTGTTGCAACAACAATGAAAATTGCGGTTCCACTGCAATTTTTCTACTTTATCTTTAGACCATTTATTTGGATTTTAAATGGTTTCGCTAATTTTCTGTTGAAGATTTTAGGATTTGAAGTTACCAAAGGGGAATCTGCGCACTCTTCTGAAGAGTTGCAATATCTTTTGGATAAAGGTAAAGAGTCTGGTGCTTTGGATATTTCTGAGCACGAGTTGATCAAAAATGTATTTGATTTTAACGAACGTATCGTTAAGAATATTATGGTACCTCGTACCAAAATTGTGGCTGTGGAGGTCACGGCTGATGCCTCTGAGCTGATTGAAACAATGACTGAAGAGGGGTATTCCCGTCTGCCAATTTATGAAGATAACATTGATCAAATCGTTGGTATTGTACATACAAAGGATATTCTTCCCCTCTTAGCTAAAGGAAAGGAAGTTGTCATGAAAAATATCATGCGCAAGCCCTATTTCATTCCTGAAACGAAGAAGATTAATGATCTCATGGCTGAATTTCAGCAAAAGCGTCTACAGTTGGCGATTGTACTGGATGAATTTGGTGGGACAGCAGGTATGGTTACCCTGGAGGATATTGTTGAGGAGCTGGTCGGTGAGATTCAGGACGAATATGATGAGGAAACTCCAGTTGTTGAACGAATTTCTGAAACGGAATATATGGTCGATGCAGGCGCTAGTATTCATGATGTGAATGAATTTCTCCCGATAGAATTACCCGAGAGTCAAGATTACGATACGATGTCCGGTCTGGTGAGCGAAATCTTTGATAAGATTCCTGAAGTCGGTGAGCGTAAAGAAGAATATGGTTACGTATTCACTATTATCCGTAAGGCCCAGCAGAACATAGAGTTTGTCAAATTGGAATTGGTCGAATCGGCCGATGATGATACAGAAGAATAAAACAATAACGAAAGCACATGCAGTTATTTTTTACACCGGATTTAAACCCTTCATTAGAAAATTTTATCCTTAGTGAAGAAGAAAGTAAACATGCTATTCGTGTGCTTCGTATGGATACTGGTGATCGTTTACATCTCATAGACGGTCGCGGTGGTTTGTACGAAGCTCAAATTATTGACCCTCACCCCAAACGTACTGTTATCACGATCTTAAATGTTGAGGAGGAGTTTCAGCGGCCAAAATATCATTTGCATATTGCTGTTGGTCCAACGAAGAATATTGATCGCATCGAATGGTTTTTGGAAAAGGCGACTGAGGTTGGAATTCAAGAAATAACTCCAGTTATCTGTGAGCATTCTGAGCGAAAAGAGGTGAAATTAGATCGTCTAAATAAGGTGGTTGTTGCAGCGATGAAACAATCGTTGAAAGCCTATCTTCCCAAGCTAAATCCAGCAGTATCGTTTAAACAGTTTTTGAGGGAAATCCCAAAAGAAGGTGTTCAAAAAGCAATTGCACACTGTGTTGACGCTGAAAAGAAGTATTTAAACCAGGTTTTGGAGCCAGACCAGCATTATATTATCCTCATTGGTCCGGAAGGAGATTTCTCTGAAGAGGAAATTGATTTGGCACTACAGATGGGGTTTCATCCGATTTCGTTGGGAGAAGCGCGTTTAAGAACCGAAACGGCTGCTTTAGCAGCTTGTATGGAAGTTTCGCTGCTGAATAGATAAAATAAGCCGCTGCGTTGGTTTGGCAAATTGGCTCTGAAGAATAATTTGCAAAGCCAATTTGATCGTTCAAATGGACGCTAGTTTATTTTATTGGTTCTGCATCTACAATCTGAATTTCAGCATTTCCTTTAAGCGGATCTTTGGTAAAGATCATTTTCCCTTTTAATTTAATCGGGTCTTCGGAAAATTTTATCGCACTACCTTTTAACGTTACTTCAACCATTGGTGGTATTCCGTTGGATCCACAGAATTGGCATTGCATCACAGGTAATACAGACATCATAAAGTTTTTATGATTACGACCACTATGAAGAGGAACCATATAACCAGGTAATTCAACAATTTTATTTTCAAGCGCTTTAAGTTCTTTTGGATAGAAAGGAGTATATACTTTCTTTGCCCCATTATAAGTTACTTTATAAGCCATCTTATCAATTGCTTCCCAAGTTTTGTTCATCATAGGTGTATGATCGGGAACATCCGGATTACCGCCTATTTGGGCTTGGGACTGTATGGTACAGAATAATATAAATAAGAATACTGTCAGTGTTTTTTTCATGTGTTATGCTATTATTATGTATCGAGAAGCTGTTCGAATGTATTTTCCGTTTTCCTGCCTAAAGGATAAGCTGCTCTTCTTATTGCGATCTTTTGTCGTTGTGTAATCTTATTAAACTTATTTATTTGATAGTGTTCCAGAAATACTTGTCCTGTAGGCCTTGATCGCCGGAATAAGTGCTGCGAAGATACCTATTAAACAAGCAACAAACAAGAAAATCAGTTCTTTCGGATGAAGTGTAAAGGCCTCTATAAAATCGGCGCTTTGACTTGTTTGATTACTGATATAGTAAAGCGCTAGATGTGCCATTATAAGCCCAATTAACCCACCAAGAATCGTAATGATTAGTCCTTCAAGAAGCACAATGGCAAAGAGTTTTCCTTTGGAGGCTCCAAGCGTACGCATGATGGCAAGGTCGTATTTACGTTGTTTTAATGCGTTATATAAATTAATAAAGACGCTTAAACCTGCAATAAACATAATTACATAAGCGAGTATCGATAAAGAATCTATCCCTACGCCTAATAATGAGAATAGACGAGTGCTTTCCATGGCGGGAGATGCGGCCTGCATGTCTGTTTGCTGATCAATCAATTTTGGCAAAATTCCGATCGCTGCAGGGGATTGATATTTGAGTAGGATGGCGGTTATTTCCAGTCCATTCTGCTTTACCATGTCGGCACCTATTGACTTCACAAACATGCCTTCCTCTGCGTGCTCATGATGGTCTTCCTGCTCCTGATGTCCTTTTTCGTTCGTTTGGGCTGGAGCAGATAAATTTTCTGCTATATCTTCACCATGATGGTGAAAATGTGCTTTGAGGGTTTCCTCCCGATCTTCTTGGCGTTCGCGTAATTCTTTCTCTACCGCTGTTTCTTGATGCTCATGTTTATGTGCAATGCCATGTACATCCCAAACACTTTCTAAGTTGGTTAGTATTAAGTTATCGGTAACGTTATTGTTATGTTTTAGAATACCAACAATGGTAAACGGGTGTTCGTCATGATGATGTCCATCTTTGCTCAAGCCATGTGAACTATGGATCTGATCGCCAATTTTGAGTTGTTGCTTTTTTGCAACTTGATCACCAATGACTACTTCAAAGTTATTTTGCCAGATACGGCCTTCAGTTATTGCTGTTTCATAAATCGCTAAGAAAGATGAATCTGTTCCAACAATGCGATGGCCTTTGAAATTGTCACCTAAAGATAGGGGCACTGCAAGCTGAACAAGGGGATTTTGGCGTAATGGTTCCAGTTCGTCCAGTGGGATATTGCCGGTTGGATTGTCAATATGATAAATACTTGATAAGATCAATTGAAGGGGGCTTCCCTTGGCTCCAACAACCAAATCAATATTTTTACTGTTATTGTCAAGCTGCTTTTCAAAAGTTTCGCCGGTAATTGAAAGCACGGCAAGGATGGAAATTCCAAACGCCGTTAACAGAATGCTTAGAAAGACCGAGCCAAACTGCCTACTTAAATTTTTCCAAACCAATTGTATCGTGTTCATAACAAATTTTAAAAACTAAGGGTAACGCGTAAATAAAGTAAAACAATTATTTTAAAAGGTACATTTTGGAGAACTGATCTTTTATTCTCTTGTCGTGTGTTGTTATCAGTAAAGTTGATCCTGCAGTGTCAGCTATCGATAGGAGAAGTTCTAATACCCTGTAGGTATTATTATCGTCCAAAGCGGCAGTAGGTTCGTCAGCAATTAATAAGGCTGGTTTATTGATGACGCTACGTGCAATAGCGGCGCGTTGTAACTGGCCGCGACTCAATTCGTTCGGATAGGCAGCACTTTTTTCATCTAATTGTAGTTGTTTAAGTATAAGATGAATTGCACTTATGTCTATTTTTTTCCCTGCTAAAGACTGTGCCAACTTGATGTTTTCCAAAAGTGTTAAATTTCTTAGGAGGTGAGCTTCTTGGAATATAAATCCGATATATTGCGCACGAAACTGATCCAATTTGCTGTTTGATAATAAGGATAGGTCTTGGTTATTTATTTTGACTAGACCTGTCTCTGGTCGTGACAAACCTCCTAATATATTAAGTAACGTTGTTTTTCCAGAACCCGAATCCCCTAATAACAGCGTATGCTGACCTTTCTCGATGTGAATATCTGGAAATTCAATTGGCGTTGAATTAGGATACTGAAATGATAACTGTGTAGTTGATACGATTGGAGTGCTCATGAGGATCAGAAATTGAAAATATATTCAAACTTAGATAAATTGCTTTTTATATGCAATATAATTGCAATTATATTGCATATAAAAAGCAATTTACTGCAGTGAGTTAACAGTTGGCAATGGAAGATGATCGGTCTCTCTCAACTAGCAGTACCACTTATCTATATAAGGCCGTAAATGGCATTCATTAAAGTGTAATTTAGAAAAATATCCTTATTGTGTTAATAAATTAAGTGCTTAATAATTTTCTTACACTTCATTAATATGCTGACCGCTTAAGGGGGGTAAATATTCGTATAAATAGCATTAAAAGGCCTTTTTTGCTGAGAATCAAAAAAAACAGGAAGTAAGTAACATTAATTTAACAACTGGTTTACGCAATGGTAATTTGTTGTTAATGTTAATCTAATATTCTGCTAATAGCTTTGCAGAAACAAAAAACAAATAAATTGGAACCACAATTACAACTTAAAAGAATCGCTGCAGTCGTAACGCTAGCAGTAGCTGCGTCAACAACAGTTTATGCACAGGGCAGTGGAAAGGTGGCGGGTAAAGTAACAAATGTCAAAACAGGTGAAACAATCACAGGGGTGACTGTTAAGGTACTCGGTACGGCGAGAGTGGGAAGTTCAGATGTGACTGGTAATTATAATATTCCTGCAGTACCTGCAGGGAAGTATACATTAGAATTTAGTTATGTAGGCTTTGCTACTAAGCAAATTACTGATGTAGAGATAAAGGATAAGGATGTTACGACGCTAGATGTAGTACTCGATAATACTGGGGGAACTGTATTGGATCAGGTTGTTGTTACGGGAACTTTCAAAAAAGAGTCGATAAGTGCTTTGTACTCGCAGCAAAAAAATAGTGCTAGAATTTCCAGTGGGATTTCGACCGAACAAATTAAGAGAAGTCCAGATAGAAATACGTCAGAGGCAATTAAGCGTGTAAGTGGTGCTAGTATCCAAGATAATAAATATGTTATTGTAAGGGGGCTGAGTGATCGTTACAATTCAGCTATGTTGAATAATGCGATTTTACCCAATACAGAAGTAGATAAACGTGCTTTTTCTTTTGATATCATTCCTTCAAATTTAATTGAATCAATCATAATTAATAAAACTGCAACCCCAGATATCCCTGCTGATTTTTCCGGAGGTGTAGTTCAAGTGAATACTAAAGATTTTCCAGAGAAAAATTTCTTTGATGCATCCATAGGTACATCTTATAATACACAATCCACATTTAAAGATTTTACCTCAGCAAAAAGAGCTGGTGGTGAAGTGTTTGGTTTTGCAGGAAGTGACCGTGAAATTCCTAAAGGTTTTCCTTCCACAAAGGATTTTCAATCTTTACAAAATAATTCAAATGAAATTTTTGAGTATTCTAAATTGTTTAAAAACAATTGGGGCTATGATACGAAGAAGTCAACATTAACGCCTAACTTTCAACTGAATTACGGTTCCACTAAGAATTTTAAAGATGATTCTAAATTTGGAGCTATTTTTTCATTGACTTATCGTTACGACCAAAGGAAACGCGAAGCAGACCAAAAAGCGTATGTTGGCCAGTCGTTGCCAGAAGTATTCCATGACGATCAATATAGTTACAATACAAATTTAGGAGCCCTTGCAAACTTCGCGTATTCTTGGAAGTCAAACAAAATCTCTTTCAAAAACTTATATAATCGAATTTTAGAGAATCAATTTACGTTCCGTGAAGGAAAAGATGATTCGGGGAGTGAATTTTATCGCACGGGAGATTATCTATTACAACGATCTATTTTAACAAATCAATTATCTGGTGAACATATCCTTTCAGATAACAGTAAATTAAAATTGGATTGGTCCTTGAATTATGGTCGTACGGATAGATATGAGCCCGGTTATAAGCGGATGGAATATTCAAAAGATGGTATTGCATCGATTTCTGCGACCAGTTCATCTACAGCCGACAGAGCAGGTAATTTCAATTCGACAATGACTGAGAATTCGTATGGTGGGGCTTTAAATTTGACATTACCGATCCGTTTATTCTCAGAAAATGACAAATTAAAAGCAGGTTATTTCAATCAATTGCGTGACAGAAATTTTAATGCAAGGGTGATTGGATTTATTCGAAATGGAAACTTTGATGCGAGTTTGTTGAAATTACCGCAAGACAAAATTTTTGATCAAGCCAATATTCGTCCAAACGGCTTTATACTAAATGAAATAACCAACGGTGGAGATCATTATGATGCGAAAGCATTTTTGAACGCAGGCTATTTGATGTATGATGGATTTGTGATGGAGAAATTGAGGGTTATTGCTGGAGCACGTCTTGAGTCATATAATTTGAAATTAAATAGTGAAGACAATGGCAATCCAGTAGGTGTCGACACAACGACAATTTCATTACTACCATCGTTGAATTTAATCTATAATTTAGATAGTAAGCAAAGTTTTCGCTTTGCAGCTTCACAAACGGTGGGAAGACAGGAGTTTAGAGAAATGGCACCTTTCCCATTTTATGACTTCAATAAAAACATGAACGTTCGTGGAAATCCCAATTTGAAACAATCAAAAACGTCAAATTTTGATCTGGGATATGCGTATTATCCAACAGCTGGTGAAGTTTTATCGGTGGGAGCTTTTTATAAATATTTTGAAAATCCGATCGAACAAGCTTTACAATTAGGAAACTCAGGCCGTTCATTTAATTATACCAATTCAAAGTCTGCGGATGTGTTTGGACTGGAAGCAGAAGTAAGAAAGAACCTGAAATTCATTGATGAGCGATTGGACAATTTTGTCATCAACGCGAATGGATCATACATTTATTCGAAAGTTATTGTTCCAACTACTGTGAACTCAACAGGTAAAAGAAAACTACAAGGACAATCACCTTATCTAATCAATGCGGGATTATCGTATACGACCAAAAATCCAAATACGACAGCGATTACACTCTTGTATAATAGAGTTGGACCAAGAATATGGGCAATTGGTAATGCTGAAGATCCAGATATTTACGAATATTCTAGAAATATTCTTGATTTACAGTTGGCGCAAAAATTTGCGAACTCCAGAGCCGAAGTGAAATTGAATTATAGTGATATTTTAAATAATAAAGCTTATTTCTATCAAAAACCAAAAGGTTCTGATCCAAACGCAGCATTCAATAAAAACACAGATAATATCAATAGAGCTGAGAAATATGGATCTACTGTGTCTCTTACACTCTCTTATAAATTTTGGTAGTCTGTTGTTAATTCATAAATACTTAACATAGAGTTAATTGTATCGTTAAATTAAATTATTCTTTTTGTATAAATAAAACATGAAAATGAAAACGAATTTAAACTTAAATCTTTTAGCTGTTTTAGCGGCAGGTTTAACTGCATTTGCAAGCTGTAGTAAGAGTGATCCTTCGGTAATTGAACCTCCTGTTACCCCGGGTGATTCAAATGAATCGCTTGCTGATTCTTTCTTTGAGAAAGTAGCTTACAAAGGTGCATTTGGTTCTACTGACTGGACATCAGGATGGGTTAATTACGAACCAAATAAAACTGCATATTCTGCTGCTACAGAGGAACTTTCCGGTGAAATAACTGCAGATAAAACTTTAGATGCTTCAAAAACATACTTGTTAAAAGGTTTTGTTTACATTAAAAGTGGTGTTACATTAACGATTCCAGCTGGAACAGTAATTAGAGGAGATAAAAATACTAAAGCAACATTGGTTGTTACAATGGGCGGTAAAATCAATGCAGAAGGAACTGCTGCTAAGCCAATTGTATTTACTTCAAACCAACCCGCTGGTACAAGAGCTCCAGGTGATTGGGGTGGAATTATTATCTTAGGTAAGGCACCTAATAATATCCCAGGTGGAACAGGTCTTATTGAAGGCGGTTTAACAGCTCCATACGGAAATCATGGTGGAACTATTGCTGATGATAACTCAGGAGTTCTTAAATATGTACGTGTTGAGTTCCCAGGTATTGCTTATACAACAAACAACGAGATAAACGGTGTTACATTTGGATCAGTTGGTTCTAAAACAACTGTTGAATACGTTCAAGTTGCTTATTCTGGTGATGATTCTTTTGAGTGGTTTGGTGGTACAGTAAATGCTAAGCACCTTGTCTCTACTGCAAACATCGATGATGTTTTCGATTTCGATAATGGTTACTCAGGAAAACTTCAATTCTTAGTAGGTCTTAGAGATCCGAAATTAGCGGATCAAGCTGGTCAATCAAATGGTATTGAATCTGATAATTCGGAAAAAGTATTTGATTCTTCTCCAAGAACACGTCCTGTTATATCAAATATGACATTGGTTGGACCTGGTAATACAGAGGTTGATCCAAAACATGAGTACGCAAATTTGTGGAGAAGAGGAAGTAAGATGATCCTTGCTAACTCTATCTTTATCAACATGCGTTATGGTATCGATATACGCGATAAAGAAACTGGTGATGCTTTGACAGATAAAACATCTTTGATCAAAAACAACATTTACCAATCATTTACGGCAGGTAGAGACGTTATAGCCGATGGTACAGTACCTTCATTTGCGACTGTTGATTTATTGAAAACGTATTTGACTACAAATAATAATACATTCTTGGACGATGCAGCAGCTAAAAATCTTTTGGTTAATCCATATAGTTTAACAGCGCCAAACTTTATTTTGAAATCAGGATCAGTAGCTGCTACTGGTGCTTCTTTCTAAGAAATAGATAATTATAGTTTAGTAAAATAGATGGAAAATCCTGCCTTGGCGGGATTTTTTATTTTTGGGGATAAGGGACTAATCGGTTGAAAGAACTCAATTTCTTTAAAATTAGATAGTCGTGTCTATTTTTGTTGTTTGAATCATTACTTATAAAGTTGCTTTTGCTAATTTATTTTAGGTTTGTTGTTTAATTTTTTTATTTGTTTATTTCTATTTATTAATGTGTTAACATTAAATTTATTTATCTTTTTTAATTTAATGGAAAAGATAAATTATAAAAAAAATTAAACCAATTAACAGTAGCCTTTAGAAGGATGCTGACGATTTCATTCCTGATCCCAATCTTATTGACATCTTGTAAGAAGGAGCAAAGCCCTATTGCAGACGATGCATCTCACTCAAAAAATGATGAAGTATATAGTACTTTATTGAAAAAGGGAATATCACCTACTATGATTCAAGATTTGGGGGGATATTATTTAGTTGAAAATGATCTGTTGGTTAAAAAGCAAGGAACAGATTTGATTGCGTTGAAATCCTTTTTAGACTCCGCAGACAATAGTAGTGAAGCTGTTAGTTCGAAAACAAAAGCGTCTAATCCTAAGAAAGCTCAAGCTAGAACTCCAAATTTGATTTTCTCTTATAATTCAGGAGTAATACTGTATAAAGTTGATGCCGATTATACTTGGAACTCAGCAATTCAAAAAGCTGTAACGAATTGGAGCCAAATATCAAGTACTACTGTGAATTTCTTTCCTGTAATGGATGGAATGGAGTTGCTAACTTAGTCGGCAGATCAAGTTAAGAACAATAAAATATCTTAATTTTGAAATAATGATTAAAGTCCGTAGAAAGTACGATCGCATTTTTAAAGAGCGAGCAGTTGAATTAAGTAAAAACAGGAAGAATCTTTCTGAGCTAGCTCGTGAGTTAGGAATCTCTGCTGCCCAATTATATAAGTGGCGTAAAGAGTCAGAAGAGTTTGGATCAGGAAGTTTCCCCGGGAATGGAAATCTGAAGCAAACGCCAGAACAAGAGCGGATTAGTTTCTTGGAGAAAAAACTTAAAGACTCAGAACTGGAACTAGAAATACTAAAAAAGGCCATAGGCATCTTTTCCAAGAGCGATCGGTAATATATAGTTTTATCAAGCAACACAGGGGCTATATTCGATTGAAAAGATGTGTAAAGTTATGGGTGTTGGATCTAGAAGCTATTATGCTTGGCAAAAACGGTCCCAACAGACAAAAAGCGGGAAATGCAGCAATCTGGAGGACAAGATAAAGGCTATTTATTTCGATAAGAAACAACGGTATGGCAGTCCTAGATTAACAGCGGAGCTGTTGGATGATGGAATAAAAGTTTCTAGAAATACAGTCGCTAAGTATATGAAAAAGATGGGGCTACGCAGTAAAATAGGCAAGAAATTTAAAGCTACAACCGATTCAAAACATGCACATAAAATAATGGACAATGTATTAGACCGAAATTTCAAAGCTTCAGAGCCTTCAAAAGTCTGGGTATCTGATATTACTTACATCCATACCAAAGAAGGTTTTTTATATCTAACCACCATTCTGGATTTATATGACCGCAAATGTATTGGTTGGCGTATCAGTGATGGGATGAAAACTGAAGAAACTTCATTGGCAGCTTGGAAAATGGCAATTAAGCACCGCAAACTGTCTCCTGGTCTAATTTTTCATTCGGATCGAGGCGTACAATATGCATGTGAAAAATTTAGTAACACGTTAGATTCCTATAAAATCATAATAAGAAGTATGAGTAGAAAAGGTAATTGCTGGGATAATGCAGTAGCAGAAAGCTTCTTCAAAACGCTAAAATCCGAGCAGATTTACGGCAATAAGTTGATTACCAAGGGTCGGATGAAAGCAGAACTATTCGAATACATAGAAATCTGGTATAATCGAGAACGTCGTCACTCCACATTGGGAAATCTTACAATTGAGCAATTTAATAACAAAGAGCAAAAAATTAAAAAAGCTGCTTAACTAGCACTGCCGATTTTATTTGCAAGTCCAGAACTCCAACTGACAATTGGATAATTTTTATGAATGACGGCGGTATTCTTCCAAATAATGTTATTGCTGCTGCAGAGTTTCCGTCAAATGATGAAGTAGGTTTTAGAGTACGAATAAATTTAGATTTTAATAATAATCAGCAAGTGAGCGAATCTGGAAAAATTTATAATATGGTCCACGAAATTGGGCATTGTTTGGGATTTAGACATACAAATTGGTAGCAAATGAATGAAAATCAGGACGGTGCATCCTTAATTACAGGGACGCCACAACAAGATGGTTCGTCCGTGATGAACGGCGGTACAGCCTTAAATTTGTGGAACGGTTTCTCCCAATATGATATTTTGGCTACCCAAACAATTTATCCATATTCTTTACTGGATAAGTGGATTACCTATCCTGAGCAAAAGCTTTATTATGATATTTCCTCGAATACTGTAAGATATACACATATAGCTCTATATAATGATGATAAGGTTGGTGTAAATTGGAACCTTAATCTCGTAAATACGGAAGCAATAAATGTCTATCTGTATCAAAATAAAAAAATGGTCAAGATGGTTGGTAATAATATTCCAAATTTGGGAACATATAGTTTTGATTTACCCAATAACCTTTATACTGCAGGAGGACATAATTTTTATAATTTACAGATCAAAATTGAAAGTGTAAGCAATCAAAATTTAAGCGATATGACCTCTTTCTTTTCTGTAATGGTTGATTAAACCTGATTTTATATAGAAGCTATTTCTGACCAATATTAAAGGAATCGAGTTCTGCAATTATTGAAGAACTCGATTCCTTTTCTTAGGATAATATCGAAAAGGAATTTTAAATGACTTACACTAATCCGAAAAAAAATCCGCGCTTATCTCGGCTCGTAGTGATAAACAATTTGATAAGACTGATTTTTAAGCTCCTCAGACAATTGACCTATATCTAGCGTTTGCGCTTGTGGTGTAGGTTCACAGACAGAATAATATTTTCCATTGTACAAAATAGCATCACCGATAGGATGTTCAAATTGGACGGCCATCGTTACATGAGTGGGATAGAGCAGGGTGATCATAGGAAGATTGTAGATTTCCTTTACCAGATAAAAAAACAGGGCAACACGGTCATCACAGTCACTGTATTTATTCAATAGCGTTTGTTCTGCAGAAAGGCGCTTTTCGGATCCGAAATTCTCTTCGTCATTTTCGTATAAGAATGCATATCGCGTAAACCGCATTAAATAATCGACACCTTCCTGCTGATTTTTTCCTTTTAAATTTTCCTTGAGCGCAGGAATCAGTGATTGATAAGTCTCTTTGCTAAGTGGAATATTGAAATAAGTTTCAAAATCTACGCCAGGATAGTTTTTAAAAAGATCACTGATATCTTCATTCAACTTGATATTAAAATGGTAGGCTTTATGTCCATAATTGAACTCAATTTGCTTCTCCTTATAATTTGCGGGTACAAAATCAGGTAATTTTGTGATTTTGTAACTGAAATCTTCGATAGCTTCTGGTACTTTAATTTTAACAGGAATATAGGTGTCTGCGCGTTGAAAGAGCTTTCCATAGTCATGGAAGTTTAAACAGGTGTATTTCTTGCCATCAATTTCAAAAAAGGGAATATCAGAGATATCTTCTTTGTTCTGAATGAAAAATATGATCTGATTACTACCCACAGCCAAACGAGCATCATAACCAGATTTACACATTAAAAACCATTTATATAATGTGTAGCGGGTGTAATTTTCCGTTTTGGGAGCAATCTGTTGTGCGGTGCGGCGAATCAGCTGATAATATACCCAATCATTTAGATGATGTTCATCTTTGTATTCGAGAAGGCTATTTATAAGCTGTATGTAATTAGTTTGATCAGCTATTTGATAGAATTTTTGTATGTGAGCTATTGTTAGGCTGTCATTGAATGGAATATTAAAGGACGATGGAATATCAATAGATACTTTGCCATCATAAAAATCGAAATCATGATGCTGCGCCCTAACGAGTTTTGGACTGTAGGTTAACCAAAATAAAATGGTTAAAAACGCAATATAGTATCCTTTGATATTCAATTATTAACAAATTGATAACATTAATGTAATGTAAATTTAACAAATTGTAGTTGCTTTTTATACCGATTATTGAATAATGTTTTTGGGATTGCAATAAGTCTGTTATTTCTACTAAATATTGTGGATATGATTCATTTGTGAGTGTTTTTTACTAAAACATCAAAATACATTAGTATGCTTTCTGATTTTGGCTGGAAGCTATATTTTGGACGGGAGGAAAATAAAGAGAATTTAATCAATTTGTTAAATAGTCTGCTTGAGGGAGAGCATGTGGTCGAGGATCTCAGTTACAGCAATGTTGAAGAAGACGGCGATTTGCCGTATGATCGGAAAGTGATTTTTGACCGTGGGGTAAGCTATACCTCCCGAACGATTAGTCGCTTGACCAAGAAAGCAACTGCGGGAAATAATTATGAGCTGCCACCGGTATATTTTATTGCCGTACTGGGGTTTCGGCTTGATCCATTGAACAGGGCGAAATATTATTACAGTGCCAAGATCTTTGATGAACTTGACCAAGAAGTTCTTTATCCCAAGCTGAGCTATAAGATGTTTGTCTTGCCCAATTTCATTAAGCCACTGTCCAGGTTGGATACAATCATAGATCAATGGATGTACCTGATGAAGCATCTGGATGAGCTGGACGGATCACCTAAGTATTTGGATAAAAGAATGTTATCGCGTATTTTCATCCGACTTAATAATATGTATAAAGCGGATGAGAGATCGCTAAATTTCTTTCGTATTGAAATTTAGCTTAGTTTTGCTATAGGAGAACTGGCAAATTTAACGCTGGAAGAGAAGATGTCATACATATCAAGCTTAGAACAGAAACGTGTCTATAATGCTACAATTGCGTATGCTGAAAAGGAGGGTATGGAGAAAGGCCGATTGGAAGAGCGTGCCAAAGCCGAAGCTGAGAAATTAGCTGAAAAGCTTAAATCAGCGTTAGAATTTAAGAAAATTGTTGTAGCTGTAGAAGATATTGCTAAAGCTTTAAGACTGACTGTCGAACAGGTGGAGGAGCTGAAATAGGATTTTTTGCTTATAAAATATTATAGAGCCATTCTTTAGAGGATGGCTTTTTCGTTTGATACAGATGGTCTGAATAATCTTGGATTGTATCATGTTGATTTCATTTAGTTTTTCAAAAACGCATTGCATCTTCAATAACATTAAAAAGAGCATTATTAAACATTTCGGTCATCGATGATAAAAGATGGTGTTTTCAGCCGGCCTACGTGGACATTATAGCCAATATAGCTTTCACGAATAAAAAAGGGCCGCGCTGGTAACATGATTTTCCTAATCGATCAGCTTGAGCGTCTTTAAATTTTCCAACTGCCGCATTTACTTTATTCGTAAATTTCTGGACTTTATCAAGATCAACGTCTTGCAGATCAACGCCGTGTGCTGGATAAGAATCCAGCGACACTTACTACGATTGAAGATTCATGATTTTATAAATTTTCACCTTGCTTTTAAGAATCTAATTTTATTGAGTCATAATCTTCATTAAAAAACTCTGGAAAGGAATAACCAATGGCATTTAGATGTTTAATGAAAACCTTTAGTGTCATGTTGGACGATCCCGCTTCGATTTTTCCGTATTGAGCTCTGTCAAGATTGTAATCATAAGCAAAGTTCTCATGACTAGAATAGCCCATGGTTTTTCTTATTTGCTTGAAACGCAGGCCAATTAGTTTTTGTTCAACATCAAGAACTAGTATATTATTATTGTTTTTATGTTCCATTCTATAAAAGAACGGAAGCTGTAGGTAAAACACCACTCCATAAAACGATACGTTTTATTTGGAGTTATTTAAATGATTTTATATATTTGTGGTGGTTAAATATAATTATCTGAATTTAATGGTAAAAAATAAAAAGTAGGAATTAAACTAAACTTAATAGCGAACTCTCGTAGCAGGATCTGGCGATTATTGTGATATGGAGGGTGAGTAATGCGTCAATTTATCCTATCTTTGGAAAATATTCCTAGGGTAGGATGGCGCTTGCTTGATCTTTGGCATCACCCATTATTTTTTAATAATGGTACTGAAAGTTATTTCCTAGGGTAATGAGTAAAGGTTCCGCCAGAGCCTCTGCTGCTACGACAAGCAAGTAGTCATCCATTTTTGACTATTTCTTTGAGTTCGTTTTAATTTGACGAATTATGAGAAATAAAATCAAAAAAATAAAGCACCAATTAACATTACAAAAATGTGATTTTATCGGTGCTTTTGTTTTTCGGAAGCAATTACAAAAAAACATCATCACAGCTCCCGAATAGCTCGGCTGGCTCTGCCAAATACTATTTGGTCTCTTTTAGTCATTGATCGCGTAACGCCAATATATTTACCTGTGTGACCCCTCATTCAAACGCGATCTGGCTTACTGAATTAATTAAATTATTGTCAAACTGACCTGAGTATGATCAGGCCTCAAAAAAGCTGATTTCGATTGGAAAGGGGATCTTATGTACTTTGGGTTACGGATTTACAAACTGAAAAATGAAAAGGATTTTGGTGCTACAATTTGCTTTTGATTGGATGATTTACGATGTCCACAAGGTCGATTATGGCTCTATAAAGGAGATCGAAATATTCTGAGATCGGTATGCCTTAAATGCGATATCTGCTAATATCCTAGTGCTGTTGAGTGCTTATGTTGATGATGGAGTAGAAAGGCGTCAGCTTTTGAAAGATGAAGAAATGCAGGAGTTTGCAATTGCAGTGTATCGTCTGTTGATCGTATACTGTATCGTCAATCATCGTAAACTAGATATTACTAAAGCTGAGCTGTAATCGGAAGCAGACGAGCTTATAGAAAAAGAACTGGAATTGAGCAAAAAAATCGCTGATTTTTTCAGTCGGTTATCGAAATAACCAATAACAAACAAATTATGAATACGTTAAAATTATTGACGCTAGTCAAGATAAATATAAATACCTACATCTGCCAAGCACTGGCCAGATACTCGAGCAGATCCTATTGTAAGGGTACTGGCCGAGTGCTGAAAAAAGTACGCCTACTGGCTTTGGACTTTTTCCCAGTTAATACCGGCCTTTCTTCTGCCTTTTATGCTATTCGCTTCGAATTGGCATCGGGTTTTCATCGGTGTGACCCACTGAAATTCCGCAGCCGACTCGATGAAAACCCGCGGAAAGGGCGAAGTTGGTCAGGAGTTGGTAGGGGATTGCTTCTGCTTACAGCTATAGTTTTTCAATATTTATATTTTTCTTTTAAGGCATTGAAGAACATAAGAGCGTTTATCTTATTAGCTCTTATGTTTTATATGTTTGGTTTATCTGCTCAGACGCTCCGCCAAGACAGCGGGGCGGATGGGCTAAATAGCATCAAGCCATTACAGATCGGAGATACCATTCCAGACGCATTGTGGGGGCTCCACCTACTGACTGTAAACCACCCAGACGGAAAACAAAGGATTACATTGAATGATTTTGGAAAGCAGGAACTCATTGTACTGGACTTTTGGGCAACCTGGTGCGGAAGCTGCCTGAATTCACTGCGAAAGCTAAAAGAAATAGAACTGCCAGCATCCGTTTCCGTGATACCTGTTACTGCGCAAACTACCGACGAAATCGAACATTCAAAGACCATTTTATATTGGTTCAAGGACTACAAGCCCTTCTCTGTAGCCGAAGATTTCGTTCTGACCTATTATTTCGGAGTACAGTCTGTACCGCATATTGTATGGATCAAGGGCAATAAGATCAGGGCAATCACATCTGCCAAATATCTTGACGTTGAAAACATAATAAAGGCACAAGCCGATGACTGGTCAACAATAAGCTCCAAAGCAGCCGGAAATATCCAAAGCCGAAAACAGGTCAATACTCAAAAGAAAGGGGGGCTGCTTTGAAAATATGGACAACACTCCTGCTGCTGATATTGTGGAGCTCATTATCTGCGCAGACCAATATCACAATTTCAGGAAAGATAGTGGATAAATCCAACGGAAGACCTATCCGGGGCGCAACCATTATGCTTAAAGGGAACAATGTGTCGACATCATCAGACCTTACAGGTAATTTTACCCTTGTGCCGACTGCCCGTGGCCAAGACACGATCCTGATCAGGGATGTGCAATATGTACCGGTATCCCGACCGATTTTATTGGGAAACGCGCAATATATTTCTGTTGAATTGCTCCCAAGGTCAAACACGCTGGAGGAAGTGAAGATCAACACCGGATATCAGCGTATTGACAGAAGGGCTTCTACCGGCTCCGTAGCAACGATCAGCGAGCGAGAAATACAGTATAATACATCGGGAAACCTACTTGACAGGATAGATGGTCTTATTTCAGGTGCCTATACGGATAGGACCGGCTATAATTTTAATGGAGCGGCGCAACAGCCCAACCTCACCATTAGGGGACAGTCCAGCCTTATAGGCCAGACCTTTCCCCTGATCGTTGTGGATAACTTCCCTTTTGAGGGCACGCTTGAAAATATCAATCCCCAGGATATAGAAACAGTTACCGTGCTAAAGGACGCTGCCGCCGCCTCAATCTGGGGTGTACGGGCCGGAAATGGTGTACTGGTCATCACAACAAAAAAAGGCAAACTGAACCAGCCTCTTTTCGTAGATGTTTCCTCCAGCTTGATGGTTTCGAGAAAACCGGACCTGTTCTCGCGCCAGACCGCCTCGTCCAGTGATTTTATTGACATGGAGAGGTTTCTTTTTGAAAAAGGTTTTTATGGTACACAGATCAATGACAGCAAAAAGCCGGTGATCACGCCAGTCGTAAAGCTTCTCATTCAGCAACAGAAACAGGAAATCAGCGAAAAGGAGCTCGAGGAACGATTAGGAGTACTGCGGGGAATTGACGTAAGAAATGATTTTCTGAACTTTGTTTACAGAAATGCTATTGAAAGCAGCTCTTCCATAGGCCTGCGTGGAGGCGGGGATAAGGTAAGCTATTCTTTTTCGCTCGGTTACAATAAAAATACCTATAGTATGCCAACAAACGGCCAGGATAGGATCACGGCCAGATTTAGCCAGACCTACAGGCCGGTATCAAAACTGACCCTTTCGACAGACCTTTCTTTTAGCAGGATCACGGGCACCATGTATAACACTTCCAATATGGTAGGCTACGGCCACATCAAGGTCAACAACAAAGAACTCTATCCATATGCACAATTGAAAAACAGCGACGGGGTTAATGACATACTCTACACGGACTATGACAGAACGTTTATCGACCAAAATCAGGGGCTGGTATCCAGGAATTGGAATTTTGTCCCCCTGGATGAGCTCGAAAGAACCGGTAGCAGGTCAGAAAATCAGCAGATTGTCGCGGGGCTTGATCTGGGTTACGACTTAGCTAAAGGCCTACGGTTCACCCTTCAGTCGCAGCTGAACCGTGCCCTAACAGAATCCTCGTCATTACTGGAAGAAAACAGTTATTATACCCGGAACCTGTACAACCGCTTTACAGCCATAAACGGAGGCAAGACGACCTATGGGATACCTGATGGTGGCATACAGGACAGAAGCAATGCCAAACTATGGGGCTATTCCCTCCGGACCCAGCTGGACATCGACAGGCAGCTGGGCAGGGGGCACCGCCTTCAGGGGATAGCCGGGGCCGAGGTAAGGGAAATCAATAACTTTTCATCTTCGTTCATTTTACCTATCCATAACCTGTAGCGCAGCGGCACATCCTGGGTGCGGCCTGCCCTCTGTGTTGTTTTGCACTTTATCGCTGTACCCGCGTCCCTATTTTATTTTGCTCCAGCTATCTCCTCCCAACCTTTCGCAGACGTACCGAAGATAGCTGGACTCCCAGTCGGGAAAGACGGGGATCGCATGGCACTTGTACGCCTGCCATCTCTTTTGCTTTTCGTTCTTTAAGCGTATTTCAAAGGTAAGGCAGCCTCGGTGAATTCATTTATCCATTTTTGATCATATGATGTATTCATTTTTGTCATTGTCGGGATTACGATGGAGTTCAATATAATCGGAGGGATACAGGCCTACCCGTTTTTCAAAATATTTGGAGAAACCACTTGGGTATTTAAATCCGCAAAAATTGGCTACTTCGCCAATACTATAAGTCGAAAGCAATCTTTCTTTTGCCAGCGGAAGGAGTATTTCGTCCCTATACTGTAAAAGAGTCTGTCTGTAATGGCGTTTATGGCAGCGCGTCAGGTGGGCATCAGAAACGCTTAGGATAGTGGCAATCAGGCTTATATTCACTTCCTGAAAACCTTGGTTGACGATATCATGGATCATTGTTCTAGCTTTTCTGGCCAGTATTTCACTTTCGCTCAGTTTCTCATAGAATGCAAATTGTTTTGATTCGGCGATATCAAATAACTGGTAAATCTGCTCGACAACCTTTGCTTCGTTTTGTTTGCTATAGTTGAAAAAGAGTGTTTCAATGCGGTTGAGCTGGTAATCAGTCAGCTCTTTGATCGGCCATAAGGCGGTCTGGTAAAGACTGGATTTATCCCTTTTTCTGGCATTTTTTAATTCGGATAGAAAGTGGCCGTGATGGTAGATGATGTCCCGCACCAGGCCGATATCAATCAATAGCCCGTAGACCAGGTAATTCCCGGGCTTTAGCAGTATATCGAATTTACTGCGCGGAATGTAGGTAAAAGTACTATGTCTATGGGGAAGTACTATTTCGTTTTTGGTACCATGTTTTTGAACGATAATATCGTCCGTCGCGTTCTTGGTATAAATCAGGTGAAAGTCTGGCCTGTTTGTTTTAAGTTGCACGATACAATCAGTGGGCACATGGGCCTGTAGCCGATATAATATGGTCTGCCGGTAATCTATGTATTCCTCTACAAGCTGGATAGAAGGATCCTCATATAGATTACGCTTGGCACCAGGTAATTGGGTGAGAAATGGGTGTTTTTCGTCCTCGAAATAAGCTACTTTTGGTAATATAAATTTGAAGGTCTTCTTCATAATTGATCGTGGTTTATTTTTCAACTTTTACGGTATGGAAAAGTATTTATAATTTATTTACTAAATACTACCGTCCAGCACATGTTTATTTAATATATTTTTGCTATTTTATAGCTCGGTTTGACTGTTATTTATTGACTACGCCTAAATCCCAGCTAATGGATGAGTGAATTCAAACATAGAATTTGTGATTGTTTTATATTGTAGAATTAATTCCTAAATCAACTGCATTACTTCTCAATTGATCGACACTACTTCCTGTCACTGCTGAATTGATCCCAAATATATCGAGTATATAAGGTTAAAAGTTGTCCAAATCTGGAGAAAGAGTTGTACATTTTCCGTACTAGCCCACTAGTTTTCAAAATACATAATACTGGATTTTAGTGGGAATGCTCGCACCTCTTGCGAAATAAGGACACTTTTGGAGAAATTAGGACAAGACTAGGACATGCTCGCACTGAACAATGGCTGTATGGCGCTAGATTTTTTTTCATTTTCCTGAATTTTTAACTGTTACCAGTTCAAGGATATGGAAGGTTTTTTGGCCAAAAAGCGGCCATATGGTGGCCGAAAATTGGCTAATCATTATGCTCTTTTTCTCTCCCCTTTATTCACCATTTTTTCGTGTCTGGTTCGTGCCATCTTCGGAATGCGCCTACATATTTCCTACAGATTCTCTACATATTGCCTACATAATCAGTAGGGAAGGAGTAGGGAAACAGTGGAGAAGAAGCGGGCGGCCTCCGAATAAGGGGCGAGGCAGGTACGAAGGATTTATGAAAAAGGATGAACTAGTTGCGATATCATCATTTAACTGCCAATTTTTTTGTTTTTTTTAATGTCCCGCAAAAATCCCCAAAATATGGGAAGTGAAAGAAAACACCACGGTTTGTCTTAGTATCTGCGTAAACTGTGAATTGAGATGTTACAAGAATGTTGTTTCGTTTTGTTTTGGTGATGTTTCTTTTTGTTTTTTTTTCTTAAATATGAAACTAACTACTTATTTTTAAATTAAAACAATGTTAACAATATGGTAATCATTGTTATGGTAGTTTTTGTGGTCTTGTTTGTTAGTTTTGCAGCGTTTTAATCTAAATCTTATACCTGTTTTAACTTGTGTTGTTTATTTCTTATTCTTTCAATTTTTAAAAAATACATTTGTTTTGTTTGTTTTGAAATATTTGTTTTGTTTGTTTTTCTGAATTGTATTCGATCTCAAGTCAGAACCAGTTATAGATTTGTTTAACCAAAATTATTATGAAAAAATATAATCAATTAACATTCTCTTTGTTATCGTTGCTGTTTTTTTCTTATTGTAAAGAAGATGTTGCAACAAGGCAAGGTGAGCATGATCCCAATAAACCGGTCGTGCTCTCTTCTTTCTATCCTGCAGAAGGCGGAGCTAAGGATAAAATCTTATTAGATGGTCAAAACTTTGGATCCGATCCAAATAAGATCAAAGTGTATTTTAATAATGCACGGGCTGCAGTAGTCTCCTCAAGTGGAGAACGTATTTATGCTATTGTGCCACGTCTTCCTGGTGATGATCCCAAAATTTCGGTTGTCATCGGTAAAGATTCATTGATTTATGATAAATCATTTACTTATCATATCCAGGCGCAGGTCAGTACAGTTACTGGTACAGGGGATAAGGACTTTTTAGCAGGTACACTCGATCAGGCACATGTCTATGGCAAATACCTAGATATGGACGCGCAAGGCAACCTATTTATGACCTGGCGTGATGGTGGATCATTTGGGATAGCGCGTATCAACGAAAAGGAAAATATCGTTACCCCTTTATATTCAGCTGCATCCTCACCAAACCCTTATGCCAACGGGGTGACAGTGGATCGGGAAACAGGTATTATGACAGTTTCGCACGAGTCGGTTGCGGAAGTGTTTTTTTCCTTTGATCCAAGAGAAGCTTGGACACTTCGCCAGCGGAATGCACAGTTCTCAGCAGCTGATTACGGCAAAATTGTTCAGGCGGATAGATATGCCAACTTTGTGACTTTTTGCCCCTACGATGGCCATTTATATACACGCTTCCGTGATGGTCATATCGCTAAAATAGATCCGGTGACATATGCTGCGACGATCGTGCACAAAGGGCCTTATGGTTCACAATATGGACAGGCTATTAATCCAGCAAAACCTTGGGAGTTGTATATTACGTTACACTCAAACGCTAGCCCGAACACGTTTGCACAAGGAATTTCTGTATTAGACCTACGTCCTGAACATATCAACGAAGGCTTCAAACGTATCAATGCACCGGGTGGGTCGGGATTTCGCGACGGCCCCGTTAAAGATGCAATTTTCAATTATCCAAAGGATATCAAATTTGACAAGACCGGAAATATGTTTATTGCCGATTATGGTAATCACTGTATCCGTATGCTATCGGCTGATGGAATTGTTTCTACTGTTGCCGGACAACCGACTAAAGCTGGTTATAAAGACGGTGGGCCTGTAGAGTCGCAGTTCAACCAACCTTGGGGAGTTGCGGTGAATGATCAGGGCGATATCTATATCGCCGATTGGAGCAATGCGCGCATCCGTAAATTAGTTATCGAATAATTAACCTACTTATTATATTATGAAGATTTTTTATTTTTTGTGCATGCTGCCGCTGTGCCTCTGGCTATCACCTGCGCTTGCACAACAAACAGAAGAACAGTTAACGATTGCCGGAACTGTCGTTGATAGCAAGGGGCAACCTATATCTAAAGTATCAATCTATGTCAAGGATAAACCGAAAGGAGCAACTTCTACAGATGATAAGGGAAAGTTTACTATTAAAGCTGTGTATGGAGACTGGTTGGTATTTACCAGTGTGGGCTATGACGTTGCCGAGCATTTGGTGGTAGAATCCACCAGTAATCTTGAATTAAAGATGCTGGACAAGAGCACCAATATCGACGAGGTTGTGGTTGTCGGTCTGGGAGCCAAACAGCGAAAAATTAGTTCTGTAGGTGCCATTACAACAGTAGATGTAAAACAGTTACAAAGTCCCGCACCTTCTATCGCGAATATGTTAGGGGGCCGCGCCGCTGGTATTATTTCGATGCAGACCTCGGGTGAGCCTGGAGCAAATATTGCAGATTTTTGGGTGCGTGGTATTGGTACATTTGGTGCCAATGCGAAAGCCTTAGTGCTTATTGATGGACTTGAAGGTGATTTAAATACGATCGATCCCGCTGATGTGGAGAGTTTCTCCATTCTGAAAGATGCTTCGGCAACAGCGGTATATGGTGTGCGGGGTGCAAATGGCGTTGTATTGGTAACCACTAAACGCGGTACCGTAGACCGTATCCAGATTACAGGGCGAGCAAACTCTACGTTATCACGACTTAATCGCCTACCGAAATACCTACGTGCTTATGATTATGCCCTATTGGCTAATGAAGCTTCCGTAGTGCGGGGGAGCGAGCCCTTGTTTAATGATACAGAATTAGGTATTATACAACAACATCTAGATCCAGATATGTATCCAGATGTCAGTTGGCAGGATGAGATTCTAAACCGAAGCTTTTGGCGTCAGAGCTATTATGCCTCTGGGCGCGGCGGTTCTGAGGTAGCACGATACTTCCTGAGTTTGGGCGGTAATAGCGAAACAGCAGCGTACAAAGTCGATAAGAATAGTATTTACAGTTCTAATGTTGGCTACAATACTTACAATTACCGTGTTAATCTTGATATTAACTTAACCAAAACAACGAAGGTATTTTTGGGTTCAGATGGCTTTCTATCTGTTAAAAAAGAACCTGGTTATGGTAATACGGATGATATCTGGAAAACACAATCGACACTTACGCCCATTTCCATCCCGCTTCAGTACTCTAATGGCTTATTACCCGGGGTTGGATCAGGGCAGCGTTCATCACCTTATGTGATGATCAACCGTACAGGTAACTATAATAATCAAAACTATAAAGGTAAGGTAACACTGGCATTGGATCAGGACTTGAGCAGTGTGCTTGAAGGGCTGAAAATCCGTGGTCAAGGTGCTTATGATATCCAGAGCTATTTTTCTGAACGTAGGTGGATGCAGCCTGCATTGTATGAAGCAACAGGCCGTAATTTGGATGGGTCATTGATCATGGTTCAAAAGGTACAGGAAAGGCCCGCGTCCTATTCAAAATTCGTAAGCCAATATCGAAAGTATCATTTTGAGTCTACACTTAATTATGATAAAAAATTTGGAGAAGATCATCGTACTTCAGCTTTAGTTTATTATTACCTGAGCGATGCCAAAAATACGGATGATGCAACCAATAATTTGACGGCGATACCTGTTCGTTATCAAGGTGTTTCCAGTAGATTTACCTATGGTTATAAGGATACTTACCTATTGGATGCCAATTTCGGTTATACCGGTTCCGAGAATTTTCAACCTGGTCGCCAGTATGGTTTTTTTCCTTCGGTAGCGATAGGATGGGTACCTACAAGTTACCAATTTATGAAGAATGTAGCTCCTTGGTTAGATTACTTCAAAATCAGGGCGTCTTATGGTACTGTAGGTAACGATAGAATTGTAGATGACGTACGTTTCCCCTACCTCACTAAGGCGGATATAGATCGGAATAAGGTCTGGGGAATTGATGGGATAGAAACGATTACCGAAACCCGTATCGGTGCAGACAATCTAGCGTGGGAAAGAGCTATTAAATCCAATTTGGGTATTGAAGGAAAGCTCTTTAATAATAAAATTGATTTTGTTATAGACTTTTTCCAAGATCAACGGAACGGTATTTTTCAACCGCGGGTGCAAGTGCCGGATTATGTGGGCGTAATTTCTAATCCGTATGCCAATGTGGGGCGTATGAAGAGCTCGGGTGCTGATGGTAATATTAGCTACACCACCAAGTTGAATAGTGATATGACCCTTACTTTGCGGGGTAACTTCACTTATTCAAAAAATGTTGTGCAAAACTGGGAACAGGCTTACCTAGAGTATTCTTACCTAGAGTATAATGGTTATCCTCATAATTCCATTCGTGGTTATCAAGCATTAGGCTTATTTAAAGACGAAGATGACATTAAATACAGTCCGACACAAAGCTTTGGAACGGTATTACCCGGTGATATTAAATACAAGGATGTGAATGGTGATGGTATCATTAATACCCTTGATAAAGTACCATTGACCCATAGTAACTATCCATTAATCATGTATGGATTCGGGGGAGAGTTCCGTTACAAAAATCTATCATTAGGTGTCCTTTTCAAAGGAACAGGTAAGACTTCCTTCTTCTATGTTGGGCAGCCGATGAAATATAAAGATGTTACTGAAAATACGGGTATGGGCTATATGCCCTTCTTCGGCGGTACAGATGGTAACGTCATTACCATGGCTAATGATCCTGCCAATCGTTGGATCCCGAGAGATTATGCGCTACAGCATGGTATTGATTTATCCTTAGCCGAAAATCCAAATGCCAAATTCCCGCGTTTGCAATATGGTAATAACAGGAACAACAGTCAGTTATCCTCCTTTTGGATGGATGATGCCCGCTATTTGCGATTGCAAGAACTTACGTTGAGCTATAATGTAAGCCCGAATTTCTTAAAGCGATTAGGTGTCAAATCCATGGATCTTCAGTTTGTTGGAAACAACCTATATATCTGGGATAACGTTAAGATTTTTGACCCCGAACAGGCGGCTTGGGGTGGACGTAAATACCCAATTCCGACGACTTATTCGTTACAGGCTTATATTAATTTTTAATACCATAGAAATAATCGAAAGACATGAAAACGTCAATAATCATGAATAGAATTGCCAAATCCAGCTTAGCGATACTAGTGTTGTTTATGGTGACATCTTGTAAGGACTATCTAAATATTGATCAGTACTTTGACGATGAATTTAATATTGATTCGGCATATGCAAATACACGTTACTTAGAAGCGTATATGTGGGGGGCGGCAGCAATGTTCCCTGACGAATCCAATACGATCAGATCCAACTATACACCAGGGCCAATGGCGACAGATGAAGCTATAAATGGCCTTACAGGTACTGGGACAACCAATATTTACTACGGGATGGATTTTGTCACCGGAAATATTACGCCTGATTTTTATGGTGGACTTAACCAATGGGGAAAATATTATAAAATTATCCGCAAGGCGAACAATGTATTGAAAAACATTGATGTGCCAAAGGACATGAGCTACGCAGATCGTAACCGTATCGAAGGATATACACGTTTTATTAGAGCTTACGCATACTATAACCTCATTATAGATTTTGGCCCACCAATCTTGTTGGGAGATGAAGTTGTGAATACCAATGAGGATATTGCATATTATGACCGGCCCCGGGCGACGTATGATGAGGCTATGGAATACATCTGTGGTGAATTTGAAAAGGCTGCTGTACAACTTCCTGTTGATGTTAGTCTATTGGATTTCGGCAAACCGACAAAAGGTGCCGCATTTGCATTGATCGCCCGTTTGCGCTTGATCCATGCCAGTCCATTGTTTAATGGCGGACCTGTTGCCGCATCCTATTTTGGTAGCTGGATTCGCAAGACCGATGGCACACATTATGTATCACAACAATACGATGAAAAACGTTGGGCAGTAGCCGCTGCCGCTGCTAAGCGTGTTATGGATATGGGCCGGTATAAATTATATACAGTGCCTGCGGACGAAAGAACGCCTACACTTCCAGCTGGCGTAACGTCCGATCCCAACTTCTATGGAAGCTTTCCGAATGGGGCGGCTGATATTGATGCATTTAGATCATATTCTGACGTCTTTACCGGTGAGGCTGTCGCTTCAATCAATCCCGAATACATTTGGGGGCGTAATACAGAATATTTTAGAACGGATTTGAATCAGGGGGCATTTCCGCCAACTTTAGGAGGATGGGGACGTTTCTCGGTGACACAAAAAGTTGTAGATGCTTATCTGATGGATGACGGACGTACCAAAGAAGAAGCACGTGGCGATACGTATTTTGAGGCGGTGGCTGATCTTCCTGCCGGTGGAACCTTTGGCGATTTATTTACGGCTCAACCGCGTAAATTTTCAGGTTACCCACTGAATGCGGGGATATTTAAGATGTATGCAAACCGTGAAATGCGTTTTTATGCATCGATAGGTTTCAACGGTGCTGTGTGGCAGGCTTTGTCGAGTACAACGTTGAATACACATACGGCTAAATATTTTTATCAGGAACCTGATGGTCGAGGTGGTGTCTCGGCATCGTCGCCTAACTATCCATTAACTGGTTATGTTATTAAGAAATGGGTAAATCCATTTGATGCAATCAGTGGCACGGGGGCCAGAATGATGCCCAAAGCATATCCTATTATACGTTATGCAGAAATATTGTTATCCTACGCTGAAGCACTAAATAACCTTACTGGAAGCCATACGGTACAGCTTGGTGATAAAACCTATACCGTGAGCCGGGATGAAAGTGAAATAAAAGGTTCTTTTAATGCTGTTCGATACCGTGCGGGTTTACCAGGATTGTCTGCTGCGCAGCTTGCCAACAAGGCAGAGGTACAGAAGCAAATAGAACGTGAGCGTATGGTGGAGTTTCTATGGGAAAACAGACGCTTTTACGACGTACGCCGATGGGGTAAATACGAAGAGACTGAACGCGAACCAATTCGTGGTATGAACCCCGATGGTGCGGACCGGGAATCTTTCTACAAGCGAATTTCACCAGGTACATCGTCATTCTTGACACGTCAGGTAGACAAAAAATTAATTTGGGTGCCTATACCTCGTGCCGAAATGCGCAGATTACCATCATTGGATCAGAATCCGGGCTATAATTAGGATTAAGCATTAAAAAAGGAAAATATAACCGTCTTCCATAACCGTTTTGGTTTGTGGAAGACATTAAAATATTAAATTATGAAACGAAGTTTTATCGCTATACTGACAGCTTCGATGGCTTTAGTTGCCTGTAAGGACAATGAAGTATTCGAAAAGGAAATGTATAAAAATGAGGTAGCATTAATAAGTTCTGATTATCACAATACGTTTAAAGAAGTGGTTCGCTTGACGGGAGAAGAGGTAATTGGCTATGTAGCGGCATCTTCAGGAGGTACCCATGCGCCTGATAAAGATCTTGTTATTGCACTGGAAGAGGATTCAGAACCTTTAGTAAAATACAATTTTGCTGTTTACGATAATTCGGAAGATCTGTATGCCAAATTACTTCCTAAAGAGAAGTATGACATCATGGACAAAAGGATTGTGATCAAAGCAGGCGAGCTAACAGGCCGTACCATGGTTAAATTGCGACCAGATGGATTATCTCCGGACTCTACCTATTTTATTGGGCTGAAAGCAACAGGTTCATCCGGTGTTGAAATCAATCCTAAGAAAAGCACCATATTGTATCAGGTCATCATAGAGAATGAATATGCATCACAGGCCAAAAATACCATGTATTCAATGGTGGGGTTTGCCAATGGTTTGTCTACAGCGGCGAATAAACAGCTATTTCCATTAACCAGCAATAGCGTGCGGATGGTCGCCGGAAATGAAACCTTTATATCTAAAGTACCTAATATTACGAAAAACTGTCTTACGTTGGAGATAGATGATTTTAATAACGTAAAGATAAAGCCCTACAAAGATATTCAGGTCGTACAATTGGACAATGACCCAATGTATCCGAATAAATTCAAAGTGGAAGAAGCATTTGGTATGCGCACAAACGTGTTTTTATTGTCATATCAATATACGATAGGCAATGTGACGACAATTATGAAGGAACGTGTTGAAATGCAGGTTAAATAAAATTATGGAATTCATGAATACGATTAATTATTATAAATTGGATACGTTTCCAAAATCAATAGTTGTCTTTTGTCTTAGTTTGATAATGATACTAACATCCTGTAAAGACGATCTTGCGGTAGATGGTGCTTTTGCACTAAAAGATAACCCATCAAAATTGACCGCTGCGGCTGATGGTTTATCTGAAACCTACACTGTTCAGGCGACAGGCAAATGGAAGGTTGAGCCCCTCCGAAAAGAAAACTGGCTTAAAATCGATCCAATGGAGGGGAATGGAAATGGAACATTTACCGTTACCGTCCACAAAAATACCGATCCCGAAGCGCGTGAACTGACTTTGTTTTTTACTTTAGATGGAAAGTTACAAAATAACGTGCTGAAGGTAGAACAGGCAGGAACCACAGATCAAGGACAGGTGAAAGATCCCTATTTAAAAATAGATGGCATATCCAACCGTTTGGAAGTTCTGGAAGAGGGAAGTAATGGACAATATATTCTCCGTTCTACAGGTAAGTGGAAAGTTGCGGTGGAGGACGAGTCTGACTGGGTTAAGGTTTCCCCTATGGAAGGTGAGGGCGATACCCCGATAACAATCACTGTAAATAAAAATACCGACATTGAGCGTACAGCAAATCTATTGTTATTTTTAGACGATGTGCAACAGGCATCTCCGCTAACGGTATATCAGAAAGGCCAAAAATTGCAAGTAGAGGGCGATGTCGTTCTTCAGGAGGACTTTAACTGGCTGACCTATGGAAGCGAGATCTTTAATGCGACTTCAGGCGAAACCAGGATTGCTTTATGGAGCACGGAAGAGTTGGCCAAAGGCTGGACCAGTACGATCAATACGACAGAAGGTGGCGGTAATTATGCATCGATTTATGCGCGACCAGGCTTTATTAAATTAGGGCGTACGAACTACGGCGGCGATCTAATTTCGCCGAAGCTGGCCAATGTACAGCGTACAAAAAATCTATTGGTTACCTTCAAAGCTGTACGATATGCCACTGGTGATCATTATCTACTCAACGTTGGTGTCAAAGGACCGGGAACGGTCAGCGTGAGCCAATTTAATGTGATGAACGTTGCAACTCCTAATTCGAATCTAGAATCGTGCAGGGCTGCATGGCAAGCTCCAGAGGCGACCTATTCTTTTGTTGTTACGGGAGCTACTGCGGAGACTCAAATTTGGTTATTGGGTGGCGCTTTTGATCAGCGTGCTGGTAATTGGCCAGCTACTGTTAACCGTATCTTTGTCGACGATATCGTTGTTACCGTCGCTAAATAATAAACCTGGCCCATGCATACTTTCTCTTCAGAAAAATTGCATGGGCTATTTTGTGCCCCCTGCTAAGTAATTGTTAATAGCCTTTAATCACCTATTTTTATGAAAAAAAAAGAACAATATAACCGACGGGTCTTTATCCGAGCTACATTGGTAACCGGACTTGGCCT
Organism: Sphingobacterium thalpophilum; assembly: GCF_038396785.1. Taxonomy (NCBI): domain Bacteria; kingdom Pseudomonadati; phylum Bacteroidota; class Sphingobacteriia; order Sphingobacteriales; family Sphingobacteriaceae; genus Sphingobacterium; species Sphingobacterium thalpophilum. The sequence goes on along the minus strand of NZ_CP151087.1, from coordinate 1,864,680 downwards.
AACATTAAACTTATACAGCTGCACCAAAGCCTCAGCTATTCCTGAAAATAAGCCTGGCGAACCCGAACCGGGGAATGAAGATAATACATTACGGATAACCGGTGTGCTATTGTCCTCTCGGATAGAATCTTCCAAGGGGGGCGAATATACAATACAAGGAACAGGATTCAAGATGGGGGATCAGCTATATTTTGAATCACTGAATAAACTCGGTGTAATGGGGAAATTTACTGTCGCAAGCAAATCTGCTTCTGCAGATAATATTGTTTTTGTTTTCCCTACGGAATTGCCATCGGATAGTTATCGGATATCCGTAAAACGCGGAGCCCAGTCATTTTTGTTGGGATCAACCATTGTCAATTTATTTTTTAATGCGAATATCCCCGACAAAACAGGAATGACTGTAAAGGGTGTTGTTTACGCCAATGGTGTAGGTGTTGCCAATGTTGTGGTATCAGACGGCTTTGAAGTGACAATGACGGATGCAGCTGGTATATATTATTTACCTTCTTCCAAAAAAGGAAAATATGTGTTTATTTCCATACCGGGAAACTATGAAGTTGATTCAAACGTCAATGCGCCTCAATTCTTTCAACGCCTTTCGCAGCCGGCAAACATTGTTGAGATTAAAGATTTTGAGCTTAAGGCTGCAAATAATGAAAAACATGTGGTCATGGTGTTGGGAGATATGCACTTGGCTAAACGTACGGATGACCTGAATCAGTTTCAGAAAGGATTCCTGCCCGATGTTAATCAGTCAATACAAAACTATAAAAATGCGGGCAATAAAGTGTATGCGCTGACATTGGGAGATATGACTTGGGATGGGTATTGGTATACCAATAATTATGCACTGCCGCAGTATATTGTTGAAATGAATAAGATCAACGCGATGGTATTTAATACCATGGGCAATCATGATAACGATCCAAAGTTTTATGAGGATTGGGGAGCTGAAGATAAGTTCCGTGATGTATTGGGGCCGACTTATTATTCATTCAATATAGGTAAGGTACATTACATTGTTTTAGATAATATTGAATATATTAATGCCGGTGATACAAGGAACTATAATACAAAAATTGTCGCTGATCAGATTGAATGGCTCAAAAAAGATCTAGCAACCATTACGGATAAGGATACGCCGATTGTGATCGCCATGCATGCACATTTACATACCAATCCAAGTCTCAATACGAACGGTACCGAAACCACAGGATATCGGATAAGCAATGCGCAGGATTTTGTGAACGCCTTGAATGGATTTAACACCGTACATGTGCTCACGGGACATACGCATATCAATTATAACGTAGAAACTGCTGCTACGCCGCATATCATGGAGCATAATACAGCTGCCATCTGTGCGACCTGGTGGTGGACCGGTAACGCGGGGTATGCAGGCAATCATATTTGTAAGGATGGGGCGCCAGGAGGCTATGGAATATGGGCGATAGACGGAAGAGATTTAAAGTGGGGGTATAAGAGTATCGGTGAGCATGCTGATTATCAATTTAGGGCTTATGATCTTAATCAGGTGCATCTTACCAAAGATAAATATGCCCCAAATTTTAAGCCTACAAGTGATCTTAAATGGGAGAGTTATGCGGCGGAATATGCGAATCCCAATAACAACAATGAGATACTGATCAATGTTTGGAATTACGATAAAAATTGGAAAGTCGAAGTGAGTGAAAATGGTCAACCGTTGACAGTCTCCCGTGTTCGTATGCGAGATCCATTGCATATTGTTTCCTATTCAGCACAGCGACTTAATCGAGATGCTACCCCCACCGAGGACTTTGTGAGCACTTTGACAGCGCACATGTTTAAAGTGAAGGCCTCTTCTCCCAACAGCACCTTGTTAATTAAAGTAACCGATCGTTTTGGTAAGGTTTATCAAGAAACTATGGTTAGACCCAAAGCTTTCGGATACCTGATGAAGTAGTATAGAACTAGATAAAAGCTCAGCTATCTGAAGACTGAGCTTTTATCTAAATCAAATCATTCCTAAAGAATGATTTGATTTATAGAATATAAGATTTGGTAGCACGGCGTATATTAATACGTAATCTTAGGTTTGCCATTTTCACACACCACACCTTTGGCTGGTTTGTCATTTTTGTCTGGACAGTTCAAGCTTTTGTCCAGCACTCTTTTTGCATGATCCAAATGATTATATTGTTCTGCCATATTGCCAAACTCAGCGAAGTTTTCTTTGTCAGCATACAATATGGAGATAAATTCACAGTCTTTACGAAAAGGGGCGATATGCCATTTACTTGGGTCGGTACAGGGAATGTCATTGAAAAATGTGGTCATTTTAGGTAACAGTTCATCCAGCCGCTGGTTAATTTCAGGTAGTTCCAGATCCATGGCACGGGCGACCTTGACCTTGTCGGCAATGCAGCGTATTCCAAAGTGGGGTGGAAGATAATTTTCAGCAGGACTCGTATTGTAAACAATAGGCCCTTTATATACTTTCTGCGCCCTTGCTTTGAGATCAGCGGCTTCGGTAATTAATTTATTATAGGCTTGCTCGATGCTCGGGTGCACGGGTACATAGGTGTAATAAAGTGTGTCAATACGGCATTCTTTCAGATCATTACAGGAAAGATTTTCAATTAATTTAACGGCTTGCTGGATTTTATCTGCTGATAGACTTGTGAGTTCCTCATAGCTGTCTTCTTTTTTACAGCCTACAAATAAAAATGTACTAAATAAAAAAGCGTAAAATAGGTAGGTTAAGTGCTTCATAAATTTGGTTTTTGTAAGATAACGAAAGCTATTAACTATCTGCTACAGTCAAAAGTATCCTAATGCAGGGATATATTGCTTTTTATTATCAATAATTAATAAAGTTGTTTTCGAATAGTCTTTAGTTCGGCGAAATTAACATTTAAAAATGACTTAGTCTAAAACACTTTAGTGTAGTATTATTGCTAACCATCTCTATACGACTTGTTTTGATACAATGTGCAGGTAGGCAAGGGTTGTCCATAATTACTTTGTACAGGGATGTCTTTTTTTATGCCAGAAAATGAGATAATACCGCGAAATTGTCGCACTCCACTACCGCTACAAATTAATGTTACGTAGAAAAATAATATTAAAATTCGTATCTTCGTGCAATGGATAATTTTATTGTTTCTGCACGTAAATACCGCCCGATTACCTTTGATTCGGTTGTAGGTCAGCAACACATTACTGGTACCTTAAAGAATGCGATACACAACAATCAGTTGGCGCAGGCATTTTTATTTTGTGGTCCCCGCGGTGTGGGGAAAACTACCTGTGCACGTATTTTAGCTAAAACAATAAATTGTGAAAATATCTTAGCAGGCACTGAACCTTGTGGTGCATGTGCTAGCTGTAAGTCTTTCCAAAATGGAAATTCTTTCAGTATTCATGAACTGGATGCCGCATCCAATAATTCCGTAGATGATATCCGCAACCTGATTGATCAAGTACGCATACCACCACAGGCTGGAAAATATAAAATCTATATCATAGATGAGGTGCATATGCTTTCTCAAGCGGCTTTCAATGCTTTTTTGAAGACATTGGAGGAACCTCCTTCCTATGCTATCTTTATCCTGGCGACTACTGAAAAACATAAGATTTTACCAACGATTCTTTCGCGCTGTCAGATTTTTGATTTTAACCGGATCAAAGTGGAAGATATGGCCAGTCATTTGGCCCGTATCGCTGACAGGGAAGGTATTGCTTATGATCAGGACGGATTACATATCATTGCCCAAAAGGCCGATGGTGGCCTTCGGGATGCCTTGTCGATGTTCGATCAGATCGTCAGTTTTTCCAATAAAAATGTCACCTATCAAGCTGTAATCGATAATTTGAATATCTTGGATTACGATTATTATTTTAAGCTAACGGATGCTATTTTAACTGAGGATGCAGCACAAACTTTATTGATTTTCAATGAGATTTTAAATCACGGGTTTGATGGCAGTCATTTCATAGCCGGTCTGTCTGCACATTTTAGAAATTTGCTGGTTGCTAAAGAGCCGGCTACGCTAAAATTATTGGAAGTCAGTGATAGTATTCGTCAAAAGTATCTGCAGCAGTCCCAAAAAGCTTCTCCAGGATTTTTGTTATCTGCATTGAATATTTCCAATCAATGTGAGATCAACTATAAGACAAGTAAAAATCAACGCCTGCAAGTTGAACTTTCACTCCTCAAGACATGTCATATCGCAAGTGCGATTAAATTGAGCCAGCTTGGATCCGTACAGATTCCTTCGGCAACCGAGGGCGTAAAAAAAAAACTTCCTGAGCCAGTAGTTGGACAAGCGCAACAAACCTCGGTAGTCCCTACTCCGCAAGCGACTTCTCCAGCGAATGCTCCTGTCGTTGAAAACCCTGTGACACCGCGTTCGCAAGCTAACCCCGTAAATTATCAGGCTTCCGAGACTAAGGAAGAGGTGAAAAAAGATCCTATTTCCAACGTGCCTCCTAAAGTAAAAAAAGGCGGGTGGGGAGCATCTACTGCAGCAATTATTCCGTCTTTGCCGGATTTGAATACCATATACGATAACAATGCGGTTGCCAAAGAAGGTGATGAGCCTGAATTAATACGTGGAAGCGAACAACGTGATGTTTCATTCGGTCAATTTATTGCTGTTTGGAATAGTTATGCTGAACAGCTGAAAGCGGAAAACAAGATTAACTTGTATACCATGATGACGGCTATGCAACCGCGGTTAAATGGGGTATTGATTGAAATTGATGTCGAAAATGGTGTTCAGATGGATGTATTGCAAAGTGCAAAGGTTGATGTGTTGAACTACCTACGTGTGAAACTCCAGAATTTTTCGTTGGATCTGCAGGGGGTGATGATGGAACATACGATTTCACGCAAGCCCTATACTTCCCAGGAGAAGTATCAAGCGATGGTCAACAAAAACCCGCTTTTAGATACTTTGCGGAAGGAGTTTAACTTGGGACTAAGCTAATTCAAGCACGCTAGTTGTTTTTTATTTTTGTACATTTGCAAACTCTTCCATGAAGAGGGAAATATTTAGTTTTATTATGCAAGGAAATTTTCAGAGACGTGATCGCGACCACGGGGAAAGACGTGAAGTGAATCAGATGGTATTTGGTATTCGTGCTGTCATCGAAGCAATTGATAGTGGTAAAGAGATCGAGTCATTATTTATACAACGCGGTTTGAGCGGCAGTTTGATTCTAGAATTGAAAGCCTTGTTAAAGGAACATAATATCGCTTCTCAACAGGTGCCAATTGAAAAATTAAACCGCATAACACGTAAAAATCATCAAGGTGTAATTGCGGTTATTTCTCCAATTACCTATCATGATATAGAAGAACTTCTCCCTCAGATTTATGAAAAAGGTGAAACTCCTTTACTTCTGATGTTGGATGGAGTGACAGATGTGCGCAATTTGGGTGCTATTGCACGTACAGCGGAATGTTCTGGAGTACATGCCATCATTGTCCCTAAAAAGGGCTCAGCTGAGGTCAACCCTGATGCGATTAAAACATCTGCTGGAGCACTTTATAAAATCCCTGTCTGTCGCCATGATAGCTTGTCCAAAGTTGGTAAATTTTTGATTGATTCAGGTGTGCAATTAGTTGCCAGTACAGAAAAAACAACCTCGAGCATTTATGATGTGGATTATACAGCTCCAACCTGTGTGATTATGGGTGCAGAGGACGTTGGTGTTTCCAATGACCTAATCCGTATTGCCGACCACCTGGCCAAGATACCAATGTACGGTGAAATAGGTTCGTTAAATGTATCTGTGTCGGCCGCAGTAGTGATCTATGAAGCGATTCGTCAACGGATTGTTAAAAAATAAAGAATATAATTTAGTTGATTACAAAAAAGCCTTTGTTTTTGACAAAGGCTTTTTTGTAGACTAGTTTTGATAAATATCTTCAATCTCTTGTTCGTATCTTTGCAAGATAACTTTTCTTTTCATTTTTAACGTCGGTGTCAATTCACCGGTTTCAACGGTCATTTCGTCGGGGACTATGATGAACTTCTTGATCTGTTCCCAGCTGCCAAAATTTTGATTAATACGGTTGAGTTCCGATCCCATTTTCTGTTTCAGTTCTAGGCTATTTAGAAAATCTAGTCTAGAAAGATTGGCAAGGGCGGGAAAAGCACTTCTTGACCATTCTAGAAGATTATTATAGTTGGGAACAATCAACGCCGCAGGAAATTTGCGGCCTTCTCCAAGTACCATAGCCTGTTCGATAAATGAAGATTCGACCAGTTTAGATTCGATCTGCTGCGGAACGATATATTTTCCTCCAGAAGTCTTGAACATCTCTTTCTTTCGGTCTATAATTTTAAGAAATTTACCGTCTACCCATTGGCCAATGTCCCCAGTATAAAGCCAGCCATCCTTGATCGCTTCTGCTGTTGCCTCTGGATTTTTATAATAGCCAATCATATTATTCTCGCCTTTAGTCAATATTTCTCCATCGTTAGCAAGCTTTATTTCGATATTAATTAACGGTAAGCCTACAGTACCAATTTTCATACCTCGTTTATAGCAGTTTACAGCGATACAGGGTCCCGCCTCAGTGAGGCCATAACCTTCATATATTGGAATCCCTGCTGCCATATACAGACGGATTAATCTTTCCTGTAAAGCAGCACTCCCGGAGGCAATCCCTTTGATGTCACCACCTAATGCTTCGCGCCATTTTGAAAAAACTAATTTACGGGCAATGTTCAGTTGAAAGTCATACCACCATGTACGTCCCTCCAGTTTGTATTGTTCGCCGACGCTCAAGGACCAGAAGAATAGCTTACGCTTGACTCCTGTTAATTGCTCTCCTGTAGCCATAATCTTCTCATAAACTTTCTCCAATACACGAGGTACTGCGGAAAAAATATGTGGTTTAACGGATTTAAAATCTTCACCTATCGTATCCATCGATTGAGCAAAGAAGATTGTCAAACCTTTGTACATATATACATATTGGAATACGCGTTCATAGGCATGACAAACTGGAAGAAAGGAGAGGGCACGATCACCCCGTTCGACAGGAAAGGAATATTCACTACTCAACGTATCTGCCAATAAATTTTTATGAGACAACATAACACCTTTGGGATTTCCTGTTGTGCCAGAGGTGTAAATGATGGACGCCAATGTATCGGTTTTTATACCATCACGTAGTTGGTTTAGCGTTTCATCTGTAATGATCTCGCCCTTGGAAACGAAGTCATGCCAATGGTTTAGACCATCCTCTTTGTCTAGACTGTAAATAGCATTTAGTTGCGGACAATTATCTTGTATCGTTAATATCTTTGTGTATAGTGTCTTTGAACTAACAATACACTTCCTGATTTCGGCATGATTGAAGATATACGTGTAATCTAAGGTTGAAATATTAGGGTAGATGGCGACTACTACAGCTCCAATTTGTTGAATGGCAAAATCAAGGATATTCCACTCGATGCGGTTCTCACTAATTAATGCTACTTTCTCTCCAGGCTGAACGCCTAATGCGATCAAACCTTTAGATGTCTCGTTGATCTGTTCAATAAATTGAGTATTGCTTACTTGTACCCATTCGTTATCTTTTCTGAAAGAAAACATTGGGAAATCCGGGGCAATACTATATTGCAGGTATGCTAAATCAAATAATCTTGTTGCTACTATTGGCATGTTAGAAGTCCAGTTCGTATAATACAGCTAATTTACGCTTTTTTATAGAGACTATTATATTGGCAGGAGATATTAGTGCCTGTACTGTTAGGAGGGGAAATAAAAGAAAAGACTCTGGCATCTCAAGCTGATCGCTTTTGTACCAGAGTCTTTAACTCTTATGCTAAGTACTAATGATTAGTATTTGCTTTTTGATTCTTTACGTTTTCCTGAGAAATCACGGAAGCCGCCGCCATTGCTGCTACGCTCGCCACGATCACGACGCTCACCACTGAATCCGCCTTCACGTCTTCCGCTGCGTTCGCCGCCACCATATCCACCTTCACGTCTTCCACCGCGATCACCACCACGGTATCCACCTTCACGTCTTCCGCCACGATCACCACCACGGCTTCTTCCGCCACGGTCGCTACGACCTTCACCTCTTGCTTCACCAGATACTTCGATACGTACTTGACGACCGTTGTAATCTACACCTTGGAATCCTTGGAATACTTTTTCTACTTCTGCATCTTGAACTTCGAAGAATGTGAATACGCCTTTCAAATCAATTTTACCGATTGATTTTCCTGAAATATTCGCATTGTTACAGATGAAGCCCAACATATCTCCACGAGAGAATTCATCTACTGAACCTAAATTCATAAATAAACGCGTGTAGCCTTTTGAACCTTCACGTGAACGACCATCACGTCTATCACCGCGGTCTTCACGACCACCGTCACGCGCTTCGATATTTAAATCAGGTGCATTTTTGTAATAATCCAAGAAACGGTTGAACTCAAGAGAAGCGAATCTTTTGATGATATCTTCTTTTGAAAGTGACTCCAAATTTTCCATAATTGCAGGCAAGAATGGGCTGATTTGTTCGTCGTTTACTTCAACATTTTCAATCTTTTTAACGATAGAAAATAATTGTTTTTCGCAAACTTCAGCACCTTGAGGTACTTGTTTTTTCTCAAAAGGCTTACCGATGATCTTTTCAAGATGACGGATTTTGCTTAGTTCTTTTACGTTTACCAAAGAAAGTGAAATACCAGTTTTACCTGCACGGGCTGTACGGCCTGAACGGTGTGTATAGTTTTCTGTTTCATCAGGTAAAGAGAAGTTGATAACGTGAGTTACATCACTTACATCAATACCACGAGCGGCTACGTCTGTTGCGATCAACAATTGTAAACTACGGTCACGGTAACGTTTCATAACTTTATCACGTTGTTGTTGGGACAAATCACCATGCAGTGAATCTGCATTGTAACCATCTTTGATCAACGCTTCAGCTATATCCTGTGTTTCGATTTTTGTACGACAAAATACGATACCAAATATATCAGGGTTTGAATCCACAATACGTTTGAACGCAGCATATTTATCTTTTGCTTTGATCAAATAATAGTGGTGTTCAATGTTGGCGTTACCGGTGTTTTTTGTACCTACAGTAAGCTCAACTGGATCGGTCATATAATTCTTTGCGATACGACGTACCTCAGAAGGCATTGTCGCCGAAAATAACCAAGTTTTTTTCTCGTCAGGAGTTTCTGACAAAATGTTGTTGATGTCTTCTTTGAAGCCCATATTGAGCATCTCATCCGCTTCATCCAATACAACATATTTTACATTTGAAAAATCAATCGCATTTCTGCCGATGATATCCAACATACGACCTGGGGTCGCTACTACAATTTGCACTCCACGTCTAATTTGACGTAGCTGGTCTGAGATATTTGCACCTCCATATACAGCAACAACATGTACGTTGTCAACGTATTTAGCAAATTTTTCTAAATCTTTTGAGATTTGTAAACATAATTCCCGAGTAGGGCAAAGGATTAATGCCTGTGGGTGTTTTTGAGAAAAGTCTAATTGCTCTAATAATGGAAGACCAAATGCCGCGGTCTTTCCTGTGCCAGTTTGGGCTAATCCGACAAAATCGTCGTTACCAGTCAATAAAACAGGAATGGCTTTTTCCTGAATTTCAGAAGGTTTTTCGAAACCTAATTCTGAGATGGCATTAACAACTTCCTCACGGATTCCCAGTTCTAAAAATGGGTTCATGAAATATTTTATACAATAGGCACTATTGCCTAAGGCGATGCAAAGATAAGAATAATATTGGAATAAACAAATAATTTAAATAATTGATTTTTAAGGGAATCTGATTCTTTTGTACTAAGTGATAATAAATTGGGTCGTGTTACTTAGATTTAGCGCGCTTTAACAAGTTTTATTTTGAATGTGAAACCATTTACAGCCTAGCTTATTTGAAAGGGATGCTCAACATAAAATTATAGATTTCTTTAATTCCGATAAAGCCAAAGATAGATTGTTGGAGCACTGGCGTAAACATATATTTGACTATTTCTCCGATATTGTGCAAAAATATATTCCTATTTAAATCTGCTGTTAACTAGGTATAAAATGCTGCAAAAGCAACCTGACCACCTGGATTATAACGTAAATCGACGATCAATTCCTCTATTTGTTTTGATTTAAGATTTTGTATTGCTTCTAATAGCGAATAGGCTCCATCGAAATCAAATTGGCATATAATTACTTTAAATAGGGGGATTTTTTTGTATTTACCGTATCAAAGAATAAGATTTCGATAAGAGAAGAGGGAATAATAAAGGCATCACTGTAAAGTGATGCCTTTGGCATGTATAAATCAAAGAATATCGATTAATAAAGCGTGAACTCTACGCGACGGTTTTGTTGACGACCATCAGCGGTTTTGTTTGATGCGATCGGTTGGTCAGGACCATAACCTGTCGCTTCAATACGCGATGCATTAGCACCTTGAGATACTAAATAGGCTTTTACCGATTCTGCACGTTCTTTTGATAAACGCATGTTCAATTCACGGGAACCTGTATTATCGGTGTGACCAGCTAGTTTTAAGCTGAAGTTTTTCTCGATTAACAATTCTGCTACTTTATTTAATGTCGCGTATGACGTAGGACGTATGGTTGCTTTTCCTAAATCGAACTCCAAGTTTTTGATTGCGTCAGCAACAACTTTTCGGTCAGCCTCTGTTACAACAACCTTTTCAACCACTCTTGTTTCGTTTTTAACAACAATTGGACATCCTGCACCGTCTACCTGAACACCTGAAGGTGTGCCTGGGCATTTGTCATATTTGTTAGCTACACCATCACCATCATCATCTTTCAGGTCACTGTTTAGCCCGTCCAATTGATTTTGTAGTGCTTGGTTTTTAGCATTTAAAGCATCATTTTGTGCTTTAAGATCATCGTATTTCAATGTGTAGTCGTTTACTAAGGTCGCGACAGGATTTGAATTGTTCAAAGCAGGTTTGCTACCATTACCCAGTGCAAATTCTAAGCCACCATGGATGTAAGTAAACAAGTCATTCTTATATTGACCACCTTGAATACCGTCAAAGTTTTGGTTAACCCAATTTAACTGATAACCCAACTCGAAGTTGATCCCTTTGGCAACAGCAAATTTAAGTCCCATGTCCAATGGTACGTAAATTTTAGAAATACCATCCGCTTCTTGGGAAGTTGATCCTGTTGTCAACGTAGTTTTGCTGTTCATCACCCCAACACCGATAGATGCATAAGGCTTGATAAAACTGTTGAAGAATCTCCAGTTCGTATTAGCCGCTTGGAATTCTCCTGACAATGCAGCAGACCATGGTGTTTTAGCCTCAAAAGATTGTGATCCATCTTTAAATGCGCCACCTGTTTTACCGCCAAAGTAACTCGCTTTAATGCCGAAAGAAGGAGAGATTTGCTTTTTAATATAAGCACTATATCCCAAATTCCATGCTAAATCCTCATAGTTTGCACGGTTAAAGCCAGCAATGTTAGTTTGATTTGTCACCCCGGCACCAATACCGATAGACCATGTTCTATATTGTGTAGCTGGTCCAAATGGTGTTGTTCCTTCAATGGATGATGCTTTTGCATTTTGAGCATTTGCTGTATTCGCAAATAAGCCCGCAGATGCAAGCGCGAGTACGAATTGTAATTTTAGTTTCATATAATTTGTGTTTGTATAAACCGATGCAAAAGTAATAAGTTAAAAATTAAATTCACTATAGGTTTGTAGTTGAAATATGACATTTGGTAAATAAAAAGGTGTTTCTGTTTAAAAACACCTTTTTATTAGTGTAATTTGTTAGTTATTAATAAAGTGTAAATTCAACACGGCGATTCTGTTGACGGCCCGCTGCATTTTTATTGGATGCAATTGGTTGGTCTGGACCATATCCGGTTGCTTCGATACGCGACGCATTAGCACCCTGAGATACTAAATATGCTTTTACCGCTTCTGCACGTTCTTTAGACAAACGCATATTTAATTCGCGTGAACCTGTATTGTCGGTGTGACCTGCGAGTTTTAAACTAAAATTTTTCTCGATCAATAATGCGGCAACTCTATTCAATGTCGCATAAGAGCTGGAGCGAATAGTTGCTTTACCTAAATCAAACTCCAAGTTTTTGATCGCATCAGCAACAACTTTCTTATCTGCTTCTGTAACCACAACTTTCTCTACGACTTTGGTTTCGTTTTTAACGACAATTGGACAACCCGATCCATCCACTTGGACACCAGAAGGTGTACCTGGGCATTTATCGTATTTGTTAGCCACACCATCGCCGTCGTCGTCTTTTAGATCATTGTTGAGACCATCTAACTGTCCTTGTAACGCTTGATTTTTAGCATTCAACGCATCATTTTGAGCTTTCAGATCATCGTATTTTAATGTATAGTCATTCACAAGGGTTGCGACAGGATTCGAATTATTCAATGCAGGCTTGCTGCTGCTGCCCAATGCGAATTCTAAGCCGGCATGTGCGTAAGTAAATAAGTCATTTTTGTATTGTTGTGGCGGAGTTGTATTGTAACGATTGTCAAATCGTTGGTTCGCCCAATTCAATTGATAACCCAATTCAAAGTTGATGCCTTTGGCAACAGCGAATTTCAAACCAAAATCTGCCGGTACAAAGATTTTGGAATAGGAATCTCCATATTCACCTTTGTTACCACCAGCGATTGCAGCAGTTTCAGCATTCATTACCCCAACACCAATCGATGCATAAGGTTTAATAAAACTGTTGAAAAATCTCCAATTCGTGTTGGCTGCTAAAAACTCACCAGATAAGGCAACTGACCAAGGAGTTTTGGTTTCAAATCCTGTCTGTTTATCGCTATTAACATAGCCTGATGTTTTTCCACCAAAATAAGTAGCTTTCAATCCAAAGGATGGGGAGATCTGCTTCTTGATGTAAGCACTATAACCCAAATTCCAATCCAGTTTATCGTAACCACCATTGTTAAACTTGGCGATATTTTGCAAGCTCGTTACACCTGCTCCCACACCGATCGACCACGTTCTATATTGTGTTGCCGAGCCTAATGGTGTTGTGCCTTCAATTGATGCGTCTTTTGTGCTTTGCGCAAAGGATGCGGTGGATAAAATTCCTGCCGCAACAAGTAATCCTGATTTTTTAAGGCTAATTTTCATAATGCGTGTTTGTAAAATTATCTACTATAATACTGTTGTTAAATTAACTCACTGAACACTCTTGCAATAAATTTGCCAAAAATTATTTGGTTACTCTACACGCCCAAAGAAGTTTGGCACTTCAATTTCAAAAGCCAGATGCTTAACAATATTTTCAGTAAAAATGTTTTGAAAAAAAGTTTTCCTGCTTTTTGTAATCAAAATAACATCAATGTCTTCGTCCCTGATAATGGTATGGATACCGTTAGCAATATTCTCTCGTGAACCTGCAAAATAACTTGGCGACTTGATGATATAGGAAATATCCTCGATACCAGTTTCAGCAATAATCTGTTCAATCCAGTTTTCAAGTTTTTCTCCTAAAATATTGATTTCTAGTTCGTTTTTATTGATATGTATGAGCTGTAAATGGAAATTTTTCCCATATAATGGTATCGCTTGTTTAAGCACTTCAAGTTCACCGGGTTTGAAATTTGTCAGTAGAGCGATGTTGTCATTTTTGAATTTAATCGCGTTTTTTGGGATGGCTAGAACAGGGATCTTTGACTCTTTAATGACATCATATGTATTGCTTCCAATCAATACAGATTCAAGTCCGGTCACTCCTTTTGTACCCATAATCACCGTTTGATAGACCTCTTTTATCTCTTGTTTATCCAGTGTTTCAGCCAAAATACCGTTGGCAAATAAGGTAGAAATTTTAAGCGAAGGATATTCCTGTAGAAGTTCGGCTACAAGTTTTTCCATCTGATGACGAGCTTCTCCCTCGGTTGGGTCTACTAAATGCTTCGCATTTGCAAATTTGTTGATATGCGAAGTGAACGAATGAAAGAGTGTAATCTCATCATTTGTTGTCGTCGCAATTTGAGCTGCATAAAATGCGGCAACTCGTGCGTTTTCGGAATAATCTACTGGTATTAATAGTTTAGACATGGCTATAAGGTTATGCTTTAGTAAAAAATATTGGAACTAAGGGGTGACTAAATAATGCTTTTGCAACGGAACGCGTAAAAACACGTTCAAAGAACGATTTCCTCGATCGTGTCACCAATAATATGTTGATCTTTTCCTCATGGATCATCTCATTAATCACTTCCGGAACCGTATCTAAGTCCTCAATGTCGCCTTGTATTGAATCCACTTCAATAGCAATATTGGTCACACCAATATATTTTTTGATCTTATATTTCCATACTTCAAGCTTGTCTTCGATTCTGTTTTCTGATGAATGATCGTAGTGAACATGCATAAGTTTTAGTTCAAAGTCTTTGCCGATAATGTTGACAAAATCCTGCACGGTCTGTACCTCTTCTTCTTTAAAATTAGACAGTAAGCCAACTTTGTCAATAGGTGTAAAGGACGCTTCAGTTGGGATGGCCAAGACAGGTATTTTGGCTTTTTTGCTAATGACATAGGTCGTGCTGCCAATAAGTTGACTATCGTCGTTGGTGATGCCTTTAGTCCCCATGATAACAAAATCAAATCGATCAGGAGTGGCAAATTCCGGTAGTGTTTCTGTTATCATACCACGCTCACATTGGGTGGTTATTTCAAGTGCAGGATGTTGTAATTTTATTGATTCTGCTAGGTTTTTGATAAGGATATCAGCTTTGAATGTTTGGGAAGTTGCCTCGTTACGGCTGTTTTCTTCCTCAAACACTGCTGAAGCTGAAGTGTAATTGTGATAAAGGTGGAGAGAATACCCCTTTTCGAGGGCAAGGTCCACTGCGTAATTTACAGCATTATTAGAATGAGCCGAAAAATCTACCGGTAGTAGAATGTTTTTTTTCATTAGAAGGAATTTAATCTACAAAATCTAATCTTATTTATTTTGCATTTAGGGAATGTGCGTGAAAGTGCACTAGATTCCCTATTTTACTATCAAATGTAATAAAACAAATGTAATTGTGAATGACCTTAAGTCAAATAGTTTTTGTTGTTTTACGTATTGAATTTGACTCGCTTTAGACAAATATGAATAACGAATAACAGTTTTAAAATGTTGTATTTAATATCAGTTTGTGATTTCTGTCATATCTAAAATAAGTGTACCCTAATTGTCTGTATGTTATCTCCTGATTTTTTTGTTTGAAAAGTCAATATTGATTTTTGCTCGTTTAGAGAAAACAGTCGTTTCAAGGTCAATATATGGAATTCTACATTGCATAACCTACCAATTTTGAGTAAGTTTGCACATATTTTTAGATAATTAAATGACAAGTAGAGAAATTCGTCAAGCCTTTCTGGACTTTTTTAAAAGTAAAGGGCATCAGATAGTACCTTCAGCACCAGTAGTGGTAAAAAATGACCCGACATTAATGTTTACCAATGCGGGGATGAATCAATTCAAAGATTTGTTTCTTGGTGAAGCACCCATCAAATTCCCGCGTGTTGCCGATACGCAACGTTGTTTGCGTGTTTCCGGAAAGCACAATGATTTGGAAGAAGTAGGGATCGATACCTACCACCATACGTTGTTTGAGATGTTGGGAAATTGGAGCTTTGGTGATTACTTTAAGAAAGAAGCTATTGCTTGGGCTTGGGAGCTGTTGACAGAAGTATATAAATTAGACAAAGATCGTTTATATGTAACTATTTTTGAGGGGGATGCAAAAGAAGGCTTAGAACGTGATATGGAAGCTTTCGATTTCTGGAAAGAATGGATTGGTGAAGATAGAATTCTCCTGGGTATCAAAAAAGATAATTTCTGGGAAATGGGCGAGACAGGGCCTTGTGGACCTTGTTCCGAAATCCATTTCGATATGCGTAGTCCGGAAGAGCGCGTACAGACTTCAGGGCAGAGTTTGGTCAACGCAGACCACCCTCAAGTAATTGAGATCTGGAACCTTGTCTTCATGCAATTTAATCGGTTGAAAGATGGTTCACTTCAGTCGTTACCAGCTAAACATGTGGATACGGGAATGGGCTTTGAGCGTTTGGTGCGATGTATACAGGGGAAGACCTCCAATTATGATACAGATGTATTTACGCCTACCATTGATTTTATTGCTGAGAAGTCAGGTATAAAATACGGTATAGATGAAAAGTCTGATATTGCCATGCGGGTAGTGTCTGATCATATTCGTGCGGTTAGTTTTGCAATTTCCGATGGTCAACTGCCATCCAACAATAAAGCTGGCTACGTGATCCGTCGTATTTTACGTCGTGCAGTACGTTATGCGTATACATTTTTAGGCTTTAAGACTCCTTTTATCAATGAACTTGTACCTGTATTGGCAGCTCAGTTCGCCGGAGTATTTGACGAATTGATTCAGCAGCAGGATTTTGTGCAGAAAGTAATCTTGGAAGAGGAGGTTTCATTCTTAAGAACGTTGTCTACGGGCGTCCAACGTTTTGAAAATTATCTGGAGGACCACACCGTAATTAATGGGGATTTTGCTTTTGAATTATACGATACTTATGGATTCCCGATCGATTTGACGGAATTGCTAGCGCGCGAAAAAGGTTTAACAGTTGATATGGAAGGTTTCAACCAGGCACTTCAAATTCAGAAAGATCGTTCTCGTGCTGCCACTGCTATAGATACCGGTGATTGGGTTGTGGTAAATGATGATGATGGATTTGAATTTGTAGGCTATGATACGTTAACTGCCGTTACTGAAGTTATTAAATACCGTAAAGTTGTTGCGAAAAATAAAGAGCAATTCCAATTGGTGCTTTCTGTTAGTCCTTTTTATGCCGAAGGTGGTGGCCAAGTAGGCGACTCTGGAGAATTGGTTTCCGAAGAAACTGGAGAAAAGATTTATATCACAGATACGAAAAAGGAAAACGGTCTATTTGTACATTTTACAAACAAATTGCCGCTGGAATTAAAAGGAACATTTGTTGCACAGGTCGATAAAACCAAAAGAATCGATACTGAAAACAATCACTCCGCAACCCATTTGTTGCATGCTGCCCTTAAGCAGGTGTTGGGAAGTCACGTGAATCAAAAGGGATCATTGGTCAACGCAGATATTTTGCGCTTTGATTTCTCTCATTTTGCAAAAATGACTGAAGAAGAGGTCAAACAGGTGGAAGATATTGTCAATGCCAAAATTCGTGAAAATATTCCATTGAAGGAGGAACGAAATGTACCTTATCAACAAGCATTGGATTCGGGCGTAACAGCACTATTTGGTGAGAAGTATGGCGATTTTGTTCGTGTAATCACCTTCGAAGATCAATATTCTAAAGAATTGTGCGGTGGTACACATGTTAAAGCAACGGGGCAAATAGGTTTTTTCAAAATTGTTTCTGAATCTGCTGTAGCAGCTGGTGTACGTCGTATAGAAGCGATCACTGGAACTCGCTCTGCAGCTGTTATCCGCAAGCATTTCGAATTGGTTCACCACCTGAAAGAGCTGATGAATAATCCGAAAGATTTTGTTTCTGCACTGGGTAAAATCATCGATGAGAATGGTGCTTTGAAAAAAGAGGTAGAGAAAAGTATTACAGAAAAATCCTTAGCGTTAAAGTCAGATCTGGAAGCAAAGATCCAGCAGGTCGGCGAGATTAATTTCTTGTCCACAATCGTCGATCTACCGAGTGCAGAGGCGGTGAAAACCTTGGCTTATGCGGTAAAGGGGGCTGTTAATAACTTGTTCCTGGTGATCGGTGCTGAATTTGATGGTAAGCCAAGTTTGACCGTTGTCATATCAGACGAATTGGCCAAAGAAAAAGGGTTGAACGCAAGTAATATTGTGCGTGATTTGGCTAAGGATATCCAAGGTGGCGGCGGTGGTCAGCCGTTCTTCGCAACAGCTGGAGGTAAGAACCCCGCCGGATTAAAAGGTGCCATTGAGCGAGCAATAGATTTCTTGAAATAAATTTTAGGGGTAGTTGAACAGGCTACTTAGCTGAACTAGGATGTAAATAGATGATTTTATTTCCTAAATATACAATACGAAACCATCAGATTTATTCGACTTCTTCCTTGGAAGATCCGAATAAATCTGATCGTTTTCACGATTCTTTAAGCTGTGACATGTAGCGTGAATCAAACAGAGCAAAGCCATTTGCGTAATTGGGAATAGGTACTTAACAAATAAAAATAAACGGATGAAAAAGGCAGTTTTTTTAGCAGTAGTAGGGATCGTTGGTTTGATGATGGGTTGCCAAAATAAAGAACAGTTTACCATCGCTGGAAATGTCGAAAATCCTGGCAATATCAAAGTTATTTCATTGTATGAAGGCGATACTAAGCTGGATTCCATGTTTTTTGGCGATAATAACAAATTTCAGTTCGTACGACCAGCTAGCCAATCCAGACTGTTGTCCTTGCGTGTTGGTAAAAATCGATACGATTTGATCGCTTCTCCGGGGGAAACGATTACGTTTAAGGCAGATTTGCATAAAGATGTAAATGATTATCAGGTTGATGGTTCTGAATTGTCAAAGACTATACAGCCTTTTGCCAAAGAGCGAAATTATCGCGATTATCTACAGGATTCATTGCAGACGGTGTTTTCAAAGCTAACGACCAATTCGACAGCAG
The DNA here is from genome assembly GCF_038396785.1 of Sphingobacterium thalpophilum. Classification (NCBI taxonomy): domain Bacteria; kingdom Pseudomonadati; phylum Bacteroidota; class Sphingobacteriia; order Sphingobacteriales; family Sphingobacteriaceae; genus Sphingobacterium; species Sphingobacterium thalpophilum. Next base: position 1,846,021 of record NZ_CP151087.1, on the reverse strand, counting down.
CTGAGATCGAAAAGATTCGTGCAGAATATAAAGCAAAGTTTGCGGAAGAATTGCGTACATATACAAAAAAAGCCGTCGATTTCTCTAATAAGCACCATGATCTTGCAGGTTTTTATGCAATCTCGACCTTAGATCCTGAAGTCGCCGAAAATGAAATCATTACCTATGCGGATAAAATAAAAAATGAATTTACGGAGAACAGATATGTAACTCAATTTAAAGAAGAGACTCAAAAGCTGAAAAAGATGGCAATTGGGCAACCTGCTCCCGAACTGATTTCATTTACACCTTCCAACAAAGAGGTAAAATTGTCGAGTTTTAAAGGTAAATATACTTTAGTGGATTTTTGGGCTTCATGGTGTATGCCCTGTCGCCAGGAAAACCCTAATCTCGTTAGGTTGTTCAATACCTATCATGGTAAAGGCTTTGACATACTCTCTGTTTCATTTGATGATAATCCTGGTTCCTGGATGCGTGCTATCGAAGATGACAAGTTAACTTGGACACATGTGTCAGATTTGAAGGCTTGGAGCTCACCGGTTGTCATTGATTTCCGTGTGAAAGCGTTGCCTACCTCATATGTTCTCGATCCGAACGGCATTATTATAGCAAAGAACTTGCGTGGAGAGGAGCTGGAGGCATTTTTGAAGAAAACAATTAAGTAATCAATGTGTTATTGTTAAATATTATATTACTTAATAATTTGGTAACACTAGATTAACTGATTGTTATCATTTTGTTTATAATTTAGCAAAAAAAATAGACAAATGAGTTCTTCGAAACAAAAGATTTTAATTGTTGATGACGAAAAGGATATCTTGGATTTAATTGCATTCAACTTAAATCGTGAAGGTTATCAGGTCTCTACAGCGCAAAATGGGGAAGAGGCAATCAACGTTGCTAAACAAGTAAATCCTGATCTTATCATCTTGGATGTGATGATGCCAAAGATGGATGGAATTGAAGCTTGTCGTATCATGCGCGCAATGCCTGAATTCAAAAGTACGTTCATGGTATTTTTGACTGCTAGAAGCGAAGAGTATTCGGAGATCGCAGGATTTCATGTCGGTGCAGACGATTATATTGCAAAGCCAATTAAGCCGCGTGCTTTAATGAGCCGCATCAATGCTATCTTAAGAAGAAATGCTTCCGAAGAGTCAGATGCCTCTGTTCAGGATAAAATTGAAATTGCCGACTTGGTCATTGATCGAGATTCTTTCTTAGTTTACAAAGGGGAACAAAAGATTGTTCTTGCAAAGAAAGAGTTTGAGTTATTGTATTTATTGGCATCAAAACCGAACAAGGTGTTTACACGCGAACAGATCTTAAAGAGTATTTGGGAAGATTCTGTTGTGGTAACCAATCGTACAATTGACGTCCATATCCGTAAGCTGCGCGAAAAGATAGGTGACGACTATGTAACCACCGTAAAGGGCGTAGGATACAAATTCGATAAAGAATAAAAAGAGAGGCCCTGGCCTCTCTTTTTTGCGATTAACTTTCCGGAGTTTAGATTCAATGCGATTCGTCTTGCGCCAAATCTAGACAAATTACGAGTAGGATATTTCAAATTTGACATAGGAGGAAGGAGAGGATTTAAGGAAAAATTTGTCCTCCATATAGGCAACTCTTTATCGAGATAACTTGATATCACCACAACAAATCTTTACTTTTGACCTAAAGCAAAGTAAAAATTTCAACATGTCATCTATTCTTATAAAATCTGCGCAACTTGTCAATGAAGGTAAAGTTGAGGTTGCTGACGTATATATCAGCAATGGTCGAATCGAAATGATTGCTCAGGAAATTAATCATCCTGCTGATCAGGAAATAAATGCTGAGGGGCTACACTTGCTTCCAGGACTTATTGATGACCAGGTTCACTTTAGAGAACCCGGTTTAACCTATAAAGCGGATATATGGCATGAGAGCCGTGCCGCAGTTGCCGGTGGGACAACCTCCTTTATGGAAATGCCTAACACTGTTCCTAATACGTTGACCCAGCAATTGCTTCAAGATAAATATGATATTGCGGCAAAAAATGCGCTAGCCAATTATTCATTCTTTATGGGGGCAGCAAATGATAATCTTGGGGAGGTACTTAAAACTAATCCAAGAAATGTCTGTGGGATAAAAGTTTTTATGGGCTCCTCTACTGGCAATATGTTGGTTGATAATGAAAAAGCGTTGGAAGGTATCTTTGCGAATGCTCCGACTTTGGTGGCTACGCATTGTGAAGATGAGGCAACGATAAAGGCGAATCTGGCCCTATTTAAGGAAAAATATGGTGAGGATGGATTAAAAATTGAGATGCATCCCTTGATTCGTTCTGAGGAAGCTTGCTATTTATCCTCGTCAAAAGCTGTCGAACTGGCAAAAAAGCACAATACACGCTTGCATATCCTTCATATCTCAACCGCCAAAGAAATTGCATTATTTACTAATGATATTCCACTAAAGGATAAAAAAATAACGGCTGAAGCCTGTATTCATCACCTTTGGTTTTCTGATCAGGATTATGCCTCAAAAGGTAATTTTATAAAATGGAACCCAGCGGTAAAAACTGCCAATGATCGCGATCAGATTTTAAAAGCTGTTCTGGATGGACATATCGATGTGATAGCGACAGATCACGCTCCGCATACAATTGAGGAAAAATCTCAGCCCTATGTTTCAGCACCAAGCGGAGGACCACTTGTACAGCATGCGTTGCAAACCTTGTTAGATATGGTCAAAGCAGGAAAAATGACCCTAGAACAATTAGTGCAAAAATCTGCGCACAATACGGCTACATTGTTTCAAATCGAAGATAGAGGATACATTCGTGAGGGATATTGGGCGGATCTTGTGTTGGTCGATCTGAATAAACCTTATACGGTATCGAAAGCGAATATCCTGTCGAAATGCGGCTGGTCGCCATTTGAGGGACACACGTTTAGTTCAACGATTGAACATACTCTCGTATCAGGTAAACTTGCTTTCTCCAATGGACAACTTATTGAAAAAGGTGCTGGTGAACGTCTGTTGTTTAACCGATAGTATTTAGCAATGGAAAAAAGAGCCTTTCTAAAATCGATTGCTTTAAGCTTGTTGTCTATTCCTGTACTTGGAATGGGGCAGCCAACCGGAGATAGAGACGAATTGTACGGTCAGGCTGCTTTGCTTGCAACGAGGTTAAAATTGGGGGATACCATAGGTTTAATAACGCCTGCTGGTGTATTGGATGATGAAGAGTCGATTAGCATTGCACGTGAGATATTTGAGACACTGGGTTTTAAAGTAAAAGAAGGTAAACATATACGCAGCCGCTACGGTAATTTGGCCGGTACAGATCTGGAGCGTATAGCAGACATTCATGATATGTTTGCAGACAAGACCGTCAAAGCGATTGTTTGCATCAGAGGAGGTTCGGGTACATCACGTCTTTTAGATCGATTAGATTACAGACTGATCGCCAATAACCCCAAAATTTTATTGGGATATTCAGATATAACAGCATTAATTTTGGCATTATATGCCAAGACAGGACTTATAACGTTTCATGGTGCAGTGGGTATCAGTACCTGGACTAAGAAACTTGCAGAGGCTTTCAATGCTCAGTTTGTAGCCAATCAGCCAGCAATATTTGAAAACCCCAAGTCTAAAGGTGATAGCATTGTACAGACCAAAGACCGAATTGCCACAATTCATCCGGGTATAGTAGATGGGGTATTGCTTGGTGGAAATATGACCGTGTTGACCGGCTTATGTGGTTCACCTTATCTGCCAGATTTTAAAGATAAAATTCTTTTTCTCGAAGAGGTCGACGAAGATATGGAGCGTGTTGACCGTATGTTCTGTCAATTGAAAAATACTGGTGTACTGGGTGCGATTAAGGGTTTTATTTTTGGCAAGTGCACCAATTGTAAACCATCTGGTGGCTATGGATCCGTAACACTTGACCAATTGTTCAATGATTATATCAAACCGTTAAAAATACCCGCTTATACAGGGGCTGTCGTTGGGCATATTGCCGAACAGTTTATTTTGCCCGTAGGAGCAAAAGTCCGTGTAGATGCTTCGCAAGGAACGATTGCTTTAATGGAGCCTGCATTAAAAGATTAATATGAAATTAGTAAAAGTTGATTTCATCAAAGCCTTTTCTTTATATGAAGAAAAGGCTTTGATGCATAGAAGATTTAAACATGCTGATATTTTACCATTATTAGAAAATATCAGGAGCACTGGACGTTTTGCTGTATCGGAAATTGGGAAGTCCACTGAAGATCGTTCGATCTTTCGACTACAATACGGACAAGGGCCAATCAAGATACTTTTATGGTCACAAATGCATGGTGATGAACCTACGGCGACAATGGCCTTGTTTGATCTATTTAATTTTTTCAACGGAAAAGATGATGGTTTAGATGCCTTTAGAGATCACATAGCATCAAAAGTGACCTTGTATTTTATTCCGATGCTAAATCCTGATGGAACCGAACGGTTTCAGCGTAGGACAGCCATGGATGTGGATATGAACAGAGATGCAAGGGCAACAGCAACAGTGGAAGGGGCCTTATTGAAGGCGCAAGCCATGTTGCTAAAACCTGATTTTGCTTTTAACCTGCATAACCAAAACAATTACTACAACATTCCTGGAACAAATATGCCAGTGACAATTTCCCTATTGGCACCTGCCTATGACTATGCGCGGAGTATCAATGAAACTCGGGGAGATGCGATGCGGGTGATTGTCGGAATAAATAAAGTCCTTCAGGAATTTGTTCCAAAGGCGGTTGCAAGGTATGACGATGAGCATACACCGCGCGGTTTCGGTGATAATTTTCAAAAATGGGGCGCCAGGACGATTTTAATTGAATCAGGAGCTTATGTTGGTGATACCGAAAAAATGATGGTCCGAAAATGTAATTTCGTGGCTTTGTTAAAAGCATTTGAGGAAATTGCTGATCAATCCTTTAAACAGCATTCGGTTACCGATTATGATACAATTCCCTTCAATGATGAAAAGCTCCATGATGTGTTGCTGAGAAATTTGACCATCGAGCGGAGTGGTAAACCATTGCTTGTCGATGTTGCCATTCGGCATAATGAAAAGACGATAGGCTCTGACTACTACGTAGAGGGTATTGTTGAAGATATTGGCGATTTGCAGGATTTTTATGGTTATGTAGATATTGATGTTGCAGGAACGGAGTTTGCTCCAGCCAAGATGTATATGGAGCCATTTGCTTCCCTGACCGATTTAGATGATACCATCGTGATGGGATTACTTGAAAAAGGCTATGCCGCTGTTATTATTGAAAATGTGATCCCGGGAGAATTTTTGCATAACCTTCCAATTCGTGTATTAACTAAAAAAGCTATAGAATTTTCACAACAATTAGCTCTCGGAGCTCAAGCGGATTTTTTTCTTCGTAAAGAAGGCAAGAACATTTACGCCTTAGTTAATGGTTATGCGATCGATTTGAAAAAAACAATGCAACAGCAGTATAAAAATCAGATAAGTTAGGAATGCTTAATATAGCTCAAAAAAGAAAAAGGTCACAGCCTGTGCTGTGACCTTTTTCTTTTTGAAACTACTAGTAGCCGGTATTCTGTTGATTTGCTATAGCTGGGTTTGCATTCATCTCATCCAGTGAAATAGGAAGAATGGTTTTAAAGAAGGTTCTATCGATCGTTTTTTGCCTATTTGTTGTGCTTATATTTCCTAAATCATCATCAAAAGTTATCGATTTGTTCCAGCGCATCATATCAAAGAAGCGGTGACCTTCTCCAAGGAGCTCTTTGCTTCTCTCATCGGCAATCATATCTAAAGTAATCGTGCCTGAGGTCGCAACATCTAATTTGGGAGAGCGTTGGCGTATTGCATTCAGGTAATTTGCTGCAAGGGCCTTGTCAGGAGATGATTTTAGTAGAGCAGCTTCAGCAGCGATAAGATATACTTCGGACAAACGGATGACCTTAATATTGACAGCGGTACTATTTGCTGTTGAATTTTTATCGCCAGCAAGCGTTGTGCTACCGCTATATTTATAGACCGCTCCTAAATGGGTGGTGCCGACTTCATCGTACGCCATAACACCCCATCTGACATCTGTCTCGTCTTTCTTAAGTTTGGCCAAGAATGGATCTGCGGCTATAAAGTTTCCCAATATGGCTGTACTGCCATGTCCTTTTCTGCGGAACATCGCACCCAGTGAACTAGTCCCTGCGTCAGCTTCATTCGGATAGACACCCAATTCTAGAATAGATTCAGTTCCAAACATACCTGTCCAGGATTTTACCCAGTTTTCATTGCTATACAATGTGTAGACTTTGGAGTCTATGACCTCCTGCGCTGATTTTAACGAATTATCATAATCATTCATATAGAGATACACACGAGCTTGCAGTGCTTTATTGGCGAAAAAATTGAAATATCCATCCGATTTGGATTTTGGCAATAAGCTCTCTGCATCCTTTAGATCCTGTACTATTTGTTTGTAGTTTTCCTCCACGGAGATACGTTTTTCCTGCGCGCTATATTCGAGTACTTTCGTTACATTAGGGATACCAAGGGCAGATTTTTCCATGTTGTAGGGTTTTCCGTACAACCTGACAAGATCAAAATTGATGAGGGCTCTTGCGGTCAATGCTTGTCCTTTATACGTATTAAAATTTTCTGTCGAGCCGGCAGCGATTAGTTTATCGATATTTGTCAAAAGATTATTGATCTGCACGAGTGTATGAAACCCTTGTGTCCAGATGCTTGAATAGGGATTAGAAGAGGCCGAATGATTAAATACATAAAGATAGTCATAACCGCGGCCCTGGGATGCAATCGTAAAGTCACCCCCTTTGGCATCAGCATAGAGCGGGAAATTTCGTCCATAGTAGGCGACATTTGCCATTTTACTCATTAATCCATTCATAATAACCTTTGCGTCAGCAGCAGTTTGGATGGAGGTATTGGAGTCCCCCATATTGGTCGGTGTGACATCCAAAAAATTGCTACATGAGCTGATTGCTAATGATATTGTTATGCACGAGGCAATAAAAAGCTTTTTCATAATACTGTTTTTTTTCGTTAAAAACTAAATTCAACACCGAAAGTGTACGTTTTTGCCAATGGTGTTTCCCAGCCCCGCGTACCAAATTGGTTAACTTCCGGATCCATATACTTGTATTTCGAAACGGTCAACAAATTGCTTCCATTGAAAAATACCCTTGCATTGGAGATACCAGCTCGTTTTAAAAAATCATTTGGTAATCTATAGCTCAACGAAATGTTTTTTAATCTAAGATATGACGCGTCAAACAGTGGTCTACTGCTGATCTGGTTCACATCTTCCAGATCTCTTCCGGTAACCATTGGGTAAGTTCCATCCGTATTTGAAGGTGACCAGCTATTTTCTGTAAAATAAGCGGCATGAATTCGTTCCCAATAATAGCCGTCATCGGCAACATCTTTGGATGTAGCATCATAAAGTTTGCCGCCAATTTTATAAGCAAAGTTCAATCCCAATGAAAAGTTTTTATAATCGATGTCAGAATTTATACCGCCATATAGTTTAGGATTAGCATTTCCGATGATGGTTTGTTTAGCTTTTTTGTAATCATAACTTGCCGCTTTTCCGTTAAAGATAAAATCGCCATCAGTGCCATCGTTTGTGTACCAGACGTTTCTGCCATTGGTTTGATCTGTACCTGCCCATTCTAAACCAAAGAATGATAAAGACGATTCTCCTTCGCGATAAATAAATCGAGCTCTATCGTCTCCACCAGTGGGATCATACCAGACGATATCTCGTCCACCATATAATTTTGTAATCTTGGATCTGATGATTGCGGCATTTGCACTTAATGTCCATTTCCAATTTTCATTTTTAATGATATCTGAACCTAATTCAATCTCTATACCTTTATTGTTCATTTCGCCAACATTTCGCAATATGGAGCCGAAACCGGTAATTGTCGAGATCGGAACATTCTGTAAAAGATCCTTGGAGTCTCTGTTAAAATATTCAATTGTACCGAATAGTTTATTGTGGAACAGACCAAATTCCAAAGCGATGTTTGTGGAGTAATTTTTCTCCCAAGCTACATCCGGATTGCCTAAATTATTTAGCCCACCACCTGGCTGCGTCATATATTTGTTGGAATAACTTGTTAAATTGCGCCAAGCAAAAAGATCCGTAGGTAATGTTCCATTTACCCCATAGGAACCTCTAATTCTTAGGTTATTGATTTCCTCGATCTGTTTAATAAAAGATTCCTTGGCCAAATTCCAGGAAGCAGCTAAAGACCAAAAGTTGCCCCAACGAGGACCTGGTGCCAAGCGGGATGAACCGTCCCTTCTAAATGATGCCGAGGCAAAATAGCGTTCATCGTAGTTATATTCCGCCCGCGATAGTACAGACATCATATTATTGCCCCAAGAATAGGCCGACGCATCCAATATACCTGCAGTGGCGACTGTATGAAGTGATGAGGATGGTAAATCTTTACCTGTAGCACGGATAAAATCAGTCGTGTTTTTTTCAGCTTCGAAACCAGCTAATAACCCAATATTATGCAAGCCAAGGCTTTTGTTGTAATTGGCGGTTGTGGATGATACCAATTTTTCAATGGACGTAGACACCTCTGTGACCCGGCCATTGTCTGCCATACCGTTATAATGTTTAGCGCTATAATAGATGTGATCTTTGACCTCGGTTCTGTCATAGGAGAAAATGGTCTTCAATGTAAGTTCAGGTAACAGCTTTAATGATAAAGATTCTATAGCTGATAATTTACTTGTTTTCGAAGAGTTTTCCCATTCCTTGTTGTAATACAACGGATTATAAGCGAGACTACCATAACGTGCTGTATATTCGTTACCTGTTTTATAATCAGTTGGCCAATACATCTGCCATAATAAATTACTCGCTTGATACAGGTAATTTGTTCCTGTATTCCTGGTGTCATTCATCCCAATAAGCTTGTTTTTAGCGTAGTTGACGTTTGAACCAAATTCGAGATATTTCCCAATCTTTTGCGTTAAATTAATCCGACCATTGATTCTGTCGAAGTTATTCTCAATAATCCTGCTTTTGTCTTGCGTGTATCCTAAAGACGCATAGTAATTGGTTTTTTCTGTTGCTCCGCTTACCGAGATATCGTTGCTGTTGAATATCCCGGTTCTAAACAATGCTTTGTTCCAGTCATAATATTGACCATCTCGATTCTCTACACCATCTGTTTTTCCTGAGATATGTACATTTTCCCATTGTGAGGTTCCATCCGTGCTGAATTGATAGCCATGAATACCAAAACCATAAGAAGAAGTTGGTTTACCGTAATTTGCCGAATTTGGATTCCAGTCCAAAGAATTTAAGCGGAATAAGGTGTTTTTATTCGCCTGTTCAGCCGTTTGACCAGCTGCTATTCTAGAGTCGTATAAAACACTATAGAGCATATTGATTTGATCCTGTACCGAAGCAGGTTCATTATTTTTGGTTGCCCAGGAAGGACTAATGCCGATAGAGGACTTGACATTGATCTTTGGATCTCCGTTTTTCCCCTTTTTTGTGGTGATGATGATGACACCGTTTGCCGCGCGGGAACCATAAAGGGAAGAAGCGGCAGCATCCTTAAGCACAGAAATAGATTCGATATCGCTGGGATTTAATGTGCTCATGACGTTGTTCGTATTGACAATATAGTCGCCCATCTGTCCGACACTACCCGAAATGACTGGAACACCGTCAATGACATAGAGTGGCTCGTTCGACGCGTTCATGGAGCCTATGCCTCGAATGCGTATAGCTGAAGTTGCACCTGCCTGACCAGATCCATTTGACATTTGCAGACCTGCAACACGGCCAGTAAGAGCTTTTTCAAAAGAAGTGACAGGTTGTTTATCAATGGCATCTGATTTTACTTGTGCTGCCGAACCTGTATAGGTACTCTTTTTAGTCGTTCCGTAGGCAATGACAATGACTTCGTCCAATGCCTGTTCATCACTGCTGAGTGAAATACTAATGGTTTTTCGGCCATTGACCTGAATTTCTTGTGGACTATAACCTACTGCAGAGATACTTAATATCGCGTTGGTGTTTGCGTTTAGCGTAAACAGGCCATTTTCGTTTGTTGAGGTTCCTTGGTTAGCGCCTTTTACATTAATTGTAACTCCGCTAATTGGTTTTCCGTTGCTGTCTGTTATTTTACCAGCAATTTGGATCTGTTGCGCATATAAAGACTGCATCGAACTACAGGCTATGAGACACAACGTTGTGAGCACATGTTGTTTCATAAAAGTGTGAATTGATTAATTTAGTTTGTTAATATTTTGGTGCTGTCGGATGTTGGTCAAACTTGCGAAAGCAATTCAGTGCAATCTTTTTTTTAAGAAAAAAACATTGCACTGAATATAGGGTTATTTCCTTAAAATTCCAATTCCAGGACGGTCGGGAAGAAGGCAATTGCCATTGACAACGGTCATACCGTCATAAATGTCATTTCCGATCAATAAAGCACCATCTAAATCAGCCCAGTCTGTTAGGGGAGCGAGTTGTGCTGCTGCACTGATTGCACAGGATGTTTCGGTCATGCAACCGATCATAACTTTCATTTCCAGAGAACGCGCAAGCTCAGCCATACGTTTGGCCTCCCGCATGCCAGTACATTTCATCAATTTGATGTTGATACCCGAATACACACCCTTTAATGCGGGGACATCCACAAGACGTTGACATCCTTCGTCGGCAATAGTTGGGATAGGGCTATGCTCAGTAAGCCATGCATTGTCGTCTATCTGCTCCTTAGGCATTGGCTGTTCCAAGAAAGAAACATTTCTTTCTGCAAGCCAATGTGCCATTTCGAGAGCCTCTTCACGTGTTTTCCAACCTTGATTGACATCGGCACACAATGGTCGATCGGTAACCTGACGGATAGTATCGATGATCATTTTATCCGTATCGAGACCCAGCTTTACTTTCAAAATTTTAAATTGATCCGCTTCCGCTACCTTTTTACGGATCATTTCTTCCGTATCAATCCCAATAGTATAGGATGTCGGAGGGATAAGATCCGGATTTAATCCCCATATTTTATAATAAGGTTGATTCATTATCTTCCCTAATATATCATGTAATGCAATATCAATAGCGGCTTTTGCTGCGGTATTTTTCAATGCAAGCTGATCGATATAATGGAGAATCTCCTCAGTTTGAAAAGGAGAGTTGAAGCCTGTCAGATCGATCTGATTAAGGAATGATAAGACACTTTCCTGCGATTCGCCTAGATAGGGTGGCATACTCGCTTCACCATAACCGACAATGCCGTCATACTCTAGTTCGGTCAATACAACCGGTGTTGTGCTTCGACTAAATGAAGCTACAGTGAAGACATGGCGCAAAGTTAGCGTGTAAGGTCTAAACCTCAATTTAAAGGTTCCAAAATCTTTACTAATCCATTCAGATTGATTGCTCATCACTATGTTTATTTATTGTTGTAATAATTGCTTTCAACGACCTTCTGTATTGCGCTATCCCGTGCGCCAAGGTAACGACGGGCAGCAACTACAGTCCGCGTTTGGAAATCATCGTAGTTTGCAGCGTCCTTAAGCATACTGTTGATCCGGACCAATCCGGCAGCGTGAATAAAAGTTCCATTGCCGATATAGAGTGCAACATGTGTTACACGCGCATTAGGATTGCTGTTTTTGCCTGCCGCAAAGAACAGTAAGTCTGCCGGTTTTAGATTCTTGAGTGCTTTCTCAGGGTCGAAATGTCCTTCTTGATCTAAAATGTCGATTTTTTCACCTGCGAGTACTTGTTGCGATGCATCTCTCGGAATTACGAAGCCGTTCATGAAAAAACTTGTTTTGGTAAAACCGCTGCAGTCTACACCTTTCACCGATGTCCCCCCCCATAAATAGGGCAGGCCTAACATTGTTTTTGCACTGGCGATAATATTTTCCGCTGTAGGCTGGCGCGTTTCAAACCAATTTTTTAAGGTTAGACTTTCTGATTTTTTAATATAACCTAAACGTCCATCCGGATATGCTATTTCATAAAAATTGCCTTTCTGTCCTTTTAACTGAAGGATGTCGCCATATACGAGATCAGACACTCGTTGGCTTTTTTCATTGGGTTCAGAATAGGATTTTCCAAACTCCGCTGTATAGATAACTTTTTCTGCTTGTCGCCAATTGGCCAGCATGGTTTTGTCCATCGCTTCAATGGACGAAGTAGGTACCCATGCTATATAACCATCGGGGGTGCGCACGCGATAGTCGCCGCTCTTTTTTTGCAGAAGATCCACTTGCGTTCCCAATAAAACCTGGCTGGTTAGCTCCGCAGCATTATCTGGAAATGTGCGCATATTTGCAACGGAGAGCCTGATGACTCCAGTAGTTTTTTCACCTACACTTGCATCAGGCAAGAGCTGTACTTGAATATTGGCTGATATATCTTTTGCCTTTTGCTCCAAAACGAACTTAGCATCTTTTTCAGTTGTTTCAAGCACATATTGGTTCTGTGCTATATCCGCTTTCTGGATGGCCACGATCTTGGTTCTTTTATCGGGAGCGAATTCACGTTTTACGTTTTCTTGCAAATCTTTGATCTTGAAATAAGTCGTGGAATCTAGCTGCTGCGCCTGACTGCTTTCAACACCTATAAGGCTTGCATAAGCTAAAATAGCAAATTTAAGAGTGTTTTTCATGCGAATTAGTTTGTTTCTAAAGATAGGATTAATTCATAATATAAGTCAATTTTTATTGTCGATTTTTAAGTGATTTTGATGTTTTTTTGCTAAAAAACGAATGTTTGGGTTTAATTTTAATTAAATTATCTAATTGCTAAAACCATTTTGTAATATTGCTTATTGATTGTAAAGTCAATATCCTTCTTCAGTTTAACACGAAGCTGTAAAAATGTAGAATAGCATTTTCCGGCGTATATCGATGAAGTAGATTGGGGCAGATGTGACGTAAGATCGTGTAATACACTAGAAAGAAAGCGATGTCTTTTTGCAGTCAATGATGAAAATTTTTTGTGTTCGGTAGACTGAAGGCAATTTTAAGGATTGTTTTTTGCCGAATTAATCAATAGCGATAGTTTTATAAAATATTAATAAGGAAATGAGTTCAAGACGTGATTTTATTAGGCAAGGTTTGATTGCTGCGACGGCAATGGGGACATTGACAGCATTTGATGCGAAAGGATTGACGATTGCAGCAAAGGGCAGTGTTAAAAAATATCCTATTGTAATTTCAACTTGGGACTTTGGGATTTCAGCAAATAAAGCCGCTTGGGAAATATTGTCCAAAGGAGGCAAGGCATTGGACGCGGTGGAACAAGGTGTGCGTGTGCCCGAGGCCGATCTCAAAAATATGACAGTTGGTAAAGGTGGTTATCCAGATCGCGATGGTCACGTCACACTTGATGCTTGTATCATGGATGCGGATGGTAACTGTGGTGCTGTTGCTGGAATGGAAAAAATTGGACATCCAATATCAGTAGCGCGGATGGTCATGGAAAAAACACCCCACGTGATGCTGGTAGGCGAAGGCGCATTGCAATTTGCCTTGGAAAATGGTTTTAAGGAAGAAAATCTACTGACCCCAGAAGGTGAAAAAGCGTGGAAGGAATGGTTGAAGGAGAAAAAATACAAACCTGTAGCCAATATTGAAAACCAATCTTTTGCAGCAGAACGTTTGCCGGGAAACCAATATAACCACGATACGATCGGTATGTTGGCATTGGATGCCAATGGGAATATTTCCGGAGCTTGTACAACCAGTGGTATGGCTTTCAAGATGCATGGTCGGGTAGGAGATAGCCCTATTATTGGAGCCGGACTTTATGTCGATAATGAAGTGGGCGGAGCTACATCGACCGGAGTTGGTGAAGAAGTCATACGGAATGTAGGTAGTTTTTTAGTTGTCGAATTGATGCGTCAGGGTTATTCTCCGGAAGATGCCTGTAAGGAAGCTGTTATGCGTATCGTGAAGAAGAAACCTGCAATTGCGAAGGAAATTCAAGTAGGATTCTTAGCAATAAATAAAAAAGGCGAATATGGTGCCTATGCGCTACAACAAGGTTTTTCCTATGCGGTTTGTGATAGTAAACAACAAGATTTATTGATTAAAGGAAAACACTACTATTAATATTAAAATAGGGGTGTATGGGTATGAGGGGGGCGCTCTCATGTGGTAAATGAAACGTAAACTTCCATTTTTCGCACTGGTAGTAGTGTATCTCATTGCCGATTAATAATTATATTTGTCTAAACATTTTTCGCTGTGGCTACTAAATCGGCTATAGTGTTTGAAAAAGTAAGATTAAAATACGCAAGATTATAAAAGTATGAAAGCAACATTTGGAGGAGGATGTTTTTGGTGTACAGAAGTTATTTTCCAAAACACTGAAGGGGTAACATCGGTATTGCCTGGTTATATGGGAGGGCATGTAGATAAGCCAACTTATGAGCAGGTCTGTACAGGTACAACTGATCATGTTGAGGTTGTCGAGCTAGAATATGACGAAGAGCTGGTGAACTATGAAGACCTATTGAAAATCTTTTTTAAGACACATAACCCGACGACATTAAACCGTCAAGGTAACGATGTGGGGACGCAGTATAGATCAGTTGTTTTTTATCATAATGAAGAACAGGAGATCTTAGCGCAGAATTTTATCGACGAATTGGAAAATGAGGATGTTTATGAGGACGCTATTGTCACAACGGTAGAACCAGCTGTGACATTTTGGTTAGCAGAAGATTATCATCATAATTATTTTAATGATCATCCTGAAAATCCATTTTGTTCAGTAGTCATTGCTCCAAAACTTCAAAAATTCCTAAAAGAATTTAAAGCTTAAAGGACAATACTTAAGGTGTTGTATCCTACACAAAAAAGGCTCGAATATTTATTCGAGCCTTTTTTGTGTATGGAATACGAGTTAGAACATTTCCATCTGTCCTTTATCGTCGATTTGGATGTCATTTGGATTAGTGATTTCCAATTTGATATCGTCATTTTTATCGGTTGACTCTACCTCCTTCTCCTTCACGGAACTGTCCACCGCCGTTATGGTACTATCAACCGTTGTTTCTGTGGTATCAGTACTCGTTTCGGCTGCTTTTTCTTTACCTTTTTGACTTAAATCTTCATCCGCCGTTGTTAGCGTAACCGATTTTACGGTATGGAAAGACAGGCGGTTTCCTTGTGCTTTTATTCCTTTTACGTCAATAATTTCAGTCAAAGGCTGATCAAGAGTTTCTTCCGTTTGGGATTTACCTTTTAAAATCTCCAATTTGACCATCGGTTCAGCCGCATTACTCATCAATACCAATTTAGATCCTGCATCTTCATTAATAAAGGAAATGCGTTTTCCAATAGGTTGATCGTCAAATTTAAAACGTTTGACAAAGTACGTTCCGCTCTTGCCGTCCTGATGCACAACTGTATAGATATGGTCCGGGTGGTATTTTTCGATCCGGATCATTTTCTCGTCGAAGTGGTTGCTCAGATCAAAGTTTGACAATTCGTAACTACCATCCGAAAGAACCACTAATATCTTGTCGTCGCCGTCAAACTCGCCAAGGTATTGGCCACGTTCATCTGCATTTAGACGTTTCATGATGGTATCGTACCATATTTTTCGTCCTGCCAGTGTGGAGACACCAGAGCTTTTAAAGCTGATTTTTTTGACGGGATATTTTGATACAATGTTTCCTTGTGAAGCACGGCCCTTGATTGCAATCTCGGCAAAGTCCATGTCAAAATTCAACTTGCGCAATTTTGTGTGCGGTTTAAGCTGTATATTAACGATCTCTGCTTCACCGTTTGGATTGGCTGTGAAATATAGGATTTTAGACCCTTTGGATCCTTTGGATACATCATATTCCTTATCCCGAGTGACACCTACCACAGAGAAACGTTTGATGTAACTGGTACCAGTTTCACCTTCTTTATAGATGGCGTTATAGATTGTACGTTCATCACCTTTTTTGAAAACAGCAACGTGGATAATTCCTTTTCCAACGAATACTTTATCCTGGATTTTACTAACAACATATTTGCCATCTTCGCGGAATACAATAATGTCATCGATATCCGAGCAGTCGCATACAAACTCATCTTTCTTCATGCCTGAGCCAATAAATCCTTCCTCACGATTGACATATAGTTTGGCATTTGCTAGGGCAACTTGGGTCGCTTCTACTTTATCGAATATACGCAGTTCGGTTTTACGCTCGCGGTCTTTACTATATTTCTCACGCAATTTCTCAAACCATGCAATGGCATATTCTGTCAATTGACGTAGATGACGCTTGACTTCCTTGATCTCATTTTCGAGTGTTTTCATCATTTCGTCCGCTTTTTTAACGTCGAAACGTGTAATACTACTCATTGGTTTATCGATCAATTTTTTGTAATCTTCTGGTCGTATCTCACGATAAAATTGATCGAAGAAAGGTTCGAACAAGCGATTTAGAACCTGCACCACGACCTCAAAGTCGCCTGCATTTTCATAATCCGGATGTTTGTACATCCCTTCCTGGATAAATATTTTTAATAAACTACTGAAGAAGATTTTTTCCTGAAGATCGTTCAAACGGATCTCCAACTCTCTTTTCAATAAGTTTTTAGTGTTTATGGTATTCTCGATGAGAATATCATTGACGCTCATAAAGTGAGGTTTCTCATCCTTGATGACACAGGTATTAGGTGAGATAGAGACTTCACAGGCGGTAAAGGCATATAAGGCATCAATCGTTACATCAGGAGAAATTCCAGGAGCCAAATGCACAATGATCTCTACATTTCCTGCTGTATTGTCCTCGATTTTTTTGATCTTAATTTTTCCCTTATCGTTTGCTGTGACCACACTTTCAATCAGACCGCCCGTCGTGGTTCCAAATGGAATTTCTGTAATTGCGAGCGTCTTTTTGTCGCGTTCTTCAATTTTCGCACGTACACGGATTTTACCGCCACGTTGACCCTCATTATAATTTGAAACGTCGGCCATACCACCCGTAGGGAAATCTGGGAAGATATTCGGACGTTCACCGTGTAATACCTGAATAGATCCGTCAATTAACTCAATGAAATTGTGCGGCATAATCTTGGTTGCTAAACCAACAGCAATACCTTCGGCACCTTGAGCCAATAATAATGGGAATTTTACCGGAAGTGTGACAGGTTCGCGATTCCGTCCATCGTAACTCAATTGCCACTCAGTTGTTTCGGGATTGAAGACAACGTCATTTGCAAATTTGGATAATCTTCCCTCGATGTACCGTGGAGCAGCAGCAGAGTCGCCCGTAATTGGGAAGCCCCAGTTACCTTGACAGTCAATCAGGAGATCCTTTTGGCCCAATTGTACCATGGCATCACCGATAGAAGCATCACCATGTGGGTGATATTTCATCGTGTTACCAATGACGTTGGCAGCTTTATTATATCGTCCATCATCCATTTCCTTCAAGGAATGGAGGATACGACGTTGTACGGGTTTCAAACCGTCATTGATATGTGGAACGGCTCTGTCCAAGATAACATAGGATGCATAGTCCAAAAACCAGTTTTCGTATAGTCCTGATAAAGGTATCGTCTGACTTCCGTTTTCTGTTTTTCCTGATCCCAGTTCTTCTTGATTATCTTCCGTTGGGAAGTTCGTTTCGTCACTCATTTACTCAGCAATAGATTAAATTGTACAATACAGAAATGTTCGAAATAATATTTTATTCGAACGTGTAAAAATACAAAACCATTTTGTTTTATCCCAGTGAAACTATGAAAAGTTAAAAAAATTAGTTTTTAAAACTAATATAATTAGTTTGTTGATTGGTCAATGGCTAGATTATACCAATAACAGGGAATATTCCATAGATCGAAATGAAATTCTTCAGTTACCTGAAATCCTACTTTTTCCAAGACATGCCTTGATCCCAGGTTTGCTGTATGCGTGATGGCATGTACTTCAAAATGGGGCAGCTGTTCGCTGTAATATTGCATGCAGGCTAGTGCGGCTTCTGTCGCATAGCCTTTTCCCCAAGATTCCGTTCTGAAACGATAACCAAGGTCTAAAAATCCAATACGTCCGTTCTCCAATTCGTCAATATACTTAAATCCCGTCCAGCCAATCCATTGATTGCTTGATTTCTCAATGACCCCTAGACGGCCTATACCGCGTATTTTTCATATTGTTGCTGAATATGCGCGATGGCTTTTTTCATTTCTTCAATAGATTGAACAGGTTCGTTATTCAGAAAGGTATGAACCTCCGGCTGTGAATCCATTGCGAAAAAATAAGCTGCATCATCCATCTGTATTGGACGGATAATTAAACGTTCAGTTTCCAGTATAGGTAAGTGTTTTTCCATAGTGTTTATCTCAAGTGTTACGGCATGCTAAAGCCACAATTTTTCGATATCTTTTTGTAGTATTTTTTCTTTCATTTCCTCTTCAAAGTCGCCGAACTGCTCTTTTTTTACAGATTTACTAATTCTGCCATTTTCGAGTACCAAGATTTCATCGCAGGTATCTTTTAGCGTGGAAAAGATATGGGACGAAATCAGGATCGTTTTACCCATCGCTTTTAAACGAAGAATAATCTCCGTAAGAATAATGCTGCTTTGTAGATCGATGCCATTAAAAGGTTCGTCAAGGATATAATAATTATTGTCCTGAAGTAAAGTAGCTGTCAGGGCTAGTTTTTTTTTCATTCCCGTGGAATAGGCGCTCGCATACTCCTTTAAGGGCAACTCGAAAATATTTCTCTCACTGAGGTTTTTGATCTGTTTACCGCGTGCATCGGTCAGCAGATAAATATACTCTTCGCCGGTGAGCTTTGAAAGAAAATACGGATCCGAGGTGAGGTAACCTAAATTGTTTTTCAGCGGTTCTAAATCAGATTTTAAACTTCCCGAGGCGGTTTCTAGTCCAGCAATACAACGAAACAGCGTTGTCTTTCCAGCGCCATTTTCACCGACGATACCATATACTTTTCCGCTATCAAAGAGGTAAGTAACCTCGTGGAGTACTTGATGCTGTCCAAAGGACTTATTGATATTCGTAAGCTCGATCATAAGTGATTTTTTAGATTGTTGATTGCTTTGATATAATAAAAAGGTAAGAGCGCTAGAATCAAAGGGTAAAAGCTAAAACAAAGTGCCAAAGCAAAGCCTTCGGGGAAATTGATCTCCCGTGGGTAAGCGACGTATTTCAATGTGATTGCAAAAGAAAGTAAAAGTAATATTCCGCCCAATACAATACAGGCATTAAATAAATCCGATGGAAAGATGACAACATACAGAAAAAGAAGGGGCAGTACCAAGAGCAGACACTGTAAAATTCCCCTTTTAAACTTTCGCATCAGAAAGACTGTTGGTGTATGATGGTGATTCCAGAGGTAAAAAATAGGCTCCGGCAATTGATAATAGAAAACGCAGGTGAGCGCAACGCATACGACGCAAAATAAAACAAGATTGGAATTGGCGACATAAAAACCGATTCCAGCCAATAGATACAATACAAGCAAAAGCAAGTAGCTCCGTCGGAACCCGATGATAAATTCAAAAGGTTTTTTTACGAAAGGTGTCGGAATAGATTTTCCGAAAGCCGCAAATGTCAAAAATGCAAAAACAACAGCCAAAGTATCCAATAACAACGCATAGTGCCATTGGCTGTGGAGGAGAAGAATGACGAAGGACGGCAGCGTTAATAGCCCATTCTCAACTATTCTGATCTTGTGAAAATCTCGTTTACTGTATGTGTTTTTGAGAAAATCATTTCTGTTTTTTTCTGTGAGCAAAAATAGTGCTTGAAAATTGCAAAGCAGTAGTGCATAACAACCAAAAAGCGGGTATTGAACCAAAGCATAATAAGCAAAATAACATAATCCAAACAACAGGAGAAAGGCGAGCCAAACAGGCAGTCCTGTAGCCCGAATATGCCGAGACAGTAAAGTATACTGAAGCTTTAAATAATTGCTTAACATGATAAATCAAACTTAGATAAATTACCTTTTATATGCAATATCATATGTGTCCTAAATAAATTTTAGGATTGGATTTCTGTGGTACAAGCATAGCTTTTTTCATCATTTCGATATTGACCCCTATTTTTCAATCTGCGAAGATCTTTAGCTGTCCCTTTTTTCCTTTTATAGGCGGCCTGAGAAAGGGATCATCTATCCATTATAACCTGTCCATTTGTCGGTGGTCACCTTAGCCTGTGGCTCTATGTTTTGCTTCATGAAGCTACCTAAGTTGATCGCATCGGCTTTGTCTATCACCTTGGCGTAAAAGCGCGAAACTCCGTTGCCTTTCTTTTCTATAGCAACCACCACAAGCTTCTTCTTTCCTTTTTTACGTCCTTTGGAATTTTCATCCTGACCGCCAACAAATGTTTCGTCAACTTCCACAACTCCACGCAAAGGAAATTTACCGCTGCTCTCCATCGCTTTCATCACTTTGCGTTTGAATAACCATGCTACTTTTTGCTTGATCCCTAACTTCCTGCCAAGCTCGGTACTGGCAATACCCTTTTTGTTTGTACTTATGAAGTATACTGCGTAAAAGGCTTTAACTAAAGGAAACTTAACCTTATGGAATAGGGTGCCCGCTGTAGGAGATTCCAAATAACGGCAGCGATTGCACTGACGGTCATGCTCTTTTATTCCCTTGCAAAAACTCCCGTAACCACATTTCTTACATTTGTAACCATCTTGCCATTTCAAAGCCGATAAATAAGCTAAACAATCAGCATCACTGCTAAATTGCGACTGAAAATCGAACAAACTCAACTCTTTTTCTTTATTGCCTACCATACCTAAATTTAATCACCTAAAGATAAGAAAACTAAATTATTTAGCAAAAGGATAGGTCAAAAACTTTTTTTCTTTTGCCATTTGAAAAAGAAATTCATTTCTATCCTGTATGCTTAAATTTAGAATGTGGTCTAAGGCAGTAAATTCAACCCCATTATTGCCACCATCTTTTTTATATTTATTGGTAAGTATCTTTAATATTTTCGTTTCAATTTCTAGCTGATTTTCCATTTAACAAAGATTGTCTAGCTTTTCTTTTTAAAAATGTTTAAAACATAAAGTATATTAGGCCTACAGCTGCTGCCGTCATCAATATAAAAGTCATCGTTCCCAGAATATTGGAAAGCCTCGTGTTTGTATGCTTGCCCATTATCTTTTTATTATTTGCGATATGCATGATGACTGCGATCATGACCGGAGCTGTCAATCCATATACAATTGCTGTGTAAAGCAGTGCCTTAATAGGGCTTACACCAAAAAAGTCAAGTGAGAGCCCTACGAGAAGGGAAACTATAATAGAACCATAGAAAGGTTTTGCCTGAGAGAATTTTTTATCTAAACCCGCCTTCCAGCCGAAAGTTTCAGCGAGCATATAAGATTGTGAGCCTGCAAGAACCGGAATTGCAAGCATTCCCGTTCCCAGTACTCCGGTAGCAAAAATGAAATAAGTCAGCTTTCCAGCCAACGGTTCAAGTGCTTTGGCAGCCTGATCCACTGTGTCGATCTTATGAATTCCTCCATTAAAGAGTACGGTTCCCGTAGTAAGAATCATAAAGAACATAACCATATTGGACAGGAGCATTCCCAAATTTACATCGGTTTTCATTTCACTTAATATTTGCTTGTCCACTACTATTGCACCTTTGTGGGCCTGGTCTTCTGCCTCCATTGTAGTCTGCCAAAAGAATAAGTAAGGAGAAATTGTGGTCCCAAGAATTGCTACTATGATGGAAAGAAATTCTTTATCAAATTTTATCGTGGGTATAAAGGTTTTTTTTGCAACCAAAAGCCAGTCCTGACCGACCATAAAAGGTACGATTATATATAATAATAAACTTAGACATAGCCATTTCAGGATCATTGATATTTTCTGATACGAATAATTTATGATGATAAAAAGAAGCAGAGCGGTGATAATAATACAAAAAACTGATATCGGTATGTTAGGACATATCATATTTGCTACCGCTCCCATTCCCTGTATATCGGCTCCGATATTGAGGGTAATTGCAGGAAAACTAAAAAGTAGCATGCTATAAAGGATAGGTTTTGAGTAATGTTTTTTTAGTGTCACTGTAAGCCCTTCGCATGTTACAAGACCGATCCTCGCACACATACCCTGTATGGCTGCCATTAGCGGGAAAGTAAGCAGAGCGGTCCACAACGTAGAAAGTCCAAATTGTGCACCTGCCTGTGAATAGGTTTCAATTCCTGAAGGATCGTCGTCACTGGCACCCGTGATCAGCCCGGGACCTAATTTTTTAAAAAATCTCAGAATTTTTGAGTCATTCCTTTCTTTTGACATAGGTTTATTTTTTATTGGTTTGTCCCAGTATCAATTGTATTAAATTTACATTTAATTTTCCGATTACACACAAGCGGATAAAAATTGGCGAGAGCTATCGCAATCAAAGCAAGTCCCGCTGCTTATCTTTATGTTGAAAAAAAAAGTTATATGAAAACAGCAGGACTTGACGTGCATAAAGATAGTATTTTTTGTGCGGTATTTAATGGGAAGCATTATTCGGATGTGGAGGTTTTCGAAACCTTCAGTACGGGCATTCGACAGTTGGGAGCCTACTTGAAGGCTGCGGGTGTTCTCCGAGTAGCGATGGAGAGTACCAGTATTTACTGGATCCCGGTCTGGAATATTCTCTCTGAAATGGGCTTTGATCTGATGCTGGTGAATCCCTTTTTAATCAAACAGCTGCCCGGCCGCAAAAGCGATGTAAAGGATGCACAGTGGATTGCCCAGCTACTTCACAAAGATATGCTTCGCGGGAGTTTTGTGCCCGGTGAGCGAATACAGGAACTCAGGAGCTACACCCGTTCCTATAGCAAGTTGCAGCAGCGGATAGTCCGTATGCTTACCAAAATGGACAATATCCTCGTACAGGCCGGAATCCGTTTGGGTAGTCTTGTGAGTGATATCGGAGGGAAAAGTATGCTGAGTGTCATTGATGCCCTGATAGCCGGGGAGCGTGATGCCGTACGTTTAAGCAAACTGGTCTATGCCAGTAAGAAGAACAAAGAAAACGGAAAGCTGGCAGCAGCACTAACCGGCTGCATGAAGGAGCACCACCGCTTCAACCTGCAGATGGCAAAAGTTGAATACGACCTGTTGATCAAGCAGTCTGCTGAGTATATAGAAAAGATTGAAGCTATCTGCCTGCGTGATTTTCCACGGCAGAGTGCCTTGCTAAAGACGATTCCCTGCGTTAGCCGTATCAGTTCCGCTGTGATCATCGCCGAGACCGGCGCAGACATGAAAGTTTTTGAAAACAGCGGTAAACTGAGCGGATGGGTCGGATTACGACCAAAGAATGATGAAAGCGCAGGGAAATATAAAAGTACAGCAATCACTAAAGGAAACAGATATCTCAAGCCAATACTGGTACAGGTTGCCTGGGCGGCAAGCCGCTGTAAAGGCTCCTATTTTAAAGACAAATTCAACCGTCTAAGTATAAGAAAATCCTCGAAAAAGGCCCTGATCGCTATCGCACGAAAAATATCCGTTGTTGTATGGAATATCCTAAAAGACTTAACCCCTTATAATCCGGCACTACAGGTGATCTACGAACCAGCCAAACTAGATGCCAGGATACGGTATCACCAAAAAGAAATGGAACGCATAGCGAAACTTAAACCATAACAATTTTTTGCGTAAAGGCCGGGTATCTTTATGGTGGCTAAAAGACCCCGTTTTTAAATTGGCCAATGCAAATGCCTGAAAAGGCTATAAGTACACAAGCATGAGTTAATGCCAGCCTTACGGCTGACCAAACTCGAAGAGGAAAATCGCAAAACCCAATGCGCAAGGGGACTGTATTATAGTTAATTTATAGAGGAAAGATATTAAAAATTACGCCTCATAACATGGTCAATAAAGCTAGCTCAAATTTTAATAGTCAGTTTTCCAAGAAAAGCCCTAAACCGACCAAGATACTGCATTCTAACTGTTTATTTCGATTAGAGTTTTTTGACTATTCTCCAATTGTCATTCTTCTTATTATATTGCAAAAACCAACTTCCCCCGGGAAGCTTTTCCTGCGGTCCCGCGGAGTATTCACCAACTTTAATTACTATTCTATTTACATGGACTTCGGAAATTTCAGCATATGCTTTTTCACCTCCGCGAAATTCAATAATTGCAGGTACGGATTTTTGCCCAATCTCAGGATCGAATAAAAATTGTGCAGTACCACCAATCTGAATTGTGACATCGTCAAAAATAAGCCCGTTCATAAATGTAAAAAATATAAGTTCGATTAATTTCGGAATGATCTTTCAGATCAGTCGAAAGATCAATAGACCACGTATTTTATTAGCGCATCTTATAAACAATTGTTCAATGAATTTGTTTTTGAAATTTGTTATTATACAATAAATAATACCTTATCAGAATTTCTTAAAATCTAGCTGAATTTGCATTCCCTTTATCGGTCTAATATTTGTATTCTCATGCTGGCGGCTTAGGTAGAAATGGAGTGTTAATTGTCAAAAAGTTTATTATTCATGGTAATTGATGAGAATTTACTAATTAAATACGGTGCTATTTTTCACCATTACGCTGCAAAAGAAACAATTTTTAGCCGTGATGCTAGCCCCACGGCATATCTGCAGATCAGTAAAGGAACTGTAGAGCTCAATAACTATCATGAAGATGGAAAGGAATTTACCTTAAATATTCTATCAGCAGGTCAAAGTATCGGTGAATCACTTCTGTTTGGAGGGAATCATTATCCAATGAACGCTGTAGCAAAAGATGAATGTTCCATACTGTATTTACCAAAAACACAATTTTTACAGCTTCTGGATGAAAATAAAAGTATTGTATTCAGACTTTTAGGGTATCTATCAGATAGATTGTTTTATAAATACACCATGCTTTTTGGTAACTCAGCAAACGAACCGATCCCTAAAATACTGGCTCTTCTGGATTATTATAAAAGATCTGCGTCTGTGGAAGGACAGTTTTCATACTCTTTTCCCTTGACAAGACAGCAAATTGCAAATTTGACGGGACTGCGTGTAGAAACTGTAATCCGTACCGTTAAAAAAATGAATGAAGAAAGACTAATACTTGTTAAGGATAGAAAGATCTTTTATTAATGCCTGATAAAAAAGGTGCGTTAAATGAAAAGAAATCAATCGAATTTATATCGCCTGATGTTATATAAATATTTGATTGCCAGCTTAAGGTTTAATTAAAAATCGAAATACTGAATTGTAATCTTTTAAACTATTATTATGACAGACAACAAATCAAAAAAAGGAAAATCCGACAGAAATAAAGTAAGCGGATCAGAGAATTACGAAATCCAATATTTTAAGGAAAAAATGGGTGTGAGTTCCCAGGCAGTTACAGGAGCTATACGTGCTACCGGATCAAACGATAGAAAAGTGCTAACAGATTATTTGAAGAAGCGTCACGGAAAGTAAAACCTTGTTTTTCATTAATTCGAATAACATTTAAATTATAAAGCTATGGGATTATCTAAATATCGCCAAAAGCGTTCGGAGGAGAAAACCCCGGAACCTTTCGGCGGGAAGCCGAGTGGGAAAGAGTTGCGCTTTGTAGTACAAAAACATGATGCTTCCCATTTGCATTATGATTTTCGTCTGGAAATGGACGGCGTTTTAAAAAGCTGGGCGGTTCCAAAAGGGCCATCGTTGGACCCTGAAATTCAACGTCTGGCCATGATGGTCGAAGATCATCCCTATGATTACCGCAATTTTGAAGGCATCATCCCTAAAGGACAGTACGGTGGCGGAACAGTGATTGTGTGGGATGAGGGAACCTATGAAGCAGTTGATTTTGAAGGGGAAGATCTTAAAAAGATGGAAAAAAGTCTGCTCCATCAGCTCAATTCAGGAAAAATAAAATTCAAACTCAATGGCAGTAAGCTCAAAGGTGAGTTTGTTCTTGTGAAGGCCCATGGAAGGGGCGAGAATGGGTGGCTATTATTTAAGCTTGATGACAAATATGCCACAACGGATGATGTTACACTTAAAGATAAATCCGTTATTTCAAAAAAGACCATTGCCCAGATGGAAAAATCACCGGACAGGGTGTATGGGAAAAACATCATCAAGAAAGATACCACAGTAAAGGATAAAAAGTCATCTGCAAAGGAGGCGGAGGAAATAATAACTGATCAGTTGGAGGCTGTACCTGCACAAGGAATAAAAGCATCAAAAAAAGTTGCCGAATTATTAAAAAAGGCACCCAAACAGGCTTTTTATACCATTGTGGAACCTATGCTTGCTACCCTTGTCGATAAACCTTTTGATGACGAAGGCTGGATTTATGAAGTGAAATGGGACGGCTATAGAGCCGTAGCATTTATGAAAGGTAGTAAGGTAGAGCTTAAATCGCGCAATGATAAAAGCTTTAATGAAAAGTTTTATCCGGTATATGACGCGTTAAAAGATATGGATCTTGATGCCATTATTGATGGTGAGGTTGTTGTACTCTCCAAAAATGGTACCGCGAATTTCGGTTCATTACAGAACTGGCGGAGTGAAGCGGACGGCGATCTGGTTTATTATATATTCGATATCTTATGGTACAAAGAGAAAGATCTTACTGAATTAACACTTTGCGAGCGTAAAGCCATATTGAAAGAAATCCTGCCTAAGAGCGATAATATATTAGTAAGTGAACATTTTGAAACTTCGGGTATTGCTTTCTTGGAGGAAGCCAAAAAACTCGGTCTTGAAGGGATTATGGCCAAACGGAAGGACAGCATATATCATATCCATAACCGTTCACGCGATTGGCTCAAGATAAAAGCCAATAAGCGGCAGGAAGTAGTCATTGGCGGATTTACCTTAAACGACGATTCCAACAAACTCTTTAGCAGTATCCTCGTTGGCGTATATGAAGGTAAAAAACTGGTCTATACGGGTAAGGTAGGTACTGGATTCAATGAGAAAATGCAGAAAGAAATGATGGCGCAATTCAAGCCTTTGATTACAAAGAAAGTGCCCTTTGCCGAAGAGCCCGATGTCAATAAACCTTCGCGGTTCAGACCCAATCCACCCCATGCAACCGTAACATGGCTTAAACCCGAACTTGTGTGTGAGGTGAGTTTTACGGAAATGACCAGCGATGGGGTAATGCGGCATCCATCATTTGATGGTATGCGGGAAGATAAAAGTGCTAAGAAAGTCGTGCTTGAAAATGAAGAACCTATTGAAGAAATAATCGAAGAGGATAATACAAGGTCAATTGTACCTTCACGATCTGACAATGGCCGTAAGACCTTGCTGAATCCTAATGATAAGACGCAGGTCAGAAAGATCAATAAGCACGAACTAAAATTTACCAACCTGGACAAAATATTCTGGCCGAAAGAAAAAATTACGAAAAGGGATCTGATCAACTATTATTATCAGGCAGCACCCTTTATCCTACCTTATCTAAAAGGAAGGCCACAGAGCATGAACAGGTTTCCAAACGGAATAGAGGACGAAGGTTTCTATTTTAAAAATGTCACTGATACAGCACCGGAATGGGCCGATACTTACCTTTATCACAGTGATTCTGATGATAAAGTCAGGCATTATCTCGTCGGAAAAGACGAGGCGACATTACTGTACATGGCCAATTTGGGATGCATCGAAATGAATCCCTGGAACAGTACCGTTAAAAAGCCGGAACATCCCACCTATTGCATCATCGATCTAGATCCTGACAAGAATTCGTTTGATCAGGTAATTGAAGCAGCACAGGTTACTAAGCAAATTCTTGATGACATGGGCGTACCCTCATATTGTAAAACGAGCGGCTCAACAGGATTGCATATATACATCCCATTAGGTAATAAATATACCTATGAACAGTGCAAGGAATTTGCACGTGTTATTGTAACGCTGGTGCATCGAGAGCTACCTGATTATACCACTCTTGAACGTGCTATTAAAGATCGTAAGGGGAAAATGTACCTTGATTTTCTACAGAACAGGCCGCATGCCACCATTGCCTCGGTTTACTCCGTTCGACCAAAAACGGGCGCAACTGTATCAATGCCTTTGCATTGGGATGAAGTCAAGAAAGGCCTAAAAATGTCTGACTTCCATATTTTCAATGCGATAGAACGAATGCAGTCTGAAGGTGATATTTTTAAACCTATTCTTGGTAAAGGCATCGATCTTAAAGCTGCAATAGAAAAATTTTCGGATAATCAGAAATTAAACAAATAATAAAGAAATTATGAACGTAAAACGGATATTCGGAACTATTCTGACAATATTAGGGATAGGAGGATTAATTTACAGGCTATGAACTCATCATGAAAAGCACCGCTTATACAAATTTGGCGGTAGTCGGTATCTAGGCGCTTATTTTCTTCTCTTATGGAATAAGTCTTGTCAAGAATACCAAAGATGAGTCTTAAGAGTGATTCACTATAAGCGTTATGAGACATATAAACTTTGACAATACACATATTTATACAGGTAGCCTGGGAAAGTTTAATTTTCGACCGTTAATGGACTGCGTGTATATCGAGGTAATTATCGATTTTTCAGATGGTGCGATTTCCACGGGTGATATCGAGGTAATTGAGCCGGATCAAATTAATATGTATGTTGCTCCCTATACAACTGTCGCTGGAACTGCCATAGCAGCCAAAGCATGGGTTTTACAGAATATTGAAAAATCCGATGTTTGGAAGGTAACTGAAAAATATATCGATAGATAACCAAAATTAAATGCATGAAACACGCAAGTGATCCAAAGGATCATGAGTAATTTTTTGTTTCTAGATCAAAACATAGTTAACGAGGTACTGCGCGGGCGAGGACACTCTGATTTTTTTTCCAGATCCACCTCTTCGATCAAGATCACCGTGCTATTACTTTGTCTTAAATGAGCTTTCACTCACTTCACTTCAAAAAATGCCATAATCTTGATCTCAATAGTTGGATAACCGAGATGGAAATTTGAGGAAAAATGGCTAACAAAAATATAAAAGGTCGAATTACTAAATTCGACCTCTAAACATGAAATGTACTTAATATAGTTGAGTTAATGCCAATAACAAATATAGAGGCCTATTGTTTTCATAAAAAAGCCTTGAGCTGGGAGCCCAAAGCTTTTGATATATACCTATTTTATAAAACGTAATAATAGAACAATGTTTAATGATTTTGGTTTTTTATTGTTCGGATTACCTTAATTTTGACTATTCCTCTGCCGCTTGCTCGTTGATGAACCCTTCAGCTACACCCGTCAATGCTTCGTCAGTATCTTTTTCATTATCCAGTGTTTGCTGGAGCAGTGCAGCCACATCATC
The DNA here is from genome assembly GCF_038396785.1 of Sphingobacterium thalpophilum. Taxonomy (NCBI): domain Bacteria; kingdom Pseudomonadati; phylum Bacteroidota; class Sphingobacteriia; order Sphingobacteriales; family Sphingobacteriaceae; genus Sphingobacterium; species Sphingobacterium thalpophilum. The sequence goes on along the minus strand of NZ_CP151087.1, from coordinate 1,816,692 downwards.
ATGGCCCATCGTTTCTGCAAATGTGCGAAGTGTTCCGTAAGTTGCGATCTCGTAATGTTCAACTTTTTGTGCGGCAAGGATAAGACCTGCATCTCTTGTAAAGGTTCCTTTGTCTGTGTCAGAGATAATGGAATCTGCTTCATCAAGCAAACCCTGCATAGCGTCACATTTTTTTGCGACAGCTTTTTCTCCCAATTTTTCAAATACCTGTTCAAGTGTTTCTATATGTGTCTGAGTTTCCTTGGTATGCTTTTCAAATGCAGCTGCAAGTTTTTCACTGGTCGCTGCTTTTTGCATTTTAGGTAAAGCTTTCACAAGGTGTTTCTCTGCCCAATAAATGTCTTTTAATTCATCAACGAAAAATTCGTGGAATTCACTGTCTTTCATTTTTCCGGTATTTCCGGAAGGTTTCTTTGCGGCATTTTTCGCCGGTACAGATTTTGTTGTTGCCATAATAAAAATTTTTAAGTGTATTTCATAGATAACCAAGGCTATACCATTTTGGTTCAATAAAAGAAATTTAACACTTGTTAAAAAATAAGAGGCAATTTTGTTTAAACCTGCGCTTCAGGAATTTAAAAATACGGTAAACCTTGACGGTTTGGGTGTTGTTTATATGCAGTATTTTAGTGAAGATATTAGTATTAATAAAATTAAATTCTAAAAACAGAAATATGAGGGATTTAAAAGAATTAATCGAAGAGTGTAGCAATCTCCTTGCTACTGCTAAATACACGATCGCTTTTGCGGAAAGTGCAACGGCAGGGATGTTAGCGTTTGAATTTTCACAAAGCGAACATTCTGGGGAGATTTTGCGGGGTGGTATAGTCTGTTATGATGCGCATATAAAAGAAAAAATTCTAGGGGTGCCTAAAGGACTTATAGAGAAATACACACCGGAATCTGCCGAAGTAACTAAAGAGATGGCGTTCCGGGTTAAAAAGATGATGGATGCCGATGTTGTTGTTGCTGTTACCGGCCTTACAACTCCTGGTGGAAGCGAAGGCCCTGGAAAGCCTGTAGGAACGATGTTTTACTGCATTTTGATCAAAGAAAAAACGATTGAACATAGGAAAGTATTCAGCGGATCAGCCCGCGAAATTGTGTACTGCACGATTGAAGACATTATTAAAACTGTTATAAAATCTTTTAAGAAGCCATGAATAATAAAAAGCAAAGTTTTTTTTATAGAAATAGTCTGTCGATTGTTTTTATTTCCTTGTTTGTTTTAGCATTGGGAGCTCAGGCATTTTTTGGATGGAAGGAACACAATGAAGAGCTGAAAGATTTAGGGGCGCATGAAATTAGATTTTATTCTTATTTAGGAAGTGGCCATTTTTTCTCGGCAACTTTTGAAAATTTCCAAAGTGAATTTTTACAGATGGCACTTTACGTAATGCTTACAATCTCCTTGCGGCAGGTTGGATCGGCTGAATCAAAAGATCCGGAAAAACAAGAAGAAGTGGATAGGTTGCCCGATCCCACACGCAATGGTGCTCCTCGGCCGGTAAAGAAAGGAGGATGGCGTCTGATTCTTTATCAAAACTCGCTATCAATCGCATTTGTAATCCTATTCATTTTCAGCTGGGCGGGACATTTATATGGTAGTTTTAAAGATGCCAACCTTCAGGAAACCTTACGTGGCAAACCCGAAAAAAGTTTATTGGACTTTCTTGCCGAACCGCAGTTTTGGTTTGAGACATTCCAAAATTGGCAAAGCGAATTCCTGTCGGTTGCCTCCATTGTGATCCTTACAATCTTTCTCCGTCAAAAAGGATCACCAGAATCAAAACCCGTGGATGCGGCAAATGCTGAAACAGGTAAATAGAGCGGGTTTAGGTATTGAAATGATATAAAAATATAACATTCCCGATGTAAGCTGGTTTAATTTGATTTTTGATTACAAGTTTAGCTTCAATAATCACTTTTACTGTTCCGCGAAGGTTACAGATGGATTTTGCGGTGGCCTGGAGTTGTACTTCACTATTTACAGGAACGGCTTGTCCAAATTTAAAATTTTCTATTCCATAATTGATTTCCATTTTCACGTTTCTAACATCTGCAATCTGTTTCCAGAGATAAGGAATCAGGGATAAAGTCAGGTACCCATGTGCAATCGTTGAAGAAAAGGGACCTTCTTTCTCGGCTTTTTGTCGGTCGACATGTATCCATTGATGGTCATGAGTTGCCTCAGCAAAGAGATCGATCTGCTTCTGGTTAATCGTATGCCACAGAGAAGCCCCTATAAGTTTTCCCTCGTAGGATTTATATTCTTCAAAATTGTTGATAATTACCATATAAGCTTAGGTTAGTCTGTAATAACTGATATAGAACAAGTTTAAATAAATGGATGTTAATATCATAATTTAATAACTGCTAAGCTTCCGAGATATTGTCTATTTAGGATATTAGACAGAAATTAAGGCAAATGAAGCTTTAATGAGATTTTATTTTGAAAAGCAATGAATAAATGATGTGATAGGTTTAAGTACGGTTAACATTTCCGATTATTACCTAAACTTTGTCTTTATTTTGAAGACTGGTTAAGTTGGTATGTTAATTGTATTTTTTGTTTATATACATTTAATTACAAACCACTTAATATAAAATTACCATGTGCAACAACAAAGACAATAAATCAGGCTTAGTTCTGGGAATGCTGGCCGGTGCTGCTATTGGAGCACTACTAGGACTATTGTTTGCTCCGGACAGTGGAGAAGAAACGAGAAAGAAAATTAAGAAAAAGTCAGATGATTTAAAGGATCAGGCAAAGAATAAATATGGAGAACTTAGTGACGCCGTGAAGGACCAGTTTAACAATGCTTCTGCGAGTGTTAAAGAGACGGCAAGTAATGTCGCTAATTCGGTGACAGATGGTTTTGATAAACTGAAAGATCAGGTGACTTCCAGAGTAGAAGATGTCAAAATACAGGCAGGTTCAACAAAAAATAATCTTAAAACTTAGTACTTAATTTCCAATTTACTATATCTTACAAGAGTGAATAATAAATCGTTATCCACTCTTGTTTTTTTTATTCTATAAGCAAATATATATTAAAGATTTAATACAAAATTAGGAAGAGATATTGGAGAATATTTATAAAAAATATTCTCTAACAAATAATTAGTTCTGTTTTTTTAAATAAGATTTCGATTGCTTATTTTTAAATATTTCCCTAACATATGTGTCCTAAATAAATTTTAAGATTGGATTTCTGTGGTACAAGCATAGCTTTTTTCATCATTTCGATATTGACCCCTATTTTTCAATCTGCGAAGATCTTTAGCTGTCCCTTTTTTCCTTTTATAGGCGGCCTGAGAAAGGGATCATCTATCCATTGCCAGATGTTTATTTTCACGAAGATATTCATTCTGATGAATGCGACCAGATTGGACAGGTTCCAGTCATATTTGGCCTTTTTTTGTAAGTATTTTAACAGTAATATGCCAATGAGTGAAGTCCAGATCTGGATCATCACTGCATTTTCAGAAGTCCCTATGAATGTCGATACTTTTAAGCGCTGCTTTAGATGCTTGAAGAAGACTTCGATATGCCAGCGTTGTTTATAGATGTTTGCCACCAAAGAAGCCTTCCACTTCGTATTATTGGTCAAAAAGTGGTACTCATTGCCAGTGGTGCTGTCCCAAAAGTGGATCAGGCGTAACGGTGTGGAATTGTATTTATTGCGGGCAGCGCCGGAAAGCTCAATGAGCTCATCCTTAAGGATGCCCTTTTCCTTAAGGGCATCGTTCTGGTAGGACTTGATAACGTTGTACTTCATGTTCACTTTACTCCTGGTAACAAAATAACAACCCCTGCTGTCCAAATCCCCAAGCCAGCTGTAATCCACGTAGCCACGGTCCACTACCACCACGCTTCCCTTGGAAAAACTGTAACTACCGGCTCGCTGGCTCTCATGTACTTTTCCATCGGTAATCTGCATAAAAACAGGTAGGCAGCCATCATAATCCAAGACAGTGTGCAGCTTTACGGCACCTTTGGTGCTACGAAACTTTGCCCAGTCAAATACAGATAGACATAAGGGGATGATGCTTGCATCCATCAGATATACTTTACGCTTTAGCTGAACAAGCTCTTTGCGAAAATGGGTGTCCTTTTGCCAAAGCCTATCCAAAACAGAATAGTAAAGATCTTTGAAAAGTTCATGGGTACGGTGTGTGTTGATATAGGATATATTAGACTTACTTGGAGCTCTTACTACACCTAAGTGGTTCAGATTACCAGTGGTACTGCGTAGACCGTTACTAATATCACGGACCGAATCTGCCGAGGAAAAATGACAGAAAAGCATACTGACTAGATGCGTCCAGCTGTTGATCCCTTTCTGATGTTTGTCACTTTTGTGCTTTGAAACCAAATCTTTGAATAATTCGCGGTCGATAAGAGATAAAATCTGACTAAAAACATTTAAATTTATCATGGCGGTGTGTTATAATTTTGCAATTTAAATATAGCAACTTTGCTATATCCAATCACCGCCACTTTTTAAACGTTTAGGACGCAAGTGATGCAATATAATTGCGTGGCATATAAAAACATGTATTCGATCTTATCTGTTCTTCTCGGTACTCGAATTACTGCGCAGTTTACTGATTTCTCCGCTATCCATTGAGAAATACATTTAAAGAGGAAATGAGGTTTTGTCCTGCATGAGTTTGTAAAAGCAATAAAGGCTAGTGGGCTTTGTGCTTTCTCTGCCAGCTCAGCATATAGGTCAGTGCCAGTAGCAAAACTACTGCATTGGCATACATAATGACTGGAATCCGGAGGATAACATCACTATAGTATAATCCAGCGAGCAGTGCGCCAAGCCCTATTCCAGCTTCAAGTGAGATATACATGGTTGCTACTGCCTTGCCCCGATGTTCAGGTAGGCTTAGGTCGATCGTCCAAGCATTGACGGCAGGGGAGAGTATACCTGTGCCCACGCCATAGATGCTTGCGCCGATCATCATTCCAATGAAACTATTGCCCATACCGATAGCAACGAGTGCAATAGCAATAATGACTATTCCGACAACAATGACTTTTGGTCTCCCGTAACGGTCCGAAACTTTGCCGGATACGAAACGTATCAGCACCGATGCGATTGTAAATGCCAGAAAAAATAGCCCTTTATTTTTAAGTCCCAGGTATTCACTCCAATCGGGAATTAAAGTTAAAATGACTCCATAAGCGGTATAAGATAAAAACGTGACGATTCCAGCTGGAAGGGCACGCCATTCAATAATATCCTTGCGGTTTATTTTGAGCATGGAAAGATTGAATTTTTCTTTTTTCGCCAGTGTTTCTTTCATGTTAATGACGATAAGAATGGAGAGAAGTGCCATGAAAGAAGAACAATAAAACATAACATTGATACCAAAGGCCTCGAAAATGGCACTTCCAATTGCTGGGCCAACAGCTGTACCGACGCTAAAAGCCAGTCCATGCATGCCAAGAGCCTCACCCCATCTTTTTTGAGGAACCAGATCGGCGACATACGCAGAAGTTGAGGTAGGTTTAAAACCGGTGGAAAAACCATGTATCAATCGTAAGAATAGGAAGCCCGCGACTGACGTTAAAATGGGATAAAGAAAACCACAGATGAAACAGACGATGGATCCAATTGCCATGACCGGTACACGTCCCCACCGATCGGTCAATTTACCACTAAAAGGCCGCGAAATTCCAGCAGTCAAAGTAAACAATGCTATAATTAGCCCTTTGTACTCCGCACCCCCCAAACTGCTCAGATAATTGGGTAGTTCCGGAATAATCATATTGAAACTAGAAGAAAATAGGAGTGAGCTTAAGCAAAGTAAAATAAATTGTAACGTATAGATGGATTTCTGTTCAGCGGGCATGGTGTAATTTTATCGTGTGTGAATATTCAAAAAAGAACATGGATAGCGGTATCGATCCGTCTTTCAATTGAACTGTTCAAATGTACAGTTTTTGGAGCGATTAAGCTTTTTCTTTTGATAAAAATTAATCGAATCTTTTAAACGAATAGAAAAATGTCGCTACGGGGCTTTTTCTCTATTAAAATTGATATTTTTCATGAAGATCAGAGTTTAAATATGGAAGGGTATATCCAGCCACCTTTCATACCGACTTGGGCTTTGCCGTCGCAGAGATTGAAGATTTGGAAGGAAATAGGATTGGATTACATCAAAAGCTCTAAGTATCAAATAGAATCTGTTTTTAGGTCAATTTTTGTCTGGAAATCTCACTACAGAAGATCGTTGTTGCTACGGCTACATTCAATGATTCGGCTTGCCCTAGGCGAGGTATAGTGACAGCTTGATCGATCAAAGCTATTATTTCGTCGCTGATGCCATTTCCTTCGTTACCCATAACAATTAGCCCCTCATCAGCCCATACAGTCTGATAAATGGATTGACCATCAAGTAGGGCGCCATATACTTTCAATCCAGTAGCCGGAATAAAATCAGTTAAATCAGTATAGTGGATCTGCAGTCTTGCCAATGAGCCCATAGTTGCTTGCACTACTTTCGGATTGTAAGCGTCTACAGTGCCAATGGAACAGATAATATGTTCGATTCCAAACCACTCCGCCGTGCGGATAATTGTCCCAAGATTGCCTGGATCCTGCACATCATCGAGTACAAGGCTAAACTTATTTTTTAAATTACTTGGTACAATTTTTTGCTGTAAAGGAAGTTTGACCAAAGCGAGTATACCTTGTGGCGATTTCAGTGCACTAATCTTTTGGAATTCAGTTTCCGTTAGTTCATGGGATTTTATATTATGCGAGATTTTACCCACTTTTGTGTTGGCGTCGTCCGTGTAGAAAATAGACTCAACCTCATAACTTGATGAAATAAATTCCATCACGGATTTTATACCCTCAACGATAAACAGGCCGTGTTGTTTTCTATACTTTTTATTTTGTAGAGACGTTATTAGACTGATTTGCGCTTTTGACAACATTTTTATTGATGATTAAGTATACTCGTTTTATCGGATTTGCAAGTATAACTCTTTTAGTGTTATTTTTTGCATCATGCCGGTCTTCAAAATATCTTGACGATGACCAAGCTCTGGTTACAAAACTACAGATTTCTGGTGTCACCCCTGCATTGAAAGAATCATCCGAAACGTATATCTCCAATCAAATAAGACCTAATTCAAGGGTAAATCTATTTATTTACAATACGTTCAATACTAAAAACGGACGCTATAAAACCAAGAAAATTCGGAATGTCGGCGAACCACCTCACTTGCTGGATTCGGCAATGGTGGATTTGTCTGCCAATCAAATCCGGCGTTTTCTATTTTCAAAAGGTTACTTTAAAGCTAAGGTCGAACCTGCAATTTCAGTTTCCAAAAAGCGAGCACATATCGATTTTAAAGTGGATGAAGGTGTCCCTTATCAAGTTAGAAATATAGATCGAAAATTTGAGGATGAAGATATAAAGGCAATATTTGAACGGGAGGTACTTCCTAAAACTTCCGTAAAATCCAATACCCAGTACGATGCCGCAAAGTTGCTTGATGAGCGGGAGAAACTTTATGTTTCGATGCGAAACAATGGGTATTACGATTATGTAAGGCAATATATGCGTGCTGGGGTCGATTCAACTCTCGATGGACCTTTGATCGACTTGAAAATTAATGTCGAAAATCCATCTGACTCTACGATACATAAAAAGTATCAAATAGACAGTGTTTATATGACGATAAGGAATTATGGAACAATGTCGAAGAAGGAGCCACGTCGTATCCTAGATTCTGCAAAACGCCTTTTATTTGTTGATGAAACGAATAGTTTCAGGTGGAAACCTTTGGAACGTTATATGTATTTACGCTCAGGTCAGTACTATTCCTTGCGGGAGGAAAATAAATCCTATGACCGATTGTACGAGATGAATGGTTTTCGTTCTGTCAAAATGCAGTTTGTCAAAAAAGATTCCAATAAACTCGATGTGCACTATGATTTCGTTCCAAGACCTCGTATGGGAAACCAGATAGAGGGGGAGTATACTTTTAGATCAGGTATGAGCGGATTCAATATTGGAAATACATTCTCACAACGCAATATCTTTGGTGGTTCGGAGCAATTGGAAGTGAAATTACGTTATGGCGTATTGTTTGATCCGCGTTTAGCAGGAGGGCTTTCCAGTAAAATATTCAATAACGATTTTCAAGCGGGCGTAAATTTGGTTATTCCTCGTCTGATGGTGCCCTTTCATATTAATCCAGGGGGGAAGTTTGGTTTGCCCAAAACGACCTACTCGATGACATTGCAGTTGTTCGATCAAGATAAAACCTATTCAAACCGCTATTTTATCACATCGCTGAATTACTCTTGGTATGAAACAGAAAATAAGTACCATAGTTTTACGCCTATCGTTTTGGAGTATCGGGATGGACGACTGGATTCCAATTTCCGGAACAAGCTTGTACAGGAAGGCTACCAGTTGTATGTACGTAGCAACGATCGCCAGTATTTTGGTTTAGGAACACAATATACCTTTGTCCTGAATGGTAAGAAATTGAATAGCAAGGAGGACTTTCAATATTTCAGAGGAACATTGGATGTGAGTGGAAACGTATTAGATCTTATTAGCTCCTTGGCAAAATTGCCTAAGAATGCTGATGGTGAGAAAAAAATATTCGGTGTGCCCTTTCTTCAGTATGCCAAAACTGAACTTGATTATAGGCTCTATCGAAATCTTGGCGGAAATAGGCAATTTGTCTTCCGTTTTAATCCAGGGATAGCGATCCCTTATGGTAACAACTCCAAACTGTTGATTTTCGAGAAGAGTTTCTATAGCGGGGGGATGAATGGCATACGTGCTTGGCAGGCACGTACCTTGGGTCCTGGTGCTTATAACCGTCAGAGTCTCAGTGAAGATTTGCGCTTAAACCTGCGCAATTTAGATCAGTTGGGCGAAATTAAGCTGGAAGCGAATGCGGAATACCGATTCAGATTACTCAATAATTTTCTGGGCGCAAAGATGAATGGAGCGACATTCATGGATATGGGAAATGTTTGGCGACTCAAGAAGGATGAAGAACTGAATCCAGGAGGGGAGTTTAAATTCAATAAATTCCTTGGGCAAGTGGCTATTGGAACCGGTTTCGGACTTCGTTTCGATTCGGATTACTTTGTGATTCGCTTAGATGCCGGACTTAAACTAAAGGATCCGCAGTTTTCAGGTGCTGATCAATGGGTGATCAAACACTTTTTTGATTCCAAAGAGTTTAAGGCACAGTATTATGAAACCCACAGACCGGATCGATACAATTTTATTCAATATAATTTTGGAATCGGTATGCCGTTCTAATGACAATTGATGTATTACGCATCGCTTCAGTTCTATTATTTTCCCGTCATCCGGATTTGTTACTTTGTTAACCGATCAGATTTCTGAGGCTTGAAAATATAGATTCAAAAATTTTGCTCAAGTCCAAACCCTGAGAATGGTTGAATAGAAAGAAAACAATAGCCAGGGCGATGGCCGTCATAATCACTTTTTTAAACATGTAAGCGATTCCTAATACGACTGCAGGAATAATTAAAAACATCAGCCCGCTAATGGCAAAAGGAGAAAGGCCACTGTCGCTCTTGTAGATATAAAATAAACGTCCTTTGGAAGTTTGCTGATTTTTATGACTGAAAAATACGAAGGTGGACGACTCAATTTTCTGATTTGGGACAGCAACCCCATCGTGAAATTGCAGTGGCTGAGAGAAACCGTTGATTGTAAATAGGTAATTGCCATTGATGGTCTCATTGGTGTTTCCAAGTGAATCCAATGCAACTACAGCCAATTTTCCATTTTTGGACAGGTTTTCCTTTACGACAAAGTTTTGGATATTTTGCTCTTGAGCAGCAGCCCAAAAAGGTATCAGTAATAGAAAAAATATAATCTTTTTCATCATTTTATTGTTATTCAACTCGCTATTTTCCCTTCTTAGGGCCTATTTATGCAGCGTTATGATCGTTTGAATAGATCGGCTGGCATTGCACACGGGATCCGATTTTCTTCAAATGAGACTGCAATTTTAGGGATTTTAATTTTCTTTTGAAAATCTTTAACTATGGGAATGTTGAAACCCTTATAAATAGGTTCGTGAGTCTTTAAAATCGATTATGTTTCGAAACATTATAAGTTGGAATTATTCCCTATGAAAGTGCTAGTTTCTATGCGTATTTTTTAGTTCTTTGAAAGCTCTGCGATCAATTGTAATCTCACCGTTTCATTTAGAATGCCTTTTGGATCATCAATAGTTATTTTTCCGAGGATATCTTTCTTGACGGAAGCTCGATTTCCTTTATTGTCACTCGCATCATAATTTCCTAAAATATCCTTTCTAACTGAAACTCGATTTCCGCTATTGTCTTCAATCGTTTTACCACCTAGAATATCAGTTCTCACTGTGGTACGTTGACCATTATTATTATCGATAGTGAGATTATCAAGGATATCTTTTGTTACCCTAGTTGAATTACCCTTGTTATCACGAATTTCCAGATTGCCTAAAATATCTTTTGATATCGTTGAGCTATTGCCTTGATTATCTCGAATATCGACGCCGCCTAAAATATTTTTGGAGACAGTTTTGACGTTTCCTTTTTCATCATGTATTTCTAAATTACCATGTATATTTCTAAAAACTGTAGATGGACTTCTGTCTAAATCAGGAATATCAAAATCGCTGTTGCTATTTTTTCTGACAGTAGTTTCATTTCCATTTCCATCTTTTACGACAATATTTCCTGAAAAGTCTTCTTTTATGGTGAGTTTAATACCACTCTTACTTACAGTTGTATATTCGCCCAGACTACCTCGTTTAAATTTAATGGTTCTCCAGGTATCTGAAAGAATAACATCTCCCCAAGTATCGGTTTCTATTTTTATAGCGTTTTTATCTAACCCATCTGAAATAGCCATTTTAATCATATACTTTTTTATATTGTCAGAAGGAGGATCGGACGATATTTGGGTATGCTCTTTGGCTGTTGAAAGTTTGGCTTCTGACGTTAACGTAACGAATAGCAGTGAAAAACCGAATAGATAATATATGCGTTTCATTTGACTGTGATTTAATGTTAATATACGATTTTTTGTGCTACTTTCATTATATTTAAACATTAAGTGAATTAATTGATAATACTTTAGATAGAACGTTTAAGCACTTAAAATACATAGACGGTAATTAGTAATCTGGTTGTCAATTTTTATTGGTTATACGTTCGGTCAATATAGTCAGCTTAGTAGGTATGCTCAATTGCGAACGCAAGGCGTTCGCAATTGAAGTGGACACAATATCGGTTATTGATGGGTAGCACCGTGAATTTTATATTGATAAATAAAGAGCTACGGAACTTTGTCACTATACAGCTGCTACTCTCTTTTTTGCAGCTTGGAGATCAAAGTAGTTTGGATCCCATTTTTCACCCTCTTCTACACCAAGCCAGGTTCGCATTTCGCTATGTTCTTCATGATGTATATCCTTCATGACATCCTTTACATTTTGATACCCCCAGGTACTCCCGCAATCTTCCGGTGGACAAGCACCTTTTCCCTCCAGTAACTCCGCTTTTAATACATGCTTGTCTATGATGTCTTCAATGACAATGTGGTGCGTCCAGCTATCACCAAAATCGTAGATGTAGGTAAACTTTAGCCCTGTCTGATTTAAAATGTCTTTCAATATTAACATTTCAGCATCTTCGGTATTTCCTTCGTCCCAATCTTCGTCGATTATGGCAATCTCAGGATATGATCCAAAACCTTTCGGAGAAAATTGATAAAGGTGATAATTTTGCCAGCCAAAAGCTTCTTGTATCACGTGATGTAAGCGATCAAATGTGAAGTAATCAGGAACCAATAACTTTCGCCAAACTGGTGGTTTTGTTATCCCTTTAATCTGTATTTTTAATTGTAATAGCATATGTATTTATTTTATTTTTCTTTTCTTCACTAATAAAAGAACTCATAATAGCTGTAATTCTTGTAATCCCACGCTCTCAGATACCTAGTCTAATAATATAGTTATTCCAATGTATTTAGCTTATCTCCCTGATTTGGGATATTCTAATATCGCTTCCTATTCCATTGTGTGTCAAAATATACATATAAGGCAATTGTGCATATGCAGATGAAATGGTTTTTCATATTAGTAAGGCTATTTGTCAGAAAATTAGAAGTATTTTGATCCGGTTTATTTCCATTGCCAATTTTCATCGCGAATATACCTGATCTCCGCGGAAGAAGTAACTTCTTTTAATTGTTTTATAAGAGCAGGAATGTTCTCTATTCTTTCTTTTGGAAGAATAATAGATTGTGCTTTATTTAATCTTATAAATATGTGAGAGGGTATTTCGTATATCTCTTCAATCTTTTTGATCATTATTCTACCCTCACTGCCTTCATCTTTAAATACGATATACTCATTGTTTAATTCAATTGTAGCTCTTTTCCCTTCTATGCCAATATAATTCTCATTAATGAAGGCTTTGTAATGATTAATGTAATGCCTTCTTTCCCATACGGGATACAAGAAGAACCATAATATCCCAGTAATGGCAAGAATTGATGCAACAGCATATTGTGTTTTCATTGCCCATAAAAAGGATAATAAAAGAAAGAGGATAAGAAAAATTGTTTTACTTCGTTGACGTTTTTTTTTAACTCGTTCAGATTTCGAAGCCAAAAAAAGTTGATGAATTAGGTAATCATTTTTATCGATAGGATATTCTAATCTCATTGTCTGTTCAATATTATGGCCAATAGTATCTAAAAATAATACATTAATTTCATTTAAAAAAAACTTCGAATTAAATATAGCGCAGATTGGATGAAAATATCCCTGATAAAACAATTATGTTGTCCGATCAAACTTTAGTATCCGATATAAAGGCAATTATTGCACAGTCCAAAGATAATGCGATTCGTGCTGTCGATCATCAGCGCACATTGATGTATTGGCATATTGGCCAACGTATTTTCGAACAGGAGCAGGAAGGCAAGGATCGAGCTGATTATGGAAAATATATCATAAAATATCTTTCAGCGGAATTACAGCCTGAGTTTGGTAGTGGTTTTTCGTATAGGCAACTGAATTGGTACCGCCAGTTTTATCGCACTTTTCCAATTGTGTCTACACTGTGGACGCAATTGAGTTGGAGTCAATATAAGCTACTTTTAAGTCTTAATAGCGAGGAACAACGGGAGTTTTATATTGCCGAGACAATAAAGAATAATTGGACAGTCCGACAGCTTGAACGACAGATTAACACGAATCTATACGAACGCCTGCTTCTTAGTAACGATAAGGAAAGTGGATTGGCTGTAGCAAAAAAGGAAAAGCTGCCTTCGGATGCGAAGGAGATTATTGCGTTATGAGTTTAATAGCTATAAAATATTAGATCAGGATGAGTCAGCATTGCGCGCAAACGACAATCCGTTTTCAGTGGTTGTGTTGACGGCATTATTGGCGATTCTGAACAAAGATTTGACAGACCAGCAGCTTAGGAATATGAAACATGACCTCTATCAGGAAATGCTGCATTGCAAGATGGATAAGGAAACGCGACAGGGATTGTATGATTTTTTAGCCTACTATGTAAGCTTTGATAATCAGGATAGTTTGGTTATATTTGAACAGGAATTAAAAGAAAAATTAGGAAGGAGTGATATCATGGGTACTCAAGAATATTTATTGGATAAGGCAGAGCGGAAGGGGATTGAAAAAGGTATGCGAGAAGAGCGGGCTAAAGGAGATGCTGAGAAAAAAGCGTCGGCGATAAAGATGTTACAAAGTGGCTTTGATGCTAAGATGATAGCAGATATTTTGAACCTTTCTGTTGAAGAAATCGAAAAGCTGAAATAGTAGCTTTCCTTTTAATATGCTTGCCCCAAATCCCTAAAATCTGTACCTTTATCCTATGAATACCCAATTACCTTCATCATTACCAAAGCATAAATTAAAGGAGATCGAGGCGATCAAACAAGTTATTGCCGAGTTTGTGGATCCGGATATGATCATTTTGTACGGAAGTTATGCTCGTGGTGAGTATAAAGATCAGGTATACTTGAAAGATGGTATACGTTACTTTTACATTAGCGATTATGACTTGATTATTGTTACAAATAAAACCAATATAAAGGAGTACGAATTGGCTAATGAGCTGGAAAATAGAATCTCTGCGAGACCTGATATCAACTTCTTTATGTATGATATTGACTATGTGAATAAGGAATTGGTAACGGGTAATTTCTTTTTTGTTCCTGTGTATTTCGAAGGAGTGATATTATATAATAATGGCAATAGTATCTTAAAAAAGCCTAAGCCTCTATCCATCGAACAGATCAAAAAGAATATCAGTAGCTATTACGATTTTTGGATAGGTAATACTAATGAGTTTTACGAAACTGCACTTGAAAAGTTAGAAAAGACAATTAATGGTAAAACTAGATCTGGATTAACACTTTGGTTTTTATTCCAGACTTTAGAATCTATTTATAGCGCACTTCTATTGGTTTTTATGGGCATTAAACCCAAGCTTCATAATTTGTATAAATATCGGAGGTCTGTCAATATGATTTCAGCTGAACTTAATGCAATTTTCCCCGAAGTGAAAGATAGTAATGAAAGAAGGCTTTTTGATGTATTAAATAGAGCTTATATAAGCGGGAAATATAAAATGGATTTTGAGGTGTCACTTGAGGACCTGAAAGAAATCAGCTCAAGATTAGCGAGAATGATTAAAATCACAGATCGTCTTTGTATGGAACGAATTGAGAGCTTTCAATAATTAATTTTCGAAGTTTACTAGATCAAACAAACTAATTTCTAAAGCTAAAGCCAAAGATTTTAATGTTATTAAAGAGGGGGAGGATTCTCCTTTTTCTATTTTATGAATATGACTATGATCTATACCTGAGATTTGATCAAGCCTCCGAAGACTGATTTTTTTGCCAATCCTTATCTTTTTACCTTCCCTTATGTCTTTAAGGTGCTGGCCAAAATCTTTCGAAAATTGTATTTTATCAAACATCATTTCTCAAAAGACAATAAAATATAAAAACATTTTGTAGTGTTATTTGAATACTTAAATGTATTCTGTATATTTGTGGCAGCAATTATAAATATTAAACTCTTCCTCATTCTGAAGCCTGAAAAACAAAATGAATAGAGGAAAGCATGGATATTAAAACCTTAAAACTTCGTAAGAAATTCATAAAATCTGATGCCAGTTTTTCAGTGCTCAGAATTGAGTTAAAAGCAACTCTAATTTCTAGAGATCGCTTTATGTCTATCCAATCTTTTTTGGGTTGGATAGACTTTTTCCGGCGGAAAATGAAACCTCCAGAGTAGGAGGTATTATTAAACACTCTTTTTTACCTCCGATACAGAATTAATCAATTATTTACAATAATTATACTGCCGCAATGTTGCGGTATATACGCCATTTTACTAATTCACAGAGGGTAGCGAGATAGCTGTTAACGATACGGCTCTCAGCAATCCTCTGTCTCAAATATAACCTTAAAATGAAACAATTTTTTAAGAGTGGGAGGGAATTGTTCCTTGTAAAACATTCTTTCCATCAAGAACAAAATAAATTAGAAATCCAAAACCGGTTGTCTATTAAATTATCGTATCTTTTTAACCTGGTCGTAGTAGGCTTTCAGTATGGATATCATATACTTAAGATATTAAAAAGAAGCCATTTAAACTCTCTCTATTTGATCTCAAAAAATGGACAAAACTTTTCTTCGGACTTTCATCTGAACAGTATTGTAAATTCACTGTCAACGAGCAGTTTTAATCTTAAAAGAATATTATTTATAGCGATTTATTTATTATCTATTTATGCTGTAAGTGGGCAATCCATGACACAGTTACCAAGTGGACGAAACAAACCTAATGAAATTGTTGCTATAAAAGCACTTAAAGTAGGAGATACTGTCCCAGATCGTTTACTTAAAGCAAGTTTAAGCATATTTGATAAGACGGGGGCTGAAAGTAATATTACACTCGATGATTTTAAAGAAAAGGTAATTGTAATAGATCTTTGGGGGACATGGTGTACTTATTGTATAAATAGTTTCCCTCATCTATTTCATCTACAGAATAGATTTCAAGGTAAGATTAAG
Source organism: Sphingobacterium thalpophilum (assembly GCF_038396785.1). Taxonomy (NCBI): domain Bacteria; kingdom Pseudomonadati; phylum Bacteroidota; class Sphingobacteriia; order Sphingobacteriales; family Sphingobacteriaceae; genus Sphingobacterium; species Sphingobacterium thalpophilum. The sequence goes on along the minus strand of NZ_CP151087.1, from coordinate 1,800,549 downwards.
GTCTTACCAGTAGTCAATCAATCAAGAGCGCGCGTATTGACAACTCTTAATAAAAGTCCTATAAAGAATATTACCGGTTTTGTAACGGCGATTGATAGTACTTTCGGAGATTATTTTCCGACTATGGGCTTTCCTCATGTGATTGTTATAGCAAATACAAGAGTTGTTTCAATCACTCTCCCAGAATATCTCACTGAGGAGGCAATTGAAATGCTTATTGTTCATAATAACCCCTACATGCCAATTAAGAAGGACGATGCTATTATGAATAGTTCTACTGTATTGTCGTCTTCATTCAAAGATGTGCGACAGTATCAACCATTGGCATATCGTACTATTCTAGGTTTTCAAGATGGATTGATCAGTAATGTTCTTTTAAAAAGGGATACGAATATGACGAGATGGTTGATACCCAATATGGATATGATGTCTTTATTTGAAATAGCCTATTTTGATTATAATAAGGAAAGAAGTGATTTTGTTGGGCTGGCAAACTTTCCTAATAGACGTATCATACTAACACCGGAGTTGATAACTCAACTATTGCCCAGACCCTTGGGAACTTATTCCAGAGATGTTAGGTTGGATGTACAACGTAAATACTATTATACGTATGAAAATTTGGCAGCACATAATGTTTCTGATAAGCAACTAAAAATTCAATTGGCTGAGGATCTTGATAATTTTCTTAATGTTAAATCAAGACTTTTGATGATGCCAATGGAGTGTTATATGATTGCGGGAAAGCCTAATCTTACTTCGAATATTGACGAACCCGTCGATAAAAATACATTTCTTCGTTATCTCAATCATCCATCGTTTAAACTGCCACCTGTACTCATAGAGAAAGGCTTGTACAAGTTGCCGAAAATTAGTTTGGAAGATCGTCCTTATAGTTTAGACGAAATAAAAAAGATATGCGAAATGCATGGACTTAAAGTGTATGCACAAATTTGTAGAATTCCAATGCTTATGTTCTATAAAGGAGCTTTTCCCGATGTAAGTAAGCTTGGGAAACTTGAGCTTGATACTTATGGGTATATACCTGCTGTTGAAAAGCAATAGCACAGATTGGCTTATAGAAAACAAATCAAATATATAATCAATTGTTTAAAATCATAAGAAAATAATTTTATACATGAAAAATATGCTGTTTTTCCCCATGTTACTATTATTGATAACATGGAATCTTCAGGTACGTGCCCAACACGGGGCCGAATGGCTTTATCAAGGGGTGATACGAGATTCAACTGGAAATGGTATTGCTGATGTGAACATTAAAATAGCTGCAGACGGGCGGATTATTAAAACGGATGATAACGGTAATTACAAGATAAATTCTAATCTCGACAAAATACGGGTAGAAATCTCCCATGTTAATTACAAGAGTCTTATAACAGAATTATCTAGCAAAGATGTGAAGAAAATACTGATTTTGTCTTCAAATACTGCTTTGATAGATGAAGTGCTTGTTTCTGGTTATCATTCACTTCATAAAACTAGAAGTGTAGGTAGCTATGAAACAGTTAATAAGGTGCTGCTGGATAGGACTGCTAGCTTTGATGTGCTGTCAAAGTTAGAATACCTAACCACAGGAACCTTTTTTGATCGTTCAGAATATTCGTTTAATGATAATGGTAAACCTATTGAACCTAAGATATTTATGCATGGTGTCAGTACCTTGCGGAAGGCCGGCCTTGGAGGTAGTAAACCATTGGTAATTGTCGACAATTTTCCTTATGAAGGAGATATCAATCTTTTAAGTCCAAATGATATCGAGAGTGTGACTCTCCTGAAAGATGGTGCGGCTTCTGCGATATGGGGAGCAAGAGCTGGTAATGGCGTTATTGTATTAACCACAAAAAAAGGTCGATTTGAAACGCCTTTGCAACAAGAATTTAAAGCGTCAATACGAATGGATACGAAACCTGACTTGTATAGTCATCGGGTTATTTCTAGTGGCGATCTGGTTTCCGTGGAGCGTTTTCTGTTTGAGAAAGGATATTTTAATGGAAAACTAACTAGTAATAGTCGACCTGTTATATCGCCAGTGGTTGAACTATTAGAAGCTAACCGTAAAAGGGTTTTAGATGATGAAGCGCTAGCTGCAGGAATTAAGCCTTATCAACATACAGATGTGCGTGAAGACATGCTTAAATATATGTATAGAGGTGCTGCTTTACAACAATATAATTATTTAGTTAGGGGAGGAGCGGACAAACTAAATGGCATGGCACAAATAGGATACGATCGGTCTCTAGCAAGTTTACGCAGCGATAAAACCAATCGGATTAGCAGCCAATTAAGTATCGAAGCCAAGCTTAATCAAGTTGTGAATCTTTCCGGTAGACTGATGTACAATGAACTGAAAAATACTAGTGCGCTAGCTACGGATTTCTATTCTGATAATGGATATCCATTTCCTTATTTAAAATTGAAAGAGGGAGGAGAAAATCTCGCTGTTCCCTATAAATATCGACTTTCATATATAGATACTGTTGGTGCTGGAAATCTGTTAGATTGGAAATACCGCCCGCTTGATTATATTGATGAACCACCTCTCGTAACAACCAGTAGAAACCTGCTCGCTGATCTTGGTCTTCAACTATTTCTATTGAAGGGACTTACGGCTGATCTAAAATATAGATTCAATTCTTATGATAGGAAAAAAGAGGAACGCTATTTTATAAATACCTTTTATGCCCGCGATCTAATAAATAGAGGAACACAGATCAGTAATGGGAGTTTAATTTACAATTTTCCTTACGGAGGTGTACTCAGGCAACAGGATGGCTTTTCTAAAGAACGAAATTTCCGGATACAGCTAAACTATAAAACGGATTTTAAGGGGCACAGTGTATCTGCTGTAACGGGGGCGGAATGGCGGAACAAAGATGATGGTTCTATGGGTAATATACTCTATGGTTATAACCCTGAAAATCTTTCTTTTGTTTCGAATATAGATTTCAGTAAACAGTATCCAACTTTTGGCGGACTTGGTGGCAACAATACAATTCCCTTTAACATTTATCCCAACACCGATATTACCACAAACTTTGTCTCGCTGTACGGGATCATGGATTACGCATTCCAAAACAGATATTTATTGTCAGGAAGCGTACGCAGGGATGCATCAAACTTATTTGGTGTAGAGACGAACAATAAATGGACACCTTTGTGGTCGATAGGTTTTGGCTGGAATCTGCATAATGAAAAATTCTTCAAAAGCTCTGTGATTAATTTTCTAAAGTTACGAGGATCGTTGGGTTATAGCGGAAATGTGGATAACAGTATGAGTGCCCTGACTACTATACAATATTTTGGTTATAATAATTGGAGTGTGCCTTATCCTATGGCGAGGATAGTTAATTTACCCAATAAGGAACTTAGATGGGAGAAGTTGCGAAATGTCAATGTTGGAATCGAATTTAGCGCATGGAATAATTCGTTTTCCGGAAGTATTGATTACTATAATAAGTGTACTTTTGATCTTTTCGATACTAAGCCATTGGATCCAACTTCGGGTGTAAGTTCCATGGTTCTGAATGCTGCCAACACTAAATCGAGGGGGTTCGATGCAAATTTGACACTCAAAAAGAATTGGAGGGATCTAAACTGGGTAGGCAATCTATTATTTTCTTATAATAACAATTGGATTGTCAAAACATTAACGGATCAGCAATCGCCCACCTCTTATGTGCTTAGCGGTGGGATCTCAAATCTGCCGGGAGACATGGTATATAGTCTTTACGCTTATAAGTGGGAAGGTTTGAATAGTGAAGGTAAGCCGCAAGGATTACTAAATGGTGACAAAAGTACCGCATATTGGGATATAATGGGTAGCAAGACATTGGATGTGCTCCAAAAAATGGGCTCTGCACGTCCCCTCTATTTTGGGAGTTTTAGAAATACGTTCAGCTATAAACAATTCAATCTTTCTGCAACAATAAGCTATCGCTTAAAATACTATTTTAAAAGAAGGAGCATAAGTTATCAGTCTCTTTTTGGGAAATATGATGGTCATGTAGATTTTTATGATCGATGGAAACAGCCTGGAGATGAATTGTTAACAGACGTACCTGCGATGGTTTATCCACTGGATGATGGAGCGGATTTATTTTATAAGGATGCTTCCGTTTTGGTCGAACGTGGAGATCATATTAAGTTACAAGATCTCCGATTTCAGTATAATATGACATTGCCTAGTAGATCCAAAATTAAATCGTTTGTCTTATTTATTGTGGGGGAGAAATTAGGTTTGCTCTGGAAGGCTACTAAAAAAGATATAAACCCAGAATATTTCGGAAATATCCCAGCTCCAAGATCTATTAGTATGGGAGCGACACTAACATTTTAATAGAAGAATTATGAAAAATATACTATCAACAAAAATGGTAATTGGTATTGTTATGATGTTGATGTTGGGATGTAACCAATTTCTAGAGGAAAAATCTGATATGTCATTGGCTACGATTAGCTCAAAATCTGATCTCTATGCCCTCATGGACTATACTGTTGTAATGAATCAAAGCTATGTAGCAGCGGTCGGCGATATTGCTTCGGATGATTTTTTTATATTGGATAAACAATATATGGGAATAAGTCAGCTGTCTGACAGGGCCATTTATATATGGGATAGAAAGCCTTTGGCCGATTGGTATTGGGTGTCCTATAGTCGTATTCTTAATGTTAATACCGTACTTGAACACCTTGATAAGATTCAGCTTGATCAAAAGGATCGACGAAATTTGGAGGGAATGGCTTTGTTTTTTAGAGCGTATAGCTATTTTGATTTAGCGCAGATATATGCACCGGCCTATAACCAAAAGACAGCCGAATTAGTCTTGGGACCACCAATGAAAATGAGTACTGATGTAAATGATAAGCCCATAAGATTATCTCTAAAAGAAACAATGAATCTTATCATTGCCGATCTAAAATTAGCATCTGATTATTTGACTGATCAGAATGTGACGTATCCAACTCGACCTAATAGAAATGCAGCATTGGGCTTACTTTCAAGGGTATACCTTGCGATGGGGGATTACGAACAGGCATTAGCCACTTCAAACCGAGCTTTAGAATCTTATGATCAACTTATGGACTATAACCAGATCGATCGTGATAAAAAATATCCATTTGAGAGATTTAATCCCGAAGTATTGTTCTTTTCTATTCATGCGGCCGAAAATCTTTCAAGAGAGTCAGTTCTCCGAATTGATACGGTGCTGTATGATAGTTATACAGATAGTGATTTACGTAAAACGCGATTCTTCTCGAAACAGGCTGACGGCTATTTCGCATTTACTGGAGATTATTCGGGAAACTCAAATGCACAAAAATTTAATGGGATAACAACAGCAGAATTGTGGTTGACAAAAGCTGAATGTGAGGCCAGACTAGGGCAATTGACGCTTGCTAGTAAAACCATAAAATTTTTAACGGACAAACGATATAGTAGTACGGTGGCTATCGAGCCTTTTCCAGCAGCACAAGATGAGCTTCTCAAATTCATCTATGCAGAACGAAGAAAGGAACTTCTGCTACGCGGAATAAGATGGATGGATCTGAGAAGACTTGAAGATAAGTACATTGGGAAAAAGGAGATTCGGAGAATAATTGAGGGAAAAATATATAGTATTGATTTAAATGAGGTTAAAAATTTCACCTTTCTTTTTCCGCAAAAAGTGATAGAGATGTCTGATATGGAACAGAATTAATGAGCGTTTAGCAAAATAAATGCCCCTAGACAGCGAGAGGCTAAGGGGCATTTACTGACTGTATAAATTAGTCATTAGGTTTTTTAGAAATAGCTGGATTACTGCTTGAAGGATTTAACATATCTGCTTTTAATGAATTTAAAGTGGAAGCTGACACATGTCCTGATCCGTCGGGCTCAGCTTTTACCGCACATACCTTCGGTGTACTTGAACATTGTGACGGATTTGTGGCAGAGCCTGTATTTGTATAATTGCTTGGTGTGGTTATCGCAGTGTCGTAACCAGAATCACCTGGATTCAAGGAACTATTGAACTCAAACCATACTTCGTCGGCCGGATATATGATTTTCTCTGCCAACTTAAACGAACTAAAACCAATAATTGCAGCGCCGGCTACCATAGCCATTGCATTATTTTTGATGAAAGATATTGCTTTCATACCGAGGCCTTTTTTATAGTAGCAAAAAAAGTTTACCTCCACAAAAAACTCTATGTTAATTTATTTTGACCGACACTTTGCTTTAACGAGGTGCATCAGTCTGTCCTATGCCTCGGGATCTGTTTTTACGGGCTGTGCCTTCACGTATCATAATTTATAGCTCTACCGGCCCGGCCGGGAAGAGAGCAAACCGCATTTTGTATTTCTTGACGCGCAGCAGTATAACAGCATAGATCGGTACGTTAATCAATAAGCGCCTGGTATAGAATAAAATGACCTGTTTTTTAGATCGCTTACACCCAGCCATGGGGGTAGTTGGGCCAGTCAAGTACCACCCCAATATGGACAGCAGCAATAACAGCAGGTTGACAACAAGGTGTCCGCCCCAGGATAGCCCGCTCAGTACAGAAGCACAGCCGCAGGGCTTTTGAGCGTATAAACCGGCGACGCCAAGAACGATGTAGACAGTAAAAACCGTTAATAGCAATGCAGACAGCGCGAAAGGATCAAAAAATAGATGTTTTTTCTTTCTGAAAGAGTGGATAGAAAACAGTAGCACTATAGCCAGCTCCATCAATGGTAGAAGCCAAAACAAAATCCCTGCCCACCAGTCTGGAAATGGTTGTTTTATCAGTGCCTGATGGAAGCCCGGCAGATCCCATAGCTTATCAAGCGCAACCCATGCCCAAAAGAGGATCATAAAGGCGCGGATACTGGTAGCGGTGATATGTGAAGCTCTTGTTTTCATTTTTTAAACAGTATAATTTCAGGTCGTATATTGAATGCAACTATTTATAAATCAGATATTTAAATTTGTTTATTCGGTTTTGTGTTTGTATCTTAGTGTTACCAAAATCAATTATTTCATTCCTGTTTATATATAGCTACCATAAGGATGCAATATGTACCCACTATAAATGGTTTTATTTTATAACTGTCTGTTTGTGAGTATTTTATTTTTGTTATCGAGCTGTATGAAGCCTTTGTTGTACTTAAATGATGAGATATGGGAGAAGATCCTTTTGAAATTTTAGTAAATGAGCCTGACCGTGGTTTGAGGCTTATCATGGCTAAACATGGTAGTCAGCTAAAACAGCGAATTAAAATTTTTATTCGCAATGATGATGAACTCGTCAAGGACGTGATTTCAGAAACCTTGATGACCTTGTTTGTGGAAAGGGAAAAGATTGCTGTACGTAAAGATCCTTTCGTATGGATGATGGTCATCGCAAAAAATATTGCACTCAAAATGCTTCGGCAGGAAAGGACCGATCGAAAAATACCTATAGATGAACTGCGGAATGAACCGAATAGTGAAGATAGTGACGCTGAACTACATTATCGGGAAATGCTGGAGATAGTCTTATCAAAAGCAGAACAGCTTAGTCCCATGGAAAAGAAAATATTGATTGATGCCAAAGTGCATGGCCTACACAATAAGGAGTTGGAGATCCGGCATGATCTACGTCCACAGCGGGTTCGAAATCTATTGAGTAGGGCACTCGCCAAAATCCGACGGCTCCTGAGAAGATAATTATACGGGGTATAATTGAATATAAATTATAATTTAAGAAAAGATAAGTTATGCTTATCTAATAGTGAGTTCTAGTATTAATTGAACATAGATTAGAATTGAAGAAAATGGAACGCGATACTACAAAAATTCGAGAGCTGATCGAAAAACAGCTGCTGGAAATAATAACAGAAAAAGAAGAGGTAGAATTGGCGGAGAGAAAGGTACATTATTCGGAGGACGAATATGACTGTATGCTCATCGAAGTACTAGGGCAGCTTGAAAGTCGGTTGCCTAAAGATTCGTTGGGAGATTGGACACCTGATTATGAGGAAATAAAAAGAAGAGGAGAAGACATCAGGCGACAAAGGAAAAGAAAACAATACAGTATGCTAGGCTATGCGGCGGCATTGGTGCTGTTTATGGGAGCTGCGGTTCTGTACTTATTTTCTTCAAGGCAAAAAAAGGATGTGATGTTACATTTGGATAGTAAATGTCTCAACGTGGGCGATAATGAAGAAATCCCGCTCGCAGAGTCCTCTTGTCTAGTCCTATCTGCTGACTCTTCTTGGATCAGGGTAGAACAGGATACATTCGGTGAAATAATGCAGCTTGGAAATGTGGTGATCAACCGTACTACAGAAGGCCTGCTACGTGTCCAAAGAAAATACGGAGCCAATGATGTAGCCGATGGACGGACAAGTCTGGATATTTATACGGGTCCGCGGCAGCAATGTGTAGTCGAGCTGGAAGATGGGACACAGATACGCTTAAATGCACAGTCCAGATTGAGCTATCCGATCGTAAAACGAGACTCGACTATAGTGTACATACATGGGGAGGCCTATGTGAATGCTAAAAGCCGGAGCAAAAATGCTCCTTTGATTATAGGTACGGAAAAAGGTGAATTAATTGCCCGTCACGCTGACTTTTTAGTTAGATCCGATACAAGCATGATGAAGACAATTTTAAATGATGGGACGTTGCAGGTCTACGCTTACCACCTGAAAAAAGGGCGGTCAATAATCTGTCCTGGAGACTTTGTTTTTGTTGGAGCTAAAAATGTAGGCAAAAATCAGCATGTGCAAGATACCATGGACTATGTGGCAAATCTGGATTTTGAAGATGCCCGGATGTGGACCCGAAAAATTCGTATCTATAAAGATATACCCTTGTATGTCTTCGTTGATGAAATGAGCCGCTGGGAAGGATTTGTAATAAAAAAATGGGATTGTATTCCGAAGAACAAACATATTTCGGTATCCATTTGCTATCAGAGTGGTAGGGAAGACGTATATGCTGCGATTCGCCAAGCAGGGATACTGCTTCATGAAAAGGAAGGAATGATAAGCTTCTGCCCAGAAGACAAACATGAACGGGTAGCCATGAGGCAATTAAATGGAGGCAATAGGAAAATAAAATAAGAAAGGAACACGTAGCATGAGCAGCAAAAAGCAATTTATGGATGAAGTATTTAGATCTGTCGAAATCAATAGCTTGATCGAACGTCGAAAATGCCGTGCTACCGGTAAAGTGCGTTTTAATAGCAAGGGCGAAGCAGGTTTCTTTATACAGTGGTTAAAATGGCGCTATAAGAAGTGGCTACGGGGAAAAAATCGAAGGAAGCACCGATATGGTAGTGGGGAAGGAAAGCCAAAGCAACGCTATGCGTATGGTTGCATCCACTGTGGTGGCTTTCATATTACGAAAGAGCATCCACATGAGTACAGTCGAAAAAAAGAAAAATATGAACAGAAATATCCAGAATAATTGATGATCACTGGTTTTTTCATTTTTATTTTTCTAACATAGATTATTTTGTACATTTGTATCGAATAAAATCGAAATTGAAATGGCAGAAACTGTACAACCAAGAGGTCCAAAGACAACTGATAATAATGCGAATCAAACTCATTACTACAAAACATTGGTAGTAGCGATCGCTTTAGGTTTAATAGGTACATTTATCCGTTTTGTACCGGATGTATGTACGGCAATGGGCCAACAAACTTTTTTGTTTTCCGCAATAGCTAACATCTCCATGATTGTAGGTGCACTTATCGCATTCAAAACCGTTTTCGGAATTTTGGGATTTGGAAAAAACCGTGACTAATTAACAGTCAACTAAGATATTTGAAAGCTGCAGTATACTGCAGCTTTTTTTATGGGATAAAATCTGGAATCTCAGTCTCTACTAGATACAAAAAAAGCCTCACAATTTGCAGTGAGGCCCTTTTTGTAGATTATCTTAGACTATGCGAAGAGTGACCAAGTAGACCAAGGAATACGAGCAAGCATCAAGATCAAACCGATAATGTAGAAAATAATAACTGTTTGATTTGCTTTTTTGGCATTTTCAATCTTTTTAGCTTTCGAGTAACCAATTGTGATCAATACAATAGCAATGATCATGGTCAAAGGGTGTTCGATGATTTTAAAACGTAATGCCGGATCTTTCATTACGGTACCAGATATCATCGATGGATACTTCAAATAAAAGAATAAAATCAATCCCACCAATAATTGAATATGCGATGCGATAAAACCCAATAAAGCAATTTTACGGTTGTACGGTTTGTTGCCAAGGTAGTTTGATAGGGTGATCACGATCGATATCACCAGGGCTAGCAATAATACAATTGCTATAGTCGAGTGTAAGTGTAACATAAAAGCTCTCTTTATTTATTTCCTAAGTTAGCAAAGATAAAAATATAATGAATGTATTTATCAAAAATCATTGTTCCAACAGAAATACCTCCGCGATTGGATTGAATAGGTACATACGTTTGCTGCTCAATTCCATGCACTTATAGCGTTTTCTTATCTTCTCAATACGTTGAAATGAACGCCCGTTTTTGAGTTTAAAGAAATGACCATCCTCCAGGGATTCTACCGTAAGGGCACTGGTTTTGACGGTATCATATGATTTTAAGGTGCGAAATAGGTGGAGGTCGGTGCAGCTGGAAGCCGCAGGATTTTCCATATAGCGATGAATGGCGCTACTGATATCAGCCGGGAAGATATTCAATTTTAGAAAAGGATCCATAAGCTCTTTAAAGTTGCTCTTCCATTCCGAACCATGTGGTTTGACACGATGCTGATGTTTATTCCAAGTTTGTAAATGTGCGAATTCATGGATAGTCGTAATCAAAAACGAATATGAATTTAAATCATGGTTGACCGAGATGCGATGTGGACTTCCTTTAAAAGGTGCACGGTAATCTCCTAGCTTCGTACTTCTTGAACGAGAGATTTTAAATAGGCAGCGGGTGTGGTTAATCCAGTTGGATATAATCGGTGCTGCTTCTTCGGGCATGTATTTTTTTAGGGTAGCACTATAATCTTGCATGCCATAAAAATAGGAATTAATTTATGTCAATGGAGCTGAAAGAGAACATTCTTTTGTCAAAAATAGAATGATATTACTAAAAATAATAGTTTAATTTGTCGTTTTTGTTTGGATAATTGATATTATTTTTAGTATTTAGTATCTGTAAATATCAAAAACGAAAAAGTCAGTCAAGAAGATTTCTATTTTTTTAAGGCAAAACGTATTGAAATCGCCTGATTTTTAGGTAAATTACCTTCAGAAAGTTCATAAAATATGGGATCCGATTGAGGAACGGTTTTTCCTCCAAATTGTAAAAATAGACCTGCAAGAATATGCTAGATACCTTACATATTAGAAATTATGCGCTCATCAACGAATTGGAAATCCAGTTTGACAAAGGTTTAAATATGATTACCGGCGAGACCGGTGCAGGTAAATCTATTATTATGGGTGCGTTGTCACTGATTTTGGGAAATAGGGCGGAGGGAAAGCATTTTTTCGATCCGTCCAAAAAATGCGTGATTGAAGGGGAGTTTAACATAGGTTCCTATCAATTGCTTAGCTTTTTTGAGGAAAATGATCTCGAATATGCAGACCATACCATTATTCGAAGAGAAATCTCTCCTGATGGTAAATCCCGTGCATTTATTAATGATTCGCCAGTCACGCTAACTATACTCAAAGCTTTAGGAGAACAGTTGATTGATGTACATTCTCAACATGCAACATTACAGATTAATACAGAAGATTTTCAGTTCCTTGTAGTCGATAGTGTTGCAGGTTCATTTGGCCTCAAGCAAAATTATCGAGCGAGCTTTTTCGCTTACAAGAAGGCGAAAAAAGAACTCGAAGAGTTTAAGGAAATGGTCAAGAAAGCCGCTATTGAGCAGGACTATTTTCAGTTTCAGTTTGATGAACTTGATGCAGCCCGATTGGTAGAAGACGAGCAGGTACAGCTTGAAATACAGCAACGGCAGCTGGAAAACGCAGAGGACATCAAGCGTGGGCTGGTAGGGGCATCACATCTTTTGGAAAACGATGATACAGCAGTTTTAAGCCGATTGAAAGAGGCGATGACCCAAGTGGAAGGAATTGCTTCATTTTTGCCTGAGGCAGCAGATTTGGCTGCGCGATTAAAGAGTACATGGATTGAGCTGAAAGACGTTGCCGCGGAGCTGAGCTCCCTTGAGGAAGATACGCAAATAGACGAGGGTACTCTGCTGGATATCAATGAACGCCTAAGCCTATTGTATTCCTTACAGAAAAAACACCATGTGGACTCCGTCGAAGAGTTGATTCAATTGCGTGACGATCTTGAATCCAAGCTGTTTGCCATAAATTCTTCGGATGAGCAATTGGAACGACTGGAGAAAGAGGTTGTAGCTAAACTAGCCACTGCCCGGAAAAATGCAGAAGAACTTTCGGTAGCAAGAAAAAAGGTGTTAGCGTTGATTGCAAAGGATGTGCAGGCTACCTTGACAAATGTAGGGATGCCCAATGCTCTGCTGCAAATTAGTCTTGAACCATTAAAGGACGGAGATATGCGGGAATCAGGGATTGATGCAATTCAGTTTTTGTTCTCTGCCAATAAAGGACAGGCTTTGCAATCCATTCATCGGGTTGCCTCTGGCGGAGAGCTCTCCAGGGTGATGTTGGCGATTAAGTCATTGGTTGCTAAGACCTCTGCATTGCCGACCATTATTTTTGATGAAATAGATACCGGGATCTCTGGTGAGGTCGCGTTGCGTGTCGGGGAGGTGATGGAAAAGTTAGCGGAGAACATGCAGGTCATCGCTATTTCTCATTTGCCCCAGATTGCAGCGAAGGGAGCAGCGCATTATAAAGTGTACAAGGAAGATAATGCCAATCGGACAATCTCTAACATTGTTCGATTAGATCAGGAAGGGAGAGTGAGGGAAATTGCTCAGATGCTCAGTGGGACCAATCCAACGGATGCAGCACTGGAGCATGCGGAATTATTGCTGAAAGGATAATATTTATTAGAATCGTAATTCATTAAGGTAAAAAGAATATACTTAATTTCTACACTGAAATATATTGTTTATTGGTTACAGGATTAAAGTTACTCAACCAAATAGCAAAACTGCGAGTAAAAAAAGAGACACCATCTCATAATTGATAGTGAAATGGTGTCTCCATGTAATCTTTGCCAGCTAAAATAATTTATCGACCAATATTACCCCAGTTTATTTGTTCGTAATTTGGTTTAGCAACCAGAGTTATATTCCAGTTGGAAATTTGATTATCATCTGAGGCAGTAAAATAAGATAAAGGGAAAGAAATAGAGCTTTTACCAGACATATTTATCACATTACTCCCAGTTGCAGTGCCATTTCCTTTCTTATAACTGTATTCAACATATAATGTGAAACCTGCAGGTGCTATTGTTTTACTATAACCACTATTATCCTCGTAGAGGTAAAACCTTACTTCTGGGGCAGTGATAGCTTTACCATCATAAGGATACCTATCCCCTTTATTTACTAAGGGTTGCATATAAACATATATTAAATTACCAGAAATTGGTTGTACATCACTAGTAATGTTTTTAATAGGTTCTTTTTTTACGGCAAGCTTTTTATTGGATGAAAATCCGCAGACCGGATTCCCTATTAAACCTATAACTATAAATAAAATAGAATAAATTGAATATGTTTTCATGATTGAATTTATTTATGAATTAATTTCCACCGTTATCGGCGTCTGTCAATGTTACTTTTGCATACATATTTGGAGGTGGAGGAGGAGTTCCGTTAACAGGAGGAGTTCCAACATAAGATGCATAAATGATTACATAGCCAACTTCATAGTCCACAGTATAACTGTAGTTTCCGATATATTCAGCTGGAATATTTGTGTATGATGTTGCGTGTCCTTGGCTGGCATCATAGTTGAAGGTTATTGCTACTCCCACATGACCATAGTCAAAATACTTAGCATCCAATTCATCAAATTTTAATGTATGAACAAAATTAAATGAATTATTTTTGTCTCTTTCCCACCCACTCGAAGGAACTGGTGTCACATAGGTAACGCCAGGAAGATAGTTCGTAACATACTCTTTCTTACAAGAAGAAAATGAAACCAAGGCTGCGGTTCCAATTAATGCTGCTAATAAAAGTCTTTTCATATTGTTCGTGTTATTTGTGACAATTTTTTATTATAGGACGATAAAATGATATGAAAGTTTAACGTCACCTTTCATTACAACAAAAAATGCACCATAAAGGTGCATTTTGTTGAAATTATTTTTGGATACAGCTTAGCTTTACTTCTCAGCTGTGTCTTTTGAAGACTTAGAGTCTGAGCTAGAAACCTCAATATCTTTGGTTTCAGGGTTAATACTCACAGTCAAAACTGAACCGGTTTGTACATTTCCTTTAAGGATTTCTTCTGCAATCGGATCTTCCAAATATTTCTGGATTGCTCGTTTTAGTGGACGTGCGCCAAAATTACTGTCATAACCTTTATCCGCGATGAAGTCTTTTGCCTCCTCCGTCAAATTGATCGTATAACCCAAATCTGCAATTCTTTTGAATAATGATTTCAATTCAATATCGATGATTTTGAAGATATTTTCTTTTGTCAACGAGTTGAAGACAATCACATCGTCAATACGATTCAAAAATTCTGGAGCAAAAGCTCTTTTTAATGCTGTTTCAATAACTCCACGTGAATGCGCATCAGATTGTTGTGATTTTGCCGCAGTGGTGAAACCAACACCTTGACCAAATTCCTTCAATTGGCGTGCACCAATATTAGAAGTCATGATGATAATGGTATTTCTGAAGTCTACTTTACGACCCAAACTATCTGTCAATTGGCCTTCGTCTAATACCTGTAATAAGAGGTTAAAGACATCCGGGTGAGCTTTCTCGATCTCATCCAATAAAACAACTGCATAAGGTTTACGACGTACTTTCTCAGTCAATTGACCACCTTCTTCATAACCAACATATCCTGGAGGCGCTCCAACCAAGCGAGATACCGCGAATTTCTCCATGTACTCACTCATGTCAATTTGGATCAGTGCATCCTCGGTATCAAACATAAATCGTGCTAATTCTTTAGCCAACTCTGTTTTACCAACCCCAGTAGGACCTAAGAAGATAAATGACCCGATTGGTTTTTTAGGATCCTTCAAGCCCGCACGGGTACGTTGAATAGCTTTCACCAATTTACCTACAGCGTCATCTTGACCAATGATTCTTCCCTTCATCAACTCAGCCATATTCAACAGCTTTTGACTGTCTGTCTGACTAACACGTTGTACTGGAATACCTGTCATCATGGCCACTACTTCAGCAACATTTTCTTCTGAAACAGTATAGCGTTTAGACTTCGTCTCTTCTTCCCAAGCGATTTTTTCTTTCTCGAGCTCCTCGATCAATTTTTTCTCCGTATCACGCAATTTGGCAGCCTCTTCGTATTTTTGACTACGAACGACTTTGTTCTTTTCCAATTTGACCTCTTCAATTTTATTCTCAATGTCAATAATGGACTGCGGTACATGAATATTGTTTAAGTGCACGCGAGAGCCTGCCTCATCCAAAGCATCAATAGCCTTATCTGGTAAGAACCTGTCTGTAATGTAACGTGTTGTTAACGACACACAGGCTTCAATCGCTTCTGGAGTGTAGGTCACGTTGTGGTGATCCTCATATTTCTCTTTGATACGATTCAATATTTCAACTGTTTCGTCATGTGTAGCCGGTTCAATCGTTACACGTTGGAAACGACGGTCCAAAGCACCATCTTTTTCAATGTATTGACGATATTCGTCCAATGTTGTTGCACCAATACATTGGATTTCTCCTCTTGCCAAGGCTGGTTTGAACATATTGGAAGCATCTAACGATCCTGAAGCGCCACCTGCACCAACGATGGTGTGAATCTCATCGATAAATAAGATGACATCCGGTGATTTCTCCAGTTCATTCATAACCGCTTTCATACGTTCTTCAAATTGACCGCGATATTTCGTCCCGGCAACCAATGAAGCTAGATCCAATGTAACTACACGCTTATTGAAGAGTACACGCGATACCTTGCGTTGGACAATGCGAAGCGCAAGTCCCTCCGCAATAGCTGATTTACCAACTCCCGGTTCACCGATTAACAACGGATTGTTCTTCTTGCGTCGGGATAAAATTTGAGACACACGCTCAATCTCTTTTTCGCGACCTACAATAGGATCCAATTTACCCTCTTCGGCAGCTTTGGTCAAATCACGGCCAAAGTTGTCCAATACTGGAGTTTTGGATTTAATATCCGAAACTTTTTTAGGTTGGATATATTGATCATCCTCTGCAAAATCATCATCGCCGGTAGGAGAGCCCGGAGCTTCGTCCTTGATCGTCGTTCTATTTTGCTCAACTTCAGATTTGAAGATGTCGTAAGTCACATTGTATTGTTGTAAAATCTGAGAAGCAATATTATCTTCATCTCGTAAGATAGCCAATAATAGATGCTCCGTTCCGATGATGTCCGATTTGAATATTTTAGCTTCCAAATAAGTGATCTTCAAAACTTTTTCAGCCTGTTTTGTTAATGGCATATTGCCAATAGGAGCGCGTGAAACCGATGCCCCCTTCACTGCGTCCTCCACAGATTGACGTAGTGCTGTCGTGTCAATGCCTATGTTTTTAAGGATCTTTATCGCCATACCATCGCCTTCACGAATCAATCCGAGCAATAAATGCTCCGTTCCTATATAATCGTGACGCAATCTCAAAGCTTCCTCTCTACTGTACGATATGACATCCTTTACGCGCGGTGAAAATTTTGCTTCCATTGAATACCTTTCTGTTTTATATTAAGGATATATAAATGTAGTAAATTCTGCATTTCAAACCTTAAAATTATTTTAAATAATGTCATCAACAATTAAGCCATGACCGTTACACGTCCAAAATGTCAGTATAAAAGATTACATTTGTATGTTAATATAATAAGAGTTTTCGAATTTTTTTAAATTTTATGTCAGACGAGAAGATCATTTTTTCGATGGCGGGTGTCAACAAAATCTATCCGCCTCAAAAACAAGTGTTAAAAAATATCTATTTATCTTTTTTCTATGGCGCGAAGATCGGTGTGATCGGTTTAAACGGATCAGGTAAATCTTCCCTATTAAAAATTATCGCTGGATTGGATAAGTCCTACCAAGGCGAGGTGGTGTTCTCCCCAGGTTACTCTGTGGGTTATTTAGCACAAGAACCTCAATTGGATCTTGAAAAGACTGTTCTTGAAGTCGTTCAGGAAGGTGTCGCTGAAATTACAGCCATCTTACAGGAATACGAAGAAATCAACGAAAAATTTGGCTTGCCAGAGGTGTATGAAAATGCCGATGAGATGGACAAATTGTTGGCAAGACAAGGGGAACTTCAGGATATCATTGATGCCACTAACGCTTGGGAAATCGATTCGAAATTGGAAAGAGCAATGGATGCTTTACGTTGCCCCGAACCAGATGCGAAGATTGTCAATTTGTCAGGTGGCGAGCGCAGACGTGTAGCATTATGTCGCTTATTGTTGCAGGAACCTGATGTATTACTCCTGGATGAGCCGACCAACCACTTGGACGCCGAGTCGATTGATTGGTTAGAACAACATTTAAAACAATATAAAGGAACGGTCATTGCCGTTACCCACGACCGTTATTTCTTGGATAATGTAGCCGGATGGATTCTTGAATTGGATCGCGGTGAGGGTATTCCTTGGAAAGGAAATTATTCTTCTTGGTTAGATCAAAAAGCAAAACGCTTGGCACAGGAAGAAAAACAGGAAACCAAACGTCAAAAAACCTTGGAACGTGAGCTGGAATGGGTGCGTATGGCACCGAAAGCACGCCACGCCAAATCGAAAGCTCGTTTGCATAACTATGAAAAATTAGCTTCTGAGGAAACGAAAGAACGCGAAGAAAAATTGGAATTGTTTATTCCACCGGGACCACGTTTAGGTAATTCGGTCATTGAGGCAACTAATATTTCCAAAGCGTATGGCGATCGTATCTTGTTTGAAAATTTGAGTTTCATGTTGCCGCCTGCGGGTATCGTAGGGATTATTGGACCCAACGGTGCGGGTAAAACAACCTTATTCCGTCTGATTACAGGTCAGGAAACACCTGACACGGGGTCGTTCAAGGTCGGAGAAACAGTAAAATTGGGTTACGTAGACCAAATGCACCATGACCTCGATCCTGAAAAATCGGTTTGGGAAAATATTACGGGTGGCAGCGACAATATGATGCTGGGCAATCGCTCGGTAAACTCAAGAGCTTACGTTTCCAAATTTAATTTTAACGGTGCTGATCAACAAAAGAAAGTAGGTGTACTTTCCGGTGGAGAACGTAACCGTGTTCACTTGGCTATTACACTCAAAGAAGGCTCAAATGTGCTCTTACTTGATGAGCCGACCAATGATATTGATGTAAATACCTTACGGGCACTGGAAGAAGGCTTGGAGAATTTCGGCGGTTGTGCCGTTGTGATCTCCCACGATAGATGGTTCCTGGATCGTATCTGTACACATATCCTTGCTTTTGAAGGGGATTCACAGGTTTATTTCTTTGAAGGTAACTACACTGAATATGAAGAAAACCGTAGAAAACGTGTTGGTGACGTGACACCGCACCGTATTAAATACAAGAAACTGGTAAAATAAGCAACGATCATGGACGGTGGAAGGCTTTTAGCTGCTATAATAGATCACGCTATTGATGGAATAATTACCATAGACAACAGGGGGAATGTGGAAAGCATTAACCCTGCTGCCTTGGAATTGTTCGGTTATCAGGCTGAAGAAGTGATCGGACACAATATCTCCATGTTAATGCCTGAACCTGATCGTGGTAATCACGATGGTTATCTGCATAATTACCAAACCACAGGCCACAAGAAAATTATCGGAATCGGTCGTGAAGTGATGGGCTTAAAGAAAAATGGAGAAACATTTCCATTCCGCTTGGCAGTCAGTGAGGTTTGGTTAAAAGATAAGAATATCTTTACTGGCTTTATTCACGATTTATCGCGTGAGAAAGCTGCCGAGGATATGCTCAAGCAACATTCAGCCGAACTTGAACATAAAGTAAGTGAGCGTACACGCGACCTGATCTCGCTGGTATCTGAACTTGAAAAAGCGAAAGCAGAAGTCTCAAAGTCTTTGGAAAAAGAAATTGAACTTAACCAGCTGAAATCACGGTTTGTGTCCATGGCCTCGCATGAGTTCCGGACACCTTTAAGCTCGGTTCAGCTTTCGGCTTCTCTGATTGAAAAGTATTCCGAACGACCGGATGATAAGGCTAATATCATTAAACACACCAATAAAATTAAAAGTGCAGTTCAATTGCTCACAAGTATCCTGAACGACTTTCTGTCACTTGAAAAATTAGAAGCGGGTATTGTTGTGATGAATAAGCAATACATCAATCTCGTTGAGCTGGCAGAAGAGATCACCGAAGAAATGCAATTGATCTGTAAGAAAAATCAGCATATTGTATACCAACATACCGGAGAAATTGGGCATTTCACCCTAGATCCAAATTTGTTGAAAAATGCTTTGGTCAACTTAATCTCCAACGCGATCAAATATTCCGGAGAAGATACCTTGATCGAATTCACAACCTGTATCGACGACGAAGGCTGCTTAATATCCGTGAAAGACAATGGTATTGGTATACCCGAGGAAGATCAGGTACATTTGTTTGAGCCTTTTTTTAGAGCACATAATACAGGTAATATCCCTGGTACAGGATTAGGTTTGAATATTGTAAAACGATACATCGAATTGATGGCGGGGCAGATGGAATTTGAATCGGAAGTACACAAAGGAACTTCATTCCGCGTGCGCTTCAAGGAGAGCGTTGTTGATAAATAGAGGCAAAGCATAAAAGGGTCTAAAACATAAAAAGGACAGAATAAATAATTGCAGATGAGAAATAAAAAGACAATTCTAATTATTGAAGATAATATTGATATCCGAGAGGGGACTACCGAAATATTGGAGTTGACAGGAATGTATGATGTCATTACTGCCGAAAATGGACGTGTTGGAGTCGACCTGGCGACAAGACATATTCCTGATTTGATTCTCTGTGATATCATGATGCCTGAATTGGATGGTTACGGGGTCTTATTTATGTTGAGCAAAATTGAAAGTACAACCAAAATTCCGTTCATTTTTCTGACTGCCAAAGCGGAACGCGCAGATATGCGCAAAGCGATGGAAATGGGGGCGGATGATTATTTGACGAAACCTTTTGATGATGTCGAATTGATGAATGCAATAGATGTTCGCCTCAAAAGACATGAGCAGCTTGCAGCAGATATTCCTCAGGAAGAAGATTTGAGTTTGAGCGCCGAAGAGCAGGTATTGTTGCTAAAAGAGCTAATTGCCAATTCACGGGTGAAAACAGTGAAGAAAAAACAGTCTATTTATGAAAAAGATGATTCGCCAACGTACGTCTATTTTGTGAAATCTGGTCAGGTGCGCAGCTTTAAGTCCTATAAAGATGGACGTGAGCTGTCTACAGGTATTTTTATTGAAGGCAATTACTTTGGTTATGCTTCGATTTTGTTGAATGATAATTATGAAGACTACGCCGAAGCTGTTGAACAAAGTGAAATTGTGTTGATTCCAAAGGACAGTTTTTTGGAGCTGTTATGGAAAAAACCTGCAATAGCCAGTAAATTTATTAAGCTCCTTTCTGTCGACTTACGTGAAAAAGAAGAGCAATTGCTGGGTTTTGCCTATCATTCTGTCCGTAAGCGTGTCGCCAATGCCTTGATTAGCGTTGCTGAAAAAAGTGGAGTCAATATCAATGAGGCTGATGCATGCTCAATTGATGTGACACGAGACGGCCTAGCTTCAATTGCAGGTACAGCCAATGAAACTGTTTCCCGTATGCTCTCCGACTTTAAAGAAGAAAAACTGATTTCGAAAGAAAAAGGAAAAATATACATCAATTCTATCAAGAACCTGCGGGATGTGAAGCAGTAGTGATCAGTAGCGAAGATTTAAAAATCAACATAAAAAAAGGCGTGTTCAGTTTTTCTGAACACGCCTTTTTTCTGATAGTCTATGTTTACTGATTTGTGTCTTTTCATTAAAGTAACAATGCGAGCTCGCTTTGACGTTTTATTGAACTAGTTTGGTTTCACTGACCGTGTTGTACGCGATTACTGGCCAGATAATAGCTTTCGGTTGACTTTTACAGCTGTTGGTGTTAGCGAAATCATGCAAGTTTTTGTGAATTGTGATAAATATCATTTTAAGGTGTGGTGCTATATCATCTTTTTGCCCATATGCATGATTTACTTTTGTTCTTAGGATAAACCTTAATTGGTGATTGTAGAATCAGAATGAAAGTAGTAGTATATAATGTAAGGTCATTTGAAAAAGAGTTTTGGGCATTGGCAAATGCCAAACAACATGATTTGACTTTGATTTCAAATGGATTAAATGCGGAGACACAGAATTATGCGCGTGGAAAAGATGCGGTAGTTATTTCCGTGAGCGATATTTTGGACGAGAGCATGCTACTTAATTTAAAAGGGTTAGGGATCAATAAGATTATGACCCGCAGTAAGGATACTGCTCATATCGATCTGGTAAAGGCTGGAGATCTGAATATTCAGATTGCCAATGCACCATTTGAAGATCAGAGTCCAAAAGGACTGGCAGAGCAGACCGTCCGGAATCTCAACTTATGGGGATTAGAAAAATGTGTTGGTAAAGCCTGTTGTTGTCTAAACGACTGTGCTAAAAAAATAAAATAAAATGATTACATCGCAGGTTACAATGGAAGAATTGGTGCAAAAATATAATGTTGCCGCACCGCGCTATACAAGCTATCCTACTGTTCCCTTTTGGGATAATGAAGCATTTTCTCGGGCGGCTTGGACTAATCAAGTCTACCAAACTTTCCAGCAGTCGAAAGAAAAAGGTATCAGCTTATATATACACCTTCCTTTTTGTGAAAGCCTCTGTACGTATTGTGGCTGCAATACGCGCATTACAAAAAACCATCGCGTTGAAGAACCTTATATTGCCTCTCTTTTGAAAGAATGGGAAATGTATGTCGCTTTATTTAAGGGAGAAAGACCGTTATTGGCAGAAATACATTTGGGTGGTGGTACTCCGACCTTTTTCCATCCGGATAATTTGAAAGTACTGATTGAGGGGATCCTTAAACACGCAGACCTGGCTCCTGATCGTTCATTCTCTTTCGAAGCTCATCCTGCTAATACAACCGTCACACATTTAGAAACCTTATTTGACTTGGGATTTCGGCGCTTGAGCCTGGGAATACAGGATTTTGATCCACTTGTGCAGTTCGTGATCAATAGGCATCAAACTTTGGAGGAAGTGGAGGAGGTTATGCTGAATGCGCGGAAAATTGGATTTGAGTCGATCAACTTCGATTTGATCTATGGATTGCCTAAGCAAACATTGGCTACGGTGGAAGATACGATCCAAAAAGCGATGCTGCTCGGTCCAGACCGGATCTCTTTCTATAGCTATGCACACGTGCCTTGGATAAAACCCGGTCAACGGCATTATACTGAAGCAGATCTACCTCATGGCGCAGCCAAACTCGCCTTATATAACCTTGGGAAAAAAATGATTTTGGCCCATGGCTATGAAGATGTCGGTATGGATCATTTTGCGAAAAGAGAGGACGAGTTATTTGTGGCTTTTCAACAAGAAAGATTACATCGCAATTTTATGGGGTATGCCGATCGATTTAGTCCCTTGTTAATCGGTATCGGAGTCTCTTCGATCAGCGATGCCTGGGGGGCTTTTGCTCAAAATGTGAAGACCGTAGAAGAATACCATAAACTTATTGATGCAGGGGTATTGCCCGTTGTAAAAGGACATATACTCAACGAGGAGGATCTTCTTGTAAGGCGTTATATCCTCGATATGATGTGTAAAGGCAAAGTGCAGTTGCCGACAGGTGCGCCGCTGAATGAGCAGATTATCGACGAATTGTCTGAACTTGTTGCAGATGGTTTAGTCTCCATATCCGGCGATCTAATTCAATGTACTGCTATTGGACGCTCCTTTTTAAGAAATATCTGTATGGCCTTTGATCAGCGATTATTGCGTTCAAAAGCACAAAATCAATTATTTAGTCAGGCAATTTAGAACGAAGGTATGGCAGAGCTAAGGGATGAAATACAACTCGCAGAAAAATGTTTCCATTGCGGCGATAAAATTGAGGAAACGGGTTATCAGCTCGATCATCACGATTTTTGCTGTCTAGGCTGTCAGACCGTTTACCAAGTACTGAACGATAGTGGTATGCAGCAATATTATCGCTATAATCAGCACCCGGGTAAATCAAATAAATCCAAGCAAGAAGATTTTTCTTATCTGGATGAACCACAGATTGCCGATAAATTAGTGGATTATAAAGATGATAAGATGACCATCATCACCTTTTATATTCCGGCTATTCACTGTAGCTCTTGTATCTGGTTGCTGGAAAATTTATATAAACTCAATCCCAATGTACTGCAGTCGCGCGTGGACTTTATGAAGAAACAGGCGAGCATTACATTCAATCACAATGAGCTGCCATTGAAAGACCTGGTTTATCTTTTGGTCCATATCGGTTATGACCCTAAAATCACTTTGCAGGATGTTGTAAAGGAAGGGAATAGAAATAATCTGAATCCTTTGGTCGCAAAAATTGCTGTTGCCGGTTTCTGTTTTGGAAATTCTATGTTATTCAGTTTCCCTGATTATTTTGGAATGGGGAGTTTTGAAAAGGAATATGCCAATTTCTTTGGTTATATAAACCTTGCCTTTGGTCTCCCTGTTTTATTGTATTGTGCGTCGGATTATTTCAAATCGGCTTATTGGAGTCTGAAACAAAAGCGGTTGAATCTGGATGTGCCATTAGCCCTGGGAATCCTCGTGTTATTTTTGCGTTCCGCGTTTGAGGTGATCACACAGACAGGAGCTGGTTTTACGGATACACTCTGTAGTCTTGTATTTTTTATATTGATCGGAAAATGGGTACAACAACGTACCTATTATCACATCTCATTTGAACGGGATTACCGGAGTTATTTTCCGGTGGCTGTAACAGTATTGACCGAATCGGGGGATAAACCTGTACAATTAGCTGACGTTCATATAGGTGACCGTATCTTGGTTCGGAACAATGAAATTATACCGGCCGATGCTATGCTTTTAAAAGGTGATGCTGCGATAGATTTTAGCTTTGTAACGGGTGAATCAAGTCCGGTCAGTAAGACCTTAGGCGAAATTATCTATGCCGGCGGACGCCAGACGGGGGAAGCGATAGAACTTGAAGTGGTCAAACCGATTTCACAGTCCTATTTGACCAAATTATGGAATAATGAGAATTATAAAGATTATGACAAACATTTTCAGACTTTTGTCAACTTTATAAGTAAATATTTTACTGTTGTTTTATTGGCTATTGCACTATTGGCTGCCTTATTTTGGGCCGTTGATGGAAGTGCAAGCCGGGCTTGGGGAGCTTTTACGGCGGTATTAATTATTGCATGTCCATGTGCGTTGGCGTTAAGCTCTCCATTTACCCTTTCTGCAGCGCTAAGTATTTTTGATCGAAATAAGTTCTATTTGAAAAATACGGCTGCTATTGAGCAGATGGCGAGGATTGATACCCTGGTGTTCGATAAAACTGGCACAATATCGTCGCCTAAAGCAACCTCAATTTATTTTGAAGGTAGCCTTTCGGCAGTTGACAAAAAACTACTGAATGCGGTATGTAGAAACTCTAGCCATCCGTTGAGCCGTGAAATCGTCAAGTGGCTGAATGTCTCTTCTGCTATTTCGATACAGGATTTTAAGGAATTTCCGGGAAAGGGGATGCAGGCTAATGTAAGTGGCAAGGAAATTAAAATCGGTAGTGCTAACTTTTTGAATATCGGTAATATTAAAACAGATGGTTCTGTGGTTTTTATTCGTATAGGTGAGGAGTTAAAAGGATATTTTACCATGGAGCAATCCTGGCGGGATGGCCTTTCGGCTTTGATTGAAGATTTTAAAGTCGAATACGACCTTCATTTAATCTCAGGGGATAACGATAGACGTCTGGATGCACTCCAGTTAATTTTTCCCTCGAATGCAAGTTTGCTTTTTAATCAATCACCAATGGAAAAACTGGAAACCATTCAAAATTTTCAGGTAGCAGGAAAGCATGTCTGCATGATTGGTGATGGTCTTAATGATGCGGGGGCATTGCGTAAAGCAGATCTGGGCATCGCCGTGAGTGATGATATCAATAACTTCTCTCCCGGCTGCGATGCGATACTGGATGGGGAGTCATTTTCAAAAATGCCGGATTTCTTTGCTTTTAGCAAAGATGCGGTGAAAGTAATACACATGAGCTTTGGTATCTCTCTTTTATATAATGTAATTGGATTGAGCTTTGCCGTGCAAGGTATTATGTCGCCGTTATTTGCCGCGATTCTAATGCCAATAAGTACGGTAACGATCATCTCTTTTACAAGTCTCATGACGAGGTGGTATGCCAAACGTCGTAAACTCTAGTTGTTATGGAAATAATGTATATTTTGATCGGTTGTAGTGTTTTGTTGGCTTTGGTTTTTCTATGTGCTTTTTTCTGGGCAAATAAAACCGGTCAACATAATGATACCTATACACCTTCTATACGGATTCTGTTTGATGATGAAACGACAGAAGGGGAAGATAAAGAAGGTGACGTAACTAAAACGTTATCGTAATTAAATCAATTACTTTTTTTTGTAATTAAGGTTATTATCAATAAAATTGGGGGTAAATACCAATTTGAAATAAAAATACATGCATAATAATCCATTTTCATTAAAAGATAAGGTAGTTGTAATTACGGGAGGTACAGGGATTTTAGGCGAAGCATTTGTTGAGGCTTTGGCCGAGGCAGAAGCCAAAGTCGCAGTACTTGGACGTAATGGACAAATCGGAGCGGAGCGTGTTCAGCAGGTAGAGTCTGTTGGTGGCGAAGCTATATTTGTTGAAGTTGACATCATGAACGAACAGGATGTCACTCGGGCGAAAGATGAAGTTTTGCAAAAGTGGGGTAGGATAGACGCTTTAGTAAACGCCGTTGGAGGCAACATTCCAGGTGCAACAATTGGTGCCGATCAAGATTTATTTGCGAGCAATATTCAGGATACCATTAAAGCAATAGAGCTTAATTTGTATGGTACAATGATTCCTACGCATATTATTGGTCGTGTGATTGCTGAAAGCGGAAAAGGCGTCATCATCAATATATCTTCTCTTACAGCCAGTCGTCCTTTTACACGTGTTTTGGGCTATACTGTTGCAAAACACGGTATCGATGGGTATACAAAATGGATGGCCACCGAGCTCGCTCAGCGTTATGGCGATCAAGTTCGTGTCAATGCAATCGCTCCCGGCGTATTCTTAACCAAGCAGAACAAAAACTTATTGATCAATCCAGACGGTACGTATAGCGACCGTACCAAACGTATTCTTAACGGAACTCCCTATAACCGTTTGGGCGACCCGCGTGAGTTAAAAGGAACTTTAATCTATCTATTGAGTGATGCATCGGCCTTTGTGACAGGGGAGACGGTTTTTGTCGATGGTGGTTTTAATGCATGGTGTGGCGTTTAATTAAACTTTAAGATGAGAAAATTAGAACAAACCTGGCGTTGGTATGGCCCCAATGACCCGGTATCTTTACAAGATATCAAACAGGCTGGAGCTACTGGTATTGTTACGGCATTACATCATATTCTACACGGTGAGGTATGGCCACTTGCCGATATTCAAGAAAGAAAACGCATTATAGAAGATGCTGGTCTTACCTGGTCTGTTGTGGAAAGTGTGACAGTACACGAGGAGATTAAGACAAAAGGTGCTAGGGTCGATGAATACCTCCAGAAATATAATGAGACTTTAACCAATCTCGCACAATGCGGCATCAAAACAATTTGTTATAATTTTATGCCGGTGCTGGACTGGACACGTACACAATTGGATTTAACCATGGCGGATGGTTCAAAAGCATTGTATTTTGACTGGATTGATCTGGCACTTTTTGATATTTTTATATTGAAACGTGATGAAGCACAGACAGCGTATCCAGAGGATGTTGTTAAACGGGCGACTTTACGATTTGATGAAATTTCCGAACAGCAAAAAGAAGAATTGGCAAATGTTGTCTTAATGGGGATCCCCGGAGAGAAGAATGTGGAATTGGAAGCGTTAAAAGCGAGCATTGATACCTATAAACATATTGGGAAAGATGGTTTACGCGGTAATTTGGTTTATTTCCTTCAGGGAATTGCGGCAACTTGTGAGGATAACGGTATATGTATGACTATTCATCCCGATGATCCACCGTATCCTATTTTAGGTTTGCCCCGCATCGCCAGTAATGGTGCGGATTTCGATTATTTTTTAAATGCGGTTCCACAACGATTTAATGGTGTCTGCTTTTGTACAGGATCCTTGGGGGCCAGTCAGACAAACGATCTGCCGGCTATCTTAGAAAATATTAAAGGGCGGGTAAACTTTGTTCACTTACGGAATGTGAGGAAAGATGCGATCGGAAGCTTTTATGAGGCAGACCATTTGGATGGGGATGTCAATATGTATAAAATCATGAAAATCCTGGTTGCTGAAAATCAATTGAGATCTACAGCGATCCCATTCAGACCAGATCACGGCCATCAGATGCTGGATGATCTGAATAAAGTAACAAATCCAGGGTATTCTGCCATTGGAAGATTGAGAGGGCTTGCGGAATTACGGGGCCTAGAGTATGGTATTGTTGGTGAATGATACCAATCATTCAAGCGAAGATTAGAGATTATGACCTGTAATAGTGGTCTAGCATAAAGACAGTCGGGAAATAAGAGCGCTAACGTCTTATTTCCCGACTGTTTTGTTTTAAGTATGTCGGCGAGACTATAATCAAAAGAATTATAAGGAAGATTTGCGAATGATGAGCTGTGTTGGAAGCTCAATCGTTTCAAATTCATGTATTGGTCTTGTTTGGTTAATGGTGGCGATTAATTTATTTGTTGCTAATTCTCCAATTTCTGTTGCAGGCTGTACAACGGTGGATAGCGCTGGATTTAACGAAGCAGCAATTTGTGTGTTTGAAAAACCGATAACGGCAACTTCGGAAGGAACCTGAATCTGAAGCTCAGCCAAAATACCCAATGTTCGGGTTGTAATAATATCTGTTGCTCCAAAAATTGCATCTATATTTTTATGCTCAAGATATTCTTTGCGCAAAATCTCCCCAATTGTTTCGTCTATATCGGTGGTATTATTAAAACTACATTCGATATAATGTCTAGTATCAAAAGGAATCCCCGCATCTGATAAAGCAGATTTAAAGCCATTTAATCGTTCGGCTGCCACACCTAAGTTCTTTCCGGTGATATGCAAAATATTCTTTTTACCTTTTTCGATGAGATGCTTTGTGGCATTATATGAACCCTGGAAATTATTGACACCAACCTTGAATGTGTCGAGCTGGTGATTGATACGATCAAAAATAACGACGGGGATCTGCGATTTTATCAATGCTTTTAGCTCTTCAATATTTGAATCGGAAGAAACCGGAGATATCATTAAGCCATCAATACCGCGCATGCGTAAGACGTCAATACAATTTTTTTCGATCCGTTCGTCTTCCCGGCTTTGCATGAAAATAACGTCATAGACCGTCTGTTGAGAGGCTATTTGAATTCCATCGAGGATTTGTGAAACGAATGTATTGCTAATGTTGGATACAATAACCCCTATTGTATTGGATTTTCCTATTTTTAAGCTCCGTGCCAACTTATTTGGGTGGAAATTATGCTTTTTGGCATATTCCTGAACCATCTTTTTAGTCGCTTCACTTATTTCGTAGCTGTCTGATAATGCTTTGGAAACCGTCGAAACAGAAATATTGAGTGCCAACGCTATATCTTTCAGGGTAGTTCTGCTCATCGCTCTGGTGGTTATTTTAAGAAGATAAATCTACATAAAAAAATGTATAAATGCGTTTTTATCTTCATAATTAGCCATTATCTATGGTCGGTTGGGATTTAGTCAATGGATTTGATTGGCAGGATTTCCTTTTTCTAATCCCTCTTCAAAATTAAAAAGAAGTTCAACATACTCGAAGCTAACCAAGGGCTTTTTGGCCCATGTAACCTATGCGAGTCCGAGTGTTTGGTGTTTTTTTGGCTATTTTTCGGTATTTCTAGGTAAGATGTCGCGCTGCGGTTCGTTTCGTTTTCGATCTTGAACCAGTCCAGAATCTATCCTGAATGAGCCTAGCGAGGGTTTAGCTAGGGCTTAGTTTCGCCCTGCGGGCAGGGTGCGGCTACCTTAAAAGTAACCTGAATCCGTGCCAGAGTCGGACTCAACACGGACTCAACACGGACAGGACACGGTTGCAGGGCAAACCTAACCCGAGCATGGTACGAAGCAGGTGGGGAGGGGAGCCGAAGGTTCCCGCAAGCCCTGCGTAGCAGCCGGAGCCCTGTCCACGGGGCGGAACCCAAGTTTGCCCTAAATGAGCCGTGCTTCCCCAGTAAATAAAGAAAAGTTGAGGGCTTCTTATTCCTTAGGTTAGCTTTTGTTTATATTTAACTTAGCAATAAGTTAGGTTTTGTTTAGCTATAACCTATACTATACCTAAACAAAACCTAACTAAAACCTAAACTAAACCTAAGTAAAACGGTACAAAAGTATAGCTACAGAAGAAGGTATTCCGGCCTTATCGATAACCGCCTGTCACCGTTCATCTGCTTGGCGTGGCACCCATTCCTGGTTGCTTATGTTTGCCCCTGCAGTCGGTGCTGAAATCCCCGGCGAGCCTTTCTACAAAAAGAATCTCGCACCCTTACAGGCAGTTAAGGGCAAAATAAAATAAATAAGAACAAAAGGCTTGGAAGTTTGTTTGTAAACTCCCTATCTTTGCACCACTCCGCAAGGGAGGCACGGTTACTTCGAAAGAAGGAATCATGAAAAAAAGAAGGGTTTAAGAGAAGTTTGGCAGGATTTAAAATCCAGCTGATTTTATTTTAAACGCGGAAATCGAAAAAAGAGAAAAGAAAAAAAACTTCAAAAAGTTTTTGGAAGTTCAGAAAAGATTTCTACCTTTGCAGTCCCAACGGAAACGAAGGGAAAAACAAAAAAGATAAAGAGGGCGCAATGCCATCGGAATATAGCGGATACGGAAGTTGAAGCGACAAAGTTCTTTAAGAAAACACAATCATGTAAGCGTGACGAGTAGACAAACGAAAGTCATGAACAAATTCAAGTAATTCGTTCAATTCGATCCAAGATCAGAGATATAAAAAAAGAATTCTGATTATTATAAATAGTTGGAATCAAAAACTTCATTTTACAATGGAGAGTTTGATCCTGGCTCAGGATGAACGCTAGCGGCAGGCCTAATACATGCAAGTCGGACGGGATCCATCGGAGAGCTTGCTCGAAGATGGTGAGAGTGGCGCACGGGTGCGTAACGCGTGAGCAACCTACCTCTATCAGGGGGATAGCCTCTCGAAAGAGAGATTAACACCGCATAATATCAACAGTTCGCATGTTCAGTTGATTAAATATTTATAGGATAGAGATGGGCTCGCGTGACATTAGCTAGTTGGTAGGGTAACGGCTTACCAAGGCGACGATGTCTAGGGGCTCTGAGAGGAGAATCCCCCACACTGGTACTGAGACACGGACCAGACTCCTACGGGAGGCAGCAGTAAGGAATATTGGTCAATGGGCGGAAGCCTGAACCAGCCATGCCGCGTGCAGGAAGACTGCCCTATGGGTTGTAAACTGCTTTTGTCCAGGAATAAACCTAGATACGTGTATCTAGCTGAATGTACTGGAAGAATAAGGATCGGCTAACTCCGTGCCAGCAGCCGCGGTAATACGGAGGATCCGAGCGTTATCCGGATTTATTGGGTTTAAAGGGTGCGTAGGCGGCCTATTAAGTCAGGGGTGAAATACGGTGGCTCAACCATCGCAGTGCCTTTGATACTGATGGGCTTGAATCCATTTGAAGTGGGCGGAATAAGACAAGTAGCGGTGAAATGCATAGATATGTCTTAGAACTCCGATTGCGAAGGCAGCTCACTAAGCTGGTATTGACGCTGATGCACGAAAGCGTGGGGATCGAACAGGATTAGATACCCTGGTAGTCCACGCCCTAAACGATGATAACTCGATGTTGGCGATAGACAGCCAGCGTCCAAGCGAAAGCGTTAAGTTATCCACCTGGGGAGTACGCCCGCAAGGGTGAAACTCAAAGGAATTGACGGGGGCCCGCACAAGCGGAGGAGCATGTGGTTTAATTCGATGATACGCGAGGAACCTTACCCGGGCTTGAAAGTTAGTGAAGAGTGCAGAGACGCACTCGTCCTTCGGGACACGAAACTAGGTGCTGCATGGCTGTCGTCAGCTCGTGCCGTGAGGTGTTGGGTTAAGTCCCGCAACGAGCGCAACCCCTATGTTTAGTTGCCAGCATTTAAGGTGGGGACTCTAAACAGACTGCCTGTGCAAACAGAGAGGAAGGTGGGGACGACGTCAAGTCATCATGGCCCTTACGTCCGGGGCTACACACGTGCTACAATGGATGGTACAGCGGGCAGCTACATAGCAATATGATGCTAATCTCTAAAAGCCATTCACAGTTCGGATTGGGGTCTGCAACTCGACCCCATGAAGTTGGATTCGCTAGTAATCGCGTATCAGCAATGACGCGGTGAATACGTTCCCGGGCCTTGTACACACCGCCCGTCAAGCCATGAAAGTTGGGGGTACCTAAAGCATGTTACCGCAAGGAGCGTGTTAGGGTAAAACCGATAATTGGGGCTAAGTCGTAACAAGGTAGCCGTACCGGAAGGTGCGGCTGGAATACCTCCTTTCTAGAGTATCGAAGATCGGTGCTCGTCACGTTACATATGATTGCAAGAAGAAAAAACATCAGAAGAAAGTGCCCGCCCCGAAAGGAGCAGGACCGAGAGAAAGAGATGAACAAGATAAGCTAGTCCCGTAGCTCAGTTGGTTAGAGCACTACACTGATAATGTAGGGGTCAGCAGTTCAAATCTGCTCGGGACTACGAAAGCGTTTGGGGAATTAGCTCAGCTGGCTAGAGCACCTGCCTTGCACGCAGGGGGTCAACGGTTCGAATCCGTTATTCTCCACATCTCCGGGAGGAACATCGACAGATGGTCCTAGAATATACCGGAAAAAGAGTTCTTTGACATATTGAAAGAGAAAAAAAATTACAAGAGAAGACAACAGTATAGAGACAATACGTGTATGTGTCTGAAGTAAGGGAGAGACCCTCGGTCAAGGCCGAACGATCCCGAACCTAGCATATGTGTATATATATCAAAAGCAGCCGCATAGTAGCAAAAGGCTATGCCGGTGAAGAAAGTAAATAAGGGCACACGGGGGATGCCTAGGCTCTCAGAGGCGAAGAAGGACGTGATAAGCTGCGATAAGCTTTGGGGATTGGCAAATGCGACTTGATCCAGAGATTTCCGAATGGGGCAACCTGACTATTTGAAGAATAGTCGTATAAAACGCGAACGCGCTGAACTGAAACATCTAAGTAGGCGTAGGAGAAGAAAATAACAATGATTTCCCAAGTAGTGGCGAGCGAACGGGAAAGAGCCCAAACCGATCATGTTACGGCATGGTCGGGGTTGTAGGACCACGACATTGTACAGCGCTATGAACTGGAAGCAGGTGGGAAACTGCGCAATAAGGGTGAGAGCCCCGTACAGGTAAAGAATGTTGACATAGTGGTATCCTGAGTACCGCGGGACCGGAGAAATCCTGTGGGAATCCACCAGCACCATCTGGTAAGGCTAAATACTCCTGAGAGACCGATAGTGAACCAGTACCGTGAGGGAAAGGTGAAAAGAACCCCGAACAGGGGAGTGAAAAGAACCTGAAACCGTGTGCTTACAAGCGGTTGGAGCAGGCAGGTCCTGTGACAGCGTGCCTTTTGCATAATGAGCCTACGAGTTACTCTTGTCTGGCAAGGTTAAGTCCTTCAGGGACGCAGCCGAAGCGAAAGCGAGTCTTAATAGGGCGCATAGTCAGATGAGGTAGACGCGAAACCTTGTGATCTACCCTTGGGCAGGTTGAAGTTGCAGTAACATGTAATGGAGGACCGAACCGATAAACGTTGAAAAGTTTCCGGATGACCTGAGGGTAGGGGTGAAAGGCCAATCAAACTGGGAAATAGCTCGTACTCCCCGAAATGTTTTTAGGAACAGCGTCGGCGTAGAGTTTGATAGAGGTAGAGCTACCGATTGGGTGCGGGGGAGTCAAATCCTACCAAATCCAGACGAACTCCGAATGCTATCAAATATAGCCGGCAGTGAGGCTTTGGGTGCTAAGGTCCAAGGCCGAGAG
This sequence comes from Sphingobacterium thalpophilum, assembly GCF_038396785.1. Taxonomy (NCBI): domain Bacteria; kingdom Pseudomonadati; phylum Bacteroidota; class Sphingobacteriia; order Sphingobacteriales; family Sphingobacteriaceae; genus Sphingobacterium; species Sphingobacterium thalpophilum. The sequence goes on along the minus strand of NZ_CP151087.1, from coordinate 1,767,105 downwards.
GGAAAGAACCCAGACCATCAGCTAAGGTCCCCAAATTCGTTCTAAGTTGAACTAACGAGGTCCGGTTGCCCAGACAGCTAGGATGTTGGCTTGGAAGCAGCCATTCATTTAAAGAGTGCGTAACAGCTCACTAGTCGAGCGGCCGGGCGTGGATAATAAACGGGCATCAAGAACGGTACCGAAGCTATGGATTTGTACTGAAATATGTACATCTGGTAGGGGAGCATTCCATCGCCGGAGAAGCAGTTTGGCAATGAACTGTGGAGGTTATGGAAAAGCAAATGTAGGCATAAGTAACGATAAGGCGGGTGAGAAACCCGCCCACCGAAAGACCAAGGTTTCCTGATCAACGTTAATCGGATCAGGGTCAGTCGGGACCTAAGGCGCACCCGAAGGGGGCAAGCCGATGGACAACTGGTTAATATTCCAGTACTCTTCATAACTGCGATGTGGTGACGGAGTAGTGACACTGCCGCGAACTGACGGAATAGTTCGTTGAAAGGCGTAGGTATAGGGACGGTAGGCAAATCCGCCGACCCTGCTGAAACCCAATAGTACAGCAAAGCTCCGGTGGCGCTGATAGAGCAGGTAAACAGACTTCCAAGAAAACCCGCTAAGCTTCAGGTTATGAAGACCCGTACCGCAAACCGACACAGGTGGTCGAGGAGAGAATCCTAAGGTGCTCGAGTGAGTCATGGCTAAGGAACTCGGCAAAATGGCCCTGTAACTTCGGGAGAAGGGGCGCTGTCTCGTAAGAGCAGCCGCAGTGAAAAGGCCCAGGCGACTGTTTAACAAAAACATATGGCTTTGCAAAATCGCAAGATGAAGTATAAGGCCTGACACCTGCCCGGTGCTGGAAGGTTAAGAGGGGATGTCATCGCAAGAGAAGCATTGAATCGAAGCCCCAGTAAACGGCGGCCGTAACTATAACGGTCCTAAGGTAGCGAAATTCCTTGTCGGGTAAGTTCCGACCTGCACGAATGGTGTAACGATCTGGGCGCTGTCTCAGCCATGAGCTCGGTGAAATTGTGGTATCGGTGAAGACGCCGATTACCCGCAACGGGACGGAAAGACCCCATGCACCTTCACTATAGCTTAACATTGAGATTGGGTACAGGATGTGTAGGATAGGCGGGAGATGTTGAAGTGGCTTCGCCAGGAGTCATGGAATCAACCTTGAAATACCGCCCTTTCTGTATTCGGTTTCTAACTCGGCAATGCCGAGGACATTGTTTGGTGGGTAGTTTGACTGGGGTGGTCGCCTCCAAAAAGGTAACGGAGGCTTTCAAAGGTAAGCTCAGTACGCTTGGTAACCGTACGCGGAGTGCAATGGCATAAGCTTGCTTGACTGTGAGACCGACAAGTCGAACAGGGTCGAAAGACGGACATAGTGATCCGGTGGTTCTGTATGGAAGGGCCATCGCTCAAAGGATAAAAGGTACGCTGGGGATAACAGGCTGATCTCCCCCAAGAGCTCATATCGACGGGGAGGTTTGGCACCTCGATGTCGGCTCGTCACATCCTGGGGCTGGAGAAGGTCCCAAGGGTTGGGCTGTTCGCCCATTAAAGTGGCACGCGAGCTGGGTTCAGAACGTCGCGAGACAGTTCGGTCCCTATCTGTTGTGGGCGTTGGAAGTTTGAGTGGATCTGACCTTAGTACGAGAGGACCGGGTTGGACAGACCTCTGGTGAACCTGTTATGCCGCCAGGTGTACGGCAGGGTAGCTACGTCTGGAATAGATAAGCGCTGAAAGCATCTAAGTGCGAAACTAGCCACGAGATGAGACTTCCTTATAGGGTCGTAGAAGATGACTACGTTGATAGGCCATAGGTGTAAAGGTTGAGAGACCAAAGCCAAGTGGTACTAATAGCCCGAAGCTTTCTCAAGCAGACAGACACTGTTGTCTTCCTCTTTAATTTTTGAAACAGACAGGAAACGAACCTCTTTCAATACATATGTCATTTGGCATGAAAAACATGATATGAATATCATAAATCAGCCAATAAAGATTTTTAGGTGCCTATATCGGCGGTGTCTACCTCTTCCCATTCCGAACAGAGCAGTCAAGCCCGCCAGAGCCGATGGTATTGCCGTAACAGGTGGGAGAGTAGGTCGGTGCCTTTTTTTACACGGAAGCCCTTGCTGGAAACAGTCAAGGGCTTCTTTCGTTTAGATACTTCCGTATTTCCCTGTACAGGCCATTGCATATCCTCCGTACTTCCCCGACCGGCGTTGCCCTAGAGCCTTCACTGTGCCTGCTCAAGCTCATCCCATCACTGCTCCTTTTCGAAAAGGCTTTGGCTCACTGGCTACAGTTCAATACATTGAAAGATTAAGGTTTGCCACTTTGATGAGATTTGATACGCTATAGATGCAATTCGCTTCGTTCCGATAGTCCTCGATGTTTTCGGGATAAATTTGTGAATATAACATTGATTTCAATCCATATTGGCATTAAAATAGCGCACTGTACGGTATGAAATGTGATTATGGTCACTTTTGATGTCAGATCTACTGGTGAAAAGTACCTTTCAGGATCTCAATTTTCGCTAAGTCATTTAGAACCAGCAGCCGAAATTAGTAACTAAGCATTGTAATGCGGTAATACAAAAGTGACGTACATCACTTTTGTACGCATTCCCCATCATTAAATTGTCATAAATTGCTGCTTACTTTTGAACCAGAATCAACAATTTAAGTAATGCAGTTAGAGCAATTTAATTACGACAACAAGATTGTCAGGAATTTCGGAATCGCTACCATTATTTGGGGAATAGTTGGTATGACCATAGGATTGCTTGTGGCGACGCAGCTTGTTTGGCCCCAAATGAACTTCGGATTGCAATTTACTACATTTGGCCGTGTACGTCCTGTGCATACCAATGCGGTGATTTTTGCTTTCGTAGGTAATGGTATTTTTATGGGAGTGTATTACTCCTTACAGCGGGTGCTTAAAGCAAGAATGTTCAGTGATGCTTTGAGTAAGCTCCATTTTTGGGGTTGGCAATTAATTATTGTTGCCTCGGCTATTACACTCCCACTCGGTCTTACTTCAAGCCATGAGTATGCCGAAATGGAATGGCCTATTGATATCGCCATTACCTTCATTTGGGTGGTATTTGGAATCAATATGTTCGGTACTATTATCAAACGACGCGAACGTCATATGTATGTCGCAGTTTGGTTCTATATTGCCACATTTGTTACAGTAGCGGTATTGCATATTGTTAACTCCATCCAATTACCTGTAGCTGGATGGAAAAGCTATTATGTCTACAAAGGCGTACAGGATGCGCTGGTACAATGGTGGTATGGTCACAATGCAGTTGCTTTTTTCTTGACAACTCCTTATTTGGGAATGATGTATTATTTCCTTCCTAAGATGGCCAACCGTCCAGTTTACTCTTACAAGTTAAGTATTCTTCACTTTTGGTCTTTAATCTTTATTTATATCTGGGCAGGTCCTCACCATTTGCTCTATACGGCGCTACCTGGTTGGGTACAGTCTTTAGGGGTTGTATTCTCCATTATGTTGATTGCTCCGAGCTGGGGCGGTATGATCAATGGCTTGTTGACCTTACGTGGTGCCTGGGATAAGGTACGGACAGAGCCTATGTTAAAATTCATGGTCGTGGCCCTTACTTGTTATGGTATGGCGACTTTCGAAGGCCCTATGCTATCTTTAAAGCAGGTGAATGCAATTGCTCACTTTACCGACTGGATCGTAGCACACGTACACGTAGGTGCATTGGGATGGAACGGCTTTATGACATTCGGTATTCTGTACTGGTTGATACCACGTATTTATAAAACGGAGTTATATTCTAAAAAGTTGGCATCAACGCACTTTTGGATAGGTACCTTAGGTATTTTGTTCTATGCTATCCCGATGTATTGGGCAGCTGTAGTACAAGGCTTGATGTGGAAAGAATTTACACCGGAAGGAGTCTTGAAATATCCAAACTTCCTTGCGACAACATTGGAAATTTTGCCAATGCACATGATGCGTGCACTAGGTGGCGCACTTTATCTATCGGGCGTGTTCCTGATGACGTTCAACTTGATCAAAACTATGCAAAAAGGGAAGCTTTTGGCCAATGAGCCTGCAGAAGCTCCTGCATTATTGCCGGTTCAAGTAAACGAACAGTCTCAACACCGCCGCCTTGAACGTAAGCCAATTTTATTTATGGTACTGGCTCTTATTGCGATCCTCATCGGGGGTATGGTGGAGATGGTGCCGACTTTTACAATTTCTAAAAACGTTCCAACGATTGCGAGTGTAAAACCTTATACAGCATTGGAACTGCAGGGAAGGGATCTCTACGTGAGAGAAGGTTGTGTAAACTGTCACACGCAAACTATTCGTCCATTTAGATCCGAAACTGCCCGTTACGGAGAGTATAGTAAGGCGGGAGAGTTTGTTTACGATACACCGTTTTTATGGGGTTCGAAGCGGACGGGACCAGATCTGCATCGAATCGGTGGAAAATACCCAAATAAATGGCACTTTGATCACCTGTTGGATCCGACGATTACCTCGCCAGGAAGTATTATGCCAACATATCCTTGGTTGATCGATCAGAAGCTAGATAATTCTATTCTGCAAGATAAAATGAAAGCGTTACGGAAATTGGGAATTCCCTATACCGATGCGGAAATTGAACATGCTGAGCAGGATCTTACCAAACAGGCACAAAAAATTGCTGATGATCTAAAACAAAATCAAGTGAATGTGTTAGCTGACCGTGAGATTGTAGCTGTAATTGCATACTTACAGCGATTAGGAACAGATATAAAAGCAGCTCCAAAAGTAGCTGATAATGTTAACGCAAATCAATAAAGCCATGTTTAAGCAAATAACAAATCTAAACGGCAGTGAGCTTTATCTAATTGCATCACTTTGGATCTTCTTGGTGTTCTTCATTTCAGTAGCAATAATGTTGTTTCGAATGAAAAAAGACTATGTTACTTATATGAAGGAATTGCCTTTGGAAGAAGATGAAACAGAAAAGGAACTGAATCATTCACCTGAAAGTCTATAATATATGAGTTTATTATTGGATACTGCACCAGCTACCGCAGAAGTTGTTCAATCTACGATAGGATTCGGTACAGATAATTTATACACAGATATCTTAATTGTTGTATTGATCGTTGTGATGCTGGCTCTTCTCGCTTCGGCATTGATGGTCAATCGCGCGATGAAATCCATCATTAAGATTACCATGCCTGAATTGGCCAAGGAGGAAAAACTCAAAAAGGCGGCGAATAAGGGCTGGATGAAAAGGTCGTGGAACAAGATCATGGGGATCAGACCGATTTCAGAAGAAAAGGATATTGTCATAGACCATGAGTATGATGGTATCCGCGAATTGGATAATCCGATTCCGATCTGGTTTAATTTCCTTTTTTATGGAACGATTTTTTTCGGCCTTGTTTACTTATTTGTTTATCAGGTGTCGGGCATCGGAATGAACCAAGACCAGGAGTATGAACATGAGATGGTCGTTGCCGAGAAAGAGCGTCAGGCTTATCTTACTGCTTCTGCGAGCAATGTAGACGAAAGTAGCGTGGAGTTTCAGCCGGAAATGGCAGCTGATGGAAAAGCGATCTTTACCGCAAACTGTGTCGCTTGTCACGGTGGTAGTGGCGAGGGAGGCATCGGACCTAACTTGACCGATAAGTTTTGGCTGCATGGTGGCGAGATTAAAGATATCTTCAAAACCATTAAGTATGGTGTTCCTGATAAAGGAATGGTGCCATGGGAACAAACTTTAAGTCCTGCACAAATCGCACAGGTTGCCAGTTATATTATTACCTTAAGGGATACACACCCTGCTAATCCAAAAGCTCCGCAAGGTGAAGAGGTAACCTATGGCGGTGGCCAGGCTGCAAGCGGAGAGAAGGCGGCGGATGAGAGCAAAGCCGAACAGGCTGAAACAGAAAAAAAAGCAGAGTAATAAATTGAAATAGCAATGAGTACAGTAGTCGTGAATAATGCCAATAACGGTGGATCTAAGTCAAAAAAAAGACAATGGATTTATGCCAAAAAACCGCAGGGAGAGCTTTACAAAAAGAGACAGTGGGTTGGGTATTCACTACTGCTGTTCTTGTTTGTAGTTCCTTTTATCAAAATAAATGGTGAACCGTTTCTCATGTTCAACATTATTGAGCGGAAGTTTTCCATCTTAGGAAATCTGTTCTATCCACAGGATCTCTACATATTCGTATTCGGCATGTTAATCGTGATGGTATGTGTGGTTTTGTTTACTGTTGTCTTTGGACGGGTATGGTGCGGATGGACTTGCCCCCAGACCATTTTTTTGGAATTAATATTTAGACGAATTGAATATTGGATCGAAGGTGATTGGCAACAACAAAAGAAATTGGATGCTGGACCCAATACGGATCAAAAACAATTGAAAAAGTTTTTGAAACATGGTATATTCCTGATCATATCATTTTTCATTTCAAATATCTTTTTGTCTTATATCATCGGTGTTGATGCGTTGATGAAGATTATCACTGATCCATTGGACCAACATATCGGTGGATTGATATCAATCATCATCTTTACATTGGTTTTCTATGGCGTATTTGCGTACGTCAGGGAGATTGTATGTATTGCAATTTGCCCTTATGGCAGATTGCAGGGCGTACTCCTCGATGACCAAAGTATCACTGTTGCATATGATCATAGACGTGGAGAGCCAAGAGGAAAACAGCAAAAGGATGCAACGGCGACGCAGGGAGATTGTGTAGACTGCAAACTATGTGTACATGTATGCCCCACAGGAATTGATATTCGAAATGGTCTGCAATTAGAATGTGTAAGCTGTACGGCCTGTATTGATGCCTGTGATGCTGTCATGGACAAAATTGGAAAGCCTAAAAAGTTAATTGGCTTTTATCCAATGGGTGAGGTTGAAGGAACACTGAAGAAAAAAAGCAATACGAGGGCAATTGCCTATTCTATCGTGTTGGTTGCATTAATGTCGGTCTTTAGTTTTCTGTTGTTCAATCGTTCTCAGGTGGATGGAAGATTGCTTCGGGCAAAGGGAAGTACCTACCAACTTCGCGATGATAAGACAATAAGCAACCTGTATTCTTTGGAATTGATTAATAAGTCTGGTAAAGAAATGCCTTTTAAATTGGTCTGTGATGATCCGCGTTTAAAGATTCAACTGGTCAATCCTATTCAAAAATTGAGTAAAGATGGGCATGCGACACTGAGCTTTTTTCTAATTATCGCGAATAAGGATGTTGAGACCTATAAAAGTAATATAAAATTAGCTATCTATTCGGGAGATAAGAAAGTGGAAAGTTTAAAAACCACTTTTATTGCGCCTCCGGGTATGAATTAAAATGAAAAACAATGAATTGGGGTACAAAGATTTTTTTAACCTTGGCGGTATTTATGTTGTGTATAGTCGGAGCAGGAATATACATGGTAAGTCACGATTCGGATAGTCTGGAAGAAGATGACTATTACGAGCAGGGACTGAATTATGATCAAGCTTACGATAAAAAGCAAAATGTATTGATTATGAAGGAATCACCGACAATAGAAATCAGGCAAGATACCATGTATATCCATTTTGTCTCCAAAGTAAATAAAGGGAAATTGCTGTTTCGAAAACCTTCGGATAACCGATTGGATAAAGAATTACCATTTCAGACAACCAGTAATTTATATACACTGCCCATTTCCACGTTCGATAAAGGAATGTGGAATTTGTATATTGACTGGAAGAGTGTAGGTAAAGATTTTTTGTTTGAAGAGCATATTTTATTCTAGTTTAACGAAATGAGTTATACCTATTTTGCATTTTTCATGGGATTGTTTGGAAGCATACATTGTGCGGTAATGTGTGGTCCATTAATTTTTGCTATTGAAGGAAGGCAGGGTTTTGGTTGGAACGTTTTTTTAAATAAAATACTGTATCAATCCGGCAGGGTACTGACTTATGGTTGTTTAGGACTTTTACTCGGTACGATCGGAACATTTGCGCAGATTCAAGGTTGGCAGCGAAGTTTGAGCTGGGCCACAGGTATTATTCTGATCGGAATTGCTTTATTCCAGCTTATTGGTAAGCATAATCGGAAAATCGCTAGCTGGCAGACGAAGGCTGTGCAGCCAATTGTACGCTTATTGTCGAAATGGCTCTATAAACCGGGGGGGAGTTTTATTGCTGGCGTACTGAATGGCTTATTGCCCTGTGGTATGGTCTACATGGCACTCATGTCGTCCATAAATGCAGACAGTCCACAGCAAAGTTTCTTTTTTATGTTGTGTTTTGGCTTAGGAACTATCCCGCTATTGTTTGCGTTTTCTTTTCTGGGAAATTTCTCCAGATCTTTCAAAATCGGATTTTCGAAATGGGTTCCCTTTCTCTATTTCTTATTGGGAATTTGGTTTATACTCCGGGGTGCCAATTTAGACATTCCTTATTTAAGTCCATTCATTCATGTCGATGGTGCAATAAACTGTGTTTAACGACAAACAATATGTCGATGCTAAGTATTATATTTGGTAAAACCCTTAGCACACAATATGGAGGTACTTCATCATATTTTACAGATTGCATTAGAATATTATTGGATTCCCTTACTCATCCTTTATATTGGTGTAATAGGGACGATTTTGATCGAAAACCGTAATCCTTCCAAGACCATTGCCTGGATTATGGTCATTGTTTTCTTACCTGTCGTCGGTTTGCTCAGTTACTATTTCTTTGGTCAGAAGTTTAAGAAGGTCAAAAGGATGAAACGCGTGTATCGCGAGCAGTCCAAAAAGCTACTGGATGCCTGGCGTAAGGAATCCGAAATTATGGAGGAACATATTGATACGTTAAATGAGCGGATCGGTAGTTTGGCCATGGTATACCGCTACCTTAAAAATCAGAAGATCTCTCCATTCTCCCTCAACAACGATGTAACCCTGTTTATCAATGGGGAAGAAAAGTTTCCGGTACTTATTGATCGTCTTAAAGCTGCGCAGCATTCCATTCACATGGAATATTATATTTGGGAAATGGATGAAATAGGGCAGGAGATCTTACATATTCTAGAAGAAAAAGCAAAAGCTGGGGTCAACGTACGTCTGATATTGGATAGTTTTGGTGCTCCAGATGTAATTAAATATTTACGGCGGCATAAACCCGATTTTGTGTTTCAAGCTTTTCTTCCAGTAACCTTTAGTTCCTTGGCGAATAGCAACTACCGAAATCACCGCAAGATAGCGGTGATCGATGGGAAAATAGGTTTTGTCGGCGGAATCAATATTTCAGATCGGTATATCAATAATGGAAAAAATGAGGTTTATTGGCGGGATACAGCTATGATGGTTGTCGGCGCGGCTGTAAATACGTTGCAAATCCAGTTTTGGAACAGCTGGAACCAGACAGATGGGGAATCGTTTGAATTGGGCCGAGGTTATTTAAACCGATTTCCCCTTACCGATGAAGATGCGAGTGGAGTAGGATTTACAGCCAGTGATCCTGGATCGCCAGCGCCTTTCAATATGGAAGCAATTATTGCCGGTATCAACGAAGCAAAAGAATATGTACAGTTGTGTACGCCATATTTTATTCCCAGCGATCAATTGACGACCGCTTTAATGCTCGCGGTATCTTTAGGAGTGCGTGTGGACTTGATGTTGCCGGCCCAGTCTGATTCGTTTTTTGTACAGCATGCCTCATTCTCGTTTATAAAACCACTGTTGGAAAGAGGAGTCAACGTATACCTTTATACAAAGGGATTTCTGCATGCCAAAACCATCTGTATTGATGGGAAGCTTGCCTATATCGGTACGACAAACTTAGATATCAGAAGTTTTTACATCAATTTTGAAATCTCGGGAATTGTCTCGGATAAAGCGCTTTGCGACCGTCTTAATGCGCAATTTTTGGCTGATATTGAAGTCTCAGATCTGATTACAATCCGAAAATGGATGCAACGAAGCCGCTGGAAAAGAGGAGTTGATTCCATCTGTAGGCTTTTGGCTCCATTGCTTTAAATTACCTTTAAAGAGTCGGTAATGACCCTATGAATAGGTATAATAAATGTTAAAAATACCCCAATGGGGTTGGTCTTTGCTCAAAATTGAATATATTTAGCTATTCATTTTTTATTCTAAGACTTTCAATGAAGCACATAAAACTATTGACTTTATCGATAGGACTGTTAGGAATGGGGAAGACTTATGCCCAGACTACACCTACGTTGCCTATTAATACGATCGTAGAACGAGTTCAGAAATATTTTCAGGTCTACCCAGTTGAAAAGGTACATTTACATTTCGATAAACCATATTATGCGGTGGGGGATACCCTTTGGTTTTCAACCTATTTATCCCGCAATTTGGCCGAATATGAGCCGAGTAAAATAGCTTATGTGGAAGTACTGAACAGTCGTGATTCCCTGATTCAGACACTAAAAATTCCATTGGATAAAGGGGTAGGAAATGGGCAGATTGTACTTGATCCTCAATTTATGTCGCAGGACAATTATCGATTTAGAGCTTACACAAAATGGATGGCCAACTTTGATAATGCCTACTTCTTTAATAAAGTGGTGCCAATCGGTGATGTAATCAATAAGAAATTGATTACAAACATTGAATTTCAAAATAACATTGGTGGTAATAAAACCCAAGCTGTCATACAGTTCCGCGATCGTACGGGAAAACCGATGATCAATTCAAAAATCAATTGGGAGTTTGTGTCGGGATGGGAAACCTTCGATAAGGGCAAAGCTGAGACCGATGGGCTGGGGAAAGTAACCATAAACCTGTCTGCAAAAGAAAAGGCAAATCTGGAGAAAGGACAACTGAAGATAAGCATTCAGGAAAATAAAAATGAAAAACCTTTGTCCAGTTCCTTCTTGCTCAAAAATGCTTTGTGGGATGCAGATGTGCAATTCTTTCCTGAAGGGGGTGATATTATCGCTGGATTGGCCAAAAAAGTTGCATTTAAAGCCATTGGATCCGATGGTAAGGGGCTAAAGGTAAAAGGTAGTATTTTGGATTCAAAGGGCAAGTCGGTAGCGGAGTTTGCAGACTTTGGAACTGGAATGGGCTATTTTTCTCTACTGCCCCTCGCAGGAGAAAATTATCAAGCTGTTGTGAAGTTTGAGAATGGACAGGAGCGCAAATACAAATTGCCGGCTGTTGTCAATGACAAGGTAAATGTTGTTTTTGTAAAACAGGATGCTACGAATGCGGAGTTTGCCGTGGTAACTAGCGAGGAGAATTTTTCAAAGAACCCGGGGCAATCTTATTATGTTTTGGTTCAGTCGAATGGCCATCTCTGTTTTGGCGCGCAGGTGAATTTGAAATCTTCATCCGCATTGGTCAATATTCCGAAAGAGCGTTTGCCAAATGGTATTGTCCAGGTAACCTTATTGAGTCCGGACGGAAAACCTATCAGTGAACGCTTGGCATTTGTTCAAAGCGAAAAGCTTTTAAATATTCAGGTTACCAGCGATAAGCAAAGCTATAAGGCTAAAGACTTGGTCAATCTTAAACTTGCTGTAGACAACAATGGGCAGAAGTTCCCCGGAAGCTATTCAGTCGCTGTAATAGACGAATCCAAAGTTCCCTATAATGATCAGGCAGATCTATCGATTGTGAGCAACTTTCTGTTGACTTCGGACCTCAAAGGAAATGTAGAAAACCCAAATTCATATTTCGATGAAAAGAATCCCAATCGGGATAAAGCGCTGGATGCACTTTTAATGACACAGGGATACCGTCGATTTGACTACCCGAAACTTATATCGGAGAAGTTGCCACAGATCAGTTTTCTTCCCGAGCAAGGAATTGAATTATCCGGTATACTTCGGATGAATACTGGACGCCCTTATCCAAACGGTGGATTACTTTTGACGATACCTTCCCGCAACATTAAGAAGGATGTGTATACAGATCAAAATGGACGTTTCGCCTTTAAGGATCTTGTGTTCCCGGATTCGTCCAAAGTAACGGTTAATGCCCGATCGAATGACAATTACCGAAGCTTGGTTATCAATATGGACCAGAGCTTTTACCCCGAGATCGATAAGAATAATGGCTATAAGAGTTATTTTGTACCTAATATAGACCAGGCTTTTGCTCCTTATTTGGCGAATAGCCGAAAAGAGTATCGAAAATCGATTCTCTTGGATGAGGTCGAAGTGACGGCTGTAGTGAAGAAAGTAATCACCAATAAAGATTTCCCTTCTATTTCGGGACTGTCCATGCCGGAACACCGTATTGAACCCGAACGTTTGACCGGTTGTAACGTGTTGACTATGTGTCTTCAAACGGTATTGACGGGCATTACTTATGATCCGCAGACATTGAAATATTATGTTTCCCGCGATTATAATGCGGGGGGACGCACGCCTGTTCAGTTCTTTCTGAACGGTATGGCTATTGATGAGCCTGGATTGAACAGCATCAATGTCGCGGATATCGAAGGAATCGAAATCTTCTTACGTGATGAATTGGGAACAGTCTCCAGAATGTATCAAAATAATGGTGTTGTGTCCATTTATACGAAAAAAGTGGAAGCGAAGAAGCCGCGAATGTCATTGAGTGAAATTGAGAGCATGTTGCCAAAATCAAATGTAATCGATATGTATCCTTTGGGCTATATTAAAGAACGCAAATTCTATGTTCCAAAATATGATACGCCGGAAAGAAAGGCTGCAAACGATTTGAGAACGACCATTTACTGGAATCCGAAAGTTTCGATCACAGAGACCGGGGAGGCGGCTATTCAGTTTTATAATGCCGACGGAAATGGAAATTACAAGGTAATCGTCGAGGGAATGGATCAAACCGGGAATATCGGCCGTAAGGTAATAAACTACGGTGTTCAGCCTTAAAACTTGTATATAGGAGTTGATCAAAAAAGAACGCTGTTTTCAGTCAAAGAGAGCAGCGTTCTTTTTTTTGTTAAAAAAAACACCTCCTTGATGGGCAAGGAGGTGCTAACTAACCAATTATAAACCTAAATTATGAAAAGTATTTTGTCGCTATTAATAGCGCTAATCTTCTTATTTATAAAGTATATTTCAAATCCTATGCCAAATAGAGCTTATAGCACTTTTGGCAGATTTTTAGTTGACTTTTTTGATCAGGCTACTTGTTCAAGTGGAAATAACAGGGTCTACAACGTGGTTCATAAGCGTCTTTTTCACCTAAAAGTACAGTTTCGGTATCCTTGGTCAGGCGATAGGAATAATTCGCTGGAGCGCCACATTGCATGCAAACCGCATGTACTTTCGTAACGTGTTCGGCTACAGCCATTAGATTGGGGATTGGGCCAAATGGTTGCCCTTGAAAATCCATATCGAGTCCGGCAACAATTACCCGGATACCACTATTTGCCAATTTGACACACACCTCTGTCAAACCGTCATCAAAAAATTGTGCCTCATCGATTCCGACAACTTGGGTAGATGAACTCAAGAGTAGGATCGCTGAAGAATGATCAACCGGTGTTGACGGGATGCTATTACTATCGTGAGAAACGACCAACTTTTCATCGTATCGTTTGTCAACCGATGGTTTAAAGATTTCGACATTCAGACGTGCATATTGTGCTCGTTTTAGCCTGCGAATCAATTCTTCTGTCTTGCCTGAGAACATCGAGCCACAGACAATTTCAATGCTACCATATTGAGCGGGGCGCAAAGCCAAATTATGTTCGGAAAAAAGCATTTGATTCATTTAATTTTGTCGGAAGGTCTGCAAATAAGGTGATTTTTGTAAAATGACCTCCCATTATATTCTGTTTTTGACACTGCTAATATCAGAATTAAATATTAAATTTGGGTAGCAAAAAAGTGAAGGTAAATCCAAATATTTCTAAATCAAAGGATTGAGTTTTCCACTTTTCGGTCGGTTGAAGGTATAAGTATTATAAATGATTAATTGGTGATTTCAAATAGAACTATGGGTACTAAAGAGGAAATTTTTAATAAGATAGGCGATTTATTACAGGATTTAAATGGACAATATCTGACCTTGTCAGAGCAGGGTAGTTTGTCCGAAATTAACGAATTAGTAACACTGGAAGCGAAAGCTCAGGCTGTAGCGGCTTACATAACTTTACTCAAGACCAAGGCTGTTCTTCAGGAAGGTCAATCGCAGCATGCTTTAAGTACTGCAGCCTTGGACAGTAAGAAGATTGCTTTCAACGATTATTTTACCCCACCTTCGACCATTATAACATCGGCGCAACAAGTTGATGCTGAACAGCCTCAAAAAGAGGTTCAAGAAGCTAAACCAGTTGAAGATTTCAGCCGTGGAAATGAAGAAAGCATTCTGGTAAATGAAGAAACTATTGTGGCGGAAAAAGAAGTCCCATTTGTTTCTGAAAGTGAACCTATCCAATCGGAAGAGTCTAGTCCTGAAGTTGTTGAATCTGTCGTTCCTCCAGTTGCTTCAATTCCCCCTGTTTTTGCAGCTGCCCCAGAGGAGGAATTAGCTTATCCGACAGAAAAGGAAGCTACTACGCAAGTCGAAGAACCGACTGTCTTTGTTACAGAAGTAATCGAAGAACCAAAAGAAATCGTTATTGAACAGCCGCAAGAAGTTTTTATTCAGGAGGAAATCAATACGGTCATTGAGGAAGCTCCGGCGAGACCATTGACCTTAAATGAAATTATCTCTCAACAGAAACAAGCCGGCGTTCAGAATCGTGTTTATCAGGTGAATCAATCTGGCAATAGCGATAAGCTCACAGACATTAAAGCAGGGATAAGCTTAAATGACAAACTCTTATTTATTAAGGATTTGTTTAATGGGTATAGTTTAGCGTATAGTGAGGCTGTTGAGTTATTGAACAGGTTTACAAGCTACGCGGAAGCGGATGCATTTTTGCAGACAAATTATGCGATTAAAAATAAATGGGCCGAGAAGCCACATACCGTTGAAAAATTATACGACGTCCTACGGAGAAGATATAACTAGAATTATAAAACATAAAAAACAGCTCTCGTTCTACCGGAGCTGTTTTTTTATGCCTATATTTTTGGTTCTTTAGCTTAGTTGAAATTGTAACCAATCGTTTCCTTCATGACCATATACAAAATATTTTGGCTGAAGAATTTCGGCTAAGGATTCGAGTTCGCTCAAATAATTGTATCCGGGAATCTGTGCAAATTGTTCACTGGTCATAATAAAGACCTGATCGAGTTCGATAGCTTTGGATGAAGCGATAGCTGCCGTATTCAACAATTGTGGGATTTGGATAAATGTCTGTTCCCCATGGCCGATGACAATGATTTTATCGGCATCATTTTCTGTCGTAACTGGAATACCACCTGCAATTTTTATGGCTTCCTGCAGATAGGCAGAACGGTTTATTACAAGGGGCTGTATTTGGTCTAGCACCAATACCTTGGGCCTGTCAGTGGCCGAAATAAACTTAAGCTTATGGATTAGAATACTTGTTTCGTCTTCAATTTTTTCAACCAGTTCAACTGTTTTATCGATGGCATCGAGAGCAGTCCCAATACGTTTGATATAGGAGATCATATCATCGATGTCGACAAGTTGAGGGCGATCTGAAATCAATGTGTCGTAGGTTTCAGCTGGAATAGCTGCCGAATTTAGATCCAACTGGTCCAAAATATGGGCGACTAGTTTTTCTTGATTGCTTTGCATGTTGCAAAAATACAAAACCTTCCTGACTTCGCAGACACCAAGCGCAATGAAAGCGAACTGAAGGTTCTTTCTGTTCAATAAGATCAGACACTTTCAAAAAAAGGGAGGCATTGGCGAAAGTAAATTAGCAATAGTAGGTATGCGCAGATTTTTGTAAATTGGCCTGAAATAAATGATATAAATATGTTTGACAAATTATTTCAAGCCCAGCAAAAGGCGGAGGAAATCAAGAAAAGATTGGATTCAATTTCTGTGTCTGGTGAAGTGGAAGGTGGTTTAATCCGTGTGGTAGCGACAGCAAACAAAGAGATAAAAGAGGTTACCATCGATCCTGTATTTTTATCAAACGCAGATAAGGAAGAATTGGAGGAGTTACTTGTGGTTGCTTTGAATAAGGCAATTGCCCAAGCTGAGAATATCAGTCAGGCTGAAATGCAGGCTGCAAGCAAGGATATGTTGGGTGGATTAGGAGGACTAGGTGGATTGTTTAATCAATAGCGATATTATCATGAAAGCAACTTATTATGGACAATCATGTGTGGAGTTTGATTTTGACGGAACGAAGGTTCTTTTAGATCCATTTGTTACGTATAACCCACTTGCAAAAGAAATCGATGTAAATACAATTAAACCGGATTATATCTTTTTAAGTCATGGTCATCAGGACCATGTGGCAGATATGGCGACGATTCAAAAAAACAGCGGTGCCACTGTTTTAGCGATTGTTGAAACGGCAGGCTGGGTGAGAAGACAGGGGGTACCTGATGATAAAGTTATCGAGTTTAACTTGGGCGGAACGGTTCAACTACCTTTTGGTTCGGTAAAGATGGTATATGCTGCACATACCAATAGTACACCTGATGGTCAATACGGTGGGTTTCCTGTAGGTTTTGTCTTTAATGTAAAAGGCAAGCGAATTTATTTTGCTGGAGACACTGCATTAACCATGGAAATGAAATTGCTGGCAGACATGAAGCTGGATTGGGCATTTTTGCCTATTGGTGGGCATTATACAATGGATGTGGATGATGCAATTAAAGCCGCTGAATTTGTGAATTGTGCTCGGGTAGTTGGTATTCATTACGATTCATTTCCGCCAATAACGATCGATAAACAACAAGCTTTGGATAAATTCCAAAATGAGGATATTTCATTGTCATTGCCGGAAATCGGTTCAACATTTGAGTTATAAACCATACAACAAAAAGCCGAGCTAGCTCGGCTTTTTGTTGTATGGTTTTCCTGATTTTATGCAGATCTGCGTTGTGTTCATTAAGATATGACAATCTTTTTAAGATCTTCCAGGCTGAAAAGAGGGATATCGATGATTTTATTCTTCAGGATTTGTTCTTTGTTTTCTTCAAAATAGAACAGCTTCCATTCTCCATTTTTATATTCTAAACTACTGAGGTTTTCAATCCAGTCCCCTGAGTTCATATAGGTACAGGTTCCTTTTCGTGTTATAACTTCTTTGATTTGAGGTTGATGGATGTGTCCACAGATAACGAAATCATAATTTTTTTCAATCGCTAGTTCAGTAGCCGTATGTTCAAAATCCGATATATACTTGACGGCTTTTTTAACAGAGTTTTTGATCTTTTTAGAAAGAGAATATTTCTCCTTACCCATTTTATCCAGGCAGTAATTAATGATATTATTGAGCTGGATAAGTTTGTCATAGCCCCATCCACCCAGCTTGGCCAACCATTTAGAATGATGAATGGATGCGTCGAAAACGTCTCCATGAAAGATCCATACTTTTTGATTATTGAGTGAGAGAAGGAGTTTATTGCTCAGCTTGATATTACCTAATTTTAGATCGGTAAATTTGCGCAGCATTTCATCGTGGTTGCCCGTGATGTAATGCACCTCTGTGCCCGAAGAGCTCATGTCAATGATTTTTTTGATGACTTTGAGATGTTCCTGTGGGAAATAACTTTTTTTAAATTGCCAAATGTCTACGATGTCTCCATTGAGTATCAGTATTTTGGGAGATACGGACTCTAGGTAAAGTAAAAGCTCTTTAGCTCTACTACCGTAGGTACCTAGGTGTAAATCTGAGATTACAAGTATATCAAGGCTTCTTTTCATTTGCAATAAATTTGTTTATTCATCTATGTCTACAAAGATGTCTCGACCTTTGTTGATTTTGTTGTTTGTCCCGCTGTTGAGGACTATAGTTCACCTTTGACGGATTTGCCTGAAATGAATCGATCATGATCGGTCTATTTTACCGTTTTTTGTATTATTGTATGCCACGATTTTTCATTCAATAAATCTGTTATCTTCTTTTACAAAAAAAAGATACTTTTATTTTGTACCGATGAAATTGCTGTTATTAAATCATTAAAATGTCTTGTAAAACGGTATGAATTAGTTTATTGGAAATTAATATTAGCGGAGGATTTTCATTTAGGAGAAGACCATAAAGTCAAGAGAGTGGGGGAAGAGCTACAAAAAAAGGTATCCAATTTTATTGAATACCTTTCTTATGTTAAAGATTATTTTTCTTTTTTATTTGGCAGTTGCTGCCGCTCTATCGATGTGGAATTGTACTAAATCATCGATAGGAGAACGTAAGATCTTACCTACTTTCATTCCATATTGCTCAGCTTTTTCAGCTAATACATTTCTGAAATTATAACCTACCGAACCGATACAGTTGAAAGTATAGCTTTGATAATTAGGGTATTTGCTGACAAGATTTCTGAAAAATGCTTCAAAAGCTTCATCGACGATATTACGTGTATATTCGATATTTACATTGTTGTCATAGACAAATTTGCTAAAGCTAGCACAAAAACGATTTGGCATAGGTTTAGTATAAACCGCGTCCATAATTTCGTCTTTTGTCATTTTATACGTGTTATAGAATACTTCTTTAACATCTTTAGGCATCAAATTACGAACATAGTCTGCCAATAATTTTTTACCAATATAACTACCAGAACCTTCATCACCTAAAATGTAAGCACCTGAGTCGATGTTTAATGTGATTTCTTTGCCGTCATAGAGACAAGAGTTTGTTCCTGTTCCTAAGATCGCAGCAAATCCGGCTTGAGTTCCTAATAATGCTCTTGCTGCTGCAAGAAGATCGTGTCCTACTTCAACTTCAGCTGTAGTAAATACTTGTTTTAAGGCATCAACTACAATTTGTGCTTTTTCCTTGTTATGAACACCTGCACCATAATAGTTTACTTCTGAGATTTTTTCAAAAGGTAAATCTTGCGGTAGTCCTTTTTTTAGGGAGTTTACAATGTATTCACTATCAACAAAATAAGGGTTATATCCTTCTGTGTTGAAGTAGATTTTTTTATTCGAATCGTCTAACAAACACCAGTTTGTTTTTGTTGATCCCCCGTCAGCAATGATTATCATTATTGAGTAGTTTTAATTGTGTTTATCGTTATAAAATGAGTAATCAATTCATTAATCAATTCCCCGAAAATACATTTTTTAATTTTAAATATCATAATTTATCCGCGTATTTTTCAAAAAATAAATTTTTGTACTTTGGTGACTATATAAAAAAACTGGCTTAACGATGTTGTTAAGCCAGTTTTTGAGCTGTTTAATAAAATTGTTTAAATAGTGTACTATTTACAATTAGTGAGGGGTATTAATGGCCCCCTTCAGCCTCTATTTCGTCAATATTGACTCCTTGTTTTGTTAATATTCCCTTAACAAATATCGCAAAGAAAACAACATAACAGAATCCGATTAATGGTAGAATATACGAGTTATGGATGCCGATAATATCCGCTAATTTTCCTTGGATCGGAGGAAGAACACCACCACCAAGAATCATCATGACAAGAAATGCCGAACCTTGAGCGGTATATTTACCTAAACCTACAATCGATAAACTGAAAATCGAGGACCACATAATTGAACATGCAAGACCGCCTGATAAGAAAGCGTAGATTGCAATAGTACCCGATGAGAATAGGC
The DNA here is from genome assembly GCF_038396785.1 of Sphingobacterium thalpophilum. Lineage (NCBI taxonomy): Bacteria > Pseudomonadati > Bacteroidota > Sphingobacteriia > Sphingobacteriales > Sphingobacteriaceae > Sphingobacterium > Sphingobacterium thalpophilum. The sequence continues at coordinate 1,747,496 of NZ_CP151087.1, read as the reverse complement.
CAATTAACATCGCTATGATTCCAAATAATCCGAAAATAATCAATGTACGAGCAGGTTTTTCTTTACTTAGATAGAATGCTACAATTTGAAGAAGAATACATACTACGTAATAATAGAGATGTGACATTTCAAATCCTGCAAGCGTATTTACTCCGATGATAATGGAGAATGCAATCAGAGGAACGATAATTAATAATCCATTTTTGGCCGATTTACTTAAGTTAAAGGCTGTAATTGCGCCGGCCCAACGACCAATCATCATACTCCCCCAATACATAGATACATAAGGTGTAATTTGCGAGGATTGTAAATGACCAAATTCCTTCAATGTCAATAATTCCCCGAGGTTACTACCGATAGCAACTTCGATACCGACATAGATAAATAGGGCGAGCATACCCAAAGCCAATTGTGGATATTTCATTGCACCCCAGCCTTCTGGATTTTTTTGTGCGCTCTTATTGGAGAATAATAAACCGCCGATCACAACGACCAATGCTCCGGCCAACCATAGCATACGTTGCATTTCGAGTGGTTTGGCCACTTCTTTAATGTGCAATTTGAGTTGGTCAATCTGAACCTGATCCGTTAAACTTGAAACCTGTTTATGCAATTGCTCTACCTGCAAGGCTAAATCGCTCTTATAGCTTAGAAAAACCGGTGTGAACATACCAAAAAGTAGTACGGTCATAATGATCAATGTACGTAAAGCTTTATTAGCCTTTTCCATTGGTTCATCACTAATGCCAGCAGGAACTTTTTTACTGAAATTAAATAATGCTGCAGCAAGCAGAAACAATAGACCAACACCTATGTAAAGATAAACAACCTTGTTTAAAGGAAGGTTAGCGATCTCGGAGTCAGAAATAGGCTCAAAAGTTCCGAATAAGGAAAATCCGATAACAAGAGGTCCTATGGTTGTACCAAATGAGTTGATACCACCACCTAGGTTCACACGGGAAGCACCCGTTTTCGGATCGCCCAATAAAACGGCAAATGGATTTGCTGCAGTCTGTTGTAATGAAAAACCAAGGGCTACAACGAATAATCCCAACAACATACCAACATATAAGTTTACTTCGACAGCAACAATCATGGCTGCTGCACCCAAGGCCGAGAAAAGTAAACCGTAAACGATACTCTTTTTATATCCCCATTTTCCAACCAGGTCCTTTCCTCCGATTGAACTGAAAATAAATAGTAACAATGCACCAATATAATAGGCTGTATAAAAAGCAAAGTCTATTAACTGGGATTGAAACTGGTCTAAATGAAAGTAATTTTTGCAGAACGGTATAAAAACACTGTTCCCTGCCGCAATGAACCCCCAAAAGAAAAACACAATAATCAATGTGTAGAGTGCGGGGTAATTGGTTTTAGTTTGTTGCTGTTCCATATAAGGGATCTAAAAACTTAAATTTTGAAAGGTACGAACTTATGAAAAAAAATATAAAATTCAATCTAAAAATGTTGTTAAATCGTTTTACTAGCTACAATAGTAAATATTTTTTTTGAAATATTTTGAAATAACAAAATTTGTTTTTTTCTTTGTCTAGGTTCTCAATATTTAATCCACTTCGGGTTTAAAAGAAATCATTAAGTTCTTCATCACATTTACTCATGGAAACTTGTTTAAGTGTGTAATCAGAATTCAGAAAAAAGCTCAAAAAAAATCCAAAAATCATACACAACACATTAATGGATATTAACGAATTAAACGCTAAACTCGTATCGGAATTGCGCGAGATTGCTAAGTTGATCGGTATCGCAGATGCTGATAAATTGCGTAAACAAGAATTAATCGAAAGAATTAGCAATACTGGTGGGGAAGAGGAAGCAGCTCCAGCGCCAGCTGAAAAAGCAGCTAAAGTAGAGGAAGATAACCAGGAACATGCTGAACGTACACGTAAACGTGTGCGGACCGTAAAGACTGCGGAACCTGTCACGGTAAGAAAACGTGAAGTTTCTGAGCAAGACGAAACCCCGGTTGCAACCGAAGACGCACCATCAGAAGATAAAGGTCCCCAACCTGAAAAAGCAACACAAACTCCTAAAGCAGAAAACACTTCTTCAAGTACAGATTTCGATAATGTGATCGTTAATGAGGGGGTATTGGAGATTATGCCTGATGGTTACGGCTTCTTACGTTCGTCAGATTACAACTATTTGACTTCTCCTGATGATATTTATGTATCACAATCTCAGATCAAATTATTTGGTTTGAAAACTGGTGATACGGTACGTGGTAGTATTCGTCCTCCTAAAGAGGGTGAAAAATACTTTCCTTTGGTAAGGGTTGAAGCTATCAATGGGCAAAATCCTGCTGAGGTACGGGATCGTGTGCCATTTGATTATTTGACACCATTATTCCCTGATGAGCGTTTAAATTTGGATATGGGTGTTGGAAACTATTCGACACGTATCATGGATTTATTCACGCCAATAGGTAAAGGTCAACGTGGGTTAATCGTTGCTCAACCGAAAACGGGTAAAACAAACTTGTTGAAAGAGGTTGCAAATGCTATTGCAAAGAATCACCCAGAAGTTTATTTGATTATCTTATTAATTGATGAGCGTCCTGAGGAGGTTACTGATATGGCGAGAAGTGTGCGCGCTGAAGTTGTTTCTTCAACATTTGATGAGCCGGCTGACCGCCACGTGAAAATCGCTAATATCGTGCTTGAGAAAGCGAAACGTATGGTAGAGTGTGGACATGATGTCGTTATTTTGTTAGACTCAATCACAAGATTGGCTCGTGCATATAACACAGTTGCGCCTGCGTCAGGTAAAATTTTGTCAGGTGGTGTGGACGCTAACGCTTTACATAAGCCAAAACGTTTCTTTGGTGCTGCCCGGAATATCGAAAACGGTGGTTCATTGACAATTTTAGCAACAGCATTAACAGATACAGGTTCTAAAATGGATGAAGTTATCTTTGAAGAATTCAAAGGTACAGGTAATATGGAATTACAGTTGGATCGTAAGTTGGCGAACAAACGTATCTTCCCTGCGATCGATATCACAGCTTCCAGTACACGTCGCGATGATCTATTGACTGACAAAGAAACATTACAACGTATTTGGGTACTTCGTAATCACTTATCTGATATGAATTCTACAGAGGCCATGGAATTTTTACAAGGTCAATTGCGTGGAACTAAATCAAATGAAGAATTTTTGATCAGTATGAATGGGTAATCCCATCAAATTTTGATATTTTAGCCATCATTTTAATCGAATGATGGCTTTTTTTATAAAATAGATCCTGTAAATGAAAAAACATATCCCAAATCTACTGACTTGCCTAAATTTATTTAGTGGCTGTATCGCTGTATTGATGGCATTGCAAGGCAATATTCAGGTGGTTACTATTTGTGTCTTTGCGTCCGGGATATTCGATTTTTTTGACGGAATGGTGGCGCGGCTTCTTCATGTTAAATCGCCAATCGGAAAGGAGCTTGATTCGTTGGCCGATATGGTCAGTTTCGGTTTTTTACCCGGGACAATCATGTTTACCCTATTGACAAAGGTGTTTCCTGATGGCTCTCTGTTGCCTTATCTAGGGTTTATCATTACTGTTTTCTCGGCCTTACGTTTAGCAAAGTTCAACCTGGATGAGCGTCAAACTTCTGATTTCATTGGCTTGAATACGCCAATGAATACATTTTATGTACTTTCACTTCCTTATATTGCAGACAAGTACCCGCAATTGGTTTTAAATCCGATTGTATTAATCGTTAGTATTCTTCTAACCAGTTATCTATTGGTGAGTGAAATTAGGTTGTTTTCGATGAAATTTAGTTCGATGGACTGGAAAACGAATAAGTTTCGCTTTATATTTTTGATCTTGACGTTGATCTTGTTTGTTGTTGGTCAATTTATGGCTTTACCGATTATTTTAGTTTTATATTTCCTATTATCGGCATTGCATTTTAATAAAAAAAACGATCTGGTTTAGATCGTTTTTTCATATTGTTCCAATTCAAACAGGAGCTCTTTCATTTCGATATCTATAATATCGAAGGTGGCCTGAAGGCCCTCGAGAGATGCTTCATTTTTTGCATTGGTCTCTAATTCCTCAAATTTTTCTTTTAAGTGAAAGGCACCGATATAGTCCATTGTCGGTTTGATATGATGGGCTGTATCACCAATCTTTTGAAGATCACCTTCAGCTACCGCTTGTCGGAGCTTGTCGAGATCCACAGGTGTTTGGATAAGATACATGGATACAAATTGTTTGATTAATTCGTGGTTGTCAAACATGTTTTGGCGGATCAGTTCAATGTCGATATGGTTCATCGTCGCTAATTTTCTTTACGGGTAAGTCGTCTTTGCATTTATCCATTAAATATACGTTATTTTTTTTGTAAACGGGATGGATATAGCCCGGAGCTATTTCTACCAATGGTTCGAGTGTGAACCTCCGTTCGGCGATATAAGGGTGTGGAATCTGCAGTGCGGGCAAGTCGATGATTTCCTGATTAAAGTAGAGTATATCGATGTCAATTACTCTTTCACCCCATTTTTTTATACGGATACGTCCTAATTCCTGTTCGATATGTTGTGTTAGATTTAAACATGCCAAAGGCTGTAACTCGGACGCTACTAAAACGACCTGATTCAAAAAGGCTGGTTGGTCCTCGACTCCCCAGGCCGCTGTTTCATAAATCGAAGAAACTTCAATAATTTCTCCAACGCGTGTTTCAAGTTGTTTTCTCGCTAGATCAAGCTGTTGAAAACGGTCTCCGAGGTTAGTGCCCAAAAGTATATAAATCTTATTCATAATGCTAAATTAAGCTTTTGGGGAACTTAGTTGTTTGAATTTCGGCTATTTCTTTGGATTTAGGGTATTGATGATCTTTGGATAGGTAGGTTTCTTTCAGGCTAGGATCCTTAATTTCGCGAATAAAATGTGGTGTAGATGAAATAAAAGACTGGGTGAATAAAAAATATTGCCTTACCTTTAGTGAAAAATAGGTCTTTCTCTTGGAAGATATCTTATGGATCGGATTTAATTACAAAATATGAAATCATTTTTTAAGTACGTACTGGCAACAATTACGGGGATTGTGATCTCTTTTGTTGTGTTGTTTATTGTTTTGATGGGGATAATTGGGGCGATTATCAGCTCGGCGTCCTCTGATCAGGAGATTGTTGTTAAAAGCAACTCGGTTTTATACCTATCTTTTGATTATGATATTACAGAGCGAAGTGAAGCGAATCCTTTGGGTAGTCTCAATCTTCCAGGTTATTCTACTAAAAATATTGGGTTGGACGATATTTTGGCGAGGATCAAGTATGCAGCTACGGATGGGAATATTAAAGGGATCTATTTAGATGCCAGTCATATCGGTGTTGGTTTTGCGAGCTTAAAGGAAGTCAGGGACGAACTTTTGGCCTTTAAGAAAACCGGGAAATTTGTTGTTGCTTATAATGCCGGGTATGACCAAAAGGCCTATTATGTAGCGAGCATCGCTGATAAAGTATATGTTAATCCACAAGGTACGATTGATTTCAGAGGCTTGGCAAGTTCTACGATGTTCTATAAAGACCTCTTGGATAAGGTTGGAGTAGAGATGCAGATTGTGAAGGTAGGTACATTTAAAAGTGCCGTTGAACCTTACTTTTTGAATAAAATGAGTGATCCCAATCGTTTGCAGGTAACATCATATTTGGGAAGTATATATCATACTTTTATTCATGAAATAGCAGCGAGCAGAAATATTGCTGCCGATTCATTACGGGCTATAGCAAATGACTATCGCGTTCGGGATGCGGACGATGCGGTAAAATATAAGCTTGCGGATGCCAAGCTGTATAAAGACGAACTTTTGTCAGACTTGAGAAAACGTTTGAAAATTTCGGAAAAAGATGAAATATCGTTTGTTTCTCTACTGGATTATAATAAAAAGGTAAAAGACGATGCGAGTGGATCTGAAGTCGCAGTTCTTTATGCTGCTGGAGAAATTGTTGACGGTGAGGGTACTGGACCTGGCCAAATCGGCGGTGATAAATTCTCCCGCGAACTACGAAAATTAAGAGAAGATGATGCAGTTAAAGCTGTTGTTTTGCGTGTTAATTCACCAGGAGGGTCTGCTTTGGCTTCAGATATTATTTGGCGGGAGGTTATCTTGACTAAGAAAGTGAAGCCTGTCATCGTTTCCATGGGAGATTTAGCTGCATCAGGAGGGTACTATATCTCAGCGGCAGCGGATTCGATATTTGCCGAACCTACTACGATTACAGGATCTATTGGCGTATTTGGCGTGATTCCTAATTTCCAAAATCTGATGAACAATAAGATTGGAGTACATTACGATGGTGTGAAAACGGGTAAGTTTGCCGATTTGATGACTTCTTTTGATCGCCCGTTGACAGCGGAAGAAAGGGATATCATCCAGCGGGAAGTTGATAAAGTATATGGTACCTTTACGAAAGTTGTTGCAGACGGCCGTAAATTATCCATTGCTGATGTTGATAGTATTGGGCAGGGAAGAGTTTGGACCGGTGCGCAAGGACTGAACAATAAATTGGTTGATCGTCTCGGAAACTTGGATGCCGCTATTCGGGCTGCCGCTAAAAAGGCCAACTTGGGCAAATACAAAGTGTCCCAGTATCCGGAGAAAGAGGATCCTTTTACCTCAATATTGAATAATTCAAAAGAAAAAGTCCAAGTTTGGGTTGCAAAAGAGCAAATGGGCGAATACTATCGTTATTTTGATGTCATGAAAAAAGCTACAGCACAGACGGGTGTGCAGGCGAGATTGCCTTATAGCGTTGAGATTCACTAGCAATTGATTCGCAAAGGGAGTCCAATCGTCGGATGGTTATAGATTATTATGATTTATGACGATGTTGGTAATTCTTACGTTGTGTGACGAGAAGTTCGATCCAAGGTAAGAATTGCCATTAATAAATAATTATTTCCAATGAAAGCAAATGCTTTTTTTTATATTTAGCTGTTCGTTTGACAAAACGACCTAATCCCAAATCAATAAAGTTACATAATGAAAACAGTAGACGATTTAAATTTTGCAGGTAAAAAAGCCTTGGTACGTGTGGATTTCAACGTGCCTTTGGATGAAAATTTCAATATTACGGATGATAATCGTATCCAGGGAGCGGCTCCTACAATAAAGAAGATTTTGAATGATGGTGGAAGCGTGATATTGATGTCCCACTTAGGAAGGCCAAAAGATGGTCCTACTGATAAGTATTCATTAAAACATATTGTTGCTCATCTTTCACAGGTTTTAGGTACTGATGTTCAGTTTGCCAATGATTGTATCGGCACGGAGGCTGTAGAAAAGGCAGCAGCTTTACAAGCTGGTCAGGTTTTATTGCTAGAAAACCTTCGCTTCTATAAAGAAGAAGAAAAGGGAGATGTTGAGTTTGCAGAGAAGTTGTCCAAATTGGGAGATGTCTATGTAAACGATGCTTTCGGTACAGCGCACAGAGCTCATGCTTCGACAGCAATTGTAGCACAATTCTTCCCTGGGGCTAAATATAGCGGTTACCTGATGGCAGCTGAGGTCGGAAATGCGGAGAAAGTATTGAATAATCCGGTTAGACCTTTTACGGCTATTATGGGAGGTGCGAAAGTTTCTGATAAAATTCAGCTAATTGAGGCCTTATTGGATAAAGTTGATAATCTTTTGATTGGTGGAGGCATGGCTTATACGTTTATCAAAGCTAGAGGCGGTGAAATTGGTCAATCATTGGTTGAGATCGATAAACTTGATTTAGCGAATGAGTTGGTAAAAAAAGCGAAGGAAAAAGGTGTTAACCTGGTTATTCCTACGGATGCTCAGATTGCAGATGCATTTTCAAACGATGCCAATGTATATGATGGACCAATTGATCAAATTCCGGCAGATTTGCAAGGTCTTGATATCGGACAGGAGTCTGCAGCAAATTTCGCAGCGATCATCAAAAATTCTAAGACAGTTCTTTGGAATGGTCCGATGGGTGTTTTTGAATTTGATACCTTTGCGAAGGGTACCAAAGCTGTGGCTGATGCTGTTGTAGAAGCAACGAAGAATGGTGCGTTCTCTTTAATAGGAGGGGGGGATTCTGCTGCTGCGGTAAGTAAATTTGGTATGTCTGAGGATGTAAGTTACGTCAGTACCGGTGGTGGTGCGCTTTTGGAATACATGGAAGGAAAAGTTCTTCCAGGTGTGAAGGCACTCGAAGATTAATATAAATCGAATTTTTAGAAAAGGGACAACGTTATGTTGTCCCTTTTTTATTAAAAAGATCTGTATTATGTACTAAACTATTGATGTAATGTTAGATTAAATCAATTATCTGTTAAATGTTTGTGTAGTACTGGTGAGTTTTTATTGTATTTGCTAAATTTATCATGACATGGGTTATATATGCAGATATTGATGGATGCTAATAAGAGTAAAGAAAAAGGTAGTTCTGGTTTTTTTTCGGTACTGACGTATAATGTCGCGGGCTTGCCCGGGATTATTTCTTCTGCGATTACAGGTAGAAGTAGAAGTATTGCTGAAATTGGAAAGAAGATCAATCCTTTTGATATTGTTAATGTGCAGGAGGATTTCAATTATAATAGAAGTTTATATTGGGGTGGGAATTCACATCCCTATCGCACGAAAACCAAGGGACGTGTTCCCTTTGGTGATGGTCTCAATACCCTGTCTCATTTTCCGATGACTGATGTTGTCCGTGTGCCCTGGAAGCAACGTACAGGAGCCGATTTTCTGACACCCAAGGGCTTCACCTTAGTTCAGATAGAAATCGTTCCTGAAGTCTGGTTGGATGTTTATAATGTTCATGCAAATGCACAAAATAGCAGGAAAGCTTCAAGTGCACGCCGGGATAATCTCAATCAGCTACGTGATTATATCGGGGAACATTCGAGTGGTAAGCCACTTATTGTAATGGGTGATTTTAATGCACATTATAGTTTTTGTGATGATAACCTGCATGATTTTATGGATTCCACAACATTGGTTGATAGCTGGGTTGAGCTCGAAAATGGAGGCTTAGTGCCTGAGGTGCGACATGAGTTTAAGCCGCCACATATGTTGTCTATCAGCAATCAGAGCGAATCTATCGATAAGATCCTCTATCGGAGCAGTAGTCACCTCAGTCTTGCTGCCCGGGATTATAAAATAGAAAATAATCTATTCACCAATGTCAAAGGATTGCCCTTATCGGATCATTATGCCTTGGCACTGAATTTTAACTGGGCGATTCATCCTTAAGCAGCTTATCCTTAATAGGTGTAGTTTAAACTGAAAGTTGGAACTACACGTTGTGTTGTCGTGTTGTCATTGATATAGGTACCCTTAACGACGAATTCGAAATCTGGAAGTGGGTATCTGAAAGCATTGAAATCAAGCGACAGATAGGCTCCAAAGCTTTTTGGTGAGATCTCCCTGTGTTTATGTATATTTTGATAATCGGCAAATATTCCTCCTTTTACACGTTTAATATAGGCTAAAGATCCTAATCCAAGGTCGGGATAAGCTATAGGGAAACGATAGTTGACCAACACCGTGTTTTTTATTTTTTCATATTTGTAGTAGCTAAATCCACTCACAAGAGGGATATCGTTGATGTATTGATAAATTCCTGATCCTGTTTGGGCGCTCAATCTAATTTGAAAACCGTGATTGCTCATAAATCCAGGTAGATAGAATACTGTTCTTGCTGATAAAATTTCACCTTTTGCATTGTTTTCGAAGGGGGTATGCCGATAGGTGACGCTAAAATTTTGCCCCCATCTTGGGTAGAGATCCATACTGGCCATACGCGCATTGCGATTGAGGTAAAGCTGGTATGTTAATGGAAATGCAGTCTCGTAATTAAAGTTTTTGACATCTGTTCGGCTAAGATCATAGCGCCTTAGATAAGCTGTTGCGAGATTGAATCCAGTGGAATAGACGTAGTCTCTTCTGTAAAAGGAGAGTGGGATGGAGATCTGTGAGGATATATAATGCTCGCGCCAGTCGAAACGGATGCTACTGTCCGGTTTATTAGGGATGCTTGCTGCTGCGATTTGCCCTCTGTTTTCATAACGTAGTGAGAATTTTGGGAAGTACTTGTTGTAGGTCAGTTCTGCCGAATATACTCCTTTTCGGATGTCGGTATCATATTCATATCCCAGTGCAATTTGTGTGGTATTTAAGATGTTGTTTGATAACCAGAAGACTCCGGGTTTAAAATTGTCGAAGCTTTCAAAATTGCTGCTACTTAGCGAAAGACTATGGAAATTAAACGTTCTACCTAGTCCACGATAGGGGACAATTTGGTAGTGCTGACTAGTATCTACTGAGACTGAAGCGATATTTTTTACGCTGTCTTTGGTCAATGCCGTAGCGTAATAATGCGAAAAATAATCTGTTTCGGGACGGATATCAAATGTTGTGTCTATGGATGTTTGGGCGATTTTGTAGCCATTGTATTGGTAATCGTTGAAGAATAATTGCCTTGTGTCCTTGTCGTAAAAAGGGTTGAACGCGCCAAACTGTGCCTTTGTCAGCAGCTGTTTTTTACCAGATAAGAGATCAATAGTGTAGATATTATCGATACCATTGAAGTTAGCTTTTGTGATAATCTTCATACCTGAAAGGTATTGCGGTCTTTCATATTGTTGGTTACCCCATGGTGTTAGGTTGGTGATTTTGTTATTATTCAGGTCAATTTCACATAATGCGGTTCCAGATTGCGACAAACGTATGCCAATTATTTTATCTCCTTCGGCGTTGAAAGCCGGATGCTGGAGCTGTTCAGCGTTGCCTATTTTAATCCGTTTGATGACATTGTTGTTTTTAAGGCTTATAAGCGTCAGATAGCTGTCGTTGGATAAATCTACCTCAACACATGCGATGGTTTCGTCTAGTGGGCTAAAAATAGGTGAATAATATCTCGTCTGTTTGCTGAGCTGGTTAATTTTCCCTGTTTTGAGATTCATGATATTGATGACGCTGTATGTTCTCTTGTTGAAACGCGGATCTTTATGAAGCTCATCCCATACGATGTAATTGCTGTTTACGTCAAAATGTGGCGTCAACTGTATGCCGGTTTTGACGAGCCTATTTTCTGTGTTTGTTGCCGTATCGTAGGTGTAAATTGCATTGGTCTTTTGTGGATTCTGTTTAATAAAATAGATCAGACCATTCTTGTGTTTCGGCAATAAATTACTGTTGTAATAATTGTTGTTTTTTTTGTTTATTTCTGTGTACTTCTGGTATTGATAATCGCTTGTTTTTTTATTCCATATGGCATCTAAATTTGCTATTGTTTTGTTGTATAAATAGGCACTATTTCCTCCAATTTTTTTCTTTAAAACACGATTGATATTATAGGGATATAATGGTTTTTTGTTCAGCTCCGAAAAGAGGTCGGCTTCATAATTCGAGGATAATTCTGATTTTAAAGTGGAGGTCATCAGATAGCCGATTGTATAGTAACTCGGAACAATATCTTTATAGGATCCCAGTAAATATTTATTAAAACTATAGTTGTGATTCGATTGAAAGTTTGCTTTGATTGGCATTTCAAAAGCGGGTAATCTTCCTCTTCCTCCTTCCGAATATATCGTTTCAGTTAGCGTTGCATCCCCTTCGAAATACCAAGAAGGGACGGTCAGTCCATAGTAGGCTAGGGCTAATTGTTCAAAAAATGGGGCGCGTAGTTTGCCTGTCAATTTGTCAAATTGACTTACGTGCCTTGACTCATGCAGGATCAAATTGGGTAGCCAGGTCTGATTGTCTGGCTCTGCTCCGGCGGTGCTGTACAGTTCAGATTTACGTGGAGACAACTGTACAAAACCATTCGTTTGTAGATTCGTGTTATGGATAATGAATGGAATTTTCCGTGGTGTTATTTTGTAATTTCTAGAAGTTGTACGCAGCGATCGGTTAACCTGGTCAGCTAGGGTAGGGGCCTTGCTCTTCATTTCTTCGGGGAAAATAAGTTGAAAATTCTTCGTTTCGATCTTATGCCATTTTTGGCTTAAAGGGGCTTGGCTGTCTTCAAAAAATTGAGCGGAACTTTTTTGTGAATATATTATTAATGACAATAATGATAATATGTTGATAATTATGTTTTTATGTCTCATTAATTTCTGTATATCGTATGTTTGCTATTTTTTTTAGTTTTATTATTCCTATTTATATGAACTTTAAGTTCTGGTTTAAATTGTTTTTTCTTTGAATAGTAGGTTTTTATGTTTTTTTGTGTTTTACTTTTTTATCTTGTTTTTTCTTTAAAATAACCTGATAATAATGGGTTGTTCTGAAAAAATGCACTATATTGAGCAGGTTAAAGCATACGACGAATATACTTAAATAATTGGCGATTCTAAGACTGTGTCTGGAAAATTTGTTTGCTTTTTTTTGCATAAAAATCTGACGACTATGGGTTGTTGCTTTTAGGGGACTGTTGGTGAGTTGGGTGTCGCCTGATTTATTTTATTCGATAAAAAAATGGATCGGTGATTAGACGATAAATTTCGTCGTCTTTCTTTTGTCTAGACCTGTTCAAGTTATTGGCGAGAACGGTTTTCTCCTTAATTTTTGTTGGTGACAAATTGTCTTGTTTTTGATTTGAGCATTAAACATTGTGCGGCGTATTTATCCCAATTACTGCGACAGACAGCAGGTTTTTATTATTTATTTTTTTATGCAGAATTTACTTTAAAAAAGCGATTTTTGTAACATATAAATTTTGTGTAGATGTAGGATTTTTAAATTGATAGGAGATATGGAAGAACTGGAAATGCAGGTGAATCAAATAGAGCAATTGATAGCAAGTGGAGACCTTGTTGGGCTGGAAGAATTTTTGAATGAATTAAATATTTCAGAAGTAGAGGAGCTGATTGATGAGTTGCCCGAACATGGTTCACTATTTATTGAATCATTAAATTTGAATCGCGCAGTTAACGTTTTTCGTATTCTGGATTTCCCTACTCAAAACAGGATTTTTAAGAAGCTTTCTAAAGCGAAAATTAGCGCACTAATTAACGAGTTACCGCCCGACGATCGGACTTCTTTTTTTTCAGAAATGAAGGACGATATTAAGCATTTAATTTTACTATTACCACCCAAAGATCGTGTTGAAGCATTGGCGTTGTTGGGCTATCCAGAAGACAGCGTTGGGCGTCTAATGACCCCCGATTATATTACCGTAAAAGAGCATTGGAGTATTGAACGAATATTGGGACATATTAGGCGTTATGGAAGAGATTCGGAGACAATAGATGTACTCTATGTGATTGATGGAAATGGGAAGCTGGTTGATGATATTCGGATTAAAGATGTGCTGATGGCGGAGCCAGATAGAGTCGTTGGCGAACTGATCGATCATCGTCTCATTTCGCTGAATGCTTACGATCCCCAGGAGGAAGCAATCAACATCTTCCGGATGAATAATCGAGTGGCCTTGCCTGTTGTCGACGAACAGGGGGTTATGTTGGGGATAGTGACTGTCGATGATATTCTTTGGGTAGCAAACGAGGAGTACACGGAAGATATGCAGCGTATCGGGGGAACGGAGGCGTTGGATGAGCCTTATCTGGATGTGTCGATTAAGAACTTGGTCAAGAAAAGAGCTGGTTGGCTCATTGTGCTTTTTTTGGGGCAACTTTTGACCGCGACAGTTATTGAGCACTTCGAGGAGCAAATGGCAAGTGCGATTATGTTATTTGCGCTGATGCCCGTTATTATTTCCAGTGGTGGGAACAGCGGTTCGCAAGCATCAACATTGATTATTCAGGCGATGGCCTTGGGGGAAGTTACCTTAGGGGATTGGTGGCGTGTGATGCGAAGAGAGATTCTGTCGGGTTTACTGCTGGGACTTATTTTGGGGGCGCTGGGTTTTATAAGGATTATGGCATGGCAGTCTTTTGCGCATAGCTATGGTGAGTATTGGGTGTTGGTTGCATTCGTTATTTCTTTGTCCTTGGTCGGTGTTGTCCTCTGGGGGTCGTTGACGGGGTCTATGTTGCCTTTTGTGATGAAACGGCTTGGAGCCGACCCTGCGAGTTCTTCAGCGCCTTTTGTGTCGACATTAGTCGATGTAACAGGTTTGCTGATTTATTTTAGTGTAGCGACGCTTATTTTGAAAGGTGTGCTACTATAATCGTACTGAATTTACAATATTGCCCATTGATCAGCTAATAGCTATTGAACGTAAAAGAAGGATAATGTTGGTTTAAGTGCTGAAAAGGGGATTTTATGGAGCAGTATGAAAAATAAAAATAAATTATTCTAATTGGAATTTAGGAAGTTGTAAAAAATGTGCTCAAAAAATTTGTAGTATTCTAATAATCTTCCGATACTTGCATCACGGAAACGCCATAGGGTCTCCGGAAAAATTGAAAAACACTCCTGAATAGCTCAGCAGGTTAGAGCATCTGACTGTTAATCAGAGGGTCGCTGGTTCGAGCCCAGCTTCAGGAGCAATTTAATAACTTACATAACCGGGGTTTTTAAAATATTCAATTTTTCATTCCTGAATAGCTCAGCCGGTTAGAGCATCTGACTGTTAATCAGAGGGTCGCTGGTTCGAGCCCAGCTTCAGGAGCAACAATGCAAATATTTTATTTGCAAATAAAATTAAAATGTACTACTTTTGTACACTCTATGAGAAAGGAATTTCTCGAAAAATAAATTCCTGAATAGCTCAGCAGGTTAGAGCATCTGACTGTTAATCAGAGGGTCGCTGGTTCGAGCCCAGCTTCAGGAGCAATATTGAAACCGGCTTTACGCCGGTTTTTTTGTTTACCATGCTTATTAAAAAACTATGAGTTTAGTAATTATTGGTACGGTGGCTTTCGATACAATAGAAACACCGTTCGGTAAAACTGACAAAATTCTGGGTGGTGCCGGTACATTTGCTAGTCTGGCGGCATCATATCTATGTGATCAAATCAAATTGGTCAGTGTTGTTGGGGAGGATTTTGGAAATGACAATCTCGATCTTATCAGGAACCGTGGTATAGATGTTACGGGTGTCCAGGTGATTACTGGTGGGCAAACTTTTTCTTGGTCAGGCAGATATCATAACGATATGAATAGCCGTGATACCCTGGCGACAGACTTAAATGTATTGGCTGATTTTGATCCAATTATTCCTGAAAGTTACCAGGATTGTGAGTATCTTCTCCTGGGTAATCTTACACCTCAAATACAATTAACAACGTTGGAGCGCTTGGTGCACAAACCTAAGCTGGTTGTTCTGGATACGATGAACTACTGGATGAATGTTGCCATGGATGACCTAAGAAAGGTTCTTCTAAAGGTTGATGTGTTAGCCATAAATGATTCAGAGGCGAGACAGCTGTCAGGAGAGTATTCTCTGGTTAAGGCTGCAAAAGCCATTTTAGCAATGGGGCCTAAATATTTAATTATCAAAAAAGGTGAACACGGTGCGCTTCTTTTTGGAGAGAATCAGATTTTTTCTGCGCCAGCTCTACCATTAGCAGATGTGTTTGATCCAACTGGCGCGGGGGATTCCTTTGCAGGAGGTTTTATTGGCTATCTTGCCAAAGTAAAAAGTATAAACTTTACAAACATGAAAAATGCGTTGATTTTTGGTTCTGCGCTAGCTTCATTCTGTGTAGAGAAATTTGGTACAGATCGCTTGGTTGATCTGACCGAAGAGGACATACAAAAGCGCTTGAATGCTTTTGTTGCCCTATCTCAGTTTAATTTATAATCATGGATCTTTCAGTTTTCCAACGATCTGAAATTTTGAAAATACAGATGCTGAATGAGGGGCTTCTTGGAGCTCCTCAGTTAGATCTTGTCCGGCCCAATGTTCGTAATGCATTCCGTTTTTCCACAGTCTACTTTCTCCGACATCATAGATAAATCCGCGATAGGCAACCCAGATCTGTGGTTTGTCCTGACCATTACGTAAAGCCAGTTGGCTTTTGCTGTATTCCGATAATTCTTCTGCCATTCGTAATTGTAAAAAGGCGAAGATAGAAAAACTAGGCTACTTTATATGCCGATAGTGATCTTTTCATTAATTTTCTAGCGACATGTATTCTTGTTTTTACCGTTCCGATAGGGATATTTAAATGTTCAGATATCTCGTGGTATTTAAACCCTTCAAAGTACAGTGAAAAGGGGATGTAATATTCTTCGGAAAGACTAGATAAAGCTTCATGGATGTCTTCCATGACAAATTTGCTTTCGCCCTGATTTGAGGAGGCGGATAATAGGAGGTTAGCGTTAGAAATATCCTCGTCTTTCGTAATGAAAGAGTTGGTTTTCACAATACGTCTATAGTTATTAATAAACGTGTTTTTCATGATGGTGTAAAGCCATCCTTTCAAATTGGTTCCTTCTTTGAAATTTTTAAAATAGGTTACAGCTTTCAGGAGAGTGTCCTGAACGAGATCGTTGGCATCTTCGTAATCACTGGTAAAATTTCTGGCGTAGAGTTTTAATGAGTCCGATTGCTCAATAACCATGGTGTCAAATTCATTCTTTGTCGTAGCTTAATGAATTATAACTGTTCTTTTTACAAAACAGTACGTTTATAAAATGCGGTTCATTAAGTATGAGGCAAAAAATGCGCCAAAAATGGCAAAATTAGATTTGTTAATATAATTTTAAGATTATTTTAAGCGGAGCACACGTTTGCGTTGACTAACTTTAAGTAAATAAAATTAGCTCAAAGTGATATTTTACTAAAGTGAAGCCTGTTTTTCTTTTGCTTTCAGATTTAAAAAAAATATTTTTACTTTTTTTAAATCTTTACAGTAAATTAACTTCACGCTCCAGCTTAATGCCAAATTTGTTGGCTACATCACTTATGATTTGTTCCGATAGATTATAAATTTCCTGTCCTGTAGCGTTTTGTCTATTTATTAGTACAAGTGCCTGATTTTTCCATACACCTGCTTGTCCATATTCTTTTCCTTTCCAACCACATTGTTCTATTAACCATCCAGCAGCCAATTTTGTTTCATTATTGGGCATTGGATAATGCGGTATTGTAGGGTATTCTTTCTGAAGAGGCTCGAAAGTCGATGCTGTAACTACGGGGTTCTTAAAGAAACTTCCGGCATTTCCCACTGTACTTGGGTCAGGGAGCTTTTCTACGCGGATTTTGGAGACAATGGTTGCGATATCGGCAATACTTGGGTTCGTTATATTTTCTTTAGCGAGTTCGGCTTCTATTGCACCATAAGTTGTATTGATATGAGCTGTTTGGCTAAGCTTATAGGTTACCTGGGTAATGATAAACCGTCCTTTATGAGCTGTTTTAAAGATGCTGTCGCGGTAGGAGAAATTGCAATCTTCTTTTTTGAATGTGGCAAAGTTGCCCGTATGTGTATCGAAAGCCTGACATTCGTGAAAGACATACATTAACTCGGTACCATAGGCGCCGATGTTTTGTACAGGTGAAGCCCCAACAGTGCCGGGAATTAGGGCCATGTTTTCAATCCCAGCGTAATTATGTTCGATGCAATACCAAACGAAGTCATTCCAGATTTCTCCCGCTTGCGCTGTGACATAGACATCATCGCCATCAATTTTTGACTGTATGCCCTTGCTCGTCATACGAATAATATAGCCGTCGAATGCTTTGGTGAAAAGGACATTGCTACCTGCGCCAAGAACAAAGAAGTTCTCTTTAAAAATACCATTTTTAAAAATTTCGGTCAATGTTTCATTGTCATTCACTTCGATTAGAAAATTTGTCTTTTCTTCAATTCCAAACGTATTGAAAGCTTTTAAAGATATATTCGATTGAATGTTTAACTTCATATTGACTTTAGTTTTCAGAAATTCAAAAAAATCAGCTATCTTTAGCATGATAATCGGTAAAGATAGTATAAACCGTTTATTTAACGATAAAAAATATAAGTTTAATGGGTAATGCAGATGTAAAAAGAATCAAAATTCTAGAAGCTGCGACAAGGCGCTTTGCACATTTTGGAATGGCTAAGACAACGATGTCGGAAATAGCCAAGGATCTCAATTTTTCAAAAGCATTGCTGTATTATTATTTTCCGGATAAGAATAGCTTATATTCTGCGGTTTTCGAATATGTCATCGACAAAATGATCGAGGACCTTGAGGATGTCATTGGAAAAGGGGGAGACTTTGAGGAGATTATGATGTACTCCATTGATATGCGTGTCAAGATCATCAATCAGTATTATAATTTATTTGAATACACCATGAAGATGGTCAAAGAGCTTCCGGACGAGCTGGAACAGGTGTTCAAAGAGTCTTATCTCCGTGAGGTAGAAATTATTGAGAAGATTCTCAAGATTGGTATCGATGCCGGTGAGATACAGGTGGAAGATATCAATGAAACTGCGCGGATTCTTTTGTATTCACTATTCGGTATGCGTATGGGCATATTAAAGGATATGAAAAACATGTTGTTCCCAACAAAAGAAGAATTCGATCATATTCTCAGTTTACAGAAGAAAATGATGAAAATCTTCTTAAATGGCTTACGTTTTCAAGTCTTCAAGTAAGTGTTGAGCGAATATGTCCGATAATCTGTTTGGCATGAATTCGTGAATTTTCAATAAACCAAAGGTGGGTATTTAAGCCACCGCAAACGACACCTGCCAAATAAATCCCGGCAATATTTGTTTCCATTGTTTCTTCATTATGGCTGGGAATGCAAGGTGCTTCTTGGGGAATATCAATTCCGATCTTTTTCAAAAAATCAAAATTTGGGCGATAGCCGGTTAAAGCCAGTACAAAATCATTATCGAGTTCGACGATACCATCTGGGGTTTGGATATGCGCAGTAGTTGGAGTAACTTCTGTTAAGAGGCTGTTATAATAGACATCGATTTCACCCGCGGCAATTCGATTTTCAATATCAGGTTTTACCCAATATTTTACCCGGCGGCTGATTTCGCTACCGCGGATTACCAAAGAAACTTGTGCTCCTTTTCGGTAGGTTTCAAGGGCGGCATCAATGGATGAATTACTGGCGCCGACAACGATCACCTTTTGGCTGCTATAATAATGTGGATCGTCGTAGTAATGCCTCACTTTGGGAAGTTCTTCGCCCGGGATATTGAGCAACATCGGTATGTCATAAAAACCCGTGGCGATGATGACTTTCTTGCTCAGGTATATGCTTTTGCTACTGCTGACCAGAAACTCCGTGTCCTCTTTCTTAATTTCCAGTACTTCTTCAAAAAGATGGGTATCCAGTGCGAACTTTTGCTGTATACGTCTGTAATATTCCAGCGCCTCCATGCGTTTTGGCTTGGAATTGGTGGTGACAAATGGAATATCACCTATTTCTAATCTTTCGGAAGAAGAGAAGAAGGTCATATTTTGGGGGTAATTATATAATGAGTTGACCAAACAGCCCTTTTCGAGAATAAGGTAGTTTAAATTTGCTTCTTTGGCTTCTAAGGCGCAAGCTAAGCCAATTGGCCCGCCGCCAACTATGATCAGGTCGTACCGTGTTATCGTATCGCTCATGGTATAAATGTCGAGAATTTTAAAGAATAAATCAGCTTAAAGCTTTAGGCAGTTCATTTTCTGACATTGCTGTGCTTTTAGCGTGAAGGTCCTGGACTATTTTATGCAGGTCCTGTGCAATTTTATTGAGAAAGTCCAGCTGTTCACTCAATAGCTGTCCATCAACTGAACTGACATCTGTATTATCAAATTGGTCGTTGGGAATTTCGATTGCCAAAGGAACAAATGCATTGACACTATCGGCAGAATGCAGCAGCTGAATGGATTGCTCCAAGGAGCTTAATATTTTTCGAATCGTCCGGACATGGTCCTTATTGATATAATTATTGTCCATTTCGTCGAGATGGTTCATCAATGTTACCGAAAAAGAAGCTAGGATATGGTTGAATATGACGAATTTATTGACTTCCTTACTATATTTTTGACGTTTCTTGGGTTCCGTAAGCATACGTTGGAATGTGGAACCCATGTTGGCTGTTTCCACATAGACTGCCTTGCGTGTTAGTTTGTAGTCGGTGATGGAAGGCGCCTGGCCTGCAATTTCTTTCAATGCCTGAAAGATGTAATTGTAGTTGGCTATCAGTAGCTTTCGCATGGATTCCTTGACTTGCATGCTTTCCCAATTTGGAAAAATAACATAACTGGATAAGAATGCAATCATGCCGCCGATAAAGGTGTCCAGTATGCGTTCTTTCGTGACGTCCAATGTATTGGCGCTGACGAAGCTCAGCATAATTAATACATAAGGGGTCATAAAAAGTACGGCAATGACATAATTGACCCGGAATAAGCTATATGCCGTCAGAAAAAAGAATACCAGTAGAACGAAAAGGACCGTTGGGTCATGAATGGTTAACAGGATGAGGGCTCCGATGAGTCCGCCTATCGTTGTGCCGATGAGACGCTGGATATTTCTCTCCTTTGTGAGCCCGAAGCCAGGCTTTAGGATAACCATGATAGTCAGGAGGATCCAATATACATTATTGGTGATATTGGTGACCTCAAACACGTAATAAGTGACCGACATGACAATTGCCATGCGGCACGCATGTCGAAAGATGGTGGATTTTAGGGTAAGATTTTCGCGGAACTTTTTGAAATCAATTGCAGAGCTTTGAACAAAGCGTTTTGCGTCATCAATTTCCTTTCTTTTGACATCGTCAGGTTGTAGATGCGAGTAACCATAGATATTTTTAATCCGGCGAACCAGGTCACGCAAATTGATCAACACCTTGCGTAAAGCAAATGTACTATATTGTTGATTTTTATCCAGTTGATCAATTTTAGTGTGAAGGTGACTGAGATCCGAGTCGAAATCGTACAGTGGTTTTGGCTGTGTATTTGTATTAAGCTGATAGGCTAAATTGTCAAGCTCATTGGTATATTTTAAAATCACATTTTTGAAATCTTCCAAGATTCCTGTAGGTCCAAAGCGTTCGCTGATGGTATTGTAATCATAGTGCGCCGCCATACTTTGCTCAAAGAGATCGACGATATCGTTGAAAACGAGGGTTAAATAACGTCCTACCTTTGTGGTGTCTTTTATCGATCGTTTACTTTGAAACAATACATCCCGTAGGTTTTCCTGATGCTGATTGACTTCAACTTGTTTGTCGATCAGTTTGAGGTAGTTTTTATCATTATCAATTTTAGCATCGTAAAAATTAGCTTTCAGCCGGATGTAATCAGCCACATAGCGAATTGTTTCAGATAGCTCCTGTTCGGCGAGCCTGTAAGGGCGTGCCTGGGTGATGGAAAGACTAATGGCGATATACCATAGACCACCTAATGTATAGAAGCCTAAATAGTTGATGGCTTCAACAAGAGGATAGTGAATCTGCACATGGATCAACATCATCAGAATACACATAAGGCCTACGTTGGCGGCCCTGCTATTGAATACTGCAAACATGGCAAATATAAAGCAGGCTGCGCCGATAAAAATCGCCAGTAGATAGACATTTTGATTAACTATATTGGTTAAAATAAAAGTTAACGTAGTCAAAATCGCACCCGCAATCATGCCTTTCCTTCTATGGCTAGGTGCTCCGGGCGTATCGGAGAGACCTACCAAGAGCGCTCCCAGGGAAACAATGGTTCCATTGGTAAATTGCCCGATAGTTGCAAAGATTAGGACAGGCACAATACATCCGATGGTAATTCGGAGTCCATCCGCAAAATATTGGCTATAGAAAAAACTTTTTATTTCTTGTGTCTGTTTCATAATGTATAGTACAAACTTAGATAAATTGCTTTTCATATTAAAAACAATTGTTCTGCTATGTTTGCTCTTTTTTGTACGGATGATAGCGATATAGCTGGTCGGTTTCTGTCTGATCAAGAAAGGTTCATTTTGTAGCGGGGCTTAACAGGATCAGGTTCTCAAGGTCTTCGTTGCTATACTGCATTGCATTAATGTGTTAAAAATGAAAATTTACTAAAATTTGTTAGTATGTTTATAAAATTTCAATTGTTTTTTTGATTAATTTATATTTTTTTATTTGTTTAGCTATAATATTGTTATATTTGGAGCCATAGGGTTATTTCAGAGACATTACAAATTTTCAAGAGTCACCTAAACTCTCTTGACCACTTTCAAAGATTTAAATATGAAGCAAAGTAAAAATGAAGCCGTCTTTCAGGACGAGGTATTGACACGCTTTGAGCTTTTCAAAAGTTTGTTTTTAACATTGCCATTTCAACGTGTTAAAGATACAGGTACTTTATTACCATTTTTTGCAAAGCAATGTGAAAAGGGTGTGGATCAGCATTTAACTCCTGATGAGATCATAAAAAGTTTCTTCGATCAGCATGAAGATTTTTCTTCGGAAGAACAACGGATTGATTTGTTGTTTCGATTTGTTCAATATATAGAGCGTCAGGTTGTTTTATTTGATGCGATCGAAGATTCGTCATTTCAGATGGTGGGTCGTGGCGATGATGAAAATGTCTTAGGGGCATTAATTAAAAACGCCGAAGGTAGCGAAGATATGCGCCGTAAGATTGTGTCAAAATTGAAGGATTTTTCTGTACGTCTTGTGTTGACTGCACATCCTACGCAATTCTATCCGGGACCAGTATTGGGTATTATCAACGACCTGATCGATGCAATCAAGACCAATGATATCCATAGTATACATTTATTGCTACAGCAACTGGGTAAAACGCCTTTCATCAATAAAAATAAACCGACTCCAGTTGATGAGGCTGCGAGCTTAGCTTGGTTTTTGGAAAACGTATTTTATAAAGTAGCATCGGAAATTCAGTCTTTTATTGATGATGAATTGGACGTGGATACCGAAGAAGTCAAACAATTGATTGAACTGGGCTTTTGGCCTGGAGGTGACCGTGATGGTAATCCCAACGTAAGTGTTGATAGCACCAAGAAAGTTGCCGCATTGCTACGTACCATTTTGTTTAGATGTTACTATAGGGATTTTCGTATTGTTAGACGGCGCATCACATTTAGAGGTGTAGAGGAATATATGGAAAATCTCCAAACATTGTTCTACGAAAACAGTTTTAATCCAGTCGAACATCCAGCAGACGAAACCGATAATATTATCACGAATCTAAAAGCAATCAAAAATGTTTTGGAGGAATATCACAACGGGCTTTTTGTAGAGATCGTTGATGATCTACTCCGTAAAGTGATGACTTTTGGTTGTTTCTTTACCACATTGGATATCAGACAAGACAGCCGCATATTACGTGAGGCTACCAATTATCTGATTCAGCACAACCAGGAAAAGACTGGAATGCCATTGGATTATCTGGAGCTTAGTGAAAATGACAAGCAAAAAGCATTAAAATTCAAAGAACTTGACTTAACGGTGGGAGAGGACGCGGATCCGTTAACGAAAGATACTTCGGGCGTGATAAAATTATTAAAGGAGATTCAACGTTCCGGTTCTGAGCGAGCTGCACAACGCTTTATCATCAGTAATTGCCAGCAAGCAAGTGATATTTTGGGACTGCGTCAATTATTTTTATGGTCTGGATGGAAGAAGGATGCTTTAACGATCGATTTTGTGCCCTTGTTTGAGACCGTTGATGACTTGACGAGAGCAGCGGACGTGATGAAAACCTTGTACAGTAATAAGGAGTACAAGGCACATTTGAAACGAAGAGGAAACAAACAGACGATTATGTTGGGTTATTCAGATAGTACCAAAGACGGTGGATATCTGATGGCGAATTGGTCGATTTATCGTGCAAAAATCGAACTTACGGCGATATCACGCGAATACGATGTCGATTTGGTGTTTTTTGATGGCCGCGGTGGACCTCCAGCGCGTGGTGGTGGTAAAACACAACGTTTTTATGCATCTATGGGTAAGGAGATTGCCAACGATCATATTCAATTGACGATTCAGGGACAAACAATCAGTAGCCAGTACGGATCTTTAGATACAGCGCGGTTTAATATTGAGCAACTTTTGCACGCTGGCATTATTTCAGATTTAAAACAACGTGTGGGCGATACTTTAACCAAACATCAACAGGAGATCATTGATAAGCTAGCTGAGTTGAGTCATCATAAGTTTATGGATCTACGCACGAATGAATTGTTTTTACCATATTTGGAGACGATGTCGCCATTGAAAGCGTTATCCTCGATCAATATTTCAAGTAGACCTGTAAAACGTAATTCAGGCCGTGAATTGCGACTGGAAGATTTGCGGGCTATTAGTTTTGTAACTTCATGGAGCCAGCTGAAGCAAAATATTCCTGGATTTTATGGTGTCGGAACAGCATTGCAATGGGCTGAAAAAAATAACCTCTGGAAGGACGTACAGCAATTATATGTTTCATCGGGATTTTTTCAGACATTGATCGACAACTGTATGATGTCGATGACAAAGTCAAACTTTGATATTACAGCATACATGAAAGATGATCCTATTTATGGTGATTTTTGGAAAACGTTGTATGCCGAGTACCAGATAACAAAAGAATATTTGTTAAAATTGAGCGGAACCTCAAAATTGATGGAGAACTATCCGGTGGATCGTGAGTCTATTTTAGCGCGCGAGGGAATTGTATTACCGTTATTGGTTATACAGCATTTTGCGATTCGTGCATTGAATTCGGATCAGCTGACTGATGCACAACGTGAAGATTATTCGAAGTTAATAGCGCGTACAATCTTTGGCGTGGTGAATGCCGGAAGAAATGTTGCGTAATTTTTCTTTCTTTTCACGGATAGGGTTTCGGAGAACATATATTTTATCTACTTTTGTATAGTTAACAAAATTGATATGAAGATTAATAAGTTATTTATTGTTGCGGCTTGTGCGGGTACATTATTTGCATCTTGTGGTCAAACAGCTGCAGATAGACAGCGTCAATACTCTAATGCATCCTTAGCGGATGGTGATGCCTTTGCAATGATTAAATTCGTTGGCGAAAATGGAAACTACTTGGTAAATCTTGCCGATGTAGCTGCAAAACAATCTACCTCAGCAGAGGTAAAAAATGTAGCTGCAAAGATTAAAGAAGCTTACGCAACAGTGTTACCAGAATTAGACAATTTAGCAAAAGAATTGCATGTTGGCGATGCGCAACGTGGTGTGCCTGCATTTCAAGTTCCAGCTTCAATTGGTTCGGACAGTACAGCGGCATTCAACGATAAAGCATTTTTAGCACTTGTAGTTGAAAAACAAGGTGAGATCAATACTAGATTGTCTCATGAAGAACACAATACAAACAAAGACGTTATCCACCTTTCAGAAGAGTCTTTGAAAAAAGTGGAAGAGATCTATAAGTTAGCTGGCGGTAAAGTTGAAGAACACCATCACTAAGAAATAAGATAAATAAAAGGAAAGGAGTATTCATTAAGATGAATATTCCTTTTTTTATGATTTTTTTGTTGACAATACTAGATTTTCTGCATGGAATTGTGATAGGTACTGAGTTTCGATAGGATGTGCTATCTGTATTCCGACTCAGTTGATTGCCAGCGAGATGATTTTGGCAGGAAATGAGTTTGTATTCTTGATAAAATGGAAATTTTAGTTATTGTACGACATATCAGTGTTGTGTACACAAGAATTCCCTGAAATAATCGTTTGTTATTTGTTAAATTAATGATAACTTAACATTTATATAACACAGTTTTTAATAACTGTGTTTATTTTAGCGTAATTTAATGAAATCGTATATAAAGTGAGATACGCCGCAATAGATATAGGCTCCAATGCAGTCCGTCTTTTGATAGCTGACATTATAGGACAGAAAGATCAATATAATTTTAAGAAAAATACACTGTTACGTGTTCCACTCCGTTTGGGAGATGATGCGTTTATTCATCAGGAAATTTCACCAAGGAAAGCCGAGAGTTTGATCAAAACGATGAAGGCTTTTCGGGAGTTGATGGATGTTTATCACGTGGAGGATTATATGGCCTGTGCGACGTCGGCCATGCGTGATGCGCGAAATGGGGCCGACATTGTTGCGGAAGTCAAGAAAAATGGTATAAACATCGATATTATCGAAGGGGCAAAAGAGGCTGAGATTATTTATAATAGTCATTGGGATAATAAGATGGAGAAAGATAAAGTTTATCTTTACATTGATGTTGGTGGTGGTAGTACGGAATTGTCGTTATTCGCCAATGGTGTCTTGGTAAACTCTAGATCTTTCAACTTAGGGACGATCCGTATTTTGGACAATCAGGATAAGACAGAAACCTGGGATGAATTGAAAGAATGGGTGCGAAGCAATACGCACATGTATAAGCAAGTGGTTGGGATCGGTACTGGCGGAAATATTAATAAGCTTGCGCGTCTTTCCAATGAAAAATTGGATAAACCATTATCTTATGCCAAATTGAAAGCGGTATATGAGCATTTATCTTCCTTTTCTTTGAAAGAGCGTATTATTTTATTGGGTTTGAACGAAGATCGTGCGGATGTAATTATACCAGCAAGTGAGATTTTCCTGACGATTATGAAGCACGGCCGCCTAAAACAAATCATTGTTCCACGGGTTGGACTTGTCGACGGTGTAATTAGAACCTTGATCAATAGGAATTTAGTAAAATAATGCTGTAAAAAGCGATTTTCGACTTGTAAAAGAGCGAAAAATCTTTATTTTTGTGATACCAAAGGTGAATATGAGCCCAGGTGGCGAAATTGGTAGACGCACCATCTTGAGGGGGTGGCGCTCGCATGGGCGTGGCAGTTCGAATCTGCTCCTGGGCACTTAAGGAGACACTAGTCAATAGTAGTCTCCTTTTTTTATGCAAAAAAATATTGTGAATCAGATCATTGGAGGTCAATTGGGATCATGTACAAAAGTTGTGGAGGGGATAAAAAATAATTAGATATTTGTGCTTTGATATTTATACAGATGCACGAATCTTTTAACGCGTTAATGCCCTTAATTATTCCCGAAGGAGTTTCCGATTATTTTGAGATGACCCACTATTCCAAAGAAGAAAAAAGACTGGATATCTTTCTGGAGGAACTCAATAATACACCTGAAGAATATCAAGGCCAGAAGTTGATTTCCAAGGGGTTTTTCGAACCCGTTACCCTTCAAGATTTTCCTATCCGTGGCATGCAGGTCTATCTTCATGTCAAGCGCCGCAGGTGGCTCAACCAGGATACCGATAAAGTAGTCTACAGAAATTGGGAACTAGTAGCCAAAGGGACGCGCATCACACAGGATTTCGCAGCTTTTTTAAAAGGTATCAGCGGACAACCAGGCTCATAGCATTCAGACCATCAGTTCATTCTATGGGATATCAGCCAGTAAACTAAGGAGATACTACCGCAATAAACTGAGCGGTTTCCAGGATTGGGAGCATCGCGAAAATGCGCGAGATGGATTGACCTTCCCACAGAATGTCAGCGGCCATCTTTCTATTGACGAGACCTGCCTATCCCATGGCGAGCTCTATACCGTTGTCACCAATAAAGAAGCACGGGGCAAAAAAGGGACCATTGTAGCCATACTGAACGGGACAAAATCAGAGAACATTATCCCGATCCTTCAAAAGATCCCACAGAGATTACGAAATAAAGTTCAAGAGATAACGCTTGATTTAGCCGGTAATATGGGATTGATAGCCAAAAGATGCTTTCCCAATGCTGTTCAGGTAATAGACCGTTTCCATGTTCAGCAACTTGCTAACGAAGCGCTTCAGGAAATAAGGATAAAGCACCGCTGGCAGGCCATTGACGATGAAAATCAAGCAATTGACCAAGCACGAAAGAATAAGGAAACCTATTTTCCGGAAGTCCTATCCAACAGTGAAACCATCAAACAGTTACTTGCAAGAAGCCGATACCTGCTTTATAAAAGTGAACATAAATGGACTTACGAGCAAAGAGAAAGGGCTGCTGTACTCTTTGAGCGATATCCCGATATTGAAAAGGCGTACAGGCTATCCCAAGAACTCTCTTGGATATTCAACACCACCATAGATAAGATCTACGCCTTTACAAGGTTGGCAAAATGGGCGGATAAAGTGGAACAGGCCGGCTTCAAGTCATTCAACACCGTCTCCAGAACCATAAATATCCATCACAAAAAAATATTGAACTACTTCGACAACAAGAGTACAAATGCTTCAGCAGAATCTTTCAATGCAAAGATAAAAGCTTTCAGAAGTCAGTTTAGAGGTGTAGGTGACATCAATTTCTTCCTGTTCAGATTGACCAAATTATTTGCGTAGTCCACAGGTTTTGAAACTGATCCGTCAATTGAGCACAGTTCGATTTTTTGATGGGAAATACGAGAACAAGCAATGTAGACGTTCATTAACTTTTCTATTTTTGAGAACTTAAACTCGTCTGGAAAAATTTCATAAATATAGCACAGCTATAGGACGGTTTACGCAGCCGCTGCCTAAGAAAATAGGTCAAGAACAAACGTAAAATAACGGTATATATAGATGCTGGATTACCACTTCCAGTATAGTTCCAGTATTGTTGAAGTATAGTTGATGTAGTCAGGACAGGATACCTTGGCGGTACTAGATTCCTCGCTGATCATTCCTTGAACTTTACTCTGATTAGTCTTATGAGCAATAATGCCCCAGCCCGACCTTTTTGATTGTATGCTTGCTCCATGGTATGCTGACTCATTGTTTAGCACGAACCTATTTTAGAGCTCATAGATTTAAATAGTTTCATTCACCTATACCATAAGCCTAGCTGTATTGCGAATAATAGACTAAAACCCCCGAATATTGAACGAACTGCAACAGGTAATAAATAACTGTAAAATTAATTAAGGGTGTTTTTATTTTTACTTCCATAAAATAAAGACTTGCTTCAAAAGCATGTTATGGTTTAATAAAAAGATAGAAACAATGAAAAAATTAATGATGAGTTTGATGGCTGTTGCACTGCTATCTACAGCCGCTTCTGCAAAGACAACGGAAAAGGCACCGAAAGAAAATGTCAATGCTAAGACAACGACTTACCGTCTTCCTAACACGAATACACTCGTGAAAGTCACCGAAGAGGTCAAAGAAAGCGAAGGAAAATTGACACACTGTATTTTTGTGTTGAGTTTTTATGATTATGACACGGCGCAACTGGTCGGTACACATACTTCAGACACCTATACAAATGGCGGTTGTGGATCTTTCTTTAAAGCATGTAGGGCATTTTGGGGTGTTTAATGCAGTCGATCCCTGTTGGTTTCAACCGGCAGATAGGTTTCGGCGTTTTCGCGCTGTTACAAACGATTAATTTAAGCGGGGTGAAAACCCCGCTTTTTTTTCGCCCTAAATGGTTAGACTGTTAAGTCTTTTTGGTGTGCAGAAAATTCAGTTTTTAACCCGCTTTTTCGCTTATAATACGCTAGGAAGGGTATGCTTTGATGATTTGTGATCAACTACTGGTAGTCTTATCGCGTAAGTTATTACCTTGTTTTTCGTTTAACGAGGTTGAAGCGTTTTGATTTGAATTGTAAAAATATGCTATAACGGGATGGTACGTGTTGGACTGATGTAAAAAAACATTATCTTAGATTATTATATTTAATTTATCAGATAAAAAAGTGTAGCTAACCTTTTTTAATGATAACCGAATTTGGAACTGAAGAACTTCAATATGCACACTAGAAATTTTTTACTTCTTCTTAGCGCACTGATATGGCTAAGTTGCACAAAAGATCCCATCGAGCCAAACGTAGAGCCCCCAGAGGTGGCACCTTCAGATACCACTAAGAATGAGCCCACTGTTCCGCCTGATAAGTACGAAATTCGGAAAGTACAATTTCAGATGAGCGAGCTTTTCTCTGATGATAATATTGATGAAAAGGTTTTCCTGGGCGGACTTTGGAGTCTCAAAGACACCCTTGAAGGCCCACGGCTAGAAAGCCTGGAAGTAAAAGCGAAAAAAGTAAAATTCCATTTCTTGTCTTACAATGACTTCTCGTAGATATGGGATTCTTTGAGCCCAGCTATAAAAATGGTCTTGCTTATGCCAATAAGTTTGAAAAGTCGAAACAGGCAAGTAGTATGAACTTTACTTCGAGCAGTTTTGGAGATTACGCCGAAATACAGGGATTTCTCGGTAATTCGAAGGATGTAAAAAAGGCATTATCCCTTGTAAAACATGCCGACTCAACGACGATCAGTAAGCAAAACAGCACGCTTCGTATAGGCAAAGTCAATAAGCTTACAATTTATATTGACCACACAGAGTATTTTGATGCTTATCCGGAATCGGAGGTAGCTGTATTGACCCAAGCAGGTTACTCTCCCTATGTGCTTGCTTCGGTGACTTATGGTACCCATATGATTCTGATGGGTGAAACTGATTCAACACGGGCAGGCCTCAATACGGCAATAGACAAAATACTGGAAAGCAAAACACTGGATGATGTAGATACCAAAGTCCTCGATTGCAGCAATCTGCTGATCTACTATCGGGGCGGCGGCAAGAACAGTTTTATTCAGTATCCGAAAGGAGCCAAGGCTATTGGAATAGCACTCCGCGATATGCTCCTTTATGTGAGTCAGACTGAAAATATCTTTAATTATCCACTTACCTATGACTTTATGAGCCTGAAGGACTATAGCACGCTACGGTATTACAATATATTTGACATTCGGGTCAAAAAACAAAAGTAAACGAACGAAAAAAGGCTTAGGCAAGATAAAAAAACGGCATCCAGATCTAGGTGCCGTTTTTACTTTTGTCAACAAGCTTCTGACTTGCGCATTGATTTCGCAAAGCTCTTCAATATGCAGGGTATTTCACCTATTCCTTTTCGCTAATATCCTTTAGCCGTTGCAAAGCATTTGGCCAAGCCTCATTAAAGTAATCGATGTATTCGTCGTTTGTATCAACATCTACTTTCAATAATGTTTGTCCTTCGATGTCCGAAAAAGAATAATTTTCTAATGCTCCAGCCCAATCTTCGACAGCTGGTCCGGATAAAATTTCTTGGCCATTGTCTAGGATACCAAGATGCCGAATAGACACATATGAATTTGGAATGTATTCGGCGATTTCTGCTACCATTCCGCCTTTTTCACCATTTTCATCGACGCCGGTAAAATGAATTTTTTGCCCCTTGTCCCAGATGCCTTCGAAATCTGAACTTGGATTGAATGCACTGGTCCATTGTTTATAGGTTTCTTTGTCAAGCATTGTTTTAAAAACCCGCGGCACAGGCGCATGGATCTTAATTTGATAAGTTAATTTCTTCATCTTTCTACTGTTTTGGAAAATTGGGATCGGCTTTTATTTCAGCGATCTGTTTGGTATGACGTGCAGAATGCGCAGCAATAAACATCAGGGCTTGATAACCATCAATTGGACCAGTTGGGGAATCGCTGACATGATTTCTGAGATCTTCCGCATCAGCTTTTTTGATGTAATCAAGCACGGGTTGGCGGGCGGCATTGAAATCAGTCAAAGCGGTGTTCACATTTTTATAAATTCCCTCTGGTTGGAGTTCCTTGGGTGCCTGATATTTGTGACTTCTGTCTGTGAGTGCATTTTTTAGATTGTCGTCGGTCATCTTGATCTCTTTTCTCCTTTCAGGTTGTGGATCTTGATCCAGGCTCTTTTTTGCCATGTCAAATATCATTCGTTCTGAACGAATAATATGCTCAAGGCATTGACTGATCGACCATTTGTCGGGCGCTGGCTTAAATTGGAGCTGCGCTTCGCTTAAACCCGCAACCTGCTTTTCAAGCTCCGCAGTTGTTTGGTTAAAATATTGCAATAGCGAGTCGGTTCCAACATAATCGTGTTTTAAAGCCTGTTTTTTTTCTATCAGCGTAATGTTTTGGTCCTTTTGCTCGAGCAATGACCCTGATTTGGCAGATGATGGAGCCAAGGTAGCAGTTGCTATGCTGGCAAGTGCTATCATGTTCATAATTAGATTCATAGTTTAATACGTTTTAAGATCGTAAAATAAATGTCACTATTTCTTTACAATTATAAGGGATTTTTGTTTGGTATATCTTCTCATAGGACAAGAAAAGCTGCGTTTGCGCCTTCCCAGATTAGACGACGATTCCTATTTGACGCAGTCGATTGCAACCTGATAAAATACGTATTCTGCAATAAGTGTTTTTTGTACATTTATTAAAATAAAACCTTATCTTTAACAGAATAACTAACCGACTATTTGAGTTAATCTATGTTAAATCACAATTATACGCGCTATTTTAAACGTTTACCAGTAAAACGTTATGCTTTGGTATGTATGCTATCTTTGTTGGGGACAATTGCCGCAGCACAGCAGACATCGGTATCGAGTCCGGACGGAACTTTGACCGTTAAATTGGATCTGAAAAACGGTCATCTATTTTATCAGGTTGAACTGGAAGGAAAGACAATGTTGGAAGCTTCACCGCTTGGGCTTCAAAGCAAGACGATAAATTTAAGCGATAATTTGCGTCCAATAGCAGAAAAAAGAGGTGAAATTTTGACCAATTATAACGAGCCAAAAATCAAACGCAGTCAGGTACAGTATAAAGCGAATGAATTGCGTTATGTGTTGGAGAATACTTCAAAGCAGCAGATCGAGGTTACTTTCCGTGTTAGCAACAACAATATTGCCTTCCGATATTATGTGCCACAGGTAGGCGAGCCGGCCAACTTCGCACTAATAAAGGAGGAGAGTGGCTTTAAATTTCCACTTATTACAACAACATTTTTAACAGCCCAAGCTTCCCCGATGATAGGCTGGATGAAAACAAAACCAAGTTATGAAGAGGAGTATCAGGCAGATCAGGCCTTAGGGGTACCTTCGAAGTATGGTATTGGATATACTTTTCCTGCACTCTTTCATGTTGGGGATCGTGGATGGGTACTTATTTCGGAAACGGGTGTATCAAGTGCTTATTGTGCATCCAAGTTAAGCGAAGGCACCAAGGACGGTCTTTATAGTATTGCTTTCCCGGAAGAGGGGGAGAACAATGGCATTGGACGTGCAGCTCCCACGATTTCATTACCCGGTTATACACCTTGGCGTACACTGACTATCGGGAGCAATCTAAAACCCATTGTGGAGACGACCATTCCTTTCGATGTTGTTGAGCCGCAATATCCGGCGTCGAAGAAATACGAATTCGGACGGGCAACGTGGAGTTGGCTGGAATGGCAGGATGGTAGTATTAATTTTGAAGACCAAAAGAAGTTTATTGATCTGTCAGCTTCAATGGGTTATGAATTTGTATTGATCGACAATTGGTGGGATACTAAGATCGGCCATGAAAAAATTGAACAATTGGTGGCTTATGGAAAGGAGCGTGGCGTAGGTATTTGCCTGTGGTATAATTCGAACGGATTCTGGAACGACGCACCGCAAACACCAAAAAATAAAATGAATACTTCGATCGCACGTAAAGCCGAGATGCAATGGATGCAGCGTGTGGGCATTAAAGGAATCAAAGTTGATTTTTTTGGAGGTGATAAACAGGAAACACTTAAGCTTTACGAAGATATTCTTTCGGATGCAAATGATTATGGATTAACAGTTATATTTCATGGATGTACTTTACCGCGGGGTTGGGAGCGTATGTATCCGAATTTCGTGGGTAGCGAAGCTGTATTGGCCTCCGAAAACTTGATTTTCACACAACATGCAAATGATACGGAGGCCTTTAATGCGACTTTACATCCATTTATTCGCAATGCCGTGGCGGCAATGGATTTTGGTCCGGTTTTGCTGAACAAACGTCATAACCGTGAGAATAACGGTGGTACTATTCGCAAAACGACAGAAACATTTCAATTGGCAACCGCGATTTTATTTCAGAATCCAGTGCAAAATTTTGGATTGACACCCAATAATTTACAGGAAATGCCAACCCATGTGATTGATTTTATGAAACAGGTACCTACAACTTGGGATGAAACAATTTTTATTGATGGTTATCCAGGTAAATATGTCATACTTGCCCGGAGAAAGAGTGATAAATGGTATATAGCGGGTATAAATGCCGAAGGCAAAGAAAAGACAGTATCGGTGAATTTGCCCATGTTGAGTACGGATGCGGTACAGCTAATCGACGATAACATCGCCCGGGAATCAAAACAGAAACAAATTCGACTTTCCAAAACAAAGACCATCAAATTGACATTACAACCGGATGGCGCTGTTGTTTTAATCGGAAAATAAAACAACAGCGCTCTTCTGACTAACTGAATTGTTCTTGATTAACTCAGTTAATCAAGACTAAGTGAATCACTCCTGACTAATTGAAACTTTCTCAAAGTTTCAATTAGTCAGGACGAAGAGTCCGGATTTCTAGGATCTTGTGACTCGTAGATCCTGCCCCGGCCTTAATTTTTAGTTCTATTTTGGTTTTCCCTATACCTTCATTGGGAAGCTGTATACGTATTGTTTTAATGGTTGACTTCTCATCCTTGTCTTCCAGTGTGCTGATGGTTTTACCATCGACCATAACCTCCGTTACCCTTGATGAGTTGTCTGCCAGCAATTTGATTGCTATCAGTTGGGTCTCGGGCGTTATTTTCATCACATAACTAAACCAGTCTTTTGTATCGCGCCAACGTGTATCGCCGAATGCCCCAGCATTGCTATTTTGCTCGCGAAAAAAGTGATCTGATTCCGGTTGTTGCTCTCCAGCGACGACCTTATCGACTGTTTTGGCAGCTAGCGCCAAGCTTTCTATTTCATCACTGTTCATTTTCTCCTGTAACGCCTGTAGTTCCTTTTCTGTTGCTTGAGGCCAATAGATCATATAACGGGAATCATGAATACCGAAAAAGGGTTCTAGTTCCATTTGAATATCTTTTTTTCCCAAATAAAGATCTGAGAGCGTAAAGTGTAAGGGCTTTGATGCTATTGGTTTTACAAGTGCCGGAATATTGTTCGGCTCAGCTTTAAGAATTGGGAGATCACGTAAAGGGATTTGTTTTCCCGATGCAATGTGCCCCATTCGGCTGTCATCGGCCTGAAGTCCCAAAAGATCTTCCTTTCCAGTACGGGCACCCAAAACAAGAGGTCCATATAAAATACTATAATAATTGCTTTTATCAGGCAACTGCTCAGTATGTATCCCCATAGGCAATTCAAGACTGACGATATCTCCCTTTCGCCATGTACGTTTGATTTGGATATGATCATTCGTTGAACTGAAATTGTGGTAAGGCTTTCCATTGATCAATACATGCGGAGCTGCTGTCAGCCAGTTGGGTTTACGAATAAACAAGCTGAATGAAGTCGGTTTTTTGGGGTTGATTCGGATGCTTGTATTGGCTTCTTTCGGAAAGTTCGTTTCTTGAATGACTTCGGTGTTTTTCTCTTTCCAGTCCAAGCGTGAAGGAATAAACAAATTGACGAACAAGTCATTGTTGCGTTGTGCATAGATCATTTCACCATATTTGGCGTGGTTTTCCATCCCTGATCCAACGCAGCACCACATACTTGTCTGTGTTTGTGAATAAACGCGATAATGCCCCGGACGGATTTGTGTGAAATAAACTAATCCACCATGTTCGGGATGTTGTGTCGATAAGATGTGGTTGTAAAGAGCACGTTCATAAAAATCGAGGTATTTTCCTTGCGGATCAGTTTGGTAGAGCATTTTTGTGAGCCGTAACATATTGTACGTATTGCAGGTTTCAGGTCCCTCAATGCTATATAACATCTTTGAAAAATCGTCCGTAGGGTTAAAATGCTCACTCACACTATTTCCACCAATAGCAATCGAGCGCTGTTCAACGACATTGTCCCAAAAGTACCGAACAGCCTCAGCCCATTTTTCGTTGTGGGAAAGGTCGGCGATACGTTTAAAACCGAGAACTTTTGGAATCTGCGTATTTGCGTGCAATCCTGTTAAATGATCTTTATGCGTTAATAAGGGCTCAAGTATGGATTGATGACTGAATTTACGAGCCAGCTCGAGATAAGTCTGATTTTGGGTAATTGCAGCGACATCAGCAAATGTTTCGTTCAGTCCACCGTGTTCACTTCGTAACATCTCCTGTATTTGAGCTTCGGAAAGTTGACCAACCAACTTAAGCGCCCAATCAGTCATCTGAATAAGCATGTCTTTTGCAGATTCATTGCCTGTCAACAAGTAGGCATCTCGCAGGCCAGCATAGGTTTTGTGTATATTATATAGCGGTACCCATTTTCCATTCAAGTTAAAGCTGCCGGCGTTGATCCGGCCCTGTTGAATCTCTGTCCAAGTAATTTTACCCCCAGGTACCCCGCCAATGTATCCGTTTGCATTTGCTTCCTGACAACGTTTCAAGTTGGCCAGCATATAATCCAGGCGTTCCTTGATGCGAAGATCTCCTGTAGCGGCATACATATGAGCAAGCGCAGATAGATAATGACCTCCGATATGGCCATCTAATCCTGTATTTTCCCAATTGGTATAAGAGTCTTTTTTAAGCGGTAAATTGGCTTCGCGTAAAAATGGAGCCAACAATCGGTCCGGGTCCATTTCCAATAAATAAGTGATGTCCAGGTCTTCAGCATGTTTAAAAACACCAGGTAACAACCTTACATCTCTTAAATCGAAATAATTTAATTGAGGAG
Source organism: Sphingobacterium thalpophilum (assembly GCF_038396785.1). NCBI lineage: Bacteria > Pseudomonadati > Bacteroidota > Sphingobacteriia > Sphingobacteriales > Sphingobacteriaceae > Sphingobacterium > Sphingobacterium thalpophilum. The sequence goes on along the minus strand of NZ_CP151087.1, from coordinate 1,711,044 downwards.
TTGTTTGAGCAGATAGCGCCAGACTAAATAAGCTTAAGAGAGCACTGTGCAAAAATTTGTTTTTGAAGATCATATGGACTGAAATTATAATTTGTTATTAACAAGATCTGATGAGCTTGTCTGGTTAGCCGTTATGTATAAAAAAGACCGGTAAATCAAAGATATTAAATGTGTTATTTATTTTAAGTGTTTTTTTTACATTTATATATGCGAGAGAAAAAGAATGGATAGTTTAAAGTTGTATTTATCTGATAATTAGTGTTTTGTTTGTTTTATATTTAGGGGGGGGGGATCCAGGCCTGCTGATAAGATCGTAAGAAAAAAGAGCTGATCCGTTTATTTTTAACTATACTTGTATATGAAGAAAGTTAATAGTATTGTTATTTTTTGTGCATCCAGTTTAGGGAATTCGGCCGTGTATGAAGATCAAGCCTCCTATGTGGGAAAGGTTTTGGCTGAATATGGTATCCGTTTGGTTTATGGTGGTGGAAGGGTCGGCCTAATGGGCGCTGTTGCGAATGGAGCTCTTGCGCACGGAGGTGAAGTAATAGGTGTGATTCCCGATTTTTTGAATTCGAAAGAAAGAGAGCATAGGGGTGTAACAAAACTGATTACTGTAGATACCATGCATGATCGTAAACGAATTATGAGCGATTACGCCGAAGGGGTTATTGCACTTCCGGGCGGTTTTGGTACATTGGAAGAACTTTTTGAAATGATTACATGGGCTCAATTGGGTTTACATAAAAAGCCAGTTGGTTTATTAAGCATCAATGGATTTTATAATCATCTAATTCAATTTATTGATCACATGGTCGAAGAAGGGCTTCTTAAGCAGGAAAATAGAGCAATGTTATTGGTCGCTGATACGATTGAAGAGCTGATCGAGAAGATGCAACAGTATGAAGCACCACTTGTTCCAAAATGGATTGAGAAGGATGAAATTTAGGACTTCAATAAATTCTTATGTCATCTTAATCCCGTTCTTAATTTATGACTAATAGCATTCTTATCGCTTTTTAATTTCGATTTAGAGATTTGTAACAGAATTTCTTATTCCTCCATATGTTACAATCTCGGGTTTTTTTAACCTGTATTTTTATCGTTTCTCCGTTTGGGCTTATTGCTCAAACAGTATCTCAGGATACCATGAAATCGTTCAGAATTGACGAAGTCGAAATTAGTTCGAAGTATTACAAAAGATATAATCCGAAACAACTGTCGGAAGCATTGCGGCTAGAAGCCTCATTGTTAAATATACCACAGCATATTCAAGTGGTGAACAGCAAGATTTTTAGGGACCAAGTGGTACTCAACCTCAATGAAAGTGCTACCCGAAACAGCAGTGGTACATTTCGGGAGAAACGGCATAATGGTATATCTCCAGATATCTATTCCCGTGGAGGCTATATCAGCGCGCAGCGTAATGGTGTTGATATGCGTCCACTGGGAAAAGGGCCTAAGTATCATTTTTTTTCAATGGTTAATTTTTGAACAACATTTTAGAAGAAATGAACAACAATCAATCGAACTAGAGGTGATACCTTTGTTATGGCTAGATGTTAGAGTTGTTTGATCAGCATAAATACAGCGCTGATCTTCGATTCGGGGTGAATCCCTTATATTTTAACCGGCTTTGGGATTCCCCTAATTTAAGCGTGGACAGGAGATATTCTTCTCCCTACACAAAAGGCCCGATCGTATGATCGGGCCTCTTTTATTTCGTAATTCATGTAATTTACAATTGATTTGCTCGGGCAGTTATTTCCGCAATGTCCAACACCTCAATCTCTGATTCTTTTTCTTTTATTTTTACGCCATCTTTTAACATCGTCATACAGAAAGGACATGCTGCAGCCACAACTTGAGGCTGTGCATCGATGACTTCTTCGATACGTTCGATGTTAATGTCTTTTGCTCCGGGCTCTGGTTCTTTGAATATTTGTCCGCCCCCAGCACCACAGCAAAGTCCATTGCTCTTACAATTTATAGGCTTAATGGTAAAGAAAAGGCGGACAGAATTATAAATCTATTGTAATGAGCTATCGAATGACCACTTATGAGATAAAGCACGTGCTATCTAACGCGACGAGAAAGATGCTTTTAGGTTTGTTACTTAGTTGAATGGCTGGAAATAAGTGTCATTTTTTTTCAATGATTAATTTTTGAACAACATTTTCGAAGAAATGAACAACAATCAATCGAATTAGAGGTGGTACCTTTGTTATGGCTAGATGTTAGAGTTGTTTGATCAGCATAAATACAGCGCTGATCTTCGATTCGGGGGAATCCCTTATATTTTAACCGGCTTTGGGATTCCCCTAATTTAAGCGTGGACAGGAGATATTCTTCTCCCTACACAAAAGGCCCGATCGTATGATCGGGCCTCTTTTATTTCGTAATTCATGTAATTTACAATTGATTTGCTCGGGCAGTTATTTCCGCAATGTCCAACACCTCAATCTCTGATTCTTTTTCTTTTATTTTTACGCCATCTTTTAACATCGTCATACAGAGAAAGGACATGCTGCAACGACAACTTGAGGCTGTGCATCGATGTTCCTCGATACGTTCGATGTTAATGTCTTTTGCTCCAGACTCTGGTTCTTTGAACATTTGTCCGCCTCCAGCACCACAGCAAAGTCCATTGCTCTTACAACTTATAGGCTTAATGGTAAAGAAAAGGCAGATAGAATTATAAATCTATTGTAATAAGCTATCGAATGATCATATATGAGATAAAGCACGTGCTATCTAACGCGACGAGAAAGATACTTTTAAGTTGGTTATTCAGTTGAATGGGGGAAAATAAGTGTCATTTTTTAAAATTTAAATTTTTGAACAACATTTTCGAAGAAATGAACAACAATCAATCGAATTAGAGGTGATACCTTTGTTATGGCTAGATGTTAGAGTTGTTTGATCAGCATAAATACAGCGCTGGTCTTCGATTCGGGGGAATCCCTTATATTTTAACCGGCTTTGGGATTCCCCTAATTTAAGCGTGGACAGGAGATATTCTTCTCCCTACACAAAAGGCCCGATCATCCGATCGGGCCTCTTTTTATTTCGTAATTCATGTAATTTACAATTGATTTGCTCGGGCAGTGATTTCTGCAATGTCCAACACCTCAATCTCTGATTCTTTTTCTTTTATTTTTACGCCATCTTTTAACATCGTCATACAGAAAGGACATGCTGCAGCCACAACTTGAGGCTGTGCATCGATGACTTCTTCGATACGTTCGATGTTAATGTCTTTTGCTCCAGGCTCTGGTTCTTTGAACATTTGTCCGCCCCCAGCACCGCAGCAAAGTCCATTGCTCTTACAACGTTTCAGTTCGATCAACTGGGCATCCAAGCTTTCCAATACTTTTCTCGGTGCCTCATAGACCTCATTTGCACGACCAAGATAACAAGGATCATGATACGTTATTTTCTTTCCTTTGAATATGTTGTTGTCCGCTGGTTTTAATTTTCCTTCATCGATCAGGTTTTGGATCAATTGTGTATGATGAATGACCTCATAGTTGCCACCTAGGGATGGATACTCATTTTTCAAGGTATTGAAACAGTGTGGGCAAGCCGTTACTATTTTTTTGATTTCATAGCCATTGAGTACTTCGATGTTCATCATGGCCTGCATTTGAAATAGAAATTCGTTTCCACTTCTTTTGGCAGGATCACCCGTACAACTTTCTTCTGTACCTAAGATGGCATATTTTAAACCGACATGTTGTAATATTCTGCAGATATCGCGCGTAATTTTCTGTGCACGTTCGTCAAAACTCCCTGCACAACCTACCCAAAATAGTATATCAGGAGTTTCTCCTTTGGCCAACAGTTCTGCAACTGTGGGAACTTTTAATTCATTTTCCATCATAAAACTATTGTTGTTGAGTCCAATTGGCGCGGTCCAATTGTGCATATTTCCATGGGGCACCATTGTTCTCAATATTTCCAAACATATTGTTAATACTTGCAGGAGCTTGTGATTCTTCCATAACAGCAAAGCGGCGTAGCTCAATAATAATATCCAGTGGATTAATATTGACCGGGCATTGTTCTACACATGCATTACAGCTTGTACAGGCCCATAACTCTTCTCGACTGATGTACGTGTCAATGAGAGATTTTCCGTCATCCTGAAAGCTTCCATTTGTTTTGATATTCGTACCCACTTCAGTGAGTCGATCCCGTGTATCCATCATGATTTTTCGTGGGGACAGCAGCTTTCCCGTTATATTTGCGGGGCAAGAAGATGTACAACGTCCACATTCAGTACAGGTATATGCATCCAATAGGCTCTTCCAGGTTAAATCCTGGACATCTTTGGCTCCAAAACGTGCATTTGCATCTGCTAGAGGCGGGGTGAAACTCGGATCAAGCATTGCCTTAACCTCGTTGGTCACAGCTGGCATATTGGATAGTTTGCCTTTTGCGTTCAGATTAGAAAAATAGGTGTTCGGAAAAGCCAAAATAATATGAAGGTGCTTGGAATAGGGGAGGTAGTTCAAGAAGGCAAGTACACCTAGGATATGAAACCACCAACAAGACCGCTCTATTAAAAATAAGGCCTCCGTCGAAGTTGGAAGGTATGGAAGAAGATAGTGGCTTACTGGAAAGGAACCAACCGATTTAAAATGTGCAAAGCCATAGAGTTGCAATTTAAGATCAGAAGCGTTCATCAGCAGGAAAGCCGACATTAAAAGAATCTCTGTGATTAAAATAATATTTGCATCCGTCTTGGGCCAATGTTTCAATTCCGCGCTATTTAAGCGAGCTACTTTAGCGATATTTCTCCGAATTAAAAAGATGACACAGGATACCAGTACACCCAGCGCGAGCCATTCAAATGCCCCAATCAGGAAATTATAAAAACTCCCTAGAAATGAAAAGATACGATGTGTACCAAAAAGCCCGTCTATGACAATCTCCAACATCTCAATATTGATGATGACAAATCCAAGGTATACAAATAGATGTAGGACTGCGGGGAAAATTCGCTTAAACATTTTCTTTTGTCCAAAGGCGACGAGGAGCATCATTTTCCAACGCTCCGCGGATCTGTCCGAACGATCTGCCGGTCTGCCTAGCTTGATATTCCGATAAATCTGTTGTGCATTTTTACTAAAAAGGGACAATGCTACAGCGAAACAAACCGCAAATATTAGTTGACCTATCATATGCTTGTATCTTGGTTATAAACAAATATACTATATTATTTTGTTATGCTAACATAGTAAAAATAAATCAAAAATGAGGACCTAACACGATAAATTATTGGAAATTTTTAATGGTGAATTTAGGCTGTAATGAAAAACGTCCAAGAAGGAATTATTTCTTCTTGGACGTTTTCTCTAGTTGTATCTGAGTAGACTACAGCTCAACATCAGAAAATGTCTGTTCTAATATTTTACGCATCGTTTTCTGAATCCGTTCTTTTCCTGCTTCTGTATTTACATCAATACCGCAAAAGGTACTACCTGTAGATTTTGCCTGAAGGCTCAAATAATAAATTGAACTGACTAAAATCGCCAATGTCGCTCTAAGGTCGTTTTCGGAGTTCTCGAATTTTGAATCGACATGCTTAAATAGTTCTTCGCCGAGCAATTCTCTTCTGTCGGCTATATTTTTAAGCGCTTTTGTCTTTTCGCCTAAGCCCCAGTGAATAACTTTTTGCTTCGTTTTATCCTTCAAAAAGGTGTTAAATTGAGATTGAAGCAATTCTTCTATCAAGGAAATGCTGATGGAGCCCGGGTTTGTGATCATTTGTTCCAGTACACCCTTGTCTCCGATTTGCCAGAAATCTTTTTGTGTTAGGTAAGCTTCCACCAGTTGGTCGAGACCGCCAAAATAATTCCATATTAATGCTTTGTTCAGTCCACATTCCAAAGCAATATTAGGCCCATTCAATGCATGGTATCCTTTTTTCTGAATTACCTTTCCGACAGCAGCGATCATTCGCGCCTTGGTGCGTTCCTTGTCGCGAATAGGACCGGAAGTTACCTTTCTTTCTTTTTTAGGATTATCCTCAATTACTTTCTTTTTCATGCGAATAAAATCATTTTAACGACGAAGCGTTCCTCGGTACCTTATATTCGTCAGTTAATGAACAAATTTGGGACCATGAAGTTTTCATTAGGGTAGATATGTTTGTTTTCCGAACCAATATCTACAATTTAGCTGGTAAATGCAAGAAAATCAAGCAGCAGATTTTTATTTACACTATAATTTGACTGATTCGATAAGCTTTTGAGTTTACCTTATTCTTTTGGCTGTAGAACCGGAGCGTATTTGGTGCTGTCGGCGCTGTACGCTGATTGCGATTTACTTGCCATTGGGAAATAGATAGGCAATAAAAAAGGGATTATCGCTATCGATAATCCCTTTTTTATTGCCTTGTATACTAGCTTATTTTCTTGCTGGAGCAGCAGGAGTAGCTGTAGCTGAAATACCTAATTTTGTTTTCACTGCAGCAGTTAAGTCTTCTCCACCTTGGAAATAAGGAATATTTGTACTAGAAATATCAAATACATAAGCCATGCCTTTTTCTTTAGAAACAGCATTTACAGCTTCACCAACTTTTCTGTGGATAGGTGCAATTAATTCTTCTTCTTTTTTGTTTAATTCTTCTTGAGCAGCTTGTTGTGCTGTCTGAATACGAGCCTGAATATCTTGTAATTCTTGACCTATTTTGTTGATTTCTGGGTCAACAGTTTCTTTATTTGCTTCACTTCTGTTACGCAATTTATCGTTTGCATCTTTTTGTTTTGTTTGATAGATGGTAACCATATCTTGAATTTCTTTGGTTTTACCATCGCTCAATGTTTTCAACTGCCCTTCAGCTGCTTTAAATTCAGATGTAGACTGAATAATTTCAGCAAAATTGATATGACCAATTTTTTGCTGCGCATTTGCGAATTGAGTTGAGAAAAATACTGCCACTAAAGCAACCGCACCCTTTAATAAATTTTTCATGCTTTTCATTTTAATCTAATGAGCCATCTTTATGGCAATCTTTTAGTTTTCTAATTAATTACTACTATTGTTATTTGTGTTCACAATGATAATAAACTCCCGCTTAGTTTGCAAGACTCGGATTGGGTTTATATCCTAATTTTGTAATGACATCATTACTTTTATTCAATTTTGGATTGGCATAGAGAAAAGTAGACTCATTGCCCTTGTCCATAATAAAATCAATTCCCTGCGCCGAAGCAACATCTTGGATAGCTTTTGCTACACGGTCTTGAATAGGTTTCATCAATTGAGTCCGTCTTTTAAAAAGGTCACCTTCAAATCCAAACTTTTGCTTTTGATAGTCTTTTACTTCTTTTTCTCTTGTCACGATTTCATCCTCACGGCGACGACGCATATCTTCATTTAATAAGACCTGGTCCTTTTGATAAGCCTGATATAGTTTTTCAATCTCAGCATATTTCTGATCCACTTCTTCCTGCCATTGCTTAGAAAGGTCATCTAACTGTTTCTGTGCAGTCGTATATTCAGGAATATGTTTTAGGATATATTCTGAATCAGCATATGCAAGTTGTTGGGCAAATGTTGCTGTAGCACTCACGACTACAAAAGCTATAACTAACAATATTTTTTTCATATTTCCTGTAAGTTTTTATAGACTATACTTTTATTATTTAACACTAATTTACCTTATGACTTCGGATAATCCCAAAAGTTTAATTCGAGAAAACCGCTCTACGTAAATTTACGGCTCAAAAATAAGAAAAAAGAAGCAATCTAACAGATATTTCTCGGGTTTAACACTATTTAACTTGTTGAAGAATGCTCCAATGCTAGTTGCCTGAGTGCTGTTTATGGCTTCTTTTTTCGGTGATCATAACCGCACTCAATATAAGAAAATTTATAAGATATATAGGGTGATTTGGCATTTAATCCGATCGGGTGGAAATGAAAGAAAAATACATGATTTACTGGAAAATAATCTTAAAACAAAAAAGCTATCTACAATTTCTTGCGATAGCTTTTTATTTTATTTCGATAGGATTGGATCAACAAAGATTAGAATCCACCCATATTTTGCATAATACTAAATGTAAAGTTTTGTTTCCATGTACTGCTCGGTAAACCCGGGATAGGGTCGAATGCATGGCCGTAATCTATTCCTAGCATACCGAAGATCGGTAAGAAGATGCGGGCACCAACACCTGCAGAACGACGTACTTTAAATGGATTGTATTCGGTGAACTTGTTCCAGGTATTGGCCGCTTCAGCGAAAGCCAATACGTACACTGTTGCCTGATCATTTAACATCACCGGGTGACGTAATTCCATTTGATATTTCGTATAGATTGGACTACCTGAATTTCGTGCCACATTCACATTTTGTGTTCCTTCAGGAATGATTACACCATTTGCATAACCACGTAATGCAACAATTTCAGATCCTTGTAGGTAATCAAACCCTTGCATACCGTCCCCACCGACTTTGAAACGCTCGAAAGTTGATATTTCAGTTTTGCTGGAGTATTTACCCAAGAAACCAAATTGAGCTTGTGCTTTGAAAACAAGTTTACCAACGATTTTTGCGTACCACTGCGAGTCAAATTTCCATTTGTGGTACTCTGTCCAACGGTAGCGTTCCTGAGCCGAACCATTTTTATAATCAATGTTGTTGAACAATGAATATGGAGGCGTCAATTGCACCGAGAATTTGATGTTTGAACCCGAAGTAGGATAGATAGGAGCATCGATCGAATTACGGCTAAACTCTTGCGTCAAGTTGATGTTATAGGCTGTACCATTATCAAATAGGAAGTAATTTCCATAGTTCTGAAGCTTATAACGTTGGAATGACAAGGAGGTGTTTGCCTGGAACCAGTTGTCTGGCCATTGTAAGCGTTTACCTAATGTTGCGGTAATACCAGTCATCCAAATACGGTTCAACTCCGAATCCTTAACAATTTGCTCGCCAGTATAGTAGTTAAATCCACCATATGATGAACTCGAAGTATAGGCGCTCAAACCAAAATAAATAGGTTTTTTACCACCTAACCAAGGCTCGGAGAAAGAGAAACTATACGATTGATAACGTTTACCCGAAGTTTGACCACGGACACTCAACTTCTGTCCATCTCCACGAGGTAGCGGTTTCCAGGAACTTTTGTCAAAGAAATTGCTGGTAGAGAAGTTGTTAAATGTTAAACCTAAGGTACCGATGATCTGACCGGCACCATAACCACCCGAAAGTTCGACCTGATCCGAAGGTTTTTCAGTAACATTATAAACAATGTCCACTGTACCATCCGCATAATTTAGATTTGTCGGTACCGGGTTTGTCTTTTGCTCATCAAAATTTCCCAATTGCGCAATCTCACGCACACTGCGCATAATTTGTTCTTTTGAGAATTTTTGACCAGGTTTTGTATAAATAGAACGTAATACAACACGGTCGTTGGTTACATCATTACCTTTAACAATAACGTTATTGATGGTATATTGAGCACCTTCATATACACGTAAATTCAAATCGATGGTATCGTTGTAAATACGCGTTTGTTCGGGGTCTACTGAGAACGTAAGATAACCATCGTTCATATAGATTGAAGAGATGTCATCACTATTCTTTGTAGGACCCATCAATTTTGCTGTTAATTTTTCTTCCGAAAAAACATCACCACGTTTGATACCTAAAATTTTATTCAGTAAGGTGTCAGAATACTTCGCATTACCTGTCCAAACAATATTACCTACATAATATTTAGGACCTTCATAGATGTCAAAATTAACCAACACATTTTTTTCACCCTCGCGAATAACCGTATCTTTCAAGATCGTCGCATCACGATAGCCTTTGGCGGCCATTTTCTTGATTAGGTTTTCTTTACCTTCTTTGTATTTTTCTTCCTTGAATTTTCCAGGACCGAAAATACGGTACCACATTTTTTGCTTGATTGGCTTGGCCATTTTTCTCAACTCTTGCTGAGAAAAATGTTCATTCCCTGTAAAAGTCATTTTTTTGACTCTTACCTTATGTTTTTTATCCACATCTGCAATAAGTATTTCATTATTAGCCTGTGCCGAGTCTTTAACTGTTTTTAGGGTGATCTCTGGATATAAAAAAGCTTTTTCTTTTAAGAAGCGTTGGATTGTAGCACGTGTGGTGTTCATCAAGTTTTCGTTGACAATCTTACCAGTGTTGCTATTTAAACGTTTGCGAACTTCTTCGGTCTGGCTTTTACTTAGACCGTTGATATCAATACGCGTTAAACGAGGACGTTCTACTACACGGATGGTCAAAAATATATTTTCACCTTCAATTTTATCGGCCCATAATTCGACATCATCAAAGAGGCCTTGAGCCATCATATCCTTCACTACTTTTGCGGTCGCCTCACTTGGAACTTCCAAATATTGACCTACTGACAATTTAGAGATCGTAATTAATACATTTTTATCTAAAAATTGTGTCCCAGTTATATCAATAGCACTAATTACATAGTTTTTAGGATTGAGATAGCTGATTTTTTCTGGGTCATTTAAATTAAACGCACCATTGTCTTGTCCGTAGACAAGCTGCATTGATGAGAGGCCAAAAAATAGTATTACGGGTAGTATACGCTTCATTTATCTATAATTATTGGCGCTAAAGTACACCAATCGTTTGTTAATTTTTGTTAATTAAGAAAATTTAACCAGCTTGCTTTTTTTCAAATCAGTGGTCAAATTTAATAAAATCTTTATAACTGTTCACTTGTTTTTCCAAACCTTCTTTCGCGTTGCTGATAATCGACGATGGATTTAAATAAATCTTCTTTCGTAAACTCAGGCCACATCTTATCTAGGAAGCATAATTCTGAATAGGCAATTTGCCAAAGTAGGAAATTGCTTATTCTCAATTCTCCGCTGGTACGTATCAGAAGGTCAGGATCGGGTAAGTTTTGTGTATAGAGGTTTGCAGCGAATAATTCATCGTTAATTTCGTCTGCATGGAGTTTTCCGTCTTTTACTTGTTGGGCTAGATTTCGAGCGGCGTCCACAATTTCTTGTCGGGAACTGTAGCTCAAAGCTAATGTCAATGTACAGTGTGTATTTTCTTTCGTTGCTTCAATGGTCTCCTGCAGCTTTCTTTGTGCATTTGACGGTAATTTGGTGATATCACCAATAACATTCAAGCGGACGCCATTCTCCTGAAAAGTTTTGATTTCTTTTTTAAGGGAAGTAACCAATAGTTCCATCAGTGCCATCACCTCAAGTTTAGGTCGATTCCAGTTTTCTGCAGAAAATGCATAAAGTGTCAGAAATTTAATATTGGCTTTTACACATCCTTCTAATGCTTCTCGTACTGCTTTTACACCATTTTGATGCCCAAATACACGAAGTTTCCCCTTCTGTTTTGCCCAACGGCCATTGCCATCCATGATGATGGCGATATGCTGTGGCAATTTAATAGTATCTATCTGATCTAAAAAACTCATTTTTGCTGTTTTCAATAAAATTAACACCTTAGCCATAAATGCTATTTTGGCGTTTTAAAACCTATTTTTGGTTTCCTGTATTGCTATCAATGATTATTGTTTGTTTAACGTACTTTTCATTGATTAATTATTGCACCTGGATTTCTATTATGGATATTCTTATTCAGTCTTCCTATATTTCTTCCAAATATCGATTTTTAATTGGAAATTCAGAAGTACAATATGTAGAAAGATTGTTTGAAACATCTTCATCTAGCAGATTATCTCTTCTCCGTCATGCAAAGCGAGGCTGTACGAAGCTATTAATAGCCTAATAGTTTCTGACATCGATGCCCCAAAGTAATTTTTCCCGCAGCGTGCTGAAAAAGCTTTCATGCGGGAGCCTAATGAGATTAATAGTAAATGGAGCCTGTTTAATGGTTAATTTTACTGATGTATCAATGGATTCGTTTTTGGAATCACAGCTAAGGATGTATTGATTGCTTCGACTCTCTATTTCCAATTCAAGGGTAAACTGATTTGAGATGACAATGGGTCTCACATTGAGGTTGTGCGGAGAAATGGGGGTAATGACAAAATTGCCACTTTCCGGCATAATAATAGGGCCGCCGCAACTCAATGAATAAGCTGTGGATCCGGTAGGTGTAGCGATAATTAGTCCATCTGCCCAGTATGAATTCAGTAGTTCGCCATTGATACGCGCATTAACGGTAATCATGGCCGAGCTGTCATAACGAAATACGGTAATATCATTGAGCGCATAGTGATTGCCTTGAAACAAATTAACCTGTTCAGATTCAACAGAGAGCAACACGCGCTTCTGTATCGTAAAACGTTGGTTCAGTATATCGTCGATGGCGTCCTCAAAATCATTTTTATTGATGGAAGCTAAAAAACCAAGGCGTCCAAAGTTTATCCCCGCAATTGGAATTCCGGAATCTTTAATCAGGGAAACAGCAGATAACATGGTTCCATCTCCGCCCAGACTCAACATAATGTCAATATCGTCTTTGATTTCTTGATAGGTATTGTATGTTGAGAAGTTAAAGGTACATTCAAATTGTGATAGCAGAAATTCATGAAATGGATCATAGACCCAGATCTCAATATTTTTATCGACAAGATATTCAAATAGGTGTTTCACATGTGGTATAACAGAGGGCTGAAACTCTCTTCCATATATTGCGATTCTCATATTGTTTTCAATTTATGGGGCAAAGATGAGAAAAAACTAATCCTAATCAAATGTTAATATAATTCATAAGCTGCTGATAACGGTCGGCAGTGTCGTCAAATGCAGCTATGGTATTATGGGTTTCAAGAACTAAATAATTGTGTCTTAGGAATGAATTCAGTAATGCATTAATGTTTGACTTGTCGACTTTAAGGGTAACTTCAATATTGTCACTTTCCAAATTTATTTTGGTCGCACAATTGAGTATTCTGCAATTGTCACTTTCAACAAGGTGCGCAATCTGTGAAAGTGAAAAATCATGTAGGCCAATTGCCAACACAATAATAGCTCCAGATTCATTTTGCGATTGAATTGAACTTATTGCCTTTAATATATCTAATTGCGTTGACACACCAATATATTTGTTGTCTTGATCTAAAACAGGAATGATTGTACTATTATATACAGTTATCATCACCAAGGCATCGTAGGGGTGTTGATTAAACTTCAGCTGTATGGGGGCTGTATTTATTTTTATGGATGAAAGGGGAGCATCTTCATCTTCCGCATCCAATAAGATGGTTTCATTAACCAGGCCAATAAAGTCGTCACCATTTAAAACGACTAATTCTTTACAAAGCATATCTTGCAGCTTCTCTAGCGCTTGTTGTATTGAATCAGCATTTTGAATACTGAAATCAGCATTTGAAAGAAATTGACTTATTAGCATACTCAAACTTAATAAAAAAAGTAGGTGAAAAGAAATTTTACAGATCAGATTTATGCTTAATTCGTTGATTGCTTGTAATACCTAAAATACGAACAACAGCGAAAGATTACATAATTGCAAATAAGTACAATTTTAAAGTTTAAAATTGTACTTTTATTACCATTCTGTTATTATTTTTGTCAACGAATTGGAATAGGCATAAAACGGGGGCCTAAATGGAGGAGAAGTATTTTTAATTGGAACAGTAAGATTGATGATCACAGGCGAGAGTAAAAAGTTTATTGATATACGTGAAGTTATTCACAAAAAAAATGCGGGGCTTGCTAAATGGATTCCGTCTTTTTTGCTTAATTATTTAAAAAGGACAATTCATGAAGACGAGATAAATGATATTATGACGCGCTTTGCAGATCTTCAAGGCTTGGATTTTGTTGATGCATTGATCAACGATCTGGATGTCAAGGTCAATTTGTATGGGGCAGAAAATATTCCCGTATCGGATCCGGTTATTTTTGCGTCCAATCACCCTTTGGGCGGATTGGATGGTATTGCATTTATACACGCTATAGGTAAGTATAGACGCGATGTGAAGTTCTTGGTTAATGATATTCTTTTAAATATAGGTAATTTGAGGCCTTTGTTTGTCGGTGTCAATAAGTTAGGGGGGCAAGGGAAACAGGCGATCTCTGCGATTGAGGAGGCCTATGGAGCGGACGATGCGCTACTGGTATTTCCTGCAGGTTTGGTTTCCAGAAAACAAAACGATGGCCGCATAGAAGACCTGGAATGGAAAAAAAGTTTTATTAGCAAATCAAAAAAATATAAAAAAGATGTCATTCCGGTGTTGATTGACGGTAAAAACTCTAAGTTTTTTTATAATTTTGCAAGGCTTAGACAGAAATTGGGTCTCAAGGTAAACATTGAAATGTTATATTTACCTGATGAAATGTTTGCCCAACGCGGACATACCGTCAACATTATAGTAGGAGAAAGAATCCCTTATACAGCGTTTGATCAATCAAAAAACGAAAAAACTTGGGCTGAGGAAGTGAAAAGAAGGGTTTATGGATTGGCTCAAGAAAAATAGAATTTATGCAAGAAATTATACCTCCAGTTGATAGAGAATTATTGAAGACCGAATTGAATAAAGAAGTCTTCTTACGATATACCAACAATGGAAATAACGAGATATATTTAATCAACTATCATAATTCGCCAAATGTCATGCGTGAAATTGGGCGTTTGCGAGAGTTGACTTTTCGTGGAGCAGGGGGAGGTACAGGACTTTCAATTGATATCGATGAAAATGATACATGCGAAGATTGTTACGATCAGTTGATCGCATGGAATCCCGAAGATGAAGAAGTGGTTGCTGGTTATAGGGTAATCAAATGTGCTGAGGCTGGTGAAGTAAATGGTATACCCAATTTATCGACAGCACATTATTTTCAGTTTTCCGAATTGTTCACGAACGAATATCTACCTTACACCATAGAATTGGGAAGATCGTTTGTACAACCTAAATACCAACCGGCCATCGACAATAGAAAAGGAATTTTTTCATTGGACAATCTTTGGGACGGTTTAGGGGCTTTGGTGATGCTTAACCCTGAAATTAAATACCTCTTTGGTAAAGTGACCATGTATCCACATTACAATAAAGATGCACGGGATATGTTGCTTTATTTTATGGATTACTATTTTCCTGATCATGATAAATTGGTGCTTCCTCTTCCGGAATTGGAAATTAAAAATGATTACGACCGTTTTGTAGGAGTTTTTGATGGACTGGATTATAAAGAAGGATATAAGGTGTTAAATAGTCATGTGAGAGCATTGGGCGAGAATATTCCACCGTTGATAAATACCTATATGAACCTATCGCCTACGATGAAATCATTTGGCACTGCGCGTAATGACGAGTTTGGTACGGTAGAAGAAAAAGGTATACTGATTGTAATTGATGACGTGTATCCTGTGAAAAAGGAACGTCACATGAATACGTTTGATCGGGATCGTGAATACGGTCATAGAAAACCCAAGCGTGGATAACAAAAAAAGGGGGATTCAATTATTGAATCCCCCTTTTTTTGTAGGTACAGCGACCTTGATTAGGCCGGTTTTATACAAGCATAAAGTGCAAAGGCTAAAATAGCGCCCAAGATAGGTCCTAGGATTGGAATCCAGGCATAAGACCAGTCGGAGCTTCCTTTTTCTTTGATTGGCCAAAGGGCATGAAATAAACGCGGCCCCAAATCCCGGGCAGGATTGATGGCATATCCCGTAGTTCCACCCAGCGAGAGGCCGATCGCCCATACTAGAAATGCAACGGGTATAGCACCAAGAGAGCCCATGCCAATAGGAGCTGTTTTTCCGTCGATGGTCACATCTTGTCCTGTTATGAAGAAAATAACAAAAATCAAAACAAAGGTTCCAATAATTTCACTTGCCAGATTTGTTGATGTATTACGAATGTTGGGTATCGTCGCGAAAACACCAAGTTTGGTGGTTGGGTCTGCTGTTGCATCGAAATGGTCTTTGTGCATGATGTAGGTTAACATGGCGCCACAGAAACCGCCGGCAATTTGTGCGAGAATATAGCCGGGCACTTCCATCCAAGGAAGACCATGATTGAGAGCGACGGCAATGGTTACCGCAGGATTGAGGTGGGCTCCGGTATATGGGCCAGCAAATACAACACCGACATAGACTGCAAGTGCCCATGCGGTGGTGATTACAATCCATCCTCCATTTTCGCCCTTTGTTCCTTTCAAGATAACGTTGGCCACAACCCCATTACCTAAAAGAAGGAGAAGGGTTGTACCGATAAATTCTGCTAAATAGTGGTTCATGCTTGTTGGTTAGTTTTCGGTCCAGTACTGTAATGCTTTGACACCCTTGGTCCAGAGCTTAATGATCTTTTTTGTTTGCTCTTCTTGCTCTGCTTCAGGTTCAAATATACGATCCTGAGCCCAAAACTTTGATATCTCGTCCTCATTTTTCCAGAATCCCACGGCCAGTCCTGCGAGGTATGCTGCCCCCAAAGCTGTCGTTTCTGTGATTTTAGGGCGTACAACTTTGCTGTTAAGCACATTGGCCTGAATCTGCATGAGTAGGTTATTTGCCGTTGCGCCGCCGTCTACACGTAGCTCTTTGATCGGTATGCCACTATCCGCTTCCATTGCTTGCAGCACATCACGTGTCTGGAGGGAGATTGCCTCTAGTGAGGCGCGTGCTATATGCCCATTGGTGGTTGCACGCGTCAGGCCAAATAGCGTCCCTTGTGCACGAGCATTCCAGTACGGCGCTCCCAGTCCAGCAAAGGTGGGGATGAATGTGACGCCGCCGTTATCCTTCTCTGTAAGCGCTAATTGCTCTACGTCCGCCGATTTGTAGATGATGTTGAGATTGTCGCGTAGCCATTGGACCAGTGCGCCACCGATAAAGATACTTCCCTCCAGGGCATATTCTGTTTTTCCGTTGATTTTCCAGGCGACAGTAGTCAAAAGGTTATTCTTTGAACGGATTGGTTTATCACCGATGTTCATTAACATAAAACATCCTGTACCATAGGTGTTTTTGACCATCCCTTTTTCAATACATTGCTGTCCGAAAAGTGCTGCCTGCTGATCGCCGGCAATTCCTGCAATCTTGACTTTGTGTGCAAAAATGGTTGTCCGGGATTCCCCATATATTTCACTGCTTTCTTTTACTTCGGGCAGCATGGCAGCGGGGATGTCAAATAATTCGAGTAGCTCCTTATCCCATTCCATGCTATGGATGTTAAAGAGTAAGGTGCGGGAAGCGTTCGTTACATCTGTGATGTGTGCATCGCCACGCGTGAGGTTCCAGACGAGCCAAGTGTCTATGGTTCCACAGATTAATTCCCCGTTTTGTGCTTTTTCCCGTGCACCCTCCACGTTATCCAGAATCCATTTTATTTTGGTTGCAGAAAAATAGGGGTCTAATATCAGACCTGTTTTCTCCTGGATTAGCTCATGTTTTCCGGAGCTACGTAACTCGTCGCAATAATCTGCTGTGCGTTTATCTTGCCATACAATGGCATTGTAGATGGGTTTTCCTGTTTCTTTCTCCCAAACGACAACAGTTTCGCGTTGATTGGTAATACCAATGGCGGCAATGTTTTTGCCGTTTAATCCTGCCTTTGTGGTTGCTTCTGCTGTGACACCTGCCTGCGTTGACCAGATTTCATGTGGATCATGTTCGACCCATCCCGGTTGTGGGAATATTTGTGTAAATTCCTTCTGGGCAATGGAGACTATATTTCTGTCCTTATCAAAAATTATAGCCCTGGAGCTGGTGGTGCCTTGATCCATTGCCAAGATGTATTGTTGTTCCATAATTGAGTAATTGAGTATTGCTGGTTATTTTTTGTATTACTTTAAGATATAATTTTTTGCAACTTTTTGAAAATGCGCTATTTGATCATTTTGCCAATCTTGATCTCTTTCCAGCTCCTGTGCGAGTATTTTTGCGACTTCAGGAGCAGCTTCAATTGCAGCTTTCGCATCAAGAAATAGCATCCGTACCCGACGGGATAGGACATCTTCCACAGTTCTGGCAAGTTCATTGCGTGCCGCCCAAACAACTTCAGCCTTTTTGAATTCAAGATGTGGGATTAATTTTTCGTTCCATTCCGGATTTTCTTGCGTCAACGCGTTGATCGCTTCTTGATCGGCGCCATAAATATACATATGATTGCTTCTGTCTGATGTCGGAATGGCGCTATAAATCTTTTGACTGGCAGACCGGCTTTCTTTTTGTGGCAAACAACCAATTTTTATCGCTTTGTCGATGGTATCTTGGCCCATTCGACGGAATGTTGTCCACTTTCCACCCGTTAAAGTAAGTAATTTGGAGTCGCTGACGATAACCTTGTGGCTTCGTGAGATCTCTTTGGTCTTGTTGGAGTTGCCTGTAGGAGCAGCCAGCGGACGGAGGCCGGCAAATACGGCCAATGCATCCGCTCTTGTTGGTTGTTTTGTCAGGTAGCGTCCCGCAGTTTTCAGAATAAAATCGATCTCCTGCTCCAAAGCTACCGGCTCAAGGCTATGCTCGTCTATAGGGGTGTCCGTTGTTCCCGCAATGACTCGATTGTGCCAGGGTACCAGGAAAAGGACCCGTCCATCATCCGTTTTTGGAATCATAATGGCGTCGTCGCCAGGAAGAAACGATTTGTCAAATACCAGGTGAACCCCTTGGCTGGGGCGTACCATTTGTTTTGCTTCCGGTCGGTCCATTTTTAGGATGTCATCGACAAATATTCCTGTAGCATTGATAATAGCCTTGCCTTGTATGGTGAAAACTTCCCCCGTTTCGGTATCATTAGCGATGACACCATTTATTCGTCCATCGCTGTCTTTGGTGAGGTTGTTGACTCTGACGTAATTTAGCGCGACGCCGCCCATTTGTATACAGGTTTGCGCAACGTTGAGCGCAAGTCTTGAGTCGTCAAATTGTCCGTCTTGATAAACCACGCCGCCATATAGCCCTTTAGGTCTAACGGTGCTTATGCGGTTAAGGGTTTCTTCTTTGTTGATATGAATGGATTTTCCCAAACTTAATTTACCTGCAAGCAGGTCATATATTTTCATTCCTATGGTATAGAATGGGCCATCGAACCAACTGTAATTGGGGATGATAAAGGACTGATTTTTGACAAGATGGGGAGCGTTTTTTTGAAGTAGACCTCTTTCGTGAAGCGCTTCTTTAACCAGGGAGATGTCGCCCTGAGCCAAGTAACGTACACCACCGTGAACAAGCTTCGTTGCTTTGCTCGAAGTTCCTTTTGCAAAATCAACCTGCTCCAACAAAATTGTTTTGAACCCTCGGCTTAAGGCATCTAATGCAACACCCAATCCGCTGGCACCGCCACCTATGACGATAACATCCCATGCGCTCGTATCTCTTATTTTTTCTATCAGTTTTGACCTTTTGAATTCTTGGTGTTTCATTTTGTTTCGTTTTGGATTTTTGTAGTGAATCTTCTGTACTTGTTTTACTACTTCCTTTATACTAAGTTATGCTATATTTATTGAATTTTAAAGGAAATTAAATAATATTTATGTTAAGGTAAGGTGTTTGTTTTTGTTTTGTTTTGTTTTTATTTTAGCAAAAGGAAGCCTTCCTAGTTTTTACCAGTGACAGGATATGGCGTATCAACAGGTTGTTTTTTTACTTCTCCACAATGGAGTTGTCTTTAATAATGACTACATTCTGATCGCTTAAGCTGATGTGTGTACGACTTAATCGCGTTTTTATAAACCCTGCTGAAATAAGGTCTGTTGTGATCTTGGGTGTTTTTTTTCATGGTCAATAGCTATATAATGTTTAACCATAATATGCTGCTTATGTTTTGGTTTGGGAAAATGATTTTGTAATTTTAGATCACTATTTAATTTATTTATGATGAGAAATATAAGATTATTACTGTGTGGAGCTATCGTGTTTTTTGGGACGGTACTCGTACAGTCCAAAGCGTTCTCACAGCAGCTTGCTACAGCTCAGGATGTTTCAAAGCCTTACAATCCAGACGCTAATGCACAGAGTGATATTGATCAACTATTGGTTCAGGCAAAGAAAGAAAAGAAAAATATCATCATCCAGGCTGGTGGGAATTGGTGTGTCTGGTGTTTAAGGTTTAATGATTATATCCATAAAACGGCAAGTGTCGACAAGTTGTTAAAGAGTCATTTCCTCTATTATCACCTCAATTATTCAAAAGAGAATAAAAATGAGGCTGTGTTTCAAAAGTATGCTCCTGAAGGGAATAAACTAGGTTATCCATTTTTTATTGTTTTGGATAGAAATGGAAAAACATTGCATGTACAGGAGAGTGGCAGCCTGGAAAAAGGGAAGGGCTATGATGAAGAAAAAGTGCTTAATTTCTTTAAAGCTTGGGTCGCAAAATAAAAATTACCGACTATCCTATTGCTATTCTGCACTAAATTAACAGTAGTAGTAGTGCGTAAATAAAACAAAAGCCCCTTTTAAGGGGCTTTTGTTTTGATGTAATAAATTGGAAGATCGGATAAGGGTTTACTTCCGTAAAACTTAGCATTTCTTTGTACAGCAAGTCGGGAAAGATCGGCGGTTAGCATACTAAATTATGCGAATTTCCGCATAAGCTTAATCGGAATTAACAGGTGTTTTATACGTATTCATCCGAATGAGGTCCCTATGAAGTCCCTATTAGGTACGGATAAAGTCCGTGTTATTTTTAAATTTAATTCAAGGCCTACCTTCGTTGTTTCCAGCGACGGATATCGGGTTGTGTCTATGACTTTGGTGTTCGAATTTGATTTAATCCAGCTAGTCAGTTATAGGATCGACTGAAAATAAAAAGGTCTCGATCGTAAGAACGAGACCTTTTTATATGGGCTTAAAACCATTCTTTTTCTACAAGGATATTTTATCCGCAGTTAAAAAGGGGACTTGCTCCTGTAGAATATCTTATTGATAGCCTAATAATTTCATGACTTGTTTGGAGTTTTGCTCCTCACCAAACACCTCGTAGTTGAATGTTTCATCTCTATTGCGGCGTACAAGCACATGTTTGGGTGAAGGAAGTAAGCAGTGGTGGATTCCACCATATCCGCTTAATACATCTTGATATGCTCCTGTATGAAAGAAGCCCAAGTACTGCACCTTACGGGTCTTCGGCATAAATACCGAGTTCATGTGCGCCTCCTGATTGTAGTAATCCTGTCCATCGCATGTGATTCCACCTAAATTGACGCGTTCATATTCTGAATCCCAGTTATTGATCGGCAATAGAATATATTTTTGGTTCAATGCCCATACATCCGGTAGATTTGTAATGAATGAACCGTCAATCATAAACCAACGTTCGCGATCGTTTTGTTGCTTGCGTCCCAAAACTTTATAGAGAATACCTGATGCTTCAGCAACAGTATATTTGCCAAATTCAGTAATAATATCTGGTTCCATTACCTCATGGTGCGCACAGATTTGTTTGATACGATTGACAATCTCATTGACCATATACTCGTAATCAAAGTCGTGTACCAGTGAATCCTTAAATGGCATTCCACCACCGATATCTAGGGTATCTAAATCCGGATTTACTTTCTTGAATTTACAATATAAAGTAACGTATTTCTCTAATTCGTTCCAGTAATACGGGGTGTCTGAGATACCTGAATTAATGAAAAAGTGAAGTAACTTTACTTTAAAATTTGGATTGTCGGCGATTTTGTTGTTATAGAATTCAACGACGTCTTCTTGGCGAATCCCTAGGCGAGATGTATAGAATTGAGAATCAGGTTGCTCTTCGGAGGCAACGCGGATACCTAAAGCACAAGGCTCATCCAATTCGATTTCATCATCATAAAGGTTAAACTCCTCTTTGTTATCCAGTACCGGTATAATGTTTTTATATCCGTCGTGGATCATATCGACAATATATTGTTTGTACTGGTAGGTTTTGAATCCATTACAGATCACTGTAATGTCTTTCGTTACTGTGCCCTGTCTTTCCAATGAATCGATCATCGGCATATCAAATGCAGATGAAGTTTCCAGGTGGATATCATTTTTCAAAGCTTCCTCTACGATGTGCTTGAAATGGGATGATTTGGTACAATAACAATATTTGTAAGATCCGCGATAGTTGTGTTTCAGAATTGCGGTCTGAAAGAGGATTTTCGCTTGCTGAATTTTTTTGCTGACGATAGGCAAATAGGTAAAACGTAACGGCGTACCGTACGTTTCTATCATTTCCATTAAATTCAAATCGTGGAAATACAATTCGTCGTCGATGATTTCGAATCCGTCTTGCGGAAAACCAACACTTAAGTCAAGAAATTCCTGATAGCTCTGCATTTTTTATTATTTTTGCAAAGATATACTTTAATGGTGAATACCTAAATAAGGAATGTTATTTATTTCCAATTCACTATCAGGAAGTTGTAAAAATTACAAAATCATTAAATGGCAAATTCTATTCAAAAGCGACTTGTTGAAGTCACTGTACAGGCAGTAAAAGAGCTTTACAATGCAGATATTTTAGAAAATCAAATTGCTTTACAAGCTACCCGAAAGGAGTTTGAAGGACAAATTACAATCGTAACTTTTCCCGTAACGCGCTTTTCGAAATCTTCTCCGGAACAAACCGGAAAGGAAATCGGTGCATATTTGCAACAGCATATTGCTGAAATATCGGATTTCAATGTGATAAAAGGCTTTTTGAA
The DNA here is from genome assembly GCF_038396785.1 of Sphingobacterium thalpophilum. Lineage (NCBI taxonomy): Bacteria > Pseudomonadati > Bacteroidota > Sphingobacteriia > Sphingobacteriales > Sphingobacteriaceae > Sphingobacterium > Sphingobacterium thalpophilum. Next base: position 1,688,451 of record NZ_CP151087.1, on the reverse strand, counting down.
TATTGTTCTTTCCGATGCGTATTGGATCACGTTGTTGAATCAGACCATAACGGCGAAGGACTTTGGTGTATTTCCTGCGAATGGAAAGAAACTGATGGTTGAATATTCTTCTCCAAATACCAATAAACCGCTGCATTTGGGGCATATCCGTAATAATTTATTAGGCTATTCTGTTGCGGAAATCCTAAAAGCTTATGGTTATGATGTGATCAAAGCAAATTTGGTGAACGATCGCGGTATTCATATTTGTAAGTCGATGTTGGCTTGGCAAAAATTTGGTAACGGTGAGACACCCGAGTCTACTGGACTTAAAGGGGACCACCTTGTCGGAAAATATTACGTTGTCTTTGACAAAACATATAAACAGGAAATCGAGGCATTGAAGGCTGAAGGGCAGACCGAAGATGAGGCAAAGAAAAATGCACCTTTGATGAAGGAAGCACAAGCGATGTTGCAACAATGGGAAGCTGGTAATGAAGAGGTGATCTCACTGTGGAAAACCATGAATAGCTGGGTGTACGCCGGGTTTGAAAAGACCTATAAACAATTAGGCGTCGATTTCGATAAATACTATTATGAATCCAATACATACTTGCTGGGTAAAGATATTATTCAGGAAGGTTTAGATAAAGGCGTTTTCTTTAAAAAAGAGGATAACTCCGTATGGATTGATCTAACAGACGAAGGATTGGATCAGAAGCTTGTGCTTCGTGGCGACGGTACTTCGGTCTATATTACGCAAGATTTGGGGACAGCACAATTGAAATATGATGAATTCAAAATGAATGATTCTATTTATGTTGTCGGTAACGAACAGGATTACCATTTCAAGGTATTGTTCTTAATCTTAAAAAAACTTGGTAAAGCTTGGGCCGACGGATTGTTCCATTTATCGTATGGGATGGTCGATCTTCCTTCAGGTAAAATGAAATCACGGGAGGGAACAGTTGTTGACGCCGATGATTTAATGGCTGAGATGCTTAAGACCGCTCAGGAACGTACCGAGGAACTTGGCAAGACTGAAGGATTGGATGAGGAATCTAAAGCCGTTCTTTACGATACGATTGGAATGGGCGCACTGAAATATTTTCTGTTGAAAGTGGACCCTAAAAAACGTCTCTTGTTTGATCCAAATGAATCTGTCGATTTTCAAGGTCATACTGGACCGTTTATCCAATACACACATGCCCGTATCAAATCTGTTTTAAGTAAGGCTGAATTCGATTTTGATAGTGCTGTGTCTGTACCGGCGACGATCTCCTCTTACGAACGTGACTTAATTCAACAACTGGGTGCATTTCCGGAGATTATTGAAGCTTCTGCGCAAGAGTTCAGTCCTGCACAATTGGCAAATTATATCTATGAGGTAGCCAAGTTTTATAATAAATTCTATCATGAAGAAACCATTTTGAAAGCGGAAGATCATGATGTGAAAAACTTTAGATTGCACCTTTCGGCTTCTGCGGCAAAGGTTATTGCCAAAGGGATGAACTTATTGGGTATTCGTGTACCTGAAAGAATGTAATACTATGAAGAAAATTCGCGTAGGACTTATAGGTTTTGGAATTTCAGGTCAGGTTTTTCACGCTCCCGTGATGCGTTCGATAGCTGAACTGGATCTTGTTAAGGTGACCGCTCGGAAAGCAGATCAGCAAAGTTTGCTAAAGGAACGCTATCCACAGGCAGAAATTGCTTTGTCTGCAGATGATATTTTTAATGATGCAACCATTGATTTAGTCGTCGTTGCAACGTCCAATGAAATGCATTACCCTTTTGCAAAACGTGCTTTGGAATCAGAAAAACACGTTGTTGTAGAAAAACCCTTTACGAATAGCGTCGAGCAGGCCGATGAGCTTATCGCGCTGTCTAAGGAGAAAAATCTGATCTTGGCACCCTACCATAATTTAAGGTTCAACTCAGACTATCGGACCCTGGAGAAAGTCATCAAAAGTGGGCGGCTGGGACGGATTGTAAATTTGGAATCTAGGTTTGATCGTTTTCGTAATTACTTGCGACCTAATGCATGGCGAGAAGAAAATTTGCCGGGTTCGGGGATATTTTATGACCTGGGACCACATCTCATCGACCAGGCTTTGCAGTTATTTGGAAAGCCGCATGCTGTCTTTGCAGATTTGGCTGTTCAACGGGATCATGCCAAAACCATTGACAATTTCGACTGCCTATTGTACTATGATAACTTACGGGTATCCCTGAAAGGTTCTATGCTTGCAAAAGAACCCACAGCACGTTATCGTGTCTTTGGAATGAACGGAAATTTTGTAAAATATGGTGTCGATCCACAGGAAGCTTTACTGCGCGATGGTAAATTTCCCGATGAAGATCCAACCTGGGGACAAGAAGATCCAAGTCTATACGGCAAGCTCAATATTGTTGAACAGGGGAATGATATTGAAGAAATGATTCCTTCTGAAATAGGTTCTTATCCTGATTTTTATCAGAACGTTGCGGATAGCATATTGGGAAAAACTACCTTGATCGCATCGGCGGAACAGGCGCGGGATGTCATTAAAATTATTGAATTGGGGTATCAGAGTCAATTGGAACGAAGAGTTGTTTCTGTTGAAAATACATTGATTGCTTATTAGATTGTTGCTGTGAGTATACTATACGATGCCATCATTATTGGGGGGGGAGCCTGCGGATTGATGTGTGCAGCCCAAGCAGGGCTAATTGGGAAGAAGACCTTGGTCCTTGAAAGAAACGATAAGGTCGGTGCGAAGATCCTGATTTCCGGAGGTGGGCGCTGTAATTATACAAATATTGGTAGCAGTCCCGCTAATTTCATTTCTGAAAATCCAGATTTTTTGCACGGTATATTCAAACAATGGACCGTGGACGATACCATTACATTTTTTGAACAATATGGTATCGTGGGACATGAAAAAACACTGGGACAGTTGTTTCCAGAGACCAATAAAGCAAAAGATATCGTTGCTGTATTTTCTAAAATTTTATACGAGACAGGGCAGGATATAGCCTTGAATACCTTGGTGAAATCTGTAGAAAAAAACGATAAGGACTTTGTGGTAACGGTAGAAAATGCAAAAGGTGAGTCCCGATACCATGCCCATAAAGTGGTTGTTTCTTCCGGTGGGCTTCCGGTGCAAAAGCTTGGGGCCTCAGACTTTGGAGTACGCTTAGCTAAACAATTTGGTTTGAATGTAGTCGGTACAGCGCCTGCATTAGTCCCTTTGACGATAACTGGAAAAGATGCGGATTGGTATAGTTCTCTGGCTGGAAATTCGGTGTTCTCGAAAGTGTCTGTTGCCGGAATGTCTTTTGAAGAGAATATTCTCTTTACACACTGGGGATTAAGCGGACCTGCAATTCTTCAAATATCAAGTTATTGGCGGCCTGGACAGGAGATTACGATTGATCTCTTGCCTAATTTTAATTTAGATAATCTGATTAAACAAGAGCGGCAATACGGAGGTAAAAGATTTGTTTCACAATTGCTAAACGATTATTTCAGCAGAAAATTGGTCGATGCTCTTGGAAAATTTCTAGCATTAGATACCAAAATTGCCTCACTTAGTAAAGCTGATGCGAAATTGATTGTCGATACTATCCATCGCTTCAAGGTAAAACCTGCGGGAGATAAGGGGTATGATAAAGCTGAGGTCATGCGTGGAGGAGTTTCAACGGAAGAACTACACCCCAAGACCTTAATGTCTAAAAAAGTTGAAGGTCTTTATTTTGGAGGGGAGACTGTTGATATTACGGGATGGCTTGGCGGTTATAATTTCCAATGGGCTTGGGCTAGTGGTTATGCCATCGCTCAAGATATTTAGGCATTTTTGGAGAGGTAGCGAGAGGGCCAATCTATCCTGAAAAAATGGGTTAAGTAAGATCATTGCTAGAAATATTATTCGATAGAAATATTAATCATGTTGTGAATTTGACATTTTATCGACGGATTCCTCAGCATAGAGTTGTGTGGCAGCCGCCAAGCGCTGTTTTATTCTCGTTTGTAAATTTCTTGGGGAGAGTACTTTAATGGATTCGCCAAAACCTAAAATTTCTCTTTCCAGTTCAAAGTTAAGTACAACATCGATACGAATTAAGATTGAGCCATCCTCCTTTTTGTCTAAAATCTGCTGTGACGCATGTAAGGGTTTTGTTGCTACATAAGGTGCATTTTTTGCATTGACTTGCAATATCACCCGGTGGCCGCGGTCCTTTTGTGTCTTCGTTACGCCTATAGCATCCGAAAAGTAACGTTCGAAATCGACCCCTGTATATTCCCTGTATGAATTTTTGCCCATTTCCTCGATAGCATTGATCCGATCGAGCGCTAGTGTCATCAATCCTTCACTCTTTTTATGCTGACCAATTAGAAACCATCGATTACGATATTCTTTTAGGAGATAGGGCGAGAAAACAAGATCCTGCTGTTGTGTTGCTTTAAACGATTGGTAGCTGATCAGAAGTGGCGTTTTTTCACGAATGGCTTGATGCAGTGGACTGATAAAAGAAAGGCCTTTTAGCAGATTGTTGCTTTCCATTTGTATAATAGAAGGTGAATTGTCCTTTTTTGTATGGATGCTATCTTCAAGCCGTGCAACAATATCGCTCATTTCATCAAAACTGGAGAAACCGCTCACATGCTTAAGTACCTCTACTGCTTCCTTCATTTTTTGCATGTCACCGACGGAAATCGGTGAATTGCTAATGCTATAGTTGGGATCTTCAAAGGTGTAGAATTTTCGGTGCAACACCACAATAGGCGCATTGTAGCCAAGTTTATTGCTACGCATGAGTTGAATATCACCTTGTATGGTACGTTTACTTATCCCATTTTTGATTCCTTCAAATTCATAAAGTGCATCGGAAACCTTTTCCATGAGATCTTCCAAGGTCCATTTACGATGTCGCAAGCGAAGGCAATGGTCAATCGTTTTATACCGTATAAGAGCTAGTTTATTGAGTGCCATGTTTTTTTTGTTAGATTGAAAATACAAAAATTCTCTTTATCTACGCAAGGTAATTGCGTAGATTTTTGTGCCTGTGGTGCTAAATGAATGGTCTTTTCGAAATTGAAAAGAAATTCGGGTTTATCCGAGTAAAATAGCTACTTTTGCGCAGAAGCAAACTGGTTCTATCGCTGCTCTTTTTTAAGAGGAGAGGAAAGTCCGGGCAACATAGAGCAACACGCTTCCTAACGGGAAGGCTGTTATGAAAATAGCAGACAGAAAGTGCCACAGAAAATATACCGCTTTTCGGAGTAAGGGTGAAAACGTAAGGTAAGAGCTTACGGTCTTGTATGGTGACATATATTACGGTAAACCTCGTGTGTTGAAAGACCAAATAGGTTGCGAAATTCGAAGGCTGCTCGTCTTCTTTCAATGTATTGGAATTCGTAATGGGTAGGTTGATTGAGTTTGTCAGCGATGGCAAATCTAGATAAATGATAGAAATTCCACTTCGGTGGTCTACAGAACCCGGCTTACAAGGTTTGCTTCTTTTTGCTAATTGCCAAAAAAAACTTATATTGATTCCCGTAATTGAAAAAATAGCATAACTCTCGATTTATGAGCACAATTTTAATCATTGATGATGAGCGCGCCATCAGAAGTTCGTTGCGTGATATCTTGGAATATGAAGATTATACGATTTTAGATGTCGACAATGGCCGGGATGGATTAGATATTTTAAAAAAGGAAAAAATAGATCTTGTTCTTTGTGATATCAAGATGAATACGATGGATGGGATGGAAGTTTTGGCGGAAGCACACCAAAGCAGCCCGGATATCCCTTTTATTATGATCTCAGGACATGGTACGATTGAAACAGCTGTTGAAGCGGCGAAAAAAGGAGCATTTGACTTTTTAGAAAAACCGCTGGACCTGAACAGATTATTGATCACCGTTCGGAATGCACTGGATAAAAGTTCCCTAGTCACCGAAACCAAAGTACTGAAACGAAAAGTTAGCAGCTCGAAAACAAAAGATATACTGGGTGAATCGGGGGCTATCAAACGTATTAAGGAAACAATTGACCGAGTTGCACCAACAGAAGCCCGTGTATTGATTACCGGGGCGAATGGCTCGGGAAAGGAATTGGTTGCACGCTGGTTACATGAAAAGTCAAATCGTGGACAAGGCCCATTGATCGAAGTGAACTGTGCCGCAATACCTTCTGAATTAATCGAATCAGAATTATTCGGGCATGAAAAAGGATCCTTCACGTCGGCGATTAAACAACGTATCGGGAAGTTTGAACAAGCTAGCGGTGGAACATTGTTCTTGGATGAGATCGGAGATATGAGTCTATCCGCGCAAGCTAAAGTGCTAAGGGCATTACAGGAACATAAAATCACGCGAGTGGGGGGCGACAAAGAAATTGACGTCAATGTCAGAGTAGTAGCTGCGACCAATAAGGATTTATTGAAAGAGATAGAAGATGGTAATTTCAGAATGGACTTGTATCACCGTTTATCTGTCATATTGATCCATGTGCCAGCGTTAACTGATCGTGTCGATGACATTCCTTTATTGTCCACAAACTTCTGTGAAGAGATCTGTATGGAATACGGGATACCTGTAAAGGAAATTACTACTGCTGCAATGCGGGAATTGAGCCATCTTCCTTGGACAGGTAATATTCGGGAATTGCGCAATATGATTGAACGTTTAATTATTTTGAGCGACAGGTCAATTACCGATAAAGATGTTGTTGCCTTTGCTAACCCGTCCCGCGAACCTGTGAATGGTATAGCTCATGAAAAAAGTGCAACGAATTACGGATTAGATATGGACTCCTTTGATTCGTTTCAAGATTATAAAGATCATGCGGAGAAAGAATTTATAAAATATAAATTGGAAAAAAATAATTGGAACGTCTCCAAAACGGCCGATGATCTTGATATTCAACGTAGTCACCTGTATAGTAAAATAGAGAAGTTCGGTCTAAAAAGAGATTAACCGTTTAGAGAAATTTTAGTCTAGCAGCTGTGAGCGAAAATTGCAGTTTGCTCAGACAAAGTGATAAAAAAAGCGATTCCTTAAGGAATCGCTTTTTTTATCGTCTTCAACCCTCAACGGGTTATACTTCTTGTGTTTTTAAAATGGCCTTTATATTGGCAACTGATATTTCTGTATAATTATTTATATAATCATTACTTGCAGGTAATTCTTCTTTTTTATGGGTTGAAAGTACGGCGACAACTTTCATTCCAGCATTTTTCGCCGCGGTAATACCTGAAAAAGAATCTTCAAAAACGATACAGCGGTCAACAGGAATTTGTAGATTTTCTGCAGATTTTAGGTAAACCTCAGGATGTGGCTTATGGAGTTTTACATCTTCGCTGCTTAGCGTGGAAGAGAATAAATGACGTATGTCCAATTCATCTAAAATTAAGTCCATATTCTCTCGGGGAGCAGATGTCGCCACAGCAAGCTTAAAACCGTTATTTTTTAATTCCGTTAGAAACTCAATTAAGCCCTTAATAGGGGCAACGTGTTCTTTATAGATCACTCTAAAAAGCTGCTCTTTTTCAAATTCAAGCGTTCGCAGTTCCTCAGGGGATATCGGACGCTGAAAGAAATGCTGCATAATGTAACTATTATGCTTACCATACATATGCTGTTCAAATTCCTCTTCTGTAGCCTGTTGTACATTGTGGTTTTTAAAAAAAGCTCTAAAAGCTTCCGCATGGAAAGGGTTGGTGTGGCTTATGACACCGTCCATGTCAAATATCGCTGCGTATTCTGTCATTGAGCTAATATACAATAATTGCCTTATTTGATCGATTTTACTCCTTCATATTCTGGTAAATATTTTCTTCCGACTAGAGAAAGCTGAGGTTAAAGCGTCCCTTGTCGCAGCTGCTTACCTCATTATGAAATTGGAAAAAGTCTTCATAAGTATTGGCAGGATAGCTGCCTTCAAATAGTTCCAGTTTTCTGTAAGTGAATAGTTTATTGTCTTTTATTTCTGACCTAAATTCATACTTTCCAAATGGTTTCTCAATAATTTTCTTCTCAGGAGTTATGTTTTTGAGCATATTTTCCGGGAGGGCAATGCTAATGCTATCGATATCAGCGTAACCCCTTTCTATGAAAATATCTTCCGTTCTATTTCTACTTTCTGCAATATTGGAATGTGTGTTGAATAAATTAGGCTGGATCAAAAGTTTATTACCATTTTTCACAGCGTAGTTTTTGATAAAAATATTCAGGTTCTCCTCAATAAATGGATTTTCCTCCTTGTGTTCAATATAGTTTACCTGATTGAAATTGATATTGTCTATATTATAGTATTCCGTGAGAAGCTTATTCTTATCATTATTGCTGGCTAAAAGCACGTCCATATGGTTCTCATATTGGGCTCCGTAGAACTTGGTATTTAAGGTGCCCTGAATGCTTCCGTCTTCCGAAAGTTTTAGGTCGGCATAGCGCAGTTGAAGATTGGTTGAGTTAATATATTTCGGCGTATGCATGATAACTCCGCCATTTTCGGTACAAGCAACGACATCTCTATCGTCGGTAAAGTCGCTAAGAAAACCAAATGGAAGGTTTTGGCTCGTACATTCCAGCCAGGTCGTATCATTTTTGAATGGAATACATAAAATGACGTGATTTCCGTCCTGGGCATTTGCAAAGGTTTTGTGAAAACTTTCTTTGCGTCTGCCTGCTTCGACAATACAGTAATAGGACGGGATATTGACGGCCGACAACATGCTTCGCATGTAATTCGCCAGTGCTTTACAATCACCGTAGCCCAAGCGGTCAACCTCAGAAGCCGGAAATGGTTCTAAGCCTCCAATGCCGATTTGAATACTGATGTAACGTGTGTTTTTTTGTAAATAATTGTATAGAATCCTTGCTTTGTCTTTATCTGAGCTGGCGTCTTTTGTTAATGCTATAAATTTTTGTTTAGACGCTTCCGTCAAATCTTCTTTTTTGTTCAATAGGCTATTGGATACCCATTGGCCAAATTCTTTCCAATCCCCGAAATTTCCAGTCTTGCCATAATAAATAAAATTTTTGGGAACGATGAGTACATTTATTCTTTTCAGGTTAGGATTGGGGCTATAAGATTCATCCTTTTTTGCCGCGATCTGTTCAGTATTCCATGTCTTACTTTCAGTCTTGTCATTTTTCTCTTCTTTGATACTTCCTTTATAGTTCGTTGTTTCAATTCGGCATTCAGTGCCAATTGGTGCAATAAATTGAAAGCTGCTTTTCTCTACGGATACATTATTTGAGACCTCAGGAGTCCAAGATGGAATGATCAAGTTTTGTTTACTTCTAACTTCGTATTGGTATTCGACGGTATAGGGATAGCTGTGATAGTCAGGTACATATAATTTTACCCGAGAATCGGCAAACATCGTACTGTTGTCCACAGCGCTAATATCTTTGAAATCTTTCGTTGCAATTTTCTTTTGCAATATCCCCATTTCGTTATAGATGGCGCCCTTAAGGCTCTTGATTTCGCTAGATTTATTATAATAGACCGGAAGTGAAGCATAGCGGTCCCCATTTTTATTGTAAACTGTGATAGCACACGTTATGGTTGTGATGACCTGTTCGGGCGATTTCATTTCTACCACAGTTTTATCATTGCGTACAGTTGCTACTGCTCTGCTCTTTAATGCACTTGGAATATTGGCGACGTCGTAGTTATCTTGTCCAATTGCGAGGATCGGAAGCAGGAAGTATAGTAAGTTGATGAATACGATTTTCATTTTTTACCGATTAATTTTATGTCTAGCTTTTGTTGTTGAATAATACGTGAATACAATTCTTTGAGTGAAAAATATTCATCGACCGAAAAGATGGGTTTGTTAAACGCGAGGCTCTGTAGTATTTCAAGTTGATTGCCATTGACCTGCGTTACATATCTATATTTTGCAGTTGACTCCGAGAGTGCTAACGATGCATTCTGAGGCTTCTCAGCAATTTCATAGCGATCGGGGATTGTCAATTTGACTGAGTATAATGTTTTGGATTTAAAACCCATATCAACCGGATAAGTTCTTTCCTGTGCTTTAAATGGATTGTAGGAAATCCTGTCAATAATATTGGGCGCCAATAATAATATGTCTTGTTCCATCTGTTTGGAGACATCTACAATGACATCAAATTCCTCTATTAATAGCTGATCAATTTCTTCTAGGTTTTGGATACTTGATTTTGTTAAAGTTACATTGGGCATTTCTTCGTCCAGTTTTTCCCAGTATTCCTCCAAAGAATTGAATTTGGCGATATGTTGGCGCTTTAAAAAGGCTTTGTTACCCCTGCTACTTATGGTCAGTTTTCCCTTAATTTTAGCTTGTTCATCTAAAACTCCCTCCAATACGTAGTTTACATCGGAAGACTCTTCTACCATAAGCGGAAACCAGTCTGAGCTCTTTTTGGAGTAGATAATTCTTCCCCGTTCATTTAGACATTGTAAAGGCAGCTCTCCAAAAGGTAAGTATGGATTGGAGGCATCTAGTTTATATTTCACGCCATCTACATCTACGCAAGCGATGACATAGTCGAAATCAGATAATACGGGAAATAAGGCATTGGGCGTTCCGTTTCGTCGCGTTGAAAGAATAATAGGGTAGGCCTCCAGATCTGCCGCTAATAGCGCAGTTACTAGCGCTAAATTGATGTCGCCAATATTGCCAGTTCGTTTTTCCAATGCTTTTTCAATGCCAGATTCTGCATATTTGCCTAAATAGTTATTCCATTTTATTTGTTTGTTGATATAGTTATAGATCTTCTTTGCTTTTTCTAATTTGCTGTCAGTAGGGGATACAATTGTTGCTAAATTGGCTTTGAATACGTCTGTTTTTTTTAATTGACCTCCAAAAGCCTTTTCATTCATGAGGTCTGTATCTACGTCTTTCCAGGTTTTGCTAAATGTCTTCTTACTACCAGTACTCGGATAAAAGATCGATTCAAGCTCATAATAGATAGCAGATTTGAAATTGGTTGGCGAAGTCATGTAGTCCTCTTCAACAAATGCCTGAATGTTCTTCATTGTATAGGTCAATTTTGAACAATCGATTCGCAGTCCATCCAGGAAAATATATTCTTTCAATGCTTCGGCTTTTTGATCGGTAAGCTTGTACGGACCACGTAGAACTACATTGTAGGCGAAAGAAGCAGGAATAATAGCGATATATTGGCTTTGTATTTTGGGAATATCATCTTGAAATTCCCATGTTTTGAAATTAAATAAATCCTGCTCTAGTGTCCGATAGGACACTTCAATAATAGAGCCTTCTTTAATATTTGGAAGGGTAAATTTATTAAGGTCCAGATAGGCCGAGTAATTTTCCCTGAAAACTTTCTTATTCTCAAGCTCCGTTTTCTCTATCCTGCCATTTTCTAAGTTATATGTAACAGCTTTGAGTTCGTCAAAATAGTCACGTATGTAGCTTCCGCGTTTATAGGAGGGAATCTCAAAATTAGCTTTTTTAAACCCCTCTTTGTTATTGATACGGATAAGTACATGGTATTCATGCTGAAGTTTTATACGATTATCATAATCATCAACAAAAACAGAACTCCGTCCAAACTCATTCAGCACGATAGCGTTGGCGCTACTATCTAGGTCTGTTTTCGAAAAATCCGAAATAGAAACTTTACCAAAGTCAAAAGTTTGGGCTATACTATTTGTATAAATCATATGTGTCCTAAATAAATTTTAGGATTGGATTTCTGTGGTACAGGCATAGCTTTTTTCATCATTTCGATATTGACCCCTATTTTTCAATCTGCAAAAATCTTTAGCTGTCCCTTTTTTCCTTTTATAGGCGGCCTGAGAAAGGGATCATCTATCCATTGCCAGATGTTTATTTTCACGAAGATATTCATTCTGATGAATGCGACCAGATTGGACAGGTTCCAGTCATATTTGGCCTTTTTTTGTAAGTATTTTAACAGTAATATGCCAATGAGTGAAGTCCAGATCTGGATCATCACTGCATTTTCAGAAGTCCCTATGAATGTCGATACTTTTAAGCGCTGCTTTAGATGCTTGAAGAAGACTTCGATATGCCAGCGTTGTTTATAGATGTTTGCCACCAAAGAAGCCTTCCACTTCGTATTATTGGTCAAAAAGTGGTACTCATTGCCAGTGGTGCTGTCCCAAAAGTGGACTAGGCGTAGCGGCTTGCCGTTGTATTTATTGCGGGCAGCGCCGGAAAGCTCAATGAGCTCATCCTTAAGGATCCCCTTTTCCATGAGTGCTTCACTCTGATAGGACTTGATAACCTTGTACTTCATATTAACTTTACTCCTGGTAACGAAGTAACACCCCCTGCTGTCCAAATCCCCAAGCCAGCTGTAATCCACGTAGCCACGGTCCACTACCACCACGCTTCCCTTGGAAAAACTGTAACTACCGGCTCGCTGGCTCTCATGTACTTTTCCATCGGTAATCTGCATAAAAACAGGTAGGCAGCCATCATAATCCAAGACAGTGTGCAGCTTTACGGCACCTTTGGTGCTGCGAAACTTTGCCCAGTCAAATACAGATAGACATAAGGGGATGATGCTTGCATCCATCAGATATACTTTACGCTTTAGCTGAACAAGCTCTTTGCGAAAATGGGTGTCCTTTTGCCAAAGCCTATCCAAAACAGAATAGTAAAGATCTTTGAAAAGTTCATGGGTACGGTGTGTGTTGATATAGGATATATTAGACTTACTTGGAGCTCTTACTACACCTAAGTGGTTCAGGTTACCAGTGATACTGCGTAGGCCGTTACTAATATCACGAACCGAATCTGCCGAGGAAAAATGACAGAAAAGCATACTGACTAGATGCGTCCAGCTGTTGATCCCTTTCTGGTGTTTATCACTTTTGTGCTTTGCAACCAAATCTTTGAATAATTCACGGTCAACAAGAGATAAAATCTGACTAAAAACATTTAAATTTATCATGGCGGTGTGTTATAATTTTGCAATTTAAATATAGCAACTTTGCTATATCCAAACACCGCCACTTTTTAAACGTTTAGGACGCAAGTGTGTATAAATCATATGTGTCCTAAATAAATTTTAGGATTGGATTTCTGTGGTACAGGCATAGCTTTTTTCATCATTTCGATATTGACCCCTATTTTTCAATCTGCAAAAATCTTTAGCTGTCCCTTTTTTCCTTTTATAGGCGGCCTGAGAAAGGGATCATCTATCCATTGCCAGATGTTTATTTTCACGAAGATATTCATTCTGATGAATGCGACCAGATTGGACAGGTTCCAGTCATATTTGGCCTTTTTTTGTAAGTATTTTAACAGTAATATGCCAATGAGTGAAGTCCAGATCTGGATCATCACTGCATTTTCAGAAGTCCCTATGAATGTCGATACTTTTAAGCGCTGCTTTAGATGCTTGAAGAAGACTTCGATATGCCAGCGTTGTTTATAGATGTTTGCCACCAAAGAAGCCTTCCACTTCGTATTATTGGTCAAAAAGTGGTACTCATTGCCAGTGGTGCTGTCCCAAAAGTGGACTAGGCGTAGCGGCTTGCCGTTGTATTTATTGCAGGCAGCACCGGATAGCTCAATGAGCTCATCCTTAAGGATCCCCTTTTCCATGAGTGCTTCACTCTGATAGGACTTGATAACCTTGTACTTCATATTAACTTTACTCCTGGTAACGAAGTAACACCCCCTGCTGTCCAAATCCCCAAGCCAGCTGTAATCCACGTAGCCACGGTCCACTACCAGCACGCTTCCCTTGGAAAAACTGTAACTACCGGCTCGCTGGCTCTCATGTACTTTTCCATCGGTAATCTGCATAAAAACAGGTAGGCAGCCATCATAATCCAAGACAGTGTGCAGCTTTACGGCACCTTTGGTGCTGCGAAACTTTGCCCAGTCAAATACAGATAGACATAAGGGGATGATGCTTGCATCCATCAGATATACTTTACGCTTTAGCTGAACAAGCTCTTTGCGAAAATGCGTATCCTTTTGCCAAAGCCTATCCAAAACAGAGAAATAAAGATCTTTGAAAAGTTCATGGGTACGGTGTATGTTGATATAGGATATATTGGACTTACTTGGAGCTCTTATTACTCCTAAGTGGTTCAGGTTACCAGTTGTACTGCGCAGACCGTTACTAATATCCCGGACCGAATCTGCCGAGGAAAAATGACAGAAAAGCATACTGACTAGATGCGTCCAGCTGTTGATCCCTTTCTGGTGTTTATCACTTTTGTGCTTTGCAACCAAATCCCTGAATAATTCACGGTCAACAAGAGATAAAATCTGACTAAAAACATTTAAATTTATCATGGCGGTGTGTTATAATTTTGCAATTTAAATATAGCAACTTTGCTATATCCAAACACCGCCACTTTTTAAACGTTTAGGACGCAAGTGTTATCATGATTAAATTATCTGTTGCCTGAAGTTTTATGGTTCTGAATTTAAAATATTTTTTCTCCTTACTAAATAACTTTATGATATTAAACGGATTCCAAAAGTGATTCATATCAATCACTTTTTTTGTATATCTGGTTATATGACACATATTTAAATCCTTTCGATATAATCCACCTAAGTTTACTTTGGTAAGTGTATCTCCAGATATTTCGAAGTGCTCAAATCTCCAAACGCCTGTAAATATGATGAGCCCACAGCAAGTCTCCCATATTATTCCTAACAGAGAAATAGAATACTTAGAAATTATTATTGGGAATATAGCAATACAACCAAAAAGAAGAATAAGTATAGGAAATGTATGATCACAGCGCAACTTGATATTCTTTTTATCCATGAGAAATTGCTGTTTTATTTTTCCGATTTAAAAATAGCGTATAATGGGATATCGTAATACCGGCCATCTTTCTTTAAATGTTGTTTTAACAGGGCCTCTTTTTTCATTCCTATTTTTTCCATGACTTTTCCCGATGCTGGATTATGGGGGAAGTAGGTCGCAAAGATTTTGTTAAAGTTTAATTCTTTAAATCCAAAATCAATGATTGCTTTTGCAGCTTCAGTGACATAACCTTTATTCCAGTAAGGAATAGCTATCCAGTATCCCAATTCAGCCTTATCCGAGCCTTCATCATGCAGACCAATAGCTCCGATCAGTTTTTTATCTTTATTCCGAATAGCAAAAGTGAATCCTTTACGATTGGCAAATGCTTCTTCCGCTAATTTAAGCCAGTATTCAGCATCCTCCTTTCGGTAGGGATAGGGGATATTTGATGTGAAGTCTGAATAGACCTTGTCTTGCAGATAGTCTACAATCTGTGGAATATCAGTCGTTTCTATTGCGTTAAGAATAAGTCGTTCTGTCTCTAATTGTGGGAAATCTTTCATCTGATTAAGTCTTCAGTATGGCTAAAATGAAATTAGGGGTTACTTAGTTTTTATAAATGTAGGAAAGTTTTATGAGATTCTTTTCCATATATTTTTTCGGGTGTAATAACTATAAATTCCAGTAATTGCGATTAGGATCAAAGTTATCAATAAGCCTATATATACATTGAAGAACATATGGACCAGTGTAAAACCAATGAGTCCAATTAGGCTTTCTAAAAAAGCTTCCTTTATACGGGACGGAGGATTTGAGTTCTCAAGGTATCTGGTATACTCTTCTACAATTGGTCGATCGGTATCGGTCCAATCAAAATGCGATAGTTCTGCGGAGGAGACCCATATTGCTTGGACATATTCTAGCATGGCAACTTCGCCAGAGGAAAAGGTGCAGAGAACAGGATAGCGACAAACTGCCGGACTTTTATGGCCTTGTTGCGTCATCTCTAAGGGCCTTCCGACAAGGATATCTATACTTAGCTCTTCCCTGATTTTGAGCGACAAGTTTGCTTTCGTTGGCAGGTGGGACTCGGTTATGCGACCAGGAAATTCCCACTTTAAGGCATGCGTCACCGATGGCGGGCGCTGACAAATGAGTACCTTATCGTCCTTCCTTATAATCGCACAAGTCAAATAATGCATAACGGTTTAAAGATAGACATTAGGAACTAGATTCTTTACTTTCAATTTGATGACTTTCAAACAGCTCTATGCGGCCTTCAATAATCAACAAATAAAAGTTTTCAAAACAATCCTGATAGATCTTTTGTTCCAATGATTTTATTTCTTCAAAGAGACGTTCCTTCGCTACTGCAGCGTAACATAGCTCATTTTTTGATGTTGTCATCGTTTCTTGACAGGGGGTGTCGTGAAGCTGTTTGTACAGGTCGCCTAAATCTGAAATGTCTTCACTGCGGTGGTAGGAGGGATGAAACCATACCCAAAAGTCTTCTTGATTTTTATAGGGATGCGGTAATAATTGAACGCATGTATTTCTGAATAGATCTCCCGGATGCTTTTTATAACGGAAATGAGTGGCTGTGGTCTTTAAACTATTCATAAAGTTAATTTGTTTGTAGGTTTACAAAAAATAATTCAAGAATAAAGATGTCATCTTAAATATAGGTATTTTTTTTAGTATTAAAAATTTACAGTTGACGTTAGCGCTAATTAGATCGCGATAGGATACAGAATACCACAGTCACAAAGCTGCACTCGAGCTGTTCCGCTAAAAAATGTAAATCGTATTCATTTTATGTTATCATCCCCAGAGCATTTTGATGAGAACGGATATTGTGAATACGAATAATCCGATATAGAATATGTTTGTCCCATGTTTTCTGTCATGATCTGAATAGGAAAATATCCGTTCGCCATTCGGTAGGCTCTTTCTGGAACTAAACAACATATAGCCGATTGCAATTCCTAAAAGTCCACCTAGAAGGGCTGAAATATAGCCAAAAATAACCCAATACTTCTGCTGCGGTTCCGGTTCCCGTAGTTGCATGAGCCGTTCCTGTTTCAAAAGATCTAGCGTTTCCTGATCAATCTCTTTCCCTCTTTTTAATAAAATTTCTCTAGCCAGTGCGTAGTCTAATTTGTTCCATTCATCGGGTTTTTGAAGAATTTCTAAGAGCTCTTGGTCGGAAAACTGATACAGATAATGGTCGTCTTCAACCAAGGGGAGAGACTGCATTTCCTGCTCTTCTAAAATAGATTCTGCATTTGCAAAATTGGCAGGATCTATTTGAATCTCATATTGAAATCCAACCGTGTTTCCAGAAAATGTAATATCCACAGGGGGGACATTATCTGCCAACCGCGTTGTTACACCTTTTTCCGAAAGTAGTTTATGACATTCTTGTGCTTCTTCTAAACTAGAGAACCTTTTTAACACGATATATGTATCCATGTGATCAATTATTTTTTAGTCCCTGTATTTATGATCATTTGACAGTCCAATGCTGTATGCAATCTTGGCTATTTGCCGTAACACCGCAAAATCGGACGTGAATGGTTAAATAATGGATTAATTATGTAGTGTCTTTTTTGTATAAAGTTAATAAAGCCGGTTTGATACTTTTCAGCTTAAAGGTAGTAAAATCAAATTCTATTTTATAGAAACAAAAATAGAATCCCAGCTAAAAGATGAAGAAACATTTGATTCATCACATTTTTGCTGGTATTCGTCACATTTTTCTGTTTTATGTTTTTAAGATAAATTTAATACTTTTGTAGCAATAGATCATTAGTATTGTCAATTTTTAAAATTTAAAGTCATGTAATGCATTGTCGATATTTAGGAAGAAAGTAAACAACGGGATTTACCCGGTTTGTTTACCCTACACCTATGTCTTCAATTTTATTAGTATGGATTTAAATTTTAAAAATGGAATCAACAAAATATGGTCGTACCTATCATTTCCCATTTTCGCCAGGGACAAGCAGCGACGATCGTTTTAATCAACATTATTGGAAGGATATACAATCTTTCCATAAATTGTTATTTACAGAAAAATTAGATGGTGAAAATAATTGCCTTTCACGGCGTGGAGTATTTGCACGATCCCATGCAGCTCCGACCACGTCGCCATGGACGGCTCAGCTTCGGGAGCATTGGTCTAGATTAAAAAACGATCTGGATGATTTAGAGTTTTTTGGTGAAAATCTTTATGCTGTGCATTCTATCGAATATGTGCAACTTGAGCACTATTATTATGTTTTTGCTGCTCGAATTAAAGATCAGTGGCTTTCATGGGAAGAAGTTACTTTTTATGCCAGTTTATTTGATTTGCCTACTGTACCTGTTTTAAAACTTGAAATTGTAAAGGGTTTGACTGAGTTGGAACTTCGACGTTCAGTCGAAAATTTGGCCATGCAGTCTTCTAAATTTGGATCGGTTGACCCTAAAACTGGAGAAGCATGTACGATGGAGGGGTTAGTCTGCAGAAATGCTGATGCGTATACTGTCAGTGAATTTCAGCACAATGTTTTTAAATATGTTAGAAAAGGACATGTCCAGACCGACGAACATTGGACAAAATCATGGCGAAGAACAAAAATGATTTGGGAAAGGAGGGATTTCTAATGGAATGGACAATAGCAGTAAATAAGAATTGGTCGGCTTTAGAGAAGCAATTTTCTTGGGTCAGGGATATGGAACAGGTACAACAAGACCCTTTACATCATGCCGAAGGGAATGTCGCGATTCATACCCAAATGGTATTACAGCAGCTGGAAGGATTGCCTGAATACCGGAATCTGGATTATCAAAAGCAGGAGCTCCTCTGGGCTTCCGCTTTATTGCATGATGTCGAGAAGAGATCAACGACAATTGTCGCTGCAGATGGTCGTATCAGCTCTCCAAATCATGCCAAAAGAGGAGCACAGACCGCACGGGAGATTTTATTTCGTGATGTGGAGACCCCTTTTGCATTACGGGAGGAAATTGTCGCATTGGTACGCTATCATGGGTTGCCATTGTGGTTGATGGAAAAAGTCGATCCAATGAAGAGCGCCTTGGAGGCGTCATTGAGTGTCAATATGGGCCAACTTAAGTTGTTGGCCGAAGCAGATGCTAAAGGAAGGTACTGTGCCGATTTGGATGCTTTGCTCTACGCATTGGATATGTTCGAACTGTATAGTAAAGAGATTGGCTGCTGGGATGCCACACGTTCTTTTTTGTCCGAAAATGCACGATTTACATATTTTAATGGAAACAATAGCTATGTTGATTATGTGCCTTTTGATACATTCAAATCCACCGTGACTGTACTTTCAGGTTTGCCGGGAATGGGCAAAGATTATCAGATTTTAGCGATGAATACTGACCTCCCTGTTATTAGTTTGGATGACATCAGACGCAAATATCGCATTGATCCTACTGATAAAAAGAGAAACGGATGGGTTGTACAGGAAGCAAAAGAGCAGGCAAAAAAATACTTACGCTGTGGACAGGATTTTATCTGGAATGCCACCAATATAACTTCCCAGATGCGAAAACAATTGATCGATCTTTTTGTCAGCTATCAAGCTTATGTGAAATTGTTATACGTTGAAAAACCCTATAAGATTTGGCGCGCGCAGAATAGCGATAGAGAGTACCCACTACCAGAAACTGTCTTGGATAAAATGCTTCATAATTTGGAAGTTCCCCAGTTAACAGAAGCCCATGAGGTTATCTATATTACCGCGTAGATGGTTTTTTACGGTTGAACCGCTAATATTTTTGAATTGATTTGAAGAATTAAATAAAGTACTAAATCTCAAAATTTTGCGTTTTTATAGCAAGGATATTTTCTGATGTAACCGTGTTAGATATAATAAATGCGAATCAGCCCACTTATATGGATAAGGGGCTGATTTTTTTTAGACTACCTTTTTTTGGGGAACGCCGATGTACAGCTACATTTTTAGTCGCTGTAGCAACAGAGCCATAAGCTCCTTTTCTTTGATATCGATGACATCTATGTCGATCCAAAAAGATGCATGTTTTGTTGATAGATTACAGTCAATAAAGCTTAATAAATGAATTAGACGGCTTGTTTTTTCTTTTCTTAGCGATGAAAGGTCATTTAGTTTTATAAAAATAGAATTTGTCCGATATAAACCAGTAACAAAATAATCGATATCCGTCCATGGGATTTGCTTCGGTTTCAATATGCTGTTGTTTAGTAATATATGCTCATCTATAATGAGTGCGGCCTCTCCTCTTCGATAGCGGTTTAACTGTTGTAGTCTAAGATAAAAAACCGATGCGGCCACGAGTACCCATATCGTCGAGGTTAGTTTAATAATAAAATCATAGTATAACCAGGCATATAACCCAATGACTACTGGAAGAAAACATAGCAGCATGCTAATGATAATTTTTCCTTTGCTAAAATTAATTTTGATCATTGCTTTCTCTTTTTTCAAAAAGTACAAACTCTGCAAAAAATGGAGCCTGCCATTTTCATCATAGCTCCAATCTGTTAATCATATTATTGGAGTACCTGTTATAAAGGTAGGGGGTAAAAGCCATTGAAACTATTCCGATTTATGAATCGTGCTTGTTGAATGATTATTCGTATTACAAGACCGTTGCAAAATAATGTTGATATTTTCTGATCGGTTATTTTTGCTTTTTTTTGCAGTTTTTTCCGATTTGGATTCGGAAATCTAGTTGCGTTTTCTTGAAAAATCCTCTTTTTGAGGCCTTTTCAACTGCTTAATTTGTGTTTTTTATTGCATTGGACACAAGTATCCCAGGTGATCTGTAAAGATTGTACGCCATGGCTTCCATTAGATTTTGTGTATGCATTTTGGCGATCCCCTTATACCTTGCACAGCTTGAGTTGAACCATCGCCGGATGCTCCCGAAGGTCCGTTCAACTTTGAACCTGATCTTGCCGATCAGTTTGTTTCTTAACTTCTCTCTTTCGGTTAACGCTGTTCCTTTCTTTGCCTTATGCAAGATCCTGCTTTTTAGCTTTCCTGATTTGATCAATTCCTCATTTTTAGAGGAACGATATCCCTTGTCAGCATAGATATGGATGCCCTTTGGAAGGTCAGCCGAAGATATTACCTGTTGAAGATTGGCAATTTCATTTACATTTGCTGGAGTGGTTACCACGCCCAGAACCAGGCCTTCTGTATCGGTGACATAATGCTTTTTATAGCCATAACGTGTTTTCCCAGCCTTCTTTATCCAACGAGCTTCATGGTCAACACCCGGGCTCTCTTGTTGGATCAATAACTGTTCACTATTCTCTTTATCCAGCTCAGAATCTTCGCGAGGATGTTCACTACGGTCACTTTCGATCTCGTAAATAACTTTGCCTTTTGGTTTTAGCGGAGAATCAACAATACTGGCATCAACGATAGCTCCACGTTTTACCAATATTTTATGTTTATTCAACTGCTTGTTCAGCTCCTTGAATAGATTCTCATAAACACCCTTTTCTGTCAGCGAGCTGCGAAAACGGCTAATAACACTGTGATCGGGAACCGAATCGTCCAAACTGATGCCAACAAAGCGACTAAAGGAGATACTGTCGTTTATACGGTCTTCTACTTCGTAGTCACTCAGACCATACCAGGTCTGTAGAAGTGTCATTTTGAAGAGGACAAGACCAGAATAACTAGGGCGTCCCATTTTGCTTTCCCCTTTGTGGTAATGCTTGTTGATAATATTTGAAATCGGACGCCAATTTACCAATGTATTGATCTGATCGAAGAATTCC
Source organism: Sphingobacterium thalpophilum (assembly GCF_038396785.1). Taxonomy (NCBI): domain Bacteria; kingdom Pseudomonadati; phylum Bacteroidota; class Sphingobacteriia; order Sphingobacteriales; family Sphingobacteriaceae; genus Sphingobacterium; species Sphingobacterium thalpophilum. Next base: position 1,666,932 of record NZ_CP151087.1, on the reverse strand, counting down.
TGCTTGATTTTCCGTCTTTGAACCATGTAATCAACAAAGCTAACTTTTTCTGTCTTTTCCATACCTTAAATATAACGAAAATCAACAAGAAACAAATTAAAAAATTGAATATCAATAAAATAAAAACCAAATACTTTTGCAACGGTCTTATTACTTGAATTTATCTTGTCATCCCTTCCGTATTGAGCTTAATTGAAATGGTACCGCATTTCTTTTTTTTGATAAAATGAATGAGTAGCTTTGTTTGTACAATAAATTGATGGACTGTTGGAAGAACTTAAAGAACATTTGAAGAAATTTATCGATATCGATCCGATTGAATTAGAGGAAATATTGAGTTACTTTAACATGAAATCGGTCGCGAAAAAAGAAAACATACTGGAAGAAGGTCAGGTTTGCAAATATCATTTTTTTGTATTGAAAGGTGTTTTACGTAAATTCTTTGTCAATGAAAAAGGTGTTGAACAAACAACTGAATTCGCTATAGAAAATTGGTGGATGACAGATAATATGGCTTTCGAACATAAGCTTGTCACTTCGTTTTACATTCAGGCGGTGGAAAAGTCCGATGTGGTTTATATCAGCCAAGAAAATCAGGAAAAATTGCTCGCGGCATTTCCTGTCATGGAACGATATTTTCGCTTTGTGTACCAAAGAGCATATGCTGCGGCACAAATGCGGGTTAAGTACCTATTTTCGTTATCCAAAGAGGAATTTTACCATGATATGCGCCGTAAATATCCCCAATTTGTCCAACGTGTTCCGCAATACCTCATTGCCTCATACCTGGGGTTCACACCAGAATATTTAAGTGAAATCCGAAAAAAAATAAACTTCTGAAAAACCTGCTAAAATCTTACTGTAATTACAGGTTAATAGCATTGGTCCGAATCTGCAATACGGAAGGGTTGAATTTCAAATTGAATGTTGTGTTCGTTAGCATAAGCTTTAGCTAATTTCTCGAATTTTTCCATTGCCTTTTCTTCCGAAACTGCAAAACAATGCAGGTTTAATTCCAGCGGTTTCTCAGAGGTTGCTGGATCGATGCGCAGTTGCTCAACTTCAGAGAGGACGACGGCAAAAGAAGTTTTACAGATCTCAACTTCTAAATGCGGCCCCATTAATTGAGATGAAATGCTATAATAAGAATCGTTATTTTGGATTTCTTCCTGAAAGGGATCTAAATAAGTCGTAACAATAGATCGATAACCATATTTAGCATTACCAAAAAAGTGATCAATATATTCCTGTGCTTTTTCATATGTTGAGAAGACACCTTCCAGATTGGTGAATAAATCTGGATCTTCTTTTACTTCTTTTGAAACTACTGTATATACCTTAATGGGGTTGGTTGTCATATTTTATATGCTACTGTTTGTACATTAAGTAAAAGTAAGTTTTTTTGCAAAAAAACTAATTTAGACTTTTGTCTATGAGCGATTCTAAGATAAAATCCTCGTTTTAAAATAAAAAATTTCCTTTGTTAACTTGTAGCCTGTTTAGAGCAGGTGTTTGTGCTTTAAAGTTGTATATAATTTTCGTATTCTCCAAATTTTTTACTGATTGTTTTTATTTGCTTTTCCAATATAATATAAATTGCTCGTATAAGTACCTCAATGAACGAATTATCGCATTTTATTTGAAGTTTGTAGCATCTCTCCATATTTATGGGGGATTAGTTAGGTACCACCTCATTACTTTGGTATGATCAAATTCGTACTGTAAGCAGGTTGAGTCCACAGTGATTCCACTTTTTAACTGTGCATTCACTGTGGATCCATATTACTTACATAGTAGGAGCATAGGGGTGTTGAACCTAATTTGTCCATACGCTATTATAGGTAGTAACCGAGGTCTATTTTGCATTATTGATCCGGAACATTGTTGTGTCCCTTATTTGACAGGGCATAAATAATTGGGTTTGACTGTGCTCGCTCTATGTTTGAATGAAATGATCTGTTTGTTATACTGATTCAAACGTTTTCGTAAATAAATCATATCATTTAATTCATTTCGCTTATATTAATTAATATATTGTTTGACTAAGTCAATTGAATCAATAGCCAATAAGTAAATAAAGTCCTATCCGGCTTGAAAGTTACACGTAGCACCGTCTACAGGTTTTCAATTTAGGAGGTCTCGATTTTGTTCTGATTGACGAACCAATGATGAATAAATAAACCGGGTTGATAGACCCAAGATTAAATTTTACAATGAAAAGAAATGCACTATTTAAATCTGTTTTAATGGCAGCTATGGTCAGCAATGCTGTCTTGTCGTATGCTCAGGCAGATAAAAGTAATGAGAAAGGTTGGACAAACCTTTTTGATGGAAAAACGCTAAATGGTTGGAAATCTGTTGGAGGAAAAGCTCCTTATTCTATAGAGGGAGATGCTATCGTAGGTCGAATGACAAAAGGTACGCCCAATTCTTTTTTAATCACGGAAAAAGAATATGGTGATTTCATATTGGAGCTGGATGTTAAACTTGAGGGTAATGAAACAAACTCAGGTATTCAGACCCGAAGCCATCTTGATCCAAAGGCTAACGATGGGCGCGGACGTGTATATGGAAGGCAAGTAGAAATAGACCCCTCTGCCCGTGCATGGACAGGTGGAATCTATGATGAGGCGCGTCGTGGATGGATTTATCCACTCGATTTAAATGAAAATGCTAAAAAAGCTTATAAAGTAGAGGAATTCAATCATATTCGAATTGAAGCCATTGGTGATGAACTGCGCACTTGGATCAATGATATTCCTGTTGCTTATGTCGTTGATACGATCGATAGGTCTGGTTTTATCGGCTTGCAGGTGCATGGTATTCCACCTAAACTGGACGGAAAGAAAGTGTACTTTAAGAATATTAAAATAAAAACAACCGACCTCAAATCAAAAGGTTTTCCAAAAGATCTTTATATCGTGAACTTGAAGCCAAATGATTTGGCAGATGCCGAAAAGAAAAAAGGAGTTAAGCTTTTGTTTGACGGTAAAACCAATAAGGGCTGGCGGAGTATACATGGCGATAAATTTCCGGAACGTGGCTGGGAAGTTAAGGATGGACAAATGACTGTTCTGAAATCCGACGGCGGGGAGTCAACCAATGGCGGTGACATCGTCACAAAAGATAAATACGCCGTGTTTGATCTCTCATTTGAATTTAAGCTTAGTCCGGGAGCGAATAGCGGTGTTAAGTATTTTGTCACTTTAAAAGAAAAATCAAAAGGATCCGCTATTGGTTTGGAATATCAAGTACTGGATGATGCTTTACACCCTGATGCGAAATTGGGACGAGACGGAAATCGTACATTGGCATCGCTTTACGATCTCATCACATCCAATCGTGACGAGCGTGCGCGCAGACCCATCGGTGAGTGGAATAGAGGTAGAGTTGTGGTCACAGCAGATAACAAAGTGGAACATTATTTAAATGGAATTAAGATGTTGTCTTATGAGCGGGGCTCCAAAGCGTTTAAAGATTTGGTTCAGATCAGCAAATATAAAGATTGGGAAAATTTTGGTGAAGCGAAGGAAGGTTTTATTCTTCTCCAAGACCATGGCGATCGGGTTTCATTTCGCAGCATAAAAATCAATACACCCAATTAAGCTTATCTCTTATGAATCATTATTTATCGCGCAGAAGCTTTGTTAAACAGTCTGTTATCGCTGCAGGAGCGGTTATGCTATCCAATAGTGTATTGGGAAATGTCAGTTTGGCTAAACCAAATGAGCGTGTCAACTTAGCTTGTGTAGGCTTAGGAAATAGGGCCGCAGAAATCATTAAAGAGCTGTATAAAACAGGACTCTGTAATATTGTCGCGCTATGTGATGTAGATCTTGGCGCGAAACATACACAGGAAATTTTGGGCTTGTTTCCTGATGCACCGAAGTTTAAGGATTTTAGGGTAATGTTTGACAAAATGGGAAATCAGATTGATGCGGTAAGTGTCGGAACTCCTGATTTTTCGCATTTTGCTATAACGATGCTTGCACTGGATTTAGGTAAACATGTCTACGTGGAAAAACCAATGGCGAGAACATTCCTTGAAGTCGAACTAATGGCAAATAAAGCTCGGAAAAACCCTAAGCTTGCTACCCAAATGGGAAATCAAGGGCACTCCGAAGCAAATTACTTTCAGTTTAAAGCCTGGAAGGCTGCCGGCATTATTAAGGATGTGACACGCATCGATGCGCACATGAATATGCCGCGTAGATGGCATAGCTGGGATGTAAATATAAAGGGTTTTCCTGCCGCAGAAATGATCCCCGAAACATTAGATTGGGATCTTTGGCAAATGCAGACTATTGGCCATAATTATAATAAGGATTTTGTGAATGGTCAGTGGCGCTGTTGGTATGATTTTGGAATGGGAGCGTTGGGCGATTGGGGGGCACATATATTAGATACAGCGCATGAATTTTTAGATTTGGGGCTGCCTACAGAAGTGTCCGCTGTGAAGCTCGACGGGTATAATTCCTATTTTTTTCCCATGTCTTCAACCTTGAAATTTCATTTCCCAAAAAGGAAAAAGATGCCAGCAGTCGATATCAATTGGTATGATGGACTGGATAATTTGCCACCTATACCCGAAGGCTATGGTGTATCCGGATTGGATCCCAATATTCCTGCACCTAGTACAGGGAAATTGGAACCCGCCAAACTAAATCCTGGGAAAATTATTTATAGCAAGGATTTGATATTTAAAGGTGGCTCACATGCCAGTACCTTGCAGATTATTCCAGCAGCGAAAGCTAAGGAAATGGAATCTAGGATGCCGGAAGTGCCAAAATCACCGTCAAACCACTTTGCTAATTTCTTAAAAGGTTGTAAAGGTGAAGAAAAGACCCGCTCGGCTTTTGAAATTGCAGGTCCTCTGAGCCAAGTATTTTGCTTGGGTGTAATTGCACAACGCTTGAATAGTAAGTTGATATTGAACACACAGACAAAAGAAGTGACCAATGATAAGTTTGCCAACGCACTCTTAGCCGGACCTCCACCAGCAAGAGGTTGGGAGCAATATTATAAGATGTAAAGGCCATTAAATGGGTATATAAAAGAAAGGGCAATGTTTACATTGCCCTTTTTATGTTTGAAATGAAAAGCCTTTATAACCTATCCTACTATTATTGGGAAGATGGGCCTGCTTTTTTCTCGATTCCATGAGATGATAAAGGATGATGGAAGATTATAATTTTTTCAGTCATTTATAAAAAAAAGGTTTTCAAACGGGGAGAATGAAAACCTTAAATAACCAATTATAAACCTAAATTATGATGATACAAATGTAAGTGTATTTACTACACTATGCAAATTTATTTTAAAAAATAATTGAATCGATTTTAAACAAGCTATAGGAAGTAGCTATTTTTATAGGAGTAAACTGTATTTTTGACGAAACGGACTGCTATCTGCATTCTTTTTAAACGCTGTAGCTTTATGGATTTTAAAAAGCATCCGCGTAGACTTTTAGCTATTTTAAAAGCATGGAAAATTTAGAAGTATGGATGCGTGGACCTATTGAAGGAGTTCCCGCTCTTCTCCAACCTGTTGCGCATGCACTTTTACAAGTTGAAGAAGATGTTTTGAAGTATACCGCACAAATATCCTCAGCGCAGCTTTGGACAAAACCGGGTGGCAACGCCAGTATAGGTTTTCACCTGCAACATATTCGTGGAGTAATCGATCGCATGTTTACTTATGCCGAAAATAAATCCTTAACGGATAAACAATTTGACGACCTCCGTCAGGAAGGTCTAGAAGATAGTGCTTTGAGCGTGATATCGCTTGTAGAAAACTTACATCGGCAGATTCAGCAATCTTTGCAAAAACTGGCGTTAATTGATCCGGACACCCTGACTGAAGTGCGTTTTTTGGGTAGAAAACGGATCCCTACGACGTTGATTGGTTTGTTGTTCCACGCTGCAGAGCATGCACAGCGTCATGTCGGCCAATTACTGGTAACAGCACGATGTATGAACTAAAAACAACCTTTAGTTCTGTCAGCTAAAGTCTAAGATTTTTGAACCTGTTGTAACTTCTCTCCCCATTTCCCTAGTTCTCGAATAATTGGTTTGAGTTCATATCCCAGTGCAGTCAGCTCATAAAGTACACGTGCCGGGACTTCTGCATATACAGTACGTTTAATAATGTTATCATCTTCTAGCTTGCGCAATTGTAAGGTGAGCATACGTTCAGTGATACCCGGTAAACATTTTTTGATTTCAGAATAACGTAGCGCGCCATTGATGAGATAGCAGCATATGGCTAGAGCCCATTGACCACCAATCACATTAGCGGCAAAAACTTCGGGGCAATTATGCTCAAGTTGCTTTTTATTTGAAAAGTTAGTGGAGCTCGTCTTGATTTTAGTCATACGCACATTTTTTATAGTACCTAACATTGGGTTACAGATAAGCCAAAATAGGAATTATGTCGCTATTTTTAAATCATAGTCCTGTCGTTTATTAAAACTGCCGCTACGAATCGGCTAAATGTGGTGACTTGTGCATATATAGATACATAATAAAATGAAAACATTAATAGTCGTTATTCACCCCAATTTTGCTGCTTCCGTCGTAAATAAAAGTTGGGTTAAGGCCTTGGAAAATCAACCTGAGTTGTATGACATCCATCAATTGCACCAAGTCTATGCTGATGGTAAAATTGATGTCTTGGCCGAGCAGCAGATGATAGAGAAATATGATAAAATTGTCTTTCAATTTCCCTTTTATTGGTTTAATTGTCCGCCGTTTTTCAAGCAATGGCTGGATGAAGTGCTTACCTATGGATGGGCTTATGGTAAGAACAGTGGCTACAAATTGGAAGGAAAGAAAATTGCATTAGCAATTTCTGCTGGGATAGACGAGCAGGAGTATAGGGAGACAGGAAAGTATAAATATAGCATGGATCAATTAACAAGTCCTTTTGAAATTACTTTTGATTATGTTAAAGCGGATTATCAAAAACCTTTCGTCTTTTATGGAGTTGAAAAAGAGTCATCTACCGCATGGGTAGAAGAGGGCGTCACGCGCTATCTCCGTTTTTTGGAGCAACTCTAGTTAATAAATATCATGGCTTGTTTATTGTTGCTTAGCTTTTGTGATATACGAATCAATCCAAAGAAATAGGCTTATCAAGAAAGCATCTTTCTCAAGATGCTTTCTCTTTGTTGTTTTACCGTGTTGTATAACCACCATTGGCAAAAATGGTCTGCCCCGTTATCCACCAACCATCGGTGACCAAGAATTCCACCAAAGGCGCAATGTCTTTTATATCGGTTAGCCCACCTAATGCTGAAGCAGATTTATGGTAAGCAACAGCGTCTTCGCTTTCCTGTCCATAGAAAAATGGCGTATCCATTGGCCCCGGGGCTACAGCAGTAACCGAAATTCCCCGTTCTCCAAATTCTTTTGAAGCAGCTCGCGTAAAATGCTCTACTGGAGCTTTCAGTCCTTCATAAGTAGAGTATAATCCCGTATAGGCCGCCAATAATGAGGTAACAATCGTACAGATTTTGCCATTTGCATTCAGTTTTTTACCCGCCTCCCGAATAAAGAAATAAGCAACTTTTGAATTGATGTCACTCATGCTGTCATATTCTTCGACCGTGGTATCCACAATTGGCTTTTTCAATACTTTACCGACCGTATTAATGGCGATATCTACGCCACCAAACTGCTCAATTGCGACATCAAAAAGTTTCGTGATATGCTCAATTTTTGTCAGGTCCGCCTGCACTAATATTGCTTCTGCCCCCGCGGATTTGACAGCTTCCAGAGTTTGTTCAGCGTCTGCTTTGGTATTTTCACTATTGTAATGGATCACCAGCTTTGCCCCTTGAGCCGCAAAATCCCGACTTAACAATCCGCCAAGGTTTTTTGCACCACCAGCGATAAGGACAACTTTTCCTTTTACATCATTTCTTGCCATAATAATTTAAATTTTGATTATAGCAAATCTCACAAATGTTAAGGAACCTCTTATGGTGAACTTTTCGCTTTTTTCAATTGACGAAATTGTGATGGCGACATGCCTTCATATTTTTTAAAAAATTTGGTGAAGTTGGACGGGTCGTATGTCAGCATCTGTGCAATTTTCGCAATGGTCAGATCGCTATTAATGAGTAGGTCTTTGATACAAGCTAATATTTTTTGTACATAAAAATAGCAGGGGTGATTTCCGGAAGTTTCCTGTATAATCTTGATAAGATGCTTTTGTGAAACACAGAGTATGTTGGCGATATCCTGAAGCTCCATCATATCTATGCTGTCTCCACGAACCAATTCCGCTAAATGACGATCTAAAAAGTTAAAATATTGAATCGTAATCTCTTCACTTCTTTTTCTATTGGAGAGCAATGCTGTGTTCATTTTAATTCCTTTCCGAATTGTTAGGTTAAATATAAACAAATAATACTGGACGTAATATTTTTTACCTGAATAATCGAGAATTCCGCATAATGGACTCGTCAACGTTATAGACAAAGATTTTTATCCTCGACACTGCTCTTGATCACCCGAACGATTAATTTGTAAATTCGTATACTTGTAGAATTCTAAGAGAAATTCGTAATTTTTATAATCCCGCATAAAAATAAACTGAGTATATGCAGATACTTTTAGTAGAAGACGATCGCCGTATTAGCAGCTTTGTTGTTAAAGGTCTAGAAGAGATGGGCCACAAGGTCATTTTGGTTGAATCTGCGGAAGCGGCACGTGAATGGATCAATGCGGATTCATTGGACATTGTCGTACTTGATATTATGTTGCCCGGAATAGATGGTATACAATTTACGAAGATGATCCGATATCGAAAAAATCATATTCCAATATTGATTTTAAGTGCCTTAGGAGAAGTTGAAGATAAAGTCGAGGCCTTGGAAAGTGGTGCTGATGATTTTCTTGTCAAACCCTTTTCCTTTAAGGAATTGGTTAGCCGTATCAAAGCCTTGGTACGCCGCGACAATTATAAAAACGTACCAAAGGATAGCTGCGTAGAAATTCATGATTTAAAAGTGGATCTTGAACGGTATGAAGTCCATAAGAATGGTAAAAATATCGATCTATCACCTAAAGAATTTAAACTGTTGAAGTATCTGATCGAAAATCGCAATAAAACCCTTTCAAGAACAGCGATCTTACAGGCCGTCTGGGGAATTGATTTTGATAATAATACCAATGTTGTCGATGTATACGTTTCTTATTTAAGAGGTAAGATTGATGCGGGGAGTGATACCTCCATTATCAAAACGGTGAAAGGGGTAGGTTATATGCTCACAACGGACTGACCATGAATTTAAAGATTCGACTCACACTCTTTTCTACCTTGGTATTCACCATCATTTTTGGGCTTGCAACGCTAGTCATCTACTGGATATTTTATAATTCTTCTGAACGACATCTGATAAGCTCGCTGGAAAAAAATGCGAAGATAGCCGGTATTTATTACCTTGAAGCGGACGAACAGAGCCCGCTAAAGCACATGGAATCCAAAAATCAATATGAAAGTCTGGTCAAGCGCGCGATGGTAGCCGTTTATAACGCAGCGGGGAAGGTGAGTTATGGTGGTATGCGGTTTGATAATCAAATTAATACAGATTTGCTGAACCAGCTGAAAACAGACAAAACGGTTTATTTTAAAACAGCCGATAGCTTTTATTTTGGTTTGTATTATCCCGATAATCAGGGCGATTTCTTTGTGTTTGTCAAAGAGTCCAGCGCAGATTTTGATCATCAGTTGAACCGTTTACTCATTACGCTTGTCTTTGTTTTTCTCATTGCATTGATTAGTATTGCCTTGTTGTCGGTCTGGCTGAGTAAGTATGCTTATCTGCCCATTCGTAAAGTGATCCAAGAAATTCAGCATAAAGATTTAAGTACCATTCAGGAGCCCTTGACCGCCATAAAAACCAAGGATGAACTCCAGGATCTGATTGAAAGTTATAATGCACTCCTACGTCGGATCAGTGAAAATATGATTATCAGAAAGAACTTTGTAAGTTATGTTTCCCACGAGTTCCGAACGCCTTTAGCGGGTATCCTGGGCTCAATGGAGGTCTTCGGCGCAAAAGTTAGAACGGAGGAAGAATACCGTGAACTGGCCGAAACCATTACCGAGCATGTGAATTTTCTGAATCAGCTTATTGGTAATTTTCTATTACTGACCGAAGATCAGGCCCTGAAACGTTCCCTGGAAACCTTTCGTATCGATGAGATCGTGTGGGACCTTGTACCTAAATTTTCGAGATCATTTGCCGTACCCCTGAAAGTCGATATAGAGGTCGACGAGCCACAATACTTTAATTTTCGGGGCAACAAGATGCTCGTCTCCCTTTCGATCTCTAATTTAATCGAAAACGCACTGAAATATGCAAATGGGCAAGAAGTGCTTATCCGAATGACCAGTGCAGATGGCAGACTGTCTTTACAAATTATAGATCACGGCATCGGTATCCCAAAGGCCGAACTGGAGTCTGTGAAACAGACTTTTTATCGTGGGTCAAATGTCGGTCAGGTGAAGGGCAGCGGCATAGGCCTCTCATTTGCGCAAATCGTTTTTAAGGATCAGGGCGTAGACTTTGATATTCGCTCGAACCATCTGGGAACTACCGTATCACTGCTATTCCCTAAATTCTAATCCTTTTCTAATCTCTTCTAATTATACTTTAATTTAACCTAAAGTTGCCTGTAATCTCTGTCCGTTAGTTTTGTGGAAATTCAAAATTAAGTGAGAAAGCTACGTATTACATTATTTTTACTTCTTGGCCTGAGTAGCAAACTATTTTCGCAGGAAGCGGTTGAAAGCCGTTTACGAAAATCGGAGATTGAACAGGTGTTCCTTGCGCATAACCTGAGCTTAATGGCACAACGTTTTCATATACAACAGGCTGATGCAGCAGTACTTCAGGCAAAGCTCTGGCCCAATCCAACGATCTCAATCTCAGAGGTCAATCTTTGGAAAAATTCCAGCAGCGAATCCTTTCCTGCGCTGATCGGTCATTATGGTAAATATCAGCAGCTGGCTGTTGAGCTGGAACAGACGATCGAAATGGCCGGGAAACGGAAAAAAAGGGTGCAATTGCAGCTTTTGGAAAAAGAGAATGCCCGGCTTCAATTTGAAGAATTATTGCGGAATTTGAAATATGATCTCCGGAGCCAATGCCTCGAACTACAGATCTTACAGGAAAAAGAACAATTATACAGTAGTCAGGTCGATATTTTTCAGACCCTAGCGAAGTCCTTTCAAAATCAATGGAAAGAAGGCAATGTGAGTGAAATGGACTATCTCAGGATTGAAAGTGAGTCGATTGCATTTGGGAATAAACTCAACGAAATCCAGCAGGAAAAAATTGCAAAAATGAATGCAGTTGCGAGCTATCTAGGAGATAAGGGGACTGCACTTTACATTTCGGATACGATAGGTATGCCACTTTTTCTCCTGGGGACGAAACAGGAATGGAAAATGATGGCCCTGGAAAACCGTAGCGACTATAAAATCATCCACAATACCTGGAAGAAAAGTAATGCGCAGTTGGAAATCGAAAAAGCAGAACGTACACCAGATCTCAAAGTATCAATGAATTATGACCGGGGCGGAAATATCATGCGCGATTTTATAGGCCTGGGTGTTGCTATGGATCTTCCTTTATTTAATCGAAACCAGGGCAATATCAAAGTTGCTCAACTGGAACTTGAGAAAAACAAAGTTGAAATCGCACAATTTCGTATCGATATTGAACGAGAGATCGAGTTCCTTTCGGCGCGTTTGAGCAATCTCGAATCGAGCTTGAAAACGATGGATACAGGCTTTGATCGTAAACTGGATGTCGCGCTTGAACGCTATATCCGCAATTTTCAAGAACGACGGTTGACCATCGTTGAATTTATAGACTTTATCAATAATTACATGGAAAACAAAGAATCAATATTGGAGCGCAGGGCAAAATACCTTCAGTATAAGGAAGAATTGACGTATTTAATCGGAAAGGACATTGTCTAATGAAAGGGAACTTTTTAATGCCACTGACACTCCTGTCCATATGTTTATTGTGGAGCTGTCAATCAACGAAAAATGAAGAGCAGGTTACGCCGCCAACTAAAGGTTTTTGCCTTAGCGCAGATTTCAAAAACCAAATTAAAATTGATTCGATTCAGAAGCGGGCGGTATTTGAACAGATCGCTTTAAATGGGGTCATTCAATACGATCAGGATGAGCTTGCTGCACTAAAGAGCCCGATACCCGGTATCGTGCAGTCTGTCTCCGTCAAGATGGGTGATTATGTGGAGAAGGGACAGATTCTTGTATCGCTTAAAGGGACCTCGGTCAATGATTTAGGAAAGGAGCTGCGTGAGCTGGAGAATAGCAAGCGCTTGGTGGAGAGTAAATTGGCAAGTCTTCGCAGTCTACTGAAAGATGGTATGGCTTCCCAACGGGAACTAGAAGAGATGGAAAGCGAATTGAAAGCCACACAAATCGGAATACGTCATGTAAAGGCCAATATGAACCTGCTCAATGGATCATCAGAAAATGGTCTATTTTACATTCGTGCACCCAAAGCGGGTTATATAGTCGATAAAAAGGTGAGCCCCGGTATGACAGTTGGTGATGATGCCGAGTTACTCTCGGTAAGTAAACTAAATGAAGTATGGGTTTCGGTCAATATTTATGCAAATAATTTACCTTTTGTGAAAAATGGTGCGCCTGTCAAAATCACCACGTTAGCCTATAAAGGGGAATCTTTTGATGGCTATATTGATCAGGTAGCCAATTTCTTCGATCCTGAAGAACGTGTCGTCAAGGCGCGTGTAAAGTTGTTGAACAAAGACCTGAGGTTAAAGCCGGGCATGAGTGTGGATGTATTGGTGGAAAAAGCTGTTTCAGGACAAGAACAGCAGATGCTGGCTATTCCCAAAGATGCCATCATTCTGCATAATAACCAGAATTTCGTGGTGCTGTACAAAAATGACTGTGATCTGTCCGTAAAGCTTGTGGATATTGTTGCTGAGAATGAAACCTATGCTTTTGTCAAAACAGGAATAGCCGAGGGAGATCAGGTGCTGACAGAAAATGAGCTGATTGTATTTGATGAATTGATAAATAGATAGGATGAAGAAAGTTGTACAAAATATTGTTTCGTTTTCATTGAAACACTCCTTGGTCGTCCTATTTTTTACGTTGGCATTATTATTCGGCGGGATATACGCCTACCTGCATACACCGATTGAAGCTTTCCCCGACGTCACCAATACACGGGTCAGGATTATCACACAATGGCCGGGACGTAGTGCTGAAGAAATCGAGAAGTTCGTCACATTACCGGTAACCAAAGAGATGAATACCATCCCAAAGAAAACGGATGTTCGTTCGATCTCCTTGTTTGGCTTATCCGTTGTAACGATCCAATTTGAGGATGGTGTAGAGGACTTTTATGCCCAGCAGTATGCGGGTAATAAGATGCGTTCCATCGATTTGCCGGACGGCGCGGAAAGCTCCATCGAACCACCTTCGGGTGCTACCGGAGAAATTTTTCGCTATGTGGTGAAGAGCAATCTTCCGATTAAAGAAGTTTCTGCCATTCAAGATTGGGTGATCGAAAGGGAACTTGTGGGGGTGCCAGGTGTGGCGGACGTCGTGAGTTTTGGGGGGGAGGAAAAGATCTATGAAATAAAGATCAACCCAACAGAGCTGGCGAATTATAACTTGTCGCCACTGGACGTATATGAAGCCGTATCGCGTTCGAATATCAACGTCGGTGGGGATGTGATCCAGAAAGGAAATCAAGCCTATGTCGTTCGTGGGGTAGGTTTATTGGATAAGATCGACGATATTGGTAATATTTTGATCAAGGTGGTCGGCAATACACCGATTCTAGTCAAACATGTAGCCGAAATAGAACTGGGCGCAAAGCCACGACTTGGCCAAGTGGGACTCAATCAGGAAGATGATCTTGTACAGGGAATAGTCATTATGCTGCGGGGAGAAAATCCTTCGGCTGTCGTCACAAGGCTAAAGGCAAAAATCGAAGAGCTAAACCAACGTATTTTACCCGAAAATGTCAAGATCGAACCCGTTATAGATCGTACTAAACTGGTGAATAATACCGTGCATACGGTTTCCAAAAACCTGATAGAAGGGGTTATTCTGGTTTCGATTATTGTCTTTATCTTTTTGAACAACTGGAAGACAACCTTTATTGTTGCCTCGGTCATTCCACTGGCTTTCCTCTTTGCGATTATATTATTGAAAATACAAGGTTTGCCGGCCAATCTGATTTCAATGGGGGCGTTGGACTTTGGACTCTTGCTCGAAGGAACATTGGTAATCGTCGAGACTGTTTTTGTCTCTTTGGAAAAAGAGGCCCATCGGCTTGGGACGGAACGCTTTAATAAAATCTCCAAGCTAGGGATCATAAAAAAAAGTGCAGGTTCTGTTGCAGGGTATATCTTTTTTGCACTATTGATTTTAATTGTCGCACTGACTCCTATTTTCTCTTTTCAAAAGGTGGAAGGAAAAATGTTCTCACCATTAGCCTTTACGCTCGGTTACGCCTTGTTGGGGTCCTTGATCCTGAGTTTGACCTATGTGCCCGCGATGTGTAAATACTTATTAAAAAAGAATATCAAAGAAGATGAAAATAAGATCACTAAAGTCAGCCGTAATGCCATTTTTAAAGGTTTTAAAAAGGCTTTTGACCATCCAAAATGGACATTGTCTATTTTTATGGTTGTCTTGTTCGTCTGTATGTTCCGGTTTAGCCATTATGGTTCCGAGTTTCTTCCAAAATTGAATGAGGGTGCAATCTATGTTCGCGCAACCTTACCCAATAGTGTCAACCTGGAAGAATCGGTGAAGCTGACCAAAACAATGAAAACAAAACTGATGAATCAGTTTGACGAGATCGACTTTATAATGACACAGACAGGCCGTCCCAATGATGGCACGGATCCAACAGGCTTTTTTAATATTGAATTTAATATTGAATTGAAGCCCGAGGGGGAGTGGAAACGTAAACTTTCCAAAGAGAAATTGATCAGTCAGATGCGGGATAGCCTGCAGACTTTTCCTGGAATCAACTTTGGCTTTAGCCAGCCGATTCAGGATAATGTGGAGGAGTATGTGGCCGGGGTAAAAAGTCCACTAGTTATCAAAATCTTTGGTGAAAACTTACAAGATTTAGAGAATAAGGCCAATAAGTTTGCAGAGTCACTAAAAAAGGTCAATGGCATTACGGATGTCAATGTTTTTAAAAATATAGGTTTGCCAGAACTCCGCATTCAACTGCATGATTCAAAAATGGCTAAATATGGCGTTTCAACCAAAGATGTGCAGTCCGTGATCGAAATGACTATCGGGGGGCAATCTGTGACACATTTCTACGAAAATGAGCGGATCTTTGATGTTCGCCTGCGCTTCCAAAAATCATACCGCGACAACCCCGAGAAGATCGGAAATATCATTATTCCGACGATGAATGATCAGAAAGTACCCCTCCGGGAGATCGCAACAATAGATTATCATACCGGGCCGGCATTTATTTACAGAGAAGGGAATTCCCGCTATATTGGTGTTGGCTTCAATATTGAAGGTCGAGATTTGGGAAGCACAATTGCCGATGCGAAAAAACAGATAGAAAGAGATGTGAAACTGTCCAAATCCTATAAGGTCGTCTGGGCTGGTGAATTCGAAAGCAAGGAACGGGCAACAAAACAACTGATGAATGTTGTGCCAATTTCGTTGATTTTGATCTTACTCTTGCTGTATGCCAATTTTGGTAATGTCAAAGATACGCTGATTTCTTCACTGACCCTCGCCTTTGCTTTTATTGGTGGATTCATTTCCTTGTGGATTACTGGAACGACATTTGGAATTTCGGCCGGTATCGGATTTATTATTCTCTTTGGCGTAGCCACAATTGATGGTATTGTCTTAATCGGGATTATGAAAGAAAATCTGTTGAATAAAATGCGCTTGAAACCTGCTATTTATGAAGCTGTCAAAAGCCGGATCAGACCCATCTTAATGATTGCATTAATGGGGGCGATGGGCTTATTGCCAGCTGCACTTTCAAACGGTATGGGGTCTGAAATTCAAAAACCCCTGGCGATTATGATTGTTGGTGGATTGATTATTTGTATGATTCTCTCGTTTTCAGTACTACCTATTGTTTTTTACTTCGCTTATAAGAAGGAGAACCGCGATTAGTTACCCATTTTTAATTATTATATACGATACAAAGGTTGCCTGTCCGACAGTGCAACCTTTGTTATTTTTAACATGCAGCTGTACGTTTCGTAATAGCGATCCAAAGTTGAAGCGAATAGCGATATATCGTTTACATGCTATTTTGTGTAAATCTTGTTATAAATGTTGAATTTACATTTAAGTTCCTTAAATTAAGCCTCAACATAAAAAGCACTTCGTTGAAGTTTTGCCGAGATAATTTATAAAGCTGTATTTAAAATTAGAAAAAACATTCTTTTGAATCCTCGTGAGTTGTATTTACGAGAAAAGGTCAATATTAGGTCAGTGTTGATTAATTCATAAGAAGACTGAACGTACTATTCCAGATAGATTTGTGATAAAGAAATATTAAAATAATACGCTATGGCACAATTTAAATGGGAAGGAATATATCCTGCAATGTTATCACCATTTGATGAAAATGGAAATTTGGATTTTGATATGTTTGGTAAAAACATTGAAGCACAATTGGATGGAGGTGTTCACGGTTTGATTATCGCTGGATCATTGGGGGAAGCAAGTGTTTTGACTACAGAAGAAAAGTATGATTTATTGACCTATGCGTTGAAACTTGTTGGTGGTCGTGTACCCGTATTGCTAAATATTGCAGAAAATACAACTGCTGCTGCGATCAAAGTGGCGCAGACCAGTGAGGAATTGGGAGCCGATGGTTTGATGTTATTGCCACCAATGCGCTATAGAGCCGATGATAGAGAAGCTGTCGCTTATTTTCGTGCTGTTGCACAAAGTACCAAACTGCCAATTTTAATCTATAATAACCCAGTTGACTATAGTACTTATGTATCGTTGGATATGTTTGAAGAACTATTGTTGGAACCAAATATCCAGGCAGTGAAAGAATCTACACGAGATTTAACCAATATCACGCGTTTGAAAAATCGTTTTGGTGATCGATTAAAAATTATGGCCGGTGTAGATACCTTGGGGCTCGAGTCTTTAATGTTAGGGGCTGATGGGTTAGTCGCTGGATTGGTGGACGCATTCCCAAGAGAAACAGTGGTTATGTATGATCTTGTGAAAGCTGGTGAATATAAAAAAGCGGTAGAAATATACCGTTGGTTTATGCCTTTGTTGGAATTGGATATTCATCCTAAATTGGTCCAATACATTAAATTGGCCGCTACAGCTGAAGGAATTTCAACACCTTATACACGCGCGCCGAGATTACCGTTGATCGGTGAGGAAGAACAACGTGTGAAAAAAATTATTGCAGATTCAATCGCAACGAGACCACAATTATAGGAATGCTTCTGAACTCTCTGGATGAGAGTTCAGGAAATTTTCTTTTTAGAACCAAGTAAAAATGCGCGAAAAGGACCTTCTTATTATATTGAGTAACCGCAAGGAATGAAAATATAGGGAAGGTTTTTATTGATTTTTGAAGATACTAGTTACCATAAAAACAAAAGGAATGGATAGAAACGAAAATGAGATTGATTACGTCGTAAAACAGGCGGAGGCTGGATTTCAGTTTCTTCAACAAACGGATGTCATCGAACGAGCGGAATTGATGTATGCCATTGCCGCTGAAATTGAGGAATTGGGCGAAATATTGATTGAAACGGCTCATCTGGAAACGGCACTACCTTTGGGAAGACTGCAGGGTGAAAAGGCGAGAACAGTCAATCAATGGCGTCGATATGCCGATGCCGTTCGTACTGGTTTATACAGTGAAGCTCGGATAGATCGGGATCCAAATGGCCAATTTGATTTAAGGAAATATAATAAAGGACTTGGTCCAGTGGTCGTCTTTGGCGCGAGTAATTTTCCTTTCGCCTTTTCAACTGCTGGCGGAGATACTGCAAGTGCCATTGGTGCCGGCTGTTCAGTCATCGTAAAGGCTCATCCTGCGCATCTTAAAACTTCCCAATTAATGGCTGACGCCATTGATCGTGCGGTTTCAAAACAGGGCGTTCCGACTGGTGTTTTTAATCATGTGCTGTCAGATTCATTTGCTGTTGGGCAACAGTTGGTTAGCCATAAACAGGTAAAGGCTGTGGCATTCACAGGTTCATTTCGTGGCGGAAAAGCCTTGTTTGATTTAGGGCAGTCTAGACCTGAACCTATTCCGGTATTTGCTGAAATGGGAAGCGTAAATCCGGTTTTTATTTTGCAAGACTACCTCGCTAATCATCTGGAAGCATTTGCAAAGCAGTATATTGGATCATTACTCCTCGGTGTAGGGCAGTTTTGTACTAATCCGGGTGTATTGGTAGGCTTGGCGGGCGAACCGTTCGATCGGCTCAAACTGGCCCTAAAGAGCGAACTAAAATCTGCTGCTACAGGGAAAATGTTACATTCGTGTATTCTGGATAGCTACAATCGCCTAAAAGGCGAAATGGTTCAATCGGAAGGGATCAGCGTATTGGGGGAAGGCGAAGGTAATACACCACATGATTTTGCCCGGGCTGTACTTGTCGAAACTGAAGCCAGTCAGGTATTAAACAATCCCAACTTGCTGGAAGAGGTTTTTGGACCTTTTGGGCTGATTGTATCCTGTAACGACCAAAATGAGATGAATCTTGTCATGCAACAGCTTGATGGGCAGATTACCCTGACTTTCGCTGCCACGGCGCAGGACATACATGAATGCCCGGCTCTTTTTGCAATGGCTCAGGACAAATGCGGAAGACTGCTGTTCCAAGGTATGCCAACAGGCGTAGAGGTTCAGTATGCCATGCAGCATGGCGGACCTTATCCAGCAACCACAGATGCTCGTTTTACTTCAGTAGGGCCAGATGCGGTAAAACGGTTCGTCCGACCTTTTAGCTTCCAGAATTGGCCGAATGAGTTTTTACCTAAAGAGCTACAAGACGGAAACCCATTACAAATTGATCGTCTGGTCAATCAACAATGGACGAAAGCATAATATAGATAAATGACCATATAAACAACAAGGACTCAGAAATGAAGAAGACTTTTTTTTGTATTGATTCGCATACCTGTGGTTGTCCCGTACGATTGGTTGCAGGGGGAACCCCATTGCTAGCGGGTAATTCCATGATGGAGCGCAGATTGCATTTTATACGTGAGTACGACTGGATTCGCAAAGGATTGATGTTTGAACCAAGGGGACATGACATGATGAGTGGAAGTATGCTTTATCCACCATTTGATCCGCAAAACGATATCGGCGTTCTTTATATTGAGACCAGTGGTTGTCTGCCTATGTGCGGACACGGAACGATCGGTACCGTAACGATTGCCATCGAGGAGGGACTCGTTCAACCTAAAATTCCCGGAAAATTAAGGTTGGAAACTCCGGCAGGACTTGTACATATCGATTATGTTCAAGAGGGTCCTAAGGTGAAAAGCGTAAAGCTTACTAACGTCAAGTCTTTTTTATATGCTGAAGGGCTAACGGTAGACTGTCCAGATTTAGGAATTATCAGCGTAGATGTTGCCTACGGTGGCAATTTCTATGGTATTATTGATCCCCAGGCTAATTTTGACGATATCAGTTCTTATTCTGCGAGCCAATTGATCCATTATGGGAAAATAATTCGTCAACTGCTCAACGAAAAATATGCTTTTGTTCATCCCGAAGATGCGAATATTCATGGGTTGACACATATCCAATGGACAGGTAATCCAACGCTTCCCAACTCGTCCGGACGCAACGCCGTACTGGTTGGCGATAATGCCTTGGATCGTTCTCCTTGTGGTACAGGTACTTCGGCGCGTATGGCACAGTGGTACGCGAAAGGGAAGCTTAAAAAAGGAACGGAATTTATACATGAAAGTTATATTGGGTCACAATTTACCGGCAAAATTGAAGCGGAAACAACCGTGGATGGTAAGCCTGCTATTGTGCCGTCCATCGAAGGCTGGGCACGGATAACAGGATATAATACCATTTTTTTGGATGATGAAGATCCTTATTTTGGCGGTTTTCAGGTGATTTAATACATTAATAAGATAAGAGCAACGTGAAAGAAAATAATAGAGGTACAGTTGTTGTAATAGGTGCTGGAATTGCTGGGCTTGCTTCGGCCTATTACCTGGTGAGAGATGGTTGGGATGTGAAAATCCTGGAAAAAAATACTTTGGACAATAATTGTTCTTATGGCAATGCCGGCATGATCGTCCCAAGTCATTTTACGCCCTTGGCAGCCCCCGGGATAGTCGCGCAAGGAATAAAATGGATGTTCAATAGTAAAAGCCCCTTTTATGTACGGCCTTCGCTCAATCCGCGGTTGATCAATTGGGGTCTGAAATTCCTAAAACATGCCAACCGCACGCATGTGGAGCAACATGCTTCCGCCATACGTGACCTGAATCTCTATAGCAGCCGCTTGTATGACGAACTGGCCCAAGAAGATAATTTTGATTTTGAACTGAAGCAGAATGGTATCCTGATGATGTATAAATCGAAAGAAATGCAACATGAGGAGATTGAGCTGGCGCATCGTGCACAGGACCTCGGACTCGATGTCGATATCCTCGAAGGAAATACCGTTCAAGAACTGGAACCTAATCTGAAGCTAGATGTATTGGGTGCTATACTTTATCGCTGCGATGGAAAACTATATCCACCCAAGTTAATGCAGCAATTGATTCAATACCTGAAAGCCGCAGGTGTTGCTTTTTTCGAAGAAACTGAAGTCCATAAATTTATGACGGCCGGAAATAGGGTGAAAGAGGCGATTAGCAATAAGGGAAGTTTTCAGGCGGACGCTTTTGTCTTGACTGGTGGTGCTTATTTGCCGCAGCTGACTTCAAAGTTGCATTTAAATACACCGCTTATGCCTGGAAAAGGATATTCTTTTATGTATCAGCCTCAGGGCGAGCAGACCTTGAATCATGCGGCATTATTACTGGAGGCTCGTGTTGCTGTAACCCCCATGAATGGCCAGATCAGATTTAGTGGTACGATGGAACTGGGACCTGCAAATGACCGGATTTATGAAAACCGCGTCCGTGGAATTGTAGAATCTATTCCTAAATATTATCCAGAATTGAAGGTCGATTACCCAAGCGAAAAAATATGGTATGGTTACAGACCCTGCTCACCTGATGGATTGCCTTATCTGGGACGCTTGAAAAAATTTGATAATGCTATTGTTGCCGGTGGCGGTGGGATGATGGGCTTGAGCCTGGGCCCAGCTTATGGGAAAGTTGTTGCAGATTTATTGGCAGGACAGAAAATAGAGTCTGAAATCGCTGGTTTTAGGCCGGATCGTTTCGACTGATAAAATTATGATATAAACCAACACCTAAATTATGAATCGTTCTTTTTCTTTTAAAGCCCCCAAAACATTGTTTTATGGACTACTCTTTCTATTCCCGGTATCCACACATGCACAAAAGATGAAATTATACGACCATACAACTCCTTTAGAACCTTATATCGTGCAATACGGGCACGATGTTGAGGCAATCAACTATTTCTATGGTCCGATGCCCAAAGGCTGGGGCAATCAACAGGCTGCAGCATCGCCCGAACAGCTGGCACGTCTTCAACGTTTGGATAACGAATATTTGAACAAATTGGACAAATTTCCCTATGAAGAACTTGAAACATCTGGGCAGGTGGATTTTATCTTACTGAAGCGCAAACTAAAAAGTGATCTCCTTGCACTGAAAGAACATGAGTCGAATTACAACAGGTTATCCCTGTATTTACCTTTTGCACAACGAATATTTAAACTCGAAAAGGAACGTCGTCGAGGAAAACGTTTGGCGGGAGAAGATGTCGCGAAAGAGCTGACGCGGGTTGTCGATGAAATCGATCGATCGATAACCGCTTTGCAAGAAAAGACCAATATTCCTGATGCAGATGTGAACTTTTTGGTTGGCCTATTAAATTCTTTGGATTTAAGGATAACAAGCACCTTCGATTTCTATAATGGGTACGACCCTGAATTTACCTGGTGGGTACCCGCCATATTTCAAGAGGTGAAAAGTAAATTGTCGGATTATAAGGAGAAATTAGCCGCAAAAAGCGACCGGAAAGTTTTTGATGATGGTAGCCAGATTGCGGGTGTACCCATTGGCGAAAAAGAAATAAACCGAAGACTCAAAGCTGAAATGATCAGTTATACAGCTGCCGATCTGCTAAAATTGGCTGATCAAGAGTTTAAATGGTGTGAAGCAGAGTTATTGAAAGCGAGTCGTGAAATGGGGTTTGGCGACGACTGGCGGGCAGCACAGGAGCAGGTTAAAAACTCCTACGTTCCCATTGGGAAACAGCCGGAACTCATCCTGAAATTGTATAACGATGCACAGCAGTTTATTCAAAAAAATAAACTCATGGATATTCCTGAACTGGCAGATGAAACTTGGGGAATGATCATGATGACCCCAGAACGTCAGCGTGTCAACCCTTTTTTTACGGGTGGTCGGGAAATTAGTATATCATATCCAACCAACACGATGGATCAACAGGCAAAATTGATGAGTATGCGTGGTAATAATCCTTATTTCTCCCGCGGTACTGTGCAGCATGAATTGGTCCCCGGTCATCATTTGCAATATTTTATGAATAGGCGCTACAAGCCTTATCGCGAGGAAGCGTTTAATACACCCTTTTGGACAGAAGGATGGACACTTTATTGGGAATTATTATTGTATAGTAAAGGATTTGCCAAAACTCCCGAAGAGCGTATAGGAATGTTATTTTGGCGTATGCACCGCTGTGCGCGAATAACCTTTAGTATTAAATTTCATTTGGGTGAATGGACGCCGCAGCAATGCATAGATTACTTGGTAAACAGGGTGGGATTTGAGTCTGCTAATGCCCATGGTGAAGTAAAGAGGTCTTTTGAAGGTTCATATGATCCCTTATACCAGTTGGCTTATCTGGTCGGCGGATTACAACTGATGCGGATCAAAGAGGAGGTGGTGGATCAGGGTAAAATGTCATTTGCTGATTTTCATGATCGTGTGATTAAAGAAAATTACCTGCCCATGGAAATGCTAAGAGCGATTATCAAAGGCGAGCAATTAAAACCAGACCATGAGACAAATTGGAAATTCTATCATTTTAACAACTAGGTGTTTATGAGTGAGTCAAAACAAACTTTTCAAAAGTCGCTGGGATTGCTCGATGCAACGATGCTTGTTGTTGGAAGTATGATTGGTTCTGGAATTTTCATCGTTTCTGCAGATATCGCACGAAATACCGGTTCTGCGGGTTGGATGATGGTTGTCTGGCTAATCTGTGGATTTATGACTTTAACAGCAGCATTGAGTTATGGTGAACTCAGCGCGATGTTTCCCAAGGCCGGTGGCCAATATATTTATCTTCGGGAGGCTTATGGTCCCGTATTGAGTTTTGTATTTGGCTGGACATTTTTTGCTGTGATACAAACCGCGACAATCGCCGCCGTCGGCGTTGCGTTCGCTAAATTCACTGCCTACCTTTTCCCCTTTATGGACGAAGATGTCTATCTGCTTGAATGGTCAGATTACCGCGTCTCGGCAGCACAGGTGCTGGCCATTGCGGTCATTATGGTATTAACCTACATTAATTCAAGGGGTGTAAATAGCGGAAAGCGTGTGCAGACATCCATTACATTGATCAAAATTGGGAGCCTGTTGCTTTTGTTGCTCTTTGGCTTCCTGGCTTTGAAACATGAAGTTTGGGCTTTGAACTGGGACAATATTTCGCTTTGGTCCATGCGCCGCTTAAATGTGGATGGAACCTACACATCTTATGATGGGTTTTCAGCAATGGGTGCTTTTTCTGCGGCTATGGTCGGAGCCCTCTTCAGTAGCGATTCTTGGCACTCATCCTCAGCTGTAGCGGGCGAAATTAAGAATCCGCAACGCAATATCGGATTGAGTCTGGCATTGGGGACTTTGCTGGTCACCGTCATCTATCTGTTGACCAATTTAATGTATACGTGCATATTGCCTTTGGAAGCTATGGTCAACGCACCAAAGGATCGGGTAGCGATGAGTGTGGCACAAGAAGTATTCGGCCCTTTTGGGATCACGATTATAGCCATTATGATCATGATTAGTACCTTCGGTTGCAATAATGGAATTATCCTGGCCGGTGCGAGGGTGTATTATTCCATGGCTAAAGATGGTTTGTTTTTTAAAAGGGCAGGCAAGCTGAATGCACATGCGGTACCCGCCTGGGCCCTCTGGATACAGTGTCTTGCTGCGTCAATATGGTGTTTGAGCGGAAAATATGGTGACTTATTGGATATGATTACCTGTGTGGTCGTGATCTTTTATGTCCTTGCAATTGCCGGTATTATTCGCCTCCGTATCACGCGTCCAGATTTAAACAGACCCTATAAAGCATTTGGATATCCTTTTCTTCCCATTCTTTATATTCTTATGGGGCTAGCCTTTATCGGCTTGATGGTAATTTTTAAACCAAATTATACCTGGCCAGGCATTATCATTGCACTATTGGGTATCCCGATCTATTATTTAATCAATCCTAAGCGAAGAAAATATGAAGTTTCTTAGTACAGTGGTTTTGTTGTTGTCTGCACAGTTTCTGTTTGGTCAAGGAACTTTGGTAGATTATACCCGTGCACAAAACCTAAAAAAACAATTGACCAATAAAATCGAAAATCTACCGGGGCAGTTTTATTGGAATGATCGGGGGGACCTGTTTTGGTATGATCGAAATACGGCGCAGGGAAAAGAGTACATTTTGGTCAATCCCCAGGCAAAAACAAAAGAACCGCTGTTTGATCTAACGAAGGTATTTTCCTTGGTGGATGAAAAGCTGGAACGAAAAGTCGAAAATCGCGTTATTTCCAATGATCAGATAAAATTGATGGATCAAGATCAAGTGTCGCTCGATATCGCGGGCTACTTTTGGATCTGGAACCGCCGTTCCGCGCAATTGAGCCAGGGCGCTGCAAGTGGAAGTAAAGAGCGCAATCCGCGATATTGGGGGCAGCGTGAACAAGGAAATACCTATCGGGAAGTTGAATCTCCAGATAAAATACATGTTGCTTTTATCCGCAACAATAATGTTTTCTTAGCAAAGAAGGGAAACTTAAATCAGGCGCGACAAATTACGTTTGATGGTAATACGTCAAACTACTATAGCAATGATATTCAATGGGCACCGGATAGCCGGAAATTGGCTACAGTAAAAACACAAAAAATAGAGATCAGACAACTGACGCTTATTGAATCTTCCCCTAAAGATCAATTACAGCCAAAGATTCAGACACGAGATTATGTCAAACCAGGTGACGAATTAGCGCAAAAACTACCCGTTTTATATGATCTCGAAAAAGACAAGCTGTGGGTATTTGATGCGGAGCTTATACCGAATCAATTTTATCTTTCGGAATTATCCTGGCGCGATGATAGTAGGGCGTTTACCTTTGAATACAACAAACGCGGGCATCAGGTCTATGGTGTCATGCAAATGGATGCCAATAGCGGTATGTCCAGTTATTTGATCCGAGAACAAAATAAGACCTTTATCGATTATAGCGGTAAGAAATATCGGGAGGATCTAGCCGATGGAAAGGAAATTGTGTGGGCTTCTGAGCGTGACGGATGGAACCACCTGTATCTTTATGATGGATCTACTGGAAAAGTGAAAAATCAAATCACAAAGGGAAATTGGGTGGTTCGGAAAGTTGTACATGTCGACGCTGACAAACGAACGGTCATTTTTGAAGGCAGTGGTATGAATGCAGAGGAAGATCCCTATTTGATCCATTATTATTCAATCGGTTTAGATGGAAAGGGCTTAAAACTGCTGACGGAAGAAAATGCAAATCATCAAGCTTTTTTCAATAAAGACTATTCCTTGTTTGTGGATACCTATTCCCGAGTTGATCAGCCGCCAATTTCAGTATTGCGCGACAACCATGGTCGTCTTATCATGGAACTGGAGAAAACAAACAGCAGCTTGCTCGAAGCGGTAGGCTGGCGTGCTCCAGAAGTCTTTAAAGCCAAGGGACGGGATGGTGCAACGGATATCTGGGGTATTATTATTCGACCGACCAATTTTGATCCTGCAAAAAGTTATCCTGTCATCGAATATATTTACGCGGGGCCGCATAGCTCTTTCGTGCCCAAATCATTCTACAGCAACCCGAGTGGGATGTATGAATTGGCGGAATTGGGCTTTATCGTGGTGCAGATCGATGGAATGGGGACGTCAAATCGTTCAAAGGCTTTTCATGATAGCTGTTGGAAAAATCTGAAAGATGCGGGCTTTCCCGATCGGATCGCCTGGATGCGGGCCGCTTCGAAACAATACAAATACATGGATATCGGTAGAGTAGGGATCTATGGAACGTCGGCTGGCGGTCAAAGCTCGACGGGCGCGCTGTTATTCCATCCGGAGTTTTACAAAGTTGGTGTTTCCTCCTGTGGTTGCCACGATAACCGAATGGATAAAATATGGTGGAACGAGCAATGGATGGGCTGGCCTGTAGGGCCTGAATATGCGGCCAGCTCCAATATTGAAAATGCCGCTAAGCTGGAAGGAAATCTTTTGTTGATTGTTGGAGAACTGGATGATAATGTGGATCCTTCATCCACTTTCCAATTGGTTGATGCCTTGATCAAAGCGCGTAAGAACCATGATTTTATTATGGTTCCTGGGATGGGACATTCTTCTGGGGGAGATTATGGTGAACGAAAAAGGAGGGACTATTTTGTTAAACATCTACTTGGCGTAGACCCGCCTGTATGGATTCAGTATTGATCGTTAGTAGGCTAATGATCCTATAATGAATGATCCAGTAATGTAGGTTTATTGCCTATTTTTTCTGAAAGTACCTGATCTTATTGGACAGAAGGAACCTTCAGTTTGCTTTCATTGCTTTTGGTGTTTGCGAAGTCATGAAGGGTCCAATTGGGAATACTTATGAAGCGATAAGAGTGGTTCAATAAATACAATGCCCCAGAAAGTGACTTACTTTCCGGGGCGTTGCATTTATTTTATGTCTGTAACCTTGAATCCGTTTTATTCGACCAATACGCCAACATAATAGTTGAACGTATCGATATCAATATTATCTTTCGTTAAACCGGCTATTTTAATCGGTCTGAAACGTTGATCCAACTGGATAAGTTCTCTTTTTTGACCTTTTACGCCAATATGTATAGGCATATGGAAGCCTTTGACTTCACTGATCCATCGGCCCAAGACTCTCCCCGAAGGATCTTGTTTGATTTCCAGTGTAGGAATGGCGGTATGCTGTACATACTGTTCAAATACTTTTAACAGGTCTAAACCGGATTGCTGATTTACGTAGTTGACGATATCATTATAATCGACTTGCTGATGATAAAACCTGCTGTTTAGTCCCCGGAGAATATTTCGCCATTTTTCATCGTTGTCAATCATTGTACGGATCATGTTGAGCATAACACCGCCTTTAGGGTACATATCGCCAGATCCTTCTTTATTGACGTGGTAGGGACCCTGTATGGGGCTGTCATTTTGGATTCCAGTTCGGATACCATGCGCGTAAGCCTGGCTGGCTTCTTTGCCATAGAAATAGTCGATAAATAAACCTTCAGAATAATTCGTGAAGCTTTCATGGATCCACATATCGGCCAGATCGGCCGAGGTAATATTGTTGCCAAACCATTCGTGGCCAGATTCGTGGACCACAATAAAATCCCATTTATGTCCCCAGCCAGTTCCCGACGCATCGCCGCCGCGATAGCCATTTTGGTAATGGTTTCCATAAGCGATGGCACTCTGGTGTTCCATGCCTGTATGGTAGGTTTCAACGAGTTTATAGCCATCTTCATAGAACGGATATGGACCAAACCAATGTTCAAAAGCCTCTAAGGTCTGATTGGCATTTTTTTGAAGATGGGCTTTCTTTTCTGCTGTATCATTTTCGCGCAAGATATAGTAATCAACATCCAAAGGCCCTTTTTCACCCTTATATTTTTCCTTAAAATGAACATAATCGCCAATATTGATGGCGACATTGTAGTTGTTGATCGGATTGGAGACTTTCCAATGGTACTTGGTATAGCCATCCTTCATCTTTTCTACTTTGACCAGGCGGCCATTGGACACATTCATCACCTCCTTGGGAACGGCAATGGAAATGAGCATACTGTCCACTTCATCGGATTGATGATCTTTGTTTGGCCACCATACACTCGCACCCATACCCTGGCATGCGGTGGCTACCCAAGGCTTGCCCTTGCTGTCTTTTTTCCAGTCAAAGCCACCATCCCAGGGCGCTTTAACAGCCTCTGTCGGATGACCTTCATAAAACACGGTAAATTCATCCTGTGTCCCTTTCCTGATCGCAGTAGGAAATTCGACAAAGACAGCGTTGTGTTCTCTGGTAAAGGAAAGTTCTTTCCCTTTATAAATGACTTTATTGACTTTAAGATTTGCAAAAAGATCAAATTGCAGGCGGTTAAAATCAGTCGTGGCCTTGAAACGGAAAAGGTTTGAACCTGAAATATATTTATTGTCTATATCCACCTTAACATCCAGATGATAGTATTGGATGTCGTAGCAGGTGCGTAGTGGTGTTAGGTATCCGCGCAGTGAATCCGCTCTGGTGAATTCATTTTTTTCTTTCATCAGCTGCGCTGCCGATTGCTGTATCCCTGCGCTCAATAGACCGCAGGTACCCAATGCATATAATAGTATTCTTTTCATTTTTTGATAAAAATTATTCAGTTATCTTCCTCCCGGAGGGCAATGTAATTTGAGATAGTTTGTAAATAATGTCCTTAAATGCTCATGTGTGCCCTGTCCCTCGCTAATGGAATGGCTGCGGTTCGGATAAGACATCAACTGGAACTGCACGTTATTTTTGATCAGCTCATTGATCAGGACTTCTGCATTTTGATAGTGCACATTGTCGTCTCCAGTTCCATGGATGTAGAGTAGGTTGCCTTTGATATTTTTTGCATATTTCAGTGGCGAGCCGTTTTCAAAATCTGCCAGGTTTTCTTGTGGGAGCCCCATGTAGCGTTCCTGATATACATTGTCGTAAAGTAACTGATTGGCTACCGCGGCAATGGCAATACCGGTTTTATAGATCTGCGGATATTGCCCAAGCAGATTAAGCGTGCTTGATCCGCCACCGCTCCAGCCCCAAACGGCCACGCGTGAATTGTCGACAAACGGCCATTTCAGTATTTCTTGCGTTGCTAGAGCCTGGTCGCGAATATTGAGCTTTCCGATATTGCGGTAGATGCTTTTTCGCCAAGAACTGCCTTTAGGAGCAGGCGTTCCGCGATTATCCAACGAAATATAAATGTAACCGTCCTGCGCCATATTTCCCTTATAGAGACTGTTGTAACCTGCTCCAAAATTGTCTATGACAGTTTGTGATGCGGGTTCGCCGTAGACCATAAAGACAACAGGATACTTTTTATTGGGATCAAAATCCAGGGGCTTTACCATCCAACCATCTAATTCAATACCGTCGGTAGTTTTAACTTTAAAAAACTCCGCAATGCCGTCGCTGACTTTCTTTTCACGTTTCAGTTCAAAGTCTACGCGTATTTTGTGAGTCGGTAATTCAATAACGGCATTGTGCTGTAATGTTGTCCGGTTGCTAAAGTTGAAGATGGCAATTTTACCGTCTTTTGAAATATCATAATCGCAGGTTCCCTCATAGGAGGCTGGAGTCAGTCGTTTTGGGACGCCGCCTTTTGTAGACACACTATAGAGGTATTTTTGTGTCGCATTGCTTGGAGAGGCTGTAAAATAAATAGTTTCATTTTTCGGATCGAAAAAATCAAGGTTGATCATATCATAATCGGCTTTCATGATCAGTTTTTCATTGCCAGCTAGATCGATCTGGTAAATTTTTCGCCAACCGTCTTTTTCGGATACCCAGATGAAGGCCTTTCCACCTTGAACCCAGTCCCATCCGGAAGGATCATTGTTGTTCCACCGTGCTTTGATATCAATCCACGAGTCGCTTTGCTCCTGATGTATGTTTTGCCCTTTATTATTGGAAAGCGCAACAGTATAGATCTTACTCTCATTCTGTTTTCTATTGAGCTGCTCCAGAATAAGTTGTTTGCTATCCAGGCACCACTCCATACGTGGGATGTAATGCTGGTTGGGATCTCCCGGGATATTGATCTGTGTGTTCTTGCTATTTGCAAGTTCATAAGTCCATATGGAGCAGGCACTCGGTGATTGTCCAACTTTAGGATACTCTACGGGAATGGTGTAGGAGTAGAGGCTATCGGTATTGTTGATCATTAGAAAATTGCGGATGTTGCGGGCGTCAAGTTTCCAATAAGCAAGGGAAGTGCCATCTGGAGACCAACGGAAACCATCTTTACAGCCAAATTCTTCCTCATACACCCAGTCGAATGTGCCATTGATTAAACGGTCTGTTCCATCGTTGGTAACGGCAACGATGCTACCATTGTTGAGATCCTCTAGGTAGATATTATGGTCAGCTTTGTTCACGTATGCTACTTTATCCGCTTGCGGATTGAACTTCGCAAACATCAGTTGTGAGGCCGGGAATTTCTTGCCCAGCTGTTGCAATTGATTGGTCTTCTTGTTGTAAACCCAATAGTCACCTCGCGTATTCTCTCGCCATACTCTTTTGCTATTGGTATAGATCAAAATAAGCTCCTTATTTTTGGAGATGGAAAAATTTTCGACTTTTAAGGCTGCCGTTGCGCCTTTCGGAATAAGTAATTGTTGCGAAAGGAAGACTGTTCGCATTCCATTTATCGGATTTACCGTTTCTATTCCCTTGTCGGAAAATTCATAATACTGGTCACCCTGATCTGTCCACAATCGCTGTGCAACAAGTAAATTTGGGGCATAAAAAACCAGTAGAAGAATAAGGAGGACTAACTGTTTAATTCTGTTCATTTGTTTATCTGTTTACGTGTATCTGTCCCTTAAATGGGATTAACGACACTTTTAGGGTTTTATCATGAGTTTATTTAGTCAATAGGGTTGTCTTTGAGCTGATAGATTTCCTGGATTTCACGTTCAAGGTATTGTCCGAGACGTCGGTAACCATTCTGCTCGATCAGGTAATTGTCTTCAATACGAACCCCACCAAAATCGAGGTGTTTATTTAAGAAATCATAGTTGACAAATTCTTTGTGTAAATTTTGTTGCTCCCAAAGCTGCGTTAATTCCGGAATAATATAGATGCCGGGTTCAATGGTTAGCACATTGCCCGCTTCCAGCTTCTTACCTAGCCGCAGCGATTTAATGCCAAAAGTTTGGGTGTCTTTC
Organism: Sphingobacterium thalpophilum; assembly: GCF_038396785.1. Taxonomy (NCBI): domain Bacteria; kingdom Pseudomonadati; phylum Bacteroidota; class Sphingobacteriia; order Sphingobacteriales; family Sphingobacteriaceae; genus Sphingobacterium; species Sphingobacterium thalpophilum. The sequence goes on along the minus strand of NZ_CP151087.1, from coordinate 1,635,521 downwards.
GGTTCCGCTTCGGTATATCCAACATATTGTTCACCGAGATCCTCCATATCATGCACATCAAGACCGAGCATATGGCCGAGTCCACACTGAAAGAAAAGCGCATGGGCATGATTCGCGACGGCATCTTGCGCATTACCTTTCATAAATCCTGTTTGTATAAGTCCGTCGACAAGCGCTTCACAAGCTTTTAGATGAATTTCTTTAAAGTGGATTCCGGAGGTCAGCAGCTGTTCTGCCGTCTTAAACGCATGTAAGACGATTTGGTACATTTCCTCTTGTAGCGCAGTGAAGCGTTTTCCTACGGGAAAGGTCCTGGTCAAGTCTGAAGCATAGCCCATAGCGGTCTCGACGCCCGAATCATTGAGCAGGAGGTCACCTGCATAAAGTTGGTGAAATTGCATATGATTGTGTAATATTTCACCCCGTTTTGTAACTATCGGCGGATAGGAGAAGGACGTTCCCTGATTTTGGGCAAAATGTTGCATGGCATTACTGATCTGATATTCATAACAATCAGGTTTTGTCATGCGTATAGCGATGCGGTGCATCTCAACGGCAATATCTACGGCTTTCTCTAGTTCAATAATTTCTTCTGTCGATTTGATGCTCCGTTGTGCGACGACAGCTTTAATCAAAGCCACAGAGGGCTGGAGCTGATTTGCAGGAAAGCCGGTTAGTTGCTCAAGCAATAATTTATTATGCGACTGATAAGGAGGAAGGTAGTGAATATCTTCCTGTTTTCCTTTGTTAAGGTAGTCGAAGAGTTGATTGAAAGGCAGGATTTTGCTGATACCCGAAAGATCAGCCTTTTCAGCTAAGGTCTGCTGTTGACCCATCCAAACAATATCGTCAATGGTCATTTCATCACCAAATAGTATGGTCTCGTTTTTATCAGTGTCCAGTACAGCCGCCAAACGTGGACTTTTGATACCTATATAATATAAGAAGCTGCTGTCTTGGCGAAATGGATAGGTATTGTGCTCAAAATTGATCGGATTTTCAATGTTGCCTAGCAAAAGAATTTTGCCGGTTGTGAACTTTGATAATAGATTATTTCGGCGATTAAGATATACTTCTTTTTTGAACATAAGTTTTGGGAATTATTTGAAGTTGGATTGTCTAATTAGGTGCCTATTGTGTAATACGAATATCGTAAAATTTATGCGCTTCAAAATGATTTATTTAAAAGGTCTTTCTTTAATGTGTAGTGTTTGTTCTTGTTACAAATGATATGTTCTCCGTTTTTTATACTAAAAAGTGCTAAAAACGAAATTTAATAAAGTTCAATCTTTCTATTGAATAATAATTATCACAATTTATCAAAGTCTAATTGTATTTTAACCCATTTTTCCAATATAAATGGGTTTTTATTGTCAATTCGTTGTTTTGTGCGTGGTATTATTAGAGGATTATTAAATATTGTCGAATACTAAACATATTTTAGTATAGTATTTTTATGTTTTATTTCCAAGTCGTGTTGTTGCTTTGGAGTTGTTATATTTATGTTACTAAACAGTAAACATAAAACTAAACAAACCTATATGAAAACGCTCCAATTTAATGTGCCGACCATGCGAGGACAGAGTCTAACAATTCAAGAAGATATATTGGAAACTTTTTATCCTCATTTCCATCGACATCAAGAAGCTCAATTAATGTGGATAAAAAAAGGTAAGGGAGTTTTGATTGTGGAAGATACCTTACATCCCTTTAAAGAAAATGATATTTTCTTTTTGGGCGCGAATCAACCACACGTATTTAAGTCCGCTTCTCAGGACGGGTTTTCAAATGAGTCGCGCTCTGTTTCCATTTTTTTTGATCCAAATGGTAAGCTTAAATCGCTTTTTTCTCTGGAGGAATTTGAATCGTTGAATCAGTTTATTTATAACAACTCAAGAGGGTTTAAGGTTCCCGATTCATATTTTTCCCAAATAGCAGAAAGGGTCTGTTTATTAAAATCTGCGGACCAAATGGATAAGTTAATGCACTTTTTCTATTTATAAAGAGCATTGGCAAATATTTCACGGGAGGCGGAAGCACTTTGTAACGAACGGGTGGAAGTTGCCTTTGATACGATGCACGGATCAAATCGCATTAATATCATCTGCAATTATATTAAGGAGCACTATAAAGACGAAATTACGCTGGAAGATGTTGCTGACCATGCAAATCTTACTCCACAGGCATTTTGTCGATATTTTAAAAAGCATTGTGGTGTAACTTTTGTTACCTATCTCAATAGAATAAGAGTCAAGGAAGTATGTAACCAGTTAAATGAAGATCACTTAGACAGTGTTTCATTTATTGCCTATAACTGCGGATTTAATAGCATTACCAATTTTAATCGGGTTTTTAAACAAATCGTAGGCTGCAATCCAAAAGAGTATGTGCAGCAATATAAACAAACGCTTTACTCTGTGATTTAGAATACAGTACCGAAATCAAGATTTAGGCTTGCCGCTAAAGTACAACAAGGCAACTATCGATTTAAAACTCGTAAAATGAAAGAACAGGTTTGCAGCGAGGCAACTTCCGTTGTCTCGCTGTTTTTTATAGCCCTTAAATAGCATCCTTTAATTGCTATTTTACCACATTTTAAATTCCAATGTACGTGTAAGACAGTTAGAATGTCCTCTCTTTCGTACTGACTAATTGGGGATCCCGTTCTAGACACTGCAGACCTTTTGCGGATAACTTAGCGGGGGCAACTCCAAAACCAAGCATAGGAATACCACTTGCGTCCTAAACGTTTAAAAAGTGGCGGTGTTTGGATATAGCAAAGTTGCTATATTTAAATTGCAAAATTATAACACACCGCCATGATAAATTTAAATGTTTTTAGTCAGATTTTATCTCTTATCGACCGCGAATTATTCAAAGATTTGGTTTCAAAGCACAAAAGTGACAAACATCAGAAAGGGATCAACAGCTGGACGCATCTAGTCAGTATGCTTTTCTGTCATTTTTCCTCGGCAGATTCGGTTCGTGATATTAGTAACGGTCTACGCAGTACCACTGGTAATCTGAACCACTTAGGTGTAGTAAGAGCTCCAAGTAAGTCTAATATATCCTATATCAACACACACCGTACCCATGAACTTTTCAAAGATCTTTACTATTCTGTTTTGGATAGGCTTTGGCAAAAGGACACCCATTTTCGCAAAGATCTTGGTCAGCTAAAGCGTAAAGTATATCTGATGGATGCAAGCATCATCCCCTTATGTCTATCTGTATTTGACTGGGCAAAGTTTCGCAGCACCAAAGGTGCCGTAAAGCTGCACACTGTCTTGGATTATGATGGCTGCCTACCTGTTTTTATGCAGATTACCGATGGAAAAGTACATGAGAGCCAGCGAGCCGGTAGTTACAGTTTTTCCAAGGGAAGCGTGGTGGTAGTGGACCGTGGCTACGTGGATTACAGCTGGCTTGGGGATTTGGACAGCAGGGGGTGTTACTTCGTTACCAGGAGTAAAGTTAATATGAAGTACAAGGTTATCAAGTCCTATCAGAGTGAAGCACTCATGGAAAAGGGGATCCTTAAGGATGAGCTCATTGAGCTATCCGGTGCTGCCTGCAATAAATACAACGGCAAGCCGCTACGCCTAGTCCACTTTTGGGACAGCACCACTGGCAATGAGTACCACTTTTTGACCAATAATACGAAGTGGAAGGCTTCTTTGGTGGCAAACATCTATAAACAACGCTGGCATATCGAAGTCTTCTTCAAGCATCTAAAGCAGCGCTTAAAAGTATCGACATTCATAGGGACTTCTGAAAATGCAGTGATGATCCAGATCTGGACTTCACTCATTGGCATATTACTGTTAAAATACTTACAAAAAAAGGCCAAATATGACTGGAACCTGTCCAATCTGGTCGCATTCATCAGAATGAATATCTTCGTGAAAATAAACATCTGGCAATGGATAGATGATCCCTTTTTCAGGCCGCCTATAAAAGGAAAAAAGGGACAGCTAAAGATCTTCGCAGATTGAAAAATAGGGGTCAATATCGAAATGATGAAAAAAGCTATGCTTGTACCACAGAAATCGAATCCTAAAATTTATTTAGGACACATATGTAGGAATACCAAAGGGTTCCTGTCTTTTTTCGTCTTAATTTTTTTCGAATCAACTGTGGATCAAGTAGGAATTATATTATAGTTTTAGACAGTGCTTGTTCAGTGCTCGTTCAGTGTTTGTTCAGTGCTCGTTCAGTGATGACTCAGTGATGACTCAGTGGAAACTGAATAACGAGTGACGAATCACTGTCTAAAAATTGATTGAAAATTGTGATTAGCTATAAGTTAATATGCAGATGTGATGCTAATTCTATACCCATTCGACTCCTGGAAATAAACCTAAAGACCTTCAAACAGGAATAACGATTCAAAAAAGCAGATCTATACGTGCAATTGATGAAAAAAATAGGCAAAAAAAAAGGTTTTCAAACGGGGAGAATGAAAACCTTAAATAACCAATTATAAACCTAAATTATGATACTACAAAGATAGTGTGTTTTTTACACTTTGTCAAGAATTATTTCAAAAAAATTAAATCTTTTTGAAGACGATACTCGAATTGTGTGCTCCAAAGCCAAATGCATTGCTCATTGCGGTCTGAACTGTTTTTTCATGCGGTTGATTGATGACAATCTGAACTCCTTCGGGAATATCTGGATCGATATTTTCGATATTAATAGTTGCAGGAATTACATTATTGTTGATGGATTTTATGGCAATGATTGCTTCGATAGCGCCAGCCGCCCCAAGTAAATGTCCTGTCATCGATTTGGTGGAACTGACCCATAGATTATTTGGGCTTCCAAAAGCCCGTTGCACGGCCTTAAGTTCGGCGATATCACCCACTGGTGTGGAAGTCGCATGGAGATTCAAATAGTCGAGCTGGCTGATATCGATTTTTGCTTCTTCCAGCGCCAATGACATGGCTTTGGCTGCCGCTATCCCTTCGGGATGGGGCGAGGTCATATGGTAAGCATCTGCGGTCATTGAAGCCCCAACAAGCTCTGCGTAAATTTTTGCGCCTCTTTGCTTTGCATGTTCATATTCTTCTAAGATGAGTGCTCCGGCACCTTCTCCCATGACAAAACCGTCACGATCGCGGTCAAAGGGCCTGCTTGCAGTCTGTGGACTATCATGTCGGCTCGACATGGCTTTCATGGCAGAAAAGCCGCCAACTGAAGCCGGGGTGATGGGGGCTTCTGAACCGCCGCTGATGAAGACTTTGGCTTTGCCGAGCCTAATGTAATTAAAAGCGTCCATAAAGGCCGTATTGGATGTGGCACAAGCTGATACGGTGGTGTAATTGATTCCTTTTAAGCCATACTTCATTGAAATCATGCCTGAAGCCATATTCACAATAAGTCTAGGAACAAAGAAAGGACTGAATCTCGGTTTATAATCTCCCGTTACGTAAGCCTCAACTTCGTTTTCGAAAGTTTCCATTCCACCCTGACCAACACCCCAGATTACACCGATATCAAATGGATCCATGGTATCGAGATCTAGTTCCGAATCTTCCACCGCCTGCGCTGCACTGTACAAAGCATATTGCGTAAAGAGATCACTTCGTTTAATCTCATTTCTATCTAAGTATTTTTCGGGTTGAAAATGCTTAATTTCACTTGCAATCTGTGTTCGAAACAACGAGGCATCAAAACGGCTAATAAGCGTTGTGTGGTTCTCGCCCCGTAAAATGTTGTCCCAAAATATGTCTATATTTTCTCCCAGCGGGTTAATCGTTCCCATGCCAGTTATTACTACTCTTTTCATCTCTTTTTTTTGATATAAATCTATTAATATACCAATTGGTATTTGTTTTTGTAAAAAAAATTACGCCTTGATCTCCCGATCCACCATATCCTTCATTTTATCCAATACAATGGCAAGATCTTTGGCTCGGCCGGAAATCTTGGAAAGCAGGATTCCGCCTTCAACCATAGCCATAAACGTAATGGCATAATTTTCGGTAGAAATATGCTGTTTAAATTCGCCGCTGGCAACTCCTTCTTCAAGGATTAGAATTAACCGCTGTTTCCAAAGGTCAAAAGAGCGTTTGACTTTAGGTGTTAGAAAAGACAGCGAGTCATCGGCCTCTACGGCCGCGTTCATCATAGGACAGCCTCCTGAAGCTGCGATATTTTTGAAATTTTCCTTGTAGAAATCTAGAAAAGACAAGAGTTTTTTTAACGCTGTTTTTTGCTGTATAATCTGCTGATTAACGGCTTCGGCGATTTTTTTGCTCTGATAGGTATACACATGAGTAGCCAGGTCATCTTTGTCCTTGAAATTACCATAGATACTTCCTTTTGTTAATCCTGTCGCTGTCGTGATGTCCGAGAGCGAAGTCGCAAAATAGCCTTTCTTATTAAAAATGGGCGCAGTTTTTTCAATGATATATTGCCGTGTCTGTTCTGCTTTTGACATGTTATTCCTGTTCTTTTAATGCAAATATAAAAAATACTTTTTGGTATATTAGTAATTTGTGCAGGAATGTCTTAGAAATTGGTTTTATTTCGCCTTTGAAATGCGATAGGTACAGCGAGGCGCGTTTTCGATGATGTATTCTGTTCTGCAGATGCGAAAGGCCGGACCGATGAGTTGCTGGAAATTATTCAGTTCTGACCGGCAAAATCCCTGACATTCGGTCGCTGCGGCACATATGGGGCAGTGATTTTCAATGAGAAGATAATCGTCGGCTTCTTTCCTCCATTCAGCCATATAGCCTTCCTCTGTTCTTTTTGCGGCTATAATTTCAAGTTTTTTTTCGATGGATTCGATACCTGATAGCGCTTCAGTATATTTCTGATATACCTTAGACTCCCGGTCACTAATCAGTAGATCCAACGCATTCTCGCCAAGCACCTGTTTGATCGACTGCAACAATTGTACTGTAATGTCGGCATGACTATCTGGGAATCTTGCCATACCCTGTGGCGACAGACTGTAATAAGTCGAGGGGCGGCCTATACCTTCGCTACGGGCATTGGATACGATCAGGTTTTGATTCGCGAGGTTCAATAAATGTTTACGGGCGCCTTCTTTTGTTATTGCCAACGCTGATGCAATCAAAGCTGCAGTGGCTTCTCGGCGCATTTTTAATAACATTAATATTCGATCAGCTGGACTTTTCTGCATTTGACAATAAAAAAGTTGTTTTATAAACTATTAGCAAAGGTAGTATTTTTAATTTTTGTTCTAAAATTTGTTTTAAACAGATGTTTAGTCTTTTTGAATTAGTTTTATGACTTTAATAAAACAACCATTAAGTTGTTTTATTAAAATTGGTTCTCTAGTTTTGACTTATCATAAAAACAATAATACTATGCATAAATTTCAATTACCCCAGTTACCATATGCCTATGCGGCACTTGAACCCTATTTTGATCGCGAGACCATGACGATTCATCATCAAAAGCATCATCAAGCTTATGTTGACAACCTAAATAAAGCATTGGAAGGCACGGAAAGCGAAGCTAGCACGCTATTGGATATCCTCACAAGCGTCAGTACATATAGCCCGGCAATCCGCAATAATGGCGGTGGTCACTTTAACCATACGTTATTTTGGGAAATCTTATCGCCCAATCCAAAAACGGTACCCACAGGGAAGTTAGCAGATGAGATAAATGCAGCCTTTGGTTCTTTGGAGGAACTCAAAGCCAAGATTAAAAATGCGGGGCTTGGGCAGTTCGGTTCGGGCTGGTCCTGGCTTTATGTCAAGCATTCCGGTGCCTTAGATGTCGTCGCAACCGCCAATCAGGATAATCCGCTAATGGATACACAATCCATCAGCAGGGGGTTCCCTATTTTGGGTGTCGATGTTTGGGAGCATGCCTATTATTTGAAATATCAGAATAAAAGGGCCGATTATTTAGATGCATTTTGGGCGCTTTTGGATTGGTCTGTTGTTGAACAAAAATACGATGCTGTGATTGCAGGTTTGGTTTGATATGTTTATAAATAAAGTTGAAAACACGGGTATATTGGCTTTAGATCTGATTGATTTTAAGCCCAAACTCGCTATCCTAAGTTTGGACATCAAAACATTGTTGTATCAGGAAGCAATCGTTAAAGAAAAGGAATTCAGAGAAGCTTTGACCGCGGTTGACTGGTCTACTTTCCAAAATAGGGCCGTTGCCATTAGCTGTTCTGTCGATGCAATTATCCCGCCTTGGGTCTATATGGCCCTGGCGGAAAAACTTCATCCTGTTGCAGTGTATTACGATTTTAAGACGGTAGAGGCTTTGGAAATAGACCTGTGGATGCAGGCTTTGCAAGCAATGGATCTGTCGCATTTTCAGCAGCAAAAAGTTGTCATACGGGCCCGTCCGAATATTCCAGCGTCACTTTATATGTTGGCGACGGAACGTTTGATTCCTATTGTGCAGACCTTGAGGTATGGTGAGGTTGGTATGCCAAAAGTTATTTTTAAAAAAGGGAAAGTATAATGAAAGCATTAATATTCAATGGCGCCTTGGAAAGAAGGCAAGAATCTACTTCGGGAAAATTGTTACACTATTTTTCCGACCAACTAAACCAACGAGGTGTTGAAAATACGATTTTTAATCTGGCCGATAGCGGAATACCCTTATTTGATTTGAGTCTCAATCGGGTACCCAATGCCGTCAAGATTATGAATACTCAGTTTCTAGAAGCAGATGTACATTTTTGGTTGTCTCCGCTTTATCATGGAAGTATTCCCGGTGTGATGAAAAATTGTTTGGATTGGCTTGAAGTCAGTGCTAAAAATAAACCGGCTTATCTGACGGATAAACATATCGGACTGGTGTGTTGGGCCGATGGTGTACACGCACTACAGGGCATTAATGCAATGGATGCTATCGCGAAGTCGCTCCGCGCCTGGACATTGCCTTTTAGTGTGCCTATGATGAAATCTATGCTTTTTGAGCCGGATAATCCACATGTGGTATCTTCGGCTTACCAATGTAAGCTTGACTTGCTGATCGATATTGCTACGAAAAAGAGAAGGGAATATCGTTGATAAAAAAGCCTCTCGAGCGATCGAGAGGCTTTTTTATCAACGGAAGATGTTTTAGCCTATATTTAAATAGACTGGCCAAATCCTGTATGGAAAATTAATTTCAAAAAAGTAGAAGAATATCTTTAGCAATTCATCGCGGAGATATATCTTTGTTTTTTGGATCCGCTAATTGACTATGCGGTTTTCCGACCTACGTTTTCTACTGTCGACTTTGACAAAGCCGGATCGACCGCAAATTTAGACGTAGGGAGAAGTCTTGAACCACCATCAGACTTTCTTGTTGCATATTATGAAACCATTGGCTGAAAAGGCCCCATTTAGTTTAATTGTTGAAATGATTAAGAAATTGGATTAATAATGTTTCAGTTGAAAGAGTTAACGAAGATAATTGCCTTTTTTATAGTATACTTTACTGTGCATCTTGTAAGTGCACAGAGTTTTCTGCCATTGGATGAAAATAGATATCGATCTGATGCGGAAAGGTTATTGCTGTCGAGTTCGGATGACAGTGTGAAGGCAATGCAGTATTTTTATTTGGCAGATTACTATCGATTTAGGGATACGACCAAATTTTGGGATCATATGCGGGAGGGGGAGCGTTTCGCCAAACCATTCCGGAGTTTACAGGCGATGGGGGCACTCTACAAAAGCTTTTATTATGGACAATTTCTGGATAGTAAAAATGCCGGAGTTGAAGCCCAACGATGTGTAGACCTCCTTGGAAATGCGCAAAAACCTTTTCAGCAGGGCCTTTTGGCCAAAGCTTGGTATAATCTGGGCTTGATTCGATTTCCTAAAAAAGGATTTGCTGATTTTCTGGATATCCTAAACGGGAAGTGCCTGCCTTATGCCAAAGCACATGACCCCATCATGGAAGGTAGTATAAATACGATGATCGGCATGACCTTTATGTCGTCCAATCAGCTTGCAAAAGCTGATGAATATCATCAATTGGCCATCAAGCAACTCGAGCAGCAACCGCCGAGTACAGCACTTGTGGTGGCTTATCTCAATACAGTCAGCAATTATTGCTATCAGGTGAAATCTAAAGAAGCAAGAGTGCTACTGGATAAAGTCAAACAGCTCTTGAAAGATTATCCAAATTCTTCGCAATTACCCAATTACTATTACAATGAGGCGCTTTATTTTACCACAAAGCAACAGACTGATGAAGCCCTTCGTCTGCTGGATATCGGGTTGGATTGGTCGGTGAAAATGAACAATTGGAAATTATTCCAGATGATGCGGTTCAGAAAGTTTAATGTGTATCTCCTGCAGAAAAAGTATGCTGATGCTAAACTACAGTTGGAGGAAATCGTAAAAAATGGATTATTAACGCGAGATCTTTACAACAGTAAAATTGTGTACAGTCAACTGGCGGCTGTAAATGAGCTGATGGGTAATTATCAGGATGCGCTGAAAATGTCCAATAAGGCAAATCAGCTATCCGACAGTATTCAGAAGGTCCAATTGTTGGAGAAAATGAATGAGATGGAAGCAAAATATAAAACCGTAGAAAAAGAAAAAGAGATTCTGAATCTGCGCGCAGAAAAGGAACGCAACCAATTTCGGATTTTCCTCGTTTTGGGTATTGCCGTTTTGCTTTTCTTTATTGTGCTATTTGTTACTTTTTCCTATCGAAAACAACGGAAGCTTAATACACAGATACAGCTCAATCACGAAATCGCATTGGACAAAATGGAAAAGGAAAAGCAGTTGCAAATTTCGGAATCGATGCTAAAAGGAGAGGAGCAGGAGCGTCAGCGTATTGCCCAAGATCTGCACGATAGCATAGGTGGCATGTTGACAGGTTTAAAATTTAAGATTGCCGGCGATGTGGCAAAGAGTACGCTCTTGACAGATGAAGTGCCGCAGAAGTTGAACGATATTTTAGGTGAAGTAAGACGGATATCCCATAACCTGATGCCCGAATCGCTGCGTCAGTTTGGATTGATAGCAGCATTGGAGCAATTGTGTATGGCGATGAAAAATCGTAACGTTTCGATCCAGTTTGAGAACTACGAGCCTGAATTGAATGTGGACTTTCAAAAGGGGTTGGCCCTGTATCGAATTGTTCAAGAAGCTATTTCAAATGCACTAAAGTATGCAAATGCAGATTCAATTATCGTTCAGGTAAGTAAATCGGAGGAAGTACTCCATATCCTCGTTGAGGATAATGGCAAAGGCTTTGATTCTGCTGTGTTAAATTATGGATTGGGTTTAAATAATATGGTCAACAGGGTGAAATGGATCAATGGATCAATTGATATTCAGAGTAAGCTTGGATCTGGAACGCAGATCGAAATTGGTGTAACGGTTTAAATAAGCGGAGTCATGAAGATAATTGCAGTGTTAGACGATCATCCCTTATTGTTGGAAGGTGTCGCTTCTTTTCTCAATAATCAGGATGGGTATCTCGTATACCCCTTTTTGGAAGAGATTGCGTTAATTGAATTTTTAAAGATCACGGGGGCCGATCTCATCCTGATGGATATGCAGCTGTTAAAGACAAATGGGGTGGATGTCTGTACACAGGTGAGGAAACTGTTTCCGATGATTCCCATTGTTGCATTGAGCAATTTAGCCGATGGAAACCTTATTTTTCAGTTTATGCAGGCTGGTGGAAATGGCTATATCTTAAAGGATGTTACCAACGAAGAATTCCTGCGCTGCGTAGAGCTCGGGCTCGATGGGAAAGAGGCCGTTTGTGATCGGGCAAAAGAACTTTATCGTGGTGCAATTTCGACGATCAGCGGTCTACCTCGGCTTACACAGCGTGAAAAAGAGATTTTGACGTTGATCTCCAAGGGACTTACGACGAACCAAATTGCTGAACAGTTGTTTTTAAGTCCAGTTACGGTTGAAACGCATCGGCGCAATCTCCTGACTAAATTCAAAGTTAAAAATATGATTGAGCTCGTACAGCTGGCAATGAAACATAAGTTGTTGGGACTCGAATAGAGACCGCTCTCAATGTTCGCCGTAACCCACGTCATCCAACTTACCTTTGAAGACCCTAAATTGGATGATAAAATAGGCAATCACCAGAATTGCGGCAAACATAAACCAGCCTAAACCTACGGAAAGACCATATTCATGCGCCGCCGCATTTTGAATCGTCAAGGAGGGGTTTACGTCATTCGTTGAAGGCAATACTATCGGGAACATGGAAGCAACGGTCGTCGCAAAGCTCCCCAGGATAAAAAGGGATGAAAATAGGAAGCCTATACCATCTTTTTTAAAGGTTTTGATCCAAAATTGTCCAAGTAATCCAACGGCAGCTATCAAAGGGAATATCCACAACCAATAATGATTTTGAAGATTGTTAAGGGAGATGGGCTTCACATAATGCCATACATAGGCCGATAGTATGACAAGAATAAGCAAGACAAAGTTGAGCTTAAAAACAATGTTCTTTAGTCTCGTGTTCAATGTACTGGATGTTTTCAGAATGACCCAGCCTGCGCCGTGGATGGTTAATGTAACGACGGCAACTAAACCTAATATGATAGTGAACCAGTCTATGATGCCTTGATGTTGGGCTAATGGGTCAAATGTCGGGTTCCAAAGTGCCAAGAAGAAATAGTGCGGCTCTTGGGTAGATACACCATTCTCTACCATACCCAGGTTTACTCCGCGAACGACATTGCCCAGCGCGGCGCCAAAGAAAAGTGCCAGCAACAGGCTTGCTAGGCCGAAAGCCTTATCCCATAAAGCTTCCCAAAGACGATGGTGAACCTGACCTCTGAGTTCAAGACTTATTGCTCTAAAAATAAGTAACCAAAGTACAAGAATTAGGGGAAGGTAGAAACCACTGAAGGAGGAGGCGTAGAGTGTGGGGAAAGCAAAAAATAGGACACCACCAGAAGCGATGAGCCAGACTTCATTGGCATCCCAAAACGGCCCAATTGAGTTGGTAACAGCTTTTTTCTCCTGTTCGGTTTTAGCAAAGAATAGATGGACAATTCCCGCTCCAAAATCGTACCCATCGAGTACGATATAAATTCCCAGCATAAAAGTTAATACGATAAACCAGAATATTTCCATAGCTAATTAGGTTAATGCAACTGTCGTTTCAGGACCTTTTCTAATGATCTTCAAGACTAACATCAGAAATAACAAGCCCAAAAGAATGTATAAACCGACGAAGCCGAGAAAGGTAAATAATGTATTTCCGGAAGATACGGTAGGGGATACACCGTCTACCATTCGCATGAGATTACAAACAAGCCAAGGTTGCCGCCCCAATTCAGCTGTATACCAACCTGCAGTATTCGCGATATATGGAAATGGAATCATAAACATGATGATCCACAATAACCATTTGGTTTGATACAATTTGTTCCGCCAAAGCAGTAGCGCTCCAAGAACCATAATGCCGATGAATATGGTACCCAGCCCTACCATGATGTGATAGCTGTAATACAGTCCAGGTACGTTGGTTGGATGTAAGGACTGGTCAAATTCATTTAATCCTTTGATTTCTGCATCCCAGCGCTGGTAGGTGAGGAAGCTCAAGACATTCGGCACCGCTATTTTATTGTCCAGCTTTTTGTTTTCCATGTCGGGTTGGCCGACCAGGATAATCTCGGATCCGCCTTGCTCCGTTTTGAAAATGCCCTCCATGCCGGCAAAGGCTGCGGGCTGATATTTGACTACGTTTTTGGCGGCAAGGTCTCCCGTAGGAAATGCCAACATAACCGATGAAATGGCGCCGAAGATGACGCCACTTTTAACGAATATCTTTCCAAACTTACTATGCCGGTCGCTTAGGAGATAGAAAGCTCCAATAGAGGCCACAAAAAAGGAACTGGTCACCAACGAAGCGGCTTGATTATGTAAATAAGATGGCCATAACCATGGATTATTGAATAATGCACTAAAATTGTTCAGTACAAATTTGCCATTTTCAAGAATCTCATACCCAACAGGGTGCTGCATCCAGGAATGTGTGGCGATAATCAGGAAACCACTGGCCCAAGATCCGATAAAGACCATGAGTCCGGATAAAAAATGGAGCTTATGCCCCAGCAACTTCTCTCCAAAAAGAAACATCCCCAGAAATGATGACTCCAGGAAAAAGGAAAACATACCTTCCATGGCTAAGGTCTGTCCGATAATACCACCCGTAAGTTCAGAAAATTTAGCCCAGTTGGTACCAAATTGAAACTCCATGGGGATACCTGTTACAACGCCCATGGTGAAGTTAAGCGCAAAGATTTTCATCCAAAATTTGGATGCATGGTTGTAATCTTCGTTTTGTGTCCGTAGAAATTTCCATTTGAAATAGACGATCATGAGGGATAAACCCATGGTCAATTGAGGGAATAAGTAATGGAATGTAATCGTAAATGCGAACTGAAGTCGATTATAGAGAATCATATCTTCCATGTAGCCGAAGTTTTGGTTAAAAGACAGCTAAATATAACCTTTTATTTGCGTATATATCCATGAAACCGTTTTATTTTTTGATAAAATAACGGGCCTTTTATTGTTTTCTGTACGTATTGTAAAATCTGAACCTCAATAGCAGATATCAATCAGCATAATCTCTTTTTTATCTTATCTTCGCCCGAATTTAAAACGGACTTGAACGGTAGAAAAGAGCATTAGGGAAATGACGAAAGTGCTGATTTTGATGGGTATTCTATTGATACCTATATTTTTTATTGTATTGAATAATACGGGGCGGGGTACAATCGCTAAAGATAATATTGTGTTTCGAGATAAATTATCTGATTACAATTTATTCAAAGGCAAAATTGCTGATCTTGTTCCAAACGACCAGGGAATTTCCTATGAATTAGCCTCCACCTTATTTACAGACTATACCGATAAAAAGCGCGTCATCTTTCTTCCCAGGGGAAAAAAAATGATTGCCTCGGATGATGGTTTGCCCAGCTTCCCCGATGGTACCCTAATTGCCAAAACATTTTTTTATCCGCAAAAAGATGCGGCCGGAGATGTGCGACAGCAATTGCTTGAAACACGGCTGTTGATTTATAAAGACGGACAGTGGAATGCAGCAACCTATCAATGGAATGCAGCCCAAGATGAAGCTTTGTTGTTGATGGACAGTGCTTCCGTGCATGTTTCGTTTTTGGACAGCAAAGGTGACGAGCGACAAACAAATTATATTATTCCTTCACGAAACGATTGTATGGCATGCCATCGACAAGGAAATCAGCTGTTTCCGATAGGTCCAAAGATCAGAAATCTGAACCGGATAATCGGTCAGGATGGTGACAGCATCCAGCAACTGGTGCAGTTGACCAAACAGGGGGCTCTCGAACTGAAGTCCATGAAAAGCTTCACGAATTTACCGAGTTATGATGACCTTGCCCAATCGACTGCAAGTCGTGCGCGAGCTTATTTGGAAATCAACTGTGCCCATTGTCACAATCCGAAAGGGACAGCCTATATGACCATGCTGGATCTTCGTTATGAAAGCCCCATGCATGAAACTGGAATTTGGTTGAAACAAGCGAAGATTATTGGACGGATGTCTACATTGGGAGAGATGCATATGCCTCAAAAGGGAACCACCGTATTGCATGATGAAGGCATCCTGCTGATTAAAACCTATCTAAAAACTTTAAAATAAGCGTTCCTTGCTTATCCTTAATCGGTAACCTTTTACGGCTACCAGTCTGCTTATATAGTCCCTTTGCAGGTCTCGTATATTTATTTTAATAAAATCTATAGAATTAGTAGATTATATTAAATTTACTCCTATATTTGTGAAAAGATAACAGATCGCTGTTGAAAATATGCATTACTTTTCAGCGTGGCGTATTAACACATTATTATGGAACATATCAATATTAGTAAAAGCACATTTTTCGTAAGTATTACTGCAAAGTCTCTGAAGGCTAAATCCCCTGATGTAAGAAAGATGCGAATGTGTCATATAGGATAATTTCCCTTATCTTTTCTCAAACTGACAGCAGGGGAGGCGCTCGCTTCCCCTCATGTCTTCAAAATAAAAACAAGTTTTCGATTGGCGTTGGCACTTGTTCGTATTCACCATTAATACTTTATCTATGAAAAATCTTAGGGTACTCCGGTATTCTACCTTGTCGCTATGTTTATTGTTATCTGGCGTTGGGCATCAGGTATATGCGCAAACAGATGTTAAACCGATTGTCAATGCTTCCTTATCAGGCTATGTATATGATAGTCAACGTAAGCAGCCTATTGAAGGCGTAACCATTCAACTCGAAGCTGTAACGCATGTTGTTACAACAGATCAAAAAGGTTTTTTTCAAATTGTAACGGGACAGAAATTACCATTTTCCATTACACTCTCGCGCATTGGCTATAAGAAAAAGACCTTGTTAGTTTCCGAATCTCCCACAAAAATTGAATTAGAGCCAGTTACACAGGACCTGGATGAGGTGGTGGTTGTTGGCTATGGAACTCAGAAAAAAATCTCGTTGACCAATTCAATCGCCAGTATTTATGGTGATAAATTGACGAAAAGACCAGTTTCTAATACGCAGCAGGCTTTGCAGGGCTTATTACCTGGGGTGACTGTTCAAGACCTTGGTGGAAAACCAGGGCAATCGGCTGCCAATATTCGAATTAGAGGATTGACGACATTTAATACCAATTCGAGCAGCACCAGTGGATATGATCTCAGCAAGAATAATGCTTTGGTCATTGTGGACGGCATTGAACAACCCTGGTCCAAGTTAAACCCCAATGATATCGCTTCAATTTCAGTCCTGAAGGATGCGGCTTCCACGGCGATATATGGATCACGTGCGACCAACGGTGTAATTATTGTAACTACCAAAAGTGCAAAATCTGGACATGTTGTGATTGATTATAAT
The DNA here is from genome assembly GCF_038396785.1 of Sphingobacterium thalpophilum. Classification (NCBI taxonomy): domain Bacteria; kingdom Pseudomonadati; phylum Bacteroidota; class Sphingobacteriia; order Sphingobacteriales; family Sphingobacteriaceae; genus Sphingobacterium; species Sphingobacterium thalpophilum. Next base: position 1,618,663 of record NZ_CP151087.1, on the reverse strand, counting down.
GGCTACTACGGCTTACAAAAATCAATCAACACCCCAAAGCAGATGGACGCCGTATCCTACCTCCAATTGCAACAGGACGCCTACCGTAACGCGGGGCTGGCGGTGCCGGCGCGATTTACTGACGAATCAATAACGGCTTATCGGACTGCGACCGATCGCGAAAAATATCCTTTACCGAATACATGGTTTGATACACTGTTGAAAACAGCTCCTCAACAAGGCCATGCCTTGTCATTCGCTGGTGGAAATGACATTCTACTTTCTAGATTGGCGGTTCGTTATAATAAACAGGATGGTATTATTGATCATTATGGCGCTGAACTGGCGGATATTAGGCTAAACAACGATTATAAAGCAAGCTCTTGGCTTAATTTTACAGGAAGTATAAACTACCGATATAGCAAAGCTGCTGAGCCTGGGCGTGATCCAATCAATAACTTTCTCCATGGCTCGATGTGGGTGGTGCCTAAATATGATGATGGTACTTACGGATTAAGTACGCAAGGCAATAATCCTTTAATGTTGATTGAAAAAAGTGGTTTTAAAAAGGTAAATGAAAACTACCTAAGCTCCATCGTTAAAACCGACATTCAATTGTGGAGAAATTTGTTATTTACGTCCCAATTTGGTGTAAGAGTGAACCTAAATAATACCAAAACCTTTTTGAACGCTTTTGACAATAAGGACCGAAATACAGGTATTGTAAAAAGTTTTCCGATCAATTCATTAAACGAAATTCGTGATAATAGCAGCGAGTATACATGGAACAATCTGTTGACCTATCAATTGGCGGCTGGGCCAAATCATATTAAGGCACTTGTTGGCTATTCACAGATTCACAATTATCAAAATTACTTAACGGCTTATCGCGAAAGATTCTACAATAATGATATCACCTCTATCGGACAAGGAGCTGATGATGCGACCAAAAACAATAATGGATATGATGTGCAGTATGGCTTGCGTTCGTTTTTTGGTCGGGTAAATTACGATTGGGATGGCAAGTATCTGCTCGAAGTGAATGGGCGTTACGATGGTTCATCCCGTTTTACGGGCGACAAGCAATATGGTTTTTTCCCTTCGGCATCAGTAGGATGGCTCTTATCCAAGGAAAACTTTTGGGAACCTATTCGAAATTCGTTGAACGAATTCAAATTGCGTGCTTCCTGGGGCAAGACAGGAAACCAATCGGTAGATTTGTATAGTTATTATTCTGCCCTCATTGCGGCAGGATATGATTTTGGGGGTAAATCTGTACAGGGGTATCGACTGGACAGTTATGCCAATCAGCAATTGGGCTGGGAGTCTACGATGCAGTATGATTTGGGCTTGGATGCCGCTTTCCTAAACAATCGCTTGACTTTTACCCTGGATTACTATAAAAAGGTAACTGACGATATTCTACTAAATCTGGATATTCCTGCCGTTTTGGGATTAAAGCCTTCACCCCAAAATGCGGGAACAGTACTGAATCGCGGTTGGGAATTCAGCGCAAATTATCAGAAAAGACCAAGTGCGCCTGGGGCTTTTGCTTACCAGCTGAATGGAAATTTAAGTATCAACCATAATGAAGTAACCGATCTAAAAGGTACTGGACCCTACATTGCCGGATCGGATATTGACCCAAGGTATATTATTGCTAAAGGACTTCCGATCAACACACTTTGGGGATATAAGACCGATGGTCTCTTTCAGTCTGCGGAGGAAATTCAAGCTTATGGCGCTACGTATGCTACAAATACGAAGCCCGGAGATGTGAAATATGTGGATTTGAACGGCGACGGGGTGATCAATGCAAATGACATGGCCGCTATTGGCAACTCTTTCCCCAAATATACCTTCGGAATAAATGGGAGTTTCACCTTTAAGAATTTTGATCTTGATCTGCTCTTTCAAGGTGCAGCAAAAGTCGATACCCGATTGTCAGGAGCATTGGCTGAGATGGGAAATCAGGAAGGCTTTACACACGAAATATTTACAAACAATTATTGGACACCAACACATACGGATGCACGCTTTCCGCGCGTGGTCAAATATGATTTGCGTAATGTCGCAACCTCGGACCGTTTAGTGGTTAACGGTTCTTACCTGCGGTTGAAAAACATACAGGTTGGATATACAGTGCCACTACATGCTATCGGAAAGACAGCAATCAACAAACTTCGGGTATACCTATCCGCGACGAATTTATGGACAATTTCAAAATTGAATGAATGGAACCTGGATCCTGAAGCGGAATCTGGACGAGCGGTATATTATCCGCAAACCGGCCTTTATACACTGGGCGTCAATTTGACGCTGTAGTGTGATTGTTAATAATATATAATTGAAAACGAATGAAATTTTACAACTATCTATATCAAAAAAGAAACCTGATTTTCAGTTTCGGACTGTTTTCGCTTATGCTGATTAGCTGTGATAAGAATCTGTTAGATGCTGTACCTACCGACCGCCTGTCGGAAAATATATTTTGGAAGAGCCAAGCCGATGCGGAGCTAGCTGTAAATGCGCTCTACAACGACCTGGATGGAGCAGAAATCTTCTATTCCGATGCATTGACGGATATAGCCCATGTCAATCAGCCTTTCGCTGTGGATGCCTATATTGAATTGGGTACCTATGATGCTTCAAGTTCTCGGTTGTACAACACCTGGAGCAGTGCCTATAAAGGAATCGGTGCAGCCAATTACTTTTTGGCGAATGTTGGTAAAATCGAGGGCAGCAAAGATGAAACATTGATTGCTCGATATATCGGCGAAGCGCGCGTGTTAAGAGCCTATCAATATATCAAATTGGCCTATTTATTCGGTGCAGTTCCTCTGGTAAAGGCACCATTGACACTACAGGAAGGAAGAGAAGTACAACAAGCGACGCTATCTGAAATCTATGATTTTATCGACAGCGAATTGGAACTGGCTGCGGCAAGTTTGCCTGAAAGCTACTCCAATAACGATATCGGACGCATAACCCGTTGGGCCGCATTGGGCCTGAAAGCCCGGTCGGATTTATATGCAGGACGTTTTGCAGCAGCAGCAAAGGCAGCAAAAACGATTATCGATGGCAAACGATTCGAGCTTTACCCATCGTACGCAAATCTGTTTACGTATGCAGCTGAAAATAACAAAGAGGTGCTGTTGGATAAGCAATTTCTGGAAAATATATACACACAAAGTGTTTTTAACCTCTTGGCCCCCTATAGTCAGCAAAATGGGCAGAGTACCTATGTGCCTACCAAAGCCTTGGTCGATAGCTATACCACATCCAAAGGCGATTTAATTACGGATGCCAATAGTGGTTATGATCCCAAAAATCCCTATAAAAATCGTGACCCGAGGCTTGCTTTTTCAATTTTTTTGGATGGCGATCCACTTCCAAATGGAGCAATTTTTCATCCAGCACCAAATAGTGGGACTGCCGATGCTGTGGGGAGCACCTATATTGCTTCTACAACAGGTTTCAATATAAAGAAGTATATCGATAAAAAGGATTTGGCAAACCCTTCTAAAAGTGGCTTGAATATTATACTATTACGTTATGCTGAGATATTATTGACCTATGCGGAAGCAAAAATTGAGCTCGGCGAAATTGATGGCAGTGTTTACGATGCCATCAACCAAATTAGAAATTCACGAACGGATGTAAAACTTCCAATAACAAGTAATCAAGCAAATCAGGAGCAACTTCGCCAGTTGGTTCGTCGCGAGCGTACGGTGGAACTGGCATTTGAGGGGTTGCATCTCGCGGATATAAGACGATGGAAAACTGCTGAAAAGGTTGTTCCTGGTAAAGTGTATGGCATCACCTATCAAAATAATAACGGAGAGGCAGTTGTCGTTGAAGCAGCCTCCGAAAGCCGTGTTTTTGATGCGAAAAAGCATTATCTCTGGCCCATTCCACAACGGGAAATTAACCTCAATCCGAATTTAAAACAGAATCCAAATTGGTAAAAATTGTTATCTTGTGGCACGAATCCAATTAACTCATACAACTATGATGCGATACACTAAATTTATGACCGCTATGGCTTTATTTTTACTGGTGGCTTTTGCCAATGCCCAGCAAAAAAAGCCTAATATTATCTTAATTTTGACCGATGATCTCGGATATAGCGACATTGGCTGTTATGGAAGTCCGAATATTTCAACCCCCTTTTTGGATTCGATCGCCAGTAAGGGCGTGAGAGCAACAAACTTTATGGTTTCTACGCCCTCGTGTACACCTTCAAGAGCTTCTTTATTAACCGGGAGATATGCTTCACGTTATAATCTTCCAGCACCAATCGGTCCAGGCTCAGATTTAGGCTTGCCTGATGAGGAGGAAACGATTGCCGAATTATTAAAAAAGGTAGGCTATCGGACAGCATTGGTCGGAAAATGGCATTTAGGAGATAAACAAACTTACCATCATCCTAATCAGCAAGGCTTCGATTCTTTTTATGGCATGCTGTATAGCCACGATTACCGCGATCCTTATGTAAAGACCGACTCTGTCATTAAGATCTTCCGGAATCGGAAACCTGAAGTCGTGGCACCCGACGATTCGGATCTGAGCGCACTTTATCACAAAGAAACAGTGAAGTTTATCGAAGATCAAGATAAAGATCATCCATTCTTTTTATACTATGCGCATAATTTTCCGCATCTTCCTTTGGCATTTGCCAACAAAAAGAACCGATTTGCAGATCAGCAAAATGCAGGCCCTCTGGGTGCGGTGATGCAGGAGCTGGATCATAATTTTTCGGAGCTCTGGAAAACGGTTGAGCGAAAAGGCCTCGCCGATAACACCATTTTAATTTTTTCAAGTGATAATGGTCCCTGGATAGCTTATCCATCGCGAATGTCTGACGATCACGCTACAAAGAACTGGCATGTGGGTACTGCAGGTGTCTTCAAAGGGTCGAAAGCCGAAACAACAGAAGGTGGCGTCCGTGTACCGTTCATTATTTATGGAAAAGGTTATGCCCAAGAAGGGAAAGTTCTTCGACAGGCAATTAGCAACTTGGATGTGTTGCCGACCATCGCCAAATGGACCGGTGCATCATTGCCGAAGAAATCTATCGATGGTCAAGCGATCGATTCTTTATTGAACGGCAAATCGGAAGATTTAAAAACAGCACATAGACCAATATTTTTGGTGAATTATGGACATGTTGAGGCGGTTCGGTCAGGTGACTGGAAGTATCGTCGGATAGCGGGTGGAGTCAATCAGATTTCGGGTAAGCCTTATGATGCTATTGAAGAATTACATAACATTGCCTGGGATCCAAGTGAAAGAACCAATATTTTAACGGAATATCCAGAAAAAGCGGCGGAATTGCGTTTATTGTTTGAAAGCTTTGATGGGAATATGAAGTAGCTAGAAATAGCAATGACTAAACATAGACATCGTTAAACATAGACAAGGCGGCACTTATTTTCGAAGTGTCGCCTTGTTTTTTTATAGAGATGCAATAGATTTAAAGCAATTCAAACTCTTTTTCTTTGACATCACGGCTGTTGGGACCAATGTAGACTTTGAAAGTTCCTGGTTCGGCAACGTAATTCAGATTGTTGTCAAAAAATTTGAGATCATTTACTTTGATGTTAAAGTTTACCGTTTTTTGCTCTCCTTTTTTGAGGAATATTTTTTGAAAGCCTTTTAATTCTTTTACAGGACGCGTGACAGAACCAACAACATCCTGGATATAGAGCTGCACGGTTTCTTCCGCATCATAGTTTCCTGTATTGCGGATGTCGATACTTGCTTGCAGCGTACCTTTATCGTCAATTGTGTTGCGGTCAAGACGAATTTCACCATAGGTAAACGTCGTATAACTTAATCCATAACCAAAAGGGTAGAGTGGGGAATTGCTTACATCGAGATAATTTGATTTGAATTTTTCAAAATCGCCCGAGTTTCCGTAGGGTCTACCGGTGTTTTTATGCGCATAATAGATCGGAATCTGACCAACATTGCGTGGGAAGGTGGCGGTAATCTTACCTGAAGGAACGACGTCCCCAAATAAGACATCGGCTACTGCTTTTCCTGTTTCCGTTCCGCCAAACCACACGTTTAATATGGCTGGTACGTGAGCATCTTCCCAAGTAAGCGTAAGTGGTCTACCCGTAAATAACACCAATACAACTGGTTTTCCTGTTGCCAGTAATGCTTTTAACAGGTTCTGTTGATTTTTCGGAATATCCAATTCGGAGCGACTGGAGCTTTCACCCGACATTTCTGATGATTCACCAAGGGCAGCCACGACCACATCGGATTGTTGAGCAACTTTTACAGCGTCTGCGATGATCTCCTCTTCTTTTCGGGAATCGCGTGTTATGGTACGGCCAAACATGGTTGCATGCTTTTGGTAAATTGGATCTTCCAACAGATTGCTGCCCAGGTGTGTGAGGATATTGACTTGATTACCCAACACGGCTTTCATTCCCTCCACTAAAGAGGCTGTTTTGTCCAATTCAGCACTGACACTCCACGTTCCGGGCATATTTGGACCTGAATTGGCTAATGGACCAATGACAGCAATTGTACCTGTTTTTTTTAATGGAAGTGCTTGGTTTTCATTTTTCAGCAAGACAAAAGATTTTGCTGCAATTTCCCGGGCTTTTGCATGATTGGCAGCCGATCCGATTACAGTTTTTGCCCGTTTTTCGTCACAATAGCGGTAGGGATCGTCAAATAAGCCTAATTTATACTTGGCTTCCAAAACAAACCGGCAGGCCCTATCGATGTCTGCTATTTTGACCTTGCCCGCATCTAAAGATTTTTTTAATGTCGTCAGAAACCCTTCACCGACCATATCCATATCAACGCCAGCATTCAGGCTTAAGGCCGAGACCTGTTGGAGGTCACCGAGGCCATGTGCTGTTAATTCGTTTACAGCAGTGTAATCAGTTACGACCAATCCTTTAAAGCCCCATTGCTTACGTAACACATCCGTCATTAACCATTTATTTGCCGAGGCAGGGACACCATTGATATCGTTAAAAGAAGTCATGATACTTCCTGCTCCCGCATCTATCGCTGCTTTATAAGGAGGTAGATATTCGTTGTACATGCGGTGAAGGCTCATATCCGTGCTATTGTAATCACGACCACCTTCGGCTGCACCATATAAGGCGAAGTGTTTGACACAGGCCATCATGGTGTTATGTGCTGCCAGGTTATCCCCTTGGAAGCCATGGACGATGGCTTCTGCAACTCGCGAGCTTAGATAGGTATCTTCACCCGCACCTTCGGAAATACGGCCCCAGCGTGGATCGCGCGAGATATCGACCATGGGCGAAAATGCCCAATTAATTCCATCAGCGGTAGCTTCTTCGGCGGCAATACGTGCCGATTGTTGAATCAAGTTCATATCCCAGGTAGCAGCAAGACCTAAGGGAATTGGGAATACCGTACGATAACCGTGAATGACATCCATCCCAAAAATGATGGGTATTTTTAAGCGGGATTGCTTGACGGCTATTTCTTGCGTTTTGCGAATTTTCGCTGGTGTGCTCATGCTGAAAATACCACCGATTTGGCCGTTTCTAATTTTGGTATCCACATCGGTGGATACAGTGGTTCCAGTTGTCGCTTCGCCACCGGTTACCAAATTAAGTTGTCCAATCTTTTCTTCGACAGTCATCTTAGCCATAAGCTGATCAATGAATGTGTCCATTTTCGGATTGGATTGCGCTGGACTTGTATGCCAGGCGAGCAATGCAAGAAGGAAAGTACCTACTACTTTTTTCATCGTATTATTTTTTTTGTGCGCGTGGATTTTGCTTTCCGCGCAATAGGGTAAGTTTATGTCAAGTGCTCAAGATGATCCCTGAGTTTTCTTGATCAGATGTCCTGTTATTTTCGTGGAAGGAACCATTTTCAACGTGTGACGGATTGAAAATGATTCCATAGGCCACTACTTTAAATAAGGACTGGTAAAACCGAGTTTCTTTAGTCCTTGTTGAATTTCTGGAGCCTGCATAAATAGGTCCCAGACTTTTCCGGTTCTGTAGTTTTCGATCATGACAATAATAGGCCCCTGATCGATGGCTAAATAACGTTGTGGATACCAATTTGCCGTTTCACTATAGGCATCATAGTAGCCATATTTACCCCAGATTTTATTGCCGAGCTGATTGTTTAAGTATTGTGCAAACTGTATGCTTTCATGTGGGGCGTAGGGCATAGACGATAAAGCCGCTGTAGGGGAGATCACACCAGGATCGTTGTCTGGATGATGTGCATCGTAACCGTTGATGGAATAGCTGGCCGTCCAGCCCCAACCTTTCGTTGAACCATAGCCTTTGTACCCTTTTGGGTTCAGATCGGCGTATGCCAAATTGATCTTAACATGATTGCTTGTCGCTTCCCAATAATCTGCGTATTGGTCTTTTAATCCTTTGGGGCTCAATCCTAGATAGGAGTAATGTTCCCAGAAGAGCGGGCCCACTTCACCTTCTTTGGCATTGTGCTTTAGCACGAGTGGAATGTCATATTTTTTAGCGGAGCTTTTAATTGCACCAGATCTTGCCCATCCCTCGTGATACACCTGGGGTGCAATCGGATAAGTAGGGGATGAGGCTGCCAAAATATAGGTAATAAGACACTCGTCATATCCTCTGACGGGATGATTTTGCTGGAAGTTAAATTTAGGGCTCCAATGCCAATAAATAACATTTTGTCCGTTTGTATAGTGATTCCAATTGATTTCTTTCCATAGCTTGTCTGCTTTTTGAGCGATCAGTTTGGCGGAATCACCTTTATCTTTTAGATACTCCCGGATAGCAATTAATCCCTGCGCTAAGAAAGCCGTTTCGACAATGTCGCCACCGTTATCTTTTTCACTGAACGGTTTCGCTGTACCCAGTTCTCCATCGTACCAGTGTGCCCAAGCTCCTTTAAACCGTTCGATTTTGCCTAGATAATCCATGATGTGATTCAACTTTTGAATGCCTTGTTCCTGGCTGATAAAACCACGTTCCATCGCGACAATCATACCCATGAGTCCGAAGCCACTACCACCTATGGTCACGACATTACGATCATTTTGGGTGTATACACCATCCATATGGATGCGTTCTCTAGCGAGACCAGAAGTAGGTTCGGCACCCTCCCAAAAATATTGAAATGTATGTTGCTGAATAGTGGTCAATAGCGAATCTTCATTGATCTTGCTTCCGCTGGTTGAATCAATTTTTGAGGGACTGTCTGGACTGCTATTAGCAGTGTTTTGGCACGAACTGCTGAGAATAAGCGCCAAAGCTATACCGCTAAGTGCTGGATATGCTATTCGTTTTCTCATGGATATGTTGTTTAATTCTTGAAAAAATGTTCAAACGACCTATGGTCGTTTGAACTGCGTTATTTTGTGTAAATTATTACCAACCGGTATTTTGAGGCATTTCTGGTGTTTGGATACGTTGATTCTCTGGAATTGGAAAAAGCAACATTTTATCCTGGAAAGTTTTTCCATTGGCAGCCATGGCTGTTTTTGCCTGTTTTGTACGCACCAAATCAAACCAACGGTCGTGTTCAAATGCCAATTCAAGACGTCTTTCTTTCCAGATCAATTGACGGAGCTGCGCTTGGTCGGTTGTCGTTACGTTGGCTAATTTTACACGTGTGCGCACGGTATTTAATGCATTCAGCGCTTCACTGCTATTGCCAACCTCATTTGCGGCTTCGGCCAGGATAAGATAAATTTCACCCAGACGGAGGTAACGTACGTTTTTATCACCGTCAGCGGCACCTCCATTTGCTGAGGAATACGCTTTTTCATTATACATTGGGTTTTCTACACCATTGTCAATCAGACGGCCATCGTAAAGGGTTTCACCCCTGAAAATAATTGTGGCATCCCGGCGGATATTGTCTTTTTCGGCATTGAAGGCATCCAATAAGTTTTGGCTTGGGATATTAAAACCCCAGCCTAAGTTGACCGCTCCTCCACGAGGTGCCTGTACTTGACTATATTGTTGGATACCATGTGCGATAGAGGTGCCCCTTGCTTGAAATTCAAATAATGATTCGGGACCATTTTCCCCAGCCAAACGCCAAATTGTTGCGTAATCCGGTTCGAGACTATATCCTCCAGATGTGATGACAGTTTTCGCCATGTCGGCAGCTTGTTGCCATTTGCTTTGATACAAATAGACTTTCGACAATAACCCTTGTGCGGCACCTTTGGTCGCTCTACCTAAATCTTTTGCAGCATAAGCAGATTTGAGTGGAAGATTGTTGATAGCAAATTGTAAATCCGCTTCAATATAGGCGTAAACTTCAGCTGCGGGTTCTCTTTTTATTAAATCACGTTCTTGGATAGGAACATCGCCCCATCCGCGGACAAGATAGAAATAGTTCAATGCACGCAGAAAACGAGCTTCGGCAATCAATCTGTTTTTATAAGCTTCGTCTGTCAGTCCAAATTTTTCTGTGTATGCAATAGCTTGTGTAGCCCGCCCTATGGATTTATACCAACGTGTCCACATGGAAAGAAAGGAACCCGTTGTTGAAGTGTAAGTCAACTCGTCTAAACTTAACTTGTCACCACCGGCATCTGTCGCTGAACTACCTTTATCCGCATTATCGGAAAGCATGTCCGTGATACCGATGTAAGAGAAAGAATAATCCCAATCAGTAAACATTCCATATACACCATTGACAAATTGCTCGGGTGTGTAGATTTCTTCACTGTCTTCGGCTTCAACATATTCTTTAGAAGGTACATCTAAGAAGTTGTTGTCTTTACAGCCTTGCAATGCAATGCCCCCACTAAGAAGAATTGCTATATAAAGTTTGTTAATTTTCATTGTCTTCAAAACTAAGGTGATTAAAATTGCATGTTAAGTCCAAATAAGAAATTACGTGTCGTTGGATAAGCTGAAAGCTCAATACCAGAAGTTAAATTTGGACTACCGTCGCCGGCAAGTTCAGGAGAGAAACCACTATAATTCGTAAATATAAATGGATTCTGAGCAGTAACATATAATCTTAATTTAGATCTCGAGCTATATAAGTTATTGAAAGTGTATCCTACAGTGATATTATTGATACGGAAATAAGCGCCCGATTCGAGGAAATAACTCGAAGCCCAATATGCTCTTTCTGCACCGGGATGTTCATTGGTTGAACCTGCGCCAGTCCAGCGATTTTCAAAAGTTGATAACGCGATGTTCTCACCTGCATTGGAACGAACGCTATTTAAACCATTGTAAACCTTATTGCCTGCGACACCATATCCGGAAACATTAAAATCAATAGCTTTATAATTAACACCAACATTGATACCATATGTTGAAGTCGGTAAAAATGATCCAAAGAAAACCTTGTCGCGGGAATCGATGACACCATCTTCATTTTGATCCTTGTACTTCAGATAGCCAGGTTTTGCAGCGCCAAACGATGGGTAATTTTTTACATCTTCCGCATCTTGAAAGACACCATTTGCCTCAAACATCCACCAGCCATAGATCGGTTGTCCAACGCGAAGCTGTTTGGTAATCTCCCCATTATTTAAACTGCCTCCAGTAGCACGGTCATAAGCCGGGACCACTTCCGTTACTTTATTTTTATTGTATGAATAATTAACACCGAATGTATAACTGAACTCCGGACTTATACTTTTGTTCCAATTTAAGGCCACTTCCACACCTTGGTTTAATACTTTAGCACCATGCGCATAGAAGTTTTTTTCGGATGGAGAGGTGTAAGTCGGTGTGACATCAAGAATAGTATTGGTATTCAGCTTATGATAGTAGTCAATGGATCCTGAAAGCTGATTGTTTAGAAACGCAAAGTCTACGCCAGCGCCCGTTTCTCTGGTTACTTCCCAGGTTAGATTTACGGCTGGAGTGCCATATGCGCTTCCATAAACCATATTCTGTTCAGGACCAAAAACGTAGTTGTAATTTGAACTTTCTGGACTTGTTAAAATTGTGGAAACATTTAGCGGGATATCTTGGTTACCTAATTTACCCCAGTTTCCGCGCACTTTCAATAAATTAATCCAGCTGGCATCTTTCATAAAGCTTTCGTTGGTTACCGTCCATCCTAAACCAACCGAAGGAAATGTACCCCAGTATTTTCCTGTATTACGGAAAACACTTGATCCATCTCTACGCAATGTTGCCGTTAAATAATATTTGCTATCGTAATTGTACTGCAAACGTCCAAAATACGAAGCTAATGCTCTTGGGGTATAAGAGGTTTGCAGCGCAACAATACCATAATTGGTTGTTCCTTTTGCAAGATTGATATTCCAGTATTGCTCTTGTTCAGGTACATTATAACCCGTTTGGCTACTCATGCTGTTTATGTCGTATTTCTCACGCGACATCCCCACAACCGCCTCAATATGATGCTTGTCAAAATTCTTGTTAAATGTTAAGAAATTCTCGATAGACCAGCGGAATTGTTCTAGATTTTCATATTTCAAGCTGTTGTCTACATAATCAAGCGCTTTTGGATTGTTTTCCTTTAATTTGATGAAATCAGATTCATTCAATAAAGTATTAGCATTTAACCATTGATCTTTTACATTATTAAAAATCCGTTGTTTCGAATAAAATTTATTCCCGCCAATACGCGAATTGATTTTCAGATAATCTGTAATCTTAAATTCTCCCTCAAAACTTCCTTGTAAGCGTAGCGTATTTGTTCTTTCATTTTGGCGTAAAACCTCATACACTGGATTTCCAATAGAATTTAGATTTCCGATGGCTTGGCCTGGTGCGGCCTCAATGCCAGCGACACCTGTTGTTGTATTTACACGACCTAAACCGTAACGGCCATTATCAAACATAACGGGCGCAAGTGGCGACTGACGGTAAGCCGTGGTGAAAGCACTATAAGGCTTAGGTGTTGCATTTGTTAATGTAAGATTTAAATTTTGGCTGAACTTTAGGCGGTTGTTTAAAAATTTATATACGTTGTTATTGCGTATGGTATTTCTTACAAATTTTGAGCCTTCAAGAATACCATTTTCGGTATAATTGTTTGCTGATACGAAGTAATCAACTTTCTCAGTTCCACCAGAAATATTAACAGCATTATTAAATACAGAACCTGTACGTAATAATTCGTCATACCAATCTGTATTATATTTTTGATTCTCAGCTAAACGGTAAGACCCATTGGTCGAGGTGAGGTATTCATTTGCAAATATTCTAAACTGATCAGCGTTGGCCATTTTCACGCGGTTCAATACGTTTTTTATACCCGCAAAGCTTTCATAATTGATGTTTGTTGTTCCGGTTTTACCTTTCTTCGTCGTCACGATAATAACGCCATTAGCCGCCCGAAGACCGTAAATAGATGCGGAGGATGCATCTTTTAAAACATCCATAGATTCAATATCGGATGGGTTGATATTATTAATATCTGTTTGTGCAATTCCGTCGACAATATAGAGTGGATTCCGTCCTGATAATGCAGTTCCTAAGCCCCTGATAATGACATTGGGTGATGACCCCGGAGCTTCATTTGCAATAATATTGATACCTGCAGCTTTACCTTGGATGGATTGCATTGCCGACATGGCAGGTTGCTTCGTGATATCGGATGATTTCAAGGAGCTGATCGATCCGGTCAGATCTGCTTTCTTTTGTGTACCATAACCGATAACAACAACCTCTTCCAATGCTTGATTTTGATTTTCTAAGAATACATTGAGTTGCGTTTGATTACCAATGTATACCGTTTGTGTGCGATAACCCAGAAAGTTAAAGACCAGTGAGTCGGTAGGAGAGGCATTGATTTGAAATTTCCCCGTTGCGTCGGTTTTTGTAGATACTGCTTTCCCTTTGATACTAATGGTGACGCCAGGCATGGATATCATGCTTGTGCCATCTTTGACCACTCCTTGTACCGAAGTTTGTCCATAGGCAACCGATACAACCATGGATGTCAAAAATAATGCGGATAGATTCCTCATATCGTTAATTTTTGGTGTTTGTTTAAAATACGTTGGTTATTTCCCTGAAGCAAATATGTTGATGTAGTACAACTTTGCCAAAATTTAACATATTCACATCACTACTACATGAAATTTCCGCTTGCTCAGGCTACCTTTTATTGTATTTTATGTTTTTGATAATCAGTATTTTGTGTTGTTGTTTTTACTGAAATAACACGAGCTTTAGTGTGTTTTATACACTAAAGCTCGTGTGTGGTAATGATGTAGTGTCTGTGATGAAAATTTAACGTTCCATCAGGAATTCAGAAAGGTTTTTGTCTGTTGGAATGCCTAACTTTTTGCGTAATCGATAGCGTCTAATCTCGACACCGCGTGTACTAATGTTGAGTAATGAGGCAATTTCCTTACTCGACATATTGAGCCTTAAATAGGCACATAGTTTCAGATCATTGGGGACGAGATCAGGAAACTCTTGTTTCAATTTCTTGAAAAAATTCTCATGTGATTCGTTAAAGCTTCTTTCAAAAATATGCCAGTCACGATCGTCGTTATGGGCATCATCGATAAGCTTGTTTATCTTTTTCAATTCATCCGAACTCAGCTTGTTGCCATCAGCATCTTTAAGCTGTTTGAGCTCGGCGTGTAAATTGTTCAACATCTCATTTTTGTAAACGATATTGAGTGCCGCATTGGCAAGTTCTTTATTTTTTAATTGAAGCTGATCTTCTAATTGCTGGTTTTTAAGTTTAATCCAGTCCTTTTCTTTTTGCTCTGTTTCGCGTTCCAAGGCAATCTTTTTCTCTTCTAGCCATTTTCGCCGTATTTGAAACTGACGCTTGCGCTCCCGTTGAAGATTAAACCTGTAAGCTAAATAGATGAGCGTTATCAGGACGAGTGTATAAAATAACTTCGCCCACCAAGAAAGAAACCATGGATGCCGAATGGTAAATGAAAATGTCTGGACTTCCGAAACTGACCCCATATTGTCCTTCGCCCTGATTTTAATTTGAAACTCTCCATAAGGTAGATTTGTGAAATCTTGATAGGCAGTTTCACTCCATTCGGACCAATTGTCTGAGTAACCTTCGAGATAATATTGGTATTGAAGTGGCGAAGTCGAATAATATGGACTTGAAAAGCTAATTCTAAGATTATTGTCTGATGATGATAGTTTAAACGCTGAATCTGGGATAATAGCCTGGCCTGTTGTCAAGTTGACAAGTTGCGCTATTTGCGGAAGTGGCAACCTGTATTTTTGTGATTTATCGGCATGACGGTAGATCGCAAATCCATCATCTAAACCGATGAGATAGTATTGGTTTTCAATCGGGAGAATGTTTTCATAGTTATTCATCATTCGATCCTGTAAGGGACTGAGCAGATTGGAGTCAATATGCAATTTGCCCTTACTGTCAAAATCTACTTTAGCAATTTTAGTCTTCTGAATAAACCAGTAGCTGTTTGTATTGATCGGTATGACCTTATTTGAATTTTTATAGCTGCCTAACGCTGTGTTTAATTCATTGGCATAGCTGAATTTTTTCACAATATTGTCGAATTGGAGAAATCCGCTGTCTGTAGCAAATACAAGATTATTTTCTAAGGTATAAATCCCCGTAAATTGCCTCTTTGAAGCGATACTATCCTGTTTGGAGGAAAATAAAATCTTTGCCTGCTGGAAATTCGCATCAAGTCCGAGTAGTTGTATCTGTCCCCAATCGCCAATCCAAAAGGCATGGTTATCTTTTTGCGCCAAGAATCGAACCGGTTCTTTAACGCCTGTGAACTGCTGAACGAACGCTAGGTGTATACCATCGAACGTGAATTTCGATAAGCCTGTATAGTTCCCCTGAAGAATATTTTTTGTTCCAAAAATAGGTTTGAAAACCCATCCTCCGGTAATCTGAGAGATCTTTTCAAGCTTCCCGTTATCTAATTTGAAGGTTCCGTCATTATGTCCACAGATCAACTCATCACCAAATTGTGCTAATGTCCAAACCTGACCATTTGAATTTGGAATCTGAGAGAAATTTAATGAATTGTAATTGGTCAATCCCTTCCATTCACTTGAAAATAAGCCCTTATTAGTTCCAAGATAGATTTTTCCCTGATAGATGATCGATGTATAAACGGTACCTATTTTTCCGACAAAATCAGTGTAAAATGATAATGGGGAATTGATTTCAATGCGGTCAATGCCATTATCAAGTCCCACCCAGATATTCTTCTGATTGTCCTTGACAATGCTGAGTACAGTATTGTTTTGGAGACCATTGTTTTTATTGATATGTTGAATGACCTGCCCATTTTTATTGATGATAATAACACCGTTTTGGATGGTGCCAAAAGCATATTGTCCATCGTAGAGGTATAAGCCATTGTTTATTTGTGACTGGCTTAAGAGCTGATTTGCCGGAGCAGCCCAGGGTAGGATTGTTCCATCGGCTTTCATCAGGTAGAGGCCGTTTCGCGAGGTCGCAATAAGCGAAGTCGTTGCGTCGTAAGGTAAGATGGCAAGTACATTTTTGTCTTTCAAGACATCTTTTCCTTTTACAGGAATTAATTTATCCTGTTTAAATTCATGCAGGCCACTTGGCAGCTGTTCAAAAAATAATTTATTGTTGAGCTGATGCGGAAATAAAAAAGGCTCACCTTTAGCCGTTAATTGCCGTATACGATTGTTTTCCCAGATATAGGATTTCGAAAATGTATGAAAAAATACCCGTTGGTCTTCAACAATGATTTTCCAGATTTCTTCGTTTGGAAAGTAGGTTTTGTCCTGTACCAGCTTAGAGAGACTTTGATAAGTCAAGTTTCCAAAGGGTTTGGAAGTCCAATAGCCAAATTCACCTCTTCCACCGGTGTAAATCTTGCCATCTTTACCGATTGCGACACTTCGTACCGTGGAATGATTAGGAAGCGGAAAGATGCGCCAATATTGTCCGTCGAACTGCAATAGACCTTCGGTATTGGCACTATAAATACGACCATCTTTGTCGACTGCCAAAGACCAGTTTTGATTTCCAGCCTTGTATTGGTCTTTTTTGTATTGTTTGACAAAAGGCGTACCTGTGGGTATGATTGTTTGACAGTAACCCTCGGGCAGTAAAAAAAATAACATGCTGCAAAACCAAAAGATATAGACGTTCCTATATTTTTTTGTTGTCATCGACTCCCTCACTTTAAATTGATTTGTGGGCAATATATCGATTTTATTGCAAAATTGATAATCTCTAGCGTTGTAGGATGCTCTGGCAGATCGCTAGCTTATTTTGAAGATCAACCGATCGATTGTTGGAAGAAAAATTAGCAGCTGCCAAGGGGTTTATTTTTCTTTTTTTTTAAAAACCATTTAATTGTGTTGAAAATCAGGAATGAAGCCATTTATTCCACTAATTTGAACAAAAAATACTCCTTTTGCTGTAAACGATTTTTGATATTTGAGTTCATTTACTTCGTTAAATAACCAAATAAACCAAAACAACTATGATAACACCGATGACCAAAACGGTAGGTAAGGGGTTGCTTTTATTTTCGTTGATGAGCATGTCTGCACCGGCGGTGCTTGCTCAGTCGCAAATAAAGATATCCGGAAAAGTAAGCTCCTCAACAAGCGAGCCTCTTGCGGGGGTTACCGTACAGATAAAGGGGGTGAAAAACGGCACTGTAACCGATGGGGCCGGCAATTATCAGATTCTTGCGCGAGATATTGATGTCCTGATATTTTCGCTGGTAGGCAAAGAGAAAACCGAAGTCCAGGTCGATAAGAAAGATCACATTAATCTTGTACTGCAGGAGTCCAGTAGCCTGATTGACGAAGTGGTTGTAGTAGGCTATGGTACCCAGAAAAAAAGTAATCTAACGGGTGCTGTTGCTGCTGTCGATGGAAAGGTGCTTAACAAACGTATCGCTACAAATCCAACGCAGTTACTTCAAGGTCGCATGCCCGGACTTCGTGTTACCCAAGGATCGGGAGAAGCGGGGAATGAAAATGTGAATCTCCAGGTACGGGGATTGGGTTCCTACGGCGCCTCTTCTGCTCCACTGGTTATCGTAGATGGTATCCCCGGTAGTTTGGAAAATTTGAATCCCCAAGCAATCGAGAATATCACCGTATTGAAAGATGCCGCTTCAGCTGCTATCTATGGGGCAAGAGCAGCAAATGGAGTCATTCTTGTGACGACAAAACAGGGTAAAGCTGGAAAAACACAACTGAGCTACGATTATAATGTCGGAATTACCAAGGCCTCAGCTCTTCCAGACCTCGTATATAATTCCGTTGATTACATGACCTTGTATAATCAGGCAAATAAAAACTCGGGTGTCACAAATCCAAATGCTTCCTTTAGCCAGGAGATGATTGATGCCTACAAAAATGCAATAGATAAAAGATTATATCCCGATTTTAACTGGTTAGATGCTGTCTTTAGAACTGTCCCGGTGCAAACGCACAATTTAAGCTTAAGCGGTGGTGCCGGAGGAACAAATTACAACGTTATATTGGGCTACGTCAATCAGCTTGATATTATGATCGGGACTTCTTTTAAAAAGTATAATCTACAGCTTAACCTAGGTTCTAAAATAAATGATCGGATAAGTTTTGGTTCAAGTATCACCTTGAATTATGGGGATCGGAAATATCCTAGAAACGGTAGTGAAGATCAGTTTTTGTCTACCATTAGTCAATCACCACTTTATGGACCTGTATTACCAGATGGTAGTGGTCGTTATACGTCTAGGGCATATCCTTTTCAATCCCCAAATAAAAACCCTGTTGCAGTTGCCGAAAATGCATTTACAAGGCTGAACAATTATTTTATGCAAGGCAATATTTTTTTAAATGTGAAAATATTGGATGGACTGGATTGGAAGACAAGCGGCGGGTTGACGTATGGTTTTACAAAAAATTATACCAACAAACCTGTGATTAATCAATACATGTGGTTCGCCAAACCGGATGACCTACCCGCCAGACAACTTGATGTAGGTGGTCAGGGGCTAGAAGTAACAGACGACAACAATGTATATCCAGTCGGGTATACGCAATTGACTTACGATAAGTCTTTTGGAAATCATAACATGAAAGTACTGGCAGGAACTCAGGCGGAATATAATAAAACACAAAAACTGTTCGGAAGTAGGCTGCAATTTCCCAACAATGACCTGCTTGAGCTTGATGGTGGCGGAGCTGGACAACAATCAAATAATGGTGTCACCAATGAGTGGTCATTGAGGTCTTATTATGGTCGGTTAAACTATGACTACAAAGGCAAGTATCTACTCGAAGGGAATGCACGTTATGACGCATCTTCACGTTTTCCTGAAAATAGAAAATGGGCGTTTTTTCCTTCATTATCTGGAGGTTGGAAAGTCTCGGATGAGAACTTTTTTGGTCCGAAATTGAAAGAAGTTGTTAATGAACTAAAGTTAAGAGCCTCCATTGGAACATTGGGTAATCAAAATATTGGTAACTATCCATATCAGATTGTTTACAATTCCTCTTTTGCTTATCCTTTTGATGAAACGCTCCAACAGGGAGCTCGTCAGGTAGCAATGGCCAATGACCGGATCAAATGGGAAAGTACCAAAGTCTTGGATTTCGGTGTAGATATCGGTTTATGGAACAACAAATTGACCGCTTCTTTCGATTGGTATAACAAAGTAACATCAGATATTTTATCTGCATCTACAGCCTTCCCTTCTTATATTGGGCTGACTGCACCGACCGTAAATTATGGGGAATTGCGTAACAGAGGTATAGAGCTAGGTCTGCAATACCGTGATAAAATTGGAGCGGTATCCTTGACCCTCAATGGAAATATTCAGGCCAATCGCAACAAGGTGATGAAATATGGGGCCGAACGTATCTCGAACAATACCATTATCCGGGAAGGTTTACCTTATGGTAGTTTTTACCTTTTGGAGAACACGGGCATATTCCGTTCGAAGGAAGAGGTGGCAGCTTCTCCAGTGCAACAGATTCCAGCACAACCGGGCTATCTGAAATTTGCTGACGTTAATGGAGATAAAGTTGTGGACAATAATGATCGAATTGTCGTGCCCGGAGCGTATCCAGATTTCGATTACTCCTTTAATGCGACGGCTGTTTGGAAGAACTTTGATTTTACAGCCTTTTTCTTTGGTTCCCAGGGACAAAAAATATTTGTGAGTGAGTGGGGAATCGTGCCCTTTAGGCAAGGCGGAACGTTCACTCGCGACTGTATGAACGCTTGGACTCCAGAGAATCCGAATGCATCGCTTCCAATAGTGGGTGCTGAAAATACCCCTGCGGCAAATAATGTACGGACTGCATCGACTTTCTTTTTAAAAGATGGATCCTTCTTGCGCCTTAAAAATATTCAGGTAGGCTATGCTATTCCACAGAGCACCTTGTCCAAAGCTGGTATTTCTGGCCTTCGCATTTATTTTGCGGCGGATAACCTGCTCACATTCTCCAAGTTCCCTGGTTTAGATCCCGAACGTGGTGTTTCATCAAGCGGTGGTGCAACATCAGGACGTTATGTGACTCATCCGCAGAATAAAGTATTCGCATTTGGGGCGAGCATCACATTCTAATCGAGTGGTAACTAAAAAAAAATTACAGATGAAAAAGAGCGTAAAAAAAACATATCTATATTTAAGCTTAGCAGCCTTAGCTGCATTGGGTAGCTGTACAAAAGATTTTTTAAATAAAAATCCAACAGATAAAATTTCGGAGTCAACCTTCTGGAAAACGCAGACTGATGCTGATTTGGCACTCTCGGGCTGTTATGAATTTCTTTGCCGAGGATACAATTCGACGTCTTCATCCAATGCACGTGGTGGTTGGGGTGGAGCAAGTATGTTTTGGGATGGGCTTTCAGACGATGCTTTTGTGTCCAGTACCTCCAATAACTTCAATATTATTTCGCGATCCGGAATCACCTCGACAACGGGTGGCATGCAATCTGAGGGCTATGAGATTTCGTATCAGGCCATTGCAGCATGCAATAAATTGATTGCCAATATTGACCGTATTACAAGCATGAGCCAGCAGGACCGTGACCGATATAAAGCAGAGGCTCGTTTTATCCGCGCCCATTACTACTTTTTGTTGACCAATCTGTACGGTGATGTGCCATTGACTTTAGAACCTCTGGGCATGGACGATGCGAGTATTCGGCTCGGTAGAACACCTAAAACCAACATTATCGAAGCGATTTTGGCAGATTTAGATTATGCGAGTGAAAAACTGCCTAATACAGGGTATAAAGGACATGCTGTGCGGGGATCTGCACTGGGGTACAAAACAAAGGTGTTGTTGACGGTGAAGAAATGGGCGGAGGCAGCTGCAACAGCGAAGATTGTTATGGATGAAAACAAGTTTTCGATCTATCAGGGTGGATACCGCGATCTGTTCCGAAAGCCGGGACAAAATAATAATCCCGAAATCATGTTTTCCGCTCGATTTTTACCACCCAATATGTATAGTCCGGCAGATATGATGTATTCTTATCTGAAGACCATACAACCACTGGGTTATCTGGTTGATTCTTATTATGCCATCGATGGAAAGGATATTAAAGAATCGACAGTTTACGATGCTAAAAATCCTTACGAAAATAGAGATCCACGGTTGAAGTCAACAATTATGTACCGCGGTGTATGGCGCGGAACTACAGCATCTTCCGCTTTTGATCCCGTTGCCGAGGGCGTGTTGGGTGGTTTTTTACCGCGAAAGTATATCAACGAATCGAAATGGCCAACAAGTTACGCGACACAAAGCGATCAGGATTGGGTATTCTTGCGCTATGCCGATATTTTATTGATGTATGCAGAAGCGAAGAATGAAAGTGCAGGGCCTGATCAAACAGCTGTGGATGCATTAAATAAGGTAAGATCCAGGGCTGATGTGAAAATGCCGCTCGTACAGTTTAGCGGTTCGCTGACAAAAAATGAATTCCGCGATATTATCCGTCATGAACGGCGGATTGAATTGGCTTTGGAAGGTCAACGTTATTTTGACTTGAAACGTTGGGGGATGATCAAAGAGGTGATGGATAAAACCAAGGATCCAGATGGCGCTTCACGGTTATTTATGGCAAGAGATACCTTATGGCCAGTCCCTCAATCTAAGGTAGATATGGCCAAAAGTTTAGGTAATGACAATTTTAAACAAACACCAGGTTTCTAAATGAAGAACTGTGAAAATTTAGGTATGAAAGCTATATATAAAATGTTGCTGGCACTTATCCTCATCGTGGGAATGAGCACGGGATTATTGTATGCGCAAGTAAATCGCTTACCAGATAGTGTACGCATGAAATGGTGGGAGGAAGCCCGGTTTGGTATGTTTATCCATTGGGTAGTATATGCACAGTTCGGCGGTGTTTATAAGGGACACGAACAGGCACGTGGTGGAGCAGAATGGATTATGAACCGATCAAAAATTCCAGTTGATGAATATCAGGCCATGGCGAAACAATTTAATCCCATCGCCTATAATCCAGACGAATGGGTACGCATGGCGAAAGATGCGGGCATGAAATATTTGATTATCACAGCCAAACACCACGATGGTTTTGCACTCTTTGAAACAAAAGCGAGTAAGTGGAATATGGTGGACGCTACGCCCTATGGCAAAGACGTCTTGAAACCTTTGGCCGAAGCCTGCCGAAAATATGGACTGAAGCTTGGCTTTTATTACTCACAGGCGCAGGATTGGAATAACCCTGGTGGGTCGGCTGCTCGTAAGTTAATGCGAGAAGGCTGGCCTAATCTAGATTCAACCCGTATCGATGACTACACGCTAGCACATCATGGCCATTGGGACCCCAAACAAGAAACAGCGAGTTTTAGTGACTATATCAAAAACGTATCCGTACCTCAGGTCAAAGAATTGTTGAGTAACTATGGCGATATTGCTGTACTATGGTGGGATACGCCAACCAATATGACCGACGAAGCTGCAAATATGCTTCAGGACCAATTGGCATTACAACCCAATATTATCACGAATGATCGATTGAAACGGCCTAATTTCCCCGGCGATACCAAAACGCCGGAGCAAAAAATTCCAGATTGGAGTGAACTCGAAGGCAAACATTGGGAAACCTGTATGACCATGAACGGTACTTGGGGCTACCGCACATCGGATCATAAATGGAAGTCTGCCGAAACCTTGATCCGCAATCTCGTTGATATTGCTTCCAAAGGTGGAAATTACCTGTTGAACGTTGGCCCAAAACCCGACGGATCCTTCCCCCAGGAGAGTATAGAACGTTTGGCTGTAATTGGCAAATGGATGAAAGTCAATAGTGAAGCGATCTACGCAACCAAGAGTAGTCCTTTACAGCCATTTGAATGGGGGCGGTGTACCCTAAAGGAAGATGGAAAGCGGACTTATTTGTATATCTCGGTATTTGACTGGCCAAAAAATGGAATAGTTGAACTTCCGATTGAAAATAAAGTTTTAAAAGCTAGTCTTTTAGCCAATAATCAAGTGTTAAAGGTAAAATCGAATGCCGATGGTATTCAGATTGCCGTGCCTGAGCAGGCCATTGATTCTGTTGCTACGGTGATTAAGATCGAAGTGGCTGGCAAATTTAAGCGCGAAAAAGGGCCCGGAGCAAAGAACATGAAAACTGGAGCTTTGGACGAGTAAGGCCGATAAGATGGAAAGCAGATACTAGAATAGCATAATGAAGAAAAGTAGATTGAATAAAATAGTTGCGTTGTTGTTGACTTTTGGAGTTGCTCAGCTCCATGCTCAGGAAGTTAAGCGGATTGATCATGGCTGGGATTTCTTAAAGAGCGATCTGGGTGGAATCTGGGAAGCTGTAAGACCGGTGGGAGCCGGTAATCCCGAATCTGTTCCATTGTGGCAGCAGGTAGATCTACCGCATTGTTATAATGCGCTGGACGCTGTTGATCCAGCTATCAATTATTATCAGGGACCCAGTTGGTATAGAAAATCGCTGGAGATTGACAACCCCTATTTAAATGGTCACACCCTCCTTCATTTTGAAGGAGCCGGACAAAAGACAGCTGTTTATATCCATACCGTTAAAGTTGGGGAGCACGTTGGTGGATACGACGAATGGACGGTGGACATCACGGATGCGGTTGAAAAGTTTAAAAAAACAGATGCTTTTAAAAAACAATTAAAGGGTAAAATACCGCTTTCAATTCGTGTGGATAATTCGCGTGATTTAGAAATGATCCCCTCCAATCTGTCTGATTTTAACGTCTATGGCGGTATTTACAGACATCTAAACCTGAAATATGTTCCGCAGACAGCCTTGGAACGTGTATTTGTTGAGGCGTCAGTAGGGGCTGATGGCAGGCAGGGGGTAGCCAACGTCCGTGGACGACTGATGCCATTTTCGGCTCAGACTAATTTTGAAGTCGAAATGCAGCTCTACGACCCCGCTGGAAAAATCGTGCAAACCCAGCAACCACAGGTTAATAAGGGAGCATTAAATCTTGAATTTGGGAAGTTCATGGTCAAGAAGCCACAGCTTTGGAGCCCTGATCAACCGGCCTTGTACCGTTTGGTTACCACGGTTAAAAGCAATGGGCAAATATTTAAAGAAGAGACTGCCTTTGGCTTTAGACAGGTAGAATTTAAGGAGAATGGTCCTTTTCTGCTGAACGGGAAAAGACTTTTGCTTCGCGGTACCCATCGTCATGAAGACCATGCCGGAGTTGCTGCAGCAATGACTGACGATCAGATCTTACAGGAGATGACCCTGATGAAAGAGATGGGTGTAAACTTTATACGCTTGGGACATTATCAGCAGAGTCGTAAAGTGCTTGAGGCCTGCGATAGTCTGGGTATTTTGGTTTGGGAAGAGATTCCATGGTGCAGAGGTGGATTGGGTGGAGAGGTCTATCAGCTTCAGGGAAAACGGATGTTAACCAATATGATTGAACAGCATTATAATCATCCATCGGTCATTATTTGGGGCCTCGGCAACGAAAATGATTGGCCCGGTGATTTTACGGAGTTTGATCAGGCGAAGATAAGAGCTTATATGAGTGAAATCAATGGCTTAGCTCATCAATTGGACCCAAGCCGGAAAACAGCGATACGACGTTGTGATTTCTGTAAAGATATTGTTGATGTTTATTCTCCGTCCATTTGGGCGGGTTGGTATAGAGGCGTTTATACCGACTATAAAGCAGCCTCCGAGGAAGAAATGAAAAAGGTAAAGCATTTCCTTCATGTGGAGTGGGGCGGGGATAGTCATGCAAGACGACATGCAGAGGACCCTGACCGTGCTCTAGCTAAAATCAAAGGTGATGGTACAACAGATGAACGGGCAGGCGATGCGTCGCTCATTGGTGGAGCAGCACGCGTTTCTAAAGATGGCGATTGGAGTGAAAGCTACATCTGTAATCTCATCGATTGGCACTTAAAGGAACAGGAAACCATGCCTTGGCTCACGGGAACAGCCTACTGGCCATTTAAAGATTTTTCAACTCCGGTCCGGCCAGACAATCCTGTGCCTTATGTCAATCAGAAGGGTGTTGTTGAACGGGATTTTACCAAAAAAGAATCGTACTACGTATTCCAGTCGTATTGGACCGAGAAGCCAATGTTGCATATTTATGGCCATAGCTGGCCGGTCCGTTGGGGTGAAAAAGACGAGTCGAAAATGATCAAGGTGTATTCCAATGCCAAGGAGGTTGAGCTTTTTGTCAATGGCAAAAGTCAAGGACTAAAGAAAAGAAATAGCCAAGATTTTCCAGCGGCAGGTTTGCGCTGGATGGTGAAACTGAACGAAGGAAGCAATCAGATTAAAGCTGTCGCGAAAAACGGCCGGGAAATTCTCGTGGATGAAATTGAACAGCAGTATCAGACAAAAAAGTGGGGTAAACCGGCAAAACTTCTTGTGGAAAAAATTGCCACGGAAGGCGATATGATCACTGTGCAAGCTCAAATTGTGGATAATACCAATACCCCCTGTCTCGATGCAAAGGATTGGATCTATTTTGGTTCGACCGGCGATGGTCAGTTGATCGTCGACCAAGGCACTTCTACGGGGTCGAAAAAAGTGCAGGTCTACAATGGTCGTGCATTGATTAAGCTTCGACTGCCTTCGGGAAGCGCTGTGGTATCAGGCCGGATGGAAGGATCAAAAAGTACCTTGTTAACGATAGAAAAATAACACAAGATGTTAAAAGCAACGAATCATTTGAACTTCTTTTTACTGCTCGGCCTTATGGGGTCGCTTGCGCCATGCCGTGCACAAGGCAATTCGCCGCAGCTCAAGCTTTGGTATGATCAACCGGCCGCGCTCTGGGAGGAGGCACTACCGCTAGGCAATGGCACTACAGGAGCGATGGTATTTGGTGGGCTAAGTAAAGATAGGTTTCAAATTAACGATAATACCCTGTGGTCGGGTGAACCCGATGCGGGCAATAATCCCAATGGCCCGCAAATTCTACCCAAGGTACGCCAAGCCATCTTTGCTGGAAAATATGAAGAGGCAGCAGTCCTTTGGAAGAAAATGCAAGGACCTTATTCTGCTCGATATCTACCGATGGGCGATTTATGGTTGGATTTTCATCAGGACGAAAAAAAGGTAAAAGATTACAAACGGGAGCTGGATATGGAGCGAGCGATCAATCGGGTCAGCTATTCCTATCAAGGCGTTCAATACCAAAGGGAAAGTTTTATCAGTTTTCCGGATAAAGCATTGGTCGTTCGACTGAAGGCCGACAAGAAAAAATCAATTACATTCGACCTTTCCTTAACCAGTAAGCTAAAATACAGTGTTTCAGCGCAAGGGAATAATCAGCTGACCTTGCAGGGTAAAGCACCAAGTTTTGTCGCCAATAGGGATTATGAACCCCAACAAGTCGTGTACGACAGTATTGGCGGAAAAGGGATGGCTTTTGCGATGCAGATAAGCGTAAAGAATATCGGTGGTGTGGTAAAAAAAGAGGGGGATAAGCTTAAGATCATAGGCGCCGATGAGGTGATTTTATTTTTGACGGAAGCGACAAGCTTTAACGGTTTTGATAAGTCGCCGAGTCAGGAAGGTAAAGATGCCACGCTGCTCGCAAAAAACCGCATGCATACTGTCTCCAAAAAGAATTTTCAGACCATACTCTCCGATCATCAAAAAGATTATCAAGCACTATTCAATCGAGTAGCCTTTGAGCTGACAGGTACTTCTGTGCATGATAAATTGCCAACAGATCAACGTATCATGCAGTTTTCCAAAGGACCGGCCGATTTGGGCCTGCTGACGCTTTATTATCATTTTGGGCGCTACTTGTTGATTGCTAGTTCCAGACAAGGTGGCAGACCTGCAAATTTACAGGGGATCTGGAATGATCATGTGCAGCCGCCTTGGGGGAGTAATTATACGACCAATATCAATACAGAAATGAATTATTGGCTTGCGGAAAATACCAATCTTGCAGAATGTCATCAGCCTTTGTTTGATTTTATGGATGAGCTGGCTATCAATGGGGCCAAAACAGCATCGATAAATTACAATATCGATAAGGGCTGGGTTGTTCATCATAATTCCGATCTATGGGCCAAAACTTCCCCTCCGGGCGGATACGATTGGGATCCCAAAGGAATGCCGCGCTGGTCGGCATGGCCTATGGCAGGAGCCTGGTTGAGCACACATCTATGGGAACACTACCGTTTTACGGGTGACAAAACGTTCTTGAAGGAGAAGGCCTACCCCTTGATGAAAGGGGCAGCCCAATTTATGTTGCAATGGCTGATTGCGGATCTCGGAAATAAATATCTCGTCACCAATCCGTCCACTTCACCTGAAAATACAATTAAAATAGCAGGTAAGGAATATCAATTGACCATGGCCTCTACCATGGACATGGCGATCATTCGGGAGCTTTTCACAGCTGTTATTCACTCCTGTGCTATACTGAACGTTGATCCTGAATTTTAATCAGCACTAGAACAAGCGAAGGAAAAGCTTTATCCCTATCAGGTGGGGCAATATGGACAATTGCAGGAATGGTTTAAAGATTGGGATGATCCAAAGGACCAGCATCGGCATATTTCCCACCTATTTGGATTATACCCGGGCAATCAGATCAGCCTTGCAGAAAACAAGGCTTTGGCTGCGGCCTCCAAGCGTTCATTGCTTTTAAGGGGCGATGTGAGTACCGGCTGGTCGATGGCCTGGAAGACAAATTGGTGGGCGAGGCTTCAGGATGGAAATCATGCCTATAAAATCCTCAAGGATGCCTTAAATTTTATTGATCCCAAATTGGACCGTGCGCAGATGAGCGGTGGCGGAGCCTATCCGAATCTATTTGATGCACATCCACCTTTTCAAATAGATGGGAATTTTGGTGCTACGGCGGGAATGACTGAAATGTTGCTGCAGAGTCATGATGGGGCCGTCCACTTGTTACCGGCCCTACCTGATGAATGGTCTGCTGGGACGATAAAAGGAATTAAGGCCAGGGGAAACTTTACCGTAGATATTGCCTGGAAAAATAACGTATTGACCGAAGCAATGATCGTGTCCAATATTGGTGGTGTTTGTCGTTTGCGTACACCTTTACCCGTTAAAGTTGTCGGTGTCGAATCAAATCAGGCAGCTGTCACAGACAATGCGCTATTATATAAACCGGAACAACTTCCGTATACGGTAGCGGATTCTTCCAAACTGCCCCTTTTAGCTGGTCCAAAAACGTTTGAAGTTCAATTTGAGACCATAAAAGGTAAACGGTACCGTATTGTTCCAATGTAATTCAAAATCCAGGAAAAATGAAATTTACATCAATTGTTCGCGTCATTGGCTGTCTCCTTGGGATCGCAATTTTCCCTTTATTCTTGAGGGCAAAAATGAAGGAAGGTATTTTTGAGCAGGAGATCATCCAGACGCTGCGCCCTGTTATCCTAAAGCAGTCCAAGTGGGCGATGAAGCAGAAACCATTGTCTGTGACAGCTTATAAGGCAGTTCGGAGTACCGGGGGTATTCATGATTTTTATTCTGAAGGCGATTATTGGTGGCCCGATCCCAAAGATCCCGCTGCGCCCTATATTCAACGGGATGGGATGACTAATCCAGCCAATTTCGTTGAACATCGTAAAGCGATGATCCGCTTTAGCCGAATCGTGGGGGCACTGGCCTCAGCCTATCGTTTGAATCCAGATAAAAAATACGTACAGCAGGCCCTTCGCCATTTAAAGGCTTGGTTCGTGGATGCAGAGACGATGATGAATCCGAATCTTCTTTATGCTCAGGCTATACAAGGGCGTTTTACAGGGCGAGGAATAGGCATTATTGATACCATTCATCTGATGGAAGTTGCACAGGGCGTAAAGATATTTGAAGACGACCCCAATTTTCCACAGGCTGCTAAGGATGCCATACATCGCTGGTTTGCAACCTATTTACGCTGGCTTACAACGCATCAATATGGGATCGATGAAATGAATGCTGCCAATAACCATGGTACCTGTTGGGTGATGCAGGTCGCTGCATTTTCGAGTTTGGGGCAAGACACGGTATTACTCAACAGATGTGCAGATCGCTATGCGCACGTGTTATTGCCGAATCAAATGGAGTCTAATGGCAGTTTTCCGAGAGAATTGCAGCGGACAAAACCTTATGGATACGCGTTGTTTAATCTGGATGCGATGACCATGATCTGCCAGATTTTGTCCAAGACCAACACCTCCCTTTGGCAGTATACATTGTCAGATGGGCGGACAATAAAAACGGGTGTTGATTTTATGGTCCCTTATATTGCAGATAAAGAAAAATGGCCGTATCCGAAAGATGTCATGTATTGGGATCAGTGGCCAATTGCGCATCCGGCACTCGTATTTTCGGCAGAAGCTTACCAGAATAAAGACTATCTGCAGCTTTGGAAAAAGCTTGATCATGCACCTGAACAAGAAGAGGTTGTTCGAAATTTACCCATTCGCAACCCGATTATATGGCTTTGATTTTCCTGGCTCTTTATAAAATAACTTAACCATTTCACCTTAAAAACCTACAGATAACATGAATGTTAATGCGATGTCTTTGCGAAGATATACCCTCTTTTTGCGCTTTCGAAATTTAAAAAGGCCATCCATTGCCAAAGCACTATTTTTGACGGGAATTCTGTGCGCTTTTCAACACGTTGAGGCACAGAGTACCAGGCAGCTGCAAAAAGCGTGGGGCCTTGCAGATCAACAAGCTCAACTACTTTATAAAGAATTGCAGCTCTTGAAAAAAAGGGATTCATCCTTGGTTTCGCCACGTACGCTTTCCACAGATAACGAACTGGTTGCTGTGAAAAGGGGGGACTGGACCAGTGGTTTTTTTTCTGGCGTCCTATGGTTTCTCTACGAAAAGTCGGGAAAACAACAATGGAAGGATCTCGCTTCGGAAACAACAAGGTCGATCGAGGCGGAGCAATTTAATGGTAAGACCCATGATATGGGCTTTAAGATCTATTGTAGCGTTGGAAATGGTTATCGCTTAACCGCAAATCCACAGTACCGGGAGGTGCTTGTACAGGCAGCCAAAACGCTGGCAACCCGTTTCAATCCAACAGTCGGCTGTATACGTTCGTGGGACCACAATAGCCACCGCTGGGACTTTCCGGTTATCATTGATAACATGCTCAATCTAGAATTGCTGTTTGAAGCAACCAAACTCACTGGAGACTCTACTTATTATCAGATCGCGGTGAGCCACGCCAACACAACGCTAAAAATTCATTTTAGACCGGATTACAGTACCTATCATGTGATAGACTACAACCCGAAAACAGGAGCAGTGCAGCATAAAAACACCCATCAGGGCTTAAGTGACGAATCGACCTGGTCGCGGGGTGAAGCCTGGGCACTGTATGGCTATACGATGTGTTACAGAGAAACCGGCGATCCGAAATATTTGCAGCAAGCCGAAAAAGTTGCACATTGGCTGTTTACACATCCTAATATGCCGAAAGACTTGATCCCTTATTGGGATTTCGATGCACCTCATATACCAAATGAACCACGGGATGTGTCGGCAGCGACAGTCATCGCATCGGGGCTGTTGGAATTAAGCACGTATAGCAACCAAGGAAAAGATTATCGTGCAAAAGCACAGACCATATTGGCTAACCTGATAGACCATTACATGTCGCCACCAAATAAAAATCGCGGTTTTATATTATTACACAGTACGGGATCGAAACCTTCCAATACCGAAGTGGATAAACCTTTGAGTTATGCCGATTATTATTTCTCGGAAGCACTGCATCGACAAGAAGAGCTGCAGTCCGGAAAAGTGCAATCGGATCTGGTCCGAAAAAATCCAGCGGGACAATTGATCTATTTTCCGGATGCACAGGGAAACGTCATCCCCGACTTTAGCCATGTGGGCTATCATCAAGGTGATCAAAAGCTGCCCAATGTTCCTGTCGTGGTTACGGTAAAACCCAGCATAAATGGCGATGATCAGCAAATTATACAGCAGGCTATCGATGCCGTAGCAGCAAAACCACCTGATAAAAACGGTTATAGAGGTGCTGTTTTGTTAAAAAAAGGCCTATACACTATACCTGGGAGTTTGGAAATTCATGCCAGCGGTGTGGTGTTGAGAGGTGAGGGGGATGCCGAAGGACAAACCCTGCTTAAAGCAGCAGGCCAGCACCAACGGAGCTTATTGAAAGTTTCCGGTACGGGTAATTATACAGTGGATCAGGCTAGACAACAGTTTGTTAAGCCTGGCTATGGACCTGTAGGGGCTAACTATGTTCTGGTCGATCGTCCGAAGGAATGGAGAGTGGGCGAGCAGGTCCTCCTCTCGTATGAAATGAACGATGCCTGGATTGAAGCGCTTCGAATGAACCAGATTGAAAAAAGAGAAGGGACGAAACAGTGGACAGTGCGGGAATACAAGCTAAATTTTGAACGTACTATTTTAGCCATTCGAGGTGACTCTGTATTTTTTGATAATCCCCTGGTGATGGCGATTGATCCGAGGTACGCAAAAGTGGCCGTTATTCCCTACACCTTCGACGGGCGTATAAGTGAAGTTGGGATCGAAAATATACGGTTCGAGTCTGATTTTGTAAGTGATACGGACGAAAATCACGGCTGGATTGCAATTGATATGGATAAAATAACGAATGGTTGGGTGCGCAATATCACCGCGCGTTATTTTGGCTATGCGGCGGTGAGTCTTGGTGCTTTTGCCAAACAGATTACAGTAATGAAGTCGCGGTGTCTGGATGGAAAATCTCAAATTACAGGCGGGCGGAGGTATTCGTTCAATAATGACGGTCAGCTTAATTTATTTAAAGAACTTTATACGACGGAAGGTCGTCATGATTACGTAACAGGGGCCAGGACCCTCGGTCCGAACGTTTTTAGCCTTTCTAGCGCGGAACGAACACATGCGGATATTGGTCCACATCATCGATGGGCTGTTGGAACCTTATACGATCAAATCGTAACGGATGGTGAAATTAATGTGCAGGATCGGGGTAATTGGGGGAGTGGACACGGTTGGACTGGGGTGACACAAGTCTTATGGAATTGTACGGTCAAAAGTGCTGCAGTACAACAGCCCTGGACTTCTGGGCAAAATTTTGCCATAGGCGTAAAGGGAGAGAAAGTAGCTGGAAGATTGAAAAATAGAAACGCTGGTTATTGGGAAAATCAAAACCGGATAATGTCGATCGGCTCGCTTTATGAGCAACAATTAAAAGATCGATTAAAGTGATTCTTGTTCGTGTTTATTCAATGGAATGATTATTTTTATCATCCATTTCAATTATATACCTTATGATGCCACTACGTGTTTTTGTGCGCTGTTTTTGCTGTGCTTTAGCGTTAATTTCTGTTTTGCATGCGCAGGAAAAAAACTATCGTTTTTTACACTTGGATGTCAATGAAGGTTTGTCTCAGGGCAGCGTTTTCGCTATTGCTCAAGATTATTTGGGTTTTATGTGGATCGGTACCCGTGATGGCTTAAATAAGTACGACGCAAGAAAGTTTACGATTTACCGCAGCAATCCACAAGATAGCCTTTCCTTAGAGCACAACTTTATTCAAGCGATTACGGAAGATAACAAAAGTCGGCTTTGGATAGGGACAATGACAGGACTGAATTTATACAATCGTGCGTCAGACAATTTCATCCGTATACCCTTACCTACTGTGGAGAGTAGCAGTGGAAAAATGGATGTCAACGTTCATCAGATTTTTCAGGATTCCAAGGGCAAGATTTGGATTGCGACAAATATAGGCTTGTATAAGATTAAAGAGGGCCGGCATCTCGAAGCGGAATTGGTCTTCAATGAGATTACCGTTGAAAGAAGCCAGGGAAAAGAATACTATCGTAATTTTCGGACCGTGTATGAGGATCGCAGAAAGCGATTGTGGTTTTGTACTGATGATGCCATTGTACTCATGCAGGCCGCATCGAAAGATGGAAATAGTTTAAAGGTTCTACGGACTTACTTCAAAGAGAAATCAGTAGATAATAAAGTTAATCAACGGTTTCAGGCCGTATTGGAGGTTAGTCCAGGTATATTCTGGGTAGGCACGAAATATAATGGGATTCGGATTATCAATGAGCATACAGGCGAAATATCCTCGTTAACTGAAGCGGGCAATCATACAGGTTTGGCCAGTCAAGATGTACGGTCCTTAAAAAAAACAGTTGATGGAAAGATTTGGATCGGAACATTCAATGGCCTATATGTTTATCAAAATGGAAAACTGCTTTTTATTCAGGCAGACGATGGAAATCCC
This sequence comes from Sphingobacterium thalpophilum, assembly GCF_038396785.1. Classification (NCBI taxonomy): domain Bacteria; kingdom Pseudomonadati; phylum Bacteroidota; class Sphingobacteriia; order Sphingobacteriales; family Sphingobacteriaceae; genus Sphingobacterium; species Sphingobacterium thalpophilum. The sequence continues at coordinate 1,585,043 of NZ_CP151087.1, read as the reverse complement.
AATAGCTTAAGCAATAATTCCATTCGTCCTATATTTCAGGACAAGAGGGGATCTATTTGGATCGGAACCTATTTTGGAGGGGTCAATATCTATGACAAGGATATTCCCAATTTTCAGAATTTTACCCATCAAGCTAAACGCAATAGCTTAAGTTACAATGTGGTGAGCGCTTTTGTTGAAAATGGAATGGGAGAACTTGTAATTGGAACTGAGGGTGGAGGATTGAATTATTTTAATCGGCGTACGAATTCGTTTTTTAGTGAACGTCACGATAAAAATAACCTGAATGGCCTAAGTCATAACAATGTGAAGTCCATCTGTCTAGATAAGGGAGGGAACTTATGGGTAGGTACCTATGACGGTGGATTGAATTTAAGACGAAAGGGGCAACAAGGCTATGAACATTTTCGTTTCGATCCCAATGTAAGTAATGGCCTGGCAAACAATAATGTCTATGCAATCTTAGAGGATCGCAATGGCGATATTTGGATTGGCACGTTCGGTGGCGGACTACAGGTGCTTCGTAAAAACCAGAAAGTGGGATCTTTCCAGACATTTGATGTTGCAGGAAAGCAATTGAGCTCCAATATGGTGCGCGCTTTGCTAGAGGATTCAAAAGGTAATCTATGGATCGGTACTTCCAATGGGTTAAATCTAAAACTAGCCGGTACCGATAAATTTGTTTCCTTTCTAAATGACAAGAAAGATTCTCTTTCAATTAGCGGAAATGATATTGTGAGTATCCATGAAGATCGAAAAGGACAGATTTGGATCGGTACCTATATGGGCGGGCTCAATCGCTATCTTCCGGAGAAGAAAGCGTTCAAAAGGTTCAATGAACGAAATGGATTGCCGATCAACAATGTTTTTGCGATGTTGAGCGATCTGAAAAACAAATTGTGGTTGAGTACAAATACAGGGATTTCTTGTTTCGACCCCCTATCGGGTCATGTACGCACCTATACGAAGACCGATGGTCTTCCTGGCAACGAATATATTCAAAATGCAGCAGCAATGTTGCGGGACGGAAAACTTGCCTTTGGAAGTTTCTCCGGCTTCACCCTATTTAATCCGGATAGTTTAAGTGTCAATAATTATATTCCCCCCATTCAGTTTACAGAGCTGAAATTATTCAATAAAACAGTTCTCCCAGGTATTGATGCTGTTATTCCCAAAGATATATCCATGATGGATGAATTGATACTTGATCACAATCAAAATGTTTTTAGTCTCGAATTCAGTGTGTTGAATTATGTCCATTCGGAGAAAAATCAATACGCGTATTATCTGAAAGGTTTTGATCAAGACTGGAATTATGTGAGCAATCCCGTGGCTACGTATACCAATTTAGACCCTGGTACCTACGAGCTTTGGGTAAAGGGGGCTAACAACGATGGGGTATGGAACGAAAAGGCAACGGTTTTGAAGATTAAAGTGCTGCCAGCACCCTGGAAGACATGGTGGGCCTATAGCGGCTATTTTCTTCTTTTTGCTGCGGCCGGTTTTTTGGTTATCCGATTTTTCCACGGCCGGAATAAATTGAAACAGGACCTTTTGATTCGGCAAATAGATTCGGAAAAACAGGAGGAGCTCCATGAAGCAAAACTGAATTTCTTTACCAATATCTCCCATGAATTCCGTACGCCATTGTCATTAATTATCGGGCCGTTAAATCAATTAAAAGGCGACCGATCGCTTTCAGCGTATGCACAGGAGCACCTTGGTTATGCGACGAGAAATGCCGATCGGTTGATGAATCTGGTCAATCAGCTGCTTGATTTCAGAAAACATGAAGGCGGAAAGATGAAATTGTTTTGCCAAAAGGTTCATCTTGCTACGTATTTGGAAAACATTCGCCAGAATTTTCACTTTATTGCCGAAAAAAATAATATTCAGTTTTTTCTGGATAATAAGGTAAGTCCTAATTACGTTGCAGGTTTCGATCCGGAACAATTTGAAAAAGTCCTTGTCAATTTGATTTATAATGCGTTTAAATTTACGGATAAGGGAGGTAAAATAAAGATACAGGTTGAGCTAGAAGTGGAAGGTGAGTTGGAGAAATTGCTTGTTTCCGTTTGGGATTCCGGGCGTGGAATCCCACCCAAAGATATTCCTTTTGTATTTGAACAATTTTATCAGGCCAATACAAAAGGCTTGTCGGCTACCAACGGTGGAATAGGTTTGGCACTTTGCCGTTCCATTGTCCAGTTGCACGGCGGGAAACTCACTGTTGAAAGCAATATGGTACAGGAAACGACAGACTACAATACGGTATTTCGGATCAGCCTGCCCCAGAGCGCTGTCGTCATCGAAGAGCTACCGGTCTTAACGGATACTCCAGGGATGATATGCGCTGACCCAGCAGATGCCGGTATGCCCTATGTGGATACTACAAAAACAGCAATTGAGCGTCCTGCGGCGGAGGAAGATAAACCCATCATACTTGTTGCCGAGGACAATGTGGAGCTACGTTGTTTTCTATGTGAAAATTTACGAAAAAAATATATTGTTTTGGAAGCCAACGATGGTATTGAGGCCCTGGAATTGGTGCAAACAAAACAGCCCGATATTATCATTTCGGATGTAACGATGCCCAACTGTGACGGAATCACACTTTTGCAGCAGATTAAAAATGATAGCAGTTCAAATCATATTCCGGTGATTCTTTTGACAGCCCGCACAGCTGATCCTTATATCACAGAGGCATTTGAAATCGGTACAGATGATTACATTACCAAGCCCTTCAGTATGCCGCACCTCATTCAGAAAATTTCTAACATCTTACAGACGCGGAAAAGGTTGGAGGAAAAATTTGTACAGCATTATCTTCTTGGAGCGCAGGGAACAGATCTGCCCGAAAGAACTCGTTTCTTGGATCAGGTGTTGAAGATTGTTGAAGAAAATCTGGGCTGCGAAGATTTTGGCGTGCTTGATCTTACAAAAGCCATCGGTGTGAGCCGCTCTGTTTTGTACCGCAAGATTAAGCAGCAAACGGGACTGAATCTGGTTGAATTTATTAATATGGTCCGTCTCAAGAAAGCAGCCTATATTTTGGTGAACGATACAGGTTTGAGTATCAGCGAGGTGGCTTATCAGGTCGGGTTCAATGATCCAAAGTATTTTAGCAAATCATTTAAGAAATTCTATAAGGAGAGTCCACGTACCTATGTTGAAAAATTCGGTGTAAAGGAAAGTAGCAATTTAGAAAAATAAGCAAGGGTTTTCGTGATTTGGTCAGCAGCAGCGAGGACAGCAGACTGAATTTTTTTCGGTCAAAAAAAAAGGTTTTCAAACGGGGAGAATGAAAACCTTCAATAACCAATTATAAACCTAAATTATGATGCAACAAATATAGTTGTTTTTAATACTATTTTAAAAATAATTCAACTTTTAAGTATAGTTTTGTAGCTGTCCAGCTACAGGTTAATATTGCCCTGTCGCTGAAAGAACCTGCCCATAGCTTATACGCTTTTGACCAACTTATGAATAACGTATAAAGTGGTCAATCCCAACAGCGCAAATATGCCATAACCTAATCCAATCTGAAACTGCGAAGAAGGGTTTACCAAGCTTACCGTGATGTAACTGAGTGAAGAGGTCAGCAGGTAGGTAATTCCGCCAACCAATCCGCCGGCGATACCTGCCGACAATGGAAACCTCCCTAAACAGTAGCTGAAATAATTGTTAAAAATAAATCCTGCTGTACAATGTACAGCAAATGCGAAAAATGTCAATGTATAGAGATTTGACAGGTAAGGTGAAACCAAGAGCATACATACAATCAGGCTGATCTGAATGAAGTTGGCGATTCTCAACTTCGGAACCAAGGCTCTTTTAATAAGGGCTTTACCAATAAAACCACCACACATCCAAGCTAAGCCCATAATTAGCGAGGTATAACCGGTTGTGATTGCGCTATAGCCCAGCTGGTGTTCAATAAAAAAGGGACCGCTGAGGTTGTAGAACATGACAAGACCGTAGGATATACCGCACATGACTATACCGAAGGTAAAATCATTGCTTTTAAGCATCATTTTAAATTCGCCAATCAGGTAGTTGATATGGAGAGGTTTCTTCTGTTTGATTGTTTCGCCAGAAAAGATCAGTTCAAGGATGAAAAGTACAGCACTGTAAACGGCCAGAACCATAAAGTTAGAACGCCAACCAAATTGTGTCTGAAGGTAGCCGCCAATAAAAGGAGCGACAATCGGACCGATCGACCAGACGATGGTCATAATGCTGAGGTAGTGCTTGCGCTGTTCACCTTCGTAGACATCCACAAAATAGGCTCTTTTTGAGATGACCACAAATGCCGATAAGATGCCCTGTAGAATACGCATCAGGTAAATAACCCAAATATCTTGCGTGCTTGCTGTAATCCAGAAACTGACAATGAAAAGGAAAAGTGATATCAGGTTGATGCGATATCTTCCCCAAGCGTCAACCAACGCTCCTGTAAAGAACTGAGCAACACCATAGCTGATTAGAAAAAGCGAAAGGGTTAGCTGGATTTTGCTTTCATTCAAGCCAAGCTCCTGAGCCATTTGTGGCATCGACGGAAGATAAATATCGGTCGCAAGTCCCGTAATCGGAACAAGTGCAAATGCTAGTATCGTCGGGATAAAAGATTGCTGTGGTTTAGTGTTTTTTTCCATCCTTTAATTTTTTAAATTTCGCGTCTCTATGGACGTTCATGCAGCCAGCCACTTTTTTCTCTTTGACCTGCTAAATATGATGTGGACAAAAGTAGCTTCATTGCCTGTTTCGAAAGATATAGAATTCAAACAAATTATTGTGAAAATCAAACAGGCTTATTGCGGTAGGCTAAAGGTGGTATACCCGCATGTTTTTTGAAATAATTACTGAAGTTTGCGGGTTCCATGAGTGCGGTTGTACTGATCAGTTATTCGGATAAGCCGGTTTTCCTTTATTTGATGAATCTGTATGGTCTTTTCACGCCAGGCATCGCAACAATGTTTTTAATGGGGGTATTTTGGAAAAGAACCACATCGCAGGGTGCTTTAACAGCAGGTTTACTGACAATTCCCCTTTCTTTACTTTTGGAATACACCTTACCTGAAATGCCGTTTTTTAATAGAACAGGCATTGTATTCTGGACTTGTATGCTTGCTTGTGCTGTGGTCAGTTTGTTGACACCAGCGGTCGCCGAAGCAAGATTAAAAAATCTGGTGTTGACGGGCGATTCTTTTCAGGTACCGGATCAGGATAAAGCCGCTTACCGTGGTTTTCGAAATCCGACCTTATGGTGGATTATTATAACGGTGTTGGTGCTCTATTTTTATGTACGTTATTTTTAGCTTAACTTGTTGACCTGTTATACTCTTAAAACTTATCCAGATGATCGACCCAATATTGAAAGAATTAAATGCCAAGATAGCGACTGTTTTTCCAAAAATCGTTGCAATGCGCCGACATATCCATCAGCATCCTGAATTGTCTTTTCAAGAATACGAGACAAGTGCCTATATTCAGCAACAACTTCGCGAACTGGGTATACCATTCGAGCTTGTCGCTCAGACAGGTGTTGTGGCTGTACTGACCGGACAAAAATCGGCGAGCGATGATATTGTGGTATTACGGGCTGATATTGATGCTTTGCCGATACATGAGCAAAATGATGTGGACTATAAATCGAGGAATAGAGGTGTCATGCATGCTTGTGGCCATGATTTTCATACGGCTAATCTCTTGGGGGCGGCCTCCATATTAAATGATTATAAAACGGAGTTTTCTGGTAAAATTATACTACTATTTCAGCCTGCTGAGGAAAAGATTCCGGGCGGAGCGATTCAGGTTTTGGAATCCGGGATTCTGGAATCTTTTGGTGGAACGATTAAAGCTGTGCTGGGGTTACATGTAAGTCCCCGTGTTTCTGTAGGAAAAGTCGGTTTACGTTCGGGACGATTTATGGCCTCGAGCGACGAGTTCTATTTCACCATTAAGGGACGTGGTGGCCACGCTGCGGAGCCACATCGGGCTGTTGATCCCATTATGATCGGCGCGCAGTTACTCACCACCTTACAGCAAGTTGTCAGCCGGAAAGCCAACCCCGATGTGCCGTCTGTATTGACCTTTGGTCGTTTCATTGGGGATGGTGCTGCCAATGTTATTCCCGAGGAAGTCAAATTAGCCGGAACATTTCGTACCATGGATGAGGTATGGCGCAAGGAGGCGCTGGAAATGGTTGCTGAAATAGCGGCAACGCTTCCCGTATCGCTGGGTGCAAAGGTGGAAGTTGAAGTACGGCATGGTTACCCCGCACTTTATAACGATCCCGCATTAACGCAAAAAGTCAAAACAATTATTGCGGAAACGATGGGGAATAGTGTGCCACAAGATCTCGAAATCTGGATGGCGGCCGAGGATTTTGCTTATTATTCTTATCGTTATCCGGCGTTGTTCATGTTGATTGGGACAAATAACGACGATTCCACCACGCAATATGGCCTTCATAATCCACAGTTCAATCTTGATGAAAAGGCTTTCGAAACATCCATGGCTGTTTTGGTCAATGCAGCTATTTCTCTTTTGAATGAATCAAATGAATAGAAAGAAATTCTTGATGTCCTCTTTTGCATTTGGACTATCCTATGCCGTTAATGCGAATAACAAGCTGTCCTCGAGGCAAGAGAAGGTAAAAAAAATAGGGATCATTGGACTGGATATTACGCACGCTGCTGCTTTTACAAGAGCGATTAATACGGCTGCCAGCAATCATCCCTATGGAAAATTCAGGGTTACTGCGGCTTACCCCTATGGAAGCAAAACGATCCCTTTAAGTATCGAGCGTATTCCGAAAATTACAGCGGAAGTGCAACAGCTCGGGGTTTCGATCGTATCAAGTATTGCCGAACTATTGAAGAAAGTAGATTATGTACTTTTGGAGACAAATGATGGAAATCTCCATTTGGAACAGGCACTTCAAGTGATTAAAGCAAAGAAACCTTTATTTATTGACAAACCAATAGCGAATTCCTATGTGGACGCTTTCAAAATTTTTGAAGCTGCAAGAAAGTATGGTTGCCCTATTTTTTCGTCAAGCTCCTTGCGTTATATTACCGGTCTTCAGGAAGTGGATAGGACTAAGGTTATCGGAGCAGATGTCTATTGTCCGGCAGTAACGGAACCTTCACATAAGGATTTATATTGGTACGGCATTCATGGCGTTGAAATGTTATTTGCGTTGATGGGATCGGGGTGTCTTTCGGTAAAGACTGTTCAGGAACAGGGTACCTCGTTTTATGTTGGGAACTGGGCGGATGGAAGAATTGCCTCACTTCGGGGCATTCGTGAGGGGAAGGATGATTTTGGTGGAACGGTTTTTTTGAAAGATCAGATTGTCCATTTGGGGCAATTTATGGGATACGGTCCCTTGTTGGATAAGATCCTTCCATTTTTCGAAACGGGTGTAAGTCCGGTTGACGAAAAGGAAACCCTGGCAATATGCGCATTTATAGACGCCGCCGAAGAAAGTAAATTAAACGGCGGCAAGACGGTTCTGCTTCAAAAATAAAAAACTATGTAGGTATGCTTAATACGTATTCGCAATCGTGATCAATAACGCACTATTAAAAATCGAAGCTGGTGATATGACCGTTTCATTTAGCGGGACGCTGTTGCCGTAACGCTCTTTCAATTTGGTTTTTACTTCGGGGCTGCTTAGGTCAAAATCTTTCAGCTTTTCCAGCTTCCCAACTTCGATGCCTGCTCCACGTTGGTATATTTTCCAGATCAATTCCGAACAATATATTTTATCGTCCGACCATTCGAATGTAGCATCGTAATTTTTTCCGAGAAAATTTTTGCCGATTGATTTCATTTTGGCCAGCGTCGAATTGGTCAGTACCTGATCTGCATTTTTGAGGCGCTTGACCGCGTAATGCTGCTTTTCCCCTCGCGCAATCCAGTGTTCTAACTTAGTTACACTTACGGGCTGTACGGCTTCCAGTACATAAGGATTACCGTTCTCATAAAAAATAATCCCACAATGGGAATACGGAGAACGCGTCGCTAATTGGATCGCTTTACATTGCGGTGAAATGGAAGACTGAAAGATCATATCACCATCTTTGAGTGGGGGCAATTTCGCATTATCTTTTGCGTGTTTGGGGGCCACTTTTTTTGGTTGAGCATGTATTGGCTCAGCAAAGATCAGCGTGACTAACATCAAGCTAATCAGCGATAGCAGGTATATAAATGTCTTTTTCATTGTTTTATTGATGACTTATTGAAATAGTTTCATGATTTTCTTTGACTTGGTCCTTTCGGCAAGTTGAAAAGCAGATAATACGTCGGATTCATATTGGTATACTTTCTCCGTGTTTGCACCGTTCTGCAAAAGATAATCTACGATTATTTTGTTTTTTATTAAGATAGCTTTTCCAAGTAATGTGCATTGTGTAAAGCTATAATCAGCTTTAATTTCATCAATACCCAGTCGGTTCAGGCTATTTAAACAAGTTTTACGGATAAAATCCATGTCGTTTTTTTCTATTGCTATCTTCAGGATTTCGAAATCATTGAATTGTCTGTTTTTAGCTAGAAATAAATGGTGAAACTGTTTTGCGATAGCGTACTGTCCCTTTTCTAAAATCCGATGAATGGCATTGCTGCTAAATTCCTCTACTGTGGAAAATCCATGCAGCTGACTAAAAAATAAAAGTATATTTTCAAAAGGGAGCTTGGCTACCTCCAGTTGCATGAGGCCGCTCAGATCGTTCGTGTCGAATAAATTCTCCATGTGTCTGAGGCTGTCCAAAGCGATAAATTGAAATTCGGGTTGATAGTCCGCGAGCCAATTGGAGGATTTGGCTATTACAAAGGTGTTGTTAGCAATCCTATAGTTGATAGAGATAGCTGGTTCAGCATAGTTGATTATTGTTATTGTACTGTCTGATAATTCATAATGTTTTGAACGAAGATGCGCTGTCGTTGCGGTGGGAAAGAGCCTGTTGAGATTGATCTGTATGGCGTATACGCCCAACTTGTCTGCATGCAAATTATAACAAAGTGTTCCTTGCTCTGTGATGTAAAAGGGTATTCTGCTCCCCGGCTGCTGTGACTGAAAAACGATCTTGTTTTGGTAGGCAAATAACGATGTTGCCAGACCGGCTAGTAAGCAAAGCATGCAAAGACCTATTTTTAACCCTAAGCGATTCATGGTATAAAATGATCGCATGACTAATCGTGGTATAGCTCTAAAAACTGATTGATCTGATTGGTTAACCCAAACGATTCGGATTCCAATAAATTGATTTCAGCTTGTATCTCCATTGTAGTCGGCGACAAGGTAAGCTTTCGATAGACCTGAATATCTAGTTCCAAAACGGCTAATTGTAGTGCGAGCAGCTGTTTGCCTTCTGTCGTATGGAGTTGTAGTTCATTAAAGGCATGTTTTAATCGTTCCAATTCAGCGATTGATTTTTGGACGTCATTTTCATCGGCCTTGCCAAATTTCGGATAGGCCTCTCCCAACGTGCGAAAAGCATCGAGGTATTCTTCCTCGGACATTTCATAAATATTCGAATAGAGCATATTGTACGCATCAATGGCGTCATAGGTTTCCGAATCCATTAAGTCTTCGCGATAGTCCTCGACCAACTGTTTGATGTCTTGAGATTCAATCTGTAAGATTGACTCAATATCCTGTTTGATAAGATTGGCTATTTCCATGCTTTATGCTTAAAGTAATCTAAAGTCCCCCGCCGGCTCACAAATTTGCTGACAAAGAATTTTTTGACTTTGGTATAGACAAAGATCTTGTTTTATCGCAAAATTTCAATCCCTATAATCAGCTAATTTTTATGGAGACTGTCGCTCAGCAGTTTTTTATCACCTGAGCATCTCCTATAGGACCTGTGCAGTCCATATTTCCATCGCATTTTTCTGTCTTGTCGCACGTATTTTTCTTTCTGCCCGTCAATCAAACGGAGAGCGGGATGCCGTGTAGCCAAACGGGGATGAGCGAGCTATCAAATTCTACCTTTTAACATTGTTTGTTCAGTGATTGTTCAGTGCTCGTTCAGTGATGACTCAGTGTGGACTGTATAATTAATGAATGATAACTGTCTAAATAGTGACTAAAAATTGTTATGAGATACGACTTGGTATAGGTATGCTTGGTTTAATATAGGTGAATCAGGAGATCAGCTTTAGGACCAATAGTTAGAAATGGGGGATGAATTTTAAGTAAACTAACTTTCTCTAAATTATTTGATTGATAGTGTTTTATGGTGTTTTTGTGATTTTATGAGTAAAAAGTACTCAATATATTTTGCGCGCTTAAATTTAATCCTCATATTTGTTGAGTAAAAAATACTCAATAGTACAAAGTAAAATTAAAAGCTATGATCGTATTAAATAAGCAACAGGTAGTCACAGAACAATTTCCAAACGGGGAAACAAAAGTGAAAGATTTTGATCAGTTGATCTTAAAAGACAACCTTGTCGAATTTACATATCAAGAAGATGGAGACTTAATCCGCTTGCTTTTTGTCAAGAAGCGGTTGGATGAAACCGAAGCTGAAACTTGTCGGTTATTGATCCATTATATGCCCTATAGCCGTATGGATCGCAAAATAGAAGGTGATTTATTCACATTGAACTATGTGGCGGAGTTTATCAACAGTTTGCAATTTGATCAGGTGTTTGTGGTCGAACCGCATTCCCACGTTACCCTGGAACTTTTAGTGAACAGTGTTGGGATTTATCCAGCATTGGACTGGTTGCCACAGTTGATGGAAAAGCTTGATTTTTCGGACAATGATCGGATTGTTTTCCCGGATAAAGGAGCGGCGGCACGTTACATCAACAGCGGCTATGAAAATAGCTGTGTTTTTGAGAAAAAGCGAAATCCACAAACAGGCCGGATCGAAGGGATGGAACTTAAGGCTGGAGATATTCCGCTTGGCGCAAAATGTATTATTGTCGATGACCTCTGTTCTGCAGGTGGCACATTTCTTTGGGCCGGGAAAATATTGAAAGAAATGGGAGCCAGTGCAGTTTATCTTTTGGTCACACATTGTGAAGCCCGAATTTTTAAAGGGACCCTGTTGGATGATGATTCACCAATAACCAGTGTCTTTACCACCAATTCCATGATGGATACCGAGCACCCAAAAATAAATTATATTAACTTAACGACTGAAAGTTATGTTTAAATCAATGAGCAAGAATCCAATACTTTGGACAGATGGTTATAAATTGTGTCATAAGGATCAATATCCAACACATACGGAATGGGTTTATGAGACTTGGACGCCACGCATGTCTCGCATAGAAGGTATTAGTCATGTTGTATTTTTTGGATTACAGGGAGCCTTGGCCGAAATCACCAATTCATTTGATGCAAACTTTTTTGCTCAACCGGAAGAAGAGGTCGTGGCGGCTTACGAAGAGGCAATTGCAACTGTTTTTGAAAATACAAACGCGAAGTTTGCGGCGACGCATGATTCGAAACATATTCGCGACTTACATCGGCTGGGGTATCTTCCAATCAAGGTAAATGCGTTGCAGGAAGGAAGCTTGGTTCCTGTCGGCGTACCAATGTTTACGATTGAAAATACACATCCCGATTTTTTCTGGCTTCCGGGTTACCTGGAAACACAATTATCGGCTTTTATCTGGTCACCGATGACTGCAGCGACAATCGCAGATCGCTATAAAAGGTTATTGACGGGGTTTGCCGAGAGAACGGGCGACGTCAATAAAGTCTTTACGCAGGCCGGAGATTTTTCCATGCGTGGTATGGGTTCTCCTGAAACGGCTTATCGTACGGCTGGGGGACATCTGTTGAGCTTCGGTGTCTCTGCTACATTGTCTGTTCGGGAGTATCTGAAATCCTACTATCATGCAAAAAGTGATGTAATGATGTACACCCCATCGACGGAGCACAGTGTAATGTGTTCGTACGGAGAGGACGAGGTAGAAGCATTTCGACATTTAATCACAACGGTGTATCCAAGTGGAAATATCTCCATCGTATCGGATACCTACGACCTCTGGAATGTAGTTGACAATGTATTGCCGCAATTGAAAGATCTTATTATGGCTAGGGAGGGGAAGGTTGTTATTCGTCCCGATAGTGGCGATCCTGTGAAGATTATCTGTGGCGATGCTGCATCTGATCGTAGTACTGTGCAGAAAGGTATCGTCGAACGTTTGTTTGAACTTTTTGGTGGTACGACCAACAGCAAAGGCTTTAAGGAGCTGGATCCCCATATTGGCGTAGTGTACGGTGATTCCATTACAGTCGATCGAGCGGATAAGATCTGTCAAGGTTTGCTGGATAAGGGTTTTGCCTCGACGAATACCATATTGGGCATAGGTTCGTATACCTATCAGTATGTGACACGGGATACCTTTGGCTTTGCGTTAAAAGGGACGGCTGAGATTGTCAATGGTGAGTTTAAAGCGATACAGAAACGTCCCGCTACAGATACTGGCAACTTTAAAAAGTCGCAAAAGGGGATGGTCGCTGTGGTCTTTGAAAATGACGATTTTCGTTTGATAGACGATCTTACACCGCAAACGGTCGCCGATCTGGGTGAACGAAATCTGCTGGAAACATGTTATCTGAATGGCGAATTTATACGCACAACGCGTTTTGAAGAAATAAGGAATAGATTAAGAACTGAAACAATTCGAGTATATGGAAAATAGCGTAAACAAACCGTTTTTCATCCAGGATGAAAACGTTGCACAGTATGCACAATTGATGGCATCCTGGATTGCCCAACAGGTGAAATCGGCCGACCGCAAAGGACTTGTATTGGGTATGAGTGGTGGAATAGACTGCAGTGTTGTCGCTTGCCTATGCCGGCTGGCACAGGTGGATGTCCACTTGGTGTTGATGCCGTATGGCAGTGATATGAACAAAAGTAAAAGCCATCAACATGCCATGGAGCTTATTCAGAAATTTGATTTTCCATTTCATGTATTTGACATTCAACCCGCGGTGGATGCGTTGGCCATTCATCAAGAAAAGTTTGTCGCAGAAGCTACCGCCACTAACCGCGCTTTGAGCCTTGCTAATATTCGTCCACGTGTTCGTATGACGTATTTGTATCAATTAGCACAATTGGGTAGTAGATTTGTTATTGGTACGGGGAATATGGCCGAAGCTACTGTAGGTTATTTTACGAAGTGGGGCGATGGTGCCTATGATCTGAACCCGCTGGCAATGGTTACCAAACAGGAAGTATATACCTTAGCCAAATATTTGGGGGTGCCCGAATCTATTCAGTATAAAAGTCCATCTGCTGGTCTTTGGGAGGGGCAGACCGATGAAGAGGAATTGGGTATGACCTATGCGCAAATCGATGGGTTTATTTTAAAAGGTACATCGGGCCATCCGGTTATAGACGAAATTATTCGTAAACGTATACAACAATCTGCCCACAAGTTTGCAGCGGTGCCTACATTCAAAGGTTAATTTTAAATGGTTCGAGAAGTCGACGCAAGCACTTCATAACAGGCAACAAGGGACAAAAAAGTACTATAGTGAAGATGATTTTTCACTGGAAGAAGGCTTTAATGGCTTCATCGTTCTGCGAAATGAAGGCTGCGTTGAAATAAATATAGATGTTATGAAACTGAATAACATAAAAACACAATTTGATCAGATTGTAGATGTCCAACAGATTGCCAGCGGCAAAAAGGATAATATTCCAAACATGTTGATGTTGGCACAGGAAGAAAATATACAACCAGCAGCCTTGGATAAAAAACGAACCTTGCTATTGGCGATCGATGTCCAAAATGATTTTATGGAATCCATCGGTAGTCTTGCCGTCAACGGTTCAAAGGCCGATGTACAACGTCTGACGCAGTGGATGTACCGTAATATTGAGGCCTTAACGCAAGTCATGTGTAGTCTCGATTGCCACTCGATAAGGCAGATTTTCCATGCCGATTGGTGGCTTGACAGTGCGGGAAATCATCCGGAGCCATTCACCATTATTCGCCATGCCGATGTCTGCGATGGTATCTGGCGTGCTGCGAATGACCATACGGCCTTAGCGCTGGATTATCTCCAGCATTTGGAAGCTGAGGGAAAAAAACAATTGTGTATCTGGCCATACCATTGTCTGGAAGGGACTTCGGGGGCGCAGCTGGAGAGTCAATTTACCAATATGCTTTATTTTCACAGTGCAGCACGTCAGGTCAAACCGATATTGGTTTATAAGGGGCAAGATCCAAATACGGAAATGTACGGTATTATCAAAGCGGAATATGACGATAATAAATTCGTAAATCATGCTGTGCTCGATGCAATTCGCGATTACGATGCGATATACATCGCCGGTGAAGCTTCCAGTCATTGTGTTTTAGCATCAACCGTGCAGATTTTGGAATATTTTGAACAAGATCGAGCGATTACGTCACGAATCACCTTATTGATCGACTGTATGTCGCCCATCGCTGGATTTGAAGCGCAGACTTTACAGCAGTTTGAGGCTTTAAAGGAGAAGTATGGAATCCAGATCAAATTGTCAACCGAAGTAACTTTGTAGCAGATGACAGCCTCCGAAAAAAAATACACATATGATTACCCAAGACCTGCTGTTACGGTTGACTGTGTAATCTTCGGCTTTGATAAAAACCAGCTTAAGGTATTATTGACCAAACGGGCAATAGAGCCTTTCTTGGGAAAATGGGCATTTCCTGGCGGTTTTATTCAGGAAGATGAGAACGCCGACGACTGTGCGCTTCGTAAACTGCAGGAGGAGGCCGGTCTCAAAGATATTTTCCTCGAACAGCTTTATACATTTTCAAACTTAGCTCGTGATCCGCGCGGAAGAGTCATTAGTATTGCCTATTATGCACTTGTCAGGCCCGATGCTTATACGTTGGAAGCAGGGGTTGATATCGATGCGGTGCAATGGTTTGGTATTGACGAAAAGTTGGATCTCGCTTTTGACCATAAACAGATCTTGAACACCGCCATACAACGGCTCAGGGGTAAAATTCGTTATCAACCAATCGGTTTTGAGCTCTTGCCCAAACAGTTTACGTTGCCCGATTTACACAATTTGTATGAAACCGTTCTGCAGCGGTCAATTGACCGTGGGAATTTTCGAAAAAAAATTCTCAGCATGGGTTTATTGATCGACCACAGCGATAAGCAAAAAGACCGGCGTGCCAGGGCTGCAAAGATCTATAGTTTTGACAGGGTAAAATATAAAGAACTTACTGAATCGGGCTTTTATTTTGAAGTATAGGTCTAACGAACGGAGCAGGCAACCATGAAATTGGCTTCTGCCTGCTTTCATTGCTGTCTGGTCTTTTTAAGATCTTACGTTAATGTCCGGTGCAGCGCTGTCTTAATGCACTAATTCAAGCTGAGTCGCGTTTGGGCTAACCCTGAAAATCACCACAATCATGGACTTCGAACTGATCGACTAAAGCTTTCTGCGTGTAGTATTTTGCGACACGTTTATTTTTTAACAAAAGAGAATCCCCCTTGATTTTTAATTCGAAAATGGGCTCTTTTTCTATTTTCTTGAAGTAAAACTCATTATTTTTAGTCTTAATCGTGAGGCCGCTGTCACGAAAATTATAGGTGAAATCTTTGATTTGATAGATTTCATTGGAATCACAGACATTGACCAAAAGCAGTTGTTTTTTATTAATTTTGATTTCTGCAAGATCGCATGCATAACATATTCCTGAGAATTCGATGCCATACTTCTTAAAACTATCGTTGCTTTCCGGTCGAAGAATAGCAATAGGATACAGCTGCTTAAAGAGCGAAAGGTTATCATCGGATATGGATGTTAGCTCTTTTTGTTTCTTTATGGAGTCTATGCTGGCGGTGCTGCTGAATGCGGCAGCTGATTTTTTAGCTCCATTCTTTTGCTGGCAGCTGAAAAACAATACCATGCAGGACAGAAACATAGTCTTTAAGATTACCTTCATCGTTATTTTTCGCAATTACTGTTGTTACTCATAAACATATAGATTGAGAAACGGTTTTTGTTATTCAATCTCAACACATTTTCTTTCGAAGTAGACGGTGCCTACCGGTGTATCGGTGGCGTCTATGATTTTCGCTGCTACAAAGTCGCCCTTTAGGCCAGCATATTTTAGTTTTAAACCTTTACTTTCTAAGTCGGAGGTATCATAGTATGCACCCAATTTGAGTTGAAATGGATTGTGTTCCACATCATTTGTAAAGATGGAAAACAAAAGCAACTTCGTAGCCTGATGATCTGCCTCTTCGTATCCAAAGAAGCGATGATCGATACGTATATTGGCATGTAAGCGGATCATACTGTCTCGAGCACTTAAGTTTACATAAGCTTTGGTGATTTCGTCAGATTCCAGTACGCTTTGTGCATTTGCTTGGTCAATGCTATCCAGTTTGGAAGTTTTTAACGAGATACTTTTTTTTGGGGCAGTATCCTCGACAGCTTTTTCCATGGCCTTGCTTGAGCTTACAGGTGCTTCGACTTGTTTTGGTTTTTCCTGACAAGCGATTTGTAACGCGAGGAGTGCTAATGCACTGCTATAATAACTGTATTTGAAATGATTCATTGTTCTTTCTGTTACAAAATCCAATCCAAAGTTGCCGAAAATAGGGGGAGAAAAAAATCCCTGTTTTCCGCTAATCGAAAAAATCGATAAATACGGTATTTTTACGGCATTCGCATGATTCTTGTCGTATGGAACGGATCAATGTGATACAACAAAAAACAGAAGAAATAAAGTATGGCACATCGTATTTATATTTATAATGTAAATCTCAGGACCAAAGAAACATATCCCACTTACCTGGCTGAATGGAATTATGAAATTCCCATCCTCATGCGGCCATTATTTTCCGCCAATATCCGTTCCAAAGGTTCTCAGCTTTATGCCAACAAGGAAGATGGGATCGCAAGACTTCGCTATTTTTATGCGTTGTTGGCTGATAGGTATCAATTGCATTATAAAAAAAGCTATTATGAGCCTGTCAACAACATGTTTGAATTTTTGGAAGCGCTACCTTTTGATACCTTGCAGATCGATGGACGCGATGTTTTTACCATGAATGCGGAAAAAGATGTGGAGCAAGCCAAAGATTGGGTGGAAGAAATTAAAATGCAAGCCTTATTGTTTGAACAAGCTGTCGAAGAACAGTCCTTAGATCCGCTGGACCCGCTTGTGAAAGCGTCTGGATATACTTCCTTTTTAGATGCCCTTCAAACCGATTGGATTGATTATGGATTGGGTTTATGGGAAGAAGACGTTCTGAAAGGGCCAGAGCCTGAGGTTTTTGAAGCAGTAGGAAAGCAGGGGCTAAAAAATGCCAAGGGGGATATTTTGGTTGAGGCGATTTACGATGAAATATTCGAATTCAATGAACAGGGGATCGCCGTTGTTGAACGCGATGGCCTTTTTGGTTATATTGATACGAGTGGCACTATACTAATTCCCTGTCAATATGTGGAGGCTTTTGATGCCCGGCATATCAATGGGAACAATTACGCTGAAGTGGAAGTGGCAGGGAAACGTGGGGTATTGCATATTGATACCAAACAGCTGAGCATACCTGCATTATATGATGAACTCGACTGGATCGCCTATGGCTTTTTAAATGCAAGACAGGGGGATAGCCACATGCTCCTTTCGGCTGAAGGACGATCGATTATTTCAGATCCCGCAGCCGAGTCGTTTATGTTTGACTATAACAAGTTGTTCTATAGCCGGCAAAAAGGAACGATAAAAAGGAAGTATTACCTAATGGATGGTCAGTTTTTAGGGACCTTTTTGGAAGGTAGCCTGGAGCCGCTAGCCAATCGCTATTTTTGGATTAAACCCAATAAGCTACAGTCAAAAATTGCCGTCATTCAACCCGATGGTAATATTTTGGATGAAGGAATTGACCGGATTATAGTGTTGGACGACTATCGAAGTATTGCGTATCTCAAAAATAAAAAATGGCAGATCTATTCGCTTGAACAGGGCTTATTCCGATTGGCTGATTTAACGATTGATCAGGTTCTAGTCGATCATATACAGCAGTACCGTAAAGATATCTTTGTCGTTGGTTGTGCCCAAGGACAGGGGATTTATGATGCTCATCGAGGGGAATGGTTACTTGAACCTGCTATTGCCTATCAAAAAATCGAACATTGCTTTTTTGGATTTTATGCGCATACACTGTGCACAGGGTATGTACTGCTTCGATACGAAGCTTAACGTCCGTAGTGCGCTGTATGATTATATTTGTTCGCCTTTTCATTACCCAAGACCAGAAGCGGCCGAAGGTGAACTGTTGCTTTTATTCAAAGGGGATAAGTTGTTTAATTTGGATTTAAATCGAAATGTTGTCGAGATTCCCGAAACAGCATATGGCTATTTGTATTCCGAGCGATACCAGCTCCGGGGGCGCGATCAAAGCTATTTTGTACAGTTCTATCAGGCGTGGATCAGGCGTAAGGGCGACGGCTACGAACAGTATTTTGACAATGAAACGCTGTTGGAAAATGGTAAGAAGCTGGAAGCGGAGGGAAAGATTTCAGATGCCATTCGACTGTTCAGCATCGGAGCAGATCGGGGTAGTGCGGACTGTCAATATCTGCTTGGAAACATCTTTACGGATGATGACTATGAGGGGATGGACATCGAAAAAGGAAAGTCTTTTTATGAAAAGGCCATGGCTCAGGATCATGCGCAGGCATGGAACAATTGGGGATTTTTATATGCCACAGGCCATGGTGTAGCTTTTGATGTATCTAAAGCCTTAAAGGCCTATCAAAAGTCTGCTGCGCTGGGGGAAGCGCAGGCCATGAGCAACCTGGGTAACTGGTATTACGAGGGTGAATATGTGGAACAAGATTATGCCTTGGCCCTAGATTATTTTAAACAAGCAGAGAAAGCGGGGATTTATAATGATGCTCAAATCGCAGAAATCTACTATCAAGGGCAAGATTATGCGAACTTATTGCGTTATTTGAAAAAGGATACAACCAATCAATTTTCTGCTATTTATTATGGGATTCTTTATGAGGAAGGCTTTGGTGTAAAGCAAAACTTACAAAAAGCGATCCGCTACTATGAAAAAGCCAATGAAAATAGCGTGTACGCCTATGCCGTTAATCGTTTGCTACAACTCTATGAAGCGCATGGAGCGGCTTCAGATGCGGATAAATACGGATTTTGGTTCAATTTTGCTAAAGAAAATGCTGTTGAAATTGATCAATAGTAAGGAAATTGCATAGAAAATGGCTCATCGCATATATATTTACAATACAGATAAGAAGGATCAAGATTACTTCCCTCATTATTTAGGAGAATGGAACTATGTGATTCCACCCCTTTTTTTACCCCTATTTGCTGCTAATCCGAAAGCAAAAGGTATCTTAGTTTACTCCGAAAAGGAACCGGGAGTCAGAAAGCTTCGTGCGTTGTATGATTTGCTCATTCATGAATATGGGTTAAATTCCGATTTGCTGGCCATGGCAGCTATCGGGAAACTGTTCGATTTTTTGGACGGTTTACCCTTCGATTATTTCCAGCTGAACGCAAGTGATGTATTTAACATGAGCGATGTTAAACATAGCCAACAGGCCAAAGATTTTGCAATTGAAATCCTTGAGAAGAATTTGCTCTATGAAAAAGCAATCGAAAAACAATCCTTAGCTGAGCTTGAGTTTATTTTGGTGTCTGCTGGTTATACTTCTTTTTTAGCGATGCTCGAACTGGAATGGAGCAACTATGGCTTAGGCTGGTGGAATAGAGACGCGATTGATCGTCTGGATAATCAATTTTTTGAAGATCAGGGGCTTTGGGGGATACGCAATGCAAAAGGGGAGGTGAAGGTCGAAGCTAGCTATCAGGAAATTGGTACTTTTGAGTGTGAAGGGATCGCAGTCATACAGAAAAATGAGCTGTTCGGTTATTTGAATAGGGGTGGAGAAGAAGCTATTTCCTGTGTTTATTCATCGGCGGCGCCAGCCCAATATGGAACCGGATCAACGGTTGGTAAGGTGAGCTTAGCTAAAAAATATGGATTAATCAACGTCGGGAACGGAGAAATAATCATACCACTTGAATATGATGAACTCGAGGATTTTGCTTACGGTTATTATCAGGGGAAGAAAGATCAGCAATATTATATCATCGATGCTCAAGGCCAGCTGTTCAATGCTGCCGGTGCGGACAAACCGTTTGAAATTGATTATGATGGATTTATCTATCAAGAGATTGGGGGAAATAAACTGCGTCATTATTATTCCAATAGCGGTATTTTGCTTGGCGCTTTTGCCAGTAGTGCACTGAGCGAATTACTGTTTGATTTTTATGCAGTCAATTTGAATAATAAAAAGAAAAAATCAGTTTTGTCTCCCGATGGAACTATCTTGGTCAAAGATGTTGCTGTACTCAATGCCGGAAATGGCCGAAGCGCATTATTTTTTGCTGATTCCGGCGGCATCCGTTTGTATGACCTGGAAGCCCGCGCCTTTGTACTGCAAGATTTGGCAATTCGGTCCATTCAAGGGGGGACTGATTTTGGTAATGGCGCCTGGGATTGCTATATTATCGAAACAGCAACCGGGAGGGGAATTTATCAGGCTGCTGAAAAGGTGTGGCTGGTCCCGCTCTCAACGCACTATGTGAAAATTGTATATGCTGCTGTGATGGATTATTTTATTCTGAAAGACCATGCGGGAAGATATTACTATTTTGACGCAGTGGAAAGGACGCTCAGTTCCGCCTACGATTATGTTTGTGCAAGCGTTAATCACTATCAGGATCTGATGTTATTGCAAGGTGACCTGTTGTATAAAAAGGGCTACGATGGTGTGGAAGTAATTCAGGAAGATCAATATGGTCAGTTTCTGAAGAAGCTGGATCAATTGTCTGGGGAAGATTTTGAAATATGTAATCGTTTTTTTGAAGGGTGGAAGGCTGCGAAGGGCGATAATTTTGAATCCAGTTATGATGGTTATACGCTATATCATATGGCCTTGGACTGTTGCCGACAAGGCGATGTCGAAATGGCGATACGCTATTTTACCTTTTCTGCTGACCAGAATAATGAAAGCAGCATGCATGAATTGGGGAATATCTATACGGATACTGATAGCGAAGACAATCCTTTTTTAGATTTGGACAAAGGAATTCAATATTATGAACAAGCGGCCCAAAAAGATTATTCCGCTGCATGGAATGCAATCGGCTACCTCTTTCAGTATGGCATCGGCTATAAAAAAGACCTGGAAAAGTCATTTAATGCCTACATGAAAGGAGCAGAGTTGGGTAATGGCTATGCTTTGTCCAATTTAGGCTACTTTTATTCAAGTGGAACCTATGTCGAAGAAGATCTGGAAAAAGCCCTCAGCTATTATCAGAAAGCTGAATTAAAATTAGTTGAGAACAATAGCAATATAGCTTCTATCTATTACAGTTTGGAGGATTACGATCGTCTATTGGTTTATTTGAAAAGGGATAAAGAAAATAGTTATTCCAATATTTATTATGGATTACTCTATGATCAGGGACTTAAATTTAAAAAGGACAGTAAAAAGGCGATCCACTATTTTGAACGAGCCAACGACTATGGTGTTTACGAAAGTGCCACTGCTCGCTTATTGGATTATTACAAGAATGATCCTACATTTAGAAATCAGGAAAAATATGTCCATTGGCTTGATTTTGCAAAAAACAATGAACTGGATATCGAACTGGATTTATTGCAATGGGATAATCAGTCTGAAGACCCAGGTGCTAGCTCGTCCTTTTTTGGCAAACTGTTTAAAAAGAAAAAGTAAATTATGTTATCATCAGCAAATATAGATTTTAGTGGCATTCTGATCGACTTGATCCTGATTGTTTTTTTTGGATTTGGAACACTTTATACGTTATCTGCAGGCATTGTTCATCGTATAAAGAAGCAGACACGGACGGTAGGATATTATTTCCTATCCTTTGTGGTATCGGGTGTTATTGGACTGGTCGCCGCTGGCTTGTTGGCCTTTATATGGGCGATGTCATTATCGTAAGGTGACGGCAATAAAGTAAATTTATCGCAATGATCTGTTGACTGTAAGTGAAATGATCATTGCGATATGTGATGCCCATCAATGGTTTTTGGCGTTGACAATGTGCATCAGGTGGTGATTGCAATGCCAGGCATAGAGGCCAATATTGATCTTTAAAGAAATCAACCTTTTGGTCGCAGGATGAATAAAACCTCTTTCAAGCTGTTCGCCAGTTAAACTTTTCAACAAAATAACCCAGCGTTCATGTAGACCTTCGAGCAATTTGATCGAGCTTTCTATTGGAATATTTTTTGCGTCGGGAAGCTCGGCCCACAATTTCTCCTCATATAATTTGATGGTTGGGTCTTCTTCTGTGAGCGCTAATTTAAAACGGACAAAGCTGTTCATGTGGCTGTCGGCGCAGTGATGAACGACCTGACGAATCGTCCAGCCTTCGGGACGGTAGCGTTTTTCCAGTACGTCGTCTGTTAGATCGCCGACTTCGGATTTTAACCGGGCCGGAAAGTCGGCAATTGTTTTGATCCAGTCATTCAACAGGGATTTGTCGATGACATCGGGTATCGCAAAGCGACCTATAGGGTATCTGAGTTTTTCTAATTCATGTTGCATGACTTAAAATTAGTTAAAATAGACACAAGGTTCCTAATCTTCAGGTGTATGTTTTCGAAGAATATTTTCTTCGATTTGCTCTTGGGTCTGCCGTAATTTGGATGCGATAAAGAATTATGGTAATTTCGGCATGATGAATAGCTGGATGCCGTTCGAATTCGACCGGTAGACTAGCTGGTCGCTGCATAAAACACATAGGAAATGAAAAGTCTAAAAGAACTGATTGATACAAGTAATTCAGGATGGAAGTTGGTAGAAAGTTGGATGAAAGAAGCGACGAATGCTTATGAAGTGCTTCCTCGAAACCCTAAGCGGGCTGATGAGGAACTTTTAAGGGCCCAAATTACCACAAAATCGCCTATGGGAGCCATTATTCATCAAACTGGTGGTATTTTAATCGATGGGGGCTGGTTGCGGATTTTAGGCTCTGGCTCGTCGCAGTTGGACCGAGGGATCATGGAGTGGAATAAAGGGAAAAGTTTTGACAAGGAAGGCGAAAAAGGTGGTTTTTTGCTGATTGCAGACGATGTTCTAGGTGGTTATTTCGCTATTAATGCCGGTGCGCTGGGAGATGCTATTGGACAGGTCTATTATTTCGCACAAGATACCTTACAATGGGAAAGTTTGGAATGTGGTTATTCAGATTTTGTTTTTTGGGCATTGAAAGGGGATATTAGACAGTTTTACGAAACATTTAAATGGAAAGACTGGAGCGAAGAGGTCAAACTCCTGAGCGGCAATCAAGTTTTTTCATTTTACCCTTTCCTGTGGACTGAAGAAGCACGCGATTTTCGTAAAGTGGATCGTAAGCCAATGGCCATCGATGAGAACTACCATTTTACGATGGAATTTGCTGGTGGACGCTAATTGTTATTTCAATACGACAAACCTCCTGCATAAGGCTTTAATACGATAATAGGACAATGTATTGTTGTCCTATTATCGTATGATACAGAAGATAATTCCCCTGAATGATATTAAACTGATTTATTTTGAAGGCTAAAGCTAACTTCGTTCAGTCTGACTATTTGTATTTGTATCCCCTCGGAAAGGCCAAGTTTGGTCGCCGCATCTTTTCCTAATTTAAGCACATGAAACCCTCTGCCGCGATAGGTAAAATTACATTCATATTCTCCAGCGTTGATCATAATCCTTAATTTTTGGGATTTGGTTGGGAATAGGGGTTTAAATTCTTTTGTTATCCGTATTTGCGATTTTTTTACGTCATCTGTAGTGATCTTGTTACCTTCAGAAGGAAACAACATGTTCGTGGGCGGAGTGTCAGCTGTAGGGGGGGGCGTTTCTGTTTTTTGTTCCTGAATTTCCTGAACTTTTGGAGCCTCGTTTTGTATCGGCTCAGAGTTTGTTTTATCCTGACGTTTCTTATCTTGCCGCCCTTTCTTTCTGGTGTTTTGATTTGCAGTTTTTTCCGTAGTTTCTGTAGAGGGTACGGAAGGAGTAGGAGTAGCAGGAGTTTTGTGCTCGGTGTCCACTGCTGTAGCTGGGCTGGCCATTGCTAAAGGCCGTTTAATAATATTACGGATGTAATAGTGTTTTATGCGCGATTTGTCGGTGTTTCGTTCCTCAATTTCAAAATCTTCTTTGTAAGCTTTGAAAAGATGAGACATTTTGTCGTATCCATAGTTGCGCGCATCAAAATCAGGCTTTCTTTTGTTGAAAAGACTTCCGATCTCACCCAGGAATGCCCAGCCATTTTCATCTGCAGTATCATCCACCGTGTCCTTTAAAAGTTCCAAAGTCTCCTCGTCCAATACGGCAATACTTGTTGGATTGTCAACGGGAGCAGGTTTGGGCTGATTTTGTTGCTTTTTCTTTGCGACCGTTTCTTTCTTTTGATTTTTCTCAAAAATTTCGACGTAGATGAACTTGTCGCAGGAGGCAATAAAGGGTTTGGGGGTCTTTTTCTCGCCGATACCGATGACCAGTTTACCGGATTCTCGAAGACGTGTAGCCAGTCGGGTGAAATCGCTGTCGCTGGATACAATACAAAACCCATCAACTCGGTCTGAATGCAGAATATCCATGGCATCAATAATTAATGCCGAGTCAGTAGAATTTTTGCCTTGTGTATAACTGTATTGTTGTATGGGGGTAATTGCATGGGTAAGGAGTTTATCCTTCCATTTTTCAACATATGGGTTGGTCCAGTCTCCGTAGATGCGTTTGATGGTCGGAATTCCATATCTTTTGACTTCATTCAAAATCTCTTCGATCTTTCGATAAGATACATTGTCCGCATCGATTAGTATTGCGATTTGCAAATCCCCATGTTCTGCCATATATGTTTAGATTATTTTTTCAATATAATATTTGAACTCTTTTCTATTCGCGTGACCTTTCTCATCCGAATATATTCGTTAAAAATACAGTATTGTTAAAGAATATCTTGAATTTTTTGAGAATTAATTTGAACGCTATTTTTTGAGAACATGCGATCAGCTGCTTTTGTTTGGGTCTAAAAGGGAAATTATTACGTTTGCGGAGTAGCGAAATGATTTGAGGGACGGTGAAAATAAATAAAAAAAGGTTTTCAAACGGGGAGAATGAAAACCTTAAATAACCAATTATAAACCTAAATTATGATGATACAAAGATAGTGTAAATATTACACCTGTGCAAATATTCGTTACTATTTTTTTTAAACGTCCTAAATTTTGTAGCTGAATAGCTACAAAATTACCTGTGGATACGCCAAAACTAGCCCGCCATGAAGTGCGAAGGTCTATATTTCATCACCGCATAAAAGCTATTGGTAAATGCTTGGACGCTTTTATAACCGACTTTATACGCAATTTGAGAGATGGTGAATTGTTTTGTGCTCAAAAGCTCCAAACTCTTGATAATGCGAAGTAACTGCTGATATTTTGCAAGTGTCATTCCGGTTTCCTTTTTAAAAAGGCGCTCAATAGTTCGGAGCGAAAGATTGGACAACAGGGCAATCTCGTCTAAGGTGCAGGCTTCTGTGTAATGGTCATGTAGGTGATTTAAGACGGCTTGAAGTCTATTCTCCTGAGGAAGGGTGATCCCAAGTTGGAGCAATTGTGCGGCGAAATAGGGGAGTTCATGGAGTAAAGCACCCAAGAAAACTTTTTCATGTTTATCTTCTTCAACCAATTTCGACCATTTTTCACAATACAAAATCATTTCCCGTAATACTTTAGGCGCAGAAAATAGCTGCACCTGACTGAAAAACAACTGGTCTTGTACGCTGTCAAATTGTGGGGTATCAAAAAAAAGTACCATAAGCTTGATGCGCTCAGAGTGCGTGTTGGTCTTGTGTAATGCACCAGAGGGAATCCAGGCAACGTGATTTTGGGGGAGTAAATACATTTTTCCTGCGACGGTAAGGTATTGGAAACCCTGTTCGACATAAATCAACTGGCCTTTGCGATGACTGTGCAGCTCGTTGTCGTGTATCCAGTTTTCTTCAAACCAGACAAAGGTTGATTTCTGAATGCGTTCAATTGTCAATGTATGATTTGTTTGATCCATGTCGTTTTAAATTAAATTAATGGCAAATTTAATTAAAATTTCAGGTATATCTTTGCGAACGATCATTACATGTATAGCGCGATTTTATTATGAAAGAAAATATAAAAGTATCCACAGCTATTTCTTGGACCTGGTTATCCATATTAGTTGTTGTTATGGTCTCAACCAATCTGCGGTCGCCAATTACAGCCGTTGGCCCTGTACTGGGGCAAATCAGTGAAGATTTACAATTAAATAGCTTTCAAAGCAGCCTATTGACGGCAATTCCCCTTTTTATGTTTGCGAGCTGTTCTGTCGCAGTAAGTCGATATTCGCATAAACTGGGCATGCATCGTTTTTTATTGTTTGGTTTAATGCTATTGAGTGTAGGGATTGTGCTTCGGGTCTGGGGCAATATGCCAATGCTGTTTGCGGGGTCTTTTTTAATCGGACTTGGGATCTGTGTGGGCAATGTCGTTACACCCGGTTATATAAAAACTAATTTTCCAAAGCAGATTGGACTGATGACAGGCATTTTTGCCGTAGCAATGAATCTGACCGCAGCTTTTGCTTCGGGTTTTAGCTTACGATTGGGCGAATGGACTGGTTTTGGGTGGCAGGGTTCCTTGGGCGTTTGGGTAATTTTAGCCTTGTTATCCCTTATTGTTGTGTTCTTTGATGCTTTAAGCCGAAAGAAAGCACAGGGTATCACAGAAAATAGACCGGCGACAAGTGGAATCGGGCATATCTTTAGGTCAAGATTAGCCTGGTATATCAGCTTATTTATGGGTATTCAGTCCTTAATTTACTACAGTTTGATTTCTTGGTTACCTAAAGTATTGGTCGATTATGGTATGCCAGCGGAGGATACGGGCTGGTTGCTTTTTTTGATCCAAATTGCCATGATTCCCATAATGTTTATTGGGCCTATTTTGGCACATCGGATGAAGGATCAGCGTCTAATGGCAGCGGCTGTTGCGATAGGCATGTTTGGAAGTATCTTTATATTTTGGCATTACAAACTTCAGGGAATTTATGTTGCCGCCATATTGTTGGGACTTTCCAATGGACTTTCTTTCAGTTTGTCTATTCTTTTCTTTACCCTGCGGGCGAGGTCAACGGCGAATGCGATTAAAATATCGGGCATGGCCCAGTCTGTTGGTTATCTGATTGCAGCTTTTGGCCCGCCGGTATTCGGTAAGCTGCACGAAATAGATGCTACCTGGAATTACTCCTTCTATTTTTTAGCGGGCAGTATCGTACTTTTACTGTTTGCAGGATGGAAGGCCGGGGAAGATAAGTATGTAGCGGAAGATTAAAGATAAGGCTACATCAGGCACAGCTGTTTAGCTGATGTAGCCTTATTCAATTCGCTCTTAAACGCTATTATTCAAATTTAACTGTTAATCTTTGAGGACAGAAAATTCGATGTACGTGGCATTGTTCACATCGTGAAAAATACGTTGTGTGGCTTTACGGAAGTCAGCTTTGGTAGCTGTATAAGGCGCTAAAAACACCTGTGGATTTCGTTCTGCCAGCGGAAACCAGGAGTTTTGTACCTGAACCATAATGCGATGTCCTTTTTTGAACGTATGCGCAACATCTGGCATTTCAAAATTCACCTTTTCGACCATTCCTGGAGTCAGGGCCTGCGCTTTTTCAAAACCATTTCGGTATTTCCCGGCCATGATCTCACCACGTACCATCATCTGGTATCCAGCCATTGTTTTTCCTTGATAACTTGCTGCATCGTTCGGGTAAACATCAATCAGTTTGACAACATAATCTGCATCTGTACCTGTTGAAGAAACCTTAAGGAAATTTTTGATGGGGCCAACTATAGTCAGGTCTTCTGTCAACGGTTCCGTTTGATAAACCATGACATCAGGGCGACTAGCGGCGAAACGCTGATCATCTACCATATACTCCCGCGTTCGGTTTTGGATTAGCCCACCCTGGTGCGGAACCGGTTTATTGGGGTCAGTGACATATTCATCCCAAGAATCTGTACGTTGAACTTTGTCAAATCCAAGTTTCCCCTGAGGTTGGAAGTATAGTTTTTTTGTTTCTACATTTTTGGGTGGCCATTGTTCGAAATGTTTCCATTCATTGCTTCCAGAGACAAAAATGTTCGCTTCCGATGGTACGAAGTTCCCTTCATCTTTTAGATAATATTTGAAAAAAGGCTGTTCAAATTGTTCCTGATAGGTAACGCTGGTTTTTTTCTCAAATTGGATATCACCTAAATAGTTTCCTTCTGCACGAACCCAGCCGCCATGATACCAAGGTCCCGCGACTAAAATCGAGTTGTTTTTTTTGCTTTTATCCTCAATCGATTGATAGGTCTTAAATGTTCCATAAGCATCTTCCGCGTCAAAGAAACCACCGACGACCATCACCGCTGGTTTTACCTCCTGTAAAGAATTGGTGATCACACGCGACTTCCAAAAATCATCATAGTCGGGATGTTTAAACAGGTCATTCCAAAACTGTACGGAGTCACCAAAATACTTTTCCTTCAGTTCCCGTGCTGTTCCGGCTTCTAAAAAGAAGCTGTATTTATCGGCTTCTTTAATCTGAATTTTGCTCTTGAATTGATCTGGGGTGATGGGTTTTGGACGCGGGACACCAAAGGTTGACATGAAGGTGAATGCATCCTGAAGAAACAGTACGCCATTATGGTGGAAGTCATCGCCGATATACCAGTCTGTTACCGGAGCTTGTGGGGAGACCGCTTTCAAGCTCGGGTGCGTTTTGACCAATCCAACGGTAGAATAGAAGCCTGGATAGGAGATCCCATAGAGTCCGGCTTTGCCATTATAGTTTTTGAGATTTTTCTGTAGCCATTCAAGCGCATCATAGGTATCTGTACTTTCATCGATGGCTTTTTTGTCTTTGCTGTAGGTGGTCGGACGTACATCTTCAAATTCACCTTCGCTCATCCACTTGCCCCGCACATCTTGGTAGACGAAAATATAGCCTTCACGCATCATCGTCGGAAAGTTGCCCAGGCTTTTTTTGTATTCGTTTTGTCCATAAGGAGAAACCGTGTAGGGCGTTCTATTGAGCAAAACTGGATATTTCTTCGATTTGTCTTTTGGACTGTAGATCGCAGTAAATAATTTTTTCCCATCTCGCATGGGGATTGCTACTTCAGTCTTTTCATAATGATCTCTAACATAAGCCGAGTCGGCAGCGGTTTGAGCATGTAACTGGCTTGCGCTTAAAAGCGCCAAAGTTAGGTACGAAATTGTATTTTTCATTCAGATAATTATTTGTTCAGTACATTCTTTGGTGTAAAACTCTACTTTACACTTGGTTTCGTTCGTTGCAATGTTATGGATACTCTTATGCACCTTAGGCTATAGGGGATACCGTTAAATTTGTCATCGCGCTACCGATTGGCAGACCATTTATCCAATAACAATGCGCAGGTCAAATGCTGTTGGTTTATAAATTGAACGATAGACTCATTGCCTGTATTTAGATTTTAGGCTAAAGTTAGTGCTACTAAAACCATTTTCCAATTTTATTGTCATATTTATGGGAAATAGAAAAAGAAAAATTGACCAATTTTTAAGAAAGAAAAACTTTTTTTGGATTGAATTTGGATTAGTTTTCGAATCTTGATATATTGAGTAAAATTAAGGGCAATTGTTTTTTGGGTTAACAACTTTAGCTAAAAACGTTAAATTCCAGTTAGATGGACTAGTAGAATACTAAATAATAATTCATTTTCGGATTATTTCTTAAGGTTTCGAATAGGCTTCGTATCGCTATTTGTCACGATTTTATAAATTAAGTGCGGGGTGGTATGAAATATGTTTTTTTAAGCTAATTTTAAGAATTATTTTATCATAATACATCAATTAAATAACAATTTAAGTATATAGAATTAATATGGGACAACAAGTGAAAGATGCCAATGGAAAATTGGGTATTCTTATTCCGGGATTAGGTGCTGTGGCTACAACATTAATCGCTGGTGTGGCATCTATAAACAAAGGTTTTTCAAAACCAATCGGATCTGTTTCTCAATTGAGCAGAATCCGTCTGGGTAAACGCACTGAGAACAGAAATCCATTAATTAAAGATTTCGTCCCTTTAGCAAAACTGGAAGATGTTGTTTTTGGTGGCTGGGACGTATACGAAGATAACGTATATGAGGCTGCATCAAAAGCACAGGTATTGGAGCAAGGTCAATTGGATGCTGTTAAGGCTGAATTGGAGGCTATCCAACCAATGAAAGCTGTGTTTGACCGTAATTTTGTGAAAAATTTGGACGGAACGCACATCAAATCTGAAAAAACTCGCCGTGAATTGGCAGATGCTGTACAACGTGATATTCGTGAATTTAAAGAGAAAAACGGATTAGATCGTATTGTATTGGTATGGTGTGGATCTACTGAGCGTTATATTGAGACAAACGAAGCTTTTTCAACCTTAGCTAAATTAGAGGAAGCGTTAGATAATGATGATCAACGTATTCCACCGAGTATGATCTATTGTTATGCGGCATTGAAAGAGGGCGCTCCGTATGTCAATGGTGCACCAAATTTAACATGTGACGTTCCAGCGATTGTTGAGTTGGCGCATGAAAATGGTGTAGCAATTGCAGGTAAAGATTTTAAAACAGGTCAAACATTGATGAAAACAATTGTGGCACCTGGTCTTCAAGCGAGAGCTTTGGGTGTTGAAGGTTGGTTTTCGACGAATATCTTAGGTAACCGTGACGGATTAGTATTGGATGATCCTGAAAATTTCAAAACAAAAGAAGTGTCTAAATTATCGGTATTGGAAGAAATTCTAGATGCGAAAAAGAACCCTGAGTTATACGGTGACCTTTACCATAAAGTACGTATCAACTATTATCCTCCACACGGTGATAATAAAGAATCTTGGGACAACATCGATATTTTCGGTTGGTTGGGCTACAAAATGCAGATTAAAATCAATTTCTTATGCCGCGATTCAATTTTAGCAGCACCGGTTGCCTTGGATTTGGCTTTGTTTATTGACTTGGCGCAACGTGCAGGCATGTCGGGTATTCAAGAGTGGTTGTCATTCTACTTGAAGTCGCCTCAAACAGCCCCAGGATTGCCTCCTGAACACGATATCTTCAAACAATTGATGAAATTGCAAAATACATTGCGTCACATTATGGGTGAAGATTTAATCACACATTTAGGACTGGATTATTACCAGGAGCTAGTCGATAGTATTCAATAAGCTAACTTAATAAGAGCGGGGAAACAATTGTCTAAAAACAGTTTTTCCCCTTTTTCTTCAACATCTTTACGGTATTGAAGATTTGTGATATAACCCTCTGTAGACTTTTGCGCTTACGAACGCTGAGATAGTGACGGGGGTTTTGCTTTTTTATAAATGATTTTATTTTGCAATTAGAAGAAATGGAATTTGCAATTATAGCGGCGGGAGAAGGTTCTCGATTGCGAAAAGAGGGGTTCAATTTACCGAAACCCTTGCTACCATTACATGGAGTTCCATTAATTGAACGATTGATTCGCGTGTTTGTTAAAGAAGGAGCGCAACGAGTTCATGTTATTATCAATAAACAATCTCCGGAGCTGAAATTGTTTTTGGAAAAAACGACGTTTGAATTACCTATTGTGCTTATAGAGGAAGATACTGCAAGTTCATTGCATAGTTTTGCCTTGCTTGTCAAAAACAACCCCGATTGGTCGTCCTGTTGTCTAACCACAACAGATACGGTTTTTAGGCCACATGAATTTCATGCCTATTTAGAAGCATTTCAGCAACATCAACAGGCCGATGCTTTTATGGCTGTAACTCCTTTTGTTGACGATGAGAGTCCGCTCTATGTGAACACCAATTCGCAGCTTCGGGTGGAAGCTTTTTTGGATACGGCAACCGCCAAAACGAAGTACGTTTCTGGGGGAATTTACTGCTTTCGTCAGGCGGCGATGGACTGTGCGTTGAGCTCCGTCGAAGCAGGTAATTCCAGAATGCGTAATTTTCAGCGTGCTCTATTGGAAAACGATTTACAAGTAGAAGCATTTGTATTTGAAAAGGTGGTCGATATTGATCATTTAAAAGATCGTGTTGTCGCAGAACAATTTTTGAGTGAGGAGGTTAGTTAGTAAAATGAGCGATATGATTTCTATTTTAGGCGTAACTCGAAAAAATCGCTTTTCACCCAACCATGTGGGGAATGATGCCGCCATATTCAATGAAGTAGTTTTAAAACTGACTGAAAAAGGTGCCTCGGTAGAGCTTTGTAACGAGGATGAATTTTTGTCTTCAGCATCCGTGAAGCAGGATAATATTCTGACTATGGGGAGAACAAAGACTTTAGTGAAAAAGTTGCAATCTCTTCAAAATAATGGGGTCAATGTTTTGAATTCTGGATTTGGAATTGAAA
This sequence comes from Sphingobacterium thalpophilum, assembly GCF_038396785.1. Lineage (NCBI taxonomy): Bacteria > Pseudomonadati > Bacteroidota > Sphingobacteriia > Sphingobacteriales > Sphingobacteriaceae > Sphingobacterium > Sphingobacterium thalpophilum. The sequence goes on along the minus strand of NZ_CP151087.1, from coordinate 1,552,529 downwards.
ATTGCTTTCGGAAAAATATGACCCTTAAGCTTTTGGAAGGTGGAGTTCCTTATCCGAAAAGTATCGTGATCTCTACGGTTGCCGATATTCAATCTATTTTTGAGAAACTGAAAGGAAAGGGTGTGTGGATCAAACGTGGCGACTTTCACGCCATTCATAAAGAAGATGTTACTTTTGCCGCTAGTCTGAAAGAAGCGCAACATATCTTGAATGAATATGCGCTCCGCGGGATTAAAGAGGCGGTGATTTCTGAACATCTTGCCGGAGACCTACTAAAATTTTATGCGGTGCGGGGAACGGATTTCTTTTTTTATTTTTACCCCTATGAACACAATCATCACAAATATGATTTGTATGAACAAATTAATGATGAGGTCGTACACTTTCCTTTTGATCTCGACAAGCTAAAAGAAATCGCTAATCGTGCGGCAGAAGTCCTGGATGTACATATCTACGGCGGCGACGTTATTATTGATGCAAATGGAGACTTCCATATTATTGACTTAAATGACTGGCCAAGTTTTGCGCCTTGTCGGGCAGAGGCTGCAGAGGCCATTGCTCAAATGGTTTACCATAAATTTACTGAAAAGAACCACAATGCAGAAAGAACAAGTTAATGTAATCGAAGAAGATAATTTGAGTGCATTCGAACAATCTTTAAAATCTAATGATACTGAGGAACGAATTGATATTTGGTTTTATCGACCCATAGGTTATCGCATTGCGCAAGTCTGTGCAAAAATTGGTATTACACCCAACGCTGTAACCATTATTAGTATTTTCTTTGGCGTTGCGGCGGGTATTTTATTCTATTACCCGGCGTTATGGATTAATGTGATCGGCATGCTTTTATTGGTTTTTGCCAATTCTCTAGATAGTGCCGATGGACAGCTGGCCAGAATGACGGACAATAAAAGTCGCTTTGGTCGTATCTTGGATGGTTTTGCTGGCGATTTTTGGTTTGCTTCTATTCATATTGCGATCTGTTTACGCAGTATTAACGAGGGGTGGCCACAATGGCTATGGGTATTTTGTGTGCTTGCAGGTGTATCGCATATGCTTCAGTCAGCAATGGCTGATTATTATCGTAACGTGCATTTGTATTTTATAAAAGGTAAAGCTGGAAGTGAGCTGGACAATACACGTGATTTGAAAGTTGACTACGATGCCTTGTCCTGGCGCAAGAATTTTTTCAGCAAATTTGTGTTAAATGGCTATATGGGCTATACACGAAACCAGGAAAAGCTTTCGCCAAAACTGCAAAAGCTACTGCGCCTAGTGAAAAGTCGCTATAAAGACGAATTGCCAAAACAATTAATGGTCGACTTTAGAACTCAAAATAAACCATTGATGAAGTATACAAATATTGTACAGTTCAATACAAGGGTGATTTTCCTATTTGTTTGGTTGTTTATCGGCCAACCTTGGATTTACTTTTTCTTTGACATGTTTGTCCTAAATCCGATATTGATCTATATGTGTAACCGACAAGAAAAGGTAAGTGGCTATTTTGTTGATAAATTAACAAATGATCCAACCTATGGGTAGCAAAATCTATAAAGTGCTCTTTATGCTGATCGGTATAGGTACACTGGCCTATATGATTCATGCAATGGGAATTGATGAGATTTGGAACAACCTTGAAAATATTGGCTGGTGGTTTCTGCCTGTACTTGGTAGCTGGGCAGTACTCTACTGGATGAATGCTATGGCATTTAAGGCAATTATTCAGGAACCGGAATTGCCACAGACAAACGTCCCTTTTTGGAAGGTCTTACAATTGACAATATCGGGGTATGCCATCAATTATATAACACCATTTGTTGCGTTAGGAGGGGAGCCTTATCGTATTATGGAGCTTAAAAACTATGTCGGTGGTTCGAAGGCAGGTTCATCTGTGCTGTTATACGGTGTCATGCACATCCTATCGCATATTTTATTTTGGGTCGCTTCTGTTTTTCTAATTCTTTGGTTTGTGCCTGCTAGCACGATGGTCAATGTGGCCTGTGCTGCGATTTTTGTAATGGCTATCATCTGTACTTGGCTATTTACAAAATTTTATAAGAAGGGAATTACCGTTTCACTATTGAAAGCCTTGTCTAAACTGCCTTTGGTAGGTAAGAAAGTCGGTAATTTACTGGAGACGAAGTATGAAACTTTGAATGACGTCGATCAACAGGTGAAAAACCTTTTTCAAAATCGCCGCGGTCGTTTCTATACGGCGCTTTTTTGGGAATTTGTAGCACGCGTTGTAGGCTGTTTTGAGATTTATTTTATTGGTTTGGCTTTAGATATCAATATTGATTTTATTGATGCTATGATAATTAGCTCAGGATCTTCCCTATTTGCCAATCTTGTTTTTTTCTTTCCAATGCAGTTGGGAACCCGGGAAGGTGGATTGGCAATGGCCGTAATGAGTATAGGATTGCCTGCGAAAGTCGGTATTTTTATGGGTGTTGTGACACGAATTAGGGAAATTGTGTGGATTATGATCGGTTTGGGGTGGATGAGTTTAGTAAAAAAGAAATAACATGGATAAGTTTAATATTAAAGGGATTATTTTTGATTATGGTGGAACCTTAGACACCAATGGCGGCCACTGGGGAGCTGTTATCTGGTCGGGTTATGAAAAATATCAGGTTCCTGTAAATTTGAACGCTTTTCAGGAGGCCTATACCTACGCGGAACGTCAGATGGCTTTACAACCTATTATTAAACCGCAGTTTAATTTTTTGGAAGTGCTTGAAGCAAAGCTCAATGTGCAATTTGATTATCTTATTGCTGCAGGGTACGACTTAGACCGATCATTAGCGCATAGAATAGCCTTTGACGGTTATTCATTGGCGAAGAATACGGTTGAAGAGGTAAAACCACTGTTAAATTCACTCCATGAAAAATATCCGATTGTCATGGTTTCCAATTTTTATGGTAATTTAAAATCGGTCCTTGATGATTTTGGGATTCTATCTTATTTTCAGGAAGTTGTGGAGTCGGCTGTCGTCGGTGTGCGCAAACCTGATCCTGCCATTTATGCCTTAGGTGTAACTAAAATAGGACTTCCTGCACAAGAGGTATTGGTGGTGGGTGATTCCTATAGTAAAGATATGGTACCTGCCAAAGCGGTTGGCTGCCAAACCTTATGGTTGAAAGGGCAGACTTGGGGCGAGGATAAATTGCAGGATACTGGAGCTGCAGACCAGCAATTTACAAGCATCTTCGATTTAATCGACTTTGTTTAAGTAGAGATTCTGACGAAATTCTTTAGGCGAGATTCCAACATTTCGCTTAAAGAATTTACCAAAAAAAGATTGATCCGAGAAATGTAATTTCACTGCAATTTCTCCGATAGGAAGCCCCTGGCAAAGTAATGATTTTGCTTCCTCCACTAAAACGTTCTGAATAAGTTCTATTGCTGATTTTCCAGTTAGTTCCTTGGTAATCACCGATAGGTGTTTCGCTGTGATGCCAAGTTCCATCGCATAAAATTGCACCATGTGTTCTTTATGAAACGACTTTTTTAGTAGCAAATGAAAATTGGCCAGAATCTCTCTTTTCCGGGAGGGAATAGCGGGTGTATTTCGCATATTTTGGCTTCCTAGACGAGCTATTTCACAAAATAATATTTCTGTTAATGACTTAATAATCTGATGTTTGAAAAGGTAGCTAGAGTCTTGTCGGTCGTAATGAATAAACTGTTTAAATAAGTTAGATAAGTTGATCGAATCTTGGTTCGATAGCGACCAGATGTAACTGTCACTTAAGGCAAGCGACTTTTTGGTGACCTCGAAGAAATCTTCTTGAAAATCCAGTTTGAAGCTAAAATCTAGCGTAAAGAAAATCAAATATACCTCACAGTCCCAAGATTTGACGACTGAAGAGCCATTCACTCGGGAGGATGGATTGGTTAACAAAAGGTGATTTTGCGCAACTTGTACCCGTTCGTTATTAATCATGAAGGATGTCTCACCTTTTTTTATTAAACAGAGCGAATAGAGGTCACCTTTTGTTAAAATCTGCTGCTGCTCGGAACTAAAGACAGGTTTCGATTTGTTGCCCTTAAAATGAAAGACATAAAAACCCTTGTTTTTGATGGGAGTTTCCTTTACAGACATGTTTATTTTACGATAAAATCAAAATAGGTTTTACGATAAGGTTCATCTTGCAAAGTGTAATGCCACCATTCCTTATCATAAGCTTTGAAGCCAAATTTAGCCATCGCTTCTTTTAAAATCTTCCGGTTTTCTTTCTGTTGGGCGGTCAGATGCGCATAGTGATGATGGGAGACTGCGCCGAAAAAATCAAAAGGTCCACCCATATCAATCTCCTTATGATCTTTTAGGCTGATGAGCGTTAGATCGACTGTACTGCCACGGCTGTGGCCTGATTTGGAGGCAATAAAGCCTAGATTGAACAAGTTCTTCTTATTGATAAGCGGGTAGAATTCCCTTTTTGCGATAGTATCATTGGTGTTTAAGGACCATGTTTTAAAGTTGTCAACAGCACGTTGCGGACGGTAGGCATCGAATATTTTCAGGCCAAGACCTTTTTTATTTAAATGGTTCTCGACCTGTTGCAGTGCTAGCGCTGCGCGCTTCGTTAAAATAGCGACTGGTTTTTCATAACCTTGAATTGGCCTTCCGGTGAAGTTGTGGCTACCAAAATAACGCATTTCTAAACTTATTGTTGGAATAATGTCCTTGACGTATACAAAATCTGAAGGCATGGTCTTTTCCTGCGCACTGAGAGAAAGCGTGGAAAGGCTTAAGGCAAATATAAGACACAAGTTAAATTTCATGGAATGAAGATACAACTTGTGTCTTAATTAATATAATATAAAACGTTATTCTCGTTCGTAATGACAAGAATGATCTTGAATTCAGCTTATTGACCAATTTGTGCTCGTATTGATCAACAGCCCACTAATGATCCGCTAATTTTTTTTTCAGATAATTGTATATTTCAATCTGCGAACGGCACGGCGCCTTTTTATTCTCAACGTAATGATTGCTCAGTGAATTGTTGAGTATACGGGCCTTGACATTATCATTGAGCTGGATCTGAAGCATTTCTTTTAAATCTTCCTTGATTTTTTTACTTGTTATTTTGACCGCTGCTTCGATGCGATGATCCAAGTTTCTTGTCATCCAATCTGCCGAGGAAATAAATAGCTGCTCTCGGCCAGCGTTGTAGAAATACATCACACGTGCATGTTCCAAATACTCATCGACGATTGAAATGGCATTCATTTGCAATTTAAAAGTTTTTTGATTTGTTGCACAGTAGATTCCCCGGATGATAAGGTTTATTTTGACACCAGCTGTTGCGGCATCATAGAGCTTTTTAATCATTTCTTTATCGCTCAGTGAGTTTACCTTGACAATAATATATGCTTTTCGACCAGCCTTGGCTTCGGTAATCTCCTGATCGATGTAGTGTAGAAGTTCCCTGCGCATATCCGTTGGGCATATCAACAGACTTTTGCAATTTTTGATAATTTCAGCCGGATTTGACTTAGGACGTCTCAGGTAATTGAAAACCTTATTTATATCGGCAATAACATCCCTATTACTCGTTAACAGGCAGTAATCTCCGTATAATTTAGCCGTTTTTTCGTTGATATTTCCTGTGCTGACAAAACCATACTGGATCGTTTTCATTCCGATACGTTTTTTGATGACGCATAGTTTTGCATGGACCTTTTTATTTGGGATACCGGTCAATACCTTGATGCCTTCCAGTTCAAGTTTCTCTTTCCAGTCCAAATTGTTTTCTTCATCAAATCTTGCCCGAAGTTCAAGCATCACGGTGACTTCCTTTCCATTGCGGGCTGCGTTAATCAGGGCATTTGCAATTTTTGAATTCGAGGCTAAGCGGTATGCCGTAATCTGGATGGTTTTCACATCTGGATCCATCGCTGCTTCACGAAGTAGATCAATGATCGGTCTAAACTCATGATAGGGGAAGGAGAGCAGCACATCTTTTTTCAATACAGTATCCGTTACACGTTCGTAGTTCTTGAAATAGGGGTGTGGAAAGGACGTCCGTTCCAAGGGCTGATTGTACGATTTAAACACATTGGGAAAATCCATGAAGTGTTTGAAGTTGTGTATTTTTTGTCCTGGAATGATGCTGTCTTTTTTTGAAAGGTTAAGTTTCTTGATCAGGAATTCTACCAATTTATGGTCCATCTCTTGATCAAAAATAAATCGGGTAGGTTTACCTTTTCTTCTGTTTTTTACCCCTTTGCTTATCTTTTCGACCAGCGTCGTGTTGATGTCATTGTCAATGTCAAATTCGGCGTCTTTTGTGACTTTAAAGACATGTGCATTGAATACATCAAAACCGAAATAGGAGAATATCAGAGGAAGATTAAACTTGATAACATCCTCCAAAAGTATGATGTGTTTTTCATCTTTTGGCGATGGCAACTGGACGAAGCGTCCATTTTGACTGGTCGGGATTTCGATGAGTGCAAATTTGGTTTCGTACTGCCATTCCTGTTTTCCCATCGCAATGCCCAAATAAAGGCTCTTATCCCGAATATAAGGCATAGGCCGCACATCGTCCAATATCAGCGGAATGACGTTCGATTCTACGTCATCCTGATAATAGTCACTCACAAACTTCTGTTGTTCGGGGTTGAGTTCCTCACTGGTCTTAATATAGACATTTTGTTTGGCCATATCTTTTTGGATACGATTCCAGGTACTGTCAAATTTCTTTTGCTGCTTGATGACCCGGATATTGAGCTCTTCTAGGATAAGCTGAGGATCTTCATAGAAGGATTGATTGGCACTTTTATCTTTGAGGTCTATAGCCCGTTTTAGACCTGCAACACGCACGCGGAAAAATTCATCGAGGTTATTGGAAAATATACCTAAAAATTTGATTCTTAAGGGTAAAGGGACAGTCTCATCCGCAGCTTCCTGAAGTACTCTGCCATTAAAGCTCAACCAACTAACGTCTCTAGGAATAAATTTTTTCGCCATAGCTAAATATACGTAAATTTAAAAAGCAAAACTATAGCTCTGCAGGGGATAATCGAACTTTTTTGTGTTAAAGAATTATTAAGTTATTTTTTGTTCATGTATTTCGAGCATCGTTTTAAGGTGCATTTTTGCCATCATTCTTCTTCCCTAGAAATAACCGCTACAAGGTAGAGCATAGCATGGCAAAAAAAATCCCCCAAAGTCTAGCAGACTTTGAGGGACATGTCATTATGTTTGATTTCGTCTATTTCTTCTTTCCGTACTTTTTGGAAATTTGAATAGCTTTGTATTTCGTCGTGTCAAAATGGGGTGTGTCAATTGATAAGCTTGTTGGATAAGGTGCACTTCGATCGAAGAAATATACGGTTGTTGTACTTCCGTAATCATTAACTGGCATCAAGTCAAGACAGCCTGTATAATCTGCGTTCAACAGGTCACCTACTGTAACGGCATAGATGCGTATGATACCGCCTTTATTTTGTTCATTTCTGACGAAAGCGACTTCCTTAAAACCTCCCGGTAAATCTTCAATACTTTTCTGATTGAAGCTATCTTTTAAAATAAAACCCAGCAGCACTAAAATCGGTATGACCAAAAGCCATAACCTTTTATTCTTCTTCATTAAAAAACACTTAAATTGTAATAGTAATACCTAATAACTTATAAAACTCTTTTAAAATTGCCTGATGTCCTGGCCAAGCAGGAGAGGTGACCAAATTTCCGTCTACGACCGCTTGATCTGCAGGAATATTTTTCCATGTGCCGCCTGCTAATTCAATGTCTGGACCTACAGCAACATAGGCTGTCAATGTACGACCTGCGAGTACTTTTGCAGCTGTTAACACCTGGATACCATGACATATTGCCGCCACAGGTTTGTTGTGCTCAAAGAAGTGTTTCGTAATCTCCAAAACACGTTTGTTGAGTCGAATATATTCTGCCGATCGTCCGCCAGCAATATATAGACCGTCATAGTCTTCAACATTTACCTGGTCGAAATCTTTATTGATTGCGAAATTATGCCCGCGCAATTCTTTGTAGGTCTGATCACCAGTGAAATCATGTACTGCTGTGGGAACTACATCCCCGCTTTTGCGGTCTGGAGCAATTGCATCTACCGTTATCCCTATAGAACCCATTGCTTGAAATGGAACCATTGCTTCGTAGTCTTCTACAAAGTCTCCTACAAGTAGTAATATTTTTTTTGCCATATCAAAAAACCTCTTGTTAATAGGTTTTCAATTTACATATTAAAAGAGGTTTTTACAATGATTATTTGTTAATCTTTTGTTAACCCTGAACGGATAATTTTTCGGCAAGTGCACGTTTTGTTTTACGTACTTTAGCTTCTAATTGACTTCTTAAAGTCGGGTCGATAATACCTTTACCTTCTTCAAAGTTTTTGTGGAATTCGGGAAGAGAAAAGGAATCTAATATATCGGCACCGTCCCAAGTGATTCGATTGACAGCAGTGTTCAAAACTGTGGCACCTCCCATTGGACCAGGGGCAGTAGCCAATAAGAAAACAGGTTTGCCGTTGAATAATTTACGGTTAGGAATCCGTGAAACCCAGTCAACGATATTTTTGTAAGCTGTGGTATAGGATCCATTATGTTCGGCCAAAGAAATCAACAGGAAATCTGCGGCATCCATTTTAGCTGCAAAGTCATGTGCCAATTGAGGAATGCCCAACTCGACTTCTTTGTCGTAAGAATAGATCGGCATTTCAAAATGGTTTAAGTCTAGCAATTCGATGGTATCGTCGGCTTCCTTGTAGTATTTTGAAGTACTTGTGACAAATGTTTTGTTGATTGAGTTTTTGTTGCTTGTGCCTGCAAATGCTAATATTTTCATCTTTATATCATTAATTTATGAGGTGCTGCATAGGGTTAAAAATACCCCATACTGGCCTCGCTGTTACCTTTGGAAAATCATGGTTTTCGCATGTTTTCGATTTGATTTATTTTTAAATCGGGTCAAACTTACAATATAATTGCTGAATAAATGTCAATCAAATGTCTCTGTGGGGTGTTCTGCTTTATTTATTGATGTAGATCAAGAAAATTAAAACGTTCGTACATGCCAAGTAGGCCTGTAAGTCCGCCGGTATGTATTACGAGTACCTGATCGGCGGGGGTAAAGTAGTCCTTTTTGATCAGGTCATCCACGGCATAGAGCAATTTGCCGGTATAAGTAGGCTCAATCATTATTCCTGTGGATGCTATAAAATGTTGAACGAAGGCGAGCAAGTCGGCGTTGGATTTGGCATAACCACCAAAATGATAATCAAGATGTAAAATAGGCGGGGGGATGTTGGGGTAAAGTTGATCGACTTCCGTTTGAATAAAGCCACCATTTTTTAAAACAGGAACGCCATGTACATGGGTAAATAGATCCCGTTTTTCTACAGCATTGCCTATTCCCGCTAATGTTGTTCCTGTACCACAGGCTGTAAAAATATGCTGATATTCATGTTGGAGTTCGTCAACGATTTCGGCGCAACCTTTCGCTCCAAGCGTACCGTAACCGCCTTCATGTATATAGAATGTCGTTGGATCCTGACCAAAATAACGCTCGTATAAATTTTCTTTATTTCGGTAAGATTCGCGGTCGACGTAAATAAGCTGCATCCCAAAAAGACGACACATCGTTAAAACAGGGTTGTTAACCCTTTCTTCACCTCTAACAAAAGCAGTTGTTTTAAATTTGAAGGTAGCGCCGGCGCAAGCAGTAGCCAAAAGATGGTTGCTCCATGCCCCGCCAAAAGTAACCAGATGGCTTTTCCCTAGCTGCACTGCTTCTTCCAGATTATATTTTAATTTTCGCCACTTATTGCCCGAAATAAACGGATGTATGAGGTCATCCCGCTTAAGCGTTACTTTAATATGCTTCTTCTCCCAGGCCGGAAGGCACAATTCAGTTTCGGGACTATGGATTTTGAACGGCAACATAACATTAAATGAAAACAAATTTAACGAAAATTGTTTCATTTGGTTTATTTTTGTAGCATGACAGAACAAATTGGATCGCAAGATCAGGAAGAACAGGAATTATTTGAGCATCTACGTATTGAGGTGGATAAGGGGCAAGCATTACTCCGCATTGATAAATATCTGATGAACAGGGTGGAAAATGCTACGCGGAGCAAAATTCAGCATGCTATTGAAGCTGGTTCTGTCATGGTTAACGGTAAGGAGATCAAGGCGAGCTATAAGGTTAGACCTGATGATGTGATTACATTAGTGCTACCTGATCCGCCACGGGATAACGAAGTTTATCCTGAAAACATTCCATTAGATATCAAATACGAGGATGACGATGTGTTGATCGTGAATAAGGAGGCGGGAATGGTCGTGCATCCAGGATATAATAATTATACAGGAACCTTGGTCAATGCATTAACGTATCATATACAGCAGCTGCCACAGCTACCTGGAAACTCCGATCGCCCGGGTTTAGTGCATCGAATCGATAAAGACACCTCCGGATTATTGGTCATTGCTAAAAATGAAAAATCAATGGCCTTTTTGGCAAAGCAGTTTTTCGATCACAGCATTACCCGTAAATATATTGCATTAGTTTGGGGAGATTTAAAAGAGGACGGAACAATCACAGGTTATATTGGACGTCATCTAAAAGACAGACGTATCATGGCGATGTATGATAGTGAAGACAAGGGGCGTTGGTCAGTGACACATTACCGAGTTTTGGAGCGACTGGGCTATGTTACCCTAATAGAATGTCAATTAGAAACGGGACGTACACATCAAATTCGTACGCATATGCAATCTATTGGTCATCCGCTATTTAATGATGCCATGTATGGCGGCGATAAGATTTTAAAAGGTACCGTGTTTTCAAAGTACAAGCAGTTTGTGGATAACTGTTTTTCATTGCTGCCGCGACAAGCACTTCATGCTCAAGTATTGGGATTTATTCATCCTTCTACAAAAGAAAATATGTATTTTGAGGTACCATATCCGGAAGATTTTCGTTTAGCTTTAGAAAAGTGGCGCGGATATGCGGCAAATTCAATGGCTATAGAACATGATTAAAATTTAGAACAAAATTAAGATGCCAACAAACTATATCAATTTCAATGGCAATGTAGTGCCGGAAGATCAGGAAATATTTAGCATTGAGAATAGAGGTTTTCGTTATGGGGACGGACTGTTCGAAACGATGTTGTATAAGGATGGTGATATCCGCTTTCTAAATTTTCATGTCGAGCGTTTACAAAAAGGAATGGAGTTGATTCATTTGGATGATGCAAACCTTTTCGATGCATTTTTTATTCGTTCGAGATCCGAAGAATTAATCCGTAAAAACAATATGTTGGGACAGCAGGTTCGTATCCGGTTGATCGTATTTAGATCTGGTGGCGGATTGTATAGTCCGACGAGTAATAAACCTGGTTTTGTTTTGCAGGTGCAGCGCATAGAACCTAATCTTCGCGATAAGAAGGTCGGTTTGATTGTAGGGCTGTACAATGAATTCAAAAAACCTTATAGCGATCTTTCAAAGATTAAATCTTTAAATGCGCAGATTTATGTGTTAGCTGGCATCTATAAAAAGAAAATGGCTTTTGATGATGTGTTAATTCTAAATCAGGAAGGTTACCTATGTGAATCCTTAATTTCAAATATCTTTGTCTATTATGAAAAGGTGCTTTATACACCAGCATTATCCGAAGGATGTATTGAAGGGGTGATGCGTCGGGTAGTCATGGACATGGCACAGGATGAAGGTATAGAAGTGGTGGAAGCACAGATAAGCCCCGAAATCATGAAACGGGCAGATGAGATTTTCTGTACCAATGCTGTACAGGGGGTACAATGGGTAATGGGCTATAAGCAAAAGCGCTATTTCAATAAGATATCGCGGATCTTACAGGAAAAATTACAGCATTGGAACTATGACCTCAGTGATGAACAAGACTAGTTTAATTTGATCATTCATACAAAAGGGCAGAACTTAATTCTGCCTTTTTGTATGAATGATTCGCTCAGCCCATTGCTCAAATGCTGTTTTAAAGCTGCGGAGAAAATCTTTGGTTTTTGCTAATTCCACTGTTCCACTTGGACCGATACAGCTGCCGATATCGCCCAGATAAGCTTCAGGTTGCTGCATCGTTGGGATATTGACGAAGACAAGTGATTGACGCAAATGATGGTTGGCCCCAAAGCCCCCATAAACTCCCGTTGATGAGGAAATTATTGCGCCAGGTTTACCATCCCATTTATTTTTTCCATAGGGTCTCGAACCCACGTCAATCGCATTCTTTAATACCGCCGGAATCGAACGGTTATACTCTGCGGTAACAAAAAGCACAGCATCCAAGGACGCGACCTCTTGACGGAAACGGGTATAGCTAGCCGGTGGGTTACCAGCATCGTCAAAATCCTGATTATATAAGGGGAGATCGCCGATATCAATCATGCGATAGCTAAATTTCGATTCCTCCTGGTCGAGGATAAACTGTGCGATCTTTTTATTGAAAGATTCCTTTCTCAAGCTGCCGACAAATATGCCTACGTTATATATACTCATGGTAATTATTCATTAAAGTCCTATCAATCTGAACAACGGATCCTTCAAAAAGGTTTGGGGTATTTTGTGAATTACACTATTTTCAACCTGTTCAAAATGAGGTTTTTATTGTTGCGTTAACAAAAATTAACATTTTAACATTAATCTTTTGCATACTGTTTGTTGTCGTATTGTAAAGAAGAAATTACAAACTAAGGGAGGAGCTACTTATGAAAAAATTGTTTTATGCGGCGGCGATCATTGCAGGCCTTTTTACGGCGGGAGCTGCACAGGCGCAAGTGAGTATCAGTGTCAATATTGGAAGTCAGCCTAGTTGGGGACCAGCGGGTTATGATTACGCGCGTTATTATTATATGCCAGAATACAATATGTATTACGATGTACCCGCGAGATGTTACGTTTATTATGATAACGGCGGCTGGATAAGAAGAGCAAGTTTACCGAGACGATATAGACATTACGATTTTTATCGGGTGCATAAAGTAGTAATCAACGATCGCACACCTTGGCATCATCACGATCGCTACAGAAGCCGTTATGGCGGTTATCGGGGAAGGCAGGTCGCCATTCGAGACAGTCATCATGGTGGTGGATATTCATTTGCAAGCGAGCGTCGGGTAAGCCGCGAACATTCATGGGGTGAGCGTCGGGGATACGATAGAGGAAACGACCGCGGTTATGGACGAGGTCACGAAGGTGGTCACGGGCGTGGCAATGATCAGGGACATGGACACGGGCGAGGTAACGGTCATGGCGGAAGACATCGGGATTAATTGAGTAGCTGAATAACAGAATAAAAAAGGAATCTATATCAACATAGGTTCCTTTTTTTTGGCCGGAAATAACAGCTGGTCTGCTTTCGTAGCGCTGGAGGCATGCGAAATCATGACGCTTTGAGTGCCATGCACAATAAATTAAATAACATAACAGCTTTATTAATGAAAAATATATTAATTTTGCGCAACACGGGACTGAAATCAGCTTATTTTAGATGATTTTTAGTATTTGTGAAATAATTGTGATGGTAAGTTAATTTTTGTAATGAGAAAAGTAGTTAATTCGGGTGTTGTATGGGTAGGGTTAAGTATATCTATTTTGGGATTTTACTCCTGCAATCAAAGTGGGACAAATAAGGTGCAAAATGTGGGGGCTGTTGACTCTATGCCACCAAAAAAGGATAGTTTACTTGCCGTGCAGGATTCAATAAGTAAAGTAGATTCGCTACGGAAAGACACCATTACAAAAATGGAAGAAGATGTGGACTACAAAGGAGCTAAAGATACAACGGTATTGTTGACTGATACTGTTTCTCCACGTTATATTTATCTCACTTTTGACGATGGACCCTTAAATGGAAGTCAGCACCTTGATTCCATTGCGACAGCAAAAGGCATTAAAATCAATGCTTTTCTGATTGGTAATCATGACAAAATGAGTAAGAAGTTACACGGCTTTACAGAACGTTATAAAAATAATCCGTTAGTGGATTGTTACAACCACAGTTACTGGCATGCACACAATAAGTACAGTACGTTCTATTCGAATGCGCAGACGGCTTTTGAAGATTTTGAACTTGCTGAGCAATCGCTGGGCCTAACACATAAGATAGTGCGGCTGCCGGGACGAAATATCTGGTATATCGGAGACCGTAAAAAGGTTGATTTGAAAAGCGGGGCTTCGACGGCCGAGCTACTACACCAGAATGGTTATAAAGTAATTGGTTGGGATTGTGAGTGGAAGATTAATGGTGTTACGGGGAAACCGGACCTATCGGTGAATCAATTGTATACCCAAATGAAGAATTTACTCCGCAAAGGTACGTCTTATACAAAGAACAATGTTGTGCTATTGACTCATGACAATATGTACCAAACGAAAAAAGGGCAGCGGCTATTATCGGACTTGATCGATAGTCTCAAACAACATCCAAACTATCGTTTCGAATTTGTGCGGAATTATCCGCAATAGTGGCAACTAGTATCTATTTAAATAATTAAGGCTTAAACGGGAGTTCCCCAGTTTAAGCCTTAATTATTTAGACGAAAAGTCTATTTTAATTTTGTTTACGGAGATATTTGGTCAGTATCACGATGGTTTGGCCTTCAATCTTTCCCTCAATTTGCTCGATATTGTCTGCTACCAGTCTAATATTCTTAACCACGGTACCTAAAGTCGCTTTTAAAGAGGAACCTTTCACATCAAGCGTTTTTGTCAGAACAACAGTGTCGCCCTCCAATAGTCGTTGCCCGATGCTATCTTCATGAAAAGAAACATAGCCGTCATTTTCATGGTCTCCAGTTTTCTTAGCTTCAGCTAGTGTCTCATCGTCTAAATATAGAATATCCAATGCTTCAGACGCCCAACCTTCATTTTTTAGTCGGTTTAACATACGCCAGCATACAATTTGTACCGATGGGTTCTCGGACCACATTGCATTTGGAAGGAATTTCCAATCGTCCGGATTTAATTGCTCCGTTTTGTTGAGCTGATTGACCAATGTTTCTGAAATCAGTAAAGTATTGTCCAAATTTGATGTTATTTCCGGTGGTAATGTATAAGCAATTAAAGTGGCATCTTCGCCTGTCAGCTCACATTTTCCGCCAGCTCTCGCTTGTAATTGTTCTTCTAATTTCATGTCAATTTTTTTGAAAGCCCAAACTTAGCCAAATTTGTTTTGATGTACAATGACGAATATCACGACTTAGAGAAATAACTCCTGTTTTTGTCCCTTTAAAGCATTGTTTTTGCTAATGACTATCTTTTCTTACCGGTAAATTTATGATATGAGCGAGCTATGATGTAAATTGTAGCATGAGTTTTTTCTTCAAATAAATCTACTTCATGTAGAACATTGGTACCGAATTTGTGTTTATCCAACATTAGAAAAGATTATTAACTGTAATATAGAAATACTATGAAATGGCAAGGAGGTAAACAAAGTGGTAATTTTGAAGACCGCAGAGGAATGTCGGGGGGAGGAAAAATTGCTTTAGGAGGAATTGGTGGAATTATTGTTTTGGTCATTGGATTTTTGATGGGTGGAGATCCGAGTCAACTCTTACAGCAGGCTCAAAATATGGGGGCGCAAACCGAACAGTCCGGGCAGCCACGTGAGTTAAATCCTGAAGAAAAAAGGCTAACCGAATTCTCCTTGACTGTACTCCAAAGTACAGAGGATGTTTGGGCAAAGCTGTTTAAAGAGCAGATGCAGAAGAGTTATACGCCTACTACCCTTGTTTTTTATGATGGTGGTACACAAACGGATGGTTGTGGCATGGGACAGGCCTCTTACGGACCTTTTTATTGTCCTGGCGATCAAAAGATTTACCTGGATCTGAGCTTTAGTAAAGAACTGTCGGATAAATTCGGGGCGAAGGGAGAGTTCGCCATGGCGTATGTAATTGCCCATGAGGTTGGACACCATATCCAACAGTTGGTGGGTTTATTACCAAAGACCAATCAGGCCCGTGGGCAAATGAGTGAACGCGAAAATAACCGGATCTCTGTGATGACCGAACTGCAAGCTGATTTTTATGCTGGAGTATGGGCGCATTATCTCAATGAATATACCGATATAAAAATCGATTATAATGATATTATGGACGGTATGAAAGCTGCCGAAGCAGTGGGAGATGATAAATTACAGACAGAGGCACAGGGCTATGCTGTTCCTGAATCATTTACGCATGGTACGTCCGCTCAACGTATGGAATGGTTTAAAAAGGGATATGATTCGGGGGATATGCGATCGGGCAACACCTTTGAAGATCCGAGTCTGAAATAAAGATCATATTTCGAATGAAAAAACACCTGTTCACACATCATGAACAGGTGTTTTAATTTAATTGCCCTATGTGTTTCACCACCTACGCTTTCATTTATTTGGGAATATAAAGGATCATCACAAAACCCGTGCTGAATCATGTTGGATCATTATTGAACCAACAAATTACATCCCCTGATATCACTTTGGTCAAAACGTCCTAATATTTCAAAAGATCCATCTGGATATACTTTACCCAAATCCTGCGTGGCTATAAATGAACACGAGTAACGATTCGCAAGGTCGATAACGTTGATACCACCAGTTTTATTCATGGGAATTAGGCTCAATGGATCATTGGTGTCGCGAATCAAGATTTTCATCCATTTGGGAAGATGGAAAATTCCCTGACCTGAAGAATAACCTTGTGAGAGTAATTCTGTCATGCCATATTCCGAATGGATTCCATGGACGGAAAAGGCTTCTTCCAGGAGTTTATGGATTTCCTGTTTGACCATTTCCTTGCGTTTACCTTTCATTCCGCCAGTTTCCATAATAATCAGTTCAGGAAATTCAAAGGCGTATTGTTCAATGAAGTCGAGTAGGGCGTACGTTACGCCGAAAAGGATTGTTTTTGTGCCTTTATTTTTGAGCGCCACAAGTGTATCGTAAAGCTCTTGGTGGTTATAGAGAAAATAATTGCTTTCAGGCTGCTCACTTTGCTTCATGAGATCATCAATCATGTAGATTAAAGATGAACCGCTTCTTTCAAGGTATGAGGGTAGAAGGGCCAGTACGGCAATATGGCTTAGTGGACCATAGAAGTCTTCAAAAATACGACGGAAAGTGCGTTCGTAAATACGGAGGTCAGCGACTAAATGTTTTGAGGTGACCATACCCGTTGTACCCGAACTCGAGAATACGATTTCAGCCTCCATTCCTTCAGCAATAACCTGTTGCGTCTTAAAAAATTCAATAGGCATAAAAGGAATATCCGTATAGTGCTGAATAAGGTCTTTTTCTCTGCCGAGGAGGCTGATATAGTCACGATAAACCTTACAATGCTGGCTCTGGAATTGGTAGGTATCTAAACAATGCTGATTAAAATCATCCTCGGTTTTAATTTCAAAAAAATCCTTCCAGTTCGCCATAGCATTTAAATTTGATCGACAAAATTAACGAAAATTTGTAAATATTGGAGGCGATCTATAGATTCCTTCTTATCAGAAGCCTATTGAAGATGTTTGGTATTATTAACAATACAGGTATGTGGAGATTGAAAATTCTGTAAATAGAAGGAGAAGTATAGTGTCTTTGTCCGGTATATCCAGGTTAGAGGGGTAGATAGATCGGGATCGTCGTAAAACATAACTAGAGAACAGGCTTAGGTCAAGGTAAGAAAACTTGACCTAAGCCTGTTATTTTTTATAACATACCACCATCAACAGGAAGAACCTGTCCGGTTACGTATGCCGATAAGTCAGATGCTAAATAAAGACATGCATTGGCAACATCTTCTGGTTGGCCAGCACGTTTCAATGGAATTCCAGCTTCCCATCCTGCCACAACTTTAGGATCCAGTACATCTGTCATTTCGGTACGTATAAAGCCTGGAGCAACTACGTTTGCACGGATATTACGAGAACCTAATTCTTTAGCGACCGATTTTGTGAACCCAATGATACCAGCTTTTGATGCAGCATAATTTGCCTGACCAGC
Organism: Sphingobacterium thalpophilum; assembly: GCF_038396785.1. NCBI lineage: Bacteria > Pseudomonadati > Bacteroidota > Sphingobacteriia > Sphingobacteriales > Sphingobacteriaceae > Sphingobacterium > Sphingobacterium thalpophilum. The sequence goes on along the minus strand of NZ_CP151087.1, from coordinate 1,534,508 downwards.
ATTTCCTTGAACGCCAACAACGGATGACATATTGATAAATGAACCTTTACGGTTTTTCATCATAATTTTTGAAGCAGCTTTTGTAACGTTAAAGACAGATTTTAAGTTGACATTTAATACATCATCCCAATTCTCTTCGGTCATACGCATTAACAGGCCGTCTTTTGTGATACCAGCATTATTGACAACAATATCTAATCCGCCAAAATCAGCGACGATCGCATTGATCAATTGTTCTGCTTCTTCAAATTTTGAAGCGTCAGAGCGATAACCAATCACTTTGGTGCCAAAAGCCTGAAGCTCCTGCTCCAACGCCTGTCCTTTTTCGACAGAAGAAAGATACGTAAAAGCGACGTTAGCACCATGTTGTGCAAACACTTCTGCAATTTTCCTTCCGATTCCTTTTGATGCTCCTGTTACTAAAGCAATTTTTCCTTCAAGTATTTTCATCTGTATAAGTTATTTGTTCTTCAATTAATTACACTATGGCATTTATGACCATTTTCCTCGTGCTTTCTTTCGCTCACAGCCCGTCTGATCTTGGAATTCAACACGATACATGAACTCGCTTCCATTAGGTTTATCTTGGTTATGCCACAGTGTTTGTGTTTTTCTCGATGCTATAGTATGAGCGAATAAATGATCTTATTTTTTAGCCATCGTGTACACTATTGCCTATCGACGTTCTGCAAAAATGTTAAAACTATATTATAACACAAAATCTTTCGATAAATAACGGTTTAAAATAGAAAAACATTGTGTGCTGACCCGGTGTTTATCTTGGAGTGGGGGAGTGTTTTAAGGTAACATTTTTAGAATTTTACGGTAAGCGATTGCTCACTTAGGATTATTTTAATAAATCAATGGTATTTTTGAATAAGTGGTTCTAAAAAGTACAGTTTTTTGACAAAAGACTTGGACGTTTACCAAAAACTATATTAAATTTGCATCAATCACAAAAACATGAGCAAAAAATCAAATAAAGAAGTTGACGTTGTTCTGATCGGCGCCGGTATTATGAGTGCTACTTTGGGTACTCTAATCAATGAATTAAGCCCAGACGTTAATATTGAAATTCTTGAGCGTTTGGATGTTGTGGCTGCTGAAAGTTCTGACGCATGGAATAATGCTGGCACGGGTCACTCTGCTTTATGCGAGTTAAATTATACCCCCGAACAGAAAGATGGTTCTGTCAAGATTGATAAAGCAGTGAAAATTGCCGAGCAATTTGAAGTCTCTAAGCAATTTTGGTCCTACCTCGTTGATAAAGGCATTATTGCCCAACCTGAAAATTTTATCCGTAGTATTCCACACATGAGTGCGGTTTTTGGTGAAAAAGACGCTAAATTTCTAAAGACAAGATGGGAAACACTAACGACCCAAAACTTGTTCAAAGGGATGGAATATACCGAAGATACAGCATTGTTGAAATCGTGGATTCCATTGATGATGGAAGGACGTGCGGCAGACGAAAAAATCGCGGCGACAAAAATGGATCTGGGCACTGATGTAAATTTTGGGTCGTTGACACGTGATTTGATCGCTAATCTTGAAAATAAAGAAAATATTTCGATTTCCTTAAACCACGAAGTAATTGACATCGAACGTGAAGATGACGGTCGCTGGGAAGTGGAAGTCAAAGATTTAAAGACAGGAACAAAGCGAGAAATCAAGGCAAAATTTGTATTTATTGGAGCCGGTGGGCACTCGTTGTTATTGTTGGAAAAATCTGGAATACCCGAAGCGAAAGGCTATGGCGGATTCCCGGTGGGAGGCCAATGGCTGCGTTGTGTGAATGAAGAGATCATTAATACACACCATGCGAAGGTGTATGGTAAAGCTTCTGTCGGTGCGCCTCCAATGTCTGTACCGCACTTAGATACACGTTATATTGATGGCAAGCAAGCGTTATTGTTTGGACCATATGCAGGTTTCTCAACTAAATTCTTAAAACAGGGGTCTTACTTCGATTTACCGGCTTCTATCAAATTGTCCAATATCCGTCCGATGTTATCAGCCGGACTTGACAACTTACCGTTGACGAAGTATCTTATTACTGAAGTCATGAAGTCACCAAAAGATAAACTGGAGTCTTTAAAACAATTTATGCCTACAGCTAAATTGGAGGATTGGGTTATCGAGAAAGCAGGACAACGTGTTCAGGTCATCAAGAAAGATGAAAAGAAAGGTGGAATTTTAGAATTTGGTACAGAGGTCGTTTCTAGTGCCGATGGTTCTATTGCTGCGCTATTAGGAGCTTCTCCTGGAGCTTCGACGTCAGTAGCTATTATGATCAGCTTGTTGAAGAGATGTTTCCCTGAACGTGCCAAATCAGATGAATACCGTAAAAAACTACGTGAAATGATCCCTTCACACGGGAAATCATTGAACGATGATGCGCAACTTTGTAAAGAAACGCGTACGCGTACGCACAAAGCGTTGAAATTGATTGATATAGAATAATCAATTCGACAGAAAATATACTTATGGGGTGCTTGGAATGACCGTGGTCATTCTCGGCTGAGATTATACCCAATAAAGGCGATTGTACCTCCTTGTACAATCGCTTTTATATACCTGATCCAGGTAATGCTGGCGTAGGGATTTAATTTCAATAAAAAATAGCCGTTTCTCTCCCATAGGTTTATTATGAATGACACGAAATAATAAACAAGGCGATGACTTCTGAAACAATTTTCGAAGCTTTTGTAAAACAGATTCAACAGGCCACCATTGCGGAATGGTTGGGGGTATCTTTTGGTGTTTTACAAGTTTGGTTTTCCCGGCAAAATAAATCGATCAATTACATTTTTGGGATTATTGGTATCTTAATTTCTGTTTACGTATTATTCCATGCGAAACTATATGCCGAAATATTGCTACATCTCTATTATTTGATCATGAGCATCTATGGCTGGATCTATTGGAAATATAGTCGTGATGTAGCTACGCCCATAACACACTGTGAGCCGAAAGAATGGTGGATAGTAGGTGGCATATGTGCTGTCGGTTTTCTGTTGTTTTATTTCGGATTGGTACACTTAACGGATTCTGATGTACCGCTTTGGGATTCTGCCGTTTCCTGTACAGCTTGGGCAGGGATGTGGTTATTGGCAAAGCGGAAGATAGAAAATTGGATATTGTTGAATATCAGTAATCTGATGGCAATTCCTTTGCTGATCCATAAAGGGCTGTTTCTTTATTCGGGCTTGACGTTATTTTTATTTGTTATGGCATTTAGTGGGTATTTTAATTGGAGGAGAATAATACGTGAAGAAAGATATGCAATTCAATAGCGAAGATATCGCTATACTGAAAGATAATCAGGCAAAAGGAATTCAGCAGAAAACGTTGTCAGATGGACAACTGGATCTGATTTACCGTCGGAAGTGGTTTAAGATTTGGGTTCCCCGTGCATTAGGTGGATTGGGGTTAAGTGTACCTGAAGGACTCAGCTTATTGGCTGATCTGGCTTATTGGGATGGGGGATTAGCCTGGACAGTAACTTTATGTTCAGGAGCAAATCTCTTTGTCGGTTTTATTGATCCCCTTATAGGAAATCAAATTTTCGAAACGGATCGGGTTTGTTTCGGGGGGAGTGGACAGGCATCTGGTACTGCTACGCGTGAAGGGGACCACTATCGACTCCGTGGTTTCTGGAGATATGCTACCGGAGCGCCACATTTGACGCACTTCACATTAAATGCCGCAATTCAGGAGGCGGGAAAACCCGTTTTGGACGAAAAAGGTGAACCGCTGATAAAATCATTTTTTGTCGATCGGGATCATGTACTGATTCACTATGACTGGGATACATTTGGATTGGAAGCTACAGCTTCGCATTCTTTTTCGCTGGAAGACGTTCTCGTTGATAGCAGGCAGTCTTTTGAGATTGATGCGGCAAAAAGTACACGTCGCGAGCTGTTGTATCAATATCCCTTTATGCCTTTTGCGGAATTGACTTTACTGGCCAACTTTACGGGAATGTATAAGCGCTTTTTGGATTTAATCGAAAAACTATTTGTGTTAAAAAGCAATCAATCCAAATGGGAGAAAACTGAAAGTAAAGAAGCGTTTAGGGTACTCGATGAATTTCAGCAAGATTATGCGAATCGGAGGGAGGAAATAATGAATTTGGCCGCTCTTTCTTGGGTAAATCTTCACGATGGAAATGATAATGCAGCGATTTATGAACAGATAGGCAAACAAAGTAGGGATTTTGTAGAATCTATCTTGACAAATACGATAAGACTCTATCCACACACCGGAATTTCGGGGGCCGCCATTGACCATGAAATCAATATCATCTTCAGGAATATTTTTACGGCTTCGCAACACAAGTTATTGCAAAAGAGCTTCTAAACAACAAAGACTATCCTAGGATAGTCTTTGTTGTTAAATAGGATGTGTTCCCGGCGGGGGTCGAACCCACATCGTCAGAACCGGAATCTGAAATTCTATCCATTGAACTACGGGAACGTCTCGCAAAGATATACTATTTTCTAGATCTTACAAACAATCTTTGTGATAAAATTATATCTTTTAGCAATCAATTTTTAAGGCATCTTATCGTCAGTATTTTAGCGTTTAGCTTTCGTCAATTCTCTATTTTTTTTACGTCAATGCTAATAGTTTCCATATATGCTTAGCATCGGGCGGGCCATGTGGAATGAGAGGTGGCTAGCACGATTGCCCCTGAATAAAGCAGTACAGTTCATTTGGATGGTCGAGCTGGCAAAGGTGATCGGACATTTATCACGACCGTGGATGATATTGCGTAATAATGGAATGAAGGTAGTCCCTATCGATGTGTGTGTATATTTCGGTCGTAGTAATACTTTCATGACCGAGCATATCCTGTACAGCTCTTAAGTCGGCACCACCTTCCACCAGATGTGACGCAAAGCTATGTCTAAAGGTATGTGGGCTGATGGTTCTTTGTAAACCAATTTTTAAGGCAAGTTCTTTGATGATCAAGAAGATCATGACCCGGGATAATGCGGCGCCTCTTCTGTTGAGGAATACAATATCTTCATTTCCGGCCTTAATCTTGATATGAGGTCTGATTGTTTCTAAATAGATGCGAAGGTGTTTAATGGCGTGTTGACCAATTGGAATGAGGCGTTCTTTGCTTCCCTTGCCTTCAACTTTGATAAATTCAACATCTAAAAAAAGGTTTGATATCTTGAGTGTGACAAGTTCGGAAACACGGAGACCGCATCCGTATAAGATTTCGATGATCGTTTTATTGCGCTCGCCCTCGGGTGAAGAAAGATCGATTGCCGCGATCAATTGATCGATCTCATGTATGCTCAAAACGCTGGGCAGCTTGCGTGCCAAGCGTGGCGCCTGAAGAAGATCTGTCGGATTGTGGACGAATTCATGCTCGATCATCAAAAAGCTAAAGAAAGTCTTCAGGCCAGAGATCAGCCTGGATTGTGTGAAGGGTGAAATATTAAACTCCTGCAACCAAGCCAAAAACTCCTGTATATTTTTTCTCGTTACAGTATTTAAAACCAAATGATTGTCTTCGCAGTAGATCTGAAATTTGGATACGTCATTTAAGTAAGCATCAATTGAATTAACGCTTAAACCTCTTTCGAACTTTAAGAATTGTTCGAATTCCTTTTTTATATCAGTCCAGTTTTCAAAATCCATTTGCAACAAAATTACAATTAACTGTTGTTCTTTTCGAAAGTTATTCTGTATTTTTAAGTGGAATTTTTACAGATTATAAGTAATACAAAGAGACGTTCCCTTATAGCGGGTCCCGATTCCTCCTTGGATAATGAAAAAAGTATTAATCTGTATTTTACGATTTATCGGGACAATTGATCTCCTGTTCCGTTTACCCTAATATAAAACAATTAGCAAAAATAACTGAAAAAAGACATTTTTTTGTATGAAATTCATTAAACCACTCGCATTAGCTTTTCTATTACCGGCTACGTTCTATATAGCAGAAGCAAAAATGCCAACCACGTTAACCGCGGAAGCGCGCGCGATTCTATCCCAAGATAGTTTGGCCCTGAATCAAAAATTACCCTTCGACAATGAAGTCATCACAGGGAAACTGAAAAATGGATTTACATACTTTATTCGTAAAAATAGCGAGCCTAAAGGCCGTGTTACCATGTATTTGGGTATGAAGGCCGGCTCTATTCTAGAAAATGAAAAACAGCTTGGTTTGGCCCATTTTTTAGAACATATGAACTTCAATGGCCTGAAGCACTTTCCAAAGAATGAATTGGTTAACTACCTGCAGAAAGCGGGGGTTCGATTTGGATCGGACCTCAATGCCTATACCAGCTTTGACCAGACCGTTTATCAGCTGCCCATTCCTTCTGACGATCCTGAACTTTTAAAAAATGGTTTGCAGGTAATGCGCGATTGGGCTCAGGACGCTTTGTTGGATGGCGAGGAAATTGATAAAGAACGGGGTGTTATTCTCGAAGAAAAACGAGGTGGAAGAGGAGTACAGCAGCGTTTACAGGATCAATACTTTCCGATGTTGCTCAATGGTTCCCTTTACTCCAAACGTTTGCCGATCGGAACTGAACAGATACTGAAAACATTTCCCTACACAGAAATACGCAAATTCCATGAAGACTGGTATCGCCCGGATTTACAGGCCCTGATCATCGTTGGAGATATTGATCCCAAGGAGATGGAAGAAAGGGTGAAAGTATTGTTTTCCGATATGAAAATGCCCAAAAAAGCGTTGGAGCGTAAAAAATATCGGGTCGATCTGTTAAACAAGAACCAGTTCTTGGCTATTTCAGATCCGGAACTGCCCTACACTGTTGCACAGATTTTGATCAAAAGCGAAAAAGAAAAGGTTTCCACGGTAGGAGATTACAGAAACGAGCTGTTGAAGAATGTGTTCAATCAGATGATCGCGGGGCGTTTTTCTGAATTGATGCAACAACCGAACCCTCCTTTTATGCAGGCAGGTGGAAGTATCAGCGATTTTGTTGCTAACCTTAATACTTTTTCATTGTTGGTAGTGCCTAAACCAGGCGAGTTGGAATCCGGATTTAAAGCGATGTTAACCGAATTTGAGCGCATTCAAAAATACGGTTTTACACAGACGGAGTTGGATCGTGCCATCGCCGATATGAAAAAGGGTAACGAGATGTCATTTATCGAGCGTGATAAAAAGAAGTCGGATAGCTATGTAGACCGTTATCTCAATTATTTTATTGATGATGAACCTGCTTTAAGTAATGAAAACGCTTATCGTTTGACAAAACAGCTGTTACCAACCTTGAAACTGTCGGAAGTGAATGGTTTGGTGAAAAAATATTATACCGATCTGAACCGCGATGTTTTAGTTATGGGGCCAGAAAAGGATAAGGCCAATTTACCCGCTGAGTCTACCGTGACGGGCTGGGTAAAAGCCGTGGAAGAGAGTCCCGTGACAGCATATGAAGATAAAGTTTCCAATCTTCCCTTGCTTTCAAAAGAGCCCGTAAAAGGCACTGTTTTATCGTCAAAAAGTATTGACGCCGTTCAAGCGAAAGAATTGATCTTAAGCAATGGTGTGAAAGTAATCCTAAAGCCTACGGACTTTAAAAATGATGAGATACAGATTATGGCGTATAGTCCGGGTGGAACATCAGGCTATAGTGATGCAGACTACTTCTCAGCCTCCAATGCGTCTTCTTTAATTGATGCAAGCGGCGTTGGACAAATGAACAACGTTGAGCTTACGAAGTATCTTTCAGGAAAAGATGTTTCCATCTCTCCGTATATCTCCGAACGTTACGAAGGTATTTCAGGTAGTACAGATAAAGAAGGCTTGAAGAATGCTTTTGAATTGATTTATGGTTATTTTACCGAGCCTCGATTGGATCAGGATATTTTCCAGAGTACCATGACCCGGGCAAAAGGATCTTTGGAAAATAGGTTGAGCAATCCAAATAATGTATTCTCGGATAAAGTGAAAGAAGTGCTTTATGGCAACAATGTCCGCCGGCAAAACCCAACGGTAGAAACGATCAATAAAATTGATCGGGAGCGTGCTTTGGCAATTTACAAAGAACGATTTGCTGATGCTTCGGATTTTGTGTTTACAATTGTGGGGTCATTTGACGAGAATCAGATCAAGCCTTATTTAGAAACCTACCTGGCTTCATTGCCGGCCCTTAAAAGAGGAGAAAGCTACAAGGATTTAAATATTCTGGAGCCGAGCAAGGGCGAGCGCGTAGTTGTTCATAAAGGCAAAGAGGAGAAGGCAAGTACGCAATTGGCCTACTATGGGGACTATACCTATAATGAAATTGAAAATGTGAATATGGAAGCCTTGGAGAGTGTGTTGACGATCAAATTGTTGGAAAGACTCCGTGAAAAAGAAGGTGGAGTTTACGGCGTGGGCGCTCGGGCGAGTTTCAGTAAGCTGCCAAAAGCACGTTATGCTTTTTCCATTGGTTTTGGTTCGGCAGTAGATAAGGCTGATGCTTTAATCACTTCGGCCTTGGATGAAGTAAAAAAGATTCAGGAAAAAGGCCCTGAAAATGGAGATATCGAAAAGTTCCTAGCAGAACAGCAGCGACAAAATGAGTTAAATCTTCGTGAAAATGGTTATTGGCTGAATTATATATCAAGTTCTTATCAGAATGATCTTGATCTTGCACGATATACACGTAGAATAGACAATTTGAAGGAGGTAACTTCGAAGTCGGTGCAGGATGTTGCCGGAAAATATTTGAAGAGAGATCGACTTTTTGAATTTATTTTGATGCCGGATTCTAAATAACAGAAGTCCTGGAAAACAGAAGAGGCTGTCTCAAAAAGGCAGTCTCTTTTTTTGCATTATCTAAGGTTTATTATTTGTTTTAACGGTTTGATTTTCATATATTTATAGTGTAAACAAAAAGGATATATGCCATCTCAAAGAGCTACTTTTAAGCCTTACTATCAGGACCAGATCATGGCCATTCCTCCAACTTTGGACGAACTGGTGTCCAAAGGTCATCCGGTACGTATCGTTAACGATGTAATCAACCGGATCAACATCCAGTCCCTATTGGACGCTTATAAGATAAAAGGCTGCTCCAGTTATCATCCGCAGATGTTGTTGAAAGTTTTGGTGTTTGGCTACGTAAGCAATGTCTACAGCAGTCGCAAATTGGAAACGGCGTGCCGGGAGAACATCAATTTCATGTGGCTGAGCGGCATGAGCTATCCCGACCACAATACCATCAACAGATTTCGAGGCGTTCGTTTGAAAGAAGCACTTCGTTGTGTATTTGAAGAAGTTGTCAAACTCCTGTCCGAAGAAGGTCTGCTGAGTATAGAAGATGTTTACACCGATGGCACCAAGATTGAAGCCAATGCTAACAAATACACCTTTGTCTGGAAAAAAGCTATCCAGACCAATAAGGAGAAGATGAAAGCTGCCTTAAAAGATATTTGGGAATACGCCCAAAGTATCGCCAAAGCAGAGGACAACCTTCCGGAACCTCCCGATCTGACAACAATTGACCGCGAAAAAGTTCAGGCTACTGTCGATAACCTGAACCGGGTCTTGTCCGATAAACCTTCGGTAAGCAAGAAGATGAGGGCAAAGTTGCGCTATGCGACTAAAAACTACCCGGCCAAGATTGTTCAATATGAAGAGCAGGAAGTAACGCTTGGAGATAGAAATAGTTATAGCAAGACAGATCCCGATGCTACTTTTATGCGCATGAAAGAGGATCATATGAAAAATGGCCAGCTCAAACCAGGTTATAACATTCAGATATCTACTTCCAATCAATACATCGTCAATTACACCATACATCCCAACCCCACAGATACCACAACGCTACCCGGTCATCTGGCACAACATGAGGCGAGCTTTGGGGAAATACTGAAAACCATTACCGCAGATGCTGGCTATGGCAGCCAGGAGAACTATGCGTTACTAGAAGGGAAAAACATTGGGGCCTATGTGAAATATGGTATGTTTGACAAGGAGCAGAAAAAGAGTTATTCGGGCAAGAAGCCATTCTCCGTTGATAAACTACATTATAACCCTGCAAAAGATTGCTATATCTGTCCAATGGGACAGGAAATGAACTGCATAGGTCTATTTACACAAAAGACCTCCACAGGTTTCGAGCAAAAAATAAAAAGATATCAGGCAAAAAACTGCACAAACTGCCCATTGAACGGTGCTTGCCACAAATCACAGGGCAATAGAATCATCCAGATAAATGAACAGCTTGAGGCTTATAAAGACAGAGCATACGGATTGCTTAACAGCGATGTCGGTATAGCCAAAAGAAAACAGCGATGTCACGATGTCGAACCAGTCTTTGGAAACATAAAACAGAACCACGGGTTCCGAAGATTTATGCTCCGCGGTAAGGAAAAAGTGTCCATAGAATGGGGTTTATTGGCTATAGCGCAAAATCTAAGGAAAAAAGCAGCTTAAAAAGCTACTTTTTGTTCTTTTTCTTCCCAAATGAACAGTTCTGTGAAATAATCAACAAACAACTCACAAATCTATCGCATAGCCATATTTAATAAAAAAGCTGCCTCAATAAATTTGAGACAGCTTCTTTTTTATTGGCCAAAAAATTAGGAACAAAAAATCCCAACCATTTCTGATTGGGATTGCCAAAATGTCTAATAAGTATCTCTTGTTAACCCAAATAGGATTTTAAGATTTTGCTTCTTGAAGTGTGTCTCAAACGTTGAAGAGCTTTATCTTTAATCTGACGAACGCGCTCACGTGTTAAATTGAATTTTTCTCCGATTTCCTCTAACGACAATTGGTGATTGGAACCTAAGCCAAAGAAAAGCACGATAATTTCACGTTCTCTTTCTGTTAATGTTGCCAATGATCGTTTGATTTCTTCTGACAGAGATTCATCAATCAAAGAACTGTCTGTGTCTGGATCATGGTTCTCCAAAACGTCCAAAAGTGTGTTTTCTTCACCTTGAACAAAGGGAGCGTCCATAGATACGTGACGGCCAGAGTTGCTTAGCGTATCCGAAACCTTGTCTACTGTAGTTTCAAGGATATCCGCCAATTCTTCTGGAGATGGTTCCCGTTCGTATTCTTGTTCTAGTTTTGAGAAAGCCTTACTGATTTTGCTCAATGAACCAACTTGATTCAATGGCAGACGTACGATACGCGATTGTTCAGCAATTGCTTGAAGAATAGATTGGCGAATCCACCAAACGGCATAAGAAATGAATTTAAACCCCTTTGTTTCGTCAAAACGTTTAGCCGCTTTAATTAAGCCCAGGTTACCTTCATTGATTAAATCACCTAAGGTTAAACCTTGATTTTGATATTGTTTTGCTACTGATACTACGAAACGAAGGTTGGTTTTAGTCAATTTTTCCAAGGCAACTTGATCGCCTTCGCGGATACGCTGTGCTAATTCTACTTCTTCTTCTGCTGTAATTAAGTCTACTTTACCAATTTCGTGTAAGTATTTGTCCAAAGACTGTGACTCACGATTGGTGATAGATTGTGTAATTTTGAGCTGTCTCATTAATTTTTATTAATTCTCCTCTCTAAGAAATGTTTGCGAAAATACGAAAAATTTTTGAATTATTAATGGAAAATTGATTATCTAGCCACTCATATTTAATGAGTTAGGCTTTTTTGAGTTTCAATTTTTAATCATCAAAAACTATTCCATTTTAATATTTTTTTTCCTCTTATCTGTTGCTGTAATATTCAACTGTTTGATATTTAAAGAGCTAAAAGGTTTAATTTTTTTATTGTTCTAAACAATTTAACTCGTCGGCAGCTGATTTATTATGCACCATGCATTCCTCAAATTTATTTTAAAATGATAATTTTATGATAAAACAAAAAGATGGATCTTTTGTTTTATTAGTGACATTAAATAAATTTAAAAGAATAAAAATTATATTATGCCAATCTTAATTCACTTGGATAAAATAATGAAAGAGAAAAAGATGTCGCTTAACCAATTGAGTGACAACGTCGGAATTACCCTTTCCAATCTTTCAATCATCAAGAATCAAAAGGCGAAGGCATTGCGATTAGATACTCTTGAAGCGATATGCAAAGCGCTAGACTGCCAGCCTGGTGATCTGCTGCAATATTATGATGGTGGTGATGAAAAAGGTTAAAATCGATAGCCTTTTAAAAAATCGACTACATTCATTCTTTTTTTGCCTTCGAGTTGAAGATCAGAAATGACAATATAGCCGTCTTGTGTCGCAATTTTTAAGAAACTTTTCTTGTCAGTTTCTACGGTTCCCGGTATTGTAGCTGTATGGGCAAGCTCTTTTTCTGTGCGATAGATTTTTAGTACCTTATCATTTAAGAGGGTAAATGCCGCTGGATAAGGGCTTAAACCGCGAATGAAGTTATAAACCTGCGCAGTGGGCTGATCCCAGTTTATTTTACAGTCTTCTTTGAAAATTTTTGGTGCATGTTTGAGCGGCTCCGTGGTGAGAAGGACGTCTTGAGGTTTAGGCTGCAAGGTTCCGGCCTTCAATTGCTGGATGGTTTGAAGGAGCGTTTCTGCTCCAGCCACCATGAGGTTATCGTGAAGATCACCGGCGTTATCTGTTTCTTTGATGGCAACTTTCTTCGACAATAAGATGTTTCCCGTATCGATTTCGTGCTGTAGTAAAAATGTCGTTACGCCCGATTCTTTCTCTCCATTGATGATGGCATGATTTATCGGTGCTGCACCCCGGTATTGTGGAAGGAGTGAGGCATGGACGTTGATCGTTCCAAATTTAGGCATATTCCAGACGATCTCAGGTAGCATACGAAATGCCACCACAACCTGTAGGTCCGCCTGAAAACTTTTGAGGTCATTCAGAAATGCTTCATCGCGAAGTTTCACGGGTTGAAGAACTGGGATGTTATGTTGTTTAGCAAATATTTTCACCGCAGATTCATGTATTTTTTGTCCGCGTCCTGCAGGTTTATCCGGTACAGTAACCACAGCGACAACTTGTTCGCCAGACTGAATCAGTGCTTCAAGTGAAGCTACAGCAAAATCGGGAGTACCCATGAAAATAATACGCATAATACTTGAAAATTTTTATAAAACTCTTTAAACCAGTGCAGGGGCCTCCTCGTTGAATAGCCTACTGAAAAACGCCTAATAATTTGTCATTTCAGTTTTGTAAATAACAAATTTTTATAACTTTGCGAAGTTACATAAATATATTGAAAGCTTGAATTTTCCTTATTTTTTAGCAAATCGGATCGCATTTTCTGGAAAAAGAACGTTCTCAAAATTGATCGTTCGGGTGACTATTGGTGCCATTGCTCTTGCTATTGCAGCGATTATTATATCTATTGCGGTATTGCGCGGATTTAAGGGAGAGATTATCAGTAAGCAACGGAGTTTTTTTGCCGATGTATTGGTTTTACGTTACGACCTGAATAAGTCTTACGAAAATTCGCCCATAACACTTGCACCGGAGGTCCGCAAGTCCATATTGGCAATTCCTCAAGTCAATTCCATCAGTTCCTTTGCAACCAAGGCCGGAATCATCAATGTCAACAATGAAGTGGAAGGCGTGGTTCTCAAGGGTATCGATTCATTGTATAATCAGCAGCCGTTTCAAGGTATGCTGGTGGAAGGGAATATGATAGACTTTAAATCGGATAATGCCGATAATCAGATTTTAGTCTCTAAGTATCTCGCAGATCGATTGCTCTTAAAAGTCGGTGACGATTTTATTATGTATTTCGTGCAGGATCCTATACGCAAACGTAAATTTGTCATTAAGGGCATTTTTAATACAGGCTCTGAAGAATTAGATAAGGTCTATGTGATCGGGTCTCTCAATGTCATCCGCAAACTGAGCAACCTCGATGATCATGAGGTAGGGGGCTATGAGATTCGGATCAAAGATTTTAGTCAGCTCGAACGGACAACAAACAAGGTTGAAGACCTGTTGCCTATCGATATGCAGGCAATCAATATCAAGGATCAGGTTCCCGATATTTTTCAATGGCTGGAACTGCTGGATATGAACACCAAAATCATTTTTATACTGATGACGGTGGTAGCTATTATCAATATGATTTCCGCCTTGCTGATCACCATTCTTGAGCGGACTTCAATGATCGGTATTTTAAAGGCTTTGGGGTATCACAATGCCGGAATTCGCCGTGTTTTCATGTACAGTGCTTTGTACCTGATCGGCCTCGGATTGTTAATCGGTAATCTTATTGGCCTCGGTTTTTACTTTTTTCAGGATTTTACCCATTTCTTTAAATTGGATGAGAAGACCTACTATATCTCCTATGTGGCCGTTCAACTTCAATGGTCTGATGTGATTCTTGTCAATTTGGCTGTTGTGTTTATCGGAATGATCTCTTTATTTATTCCGTCAATGCTAATTACCAAAATTAGTCCGATTAAAGCCATTTCTTTTAAGTAACACTCTTTTTAGGCTTCGCTTTCTTTAAAAAATCGTATTTTTAGTGCTGTTAACTATTTTTCGAGCTGTATAGAAAAATAAGTATTTATATTTTACGGCTAGTATACAAGCACATATGAATAAAACTTTTGAGCATATTTCCCACGCCTTCGAAGCACCTTTACAAAATCCTGTACTTATATTTTCACTGGTACTTTTTATTATCCTGTTATCACCGATTGTACTGCGACCGATTAAGGTTCCGGGGATTATAGGATTAATTATATCCGGCGTTATTATTGGACCGCATGGACTAAATTGGCTGGAAAAAAACTCGGCCATAACGCTTTTTTCAACAATAGGCCTGCTCTATATCATGTTTATTGCCGGGCTCGAGTTGGACATGAATGAATTTAAAAAGACAAAAAATAAGAGCTTGCTCTTTGGCTTTTTGACATTCATCGTGCCGATCAGTATTGGCTATCCCGTTTGTCACTTTTTATTGGGTTACGGTGTTTTGCCGAGTTTGTTGATATCAAGCATGTTTGCTACCCATACGCTGGTTTCTTATCCCATCGTCAATAGCTATGGTATTTCAAAAATGGAGGCTGTTGCGATTACGATCGGTGGAACAATCCTGACCGATACGGCCGTGCTGATTATTCTTGCTGTAATTACTGGCGTTTCTCAGGGAAATATAGGTAATGAATTTTGGATTACCCTGACGATTTCCTTTGCTATCTTTCTGTTTATCATGTTTGGTGTTATTCCGAGGATCGCGAAATGGTTTTTTGAGCGCTTGGGGAGTGAGAAGACGTCCAATTATATCTTCGTTCTCTCGGTTGTGTTTTTTGCGGCATTTTTGGCAGAAATTGCCGGCCTTGAGCCGATTATTGGGGCTTTCGTTGCCGGTCTGGCCCTCAATAAACTGATTCCATATTCTTCGGCTTTGATGAATCGGATCGAGTTTATCGGTAATGCGATTTTTATTCCTTTCTTCTTGATATCTGTGGGCATGATTGTCGATGTCAGCGTAATCTTGAAAGGGCCGCAGGCCCTTATTATTGCCGGAACACTGACCGTTGTGGCTATCGTCGGAAAATATGTGGCCGCCTGGCTGACACAGATCGTTTTTAAATACAGCCGTGGTCAACGTAACCTAATATTTGGTTTAAGTAGTGCACATGCTGCGGCAACACTGGCCGTTATTATGGTTGGACATAAGAACGGCATTATCGATGAGAATGTGCTTAATGGTACGATTCTGCTGATTTTGGTGACCTGCATTGTCGCCACGGTGGTGACGGGAAATGCCTCACGTAAAGTGGTTCTGGATGGCGAACAGGACGAAGAACATACCGATGTGGTAAAGGAAAAAGATGAAAACATCTTGATTTCTATCGCTAATATGGATAATATGGAGCCGATTCTGGATTTTTCAACCTATATTAAAAGCAAGAAATGTTCCTATCCTGTCAATATTGTGTCCGTTGTGAAAGATAATGAACAGGCACAATTAAACATGTCCAAAGCACGGAAGAACCTGGACAATATGGTCAGGTATGCTTCGGGTAGTGAAACAAGTGTGAATATAAGTGCTACAATAGATTTAAACATTGCCAGCGGGGTTGCGCGGTCGGCAAAAGAGGTTTCTGCCAATTGTATTGTTTTGGGCTGGCCAAGTGCGGCCAATTTTATGGATAAGTTTGTCGGGGAGAAAACGGAAAGTATTTTAAATAGAACCTCGGCTAATGTGATGTTATGTCATTTTAAAAAACCTTTTATTTCGAATAAGTCGATTGTCGTTTTTGCACCACCGATGTGCGAGGCGGAATTTGGTTTCGAATACTGGCTGGAGAAGGTGGTCAAGTTTGCCCAGGAATTATCCCTGTCTATCACTTTTGTGGTTGATACACGTTCTGCCGCTGCCATTGAAGAACATCTCGTCGAATTGAAAAATTCTGTTCCTGTCACATTCAAACATTACGACAACTGGGACAATTTACAGGGCCTTAAAGCGTTTAAGGAGGAGGATGCGATGTTTATTTTTGTGTCGGCTAGAAATGGAGAAGTTTCCTATCGGGATTCGCTGGATGGAGTAGCAAAGAAATTAGATCGTATTTATGCAAACGAAAATCTTGTTTTAGTGTTTCCTAGTAGAGTGGAAAATGCGCACATCGACGAATATGAAGATGTTGAAGCTGCACCAATCTTTAGAAAAATTAGCAAAGAAATCGGAAATATGTTTAATAAGGGATAGTTATTGTCCGTTAAAATTGAAGGTTATGTCAAATAAGATTACAATGTCAAGTGAAGGAACTTTACAGGTCCCAGATTTTCCAACAATTCCTTTTATTATCGGCGACGGCATTGGTCCTGACCTCTGGCATGCGGCAGTGCGTGTTTTTGATCAGGCGGTGGAGAAAACGTACGGCGGACAACGGAAAATAACATGGAAGGAGGTGTTGGCAGGTGAGAAAGCTTTCAACGAAACAGGCGAATGGCTACCAAAAGATACGCTGAATGTGTTAAAAGAGTACCTGGTTGGAATCAAAGGGCCGCTCACCACGCCAGTAGGCGGGGGAATCCGTTCGTTGAATGTTGCGTTGCGTAAGGATTTGGATCTCTATGTATGTCAACGCCCGACAAAATGGTTTGAGGGTGTACCTTCGCCAGTCAAACATCCCGAGTATGTGGATATGGTGATTTTTCGCGAAAATACCGAAGATATTTATGCTGGAATAGAGTTTCAGGCAGGAACAGCTGAAGCCAACAGATTCCAGGATTTCTTGCATGATGAGCTTGATATTGATTACAATTTCTCGGCCACGACAGGCGTCGGTGTCAAGCTGGTTTCTGAAGAGGGCTCCAAAAGATTAGTCCGTGCAGCGATAGAACATGCTATTGATCACAATTTGCCTTCCGTGACGATTGTCCACAAAGGAAATATCATGAAATTTACGGAGGGGGCTTTTAAGATGTGGGCGTATGAGGTTGCTGAAACGGAATTTGCCGACAAAACCTATACGTGGGGACAGTGGGAGCGAACGAAAGAGGAAAAGGATGCTGAGGTTGCTAACCAAGAGCAAAAAGCGGCCTTGGATTCCGGTAAAATCTTGATTAAAGATATGATTGCCGACAATTTTTTACAGCAGATCCTGCTGAATCCACGGGATTTTTCTGTTGTAGCAACGTTGAATCTGAACGGTGATTATATTTCTGATGCGCTGGCAGCAATGGTTGGCGGTATAGGGATCGCACCGGGTGCTAATATCAATTTTAAAACCGGGCACGCTGTCTTTGAAGCCACCCATGGTACTGCACCTCGCTTTGCAAATACCAATACCATGAATCCTTCGTCGGTTATTTTAAGCGGTGTTATGCTATTCGAATACCTCGGCTGGACCGAAGCGGCGGCGGCAATTGTTAAGGCCTTAGGAGAAACGATATTGGCTAAAACGGTGACGGTGGATTTTTACAATTTGATGGATGATGCGACCTTGGTCAAAACAAGCGAATTTGCAGATCGAATTATTGAAAAAATATAAGAATTTTATTTTCTGAGATATTAAGCAGAAATTTGAATAAAATTTCTGCTTTTTTATGGATTACAATCAGCTGCCACTTTTTATAAAGGAATCGACCGTTTTTACGGAGAACGAAAAAATGAAGTTGGCTCAGGTCGACCGTTTACCCACGCCACAGGAGGTAGATGATATAACGAGTCTCCCTGAAATTTACGAATTGCTAAATGCCTTTATTGGTGATCAATCTTCTCGTAATACCCATCTTCAGCTCAAGGCAAAGGAGTATTTGCAAGATAATCAGGTAGATATGGCATGGAAAGTGTTGCTTATTTGATGTTTTTTGCATTGAATTAGCTGTTTGTTGTGCGATCTTTTTATTGAAATCATTTAGAATTTTATAAATTTTCAATAAAAAAACAGATTAGTTGAAAAATATATAATTTTATTTTACCTTTGGTTTTTAAACAACGGATTGCTTACCTAGGGTTAAAAAATAGCAATCAAACAAACTATAACATCAATGAAACATAATTTTGGAGCAGGTCCATGTATTCTGCCAAAGGAAGTATTTCAACAAGCCTCAGAAGCTGTAATTGATTTTAACAACACCGGTTTATCAATTTTAGAGATCTCTCACCGTTCCAAAGAGTTTGAAGCAGTGATAGATGAAGCCACACAATTAGTACGCGAGTTATTGGCAGTACCTCAGGGATATTCGATTCTTTTCCTTCAAGGAGGGGCAAGTTTGCAATTTGCAATGGCGCCGTTGAATCTTTTACCTGAAGGCGGTAAGGCTGCTTATTTGGATACGGGTGTATGGGCTACAAAAGCATTAAAAGAAGCTAAAAAATTCGGTACAGTAGATGTTGTAGCTTCGTCGATTGATAAAAATTATTCCTATATCCCTAAGGGATATGCCATCCCAACAGATGCGGCATATTTTCATTATACAGCCAACAATACCATTTACGGTACGGAGGTTTTTGATAAACCCGAAACCGCATTACCAGTGGTTGTTGACATGTCTTCTGATATTTTTTCACGTGAGATCAACGTTGCTGACTATGATTTGATTTATGCTGGTGCTCAAAAAAATATGGGGCCTGCAGGTGTTACACTCGTGATTGTTAAAGATGATATCTTAGGTAAATCAGGACGTATTCTTCCATCGATGTTGGATTATCAATTGCATATCAACGGTGGTTCAATGTACAATACACCACCGGTATATTCGATTTTTGTTTCGATGTTAAACCTTCGTTGGTTAAAAGCAAAAGGCGGTGTTTCGGTATTGGAACAAGAGAATATCATCAAAGCACGTGCTTTATACGATGAAATCGATCGCAACCCATTATTCAAAGGTACTGCTGCTGTAGAAGACCGTTCGCGCATGAATGTTACTTTTGTGATGGATACACCAGAGTTGGAAGCTGAATTTTTGGCTTTGGCGAAAGAACGTAATTTGATTGGCATCAAAGGTCACCGTTCTGTCGGTGGATTTAGAGCTTCAATCTACAATGCTTTACCATTGAGCAGCGTAAATGCGTTGATTGATGCCATGAAAGAATTTGAGGACACGCATACAGCCTAAGGCTGCATGCATGTTGCTGAAATTTAACAGTTGACGAATAAATAATTAGTTAGATTACGAATTATAAAGGTCGTATCGTATTCGCGGGATTGGATCTTCCAATGAGTTGAATGGTACTGCTACCTTTAAAAACGAATTATAAAGATGAAAATATTAGCGAATGACGGTATCGATCCACTAGGAAAAAAAATGCTGGAAGATGCCGGTCATAGTGTAGATACAACGCATATTCCACAAGAAGAGCTTCCAGAAAAGCTTCTTGCTTATGACGCAATCACGGTACGTAGCGCAACTAAAGTGCGTCAGGCCCTGATTGATGGCTGCCCTAATTTGAAAGTTATCGGCCGTGGTGGAGTAGGCATGGATAATATTGACGTAGAATATGCCCGTTCAAAAGGCATCGCTGTTGTCAATACCCCGGCGGCATCTTCGCTATCCGTTGCTGAGCTGGTGTTTGCTCACCTATTGAATGGTGTCCGCTTCTTATACGATGCCAACAGAAAAATGCCAGTTGAGGGCAACACAAAATTTGGCGCCCTTAAAAAAGCTTATGGTGCCGGTACGGAGCTTCGTGGTAAGACGATCGGTATCGTTGGATTTGGCCGTATCGGTCGTGAAGTTGCCAAAATCGCCATTGGTCTAGGGATGGATGTGGTTTATACGGATTTGTTCGAAGGACCAAAAGCGTTGACCATAACACTTTCAGGTGGTATCCAGGTTGACGTGCCTATTCAACAAGTGGAGATGGACGAGCTATTGAAAGTTTCAGATTTTATCTCTTTACACGTTCCATTTTTGGATAAACCAGCGATTGGAGCTGCAGAGTTCCCATTATTGAAAGATGGTGTAGGCTTAGTCAATGCTTCTAGAGGTGGCGTTATTGATGAGTTGGAATTGGTGAAAGCATTGGATTCGGGCAAGGTAGCATTTGCTGGTTTAGATGTATTCGACAACGAACCTAGTCCACGTGAGGAGATTTTGAAACATCCGAAAATTTCATTGACGCCACATATTGGAGCGGCAACTAATGAAGCTCAAGAAAGAATCGGCGAAGAATTGGCCGGTCTACTGATCGAAAACTTGAAGAAGTAATTCTTCCGCGTAACATATCAGATATGCGGCACAAAACTTTCATGATTTTGTGCCGCATTTTTTTTAATATAAATTCATGAATTGCCTATATTGGCACACAGAAATTTAATAATTGTAACTTCAGTATGAAAGTTTTAAAATTTGGTGGTACTTCCGTGGGGAGTGCAGCACGTATCAAAGGGTTGTTGGATATTGTAAACCCTGCTGAACGTCAGATCGTCGTGTTGTCCGCAGTTGCTGGAACGACAAATGCTTTGGTTGAAATCGGTCAAGCTTACACAGCAGGTAAGAAGGACGAAGCTAAAGAGTTGGTCAAGAAGCATAAGGATAAGTACGAAGACCTTATTAAAGAACTTTTCAGTACTGAACAGGGATATAAAAATGGTAAAGAATTGATCGATTACCATTTTAACCTGATTTCTACCTTGGCCAACGAATTGTTTACACCGATCGAGGAGAAAGTTATTTTAGCACAAGGCGAATTGATGTCTACCGCTTTATGGCATTTTTACCTGAATGAAATTGGCGTAAAATCCGTGCTGTTGCCAGCCCTGGACTTTATGAAAATTGATGAAGACAATGAGCCTATGGTTGATTACATTGGCGAAAAGCTAAGCCATATTTTGGCCCAGAGTCCAGAAAATACCCTATTTATCACGCAAGGTTTTATTTGCCGTAATTCTTTTGGTGAAATTGATAATTTGCGCCGTGGAGGTTCAGATTATACGGCTTCCTTGATCGGGGCAGCAATCCGTGTCGAGGAAGTTCAGATCTGGACTGACATCGACGGGATGCACAACAATGATCCCCGTGTTGTCAAAGGAACCACACCGATTGCACATCTAAGCTTTGATGAAGCTGCGGAGCTGGCTTATTTTGGTGCTAAAATCTTACATCCACAATCGGTGTTCCCAGCGCAAAAATATAACGTTCCAGTTCGGTTGTTGAATACGATGGAACCCAATGCAAAAGGGACATTGATCAGTAAAGACGGTGCGCAGAAAGGTTGTATTCGTGCTATAGCAGCGAAAGACGGTATCACAGCAATTCATATCCATTCGTCGAGAATGCTACTTGCCTACGGTTTCCTGCGCCGTGTCTTTGAAATATTCGAGCGTTATAAAACACCAATCGATATGATCACAACTTCGGAAGTGGCGGTGTCTTTGACGATTGATGATACCACAAATTTGGCGGATATTATCAAAGAAGTGGAAGATTTTGGTTCAGTAACAGTGGATGGTGATCAGACCATTGTATGCGTTGTAGGGGATTTTGGTTTGAATAGCCATGGCTATGCCGCTCGCGTACTTGATGCTGTAAAACACCTTCCAGTTCGTATGATTTCGTATGGTGGTTCAGACTTTAACGTCTCTATTCTATTGAATTCAGATCATAAAACTGAAGCATTACGTTCATTGCACAATCGTTTATTTTAAGAATTAGGTTTTTATATGATAAATACAGGTATCGCGGCGAAGTTTGCAGAGAAAGAAACGCCGTTTTATTATTATGATCTGCATGTGTTAAACAAGACCCTGGAGGCTGCGCATGCTGCTTCGCACAAACGGGGATTTCATGTTCATTATGCATTAAAGGCCAATTTTAATGACGAGTTATTGAAGGCGATTCAAGCGGTCGGCTTTGGTGCGGATTGTGTGAGCGGCAATGAGGTGAAGAAAGCCATTGAATGTGGCTTTGATTCCAAAAAAGTTACTTTTGCAGGAGTTGGTAAATCCGATAAGGAAATCAATTACGCGCTCGATCAAAATATCTTCGCGTTTAATGTTGAATCCATTCAGGAGCTTGAGGTCATCAATGAGCTTGCCTCAAAGAAAGGTGTAAAAGCGAATGTAGCTTTACGGATCAATCCAAACGTGGATGCACATACCCATCATTATATTACAACAGGGCTTGATGAAAACAAATTTGGTGTGCCCAATGCCGATTTGGAAAAATGTGCAGCCGTGCTTAAAAAATGTGAGTCTATTGAATTGGTAGGTCTTCATTTTCACGTCGGTTCACAGATTACGGATATGACCGTATTCAAAAGCCTGTGTGTGAAAGTCAATGAATGGAAAAACTGGTTTGAAGAACGCGGTACACAAATCCGTGTATTGAATGTCGGTGGCGGATTGGGGATAGATTATAAAAATCCGGATGGAAATACAATTCCCGATTTTGAAGCCTATTTTGATATTTTCGACCGCTTCCTGGAGCGTACAGCACAGCAAGAAGTGCACTTTGAATTGGGACGGGCTTTGGTTGCGCAATGCGGAAGCTTGGTAAGCCGTGTCTTGTATGTCAAAAATGGTGTCAAGAAGAATTTCTTGGTATTGGATGCCGGAATGACTGAATTAATGCGCCCGGCCTTGTATCAGGCCTATCATAAAATTGAGAATATCAGTGCGGTGGACACTGTAGAATCCATTAACTATGATGTGGTTGGACCTATCTGTGAATCTTCAGATTGTTTTGGTAAGGAAGTGCCACTTCCGGTCTCAAAACGTGGCGACTTAATTGCCATTCGTTCTGCAGGCGCCTATGGCGAAGTGATGGCTTCGCGTTATAACCTCCGTGAGGAAATACGGTTTGTGTATAGCAATCAGCTTTAATAGCTGTCGTAAAATAATTATTCTTAAGCCAGTCCATTTCTCGGACTGGCTTTTTTTGTTTTTAAATGCTGGCGTCCTGTCTGCTTGGTGAGCAATTTTGTTTATCATTTTGTTGATCGTCTTTCGTATACTTGTTTATGCTTGTGCTAATTGAATTTCCGGTTACGATAGATTTGTTTGGAAAAACATTTCTCTTACATCCTTTTATGGAAGGGTTGGGGATGTTTATAGGGATGCGTTATTACCAACTGCTCAAGTGGAAGGATGAGGAAAGTTTAGGGCATACCAATTCACTTCTTATTGTTATTGCTGCCGGCTTAGGCGCTTTAATCGGCTCGCATATTATCGGGTCCCTCGAGCGTCCGGCTGAGTTGCTCAATGCGACACATAAATGGACCTACATCTGGGTGAATAATACGATAATCGGTGGTTTGGCAGGAGGTTTGGTTGCTGTAGAAGGGATGAAAAAGATCATGGGTAAAAAAGAAAGTACCGGGGATCGGATGGTCTTTCCTTTAATTACCGCAATTGTCATTGGCAGGATAGGATGTTTTTACACGGGTGTATTCGAGCAGACCTACGGTTTACCCACTACCTCTCCATTGGGGATGTACTTGGGCGATGCCTACAAACGGCATCCAGTTGCGCTGTATGAAATCGCATTTTTGCTGCTTTTATTTGTAACGCTCCAACTTTTTAAACGACGATACAATTATCGAAATGGTGTGTTGTTTCAGCTTTTTATGCTTAGTTATTTTAGTTTTCGTTTCCTTTTGGACTTTATTAAGCCACGGGCAATTATACTTTTGCGGCTAAGTACCATACAAATTACCTGCATCGTGGTGATAATTTATTATATTTATTTATTAAAAAATGAACGTTTAATCAAAAAATAGGAATCATGTATTTGCTTGAAGGATCATTTGGATCGGAAAGTACCGCGATGTTGGGACTTTTTCTTCTTACTATAGGTGCTATTGTGATTGGCATTGCACTTTTGGTTATTATTATCGGCTCGATTATTAAAGCAGGTAATAAGGAGTCGAAGTTTAATGTCAATCCCTGGCTTAAAGTATTGTTGGGCGGAATTGGAGCAATGCTGGCAGGAGGGCTTGCCTGCGGACTTACCTTTATGAACTAGAAATCAGAACGATGCCAGTAAAAAACTATACGTACTACGATTATACCATTAGCCTATGTCCAACATGCCTTTCGCGTGTGGGTGCCAAGATTATTATCGAGGATGAACAGGTATTTATGACCAAAAACTGTCCCGATCATGGTTTTTTCAAAACGCTGATTGCGACGGATGTTGACTATTATAAGAACATTCGGAATTATAATAAAGCCTCCGAAACACCGTTGAAATTTGACAACGAAGTACATTATGGCTGCCCATACGATTGCGGTTTATGTGTAGATCACGAGCAGCATAGCTGCTTGTCCATTGTTGAGGTGACCGACCGTTGTAATTTGACCTGCCCAACTTGTTACGCCATGTCGTCGCCCCACTACGGACGACATCGCTCGCTGGAAGAGATTGAACAGATGTTTGACAAAATCGTCGAAAGTGAGGGTGAACCAGATGTGGTTCAGATCAGCGGTGGAGAGCCAACCATACACCCTGATTTTTTTAAGATTTTAGACATTGCGAAGACAAAACCTATTAAGCATCTCATGCTCAATACGAATGGTATCCGAATTGCCAATGATCCTGGTTTTGCTGAGCAACTCGCCACCTATGCGCCTGAATTTGAAATCTATCTCCAGTTTGATTCTTTTCGCCCATCCGTGCTCGAAAAGTTTCGGGGCAAAGATCTCACGGATGTCCGAAAAAAGGCCATTGACAAATTAAATGCGCTCAATCTGAGTACAACATTGGTTGTGGTCTTAGAAAAGGGAACCAATGATGATGAAATTGGTAAAATCTTGGAGTACGCTTTACAACAGCGATGTGTACGCGGGGTAACTTTTCAACCGGTGGAAATTGCCGGGCGAAATGCGACCGATGCACAGCAGCATAAAATGACACTGACCGAGGTGCGTCAGGAAATTCTGAATCAATATTCCCTATTGGATCCACATGATATTATTCCTGTTCCTTGTAATCCTGATGCGTTGGCGATGGGTTATATCCTGAAGATAGGCGATGAGCGGATACCCTTGACCCGGCATATTGATCCGGCTATTTTATTAAATAACCAATCGCGCAATACCATTGTCTATGAACAGGACAAAGGTGTTCAGATGCAATTGCTGGATATATTTAGTACCGGAATTTCGGTGGATAAGGTAAAGCCAAAAGTAAACCAGTTACTTTGCTGTTTGCCAGAAGTGTGCGCACCTGATCTTGATTACGACAATCTTTTCCGCATTATCATTATGAATTTTATGGATGCCTACGATTTTGATGTTCGTGCTGTTAAGAAATCTTGTGTCCACATCGTCAATAAAGACTTGAAGTTGATTCCTTTTGAGACGATGAATTTATTTTATCGTGATGATAAAATAAAACGGCTGGAAGAACTAAAACTCTCCGATGCTATTCGATTTTAACAGGAGATAAGTTATTTTTGTCGGAGAAAAACCTTTGGTCCTTTCTTTGCAATTTGTAGTTTCCATGGCATTTGACTACCTATTGCCAGGAAAGAAAATCAACAAAATTAGAAGTATGAAATTGGGCATTGTCAAGCATTTTATTTTTGTCTTAAGTCTCTTGGCTTTTCAGCTGCACGGATTTGCACAGGACTCCGTTCAGGTTCGGAAGAATCAGATAGGCGATCGCACGGCGAACCATAGCAGCCTAAGTAGACGGTCGAATGTGGATTCGACACGGGTTGGAAATGACTCACTGCGGAATGAGCTACGAAATGATCTGCGCAAAGTAAATCTAAACTTTTTATCCAATATTCGTACGGCTTCCATGGCCGAGCTTATCGCGCAGCTGAATGAAAAATCCAATGGCTACTTGACAACGAATGCTGGATCGGCTAAAGATAGTATTGCTTTAATAAAAAATAGTATCCATGAAGAAATCAGCCAGCTGAAGTCTATTAAAGGCAGTATCAGCAATTATTCCAATAGCCTCAATGTGACAGCAGATCAGATCAAAACGCTGATCAACCGCTATGATATCAGTGCCAATAATCACAGTAGAGCGTATCAATATCTCGACAATGCGCAGCTTAAACTAGCTGCAAAACAAGATTCGCTGGAGGCGATCAATCGGACGATTGATGAACTTATAGCTAAAAATCAACGTCATCTGATTCGGATCGAAACCGTTCACGAAATGAAAAGCGGAAACAAAAAAGCCGATTCCGTGACCGCTAAAAGTTCGATATGGAAAGCCAATACGGCAGCCATCTCTAAAGATGTGATCTTAAATAATATCCGGAGTAATTACAGTAACAATAAGTCGATAGACAAATATGTGAATCGGACAGATTGGGCGAGCCGTATCCTGTTGATTGTACTGGGATTGGGGTATTGCTACTGGATTGTACGGGTGTCTTATATCCTTCGGCAAAATGATCCTGAACATAAACTTGCGATTGATGCGATCGTTGGGAAAACCATTATTTTTCTCCTGACACTGTTGCCTTTTGTAAACTTCTTTACACCAAGTTTCATTTTGCAGGCTTCCCAATTGGTCATCATGTTAATCTTCATGTTTTTGCTCAGGCATCGCATGAGTGGAATGCAGCGTAAAATTGCCATTATCCTTATTGTATTCTATATCCTGGATGTATTTGTCAATATGATCGTAAGCGATGACCTGTTTTTACGTATCGTTTGTATTGCCTTCAATTTGATTGCTTTAGGATTGGTCAGTTATACGAAACGGCGTATAAAGAATGCGGATAGTCCGGGTTATATCAGTAATTTTATTTATGTGATTTTTGCTATACTCAACGTGACCGCAATTACACTGAATATTATCGGGCATGTGGAGCATTCACGTAGTTTTAGTATTGCCTGTGCTGTGGGGCTGGTGCAGTCTTTTACACTGCAGTATTTTTCGGATATGATTAAGGCGGATGTCCGCAATCAGTTTAAAAAAGATCGGCTGACTTCCGGTTTTTGGATGCGTTTCAACGAGCAGCGCACCTTGGCTATCATCACCGAAATTCTGCGTATTGTCTGTGTGCTTTTGGCGATCATTGTGCTGGCAAATAACTTACAGTTTATTGAAAGTTTATTGGCATTGAGCGAAACATTCTTCGGAAAAGTACGCAGCATCGGCAGCATCTCTTTTACCTTAGGAAATCTTGGTGTAGCGGTTTTACTGCTGTTGGTGGCCAATTGGTTTCAGAAAAATATTAGTTTGATCGTTCTTGGTGGTGAAGACGGTCAGCTCAGCCAGGTCTATAATCAGAAGATGACCTTATTTCCGCTCTTTCGCTTGGCCATTATTCTGATCGGTTTCTTTATGGCCATCTCGGCCCTGGGTATGAGTTTGGACAAACTTACGGTCGTGATTGGCGCATTGAGTGTTGGTATCGGACTCGGCATGCAGAATATCATCAATAATTTTGTCTCGGGCATAATTTTGGTTTTTGATAAGCCGTTTCGCGTTGGTGATCAAATTGAGCTTGCCGACAAAAAAGGGCGCGTCAAGGAAATCGGTATACGCGCCAGTGTTTTAAAAACAGGTGATGGTGCAGATGTCATTATTCCAAATGGTGATTTGCTGTCGGGAAGGGTTGTCAATTGGACCTTATCCCAAGAATACAGCAAGACAAGTTTTGTTCTCCATATCGATCGGAAAGCAGATTTGGACCAAGCCAAACAATGGATCAAAGACGCTATGGAAAGTAGTGACCATTTTATCAAGGATAGAGATAGCGGAATCAGTATACAGGACATCAGTGCTGAGATGATTTACCTGAGTGTTTCCGGCTGGGTAAATTTTGCTGCCAATGCTTCTGCCTTTAAAAATGATGTCTTACTTGTATTGTATAAGAAGTTTGAAGCTGAGGGCTTGAAGTTTTATAGCGTCATTCCACCCAAGATTTAGCCCATTCAATTGCAATTTTTCCGCGTATACAGGGTGTATTATCTGGAAAGCCTACTATTTAGTCCGCTGAGTTCGATAATGTAAAGGACTAAATCCCCTGGCGCGTTTGTAGAAATGGGAAAGATGGCTCTCGTCGGTAAATCCGAGTTCTGCAGCAATTTGTTTCAAGGTATAATCTTTGGATTTAAGTCTGTTCTCGATGAGTTCGATCCGGTAGGTATTGATATACGCTCTTAAACTGCTGCCGAAGTTCTTCTTAAAGTAGGTCCCAAAATAGGATGGGGCAATATTGAATTTCTGAGCCAGTAGGCTGACCTGAAGTTGTTCGGGCGAAAAAATATGCTGATGAATGTAAGCCGAAATCGATCGGTCAACATATAGTTCATGCTGCTGGGGTAAACGTTGCGTCTCTGCTATTTCTTTGAAGAGCCCAAAGATCGCGACGAGTTGGTCAAATAGCCAGTCCGAACGCTCGCTGACTGTGGTATGACTATACAGTCGGACCGCTTCCAGGATATGAGTGTAAATCAGGCGATAATGCTCGTCCATATCCAATTTGCGTTCCTTTAATCCCCTGTCGTTCATCAGCTCCATAATCCAGGCATAGCGCTTTTGATTGCGTTTATTCTGCAGGAAGTAGGTATCTGTAAATAAAATAAACAGAAAATGTGTCTTTTCTTCAATGTTAAAATAATGCTTGTCTGCCGGACTAATTAAGAATACATCACCACGTTCATAGTTCAGTTCAAATCTGTTGATCACATGGGTTCCTTTGCCTGAACGAATATAAACAAGCTCATAATAATTCTGCTCATGTGGAGGTAAATGAAAGCTATCCTCAATAAATTCACTGATCCGCAAAGGCTCAAACTGTTTTTTGCGCATTATTCTCCTGATTATATATCCGTAAATGTACATAAAAATAATGTATTTGTACATGTTATTGCCTGCTGTACTATTGCACCTTTGTGTCGTATAAAATGGTAATAAAACATGGTCAATTTTATAATGATTGCATTTTGCATCGCGGCAGGGATGCTGTTAAAGCGAACAAATTTAATTCATTCCGAAGCACATAAAGGGATCAATACCTGGATTCTTTATTTTGCCCTTCCAGCGGTGTCTTTCAAATATATTCCGAAGATTGTATGGTCATCGCAATTACTGTTTCCGGTGTTTTCGGCAATCCTCGTTTGGGCAGGTAGTTGGTTATTTATGGAAATGTACTGTAGGCGTAAAAACTATAAACAGCGTTCGCGCAGTAGTTTGGAATTGGCCGCTGGTTATAGCAATACGTCCTTTATTGGCTTTCCATTGATCATCGCCTATTTTGGCGAAGCCCAGTTGCCGATTGCGATTATTTGCGACCAAACCACATTTATTCTACTTTCTACAGCTGGACTTATCAATGCACTGCGAGCGAATGCCCAAGATGGCGAGGCGATCGATGTCAAATTTATGCTTCGAAAGTTAGTCAGCTTTCCACCCCTGATCGGTTGTATAACAGCCTTAATGCTGTCGCAATTGGTTGATCTTTCAGTTGCCGAGCCTTTTTTTGATAAGCTGGTGGCGACCGTTGGACCCTTGGCCTTATTTTCTATTGGTTTACAGTTGAAGTTTGATGGTTGGCGACAACAGATTTCGCAGATCAGTACAGCGATGAGTTATAAATTGATTCTTGCCCCAGCATTGGTATTACTGTTTGCTTTACTACTTGGTGTAAAGGGCGCTGTTGCGCGGATCAGTATATTCGAAGCAGCTATGCCAACCTTGGTCACTTCGGGGATCATTGCCGAGCAATACCATCTGAATACCAAGCTGGTCAATCTGGTTATCGGTTTTAGTATTGTTGTGGGGCTGCTAACAACTGCATTTTGGGATTTTGTTATTCGACTTTTTTTCTCCTAACCTACAGTTGCGTTAATTGATTGATTGATTGATTGATTGATTTTGGAAACAGCGTGAGGCCTCATTTGCCAACGATTGGTTTTAGCAGAAGTGTTGCGTAGGAGTGGGCTGTCTTCACTTCGTAACATTTTGATAGTGAATCATCTCATACAAACAACTTTTTTACTGTTCAATTGTTATTAGGCTATAACCATCTATAAAAAGGAGGTATGTTATGAACCTGATACACAAAATTGAGCATTGGGGCGATGCACATCACCCACAATGGATCGATTACCTAAGAATAGCCTTAGGGATCGTTATTTTTGCCAAAGGTGTAAGTTTCGTAAATGATAGGGATGTTGTTCAACACATGATTGAGCAAAGTAGTTTCCACTTATCATCGTGGGGTGCGGTTCACTATGTGGTTTTTACCCATTTGGTAGGCGGGCTGTTCCTTATCTTAGGTTTTCAAACCCGTTTAGCCTCATTACTATTATTTCCGGTATTGGTAGGGGCTGTATTTTTTGTTAATATCACCCACGGGTTTAGTTATTTGAATTCCGAATTGTGGCTTTCTATAGTCGTATTCTTTTTGCTGATCTTTTTTTTATGGTCATGGGCTCTGGAAAATACTCCCTAGATCAAATGATGAACAAACCAGGATACAAAAGGGATATCTAAAAAAAACTCCTTCATACATGAAGGAGTTTTTCTTTTTTTATTTGCCTTGCTCGTCAATCCATTGACGTGCATTAACGAATGCTTCAATCCAAGGAGAAACTTCGTCCTGACGACCTTTTGGATAATTTGCCCAATGCCATTGGAACACCGAACGCTCAATATGTGGCATCGTAGCCAAGTGGCGTCCAGTCTTATCGCAGACCATTGCTGTATTATAGTCCGAACCATTTGGGTTATGCGGATATTGCTCATAAGCATATTTTGCCACGATATTGTATTGCTCTTCCGCATACGGAAGGTTGAATTTTCCTTCTCCGTGTGAAATCCAAACCCCTAAGGTACTTCCCGCTAGTGTCGATAACATGACCGAATTGTTTTCCTGAACTTTTACAGACACAAAGTTTGACTCGTGTTTCCCTGAAGTATTGTGTAGCATTTTTCCATGGATTTCATGCTCAGGATTGATCATTTCAAGTTCCATAAATAACTGACATCCATTACAGATACCAACCGAAAGTGTATCCGGACGAGCAAAGAAGTCGTTTAAGGCTTTTTTCGCTTTTTCATTGTAAAGGAAAGCACCGGCCCAACCTTTTGCCGAACCCAATACATCTGAGTTCGAGAAGCCTCCGACGGCACCGATAAATTGGATGTCTTCCAATGTCTCACGACCAGTGATCAAATCGGTCATGTGAACATCTTTCACATCAAAGCCTGCCAAGAACATGGCATTTGCCATTTCGCGTTCGGAGTTGGAACCTTTCTCACGAAGGATTGCCGCTTTCGGACGTGCTTTAGTTTCGTCGATTTTTGGTTTCTTACCATCAAATTGACTTGGGAAAGTAAAGGCTAGGGGTTGGTGTTTATAATTATCAAAACGTTGTTGTGCAGTTCCATTTTTAGATTGCTTGGAATCCAAAAGGAAGGATGTCGTAAACCATACATCACGTGTTGCTGTTACATCAAAGCTGAATACCGCTTCTTGATTTTTAATCGTCACTGTATTACCTTCGATCACCTGACCAATTTTAACCGCGTTTACACCGGCATCTTTCACGATTGCTTCGAAAGCAGCGTCGTCTTTTGCTTGAAGGACAAGTGCGATATTCTCATTAAAGAAGGCTTTTACGCTATCCGATTCATGTAATGCCGAAAGGTCATAATTGGCACCAAGATTAACATCGGCAAAGGTCATTTCCAATAAGGTGGTAATCAAGCCACCCGATCCGACGTCGTGACCAGCTTCGATCTGTCCTTCTTGAATTAATTGCTGTACGGTATTGAATGCTGTTTTAAAGTAAGCAGCATCTTGAATGGTCGGTACTTCAGTACCTAATTTATTGATGATTTGTGCAAATGACGAACCGCCTAATTTGAACTGATCTTTTGATAAGTTGATGTAATAGATCGATCCGGCTGTTTTGTTTAGCACAGGTTCAACCACTTTGGTGATATCAGTACAGTTTCCTGCGGCAGAAATGATCAATGTGCCAGGGGCAATGACGTTTTCGCCGTTTGGATATTTTTGCTTCATCGACAAAGAATCTTTTCCCGTGGGGATATTGATTCCCAATGCAATGGCAAAATCCGAGCATGCTTTAACAGCTTGGTATAAGCGGGCATCTTCACCCTCATTATTGGCTGCCCACATCCAGTTGGCCGATAGGGAGATTCCTGCAAGACCATTTTTGATTGGGGCAAATACGATGTTGGAAAGCGATTCCGCAATAGCCGTTCTGCTTGCCGCAGCCGGATCCACTAAGGCAGCCACAGGGGAGTGACCTATTGTTGTCGCAATACCTTCTTTACCTTTATAATCCAATGCCATGACACCGACGTTATTCAACGGCAATTGCAATGGACCCGCACATTGTTGTTTGGCAACACGGCCACCAACACAACGGTCTACTTTATTGGTTAACCAATCTTTGGAAGCAACCGCTTCCAGTTGTAATACTTGGTTTAAGTAGCTTGGAATATTAGCTGCATCATAAGCAAGATCAGCGTAGTTGCGAACTACGGTTTTATCGCGCATGAAAGTTTTTGGCGATGAGCCAAAGAAATCTTCAAGGGCATAATCCATTGGTTTTTCACCCGTACTTTTTGATTCGAAAGTAAAGCGGTGGTCGCCAGTGACATCACCTACGGTGTACATTGGTGCACGTTCGCGATCGGCAACACGTTTTAAGGTATCAATATCATCTTCGGCGATGACAAGTCCCATACGTTCTTGCGATTCATTACCGATAATTTCTTTTGCGGATAGTGTAGGATCGCCTACAGGAAGTGCATCCAGGTCAATCAAGCCGCCGGTCTCTTCAACAAGTTCAGATAAACAGTTTAAGTGGCCACCTGCACCATGATCGTGGATAGAGACAATAGGGTTATGATCAGACTCTACTAAGCCACGAACAGCATTCGCTGCACGTTTTTGCATTTCGGGATTGGAACGTTGAATGGCATTAAGCTCAATTCCAGAACCAAATGCCCCTGTATCTGCAGAAGATACAGCAGCGCCACCCATGCCGATTCGGTAATTTTCTCCACCTAGGATAACAACTTTATCGCCAGTTTTCGGCGTATGTTTTTTCGCTTGATCCAGTTTTCCATAACCAACACCACCCGCTTGCATAATGACTTTGTCGTAACCAAGTTTACGGCCATCCTCTTCATGTTCGAAGGTCAATACAGAACCTGTAATTAAGGGCTGACCAAACTTATTACCGAAGTCAGAAGCACCATTGGAAGCTTTAATCAGGATGTCAACCGGGGTCTGGTACAACCATTGACGCTCTTGCATCGCATTTTCCCATGGCCGCGTTTTGTTGAGTTCCTTTGCCGGTTCAGTAACTGTTCCTGCCTGAAGGTCCAATTTATTTTGTTCCAATCGCGAATAAGCAGTCATGTATACGGCAGTACCCGCCAATGGAATCGCTCCTTGGCCACCGGCCATACGGTCGCGGATTTCACCACCTGACCCAGTTGCAGCACCCGAAAATGGTTCTACAGTAGTCGGGAAATTGTGTGTTTCAGCTTTTACGGATAAAACCGAATCAAATGCTTTCTCTTCGTAAAAGTCAGGTTTGTCGGCCGATTTAGGTGCAAATTGTGTGACACGTGGACCTTTGACAAAGGCAACGTTATCTTTATAAGCAGAAACAATCTCGTTCGGATTGGTTTCAGAAGTCTTTTTAATTAATTTAAAGAGGGAAGTGGGTTGCTCTTCGCCATCAATGATAAAGGTACCATTGAAAATCTTGTGTCTACAGTGTTCAGAATTCGCTTGCGAAAAAGCGAATACTTCCGAGTCTGTAAGCAGACGACCCAATTTGGTCGAAAGGTTATTGAGGTAATCTACTTCTTCTGGATTTAGCGCTAGGCCCTCAGATTTGTTGTAGGCCTCGATGTCTTCAATTTCCAATATCGGTTCAGGTGTAATGTTGACGGTATACATGTCCTGTGTCAACATACTGAACTTTTGTGAAATCATTGGATCGAAGTCATTGAAATCCGCTGGTACCGGTTGAAATTCTTCTATACGAACAATTCCTGCAATTCCCATATTTTGCGTGATTTCTACTGCATTGGTACTCCAGGGAGTAACCATCGCGGCGCGGGGTCCTACAAAGTAATGGTTAAGGTTTTGGTCGTCTAGTTTTTTGGCGTTGCCGAATAGCCAGTTGAGTTTAGTAATGTCTTCTTGTGATAAAGAGTTTACGCTTTGAACACCATATACAGTGTTCGATGGGTTCTCAAAGAAATGAATCATTATAAATGTTTGTTTTGAACGTTCTTCAAATTAAAGCACAAAGTTACATATTATTTTTATGGAAATGCTTGAATTTTCATTAAAAAATAGGCTCAGGTTGCGTTTACTGGAAAAGGCCAAAATTGCTGTTTTGTGTAAATAAGTGTAAAGTTGTGTTAATTCATGTAAATAAAAGTTATAATTAATAATTGCATTCGTTTCGTTCGGGGAAAGCCCCTACATTCGCAGCATTCATCACCTATGAATAAATATGATTATCCTTGGGAAGGGATTTATGAACTCCTTCATACGATCTCTTCCTTCGGTATGAATCTAAGGTCCAAATAGCTGCCTTGGTTCTATCGTATCAACTTTCAAAAAAATAAAATCGCTTGCTGCCTAGCCTAATGAAGTCTTTTGAGGAGCCTACCTACCGCATTAAATTCAGACCAACTGTTGATGAAGGGTAAATTGACGTTGGATATAAACTCAAATTTATCTAAGTTTGTGCATCAAATCAAATTCGAGATGAATATTTCATATAATTGGTTAAAACAACACGTTAATATAGATTCGACACCGGAGGAACTATCGCTTATCTTGACAAATACAGGATTGGAAGTAGAAGCTTTGGACGTCGTGCAGAGTATCCCAGGTGGATTGGATGGTTTGGTTGTTGGTGAAGTGAAAACTTGTGAACAGCATCCTAATGCCGATAAATTAAGAGTAACCACCGTTGATGTCGGTGGACCGGAGTTATTGCACATTGTATGTGGCGCACCGAACTGTCGGACAGGATTGAAAGTCATTGTTGCTACAGTGGGTACTACATGCCATCCGCTTACAGGAGAGCCTTTTAAAATTACCAAATCTAAAATTCGTGGTGAAGTTTCCGAAGGTATGTTGTGTGGAGAAGATGAAGTCGGTTTAGGTACATCCCATGCCGGTATCGTTGAATTACCAGCTGATGTTGCCGTGGGGACCTTAGTGAAAGATCATTTCAATATTCAGGATGATTACCGTTATGAAATTGGTTTGACGCCCAATCGTGCAGATGCAGCTTCGCATTTAGGCGTTGCAAGAGATATTGCGGCACATTTTCGTACACAATTGTTAAAAGCAGATGTTTCTGCATTCAAGGCTGCTGAGGCTGAGGGAACGACAGTGGTCGTTGCGGACGCACAGGCGAGCCCACGTTATAGTGGTATCAATATTACTGGTGTTCGTGTTGGTGAATCTCCAGATTGGTTAAAAGAGAAATTAAATGTTATCGGTGTTCGTCCGATCAATAATATTGTCGACGTCACAAATTATATATTACACGATTTAGGTCAGCCATTGCATGCTTTTGATGCTGATAAAATTGCGGGAAATAAAGTCCTTGTTCGTCTTGCGACTGAGGGCGAGAAATTTGTTACCCTAGATGGTGTGGAGCGTACCTTGTCTGCAGAGGACTTGGTGATTGCCGATGCTGAAAAACCGATGTGTATTGCAGGGGTTTTTGGTGGAGCACATTCTGGTGTATCAGCCGAAACGACCAACGTATTTTTGGAGTCGGCTTATTTCAATGCTGTTTCTGTACGGAAGACTTCCAAACGACATGGTTTAAAAACAGATGCTTCTTTCCGTTTCGAACGAGGTACCGATCCTAATATTACGGTTGAAGCATTGAAGCGCGCTGCTTTATTGATCCAAGAAATTGCAGGTGGAACGATTTCATCTACCCTAAAGGATGAGTATCCTGTCGTGATTAAACCGTTTTCATTTCACGTAAGCTATGCGAATGTGGTTCGTTTGATCGGTCAGGCGATTCCAAATGAAGAAATTAAATCCATTATTGTCGCTCTTGGCATTGAAGTCACTTCAGAAACTGAAACAGGCCTTGATGTATTGGTGCCGGCATATCGCGTCGATGTCACACGTGAGGTAGACGTTGTGGAGGAGGTGTTGCGTATTTACGGTTATAACAACATTGAGTTGAAGTCACAAATTAAGGCATCTTTAAATACGGTTGAAAAGCCAGATAAGGAAGTTGTCTTAAATCAATTGGCAGATCTATTGATCGCAAATGGATTTCGTGAGATTCTGTCCAACTCGCTTACAAAGCTGGACTATGCGGATGATAGCGAAACGGCGGTTAAATTGTATAATCCATTGAGTTCGGATTTGGATACGATGCGTCAAAATATGGTGTTTTCTGTTTTGAGTGCGATTGAATATAACCAAAAACGAAGAAACTTCGATCTGAAATTCTTTGAATTCGGTAAGACTTATGCGCTGGATGGTGAAGGCTATAAAGAAACGCAACACCTTGTCTTTGCCATGGCGGGTAAAAATGAAGCTGAGCAATGGAATAGCAAAAAAGATGCGGTTAATTTCTATAACCTAAAAGCAGCCGTAGATACTGTTATCAAAAGGCTGAAAATTGAAGGAATTCAGATACAAGATGCTACAAGTTCACATTTTGCCTATGGTTTGAACTATATGAAAGGGCAGAAATGTTTGGTTTCATTTGGTGCAATTGCAAACGCGGATTTGAAAAAAGCAGATGTTGAAGGTCAGGTTTTCTTTGCTGATTTTGACTGGGATGTTTTGATGAAAATCATTCGTAAGAATAGCATTCAGTATAAAGAAGTTTCCAAATTCCCGGCTGTACGCAGAGATTTATCGCTCTTGATCGACGAAAATGTAAGCTTCGATAAGCTACAATTTGTCGCTCAGAAGACCGAACGCAAGCTTTTAAAGGAGGTAAATGTGTTTGACGTGTATAAAGGTGATAAAATTCCGGAAGGGAAAAAGTCTTATGCTCTGAGCTTTATCTTGCAGGATGAAGAAAAAACACTTACTGATAAGCAAATTGATGCGATAGTTCAAAAATTAATTGTTAATTTTGAGAAGGAACTAGGCGCGGAAGTGCGTGGTTAATTAGAGATACAACATTAATTGGTAATATTCAATTTTTATTATGGCAACATTGTCTTCACAAATGAATCTGATCGTTGAGAAAACGAAAAATTTAATTCAATTGTGCGAAGTCTTGCAAGAAGAAAATGATTTGCTTAAATTAGAGGTACAATCCTTAAAAGTGGCTTTCGATGCGAGCAACGATAAGAGCAAGCAATTGGAAGAGAGGGTCAAAGCGTTGGCAGTTGCCCGTACGTTAGATTCTGAAACGGATAAGGAAGCAATTAATGAAAAAATACTTGACACAAAACAAAAAATTAACGATTTTGTGCGGGAAATAGACAAGTGTATTAGTTTGTTGAAATAGTTGGGAGAAGTGTTATCGGATTCAAACTAATACAACGTTAAAAAGCTCAAAGAAATGGGAGAGATTTCCATAAAAATAAATATCGCAGATCGTGTTTATCCCCTTCGGGTGGAAAGCGCGGAAGAAGAAGTAATTCGACACGCTGCGAAATTGATAAATGAAAAAGTAAAGGAATTGCAGGAAAACTATACTGTGAGAGATAAGCAGGATTTGTTATCCATGTGTGTATTGCAATTTGCGACGCGTATGCTTAATGCAGAGCGGCAGTCTCAAAACCACGAAGTGGGTTTGGAAAATTCAGTACAGGAACTTGATCAGTTGTTGACGGATTTCTTT
The DNA here is from genome assembly GCF_038396785.1 of Sphingobacterium thalpophilum. Classification (NCBI taxonomy): domain Bacteria; kingdom Pseudomonadati; phylum Bacteroidota; class Sphingobacteriia; order Sphingobacteriales; family Sphingobacteriaceae; genus Sphingobacterium; species Sphingobacterium thalpophilum. Next base: position 1,496,373 of record NZ_CP151087.1, on the reverse strand, counting down.
AAAAAATAAATTTACGTTCTTTATATTTAGAGCTTAAACGACGAATTTGCCGCAATTAAATTCGGGTTGTCACTATTTTAAACTTAACGCTTCAATATTACAGGCGCAAAAAGATATAGGCCATTTTGCGAAAGCCATCTGGGTCATAATCTAAGCCTAATTATGTAATCACGAAGTTTAATAATACATGAGACCTGTTTAAATTTAATTGCGGTTTTTTTTTGTCATGAAGTCCTGATGCACTTATCGGGCTCGCTACTGAGTTGGCGCATACCAAAGGTAAGGGAACAGGCTGATTGATGATTTTACTGGAATTTGAACATAATTAATAAAAACAAACATAAATAATACAATTATACATACATGGACATCGCAATTTATAGCATAATTTCTCTGATTGTTGGTGTTGTTATAGGTCGTTATCTATTGGTTCTGTTATTTAAAAAACAAGAGCAGGAAGCCAAGGATAAGGTAAATAGCATACTGAAAGATGCAGAGCAGGAAGGGGAACACATTAAAAAGAAACGCCTGTTAGAGGCCAAAGAAAAGTTCCTTCAATTAAAATCTGAACACGAAAAGGAAGTCAATCAACGTAACAATACCATCAACCAAAAGGAAAATACGTTAAGACAAAAAGAACAGTCAATTAACCAAAAGCTGGAAAACATCAATCGCGATAAGCAAGAGTTGGATACCAAGAAAAAGCAATTGGATAAATTGGTTGAACTGAATGAAAAAAAATCTGAAGAAGTAGAAACGCTCAAATTACAACAGATTAAGCAATTGGAAAGTATCGCTGGCGTAACTGCTGACGAAGCAAAAAATCAATTGGTGGACTCGTTGCGCGAAGAAGCCCGCTCACAAGCGATGATTCAAATCAAAGATATTGTGGATGAGGCCAAATTGACGGCGACTAAAGAGGCGAAAAAGGTTGTTATTCAGACCATCCAACGCACTGCTACGGAATCTGCAATCGAAAATACCGTTTCAATTTTCAATATCGAAAATGATGAAATCAAAGGTCGTATTATTGGTCGTGAAGGTCGTAATATTCGTGCATTGGAAGCTGCAACAGGCGTAGAAATCATTGTAGACGATACACCCGAAGCAATTATCCTATCTGGTTTCGATCCCGTTCGTCGCGAAATAGCGCGTTTGGCTTTACACCGTTTGGTAACAGATGGTCGTATTCACCCGGCTCGTATTGAAGAGGTTGTTGCTAAGACGCGGACGCAAATAGAGGATGAAATCGTTGAAATTGGTGAACGTACCGCGATCGATTTGGGAATCCATGGTTTGCACCCTGAATTGATTCGTATGGTAGGGCGCATGCGTTACCGCTCGTCTTACGGACAGAATCTTTTACAACACTCGCGTGAGGTAGCTAATTTTGCAGCAACAATGGCGGCAGAACTAGGTCTGAATGTTAAACATGCGAAACGTGCTGGATTACTACACGATATAGGTAAAGTGCCTGATGATAATCCGGAGTTGCCACACGCTATTTTAGGTATGCAACTTGCCGAGAAATACAAGGAACACCCTGATGTATGTAATGCAATTGGTGCTCACCATGATGAGATCGAAATGACTGCCTTAATATCTCCGGTTGTTCAGGCTTGTGACGCGATCTCTGGTGCACGCCCAGGCGCACGTCGTGAGGTTGTGGAAAGTTATATCAAGCGCCTAAAAGAGTTGGAAGATTTGGCTTTATCGTATCCTGGGGTTGAGAAAACCTTCGCGATACAAGCTGGCCGTGAGCTACGTGTCATCGTTGAGAGTGAGAAGGTGTCTGATGCACAGTCGGAAATACTAGCTGCTGATATCTCTAACCGTATTCAAACGGAAATGACTTATCCAGGGCAAATTAAAGTAACTGTAATTCGTGAGACAAGATCAGTGTCTTACGCAAAATAGATCCTAAGGATCCAGCATAAAAAAGCTCCAAACGAAATGTTTGGAGCTTTTTTTATGCAATGCTACACGTTTCCCCAACTTGATCATTTCAGCCATTCCATTCTTCAAGGGGTGGACTTAAATTGAATCGACTCAAATGACTTAAATTGAATCGACTCAAATTACTTGATTTGAATTGAATCGGTTTGACTTGAGTTACTTGGCTTGACTTGAGTTGCTCGGCTTGACTTGAGTTAAATTTGATTTGACTTAAATTGAAGCAAATTGTAGCCAATAAATAGGTCGGATCTTTTGGATACCCTTTTTATTATCGGTAATTATTGGAAAAATTCCATCAGATCTGTCACTGTAGCCAATAGATAGGTCGGATCTTCCTGTTCGAGTTCGGCTTGGCTACCATAGCCATACAATACACCAACAGCATCCATGCCTGTTTCTCGTGCACCAATCAGATCATGTTTGCGATCTCCGATCATGAGGCAGTCTTGTGGACTTGTTAGCATGGCCTGTTCCATGACATATTGGATGACACTGGTTTTGGTCGGTCTGGAATCGTCCAAAGCGCTTCCGCCCGCAAAATCAAAATAGGTATTTATTGCAAAGTGCTGTAATATTTTGTGGGCGAAAATTTCGGGTTTGGAGGTCGCAAGGTAGATGCTGTACCCTTTTGTTTTCAGCAATGCTAAAAGTTCAGGTATGCGATCAAACAGGATATTCTCATACAGCCCTATGGTTGAAAAGCGTTCCCGATATTTTTCTACACAGGCAATTGCTTCGCTTTCCTCAAATCCAAAGGCGTGTATGAAAGAATCTTTAAGGGGCGGGCCGATCAAGGGTTTGAGGCTATTCAGATCTGCTGTATGGATGCCTTTTGATTCCAAGGCATAGGCAATACATTTCGTAATTCCTTCCGCGGGGTCGGTCAGGGTTCCGTCCAGATCAAATAAGATATGTTTGTAAGAGTTCATGCTGCAATATTACGGAATAGAATAGGAGTAAGCGAGTTTGTGTCTCCTGAAAGCGTATAATGACGTGCAGCAGACCAAAAAATAAGGAATATTATCATCTTTAAGGCCTAAGGCATGCCCAATATTTGTTAAATTTGCCGAATGAAACAAAAGAAGAAAGTTCAAGAAGTCGAACCTTTACGTCCCGTAGATAAGTATTTTGCGGAGCTGGATGCTAATTTTCAGGATCCGACCAATCGTCTGATTCAAGCCATCTTTTTACCATTATTGTTTTTTGGTATCATGGGCTGCATCTGGATGATCCCATTTCCACAGTTCGAGTTCTTGGTCAAACTCAATTGGCATACTTTTTTGAATTGGGGGTCTTTCTTCATCGCTGTTGTCATTTATTATTATTTAAAGCTGTCCGCAACGTTGTCTTATGCGATATTATTCTCTATCGGGGGCATGAGTTTCTTTATTGTGCAACTGGAATACGCACAAAAGAATGGTGGCCCGGCTGTCATCTGGGTGTGTTTGGGGATCGCATTGCTAGCTATTGTGGCGCTTTTTATCGGTAAGGGAAAGGAAAAGACGAAAATCACAGGACAGCAGTTTCTACAGTTTTTACTTGTGGGACCGATATGGTTGTGGCATTTTGTCTTTAAAAAATTGAATATAAGATATTAATTGAGCTGTTTTTATGTGCCGATCGTACTATTTATGATCGTAGCCTAATCGGGATGCTTTTATATAAAAGAAAAGGGCCAAATTGCAAGCAATTTGGCCCTTTTTATGTTGCTGTAGTTATGCACAGCTGGTTCAGAATACGGCTAGCTTTTGTAATTGAACCATTTGATGATTTCTTTGAGACTTGCTTTTTTACCATAGATCAAAATACCGACACGATAGATGCGGGCAGCAACCCAGGTCACAAATAAGAAGGTCAGTATGAGCAAGGTCAGTGAGGTCAGAATCTGCCACAGGGGTACACCAAAAGGTATGCGAACGAGCATAGCGATGGGAGAGGTGAATGGAATAAAGCTTAACCATGTTGCAATCGGTCCATTGGGATCATTGATAATGACGCCAAAAGAAAGAATGTAGGTCAATAGCAAAGGCATGGTAATGGGCATTGAAAACTGATTGGCCTCTGTTTCATTGTCGACAGCTGAACCAGCAGCAGCGAAAATAGCGCTATATAAGAGGTAACCCGCAATAAAAAACAGAAAGAAGAAAATGATGACTTCCGTGAAGTTAAAGCTTTGGATCGAAGTAAGGATAGAAGCAGAATCATTCTGGGCCATTGCTTTTGATACGGTACTCATATTACCCGCTCCAGGTTGGCTTGCCGCAACCTCCTGCATATCCTGAGGATTGACAAATAGGAGCGTTGCTGTGATAAATAAGCCTCCTGTAAGCACGAGCCACATGACAAATTGCGTCAGTCCAACCATACCGATCCCAACAATTTTACCCATCATGAGCTGAAAAGGTTTGACCGAGGAAATAATGACTTCGATGATACGGTTGCTCTTTTCTTCGATAATACCACGCATTACCTGGGCACCATAGAGAAACAGCGATAGGTATACTAAGATAGCCAAAGCGACACCAAGACCCATTGCAATGGCTGTATTGCTGTTCTTTTCTTCACCGTCTGCTGTTATTTCTTTTGCATCGATGGTGACTTTGGGTTTAATGGACTGGATAATCTGCAGGTCGATTCCCTTGGCTTTATATTCCTTTTCACGGATGATTTCTTCCAACTGGCCGCTAATGATCTCCTGTGTGACAAAACTTGTCTTGCCGCCGGTAATCAGTTCGGCTCTTTCGCTTGTTAAAATATCTTTTGGAATATAAAGGATCGACTGTTTTCCTTCGCTTTGGGTAAGCTGCGCTTTTTGGGCCTGGAGGTCCAATTTGGATATGGTATAACTTACATTTTTATTGCTTTGGAGTTTGCTGGCAAAGTCGCCTTGCTCATCTAAAATAAAGACTTCGGTGTGCGAATCTTTGAAGCTCTTTTTTGTCAGATAAAACATGCCTGCATACAGTGCGAAAAAGAACAGGGGTACGGCAAAAGTCATGACAATAAAAGATTTTTTCTTGACACGTGATAGGTATTCCCGTTGGATGATAAGTAATATTTTATGCATGATCGTTAGCTGTAGGTGAGACTTGTGTGACTTTTTGGATGAAAATATCCGCCATGGAGGGAACGATTTCAATGAGTTGATTGAGCTGTATTTGGGGTATGAAACGCATTAATACATCATTGATATGGCTATTGTTATTTAGCTGAATTGTAGTGATGTATGTTTTTTCATGCTTTGTTGATGTGACGACCTCAAATAAGGCGTCGTCGAACAGAAGAAAATTATCTTCGCTTGCTGTGTATTCCAATCGATAGGTTTGATTTCGGTATTCTTTTTTAATCGCTTGTACAGAACCATCCAGTATTTTTTTTGATCGGTTGATGAGGGCAATATTATCGCAAAGCTCTTCCACAGTCTCCATGCGGTGTGTGGAAAATATAATGGTCGCACCCTCTTGATTTAAGCGGAGAATCTGTTCTTTTATGATATTGGCATTTACGGGATCAAATCCCGAAAAGGGCTCATCTAAGATAATCAATTGTGGTTGGTGGATGACTGTAGCGACAAATTGTACTTTTTGCTGCATCCCTTTACTGAGATCTTCTATTTTTTTGTCTAACCAGGATGTGATGTCCAGGCGTTGGCACCAATCTCGGATGCGTGTTAAGGCTTCTCGCTTGGAAAGCCCCTTAAGCTGTGCCAAATACAACATTTGATCACCGATTTTCATTTTTTTGTACAAACCCCGCTCTTCGGGTAAATAACCGATTTGTGCAATATGCTGTGGGCCCAAGGGTTCGCCACTAAACAGAATTTCGCCGGAATCGGGGGCGGTAATTTGGTTAATAATACGGATCAGGGATGTTTTTCCCGCCCCGTTTGGCCCCAATAGCCCAAAAATCTTACCCTTTGGGATTTGAATGGATACATCGTCCAATGCTCGGTGATTGGCGTAATCTTTGGTGACATGATTGATTTCGAGTAACATCTATTTTAAGGTTTAATTTATTCGTTCTTTGGGTTTTTAAGAACATTGCTTTTTTTCCAAAGACTGACGTTTATTTTTGTAGTTAGTATCTTGTACAGCTGAATTGTTACAGCATCCCTGAAAAATTTTATGCATAACGCCACTTCGGAATACGCTTATTCGTTTGACTATTCGTTTGTAGTGAAAGTTAAAAATAATTAGGGACATTTTATTATCCTGCCCATAAAATCGGAAGTCAAGCTTTTTTATGGAATAGAAGCGGTACAAATCTTGTCAAAGGGATTCATTTAACGTACCTTTGTTCCATGGAAGTGAAAAAAGCCGAATTCGTGTGCAGTAACACGAGAGTTGACAAATTACCTGCACCCAATTTGCCGGAATATGCGTTTATCGGACGTTCAAATGTCGGTAAATCATCGTTGATCAATGCAATGACCAACAAGAAAGGACTTGCCAAAACCTCCCAAAAACCTGGTAAGACGCAGTTGATCAATCATTTTATCATCGACGATACTTGGTATTTGGTGGATTTGCCAGGTTATGGTTTTGCTAAGGCCTCTAAAACAAGTCGTAATGAATGGGAAAAATTCATCCGGAGATATCTTACCCATCGGGACAATTTGCAATGTGTTTTTGTGTTGGTGGATAGCCGTCATGAACCACAAAAGATTGACCTTGATTTTTGCTATTGGTTGGGCGAATGCGGTTTGCCATTTATGTTGGTTTTCACCAAGGCCGATAAGCAATCGACTGTTAAATCCGATGCGAATATTGCGAAATTTAAAAAATCATTGCTCCAATGGTTTGAGGAGGTGCCGCCGATTTTCCTAACGTCTGCGGAGAAGAAAATGGGGCATGAGCCTATTTTAGAAGCTATCGATGAAGTTAATGGCCGATTTGTTCGACCTGAACTCGACGGAAACGAACAGTTTTAGCTACATTTTAAGTTCAGATGAAAAAATACTTGTCCTTAGTTTTATTTGCTCATAGTGTATTTGCATTGCCATTTGCCTTTATTGGCTTCTTTTTGGCATTGCACACAACAGACTATGCCTTTTCGTGGAAATTATTGGTTTTGATGCTCGTTTGTATGGTGACGGCCCGTAATGCTGCCATGGCATTCAATCGTTATCTGGATAGAGATATTGATGCCATTAATCCAAGAACGGCCATGCGTGATATTCCTGCTGGAAAAATTTCCGCTAAAAATGCATTGGTTTTTACGCTGGTAAATTGCCTGATTTTTATTGCAGCGACGTATTTTATCAATTCTCTTTGCTTTATGTTGTCGCCCATTGCACTTTTTGTTGTGCTTTTTTACTCCTATACAAAGCGCATAACGCCCTTATGCCATCTTGTATTGGGTGCAGGGCTGGGATTGGCTCCAATAGGCGCATATATGGTTATTACAGGACAATTTGCGACCGTTCCGGTACTTTATGGTTTCGCTGTGTTGACTTGGGTGAGTGGCTTCGATATTATTTACGCTTTGCAGGACGAAGACTTTGATCGGGCAAATCAGCTGAATTCTATACCCGTGTGGTTAGGAACGAAAGGAGCTATGCGCGTTTCGGAATGTCTGCATGTGCTTTCTTTTATATTTATTTTAATACCAGCATTTTTGATGCCTGTAGGTTGGATTTATTATTTAGGTGTGGTCTTTTATGGGGCGTTGCTGATTTACCAGCATACCCTGTTTTCATCGACCAATTTAAGTCGGGTCAATCGCGACTTTATGACCACCAATGGTTATGCCTCGGTGATTTTTGCAGTATTTTACCTCTTGGATATCTGGTTGATCAAATAAACGTTTTAGCATAAAATAAGAAAGGCTTTAGGAATTCCTAAAGCCTTTCTTATTTTTGCATCTAAACCAATACACATGCTATGAAGAAAAGTATTCTTTTCACGTCTATTTTATGTTTGTCATTGTCTTCGCAGGCGCAAAAGCTGTCGAATTATGTCATTCAATATAATCAAAGTTTCAATGGGAATACAGCTGCCAATCAAAATGCCATTCTAGTCTATGCCAATGAAAAGGAGACTTTTGTTAGTTCGGCAAAAGAAATGAATGGACAGTTGGCGCCGCCATACGAACGGGTTGTGGTGGAGCGTGCTGGAGGCAATGCTTTACTTAAAATTGCTAAACTCAAAGACGGATCAATCATTCTAACCAAAGATTCGCTCGCGCTTTCGAAGCAAAAATTTAACGCCACAAACGAGACTAAAACAATATTGGGCTATCCCTGTAAAAAAGTGGAGACGAGCATCAATTCCAATAAAATAGAAGTTTGGTATACCGATAAATTAGGGGTCAAAGGTGCACCCACGGAACTTGGTCAGGACCTTGGTCTGGTACTCGAGGTAATCCGCAATGGGAATACACGGACTTTTGCCACTAAAGTAGAAAAGGTAAAGACTATACCGGATCAACTGAGGCTGAAAGGAAATGAAAAACCTTACGACGAACTTTCTTACAAAGATCTCATCTGGAAGAACCGTTTTATCCAAATACCTGTTTTTCGGAAGGAAAGAATACGTTTTGCAGATGATGTAAAATCGGATTCTATTTTACGTTTTGCAGATGATGTAAAATCGGATTCTATTTTACGTTTTGCGAATGGGACGGTTTTGGTAAAAAAGGTGAAAATCCCAAAAATAAAGACAAGCGACAATGTATTTGTGCAGTTGGTCGAACAATCGAAAGGTGATGCCTATGATCGCACTGGATCAGTTTTTATCATCCCGACGAACAAGGCACAGAGCTTTTTGGATGGCATGAAAAATGGTATGGGTACCCTTCCTAAGTATGAAAATGGCAATGGTAAAGCCTATCAAGGGGTTGTAAAAACAGCATCCTTTGAGCCTATTGTTGAATTGATGCGTTTCTTTACACCATTTGGTGTTAAGCAGTTTAACTATCTTCAGTTAAAGGATAAGGTTTGGCAAGACTCAGTGCTGTACCGTCAGGACGTAACCGAATTGGCAGGTATGTTGAGCGAGCAGGAGGTCTATGTGGGTGCCTTCATTGGCAACTATGATAAAAATGGACATGAGGTGAGTGTTGAGCTGACGATACATCCGGGCTTCGATGCCGAGTCAAAAGGCAGTCTGAAAAAGACGATGTCTTTATTTACGACGACCAATGTCATGGAAATGGGCGGTCAGGAGTACGGATCTATGTTTGACAAGGAGAAAGGTCTTACTGTTTCATTTCATTTGGACCAGGATGCTAAAAACGTGCAATTACGCTACATTACAACAGGGCATGGAGGCTGGGGAAATGGTGATGAGTTTGTGCCTAAAGAAAACCGCATTTTCCTAAACGATTCATTGCTCTTTAAAAACACCCCTTGGCGCAATGATTGCGGTTCGTATCGTTTGTCGAACCCCGCTTCAGGCAATTTTGCTACAGGGTTGTCTTCATCCGATCTGAGTCGCTCCAATTGGTGTCCAGGTACAGTAACACCACCGATCTATATTGATCTGGGGGATTTAAAAGCCGGAGACCATACGATGCAGGTACAGATCCCACAGGGAGCGCCTGAAGGAACAAGTTTCAGTAGCTGGAATGTGACGGGTACCTTGTTATTCGATTAATTATTTTTTCATTGCTGTTATGTGCAATAAGGCTATTGCACATAACAGCAATATTCCTTCGTTTTTAAGACAAAAATTAAAGGGGATAAGCCGTCTCGCTTTTTGTCTCCGATAATACAAAGTAGGTCTGTACGGTGTTTACTTGAGGTAATACAGCCAGTCGATGCCGCAGAAAAATATGATAAGCATCCATATCTTTGGTTGCTATACGTAACATAAAGTCGTAAGAGCCTGCCATTTGGTAGCATTCCATAACCTCGGGAAATTTAGCCACCTCTTTTTCGAATTCATTCAACACCTCAAACGTGTGCGCCTTGAGAAAAACCTGGGAAAATGAAATTAACCCAATGCCTACTTTGTGGCGGTCCAAAATTGCCACCGTTTTTTTGATGTAGCCTAACCGCTTTAGCTTTCTAACACGTTCATGAACAGCGGCAATAGATTTGTTGAGTTCAAAGGATAGCGCTTTGTTACTCATTGAGGCATCTTGCTGAAGGAGGCGCAATAATTTTACATCGATTTCATCCAATTCCATAATCTGAATATTTTCGGTACGGCTGTAAAAATACGCTATTGTTCTGAATTATTTATTGGTTTTTATGTCTTTTAATTTAATTTTTATTGAAATTATAATGATGTATTGAATATTATCTTGTCAATGGTCAATTTTGCGACAGAATAATCATTTATAAGAAATGGCTGAACAAGAATTATTAAGTGCGTGTTTGTCACCTGCATTGGACAAGAGATTTAAACATCTCTGGCGATTAGTTGGAAATACGCCAATGTTGGAACTACAGTATACTTACAAAGGTAAACCCGGACGAATTTTCGTGAAATGTGAGAACTACAATCTGACCGGTAGCATTAAAGATAGGATGGCTCTTTATATTTTATATAAAGCGTATATGAATTGTCAGATTCGCCCGACTGATGTTGTTATTGAAGCCACAAGTGGAAATACAGGGATTGCTTTTTCAGCAATCGGCAAAGCGCTTGGTCATCAAGTAAAGATTATTATGCCTAACTGGCTGAGTAAGGAGCGTACCGATATTATTCGAAGTATGGGAGCGGATATTCAGTTGATAAGCAAAGAAGAAGGTGGTTTTTTAGGAAGTATTCGTTTAAGTGAAGAGCTTGCTGCGAAAGGCGGTGTTTTTCTTCCACGGCAATTTGAGAATCAATATAATGCCGAAGCGCATGAGAAAACCACAGGTTACGAGATTGTAAAGCAACTGGAAGAACAGGGCTTAGTAGCTGATGCTTTTGTTGCTGGTGTGGGAACTGGTGGTACAGTAATGGGTGTGGGGAGGAGCTTAAGAAAGGTAAACCCAAATGTCCGTGTACATCCACTGGAACCGGCAGAAAGTCCAACCTTGACTACAGGACATAAAGTAGGTTCACACCGTATTCAGGGAATATCTGATGAATTTATTCCTGCTATTGTGGATTTAGATGAACTCGACACTGTCGTTTGTGCGAATGATGGCGACTCCATTATCATGGCGCAAAAGCTGTCACGTCAATTGGGATTGGCTGTTGGTATCTCTTCCGGAGCAAATGTAATCGGAGCGATTAAATTACAACAGGAATTAGGTGATGAAGCTGTCGTGGTGACGCTACTTTGCGATGATAACAAAAAATACCTAAGTACTGATTTGGTGAAAGAGGAACCAGTAAAAGAAGGATATCTTTCTACAGACGTTGATTTTTCGGGTTTTCAACCTATTTGCAGATTGGCAAATCCAGTATTTGGAGCCTAAAAAGATTTAGTTTCATATGTTTATAGTTAACTCGGGGAGTCTCTAGCTCCTCGGGTTTCATTTATTCAAAAACCAATATATACCTAAGAATAACACAAAATGAAAGTCAATTTCAAATTATTTATCCTTCTCATGTTGCTGATAGCGCCTGTGGCCATGTTTGCCCAAGCGGATACAACAACAAACAAGTTGGAGGGGCTTGAGTTTACGGATGGTACGATAAGTCCCGATTCACTATCTTTTGAGGAATCTCCGGATACCGCTACCGTAAAGGCCGACTCGAACAAGACCACAGTAGCGGCAGTAGCAACAGGTGAAAAAGCTGCTGGGGCAGAAAAGAAATCATTGTGGAGTATCTTTATTGCAGGCCTTATAGGTGGTTTTGCAGCATTATTGATGCCTTGTATTTTTCCGATGTTACCCCTGACGGTGAGTTATTTTACCAAACAGGCAGGAAGTCGTGCAAGTGGTATCAGTAAAGCCCTGTTGTATGGATTATTTATTATTGTGATTTATGTAGCCTTGGGGATGATTATCACGATTGCATTCGGATCTGATGCACTCAATGCGCTTTCGACTAACGGCATCTTTAACTTCATTTTCTTTTTGTTGTTGGTTGGATTTGCGGCTTCTTTTTTTGGTGCATTTGAAATTACTTTACCAAGCTCCTTTGTCAATAAAATGGATGCCAAATCAGATAAAGGTGGCTTAGTCGGCTTGTTCTTTATGGCCTTTAGCTTGTCATTGGTTTCATTTTCTTGTACAGGACCGATTATTGGGACGCTGTTGGTTGAGGCAGCTTCGAAAGGGGAAAAATTAGGTCCAGCAATTGGGATGTTGGGATTCTCCATTGCCCTGGCCATTCCTTTTGGTTTGTTCGCTATGTTTCCTTCCATGCTTAAATCCTTACCGAAATCCGGTGGTTGGCTGAATAGTGTGAAAGTAGTCTTGGGATTTTTGGAACTCGCTTTAGCATTGAAATTTTTATCCAATGTCGATTTAGCTTACCACTGGAACTGGTTGGATAGAGAGGTGTTCCTGTCGCTATGGATTGCTATTTTTGCTTTGATGGGTCTATACTTGATCGGCAAGATAAAGTTCTCCCATGACAGTGAGCTGAAATTCCTATCTGTTCCTAGAACGATCTTGGCAATTGTTGTTTTTTCTTTTGTAGTCTATATGGTGCCCGGTTTATGGGGTGCACCTTTAAAATCGATTTCTGCTTTTTTACCACCATCGGCAACACAAGACTTTGATCTTTCTTCGGGTGTAAGTGCTGGTGCTGCTGCACATTCAGACGGGAAGGTGAAAAAATATGCTGAAATTTTTCATGAAAGAGGCACGCCAAAAGGATTTGATCCTTATTATGATTACGACCAGGCATTAGCTACTGCTAAAGAATTAAACAAGCCCGTATTAATCGATTTTACGGGTTGGAATTGTGTCAATTGTCGTAAAATGGAAGCGAATGTTTGGACAGACCAAGCTGTGGCCAAATTATTAAAAGAAGAGTTTGTTATGGCTGAACTTTTTGTGGACGATAAGACCGAGCTGGCTGCAAACGAACAATTTGTTTCAAAGTATAGTGGCAAAAAGATCAATACCATCGGCAAGAAAAACAGCGATTTTCAAGCGGCTACATTCGATAGCAATTCGCAGCCGCTGTACGTTATTGTCGATCCGACGGGCAAAAAACTGGTGCCCCAGAGTGGTGCCAACTACAATGTAGAAGAGTACAAGGCATTCCTACAAAGTGGCGTGGATGCATTTAAACATAAAAACTAACCATCGTCATATGCTAATTTTATCCTCCTTGTACTATGCAAGGGGGATTTTTTTGTTCATAAGCCATCGGTTTTTGTGTCTGCAGGCCTGATGCAGTGGGGCTTTCCTCGTATCGTGTTCGTACCTGCTTCGTACCAGCTTCGGAAGGCGACAATCTTGCAATAAATATTGACCAGCCCCTGACCAGGTAATTCTTGGTCAGGGGCTGGTCGGAATCTGATCAACATCTGTACAACATCTGTTGTATCTCCGAATAAGGTACGAAGCAGGTATGAAGCTTTCCCCGCTATTTCGTCCAGAAATTGTTGGCGGGGGAGCCGATGTTGCGGAAGCCTAGAGCAAAAAAAGAAGCCCCGTCATTTATATGAACAGGGCTTCAAATTATACTATAAATTTATGGAAACTATTAGAAGTCAAATCTGACCCGCGCACGAATACCCCAAGCTGGTGCATCGACGTGATCAAGATAATTTAGACGTTTTACGTAGTCCACGCGTAATATTTTAAAAATGTTGGATAGACCGATACTGGCTTCCATATAAGGTTCTGAACCGAAGGTATAAGAACTCTGTACACCTTCTGCATTGTGCTGCCAAGTGAATACCTTTGAGCCATAGTTAGGATCGTCAGGATTGTTTTCCTTGCGCAGTCCGCCATATACACCTTTGAAGCTAAATACTTCACGTAATTTAAGCTTTTTGATCAATGGAATTTTATTCAACAGAAAACCGTTCATGTAATACTGCACGTTCAATGAGGCATTGTGGTCACTAACAAACTCCAGGAAGTTCATTAAGTTATACGAGTTCAATTGATAAGCATAGGTCTGATTGGCACGATGGATTGTCAAGAAAGGGAATGGGATCTCTTTACCTGCAATATAGTTGCCTTCAGCTGTTACGTCAGCAAATCCAAATTGACTAAAATAAAAGCGTTTGAATGCACCAACATTAAAGTTGTGATAATTGTATTCACCTTTAGCCAATCCTTTGATTCCAGCAGTATAATTGAACGTGAAGATCGGATATTGATTGAATATAGGTGTCCGGTAAATCTTGCCTTGATAGAACTCTTCATGTGGAGCATATCTGAAATTTACGGATACTTCTGTCGAGTTCAATTCATTAAACAGTCTACTTTCATTGTTGGCATCTACCATCTGGTAGGTAAGGCTTCCAGCAGGTGTTTGTCTGTTGATATTGAATGCCGCGCCAATAGCCAAGTGGTTTAAAAATTCTTTTTTATACTCTAAGCCGTAATTTGTCTCATAGATGTAACGGTCATTATCACCGCGTTTGAAAGACAGCAAGAAGTTGTCTTCCTGAATAAATTCCAGTTTTTGTCCTGGAATCTTCGTATCCTTTTTATAAGAGGCCCTGATGTAGTGCATTGGGAAGGAGTAGACCGATTTGTTGTTAAATGCGTAGGTACCGCTGAAAAAGTATTTCCATTTCTGATCTTTAAAACCATAGGCCGCATACGATTCAGCATAGAAACGCTTGCTTAGCGCTTCTGTTGTACGTCCGCCGACACGTAAACGGAAACCTTCTACGGGATTAAAGCTATAGAATGTATTGACTGGACCGATCTCAACTGGGCCGGCCTGTTTGTATCCTGACAGCAATAAGGCAGCGATATCCATGAACGAACGGAATGAAGGGATCTTTTGTAAGGTATCAATATTATGATAAATATTCAGTTCGTTTTGCGCAAGGACAAGCGGACGTTGTGTTTCAAACAATGTTTTAATCGCTTTCTTATTTTCTACATTATAGGCAATGACCGTAGATGGACCATCATAGGTACTATCAGGACGCTGAATGCCGACTTTGTAATTGTTGTAATCAACTGTACGACTTCCGCGGATCCCCATGCCTTTTTCCGTTAAAGAAAAATCGATACCCAGGGTACTTGTTTTTAGGTAGAAGCGACTTTTGCTGTCTTTCTCAAATTTAAGCTGTATCTGAAGGTCACGTACAAAGTTTAGATTGATATCATCGGCCACAGTCATATTGGCGCCCTGCACTGCATAATTGCCGTCTAGCGTCACATACAGTTGACCTTTAAATAACATGTCGGCCTTGTTGCGTGGAAAGAAGCTTAATTCGACCAACCAGGGTTGAACAGTCTTAATGGTATCCGTTATAAAAAACTTATAAAAAGTAGGAGCGGAATTAGCAATTGGACTTAAAAACTGATTGGTAACCAATGAAATGTTGTTGTCGTAAATATCAACTTGTTCGTACAGTTTATTGAAGTAGGCTGTCAGACCATCATTATCAATAAATCTAGGGTCAAATTGTGCCCGTTGGTCACCAAGGATATACTGTTTGGTTTTGCTTGGATCTTTACGGTAATATACCTTGGACATTTTTTCTTCAATAAAGGCAGGCAAAACATATTTGTTGGCTGTTTTAGCGGAGTCGTCCGTTTCAAAAAGAAATTGATAGTTTTTGAATATTTTTTTATTGACGAATTTCTCCGAAAGATTGCTCAGTCCTAAAGACATCTTCTCATACTGGTCAAATTCAGCATATTGTTGTCCTGAAAGTCTATTTTTCTCCTTATTCTCGATGACTTTTCGGATCAGTGCGACAGCAGGATTATCTTTGTTGCTGTATTTTTTCTTTGTGGCCTTGACAACAACTTCTTCCAGCATGTTGTCCTGTTGATCCATCAGAATTTCTTTTGTTTGCGTTGCATCATTCGTAACAAAAGCGTCTTTGCTGTCATACCCAATGTAACTTGCTCTGATTTTTACATACGATGTTGGAAAGACAAGTTTAAATTCACCATTTGCATTGGTCGACGTCGTGGTTCCAGCAGAAGCCGGAGCGCCAACGACGGCTACGGTAGCATAGGGTATAGGATTCTTGGTCTTTGCATCTTTAACTGTACCGGTTACGGTCTTGTTTTGGGCAAAAGCCATGGACACCGTTAGTACGAGCGTTATCGAAAGAAAGAGTTTAGTTATGAAGGTTGTTGCGTCTATTTTAGCTCTCATTATATTGCTATAATCTTGAAAATTCAAAATTGTTTTCCTGTTTCTACTTTATTTTTGACTTTATAGGTATTAAAATCAAAAAATCAGTGAACAAAGGAAACAAAAAATTAAGAATAATTAAAATTTTATTGTAATGTAATAAAGGAAAGTAGTTGAATTACATTTGTTTGTAAGTCTTTGTTTGTGAGTTGTTTATGTTAAATTATTGATTTGGGTCAATAATTTTCACATTACATTTTGACTTGGCGATGATTTTCCGCTACTTTATTTACTGACTTTTGTAACGATATAGTCAGCGCTATTAAAAATCTGGCTCGATTTCGAAGGTCATTTCTTTTTTGAAACGAGGGTGTATAAAGGTAATTGAAGCGGCATGAAGGTGTAATCTATTAGCTTTTTTGCCATAGAGATCGTCACCAACAATAGGTGTATTTAGCCCATTGGGGTGCACCGCATGCATGCGAAGCTGGTGGGTTCGGCCAGTCAAGGGATAAAACCTGACCCTCGTTTGATTATTCTCTATCGCAATTTTTTCCCATTTTGTCTGCGCTGGCTTGCCATAGGTGTAGCAGACCATTTGTCGGGGTCTATCATCCAGATCGACGCGAAGAGGGAGGTCGATCAAGCCGGATGGAGCTTCGATAATACCATCAAGTAAGGCAATGTATGTTTTTTTGATGGTATGCTGAATAAATTGATCCTGAATAAATTTATGCGCTTCTTTGTTTTTGGCAACAACCAATAGGCCGGATGTCGACATATCCAGGCGGTGGATAATAATCGGGCCTGCTTTTGGATAACGTTGAAGAATACGGTTGTAGACCGAATCCTTGACATATATTCCTGGTACAGAAAGAAATTCTGCTGGTTTGTTGATGATGATAATATCTTCATCCTCATAAATTTGAGGAAGTGCGATATCCAAGGTCGTTTCCTGCTGCATGGGATTCGGATCTACGACCAAGCCTTGGAGCATATACCCTAAAATCGGTTCACATTTTTTGCGGCATGCCGGATAGTAGTTTTTGTGCCTGCGTATTTCAGATGCAGGGGAGCAGCCCCACCAAAATTCGGCCAAAGCTAGGGGTGTTAACTGGTTTTCATATGCATATTGCAGCAGTTTTGGCGCAGCGCATTCCCCCGATCCCGCAGGCGGAGTTATCGTGTCAAATTCATGGAATATGTCGACGACATTCTTGCGTTGCCCTTTTGCATTGCGAAAATTATATTGTTCGAAAAGCTGTTTTTGCAGATTGCCTGAGCGTGTTTTGCGTTCCTCTTTTAGCGCGGTAATCGTAGATAGCAATTGTTGTAAATGGTTACTCTCTGTTTCCAGAGCCAAATGCATGTCATATTGAAAGCGCTGAAGCTGTTGTTTGTCTTTTAAACTCTGGCTCCGCATGTCTTCCATCAATAATTCATATTCCGCATCGGATAAACTGACCTTCAGTTTTGTACGGGTTTCTTTTCGTTCCTTCTTTTGGATTCTTAATTTCGATTTTAGCTCATCGAGCGACTTATCCCATTCATTTTTTAACCGGTCAAGATTACGCTGCGTGTCTGCTAGCTCTTCACTATTTTCAAGCCTTTCTATTTTGCGGTTCAGTGCATTGAGATGCACCTCTTCGTTTAGAAAAAAACTGTTTTCTTCCAACATATCGAATATTGGCGGTACAAAATAGCGGTGTTTGTTGCTTCCGGCCAGTTTTCCCGAAACAGCGGCAAGGTAGCCAAGCTCATTGTGTTGGTTTCTGACAACCAGCACACCGAACATTTTTCCAATAGCGAGGCCCTCCATGGCGCTGTCCAGGCCAAAATTGTGGGTCCAGTCCTCTTGTGTTTCGATGTAATATTGAAGTTCTTTTGCGGCGGTTACGGCAAGGGGGTGCGGTTCATAGCAAAATGGGAAGGTAAATCGTGTTGGAAGTTCAATCGCTGAAATATCCTGTTTGAATTTGTGAAAATAGGTATTGTTGTCCATGTTGTCCGCAGCTTTCCCTCAAAATAAAGATGTCTGCAAAAATACAACATTATGTGCTTTAAATAATAGCTTGATCGATTTTTGTTTAAAATGTTTCGTTCATAAGGTACAATCTAGGTCTTATCTGTTTCTACAAAGAACACTGTCGGTGCAGCCTTCGCTTTTCATTTTTCAGTCTAGCAAACGCTTTGCAGTAATACGAAATGTAAGTCTGGTTTGGTATAGTGGGGTGAGGTAATTGTTGTGAATTTGACTGGCTTTTATTTGGTTTTTACCGCATTTTTGGGTAAATTTAACTAAGCATTTAAAACATATAGTTAACAAAAGATTATAATATGAAAACTTCAATTGGAATTAAAGATGCGGACTTGAAAAAAGTTGCAAAGTTGCTAAATGTGCTGTTGGCAGATGAACACATTGTCTACATGAAGACGCGTAACGCGCATTGGAATGTGGAAGGTGCGGATTTTCATGCTGCTCACTTATTTTTGGAATCACAATACGATGAACTAGCTGAAGTGATCGATGAAGTAGCAGAACGTGTACGTACTTTAGGGCATTATGCGGTAGGTACCTTTGATAAATATTTGAAATTGACTCGTTTAACGGAGTCTACTTCAGAAAAAACCGACAGTCAGTCCTATTACAAAGAATTGTTGGCTGACCATGAAGCTATAGCGATGTCAATTCGTGCCGACATTTCTGTGGTTGAAGGCACTTCGGATAATGGTACGGAGGACTTTTTGGTTGGACTATTGGAAAAGCATGAAAAGATGGCCTGGATGCTTCGTGCGCATTTTGTTAAGTAAGCTGTAGAAGTTTATCCACAGGTATTGAAAAAAATCCCGTCTATCCCAATAGGCGGGATTTTTTTTTGTGTTTTGTTGTCAGCGCAGGATTAATTTTCTATCTTAAAGAGGAATTAAGCCTTCAGAAACTTTTTAACATATTACAATTATGCTTGAAGACGACAACCTAAATCAAACCACACTACATGAGGAGGAAAATGATGGTACTTTGGAGAGTATGCATCATGTGAATAATCCGGTATTGGATTTACCGAAAATTGAAAAGAAATACCTTGAAACGATAGTAGCCCACAATCAAAACGATAAGTCTTATTATTTTTCTGACGGCAAAGCCAAGGTAGAAATTAAGATCGTCACGGATGAGATCGTGCGAGTACGGCTGGCTCCACAAGGGACTTTTTTGGAGGATTTTTCGTATGCCTTGGCCAAGAAAGATCACCGCGTCAGTATACATCAATGCAAGGAAGAGGCAGATCATTATCTGGTGCATACGAATACTATTTCCTGTAAGATCAATAAGAATGATTTTTTGATTTCTTTTTCTGATCGCTCGGGTAAACTGTTCAATGCAGATTTGGCTCCGATGCACTGGGAGGAAAACCCTGATTTTGGAGGCTATTATGTATATAGCACAAAAGTGGCCTTTGAAAATGAAGCTTTTTATGGACTGGGGGACAAGGCCACTAAATTGAACCTGAGAGGTAAAAGACTTAAAAACTGGAATTCAGACACTTATGCTTTTGCTTACGATCAGGATCCACTTTATAAAACTATTCCGTTTTATATTGGTTTAAAAGATGGTGAAGCCTACGGTATATTCTTTGACAATACCTTTAAAACGTATTTTGATTTCGCCGCGGAAGATCCGGGAAAAACAAGCTTTTGGTCCGAAGGAGGGGAACTGCAGTACTACTACATCCATGGTCCACATATTATCGACGTCATCCGTCGCTATCATACGCTGACAGGTACACATTACCTGCCACCGCTGTGGGCAATTGGTTACCATCAGTGTCGCTGGAGTTATTATCCCGAAGCGAATGTCCGGAAGGTTGCTGAGGAGTTTCGGAAGCGACAGATCCCCTGTGATGCGATTTATCTTGATATCGATTACATGGAAGGATACCGCTGTTTTACCTGGAACAAGCAGTATTTTCCCAATCCTAAGAATATGATCAGCGATTTGGCCAATGATGGCTTTAAAACGGTGGTGATGATCGACCCGGGCATCAAGGTTGATGAGAACTACTGGGTGTTCAGGGAAGGAAAGGAAAATAGGTATTTCTGTCGCCGCGGGGATGATTATTTTATGGAAGGATTTGTGTGGCCGGGACGTTGTCAATTTCCTGATTTTACCAATCCGGAGGTTCGTCAATGGTGGGGCACCTTATATCAGGGCCTTGTGGAAGATGGCGTGGCTGGCTTCTGGAACGATATGAATGAACCGGCCGTATTTGGCCGCGGAACATTCCCCGACGATGTACGTCACCAATATGACGGGCATCGGGGTTCGCATCGTAAGGCACATAATATCTACGGCATGCAGATGGTCCGGGCAACCTATGATGGTTTAAAGAAATTGTATAAAAATAAACGGCCATTTACCATCACCCGAGCGGCTTATGCGGGAACACAACGCTATTCTTCGGTCTGGACCGGCGATAATTTGGCGAGTTGGGAACATCTCAAGTTGGGAACCTTGCAGTTACAGCGTTTGTCGACTTCGGGCATGTCCTTTTGTGGAACGGATATTGGTGGGTTTACGGGTGAACCCGACGGTGAGTTATTTACGCGATGGATGCAATTTGGCGTTTTCTCGCCTTTTATGCGTGTGCATTCCGCTGGCGATACCCGCGACCGGGAGCCCTGGAGTTTTGGGGAGGATTGGGAAAAGATCAATCGGAAATTTATCGAACTCCGTTATAAGTTGTTGCCGTATATCTATACCTGTTTTTGGGAGCAAACGAAGTATGGTTTTCCCATATTACGTCCGATTTCCATGGTCGAACAGCATATACCGACCAATTGGCAACGTGAGGAGGAATTCTGTTTTGGGGATAAAATATTGGTATCCCCAGTATTGCAGCCGGGACAAAAAAGCAAGATTGTCTATCTGCCTGAAGGTACTTGGTTTTATTATTTCAATAATGAAACCTACGTGGGCGGTAAAGAACATACTGTTCCTACGCCGATTGATGAGATGCCGATTTTCATTCGTGGGGGATCTGTTATCCCCGAATATCCAGTGATGCAATATACTGGTGAAAAGAAAATTGAGGAGCTGCAGCTCAATGTTTACTTCGCTGAAGGTGTAACCCGTTCGTATGTGTATTCGGATCATGGCGACACCTTTGCCTATGAGCAGGATATTTATCTTGAAAAATGCTTTACCGTATCGGGGCTCAAAGAATCCCTGTCGATTAAACAGACGCAAGATGGGCTTTTTACGGAGCGGTATGAGGAATATAAATTACAGTTAATCGGCTTGCCTTTTCAGGTTAAGAAGGTGAAGACTGATGGTATTGAGACAAAAGTACAAGTAGATGATAAGGGGCGGTATTGGATTAATGTCGCACGAGAATTTGATAACATATTGATAGAAGGTTAAAACATGACCAATGAAGTAATTCCGCATAGTCTATTTTCTGAATTTGATGTCGCCTTATTCCAGTCGGGTAAGCACTTCAAATTATACGAAAAGTTCGGTTCACACGAGCTGGAAGTCAATGGTGAAAAAGGCGTTTATTTTGCGGTTTGGGCTCCAAATGCAAAATCGGTCTTTGTAACCGGCAACTTCAATTTTTGGGATAAAGCGCGTCACGCGCTCTATGTGCGCTGGGATGGTAGCGGAATCTGGGAGGGATTTATTCCGGGGCTTGGCAATGGGGAGGCGTATAAGTATGTTATTGAGACTTATACTGGCGAACAACTTGAAAAAGGAGACCCCTTTGCTTTTCAGTGGGAGATCGCGCCAAAGACTGCTTCCATTGTTCATTCGACCTGGTTCGAGTGGCAGGATAAGCAATGGATGCAGGAAAGGGCTGTTAAAAACAGGCTGGATCAACCATGGTCTGTCTATGAAGTGCATTTAGGATCTTGGTCGCGGGATCCCGAAAGTCCGGATACTTTGCTCAACTACCGCGAAATCGCTGTGGCGCTCGTATCCTATGTGAAGGAAATGAATTTTACCCATGTAGAATTTATGCCCCTGATGGAACATCCCTATTACCCTTCTTGGGGATACCAGATAACGGGCTATTTTGCTGCGAGTTCACGCTACGGATCGGCACAAGATCTCATGTATCTGATTGAGGAGCTGCATGCCGCCGGGATAGGTGTATTGTTGGATTGGGTTCCTTCGCATTTTCCAGGTGACGCACATGGTCTTTATCGTTTTGACGGTACGAGCTTATACGAGCATGAAGATCCCCGTAAAGGGTTTCATCCCGATTGGCAATCCTATATTTTCAACTACGGACGTAATGAAGTGCGTTCTTTTTTGATCAGTAATGCATTTTATTGGTTGGATCGTTTTCATATCGATGGACTTCGGGTCGATGCGGTTGCTTCTATGCTCTATTTGGATTATAGTCGAAACGCAGGCGAGTGGATTGCCAATGAGTTTGGTGGAAATGAGAATCTTGAAGCGGTACAATTTTTAAAAGAACTGAATGAGGCCGTTTACGGACATTTCCCACATGTGCAGACCATCGCGGAAGAATCGACTTCCTGGCCGGGTGTCAGTCGCCCAACCTATGCTGGTGGATTGGGGTTTGGAATGAAATGGATGATGGGCTGGATGCATGACACATTGGATTATTTTAAAGAGGATCCGATTAATCGCAGCTATCATCATGATCGACTGACCTTTGCGACAGTATATGCTTTCCATGAAAATTTTATGCTACCGCTGTCACATGATGAGGTTGTCTACGGAAAGCATTCATTAATTTATAAGATGCCGGGCGATGAATGGCAAAAGTTTGCCAACCTGCGGGCATTGTATCTCTTTATGTATACTTTTTCGGGAACAAAATTGCTGTTTATGGGCGGAGAATTTGGGCAGACTTCGGAGTGGAATGTAAACCAATCGCTTGATTGGCATCTTTTGGAATTTGCGCCACACCAGGGTATGAAGCAATTTGTAGCCGACCTGAATACGATTTATAGGAGCCAACCAAGTCTTTACCAGAAGGCTTTTGACGCTTCGGGCTTTGAATGGATAGATGCTGGTGATCGTGAAAATTCGGTTGTGGTCTATTGGCGAAAGGGATTTGACGCCTGGGATGATACGGTTGTTGTACTTAACTTAACGCCTGTTGTTCGGGAACATTTCCGTATTGGTTTACCTTACGCTGGTGAATGGGAAGTGCTGTTGAATTCGGATGATTTGACCTATTTCGGTTCTGGAATACATCAGCTGCTCATTCATAGTGAACACCTGCATTGGATGAACCAGGTACAGTCTGCTCAAGTTCATTTACCTCCGCTTGGCGGATATATTTTGAAAAGGAAGAGAGCGGTAAAGGAAGTCAATCCCATTAAACAAGGCGAGCGTATCCCTGTATAAAATCTTGTTATTAAATCTCATGCTGTAAAAGAAGAATGAACGTATTTCACTTGAGTGTAGAATGTTATCCCGTGGCCAAAGTAGGTGGTCTCGCGGATGTCGTGGGCGCGCTGCCCAAATACCAAACCAAACTGGGATGGGAGGCGGCGGTTGTCATGCCTTGGTATGATCGTCCTTTTGTTAGGGATCATGCTTTTAGCCTAGTTCATGAAGGTACTTTTTATCAAGGATCTGAATTGCTGCGCTACAGTGTTTATAAGGAAGATCATCAGGTACTTGGATTTGAGCTCTACCTGATTAAGATTCCAGGTAAACTCGATCGGCAGGAGGTATATTGTTATCCGGATGAAGGCGAGCAGTTTATCGCCTTTCAACATGCTGTGTTGGCGTGGTTTAAGGATAAAAATATAGTACCTGATATCGTGCATTGCCATGATCATCATGTCGGTTTGATGCCTTTTTTGATGAGGTATAGCAATGACTATAACTTTCTTGCCGACGTTAAAACGGTGGGCACCGTCCACAATGGGCAGTATCAGGGCTGGACACATTGGAGCAAAGCTATTCTGTTGCCCGCTTTCGATAGTTGGAAATGGGGATTATTGGACTGGGATGGTTTAATTAATCCGCTTGCAGCCCTCATTAAATGTTGCGATGCGTACACAACGGTCTCCGAAGGTTATCTGGAAGAGCTTTATGTGGAAGCAAATGGTTTGCAGCAGCTGTTTTATGATGAGCGAAATAAATCTGTCGGTATTGTCAATGGAATTGACTGGGAAATCTGGGATCCTAAAATTGATTATACCTTGCTAGAAAACTACGATGCTGTACAAGCTTTTTCCGGAAAGTTGAAAAATAAGGAGGCTTTGGCGAAGCAGTATAAAATCAATCCAGATCGACCGTTACTTGTTTTTATCGGCCGATTGGCAACAGAAAAAGGAGCGGATTTACTTCCGGAGATAATTTTGGATTTGACGGAGAAATATCACGATAGATTAAGTATATTTATACTGGGTGCCGGAGACCCAGCGATCCAGTCACGTGTGAAATCACTCGTCGATGATGGAATTGATAATTTTGATGTGTTCTTTGGTTATGATGAAAATCTGGCCCATTGGCTTTATGCCAGTGCGGATTTTCTTTTAATGCCTTCCCGTGTTGAGCCCTGTGGACTTAATCAGCTCTATGCTATGAAGTACGGTACATTGCCGATCGTGCATCAGGTGGGGGGATTAAAAGATACGGTAATCGATCTGAAAAATGATGGCTACGGTATAGGTTTTGATAGTCTGACAATCACTGAAATTAGTGCAGCGATTGTTCGGGCTATAAATTTTTACGATAGTAAAAAGCAGTTTGAGGAGAATCAACGTAAAATGATGCAGTTGGATTTTTCTTGGGATAAATCTGCAGCGAAGTATATAAGTCTATATAACCAATTAATGTAATTTGATATGTCACGTCATAATGTAGTAGCTATCGTCTTGGGCGGAGGAAGGGGCTCACGTCTGTATCCATTGACCGATCAACGGTCTAAGCCAGCAGTTCCCATTGCCGGGAAATATCGCTTGGTGGACATTCCCATCTCGAATTGTCTTAATTCGGGTTTTAACAAGATTTTTGTGTTGACACAATTCAATTCTTCGTCGCTCAACTCCCACATTAAGAATACCTACAACTTTAGTATTTTTAGCAAGGGCTTTGTCGATATTCTGGCTGCTGAACAGACCAACGATGGCGACAAATGGTTCGAGGGTACGGCCGATGCCGTGCGACGATCGTTTCGGAAGCTGGCGAGTATTGATTATGACTATGTACTGATTTTATCAGGGGATCAGCTATATCAAATGGATTTTGATGCACTGGTTGACTTCCACGTCGAAAACGAAGGCGACCTGACCATTGCGACTATACCAGTAAACGCCAAAGATGCCACCGGTTTTGGTATACTGAAATCGGATGAAAAGAATCATATCACCTCTTTTATCGAGAAACCGAATAGCGAGCAGCTGGTAGACTGGAGTTCAGAAGTGAGCGATCATTTAAAGGGTGAGGGCAGAGAATTCCTGGCCTCTATGGGTATTTATGTTTTTTCAAAAGGCGTCCTGAAACGTATGCTTGAAGAGAATCGCGGAATGGATTTTGGTAAAGAAATTATTCCCGATGCCATTGATACAAGTCGGGTGCTTAGCTATCAATTTGAGGGCTATTGGACAGACATCGGTACCATAGGGTCTTTCTATGAAGCCAACATTGGTTTGACCGATAATATTCCGGCCTTCAATCTGTTTGATAAAAATACGGTTTTCACCCGTCCAAGGATGTTGCCGCCTTCTAAGATTTCGGGTACAACATTAATCAATTCGGTCATTTCGGATGGCTGTATTATCCAAGCTGATAAAATAGACCGTTCCGTCGTGGGCGTTCGTTCACGGATTGGTACAGGATCTGTTGTGCGCGGTACTTATATGATGGGATCAGATTATTACGAGGATCTCGTCGATATGGAGGAAGCAAAGCGTAAAAATATACCTGTGGTCGGTGTTGGAGAACGGTGTTATATTGAGAATGCTATTTTGGATAAAAATTGTCGTATCGGCAACGATGTCCGGATCAATGGTGGACCTCATTTGCTGAACGCCAATCACCCCACCTATACCATTTGTGACGGCATTGTTGTTATCAAAAAAAATGCTGTAATTCCAAATGGAACAACAATAGGATTGACAAGCTTATAAAATTTATAGAACAAGGGAGATAATATATTGTTATCATTTCATGTTATTCATATAAAAGTATCTTGAAAAGTAATTACCTGAAGTCAAATTTTGCCTTATACAGGCAAATTAACGTCAGATGGTATTGTCTTTGCTAGCAAAGAATAGATATTATAATGAATAGTATGCGATTGAGACAGATTATCTCCCTTTGTTTTGTGTTGTTTGTTCTTTTGGGCTGCCAAACGTCATTGATGGTTCAAGGTACAGGTGTCTTGCGTGATGCCTCACGAAAATTCGAGCTTCGCCATGGCGATCGATCAGTCGTTTATATTCCAATGCGGCATCTGGGTACGCGGGTGTACTATGATCAAATTCAGCGCGCTGTAGATTCCCTCCAACGTTCGGGCTATGTTGTTTTTTATGAAAGTATCGCCTATCAGGTGGATAGTGCGGCACAACGTGATCTGTATGACCGCAAATTTAGAAAACTTACAGGCAATCGGCTCGGGCTGCAGCAATGTATTGAAATACCGGGCGATACCTCCCGGGTTCTTCGGGCGCCCATGTACCGTAAACTGGGGCAACGAATCATCAGTCAGCCCGATTATTCCTTTTTCCTGGTGAATTATGAAACGGCGGTGAATGCGGATATTCCCAAAAATAAATTGCTTGACGAGTTTGAATACCTGTATGGTACGATCAAACTGGATGATTGTGATTACAAAACACCGCTCCAAGAACCTTATTCCTGTAAACCGATCAAAGCAGCCTTAAAGAACAAATTTGATAAAGAGTTTGTCATGAAAAAAAGGGAAGAAAACCTGGCATCATTAGTTGCTGACGCCCCACAGCAAAAGATTTTAATCTTATTCGGAACCTCACATTTTAAAGGCTTTTTGCGTAATTTGCAGGCTCGGGATCCCAAATGGATACAGATCAACTAATATGTTAGGAAAACTATTTATTATACTGCTTATACCAGTAACCATTTATGTTGTTTATTACCTGTTAAATCGTACGGCCAAAAACAGCAAAGCCATTAAACGTGTATTAAGCGATGAAGGAAAGGAAATTCTGGAAAAAGAAGTTGCCTATTACCGCAATCTGTCCGATGCGGATAAAATGGAATTTGAAACCCGCTGTTTAAAATTTTTGGATACAGTCAAAATTGAAGGTGTGGGCGTAGCGGTTGAGCTGAAAGATTATATGATGATTGCCGCCAGTGCAATTATCCCAATATTTGCCTTTAAGAAATGGACTTATCCCAATTTGACCAATATTATGGTTTATCCTTCCCAGTTCAATACAGCGTATGAATTTGAAGGCCATGCTGACCGAAATATAATGGGAATGGTAGGTGAGGGAGCCATGAACGGACAAATGATATTGTCCAAATCGGCATTGGAGTATGGTTTTAGGAACCCAAAAGATGGACAGAATACAGCGATACATGAATTTGTACACTTGATCGATAAAACCGATGGTACTGTGGATGGCATTCCAACACATCTGATGGATAAAGCTTCAGTCATTCCTTTTATGAATCTGATACGGGAAGAGATTGCCAAAATAAAGGCGAATAAATCTGATATTGATGTCTATGGCATGACCAATCCAGCCGAGTTTTTTGCAGTTGCGTCTGAATATTTCTTTGAGGACCCAGCGAAATTCAAGACCCATCATCCTGAACTGTATAAAGCACTTTCTGAAATTTTTGAACAAAGTTAGTTATAGATAAATAAAATTTTACTATTTTTAAGGCAAACAGAAGTTGTTTGCCTTTTTTCTGCGAGCACCCTGCTCCTGGGCTGGAAAGAAGATCATCGCTTCGCTAAAGTTTTGTTAATTATAACTGTTATGCCTAAAACTACAATTTATTCTTCTATTGCCCTGGCTTGTATGCTATTTTGCGGCAGTAATCCGGGATTTTCCCAGCAGCGTTTTGCTACAGGGACAACATTTACTGAAATGGCCGATCCGACAAAGGATACTTTATCCAACTGGTCGAATGTTAAAGCCGGCCTACATGCTTCGTTTGTATCGATAGACAAACGTTATCCCAAATCTGTCAATCCAAATCTGACAACACAACGTACGGCGACTGTAGATGCCTGGAAAGGTGAACAAGTATCGGCGCAAGTATTGTTATGGACCAGTGCTGCCACAGCGCATGTCGCTGTATCAGCAAGTGAATTAAAATCTACAACAGGCAAGGTGATTGGCAGCGATGCGGTACAAGCGCGTTTTGTTCGTTATGTCATGACTGATGAATTTGCAAGTGGCTGTGGCCATCGTAAGCCAGAAGATTTTAAAGCTTCTCTTTCGGCAGATATGTTGGATGATCTCAAAAGCTATGAACTTGAAGCGAAGAAAGTCCGTCCTGTATGGATTACCGTAAAGGTTCCCAAGGAAGCTGCAGCTGGACAATATAAAACGACAATTTCGGTTCAGCAAAATGGCAAGGTGAAAGAGCAATTACAGCTTATCGTCAATGTTCAAAATCATGTGCTGCCGCCATCGTCGCAGTGGACTTATCATTTGGACCAATGGCAGCATCCTTCTGCTGTGGCTCGGGTCAATAATGTGAAGATGTGGAGCGATGAACATTTTGAAGCGTTGAAGCCGACCATGAAACAGCTTGCAGCTGCTGGGCAAAAAGTGATTACAGCGACTTTAAATAAGGATGCGTGGAACGTACAGACCTATGATCCCTATGCGGATATGATCACCTGGAAGAAAGCAAAAGACGGTTCCTGGGCTTATGATTATTCTGTTTTTGATCGATGGGTAAACTTTATGATGGATCTAGGGGTCAACAAACAGATCAATTGCTATTCGCTTTTACCATGGAACAACGAGGTACATTATTTCGATGAGAGCAAAAATGAACTGGTCAATGTGATTGCAAAACCCGGTACAGCAATATTTGAGGAGCTATGGACGCCTTTCTTAAAGGATTTTAGTAAGCATATTACCGCAAAGGGCTGGTTAAAGATTACCAATATTGCGATGGATGAAAGAGGCCGGGAAGAAATGGATCCAGCGATCGCCTTATTGGAAAAAGTAGCGCCCGAATTTGGTGTTGCATTTGCTGATAATCACAAAAGCTACCAACGCTATCATAAGAGTACAGATATCAGCGTCGCCGCTGGCGATCCTTTTGATCAGAACGATCTTATTGAGCGACGTAAAAAAGGATATATCACGACATTTTATGTGTGCTGTTCGGACGAATTTCCAAATCAATTTACGTTCTCGGATCCAGCAGAATCCACCTATATGGCTTGGTATGCGCTGGCGGCAGGTTTCGATGGGGCACTGCGTTGGGCATTCAACTCCTGGGTGAAGGATCCACTGCATGATTCAAGGTTCCGTACGTGGCCGGCAGGAGACACCTATATCGTTTATCCGCAAGGAAGAAGCTCTATCCGTTACGAGCGTATGTTGGAAGGTATTCAGGATTATACCAAAGTCGGCATTCTGAAAGCCAAGTTGGAGAAGTCAAAAGATCAAGCCAACCTAGCGAAGCTAAATGCAAAAATTGCAAAATTAAATACCGCAAAACGCTATGCGGACTGGAATAAAGATCTCAATGATGCAAAGCGTTTTGTCGATGAATTGTCGCGACAAATCAACTAAGGATTTATCCAAGCTATCATTTTAAAAAAGCTGTTTCAATGAATTTGAAACAGCTTTTTTTGTTGAATACAATTTCTTTTTATTTCAAGTATAGCGAATTGTTGGCTTTAATTTGAGCTCAGTGTATACCTGCTCCCAATTGAGGCTGTTATTGCACATTCGACCAGATTATACGCTTGGGAAACGACAGACCTGTTCAGCTAATGTCCCAAACCATTACGCTACATTATTGTTGTTATTAAATAGCGGCAATATAATTTGCACGATGCCGCTATCACAAAATCTTAAATTATAGTATAAGTATGAAAAATGTAGCACACCAGATTGTGGGTCTTTTAAAGGATGCGGGAATTCAGCGTATTTATGCCGTAACGGGCGATAGTTTAAATTTTTTCAACGAAGCTGTTCATGCAGATGGAACGATGCAATGGATACATGTCAGGCATGAGGAAGTGGGGGCATTTGCTGCAACGGCAGAAGCTGATTTGCACGGGATCGCCTGTTGTGCGGGAAGCAGTGGGCCAGGGCATGTGCATCTGATCAATGGTGTTTATGAAGCACACAAGACACGTGTACCCATGCTTGTGATCGCATCAACATGTGCTACCTACGAATTTGGAACCGATTATTTTCAAGAAACCAATCCAATCAAACTGTTTGATGATTGTTCTTGCTACAACCAAATGATCACTCGGCCGGAGCAGGTGCAACGTATGGTGCAAAATGCATTACAACAGGCTATCTCTAAACGGGATGTTGCAGTTATCGGCCTACCTGGTGACGTATCAGAAATGGAAGCGGTTCAAATGAATACTTCAACGAAGGTGTTTTTTACTGAGCCGCAAATTAGACCTTCGGAGATGGAAATTGGGCGATTGGCACAATATATCAATCAGGCAGAAAAGATAACCTTGTTCTGTGGTGTGGGCGCCAAGAAAGCACAGCAGCAAATCGTAGCGTTATCACAAAAGATCCATGCGCCAGTTGGTTATTCATTTAAAGCAAAGTTGGATATTCAACGCGACAATCCCAATGAAATCGGGATGACAGGACTTCTAGGAATGGCTTCGGCTTTTCAAAGTATGCATCATTCCGATCTTATTTTACTTTTAGGGACTGATTTTCCTTATAAGGATTTTATACCGACCAACAAAACTATTATCCAGATTGATATTGAAGGTGAAAAGCTAGGGCGCAGATCCATCGTAGACTATGGGCTTGTTGGCGATATTGAACATACCTTAAAAGCGGTATTGCCCTTTGTAGAAGCGCGTTCGGATACGAAATTTCTGGAGAAGCAGCTTGCTTCTTATGAAAAGGTCAAGGAAGATCTCATGACGTATGTGGAGGATTCAGGCAGCGAATGCGCAATACAGCCAGAATTTGTCGCTCATACCATTGATCAGAAAGCCAATGATGATGCGATTTTCTTGCTTGATACCGGGATGTGCTGTGTTTGGGGAGCACGTTATATTAATCAGCGAAAGGATCGAATCATGCTGGGGTCTTTCAATCATGGGTCTATGGCTAATGCCATGCCAATGGCTATTGGAGCTGCATTGACACATCCTGAGCGCCAGGTTATTGCTTTTTGTGGCGATGGAGGCCTATCCATGTTGTTGGGGGATCTGGCAACAATAAAACAATATAACTTACCGATCAAAATCATCGTCTTCAACAATCGTGCACTTGGTATGGTTAAATTGGAGATGCAGGTATCAGGTCTTAAAGATCAGGAAACTAATATGGTCAATCCAGATTTTGCGATGATCGCCCAGGCGATGGGCATACGTGCATTTACGGTGACTCAACCCCAGGAGGTGGATGGTGTTATCCATGAGGCTTTTGGGATTGTCGATGAGCCTGTCCTAATTGATCTATATACCAATCCCAATGCATTGGCTATGCCACCCAAGATATCCTTCAGTCAAATGAAAGGGATGACAGAAAGTATGGCAAAATTAATGTTGTCGGGTAATTTCGAAGAGGTGTGGGATACCATTAAGTCGAACTATAAACATTTGAAATCGCTTTGATCCCTTGTGACGGCGAATTATTGAATATATTTAAAGCCCCTAGAAGCATAAAGCAGAGGGGCTTATTTTGTGTTAAAAGTGACTTGAATGTGTGGCGGTCAGACCATAAGAGGCTGATCGGCGGATAGTCGAAATTTGAAGGAAAATGTTATCTCAACATTGACGTTGAACAAACCAAAGGCTTTTAAGTAATTCTTCTTTACAGCGTCTGAGTTTTTCAATTTTGGATTCGGAAGGAATCGTAACTTGCTCTTTAACAATAATAGCCAAGTCTGTTTCAATGGACAATTTTGTGAGTGATGTACATCCACTATCAAATTTCTTAAAGCTTACATCTTTCATACTAATATTGGTTAAGAATTCCTGAATTTTATAATGTACAATTTACTAATAAAAATTAGCTTTACAATAAGCCTACGATAATTTTATTGTTACTAAATTGTTTATTTTTAATAGCTTATATCGTGCTAAAATAGTAGACTGCTATCTAACTTATAAACAATATTCGCTTGCTTTTTGTTTTTTGAATTTGAAAATTTTAAATGGTAGTTATTTAAAACAAAAATTCTTTTGAATTGCTATCTATACGATCAAACAAAAAATAGACGATGAGAATAATCAATTTCGGATTTATAGCGTTGCTGTGTTGTGCGGGCTGCCATCAGGAACAAAAAAAACAAGTTACTTCATCGAAACGCAATGATACTGTTCAAACTACTCAACCGTTGGATACCGCGGGGTTTCTTAGTGGAAAGAGTACATATCAGTACCTTAAAAATGGCGATACCATTTCACTGTCAATCACTGTTGATGGAGAAAAGGTGCATGGTGATCTTAGCTATGCCTGGAAGGAAAAAGATCGTAATAGCGGACACATTGATGGGCTATTGAAGGCGGGGATTTTAACGGCCGATTATACTTTTTCTTCTGAAGGACAAGAATCGGTCCGTCAGGTGATATTTAAATTATCTAAAGCTCGTGCAATGGAAGGTTATGGTGCGATGGAGGAGAAAGCTGGAAAAATGTCTTTTGTTGATCCGAAGAAGATTGCATTTGATGAGAAATTCGCGTTAGAAAATGTAACGAAGGGCCAATGAGATCAGCTTGGGGGTAAAAATTAATAGGCCGATCAATAGCGCGGTGATGCTGCTTATCATCACTGCCGTTGCGGCGACATCTTTCATCTTTTTGATGTTTGGGTTATGTTCTGGACAGATAAAGTCAGCCATATTTTCCAATGCAGTATTTAACAACTCACAGACGAATACAAAACCAATGGCAAAGAGTACAGCAATCCATTCGTGGGTACTGATGTGAAGCACAACGGATAGCAGTATGGCCATAATGGCCGCTATACAATGCACCCTGAAATTATGTTCTTCCTGCCAGGCTGTTTTCAACCCACTGAAAGCATAGTGAAAACTCTTTAATCTGGCACGGAATGAAAAGTTGTTTTTGGCCATAGTTGTCATGCTATTTTCTGTAAAGATAGCGCTTTCTGCTTATCCAGGTATACTGGATTTTTTTATTGCATGTTGTCTATGATGTCCGTCGAGTTTTGTTATGTATATTAGCCTTCACTAGGTAATTTATCGTGCGATCTGAACCCCCTTTTACTTTATCATATTTTTTTTGCAAATGCCTCCTAATTTTAATTAAATTGCTGTATGATCTATAATTTTGACAAAACGATTGTTCGTCGTGGTACCGATTCGGTCAAATGGAATCAACACGATTATGCCGATTTGATTCCACTCTGGGTTGCGGATATGGACTTTCCAGCAGCACAACCAGTCGTGGATGCACTTGCGCAACGGGTTCAACATGCGGTATATGGTTATGCTACGATTCCAGCTGCTTTTTACAGCGCAGTGATGAGCTGGTCCTCACAGCGGCATAAATTTGTACTTCAACCGGAATGGATACTTCCAGTTATCGGTGTGGTACCGGCGCTTTCGGCTTTGGTAAGCGCATTGACATCACCCGGAGATAAGGTTTTGGTGCAAGAGCCTGTATATCATTGTTTTTTTTCTTCCATAGAACGCAATCAAGCCCAGGTGGTTTCCAATGACCTGATTTATCGTAATGGCGAGTATACGATCGATTTTGAGGATTTTGAGCATAAAGCAAGTGATCCGAAAGTCAAGTTATTTATTTTATGTAGCCCACATAACCCGGCTGGGCGAGTTTGGACCCGAGCTGAGCTTGAACGTCTTGGTGAAATCTGTTTGCGACACCAAGTTTTAGTCATTTCGGATGAAATTCACTGCGATCTGGTATTTGAAGGCTATACACATATTCCTTTTGGAAGTATCAGTGCAGCCTTTTTGGCGAATTCGATTACCTGTGTAGCACCGAGTAAAACCTTTAATTTGGCGGGATTGCAGGTCGCTACAGTTCTCGTGGCCGATCCTGAACTCAAGAGGAAGGTGCAACAGGCTTTCTTAGCTAATGAGATCAGTAGCATAAGCCCCTTTGCCATTACGGGCTTGATCGCTGCGTATGAGTGGGGCTGGGAATGGTTGGATCAGGCTTTAAGCTACATCCATGCAAATTATCTGTATTTGAAAGGCTTTATGAACGAACATCTGCCTGCTTTGCATGTGCTTCCTTTGGAGGGTACTTATCTGGTATGGGTAGATTGCGCCGCTTTGGGGATTTCAAGTCGAAAATTGGGAAAGCTCTTATTGGATGAAGCGCATGTGCAGGTGAATGTAGGTGCGATGTACGGGAAGGGGAGTGATGACTTTATTCGCCTCAACATTGCTTGTTCGAGGGAGGTATTGACAACAGGTTTGTTGCGTTTGAAGACTGTTTTCTCTTCTTTGCTCCAAGGGGCAAAATAGTAAGCGAAGCT
Organism: Sphingobacterium thalpophilum; assembly: GCF_038396785.1. Lineage (NCBI taxonomy): Bacteria > Pseudomonadati > Bacteroidota > Sphingobacteriia > Sphingobacteriales > Sphingobacteriaceae > Sphingobacterium > Sphingobacterium thalpophilum. The sequence continues at coordinate 1,461,658 of NZ_CP151087.1, read as the reverse complement.
ATTCTGAGTTAGATGAATAGGTTCTGATTTACGGTGATTCTCCGTTCATAGTGGCATGCCGCCGGGCGAATCGGAAATAGCGTGGTGAACAAAAAAAAGCCGCTGCATCTCTCGATGCAGCGGCTTTCTTGCGCCTTGTTTTAGACCAGATTAGATACCCATTTCTTTCAGGATAAAATGCGCGTTGTCAATTTTATCGGCAACCCAGAGGACATAACGAATGTCGACTCCGATGGATCTGCTGTAACTCTCGTTCCAAGCGAAATCATTAATTGTTGCGTCGTAAGCACGGTCAAAATTTACACCGATTAATTCACCATTGGCATTCATTATTGGAGATCCTGAATTTCCACCTGTAGTATCCATATCATATAAGATATTAACCGGCACGGATCCCAGGTCTTTTTGAAGATACGGACCAAAATTTTTGTTGAGGTAAGCTGTTTTGATTTCTTGTGGATAGTCAAATTCTGCTAAACCAAGATTTCCTTTTTGAATAATCCCTTCGATTGTTGTAAACGGTTTCATATAGGTTGCGTCAGCAGGCGAGTAGCCTTTGATGTGCCCGTAAGTCAGACGTAAGGTTGAATTTGCATCAGGAATAAAGTTCTTGGCCTGAAAAATTTCCTTAACGGCGACATAATCGCCCATTAATTTGTTCAGTACCCCTTCACGTCTTTTTTGCTCTGCGGCGAAATCGACAATGTCATTGTTCAGCTTACTCTGGAAATCCAATAATTTGTCGTCAAATTTTTGCAGTGCATCGGCATTGGCCAATACGGTATTTAGCATGTAATTTTGATCGCCAAGTTTACTGTTCTGAATAATCTCTGTTGCAAATTCTTGTGCAGTAGCCGTATTAAATTGCAATTTCTGAATGGAGGCCAATTGATTTTTACCTTGGAATGCAATGGCATCTTCCAACATTCGGGAGAAAATACGCTGATCAGCTTGCTTATTGTAGCTTTCGTAAGTTTCTTTAAGTGCTGTTTTTAACTTTTCAATATTTAAATCGAAAAGCTGTTTGGCCATCTGGGATGATTTTTCCTTGGCTAAGTTGGTTTTCAGAACGTTTAGGTCGCGAGCTACTTTCAATAAGCTTGTGCTGTTGTAAATATTGTTGATCCAAAGTTCTTTCAGGGCATCTTGATCACTGAGCTGATAATAGGCATCAATATCAGCGAGTAGACTTCCATATTTGTTTTTCAATTCGGGTTTACTTAAGATAAACGCTGCCAGTGCTTCGTCTTCTTGTTTTTTTGTCGATAGCAAGTCGATTCCTCGTAAGCCCTTGAGTTTACCACGATAGTTTTTCAATACATTCGCATTACGTTTTATGCGTGTTGCCAAGGACAGGGCGATATCGGTATTGTCTTTTCCTGCTTCCTCCATCTGTTTATTTTGGAAATCATACAGGTTGGATACGTAAGGCAAAAGATATTCCTGTTGATATTGAATATATTGTGCTGGTCTGTGTCGGAATGTTTTTCCGGGATAACCAAGGATAAAGGTGAAATCATTTTCCCGTACCCCATTTGGATTGACTTTAAGGTGTTTTTTGGGCTGGTAAGGAACGTTATCTTTAGAATAAGGTGCAGATTTTCCGTTTTTGCCGATATAAGCTCTCAGAAAGGAATAATCTCCCGTGTGGCGTGGCCATACCCAGTTATCGGTCTCTCCACCAAATTCACCGATGTTTTGACGCGGAATATAAACCAAACGAACGTCTTCAATTGTTTTATAACGGAATAGGACATAACTTTTGCCGATAAACATTTCCGATACTTCAGCTTTAATCGTCGGATCTTCCTTTTCAGCTTGTTTAACCAGTTCTTGTTGTTTACGTTTGATCGTATTGATACGCTCCACTGGATCGCTGATGTTAGCGACAGCATTTAATATTTTAGCGGAAACATCCTCATAAGAATCGGTAATTCTTATTTTTAATCCTTTTGCCTCAATTTCCTGCTCTTGATTTTGTGCGACAAAACCGTTTTTTAGGTAATTGTTGATTGCTGTACTCGCAAGTTGAACGGCAGAAAAAGCACAATGATGATTGGTAATAATCAGACCACGGTTTGAGACAAACGATCCGGTACATCCACTGACTTGAACCAGAGCATCTACCAGTCCGACCTGACCAGGATTGTAGATGTCTCTCTCACTGATCTTTAATCCAGCTTTCTTCAATCCAGCTCTATTTAATTCGCTCAATGGAAACATTCCCTCATCAGGATTTGCCTTGCTATAAGGACTGTTTGCCATGGTTAAGAATAAAGCTAGTGCAATTGTCGTACGATTTATAAACTTCATAGGATTTTAACTATCAACTGTTGTAAATCTCCAAATTTAAGAAAAGCATTTCGATGAAATCGATTTTTTATGTGAACTAATGTAACAATAGTGGATATACTGGATCTTTTTGGCAAGGTATTTATTGTATAATCAGCAGGCCAAATACCCCTGTTGACTTTAATTGTAAAGGATTTGACATTGGTTTACGACAGGAATCGTAATTTTGTGCTTTAAAGATAGTAAGATGACCTTAATCCAATTGGAATATATTATAGCTGTTGATACCTACCGAAGTTTTGTTGCAGCTGCAGAAAAATGTTTTGTCACGCAACCTACGTTGAGCATGCAAATACAAAAACTTGAAGAGTCTTTAGGGGCAAAAATCTTTGACCGGAGCCGTCAGCCTGTTGTTCCTACAGAAATCGGCGAGAAAATTATTCTTCAAGCTCGAATGGTATTGACGGAAAGCCGAAAAATCAATGAGATTGTACAGGATAAAAAAGGGGAAATTGAGGGCACGCTAAGGGTCGGTGTTATCCCGACAATCGCACCATATTTACTTCCGAATGTGCTGACCACATTTATGGAAAAATATCCAAAGCTACAATTGCAGATATGGGAATACACGACAGAACGGATTGTGCATGAATTGAAGGTCGGACTTTTGGACTGTGGTGTGCTATCTACTCCTTTAAATGACCCTGGGATTTTGGAGTCGCCTTTATTTTACGAAAATTTTGTCGCCTATATATCCGTCAATAGCCCCCTGTTTCCGAAAAAAATACTGAGTGGCGATGATATTGCCGATGATAAACTTTGGTTGCTCAATGAGGGGCATTGTATGCGTGGGCAGGTACTTAATATTTGTCACCACAAACACAATCAAGATCTTACAGGAAGATTTGAATATAACACCGGTAGCGTAGAGACCTTAAAACGTATGGTCGATATCAACGATGGCATCACCATATTGCCTGAATTGTCGATTTGGGATTATTCCGACGAACAATTGGATCGTATCCGTTATTTCAAATCACCAGAACCGGTACGCGAGATATCATTGGTGACCACACAGAACTATGTGAAGAGACAGGCCATCCAGGCGCTGGAAAGAGAAATATTGGCCGTAGTACCCGATAAATTCAAAACAAAAAAGAAGAAGGAAGTGTTGAGCTTTCAATAGAACGATATGGGAAACCTCAAAAGACGTTTTTTTAAAAAAATAGACCAGATCAATCAATGGCGGATGAAGAAAGTTTCGAATCGGAACTTTATCATTATACTCGCATTTTTGGTTGGAATTGTCGGTGGTATTATGGCATCTGTACTGAAAAGATTAACCCATTTTATTGCAACGACTATACAAGATGATATCGACTGGAAAGTAAAATACTCAGTTTACTTAATTTTTCCATTGATCGGAATATTGCTCAGCGTGTTTTTTGTTCGCAAATTTCTAAAAGGGAAGAAGATGGAACATGGGATTACACCCATTATCTATGCCATCAGTCGGAAAGGCAGCCGATTGGATCCCAGTAATATTTATTCTCAGGTAGTGACCTCAGCTATAACCGTTGGCTTTGGCGGTTCCTGTGGTTTGGAAGCACCAGTTGCTTTGGGCGGGTCTTCTATCGGTTCTAATATCGCCCGTTTTTTTGGACTGCAGTATAAGGAAGTTACCATGTTATTGGCTTGCGGTGCAGCAGCAGGAATTTCAGGTGCATTCAACAGCCCTTTGGCCGGAATGATCTTTGCCATCGAGATTTTGCTTCCAGAATTTTCAATTCCCGTGTTCATTCCTTTGCTGATCTCATCAGCATTGGCTTCTGTTGTCTCTCGTGTGCTTTATAATGAACCCTTATTCAGTACATTCAATTCCGACTGGCAGGTTTCGGCCTTGGTATTTTACCTCTTGTTGGCCGTGTTGATTGGGCTTTATACGATTTACTTTGCACGTGTTTCCAGAAGTGTGGGTAAATGGTTTTCTAAGATTAAGAATCCCTATAATAAAGTCTGGGTCAGTGGAATTGCTTTAGGTCTGATGATTTTTGTATTCCCGGCACTGTATGGCGAGGGCTATATTACCATTCAGCAGATTCTGAATGGTCAGTTTAACTCGATTGTTAAGAACAGTTTGTTTTCAGACTATAAAGATATGGGATTAGTCGTCCTGGGTTATACGATATTGACTTTATTTGGAAAGTCCCTTGCCGCATTATTTACTTTAAATGGCGGTGGAAATGGTGGTGTATTTGGACCAAGTTTAGTCATGGGCGGATTATTAGGATTTGCATTTTCGTATGGTGTAAACTTAACCGGAATAGCCGAGTTAAATGTGCCAAATTTTGTGGTAGCGGGGATGGCCGGTGCGTTGAGCGGCATTATGCATGCGCCGTTGACGGGCATATTTTTGATTGCTGAAGTGACCGGAGGTTATACGTTAATGGTTCCATTGATGTTGGTTTGTTCCATTTCTTATTTGATTAATCGAGCCGTGCTAAAGCATTCCATTTACACCAAGGTATTGGCCGAGTCCGGCGATCTGATTTCTTATGAAGATAAGGATCGATCCGTGTTAAGTATGATGCGGATTAAATATGTATTGGAAACTAATTTTGTGATCTTACGCCCTGACGAAACACCAAAAGGTCGACAAACAGACATCATCCATAGTAAACGCAATATCTTTCCCGTGGTTGATTATGAGGGCAAATTTATGGGACTTCTTTATAGTGAGTTTCTATTTTCAGTCTTATTGGGCGAAGTGGATGGGGGAGATACCACCTTTGAGAAATTAGCGCAGAAGCCAAATGATACCGTTGGGATCAACGAAAACATGGAAATCGTGATGGCTAAAATGAATAAGGACGATACGTGGATACTTCCGGTTTTAGGGGACGAAAATAAATATATGGGCTTTGTTTCCAAATCGAGTGTATTCAATAAATATCGCGCATTACTGATCCGTCAGGGGCACTATTTGGAATAAATCAAGTAGACAGTTAGGACCCGAAATAAAGCGTGTAAGGATGAACTTCCTTGGATTACCTTTAAACCCAAGGAAGAACAGTGAATTTTTTAAGCGCGCAAAGCCATTATCTTCGTGACATATTTCCCGATGATATCAAACTCCAAGTTGACTGTGCTCCCCACTTCAACCTGCTGCAAGTTGGTATGCTCTAACGTATATGGAATGATGGCAACGGAGAACTGATCGTCTTTAGAATCGACTACTGTCAAGCTAATACCATTTACGGTAATGGATCCTTTTTCTACGGTGATATTTTGTTTGGAAACATCATATTGAAAGGTGAAAATAAAACTACCATTTTCATCTTTCTTTTGGATACAACGCGCAGTCTGATCTACATGTCCCTGAACGATATGTCCATCAAATCTTCCGCCTGCCAAAGTACAGCGTTCCAGATTGATCAGATCGCCCACCTTTAACTGAGCCAGATTTGTCTTCTGTAGGGTTTCGTCAATTGCTGTCACTTTATGGAGATCATTGTTTAATCCTACTACAGTAAGACAAACGCCATTATGACTAACGCTTTGGTCTATTTTAAGTTCATTGGAAATAGCAGAACTGACGTAAAAATGGATATTACTTTTCTCCTGTTCGATATTTTCTATTTTTCCTAAGGTTTCTATGATTCCAGTAAACATGTTATTTTATTTTTGATTGTTTCCAAAGTTACTAAATAAAAAAATGAAATATGATTGTTAAGGTCGCACAAATACTGTCGCGATAAGTCAGGCGTATGCTAGTTGAAACTGGACTTGATGTTCAAACTAGCAGGATCGTTATAGCGATTGTTAAAAGGATCTTTAAAAAGGGCAATCCATCATTTCGGACCCTGTTTATGCATCCAATTGAACCTGTAAAGAATAAGAGTGCTTGATAAAACGAAGCAAAGGAGTGCTCCCTTATTACATAGTAAATTTAAATAATGCACGAGTTAAATACTGTGGTTGGGAGGCGCTGAGCGAAGCTACCAAAAAAAAAGCTTGTTGAAAAATGCAAAAAGATTGTAGTGTACATTGTACACTTACTATTCCTTTTGTGATTGCTATGCTAAAACAAATTTATGGGAGTTGAAAAAAAATATAACAAAATTTTTGTTTATATCATTTGAAGCACTATCTTTGTCCTAGGTTTAGGTTGATTGCCTCTTACAAAGAGGTATTTATAAAAGCTTAGCAGGTCGCCCGACCGAATGCTAAGCTTTTTTTTGTTTCTAGTTTTTTAAAATTATTGCGGATCATACCGAAAGTTTGGGGGGTAATCATTTTTAAGCATACAATTTCATCACTCTGTACAGGAAGAATGTTGTATCCCTTACTCCACGGAAGACGCTCCTGAAAGCTTTGAGTTTTGCATTGAAGGACTCTGCGGATGCATTGGTGCTTCTATTGTCGAAGTAGTGGAGAATGTATTGATGATGTGCTGCAATGGATCTTGCGACACTCTCGAATGAAGCAATACCCGCGTTCTCAACCTGGTTGTGCCACAGTCCTAACTTTGTGAAAGCAACTTTTTTATCCCTGCATTTATTGAAGATGTCACCTAAGGCAACTCCAAGATCATAAGCCTGTTTTAGCTTGGGAAACCTGATGAACAGCAGTTCTGCACGGCGTTTTTGGCTTTCCGACCATCGACTTGGATGCTTGAACAGGAGGTGTCTCGACCTAGCTAATAGCTGTTTGAGCGTATCACCATTAGGCAACAACTCGGGGTCATATGGGATACCCCGTTTTCGCGATTCCATTATTTTTTTGCTTTCTGCATCTAAGACTTCCCATCGGTATTTGATACGGAGTTCCTGAACAGCATCATAAGCAAGTTTTTGTACATGAAACCGATCGATAACCCTTCTGGCATTTCTGAAACACCTACGGATAGCCTTTGCCATATTGGGGGCCATATCCATCGTTACTTCCCTAACTTTGTTCCTTAGTTTAAGTGGAATGCGCTCTAATACAGCAATAATATCTTCCGCCTTTGTCCCTCTTATGGTAGCCAATATGGTTCCCTTCCTGCCCTTTGCTGATTTACTGCTTACGATCGTGTAAAGTTCACCGTTGCTAAAGCTGGTCTCATCGATGCTCAGGTGTTCCGATATGTTATCAGGAAAAAGGGTCCATTGCTCTGCGTGTGGCTTTTGGTCCCAGTCCTGGAAGTCACTGAGATGGTTCTTGTATTGATCCTGTAGTTGCTTACCGTCCATTTGGAAGAACAGACCTACCAATTGGGCGCTTACAGGATGATTATCCAAATATCTTCTTTAAAAAAAGCCCGAATTCCGTAGTCATTCGAGCACCCTCACGCACCAGATTCCAATCTCTTGTGATGATCTCTCCGGTATCCAGGACCGTCCAGCGACGACGGCGGATATGTAGCGTAACTTTCTGGCCTCGAATGGGAAAGTCTGAAATCTCAGTGGAAGGCATGAAGCCCTTTGACTCCAACTTGCTGTTCTGATAGCCTGTCGGAGCAATATTAAGCTCATCTAAATAAATGTGGAGCTGATTGTCAACCTGATCGACTTCTAAAATCTGAAAGTATTCCAATAGCCCTTCGGGCATCAATAGGGACAGTAATTTACGTTCGGCTTCTTGCAAGGGATATCTGTATTAAGGATGCTAAACTAAGAAATTTTTGACATTCCCCCCAAGAATTCAGCTTGATCCATTATTGCTTTCTTAGTTTACTGATAAACAGTTGTTTGGGATCATACCGAAAGTTTGGGGGGTAAAGTTTTTAAGCATACAGTTTCATTACTCTATATAAGAAGAATGTGGTGTCTCTTACGCCACGAAAGACACTCCTGAAAGCTTTGAGCTTTGCATTGAAAGATTCTGCTGAAGCATTGGTGCTTCTGTTGTCGAAGTAGTGTAGGATATATTGATGATGTGCCGCAATGGATCTTGCTACGCTCTCAAAAGAGGCGATGCCCGCATTCTCAACCTGATTATGCCACAGTCCCAGCTTGGTAAATGCTATCTTTTTGTCCCTGCATTTATTGAATATGTCACCCAGGGCAATTCCAAGGTCATAAGCGAGCTTTAGTTTGGGAAACCGCATGAACAACTGTTCAGCTCGGTATTTCTGGTTTTCGGACCATCGGCCTGGATGCTTGAACAAGAGGTGTCTGGATCTAGCCAATAACTGTTTGAGCGTGTCTCCATTAGGCAACAACTCGGGTTCATATGGGGTTCCCTGCTTTCTAGAATAGGCCATCTTCTTGCTTTCTGCATCCAATACTTCCCAACGATACCTGATACGGAGTTCCTGCACTGCATCGTAAGCTAACTTTTGGACATGGAACCGATCGACCACACGCCTGGCATTCCTGAAACATCTACGGATTGCCTTAGCCATGTTCGGTGCCATATCCATGGTCACCTCCTTTACCTTATTCCTTGTACGTAAAGGTATTCGCTCAAGAACAGTCATGATATCCTCAGCCTTTGTGCCCCTGATAGTTGCCAAAATCGTCCCTTTACGCCCTTTTGCCGATTTACTACTAACAATGGTATATAATTCACCGTTGCTAAAACTGGTCTCATCGATGCTCAAGCGTTCGGAGATATTCCCGGGGAAAAGAGTCCATCGCTCTGCATGTGGCTTTTGGCCCCAATCATGGAAGTCACTGAGATGGTTCTTGTATTGATCCTGAAGTTGCTTGCCGTCCATCTGGAAGAATAATCCTACCAATTGGGCACTTACAGGATAGTTATCCAAATATCTTCTTTAAAAAAAGCCCGAATTCAGTTGTCATTCGGGTACCTTCACGGACCAGGTTCCAATCTCTTGTGATAATCTGTCCCGTATCTAAGACTGTCCAGCGACGGCGGCGGATATGTAATGTAACTTTCTGACCTCTAATGGGAAAGTCGGAAATCTCTGTAGAAGGCATAAAGCCCTTTGACTCCAGTTTGCTGTTCTCATAGCCTGTTGGAGAAATATTAAGCTCATCTAAATAAATGTGGAGTTGATTGTCAACCTGATCGACTTCTAAAATCTGAAAGTATTCTAAAAGCCCTTCGGGCATCAATAGCGATAGTAATTTACGTTCGGCGTCTTGCAAGGGATATCTGTATTAAAGATGCTAAACTAGGAAATTTTTAATATTCCCCCAAGAAGTCTGCTTGATCCGTTGTTTGTATTTTTTAAACCGTTCCAACGTTGGACGGGAAGTATTGCCTGAAGGTGGTTAACCTTAGGGGGGATGCTGTGTGAATAGCCTATTGGTCTATCTAGGGGTCGGATGCGGGAAATTGAAGGGAGTTAATTATCCTTTGAAGGCATACCATACAGATAGCATAAGAACACTGAGGTATTCAAATTTTTTAGATTTGAACCTTTCTTTTAATGCGTATAATGCCTTAGACCTTGCATAATAGACGGTCGATGCGGTTGTGTTTAATGTTTCACAAATTTCTTCGGTATTCAAGCCGTCCAAAAAGCTGAGCTTGAAGATCTGAGCCTGCTGTCTGGGGAGCAAATTTATTTCAGCAAGCAGCAATTCGGTGAGTTCTGTCCGGAATATTTTCTTGAGTACATCGTCTTCCGGAACCGACATATGCTGAAGAATATCGAGCTCCTCTTTCCGTATTTTGAATTGCGTCGTTCTTTGCATATCGATACAGGCATTTTTAGTAGCGATAAAAAGAAAGGCTTTCAGGCTTTCATAATTCTCTACCTTTTGTCGATTATTCCATAACTTAACAAAAACATCGGAGACAATTTCTTCGGCGTCGGTTTTGTTGCGGAGGTAGGAAAAGGCAAAATAGCGTAACGAATGACCAAAATGATCCATAAAAAAGCATAAAGCCATTTCATCACCTTCTTTTAGTGTATTGATGTATGATTCTATTTGCCGCATACTTGGTTATTGATCCTTTTACGTTGGCCTTCGGAATATGTTGTACTCCTCTATGGTCGATACGTCATTCAATAGGTACATTCACATTAGACTCCAGCTGTGGATTGCTGTGCTAAATTACATAAAAAACTTGGGTTGTCATGATTCAATCCGGACAACCCAAGTTTTTTAAGATAAAAAAATGAAGAAAGAAATCGATTTATTTTTTAATCATCTTATTCGCTACAATTTCCCATTCCTGAATATGGGCAGGTCGGTGTTCATGCTGAACAATTTCATCAAAATGTCGCAGCATTTGTGGGTATTGTGCAGCTAAATCATTTTCTTCCCAAGGGTCTGTCGTTAAATCAAACAATTGCCATTTTGCTTTGGGGTTTTTCTTCAGATCGAGTTTGACGGCCTTCCAACGTCCTTCGCGTATGGCGAGCTGGCCGCCCTTTTCTGGATATTCGAAATAGAGGTATTGATGTTTCTGTTGATTCTTCTGACCCAGCCAGGTTGGAAGGAGGGAGAGCCCATTGCTGTTTCCGGGGCTTTGTTGAACCAGCTGTGCGAAGGTTGCCATGAGGTCATATTGGGCCGAGATAAGGTCCGTTTCAGCATTGGCTTTGATATGGTTTGGCCACCTGACAATTAACGAAACTTTGATACCACCTTCAAAAACATCCATTTTTAATCCCCTAAGCGAATCGACACTGCGGAAAAAGCGATAATCTATGCCCCCATTAAAACCAGTTCCGTTGTCACTGGAAAACAGAATAATGGTATTGTCATCTATTCCCAATGATTTGATATGTTTCATAATCGTACCGACTTGGTCATCCAGATAGGTGATCATACCCGCATAGGTTGCTCTTGGATAGGGGGTAGCGGTATAGCTGTCCTGTCCGTAATACGGTTTGTCCTGGAAGAGGTCCTTATATTTATCCACATATTCCTGGGGAACTTGTAGTGATAAGTGCGGCAAAGTATAAGGAAGGTATAAGAAAAAAGGTTTACTTCGGTTTTTGTCGATAAAAGCCAGCGCTTTCGCTGTCATTAGTTCAGGTGCATATTCCTTACCGTCAAACTGCTTGAAGTCCTCTGCCGTGGCCTTACTGGAATCTAAAGGAGTATGTACAAATTTTTCCTTGTTTTGAAGGGGATATTTTGTTTCATTTTCCCAAAGATGAGTTGGGTAGTAATTGTGGGCCTGTTTTTGGTCCAGGTAGCCAAAAAAATAATCAAATCCCTGTTTGTTGGGGCTTCCGGTGGAATTATTCATCCCAAGTCCCCACTTTCCAATGGCTGCGGTCTGATAGCCGGCTTTTTTAAATAGGTGAGCCATGGTATACGTTCCTTCAGGAAGTGGCATCTGGCCAGCTTCGAGACTATCTGCAAAACCGCCCAATTCATAATTTCCGCGAATATAGGATTGGCCACCATGCTTGCCCGTCAATAACATGCAGCGGGCGGGGGCACAGACAGGCGTACTTGTATAGTGGTTTATAAAACGTAGACCTTCACGTGCCAGCTGTTGGATATGTGGTGTTTTGATCAATCGCTGTCCATAGGGCTCCGTTTCGGCATAACCTAAATCGTCCGCATAAAAAAATATAATATTGGGCAATTTTTGTTGCTTTTTCTTTTGTTGTGCAAAAAGAGTCCCCCATCCAAGGAGGATGAGGGCGAGTCCAGCTTTTATTTTCATTTTTTACGTTCTCCTTCCAATAACTGCTTGAGTTCAGCGACCTTTTCTGGATATTTTGAAGCCACATTATTCTTTTCGCCGATATCATTTTTGAGATCGTATAACTGATCTTCCGGAAGACTTCCTGTTTCAGTATCGGTTAGTTTCATGTAGGGGGCACCTTTGCTGGGTGCAATATATTTCCATTCGTCCTTTACGATAGCCAGTGTCTGCGCATGCTGTACCATACTGCTACGTCCCTTATTATCTTGACCGGTTAAGGTTTTCAAGAGTGGGGCGCTGTCTTTTGCTTCATCTGCTTTTAGTGGAACATCCAATAATTGGGCACTTGTTGCCAACAGATCTATTTGGCTGATCAAAGCATTGGAAACTTTCCCCTGTGCAACACCTTTGCCGCTCACGATAAAGGGCACGCGCGTTCCGCCTTCGAAGATGCTATATTTGCCACCGCGTAGTGGGCCTGCGGGTAGATGGCCATTTTGTTGGGCCACAGCTCCATCCATATAGCCGTCGTCGAGAACGGGCCCGTTGTCGCTACTGAAAATTATAATCGTGTTTTTGTCAAGTCCCAAGAGCTGCAACTGCTGTTGAATTTGTCCGACGGTCCAATCCAATTGCAGAATAGCATCGCCGCGGTAGCCGAGTTTGCTTTTCCCTTTAAATTGTGTTGCGGGCATACGTGGGACATGTGGTTCTGTCAAGCAGAAATAGAGAAAGAACGGTTTGTTTTGATGTTGGGAAATAAATTCCTGGGCTTTGTGGAGAAATGTTGTGGAAACTTCTTCATCCACCCACCTGGCACGTGTTCCGCCGCTCATGTAGCCGATTCTTCCGATACCGTTGACGATAGTCTGATTGTGGCCCTGACCCGGTGAAGAATGCATTTTGAGCAGTTCGGGGTGTTCTTTGCCCGTAGGGTCGTTCCCAATTTTCTTTTCATAGTCCACCAGAATTGGATCATTGGCTTCAGCGGCCACAACTTGATCATTTTCAAGAAACACTGTTGGGACGCGATCTGCTGTTGCAGGAAAAATGAATGAATAGTCAAAGCCTACATCATTAGGCCCGGGTTTAATGGGGGCATTCCAGTCTTTTTGGACCTGATTTCCGAGTCCCATATGCCATTTTCCAACAATGGCAGTAGCATAGCCGGCATGTTTAAATACCTTGGGTAATGTAATTTTATCCGTAGGAACGATTAGTTTGGCATCGCCGGGCAGAATGCCTGTCCCTTCCTGGCGCCATGGATACGTCCCGGTCATCAATGCAAAACGGGAAGGGGTGCAAGTTGCCGATGTACTATGTGCATTGGTAAATCGGACGCCGTTCCGGGCGAGCTTATCCAGGTTGGGTGTCTCGATTTGTTTGGCACCATAGCTACTTAAATCACCGAAACCAAGATCATCCGCATAAATATAGATGACATTCGGTTTACTTGCCTTTTGGGCAAAACTAACGGTGGGTAGCGTAACAAAAAGGCTCGCGGAGAGTAATAACGCTAGAGATAGTGGCTTCTTCATATACGTTGAATTTTGTTTAAAGGGTATCGTTTGACAATTGACGATACCCAAGGTACTATTTTAAATTTGGATTGATATTAATTTCATTCTGTGGAATTGGCCAATGTTCATCTTGGCCAGCTCGGAAGGCCTTACTGGTTACGTACCATCGGCTATAAGGATCTTTGTTTCCACCTGCTTTTATGCGGAGATTTTTCGCAGCTGGGAATGGTGCCCCATAGAAATCGCCCTTTAGTACATCTTTTGCGATACCCCAACGTAATAAATCCCAATAACGGAGTCCTTCCAGTGCCAGTTCGACACGTCTTTCGTTACGTAAGGTCGAACGCAGTGCGCTACTGCTTTGGACGGTGATGGCTGGCATATTAACACTGCTTCTTTTTCTGACAGCGTTGATAGTTTTGTCCAGTAGGTCGCTGGTAATAGGATCACCATTTTCGAGTTTGGCTTCAAGGTAACTCAGGAGGACTTCGGCGTAGCGTATAATAGGAACATCGGCTCCAGAGTTTTGTAAGTTTCCACTAAAGCCTTCGTCGTTGAACTTGCGCAATCCGTAGCCCGTGCGTGTTGCCTGTTTTGTTGTTGTCAATTGATCAATAGACAATGTGGAATCTGGATGTGAGGTGTATTTTAAATTTTTAAAGCGGTCTCCATTTGTTATCACCGTGAAGGCTAAACGCGGATCCCGGTTTTTGCTGATGTCTTGTGCATTATAGCGCGCATCATCGTACGAAAATGCCGTTCCATCGGTGAAACCATAGCTCTCTACAAGGCTACCAAGCGGGCAATGGAGATGCCAACCCCCAGCGACTGCGGGAAAATTGTGTTGGAACATCCCGTTTCCAGCGAGATCAACAAGATACTGCGTGGCAAAAATAATCTCTTTGCTCGTTTCGTTGGTTCCATTAAATAAGCCTGAATAGTTGGGATCAATGCTATTTTCATTGGCATTGATGATCTGCTCATAGCTTTTGATCGCGTCGGCGTAAGATTTTTCGGCCAGTTGGATGCGTCCCAGGAAAGCGAGGGCTGCCTGTTTGCTTGCGCGGCCCCGTTCTGCGGCAGTCAATTTGCCATAACTCGGTAAGTCGTTTGCCGCTTCCTGTAATTCACGTTCAACAAAAGTAACCAATTCCTGTTTTTTTGCTTTGGATACCTGGTTTGCCTCATTGGGTGTTAAGGTTTTGGTCACCAAGGGAGCGTCACCCCAGTATTGAGAGAGGTAGAAATATTGACAGGCACGTATAAAGCGCGCTTCTGCCTTGAAACGAGCGAGTAGTTCAGCTGAAATCGGCGTCTTATCAATATTTTCAAGGAAATAATTTGCACGGGCGATTTTCTTATAGGTATACTGCCAATAATTGTCTAAGTTGCCGTTATTGCTCGTTAATGTTCCATCGGATAGCTTGTTGAAAACCGAATTATCACCACGTCTATCGTAGGCATTGTCCGAAGCAAACTCCAGATAAAGTAGCCCGTTATAGGACCACCAGTCTGTGGGGCTGAATTCGGCGAGGGAGTTCATTTGGATTTCTGCTTTGTATAATCCTGTCAGCGCTGATTGCGCATTCGTTTCACTGGTCCAAAAAGTCTCGTTTGCAAATTTATCAAGCGGATTGGTTTCCAGCTGTTTTTTGCAGCTGATGCTCAGGCTTGATGCAAGAAGAATGCATAGGGCCAATTTTATATGTCTGTGTGTGCTATGTATCATGGTTTTTTATCGATCGGTTAAAAACTAAGGTTAACCCCAAATGTAAAATTGCGCATAATAGGGTAGTAGGCGCCGCTTGAATTGATTTCCGGATCCCAGCCTTTTCTATAATTGCTTTTGGTAAATAGGTTTTCGGCGTTTGCATAGATCCGCAGGCCTGACAATTTCCATTTTGCAAGGGTGTTCTTGGGAATGGTATAGCCTAATTGCATATTTTTGAGGCGTAAGTAGCTCGCATCCAAAAGCCAGTAGTCTGACAGCAGTGTATTGGGAGTACCTGTGCTTGGCAATTGTTCAATTCTTGGGTAAACCGCATTGCGGTCGGGATTTGCTGCTGTCCATCTTCCATCAGCTTGCCAGCGTTGGATATTGCCGTTTTGTGTCAATGCAAATCCAGCATAATTGTCCAATAAGCCTTTAACACCACTTACACCTTGAAGAAGTATTCCTAAGTCAAAACCTTTATAGCTCATCCCGATATTCATCCCGTAGGTGTATTTGGGGATACGTGATCCGATCACAGTTCGGTCATATGTGGCATCTACTTTTCCATCAGGTATGCCGTCGGGGCCACTAATGTCTTTGTATCGGATATCGCCTGGCTGTGGCTTTGGGTTGATGCTGGTTTGATTGGCCCAGCTTGCAATATCAGCAGCATCGATAAATAGGCCATCGGCTTGGTAGCCATAGTAAGCCTGTATGGGGTAACCGATAAATAGGGTTGAACCATTTCCAACTAAGCCATTTGGCTGGTTGATATTGCCGACACCCAAATCGACGACTCTATTTTTGACGGTAGAGAAGTTTAGATTCACATTATACGAAAATTCGTTCAACTTCTTTTGATGTCCTAAGGTGAATTCCCAGCCACTATTTCGAAGTTTTCCAGAATTCTGTACGCCTACTTCAAACCCCAAAACTTTGGAAACACTAGAACCTGGGCTCACCAAAATATCGTAAGTATAACGGTTATAATAGGTACTACTGAATGTCAATAAATTTTTAAATAAAGCCACTTCCATGCCCGCATCTGCCGTTCTGGTTGATTCCCAGCGTAGCGTAGGGTCAACAATGGTGGTTCTAGCGACCCCTGGAGAAATGGTGTTTCCAAAAGGGTAATTATAACCCGGATTTAAAACATCCTGGTATGGGTAGTTAGAGACAACACGCTGTTGTATATTACCGACAATATTTTGGTTTCCAAGTACCCCATAAGATCCTTTGATTTTCAATTCGTCTATCCAACTATAGTGATCTTTGATGAACGATTCTTCACTCAGTAGCCAACCTACTGCAATCGAAGGGAAGGTAGCATATTTTTTATTCGTAGGAAAACGGGAAGACCCATCGTATCGAACAACACCTTCGACAAGGTATTTCTTGGCATAGTTATATTGTACGCGTGCAAACAACGATTCCAATGCCCATTCAGTAGCAGTACCCGAGTTTTGTTGCCCATCTGGTGAACCTACATTTAACTCGGTAAGATCATTACTGGGGAAATTCTGCCTGTAAGCGCTTAAACCTTCACTGTAGCCTTTCTCGAAGGAATAACCGCCTAATATTTTCAAGGAATGGTCCCCGATTGTTTTGTTATAGTCTGCTAATGCCTGAAAAGTTTTATACGTATCATAAGGCGCAGTTTGATTGAGGTTAGAAGGTCCCAGCGTAATGGAATTGTTGATCCGTTGCGAAGCTCTGAAAAGCTTTGTACGGCCATTTGTTTGCGTATACCCTCCTATAGCGGACAAGGTCAGATCTGCAATCGGTTTCCAGTCCAGTCTTGCATTTCCTGCGATGTTGGATACTTTTTCTTTATAGAAGGATTCGCTCTCCAGGAAAGATACGGGTGTCCCTTTCAGGTTATTTCCTGCACCCCAGTCACCGTTGCTCAACCCAATAGGGTATATGGCGGGATAGCGAATCACCTGAGAAATGATATCCGTCATGCGGGAGAAGTCAAGCGTTGCCGGAGCTGCGGGTTCATCTGTGTCCGTTTGAATCGCTGCGACTCTAGTGGTTAACTTGAGCTTGTCATTGAGGTTTGATATGAGATTGAGGCGAATATTGTATTTGTCAAAATTGTTTTTGATGACAATACCTTTTTGGTTGAGAAAGCCAGCAGATAAGGTGTATTGTATTTTATCTGTGGTATTGGATATATTTAAGTTGTGGCCTGTTTGTGCTGCTTGTGACTTAAATGAGCTTGCCATATAATTGGCATTTGGATAATTGTCAGGATCTGAGCCATCCTTAAATTTTTGGATTTCTTCGGCCGTATAGCCACCGCCACCACTCGTGGTTTCGTTGAGTAAAGAAGCGTACTCCCAAGAGTTGACAAATTCGGGGAAGGCTGTTGGTTTTTGGATCCCATAATAACCATTGTAATTGACGGCTAATTTTCCACCTGTTGCCCCGGTTTTTGTTGTAACCAAAATGACACCATTTGCAGCTCTAGCTCCGTATATGGCTGCCGAAGAGGCGTCTTTCAGTACCGAGATCGAAGCGACATCATTTGGATCGATATCATTGAAGGAATTGGTGGGTATACCGTCAACTAAAATAAGTGCGTCGGTACTTGCACCAAATGATCCCACACCACGGATCTGTATGGTATTGTTTGCTGCCCCAGGTTGGCCAGATCGTTGTATGACGGTCACGCCCGGCATTTGACCTGTAAGGGCCTGAGCAAGCTGGGGAACGGAGCGTTTGGCGAGTTGTTTCCCATCAACTTGGGAAACCGAACCGATTAGTTCTTTCTTTTTTGTCGTACCGTAGCCTACGACGACGACTTCCTCCAATGCGTCGATATGCTGGCTAAGTTCAATATTGAGGTAGAGCTGGTTGGCCAACGGGATTTCCTTGGTTTGGTAGCCGATCATTTTAATGACAAGTACGGCGTTATTATTTGCTTCAATCTGAAAGTTACCACTTGCATCTGTAGTAGTTGCCTTTGTCGAACCTTTTATCATAATTGTTGCACCTTGGAGCGTGGTTCCTTTGCTATCGTGAACATTTCCCTTGATGGTGCGGTTTTGTTGCACTAAGACGTAATTGCTTGGAAGGTCATACGATAGGTGGTTTGTTTTTAACTTCGTTACGACAAGCATATTATCCTGAAAACTCCAATCCACAGGTTGGCCTTTTAAGAGGATCGGTACAGCTTTTTCTAAAGGCATATTACGAACCTGCGCCTCAATTTTTAGTTCAGCAAGTTCTTTACCATTCAATAGAAAGGGGACACCACTCTGTTTTTGGATGGTACGAAGTACTTGCACCAAAGACATTTTTTTGGCGTTAATTGTGATTGATTGTGCGTAGCTGGCTGCAGACAGCTTAACAACACATGCAAGAGTAAAAAATGCGCTCAGCTTCATTTTGGTCTTCCATTGCTTGGGAATGTTCACAGCAATTCGATTTCTATGAACAAGAAATTTAAAATTCATAAATTTGTTGAATTAGGGATATAATCTATTATTAAACTGATTGGGTAAATCGGTCAAAAATGGAGATCGCTATTATGGCCGGTTAATGTTCGTAGCATTGATCGGCTTTTTAGTATCTCATCTTGTTTCGTCAAGTTGGTTTTATCATAATTGTTGTTTTTGGGTTATTTCATGGATAATTGGTTAGTTTGAAACAAAGAGTTTACGGATGCCATTTTCTTGGATCAATTCAAATTTAATATGGCTACGTTCCAAAATTTTTAGGACTGCCGATAGACTTTTCGTTCGTTGAATTTCGCCATATAATAGTGTTTCTTTTATCGGTTGCGTGTAGATGATTTGCAGGTCATACCATTGACCGATCAGTTGTAGGGCAGTATGAAGGTCCGTTTCATTAAAATAGAATTTATTGTCGAGCCATGCGATGTAGTTAGCGGGATCGACCACTTTTTTGGATAGTTGACCCGAAGCAAAGAGCGCTTGCTGATTGGGTCTGAGCTGTAACGTTTGCCCTTGCGCGGATAGATTGATGCTTCCCTCCACAAGCGTTGTACTACTTTGGGATTTCGAATAGGTGTTTACG
Organism: Sphingobacterium thalpophilum; assembly: GCF_038396785.1. Lineage (NCBI taxonomy): Bacteria > Pseudomonadati > Bacteroidota > Sphingobacteriia > Sphingobacteriales > Sphingobacteriaceae > Sphingobacterium > Sphingobacterium thalpophilum. Next base: position 1,442,521 of record NZ_CP151087.1, on the reverse strand, counting down.
TTGAATTCGGTACCGGTGACTTCGATGAGCTGTCCATTGGAAACGACCTGAAATGGAACCTTTTTATTTTTCGCAATTTTGAAATAGGCTTCACCGTCAACTTCAACAACACGTTTGTTTTTTGCAAAATGAAGCCGGTATTTGAGTGTTGTTTTCGCATTAAGTGTAATTTCTGAGCCATCTTCCAATTGCAGTTTCAACATTGTGCCGGCGGGGGTATTGACTGTGGCCATCAGATCTTCTTTTAAAGATTCGTTTTGTAGAACAGTACCGTCTTCGTAGGTCAATTTATCTCCTGAAACCAAGGCTCCTTTCTGACTCGATACCTGGAGTACTTTGCCATTCGAAAGTCGTATTTCAGCGTTGTTGTTCTGTGCTTCTACATCATTTAAGACCATTCGATCGCTGATCGGTGTAACCTGTTTTTTTACCACTATGAAATACATCAGACCACCTAAAGTTAGGCTTATTAAAGCTGCAGCGTAGGGTAGCAAACGCTTTAGGTTTCTTATAGGAGATGGTTTAATGGCGGAGGTTCGAATGGTTTCTAGGGTTTTTGTCTTTAACCTTTCGTTCCAATCCATCGTATCTGAGGCCTGGAGTAGGCTCCATTGATTTAAATCATTGATAAAATCATCGCGATCTAAAAGGTCTTCAAAAAAAATACGGTGTTCTGCTGATTCGTCCAACCATAGCTTTAAATCGGTCTTTTCATCCGACGTTAAGTTGTCGCCGATGTACTTTATGATTAGTTGTTTGATATCATCAGTCAATCTCATGGTGTATAATTTTAGATAGATACGTAACAGGAAGGATAAACCTAAGTAAAAAAATGAAAAAATATTCAGGTGTAGCATGCCGATAAACATTAAGCTCCATCCGTCCAATATCGTCAGGACCACGTCCAATAGTGCTTTGGCATTTATCTTTCAAGGATTAATTTGCATCTTTAAAAAGATTCTTGTCGTTTAAAGGTTACGCGGGTTTAGCAGTTATGCTATGTGAGAAGTCAGCCTTGAATTCGGTTTTGGAATTGAGGCGCTCGGAAGGGGCCTGGTCGAAATTTATTAAGGGAAAATAGGAGGGGACGAGAAGTTCAGGCCTCTTCGCGGTTTTGTTTATTTTAAAATATTGTGCCGATGAAAAGAAAGCTAAGTTTTATTTTTCTGCGAATTATAGGGTTTAGTGTATCGACGACCTTTGTCCTTACAGCCATACTTCAGGCAAATAATGAGGCTGCAAAAAGAGCACGTTGCTACATGCCCTTTTTTACAGAATCGTTGCTTTCATTCGTAGCACTCTGTATTGCGATTGGTACGATATCTATTTTTCTAAATTTAAATAAGCAATTCAGAAGCAGTAGGCTTGCACGGGCACTTTCCTTTGTTTTATTGCCCGCTGCTATTAGCCTATTGTTTTCGTCCTTTCTGATCCAAACTGGTGGAGCATCCAATATATTTGAAATGCTCCACATGGCTGCAACCATAGTTCCGGTTTGGGGGCTGATCTTATGGCAATATAATAGATTTAGTCGTTGGCTGGCTATTACGACTTACCAACATTAATTATGATGACAGCCATTAAAATCAGGAGTATGCCAAACCATTGGAACCCTGAAACAACTTCCTGCAGAACCAACATGGCAGATAAGGTTGAAACGGGGATTTCCAGACTTGAAATAATATTTCCCATCGCTATTCCAGTTTTCGGGATTCCCTTTGTAAATAGTAAGGGTGGAAGAATCGTTCCAAAAATGGCAATCAATAATCCCCAGGGTAATGCGTTAGGTTGTATATACCGAATAATATCCATGTTCCAAAATGCTACGATGAGCAGCAGTCCGCCTAAAACCAAGAATTGGCTTCGTACCGAACTCGGTAACTCTTTCTCCACTGTGCTTGAAGCATAAATTGCCAGCGTATAACTTATTCCCGCTCCGAAACCCAGTATTATTCCTCTGTAATCAAGCGCATTATTGTTTTGGAATAAATTGGTTGCTAAGGTCGTGCCGAGCAAAACAATAATCACTCCTGCTAGTTTACCTTTTGATGGGAGCTTTTTCAGTAGCACTGCTTCTGCCACTAAACTTATCCAAATAGACTGCATCAGCAGGATAATCCCAACGGATACGGGAATATATTGGATGGAGAGATAGTAAAGTGTTGTTGTTAGACCAAGGGAAATGCCCCAGACCATCAGTTTAATTTTTGATGAAAATTTGATGATGTTATGTTCTTTTGTGTGACGTTTTGACAACAGATTAAAGGCCAGCAAAAAGAGAAAACCAAACATAAACTGCAGAAAAGTCAACAAACTTGTGTGTATCCCTAAGTGGTTTGCATATTTCACAATTGTTGCGAGTAGTCCATAGCTGCAAGCGCCTGCAGCAACATAGAGTGTCGATCTATAATCCTTCATGTTGAAAGTAGTTTTGAAATAAAGCCAACTGTTGTGATAGTGATTTGCTCCAATAAACAGTATCGTGTCCGCCTTTTGATTCGATGTAAAGATGCTCGATGTTTTTGTTGGTCAGATGCTTGTGGAATGTACGGTTCATTTCCAGCATTTGCAGGTCTTCAGTTCCACAATCGAGGATATAGCGTTGTTTATTGTGCTTCATTTTATCTTCGTTGCTGTAGATGCGGTCTACATCGTTCAGATTTTTGAAATCGCCCAATACCTTGTCTACCTGATATTGCTGGTAGGCCTGTCCGAAGCGGTCAAAATCAAGTGCGCCGCATGAACTTCCGACGATCGAAAATGTTTGTGGGTAGGCTATGCCGATGTGCAATGCTCCGTAGCCACCCATGCTCCAGCCCAGTATTCCGCGCGCATTTCGGTTTTGTTGCGTCGGGTAGTGATGATCGATGTAATTGACTAGCTCATTTCCGATAAAGGTGCTGTACTGTGAATGTGGATCGATGGGGCTATCTACGTACCAAGAATTGAAATTTCCATCTGGTAGCACGTAAATAGTCTGAAAAGTTTTTGCTTTTTGGATTAAGTCGGGAATGTCTTCTTGCACTGTACGGGTGGGGGTGCCGCTATAACCATGGAGAATATAAACTGTTTTATAATTGATCCCGTCTTTCATGTCGGGCGTAATTATAATGGTTTCAATGTTTTTGTCCATTTTGGCACTATGGATTTTTGTCTTAACGACTTTTTGTGCCGCCAGTGGTAGGCTAAGGGCAGAAAATAGGAGGGTGTATACTGTTTTCATAGCTTAAAATTTTATCTTTATAAGGCAAAATTCAAGAGTATAATCTTTAAAAACGTATACAGATGTTGATGGAATTATTCTTTTAATTCCTTACGGATGCGGCTTAATTGCGTGGGAGTTACACCAAGATAGGAGGCGATATGATGCTGTTTGAGGCGTTTGAAAAGCACTTGATTCTGATGAAGTTCAAGGTAACGTTCCTTCGCAGATTCCCATTTCAGCTCGATTTCAAGTGGTTCTTTTTTGACCACCCAATTCTTTTCCAGGTAGGCTATCTGAAAGAGTGCTAAATCATGCTTTGTCCGGACAAGCTCACGGAAAGCCTTGGCAGAATACTGAATCAACTCAACATCTTCGAGTGCAACGATGTTGAACGCGCTCGGTGTTTCTGTGATGATGGCGGCGGTGGAAGCACAAAAGCTATTTTCTTCAAAAAACATTTTATAGATGGTATTACCATCAGCGTCTAATTTATAATAGCCTAATAATCCTTTGCAGATAAAATAATAGTACTTGGCATATTCTCCAGCACGTAGAATATGTTCATTTTTTTTGAACTGCTTCACCTGAAAGATAGTTTTCAAAATGTCTGTTGTTTCTGCACTGAGCGCAGCATAAGTATTCATTTCGAAGAGTAGTTTTTCTATCATCTGGGGCAATTGTTTTTGTACATGCTGGTCTGTCTTATTAACAAAGTTAGTGAAATGACAGCTGCAATAGTGTCTTTACGGACTGTAACTTGGAAATTAATGATTTTTACACTAGTCTTTGATGTAATACTCTGTTCCATTTAAGCCGACATAGATTTCCTTATCTAGGTCACCGCGATAGCCAATAAATAGCGGATACTGCTGTTCACGTAGTGGATTATTATAAAGTTCCTCGATATTCGCATACTTTGCTTTAACAACGATCTGATTGGTTTCGCTATTTTTTATTCCCTTCAGTAAAGTGTGTTCACTGGTAAAATCTATGTAGGGTATTTCTTTTCGTTTGGGCTGAAAAACCAATTTAACACCTTCTTCAATCAACTCCTTGTTTTTTGTTCGAAATTCCTGAATGGATTGCTCGTCCGGAAATAGTTGTTTTCCGTTCCGGTTGTCTCTGATGTGTTGAAAGAGTGTGTTTTGATCTATGTTGTCGCTATAATAAACAGTTGAATTTTTGTACAGATAAATGGTTGTTTCACCTGTTTTAAAATCGGTTGGATTGTATTTATATACTCGTGTACCCTTTTTATCGATGCGGTATCGCTCACCATTGAATAGAACCCAGGCATAGTCTGCTGTTCCATATTTAATGATCTCGGCATTATTCACATGGAAAAGTTGGAAATTGTAATCAGCCTCGAATAATTCGGATCATGTACAAAAGTTGTGGAGGGGATAAAAAATAATTAGATATTTGTGCTTTGATATTTATACAGATGCACGAATCTTTTAACGCGTTAATGCCCTTAATTATTCCCGAAGGAGTTTCCGATTATTTTGAGATGACCCACTATTCCAAAGAAGAAAAAAGACTGGATATCTTTCTGGAGGAACTCAATAATACACCTGAAGAATATCAAGGCCAGAAGTTGATTTCCAAGGGGTTTTTCGAACCCGTTACCCTTCAAGATTTTCCTATCCGTGGCATGCAGGTCTATCTTCATGTCAAGCGCCGCAGGTGGCTCAACCAGGATACCGATAAAGTAGTCTACAGAAATTGGGAACTAGTAGCCAAAGGGACGCGCATCACACAGGATTTCGCAGCTTTTTTAAAAGGTATCAGCGGACAACCAGGCTCATAGCATTCAGACCATCAGTTCATTCTATGGGATATCAGCCAGTAAACTAAGGAGATACTACCGCAATAAACTGAGCGGTTTCCAGGATTGGGAGCATCGCGAAAATGCGCGAGATGGATTGACCTTCCCACAGAATGTCAGCGGCCATCTTTCTATTGACGAGACCTGCCTATCCCATGGCGAGCTCTATACCGTTGTCACCAATAAAGAAGCACGGGGCAAAAAAGGGACCATTGTAGCCATACTGAACGGGACAAAATCAGAGAACATTATCCCGATCCTTCAAAAGATCCCACAGAGATTACGAAATAAAGTTCAAGAGATAACGCTTGATTTAGCCGGTAATATGGGATTGATAGCCAAAAGATGCTTTCCCAATGCTGTTCAGGTAATAGACCGTTTCCATGTTCAGCAACTTGCTAACGAAGCGCTTCAGGAAATAAGGATAAAGCACCGCTGGCAGGCCATTGACGATGAAAATCAAGCAATTGACCAAGCACGAAAGAATAAGGAAACCTATTTTCCGGAAGTCCTATCCAACAGTGAAACCATCAAACAGTTACTTGCAAGAAGCCGATACCTGCTTTATAAAAGTGAACATAAATGGACTTACGAGCAAAGAGAAAGGGCTGCTGTACTCTTTGAGCGATATCCCGATATTGAAAAGGCGTACAGGCTATCCCAAGAACTCTCTTGGATATTCAACACCACCATAGATAAGATCTACGCCTTTACAAGGTTGGCAAAATGGGCGGATAAAGTGGAACAGGCCGGCTTCAAGTCATTCAACACCGTCTCCAGAACCATAAATATCCATCACAAAAAAATATTGAACTACTTCGACAACAAGAGTACAAATGCTTCAGCAGAATCTTTCAATGCAAAGATAAAAGCTTTCAGAAGTCAGTTTAGAGGTGTAGGTGACATCAATTTCTTCCTGTTCAGATTGACCAAATTATTTGCGTAGTCCACAGGTTTTGAAACTGATCCCACTCATGCAGAACAGCTTATATGGCTACTCTGACAAATCGCTAAACATTAAGATAAAAGCGCTTTTTGAAAAGGCAGAATTATTGGATCAGTTTCAAAACCTGTGGACTACGCAAATAATTTGGTCAATCTGAACAGGAAGAAATTGATGTCACCTACACCTCTAAACTGACTTCTGAAAGCTTTTATCTTTGCATTGAAAGATTCTGCTGAAGCATTTGTACTCTTGTTGTCGAAGTAGTTCAATATTTTTTTGTGATGGATATTTATGGTTCTGGAGACGGTGTTGAATGACTTGAAGCCGGCCTGTTCCACTTTATCCGCCCATTTTGCCAACCTTGTAAAGGCGTAGATCTTATCTATGGTGGTGTTGAATATCCAAGAGAGTTCTTGGGATAGCCTGTACGCCTTTTCAATATCGGGATATCGCTCAAAGAGTACAGCAGCCCTTTCTCTTTGCTCGTAAGTCCATTTATGTTCACTTTTATAAAGCAGGTATCGGCTTCTTGCAAGTAACTGTTTGATGGTTTCACTGTTGGATAGGACTTCCGGAAAATAGGTTTCCTTATTCTTTCGTGCTTGGTCAATTGCTTGATTTTCATCGTCAATGGCCTGCCAGCGGTGCTTTATCCTTATTTCCTGAAGCGCTTCGTTAGCAAGTTGCTGAACATGGAAACGGTCTATTACCTGAACAGCATTGGGAAAGCATCTTTTGGCTATCAATCCCATATTACCGGCTAAATCAAGCGTTATCTCTTGAACTTTATTTCGTAATCTCTGTGGGATCTTTTGAAGGATCGGGATAATGTTCTCTGATTTTGTCCCGTTCAGTATGGCTACAATGGTCCCTTTTTTGCCCCGTGCTTCTTTATTGGTGACAACGGTATAGAGCTCGCCATGGGATAGGCAGGTCTCGTCAATAGAAAGATGGCCGCTGACATTCTGTGGGAAGGTCAATCCATCTCGCGCATTTTCGCGATGCTCCCAATCCTGGAAACCGCTCAGTTTATTGCGGTAGTATCTCCTTAGTTTACTGGCTGATATCCCATAGAATGAACTGATGGTCTGAATGCTATGAGCCTGGTTGTCCGCTGATACCTTTTAAAAAAGCTGCGAAATCCTGTGTGATGCGCGTCCCTTTGGCTACTAGTTCCCAATTTCTGTAGACTACTTTATCGGTATCCTGGTTGAGCCACCTGCGGCGCTTGACATGAAGATAGACCTGCATGCCACGGATAGGAAAATCTTGAAGGGTAACGGGTTCGAAAAACCCCTTGGAAATCAACTTCTGGCCTTGATATTCTTCAGGTGTATTATTGAGTTCCTCCAGAAAGATATCCAGTCTTTTTTCTTCTTTGGAATAGTGGGTCATCTCAAAATAATCGGAAACTCCTTCGGGAATAATTAAGGGCATTAACGCGTTAAAAGATTCGTGCATCTGTATAAATATCAAAGCACAAATATCTAATTATTTTTTATCCCCTCCACAACTTTTGTACATGATCCCATGAGTGTCGGAATTAAATCAGGATACGCCAAATCTGTTGAGGCTAATTTATCTTGGGCATGAGCAGGAATACATAAAAAGGTTAGAAGAAGTAAAACAAAATTTTTCATCCGTTGTGCTATTTAATGTGCCTAACAAAGCTATTAAATTAGCTCTGTAAAAAAATCAATGGAAATAGTGATTTTTAATATTGCTGAGCCTGGAAAGGATCCAACCCGGCCGACCCTTCTTTCGAATCCCAGCGGGATCACAAAAGAAAAGCTAATCGAAAGATTAGCTTTTCTTTTGTGATCCCGCTGGGATTCGAACCCAGGACCCATACATTAAAAGTGTATTGCTCTACCAGCTGAGCTACGGAATCTTACTTCTTTGTTTTTGAACTACCGTTCCTTGTTTGAAGTGATGCAAAGATAGGGTTAATCCCTATTCCACGCAAGTATTTGTGCGATAAAAATGCGCTAAGGCCGTTTAGGGCTTCATTTTTAGTGATTTATTTTTTTTGTTTAGGATAGAAATTCCCGGTCTTCATCCGATAATTGGGACTTTCTGTCGCTGTTTTCTTCTTCCGATTCGTCTATTTCTTCCTCTTCATACGCCCGCTGTTTCTTTTTTCCGATTTTCAATAGGGATACAAATACAATTCCTGCAATAAAAAAGACCAATAATAGCTTCCATAGTGCCACTTGTGATTCCCCGAGAAAATTGAGCTGCACCGATTGCGGATTTTTGACACACACAACTGTGATGATAACCGTTATCAAGATTAAAAAGATATTACGCATGTTACTGTAAACTATATGTCGTTATTCTAACAGCGAATATAGGGAATATCTGTTTTTAATCGATATCGATCTTTGCACGATTTAAGCGTAAAGAATTCAAGATAACCGAAACGGAGCTGAAACTCATTGCAGCGGCAGCAATCATCGGGGACAGGAGAATTCCGAAAGAAGGATATAGAAGTCCGGCAGCCAATGGAATCCCGAGTATATTATAGACGAAAGCAAAACCCAGGTTCTCCTTAATATTACGGAGTAGTTTTTGGCTCAGTACCTTTGCTTTGGCTATTCCGATAAGGTCTCCTTTCAGCAAAGTGAGTGAAGCGCTTTGTATGGCAACATCGGTCCCTGTGCCCATGGCAATGCCGATATCGGCTTGAGCAAGGGCAGGGGCATCATTGATACCATCACCAGCCATAGCCACCACATGTCCTTTTTGCTGTAACGCATGAATTTCCTGCAATTTATCTTTGGGCAAGGCATTGGCTTTGAAATGCTTGATGCCAACTTGATCCGCCACAGCCCTTGCCGTATGGATATTATCTCCCGTCAGCATAACGACATCGACTTTATGCTGTATAAGATATTGGATTGCACGCTTCGAAGAGGCTTTTATTTGATCTGAAATACTAAAATACCCCAATAAGCTACTGTCTTTTGCAAGGAAGGATACCGTCTTTCCATGGGATTGAGCAGTTTCGGCCATCTGCTTCATATCATGAGGAATTGTTATGCCGATAGACTCCATCAACAATTGATTGCCCAGTGCTATGCTATGTCCAGCTATATTTCCCTTGATTCCTTGCCCGGCAACATTTTCAAAATCGGAAACTGCAAGGTCCGTTTTACTATTTTCCTTTTTTGCCCTTTCAATAATAGCATGACCTAATGGATGTGTGCTATTGGCGTTTAAAGCGGCAGCCAAAGATAATATCTCGTCTTTGCTGCTGGAAGAGTTTGGCTGAATATCATCAACGGTGGGTTTTCCTTCGGTGATGGTACCTGTTTTGTCTGTTAGAACCACATCCACTTGGTTCATTTTTTCCAGCGCACTTGCATCTTTGATCAGGATCCCATGTTTGGCCCCTTTGCCGACACCCACCATGACAGACATCGGTGTAGCGAGTCCCAAGGCACAGGGGCAGGCGACAATAAGTACGGCAAGTGCATTGGCAAAGCCGAATGCTAAGGAAGCGGAAGGAACCCAAAGCCACCAGGTAAGAAATGTCAAAATTGCAATAATGATGACAATCGGGACAAATATCTCGGATACTTTATCCGTTAATCGTTGAATGGGTGCCTTGCTTCTGCTCGCATCATTGACGAGTTGAATGATCTGAGCCAGTAGTGTGTCCGAACCGATACGCTCTGCTTTCATGAGGAAACTGCGGTCGCCATTGATTGTTCCTGAACTGACATGATCTCCTGTTTGCTTTTCTACGGGAATAGGTTCACCCGTCAGCATGGATTCATCAATGTTACTGTTGCCATCCGTAATCTGTCCGTCAACGGGGATTTTGTCCCCGGGTTTTACTTTGAGTATATCTCCGAGTTGAATTTGATCTATGCCGATCTTTTTATCTATTCCATTTTCCACGCGCGTAGCTTCGGAAGGGCTCAGCTTGATCAGCTCTTTGATTGCCGAATTGGTTTTGGAATGTGCTTTGGCCTCCATCACCTGGCCTAATAATACCAAAGTCAATATGACGGTAACGGATTCGAAGTAAAGTGCAATGTAGCCATGGTGATTTTTTAATTCAGCAGGGAATACCTGCGGAAAAAATAGGCCAACCAAACTATAGACAAACGCAGCTCCAGCACCAAGTGCAATCAGGCTAAACATATTAAGGCGCCAGGTTTTGAAAGATACCCAGCCCCGTTGAAAAAAAGACCAACAGGTATAAAAAACAACCGGCAGGGATAAAGCCAGCTGAACCCAACCAGACCAACTCGGCGAAATGATTTTACCTATTGGATTACCGGGAAGCATTTCACCCATGGAAAGTATAAAGATCGGGACCGTAAATAGGATAGAGACCCATAATTTCATGCGTAGATCACGATATGTGTGATCGTCGGCCTCATCATTCCCATTGGCAATAGGCACAAGGTCCATACCGCATATAGGGCAATTTCCAGGATGATCTTGTACAATCTCAGGATGCATAGGACAGGTATATTGAAGATCTGTCTTTAACATGGGTACCTTTTCCAGATTCATGCCGCATACCGGACAGTTTCCGGGTTCATTATAGCGTTTGTCTCCCTCACAATGCATCGGACAATAGTATTGATCAGCAGACGTATGACCATGTGCTTTGTCAGGTGTAGATATTGTCTGTGATTGATGTACCGTGGCATTTGACTGAGCGGAATGATTGTGTTGCTGTTCGTGTTGGATATGCAAGGTCGCTGCATGCTCAGTATGCAGCTTATTTTTAATTGCTGTTTCTGCATCGAGCTTCACCAAATGCATACCACAAATCGGACAATTTCCTGGCTGGCTGTACGTTTTTTCACCTTCGCAATGCATGGGGCAGCCATATCTCTCCGAAGCTTGTGCTACAATGTGTTGATCGGACTGTAGATCACCCTGATGCTTATGTATTTCGCTGAGTTGATAAGGACCTAATTTTGATATTATTTCCTGTAATTGCTGTAACGGAATATGTTTCTGGGATGTTACTGTCATGCTTGGCGGGTTTAAAGTTACCTCGGCATGAACCCCAGGAAGCTCATTCAATGCATGTTCGATTGTGGTTCTACATCCATCACAGGACATTCCCGAAAGTGTATAGTGGTGTTGCATAGCGTTGTCTTTGTTGCCTAAAGTTAAACGTTATATCGAGGTGATTTTTACACTTTTACCGGGTTTTCTTGTAAAATTTCCCGTTGATAATATGTGCTTCCGGTTTGCTCTCATTTTCTAGGTCGAACCAGCGTTATAGTCTTCCGGAGACGAAATATGGTGTAAAAAAAACAGCGAAACTACGCTATGTTAAACACAACCGAACTATGTTTTGTTTGCTCTGGGGATAGGTATGGGATAGGGGAATTTCCCTTTGATTAAGCCAGTAGCATTACTTGGGGATGTTTTATCAATGTATTGATGGTTACTTGTTCTTTCAGAACTGCTTCGTGAAAAGGCGCCGGGACCATCAATTTAAATGTTTTTCGGGCGGTTTTTACTAGGAAAAGAGCACCGTGAATCACTTGCTTATCGTCGATGATCAACGTGTGCTGTGTTGCCGGCTGATTGCCTAATTTTTCCTTTTCGATGAGTTGTATTATTTGTTGCATTGTATCAGAATATTTAGCCAAAATTACCAAATACTTAGCATTTATTGTTTTTTTTCTAATCGTTGCTATTTGAAATTTATCCACTGCTTTCAACCTTTTATTATTTTTTTAATAGCTAATAATCGTTTTAGCAAAGAAGAGTTTTCAAAACATAGCGCAATCGATTGCGTATTTAGTCTGCTAAAATGCTAAATATGAGAAGGATGTATTTGCTAAAGTTTGTTTAACTTTTTTAGCTTTGTGCAACAAATATCCAATAAAACAACATTATGAGTGGTATAACTACACTAGGTCAATTTATCATTGAAAAACAGGCCGATTTTCCGTATGCTAAAGGGGAGCTTTCTAGACTACTGCGCGATATTGGAATCGCAGCAAAAATTGTAAATAGAGAGGTTAATAAAGCGGGATTGGTTGATATTTTAGGCGATGCAGGCCAGGTCAATGTGCAGGGCGAGGGACAAAAGAAACTGGATGTTTATGCCGATGAGCAGTTTATCAAAGCGCTTCAAAGTGGGGGAGAATGCTGTGTAGTTGCCTCAGAGGAACATGAAAATCCAGTGTATATCCAATCAGGGGTTTCCAAAAATGCGAAATATATTGTGTGTATTGACCCGCTGGATGGCTCAAGCAATATCGATGTTAACGTATCTGTGGGGACGATTTTTTCCATTTATCGACGAATTTCTGATACGGGTGTTTCTTGTAATAGCAATGATATTTTACAGCATGGAACGAAACAGGTCGCTGCAGGTTATGTAATCTATGGTAGTTCAACCATGTTGGTGTACACAACGGGAAAGGGCGTAAACGGATTCACATTGGATCCTTCGATCGGCGAGTTTTGTTTATCCCATCCTGATATGAAAATTCCGGCTTCGGGTCAAATTTATTCGATTAACGAAGGAAATTATTCCAAATTTCCAAACGGCGTTAAGCAATATATCAAATATTGCCAAATGGAGGACAGTGCAACGCAACGCCCCTATGCATCGCGGTATATCGGCTCAATGGTCGCCGATATACACCGCAATCTCCTCAAAGGGGGCATCTTTCTTTATCCAACGACTTCTGCGCACCCTAATGGTAAGCTAAGATTGATGTATGAGTGCAATCCAATTGCCTTCATCATTGAGCAGGCAGGGGGTAAAGCTTCGAATGGATCTCAGCGTATACTAGATATTGAGCCAAAAACTTTGCACCAGCGATCAGCAGCTTTTTTGGGTAATACCGATATGGTGGAATTGCTGGAAGATTTCCTGGAAAAATACAGTGATTGATTCTGTAGTGATTCAATGACAGGTAAGATTCTTTAGACAATAAGAATTATTTATCTTTGTCCTCAGAAAATGGCTTCATTATTGCGAAGCCATTTCTTTTTCACGATTTGTAATATGTTACGATTTTTAGTTTTTATTTCATTTGTTTCAGTAGTATTTTTTTCTTGTAAAGATAATCCTCCGACTTATGGCGATGTGTTGGCGAAAGAGTTTGAAAATAAGTCCTATAAGGATTTTGACACAGCAGCTTATGTAAAAGTCTTCCGTGAAGTGTATGGCAAGGAAAAACCTCAATTGGTTAATCCGAGCTGGATGAAGGAATTATCGGATTCTACTGAAGGGATGACTTTAATTGCCGAACACCTTTTTGACGGTAGTATCGACACCATGTTAACGTACTTTGAACGAAGCGATGCGCATGGTATTCGAACTAGTTATTTCCATACGGCTGCGATTAAGGAAACATTATCTTCGCTTCGAAAACTGAAAACCAAAGATGTTGCTGAAGTTTATCCCTTATTGGCCAAACTTGACTTATTGAGTACTGATGGGCTGGTGGCTTATATTAGCAGCATAAAATATGGTGTGGTCAACCCCAAACGCCTTTATGGACGATATTTCGTTCCTCAAAAGCGTATGAGCTATGGCAAAGTTGTACAAATGCTGGATAGTGTAAAAATTGGAACTGTGTTGACCGATATCCAACCTAAAAATCAGTATTACACCAGGTTTCAGGATCTATTGGAAAACGGGAACCTAAACAGTGCACAACGAAGCCAGGTGTTAATGGTATTGGAAAAATTGCGCTGGATGGGAGATGCTTTTCCGGAGAAATATGTATTTGTGAACATACCTGAACAACGGTTACATATTATGGAAGAAGGGAAGACAAGTCAACTGATGAATGTGTGTGTAGGTGAAACTGATAATCCCGCCTATACGCGGAAAGGTGAGAATCACGAGACGCCTGTCATGCAAGGGGTGTTGGATGCCATGCAAGTAAATCCTGTATGGAATATTCCAAGCAGTATTGTCAAGAAAGAGTTATTGTCAAGCGTTCGAAATAATCCAAACTATCTGGCTTCGCGTAATATGGTAGCCTACTACAAAGGTAAACAAGTGGACCCTGCAACGGTCAACTGGAATTCGGATTCTGTGGAGAATTTTCGTTTTAAACAAAATCCTGGTTCGGATAATTCATTGGGGAATGTGAAGTTTTTGTTTGAGAACCCCTATTCCATTTATCTGCACGATACGCCTGCAAAACAAATGTTTGGGCAGAGCAATCGCGCAGTGAGCCATGGTTGTGTGCGTGTTGAAAAACCCGTTGATTTGGCGTCTTACCTTGTCAATAATGAAAAACAGGCCGAAAAAATTGCAAAAGAAATTACGACAGATTCGATCTCAAAATCACGTTGGGTAACACTTAAACGGCAGATGCCAGTTTATATCACCTATTATACAACCTGGTTGGATGACGAAGGGAAACTTGTTACGTATCCGGATATATATGGTTATGATCCGCGTTTGAAGGAAGCGTTAAAGAAATATTGGGCAAATTAATCAAAAAGGCTTAACTCATTTAGTTAAGCCTTTTTTTATAGCTAGTATTCAGAGTTGTAGGCTAGTGCTATCCGGACAAAAGGATAGTCTTTGTTGACATTGTTATGGTCTTGATAATGACCTTCCAATCTAAAGTAACCGGAGTAAAGGTTGACACCAAAATTTTTCCAGATACGCATTGAAGCACTCGTGGATACCGCGTGTAGAAAATGGTGGGATTTGTTGCCACTGATTGTGACAAAATATCCGCCACGATAATCTACACCAAATTTAAAGCGGTTTAATGTGCTCAATGTGGCTGAAGCCCTAACATCGGCCCCGGGGCCATAATCGTATGTACGGCTTTCACCAAAATGGAGATAAGGATCGGGTACAGCGGCCAATACCACTGGACCACCACCAAGGATGGTTGTCAGCTTGGTACGGCTACCAATATTGAAGTTTGAAAAAACATTGTAATTGATGCTCTGTGATCCGTAATAAAAAGCTTCATTGCGTAGAAAGTCGAAATGCGCAGACACAATACCACGGTGACGTCCCGTTAAATTGGATAAAATACGGTTACCGTATAACGAGGCATACACATTGACCGCATTGACGATGGAACTATCATCTGATCCAAGTTCCAAATTGAGAAAGAAGTCATCAAAGGGTTTCTTTTTGTCTAGATCATCGTTGGTGTAAATCAGTTTGATACGCGCATAGATATCATTCTTTCCTTTATTCAAGATATCATGTTCCTTGGCATCAAACCGTCTTAGCCCCAATTCAACTTCGGTGTGTACTAAAGAACTGTCGACCACCGCACCTTTTACCTTATCTCCCCAGCGCCCGTCGAGCAGACGGTTGAGCCCGTTTATCGGATTGATCAGCATGGCCAATAGTTCTTTTTTATTACGTTGTCCTTTGGTCAGACTCGGGCGCGAAAGAATATGATGCGATAGTCTATGGGTCATTTCACCTAAAATAGTACCACCAAAACTTGTGTTGATGATATCATTGATGGATGGTGGTTCTGTTTCACCTGCAGTTTCCCAGATATAGCTACCAGCTACGGTTGCTGCTGTCGATTGTAGAAAACTGTAGTTGTTGGATCGGAACGAATTAAAATAAAACTGACCGTGATAAGGATGCGCTATTTGATTTGTTGCAAAGAGATTGTCGTCCCAGGTCCAGGCAGACAGTTTTAAATGGCTAAAGAAGTTTTTAAAGGAAATATGCGAAACAGGATCTTTTCGAATGAAGTAATTAACCGAAGCAGGAATAGCTTGGATGGAAAACCACTCAATTCCCGCCCTTAAGAAGTTCTTCTTTTGGTAATCGAATAGACTGTCTGTTTGTTTTACGTTGATAAGATGATTGTTCCAATGTCGTGGTTGCCCATCGTGGTACATGGGATATTTTTCGACAGGTTTCGCTCGAAATAGGCTATCTGAAGTCATTAAGGATTCTCTAGCTGGTAGGAATGCAGCCTTACTAGGCCCTATACTCCCGAGCTGGACAAGCAACAAAAAGATACATATTAAGAGACTATAATGACGTTGGTTAATGCGTTGTTTGATCGAAATGAACATACTGTTTTGCGATAAAATTTGTAAAGAATAACAAATATAGGGGAAAAGTGTTTGTGTGATTAGTACCTTTGCGGCAATTATCCTGTTCTAGTAATTCAAAAATGAACAATACCTTTGAAATATTCAATATAAAATCGATTAATCTTAAGAATGAGTTGTTTGCAGGATTAACGGTCGCAATGACAATGATTCCGGAATCACTCTCATTTGCAATTTTAGCCGGGCTACCACCCTTGACCGGACTTTACGCAGCATTTTTAATGGGTTTGATCACTTCCGTTTTGGGAGGTAGGCCAGGGATGGTATCTGGAGGTGCTGGCGCAACAGTGGTTGTATTGATGGCCCTGGCGGCAAGTCACGGTATTGATTACCTGTTTGCTGCGGTCGTCTTGGCGGGGCTCCTGCAATTTTTAGTCGGGCTTTTTAAATGGGGGAAATTTGTGCGCTTGATTCCACAGCCTGTTATGTACGGTTTTTTAAACGGACTGGCCATTATCATTTTTATGGCTCAAGTAGTCCAATTTAAGGTGAATACCGGGCAGGGGGCGGAGTGGATGTCGGGAAGTACCTTATACATCATGGGGGGATTGACTCTGCTGACGATGTTGATTGTGATTGGATTTCCGCGGATAACGAAGGCTGTTCCAGCCTCTTTAATCGCTATTTTGGTTGTATTTGGCCTGGTTTCTCTTTTAGGTATTGATACCAAAAAAGTAGTAGATATTGCCTCTGTTAGTGGGACATTGCCACATCTACATTTACCTAATGTACCCCTGAGCTGGGAAACATTGCAACTGATTTTTCCGTATTCTTTGGTGATGGCTGGAGTAGGGTTGGTGGAGTCGCTTTTGACACTGAACATGGTGGACGAAATAACGGCGAGTAAAGGAAATGCAAACCGCGAATCCATGGCACAGGGGATAGCCAATACAATCAATGGATTTTTTGGGGGAATGGGTGGATGTGCCATGGTTGCTCAAACACTGGTCAATTTAAATGCTGGTGCACGCACGCGGCTTTCTTCTTTTATTGGAGCGATGACCATCTTAGTGATTATTTTGGTAGGTGCTCCTTTTATTGAGCAGATACCCATGGCCGCGTTGGTCGGTGTGATGATGATGGTAGCCATTGGAACCTTCCAATGGGTGAGCCTACGGATTGTGAATAAATTTCCCAAATCAGATATTTTCGTTGGGATTATTGTCGCCGGAATTACCGTGGTTTTACATAATTTGGCACTTGCGGTGCTTATTGGTGTAGTGGTATCCGCACTTGTATTTGCCTGGGATAATGCGAAGCGCATTCGGGCAAGAAAATATTTGGATGCCGAGGGCATCAAGCATTATGAAATCTATGGCCCTCTTTTCTTTGGTTCGACAGCTAATTTTTTGGATAAATTTGATGTTTTGGAAGATCCCGAGCGCGTGATTTTAGATTTTAAGGAAAGTCGTGTGGTGGATATGTCCGCCGTGGATGCACTCAACAAAATTACCGAACGCTACGCTGCACAAGGGAAAAAAATCGAATTGTGGCACCTCAGTGAAGATTGTCGCTCTTTGTTAAAAAATGCTGCGGGCATTGTGAAGGTCAATATCATGGAAGATCCAACCTATCGGGTCATGCCGGGCAAGTAGACTCTTTTTTGCGCAGCTCAAAAAAAAGTTCATTTCCCTGTCTTTGGGGAATACTGTTGGTTGAATCTGTTAGCTGTAAAATGTCAAATTGCGATGCGAATAATTGTTGATATTCCGTTTGATCTCCACCGAAAGGTGGTCCTTGTTGCGCAAAATCCCGTTTGAACAATAAACCCGTCAGAATACCCTGCTGCTTGAGCAAAGTATGCATTTGTTGTACGTAGCTGGGGCGTAATGAAGGATCCAGTGCACAAAAAAATGTTTGCTCAATTATATAGTCGTACTGACCCAGGTGCTGGAAAAAATCTTGACATAAAATTTGGATCTGAGGGCTATTGGCAAACTCCTTTCTTACCTTCGCAACAAGGGTCGGAGCGATATCAAGTAAGGTAATTTGATGGAACCCCATGTCAAGTAGAGCCTTTGCTTCATAAGCATTTCCACAACCGGGAATTAGAATAGAGGCATCTTTCGCAATAGACTCCGCTGCATAGTTGATAATAGCAGGAGAGGCATAACCAATATCCCAGCCTGTTGCTTTGTTCTTATAACGTTCATCCCAATAGTTTCCATCCAATAGTGAAGAATTCATAGCTGTTTTGTTCTATATGCTTTAGCAATTTACATAAATATTAGGTTAATAGGGTGCTTCTCTTTGCTGAAAATTGCTTTTAGCTACCCGCTCGGAAGTTGATTTTATTTAGTTGATTTGGACTATTGTGGTCAAAGTTCGATTGGCAAGATGTCGTATTGGAGAGAAATCTTGAAATTCACTTGTATTCCATACGATATTAAAATTTATAGCGTTCAATTACTCTAGTAGGGATAATCCCCTCATGTTTTTAGATGAATTCACTTGCGTCCTAAACGTTTAAAAAATGGCGGTGTTTTGATATAGCGAGATCGCTATATTTAAATCACAAAATTATAACACACCGCCATGATAAATTTAAATGTTTTTAGTCAGATTTTATCTCTTATCGACCGCGAATTATTCAAAGATTTGGTTTCAAAGCACAAAAGTGACAAACATCAGAAAGGGATCAACAGCTGGACGCATCTAGTCAGTATGCTTTTCTGTCATTTTTCCTCGGCAGATTCGGTTCGTGATATTAGTAACGGTCTACGCAGTACCACTGGTAATCTGAACCACTTAGGTGTAGTAAGAGCTCCAAGTAAGTCTAATATATCCTATATCAACACACACCGTACCCATGAACTTTTCAAAGATCTTTACTATTCTGTTTTGGATAGGCTTTGGCAAAAGGACACCCATTTTCGCAAAGATCTTGGTCAGCTAAAGCGTAAAGTATATCTGATGGATGCAAGCATCATCCCCTTATGTCTATCTGTATTTGACTGGGCAAAGTTTCGCAGCACCAAAGGTGCCGTAAAGCTGCACACTGTCTTGGATTATGATGGCTGCCTACCTGTTTTTATGCAGATTACCGATGGAAAAGTACATGAGAGCCAGCGAGCCGGTAGTTACAGTTTTTCCAAGGGAAGCGTGGTGGTAGTGGACCGTGGCTACGTGGATTACAGCTGGCTTGGGGATTTGGACAGCAGGGGTTGTTATTTTGTTACCAGGAGTAAAGTGAACATGAAGTACAACGTTATCAAGTCCTACCAGAGCGATGCCCTTAAGGAAAAGGGCATCCTTAAGGATGAGCTCATTGAGCTTTCCGGCGCTGCCCGCAATAAATACAATTCCACACCGTTACGCCTGATCCACTTTTGGGACAGCACCACTGGCAATGAGTACCACTTTTTGACCAATAATACGAAGTGGAAGGCTTCTTTGGTGGCAAACATCTATAAACAACGCTGGCATATCGAAGTCTTCTTCAAGCATCTAAAGCAGCGCTTAAAAGTATCGACATTCATAGGGACTTCTGAAAATGCAGTGATGATCCAGATCTGGACTTCACTCATTGGCATATTACTGTTAAAATACTTACAAAAAAAGGCCAAATATGACTGGAACCTGTCCAATCTGGTCGCATTCATCAGAATGAATATCTTCGTGAAAATAAACATCTGGCAATGGATAGATGATCCCTTTCTCAGGCCGCCTATAAAAGGAAAAAAGGGACAGCTAAAGATCTTCGCAGATTGAAAAATAGGGGTCAATATCGAAATGATGAAAAAAGCTATGCTTGTACCACAGAAATCGAATCCTAAAATTTATTTAGGACAGATGTGAGATGAATTATATTAAAGTAGTTTTATTTATTGTTTTATTTCTAATTGTTGGTCTTGCCTACGCTAATCAAGATTGGAATGGTTTGGAGAGCGCGCATCACTATATCGGTTATTTGTTGTTATCACTCTATATTCGGGCTCAACACTGTTTATGTATAAACCTCTTAAAGGGGATCGAAAACTAAAACGACATTTTTTTATTCGATTTTCTGTAGTCTGTATCGCCTTTCTGCTACTTCTTGTCCCATATTTGATTCTTAAACAACAAAATGATGCTTTGGGGGCTGGATATTTACTCTATTTTATGACCGTCAGTCTTGCAGCACCGTTGTCCATTTATGCCTTTATTGAGATACTATGGTTATTTACCCAAAAGAAATATCCGCAAATAGGTGTTAACCTATTACTTGTTGGCTATATCTACTGCCTTTTTTTATTCAGTGGTCTATTTGGATATTAAACCTATGGGAGACACGGACTTGTCATCATCGCCTTTTAATCGGTTAAAATTAAGCATGTTTCTGCTCGTTTTTCTAGAATTACTTTTTTGTGAAAAAGATTAATATAGCCCAAAGTGGCTAATAAAGAGTAGTTTACAAGAACCGAAAGTGCTATCGGTAACGATTTAGTAATGGTGCTTACTGCACTCGCTTTCATCTGATTACCTTGTAAATCATTATTGCAAATTTAATAAAAAAAGGGTTAAGTCGTAGTGTACTTAACCCTTTTTCTGCTTTTCCAATATACATCAAAAAGCGTAATTGGAAATAAATCTTTCCCAATATGGGGACACAATGTGATAATGGTTTACATATTATTTCCAAGTTTTGGTATATCAATTAAAATGTGGTTCCGAAACAAGTAGTGATAACTTTTAACAGACTAAGCTATGGAAATCGTGTTGAACAAAATATTATCGGAAATTCAGCGTCAGGAAGATATGCTATCTTCTCAAATGATGCAAACTGCGGATGAGGCTTACCAAATGACCTTATTCTTAAAGGAAATGCTGTTTACTATAAAGATGAAGGTCTTGCAGACCGGATTTAAGGACGAACGGCAGGAAATCAATTTTTTCAAGAATATCAAACCGCAGATTTTAGGAAAACTTATTTATTACAATAAGGTATTCCGCATTGAAACTACCTGCCCCGTAAGTGCAGGGAGAATACACCAAAGTTATTTTGAAAACCAACTGAAAATTCTGAAATCCGAATACAAGGAAAGCATATCCAATGAGGATTTTTACAGGTACTATCGTGCAGGCAGAACTGACCGTGACCACAGTTATTTCAGGCTCGGAAAAATCAATTACCACGATGGTCTAAAAAGTAGTGTATTTGAAATTGACCTTAGCTTTTCTACTTATTACGATAACAAAGTTGCCCATATTATAGCCAATGAATTACTTTATACTTTCTTGCTTACCAAAATAAACCCTGAAAAAAATCCCGATACCATTTCAATAAACGGTGATGGAAACAAAGACATTTCGTGGACGAACTCGCAAAATGCACTGATAGAATTGATTTACGCCCTGTATGTTTCCAAATCTATTGCATACGGGAAAATAGGCATCAGGAAATTAGCATTGATTTTCCAAATCCTCTTCCGAACGCCCTTGAACGATATACATCATTCTTTCCACCGAATGAAAACAAGGGCAGGCTCCCGAACGGTGTTTTTAGACCAGCTCAAAATTTCCCTCGAAGAGTATATGGATAAAGACCTTTAGCAACATCAGCACGGGTGTTTGAAAGCAGTACACAAAATGTACTGCTTTTTCTTTGCCCATATATGCCAATTGGCATATATGGGCAAAAGGCTACTACAAAATAACCGAAACACGCTAAAACCCTTATTAAACAAGGATTTTCCTCATTGCAAAAAAAAATCAAAAAAGTGCCAAACCAATGGGTAAGCATTGGCAGACAAACACTGCCACACTTCTGAATTTTGCCCTGTGAACATTAAACAGCAGTGCAATGAATATTATAACAGTTGACGAAGAAGTGTGGAAGCACCTCAATGAGCGGTTGAAAGCCATTAGCGAATATATCCTCAAACTGGAAGATACAAGCTACGATAGTTTGTGGCTCAACAATCACGAAGTCTGCCAGTATCTCCACATCAGCGAAAAAACATTGTGGCGTATGCGCACCAATGGGCAGATAGCCTTTTCAAAAATGTACGGGCAGTATTACTATACGATTGGTGCTATCAAGGAAATGCTCAACGCTAACGCTGTGCAGACCACCGATGAATATGTAGAGCAGCTTATGGCGAAAGGCAAAAGCTATATCGAAAAAGGCAGAAAGCTGAAATCAGGTAATAATTAAAAGCGTACCCGTATGAATATCGACAAAATGGAATTTGTGGCGTGGATGGAACGCATAATGGATAGGCTGGACATTCTTGGCAATCACATAGACGATTTACAAAAGAAGCGCAACAGCATAGACGGCGAAGAATTACTGGACAATCAGGATTTATTGCAAATGCTGAAAATCAGTAACCGTTCCCTGCAACGGTATCGCTCCATAGGCAAGCTCCCTTATTATACCATTAGCGGAAAACTGTATTACAAACTGTCTGATGTGCATCAGTTCATCAGGGAAAGTTTTAACCCTCCCTTGCCCAAACTGGATGCCAATAAATGACAAACGCTGCCTTTGAATGCCACATAACGCAAATCAGTGAAGGCTTCCTTTACATTCGACCGTAAAATTTTAAAATTTTCAGACTATGAGCGAAGAAACAACAAATAAAAAGGAAATGCCCGAACAGCTTTCTGACATATTACTCGTACTGGATAAAGAGAAAATGAAAATCCAGGCGGTAAAGAGTATAGACGAAAACGGGAAAATGGAAACCGTTGACCCCACCAAGAAGAACCAAAACCAGTTTATGCGTGTGGACAAAAGCGGCGATTTCTTTTCCAACTTCTTTTCCAATTTTTTCAGTCAGTTAAAGAACCCTACAAACTTTACTTTCTTCAAAGTGCCTGCCCCGGTTGCTGCTGAAAAAGCAGAGGAACTGCAAAAGCACGTAGATAAGCCCACCCCACAAGGTGAAAAAGTGCTGAAAGAACACGAAGTGAAAGCAGAACCCCAACCGGATAAAAAACAAGAAAATCAAAATAATATGGCAAAAGCACAAACAACAACGGAAGCAAGCGAATACCGCTACAAACCGGAGCAGATTGATTGGGACACAATGAAAAACCTCGGATTAAGCAAAGAGTTTCTTGAAAAAAGAAACCTGCTCGACCCTTTGTTACGAGGTTATAAAACCAATGAACTTTTACCGATAGGTATTAACCTCGGTGGTTCTATCCTCCGCACGGATGCTCGCCTGTCTCTACAGCAAGCCGAAGACGGCAATGTTATCGTAGCAATCCACGGTATCAAAAGAGAACCTAACCTGCATTTTGAGTTTTTCGGACACAAGTTTACGGACGAAGACAAGAAAAACCTGCTCGAAACGGGTAATATGGGACGTGTGGTCAATCTCGTAAATTCTAAAACAGGCGACCTGATGCCGTCCATTATCAGTATTGACAGGCTGACCAATGATGTAGTTGCACTGCGCACGGAGTTTATCAAAATTCCCGATGAAATTAAGGGCGTAAAACTGAATGAGGAGCAAAAGCAAACGCTGATGGAGGGCAAACCACTCTATTTAGAGGGTATGATTTCCACGAAAGGAACGGAGTTTTCGGCAACGGTACAATTCAATGCCGATAAACGATATGTTGAGTTCCTGTTTGACAGAAGCAACAACAATCAGCAAGCGCAAACGAACAAACAGAACACTGGGCAAAGCAATCAGCAAAGCCAACCGCAGGAAGCCCCAAGAACTTTCAGGGGCAAAGAACTGGATGATGAGCAGTACAACAAGTTCAAAGCCGGACAAACCATATACGTTGAACTGAAAGACAAAAAAGACCAACCGTATAAGGGTTATATCACTTTTGACAAAGACACTGGAAAGACCAATTTTGAGTTCCCCGGTCAGTATAAAGCACGGGTAGAACCTGCCGAAACCCATAAAACGCAAACTGCTGTCAATTCGGAGGGCAAAACCAACGAAGCGACTAAGAACGTCCAAGAGCCTTTGAAGTCCGGGCAGCAAAGACCGAAAAACGAAAAGCAGCAGGAACAACAGGACAACAAGCCTGCAAAATCCAAAGGCAGAAAAATGTAATACAGTATGAAAACAATTATTGCAGAAAAACCAAGTGTAGCAAGGGAGATAGCCGGCTTGTTGGGAGCATCTGATAAAAAGGACGGCTACCTGACAGGTAACGGCTATTTTGTTACGTGGGCATTCGGTCATTTAATAGGACTGGGAATGCCCGAAGACTACGGCATTTCGGGATTTGATAAAGCATCCCTGCCGATATTGCCTAACCCGTTTTTATTGACCGTCCGCAAGGTCAAAAAAGATAAAGGCTATACTGCCGATACTGGCGCATTAAAGCAACTGAAAGTCATTGAGCAGCTTTTTACGAAGAGCAACAGCATCATCGTTGCTACCGATGCAGGTCGTGAGGGCGAACTGATTTTCAGGTACATTTATGAATATCTGAAATGCAATAAGCCTTTTGAACGCCTTTGGATAAGTTCGCTTACCGAAAAGGCAATAAAGCAAGGCTTCAACAACCTAAAAGACGGGGCAGCATTTGACGGACTGTACCAGGCAGCACAAGGCAGAAGCCGTGCCGACTGGCTTGTGGGCATTAATGCTACGCAGGCATTGAGCATTGCCGCAAATAACGGTATCTATTCGCTCGGAAGAGTGCAAACGCCCACACTGGCTTTGATATGTAAACGCTACCTCGACAATAAGAATTTCACGGTAAAGAAATACTGGCAGATACAATTAACCCACCATAAAGCGCAGGTTGATTTCAAAAGTATTTCCGCTACCAAATGGGAAGAAAAGCAGCTTGCCGATGATACCTTTAAAGCTATTCAGCGTGGCGCAACGGCAACCGTTACTTCGGTAGAAACCAAAAGTGTTACAGAACAACCACCCTTGCTTTTTGACCTGACTGGCTTACAAAAGGAAGCCAATAAAAGGCTGAAATTATCTGCTGAAGCAACGCTCAATATTGCACAAAGTCTGTACGAAAAGAAGTTTATCACGTACCCACGTACCGGAAGCAAATACATACCTGAAGATATGTGGGCAGAAATTCCAAACCTTGTGCGGGCTTTGCAGAACCGGGAAGATTGCAAGCAAGCTCTAACCAAAATCAAATGGGGACGGTTCAACAAACGTATCGTGAATGACCTCCGTGTAACAGACCATCACGGTTTGTTGATTACGGACAAAGTTCCGTCGGTACTCAATGCAGACGAAAACAAGATTTACAATATGATTGCACTTCGATTGCTCGAAGCCATATCGCAATCCTGTGTTAAAGAAATAACCGATGTATCATTACAGGTATTGCATTACGACTTTACGGCAAAAGGCTGTAAAATTCAGGAAGCAGGTTGGCGTTCCATAAAAGGGAGTTTTACAGACGATGGCGAAGAGCCAGTGCAGGAATTACCTGAACTGCATAAAGGTGACGAACTTGCCATAAAGGAAGCCGCCGTTTTGGAAAAGCAGACCAAACCGCCAGTGCTTTACACCGAAGCCGGGCTTTTGTCAGCTATGGAAACCGCAGGTAAAGAAATCGAGAACGAGGAAGAGCGCAAAGCCCTCAAAAATATGGGTATCGGTACGCCTGCAACAAGAGCCGCCATTATCGAAACCCTGTTTACCCGTAATTATATCCAACGGGATAAACGTTCTTTAATCCCTACAGAAAAAGGATTACAGGTGTATGGGCTTGTTAAAGACCGGAAAATTGCGGATGTGGCAATGACCGCCGAATGGGAACTGGCATTGCAGAAAATCGAAAATAACGAAGCGGATGCCGGAACGTTCCAAAAGGAAATGGAAACCTATGCCAAATCTATTACTGATGAATTGCTGCAAACTTCTATTGCAAGTACCAATCAGCCGAAACTGACCTGCCCGAAATGCAAAAGTCAGCAGCTTATTATCCGTGACAAGATTGTGAAATGCCCTGATGAGGCTTGTAACTGGGTACAGTTCCGCACCGTCTGCGGTGTACAAATCAGTATCGAAAATGTAACCAGCCTTGTCAATAAAGGCAAAACCTCTCTTATTAAAGGAATGACAAGCAAAGCGGGAAAGAAATTCGATGCTTACATCATTCTGAAAGAAAACGCTGAAAGTTCCTTTGAGTTTGAGAAAAACAAAAGCAGTAAACGCAATGGAAAATAAACCGTCAATCGTACCCAAAGAAATCAGGAACCTGATTTATACTATCCGGGGCAAACAGGTAATGTTGGATAGCGACCTCGCTGCCTTATATCAGGTAGAAACAAAGAACCTGAACAAAGCCGTTAAACGGAATATTGAGCGTTTTCCTGTATCATTCTGCTTTCAACTGACCGAAGAGGAAGTTGAAAACTTGAGGTTCCAAATTGGAACCTCAAGTTTAAATTACGGTGGCAGGCGTTATTTGCCCTATGTTTTTACCGAACAGGGCGTTGCAATGGCATCTGCCATTCTCCGGTCTGATATAGCCGTTAAAATGAGTGTGGAAATAATGGAAGCCTTTGTAGAAATGAGGCGTATGCTTATCAGCAACGCTTCTTTGTTTCATCGTTTGGATAATATAGAGCTGAAACAATTAGAAGCCGACCAAAAATTTGAAGAGATTTTTAAGGCTTTGGAAAGCGACAAGCTCCACAGCGAAAAAGGTATCTTTTACAACGGGCAGGTTTTTGATGCCTATGCCTTTGTTTCCGATATTATCCGAAGTGCCAAAATCTCTATTATCCTGCTTGATAATTATGTGGATGATACGGTGCTTACTTTGTTGGGTAAGCGTAAGGTTAATGTAACCGCTACAATCCTTACCAAAAGTATCAGCAATCAGCTACGGTTAGATTTGCAACGCTACAATAGCCAATATCCTCCAATAGACATTGAATTGTTTTCCGATGCCCACGACCGTTTTTTGATTATTGATTATACAGAACTCTACCACATTGGGGCATCGCTCAAAGACCTGGGCAAAAAATGGTTTGCCTTTTCGAGAATGGATATAGAAGTCGGCAGGATGCTTCATATCTTGAACAAGCCATAAAAAATGAACCTCTGAATTATCGGAGGTTTTTTGTTGCCATATTACGCCAAATCCTGCCTTTCAAAGCCAAACCCTACAACATTATCAGAGGCATTTGCTCCTGCTTATAATTTTAGGATTTAAGTAAAATTCTAAACAAAATAAGTATGGATGTACAGCAAAAAGACCTGTCGTATTTCAGATTACGACTGCAAGAATTATTAAACAGCAGCTTTCCCGAAAAGGCACACGACCAAAAATTTATTGACCAACGGTCTTCGTGGGCTGCCAATGCTTATGAGGGTGCTTTCCGTTCGGGAAACGCCATTGAGCAATGCAACGAAATAGCCAACTACATACTTTTTGAGGGCTTGCACTTCTCCAAGTTCGACACGGTTTTCAAAGTGGTATGCAATGAATTTGATACCATAATGGCAGACGAGGAACTGCGACCGTTCGCCCTTAAAATGTTTCCCGTTTGTGAGCCTGTTTTCGCAGGATATGAATTAACCGATGATTTCGCCTACGGATATGAGTTTGATGTACTCTATACCGAACTGACCGGAACCATCTCAATATGGATTGAGGAAAATGGGCTTCAGTAAGCGGTTCCATCTCCAACAGAATATTGATGCCCTGCGAATTGTTTTTAAACTGGAAAAGGAGAAACGGCAAGCCACCGTAGGCGAAAGACTGCTAATGATGCGATACAGCGGATTTGGCGGTCTTAAATTCGTTCTGAACCCCGTAGAAAGCGAAATAGACATCAATCATTGGAGAAAAACAGAACACGACCTCTTTCCACTCACGCAGGAACTCCACCAACTACTCAAAGAAAATTCCCAAGACGATAAGCAATACCGCAGGTATGTGGACAGTATGAAAAGTTCCGTACTGACGGCTTTTTATACACCGCCAAAGGTTATAGATGCCATTTCATCTGCCTTGCGGGATAATGGTCTGCACATTGATAAATTCCTCGAACCCTCCGCAGGTATAGGTTCATTCATACAATCCTTTTCGGAAAATCAGAAAGCCAGTGTTACCGCTTATGAAAAGGACTTGCTTACAGGCAAGATTTTAAAGCAGCTTTACCCCGAAAGTAATATCCGTATAAACGGTTTTGAGGAAATCCCCGAAAGGGAACAAAACAGCTATGATGTAATCGCCAGTAACATCCCGTTCGGCGATACTTCCGTATTTGATTTGTCCTTTTCCCGAAGCAGGGACGATGCCAAAGTACAGGCTGCCCGAAGCATACACAATTACTTTTTTCTGAAAGGTGCTGATATGCTCCGTGAGGGCGGTTTGTTGGTTTACATTACTTCACAGGGCATTCTGAACAGCCCTAAGAACGAACCCATACGCAGGGCGTTAATGCAGGATAATAATTTGGTTTCGGTTGTAAGATTGCCTAACAACCTGTTTACCGAATATGCAGGTACGGAAGTCGGCAGCGACCTTATTATCCTGCAAAAAAATACGGCAAAAGAAAATCTGACCGACAGGGAAGATCTGTTTTGCCAAAGCAAGCCAACCGAATACAATACGCCGGGCAATGCGCTCTTTCAGGATAGTGCAAGAATTATCCATACCGACCAAAAATTAGATACCGACCCATACGGGCAACCCGCCTTAATTTATACGCATAAAGACGGCGTTGAGGGCATTGCCAAAGATTTGAAACAAATGCTTTCCGAAGATTTTGGGAACCATTTGAATTTGAATTTATACAGAGGCGAACGCAACGATGAGCCTGTTATACAAATTCCGATTGAACCAAAGGTTACACCTCCGGTTATCGACCCTGTAATCATTCAGCAAAAGCCGCAATTTGTAACAACTCCGGTAGTCCATCAGGAAAGCCCGCAGGAATTAAAGCAACTAAGCATTTTTGACCTGTTTGAAAGTGTGGGCGAACCTGTAATGGTTCTTGCTCCGCCTAAAAGAACTACCCAAACCAAAAGGCAAAGCAATAAAAAAAGAAGAGGCACAATAGGTCGTCAGCCCGACCTGTTCAGCAGTGCAAGGCAGCAACCTTATACGCCGCTAAAATCCAATGGTGCTGCTAATGGAACCAATCAGGTTAACGGCAAAAAACAGGAAGCTATCGGCGACCTGTTTTCACAAATAAACGGTAATGGCCAGTCTGATAAGACAGCCATTACCGCTATCAATATTAATGCTATTCCTGAACCTGCCCCGTATAGAGGTGAACTGCAATCATTCCACCGTAACGATTGTCTTGTGGTGGATAATGGTTGGGTAGGTTATCTGCAAGAGGTGGAAAAGGAAGACAAAAAAGCAATCTTTCATCCATTGCAATTGCCGACCTCACAGAAAGCAAGAGCCGAAGCCTACATAGCCGTAAGGGACAGTTATATCAATCTGTACCAAAAAGAAGCTGAAAAGCAGACCGAACACAAGGAAGAACGGGAAGCCCTGAACCTCCTGTACGATGGCTTTGTCAAAAAATATGGCAATCTAAATGCTGCCGACAATGCCAAGCTGATAAAGACGGACAGCGCAGGCAAAGAAATTCCTTATCT
This sequence comes from Sphingobacterium thalpophilum, assembly GCF_038396785.1. Lineage (NCBI taxonomy): Bacteria > Pseudomonadati > Bacteroidota > Sphingobacteriia > Sphingobacteriales > Sphingobacteriaceae > Sphingobacterium > Sphingobacterium thalpophilum. The sequence goes on along the minus strand of NZ_CP151087.1, from coordinate 1,412,975 downwards.
GGAGCGTATCATTGGCGGCGTAATCCACAAAGCGGATATTTTCAGTCGTCCCGTTAGCTTTTCTACCACCACATTAGCAACCGATAATCCCGAAGAGGCTTTAGCCGCCTCGCTAAACAAGTACGGAAACGTGGATTTGGACTTTATGTCCGAAATCAGCAGCCTGCCTGCCGATACCCTGAAAGAAGCCTTACACGGGCGGTTGTTCTACAATCCGCTACAACAAGAATACGAGATAGCCGAACGGTGGATTGCAGGCAACGTAGTTGAGAAAGCCGATGAAGTAAGAGCCTATCTTGAAAACAATCCCGATGATACCGAAGCCAAAGAAAGCCTTACCGCTTTAGAGGAAGCCCGACCAAAACGGATTGAATTTGAGGAACTGGATTTTAACCTCGGCGAACGGTGGATACCTACCGGGATTTATGCCCGTTTCGCCTCGCACCTGTTTGATGCGGATGTACTGGTTCATTATTCCGAAAGCTCCGACGACTTTTCCGTAAAGTGTCATCAGAGCAATATGCACATTTGGGAAAAATATGCCGTCAAAGCGGAAAGCCGCACATTTGACGGTATTGCCCTGCTCAAACACGCCCTTGTTAATACCACGCCTGATATTACCAAAAAAGTAATGGTTGGCGACCAAGAAATTAAAGTACGGGATATGGAAGCCATACAAATGGCGAACACCAAGATTGATGAAATCCGTACCGCCTTTACCGACTGGCTACACGCACAGAATGATGAATTTAAAAATCGCCTGACCGACCAGTACAACGATACTTTTAATTGTTTCGTTCGCCCGAACTATGACGGAAGCCATCAGGAATTTCCGGGATTAGACCGTAAGGGAGCAGGCATTGAAGACCTGTATTCAAGCCAAAAGGACACCGTTTGGATGATAAAGCTGAACAACGGTGCTATCTGCGACCACGAAGTGGGCGCAGGAAAAACGCTGATAATGTGTACCGCAGCGCAGGAAATGAAGCGTTTGGGATTAGCCCACAAGCCGATGATTATCGGGCTGAAAGCGAATATACCCGCCATTGCTGAAGACTACCGCAAAGCCTATCCACACGCTAAAATCCTTTATCCAGGTATAGATGATTTTACGCCAAAGAAACGCCTGCGCATTTTCGGGGATATTAAAAATAATGATTGGGATTGTGTGATACTCACACACGACCAGTTCGGAATGATACCGCAGTCGCCCGAAATACAAAAGGAAATTCTCGAAATAGAATTAGACAGCGTAGAACGTAATCTCGATGCGCTGAAATCGCAAGGCAAGGAAGTTACAAGGGGAATGCTCGCCGGAGTAATCAAGCGGAAAGAAAATCTTGAAGTAAAGCTGAAAACGCTGCAACACGATATTGAAAACCGCAAAGATGATATTGTGGACTTTAAGATGATGGGCATAGACCATTTGTTTGTGGACGAAAGCCACCAGTTCAAAAACCTGATGTTCAACACCCGTCATACACGGGTTGCCGGACTGGGTAAGGTGGACGGCAGCCAAAAGGCACTGAACCTGCTTTTTGCCATCCGCACCATTCAGGAGCGTACCAATGCAGATATGGGCGCAACCTTTCTTTCGGGTACAACTATCAGCAATTCATTAACGGAGCTGTACCTGCTGTTCAAATACCTGCGCCCCCGTGCATTGGAAAAGCAAGGCATTCATTCTTTTGATGCGTGGGCAGCTATCTATGCAAGGAAAACGACCGATTATGAATTTTCGGTAGCTAACAATATTGTCGCTAAAGAGCGTTTCCGCTACTTTATCAAAGTGCCGGAACTGGCGCAGTTCTATTCTGAAATCACGGATTACAGGACGGCAAAGGATATTGGTATTGACCGCCCCAATAAGAACGAGGTATTGTACAACATACCACCAACGCCCGACCAAGAAGCCTTTATACAAAGCCTGATGGCTTTTGCCAAAACGGGCAATGCAACTTTGCTCGGTAGAGAACCATTATCGCAAAGGGAAGAAAAAGCAAAGATGCTCATTGCTACGGACTACGCCCGTAAGATGTCGCTCGATATGCGTATGGTAAGCGGTATCTACGACGACCATCCCGACAACAAGGCTTCGCATTGTGCGGCAAATATTGCCAAGTATTATAACCAGTTCAACGCACAGAAAGGAACGCAGTTCGTTTTCTCGGATTTGGGAACCTACAAGCCAGGCGAATGGAATGTGTACTCTGAAATCAAACGCAAGCTCGTGGAAGACCACGGCATACCTGCGAATGAAGTAAGGTTTATTCAGGAGGCGAAAAATGACAAGCAACGTAGGGAACTTATCAACGGGATGAATGAGGGCAAAATCCGTGTGCTGTTCGGTTCTACAAGTATGCTTGGAACTGGCGTAAACGCACAGAAAAGAGCCGTTGCCGTTCATCACTTAGATACGCCGTGGCGACCGTCTGACCTTGCCCAACGTGATGGCAGGGCTGTAAGAAAAGGCAATGAGATTGCCAAATTCTTTGCCGATAATAAAGTGGCTGTTATCATCTATGCCGTTGAGAAATCTTTGGATAGCTACAAGTTTAACCTGTTGTACAATAAGCAGCTTTTCATAGACCAGTTAAAGACCAACAACCTGACCAAAAGAACGATTGACGAGGGAAGTATGGATGAAAAATCAGGAATGAACTTTTCGGAATATGTGGCAATCCTGTCAGGAAATACAGACCTTTTGGATAAAGCCAAACTGGAAAAACAGATTGCCGGATTGGAAAGCGAAAAGCAGGCGTTCAACCGTTCTAAATCCAGTGCCAAATTTAAGGTACAGGATTATACGGAAATGTTGCAAAGCACTCAATCCCGTTTGAACCGGATGAGTACCGACTGGGAAAACTTACAGCAACGCCTACAAAAGCGTTCGGACGGTACAATCGAAAACCCTGTGCTGTTGGATGGCTTGCCACCTAATGCAAATCCGAAACAAATCGGTGCAAAGCTGAACGAGATTGCGGACAAAGCACTCACCGGGGGGCAATATGATGAAATCGGTACACTGTATGGTTTTACCTTATTGGTAAAAACAGAAATGACGCAGAAAGACAGCAGCAGTCTTGTTGAAAAGTACAACCGTTTCTTTATTCAGGGCGATGGCAATATCAAGTACACATACAACAATGGTATAATGGCAAAAGACCCCGAAACTGCCACAATGAATTTTTTGAGGGCTTTGGAAAAATTGCCGGGCTTTGTGAAGCAGGAACAAGAGAAGATTGCTGAAATACAAAAAGACCTGCCTATACTTCAAGAAGTGGTTAACGGTACTTGGTCTAAGGAAAGCCGATTGAGTGAGCTTAAAACGGAACTGGCTGCCGTAGAAAGAAAGATACAGCTATCTATTACACCGGAAACCAAACAAGATGCTCCGGAGCAGGCAGAAAAGCAGAAAGAAACTCCAACGGTTCAGGAAAGCATTATACGGACAAAAGGCGTTCATTTGCCACGGGGCGTATTGTAAGGGTTGTTTACTTTTCGTCCTGCTCGTCCATTTTCTTTATCAGTGCTTCACACAGATTGTCAAGGAATTTTGTACGGTTTATTTTGCGGGCTTTCAGTTCCATAAACGTGTGGTAAAAGTCGCCTAATTCAATATTAAAGGCATCTTCAAAAGTTTTGGCAATCAATTTTATGTCTGTATTCCCATTGTTAAATACACCGTGGGAGTACAGTGCATAAATGAGTTCCGTGAGTGCAGTTTTACTTGCTGTCCATTTCAACGAATTGTCTGAAACCTTTTTCTGATTGATATTATTTAACCTGTCTTCCAAATAAACTTGTATCAGGTCATTGGCAATTATCTTGGCAACCTTATAATCGTGCGAAGTAGAAAAGCGATGGTCTGCCTCAAAATAAAATGTGTCCAACCATAGTCTTATATCGTGCTTATCACGTACAAAAAACTTCTCGTCAACAAAAGAATTATTACTTCGGTAATACTTGTAAAAATCAAGGTTGTTGTCAAAGAACCTTTTTAGCTTTTTTAGCTCTTTGGTAAAATATTTCCTGATGCGTTTTGCTCCATAGGGCTTTCTTGTTTCAATTTTATAAATGGCATTATAGTAGATGAGTTTTGCAACAATAGTTGGTTTTTGATATTTGAAAAAACGGATTTCTTCATCAACATTTCTAAACCCTTTTTTCAAGACATACTCTTTTACATCGGACAGGCATTCTACAATCAGGTGTATAACGGCTTCTATACGCTGTATGGAGCAATCAGTTTCAATTTCCAATTCGCTGATTGATGTTTCAAGTTTATGTAGTGTTTCATTATAGAATTTATTCATCCGATTATTTTGATATACACATTGTTCGTTAATATAGAAAAGCTTATACTGTTCATATTAGCTTATTATGCAACTACTGCTTATAGTATTTTATACCCCTATTGTGTTGATGATGGAGGCGCTTAGATTTTGCTGCATAATTTTATGGGTTGTAGTATGATGCAGGTTAATCATTACGAATTATACCCGCATCACCAACTGTTTTTTGACCGATATTTTACGGTTCGCAGTTTACAACCTTAGTTATTCAATTTTAATAAGTCAAGGCAAGCCCTACACCCCATCCCATATCACTATCATAGTGGGTGCGTATGCCTATGTTTTTGTTGAGGATGTAGCTAAGTTCTCCCATATATTCAAAGTCTGTGTTGACCATAAAGCCGCCCCTTAACCTTTTGGTGATGGGAATATCCTCACGCATCAGCGCCAGCCTTACAATACCATCGTGATAAACCTCTGCCTGAAAATTAACGAGCATAGGTAAGGTGTACACAAAACCTAAGCTCACAGCCCGGCGTGTATCCTTTTCATTCTTTTGTCCGAATAAGTTTGTTTCGTGTTCGTCTATTCCCATTTTACGGTAACGCCAGTCAAATCCCACAAAGGGCATAAACCATTGCATTTTCCCCAAGTATCTGCCCAAATGGGTTTCTACTTCATAGCCGTGCATATCATTGTAACCTAAACGCCATTCCGAACTCAAGTTCCATCTTGTGTTTTGCAGCATTGCCATACCGTCATTACCATTAGTGGCGAAATCATTCTGTGCCATGAAATGGGGCATATTGCTTTCCCGCTGTAATGCCTTATATGATTTAGCCTTATCAGGCAGGTAGGGATTTTGGTAATCGCCTACGGCAAACACTCTGTTCATCCCCGACATCATGTGGTACAGGATGTGGCAGTGAAAGAACCAATCGCCCTCCTCATTGGCGGCAAACTCGATGGTGTCCGTTTCCATCGGCATAATATCAATGATATTTTTCATAGGTGCATTTTCACCTTTGCCGTTCAGTACCCGGAAATCAAATCCATGCAGGTGCATCGGGTGGCGCATCATGGAGTTGTTATAAATGGTGATGCGCAGTACTTCGCCTTTCTTAACGGGTATTTTGTCCGTTTCAGAAAGTACCCTGTTGTCCATGCTCCAAACGTAGCGGTTCATATTCCCGGTAAGGGTAAATTTTATGTCCTTTACGGGCGCATCTTTGGGAAGCGTGGTATTGTAGGGAGATTTGAGCATGGCATAGTTTAAGGTAACAATATCTCCCAAAGCATTTGCATTATAACGGTTGGGGTCGTTGTCCATATTCATACCCCCGTGCTTGCTGTGGTCTGCTTTCTTTCCCGCTTCCCCTGTTATTTCGGGGTACATGACCACGTTCATATCCATTTGGTTCAGGCTCATCTTCATGCCCATATCGTCCAAATCGCCGTTCATCTTCATCATGTCGTTCATCATCTTCATCCCCTCGAAATACTTCAGTCGTGGCAGCGGAGAAATAAGCTGTTTGACACCGTTACCAATAAAGTAGCTTGCCGATTGTGTCCTGTCCTCGGTAGTCGCTAAAAACTCATACGCCAATCCGTCTTCGGGGATGGTAACGACCACATCATAGGTTTCCGATACGGCAATGATTAACCTGTCCACCTCTACAGGCTCAACATCATTCCCATCATTCGCTACTACTGTAATTTTTCCTCCAGCATACCGTAGCCAGAAATATGAAGACGCCCCTCCATTGGAAACACGCAATCTGACTTTGTCGCCTGCTTTTAGCTTTTTACCATCAATTGTTTTCAAATCGGTGCTATGGCTACCATTTATTAGGATTTTATCATAGTAAACGTCACTGACATCCATCGCCAGCATCCGCTTCCACTCGTTTTTTACCTTTACCCCTAATTTTCCCTCCTTAATAGCTTCAACATATGATTGTGTTGCGCCTTTCTTAATGGCCGCCCAATCATTTGCATTGTGTAGCATACGGTTGATATTATCGGGGTTAAGATTTGTCCACTCACTTAATATAATTGGAACGGTCGGCAAATCGTCAATTCCTTTTCTGAATGTCTTATCATCGCTTCTTTTCTTCATGATAAAACTTCCGTACATGCCAATCTGCTCCTGCAATCCTGAGTGGGAATGGTACCAGTGCGTACCATGCTGGATAATCGGAAAACGGTAGGTGTAGGTTGTGCCCGGTGCGATGGGTTTTTGTGTAAGCCAGGGCACACCGTCTTCTTTATTGGGCAGGAACACACCATGCCAGTGAAGTGATGTGCTTTCTTTCAATTGGTTGTGCACCACTATTTCGGCAGTGTCGCCCTCGGTAAAGGTAAGGGTGGGCATGGGGATTTGCCCGTTTACGGCAATTGCCCTTTTTTGCTTACCTGCATAGTTGACAAGCGTATCTTTTACATACAGCTCGTAATGCACCACTCTCTGTGCAAACAGCGTTTGCGTGCAAAGCAGTATCAGCACTGTTTGCAAAATTCTTATAGGTATTTTATTATATCTGTTCATGATTTGAAAAATTTTATTTAATGCTGTCTTCCATTGTCCTAAACCACGCTATCAAAACCTGCTTATCCTCCGGTGACAATACTGCATTGCGATGAATTAGTGTGTATGATGACAACGGCATTTCCCCGTCCTTAACCTGCCCGGCCATAGCCCTGAACTTGTTTCGCTGCCTGCGGACAGAATAGTCGCCAAATTCGCTAAAGTTGAGTTCCTCTTTCCCCTTTTTTATATGCTCTGCCATGTACCATGCGCCGGGCTGGATACGGCTGTACCACGGATAATGGGTATTGTTGCTATGGCAGTCATAACAGGACTGAACAAGGATAGCCTTTACATTTTGGGGTACGGCGTACACTCTTTCGATATGGGTGGCTGGCACTTCAACCGCCTGGTTCCGTAAGGGCTGAAAGAACTGTATGGCAATCAGGACGACAGCCAGCCCCAATATGATTTTCTTCTTTATGGTCATAATTATTTTATTGTGGCTTCATCTTTTTGTGTCTACTGTTTTTTCACATACTTGGCATAATTCTCCTTGTTTTCAAAATAAGAAACTTCACCGTTATTTCCTGTCACAGCAATCACCGCATTAGCTTTGTCTACCTGCTTATGGGAATAGGGGTCTATCGCCATCCGCACGGTCGCATCTTTTGGAATACGTTCCTTACACATTTCGCAACATCCGTAATAGGTTTTACCATCAAATTTTACTTCAAACTGCTTTTTGCCCATATAGGCATCATTTACCATGCAGACTTCATCCAATGGCACCAATTCGCCTATTTGGACATCATGTTCGTGGCTTGCCGGAGTTGCCTGCGAATGATGCTGTGCCGCTTCATCCTTATTTGACCCTGTCTGCCCGCAAGCGGTGAATAGCAGAGTTAAAGAGGAAATAAAGCAAATTATTATTTTGCTCATGTTAAAACTATTTTTTGAAATTTTATTATTTACTTTCTTCAAACTCTTTCAGCTTGCGCTTCATCAATTCAATTTCTTCCGCTTGGGTTTCAAGTATGTTTTTTTGCAACTGTATCAGTTCCGGGTCGGTCAGCTTTGCCTTTTCGGACATCAATATTGCTGCTGCGTGATGGGGTATCATACCTTTTACAAATTGTTTGTCCCCCACATTGATTTGCTCCCTTATACCAAACCATGAAAAGATGCCAACGGCGACTGAAAATATGGCTATCATCCAGTTCATTTTCCTGTTAGCGTACATCACTTTCATTACCACTAATTCGATAAGCAACATTGCCGAAGTCATCAGCAGGGTCATATACAAATTGTTGATATTGGGTATAAGGTTGCGCAACCCGTCTATCATAGCGTACATAATAAAATACATTGCACCGAACATTACGACAGCCATAATCGCAAAGCGTTTGTACATGGCTGAAGCATGGCTTGAATTGTGCGCACCATGCCCTGAAGCATGACCTGTATGGTGGTTGTTCTGCATATTTTCCATAACCCTAAATTTATTTACCGTTAATTGTTTGCTGTACCTTACCGCAGCTAATCATTTTTGAACCGTAGTAAGGATTTTTGATTTCTTTGTTTTCGCTGAACCAAACAGCTCCTTTCCCGTCATTGAACATCGGGCAATGGTCTTGATACAATGTTTGTGATGTGCCGAACAAACTAACCAGGTCTTTCAAATCTTCGCTAAGCGACGCTAAATGTTCTCTTTGGTGGTCTATCTTCCCAGCATTTTCGCCAATGTGCTCGGCATTTTCTTTTGCACTTTCAAAAATTTCCATAAACTCTTTATGCTTATCGGCTGGAATAGTTTTCATATCCACCTTATTCAAAGTACCCAACAGCTTTTTTCCTGCATTGGCGGCAGCTTTGTCATTATCTGAAGCAAGTGCGTTCTTTAATGATAGATAATCGGTAACTATGGGCGCAATAGAAAAGTTTTTTGCTTCTTCTTTTCCTGTTGCTTTTGCTTCCTGACCGCTCGGAGTTTCACTCACAACGGGCGCAGCTACCGTATCATCCTCTTTTGGTTGGGAAGCTGACTGTTCTTGTGATACAACAGCAGTATCACTTGAAGACTGCTCGTTTTTGTTGGATGCCTGATTGCATGATACTGTTACAAATGCCATGATAACAGCAATGATTGATAATGTTAGATTTTTCATTTTTATTTATTTTTTGATTTTTAAAAAACTTGCGTTAATAGCCACTACAATGGTGCTTACACTCATCAGCACAGCACCCATAGCGGGACTTAAAACAAAATTCGGATAGAGTACGCCTGCCGCAAGCGGTATTGCCACCACGTTGTAGCCAACCGCCCATATCAGGTTCTGTACCATCTTTTTGTAGGTAAGTTTGCCGAAGTCAATCAGTTTGACCACATCCCTCGGGTCGCTGTCTACCAATATGATATCCGCTGTTTCGGCAGCCACGTCCGTACCGGAACCCACGGCAATGCCCACATCTGCCTGTGCCAGTGCAGGTGCATCATTTACACCATCACCAGTCATTGCTACGATTTCGCCTTTTGCCTGAAACTCCTTTACTTTCTCCTGCTTGTTGTGCGGAAGCACATTAGCCAAATACCCGTCCATACCCAATTTTCCGGCTACGGCAGCAGCAATCCTGTCGTTGTCCCCGGTGAGCAGAAAGGACTTGATGCCCATTTTTTTGAGTTCCTCAATCGCCTGTGCCGAACCCTCCCGGATGCTGTCTGCCAAAGTAATGATGCCGATTACCCGGTCATCAATGAGGACAAAGTTGACCGTTTCGGCCTCTTGATTGATTTCGTTTGGAATTTCAGGCAGGGAAAGGTGGTTTTCGGTGAAATAATTCGGGCCGCCAGCTACGACATTTTTCCCGTTCACAACACCTTTAACACCTATGCCCTGCATATAGCTGAAGTTTTCAGACTTCCATAAGGCAAGGCTCTTTTCTTTCAATGTAGCCATAATGCCTTTGGCGATATGGTGTTCCGAATTTTGCTGTACTGCGGCAGCATACTGGATAACCTCATCGGCATTATATTCGTCTGTTAACGGTATAACCTTTTCTACGGCATGGGAACCTTTGGTGAGCGTTCCGGTCTTATCAAAAATGACAGTGGAAAGTTTTCGGGTGGTTTCAAATGCTGTGCGGTTGCGGATGAGCAGACCATTGGTCGCCGATAGCGTTGTGGAAATGGCGACCACCAACGGGATAGCCACGCCCAATGCGTGCGGGCAGGCCGTTACCATTACCGTCACCATTCTTTCAAGCGCAAAGGCAATATCTCCACTGCTTGCATACCAATAGGCAAATGTGCCTATGCCAACGGCAATGGCAATAAAGGTGAGCCATTTGGCAACTTTGTCCGCAAGGTTTTGCGTATTGCTCTTAGTAGCTTGTGCCTCCTGCACAAGATTGATAACCCTGTTCAGGTAGCTGTCTTTTCCAACGGCTGTTACCTTAACTTTCAGCGCACCATCGCCATTGATAGAGCCTGCGATGACCTTTCCGTCCTTTTCCTTTTTCACGGGAATACTTTCTCCGGTAAGCATGCTCTCGTTGATATACGAAAGCCCCTCCAGTACCAATCCATCGGCTGGAATTTTTTCACCCGGTTTTATGATAGCCGTTTCACCGCTTTGCAGGTCTTCAAGCTTTATTTTTACCACTTCTCCGTTTCGCTCCACCGTGACATCGTTAGGCAGCAAAGCAACCAATGATTGCAAAGCCCGTGAAGCAGCCATTTGGGAACGCATTTCCAGCCAATGCCCTAACAGCATGATGTCGATAAGCGTAGCCAGTTCCCAAAAGAAGTCCATGCCCTGCAAGCCAAATACAACGGCTACGGAATAGACATAGGCTACGGATATAGCGATAGCAACAAGTGTCATCATCCCTATGGCTTTGGCGTTCACCTCGCCAATCATTCCCTTTAGGAACGGCAAGCCTCCATAGCTATAAATCACTGTACCCAATGCCAGCAGCACATATTTATCTCCATTGAAAGCAAGGCTGAAACCCAACCATTGCTGTATCATGTGTGACAGGAGCAGGATAGGGATTGTAATGACGAGGCTTATCCAAAAACGAGCGAGAAAATCGCCTGTATGATGCCCCTCATGTTTGTTAAAGCTATCTCTGGCTTGGTTATGATGAGAATGCCCGGAATGCCCATGTCCTGATTTTTGTACATGAGAAACTGAGCTACCGCCAACTGGAACCAGTGCCATGCCACAAAGCGGGCATTTGCCTGGTTCGTCTTTTAGCACCTGCGGGTGCATGGGACACGTGTATTTTTTCATAATAAGGGGTTTTAAAAGTTATGTTGCACTTAATTTTTTTGCCATCTCATGGGTCATTTCTTCGGCATAAGCACCATAGGCATCCACAAGTACGCCTTTATTCTTACCATCATTGGACGATATGGCATAAATCACGGCATTGTTATCAGGACTGCTGTCGAGGCTTTCAAACCTATGGGTTTCCGTAACCGTAAAATCCTCCGGTTTTAGTTTCAGGCTCCTTGACGCACAGTACAGGCAGTCCGGCAACAGACTAAAGTCCATACTGTATCCACGCTGTCTTAGGTCTTTAAGCGCCTGCACCATGTCATTGTACTGTACCATAGCTTTCAGACCTGTTATTTAATGGTTTCGACCGTACTGCCGCAGGTAAGCATCTGTGAGCCGTAATATGGGTTTTTAACAGCATTCTCTTTACTTAGCCAATTGGCTCCCTTACCTCCATTGTACATAGGGCAGTGCTGGTAATAAACGGGAGTATCCTGTTTAGACACTTTGGCCAGTGTGTAGATGCTTCCCGAAAGTGCCGCAAAAGCACTTCTTTGTTTTGCAACATCTTTTGATTTTGAAATGCTTTCCGCATTGGCGGTCAAGTCCTGCATCACTTTCATCCAAGCCGTATGTTCCTCTGCCGATAGCTTATTCATATCGACTGCTTTAAGGGATGCAGCCAATTCAGCGGCTTTGGCAGATGCGGTCGCCGCATCGGTTTTTATCAAAGCATCTTTCACTGAAAAGTAGTTGTCAAATACAGCCTTTAGCTGTGATTGGTTTTGGGCTGCATCTTTGTTAGCTGCCATTTGACTATGGTCGTGATTGCCATGTCCGGCATTCATGTCCATTCCCGCCTCCTTGTTTTTGGCAACCGTCTTCACTGGTCTATCATACTGGCAGCAACCAGCCAGTTTAGCATATACGTCATCCGGCGCACGGAACTTCTCACTGTCATAACCAGCCAAAGCGATACGTTTCAGGATTTCATCCTGATTTGTTTTGTCGCCGTCATAGGTGAGCGTAGCCATCTTGGTATCTTTGTTCCAGTCCACACTGGCTACCTTTTTTACGTTACCTGCCTTTTCGATGGTGGTTTTGCATATACCACAATTGCCGTAAATCTTTACGGTTTCAGTTTTCGCATTCTTGATTTGTGCGAAGCCGTTTATTGATGATAGTAATACGGCGATTACCATCACTATTTTTGATAATGATTTCATAATAATTACATTTTGAGAAACGGGGGATTGATAAACCCATTTCTGTTTTAAATTTTAAATAAATGATACAAATAGGGGATTTGCAAAAGCCGGAACAGCTTCTGACAGGACATACCTATGGCTATCAGGCCATAGTTTTAGCTTATTTTAGGCGGTAGCCAAATGGAGAAAAAGCCCGAAGAATAGTAGGCTTCTTTGAAACCGAATTTTTGCTTTTTAGCTGCTGCTAAGTGATTTTTTGCCTTTAATTCGATTACGGTTGGGACATTTAGGGAAGTGGTTGAAGCACCGCACCTGCAAGAGCTGTGGGAACAACCGCCCCCGCATTTGTCACTTTTGCATTTTTTACAGGATTTGCTCTTGCAACCTTTTTTATGTTCTGATTTTTTGGATTTCTCCTTTGAGCAGAAAGACTGCTCGGTCTTTGTTGAATTTTTGGAACAGGCATAGCTCTGACTTGGCATCATAAAGAAAACCAAACAGAACAATGTCAAAATGCCTATATGTATTCTATAATTTTTCAACGCAACAAAGTTACAAATTAAATTGGTTTTTTATATCGTTTTACGTTTTTTTTGCTATATGGAAAAATAATGCCATATACGCAATAACCTATCGTCTTTTTTCAGAATTGATAAAATGCCCTTTTTCATCAACCCAACCTCATGGAAATTCGGTCGGAAAAAGGGCATTTCAAAAAGTTGCTGGCTTAGGCATCCAAAGGTTCTATTTTGAAGCCTGCCTTTTGCACGGTCGATATTACTTCCTGCTCGGTAATGCCCTCGGACTTCACGGTAAGTACCTTGTCCTTGTTGGCCGTGTCCACTTCCCAATGGCAGATGCCCTCTGCCTTGTCCAAGTGCGGCTTTACAGATGCGATACAGCCGCCGCAATTGATGTTCGTCTTGAATTGAAATTGTTTATTTTCCATTGTTTACAAATTTTAGAGTTATCTGATAATGCAAATTTCCGTACTATTCAGTTAGTTATTGTTGTGTAATTTCTTGTTTGATTTGTGAGATTTACTGTTTTATTTCTTCCACTTCAACCGCAGGCTGTTACTGACCACGCTCACGCTGCTCAATGCCATTGCCGCACCCGCAATCATCGGGTTGAGCAGGAAGCCGTTAACAGGGTAAAGGATGCCTGCCGCTACCGGAATGCCGATTACGTTGTAGATAAACGCCCAGAACAGGTTTTGCTTGATGGTGGCTACGGTCTGTTTGGACAAGCGTATTGCCTGCGGTATCTTGGTCAGGTCGGACGAAATGATGGTCATCTTGGCTACGTCCATTGCGATGTCGCTGCCTTTGCCCATTGCGATACTTACATCGGCTGTTGCCAATGCGGTGCTGTCGTTGATACCATCGCCCACCATTGCCACTACCTTTCCTTTACTTTGCAGTTCTTTCACAAAGTCGGCTTTATGCTGTGGCAAAACTTCGGCTTTGTAATGCTTGATGCCTGTCTGCTCCGCAATGGCTTTAGCGGTAGCTTCATTATCTCCGGTCAGCATATACAGGTCAATGCCCATTTCCTGCATTTCCCGGATAGCCTGCACCGATGTTTCCTTAATCTTATCGGCGATAGCGATTACAGCAAGAGCCTTTTTGCTGTTTGCAAACCAGATAACGGTTTTAGACTGTTTGCCCCATTCTTCGGCCTGGTCTTGTAATTCTCCGGCAATGGCAATGTTGTTTTCTGCCAATAGCTTTTTGTTGCCTACATAATAGGTTTCGTTGTCATGGTCTGCTTTTGCGCCTTTGCCCGTAATGCTGTCGAACATGGATAAAGAGGTGGTCGCTACATCGCCAAGATGCTTCACTACGGCTTCTGCCAATGGATGCTCGGATTGCTTTTCGATGCTCAAAAGGATTTCTTTTGCAGTGTCCTCATTGTTCAGCCATTTAATGCCCGTTACCTGTGGTCTTCCCTCGGTGATGGTTCCGGTTTTGTCCAAAACGATGGCATTTACTTTTTTGGCCAGTTCCAAACTTTCGGCATCCTTTATCAAAATGCCATTTTCAGCACCTTTACCAACGCCTACCATAATAGCGGTGGGTGTCGCTAAGCCTAAAGCACAGGGGCAGGCAATGACCAATACCGTAACGGCTGCCAACAGACCTTGAACAACCCCGTTTTCGCCTCCCAAAATCAACCATAGCGTAAATGTCAGGATGGCAATACCTATCACCGTGGGAACAAAGATGCCCGCAATCCTATCGACCAGTTTCTGTACGGGTGCTTTGCTTCCCTGTGCATCCTGCACCCTTTTGATGATGTGGGCAAGCATGGTTTCTTTGCCCACTTTTACCGCCCTGAACCGGAAGCTGCCTTTTTGGTTAATCGTTCCTGCAAATACTTTTTCTTTTTCTTTTTTCAATACAGGTACAGGCTCACCGCTTAACATGCTTTCGTCCACATACGAATTGCCCGATATGACCATGCCGTCTACCGCAATCTTTTCACCGGGCTTTACGAGTATCACATCGCCTGCGCTTACGTCTTCGATAGCGGTCTGCTTTTCCGTTCCGTCCGCCTGTACCACGATGACCGTTTTTGGCTGCAAGCCCATCAGCTTCTTAATGGCTGAAGAGGTGTTGCCTTTGGCTCTTTCTTCCAGCAGTTTTCCCAAGAGGATGAATGCGATAATAACGGCAGCCGCTTCAAAATATACGTGAGCATGCAGTCCCCGTTGATGCCAAAAGTCGGCAAACAGCATATTGAAAACACTGAACAGGTAGGCAATACCTGTACTCAATGCCACCAGCGTATCCATATTGGCGGAACGGTGCTTTGCCTGCTTCCAAGCGTTTACAAAAAAATCCCTGCCCAACCATATTACAACGGGCGTGGAAAAGAGCCACATTATCGGGTCTGCATAGGGCATATCCATAAAGAACATTCCTATGATTACCACGGGCAGGGAAAGGATAATTGCCCAAATGGTCTTGTTTTTCAAGGTTCGGAATTTCTTTTCGTGGATGGCTTCGAGCGTTTCCTGCTGCTTGGTTTCGTCTTCAATCAATAGGTCGTAACCTACTCCCTGAACCGCTTTTTGCAGGGTGGAGGCATCGGTCATATTGGGCAGATATTCCACGGTAAGATTGCCCGTTGCAAAGTTCACGGAAGCATTAACTACTCCCGGTTGGTATTTCACAATGCTTTCGGCACTGCCCGCACAGGATGCACAGGTCATGCCCAATACCGGAAAAGCACTTTTAACCGTAGGAACTCCGTAACCTAAATCTTTAATTGCCTTAACAGCCTCGCCTACGGTTTCATTGCTATCTACTGTAATCGCTGCCCTTCGGTTGTTCAGCTCTACTTTATGGGTTTCTACGCCTTTTACCTGTGCCAATCCCTTTTCAACGATTAATGCACAGTGTTCGCTTTCTACATCCTCCAATGGAATGTATATATTTTCTCTGTTTGTCGCCATATTTGCCTGCTTTAATTTACAATACAAAATTGGCTATTATATTTATGGGTACTGTTGTGAAATTTTGGATTTGATTTGTAAGATTTACTTACACTTTATCCAACGGTTTTCTTTTATCCTCTTTAATCTGTTTGAAATGGCTTGGTGTTAGCCCGGTAACTTTTTTAAACTGGTTACTCAAATATGCCACGCTCGAATAATTTAGGCGGTTCGCAATCTCACTTAATGACAACTCATCATACACCAACAATTCTTTGACTTTCTCCACCTTTTGGGCGATAAAGTATTTTTCAATGGTTGTACCCTCTACCTCTGAAAACAGATTGGACAGGTAATTGTAATCGTGATGCAATTTGTCACTCAATACATCGGAAAGGTTGGTTTTTACATCACTATCCTGATGGTGTACCAGGTCAATGATAATGTTCTTTATCTTTTCTATTATCCTGCCTTTTTTATCGTCAATTACTTCAAATCCTAATGGCTCTAAAGTTTTGGACAAATTCTCTTTTTCCAGAGATGTTATTTCTTTGGAAAGAATAACTTCGCCCAGTTTTATATTTTTAGCATCTAATCCCAGTTTTTCCAATTCGTTTTGTACCACCATAATGCAACGGTCGCAAA
The DNA here is from genome assembly GCF_038396785.1 of Sphingobacterium thalpophilum. Lineage (NCBI taxonomy): Bacteria > Pseudomonadati > Bacteroidota > Sphingobacteriia > Sphingobacteriales > Sphingobacteriaceae > Sphingobacterium > Sphingobacterium thalpophilum. The sequence continues at coordinate 1,396,578 of NZ_CP151087.1, read as the reverse complement.
CCATATTTTTAATAAAGATTGTATTCATATTTATTTACTGACTACGTTTAGTATTTAATACATAAGCAATAAACAAATTTACAATTTAAGTTTAATTACTCTGACTTCTTGCCAAGAGGAATAAAGCCTGTGTACATATATACTTACTGTTTTTCATCTTGTTCGTCCATTTTCTTTATCAGTGCTTCACACAGCCTGTCGAGGAATTTCGTTCGGTTTATTTTGCGGGCTTTAAGTTCCATAAACGTATGGTAAAAGTCGCCTAACTCAATATTGAAGGCATCTTCAAACGTTTTGGCTATCAATTTTATTTCTGTATTCCCATTGTTAAATGCACCGTGGGAGTACAGTGCATAAATGAGTTCCGTGAGTGCAGTTTTGCTTGCTGTCCATATCAACGAATTATCTGAAACCTTTTTAACGTTGATGTTATTTAACCTGTCTTCCAAATATACCTGTATCAGGTCATTAGCAATTATCTTGGCAACCTTATAATCGTGCGAAGTAGAAAAGCGATGGTCTGCCTCAAAATAAAAAGTGTCTAACCATAGTCTTATATCGTGCTTGCCACGTACAAAAAATTGTTCGTCAAAGAAAGAATTATTGCTACGGTAATACTTATAAAAATCAAGGTTATTTTCAAAGAACCTTTTTAGCTTTTTCAGTTCTTTGACAAAATATTTCTTGGTACGCTTATTTCCATACGGTCTTCTCGTTTCGATTTTATAGATGGCATTATAATAGATGAGCTTTGAAACGATAATTGGCTTTTGATATTTAAAAAAGCGAATTTCTTCATCAACATTCTTAAATCCTCTTTTTAAAATATATTTTTTTACGTCGAATAAACATTTGATAATAAGTTGTATAACTGCTTCAATGCGTTCTATCGAACAGTCTGCTTCAATCTCAAATTCTTTGATTTCGTTTTCCAGCTTAGCCAGCGTTTCGTTATAAAATTTATCCATCCGTTATCCTAAATCTATTTTTTAAACAATAATAGAGAAGCCCAAATACTGTCATATTTGAAAGAAATTTGCATTTTCGGGTTTCTCTTTTGGAACTTTGGTTTTTGCTCGATACAGAACTAATAAGTCCATTTTTAGTGATAGGGATAGATATAATAGTGTCTAATTTTATGTATATCAAAGCAATAAGACACAGAGCTAAAAAATATCCCAAAAAGTATCATAAAGAGCGAAGGTCTTTTCTTCTTCTCCTTCGACAAATTGACATTTGATAACTTTTGCCTTTCTTACGAATTGTCTGTTTTATTCATCATTAGGATGTTCTAATCTTAAAATTTCATCCGCTGTATCCTTACTGCGTTTAGTATAGCTAATAAGGCAACCCCAACATCGGCAAAAACAGCTTTACTGGAGAAGAAACATCTACATAACTTCCAATTTTAGCGAAAACATTACTCACTGTACCATTCAAAGGACTAATTACCGTTAGCGCAGATTTCAAATTACTGTTTGATAGGGTGCTGGGATTGATGCCCATTAATTGTAATTGTTGATGTAAAGATGCTTTTCGAGTACGAAGGCTGTTCAATTCGGCTGTTGCACTTTGTAAATTTTTCTTTGCGCCAGCATTTCCTTCGTTTAACTCTTTTTGTCTTGATAGCTCTTGCTCTGCAAAAGTTATTCTACTTACTATACTCAAATATTCTTCCTGTAATTGTATAAACTGCGGATTGCCAATCGTTGCTATTATTTCACCCTTTCTAACATAATCCCCAAGTTGAACTTTCAATGTTCTTATCACCCCACCATATAAAGTTGTAGCATTGGCTTTATTGTTATTGGGAACATTCAGATTTCCATTTGCTTTGATGGTTGCAGACAGCTCCCTTTGTTCTATTGTGCCTATTTTTATTCCAACTATCTTTATCTGTTCCTCTGAAAGTGTGGCAATGGTTGGTACTTCTTCGTGGGCTTCTTCTTTTTGAATTTCTTTTGCCTTCTGGTTTTGCCCATCCCCATCTTTATGATTATTGCAAGCGGAAAAAGCAAGTATTACAACAGTTATCACTGTTACAAACGTGATTTTATTTATATTGAATTTCATTTTTTATTTATTGATTAATGAGAGAATAAATACTGATTACAGACTGGTTTACCTGCTGAATACTTTTCAGATAATTTAATTGAATATCGGTTGTGGTTTGCAATGCAAAAAGATATTCTACATAGCTGATTTCTCCAGTTTTATAACCTAATTGTGCTGCTGATACTATTTCTTTGGCATTAGGCAATGCTTCTTGCTGAAAATAATTAAACTGTTGCATATCTTGTTGGTATTGTTGCAAAGCATTTTGTAATTGTGTTGTTAATGCTTTTTGCAGCTGCTGAGCATTGGCTTCGGAAGCCTGTTTTCTGAAGTCCAAAGATTTTATCCTTGCTTTGGTAGCACCATAAGTGATAGGAATTGCAATGCCAATATTTACAGAATTGAAACGTTTACCAGAATTAAAATATTTTTCTGCGCCATTTACAGTATGAAAACCTATTAAAGATTGATTTGTAAAACCAATTGTAAAATCAGGTAAACCTTGCGAACGTTCTACCTTTTTGGTCTGTTCTGCAATAACAGCATCCTGATATAAGGATTGAATGGCGGGATGACTTGCAACTACATCATTATCCAATAAATTACTGATTTGTAATGGTTGAAAAATTCCATTTTCTACAATGAGAAAATCCTCTCTTGTATTCATCAAAGTTTTCAGACTGGCAACAGCATTGTTTAAAAACACTTTATTCTGTTTTAACAATAAATTAATTTCCCCTTTCTTAGCTTCTGCCGTACTGATGTCCACTTTTTTTGTATCACCAGTTTTATAACGAAGCTGTGCTATTTTTATAAAATCGCTGTACAGACTATCTAACTGTTGTAATTGTTTTTGGTTATGTTGCAAATACAGGATTTGATAATAGTAAGTTCTGACCTGCGTTTTTAGCTCTATTACCGTAAGGTTTTTCTGTAATTCTTTCGCTTTTATTTCTGCATTAATCAATTGCTTTTTTGCTCCGAATAAAGTAGGAAAAGGAATAGTTTGCGCCACTTCAAATGACTGGTCGAATTTTGTACTGTTGTACTGCCCTAATTGTGCATTAAAACCTAATTTTGGTAATTCTCCGGCAGTTTTTTTCAAGGCTTTACTTGCATCAATTTCTAAATCTGAAGCCTTTATGATTTGATTATTTTTCAGCGCAATGTTTATTGCTTCATCAACACTGGATAAATCTTTCGTCTGTGCGTTTGCTGTAAAACCTACCAATGATAGCAGTAACACAACGATAGTCGCAATGGGTTTCACTTTAAGTTTTCTTTTTAAATTAATTTTTGAATTGAAGATGATGTACAATAAAGGCAGTACGAATAGGGTAAGGAATGTGGCAGTTACCAAACCACCGATAACAACTGTAGCCAATGGTTTTTGTACCTCTGCACCTGCGCTACTGCTCAAAGCCATTGGCAGAAATCCTAAACTGGCAACTGTTGCAGTCATTAAAACCGGTCTCAAACGGATTTTAGTTCCTTCGATTACCCGTTTCAATACATCTTTTTCTCCTTCTTTTTCTAATTGATTGAAAATACCTATCAATACAATTCCGTTGAGGACTGCAACACCAAACAATGCAATAAATCCAATACCTGCGCTGATGCTAAAAGGCATTCCCCGAAGTAATAAAGCTAGTATTCCTCCAATTGCACTCATTGGGATAGCCGTAAAAATTAATCCTGCCTGTTTAAAAGAACTGAAAGTAAAGTAAAGCAGTACAAATATCAATATTAAAGAAACTGGAACAGCTATCAGTAATCTATTGCTGGCTTCCTGTAAATTTTCAAACTGCCCACCATAAGTGAAATAATATCCTGATGGTAATTTTACTTGGTTATTCAATTTTTTTTGAATTTCTTCTACTACACTTTGAACGTCTCTGTCTGCTACATTAAAACCAATTACAATTCTTCGCTTTCCCGCTTCACGGCTTATCTGCGCCGGTCCTAATTTATAATCAATTGTAGCCACTTGTGATAGAGGAATTTGACTACCTATGTTGGTGGGTATCATCATATTGTTTACATCTTCAATACTACCCCGGTAAGTACTATCTAAACGCACAACTAAATCAAATCTCCTTTCATTCTCAAAAACCACACCTGCACTTTTTCCTGCAAAGGCAGTACTCACAACATTATTTACATCTTCTACATTTACTCCATAATTGGCTAAACGAGTTCGGTCGTATTCAATATTAATTTGAGGTAGCCCACTTACCAGTTCTACTTGAGGTACTGTAACTCCCTTTACTGTTTGTATAACTTTGCTAACCTTATCGGCATTTAACGCTAGTGTATCTAAATTTTCTCCGAAAATCTTAATTGCAACATCTTGTTTTATCCCTGTCATAAGTTCGTTAAAACGCATTTGAATGGGTTGGCTTTTTTCGACAATTATGCCAGGTATTACGGCTATTTTTTCTTCTATTGCATCGCCTAATTCATCGTATGTCCTTCCGGATTTCCATTCACTTTCAGGCTTAAGAATAATTATTAAATCTGTTGCACTCGGAGGCATTGGGTCAGTAGGTACTTCACCAGCTCCAGTTCTACCTACCACCATTTTTACTTCATCAAATTGTTTGGCAATTCTCGAAGCAAGCATCGAAGTTTCTATACTTTGTGATAATGAGGTTTCAATAGGCATTTTAAATTCAAACGCATATTCTCCTTCTTGTAGCTGGGGTATAAATTCTCCTCCCATTCGGCTAAACAAGAAAATACTAACCGCAAATATGGCAATGGCGATACCCACGAACCAATACTTTATGCTAATCGCTTTTTCAAGCAAAGGCTGATATTTTTTTTGTAACCAATTCATCATTCTGTCAGAAAAGGTTTCTTTATACGTAGGTTTTTTGGATAAGAACAAAGCACACATCATTGGTATGTATGTTAAGGATAAAATCAAAGCTCCAAAAATGGCAAAACCTACAGTCTGTGCCATCGGACGGAACATTTTACCTTCAACACCCACTAACGTAAGAATAGGAATGTAAACAATTAGTATAATGATTTCACCAAATGCTGCACTGCTACGAATTTTGGAGGCAGACAGGAAAACCTCTTCATCCATTTCGGTTTGTGTAAGCCTTTGTTTAGATTTCCGTAAGCCTAAGTGATGTAATGTGGCTTCCACAACAATTACTGCCCCATCTACAATCAACCCAAAATCTATGGCTCCCAAACTCATTAAATTGGCGCTTACACCAAACACATTCATCATCGCTAAGGCAAACAGCATTGCTAATGGAATAGCGGAAGCTACTATTAATCCGGCTCTAAAATTTCCTAAAAAAAGTACTAATACAAAGATAACAATCAACGCACCTTCTATCAGGTTTTTTTCTACGGTACTCATTGCCTTGTCAACTAAAACTGAACGGTCTATATAGGGTTCAATAATAATATCATCAGGTAATGACTTTTGTATAGTAGGAAGTTTTTCTTTTATTTTTTCAATTACATTATTGGCATTTTCGCCTTTTAACATCATTACCACACCGCCTACTGCATCAACTTCTCCATTATATGTCATAGCCCCATATCTTACAGCATTACCAAATCGTACATCTGCCACATCTTTTATAAAAATTGGAACACTGCCAGGATTATTTTTTACACTGATGTTTTTTATATCTTCTAATGATGTAACCAAACCAATACCTCTAACAAAATAAGCACTTGGTTTCTTATCAATATATGCTCCCCCTGTATTTTGGTTATTTTTTTCAAGAGCGTTGAAAATATCGGTAATACTTATATCCATAGCCTTTAAGCGATTAGGATTAACAGCAACTTCATATTGCTTTAGCTCGCCACCAAAACTATTTACTTCTGCAATTCCGGGTGTACCATACAGTTGCCTTGCAACAATCCAGTCCTGCATTGTACGAAGGTCTTTGGCATTGTATTTATTTTCACTTCCCTTTTTGGGATGTATTATATATTCGTATATCTGACCAAGCCCTGTACTGACCGGAGCCAGTTCAGGTGTTCCTATTCCGTTCGGAATTTTTTCTTCTGCTTCTTTCAGTTTTTCATTAATGAGCTGTCGGGCAAAATAAATGTCTACTTTTTCCTTAAATACAACTGTAATTACGGACAAACCAAACCTAGAAATACTTCTGGTTTCTTCTAAATCGGGAATATTAGCAATGCTTTGCTCTATCGGAAAAGTTACTAATTGTTCTACTTCCTGAGCCGCCAATGTGGGGCAAACCGTAATTATTTGCACCTGATTATTTGTAATATCGGGTACGGCATCAATGGGTAATTTTGTGGCACTCCACACTCCCCAAATAATGAGCAACAATGTCATTATTCCAATGACGAGCTTGTTCTTAATGCTAAATTTTATGATACTGTCTAACACAATTCATTTGATTAATAATTAATAATAATGGATATAAATACTTTCTGTCCGTTACAGAAAGGACAGCTAAATGTGCAATTTAGATAATACACCTATCTAATAGTAAATGAATATATCATCCATTACCAATAAATACATTTGCTGAAAATATTAAGTATTAATCTTTGGCGGCTGCCAAATGTTTCCGTGATAATTGGAAATGAAATTGAAATTTTGAAGTGGGAATTTTTGTATCTTGCTAAGACTTGGCTTTGCCTCGTTTATTTTGAACGTTTGAAACGTAAAATTCACAACGGTATGACAAGTAGCACAAGAACAAAAAGGACTGCATAAATCGCCGTTTTTCGTTTGACCATTGCTTGTATTAGAAAGCTCTGATTTTGAAGTATTACTGGTATCCATACCACACGCATCAGTACACGGCATTACGGATAATGCCAGAAAATATATACTGAATATGAATATAAATAGTTTCATCAGCTACAAATATAAATAAATAGATTGTGCAATAGAATTGCAAAGTTGAAAAAATCTATTTGTTACATTTGTCGCATTTCCCCTTAAGAACTAAATTAGCTCCATCTAATTTAAAGTTTTGAGGAACTTCGATGTTCGGAATTTCTGTTTCAGTAAGGCAAAAAGTATGTTTGCAGTCGGTACAATAAAAATGTGTGTGCAGTTCTGATAAATTACAATTGCATCCTGATTGGCAAAGTGCGTATTTAATCACTCCGCTTCCATCATCAATGGTATGGACAAGTTTGTGTTCCAGGAATACTTTAAGTGTTCTGAAGAGAGTAATATTATCTGCTTTTTCAAACTGTTCTGCCAGCTCTTTATGACTTACTGCATATTGTTGTTTCAATAACTTTTCAACCACCAACAAACGCATAGCGGTGGGTTTTATAGCTTTTTGCTGTAAAATTTTTTCTAATTCAGTCATTGTGATTTAATTTTCTATCGTCCAATCATCATTATCGTCCTCGTCAACTGATATTTGCTCAATGATGCTGTTTGCTGCACTGTCAGAGTATGTACCATAACCATTTACGAAAACACCTTTTGCTCCATCTTTTTGGTTTCTCATCGCATATAAGATAGCCTCATCTTCCAAGTCATTAAGCCCAGTAAAACGATAAATTTTATCAATAACAATGTCCCTTAAATTAACTTTCTCTCCGTCTATTTTGTACGAAATGTTTTCTTCCAATAGATTAAAGTCTTCCGTATAACCCCTTTGTCTTAGTACTTCAATTACTTCTGATAATGTTTTTTCTGTTGATAGCATAAGTATTCTTCTTAAATTTTTGAAAATATTTTTTGAAAAAACTGAACATTTTTTTCTCTTAATTGGTTTCTAATAGCAACATTTTTTATCCTGTTGTATTGATGGACAAGGAACACTGGCATAACTACAATACACACAACAATCGCCTTGTAATGGTTTTAATCTTGTCTTGCAATTTTCACATTCATAAAAATATTGGCAAGCATCTGTTGGCATTGTTTCCTCTTTTTTGTATCCGCAATTTGGGCAAGTTATAATTGATTGTAATTTAATTTCCATTATGATATAATTTTACTTTTTAGTGATTTATAACCTGTCGAATTGATAGCTTTTTCAATTTCTATAATACTTGTTTGTTTGTTGTCAAACTTAACAATGGCATTGCCTTTCTCATAAGAAACCACAACTTCCACAATTCCTTTTAGTTTACTAACTTCCGTTTTAACGTGGTGTTCACAACCTGAACAAGTCATCCCTTTGATTGTAAACTCAACTTTCTGAATTTTGGAAGTTTGGGTAATAATTGCTTTACTTTCGGTCTTTGGAAAAAAGATGTGAGCATAAAGCGGAAATGATAAAAGTAAAGCCGCCATAACGGTAATAATTCCTAAAAATGATTTTGTTTTCATAAAGTTTGATTTTTCAGTTGTTTCACAGTTGCAGTCAATTTTCTTTTGCGGTTTCAATTTTTGATACCAAGCAAAAGCAAGCACTAAAATAGTTAACCCGATAAAATATGGACGAAAAGGTTCGAGCCAAGAGAAAGTTGAAGCAAGTCCACTTGTTCCTGCTATGAGAGCCAAAACAGGTGTAATGCAACATAATGAAGCTGCTATTGCTGTCAAAAGTCCAGTCCCAATTAGTTTTCCGTCCGTTACCATATTGTTTCTAAATTTTTTTATCGTCAAGTATTTTAAAAAATGGGTCCAACATTTTCTCATACTCTTTTGTCAATGAGTAAAAAATGGTTTGCGCCTCTCTTTCGGTTTCAATAAGCTTTCGGTCTTTAAGTTTTCTCAAGTGCTGAGAAATCGCTGAAATTGTCATTCCAAGAATTTCACTCACATCACAAACACAAAGTCGTTTTTCTTCATAAAGAAGAAACAGAATTTTCAGTCTTACATTGTTTCCAGTCAATTCAAGTGCGTTCGACAAATAGTCAAACGAACTGTGGAGTTCCGAAACTCTTTCTTTACAGCGATTGATTTGTTTAATGTCTGCCTGTTGTCGTGTACAAGAAGTATTATCCATAATGCAAATGTAACTAATTTGTTTATTTAAGCAAATGCTAAATTATGAGTATTAAAATTTGGCATTTTATATGTTGACGTAATGGTGCTGTTACTTTTAATTCTTCTAACAATATATTAATAGAAAAATCACAAAAATATTTAGTATAATCATTCTTTCTGCACCAAATGCTGTAAGTTAGGGTCATTCTTGATACGCTCCATTTCACTAACAACAATATTCAGAATGTCTGATTTTATCTGCTTGTAATTGTTTTCTATTTCCTGCTTCATCTTATCCTCGCCCTGCTCATTTACAAAAGATAAGATTTGCGGTATTTGCTGATAGGCTTTGCTTTCTGCCGCTACCTTTTCATTGTCCACTACAATTTCGGCGTGAAATATCTTCTGCTCGATACGTTCATCAAAGTTATCTGATACAGAACCAACAAACAAACCTTGTGTAAGTGTTGAGATTTTGGAAGCCGGAATAAGGCTGTCTAACTGTGTCGAAATAGAGGTAGATTTATCATTGCGGTTAATGGTCATACTTTGGCGTTTCTGTAATACTTTACCGAAACGTTCCGAAAGGCTTTTTGCTGTTTCGCCAACCACCTGACCACTGAATATATTACCGACAGTATTCTGTATTACCTTGCTTTCCTTGTCGCCGTAATCCCTTGTTAATTGCGAAAAATCCTGAAAGCCCAAACATACCGCTACCTTATTACTTCTCGCCGTTGCGATAAGATTGTCCAGTCCCCTGAAATAAATTGTGGGCAACTCATCTATGATAACGGAACTCTTTAGCTGTCCCTTTTTGTTTATCAGCTTTACAATCCTCGAATTGTATAAACCCAAAGCTGCGGAATAAATATTTTGACGGTCGGGATTGTTACCCACGCACAAAATTTTAGGTTCTTTCGGGTTGTTGATGTCAAGCGTAAAATCATCGCCCGTCATTACCCAGTAAAGTTGTGGGCTAATCATCCTTGATAGCGGAATTTTTGCCGATGCGATTTGTCCTTGTAACTGGTCTTGCGCTCCACCTTGCCACGCATCCATAAAGGGCGACAAATAATTTTCCAAATCCGGGTATGAAGTTAAAATCGTGAATACATCCGAATACTTTTTATTCAGTAATTCAATGGCGTGAGGGAACGTACAATACTTACCATCTTCGTAGATTTTCAGATACCAAATAATCGCAGCCAAAAGAATAATTGGGCTTTCCACGAAAAAATCCCCTTGCTTCTGTATCCACGACCTGTTAAGGTTTAGCATTATAGTATATGCCGCTTCGTAAGCATCAGAAATGTCCGTCATAAAATCGGGATTGAGTGGGTTGCAACGGTGGCTCTTGCGTGGGTCGTCGAAATTTATCACGTAAAATTTCGGCTGAACTTTGTATTTATCCCGATGCTTCAGTAAGTGATTATAGGCAATAGTAGAAAGGTCGTCAAACTTGAAATCGTAGATATACATACTAAAGCCTTTTTCAATCTGCTGCTTGATGTAGTTGTTTACGATGGCATAAGATTTACCGGAACCGGGAGTACCCAACACTATTGATGCCCTGAATGGATTTACAATGTTTATCCAACCGTTGTTCCATTTGCCTTTGTAGTAAAATTTGGTGGGCAGGTTAACGGAATACTCGTTTTCCATCAGTTTGGTTTCCTGCTGAAAGCTCTCATTCTCATTATTAAATACGTCGTCCATCAGGTTGGTACGAAGCAGGCGGCTCATCCATACGCCCGCCATCAGCAAGGCGATATAACCTAATGAGATAGTAAGCATATACAGGAATGTGCCTGTTGCCGGAGATAGCTTTAACAAAGGTGTGTTCAGGAAGAACAGCACAAAGCCAACGCCCAACGCCACGTAAATTTTAGTCCAGGTTATCTTTTCGTTCTTTACGCCCTTTGTCCCTAAACAGCTTAAAGCCAGTAAGACCAAAGCGAATACTTTGGTGTAAAGAGTGTGTGAAAACAAACCCGCCGTTCGGTCGAAATTGCCTAATATCTTGTTGATTACTTCCAACGTCCAACCACGTTCTAAAAAGAAACCGTAGCAGAACCAATAAAGGTGCATCAGCACCAAAAGAATACTGACTGCCCGCATAAAAGCCATTATCTTGGCAAGCCCTCTTAAATCGTCTTCTCCCTGCATTATCTAAAGTTTTAATGTTCGGGCGTGAATTTAAAGGCTCTATGGAGTGGCTCTAAGAATGTGGCAGCCAGTGGCGTTCTGTGGCAGTGTTTGGCTGAATATTACTTCTGACCTCTTTGGCGTTTTCTTTTCTTCTTCATTTTATTGGCAAAGTCCTGTTCTTCGTAATCTTCGCCCTGGGCTTCGGGAAGCAAGCCGCCCAGTGCTTCAATCAAACCGTCTTCGTGTTTTTCAGTATGTAAGAAGTCGAACAAATGGTGTGGTTCTTCCGCAGGAAGATCCGCATCATTTGATGTGGATAATTTGGGTTGTAAAACGGCAGGTTCTTTAATATTCGGTTTGATGTTATTGTTCCAATAATCATTAAAGGTGTTGGCAGAAAGTTCTGTTGCCAAACGTGAACCGTTCCAAACTGCTTTGGAATTGTGGTCTATAAATGTGATGCCATAAATACGCCCTGTATCATTTCGGCGCACCACAACGTTAATACCCTGTTCCGCCAACTGCTTTTTAAATGCCTGTTCATCGCTCGTGGTTTTCAGGGCAATGGTAACGGCAGATTTTAGGGTCTGTTTGGTGGGGCTATCTTTCAAAGCCGTTTTGCATTTCGCAAAATGCAGTTCCAAAGCCGGAAGCCCTGCGCTCTTTCCGAACAGCGAAGCCTTGAACGGATGCCCGGCTCTTTCGCCTTTTTCATTTAGCGGAATATATATTAAGCCCTGCTTCATCTCTCCCTGCAATTCGCCCTCGATTTTCTCGGCGGTAATATTGAACAGGGAAAGCAGGGCATTGTATTCGCCCAAAGTTTGGTACTGGTAGTAATTCGGGAGGTGGCGAACGACCGAAGCAATTTGGCTTTTTACATCGCCTGCCCGATAATCTACCGGACGGAAAACCTTATCATTCTGATTGCGCTCTTTGTCTGTTGCGGGTATCAACCCGTGTTTTCTTTCCAGTTCACGGCATACATTCATAGACCGCATTTTCTCGAATTTGTCCGAAATCTTTTTGCCCTGCTCGTCCACGCAAACCGATACAATGTGTATATGGCTGCGGTCAATATCCGTGTGTTTGAACACGACAAAAGGCTGTTCGCCGTAACCCATTTCCCGCATATACTGTTCTGCCATTTCCCTAAACTTATCATCGCTTACCTTGTCGTTCGGGTCAGGATTGAGCGAAATATGAAGCGTATGTTTCTCGGTATTGCGGTTGGCTATCAGGTAAGGTGCAAAAGACTGGGCTAATTGTGCCACGGAATAATGACCGCTTGCCGTTTCAATCATCTTATTGGCAAACAAAATCTGCCCGTTTTCATTCTCTACTTTAAGCTGATTGTACGCCAATGCACCGTATAAATTTGCGCTTCTTCCAATTTTTGCTATCATTTCTACCGCTATTTTTTCAGGTATTTGGCTTCAAATTCCTCGCTTATTTGGATAATTTTTTGGCATAGCATCGCCATTTCAGCCGTCTGTTTTTCCAGTTTGTACAGGAACGCTGCGGCTTTTTTCTCGGAAAAATTCTTGTACAATAGCTTTACAATCTGATTATAGTTCACGCCGATGGAACGGAACTGGCTGTGAAAAGAGGTCAGCCGCATATAAAAATCAACCGTTCCCTTGTCAATCTGAATGGTCTTTATGGTCTTGTCAAAGATGCAGGACGTTATAAAATGCGCCTTTACCTGCATACCTGATTTATCAAAAAGGGCAAGAAATCGGGCGTGTTCCTGCTCGTTAAAGGAAATCGTATAGCGGATTGTCGCCGGGTCTTCTTTGGGGCGGCGTCCGGTCTTTTTCAATTGTTTTTTGTTGTTATCGTTCATCACTAATCCATTTTAAAATCCATACAAAACCCTGACTTCGGAAGGTGTTTTCTGCCCCCTGCAAAGGGCAAGTTGTTTTGAGCATCGGAAATCATTCCGAGATGCACAAAACACAACTTGCCGTGTTCTGTTGAACACAAAAATCCGTCCGCCAAAAAAGGCGGAACCGGATTAAATGTAACAGGGAAAAACGGCTCGATGCCGTTCCCGTTACCCTCCGATTTGTCAAAAGTCTTTTGCATAAATCCGTTAATAAAAATTATTGTACAAAGTAAAGCCCTGTTTACGAAAGCATTGTGCTGTATAGCAGTGCCAAACACTGCCTTTGAACGCCAAACACTGCCACATTAATAAACTCCTTTGTTTATCTCTTTTTATTTGTACCAACAAAAGGAAGTAAGTGTATAGATAGTTATGTAGGTAACAACATAAGTACCTAACTACCGAAGTAAGTAATCAAGCAAACAGGTACATAGAAAAGTACCTGTTCAGATACCTGGTTATGTTGTTCTGTATGCACAAGTGCAAGTATTCAGGTAAGTAGGTCTGCTTGTACAAATCTACTTATCTGCCTACCGATGTAGGCGTGTATTCAAGTACATAGATAGGTTGGTCTATGGGTAAATAATTACGTACGTAAATAAATCGGTGCATAGCAACATACTTAAATACAGAGGTGTCTATCTGCGGACATAAGCATTTACGCATAATAGGTAATGGAGTATATAAATAATTAAATAAATAGAGATATGAGTACAAAACACAAAACAGTATTTATCGCCTTTTCTTCTCAAAAAGGCGGTGTCGGCAAAAGTACATTCACCACACTTGCTGCAAGTACCCTGCATTATCGTTTAGGTTATAATGTAGCCGTATTTGATACGGATTTTCCACAGCACAGCCTGATGAAAATGAAAGAACGTGACCTTAAAATGGTAATGGGAAACGAAGCCCTGAAGAAACAGGCGTATAATCAATTTATGACCATAAACAAAAAGGCGTATGAGATTATACAGCACGGGGCTGATAGTGTATTAGAAAAAGCCCAGGAATATGTAAACGCTTCTCCTGTTCCGATTGATGTTATATTCTTCGATTTACCCGGAACCGTGAACACACCCGGCATTCTTAAAGCGTTGGCAGGAATGCACCACATTTTTACTCCCATCACGGCAGACCGTGTGGTAATGGAAAGTACGCTTGTTTTTACACAACTTTTAAAGGACGTGATTATGAAACAAGGTGAAACTTCCATTAAAACAATTAACCTGTTTTGGAACCAAGTGGACGGCAGGGAAAGTACACCATTATATGAGGTATATAACAGCCTTATCCGCCAATTAGGATTAAGCCTGATGCAGAGCCAAATCAAGAGCAGTACACGCTTTCGTAAAGAAAGCGAAGTGAACAGCAAAACCGTTTTCCGCTCCACGCTATTGCCTCCCGACGAACGGTTGATGAAAACCTGTCAGTTAAACCTGTTTATGAACGAATTTTTAAAAATCATTCAATTATAAGCCCTATGGAAAAAGGAAACAAGAAAAGGGTTACTCCCGATATAAACGAAGAACTTATGATGAGCCTTATGGTGGATGGTATCAAAAAGTATGGCATAAAACTACCTCCTGAGCCCGTAAAAGAACCCAAAAAGGAAAGTGAAGTTGAGGAAACAAAACAACAGGCTGACCGAAACAAAGTCACGGTTAGAGAAAAGAACAGAACAAGGCGAAACGCTGAAACCGATTACGAAAATATCTTTTTCAAAAAAACCGACACCAATGCCCGTGACGGAAAAACGGTCTATATACGACCGGAATTTCATGAAAAGCTGACACGCATTATTCAGGTGATTGGCGAAGATAAGATTAGTATATACGCTTATCTGGACAATCTGCTGGACTACCATTTTCAGGAATTTGGCGAACAGATTACCAAGAGCTATAACGACAAGTATAAACCCATTTAATAATTGGAGATATGGAAAAGAGCAATAAAGCGACCAGAGCAAAGAAGACAAACAAATCGTATTCTTCTAAATTCCTTAAAAGGAACACACTGAAAGGAAGAGGCGATAAATCTATTTATGTCCGTCCCGAATACCACGAAAGGCTTACCCGGATAGTGAAGATTATCGGTGCGGGAGAAATCCCATTGTACGCCTATTTGGATAATATCTTAAAGCACCATTTTGAGTTGCATTCCGAAGAAATTCTCGAAGATTATAACAAGAATAATAAACCTATTCTATAAAGTATTTGATTATGAAAAATTTATTTAAGAAAAAGACACAACCTAAAAGCACCGCACAATATAGTGCCCGGTTTTTAGCCAATCGGTTTCCATCGGGGCGTAACGGCAAGGTGGTTTACATACGCCCTGAATACCACGAAAGATTGCTCCGTATTGTACAAGTAACAAGGGAGGAAAAAACAACGCTCTACTCATACATTGACAATATTCTTGAACACCACTTCAAGGAGTTCGGGGAAGATATTACAGATTATTTCAACGACCATTTTAAACCCATTTTGTAGCTATGGAAATAGTAATTGTGATATGCCTGTTGATAGTCATTGTCCTGCTATTGCAGGATAAGATTGTCATTCATAAAAGGTCGAAACAAGAACCTCCGCAGAAGAAAGCCAATCCGAACCTGCCCGATATTATGGGGCAACCAAAACCCATAGAACGCCTTTCAGTGCCAAACACTGCCAATGAACGCCAAATTCAGGAACCGGAGATAAACCCTGCTAATTTAGACATTGAATACGACGAAAATGAAAGCGTAGGTATTCAAATTCCGCAGGAAGAGCTGGACGAAGTTTTCAGAAATATACCTGATTTGGAAGAAGAGGAAGAAGAATGGAACAGGTACGGAATATCCGGTGGCGATGACGGTTTTGCCCAAGGGGTTACCTTTGAAGAACTAAGCTCCGTGGGGGTGTTGCTCCAAAAAGAAGAATTGGAACCAGCCCAAAAGGAAACAGCGATAGCGATAGTTCAAAAAATACAGGGAACCGAATTATTCAGCCTATTGGAAAATTCTATGGAAGATGCTTCCCGAAGAATAGCCGAGCTTTTGGATAGTACCCTTTCATCTGAAACGGAAGACAGTTCTTCCACTTTGCGGAAAAATGATTTGAGTGATTTTGACATTGGGGAGTTTTTGTAGACTTCCCTTTGTCATTTTTTAAAAACAAGGAAATATGGAAAATGGATTTAATCAGGAAGCCTATGATTTGCGTGTAAACAAAGGAATGCTGCCTACCATAGATATTGCAGGGCATACTTTTTATGTGGATATCCGTATGGATATGCTACGACCTAAAGATGACTTTCTTTCTAAAGGGATTGTGTTCTCGGATATAGGAAACTATTATGATGAAGACAAAAGAACCTATACCATTCCATACAATCCGAAGACACACGAATTTCAGGAGCCTGACTATCGGAATATAAAAGAGCTTCCTAAAGATTTAATCGCTGTGAGTTTTCCCTCTGAAAGATTGCTTGACAGGATTGGATGGAACAGACATTATGGATTTGAATTGACACACGGACTGGCAAAGCAGGGTTTGAAATTGCAGTTTGAAGCGAAGCAAATACCGTGGGAGAAAACCTTTCTTGTTGGTTTGATAAAAAGCAATCTGAAAACTGAAAAGAAGCAACAAAAGACTGCCGAAAAACAACAGCCAACCCAAACAAATAAAAGCAAACCAAAAGGACGAAAAATGTAAAATAAACAGCCCGGTCAGTAAACGCCAAACAGTAAAAAGTTTGGCGTTTTTTTAGGCTCAAATATCTGTTACAAAGCCACTCAAAGCCAAACACTTCCTCTGACTGCCACTTTGTTAGACCGGCTCATTTTCTGAAACACCTTTGTCCCGAAAGACCGCAAGGTGCGGGATAACAGTAACAAATTAATGTGTTTCAATTATGAAAAAACAGAGAAAAAAAGTTTTGCTGGCAGCCGTGGCTATGCTGTCAGGAATTGGTGCGTTCGCACAGGGAAACGGTTCGGCAGGTATCAACGAGGCTACCCAAATGGTAACATCTTATTTCGACCCCGCAACCCAATTAATCTACGCCATCGGTGCGGTGGTCGGGCTAATCGGAGGTGTTAAGGTGTACAACAAATTCAGTTCGGGCGACCCCGACACCTCGAAGACTGCGGCAAGCTGGTTCGGTGCGTGTATCTTCTTAATCGTAGCGGCTACCATCCTGCGTTCATTCTTCCTTTAATCCTTTGCCTTATGAACAGTTACAACATAAACAAAGGCATTGGCAGGACGGTGGAATTTAAAGGGCTGAAAGCACAATACCTGTTCATTTTTGCAGGCGGACTGCTCGGTACGCTCATTTTCGTGATGATACTGTATACGGCAGGCGTAAACTCTTACATCTGCCTGTTCCTCGGAGCAAGCGGTGCTTCGCTCATTGTGTGGCAGACCTTTTCACTCAACAGGAAGTACGGCGAACACGGATTGATGAAGATAGCGGCTAATAAAAGGCATCCCCGCCATATCATCTGTCGCAAGCCTGTACACCGCTATTTAAAATTCACTCCTAAATCGAATGCCCTATGAGAAACGTTGCAAAAACTACAACGCTGGAAAACAAATTTCCATTGTTGGCAGTAGAAAACAACTGCATTCTTTCCAAAGATGCAGACATTACCGCCTGCTTTGAAGTGCGTTTGCCGGAACTGTTTACCGTAGCTTCTGCGGAATATGAAGCCATTCACTCCGCCTGGCATAAGGCAATTAAGACTTTGCCGGATTTTACGGTCATTCACAAACAGGACTGGTACATTAAGGAAAGCTATGCGCCCGATTTGGCAAAAGAAGACCAGAGTTTTTTGGCAAAATCCTATCAACGCCATTTCAATGAGCGACCGTTCTTAAACCATTACTGCTACCTCTTTTTAACCAAGACAACCAAAGAGCGTATGCGTATGCAAAGTAATTTTTCATCGCTTTGCAAAGGTTCGCTGATACCAAAGGAAATCAGGAACAAGGAAACGATACATCGTTTTATGGAAGCGGTGGCACAGTTTGAACGTATCGTAAACGATAGCGGTTTTATAACCCTGCAACGCCTTACCGAAGACGATATTATCGGAACGGACGAAAAGCAGGGATTACTGGAACAATACCTTACGCTATCGAGGGATGCGGGAACACCGATGCAGGACATCGCACTCGGAACAGAAGAAGTCCGTATCGGGAACAAAAGGTTAAGCCTGCACACGCTTTCGGACACGGACGACTTACCCGGAACGGTATCGGCAGATACCCGTTTTGAAAAACTATCCACCGACCGTAGCGACTGCCGTTTGTCATTCGCCGCACCAGTGGGCTTGCTGTTAAGCTGTAACCATATCTACAATCAATATTTGTTTATAGACAACAGCGAAGACAACCTGCAAAAGTTTGAGAAATCCGCAAGGAATATGCACTCACTGGCTCGTTACAGCCGTGCCAATCAAATCAACAAAGAGTGGATAGAAAAGTACCTGAACGAAGCACATTCGTTCGGTCTTTCTTCCGTAAGGGCACACTTCAACATTATGGCGTGGTCGGAAGACCCTGCCGAACTCAAACAGCTAAAGAACGATTGCGGTAGTGCGTTGGCATTGATGGAATGCAAGCCAAGGCACAACACGACGGACGTGGCTACTTTGTATTGGGCAGGAATGCCCGGTAATGCAGGTGATTTTCCGAGTGAGGAAAGTTTTTATACGTTCATTGAGCCTGCGTTGTGCTTCTTCACGGAAGAAACCAACTACCACAATTCGCCCTCGCCGTTCGGTATCAAGATGGCTGACAGGCTTACAGGAAAACCTATCCATTTGGATATTTCCGACCTGCCTATGAAGCGTGGCATTATCACGAACCGGAACAAGTTTATACTTGGTCCGTCAGGTTCGGGAAAATCGTTCTTCACAAATCAAGACCGTTGCAAAAGTGTTTGGTTTTTATTTTATTGATATTCAAGTTTTTAATTTGTTTCTTGTTGATTTTCGTTATATTTAAGGTATGGAAAAGACAGAAAAAGTTAGCTTTGTTGATTACATGGTTCAAAGACGGAAAATCAAGCAGGAATTCTTCGATCAGATCAATACATTGGTAAATTGGCGTCCGATTTCAAATATTATCAACAAGCATTACCACAAAGGGGAAAGCAAAATGGGACGCCCTAGTTATTCTGGTCTTGTCCTCTTCAAAATGACACTTCTACAGACCTGGTATGGTCTGAGTGACTACGAAGTAGAAGACCGTATAAACGACAGTATCTCCTTTAGTCGCTTTGTTGGCATCAGTTTGGACGATTCGGTTCCCGATCACAGTGTTATTAGCCGTTTTCGCAGCTCGCTGACAGAAAAGGGTGTTTATGAGAATCTATTCAAGGAGCTGAACAAGCAGTTGAATAAACATAAAATATTGGTAAAACGTGGAGCTATCGTTGATGCCAGTATTGTTGATTCTCCGCTAAAACCAAAAGGCAAAGTTATTTACGAGATCGAAAGTGACCGTAGTGAACATCCTCGCGAAGATTCTGAGCTGGATAAAGAGAATAGTGAACAGTTATTGATCCAACAAGAGAGCCCGGGTGTTGACCATGAAGCTCGTTGGATAAAGAAGGCTGGGAAAACACGTTATGGCTATAAAAAGCATTATGTCACCGATACAGAAGGCCTGGTTCTGGGCGTGGTAACCACTCCAGCAAATGTAAATGAAATTGCCAATCTTCAACAGGTAATATCTTCGGCTGACCTTCCAAAGGGCATCCATATCTATGCTGACAAGGGATATCGTTCCTCTAAAAATGAGGAATTGATCAAATCAGGAAAGCTAAAAAGCAGGATCTTGCATAAGGCAAAGAAAGGAACAGCGTTAACCGAAAGAGAGAAGTTAAGAAACAAACTGATCGGCAAGATCAGGTTCAAAGTTGAACGGACCTTCGGGAGCATCCGGCGATGGTTCAACTCAAGCTGTGCAAGGTATAAGGGGATCGCCAAAATGCATACACAAAATCTAATGGAAGCCATGGCGTACAATCTTTACAGATCACCTGGGATACTTGTGTCCAATGCAATAAAAAACACAAATTAAGCAGTTGAAAAGGCCTCAAAAAGAGGATTTTTCAAGAAAACGCAACTAGATTTCCGAATCCAAATCGGAAAAAACTGCAAAAAAAAAGCAAAAATAACCGATCAGAAAATATCAACATTATTTTGCAACGGTCTTAAATCATATGGTAAGGCAATACTACGAACAGGGCGCACACGTACTGTTGGTAGATACGGGTAATTCTTATCAGGGCTTATGCGAACTCATCAAAGGAAAGACCAAAGGTGAAGACGGTGTTTACTTCACTTATACCGAAGATAACCCGATTGCCTTTAACCCTTTCTATACCGATGATGGCGTGTTCGACATTGAAAAACGGGAAAGTATCAAGACTTTGATACTTACGCTTTGGAAACGGGACGATGAACCGCCAACCCGTTCAGAAGAAGTTGCCCTTTCCAATGCTGTAAGCGGTTATATCGAACGCATCAAACAGGAAGATGTTTACTCATCTTTCAACGGTTTCTATGAGTATGTAAAAGGCGACTACCGTAAGGTATTGGAGGAAAAGCAGGTAAGGGAAAAGGACTTTGACATTGCCAATTTTCTCAACGTACTCGAACCTTACTACAAAGGTGGCGAGTATGATTATTTGCTGAACTCCGATAAGCAGTTAGACCTGCTTTCCAAACGCTTTATCGTGTTTGAAATTGATGCGATTAAAGACCACAAAATCCTCTTTCCCATAGTTACCATCATCATTATGGAGGTTTTTATCAACAAGATGCGTAGGCTCAAAGGTATTCGCAAGCTCATCCTGATTGAAGAAGCGTGGAAAGCGATTGCCAAAGAAGGAATGGCAGAATACATCAAGTATTTGTTTAAGACCGTCCGCAAATTCTTCGGAGAAGCAATTGTCGTAACGCAAGAGGTCGATGACATCATTCAATCGCCCATCGTGAAAGAAAGTATCATCAATAACTCCGACTGTAAAATCCTCTTAGACCAACGCAAGTATATGAACAAATTCGATGACATACAGGCGATGTTGGGGCTTACGGATAAAGAGAAAGGACAAGTGCTTTCTATCAATATGAACAACGATGCAAGCCGACTTTACAAAGAGGTTTGGATTGGCTTAGGTGGTACGCACTCGGCAGTCTATGCCACCGAAGTTAGTTTGGAGGAATACCTCGCATACACGACCGAAGAAACCGAAAAAATGGAAGTGATGCAGCTTGCTGCTGAACTGGACGGCAATGTAGAACTCGCCATCAAGCATATCGCAATGCAAAGGCGGGACAAAGTAAATCAATAGTCATTAACATTTTAAAATTCAGAAACAATGAAAAAAGTATTGTATCTGGTGTGTACGGCACTGATGCTCGCCGTAGCACCGTCAGCGAAAGCCCAATTTGTAGTAACTGACCCTGCAAACTTGGCTTCAGGGATTATCAACAGTGCGAACGAAATCATACAGACTTCTTCCACCGTAAGCAATGTAGTAAAGAACTTCAACGAAGTGAAGAAAGTGTACGACCAGGGCAAAGAATATTACGACAAGCTGAAAGCTATCAACAACCTTGTGAAAGATGCCCGAAAAGTGCAACAAACCGTGCTGTTAGTAGGCGATGTGTCCGAAATATACGTGCAGAATTTTGGCAAGATGATGAACGACCCAAATTTTACACCACAGGAATTGGTTGCTATTGGCAATGGTTATTCGGCACTGCTCAATGAAAGTACCGAACTGCTAAAAGAATTGAAGCAGATTATAACCTCTTCAAGCCTTTCGTTAAACGACAAAGAGCGTATGGATATTATTGACCGTGTGTACAAAGAGGTAAAGGATTACCACAGCCTTGTTCGCTACTACACCAATAAGAATATCTCTGTAAGCTACCTGAGAGCGAAAAAGAAAAACGATGCCCAAAGAGTGCTTGAACTCTACGGAACTGCTAACCAAAAATACTGGTAAAAATGGAATGGGATAATCTTCACGAACTCCTGCGTTCGCTTTATGACGATATGATGCCACTTGCAGGCGATATGGCAGCGGTGGCTAAGGGATTGGCGGGATTGGGTGCGTTGTTCTATGTGGCATTAAAGGTTTGGCAGGCTTTAAGCCGTGCTGAACCTATTGATGTGTTCCCGTTGTTGCGTCCGTTCGCTTTGGGGCTTTGTATAATGTTCTTCCCGACCATCGTGTTGGGAACCATCAATGCGGTACTAAGTCCGGTGGTTACAGGAACCCACCAAATACTCGAAGACCAGGTGCTTGACCTGAACAAGCTGCAACAGCAGAAAGACCAATTGGAATATGAAGCAATGGTACGAAATCCCGAAACCGCCTATATGGTATCAGACGAAGAGTTTGATAAAAAGCTGGATGAATTAGGATGGTCGCCATCAGACGTTGGTACAATGGCGGGTATGTATATGGACAGACAAGCCTACAAGATAGAGAAAGCCATAAAGGATTGGTTTCGCAATTTACTGGAAATACTCTTTCAGGCGGCGGCTTTGGTTATTGACACTATACGGACGTTTTTCCTGATAGTCCTTTCCATACTCGGACCAATAGCTTTTGCTATTTCCGTGTGGGACGGATTTCAGTCCACGCTCACACAGTGGATCACGAGGTATGTCAGCGTATATCTCTGGCTACCTGTTTCCGATTTGTTCAGCTCGATGCTGGCAAGAATACAATCCCTCATACTGGAAAGGGATATAGCAATGCTTGCCGACCCGACCTATATACCTGATACGAGCAATACGGTGTACATCATCTTTATGATTATCGGCATCATCGGGTACTTCACAATACCGACAGTAACAGGTTGGGTAATTCAAGCCGGAGGCGCAGGAAACTTTACCCGAAACGTAAACCAAGCTGCAATGAAAACAGGAAACATTGCCGGAGCCGGGGCAGGTTCAACAGTTGGAAACATCGGTGGTAAACTGATGAATAAATAAACAATTAATCATTCTAAAAAATGGAATTTAAAACGCTAAGAAATATCGAAAACAGCTTTAGGCAGATAAGATTATATGCCATTGTGTTTGCGGTTCTCTGCATTGGCGTGGTAGGATATGCCGTATGGCAGTCCTACCGCTTTGCAGAAGAACAACGCCAAAAAATCTATGTATTGGATAATGGCAAATCATTGATGCTCGCCTTATCGCAAGATGCAAGTATCAACCGACCTGTGGAAGCAAGGGAACACGTCAGACGTTTTCACGAGCTTTTCTTTACGCTTGCTCCCGATAAAAATGCTATCGAAAGCAATATGAGCAGAGCGTTCAACCTTGCCGACAAAAGTGCTTTTGATTACTACAAGGACTTGTCGGAAAAGGGTTATTACAGTCGTATCATATCAGGAAACGTACAGCAACGCATTGAAGTTGATAGTGTCGTCTGCAATTTCGATACCTACCCGTATGCAGTACGCACCTATGCCAAACAATTCATCATCCGTTCGAGCAATGTAACCAGACGTAACCTGATTACTTCCTGCTATCTCGTGAACTCTGTTCGTTCCGACAATAACCCGCAGGGCTTCAACATTGAAAAGTTTGCAGTGGTTGAAAACAGGGACATAGAAGTTATCGAACGCTAAAAAAACAATCTTATGGAAGCATTATCAGATTTAAACACTTTCGCAAAAATCCTTACAGACAAAGGATATAACGGTTATTTCCATACGCAGGGTGCGTATGCCGGAAAGCTGAAAGAAAGCATCAGCGATTACCTCGAAAGCTGCCAAAAAGGTGCAGATACTTTGCCTAAACAAGACTTGTTGTTGACAGGCTACCTGCAATGGTCGGGCGAAGACAAGCCACGTGTAGAATGCAGTATGTGGGTAAAATACCTGAACGGCAAATTTTCTCTCAACAGAATAGAGGTTGCAAGAAAAGACCAATTTGGGCAACTGCTCAAAAAATCGGAACTGGCAAACCTATCTGTAATATCCGCACCCAAAGCGGTGGAAGCGGTGGCATTGGTCAACGATGCACCGAAACAAAAGGCAGGGAAAAGCCCTAAGCGTTTCAAGCTATAACATCAGAAATAGTAAGGCTATGAAAAAATTTAGAGCAAATATGGATAGGTATTTTGATAAGCTCGACGAACGTTGGCAGGCATTGCCAGTGCGCAAACAGCACCAATATACCCTGTACTTTTTTGTGGGTTATCTCTTGCTGACCGCAGGGGTTATCGGCAAAGTAATGTACGATACGGGTAAGCCCAATGATGCCATCAACATCAGGCATATCGAGAACCCTATTCTTAAAAAGAATGAAAGTCCTGCAAGATTGCAGGACACAGTATCAACAATTTTAAAAAATAGGATTTATGAAAGAAAATGAGAACAAAAAATCGGTTGTTCGGGTAACCGAGGGAAGCCCGACAGCAACCGCTGATGTGCTTCAAAACGGCACGCAGAATAATAAGGAGAAGCTTAAAAAGCCCTTAATCTTTGGTTTAATGGCGATTGTCTTCGTGGGTTGTATGTACCTCATATTTAAACCGTCCGAAGATAAAAAGGCAATCGAAAATGTGGGGCTAAACGATGCCGTACCACAGGCTACCGGAGCGGGAATGCCTGCCGACAAAGGCAAAGCGTATGAGCAGGAAATGCTCGAGCGCAAAGAGCAGGAAAAACGCAATGCGCTTGCAACGCTTTCCGACTACTGGAATACGGAAGATAAGGAAGAACCGACCGATGAGCAGTTTCCTGAAGATGAGGAAAGCAATGGCTTTGGCGGAGGTGGCAGAAATTCTGGAAGAAACGGCAATCCTGGGTTGAACAGCTACCGAAATATGCAAAGCACATTGGGTTCATTCTATCAGGATAATAATTCGGAAACAATGGAACTCCGCAGGCAACTGGACGAAATGAAAGAAAAGCTGGCTGAAAAAGATGTGCCACCTGTTGCCACCGTAGATGACCAACTTAAACTAATGGAGAAGTCCTACGAAATGGCGGCAAAGTATCTTCCACAGAATGCTAATACCGGAACTGCCGTCCCTGCAAATGGTGCTGCTCCGGGTACAGTTGGTGCAGCGGGTGCTAACCAAAAGGAGCATTTTGTATCGTTTACGCCTGCAAGAAAGAACACCGTATCAGCCCTGTATCGGGAGCCTACGGACAGTGCTTTTTTAGCCGATTGGAGCGAAACAAAGAACCGTGGTTTTTATACCGCCGGTTCTGTGGAGCAGGTGGTACAACCTAAAAACAGTATAAAAGCCTGCGTACACGATGCTCAAACTGTTATTGGCGAAACGGGTGTGCGTTTACGATTATTAGAACCTGCGCAAACGCCACAACGTACCATTCCAAAAGGAACGATTGTAACGGCAAATGCCAAATTTCAGAATGGCAGGCTACAATTAAAGATTACCTCGATAGAACTGGAGGGCAATATCATCCCGGTAGATATTACCATTTACGATTTAGACGGGCAGCAAGGCTTGTACGTTCCGTATTCTCCCGAAATGAATGCTCTTACCGAAATGGCAGGCAATATGAGCCAGACAGGTGGAACGAGCGTAATGCTCACACAGAATGCCGGACAACAGGTTGCCGCAGACTTAAGCAAAGGAGTGGTACAGGGAATTTCGGGCTATTTCGCCAAAAAGGTAAGAACCCCAAAGGTTACGCTGAAAGCAGGACATCAAGTCTTCCTTGTATCTAAAAAATAATGTTGAACTCAAATTTTTAAACAAATGAAAAATCATTTTAAAACCTTTTGGGAAATCGCCCTGATACTCGGCTTTGCCGTACAATCTTATGCACAGGACAGTGCAAATGCAAAAACTCCGCTTGCGTTGGGCAAGATAGAACCTTACAAAATGGAAGTGACATACGATAAGACTTCACACCTCATTTTCCCGACCGCTATCCGTTACGTGGATTTGGGAAGCGAATACCTGATTGCAGGGAAAGCGGAAGATGCGGAAAACGTGTTGCGTGTAAAAGCAACGGTAAGGGATTTTGAACCCGAAACCAATTTTTCAGTCATTACCAATGACGGGCGTTTTTACAGTTTCAATGTGTATTACAGTTCCTATCCCGAAGCATTGAGCTATGACTTGCTCACAATGCAAAAGGCGGTGGATAAAGCCAACGGTAACGATGTGCTTTTTGAGGAATTGGGCAACAATTCGCCATCGCTGGCAGGCTTGTTATTGGAAACCATTTACAAAAAGGACAAACGCATTGTAAAGCATATCGGGGCTAAGAGTTTTGGTATTCAGTTTATCCTAAAAGGCATTTACATCCACAATGGCAAATACTATTTCCATACGGAATTAAGAAACCGTACCAATGTGCCGTTTCAGATTGATTTTATCAATTTCAAAGTAGTGGATAAAAAGGTAGCTAAACGTACAGTTGTACAGGAACGCCCGATGATACCATTACGCACTTACAAGCCATTGAACGAGATTGGCGGTAAATCGACCGAACAAAACGTGTTCCTGTTAGACCAGTTTACCATTGCCGATGATAAGATACTGCTGATTGAGATTTTCGAGAAAAATGGTGGCAGACATCAAACCCTGCAAATCGAAAATTCAGACTTAATCAAGGCTCGTTTGATTGACGATATGCACCTGAAATTTTAATAACCCTTTTAAAGTAATTATATGAAAAAGTATATCTATACCGTGATGCTCATCTTGATGGCCATCACGGTTACACAGGCACAAAGAATGCTTCCAAAACAGAAAGGATTGGAAATAAGTGCAGGTGTATTATCCGATGACAAGATTGGCTATGATTATTATATCAGTGCCGCAATGACCGTAAATGGCAAAAATGGCAACTACCAGCTTTGGGCGTTGGAATACACGCACCAATACCACGATTATAAAGCCCTGCGCATACCGCAGGAAACTTATAGTGCCGAAGGCGGTTACAGTTTCTACTTATTGGGCGATGCCCGTAAGAACATTACGCTGAATTTAGGAATAACAGGCGTAGTCGGTTATGAAAGCATCAATCGTGGCGAAGCGATGTTGTATGACGGAGCGAAGATACTGAGCGAGGACAATTTTATCTACGGAGCTGGTGGACGGCTCACATTTGAAACGTACCTGTCCGACCGATTTGTATTAGTCCTGCAAGGACGTACAAAGGTTTTATGGGGTACGGATCTGGAACAGTTCCGACCATCCGCAGGTGTGGGATTAAGGTTTAACTTTTAAAACGTAAAAACGATGATAGCAATATTCAATAAATTCAGAACAGGATTACTGCCGATATATGTAATGCTGGCAATCCTCACAGCTTCGGTTTCTTTGGTATCTTGCAACAAAGATGATGAACTCGAAATACAGAACGATTTTCCTTTCGAGGTCAATGTAATGCCAGTTCCCAAAGATGTTGCCAACGGACAGACGGTAGAAATACGCATTACCATACAGCGTACAGGAAATTACAGCAACACACAGTATTTTCTCCGATACTTCCAATTTGACGGGCAAGGCACATTGCGGTATTATGATGAGCCACCGTATTTACCAAACGATTTGTATCCGTTACCGACAGAGCAGTTTCGATTGTACTATACGTCAACGTCTGCCGTATCACAATCCTTTGTGGTTTGGATTTCGGACAGCTTCGGGAATGAAAAGCAGATAACTTTTCAATTTAACAGTAGCGATTAAGAGCAGTATTTCATTTTATAAAAAACGGCTTATCTGATTGGTAAGCCGTTTTCTATTTACAGCGTATTTGCTTAGGTGAATTTTAATGGTTCATCAATATTTCATAAATTTAGACTTGTGAAATTAAAAATGTGAGGATATGGTTGCATCATTGGTTATAGGGATAATATTTTTGGTTGCAGGCTTGGGACTTCGTTATTGGATTAACCGCAGAAAGTTTTACAGACGCAGCCCTATGGGAGCAGAGGGCTTTTCTTCTTATGAAAGTTCGGTTTTCATTAAATTGATTGAAAAGGTTGGCAAATGGATAGCTTACGCCCTGATTATATTCGGGCTATTGTCATTGTGGGTCTATTCCCGTGAGAAAAAAGAAAAACAACAACAGGAAGTAAAAATGGAACAGCCTGCTCAACGTAGATAGTTATTATAGCATACAGACCTAAAGCAAATCAGATAGCCCAAAAGGCTATCTGATTTTTTCTTATACGGCTAATTCAAACACTTGTTGGCGGTTTGTTTGTTTAATCTTTCCGTTTGTAATGTAGTTGTGCCAGTCCAGTTTCAAATGTTTTTACTGTTATAAATTCAAGTATTTGCTCGGGTCTTCCGTCTTTAAAAAGCCTTGTTCCGTTACCTAAAAAAACCGGGATAACCGAAATTATAAACTCGTCTAATAAGTTATTCTTCAATAGTTCATTTATTACTTCAGCACCACCATCACAATAGATATTCTTACCGTTTTCAGACTTTAATTGTTTGATTAATTCGGTTATGTTTCCTGTATAGAAAGTCGTTCTGCCTACTTGCGGTCTTTCAGTTCTTGTTATGACATAAATATCTCGTTGCCCATTGTCGTAATGAGATGCACCGATTTCATTAAGTACATAGTCATAGGTTTTTCTACCAATAATTATGGTGTCAATTTTGGACGTAAATTCCGCATAGCCATAATCTTCTCCTTCTTTTTCTACAAGCTTCAAAAAGCTTAGGTCATCATTTGGTTTTGCAATGTAACCGTCTAAACTCATTGCAATGAAAAGTGATATTTTTCGCATCTGTTTTAAATTTTAATGTTTATGCAAATTTACTTTTAGACCAACAATCACGCTTTGTAAAAATGCGACAAATTAAAGTAATGATGGCGAAAGCCCAGTATTTCGCTTGATTTCATTGCTAAGATGAGAATGGTCATAATAGCCACATTCAAAAGCAATATCTAATAAGCTCCGGTTTTGATTTGAATTTTTGATTATACTCAAAGCATTTTGAAAGCGAATAATATTTGAATATTCTTTTGGCGATAATCCAATGTACTTTTTAAAATTTCGCTCCAGTTGTCTTACAGTTGTGAAGTTTCTTTTTGAAAGTTCAAAAACACTAATTTGTCCGTTTGTTGAATGTATATCATTGACAACTGATTGTAACTGATTGTTTTTGCTTTTTATTCTTTCTGAAAAGAAACAGTCAAAATAATTGAACGGGTTGACTAATGTTTTATCAACATTAAAGGAATTGGATTTTTCAAATTCAATAGTGTCGTTGGTAAGATCATTTTGCGAAGCATAACTATAGAAATTTGCAAAAGTTGCAGGTTTTAGGCACACACCTAACAAATGTGTATCGTTGTCAATAAAACTGTCTTTGAATGAATTCATTGCACCAACTACATAGGTTTTTCCAAACGCCATAGAAACCGCCCCGTTGTCTGTCAAACAAGTATTTCCCAAATTCATTACTATACCCGCACAGCCATCTGGAAAAACTCGTTCCCATTGTCTTTCAAGCTCGTTTCCTTTCAGTTCCCAATAGAAATGAATAAAGGGTTCTAATTCTTTGTAAGGCTTTATTTTTTTATATTTCATCGGTTTCTGTGGTGTCGTTCGCTACAATGACCACCGAATTATAAGTATAGCAATGAGTATTTTATATCCATCAGGAGGATTTAATTTTTTCAAATTTACAAAATAAATTACTTCGGAATTATTATTCAAACGTCAAACACTGCCTTTCAACGCCAAACCCTACAACATTTCCCAACCCTGCAATAAGCCTTTATAAATTCGACTTCCACAGAAAAATTGAGCAGATTATGGAAGTTATCGCAATACAAAAATCCGCATTGGACGGAATGCAGAATGAACTGAGGGAACTTTTGGAAATGACCGAAAATGCCATACGGAGATATACACCGATTTTCAAAGAAGAAAAATGGCTCGATAACCAGGAAGTTTGCCTGATGATGAACATTACCAAGCGGACTTTGCAGACCTACAAGGACAAAGGCTTACTTCCTTATTCCAAACTGAACCGGAAGAATTATTACAAACGCTCGGACGTACAGGCTTTACTCGAAGCCGGACAGCCGTACAATACTCTTGAAAATGGATTTATTCACGAATGATAATGACGAAATCATTGCCCATAAGGAAATGATAACGCAGCTAAGAACCCGTATCGAAAGTATATTGAAAAACTACCGTCCTGTAATGAATGGAGAAATATACCTGTCGGGCGAAGATTTGTGCAAACTGTTACATATCAGCAAACGGACTTTACAGCAATACCGTGATGATAATATCCTACCATATATACAGATTGGAGGTAAGATTATCTATAAGGAAACGGATATTCTGACAATACTGGAGCAGAATTATATATCCAATAACAAACATTGGCTGTAATAAATTTTGTGTGAGTATGGTTCTATCGAAATGGGTTTAGTATATTTGCTATGTAAAATATAGAAAATACTTAAAGTGTTTTTGCTTTAGGTCTTGGTACTAAAAACTGGTAATTTTTGTAACCCCGAGGCAATAAGTAAGAACGCTCACGTTATGGCGTGGGCGCTCGCTTATTCGGGGTTAGGCGTACCAGTGCCGTAGTATCGATGAGTGTAGTTGCCTGCGTCTTTTTTTTGTGCAGGGCTTCACTAATATTAAAACTGGTATTATGAACACTGTAAACTCCCTCCAAGAAATCAGCATTGCATTTATCAACGATAAAAGCCCAATTGTAGATATTATTTACAATGACCTCCTTAATTTTGGAATTGATATATTGTTCCGTTCGGAAAACATTAAAGACGGATTATCTCAAATATCCGCATTAAAAAAACTTCCCAAAGTTTGTTTTATAGACCTTGATTTTTACGACAGGAATGTGCTTGCACAGCTTCAAGAATTGAGAACACAATATCCAACCATAAAATTGATTGCTTTCAGCGATAAGGATAGCGAAAAAGCCGTGAAACCTCTTTTGGAAATTGGTTTTGCAGGTTATCTGCTCATTGGTAGCGATGGGGACGATTTTAAAAAAGCCATTGAAACTGTTATCAATGGCGGAAGATATTTTAGTATGGGAGTAGCGGAAATTGCACAGGAATATTTCAGCAATAAGTAACCGTCCAATCCCAACAGCGTAAAAATATCTGTTCTAATAAAGCGACGTTCTTTTGCTTCTTTTCTTTGGTCGCTGTGTGAAAAGAAAAGAAGTCAATTTTACCAAAACCAATCTTTGGGATAATGAATATCCCACGCAATAATGTCGCAATCTGTTTGGTAAAATGTAAGGAAAGGGAATGTGTGGAGCGGTGCATTTTGACAAAGTGGTTGCACCTGTTTAATGCAAAAAGACTGTCCCGACCATCGGGAGGATCTGTCTTTTTGCCGCCCGATTTTTTAGGTCAGGCGACTTTTATCGGGTGGGTGCGGAAATCTTTCAGATTGTGAAAAAATCCTTTGTATTCGGTCATTCCCCTGCGGAACAAGTTCCACAATAAGGAGCAACCCATTTGTGTCAATGATGAATTGATAAACAAGTCCTGGTGTTCCAATGCTTCGGCAAGTGAGCAACTTGGCGTGTTGTCCTTTTGCTCGGATTGCTTCAGCAATTCGCCAAATTCATCGGTAACAAATGGCAGGCTTGCCACCGTTTGGTATTTCTCGGAATTGGGTTGCTTTATCTCTCCGATAGTAGATAGTAGCACTTGTCCTGTATCTTGGCTGTTGCCAAAATCCAACCAATATTTTGGTTCATCGTGGTAGTGTCTGCGGTAACTTATTTCTTTAAGAATTTCAGCAACACCAAACCTTGCCTGTACATTATCCACACAAGTAATGGTAATGATTGCCCTTGCTTTTTCGGGCATTCTCCCAAACTTGTCCTTTTCAAATTTTACCGTTTCGGCTTTCCAATTTGTTCCTGCCCAACGGTTGCAACGATTGATTAAAGCAACGGATTTGTATAATCCTGTTTCACTTTCTGCAAAACGCTGTCTGCCTAAATTGGCACTCGTGATAACATCATCATCCCAAAGGCGAACTTGCAACCCTGCGTGTCCTAAGGCTATCAAACTTTCGTTTATTTCCATTAAAGCGGTCAATACTTTTGAGCCTGTGCCACCTGCTCCGATAAGGTTTACCGAAATCGGGTTTGTCGGATTGAGCAGATAATTGTCCGTAAAATGGATTGCTGTTTTTGCTGTATTCATCACAATAGATTTTTAAGGGTTTTGTTATTTTTTTTTAATACTTCTTTCGGAAAGGGTTTATCGGTGCTGATAAGGTCTTTCCAAAGGTTTACAATGTTTTTTTTCGTCAAGTTTTCGCATAATGAATGGCTGAAATAGGAATTGAAAAAATAAAGACCGTTGCAAAATAATGTTGATATTTTCTGATCGGTTATTTTTGCTTTTTTTTGCAGTTTTTTCCGATTTGGATTCGGAAATCTAGTTGCGTTTTCTTGAAAAATCCTCTTTTTGAGGCCTTTTCAACTGCTTAATTTGTGTTTTTTATTGCATTGGACACAAGTATCCCAGGTGATCTGTAAAGATTGTACGCCATGGCTTCCATTAGATTTTGTGTATGCATTTTGGCGATCCCCTTATACCTTGCACAGCTTGAGTTGAACCATCGCCGGATGCTCCCGAAGGTCCGTTCAACTTTGAACCTGATCTTGCCGATCAGTTTGTTTCTTAACTTCTCTCTTTCGGTTAACGCTGTTCCTTTCTTTGCCTTATGCAAGATCCTGCTTTTTAGCTTTCCTGATTTGATCAATTCCTCATTTTTAGAGGAACGATATCCCTTGTCAGCATAGATATGGATGCCCTTTGGAAGGTCAGCCGAAGATATTACCTGTTGAAGATTGGCAATTTCATTTACATTTGCTGGAGTGGTTACCACGCCCAGAACCAGGCCTTCTGTATCGGTGACATAATGCTTTTTATAGCCATAACGTGTTTTCCCAGCCTTCTTTATCCAACGAGCTTCATGGTCAACACCCGGGCTCTCTTGTTGGATCAATAACTGTTCACTATTCTCTTTATCCAGCTCAGAATCTTCGCGAGGATGTTCACTACGGTCACTTTCGATCTCGTAAATAACTTTGCCTTTTGGTTTTAGCGGAGAATCAACAATACTGGCATCAACGATAGCTCCACGTTTTACCAATATTTTATGTTTATTCAACTGCTTGTTCAGCTCCTTGAATAGATTCTCATAAACACCCTTTTCTGTCAGCGAGCTGCGAAAACGGCTAATAACACTGTGATCGGGAACCGAATCGTCCAAACTGATGCCAACAAAGCGACTAAAGGAGATACTGTCGTTTATACGGTCTTCTACTTCGTAGTCACTCAGACCATACCAGGTCTGTAGAAGTGTCATTTTGAAGAGGACAAGACCAGAATAACTAGGGCGTCCCATTTTGCTTTCCCCTTTGTGGTAATGCTTGTTGATAATATTTGAAATCGGATGCCAATTTACCAATGTATTGATCTGATCGAAGAATTCCTGCTTGATTTTCCGTCTTTGAACCATGTAATCAACAAAGCTAACTTTTTCTGTCTTTTCCATACCTTAAATATAACGAAAATCAACAAGAAACAAATTAAAAACTTGAATATCAATAAAATAAAAACCAAACACTTTTGCAACGGTCTTAAATAATGTTCCCACGCTTGTATAAATTCCTCAACCGAAGCCGAATTTTTAATGTCAATACTAACAGTACCCATACATACATTGCCCTTTTCGTAGATATTGAAAAAAGGTGCGTAATGCAATGGCGTCTTCTCTGTGGGTCTTCTGTTGTTTGCCAAAGCAAATACAGTAAGACTGCTTTTGCTCGCTAACCAAAGCATTGGCGGTACTTGTGCCATTCCGTTGGGTATGCCCAAACTATCAACAAAATACAGTTGCCTTTGCTGTGCTTTGGTGTACCATAGCACCGTACCTTTTTCGCTCGGACTGATATGCAGAATATTGGTCGGCAAAATGCCATTTGGCTTTAAAAAAGCTGTGTTCTTTTCTTCATCGGTCTGTAAAGCCTTTGCCAATACGTTGGCTTCCTTTACTGTCAATGGGTGGGCATTGGTAGGCGTTCCGTTGCTATCCATATCGAAATGCTCCACGTACATTGCTGTGTCTGTTCCTTTGGTTTCATAGAAAACCAAAGCGGATTTTGGATAGTACAATGTGCCAAAATCTTGGGTTAAGTCGTTTACGGTGTTCATTTTTCTGTTGTTTTATAGTTATACAATAAGTAAGAAAGGTAGTCCAACAATTCAAACAGGCGATTTTCAAAATCAAGGTTGCCTTGTGTTATTTTACTGCTGTCAAATACTTTGCAAATAGTCGGTTCTTCCATTTTTCCGTATTCG
This sequence comes from Sphingobacterium thalpophilum, assembly GCF_038396785.1. Taxonomy (NCBI): domain Bacteria; kingdom Pseudomonadati; phylum Bacteroidota; class Sphingobacteriia; order Sphingobacteriales; family Sphingobacteriaceae; genus Sphingobacterium; species Sphingobacterium thalpophilum. The sequence continues at coordinate 1,362,210 of NZ_CP151087.1, read as the reverse complement.
TTGAACTCATTGTTGATGCTATCGGAAAGACTTTCATATAGCCATCCTTTGGTATCTGCGATAAATGAAATGTACTTTTCCATTCCGATTGTTTCGTTTTCATAATCATCATTATAGGGGTCTTGTTCGGACAATGGTGCATTTCTGAAAATGGTTGCGTTCGGATATTCCGTATAAAGGGCAAAGGCATTACAAGCAACTTGCCAACATTCCCTGTCGAATGTATCAAGGCTTTTAAATCGGCTCAAACGCTGTTCAAATACCTTTAAATTGATACGGTTAAATAACTTCTGTTCTATATTGTCGCCAATATATTCGGCATTTTTCAACTCACTTTTATACGTTTCGGTTTCGTCCGTTTCATCGTCCTGTTCTACCCAATCTTTATGCGTTTCATATAGCCAATACAAATAGCTGTCTTCCTGTCTGTAATACGGCACATCGGCAATATGGTACAGATAACTGCATACCGATACAAGTAGCTGTGCGGTCTTTTTACGCTTCGGGTCTTTGAGCATTTTAAAAAGCGGTGCAATAGGAATATAATACAAGGTTGTACCTACATTATACCTTTCCTCGCTCACAAAAAAGGTTTTCTTACTATCCTGTACCAATTTGAAACTATCCCAATTTATGTTGGTACGTTTTACTTTGGTTTCCATATCCCACATAGACAATGTTATATTGTATGGAAAATCAAAATCTTTGGTCTGCATTGGCTCAATGCTGTAATGTTCAGCAAGTCGGGAAAGGGACTTGTAAAAATCCCTCTCCGTTTTCTGACAAGCCTGTACGGATTGTGCTATTTTCAGTTTAGGCAGAAACGTACACTTTAGAATACCATTGGTAGCATTGCTATTGGTACGGATTTCTGCTTGTCTTTCTGCACTTGGTTTGCGTCCTTTGGTCTTTGTAGCCAATTTGCGAACTCGCCCAACTGTCGGTGTAACTGCTGTTGTCGTTTCTGTTCGGGTATGCTGATTGTTCCCGATATGATATTGCGTTGCATAATTCATCGTTTTATAATTTTTGTTTAACCTTTCGTACCCATTACGCTTTCAAATTTGTACTCTACCGCATCATCTTTGATTTGCGGTGCGGATGCTTTTGCTGTTGTCAAAATCGGGTACATATTGGCGTAAAAATTCATTACGGCTTCCACGCTCCAACGTGGTTCTGGGTCGGTCAGTCTGATGTCCTGTCCTTTATCATTGAGGATAAATACTCGCTCTAATTGGGTTGCTAATAACATAATGGTCGTTTTTAAGTGTTAATACTGTTCTTCTTCGTCCGCTTCATCAATAGGATAATCGGCAGTAACTTCTTCCTCTTTTTGCGGTTCGGGTTTTGCTTCTTCCATTGCCCCGAAAAGGCTTGGTGTGGCAAACTTGTCGGACAATGATGTTTTACGCTTGCGTATCTCGTCCGCTTTTTCGGGGAACTCCGTTATATCGGGTACTTTCATCCACGCATCACGGAACTTGCCCTCTTTCTCCAACTCGTCAGCCTTTGCCATAGCATCTTTAAACTTCTTGTCTTTGGCTTCTTTTTCCTTTTTCTCCTTTTCGGCTTTTTCTTTCTCGATTGCCGATTGCTTTTTAACTTCTTCCAATTGCTTTAAGAATTTCTCCATATCCACCATTAAGCCCGATACCTTTTGTATAGGTGTGGTTATCTGCTCAAAAAATCCCTCGTCAAACTCTTGGGGTGTGGCGTTAAATGTCAATGGGGGAATAAGGTTTTTGGCACTATCTCCGCATTGTTCGTTGTTGAGCAATACTGTTACGATTAAGTTGCTTTCTATTCCTTTTGAAATGTTCAGTTGTAAAACTCCTGTAAAGTCCAACTGCTGTATCTGATTGAAAAAATTTGTGTTCATTGTTCTAAAATTTTAAAGTTTCGTCTAATCGTTTTATTGTTGTCAGTTTCTCAAACATATCCGTCCAATAGGCTTTTAGCTTTTTGTCGAACTCTGAAAAACTTTTGTCCTCGTGTCGGTATTCTTTATATTGCCTTGCCATTTTAATGGCTTCTTTAAGGTTTGTTATCTCAATAGGGCAACCGTTCAAATCTGTTACTTGCATAGCTTTATGAGTGTGATTTTTCAGCGGTATAAACTCCATTTTCATAATAGCCAAATAGCTGTTCCCAAAGTCGTATTAGGCTATTGGTATCTACATAGAAATACTCGGTTCTACTGCAATAGATGATGTAAATAGCTTCGTCTTTGTATTGTGTTTCACGGCTCTTGTCTTTAGCCATACTTTTTGCTTCCTCTATTGTTTTTGCTTTCATATCCGTTGTTTTATAAGGCTACCACCGATTAAGGCGGTAGCCTGTTGTTATTTAATTAAGGTTTAGGATTTCCGCACCATCTAAGGCAAAATCACTACACAATTCAAATGCTTTTTGTGATTTGAGTTGGGCAGTACCACCCAATACAATACTTTGCAACTTGGCTTCATCGTTCTTATAATTTCTTACGTTCTGATAGTAGCCTGTAACAGCGTTGTACGCTCCGAACAATGTGCCTTTGGTAGTGTCCATTTGCTGTGTATCGCTTATCATTGCATACGCAAAAGCATCCTCAACGACATTTTTGAACACGGTGGAAATTTCATCTTCCGCCCCCTTTTTGATTAAATCCAAAGTTTCTTTATTCGGGCAAAGTGCCAATTGGATTAACTTTCTTACCTCTCGGTCTGTTACTTTTACTTTTGCCCAATTATTGAAAATGCCCTCTAATTGGTTGCTCAATGTGTTGGCAAGTCCCATAATCTTGTGAGCGTTCTCGATACGCTGTTTTGCTCCCGAAGTATGTTTGATACGGACTACATTGGTCATACTGCGTAGCGAAGCGTTCAGCGTGTTTTGGCAAACGATACGGATAGGAGTAAATGCGGCTGTGATACTTCCGCTACCATCGTGAGAAGTGGTCAGGAAAATGTACTTTTCCGTTACATCATCGCCATTCCCTACACGGATATAGTCGGGCAATTTGGCTGTGATAAAAATACGTTCTCCGTTGCCTAACGCTCCTGCGGTTTCGTACAGAATGCCCTCGCCACCGCCTACAATAGCATCAAAGAAATTAAAGGCTTCACGGTTTTGTACGATATGGTAATCCTTACCGACTACGCCCAATACTGCATTGTTATCGGTGCGTATGTTGGCGAAATAGTTAGGTACTTCCAATTCGCTACTGCCTATCTCTATGCCGTTGGCAGTTTCAATAATGCCCGAACCTTTTGTAAATAGTGGGGATTTTACGACTTCGTAATCTAACCCTGCGTATTTGATAGCTTCCTCGCTTGTCGGGTATTGTTCCACGATTTGCCCTAATCCGTGCCACGCTTTTTGCTGAACGCTGAAAAATGAATAACGTCCTGTTCTCTCGTTGAAATTGATATTATGTGCCATTTTGATAAAATTTTGATGTTAAAAAATGATTGAATGTTCTTGATTAAAATGGGAGGTCGTCATCTGTTCCCTGTACTGTAACCTTGTTATTATCGGCTTGTGCAGTAGCCTGTATGGTTTCGGTTCTCCTGCTACCTCCGTGCAGTTTGATGTTTGAGGTATGGAAATTCAGACCTGCTCTTGCTTCTCCGTCTTTGCTTACCCACGCCCTTGTACTTACTCGTCCTGTGAGTTCTACCAAAGTGCCTTTGGTCAGTAGCCTTGCCACCTTTGCAGAAATCCAATAGGCACAATCGAAGTAGGTTGTTTGCTCTACTCGTTCGCCCTGCTTGTTACGGTAGCTGTCGTTGGTCGCTACTGAAAAGTTTACTACCTGTTTTTCGTTCGACAATGTGCGTACTTCCGCATCTCTTGTCAGTCTGCCTGTGATGTTCATATCCTTTGATTTTTAGTGATTGATTTTGATTTGATTTTTTTTGATTTATTCGGCAATGAGAGGAGGTGCTGTTTCGTTTCATTACCATTTTCAATGCTTTTAATTTTCGTATCTGACATTTTTTTTATTCGTGTAAAGAGCCGGAGTATGCTATGTTTCGTTTCACGAGCATAAAAGGTTCGTGTTTAGGCGACACAAGGTTTTGGAAAACAAATACTACCCAACGGGTGGAGATTTTTTTACAAACTTGCTTGACCTTTTGTCGGCGTTAAGAACACGGAAATACCTTTGCTCTTGAAATGGGACAAAAAAGCATACGGTTCTTTGGATAAAAAAAATTGTGGAAGTCTAAGAAAATGGCATTGATAAATGGTTCCCAGTGAATTGAAATAACACTTCCAATTCGCTGGATTTATAAATGTTTTTTTAGTAGTGTGGCTGTGTAAGCCACCATAACAGGGATTTGAAAAATGCGGGCAAAAAGGAGTAGCGGAAGAGGGCATTTTTCAATTTTCTGTTTCGGAAGTAACCAAAAGCTCTTTTACTGCGGTGGGATTGCGTTAGGAAAGTAAATGTGCTTTGGCTACAAAAAGTATGGGCATAAAAAAAGCAGAACCGTTAAGTTCTGCTCTGTTGTGGAGTAATAAAAGCTAATCAGATTGCCGCTAAAAATGCTTCTTCCATAGCCTGAAATTTTGGGGCAACTAAATCCATATCCTTACTGATTTTTTGGCTTGTGATTTTAGCATAAATCTGTGTGGTTGAAATGTTTTTATGTCCCATCATTTTGCTAAGGCTTTCAAGCGGTACGCCCTCGGTCAAAAACATTGTTCCGAAAGTATGCCTTGCTGTGTGAAAAGTTACCTTTTGCTCCGTAATGATTTCCGCTTCGACAATCAATTTACCTACGTGAGTATTGCAGGTTACATTGGTCGGAACCGGGAAGATAAATTCATTCCTTGTTGTACCTTGATATTTCTCAATGATGCGTTTAGGGATTTCCATTAACCGAACATTGGAAGCAATATCGGATTTCTTTCTTCTGCTGATAATCCACTGATGACCGTCAAAGAAAGATTGAATGTTGTTCCTTGTTAGTTTTTTTATATCCGCATAAGCAAGTCCGGTAAAACAACTGAAAATAAACAGGTCTTTTACAAGTTCATACCGTGGGTGCGATGGTACGCACATCATCAGTTTTTCTACGTCTTCTTTAAGTATATAACCCCTGTCGGTTTCTTCCATATTGATTTCATAATCCTGAAACGGATTATCACGTATCAAGCCTTTCTTAATAGCCAGCTCTACCAGACTTAATACAGGCATAGTGTAAACCCAAACCGTATTATGGGAAGACTGTAAATCGTACCGGAGGTAAAAATCAAATTCACGGATAAAATCGGCAGTCAATTCCCGAAAAGCCATATCATCACGATGATAGCGTTCCTTTATAAAGGTAGTAAGATGATTGTAAACTGTGATATACTTGTTATAGGTACTTTGCGAACGTTCTTCCTTTTCGACCAATTTTTTAAAATCCTCATTTTGGTCGTTGAAGACTTTTAGTATTGCATCATCCATTACACCAACACCTAAGAATGAGAGCTTTACTTTTTGGGCGGTAGCAAAGCCCTCATGCTTGAGCATATCTTCATAAATCTTGTCGATACGCCCACGTATATTATCGAGTTTTTTATTAATGCCCAATGCTTGCGCACTTTTACCCTCAACTCTTCCGTACTTTAAATCCCAATTATTGGGGTTTATTTCTAACTTTGTCCCGAAAGTTTTAGCTGTTCCATCAATGGTAATACGTGCCATAATCGGGGCATTACCATTCTTTTTCAGTTCGTTCTTTTTCAAATAGAAAAGTAGTTTAAACGTGGACTTTTTTGTCTGTTCCATAACTCAAATGTTTAATGTTTAAAATTAAATTACATTGAGTTACAAGGGAATGTAAAAATGGGTGCAAAAGACTGAAATATAATCAGTTAAGCTATATTGTTACCTTTATTAATCGGTAACGAATTAGTAACCTAACCTTGTATTTTCAAGCCCAATACCTATCAGACACCGAGTTCCAAACTAAGACTACTGTTTTATAAAGCATTGTATAGCAACGGTTTTAATCGTTTTGCTTATTTTTGCTTTTTACTAATCTTTTTTTGTGAAAAGAATCATTGATTAAAATTGTTGTTTGCTTCTTATCCGGAAAATTGCTAATTTAATAAGGATTCTTAAACCTGAATTTAAAGAATCTCGAGACTAAACCTGATCAGGTCCTTGTTCTTGAAGATAACAATTTTATAACCAATTAATGGATTGAGGTATGATACACAAAGTAGTTTCCCTTGTATTGGGAGGAGGTCGAGGGTCGCGCCTTTTCCCATTGACACAGCAACGGTCGAAACCAGCGGTTCCAATAGCTGGAAAATATCGTTTGGTCGATATTCCGATTTCGAACTGTTTGAATTCTGGCTATAATAAGATCTTCGTACTGACGCAGTTCAATTCAGCCTCTTTGAACACACACATCAAAAATTCTTACAATTTCAGCATTTTCAGTAAGGGCTTTGTTGACATCTTGGCTGCTGAGCAGACCAATGAGGGCGATCGTTGGTTTGAGGGTACGGCTGATGCCGTTAGGCGAACGCAGAAACATCTCCTGAATGTAGATTACGACTACATTCTTGTCTTGTCTGGTGATCAGTTATACCAAATGGATTATTCGAAGCTGATTGACTTCCATGTTGAAAATGGGGGGGATGTTACCATTGCGACTATACCAGTCAATGGTAAGGATGCTACAGGATTTGGTATTTTAAAAGCGAATGAAGCAAATGAAATTACCGCTTTTGTTGAAAAGCCCGATAAGGATGAAGTATTAAATTGGACCTCAGAGGTCTCCGAGGTTTTGCATAAGCAGGGAAGACATTATCTGGCATCCATGGGGATTTATGTTTTCTCAAAAAACATCTTGCGCAACCTTTTAATTGCCAACCCCGGGATGGATTTTGGCAAGGAAATTATACCGGATGCCATTGAAGCACTTCGCGTGTTAAGTTATCAATTTGATGGTTATTGGACCGATATCGGAACCATCAAATCCTTTTTTGATGCCAATATCAGATTAACGGATGACATTCCGGATTTCAACCTGTTTAATGAAACCGTGTATACACGTGCGCGGATGCTTCCACCTTCGAAAATTTCGGGGACAACCTTGAATAATACGGTAATTGCCGATGGATGTATTTTAAATGGAGATAAACTGGAGAGGTCTGTTATTGGGATACGTTCCCGTATTGGTGAAGGGACGGTTATTAAATCGACCTACATGATGGGAACAGATTACTATGAGCAATTGGAAGAAGTATTGGAATTGGGAAATACACAAAAGCCACCACCGGTAGGCGTGGGTAAACGTTGTTATATTGAAAATGCTATTTTGGATAAGAACTGCCGTATTGGAGATGACGTTCGTATCATTGGTGGACCGGGCTTGAATGATGGCGATTTTGATACGCATATGATCTGTGACGGCATCGTTGTTGTGAAAAAAGATGCTATCATTGCCAATGGTGTTACGATAGGATTTTGATCATTTATATATGTTGAAGCGAAAGTCCGCCGTCTATTTAAAAGCTAAAACAGCGGACTTTCGTTACTTTTCCTTTGTTTAATGATAAAATGGAGATTGATGCCCAATATTGCCGTGCTGTATGGATTAATACTGTCAAAGAGGTAGTTTATAAATATTATCTTTGCGCATTATAAAATTTTTTAAGGCTAAAATGATCGATTACTGGAAACAGATTGTTTTTTATTGGCTACTGGTTTTACTTTTTGTAATGCCGGTTACCTCATTTGCGCAGATCTTGTCGGAACAACCTTCGGATTCGAGCAGCAGATCTCATTTTTTTAAGAAAATTCCTTACAAAGAACTGGCTGTTCCTGTAGGATTGATCACCTATGGTATCGTTGCCAAAGGGAATCCCTTTTTAAAAGGGATAGATGAAGACATTAGAGACGGCGTTTCGAGAAGGAACAATCAAAAAATTAAGTTGGACGATTTCACACGTTTTGCTTGAACTGCCGGAGTTTTTGTGCTGGATGCGGTCGGGGTACCTGCGAAACATAACCTTAAACAACGCCTGTTCACAACGGCGGTTTCCAATATTATCATGACTTCAACCGTGAGAATTATGAAATCTACTATACCTGTTTGGCGACCCGATAGTTCAGCGAACAATTCCTTTCCTTCAGGGCATGCTGCCACTGCATTTGTTGGTGCGGAATTACTTTGGCAGGAATACAGACAGGAGTCAATTTGGTACGGAATAGCGGGGTATGCTGTTGCCGCGGGTACCGGTTATCTGCGGATGCACAATGATAAGCACTGGTTCTCGGATATCGCTATGGGAGCTGGGGTCGGGATCTTAAGTACTAAAATCGCCTATTGGTTGCTACCGCTGGTAGACAGTCGATTGCAGAATTCAAAAAAGAGTTATGTGGTATTACCAACCTATAATGGACGGCAATTTTGCCTAAATGCCAGCTTACAGTTTTAGGCTCTTTTTTTTAAGTCCCATTCGGAGCCTCTACATTGATCGTACTCGGCTCGCCTGAAAATAAAATTTCCTAGATATTATTCGTACAGGGATATAAATCCACTTTAAATCCCTGTGTTCACTACCGTTTTTAGGTGTCCTACCTGAAGATCGGGACTGCTGTGTCCGGCATTTCCATTCCCTGTTTTAAGCATGTAACGTTTCTGTGAATTTTGGATTAAAAAATCATATTAGTTTCGTTAATAAGATTTTGTTTTTTAAATTTAATAGACAATCTAATCCACTTTTGCTGTTTTTTATAAAAAGAAAGACATGCAAAGTCAATAAACCAAAGTTGAACCCTACGGTTCTTTATTATTTTAAACCAATTTGTAATTATGATGAGAAATTTTTTTCTTCATGGAAAGGCGAGACCCATTAGCCTTTTGGGGCTCTGCCTGCTGTTTAGTCAGCCTGATTCTTACGCGCTGAATCTGGATCCGATCAATGCTATTGTCGATCAGGATCAGGTTACAGGGATCATCAAAGATGAGAAAGGTCAGGTATTAGCCGGTGCTACCATCACCGTCAAAGGAACATCCGTTCAAACGTCCTCCAATCAACAAGGTGTTTTTTCTATTCGCGCAAAGCGCGGTGATGTTTTGGTCGTGAACTACCAAGGGTTTACAAAACAGGAGGTGGCCGTTTCCGCAGGTAATGTGAACGTGGTCATGGTATCGAGTGATCAAGCACTTGAAGAAGTCGTGATCATTGGCTATGGTAAGCAGCGGAAAGGGAATATTACCGGTTCGGTCGCTACCGTCAATGCAGAACAGTTAAAAAACATCCCCAGTTCAAATCTTTCCAATTCACTCGCCGGTAGAGCTGCAGGTGTCAATGTCACCAATACTTCGGGGATGGCCGGAGCATCGTCGAGCTTGCGTATACGGGGGAGTTTTGCCGAGCCACTCTATGTAATTGATGGCGTGGTTCGCGATAAAGCTGCATTCGATGTGCTTGAAGCGAACGAGGTTGACCAAATGACCTTCTTAAAAGATGCTGCAACAGCCGCAGTGTATGGCACCCGGGCCGGTAATGGCGTAGTGGTGGTAACGACAAAAAAAGGAACGGCGCAAGCCCCTGTTTTTAATGTACAAAGTAATTATACTTTCAATACGCCAACACAGGAGCTCCTTGCTAATTTAACGACTGCGCAAGATGAACTCACTTATCAAAACCGGGTCGCCGAATTTCGTGGTCTTTCTATCCCCAATGGACAAAAAGAGTTTGATTATTTCAAGGACAAAAATTACAATGCTAATGACGTTATCTGGCGCAATCCGTTTACACATCGACAATCCATATCGGTTAATGGGGGTGGCGACAAAATTACTTATTATAGCTTGCTGAGCTACCGTAAAGAAAATGGATCTTATAAATCTTTGGATCATGAGAAATTTAATCTAAGGAGCAATATTTCCGCACAGATTACCGAAGATTTTAGCATGGATTTAAATATTTCAGCCAACCAGACGAATTCGAAGCGCTTTTTTTGGCCATTCAGCACATCTTCGAACGATGATGATTTTGATGTATCCGATTTCTACCGTGTTACATTCAACTGGCCAAAGATGTATCCGTTTTACCTGAATGCAGACGGAACACCGAGCAATACACCTACGGCTTATCCTGTACAGACGCCTATGGGAAGCTGGCAGGCGTGGAATGTGATCGATCAGGTCATCGGGGATCGCTATATAGACCGTAAAGTGCGGCAGGTCAATCCTATTATGACCCTAAACTTGAAGCTGGATAAATTGGTACAGGGCCTTTCGACAAAAGTTGTCGGAAGTTACATTGCTCAAGACTATATGCGCAAGCGTTATATGAGTTTTCAAAAGAACTATACCTTTACTTCTTTAAACCCGAATGACAACCGCTTTATACCAGCTCCGCCATCAGAAGCGAATATTAATATTTTTACTTTTAGTCAGAGCCAGCCTTTCATGGATTACAGCCCACAACGATTGTGGGAATATCAGGTAAACTGGTTTTTAAACTATAACCGCAAGTTTGGTAAACATTCCGTCGACGGAACATTGGTTTATGAACAGTCCAAAAAAGGAGGGACTTATGTCACTTCACGGGCAGAAAATCCAATTACAGCCCTAGATCAAATGTTTATTTATCCTACAGATCGCAACTTTAGGTCGACAACGGCCAATGAAACGATCGATTCGAGACGTGGTATCATCGGGCGTGCCAACTACAATTATGCGGATAAATATATTGCGGAGTTTTCTTTTCGTTATGATGGTTCACCATTATTTCCGACGGATAAGCGCTGGGGATTTTTTCCTTCAGTATCAGCAGCCTGGCGTGTATCGGACGAAAACTTCTTTACGGATATAAAAAATACGATATCGGATTTGAAGTTCAGAGCTTCTTATGGTACAACGGGTAACGATTTGGATGTCAATGCCAATCGAATCGGGCAATTTGGTTATTTAGAAAAGTATACCACCTCGGGCGGCTATATGTTTGGTGACCGCTATTATAATGGTATTGCATATGGTGCAACCCCAACACAAAATCTAACCTGGACAACTTCTAAGAGTGTCAACTTGGGTTTAGATTTTGGATTTGTTAATAATAAGCTGACCGGTAGCCTTGATCTGTTTTCACGCAAGGAAACCAATATTCTTGGTCCAAGATCGCTGAAGGTTCCTGACAATTACGGTCGTGCACTTGCTCCTGAAAACTATGCGGCGAGAAGTTATAAAGGCGGCGAGATTTCTTTTAATTGGAATGACAAGGTTGGTGAAGTGGCTTATGGTCTCAATGCCAATCTGGGGTATGCCAAAGACCGTTGGGACATCATTGACGAAGAACCTTCTTATGCATCGGGCCAACCGCAGAACTTTCGCTCCAGAATTGGACGACCTGAGAATAGAATAATCGGCTTAGAATCCCTTGGTTTGGTTAGGACACAGGCTGAAGCTGATGCGTTGAAAGCAAAAGGATTTAAGACCTACGGAAGGGATCCTTTTCCTGGGATGATCTTATATAAAGACATTCAGGGGGCGAACTATTCAGGTGGCCCGGATGGGAAAATTGATGATAACGATTTGCAGTTATTGTCGGACAATAATTCTCCGCGCATCAATTATGGGTTTGGATTCAATGCGAGCTGGAAGGGCTTTTATGTCTCGGCTTTATTTCAGGGAGTTCTTGCTTACGATCGCATGATCAGCAATCAAGAAGGCGGTGGAATGCGCCAGCACGGCGATACTTTCCGTCCATATTATCCAATTTGGGCTTCCGATGTCTGGACACCGGATAATACCGACGCCAAATATCCGCGACCAACAGGATACTCTGGCTGGGCCGAATCCGGTGCAGCCCCATCGTCATTCTGGATAAGAAATGGAGCCTATTTGCGCTTACGTGACATTAATGTTTCTTATCGATTGCCGAAAAGCATGACAGAGAAATTGCGTGTGAAAGATGTCAATCTGTTTTTTAATGGGACCAATTTGTTTGTTTTTTCGCCAATGAAAGAGTTTCATGATCCCGAACAAAAGCTGTATGATTCTTATCCAGTCATGAAAACCTTTACGTTTGGACTTGATGTTAAATTTTAAAATGAAAAAAAGATGAAAAAAATATATTATCCTTTAATTGCATTGGCCTTGTGCATGTCCTCCTGTAAAAATGTATTGGACATTGAGGACCTCAATTCGCTGGATGAGGCTAAGGTATGGGCTGATCCAAATCTAGTGAACGGCTATCTTGCCAATTTATATCCACTATTTGGTAACTGGAATTCTGGTGCGGACGGAAATTCGGAACAACTAATCGGCATCGCTTTTCCATTGGATGCGGTTACCGTCAACAATGGTTCTTACAAATCATGGGATTATACAACCATCCGGAAAATCAATACGGCCATACAGAAAGTCAATGAAAGTACTTCATTAAAAGACGACTTTAAAAAAACGGTGATTGGCCAAGCGTTGTTTATGCGTGCCTTTATGTATTTTAACATGGTCAGGATCCACGGCGGTGTTCCTTATATTACTGTACCGCAAGACCTAAAAAATGATGATCTTAATGTGCCCCGCAATTCGACAAAAGAATGTTTTGAGCTGATCGTTAAAGATCTGGATCAGGCTATTTCACAATTGCCAAAAACAATTGCAAAAGGAACGGCAGATTATGGGAAAATTGATGGTGATTTTGCAGCCGCTTTTAAAGCAAAGGTATTGTTATATAAGGCTTCTCCACAGTTTAACCCTTCCAATCCCTATGGAAATGCCTATTGGCAGGAGGCCAATACCGCAAATAAATTAGCTTATGATCAGCTGAAGGCGGATGGCTATAGTTTGACTTCAGATTATTCCAATATTGCGCTGGTAGAAAAGGGTCCAGAGGTTGTTTTTGCTGTGATTAATACCTATCCAAATAAAGTTGCCAATTGGGATAATGGTGTACGTCCGGGATCCGAAAGTAGAGGGCCGGCAGGTTCTGTTCCATCCTGGGAATTTGTAAAAGCTTTTCCAATGAAAGATGGAAAGTTATATTCCGATCAAACGGGTAAATACCATAAAACAGAAGATCAATTTTTACAATCCTATTGGGAAAACCGCGATCCGCGTTTTGACAAGTCTATTGTGTGGAATGCCAAAATCTATGAAGTTTCCGGCAAGACCGGCAAAAGACAATACACTTCTGTCGGTATTGCTCCGGCTTTAGATGACTTTGGCATTAACCCGAAGGCAAAAACTCCGTCGTCTAATTTGGATCGATATAGCGGGGTTTTTATCTTAAAAAATTCCAAACTGTCATTAAAGCAAACCGAAGTGGAAACTCAGTATGATGTCGACTTTGTGTTGATGCGCTATGCCGAGGTCCTATTGAATTATGCTGAGACGGCAAATGAAACAGGAGATTTTGCGACAGCCTTAGACCTGGTTACACAGATTAGGAAAAGAGCGGGAATCGAGCCGGGCGCAGACAATAAATATGGCATAACAGCAACCACGAAGGAACAAATGCGTGAAGCTATTTTGGCAGAGCGTAATATTGAGTTCTGTTTTGAGGGACATCGTTTTTGGGATTTAAGAAGGTTACGTAAGCTCAATATACTGAACAATACAACCAAACATGGAGTTGAAGCGATAGCAATAAATTCAAATGGAACCGAGATGAATCTGGATGATGCCAATGCATTGGCCAAAACATACACATTGAAAGAAAATCAGTTCAAATATAGCGTCTTGCAGGTGCCAAGCACAGGAAATAAAGTGAATTTGGTACCCGATACCTATTATTTCTTTCCAGTCGCGCAGTCGGTCATTGACAAGAACCCAAATATCAAGCAGAATAAAGATTGGGGCGGTACATTTAATCCAACCATGGAATAGCATTTTTGTCTAAACCCATTCAATAAAAAACACCCGCAACAGCTAAAGCCGTTGCGGGTGTTTTATTTAAATCTTATTTATGGTGAGTTTATTAATCACCCGATTGAGCCCTATTTGGATGATAATTTAAAAACTCTTGAACTGAGTCTACCTCGGCCTTTGATTTTGATTTCTTTCGGATAGAGTTCCAAAAGTCCATAGGCGTTGCTGGTAGCTGTTTCGATCATACCTTCCATGGTTACAAAAGGAATATTATTTGCCATTACATAATTGCCTTTATGATGATGACCAGAAAGTACCAGCTTAACTTCGGAGAATTGGTATAGTATATCAAGAACCTCCCGGTTATTGAGTGTTTCATAGCCGTTTTCTGGCAATAAAGGATGATGTGTCAATACAATCACATGCGCTTTGTTTTTCCGCGCTTGGGCAAGTTCGTTTTGTAACCATTTGAGTTGTTTACGGTCAACCCCGCCATTCCAGGGTTGCGTATTTTTCCTTCCGCTTGTCTGTAGGCTATCCACCAGGGTTTTCCATTCATGTTGATCTGCTGAATTTGGCGTTGTGGCATATTTACTGAGCGCATTCGTATTTAAGAAAACAAATCGCCATTTTCCTTTTGTAAATGCGTAGTATTTAGCTGGCATCCCAAAAGTAGTGTGCAAAAGATCTGGTTTAGATACGTTGACATAGTCGTGGTTTCCAAGTAGACAATAAGTCGTTTTTTTTAAGGGGGAGAGATGTTCTAACAGTACTGGAAGATCTTTTGGACCTTCGTCGACAAGATCGCCAAGAATCAAGGAAAAATCGACCTTATTGCGATTGAAGAAGTCTACAGCGGTATCGACCTTCATCAATGAATTGTGGTAGAAACGGCTACCGTGGTCTGCTTTGTCTGCGTATTGCATATCGGCCATGATACCGATACGGAGGACCGGTGGGTTGGATTGTGCCATGCTGAATAAGCTGGGTAAAGAGCAGATGACGAATATGGAAAGAAACTTCCATTCCCGTTTGATTTTTAAGCCAATCTGTTTCATTTTTTAGCGTTTTAAAATATTTTGCTATAAGAATATATTAGTCCGTATTCCGGTAATGTTGCTTTACGGTCTGTTTAGTCTATTTTTTTGAACCGCCGTTCTGGGTAATTGATTATAATGTTATCACGAGTATACTGAGAATAAATTAGAGATTCAAGTAAATTGAATACACAAACGTTTGTGTAAATTGATGGATCACTAACGAATTATAAATGATTGCCAACACATATAAACTATCGATTTTTTAGCTATTGTAATACTGTAAATTGGCGATTGTGATGTTTAACGAATAAAAGGTTTTAACTTTTGTGTTGATTATAATTTTTTAAGGGCTTATTATTTGAAACGAAGAGCAAAAATAAATACGTATGATAAAGAAAATCCTGATTAGCTTGACTTTAATTACCATTATTGGCTGTTGCTGGTTTTTTTTTACGCTATTCGACGCTATCGACTTGGCGCCTACGAAAAATAATCATTTAGCAAGTGAGGAAAAATGGAAAATAGAGCAGCGGGCTGATATTGTCAATAGGACAAGCTGGTCGTTGTTCTGCAAAACATGGATGACTAGTATTCAAAAAAAACGTATTTTCACAATAGACAAATTTTATCCATACCAGTAAGGACTAAAAAACGATATCAATGATCAAACAGAATTCGGCAGAGAGAGCCATTATTTACCTGAATACAAAAGAAGAATGGCGATTTTGGCTTGAGAACAATCATCACATAGCACAATCAATTTGGGTGATCTGTAATACTAAAAAATCAAATTTACCGGTGGTCAACTGGACTGAACTTGTGGATGAAGCATTGTGTTTTGGCTGGATTGATAGCACACGGAGACCGATTGATGCCTATTCATTCATGCAGTTATTTAGCCGAAGAAAACCCAATAGTACCTGGTCTAAAATTAAAAGAAAAAGTTAAAAAACTAATCGATGCGAATCTGATGACTCCAGCGGGGCATGAGGTTATAAAAATAGCACAAGAAAATGGTTCTTGGTCAATTTTGGACAGTGTGGAAGAATTAATTATTCCCCAGGATTTGGATGAAGCATTTCAACATTACGCTGGTTCAAAAGATTATTTTCTTGGATTGAGTAAATCCGTCAAAAAAATGATGTTGCAATGGATTGTTCTTGCCAAAAGACCAGATACCCGCAAAAAACGCATTGATGAGATCGTGGCAAGGGCGGCTGAAAAAGACAGGCCTAAGCAATTTCAGTAAGTTTCCAGTATTTTGAACTGCTATTTCGAGTGGTAAATAAAGAATTTTTAGTCAGATCTAAACATCTGGTTTTACCAATTCTATTGCCTGATAGGGCTGTTTAAATAGTGCTATTTTCATGGCTATTTAATAGCAATCTTTTGGAAGCGCTTCATTGTAAAACTGATCTTCAATTTTTCCTACAAAACGTATTAATTAATTTATACCAGTTCTACTATTAGT
The DNA here is from genome assembly GCF_038396785.1 of Sphingobacterium thalpophilum. NCBI lineage: Bacteria > Pseudomonadati > Bacteroidota > Sphingobacteriia > Sphingobacteriales > Sphingobacteriaceae > Sphingobacterium > Sphingobacterium thalpophilum. The sequence continues at coordinate 1,345,885 of NZ_CP151087.1, read as the reverse complement.
AGGGGTTTAACAGGGGGATAACAGGGGGTTAACAGGGGTATAACAGGGGTAAACCCTTGTTAACCCCTAGCTATATCCCTGTAAAAATGGTACTATTCCGATTTAACTTACGAACATGATCGCAATGTGGTAACATGGTTAGGGGATAAAGAATAGTTGTCTCAATAATGCCATTTTTTATATTGGGAATATGATAAGCGGTGATAGTGCGTGTTATATAATGATGAAACGATCAAAAGACTATGTTAAAGCTTATATGAATAGCAACTTGATTTGCTGTATTTGCTCAATTTTTGTATCATTGGGGAGATGATAACCAATGCAGCAGCTTAAGTCTTTTTTATACGCGTATCTCCAACTCTTTCTTTTCCTTTTCTTAGGGCAATCTTCAGTTTGGAGCCAGGTCAATACGTATGCGTTTAAAACCTTAACTTCTGATCAGGGCCTGGTCCATAATCATGTCAATTGCGCACTCCGGGATAAGTACAATTACCTTTGGTTTGGTACCGAATCTGGCCTGAGCCGATTTGATGGGGCGCAATTCACAAATTTTCGCTATTCTGCCAATAAACGAACCGGGCTGAGTGGAAATTCGATTTCCGCAATCTTTGAGGGACCAGAAGGCAATGTATGGATTCGTACCAGCAACCGGATGAATGTGTATGATCAGCGCTCAGGTATTATCATCCAGCAGCTTGATTCCATACTGACCCGCTTAAAGTTGCCCGTCAAAGACGTACATACGATAAGACAGCTGGAAGGGCAGATCTTTGCACTATTGTATAGCGATCGTTCGCTGATCTTGTACGATAGCCTAAAGAAAACCTATCGTACTGTACCGCCGTTGACCAAAAACAACCGAATCGCCGATGTGATAGCTGGGCAAGACCACACGATCTGGGTAATCTACGAAAATGGCCTGCTGGGCCATATTGATACGAAATCACTTCAAAGTACCAAAACCAGCTTATTGCCGATCAGCAATAAGCTGGTAAATTATAATCTATTTGCCGATCAGGATGGGGCGATATGGATCTTCTCAAAGGATATTCCAATCGGTGTATACTGGTTTGACCCGAAAGATGGATCAATTCAACATCTCCAAAAAGAACTATCCAATCCTTTTGTAGGCAATATCGTGCAAGATGATAAAGGGCATCTCTGGCTAGGAACTGACCATGGTGGGATCAATGTTTATGATAAAAAAACAAAAAGTGTACAAATCATCGGTAACGATAAATATGATTTACGAAGCCTACCTTACAATAGCATAACGGCTTTATATCGGGATAAGTCAGGTATTATCTGGACGGGAACATACAAAGGCGGCATCAGTTATTATCATCCCAACTTGTTATTATTCTCCTTAGTCAAGAACTATCCTGGACTTCCCAAATCACTTCCCTTTGACGACGTCAATAAGTTTGTACAGGATCGAAAGGGTAATCTCTGGATTGGGACAAATGGTGGGGGATTGCTCTATTATGATCTCAGTCAGAAAACCTTTACGCAATACCTGCATGATCCTCAGGATCCCAATAGTTTGAGCAGCAACGTGATTGTTTCCTTATTGCTGGATGCGGAAGACAGGCTGTGGATAGGAACTTATCGAGGTGGTATGTGTCGATTTGACGGCAAAAGTTTTAAGGTTTTCCACCGTGACTCGGCCCCCGGGAAATTGAATGATGATAGTGTATGGGAGATCTATGAAGATAGTCAACATCGGCTATGGATAGGAAAGCTAAGTACCGGCCTGTACCTGTTTGATAAAAAAACAGCACAGTTTTCGAAAACATATACACGGCAGGGCCAAACCATCAACAGCAATTATATCTCTGTTTTATTTGAGGATTCAAAAAAACGTCTCTGGATCGGCACAGCTACAGGATTGGCATTGTTGGCCCCCGACGAGAAGATTACTTATATCAATACATCCAGTTCGCCTATGAAACTCATGAATGATCTAATTTATGATATCAAAGAGGACAAAGCCGGTCGTATTTGGGTAGCGACACAAGAGGGACTGCATGTAATAGATGGTACCAAAATAAGCTATCTTACACAGCAAGATGGGCTTAGCGACGATGCAATCCTGGCACTCTTGGTCGATGATCAAGGTGATGTTTGGGCTTCCACAAACAAAGGCCTGTCGGCGATTGTCGGTACAGGACAGGCAGAGAAGTTTATCATCCGCAATTTTAAGCAGGAATTGGAAAACAGCCGGAAAAGGTATCCTTCAAGCGGATGTAAAACCGGGCGATGTGAAATATGTAGATCAGAATAACGATGGTATTATCAATGCCTCGGATAAGACAAATTTGGGCGTGGGCATGCCTAATTTTACCTATGGATTTAATATTGGACTGGATTATAAAGGATTTGATTTCTCGGTGAATGCCTATGGTTCCCTTGGAAACAAAATTGTACAGTCTTACCGCAATCATGCCAATAAACAAGCAAACTATACTACACGAATATTAGACCGATGGACCGGGGAAGGTACTTCCAGTACGATCCCCCGTGTTACGGAAACTAATGTCAATTGGCAGTTTTCAGACCTTTATATTCAGGATGGAGACTTTCTTCGGATCAGCAATGTGACCTTAGGTTATGATCTGTCGAAACTGATCAAATGGAAGTATGCTAATCAGATCCGCTTCTACGTACAAGGTCAAAACCTGTTTACGTTCACCAAATATGATGGGATGGATCCCGAGATCGGCTATGGAACAGATGGTTGGGTATCGGGTATCGACCTCGGTTACTATCCAAGACCAAGGACTGTATTATTTGGCCTAAATGTTAAATTCTAAACACAAGAAATCATGAAAAAAACGAGCTATATCTATCATTCCATGTTATTTGGATCCTTAATCTTAGGATCATGTTCATCCAGTTTTTTGGATGTCGAACCGATGACAAGCGTTTTGGAAAGCAATTTTTATAAAACCGTAGCCGATGCCGACATGGCTCTGGTCGGCTGCTATGATGGTTATCAACGGACGACCTCCAATGGGAGCCAGTCTTTCTATCTGACAGCAGAGGTGGCTGCCGACAATTGTTTTGGCGGAACAGGTACAACAGACGGTCGCTCATTTCAGGCAATAGACCGTTTTGATATTGCGCAGTCCCAATCGGACAATAATATCTTTGATGGTACCTGGTCTGATTACTACGCGGGAATTTTTCGCTGCAATACACTTTTGGAAAAATTGGACGGCACTGATTTTTCAGGCAACACTACAGCGCGGGCACGTATCGAAGGGGAAACGAAATTCCTGCGGGCCACCATGTACTTTGATCTCGTCCGTCTATTCGAAAACATCCCTTTGCTAACGAGCCCGACCAATGAGAATATTCCACAGTCGGACCCCAAAGCGATTTATCAACTGATTGTTTCAGACCTTAAATTTGCGGCTGCCAATATCCCAGCAACAGCTTACCCCAAGTCAGCTGCGGCAACCAATGATGGTCGGGCAACTCCATTTGCTGCTAAAGCGCTACTGGCCCGTGTTTATCTATTTTATGCAGGCTATTATGGCGGCGAAGATATCGGTGTCTCCAAGGCTGAAGCCCTAGCGGGACTCGAAGAAGTTATCAGCAGCGGCCAGTTTGCGCTGGTGGCAGATTTCAAAAATCTGTGGCCGGCAGCGAGTTATATCCCCAATGCAAGCAATAATACGCTAGATATTTCCAAATATGCCGGTAAGGGAAATCCTGAGGTTGTATTTGCACAGAAATTCAACAATACGTCGAACTACAACGGTTATGTTGATGGCAACCGCTGGGTCGTCTTTCTGGGCTTGCGCGGTAAAAATTGGTCGCCTTATGGCCAAGGATGGGGGGCATGTACGGTAAGCAAAAAGTTCTTCAATGAGTTTGACAACATGGATACACGCAAAACTTTCCTTTGTGCATGCCTATATCGTGGACGAGTTTGGTACGATCGTTCCTGATGCAGACGATAAAATCGAATTTGAGGTGAAGGGAGACGGTGCAAAAATTGTGGCGACAGACAATGGCAATACGACGGATCTGACAAGCTTCCAATCAGCTTCTCGCAATGCTTTTCATGGTAAAGCCTTGGCGATTGTCACGAGCAAAAACAAAGGTGAAATACGGGTAAGGGCAAAAGGTGAAGGACTAATTTCGGGGGTTATTCAGCTTGAAGCCAACTAGCTATTGCCCCCGTTCTGCGCCGGATCTGTATATTGTTTGTTCACTAATAAGAGCAAGGTTTTACCATGGTAGGACCTTGTCTTTTTGTTGTATCGTGCTATCGGCAATTTGTTAAAGACGTTGTTTCTCCATTATTACCGATAAAAGACTGTGGTAAGTACAATATATCCTAAAAAGGAAATAATTTGATAAATGTTCGTGAAGATATTTATATTTGATCAGAAGCCATTATTAGCAAATGATACCTGTATCGCTGACACAACAAGAAAACTTACAAGGTATTATTAAGTATTTTATCATAGGATCTTAATTAAAAATAGCATGAAAGAAAAAGAATTAAGCGAACTATCGGACCAAGAATTATTAAAAAAACGGAAAGATTTGCTGATCTTCAAAAGGTTCTCTGTAATATTAACCGTATTGTGCCTTCCGGTTGTGGTTTATAGTATTGTGAAAAAATAACTTTTCCTGTTTAAGAAGAACAAAGAGTAAATTAGGTGAACATTTTGTGATATATTTGTATTCTATCCCTAACAAAGCAAAGGAAAAATGGATTATGATCAAAGTATTGTTGTCAGCACTTCTTTATTTTTCACTAGTATTCTCCGTATTTGCTCAAAAAGCTTCTAAACCGATCTTCGGTACGTATGGGGAATATTCGACCCGTCTGACTCTAAATCTAGACAGCACATTTGAGCTTATTGAAGCAGATCCTATTTTCCCCTATACATTTGAATCCTATACGAATAGAGGAGATTGGGAAGTAAAGGGAGATACAGTAATTTTAAATCCACACCTGGAAAAAAGATTACCCAGGGTATCGGTACGGGAAAAGTCAGTCCAAAAAGATAACGATTCTATTTCAGTAACGATCAACTATTATTTGGAAACTTATGAGAAAAACGAGATGAGCAGTAGAACTCCGTTTTACTTCGAATTACTTTCCATATATATTAACAAAAAGAAAAATTATCGAAATATTGTCCATGTTCCGCAATATAGACATTGCATGTTTTCTTCCAGACTAAGAAAACAAATCGTTATTGATTCAACGAAAACATTTAATTTTCCGAGACAGGACGTTTACAAGTTAGGTGTATATTCGTACGGCTTTGAAAAAGCTATCGAAATTAAAGTCAATAATACCCAGGCCAACCATTACGAGATCACTGTTATACAACCCGTGGACAAAGAGCGGATGCCTAGGAGCAAGAAGGTTATTATCAAAAGGAGGCAAGCCTACTACTATGAATGGAATGGAAAGATCTCCAGTGGAATTTTCTCTTTGTCTCCTTTCGAGCGTTTAAATTAGTCTGTAAGAATAAATGTAAGTAACCAGTAAGGTTGTCAAAATCACTCCCGTGCTTTAATTTATCCATTTTAGGTACATAAAAACCACTAAATGCATTATTGTAATTGAATCTATAACTAGAGAAGTTATTTAAAGTATATTTGACCGATAAAAGGAAGTTATATAGTATATGCAGTAAGCAACTGTAAATAAATCCATATGGAGCTCTAGCATATTCTAGGATCCAACCCCTTGAAAAATAGAAAGCCAATAAAAATGGGATTAATAATAGGTTTTCAAAAGTCATATTGTAGCGCTTATAGTGAAGTATTGCAAAGATTATCGCAGACAAAATGAATATTCTACGTTGATTATATGTCCAAAATTTATTTAATGCATCCTGATTTTTAGAGTATGCGATACCGTAATAAAAATTAATATCGAAAAAAGTGAATCTTCAATAGTTGTTTTTTATAATCATAGCACTACGGCAAGTCCAGTCCATGTAGCTGTGAGAAATTCTAATGGACAGTATAGCTGGAAAGTAGGTGGGTTTAATTTTGAAGAAAACCAGGACTATTCAGTTTTATTTGAGCGGTAATACATTTTAAAGATAAACATTAATAATAAAAAAAATCACTTAAAATGTTTATTTTAAGTGATTTATAATCAATGGTGGTTATTGTTTATTATCGTTAATTAAGATTTACTTTCCGATACAGAACTTGGAAAAGATATTATCCAATAAATCGTCTGTAGAAACACTTCCGGTGATTTCACCAAGATGATATAAGGCTTGGCGTATATCCATCGCTAGGAAATCAGAAGTGACAGGATTGTCAATACCATAGATTACGCGTTCCAGTGAATCTGCTGTTTTTTGTAGCGCCTCTACGTGACGGATGTTGGTGACCATGACATCGTCGGTATTTAAATTTCCTAAATGTACACGATTGATCAATTCGTCTTTCAGTTCCTCGACACCGATTTGTTCTTTCGCTGAAATGTAAAGCGGATTAAGGACATTGTAAACCTCTTTTTGCGCCTCAGAAAGCAAATCTGATTTATTGATAATGGTGACAAATGGAATTTGTAGGCGCTCGATTTCAGGTAATTGCGCTTGTACTTCCTCGACTTTGTCCTGTGTAGGGTCAAATAGGTAAATGATCAATCTCGCCTGTTTCATCTTTTCACGGGTACGCTCAACACCTTTTGCTTCAATAACATCTGCCGTCTCACGTATACCTGCTGTGTCAATAAATCGGAACGTGACGCCATGAATATTAATTTCATCTTCAATGGTATCGCGCGTTGTTCCTGCAATATCTGAAACAATGGCACGTTCTTCGTTTAAAAAAGCGTTCAATAGGGTTGATTTTCCTACATTAGGTTTCCCGGCAATAACAACAGGAACACCATTTTTTAGGACGTTACCCTGTTCAAAAGACTGCACTAATTTTTGAACAATAACCTGTATTTTATTGATTAGATTTTTTAGCTGATCTCTGTTGGCAAATTCCACATCTTCTTCCGAAAAATCAAGCTCTAATTCAATCAGTGAAGCAAAGTGAATGAGATCTTCACGAAGGGATTTAAGCTGATTGGAAAAGCCGCCACGCATCTGCTGCATCGCCACTTGATGTGAGGCTGCAGAATTAGATGCAATTAAATCGGCAACTGCTTCTGCTTGGGATAAATCCATTCCGCCATTGAGAAATGCACGTAGGGTAAATTCTCCCGGACGGGCGGCACGTGCTCCTTTTTTGATGAGTAAATTTACAACGCGCTCGATAATATATTTGGAGTTATGCGTTGATATTTCCACCGAATTTTCTCTCGTATAGGAGTTCGGAGCTACAAATAAGGAGACCAATACTTCGTCAATGATCTCTTCGCCATCGCGTATGGTTCCAAAATGGATGGTATGTGATGCTTGTTGAAGTAGGTTCTTTCCTTTAAATATTTCGTTCGTAATTTTTATGGCATTTTGGCCCGAAACGCGTATGACAGCAATAGCGCCATTTGTTCCGGAAGATGTCGCTAATGCAACAATGGTATCTTCAGTGATATATCCCGTATTTGACATGGTACAAAGATACGTTAAATTGAAGTAATGGATTCTATATATTGCAGCACAAATTAAATTCATCTTGATCGATTAAACCTTTGTTCAAACATTGAAGTCATACCCATAGAAACGCTTGTAAAAAAGAATGGAACACAGGCAGAGTGGAATTGATTTTTAAATTTAAATTATACTGTTATGAGAAAGATGATATACTTCGCGTTGGCAATTGGAGGGCTGGTTTTAATCGCTCCTCAACAATCTTCGGCTCAACATCGTGGACATGAACGTGAATGGAAACAGGACAAAGAGCGTAGAAAATATGAAGAGAAAAGGGATAAGGAATATCGAAAATATTTAGAAAAACGCGAAAAAGAAGACCGTAAGTATCATAAAGAAGTAGCTAAGTCATACCGAAAGTCATACCGTCATAGAGCACCGGCCTGGGCAAGCGCACATCGTTACGATAGTAGACACCATGTATACTTTAGAGATTACAAAACATTCTACGATCCTTACAGAGGAGGTTACGTGTATATGCGCAATGGTCGTTGGAATTTTTCATCAAACGTGCCTTCATTTATGCTGAATGTCAACTTGGGAGCAGCCAATATCCGGATTGTAAAAGATGTTGCAATTAGCAGACATCCGGAAGATTTTTACAACGACTACCGTTGGGATTAGAAAGAATTTATCTTGTTGTTTGAATAAAAAAGCCTCACTCCTTAGGGAGATGAGGCTTTTCTTTTTGCTAATCTTCTTCGAAACTGACTTTATTCACTTCAAGCGACCTTATCCGCGCTAGCGATTCTATTCTTAAATCGGGCAATTCTCGTAATCTTTTGCCACCTTCCTGGAAGGATTTTTCGATAATAAATCCCATGCCCAAGACAGAAGCCCCCGATTGTTTGACGAGATCGAGCATACCAAAAGCAGCATTCCCATTGGCCAAAAAATCGTCTATAAAAAGAACATTGTCGCTCGGCGTAAGAAACTCTTTGCTGACACAGATGTCGTAGGTTCTATTCTTGGTAAATGAATGTACCTGGCTTACATACATATCGGCCATGGTGGTCGGTTTTGCTTTTTTTACAAATACAACCGGTAATTCCAAAAGGTAGCCAAGCATGATCGCTGGGGCTATTCCGCTTGCTTCAATTGTAATGATTTTATTGATCGGGAGGTCTGCAAAACGGCGGACAAATTCCACCGCAATAGATTTCATCAACACGGGGTCCATCTGGTGATTGATGAAGTTGTCTACTTTAAGTATGCCTCCTGCAAGACTTTTACCGTCATGAAGGATTCTATCCTTTAATAATTTCATGTTTTACTCGTATAAATATAGCGCGCTATGTCAAAATTTTGATTTATTAAACCTTAATCCATCTCCATCTGATAGAGGTTATTGAACTCTTCTTGATGATGTTCGAGAATTACCTTTCGTTTCATTTTCAAGGTTGGTGTTAACTCTCCATTTTCAATAGTAAATTCATCTGTTAAAATAATTGGTTTCTTAATCTGCTCCCAGTTACCAAAGTGCTGGTTTGCACGACGTACCTCTTGATTAACTTTTTTTACTATGGCAGGGTCAGTCAGAAAATCATCCTTTGTCATGCTTGCAAGTTCAGGAGCATCTGTTCTGGCCCAATCCAACAAATGGGCATAGTTTGGTACAATAAAGGCAGAAGCAAACTTCATCCCGTCACCGATAACCATTGCCTGTTCAATAAATTTAGATTCAACAAGCTTGGTTTCGATAGGTTGTGGTATGACGTACTTCCCACCTGAAATTTTGAACATCTCTTTTTTTCGGTCAATGATTTTCAAGAATTTTTCATCTTCCCACTTTCCAATATCTCCGGTATGCAGCCATCCATCAATGATCGTTTTATCCGTTTCGGCCTTGTTCTTATAGTATCCCATCATGACATTAGGGCCTTTTACTAATATTTCTCCGTCTTCAGCAAGTTTTATTTCAACAAAACGGACAGGAAGGCCAACAGTACCTATGCGTATTCCTTTGATATAATGATTGACCGAAATGAGTGGGGAGGCTTCGGTCATGCCGTATCCCTCATATAATGGAATTCCTGCAGCTAAGAAGGCACGTGTTAACTTGCTGTGAAGAGAGGCTGATCCAGAGGCAACGGTAAGTAATTCGCCACCCAATGCTTCATACCATTTGTTAAGGACAAGTTTCTTGGCAAGCTTTAGTTTGAGATTATAGGATAGACTTCTTTTCTCAGGATTTGGATCATATTCTTCTGCAACTGAAACAGCCCAATCAAATACTTTTCGTTTGAAACCACTGAGATCATGACCTGTTTTCATAATTTTCTCATAGACTTTTTCAAGAATACGTGGGACAACGGTCATGATATGAGGTTTTACTTCCTTCAGATTATCACCAATCTTGTCAAAAGATTCTGCGATATAGACCGTAAAGCCAAGATACATATAGGTATATAAAACCATACGCTCGTAGGCGTGACAAGGAGGGAGGAAGGTCAGTCCGCGGTCATAAGCTTTACAAGGGGTAATTTCTGCTGCGCCCAATACATTGGAAAAGATATTATTGTGTGACAACATTACGCCTTTTGGTTTGCCCGTTGTACCGGAAGTGTAAATCAGGGTAGCGAGATCTTCAGGTTTAACCTGGTCACGTAGTGCTGCTAGTTTTTCTAAGGAGCAATTGGAGCCTATATCATTCAGTTCTTTCCAGCTACGTGTTCCTTCCTGATCTGCGATACAAAAAATATACTTCAACGTATAGATTGAGTCGGTTAGATTCATCAGTCGATCGTACAGGCTTTTGTTGCTGACGATGCAAACCCTGATTTCGGCATCATTAAAGATATATTGATAGTCTGTATCCGTAATATTTGGATAGATGGCGACCACCACTGCACCAATTTGCTGGATTGCAAAGTCAATCAAATGCCATTCCATACTGCTGCCGGCAATGAGACCAACTTTCTCGTTGGGTTTCACGCCAAGTTCAATCAGCCCTTTGGAGAGGCTGTCTACTTGTTCAAGAAAATCTGCTGTTTTGATATAATTCCACTTGCCGTCCACTTTGTGGGCAAACATATCAAGATCGGGGTATTTGCCCATCTGTTGACGTGCAAGATCAAATAATCTAAGTTTTTCTTCCATTTCAAATCGTATTCTTTTAAGCTCCGGGGGAGCACCCTTCCTGTATGAACTTTGTTTTAAGGGAAAAGTTTGCAAACATAAATAATAGTTTCAAGAATATGGAATGATTTTGTAATTAGCTTGTTTCAAAAGGACGAAGGGGAGTTGGGTGATAGGTAAAGTGCTTTTGTGCTTTTCAAAAGTAGGGTGTTTCCTGGAAATCATTTGAGCATAGTTCCTTGAGTAGATGGACTTGATGCCCGCCAATTATAAAAAAAGCTAGTCGTTATCGACTAGCTTTTCTTCTTTGTTTTTCTTTGATCAAAAGCCCGAGCTCCCGACCTGTCGCTCCTGCGACGGAAGTATTTTCTTGTGCTCTACGGAAAAGATATGGCATCACCGCTTTAACCGGTCCATAAGGCATGTATTTAGCAACATTATAGCCATGTGCCGCCAAGTTAAAGCTAAGGTTGTCAGACATACCCAATAATTGCGCAAAGAAGATGCGATCGGTGGATCTATCGATACCACGTCTGTCAATTTCCTTCGCCAATAACATGCTACTGTCCTCATTGTGTGTACCCGCCATTAGCCCAAAGTTGTCCAGGTGGTCCAAGATAAATTCAATAGCTTCATTATAATCTCTATCTGAAGCTTCTTTATTTGGCTGGATGGGATCGGAATAACCTTTTTGTGCAGCACGGGCACGTTCGATTTCCATGTAGGCACCACGAACGATCTTAGCACCCATATGAAACCCTCTAACTTTTGCATATTCAAAGTCAGCTTTCAACGATGCCAACTTATCACTACGGTACAATTGATAAGTATTATATACAATTGGTTTCTCCATATTGTATTTTTCCATCATTTCACGTGCAATATCATCGATCGCATCTTGAATCCATGAATGTTCAGCATCCACCAAAACTTTTACACCTGCGGCATGACATGCTTTACAGATACGGTCAGTACGATCCAACATGCGTTGGTATTCTCCTTGTTCTGCCGCTGTTAAAGTTTCTTTGGCATTGACCTTTTCAAATAACTCAAAACGTCCTAATCCAGTTGGTTTAAATACCGAAAATGGAATGTACTTGTTTTTACTTGCCGCAACTACGGTACGTAATACCTCTTCGCAACAGGCGTCAAATGCACTTTCTGTTTCCTCTCCTTCAACAGAATAATCCAGGATTGTCCCTACACCATTTTCTCCCAATTCGTTGATTGCTGCTTCGCAACCCGCGATGGTTTCTCCACCACAAAAATGTTTGAAAATTGTTTTACGGATGATACCTTGGATAGGCAGTCCTATGTTCAGGGCAAAGTTGGTCATTGACGGACCTACTTTTGTCAAGAAGTTATTCGCTATTATTTTGAATAACCAATACGCTCTTTCCAAATCCTTATCGCTTTTACTTTTAAAAGCAATCTCTGTATTATCAAAGGATAATGTCTTGGGCTCAGAATTCTCAATCATAATCTTTATTTGCAATAAGGCAAATGTAGCAATTTAGTAAGCATTAAAACGATGATAATTCTTGTATTCCTCAGTGAAACCACTATTTTTGTGAAATGCAAGAATTTAAAATCGAGGGCGAATATATCCAGCTTATACAGTTACTTAAAGCTTTAAATTGGGTAGAGCATGGTGCTATGGCTCAATGGGTTGTGGCGGAAGGGTGTGTGAAGTATAATGGGCAGGTTGATTACCGTAAAAGACTCAAATTAAGACCGGGAGATGTTGTTGAATTTGATGGGATGCAAATAAAATTGGTGTAATATTAAACAATATTGGTAAATAGAAAACTTAAACCTTAAAGAATCGTAGAATGGAAGTCATAGAAAGTTTGGGCTATCAGGTATATTTTGATGATACGTTGGCCTCTTTAGAGGCATTTTTAGCTGAGCGCAATTACTCAAAGATCATCGTATTGGTGGATACCAATACCTTGGATAATTGTTTGCCGCTATTTCAGCAAGCTTTACCCAATTTAGCGAATTATGATGTGATAGAAGTAGATCCGGGCGAGGAAAATAAAAATATTGATTTCTGTATTGGTGTATGGCATAATATGCTCGATTTCGGAGCCGATAGACATTCATTGATGATCAATCTTGGCGGTGGTGTGGTGACTGATATGGGAGGATTTGCCGCATCGACTTTCAAAAGAGGGATGGATTTTATTCAAATTCCGACGACTTTACTTTCCCAGGTAGATGCATCAGTAGGAGGTAAAACCGGTATTGATATGGGAAGTGTGAAAAATATTATTGGCACTTTTGCACAACCCCAAGCTGTATTTATTTCAAGCCAGTTTTTGAAAACCTTAGATCAACGTCAGTTAATCTCAGGTTTTGCTGAAGTAATTAAACATGGACTGATCTTCGATCGGGCTTATTATGAGCGAGTGAAAACGTTGGAGATCGATCAAATCGATAATTCTTTAGTCAAACATTCTGTTTCAATCAAAAACCGTGTTATCCTTGAGGATCCGAAAGAAAAAGGACTGCGTAAAATTTTAAACTTTGGCCATACAATTGGTCATGCTATTGAGGGCTACTCGTTGTTGAACGATGCTTCACCTTTATTACATGGAGAAGCTATTGCAGTAGGAATGATTTGTGAGGGGTACCTATCGCATAAATTGAATGGTTTGCCTTTGGATGAATTAAACGATTTGATCCAAACTTTTAGAAAATATTTCAACGACTACACATTTGATTCTTCCATTGATACAGCCCTGTTGGATCTGATGCGAAACGATAAGAAAAACTTGTCCAATCAGATCGGTTTCGCATTGCTTGACCAAATTGGCAGTTGTCAATATGATATCTACGTTTCTGAGGAAGATATTATTGAAAGTCTTGATTTTTACCGTGAGCTAATCACACCATAATAAAACAGAAAAGCCGTGTATCGGGAGAATGCACGGCTTTTCTTTACAGCTATTTTTATCGCAATTTCGTTGCGGAAATTAGTAAACCTAAACTTAAATCATCATAATAACCATTTATATCATGAATAGAATCTTCATTTTTCTGTTTCTCCTGTTGGGGATGTCAGCTGCTGTTCAGGCACAAAGGCAAGTATTGATCTTTAGCAAGACAAAAGGGTTTAGACACGGAAGCATCGAAAAGGGTGCAGAGGTACTTAAGCAATTGCTTGATAAAGAAAAAATAAAATCTGATCATTCGGAGGATGCAGCTCTGTTTACCGATCAGGGATTGAACAAATATGACGCCGTTATCTTTCTGAGCACAACCGGCGATATTCTCGATAATGCGCAACAGGAAGCTTTTGTGCGGTATATCCAATCAGGAAAAGGGTTTGTGGGTATCCATGCAGCGACGGATACTGAGTTTGATTGGCCATGGTATAACGGCCTTGTAGGCGCGTATTTTGCGTCTCATCCTGCTGTACAAAAAGCCAAAATTGATGTGCTGGACAGAAAACATCCGGCCACCAAGCACCTCGATCCGATCTGGTGGCACAAAGATGAATGGTATAATTTCAAGGATGTGAAGGACGGATTGCATGTGTTGATGAATTTGGATGAAAAAAGCTACCAAGGAGGAAAAATGGGGGATCACCATCCAATCTCCTGGACCCAGAGCTACGATGGAGGGAAAGTCTTCTATACCGGGCTTGGACATACCGATGAGTCCTATGACGAACCTGAGTTCCAAAAACATTTAATTGGAGGAATTTTATCTGTTCTTCCCAAGAAAAAGTAACTTATTTTATAGTTGGCGTTTTCTTAAATAGGGCATGGTACATGCTTCTATGTGGCAATAACACAATGAAAAGTCCCAAATGGTCATTCCATTTGGGACTTTTTTATAATTGATGGCGAAATGGGAAGAGAACCGATTTTGCCATTTAATCGGGTTTAATAGTTCAGTTTATATTTTGCGCCGATACTAAACCAACGACCGGGCATTGGAACGGCGGCAGCTTCTATATAGCTCTTGTCAAATATATTCTGAACATCCACAAAGATGTTTAAGTCTTGGAGTTGGTACGATCCTCTTACGTCAGCGATGAAATAAGATTTGTAACTGATACGCTCATTAAAGCGGTTTGCAGAAGTGAACATCCAGTTCTTGTGGTTTATGGTAAAGTTGGCAATAACTTGATGCCTTAAGCTTTCAATAGCATATTTGGATAGTATCCCATCTGCTAGTGTTATGCTTGGGTTGAGATAATTATAACTTAGCGTTGTAAAGTATCGTGTCGTTGCGCTGGGATCATTGATATTATATCGGAATGAAGCATTGAATCCATCAATTTTATTTTTTCCAATATTTATTGGTTTCCACGGAATGACCGTTCCGCTTCCTGTAGTGGCATCCTCTTTTTGCCAGTCGATGAAATCGCTTATCCTTCGATGGAAATAGCCCACTTGCGCAATAACTCGATTGGATAAGTATTTTATACCACTTTCTATCTGATAGGCATTTTCAGAGCTCAGTGTGGGGTTTCCGACGTTGGCTGTCTGATTGGTGTAAAGATCCGTAAAGGAAGGGATGCGTTGGCTAGAACCTGCGTTGACTACAATCTTCCAATGTTCGGTAATATCATAGCCCAAATCTAGACCCGGGAATACCTGCCAGCCAAATTTTGAGTTATAATTGATGTAGGCACCCGAGTTGATCATCAGTTTTTCGATCGCCTCTGTTTTGAATTCCAGGTAGCCGCCGTAATTCTCCCGGTTATGGTCGCCAATACTGGTGCTATTGATACGTTCAAATCGACTTTCCAGTCCTAAGCCAAATGTACCATAACTTTGCTCCAATGTAGCATTGATTTCAGCTCCAAAGACGTTGCTGTAATGTTTGGACCTACCTTTGGTTGTTTCTCTGCCTAAATACCAATATTCATCTTCGTTGTAGCGATTACTGAGGCGTGGACTGATGGAAAATGCCTGTGTTAATTGATGCTTGGACTGCAGGGAAGCGAAAGCTGTCTTAACCTGTTCATACGCTTCCTTGTCATTCGGTGCAGCATAGTAACCATTGGCTCCAAATTGATTGTTGATATAGCCAACATTGGCTTTTATCATATTGGCTGTATTCGGTTGATATGTCCCGTCATAATAGAGTTTATTATTATTAGAGGCTGTATTATAGCGTTGTCCATTCGAATCTTCGTGGCCAAAATATAAACCGTGGCTTGTTTGTTTGGTTAAGAACTGTGAGCCAAGCTGAACACCTTTACCATAATACTTGCCTGCACTTGTCTGCTCATTATCTTTGAATGAAGAACCACTATACAGCTGGGCACTAATTTGATTTGATTCAATTTTCTTTGTTACGATGTTAATGGCACCGGTTAGTGCATTAATACCGAAAATCCGTGAAGCTGGCCCCCGAATGATTTCGATACGCTCGATGGCCTCCAGAGGAACCGGAAGGTTCATGTTGTGATGGGCACTCTGTGGATCGGTGATTTTAACACCATTGAGTAGGATCGCCGTCTGTTCAAAAGACCCACCGTCGATACTTATATCTGCCTGCGAACCGAATGGTCCACGTTGGCGAATATCAACACCTGGGATATTGCTCAGCAATTCGTTTATTGATCGATTTGGTAATCTCTGTATATCTTCCTGCGTCAATATTTGGATATTTTTGCTTTGTTTTGAAAAAGGGATCTGTAAGCGATTTTGATTAATGATGACTTCGCCCAAAGCGGTTGTGTCTTTAATCTGAGCGGTCGCAGTTCCAATACTCAGTACTAATGCAAGGTTTGTTAACGTAATATTTTTATTCAACATGCTTTCCTAGATTTTACGCTGCAAAAGTAGCTTAGCTGACTAAAAAATAAATAGTCCGGCGTGAATAATACTGGTAGTCCGGGTGATATTTTATAGCCTTCTTACATCCATTCCTCTCGACCGATACGTTTTTTTCCCGTTATATCGATGTGATCTTGCTTGTCGGTGCTTTTTATTTTTTCGATGTTAGTCAAGTCGGGTTGGCCGGATTCGAGCCAGGCTGAATACCAATAGGAAGCAACGCGTAAAATGGTTTTTTGCATTCTCCTTTCAACCATACCGTTCATGGCTTCATGATAAGCTCTAGCATAACTGTCGGAATAGGTCCATACCAATTGATTGTTTCGCTCAATAAAAGATTTTTTTTGAGATGCCTTAAATTGACGATTGAGCTGGGCTTCAATGCTCAATACAGAATCCACAAGGCGATTGCTTTCACGGACGATACTCCAGGCCTCCGCTAAGGGATCTTTGATATAGTTGGCTTTTCCAACGCGAAGGTTGTATTTTTCTGAAAACATTTCCGGTAAGCGGCTCTCCCAGAATGCGTGTATACCGAGTTGATTAGTCAGCTGTCCATTATAATTTTTAGTCGTGTGTAATGGAACATGGGCATCAGCAATATAATGGCCGATTTCTGCTGAGTGTTTGATGATCCGCTTATAATCTTTTGCTTGAAAGGCCTTAACAAGCTTTTGGTAGGTAAGATTGATTTGCCAGGGCACAATGCCATTTTTTAACAATTGCTTTTCTTGAAATTTCTCTTTGGCTTGTGACCAATGTATCGGTATGGAGTCAACTGTACTTTCCTTGCGGTAGTCCTCTAAATCTATAAAATGTCTTGGGCCTTCAGCGCTGTCTGTGAAGCAGCGTTTATCTGGATCAACAGCTTTTTCGGTAATAAGGTCAATATTGGATTTATAAAACTTAGCCAACTGAGCGGGGAGAGCAAAGACGGCATAATGATTAATTTTTTTATGAGCAAAAAATCCCCACGATGTTAAAATTAGCATGGCGACTATGCAAAGCATTCTATAAAATAGAGACTTCATGGGGTATCAAACTGGCTATTAATTAATTGTTGATATTAAATATACGTAAAGGAAAATTAAAAATGGATTAACAACTTTTTTTATTGATGTTAATTTATATTTTCTTAACATAACTAAACAATAAAATAATATTGATACTCGTTAAAATTGATTAATTTGCCGACACAAAATACAGTCGTTATGAAGATATTGTATGCCGTACAAGGGACAGGAAATGGACATCTGAGCCGGGCAATGGATATTGTCCCCTGTTTGAGGGAGTTAGGGGAAGTCGATGTTTTGGTTAGTGGAATTCAAGCAGATCTATCATTACCTTTCGAAGTGAAATACCGTTTTCACGGGTTGAGTTTTATCTTTGGAAAATCCGGCGGAGTAGATCTGTGGAAAACATTTATGAGTTCGACGATTCGTAAATTTACGAATGAAATTAAGAGCTTGCCCATAGAAAACTATGATTTGGTGATCAATGATTTTGAACCAATTTCTGCTTGGGCTTGTCATTCAAAAGATTTGGAATGCATTGGGTTGAGCCATCAGATTGCTGCCTTAGATCCATCGAGTCCTAAGCCAGAAGATAGTGATATGTTGGGCAAATTTATTATGAAAAATTATGCCCCGTCTACCCATTCCTATGGTTTCCATTTTAAGCGGTACGCCAAGAATATTTACCAACCGGTTATCCGTAATGCTGTTCGTGAATTGAATGTGACAGATCAGGGACATTATACGGTTTACCTCCCGGCATATGACGATGCGCATCTTTTAAAGCATTTGATGAAGTTTCCAGATGTGAAGTGGGATGTTTTTAGCAAACATAATTCGAAGGCATTTGACATGAAAAATGTAACGATAAGACCGATCAATAACCAATCTTTTATTGATAGTATGGCATCTTCTTCTGGAGTTTTATGTGGGGCAGGTTTTGAAACACCGGCAGAAGCGTTATATTTGAAAAAGAAACTGTTAGTTATCCCGATGAAAAACCAATATGAGCAGCATTTGAATGCAGCGTCATTGGAAGAGATGGGGGTGCCTGTAATTTCGAGCTTAAAACAGAAAAACATGCTGGCGATAGAAGCCTGGCTCAACAGTAAATCTAGGGTTGAAGTTGATTACCCTAATATCACGCAGGAAATTATAAATGAAATCGTGCAGAAGCACCGTTAAACAAACATGAAGTATATTGCATTAGCCCTATTATCCTTGACAACAGTCACAGGATTTGCCCAACAAAAAAAAACGAACACGACGGCGAAGAAGAAGGTCGTCACAACTAAATCAAGTACAACAAATCAACTGAAAACGAAGGCCGATTCTGTGTCTTATGCGTTTGGTGCCGATATCGGAAATTCATTAAAATCTATTGAGATCGATTACTTGAAGTCAGATGTTATTGCAAAAGCAATTTCGGATGTCTTGAAAGGGGAGAAATCGCTATTGGAAGAAGGCCAAGGAAGAGCTGTTATCCAGCAGGCGATCATGGATGTTCGTGCTAAAAAAGAGGCTGCTAGCCGTGCTGAAGAAGATAAATTTTTTGCCGAAAATGCAAAGGTTGTTGGGATGAAATCTACAGCTGAAGGAATTCAATATCTTGTTCTAAATGAGGCGGCAGGTCCAAAACCAAAAAGTGACGATGAGGTAACAGTGCATTATAAAGGTACCTTACTCAATGGAAAGCAATTTGATAGCTCATACGATCGTAAGGAGCCATTGAAACTATCCTTGGGTCAGGTGATCAAGGGTTGGCAGATTGGAATCCCGTTAATGTCGAAAGGTGCAAAGTATAAATTTTTTATACCTAGTAGATTAGCCTATGGCGAACGGGCAACAGGTGAAATTCCTGCAAACAGCACATTGGTATTTGAGGTAGAATTGCTTGATATTGGTGCAGATGGAACAACGTAAATTAGGTAATACAAGCTTAATCGTTTCGGAAATAGGTTTGGGCTGTATGTCTTTAAAAAGCAATCAGTCCAAACAATCCAAAGATATTATCCAAAAAGCTTACGAGAAAGGGATCACTTTCTTCGATACCGCTGATCTCTACGATAAAGGCCTAAACGAGATGATCGTCGGGGAGAGTGTGCAAAGCTTTCGCAAGCATATTGTTTTGGCGTCGAAAGTTGGTAACCTTTGGCGTGCAGATGGATCCGGCTGGGATTGGAAGGCTTCGAAGGACTATATTATCAAGGCTGTAGAAGGTTCGTTGTCACGTTTAAAAACGGATTACATCGACCTCTATCAGTTACATGGTGGTACAATAGAAGATCCGATAGAGGAGATTGTTGAAGCGTTTGAGTTGTTGAAGAAACAAGGGAAAATCCGTGCTTACGGCCTTTCATCAATTCGCCCAAACGTTATCAAGGCATTTTTGTCCAAATCTGATATTGCCTCAGTAATGATGCAATACAGTCTATTGGATAGAAGACCAGAAGAAGAAATCAGTGGCTTGTTGGAAGAGCGGGGTGTAAGTATCGTCGTACGCGGTGTATTAGCCAAAGGTGTTCTCATCAACAAACCTATTGAACCTTTTCTTCAGTATAGTTCAGGAGAGGTGGCCCATATCGTGAGAAACTTGGCAAATCTTTCCAAACGTATCGGAAAAGACAATATGATTGTTGCACTATCTTATGTGCTTTCTAACGCAGCTGTTGGTACAGCACTCGTTGGTGTGAGTACCAAATTGCAATTGGATGAATTGATCAAAGCAAAAGCGCAGATGATCAAATTAAGTGATTCGGATAAGCAGGTACTATTGGAAGGTGTCCGGTCGTTATACTATACCGAACACCGGTAAGCTTTACTATTTATTAAAAAATAGTCTTAATATTTTAGCGAGGTCTTCTTTTGTATCTACGGCGACAGTTTCATGCGTTGTAATTGCCGTTTGAATGGCGTAGCCATTTTCTAACCAGCGTAGCTGTTCCAGAGCCTCTGCTTCTTCTAGCATAGAAATAGGAAGTTGTGTCAGGGCTTTTAATGTATCTACCTGGTAAGCATATATTCCGATATGTTTATAGAATGTTTGCCTTTGTAACCATTGATCTTTTTCCACAGCTCTTAAAAAAGGAATGGTCTGCCTACTAAAGTAGATGGCTTCTCCTTTGCTGTTTCGGACAACTTTAGGGATGTTTACATTGAATAGTTCCTCCTCCGCAGTAATTTCCTTGATTAGGGTCGCTATCTGCGTAGTGGTATCTTCAAAACAATGTGCTAAAAGATCAATTTGTGTGGGGTCTATAAAGGGTTCGTCACCCTGTATATTGATGGCAACATCATAACCTTCTATATTGGTGATGACTTCAGCACAACGATCAGTTCCCGATTGATGGTGCTCTGCGGTCATGACAACTTCGCCACCAAAAGAACGTACAGTTTCGGCGATGCGCTGGTCGTCAGTTGCTACAACAACATCGTTTAATTTTGTTGATTTTTTGACCTGTTCGTAGACCCGCTGAATCATCGTTTTTCCTTCGATGTTGATCAGCGGTTTTCCAGGGAATCTGCTCGATGCATATCGGGCAGGAATAATACCTAAAAATTTCATTTTTTACTATTTATCGTTGGCTGAGGAAATGCGAGTTTATCAAAAAGCCTGTAAAATTAAGTGTCTTACAGGCTTTTTGATATCGCAATTATTCGAATAATCCGTATAATTCGGCTTCGATTTTTTGAATGATATTGCCGAGGTCCTCTGGGTTTGTGGTGAAATCCAGGTTGTCCTTGTCCAGAATCATGACCTTACCTTCTTTGTAATTATTGATCCATTTATCATATTTATCGTTCAGCTTCGACAGATAATCCAAGCGAATTGCGGATTCATAGTCACGCCCCCTTTTTTGGATATTATTCACCAGGGTAGGGACAGAGGCTTTGAGGTAAATCAATAAATCTGGCGGTTTGATATAATGGATAATGCTTTGAAAAATATTACTATAGTTTTCAAAATCACGTGCGCTCATTAAACCCATATCATACAAGTTTTCGGCAAAGATATAAGCATCTTCATAAATGGTACGATCCTGAATCATATCAATGCCAGTTTCCTGCAATTTTACAATATGTCTAAAGCGACTGTTGAGGAAAAAAATCTGAAGATTGAATGCCCAGCGTTTCATGTCCGAATAAAAATCTTCCAGATAAGGATTGTTGTCTACAGCTTCAAACTGAGGTTCAAATTTAAAGTGACTGGCCAACATTTCGGTCAATGTTGTTTTGCCGGCACCTATATTTCCAACGATAGCGATGTGCATATTATTTCTAGCTTAATAAAATCTTTTAATACCAATAATCTCACGAACTTCTTTCAGCGTCTTGTGCGCGGATTCGCTTGCTTTTTCAGCGCCCATTTTTGCAACTTTAGCAATGTATGCATCATCGTTTGATATATCCTCTATACGGGAGCGTACATCGTTGGTTGCAAGGACCATATCTTCTGCCAATTGTTTTTTGAAATCACCATAACGAATTTCGCATTTGTTATAGAGTTCATCAAAATGCTGTAACGTATCTGCAGTAGATACGACCTTCATTAAATCAAAAAGATTTTGGATAGCTTCAGGCTTAGGCTGGTTCATTTCCGTCGGACCAGAATCGGATACAGCGCGCATCACTTTTTTACGAATTACGGTTTCACTGTCCGATAGATAAATACAATCTGCTTCACCATTGGATTTACCCATTTTTCCCTGGCCTGAAAGTCCGGGAACTTTCACCAATTTGTCAGCGTAGGAGAACGCAAACGCTTCTTTAAAATAATCTACGTTGTATAAGCGATTGAAGCGATTGCCAAAAGTCCGCGTCATCTCCAAATGCTGTTCCTGATCTTTTCCTACGGGCACTTTTGTGCCATGGTGAATCAATATATCAGAGGCCATCAAGACCGGATAGGTCAATAAACCTGCGTTAACATTATCTGGACTGCTTCTAACTTTATCTTTAAATGCTGTAGCGCGTTCTAGCTCGCCGAGATAGGCGTTCATATTCATATATAGATAGAGTTCCGCAACTTCTGGAACATCTGATTGAACGTAAATAGTCGATTTTTCGGGGTCTATTCCTGCAGCTAAATATTCAACAATAACTTGACGAACCGTTCCCTGAAGTCCATGAGGAGTGGGGTGGGTCGTTAGTGAATGTAAATCCGCAATGAAAAAAAAGCAATTATATTCGTTTTGCATTTTCACAAAATTGCTTAATGCGCCGTAGTAATTTCCTAAATGTAATTTTCCGGTACTTCTGATACCGCTAACAACTGTTTCCATATTCCTGCGAATTTACGCATAAATTTGACAAAGTCGAATTAAATTCGGTCCGTGACTCCCTTTTTAGGGATTGCGTTATTTTTTTAATTTTTTAGCTTCATTCCAATAAACGTCCATTTCTGCTAAACTCATTTCCTGCAGTTGTTGCTTATTTTCAGCGGCTTTTTGTTCTAAATAGGTAAACCGTTCAATGAATTTTTTGTTGGTGCGTTCAAGTGCATTTTCAGGGTTTATGCCAATATGCCGTGCATAATTTATTAAGGAGAATAAAAGGTCGCCAAATTCGCCTTCTGCTTTTTCCTGATCCATTGGAAGCGCTGTCTCCAGATTAAATTCGGCTTTAAATTCGGCAAGCTCTTCCTCTACTTTTTCCCATACTTGTTTCTTATCTTCCCAGTCAAAGCCGACACCGCGAACTTTATCTTGGATACGATAGGCCTTTACCAAAGCGGGTAGGCCTTTTGGGACACCAGCAAGAACAGATGTATTGCCTTCTTTGAGCTTAATTGTTTCCCAATTGGACTTGACCTTATCTTCTGTATCAGCATTGGCGTCGCCATAGATGTGGGGATGGCGCGTAATCAATTTATCACAGATTGCATTAAGTACGTCGACGATGTTGAAATGTCCTTCTTCTTCGGCAATGCGGGCATAGAATACCAGATGCATCAAGACGTCACCAAGTTCTTTTTTGATTTCTGGATAATCTTTTTCCAAAATGGCGTCGGTTAATTCATACATTTCCTCCATAGTCAAATGTCGAAGGGATTCCATAGTCTGTTTTTTATCCCAGGGACATTCAACCCGTAAGGTATATAAGACATCGAGTAATCGTTGAAAAGCGAGTTGAGCTGTATGCTGATACGCTGGTGCTGCTAGATTTGCCATATTTCATCGTGTTTGGTAGCACAAAAGTAGAAATATGATTTTGAATAAACTATTTCAAATTGCGGAAAACAAAACCCTTTTGTCAATCGTTTTATAATAAAAATTAGAATTTAGATCGGATTTAGAACAATCAACTATGGAAAGAATGCATGGGTACTCCTCTGCAAGTGTTGCTTTGGAAAAGTTAAACGACTTAGGCTATACAATAGACTATAATATTGAATTTGACGATTTGTTGGCTGATGCAGATCAGTACAGAATTGACTATTTATTTCGCTACGAAGGTGCATCAGATCCTGATGATGAATCATCAGTGTATGGTATTAGCAAAAATTCGGGACAGAAAGGTGTTTTTGTTGCGGGCAATTTGTCTTTAATCGAAGGTAAGAAACGGGATATTCTATTGCAATTGGAACTCAAAGAGCGGGAGCGATAGTCTTATGGAAAAAAATGGAATGGAAACAACAGAACGGCTTGAGCAGCTTAAGCTTTGGGCCTTGAAACGTGATGGTAAAGAGGTAGAGACGGAATATCATGATCTAGCTTCGGATCGTTGGTTGCAGGTTTATAGAAATGAAGCATTAAACCTCATGAAAGCGGGGTTCTACAATAAAGGTTCGGCTTTGTTTGAGTCTTATGTTGAGGTTCATTATCCACATGAACTGGAAAAATTGATTGGCAAATTGGAACGTAGTTATGACAGTTTGAAGCGTTTTAGTCCGGGATTGCTTGAAGATGGTTTTTATAATCTCGTTTTAGGCGATATCCCTTTGCTCATGGCTGGTACGATCGTTGTTTTGCTTAGGGCCAAAGAGTCTGATTTTCCATCCATTTACAATAATGATGCGGATGCCGACATGCGAAGCTCTCCAAATTGGCTTATACAGCAGTCAAACAATGATATTTGGGTTGATATGCACCAGACTGCTTTAAATAATATTCACTACCCGGATAAAATTCTTTAGTCTGGCAAAATTTTTGTAGTCGATCGTACCAGAAAGAGGAAACTGAATAGGTTGTTCACTTTTTGGACTTTTTATTGAATTATAAACCCATTCTAAATTTTATTTTATGATGTTGTACATTGGTATTTTTGCCGTTATCGTTGTGGCTTGCGTATTCATTTCTCTTATGATGATGAAAAAGCAAAAGGAGACGGCCAAAAAGTATGAAGGTGAATCCGGGATTGCCTTAGCTCCTGCCGTAAAGGATGAATTGTTGAATGATGAATTTAGTGAATTAAGAAAACAATTGAACGGTGCTCCAATTGATGCCTTTACGCAATGTGCGTATATAGCAACGGTGGGGGACAAAGTTGCTTCAGCTGCAGCTACGGCAGCCAAGACTGTTGCCTGGGCGGCTGTAGGTGTAAAGGCTCGTTATAATGAGCGGGATAACGCTTCTTATCTGGTGCTGAGCAACAACGAATTGCATTACGTATTTTTCGATGATGGGGAGGTGAGAGACCATTTGGTTTTTGATCATGAAACCTTGCTCGATGCGCGAACTGCGCAGATTACTAATTCTGAAAAAGTAACACGCATGGGCTCTGTCATGGGCTTGAAACCTAAGAAAATGCATCTCGACGTCAATGGAAATGGGCTCGATATTATTTATTATGGTACTGTTCAGCGTATGCCACATGGTATTATTTCTCCAGGTTCAGGTATGTTTGAAACACAGGCGAGGCTTCAGTTGATGGGGCGTTTGTTTTTGGACAGATTATATAAAAAATATCCACAGCTGCAGGGTTAACTTTTCAAGTAATGTCATTTTAGTTTCGTTTTAATTGAAGTAAATCGCCCTTTTCGCTTGATTCCACGTTGCTTTTAGTAAATTGTATCTATCATAAAATTTATATCATATGAAAATTTTAGCAGATAAAGTAGCTTTAGTAACAGGTGCGGGTTCGGGGATCGGACTGGCAGTTGCATTGGCTTATGGTAAAGAAGGTGCAAAGGTCGTTGTCTCGGATATCAACGAGCAAGCGGGGAATGAAACCGTAAAACAAATTGAATCTCTAGGAGGCGAAGCTGTGTTTTTCAAAGCAGATAGCTCATCTCCCGCTGACAATGAAGCCTTGGTTGGTTACGCCGTCAAGACATTTGGCCGCCTTGATATTGCATGCAATAATGCTGGTATTGGTGGAGAGGCTGCACTAACGGGAGATTACAGTCTCGATGGATGGAAAAAAGTAATTGATATTAATTTCAATGGCGTATTTTATGGATGTAAATATCAGATAGAGGCCATGGAGCGGAACGGAGGTGGTGTTATTGTCAATATGGCTTCTATTCATGGTACCGTGGCTGCGCCTATGTCAAGTGCTTATACTTCAGCCAAACATGCTGTAGTGGGACTGACAAAGAACATCGGCGCAGAATATGGTCAAAAAAATATTCGTTGTAATGCGGTTGGACCTGGTTATATTGATACACCGTTATTGGCTAAGTTGGATAAAGAGCATATCAATGCGTTAATCAGTAAACACCCTATTGGACGTTTGGGAAAGGCAGAGGAAGTCGCTGAGCTGGTTCTTTTCCTAAGTTCGGATAAATCGTCTTTTATGACCGGAGGGTATTACTTAGTTGATGGTGGTTATACTGCTGTTTAACAGAGGTCGTTTAATAAAAACGGGGATCCAAAGCTGGATCCCCGTTTTTATTATAATTGAGTTGACGATGGTTGGCAGCAGGTCCATATCATCCATTAAAATAATAACGGTGTTTGGGGGTGGAGCCGGTTTATTCCCATCTGTAATGGAAGCTGCAGAAGCGTCAAGGGTAAATAAGAATGGTATAAACGAAAATAGATGCTTTAAATCCATCGCTTGTATTTAATTATTTAACGGTTAAGTGTTCTTGCTTGAGGACCTGCTGAAAAGCGGGTCTTGTTGCATCATCATCGCCTGCTTCGGCTTTTAGTTTAGTCAGCTTTTTCTTCAACCGGGCAATTTCTTTGACATATTTTTTGTCTAGAATGGCGTTGTGTGTTTCTATGGGGTCCTGTTGTAGATCGTAGAATTCCCAGGCTGGTGCTGTTGTTTTGGAATCACTACCTGTCATTTCTAAGGGCTGTCCGTAAAAATAAATCAGTTTGTAACGTTCATCACGGACTCCCAGGTGGGCAGGGCGTATTGGTGCATGTTGCCAGTAACGGTAATATAGGGCAGACCGCCATGCTTTGGATGTATTTCCTTTGAGGTTATTCCGGAAGCTTTCGCCTTGGATGTAAGCGGGTTTTTTGATGCCGGCATAGTCTGCAAATAGCGCAGCGAAATCGATATTTAGAATCATATCGTTTAATCGACTACCCGCTTTGATTTCTTTGGGGTAGCTGATTACAAAAGGCATGCGCAGTGATTCTTCGTACATGAGACGTTTATCCATGAAATTGTGTTCTCCCAAGAAGTAACCTTGATCGGAAGCTAGGATCACAACGGTATTTTCGTCCAAATTTGCGGTTTTAAGGTAATGCATAATTTTTCCCAGATTATCATCAATCCCAGCGACGCAACGCAGATAATCTTTGATGAACTTTTGGTAGATCTTTTTGCGGGCTTCCAAAGGGGCCATTCCTTTTGTTGAAAACGGAAGCTCGGGATAAGATGTCCAAAAGGGGCCAACCGAAGCTTGCTCATAACGGCGGCCAAGCTCTTCCAAGGGTTGGCCTTCAAAAGAGCGTCCAGTCGTGATTGCTCCTGAGTCCAAAAATGTAGGAGGATAAGGAAACTCCACATCTTTGTAGTAATCTTTGAATCGCTCAGCAAAATCAAAGGGTTCATGAGTCGCCTTGTAATGACACATTAAAAAGAAGGGTTTGTCTGGGTCGCGTGATTTTAACCAGTCCAGACTCATCGTTGTGGTGATATCATCTACATAGCCTTCGTAAGGTGTGCCAGCCTCTTCCTTATCATTCCAATTGTCTTTAGAGAGGTAAGTCGGGTTATGATAAACACCGTGTCCAGGTAGAACTTTAAAATCGTCAAATCCACTTGGCCTCTTTTTTAGGTGCCATTTTCCAAAAACAGCAGTTTGGTAGCCTGCATGGTGCAGATCCTTAGCGATGTTTTCCTTATCGGGATCCAAAGCATCTTCAAGTGTGTAAACTTGGTTTTTATTACTGTACTGTCCTTTCAGTATGGTTGCGCGGCTAGGGGTGCAAATGGAATTTGTACAGAAGGTATTATTGAGCACCGCCCCTTGACTGGCTAATTTTTCAATATTCGGATTTTTGACAAAATCTTTTAAAATACCACCGTATACGCCCCATGCCTGGGCCGTGAAATCGTCCGTCAGGATAAAGACGATATTGGGGCGTTGTGTTGCGTTGTTCTTTTTCTGTGCTTGTGAAAAAATGGGCAAGAGGCCGCAGAGGAGCAATACTAATTTTTTATTCATGTGAATTCAGCGATATATGAGTCGACGAATTGAGATACCGGATTACGATAATTGCTATAATCGTTCGTCTTGGTCTAGTTCTGTCTATTTGATTGTAGACAAATCTACTCTTTATAGACTACTATATCGAGAATAAACTGTAATAAATATGTTAGTCATCGACACCTTTTCCATCGAGAATATGTTGGTAGTATTTTTCGATTCTTGCCTCGCGAGTTTTCACTTGTTTTGCCTGGTTAAAGTAGAATAGATACCCTTTTTGCCGACCAGGCGTAAGTGATTGAAAGGCTTTTTGGAGCAAAGGGTCTTCCAGTAAGGCGCGCTTAAATTCTTCTGGTACAGGGTAATCAGTAGCTTTTCGCATGTCCACTTTCTTACCTGATTTTTCAATTTCGATGGCTTCCTGAATATATGCCGATATCACCTCTTGTAATGATTCAATCTGTTCAACAGTGGTGAATCTAAGCTGTCTGGCCGATTGAACATTTTCGGTTTGCTGGATCAATATATTTTTGGGATCTTTTAATAATACACCTTTGTGGAATAGCAGCGCGCAATATTCTTTAAACCCGTGTATCAATACGACATTTTTACCTTCAAATGTATAACAAGGATGCATCCATTTATAATCCTCTTGCAGTGTTTTATTGCCACGGACAATTTCTCTCAACAGATTGAATTCTTCATTCCATCTTGTCGCATTTTCAAAAAAATGTTCAATTTTTGGATTCATCATGTAGTGCTTTAGGTAAGTTTGGAAAGAATTTCTTGTAATTTGTTGTGCGCCATATTGATTCCTTGCGCAAAAGGCATGTGTAGCAGCTGGTTTCTAAACGCGACCGACTGAAATATAATATGGATGTGAAGCCTGCTACGTTCTGCACTTATTTTTTCAAATGTTAAATATTCCAATTGTACGGGAAATGTACTGTTTTCCATTTCAAACGTCCGTGTGATACGTTGATTGGGCAGGAATTCGTGTATCGTTCCATTTGCTTTGAACATGACCTGGCCATTATGGGAAGTTTCAAACGCATAGGAGCCATGCGTTTTATTTTCTAATTTCAGGACTTTGGTTCCCATCCACTGTTCAAAAATTTCGGGATCCTCGTATGCTTTGAAGAGCAGTTCAACAGGTAAATCGAACTCTCTTGTAATGACAATCTCCTGTTTATTATCCTCAGCCTGGACGTTGGTTTTTACCTCCATATTATTTGTTCTTGTAGTTTTGCATAATAGCTTCCAATCTATTGAATCTGTCATCCCACATTTGACGAAAAGGTTCGATGAAATCTGCAATTTCTTTCATCTTCGTTGGGTTGAGTTGATAGTATATCTCACGTCCATTTTGTTGAGACTTTAATAACTCACATGTCGTCAATATTTGTAAATGTTTTGAAACTGTCGGTCTTGCTGTATTGAAGTTGGCTGCAATTGCACCTGCAGTCATGGCTTGTGAGGCCAAAAGAAGTAAGATCGCTCTTCTTGTTGGATCTGCTATAGCTTGGAAAACATCTCGTCTTAAGTTCATTTTGAAGTCATTTGACTACGAATATACGTGTAGTTATTTAGCTACGCAAATATTTTTTACATTTCTGTGGAGAAAATCGGTGGGCAGAAATGGAGATGACGAATAAAAATTCTTTCCTGGCGGATTTAAAATGAAAACGATCGAGAATTAAACCGACGGATCAATGTTTGGCGAATAATGCTAAATTAGGGTAATTAATTATAACAAGATGAAAACACAGTTATCGTACTTAAAAAAATTGAGCGTATTGGGGACGAAAACTTTAGTCAAATATTATTTGCTGGCTATTGTTTCGACTTTACTTTATTTGGTGGTTGGTAGTTTACAATTTAATGCTAGTCATGAAGCTTTCTTTTCGACAGTCAGTCCCGTACAAGCCGCGGCTAAATTCCTTTGGCTGATTGGATTGATCCTGCTACCAGTATTACTTTTTATTTTCAGCAACAAATATGTGTTTTCGAAGATTGCAAGTCTTGTCGTGGAGGAAAGGCAGGATGATCTCATTCTTCCAGCATTTGACAAAGTACTTTTAATTTTTCAATCAAATCAGCCCGATGTAGTACAAAATGTCGCTGATTATTCGTTTGCGAAACTTAAACTGATTAATGACGTAAAAAATACCAAAATTGAGAGCCCTTGGGTGCGACGCATTGTCATTTTTGGTCTGAACAAAGTGAAGTTTGATTCCTTGGATTTGGACAATAACACCAGCTTCTATACTATTATAAGGTCAAAGTTTATTGGTGTACTCGAAATATTGACCACAGCAAGTAGTAAGCCATTTTGGACATGTATTCTTGTCCAATGGCTTATCCTACTTTTTGTTTGGCTGACCAACTAAATGCGTTGATCACTGCAAGCAAGCATCCGGCTGCTGCAGGTATTTGTCTATTGGTTAAGTTTTCTTTAAGTCTTTGTGCTGAAATGTCAGATTATCACGACGGTATAGATTTTATTTTGTATTTTAACTTTAAGAATAAAACCATGGAGTTATAAATGAATGTTATGATGAAAAAGATTTTTTTTACAGTTGTTGGGTTTTTGGTTGCATCGTTTGTTTTCGCCCAAATGCCACAGGTAAAGGTTGAAGAGGGGGTGCTAGAAGGGATTATCTTGTCAAGCGGGGTCGAGTCCTTCCGAGGGATCCCCTTTGCAAAACCCCCATTAGGCGATCTAAGATGGAAAGAACCGCAAGCTGCTGAACACTGGTCTGGTATCCGTAAAGCAGATCATTTTGGTTATTCTCCGATGCAGAAACCGATCTATGGGGATATGCGATTTCGGTCGCCGGGGATCAGTGAGGACTGTCTATACCTGAATGTATGGCGTCCAAAGAGTCTTCATTCAGGCAAACTTCCTGTTTTAGTTTATTTTTACGGCGGGGGTTTCAATGCTGGTGATGGATCTGAAAATCGTTATGATGGTGAAAGTTTTGCTAAAGAAGGTCTTATTGTCGTTACTGTCAACTATCGTCTTGGTATCTTTGGTTTCTTCGCGCATCCAGCATTAACGGAGGAATCACCGAAACATGCTTCAGGAAATTATGGACTGCTGGATCAGCATGCAGCTTTGGTTTGGGTCAAAAAAAATATAGCTGCATTCGGCGGTGATCCCGATGCGGTCACCATCGGTGGCGAGTCGGCAGGAAGTATGTCTGTTTCCGCTCAAATGACTAGTCCGCTATCCAAGGGGTTGTTTACGCGTGCTATCGGTCAGAGCGGAAGTGTCTTTAACTTACGGTATGGTACAGCCTCTATTACTGAGCAGGAACAACAGGGTGTTGCATTTGCATCGCGGGTAAATGCAACAGGTCTTGATCAACTGCGTGAAATTCCTGCGGCCGAACTTCTAGATAAAGCCAGCGAGCCAGGAGCCTTCACTACCCGTTTGATTGTTGATGGCTATTTTTTGCCGCGATCTCCATTGGCTATTTTTGAAGCCGGGGAGCAATCTAAGGTTCCCTTGCTTGCCGGTTGGACTTCCACGGAAGTTCCCTATATGGCTTACATGGGTAAATCTTACCCATCTCCGGAGAATTATGAGAAGTTGGTAAGAGTACAGTTTGGTGTTAAAGCTGAAGAAGTGCTCAAGGAGTATCCAGGGAAGACCGAGGCAGAAGTCATTGAATCGGCAACTGCATTAGCTAGCGATAATTTTATTGCGTATAGTACTTGGAAATGGCTTGACCTGCAACGAAAGAATAGCGGTAACCCAGTCTTCGTTTATATATTCGGTAAACCGCGGCCACCCATGCAACCGGCATATCGTGATGCACAAACCGGGCTTGCCGGAGGAATTAGCAAGAAATCTACACAAGAAGACAAGGAAAAAAGCCCACAGCCCCTACCGGGAGCTTTCCATGCCAGTGATATCGAATATTTATTGGGAAATCTGCAGAGTAATGATGTTTTTGCCTGGACAGAAGATGATTACAAGGTTTCGAAACTTGGTCAGCAGTACTTTGTTAATTTTATCAAGACGGGTGATCCAAATGGAAAAGGACTTCCAGCCTGGCCGAAAACAACAGCAAAAGATCAGCGAATGAATATCTTGAATTTGAATACCGAGGTGAAAGCTTCTGCTGAAGAATTTCGGAACAGGTATCTTTTTCTGGATAAAATGTTTGTCGACCGTGAATATAAATCCAGATAGTTGCCTTCTTTATTTACGGTCAAATAAAAACCATTTATCGCTAAGGGCTGTTATCAGAGAGACTTTTTATAAAAGCGGATGGATGATATTGTCCTGTGCAGGAAAATCCTAGGTCGCGAACAGATTTATTAAGAATCGTCTGTTGAATAGCGGGGGCAACCAATGTAGGGGACCGAAGCATGATTTGTAACGTTGATTTTTTGTAGATGAAACTCATATAGAACAAACTTGGATATATGGTAATACACCCTGATGTGATTATTATAGGTGGCGGCTTGGCTGGACTTACAAGTGCATTGCATCTGTCTAAACAAGGATTCAACGTGACGTTAATCGAAAAACATGATTTTCCTCGTCATAAGGTTTGTGGCGAATATGTTTCGAACGAAGTCTTGCCCTATCTGCATTGGCTACAAGTGGATGTCGAATCGCTCTGTCCAACACATATTCGGGAGCTTGAGTTCTCGACAGAAGGTGGGCAGATGAATAGGGTCAGGTTACCCTTGGGTGGAATTGGCATCAGTCGTTACGCGTTGGATGATCTGTTATATCAGCGAGCAAAAGGGGCGGGTTGTACAATTGTTATTGCGACCGTCACAGGCGTATCCTTTAGCAATGATACATTTGCTGTTTCATTTCAAGATCAGGTATTAAGATCAAAAATTGTACTGGGCGCATATGGAAAACGCAGCAATGTGGATCAGCTCTTATCCCGCGATTTTATAACAAAAACCTCTCCGTGGATGGCTGTTAAAGCACACTATTCGGGCGATTTTCCGAATGACCTTATTGCCTTGCATCATTTTGAAGGCGGTTATTGTGGTATTTCTAAGGTCGAAGATGACCAGATAAATTTATGTTATCTGGCCGATGTAAAAACGTTCAAGAGGTATAAAAATATAGGTGATTATCAAAAGTATGTGTTGTCTAAAAATAGGCATCTTCAGTGTTTTTTTGAAAAGAGTAGACTACTTTTTGACAAGCCGCTTGCAATAAGTCAATTTTCATTTGATCAGAAATCAGCGGTAGAAAACCATATGCTTATGATTGGTGATACGGCCGGTCTTATTCATCCATTCTGTGGAAATGGGATGGCGATGGCGATACATAGTGCAAAAATGGCTTCCGAGCTTATTGTGGACTATTACCATGGTCATATCGATTCGCGCCAGCAATTGGAACAGTCCTATATGAATCAATGGAATCGAACCTTTAAAAGACGGCTCTTATTCGGACGACTTCTGTCGGGTGTACTGCGTTATAAAATAGGTACCGCGGTTCTAATGAAGGCTACGATATTTTTTCCAAAAATCTTAAGTTGGATTATAAAACAAACTCATGGAAATGCAAGCTCAATAAAATGAGGATAGACACAAGATATAGAACATCGCAGAATGAGATCATGGACGATTTTCGGCTGGAGGGCGACGAACTTCGCGTCACGCTGGATCGAATTGCAAAGATTAATCGTTATCTAGGCGGAAATAGCATTACGTTGAATGGTGTGAAAACATTGCTTTCAACCGGCTACAAGAATGAAACAATAACCATTGTGGATATCGGTTGTGGTAATGGGGACATGCTTCGCATGTTAAGCGATTATGGCAATAGACATCATATTAAGCTTTCATTGCTCGGGATTGATGCTAATCCGTATACAATAAATTGTGCAAGGGATCTGTCGAAAGATTATACCAATATATCCTATTTGTGTGCAGATATCTTTGAAGCGAATTTTGAAGATGTCAAGTATGACATTGTTCTGTGTACGCTTACTTTACATCATTTCGACGATGAAGCGATTTTTCGTCTGCTAGATAGCCTGGTCAACGTATCAAAATTGGGGGTCGTCATAAACGATTTACAAAGGAGTAAAATGGCTTACCGGCTTTTTCAAACTATTGCTGTTGTTTTTAGGTTAAATAGAATGACAAAAGTGGATGGACTTGTTTCCATACTGCGCGGGTTTAAAAAGATTGAGCTTGTACAATTCGCAAAGGGATTACGGTTAGAACATTACACCATCCAATGGAAATGGGCCTTTCGTTACCAGTGGATAATTTTCAATATATGAATGTTAAAATAATAAATGTTGCCAAGCAACTCCCTAAATACTCTTGTACTACCGTTGATATTCTTCCGCTATTGGATATTTGGCTTCATGGACAGGAACCTCGTTTTATTAAGAAAATCAAGAAACTTTTCGAAGGTGCCGCCGTGGACAGGCGCTATGCGATTATGGATCCGATCGAAGTCTTCACGGCGACATCTTTTGAAGAAAAAAACAATGTGTATTGCCGGGAGGCGATAGCCCTAGGGGAGCAAGCACTTCGTCAGGCCCTTGAACAAACGGGCTGGGATCCCCAGTCTCTGGATTATATCATTACAGTCAGTTGCACTGGAATTATGATCCCCTCTCTAGACGCGTATCTTATTAATAGGATGAAACTCCGACAGGATATTGTGCGGTTACCAGTTACCGAAATGGGTTGCGTTGCCGGTGTTTCAGGTATTATTTATGCTAAAAATTTTCTTCAGGCAAACCCAGGTAAACGTGCTGCGGTTATTGCCGTCGAAGCGCCAACAGCGACTTTTCAGCTGGAAAATTTCTCGATGTCGAATATGGTCAGTGCCGCCATTTTCGGCGATGGTGCAGCTTGCTGTCTGCTTTCATCCTGTGAGGAAGATTGCGGACCTGTAATTCTTGATCAGGAGATGTATCATTTTTATGATGCGGAGGACATTATGGGGTTTAAATTGACCAACACTGGTATGCAGATGATACTGGATGTGGATGTGCCCAATGTGATTGCGTCCCATTTTGATGCAGTTATACATCCATTCCTGAAAAAGAACCAGCTGGAAATTAAAGATATTAATTACATGATTTTTCATCCGGGCGGGAAAAAGATCGTAGCCACAATCGAGGAGATTTTTGCTGAATTTGATAAAGATATTGAAGATACTAAGGCTATACTAGCGGACTATGGTAATATGTCGAGCGCCACGGTACTCTACGTCCTTGAACGTATTATGAAACGTAAGCCTCAAGCCGGTGAATTGGGGTTGATGCTGAGTTTCGGTCCGGGATTTTCAGCACAGCGGGTTTTATTACAGTGGTAACTTACTCATTTTGAACCATGGAATTGAATGCTATACTAGCGAAATTGCCCTACAGGGCCCCATTTTTATTTGTCGATGAGTTGATTCATGTCGATGACGAAGGTGTTGCAGGTACCTATACTTTTGATGAAGATCTGGACTTTTATCGCGGCCATTTTTATGATAGAGCGATTACCCCGGGAGTTATTCTGATCGAAACGATGGCTCAAATAGGTCTGGCCTGTTTGGGAATCTTTCTGCTCAATAAAGACTTAATGCAAGGCTCGTCTATTGCGTTGACTTCTACTGAAATACAGTTTTTAAAACCAGTATATCCAAAGGAGAAAGTCACCGTGTTTTCAAAAAAAATATATTTTAGGTTTGGCAAACTAAAGTGTGCCGTTACGATGAAGAATGAAGCCGGACAGGAAGTTTGTAAAGGGATATTGGCAGGCATGATGACGGAGGAGTTATGAAGAGAGTTGTGATTACTGGACTAGGAGTCGTTGCGCCCAATGGAGTGGGGGTGCCTGCCTTTACTCAGGCCATCAAAGATGGCGTTTCGGGTATTAGACATGATGAACAGCTGGAAAAACTACAGTTTTCCTGCCAGATTGCTGGAATGCCGCAAATATCAGATGATCTTAAAAGGCAATATTTCACTGAACTTGAGCTTAGAGGTTTTAATAGTACAGGCATCTTGTACGGAGTCATTGCTGGAATGGAGGCCTGGACAAATGCAGGTCTTCCTATTGCCGTAAATTCGGCCCCCGATTGGGATAGCGGAACAGTCTTTGGTTCAGGTACATCAGGTATTGATAAGTTTCGCGAGAGTATTTATAAAATTGATGAGCTACAAACCCGCAGACTAGGTAGTACAGTTGTGGCGCAAACAATGAACAGTGGTGTCAGTGCATATTTAGGCGGGAAACTAGGCCTCGGAAATCAGGTGACCACCAATTCCTCGGCCTGTGCTACTGGGACTGAAGCAATTCTAATGGCATATGACCGGATTCGGTCCGGAAGAGCAAAACGCATGCTGGCAGGCAGTACTGGAGATAATGGGCCTTATATTTGGGGCGGTTTTGATGCACTACGTGTCTGTAGTTCGCAATATAATGACCGCCCTGCGGAAGGGTCGCGCCCAATGAGTGCAACAGCCGCAGGGTTCGTCCCGGGTAGTGGGGCTGGAGCCCTATTACTGGAAGATTTGGAAAGTGCCTTAGCACGCAATGCCGTTATATATGGCGAGTTATTGGGCGGCCAAGTAAACTCTGGAGGACAACGGGGAACAGGCAGTATGACAGCTCCAAACGCTGATGCTGTACGCCGTTGCATTCAAGAGGCCCTAAACAATTCGGGCGTCTCCAAATGGGATGTCGATGCTATAAACGGTCATCTAACGGCAACAGCCAAAGATGCTTTTGAAATAGAAAACTGGACCGAGGCACTTGGGCGTAAAGGGAAAGATTTTCCATGGATAAATTCGCTAAAAGGAATGACTGGGCATTGTCTCAGCGCGGCAGGTAGCATAGAATGCGTGGCCACAGTTTTGCAGTTATTTCATGGATTTTTATTCGGAAACAGTAATTGTACTGATTTACATCCCGAGATCGCAGCACTGATAGATCCATCAAGAGTATCAATACATCAAATTGATGTCAAACCCCAAATTATAGCCAAGGCAAGTTTCGGGTTTGGAGATGTAAATGCCTGTTTAATATTTAAAAAATTTGATAACTAAATTTATGAAGAGAGAAGAATTGATCGGTGCTTTAAAACCAATTATAGCACCCTACACAACAAACGAAGAAGCTTTCGGAAAGCTTACTGAAGAGACTGATTTTATGCGTGATCTACAAATTAATTCAGCCAATTTGGTCGATATTGTACTGGATATCGAAGATCAATTTGGGATCGTTATTGAAAATTCTGATATGGAGCGTATGCTTAATATAGGAGCCGCAGTCGAAATAATCGAAAGCAAGTTACAAGAAAAATGATTGGTAATGACATTATCGATCTGGTTCAGTCCAGAAAAGAGAGT
Organism: Sphingobacterium thalpophilum; assembly: GCF_038396785.1. Classification (NCBI taxonomy): domain Bacteria; kingdom Pseudomonadati; phylum Bacteroidota; class Sphingobacteriia; order Sphingobacteriales; family Sphingobacteriaceae; genus Sphingobacterium; species Sphingobacterium thalpophilum. The sequence continues at coordinate 1,308,496 of NZ_CP151087.1, read as the reverse complement.
AATTGGAGACGTAGAGGTTTTCTTTCAAAACTATTTAATGAGCAGGAACAACTGTTGATTGTGAACAGTCCAGACCCCGAAATTGTTGTTTGGCTCTTATGGAGTATGAAAGAGGCTGCCTATAAAATATGGAATAGACAGACAGGAATCAGAAAGTACATTCCTTTAAAATTGCGGTGTTCAGTTATTGAACGAACTGCTTGCAAGGCGAGGGGAGAAGTCATCTGCGAAGGAAAAAGGTATTATACGAAGACCATCGTTTCCCCTGATTTTATACATAGCGTAGCAGCTGGCGAATTAGTTCATTTGGACGATATTGTTGAAATCAAAAGAGATGGAATTATTAAAGATTCTCTCGGAGTTCCAAGCCTCGTTCTGAGGGATGGGAAGAGGCGCTTGCCTGTTTCCGTAAGTAACCATGGCCGTTTTGAGCGAATAGTTTCGATTCATAGCCTATTGACTTAATTAGACGAGCGACCATCTTATTGTACTTGGATGGATTCCTCCCGAAGCATCTGTTTGAATTTGGGATCTCGGATATAACGACTAAAGTCATGGCTTGACATTCCTGTGAAATCAGTCATCGAAAAGATGGTATAATTTTTCTTAAGTGCGTTAAAACTTTCCTCTTTATATCCCAGATCTGTTGGATTAAGTTTATTCGATAAGAATCCAAAAAACTTCTTCAACATCTTATCCGTACCATTTATGGTGATATGTATTTTCTTAACCTGGGAGCTCAGTTCCACAAATTTTTTGGTGTTAGTTGTTGTATCGGTATACTGAAATTCGGAAAGCCCTATGGCTGGCGCCAACATAATACAGGTAATCCTGTTTTTGTTTTCCAATAAAGGTTTTGCCCGCTCGATATCGACCTTATGAATGTCTTTGGCCTGAGCGGAAAAAGAACTGTTGTATTCCGGATTCGAAATAGCACTCATCACCACAGATGCTCCACGACTGTGAGAGATAATGAAGACATCTTTATCGGCCATATTATTCAGTATACGTCTCAATCCAAATTCACCGGCCATCTGGCTAAAGGAGGCTGCGGAAAACCAGTTTTTTGCAGATCGAAACGGAGAGGTTGATCGTAAACCATCCCAATAAAAGCGAATAATTTCGTCGGTTTTGGGATTTGTAACGATATGATCGGCAATATATTTATATTGTTTTACAACGGATTCTTCATCGGCATTAAAGCCATGAACTAAAATGAACACACGTTTTTTTGGTGCAATGCGTTTTGACAGACGCAGCATGTTACCGCGTTCAAAAGCAAGTAACTGTTCGCGGTCGCCTCTGTCGGTGGCAATCTTCATCAGTGAATAAGGGTCTCTAGCAGCTTTATTCGAGGGGATGCCATAACTTTTCTTCCAATTATCGGGGTAGAAATTTCCATTCTGATCCACAAATGAATACCATAAATTGGGATCTACACCAGTATTGGGAGATGCCGAATCAGGAAGGTTATGAATAAGACCACACGAGGCGAACAAGGTGATAATGAGGATGAAGTAGAAAAAATATCTTTTGTTCATATGCTTTATTTCCTTCTATATCAGAATTTTATTTTCACTAGGATCCAATGGCTATCAAATTGGATGTATTTCTACAAAAATTCATTTCATGTAATATAGTCATTATTTTGGATAGCAAAAAGCAAGTCCGCATTTCGTCTGCTTATTATTTTTCCTAATTTATCTGGATGAAGCTAAGGATCTATTCTTTTAATCAAATAAAGCCTATTGCGTCGACTGGTGAAAAGCTTGTAATTTAAAGCCGCATTTGAGTAGTAACCATAGTTATGAAATTGTTCCGTATCCTCAAAAGTCAGCGCTCCAATATTCTTACCATTGATTTCAATCTGAGACCAATGCCACTCCTCATCAAGATATAAATGATCTTTAAATTTTAAGGTGTCGTTTTCGACAACAAGGTGTGAGAAAAGGCAACCTTGCCAACGATCGCCTTGCTCATATTTTCCGCTGTTCACATCCTGTCGATTGCGAATACGCCTGATTTTTTGGTAATAAACCGATTGAATATTGGCGGGGGAATGATTCGTGACCCATTCATTCTTGTCCCAGTGTCCGAAAAGGTCATTTACTGTACGCCCTCTAGACACAGTTTGCAGATTTAAATTACCATCATCCGATATATTTTCACAGAATATATGCCATTTACCGTCCATGAAATACGTTTTTTTTGAGTAGCTTTTCGAATTGCTGTGTTCGAAATCATAGATTCGTTCAGAAAGAAAATACTGTGCTATACGATCGATATCATCTAGTTGTTGGCGTTGTTGATCCGCAGTCCAGTTGAGATCGGCATTGCGTATTTCAGTGCTGTTTTTTGTGGTATCACCATCTAATGGCCAGGTACGAAAGTAATGTTTTCCTATGTTGATCAGATAGCCCTCGAAAAGAATCTCTGTATCCTTATCTTCATCCTGTGTGTAAGAATATTGATCGATCTGCTTGCCGTTTTTGTCCAATTTATAAAACATATGGATGGTTGGTTCTGTATCGTTAGCGTTTTTAGCCTTGCTCAAACTATGGATGATTAATTCGTTGTTCTTTGTCAAAAACTGATCAATAGGATTACTACTCGCCTTGAAAAGAATGATTTCATGTCGTCCAAATCTATTTTTGGTGTTATTGATATCGAGATATTGCCCGTATTTTTTCGGGAGTGTCGACGAGTGAAAGAAGTTTTGAATCCTAATATCGATATCAAAAATACCATTTGTATATATAATTGTACCTGCTATCAGCATACATCCCAGTAGATAATATTTCAAAGTACTGGTATCTTTTAACAGCAGATAGAAATAGCAAAATACCCAGCTCAGTATAAATGCAAGCGGCGAAAAAATAATATAATTCAGCTCACTTGCGTCCTAAACGTTTAAAAAGTGGCGGTGTTTGGATATAGCAAAGTTGCTATATTTAAATTGCAAAATTATAACACACCGCCATGATAAATTTAAATGTTTTTAGTCAGATTTTATCTCTTATCGACCGCGAATTATTCAAAGATTTGGTTTCAAAGCACAAAAGTGATAAACACCAGAAAGGGATCAACAGCTGGACGCATCTAGTCAGTATGCTTTTCTGTCATTTTTCCTCGGCAGATTCGGTCCGTGATATTAGTAACGGTCTACGCAGTACCACTGGTAATCTGAACCACTTAGGTGTAGTAAGAGCTCCAAGTAAGTCTAATATATCCTATATCAACACACACCGTACCCATGAACTTTTCAAAGATCTTTACTATTCTGTTTTGGATAGGCTTTGGCAAAAGGACACCCATTTTCGCAAAGATCTTGGTCAGCTAAAGCGTAAAGTATATCTGATGGATGCAAGCATCATCCCCTTATGTCTATCTGTATTTGACTGGGCAAAGTTTCGCAGCACCAAAGGTGCCGTAAAGCTGCACACTGTCTTGGATTATGATGGCTGCCTACCTGTTTTTATGCAGATTACCGATGGAAAAGTACATGAGAGCCAGCGTGCCGGTAGTTACAGTTTTTCCAAGGGAAGCGTGGTGGTAGTGGACCGTGGCTACGTGGATTACAGCTGGCTTGGGGATTTGGACAGCAGGGGGTGTTATTTCGTTACCAGGAGTAAAGTTAATATGAAGTACAAGGTTATCAAGTCCTATCAGAGTGAAGCACTCATGGAAAAGGGGATCCTTAAGGATGAGCTCATTGAGCTATCCGGTGCTGCCTGCAATAAATACAATTCCACACCGTTACGCCTGATCCACTTTTGGGACAGCACCACTGGCAATGAGTACCACTTTTTGACCAATAATACGAAGTGGAAGGCTTCTTTGGTGGCAAACATCTATAAACAACGCTGGCATATCGAAGTCTTCTTCAAGCATCTAAAGCAGCGCTTAAAAGTATCGACATTCATAGGGACTTCTGAAAATGCAGTGATGATCCAGATCTGGACTTCACTCATTGGCATATTACTGTTAAAATATTTACAAAAAAAGGCCAAATATGACTGGAACCTGTCCAATCTGGTCGCATTCATCAGAATGAATATCTTCGTGAAGATAAACATCTGGCAATGGATAGATGATCCCTTTCTCAGGCCGCCTATAAAAGGAAAAAAGGGACAGCTAAAGATCTTCGCAGATTGAAAAATAGGGGTCAATATCGAAATGATGAAAAAAGCTATGCCTGTACCACAGAAATCCAATCCTAAAATTTATTTAGGACAGATGTGATTTAGAAACTATATTATCAATTTTTCAAATATTAATACGCATATTTATCCTATATAATTAGATCTATAATTGATTTTTTCTAAACAACTATGTACCTACAAATAATGGGGCCAAAAACGGCTTTATTAATAGCGAAGAAATAGTTGTATCTACAAAAAAACTATGACTGTAAATATTCACTTGCGTCCTAAACGTTTAAAAAATGGCGGTGTTTTGATATAGCGAGATCGCTATATTTAAATCACAAAATTATAACACACCGCCATGATAAATTTAAATGTTTTTAGTCAGATTTTATCTCTTATCGACCGCGAATTATTCAAAGATTTGGTTTCAAAGCACAAAAGTGACAAACATCAGAAAGGGATCAACAGCTGGACGCATCTAGTCAGTATGCTTTTCTGTCATTTTTCCTCGGCAGATTCGGTCCGTGATATTAGTAACGGTCTGCGCAGTACCACTGGTAATCTGAACCACTTAGGTGTAGTAAGAGCTCCAAGTAAGTCTAATATATCCTATATCAACACACACCGTACCCATGAACTTTTCAAAGATCTTTACTATTCTGTTTTGGATAGGCTTTGGCAAAAGGACACCCATTTTCGCAAAGATCTTGGTCAGCTAAAGCGTAAAGTATATCTGATGGATGCAAGCATCATCCCCTTATGTCTATCTGTATTTGACTGGGCAAAGTTTCGCAGCACCAAAGGTGCCGTAAAGCTGCACACTGTCTTGGATTATGATGGCTGCCTACCTGTTTTTATGCAGATTACCGATGGAAAAGTACATGAGAGCCAGCGAGCCGGTAGTTACAGTTTTTCCAAGGGAAGCGTGGTGGTAGTGGACCGTGGCTACGTGGATTACAGCTGGCTTGGGGATTTGGACAGCAGGGGTTGTTATTTTGTTACCAGGAGTAAAGTGAACATGAAGTACAACGTTATCAAGTCCTACCAGAGCGATGCCCTTAAGGAAAAGGGCATCCTTAAGGATGAGCTCATTGAGCTATCCGGTGCTGCCCGCAATAAATACAATTCCACACCGTTACGCCTGATCCACTTTTGGGACAGCACCACTGGCAATGAGTACCACTTTTTGACCAATAATACGAAGTGGAAGGCTTCTTTGGTGGCAAACATCTATAAACAACGCTGGCATATCGAAGTCTTCTTCAAGCATCTAAAGCAGCGCTTAAAAGTATCGACATTCATAGGGACTTCTGAAAATGCAGTGATGATCCAGATCTGGACTTCACTCATTGGCATATTACTGTTAAAATACTTACAAAAAAAGGCCAAATATGACTGGAACCTGTCCAATCTGGTCGCATTCATCAGAATGAATATCTTCGTGAAAATAAACATCTGGCAATGGATAGATGATCCCTTTCTCAGGCCGCCTATAAAAGGAAAAAAGGGACAGCTAAAGATTTTTGCAGATTGAAAAATAGGGGTCAATATCGAAATGATGAAAAAAGCTATGCCTGTACCACAGAAATCCAATCCTAAAATTTATTTAGGACAGATGTGAATTCAGCTTCACATTGTTGCCTGCATCAAAAATAAAAAAACTGATGAGATAGGCTGCCATAAACACTAGGCATCCGAAAAAAGACTTTAATAAAGGACTCTTTTTAGCTTTCTCCGGATTTTGATCTGTCTGTTGCACGATGTTATAATTTAGGATAGTTTGTATACTATTTAACACTGGACTGATAAGGGCGTAATTTAATTTTTTTCTTTAAGGTTTCAAAGAGTCGATTACACATTTGATGCTAAAAGCATGCATATGGGTTCATTAATTTTTATTGGTCCTTGGGAAAACTTCCTTAACGCCACCTTTTGTTAAAATAAGGGAATTGTAAATTCCTGTTTTGTCTCTAACAAACTCGATTGTTCTGTCGTTGTCGTCTGCCCTGAAAAATTTTGTTTTAGACTCGGGAATGAGTTCAGTATCCGCATCGTTATAGTAGAGTTTGCCTGTAATTTTTAATATATGTATTTTCCCATATTCACCTGCATAGTTATCGTACAGCGTCGTATCTATTTTGGTGGGATAATGTTTATAGGGAAGCTCTACTTCTTTACCCAGCGCAATCGCAGACAGTCCATACCCGATGATATGGGCGGGGTAGCCGTTGTTGGAAAGGACAGTGACAAAGAGTTTGTCCTCAGTAAATCGATTAAAAGAAGTCATTGTACCAAAGAATCCGCCATCATGTGCAATCAAATAATGTCCATGATTGTAAAATGGATTGATGATAAATCCATAGCCCCAATTTTCAGCGCTATATGGTGTAAACATTTTTTCTTTCATCGCTGCCGATAGAATCGTTGTTCCATAGAGTGCTTTGTCCCAAATGGCTAAATCTTCAACGGTTGAATAAATGCCATCGTGGCCCAGGTTGATCTCCCAGTTGATATGGGGATTATGGATAAAACCTTCTGCATTATGATAATATACTTTTGCTTTTTTCGTGACGATGGAATCATTATTACTGACTCCGGTGTTACTCATGCCAGCTTTATCAAATATGTTTTTCTTTAAGAAAGAAGCGTAATGCTCACCTGAAACCTTTTCAATAATCTTTGCTAACAAATAATAACCGATATTACTATAGGCGCTTTTCGTTCCCGGTGAGCATTCGAAAGGAATTTTCTTGATGGCGGCATAAGCAGAATCGCTACTTATACTACTTAATGCGATTTCTTTGAAACCCATAGCAAGTCCTGAGGTGTGTGACAGCAACATGTGGATACTTATACTATCGGCTTTTGGATAATCGGGGAAAAACTTACTGAGTTTATCGTTTAGCGATAATCTTCCGCTGTCTACGAGCTGTAAAATAGCAGCCGCGGTAAATTGTTTTGTGACCGATGCCAACTGAAACTTCGTATCGATCGTATTTTTGATCTTCCATTCATAATCTGCTAAACCGTAGGCTTTTTTTAATAAAATCGCGCCGTTTTTCGTGACAAGAACTGTTCCACTAAAATTATTTACATCGGCTTGTGCCTGCATATAGGTGGCAAGCTTGGCTGATGTTTTTTCTTGTGCCACAAGAAAAATTGGACAAAACATAAGTAACATTAAAAGCTTCATAGCGTATGGTATAAATAATTATGGAGCAATGTTACTGTTTAATAAAATAGTGTGATTGTATTTTTGTAAACCTGCTAAATAAAAATCCATTTTATTTGGTCCCGTTCAAGATCAGCTATTTTGGAAAAGAAAATTTTTGGTGTAAACCCTGTTAATTTTTTAAAATCTCTGATCATGTGGGACTGATCGAAATAATCCAGGTTATAAGACAGACCTATTTTGTTGCCATCTTCGAGGTGACTTTGAATCGCAGCTCGAAATCTAATGATTTTTTTGAATTGGGAAGGTGTTTTACAGATATGTTGATCGAATTGCTTATTTATGGTTGTTCTCGATCTTCCTGTTTTTAGCGAAAATTCTGACATCGATTGATTGAGGTTACTTGTATCTAGCATTTCGGTGATTATGTTTTCGAGCAATGCATTTTCAAATAGCCAAAATTTTGATATCCAATACTCTTCTAAGGCCCTGATTCGCTCGTCTTGTTTATCAATGGAAAGGATAGATGTCATCGCGTTTTTATAATCCAAGTGCGGATTAAAATCGGGAAATGTTCCGCTGTTATAATAGCTTAAATCATTGGGTATAAAAGCATTTATCCCAAGAGGTTTGAAGTAAGTGGTAATTTCATTTATTTTTCCCTCATAACTCACTAAAACAGGTTCATTAAAATTGCATACAAGGTTTGTTTCTATCGAATTGGACGGACAATGCTTCGTAATGACCTCATTTGGGCTTACCTTAGTTTTGGTCTGCTCACTTATCGTCACTATGGTGTAAATGCTCGGAAACGTAAAATATGCCGTCGCTTTTTCTTCGTGAGTTTTCTCAAGTACATAGAAGCATTCAATATATTTTTTTAGAAGTAAGCTCTTTGGTCTATATATTTTTATCGTCATTTATTCTTCATGTAAATAGGTGTTATTCATACATCATCTTTTTAAACTTGGATGTATTGGATAATCGATTTAAATATAGAGAACCTTTATGATAATTTTTACCGAGCTTAATTTCTTAAAACACTTATTTTTAAATTGGGGAAAAGATGAATCCGATAGCATTCAATTTTTAGTGTACTTTAGTCGTTAATTAACCGTTTAATAAAAAACCAAATGAACGATTTGAATCCAGAAGAAAATTACATCGCAATAAATAAACACTCGTGGAATAATAGAACAGATACACATCTAAAATCAGACTTTTACAATCTAGCAGGATTTTTAAAAGGGGAGACTTCGCTAAATTCAATCGAATTGGCGTTATTGGGTGATATCAGCGGAAAAAAAATATTACACCTACAATGTCATTTCGGACAGGATACAATTTCTTTGAGTAGACTTGGTGCCAAAATTACTGGTGTTGATCTATCCGACAAGGCTATTGAAAGTGCCCGAGAAATTGCGAAAGAAACGAATGCAGATGTACAGTTTATCTGTTGTGATTTGTATGAGCTTGAGAATCATCTTGACGGACAATTTGATCTGGTCTTTACCAGCTATGGAACGATTACTTGGTTACCGGATTTAGATAAATGGGGGAAAATCATATGTGTCCTAAATAAATTTTAGGATTGGATTTCTGTTGTACAGGCATAGCTTTTTTCATCATTTCGATATTGACCCCTATTTTTCAATCTGCAAAAATCTTTAGCTGTCCCTTTTTTCCTTTTATAGGCGGCCTGAGAAAGGGATCATCTATCCATTGCCAGATGTTTATTTTCACGAAGATATTCATTCTGATGAATGCGACCAGATTGGACAGGTTCCAGTCATATTTGGCCTTTTTTTGTAAGTATTTTAACAGTAATATGCCAATGAGTGAAGTCCAGATCTGGATCATCACTGCATTTTCAGAAGTCCCTATGAATGTCGATACTTTTAAGCGCTGCTTTAGATGCTTGAAGAAGACTTCGATATGCCAGCGTTGTTTATAGATGTTTGCCACCAAAGAAGCCTTCCACTTCGTATTATTGGTCAAAAAGTGGTACTCATTGCCAGTGGTGCTGTCCCAAAAGTGGACTAGGCGTAGCGGCTTGCCGTTGTATTTATTGCGGGCAGCACCGGATAGCTCAATGAGCTCATCCTTAAGGATCCCCTTTTCCATGAGTGCTTCACTCTGGTAGGACTTGATAACCTTGTACTTCATATTAACTTTACTCCTGGTAACGAAGTAACACCCCCTGCTGTCCAAATCCCCAAGCCAGCTGTAATCCACGTAGCCACGGTCCACTACCACCACGCTTCCCTTGGAAAAACTGTAACTACCGGCTCGCTGGCTCTCATGTACTTTTCCATCGGTAATCTGCATAAAAACAGGTAGGCAGCCATCATAATCCAAGACAGTGTGCAGCTTTACGGCACCTTTGGTGCTGCGAAACTTTGCCCAGTCAAATACAGATAGACATAAGGGGATGATGCTTGCATCCATCAGATATACTTTACGCTTTAGCTGAACAAGCTCTTTGCGAAAATGCGTATCCTTTTGCCAAAGCCTTTCCAAAACAGAGAAATAAAGATCTTTGAAAAGTTCATGCGTACGGTGTATGTTGATATAGGATATATTGGACTTACTTGGAGCTCTTATTACTCCTAAGTGGTTCAGGTTACCAGTTGTACTGCGCAGACCGTTACTAATATCACGAACCGAATCTGCCGAGGAAAAATGACAGAAAAGCATACTGACTAGATGCGTCCAGCTGTTGATCCCTTTCTGATGTTTGTCACTTTTGTGCTTTGAAACCAAATCTTTGAATAATTCGCGGTCGATAAGAGATAAAATCTGACTAAAAACATTTAAATTTATCATGGCGGTGTGTTATAATTTTGTGATTTAAATATAGCGATCTCGCTATATCAAAACACCGCCATTTTTTAAACGTTTAGGACGCAAGTGGGGGAAAATAATTTCACGTTTCTTGAAACCGAAAGGGAAGTTTGTTTTTGTCGAGTTTCATCCAGTTGTTTGGATGTTCGATGATAATTTTGACAAAATTGGCTATAATTATTTTAATGTTGCTCCAATTGTTGAAACCTAGCAGGGAACCTATGCCGATAAAGATGCAGCTATTTCGCAGTCCTATGTTACCTGGAATCATAGTATGAGTGAGGTCGTTGGAGCTTTACTTCATCATGGGCTAAACATTCAAGACCTGAACGAATTTGACTATTCACCTTATCCCATTTTTAAAAACATGACAGAACTAGATCCTAAAAAATTCAGAATAGCCCATTTGGGAAATAAAATTCCGATGGTCTATGCTATTGTTACGCGTAAAAGTGAATAAATAGAATGCTGGGAATTGACCAGGTACTTATTTCTTTTTCAAATAACGATTTATCATGGGGCTAAAATCTATTTTGGATGAAGCCTGAATATGTTCTGCCAATACGGATGCGGGAAATTCATCCAATGTTTTGAAATTAATACAGCCTTTTTGAAATTTAGCCTTGGGTAATTTTAATTTTAGTTCTTCCATTAATTCGGGGTTAGTATAGATAACCAAGGAATGGAATGAAATGTAATTCTTTGCGACTGTTAGCCCGTATTTAAATACGCCCTGTTCATTAAAGCTAATTGCATTAGGGTTTGACATGAATTTTCCGAAGCTCTCAGAGACGGTATTGTCATTTTCTGTTATCGCTTTCCGGAATTGACGGATGACCTCTTGCTCCGTTTCCGAAAGTGTATTGATATACTGATCTATTTCCATAATATCGTATTGTTCTTAAGGGCTGTAGTTATTAGCTAAAAGTATCAAATTTTCTTCTATATCGATGTAGGTCAGCATAAAAAGATGCATTGATTTATTTTGGTTACATGTTGACCTGCCTTTAAAATTTTACCCCTCTTTATTTCAGATTTTACCCCCTGTGGTTGGCAAGTTATTTATAATTTAATGTTATTAATCAAATTATACAATTCGTATTCGTTGGAATAAGGAATACGTCTGCAAGAATTATAACATTTATAAACTAAAAACAGCATTATGAGAAAATTTATGATGGTGATTTCTATTGGAATCATTGGGCTATTGAGCTGCCACAAGTCTGTTCAACTAGATTCTCCGACATCACTAAAAACAAAAGCGAAGGTAAATCTAGCAAGTATAGGTAATACTTACTATATAGATCCCAGCGGAAACGATGATAGCACAGGAACGAGCACAACTGCAGCATGGAGAACGCTGGCCAAAATTAATGCCTCGGTTTTTGGCCCTGGTGATCGTATTTTGTTCAAGAGTGGTGGCGTATGGAATGACACGTTGCATATGAAAAATTCGGGAACGGCTGAAGCTCCTATTATTATAGATAAATATGGCGGCGATGTTCGTCCGATTATCAACGGTGGTGGAAAGAGAAACGGATCAAATGCACTATACCTCAATAGGGTGTCTTATTTTGAGGTAAATAACCTCGAACTGACAAATACAATCCCAAGCGGAACAAGTTATGCTGCTACGGGGATCCGCGTGGTTGGAGGCAGTTCTGCAGGAACAGCAATTAGCAATGTCTCCGTTAGAAATTGTTATGTTCACGACGTCAATGGTGCGATCGATGGACAGACCAATTATAACAAAAGCTCTGGCGGGATTATCTTAGACGGTAAAATATACGGTGCTTTGGTACAAAGTTGCCACGTAGCCAATTGTTCCGTTGAAGGGATAAGGACCACTGGCGATAGGGCTATGGCAGCAAGATCAAAAGATATTATTATCGATAACAATTTGATTGAATATATCTACGGCGACGGAATCGTTATGTCCGGCGTGACGGGAGGAAGTAAAATCACACACAATACGGTCTATAAGGCATGTATGAACACAGGCTCTGAAAATTATGCGGGTATTTGGACAATTGGTAGCTTGAATACGCTGGTGGCTTATAATGAAGTTTACGGTATGACAGGCGGGGGCGCTAACGATGGAGTCGCGTTCGATGCCGATGGCTACGATACCAATTCAGTAACCGATGGAGATATTTTCGAATACAATTATTCGCATGATAACAACGGCGGATTTATGCTTTTTATGAACCAGTCTAAGAATATTAAAGTTCGCTATAACGTTTCTGTTAACGATATCGGTACAACACGGTTAAAAAAGCTCTTTTTGATCGAAAAAACGACATACGATTCCCGTGAGATTTATAATAATGTATTCTATATCAAAAATCCAACCGCCAGCCTGTTTAACGTCATGAATGGCGTAAGTTCAGGAAAGCCTTATGCAACATTTTCAAATAATATTTTTTACACGACCTCGACCATTAGTAGTTTGTCTACCCAAGCCGATAACGGACTGAAATTTAACAATAATTGTTTATTCCCGTCGAGTACATTTACGTCATTGAACTGGGGAACTACCGTGCGGAACAACAATTTCTATGAAGATCCGGTATTTGTCAATCCAATCGGTGGAAACGGCCTTGACGCTGCAAAAGGTTATGATGTCGGTTCCAGTTCGGCCGCCCTTAATGCCGGTGTATTTATAAGTAACAATGGAGGCGAGGATTTCGCTGGAAATGCGCTGCCATTGGGTAATCCAGACGTTGGAGCGTTTCAGCATGCTGTTGTAGCCAATGCCGGAAGCTCTCTTGCCGATGCCTATGTCCGCAACGGTACCTATGCAAGTACAAATTATGGAACTACAACTGATCTTGTCATCAAATCCGACGCTACATCTTACGCACGTAAAGCATATACTAAATTTGATATTTCGATGATTACTAAACCTAAAGTGAGTTCGGCAAAATTAAAAATGTATGTTGCAGGAGTGAATACAGCACCACAACGTACTATTAATATTTATACAACCTCCAAGACATCTTGGTTGGAAAATAGCATTAATTGGAACAATGCACCAATGGATACTGTACTTGTCGGTAAAATTCCTATTTCTGGGATAGGTTTACAGACCATCGACGTCACTTCGGCCATTAATAGATTGCTGACCGGCACTGATCGTAAAGCATCCTTTCTATTTTTAAATACAGCTGCGGCCTCTTCTACAAATGATATGTCTTTTAGTAGTAGGGAAGCTGCCGCCAATAAACCGACTTTGGAACTGCTCTATTAAGCTGGTACTTATTCAGGTAATTCTATCCTATTTGGAATAACCAAATCAAGAAGCCGCAGAGAATGCCAATTCTCTGTGGCTTTTTACGCTTTTCCAATAGCGCTTTATGCTATCACCCAAAAAAATCGGGCTAAGTAAACAAGACTGCTATTAATTTTAGTGTACCTTATTTTTGATGCGTCATACTATAGCCAGTTTTTGAAGTTAAATGGATGTACGGTGCTCACAAAAATTATTATTTCGTAAATTCATACTATGAAGCATCCGATACAGGAGTTGGATAGCTTCTTCATACTAATAAGAGGAATGCATGAAAAGCACGAAACGAAGGAAAGGTTTTCTTTTCAAACAATATGAAGAGCCGTTTCAAACGCCCTTTGATAAATTATTTGACATTTTCAAAGAACTGATTACCCATACCTCTGGTGATTTTGATGAAGCCATTGACTGGCTTAGGCAATTGGATAAAGAGTTCAAACTGACGACGCCAGCCTATACGATAGACGATTTCATTGCGGATCTGAAGAATAAAGGTTATATCAGGGAAAAAGTGGAGTTTGGTGGTGAAGGTGGCGTAGATATTACCTCAAAGCTGGAGAAAGCTTTGCGTCAGCATGCCTTGGACCAGATATTTGGGAAAATGAGGAAAGGGAAATCAGGCAATCATAAAACCAATCACCAGGGACGGAGTGACGAAAATATGGGCGATTTCAGAAACTATCAGTACGGAGATAGCCTGGAGAAAATAGTTTTGACGGAGAGCTTGAAAAACGCACAGATCAATCATGGGATAGGTGAGTTTGCCTTATCCGAAAATGATCTCGTCGTAGAAGATACACAGTTTAAGTCACAGATGAGTACAGTGTTGATGATCGATATCAGCCACAGTATGATTTTATACGGCGAGGATCGGATCACACCTGCAAAAAAAGTGGCGATGGCTTTATCAGAACTTATTTTGACCCGTTACCCGAAAGACTCACTTGACGTCATTGTTTTCGGAAACGATGCATGGCCTATCGCGATAAAAGACCTGCCTTATTTGCAAGTTGGACCATTTCATACCAATACCGTCGCGGGCTTAAAGCTAGCGATGGACTTGCTAAGGCGAAAACGGCATGCGAATAAGCAAATTTTTATGATAACCGACGGGAAACCGAGCTGTTTAAATATGCCGGACGGCACTTACTATAAGAATCCTATGGGTTTGGATCCTTTTATCACCAGCAAATGCTATAGTATGGCTGCGCAGGCTCGAAAGTTGGGAATACCAATTACAACCTTTATGATTGCTTCGGATCCTTATCTACAGCAATTTGTCGACGAGTTTACAGCTTCAAATCAAGGGAAGGCTTATTACACGGGACTTGGGGATCTAGGTGAAATGATCTTTGAGGATTACGAAGAAAATCGAAAAAAAAGAATACGATAAGAATATATGGATTACACGAAGATTACAACATTTGGTGCATTAAAAACTTCGGGTTATAAACCTAAAACAATAAAAGAAGAATTGCGTCAGAATCTGATTACAAAAATAAAGACGGGTGAAACCGTGTTCAATGGGGTACATGGTTATGAAGATACCGTAATTCCAGAACTTGAAAGAGCAATACTTTCCAAACACAACATTAATTTCTTGGGCCTTCGCGGTCAGGCGAAAACACGTCTCGCTAGGCTCATGGTCAACTTATTGGATGAATATGTGCCTGTGGTTCAAGGTTCAGAGATTAATGATGATCCGTTTAACCCCATATCGCGTTATGCGATAGAGTTGCTGAAGGAGAAAGGCGACGATACACCGATAAGCTGGCTTGGTAGAGGTGATCGTTTTGCGGAGAAACTGGCTACGCCTGATGTGACAGTAGCTGATTTGATCGGTGATGTAGATCCCATCAAAGCCGCAAATTTAAAACTGAGCTATGCAGACGATCGGGTGATTCATTTTGGTATGATTCCTCGGGCAAACCGTTCTATATTTGTCATTAATGAGCTACCTGATCTTCAAGCTAGAATCCAGGTAGCCCTCTTCAATATATTACAGGAGGGAGATATTCAGATCCGCGGTTTTAAGTTACGCTTGCCGTTAGATGTACAATTTATATTCACAGCGAATCCGGAGGATTATACCAATAGAGGAAGTATTGTGACGCCGCTGAAAGATCGCATTGGATCGCAGATACTTACACATTACCCCGCATCGGTTGAGATAGCAAAGGCAATTACTGCGCAGGAGGCGAACTTGGAAGCGGCCCAGAAGGAGCAGATATATGTCCCGGAGCTGGCTAGGGAATTGATTGAGCAGATAAGCTTTGAAGCACGAAATAGTGAATATGTTGATGAAAAGAGCGGCGTGAGTGCGCGTATGAGCATTACAGCATTTCAAAACTTATTAAGTACCGCTGAATTACGCATGCTCCGAAGTGGGGAACAAGCAACTGCAGTACGGCTGAGTGATTTTATGGGTATTGTGCCTGCGATAACCGGCAAAGTTGAGCTCGTTTATGAAGGCGAGCAAGAAGGAGCGGGTGTCGTTGCAGTGCAGCTGATAGAAAACGCGATTAAAAGCCTTTTCCCGATTTTATTCCCAAAAATTGAGAAACTGGAAAGAGAAAACGAGCGTTATCCCTACGATGATATTGTTCGTTGGTTTTCGGAGTCAGAAGGAATCGAATTATCTGATGAACTCAACGATTTGGCGTACGGGCAGGTTTTGGATCAAGTGAAGCCTATCCATGCTTTAATTCAGCAATACCAACCGGAAACTAAACCCGAAGATCTCCATTTTCTGACTGAATTCGTTTTATGGGGACTTACCCTCAACAATAAATTAAGTAAATATAGACTGGGGTCCGGCCTTCAGTTTCAAGATAATTTTCAGGGATATCTGAGAAATAATCTGTAACAGGCAACGAGTAATAGGATGGGTAAGTTTACAGCGCAAACTTACCCATCATGTTATTTTAAAAGGTTTCACAAGGACGGAAAAAGGAGGATAACCTATCTTTTCATTAAAATTAAGTCTATCGATAGACCAATAATAACGACGACAACAGTAAATGACAGATAACCTAAAATATAAACAGCGAGCGCTTTTAAATAACTGGGTATTTTGTAGGGGTCGAAAAATTGTCCAATAGCCCAAACGCTATATACCATAGCGACGATGCTAGCCTGTACCATAACACCTGTATGTGTTACACCTTCAACTAATGCAAAAATAGTATAGATCAACATCGTGATTCCCAAAATAAAACACAGCAGGATGACAATTTCAAAAAAATTAAAACCGTATTTATTAAAAAATAGTTTCGCCCAAAAAGCGATAAACAATCCTATCATGATATTGGCGTAACCATAGTGATCCTGGATCCAGAGGTATATCGAACCCGTAGTAGAATGTTGGGATTCGTAATAGCTCACATATTTGTCGTTTACATGAAAAAAATGGCTTACTACAGAGTATATCAGCGAGGTGATAATGATAAAAATAATGGGTTTTACCAGGCGACTCCTGTTCTCGGCAATATATTTTTTTACATTTTTTCCGGGTGTGGTAATGAGTTCACGAATCGTGTACAAGATGCCGCGCTCGAAATGAAGGACATGTTCAATCTCGTGGACGATATAATGCGCATCAATTCTTTTAAGGACCGCTGGCTGTCCGCATTTCGGACAGAAATTCAGCGTTATATCTGTCCCACAGTTTTTGCAATTTGTCATGTTTATACTATGTTATAGGTAATAAATTTGTTAATATTTGAGGATTCTTTCCTTTCCATATTCTGAAAATCTTTGGCTTTAGCCTCCTATCGATTAGAATTTGTCCAAAAATATTATAGATTATGTCAATCAAGGCTACACCTAAGTGTAGTTTTATACCAACCCACTTCTCTCGTAAGGTAAATAGATTTATTGCGCTGTCGTGTAACCGCGCTGTTGGAAGAATCTTTTATTCTATTCGGCCATTTAAATAAAACTATTATATTTGCATAATACTTGAGTTGTCAAGTATTATGCAAATAACAAGAACAATAATACTATGAACGCGATTAATACGATTCTGAACATTGTAAAAGTTCAATCTGTCATCACCAAAAAGTTTGATGGGTTGAGCTTGCATGGACTAAGTCTGACAGACTTTATGATCCTACATATTTTAAGCCAGGTTCCCGGTAACCGGCTACGGCGAATTGATCTGGCTGAAAGTACCGGTTTAACAGCCTCAGGAATTACACGGATTATTTCCCCCATGGAAAAGATGGGGCTTGTTGTAAAAGAGCACAATGATAGAGATGCCCGGGTCAGTTATGTGAAGCTTACGGCGGCTGGTGATCGAATTTTAAAGGAGGCGACTGTTACAGCTGAGCACATCGCCAATAAGCTATTGGACGGAATGGCCGTAACAGATCTCCTTATTTTTGCTGCGCAATTGAAGTCATTGGGCGGAGATTTATAATTTTAATTTAAAAACACATGAACAAAATAGATAAAAAGCAATTGAAAGCCGAATTCTTGGACAGTAAACCATTGATGGGAGTGTTAACAATTTACAATAGGGCCGAAAATAAAACATATATCGCAGATAGCCTGAATTTAACGGCTCTTTCCAACAGAATCAGATTTATGTTAAACATGGGGCAATTTGACAATAAAAACTTACAGGCGGATTGGAACCAATTGGGCGAGGGAAATTTCCTGTTTGAAAATGCAGTTATTATTCCATTTGAAAACGACAAAATCATTGATTATAAAAGAGTCGTACATCATGCTGCAACTGAGTTGAAGAGTAAAGTGAGTGAAACAACAAGTATCTATTGATATGGCAAGAAAGACGTATTTGTATCCGAGTTATGAAGCCGGAAGGAATCTGGCATTGAAAAATATCCAAGGCCCCATTGTCAATCTCAATTTAATTCAGTTGAGGAAAATCGCGGACTATACTAATTTTCCGGAGATTGCGCCAATCAAAGAAATTTCGGGATACGATGCTTTCATGAATTATATAAAGCTAGCCAAACCTTTTGTGGAAGAAAGCGGCGGTGAGCTACTTTTTGTTGGGCATGGTGACCAGTTTCTGATAGGCCCCGATCAGGAGCAGTGGGATATTTGTCTGCTGATCAAACAGCGAAGTGTGTCCGATTTTTTTTCATTTGAACAAAATCCAGCGTATATGAAGATTATAGGGCATCGTACTGCAGCAATCTTGGATTCAAGACTTTTACCCCTGGAAAATGTCCCGTTTTAAACGGTACTTACCATAAAAATATCGACTATTTAAATAATAAATGTATATTTGACATTAATAAAAGTAAACCTCGTATCGTATTCTTCTACAGCTTCGTGGAAAAGTGTTTTTGAGCAAATTTAAATTTGTGTTGAATATCCCTTCGATCAAGATAATTTGGAATTTGTGCATTAAATAATCCATTGTTAAGGTGTAATAAAGAAGGTTTACCCGGCAAATGAGCATTTAGAAAAACCTAAAAATTGATCAAACATGAAACTAAAACAAATAGGGGTATTGAGTATTGCATTAATGAGTTTTACCAATGTCATAGCGCAAAAAATATACAATGCAGATAAGGCGGCGGGTTATCTTTTTGCATATTTTGAAGGTTCGGGGGATAAAAATACACAAGAGCAATTGCGATTTGCAGTCAGTCAGGATGCGCAAAACTGGGTTGCATTAAATAACAATAAACCTATTTTGTCATCGGCGGATATATCCCAAACGGGAGGGATTCGTGATCCGCACATCCTTAGGGGAGAGGACAAAAAGTCATTTTATATGGTCGCAACTGATATGTTTACGGTAAAGAATGGGTGGGGAAGTAATCCGGGTATTATTTTGATGCGATCTGATAATCTGACGGACTGGAAACACAATACTGTTGACCTGGCAAAGTTATACCCTAAAAAATTTAAGAACGTAAAATGGGTATGGGCACCACAGACGATCTACGATCGGGCTGAAAAAAAATACCTGGTGTATTTTACGGTGAAATCGCATGAGAATGATAAACTTGATTTTTATGCGGCCTATGCGAATAAAGATTTTAGTGGCTTTGAAAAGGAACCTACTTTATTGTTCAGTCCAAAATTTGGCGGTATTGATGGCGACATTGTCTATAAAGATGGGCTATATCATTTTTTCTTTAAGGGTAATACAAAAGATGCTGCCGGAAAAGAAGTAAAAAATGGAATTCAGCAGGCGACAAGTAAATCCTTAAAAGGACCATGGAGAGAAGACTTCCGGTATCTCGATGCCTACGCAGACACGTCTGTTGTTGTCGAAGGATCTAGCCTTTTTAAGTTGAATGGAACAAACGATTATATCTTGATGTACGATTTGTATGCGAATGGAAGATACGAATTTCAGCGCACAGATGATCTCTTTAATTTCTCTTCAAAACCTGAACCTTTTCATAAGAATTTTAATCCGCGACATGGAAGTGTGATTTCAATCAGCAAGGAAGAGTCTCGTCTTCTGAACAATAAATGGGGCGGTGTACCTGGTGAATTGCTAGCTCCTGTGGCTGCGGATGACCGGTATCATTTTACCGCAAAGGGAAATCCGATTATTAAGCATCATTTTACGGCCGATCCGGCAGCATTAGTTAAGGGGGATACACTTTGGTTGTATGCAGGTCATGACTTTGCAGGAGGTCAGAAAGGCTATAAGATGAAAGACTGGATCGTTTATTCTACAACGGATTTAAAAAATTGGACGGAATATCCCGTGTCTTTGCGCATAAGTGATTTTACCTGGGCAAAAAGCGGCGATGCATTTGCGGGACATGTTACCGAACGTAATGGAAAATATTACTGGTACATCAGTTCCAATTGGTCCGGAATAGGGGTTGCTGTCGCAGACAGACCCGAAGGTCCCTTTAGCGATGCATTGGGAAAACCCTTATTGACCAACAAGGACTGTTTTGCTTCTTCCCATTCCTGGGCCTGTATCGATCCAGCTGTTTTTATTGATGATGATGGTCAAGCCTGGATTTTCTGGGGCAACCGCGAGTGTTACTATGCAAAGCTCAAAGAAAATATGGTTGAGATTGATGGCGAAATAAAACAGGTGAATTTTGAAGGACTAGCTTTTACGGAAGCACCATGGGTTCACAAGCGCAATGGAAAATACTATTTGAGTTATGCCACGGAATTTCCGGAGAAGATCGCTTATGCCATGGCCGATAAGATCGAAGGCCCCTATGTCTATAAAGGAATTCTGAATGAAATAGCAGGCAACAGCAATACGAACCATCAAGCAATTGTCCCTTTTAAAAACCAATGGTATTTCATTTATCATAATGGGGGAATTAATCCAGATGGAGGCAGTTTTAGCCGTTCGATATGCATAGACACCCTAAATTACCGTCCAGATGGTACAATCCATAAAATTAAAATGACAACGGAAGGAACTACCGGAGACTAAGCATGAAAAAGCCGGCGAGCAAGCTAAAGTGGCTGCCGTAGAAGGTGGGGTAAAGACCGGTTTAATAAATTAAAAATGTGGAACGACAGCATCGTTCCACAAAATGTTTTTCAGTGTAGTATTGTAGGATTCTTTTTACAGTATTCTTATCGAATCAATTCAGAAATTTAAAATGATGAGATAGGCATCTCCATTCATTTCGGCAATTACTTCTCTTGAGTCAAGTTTACTTATGGAACAAATGTAGCTTAGAACAGCAGTAGAAAGAATATGAAAAAGATACTTTTTTATGTGAAAATGGGAATATTTGAGTTTTATATAAATACGGTTGTTGCAATATGATACATTGTATCAATTTTACGTCGATTTGTTCCACCATGCTTAATTGTCATAAAAATTCTGTTGATTAGGTCTTTGTTCCAGTTCTATTCCATACAACCGTATGAAAAGACAACATCGTTCCGTTTTTTTAAATTCTATTGTTTTAAGCAGCACAGCCTTTTTGGTTCTAGGTGCTCTTTTTTCCTGTTCGAGTAACCGGGGATTTTCTGGGAAGCAGGAGTCGATATATCAGCTTGAACTTGATCGTTTAAAGGAAGTGGCGAAAAATAATCTAACAGATAATATAAAGGAGTTCAATGCTTTCGAGCACCGGCCAAAATCGGACGGAGCTTTTGACGAATCCAACAACAAAGACTTTTTGGTCAATAACATTCCGTATTTTGAGAGTTCCAACGATACCCTAAGTCGCGTGTATAATTATCGTTGGTGGATGATCAGCAAGCATCTTCGGGATTATTATGATCCACATGATTCAAAGAAATATTGGGTTATAACGGAATTTTTCGGGTATCCCGCCTGGGGATCCCTGAGTGGAGCGATTACCTGCCCAACAGCGCATCAGTTTTACGATGTACGTTGGCTTCGTGATCCAAAATACCTTAGATCTTATGCCGAATATTTTATGCTTGGATCAGCTTCCAAAATAAATCAACGTGAAAACGGTAATTTCTTAACCCATTTGAGCCGACCCGAAAGTGTTCATTTTTCCAGCTGGATGGTCGATGGCATTGAATCATTTTTAAAAATTCATCCCGATCAGGCCTGGACACAAAAGATGCTTCCAGCGATGGAGACCCACCAGCACCTTTTGGATAGCCTATTCACTGTGAAAAATCCCGATGCGAAGACCGACGGCATGTACAAAATTCTGGATCTGTACGATGGTATGGAATTCAGCCTTTCGGCGGTGCTTGGCTTGATTGAGAGTAAAGGGCCCTATGCTATTTATACCGATAGTACATGGAGAGATCTTTATTTAGGTTGGGGGACGACAGACAAGGCTGCAAATACGACTGCGGCGAAAGACTTTCCATTGGCCTTTACCAAAGGCTATCCCGATTTTTATCTGGTGCGCCCATCCATTGGAAGCTATTCCTTTGGGAATACCAACGCATTGTACAATCTCTATAGACAGGAAGAGCAACATCATCCTTCGATTAAGAATAAGGCGAAAGCAGATTACTATAAATTCAGAAGCCAGGAAATACAGCGGAAATTTCTCAGGACACTTTGGAATGCAGATGATGGTTTTTTTTATACCTTGACAGCCGGAGACAATGCCTATGGTGTACGGGATTACGAAGCGCGGGTGCGGGAATCCGTTGGTTACACCCCGTGGTATTTCAATATGATACCGCGTGAGGATAATAAAAAGTATGAGGTAGCTTGGGCGATGTTTACTTCCGAAAAAGGTTTCAATAACCATAAAGGAATGACCACGGCCGAAAGACAACATCCCTATTATAATGAGCAGGCTTATGCCTGGAACGGCAGAGGATGGCCTTTTCAAAACTCAGTCGTCTATAAAGCATACAGCAACTATTTAAGAAATTATAAAAATCAAATCACTGCGCAGGACAAAGAGACCCTGTACGAACAAATTATGAAGCTTACACGGCTTCACGGTTATGCCCACCCAAATATCGGTGAATGGTATATACCAAGTGACGGTGAGCAATTTGGTGGGCAGAATGATTATTTTCATTCAACCTATCCAGACATAATCATAGCAGAATCTCATTGGATTTGAGGCATCCCATCACAACAGCTTTCAGGTTCAGCCGCTGATACCTGCTGGCAAAATGGATTATTTTTACCTCGGAAACTTAGCCTATCACGGGAAAACAATAGACATTGTCTGGAAAGAAGACTGGGATCAAAACAAACCTGGAAAACAGTCTATGTTATGTATTTGGGTAGATCATGTTTTAAAGGCAAGCAGCAAAGATCTTGGTGTTAAAATAGACGTAAATTTAGACTAATATTAACAGGTGTTTAACGAATTTAAAATACATCGATTGGAAGAATCTATTTTAACGGAATTTTAAAAAATAAGACTCGATTGCACAACCGTCATTTTAGGTATACGGAACTCAATCGTTAAATTTGAGAAATTGAGCGGTACAATGGTAAATGATTACAAAAAATATGAGCTATTTGGAAGACCGATGATGCAGAAAATCGCATTGAAGGCACCATTTACGTTTGAATTTCCAGTAGCGGAACAGGCTTGCTTCCTCTATGTGCTGGAAGGGGAGATGCAATACCAGGCAAATGACGAAGAGCTAACTATTGCGAAACATTATTCCTTATTGCTGAATTGTATTAATTCTGGAAAGCGAATCCACGATGTGAATCCAACGCGTGATTGTCAGCTGTTAATCGTCACTTTTTATCCAGATACCTTGAAGAAAGTTTACGATAGAGAGTTGCCCTCGTTGCTGCTTGAACCTGAAAATATCATTTCAAACCAATCAAAAGAAAAAATTGACAATGATTTCCTGATCCAGAAATATGTGGAAGGCTTGCTGTTCTATTTTGAAAATCCTTCATTGATCAATGAAGATATACTGGTGCTCAAATTAAAAGAAATTATATTGCTCCTGTCCCAAACGCGAAACGCGTCGGTCATACGAGTGATATTATCACAGCTTTTTTCTTCAAATACCTATTCGTTTAAACAGATTATTGAAGCCAATCTGTTTTCCCAATTAACCATTAAGCAGCTTGCGGAACAGAATAATCTGAGTGTTTCTTCATTTAAAAGAGAGTTTGCCAAATTATATCAGGATACACCTGCCAGCTACATCAAAAATAAGAAGCTCGAAAAGGCGGCAGAGCTCCTTTTGGTTTCCGATCAGCGTGTTTCCGAAATTGCCTTTAACTGTGGATTTAACGACCTCGCAACATTTACAAAGAGTTTTAGTGACAAATACCACATATCGCCAACAAATTATCGTCGACAGCTTAAAAGCAACTAAAAACCAATGGTGATTTGTATATGGTATTCCATTTTATCGAGGGGACCAAGTTTTCTCCAATAAGATTGTAGTCCTGTTTTTTGAACTAAAACATCAAATCTTTGAACGAAATCAAAAAACCATTTTCCTTATTCTATTGCAACTTTGTAGTGTTCCATTAAAGGGTAGTTATTCCATGGACTGTACCGTGAAAGCGTGACAACGACCTTAAATTACAGGAACATTTTTTTGAAATTATCAACGTTAAAAATAGAAAAAATGAATTTATCAGGTTTGGGAGTTTTCCACACAGTTATTGGAGTAACAGCACTTTTAGGCGCTGTATTAGGATTTATCAGCTATGGTAAGATCAATCTTAAAGTATTATCGGGGAAGCTATATTTTTATGCGACAGCCATCACTTCTCTTACGGCATTAGGGATTTCGAAACAGGGCGGCTTCAATGCTGGACATGTTTTTTCACTCTTCATCTTGGTTCTTGTAACGGTGGCCTATTGGCTGCACGCAACGAAGAATAGTAGTACGAAGGCTCGGTATTTTGAAAATTTTCTATGGTCATTTAGTTTCTTCTTGTCGCTGGTGCCTACTGTTAATGAGACCTTTACCAGAGTTCCGGTCGGACATCCCTTGGCAAAGGATATAAATGATCCAATTATTGGACAGACCCTTCTTGTCCTTTTTGTGCTTTTTATTATTGCAGTCATTTTTCAATACTTTAAACAAAAGAAAATCAACACTGGATTGGGGTCAGAACTGAAAAGTCGAGTGTAGTAGAGCTATTTGATCCAGACCATTTCTGAACGCTCATCTTTAGCGCCTTTCGATTCATATGGTGCCGCAATCTAGTCTGTTGTACATTATTTAAAATATGACAAACTAATGTTTTGCTTTTATTGTTTGCTCTTGTAGAAGTTTAACAACATAATCATTTTGAAATATATGCTTAATTACGATTGTCTAAAGAATTTAAAGATGTGCAATGGAAAAAATAATTCAACGGGATTACTTCTCGCAATGGTGGCGGGAGCAGCAGTAGGTACATTGGTCGGTCTATTAGTGGCACCGAATAGTGGAAAAAAAACGCGGAAAAAAATCAAGGAAAAAACAAGGGACCTCAAAGAACAGGCAAAACACACATACGAAGAAGTAGCCGATAAAGTGAAAGAAGAGTATGATCATGTGTCATCCTCGATTAGCGAAACAGCAGGTCATGTGGCCGATAAGGTCTCAAATGAATTTGATAAGTATAAAGATCAAATAAGTGAAAAGACCGCCGAAGAAACTAAGGCGATTAAAGATACAATTAAAGATCAAAAAGAAAAATAATCTTTGTTGATTCAAACAGCAGACCGGATAATAGCTATTGCTTGGTCTGCTGTTTATTTTTTGATCTCCGCCCCTAAAATTATAATGTCCATGCCCAGATGGACCGTTTTACTGAATTCAATGGTCACGGTTAGCTTTCACTAACTTAGTGAAAGCCCGCTCGAAATTCCAGGGGCGATAGTTTGGTTTTTGTTTTAAACAATTTGCTGAATGACTGTGAATGTTCAAAGCCTAATTCATAAGCGATCTGGCTAACAGAAAGTGCCGTTGTTGACAATTTCTCCTTTGCTTTTTCAATTAGTTTTTCGTGAATATGCTGTTGGGTGCTTTGTCCCGTCAGTACCTTAAGCAAACTGCTCAGATACTTAGAGGAAATATTTAAGCTATCTGCAATATATTGAACGGATGAAAGCCCCTGTGCGATCAGGCTCTCTGTCGAAAAATAAGCATTCAGCAGTTCTTCCAAGCGATTTAAAACCTGATGATTGGCTTTCTCGCGCGTTAGGAATTGTCGGTTGTAAAAACGCTCCGAATAATTCAGTAATGTTTCAAGGTTTGATACAATGATGTTCTTGCTGAATTTGTCCATATTTGCTCGATATTCCCGTTGGATATTTTCAATAATATCATTTAGTGTTTTCTCTTCACTGTCTGAAAGAAATAAAGCTTCATTTGCCGAATAATCGAAGAATTCATGCTCTTTAATAGTTTTCGCTAATGTGGTATTCCATAAAAAGTCCGGATGAATAAGCAACATCCACCCGCTTCGGTTGACGTTGGCAGCAGCGTCATTTTCTTCCAGTTTCAGCAATTGATTGGGCGACATAAAGCCGAGCACACCATTGTCAAAATCAAAGAGCTGCTGCCCATAGCGCATTTTGCCTGTGATGCCTCTTTTATTGGAAATGACATAAAAATCAAACAATAAGGCCGAAGCATCATCCAAAGGAGAACGTTTCATCTTTGAATAGTCCACAACACTAAGCAATGGATGCTCTGGCTGTGGCAAACCTCTTAATTGATGAAATTCACTGATCGTTTTTATACGCTGTGTTCGACTTTGTGGCATATAACAAATTTATAAATAATTTTGCTGAACATCGTCCAATAAACCGATCTGCTTAGGCGACCAATTTAATTGCTGCTGTGTCTCAAAACTTGTCGCCGGGCTATCGAAGGTGATGAAATGGCTCAGCCATTGGAAATGTTTAACCATATCTTCACCATGTAATGAAGTAACAGGCAGATTTAATTTCGTGCCGATCAGTTCAGCAATTGCGCTGATTTTAATGCCGGTTTCACCAATAGCGTTGTACAATGCACCAATTTCGGCCTTCTCGGCCGCCTGGCAAAAAACTTTTGCGGCGTCCAAGCGATGAACCGCTGGCCAACGATTGTTTCCATCTAAGGGATATGCCGAAACACCATGATTGCGCGCAAATTGGATCAGGCTTGATGTGAAGCCTGCCATAAAGCCAAGATCACTGCTGCCATGAACAGAGGGTGGTAAGCGAATCACTGAAGCATGGACACCTTTTGCTGCCAGGGACATTGCCGCAGGTTCTGAACCTCTTGGTGAATTTAGGAGGGTACTTTCTTCGGTGACGAACCCATTGATAAGGGGTAGACCCAAAGTTCCAGCTGTAACGACAAGCGGTTTTTGTGTACCAAGCAGCTCTTCGCCCATGGCATTGATCGCATTGATATCAATTTCGGCAGCTTTTGCATATTCATTTGCAAACATTAGATCGTGGGAAAATCCCGTATGGATGACGGCCTCGGCGTTTGAAGCGGCTTGTTTTAATATATCCAAGTGTTGAAGATCGCCACGGATTACCTGAGCACCTAAATTGGTGATTATTTCTGCTGATTTTTCTGAGCGTGCTAAACCAGATACTTGATGCCCCGCATCGATCATTTCTTGAACAACTGCTGAACCTATGAAGCCCGAAGCTCCAGTTATAAATTCTTTCATAATCTTTTTTTTCTTGAGACAAAGTTCTGTGTAAAGTTGACGGCAGATGTATCCAAATGTCAGAATGTTGTAGCCATCTTTCAGAAAATCGATGATCTCGTATTTTGCAAGCCGCGGTACTTTTCAAAAAAGATCCTCTGCCACGAAATAAATACAGTATTCACGAAATAAGCAGGGTGTTAAAGCTTCGGGATGATCAGTCAAACTGTCCCATATACAAACGATAGTATTTACCTTTTTGCTTTAGCAATTCTGTATGTGAACCGAACTCGGCGATTCTCCCTTTTTCGATCAGACAGATGACGTCGGCATTCTTGATGGTCGAGAGTCTATGGGCAATGACGAAGCTTGTTTTGTTTTGCATTAACCGGTCAATACCTTCCTGAATAGCGATTTCAGTTCGTGTATCGATCGAGCTGGTCGCTTCATCCAATATTAAGATTGGCGTATTGGCAATAGTTGCCCGGGCGATGTTAATTAACTGCCGTTGTCCCTGACTCAGATTGGCTCCATCATTGGTCAATTCGGTTTTATACCCTTGTGGCAATTGCATGATAAAGCTATCCGCTGCGGCAAGCTTCGCTGCCGCTATCACTTCATCATCTGTTGCGCTGAGCCGGCCATACCGGATGTTTTCCATAACCGTATCGGTAAACAAATGGGTGTCCTGAAATACAATAGATAGTTTTTTACGCAGTTCATTGCGGTCCAGCTTAAAAATCGATGTCTTATCTAACAGAATATCCCCGGATAGCAAAGGGTAGAAGCGAGGCAGCAAATTGATAATTGTCGACTTGCCAGCACCAGTTTCACCCACAAAAGCGATCTTTTGACCTGGTTTTACGTCGATGTCGATATCAAATAAAACCTGTTTTTCCGGTACATAACCAAAATTTACATGCGATAGTGTCACTTGGCCCTGCACCGGTGCCGGCATTGGCTGCGGATCGACGGTTTCACTTTCAGGAGCCGTGTCAATAACGGCAAAAATACGTTCTGCGCCCGCCAACGCTGCCTGTAGGCTATTGTATTGGCTAGAAATCTCATTGACAGGCCGTCCAAATTGCCGTGCATACTGTAAAAATGCAGTTAATCCCCCTAAATCGAATCCACGTGTGATCACTAGAATACCACCTGCGATGGTAGTCAGCGCGTAGTTAATGGTGCTCATATTCGCCATCAAAGGCATCATCATGCCAGAATAAAACTGTGCCTTTGTTGCTTTTTCCCGGAGCACTTGATTAAGCTGTTCAAATTGTTCGATGGCGGCGTTTTCGTGCCCGAAGACCTTCACCACTTTTTGTCCGCTGATCATTTCCTCTACATAGCCATTGGCATTGCCGAGTGCAGCTTGGTTGGCGGCAAAAAAACGCTTGCTTTTGTTGATGATCAGTTTCGCCAGATATACATCAGGGGGATCATGATCAATGCAATAATAGATAGGATAGGGCTGATATATACCATGAGCGCGAGTGTTCCCAGCAAGGTAATTGAGCTGATTAAAAGTTGTGTAATGCTATTATTTAGGGCGTCGCTTACGGTATCCATGTCATTGGTGAAGCGACTCATCAGATCACCATGTTGATGGGTATCATAAAACTGCAAAGGTAGGTACTGCATGCGGTCGAACAGCTCATTTCGGAGGTTGGAAATCGTTTTCTGCGCAACTTTTATGGTCAGCCGGTATTGCAACATGTTGAAAATTCCTGTAGCGATATAAATTCCGATCATGACGAGGGCGATATGTCCTAGACCAACAATATCTTTTTTAAGTACATAATTGTTGATTGCAGGCCGTAAAAGGTAGTTGCCCGCTAGTGTTCCCGCAGTTCCCAGCAAAAGTGAAATTAAAATCAGCAGGAGCATCAGCCGCTGCGAAGACAGGTAGCGCATCAATCGCCATAGAGCCCTAAATCCCTGTTGAGGCTTTTCATTTTTAATGCGTCTTGAACTTCCGGGACCGGGTAAACTCACGGGGATAGATTTGTTTGAGGTACTCATTAGGCTTCTTCTTTTTGCAGGTGTTGGGACTGATAAATTTCCTGATAGATGGTATTTGTTTGCAGAAGTACCTCGTGTGATCCGGAGCCGACAATGCGGCCTTCTTCCATGACCAATATCTGGTCGGCGTGCATGACGCTTGAAATGCGCTGTGCAATAATCAATTGTGTGGTATCCTGCAGATAATTTTTTAAACCTTCAAGTATTTTTCGGTCGGTGTCGATGTCCACAGCACTTGTGCTGTCGTCCATAATCAAGATTTTAGGTTTCTTCAATAAAGCCCTGGCAATACATATGCGTTGTTTTTGTCCTCCCGAAACATTGACGCCCCCTTGTCCCAGTAGCGTCTGATATCCGGCGGGGAAGGAGCGTATAAAATCGTCTGCACAGGCAATCCTAGCTGCGGCATAAATATCCTCTTCTGTTGCCTGCTCATTTCCCCATTTGAGATTTTCTAAAATAGTTCCTGAAAAAAGTTGGTTCTGCTGCAACACAATCGCAATCTGGCTGCGCAGTTCCTGTAGTTGGTAATTTCTGACATCGACGCCATCTACTAAAACGGCATCTTCAGACACATCATATAGTCGTGGAATTAATTGTACCAAAGTGCTCTTTCCCGAACCTGTGCCACCTATGATTGCAAGGGTAGTCGCAGGCTTTACTTCGAAGCTAATATTGTCAAGGTTGGGTTTTTCACTTTGTAAGTTATAACGGAAAGTGACTTGCTTAAATGCGATCCGTCCCGCTGTGATGGCGTATCTATTTTGGAGGCCTTCCGCAGTATCCGTTAAGGAGGGTTGTTTCTCTAAAACTTCTTCAATTCTATCGCCAGAAGCGATTGCCCTTGAAATCATCATGAAAGTCAATGAAAGCAGCATCAAAGAAATAAGGATTTGCGTGATATAACTTAGAAATGACATCAATCCACCCAGCGCAAGCGTTCCGGTCATTACTTTCTGTCCGCCAAACCAGGTCACGGCAACAAGCGACAAACCCATCACCAATTGCATGACAGGCATGATAAGGACAACGATGCTCGAAGCTTTGGTGGCAACATCCATCAGATCGAAATTCAATTTGTCGAATTTCTTTTTCTCAAAATCCTGTCGTACAAAAGCTTTTACTACCCGCACATTGAGTAGATTTTCCTGCACAACACTATTGACACGGTCAACTGCCTGCTGCATCTTGATAAAAAAGGGGAGTCCTTTGCGTAATAAAATAAAAATACTTAAGGCCAATATAGGTAATGCAATGGCCATCACGATGGACAGATCCTTATTAATAGAAACTGCAAAGATAATGGCAAAAACCATCATAAGGGGTGCTCTTAGAAGCATACGCAAGCACATCATCATGACTTGCTGCATCATATTGGTGTCGTTGGTGAGCCGTGTTGTAAGCGAGGCCGAATTGAAATAATCGGTATCCGCAAAAGCAAAGGATTGTATTTTTCGAAACAAGGCCGTCCGGAGATTCGTCGCAAAACCCACCGACGCGTGTGCAGAGTAATAGATGTTGCATAAATTGGCAACGATAGCAACGATGGCTAATCCGATCATGGCCAATCCAATTTTCAAAATGTAGTTGATATCTTTATGCAAGATTCCGTTGTCGACAATGATAGACATCAGACGGGGTTGTACAATCTCGCAAAATACATCGATCACAACGAAAAAAGGAATAATCAAAAAAGCCTTTCTAAATGACTTGGTATAAGGGGTAAACGTGGAAAGCTTCATCTGCCTGTATATCCATTAAATCATCTAGTCCAATTTGTAAGCCTGAACGCTGTTACTCCTAACGGTAGGCACATACAGCATACCTGAAGATTTGTCGTATCCGATATCGGCAGCGTTTATCTTTTTGTCACGTGTGTTAAGTAATACAGCATTGAAGCCGTCAGGTTTGACATGGTAGATCAGTCCTTGCCAGCCAGAAACTACAAATTCGTTGGGTTTAATTTGTACGACACCGTCCAATCCGCCTTCCATA
Source organism: Sphingobacterium thalpophilum (assembly GCF_038396785.1). NCBI lineage: Bacteria > Pseudomonadati > Bacteroidota > Sphingobacteriia > Sphingobacteriales > Sphingobacteriaceae > Sphingobacterium > Sphingobacterium thalpophilum. Next base: position 1,277,021 of record NZ_CP151087.1, on the reverse strand, counting down.
CCTTTCGATATTACGGTAGTTTTTTTATCCTGATCTATCTTAACAAGCGCGCCATCCGATAGCACATACAAGTCTTTGCCGACAGCCAGCAACCCATTTGCACCTTTTAGGTTTTCTGCATAAAGCATAGGAGAGTCGTTTTCAATGCGATAGACTTTTCCAAGTCGCGTATCACTTACATAAACGATACCCTTTGAGTCAACGGTAATGTCGTTGAGTAGCTCAGCGCCATCAATGGTAATTCTTTTGACGATGCTTGCTTTATCCGTATCGATGACGGCAATGGATTTAGAGAATGCTTCAGCCGCATAGAGCCGGTTTTTGTGGATTCCTATACCCAAAACAGCATTGAGTCCTGTAACCCAATCTCTTTTGATAAATTTTCCGTCCATATCCAGTTTACTGATGAATGCTGTAGTATTAGGTTCGAAGGCGATCGTATTTGAAACATAGAGTACTTTGTTCTTGGCATCTACCCAAACGGACTCTGGAGATCTTAGGGTAGTGTCCGATTGCCATTGAGGCGTTAAAGACTTCTGTCCAAACAGGACTTGTACAAACATGATAAGGGTTAATGTTAACGTAATTTTCATAGAAAATCGGATTGGTGTTTATATTAGTTTAATTTATTCGAGTTAAAAAACGACTACTCAAATGAACTTTTGGTCTTCTGTTAAAGAATAAATAGTTGTAGTCAAAAAAACCGACCATTGAGCTCCTTTAATATACAGCATTTAGATCGTATTGTTTTCTTTTTTCGAAAGAAAACCCCATCAGATCGCTTAGATCAATACTTCCTTATAGATAAATTGCTGTAATATTTCTTTTCAATATACGGCAAAATTGCTTTAGGCCCACCAATATATTTATAAATAATTTTTTGTTTCATACCGATTTATAGAAGCTATTAATTTCTTGTTAATAGTTCATTAATGGTACCTCATAACTTTGATTTCGAGAATAAGCCCAATAAATTTTTGGCCTTTCAAAACAGCGGAGCAGTATGGGCACCAGCATTGAAATAAACCAATATGTATAAACCAGTTTCAACCATTTATAAAAAAAATCTCTTGATTATGAGTATTAAAAAGCAAACAAAATTATGTATGGTCTTCTTGTTGGCAACTTTGCTGGCGTCCTGTTCGAAGAGCGAAAAGATGATGGAACAACCGCTCCCGAAAGAGGAGGCCAAAAAGGCAAATGGCAATAATGCAGTTTCCGCGACAGGCGATGTTGTTGGCCAGATTACTGTGGGATACCAGGGCTGGTTTTCCTGCGCTGGCGACAATTCTCCCATGGGAACACATTGGTGGCACTGGACTGAGGCCTGGCAACAGACGCCGTCCCAGGGTAATTCCCATATTCCTTCTTGGCCCGACAACAGTGAATACCAAAAAAAATACAACAGCAATTTACCGGCGTTGGGCAATGGTTCACCTGCGTCTTTGTTTTCTTCATTTGACGATCAGACAGTCAATGTCCAGGTTAAATGGATGAAAGATTATGGTATCCACACGGCGGCATTGCAGCGATTTAATCCCACAGGGATAGAAGGTCCCATTCGTAACGCCATTACGGCTAAAGTTAAAACTGCCGCCGAGCAACACGGTGTCAAATTTTATATCATGTATGATGTGTCGGCCTGGGTTAATATGCAGGCTGAGATAAAAAATGATTGGCTAAATCTAATGAAACAATATACCCAGTCTCCAGCCTATGCCAAACAGAACGGCAAGCCTGTGGTCGGTATTTGGGGATTTGGTTTTAATGACAACAACCACCCCTGGTCGGCGACCGTCTGTCTGGATGTGATCCAGTGGTTTCGCGACCAAGGCTGTTATGTCATGGGCGGCACGCCAACACATTGGAGGCTGGCACAAGCAGGGGGAGATTCGAGGCAGGGCTACATCGACGTTTACAAAGCATTTGATATGTTGTCGCCTTGGATGGTAGGACGTATCGGAACCATTGCAGACGTGGATCATTATGCACAGCATATCCAAAATGCTGATCTACAGTTTTGTAATTTAAATAATATAGACTATCAGCCCTGTGTATTGCCGGGCTCACTGCAGGAGGGGCAAAGAAAACATGGTGATTTTATGTGGCGACAATTCTATAATCTGACTTCGCTCGGTGTCAAGAGTATGTATGTGTCTATGTTTGATGAGTACAACGAATCCAATCAGATCGCGAAGACTGCTGCAACCCAACAGGATGTTCCGGTTGGGCTGGGGATTAAATCCATGGATGAAGATGGGACTGCTTGTTCTTCGGATTACTATCTCCGGATCACAATGGACGGTGGAAAGATGCTAAAGGGACAGATACCGCTGAACCCAAATAGACCAACCTCCCCACAATAAGTCAACTTTTAACGAACACAATTGGTTTATATAGTTTAATAGTGCGGCCGAATCTTCGTTATGAAGATTCGGTTTTTTATAGCGTTTTATTATCCGATCAGAAAAGCACTTTTCATTTTCAATTCAGACTTTCTTTAGTAACTTTAATCTATGATGAACGTTGCGCTTACCGTTTATAAAACTTCGCAGCATACGTTTTGTCTTGTACAGCGTTGGTCGGCAAGGTTGTCATGTACCATCCTTGGTCCTAGGTCCAAGGGTATTCATCTACCTAAATTCAGACGATGTTGGGGTGGTTTCGTGTAGCTATAGATTGTCATGTTTCAAAAAAAAATAAAAAAAATGCTCTTTATAATTTTATTCATCGTGGCGGTAGTCGCCGCAGGTGTAGCCTATTATTTATTCACCAATGGTAATGTTAAAGTAGATATGGCCTTGAAGTCAGCTACGCTATATGATTTTAAAGTGAAGGGGTTGGATGGCTCGTCCATCGATTTTGCGCAGTTTAAAGGTAAAAAGATACTTGTTGTAAACACCGCTTCTAAATGTGGATTTACACCACAGTACGAGGGACTCGAACGCTTGTATAAAAGATTTAGTGATAAGTTGGTCATTGTAGGTTTTCCATCAAATGATTTTTTAGACCAAGAACCTGGTAAAGATGCCGAAATAGCTGCTTTTTGTCAACGGAATTACGGCGTAACTTTTCCGATGGCAGCAAAGATTGATGTTAAAGGAAAGCGGCAAGCGCCTATTTATCAGTGGTTAACAAATAGAAGCTTGAACGGCGTAGAAAGTTCTGCTGTCCTGTGGAATTTTCAGAAATATCTGATCGATGAAAACGGCAGGCTTATCAAGCATTTTCCTCCAAAAACAGATCCCGAAGATCCAGCAATTGTAGCGTTGATCGATTAGTTAGACAGCGTTCATTCAACTTTCTTTAAACAGTTGAAAGTCCGCGGTAGTGGCTGGCTGCACAATGGGAGAAATTCTTTTTTAACTTATTTCTTCACCGCCACTTGCTTACCTGCAGTACTTTTTCATCCAGCTGCGCAGCCAATGATTTCACCCGCGCTTTTAAGATCAATTTTCTACCAGCAATTGTTCGGGTAAAAATTAATTCACAATTCCCTACATGTGCTTCCCACTGATTGCTAAAATATTCGGCGAATTCTTTTTTGCGTGCCAGCAGTTCCGGAACAGCATGATAATCTTCCTGCTTGACAAAAAAAGCAAATTTATTCTTCCTGACAATCACATAACGCGGATTATTGATCGGTGCAATAATCTCTTGTAATGCATTGATAAATATGGATTTGTCGAATGTTGTACCCCCTTCTAAATGGCAATAAACGGCACCGGAGCGGTCAACTTGCGTTTCCACGCGCACTTCGTTTTGATCAGCCCGTATGATATGTGCTTTTAACAAGCTATTTAAGAGCGCAGAACTCACTTGGTTCAGATCTTTGGAAATATCGCGATATTTCAAATATAGTCTGAGTGACTTGATCGTATTTCTTCCGAAAAGCAGCATTCCTACTGCACTCAAGCTGGCGATGTAAATATAAAAATCTTTTAGGCTTTGCATATTTTTTAATGCCCTAAAAAATCCTTGAACGTTGTCAAGTCCAAAACTTAGCCAGGCAGCGCCCACTGTCGCCAGTACATTTCTAATTGTTTTGTTGAGATACAACGATTTTACCCGTTGATAATCTTGTTCTTCCGCAAAAGGTATCTTGATCTCCTCGACGAGATTCACTCCTTTGGTAAGCGCATCATTCCACCGCTGCCTGAGGTTTACCCGATTGGCGGCAAATAGTAGCATTTCCGCATTTTTCCGTGAAATTTCCCCAACGTTGTTTATGTTTTCAGGTAGATCAAAACGGCCTATACCATTTTCAATTTCAGGTTCTTGTCGCAGCGAGACGCCGACAAAACTTTTGAACCGTCGTTTTAGTAATTTAAGGTCATCACCACCCGTTGCCGAGGTAGAGTCAGCACATACCAAATGCCAGATATTTGCCGTTTTATCCTTATTGCCCTGTTGCGCTCTAATAGCCCGACCGCGCATCTGATTGGAAAGTACAAATGAGCCGACAAAACTCGCTAAAATCAACGCATTGATTGCCGGAGTATCCCAGCCTTCACCTAGCAATGATTTGGTCCCCAGTAGGACTTCAATTTCTCCAACCTGGAATAGCTGTGTGACAATGTGAACAATATCGTGTTTAAGACCCACCGTCTGGTTTATTAAAAGGTAATTTGCATCAAAAGGAACAGGGCTCGTAGAGCTGTCAAATATACCATATCTAGCAGCAGTAGTTTGAAATGCTGAGTAAGCACTGGCCGGAATAATGATCATGGATCCTGTAAGCACAGCGATTTTCTTATTATTCTTATTTTCCCGTCTTAATTTTTCGAAAATAGGGATGACACCTATTTTGTTCAATTCAAGCGTATTGTGGTCGGTGTTTACATAGAATTCTTTTCGGATGAAATCCGAGAGGACGACCAGCCGCAGGTCTTTCCCCAATTTTTCATATTCAAAATCCACAATCGCGGTAATAGCGTCCATTTTACTGATACTGGATGTTAAATATTGTCGGACACGGCTATTTTGGGAAAAGTTTACCTGTTTTCTTTCCATGGCACCGTGTCGTTGTAATTTATTTTCCAGCGCGCTTCGATGTTCTGCAAATGCATTGAAATGCACTTTTTCCTGATGTAGGTAAAATTCAAGTAGAATTTCGAGCCATTCATAATCCAGGTGAGGTATTTTAAAATCTTTGCCACCGATGATTTCCATATGGAGCTCGGGAATTGGGATTTGGTTGGCATGGAGAAAAATTAAGCATGCCGAGTAATATTTCAAGTTATTATAGACCCAGTCGAGATCATCCATCGGGTTTAGCCATATCGGATGATTTTGGATCCCCTGAAGTACGATTTCGTCCGTGCCTAATTCCTTAAATAGCTTAAGCATACTATCCCTGTAATCGGCAATAAACTGTCTTTCCCTTTCGCTGGGATTGGTGAAATAGATATAATCCTGATGCGGACATAGATCACCTTCAATGACAAGTTCGGGGACCGAAATTTCCGCATCTATGGGGCCGTTGAGGTCCATATAGCGCTGCCATTCTGTTGGAGAGACATCGTAAGGGGGAGTCGCTGTTAGGCCAACGATCGTCGGGTTCAGCTTTTTCTTGATATTAATTAATGTATGCCACCACTCATTTTTAAGATGGTGTGCTTCGTCGACGACAATTGTACCAATTTTTTGGGATTTCAATCCTTTTAGGATAAAGTCAAGGTTTGAATCTGCTCCCTTTGGATCTTGATCACTGCAGGCAGCATGCATTCCCTGATAAGTCGCTACAGTGATAAATTTAGGATTTCGGATATCCCTGGAGATCCAGTCAGGCACGGTATCCGATTGAAGAAAAAGTTCACAAAACCGTTGTATCCATTGGTTACGGATTGCACGTGTCGGTGCGAGAATTAGCGTTGGTTTATTGATGCGTATAGCAACTTCAAGCCCCAGGACCGTCTTACCTGAGCCGGGAGGCGCCACGACATGTAAATGACCATCTTTAAGATGCTCCTGTAATTCGTCAAGTACCCGTAATTGGTACTTACGCCATGGATATTTGAATTTAATTGCTTTAGGGTACTCAGTCAATAGATTCGGATAATTTAAAATTTACACCATATTGCAGCGCAATATACCAATTTAGTTGCAAATACGATTTGCCGGAAAGGCTTGTGAAATTAACTCTATTGACCTCGAATGTAAGCGACTCACCTCTTGTACCCGAACAGTGCTATATCCGTGCTTTATCTGTGCTTAGCATGTGCTTCATCTGTGCTTGATCTGTACAGCCTCCAAAAATGGGCTCTTTTTAAGCCCTGAATTTCAGCAGGTGGTTAATTAAAAGTTAAAAATAAGCAGGGTGGATTTTGGCGCCGTTTTGTCTGCTGTTAGGCTTATTGGATGGCATAATAATTACTATTCGCCGAAATTGACTTTATATTCGTGTATCAGTCCCAGGAAATAACTTGATATCTTTGTAAGCTTACTTGAAGGAGTTGTCAATGCATAAACAAAACGTTATCTCGGTTATATTATTCATAAAACCAAGAAATCAGCAACAGCAATTGTAAAATACGAAGTAATATGGGAAAAATTATATTCAGATTTTGGTTGGTTAATGTATTGATAAGTGTCGCGCTATTTGTACTGTACCGACTTGTTATCGCAGAGACGGATACGGCTGCTACGGGATTTCTCGAGACAATCATCGTTATTCTGGATATTATTGTCAATTTGGGTTTTTCAACAATTTATCTTTTCGCGGTGATTTTATGTTCCTTACTATTTTTTCTAAATCATATCGAAAAAATTCGCCGTAATAAAGGATTATCGTTTTTGACATTTTCGGGAATACCGGCTGTTTGCCTGATCTTACTGATCATTTATATTTTGGTTGGATTTTATAAATATCATATGGTTCTTGACCCGTTAAAAATGCTGCTTCTGTTCTCCGTTATTTATCTAGCCAGCACCATCTTAGAATTTATCTTGTTCCGGAAAATAATCAAAAAACAGCAGGCTGACCCAAAAGTTCAGTAATAAACCGCATTGTTATGTTATCCGTTCCTGGCGTATCTACTGTCCTTTACAAAAAAACGCAGGGGTAGGACTGCTTGCTCCTGAGCATAAGCGATACCGATTCGTGCTGCTTTTCCGATTTGTGCTGAACTGTATTTTATTCCCTGATCTTCAATCCATATGCTATCACCGGTCAATAATACGCCATTAAATGAGGCGTCAATTCCCAAAGCTTTAGCCGTAGATCCCGGTCCGTTGGAGAAAGAGGGTTTTTCGGGCCGCACAGGTCTCCGCAATGCCATTACGTCAATGCCAACCAACGGTTCAATCCCTCTAATTAGAACGCATTGGGGATCGTCTGCTCCAGAAGTCACAATATTCAACAGATGGTGAATACCATAACAGAGGTATACATAGGCGACGCCACCTTCCTTGTACATCGGCTCGGTTCTCGATGTTCTCTTTCCGTTAAATGCATGGGATGCTTTATCCATAATGCCAAAGTAAGCTTCGGTCTCGACAATTCTACCCGCTGTTACCAGGCCATCTTTTTGCGTATAGAGAACTTTTCCTAACAGATCTTCCGCCAGGAATATGGTATTTGTATTAGTGTAATAAGATTGAGGTAGTTTAACCATTTTTTATCCTTCTAACTGTCAACGATTATGTTCGTCGCATGACGGTGATTAAATATAGAGAAAATCATTTGATTCGCTATTCATTAGCCAATCAAATGATTTCAGGGCTTATATTCAGGAGCAGATGAAAAGCCTGTTTATCTTAATTTTCGTGTTTCCTTAGCAGATGTTATTGGTAAGACGGCACAGTTTGACAAACAATAAGTACAGTGTATGCTGTGTGGATTATTTTAAAAAACTATTCAGATAACCTAAAATGCTACCAGTTTGGCCTATCAGGCTGACGTGGCTTTGTCCTGGGATAATAGCTAATTGGGATTTCGGCATTTGTCCAAAGTCACCAACTACTGCACCGCCCAATAATTGATATGTTTTTACCAGCTCGATCTCGTCTAGACCGTCGTTGTCTCCAGCAATCAAGAGTACAGGTGAAGATATTTTGGCAATATTTGCGTCTCCCAGATCAAATGGTTGCTGTGCCAAAGAGATCATCTGTTCTAAAAATTTTGTCCACTTTGTTTTGTCGGGAGCAACGGCTTCATAGGCTTGCTGCATCGGACTATTTTCAAATAGTGCTGGTTTCATTTTCTGGAAGGCTTTGTTAATTTCCGGCATCCATCCCTTACTTTTATAGGTAGCAGAAATAATGACTAATTCATCTAAGCGCTTCGGATACTGAATGGCAAATTGGTAGGCTACTGCCCCTCCAAAGCTGTAGCCAAGCACTGCAGCATGTTCAATTTTCAGATAATCCATCACTTTGGCAACATCAGCTGCAAGTATGGCGTGGTCAAATTTTCTATCAGAATAGGGTGAATGGCCATGGCCCTGCAACTCAATGGCGATGACTTTCCTGTTTTTTGACAGTTCGGGTATGAGCTGACTCCAGTTTGTGCTGATGGTCATAAAAGCGCCGTGTAATAATACAATCGGTTTTCCAGTACCATAAACTTCATAATATACCTTGCTGTCCTTGAGGTGTACTAAACCTTGAGCCGAGGGTTTAATTTGGGCATAAGATTGCATAACAGTAATCATCATAATGATATAAAGTAATGATTTAAAAATAGTATTGGTTGTGATACGTGTGTTCATAACGAATTTATTTAAAATGTACATGACAAATATCATTACGATTTCCCAGGAAGATCCTGTGGAAATACGACAAATATAGGGGCGATTGCGTCAGAAACGCAAGCAGACAGTTCGTTAAAAGAAGATCGGAGCGCGATAATACCCGAGGAGAGGATTTCGTATCGCTGGGGCAGTTGAGGTGTAATTAAAAAAGACAGGGACCAATATCCTATACCAGCCCCTGTGTTTTGCTATTATTTCAACTTATCTTTTACACTTTTAGCATGATCTAAGTGGTTTCTAAGTGTTGGTAGAGTTTTATCTACAAACGCTTTCAGCTCGGTATCTTTAAGATTTTTACTAGCGTCCTCAAACAGCTTGATATCCTTTTCATGGTCTTTAACCATATCTTCGATATACGATTTATCGAAGTCTCCGGGCGATTTTTTGGACAATTCATCCTTCAAATTTTGCTCATCTGTACCCAAGGTGGCTGGTAGCGTGATATTTTTTGCTTGTGCAAGTGTTGCAAGTTCATCATTTGCTTTGGAATGATCTTTAACCATCATTTCGCCGAAGGCTTTTACATCAAGATGCTGGCCTTTTTCCTTTGCCAGTTTTCCAAGTTCTACCTCAGCCATGCCACCGTTCGCTGCTTCAGTAACGAATTTTGCATCGTCTTCACTGACAGCAACAGGCGTCGTTGCCGTATTATTATCGTCTATGTTTTCTGGTGCTTTTGTTTCGTTGATACTGTCTGCTGTTTTTTTGCTGTCGTTATTTGCATTGCCGCAACTTTGGACAGCAACAATAGAAAATGCAATTGCTAAGGTCAAAAATATTCTTTTCATGATCTTATGAGTTTTGATTTCTAGATAAACAGTGGTCAAAACAGTATCGTTTCAAAAAAATGACCAACGCAACTATCTCATATTACATTCACGTGTTTTTTAGCTTCAAAAATTTAATAGTGATACCCAGTTGACCCAGGTGGTAAAAATAGTGATGGATAAGGCCTGTCAGGAGGTATTTGAGGTTATGCGGGAAATCAGGATTCGCATGTTTATAGGGTTGTTCGAGGAAGGAATCGTCTTTGCCGTTGAGAAAGTGAATAACGTGTCGCTGACTATCCCAGAAATCTTCCAACAGCTTTTTCCAGCCTGTTGTCTTCAGTTCGTCATTCGTTCGCCAATTCCTAGCTTCGTTCATTTCGAGTCCCCGTGGATTTCCCTTCAAACGGCTTAGAACCTGCTTACGCCATTCAATGAGATGCGACATCAGTTCCGCTACACTGTGCATTTCTGGGATAGGACGCTCATAAACAGATGATTCGCTCACCGTAGCTAATTTTTTTTCAAAATTTTCATCGATCCATAGATCGGCGCGCTCCACATCCTTTAATTGCTGAATGATATCTTTTATCAGAATAGTGCTCATAATGACTTAGTTTTAAAATGATTAAGTTTGAGATTTTAGAAAGTAAACCGAACTATACAGGAATTAGTTTTAACCAATTGTGTATTCGTTTAAAATGCTAACATCGTACTGAAGAATTCCAGCTAGCAACGCTGGAATAGTTGCGGAGTGAAAAGGTTCTATGGAGGATGTAATCAGTAGACAAACTATAATTTGCTGAATCTTGTCCTTCTATCGAGATTCCCTAGGAAAGGCAATCGCTTTATGATCCGGGCTCATACCCGCGTTTTATGGTCTCGAACAATCGTATTGAAATGGCTGATCAAAGATCCACAGCACGTCTGTCTATCAACGAATTAATGAAACAGGCTAAATTGTTAGAATCCGAAGGCAAATTGGAGGATGCTGTCAAAAACTATCATACAGTTATCGCACAGGATAAGCTGTATACCGCTGCATATAATCGGCTCATGATTGTATATCATAGGCAGAAAATGTACAAGAAAGAGCTAAGTACCATAAAGAAGGCGCTCGCTGCCTATGAAAATGATCTGTTGAAAGATCAGCGCAAATGGAAGAAGCTGAACGGTGGGTCAGCGGACTTAAGTCAGCGTTTGGCCAAAGTACTGGGATTAATGCAGGAGGATGGCCTTCCAAGATATCAAGAACTGCAAGTCATGGCCTGGAGAAAGCGTTTGGGAAGGATAGAGCAATCTATCAAAAAGGCAAAAGGTGTAAAGACCTAGACGCTTTAAATTTGTTATAAAATCGTAAACGAAATTGTAGATGCTACTGTTCACTATAAAACTCATTAGTTTTAATAAGTCGATATTGAGCCGAAACCCATTTTAGAAATGACGATGAAATACATATTCTGCACGGTTGAAACACACAAAAATTCAAATGCTAAATACAACTATGAGCCAAAATGTGGCGGATTTGTTCTAGCAAAATACCTTCCTTTGGGCTCAGTTTTTCCCTATGATTTCGGTTTTATCCCGGGCACGGTAGGAGAGGATGGTGACCCTTTGGATATTATCGTTATTTCGGAACAAGGGACGTTTCCTGGCTGTATATTGAAATGCAGAATAATTGGTGCAATAAAGGCGATACAGCAAAATAAAGATGGCGACACTGTAGAAAATGACCGGTTTTTGGTTGTGCCAGAGGCTTCAGCCGTCTTTGGTCACATTCATCGTGTCGCCCAATTGCCTGAAACCGTGCTCGATGAACTGCAACAGTTCTTCATAAATTATAATAAACAGGAAGGCAAAAATTTCCAGCCTTTGAAAATTCTAAGTGCTAAAGATGCATGTAAGGCAATAGAAAAAGCAAAAAGTAACAGTCAGCCCATCAAAAAAATTGAACTTTTTCTTCCACTCTACGATGCGTCGGGAACACCCTTCTCCGCTCAACTATTTCAGGATATTAGTAAGCAGCTCATTAAAGACTTTGGCGGGATAACAGCTTATACGCGTGCCCCTGCCATTGGTATATGGATCGATCCTAAAAAACAGCCAATTAAAGACGAGAATGTGGTTTATGAAATCATGGTTGCTGAAATCGACCATGCCTACTGGAAACAATTCAAGAAAAAACTTGAATTACAATTTGCCCAGAAAGAGTTAGTTATTAGACAAAGTGAGGTCGGGCTGCTCTAGTCGGTATATTAATACTGTAGATCTGCTGGAATGTAGACCTAGTAGGATTATAGATTTATTGACCTATTCCTTTAAGCAATAATCATATTATATTGTTCTGGTTTATGGCAGATCATCCGATATACTAGGTTGTCAAAAATATTCCCTTTCATAAAACTTCTGTTGAATCGATAGGTATATTCATTAATATATTCCTGTAGATCTCCAACGTGATGGTACATTCCTCTCAACCAGCTTTTAAAGGTCATGATAACCCTGTGTAGTTCTGGGAAGTTCTCACCTTTCTTACCAGATTTGACACGCTCCATATTTTCGAAATCTTTCAATATCGGCTTATAACCTGTCCATTTGTCGGTGGTCACCTTAGCCTGTGGCTCTATGTTTTGCTTCATGAAGCTACCTAAGTTGATCGCATCGGCTTTGTCTATCACCTTGGCGTAAAAGCGCGAAACTCCGTTGCCTTTCTTTTCTATAGCAACCACCACAAGCTTCTTTTTTCCTTTTTTACGTCCTTTGGAATTTTCATCCTGACCGCCAACAAATGTTTCGTCAACTTCCACAACTCCACGCAAAGGAAATTTACCGCTGCTCTCCATCGCTTTCATCACTTTGCGTTTGAATAACCATGCTACTTTTTGCTTGATCCCTAACTTCCTGCCAAGCTCGGTACTGGCAATACCCTTTTTGTTTGTACTTATGAAGTATACTGCGTAAAAGGCTTTAACTAAAGGAAACTTAACCTTATGGAATAGGGTGCCTGCTGTAGGAGATTCCAAATAACGGCAGCGATTGCACTGACGGTCATGCTCTTTTATTCCCTTGCAAAAACTCCCGTAACCACATTTCTTACATTTGTAACCATCTTGCCATTTCAAAGCCGATAAATAAGCTAAACAATCAGCATCACTGCTAAATTGCGACTGAAAATCGAACAAACTCAACTCTTTTTCTTTATTGCCTACCATACCTAAATTTAATCACCTAAAGATAAGAAAACTAAATTATTTAGCAAAAGGATAGGTCAATAGATTTATTTAGTTTGAAGCGTAGGTGAACGGAAAATCAAAATAGAAAATAGATCCCTTATCCTTGGCGCTTTGAACGTGTATCTGTGAACCATGTTTTCGCAGGATTTCTGCGACCAAATATAGGCCGATGCCAAATCCAGATATGTTAGAAGTATTTAGGTTATCTACCCGATAGAATGATTTAAAAATATTTTTTTGATGTTTGGACTCGATTCCAATCCCTTCATCCTGAACATATATACGTACTTTTTCGCCTATTATCTGCGTGCCAATAATAATCGTTCCGCCGTGGGGAGAGTATTTTATGGCATTGTTAAGTAAGTTGGCAAAAACCTGATCCATTTTGGGCCAGTCGGCTAAAATATGAACGGTGGGATCGCAACGCAGTTCAATGCTGTGCCGATTCGTTTCCAAATCATTAATACAGTCCCGCATTAATTTGTCAAGCTGAAAAATGGTTTGGTGAAGTTGCAATTTTCCTTCGTCTACCTCCGTTATACTTAGAAAATCCGCAATCATGAGCATCATTTTTCTTACTTGGGATTCGATCTTAGTTCCTATCTGGGCACTTTTTTCACCAAATATAGTTGCATGCTGTTGCATCATCTGCGCACTCATCAAGACTGTGGTGAGCGGTGTTTTGAGTTCGTGGCTTGCTACGGATATAAACGTATTTTTTCGCTTCTCTTCCTGCTTTTTTTCGCTGATATCCCGTGCAATTTTTGATACACCAATGATCTCGCCGAGATCGTTTTTTATGGGGGATATCGTCAGCGACAAATCGACCAATTTGCCTGATTTTGTCTGCCGAACAGTTTCAAAATGCTTGATGGAATGTCCCATGCGCATTCGCCCCAGGATATAATCTTCTTCAGAATGCCTATCTCGTGGAATTAATTTTAGGATGGACTGACCAATCATTTCCGCGGTTGAATAGCCAAAAAGATTCGTCGCAGCGTCGTTCCAGCTGGTTATGATACCTTCTAGTGTTTTTCCGATAATCGCGTCATAGGATGAGTTAACAATGACTGCAAGTCTCCTGAAGACGTTATATTGATGCTTATCATTGATTTTTAGGATGATCTTGATACAGAGGATATTACCGAAGCAATTGCCCGCATCCGTACACGCATTAAAACCGAATTTCAATTTATCCATTATGTCATTATCCAACCAGAGTAAATATTAAACGCCAATTAACCTTGATAGCTATTTTAATAGCAGCGGCTTCGTTTTGCAAGTGAGCTTTTGCAAGGACATCGCGTGGGCTTATGCCAAGATTGCAAAGAACACAGCCTTGGCTAGCACAGTAAAATGTAGTGTTGGGCTATCTTTAGGATGGATAACCGAGTTTCGGAACTTTATCGAAAAATTATGTAAGAAGTAGAAGAATGACAATGTAAACGTGTAAGTTTGTATATCACCAATATTAAATTTAAGGTTATGCTATATTTAGGAATTCTGGTCTTTTTTGGACTTATTACATTATTTGCTTCATTTTATACCGTAAAACAAGAATCTGCTGCTGTGATAGAAAGGCTGGGTAAATTTTTAAAAGTAAGTCATGCTGGTTTGCATTTAAAAATTCCGTTTTTGGATCAAATATCTAAACGTCTGAATCTTAGAATAAAGCAATTGGATGTCATAATTGATACCAAAACACTGGATAATGTTTTCATTAAGATGAAAGTTTCTGTCCAGTACCAGGTAATCAGAGACAACGTAAAAGATGCTTATTATCGTTTGGAGAATCCCGAAAATCAGATCACATCGTATGTTTTTGATGTTGTGCGTGCTGAAGTTCCAAAAACAAAATTAGATGACGTTTTCGTAAGAAAAGATGATATTGCCATTGCCGTAAAAAGTGAATTGCAGGATGCGATGCAAAGCTACGGTTACGATATTATTAAAGCATTAGTGACAGATATTGATCCTGATGAACAGGTCAAACATGCCATGAACAGAATCAACGCTGCTGAACGCGAAAAAACAGCCGCAGAATATGAGTCTGAGGCTCAGAGAATACGAATTGTTGCAGTAGCAAAAGCTGAGGCAGAATCTAAAAAACTACAGGGACAGGGTATCGCAGATCAGCGAAGAGAGATTGCGAAGGGACTGGAAGAATCTGTAAAAATGCTGAATGCTGCAAATATCAATGCACAGGAAGCCTCTGCGTTAATCGTGGTTACGCAACATTATGATACACTGAATGCTATCGGCGCCAATAGCAGAAGCAATTTGGTCTTGCTTCCAAATTCGCCAACTGCAGCAAGCACTATGCTGAATGATTTGGTAGTTTCAATGGCCGCGGCACAGAAGATTGATGGACATAATAGTGCGCAATTGCCTGATCTTCCTAAAGATGGCGGTCTTTAGGGATAGAAATCCAAAGAAGCTCTTCCATAGACGTATTATCTAAATGTTGATGTAACTGAATTCCTCAAAAGCAGGATATGGGATAAGATTACCAAGGGTACCACCAGGTTGGGCAATAAAGCATATGGAAATTGTAACATAGCAATATTTGGCTGATCATAAGCGATCAATTGTATAGGAATTGGGGATGACAGTATTCCTAGAAGAACAACAATGAGAACTGAGCAAATACCGAATATGTTCCATAATCTGAAAATCTGGAAATTGAAAATTTTACGAAAGAATATGCCCGTTATCAAAAATATTAAGGCAGTAATTCCGAAAACTATATCATAATTGCAGCCAATAAAAGTCATTTCTCGCGGCAGCATTTTAGCTTTGAATAAAGCATAGAGAATAAATTCTACAGGAATACGCGAGATATGGATCGCCAAAAGCAAATACATATTTATTTTTGTATTAACCAATAGTATCGAACAACAGACGATTGTTATAACTGTACCCAATAGCGTTAAGGCGAAAGATAGGGGAAATTGTATAAAGAACCCTGCAACAGCGGCAAATGATATGAAGAGCGACCAAATGATATAAACTCGCGTAGAAAGTTTGTGGCGTACAGCGAACCAAAATAATACAAAACAACTTATTGTAATAGCTATAAATAGATTCTGCATGATTAAAAAGCATATATCTTATAAAACTAAAGCATAAAAGGCCTAAAATACTTGCCTTAAGGCAAGTATTTTAGTGACAGGAATTCCTCGCTATATGCTTTTGACCAAAATGAGAATATTATAACGACAGATGCTCCAAGCATTGGTTATTATCGAGAAAATTTTATTTAGCTTCCCTCAACAGGTATTTAGGAGAGCTTTTTACTTCGTTACCTCAAAACGATTTGCTCCATAATTCGAGTTATTCAGTGATAAGCCCATTGCGAATAGTAACTAATAAGCTACGAATTCTAAGTGACCATTTACAGATATTTAATCATCATTTAAATAATTAAATGTGTCTTTATTTTTACTGCCATATACAAGGGTATGTCTTCAAAACATACCATGGTTTAACAAGTAAATTTAAAGACAATGAAAAGATTAATGATGAGTTTGGTAGCAATGGTGATGCTATCATCTGTTGCTTCGGCCAAGACAGCCGCAACAACAGTCAACGGAAATGCATCTGTGAAAACAACTTCCCAGCGCCTGGCCAACAATACGGTTAGGGTTACCGAGGCAACCACGGAAACGAATGCGGCATTCGTACGCTGTAATTTTAAAGTAAGTATTTATAGCTGTGATGGTGTTTTATTAGGCAGCGCTGTCTACACAGATTATGCTTCTTCAGCTGGCGGCTGTGCTAATTTCTTTGCAGCAATGCATGACTGGGTTGCAAACAACTAAACTTTTATTCATTCTTACACAAAAACAAAAGCGGGGCTTTGACCCCGTCTTTCTAAACTAAATTATCATGCGTAAATATTATATATTCTTTTTATTTCTATTCCTTTCCAGATTATCTTTTGCACAGCGGCTTCATGCGATATATGAATACATCCCATCAGCCATGGCTACTTTTAAAGAAGATGTCTATTATGATGGAACAGTGAAGATTGCAGTTCGTGATTCGATGCCAATACGCAAGCAGGAGCTCAACAAAGATGGCGATGATGAAGTAGCTTCCTCATTTTCGATAACAATCGGATCTGGCAAGAGGTATAACAGGGTCGTGATCCATCAAAATAAGGCTGACCAACAGCTAGAAACCCGTTCCATTCAAGGTGTTAACTATTTGGTGACGGACAAATTTCCGGCATTGGTCTGGAATACCGATTACACCGATGTGGATACGTTAGGCAAACATGTATGCCACAAAGCAACGGCCTCTTATCGTGGAACTACTTTGGTCGCTTATTATACCAATGATATTCCCGTACCTGTGGGACCATCGAAATTTGGTGGCTTGCCGGGCCTTATTGTGATGCTGTATAACGAAAGTGCCAATCCGAACTATTGGTACCTGAAGGAGGTGAATTATCCCTATGGGGGAAATATTCCCGTAAATGATAAATATATCCAGTCTTTACCCAAATTGAGCCTGGAAGAATTTGTCAAGAAAGACGACCAAATCAATGAAGAACAAATGCGTATTATGTACAGCAAAATGCCAATGATGGAAGGTGTAAGCGTTGATAAGCAAAAAGTTAGAGGCAGTGTAGAGCAAGTGTATGAATGGGAACATCAATAAGCGGATAGCGGCCTTATTCAGCTTTTGTCTGTTGTTTATGGTCGTACATGGACAGGTTGCTATCCATGGAAGCGTTAGTACTGAGGGAAAAGCGTTAGGAGGGGTACGTATTGATTTACGGCGTGATGGCGATAACAAAATGTTGGCTTATACGTTTAGCGACGGCCAAGGCAAATATCATGTGCAAACGGCCCAAAGTGGACCATTTACGTTGCTATTCAAGGCGCTTAGCTTTAAGCCAGTTTCCCTTTCGATTACACCTACGCAGGCCGACACGCTAATTGATGTACAGTTGTCAGCTGGAGGGGTGGAGCAATTGCAGGAAGTGATTGTCCATTCCAAAGGCCCCTACCGCCGGGGCAGAGATACCATTGAGCTTGCTGTGAAATCCTTTTTGCAGGGTGACGAGCGTACGGTAGAGGATCTTCTTCGAAAGATTCCCGGCATTCAGGTGGGGACCGATGGGAGTATCAAAATAGGCAATAAAGAAGTAGAAAAAGTGATGGTGGAAGGGGACGATTTTTTTGAAAAGGGCTATCGCCTGCTGACACAAAGTATGTCCGTTCGTCCCTTGGAAAAAATTCAGATATTGCAGCGGTATTCTAATAATAAACAGCTGAAAGGTATCGAAAATTCGGACAAAATTGCACTAAATCTGCAACTTAAGGAGGAAAGCAGGGCACAGTGGCTTGGCTCGGTGGATGCGCAGGTGGTTCCCATAGGTCCAAAATATTATCAGGCCAATGCGAACTTGATGAATTTTGGAAAAAAGAACAAATATTACCTATTAGGTGCTGCTAACAATAATGGAGTCGATGCCGTAAGCAGTATTAACCACCTGATCCAGTCTGGTTCTCCTGATGAACCAGGTCAGATTGGTGTCGGAATAACAACACCTACTTTGATAGATAATACGCCAAATTTGCCCAGTTTTGATTATAGAAGAACGAATTTCAATAACGATAAGCTGTTGTCCTTGAATACCATTTTAAATCCGACTCCACAGTTAAAGATCAAATGGCTGGGTTTTGCAAATCCTACTAAAAAATCATTTTATCGAAATACCGTGCAGAACTATCATTTGGAGGATATTCAATTTACCAATACCGAAGATTATCAGTTTACCAGAAACATCGATAACTACTTCACGAAACTGGAACTGCAGTTGGAGCCCAATAAGCGTACACTGTTGAGCTATTCAGGTACACTAGGTTCTCTGAGAAAAAATGATTTGGGTGCATTACTGTTTAATGGTGTTCAAAGTGAGGAACTGACCAAAAGTAAAGGATATTTGACCAACCATAGTCTGAGTTATAGCTACAAATTTTCGGAGCGGGATGTACTGGTCAGCTCACTACGTTGGATAAAGCAGCAGTCGCCATCGGACTACAGTATCAATCAATACTATTATGAAGACTTGTTTGGAGGTAAAGATATCCATGCGGTAAAACAACATATCGAGAATAATCTGCAGTATCTGGGGGCTACTACACACTATGTAAGCCGAAAGAAAAATGGTGATTTTTTTGAGTTGGCCTTCAATATGGCCTACCAGCAGCAACAGCTCAACACCGAATTGAAGTTGTTATCAAATCCAGACGAGTTGGGTGGGACAGCAGTATCTCCTTTGGGATTTTCCAATGCGATGGACTTAAACGTGTTTCAGACGAACCTTATTTCCAAGTATACCATTAAACGAAATAAATGGGAATTGACACCCCGCTTGCAGGCAGGTCTTGTACAGAATAGGTTGACAGATTTTGGGAAACCCAAACATAAAAATAACCTGTTGCTTTCTCCAGGACTATCGGGGAAATGGGTTATCCACCCAAAAG
Organism: Sphingobacterium thalpophilum; assembly: GCF_038396785.1. Taxonomy (NCBI): domain Bacteria; kingdom Pseudomonadati; phylum Bacteroidota; class Sphingobacteriia; order Sphingobacteriales; family Sphingobacteriaceae; genus Sphingobacterium; species Sphingobacterium thalpophilum. The sequence goes on along the minus strand of NZ_CP151087.1, from coordinate 1,257,768 downwards.
GGCGACTGGAAACAGATCTCTATTTTCAGCAACAGAATACCTCACTCACCGAGCTAATTCCCCATTATTATACGACAGGGGTTCGAAACTTTATTCGAGGAACGGATAATCTAGCGACCTTAAGTAGTTCCGGTGGCACGCTGATGTACACCTATGGCAGTATGACAGATCGTTTTTTTGCGAACCTTTCGGCCGGACATCAGATTTTGTTTGATTATGTGGGTACAGAAAGCAGTTTAGACCCCAATTTTAGCCTTGTGCAACAAGTATTGCTTAAAAACAAAAAGAGCAGCAATTACAAGGCAGATCTCAATTATTACCTGAAAGTTGTAGGTGGAAATTTCCGTCTGGATTTAGGTGCAAACACGGCAGATTACGAAACATTGGTGGTGGGCCTGGGCAATCGTCAAATTCATACAGAGACATATGATTATGGACTATCGTTTAGAAGTGCATGGAAATCCAGGTTGAATATTTACACAGGTTATGCCCTGCAGTCGGTTACTTATCGCTCAGATAGCAAAACTACACTCAATAATAGCCGCGGATTTCTGAATGTATTTTTGAATATGGGAAAAAATATACAGTGTAATCTAAAGAATGAATCCTATCGCTTTGGCAGTTTCCTTGGGCAGGATTCCAAGACCTATTATTTTTCGGATTTCTCCCTATCTTATGAATTGCGGCAACATAGGACAAGATTTACCATGACAGCAAAAAATATTTTTAATACTCGCTTTTTCAGAAATGCTGAATTGACAGACCTTTATAATACCAGCACCGAATATAAACTTTTGCCGGGTTATATCAGTTTTGGGGTAGATTATAGCTTTTAAGTTTTTATCTTGAAACCAGGACAGAACATATCCTCGAAGATGAAAAATTCTTTCAGGATAGGCCTGCAACCGTTGCTTTTTATTACAAGTTGATTTCATCCGAAATTAGATTGTCAATAAAAACGCTTTGATCAATTCGGCGGTTTCAATAGGTTTTTCCGCAAGAATAAAATGGCCACAGTTTTCAATTTTTTTAAGTGTTAGATTACGGGTGATTTCCGGTAATGAATGAAGCAGTAGGTCATAGCCACTTGCACCAATCGCCAGGACTGGCATTTCTAATTTACTGTAGCTCGCGTAATCTTTAATATCCTGTGGAAAGGCTTGATACCATGCATTGGAACAACGAATAGCATCTTTATTATCATAAGCTTCACTATAAACAGATTTATCAAATTGGCTTATGCTATCTTTATTAATCAGCAGGTTGTCAAATAACCAAGAGATGACGATTGACATGCGTCCCTCAAGTAACCTTTCTGGTAATTCTTTTACTTGATTAAAAGCTAGCCACCATGGATATAGATAAGTTCCCCCCAAAACAGGTAACATAGGAAGCTGATACATGCTTGGGTCTGGATGTGGTGTATCCAGCAGTATCAATTTGCTAGTTGCTTGAGGATAATTACAAGCAAAACTAAAAGCAACATGTGCACCGATATCGTGACCTGCAATAAAAACGCTGTCCAAGTCTAAATGCTTTACTAATTTGTAGATATCCTTGGCGATGTTCTTTTTGTCGTAACCATTTTCCGGTTTATCCGAGCTACCCATTCCTCTAATTTCAACTACAAATACTTGGTTGCTTTCTGCTAATATAGGCATTACATGATGATACGCCCACCATGTTTCTGGATAACCCGGAATAAGAATTATGGGGTCTCCTTTGCCTCCGTGAACATAATGGATTGAAATGTCATTTATTACGATAAAATTGCTTGTGAAGCCGGGTACAAGTTTAATAAGTTCTTTGTCGGAATATGCTGTTTTCATGATAAAAAGATATTTATAGCGACCATTGATTTTCTATAGACAAATTTAAACTGTATTTTTACAACCAACAAGTATGAAGTATACTTTATACTTGTGATATTTTTTTAAACTATTGATTATCAAGTGAAATTAATTAGTCAACTAGCGAGGGAAGCGAACATTCCTATTGGAACTATACGTTTTTATGAAAAGAGTGGACTCATTTCTGGCAAGACAAAAAAGGATATAACTTCCAATAACTACGTTTATTACGATGATGAAGTAACCGAAAAACTGAGGTTCATAAAGATGGCAAAAGCTGTAGGTTTTACGTTAGCTGAAATTAAGCAGGTTATTGATGCATGGTATCAAAAAGAGCTAACTCAGACAAGTAAAATGGAAGTGCTCGATCTTAAATTGGAACAGATAGATGCTAAGATAAGGGAACTTAAAGTAATGAAAAAGCAAATCGAACAATGTAAAAGCAATATCCAAAATGGTTTAAGTCGATAACCTATGTTTCCGGCTTTACCTACTTCTAGCTCATTGAAATGAAAAAGATGAAAGAATACAAAATTGCTATTGGATTGTCAACCGTATTGTGTCTAATTGCCTTTTTTATTAGAGATCGGTTTTTAATGTTTTTTACAACCGAAATTATAGGTGAAAGCCCCTTGTTTAAGGATAGCTGGTGTCTACCTGGCCAGGTTTTACCAACACTGATTTTTATTTTCTCTTTTGGAATTCTCCCTTTTCTGTATCTGTCAGTCAAAAATTATTGTAAAGTATCTTCGTTAAGAAATCAACGGCTTTCCCTTCTAATTATCAGTACTTCGGGACTTATATTGTGTTGGGTGCGCTTGGTTTATTTAAAATTTAAAGTTGCTCAGATACGAGACCTGTTAAGAAGGGCCGAGTTTACTTCGGATGGTGATATACCCAGCGTTCGGTTTCAAGATATGCATCTAGAGTCTTATCTCTTAGTAGGCTTACTTGTTGGCTGGCTACTAAGTATTATTATTTTTAGAAAATCTACAAATCCTAAACTTTAATTCCCCCCCTGAATGCTTAACGAGAGGGGGATCTCGTACTATGAACTGCATGAGAGTGTAGAACATCCTGCGGTGTTGTCATAGCTAGAAGGACGTTTGACGGAAAATTCCGGAAATAATTCTTGGTATGGATTTTCTAATGCTTGCGTTAGTTTCATTAACATTGCTGTTTTTCCAGCATTAATTTCTTCAATGCATTGGTAAAGCAGATAGTTCCGCAGTATAAATTTGGGGTTTGTTTTTTTCATTAAATCCAGGGACTCAGCTTTTGAAATTGAATTTGAATGCAAGCGGGATTGATAATGTTCCATGAATTCTTTAAGTCGGCTAAGCTTTTCTTCATTTAACACAGCGTAAGCTACTGGGCTAAAATGTTCATGTAAATCAGTTTCTGGAGTTATTCTTTCCAATTGATTGAAGAATAAGGTATGATCCAATGCGAGTTCTTGCATTAAACCCTGCCAGTTGCTAAAAAAAACCTCATCTTCCTTTTTTAGCCCATCAAATCCGAATTTTTTGCAAAGCATTTTGTCATGAGCTTCCCAAAAATAAACGCCAAAATTATTTAGGGTGTTTTCAAGGAATTTTTCATCGTTGATGATAGGTTGGAGGGCATTCGCAAGTTTCCATAAATTCCAGTTTGCAATCTGTGCCTGCTTTCCAAATGCATATCTCCTTCCTGGTAGATCCGTCGTATTGGGCGTGAAATTTAAATTATATTCATCCATCATTGAATAGGGGCCATAATCGATCGTTAGGCCTAAGATCGACATATTGTCTGTATTCATTACCCCATGCACAAAACCTACTCTAAACCATTCTACCATTAAGTCTGCCGTGCGGTTACATACATTTTCAAAAAAATCTTTATATTTCTGCTGATCGGATGAAACAATTTCAGGGAAGTAATTTTCAATCGTAAAATCAAGCAGATCCTGTAATAAGCTGTGCGCCCCCCCTGAGCAAACATCAGTTCAAAATGTCCAAAGCGAAGGAAGCTTTCGGCGGTTCTGATTACCACAGCTCCTTTTTCGTATTGTGGGTTGCCGTTGTACATGATATCCCGAAGAACATCTTCTCCCGTAAAGGCCAGGCTTAAGGCTCTGGTAGTAGGTATGCCCAAGTGATACATGGCTTCACTCATCAGGTATTCACGTACAGAAGACCGCAATACGGCTCTTCCGTCTGCACGTCTTGAATAGGGCGTTGCACCAGCTCCTTTCCATTGAATTTCGGTCTTCTTACCTACGGCATTGGTAATTTCGCCTGCAAGAATAGCCCTACCATCGCCCAGTTGTCCGGCCCAGTTACCAAATTGATGTCCCGCATAAGCTGTAGCGTAGGTCTGAATATTGTCGGGTAGGTGAGATCCTACCAAAAAGTTAAGGTCCTTTTCTTCAAATTTACCCAGCCCTATTTCCTCAGAAAGAGCCTCGTTGAAAGCAATCAGTTGAGGCTGTTCAAACCCAGTAGGTTCGATAGTAGCAAATAACACTTTTGGCGTGCCTCGCTGTGTAGGATTATTGGAAAAATCCCCAGGGAATTTTTTGAGGAAAGGTTGTTTGATCTGTTCAATATTCATACGGCAAAGATATTAATTATAAAAGATAAAGACTTTCCAAATTATGGAAAGGTCCTGCATATGGTCAAAGCGTTTTCAGAATGACCATGTTGAGAGAAAAATCAGTTGCTGTCGAACTAGGCTCGCTAATTATTGCAGTGACTGAACAATTCATGAAGATCAAAGCCTGTCTAACAGAATACAGAATTCTGTTTTTCTCTAGCACGGTCGTAAGCCTTTTGCAAGAGGTAACAGGCATAGGCAACATCTTGCTTATTGTAAAGGTAAAAACTGATCCATCCTGAATTTTTAAATAGATGATGGTCCTTGATTTTTCCCTCCATCATTAATGATTTTTTTAGCTCTTTATTTAATAAAATGTCCACTAAACCATTGCTATGTACATGTGCGAATTCCTTTCCCGAATAATTGAACGCAGTCCCGCCATATTTATGTATCCCAACCGTCGTCCCGGGCATACGTTCGACATTTTCTTCCAGGTCATCGATCCAATGTAGCAGTTCGGGCTTCGCAATGAACATCCAAAGTCTCATAAGACTATCAAATAGGATGGCTAATAAAGGGATATCCTTTAAAAAGCCAAGTTTTCTTACCACAAAAGAAAACATAGGTTATCGCTCGCTTAATAATTTGATATGCTCCATTACTCGGAAATGGACATTCCTAGTGATACTTTCTGCCCAAAGGTCATAATACCAAGTAGGGAAGACATGGAGATTATACCAACTGTTCCCGACAAGGGTAGTGGTACCATTTCCATTGTCTTTCAACATAAATTGACCTCTTTTGATATCTATATGTCCCATAATTTCAGGATCTTTGGGTTGATCAATGATATCAAAAACTAAGTTTTCATTGACGTCAAATTTTACAATCTTCTCATCGAAAATATATCCGTTGCTGAAAATGCATTTTCGGTTTGCGCCCAATTTATGCTCACTTACCGTTGTGGCCATTGGGCTCGGCATTCCTATATTAAAGAGCCAATAGCTTTCCTTCTGAGATATCGGATCGAAGGCGACCACGTGCTGCCATACTTGTGCTGGACTCGCATGAATCAAGATCTCATCGGAGACCATATTTTCGTGATGATGATCACTCAGGGAGTCAACAATAAAAATTCCAAGTAACAGGCTAACAATGCTTATATTCAATTTTTGATTGCTCTTTTTAAACATTGACCTTCCAATAAAGGCGCCTGCGATAACAAAACCAAAAATAAGAGGGGAAACAATTAAGAGGCAAATAATGCCTTCACCTAAGAATATAGAGCTCAGTAAGATAGCCATGAGACTACCCAAGATAGAGCATGCCGTTATTTGTGTTCCTCTCATGTTGGTATCTTTCCAACACCAAGCCATAATAATACCCATCAACAGTGGAATAATCACAAACTCAGAAAAGACAAGTACACCCACATCCTTGGGCAGCAATGAAGATTGCATACCAATAATTAGAAATGCAAAAATGTTGGCTATTAGAATGCCCTGAACTATTTTAGAACTTCGTACTTTATAAAACGTTTGTTTCAAACTCATCGTATTTGATTGCTATGCTTCCCGACTCAGGCTGATCTGATTTTAGCAGCATATTCACACACTGCTTAAAGGCGTTTAAGTGAAAAGGCGATATCGGAGCTAATGCTTTTTTAATTGTTAATGACCAGTGGTATCTCAATATTTATTTCGGTATTTTGTGCCTTTACCCAGGGACCGGCATAATAGTTCCATTTATCATTCGGGCGACCATTTATGAATATGCCACCCACTTTTGGCTTGCTATCCGTTATGCTAAAACTTTGTATGGCTAAGATATTAAATAATTCGCTATTTAATAAATTTTGGAATGCTGCTAAATATAATGCTATTCAATTGAAGCTGATCAAAATGTTACAAATACGGAAATGCCTTTGCGTTGGATGTATCCTACTTCTGAATTCGATACAAATCGCGAAAAAGTTGATGAAGCAAGTCTACGACAATGTGGTGGAGTTGATAATGTGGATAAAATTATTTGGTTATTACAGAAATAAGTAAGAAACTCGCTTATAAGATAATGGTAGAAACCGCATTTCGATAAGAACGTTGTGGTAATGCTTGTTCATAGAAATAGACAACTCCAATGAAATTAAGGAAAATTATATTGCTTTTGGTGATAACCCTTTTAGGGCATACGCTCTTCGCTCAGGCAAAAAATGAGGTAAAGGTACTGCAAATCAATATCTGGCAGGAGGGGACTGTCGTGCCGAATGGGTTTCCTGCGATTGCAGACGAAATTATTGCCAAGCATGCAGATGTGGTTCTCTTTAGTGAAGTCCGCAATTACAAGGGAACAGACTTTATTCAGCGTATACTAACGGAACTCAAAGCTAAGGGGGCTATATATTTTGGCCAGTCCAGTGACGCAAAACTGGATGTCGGTTTTATTTCCAAATATCCGATTGAATCACAGCATGCGCTTTATGAAAAAGACAGTACTATGGGCGGGGTTTTAAAAAGTAAGATCAAGATTGGAAAGCGTTCTTTTGTATGTTATTCTTTACACTTGGACTACACGAATTATGCCTGCTATTTGCCACGTGGTTATGATGGTGTGACCTGGAAGAAGTTAGATCGCCCTGTTTCAGACGTAGGTACCATTATTGAGGCTAATCGGAAAAGCAAACGTGATGAAGCTATCCAGGATATCCTGAGCGATGTAGAAAAAGAGGATCAATCACAATCGTTTATTATTGCAGGTGATTTTAATGAGCCTTCGCATTTGGATTGGACATTGGCAACAAAAGATCTTTTTGACCATCGTGGGGCAGTGGTTCCCTGGGACTGTTCGGTTTTATTAGAAAAAGCCGGATTTATAGATAGCTTCCGTCAATTATATCCCAATCCGGTCAGTCATCCTGGTTTTACTTACCCTGCTTTTAACAAGGATGTTCCCATTGAGAAATTGGCATGGGCACCCACAGCGGATGATCGGGATCGGATCGATTACGTTTATTACCGCAGCAAAAAGCCGTTGAAGCCAGTAAAAGCTAACATTGTCGGTCCTGTGGAAACCGTAAAGTATGGGCAGAAGCAGGAAAAAGATAGTGAAGATAACTTCCTGCTGCCCGAAGGCGTGTGGCCAACCGATCATAAAGCGATGTTGGTTATGTTTAAATTCTAGTGCATTAATAGCCATATGAAATATACCGAAAAGCCCGTAAGTGCCTACGAATGATAATTTATCTTCAGCGAATTATAATTGGTTCGATTTTTAATAGGTTGTACTGTTAAATTTGTGTTTAAAATGATAAGTTTATGATGAACAAATTAAGCTAATGAAAAAGATTAAAAGGTTCTTTTTAGTGGTTGTCGTTCTCTGTGTAGTAGCCCTGGTTGTTGTGGTGATAACCAATAACAATGTAAGGGCTAAAACAGATTCGGCGATTTTCACGGAACTTAAAGATGTGCCAAGAACCAAGGTCGCCATAATTTTTGGCGCTGGTATCAATGGTGATCAGCCAAGTAGATATTTGAAAGATAGACTCGATGCCGGGATTTCGTTGTACAAAAACCACAAAGTGGATAAAATATTGTTGTCGGGAGACAACGGAAGAGACGAGTACGATGAGCTTAGCGTAATGAAGTTGTACTGTCAGAAAAATGGCATCGATACCGCAAAAATTTACATTGACTATGCTGGGTTCGATAGCTATTCGACCATGTACCGGGCAAAATATATATTTAATGTTGATACGGCAATCTTGGTATCTCAGAAATATCATCTAAATAGATGTGTTTATCTGGGCGATAAATTGGCCATAAAATCATTCGGCTATAGTGCAGATCGGGGCGCTTACCCGGGGTATAAATATTATGCATTTAGAGAAAAACTATCAGTTACGAAAGCTGTTTTGGATATAATGAGAAATAGAAAACCAAAGTATTTAGGTAAGCAGGTGGATGTAAACGGAAAGTCGAATTATACGAAAGAATAGGTTATTAGATTTTGTAGACCGACAGACCATTTATTGTGCCATAATTGTTTGATAATCTAGCTGTTAGCTTAATAGTGCGCCACAGACAAATGAGAGTTATTCTAAACATATTTTTATTTTTATTCGGGATTGGGTTTTTAATTCTTTTTGCTGGTATCGGTTTGTTTATGGCTGGTTTTGGCGGTGTTGACAAAGATTATTCCGTAACGGAACTTAAAGAAAACTTTGAGGAAAAAAGAGCCGAGATTTATGAAGTCAAAAATTATATAAACAAAATAATTCTACCTAACAAATTAGTTCATATAGAATTTGAGAATAACAATATGGTAGGTATCTTTCATTTGGAGGTGGACGGCAAGTTTGAAAGTAACTGGGATGTGAAAATTAATTCGAATAAAGCAGACTCTTTATTGCAAAAACTTGGTTGGACAACAGGGACTTTAAAAACACTTAAAGAAAAGTTAGATAAAGCAAATTGTATCGGTATTACAAGCGGAGAACCTTGTAATATTAGCTTTCAACGAAGCGGAATGGGAATGTATTCCTTTAATTTGTTTGATAAACCAATTGCCGATAGCTTAAAAACGGCTTATAATGACGGTTGTACTTACATTATGGTAAATGACAGGCTTGTGCTGGAATATGGTGGTGGCGCGATTGGAAGTCAATGCTTTTATAATTTAGAATAGGTAGAAAGCTTAATCGCTAAAAAGAACAGGCCGTATGAAATTGACTATTAAAATCTTACTATTTGTCATGCTTTCTCATTTTGCTTTTGGGCAAGCCAAAATGAGAGAATTAAAAGAACTTATTAATAAGGATGAAGACGCCATAAAGTTAATCATGGCTTGGAAAAATGCTGCAAAAAATAAGATTCAAATTTTAGCGAATGACTCATTAAGGTCCAATGAAGCATTATTTAATACCCAAATATCAACACGTTCACCAATGGGTGCAATAGTTTTTCATACGGGTGGTATTTTGATTGATAATGGATGGATCAGGATTTACGGTTCTGGAAGCAAGAAATTAAATCGAAATCTACCAAATTGGAATAAAGGGAAAACTTTTCAGAATTTTGGCGACAAACCCGGTTATTTAATTATTGCAGATGATGCTGTAGGTGGATTTTTCTTATTAAATGGAGGTGATTTAGGAAACGATTTAGGCAAAATATACTATCTGTCTCCAGATAATAATGAATATGAACAGCTCGATCTAACTTATACAGAATTTATTAATTTCTGCTTTAGTGGAAATATTGATGTGTTTTATAGGGATTTACGTTGGAAAAATTGGGAAGATGACTTCAAGAAACTAAGTGCCAATGAAGCTTTTATCTTTTATCCCTATTTATGGACTAAAGAAGGAAGGGACATCAATAAAGTGGAAAAAAATAAAGCAAGTATAGAAGAAATCTATACATTGAGAACACGGCAACTATAAATACGACAAAGATTGTATCCTCCGCTTAAGATATCCAAACTACTTTTTAAGCAGAAATGAGTCACCTTTTTCATATAAACCACTGTATATTTAATAAGTAAGCAGTAATCGAGTTAAAGCTCTTTTAAAATAACTTATACGACGGAATAGTTGATTACCCCATCTTATCATCAACCGAAGAGTTACTCTTTGGTACCTTAACCATTTATAATTCCTTCAATAAACAAAAATCGTCATTCAGAAGTTTAAAATCATTTTAAAACTTCTGAATTGATTGACTGGTAAGATCGCGGGATAAGAGTGAGCGCTAGAATAAACGAAGTTTAATCTTCTGCAGCGCCAGTATTCTTCTTTCTTTTACTAGGAGCATTCGGGGATAAAATAGCTAAAGCTAATGTCTTCAGGAGTTTGCGGGAATCAAGTTGAATAAGTATTTTCGTACAAATTCCAACTTGATATGAAATTCCTTTTAACCTTTATTTTTTGCTCCTGCTTTTCTTTTTCACTATTTTCTCAGGTTGGGAAAGTAGGCAGGCAGAAAGATCAATTTGAAGTAATTGATTCTGTTCTCGGCCAAGTTTTAAAAGATCATCATGTGGCGGGTTTTGCCGTTGCGGTTGTGAAAGGCGATAAAATAATTTATAATAAGGGATTTGGTTATCGTGATTTCGCGAATAAAAAACCCGTCACACCCAATACGCTTTTTGCAATTGGTTCAAGCTCCAAAGCTTTTACTGCTTCATTGTTAGGTTTGTTGAGAGCAGATGGCAAACTAACATTTGAGGACCGAGCGGTATCTTTACTGCCAACGTTGCGGTTTTACAATGATGAGATGGATAATCAAATCGTTGTTAAAGACCTAATGGCGCATAGGACAGGCTTGTCCCGCTATGATTTATCTTGGTTTCTGTTCAATAGCAAAAATAGAGATAGTCTGATTTCGCGGGTCAGATTTATGAAACCCAGCTCAGGCCTGCGAATGAAATGGTTCTATAATAACTTCATGTACCTTGCACAAGGAATGATTGTGGAGCGATTGAGTGGTAAGACATGGGAACAAAATATACAAGAAAAGTTTTTTGCCCCCCTACAAATGACCCGTTCTAATACCGATCTCTTAGCATTTCAACGGGACAGCGATGCTTCTTTGCCCTATACACTTTCCAAAGATAAAACGATAAAACTGATTGATTATTATAATATTAGTGGTATGGGGCCAGCAGGAAGCATAAATAGCAGTGCTAATGACATGTCTAATTGGCTCAAGGTTTGGCTCAACCGAGGTTATTTCAATGGGAAAGAAATACTTCCTGCAAATTATATAAATGAGGCTGCGAGCTCCCAAATGGTGATGGATGCAGCTTTACCAGACAAACATAAAGATGTCTTCCTTTCCAATTATGGTTTAGGCTGGATGATTGGCTCCTATAGAGGACATTATCAAGTAGAACATGGTGGAAATATTAACGGATTTTCTGCGAATGTGGCATTTTTTCCAACAGATACACTCGGAATTGTCGTATTAACCAATCAAAACGTATCTAAAGTTCCTACGGTGGTCAGAAATTCTATAGCGGATATACTTCTTGGTTTGAATCCAATCGACTGGAATGGTGAAAAAAAGGCTGAAATCGACTCACTGCGTCATATTAAAAAAGAAGAAGAAGAAAAGTTGCCCGTTACAGCGACGAAACCTTCCCATTCCTTAAAACAGTATACTGGTTCTTTTGAAAATCCTGCATATGGAATTATTGAGGTAAGGCTTAAGGATAACAAGTTATACAGTGAACTCGGTTATGAGAGGGTTGTTCTTATCCACCGACATTATGATGTTTTTGACCCACGGTCTGTCGATAAAAATGGGGTAGCAGATACTGAACCAAGTAATCTTCTCTTTAACTTCTTTAGCGATGTGGACGGTCAGATTCAAGGTATAGGAATTCTATTGGACGGTAGTGAAAAACCAGTTATGTTTGATCGTAAACCCAGTTCTGTTGCTGCATCGCGGTAACAGAACAATCGTATGGACCAATAAGATGAAAAGGAAGGTGCCGATGACACGCTTAAGCCAGTTGCCACAGAAAGGATGAGGTGTCAAACTGTAATTGAATATACGAAAGCAGAAGATTGGATGGATTTTAGAATTGGCAACTTTCGAATGACTTCTTTACCAAAATTCTTATTAATTGGGATATTCTTCTTATGGAGCGGAGCCCTTTATGGGCAGGCTACGGAAAATATCTTGCAGGGTAAGGTCAATCCTGATCACGTACCTGTTTTCCTGGCTACAATAAGCTTATATAGTATTGATAGCAAACTGATAGCTAGTTCAATGACAGATAGCACGGGCTGTTTTCGGATTGCGCATAGACTAACGGGTAACTATTATTTGTTGATTAAGCACCTTGGTTATAAAGAGTTGAGGAGCAGTTTTTTTAACCCGTCCAATGGCAACGTTGGGACACTACATCTTCTCCGACAGGAGAATACACTGGAAGCGGCAGAAGTCGAAGGTAAAAAGAAGTTGTTTTCTGTAGATGGAGGTACAGTCGTCTATCATGTAGAGAATAGCATAGGCTCACAGGATATATCAGCTTTCGATGCTTTGAAGAGATCCCCTGGTGTGCAGATAGAAAACGATACAGACATTACACTCAATGGGAAAAGTGGGGTACAGATCCTCCTGGACGGAAAACAAATTTTTCTTTCAGGAAAAGAACTTAGTGATATATTGAAATCGATGTCATCCAATAACCTCAAATCCATCGAACTTATCAATAATCCAAGTGCCAGATACGATGCCACTGGAGCTGCAGGTATAATCAATATCAAAACCAAAAAAAATCAGACAAAAGGCTTAAATGGAAACATTTCCACGGCCTTTGCCTATGGTGTCAGTCCCAAACAATTGGAAAACCTTGCATTTAACTATCGGGTTAATAGGATTAATGTCTATGGAACTTACAATCATACATTGGGGTATTACAATTACCTTTATGGTACGGATCGCCAGCAAAATGGAAAGTCGTATGACAGCCATACGATCGACGTGGACAAACGTCAGAAAATGGCGGCTCAAGTCGGGGTCGACTATTTTATTGACGAAAAGAATACGGTCGGTTTTTTGGCAAATGGCAATTTTATCTTTGGAGGAGGTCTCACCAATACCGCTACAGCCATTACGACACCGCCTTCCACCACGGCTGAGGAAACGCTGGATGCCATTAACGATTATTACGGGCAGAATACGAAACGCTACAATTTTAACCTGAACTACAAATACGAAGATACAATAGGGCATAGTCTAAATATTGATGCCGATTACGGTCTCTTCGATAAATGGAACAAAAACCTGCAGTCAAATATTTACCGTGACAATCAGTATGTCGTTACTGACGAAAATCTTTACCGTACTCTTAATGATATCGATATTGATCTAAAAGGATTAAAAATAGACTATGCGACGCGGTTGTGGGGCGGGAAGTTGGAAACAGGTGCCAAATACTCCGCAGTAGGCTCGAAAAATAACGCAAACTTTTATCATGTTAAACAATCGGAAGATAGCCTAGACAACAGACGTTCAAATGATTTTCACTTCGATGAGCATATCAGCAGTGCGTATGTTGACTACAAACAGTCCATTGGTGCTTGGTCTCTACAGGGCGGGCTGCGACTAGAATATGCTAGCTCCAATGGTACCCTACTTTATCAGGAGTATGGGGCAGGTCTCAACGAGCATATCAATAGAAAGTTTACTAACTTTTTTCCCTTTTTTTCCATTGCCACACAATTGACTGCTAAACAGACACTGTCTTTGTCTTATGCCAAACGTATAGAAAGACCAGCATATCAGGATCTCAATCCTTTTGTATATATGCTTGACGAGCTTTCATTCTGGAAAGGGAACCCCTTCCTGGTACCTTCATTGACCCAAAGGTTTTCGTTACTTTATTCCGTGAAAAATTCGACAATAATAGGCATAAACTATGCCTATACAGACCAATTGAACGCAAAAGTAACAGATACACTGGAACAGGATAAAATCATGATGATCAGTAAAAATGTGGGGACACAGCAACATTGGTCCCTGTCCCTGACGCAGACTTATTCGCCTAGGCCCTGGTGGGACATGACTTTCAATGGCCTGTTGTATTATATCCATAATGACGTTTCCTTTGACCAGTACCAAAATCTCAACTTGAGGCAGACTGCGGGACGAGCCGGTCTCCTTCAGACCTTCAAACTCCCCTTTCAGATGCGGGCAGAAGTTTCGGTGGTCTACAATTCAAAACGACTCGGTGGGGCCAATACCATCAGTAGAGCGGTTAGTCAAGCGGACATCGCGTTCCAAAAATCTGTATTAAAAGACAAAGCAACAATACGACTGGCTATCACCGACATCTATAAAGGTAACCAAGTTAAATACACGCAAAATTTACTAGGACTGCTTTCATCAAGTTATGGCTACTACGAATCAAGACAGGTACGTCTGAGTTTCAACTATAGGTTCAGCAGTGGAGCGACTAAGGATCAACGTAATCGCAAATCGGCTCTCGAAAGCGAAAGCGGCCGGATACAATAAGATATCGGCACCGTTTGTACATATTTATTTTTTAATATTGACCCTGCAATACATTGATGAATCTTCTAAATTTGAAATCTATAATTTAATAAAGACACAACATGAAGTTTACTATTTTCTTTTTAACATTAACATTTCTTTGCTTTAACTGCGAAGCCCAAAAGCAAGCTGAAATCTTCAAGGTGATGTCATGGAATATATTGCACGGAGCAAATGATAGTGAGGATGGCAAAGCCCATGCGGTACAGATTATAAGAGAAATAAATCCGGACATCATATTGATGGTGGAAACTTACGGTTCCAGTAAAGAAATAGCCGATTCCTTAGGGTACAATTTTCATTTAATTGCTCCCGAAGGAACAGCTTTAAATGATAAGAGTGTTAATTTGTCCATCATATCTAGGTGTCCTTTTGGTGAACGGATTGACACTGAATTTCCATTTTATCTAGGTGGAAGAGAAGTTATCATCCACAAGCAGAAAATTAGATTATTCTCGAATTGGTTTCATTATTTACCATGGGAAAACGAACCCGAAAATTTGGGTAAAACAGCCGCCGAACTTCTTATTTGGGAAAGATCGGGAGCTAAATATGAAATGATACAAAAGGTATTGCCCTATCTAAAAAAATATGCTGCACAAGCGGATTCAATTCCTATGATTCTTGGTGGAGACCTCAATACGCCGTCTCATTTGGATTGGGGCAAGGATACTAAGAAAATACATAATAATCTGGTGGTTCCCTGGTATTCAACAAAAGTATTGGCCGATATCGGACTGGTGGATACTTATAGAGCCTTGAACCCCGATCCCATCACACATCCAGGTATTACATGGCATACGAAAGGGGAAAATGATGACCATCGGATAGATTATATATTTTACAAAAGCCCAAAGTTAAAAGCGTTAAAATCTGAGTCTTATAAGGTGTTCTTTAATGAGCCAATCAAACTGAACGGTAAAGAAATTTTATACCCTTCTGATCACGGTTTTGTAGTGACAACATTTAAGATAAGGTCACTTGCGTCCTAAACGTTTAAAAAGTGGCGGTGTTTGGATATAGCAAAGTTGCTATATTTAAATTGCAAAATTATAACACACCGCCATGATAAATTTAAATGTTTTTAGTCAGATTTTATCTCTTATCGACCGCGAATTATTCAAAGATTTGGTTTCAAAGCACAAAAGTGACAAACATCAGAAAGGGATCAACAGCTGGACGCATCTAGTCAGTATGCTTTTCTGTCATTTTTCCTCGGCAGATTCGGTTCGTGATATTAGTAACGGCCTACCCAGTACCACTGGTAACCTGAACCACTTAGGTGTAGTAAGAGCTCCAAGTAAGTCTAATATATCCTATATCAACACACACCGTACCCATGAACTTTTCAAAGATCTTTACTATTTTGTTTTGGATAGGCTTTGGCAAAAGGACACCCATTTTCGCAAAGATCTTGTTCAGCTAAAGCGTAAAGTATATCTGATGGATGCAAGCATCATCCCCTTATGTCTATCTGTATTTGACTGGGCAAAGTTTCGCAGCACCAAAGGTGCCGTAAAGCTGCACACTGTCTTGGATTATGATGGCTGCCTACCTGTTTTTATGCAGATTACCGATGGAAAAGTACATGAGAGCCAGCGAGCCGGTAGTTACAGTTTTTCCAAGGGAAGCGTGGTGGTAGTGGACCGTGGCTACGTGGATTACAGCTGGCTTGGGGATTTGGACAGCAGGGGGTGTTATTTCGTTACCAGGAGTAAAGTTAATATGAAGTACAAGGTTATCAAGTCCTATCAGAGTGAAGCACTCATGGAAAAGGGGATCCTTAAGGATGAGCTCATTGAGCTATCCGGTGCTGCCTGCAATAAATACAACGGCAAGCCGCTACGCCTAGTCCACTTTTGGGACAGCACCACTGGCAATGAGTACCACTTTTTGACCAATAATACGAAGTGGAAGGCTTCTTTGGTGGCAAACATCTATAAACAACGCTGGCATATCGAAGTCTTCTTCAAGCATCTAAAGCAGCGCTTAAAAGTATCGACATTCATAGGGACTTCTGAAAATGCAGTGATGATCCAGATCTGGACTTCACTCATTGGCATATTACTGTTAAAATACTTACAAAAAAAAGCCAAATATGACTGGAACCTGTCCAATCTGGTCGCATTCATCAGAATGAATATCTTCGTGAAAATAAACATCTGGCAATGGATAGATGATCCCTTTCTCAGGCCGCCTATAAAAGGAAAAAAGGGACAGCTAAAGATCTTCGCAGATTGAAAAATAGGGGTCAATATCGAAATGATGAAAAAAGCTATGCCTGTACCACAGAAATCCAATCCTAAAATTTATTTAGGACACATATGAGATAAGGTAAAAACGATCTTAAATATATCATATAAGTATTGCTGCGCTTATCTATTTTTATCATTTTTATATCGATTCCTAAATAATGTGATAGAAATATTTTCTTAACTGCTATAAATTTAAAATGTAAAAGGTTGAAAAAAACAGATTATGAACAGTTTGCTGGTAAAAAATGTCAGGAACTTATACAGATCCAGGAAAGATTTAGAGCGCAGTTTGAGCTAAGCAACTATCAGCAATGGTATTATGACGCTGAACTTGCGCTTCTGAGGTTATACAATAACGATGAAGATCAGATTTATCTAAAATATATTCCGATAGGTACTTTTTCGTTTACATCAGAAACATGGATGTGGAGCTGGTTCAATGAGCAAAGTGTCGAACCCAATAAGGGGAATATACTTGCTGTTAAAGATTTTGGAATCAAAAACAATTATACCAAATTGACAGAAGGAACTTTCCCTGCAGATGAATTCGATTGTTGGGAGTTTGCGGCGATTTCTTTGGATATGTTGGATGGCATGGGGCTTTATAGGGTAAGCACAGAAAAGCTCCAAAGTTATTTCCTGATCACTGCTGTTCTGGATGAAAATTCTCGGGAAGTTGTCCATTTCAACCAGGCAAAAGTAACATGCAAAATCCATGGCTTGTCGAGACCAGCATTTATATGCCAGCATCTTGATCTGAAAAATCCTAAAGGTTTTGAAGAAAGTTTCGATACCTATAAAGGGATGGAACTTGATGAAGAAGATGATTTTGCAGCTTGGTGCGATGAATGTGAAAGGGTCAGAATGAAATATAATGGTTGGAACGAAGACTCAGAAGAATTTGCGAAGATCAAACTTGTTTGTGAAGATTGTTACTTTGAGCTGAAAGACTTTAATAAGGCCGAGTAATTATATTATCCGTCTTTGAATTGCATATGTCGTTACCGATCCGGGGGAAGAAACTGCCTCAACTTGGAAGATAACAGATTTGCAACTTTCCATATCCAATGGGACAAACCAACAAAACGTTTAAAATATCGACTAAAAAAAGATTGAATCCTGACCCTAGAGTATAGTTTACCAAGTGAGCGGAGCGCAATACTGTTTTTGCATTTTTTTTAATTTAATAATTAGGGAGTTTTGTAAGTGTAAACTAAAAATCATGAAAAAAAACACGTTTTTACTAATCGCTATATTCTTTTGGATACCAATTTTTGCTCAGGTCAGCAGCAAGGACGAGCAGTATCCTATAGATAAAAAGGTAGAATATTATTTAGGAAGTATCGATATTGGAGGAATAAGCGTCGGAGCCTCCTTCGATACCTGGAGTAAAATTAGGAGCTATGCAAACAGTTTTCCCAATATCAGTAACAAAGCGCTGACTTATGTCAACAATGGAAATAGGGTACAATTTAAAATTCGAACTAAACTACTTACAGGCATAAAGAACTATCGTTTTGCTATTGTCGATGATTTAAAAAATACGTTGTTATCCGGACGCTTAGAAGATCTGACCTTCAAAAAGCATGGCATATTTGGATATATAGCAGAATTGCCAATAACGGAGATTCGAAATAAGAACATTTCTGTAACCTTATATAACGAAAAAAATCCTTCACAACAGGGAACCGCTATTATCTATAACACGTTGATCCCAAAAACTGAAATTATCTTTCTTGGAAGAGAGGTAATTGATAGATCAAATAGATCAGCGGTCGAAATGAAAACAGATGCGTCGAAAATTATCTTCGACAAGGATGTTAAGGGTTTGATGGTTGCTGTTAAAAAAAATGATTACAGTTCCATTTACTCATTATTGGTAAAAGAAAAGA
This sequence comes from Sphingobacterium thalpophilum, assembly GCF_038396785.1. Taxonomy (NCBI): domain Bacteria; kingdom Pseudomonadati; phylum Bacteroidota; class Sphingobacteriia; order Sphingobacteriales; family Sphingobacteriaceae; genus Sphingobacterium; species Sphingobacterium thalpophilum. Next base: position 1,239,136 of record NZ_CP151087.1, on the reverse strand, counting down.
AAACTGGTAAGGTTGTATTTAAGAGTAACTCCTGGAATTACAGTTTTTACACTGTAGATGGAATAGAGCAACCGAATATTTCAATAGGCCGGGAGAATTTCAAAAATTCGGGAGAGTATGAAATCATTATTCGACCAGAATTAGAGAAGATGACGGAGAAAGAGATGGAATCGTCTAGTTTCAGACAAAATGTCAAAATACAAATTGATAGAATTTTCTCTATGAAAGATATGATCATGTGGTCTCTTTCATTAATTATTATCTTTAGCATTATAAGCTTTCTTCTAATTTATGTACTGCGTAGAAGAAATAGAAAAAAAATCCGAGAACAGAGTTTAAATAAAAAAATATCGGAAACAAAACTGATCTCGATTCAGGCGCAACTCAATCCTCATTTTCTTTTTAATTCACTTGCTAGTATTCAGAGTTTTATAAATAACAATGATGTGGACAATGCAAATAGGTATTTAAGCAAATTTGCCCGTCTCACCCGAAATGTGCTGGACAGTGAATTGGTGAATATACTCGCGGACGAGCGAGATCTCTTAACTGATTATCTTCAGATGGAACAGCTACGATTTGGCTTCGAATATGGGATAAATGTTAACGATCTTGATCCCAATAATATCGAAATACCGACAATGCTCCTACAGCCGCTGGTTGAAAATGCCATAAAACATGGAATATCAGAATTGAAGGGAGGAGGAAAGATCGGCTTATATTTTGAGAGGAGGGAGAGTGATATGATGATAGCTATAATAGATAATGGTCGGGGCTATGATGTCGCACATGCACCATTCGGATTAGGAATCAAGTTGACGAATGAGCGTATACAGCTTTGGAATGAATTGCATCCGGAGACAAATATTTTCATAAATACAGAATCTAAGAATACTGGAACATGCGTATCTTTAATTTTTAAAAATTGGTTATGATGATACGTGCTATTTTAGTGGATGATGAAATTTCAAACACCAAAAATTTAAAGGCATTATTGGCTAAGTATTGCCCCGATGTTGAAGTTGTGGCAATCGCAAATACGATTAATGAAGCAGCGAGCTCAATTAAAAATAATAGACCCAATTTGGTATTTCTTGATATAGAAATGGGACGTCAAACAAGTTTTGACCTGCTTAAGAATTTTGAAACGATAGACTTTCAGGTGATTTTTGTTACAGCATATAATCACTATGGTATACAGGCCATAAAACATGCAGCATTGGATTATCTTCTAAAGCCTATTGATATCGACGAACTCAAATTGGCCGTTGAAAAGGCTCGCAAAAAAGTAAGTACAATAGCACAAAATTTACAGGTAGAATTTTTGGTTCAACAGCTGACATCAAAACAAAGGTTGCCTAAAAAGATAGCACTTGCTTTTCAAAACGAAACTCGATACTTACTCATTAGCGATATTGTACGTTGTGAAGCAGACGATACCTATACCGTTTTCCACTTACTAAATGAAGAGACAATAACTTCTTCAAAATCACTAAGAGAATACAGCGATATATTAATCCCGCATAGCTTTATTCGGACACACCAAAGTCACCTTATCAATCCCAGGTATATTCAAAGTTGGCTTAAGGAAGATGGCGGGACTTTACTATTGACAAACCGTGAGAAAATACCAGTATCTAAACCAAACCGTGAGCGTGTAAAGAATACTTTGGCTCAGTTGTGAAAACACTTGGCTCTGCAATACATTGATGAATCTTCTAAATTTAAAATCTATAAATTAGGAATGACTCAAGACAATATTTAAAATAAAGTAAAAACAATCATAAAGCTAACCCTCATACCAATTGATGACTAAAAGCACCCGGATTATTATTATCATTTTCTGTCTCGTTAAACTGACACTTCACATTATAGCCGATTTCCATTCAGGTTTTCAGGGCGACGAACTGCTACATATAGAAACTGGAAACCATCTGGCCTTTGGCTATATGGAATTTCCGCCTGTCATAGGAGTTTTGGCATTTATCCAAAATTTGTTTCACGCTCAATCGGTCTTCATTCATCATCTTTTTCCACATATCGCGACAATACTCATCGTCATCTACCTTGGTAAGACCGTATTTGAACTTGGAGGGGGGAGTATAGCCACCGCTATCGCATTATCCTGCCTATTGATATCGCCGGGCTTCGGAGGGTCACAGCAGTCGTTTCAGCCGGTTGTATTTAGCCAATGTTTTTGGCTGATCTCATTTTATCAGTTGGTGAGGTTTGTAAAATATGAAGACAGAAAATACCTCTGGTATTTAACGGTCTTTATTTCCCTTGCTTTTCTTACGAAATATGATGCACTGTTTTTTTTGGTGGGCATTGCCGCGCTACTGTTCTTTCGGAGAATTCGAAAGGCTTTAGTAGCTGCCAGGTACTGGCAATGTATGGTCGTTGCTCTTCTTATTTTATTGCCAAATATTGCATGGCAATATGCGAACAATTTTCCAGCGTTGCAGATGTTTGCTAGGCTTTATGAGACGCAATTGGATGAACTAACTTTCAGCAAAGTTGTTTTTGGACTTTTTTTAGATGTCAATCCTATTACAGCCATTATGCTTATCCCTACATTGATTTTTATCTGGGGTGGTCAAAAAACAAAGCACTATTATAGGCCTATAGCGAGTTCAATTCTACTGTCTATTGTATTTTTGGCCTATTCAAAGGGTAAAGCTTATTACTTTTTCCCGATTGTTCTTACGTTATTGCCCTTTTGTGGTATTTTGTTTGAACATATCATTCTGCCAAAGAGAAAATGGTTGTTAATTCCACTGAGTGTCATTTTATTACTTGGAACTGTTTTGATACCATTTGGTCTACCTATATATTCTTATGCACATTATATGGATCGGATTCATAAATATTTTCCTAAAAATGTAAAAAATGGTAAGGAGATTCTTCCTATGCAAGAGTATATTACCAAGCAAAAATGGGAAACGAGCATGCATGAACTACACTCAGTATACGACAGTTTACCCCTTAATGAAAAAACAAGTTGTCTTATTTGGGGCAAACATTACTCGCAGGCCGGTGCGGTTGAACTGATGAAGAGTACATTTGGGCTCCCGAATGCTTTTTGTTATCATGGTAGTTTCTATAGCTGGTCACCATTGGGGCAAATGCCCCAAACGGTGATTGCCATTTGTTATAACGATACCAGTGATGACTTCTTTTATCCTTTTTTTGAAGAAGTTGTTCCTGTACGAAAGTTGTATAGCCCCTATGCAAGTAGCGAAGGTTGGGTGCTGCAGACGATTTATATCTGTAAAAAGCCTAAACAGGACTTTAACAAAATGAAAGATTTGTTTAAAAGCAGAATATTTGAATAAACATACTACTTACTTTATTTGACTGGGGCGCATTCCAAATTGTTTTTGAAAAGCCGTTGAAAAAGCTTGCGTACTACCATATCCGTATTTTAACGCAATATTGCTGATCGAATCGACATCATTTTGTTGCAGTTCTTCAAAGGCTTTCGTCAGAACCGATTGATGGTAAAATTAAATAGTGGGAAAGCTTCATTATTTATTGGCTAAACTGAATTCTTCTTCTGTTACGGGATTTAGCCAAGTAACCTGAACATCTTCTTTAAAATTAGTGATGGCAACATGCACCATTTTAGTAGCAGTAGTTGCGCCGTGCCAGTGTTCTATATTCTCAGGAATATTGACAACATCACCTTTTTTGATTGCTTGTGCCGGTTTCCCTTTCTCCTGATAGAGTCCATTTCCTTCGATTACCAGTAAAACCTGGCCTTTAGGATGAGTATGCCAGTTTGTTCTCGCACCAGGTGCAAAAGTTACGCTACCTGCGGAGAAATCATTGTTTTTATCCTTTGCTACCAAAGGGGTTAAAAATGCATCTCCAGTAAACCATTCCTTAGGCAATGGTTCCCCTTTGGGAAATATTTCTGCTGTGTTCATTGTATGATCTGTTTTAGTGTTGCAGGCGAATAAACTTATCGCCATAATTGGGATAACGAATAACCCGTTCATATAGTTTGCAATTTGGTCTTTATAAAGACGATCCGATATAAAGATGATTCGAATTCTTTATTATATGTTTTTAATAATTTTTGCCGGAATTCCACCAACAACTGTATTATCCGGTACGTCCTTGCTGACTACGGAACCAGCTGCTACCACCGCATTTTCTCCAATCGTAACGCCGGGCAGGATTGTTGCATTTGCCCCAATCCAAGCATTCTTTTTTATATGGATCGGAGCCACAGTTAACGATTGTCTCTTTTCAGCCTCAATTGGATGGCCTTCTGTTAATAAACTCACTTTGGGAGCTATTAACACATCATCTTCTATAATTATACCACCTAAATCCAAAAAAACACAGTCGAAGTTTATGAAGACATTTTTTCCTATCGTTGTATTCTTGCCATAGTTGATATATAATGGTGTAAATACAGTCGTACTTTCATCTATAGCTGAACCGGTAATCTGACTTAATAGATTTCTTATCTCTTTGGGATCAGCTGAATTGTTCATAGGCACCAATAATGCTTTTGTAGCAAAAGAAGCTTGCTGTAAACGGTATCCCTGGGGATCATCGGAAGAAATATTTTTATTCTTTTTCAATCGTTCAAAAATATCTTCCTGATAACTATTATCTGATGTTTTCATAGAATAGCTAGTTAAATCTTATATGTAATTTAATGAAATAAGTACGTTATTTTAAATTAGCAATAAAGAATGCTGTCAGTTTATCGAATGGAATTTTGTCGAATTGATCATATAAGTCAACATGAACTGCATTGGGGATAATCATTAGCTCCTTTGGTTCGGTAGCAGCTTTATAAGCGTCTTCACTGAAATATCTTGAATGAGCATTTTCACCTGCAATGATTAACATGGGGCGAGGTTCAATTTCCTTGATATAAGAGAGAATCGGCATATTCATAAACGACAAGGGGGAAGTTGCCGTCCATGAAGCATTTGAATTGATAGAACGAGGATGAAATCCACGAGCTGTTTTATAATAATCAAAATATTCCTTGACAAACTGAGGCTCACTGCCAGTCAATTTTTCCGGTAAATTGTTTGTTGAAGATGCGTAAGATCCGCTTTCGGCATCTTTCCAGCGCTGCAGGCCTAATTGTTCCAATGTTTGCGTACGTTGCGCAGCAGTTATCACATCGTTATAGCCTTTTGACATGACGCGCGTCATATCGTACATACTGGTCGTTGCTACTGCTTTAATACGTTTGTCTACTGCCGTTGCATTTAATGCAAAACCAGCAAATCCACAGATGCCAATGATTCCGATTTTGCTCCTGTCAATGTTTTTCTGCAGCCCTAGAAAGTCTGCAGCTGCGCTGAAATCTTCGGTGTTGATATCTGGCGATGCTACGTTACGAGGTGAACCGCTGCTTTCACCAGTGTAGGAAGGGTCGAACGCCAAGGCAATAAATCCTCTTTCCGCCATTTGGTTGGCATACAATCCAGAAGATTGTTCTTTCACTGCACCAAAAGGGCCACTGATGGCAAGTGCCGGTAGCACTGTGTTGTCTGTGTTTTTAGGGATGTATAAATCGCCAGAAAGTGTGATGCCATAACGGTTTTTAAAACTTACTTTTTTGCGGGTTACCTTATCGCTTAATTGAAAAGTATAATGATCTGACGAACTATTCATCGGTTTTAAATTTTGGTTTGATTGTACATGCTGCGCGGAAGTCCTATCAGAAAACAGGAAAGACAAGACCAATAATGTTGCTGCTATTTTCATATCTGTATTACATTAATTATTACAGATACAAAGGTAGATCAGTATAAAGGGGAGGTGTTAACGATTATCAAACTAAAACTTAAGAATTTCAAACCTCAGATTCCCGGAGCGATTTCGGGTTTGTTCCCGTCAGTTTTTTAAAGAAGTTATTGAAATAAGTAGGATATTCAAATCCCAGTGCGCTGGCTATCTCTGAAATATTCCAGTCTGTATGTTGCAGTAGGGCTTTTGCTTCTGTCAAGATTCTTTTTGAAATCAGCGTCGTTGTAGATTTGCCCGTAATTTCTTTTACAGCACGATTCAGATAGTTGACATGGATGTTGAGGTTTTGCGCATAATCTTGCGCTGTTCTCATTTTGAGCGGACTTGCAGGTGTTTCGATTGGAAATTGACGTTCTAATAGTTCCAAAAACACCGATGCGATACGTGCTGTACCATTCTTGGTAGGGGTATACACTTCTGACGGCTGAAGTTTAAGGGCTTCGTGAATGATCAAGTTGATGTAATTGCGTATGAGTTCATCTTTAAACGTATAATCACTTTCTTGCTCTTCGATCATCTTCTCGAAAAGTGTGTTAAGGAACAAGCGTTGATCCTCAGTGATTTTTAAGACAGGTGTACCTCCGATTTTAAAGAACGGCGATTGCTGCAAGCTTTCCGCGCGGTCGGCCTGTTTTAAAAAGTCTTCCGAAAACAAGCATGTATAACCTGCATAGGTCGTAGAAATGGTTTCCCAGGAATAGGGGATATGCGGGTTCCCAAAAAATAGTATCGTGCCTTCCTGTTCAAAGCTTTTATCTGCGTAATGAATCTTACTTTTACCAGTTGTAAGGCATATTTTAAAGAAATCTTTACGACTATAAACACGTGTAGCATTACTGTCATCCTCAATCTGAAATGCTTTAAATCCCTGCAATCTCAGTTCACTATTGAATTCAGAGACACTTCGGACTATTTTTGTTTCCATAGAACAAAGTTAAGAAATTCAAATATAACGTTGTATTTAGTGCAAAAACAACCTAAATAAACGGCTGTATTATCTCAACGGCTGTATTATCACAGTGCTAAACTCGACCTTTTTTTATTTTTATCAAACCAATCACTTCAAGCATTTGTCTATTTATTGACGATCGATTCAATTTAGGAAGTTTAGTTTCGGTTGATTTAATTGTATGGTCAGGTTTAATGCCTGGCCATTTTTAAGCTTAGGTTTAGGGACTGGGCTTTTAGAAAGTATACTCCGATCCATAAAGGATTCGTTTATAATTTAGTTAAGGGCTAGTCGAAAGATTAGTCCTTTTTTTTAAAATTAAGGAACAATTCTCACTGGATAACGTTCATTGGAGAGCTTCGGATGTTCTGATGTGAAAGAGAAAATAGGCTTTCTATTCACGCTAGCTTGACGAAAAAGTAAATTTGACGAATTCAGAATAAATGCTTATCATGGCCTCTATGATAGTTTATCATCTAAAAGATATACAATATAAAGCTGAAAGGGCGATCACCCCTTTTCATATTTTTGATTTGGACAGGGAAGCTCTCGCAGCTTATAGAGAACCTCATACAAAAGACCATTTTTGCCTTTTGTTTGTTAAAAAAGGTCGGCTCAATCTGCAGGTGGAAGACCGCCGTTATACCGTCAATGCACCTCATATATGTGTCATCTTTCCCGGTCAGCTCTCCTCCAAAGAGTTGTTAAGCGACGACTTTGAAGGCAAATTGATCCTGTTTGACGAAGTACTATTCTGTTCGGATATCCTGAAAAACGAATTGAGTATTTACAACTACAATATCTCCGTAAAGCTCAATCATATTGAATTGCCCGAGGCAGAAACCTCAGAAATAGAGATGCTACTGGAGCAGGTCGAAAAATCATATCAGGATTTAACATCGATCAAGAAGGAGCAAGCGCGTTTCTACATCAAAATCATCTTACTCAAATTGGTTGAATTTGTCCATACCAAATGGGGAAACAGCCAGCTCAGCAATGAAAACGCGAAGATCTATGGTAAATTTTTGGAATTGCTGGAAAGGCATTATAAAACGGAGCGTACCGTGGGCTGGTATGCAGAAAAATTACAGCTGTCTCCAAAAAAGTTAAATGAAATTACCCGGAAGATTGCAGGATTGACCTCCATAGAGACCATTCATGCGCGGATTATGAATGAAATCAAACAATTACTGCTGTTATCCAACTACTCGCATAAGGAGATTGCTTTTGAACTCGGATTCAATTCACCTGCGGCACTGAACAAGTTTGTGCGCGCCAAACTGGATGAAACGCCAACCAATCTGCAGCACCAATTGGCGCAAATGTATAAGACTTAAGTCTATTATGTGATTTGATGCGTTTCTATCCTATGGTTGTATTGGATCAAATGTATATCATATCGTAAGTAAAGTATAACATTTGCCTTCCCGGGCACAGTAACTTTGCATCAGAAATTTAATATAAAATATATGAGCAAGTTATTTGTTGCCAGCGAAGTATTCCACGGGGCTGGTACATTGTCGGAATTGAAAAATCTAACTGGAAAAAAAGCCATCATCGTAACTGGTGGTCAATCCATGAAAAAAAGCGGAACTTTGGACCGTGCCATAAGTTATTTGACCGAAGCAGGATTGGAAACTGCTGTTTTTGACGGTGTCGAAGAAGATCCATCATCAGCGACAAGCCTTCGAGGTGCTGCAGTGATGACTGATTTTCAGCCTGATTGGATCATTGGTCTAGGAGGTTGCTCGGCAATTGATGCGGCAAAGATGATGTGGGTGTTTTATGAATATCCCGATGCAAATTTTGAAGCGATGACGCAACCGTTTAACGTGCCAACATTGCGTCAAAAGGCTAAATTCATTGCCATTCCATCAACAAGCGGTACAGGTACGGAAACCACAGGATTGGCTGTGATCACCGATCGGGAAAAAGGGGTGAAGTATCCAATCGTATCGTATGAATTGACGCCGGATATCGCTATTGTCGATGGAGAAATTTGTGCCACGATGCCTGCACATATTACCTCCAATACTGGTCTAGATGCTCTTACACACTGTGTGGAAGCCTATGTGTCCAACATCGAAAATAACTATGCCGATGCCTTGTCGAAAGGGGGACTGGAAATTGTTTTCGAAAATCTGGAAGAGGCGGTCAATAACCCGACAAACATTAATGCTCGCCAAAATATGCACGATGCATCTTTTATGGGCGGACTGGCTTTCAACAATGCCTGGTTGGGTATTGTCCACTCTCTCTCGCATCAGGTAGGTGCACTCTACGGCGTCCCTCACGGAGCTTCCAATGCGATATTCTTGCCTAATGTGATCCGTTTTAATCAGACAGCTACAACAAGATATCCTGATTTGGCTAAACTTGTCGGTAGAGATTCGGCCGAAGGATTGGCACAGGAAATTGAAAAACTAAGAGCTGCGGTCAACAATATTGGCTCCCTCAAGGCATTTGGTATTTCCAAGGAAGATTGGCAAAAAAATCTGGATTATATGGCTCAAAATGCTTTACAAGATCCATGTACTGGCTTTAACCCGCGTAAGCCTAGCCTACAGGACTTAAAAGATCTTTATAACGCTTGCTACGAAGGTGTGATTTACGAGAATTAATCGAACAGACCACAGAAAGCGGTTGTAGCGAAGGTGCGCAATCGCTTTCTTCTGAATAAAAAGCACTGCTCCAGCTGCAATCGCAACCAATGTCTTATAAACCAAACTAAGTTTCAATCGTTTAAAATAAAAGATGCTGTATCGATAAAGATGCTGTCGATTGAGGGTATCGGTAAATTTCTGTCGTTTGCAACGTTAATTCAATTCATGAAGATTAGCTTCATTCTTTATAGCATGCAGCGGTAAATTCTATAGAGCTGCACTAATAAGTTATTGTATTTTGAACCTTTTCACCTTGCAATTGTGTTATAGCGGAAAATGGGGTAAACTTAATTTAGTATTATGGCAGATAATAAGACTGATGCACCAAGAGTAAAGGACCTGCGGAAAACGGTATTAAATAAAAAGTAAAGCAGATAGATCAAATAACTTAAAAACTAATGATGCTTTTTGACAGATTCATCTATAAGTTTCATTAGCTGATTGACAGTTTTAGCTACTTCTTCTTTCCGCACAACTAATGTCTTTTTTTCTAGATCTGGAGGAAGGGAAATCTTGCCATTAAATTCAGGAAGAAACATATTGATCATTTCCTGATTCATTTTATTGAAATTAAAAAAAGTCCATTTTTTGGTATCGTCTTCTTTTAGCGCTAATAAGTTAGCTGAAGTGATCGCCATTTTGTCTTTTTCAGGCATGGACATGACCAGTACTTGGGGAATAAAGCAATACGCTATCCCATCAATTTTTGAGATATCCATATCAACATAATTGATCATGGAATCAATTTTAACCCCGTATTTTATAAGAGAAAAATAGAGTTCTTTGGTCACCTTTGTTACTGGCTCAATCCCGCCCATGCTTTCGATTATGCGGGGCGATGTTTGACTTAGAATACCTTCAATATCTCCGGAAATAGACGCTCTTGTCATGGAAAGTGCTTCCCTAAGCAGCGGATCTTTTTGAGCAGAGCTTATATGGTGGAAAATAGTTAATAATGTAATTAACAAAAATATTCTTTTTCGCTGAATGTTTTTAAACTTGTTGAACCAATTGTTGCTTTGCATAATGGAAAGAGGCTATTTCGTTTTAAATTCAGTAGGTCTCATGTTGGTAAGCAGATAAAAGTTATTACTAAAAGCCGCTATATTTGAATAGCCAATCTCGTAGGCAATCTCAGTCATATTGAAATCTGTATCGTTGATTAATTCCATTGCCTTAATAATTCGTAGCATTTTTAAGTACTGAACAAATGTAATATGCAATTTATTTTGGAATAATCTGGTGAGGCTGCGAACACTCATTCCCGATTGCTGAGCAATCATCGCTAAACTTAGATTTTCATTTAACCGATTTCTAAAACTGTCGATTATGGTATTGAGCCTTTGATCGTCTGTTGTAGGAAGTTGTATGGAGAATTTTTTGAGATTTTCTTTTGATAATACGCCTTTCAGCGTATTTAAAAATTCATACTCCCACGAACCTTTGTAATAATCACCTTGCCACTTCTCACTAAATGAGAGCATTTCTGCCAGGAGCTTACTCACTGGATAAATGCCCAATTCCTCATAAAAATTACCAGCACTTTCTTCCGGAAAATAGATATTGATAATAAACAGGTCCTGCGTATTGAACATCAGGTTGTGCCGATAATTTTTTGGTATCCAAATATAATGATTTGAGGGAATATAGAAGTCCTTTTCGTCAGTCTGCAAGTAAGCAATCCCGCCATAAACTAATAACAACTGAGCTTTATTGTGCTGGTGAGCAGGCAAACGCTGCTCCGTTTGCTGTCGCATCACGAGGATTGAATCAGGGTTTTGATCAACAATATGTATTATTTGACTAAGAATTTCCATGTGGCCAAATTTAATAAATATTAGGCTAATTATATGAAACCATACTTCGCCATGCTGGATAATTTTGCCGTGTAAATAATAGTAAAGTCATTATGAAATATAAAATTATAACATCTCACAAAGATTTTAAACTTGAAACACAAGCTCAAAAATCTGATAATAAATCACATCATTCAGATGAAGAAATTGACAGTGCATATATCTTCTGGTTTGCTTATGGGTATAACTATGCTTTTATGCCAATGGTAGATTTAACTTTTGCCTTTGATGAATTGAAAAAGATCGTAAAACCATGGCTAGTAAAAGGAAAGAAATATATAAAGAAAACCGATGAAACAATATAGAACAGTCCCTATTTTGGGCATATTGTTAGCCCTATTTGTACAATCACTCTATGCCCAGCATATAGAAAATGCGCGGGTATTAAGTTTGGAAGAAATTTGGAAAGTAGCCGAAACAAATAACCGTCAACTGAAACTATCCGACCTACATCTCCAGCAGAGCAATTTAGAAATATTGGAAGCGAAAGACCGTTTGTTGCCGGAACTTTCGGTTGGTGGAGATGCAAAACTCAATTCCAAATTCCTGATCTATGACAATGGATTATTTTCTTCTCCACAGGATGTGCCTGTAAAAGGTTATGGTTATGGCGTGGGTTACAACCTGAACGTCAATCTTTACAATGGTGGTAAAGACAAAAGAAACATTGTCATGAAAAAGGAAGAAGCGGTACGCATACAATATGAAGTTGATCTGCAAAAGCACAGTGTAAAATATAATGTTGCAGCGGCTTACTTTGATCTATACAAGTTTCTGCATTTCCATGATTTTCTTGATGCAGAAATCGGCGCAGAAAAAAAACAACTGGCACTCGTAGAAAGCCTGCATAAAAACGGCACTGTGCTAAAGAGCGATGTATTGAGAACCTCCGTAAAATTAGCTCAACTGGAGCTCAGCCTTTCTGATGTTACGAAGAAGATTGAAATCGCTAAACAACAGGTCAATATCCTGATGGGGCGTGAAAATGATGCTGAGCTGGCAATAAAATACCAAGATACAATCGAGTTAAGCGCTATCACTGAAGGTGACTATGAGGATTATGTAGACATCGCTTTTAACAAATCGCCGGCATACAAGATCGCCTATAGCACTGTCAAATTGAGCGAAATGAACATCAAGCAGGTAAAAGCGATGCTGTTACCTAAAGTCTCCTTGTATTCAACTTACAATTACACCTATCCGCAGATTTCATTCTATCCGTATTCTAATGATTTATGGGGATTTGGTCAGACAGGGGTTAAAGTCCAGTTTTCTATCGATAATCTATACAAAAGCAAGCATTCCATCGCTCATGCCCAAGTGGTCAGTAATGAGGCAAGAGAAAAAGCGAACATTAAAAAAGATGAAATCTATCTTCAGGTAAAAGAAGCTTATTTGCAGCGGCAACAGGCTTTGGAGAGTATGGAAACAGCGGAGCAAAATATCATTAAAACCGCCGAAACTGTTCGTGTTATCAGAAGTAGCTACATAAACCAGGAATCACTTCTTACCGATCTTCTAGAAGCCGAAAATGCTTTACTGGAAGCTAAGTTTAATCTGACAACGGCACAAACAAACGTCAAACTTACGCATATCAGGCTATTGGCAATTATCGGAATTCTTTAATACAAATATCATGAACAAAAATAAAACAGATAAAATTGTTGTAAGCTTAACCAAATGGTTTGGTATCACATTATTCGTAGGAATCATTATTTGGGCAGTAGCTTATTTTTTTGAGGGATATCGCTATGAACAGACCAACGACGCTCAGATTGATGCCTATCTTTCCCCGATAAACGCAAAAGTAGGGGGCTATATCCGTAAAATATATTATAAGGACAATCAGCAGATTAAAAAGGGCGATACACTTGTGGTGATTGAATTGGATGAGTACGGGCTGAAAAGAGATGCTGCGTCCGCAGAACTCATGAGCTCACAGGCAAAATTACCGATCTTGGCGGCAAGCGAAGGAACGCAGGTTAAAAGTATTGCAGTCATCAAAGCCCAATTGGGAGGTGCTAGAGCGCGATTGAATCAGCAGCAAAAAGAATTTGACCGGTATAAAAATCTACTGGCGGACGAATCGACCACACAACAAAAATTCGACAACATCAGTGCTACTTTATCCATCACCCAATCAGATTATGACCAGACAAAAGCTTCTTTACAGGTCGCCGAATCTAAACTAAACGATTTCAGGGTACAGCGCAATGCCATAGAGGCAGAGATAAAGATAAAAGAAGCACTTCTCGAAAGACAAGAATTGGACATTAGATATACCGTTATCACAGCACCTTTTGATGGACAAATTGGGAAGAAGACCATTCAGGCAGGACAACTGATACAGCCCGGACAGACTTTGGCATTCTTGGTGAACAGAGCCGAGGAAAAGTGGGTAATGGCAAATTTTAAGGAAACACAGATTGGGAAATTCAAAATCGGTCAAGCGGTATCTGTTGAAGTCGATGCTTTTCCAAATGAAAAATTCACAGGTACAATCGAATCCCTTTCGCCAACCACAGGCTCCCGTTATTCGTTGCTTCCGCCAGATAATGCTACCGGTAATTTTGTTAAAATCATCCAACGTATTCCTGTTCGGATTAAACTGACCGATATGTCCGAAAAATTAACTAAGCTTTCTGCCGGAATGAATGCGAATGTTTACGTTTTAAAAAACTAACGATGCAAGCACATAAAATACCAATTTTTAAATCCTGGGTATCAGAATGGATGGCAAGGTCCGTCATATTTGCTATTCTCATGAGCAGTCTGTTTAGTTTTGCCTTTTACGGAAGTCCGGTTGCTGCGATGGGCTTTTACGGAACACAAGCTACCGATGTACAATATGGTATGGTCGTTATTTATGGTTCTACCGTAGCCTTTCTGGCTCTGGATTTTAGAATCGTAAAATATTTCGCACCAAGGGAATATCTACTGCTGGCACTTGCGGTAAATGCACTATGTGCTGTGGTCTGTTTTTATTTCAGAGATTGGGCATTATTTGTTTTCTGTCAGTTTTTGCAGGGTATTACCTGTGCATTGATGTCGGGAATTGTGTTACAGCTTATTTTTCCACGGTTACAGTCTGTACGTGCCCGTGTGATTGCTTATAGTCTCCTTTATGGCAGTATACAAATCGCTGTACCATTTTACTCCATCTATATCAGTGTCGTCATTCATTTCTTTGATTTCAACTGGATATTCTACGGATTTATTATTGTAGTCATTATGCTGACAGGTGTTGTTTTACTTACCATGAACAGTAAGGCCCGGTTTACTAGAAAAATACCTCTGTATCAGGTGGACTGGATAGGCTATTTATTTTATGTGTCTTTTATCTTGATAGTTGGATACATCCTTGTGTACGGACGACAATTGGGATGGTTTGATAGTTCATTAATCAGTACACTTTGTTTAGTTAATTTAATTATTCTTTCTCTTTTTATTAGCAGAGAATTGAAACTTAAGCGACCATTAATCAATTTACAGATCTTTAGAACAAAGAATTTCGTTATTGGGCTTTTGCTTCTTTTTACCTTTTATATCTTTAAAGGAAGTACTGGGCTTGCCTATGGTTATCTTGAAGCGATTTTAGGAAACCATCCACTGAGTACCATTCCGATATGGATTGCCGTAATTGTTGGAACTGTTTTGAGTATGTTTATCATTTCCCGATTTGTCTTGATGGGCTATAACCTGATCCGGATGATTATTGTTGGTTTTGGGTTGATGGCAGTATATTATGCCTATATGATACTATTTGTTTCTGTACAGGGCGAAACAGCCGATTTCCTTCTGCCCATGTTTATTTATGGTGTGGCAACAGGTGTATTGTTTGTTCCGATTGTTTCATTTGCGGCATCGTCGGCGCCTTCCAAAATCGCCGTCCATGCCTCTCTGATTGGTATATTTTCAAGGTTCATAGGCTTTACAGCTAGTCTGGCACTTAATAATGAGCTTCAATTATTTGCAAAATCATCCGTAAGGGAAAAGGTGCGGGAATCGCTCACCGAAACCAGCCCTCAATTGCCTGTTACCTTACTGCATATTCAAAACCAGTACATAAATGCAGGCAGTGATATGTATACGTCAAAAACAGTATCTTCCGGCTATTTTAATCAAATGATCGGTCAGCAAATATTGGCTCGCGCTATCAGGGACTATTATGATCTGATGTTGACAGGTTTGATTTTTGTCATCATTATTCTGCTGCTTTTGCCTCAAATTCAACATGTTGTTTTGAGATTAAGAAAAGGAAATGTTCCTTATTAAGGTATTGTTATTTCAGAAATTATCAAAGCAAAGTATTATGTAATTCCAAGGCCGGGATCGAACACTTGGCGCATGAGCCTATAGGCTACAAGATTACGCAACCGATTTCGTTTGAAGGAAATTTTCTGATCCCAAATTTTATAAATAATTTGTCGTAATGACGCCTTTTTTAGCAGTCAAATGTGTTAATGCAATTATTCTTAATTTTGTATGCCGGATTTGGTATAGGCTCCAAATTTTTTAAGATCAGCAATAGAGGACAAAATAAGATGATATGACGGATGTGCTTGAAAAATATCACATCTGTCCTAAATAAATTTTAGGATTGGATTTCTGTGGTACAGGCATAGCTTTTTTCATCATTTCGATATTGACCCCTATTTTTCAATCTGCGAAGATCTTTAGCTGTCCCTTTTTTCCTTTTATAGGCGGCCTGAGAAAGGGATCATCTATCCATTGCCAGATGTTTATCTTCACGAAGATATTCATTCTGATGAATGCGACCAGATTGGACAGGTTCCAGTCATATTTGGCCTTTTTTTGTAAATATTTTAACAGTAATATGCCAATGAGTGAAGTCCAGATCTGGATCATCACTGCATTTTCAGAAGTCCCTATGAATGTCGATACTTTTAAGCGCTGCTTTAGATGCTTGAAGAAGACTTCGATATGCCAGCGTTGTTTATAGATGTTTGCCACCAAAGAAGCCTTCCACTTCGTATTATTGGTCAAAAAGTGGTACTCATTGCCAGTGGTGCTGTCCCAAAAGTGGATCAGGCGTAACGGTGTGGAATTGTATTTATTGCAGGCAGCACCGGATAGCTCAATGAGCTCATCCTTAAGGATCCCCTTTTCCATGAGTGCTTCACTCTGATAGGACTTGATAACCTTGTACTTCATATTAACTTTACTCCTGGTAACGAAATAACACCCCCTGCTGTCCAAATCCCCAAGCCAGCTGTAATCCACGTAGCCACGGTCCACTACCACCACGCTTCCCTTGGAAAAACTGTAACTACCGGCACGCTGGCTCTCATGTACTTTTCCATCGGTAATCTGCATAAAAACAGGTAGGCAGCCATCATAATCCAAGACAGTGTGCAGCTTTACGGCACCTTTGGTGCTGCGAAACTTTGCCCAGTCAAATACAGATAGACATAAGGGGATGATGCTTGCATCCATCAGATATACTTTACGCTTTAGCTGACCAAGATCTTTGCGAAAATGGGTGTCCTTTTGCCAAAGCCTATCCAAAACAGAATAGTAAAGATCTTTGAAAAGTTCATGGGTACGGTGTGTGTTGATATAGGATATATTAGACTTACTTGGAGCTCTTACTACACCTAAGTGGTTCAGATTACCAGTGGTACTGCGTAGACCGTTACTAATATCACGGACCGAATCTGCCGAGGAAAAATGACAGAAAAGCATACTGACTAGATGCGTCCAGCTGTTGATCCCTTTCTGGTGTTTATCACTTTTGTGCTTTGAAACCAAATCTTTGAATAATTCGCGGTCGATAAGAGATAAAATCTGACTAAAAACATTTAAATTTATCATGGCGGTGTGTTATAATTTTGCAATTTAAATATAGCAACTTTGCTATATCCAAACACCGCCACTTTTTAAACGTTTAGGACGCAAGTGGAAAAATATCTATTCTCGATAGGGATGTTGTCTGCTGACGAAATAAATTTTTCTGTTCAGTTCTTCAAATCACTTGGTTTGAAGAAGGGTGATTTTTTTATTCATATGGACGAACCTTGTCGTCATATTGGATTCATATCCTGTGGTGCGGTAAAAGCATATGCTATTGACAAGGAAGGTAAAGAAAATATAACCTGCTTTAAATTTGAAAATGAATTTGTAACCTCATTCCCTGAGTTTGTCGCTCAGGAAAAATCCAGAAGGAGCATCAGGGCTGTGGAAGATAGTATAATCCATAGGATAAGCTATACTGATTATCAATACCTGCTTGGTCAAGTGAATTCTTGGCACAAGGTTATACAAGCTGTGATGGAACGGGAATATAGCCAAAAGGAACAATATCTCCTGAATTACAATAATAAGTCAGCTCTGGATAAATATCACTATGTTCTTTCGAATGAACCCAAGCTTGTTCAGCGCATAGCGACACAGGACCTGGCATCCTATTTGGGCATTACACAGAGATCTCTTACACGGGCGAAGGGACAAATACACAGCCCCAAAGTATTATAGG
The DNA here is from genome assembly GCF_038396785.1 of Sphingobacterium thalpophilum. NCBI lineage: Bacteria > Pseudomonadati > Bacteroidota > Sphingobacteriia > Sphingobacteriales > Sphingobacteriaceae > Sphingobacterium > Sphingobacterium thalpophilum. The sequence continues at coordinate 1,221,388 of NZ_CP151087.1, read as the reverse complement.
ACAAATGTCCTTATGTATTTCTGTTCAGTGATATAGATTTGCACAAAAAAGCTATGTTACATCAAATTGCCCAAGAAGTGTTCCATGTTCCATTGATGCCACGAAACAGTATCAACTGCTATATTGTAGAGGGTGTATTGGTTGATTGTGGGATACGAAGTTCATACAATGTGCTGAAGGATGCCCTTCAGAAAATACCTGTCCACCAACATGTACTTACGCATGCGCATGCAGACCATCAGGGCTGTAGTGATCAGCTCTGTGATGAGTTTGGAATACCTTTACTTTGCCATGGAAATGAAGTGTCTAGGACGGAACAGGTATGGTAACCAATGATTATCCAAATCCCAAACATTGGATCGCAAAACTTCAACAAAAATACTGGGCAGGACAGGGCCACAAAGTCGACGGTACACTCGTTGAAAATGGTAGCATCGGAAACTTTCGGGTCATAGAAACGCCAGGCCATTCAAGCGGTCATATTTCTTTATTTCGTGAGCGAGATGGTGTATTGATAATCGGGGATGCCGCTACAAATATGAACCTGCTCACAACAGTGACTGGCCTAGGGCTCCCTCCAAAAATATTCACGTCGGATCAACAGCACAATATTAGATCGCTTCAGAAGTTGGCAGGACTGAATCCCTCCATCATATGTTTCGGTCATGGCCTGGTGATGCGAAATACGGACCGAAAGTTTGAGCAATTTGTAGCGGAATGCGTATCGTTGTTCAATTCGCGAACCACGGCCCCTGTATGAAAGTAAAAAAAAAAATAAGAAGTTCCTTATTTCTTGCGATGCTCTAGTGAATTTTTCAAATTCAGGACTTTTATGAAAACTGGGAACATCTTATTGCCTAAGAAGTTTTAAGTAAGTTAATATTATTCCGCTGTGCTCGGCTTCGTGAAAGTTAGCCGCTTTAAGTGCTTGGATGTGATTATTAATGGAGAAGCCAATTGGTAAGCTGAATGGTTGGTATTCAACAAATATACCCGATGCTAAATCTTTACTAAGTTGGTTTACTGTATAAAGCAATAGATGTTTTATTTCATCAAGGTTTGGCGTATTTTTCCAAGTATGCGGTGCAGTTCCAATTTTGAACGTTTCCATAAAATCCTGTGATATATGCATTGGAAGTCCACTACGCATATACATATGTCGCTGTTGGGAAGTGATACAGTGACCAATTTGCCAAACGATATTATTGTTAAAGCTTTCTGGAATCTTAAATAATATGTTATTATCAACTGTTTCTATTAATTGTAATAATCTGGTTCTGCTGGCTTTTAAAATTTCGAATTCAAATAATTCATTCGTCATAGTATTGGCTAATATTTTAAATTAATTTAATAAACTCATTGTGAATTTAGTCTAATATACATATATTAACAAGTAAATATTCAAAGTCCAGTTAATAAATATTCTAAACCAAAATCTTGTAATTATGATCCATCTCAAGCTAAATATACACTATAAGATTTTGGTATTTATTTTTTTTCTTTCTAGCTGTACACCTGTAAATAGACCAATAGCTAAATTAAATAAGTTTACTCAAGGGGGAATGAATCAATTGACAAATGATTCATTAGGACTAAAGATTGATTTCTATGGGAACGCAAACCTCGGATCTAAGTATATAGATTTAAAAGATGTCAGGTCTGTTTTTCGAAAGAGAAAAATAAAGTTTCCATCAAAGAATATTGTTTTGTGGGGTACATATGATGTGACAAGAAACCCGATGTATTTTGTGGGTAGTTTGGAAACTTTTTTAGATGTCTCAAAGTTCACTGCAGATACTTCTATGTATCATTGTATTTATTATCGAAGTATTCAGAAAAATAGAGATAATATAATAAGTAGTGTAGCGATCCCATATAAAAAAGATTCATTTCTTTTGATTAGCGAGGTTAGGACGGAAATCACCGATATGCAAGAAAGTGCTAAGGATGTTTTAAACAGCATAAAAAGTTCATACAATTCTTTGGCTTACGGAGCAAAATTTGTCGAGCAAAAACCGGATGAAGAACCCGATTATTTTAGTATAGCTGAGTCAGCTTTTAAAGATAGGGGATATGTTAACTATGTATATCCAAGAGATACCTTAGAAAAGATTGTTCTGCAAAACGAAAACAGCCAATTTGCGAACGAATTATTTAAATCATATAGTTCGTTTCTTGGTGAAAGTGTTCAATATGATAGCGCGACTAAACAAGAACAACAAGCAGTCGAAAAAACGGCTGTTACAATCGACGAGATAGTCGAAAAAATTAAGGCACATCGAGTGCTTATGTTTAACGAGAATCATTTACAACCACGCTGCCGTTTGTTAATCAATCTTTTGCTACCAAAACTTTCCAAAGAGGGTTTTAATGTCCTGGCTTTAGAAAGTCTATCCGAAGATGAAGACCGGATTAATAGATTGGGATTCCCAAATGTTGAGAGTGGATTTTACACTAGGGACCCTAATATGGCGAATCTCATTAGAACGGCAAGAATTTATGGCTTAAAAGTGATTGGCTATGAAGATTTTGGCAATGCAAGTCAAAGAGATCTCCAACAAGCTAAGAATCTTATTCAAAAAAGTGAAATCGCTACAAAAAATCAAGTTAAAGTTATTGTATTAGCCGGAGGAGGACATATTGAAGAGGGGGATACCGGAGAAAATAAAAGTATGGCTCAGTATTTTAAGAAACTGACTAAAATTGATCCCTATACGATTAATCAAGTTAAATTTTTAGCTATGCAAGAAATTAACGATTCAATATACGTTATGGATAACAAGGTGTTGAATGGTAATGACTTGTATTTATCAAATAATCTGAATAGCGATAAAATAGTGATTGGATCCAATGATTTAAATCGAAGATATCGTCTATTAAGTACTGATTCGACCAAATCAGGCAAATCTGCCATTTACATCTATCATGAAAAGGAATATCAATTGGATAAAACAGCGATCCCAGTTTACTTGTCACTTTCCCAAAAGGATTCGGTACAGATAGAGCTTCCAAAGGGAATATATAGATATCTCAAGAGAGATTACTATGGGGCTATAATTCATCAAGAAATTATTGAAGTGGAATGATAAACTGATATGAGTTTTGGTCAGAAGAACTGGAAGCCGCAACTTATCGGTGTATTTTGGGAGCACTGTGAATTTTTTCTTGAAATACTTCTTCATTTAAATCATATCAATCTTGAAGGGTAATTCGAATAGATAACCAATAGTTAAACTTAGGAGTCCGCTTTTAAATTTAGGCATTAAAATTAAATTACTCAGCGATCATCACCTTTTCCTCCCTGATATTATTTAGAAAATCCGTGTATTTTATGGGTAGCTTTTTTCTGTGGTAATAAAAATAGAAGTCAAATGAGCCCCCGATGATTCCCTTTTCCGGAGTATATACAAATCGATCAATTCCTCGCTCAAAATCATAATTATACTCATGTTGTGTCCAATCCACATAGGTCCAAAACTGATATCCCGTTGCATGCTGTGCTAAGGTGATTTTTTTGGATAGATATTCTCTTCTATCCCGGGACCAATCTAAAAAGGAGAGCGGGTCTTCACCTGTTCGATATAAAGGGAATTGTAAACTAGGGTAAGCTCCTTTAAATATTTTTTCGAATTGAAGTACACTATAGGCTGAATCTTGGGTATTGATAGTCCCATAGACATTCGTAAAAGCTTGCGGACGATTGCGGACTGCATAAAACTGTAACAAACAATACTTTGGTGCATAATAAGTATCTCCTTTTTTTATAATTAGCTTATACGCATTAAAATACTTTGTTGTTTGCTTCACAGTGGTGTTGAAGTACGATAACGTATTTTTTTTATGAAGCTCTTCCAGATCTTTAAAGTTAATCATCGAAGAACGTACAGTATCAGGGTTGATTTCATACCAATCTTCTGAACCATCTAAATCAGGTAGAATGGAAAATAGCATGATATTATAATCATGTTGTCCATTATATATACCCTTATTACCGATAAACGTCTGTACCCTACTCATTACATTAAAAAGATGCACTTCACGCTTGATCTTATATAACGGATAGGTATTTAACCTAAAGGATGACGTTACGAACTCCTTGCTATCTTCTTCAAAAAGGAAATATTTGGTCTGACTAAATCCTTCAGTATAGAATAATAGGTAGATAACGATCAACCAAATTTTAAGGCACTTTGTTCTAAGCTTAACAATGTTCATTTTTGACTTTTATTTGAATTCACCATCCCATTTTAAAGTGATTCTGTTCCCTGCATTGGTCTCGAATTCTAAAATTTCTCTATTTCCATATTTTTTGGTTACCAATGTTCCCTTGGTAACGTTGATTCTGTCGGTTTGTCCGTAATCTTCCTCTAATTTATAGGATACATCTATAGCATTATTTTTCACAATCGTTGAGACAGAATTGATAAAATAGCTGCCAAAAGAAAGTTGATTGTTACGGGTAAAAAACAGTAATTTTATGCTATTTTTACTAGTCGCAGAGCTAAAAGTGTACAGATGATTTATTCCGTCTACTAGCTTACCATCAACAATTAGATTTCCGATCGATGTTTGTTTAGATCCCTTATCAAAGGCATAAATAGCTTTGTTTACTGTAATTGTACCTATGCCGTTTTCTTTTTCTTCGTTTTTTTTACATCCGATAAAAAAAGAGACTATAAAGATGACTGGAAATAAAAATTTCATATATGGTTTTATTGGGAATCTCAAATCTATATATTATTGAGTATTAATGCAAGTCGGTGTTTTAGGTTTGACGAATGGAAGAGTTGCTACATTATGTTACGCAATCTCTCTGCGTACTTTTATATTCCTATGTAAGGTTCGATTTTTCATGGAAAATTATATGCCTGATATTGAGTGATCTCCTGTTGTTTTTATGCTCTTTTTTTATGCGCAAAAAGGCTTCAGTATCGCAATCGATCTTTGTGTTAATGAAAAATTAAAAAACACGAAGAAATGAAAGCACATATCATCAAAAAGCTAATGGAAATAGAAGCGAGCGAAGGAATACGTATACTTTTCGCCTGTGAATCAGGAAGTCGGGGTTGGGGTTTCCCATCAATCGACAGTGATTACGACGTACGTTTTTTTTATGTGCGAAAAGCGGAGGACTACACCCGCTTGTTTCCGCTGGCGACCGAAATGCGATTTCCAATAATCGATGACCTCGATATGGTAGGTTGGGACCTCTTTAAAGTACTCACATTATTGTATAAGAGTAATGTGAGTCCATTTGAATGGATACAGTCGCCAGTCGTCTATTACGAGTTTAACGGATTCAAAACAAGTTTTAGGACAATGATCGGAAATTATTTTGACGCACGTAGGCACGCCCATCATTATTTAGGGATTGTTCGTAGCAAAATTGAAGATCTCCAACGAGAAACGATGAAGCTCAAGAGCTTATTTTATATCCTAAGATCTTTACTTTCAGCAGACTGGAATATCACCTATCGCAGTTATGCGCCTATGACATTGGCAGAACTATTCGTATTATTGCCTGATGTTGTAAAAATGGAAGTGTTGGAATTGCAGCTGTTGAAGAGTCAAGTAGATGAGGGGTTTAAATACAACTGTTCAGCGCCCATAAGGAATTATATTGAAACAAGGTTAATAGATTTAGAGTATCAAGTAAAACAGGCTCCCGTATCCGTATCGGATAAGGAAGGACTGGAGAATTACTTTAAAACCGTATTAAGATGACTATAGACGAACTTCGAGATAGCGGGCTGATCCTGTTTGAGGCCGTTGTCGGTAGCGGGGCATATGGATTGGCCACATCATCTTCCGATACCGACATCAGGGGGGTATTTTATCTGCCCCTGGAATATTACTTGGGCGGTCAATATATTGCGCAGGTTGCAAATGCAAGCAATGATGAAGTTTACTATGAGCTTGGGCGCTTTTTGGAGCTTCTTTCAAAGAGTAATCCTACTGTATTGGAGCTTTTGGCTAGTCCTACCGATTGCATACTATACAAAGATCCTCTGTTTGATCAATTTAAAATGCAGGATTTTATCACCCGAGAGGCCGCAATGACCTTTGCGCAATACGCCATGGAACAGGTGCGGAAGGCAAAAGGATTGAACAAGAAAATCAACAATCCGATGGATCGAGAACGTAAAAGTTTACTGGATTTCTGCTTTATCATAGCTGGTAATGGTAGTTTATCGTTAAGAGCCTGGTTAAGCAAGCAGTTGTGGAAACAGGAAAACTGTGGTTTAGCGAAGATCGAACATGCAAAGGGGATGTATGCCCTGTATTATGATGAGACTCAGACTTTGGGTTACAAAGGCATCGTTGCTACATCAGAGAGCACTGAGGTTTCCTGCAGTTCTATCCGTAAGGAAGAAACACTTTGTGCGTACCTCTTTGTTAATCACGAAGCTTACTCTTCGTATTGTAAGTCCTATAATGAATATTTTAGTTGGGTTTCAGAACGCAATGAAGCGCGCTTTCGAGGGACAATGAATCACGGGCAGGGCTATGATGCCAAAAATATGATGCATACCATACGTCTATTGCAACAGGCAAAAGAGATTTTGTCTAAAAGTGAACTACAGGTACAACGTTTCAATAGGGAAGAGCTCCTGCGCATCAAAAATGGTGCTTATAGCTATGATGAACTTTTTGTCTGGTCGCAAGAGCTCTTTCAGGAAGTGCAGGAACTCTGCTTGCACAGTTTACTTCCGGCAGTGCCAGATCAGGATAAGCTAATGCAGCAATTGGTTGACATGCGTAAGCAGCTTTATCAGATCAAGCTATAATTCCTAATGCAAGGATCTAATCTGTTATTCCAAATGATCTTACGAACTTTAAATTAGATCGAAGACCAAAACATGTTAACTTTTAAGTGGACATATTCAAGCATAAAGCGGACATTTGTATCTTAACGATCTTACAGCCAACTGAGGAACTGGGCGGTCTTTTCTTTGCCTATAAGCAGCTTATGGTCTGTGTGGACAGTCAATTTGACATATAGCTTCCTGGCGAAATAATGTTCAACCTCTTTAACGGCCGAAAAACGAAAATAATAATTTATCCTTAAAAAATGTGCCATTGATTTTAGATGATCACTTTTTACGACGATCTAGGCTTTATCTATATAGAATCCCGAAGGGCTCTATCGTTCCTAAATAGAGAAATAAATTAATGATAAATTGGTTAACTTTGTTAAAGCTGAGGCAGAGTTAGTTAATGATTTACATCGTTGGCTGTATGTACTCAAAAATATGTCTTCGCTAAATGGACTTTCCATTTATTTGCGTAAGCCTATTTTTGAGAATTTATTTCAGTTAGCAGAGTATAGCAAACTAAAATTGGAGGAACGAGAGATGTACAACGCAAGTTTAAGGAATAAATGGGATGCGGAGAGCATCCGAAGTAGTCAGGAGGAGCTCCTGAAACGAGGGCGCGAAAAAGCAATAAAAAACCTTTTGTCTTCGAATAAGTTTTCGATATGGGAGATAGCCGAATTAGCGGACGTCACTGTAGATTTTGTAAAGCAGATCGAGGAAGAGAAGGCTAAAGGAAAATAGAGAATATAACCATATATGGTTTTACGGCCACTTGGATACTGTCTAAGCGGCCTTTTTTCTTTTTATAGGTTAAGTTGGTTTCTTAATCAATACCATTTTGAATAGGCTCTCATTTAAATGAAAATATTTGTAAGGCCGAAGAGACGAACTCAACTTTTTTATAAAAAGATCAAACGAAATCGAATCAACCATTGTTATACCAATACTTTCATAAATTAGGTTAATAACAGGTAGTAAAAACCTTGAGATCCCCCTCCTCAAGGTTTTTTATTTTTTTAAAAACTGACTATCCCATTATTGGGATCATAACTATATATTAGGGCTGGATCCATCCAGCCTTTTTTCTGATATAAACGTTATCTTAGCGCTATGCTGAACAATCTCTTTGAACAAGTCACGGTTATGAAGCTTTCGATAGGGAAGGATTGCCACCATTGCGGAGTAATACGGCACAGACTTCGTTGTTTTAAATTAGCTATTTTATGGGAAGTTTAACAAAATATGTATCAACCGATCGTCCAGAATTCGCCGTACTTATCGAAGATGACGATAAGGTTTGTTATGCATACTTATTGAATGAGGAAAGAATAGTTGGAGATATTTGGTTATACAATAGCGTTCCTACTCCGAGAGAATCTGAATGGCATAAAAAGGAGAATCTACCGTTTTTAAATCCTGCGAAGTTTGTCAAAGAAAACCTTCAACCATTTGATGCGATTTCACCTGTTGTGGTGACCTGGGATTTTGGGAAAGAAACGGTGGCCAATATATTTCTAGCGTCCAGATTGATCGCAAAGCTAACCGTAGGGTCTTTTCCCGGTTGGTCTAGTCTGGTCACTAAAGATGGGCCTTTGGCGCAGAAGATGTAACATTTTCGTGAAACGAATTGGACGAATAATGATGAAATACTTTTTAAGTCTTATCTTTTTGGCAGCAGTGATTTTTACAAAAGCCCAAATAAAGCTTGAACAAAAAGACTTCAATAATTTAATGGCTACAGGTGATCCCTTCTTTTGAGGTTATCCCTTACGTCAATGTGTTGTTAAATACCGGGTCGCAAGGTGAATAGAAAAGGAATGGATAATTAATTTGCACTAATTAACACTCAGTGATCGTTTTAACGCCTAGTTATCGTTGAAAAGTAAATGAAGAGCTAATTGTAAGTGTCATATCCCCAAATTTTAATTTTCTTTCTTCCTGAAGGGCGGATTTATCCGCTGTCAGATAGCCTGTTTTATAATACTTGAAAATTGAGCCAAAGCGATTATCGAGTATCCTGAATTTTTTGCCATGCTGCATGTAGGTTAATTGTAGGTAAAAATCATCCTTTTCTGGAAAATCAAATGTTGGGATAAAAATAGGATCGGTATTGGTGAATGCTATTTGAGATGCGCCCAATTTCAACGCTTTATTTACCTCTGTTTCTGCGATTGGTGGTTTGCTGTTCTCAGCGTCTTCCAAAGAGTTGTATAACGAGACAACGGCATCAAAGACTTCGTCTTCTTTAAAAGAAAAAGTCAGATATGGACTATGCGATGATAGCTTATCAATCACAATTGAATCAATGGATTTTATGGCTGAAATCTCCACGATCTTGGACGCCGAATCCACGGCCATATTCAGTGTTTCACTTTCTATTTCATTTTTGAAAATATATTGCGTTAGTCGGTATTTACCCACACTTGCAATATCGAGATTAATATCCGACTCCGATTCCGTTTTTACAACCCTTTTATTATCCAAATCATATAATACCCATTTTACAACAGGAGTTCCCGAGTAATCCTGTTCTATTTTATTTCTTACTACTTTTATATCACTTTTGAAAGTTGCTCCTTCATAAGGGATATAATCTATGTTGGCAGGCATAGCAGAGAGCTTGGGAGGGACAATAATAGTAGGGTCTTTTAGCTGTTTGCCTTCTGGATTTACATATACAAACCCCGCTTTCAATACCTCCTTACCTTGGGTAGGATCGATCTCTTTCTTACAGCCTGTTAGCAATAGGGCGGAAATTAAAATAAGGTAATAGCGCATACTATAAATTAATTGGTTCAACAATCTAATATACTAAATATATTTGTTAATTTACGTTTGGGGAAATATTTAGATCGATGTTTTTTATTAAAGAGAAAAATATATTCAGTCAAATATACGAGGAAACAGAATAGCTATAAATGAACAATGCGATGCTGTTTAATAAATAACCTCATAACCAACGATATATTAAAAGAAATTATAACTGGTAAAAATGAAAAAAATACTTTTATGCGCTCTTTTGTCATTTTTCGGTTTAAGTTTAACCCATGGCAGCAATTGAAGCCTTTGTATAGTAAAACGGATACTTTGCCTAAGGTTGTTTACAAAGATCTTGATGAAAGACCTTTGCCTAAGATAGAGATGCAAGGTAGAACCTACTTAGGCGATGCTATGCGATCATTAAAACCTGAAGAGGTTCAATCAATAGATGTTGACAAGACAAGGCAGGTAATGCTCGTTGAATTAAAGCCTGGATACCACCCTGTTTTAATGAGCTTGTCTGATATTAAAAAAAAATATACAAATCTGAACATGCAATATTCTAGATTGAAGATCACTTTGTACAGCGCGATCCAAATGAAGTTCTTGTCGATGAAAGCAATATTATGCTAATTTCTATTTCTCCCATTAAGTTTTTTGGTGGCTTAGAAGATTTATATATGGTGACATTAGTGCCGCGGACGGATAAGAATCTTAAAAAACTAAATGAAATCCGTATTCGCTAAGCATTATTACACTTAACCAAAGCGGACATCTAGCTAACATAGCCTCCCTTGACGGTCAATAAGGGCGACTGTTTTAATTAGCTTGTCGAAGATGCGTGGGTTTTTATATTTTGCCGAATCTTGCAGAAGAAGGATATGGATAACTGTTTGGTTAAGTTAGCGTATGCTGGTACTAAAATAATCTTGAATTCGGATATGTTAAGACTTGTATTGACTAGCCTTGTTTAAGGCACTCTTCTTTTATATTGGAAGCTCGTAACCAAATAACTAATGATATTTTCCAGTTGATGATAACTAAGTCAGAATTGAAAGAAAATTTTAGATAATTTTTTTGCTGGCATGCATTTCAGTAAATTTGATGCATAAACTAAACTTTAAGTAAGAATGGAAAAGTATAATTACGGGGTCATTGGTCTGGGTGTAATGGGAAGAAATCTGCTTTACAATATTGCCGATAATGGTTTTTCTGTCGTAGGATTCGATTTAGATGAAGAAAAGGTAATCGAACTTCGTAAAGGAGTGGCTTCAGGTACAAAGGTTGTTGGAACTGTTTCTCTAGATGAATTTGTGTTGAGTTTAGACAGTCCGCGAAAAGTTATTTTGATGGTTCCTGCAGGTAAACCGGTTGATGCTGTTCTTGAAAGCATAACACCGCTTCTGAGTCCAAAAGATATTGTCGTTGATGCGGGAAATTCTTATTTCAAAGATACCGAGAGACGTATAGCTGATTTAGCTTCTAAAAACCTTCATTTTATGGGAATGGGAGTTTCTGGAGGAGAGCAGGGGGCAAGAAGAGGGCCGAGTATTATGCCGGGTGGAGATTTGGAAGTTTTCAATTTGGTGAAGCCTATGCTGGAAGTTATTTCAGCAAAAGTAAAAGGGGAGCCCTGCACCGCTTATATGGGAAAAGGAGCTGCAGGGAATTACGTTAAAATGGTTCACAACGGTATTGAATATGCCATCATGCAATTAATCAGTGAAGCATACGATTTACTGAGAAAAGGAGCTAATCTTAACAATAACCAATTGTATGAAGTTTTCAAAAGATGGAATGAAGGCGAGATGAATTCTTTCCTTATTGAAATAACAAGAGATATTTTTCAGCAAAAAGATGATGTAACAGACGATTTTCTTGTCGACAAGATTTTGGATAAAGCAGGAGCAAAAGGAACCGGAAAATGGACCTCCCAGGAGGCTATGGAAGTTGGGGTGTCTATTCCAACCATCGATATTGCAGTAACATCAAGAATTTTATCCGCTTACAAAGATGAGCGCGTGAAAGCTTCTCAATTATATGCCAAAGGAGAAGTAAAAACTCCTGAAAATACAGAATTGTTCATCAAAGAGGTGGGGGAAGCTTTGTATTTGTCTACTTTAATCAGTTATGCGCAAGGTTTGGCATTATTGGTAAAAGCTTCTGAAGAATATCAGTTTGAAATTCCGTTAAAAGATGTTGTTAAAATCTGGAGGGGTGGATGTATCATCCGTTCGGTTTTATTGGAGAAATTTTATCTGGCTTATTCAAAATACGAGAACTTATCTAATATTTTATTGGATCAGGAAATTTCAGAAATTGTAAAAGATAAAATTTCTTCATTAAGAAAAACAGCTGCTTTTGCTGTATCAAACGGAATTCCAAGCTTAGGAATTCAGTCGGCTCTAGGGTATTTCGAAGCTTATACCACAGCATCTTTACCTGTAAACCTGCTTCAGGCTCAGCGTGATTATTTTGGTGCACACACTTACCAAAGAACTGACAGAGCAGGAGTCTTTCATACCTCATGGCAAAACCCAAATAACTGAATCTAACAATGAGTGACAATACAATCCTGCATCCAACAACGATCGTTATTTTTGGTGCAACAGGGGATTTGGCAAAAAGAAAGCTTTTTCCTGCCTTCTATAATTTATATATCGATGGCAGAATGCCAAAGGGGTTTAATATTTTAGCTTTAGGAAGAGCCGAAAATACGGATGAAAAATTCAGGGCTTATATTAAAGAAAATCTGGAGAGTTTTTCCCGGAAGGCTGTAATCAAGGAAGACTGGGCTGGTTTTCAGGCTCACATCAGCTATTTTCAGCATCAGCTTGATGAAGAAAGCTCTTATCAGGATTTATATCAGAAACTGGAAAATTTTGATAAGGTGTACGCAATGAGAGGCAACAGACTTTTCTATTTGTCCATTGCACCAAACTTTGTATCTGTAATTTCAAATCATCTTAAAAATACGTCAATAGCATCTGATCCTGCAACAGATCGAATTATTATCGAAAAACCTTTTGGTCACAATAAAGAATCTGCCATTGAGCTAAATAATCTTCTTTCACAAACTTTCCAGGAAGAACAGATTTATCGTATCGATCATTATTTAGGTAAAGAAACCGTCCAGAATATTTTGGCTTTCAGGTTCGGAAATTCAATTTTTGAACCTCTTTGGAATCACAGACATATAGAATCGGTACAGATTACGGTTGCCGAAGAAGTAGGTGTGGAAACAAGAGCCAGTTTTTATGAGCAGACAGGAGCTTTGCGCGATATGATTCAGAACCATCTTTTGCAAATTCTTTGTATGGTTGCTATGGAACCGCCGGCTTCACTTGAATCGGGTGAGATCAGGGATCGTAAAGTTGATGTTTTAAAATCCATCCGTAGGATTTCTCCCGAAAAAGTAGATCATTATGCGGTAAGAGGACAGTACGGACGAGGCAAAGTAAATGGGGTAAAAGTAAATGGCTATCGTCAGGAAGAGGGAATTGCTCATGATTCCAATACGGAAACATTTGTCGCTATCAAGTTTTATCTGGATAATGAAAGATGGGAGGATGTTCCTTTTTATGTTCGTACCGGTAAGAAGATGAAAGAAAAGCATTCTTATATAACGATTCAGTTTAAGCCACTTCCAAATTCTACGTTTTCAGAAAGCAGCTCGCTTCTGTCGGCAAACCGATTGGTTATTAATATCCAGCCACAAATGGACATCAGATTGCAGTTTATGTCTAAAAAGCCAGGCTTGTCTTTAGCGCTTAAACCAGTGGAAATGATTTTCGATAATTTTGCCTGTCAGACCGATACGCCCGAAGCTTATGAAACTCTTTTATTGGAAGCACTTGTGGGAGACCTTACACTGTTTATGCGCTCTGATCAGGTAGAAGAAGCTTGGGATGTGATAAAAACGATTCAGGAAACCTGGGAAAAAACCAAAGACCCATCGTTCCCAAATTATGCTTCAGGAAACTGGGGACCTGATGACAGTGATGCACTGGTCGAGCGGCAGGGACATCAGTGGGTTTAAAATCTAATGAAAAGAGAATGAATATTACGATATTTAATAATCTAGATGCTTTATATAAAGAAGCAGCAGATACATTTGTTGATCTTTCGAAAAAAGCGATCCAGAAGCATGATAAATTTGTGGTCGCGTTGAGTGGAGGCTCTTCACCGAAAGCTATTTTTAGTTTATTAGCTACTCCCGAATATGCAGATAAAATAATTTGGAACAAAATCCATTTTTTCTGGGTAGATGAAAGATGGGTTTCTCTTGAAGATGAGAAAAGTAATTTTAAGATGACTTTAGAAGTACTTTTGAATAAGGTTCCGGTCAATAAAAATCAGATTTTCCCCATGTATAAAGAGGGAATTGAGCCTGAAAATTATGCTAAAGCATACGAAGCTCAAATCAGAAATGTTTTGGGAGCTGACGGTATTTTTGATTTCATCCTGTTGGGAATGGGTGATGATGGACACACAGCCTCTCTGTTTCCAGGTGAAAAGATCTTACAAGAAAAAGAAAAATGGGTTGATGCCTACTATCTAAAGCCACAGGTAATGTTCAGAATTACTTTGACTGAACCTATCATCAATAAAGCTGAAAATATTCTGATTGTTACATTTGGTAAATCCAAGAGAAACGCTTTGAATGAAGTTCTTCATGGGGTATATAATCCTGAACTATATCCACTACAATTAATTGAAAAGAAAGCAGGAGTCCAGATTTTTACCGATAAAGAAGCTGGAGTTTAATTTCATTTAACCAGAGGGGACGTCTAGCCAAAAAGGCTCCCTTAACGATTGACAAGGGTGCTTAAGTACTCTTGTCAATACAGTTATAACCCCTTGGGGAAATATTGGAACATTATTGCTAATAAATTTACAATGAGATTTTTGATTTTAATTTCGATTTTCTTTTCAATCTTATGCTCTGCAAAAGGTCAATCAAACAATAAATCAGTTATTAAGGGAGTGATAGATACTATTCCTCACGCAATCTATTTTGTTAAATATAAAAATCAAGGAAATACGATCTCTGATACGGTAGCATTAGATGATAAAAGCAATTTTAAATATACAGCTATAATCTCAGAGCCGACAATTTTCAACATATCTATTAAAAATATTTATAATAAAAATTATATCGGTGATTTTGTAATTTATTCATTCTGGATAGAACCAGAAAAAACGATTGAATTTAATGGCTATAAAGGCTGGCTGATTAATGGCGCGAAGGGTTTAATTCCTATTTCTAATAAATTTGATATTAAAAATTCCTCTTTAGACAGTATTGGGAGATTATTCAACAAAAATAAGTTAACAGCAATTAAAGCAAAAAAAGAACAACTCGGCCCTAACCTGGCAAACAATGAGTTGATTGAAGTAATTCGCGAACTTTCCGATTCATTTATATCTAATCATCCGAATAATTATTATGGACTTTATTTGATAAGTAATTTCCCAGATAATACAAATAAACAACTAAATGATAGAAATAACATGTTCAAAAAGATTTCGAATGATTTACAGAAAACATATCTTGGAGAATCAATTCTCCAAAAAATAAAAATTAGTAAAATATTTGAAATTGGTGAAATGATGCCTGAGTTAGAACAAACAGATACGATATCGAAAGTCGTTAAATTATCGCAATTTAGAGGTAAATATGTGTTGGTTGACTTTTGGGCATCCTGGTGTGCGCCTTGTCGAAGAGAAAATCCTAATTTGGTTAAAGCCTATCAAAAATACAGAGGTAAAGGATTTGAGATTATAGGAATATCATTAGATGAAAATAAAGAAGAATGGCTAAAAGCTATTCGCAATGACGGATTAACATGGACGCAGTTATCAGATCTTAAATCTTTTAAAAATTCAGTCGCTCAACAGCTCTCTATTCAAGCTGTCCCTGATAATTTTCTAATTGATCCAAATGGAGTAATTCTTGCTAAAGGACTTAGGGGTGATGACTTGAGCAAAGAATTAGAACGAATTTTCAAATACTAAATCACTCAATATTTAGCATATCCTTTTGAATTGAGCCCAACAACTCAAGAACTCTATTTTATCATAATAGAAAAAAAGCTTTCAACTCTTATACAATTTGAAAGATCAACTGCTATTTTTACCGCCATTAAAACAAATATTGTGATAAATTTCATGAATTTTATTTATTCTAGCAATCTGTCTATTTCGGAGATGCTGGTTCTTCGTCAATTTTGGTGAAAGTATGTTAAATAATTACACTTTATAAACTAAACCTTTTTTCTTTTCAAACACAATTCCAACCTTTTCGAGCAAGTTATAGACTTGTGCCTTTTGATATGCTAAGCCATATTCTTTATCAATCCATTGAGCCAAAAGAGGGCCTGTCCACTTTACTGATTGATATCCATGATCCGAGGGTTTTTCGTTTATGACCAAGTTTTTGATTCTTTCGAGTTGTTCGTTTGATAAATTGCTCCGTCTACCGCGCCCTTTCTTATCTTTTAATCCTTCAATACCTTCTTTTTCAAATCTATGAACCCAATTTGTTATCTGCTTGAAGCTGATATTATGTAGTTCAGACAACCGTCTGCTCGAATAGCCTAATGCAACAAGATATACCATGTATAGCCTTATACCAACGGTATAAGCATCATTTGCATTTAATAATTTCTTTATCTCTGTTGCGTCTGATCGCTGAATTTGTAAGACTGATTTTCCCACTGTAATTTATTTTTTCTAAACAACAAATATATAAATTATTATGTGTAATTTAATATTATACTTTTAGTTATGATTCCAGAATTTGTACTTCCTCCCAATTTACAGTTAAAAGCTGAAACAACGTACACCTCTCTAGGAGAGCTTTATATTAGTACGTACGCTTATCAAAAACACTCAACATGCCCTATTTGTGGCATTACGAGTGATAGGGTTCATAGTAGATATTTCCGAACTCTTTTAGACCTTCCTGTTTCCGGATATTTAGTAAAAATCAAGCTCAGGGCTAGGAAGTATTTTTGTGATAATTCAGTCTGTCATCGAAAGGTTTTTACTGAACGCTTCGATTGTGAAATCAGGCCATATTATAGAAGAATGATTCGTTCAAATGAACTTCTTTTTAAAATGGGGCTTGAATTGGGAGGAATTAGAGGTTCAGCAATTAGTCGCTATGTTGGACTGCCGGTTAGCTCCTCCACTATGTTAAGAGTGATTCAAGGAGTAGATATACAACCTAAGGCTTTGACATCTGGGGTAATTGGCGTAGATGATTGGGCATTCAAAAAAGGAAGTACCTACGGAACCGTTATTGTGGATTTAGAACGGAAAGAAGTGATAGATTTACTTCCGGATCGTGAATCGGATACGCTGGCAGAGTGGCTGAAGAATCATCCAGAAATAAAAGTAGTATCCAGAGATCGCTATGGCCCATATGCTTTGGGTATAAAAACAGGGGCCCCTGATGCCATTCAGGTAGCCGACCGCTTTCACCTAATTATGAACTTAGGGGAAGCAGCTAAAAAAGTCTTACAATCAAAAGCAAAAGAATTGAAGGAAATATTTAAGCTTTATAATGATCCCAAAAGGAAAGAACCTACATTAACGGAAGTTACCGGGCCTGTTGAAGCAAATTTAGAAGTTCTAGCAACGATTTCTACAGCAAACATTGGTGCACATAAACAATATCTATTCGACAAGGTTAAAGAGCTATATGCCAATGGTATTACGCTGAGACAAATTGCCAGAATTACAAACCTGGATCGAAAAACAGTCGCAAGGTATGTATCCGTGGAAAAACTTGAGAAAAGACAGTCCAGAAACTCCACCAACCTGGAATCCTTCATTAATTATCTTTTGAGCGAAGAGAACCACGGAAAAACATATAGAGAACTACATAACACTATTGTTCAGATGGGATTCAATGGTAAGTATACCCAGTTTTGCCACAAGATGAATGAAGTTTATAATATGCCGGGGCTTAGTAGAATGAAATATAAGCCGCAGGTGGTGGTAGCAAAAACTTGGTCGCCAACCAAATTATCCTTAATGCTCTATAGGGAGTCAAAACACCTTAAGGAAGATGATAAAGAATTTTTAGAATTATTATTTGAAAAGCTTCCTCAAATAAAACAACTGGAGCAGTTGATAAAGGACTTTAAACAATTGTTTCTTATCAAGAAAGACGGAATGTTACAAAAATGGATTCAGGAGGCATCAACATCAGAGTGCGGGCTTAAAAATTTCGCTAAAAACCTTTTAAGGGACTATGAAGCAGTGAATAATGCAGTAGTAAGAACAGTAAGTAACGGCCAGGTTGAGGGACAAGTGAATCGAATAAAAAATATAAAAAGAAAAATGTACGGAAGGGCAGGATTTCAGCTATTGAGGAAAATGATACTTGCAAAATCAGCATAATTCACCAAAATTGACGAAGAACCGAGATGCTGGGGCAGGGATTTCGGAGTCATTGGGCCAATTATTTCGCTAGTCATTGGGGCACTTTCCGATTACAATAATATACAATTTGATTAAGATTCCAATTTCTTTTTTCTACGATAGGATTCACCTGTCAATTCTACTCTATGTGAGGAGAATGTTACCCTGTCAAGTATAGCATCAGCAATCGTACTTTCACCGATTAGTCCATGCCATTTTTCTACGGGGATCTGAGTAGCTATTATTAATGAGGCGCTATTATAACGATCTTCTATGATATCCAAAAGTGCTGTCCTTGCGTGCTGATCTATGGAAGTAAGTCCAAAGTCATCGAGTATTAGTAATTCTGCTCTTTCGATCTTTTTGAGTAACTTATGGTATGTGCCATCCAATCTGGCGATTTTCACCATATCAAAGAACCTGCCTGTATTGAGATAGAGCGTCTTATACAACATCTGACAGGCTTTAACTCCGATACACTGCGCAAGGAAGCTTTTTCCTGAACCGGCAGAGCCTGTTAATATTATGTTTTCTTTACGGTTTATAAACCCCAGAGAAAGGAGTCTCTCAAACATATTTCTGTCAAGGTTTCTGGAAGGGTTGTAATCAATGTCAGTGGCAGCAGCTTTTTCCTTGAATGAAGCCCTGTAGATCAGATTATCAATATTCTTATTCTGTCTAGCTTCCCATTCTGCATCGATAATGGTCGCTAGGAAGTCATCCAGGCTCATTTCACGATAAAGATTATCACTCAGACTACTTCGATAAAGCTCGGCCATGGTGATCATACGCATCTTGCGCATTTTTTCGATTGTTGTGTTCTCATTCATATTATCATTTTTAATGTTGTTTACTATCTGTAAATCGAGGTGTCCCGTAGATTTTCATGCTCAGGGATATGGAAGGTCTGTTGTACTTCCTCTTCTAGAGTGTCAAGTTTATTTTTAAGGATATTGACTATCGTTTGGTAAGATGATTTATGATGGAAAAGACCTCTCTTACAGGCGTTTTCAACGCGGGAAACGCTATGGGTTTTCACAAGAGCAAGTATTCCCTGTGCCTGTTTATACCCTAGTTCAGGGTAGCTATACTGTGCAATTAGTTGGCGGATATATTGTTGTGCAGATGGTCCAACAGCTTCGGCCCGCTGTTCAAAGTACATCGGACTCCAGTGGTTATAAACCTGATGTGAAGAAGGCATATGATCTGCGATGGTGGCATAGTTACCCGGTCGAAAGCACCGCTGATGCTTTGCTATACGCTGAAAGTTATAAAAGACCTCAACAGTGTCATTGTTATATTGAACTTCTACATGATGGCCAATATAACGGTGAGGTACACTATAGTAGTTTCTATCAGCATTGAGATATATATGCGATATCTTCTGCACTTTTGCTCGTCTAAAGTACCGCAAGTTATAGGTTGATAAAGGTAACGGGGTTAGGTGTTCTTTTTCCATATCAATAAATTGGCTCCTCCTAGTGGAGCCTCCATGTGAGAACAAATAATCATTATATAACACCAACTGTTCTGCTATGGCTACATTAAGTTCTTTCAAACTAAAGAAGGTCTGTTTGTCCAGTGGGTAAAAGATACGCTGGTAGACCAATGTTACACTACGTTCTACAAGAGCTTTATCTTGTGGGTGATATGGGCGGGCAGGATCTACTACACAACTATGAAAGAGTGCAAAGTCGGCAAGTGTTTTATTGATTTCTGGGGCATATTTGGAGCCTTTACTCACGGCTGATTTAAGATTGTCAGATACAATAGCCTGCGGCACGCCACCAGACCACTGCAAACAGCTATTAAGGCAATCGATAAAATCTTCACGTTTTTGGCTTGCAACGGCTTTTACAAACGTATATTGACTGCAGGGATAGACGGCAACGAAGATTTCGACAGGGATAACCTCTCCTGTACCTCTATCAACATAGGACATCTTTTTGCCTGTAAAGTCTACGAAAAGTTTTTCACCCGCTTTATGATCCAGTTTCCCCGAAGCTTTGATCTTGCCTCTCCACTTTCTGTAATGGGTGGTAAATTGGGTATAGCGGTAACCATCAGGATATTCAAGTAGGTAATTTTGCCATAACGTCTGCAAGGTGGCCCCAGGGCGCTTAAGCTCTTGCTGTATCTTACTGAACTGAGATGACAGGTGTTCATATCGCATCTTTTCGGTTTGGTCATCCTGGGT
Organism: Sphingobacterium thalpophilum; assembly: GCF_038396785.1. NCBI lineage: Bacteria > Pseudomonadati > Bacteroidota > Sphingobacteriia > Sphingobacteriales > Sphingobacteriaceae > Sphingobacterium > Sphingobacterium thalpophilum. The sequence continues at coordinate 1,201,180 of NZ_CP151087.1, read as the reverse complement.
AAAAAGATCATGAAGATTTGCATCATCCATAGCTAGAAGTTCAGCATGATCTAATTCTAGTACTTTAAACCGCTTAATATAGCTGTCCACCGTTTTACGGTTGATGTTCATTATCTGGGCAACCTTACGGTTACTAAGTCCTTTTTTCTTTAGAAGGATAAGTGTTCTGAGTTCCATTTTGTCTTTCCGTTGTCCTGCCATGCTGTGATCATATGATTATACAACAGCAACTTAAGCAGTTTAATGGAAAGTGGCCCAACGACCTCCGAATTTAAGAAGATTATTTGGCCCATTGACCTCCGAAATAATTGGCAAATCAAACCGAATCAACTGGCCCATTGACCTCCGTTATAGACACAATCGAACTCTCAAGGGAGTTCCTCAAAAAGAGCTGCAAGCTTGCATCTTCATATTTATATTTGATATTATCCTGGTTAAAACGAGAAATTGGTGGAAACATAACAAACTTATTACTAGTCAAAGATGACAATTTCTGAAAAAAAATATCAGTAGAACAAAATGATTCATTCAAAAATTTTCCATAAAGGCTCCGAAATATCATAATAAAATTACTCTGTGAAAACGCCTCTAACCAAGATATTCTTAATTTGAGCGGAAGTAAGTTTCTAAAATCACCGTTTACCCCTCCTAAAAGAATACTCGCTTGGAGACGATGAGCTTCGAAAACGCTATGGGGCCGAATTTCTGATGAAGGCCATCTGTGCACCGCTGCCAGAGAAAGGAGGGGAGCATGCTCTTAAATCTACATAGTTATTATAGCCTGCGTTTTGGTACCCTCAGCCTGCAGGATCTTATTTCGGGCATGCTGGCCGGCGGTTATGACACTGCCGTGCTTACCGATATTAATAACAGCTCGGGATCGCTGGACTTCATTAAACTGGGCCGCGCTGCCGGACTGAATTTACTGGCGGGAATGGAATTCCGCGCTGGCGATCAGCTTTGTTTTGTCGCCATTGCCAAAAACGAACAGGGCTTTCGTGAGATCAATGAATACCGCACCAAGCTCAACATGGAAAATCGCTCTACACCGGAGCGTGCGCCCGAATTTGAGCAGGTCTTTGTCATCTATCCCTTTAGCAAGCTTAATGGTTTTCCATTGCGGGATTTCGAATACATCGGCATCCGGCCCAGCGAGCGTACCCGCGCCCAGCTGATGGACCGCAAGGTGCTCGATCGCTGTGTAATACTCGCACCAGTCAGTTTCCGAAAGGCCGACTATACCTTACATCGCCAATTAAGGGCCATTGACAACAATCTGCTGATCTCGCAGCTCGGCGATGAGCAGATCGCTGCCGAGGACGAGGTATTTATCCCTCGGGTTAAGCTGATGCGCTTATTTTCCGACTTGCCCCAATTGCTGGCCAACACCAACCGTATACTAGGCCAGTGTTCTTTCAGCTTTGATTTTACCAGCGTCAAAAATAAAGCAACCTTTACCGGTAACCGCTACAACGATAAGCAGCTCCTGCACAAGTACTGCATGGATGGCTTTACCAGGCGCTATGGCCGCAATGATCGGGTCGCAACCGAACGCATTCAGCGCGAGCTTGAGATTATCGAAAACCTGCGTTTTTCCAGTTATTTCCTCATTACAGACGATATCTGTCGCTATGCACGGGGCCGCAATTTTCACTATGTAGGCCGTGGCTCAGGAGCCAATTCTGCTGTTGCTTATTGCTTGGGAATCACCGATGTTGACCCGATTGCGCTCAAGCTTCCCTTTGAGCGTTTTCTCAATCCCAAGTGCAAGAGTCCTCCTGATTTCGATGTGGACTTTAGCTGGAATGAGCGCGACGAGATGTACGATTATATCTTTAACCGTTATCAGACCGGACATACAGCCTTGATGGGCGCTATGAGCACCTTTCGCTCCCGGAGTATCCAGCGCGAGCTGGGTAAGGTGTACGGACTGCCCAAGGCCGAGATCGACCGACTCGTGCATGAACCCGAGCATATGCTCAACAAGAATGAGGTGACCAATACTATTCTGAGCGTCTACAACCGTATGGCCGATTTTCCCAATCAGCGTACCATCCATGCCAGTGGCGTGCTGATCTCGGAGGAACCATTGACCTGTTATTCAGCAATGGACAATCCGCCCAAGGGATTGCCTACCATGCAGTTTGATATGTACGTGGCCGAAGATATCGGTTTTGAAAAATTCGATATTCTTTCGCAGCGCGGTATCGGCCATATCAAAGATTGCCGTACCATTGTGCGGGAAAACTTGGGCGTGGTCATTGATACCGACAATCCAAAGCGTTTTTTTCAGGATGCCCATATTGCCGCCCAGCTCAAATCGGCCAATACCATCGGCTGTTTCTATATCGAGAGCCCGGCTATGCGGCAGTTGCTCACCAAGTTGCGCTGCGATGATTACCTGACTTTGGTGGCTGCCTCATCCATTATTCGGCCTGGTGTGGCCAGTTCGGGCATGATGGGCGAGTACATCCGTCGGCATCACGACCCCACGACAGTCGTCTATCCACATCCCGTATTTAAGGAGCAGCTTGAAGAGACCTACGGCGTGATGGTTTATCAGGAAGATGTGATGAAGATCGCCAATGCCTATGGCGGGCTCGATATGGCCGATGCCGATGTGCTCCGACGGATGATGTCTGGCAAATATCGCAGCAAAGACCACCTGATCGAAATTGAGGATAAGTTCTTTTCCAACTGTAAGGCCAAAGGCTATGACGAGAAGACTAGCCGCGAGATATGGCGGCAGATGGAAAGCTTTGCCGGTTATTCCTTTAACAAGGCGCATTCAGCATCCTTTGCCGTAGAGAGTTATCAGAGTCTTTTCCTCAAGACCTACTATCCTTTGGAGTTTATGGTTGCGGTCCTCAACAATTATGGTGGGTTTTACAATCGTAAGGTCTATGTCAATGAAACACGAATTTCAGGGGGCAATATCTGCCTGCCCTGTGTTAATCAGTCGGTCTTTAATACCTCCATTCAGGGTAAGGACATTTACCTGGGTTTTGACTGCCTGCTCAATTTGGAAGGTAAACTGGCCCATCGCATTATTGAGGAACGCGAAGCCAATGGCAAGTACACGAGCCTAGAAAACTTTGTCAAACGGACACAGACGGGTATTGAGCAGGTTGTTATCCTAATTCGTGTAGGTGCCTTGCGTTTTACGGGGAAAAAGCAATTGCTGAGGGGCGATTTTTTGATACCCTCCATTTCCCGCAGAGCTTAGCCAAATATCCACTCCGTGGGGCAGGAGTCTATTTGGTTGAAGGCAAAGTTGTTCTGGAATACGGTTGCCCTTCCGTTGAGGTGATCCGCTGTGGCAAGATGCCGCTAAAACCCGATCCGAGGAGTGAATAGGACGGAAATGATCTTCATCGGGGAACTTGTTTTAATTCATATACATACTAATATTTTTATGCTAAAAATATTAGTATTAAAATGTTTTTTTACTTATATTTGCATTGTTAACCAATTTAAAAACAATGTATTATGAGTGAGTTGAAACAGTCGAAATATATCGATATTACAACAGATTATGGATTTAAAAAAGTTTTCGGATCAGATACCAATAAAGATCTTCTGATCGCTTTCTTAAACGAACTGTTTAGAGGACGCAAGATTATTGCTGACCTGTATTATAACAAAAATGAGCATGTCGGGGATACAGAGGATATCGGTACCGTTATTTTTGATCTGACCTGTACGGCAGACAATGGCGAACGTTTTATTATTGAAGTGCAGCGCACGGCGCAGGATAATTTGAAAAAGCGCATGCTTTATTACAGCAGTAAATTGATAGCGGATCAGGCACCCAAAGGCAACCGAAGGGCTTGGAATTATGCAATTAGTGAAGTTTATATCATTGTACTGATGGATGGATTTGCAATGCCTGATGCGGGGGATGAGAAGTATTTTCTGCACGATATTTGTTTATGTTATCGAGATCATGGTAAAATATTTTATGACGATCTAGGCTTTATATATGTGGAACCCCGAAGGGCTCTATCATTCCTAAATAGAGAAATAAATTAATGATAAATTGGTTAACTTTGTTAAAGCTGAGGCAGAGTTAGTTAATGATTTAGATCGTTGGCTTTATGTACTCAAAAATATGTCTTCGCTAAATGGACTTTCCACTTATTTGCGTAAGCCTATTTTTGAGAAGTTATTTCAGTTAGCAGAGTATAGCAAACTAAAACCGGAGGAACGAGAGATGTACAACGTAAGTTTAAGGAATAAATGGGATGCCGAGAGTATCCGAAGTAGTCAGGAGGAGCAATTGAAACGAGCGCGCGAAAAAGCAATGGCAGAGGGAAAAGCAGAGGGAAAAGCAGAAGGAAAAGCAGAGGGAAAAGCAGAAGGAAAAGCCGAAGGAGAAGTTATCGGAAAAGCCGAAGGAAAGGCGGAAGTAATAAAAAATCTTTTGTCTTCGAATAAATTTTCAATATCGGAGATAGCCGAATTAGCGAACGTCACTGTAGAGTTTGTAAAGCAGATCGAGGCAGAGAAGGCTAAAGCAAAATAAAACAGATTATAATATAAGATTTTAAGGCCACTTGGATACTGTCTAAGTGGCCTTTTTCTTTTTTATAAGTTAAGTTGGTCTTAGACAATACCATTTTGAATAAGCTCTCATTTAAATAAAAGTAATTGTAAGGCCGAAGCGACGAACTCAACTTTTTTATAAAAAGATCAAACGAAAGCAAATCAACCATTGTTATACCTATACTTTCATAAATTAGTTAATAACAGGTAGTAAAAAACCTTGAGATCCCCCTCCTCAAGGTTTTTTTTATTTTTTCAAACGAATATTATATTTCTGTTGTCCTTTATACGAAAAATGAGACGATTGCTTTTGCTGGCTTGATTTGCGCTTATTAGGCCAGCATTTTTTGAAACCGACTATCCCATTATTGGGATCATAACTATATATATCAGGGCTGGGTTTATTCCGGCCTTTTTTGTGCCCACACAATCAGCATCATAGACCTTCTGAGTTCGTCTGCAATTCCGGCAACACGGTTAACCATCTCCATATTAGGCTGTGGTCCAGTAACTAAATGGATATATAGTCAGAAAGGCTCCCTTGTCGGTTAATAAGGGAGCCTTGTATTTGAAAAAAATTAATTTAAATCACCGATTGTTTTGTTATCATCCCGTACTAAAGCCAGTAGTTTCTGAACAGCAGGTTGCCTCCATTTTTCGGGCATATCTCCGTCCAGGTAACTGAGATCTTCACCTATAATTAGCTCGTATCCTTCAGAAGATATTTTGGCATATTGGCCTACCTGACCACTTTCAACTAACTCAAAATCAAATAACTGTTCTGTTTCCGTTGTTAAAATAACCGGTATATCTTTATATATTTTAGTTTTTGTCATAGATTAAAATATTCTTTATTTCTTGATAGAAAATAGTTCTTAAAATAATAGCTCAAATTTTAAAAACGTTGGCAAAGACTTTGCAATGATCCATATGGCTTCCGATGCCTATTCATGCTCCAGTTCTGATTTTTCACAGGCGAGAAGTTCATCTGCGCAGATTTTCCCGAATTTATCAGCCGCTAACGGACTATCTGCGGTAATTAATTTTCTGTCAACGTGACAATCGCCGGCAATTTTTTTATTCAAAATTTCGATCCCAAGCTGTTTGAGTTTTTCGCCATAAAACCAGGGCATCTCGCCGGGCTGGTATCCACTTTCTGGCAAAGCCTTATCCATTTCATCAGGAAACGAATTAATCTTATATCCCTTAAAAGGAAACTCAGCGTCTCCGCAATCTGCTACGCTTAAGAGCGCTGCGGGGCCATGGCAGATTGCCAAGAGATATTTATCTTCCGCTATTACCCATTTGATAAGTTCTTTGACATCATTATTTTCAGGTAGTCCGAGCATTGCGCCATGCCCGCCCGGGATAAAAACGGCAACGTAATCAACATATCCTTTATTCGTGTCAGCTATAAAATCTCTCAGGTTGTGCGGGTTTGAAAATTGCGTATTATACTTGTCGAGGATTTTACCGATGTTTTCATCTTCATACGGCATAGCCCACATCTCAAATTTTACAGGCGCACCTGTTGGTGTGTAGAAGTCAACCTCAAATCCAGCCTGTTCGAAATGAAGAATGGGCACCAGTGTTTCGACCGGATGATTGCCCGTTGAAAACTTCTTTCCATTTTTCATGGTCATATACCGTTCTTCTGTGCAGAGCACAAGAATCTTTTTTCGGGTGTCCTTGTTGATATCACTGTACTTTTTTTTACTGTAATTTGTCTTGGTCGTAACCATCGTCTTTCTTGAAAAAAAAGAAGGTTCGTAACCAATGCCGTCAAATACAGGCTCTTTGCTCAAATCGTTTGAAAATAATGACATAGTACTATTTTTTATTGTTTGTAATTCGTGCTATTGAAAAGCTTCGAATGTCAAACTTTCCACATTTTATAAATCTTTAAGAGATAACAATATCCAAACCCGTGCTGTTTCGCCTAAAAAATATTTGTAAAAAAACAGCACCCAAACAAAGTCGTCAAACGGTCATGGCTGAAGAAAAAAAGGTAGTCTCGCAGGGTAAAATGAGTTGTCAGCAGATCTCAAAAATTATCATGGAGCAGATGTCCAAAATAAAAGTTCCATTACTGGAGCACATTTTGATGCAGTTCGAGCCTCTGAGTTCAATTTGAAAGGTTGCTTTGATGCCTATAGGAGAGGGGATGGCAGATACCTATGTTGTATCCATTTAATAACCAACGGTCAAATATAGCTTTAACGCGTTGGTTATTTCATAAAATGAAAAGACAGTTTGATCTTAAATGGTTCTTCCATCGTTAGCTAACTCTCCGTCGTTGGCTTCCTCACGGTCATCAATCTCTCGTTCATCAATCTCTCTTTCGTCGTCTTCCTGTTCGTCAATTTCAGGAAATTCATTTTCTTCTTCGTTTCCCAGTTCTTCGTCGATGCCTAAATCATCCTGATCGGGCATTTCTGGAGTTTCATCGGGTTCATTTTCAAATATTTCCTCTTCAGGATTGTCCGGCACATCGTTCGGAAGATCCTCGGGCCCCTGTTGTGCAACAATTGCGAATGCAACGATAAGTATACCTTGATACCGATCCTGCGTAATTTGGTTTTTATTCATCTTTTAATAAATATATAAAGTGAACCTTCTTGGGATCGGTTTCGTTAACTGATAAACTACGCAATATAGATCGTTTAATACTTGAAATCGCTGTGATAGCATAGTGTCTATACCAGGTAAAGCATTAGTGCAAATATCAAGTATGTCGTTAATCCCTAAAATAATAAAATTGGTGCCCCAGATTGATAAATTTTTGGGGAGTAAAAGATCTTAATAATTTAAATTTAGCATTTTATTGATCACCTTCTCCAGATCGACGATGTCGAATGGTTTTTCCAGGTAGTCATCAGCTCCTGCCAGTTTAGCCAAGCTTTCTATATCTTTGTTCGCGGAAAGATAAATTACCGGTATTCTCTTGAATTCCTGATGGTTTTTGAGTAACTGAGTCGCTTCAATTCCTCCAATGGATGGTATCCAGTTATCCATTAAAATTAAGTCAGGCTTTGTCTCAGTAACCTTTTCTATCACGTCGTGGGAGGTAGAGGACACAGCTACTGAATATCCGAAGCTCTCCAATATCATAGAAATCATCTCCAGCAATTGTTTGTCATCGTCAAACAATAATATTTTCTTCTTTTCCATTCTTAAAATTTTTCGATCAGCGGAATAAGTTCGTCGATATCTATAGGTTTAGAAATATAACCATCTGCGCCAGCACTTAGGCATTTTTCCCGGTCACCGGACATGGCCTGAGCAGTAACCGCAATTATGGTAACATCGTTAAATATTTCGCTGGCTCCCCTGATCCTGGCAATGCCTTCATATCCATCTATTTCAGGCATCATCATATCCATCAGCACGATATTGATATTTTTATGCTGATGGAGTATTTCAAGCCCTTCTGCTAAGGAAGCACTGCTTAGTACAGCATAACCTTTTGACTTAAGAACCAATTTTAGGGCAAAAATATTATAAGGTTCATCATCGATGATCAGAATCAATCTTTTATTGTCCATATTTTAATCAGTTGTATAACCATACACGTAATAATGAAAGCAATTGATCGGTGTCCACGGGCTTTGAAATATAATCAGAGGCCCCGGCTATGATACACCTTTCCCTGTCACCGATCATGTTTTTTGCTGTTATGGCAATTATCGGTATTTCACTATAATGGGGATTTTGACGAATCATTTTAATCGTTTCATACCCATCCATTTCGGGCATCACCATATCCATAAGAATAACAGAAATATCATCGTGTTCTTCAATTTTGTCTAGACCTTCCTTTCCGTCCATTGCAGAAACAACATTAATCTGATACCTTTCAAGCGCTTGAGAGAGATAATAAATAGTGCGTATATCGTCATCGACGATAAGAACTTTTTTATTTTGCAGTACTTCTCTGATGGTTCCTAAAGACGATTTTTTTGACCATTCTTCACCAGGATGGTTTCCTACTAAATGCAAAAACAGTCCAACTTCGTCCAGTATTCGCTGGTAGGAATTTGCCGTTTTGATGACAATCGAATCGGCATATTGCTTCAATTTTAGCTCTTCAGATTTCGAAAGATTCTTCCCTGTGAATACAATGATAGGTATATTTTCTAAACCGGGTTTTTGTCGTATCGAGTCTAATGTGTCATATCCCATATTGCCCGGAACGCCCATGTCCAGTATAACGCAATCTGCTTTATCAGAATAGAGACTGTCGACGCTTTCTGTAACGGTAGTCTTTATTTCAGAAATGATATCATAGCTTTCCAAAAAGTTAGCAAGTGCTGCTGCATGTTTTGAATTTTCCTCTACAATAAGCACCTTTTTCGGATTCCGGGCAAGTGCTTCCTCAATTTTTATAAACATCTGCGCCATTTGTTCCAGCGCAATAGGTTTATCAATAAAATCGATAGCCCCTTGGAGCAGACTTTCCCGTTTAACTTCAAAAGATGACATAACATGGACTGGAATCGGACGTGTAATTGGATTGTTTTTAATCTCTGCCATAACCTGCCACCCATCTTTTACAGGTAATTGAATATCCAATAAAATCGCCGTAGGCTTATACCTTATCGCTGCATCAGCTGCCTGGTCTCCACGCACGATAACTACCCCTTTATACTTTTGCTGCCGGGTATACCTAAGCAGCGCTTTAGCAAAATTAACATCATCTTCCACGATCAATATCACTTTATCGTCCTCTTTTATATCATTCCGGTCATCATCAACATCCGGCGGGATAATGTCAACGGTATGCGGATTACTGGACATTATGATGTCCTGTGTTTCTTCGATGTTTTCCGCAATGGACTGTATAAGCTCTTCCGTTGTCGGAACAGTATTTTCTTCCTGATTTTCGGGAAGTAAAAGGGTAAAGGTACTTCCTTTTTTTTCCTGGCTACTTAAACGGATCTCTCCGCCCAACAGACGCGAGAGTTCACGGCTGATCGAAAGCCCAAGACCTGTCCCGCCAAATTTGCGGCGTGTGGATCCGTCAGCCTGCTGAAAAGCTTCAAAAATGACGTCCTGTTTGTCCGGTGCAATTCCTATACCGGTGTCAGTTACGGCAAAAGCAATCTGTCCATCTTTTGCCTCGTTTGGGAAGACGGAAAGTGTGACTTGTCCCTCTTTCGTAAACTTGATGGCATTTGATAATAGATTCCGTAGGATCTGGTCCAGTCGCTGGCGGTCAGTCCGTATTGTCTTTGGCAGGTTATCTGCCAATTTTATTGTAAATGAGAGTGCTTTTTCCCTTATAATCGGAGAAAATAGATTGTCCAGGTCTTTTGTGAGATCCGAAATTGCAACCTGCTGATAATCGAGTTCCATTTTACCGGACTCAATTTTTGAAAGATCGAGAATTTCGTCGATAAGGGTCAATAGGTTTTTTCCCGATAATTGGATCACCTCGGCCGATTCAATCTGTTCGGTTGTCAGGTTCTTTTCGGGATTATCCGACATTAGGCGTGATAGAAGCAAAATTGAATTGAGCGGTGTACGCAGCTCATGTGACATATTTGCCAAAAATTCTGACTTATATTTCGTGCTCCGCGCCAGTTCTTCCGCTTTTTTCTGAATTTCCTGATTTCGGTCTGCTATCAGTATATTTTTTTCTTCTAGCATTGCAGAGCGTTGCTCCAGTTCTTTATTGGCTTGCAGCAGTTCTTCCTGTTGTACGCGTAGTTCTTCTTCGGACGTCTGGAGTTTTTGGGTATGGATTTCAAGATTTGCATTGAGATTTTCCAGCTCGGCATGCTGTGCCTGAAGTTCCTCTGTCTGCGATTGCGTTTCTTCAAGCAGCTGCTGTACTTTCAGCCGCGCCTGAGCTGCAACAATCGCTGCACCAATATGACGGCCCGCTTCTCTATAAAAGGGCATCTGGGGTTCCTCGAATTTCCTGAAAGAACCAAGTTCAATAACACCAATGCAGGTGTGACCATCAAAAATTGGAAGTAATAAGATCGAATGCAGGGGTAAATATCCTGCAGTAAAACTGACCACATTTTTCGAAGGATATGGATTTTCTATGATCCGTACTTTGCCGTCCACAAACGCCTGACCGACAGCGCCTTCTCCGGGTGCGATAAATTGCCGCATCGAATCTTCATGGCCGTAGGCTCCTATCAGTGCTAGCTGCGTATGCTCAAGGATATAAAGGGAGCCGTTGGCACATTCCCCATAAGTGACTAAGATTTGCAATGCATCGGAAACTAGATCTTCTTTCACTTTGTTGCCGACTAAAACTTCGTTTAGCAAGGCGAGCCCGGTCTGGCGCCATTCATTGTCGCTAAGTTCATCGAAAGATTGTTTTAACGAATCTGCCATATTGTTTAGTGAACCGGCTAAACTTCCTAGTTCATCATGCTCCTGGTCATTGATTTTAACCGAATAGTTTCCGGCAGCAATCTGTCCCGCAATACGTTGTGTTGCGACGAGTCTTTGGGTGATCTCCCTATCTTTTTTCTTAAGGTCTTGTTCGAGCTGTACCCGTTTCGCCAGGTCCCTTCTAAGCCTTATATAAGAAAATATGGTAATGAACAGCGAAAAAATCGCAGCGATGATCACAAAAAGTGAAGTCAATGTTGATGCCGTATTGAGCCTTCCGGACCTACTGTCGAGCAATTTCTCCTCATTGTCTACAAGTCTGGCGAGAAGCGCACGGCATCTGTCCATATATTTCTTGCCCTCCTCCATGTCCGCTAAGGTCACCGTACCCCGGGCCTTTTTTATGTTAACCAGTCCGGCCAGTTTATTCAATCGGGACTCGACCAGCTGGCCGATGCTATCTATTATTTTTTGCTGCGGGAGATTGTCCGATACCAGGTCACGGGCGGTGGCAATTGACTGAGGGAGGGAGCGGGAACTGCTATAATAGGGTTCCAGAAAATGTTCTCTTCCGGTGAGCAGAAACCCCCGCTGTCCAGTCTCGGCATTTTGCAGGTCGATCAAAATTCTGTTCGAGCGTGCAATAACACGTCTACTGTGATCAACCATTTGACTATTATGGATCTGATTACGGATACTTAGATATGATGCTGTCGAACTGGTCAATAACAGGGCCAGTGAAAATCCAAAGCCGATCTGCAGATCTCTTAAAAAACGTTTTGGCATTGCCTGGTTCAATTTAAAGGTAAAGAAAAATAAAAAGTAGTTCCTCCTGTGGGGGCACTGCGTACACCGATAGTTCCATTGTGCTGCTTAATTATTTCAGCGCAGATATAAAGACCAATCCCCAGACCCTGAAAGTTTACGGACGATTCTTCCACACGGTAAAACTTATCAAACACGTGTTTTTGCCTGTTTTCCGGGATACCTATACCGCAATCGGTGACAAATACACTAACTGAGTCAGATTTATATTGTATGTCTATTGTTATACAGGGCCTATTGACTGAATATTTTATCGCATTACTGAGAAAATTGATCAAGACTTGCTCTATACGCCTCTTATCACCTTTTATCATGTGGTTGATAAGATTGGGATCGTAATGAAAATAAAAATCAACATCGGCATTCATCTGTCTCATTGAGGATATAGTCTCTTCAATCAGGTTTTCAATTACAAAATCCTCTTTTCTTAAATTTAGCTGGCCGCTATCAATTTTAGAAATATCGAGCAGGTCTTTTATCAGCTCCTGTAATTTATCTACATGTCCATCTAGGGTAAGGAGATGTTTTTGGATAGAAGAAATGTCGTTTAAGCCGATCAGGCGCATCATAAATTGCACATAACCCTTAATACTGGTCAGAGGTGTCTTTAGTTCGTGGCTGGCAATGCTCAAGAATTCGTCTTTCTTTTTTTCCAATTGTTTTCTGTGGTCAATGTCCGTCAGGGTTCCCACCCAAATTGGGCCCGATTCCTGCTCGCGTATCGGTGCTATGCGAAGAAGAAAATATTTGTAATTTTCTGCGCTAAGCTCTTTGATGCGGACTTCTTTTTCATAAACCGTTCTGTGTGACACAGCGTCAGTCCATAGCATTTTGATCTCCTCGTCATCGGGATGTGTGGGCGGAAAAGATTCAGCGGACCGAGCAAATCGGTACCATTGGGAATTGACAAATTTTATGCCCCCATCAAAATTTGCAGTGAAAGCCAGCTGCGGTAAGGATTCGAGTGTCAGGTGGAGCTGGTCAACCTGTTTTTCAAGGGCACGCTGGGCTTTTTTGCGTTCTTCGATTTCAGATAGAAGCTGTTCCTGCATTTTATTGAGAGCGACTGTCTTTTCATGGAGATCATAGAAAGTTTTGACTTTCAGATTCAGGATATCCGGATCGACAGGTTTAGTGACGTAATCATGACCACCGGAAGCATATCCCTGCGTAATGAATTTTTTGTCCTTGCTGACTGCCGATAGGAATATTATCGGGATATTTTTTGTTTTATTGAGGCCACGTAGGGTTGCTGCAACTTCAAATCCATCCATATCCGGCATCTGGACATCCAGAATAATGAGTACGTAGTCGGTTTTCAGGGATTTTTTTAGCGCTTCCTCACCAGAGAGGGCAGTATCCACTAAAAAATTTTTTGATTCTAAGAGCTTCTTTAACGAAAATATGTTTTCTTCTTGGTCATCTACAATTAAAATCATGGTTTCTGCATTTATGTTTAACGGTAGTTTGAGATTGTATAAGTAAATGTTAAATATACACAGTTTATTTGTATCAACGAATTCAACTCTGTCGTAAAGGGAAAATTTTTGATAAATTATAAAAGCCGGCAGCAAATATAGATTTAGCCGTTTATAAATTGGGGTAATATAGAAAATCGATACAAGTCTACCAAAACTAGCTTTGCGGTATTTTTGTTGATCATGTTTTCCTCATTAGTTCATATTTTGATTATTTATTCGACTCGGTTTTAAAACATTTTTGGAGGGCAAATGGTTGGGTAAGGATACTTAAAAATAAATGAACTATTGTAGCTTCAATAATGCATAGAAATAAACTCTAATTATCTGATATAGTATTTACTATCGTCTTAAAGCGTATGATTGATTTACAAAAAATATTTGCAGATGGGGTGGTCCCAGATCGAAAGTGCTGCAGCTAATTTTAAAGGGGGGATTACAGCTTACACGCTTGAAGAGAAAGTAGACCAAAGCACAGCAAAAATATGGAGAAAATATTTTGGTAACTTTTGAAGGAATACTTGCGAAGCTATTTTAGCGATTTGCGAAAAGGCCTATCCACATTAACCGAACGATAAACCGCGAGGAAAAATCATTTAATGTTTACAGCAAGCCTGCTCATTTTTCGTGATTTTTCCTCGTAAATTTATCTTAGGGTTTCAAAACTACTTTAACGCAATCGTCTTCTTTCTCATTGAAGATTTTATAGCCATGCTCCGCTTCAGTAAGCGGAATGGTGTGGGTGATAATATCATCGAGAACTACTTTATTTTCGCTGACGAGGTTCACAAGCTTGTCAATATAGTTAAGAACAGGGGCTTGACCCTGCTTAATGGTGATACCTTTATCAAAAATCCTGAATAGTGGGAAATTATCGTATGGTGAACCATATACGCCCATGATCGATACTGTTCCCATTCGTCTGACCGCTTCAAAGCACATTTCCAATACTTTTATCGACCCTTTTTCAAAATTTATCGTTGCTTTTACTTTATCCATAAAATTTCGTTCAGGCTCAAAGCCTACTGCATCTACGCACACGTCGGCTCCTCTTCCGTCAGTCATTTCACGAATTGCCTGAATAACATCTACTTTATGTGGGTTTAGGATTTCAACGTTATTGACTGCTTTCGCTTTCTCCAATCGATAGTCCAGTGGGTCTATAGCGATAACTCGACCAGCACCATTAAGCCATGCTGCTTTTTGAGCCATCAGGCCGACAGGACCCGAACCAAAGATTGCAACAGTTTCACCGCCTTTCAGATTTGCCCAATCAATCGCAGACCATCCGGTAGGAAAAATGTCTGTTAAAAACAAAGCCTGTTCATCAGTCAGGTGTTCGGGAATAATCCGAGGACTGATATCGGCATAAGGAACGCGTACATATTCAGCCTGACCGCCAGAATATCCTCCGTAAAGATCAGTATAGCCAAAGAGTGCACCACCTTTTTGATCCATCAAATCCCCGTTGGGACCATAGTGTTTAAAGTTTGAATTCTCGCAGGCAGGAGATGCTTCATGCGTACAGAAAAAACATTTTCCGCAAGCGATCGGAAAGGGGACTACTACACGGTCGCCTTTTTTTAGATTGGTGATTTCTGAGCCCACTTCCTCCACGATGCCCATAAATTCGTGTCCCATGATCAGGTTTTCCTTCTGCGGGACTGCACCGCTTAGAATATGTAGATCGGAGCCACATATTGCGGTCGCGGTTACTTTTAGAATGACGTCTCTTGGGTCAAGTATAGCTGGGTCAGGTACATTATCGACCCTGATATCGCCGGGCTTATGGAATACTGCTGCTTTCATAATTTATATTTTAGAATGTGTGTACATTTAACCAATTATTAATCTGTGTTTTAAAGGAACACATCCAAAACAACTTTGGTTCAAAAAATAATAGCACACAACTATTCACATCTCAATGAAGGGTATTTTTCTCAAAAGATAACGTATATGCAACATCAATATGTGTCAAACCATTAGGTGTTCGGTGATGTTCACGGTGAAAGAATAATTCATTAAATGAAGGTGATGAAGATTAAATAGAATAGGTTGTATGGCGGAGTGATATTATTTTTAAATTCACTAGAATCAATCTCTGTCGAAGAGTCTTCGAATTGCTCTATTGTTTTTTTGAGTTCTTTCCGCTCGCAACAATACTAAGGCTAATCAATAACAGCAATGATAAGGTAATTAGGTAAGGTCTTTTGCTTTAGCTCAAAGCCGCCGAAGCCTCTTAACATGTAACCAAGGCGGGCATCTAATAAGCATTACCTCCCTTAACGATTAACAAGGGAGGCTTTTTATTTTTCCCTTTTCTGCTTTACCAGCACGATCCAATCATCTTGTACGCTTTTTGTACCCACCAATAATCGTGCATCGTCTATTGACAATAAATCGTCCTCCCAAAGTGGAGTTGTGCAGGTTTGAGCGAGCAGTTGCTCCAGATTTCCTTTCATGGGTTTATAGGCATGCGCACCGCATTTCCGCCATAAGTAAGTGAAGTTTAAGCCAATCCTTTACTATAAATTATATCGCTGACAATGAATGTGATAAAAATTAAATCATTTCTCGCTGTTGATTGTTTGCTAATAATATTAGTAATTTTGAATGCAGCAATTACCAAAAATCAAAGGCGACAATACAGGGCTTTTGATACAATTGAAAAAACATGGCGAGGAGTATAGTACATTGTGATCTCGATACATTTTTTGTATCTGTAGAGCGTTTGCAGAACAGCAAACTCATCGGAGTACCTGTGCTCATAGGAGGAAGTAGTGACCGTGGGGTAGTTGCATCTTGTTCCTATGAGGCCCGCAAGTTTGGGGTGCATTCCGCTATGCCAATGCGGCTTGCGCTGCGCATGTGTCCAGAGGCGGTGGTCGTACGGGGCGATCACGATCGGTACAGTCATTATTCGGGTATAGTTACACAAATTATCGAGGAAGAAACGCCTATTGTCGAAAAAGCCAGTATAGACGAACATTACCTTGATGTCTCCGGTATGGACCGCTTTTTTGGCTGTTGGAAATGGACACAGGAACTCCGCCAGCGTATTATCCGAGAGACTGGATTGCCCATTAGCTTTGGCCTGTCGGTCAACAAGACCGTCTCCAAGATTGCCACCGGTACCGCCAAACCCTGTGGTGAAAAGCAGGTACAGAATGGCACCGAAAAAGGTTTCCTCGCACCGCTATCCATCCGCAAAATTCCCATGGTAGGCGAGAAGTCCTTTACCTTGCTCCGAAATATGGGAATTTCCAAAATCGGAACCTTACAGCAGATGGAGGTATTCACCATGCAAAAGGTCCTCGGGGAAAACGGGATCAACATCTGGCGTAAAGCCAATGGGCTCGATGATTCCCTCGTGTTGCCTTTTCGGGAGCAAAAGTCCATGTCCAAAGAAAATACCTTTCAGCAGGATACTATCGATATGGATGTCCTCCGTCGCACGCTGATCAGCATGGTCGATACACTCGCTTTCGATCTGCGCAAAGAGCAGAAGCTGACCAGCTGCGTTACCCTCAAGATTCGTTATAGCAACTTCGATACCCATACCCAACAGCTACAGATTGGCTATACCAATTCGGATCGAAAGCTTACCGATGTGGTAATTGCACTCTTCAAGAAACTCTATAGCCGCAGGATGCTGATAAGGCTTATCGGGATCAAATTCTCTGGTCTGATCTATGGTTCCTATCAGACCGATCTCTTTGACGACAGTGCCGAGGAGGTCAACCTCATGCAGGCCATGGACAAGATCCGAAAACGCTATGGGGCTGAATTTCTGATGAAGGCCATCTGTGCACCGCTGCCAGAGAAAGGAGGGGAGCATGCTCTTAAATCTACATAGCTATTATAGCCTGCGTTTTGGTACCCTCAGCCTGCAGGATCTTGTCTCGGGCATGCTTGCTGGCGGTTATGATACCGCCGTGCTTACCGATATTAATAACAGCTCGGGATCGCTGGACTTCATTAAACTGGGCCGCGCTGCCGGACTGAATTTACTCGCGGGAATGGAATTCCGCGCTGGCGAACAGATTTGTTTTGTCGCTATTGCCAAAAACGAACAGGGCTTCCGTGAGATCAATGAGTATCGAACTAAGCTCAATATGGAAAACCGCGCTATACCGGAGCGTGCGCCCGAATTTGAGGAGGTCTTTGTCATCTATCCCTTTAGCAGGCTCAATGCCTTTCCATTGCGGGACTTCGAATACATCGGCGTTCGACCTAGTGAGCGTACCCGCGCCCAGCTGATGGATCGTAAGGTTCTCGATCGCTGTGTAATACTCGCACCAGTCAGTTTCCGAAAGGCCGACTATACCTTACATCGCCAATTAAGGGCCATTGACAACAATCTGCTGATTTCGCAGCTCGGCGATGAGCAGATAGCTGCCGAGGACGAGGTGTTTATCCCTCGGGTCAAGCTCATGCGCTTATTTTCCGACTTGCCTCAATTGCTGGCCAATACCAACCGCATACTGGGCCAGTGTTCTTTCAGTTTTGATTTTTCCAGTGTCAAGAACAAGGCAACCTTTACCGGTAATCGCTACAACGATAAGCAGCTGCTGCACAAGTACTGCACGGATGGCTTTACCAGGCGCTATGGTCGTAACGACCGGGGCGCGACCGAACGCATCCAGCGCGAGCTTGAGATTATCGAAAACCTGCGTTTCTCCAGTTATTTCCTGATTACGGACGATATCTGCCGCTACGCGCGTGGCCGCAATTTTCACTACGTAGGCCGCGGGTCGGGGGCCAATTCTGCTGTTGCTTACTGCTTAGGGATCACCGATGTTGACCCCATAGCACTCAAACTTCCCTTTGAGCGTTTTCTCAATCCCAAGCGCAAGAGTCCGCCTGATTTCGATGTGGACTTTAGCTGGAATGAGCGTGACGAAATGTACGATTATATCTTTAACCGTTATCAGACCGGTCATACAGCCTTGATGGGCGCTATGAGCACCTTTCGCTCCCGGAGTATCTTGCGCGAGCTGGGTAAGGTGTACGGACTGCCCAAGGCCGAGATCGACCGTCTCGTGCATGAGCCCGAGCATATGCTCAACAAGAATGAGGTGACCAATACTATTCTGAGCGTTTACAACCGCATGGCCGATTTTCCCAATCAGCGCACCATACACGCCAGCGGCGTGCTGATCTCGGAGGAACCATTGACCTGTTATTCAGCAATGGACAATCCGCCCAAGGGATTGCCGACCATGCAGTTTGATATGTACGTGGCCGAAGATATCGGTTTTGAAAAGTTCGATATCCTTTCGCAGCGCGGTATCGGCCATATCAAAGATTGCCGTACCATTGTGCGCGAAAACTTGGGCGTGGTCATTGATACCGACAATCCCAAGCGTTTTTTTCAGGATGCCCATATTGCCGCCCAGCTCAAATCGGCCAATACCATCGGTTGCTTCTATATCGAGAGTCCGGCGATGCGGCAGTTGCTCACCAAGTTACGTTGCGATGATTACCTGACTTTAGTGGCTGCCTCATCCATTATTCGGCCCGGTGTGGCCAGTTCGGGCATGATGGGCGAGTACATCCGTCGGCATCACGACCCCACGACAGTCGTCTATCCACATCCCGTATTTAAGGAGCAGCTTGAAGAGACCTACGGCGTGATGGTTTATCAGGAAGATGTGATGAAGATCGCCAATGCCTATGGCGGGCTCGATATGGCCGATGCCGATGTGCTCCGACGGATGATGTCTGGCAAATATCGCAGCAAAGACCACCTGATCGAAATTGAGGATAAGTTCTTTTCCAACTGTAAGGCCAAAGGCTATGACGAGAAGACTAGCCGCGAGATATGGCGGCAGATGGAAAGCTTTGCCGGTTATTCCTTTAACAAGGCGCATTCAGCATCCTTTGCCGTAGAGAGTTATCAGAGTCTTTTCCTCAAGACCTACTATCCTTTGGAGTTTATGGTTGCGGTCCTCAACAATTATGGTGGGTTTTACAGCCGTAAGGTCTATGTCAATGAAGCGCGAATTTCAGGTGGTAATATCTGCTTACCCTGTGTCAACCAGTCGGTCTTTAACACCTCCATTCAGGGTAAAGATATTTATCTGGGTTTTGACTGCCTGCTCAATTTGGAGTGTAAACTGGCCCATCGCATTATTGAGGAACGCGAAGCCAATGGCAAGTACATCAGTCTGGAAAACTTTATCAAACGGACACAGACGGGTATTGAGCAGGTCGTTATCCTAATTCGTGTGGGTGCCTTGCGCTTTACAGGGACGGGGAAAAAGCAATTGCTGTGGGCAGCTCACCTGATGATGAGTAAGCATAAGCCCGTCGCAGCAGGTATGGCGCTCTTTGAGACCGAAAGTCGCAAGCCTATTCTTCCCCCTTTGGAAGAAGATATCTTGGAGGATTATTACGACGAGATGGAGCTGATTGGCTTTTGCGTAACGGGTACGCTATTCGATCTTACCAAAAGCGATTACCGGGGCGATATGCCCGCTCGGGAACTCCATCTGCATGAAGGGAAGATAGTACGTGTGGTGGGGGATTTTGTCTGTGAGAAATTTGTGAAGACCAAGCGTGGCGACCTGATGAAATTCGGAACTTTCCTCGATGCCGAGGGGCAATTTTTTGATACCGTCCATTTCCCGCAGAGCCTAGCCAAATATCCGCTCCGTGGGGCAGGAGTCTATTTGGTTGAAGGCAAAGTTATCCTTGAATACGGATGCCCTTCCGTTGAGGTGATCCGCTGTGCCAAGATGCCGCTAAAGCCTGATCCGAGGAGTGAATAGGACGGAAATGATCTTCATCGGGGAACTTGTTTTAATTCATATACATACTAATATTTTTATGCTAAAAATATTAGTATTAAAATGCTTTTTTACTTATATTTGCATTGTTAACCAATTTAAAAACAATGTATTATGAGTGAGTTGAAACAGTCGAAATATATCGATATTACAACAGATTATGGATTTAAAAAAGTTTTCGGATCAGATACCAATAAAGATCTTCTGATCGCTTTCTTAAACGAACTGTTTAGAGGACGCAAGATTATTGCCGACCTGTATTATAACAAAAATGAGCATGTCGGGGATACAGAGGATATCGGTACCGTTATTTTTGATCTGACCTGTACGGCAGACAATGGCGAACGTTTTATTATTGAAGTGCAGCGCACGGCGCAGGATAATTTGAAAAAGCGCATGCTTTATTACAGCAGTAAATTGATAGCGGATCAGGCACCCAAAGGCAACCGAAGGGCTTGGAATTATGCAATTAGTGAAGTTTATATCATTGTACTGATGGATGGATTTGCAATGCCTGATGCGGGGGATGAGAAGTATTTTCTGCACGATATTTGTTTATGTTATCGAGATCATGGTAAAATATTTTATGACGATCTAGGCTTTATATATGTGGAACCCCGAAGGGCTCTATCATTCCTAAATAGAGAAATAAATTAATGATAAATTGGTTAACTTTGTTAAAGCTGAGGCAGAGTTAGTTAATGATTTAGATCGTTGGCTTTATGTACTCAAAAATATGTCTTCGCTAAATGGACTTTCCACTTATTTGCGTAAGCCTATTTTTGAGAAGTTATTTCAGTTAGCAGAGTATAGCAAACTAAAACCGGAGGAACGAGAGATGTACAACGTAAGTTTAAGGAATAAATGGGATGCCGAGAGTATCCGAAGTAGTCAGGAGGAGCAATTGAAACGAGCGCGCGAAAAAGCAATGGCTGAGGGAAAAGCCGAAGGAAAGGCGGAAGTAATAAAAAATCTTTTGTCTTCGAATAAATTTTCGATATCGGAGATAGCCGAATTAACGAACGTCACTGTAGAGTTTGTAAAGCAGATCGAGGCAGAGAAGGCTAAAGGAAAATAAAACAGATTACAATATAAGATTTTAAGGTCACTTGGATACTGTCTAAGTAGCCTTTTTCTTTTTATAGGTTAAGTTGGTCTTAGACAATACCATTTTGAATAAGCTCTCATTTAAATAAAATAATTGTAAGGTCGAAGAGACGAACTCAACCTTTTTATAAAAAGATCAAACGAATTTTATATTTCTGTTGTCCTTTATTCGAAAAATGAGAAGATTGCTTTTGCTGGCTTGATTTGCACTTGTTAGGCCAGCTTTTTTTGAAACCGACTATCCCATTATTGGGATCATAACTATATATATCAGGGCTGGTTTATTCCGGCCTTTTTTGTGATATAAATCCTATCTTAGTCCTATGCTGTACAATCCCTTTGAACAAGTCACCAAAAGTTCGTTTCGCGAGCTCGTCGAGTCGGGCTATGCCGACTTTGTGCTGCAGCGCTTTGAGTGGCCCGATGTCAAGGAAAAGACAGGCTTTCTGCTCACGCCTTATGATGATAAGGAAGCCGCCGATCAGCATGCCCATCAACTGGGGGCAAAGGAGGGAAGAGCTTTGCAGCTGCCGCAGGATACCGATAAGATCGAAAGCTTGTTGGAAACAGGATCAGGCTATCGGATCTTCCTCAATCGCATCAAGGAGGAGAATTGGGATAAGCGTATGCTTAAGCTCTACGAGAAAAATATTGTCAATTACCTGCGTACCAAGACCAGGTTTCAGCGCAAAAATCCCATTGATATTTTATTCTCCCTAGAATATGGTCGGGTAGTGGCTACCATTACCGATGGGCAGACCAAAAAGAAAGTATTTGCTATCGAGATCCTTCGGTAATCAGATCCTTTCCGTACTGCAAAGAACTATTTTATTAGCTTAGGGTAATCCTTGTTTACAACACAAATTGCGTATATGCGTATCAAAGCCAAACAAAACGGATACCATTAAGTGCTGGGATATTAGCCTCTATACCATATTGAGATTATCAAAAAGACCTTTCCGCAATTGCGGGACGAGCGCCGTCAATTGGATTACAATTATGACTATCTAGAAAACGTTCAAGCTATTACCTTTCCCAAATATCCGATCCTGTATAAGGACAAGGACTCAAGCCAGCTGGCCTTGACCGAGATGGAGTGGGGGGTATTACCTACCTATATTGACGATCCCAAGCTGCAGGCCGATCGCCGGCGCAATATGATCAATGTGCGTAGCGAGCGTATCCTGGAGGATAAAAAATCCTATTGGTATCGCTTGCGCAAGCAACGTTGCCTTACCCCGGTGAGTGGCACCTTTGAGCATCGTGCGGTAAAGGGATTGAAAAAGAAAGTGCCTTATTTCATCGGTGAAGCGGGGAGAGAGCTATTCTATTTACCAGGTTTGTACCAGTGGCATGAGACGGTGGATGAAGATGGCGTGGTTGAACGTGTAGGATCTTTTGGGATGCTTACGCGTGCAGCCAATGAAGTGATGGCCAATATCCATAATGATGGGCCAAATAAACATCGTATGCCTTTGTTCTTGCCTGAGGATCTTGAGCGTCAATGGATCGAGGATATTAACGAAGACGATATGCCACCGATTTTCCTGTTTGAAATGCCCAATGAAAAGTTGAAGCATTATCCAGTGTATACCTTGAGAGGATATCCAAACCGTCCCGATGGAAAGCACCGTTATGAAGCTTTTGATTGGGAGGGATTGCCGCCATTGGGAAGTGATACGGCGCAGACTTCGTTGTTTTAAAATCGGTGTCCAATGGGAAGTTTATTATGCGGAGTGGTTTTAGTTTTCAAGACGTCGTTAGGTATACTTTCTATAACTTATCATTAATGTCTTGAAGAGTTTATAATACTATCTGCTGATACGAATATTCATTGTGAAGAAGAGTGAACATTTTTCTTCCCTGCTGATCTGATAAAAAAAGATGGTGTCAAATGTTTGCCTATAAGGGGCCGAATGCTGAAAAATAGTCGGCTTTTTCGTGTATGAACATAAAGCAATAGTAAATCCGTCATAGCAAAATAACGGAATTACCATTGCTAATAGTTTTTTTGCTAAGCTAATGCTATTTTATCACGATATTCTTAAAGTAAAATTAGCTAGACGTTGTTCCTCTGGTTACGTACTTAATAGCCTGAAGATCTCCATTTGAAAAGCCGTTCCAATGGTAGGTGCATGTGCCACCATTGAATACTGATGAAGGATCAGGATTTGTACTGTTATTATTAGTGAGGGGAACAGTGTATGCTCCTACACCATCACTTGACTCTGCTTCACTTCTTCTCCAGTTTGTATGTCTAAAACCCATCATATGTCCAAATTCATGAGCTATTAGAAAAGTCTTTTGAGAATCGTTAAGTTGGAATCTAAAAATACTTAGGTGGATATTCATAAAGCCACTTATATTTTGATATGCTGAACCGTTTTCATACACAGTAGTTGGAAACTGGGCATATCCACAGGTGTATTCGTCCATATTTCCTTGAATAATACGAATATGCACCCCCTCGTTTGGATTGGTCGTGTAAGTTATTGAATTAAACCCACCAGAGGTGAGGTTGGAGCTCAGATATAAATTTAATGCTGATTTTATTATCTCTCTTTCTGCATAGCTAAAACCGGTTGGAATTGTCGAGCTGGTGGCGTCCTGAATGTAAACTCTTAAATTCATGTTAGCATTACGGATATAAGGGAAATTGCTGGTGGTCGCTTGACGTGCCTTGGTAGCTTTAGAATCAAGTAGTTTAGATTTGAACATTAGGATATCGCCTTCTACAATGAGTGTATCCCCTCGTGTAATAAGACCTTCTGTTTGAAATCCCAAAGCTTTGAGTCCATCCAATACCAATTGAGCAGTATCTTTTTTCGCGATTTCGGATGATGATTTAACTCTTGAATCTTCTTTGCTACAACCTGCAATAAACATCGCTCCCACACATAGTAGGAGAATAGAATTGATTTTTTTCATAATTTGACACTTGCGTCCTAAACGTTTAAAAAATGGCGGTGTTTTGATATAGCGAGATCGCTATATTTAAATCACAAAATTATAACACACCGCCATGATAAATTTAAATGTTTTTAGTCAGATTTTATCTCTTATCGACCGCGAATTATTCAAAGATTTGGTTTCAAAGCACAAAAGTGACAAACATCAGAAAGGGATCAACAGCTGGACGCATCTAGTCAGTATGCTTTTCTGTCATTTTTCCTCGGCAGATTCGGTCCGTGATATTAGTAACGGTCTACGCAGTACCACTGGTAATCTGAACCACTTAGGTGTAGTAAGAGCTCCAAGTAAGTCTAATATATCCTATATCAACACACACCGTACCCATGAACTTTTCAAAGATCTTTATTTCTCTGTTTTGGAAAGGCTTTGGCAAAAGGATACGCATTTTCGCAAAGATCTTGTTCAGCTAAAGCGTAAAGTATATCTGATGGATGCAAGCATCATCCCCTTATGTCTATCTGTATTTGACTGGGCAAAGTTTCGCAGCACCAAAGGTGCCGTAAAGCTGCACACTGTCTTGGATTATGATGGCTGCCTACCTGTTTTTATGCAGATTACCGATGGAAAAGTACATGAGAGCCAGCGAGCCGGTAGTTACAGTTTTTCCAAGGGAAGCGTGGTGGTAGTGGACCGTGGCTACGTGGATTACAGCTGGCTTGGGGATTTGGACAGCAGGGGGTGTTACTTCGTTACCAGGAGTAAAGTTAATATGAAGTACAAGGTTATCAAGTCCTATCAGAGTGAAGCACTCATGGAAAAGGGGATCCTTAAGGATGAGCTCATTGAGCTATCCGGTGCTGCCTGCAATAAATACAACGGCAAGCCGTTACGCCTGATCCACTTTTGGGACAGCACCACTGGCAATGAGTACCACTTTTTGACCAATAATACGAAGTGGAAGGCTTCTTTGGTGGCAAACATCTATAAACAACGCTGGCATATCGAAGTCTTCTTCAAGCATCTAAAGCAGCGCTTAAAAGTATCGACATTCATAGGGACTTCTGAAAATGCAGTGATGATCCAGATCTGGACTTCACTCATTGGCATATTACTGTTAAAATACTTACAAAAAAAGGCCAAATATGACTGGAACCTGTCCAATCTGGTCGCATTCATCAGAATGAATATCTTCGTGAAAATAAACATCTGGCAATGGATAGATGATCCCTTTCTCAGGCCGCCTATAAAAGGAAAAAAGGGACAGCTAAAGATCTTCGCAGATTGAAAAATAGGGGTCAATATCGAAATGATGAAAAAAGCTATGCCTGTACCACAGAAATCCAATCCTAAAATTTATTTAGGACAGATGTGATAATTTGATTATTTCTTTTACTTAGTTTGAAAACAAACTTTCGAAAATATTGTTTTAAATTGAGATAACATTTTTATTCTAAATAAATTTACTTGTTGTATACTATATATTTTAGTATTATTGATGGTTTTTTCTCACTTGCGTCCTAAACGTTTAAAAAGTGGCGGTGTTTGGATATAGCAAAGTTGCTATATTTAAATTGCAAAATTATAACACACCACCATGATAAATTTAAATGTTTTTAGTCAGATTTTATCTCTTATCGACCGCGAATTATTCAAAGATTTCGTTTCAAAGCACAAAAGTGACAAACATCAGAAAGGGATCAACAGCTGGACGCATCTAGTCAGTATGCTTTTCTGTCATTTTTCCTCGGCAGATTCGGTCCGTGATATTAGTAACGGTCTACGCAGTACCACTGGTAATCTGAACCACTTAGGTGTAGTAAGAGCTCCAAGTAAGTCTAATATATCCTATATCAACACACACCGTACCCATGAACTTTTCAAAGATCTTTACTATTCTGTTTTGGATAGGCTTTGGCAAAAGGACACCCATTTTCGCAAAGATCTTGTTCAGCTAAAGCGTAAAGTATATCTGATGGATGCAAGCATCATCCCCTTATGTCTATCTGTATTTGACTGGGCAAAGTTGGATCATGTACAAAAGTTGTGGAGGGGATAAAAAATAATTAGATATTTGTGCTTTGATATTTATACAGATGCACGAATCTTTTAACGCGTTAATGCCCTTAATTATTCCCGAAGGAGTTTCCGATTATTTTGAGATGACCCACTATTCCAAAGAAGAAAAAAGACTGGATATCTTTCTGGAGGAACTCAATAATACACCTGAAGAATATCAAGGCCAGAAGTTGATTTCCAAGGGGTTTTTCGAACCCGTTACCCTTCAAGATTTTCCTATCCGTGGCATGCAGGTCTATCTTCATGTCAAGCGCCGCAGGTGGCTCAACCAGGATACCGATAAAGTAGTCTACAGAAATTGGGAACTAGTAGCCAAAGGGACGCGCATCACACAGGATTTCGCAGCTTTTTTAAAAGGTATCAGCGGACAACCAGGCTCATAGCATTCAGACCATCAGTTCATTCTATGGGATATCAGCCAGTAAACTAAGGAGATACTACCGCAATAAACTGAGCGGTTTCCAGGATTGGGAGCATCGCGAAAATGCGCGAGATGGATTGACCTTCCCACAGAATGTCAGCGGCCATCTTTCTATTGACGAGACCTGCCTATCCCATGGCGAGCTCTATACCGTTGTCACCAATAAAGAAGCACGGGGCAAAAAAGGGACCATTGTAGCCATACTGAACGGGACAAAATCAGAGAACATTATCCCGATCCTTCAAAAGATCCCACAGAGATTACGAAATAAAGTTCAAGAGATAACGCTTGATTTAGCCGGTAATATGGGATTGATAGCCAAAAGATGCTTTCCCAATGCTGTTCAGGTAATAGACCGTTTCCATGTTCAGCAACTTGCTAACGAAGCGCTTCAGGAAATAAGGATAAAGCACCGCTGGCAGGCCATTGACGATGAAAATCAAGCAATTGACCAAGCACGAAAGAATAAGGAAACCTATTTTCCGGAAGTCCTATCCAACAGTGAAACCATCAAACAGTTACTTGCAAGAAGCCGATACCTGCTTTATAAAAGTGAACATAAATGGACTTACGAGCAAAGAGAAAGGGCTGCTGTACTCTTTGAGCGATATCCCGATATTGAAAAGGCGTACAGGCTATCCCAAGAACTCTCTTGGATATTCAACACCACCATAGATAAGATCTACGCCTTTACAAGGTTGGCAAAATGGGCGGATAAAGTGGAACAGGCCGGCTTCAAGTCATTCAACACCGTCTCCAGAACCATAAATATCCATCACAAAAAAATATTGAACTACTTCGACAACAAGAGTACAAATGCTTCAGCAGAATCTTTCAATGCAAAGATAAAAGCTTTCAGAAGTCAGTTTAGAGGTGTAGGTGACATCAATTTCTTCCTGTTCAGATTGACCAAATTATTTGCGTAGTCCACAGGTTTTGAAACTGATCCGCAAAGTTTCGCAGCACCAAAGGTGCCGTAAAGCTGCACACTGTCTTGGATTATGATGGCTGTCTACCTGTTTTTATGCAGATTACCGATGGAAAAGTACATGAGAGCCAGCGAGCCGGTAGTTACAGTTTTTCCAAGGGAAGCGTGGTGGTAGTGGACCGTGGCTACGTGGATTACAGCTGGCTTGGGGATTTGGACAGCAGGGGGTGTTACTTCGTTACCAGGAGTAAAGTTAATATGAAGTACAAGGTTATCAAGTCCTATCAGAGTGAAGCACTCATGGAAAAGGGGATCCTTAAGGATGAGCTCATTGAGCTATCCGGTGCTGCCTGCAATAAATACAACGGCAAGCCGCTACGCCTAGTCCACTTTTGGGACAGCACCACTGGCAATGAGTACCACTTTTTGACCAATAATACGAAGTGGAAGGCTTCTTTGGTGGCAAACATCTATAAACAACGCTGGCATATCGAAGTCTTCTTCAAGCATCTAAAGCAGCGCTTAAAAGTATCGACATTCATAGGGACTTCTGAAAATGCAGTGATGATCCAGATCTGGACTTCACTCATTGGCATATTACTGTTAAAATACTTACAAAAAAAGGCCAAATATGACTGGAACCTGTCCAATCTGGTCGCATTCATCAGAATGAATATCTTCGTGAAAATAAACATCTGGCAATGGATAGATGATCCCTTTCTCAGGCCGCCTATAAAAGGAAAAAAGGGACAGCTAAAGATCTTCGCAGATTGAAAAATAGGGGTCAATATCGAAATGATGAAAAAAGCTATGCCTGTACCACAGAAATCCAATCCTAAAATTTATTTAGGACACATATGGTTTTTTCTTTATTTATGTGTAATAGTTTAATGAGTGTAATTATAACAAAAATAGAGCGGTTTAAATAGGGCTTAAGGCTTATAATTTCAGTAATATTAATAATTAAAACTAAATGAATATAAAAAAATACGGTCTGTTAAAAAAAACAGCAATCCATTGTAGCAAGTTGTTATGTTATAACGTTTAATAACATATAAAAACTATTGGAGTAAAACTAATTTTAAAATTATGAGACTATTTTTTTTATTTACGGCCATTCTGTTGTTTAATGTTTCATGCAAGAAGAATGATGAATATTTTAAATCTGATACAACCCTGAAAGTCTTTATTTCAAATGAAAAGAATGAGGATCTTTTAAATTACAATTCTGATAACTCTAATACGATTGACGCCTCCAAATTAAAGATCATACCTTCCGGGAATAATAATAAAAATCCGTCGCCCGCTGCGGGTAAATTAACTCCGGATATTATCTCACCTAATTATTTTATTATCAAAGAGGAAAGGGGTAGAAAATATTTGCAATTGAATTTCGATCCCGTTTATTCCGAGTCTATTCTGGAAATAGTCTATAATAACGATCTTTCGCCCGATACATTAACTGCTGATTTGATCAATAAAAATGGTAAAATTATATATAATACTATATACCTCAACGGAATAAAGGCATGGGATATAAACACAGATAAAGAACGTTCCATAAAAATACAACGAACAGGTATTCCCCACAGACCGTTATAGATGTCATTACAGTAATTGATAAATAGTATATAAATGTCGTTAAGTTTATTTTGGCATATAAGAATTGCGAAAGCATTTAAATACTTAATAGGAACCATAATTTTACCATTAAATTTATTGGCACAGGCAACTACATCTTTATCTTTAAATAGTGGTGTTGAAAGAAATAGTCTTAGCTGGTCGATTGCCGGAAATGTTGATGGAAAAAGCCCTAACGTTTTATCTGAACTGAAATTTAAAAATTTAACAAGATTTGGGTCTCAGTTAGCAGGCGAAATAGAAATAAGAAAATTAAAATTAGGGGCTGCAATAAGCTTTTATAAGACGCTATACGGGAATGGTACTGATATTGATTATAAAGAGGATGACAGGCAAATTCAGAGCTACAGCCTTGATTTTAAAAGTAATTTCGGGCATTCTGGAAACCTAGGTATTCAAGCAGCTTATAAAACTTTCACCACAAACCATACTTATATTGCGATAGGAGGTAGTTATTCTTACAGAATGGAACAGTATACGCTTCATTCTGATGAACTTACAGACTTAAATAGCAAATATAAAATAAATTTAAATTCTTATGGTCCGTCTGTTCATTTTGGCTATACTCCTTCAAAAAATTTACGTTTAATTTATGTAATTTCCTTTAGTATGTTGAACTACAGTGCCGATGCTGATTGGAACTTGTTCGAAAACTACCAGCATCCAAGAAGTTTCTCACATTCTGCCAACGGATATTCATTTCATAACGTACTGGAGTTTTCCAAAAGCATATATTCTTATTTTGACCTCTTTTTACTCACAGGATTAAGAATTGACAACACAAGAAAAGGAGTAGATCAGCTTTTTTATAAAAGCGGTGCAATTGATATTACTCAATTTAATGGAGCAAATCTTACTGCTTTCAACATAGCTTTGGGCTGTAAGTTTTATTTGAATTAGCGGAAAGGAATAAAATTATCTCAAGGATTAATCATCTGGTAGACTTACCTGTTTCGATCAATTCCCGAAGCAATGATTCTTCATGAGATTCACCATCCTCAACCTTACCGCCAGGGAACTCCCAATAGCCCCCTAAAGACTTTTCAGGTTTCCGTCGACAAATCAGAACAAGATCATCTTTAAATATAATCCCGCAAACAACTTTGATAAGATCCATAGTTATTGAGATTTTATTATCGTTAACTCACCATCATCAAATCCCACCGTTATTGCTATCGCTTGGGCAAAAATTGAAGTTTTGAAATCTTCAGATTTTACATATGTTTGAACTAAACTTTCAGCATATTTTAAAATATCCTGCCAGTCTTTATCTTTTAAAAACTCATTACCGAATGAAAAATATTTCTGTTTAGGCTCAAAGTCGATATTGGTAGCCCAATCGTCATCATTTTTATCGAAAACTTTGGAGCCAGTGAGATACATGGTGAAACCCTCTTCTGACTCGAAAAGCCCGAAATTGAAAGCAATTATTGAGTTATCAATCCCTTCAGTTTTGTTGATGTTATCCACCCATTCGTGAAATCTTTGATCGACTGGTTTAACTTTTTGCAGATAGCTCATCATGGTGCAGTAGGAGTAATGTCGTCAAAAGTAATAATTAATACGTATCTATTCTGGTTTTATTTTCAAGCTGAAAAGATGTTTGAGTGATTTTATCTCATCTCCGATTTGATCTTTGGGCATTGTGTGATCAATATATAAAGAATGAAGCTCCTAACATCCTTTCTTCCATGGTAAATGGGACAAGAGGGAAAAAAATATGGCTTTAAACGATATGATGGAGTCAGTGATGAGTTGCCAATTACATATCTTTATCGTGGCGTAAGTTTTTTAGGGAAGAATGTTAGTGCGGGAGATGTTGGAAATTACTCGGCGGGATTTATTGCAGGCAGAAAGGGTATCTCTTGGGCATCCATCAGGAATAAGTCTTTTTAGACAAAGAACTTTTATGTATGATAAGTAAATAAATGAAAACAATTATTAAAATCATTGGCATTATCGCTCTGTTGCTTGTAGGGTTTGATCAGTCAAGGTCTATATATAGGCTGGATGATAGTCATTACATTACCGTGGATCCTAATACTCTTCTTTTTGCAAATAGGACAAACTGAATATTTTTGATAAGCACATGTATTAATACAAAGTTCTCCTGGAGAGGAATATATTGTGTGAGCTTTTAGCTGTAAATTAGAAGGAAGGATAAAATGTGGAATCATGACATAAAAGTATAATAATAAATTACACATTATTATCCATATATTTGTTTGTTTTCAAAAAGAAATATCGTGGGAAAATCAGTCTTAAAAATTCAAAGATCAGAGGCAGGAGAAATAAAAAAATTATTAAATACAAATGATGCTTACGTTGTCGGCGTAAGACTGTATTTGGTATATCTGGTTGCCTTGGGACATTCAAGCAGACGGCTATCGGAACTCCACAGTATCAGTTTCAAGCAGATAACAAATTGGGTGCACCGATTTGAAAAGGAAGGTATAGAAGGATTAAAAGATAAGAAAGGACGAGGGAGGCGTAGCGGGTTGTCGGAAGAACAGCTGGAAAGAATCAAAGAGCTGGTAATAAAAGAAACGCCATTGAATCATGGATATCAATCAGAAAAGTGGACCGGACCTCTTTTGATACAGTGGATTAAAAGAGAATATGGTTTAGTATATCAAAAGGCGCAAATTTATAACTTGCTAGCCAAGGTTGGAATTATCTTTGAAAAGAAACTTGGCCTAATATCTAAAGTGTAATTATTTATTGTACTTTCACCAAAATTGATGAAGAACCAGTTTATCCGAAATCTACACTCTACCATCGTAAGTGCACTATGAATGCTAATATCAATCTGGAGTTCCTCTTTGATTTCTCTGCGTAGGCATTCTTCTTTAGATTCTCCGGTTTCGATCTTTCCTCCCGGAAACTCCCATTTCAATGGAAGCTTCATCGAAGCCGACCGTTGGCAGATCAGTATTTTATTGGCGTGCTCTATAATCGCACAGGTTACTTGCAGCATAGTGGTTTAAAGTTAATGATTATCTTGTTTGAAGCAATCGGTCGTAAAGAATTGCCCCGTTTTAATTACATCTGTGTAATTAGTTGTTTTTATGTAAGTTTGGACACACCATATTGTGATGACAGGATATAAAGAGCATATCGAAATTATTAGAGAAACTTACGGTACACGGTTTGAAGCCTGGCGAGTGCTCATTGATCCTAAGGAGAAGCTGTATCCAGTTTATTGGAAATGGGACGAAGGTAAATTTGAGAATAGGGAATTTGCTATTGTAACTATGAAACGTCGTTATCCGGCTTTAGAAATTAGGTTTCATCGATCCTGATGTGTTGATGATTTAAAAATGATTTTCTATTTTGTCTCCTTATGAACGAGGATCTGCAAGTTTATCTTAATGCTTTCGCCCGTGTGAAAAGGGCCAATACCAAATATGGATTGGCACCACATAAGCCGATCTTGCTTTTGACCCTGGTCGAACTGATCGACAAAGGTATTGTACTTAACAACCGCTTTGAAGTCAATGTCGATCTTGTCGGGCTCTTTCAGGAAAACTGGCGCCTGCTGGTACGTACATCAAATCAACCCGACTTCACGCAGCCCTTTTATTATTTGCAGTCGGACAAAGCAGCAGGGCAGGGCTTCTGGGCTCTTTATCCAAATCCCGGCTTTCAGATCAATGCGCATATAAAAAGTGTAAGGATCCTTTCGGAGGTAGTAGCCTATGGTGCGTTCGACGATAAGCTGGCTATTTTGCTCAGTGATTCCCTAAGTCGTGCTACAGTTCGGGATCAGCTGCTTTCTATTTACTTTCCGGAGGAGCGGCCAGCATACTATCGTCATAAGGAATTAAATGACGGCTTTTACCATGGGGTGCAGTCTTTGGTGCTGAATGAGCCTGAGGCTCAGTACAAACATATTTCTATTCAGACCGAGGAAGATGTGTTTGTCAGATCCGGACTGTTCAAACGCTATATCCCGCAGCTCTATCAGGATACCTGCGCCATGACAGGCATGCGGATGCGGTCTACTTTCAAATACAATTTTATTGATGCGTGCCATATTGTGCCTTTTGCGGTGACGCATGATGACAAGGTGACGAATGGGATAGCACTATGCCCAAACCTGCACCGTGCATTTGATAGGGGACTGGTCAGTGTTGGAGAGGATTATACCATTATTGTTTCCGCTCATATTGATGAGCTGGCAGATCATCCCTACAGTCTATCAAAATTAAATGGTCTGTCGATTTTGCTTCCTCAGTTACAGCGCTATTATCCATCGCAGGAAAACTTAGCTTGGCATCGTGAAAATGTTTTTAAAGGGTGATATAACTATCTCCAAAGTTTTCTGGTTTCTAAGAAAAGCTCAATCTGATTCAGTACTTTAGGTAGGTTTTTCAGAATATCCTGCGTCCATAACCTGAATACGACATAATCCATGTCCCGCAGGGCTCTATTGACGCGTATATCTTTTTGCATATTACGTTCGATCTTGGGAATCCAAAAGAGGCGGTTGGATTTAATGCGTTCCTTGTTATTTTTCCAATCGAATCCATGCCAGAATTCACCGTCTACAAATATCGCAAGCTTGTATTTTTTAATTACAATGTCGGGAGTGCCAGGGAGGGATTTGTCATGAAGTCGAAAACGGATATTTTTTGACCATAAAGCTTTTCTAAGAACGAGTTCGGGCTTGGAGTTGTGACTCCTGATTTTTGACATGTTGAAGCTACGCTTTGAAGTGGTATAGAAACCAGCAGATTCCTCAAAACGCGGTACATGAATCCTTTCTTTTTCGTCATCATAGTTTTCCATTATTCAAAGTTAGAGATAATGATGCATATTCTTTGATAATTTTAAGTAGACGTTACTATCAAGATTCTGTTCCCAATTCTATGATAGCATATTTTAATTCGATCAAAATGGGTAATGATAATTACTTTTCCTAGACGCTATTGTTATCTTTTATAAAGTGTCTTTTAGTTAGTTATCATTTTTTCATATTTCTTGAAAGTCTTTAATTTACATTGTTGTTTTCTTCACTTGCGTCCTAAACGTTTAAAAAGTGGCGGTGTTTGGATATAGCAAAGTTGCTATATTTAAATTGCAAAATTATAACACACCGCCATGATAAATTTAAATGTTTTTAGTCAGATTTTATCTCTTATCGACCGCGAATTATTCAAAGATTTGGTTTCAAAGCACAAAAGTGACAAACATCAGAAAGGGATCAACAGCTGGACGCATCTAGTCAGTATGCTTTTCTGTCATTTTTCCTCGG
Organism: Sphingobacterium thalpophilum; assembly: GCF_038396785.1. NCBI lineage: Bacteria > Pseudomonadati > Bacteroidota > Sphingobacteriia > Sphingobacteriales > Sphingobacteriaceae > Sphingobacterium > Sphingobacterium thalpophilum. Next base: position 1,166,847 of record NZ_CP151087.1, on the reverse strand, counting down.
CAGATTCGGTTCGTGATATTAGTAACGGTCTACGCAGTACCACTGGTAATCTGAACCACTTAGGTGTAGTAAGAGCTCCAAGTAAGTCTAATATATCCTATATCAACACACACCGTACCCATGAACTTTTCAAAGATCTTTACTATTCTGTTTTGGATAGGCTTTGGCAAAAGGACACCCATTTTCGCAAAGATCTTGTTCAGCTAAAGCGTAAAGTATATCTGATGGATGCAAGCATCATCCCCTTATGTCTATCTGTATTTGACTGGGCAAAGTTTCGCAGCACCAAAGGTGCCGTAAAGCTGCACACTGTCTTGGATTATGATGGCTGCCTACCTGTTTTTATGCAGATTACCGATGGAAAAGTACATGAGAGCCAGCGAGCCGGTAGTTACAGTTTTTCCAAGGGAAGCGTGGTGGTAGTGGACCGTGGCTACGTGGATTACAGCTGGCTTGGGGATTTGGACAGCAGGGGGTGTTACTTCGTTACCAGGAGTAAAGTTAATATGAAGTACAAGGTTATCAAGTCCTATCAGAGTGAAGCACTCATGGAAAAGGGGATCCTTAAGGATGAGCTCATTGAGCTATCCGGTGCTGCCTGCAATAAATACAACGGCAAGCCGCTACGCCTAGTCCACTTTTGGGACAGCACCACTGGCAATGAGTACCACTTTTTGACCAATAATACGAAGTGGAAGGCTTCTTTGGTGGCAAACATCTATAAACAACGCTGGCATATCGAAGTCTTCTTCAAGCATCTAAAGCAGCGCTTAAAAGTATCGACATTCATAGGGACTTCTGAAAATGCAGTGATGATCCAGATCTGGACTTCACTCATTGGCATATTACTGTTAAAATACTTACAAAAAAAGGCCAAATATGACTGGAACCTGTCCAATCTGGTCGCATTCATCAGAATGAATATCTTCGTGAAAATAAACATCTGGCAATGGATAGATGATCCCTTTTTCAGGCCGCCTATAAAAGGAAAAAAGGGACAGCTAAAGATCTTCGCAGATTGAAAAATAGGGGTCAATATCGAAATGATGAAAAAAGCTATGCTTGTACCACAGAAATCGAATCCTAAAATTTATTTAGGACACATATGTGTTTTCTTAATGAAAAAAGATTGTTCGAATTATAATTTAAGTTAAATGATAACGAAAATGTGGTAAAAGTTCACTTATATCCGATTGACTTATAGTCTAAAATTACCGAGTTTGCAATATGGATATTAAAGAGAAGATTGGTAAGCATCTTAAAAAACTAAGAACCAATAAAGGGTTGACACAGGAGAAGTTATCCTATGAGTCTGAAGTGGATAAGACTTATATCAGTGAGGTTGAAAATGGCAAAAGAAACATTTCTGTCATCAATCTCGAAAAATTGATTACTACAATGGGGAGTACTGTAAAAGATTTTTTTAACCACAATGATTTTGCATAATGTCAATTCCAATAATAGATTTATTTGCAGGTCCTGGTGGGCTTGGTGAAGGGTTTTCATCAATATATAATGAAGAGGGGGATAGAGTTTTCCAAATTAAACTTTCGATTGAAAAGGATCCTTATGCTCATCAAACATTAAGACTGAGAAGTTTTTTTAGACAATTTCCTAGAGGCCAAGCTCCCGAAGATTATTATGAATTCGTAAGAGGAGAAATTGATATTAATGAGCTTTATAGAAGATACCCGGAACAATTTACAGAAGCAGATGAAGAAGCATGGTGTGCAACATTGGGTAAAGCTGAAGAAGGAGACCCTTATGCTACTACAAATGAAGAAATTGACAGACGAATCGCTGGAGCATTGAATGGACGTACCGATTGGGTCCTTATTGGTGGGCCTCCCTGCCAAGCTTATTCTTTGGTTGGAAGATCACGTCGGCAAGAGACTGTACTTGATGAAGACAAGGATAAAAGGGTAGGGCTGTACAAAGAGTATCTTCGCATCATAGCCGAGCATAGTCCAGCAGTGTTTGTAATGGAAAATGTCAAAGGCCTACTTTCAGCTAGAACGACAGAAAATAACAGTATCTTTTCTAAAATTCTTACCGATCTAAGGGATCCTACTGTTCCATTTGCAGAAGTAATTGATGAAAATAGAGTGCGTTACATTGTGTATTCTTTATCCACAATGCCGAGGCAAAGAGATTTGCTTAATGGGGAACCTGTATTTAATCCTCAAGATTTTTTAATTAAGTCGGAGAACTATGGTATTCCTCAAAAGAGACATCGTGTCATTTTATTGGGCATACGTAGTGATATAAATATTGAGCCCGACGTACTTGTTCAGCGGGATCTAGTAACATTAAAGGATGTTATTGGTGGGTTACCTAAATTAAGAAGTGGCATTACCAGATCATTTGAATCTACGGAATGGATTGTAGATGAGGAAGGCAAACGCAAAAAGAAAAGAAAATACGCAAAAGTAGCAGATACGTTTGAGACTTGGTCTGACTCTATCTTAGCATTTGATGGTAACTTGAATGGGAATTTAGAAAGCCAAGCTTTAAGAACGAGGTTTGCCCAATCATTAGGTAAAGAGTTCATTAATTCTAACACTTATGATTTAGATACGGAATCACCAGTATACGAATGGTTTTATGATTCAAATTTAGGCGGTATTTCACATCACGTATCTAGAAGTCATTTATTGCAGGATATTTACCGTTATTACTTTGCTGCAAAATTTACACAAGAAAGAGGTACATTTCCGAAAATGCGTGATTATGCGGCAGCAGGCAATGACTTATTGCCAGATCACGAGAATGCAACCTCAGGAAAGTTTAATGATCGGTTTAGAGTCCAGCAACCTGATGATGCTGCGACTACAGTTACCAGCCATATATCTAAGGATGGGCATTATTTTATTCACTATGATCCATTTCAGGCTCGCAGCCTGACAGTACGGGAAGCCGCGCGTATACAGTCATTCCCAGATAATTATTATTTCTATGGTGGAAGGACGCAACAATACCATCAGGTTGGAAACGCAGTACCGCCATATTTGGCTTTTCAGATAGCAGAGGTGGTGGCTCAAGTATTCGCTTTAATACCAGTAGTAAATGATGAACCAATTGGAGAAGTTTAATATAGATGAGGCTGCTTCTGAGGGGATATCATCAGAAGAAATCGTATTGTTTCTCAGCCAGAACACTAATGGATTTATATTTCAGAAAGTTATTGAAAGGGCTCATCATTATTCAGACCTGGCGATTTATTATCTGGAAGCCTCTTATATCTGCGAGAAAATTTCTGCTTTAGGACAAACAAAATCTTTTAAAGTTGATTGGAAAAGCGGATATCATCCAGTTGCGCAATTTATTATAGTACCACAACAGTTAGAAGAATTAAACAAATTAATAGCTGATTTGTGCTATCACTTGTCGGGAGACTATGAGGATGACGACGAACAAATGTTGTGGCTGGATAGAATCGAAGAATACAGAGAACTCATTGGTAAGATAAAACTAAAATTTCCTGAATTAGCTGACGATTATTTTGCAAATCTTATCAACGGTGCATATGGTGAATATGAGTCTAATTATGACGATCCCGAAGAATTTGTCCAGAACCTTTCAAAGCAAGATCCCGAACATATATTTGGTTTCTGGAAATGTATGCATTCCGATACTATACAGCAAGAATTTTATGTCTCAAGTGAATCTTGGATAATACCACCGCAAAGTAGTCTTTCTGAAATTCTAAGTAAGTACTCTTCATTTCACGACGTTAGTTTGACTTTAGGGAACATGTTTTCTCTAAACGGAGGTTATTATGTAATCACTGGCGATTATGTGCTCGAAATTTCATTTCCGGCATTAGCGAAAGCATTTCAGTGCATTAGCAAAGTATTTAATGAAGAAAGAACATTTTATGACCAACATAACTGGCTCTATAATTTCAATATCATTAATGAGGTAAGTTTATCCGATTTCGCAGGCTTCGTGTTGTTCACCTTAAATGGTTATCAAATTATTCTCTGGGATCAGCCAAGATTGAATTTCCACGACATCAATATTTTGAACAGAAATGCAGCGGCTGTTTTCCATACCACCAGCAATTTAATTGGCCTAATTGAAAGCGTAACATGCGATTGGTCGAAAATTAATGATGAATTATTTGAAGAGCTTTGTTATGATTTAGTTTATTATGACCCCAAATTTGATCGAAAAACTATTCGGAAAATGGGTAAATCTCGAAGTCGAGATGGAGGACGTGATATAGTTGTATATACCGCATCACGTTTAGGAAATGCACCAAAGAAGTTTATTTTTCAATGTAAGTTTATTAAAAATGGTAGCTCGCTTTCAGCTTCTAAAGTTTTAGATGTTTCTGATACAATAGACCAATATGATGCAGATGGGTATGGAGTTTTTACAACTGGAGTAATTGACGCTACACTTTTCGATAAGGTCGATGCGATTGCCAAAAGACGTAATTTAGATGTCGTTTTTAATTCAAAATATGAAATAGAAAGAGATCTTGCAAGCTTCCCGCAATTAAAAAATAGATATTTTACTTAGTTATATTGGACAGCAATAGAAAACGTGCACATATCGTTGCATATTATTTGTCACGATTTAATAGAAGAGATATTGAAAATCTTGGATATGGAAGCTTTCGAGATATCAGTTCAACTTTAAGGAATTAAATCCATCAGTAAAGCGAACAGTGTTATCTACAGAAATCCGACGGCTTAAATATAATTTATCATGATTACAGACTATTCAAAATATCAAACCGCTGACGCTGCACCCGTTGCAGTTAATATGCTTGAGTCGTTCAGAGCTGTGGGGTATAGTATGGAAGCAGCTGTTGCGGACATACTGGATAATTCAATATCGGCAGGAGCAAAAAATATATGGATAGATTTTGATTGGAATGGAGCAAATACAACATTTTCATTGAAAGATGATGGTTGTGGTATGAAGAATGATGAATTGATCAACGCAATGCGTCCAGGATCCAGAGATCCGAATGAAGAACGGGATGTAAATGATCTTGGTCGTTTTGGTCTGGGATTGAAAACGGCCTCATTCTCACAGTGCAGAAAGTATACAGTTATTTCCAAAAAACAATCAGAAGAATCTGTTTTCTGGACATGGGATCTGGATTATGTGTATCATTATGCAAAAGAGTGGAAACTGATAGCATCATTACCGGATGGGAACTGGAACGAACAAATTCAGAATTTGTCTTCCGGAACGATTGTTATCTGGCAGGATATAGATCATTTGTTAAAGGGTGTTCGTAAAGACGATGAAAGAGCTTACGATAAATTTTTGCAAATGATGGAACGTGTCAAAAAACATATTGCAACTGTTTTTCATCGTTACATCGAAGGTAATAAAATAAAAATATTTTTCAGTGGCAGAGAAGTTGAAGCATGGAATCCTTTTCTTATACAGCATACAGCAACACAGAGTTTTCCTAAAGAACCACTACACAATGGAAAGATTAAAGTACGGGGCTTTGTGTTACCTCACAAATCCAAACTTACATCGGAAGAATTCCGGAATGCAGAAGGTGTAAGAGGGTGGAATGCCCAGCAGGGATTTTATGTATACCGAAATGAACGGATGCTGGTTAGCGGAGAATGGCTTGGATTATTCCGAAAAGAAGAACACTTCAAACTGGCAAGAATAATGATTGACTTGCCAAATAGTCTGGATGGAGAATGGCAGATTGATATTAAAAAATCAGTCGCAAGAGCCCCTTTCGGGCTAAAAGACAATCTGAAAGCTTATGCGTCCTTGGTAAGAGCTCAGGCTGTTGAGGTTTATAGGCACAGAGGTAAGGTTGTTCAACGGAATTCCACAACTCAGCATTTTCAGCCTGTATGGATAGAGAAACAGAAGGAAGGAAAACGTTATTACGAGATAAATCAGGAACATCCTTTCATTGCTTCAATGGACCTGAAAGCCATAAAACCGCTTATCAGATTACTGGAAGAGACGTTACCGGTTCCATTGATTGTTATTAATGAGTCTGAAACCCCGGATTCATTTTTCAGACCATTTGAAAAAGTAGCAGCTTTCAATGAACTAAAAGAATTGCTGAAAACAGTATATAATTCATTATTGAATACTAACACACCGGAACAGGCAAAAAGCAGATTATTGCTGATTGAACCATTTAATGAATATCCGGAATTAATTGAATGTCTATGAGTAATTATCAACAGGCAAAAACATTATGTAATGCATGGCTTTCAGAAATTGCTAAAACTGAAAGTGTAAATGCTGTACTTATTAAGGAAAAGGTCGGTCAGGTTAATACTCTTTTTAATCTACCGGAATCCGAAAAAGTTAAATTGATCGAAGAATTAGAAGTCTTATATTCAATCTTATCTGATCACTATCGGATACTGGATGATGTAAAACCGGATCCTTGGGTAAAAAATGCCAAATCTGAAATAAACTGGGATTTCTGGAATCGTTACAGAATGTATTTGGAGCAAAAAAATTATGCACCAGATACGCTAAACAAAATGGATAACCTGACGGATGATATTCTTGATAGATTGATTCGACCAGACAGTAATATTCCTTCTGATAAACGAGGATTAATCGTAGGTCATGTACAATCCGGGAAAACCGGAAACTATATAGGTCTTATGTGTAAAGCTGCGGATGCCGGCTATAGATTGATTATTGTTTTAGCCGGAATTCACAACAGTTTACGTTCTCAAACCCAGCTTCGTATTGATGAAGGTTTTCTTGGATTTGATACCCAATTGGCCAGAAGCATCACCCAAACTTCAGATCGTATTGGAGTTGGACGAATAAATCCAACACTGATTGCCCATTCATTGACAACAAATGAGATTAATGGCGATTTTAACAGGAAGGCTTCAGAAACCTCAGGTATAAGTATTGGAGGTAAGGATCCCATTATATTGGTCATCAAGAAAAATGCTTCCGTAATGAAGAATCTTTTAGGATGGCTGGCAAGTCGTGGGAAAACAATGGAGGATGGTAAAAAGCAGATCAAAAATCTACCTTTACTGGTTATTGACGATGAAGCAGATAATGCATCCATCAATATCAGTAAAAATTATGTTTCCGGAATCAATGCGTGTATCCGTTCGATGTTGAAATTGTTTGAGCAGAGTGCTTATATTGGCTATACAGCAACACCTTATGCCAATATTTTTATTAAACAATATACAGATGATGATGTAAAAGGACTTGATTTTAATGTACACAATATCCCATTATCATTGGGTAAAGATATATTTCCGAAGAATTTTATTGTCAATATACCTGCACCTTCAAATTATATAGGTCCTGAGAAATTATTTGGAATTGAATCACTCGAAAATATTGATAAAGAAATAGAACCCTTAGAACTTATCAGAGTTGTAGATGATTATGCAATATATATTCCTGAAGGACATAAAAAAGACGAGCCTAAACCTGAAACCTTAACGGAGCTTCCCCTAACCCTTCATGAGGCTATTAAATGTTTCTTTTTGTCCTGTGCTGCAAGGAGAGCCCGTGGTCAGGCGAATGAACACAACTCTATGTTGGTACACGTAACCCGATTTATAGACTGGCAGGATAGAATAGCAACACTTGTTGAAAATCAAGTGAGAGCTTATGCAAGATTAATAGAGTTTCCCAACAGAAAATTTCTTGGTGAACTTGAACAGCTTTGGAAAGACAGGTTTGTAAAGGTGACAAAACAAGTAATTGATAGTCCTTCAGTGAATGATCCATCGATAGTTGAAATGTCGTGGGCTGATATAGAGCCTCATTTGTATGCAGCGGTTGCTAAAATCGAAATCAGAGCAGTGCATGGTGATACAAATATTAACAGGTTGAAACATAAAAACATTCGACCGCTGGATTATTATGATCATCGTAAGACAGGACTTTCTGTAATTGCTGTTGGTGGTAATAAGCTTTCCCGTGGATTAACACTGGAAGGATTGACCATCAGCTATTTTCTTCGTGCATCGAAGATGTATGATACTTTAATGCAAATGGGAAGATGGTTTGGATACCGTCCGGGATACCTTGATTTATGCAGATTATATACAAGTGAAGAACTGGTAAAATGGTATCAGCACATAACAGTCGCAACTGAAGAAATGCGTGCTGAGTTTGACAGAATGGGCGATCTGGATAAAACTCCGGCAGATTACGGGTTGAAAGTCAGAACTCATCCTGATTCACTTGTTATTACAGCGGCTAATAAGTTTCGTTATAAAAAAATAATGACGTTAAGCCTTTCCGGTGTATTGGAAGAAACATATTCATTCAAAAAGAATGATCCAAAGCATCTGGTAAATTACAACAACACACTAAAACTTATTAACGATTTAGGATTACCTAATGGAACTATAAATACTGAATCTATTCTGCGGAATCATTTTGTATGGAGAGGCAGAAATAATGCGGACAGAATAATTGACTACCTATATGGATATGCCTCAATGCAACCTACTTTTAATGTAAACCTGATAAACAGATTTATCAGTGAACAACAAAAATATGGGTTAATAACGAACTGGACGATAGTGCTTATTAATAATACAACTACGGATAAAACAGTTAAAATCAATACTGATATTACGGTAGGACTTACAAAAAGAAGTGACTTTACTCCTGACTCCAACTATTATACGATTAACAAATCTCATATTATTGATCCGCGACACGAATTTATTGATCTAACTGATGAAGAAATAGAAATAGCCTTTAAAAGAACTATAGAAGACGCAAAGAAAAATGGAAAAAATTTGTCAAAGATCGACAAGCCCAGTCCGGTACGGGTCAAAGAGATCAGACCGGATGAACAAGCACTTCTATTGATTTATTTATTGGATCCACAACCTAAAGAAGACAAAGCTCCCCTCTCATCAATTCCTATAGTAGGATTGGCAGTTAGTTTTCCCTGGATGAAAAATGCGAGACCTATTGAATATGCAGTAAATGAACAATTCCTGAAAGAATTGGATTATTCTGATGAATTGGATGATCAGGAACTTGAAGAACCATTAATAGCAGTTGAAAAAGATAATGAACTGGAGCAACTTGAAGTTCTTGAAAATAGGATTGAAAATAAATTTAAAGAACTGGAGGGGAAAACACAAAAGTGGAACCCTACTTTCTTATATGGAACCAATAAACTGAATTATACTGAGAAGAAACCTGAAGCTGTTCCTGTTATAAAGGCTAAAGATGTTCAACGTTATTATATAAATCCGTATGTTGATTCATGGATTGAAAACCCGGAGCACTTATTAATAAATAAAGGACTTGTTATATCTACAGTGAAATTTCAGGCTCAGAATTTTTCTATTTCAGAAACATCATTGGTTTTAGACGGTGAATGCCTTGCAATATGGATTCCGGAAATCCCTTCCGAATATTTATCAGCTATTCTGAACTCTGTATTTTTTACATATTATAACAGAAGTAAAATCGGACTTGCTACAGAGCAGGTAATAGAAACGTTTCCATTTATTTATTCAGAGCAGTACAGTCATGGAATTTCTATTTTGGTAAGATGTATTTTGGTATTGCAAAAAGAACAATCTTCCAGAGAAAGTCATGTGATGAGTTCATTTTTTATAAGTGTTCTTGACGCAGTAATTTTTGAGGTTTATTTTCCGGAAATTTTTGCAGCAAATCGTCTGAATGTTCTTTCTGAATTACAAAGTCTTATTCCATTTGATAATGATGCGGAAAATATAAAACGCTATTATCAATTATTGAACAAACCTCAAAGTCATGTAAAAAAAGCAATTTATGATATAACTACAATTCCTGAATTCAAACTTATTTATCAAACTCTGACGAATGAAAATCAAACGCATTCAAATTAGCAATTACAGAGCATTTCTGGTAAATAACGACCAGGAATCAGCCCGTTATACAATAGATTTGCCAAAGGGGGAAAACCTGTTGATTTATGGAGAAAATGGAAGTGGGAAATCATCTCTTTTCCGTGCTTTGAAGGACTTTTTTAATTCTGCTTTGAATACAGGATTTCCATTTCAGAAAAATCTATTTTATATTCCTAAGCATAATAAGGAACAGCCTTTTATAAATATAACACTTGAAGATGAAAGCGAATGTTCTTTCTCTGCTGAAACAACAAGGACAAATACGCATACCATTCCTATAATTGCAAAAGCAAGTATTGTAAAGGGGTTTGTTGGATATAGAGACTTACTGCAACTTCATTTCAGGCAACATAACAGTCAGCCGGATCTGTTTTCGTTTTTTCTTGGAGAAACAGGATTATTTTCAGATATGATTGCAATTCTTTCTGTACAAGCTGCAAATAGAATTTCATATAAAGACTTATGGGAAAAGATTCAGCACACCAAAATACAGAATGATATATCGGACTATAACACTAATGTGTATGCTCAGTTCTTGGAATTAGAAGATAGAGCAAATATGCTTCTTAAGTATTTTCAGAAAGAATGTGATTTGAAAATAGAATATCAAGAAATGGAATTGCAAGGCGAAGATTTAGTACCTCCTTCTATTTCACTTAAAATAAAACTTTTTGAGAAGGAATTACCCGAGCATGAGGAAGTTCTAAATGAAGCCCGCCTCACGGCACTGGCCATATCTGTCTATTTAGCTTATATTCTCGGTTTACCGTCAACGGATTTAAGGATTTTATTTCTGGATGATATCTTTATAGGTCTCGATATGACTAATAGAATTCCGTTATTGGAGATCCTCACAAAGGATGAATTCGACGATGGGACTTCATTCAGAGATTTCCAGATATTTCTGACTACTTATGACAGAGAATGGTTTAATGTAGCAAAGCCATATCTTAAAGGCTGGGAAAAAACAGAATTTTATGTAGATAACCATAGTCATAATATTGAACGTCCTTTTATCCGTAAATCTGAAACATATAGAGAAAGAGCAGAATACCATTTGACAAAAGGAGATTATCCTGCCTGTGCTAATTATCTGCGAAAGGCATTTGAAAAAGAACTAAAGAGAATCTTGCCTGAAAATGTACTTTATCCGGGTTTTAATGGCACATCGGGAGACAATAGTGTAATTACTTTATCAAAAAGGAATCTTTCAATTTCGGAAAATGATAATTCCTGGTTTTATAAATTAAAAGAGGAAGAAGATACAGATGTTGATACTTTCAGATTTATCTCTTTACAACAAATGATAGATCAGTTTAAGAAGTTAGTCAATCGATATGAAGTTCCATTCTTACTCATTGATGAACTTATCGGAATCAAAGACCGTTTACTCAATCCTCTTTCTCATGATGATCTGAAATCTTCAATATTTAAGGCAGAACTCATCACTGGATTTAAAATATTAGATGAGCTTCAGAAAATAGTTTCAAAAGTCATAGTATGTGTCAAAGACAGTAATGCAATTCAGATGTACAGTATAAAAACTGATTATAAGAATGATAGTTATTATTATAGATTTGAATTAAGGAGTAATCTAACATATTTTCAATATGGTGCTTATAGAACATTTTTGAATGCAGTTTTTCATACTCAATATCGAACAAGAGGATATAATTTTTCAAATTTTGAGATTATGGAATTTGATTACACTTCAATTGAAAAATTATCGAAAGCCATATTTTTTGCTTCGTCAGAACCTGGAGTCTCTTATAGATTTTATGAAAATTTTATGTTTGATGAAATTTACACCGCTGATGGAAAGAAAATATCTGAACTGATTTAATTTATGGCACAACAGGAACTCAATCGGTTTTATACAGATTTATTACAGGATATTCGTTCAGAGCAGCTTTCAAATCAAGAAGGTGGTTCTTTAGAGCAACTATTTACTAAGCAGGCTATTGACCTTCTCTCTGGAGGGGGAGAAACTGCAGATGCTAGAATTTCTTTCCATGAAAGTATTGTAGCAAGAAACCGCCATAAGATCAATGCTTATGCTATTGCTGATAATTATGAAACCCTCGATCTTTTTGTTACAGTATTTAAATGTACAGAAGAACCTATACGTGTTCAGAAATCCGATATTGATAATGCCGCAAAATTATTACTCTCGTTTTTGAAAAAAGCTGATAACAGAGAATATGCAGATAGCTTGGAAGAATCATCAGAGATATTTGACTTTGCCCATACTTTAAATGCCTCAGTGGAACTGAGAGAAAACCTTGTAAGAATAAATATATTTATTTTAACCGACGGTATTTATAATGGGGAAATTCCTTCACAAAAAGAATTAAATGAGATTCCTGTTTTTTTCCGAGTGGTTGATCTGAATTATCTGTTCAATATTTCAGAGAAAGAATACATCCCTATTGAAATCGATTTCGAACAGGACGGTTTTGAGGTGCCATGTATTAAGGCGGATATAGATAATCCTGAATATCAGTCTTACCTAGCATTAATCCCCGGACATGCACTTGTTTCAGTTTATGAGCAATATGGAGCCAGACTATTAGAACAGAATGTGCGATCATTTCTACAGTTCACTGGAAAAATAAATCAAGGGATCAGGAGAACAATATTGAAAGAACCACATATGTTTCTGGCTTTTAATAATGGTATAGCAGCTACCGCCGATGATTTAAAACTCAAAAAAACAGAAAAGGGATATCTGATAGAATCTGTAAAAGATCTTCAGATTGTAAATGGAGGACAAACAACAGCATCTATATATCATACTTGGAAGAAAGATAAGGCTGAAATAAAAGACATTGTAGTTCAGGTCAAACTGAGTATCATAAAAGATAAGAATAATTTTGCGGAAATCGTTAGCCGTATTGCTGAATATGCCAATACTCAGAATAAAATTTCTATTTCTGACTTGAGTTCTAATACTCCATTTCACATTGAACTTGAAAAATTATCAAGAAATATATGGGCTCCGCCTGTTAATGGTCAATCTTATCAAACCAGATGGTTTTATGAAAGGGCCAGAGGTCAATACAGAAACGCAAGGTCAAGGGAAGGAACTACAAAAGCAAAACTCAAAGCATTTGACTTTAAAAATCCTAAAAAACAGTTCTTTACAAAAGAGGAGCTGGCGAAATTTATAAATACATGGAGTGAAGTCTATGTGGATGACAAGCTCATTATCGGACCTCATATAGTTGTAAGAGGAAGCCAAAAAAATTATGCACAGTTTATTGCACATAATATTCCTGAAAATTCTGATAATAAATATTTCGAAGATGCAATCGCAAAGGCTATTTTATTCAGGACCGCTGAAAAGTTGTACGGAATAAAACCCAATTCTATCGGCGATATGAGATATATAACGGTTCCTTACACTCTTGCTTTATTATCCTATAAGAAAGGAACAGAAATAAATCTGTCCGAAATATGGAAGAAGCAAGGTGTATCTGACGAGTTGCAAACTATAATTTATGATTTGATGGTTCAGGTAGAACAATTTATAAAGAAGAACGCACCGGGAGCTTTATATGGTGAGTGGGCGAAGAAAGAGGAATGTTGGGTTATTTTAAGGAATGATTTTAAGCTTTGACCTCCTATTGATGGCTCGAAAATTTCCACCTATTTGCTTTTCTGATCGAAGAACGTAAGCACTTCATCGACTGTATTTTCCAGAATGAGCTTATTGAAAACCGGGATATATATTGTATTATTATTAAATAATTCTATCAAATTGTTTTAAGCGCGTAGGATAAGTACTTTTTTCTTCGTTTCTAGAATTTCTCCGGTCAACTGATTGAATTGGCATCAAATAAAATTTCTTCAAGTGTAGATTTTCCACTTGATTGGTCCCCATTTGTCCATTTCCATTCTTCGTGCAGTCTAATTCTTCCATCTTTAAGAATCTCAGGAGTAGATTTACAGAGTCCCGTCATTATTTCCCCATTACTATTAATGTGGTGATATTGCATATCTATATTTCCATCATCGTCTACGATTCCGAGCAAATGTCCGGAGACAATGCTGCCCCCCGAATAAATAGATGTGAGGATATTTCCCTCTTGCTTGTAGTGAAAAGTCGTTTCACTTGAAGTGTCGCCATTATCTGAATTGGTGACAACTTGGAATATTCGGCTGTGATAGTTCATTTTTAAATTTTGCTAATAAATAATGTGTTTCGCTATCATGGTCGATTACGTTTTTTTCATTGGAATCTTCATAACCCCATCTTTCTAGTTTTTGAACCGACATCACCAAAACCAAGGTTAGGGGATTCTTAATTTTCTCTACCATATACGATTCCTTGCTCACGTAATATATTCTTTTCCCTTTCTATCTCCGCGATTAGCTCTTCTTTTGAAGGCAATTCGAGCAAATACTTACTGACAAACAATTGTTGATCGCTGTCGGCAATGGCGTATTCTACCAACGCTTTGTTTTGGTTGGTCACGAGCAATAACCCCACCGGAGGATTGTCGTCCTTTTGCATCATTTCCTTTTTGTAGTAATTGACGTAGGTTTTTAATTGCCCGATATGTTCATGCTTGGCCTCATCAATTTTGAGCTCTACTAGGACATGACATTTTAATATCCTGTGGTAAAAGACAAGATCAATGAAGAAGTATTCTCCACCTATCAATATGCGTTTCTGTTTGGCTTCGAAGCAAAAGCCTTGGCCCATTTCAAGCAGAAAGCCCTCCAAGTGTTCTAGGAGTGATTTTTCAAGATCATTTTCATAAACGACATCTTTGGCCTTTAGCCCAAGGAATTCAAAGGTAAAAGGTGATTTGATGAAATCATCGGCTGTTAGCTGTTCTGCTTTTTGGTTGATAATCTTGGATAATTTATCGGGTTTCTTGCTTATCCCACTTCTCTCATAATATAGCGTGTTGATTTGTCTTTTCAATTCGCCGACGCTCCATGCTTGCCTAATACATTCTAACTCATAAAATGTGCGCTTCTCTAAATTTTGAATTGGGAGGAGTTGTACGAGGTGAGTAAAAGAAATCTTCGATAAAATTTCGAAAGGATCTGTTAGGGGACCGTTTTTTATAGGGTGTTGAAACGCTTGGTTCAATTCATCAGTCGTCGACTGATGAATTGAATTTGTCTTGTAGTCAGTACTTTGTAATTGGTCAGTCAACGACTGACCAATTTGAACTCCTTTTAAGTTACTGTTGATCAGAGCATCTTTTACAGCAGATATTAGATGAGGGTATGCAATATAAAATTGTCTGCATAACCTTAGATTCGTAACAGATAATCCTTTTATTTTAATAGATGCGGCGAGTTCGGCGAGTAGCTGTTCACCATACTTTGCTCTTTCTTTACCCTTTTGTTCAAATTCTATGATGTATAGGCCTATTAGCCAGTTGCGCAAAGTGAGCGATTGGTTCACAGCTTTTATCGCTGAAAGCTGTAACTCTTCATGGGTATTTTGGATACTGCTGACTAATTTTTCAAATTCCATTTCTTACTGATCTCTTTTATTCTTTTTAATCACTACGCTATATCCGTCAACTTTCTAATCTTCCCATCAGCCGAAAACTCAAAAATCGACTTCCCCTGTATGTTTATTTCATCGCCTTTTTTCAAGCCATTCGAAAAATCCATTGCCGAAATAGCACTATAGTTGATCACGATTTCTGTCGAACTACGGGTATGAGTGATTGTCTCGATGGACTGCTCTCGCTCACTGAAATATGATAGGGCGGCAATCGCCTGTTGTTTAAATTCTTCAATGCCTCGCAATTCCATCGTTTTCTCACCATTCATTATGTTCTGAAAAACGATTCCACCATCAAAATCTGGTACCATATTTTCAACATCCATCTTGTTATATGCTTCAACATATTGGAAAATCTTTTCCGTTCTTTCATTTAAGACGGATGCGCTCGTAAGTTTTGGTACTTTATTTTCCATTTACATGCTAGTTGGTAAAAATGCTTTTTCTGTGTGAGGTTTCTTTTTAAATCTGAAAAATATAGTTGCGGTGCGAGAATAAGCTCATCGCGTTGTCATTTCGGATTAAGCTTTTTTCCATTTGAATCCTTCAGTTTTTCGTTCTCAATCGATTGGATTGCTTCTTGCACGATATCATTGGACAGAGATTTTATTATCATAAAATAAAATGGTTTCGCTCCACGTCCTTTTTTATCAATTTGCTTTTTATCTGTTTTTACGATAGAACCGGCAAAGTTTTTACTAATTGTACCCGATATCTCTTCATTATCATAGGATACAGCAAATTGTTCTACAATTTTGCTGTTAATATCTTTGATTAGAAATTCGGACTTCTCCGACATGTTACTAAATATGATTGTTAGATGTTCAATTATAAATCTTTCATTATAAACTGTTAATGGTTTCTCACGGGAATTAATTTTCGTCTTTGTTACTTCGGGCAACTTGGAAAAGGCAGGGAATTTACATGCAGGGTTTCCCATTTGATAATAAAATAAGCCGTAAATAGAAGAGACACTTTGTAGCTTCTCAACATTATAATTTGTTGTTCCGTTTTCCAAATCACTGTATTCAGAAGGGCTCATTTCGCTTAAATCGGCTGCTTCTATTTGGCTTAAACCAAAGTGTAATCTATATTTTTTTGCTTGTTTACCGAATTCTAGCTTGATGTCATAGCTATTCATTATATTTATATAAATTTCTTTTTAATT
The DNA here is from genome assembly GCF_038396785.1 of Sphingobacterium thalpophilum. Classification (NCBI taxonomy): domain Bacteria; kingdom Pseudomonadati; phylum Bacteroidota; class Sphingobacteriia; order Sphingobacteriales; family Sphingobacteriaceae; genus Sphingobacterium; species Sphingobacterium thalpophilum. Next base: position 1,150,286 of record NZ_CP151087.1, on the reverse strand, counting down.
GTATTTTATATTTTTATTTGTATATTTGTGTTAGTTATTTAAGCGACTACAAGAAGAGGGTGCTGTCACTCTCTAATTACGATGTTACTCATAACAGAAAACCGCTAATTTTCCATATGAGTTGATCGTGGGTTCGCTTTCTATTGGATTTTTTTATCTTTGTAGATATTAGTCCAATAGGGCGGATTCCATGTCAGACTCTGTGGAACCATAATTTCGGTTATGGTGGTCCTAGCGGTACCTCTGTCAGAGCTTTGGAATTCGCCCTATTGGTTATTTCAACCAATACGCCCTTCCTCAAGCTTTCTGAGTTTCATCGTTTGATAACCAAAATGAATGATTATGAAACGAACAGAAAACACCCCCAAAAAAAACACAGTTTACCTCCAGGAGGTAAGCCATCGGTTTTCACACACTATTCCCATAAAGAACTTAATTCGTTCGCCTGGATAGATTATTTAAATCATTAAAAACCGAAACAGGAGAGGGCTGCTATCGCCAATTTGTAATGTGCCGATAGGATACAAATAAGTACTCCCTTGTCCGAGGTTTTCCGATCTGTCTGTAATACAACATCCCTTTTTGATCTGGTTAATAATAAAGTTAATTGCTCTATCGAGCCTGAACAACTTAAAATTAGCATTTAATTTTTATTCTGCCAAATAAATAAAGGAATTATTGTATAGTTTTTCTATAAAGTGCAGATCGGTTTTTTACCTGTCCCGGCAGGAAGCGCCATAATATTCCCCTAATCAATGCTTTGCAATCGTCTTGGGGCGCTTTTCGGGATTTTGTTTATTCTTAATTTGTGACACCTGTAAGGGCTGATTAGTCCCTGCAATGACACCTCTTTGGAATGCAAAATTTTTGCAATAGGGGAAGGTATGTCCGATTCAAACGATAGGGCATTGCCAAAGTCATCTTTATGAACCTTAAAAATGAATCAAAAATATTCAAATGTTCTAGCGCTAGAACTAGCCATATACCAAGTACACGATCAAGATTATGATCCCACGGATAAGATTGTTGATTTTTGGAAAAAGTATGATATCCGTACCATCCAGAATACCATCTCTTTACTACTTAAAAAATCAGCAGACCGCTGGCCTAATGAAAATCTAATAGAACTCTGCCAAAAGCAGGTGTTCGGCTTCGACCTATTGGCTGTACTGATCGCTTATTTCCACGTGCATAACGACTATGTAGACATGAGCAAATTGGATTTTTCCGACGCCGAATCAACAACGCTGAGTTTGGATGAACTGGAGATCACCAAGCGGATCCACGAATTCTTTGGACGAATAGTAGACTAACCTTACCAATAAGCAGATGACAAACAGATCAAATCTGATGTCTGCCTTATTGGATAAGGTAGCATATCTGGCGACCTTAAATGGCGCTGGAAAAAATAAATTAAAAAAAGTTCAATTCGAATGGGGTAAAAAGTACTCCCTCGATTGTATGGTATATAGTCTGAGGCAGATCATGTCGGCATGTACTCCTGTGCCGACGACAATGGGCGTAAAGGGTGTGATACAGTTACCGCTGAATCTATACTTTTTAGTTTTCAATGCTATTATTTGTCTTTCAAAGGCATTGAAGAACAAACATGCCCTGCTTATTCTGGCATGTTTGTTTCATATGTTTAGTTTATCGGCTCAGACGCCCCGCAAGGACAGCGGGGCGGAAGGGCTGTTAGCTATTAGCGGTACTGTGGTATCGTCTGTCGACGGTAAGCCGATCCAAGGTGTTTCCATCCGTGTCGAAGGTGAAAAGGGTAGGACCTCTTCTAAAAATGATGGTTCATTTTCATTACCAGTTTCCAATCCTAAAGGTATAGTTTCGTTCTCCCATGTGGGATTCAAGCGCTTAGAAACTTCATATACTGCCGGAGTATCATTGGCTATAAAATTGATACCACTGGAGAATCAATTGGAAGAGGTGGACGTAGTCTCTACAGGATATCAAAAGATTCCGAAGGAACGGGCGACGGGGAGTTTTGAAGTAATCGGAAAACAGCAACTTAATATCAGCAAAAGTACTAACATTATAAATCGGCTGGAAGGCTTATCGCCTGCGCTCCGTTTTGAGAAAAGGGTGGAAGGACTGTCCCCCTTGCAGCAATTATCTGTCCGTACAACTTCAACCTACTATGGTTATTATAATCCACTGGTTATATTGGATAACTTTCCTTACGAGGGTGATATCGCAAATATAAACCCCAACGATATTGAGTCGGTAACCATCCTTAAAGATGCTGCGGCGGCGTCCATCTGGGGAACCCGAGCAGCGAATGGAGTTATCGTATTGACTTCTAAAAGAGGGACTAAGGACGGTAAACTAAAACTGTCAGTCCAGGTAGCAAGCCAGTTGGGTGAAAAGCCGGATATCTATAAAAAACCTTACATGTCCAGTTCATCTTTTATGGAGATGGAAGAGCTGTTATTTAAAAACAAGTTTTTCGACTGGCAGATCACTTCTTTGGATCGGAGCATTACCCCAATGGTTGTGTTAATGGACAGGCTACGCAAAGGCGAGATCGATCAAATAGCCTATGATCGTCAGAAAGCTGAATGGAGTAAAGAGGATGTGCGAAAAGACTACTTAAAGTACATCTATAGAAACAGCTATAACCAGCAATATGCAACCAATATAACTGGAGGCAGTGCTAACTATGATTTTCAGGCGAGTGTGGGGTACGATAAAAACCGTAATAATATTCAAAATGGGGGGCTGGAAAGAGTTACGGCCCGGTTAGTGACAAACATCCGCCCCGTCAAACAGTTGGAGATCGGCATGCAGCTGATGTATGGAAACTCTGCCATCAAAGGGATGGGTACTGATTCTCAGCTTGCTTTTGGCTCCCTGTATTCTGGCGCGGGACGTAGTTTTTATCCTTATCTCAGGTTGGTCGACGACAATGGAAAGGCTGTTGATCTGGAGACGGTTACGATCCGTAAATCGTACATCGATACGCTTGCAGGGGGAAGGCTCATGCCGGCCCACTACAATATCTTCAATGAAATTGCCAGCAGCGAAAATAAAAATAGTACCGAAGATGTCACGCTCAATTTAAGTGCGAACTGGAAATTGACACCTTTCATAAGCGCAAATGTAGCCTATCAATTTCAGAAGTCAGCAAATAAAATAACCAACTGGCAGGGGATTGATTCTTATTTTACACAGCATTACATCAATATGTTTACGCAATGGACGCCGACTACGATAACACGAAATGTGCCAATCGGTGATATCTTTTACCAAAACAATGGTATCATAAATTCACATTACCTAAGGGGAAATCTGGCTTGGGATCAATCATTCGATCGGGATCGACATAAAATCAATGCCATCGTTGGAGCTGAAATGAAGGATTTGAACAATCGGATGGACGGGCACAACCTCTATGGTTATGCTCGCAATACATTGAGTTATGCACGTGTGAATTACCTGACCAATTTCCCTTTGCTGAATGGGATCATGGGATCAGGACAGATCATTGATGGCGTCAGATTTGACGAGCTGAATCAACGGTTCACTTCTTTCTTTGGTAATGCGACCTATACCTTTTTGGATCGGTATTTTCTGAGTGGAAGCATACGCAGGGATGCCTCTAATCTATTTGGCGTGTCAACAAACAACAGGTGGCAACCGCTTTGGTCTGCTGGCTTAGCATGGGACATAACAAAGGAGTCTTTTTATCATTTCGATGCGCTATCTCGATTGAAAATCAGGGGTACCTATGGCTATAATGGCAATGCCAATAATTCTTACTCGGCCAATCCGATTATGGAATATAGCGGAACACATAGTATCACTTCGTATACTTATGCCTATATGGTCAATCCTTCCAATCCGGATTACAGGTCTGAAAAGGTTGGTGTTTTTAATCTCGGGCTTGATTTTGCTGCTCTCGGCAATCGTATTTCGGGAACTGTTGATTTTTATAAGAAAGATGGGCGGGATATCGTTGCCCGGGGGATGGTCGATCCAACAACAGGATTTGATTCACAGATCTTGAATGTGGCCCATTTTGCCGGACGCGGCATTGAAGCTAATCTACAAACCTTGAATATAAAAGGAAACAAATTCTCGTGGATTTCCAATCTGATATTCAATTATCAGCGGAATATTACTAAAAAATACAACTATAGGCCTGCACGGGCAGATTCATACCTTGATGCAGCTACCTCACCGAATCCGGTGGAAGGCCGCGATCTATACGGACTGTATGCCTACCCATTTGCAGGACTGGATCCACAGACTGGTGAGCCCTTAGGTTGGATGAATGGCGAGAAGAGTAAAGAGTATACAAAATTTGCTTCTTCACCTCTGGAGACGCTAAAATTTATGGGATCAACGATTCCGCTATATTCGGGTTTTGTACGTAACACCTTTAACTACGGCCCTTGGTCTTTGAGTACAAATATTCAATACAAGTTTAAGTTCGTATTTAGAAGACCGACAATAAATTATTCGGCTTTAGCAAATTACTGGACTATGCATGAGGATTTTGACAATCGCTGGCGTCAGCCAGGGGATGAGCTGAATACCAATGTACCTGCTTTTATATATCCGTTAAATAATGCCCGGGACAATTTTTATACATTCTCGGACGCGGTCGTTGAGCGGGGAGATGCCATCCGCATAAAGGACATTAATGTGAATTATAATTTTAATGGACTGGGCAAAGGGAAAATCCGTGGTCAGGTATTTTTTAATATGGATAATATGAACTTGATCATCTGGAAGAAGACAGGATATAATGTGGATTCCGATTATTACCGCTCCATACCAATCCCACGTACGTACACGCTGGGCGCAACACTGAACTTATAAATCGAACTGTCATTTAACACGAATTGAGAATGAAAAGATATCCTATTTTCTTTATCACAGCCCTACTGTTTGCCTTAGTTGGCTGTGATAAATTTTTAGACAAAAAAGCTGATCTAAAAATGGCTATTCCAGAATCTATTGAAGATGGAGAGGCCTTGATGGATAATTATAGCATGTTAAATCAGGGTTATCCTTATATCGGTGAATTGTGTAGCGACAATTTTCAGATGAGCTATGCAGACTGGTCTGCGATCACGATTGACGAGGATAGGGACCTGTTTGTATGGAACATACAGGCAGCCCCACCTGCCACGCAATGGTCCGCCTCTTATCGGGTGGTTTATAATGCTAATCAAGTACTTGCAATGATTGATAAATTGCCCAGCAATGATCGCTCGGAACAACTAAAAGGTAAAGCCTTATTTTTTAGGGCTTATGCGCATCTAGCCTTGGGTGAGCTATTTGTGGATTTGCCCAGAGCGGATAAAAGCAATGCTGCAAAAATAGCTATTCCTTACCGTAAAACGCCGAATATTGAGGAGCATAGTCCGAGAGTGACCATTGGGGAATTCTATGAGCAGTTGCTAGCCGATTTACGGTCGGCTACCGAGCTACTGAAAGATAACAATGATAAGACCTCCAGACCTTCATACACAGCCAGTTTGGCTTTATTGGCAAGAGTATATCTTTATCTCCAAGATTATGAGCAGGCTGCGTATTATGCAGATAAATGTCTGCAACGAAATGCTTCTTTATTGGACTTTAATGTGCTGAACCAGTCGAGTAATACGCCGATTTCGAGATTTAATACGGAGGTGTTATTTCAGGCTATTTCAAGCGGGAGTGCGACTTATACCCGCACACGTTGGAAAGTGTCGGCAGAACTAATGGAAGTCTATCAGGCTAACGATCTGCGCAGGACAGTGTTTTTTATTAATAATAACGACGGTACCTATTCTTTCAAAGGAAATTATGACGGTGTTTTGAATCAGGCTCCCTTCAGTGGCTTGGCTGTAGACGAGATGTATCTGATCAGGGCTGAATCAAATGCTCGGCTAGGCAAGATTGCTTTGGCACGAAAGGATATCAACGATCTGTTAAGGTCGCGTTGGAAATCTGGTACGTATACAGATCGTACAGATACTGATCCGGTTACACTATTGGATTTTATCTTACAGGAAAGGAGAAAAGAACTGATTATGCGCCAGCGGCGCTGGCCAGATCTAAAAAGATTGAACTTAAAGGCCGAAACGGCTGTGACTTTAAAAAGATCGTGGCCAGAAAAACTGGCAGAATTACAGCCGAATGCTCCTCAATATACTTTTTTGATACCATTTGCTGTACTCAACAATTCTATGCTTACTCAAACTGAACGATAAAATGAAAAAATTGATTAAAAATATGTGTGTTATAGCTTTGTTATTGCATACAATACAGACTGCTTATTGTAGCACTTCTCAGACAGATACATTGACTATTGGAATGAAAATGCCCAATGTGGATATGGGGACTCTTGAAGATGGTGTTCCGTTAGGAAAGTTTTCACAACAGGCTGCGCGCCTCGTCATTCTTGACTTTATGAATTCGTCTTGTTCAAGTTGTATTGCCGCGCTGCCTAGGCTGTCTAAGGTTGCCAAGAGATTTGGAAAAGATATTCAGATTTATCCTGTGACCTATGAAAATCGCGGCCGGATGGCTAAAATGAGGGAGTTAAATGATGTTATAGCTGCCACAGATTTGAAATTTATCGTTGAAGATAAGAATCTAAAGACGCTTTTTCCGCATCAGACCGTTTCTCATGTTGTATGGATTCTCGATGGTCTAGTGAAAGGAATTACTCATGTTGAATACTTGGATGAAAAGATGGTAAACACCATGCTCAAAGAGGGTAGACTTGATGTTCCTCAGAAAAATGATTTTAAAACTTTTGACTATTCGAAATCACTGAAGGATATGCATTATCCTCTCAGATCTTATGCTGCTCTGACTGGCTATATTCCAGATGCCGATACCAAGTTTGGTACGGATATTTCGTCTGATTCGAGCATTATACGGGAGTACATGATCAATGTGCCGATAATTTCGGCCTATATGCATGCTTATGGAAAAATTACGCGATTGCCATATATGAAAGCTGATCGGATCATAATAGAGTCGGCCCATCCGGAAAAATATAGTTATGCCTCCGATCGGGATGGCTACGAGGAAGATTGGTTATTAAAAAATGCGATCTCGTACGAATTTGAATTTACAGAGAGAAACTCAAAAGATAAACGGATGCGGAATATTATTCAGGATCTCGACAATAGGTTACATGTAAAGACATCGATTGAAAAAAGAATGATTGATTGTTGGGTTATTATTGATGGCAAGGGCAAAAGTAAAAATATGCATGAGGTCGGCCAGTCCAAAAGAGATTTTGTATTTATGGCAGATCTCAATATGGCATATCCAGTCATCTTGGATGAAAGTACATTGAATAACAAAATTCCTACGAGACCACATCAATCTTTTGATGAACTAAGATCTTTACTGCGTGACGCAGGTTATGATCTAGTGAAGGCAAAAAGAGCAACAGAGGTTTTTGTATTGGTAGATTAACAAAATTAGGGTGCATGATGTATGCACCCTATTATTAAAACAGCATGTTTACGACTTTAATGTTACATGCGATGTATTCGACCTGGTATTTAAAGCTTCGAGCATTTCGTTTCTCAAATCTTCTGTAATATCTGGTTTTCCCCCAACATTAGGAGCGTCGATAGTACAGATTTGATTATTGCCCGAACAACCAGGTGATCCTGCTGAATAACTGTCTGGATTACCAGGGTTACTTGGATCATTTAATTGAAATAGTGCCATAGTGCAAAATTTTAATTAGACAAATCTTGTTAATTAATCAGATAAATCGTCAATATATCCGGTTTCACAGATTCTGCTGGAGCTGACCGAAACGCCGCATTAGGCCAGCCCTTTTCGGGTAAATGCTGTATCGTACCGCCACACGGGAATGTCGTAAACCTGCGTCCGTGCCGGTCACGTACAGGGCCGGCACAGCAGCAGGTTGCTTGACGCAAAAGCTTTATCTTGGCCAGACCAGTATACGTTCGCTGCACCAGTTGTGAAGGCCATTGCCGATGCGGGGTTCTCAAATCCGCGGCAAATGGTTGCTCGTTTAAAAAATGCATCCTGACTCGTTCTGTACGTTGTATATGCTCTTGCTTGATCATACTTTTCTGTTTATAAATTCACCCAGTCCTAGGGGTATTTGGTTCACTGATTCAAAGCTAGATACAGCTGGGGCGCATAATTTGACACAAACCGTATCAGCATTTGACAAAATCCGTGAATCTACTTGCTAACTGCTGTCTTTTGGAAGGCGCATTTGATATTGGAACTTTTTTGGAGACAGTCCGCTCTCACTTTTGAAAAACCGGCTGAAACTTGAAATTTGGCCAAAGCCACATAAGTCTGACACAAGATGTACGCGTAAATCCTGACACAGTAAGTGTTTTGCCTTTTTTAGCAATTCTCGATTACGGTGGTGCAGTAGGGTTTCTCCATAGCGTTGCATATGGTATCTATTGAGCTGATCTTCTTGTATATGCAGGCTGTCAGCGATATCTTTTATCCATGTCATTTCCTCGGTTTCAGCAATGCGCTTACTGATCAGTTCCCGCGCCTGTTCGACCAAAAGATCCTGGTGGCTCAGCAGCCCTGCGGCTTTCAATAGCTTATTTTTGCTCAAAAGGAGCAGATCCTGAATCGTATGGAGGATGATGCTTTTAGGGATCAGGGGCTTTTTATTGAGCTCTTCCGTAAGTTCGGAGAATGTCCGTCGTGTTTGCTCCATCGCCGCAAAATCAAGACTGACACGGTACTGTGCGAGTTTGCCTTTGTGTGCAGCGATAAGGCTGGCTAGATACTCAAAGCCAGGCACACCACCGATGTGCAGCAGATCTAGGGGGAGGGTAAATCCTTGAATATGATACTTTCCAGGTTCGAATTTTAGCGCAATTATTGTCTCCGGAGCATAAAAAAATGCGCCATGTTTGGGACGAAAAATAAATTCGGCATTGACTTGCGGCTGGCTGTATTGGATCGGCGTACGCCCAGCGAGATGGTAGAGCAGGTGTGTCTGCGGGCTGCGTATGTCAAAGCGAATTGTTGTTGCACTGCTCACCTCGAGCTGATAGCAATAGCTCTCCAGATTTCCTGTCTCTAGATACTCCTCAAAGATGCTAATTTGTTGATTGCAAAGCAGTCTGGTTCGGCTATCGGGTAGCCGCTGATGAAAGGATTTTGTGAGCGTACTCTTGCTCACAAAATCCATTTCTGCTTCTATCAACCTGAATGATTCGGTCTGCATATAGCTGTTAATTTTGGGGAATATGCCACGTCTGTTTCGGGGAAACGTGGATCAGCTACGTGCTGCATTCCGATAAACAATGCGGATAGAAAAATAACCTGTCGGCAACAAGCTGTTCGCAACAGGTAAATCACTGGATGAATTGTATCGTGAAAGGATGATATCCTTTGGTGTGTCTTCTTCTTCATCGACCGAACTGCTGTTCTTTTGGAAGTCAACGGCCAGTCCGTTGTTCCAGCTGTCGGCAATCCCAATGCTAAGCTCGGTTTTGAGTGCCGTAGACATATTGTTCAGATATTGGATCTGGCTGGGGCGCAGATCAAAATAGGTCAGCATAAAGCCAGCGAGGTCACTCATGACAAAGTTGATCATCGCAAGACGATCGGCATGGAGTGTGGCCAATACAAACTGTTGCAGGTCGTTAACACCCGCTTGGTCAAATGTTCTTTTCATATTTTTGCTATTTCGTAAAACCACAAATAAATCGGCTAAAACCACGGAAAGCAAGTGTTTGGAACAGATATGACAGCTTTCCGTAAATTTTGACGGAATGTTTCAGGGGGAAAATAAGTGTTATTTAAAAGAAATTTTGTAAATTTGAGATAAGTATTTTTTTTAAGCCAATCGCCTAACTAATTTGTAACCAGTATGCCGTCGGGTAAATTAAATAAAAATAAAAGGTTGTTTTCGTATTTATTAAAAATTGTGAGCGTCCGATGGATCCGAATATTCTATTATCCGCTTTACATTTTCTTTTGCTTTATCATTGCTTTGATCATAAATCTGGGTTCTGCTGGTAGTAAAGTGGTTGAACGTGTCCATAACAAACGCTTTATGGCTGTATGGATAGGTACGGTTTTGCTGCTGCTGGTCTACGCCTTGCTGATCAGCTATATGCATACAGTTCTGGTCCTTCGGAAACGGTTTGGTAGGAACGGTAAGCTTAATTTTATGATTTATCTGCTGTGCTCAATTTGCGTTGTACTGGCTCTTCATGGAGTTGTACTCGAAGTATTGCTACCGGATAGGCCGGGATTAATCGTGCTTTCGAGATGGTATCTGACAACCGATTTTTTGTTTTTCTTTCCGATAGTGATCGCATATATACTTTTTGTGTACCGTTTTCCGAAATGGGTATTGCTGGATTGGCAATCCCTTGGTCTGCTGACGGTTCATTTACCCGAGTCTAAAACTCGTCTCGATAGACGTCCATCACCACTTCTGTTAGACATCGGATCCGGAATGCGTGAAAATCTAGCTGTCCGTGAAAATACGACTGACCAGCTGGAAAGGAGTTCACGGCAACTCTCCTGGAATAACGCCCAGACAGCAACGATGGATCTCTCGTCTTTGACAAAAGCAGAATCACAGGCTGTGCTGCTCAGCCTATGGCAACGCAATCGGGATCGGCTGGCACTGATGGTATATCTCTTGCGCAAATGGGAGGGTGAAGAACCGATAGGAGGTAAAACGATAAAATGCCTAAACGCGGTGATCATCTATAAAGAACAACGTACGGCAGATGTCTATCTGCATGATGGCAAGTTTTGTCGGATAGACGTAACGACCAAAGTGCTGCGTGAAAATCCCTGGTTGGTCAAAATACGGGCAAAAGTGTATGTTAATATGCTCTTTTTTCGCGTGCCCGTAAATCGGCCCACCATGTTGGAGCTCAACGCTGAAATAAAACAGAAACTACATAGATTGTTGCCGGAGGAAAAACTCAAAATTCTGGTTACGCCTTCGCGTGAACTACGCAACAACATCAATAATTTTTGGGGAATAATAGATACGCTAGATGAAAACAAATTGGAAGAGGAATTTAATCTGGCTTAAAATGGATGTATTGTTTAACGCTGTGGTGATGGAGCCCCTGCACAATGCCCATTGTGCAAAGCGGCTTGTTTCGGCGACCAGCATGTCTAATTGCATGGTTATGTTAAATTTACTGAATCGCATATGTGACCTTTTGGAGGTCATAACCTCCTTACTGAAAGCGATATTGAAGCATATAACGGAAGAAATGAATAAGATTCCGGCTGAAACATTGGATACAGCCGACGGACTGGATAATATGCTCGATATCGCTCATGTACTCGATAAATTGGGTATTTCAGAATCGAAGTATTACCGGCTGGTCCGTGAAGGAAAGCTCAGGCCGAGGAAGCTGGGCAAGCGGCACTATTATTACCTGTCGGATTTACACCAGCAACTGGAAGAAAGCAGGCGGAAGGGGCGGATATAGCGAGTTGTCAAAGAGGGGCCTTTTCGGCTCCTTTTTAATTTTCAGAGAGCCGGCAAACACAAGGTCTTTCACGTCGGTATGGTTCGGCAGAGGTTCGGGAACTTTGTGGCTTTCCTTCGGCTCTGCTCCGACACAGCTAGGGGACATGTTCGACGCTCCTTCGGGCGAGCTTCGGCAACTCTTCGACTTGGCTTCGACTCCCAGCCGAGCAGCACCCGAACAATACCCGAACAGCAGCCGAGGCTGTGTCGAAGCTGTCTGCAATCTGTGCCGAATACCTCCCGAAGGCAATCCCATAACTACCCAAAGGACAGCCGAGCATCTGCCTATTTGTTAAAGTTGACAGGCAATGACAGCACTGCCTGCCGTATAATATCATTCCCTGTACTTGTTCGCCTACAAAAAAAAGTCGCCTTAATTTAGCTCTCGCTAGCAAAACAAAGACTGCTCATGACAGTCTTAATTATTTATTAATCAAACATGTATAAACATGGCAAGATTCTTAAAAGGTATACACGGGGCCTACTCTGGGAAAGTGGGAAGTGTAATAGGAAGCAGTTGGAGAGGTGTGGATTATGTCCGCTCGCTCTCCAAGATTACAAACAAAAAAGCGAGTGAAGGACAGGTCGCACAGCGTACAAAATTCGCAACGGCAGTAGCTTTTCTTTCTCCGATCAAGGATTTACTCAACCTGGGCTATTCGGACAAATTGCAGGGCAAAGCTACAGGATACAACAAGGCGCTGCAATATCTCATGAACTATGGGGGCATCAAAGGCACTTACCCAGCATGGGAAATAGATTATGGGAAGGTGCTTATTTCCAAGGGCTCATTAGCAAATCTGATGGGTGCCGAATGGTCAGAAGCTTTTCCGCAGGAGATCACGTTGACATGGGAGGCGGAGCTCAATAAGTTTAACGCTTTCGCTGGTGATTCGGTTATTCTGTTGATGTACAACAGCAACAAGAATTTCTTCAGTATCCTAGAGTCTGCGACTCGCGAAGAAGCAAGCCTGAGTTTCAAGCTACCTGCCAGCTACTCGGGTGACACGCTGGAAGGTTGGGTATTTACCGGTCATGAGGATGGTGTCAAGACCTCTCCGAGTTTCTATCTGGGCAAACTATCCATTAGCTAAATATGGCTATTCAACACACTCTGCTGCTCCAACGCAAATATGGAGCACAGGGAACCAACGGTACCATTACGTATCAGGGTGAAGAAATCTGTCATACCATCGAGCTGCCCGACAGAAATAACATTCCGCGGATAAGCTGTATTCCATTAGGTCGGTACAAGCTGGAGAAACGGCGTTACCCCAAGCATGGCGAACAGATCGGCATCCCGATGGTGCTCGGCCGTGAAGCAATTCTGATCCATGCCGCCAACAATGCTTTGAAAGAGCTGCAGGGCTGCATTGCCCCGGTAACGGTACTAACGGGTGAAGGGAGAGGAGATTACAGCGGCAAGGCCTTGGCAAAACTTAAGGCACTGGTGTACAGTCTTTGGGATATGGGGGATGAAGTGTATTTGAATATTCGATAAATGAAAAAAATCTTAAATAAAATAGGAAAAGTGCTGCAGGTGGTTCTTGCGGCTCCCGTTAAATGGCCCGGAAAGGCGGGTAACATTTTGAAATATATCGCTGTGGGCCTGGGCATCTTGGAAACAGTTATGGAAGAGGAAAAGTCTCCACCTGAAAATAATTCCGACCTGCTGATGTTGCCCAAGGAAAGGAGTGAAGCTGATGAAAATCAATGATATCCGTATCTCTGCCCTCGGGGGCACCATCTGTTCCATCTGGGCCAGTATCTCCCTGGGCGATTTGCTGCAGACGGTATTAACGGCTGCGCTGGGCACGGTTGTTAGCTTTGCGACGAGCAGGCTCTTAGGGCGTATGAATAAAAAGGCAGGCCATAGGAAACCTTAGCCAGCTTATTGAAGACGTCTTCCTTAACGGGGAGACGTTTTTTAGTCAAATCCCGATCTTCTTCGGTCCTTCTGCTGATCAGCTCCTGCGTTTCCAGTAGATCTCATCGGGATGGCATCGGGATTTCATCGGGATAATCCGGTCAGTACCCGATGAAAACCCGATGAAAATACGATCGAAGGCAGGTATTTGGCCGTAACAAATAGCCAGTTGTAGGTAATCAAGTGAATGATTTTATTTGACCGCGGTAACCTCTAGTTCAACCAAAAGTGTTTCGAAAAGGTGTTTTACTTCCATCACAGTGGAGGCTTGTTGTAGCTGGTTCTTTTGAGCCCATGTTTGAAATAGATCAAAATTTTGAAATAATTCGGCAGAAGATGTCGTGTAGATGTTCAAGCGTACGATATGGCAAATTTCATATCCTGCTTCTAAAATGACGCGCTCCACATTGGCGATAGCGAGCGATAGCTGCGTACGCATATCAGCATTACTTGAGATGCCGTTTTCGTCAATTGCTGTTTGTCCTGAAACATATAGGGTTCTACTTACATCTTTTACCTCTACCGCTTGTACATAATTCCGTTGTTCTTGCCACTTCCAGGGATTGATTGTTCTCTTTTGCATAGTCACTGTTTTTTAATGCCTACAAAGTTCGAGAGATCCCGAGAAATAAACCTGTGACTGAAATCACTATTTGTAAATTCGGCTGAGCGTTTCTCTTGAAACGCCCAAATACTGCGCAAGAACCGTTTTGGACATGCGCTGTACCAAAGCAGGATAAGAGCTTATAAAAAGTTCATAACGGGATTTTGGGCTGTCTGTCAACAAGGACAGTATTCTATGCTGATTGGCGATATGCCCATTGATCGATTTTTGTAAAAAGTAGTTCGACAGACTATACTGCTGCACAATACGCTGGTAATCCGCATAAGATAAGGCATATAAGGCTGTAGGCTCTAAGCATTGTAAATAAAGCTTTGACCGGGTTTGATGATAAAATGCCGAAAAGTCCGTTTCCCACCAATCTTCGAAGGCAAATGATAAGATATGCTCCCTGCAATTTTCATCTTCGTAGGAGAGTTTGACCAATCCGGATTGTATCCAATACAGATCTTTTACCAGATCATTCGGTTTAATAATAAAAGCGGCTTTTTTGTAGGTTTTGTATTTAAAGTATTGTTGAATCGCTACGTGCTGCTCTAGCGGAATATGCTTAAAAATATCGTTTTCAAGGCTGATATTATGATCCATAATCAATGAAGTTTAACCGGGTGTTTTTATCGATCCAGATAAAGAAATGTTATAAAATTTCCAGTTAATTGCTGCTGTATACTGCTTTTATTTAAGTAATCAAATGTAGCCAATTTTGTGGTCAAAAAAAACTTCAAGTGAAATCAAATCAGGTCTGTAATCGGTCAGTCTTCCGATGCCTTTCGTTCAGCTGTTGTTTTAATGTGGTTTATATATTTGTTGTTGATTTAAAGTGTTTTATGTTTGTTCTATCAATCAAAAGTGCCGGTGTAAAAAAGGGTTGATTTTGGAACAATAGGGGGCGAAGATGATACGTGATGGCATGAACGATAAAAGCGCACTGCAGGAGTGCGCTTTTATAAGTAGTATGGCTTGGGGATGAAACCAGGATAGTACGATTATCCTTCAGACATGGCTAAAGTGAGACTAGCCGTAAATTCTAGCCCTGTCGTTGTCACGGCCTTTATGGTCACCTTATAGTTGCCAGCTTTCAAACTGTCGCTCTTTTTCACGGAAACGACGCCTGTTTGGGCATTTACACTAAACAGCTTTTCGCTATCTGTAAATACGAGTCCATCTTTTTGTATTGAAACCAGTTCAAAAGCAGATTTATATTTTTCGGGATACAGTGTTGGCGCTGCAGAGACATAACCATTTGAGAGGCCGATATGTATCAGACTAAAGTCTATGGTCAAGTTTAGATCGGGATAATATTGCCCAAACAAAAATTTAATCTGTGGAATCAGAATGACCCTGAAAGTCGTGGCGGCGACAGGAAAACCATCTTTTTTAAGCTCGGGAGTCAACTCGAAAGACTTTTCAGCTTTTTTTTCCGGATCTCCAGCATCCTTTGCTAATTTGATATGCGTACCTGTTATTGAAGCAATGTTTTCTTGTCCATCCTTTTTAACCAAATTAAAGCTAGCACCATCAATTGGTAGGCCCAGCGGATCGATTTCAAAATCAGTAGATTGGTCGCCATAAAGTACATATGAATAAGGCAACTCGTTGCCATTTTTTAAACCTTTGATGGCAATAGATCCAGCCGTTATCTTGAGCGAAAAACTTTCTTTCCCTACAACTTTGTCCTGAGATTCTTTGGCTATGACAGTGACTTTATAATCATCGGGAATCCGTGCGCTGCTCGATTGAGCTCCGTTTGGATAGAGTAGGGAGCTGTTAATCAGTATGCTTTGTTTCTCTTTATCAAATTTGATGGCCTGGTTCAATTTATCACTGAGCTTAATCCCGTTGCCCAAATTGATGTCTGCAATCTGGGAAAAGTCAAAGCTGAACGTAAGTCCTGCGTTTGTAGATAGGTCTTTCGGTAGATTAATTTCCTGTGTTTCGCCGTAGCGAAGGCTGACCTGCGATGGTAACGAAAGCGAGATCTCAGTGGGCGTAGGCGCTGTTTCCTTTTTACAGGATGATGCAGCTCCGAGCATCAGAATCAGTGCCCCCGCAACGGCGATTTTTGTGTTGATGTATTTCATGTGCTGTAAATTTTTGACGAAGGTAATGATTGTAAATTATTAATGCAACTATATTGCATTTGCAATTTTTTTTTTTAATTTTGCAGCTCAAACAGGAATAGGCTACACGATGTTACGGTATCAGAAAGAAGTTTTTTTAGCATCTCTAATGCTATTATCTATCGCACAAACAGTGCGATCACAGCGTAAACCAGCAGTGGATACATTGCGAAGCTATAGGCTTCCGACCGCGGAGACCACTGGCTTTGTACCGGGCCATGGGCAAAAGACGAGGCTGGATCGAAAGCAGCTCGATCGTATACAGGCACAAACGCTTGGTGAAACATTGAGCCATATCCCTGGGATACAAAATGCTTCTTTTGGCCCCAATTCGGGTATGCCTATGATCCGGAGTCTAAGTGGTAGCAGGGTAAGTGTGCTGTCCAATGGACTTTCGATCAATGATTTATCGGGAATCAGTCCAAACATAAACCCCAATTTCGATATGGACAACCTACGCGAAATAGAATTATACAAGGGTGCTGCGACTGTATTATTCGGAGGAAAGGCCATTGGTGGAGCGGTCAATGTTAAAGACAACACCATTCCGATGAATCGTCTGCCCAAGCAGATTACAGGTCAGGCCAGTGCGGAGTTAGGAACGAATAATGGCAATAGCCAATCGCTGGCTTTCAATGCAAACATTGGAAAGTACTGGGTGGGACATATTGGCGCAATGAGGCTCACGCACGGAAATCTCAAGATCCCGGGCAATACAAAAGCAGCCATTGCTTATGATCCAAAGATCGATCATTTGACCGCCGCAATGGCACAGGTCAATGTCGATCGGGAGACGATTCGAAATCTGACGCTATATCCCTATTTGAGCCAGTTCGTGATCGAGCATATGGGCGATCCAAAGTGGGGCTTATCGGAAGCCGATCTGTATACCTTTGAAGATTATTCATTTATCAATGGATCAAAGGTCCTAAACCCTCAAAATGACAAATATGTCGCTGGGCAGGATCCCAACACGCCACTTTACACTGAAGTCGTTCATGGGATTACCGATTACGCACCGGTCAAGCGTGGCGTGATGCCCAATAGCCATGCCGCGAGAAATGCTGTCAATGCAGGTGCCAGCTATATCAGAGACAACTTTCAACTAGGTCTGGGGCTTTACGCGCTTGAAAGCTATTATGGTATTCCCGGTTTTGCGCAGCGCAATAAGCCTGTCCATAGTCACACGACAGTTTGGACCCCGATATATGAACCGATCAATACGCGCACTTATTCGTATGCCTGGCAGGTAGAAGCTGCTTTTAAGCCAAAAACACAGTTGATCTCGGCGGTTAAATTTAACTACCGCGGTGAGGTATCAGACGACCGGGAGCTCCTGGGCAGGTATCGTGTCAATAAGTTCGATAGTGAGCGTCATGCATTTCGATCGGAGATAACGCAACAGTTTAATCCTTTTTGGTCTGGGACGAGTGGGGTTGATTTTTCAGTTGTGACCTTAAGGGGAGAAGGCGATCGGCGTTATATCCCCAATAATCTGAGTCGGGAAGGAGGGATCTTTACCTTGCAGACAATAGAACTTAATCCAATTACCGCTCATTTAGGCTATCGGCATGACTGGGTTGCGCGGCGTACATTGAGCGATCCCACTTATCAGCGCAGCAGGGGGATGGCCGGAGGTAATCTTTCAGCCCGAGATTTTAACTTAAACCATTTTTCGGGAGATATCAAGTATTCAATTTTTGATATTGCCTATGTACAAGCTACATTTTCACACGCAGAACGCGCACCAGGGGTGAATGAACTTTATGCCGGCAATGATCATTTTGCAATCCTGGTAGAAGAAAGTGGAGATGATCGACTGAACAAGGAAAGCTCAAATTCTTATGAGTTATCCGCAGGAGTAAAATATGGAGGATTCAAATGGTCGGCGACGCATTACCGCAGTTTTTTTAAAGATTACCTGTATTTGGCCCATACAGGCATTTCTCGTTCTGGAGGATTTTTGGTTAAGGAATGGCGTGCTTCAGATACCGAAATTCAGGGCTGGGAGCTCGAGGGAGGCTATACCTATGCATGGACCTCAGATTGTCATGTAGCGTTAAATGTTTTCGCTGATCTTGTCAAAAATATAAATACTTCGGATGACAACATGCGCAAATGGGCAGAAGGTGACTTTATGCCCAACCTACCAACCAGTAGGTATGGAATGTCGGTTGCACTTCACTATAAAAAGTTTTTTGGGAACGCCAATTTTGATCGGTATCTGAAACAACGTTATTTGGGTAAAAATATCAATATTGAGCCGCCGATGCCAGCTTATTCTTTGTTAACAGGACAATTAGGTTATAAGGTAAATGTAAAAAGATATGAGTTTGTCTATTTTATTTCAGGAAATAATCTATTGAATGTAGAAGCACGTCCGCAAAATTCCATACTCAAATATCTCGCCCCCCTTCCGGGACGGAATATTTCCATTGGATTGAAGCTAGTACTCTGAAGAATTTGGTTTAATCGTCAAGCGTATGACATCTCTTCCCTCGGGAGCACGATCTGTTCCAGCTGGGGCAGTAGCTTGCTGGGCGATTTGCTGCAGACGGTATGGACAGTTGCGCCGGGTATCCTCGTCAGTTTTCTGACAAGCCGCATGATCGGTAGATGGCACTGTCCGCCACCAGCTATTTTTTTATTCAAAAAAAATAAACGACATTTGGACATTTATTATTTAAGTCCAATTCGCCTTTCAATTCTGTCTATGATATTAAGAGAAGTCACACCACTATCCGATAAAGATTGTTTCATGGTATTTGCCAGAAAGAAGTCACGTTTTGATTTTCCAATTCATGTGCATTCAGAATTTGAGCTCAATTTCATTGAAAATGCTGCTGGCGCACAACGCATCGTAGGGGACAGTATAGAGGAAATCGAAGAACTTGAATTAACACTGATCGCAAATGCGAATCTGGAGCACGGGTGGTTTGATCACAAATGTCAGTCTACCAATATTTCGGAGATCACCATACAGTTCCAGCCAGATTTATTTGGTGAAACGCTGCTCAATAAAAATCAATTTCGTTCGATTAAACAATTGTTCGAAAAAGCGGTGTACGGCGTGACGTTCAGTATGCAAACAATTTTGGTTGTACAGGAAGCCATAAAAAAGCTCTCCCATGAAAAAGACGGCTTTTATTCTGTCGTTGGTTTGTACGATATCCTATTTAAGTTGTCGCAGGATGAAAATATGAGGGAACTCTGCAGCCGTTCTTTCCATAGTAGTACCGGAAAACACGATAGCCGTCGTGTCGAAAAAGTATTGCGTTACCTTTCTAAAAATTATCAGAAAGAAGTGTCTCTCGGTGAAGCGGCAGATCTGATTGGGATGACGGATGTGTCTTTAAGTCGATTCCTTAAACAACGTACGGGCAGAACTTTTGTCGATACCCTAAATGATATTCGCTTGGGACACGCCAGCCGCATGCTTGTCGATACAACACACAGTATTGCCGAAATCGCATTATTGTCGGGGTTTAACAATCTGTCCAATTTTAATCGGATCTTTATGAAGAAAAAGGGGGCAACTCCAACGGACTTCCGGAATAAATATCGAAATTCAAAATTCTATTTGTGAACAGCAAGCCATACATGCTGTTAAAAAAATATAGGCCATACCTCACTTTAAAAAGTTATGAAAGCCATTTTTGGTTGAAATAGCATGAGAAGAAGATAAAAAAGTATTATCCTTGAATATGCATTCTCCTTAGTTTTGGAATAAGTTAAAGCAATTTAAATAACCAATTTTAAGGGAACTCAAAAATGATCAAGAAAATCTTTTATGCCTGTATGGTTGCTGGCCTTACTCCGATGCTTACTTTTGCCCAGAAACTGCAGCTATCGGGACAGGTAATTAATCAACAAACCAATTTACCAATAGCCGGTGCGACAGTGCGCAGTGGCGCAGGAAAAACTGCGCTGACAGACGAGAAGGGAAATTACCAACTTGAGGTCAGTGTAGGGGATAATCTCTATGTATCGTTTCTAGGTATGGAGACTCGTACTTTAAAAGTCACCACTCGGGAGTCAATCAAAGTTTTTCTAAATCCGAAATCGGATGTCTTGGACGAGGTCGTCGTAGTAGGTTACGGCAAAGTGAAAAAAAGAGATCTATCCGGAGCCGTAAGCCAAGTGAAGGCTGCTGATATTTTGGCGGGAAATCCCGCTCCCAGTATCAATCAGGCACTACAGGGGCGTATGGCAGGCGTTACAGTCAACCAGAATGATGGCGCTCCTGGCGCAGGTGTTTCTATTACCATACGGGGAACGAACTCCTTCTCAACAAATTCACAGCCCCTCTATATTGTTGATGGAATTCCCTTTGACATGGCTTCTACACCAGCGAGCAGTGCCAATGAAAATAATAACCAAACCGCCAATGCGCTTGCATCGATCAATCCCAATGATATTGAATCGATCGAAGTGCTAAAAGACGCTTCCGCTACAGCTATTTATGGCTCAAGGGGCGCAAATGGGGTGGTATTGATTACAACAAAGCGAGGTGAAAATGGAAACGAAAAGGTTGAGCTAAATGCTAATTTTGGAATGGCCACACTTGGACGGAAAGTCAAAATGCTCGGACCTTTCGATTATGCATCTTATATTAACGAACAGGCTGTCAATAGTAAAAATTATGAAGGAGTGGATTATCAGCTATTACCTTATCCGGGCACCTGGTCCTATCCGACAATAAACGGTCAGCCGGTAACGACATCGGGAAAATATCAGCCCTCGCCGGAAGATTTTTTAAATCAGGGGCTGCGTACCGATCAGTATGGTAATCAGACATTGGTGCAAGGGGCTGACTGGCAGGATGAAATTTATCAAAATGGATTTTCCCAAGAATATAATCTTAGTGTATCAGGTGGCAGTGAAAAAGGTTGGCACATGTTTTCAGGAAATTTTCTGAATCAGGGTGGAACTATAAAAAACTCAGATTACCAACGCGTTGCCCTACGTACTAATATCGGTCGAAAAGTGAGGTCTTGGCTTGAACTGGGTGCCAATATCAACTATACAAATGGACTCACGAATTTTGCGAAATCAAATGCATACGATTACGGGATTATTCGTTCGGCATTGATATTTCCTGTGACTTATGGCCCTGACATGAGTACCATAGAGTCCGATCAGCTGAACTGGTTGGCTTCCAACCCGGGGGTTTATGTCAATACAGCGAAGGATCAGCTGCGGGCTAACAATGTTTTCAGTTCGTCGTACGCAAGTGTCAAGCTATTACCATTCTTAACCTTCCGCCAGAACTTGGGATTTTCGTACTCCAATAATAACCGAAATACGTATTATAACCGCAATACGCAGGAGGGAAGAACACCAAAAAATGGAAGTGCCGGACAGAGCGACAATTGGTACCAGAGTCTAACGAGTGAATCCTTGCTAACTTTTGACAAAACTTTTCAGCAAGTTCATAGCCTAAATGCGGTAGCAGGTTTTACCTATGAGCAGGCAAATTACTCGGCCAAATCCATGACAGCCACCAATTTTCCGAATGATATTACAGGCGAGTTTGATATGGCTGCGGGCTTAAATCCGGGCCCTTTGGTGAGTAGCCGTGGGCGGACGCAGCTGGCTTCCGTGTTAGCTAGGGCAAATTATTCATACAAAGGTAAGTACATCGCTACAGCGTCTTTTCGCCGTGACGGTTCGAGCCGATTGACCGAAGGACAGAAATTTGCCAATTTTCTCTCCGGAGCACTGGCCTGGAGAATCTCTGAGGAGCAATTCGTGAAAAATCTTGGTGTTTTCAATGATCTAAAATTGCGGGCAAGCTACGGGCGTACGGGTAATCAGGGCGTCAATGCGTATCAGACAAGAGCTTATCTGGCCGTAGCCAACTATCCTTTGGGCGGAGCGCTTAGCAGTGGTTTTGCGGAGGTAGACTGGCGCGGTGCATTAAATAAAAATCTCAAATGGGAGACCACAGACCAGTATAACCTAGGATTGGACATGGCCTTTCTAAATAACCGTATCCAATTTACGATCGATGCCTATTACAAAAAGACTAATGACCTGTTACAGAATGTAAATATTGCTTCAAGCAACGGAATGAGAACACAGTGGGTCAATTCGGGCTATGTCACCAATAAGGGGCTTGAGTTAACAGGTAAATTCGTTGCTGTTGACCGCGATGCCTTTAAATGGAATATCGATGCTAATATCTCATTCAATAGGAATGCAATCGGCGGTCTTGCAGCAGATCGTTTTGCCGAACGGTTATGGTACAATGCCGATAATATCTTTATCCAGCGAAATGGCATGCCGATAGGTTCTATGTTCGGTTATATCGAAGATGGCTTTTACGATAATGAAGCCGAAGTTCGTGCAGATCAGACCTATGCTAATGCCAGCGATGCCCTTGTGCGGTCCAAACTTGGCGAAATTAAATACCGCGACTTGAATGGTGATGGTCAAATTACAGCTAGTGACCGTACAATAATCGGAAATACAAATCCAGATTTCGTTTTTGGTCTGACCAATAATTTTAAATATAAGGAGTTCACGCTCGGTTTCTTCTGGCAGGGATCTATCGGTAACGATATTTTCAATGGCAACCTGATCGATATGAAAATGGCCAATTTGGGTAATATCACACAGGATATTTATAGCACGCGCTGGACGGAAGAAAACAAGGAAAATGCTTTATGGCCTAAAGCGGTCTCCACGTACAACCGTACCATGTTAACCTCGGATCGTTATGTTGAAAATGGCTCTTATGTTCGGCTAAAGAACGTCAATCTGGGTTATACATTTAAGGCACCGTTTAAAGGACTTAATTCGCTTTATCTCTATGCAAGTGCGACCAATCTTTTAACTATCACAGACTATAGCTGGTTTGACCCGGATGTAAATGCATTTGGTGGTGACGCTTCGCGAAAAGGCGTGGATATTTATTCTTATCCAAGTAGCAGAACTTTCTCACTGGGAATTAAAGCCGATTTTTAACCTAATTATGATGATCATGACTACTAAAAATTACAAACAATATATAAAATATGCCTTATTGGCATCGATCAGTCTTGCGGGATTAAGTTCATGTGAGAAAATGCTGGAAGAAAAAAAGTTTGATTTTATAGATCCGCAAGATATTCCGGATTCGGATGAAGGGGTCAACCAATGGGTTGTAGGAACTTATAGCAAACTGCTTGACGATATGTTTCGCTGGAACCTTTTTCCTCCAGCACTGGAATTTGACTGTGATTACATGACTGGACCGGATTGGTCATTCGGAACTTTGGGGGCAGGAAATTTTCAGAACAATGAATATACTTCTGCTATGTGGGAAAAGCCTTATGCGATTATTCATCGGGCAAACTTAGCGCTAGAAAATATCGAACCCATGACCAAAGCTTCGGAAGCAGCCAAAAACAACGGGATCGGTGAGCTCTATTTCCTAAAGGCTTATTCTTACTTTCTTTTGGTACGTGCCTTTGGCGAAGTGCCCATCCGTAATGCTTCCGTCAACTCGGGTGCCGATCTCAATCAGCCACGCCAGCCGGTCAGTAAGGTGTATGAGCATATCATAGAATTGCTTACCAAGGCTGAAGGATTGCTTTATAAAAACACGGATAGCAAATTTCAGGAAGGGCGAGCTTCAGCAGGAGCAGCCGCATCCTTATTGGCAAAAGTTTATGTCACTATGGCTTCAGGATCTTTGGCATCGGGCAACGTTACCGTAAGAGGAGGGCAGCCTTACAGCATGAATGGCAGTGAAAAGGTGTACACCAATCCTGTATCTTTTGTGGTCTCTAAAAAGGTCGTTGCCGGTTATGAAGGATTTAATGCAAAAGAGTATTTTGGTAAAGCACGTGACAAGGCGCTGCAGGTCATTAATGGAGAGTATGGCAATTATAGTTTGCTGAGCTATGATAATCTCTGGTCGCGCGCCAATAAAAATAAAACCGAACATATATGGACTTTACAGTCTATGTCTGCTGATGAAAAATATGGGGTCACTTTTTCACAAGGTTATAATGGAACCTTCAATGATCAAGGCAACATACAGACCGGGCTATGGTGGGGCATGCGCGATCACTGGTATAAATTGTTTGAAAGCAAAGATTTGCGCGTGGTAAAAGGGGTGATTCACCGCTGGATCAGACAAGGAGATGATTCCAGCTGGGGTGGCGGATCGTATTACCCGAATAACGAAGAGTATACGAATAAAGCAAAGGGTTATACCGATGATAAGGGTAATTGGGTACCGCCGGTAGCACCGTTTAATGACGGCGCACAATACCGAAGTGAAAAATCACCGGCCTTTTTGGCTTATCTCACAAAATATAGTGATGTGAGCAACAATAAGCTGGAACGTACAGATGCCCCGTGGTATTTCCTTCGATTTGCGGATGTGTTACTCATCTATGCAGAGGCAGCCAATGAGGCAGACAACAGTACTGCAGCACGTACATTGGCATTGGCAAAGCTCAATCAGGTACGCGAAAGAAGCAATGCGACACCCCGTAGACTCACTGGAGATGGAAATATCGATAATCAAAGCGGATTCCGCTCTGCAGTGCTGGAGGAGAGAGCAATGGAATTTGCACTGGAAGGCGACCGCCGCTGGGATTTGATCCGTTGGGGGATTTACCTTGATGTGATGAATAAAATTGGTGGAACCGATGAGGTGGGGGTTGTGAAAATACGCACTGAAAAGCATTTGCTTTACCCAATCCCCAATTCTGAAGTGGGCGTCAATACCACAATCACTTCAAATAATCCCGGTTGGAACTAACGTAAACCTAAATTTGAATAACCATGAAATTATTAAATCAATCCATATTATTTAGCATATTGTCAGGTTGCCTTTCCATAGGAATGATCTCCTGCCAGAAGGATATTGTTAACTACAACGACGGCTACGACGATCAGTTGAGCTCAGATGGCCCACCTGTTATCGAAAAAGTCTCAACAGCAGCAGATCTCAATGCGACAATTACCAATGCAGCGCTTACAGATATGATCGTCTTACAGGGTAATAATCTTGCTGAGCTTAAGTCTATAAAATTAAACGATGTAGCGGTGGACCTAGCGACGGTCTATGCTGTCAGATCCCGTATTACATTACCTATACCGCGTATCGTTCCGACTGAAGTAAATAATAAAATCACTGTGGAGACAGCAAAAGGAATTACGGAATTTCCTTTTGAAGTGAAAATTCCCAATTTGGTGATTGAAGGGCTATACAATGAGTTTGTTGCTGCTGGAGATACGGCCATTCTCGTGGGGAAATATTTGGATCTCTATAAATTGGATGCATTGGAGGGAAAATTCTTACTTAATAACACTGAAATCAAACCTCTTCGCAGTGTCGCTGACTCTGTCTATTTTATTTTTCCTTCCAGCACGGCCGATGGTGCAACGCTATCGTTTTCCAGCCCACTGATTGAGGTACCGAGACAAGTAAAATTTAGAGAGAAAGGAATTTCCATGCTGGATATCAAATCTTTGTCCGCCTACGTAACCGATGGAAAAGCAAGCGGTGACCCCGCCATTTTGCCCGGCTTTGATCGCTTTTTGCGGATCCGTCAATCTTTTGGTGCCTGGTCCTGGAACGGTATTTTCTGGTCAGGTTTTGATTTGAATGAAGCTGCGGTATTGGCCAATCCCAAAGATTACTATGTCAAATTTGAAATCAACACCAAAAGTACGGCTTCGATTAGCCAGGGGAATTTTATATTGGGCGGCGACAGACAGGAGACACGTTACAATCCTGCCGAGAATGGTGCCCTGAATACGTATGGCCAATGGAAGACGATGCGCGTTGATTTGACAGAGTTTTATAAAGATGCCTCCCAGGGTAATGGGACCTATCTGAAAACGGGTTGGAATACCTTTGTTTTCTCTTACCAACCTACGGTCGATGTCAATGACGACTTCAGCGTGTGCAATTTCAGGATCGTTAAAAAATAGGAGCTCAGTTGAAAAGATATGTATACTGCATACTGATGGTAACTATGTTGCTGACGGTGGCCTGTCGATCTGCATGGATCAACCCCAAGCCTAATTCCAAAACAGTTGTCGCCAGGCACGGTCAGCTCCGTGTATCGGGTACAGCGCTTGTCGATGCGCACGCCGATACGCTGGCTCTTCATGGTGTCAGCCTGGGCTGGCACAACTGGTGGCCGCGCTTTTATACTGCCGAGACCATCAATTGGCTTAAAAAAGACTGGAATGTTCAGGTGGTCCGTGCTGCTATCGGTGTAGAGCCTGACCAGGCTTACTTACAAAATCCTGAGGCAGCGCTCAAGCAATTATATGCCGTGGTCGATGCGGCAATAGCAGCGGGCGTATATGTGATTGTGGATTGGCATGCACACCATCTGCATACGCAGCAGGCAAAGGAATTCTTTCGCACTGTAGCGAACAAGTACGGGCGTTATCCAAATGTCATCTATGAGATATTCAATGAACCCATGGAGACAAGCTGGGAGGAAATTCAAGCCTATGCAAAGGAAGTGATCCCCGTTATTAGGGCCATAGACCCAGATAATATCATTTTGGTCGGATGCCCCAATTGGGATCAGGATATACACTTGGTCGCTGATAACCCTATCGAAGGATTCAGCAACCTGATGTATACAGTACACTTCTATGCAGGTACACATAAGCAGTTTCTACGTGACCGTGCTGATTATGCCCTGGCCAAAGGTATTCCGATTTTTGTGTCGGAATGTGCAGGGATGAATGCCGATGGTGACGGACCGATAGATCAAAAGGAATGGACAATCTGGAAGGAATGGATGGCTCAGCATCAAATCAGCTGGATAGCCTGGTCTATCGCTGATAAAAATGAAAGCTGCTCCATGATTGCGGATCAGCAGGTGCCGGCAAATGGCTGGTCTGACAAGCAGCTCAAGCCTTGGGGAAAAATGGTGAGACAAGATTTAAAAACGATCAATAAATGAGCAACTTTATAAAAACTGCCCTGTTAATGTCGCTGTGCGGAGCAGCATTCCTACTAGAATGTCACGCACAGATGCAGCCTAAAAATAGCGCAACACATGATTTTGATACCGATTGGAGGTTTCATGCCGGTGAGGGAAGGGACAGCAGCTGGAACACGAAAGATTACCGGGATAAACACTGGGCAACGGTCGTATCCAACAAACCGCTCAAAGAACAGGGGAAATTGTTGGAACAGGGCTTTGGCTGGTATCGCAAGCAACTGGCTTTTCCTGCCCAAATGCAGCAAAAAATTGTCGAGGCTGAAGGTGTCCAAATTGATCTCGGTAAATTTGCCGCCTGTGAGGAAGTGTATGTCAATGGTCATTTAGTTGGTAAAACGGGAGCATTTCCACATAATTTCGCTGGCTACTTTGATCATGAACGCCGGTATTTCGTCCCCTTGGAAGTGCTTGACCTTACCGGTGAAAATGTGATTGCTATCAAATTTTTTGATGGTTGGAGTGCCAATGGCGGCTTCTTAAATGCAGCGGTTATGCAGGTACAACCGGCCTCAACAGTGGATAAACTGAAGCTGAAAGTCAATGTCCAGGATGACGATTATATTTTCCTGGGCAAAGATAGTATCGCTATAGCGCCAACGATAGAAAATAGAGGTAAAAAATCACTGAAGGCAACCTTGAAAATTTCGTTGACGACGGATGCGTACAAACCGATCAAATCACAGGAATTGAAGGTCGATATTCCTGCGCATGCAACAGCTCCTTTGGGTACCTTTGGATTAAAGAATGTCGAACCGGGATTTTACCGCTATAAGGTGTCTGTGGAGATCGACGGTGGACACAAACTGGAAGAACAGGTCAATGTGGGCTATGAGCCTGAAAAGATTTCTTCGCCAAACGATGAGGCAGCAGATTTTGACAAATTCTGGAAAGCAAATAAAGCCCAGCTCGCTAACATAAAGCCTGATTATCAGTTGATGTTGATTCCGGAGCAGTCCAAGCTGGATTATGAAATGTACCATGTGTCCATGCGTTCGCTGGATAATGAGCTTATTATGGGCTACTACGCTAAACCTAAAAAGGCAGGAAAGCACCCGGTCATTGTCGAATATATGGGCTATGGATCAAAACCTTATTTTCCGAATCAGAGCTGGGATGGATTCGCCTATTTTGTACTTTCCATCCGGGGACAGGCATTGAATGAAAAATCAAATCATTTCGGTACTTGGTTTACCTATGGCATAGACAGTAAAGAAACGTATTACTATCGCGGGGCGTTTATGGATGTGCTGCGTGCACTGGATTTTGTCAGCTCAAGAGATGAAATTGATGGTGAACGTATTGCTGTGCGTGGATCGAGTCAGGGTGGTGCATTGTCGGTTGTTGCGGCATCGCTGGATTCACGTGTAAAAGCACTGGCAATTGGTATTCCTTTTCTATCGGATTTTCAGGATTATTTCAACATTGCACCCTGGCCAAAATCGGATGTAGATCACTACAGGGCTCAACACCCGGAACTGAGCTGGAAACAGGTGTACAAGACCCTTTCTTATTTTGATATTAAAAATCTGGCTTCCCGTATCCGGGTGCCATTGGTCATGGGAATCGGGGTGCAGGATAATGTTTGCCCGCCACATATCAATTTTGCAGCGTATAATCAGGTGAAAAGTGAAAAATCCTGGATGGCTTTTCCATTGCATGGCCATAGCACCGGAAATGCATTTCATGTCGCTGGATTGGACCTCTTTAAACGTGTCCTCCATGTTGAACAATCAAGATAAATAAAACATAAAAAAGAACTTACTTTATATTTAATTCGAATCATGAGTACACTATTTGAACAACGTCTAAAAGATGTTGAAGCAGATCACTTTGCCCTATTAGAAAGAAAAAACCATCCTGTGAAGGAGCACAACGGTATTTACCAGCGCTATGAACATCCTGTCTTGACAGCAGCTCATACCCCGCTTTTCTGGCGGTATGATTTAAATGAGAAAAGCAATCCATTTTTGATGGAACGATTTGGTATTAACGGAACTTTTAATGCCGGTGCTATCAAGTGGAACGATAAATACGTATTGGTCGTACGGGTCGAAGGAAATGACCGTAAGTCCTTCTTTGCAATAGCTGAAAGCGCAAACGGAATTGACAATTTTAAGTTCTGGGATTTTCCGGTCGATCTTCCCGAGACGAATGATCCTGATACAAATGTCTATGATATGCGCCTGACGGCCCATGAAGATGGCTGGATTTATGGTATTTTCTGTACCGAACGGAAAGATCCGGCAGCGGCTTCCGGAGACCTTTCTTCGGCAGTGGCCGCAGCAGGAATCGTGCGGACAAAAGATCTAAAACACTGGGAAAGGCTACCGGATCTGAGATCCAAGAGCCAACAGCGAAATGTGGTTCTGCACCCCGAATTTGTCGACGGTAAATATACCTTATATACCCGCCCGCAGGATGGATTTATCGATACCGGAAGTGGCGGCGGTATTGGCTGGGGCTTGGTAGATAGCATGGAGAATGCAATAGTATACGAGGAAAGAATCATAAACCATCGGTATTACCACACGATCAAAGAGCTGAAAAATGGAGAAGGGCCAGCACCTATCAAAACAGACAAAGGCTGGTTGCACCTCGCGCACGGCGTGCGCGCATGTGCTGCTGGACTGCGCTATGTCCTGTATGTCTATCTGACTGATCTTGCTGCGCCGGAAAAACTGATTGCCGAACCGGCAGGTCATCTGATGGCTCCAATGGGTGAGGAACGCGTTGGTGATGTCTCAAACGTGCTTTTTAGTAACGGCTGGATTGCAGATGATGATGGTACAGTTTATCTTTATTATGCCTCGAGTGATACCCGTATGCATGTGGCCGTGTCTTCGGTTGAAAAACTGTTGGACTACTGCCTGTCTACAACTGGAGATGGCATGCGATCAAAAACATCGGTTGAAACACTTGTCGGGATTATTTCAAAGAACTTAGCACAATAAAATGTTTAAATTTATTGCAAAACGAGAATGATGAGTAAAACGGAACGTATTACATTAAAGGAAAAAATCGGTTGTGGACTAGGGGACGCTGCTTCGTCCATGTTCTGGAAATTGTTTGGCATGTATCTCATGTTCTTCTATACAGATATATTCGGGATGGAAGCAAAAGTGGTCGGTACCATGTTTCTGGTCACGCGCGTCTGGGATTCTTTGTTTGATCCTATTATTGGTGTACTGGCCGATCGTACACGATCGAAATGGGGTAAATTCAGACCTTACCTACTGTACGTTGCGGTACCATTTGGTGTAATTGGTGTGTTCACGTTTTATACCCCTGCACTCGCTGAAAGTGGAAAAGTTGTGTATGCTTATCTTACTTATTCGGTCATGATGATGGTTTATTCGGCTATTAATGTGCCCTATGCGTCTTTATTGGGGGTAATAAGTTCGTCGCCCAAAACCAGGAGTGTGCTGGCCACCTTCCGAATGAGCTTTGCATATCTTGGTAGTTTCGTAACGTTATTGCTCTTCAATCCAATGGTCAATTTTTTCAGTGGCCACAGGCAGGATATTCAGGCCCAGCAGCAGGGCTGGGTGATGGCAGTGGCTGTTATAGCGCTCTGCTCCGTCGTTCTATTTCTGCTCTGTTTTGCTTGGACACGCGAACGGGTCCAACCAGTAACGGATAGTAAAAGTAGTTTAAAGCAGGATGTCAGGGATCTGCTGAATAATAGTCCTTGGTGGATCTTATTGGGAGCGGGAGTCTCCACGTTGGTATTCAATTCGGTAAGGGATGGCGCAGCACTGTACTATTTCAAATATTACGTACACGAAGAAAATTATGGCCAGATCGTACTTCTGAACATTCCATTTGTATTGAGTGGACTCTACCTTGCATTGGGGCAGGCCGCCAATATTCTAGGTGTTATTTTGGCGGCTCCAGTAAGCAACAAAATTGGAAAGAAAAATACATTTATCTTAACCATGCTCTTGGCAACTGTTGGCAGCATACTGTTTTACTGGCTCGACAAAAGCCAGGTATGGGAAATTTTTGCATTGCAGGTCATCATCAGTATCTGCGCTGGAGCGGTATTCCCATTACTCTGGTCGATGTATGCCGACTGCGTGGATTATTCAGAGCTGAAGACAGGCAATAGGGCAACAGGTCTAATTTTTAGCTCCTCTTCCATGAGCCAAAAATTGGGCTGGGCACTTGGAACAGCGGTAACGGGCTGGCTCCTGGCTTATTTTGGTTTCCAGGCCAATCAACTACAGTCCGAGGAGACGCTTAGTGGTATAAAAATGTTTTTGAGCCTATTTCCGGCAATAGGAACACTCTTATCAATCCTGTTTATCAGCTTTTATCCGCTGACAGAAAAGAGGATGCAAAAGATTACTGCGGAGCTTGAGGAGCGTCGCAATTAATCTAAAGTGTAATGAAGAAAAGCAATGAAAGGATTTAAAGAAGAAATTGAAAATAATATCATTCCGTATTGGATGGATAAAATGGTTGATACGGAGCATGGCGGTTTTTATGGCCGCATCGACGGTGACAATGTACTGGATAGGATGGCCAACAAAGGCGTCGTCATGCATGCCCGGATCCTGTGGACATTTGCTGCGTCCTACCGTGTGCTGGGCCACAGTACCTACCGGCAGATCGCAGAACGCGCATACCTGTACCTCAGGGACTACTTTATGGATAAAGAATATGGCGGAGTATTTTGGGAACTTGATTTCCGAGGCCGCCCCGTAAACCGCAAAAAACAGACTTATGCACAAGGGTTTGCGCTCTATGCGTTTTCGGAATATTACCGTGCAACGGGCTGTACTGAAGCCCTGGACTATGCAAAGAAACAATTTTATCAGATCGAACGCTGTAAAGACGATGAATTGGGTGGTTACTGGGAGGCATTTACCGAGGATTGGCAGCCTATTGCCGATATGCGTCTCAGCGAGAAAGATGAAAACGAAGCTAAGACCATGAATACGCACCTGCATATTTTAGAACCTTATACCAACCTACTTCGGGTATGGATCGATGCAGATTTGGTAAAGGCACATACTGATTTGATATCCTTATTCCTGGAACGGATATATAGTAAGGCTACCGGACACCTGCAGCTTTTCTTTGATGCAAAATGGCAGGTAAAAGGTCAGATGCAATCCTTTGGACATGATATTGAAGCTGCCTGGCTACTCTTGGAGGCGGCCAAAGTACTGGGTGATCTGGATCTGGAGGAAAAAGTGAAAACTGTCATTCCTCATATTGCTCATGCAGCATTGGAAGGGATCTTGCCCGATGGTAGTCTCGCTTATGAAAGAAACAATGCACATTGGGACCGCGATCGCCATTGGTGGGTACAGGCCGAAGCTGTGCTCGGATTTTCATACCTAGGGAAGCTGCTGAATGACAAGCTCTATCAGGAAAAGGCAGAAGGTATATGGGCCTATATCCAGTCGAATCTAATTGATAGCGAGGAGGGCGAGTGGTATTGGAGTAGGCTTGAAAACGGGGAAGTAAATAGAGCTGAAGATAAGGCAGGCTTCTGGAAGTGCCCTTATCATAATGGACGCATGTGTCTGGAAATGATCGAAAATTTTGGAATAAAATGATGAACAATAACGTTGTTTTCTACTTGGTCTTGGTAGCAATGCTCGTGAACTATAGTCTTTCGGCGCAGACCAATGGCCCTATTGACCGTATGGCCACTAGCGAAACTGTCGCATTGTACAAATACTTAAAATCAGTCCAATCGCAAGGAAAGGTCCTTCTAGGCCAGCAGGATGCGCTTTGCTATGGACGGCATTGGAAGGGAGAGCCAGACCGTAGTGATATAAAAGAAGTGACAGGAAGTCACCCCGTATTGCTGGGCCTCGATTTTCAGCCGCTGACTCATGAGGACAAGGCCTATCGGGAAAGTGAAACCAAAAGACTGGTCAATGTGGTCAAGGACATGTATCGTAGGGGGGGGATTATTACGTTCTCCTGGCACATGTCAAATCCTGTAAACGGTGGCTCCTATGAATGGAAAAATAACCCACAGCTCGCGGTGAGCGAAATTTTACCCGGAGGCAGGTCTAATGCTGCCTATCAGTCTTACCTACGTCGAATAGGTGCTTTCTTAGCGCAATGTAAAGGATCGAAGGGCGAGGCTATTCCGATTATTTTCAGACCTTTTCATGAGTTCGATGGCGATTGGTTCTGGTGGGGGAAGGGGCATGCCACTCCGGCGGAATTTATTCATTTATGGCGCTATACAGTTAGTTATCTTCGGCAAGATCTGGGCATACACCAGTTGCTCTTTGCATTCTCTCCGGACTGTAAGTTTCGGGACCGGACGGAATATCTTGCGCAATTTCCGGGCGATGATTATGTCGATATTCTAGGTATGGACAATTATTGGGATTTTCGCCCCGATGGTGCAAATGATCCAGCAGCAGCAGCGTTCAAGATGGGAATTGTTTCGGCTATAGCCCAGGAAAAAAGTAAGATTGCGGCATTGACCGAAACGGGGCTCGAACGGATTACCGATCCAAACTGGTTTACACAGATTTTACAACCGATACTGGCAAAATGGCCACTGGCTTATTGCATGCTCTGGCGAAACGCAGACGATATTTCGACTCATTATTATGTACCTACCAAAGATCATCCGGCAGCAGCAGATTTTAAGAAATTTTGCCAGTCAGCGGATATCATTCTTTTAAACAACAATAAACTTATTTATAATGCAGCAGCAAAATGAGAAAGACTAAAATAAAAAGATATCTTGGACAGCTAATCCTATGTGGTACATTTACCGTAGCTGTATTCAGCCTCCGGGCACAACAGCCGGCAGACCTTCATGCGACCGAAGAAACTAAAGATCTTTGTCAAATAATCAATTCAAGGCGTGCAAAAGGGATTTCTGTAGGACATCAGGATGCGCTGGCCTATGGCCATGGCTGGTATAAAGTGAAAGGACGCAGTGATCTGAAGGATGTGGCTGGTAAGCACCCCACTGTCATTGGCTGGGAAATAGGGGATATTGAACTTGGCAAACCGTACAATTTAGATTCCGTGTATTTTGACGACATGCGCCGCTACATCGTGGATACGCAAAAACGTGGCGGTATAACGACCTTGAGCTGGCATGCCAATAACATCGTGTCAGGCAAAAACGCCTGGGATTGTGCGCAGGACACTGTCGTTCGCTCCATTCTTCCAGCAGGAAGCAACCACATAAAATACTTAAAATGGTTAGACCGGACCGCGGAGTTTTTGTTGAGTCTAAAGGATAATCAAGGGGCTTTAATACCGGTCGTGCTGAGACCTTATCACGAACATACTGGATCTTGGTTTTGGTGGGGGGCTAAACAGTGTACACCTGAGGAATATAAGGCGCTCTGGAAAATGACCGTCGATTACTTTCAGCAGAAACACGGTATCCATCACCTTCTTTACTGTTATTCGCCATCTGAAACCGAAAATGAAGCTGAGTTCTTAACACGTTATCCCGGCGATGCTTATGTGGACCTGGTCGCATTTGACTGTTATGTACCCGGAGATGGTAAGCCCAAAGATATTGAAAAATACAAAATTGCTATGGCAAAAAATATTGCCATTGTAACGGACTATGCCGCCAGATCCGGGAAAATTCCGACAATCGGAGAAACGGGGCTCGAAGGTGTCAAAGATCCGACTTATTTTACCCAGGTGGTTTACCCTTTAGTCAAAGATAAAGGCTTGGCCTGGATATTATTCTGGCGGAATGCTTATGAAAAGGATAAACCAAATCACTATTATGTGCCCTTCAAAGGTCACCCTGCTGCGGGGGATTTAAAGAAATTTACCAAGAAATCCGCAGTATTGTTTTAATGCCAAGAGGTGTACATTCAGTTGTATATGTTAATTTAGTATTTAATTAACATAATTTTAATCTAATTTACACTCCTTAATATTCATTAACACTTGTTGTTGTTAGCTTTGAAACAATAAAAGGTAAACTTATGTTAAGGAAAGTCATATTTTATGGAATGGTACTGATTGTGGGAGTCTCCATAGCTTCATGTTCAAAAGATGAAAAAACAGAATCAGAGTCAGGGGAGGTTATCGAAACCGGTACTGCGATAAACATTAGCTCGATTTCAAAAAGTGGCGCGGTTGAAGGTAGCCAGGAGACTGGAGCGGACGACGATGATCTTATAGCAAACTCCACTTTCAACAGTACCGTAAAAATAAACTACGATGGCAATTCGGTCACTATTGAAAATCCAGCTTCCGGGGTTACAGTCACTCAAACTGGAGCTGATGTCGTTGTAAACTCTTCTGCAAGCGGTGTTGCCTATGAGTTAACAGGCTCAACAACAAGTGGATCATTCAAGATCTATTCGGATAAGAAATTCAAGGTTATCTTAAATGCGGTCTCTATTACAAATAACGACGGCCCTGCAATCAATATTCAGTCTGGAAAAAGCGCATTTATCATACTTGCCGACGGGACGGAAAACAAACTTACAGATGCAGCTAGCTATGCAACATCTGCTGAAGATCAAAAAGGCACAATTTTTAGTGAAGGGCAATTGATATTTTCTGGGACCGGCACATTAACTATTTCTGGCAAAACGAAGCACGCCATAGCCAGTGATGATTATATACGCGTTGTGGAGGGTACGATCCAAGTTTCCGATGCTATTTCGGATGGCTTACACAGTAACGACGGTATTTATATTGATGGCGGGAAATTAAATATCGTGGCAAGTTCTGATGGTATTGAAGCTGAAAAAGGTCGGATTATTGTCAATGGAGGAGAAATCACCTTAAAAGTTGCTGACGATGGTATTGTTGCGTCCTATGAGGATGGAGACGAAACTATAATACCCGATGTGATTATAAATGGCGGAAAAATAAATATCGAAACCACTGGATCAGGTGGGGAGGGAATTGAGAGCAAGGCGACCCTTAGCATCAATAATGGTGAAATTTACATCAAAGCTATCGATGATGCGATCAACGCCGGGAAAGCAATTTATATTAATGGAGGAACAATCGTAGCCTATAGTACCACAAACGATGGTATAGATTCCAATGGAACGATGACAATTACAGGTGGACATATTTTTGCTATCGGGGCAAAGAGTCCGGAAGAAGGGTTCGATTGTGATAACAACACCTTTAAGATTACCGGAGGGCTTATGGTCGGCGTGGGAGGAGCCACAAGTTCTCCAACTGCAAGTGTTTCTACACAGCCCTCGGCAATTTTAAGTGGCGGTCAAGCTAGTCAGATCTATAGTGTTCTTGACAAGGACAACAATGAGGTCCTGACATTTAAATCGCCTGTTTCTTTTTCAACATTACTGATCTCCAATGCTAGCTTTTCAGTAGGTGCATCCTACAAGCTCGTAAATGTATCTTCAGTTGCGGAAGCCAATGCGTTTAACGGACTATACTTAAGTGGAACATTTAGCAATCCAACGGTTACTTCATCGTTTACATTATCAGCTATGGTCAGTAATTTAGGAGGACACCTAGGACCGGGTGGAGGAAGATAGAAAAGAATTAAAGTGACCTGCTCAAGCAGGAAACGGGCAAAACGTCCATGGAGCTGATCCATATTTTTATGGTCTCAGAAGCGACGAACTTATTCCTATTTTACCCGGCTTTTACGTATATAATCATTTTTCGGAATGGATATGTTGCCTTAAATAGGCTGCCGTTAGCGAGACCGTATCGTTTAGCAAATCAGCAACCGTACCTGTAAACACCACATTTCCGCCATACTTGCCCGCTCCGGGCCCAATATCGATAATCCAGTCCGCTTGGGCGATAACATCGAGGTTATGCTCGATAACGATCAATGTATTGCGGTTATCCACCAGGTTATTGATAAAGTTTAATAGCTTTTCGGTATCGTTTGGATGTAAGCCGGTGCTGGGTTCATCGAGGACGATAATCTTGTTGGAGTTCTTGAGTTCTTTGGTCAGTTTGAGCCGTTGTCTTTCCCCACCCGAAAAACTGTCTGACCGTTGCCCCAAAGTAAGATAGCCCAGTCCCAGTTGGAGTAACATATCAAACGACTGACGGTAGAGTTTGTCCGGGAAAAAATCATAGGCTTCTGCTACAGTCATATCCATCACCGCAACAATATTTTTATCATGGTAATGATATTTTAAGACTGCTGGCTTAAAGCCA
This sequence comes from Sphingobacterium thalpophilum, assembly GCF_038396785.1. Classification (NCBI taxonomy): domain Bacteria; kingdom Pseudomonadati; phylum Bacteroidota; class Sphingobacteriia; order Sphingobacteriales; family Sphingobacteriaceae; genus Sphingobacterium; species Sphingobacterium thalpophilum. Next base: position 1,113,025 of record NZ_CP151087.1, on the reverse strand, counting down.
GAGCCACCGCAGACCTCGCAGGTCTGTTCAATATCATCCATAAAGGCCAGATCAATTTTTTCGATACCGATACCTTTGCAGTTTTCACAGGCGCCGAGGCTATTTCGACTAAAAACCTTATCGGATACCTGATTTGCTTTTGAAAACAGGGTACGTATCGCGTCAGATAAGCCCAGGTAGGTCAATAGATTGGAGCGTGCACCCGTTGAAAATAACGACTGGTCGATAATGGTGGCTTCGGGATAAAATTGGGGCAGCGCTTTGTTGATCAGCGTACTCTTGCCCGAACCCGCCACGCCAGTAACTACGGTCATCACCTTTTGGGGAATGCTTACATCGTTGTCTTTCAGATTATGCAGATTGGCATGCTCGATTTCGAGGTAGCCCTTTGCTGATCGTGGTTTATGATTAATTTCGGGCACTTTAGCAAAGTACAGCCCTGTTTTTCCTGTTGATGTTTTCAGTCCCGCAACCGTACCGTTATAGACAATCTCGCCACCGTTTTTTCCCGATTCTGGCCCCATATCGATTACATGGTCGGCTATGCGGATCAAATCGGGGTCGTGCTCAACGAGTAAAACGGTATTGCCTTTATCTCGCAGCTGTTTAATTATTGCGGCGATATTTTGTAAATCCATCGGATGTAGTCCGATGCTCGGCTCGTCAAAAATATAGAGTAAATCCGTCAGGCTGCTCCCCAGGTTTCGGACCATTTTGATGCGCTGACTTTCTCCGCCCGACAGCGTATCTGTTCTTCTATTCAAGGTCAAATACTGTAAGCCGATGTTGACGATATGTTGCAGTTTCTTTTTCAGTTCGGTAAGAATAACATCAAAAGCGTTGGATGGTAAAGAAGCAACAAATGCCAACAGCTCATCGATCGAAAGAGCCGTACAGTCGGCAATGTTTTTGCCCGCTATTTTACAAGACAGAATCGTATCATTCAACCGTTTTCCCTGGCATACAGGACAAGTTTTGGTAACGATAATGGTATTTAAAGCCTCTTTTCGGCTCACGATTTCCTTAGACTGCTTTTTGAGGAATGCTTTTTCAATGCGGGGGATAATACCTTCATATTGGACCGTTTTTCCCCATTCGGGATCAGGCTGTTTGGGTTTGTGTTCGGCTGCATACAGAAGGAGCTCCCATTCCCGCGGCGTGTAATCGTTCAGTTTTTTGTCGTTGTCAAAATAGCCTGATTGGGTGTAGCGTGTCAGGCGCCAGCCACCTGGTTGAAAGGTCGGAAATCGGATAGCCCCCTCGTTCAACGATTTTTGTTTGTCGATCAGGCTATCTACATCAATGGTCTGCACAATGCCAAGGCCTTCACATGCCTTGCACATGCCCAAAGGATTATTGAATGAAAAAGCGCTTGAATAGCCTACAAAGGGTATCCCCATGCGCGAGAAAAGCAAGCGCAAGGAAGCATATATGTCGGTAGCCGTTCCTACAGTCGAGCGTGCATTACCGCCCAATCTTTTTTGATTGATAATAATAGGGACATTCAGGTTGTCGATTTTGTCCACATCCGGAACACCGATGTGCTGCAGCCGGTTTCTGATAAAACTGCCCTGTGTTTCGCTGAACTGCCTTTGGGCTTCAGCACCTATCGTTTCAAAGACCAAAGATGACTTGCCCTAGCCTGAGACACCTGTAAAAACAGTAATCTTTTTCTTGGCGATCTGGAGAGAAATATTCTTGAGATTATTTTGTCGGGCATGTATAATGTGACTTGCGTTTCAAGTATAGTCCCTTTTATAGCGCTCCGTAGGTCAGGTATATTTTATGCTGTTTTAACTATTTCTTTTAACCACATCGACCATATGATCTAAATCAAAGGGTTTTTGAATAAAATCGTCGGCTTTACAGTCCGCTGCAACTTTCGCAATATCGTTGGCTGTCGATGTCAGGACAGATGGAAGCTCTTCGGTATCTGGATCAGTTTTGAGTTCTTTGATCACTTCGGATCCTTTTTTACTTCCTTTAATATGGTCATCCACAATAAGAATGTCGGGATCAATATCTGCAAGCTCTTCTATTGGTTCAGTTGTAAGCGATGGGATCACATCAAAACCCTCATCAACTAAGACCTCATCCATGATATTCAAGATATCTTCATTATCTTGAATAACTATAGCCTTCTTTTTCGTCATTTCTATTGAAATTTATCGCGTAAATATAGGAAAAAAGCGGATACAAAAAACAGGGGAACGCGCAATTTTCAGTTAGGAGAAACAGAACAAAAGTAATGCTATCAGTGAGCTGATAGCAATGTAGGCTAGTAGGGGGCTTAGGCGGTTGTTTTTGCCTGATTTTTTAACAAAAAAAAACAGATAACATGAATGTTATCTGCTGAACTTAACTTAAAGAAGTTTTTAAACTTCCTACTTAATTATGCTATTCGCACATTAACTGCGTTAATGCCCTTTTTACCGTTCTCTAGATCGAATGTTACAGTATCGTTTTCACGTACATGATTGATTAAACCTGACGAGTGTACGAAAACATCTTGACCGCCATCTGTTGGTGTAATAAAACCAAAACCTTTGGTGTCATTAAAGAATTTTACTGTTCCTTGTTGCATTGTATATATGTATTAAATTATGTATTTATTAGAACGCTTTTGCAGCATACCTCTCCTTTAACCATACGCGTTGGTAAAGGATAAATCGATCTGTCAACAAAAAATGAAGTTTGTAATTTTTCGTATTGACACTATCAATCTGAAAGGCAATTAACTTCATATGTTGATAACAAAATAGCAGCTGGAAAAACGAAGACTGAGAAGAAAGAGTAAACTCGAAAGTGTCAGAAGAAGTAATGGCAGAAGCCTGATTATTATTCAAATGTAGTTATAAATTATTGAAAAACAAAGTTTTTTATTTTCTTCTGCCAATGTCAGCAAGCGCTAGAGGAGAAAGAGTTGCCGCCGATGCGGAGCAGATGTTTTGCTGGCAAAGCCATTTGAACTTGATGATCGCTATGATTTAGTAGAGAAAGTTAGGTAAGCGTAGTTTTAGAATTTAAGGTTGGTTCAGGCCACTAAGTGATTGAATGAGTTGGAAAAGCAGAAATAGGAAGCGGACCAAACTTAAGGATAGTTTGGTCCGCTAGGTTAAAAAAATATCATGCTTTAATAATTCTTACGCATGTTTCACAGTAATCCTCTTTGTTATGCATTAGCTCACCTACTTTATGAAACAATACATGCTGCTGATTGTGCATGGGATGATGTATTGATCAAGCGCTATGAATGGCTTAGCTGTAACTTTCCGATGAAAGGGCGATTATCAATCGTCAGAATAGCTTCTTTAATGGAATAGCATAGCTGGTAGCTTTCGCTCAGCGCTTTTTTGCTAGCTTCTATTTTGTCGTTTTCAACTTTATCGACAATCCAGGTTGGGTTTAACGGATCTGAACTAAATTTGGTGATTAATACGGTAAATCCTTCTTTCTGAGCACTGATTAAAGTGTCTTTTGTGATGTCTACTATTTTCATAGTGAGATAATATACGAAAAAAATACGAAAGAGGATGTACTAAGTTTAAATGATAACCTGGTCCACTTGCGGACAATTTTAATAGAAATGTAGCTTCTTTTATGGATCCGGCGCTAAAATTGAAAAGTTTAGAGCCGGGAATATCCGCTGTGATGCAGATTGCAAAAAAAAATAAATGTAACTAAACTTTTTATCTTAATCTTATTTTCCATTGAGATGGTCGCGCACAAAATCTAGCCAATTCGAAGGATCAATGGTTTTATCAATATATACGTCAGGTTGTAATCCGATGTCGTCTACAGGGAAGTCTGGAATACGATAACTTTTAGATAATCCATAGTACAGTTCAATATCGCCACAGGGTGATGTAACGATATTTACATTCGAGATATCAAGCATCCCTTTGGTTGTTCTACCGTATAATTTCACCTTTTTACTTTGCATGGCGGTCAATAGAAATTGCTCTGTCGTGCTCCCGTTATTTTCATTGATAACGATCCCTATGTTTTTGGGATAAGGCTGAATGGTATCCATCTTGGTTATGTTTACTTTTTTATTGAATAAATCGACATACTCACCTTTATTGGCCTGCAATTTTTCGTAGTAGTTTTTGAACGTCTTTTTAGACTCCTCGTCAAAATCGGGGTTTTGACTCAGCTCCAACATGCGTTGATTATTTAAATCTGTCGAATAAAATAATGCACCTACGGTTCTAATCGGCTGCGTGTATAAGAAGGGGATAAGGCTACCATAACTCGCATCACTTCCGCCTGGATTATTTCTGACATCAATAATAAAATTTTCGGTCGATAAGATGGTTGCTCGGTTGGCTAATACAATGCTGTCAATTGCTTTTTTTTCTGTTATTTCAAAATCAGGAATTCGGAGGTAAACCGTGTTTTCATTTATTTTTTCGAATAATGGCTTTGTGGCGTTTAATGGATTTAGGTCCTTTTCAATAGGCTGCTTATTTTGTTCGGTAACCTTTTCGCCTTTCTTTGTTTTTCCAATATAATTTACGCCGATATGTCCATTACGAAAGAAACGGATCCATTGATTGAGTAATGTAGCACATTCCTGATTGTTGGACAAGTGTTTAACTTTTTCGAGATACATTTTATTGTGCAATTCATAGGCATCCTTGCCCTTCTTGCTGATGGTATATTGAAAACCGGCATCATTTTCTTCAAAAGTTTTTTTTACCCACAAAAAATTGGATTCACAATTGCAGTTTTGGGCGTAATTTAAAATAGGCAAACTTAGCAATAGCCATAAAAATAGGACGCGTGTGTTCAGGTGCATAATCAAAATTGTTAATAATTGTCGATTGCACAAATATAGACTAAAAATGGAAAATACCCTCGTAACCGAACAAAAGATTATTCAGGATGTCAAGGGCCCATTTTTTAGGTATATTTGCACCAGATCGAAGCTTTGCCATTAGAAAAAAGCTGCAAGAATTATTGAAAAATACAAGGCAATTCCTGCTGCAGGTCCTAGCGATAAAAAGGGCAGCAATAAGCTTAAAACAACTCAAAAATAGGGGAGTAATAATAACTCAGCCAAATGTAATGCACGATATGGAATCACTCTTTAACGCATAGAAAACGAGCAGAATGGCTTACCTCAAGTTTTTTGAAAACTATTCATTGGAACAGCTCAATCACATTCCGGAAGGATTCAGTAACAACCTGATATGGAATATTGGGCACATCATTGCCACACAGCATAAATTGATTCATATCGGATCTGATGTAAAAGGGCATATTCCCGAAGAAATTTTTAACAATTATGAGTCGGGAACAAAGCCGACAGTCCCCGTATCCCAACAGGAGGCAGACTTACTGAAAAGACTGCTCCTTGAACAAATTGAGCCAACTATCCGTGATTTTAATAGCAAAAAATTTGTCACCTATCAGGAACGGACAACCGGGACAGGATTTCATCTCACTTCAATATGCGACACCTTCGAATGGAACAATTTTCATGAAGGACTTCATCTAGGCTATATGATTCGCTTTTTACCCATAGCATGATCAATATGGCAGCTGTCATTCCAGAAGCTAACCCTACACTATTTATCGCTGTAAAACCTTTATTCTTCGATAGATGACGAAAGGCTATTTTAAAATAATTCGCAAGCATATGAAGTTTTTATGGATTGACCTTTACTAATTCATTGCCAATAAAATAAAGTGTTGAAAATAAGGTGTTAAAGTTTTTTTCTAATGAGTTGCATGTTCGAACTCGAACGGTCTTTGTTCGAAAGCGGACAATTTCGGGCAAAAGTTTCGTAGGACTTTATCTACCCCCACGGATGTAGTTTGGGGATTGGATTCGTGTCCAAAAGTAGCGCAGTTGTATGCCGTCCTGGTAGTTATTTATGATTGTGAGGTATCAATGAGGTAGTTGTAAGACTACCTTATTGATGTCTATTGCCTTTATGGTAATAAGCGATATTTTTGTTAATCCCTTGCGCCGCATCGTTTTTATCCGGTGATGCCATTGCGGGAGCATATTGCAATGATACAATATCAGTGCTGTCCATTTCGGGCATTTTAAGCGGGCGATACCAGGAAGGTGGGTTCGTGAGGTTACCCGTGTTTTTGTGATCTGTCTGTTCGGTTGATTCCTGTACAGAACGTTGTTTCCAGCGTCTATATACGAGCAGTGCTGCTCCAGCAACTGCAGTGATAACGAGTCCGATTTGTGCTTTCATTTCTTCTTTTTTAAGAATTGAACAAAGTTCCCTTCAAAAAAGTTCAACAAAAAACAAATCAGTTATTTCTGGCGTAGGTGCCAGAAATAGCTTTTTATAAATCATCGTCATCAGGCAAAGTGATGACAGCAACTTCGGCAATGACTACGACCGCTTGATCACAGTCCCATGAATTTAAAGGGTTCTGCTTTTTTAAGGTGTCCATTGCTCAGTCCAGTGTAAGTTTTGTTTTGCTCGACATCAAGTTTGAGAACCTTACCTTTCTCGCTCAGATCCAAATCTTTTAGATTGATCCAGAAAGTTCCCGGACTAGTCACTGTTTCAAAATAGTAAACCAAATCTTTGTGATTGGCTACCGAGCGCCATCTTGTCGTGGAGATATTGGGTTCTTCTTCGTTAAGGAGTCTGTGCTTGTGTCATTAAGAAAAATGAAACTGAGTTGGCCACAAGGACTTCGTAGTGCTATTGGCAAAAACAAGGTTTTTGGAACTGGCTGTTAAATTGAGCGGTGTAGAAACTTCAATAAAGGGAATCACTCCTTAGCTTAGAGAAAACGAATAGAAAGGCTAAACTCAAGTTTTAGGTTTGCAGCTGGGGTATATGATGAGCGGTAGAGAGTTTCTTACAGCGTACTCATGCGGGAGAAAAAAGGTGGGCTAAAGCAGATGTATTTCTGTAATATAAAAAATACGAAAACGTTATAGTTAAATTACGAAAACGTTGTAGTTAAATTTTGGCTCCTGTGCTTTTTAGGCGTTTTTTAGCAACTCTGTCGCCATCATCATTCAATTGTTTATTTTTTTATATCGAAAATCGTGTTATTGAGACAAAATAGCACTTTTTTGATACGATCTAGTTCTGTTTTTCTAATTGCTAATATTCACTTTTACAGTTAAAATTCCTTTATCAAAGGAAGCCAATTATAAAATTACTAAATCACCCATAGTGAATATTTCTTTATGAGAAACAATTGTAAACTAAAACAAAGTCGCTTTTATGGCTTCGGCGCAGGCAAATGGATACCCTGTTCCTGCCTGCTTTGTCTGGTCGCTCTAGCTAGTCCTGCCGCTGCATTAAAAGCCAATGTACCCCTGATTTCGACGGCAAACGGGACGGTACAGAACCGCGAAATCACAGGTAAAATATCGGACGGCAATGGGCAACCGCTGGCCTCCGTGACAGTCAGTGTGCTGGGCAGCAAGGTCAGCACAGCCTCAAAAGCTGATGGTACGTATACCATTTCGGTGCCGCTCGAAGCAAAAAAGCTGGTGTTCAAACTGTTGGGCTACAAGAGCCAGGAAGTCGACCTTACACCATCCAAGGTCGTTAATGTGGTCCTTAGTTCGTCCGCCGATGAGCTGGACGAGGTAGTGGTGGTGGGCTATGGTACCATGCGCAAAAAGGATCTGACAGGTTCCGTGACCCAGATCCATCCAGACCGCATTGCCAATGAAAACCCAAAAACCGTACAGGATATCCTCCGCGGATCGGCAGGACTGAATATCGGTTACGATGCCTCGGCAAAAGGGGGCGGCTCCATTGAAGTGCGGGGTAAACGCTCGGTCTACGATAGCAACAGCGGGCACAACAACCCCTTGCTGGTACTCGATGGCATGATTTTCTACGGCGAGCTTTCTGAAATCAATCCGGATGATATTGAGCAGATCGATGTGCTGAAAGATGCTTCGGCCGCCGCTGTTTACGGCTCGAAAGCAGCAAGTGGTGTGATTATTATCAGTACAAAAAAAGGGAAGCAGGGCAAACCGACGATCAATATGACCATGAACGCCGGAGCAACACAATTGAGTGAATATCGCAAAAGATTCAGCCCGGAAGCTTACCTGCAACACCGCGAGGATTGGTATACCAAGAATACCTACGGCATCAATCCGACAACGGGTCTATATGAGGCTTATCAGATACGGGATGATAATGGGAACCTTACTGTGCCTTACGGTTTTTACCTCAATCCGGGGCAGCTGCCTTCGTCATTATCGCTGGATTCCTGGCGCGCGCAGTCGACCAACGAGGACGGGGAGTCCGACCGAAGTATCTGGGGCCGCCGCCTGGGCCTGCAGGGAAATGCCCTGCAGAATTTTTTGGATGGGAAAACGGTCGATTGGGCCGATCATACCTTCCGAACGGGCTTTAACCAGGATTACAACGCGAGCATCAGTGGCGCGCGCGACCGCGTCAATTATTACTTGTCCATGGGATACCTGAAAAATGAGGGAACCGTTGTCAGCGATACCTACAAGGCTGTGCGGGCAAACATGAAAATCAATGCGCATGTGACCAACTGGCTAGAATTGGGCGCCAATGTGAATTTTCAGGATCGCTCCGACGGCAATATTGATATTGATATCGACCAGACATTGCGCAACAGCCCTTACGCCGATTATGCCGATGCCAGTGGCAATCCTTTACAATATCCGCTCAGTGAGCAGTTTAGCCAGCGCGGGTATAATTATGATTTTCAACGGAAATACCTGGAGCTGGACAAGGGCTATTCGGTCTTCAATTCCATTTTTAATGCGAAAGTCAAGCTGCCCTTTAACATTACCTATTCCTTTAACGCTTCGCCGCGGCTACAATATTTTCATGACCGTTATTTTATGTCGGCCGAGCTGCCGGGTTCTAATCCGGCCGATCGCGGTGCAAACCGCGAGCAGACCAAACGTTTTGACTGGTCGCTCAACAACACCATCAGCTGGGAACAGAGCTTTGCGGATAAGCACCGCCTGATGGTAACCTTGGTACAGGAGGCGGAGGAACAGCAGTCCTGGAAAGATCGTATTGAAGCGCGCAATATTTTGCCTTCGGATGCACTGGGATTTCACAATACCAAAAATGGATCAAAGGAGAATAGCAGCTTTGATAGCTACGATACGCACCAAACGGCGGATGCTTTGCTCGCCCGTTTATTTTATTCCTACGATGACCGCTATATGCTCACGACCTCGATTCGGCGGGATGGCTATTCGGCTTTTGGTACCCCCAATCCCTACGCGACTTTCCCTTCTGTGGCCCTGGCCTGGAATTTTACCAAAGAGAAATTCTTTAAATGGACCGATGTAATGGATTATGGTAAACTGCGTGTTTCCTACGGTAAAAATGGGAACCGGCAGCTGGCAGATCCCAATCTGGCGCTCGCCAACTTGTATTCGGGCAGCGGCAAGATGCATGGCTACCTCAACTCGGCTGGTGAACTGGTCCAATACCGCTACCTGATGGTAGACCGCCTGGCCAATCCGAACCTGCAATGGGAAAAAACCACGGCATGGAATTTTGGACTGGACTTTGGATTCTTAAAAAATCGCATTTCGGGTACCCTGGAATATTACCTGATGCAGACCCACGACATGATCATGGAGCAAAAACTGCCCAATTTTACAGGATTCAGCAGCATCACCACCAATCTGGGGCAAGTGGACAACAAGGGGATTGAATTGACCTTAAATACCGTCAACTTGAAAAAGGAAAATCTGCAATGGTCTACCACCTTTAATTTTTCGTACAATAAGAATCAGATTGTACATCTCTATAAGAACTACCAGGATGTACTGGATGCCGATGGAAATGTGGTTGGCCGCAAAGAAATGGACGAAATTTCGAATGGCTGGTTTATCGGGCAGCCCATCGGCACGATCTGGAATTATCAGGTTACGGGCATCTGGCAGGCCAATGAAGCTGCAGAAGCCGCTAAATATGGGCAGGCTCCAGGTGACCCGAAAGTGGCCAATGTATATACAGCAGATGATGCCGTGAATGGGGATAGCAGAAAGCCTGTGTATAATAATAACGATAAGGTCTTTCTGGGGCAGACGGATCCGCGTTTCCGCTGGTCGATGCGCAATGAGTTTACGCTATGGAAGGACCTCAGCTTTTCGTTTAATATTTATTCATACATGGGGCACAAAAGCTTGTCGGGCAATTACCTGAATAACGACGATGATGGCGGGCGCATGGCTTATGGGCTGGCCAATCTGCCAGCAAAGGAATATTGGACGCCGGACAACCCAACGGACCGCTACGGCCGTATCGAGGCTAAGGGACCGATCGGCGCGGAGGGCGCTGCGCGGCTGTATGACCGCTCGTTTATCCGGCTCGACAATATCTCGGTAGGCTATACATTACCAACGGCCTTGACCTCCAAGTATAACCTCAATCGGGTGAAGCTGTATGGGACGGTGCGGAATGTGGCCACCTGGACCAAAGAATGGGAATACGGCGATCCGGAGACTTTCCATCCTGACAACAACCCGAGCGGATGGGCCTCAAGGGTCTTTACTTTCGGTGTGAATTTATCTTTATAACCTGATTAATTGTGATGTATATGAATAATACACTAAAAAAATCCAGATCCGCAGGCAGAAGCATCGCTTTTTTGCTCGCCGGTACGCTAGCGATAAGCAGCTGCTCGAAGGAATTTCTGCAGCCCGATCCGCTGTCGATCTATATCCCTAACGAAACTTTTAACACCGAATCGGGCCTGCTGTCGGCCATGGCCATCTGTGACCGCCATCTCAAGGGGTATTGGGCCACAGATCATAACGAGATGCTGACGCTAGGCACAGAGTATGTCTTTTCCGAACTGATGGTGGCTAGTAATACCGACAAACGCAGCATGCTGGCGGATGTCGCCAACATGCTGACCCCGACAAGTGACAACTCTACGCATCAAAACCTCGACCGCTCCAACAGCCTCTGGTATCTGTGGGACGAAACCTACAAGGGGATCAGTTATGCCAATACCATTATCAAATATGTAGACCAGGTACAGACCTTGAGCGAGCAGGATAGGAATGCCTACAAAGGGCGGGCGTATTTCCATCGGGCTTTCCGCTATATGGCCTTGGTCTTTGAATACGGCGATGTACCTTTGGTGACGACCATCATCGACGTACCCAAACAAAATTACCGGAGCACCAAGCGTGATGCCATTCTGCAGATGATTACTAAGGATATGGAGTTTGCTGTACAATGGGTGCCTGATCAGAAAAATATGAACCTGATCGGCCTGATCAACAAGGGGGCCTGCCGCATGCTTTTGGCAAAATGTTACCTCGCCATAGGGGAGTATCAGAAAGCCAAAGAGCAGACGGATATCCTGATTGACCAGTCAGGCTATGCTCTGATGACCGAAAGCTTCGGAACCTTTAACGATGGAGGGGAGGCGCAGACCTGGCCCATCACACGTAACGTGATCTGGGATATGCACCGCCCCGAAAACAAGCTGATCGCCAGCAACCGTGAGGTGATCATGGGGATGCCCAACCGTGGTGCCGATGCGGAGTCTTTCGTTAAAATGCTGACCATGAGAATCTTATATCCCTTTGTCTTTGACAGCCGCATACAGACTGCCGATGGTAAACAGGCTTTGTTGAACATCAAACGGAACAGCGGGGATTACAATGCAAAATATGACTATATGCGCGCCTTTGGCCGCGGGATCGCAACGTTCCGCCCTACATCATTCCAGACGCAGGGCGTATGGTCTGTCAATGGCAAGCCGGATGAAGGCGACCTGCGCCACAGTTCAAAGATGGGTAACTGGGTACGGATGGAAGATTACAAAGTGAACAACAAAGCTTCCAAAGATTTTGGGAAACCGGTCACACTGAAAGATCCCGCAACGGGCAAACTCCTTTGCAGCGATACCATTCGTCGCTGGTACGATGTGCCGCATTATAAATTTTTCTTGGATGATCCTGTAAGTGAAGCCAATATCAGCGGTTCAGACGGTTCACGGGGTGCTACCAATGGGGGAATCGCCGACTGGTACCTCTATCGCCTGGCAGAGGCTTACCTTTTGCGCGCCGAAGCGAAATATTATATTAATCCGGCCGATGGAACGATAAAAGATGATTTAAATGCCGTCCGCCAGCGCGCAAAATGTACCGAGCTCTACCAGGGAGCGGTAAGCATTGGGGATATTATGAACGAGAGGGCCCGTGAGCTCTACTGGGAGGAGTGGCGCAATGTGGAATTGAAACGGGTGTCCCTCTGCTTGGCCCGTAGTGGTAAACCGGATGAATGGGGGAATGCGTACAATCTGGACAATTTTGATAAGCAGAGCGGTACAGATGCCAATGGCGGAAGTTACTGGTACCAGCGCATCATGCATTATAGCCTTTACAATAAAGGTATTATTCATGTCAATGCCACTGGGCTAAGTGATATCAAATACACGATGGATAAAAAGAATATGTATTGGCCGATTCCCAATGTCGCGATTACCTCCAATATTAAAGGGCAGCTAAAGCAAAATTACGGCTACGACGGTTATAATCCTGCTACTCCAGTATGGGATAAATGGGAGGATGCCGTAGCGGATGAAGCCAAAGCAGAATAATCCGTTTAATAGGTCCCCAACCGATATTTAATAGAGAAGATCGGTTCGGGATTTCTTTGAACATCGTATTTTATAAGATAAAACCAGTTCGTAATTACATAAAAACCAGTTTGTATGATCAAGAAAATCTTTTTGTTTTTATTGTTTCTCCCGGTTCAATTTTTAAGTGCACAGACAGACCTGGCAAATTTTCCTGCTGGGGCGGATCCCAAGGAGGTCGGCCATCGCATTGCACACCGCTTTATCGCGGGCAAACATATGCTGCATGCAGGGAAATGGATCAGTTATCCCGAGACCTTCTATTGGACGGGAGCCATTAATTACGCCCATTTAATGGGCGATCAGCAGTTGATGCAGGCTATGAAAGAGCGATTCACCAAATTAACAGTAAGTGAGCCGCAGCTGCTGCCTATTAAAAACCATGTCGATTTGAATATGTTTGGCAGCCTGCCTTTGCGGCTTTACCAGCTGACCAAAGAGAAAAGCTATCTCGACCTGGGCTTGCCCTATGCCGATACGCAATGGGAACTTCCGCAAAATGCCAGTCAGGAAGGGAAGGCCTGGGCGGAAAAAGGATACTCCTGGCAGACCCGTCTCTGGATCGACGATATGTACATGATCACGATCGTGCAGGCCGCTGCTTTTAAAGCAACGGGCAAAGCCGAATACCTGGACCGTGCAGCCCGGGAGATGGTACTTTATCTGGATGAGCTGCAGCGTCCAAACGGACTGTTCTACCATGCACCCGATGTCCCTTACTACTGGGGGCGAGGCAATGGTTGGATGGCCGCGGGTATGACTGAATTGCTGCGTATGCTTCCGAAGGATCATCCCAGTCGACCCCGTATATTAAAGGGCTACCTGACGATGATGAAGAGCCTGAAAAAACAGCAGCGCAAGAGCGGTATGTGGAATCAGTTGATAGACGAGGCAGACTGCTGGGCAGAAACCTCCGGTTCGGCGATGTTTGCCTATGCGATCATATCGGGTGTAAAGCAGGGCTGGCTAAGTGATAATCAGTATGGTCCCGTTGCCCGCAGGGCTTGGCTGGCGCTTGCAAAATATGTGGACGATCAGGGGGCAGTGTCGGAAATCTGCGTAGGTACCAATAAAAAGAACGATAAACAGTATTATTATGACCGCCCTCGCCATACTGGTGATTATCATGGGCAGGCGGCCTATATGTGGTGTATCAATGCATTGCTGGAGGGAAGCACCCCTTAGGTTTTTGACCGGCTGGCAGTTTGAACAGATTATTTTTTGATTTTGCTGAATTCAAAAGGAATCTGCAGGCTGTCGCCGGCTACATTTGCCTTTAGCTTTTCGCCATCCCGCCAGTAGGTAATCTTTTTTGGGAAGGGTAGGGAGTCATTATTGCATTCGAATAGCCCGTCTTTCTGCATGGTCATTTCAAAGGCGATGAAATCCTTTTCATCGGTTGTTTTCACTTTTAATTGCCAGTTTCCATCGGATTTCAGTAGCGCCATTTTTTCCTGATTGACCGTATCGTTGTTGTGTAGCGTAAAGGCCAAGCCTGCATATTCAGCATCGTTAATTTTGACCCAATATTCAAAGGTCTTTTTACCTGGCGTTTCGTTGGTACGCTGCCATTTGCCCAGTAACCAGTCGAAGTTCTCCGAAGGGTCATGTTCACTGCCCATACATTGTACAAAAACAAGGAAAATGGATAAGAGGACTAGCACTTTACATAATTTTATCATCTGGAGTTATATCAAAAGGCTTAAAAATGATTGCTGTTACCGCTGGGTGAAAGCTTTAAAAAGGTTACCATGCGGCGATAATTAACTAAATTTAATAAAAAATTTGCACTCGCAGCGCACAAAAAAACTGATGCAGACCTGCATCAGTTTTTTGCTAAGGTTCGTTTAAGCGATTATTTTTATTTCTTGTCAAGTAAGGCCAGATATTTTTCATACCCCTTGGCCTTCATTTCTTCTTTAGGCACAAATTCAAGAGATGCACTGTTGATGCAATAGCGTAGACCGCCTTTGTCGGCAGGGCCATCATCAAAGACATGTCCCAGATGAGCGTCTCCGGTTTTACTACGCACTTCCGTGCGACGCATGCCGTGGGAGTTATCAACTAATTCGTCGACTAAGTCTGGATTAATCGGTTTGGAAAAGCTGGGCCATCCACAGCCTGATTCAAACTTGTCGGTCGAGACAAATAGTGGCTCTCCTGTAGTAATATCCACATAAATGCCATCTCTGAACTCATCATTATATGCGTTATCAAAGGCACGCTCGGTTGCCTGATGTTGCGTTACATCATATTGCAGGGGTGTAAGTTCTTTTTTGAGTGTGCTCTGGTACTTTCTTTTGTAAGTTGCTGACACAACTGTATCTTTGGTGGGGGAAGGATTGGCTTTGCGTGCCATATAAATAACCTGATCTTTCTCGCCAGTAGGGTTCATAGCTTGTTTTTTAATTATTTTGGAATCACCAGTTTTCTGTGAAAAGCCAAATTTGCTGAGCATAAATAAGCCTAATCCTAGTAATAATAATAAAAATACCTGTTTCATAGCGTTTCTCCATTCTTGTTTTTTAATATACGATGTAAAGGTCCGAATTGGTTTTTGATCAATTTAAAATTGAGGATCTTTGCTTCGTTATTGGTAAGATATGTCTAGAGATGGAATTCCATAAACATCCATGGAGAATTTTTAGACAGCGGTACTTTTTTACCTGAAGCAGACAATACAATAAAGTTACCGAAAGAAATCTATTGTTAAACTTAATTGGACGGTTATTGTTTCCTATTCGAGGTAATGCCCTTGGCGGATTAGCAGTGCTCGGTATTTATTGAATACACTAGATTTGGATACAAAGCCCAGATATTTTTGCTCAGGTCCAAGCACCGGAAGGATCCAGGTGTCTTCTTTGTTCATTTTTGACATCACAGATTCCATACTTTCATGAATAACAACGATATCATTGGGCTTTTGAGCCAATTTTTCAAATGTTGTATCCAGACCATCCAATTCACCAAGTAGAATCGAGAATAAATATTCGCTGTTGACTATTCCGATGAATTTGCCATCGTGGCTCACAATGGGAAATATATTTCTTTTGCTATGAATAATATCGTGCTGTCTAGATTTAGGGGTTTCATCAGGACGCAAAATCACAAAGTTCGTTTCCAAAACGTATTTGATGCGCATCATGCTTAATACGGAACGATCTTTATCTTCATAAGAGATCAAATCACCTGATTCTGCGAGCACTTTGGTATAGATCGAATGCTTGAGCATTGTTCTATTGATGAGGTAAGATATCGAGCAGACAAGCATCAAAGGGACCATCAATGTATAGCCACCGGTCACCTCCGCAATAAGGAACATACCGGTCAAAGGCGCATGCATAATGCCGCTCAGGGCGCCGGCCATACCAGCTACAACAAAATTAGGAACGTTTAGCTCTGCAAGCCCTGTCAGATTGATCCCATAAGAAAATGCAAACCCCAAGAGTCCTCCCATCACCAAGCTTGGACCAAAAACGCCACCATTGCCACCTCCATTAAGAGTAAAGAGTGCGGCAAATGATTTTCCGAAGAGCGTCAATAGCGTGTATCCAAAAACAACGAAGCCGATATTATGGTATTCGGAGAATAAACTATTTTTGACAATTGCGTTGAACTGCCCATTCAAAATTTGCTGTATGGTCAGATAGCCCTCGCCGTATAGCGCAGGAAATATTAGGATCATAAGACCCAAAGCAACACCGCTCACCCATACCTTGTTATAAGGATTTTTGATTTTCCGAAACCATTGGTTTACAACAACAGATACGCGCGCAAAATATACGGTGTATAAGCCTATCAGTACAGCCATTAGCAGGTAGAAGAATAAGGCGGATACCTGCCAGTAGGAATTAAAGTTCGTAAATAGGGGTTCACTGTAGAGCAGCCGCGAAACCACCGATGCCATTGCAGAGGAAATTAGCAGTGGAATAAAAACAGGAATGGAAAATTCGGGTAGCAGAATTTCAATGGCAAAGATCATTCCTGCCAAAGGACTATTAAATGCACCAGCAATACCTGCAGCTGCACCGCAGGCCAGTAGCATGGTCACTTCTTTATATTGTAATCCAAAAAAACGCGCAATATTTGAACCAATAGAAGATCCGCCCAAGGCAACGGGAGCCTCCAAACCACAGGAACCTCCAAAGCCAACGGTGATGGCTGAAGTCACCACCTGTGAATAAATATTACTGGGATCCAGTCGGCTTCCTTTTCGGCTGATCGCATAAATAATCGGCGTTATACCATGTTCTATTTTTTTGCCTTTGATAAATTTTCGGACAAATAATACACTCAGCAGAATACCGATCAACGGAAAAACCAGATACAAAGAATACTTTAATTTCCAGTCAATATCGTTCTGGATACTTGTCGCAATAAAATGAGTCAGTCTTTTTAAAACGGATGCCATGAGCCCGCCAACAATACCGACCAAAAAGGCCAAGATGATGATAAAGTTCCGATTCGAAACTTTTCTCATACGCCATTGGTTGATATGGTCAATTTTTTTATAAAAAGTCTTTTTAAAATTTGCCATTTTTGAACTATTCAGCACACTAACTTACGGACAGATGAAGTAGCGTGCGCCAATATAGTCATTATTGCAAGCAAATAATTTGTATCGTCTTATAGTAGGTATTAATACTAACGTATTGTTACATAAAAAGGCTTATATACGACTTTTTTTGCCGAACACCGACAATACCAAATAACCTAAAATTCCCGCCAGCAGTGAGGTCAGCAGAATCGATAACTTCGCTTCTTTGATATGCAGCGCGTCGCTGAAGGACAGGATGGAAATAAATATAGACATCGTAAAGCCAATTCCAGCCAATAAGCCTACACCCAGGATATGTTTAAATGAGCTTCCTTCCGGGAGACTACTAATCCCCAGTTTAGAGCAGACAAAAGTCATGATTAAAATGCCCAACGGCTTGCCCAGTAATAAGCCAAGGCTAATACCCAGGCCCATCGGAGCGACCAATCCTGTAAGCATCTCGCTTTCAATGCTGATATTGGTATTGGCAAATGCAAATAAGGGTATAATAAAAAAATTGACAGGCTTGACAAGCGCATGCTCCAGACGTTCTAAGGGCGACTCAACATCTGTGTCATTGGTCGGGATAGTCATCGCCACCATCACACCAGCAATAGTAGCATGTATACCCGAATGATGAATAAAATACCAGATAAATACACCTGGTATCAGATACAGATAGGGGTTTTGTATATTCATGCGGTTCATGACAAACAGAATAACCATACCGATACCTGCATACAGTAAGTAGGTGGTTTCAATACCTGAAGAATAGAAAAAAGCAATCACCAAAATGGCGATCAGATCGTCCACGATAGCCAAAGCGGCCAAAAATACCTTTAAACTTGCTGGAATCCGGTTACCTAGCATACCGATTACGGCTAATGCAAAGGCGATATCTGTCGCCATGGGTATACCCCAGCCACCTGCTGTCGCCTGCCCTGAATTGAAGCTTAAAAAGATGAGCGCCGGAACAATGGCTCCGCCAATAGCGCAGAGGATTGGGAGGGATGCCTGTTTGGGCGAGGAGAGTTCCCCTTCCACGATCTCGCGCTTGATCTCCAGTCCCACGAGCAGAAAAAAGATAGCCATTAATCCATCATTGATCCAAAGCAGTATGCTATATTTTAAATGTACGGTGTCAGTATCGAAACCAATAGGTGTATCTAAAAATGACTGCAGCCCAGGACCAGCAGCAGTATTGGCGACGATGAGGGATAAAATGACGCAGATAAATAATAAAATGCCGCCAGCGTTACTTGACTTGAAAAAATTTTTAAATACGGTAAGATTAATCAATTGGCTCATCGTGTTGCATGTTGTTTTTGGACCATAGGTCCATGTTCGGAAACTGAAATTTGGAATTGTCGAATACAGGGTCTTTCTTGGACTTCTGCTGCTCGCGATAGTCTGCATAAATAGCGACAACTTTTTTGTGAAGCAGGAGTATTGCAATCAGGTTGAGCCAAGCCATAAGCCCGACACCAATGTCCCCCAGGGTCCAGGCAGATTTGGCTGTACTGATACATCCGACATAGGTAGATACTAATATGAGCAGTCGCAGAATCCAGATAAGCACGGTTTTATGTTGTTTTTTTCGGCTAACAAAGCTGATGTTGGTTTCGGCGATATAGTAATAAGCCATAATGGTCGTGAACGCAAAAAAGGCCAGCGCCAATGCTACGAAAGCATTTCCAATGCTGGGGAAATGATGTGAAACGGCCTGTTGGGTAAAGGCGGGTCCCATTTCCGTCGCCGGAAGATGTTGGACGAGAAATCCTCCGGCTGGATTTTCAACATTATATTGCCCTGTAAAGAGAATCATCAAAGCTGTTGCGGTGCACACAAACATGGTGTCGACGTAAACAGAAAACCCCTGTACCAGGCCTTGCTTGATCGGATGGGATACCTCGGCTGCTGCCGCCGCATGTGGTGCTGTGCCCTGTCCGGCCTCGTTGCTATAGATACCCCGTTTAACACCCCATGAAATTGCCATGCCGGCGATAGCGCCGAAAGTAGCTTCCATGTTCAAGGCAGATTTTACTATCAGGGCGATAACGCCAGGGATCTCCGTAAAATTGAGGGCAATAATAACTAGAGCCATAAGAATATAGGCGCCAGCCATAAACGGTACAACATATTCGGCAACGGTGCTGATCCGCTTTACTCCACCGATGATAATAATCGCCAGTAGCCCGGCAATAGCCAATCCGGTGATACTCGGCGACACATGGAAAGCGGACTCGACCGCTGCGCTGATACTGTTGCTCTGCACACCGGGCAATAAAAATCCGGTGCTGATGATCGTCACGATTGCAAAGGTCCAGGCAAAAGTCTTGGATCGCAATCCTTTTAGGATATAGAATGCAGGTCCGCCGCGGTATTCGCCATCATTGACCTCTTTATACATCTGACCAAGGGTAGCTTCGACAATGGCCGACGCACTGCCTAAAAACGCAATTACCCACATCCAAAAAATAGCTCCTGGGCCGCCCATAGCAATCGCTGTAGCGACGCCAGCGATATTGCCTGTGCCAACACGCCCCGAAATAGCAAGTGAAAAGGCCTGAAACGAAGAGATGCCTTTGTCGGAACTGTTTCCATTAAAAAGCAATCGCACCATTTCTCTTATCTGCATAAGCTGCGGGCAGCGAAATCGTACCGTAAAGTAGATGCCCGTCAGCAGACAGAGGTAGACAAGTGCATCACTCCAGATGATATCATAAATTTTATTGATTATTACGTCCATGTTGTATCATTGAATTCGTAGGCTGGCTAAAAGTAGGGAAAACCAGCCAAGGCTGCTTTAAATATCGAATAGATTTTGTTTATGTATTTTAAATATCTAATACGTATAATTTATATGTGTCCTTTGCCGCATCTACAAGGAATATTTTTGCTATTGAAAATTTTTATATCGTTTCCGGCTTGCGCCGGATAATTTATTTTTTTTAATTTTACCGGTATACCTTAAAATATTTTGATCAAAAAACGATTCTATAATCCGGCGCAATTGTTCATCTTTAGTTTCTTGGCATTGATTGTTATGGGAACTATGTTGTTGAAACTTCCCATTGCCCTTAATAAACCAATCTCCTGGACTGATTCGCTTTTCACTGCAACGAGTGCAGTTTGTGTTACAGGGCTTGTTGTTGTTGACACAGCTACCCATTTCACTGGCTGGGGCCAAGTTTTTATTTTATTGCTGATTCAAGCTGGTGGAATAGGAATACTATCTTTTGCTGGTCTTTTCGCCTATTTTTTAAAAGGGGGAAGCAGTTATGAAAATCAGCTTGCCATACGGGATTTCTCGAACACGCAACGACTGGGTGAAGTATTTACTTTACTCAAGCGCACGATCGCAATTACATTCGGAATAGAAGCTGTCGGTGCTGCCGTCATCTTTTGGACTATGGATGATTTTAACGGGGCAGGTACTGCCGAACGCATTTTTATTGCTGTATTTCATTCGGTGTCTTCGTTCTGCAACGCTGGTTTTTCGACGTTGTCAAATGGCCTGATGCATCAACAGGTTTATTATAATTATGGGTTCCAACTGGCGGTAGCCAGTATATATATATTTGGCGGTTTAGGATTTCCAATTGTTATAAATGTACTTAAATATATCAAACACTTGATAAATAGGTTGTTCCATAAATGGACAACGAAGGAAAATTATTACCGTCCTTGGGTAATGACCATTAACAGCAAGCTCAACCTGATCACGACGTCTTGTATCACTGCGTTTGCGACTTTGGTGCTCTTTATCTCCGAATATAATCATGTTTTTGCTGATCATAGTGGTATAGGAAAATGGGTAGTAGCTTTCGCAACGGCGACAACACCGCGAACGGCAGGCTTCAACAGTATTGATTTTGCACAGCTGCATTTTTCAAGCATTTTGTTTATTATGCTATTAATGTGGATAGGAGCATCGCCAAACTCCACAGGCGGGGGGATAAAAACGAGTACATTTGCGCTCGCCATACTGAATGCGATCAGCTTGGCAAAAGGGAAAGACCGAACTGAAATATTTAGACGCGAAATAGCAGGGATCTCAATTCAGCGTGCTTTTGCTACGATGTTTCTCTCGCTTATAATTATAGGGATGGGAGTATACGCAATTTCATTTTTTGAGCGCAATCGGCCTTTGTTAGAGATCGCATTTGAATGTTTTTCGGCATACAGTACCGTTGGCCTTTCTTTGGGAGTTACAGGTGATCTGGCGGAAGGAAGCAAAGTCATATTAATTCTTTTGATGTTTATTGGACGAGTAACCATGCTATCGGTATTAATCGCTTTTATCAAAAAGGCGCGCTATACGCACTATCGATATGCTGAAGAAGAATTGACAATATATTAGGTAAAGGTTCCCGTATTAGTTTTAATAACTATAGGAAGGGATGTACGTATAATTTGTAAAGAACATACAAGAATGAAATTTATCATTTTAGGATTGGGGAATTTTGGAGCTTCTCTGGCAGAAAAGCTCACTGCACAAGGCAATGAAGTAATAGGTGTTGATCGTCAGATCGCTAAAGTGACGGCATTGAAGGAAAAGATTACACATACGATTTGTTTGGACGCAACCGACGAAACGGCTTTTCACTCTTTACCGTTAAAAAATACGGATGTTGTGGTCGTCGCGATCGGTGAGGATGAAGGTGCCAATATTATGGTCAGTGCTTTGTGTAAAGAGGCTAACGTGAAACGCCTGATCAGTAGGGCCGTAAACAGACTGCATGAAAAAGTACTAGGTGCGCTAGGGGTGTCAGAGATAGCTCATCCGGAAGAAGAGTCTGCAGAACGGTGGTCCAAGCGCTTGTGTATGACCGGGTTTGTAGATTCTTTTGAACTTAATAGTAATTATTCGATTGTAGAAGCCATCGTCCCTAAAAAATATGTAGGACAAACGATTCAGGAGATCGGTTTCCGAGAAAAGTATGAACTATTAGTGCTTACGATATTAAAAAATACGGAAAAAAAGACTTCATTTGGAAAAAGTGTTGTAACCACAGTACTCCATGGTATTCCTCGTCCGGATACGCGATTGCGGGAAGGAGATATTTTGGTGATTTATGGCTACAACGATCATATCAAATCGTTCCTCTAATGCTATCTTTTAATGATTTCGACACTGTCTTTTGGAAAGTGGTTTTTTAGCCATTTTTGCAATTTATCTTGTTGGATTTGTGTTAACGCGGCGGGGGAAGTATAAATAAATGCAATGAGATTTGCCACGCTATCGGTTTTTGCGTAATGCTGTTGCATTCCCATGCTATATGAATTTAATTCAGGGAAAAGAACCTTAATATCCCGATCGAGCTCCGGACTTACGACCTGGTATTTTGTAAGTTCGTTGTTTAACGCGCGAATCGTTAGATCTTTCTCACTGACAGCTGCGGTACGTTTGTCTATTTCGCTAAGAATACTAGACTTTAAATCCAGGCTATCTTGGTGAATAATAAGTTTGGTGTTTTCAATTCCGAATGTATGCATTGTTTGTTCCAATGATTTTATCTCTTGACTACTGAACTTTTTTGCCAAAAAGGCTAATTCTAGTTTTTTCGGTTTACTGTTGAGCTGTATTTTTTCATAAATGACAGTATACCCTTTGTTGCTTAGTTCCTGCTGTACAAATTGCTTCACTTTATTGGTGTATTTTTTTTCCTGCAGCAGATTGTAAGCAAAATATATACTTGGTATGACGAGCGTTAGCGTGATAATTGTTATGCTTTGCGTAATCCTTTTTTCTCGTTGCTGATCTACATAATGAGTTTTTGGATAACGCAAATATTTAACAATAATAAAAGTCGCTATACAGATAAATACACAGTTGATAATATACAAAAACAATGCCCCTGCAAAATAGGCAAAATTGCCAATTGCAAGACCATAGCCCGCTGTACATAGGGGAGGCATAAGGGCTGTTGCGATGGCTACCCCAGGGATTGGATTGCCTTTGTCAACCCGAGTAATGGCTATAACGCCCACGAGGCCACCAAATATGGCAATCATTACATCATAAATATTTGGAGATGTGCGCGCGAGCAATTCGGATTGGGCTTCTTTGAATGGACTAAGCAGGAAATAGATAAAAGATACAACAAGACTGATGACTGTCGCAATCAGTAGATTTTTAATGGATTTTTTAAGCAAAGGAAAATCAAATGTTCCTAATGCGAATCCTGCTCCGACGATAGGGCCCATAAGTGGAGAAATCAACATAGCTCCAATAATTACTGCTGTTGAGTTGACATTTAAGCCCACAGAAGCTATGACAATAGCACAGGCCAAGATCCAAGCATTGGAACCCCGAAAGGAAATGTTTGCAACGACGTTTTCTAATACCGTCTCCTTTTTTTCTTCACCTTGATGCAGATCAAAAAAGCTCAAAATTTTATTCATACACTTTTCACCTTAGATTTAAACGAATATAGTAAACATCCTTTATCTTATAGAGCATACGACCAAATTATTTGGAAAAGCGTGGTATAATAGCTACAGGTTTTCAAACCTGAAAAAGATAAATTTCGTTTTTTGGTTTTTAACAAACAATTAGGCAAACTAATTGTTGAAATTATAATCATTGGTATATTAATTTGTGATTATAACAATAAATAAATATATTAAGCCCTACGCCTTACATTTTTAATAAAATATAACTATGAACAATTTAGCATTGAACGACGTCCAGGAACATTGGAATAATTTTATTTCCTCAGCCATTGCCTGGGCACCACGAATTATTACTGCCGTAATTTCAGCTTTACTGATATATTTAATTGGATCATGGATCATTCGACTGGTCAAGCGCATGATTGATAAGGCTTTCGAACGCCGGCAGATGGATGTCTCCTTGCAGCGTTTTTTAAGTAATCTGATCAGCTGGATTTTAAATATATTATTATTTATCGTTGTAGTCACACAGTTGGGCGTTCAAACCTCAGCATTTGTTGCCATTATTGGAGCTGCAGGTTTAGCCATAGGTTTAGCCTTGCAGGGATCCTTATCCAATTTTGCCGGTGGAATACTGATCTTGTTATTGAAACCTTTTCGGGTAGGGGATTATATCACGTCCAGTTCAAATGTTTCGGGTACGGTCACCGAAATTGATATTTTCAATACCAAATTAAATACGCCTCAAAATCAGCAAGTGGTAGTTCCCAATGGGGTATTGTCTAATAGCAGCATTACAAATTATACCCAGTTGGGCACACGCCGCACTTGGTTCGATATTGGTGTCGCCTACAACGCTGACTTAAAACAGGCGAAAGAAATTCTGATGGAAGTGGTTCGAAATAATGATTATGCTTTTAAGGAGCCAGCTCCGCAGGTTGTGGTAACCGAACTTGGCGACAGCGCAATTAATCTTTCGGTGCGTGTCACCACGTCAAACGAAAACTTTTGGACCATGCAGGAACAGTTGATTATTAATTGTAAAGAGGCATTGGATCAAGCTGGTATTGAAATACCATTTCCACAAAGGGATATCCATATTCGCAGCAATGCATGATTTGTGCGTAATAATGCATACGATTAACGTAATAATTGGTCGAAAGACCATAATGTAAACCAAATTTAATTCAAGTGATCTTGTCAAAATCGACATTTAATAAAGGAATCATTATTCCAAGCCTGCTCTTCATAATAGGGGTTTGCCTGCTAGCGGTGTTTTTTCCAACGTTGACAGTAAATATTCTAGATACAATAAAACAGTTTATCTTTGTGAACCTCAATTGGGTATATGTCTGGGCTGTGACACTTTTTGTCATTTTCCTGGTTTACCTCATGTTTAGCAAGTTTGGTAATATCAAGCTCGGAAGTAACGACAGTAAGCCCGAGTATTCTTTCTTTTCTTGGATTTCTATGTTATTTGCTGCAGGTATGGGAATCGGATTGATGTATTTCAGTGTCGCAGAGCCGATGCAACATTTTTCGACCGAGGCTTTTGCCGGTAATCACTATATTAACCGAGCCAAAAATGCGCAGCTGTATACTTTTTTTCATTGGGGTATACATGCTTGGGCAATTTATGGTGTGGTCGGTTTGGCATTATCATATTTTGCATACCGCTATCGGCTTCCGCTTTCACTTCGTAGTTGCTTCTATCCTTTATTGAAAAACAAAATCAATGGAAAATGGGGTAATGCGATTGATGTATTTGCACTTTGCAGTACATTTTTCGGTATCACGACTACGTTGGGGTTCGGAGTGGTTCAAGTAAATGCTGGCTTGCAGACCCTGGGGCTAGTACCCGATAATAATTTTACCTATCAGATCATGATTGTTGGCGTGTTAACGCTGTTGGCTGTTTTATCTGCCACTTCAGGGGTCGATAAAGGTGTAAAGATATTAAGTAATATCAATATACTAACTGTTATTATTCTGTTGCTATTTGTTCTTTTCCTTGGACCTACAGTTTACCTTATTGGCAGTTTTACAGAAGGAATAGGCAATTATGTAAACAATTTCTTTAGTTTGACTTTTGATACACATGTTTATGACGAGGCAACATTACCCTGGTTTTATAACTGGACAATTCTATACTGGGCCTGGTGGATATCATGGTCTCCCTATGTGGGGCTGTTTATTGCTAAAATCTCCAAAGGGCGGACCATTCGTGAATTTATTGCTGCGGTACTTATTATTCCGACCATATTTAATTTTATCTGGATGTCTGTTTTTGGAAATAGTGCCATGTGGTTTGATATTAATATCGCTAAAGGCGCTTTGAGTTCTTTAGCAGATAATCCAGATGCCTTGATGTTTCGATTTTTAGACTACTTGCCTTTATCGGAAATTGTCAGTTATCTGGTTATCCTTATTATTATTATCTTTTTTGTAACCTCGGCTGATTCGGGCATATTTGTTATGAATAGTATTGCTACCAAGAATGCTCCAAAGTCCCCAAAATGGCAAATGGTTTTTTGGGGCGCTTTGTTGGCCATCTTAGCGCTCATGTTATTGAACACGGGTGGACTGCAGGCATTACAAACTATGACACTTATAACAGCATTGCCATTTTCAATTATCATGTTGCTTTTTTGCGTCAGTTTGGTAAAAGCATTGACGATTGACCGAAGTTATTATGAGCGTGATTTGTCGGTGAGTACTGTGCCCTGGTCGGGCGAATTTTGGAAAGATCGCCTGCAACAGATTGTTTCTTTTAAAAGCCGTGAGTCGGTCGATGAATTTATGAGGAGTACAGTGAAGGCAGCGTTCGAAGATTTGCAGGCTGAGTTTAAGGAGAATGGTATTGAATCAAAGATTCATGAGTCGGATAAACCAAATCGGATAGCGATTGAAATCCGACACGACCTAATCAACAATTTTATATATGGGGTCAAAAATCAGTTTAAAGTGGTGTCCGATTATGTCGTCGAAGAAGAAAATCTCCCTGATATAGCCGATAAGAAAACTTATTTTCCGAAATCTTATTTTGGAGATGCTCGTGAGGGTTATGATATTCAGTACTTTACAAAAAATGAGCTGATAAGTGATGTTTTGAAGCACTATGAGCGCTTTTTAGAAATAATTTCAGAAGAAAAAAATGAAATGTTTATTAGTAGCAATGCCAACAAAAATCTGAGATGATCAGCTGACATTTTTGTTGGCATTGCTCAATATGCGGGATAGCTTGTGCTTAACCTATCAAAGCTGATTACCACCGACACAATAGTTTAGCATTGGCCGAATTCGATTTCCTGTTAACACCACACATCTTTTCGTTGATACATCGTATAGAATTGTTATCTGTTGGGAATGCCGTTTTTATTCCGCATTATGATATCCATTATTGGAGAAGGATTTTGTGAATGAGCTCGAAAATCGGGCCGGCAGTAGCTATTTAGTTCGTTTTTCTTCAGGTTTAAAGTGAAAGATGCACATTTCGATAGGTCAAAATATTTTACTAATTTAGTGACATATGATAGTATTGATGGAGTATAGTACTGTTGATTTTACCATATTTTTATTTAATAGATCAGTAACTTTATGCGTGAAATCAATTGTCATGAGGAAAAAATTCACCTGTGTGGAAATATACAGTCTTTTGGGTATTTATTTATCTTTGAAGACGATAAGTGTATTGCGGTAAGTGAAAACTGTGCAGCTATTGCAGGTGAAGAATACTCCGAAATGCTCGGCATGACAGTGGACGATGTTCTTCATCGGATTGTTCCATCTTTTGAACTTCGTGGAGAGAGCATAGAACATGCTATTTCAGACAGCATGTTTGCCAGGTATGCCGATCGTGTAGCTATCCATGCTAACGATTATTTTTTAAGTCTCTATAGGTATGATGGCAAAATTTATCTTGAAATAGAGGCCTGCAATCCGCTTGCTGTCAAAACCACTAAATTATATTATTATGCCAAGCATTTAGATGACCGTAGCGGGGGCAACTCTTGCTGGCAGGCATTGACTGAATTGATTAAGGACATCATCCACTATGATAGAGTGATGGTGTATCGCTTTTTGGAAGATAATAGTGGACAAGTTATTGCAGAGAGCAAGACGGCGGATCTGGAATCGTTGATGAATTACCGTTATCCGGAATTCGATATTCCGGCACAGGCGCGCGAGCTTTACCGTATTTTTCAAGCCCGCCATACGGCGGATGTCAATGCGGAAGCGATCCCGCTAATGGGGCGGAGCGCCCATGCTCTCGATCTTACACGCTGCAGCCTTCGGGCACTTTCACCCATGCATTTGCAATACCTTAAAAATGCCGGCGTAAAGGCGAGTGCAAGTTTTAGCATTATCGTGGACGATGAGCTTTGGGGGCTTGTAGCATGTCAGAACCGGGAGCCAATGCATGTCGATCTTTCACAGCGCCATCTATGTACCTTTCTTACACAATACGCTGTGAACAATTATCTGGCAGATTTTCAGAAGAAACAGGTGAAAGTTCAGAAAAATCTATCACAGCTGAAGCATGATCTAAAAAGTGATTTGTTGGTCAAGCGCGACTTGTATGACGTGTTGGAAAAGTATGCCGTGCGTATTATGGAGGTAATGAACGGGCAGGGGCTAATCATTAAACGTGATCGCGCAATCATGATGGTTGGTGAGGTGCCTGATAAACAAATGTTCCGAGAAATTGATAAACAAATAGCCAATGCAGAGTTTTTTGCGACAGATAGATTTAAGTGTGATGGTTCTTCCAAAGATGTTGAGATGTATGCTGGTGTATTGCGCATCAGTATTCTGCCCGCAAATAACTGGTACTTATATGTCTTTAGAAAAGAACGTCTGATCGAAGAGACCTGGGCAGGGAAGCCGGAAAAAGTGATGCAGGTTGACGAAGATCGAAAGATCACCTTTCCTTCGCCACGTTCATCTTTCGAGGCTTGGAAAAAGATTACGAAGGGAAAAGCCGAAAAATGGCAATCTTCTGAACTCGCTTTTATTGAAGATATAACACACATTATTCAGCAAGCAGTAGCACAACGTGGTGGAGAGATTGATGAATTGAACAAGAAACTGGTGCGCTCTAATAATGCGCTTGATACTTTTGGCTACACATTGACACATGATCTTAAAAATCCGCTGACGACGATACAGCTCACTGCACAAATGTTGCTCCATAAAAAAGACATCTCTGACGAACTGCTTGCAAAGTCAATGAAAAATATCTTGGAGGGGACGCAGCTGATGCGGGATATGATGGATAAAGTCTATCAAATGTCGAAGGTAAATCATGTAGACTTTGTGTTTGAACCAATTAATCCACAGTCCAAGATTGTCAATATCGTTGAAAATTGCAAACAGCAATACAAGGTTCCTCATTTAGAATTTACAATGGGCGAAACACTACCTGTTTTGGGAGAGAGAACACTGATCTATCAATTATTTCTGAATCTTGTTGGCAATGCCATAAAATACAGCAGCAAAAGGCAAAACCCGCAAGTTTCCGTTAAGAGCATGCGGCAAGGAAATACGGTCCGGTATGATATCAAGGATAATGGAATCGGAATTGATTTGAAGGAGGGCGACAAAATTTTTGAAATCTTTGCCCGAATGGCCAACTCAGAAGGTTTTGAAGGTTCGGGGGTGGGCCTTTCCATTGTTAAACAAATTGCAAGTAAGCTCAACGCAGCTATTCATGTAGAAAGCGAATTAGATGTCGGTACTACATTTTCAGTCGTCTTCAAAGATATACCTGAAGCAGATCGTATGCATTTAGTATCTTAAACAAAGGAGCGTAGACTTTTATCCAATAAATTGTCTATCTTGTAAAATCTCAAAGAAAGATTATATAAACGGTTTGGTAACCAACAATCTGCCCAGCTTAGGTCTATATTTTTAATCCCCTCACAAGACCATATTTTTCAATCATTGCGGTGTTTTTAAACAATCAAAAAATGAAAAAGAAAATTGTTGTTTGTGATGATGATGCCACCATCCTTCACGTTTTGGAGCTGGCTCTAAAGAATGAATTTAGAGAGGTTTATTTAGTGTCAAAAAGCAGAGAACTAATTGCTTCTGTCGAAGAAATTGACCCTGATATTATACTATTGGATATTGAAATGCCATGGTTGTCAGGTGGCGATATCCTTCGTGAACTCCGGAGTTCAGAAAAACATCAAAATATTCCGGTGATCATGATGTCTGCGAGTTCGCGTGGGAAGCAGCTTGCTTCTGCATGTGGAGCCGACGCTTTTTTGGCCAAACCATTTGAACTGGACGATATATTACTTCTCGTGGATAAATTGGGCCAAGCGTAAGCGTTTGTCTTGAGATGATCACATCAGCTGCATAAAAGCACTTTTTCTTCACAAAGTGCTTTTATGTATGACTAGCCAGCGTGTACTTGCCGGCTAGTTTTTCAGTATGCTATTAATTTTATCCGTGATATCGGTTA
The DNA here is from genome assembly GCF_038396785.1 of Sphingobacterium thalpophilum. Taxonomy (NCBI): domain Bacteria; kingdom Pseudomonadati; phylum Bacteroidota; class Sphingobacteriia; order Sphingobacteriales; family Sphingobacteriaceae; genus Sphingobacterium; species Sphingobacterium thalpophilum. Next base: position 1,083,008 of record NZ_CP151087.1, on the reverse strand, counting down.
AATCAAAGGGTTTGGCGATAAAGGCATTTGCGCCTAAGCTCCCGGCGATTTCAGGTCCATCGACGCTTGCCGATAGCACAATGATAGGTGTTTCTTTAATTTCGGGTGTACTGCGGATAATTTTAATCAGCTGGTCACCAGAAATTATGGGCATCCAGAGGTCTAGCAGCAAGAGGTCCGGCTTATGCGAAATTAATTGCTTTGTCAGGTGTGTGCTATTTATTTCACATATGACATTATATCCTTCTAGTTCTAAAAATAGCTCCAGCATCTCGAGTATTCCTCGGTCGTCATCACAGATCATTATCTTTTTAGGCTGCATATTTTTTATTTGTTGATTACAATGGGTAATGTGAAATTAAATGTGGATCCTTCTCCTGGCTCGCTTTCGACCCAAAGTGTTCCTTTGTGGTGTAAGATAATCTCATGCGAAACATAGAGCCCGATGCCTAAACCCGGAAACTTTTTCTGTATATGGCTGACGCGAAAAAATCGTTCGAAAATTTTTAGTCTATCCTGATAGTTTATGCCCATACCATAATCACGTACCGAGATTTTAACAAAGTTGGCTACCCTGTGATACTAACTTCAACTTTTTTCGACTCGGGTGAATATTTAATTGCATTCGATAGCAGATTGTTCTGCACTTGGATAATCTGAAGCTCGTCGCCCTCGACGATACTACCTGTATTTCCTATAAGGAGGATGTCAGAATCAGGTGCCGCCAATCGCATGCTTTCAACGGCATCTTGAATGGTCTTATCGATCTCAAAAGGGTCCATGTGCAATTCAAGATTGCCAGATTGAATCTTAGACGTATCTAAGAGTTTTGAAATCAACAGATTCAAGCGATCGATATAAGCTGTGATTTTATCTAAAGTTGAGACATACTTTGGATCGGTGTTTTCAGCACTCAATCGCTGCAAGATCTGGAAGAGACCTTTAATTGTTGTGAGCGGTGTCTTAAGTTCGTGGCTCGCAATCGACAGGAAATCATCTTTACGCCGATCCTGCTCTTTCTTTTCTGTGATATCTTCGATGGCAATCAGGATCCGGTCTTTGTACTGGCCCTCGAATTCAACACGATAAGCGTTTAGCAGCATGACTTTTCGACCAATATGAGGAAAGATATGGTCTACCTCATAATCGATAACCGGGTTATTGGTGGGCAATATCTGAGTGAGCATCTCTTTTAACGAAGAAATATCCCACTGCTGATTACCAAGGTCAAATAATAGTTTTCCTACCGTTTCTTCTGTGGTGACTTTAAACGAGTTTAAAAAATGTCTATTGGCGCTCAGGACGATGTAATTGGCATCGAGTACCAAGAGACTTTCTCGTACTGTTTCAATAATACTGGACAGAAAGCTTTCTTTATCTTGAAGTTCTTTGGTTCTTTGCTGTATTTTGAGCTCCACATGGGACTTCTCTTCCCGAAGATCATGCTCCGCTTTTTTTCGATCACTGATATCATTTTGAACACCAATAAAATGAGTTACCTGACCTTCTTCATTCTTCACTGGTGAAATAAAAAGTTCGTTCCAGAAAAGCGTTCCATCCTTACGATAATTTCGAATTTCAATCTTACATTCTTCGCCGCGTTCAATTGCTTCTTTGATAATCTTACGATCGGCTTGCGAACGGTCCTGAGCCTGTAAAAATCGGCAGTTGTGGCCAATAATTTCATCGTGGGCATAACCACTGATGGTATAGAAAGCTTTATTGCAATAAATGATGGGATTATCATACTGCAGATTGTCTGTAATTATAATACCCGAATAGGCAGAATTCAATGCTTTTAGATAAAGATCTAAATCATTGTTCTTGTTTTCAATACGTTGCTTTGAATTGTTGATGCCGGAAGCATTTTTTTTCATATATTTTAAACTCCCATGTTAATTAAGGTGTCCCAATTTAGTCGATAATTTTGAAATTGAAGCGGATTTTGGGATGTCTAAATTAAAAAACCGTATAAATTCCTGTTGAAAAGATAAGAAAATATAATCAATGCAAATGATATCAGGACACCTATTTTTGATCTGACTGAACCGATGTAACTGGAACGCGGAACTGCGCGCATTTATTGTCGCGGTTCAGCACTGTATACTGAGCTTGGGCACTTTTTCAGCTGTAGAAATCGCTTAAACTGCAACTGTTTTCGTATCACTGCCTTATTGATGTCTATTGCCTTTATGGTAATAAGAAATGTGTTTGTTGATCCCTTGCGCCGCATCATTTCTGTCGGGCGATACCCTGACGGGGGCATATTGCAATGATACAATGTCCATGCTGTCGATTTCGGGCATTCTAAGCGGGCGGTACCAAGAAGGTGGGTTTGTGAGATTGCCCGTCTCTTTGCGATCTGTTTTTTCTGTTGATTCCTGTACAGAACGTTGTTTCCAGCGTCTGTATACGAGCAGTGCCGCTCCGGCAACTGCCGTGATAACGAGTCCGATTTGTGCTTTCATAGTTTTTTCTTTAAAAATTGAACCATATTCATTTTAAAATGAACAATACTCAAATCAAAAAGTTCAATAAAAAAAGAATCAGCGTCTACGGGTGCACTCGGAAGAAATTTATGTAAAGGATCCGATTGCCGTAAATAAGCTTTGACAGTTTTAAAGATTCAGCTTATTTTTGTGTACAAAACACGGACAGTTAACAGGACATGGAATCACTTTTTCGCGCATGGAAAACGAGCCGAATGGCTTACCTCAAATTCTTTGAAAACTATTCTTTGGAACAGCTCAATCGCATTCCTGATGGCTTCAGCAACAACCTGATCTGGAATATCGGGCACATCATTGCCACACAGCATAAATTAATCTATATCGGATCTGAGGTAGAAGGACATATCCCTGAGAAAATCTTCAACAGCTACCAATCCGGAACAAAGCCTTCAGCAGCGGTATCGCAGCAGGAAGCTGATCTGCTGAAAAGATTGCTCCTCGAACAGATTGAACCGACCATCCGTGATTTTAACAACAAAAAGTTTGTGACCTATCGGCAACGCACTACGGGTACGGGCTTCCATCTCACTTCAATAACGGATGCCTTCGAATGGAACAACTTTCATGAAGGCCTGCATTTGGGTTATATGATGAGTATAAGGAAGTTTATTGCTACAAAAATTCCAAGATGACCAGATTGTTTTTATTGTTAATACTTTTATTTTCTTCGAGATATGCGTTTTCGCAAACGTTTAAAAATGACAGTGTAAAATCATTTGTTGATAAATCCATTGAACTTATATCGGCCAATTCAATTCATAAAGAAAACCTTGAGGTTATTAAACGTGAACTATACAATAAAGCCCAAAATTTAAACGCGATTGATGAAGCCGCAACATTATATGAAGCCGTATTTAGGCAGCTCAACGATTATCATGGCGGTCTTAAATACAAAGGAAAAACCTACGGATGGAATAATCCTAATGTGATGACCAATGTTTATCTGAAAAATAGGCTTAACACGGAGAAGAGTACGTTTAGTGAGGTGATTGATCATAAAGTAGGATATCTCCGAATAGTTGGAAACAGTGATTTTGGACGACTTGATAAAAGAGCTGGACAACCGGATCTTTTACAGGGCCAACCGGCAGTATGTTATCAATGTCAATGCCATTGAAAGTATATGGATATACGGTCGCAATCAGCTTCGTATTCAAACAAAACCGCAAAGTACAACGCCTATCCTGATCAGCAAAAACAAAGTGGCGGAATTTAAGAAATGGCTCGACCGATGATTAATTATATTTTGACTTTATGCTGCCGAATTTTGACTTTACGCTGGCGCAGGCATCTTTTGTTGTGATTGACCGGGAAAAATGAGGTCTATTTATTTTGAAATCCTACTAAATTCGAAGGGAATCTGGAGACTGTCGCCAGCAACATTGGCCTTCAACTTTTCACCTTCACGCCAGTAGGTGATTTTTTTAGGAAAGGGCAGCGAATCATTATTACACTCGAACAGGCCGTCTTTTAGCATGGTTATCTCAAATGCGATAAAATCTTTCTCATCGGGCGTTTTAACCAATAAATTCCAGTCGCCATCGTATTTTAATAATTGCATTTTTTCCTGATGGATGGTATCCAGGTTTTGCAGGGTAAAAGCAAAACCTGCATATTCAGTGTCTTTGATTTTCTGCCAATATTCAAAAGTCCGTTTATCTTTGGCTTCGTTGGTACGCTGCCATTTTCCCAATAACCAGTCGAAGTTTTCGGATGGCTCATTTTGAATTCCTAGGCATTGGACAAAAACGAGCAGCATGAATACTGAAATCTAAACGTTGATTAATTTTGCCATCTTATATTTCGTTTTAAAGGTTTATCAACTGATGATTGTAACTTGTGAAACAGGTATGCAACATAAACAAGGGGTTTTGTTGTCCCTATGTGAATAAATTTAATGAAAAAAAATCGGAGTTTGAAAAGTATTATCTTGGTAGTCACTTTGTTAATTTAGCTTAATTTTTGTTAAATCGAATCTTCCTGTAAGCTAACATAGTTAAATAATTCGTTATTTAGGTATAAAAGGAAACAGGATGATGTCCGATTTTAAAAAAAATATACACCTGGCAAATCGCGCCGGATTTGGGATGGGCCTACAGCAGATTACCGTTTTTGAACAGCAGTCTACCGCAGTCCTCTGGAAGCAATATGCCCAGGAACATGAATTTCATCCCATCAGTTTCAATACGGAGCAGACCAACGTCGACTACACGGCGCTTTCCAAGTTGAATGCCGCAGACAAAAAGCAGGTACAACAGCTCAATCGAAAGCGTAATATTGAGATCAACCTTAATTTCCTGAATGAAATGGTGCATAGCGAAGATCAGCTCAGGGAGAAGATGGCCTTTTTTTGGCACGGACATTTTGCTAGCCGGGTTATCAACGCCAATTTTAGCGCCCATATCCTCAACGAAATCAGGAAAAATGCGCTTGGAAATTTCCGGGATCTGCTGTTCGCCGTTTCCAAAGCTCCGGCTATGCTCAATTTCCTCAACAACCAGCAGAATAAAAAAGACCACCCCAATGAAAACTTTGCCCGGGAAGTGATGGAGCTCTTTACGATGGGGCGTGGCAGCTATACGGAATCGGATGTGAAGGAAGCTGCGCGTGCATTTACGGGCTGGTCATACGATAAGGATGGCCAGTTCTTGGTGCGTAAAAAGTATCATGATTCGGGAAGCAAAACATTTTTGGGGAAAACCGGAAGTTTCGACGGCAATGCTATCCTGGATATTATCTTGGAGCGGCCCGCTACGGCCCGTTTTATCACCGAAAAGCTCTACCGTTTTCTGGTCAACGAACAAGTGGATCAGGACATCGTCGACACGCTGAGTAAAGATTTCTTCGATTCAGGATATGATATTAGGCGGTTGCTAGACCGTGTATTTACGGCAGCCTGGTTTTACGACTCCAAAAATGTGGGCAACAAAATAAAGTCACCGGTGGAACTCATGGCTGGTATTATGCGTATGCTGCCCATGGAGATCGCGATTCCTGAAAACCTGATTGTTTATCAAAAGCTGTTGGGACAGATGCTCCTGTATCCGCCGAATGTGGCGGGATGGCCATCGGGAAAAGCCTGGATCGACAGCTCTACCTTATTGCTCCGGATGCAACTACCGCAGATATGGACCGGCCTGCGGCCGCTGGATCTTGACGCGCAGAATGACGACGACCTTGATATGGGGATGAAGCAGTCGCGGGCCATGGCTAAAGCCTATAAAAACCCAAAAATTTCCATTGACTGGGCTGGGGTCGAGGCTGTATTTGCCGATCGGGATCCCTTTGAGCTCCTGCTGCAGCAGCAACCTTCCTTTGGTAAGGCACTGCGCGATAGCTACGCTGGCGGAAGCCGCCGTAGGACTATTATTGAAGTAATGAGTATCCCCGAATATCAACTCTGTTAATCGTAATAAGAAAGCCATGATCATCAAAAGACGCCAATTTCTCAAAGCAGGTTCACTTGCAACAGCATCGCTGCTGCTGCCCAATTTCTTAAAAGCCATGTCCTTGCCTGAAGCACTGGAAAGGGGACATAAGGTGTTGGTCATCTTGCAGCTCAGTGGCGGCAATGATGGGCTAAATACCATTGTTCCGATGCGCAATGATATCTATTTTCGGGAAAGGCAGACGATTGCGGTCGATAATGCACTAACGCTCACAGAAGAAGCAGGTATTCATCCGGCTTTACCTTTTTTCAAGACACTTTATGATCGTGGCGAACTGGCTGTACTCAACAATGTCGGTTATCCCGAGCCCAATAAATCGCATTTCCGCAGCATGGATATATGGCATAGTGCGAGCCGAAGCGACGAATACCTGGAGAGCGGCTGGATAGGCCGCTACCTCGATCAGGCCTGTTACGACTGCGGTCATCCGACGCAAGCTCTGGAAGTGAATGATATGCTGAGCCTTGCCCTCAAAGGAAAACAGAAAAAAGCGTTCGCGTTTAAAGACCCCAAGAAGCTTTATCAGACCAGCCGTGAAGAGTACTTTAATACACTCTATCAGGAACATAAACATCAGCATGAAGAGGAGACAGTAGCCTATCTGTATCAGACCCTGGGTGATACGATCAACAATGCCGACTATATTTTTGAACAGAGTAAAGCCAGGAAGACCGCAGCAGCGTACCCCGATTCGGTGCTTGGAAAGGATCTGAAGACGGTATCGTCGTTGATTAAATCGGATATCAATACACAGGTATACTATCTGCAGATCGGTAGTTTTGATACGCATATCAATCAGCAGCAGCGGCAGGAGAGTCTATTCCACACCATCAACGATGCCGTGGAGGCGTTTGTGGACGACCTCAAGAAAAATGGTCTTTTTCAGCATGTCATGCTGATGACCTTTTCGGAGTTTGGTCGTAGGGTGGCCCAGAATGCCAGCAATGGCACTGATCATGGTACGGCCAACCAGCTTTTCTTTCTATCCGGAGGCCTAAAAAAACAAGGCCTGCTCAATGCTTTGCCTGACCTAACCCAGCTCAATGAAGGGGATCTCCAGTATACGGAAGATTTTCGAAAAGTATACGCAACACTGCTGAAAAACTGGCTTGATGCGGATTCCACCAAAATATTGGGCTGGAAAAATGGGATTTATGATTTTATCTAGCCAACTGCGACGTCTTTCTTGTTTATTTTTCTTGTCACAGATTCCATATAAGGAATGATACAAAACCATATTGTTTCATTTTCATACGAACAATTCTACTGTTTGGTTGTTTAAATTAGAGAAAATGTAATTTAATGTGCTTTATATTAGAATAAAAGCAACATAACACTCTTTTTGTTTCTAAACCTTACATTTTTAATAAAATAAATACTGCTATGAACAATTTAGAAGTGAACGATGTCCAGCAACATTGGAATAATTTTATTTCCTCTGCCATTGCCTGGGCGCCCCGTATTATTACTGCCGTAATTTCTGCTTTACTTATTTATCTGATCGGATCCTGGATCATCCGCCTAATAAAACGGATGATAGACAAGGCATTTGAGCGGCGACAAATGGATGTCTCCTTGCAGCGATTTTTAAGCAATCTCATCAGTTGGATTTTAAATATCTTATTATTTATCGTTGTCGTTACACAATTGGGGGTGCAAACCTCGGCATTTGTGGCCATTATCGGTGCAGCAGGTCTGGCCATAGGTCTGGCCCTGCAGGGATCCTTGTCCAATTTTGCCGGCGGTATACTGATTTTACTCCTCAAGCCTTTCCGCGTGTGCGATTACATAACTTCCACTACAAATATCGCGGGTACGGTGACAGAAATTGATATCTTCAATACCAAGTTAAATACACCACAAAATCAACAGGTGGTTGTTCCAAATGGGGTGTTGTCAAATAGTAGCATCACCAATTATACAAAACTTGGAACACGTCGCACATGGTTTGACATTGGCGTTGCCTACGATGCTGATCTGAAACAGGCAAAAGAAATACTCCTCAATATCGTTAGAAGCAATGAATTTGCCTTTAAAGAGCCTGCGCCGCAGGTGGTGGTGACAGAACTTGGCGACAGTGCAATCAATCTTTCTGTGCGCGTCACGACTTCCAACGAAAACTTTTGGACCATGCAGGAACAGCTGATCATTGACTGTAAGGAAGCTTTGGATAAGTCCGGGATTGAAATTCCATTTCCGCAGCGCGATGTACATATCCGAAATAATTCCTAATTGAGGAGAGAGGCTATCGACTGGTAGAAGAAATCCGCGCTATGTTAACTTTTTTCTCCATGCTGAATATAGTGCAGCACAAAGCCGTTTGAGCGAACTCAGACGGCTTTGTTTATTGAAACGTAAATGAATGTTACCCGGTAGAAGATTGGTGATTGTCCTTATGTCCTTTTTTATCGGTTTATTATCCGGTTATGGAGGGCGCTATAGGGCTGATACTTTTACTAACCAAAAGTAGGTATTCAATGTACATATTTCCACCAACTTTTCTGAGCCGATTTACTTGCGATTTTTTTATGGAAGAAAATATAGTTAAAAATAAAGTCTACTAATATTATAGAATTTATTTTATGTTTACTATATTTGTTTTATCAACCTAGGAGACAAGCTTGAATAAGGCAACATCTTCCGCACGTAATGATCACAATGTTTTACTTAATTCATTATTTATGAACTACAACTTTTATTTTAACCCTTCCAAATCGAGCGCAAATCTGCGCAACTGTAAATCCTTTTGTTCTGATTTCAATAGGCGAATGTGTAGCTAAGTCTAGGGGAAAGTATTTCTTTCCATAAAAGCAGCTTTTCTGACAAGTAATCAATTGGCGTTGGCACTTGTAAATATTCACTGTTAAAATTTTACCTATGAAAAATAGCGTATGGAAGTACGCCGTGGCGATTTTTTTGTCACATGGTTTGCTATTGCCTGCATTTTCGCAGCAATCTGAGCCACTTATTAACGCGACCTTAAAAGGTATTGTATTGGATTCGATTACCAATCGACCTATTGAAGGCGTTACCATAAAGCTCGAAGGTGTTACCCATCAAGTAAAGACCGATGCGTCGGGAAGATTTCAGTTTGTCACGGGGCAACGACTTCCGTTGACATTCTCAACTTCATTTTTGGGATACAAAGGCCGAAAGATAACCGCACGGGAGGCGCAGATTCAGATCTTGCTTCAACCGAGCGTTTCTGATCTGGATGAAGTGGTCGTCGTAGGCTACGGTGTACAAAAGCGAAGAAATCTAACGGGAGCAGTTGCCAAGATCGACGCTGCCGAAGTCAACAAAATTCCCGTAGCAAGTTTTGATGCCCAGTTGCAGGGCAAGCTATCCGGGGTACAGGTTTCCACCAACTCGGGTGTCCCCGGCGAAAGTATCTTCCTGCGGGTTCGCGGAACGACATCGATCAACTCCAGTAGCGATCCCTTATATATTATTGATGGGGTATTCTTAAACAATACCTCGCTTCAGAATATCGGGCTCGGTGGACGGACCAGTTCACCGCTCACAGATATCAACCCGGCAGATATCGAGTCGATTGAAGTGTTGAAGGATGCTTCGGCAACGGCAATCTATGGCTCCCGGGGTGCCAATGGTGTAATTATCATTACCACCAAAAAGGGGAGCTATGGTAGCCGGACCAAAATTGACCTCAACCTGCAGGGGGGCTGGGCTGAAGCCAATAAATCTTTGTTGCCCAAACTGGCTACAGGTCCCGAAACGGCAACCCTCGCCAACGAGTGGTGGATAAACTCCGGACTGGACAATCCGGCATTGAAACAGACTTTCGCCAACAGGCCTTACCGTCCTGTCTCGGAAGGCGGGAAAGGAAATCCCGAAGATCAGCCTACTTACGATCGCCTTGGTTTCCTCTTGCGCCACGGGAAGCTGCAGGATTATAACATCGGCATCCAAGGGGGCGGAGACAAATCGCGTTTTTATATTGGTGCGGGCTACACGGGCCAGGAAGCTTTTATCAAGGTGATCGAACTAATCTCAAGTTTAATTTTGACCATCAGCTCAGCAGCCGTGTGAAGATCGGCCTGACCAATAATTTTTCCAGAACCTACCGCAATCAGGCACGTACAGGCGATGGCCCACAGGTAAGCCTGTTCAATTCGGCCGTATCTTCGGCAACGAGTGTGCCGATATTTAATACCGATGGATCAATCAATGGTACCGATAACACCTATACCCTGGTAGACAACTACGATGTCAATACCACAAGCCTACGTTATATAGGAAGTGCCTTTGCGGAAATCGATCTACTGAAGGAACTGAAATTCAAATCCAGCTTTAGTGCCGACTATAACCTCTACGATGAATCGCAATACTGGAACAGCAAAACCAGTATCGGTATCGCAAATAACAATCAGGCGACGTCGGGAATATCGCGAAATGCAACCTGGATCAATGAGCAAACCCTGACCTACCAGCATACGTTCGGCAAGCATAGCCTCAATGCTATTTTGGGAAATACCTTGCAGAGCAATGTACTTGATTACAAATATTTGGAGGGGAATGGTTTTGCCAACGATTCCTTTAAACAGATTTCCTCGGCAGCCAATATCATTGCCGCCGACAACTGGACTAAATATACCATTGCTTCCTATTTTGGAAGGGTAGGCTATAGCTATGCCGACCGTTATTTTGCAGAGGCAACCCTGCGGGCAGATGGCTCGTCCAAGTTTGGTGCCAACAACCGATGGGGGTATTTCCCCGCTTTTTCGGCGGGCTGGCGGATCAGTCAAGAAGCCTTTCTGGCAGATCAAACCTGGTTAAACGACCTGAAAGTAAGGGCTTCCTATGGATTGACGGGCAATCAGGCCGGAATCAGCAATTTCGCCGCCAGAGGTCTCTGGTCGGGCAATGAAAAATATGCGGACAGCTATGGCAAGGTGTTGCCAAGTACAGGTCCTTTCCAGTTGGGTAACGAAAATCTGCGCTGGGAGAAAACGGCACAGGCCGATCTTGGACTGGATGTGGCGCTATTCAAAAATCGCCTGTCCATTACCGTAGATCTTTACCATAAATATACCTCCGATCTCCTGCTCGAGCGGCCTATTGTCGGCAGTTCCGGTTTTTCAAAGTATTGGGCCAATGTGGGCGAAATCAGCAACAAAGGCTATGAAGTGTTGATCAATTCACTCAACGTGAAAACAAAAGACTTTGCCTGGAATACAAGCTTCAACATCTCGGGCAATAAAAATAAAATTGAGAAACTACCCACGCAAATCACCCAGTATACCCGCGATTGGGTGATTCTGAAAGAAGATTATTCGCTCAACTCATTCTGGCTGTATGAACAGTTGTATGTCGATCCGCAGACCGGAAAGGTGGTATTTGACGGACAGCTGAGCGATGGTTCTTTGTCGACTTCGGCGCGGAAGGTGTTTCGCAATGCCTATCCCAAGTTTTACGGTGGTATAGGTAATACCTTTACCTATAAAAACTTCGATCTGGGTGTAGACTTTAGTTTCCAATATGGCAACTACGCGGTGAACCTCAACCGCTATTTCAGGGAGCGTAATCCCAGCAGTGGTGGGGTGTCTCAAAATGTGCTGAACAGGTGGCAGCAGCCCGGGGACATCACCGATGTTCCCCGACTGACATCGGAAGGGCTCAACTATACCATCGATGCCAATAGCCGTTATCTCGAAGATGCCTCGTTTTTGAAACTCAGACAGCTTTCTTTTGGATATAAACTGCCGAAAGAGTTGGTTGAACGGGCGAAACTGTCTGCTGCGCGGATCTATTTTGTTGGCTCGAACCTCTTTGTCTGGAGCAAATATACAGGCGATCCCGAATCGAATGTCACCAGCAACCCAAATGCGCAAGGGATAGGCACATTTGGAACGCCACCGCAGCCCCGTACGTTTCAGCTTGGGCTCAATGTAACCCTTTAAACGTTAACCTTAATCCGTAAAGCTCATGAAAAAAATTATATATTTCCTTTATCCGCTTCTTGTCTTTCAGCTCAGTGGCTGCAGTTCTTTTTTGGAAGTGGAGCCCAGGAGTTCAGTATCTGATGAAGTGACTATCGTCGATGCGAGTTCTGCCGCAACAGCAGTACGCGGTATCTACTCTGCACTTCGGTCCAACGATTATTATGGCTATAGCTTTCAGCTGCTGGGATTCTTTTCGGCAGACAACATCGTGTATCGCGGCAGTCAGACTGTTCATCAGACGCTGACCAATCATACGGTCAAATCCGACCTCGCTGTGTTGGCTACGGCTTGGAACCAGATCTATGCCACCATCAACAGGACCAACCATGTGATCAGCAAAGTACCCAACCTCGCGCTGACGACGACTTTCACCGAAGCCTACCGCAACCAGCTTGTGGGGGAGGCTTATTTTGTGCGCGCACTGGCGTATTTTGATCTGGCCAGAACTTGGGGTGGTGTACAGATCGTGTTGCAGCCGACAACTTCGGCCAGTAGTCTGCCGCAGGTTAAAAGAAGCTCCCTGGCCGACACCTATGCGCAGGTGCTGCAGGACCTGCAAAAAGCAGAACAGCTCTTGCCTAATGACACCAATCGCATTCGCGCTACCAAGAAAACAGCCCGCGCGCTCCTGGCAAGATTTCACCTCTACCAGAAAAACTGGAGCGAAGCCATAAAATATGCATCCTATATTATTGACGACAACGCCAATTATAGCTTGGTCAATCCATACCGCTCGTTTTATGCCAACAATACCTCCAATACCAAAGAATCGGTCTTCGAATTGGTCTATGATATCAACAATACCAGTGGTCAGGCTAGTCAATGGTTGTCGGGCAATAATGGGGAACTGCCTGGATCAGACCTTCGCAGGCCATCTACGACCTGCTGATAGATCCTACTGTTGGTGGGGATCGGACGGCATTGGTATCCAAAACCACTTCATCCACAGATCCAAATATCCTGATCGGCAATCTCTATTACCGAACAGACCGAACAGACCCCGTCTTTTTGATCCGTACGGCCGAGCTTTACCTCATCCGCGCCGAAGCATTGGCGCAACGTAATGGCTCGGGCGACCTGACAGCTGCATTGGCCGACTTAAATGCCATACGCTCACGCGCCAACATCAAACCCTTGCAAAGTCTCGAAGCGGCAGCGCTCCTGCAGGCCGTAGAAGATGAAAATCGCGTTGAATTTGCCCTGGAAAACCATCGCTGGTATGATCTGCTGCGGACAGGACGCGCGCAACAGGTGCTCAATATTTCCTCCGTGAATAGACTACTGCTGCCGATACCGTACGCTCAGGTTTCGATAGACCCGAATCTACAACAAAATCCAGGTTTGGATTGATCGGATGAATCATTTGTTTTTTATTTAATCGGATTGAAATGACAACATTTGCAGACTCTCATTTTTTTAAGCGCTATCGCTCAGCTATTTTATACATCGGCCTGATCTTCTTTTTGATACTCAGCATCCCGTATGACCCCAATCTTTTTACGGGGAGTTCATTTGCTGACTTGTTTTCATTGGAGAACTGGTTTGGATTGGCTACTTACCGCACTTCTTTTATCGCCGAAAGCCCTTTCGTAGGTAGCGATGTGCGCGGATACTACAACTGGGCAATTGCTCTGGCTCTCGCGCTATTGCTATTTTGGGCCTTTGGCCGTAAAATCAGGCAGACTTTTCAGGCCGATGACGATCGTGTGTTTTACTGGCTCCGCGTGCTACTGCGCTATCGTTTAGCATTGGCCATTACTTTTATAGGTCTTGTCAAAATCATCCCTATACAACTTCCCGAGCCGACCATTAGCGAGCTGCATACCGAATACGGTGATTTCCTGCTCTGGAAGCTCTATTACCTGACCAACGGCATTGCAACCGCGGGATATTTACCGGTAATTGGTGCGCTAGAGATTGTGGGTGGACTCTTTTTACTGAACCGCCGTACAGCAATCATCGGTTCAGGATTACTTATCGCCGTATTGCTTAATGTCGTGATCGTTAATTATGTATACGAGATCGGTGAACAGGTTTATAGTTCGTTTTTACTATTGCTTGCGGTCGTTATCTTCTCGTACGACTGGCCCCGTTTTTATCAGCTTTTGATTAAAAAGGCAGCAACTATTCCCGATGGGTTTTGGCCTGTCTATGGCCGCAGCGTTGCGGGGATTCGCCCTTATTTGCAGGCCTTGTTCCTGCTGCTGATCGCTGTATTTAGCGTGCAGGCTTACCTGAGCCAGAAGAATTCCGATTACCCATTCCCCGATGAAAAGGGATTGGAAGGAGCAGCAGGCGTATACGATGTAAAAGACTTCGTCTGGAAAGGCGATACTATTCCGTATTCGTTGAGCGATACATTGCGATGGAAAGATGTGGTTTTTGAAAAATGGAATACGCTCAGTATTCGTGGAAACCGTTCTGCAAAGGTCGATAGCCTCAAACCGCGTATCGCCTTCAATCGCGAGCGTAACTACGAATACCTGGGCAATGGTGGGCGTGAATTCTTTGGCTATACGAGCAAGCAGGGAACTGATAAGCGCACAACCACGATCAAACTTACCGGAAAAGTGAGTAAAGGCCACACGTTTGCCTTTATTGTCGAAAGACCCGACAAACGGACAATTTTACTTGATGGAGTCAACCAGTTGGGCGACTCATTGCATGTACGGCTGGAGAAAGTGAACAAGAAATATCTGTTGCATGAAGGCCGCAGAAAACCAATCCGTATTTATTAACGATTCAAATTTAGACTAAGTTTATGGCAACGATTCAATATTTGGAAAGCATTCCAACCAGCCAGCAGGAGCGGAGCTGGAAGTACTGGGAGAAAGTAGGATTTAGATTTACGTTTATTTTCTTTATCCTGATGGTGGTACCCCTGGATTGGGAATGGTACGAAAAAGTTTTTAAACCCGAATCATTATATGATTGGATGGCAACGATCGCCGGTGGGTCGCGCACGGGTTGGATAGAAATAGACAGCGAAAGTGGCAAATGGGGTTTCGCATCGTATACGTCTTGGTGGCTCAATGGCCTGATAGCGGTGCTGGGTGCTTCCATCTGGACGATATTGGCCCGAAATAGTAAGGTGCAGCGCTATGATGCGCTGTACTATTGGTTGCGGGTATTGGTACGCTACCGCATTGCACTGGGGCTGATCGCCTTCGGATTTATCAAGTTCTTTCCCATGCAGATGCCATTTCCATCCCTTGCCAATCTGAATACCGATATCGGTGAATATGCCCCCTTTAAGTTGTATTGGCAAATCGTCGGTGTATCCTATAAATATGAGATCTTTTTAGGCTTTTTGGAGATAGCGGCGGGAAGCCTGCTCTTCTTTCGGCCCACGGTCGTAATAGGAGCCATTATCAATGCTGGGGTCCTCTTTAACATTGCCCACGCCAATATTGCCTACGATGGCGCAGTTCATGTATACAGTTCATATTTTGTATTGCTTTCCCTTTTTCTATTGCTGCAGTATCTGCCTGCAATCTGGAAGCTTTTTATCCTGCGCGAACCAGTAAGCACCTATTACTATGTGCCCAAGTTTGTCAGGAAGTGGAATAAGCCATTTTATTTTGGCCTAAAGGCGACCATTGTGGTCCTGTTTATTTTCGTTTATGGCTTTTATCGCTATGAACGATTCTATGATGAAGGGCGTCTAAAGGAGCCGGTACTTCCTGGACTGGCAAAAGCTGCGGGACATTATGAGGTTTCGAGTTTTCTGCTGAATGGAAAGTCTCAGGCTTATTCACCTGCCGATTCAGTACGTTGGCATGAGGCCTTTTTCGAACGATACTCAACCTTGGTCTATAAGGTCAATAAAGCCAATTCGATCGACCTTGGCAATGGTACCCCGGCTTTAAATGATGTGCTCAAAACGTATGAATTTACGGGCCGGGCCGGAGGAAAGAATTACCTGTATTATGAAATAGACTCGGCAGAACATGCGCTGTACCTGATCGACAAAAATCAGAAATTTAGTAAGGAGCAACGAAAAAAACTCGATGAAAAACTGGATGTGGGGCTGAAGGCCCTGTATGGAAAAGCGCAGGGTGATAGCCTGCATGTGCTGAAATGGGCTTACGAACGACCAACAGCAGAACAGATCAAACTCAAAGGGCTGGATGCCGGTGGCAATAACCTCGAAATTACCCTCAATCGCGTCAAAGAATCCTATCTCACCGGTAAAGAATGGTATATGAAAAATACACTATTTACCTACTAATTGTCTAAAAAAAAGAATATTATGAATAGAAGATCATTTATCCACCGTTCAGCTGTCCTTTTTACCCTTGCTTCGGCAGGTCAGGGGGTATCCTGTTTTGGAAATACCAATAATTTAGCGAATGGCTATAGCATCAGGCAGTTTGAAGATGAAGGCCTGGCACAGTTTTCCTATGCGATCTTGGCCGATAAGAAAATTGTGCTTGTGGACCCGGCCCGTGATCCAAGGCCCTATTACGCTTATGCAAAGGAGCAGGGAGCGAAAATTATCGCGGTTGTGGAAACACATCCGCATGCTGATTTTGTGAGTTCCCATCTGGAGATTCATCAGGATCTGAAAGTTCCGGTTTATGTCAGCAAGCTTGTCCGTGCGACCTATCCCCACCATACTTTTGACGATGGTGATACCTTAAAGATTTCGGACCAAATCGCGTTGCATGCCATCAATACAGCCGGACATTCACCAGATAGCATCTCTGTTTTGCTAAAAGAAAATGGTCGCGATGTGGGGATCTTTTCGGGGGATGCGGTATTGATTGGTGGAGTTGGAAGGCCCGATCTGCGTGAGTACTCGGGAGAACAGGCTACGCAGCGTGAAAAACTGGCGCGGCAGCTCTACCACACCGTCCATGATATCTATGCAAGGTTAGGCGATCAGGTGCTTTTGTATCCAGCTCATGGCGCTGGATCACTGTGCGGAAATGCGATAAAGGGTGCTAAGCAAAGTACCATTGGTGCTGAAAGAACCCATAATTTGGCTTTTCAGCAAAAATCGGAAGAAGCGTTTGTCCAGCAGATTCTGGCAGACCGTCCGCCTGTACCGATTTACTTCCCTTATAATGTAGAATTGAATCGTCGGGGAGCAAAGCCATTATTGGCTTCTTTGTCGGGTATTTCAGTGGTTTCGGCAGCAGTGGTGCCCCATGCATTGAGCACTGTCCTCGATACCCGCCCCGCTTCAGAATTTAAGGCGTCACATTTTCCGGAGGCCATTAATATTCCCGAACGTAGCAAGTCAGAATCTTGGGTAGGGACTTTTATTGAACCGAAAGACGGCTTTTATCTTGTTGTCGATACGAAAGAACAAGGTCAGGTGCAGCTCGAAAAGCTGGCCAAAATTGGCTATGAGCAGTTTGTTAAAGGTATTGTGTTGTATGGGGATTTCGCGGGGCAACCTTCGACCGCTTTTGATCAGAGCGCTTTTAACAGGGCACAAGATCAATATTTTATAGTGGATGTACGTACGGCCGAGGAAGCTAAGATTGGACCAGTATTCAAAGGGGCACATAACATTCCGCTGGCCGAATTGAAGGCACATATTGCCGAGCTACCCGTGGATAAACCTATCGTGGTGCATTGCGCTTCGGGTTATCGCTCGGCCATTGCAAGCAGCCTCATCAATGAATGGGTGCCAAAAGCGCAGGTCTGGGATATCGGTGAACATATTAAAAGCTATAAGCAATCGGTGAATTAACGAGAGGAATTACACTTAAATGCATACATGATATGAAAGATTTAAAATTATTGGCTAGCATGTTATTAGCAGTGGTGGTGTTGCTCAATGTGACCAACTGCCAATCCAGGCAGGATACGAAGGAAGCCGTAAAAAATAGTCAGGTTTCGTTTAAAAAGCAAGAAGGAGTTCGCTTTAAGCAGGAACTTGAAAGCTTGAATAAAACGAACAAAGTGCCTGTACAAATTCCAGACAATCCACGGATCGTCTATGCAACCGAACAGGATGTGTTGGAGCTGGAAAATGGTATTGTCCTTTTTGGATGGCCCAGCTGTCCATGGTTTCGGAATGCCATAACGCCGCTGCTGGAATTTGCCCAGGAGGAAAAGGCGGCTATTTATTACCTCAATATTCACGATATCCGGGATCTTAAGGAGAAAGATAAGGACGGTAAAGTGATCACGACCAAGGCCGGGAGCCCAGGTTATGAAGCTATTTTGGCCAAATTTCACGATGTCCTAAATCCTTATACAGCTGTGGGGATTGATTCCATTAAACGGATTTCTTCGCCGACGGTATTATTTATTAAAAAAGGTAAAGGCGTGCATAAGGTTGTTTCTACGGTCGTATCACAGACCGATCCGAAGATCAAGCTCGATAGTACACAGCGAAAGGAGCTAAAACAACGGTATCGCGCCTATTTTTTGGATGAACATATTATATAAATGATATTTCTTATAAAGTTGTTTGATAGGATTGTATATAAGTTCTAAAGATGGGTGCGGCCCGGAAAATAAATACTTTCAATGCAGGTAAAAATTTGTATCCAAGGGCATAAGTTATAGTAAGGGAATCAGTAGCTGAAAAAGCCATAAGGATACATGGTGTCAACATTATCGTAAATTAAATGGATAACATATGAAAAAAATAATCAATCTTGGACTTTTAGCGTTTGTTTTAACGACATTTACAGTCTCCTGCGGATCTGCAGGTAAAAAAAAGGATACTAGCAAATCGTTATCCGATTCTACTTCGTCAAAGCGCTCAAAAAAGGAACAACCCAATACAGGCTGCGACTAGGAGTGATTAAAAACTAGCTTATGCGAAAATTTGATGCAATTATTATTGGTTCGGGACCAAATGGACTGGCAGCAGCGATTACCTTTCAGCAGCAGGGGCTGAGCACGCTGCTGATTGAGGGTGCCGCTACAATCGGTGGGGGAATGCGAACCAAGGAACTTACTCTTCCGGGTTTCAAACATGATGTCTGTTCGGCGATTCATCCCATGGCTATGGCATCGCCATTTTTCAGGAGTTTACCTTTGGAAGCATTTGGGCTATCTTTTGTTAAGCCTGAGTATGCGGCAGCACACCCATTGGACGAAGGGGAAACGGGAATTCTTTACCATAGTCTTGCCGAAACGGTAGAGGGGTTGGGGGTGGATGGCGAAAGTTATCGTAAGCTGGTTGAAAAGGTCGTGACACATTGGGAGGGCCTTGCGGCCGATATTATGGGACCATTATCCTTTCCGAAGCATCCTTTGTCTTTAGCCTCGTTTGGGCTGGATGCACTTCAGCCGGCAAGCTGGACCGCAAAGCGCTTTACTTCCGTGCAGGCACAGGCTTTATGGGCAGGGATGGCGGCTCATGGAATTCAGCCCCTAGACAACTGGACAACTTCTGCAATTGCCATTGTACTTGCGGCGGTAGGCAACAAATATGGCTGGCAGATACCGATTGGCGGCTCACAATCCATTGCCAATGCGCTGTTAGGCTATTATCAATCGTTGGGCGGGGAGATCCAAACAGGTTTTTGGGTAGAGGATGTTCGCGATCTGCCGTCCCATAAAGTTCTACTCTGTGATATCACACCCCGGCAGTTGTTGCAGCTCAAAGGGATAGGTCTTGCTAGCGGCTACCGCAGGCGCCTCGAAGGCTTTAGACAGGGAATGGGGGTATTTAAAGTCGATTGGGCGTTATCAGAAAAGACGCCTTTTAAAGATCTGCGCTGTCAGCGTGCGGCTACGGTGCATTTGGGAAACACCTACGCCGAAATTGCCGAAAGCGAGCAGCGGAGCCATCTTGGGAAGCAAGTGGATAAGCCTTTTGTGCTGTTTGCGCAACAGAGTGCGTTTGATTCCAGTCGTGCTCCTGAAGGCAAGCATACGGGATGGGCGTACTGCCATGTTCCTAATGGGAGTAAGGTCGATTATACCGAAGCGATCGAAAATCAGATTGAGCGCTTTGCGCCGGGTTTTAAAGAAACCATTCTGGCCAAGCATAGCTTTTCTCCTATGGAGCTCGAAAAGTATAACCCAAATTACATCGGTGGTGATATCAATGGCGGTATTATGGATATTTCGCAGCTGTACAGTAGGCCCATTTTGGCTCTAAATCCGTACCGAACCTCGGTCGACACGATTTATCTCTGTTCATTATCGACGCCTCCGGGTGGTGGGGTGCATGGCATGTGTGGTTATCATGCTGCACGGACAGCGCTCAAGGAACATTTCGGTTTGCTGTTGTAAACCACGCCGAATAAGCATTTCCTTATCTGCCTCTGTTTGTGGCCCTTGTGGCTACAGGTTGGAAGAGAATACCTACTTGGATTTTAGGACAAAGGACAGTCTGTTATTCCAGGGAGCTACAAATTCTGCTGAATTGCAAGCTGTACTTGCCCAGTTGCCACGGAATAAGTGATTTTAGCCGTTTTTTTATTTTTCCGCAGCATAAAGTCTTTAGAAAAAATAAGCTAATGGCTGTGAGTTTCTAATTTCGGCAGTATTTTTGCAATATAGGGCTACGAAAACACCCCAAATAATATGTTGCATTAGGCCAAGATAATTTCTTGGCCTTTTGTATGTAATTCCCCCTTTCGTATGTAGACAATATCCCAGGTTGATACTTCTGATGGCAATATCGGTTTCGATGTTGCTTTTTCTATCGCTAAATACTAAATAAGAAGAAATAAATCGATAAGAAGAAAAAAATCGGGGCGTACGGCAAGTATAAACTTAGGAAAGGCACTTTGGCCGGGGTAAGCTGGGCTCCTGACGCAATAAAATGCCTACCAAGCTATGATGCCGAAAAAGGAAACTTTAACACAGGTCAGGCAAAAGTTCATCTTGCCATCGCACGGCGTACTACAGATGGATGGTATCCGGTGGGTAAAGTTGATGTGTTATAAAGAGAACAATGTGTAACTATCTATTTATATTAACTAGGTCAAATGTCTTATTAATATAGATTTATTATTTTTTATTTTTGATATTGTGCCAGTTTGTCAGCCGTATACATAGGTACTCAATAGGCTTTAAAGAAGTGTCTTGATTTCCGAAAGCAGTGTTTGTAAATAGGGCTATCCTACACTTTGCTACAGGAGAATGCGGTCAACTTGTGCATTATCTTGAAGAATGGGATAAAGGGCCGGCTCACTTCGTCGTTTTTGTGTGCTGAACGCCTCAATTTAGCTTTTGTGAGGATGGATTAGGATCTGGTTTTTGCCGTGGAAATGTCGATGGTGCGCTGTTATTTTATACAGATGTCGGCCTGGCTCCATTCGGAAAATCATGAGCCATACAGCAAATAAGTTGGAGTTTTTTTGTTTTTAATAAATATGCTAATTATTTATATACAGTGTTTTGTATATTTTATATGGATTAAAAGTATAGGTGTTATTTTGCCTTATAAAGGCCGCAATGGTGTCTATGAAAAGACGATGTGTGGGATGAAAGGATGAAATGATTGTGGAAAAAAATCCATAAGTTAGGGGAACTAAACAAGCTGTTTTATGAATGTAAAATTTATCCTAAAAGCTTTCTTATTATTTGCGCTTTGCCTGATCCATGTAATCGGTCATACGCAGGAAAGCAACAACAATAAGAAATTGTGGGCAAAATCAATTTTGAATCAAAAGGCGCCAAAACTTGAGGTCGAGCAGTGGCTTACAGATGCGCCTGATACAAAGGGTAAGTTTATCCTTATTGATTTTTGGGCTACTTGGTGTGGTCCCTGCCGGAAAGTAATTCCTGAACTCAATGAATGGCATAAGAAGTATGGTGATAAACTCGTGATCATTGGCCTTTCGGATGAAAAAGCAGAGGTCATTAAAAAGGCGAAGGAGATTAAAATAGATTATTTCTCAGCGATCGATACGAAAGCGAAGTTGAAGAAACAGCTCGAAGTACAGGGAATCCCCCACTGTATTTTAGTAGATCCGGACGGCATTGTACGATGGGAGGGTTTTCCGACGTTAGAGGGGCATGAGCTCACCGATGATGTTGTTGCTGATATCATCAGAAAGTATTCCAGGAAGCGCGGGAGATTCAAAGATAGCAGTCCATACTTTCTGCGACAGGAAGAAGTGATGTTGGCTGGATTGTAAAAAGTCTTCCATATGTCAGACCGATCAATCGTCCGATTTTTTGCCGTACTTGGGTATGGAATAGATAAAAAAAAAGTGTAACGGTTGCCCGTTACACTTCGCAAGAAGATAAATAAATTATCTTCTTGTGTGTTTACTTAATTATGCGATACGTACGTTAACAGCATTAACGCCTTTTTTACCGTTTTCTACATCAAATGTTACACTGTCATTTTCGCGTACTTCGTTGATTAAACCAGATACGTGTACGAAAATGTCGTCTCCACCACCAGCAGGCGTGATAAAACCAAAACCTTTTGTTTGGTTGAAGAATTTAATAGTTCCTTCTTGCATTGTTTTATAAATTATATTAAAGTAATCTGTACTGCACTATTGTTATAAATGAATATGAACAATAGTTAATCGATTTTTTGCAAGAAATAGGATCTGATTTTAATGATCTTGGATTGACTCAAGTCGAAAAAGGTCTTTACCTCCGTTTTGCTAACAAAAAAGCTTCTGAAAATGCGAAAACTGAGTGTTAAGTATAACTTGACGATTTCAGATAAGCAAAGGCGGAGCCGATTATAATACAAATTTAAGTATAAAATATTGATATATACAGTGTTTTGTTATTTTTTATGAAATAAATCCTATGCAGGCTCTGTGTTAGCATAATAGCTACACGATGTAGTCGCAAAATTACATTAAACCCGATAAGTAAAAGCATTGATATTCATACCTGCGCCAACAGATGCAAATAGGATGACATCGCCTTCTTGCAGGGATTGATTGTCTAACTGACCACGGGCAATGAGATCATAGAGCGTAGGAATGGTTGCCACACTGCTATTTCCTAATGTATGGATGGTCATTGGCATAATATCGGGCGGGGGTACTGTATCGTATAGTGCATAGAATCTCATCAGAATGGCTTCGTCCATCTTCTCGTTAGCCTGGTGGATCAGTATTTTTTTGATTGCCGTGATATCGATATCCGCTTTTTGGAGGCAAGCCTGCATGGCTAAAGGGACTTTGCTGAGTGCAAACTCATAGATTTTACGTCCTTTCATTTTAATATACCGTATATCGGGGTTGTGCTCTTGTTGATAAGAGCTCCCAAAATTGAGGTAGTTCGCTTCCTCAAGCGCATAAGTTGCACTTTCATGTGATAGGAGCCCTTGCTCTGTCGTAGTGGCTTCGATGATTACGGCGCCAGCGCCGTCCGCATAGATCATCGAATCTCTGTCAAAAGGATCTATAACACGGGAAAGCGTCTCTGCGCCAATGACCATACAGCGCTTTGCCATACCTGATTTTATGAAAGCGTTGGCATGCAATACGCCTTCGTTCCAACCAGGACAGCCAAATAGTAGATCATAAGCCACACATTTTGGATTGCTGATCCCGAGCTTTTTCTTCACCCTGCTTGCTAAACTGGGTACAGTATCCGATTGGATTTTGCCAGATTGCACATCGCCATAATTATGTGCAACAATAATATAGTCCAATGTTTCAGCAGCTATACCGGCGTCTTCAATGGCACGTTGACCAGCTAGGAAAGCAAGGTCTGAAGCCACTTGGTCAGGATCGGCGTAGCGGCGTTCCTCAATGCCGGTGATTGCCTTAAATTTTTCAATGACAGAAGCCGGCTCCTTGAACGGCAGCCCATTTTCATCCAAAAAAAGATGGTTGGCGAAGTCTGCATTGGCTATTTTGTGGGGTGGAATATAACTGCCAGAACCGATAAATCTAATGTTCATAATTGTTTCTCCGTACGTATTGTGTTTAAATATATTTCGACGATCATCCCCTTATGCTATGCTGATTCCTTATGGTCGTATACATTCACATTTCTAGCGGCTTATTTCCTTCTCAGCCTTAATTTACTAAATATTATCGGGATGACGCTAATTTTCTTTCTCACACCAGTCCAGCAGTGGCTTGTATAAGCTCTGAATATCTTTCGGGTTATTGTCTTTATACAGGCGGAACAATTCGGCGTTAAATTCATCTGCTTTGGGAAATCCTTTTTTATTGACCATCATATCGTTGACGTTTTCAACAATCTGGCCAAAAAGATCATGATCATCTCCAAACTTATCGTAACAATATAAGATGAAAAGTCCCCAGGTTAAATACTCATCAAATACTTTTACCGGACTTGGATAATGAACTGTACTTTTGTTTTCTATATCTACCCATAAGTCTCTATTATTGAATATGGTATAAATCTGTTTTTTGTTTTTTTCGCTCAATGGACCTACGTAGTTGTGGTCTATCTCCGTAAAAATAATGCGTGTATTGAATGCTTTTTTGAATTTGGGGCTCCAGGATTCGTCTTCGCGGAGGGTGGGTAAAAAAAGCAAAATTTCTTTGAAACCTTTGTACTTGAAGGTGTGGGTAGCATTCATTCCGGCAATCAGGGGGGAAGTCAATACACGATAGCTATTGATTGTATAATCGAACTTCTTTTCTAACCATTCTTTTTGCTCGGCAATGGAAGCATACTCCTGATATGCTGTACGAAGGCTGTCGTAATAGCCTTGATGATCTTTGTAGAATGCCCGGTATCCGCTCTTTCTGGCGAATTCTTCCAGGTCGTTTTTATAAGCAGGGATAGGATTTGATTTCACTTGATAATTTCCAACTCCTCTCGCTGGAAAAATATAGATGTTTGTAGGTACTAATTGGTCGTTTTTGAACTTAAAGCCATATACATTGGCTGCTAAGAGGAAATAGTTGGTTAGATTCGCTCGCAGTTGCTGGTCAAATTTCTTTACGATAGGCAGATTGGAAAATGGGGTAAAATGCGCTTTGACCTCTTCAAAATACGCCGTATTCTGCTTGGTCATGTTTGGATTTTCCTTACCAAAGTCAGTTATCGCAAAGATAATATAGATGAGTTCCTGTGCTTCATTGATTTCAACAGTTGTCTTGCCGTCGTTTTGGGCAATGTAGGCTTTGCTAAAATCGACGTCTTTTTCTTGGCAGATGGCCAGGTTAGCCAGTAACACAAAGCATATTAAAATAAAAAAGATATTCCTTTTCATCGTATCGTTATTTCATATAATTATTGATAAGACATGTTGCTGACAACGTAACGTTTTACCGGTTATGGTCATGTCTGATTGGGGATTTCACTATGAAATGAAATATTCCCGACTGCAATTATAGGGAGATTTCTGCTTGTTTTATAATAAAATTTGTACAATTAGAAATGAATTCTGCTAATTGAAAAGGTAATATATTCAATTTGTTTAATTTAATATTGATCTTAACTTAATACTGAGGAAACTTTGTGCTTTTATTTTTGACAGCGCAATGGAACACATTCAGCCTATCAAATCTTCCAATCAGAAAAGTTTCAATCTCGTATACGAAAAGTACCATCGACAGATTTACGGTTTTGTACTCAAGCGTACGCAATCGGATTATATTGCAGAGGAGGTGACGCAGCTGACCTTTATCAAACTCTGGAACCAAAGGGAGAAGCTCGACGAGCAGCTCAGTATTCTGTTGCAGCTTTTCGGTATGGCGCGGCAAGTCATGATCGATCTGCTGCGCAAGGAGGCTACACGTTTCAAATATGAAGGGCAGACAGCAGTGACACCTTTTACCGATAGTCTGATCCGGGCAATTGAAAATAAAGACCTTTTGCGTATGATGGAAAAAGATATCCAGAATATGCCGACGATGCGTCGGAAGGTCTTTGAACTGAGCCGTAAAGAATGTCTTTCCCATAAAGAGATTGCCGCTCAGTTTTCAATTTCCACAAAAACCGTGGAACAGCATATCAGTAAAGCACTTCTTCAACTCAAACAACATCTCTATTCCATTATGCTATAAGTCCTTTATGTTAAGTATCGGCGCCCTTTATTAAATAATTGTTAAGAACTAAGGGATGTCGTGCTGGCCTGCGTAATAGGAGTATGAAGCATGATAAAAAGCAGCATCAGATCAAAAAGAAGATCTGGAAAATGCCCTTCCTCGTGAACGAACTTTTCAAGGACGAAGATTGGGAGAAATTTGATAGCACAGCAATGGAGGAGCCTGTGCCTACTGAAACGATGAAAACGTTTATACAGACTGCCATTCAAAATCAGGAAAAAGCGCAGGATCGAAAGGCATTACATCGGTATCGGTTGGTAAAGCTACTGCGATACAGTGCCGCAGCTGCAGTTCTCTTTTTCTTTTCCTTCCATTTTGCTACCTGGTGGACAAAAGATTCAGTTGTACAGCCAGATGCTCAGCGGTCCGTTGCTAAACCAGTTATAGCGCATCAAGATACAGTCTGGACTTCAATAGAAAATAAAAATCCCTATAGTATAACGCTGGATCTACCCGATGGATCGCATGTGCGGTTGTTCGCACAAAGCCATATTCGCTATGTGAAAAATTTTGTTGCCAATGCCCGTGATATTGAACTTAACGGTAAAGCCTACTTTGATGTCGCATCGGATCCGAAACGCCCATTTTCGGTGTTTGCCAGCGGGACTAAAACAACGGCGCTTGGTACATCCTTTACCATTAATACCAAATTAAAGCGTCAGGCTGTGACTGTGGCATTACATACAGGTAAAGTGCTTGTATCCTCGCTTACAAACGGTTTCAAACAGATTTTTTTAGCTGACCCGGGCCAAAAGCTGACAGTTGATTCACGGGGTGCGACAAGAATTGAAGCCGTCAATAAAAAACAGCCATTGAACATGCCTGATCTGTCTGCCCCGAATTTGTTAAATCTGAAAAATACACCAATGCCTGCTGTGCTAAAGGCGTTAGAAACTGCATTTAAAAAACAGATCCATTTGGGTGACAAGGGTATTGCCACTATCCATTATACAGGTGAGATTGATGTACATCACGATTCATTGAAGGATATCTTGACAACAATCTGCCTGATCAATGAATTGCGCTTTGTCGCCAATGCGGATGGAAGTTATACGCTATACAAACAGGAAAATACAATTACTGAACATCTAAACAACTAACAGATATGCTCAACAAGAAAAATCCACAAAAAAAGAACCTGCTTATTTTTGCGTTGCTTTCCGCTGGACTTACCCATGTACATGCGCAGCAGCAACAAGTGAAAGGAGCTGTACAAAATGAAAAGGGCGAGTTTCTCCCTGGAGTCAGTGTTAAGGCTATTCAGGTCAATGGAGGTCCAAGTGTGACCACCAGTACGAATAGCCAGGGGCTATTCCATTTTCAGAATTTAGTAGAACATGCAGGCTATCGATTTGTGTTTTCGGCTGTAGGATTTCAGTCCGATACATTATCGGGTTATGTTATTGAAGCAAGAAAGCCTTTGTCGTTGAGTGTGAAACTTCAGCAGAGTGCGGTTAAACTGGATGAGGTCGTCATTGGTTATGGCCGTGTATCCAGAAAGGATCTGACGAGCTCCATCAGCACCATCAAAGCGGAAGATGCGAACGTCGGCGTATTTACTTCGCCAGCACAGATGCTGCAGGGGAAAGTTGCCGGCCTGACGATTTCGAGCAACAACAGTAATCCCAATGCGACGCCTTCGGTTAGTCTCCGGGGAGCGTCAACGTTACGTAGTGGAGAAGCGATGGAACCCTACTATGTGATCGATGGGGTTCCGGGCGCATCGCTGGCTTTGGTAGCGCCCGATGATATTGCCTCAATTGACGTGCTTCGTGATGCCTCAGCGACCGCAATTTATGGTTCAAAAGCGGCCAATGGCGTTATTATCGTTACAACGAAGCGTGGGAAATCAGGGCAGACCAATATCAATTACAACGGCTATCTGGCGATCGACAAAGTGGCTAAGCACTATGAGATGATGAATGCGGCGCAATACCGGTCTTATGTCAATGATAATGGATTTTCGATGGAACCAACGGACGACTTGGGAGCAGATACCGATTGGCAAAGAGCTGTGGAGCGGACAGGGATATCAAACAACCATAATATATCCATTCTTGGAGGAGCAGAAAAAACACAGTATAGCATCAGTCTCAATACCATCAAAAACAATGGGGTTATCAAAGGGACTGATATGGGGCGGCAGATTGCTCGAGCGTTTTTGCAGACCAAGGCGCTGAATGACCGGCTGACGGCTTCTTTCAATATCAACGCAAGTATCACCAAGCAGAATGATGTGCTCGCTTTGGATCAGGGACTCAGCGTGTATGATGCGATGTATTATTACCTACCTGTATCGCCATTACGAAATACCGATGGTGCCTGGTTTGAAAAACCCGATCGTTCGCAATATGCCAATCCACTTTCCTTAATTGAAGAGAATACAAATTTTTCTAAAACTAAGGTGCTCCAGGCGCATGCAAAACTGGGCTATGAGATCTTGCCCGGGTTAACCTATACTATTGATCTTTCGCTGCAAAACAGGCAGTTTAACAATGCACAGTACTACTCGATGTTTTCGATGGCAGCACGTGGTCAGAATGGCAAATCTATCCGTGCCGCGGTAGAAGATGAACGGAAAGTGATGGAAATGAACCTGAGTTATGAAAAGACATTCGCCGGAAAACATAAGGTAGCTGCACTGGCAGGTTATTCATGGGAGGAGAACAACAATAACGATGGCTTTCAATTGACGACTTCCGATTATTACAGTGACGATTTGAGTTATTATAATCCGGGTATGGCCAATGTAGTTGATTTGTTGGGCTTTGGGAACTATTATCTTTCCACTTTGCGTATGATATCTGTTTATGGCCGTGTGAATTATGCCTACAATAACAAGTATCTCCTACAGGCAACGGTAAGACGCGACGGTTCCTCGGCTTTCGGAAGCAACAATCGTTGGGCAACATTCCCTTCGGTGTCTGCGGCGTGGCGCCTTTCGGAGGAATCATTCATCCGTGAAACCGGAATTTTTGATGACTTAAAGCTGCGTGCAGGTTTCGGGGTGAGTGGCAACTCATTGGGCTTTGACGCATTTACCGCGCAGTCTGTACGTGGCGCCTCATCCAAGTTTTTCGATTATGTAAGTGCCGATGGTCAGGTAAGCCCATTACGTACTTTGATGGTGCTGCGCAATAGCAATCCGAACCTCAAATGGGAAACAACCAGTATGATTAATCTAGGCCTGGATTTCGGATTTCTAAAAAATCGCCTGACAGGGTCTTTGGAGGTCTATAAAAAGAAAACGAGTGACCTGATTTATGATTATCAGGTAAGCAAATCGAAATATATTTATCCAACGCTGACTGCGAATGTTGGTGAAATAGAGAATAAGGGGATTGAACTGAGTCTGAATGCAAAGGCCATTGATAAAGAGGATTTCAAATGGAATACCGGATTGGTGCTATCACACAACACCAATAAGGTGGTGAGCATTGCCAACGAGCAGTTTACGCAGGATTATATCGAATTGTCGGATCTCGGTGGCGCTGGGCAGACCAATGTATTTCAGCAGAGGCTGACACCGGGAGCACCTATAGGTCAGTTTTATACCTGGGAATGGGCAGGCTACAACGATGAAGGAGTGTCGGTATTCTATACCCGAGATGAGAAAACGGGCGAGCGTACCGGCGAAACAACCACAACGCCACAGAAGAAAGATCAGGCTGTGACGGGAAGTCCACAGCCCAAGTTGACACTGGGTTGGAACAATAGCTTTTCGTATAAGAATTTTTCTTTAAACGGAATGTTCCAAGGTGCTTTTGGACAGAAAATTATGAACGCTACACGTGCGCGCCATTCAAACGTTGTTGGTAATGCTGGGCAGAAAAACGTGCTTGCCAGCGTTGTGGAAACCGAGCGCATAACGGATATCAATGCACATTACCTATCGGATCGTTACCTGGAGAATGGGAGCTATCTGCGTTTGGCTTATGTTACGTTGGCCTATACGATACCGATGAAAAATATACCGATTAAAAACCTAAGAGTATATGCAACGATGAACAACGTATTTGTGCTGACGAAATATAAAGGTATTGATCCCGAGGTGGGCTTGGGTGGCCTGACTCCGGGAATTGATAACCGCCAGACCTACCCACGGACGCGAACGTTTATGTTTGGCCTTAACTTTAATTTATAAGACAGACCTGTGGGATGGAAAACTTTTTATCGAAACAATCCTGTTGACATAAATGGAGCATGCCACATGGCCTATAGAACAAGAAATAATTTATATGAAACCAACACTATTAATTCGTTTATTAACCTTATCAGCATTGAGTTTTTCGCTGGGATCTTGTACCGATCTGGATGTTGATATAAAATCACAGCTGACGGAATTTCCGGATTCGGAACGTGCGGCCGAGGCGATTCTTGCCGATGTATATGCCGCTTATCGAGGCGCAATGGGGCGCGATCATTGGATGGTGCAAACACTCTCGGCAGATGAATCAGTGAGTGTTTCCATGGGAACAGACTGGTTTGATGGCGGTCGATACCGCGAATTCCATCTGCACAATTGGAACGCAGACAATGGCCTCTTGCCAAGTATCTGGAACGATGCTTCCACTGGAATCACCTTAGCCAATAATGCCATCGCATTATTCGGGGAAGATAAAGAAAAGTTGACGGCACCTGCCCGCGCAATCCGTGCTTATTATTATTTTATACTGATGGATAATTTTGGCGCCGCACCGTTGATCACAGGGCCTGTTGATGCTGTCCCCGCACGTTCAAGCCGTGCTGAAATTTGCCGTTTTATTGAGGCCGAATTGCTTGCGGTGAAGGATTTGTTACCGACCACAGTTTCTGTAGCAACCTATGGAAAAGCGACGAAATATATGGCCGAAGCATTGCTGGCTAAGTTGTATCTCAACTGGGCTGTTTATACGGCTACGGACGTAGCCAATTACAATCCAAGTGCACAAAATGAAAAGTTAAATGATGTGGTTGCGATGTGCGACCAGATTATTTCCTCAGGACAGTTTAACCTGACAAGCCACAAGTTTATGGCCAAGTTTCGCCCCGATAATGGTTATCAGGTAAAGGATTTTATATTTGCCATACCCTATGATCGTGAAAAACAGCAGGGTATGACTTATTCGCGCTTCTGGATACATCGAAGTGCCCAAAATCAGTTTGCAACATTGCCTCAAAGTGTTGGGGGGACTTTTCGTGTATTACCAAGCTATTTGGAGAAATTTAATCTGGCAGGCGACGAAAGAAATGCCTCATACATCGGCGGTAAGCAATATTATTGGTCAAATTATACAGAAGATAAGACTCGTCCTTTTCTGATCAGAACTTCCAAACGCGGCATAGATCAGGATTATAATGCTGCGGATGCAGATGCGCAGTTTGATTGGCAACTGGAGACCACTAAAGAAATTACTTTGCGTTCGGATGGTGCGGCCACGCTGAATGTAGGTAACGACCAAAAGGGACGCTCAATGGGGTACAGATCCATTAAGTTTTATATGGACGTAGCCGTTACATCAGCCAATCAGCGTAATCAGAGCAATGATGTACCTGTATTTCGCTATGCCGATATCCTGTTGATGAAAGCGGAGGCTATACTCCGTGGGGCTACCGCGACCAATGGTCAGACCGCACAATCTTTGGTTAATCAGATCCGAGCCTATGTTAATGCACCTGTGCTCACGGCTGCCCCAAGTCTGCAGGATGTGTTGGATGAGCGGGCACGTGAGTTTGCTGATGAATCCTGGCGTAGAAATGACCTGATCCGTTACGGAAAATTTGAAGATAACTGGGGGTTCCGATCGCTGTATCCTGCCGGCATGAGCGAGAAGTTCCGTCGTATTTTCCCTGTACCAACAACTGTATTAAACGTAAACACCCACTGGCAACAGAATCCTGGTTATTAAAATCTATTGATGAAACGCAGAACTTTTATGAAAAATTCCCTGGGCACGGCGATTACAGCCGGCCTGGGGGGAATTACGCTCAGTAGTTTCGGTCTGACAAAACCTACGCAACTTGAAAGCGAAGATATACAACAGCTTTTGAAACCCAAAGATGCCTATGATCTCCATTTTATGGCTGTAGGCGACTGGGGTCGCAATGGTGCCGACCATCAGTTGGCTGTAGCGGGGCAGATGGGCCAATGGGCCGATCAGCATCCCAATGACTTTATCATTTCTACCGGTGATAATTTTTACCCTTCCGGGGTGGTCAGTGAACATGATCCCCTTTGGCATTATTCGTTTGAAAATATCTATACCGCATTTTCGCTGCAATGGGACTGGTATCCCATTTTGGGAAACCACGATTATAAATCAGATCCCGATGCACAGGTACGTTATAGTACGATCAGCAGACGTTGGAAGATGCCTGCGCGTTATTACAGCAAGACATTTGCACTTAAGGATGGAAAAAACGTACTGATGGCCTTTATCGATACTAATCCGATGATTCCTGAATTTTACAGTAACAGCGAGTATGGGCCACATGTTGCGGGACAGCAACCCGAGAAACAGCTGGCCTGGCTAGATCAGCTACTGGAAAATTCGGATGCCCATTGGAAAATTGTCGTCGGTCATCATCCCCTGTATACGGCGGGGCCGCGGACGACGAATTACGACACCCTGGCGGTTCGAAAAGTCTTGGAGTCTATCTTTGAAAAGCGGGGAGTAGATATTTACCTTTCAGGACATGAACATTCGCTGCAGCACTTAAAAGTGGAAGGCAAGAAGTTTCATCAGTTTATCTCCGGGGCAGGATCAGAGGTAACGCCTGTAAAAACCAATCTGCCGTATAGTCGTTTTGCGAAAGATCAATACGGGTTTTTCTCTTTCTCGATCAGTAGCGAAGAAATAGCTTGTCAGGTGATCAGCCATGAGGGTATAGAGCTGTATCGGACAGTGCTTACAAAAGTATAAGGTAATAGGGCAGGAGGTGTGGAGCAGATTCGTACCTGCTTCGTACCTTATTCGGATGCGATACAGATATTGTACAGCTGCTGAACAGCTATCGTACAGACCCTGAACAGGAATTACCTGGTCGGAATTTGGTCAATAGTGGTTACCAGATTGTCGAGCTCCGAAGGTGGTCCGAACACAATACGAACACAACCCGAATACATTGGCGCTCAAGGTAAAAAAACAGACTAGTCTGGGCTAAAAAAGCGGATTGGATTGAAAAAAGTCTGATTGGATAGAAGCATTCATCTGACGCATTTTTTGCGCGTCAGATGAATGCTTCATACGTTGTGTTAAATAGATATGCTGCAGGACTTCGCTGCGAAAAAGAATACAGCGAGCCATACGAGTCCTTTGGCCAGAAAGAAGAGAAATGCTCCAATTCCGGCACGCTTAAGCCATTTAGATTTGTTGTCTTTTTGCTCCATTTATGGGATTAAACACGAACACTCCAATTTTAGTTTGCACTGGCAATAGGAGTGAATACTTCGCCAAAGTTATAAAAAGTTTGGTTAGCAATCTCTACTGCGCGATCATAAGTTGCCGGATCTTCGGAATATTTGTTCAATACCGCTGTAAATCCAGCCCACATGTCACGGCTATTTTCGCCATAACCTTCAAAAAAAGAAGTTCCTTTGGTAACGCCATATTTGTTGAGCATCTGCACGATATACGGACCACCCATGATTGAACCTTCTAGGACATATAATGATGCAAGTGCTTCCTGTACATTTGCTACAGCTGGAGCATTTGCTTCTGGCAGGTTATCTACGTTTCCACCTAAAGCTTCGATATCGCTTTTGATGTAAGATGAGTTGCGGCGTTCGGCCAAATCTGGCAATACTTCTGCGGTAACAAAAGGAGCGATACTATCTTCTACGGCGCGGAAATAAGCATAAAAGCCTTTCAATACTTCTGCGTAATCTGCTTCTGAACGAATATTTTTCAATTGGCGCACGATCGTTCCTTCTACGTTTTGGTGAGCTGCGTGCGTTTGCTCTTTGATATGTTGACTTAACATGTTCTTATTTTTATTTATAACGATTCTATACAAAGATTCGTATTTATTTCCACAAATTTATGCTGTTTTCTGCTTTATCATCTATGAAAAATGGTTTTAATTTAAACATAATTATGACAAAATCCAGTTGCAATAAATTTCTTACTTTAACCTAAAATTTGTTTTAAGTAGCAAATTTTCGTCTGCTGGCATCGAAAAATAAGTAACCGACGAAATTGCTGTGAGATTTTCGTCTTTTGTAATGTCTTTTAGCGCTGCTGCAAGCCAGGCTTCTTTTGGATCCCCGGGATGGCGGGAGGTTTCTACCGGAGCCAAGGCCAGGTCGACGGGTATGCCACCAAAATAATCACACCAGCCATTGGCATTCCGTATGAGAAATGAGGCCAGGTATACATCGAAATCTCCAATGTGGACTGAAAAAAAACCTACGGGTTTGCCAAATGTCCGCTGACCGATGAGGCGTATCGGAATATAAGGTTTGAAGCTGCTGATCAGTAATTCACTTGCCGAAGCCGTGCGTTCTGATACAATGCATGACAGCTGCTGTAGTGAATTGAAATGTCCCTTTTTGATAAAGTAATGCGTATTGGCTTTTTCACTATAATCCACATCGGCGAGGGTGGCAGGGTGTCCTTTGTATTGGACCACTTTGCCATTGGCATCCAGATAGGGTTGTTTAAGGAGTAGTTTTGCTTTGCCTTGCTGTACATTCGGATGAAATTGCTCGCTGAACATAACTTTTTTATCCAGTTTGGCTGGACTAATGAGGTTGGCTAAATATTCTGCGGTCTCCACATAACCGCCACCGTTATGACGTAGATCGAGGATGAGATGTGTAACTTGCTTTTGAGCCAGTTCGGCTGCAAGTTGATCCAATTCGGCCTTCACTGTCTGGAGCTGGGGAAAGGAGGGAATGTAAACATAAGCAATCCGTTTGTTTCCCACAGACCAGTAGGACAGGTGTGTAGCGTACCTGTAGGGTGTTTCTATGCTGGCCATGTGACCACTACTTTTCTTGTCGTTACGACGACGCTCCAAATATGAATATTTGGGTTTATTGGGGATGGTCGACAATTCGTAAGGTCTATCTTTCTTGTTCAAAGCGTATTGGCTGAGGGCAAAAAGTGCCCGCTCATAAGCCGTTTGTTCGGGGTCTATCTGTGCATATTTCGTCCGCGGATCAAAAGTAGTATATGAAGGGAGAGATTCCTGCCAGCGATATAGCTGTTTGGCATACAGGTAGATTGAGTCGAGAGTCATTTCTTTTTTTGTTCCTGTTTTTGGACTAATAAATTCATCGGGCAGAGTTGTTGTTTTACTGCCGTTCTGACAAGCTATTATAGCAGTTATTGTAACTAATAGACCAACTATTTGGCGGATTCGACTCATTATATAATGCGCATTTTGTTCCTTATTCTTGTAGTTGATTCGCTACAAAATGGATAATTATCTGAAATTTAATACTTTTTTACTTTTTTATTTAATATAAAAGCCTAATTTTGTGCCAATTTATTTAATTTTTGATGCCTCCGCTACTGTGGAGTACTCAAAATGTCCCAAAGGTATCCCCTTTGGGATTTTTTATTTTAGGGCAATACAGGTCGTTCTGTTTTGCTTGGCACACTGGATAAACTCTCCAAAAAAGCCAAGATATTTTCCTGTTCTTTACTGCTTAATCGGACATTTTGAATATGCGGCGATAAGGTCCCATTGATCTGTTGTCCTGTCTTTTGGGGCATGCCCTGACTCAGCAGGTTGATCAGTTCACCTAAGCTCGAAATACTACCATTGTGCAGGTAGGGTGCAGTATGGATCACATTGCGCAGACCCGGCGTGCGAAATTTACCTTTGTCTGTTTCCAGTCCTGTTGCCTCAAAGCGACCATTGTCCAAGGCACCTTTGCTGGTAACAGCATAGCCCAGGTTATGAAAATCGAGATCGGTAAAGAAGGCACCATTATGGCAGTTGATGCATTTCCCTTTGGTCCGAAACAGATGGAGGCCTTCAAGCTGTGCGTCGTTTAATGCCTGGTAATCTCCTTTGATAAAACGGTCAAAGGCTATTTCACCACTGCTAATTGATCTTGAATACGCTGCTATGGCATCTAGCAATCCTTCGACGCTCATCGTCTGGCTCGAGTAAGCCGCCTCATATAAACGAAGGTAGCCTGGTATAGCTTGCAGCTTAGCGGGTAAAGCAGTCGTATTTCCGCCCATTTCGATGGGGGAGTTGATGGCTTCAGCAATCTGCTCTCGATAAGTCATTGCGCGGCCATCGTGGAAGAGTTTGCCTTCCAGGTACCAGACATTTTCCATGGAAGGTGTATTGCGGTGATGCAGTGCGATACCATCTGCCGTTGTTTTTTGGTCGATCCAGTAGGTGTCCGGATTATGACATGAAGCGCAAGTTTTCATGCCATTACCGGTGCGGGGGTCGAAAAATAAGGCTTTGCCAAGTGCTATTAGCTCGGCCTTATCTTTCGATGGGTTTTCGGGTAAAGCGGCCAGTTCACGTACCTTAATATTGTTGTACCAAGCGGCAGCTGGCCATTGCGTTACCGATTTACTATATTGTTGGCGTAAGGTTTCTTCAGGCAAAGTAGGAGCTGTAGGCTCTCCTGGGACAGAAGCGCTCTTGCTGCAACTGCATACTGCTAGTGCCGCGAAACATGCTGTGATTAAAGGTTTTGTACGATAGCGAAAATATGCGGTCAAAAATATCTTAGGCAAGGTGTTAATTAATTTAAAGAGATGTTAAAATTACCTTCTGATAATAAGTTCCCGTTTTTATCCATCATCTTCAAGGATTTAATTGCGTTTCCCTGTACAGATACGGGAATGGATAGCTTTATCGTCATCGTTGCAGCATCAAAGATTACATTGTTGATAGTATATTCGTTATTGAGGTTATCAATCGCTATAAAATGGTCAAAATCTGCCTTGAAATAAAGTTCATAAGTCTCTTTACTGTTTATGTTCAGCACCAGGTCGCCGCCCTTTTTGCCAGTATAATCCTGCCATTTTATGACATTGTATAATGTTGGTAAGAATACCTCAAAAACATCGGTGAGTTTCGTGTAACGTCCGGAGATCAGTTTGATGTGGTATTTGCCTGGTTTGAGATCTTCTGGAGTATTAAATTGTGCAATAAAAGATGTTGGAGGTTGAGAAAAAGAAAGTAAGGTCTCTTTTCCATCCTTATCGACCAGATAGCCCTTGGTTTGCGCCTCGTCTGGCAAAATATTTTCTCCTCGTACTACCAAATCCTCGTTTTTTGGGTAACTAAGGTAATATTTGCCTTCAAGCAGATTCATTTCTGCCTGTACCAGCGGCTGGTTGTACTGGAATACCAATGTATAATTTTTGCTGGAACCATCTTGTGCCCGCACAGTATAGGTAATTGGTTTGTCGAATTGTAACTGTATTGCTGTCCCAGATGCAGGAGTAATTGTCGCTAATTCCGAAATTTTAATAGTGGGCGTAATGCTTTCGGGCTGCTCCACCAAGGGTGGCCAATATAAGATAATCTGGTCATTCACAATACTGGCTGACAAGGTTTTGCCATCAGCATCCTGAATGCTAAAGGATTCGATGTCGTTGTAGGGTAGGCTGGGGTATTCGGTTTTACAGGACCAGCATGTTAATGCTAGCATAAAAATAGCTAGGAATTGAATGATATGTATTTGTTTTTTCAAAAATGAGTGTTGCATAATTTTTTTTGGTTAAAAAATCGTTATGCGGATGATGATTAGGTTATAAAGATCCGCAACCCATCCACCAGGTTGCGGAATCTTTCATTCATTAAATAGGAAGGACTATAATGCCTTAACTTCGATATTGGTATCTGCTTTTACTTGTAATTGACCTGCCACTACTTGTTGGCCAACATTTGTAAAATTAATTAACTTAACAGCATACGAAGCTCCGGAAGAATTTCCGACCAACACTGTCAAAGGTTGGATTGCTTGGTTTGCATGGCTATCTAAATCATATTCATACCATTCGCCACTACCCTGTGATGATACTGGAGTCGCTGTTGCCCAATCTGATGCTGTAACGGAAGCGATGTCTTTTGCTACCGTTCTGATCGAATAAGATCCATTAGCCTTGATCGAACCATTTACATGGCTAAAGAATGCAACTTGGCCAGAGCTACTTAAGCTTTGTGCACCTGTAGCAAGGTCGACATATACTGCAGGCCAAGTTGCTGCAGCTGCTGGGCTCCACCATTGACCTACAACAGTGTAGTTACTATTTGCCTTAGCTTGGTTCAGCGCTAAAGGAGCTGTTGCTGATTCTGTCGTTGGGGCTGCTGCCCATACTGCTGCCGATAGCACAGTCACGGCCATCGCTGATTTTAAGATAGTTTTGATGTTTGAGTTCATGTTGAGATCTCCTCTTGTTTTAATTTATTTAATTTTGATGCCACCATGGCATACTGTGGATGCTTGTTTATGATTCCGTTATTGTACTTGGAGACAACTGTGTCTTTACAACATCGGCCCAGTCTTTAAATTGGAATTTGATCTGTAAGTTATCAAAGGTTCCGATTGGAAGATTTGTTGGTAAGGAAACCGTCATTTCGGTACGGTTATAAGATTTAATGGTCAATGGATAATCCTTTCCATTGAGTGTCATAATAACAGCTGTCGGATCTAAAATCACTTTATCTAAGTTGGCTTTAATGGTCCAGTCTTTATTTTTTGCCAAATTTAGACCCGATAAGCTAACAATTACATCCGGTTGACGATATGTAATTTTGAGCGGATTGGCTAATGTAATGGTATGGTTGATGTTGGTCACCTCTACATCATAAGTGCCTGCTTTAATATCGGATGGAATGCGGTTTTCCCGTTCGGTACCCGTATAGCTTAATTGGTATCCAATCACCGAAACTTTCAAGCTATTGGGCGTAGCCATCTTAAATCGCTCCTTGGTTTCTTGATTAATCAATGCAATACTCACCAATGAAGGATTGGTATGCATAAAGGTTCCATTAATGGCTGGAAAAGCACCTCCAGGGCCTTTTGTAAGCGAAATAGAAGATGTCGATGCAAAAGTCGCTTCAAAAGATGGTGTACTTTGTAATTCAATCTTTAAGCTATAGGTTCTTGTGGTACCTGTAGCGGACTTTACAGTATACGTCTGGTTCTTTTCATCTGTTTTAACAGGCAAAATTTCTTCGGCTATACTGGCTCCATTGGAGAGTTTAATGTTCGGATCTATCACCAATAGACCGTAGTAGTAGGGGACATAAACCGTAATGGTATTGGCCTCATTGTCGATGGCTCCATAAATAACTTCGTCATTTGGAAGATTGGTGACTTTGTATTCCAGTATTTTATCTGCTGGAAGTAAGGCTAGTTCTTCCGTTTTGGTGCAGCGGGTTAGCAGCAATCCTACAAAAAGGAAGCTTAAAATGCTGTATATTCTTTTCATGTTAGTTTAGTGTCTAATAAGTAAGCTATGCTTATTTTTTTAGTTAGTGATTGTAAATTTGGTACTGCCAGCTTTGGCAAGTACATATTGGAAAGAAAAGTAGGGTGTTGGTGAATCTTTAAACCAATCTTTTGGATCCAAGAGGTCTTTATAGATACTTTGTATCTTGATCTTGGCATAATTCCCCTGGGCTGTACGGACGATCAATGTATTGTTTTCGATAGGATAGCAAACGTGTTTTTTGTTTTCGGCTCCACCACCTTTGATTACGCCATCAAAATCATATAAATACCAACCTAGACCTTCACCAAATGCTCCTGAATCATCTGTACCATATGCTTTTTCACCTTTGCGAAACTCGGCGTCTGAAGGGATATCGATTACATCTTCAAATTTTTTCTTCACAATGAGTATACCGCCTTTCCCTGGGCCACCTTTACCAAATCCATTTGCTGTATTGTTGCAATTGATAAAACTGCGGTATATTTCTGAGCAAGAGATGTCCCATCGTGCGGTTAGTTTATAATCCGGTGTCACAGCTTTGTTCTGTTCCAGGCTGTAATATATTGGTGATTGCGCCGTGGTTGGTGCACTCCCAGCAGGTAAGTCTTCGCCAAAGTTCTTAACCGTAATCAAGCGGTTAAACATAGCTTCTGGTGCAACAGGATCTGGTTCAGGCTCTACTACTGTGGGCTCGCTTTTGCTACAGGCCCCCAACACAATTAAAAATGCCAATACCGGTATGAATTTTAATAGGTTGCTGCGTTTCTTTATTTTCATTGTTACTAGTTTTTTGTGTTAGTCGATACTTTGTCCCTTTTCTATACATGTAGTAGGGTTGTTAGTATGTTATTTTTATTTAAATTGATTCTAAATAATAGTAAAGATAAAATCTTTTGCTGATAAAGTGTGTATGAAAATTGGTATTTAATATATTTTTTTCGGTTTTTGATTTTTGGTTAACAAAAGCAGCTGGAATTTTAACCAGCTGATTTGCTAGTATGTTTCTTTAGGCCTTCTCAATAGACCTTCTCAAACTTATATTTCAGTTTACTACTGTTTAACAAACTTTTTAAAATTGATGTTATAGGTTGCATTTCCATTAGCTGCAGTAATGCCGCCTGCTTGAATTACATAAAGCTCATCTGCTTCGTTATTCAATTTCTCACCTTTGTACATTACGATGTACCGATTGGCAGTAGGGTAGACAGCATGATTGTTTGCAAAATCATAGATAATCCATGTTGGGCCTGTCACTGGTGCTCCGGCACTTGACGCATCAATGCCGAGTTTGTCAGTCAAAGTGATGTTGGCTGCTAATACCGATGTTAGTGTCAGCTTTTCAATACTCGTGTTTGCCTGATCAAAATAGCCCATTTTATAATTATCTGATGAAGTGTTTTGTAAAGTTGAACCATACATCCCCGAAAGATTGATCATACTCTTAGTTTCTTCCTGAACAGTATTTGTTTTAAAATCATAAAAAGTCTTTACGCCAGAAGGAACTGCGATTGTTGCAGTTGATGAAACAGCTGTCTCATCACTAAGTTTTGGGTCCTCAGGCTTTTCTTCTGGTTGCTCCGTTGGCTCCTCTACCACTGCCTCGTCCTTGCTACAAGAAGTAAAACCTAAACTCAATGCACATAGTAGTGCTGCTGTTGTAAATAATCTATTCATCTTTAATTTAATTGTGTAATTTTTCCTTATTATAATGTGTTTGTATTTAAATCTTTGCTGCCATCCTGCTGTACATAATATCTAAATGTATAGTATGGGGCAGGCCAATTGAGGTTGGTTACCGCTGCTGGGTTTCCCTTATAGGCATTGATCAGCTGTAATTTGGCATATTTGCCATTAGGTAAGCGAATCGCATAGGTACGATTGGGGAGCGCCTGCATAATATGGGTGCTCAAACTATAACGAAACCAGCCATCCGAACCATCTGTTGCTGCCCAGCCAATTTTGTTTACTTCACTTTTATTAAACTCTTCATCCGAAGGGGCTACAGTGACACTCTGATAGGCTTGTCGCAGTAAAACCACAGCGGTATTATTTGCCTGGCCGCCATATCCCGGATTGTATTCATGCTGGGAATTATTCACATAGATCTCCGAATTGTAAGGACCTGTAAAGGCAATATCCCAATCTTTTGTTTTAAGCCACTGCGCAGAATCGGCTTTGGTTTTAACCCATATTTGCTTTTGGTCTTTAAAACGAAAAAGAAATATAAAAAATGGTCTTTGCTCTTTTCCTTCAGTACCTTCACCCATGGCTGCATCGGTATCGCCAGCAAGATCTTTGATCAAGGTACTTTTGCCATCTTCTAATCCGATCGTATAGTCTTTGTCTTTCCCACAGGATACCACTGTCAATAGCAATAGTGCTGAAAAAATACAACGGCCAATCTTGTGAAAGGAAAGCCAGATGCTACATTCTCCAATAATCATGCGAATCGTTCTCATCTTTTATCTTGTACTTTGTGTGCTAAATTCTTGTTCATTAGTCCTTATTATTCTTTTATCCAACGGTAGCTCACGCCGCCCATAATAACGCGTCCAGGTTGCCCAAGTAAATAACGGCTTGTAAAATTGAATAGATTGTCACCGATCAGACGCAGTGTCAATCTGCGGTTCATCAGACTCTTTTCTACCGTCATATTCACCAGTGTATGATAGGGGATAAAGATGTCATATTTGTCGATAAACTGGTTGCCATTGTATTCCTGAAAAGGTGTGGCACTTCTGAAATTGACACGCGCATTGACATTGACGCCCCAGGGTTTATATTCGTATTGGGCTTTTGCGTTGAACATGTGTCTCGAACGGTCTTCAATACCCCAATAATCCGATTTTTTGCTCTGGCGATATTCGCCTGTAGCGGGATCGTTGATCTGGTTATAGGGATAACTTCCCTTGGCAATACTATCCAAAACACTCAGGTCTTTGGCAATCAGGTATTGATAGCCCATCGACAATTGCAGATCTTTGGTCGCCTGATAGGTCAATGAAACTTCAAAACCTTTATTCATGGCTTTGGGCAGGTTCCGGTAGCTATAGATCTGTGCTACTTTGGTCCCGTTACCCACACTGACTGTGTTGATCTGATTGTTGATCCGATGGTAGAAGACCGAGAAATCGGCCTGAAATCTATTGGACGGACTCCAGGTAAGTCCAATATTGTTTGAAATGCTGGTTTCGGCTTTGAGGTTACCCGCCACCAAATTGAGCATATAGCTGTTTTTATAACTCAGTTCTCCGGCTTGATCCATGGCTGCAATCACATCGGCTACGCGCTCTGAGCCCACGACCAAATAGTTGGCTGCTGGATTGAAAAAGACCTGATAGCGCATCTTATAGTCGGGTGCCTTAAATCCTGCTCCGATACCACCTTTGATCAAAAGCTTAGGGCTGAGATGATACTGCAGGCCTAAACTTGGACTCAGATGGCCGTTGTAGACATTGGTCTGATCGTAGCGTAGACCCAGCGTCGTCAATAAGCGGTCTACAGGTTTCCATTCGGTCTGCAAATAGGCGAATGCGCTGTTCAATGAGCGTTTGGCATCCAGATCCTGGTTGTCCATCAGTTCAAGACTGCCGCCTATACCACCGGTAAGTTTGACCTGTTGTGCGGGGCTATACGCAAATTGCTGTTCAATGCGGTGTACATTCTGACCGAATTGCTCGGCACTGGCAACAATACCTTGTTGCAACCATTGTGCGGCAATCTGGGAGTGGAAACGCGAGAAATAGTAACGCGTCATACTGCGCAGTCCCGACTCGAAATTATGGTCGTAACTCGCC
Organism: Sphingobacterium thalpophilum; assembly: GCF_038396785.1. Taxonomy (NCBI): domain Bacteria; kingdom Pseudomonadati; phylum Bacteroidota; class Sphingobacteriia; order Sphingobacteriales; family Sphingobacteriaceae; genus Sphingobacterium; species Sphingobacterium thalpophilum. The sequence goes on along the minus strand of NZ_CP151087.1, from coordinate 1,039,949 downwards.
GAAATGTTGATGTCCTGATCTTTTTGTTTATCCTGTAGTGCGGCCGATTCGGACCATGCATTGATCATTTCAGATTCTCGGGCTGCATAACGCCCTGTAACGCCCAAAGTGCCATTTTTGCTTGTACGATAACGCACTCGCCCCTGGAAACTATAGTTGGTATAGGGTGGAAATGTGGTGCTCTTGGAGTCCAGATAGTGCTTGTCGGTATTAAAACCATCCGTGCGGTAGTAATTGCCCGAAAACACGGCACTCCCGCGTTGATTAGCAAAAGGTGTTTCTGCTTCCAGCGTTGCATCAACGGTATTGAGACTGCCATAAAGAAGCGATGCCTGTGCCTGTGGTGTGATTGCACCATGGCGAGTAATGATATTGATCGCACCACCCAATGCGTCACTGCCGTATAAGCAGGAGGATGCGCCTTTGATAATTTCGATACGTTCGATGTTGGTCACCGAGATACGGGATAGGTCAAAGTTGCCACTGTTGCGTCCCAGCATAGGTTGCCCGTCTACAAGGACCATCACGTAGTTGCTGCTGAATCCCTGGATCTGTACACCGACGGCTCTGGAGCCTCCGGCAATATCGTTGACGATGGCGATACCCGTCTGTTCTTTTAAAACTTCATCCAGACGGCGGCTGCCCATAAGCTCAATTTCACGTTTGGTGATGACTTTTACGGGCATAGCTGCATTTTCGGCCTTAACGAGATTGTCTACAGCCTGCACTTTACCCTGCACATCAACTACATCCATCTGCCTTTCTTCAGCTTTTAACACAATGTTGAGCTGCTGATTTTTGTCTTCCAAATCGATAACTTGGCGGTACTGCTGATAACCCATGGCCTGTACCTGTAATTCGTAGCGCCCCGCATAGAGCTGGGTGAATTGAAATCTCCCTGCGGTATCTGTTTTAAAAGCATATTTGTCCGGATAAAGATATACGGTCGCATTGGCTACGCCTTTATTGGATTCGTTTTTCAATACACCGGAGATTTTCCATTTTTCCTGTGCTTGCAGGGTATAAACCTGGCAGGCACATAAGGCGATCAGGGTGCTTGTTAGAATAGATGAGATGCTTCTAAACACTATTTTTATTTTTACTAATTCTAAATAATGTTACAAAAAACGGTAATCCGTGTGAATTTTTCTCTATGCAAAATGTCATAAATTCTATTTAATCCGTTTTTTGTGGACTGAAAAGTAGTTTATTTTAAGATGTATATTGTTGTTTAGTAGTGTTTTATAGTCTTTTTTACGTTGTGGTGTGCTATTCTAAAAGATTCGATATAATTTGTATTTAGACTGATTATTGATTTTTTTTGTACTCAAGTTGAACGGCGAGATGCGAAAACCATTCCTGGAAATCCGCTATCGCCATCATGGAGATAAAGAATTACGATGAGTAGATTTTATGTTGTTATACTGTGTTTTGTGATGCAAATCGGTGGATGGGCGACGGCACAGCAGAGAATCATTACGTTAAACAGTTCGTTGACCGAAACGATATACGGACTGGGAGTGGGCGAGCGCATGGTCGCTACCGATGTGACAAGTATATCGCCCAAAGCGGCTGCAGCCTTGCCGAGGGTAAGCAAGAATCGGTCGGTATCGGCCGAAGGTCTGTTATCTTTTAAACCAAGCATTGTTATTGCGAATGAAGGCGACGTATCCAAATCGGTCATTCAGCAGATTCGTGCGGCTGGTGTGAAGTTTGTCTCCATTAAACCAAACTATTCTGTTCCGGGTGCACTTCGTTACATCCAGGAGGTCGCAGATGCCGTCGGTGAATCTGCTGCCGGTAAAAATCTGGTTTCCCGCACGAAAGTAAGCTTGGATCATACTATGGAATTAGTAAAGAAGGAAAATCAGGGTAAAGCAGCACCCAAAGTATTGTTTTTATATGCCCGTGGTACAGGTACCATGAGTGTGGCAGGTAAGGGCAGTAGCTTGGATGCGATGATTAATCTGGCTGGTGGTAAAAATGCGGTCCAGGAATTTTCGGATTTCAAACCCTATACGACGGAAGCGCTGGTGCAGGCCAATCCAGATATTGTGTTGCTATTTGATTTTGGCGCGAGTAGTCTTGGCGGTGAGGATGCTATCCTCAAATTGCCGGGCATGCGTATTACGAATGCGGGTAAAAACGGCCGTATCTTGGTGATGAATGCCTCACTACTGGTAAATTTCAGTAACCGGCTGCCAGACGCAATCTTAGAATTGCACCGTGGATTTGGAAAAGTGATGGATTCAAAATAAAGCCGGTGCAAAAGAAACAGAAATTTATCCTATTGGCTTTGGGCCTGGTATTGGGTGTTGTAAGTATTGTTGCCTTGGGGATGGGGGCCTACCATATTCCGTCCGCTGATATCTTAACGATGTTGATGCAAAAATTGCACTTTGGGAGTGCCGAAGCTGTGCACAATATGCAAGGAGATGTTCTTTTTGAGATTCGTATGCCGCGTCTTTTGCTCGGACTTTTGGTGGGTGCAGCACTTGGTATATCGGGTGCTGCGATCCAGGGTATATTCCGCAACCCATTGGCAGAGCCAGGGTTGATCGGGATTTCTTCTGGAGCGTCCCTTTTTGCGGTACTGATTATTGCCTTTGAGACTTTTCTTTTCACCTCTTTAGCGGCCTGGATTGGATATTATATATTGGCTTTTGGTGCTTTTGTGGGCGCTGGTTTAACCACTTTTTTGGTTTACCGTATCGCCAGTAAAAATGGTCGTCCAAATGTGACGACGATGTTGTTGGCGGGTATTGCCATCAATGCCTTTGCTGGTGCGCTGACGGGTTTGATGACTTATATGTCGACGGAGCAACAGTTACGTACCATCACTTTTTGGATGCTGGGCAGTCTTGGCGGGGCTACTTGGGATAACCTAAGGGCGTTGGCTCCCTTTATTTTGATCCCGGTGCTGATCTTGCCTTTTTTTGGAAAGTCATTGAACGCTTTTTCACTCGGGGAGTTGCAGGCAGATCTTTTGGGTATGCGTACCGATCGCGTCAAACGCTGGGTGGTTGTCTTATCCACGCTTGCTGTGGGAGCATCCGTTGCGGTGTCGGGCATTATTGGTTTTGTGGGATTGATTGTTCCACATACAGTTCGCCTGATGGGTGGGGCGGATCACCGATTTGTGCTTCCTGGTTCATTACTATTAGGGGCACTGGTGTTGACATTGGCAGACGTGATTGCCCGGGTCGCCGTGGCACCCATCGAATTGCCCATTGGCGTGATTACGGCTTTACTGGGTACACCGGTATTCTTGTATATTTTAATCAAAGATAAATAGTCTTTTGGCAGAGGCTTAAAAAATAATCGCATTATGCTACGTGTAGAGAAGATCAACTACGAAGTGAACGGACGAAAGCTCCTGAAGGATATTACCTTTCAGGTGCGCAAAGGGGAAATCCTGGCAATCCTAGGAGCCAATGGCGCGGGTAAATCGACGCTGATGGGAGTGCTTTGTGGTGAAAAAAAGCCGGATTCTGGAGCTGTTCATCTCAATGGCAAGGCACTGTCGGCATACGAGCCTGCGGCTTTGGCCAAATGCAGAGCTCTACTGAGCCAGCAGCAACAGATGACATTGAGTTTTAGTGTAGAAGAGATTGTGCTGATGGGACGGTATCCGCATTATAAGAATAGTCCGAAGCAACAGGACTATAAGATCGTGGCCGAAACCATGGAACTTTGTGGGGTATCTGCTTTTGCTGAACGGGATTTTTTGAGCCTTTCTGGTGGTGAACAGCAGCGTGTTCATCTTGCACGGATCCTAGCGCAGGTATGGGATAATCCGGATGCGTTGTTGTTATTGGATGAACCGATTTCAGCATTGGATCTGCACTATCAGCAGAAAGTACTGGCCATTGCACGGGCACTTGCCCGAAAAGGATTTATGGTGGTGCTGATTGTGCACGACGTCAATTTTGCCGCCATGTATGCCGATCGTATTCTGATGCTCAAAAATGGCCGAAAGCTCTTTCATGGTACCCCGGTGGAGGTATTGGCCCAAAAGGAGATCTATACCATCTTTTCGGTCGAGTCCAATGTCATTATGAATCCAAGAACATTGAAACCCTATGTTCAGTTGGAGGAAATGGATATTGACTTGGATTAACTGTGTTATTTAGAAAGGTTATAAATAATTTTAGAATACCATCTTATTTCGTTAATTTTAACTGCTTCAGGCTTATTTAGGATTTGTAATCATGTTGGTGAAAAGTAAAATAGTAGAGTTGGCAGATTGGCTTTTTGAAGAAGAAATTCCGGATGGCTATGTTCCCGACAAACCTTTGGTCGAAAATAGGATATCCATATCCAAAGATCCTGTCCATATGGAGAATTTTCAGCTATCGACTTCAGGATTGTTTATCTTGCATTCGAAAATGCAGTTTGATCGGCCAGTGCAGGTGCTTACGGAGATCGAGGGCGAGACCATAACCAGCCAGTTTATCTTTTTTAAGCCGACAGATAGCAAATTGCCTTACGGCATGAGCCGGCATAATATACGCTACATTCCTTCGGTCAAATCCATTCATGAAGTGGAACCTGGTATTGAATACACATATTTTATAGCCGTTATTTCCAAAGAGTATTACCTCAATCTGATCAAACGCGATTCGTTATTGCATCAGCAATTTGTGCATGAGATCGAAAAGGGAGAGTATGTGTCATTTTCGGAGGAGGATCTGATGGCAACCTACGAGATGCAGCATACCATAACTGAGCTGATTGAATCTAAAAAGAAAGGGGAGATCCGTCGATTACATACGGAGTCACGTGTTGTTGAGCTGCTGATGTATCAGTTTGAGCAATACAATGAGAAAACGGAAAGCAGTGATTCGCTCTTTCATGAGGAGGATGTGCAGCGACTGGAGATGGCGCGACAGATTCTTGAACAGCGTATTGCCAATCCACCAACGCAAAAAGAACTGGCAGCAGAGGTGCTGACGAGTGAAAGTAAACTACGTAAGGACTTTAAGGAATATTTTTCAGTGACCATTCACGACTACCTCACACGGGTGCGTATGGAAAAAGCCAAAAGTTATCTACTCGAAGATAAAATGACGGTTTATGAGGTGGCCCTGTTGACGGGCTATGGTCATCAGAATAATTTTAGCAGTGCATTTAAAAAATATTATGGGATCTCGCCAGGTGAACTCAAAATGTAATGGTGAATTCAAAATGTCATAAAACGTTTTTATAATCTGTTTTTTTGGATGGGAAAGATCAGGTCATCTGTGATTGCATAACATTGATACGCTGTAGATAATTCCTTACTGTCTAGCCCTGTAAACTTACTAAATGCAGGCAGGATAATTTGATGATCAGAAACCATAAAACAGGGTAAGCGTAACTGCCGTCTCGGTGGTATGACAATACTGACTCCTGGATGCAGATGGCCGCTAATCCTGAAGGAAGATTGATCTTCCGCATCGATGGGGTGGTGTTTAAATTGTATCTGCTGCAGTTCAAAGATTTCGTCATGTTGGTGAATGTTAAATCGATCGGTCATTTGTTTCGACAGGCGATCATGGTTTCCTTTGACCAAGTGGAGGAGAAGCGTTGGATATCTCGTTTTGAATTGTTCCAATAGTAGCACTTCTTGATTGATACCTGCATGAACCAAATCTCCAACAACAATAACCTGAACGGGCTGATAATAATCCACTAGGCGCTCGAGTCGATTGAGATCGGCTATTGTGGTATCCATGGGGATTGCAATACCGTGCTTTCTGAAATGTGCTGCTTTGCCAAGATGCAGATCGGACAGAATCAATGTTTTTTCTGATTTCCAAAATATAGAGCGTTGATTGTTAAGGATTAATTGCTGCTTATTAAAGGTAATTGTTTGCTCTTTGATCTTCATTTTCTACGTTTCTTTTTTTGCATGTTGGCCTTTTCCATCCGTTGGATACGCTCGATCAGTGCTTCACTCGACAGCGACTGCCGCAGGCTATCGACCTTGATCGGAAAGCTCAGTGGCGTGTACTCTTCGACAAAGGTATAACGTATTTTACTGTTGTTTATCCTGTCGAATGCTTTTATTAAACGATATTCTTCCAATTGTTGGTTGAACACTTCGCTAAAAGCTTGTTTGAGGAGTAGGTTGCTCGGGTCGTGCTCCATTAATACCTTGAAAATAATTCCGGATGAAGCCTGTAGGGATTTATTGTTTTGCTGTGTACCCGGATAATTTTGAACCACCAACCCCGAAATGACAGCAATATCTCTAAATTTACGGCTGGCCATTTCTGCGGAGTTGATGCTGCTGATAACATCTTCCATCAGATTTTTACGGCTCAAGACCTCTTCGAGCTGTGATTGGCTCAGTTGGATGTCCTTGTCGGAATAGAGTTCAAAACCATAATCATTCATGGCCATAGAAAAACTGATGGGGTACAATTTGCTGATGCGATAGGCGACGAGCGCTGCCATGACCTCATGGATCAGTCTACCCTCCAAAGGGTAGAAAAAGAGATGATGTCCTTCTCTTGTTTTGATATGTTCGACAAGAAATTCCGCTTCGCTAGGCACGGCCGAAAGTTCGGTCTGTTTTTCGATCAATGGTGCCAGGAAATGAAGCTCTTTTTCACTGGAAGGAGCTCCTGTTGCTGCAGCCAATTTTTTACGAAGGAAATGGCTTAAATTGGACGATAAGGGAAGTCTACCCCCGAGCCAGCTTGGAGTAATGGCTTTACCCGACGAGTTTCTTACGAATACGGTCATTTCCTTGACCATCACAAGTTCCAGGACGCGTCCCGCAAGAATAAATCGCTCGCCTTTTTTGAGTTTACTGATAAAATATTCTTCGATCATGCCGATATAACCACCGGAGAGGAACTTCACGCGCATCATGGCGTCCCCTACAATAGCGCCTATATTGAGTCGATGCAGAAGTGCCAGGCGACGATTTTTGATGATCCATTTACCTTCTTCATCTTGGATAACCTTGTGAAATTCTTCGTAGCGTTTGCCAATTTTTCCCCCTGCGGTAATAAAATACATGCACCATTGCCATTCTTCCTGATCCATATAGCGAAAGGCATGGGTATTGGCGACGATCGCATGCAGTTCTTCCGAACGAAATCCCCCACCCAGGGCGATGGTTACCATGAATTGAACAAGCACATCGAAAGTTTGAACCATAGGGTCCCGGTTTTCGATCGTCTGCGTTTTTACAGCCTCCTTCAGTGCGGCGACCTCGATGAGCTCCAGGGAGTGCGTAGGGACGAAATAAATCGTAGAGGTTTCGAAAGGGCTATGGCCGCTTCTTCCAGCGCGTTGCATAAACCGGGCTACACCTTTACTCGAGCCAATCTGGATGACTGTATCAACGGGTTTGAAATCTACCCCTAAGTCCAAGGAAGAGGTCGACACGACTGCTTTAAGTTTGCCGCTGCTGAGATTATCTTCGATCCATTCGCGGATATTGGCATCAATAGAGCTGTGGTGTAAGGCAATTTGTCCGGCAAAATCTGGATGTGCCTGTAAAAGGAGCTGATACCACATTTCGCTTTGGCTGCGTGTGTTGGTAAATAGGATTGTGCTTTTGCTCTGGAGTATAATGGGGACGACCTGGTCCGCTAGGTTGCCACCGAGGTGTCCTGCCCAGGGCAATAGTTCCACTTTGCTGGGGTAAATTGGTTTGATCGCTATCTTCTTTTTCTCTTTAGCGACAATTTGGATACGTTTTTTTTCTGTTGGCAACAGAACCTCCATAGCTTCCTCGAGATTGCCTATGGTGGCAGTGATCCCCCAAACGCGCATCTTTTTATAGTGCGATTTGAGGAAGGCGAGCGCCAGTTCGACCATAACACCACGTTTGTTGCCCATCAGTTCATGCCATTCGTCTACCGTGATACACCGGAGATTTTTGAAATACTTATCCCGTTGTTTTTGTGCGAGCAGCAAATGAAGACTTTCGGGAGTGACGAGCAGAATATCGGGCATCGATCGCGTCTGTTGCGCTTTTACTTTCGGATTGGTGTCGCCATTGCGAACCTGAACGACCCAGTCCAGCCCAATATCGTCTATGGCCTTTTGCATTGCTCGTGCAAGATCTTTAGCCAATGAGCGTAAGGGTGTTACCCAAAGTAGCTTCAAACCCTTTTGGTGCTGATCCGGGTTATTAAGAAAGTCTATCAGTACCGCCATAAATAACGAAAAGGTTTTTCCAAATCCTGTTGGTGCAATAACTAGTCCGCTATATCCCTGCGCGTATTTCTCCCAGGCCTTGGTCTGAAAGCTAAAGGGAACATTTCCCTGGGATTCGAAATAATTGTTGACAATTCGAAATCCTTCACTATGTGCTATCTTCTCGTTCACGCTGTTTTATCGTCTCAAATTTTTATTGAATCAATTGTTTTATATCGTCAAGGGTGTCGATCTCTGCCGCTGTTTTGTCCTTTCGCCAGCGTAAAATCCTTGGGAAGCGTAATGCTACGCCAGATTTGTGTCTTTTGCTGTATCCTATCCCTTCAAAGGCAATCTCAAAGACAAGTTCGGGTCTAACCGTGCGGACGGGGCCAAATTTTTCCAGTGAATTTTGTTTGACAAACCGGCTTACTTCAAGGATTTCTTTGTCTGTAAGTCCCGAATAGGCTTTAGCGATCGTGACCAACTGATCGCCATCTTTTACGGCAAAGGTATAATCTGTGTAATGTGCACTCCGGCGACCGCTACCTTTTTGTGCGTAGATGAGTACAGCATCTATACTCATCGGATTGACTTTCCACTTCCACCAGCCTCCTTTTTTGCGACCGGCGTAATAAGGTGAGTCCATTTTCTTGAGCATGATGCCCTCACTGTTAAGCTCGCGTGCTGCAGTTTGGATTTGTTGAAGGGCTGTCCAGTCCTCGGCATGTATCAACGGTGATAGTTTTAATACGGTACCCGGATTGGCTGCATAAAGTTCTTCCAGCTGTACACGCCTGTATGCAAGTGGCTCCTGGCGGAGATCTATTCCATTCAGTTCCAAGAGATCATAAAGGTAGATTGCAATAGGTACTTCCTCACGCAAAGCTTTTGGGATTGTTTTGCGATTGATCCGTTTTTGTAGTTCGGAAAAGTTAAGTACACGGCCGTCTTTAACCGCGAGAATCTCTCCATCGAGCACAAAGCTTCCGCTCCATTGACTGAGGGCTGCAGTAATTTCGGGAAACTGGGCTGTAACAAGTTCTTCCCCGCGTGACCAGATGTGTATGTCTCCGCTGCGCTTGATAAGCTGGCCGCGTATTCCATCCCATTTATATTCGACTTGCCATGTTTTAATTGACCCTAGTTCTTCCGGTTCTTTTTCAATAGGATAGGCGAGGCAGAAAGGATAAGGTTTGGAAAGATTGGTATCACTATACGTTCCATGAATAAGTTTTTCAAATTCGACTTCATGTGGATTCCAATCGCCCATGATGCTGTGCGCTACCGCACTCGCCTCAGTACCTGTATATTGAGCAAGGGCATTGATTAAGCCTTTTGCTGAAATGCCCAAACGGAAGCTTCCGCCCAGAAGTTTGTTAAAAATAAAGCGCTCGACGGTGCTTAGCCCGTTCCAGGATCGAAGAACGAAAGCTTTTTTCTCTGCAATGGATGCATTTTGTAAGGCAATGATTTCATCCATCCAGTCGCTAAGGCTTTTTTCTATCAGTTGCGATGCCGATGGCAAAAGTAGAGCCAAGGTTTCGGATAGATCACCTACGGCAGCATAGGATTCAATAAATAACCATTCGGGAATTTCTGTTGTTTCTAAAGTCCAGGTTTTGAGGTCTTTAACCGCTATACTCCGTTTCGGTCTTTTCCCCGTCATCAAAGCGAGGAACCAAAGTTTATCTTTGTCAGAGGCTTCCCTGAAAAAATGCAAAACAGCCTCTTTTTTCAAATTGGTCTTGTTGCTGCTGTCGAGAGCATGTATCAATGTTGCAAATTCTTTCATAAGCTATCTTAAGTCGTTTGGACTTGGGGATCTTCTTCATCACCATACTGTGTGGTGACCTCTTCCGCTTCAATGCCGATTTCATTGAGATATTTGGCAAAGGTAGCTGTTTGCCCATGGGTCACATATACTTTTTCGGCCGAACTGCTACGTACTGCTTGCAATAAACCTGACCAGTCGGCGTGGTCACTGATCGCAAAACCAGCATCTGCGCTGCGCCATCGTCGCGCCCCACGGATTTGCATCCAGCCCGAACAGATGGCATAGGCAACATTGGGTATTTTTTGAAGGAGCTGGCTGTCCAGCAGTGCTGGCGGAAGCAATACAATCTGCTTGTCTAGTTCTTTTGGAGCTGATTTTACGTCCGCAATCTGATAGGGTGGTAGTTTTACACCTGCCTGGCTGTAGGCCTCATTTAATTTAGCAATACTGTAATGTACATATACTGGACCCATTTCATGTACAGCATTTAGAATACGCTGCGATTTTCCAAGCGAATACCCTATAAATACGGATGTCTTATGATTGCTTTGGTTGTTCTTAATCCAAGATTGCAGTCGTTCATTTTGTACCGCTACAGACTCCCATCGATAAATAGGAAGACCGAAAGTACTTTCTGTAATGAGCTCATGGCATTTCATCGGCTCAAATGGTGTACATAAGCCATCCTCCTGAATTTTGTAATCGCCAGTAAATACGACGACTTTACCTTTATACTCCAGGCGAATCTGGGCAGAACCAATGATATGTCCGGCGGGGTGCAGGGAAACTCTGACACCATTGATGTGGACAGGTTCATTGTAAGCGATTCCCTGGATTTGAATATCTGGACCGATCCGGCTCCGAAGTATATTGACTGTGAAATGATGACAGAGGTACTTCTTCATTCCCCAGTGGGCATGATCTGCATGGCCATGAGAAATAACAGCCAAATCAACAGGCTTCCATGGGTCGAGATAAAACTTACCAGGAATGCAGTATATGCCTTTTGATGTAAAACGTATCATATTTGTTAAAACAGGCTTTGACAGACTAAAGTTTTACTTATTTCATGCGCTTTTTTTTGCCAGCGGTTTTCCGCAATTCGATTGGTGGTATTCAGTTAATTTTTTTAGATTTGTTAACCTTGATGCTAAGTTTTAATACACTATGATATTAATTGTTGATGATAATCCGGATAATATTTACTCTTTGCAAAAATTACTGGAATCCAAAAATTTTAAAGTTGATACCGCTCAATCAGGGGAAGAAGCTTTAAAAAAGATCTTAAAATATAATTATGCATTAATCATATTGGATGTTCAGATGCCAGATATGGATGGCTTTGAAGTCGCTGAAAATATAGCGGGATTTAGCAAAACAAAGGAAACTCCGATCATATTTTTGTCTGCTGTAAATACGGATAAACGCTTTATCACCAAGGGTTATGATTCGGGTGGATTGGATTATGTGACCAAGCCTGTGGATCCCGACATCCTGATGTTGAAAGTTAAGACATTTTATCGGCTGTATGAACAGACCCAAGCGCTTAAAGATATTCAACAAACTTTAGAACTTGAGGTAGAACGGCGCAAGCAGGCACAGCAGGAACTGCGGTCTAAGGTGGACTATTTGCATACGCTTTTGGAGTCTTTGCCTCAAATTGCTTTTACCTGTGACAGTGCAGGAAATATTGATTTTGTGAATGGTCGCTGGTTTCAGTTTTCTGATGATGCCTCAAAATTCCCACAGATCTATCCTGGCGATCAATCAATCGAAAAAGAGCTTCAAGCGAGTCTTCGTTCTGGAGAACCCTTGGAAATGGAAGTACGTATCCAAAGGAGGCCATGTGGGGAATACCTATATCAGCTTTTGCGTGTGTGGCCAATTTTGGAGAATGGAGCGAGTAAGTGGGTCGGGACTTTTACAGATATCGATGCACAAAAAAAAGCGGAAAAGGAAAAAGATGAGTTCCTGAGTATCGCGAGTCACGAGTTGAAAACACCTTTAACAAGTATTAAAGCGTATATGCAATTGCTCGACCGTAAACTTAAGTTGGAGGAGGAAAGTGCTGAGGCAAAGTATGTTACCCGGGTTCAGGGCCAAGTTGACAAACTCAACAGTCTTATTTCTGATCTTTTGGATCTGTCAAAGATCGATAATGGGAAGCTGCTGATCAATAAAAAGGTATTTTCTCTCGAGCATATGGTCAAGAGTGCCGTGGACTCCATTGTTCAAACGCATGACCAAAGCAGTATGAAGCTTCTCCGGCAAGGGGATATTACGGACGTACAGATTTATGGTGATGAGATCCGTCTAGAGCAGGTGTTGGTTAATTTTTTGACGAATGCATATAAATATGCTGCTGGAACTGAAAAAGTAATTGTTGACTGCTCTATTGAAGACAGCAACGTGAAAATAAGTGTAATAGATTTTGGGATCGGCATTCCAGAAGAGAAGCAAGGTGATGTGTTTGAGAAATTTTATCGTGTGGAAGAAACGTCGTTCGATTTTCAGGGGCTTGGGATAGGACTTTATATCTGTGCTGAAATTATTCGCGCCCATCATGGAACCATTGCTGTGGAAAGTTCGGGTGGACAAGGGGCGACATTTTATTTTACCTTACCTTTAAATTTACCTCTAAATGCCAAATAGTAAGACACTCAATAATCTAACGGTCGGAATAGGTTTTTCCTTAGTCATATTGCTGATAAGTTCTACTGCATCTTATGTTGGTATTCAGGAACAAAATAAATACCGTGAGGAGCTTGGTGTGACAAGGAAGATTATCAGTACATCCAATAATTTACTCAATGCATTACAAGGAGCTGAGACAGGAAACCGGGGTTTTCTTCTGACCGGAAAGGAAAGCTATTTAGAACCTTTTAATAAAGCATTAGAAAGCTTGCCCACAGAATTAAAGGCTATAGAGACGCTGACCAGGATGGATCCGGTGCAAAAAGTTCGTGTTGATAGTCTGTTAACTGCTGCGCAATGGCGAATAGAAGTCTTAAAGGAGGCCGTCGATACTAAAAGAAACGGTGGTGTGGTTAGCTTGGCTCAGTTGGATGTTAGTAAATCGGCTATGGATAAATGTCGCACGATTATTAATGACATTATCCAAAATGAAGACGATACAATCAATCAGAAATCTACCAATCTGGACAATTCGTCGTTTATCACGACACTTTTTATCGTTATCAGTGCATTGCTTTCTCTCATTATTACCAGCTATTTTTATTTCAGGTTACGGGCAGATTTCAAAAAGCGCGCTTTGCTAGAAAAATCACTTCGTGACAAGGATGAAGCGATTTCAAGACGATTAAATCTCGTTCAAAAAATAACCAATCGCATCGCATTGGGGGAATATGACGTCAAAGCAGAAGAGGTAGAGGATGATGATTTGGGAGCAATAGCCAAATCGGTCAACCGAATGTCCAAATCGTTGAAGAAATCTTTTGACCAACTTAAAGATAACGACTGGTTGCATGCCGGTTATGCAAAACTCTATACTGGGTTGGTGGGGAATAAGAGTGAAGAAACGATTGCGGTCGATTCTATCAAAACCCTGATCGGATATATGGGGGCTGTTAGTGGTGCAATCTATATCTTTAATAATGAAAGGTTGGAGCTGGCAGGAACGTATGGACTGGATAAACAGGTACAAAAATATTTTTTACCTGGCGAAGGATATATCGGTCAGGTATTTACGGATCGTGAACCAAAGACCTTGAATAATTTAAATACGGCAGACTATCTCGTGAGTTTTGCCAACGGAAAAATCAATGTACCTCATATTCAGCTTTTACCAATGCTGGTTGATGATCAGGTGCTGGGTGTATTGGAGGTTGGTCAAATGGAGAGTTTTACTGCAGTGGAAAAGACATTTTTGACTGAATGTTCCCGACAGATTGGGATTGCACTAGTTTCAGCAAAAGGAAGGGCGAAAATCCAGACCTTATTGGAGGAAACACAGGTGCAATCTGAAGAGCTATTAACCCAACATGCCGAGCTTGAAAGCTTAAATACTGAATTGGAGGCGCAAACATTGCGTTTGCAATCTTCGGAGGAAGAACTTAAAGTGCAGCATGAGGAACTGATGCAGTCCAATCAAGAGCTGGAGGAGCGCTCGCGTTTGCTTGAGGATAAGAATCTGATGATTGCGGAAAGGAATCAGGAGATCCAACAAAAAGCTGAGGAGCTGGCGCTAAGTACCAAATATAAGTCGGAATTTTTGGCTAATATGTCCCATGAACTTCGTACGCCACTCAACTCGATCTTATTATTGTCGCGCTTATTGTCCGAGAATGTGGAGGAAAATCTGAATTCAGATCAGATTGAGTCAGCCAAAGTTATACAAAGTTCGGGAACAAGTTTGCTCACATTGATTGATGAGATTCTGGATCTTTCCAAAATTGAATCCGGTAAGATGACTTTGGATTATGCGTCGTTGGATCTGAATGATATTTTGTTGGATTTGAATAGTCTGTTTTCGCCTCTTGTACAGGAAAAGGGTTTGATTTTCAAAACGAGTATCAGTGATTCGGTCAATCTGAGCTTTCAAGGTGATCGTTTGCGGATAGATCAAGTACTACGGAATCTAATTTCTAATGCCATTAAATTTACCAAAGAAGGCGAAGTACGTCTGGAAATCTATGAAGATCCAAGCGATAGTGATCGATTGGTGTTCGCTGTAGTCGATTCGGGTATTGGTATACCATTTGAAAAGCAGAAAATTATTTTTGAAGCCTTTCAACAAGCTGATGGCTCAACCAGAAGGAAGTTTGGTGGTACTGGATTGGGGCTTTCCATTAGCCGCGAGATCGCGCGCTTACTCGGTGGAGAGATCCGGTTGGAAAGCGAAGTAGGCAAAGGCAGTACGTTTTTGTTTATTATTCCGAAGTCGAAAGTTGAAGTCAAAGAGATATTGACCAAGGAGCAGCAATTGGTTGAGGAGATATCTTCGGAAGTAGAAGAGGTCATTGAGATTGTTAAAGAAGATAGTTATAATCCGGTCACGATTAAGATACCGGAGGAGGTTCCAGATGATCGGGATACGGTTGTAGAAGGGGATAAGGTGATTTTGATTGTGGAGGATGATATTAATTTTGCCAAGGCACTCTTGAAGTATACCCATACGCAAAACTATAAAGGTGTAGTTGTTGTGCGTGGTGACCATGCACTCCCAGCCGCTGAAAAATATCACCCCGTTGCTGTTTTGCTCGATATTCAATTGCCAATTATGGATGGATGGGCTGTCATGGATCAATTGAAGGGCAATAAGGCTACGCGGCATATTCCGGTTCATATTATGTCTTCGCTTGAGGTGAAGAAAGAAAGTTTGTTAAAAGGAGCGATCGATTTTATTAATAAGCCTGTTGCGTTAGAACAAATGACTTCGGTATTCCAAAGAATTGAATCGGCGTTAAGTCGTTCGCCGAAGAAGGTGCTTATTGTTGAAGAAAATCCAAAGCATGCAAGTGCATTGTCTTATTTCTTAAGTAGTTTTAATATATCACTTGAAGTAAAAGATAATGTAGAGGATAGCATTACAGCTTTACGTACAGCGGATGTGGACTGTGTGATTTTGGACATGGGAGTACCTGATGAAATGGGCTACCATACGTTGGAAGCAATCAAACAACATGAAGGACTGGAGAACTTGCCGATCATTATCTTTACAGGCAAGAATTTGTCCAAGGCTGAAGAGTTGAAAATTAAAAAATATGCAGACTCAGTTGTTGTAAAGACGGCTCATTCTTATCAACGGATTCTGGATGAGGTAGGGCTGTTTCTTCATTTGATTGAGGTTAATAATTCAGACGACGCTAGGAGGAAGAACAATGGGCTTGGAGCTTTGACCGACGTATTAAAGGGCAAGAAGGTTCTTGTCGCTGATGATGACGTTAGGAATATCTTCTCGATGACCAAAGCATTGGAGAAATTTCAAGTGAAGGTAATTCCCGCGATGGATGGTAAAGAAGCGTTGGAAGTATTAATGTCCGGAGAACCCATTGATATTGTACTGATGGATATGATGATGCCTGAGATGGATGGTTATGAGACGATTAAGAATATCAGACAACATGCTGACTATGCAAGATTACCAATTATCGCTGTTACGGCAAAGTCGATGATCGGGGATCGTGAAAAGTGTATTCAGGCAGGAGCTTCGGATTATATCTCGAAGCCGGTGGACATCGACCAACTCTTGTCTTTATTGCGTGTGTGGTTATATGAAAATTGAGGACAACTGATATATGGATCAACATAAGGTAATATTAATTGTGGACGACGATCAACGCAATATTTTTGCATTGCGTTTGACGTTAAAAGCTAAGGGATATCAGGTGTTGAGCAGCACAAGTGCGAGCGAGGCTATTGAGATCTTGGAGGCGAATAAAGGTGTGGCGTTGATATTGATGGATATGATGATGCCTGAAATTGATGGCTATGAGACGATTCAGCTAATTCGCAATTCGAGTTTTATAGGCAAAATTCCGGTTATTGCCGTGACGGCTCAAGCGATGAGTGGAGATCGGGAGAAATGCTTGGAAGCTGGAGCCCAGTCGTATGTCTCGAAGCCGATTGATGTGGATAAATTGATGGGTGAAATTGAACGGTTAATCTAAATGTTGGGCTATAGTATCATAAAAGACCATGAAATAGATATTTTGCTTGAAGATATCTATCGAGACTACGGGTATGATTTTTTGCAGTATAGCCGTGCCTCGATGAAGAGGCGGATTAATCGGCTTATGACGAATGACCGTTTGGCAAGCTTTGCCGAACTTCGCTTTGTATTAAAGGACAATCCTGCATTTTTGCAACACTTTGTAGAAGAGATTACCGTTAACTTAACTGAGATGTTTCGGGATCCTTTATTCTTTCGTCAGCTACGGGAGGAAATTCTACCACAATTGGGCACATACCCGTTGATCCGTGTGTGGATTGCTGGTTGCTCCACAGGAGAGGAAGCTTACTCGATGTCCATTTTGCTAAAAGAGGCCAATTTGTATCACAAGTCATTGATATATGCAACGGATATTAATCCACGGGTACTTGATATTGCCCGGAATGGTGTATATCCATTGAGCCAGATAAAATCTTTCTCTGAGAATTACATAGAATCTGGAGGAAAACAGGATTTTTCGAAATATTATACAGCAAATTATGAATGGGCGAAATTCAATGCCGATCTAAAGCAAAAAATGATTTTATCTACCCATAATCTGGTATCTGATACCTCATTTAATAGCTTTCAATTAATCCTTTGTCGTAATGTCTTGATCTATTTTAATAAGGACTTGCAAGAGCGTGTCTTTAAATTATTTGATGCGAGTCTAGAAAATTTAGGATATTTGGCATTAGGTAGTAAAGAAACCATACGATTTTCAGGTATTCAACATAACTTTACACCTGTAGGGGATCAAAAAATTTGGAAAAAACTTTATACCTTATAGGGGGGGGGCAGGCAGACGTGAATCATTTTGTGTCTGATGTAAAACAATGAGGGTATACATAAACTATTTTATATGAGTAAAGCAAAAACGGTATTGATATTTGAGGACGATACCATTATTTTGGAGGTTATAACGGTTGTTTTGACAGATTTAGGGTTCCATGTTGAAGTTTCCGAAACTTCACATGATATTATCCAAAAGGTGGAATCTGCAGAGCCCAACCTTATCTTAATGGATAACTGGATTCCAAACATAGGTGGTGTTGAAGCGACTAGATTGCTTAAATCAGATAAGCGTTTTAGCCATATTCCCGTAATATACGTATCGGCAAACAACGATATTCAATCCCTAGCAGATCGTGCCGGAGCGGATGATTTTTTATCTAAACCTTTTGATTTGGAAGATTTGGAAAATATTGTCAATAAATATATTGTATAGATCAATTGTAAAGGTTGGACTTCTGTACTGCGCATCTCAGTTTCTTGCGGGTTAGTTTAGCCGATGGTAGAATGTTGGCCTGTGTCAGCGGTGACTAGGCTGTAGTGTATTATAAATTTGGTGTCAAAGTGTTGGTGATTGTACTACCAGGTATTTAAACCTTCCTGTAAGATATTCTTGTAGGTTTCCACGTTGAACTTATAGAGGTCGGGAGCTTTGTGGGCTCCGCCTTTCCGTTGTTCGTCAAGTTTTTGAAGGATGCCCATGTTTTTCATTTTACGATAAAAATTGCCTCGATTAAGTTTTTTACCAAGTACTGTTTCATAGAGCCCTTGCAAGTCGGACAGTGTAAACTTGTCTGGTAGTAAATTGTATCCTATTGGTTTGTAAGAAAGCCGTTCGCGAAGAGTCCGAAGAGCCTTGCTGATGATTTTGCGGTGGTCCATGGTGATATTAAGTTCAGTGATGTCCTTAAAGTCGATCCACTGGCAGGTCTCACTTAAGGAATCAGGTTGAGGAACAACATGTTTGTAATTTACCAGCGCGTAGTAACCAATTGAAATAAAACGCTGTTTGTTCCACAGTGTGTCGGGGTAATCTGCAAAGGATTGCTGGCTGCGCTGTGGGTTTCCAAATACAGCAAATTCTTCCAAGAAGATATCCTTTACACCCGAGCGTTCATAAAGTACACGTTTGACCGCTTCGTCAGTATCCTCCTCTTTCCCCACATAGCCTCCAGGAAGAAACCACTCTTTATTGTAGTTCATTTTTAGTAAAAGGATTCTCAAAGAACCTTGGTCGAAGCCAAAGACGACGGTGTCTACAGAAATGTGAGGTAGAAATTTTTCATAACTCTCTGCCGATGCGTTAATAATCTGTGTTCTGAAATCCATGTACTTTCTGTCTTTGGGTTAATATTACAAAAAAATATCTCAATGGGAGGCAAGTTGGCCGATAAAAGTCGAACAATTCCTTGTGTCAAAAATTACATTAGGGGCTTTTTTGTTAAATCAATAGATTGATAGTTAGCTTTTTGTGTTATTTCGTTGATTTTATTTTGTATTTGAACAAAAAGGTTGTACAATTGTATTGCTTCATAAAGAAGCAATATAAGTAACTGATTATAACGTATCAAGCCAAATGTTTTTATTGCCGATAAGGCGGACGTTTTGACTACGAACTCATTTATTAAAATAACAGATTATATGAATGCAAGGAAACTACTATTCGCTTCATCTTTCAGTCTATTTTTAACGTTTTCGGCACAAGGCCAGGTTTATCAAAAGATTGAGAATAAATACGGCCCTGTCTTGGGTTATTCGACAACTTCAGGAGTGCAGATCCTAAGCATTGCTGGAAATAAATTTAAGGATCTCAATCGAAATGGGAAATTAGATCGTTATGAAGACTGGCGTTTGATACCAGAGGAACGTGCCAAAGATCTCGCCTCAAAATTATCTATTGATCAGATTGCTGGACTTATGTTATACAGCAGACATCAAGCTTTACCAGCACCGGCCCTTGGATTTATGGCTGGCACCTATCAAGGAAAAAATTACCAGGAAGGTCTTGTTTCACCTTGGGCCCTGACCGATCAGCAGCGCGAATTTCTGGAGAAGGATGGGCTTAGGCATGTCCTGTTAACGGCAGTAAAAGATCCGGAAACCGCTGCCCGCTGGAATAATGAGTTGCAGCGTTTTGTGGAAGGGTTGGGATGGGGTATCCCGGCGAATAATAGCTCCGATCCACGTCATAATGCTGTTGTCAATGCGGAGTTCAATGCAGGGGCAGGGGGGCAAATTTCGATGTGGCCGGATGGACTTGCGATGGCGGCGACATTCGATCCAGCTATCGTTAAACGTTTTGGGCAAGTGGCGGCTTCGGAATATCGATCATTGGGCATCACGACGGCATTATCGCCACAGATAGATTTGGGTACCGAGCCGCGTTGGTACCGCATTGGTATGACTTTCGGAGAGAGCCCCGAGTTGACCACAGCCATGGCTAGAGCTTATATTGATGGCTTTCAGACATCGAGTGGAAATGACGAAATTGCCTTAGGCTGGGGGTATAAGAGTGTCAATGCTATGGTGAAACATTGGCCCAGTGGAGGGCCTGAGGAAGGTGGTCGGGACGGCCATTGGGCTATTGGAAAGTTTGCGGTATATCCAGGTGATAATCTGAAGCAACATATTATTCCATTTGTCAATGGAGCTTTCCAGTTGACTGGAAAGACGAGCAAAGCTGCCGCGGTTATGCCCTATTATACGATTTCTTTTGGTCAGGACAAGAAGAATGGTGAAAATGTGGGAAATGGTTATAGCAAATATTTGCTTACCGACTTATTGCGCGGCACCTACGGTTATGATGGTGTGATCTGTTCGGACTGGCTGATTACGGGAGATGAAGCGCCTAAGCCAGATGGATTTGCAGGTAAACCCTGGGGGGTAGAACAGCTGTCGGTGGCAGAGCGTCATTATAAAGCATTAATGGCAGGTGTAGATCAATTTGGAGGCAATAACGATAAGGCTCCTGTTTTGTCGGCCTATGAACTGGGTGTCAAAGAGCACGGACAGAAATTTATGAGACAACGGTTTGAAGCTTCCGCTAGAAGGCTTCTGTTGAATATTTTCCGGGTAGGACTCTTTGAAAATCCATATTTGGATGTCGAGGAGAGTCGTGTCACTGTCGGAAATCCGCTCTATATGAAGGAGGGCTACGACGCACAGGTAAAGTCCGTTGTTTTACTAAAGAATAGTAATCAGCAATTGCCTATTCGTGGACGGAAAAAAGTTTATGTTCCGAAGATGTATAAGGCAGCAATGAAAGATTGGTGGGGAAACTATACACAGGCGCGATTGGAATACCCCGTCAACATCGATCTCTTGCGGAAATATGCTGATGTAACCGATAACCCCAATGAAGCTGATCTTGCAGTCGTGTTTGTACAGAGCCCGATCAGTGCCGAAGGTGGGTATAGCGAAAGGGATCGCAAGAATGGTGGAAATGGATATGTTCCCATTTCCTTGCAATATGGCAGTTATACCGCCTCAAACGCACGAGCGGAGAGCATCGCTGCGGGTGATCCAGTAATCGATCCATCGATTAAGAATAGATCTTATAAGAATAAAATGGTGACTGCTGCTAATGTGATGGATCTTCAGACGATATTGGATACGAAGGATATGATGAAAGATAAACCAGTTCTGGTTGCTGTAACTGCCAACAAGCCGATGGTATTTGCCGAGTTTGAGAAGGAAGTCTCTGGTATTGTCTTGAATTTTGGTGTATCGACACAGGCTGTATTGGATGTTATGTTTGGAAAGTATGAACCATCTGGTCTTTTACCGGTTCAAATGCCAGCGAATATGGCTACAGTAGAGAAGCAAGCAGAGGATGTGCCCTTTGATATGGAGGTATATGTTGATCAAGCCGGACATGCTTACGATTTTGGTTATGGTTTGAACTGGTCGGGTGTAATTAAAGATGAGCGCGTGCGCGAGTTTGTAAAGAAATAGGTTTAATCCATAAATACTATGTAAGTCACCATCATAGTTTCAGTTCATTTAGATGGTCCTGGGGTCAATCAGCGCCAGATAATTAGCAATTACTTTTGATAAGGTCGAAGCATTTGCTCGGCCTTATCTATTTTTATATATTTAAATTATTATTAACCTAAAATATAACCATATGAATGTTGTTTTAATTGCCATACTCGCCTTCGTTGCTTTTTTTCTGTATGGTCAATTTAAAAATGAGAAAGGGGAAAAGCCCTAGCTTATTTTCATCTTCAAGCTCGACTGCCATATCGACGAGATTTTAAGGATCAAGCTGAATTCTTGGGGGGTAATCATTTTTAAGCATACAATTTCATCACTCTGTACAGGAAGAATGTTGTATCCCTTACTCCACGGAAGACGCTCCTGAAAGCTTTGAGTTTTGCATTGAAGGACTCTGCGGATGCATTGGTGCTTCTATTGTCGAAGTAGTGGAGAATGTATTGATGATGTGCTGCAATGGATCTTGCGACACTCTCGAATGAAGCAATACCCGCGTTCTCAACCTGGTTGTGCCACAGTCCTAACTTTGTGAAAGCAACTTTTTTATCCCTGCATTTATTGAAGATGTCACCTAAGGCAACTCCAAGATCATAAGCCTGTTTTAGCTTGGGAAACCTGATGAACAGCAGTTCTGCACGGCGTTTTTGGCTTTCCGACCATCGACTTGGATGCTTGAACAGGAGGTGTCTCGACCTAGCTAATAGCTGTTTGAGCGTATCACCATTAGGCAACAACTCGGGGTCATATGGGATACCCCGTTTTCGCGATTCCATTATTTTTTTGCTTTCTGCATCTAAGACTTCCCATCGGTATTTGATACGGAGTTCCTGAACAGCATCATAAGCAAGTTTTTGTACATGAAACCGATCGATAACCCTTCTGGCATTTCTGAAACACCTACGGATAGCCTTTGCCATATTGGGGGCCATATCCATCGTTACTTCCCTAACTTTGTTCCTTAGTTTAAGTGGAATGCGCTCTAATACAGCAATAATATCTTCCGCCTTTGTCCCTCTTATGGTAGCCAATATGGTTCCCTTCCTGCCCTTTGCTGATTTACTGCTTACGATCGTGTAAAGTTCACCGTTGCTAAAGCTGGTCTCATCGATGCTCAGGTGTTCCGATATGTTATCAGGAAAAAGGGTCCATTGCTCTGCGTGTGGCTTTTGGTCCCAGTCCTGGAAGTCACTGAGATGGTTCTTGTATTGATCCTGTAGTTGCTTACCGTCCATTTGGAAGAACAGACCTACCAATTGGGCGCTTACAGGATGATTATCCAAATATCTTCTTTAAAAAAAGCCCGAATTCCGTAGTCATTCGAGCACCCTCACGCACCAGATTCCAATCTCTTGTGATGATCTCTCCGGTATCCAGGACCGTCCAGCGACGACGGCGGATATGTAGCGTAACTTTCTGGCCTCGAATGGGAAAGTCTGAAATCTCAGTGGAAGGCATGAAGCCCTTTGACTCCAACTTGCTGTTCTGATAGCCTGTCGGAGCAATATTAAGCTCATCTAAATAAATGTGGAGCTGATTGTCAACCTGATCGACTTCTAAAATCTGAAAGTATTCCAATAGCCCTTCGGGCATCAATAGGGACAGTAATTTACGTTCGGCTTCTTGCAAGGGATATCTGTATTAAGGATGCTAAACTAAGAAATTTTTGACATTCCCCCCAAGAATTCAGCTTGATCCGATTTTAATAAATTTTAACTTTTGAAACCATATAGTGTATAAAAAAAGCCTCTTTGCTTTAAACAAAGAGGCTTTTAAGTACGCCAATCAGTTCTGTACCTAGGCCCATGTAATCAAATAGTTATAGGTCGGTAGTGCCATTTGTGCACGGCAACACTTTGAATCCCCTTACTTCTGCCAATTCTCGGATATCACTGATGTAATCATCAAGCTCTTCTTGAATGGTAGAATAGGGAGCAGCCAGCTCAAACGTAATTCTTACCTTATTTCCGTCGTATTGTTTCTCTTCGTTCATATAATTGAATTTTTGTCGTTTTTTAATTTTGTCATGCTATCTAA
Organism: Sphingobacterium thalpophilum; assembly: GCF_038396785.1. Classification (NCBI taxonomy): domain Bacteria; kingdom Pseudomonadati; phylum Bacteroidota; class Sphingobacteriia; order Sphingobacteriales; family Sphingobacteriaceae; genus Sphingobacterium; species Sphingobacterium thalpophilum. The sequence goes on along the minus strand of NZ_CP151087.1, from coordinate 1,016,541 downwards.
TTTTAATTATGGAAAAACAAGAAATTATCATGATTATAGCTGCGTTAGTAGCTATAATCGGCTTACTTATTTATACCAGTTGTTACTGGAAGAATGAGTATGAAGAACTTCGTAGTGAAGTTAGATTACCCAGTCAAATACCTACTTCTCCTAATCCACCTCCGCCACCAAGGACTTTTATTGAAAGAAATCCTTATTCATGTAGTGAAAAAAGAGTTAAAGCTTTAAAAGCTTTAATTTTTATGATGAGTCAGTTACAAAAAATTCCTACTTGTGAACATCGAGATCACATACAAAAAAAACTACTTTCGGAGATTGATCTAATAGAGAAAGCTCAATCTCTAATTGACGTAAATAAAGATTAGGCGAAAGCCTAATCTTTAAAATCTATTTTATTGCAACCCTTTTTCCATTCATTGCAGAATCAGATATCGCTCCACCCGGAGCCTGAGAAATTGCATGCATAAACAATATGCCAGCAGATACAGCATCGTAGGCTGCTTTATGGTTCCAATACGGGATTCCGTTATCTTTACAAAGGTTTTCCAGTTTATAGCTAGATTCATATTTCATAAATCTTTTTGCAAGTTTGTAAGTGCATACAACCCTTATGTTGGTAAGCTTTTGTTTTATAAAAGAAACGGTTTCCTTCAAAACATTTATATCAAATTCAGCATTATGAGCGACTAAAAGCCTATTGTCCAAATGAGGTTTAATATACTCCCATTGCTTTTCGAATGTTGAATACTCTCTAGATTGATTAATCGAAATTCCATGGATATGTTCGAATTCCCAAGGATGTTTGATAATTGGCTCTAATCGGAATTCTTTTACATCTAAAAGCTTTTGTCCTTTAAAATGAGCAATTCCTAAACTGACTGCGCTTAGAGGATTTTTATTGGCTGTCTCGAAATCGATGACTGTAAATTCTAGTTCATGAAAATCAATTGGGACTGGGAATCGCGTATGAAATTTAATATCAAACGAACCTGGATCTATTTCATTTTTAATGTATGCTTCAATATTCGCATTTAATGTTAAGGCTGCTAAATCTTTTTCGTCCTTCAAATGCTGGCCTTTATCATAAACCTCTTTTGATAATGTAGAAAATGATCCTTTTTTTGGGATTTTATCAAAAGCTCCTGCGCTATATGCCCATAATAATCCAAGAAAAACGATGGCAATAATTATGTATAAAAATTCCATGCAATTAATCGTAAAGTTTAGTAGCCATTTTAAAATCGAGATATTGAATTTTATCAGTTGTTAGGGTTTGCATGCCTGAAAAATCCCCGCCAACAACGGATACGGTTATATATTTCCTCGATTGGTGATAGGGTAAAATAATCCTTAAGTTCTCTGCAGCTTTGACCTTTAAAGTTTCATTGTAAATAAACCTTATCCCACCAATTTCTGAAACTTGTGATGTTGGTTTTAGATCAGTTTTTTTGATAACTTTTCGTTGTGTTTCGGTATTTACAACTTCAAACTCTGAAGAAGATATATTGGTTGTAAATGTTATACTCTTAGAATATAGTTTCTCTTCGTTATCTGGCTTAGGCTCATTTTTTCCACATCCACTTAGAATGAGTATTATAAGGATGAACTTATTTTTTATATTCATTTATATGGTTATTTGTTTGTTAGTTCGAAAAGCTTACTGCTGATTATCTGGTTATACTGTTCTAGAAGCTGAATATACTTATCTTTCCAATATTCTACCTCGTGCTCTAAGTCAGCATATGTTTTAGGAGATTTCTTTTGAGTTTCGGGTTCTTGAACAATTTGCAATAATTCTGGAAAATACTTAGAAAAATCAAAGTCTATTGCTCTACCATATTTGATAATGTAATCTAATGATAGATCAGAATCGGAAAAGTGCCGATAAATTGTAGCACGATCTATATTCATTTTCTTTGCTGTCTTGGATACGTTAATACCCTCAGATTCAAAGACCTTCTTTAATATTTCACCTCTACTTTTAATCATGTTGCAAATTTGCAACATGTTTTGTTGCATTTATTTTACGAAAAGTGTTGCAAAATCAATATTTGTGTTGCATATTTGTTGCGTAATAGCAACACAAAAGTAATATGAATCTTCAAGTTGAAAAATCGCAATTAAGTACTAGTAGCTTATCGATACTAAAAAAATGTCTACCGAAAGGTGCGTATGAGCTTATTGCTAAGGAATTTAATATTAGTAAAAGCACTGTATCAAGAATTCTTGATGGAAAGATTGAAAATATTGAAGTAATCGAGTTTGCATTAAAACTCGCAATAGACAAACGCAACAGAATTGATGCGCTGGCGACAAAGATTGATCTGTTAGTGTAGTTAGCAGTAATATGATACGATTAAAGGTCATAAATCAAGAACTCCCTGCTGGTATCGAAGATAACGGTTATGAATTCTTTTGGTCGAATCGAGATCAGGTTCTGAAGTGTACGCATGCAGGGAGAGTTTGGATCTGGGGAGATTTCCCTCAGGAGGCTATCGATATCGTTTGTGAAGACATGGCTGCGCATCCGGAAGTTATTCTTGATATCAGAGACTGGAATGTGACTGACAAAGATGAAATGATTGCTCTTTATATCTTCTGCAGATTTGGAAAGTACGACACGGAACCCGATATCCACGCTAATGGGACTATAGGTTACGCTGAATATTTTGACTGCGGAAAGCGTGGTACCTGTAAATATGAAGGTAGGATCTGCACGACGCTCAAGGTAGAAAACGGGGAATTGACAAAGCGTGAACTGGAGACATTAAAACTGGTGGCCAAGGGTAAGTTGAACAAAGAGATTGCGGACATTATGGATATTTCCGAGCACACCGTAAACTCTCATATAACCAATATACAGCAGAAGGGGAATTTCTTCAAAAAATATGAAATGATCCTGTTTGCCAAAGACAAGAACTTAATATAAAACCTATGAAAATAGAACTTTTAACTGACCGCTATGCTATGAGAATAGATTATGGTCAATCGCACAAGGATTTTTCAAAATGTCTCAGTGAAATGCATGAGCTAGTGAAAAATACTACTCAGGCAGGTTTACAAGTAACTCCAAAAGAAGAGACTTTGTCCTACATCACTTGCTGGAAAAATGAAACTGTTGTCGCTCGTGTTGATATCACCGGTATTTCTAGAGGCAGAAAGAAGAGAGCTCTGGACAATCTTCGAAAGTTTCATCCGGGATGTGTGATCGGAAAATTTACGGCATTCGTTTCACCGGCTCCAGCTGTAAATTTTATCTAACCATTAGCCTTAATAGCCATGATCAACACAACAATTGATAGATCGAAGGGAGAAATGATATTAAAATATCCGGTTCTCTGCCGTAGAAAGGATGAGGTTGTCAAGTTCTACTCGAATCAGCAGGCTTTTAATATCTGGTCCATTCGCCAACGAGTATTTATTAAAGATGTGTTGGCCAAGTTTATGAAACAGCGCCAATATGCGCTTGCAATGCACATGACTTCACGTCAAGATATTGCATTACGTCGGATCGACTTTGTGCTGCGAAGTTACTACGAAAAGGATTCCCTCAAATTATTGGTCAAGAAAGTAATTATGTTGGAGTCGGATATCTTGGAAATCGCTCCGAGTCCTAGATCGAGGTTCTACGAGCATTATGTGACTGTCATCGTCTGTCTGTTCAACTGGTGCAAATGGTATTCAAAACAATTTTAAAATTAACACGGGCTTGACGACCTGAATCGTTCTTTGATCCGCCCTTAGTTTTCGGTGTCCTGATCAGGTCAGGGGATATAGTAAAATATTAGTAATAGAAGAATAGAATGGAAACAAAATTTATTAATTGGTCGCTAAATGGTGATCTGTCCGTCGGATATTTCGAAGGAATAAAAATGGCCTACGACATGGGTTTGAACCATGCGAAGTCAGATAGTCTAGAAAGGAAGTACCCGGAAATGGTAGAGGTATCTTTTATTGAGGTCTACGTTCGGCACAATGTCTTGGCTCGTGTTGATGTACGCCATATGGACACACTTCAAATAGAGCAAGAAAAGAAACGGCTGTCTGAGAAGTTTCAGAACAATTGTTCGCTCGCTCATTATTGCCACTATCAGGAAGAGGGTGTTAAGTTGGACTATTTTGAGGAGGTGATATGAAGAAGTGGTGTTTAGTAGAAAGGGATGGAAAGCTTGAGAGCTTTATACAAGTAGTGAATAGCTCCATGTCAATTTTGTCTGCTTGGGTAACTGAAAGTCAAAATAAGTACCCCGATAGCTTCGAAAAGAACCGATACCGCTATACGATCGAAGACGAGGCAAAACAAGTAATTGAATGTCACAACTACCCTGAAATGGCTCTGTTGGCAAGGGTAAAAGTTTCCCATAATACATTCGACGAGCAAACTGCAGAGTTTAGACGCTTGCGCAAAAAATATCCAAAATGCTCTGTTGGTTATAGCCAATGGCGTCCAGGTCTAACATATTTTGAAAGTTAATCATGGCAAAAAGAACCTATGAATTTGACTACCAGTGCGGTGATGCCAGTTGCATTATTGAGGTAGACACCAAGATTTTTAATGAAGATATAGCTATGCAGGCATTGACATTCTTTGATTGGGATTGGGATAAAGAAGCCGATATCATTTCTGAAATTATAAAAAAGTATGCGTTGCGCATTTTCCAGATATCCGCCTCAGCAAACTATTCATTAAAAGGAATTATCCGAAGTTTCAATGATCATGAAGGCTTTGTTCCACTTGGGAAAACTTATGGAATTCAACTGAAGGAATTTGAGAGGTACGAGTTCGCTGAATATTGTTTGGACGTTCAAATGACGGAGGAATAACTATGGCAGCGTTAACAATTTTTATAATCATTTGTATCGGTCTCGGCTATATGCTATGGATTGATGGACAATATAACAAAGGGAAATAAATAATGGATATCAAAGCTACACTTTCGAGGATATACAGGAAGATCAAGCACATCGGATCAACTGATATTCCAAAGGATTTTAATGAGGAATATGCCAAAGGCTTCGAACATGCAACCAAGTTATTGAGTGTTGCAATGGTTCACGAGTTTGGAAATTATGTCCAGATCGAGGAGAACAAAGCCCAGGTGATCCGTGATCTGAAGAAGAAGATAGACGGACTTGAACAGAAATGCTTGGGACAAAAGCTGGATATCCAAAAAATGGAGACCCTTCTCGATCGAACCTCAACGATTACTCTAAGCAACAGTAAGAAAAAGAAGATTTTCCGGGCAGTGGCAACTATCACCGGTCAACCTTATGAATACATTAAAGAGCAGTTTATTGAATTGCTTGATGGAAAGCTTGTTAAAAATAAAAATCTAAATAAATAAATCAATTAAATCATTATGAAAAATTTAGCAAAAACTTGTTTTACGCTCATGATCATCATAGGCGTTTTAGGCGGAACTTATGGGATTTACAAAATGGTGCTAGGAAACTACGCTTTGAATGATCCGTTTACCTTCGGTTTTATATTGATGGCTTATATCATACTGGTCGCTGGCGCATACGTAGCAACAAAGCGTATCTGGACACTATTAATTATTGGAGTTATGATAACTTTTCAATCCTGTAATTATTCAAAATCAAATCAACAGGTTGTTGTCTCGGAGGATTGTGGTATGACCTGGAAAAAAATTAATGTTGGTGAAGCTGTGCCAAAAGGTGGTTTGAATATGTGCTACATGAAAGTTGTTGTTCCTAATTTTCCTATGCAGGGCGAAGCCACTTTCATATCCAATCTAAAAGATAAAGTTCGCGCCAATGTACATATTGACTATGATTATTCAATTATTGATGCGCTCTCATTTATCAAACAAGCTAAATTTCTAGGAAAGGCCAATGTCGATGCAGATAACGAGGAAGCAATTGGTAAATCATTTGAAATGGCTGAAAATATGGTGATCGATAAAAGAATAAAAGATGTGGCCAAAAGGATATTTGTTGATGAGGATATAGTAGAGCTCGACCAGTCGGAAATTGAGAATCATCTTTTGGCCGAAAGCAATAAAGTGTTGGAACAACTGGGCGTTCACCTGAACTTTATTACACTTTCATTTGACCTGGATGAACAAACACGCCAAGCTATTGACGTATCCACAGCAATGAAAATCTATGAATCCAAAGGATTGACTGATCTGGGAAAACAAGTGATGTCTCAAAGAGCTGGAGCAACTAAGATCACAGTTGAGAATAAAACTGAGGCTGTAAAATCTGAGAATTAACCGAATTATTTAATCTTAAAAGGGTAATCATGTATAATATTTTAGAGTCAAATATCAAGTTTGACAAATCAGGACAGATTCTGTCTGTATTAGTCCTTGTCGAAATTTCCAAAGGAGACATTAGAGCGATTGAGGGAACCAATAAGCCCACAGGTGGATACATGGTCATCATGCCGAATACCGAATATAAAGTTGCTGATCTAATGCAGCAGGTCGCAGGATATGGAAGGGAAGTAACAGAATTGAGATTGATTCCAACTCAGTGGAAAAAACATTTTAAGTAATCTTTTATATGGATTTGAGAATATTTGAATCAATCACCCGAACAGTGACTGTGATCCATCCGGAAAAGTCCTTTGCCATTTTTTCATTTACTCCTGAAGGGAGCTTATTTATAGACTCAGACTGGGGTTTTTATGGCCACAGGTGGAGAGGTTGGGGTGAGGAAACTTTTGTCAATTTTTTACTGCAGATCAGCGAGGATTATTTTGTGAAAAAGCTGGAGATTAATTACTTCAACGAAACGGGAAATAAGCTCGTTGAATCTCGCAAGCAAGCTTTGGCCATACTTTTTTCCGAGTTTCAAAAATACCTTTACGACCATCGATAACATGCTCATTTTCCTCATTAAAATACTTGCAATTATAATTCAATTAAAAATCCATGATAACTCAAGAAAGTATAGATAGAATATTAGATGCCACTAGAATAGAAGATGTAATTGGCGAAGTAGTGAAATTGAAGAAGAAGGGATCTAATCTGCAAGGGTGTTGTCCTTTTCATGATGAAAAGACAGCATCATTTGTAGTAAGCCCATCTAAACAGATGTATAAATGCTTTGGCTGTGGTGCTGGAGGGAATGTGGTTACTTTCTTGATGGAGAACGGCCGACTGGAGTTTCCGGATGCGATACACAAACTAGCTGCTAAATATTCAATGACAGTTGAGGAAACGCTTTCCAATGAAGAGGATAAGGAGGTCAAGGAAAAACGTGCGACGATGATTGACCTTAACAGGTTCGTTCAAAAGTCTTGGACGAATAATATTCTGGGTTTGCCGATCAATCATTGGTCGGTAAATTACCTTTTGGAAAATAGAAGGCTTTCAATGGATACAATAGTGGAATGGCAGATCGGGTACTCTCCAGATGCCATGAAATCGATCACTCCGCACGTGTTAAACAATGGCCAATATGCAATTGCTGAAGAACTTGGTTTGGTGAAGAAGAATGATAATGGTAACGTGTATGACACTTTTATCAACAAATTAATATTTCCCATTCATAGTGATCGAGGCGATATTATTGCTTTTTCCGGAAGAAGAAACGATGAAGAAAAGAGGGATGGTCCGAAATATATAAACTCTAAGACTTCATTACTCTATAGAAAAGAGGAAGTCTTATTTGGACTATGGTTTGCCAAGCAGGAGATCCGGAAAAAGAAAAATGCCATATTGGTCGAAGGAAACTTAGATGTGATCATGATGCACCAGATGGGCATCCGCAATACTGTCGCTTCCTGTGGTACGGCTTTAACGGAAAGCCATGCTCAAAAGCTTGCCCGGCACTGTCAGAGCGTGACGATATTCTTTGACGGTGATGATGCAGGTCATAAGGCTACTTTAAAATCAATTGACATCCTGATATCGGCGGGCCTTCGTGTCAATGTTGCCCGTCCGGACAAAGAGGACGATCCGGATACTTTGTGTAAAGTTTTAGGTAGTGAGCTGCTTCCGAAAAATGGTGAAATGCCTTTAAAAGGATTGGAAGGCCGTAAGAATCCTATTGAGGAGTGGCTGGAAAACCATACTCAAGATGGGGTGATGTGGAAAGCTATGTATCTTTTGGATCATGCGAAGGACGATATCCATTTGAAGGATCAGGCATTGGCCGATATTGCCATGATGGTTTCGCTAGAGCAGTCGGACTATCTGCGTGAGAGCTATATAGAGCGAATTTCCAAAGCTAAGAAAATGAAGCTTGGAACGTTGACAAAACGTGTCGAAGGTTTGATTGAAGAAAGAGTAATACTTGAAGAAAGAAAACAGGATCAGGAGTCTATATTGCCATCATGGATAAATAAGGAAAAATTCTATACACTAGGTTTTGATTCTAAAAAAGACGGCATTCAGCATACTGGTATCTATTTTCATATGGGCGACAAAGGAGCAAAGCAGCTAACTAATTTTATTATCAAACCTTTGATCCACGTTTATTCGAAAGATGAAAATGCTAATAGGCGTTTGACTGAAGTGGATAATGGTATATCAAAAACAGTTTTGGAACTACCCTCCAAAGCTTTTACGTCCGTTGATCAGTTCGAATCGATATTGATGAATGAGGGTGTATACTTTCTGATGGATGGTTTTGCAAAATCCCAGTTAAATAAACTTAAATCAGTTTTACTAAGGGAGTACCCAAAATGTTTTGAGCTGAAAACACTGGGCTGGCAACCAGAAGGGTTTTGGTCATTTTATAACCGGGTTTATCATAATGATTCTCTTAGCGCATTTAATGAGTATGGTTTTACTGATGTTAATGGAACCAATTACTTATCAATGGCAGCCAGTTCCTTGGCTAATGAAGTTCGGGCTGAAGACGACATTTATAAAAATGACCGTTATTTGTCCTGGTCACCAGCACCTTTCACATTTTCTGAGTGGGCAGAGATGTTTGTCGGTGCGTATGGCCTTAATGCATGGACTGGGCTAATGTTTGTTTTTGTCTCCATTTTTCGCGATATCGTTTATGCACTCAATTCTTCATGCCCTCACTTTTACGTTTATGGTTCTGTAGGTTCAGGTAAATCAGTTTTTGCAGAATCAATATCTAATCTGTTTTTTAAGGAAATGCCTTTCTTTAATTTGAATCACGGTACCGACTTTGCATTCTTCTCGAGAATGGAACGTTTCCGCAATTGTCCGGTTGGATTCAATGAATTCGACGAAAATACCATAAAACCAGAGTGGTTTGGAGGTATCAAAGCTGGTTTTGACGGTGAAGGTCGGGAGAAAGGTTCGATGACTAAGAAGAAGAAAACAGAGGTTCAGGAAATTTATTGTACGCTAATTCTTATTGGTCAATTCCTATCTACCAAGGATGATGCGTCTGTTTTATCTAGGTCTATTCCGGAGCAAATATCCGCAACGAACCGGACGCAAGCACAGATCGACAATTTTAATCGCTTGAAAGCATGGGAGAAAAAAGGATTAAGTGGGATTTTAGTGGAGCTTCTTCAGTATCGTTCTTTGGTGGAAACTAAATATGCTGAGTTTTATGCCCAAGAATTCAAGAAACTATCTCAAGCCTTTGAAAAGATAGGTGTTCGCGTAAAAAGTCGGATCCAACAAAACTTCTGTACGATGTTGACTTTTCGAAAATTGCTCGATGGGATGATTGACTTTCCATTTTCTTACGATGAATTCTTTGATCATGTTAAGCGATCCATTATTTCATTGTCTCAGCGGATTACCGAATCTGATTCTTTGGCAACTTTCTGGAAAACCTTAGAATTTTTACTCGAGCAGGATATGATCACCGACGGTTGGGATTTTAAAATTGACGTTCGGGACTCTGTACCGTTAATTATTTCGCGCGCTGATGTCGGTGAAGATGGTAAAAATACTCGTGTAAAAACATTTGAAGAGCCTAAAAAACTCCTGTATGTAAGAATGACCAATATTCACCCTTTGTACATGAATGCTACTAGGCAGCAAACCGGAAAAACTGGTCTAAACAGCGAGACTATTACAAATTTCATGAGAGAACAGGAATCTTTTATCGGTACCATAAAATCAACAGTTTTTAAAAAGAAAAATGGATCATCCACTCCATCTAGCGCATTCGTATTCGATTATGATATGATGAACTTGAATTTGGAACGTGAAGTTGCTCCAGTAGGATCGCAACGTACCATCGTCGGATCGGTCCGGTACAAAGACGCTGCTGTTGTCGAGGCTTTGGGTGAGACTAAAGTTTCATGGACAATGGAAATTGATGAATCTTACGAAAAGGAAGGCTTCAAAGTCGAAAAAATAATAACTGTTTCTTGTTTCTCCCGAAAATTGGACGAGGTTCGCCGTTTGACTGTAGGGACTCCAATAAAGGTTGAAGGATTATACAATGAGTATACAGCTGGAGACAAACGGAGAGGAAATATGTTAGTCGAAAATATTGAATTTACCGAAGGGCCTTCCGTGCCAGTACAGGATCAGGCCGAATTGTTCAATTAAATTTCAAAAAGATGCAGATAAGGATTGTTGGAAAATCGCTAGGTATGGTTGGTCAAAACTTGTCATTTAAAAAGGAAGATTTCTTTGGTTTAAAGCCGGAAGAATCAATAATTCAAATCGGAAATGGAAAAGAAAATGGTACCATTAGAACAGATCGATTTGAATTTCCGATTAAATACGTTGGTTCTATAATTTGCCAGTTTGATAAACCTGAAAAGATGTTTGCTTTTTTACTACCAAAAAAAATAGATGATGAAGATATCTATCTTCTTTATGGTACAACCGGTAGTGAGATTTTTACTGAGGAATTATTGTAAAAAAAGGATAGAACGACTGGTAAAACAACGGGGTATATGCGCTTTTACGCACCGGTATTTACCAAAGCTAACAGCTAACAAAGATCTAATTTATTACATGAAAAAAGATGGATTAAAAAAAGGTGGTTTAAAACAATCGAGGTTAAACTACCTATACCGAAAAGTGAGAGAGGCAGACTTTACGATCGATCCTGGACTCAGGGAGATTGACGTATTTCCTTACCAATCTTTTAACGAAATTCCTGTTGGCCCTCGATATTACGTGGGGCAATTAATGAAAGCTGGATTTAATGTCCAGATGAAGATAAGGTAAACTGAATGAAGATGGTATATAGAAAGCTATCAAGAAGGCAAAAGAAAGAGGTTATAGAGTTATTTTATACCGGCAGTTTTTTATTGAAAGAGTTAGCGCAAAAATACCGAGTCAGTGAGAGCAGCATTAGCTTGTTGATTACTGCTCATTTGAAAAGTCGAAAATTTACAACCAAAGAAAAAAATGATTGAACAATATTTAGCAAAGGCACCAAAACGCTTTCTTAGTTATGCTATGGGCCTTACCAAAGATATCGATGATGCTAATGACATTATACAAGAAGCGATCATCTCAATATGGCGATCTCGCGATCGTACAAATGACCTATCCGACGGCTATTTTAAATATGTCCTTAAGCAAAAGTTTGTGAGCTTGATCAGGAAACAAAAGAAAAATATGCAGCTGCTGTTGGATAGTGAGCCGATCAGCCATAACGATGCACTGACCAAGTTTTATCTTAAGGAGCTAGATCAGATCGTCGATACAGCAAACCCCTTACACAGGGATGTTTTTCGGCTTAATATGGCCGGTTACAAATTCCGTGAGATTGCCGAGATGTTGGATATCCCTGAAGGAACTGCTGTTGGATCGATGCGATATATAAGAATTAAAATTAAAACCAAATTACTTGAACATGCCTAATATATTATGAAATCAGGAATAGATTTAATCAAAGAAAAAAGAGATGGTCATTTTCATCATGATCATAGACCTGTAGACGACCTAAAGTATGGAGATGGAAGCTTAACCAAAGTTGCAGTTACCTTGCTTACAGGTGATCCGAATCTTTGGCCATTAGGTTGGCCGGATGAAGTTTTGAACAAATTTGTGAACATGTCTGAAGTTGAAAGGTTAGCTGAGGCAGCTGCTTTCATAGCTGCTGAAATTGACAGGTTGAATTTTGACCAGAATGTCAACTATTATTGTGGGATTGGTATGGATGTATCTTATAGTGGTATAGTAGACCTAATTCAGGGAGATGTAATGATCGCTAAAGAGAAAATGTTAGAGCTTATCACAGTCCATTTCCATGCTGTTAACGAGAAAGAATTGGTCGATAAAGAACTGCGTGGTGTGAAATTTGATTTTACGCATGTCAGGCAAGGACTTTATCATATATGTAATTATATGGATTTTAAGCTACCACTAGTAATTAATTCTGAAAATGAATGTTTCGAAATAGATTCGGATTACAACATTGAACAGAAACCCAATGTACTTTAAAGTAAGAAGCCAATCGACATGATTGGCTTTTTTGTTTGTAGATAATGAGGAAATTGCTAAGCATATGAAGCAATTTAAAGATGGTGTTCCAATCGTTCCAATTAAAAAAGGTCACTAAGGGCCTATTTTCCTAATAATTTCCAACTGTTCCAATTTTCTGATTATTTCCGGCCATTTTTTCCAAGGTGCGTTTCTCAGCTGTGGGGGCTGATTTTGTGAGTTAATTAAGAAAAAGATAACAAACGTTTCAAATGCATGAAAAAGTGTTCCAATCGTTCCAATTGTTCCAAAAGTTTATTTAAATATATTTAAAGCTATATTTTATTAAAAAAGTCAATTGGAACAGATTGGAACAGTAGGAACGCATTGGAACATTGGAACACTTTCAACGGTTTTGATGTGATCTGAATGCAAAAGAGGATATTTTTGCGCTATGGTCGTAGACATACCAATTTTAGTAACCGAGGTTAACAAGCTATATCTTTCTTCCAAGTTTGATACTGATCCTTTCATTTTATCAAAGAAAAATATCTTCGGTATTTTCCTTTTGAATTCATTGTGTAAAAAAAAGAATCTACCGATCAACAATAATCGTATTGACCTGAGTAAATATGATCAGGAGCTAACGGTTCAGATAACGGAGCGTGCTTTTAAAAACAGTGGTTATTGTGTACCCAGTAAGACGCTTGTTGATTTCAATAATATGGTTAGGTTCATGTTCCTGGATGAGTTCCATTCGTACATGGATTTCCATGTTACTTACAATCGGTCTCAGATCAGGCAGTGCATTATTGATTTTATGAAGAAGTGCAATTTGCATGAGGATATCATCGGCATAAGGACATTGGAGAAAGATTACGAGCGATATCGGGATCGTCAAAATGAAATTTTAGGACAATTCTTCAAAAAATCAATCGCCTAATTCTTTCTGACTTTAAAATGACAAAAAACTAGGGGACGAAAGTGTCGCAAAATTTAACACTTTTTGAATGTCGTTTCTTATCCTGGTCAATAAATCAAGTTTGTATTATGATAAAGAATTTCCCAAAGCGTCCGATCTTAAATCCTGGAGGATTAGGATCATTCTACTTCGTTCCAAAACATGAAATAGAGAAAATTCCGAGAGTTCATAGAGGACTGGCTCAACAGCAGGTGGTGTTTAAGAATTCGTCTTTTTGGTACACTGGTTATGCAAGCTCTGATTCATTGGATTTTGGCGAGAAATATCAGACCTCTGACAATGGAGGGTATTTCGATACAAATATAGACGGTGCTTTTCCTGGTGACTCTTCCGAAATTCAGGACTTGTTTAAGAGCATGGGAAATTTTACGGTTCGCTATGTCATTGTATTTGTAGATCTGCTGGGTAAACAGCGTATTGCCGGGCTTGATGGGGATTTATTTTTTACGTACAGTTATTCAGCAAAAGACAAACGCTATTCATATTCTTTTGAAGGTAAATGCCTCGAAAGCGCCCCGATATACCCTTATACCATCAATTTATAGTCGTTTCCAAGTAAAAAAGCCGATCAATCTTTGTGCTTAACAAATTGATCGGCTTTTTTAATGAATGGTTTCAATGTAATTTCTTCAATTCTTAGATCATCGTGGCTTCTGGATGAATCCTGGATCGACGCAAACTGGAGTTTGATCCAGATGCTCCTTAATGGAGAATCCGTCTCTTTCAATTCCTCGGCTCCTTCAAACCTTATTCTTGATCCAAGTTTGGCTAGATACAATTATCGGGATGGCTGGACTAAAGCAGGTAAGGATTCAATAGCACTTTACGATTTACGTGGGCCAATCATGCATTATGGCTTTTGTGGCGATGGAACGCATGAGCTCCATAGCGCATTTAATGAAGCTGAAAATGCGTCCAATATAACTTCCCATTTCTTACTTATCGATTCTCCTGGGGGACAAGCTGATGGTGTGCTTGAATTTATGCAGGCAATTATGGCTTCTGTAAAACCTAGCTTGAGTTATATCAATGGAGGTATGGCAGCGAGTGGTGGTGGCTTTATTGCTGCTGCTGCAGATGCTGTATTTGCTTCTTCCAAATTATGTGAGATAGGAAGTTTTGGTGGTTATTCCACTTTACTTGACGCTACTGAACGTGAACAGAGAGAGGGGGTTAAGCGAATTGTTATTAAGGCCAAGCAGTCTAAGGACAAAAATACCGTCTATGAACTTGCGAAGGCTGGAGATAAGAATGCGCTCGCTGAACTGGAGGATCGTATTTCCCTGGTTACTGGCGAACTTCTAGACGCTGTAAGGTTGGGCCGTGGTGATCGATTAAAAAATGACAGCTGGGCAACCGGCAAAATGTATTTCGCTGATGAAGCTTTGACAATGGGCCTCATCGACGGTATTGGGACAATGGATGATGCTATAAGGCATCTCCGCACACTCACTTCAAGCAAGAAAACTAAAAATTTTAATATGAATAATTTTAACAATGTGGCTGCATTGGCTTCTGTTGAAGCTGAAGGAGCTGAGGCCGCTTTAGACCTGGCTAACGCTGATCTGACAGCAGCTGGTATTACGGACTTTACAATCGTCGAGCAATCAGTTATCGATGAGGGGGCGCGCGTGACAGCTGAACTTGCGACTGCTAATGCTTCGTTAGCTACGGCGAACACGACGATCGCCAACCAGGAAGCAACAATTCAGGCGAATCAGACCCGCATTCAAACTTTGGAAGGTGTGATTGCTAAGCGTGCTGCTAGTGATCCTGGAACGAAATCTAAATCTGCAAAGAAATCAACAGAGGATCCTGAAATAGAAGAGGAGGAACCTACTACTGTTGCTGCTCACAATCAGATCGCCGATCGCGGAATTTTTGGTTAGTAGAATTAAGTGTTTATAATTTAACCGTGTATAATGAGAATTAATATTGATGAAGTAGTAGCCGAATTTGGCAGCTATTATGTAGATGGTGGGCAAGGGATGCAGAACCTTCAGACGGTTTTGATGCAGAGATCTGTTTTTACACAATCTTTTCCCTTATTGCCTACGGATAGTACTGTTGTTTATAAAGCAACAGCATCGATCAAACGGGTGTTACAGGCATTTCAGCGCAAATTTACGCCGATTGCTGGTAATGAGGTCAAATTTGAGTTGGAGAAAATTGAGCTTGATCATGTTAAGATCGATGAATTGATCTCTCCAGACGAAATTATGCCGTCATGGCTAGGGTTTTTGGCTGAAAATAAACTGGAGCGTAAGGATTGGCCTATTGTCCGTTACATTTCAGAGCAACTTATTATTAAGCAGTACTATGCTGACTTAGAGCTCTTGGAAGCTTTTAAAGGTGTTAAGGGCGCTATTGTAGATGGAACAGCTACAGCAGCTGGTGCTTCTTTAAATGGCATCCGGAAAAAAATCCGAGATGGATTTGCTGCTGGTAAGACAAAGCAGATTGTACTCGGGGCTATGCCTACCGATCCAGTTCAGGTAGCTGATTATATTGAGAATTTTGTGAAGAATATTCCTGATTTGATCCGTACGGAATTATCAGAAGTTTCGGTTAGCCTAAAAGTCGAGCGCTTGTATCGTGAGGGTGTTCGAAAAAAATACAATCTGAATTACGAGCAAAAAACAAACTTATCTACTCTGATCGATGATCCACAGATCACAGTCAAAGGATATCCGGCAATGGATGGTAGTGATCTGATCTTTACCACTCCAAAATTCAACAAGGCAAATCCAATGAAGGCTGGAGAAAATCAGGGAAGATTCGATGTTCAAAAGCAAGATCGTGATGTTAAGTTGCTTTCTGACTGGTGGATCGGATTAGGATTCTGGTACTTGCCTTATGTGTACCACAATGACCAGGATTTAGTAGCATAGGCTTTTTCATAGTTAAGTATATAGTTGTTTTGGTTGTGGGCTAGTCCCACAATCAAATTTTTAAAAATTAAAAGATTTAAAGCAATGGCTGAAAATGAAAACAAATCAACTCAGCAAGAGTTGGATACGGCGACAGCAAAGATTATCGCTGGAAAGGATAAAGAAATTGCTGCTCTAACAAAAGAGCGTGATGTACTGAAATCCAAAAACGACGAGCTCACTACCAAGAATTCAAGTCTTGAGAAGGATCTTGCCATAACAAATACCGAGAACAGTAATTTGAAAGCAGATAATAAGTCATTGAGCGACTCGGTGGATGCCCTAACAACAGAGCGTGACGAAGCAATGGAGCTGATGACTACCATGTCAAAATCACTTGAAAAGGTTCAAAAAGCCGCGAAAGATGGATTTCAAACGCTGGAGCATAAAGGTAAAACATATTCTATCCATGGTAAAACGTTCTTTTTCGAAGGAAAGGAATTCACCACTGAGAATCTTTTGGAAGATTCTGATTTGGTTGGACGCTTGTTGAAACTTGGTGTAGGATTTTTAAAAGAAGTAAAGGAGGACTAATTGATGTACAGTGCAATTAAATTTTTTGCTGGGATGCTATGCTTGATCATGGTTTCCCTTTTTATTGGCAATACCATTGCTTCAGCTACTGGGAGTAATTCTGTTGGATTGGCGTTTGCTTCAGCAATCTTTATCGGGTCTTTTGTCCCGTTAAAAAGCGCTGGTGTTTTACTAATGGGGTTGAACGCGAAAGATATTGTCTTTCAACAGGGTGTTTTCAATCCTGGTGGAGTAGCAGGAGAGGTCTATTACGCTTTTACTGAAGATATAGAAACGTGGCCCGTTGCGCTTTCAAAAATTGTGACTGAAACCGCTACTGACTTTGAAGATTTAGTTACGGTAAAGGCTGCCGATGATTTCAAATTTAAGACCGGGAAGTCCTTCAAGAAGCTGTACGTTACTTTGGAAACTGGTGAACTGAAGTATTCGCTGATCGGTGCCCGTGATGGAAAGTCGTTCCAGAACTCGATGGAAGTATCCTATCCAAAAAATGATGCTACAATTTCCGGGTTTGTTGCATCAACAGCCAATCGCCGGATGGTATTTATTGCCATTGAGCAGAATGGTACTGCAAAGGTTTTGGGTACAAAACAGTTCCCGGCTCAGCTGGATACAGCGGAAGGCGGTACTGGTAAGTTGATCGAGGATCCGAATACTTTGGTGCAGACCTATATCTCAAAATCACCAATTCCACCAGCGATTTATGAACCGCCAATCCTATTGGAACCGGTTGGTCCATAATAGTATATTTTTAATGCGTGAAATAAAAAGGCTCTTGTTGAAGAGCCTTTTTTGTAAATACATATAATATGAACGATAAGATTGTAAAGATTATCAATATCTTGGAGGAGAAGTTTTATGTGCCGGTACGAACTGACGGTGAGAATATTTTGATGGAGCGTGATGAGATCGAAGCTCAAGTGAATATCTATTGGCAAAAAGATAGTAATTGGGAAAGTATAGATGTTATTGAGGCGCTTGATTACTTGCAGATACCTGCTTTTTTAAATGACTCAAATGTAATGGTTTATATCTATAAGCCGAAAGTGTCGTTTTAGCTAAAATTGGCTCAAATACCTTTGATTTATGGCAATTTCCGTTATTCAAAGGTATTTAGAAAACTCGCATCGCAGCTATGAGGAAGGTCGCGTGTTGTTCGAAAAATTTGCCTCGAGCAAAGTTCTGATCTCTTTTTTTCGAAGCGGATCATCACCGCTTCATTATAATCGTTTACTTGAGGAGCTGAAGAAGCTCGCCCAGGAGGATCGCCCATCTGATGTCAAGGTTGCCTCTAACACAGTAGAGAAATCGATCATTGCTCCATTGGAGTCTTTTGATATCCCTGCCAAAGCTGCTTTGAATGACGATTATTTCTTATTTCCGGAAAAAATCAAAGAAGTAGTCCGGAGAAAAAATATGCATTACCGACGTTCACAGCAATTGTTTATTGAAATTGGTTTTACGGATGATCCTGACAAGAGGCTTGCAATGGCGGAGACACTGCTGAATGATCATGAGCAGGTGAACGCTTGTTGGGCTGTCATTGACGAATACAAGCAATCAGGTAAAATTTTTGTAGAGAAAGCGAAGTCTATTCAGGAGGAAATCAATGATTTACCGCTTGATAAATTGCTTGCTCATCTCAAGAATATTCCTCCCAATATCTCGAAGGATAAAAAGAAGCTTGAAACCTTAGCCGATGGACACCAAAAAGCAAAGGTGCTTTCTCGCTTTCAGCTTAACCAAATTAAACTGGATCTAGTCAAAAAAAGATTGGAGGTCCTAAATGGCTAAACCAATTTCAATAGATTCCAATAAGGATGATATCCTAAGCTATCTTAAAGATCCCGATTCAAAAGAGTCCGATCTCACTGTTAAGCAAACCAAATTGCTTGAGTGGTATGTGGATGCTTATACATTATTCAGGAATTACAGCTCGATGACCGAAACTATAACCGTTCTCAAAAAGTTAGGAAGTCTTCGGGATAACCCGATATCCAATTCAACAGCTCGGCGATATATCAATGATGCCCTGGAGATTTTTGGATCGGTTGGCCGTATGAAGGCCGATGTCATCAACCACATTGTGATTGAGACTCTTCTCGATGCCCGGATCATGGCCAAAAAGCAAAACAATGCGATGGCCTTAAAGGAAATTGCCAAAGAGCTGAGAGCTGCTGGAGTCAACGATGAAGCAGGCGCTTTGATAGCTGATCAGATCGAGCAACATCAAGTTATCATTTCACTTGATCAGACAGCTCAACGTGCATTGCAAAAAATACACGCCGGTGGAGTGATTGATCTCGGTGATATCTTAAATAGTATGTCTGAAGAAGCTCAGGTGATTGGGGAGGAAAGTAATAATGGTTGAGATCTCGAAGCCTAAACTCCAGGTAAATCGCAATCTAGCGCAGATCCTGATTCGGACTGCGCCGCAAAAAATTAAGGTATTAGAAGGGGCTAGAGCAGTAGGTAAGTCGACGGTTTTAGCGGATGAAATGTCCGAAACAGCTTGTGATATGCCCCGGTCTACCAATTTCCTCCAAGGTAGAACATATCAACAGATTTTAACCAGGACATTGCCGTCCACCATTCTTTCTCTGGAGACTTTGGGTTATAAGAATGGTATACATTTCACGATCGGGCAAAAGCCTATCTGGAAGAAGTACAATCTTCCTTATGAGCCACCGTTGGATTGGGGGAAAACTATTGCTTGGTGGACCGGAGCTGTATGGGTGATGTTAAGCCAAGATGTTTCATCTCGTGGTATCAATACGTGTTCTGGTTTGGCCGATGAATACTGTGAGCTTGATCCAGTTAAATTCCAGGCTGAGACCTATGCAACTCTGCGCGGTGGTAAATCTCATTTTGAGCATAAGAAGAGATGGTTGTCTCAGGTATATGTAAGTTCTATTCCCAGAACTCAGGAGGGTAAACATATCTATACCTATGAGCAGGCCGCTTTAACAAATCCGGACGAGGTATTTTATTTACGAGCTCCCACCCGGATCAATGCTGAGAATCTTCCTGATAATTATTTTAAGATGCAGCGTCGTATCATGTCCAAATATGAATACGATATCGAGATAGAGAATATTCGGCCCAGGGCTGTTGGTGGGGGATTCTATCCGGCATTCAATGAAAGGAATCTTTGTTATGATTCTTTTGACAATGATTATCTGAGGGGGTTAGTAGATGAGGGTGTTGGTTATGATCGCACTAAGTTTGAGAAACTGGATTGCCGTGAGGTAACTGATATCATACGCAGCACACCACTGGATATAGCCCTGGACTATGGAAAGTTCTGTTGTATAGTCACGGCTCAGGAGACATTCCTGAACGAATGCAATTTCCTTTCCTCGATTACGCCTGAAGAAGCTGGGGAAATGCTGGAGATACTTGTCCAGCGCTGGTGCGATTACTATCAGCCTCATCCCACTAAGCGCGTTTCGTATTGGTATGATCAGACAGCGATCGGTAAAGACGGCCGTTCGCCTAAGACTTATGCCGATATCGTAGTTGAGGTGCTCATCAAGAATGGGTGGGATGTGGATCAGCAATATTATGGTGCAGCACCTGAGCACTCGGATAAGTATAAGTTCTGGTCTATTGCCATGCGAAATGATCATCCATTGCTACCTATATTCAAATGGAACCGGACAAAATGTAAGTATCTCATTGAGTCGATCAATAACTCAGCAGCTAAGGAGGGTAAGTTTGGTCCGGAGAAAGTCAAGACAGATGAACGTAAGACGCACGTCGATCAACGGTATACAACACATCAAGGGGATGCAATGGATATGATAGGGTACTTTAAATATTCACATCTTATAGAGAGTAGCCAGGGATTATGGCTGCCATCTAGGTCTTCAAGTTAAAAGAAGCCCCTCGACTTGCCTTCGAAATTCTCACAATCAAAAACCATACAGTGCATAACACACCGACGTGTCGAGGGGTATAACCTGACGCGATGTTAGAGTTATGCAATAAAGTTTTTGATTGTGAGAGCACAAATTTAATAAAATATATATGAAAGCAAGTAAAAATTACAATTCGTCGCCGTTGCCGTTTATGGGACAAAAAAGAAGATTCCTTACAAAATTTAAAATTGAGCTCGAGAGCTGTGATCCTAATGCCACTTATGTGGATTTGTTTGGGGGAAGTGGTTTGTTGAGCCATACAGTTAAACAGCATTGTCCGGATGCGCAAGTCATATACAATGATTATGATAATTTCGCAAAAAGGATTGAGTGGATTACTAATACTAATAAACTCATACAGGATATACGCAATCTAATCTGTGACCTTCCTAAAGATAAAGCAATACCCTTTGAAAGAAGGCAGTCCATATTAGATAGAGTATATTCAGAAGAAAAGCGTTTAGGATACGTTGATTATATCACCTTATCATCTAATTTACTCTTTGCAATGAATTACGCCCTGAGCTATGATGAATTAACAAGACAGGTATTTTACAATACGCTCAGAGAAACACCTTATAATGCGATTGGTTATTTAGATGGTGTTCAAAGGGTCTCCATGGATTACAAAGAGTTATTTGAACTTTATCGCGATCAGGCTAATGTTATATTTCTCGTTGATCCGCCTTACTTATCTACAGATGTTTCAAGCTACAAATCATCACATTGGAAGTTATCTGATTACTTAGATGTATTGGATGTGCTTGACGTTGAGCAATACTTTTATTTTACATCCAATAAGTCTAATGTTGTAGAGCTATGTGAATGGATATCTAAGAAGGTTCCTGGGGCTAACCCTTTCGAACATGCTATAGCTATTTCCCATGCAAATAATCCTAGCTATAATTCAAAGTTCACCGACATAATGCTTGTTAAACGATAAAAGAGCCGCTTTATGCGGCTCTTTTGTTTAGTGATTCTCCTGGATCGAAATCATATTCCGTGGGGGTGTAAATGGCAATTGCCCTTTTAGGACAGGGCACGGCGGGCTTCAAGTAGATACTTTTAATGGTTTTTGGAAAAAATAAATTGTTTAAATAATTGATTTATAGTGTTTTGATATGTTTTTAATGAAGTTTTTTGAAACATTAATACTAACAGGTTGAAAATCAGTTGAAATATGTTCTTGTCGTTTCTAATGGACTTATTAAATAGATTTTTGAGCATGGATAAAATTTCTTACACGGAAATGCTCAAGATACTGGATCGCTGCCGATATCAGTCTTCAGACGAAACGCTATCAATAACTTTTTTGAAATGCGATCGCAAGCGTGGAACTGGAGGGCAATGGCAAACGATTGAAAAGGCGCAGATTTGCGGCCTGCCATATTCAGTTAGAGAAAATGAAATGCGTGGTATTGTTAACCTGGAATCAGGTATCAAGTCAGCTTTTCATATCCAGTTAGTTTTCGAAATAAATGGCAAACGCGTTTTCAAATGAGTACTAGGCATACACAATTTTCCAGTGATGGTTTTCCGCTATATTCTTTCAGAGAAGGAAGTTCTGTAGTTCTAACAAATGCTTCAGCTGGTAAATCCGGGGAATCAGGCATAGCAAATTTTTCTACTGTCCTTCCAAATAAAAATGAGTTTTCCGGGGGACGTGATTGGGTACCATGGGGGAAAAGTGATAAGTTTCCTGATGAAATGTGGGCTATGGTGCGCAAAAGTGGCGTAGCCATGAGCGCGCTAAGGCTTTTGAATCTAAAATTGTTCGGTCAAATGGTTGTTCCGGCTATTCCTAGAGAATTAGACGATAACAATCAGATGAAATATGACCTTGTAAAGGATCAGGATGTGCGCGATTTCTTTAAGCGCTCCAATTTCGATGTTACACGGCTGGCAATTATCCAGGATTATAATGCATTGGCAAACTCATTTCCATTGTTGATGCTGAATGAGGACCGCTCAAAGATTGTCCGGATCGGGCATGATAAGGCTAGAAAATTCCGATATCGTCCCTACAATGAAAAAAGTGGACGAATTGAAAAAGCTATGCGATCGGCAAACTTTCCTTCACCTGCAGATGACTATGACGAGTTTGATGTGATTGATTCGCGAGACTGGTTTTCGGAAGTTGATCGCATCAAATATGTTGAGAAAGGTCATAATTATGTTTTCCCTACGTATTATCCTGATCCGGAGTTTGATTACTATTCCTTGGCTCATTGGGATGGCGTTCGCTCTAATGGCTGGCTGGAGATATCCAATTCTATTCCATCTTATAAACGAGCAATCTTTAGAAATCAAGCAGCTATTAAGTATCACGTAAAGATTTCCATGTCTTACTGGCTAACCAAATATCCTAAATGGGCATCAATGGGTGAAGCTGAAAGGACAAAGGCCGTAAATGATCAGTACGATGAAATGGACAAGTATTTAACCGGTACCGAAAATGCGATGAAAACATTTGTTTCATTCTTCGATATTAACAAACTGAATGGTACAAGCATTCCTGGTATCGAAATCGTTGCGATTGATGATAAGTTGAAGTCTGACGCTTATCTGCCTGATGGCGCAGCTGCCAATGCCGAGATTCTTTTTTCAATGTTGGTTAATCCGGCAATATTTGGTCTAGGTATGCCGGGCGGATCGTATGGTGGAGCCAACCAGGGAGGGTCCGATATCCGGGAGTCCTGGTTAGTGATGAATGCCATTAATGCTGCTGATCGTGCAATCATTTATCAAATGTTTGAATTTGTCCGGGATTACAACGGTTGGAATCCTGACATGACGCTTTTAACTTTGGATAAAGTGTTGACTACTACGGATACAGGTAAGGGAAGTAAAATTGTTAGTTAAGGAGGTGATTTATGAGACTATTTTCAGATATCAATGAGATCAAGCAAAAAGTAACCTTAAATGATACTATAAAGCTACAAGAAATTCGTCCTCAGATAAGCAGGACCGAACGCTCCCAGATACAGCCTTTACTCGGCAATGAGTTCTATAATGAATTGGCTGAAGCTTACGCAGCAGCTTTAGCGATTTTGGAGACAAAGCCTGAAGCTGAAAAAAAGAAAATTAAAGATTCCGGTACCCAGTACTTGTTGATGACCGAAAAGTATTGGCCTGTAATGGAAATCGTGCAAGATGCGATCGCTAACATAACTTTCATGAATGCGATTGATCAGGTTCAGGTGAGTATCGGAGCCACCGGAGTCTCCATTTCTGTCAATGATACGAAAAAGACTGCTTTCCAGTGGCAGATTGATAATCTGAAGTACCAATTTGCCAGTGACGGTTTTAATGCGCTCAATGAGCTGCTACTTTATCTGGAAGCAAACTTGACTGATTTTCCGGTATGGGCAGCTAGTGAGGCGTACTTTGAACAAAAGAAATTCTTTGTTGAAACTGCTGAGATTTTTTCTGAAAACTATCAGATCAATGCTAACCGGATGACCTATTTGACACTTCGATACATTATGAAGCGTGTTGAATGGAATGATGTCCGGACAAAAATCAGCGAACCGCTTTTTTTGAAACTGAAGGAGAAACAATTATCCGGATACACCACCAAAGAAAAGATTCTGCTGGAGCGCTTTCTTATACCAGGAATTGTATTGCTGACCGTAGCGAAAGGTATTGTCGAGCGCGCAATAGAAGTCACTGATCTTGGCGTTCAGATCAATCTGTATACCTATTATGTGACCTTGAAGGATGCCCGTAAAAAAGGCGGAGACAGTGAGCGCGAAAAAATGATTGAGCAGCTCACGAATGATGGTAATAAATATTTAGATGAAGCAAGAAATTACATCGACGCGAATGAGGCGGATTTTCCGGATGCGAGGGATGTTGAAACGGAAATGAGTTATAGAGTAATTAATAAACCTGAAAGCGGAATTTTTGGAATGTAATATGGAAAACGAGCAATTCTCACTTATGCAGCTTGTCATGGCTGTAATTAGCTCTGGAGTTTTATCAACAATCGTAACCTATTGGACGAGCAAAAAGCAGACAAATGCTGTGATTGAGCAGACGAATGCCACTGTTGATGAACAGGTGCGGACAACTTATGGAGAAATGATCAAAGATCAACGCACGCAGATCGGGTTTCTTCAGGATCAGATAGAAACGGCTCTCAAAAGGGAGCAGGAGTATATCGCGCTTTTAAATAAAGCTAATAGTCTAACAAATTCGCTCTCTGCAGAACTTGCGGCTTGTCAGTTGTCTATTAAAAATTTGGAAGCAACAAAATTGAAGTACGAACAAAAATTAGCCTCTTATGAAGATATCGCAAAACGCGCTGAGACTCGTCAAGGGGTTTGAGGAGCTTAGGCTTAACGCCTATTTAGATAACTTCGGTGTTTGGACTTTGGGCTATGGTACAGTAAGATGGCCAGACGGCCAAAAGGTACGCCAGGGGGATCGTATCAAGGATGAGGCTGAGGCGAGCGATCTCCTTAGATATTCGCTTATTTCTCCGTCCAGAATAGTAAACTCTCATGTGGATGTAAGGTTAACCCAAAATCAGTTTGATACTTTAGTATCAATTGTTTATAGTATACGTGGTTTAGCTTTCAACCGGTCGAAATTGCTAGGACTTTTAAACAATGAAGAGTATTTCAAAGCAGCTGATGCAATTCTCGAAATTCCAGCCGAAAAGTGTCGCATGAGATTTAATAGGGAATTAGGACATTTGAAACGTAGACGCTTGAGGGAGCGTGAGTTGTTTCTAACAATATAGGTTTGTTATTGTTGGTGATTTATTGCAAATCTGATCCGGGAGTGAAATTAAGGACAAATTTTGCTCCTGGTTCTCAATGTTAAATAATGGTTCCTGGTATATATGCGTGAGGGCGGTTTTTGGTTGGCCACCCTCTTTTGATCAAGTTATGGTAAGGCTATATTCTTTCATTCTTCTATTACTATCCCTGACTGGGTGCAATCTGTTTCGTAAGAAAACGGAGAGCACCCTTTTTTCTGCTGGCAGGGATAGCTCTTGGCGTATCACTAGTGTTTCAACACTGCAGGGAAATTACACTGTTAAAAATAGCTCCGGATCAGTAGCGCTTGAAGCTAGAGGCTTTGATGAGTTCAATATCAATAAAGATGGGAATATTGATGCTAAAGGCAAAAACGGTGTATTGATTTACACCGGAACCACAAAAGATTCCTCGGCCACTGGAGCAAGTTATATAAATAACACCTCCAGTAATTCAGGACATATCCAGGATTCTATTAATCTCAATGAGCAGGTACATGTGGATGCTGGAGCTAAAGTCGATAAATGGTTTTCGTGGTGGTTCGTGGTTGGGGGAATTATCGTGGCCATAGTTTTGATTTTAGTTTTTTCAAATGTAGGTTGGCCAGCCATTTGGAACAGAATAAGGGGAATGTTTAAAGCAAAAGCATGAGATATTATTTCTTGTTTTTTAGTTTTTGTCCGGTCTACGAAAAATTCATTGAATTGGAGATTTCCAAAATTAACGTTGTGCCGGCTCATTTATCAAAAGAGTATTATTTAGGTAAAGGATTTAACCTTGGTTATGAATAAGGAGGAAGCTTTGCAGTTTATGAAAGATGGCTCTAAAATCAGCCATGAATACTTTCAGCCTCACGAATGGATGACGATTCAGGATGGGGAAATTCTCTTGGAAGATGGTGTAAAGTGTTCCCTCGAGGAATTTTTTTCCTGGAGGTCTACAGGTTGGGAAGAGGGCTATTGCTTCTTTTCAGAAAAAGATCAAAAAGCTTATGAGCGTGCGAAGCACCATAATTCTTTGGTTAATTCCTTGAGTTTAGCAGAATTGGAAGCAACACCATTTTATCTCTGGGAACATATGGGGCTTCTTAAAGAAAGAATGGCTGAATCTTCCGAAAAAAGTGTCCGGGCAATTTCATTACTAGGAGGATCAGCTTCATTGGCTGGAGAATCTATGATGAAATTTTCTAAGGCAATGGCCATGTGTGGTCCAGTACTGGCCGATACCATAGCGTGTGGAAAAGTGTTGGATGCGTGGCTACAATCCGAAGAAATTGCAAGTAGATCTTTCACTGATTTTTTTATTGAGAAAATAGGATACGAAGGTAAAACGCAATATGATGTCGACAAGATGATTGCTGAATTAACCCTGGAACGAGGTGTTGGTAAAACTTATTCAGATTGGTTGAAGGAGAAGGGAGTAAAGTATTGTGAATTTATGACAACCTTTTGGGTTAAAGAGATGGCTATATTAGCCGTGAAAGGAGTTGATAATGGCGCATAGGTTTGTCGAAGTATTTAGGGAAAATGTTCCTATAGCGGTACGTTTGCAGGACCTTTTGAAATATGTTGAAAAAGCCAGGGAGCTTCGTTGTTATGAAATGAGGATCATAGTCTCATTTGATCCGGCGAATCCGGGAATAACCTTAATTTTTGGGAGGTTGATTATAAATGATCGGCTGAAAGCAGGAGTCTTTTTCCCTGACTTCGATCATAGAGTTCTTGTTATCCCTGGAATCGACATGAGTGAGAAGCCATCTATGGGGGATTTTATTCAACCACATTTATCTGACGCTCTTAGTGCGGAATCTTTCAGAACACTCAGATGGTTGGAATTTGCTGAAGAAGTGCCAAAATTTAAGCGTCGGCTTTTTCTGAATGATCATCCAAACCTTGAATCAACGTTTGCTGAGACTTCACTTAAAAGTCAAAAAGAATTTGAGAGAGAGTATTTATCTAGTCCTCTGCCTGAAGAACCTGAAACATTAAATGATAAAAATGGAAAAACTAACAATAACCGGCGCTGATCAGGAATGGGTGGCCGATGTACCTCAGAGCTGGGATGAAGTCCCGTTGAATCTATATCCGAATCTTGCTCAATTATATCTCAAAGAACTGCCTCGAATGACGATCAGTGATAAGTTGGTAAGAGTATTGTATTTGTTAGCCTGGAGTGCAAAAGAT
The DNA here is from genome assembly GCF_038396785.1 of Sphingobacterium thalpophilum. Taxonomy (NCBI): domain Bacteria; kingdom Pseudomonadati; phylum Bacteroidota; class Sphingobacteriia; order Sphingobacteriales; family Sphingobacteriaceae; genus Sphingobacterium; species Sphingobacterium thalpophilum. The sequence goes on along the minus strand of NZ_CP151087.1, from coordinate 988,924 downwards.
GGAATTGACCGGTTTGATCTGCCACACCTTCAGCAAGCTTTTAAATTGGTTGAATGGGTATTTAGTAAAGTAGAGATCAAAATCAACATACTTCCGGAATTTACACATAATGGCATCCGTTATTTGGGGCCTGATCCGCTATTGGGTAATATGCGTTTTGGCGAATTTGTTATGGCCGAAACATATTTTATCCAGTACTGGGAACATAAAAATCCGGAAACATTGAATAAGTTGATTTCGGTTTTGTATAGACCAGAGGGTAAGGGCGCAGCGCATGAGATTGGAAATGTAGAATATTGCGGTGATCTGCGTGAAAAGTTCAATTCTAATTTAACTGAATTCCGGGCTGAAGAACTTAAGGATCTTGATCTGTCTATTAAAGACGGTATTTATTTGTACTATTTAGCTTCCAGGTGGAAAGCTTTTGACAGTTATCCTCATATTTTCCCAAAAAAGAAGAATCAGAAAATTGACACGCCAAAACAGAAAGCGCCTCGTTACGGTTGGTTAGGAACTTTTGATGACCTCGTAGGTGAAAAAGGGCGTACAGCAGAAACTTTGGAAAATGAGTTTGTACATACGACACTAATGAGTTTAGAACGGGGTCAGATTAAATTTAAAGAAATCAAGAAGAATAGAAAATGACTTTAACACGGTACATGGAGCTCATTACAGCATTCGCAATAGCGGATCCTGATCTTCTGCACACTGAAGAAGCTCCAGCTATTTTTGATTGTAGTGCAGATGAAGCTGCAGCAATTTTACAGGATATTAGTGACCGTATGGTTTTACTGGTTCCTCCTTATGCAAAAAGTCCGAAAAAGAATAATGCCAATGGTAATATTTGGCTGAAGGAGGGCCTTGTTGTATGTGTACAATTTGTTCCAGTGGATAATCGTGAACGCAAAACAGAGATTACTGATAAAGCGGAGCGCGTTTTGGATCGGCTATATTTTTACCTTAATCGATTAAGATCTGCTCCTCCGGTACCAGGACAGGAACCATTTATGTTCGATCCGCAAATTTGGAATGGAGATTCGATCGGCCCGATCGGTGAAAATCATTTCGGTTATTATGCTGAGTTGGGAATTAGGGATAGTATCAAGTTGTAATTTTTTTTAATTTGTTTAGTTAGGCCGCTGATGAGATATCACCGGCTTTTTTATTTACCGTATTTCTCATATTGTTGTATCCCAGTTTACCAATTAATTGTCGTTTCAAAATTTATTTTGAGAGCCATCTTTGTGATATGGCAATTTCAATCGTTAAGCAACCCAATAAAGTCTCCTGGTCGAGAAATCCAATAGTATTTGAATTCCATACTGATCAAGTAATTTTAGAGGCTGGTCGTCCTTTGATATTTACTTTGGACTTTAGCCAGGTTGATAATGTCGTAGATAGTGAACTCCATACTCCTGAAAAAACTTATTATTATTATCTTGATTGGTCGTTCACTTTAATTGTAAAACAAACGAAATTTCTGTTCTCATGTGAATATGCGAGTCCTATTAACAAGTTTAAAATTCCTCATCGAATTGGTCCAACTGAGACAAAGCAAGATTGGTTGGTAAAAGTTAAGAATGCAATACTGAATGCATTTAACCTGTCATCTTTATTTGTTGGAGAGGTCGACGGTCAGAAAATCAAGTTTAGCTCAATTGAGAATGATGTTTCTTTAGATGTGCAAATTCAAGATGTTACTAATGATCTTGCTGTGGCTATTGAGACACCTCAAACGCCAGTGTCAAAAAATTATACACCTAATCTTAAAATTTTTGTAGAGCTTATTGCGATCGATCTTTCGTTGGCTGAACGCTCTGTTGTTTCTGCGGCTTTAGTTCCTGATATCAATGGCAATGCCTCTTGGGATTTCTCAAAACCTCTATCCTCGTTGTGTCTAAGTGACGGACCAGATATCTTATCGGTAGAGGATGTGGGTATTGTAAAAAGCAAATGTATCAAGCAATTCTATTTGAGAGCAACAGAATTATCCGGAGAGCCCCAAGGTCCCAGGACTTCAGTCGTTACGGATCTGTTTTTCGCCGTTTATGGAGGGCTTCCAAAAAACTTGCAAAATTTAAGTTTTGGAGAATCAATTTCAGTAAATGAATCAGTTCGTTTTCTCTGTACAACTCAAGACAAAAAAGTAATTCCTGACCAACCGAATTGGTTGTCCTGGTTCAATCTAAATGAAACATATACGGAAGTCAAAGTGGAGGTTGAAGTGGTTTACAGTGATGGGATGCCGTTCTCATTTACAGCTTATTCAATTGTTGAAATTAAACAATTTGAGAAGGTAATTATTCCGGTTGGACTCGTTCAAATAAATGCAAATACCTATTATCCAGAATTGGATATCGTCTCATATAAGGTTTGGCTGCATGCGGAGGGTAAAAAGATTTCAAATATAATTCGATTTTTTGTTGATGATACATTACATCAATATCAGCGTGTCTTTCTTTTTCAAAATTCTCTTGGATCCCCTGAGACGCTTTTCACTTCAGGGAAAAAAGCTATTTCCTACGAAATTGAAAAGAGTAATGCTATTATATCTCAAGCCGGAACGTTTGATCTGAAGAAAGGCGAGAATATTGACCTGGATATTGTTCTTGAGAATAAGGAGAAAATCAGTTCTGGATATAAATCATATTCTGAAATCGTTGGCTTTCGTGATTTTATTTTAAGTCGTTGGAAACTGGAGCTGTTCAAGAAGGAATGGTGGCCAGTGAATATTTCATCATCATCCATCGATGAGTCTCAAGATGGAAACGGTCTATTTGCTGTGTCATTTGAAATTAGTAGCCAACATTCTCAAGAGCAATTTTTTGATAACTAAATATTGATATGGATTATAATATAGATCTAAATGAGTTTGATATTACTCTCGTCCGGGGGACTACTGAAGAATATCAATTTTGGGGATGGGAAGTGATCGAGAAAGACACTGGTGAAATCGTGCCTTTTAGCTTGGCCGGAAAAGAAATTCGTGTACAGTTCAAAGACGATTTAAACGCTTCGGAAATAGCTCTTGAACTTACTAAAGCAAATGGAGGCCTAACGATCGAGCCGACAAAATTGACTATGAATTTTGGATTAAATACGATCGAACTTAAAAAGGATGTGTATTTCTATGATATCCTTGTAATCGACGGTACCGAGCGGACAACATTTGTCAAGGGAAAATTAATATTAACCGGAATTGTAACTAAATAATAATGGCAAAATCATATAAAGTTTCCGTATTCGCAGGAACAAAAGTTGTCGCGGATATGGCTCAGCAGGTAAAGAATGCAACGATTGAGGCATCGATTCAGGTCAAAACAATTAAAGGGGGAGCGACCTCTGCCACAGCTACAATTTTGCCTCCTGGCCCTGCTGGAGCAAACCGAAAAATGGAAGATGTGGAAGGATGGTTTGTAAATGGAACATCTGCTGAACCCCCTGTTTCTACGGGTACGGCATGGGAAGCACCTGCAGGAAAGAAAAATACTAACTGGTGGGACGGTACTACCTGGAGCTTAGGAAGCAGTGTGCCTTTGCCAAAGGGAGCTGATGGAAACAAAATAAACCTTTGGTCAGAATTAGAAAAACCAGTTGAAAAAAATTCTTTTGTTTGGCACAACAATAATGGTTGGTTTGCAAACAAACAGACTGATCAAGAGCCAAGTGATGAAAGTGAAGACTGGGTTAATATTTTGCACTTAAATAAAGTGCATGGGACTTTAGGTTTTGATAAATTTGTTGATGTTTTTTACACATCGATAAAAAAAGACAAGTTTTTATTTCATGGACTAACAAATTCCGATGGAAGTCTATCTGAAAATGTAAATTTCAGAAGCCTTTTAAATCAGCCTGTTAAGAAAGGAGATTTAGTCGTTGTGACAACTTTTGGAAATTCAACAGGAGCGTTGTTGTACGCCTTATTTAATAAAAACAAAGTCTTTTTAAGGGGGGAAAATAATACGGGTTTATCAGGTTTAAAAACATTCTATATTAATGTAGAAGAAGATGGATATATCAATGTTTCATATCACTATTATACTGAAACCGAAGCTCAACAACCATTTGTTGAAGTCCTTATACCTGCCTTAGATTATAAAAGAGATATTGAGAAACTTTTGAAAAACAGTAGAAATCTATCTGTTAAAAACTTAACTGGAGCGGATTTTTTTGAAAGAAAATTTATATACAACTACTATGGCGAAGGTTACACGAATGTTAATTCTACTAGGTGTATATCAGACTTGATCTTTGTACCGAGAGATACAAAACTTACAATATACTTAGCAGTTGACAACATATCACAAGGAGTTGCACACTTTTTTAATCGAGAAAACATTGAAGGAATTGATTCTTATCATGTTGCTAAACCACAAAAAGTTAATCAATTAGAAGTTATAGAGTACACTACATGGCAGGACTCATGGGTAATTTTCCAATGTGAAAAAGAATTTTTAAACGATGCTTTTGTTCATAGAGATGATGTTGAGCCAATTTATGCAACTCCTGATGATTTGTCTGAGGTGCATAAATTGAATGAGGATCTTTTACACAACTCAACGTCAGTTGTTAAGAATTTAACTTCAATAGACTTCAAAGATAAAAACGGAAATCTAAATTCCTATGGACAATTCTATGAGATGTACAACACCAACAGACGGATAACAGATCGGTTTTTTGTTCCTAAAGGCTCAATAATTGATTTTCAAATCGGTACGGATACTTGGGGACAAAGGACTGTCCATCTTTACGATTCTGAAACCGCTGAAACTTCTTATGAGAGTCATGGAGCTTCCGCCGATAATGAACTCTATAGAGGTAAAGTATATGTCGCTAAAGACTCATGGTTGGTTTGTCAGACATCTACAAACCAAGACTTAGAAAGAACTTTTGTCAATATATCCACCTCAGAAGACATCTTTGAGAAATCAAGACCTTACAATTATGATTTGTATGTGCCTAATTATGTTTTTGGTGTTAATTCTGGTAGTGGAGAACCTCGTGAATATTTCACTAACATCTATGCCGAGTCAATCGTCAGAAAGAAATTGTCTGTAAAATTGAATGGCGGGCTAAAAGCATCTCTTCAAACTCATGTTCGTAATGATGTGCCTATTGAAACGATTCCTACACAAATCGAAATAACAAGTTCAAATGATAAGGCAATTGAGCAATTTATCAAGTTAGATTATATTCGAGCAAATCGAAAAAACGCACAAAACAAACCTATTTTGATGCTAATGCTAGGAGATTCTATAACTGACCAAGATGTTGATTTTTTTGATAAATCAGGAGGAGGGACAATTTCAAATTTTGTTGGTCAATTTTTTGAGATGGACAATAAAGATGTCGGTAATATTACTTTTAAATCATTAGGCACAAAATCTCCATCCGATAGAACTATTAATTATAAAGGCGAAGATATACGAGTTAAAACCAAATCCGAAGGACGTGGAGCATGGGCGGCATTCACTTATGCTATGCTGCCAAAACTTGGTAATCTGATGATAGATGATTTAGTCTCAGAACATAATATTCTTACATCACAGGCACTATTTTCACTTCTGGGTTTAAAAACTAAAACTCCTTTTGATAGTGAAAGTTCTACTATAAATAGAGAGTGGGAAAACACTTTTGAAAATAACAATGAGATATTAAGTACTCCTTTTGGTCGATTTAAGCCTGATATTGACGAACATCTTTGGAAAGTTTTGAAATTAAGATGGGGGTATAAATCTAATTACACGAGCTACGAAGGCAATCAATCTGCAATTTACAATGAGATAAACGAGTTTCTTTTTGGTCTTAATGGTAATATTCAAAATCCAACAGGAGGAGTAAGTTTGAACCCAGACAATCCTTTTTTTGACATCAAGGCTGCACAGGCTTATTCGGGCGCTCATATTTGGAAATATCCAACAGCTTTTAGCTTACAGGCTTGGCTGGATAGATATAGAACTATGGATGATCTTGGAGTGAGGTTGACAGGTAATGCTAACCAAACTGTTGTAGGTTCTGATGGTAAATCCTACAAGATTGGCAGCAAGGTTAGTAACGTTAATGAGTTTGATGTAGCGACTCCTACACACGTTGTAGATGCTCTAGGTACTAACGATAGTGAAGGTTATACATATACTAATCAAATAGGTGTTAATTTATTGAATATAATAAAATCACATAATAACACAATTCAAATTGGATTTAGTTATAGCCGACATTCAGGAGTTTACTCTCCAGGTGAATGGGCCGATTACGGATTTATGAATGATAGATTCCCGACAGGTAAATTCGCAAAAGATAATTTTTTTAAAGAGTACTTAGGAGATTTGAATTTATCAAGGCGGATTAATTATATACCAACATTCTTCACTCAATCTCCATTATCAACAAAAGACGAGCGCTATGCGTACGACTTAGACGATACGATAAGTGGCACAAAAAAAGCGATAGCAGGAATAGATATTACCCATTTTTCTGCGACAGCAATGCGCTCGATTGCTTATCAGTTGCAAGCATGGATTTATTGGACTTTACAATGATATGGATTAAATCCTTAAGTAAACAATAATAAAAGCCCCTTCGGGGGCATAAAAACAAAAGAGGGATGAAGACCGGGAAAGAATCAATACAATATATCCAAAGAGTCGGGGAGAGATGCTCATTGGATACTTTGTAATTAAAAATATAAATTTATGCAAGTAAAAAGCAATCTACTATACAATAACGACGGAACTCCAGTTGGGTTCCGTCCGACTCTAAACAAAGGGAGCGTAATCACTCCAATTTACATCGTGATGCATTACGATGCAGCACCTAATTCAACCAGTGCGATCAACTGGATGACAGATCCGAAGAGCCAGGTGTCGGCACACCTGCACATTAGCCGGGAGGGGGTAGTTACCCAACTGGTGCCGTTCAATTTAAAAGCCTGGCATGCTGGAGTGAGTAAGTGGAGAGGTTTAACCGGGTTAAATTCCTATAGTATCGGAATCGAGCTGCAGAACACCGGTTCTCAACAATACACGGATGTGCAGATCAATGCTGCCATCGAAGCATGCAAGGCGATTATTGCCAATTATCCAATCAAGGAAATCATTGGCCACTCGGATATCGCTCCAGGAAGAAAGCCTGATCCAGGGCCACAATTCCCTTGGGCAAAGTTCAAACCGCTAATTAAATAGAATGACTCTACCTTTTGCAATTATTACGGATGATGGCGTCGTGCTGGATGTTTCGCCGGACAGTAAATTGACCGTGGAATTCGTTGCGACGACATTTAATGAGGAGACTGTTCTGAAGGGCTCATACACTTATCCGGTGACTTTTCCGCCGACCGAGAAAAATGATATGGCTTTGGGCTATGGCCGGTTCCTTGAGAACCGACTAGGCCGAAAGTCCATCGACGTGAATATTTCGCTGCTGGGTATGTCCTGGAAGCGAGCGAAACTGGAGTACGATATTTCTGCGCGAAGCAAGTACGAGGGTTATTTGACGATTGACAATTCAATCGTAGCTGACCTGATGAGGGATAAGACAATTGCTGAAGTATTCACCACGACGGTAAATTCAAAGTTTGTTTCGCATAAATCGATCCGGATCGATGGGCCAGGGGCAGGGATCAATGATAAAATTGTCGCTATAAACAGCTCGATAGGCATCTATCCATTTTGTATGCCGACCTATTTTAATCCTATGGCCGATGGCAAACTCAAGATTAAAAATGATGGGTCGAACAATATTGATTTCGAACAGTCTGTAATTAATGATTTTTCGGAGGGGTATACTATAAAAGGGGGAACTAGGTTGTATGGTGCATTTTTCTACTTGACCTGGGTGATCAAAGAAGTTTGTGGTTTTCTGGGTTTTCAGGCTGAAGGATCTTATTTGGATGACAGTTTTATAAAATCACTGATCATAGACAATACCGGCACCAGGACTGGCGATGATATTTTGGCAAATGGTATGATAAACCCTGCGCAGCACTTGCCCAAATTGTCAATTGCAGATTTTTTCAAAGCGATCCGGAATGATCATCGTGTGATGATCTATTTTGACTCACAGACCAAAAAGGCCTACTTTGAGAAAGCGACCAAGATATTGTCCGAACCTAACCGGTTGGATATATCAGGTATGCAGATCAAAGACTCTGTGTCGATTAAAAGGCAGTCAATTAGTGCCTATAAATTGCTTGCTAAAGTAGATGACGCAGATGAAATGTACAAGGCGCTGCCATATGAAGGATCGGTTATTGTGGGATATACGGATTCATTTAAAGAGGTGGAGATGGCCATCGGCCAGCCGTTTATGTGGGCTGAGAAACTTTGGAATATTGAAAATGTTCGGTTGCCCCGGAAGACACAGATGGGCAATTGCTATGGTGTCGCCCTAAATGAGATGCCGGCATACAATGCCGATAATACTTATGGCAAAAATTCTTTCGCTTTCCGGCTGCTTTCCTATAAGGGTTCGGTCGGATTTGGCGGTCCAGTATGGATCGCTGAAGCTACAGCGGATGATATCGGCAATCTGAACAGAACATTTAATAATTCGCTAACTCTGGGCGGTGAAAAGGGGGTGATCAATCGCTTTTCTTTGGCATGGTATGCTTATTACTGCATCTCTGAGCAGGTGGAAATCTCAGCGAAGTTTGATGTAATTCAATTTATGGCGATTAATCCGCTGCAAAAATTGCTGGTTGCAGATGTAAATAAAGCGAAAGTGGAGGCACTGATCGATAAGGTTACATTCGAACCGGCGAATAATTCAGAGCGCATCGATGCGAAAGTGATCTGTTATCCGCATTATGATCTGAATGCAATTGCATCCGGATTTAGGGTGGTTGTCAACTCTCCTGAGACTGTTACGCCGGAAGGGAAACTTTATGCCAGGGTATTGTTGAAAAATAAGCCTAACGGCAATAGTTATCGAACATATGCAGATCTTGTTTTAGAATTTTATCAGGATAGTCAGATGTCCATACGTGCAATCTCAGTGAATAACCTAAACGTACATGTTGACAGAAGGATTGTCAACGTTGATGATCAGTCCATCCGGGAAGAGGGGCCGTATAATGATTATGTGGTATCTGAGAATGTAGTTGTCCTGGCTTCAAATGTCGATCGATATTGGTGGAGATATAACGGAAGGGATGCGCTGATGTATTATATGGTGAGCGATCCTTCTTTGTTGCATGATAAATTTGAAATCATTGGCCACTGGGTTCTTCAACTCGATGGACAGTATGTTTCTTACTAACCATGTTTTATAGTTTTGATTGACGGCTCCTTCTAGGGGCCGTTGTCGTTTCATGCAAAAATTCCGGAAGGAATTTCGTTGCATGGCTTCGAATAATGAAAATAGAGGGGTAAATATTTACCTAAATGCAAATGCAGCTGATGACACGTTAAAGCAGCTCAAAGCCTCGGCCACGAGGTTGCGGAATGAATTGGCATTGCTTCCAAGGGGATCAGAGGAATTTGCTGAAAAGAGTAAGATCCTTGATCAGGTCAAGGAACGCCTGAAGAGCCTGCGTGATGAGGCCGAGGGTACACGTGAAAGTTTTTTCAATCTCAAAGAAGAAATTAAGGATTTAGCGAAGCTAGCTATCGGTGCAACTATCGGAGGTTCTCTTCTTGATGTTGCAAAAAATATTATTTCTCAAAATAAAGAACTCAGTGATAGCTACGCTGGAGTAATGAAAACTACCGGCCTAACAGAAGTACAGGTTGAAGCAGTCAACAAATCTCTCCAAAAAATTGACACCAGAACGGCCAAAAGCGAATTGTTAGGATTAGCTCAAGTCGCCGGAAAACTGGGATTGTCATCAGTTGAAGATGTAGAGGGCTTTGTCCGATCTGCAGATAAAATTGGTGTGGCTCTCGGCGAAGATTTGGGCGGAACGGAACAAGCCGTAAATGAACTGGGTAAACTTCTTGACATTTTTAAAGTAAAACAACAGTTTGGAATTGAGGATGCGCTCTTGAAAGTTGGATCAGCCATTAATGATTTAGGAGCAAGCGGTACCGCCAATGAAAAAAATCTAATTGATTTTTCTACACGATTAGCAGGAATCGCCCCGGCTGCAAAAATATCTCTTCCAAATGTGCTAGGCATGGCGGCAGTCATGGATGAGCTCGGTCAATCTATGCAAACTTCATCAACTGCTATCGGACAGTTTATAGTCGGTATGGGAAATGACGTGCCAAAGTATGCGAAAATCGCCGGAATGGAAGTTCAAGATTTTGCTAATCTTTTGCGGGATGATGCGAATAGCGCAATGAAACTGGTTTTAGACGCTTCCAAAAATACTGGAGGAGGTATCGCAGAGCTCGCAAAAAATATGAAAGAGCTCGATGTTACAGGCTCGGAGGGGCGTGCTGCTATCGGGGCATTGGCCAACAATATCGATATGCTTAGAAAGAAGCAAGAAGAGGTTGCGCAAAGTTTCAAAGATGGAACATCGATCACCAATGAATTCAATACAGCAAATACCAACCTCGCTGCCAATATTGATAAATTGGCTAACAAGTTCGCCACAATGTGGGAGAACAGTGGGACACGGGCTGTACTAACAAGTATAACGGCTGCTTTAGTTGATAATCGATCAGAATCGCAAAAACTTAAAGATGAACTTGAACAGCTTGGTGCCAGGAATGAAAATCTCGATAAACAACTGCATCCTTTATTATCAACCTATGATCAACTTAAAAGTAAAGGTACGCTTAATAAAGATGAGCAAATAAAGCTTAAGGAAACTGTTCAGCAACTAGCCCTGGTTATTCCAGAAGCGGTAACGGAATGGGATAAATATGGTCAGGCACTTGATATAAATCGGGGAAAAATAAATTTATTCAATAAAGCACAAAAAGAGCTTTTTGAGGCGAAGAACAAAGATTATATAGATAAGCTAAAATCAGATATCGCAACCGGTTTAGATGTTGTTGATCGAAGTACAAAAGAAATCAATAATATTCAAAAACGGCAAACTGATAATATCGGAAAAAAGGGAGGATTTCTTTCTTGGTTTGGCTTGGACAAAAATTCCATATGGGAATACGATAAAAAATCTAAAGAAGAATTTGCGAAAAAATGGAAAGCTACTATCTACGATAACACGAAAATGCTGCAGAGCATGAAGATCGATGTTGATCAACGAGCTTTGGATTTAGTAAATGGTACAGATAACGCACTTTCTCCTGAAGCTTTGGCGGAATATCTTAAAGCAAAAAACACACCCGTATTGGATGTAAGTCTCCCGAAGAAAGATGATGCTATTATTAATGCGCCTGATCCAAAAAAAGAGAAGAAGTCTCAAGCGGAAAAAGACCGGGAAGCTGCGCAAAAGCTCTATGAAAAACTTGTAGACGAGGAAAAACTTTTTAATGCGCAACGCTACCAGGAGCAGCTTGCGGAAAATGACAAGGAAATTGCCCTTGAGGAAGCTAAATACGATAAGCTGATCGAAGCCTGGGAAGGTTTCCGGGACAAGAAAGGAGCGAGTGAACAGGAACGTTTGGAAGCCGAGGGCCGGGTTCTTTTCCTTCAGGCTGATAAAGAATCAGCAATTGCTCATTTACGGGAAAAACAAGAGAAGGAAATCTCTGAAGCAATCACCAAAATCCGCTCCGACATGGGGCAAAAGATGCTTACGGAGCTGGATCGGGAACAGATTCGGATCGATGAGCATTATAAGAAGTTGCTGAAAGATGCAGGTACCAATGAAGCCCAAAAAGCACAAATTCAGGAGGCCTGGGAAAGAGAACTTGCGCAGGCCAAAATTCGGGAGCGTGAACGGCTAGAGAAAGAGATCAAAGTCTTAGAAACAGGTACCACAGGATTTGTTGCAAATGAGCATGCGAGAAGGATTGCTGAAATCGAAGCTCAACATCAGCTCGAGATAGATAAGCTCCGAGAAAAGTATGGTGAACAATTAAAGGACACTGAGCTATTCAAGCAAGCTATGGATGCCATTGATGCCAAGTACCAGCAGAAAAAGGATGAGGAGAATGGTAAGGCCGATAAGGATCGTGCAAAGAAAATAAAGGACACTGCCATCCAAGCTGCAGAGGATCTATCAGGTGCTTTGTTTCAAATTGGGGCCAACAATCGGCAGGCTGAACTCGATGCAGCGCTTTCCAATATTGAAAAGCAACGAGAAAAGGAGCTTTCAAATAAGAATCTGTCTGAAGCTCAAAAAAAGGCTATCAATGATAAATATGATAAGCAGGCACGTGCTGAAAAGCTGAAAGCGTGGAAGGCTGATAAAAATGCGTCATTGCTTCAGGCTGGTATCAACACAGCTTTGGCGGTAACAAAGGCATTGCCAAATATATTTCTTGCGGCTGCAGCTGCTGCTGCCGGAGCTGCACAGATCGCGGTAATTGCAGCTACAAAACCACCACAATTTTTCCATGGTGGTTTTACTCCTGGAAAGAAAGCTCAGGGGAAAGTCAACGAGCCGACTTTGTTTACAAATTCGATGGGCAATCAATTTACTGCAGGTGAAAACCATATGCCGGAATATGTGGTTTCCTCAGAACAATTGCGTGATCCTCGAATTGCCAATTTCGTCGATATGATGGAGGCCGGGAGAATTAATCAAATTGGGAGTCTGACAGCTCAGTCACCAGTGATTGTTCAGAACAATTCTGATACTTCAGTCCTGGAGAGTAAGATGGATCTACTTTATCAGGCTATGATCGCCATGGGTGATAAAAAGGTCATCATGTTGTTTTCTGAATTTGAAAATGCCCAGGATACGAAAGTTAAAATTGAAAACACTGTAAATTCTTAAAAATGTGGAATAATCGAATAAAAGCCTGGGGAGGAGAAACTATCACCTCCATTAAAGGCAGCTATGCAGCTATGGTCACCAGTACTCAGCAAACAGGAGAGGGTGAGAACTCGATCAAAATTAGATATAAGCAGAATTATGGTCAGATTGAAACGATAACATTTAAATTTCATCGATACCTAGCTTTCCTGCACAAGGGGGCAGGAAAAGGTGTGGCCGGTTCAAAAGGTTCGACCTGGACAACAAAGTCCGGACAAAAGAAAAGTACCAATCCAAAATCATTAGGCAAGCTGGGGACTGGGAAACGAAAAGCCAAAGAGTGGTTAAATCCTCAACTGGATCGTGCGGTTCCCAAACTAGCCGATCAACTGCTCGAGGAGAAATGGGATGGGGCAATGAAAGCGCTGCAGCTTCAATAATCTATGACCGTTCCAAGTGTTCCAAAAAGGAAATTGCCATAAAAAAGCCCTTTTCGTTGGCGAAAAAGGCGATTGGAACAATTGGAACGTTTTTGCAGTTATTTTACGAGGTCGTCGAAGAACTGCATTGTTTTACTTTTTGAGTCGCTGGCCATCTTAACGTAAATCATGGTTGTTTTTAGATCGGAGTGTCCTAAAATTTCCATGAGATCGACAGGATTACCACCTAATAAGATGAACGTGGTCGCAAATGTATCCCTGCTGGAGTGAAATTTCATGTATTTGTCTATACCAGCTTTCGTCAGTGCTCTACGTAATGCTTTACCCAGCGAATAGGATTCAATCGTTGGAAATATAATTCCTCTCTTTTTGCCGATCAGCTCCACAGCAATTTTTGGGAGGGTGAATTCAATGACTTTACCATATTTCCGTGTTTTGAACATACTTAACCGAAGAATATTGTTGTTGCGGATATGGAGCCGTGGGTCTAGCTGCTCGATATCTGATTTTCTTAGTCCGGTAAAGCAGGCCACCAGATATCGACGCAATGCGGTATGCTCCAGTTCGGTCAGAAGTTCCGTGCCATCTTCGATATAGAAATTGTACAGTTTGTTGATTTCATCTTTTGTCAGAACTTCGCGGATTCCATCCTGATATTTTAAAGTCTTCAATTTATCTGCAGGACTTTCCGGGATGAGTCCTTTTGATACACCCATAGTCAGAAACTTCTTGATCACGCGCATATGGCCGGCTGTTGTATTGTGTGTAAAATTGTCCAGAAGCCAGCGCTGATGAATTCGGAGTTCGTGATCATCGATCGTATTAAATTTCCAGTAAGATCCGGTCTCTTTAAAGTATTTTTCTATCCGGGCGATCACAGTCACGTAATGTTTGTAGGTTCCGTGCTCGATCAAATGCTCGCGGAGCAATTGCCTGCCTTCGCCTTTTATAAATGCGACGATATCATCTTTTGATATTTTAAGCGATACCTCGCGCCTGATCAGCTCATGGGTAATGGCTCGATCAAGGGCATAATATCTAAAGACAAGTGCATCGACGCGTGATCGCTCATTTTGTATCCGGAAATTGTTTTGGGTGCAAAGGGTGTCATCATCAAATCCGTCACGTGGGAGGAGTACTCCATTGTCGAACTTGTCAACTGGCCATGAAATCTTGAGTGGGATCATATCGGCAACGCCGTCGATAGATACGTGTATGTGGACAGAACCTCTTGCAGGATTTTTTCCTTGTGTCCGCTGTCTTATTGAAACTTTTACTTTTTGGTTGGTGGTTCTCATGTTAAACGCGTTTTAAATTTGTTTTTGGGTGTGGCAGAAAATGCCTTTAAATCGTTAACACGGGCCCCGATCTGACTAGTTACAAAACTAGTAAAATGAAAAATCGGCCCTAATGGTATCATTAAGGCCGATTTTTAACACTTTTGGTACGCCAATCAGGATTCGAACCTGAGACCGTCGGTTTAGAAAACCGATGCTCTATCCAGCTGAGCTATTGGCGCGTCGCTTTCGGTAATGCAAAAGTAGACATTTGTGTTATATTTCCAAAATATCGCCAACTTTTTTTTGTGGTTTTTCAATAACTGATTGCTTTTCAACAAGATTATTTTATTGATCTAGGTCAAACAAAATGAATAAAACTGCTGTTACCTTTGTGTTATTAAACAAATAGAAAAAACATAAAATTATGGCACAAGGAAAATGGCAACTAGACGCTGCACATAGCGAGATAGAATTCAAAGTAAAACACATGATGATTACGAACGTTAAAGGAAACTTTGACGGTTTTAAAATAGATGTTGATGCCGAAGGCGAAGATTTTAAAAATGCCCTAGCGAAAGTTGTTATTGACACTGCGTCCATCAATACGCGTAATGAACAACGGGATGGACATCTAAAAAGTCCAGACTTTTTTGATGTGGAAAAATATCCCACCATTACTTTTGAGGCAACGAGTTTAGAAAATGAACAAATTAAGGGAAATCTGACTATTCGTGATGTCACTAGACCGGTCGTATTCGATTTGGAATTTGCAGGTATCCAAAAAGATCCTTGGGGAAATACCAAAGCTGGTTTTATTGTAGAGGGCAAAATCAAACGTTCAGAATTTGGCCTTAATTGGAATGCGGCATTGGAAACAGGAGGGGTAATGGTGAGCGACGATGTAAAATTTAGTGCTGATATTCAGTTTATAAAAGCTCAATAAGCACAATATATAAAATAAAATTTGGTAGGAGAGTGGAAATTCGTACTTTTGTCGCGGAGAGTTGGCAGAGTGGTCGAATGCGGCGGTCTTGAAAACCGTTAACTGTCACAGGTTCGGGGGTTCGAATCCCTCACTCTCCGCCAGGTGCAAATTTAAAGTTTTTAAAAAGCGCTAAAAAATAGATAAATCCTGCATAATCAATGATTTGCAGGATTTTTTTGTTTATGGCGATTCGCAAAATCTTCAAAAACACCCTAAAAGTCTGTGGCACATATGTAGCACTTTTTGCATTTTGAAAAAGGTGCCACAGAATGTAGTTTAAGTGATTGATTTTCAACTTTTAAAGTACTTTAACGTCTTGATTACTTTAAGTCTAGGTTCGACATTTATAACAATTAAAAAGTTTTATTATGTTAGAGCAAAGCTATGGACTTTCTTTCTTTTTAAAGAGCTCAAATGTGAAAGACAAATCAATCCGCTTTATTTATGTACGGATTACAGTTGATGGAGTTCCAAAAGAAACCTCCACCAAAAGAAAGTGGGATGTTAATAGATGGAACCAAAAGGAAGAAAAGGCTATTGGTACCAAAGAAGACGCCAAGGAACTAAATTTCTTTTTAGATTCTTTTAAGACAAAGATTAATAGCCATAGGACAGAATAATGGTTTTCCTTTCTTAATGCTGTAATGGGTAGGAAATGTTCTTTTTAATATACATAATTGTAAAATATGAAAAGCGGGCAGAGCTATAGCATGTTAGCTCCGCTCAAATTTTTTCTGAAAAATCAGAAAGAATAGCAAGCACCTTACTAGTTCTTTTTTTATTTAATCTATTCATGAAAAACAACCATTATAAACAAAATCGTGGACTCCTATTATTTATATTAACACCTATTTCTATTTTATTTTCAAGTGATTAAATGATAAAACAACGAGCATTTACGTATATTCATCGAATGAATTTAAATAGTTATTAATTAACTAAATCTAGCTCTACTTGCCCTCATTTTTGGTCGCTTTGTGAAGCCTTCACGCATGCTTGAAGTACTTTTAAAGCGCATTTTGCTTTATACATGAACAGTGCTTTATCTGTGCTTAGCATGTGCTTTATCCCTACTGGGGCTGTGAAGATTCCGTTTTTTTCCTTCGAAAAGGCACTAAAAGGAAAGTGAATATTAACCTATAGTTATAGAAAAACACTTGTTTTTTTGCCCTGTATCAATGTGTTTTGATAGGAAACGGAATGAACAACTTTTTGTTAGGGAATAAAATTTCCAGTCACGAGTGAGTATGGTACTACGAGGAACAGCTTTCGAGCTGATCCAAGGCAACTGATCGGTTTGATATGTAACGAATACAGAGATTGGGGTCACGAAATCTGAATAACTTTTGTAAATTAGGAAAGTAGTAAAAAGCGTTGTCTGTTGACAACAGACAACGCTTTTTTTTGTTTGATTATTTACCAGCTTCTAAAGGAACAAGATATGGGCGGAAAATTGATTATAAATCTCTCGCTTCTGGTTGCACAGACGCTTCTAGTACAGGGCTGTTTGTACAAATCACAGCAGACAACAACGGATAATACTAAAAATGAGATTACAGCAGTGTCATTTTCTACGGTTGGCGGATTTACAGCAACACCTTCAAAAGGTTATACGATTAAGATAACAAGAGATAGTGTTTATTGTCTGTTTTCTGCAATTGATACAGCCCAGAGTACCCTAAAATCATATGGCAATACGGAAGACAAATGGAACTTCCTATTGGATAAAATTGATTTGGAGAAATTTATTGCCGCTAAAGAGGAGGAGTCGCGTCAGCCATACGACGGAATAGATATAAAAATAAGCATTGCAACAAAAAAGGGGCAATATGTAAAAATGAATGCTTACGATAGCCCTAGCTGGAATCGTGTATATAGACAATTGGAGGAATCGTTTCCCCCAAAATCATATGGAAACGAAAATTAGACAAGTGAATCAATTAAAGACTGTATTGCTTACAAGAGCTTTTCGTAACTTAGGTTGCTCTTCATTTTTCGCCGCGGAAATAGGAAAGAAGATTTTTTGACATGCTAAACAGCGCAAATAAAATATAAATTAACATGGATGAGCAATTCAAACAACAAGTATATGAGGTTGCAAAGCTGATTCCCAAAGGTCGAGTAACGACTTATGGAGCCATAGCAAAAGCTTTAGGTTTTCCTAACCACTCAAGGCACGTAGGGAAAGCGATGGGAGGATGCCCGAAAGATGTTCCTGCTCATCGTGTTATATCAAGTAGCGGTACACTTGCGGTGCCTGGATTTCAAGAACGGCTTGAAGCTGAGGGGCTTGTTGTGAATAATTTACGGATCAAGGATTTTAGGAAGTTGTTTTGGAATCCGATGGACGAATTAATCGATTAATTTAATAACATGAAATACTGTGCTTTTCTACGCGGTGTCAATGTGAAGGGAACCAATATGAAGATGGTAGATGTCTGTCAAGTTTTTAAGGACGCCGGTGTAACTGACGTTACTTCGGTACTGGCTTCTGGAAATATTGTTTTTTCGTCGGACAAAGCGGCCGACCCGCTCAAGCGGCTATTGGAGGAGTCCATGTCGGCATATTTTTCTTATGAAGCTTTTTTATTCATCCGGTCGCAGGAAGAAGTGGAATTGATGCAGGCAAACATTCCGTTTGAAATGCATACGGACTTCCATGTATATGCTTTTGTAGGGGCAGAAGGTGTCGAAACAATACTGATGGATGAATTCAGTAATTCGACGCAGGTGCCAGGGGAGAAGGCTGAAATTGTCAATACGGTCTTTTATTGGCGTGTGCCCAAGGGAAATACTTTAGATTCCAGTTTTGGAAAGGTATTAGGAAAAAAGAATCTTAAAGATAAGATGACAAGCCGTAATATCAACACCTTTGAAAGGATATTGAAAAAAATGGGTTAATCAACGAAAAAAGCCCGGATACTGCCGGGCTCTTTTTTGTTTTATGGATTTCAACCGGGCGCGCAGTGGTTCCCCGTATGAAAACTTCTGTGGCATTGATCTTAATCGATTTCAGCCGATTTAGCCCAAATATTAATATGCCCATCTTTTGCATAAAGATCAATTTCGTGAATTTCTTCCGGACTAAACGACAGATTTTTCAGTGCGCCAACGCAATCAACAACCTGTTGTGGTCTTGAGGCACCAATGAGCGCCGATGTAACCTGCTTCTTACGTAATACCCAGGCAATCGCCATCTGTGCGAGCGACTGTCCTCTAAGCTGTGCAATTGCATGTAACGCCTGGATGTTCTTTTGATTTTCTTCGTTCAGAAATTTCGTCTGAAGTGATTTGGATTGCGAAGCACGACTATTCTCCGGGATATGCTGTAAATATTTATCGGTGAGCATGCCCTGTGCCAGGGGAGAGAACACGATAGAGCCAATGCCTATCTCATCCAAGGTGTCAAGCAAGCCATCGGTTTCTATCCATCTGTTTAACATGGAATAGCTGGGCTGGTGAATAATAAAAGGTGTACCCAATGATTTCAGGATCGCATAGGCCTCTTTTGTGCGTTGCGAGTTATAGGATGAAATACCGACATAAAGTGCTTTTCCGCTGCGGACTAGCTGATCCAGCGCCAACATGGTTTCCTCCAAGGGGGTATTGGGGTCGAAGCGGTGTGAATAGAAAATATCGACGTAATCGATACCCAGGCGCTTGAGTGATTGCTCGCAGCTTGATATCAGATATTTACGGCTTCCCCATTCTCCATAAGGCCCATTCCACATGTGATATCCTGCTTTCGATGAAATAATCATTTCATCGCGTAAACCGTAAAATTGTTCTTTTAATATTTGTCCGAAGGCCTTTTCGGCGCTCCCAGCAGGAGGGCCGTAATTGTTTGCGAGGTCAAAATGGGTAATTCCCAAGTCAAACGCGGTTGTGCAAATATCAACTTTGGTTTGATGGGGCGTGTCGTCACCGAAATTATGCCACATTCCCAATGAGATGGCAGGCAATAGAAGACCGGATTGACCACAACGATTATAGATCATATCTTGATATCGGTCTGGATTTGCTGTATACTGCATAGTCTTGAATAGTTTTAATCCAAACTAAGATAAATTTATGCTTATTTGCAAGTTTTAACTAGACACTTTATATGTAATCTTTTACTGCA
The DNA here is from genome assembly GCF_038396785.1 of Sphingobacterium thalpophilum. NCBI lineage: Bacteria > Pseudomonadati > Bacteroidota > Sphingobacteriia > Sphingobacteriales > Sphingobacteriaceae > Sphingobacterium > Sphingobacterium thalpophilum. The sequence continues at coordinate 969,324 of NZ_CP151087.1, read as the reverse complement.
GGGCAACTTTCGAAAGGATCTTATGCAGTTGTCCTTCAAGCGCATTTGGAAAACTGCAGGGTACTGTCTTTTATAAATCGAAATTTAATGTATTTTTATATGAAATCTAAGAAACTGATTAATTCGTACTATGAGGAAAATTCTGACCATCCTATGCTTTGTTTTTATTGTATTGGGGAATTGTTATGCACAATCAAAACATTTGCTTTTCAAGACTGATTTTGGCGATTTTAAAGTTGTACTTTATGACTATACGCCCAATCATCGCGATTTGATGTTGCGATCTATTCGGGATACTGTCTATCAGGGTGCATTGTTTAATCGCATTATTGAAAATTTTGTCGTGCAGGGTGGAGAGCATGATATTGATATTGAAAAACGTGAGGCGGCAGATCCCCATCATAAAAAGCCACGATTGGCAGCAGAGTTCGATGACCGGGCTTTTCATAAAATGGGTGCTCTGGGCGCAGGACGGGACGGAAATCCCGCGAAAGCATCTTTCTTGAATCAGATCTATTTCGTGGTTGGAAAGAAAATCACGGCAGCTGAACTTGATAGTCTGGAATTAAAGAAAGGCATAAAATATACTGCAGCACAACGTAAGGAGTACTTAGCTCGCGGAGGACAGCCAAGACTCGATCACGATTTTACCGTTTTTGGTGAAATTTATGAAGGCTTTGATGTGATCATGAAAATAAGTCGTGTAAAAACGGATAAACAAGATTATCCACTTCATAAAGTGCCTTTTAAGATTGTTGAAATAAATAAATAACCTTGACCACCAAATTAATATTGATAAAAAAAAGGGCTTAATTGCCCTTTTTCTATTTACGATGTTGATCAAATTCTTCTTTAAGCTTCTGATAACGCTCTTTCCACTCGTCTGGTAGCTTTTTCGGGATATCTTTGAGACTTTTCAGCTGAAATGCAAATACACAGGCTGCGAAACCAACCGTACTAATAGCCATTCCTGTCCAGATCACCAGTGAGAAACCTGCAAATAGTGGATTCCAAAGCAAGATAAAGCTGAAAATAATGCCTAAAATGGCGAATAACAAATTCCATCCCCAAGATTTACTACCGTAATTTTTGAGATCAAAAGAAAAGGACAGCAGTTGGAAGGATTTAAAAAGTGCATAAAAACCTACGATAAATGCCAAGGTGCTCGCTGATAACAGCGGATTGGCAATCAGCAATATGCCGAATAGGGTATAGAGGATGCCCCCGGTGAGGTACCAGCCCCAACCATCCACTTCATCTTTATTCTGCACGGCAAAAATGATTTCCAAAATACCGGAAATAATAAATGACCATGAAAATAGAATTGCTAATGTGAGAAATGCAGCAACAGGTGTGGAAATGGTATAGAAACCCAAAAGAATTAATAGAATACCGATAATCAATGGGATATACCAGTGCTTGATGGATGTCCGGATCGTTTTAAAAAATGAATTTGCCATAATAATGAGTTAAAATATTGCAGATAAAAAAGCCCCATTAATTTCTTAACGAGGCCTTACATATATAAAACTGATTAAATTAGGCAAAAGGAAAATGTACTAGATCTTTCCAGTCTCTTTTAAAAGTTTGTAATATGCATACACGATATTGATTTCAGCATTTGTGTATTTCAATTCCGCTTCAAGTTTTGAGTTTGATGCATCCATGATATCGACGATCAACGCCAATTGGTTCAAATACTTTTTCTCAATAATACGATAGTTCTCATCTGCAAGCGCTTTATTGTACTCCAAAGTCTTGCGTTGTGAGTAGGCCTCATTGTATTTAATGTATGCAGTATTAACAGCTACGCTGGTTTTTTGTTTCAGGGCGCTTGCGTATTTCTCGTTTTTTTCAATTTGTAGATCATTTAGCTTAAGCTTTTTTCCAGTGGTGTAGACTGATGAAATCGTATAGCTTAACGAGATACCCGTATTCCAGGTATTCATGTATTTGTCGATCACCGGCATCACATTGGTGATAGGTTTCACAAGACTGTTTCCCGCGAATACGCTAAGGGCAGGGGATCGTTCTGATTTTGTAATCGCCTTTTCTGTCTGTAGAAGCTCGGTCTCTTTGGCCGCAAGTTGAAGGCCCGGGCTGGACACATAAGCATCTTGTTTCAAGCTCGCGAGGTCTGCCAGCTGAAACCTGCTATCTAATAGTTTATCATCCGGCTCAATTACTGTGCCCTCCTGTAGTCCTAAAGCGACGATAAGCTCGTCATTCAGGATTTTCCGATTGTTTTGAATGACCTCTTTCGCTAGTTCCAATTCAGATATTTGCAATTGGTTTCGGATGACATCATTTTTGGTGATCATGCCCTGTTTATATAATTTTTCCGTCAGGTCTAGCCTTTTGTGGGCAAGCTCAATATTTTGATTATAGACAGCTTCTTGATTTTTCAGTTTGAATAGATCAAGGTAATAGCCTAAAACCAAAATTTTAATGTTCTGTTCTTCATTCTTATGATCTAATTCAGCCAGCTCCTCACCCAAGGTAGAGGCTTTGATGCTATTTTTTACCACACCTCCTTTCCAGATAAGTTCTTTCGCCTCCAAAGCATAATTATTGCCGAAATGGGGTAGAGGTACCTTTTCCGACCCCGAGAGGTCTTTGTCGATCAACTCAGCATTGCCGAGGTAAAAGGCAGATGCCGAAGCGCTGATTTCGGGAAGCCTTCTTAATTTTGCAACTTCAGTTTTTTGTTGGGCGATACTAACAGCTGATGCCGAAACGATAAGATTTGGGTGGTTATGGATAGCAAGTTCGAACAGTTTTTCAATTGTTATTTTCCGGCTGTTTATGCTGTCTTGACCGTATGTTTGATTGCAAAAGAATGTAAAGAAGCATAACGTCAAGTAAAAACCTATTTTTCGGGCTCTTGACTTCGTATTCATGGTATTTAACTTTGTTTATATATGTGATACAAAGTTACGATGCCTTGGGGGGACAAGAAATGTTTGATACCTGCTTTATGATGTTCAATTGGTAACAAGATTGGCTTGCTGTTCACGAAATAGCTTGGGTGTTATGCCGACATGTTTTTTGAAAAACTTGCTAAAAGCATATTGATCTGAAAAATTAAATTCTTGTGAGATCTGATTGATTGTTTTGGTAGAAATGGTGAGCTGCGCTCTAGCTTCTGTGACTAGCCAGTTGCTAATAATTTCAGAGGGCGATTCTTTTGTAATCTCCTTGACGCTGATCGACAGGTACTTGATGGAAATATTGAGGCGGTCGGCGTAGAATGCTAGATCGCGCTGTTCTTTGTAGTGATCGGCTATAAGCTGTAAAAAATGCACGGTAATTTCTTCCTTTCTTTTGTTGTGTGTCTTTCCGGAGCTTTCGCCGGCAGTATAGATCACATCGGCCAAAAGGTAAATAATCGCCATAAAAATATTGATATTGGCTTTTTGGAGAAAATCCTTCTTCGGATCGATCGGTTTTTTACGGTTGTTATGTAAAGTGCATAACAATGTCCAGATCGCTTCAAAATCGTTGGCGGCAGGAGTAAAGGGTGTTGAGCGATTGGCATTGATTAACCGATACGCATCGTATCGACTGATCGACAATCGTATTCGGTTGGAAAAATTCCGGTCATAATGGAGTATTTTAAAAACAGCATCGTTACTAATTGCTGTAAAGCTGTAGTACTTATTGTATCCGATAAAGAGGATATTGCCAGCTTGAAGATCGGTGGCGGTACCATTGCTATTGACCTGAATAGAGCCTCTATACAGCAGGATACAAGTCGTCCATAAGAGGTGATAGTAGTAGTCTTCTCCCTGCGCAGGAAGTTCCGATTGATCTATAAGTTCTATTTCATTCATCTTTTCAATAAAAAAGTTAGGAATAGCGTAGGCAACTTTACCGCTATAATAGCAAAAAATTGTTATATACTGTTTAAGAAAAAGGGACAATCAGTTTCTTTTGCGCTGGAAGCGCTGCAATATAGAATTTGCTGCAATATAGAATTTATGGAGCAGCCTTAGAGCGACTCCATAAATTTTGTATTACCGCTCTTAAAAAGCGACTTTTTTAGGGTCCGATCCGGAAAACCCCATTTCAGGTAAATCGAGGATAGTTTTGATATCGCTTGCTGTCAGCTCAAAATCGTCGATAGCTAAATTTCGTTTTATATTATCGGGATTGGTTGATTTTGGCAGCGGCAAGATGCCCTGAGATAAGGCAAATTTGATACAGATTTGTCCAACACTTGTATTCTTTTCCTCAGCCAGTGCAACGAGTGTTTCATCCTTTAATATTCTGCCCGAACCCAGGGGTGACCAAGCCTGAACAAGGATGTCATTGGATTGGGAGAGCGCCACGGTATCTTTCTGAAGATAACCCGGATGAAATTCAATTTGGTTCACGGCAGGTACGATTGTCGCTGACTCCAATAATTTGGCGAGGTAGTCTTTTGGGAAATTACTCACACCGATCGCTTTTATTTTTCCCTGTTGATACAGATGCTCAAAAGCTCGCCAGGTGTCCGCATTGATGTCTGCCCAGTTTGCAAATTGTGTTTCATTGGCTGGCCAGTGAATCAGGTAAAGATCGAGATAGTCCAATTGTAGATCGCTGAGTGATTTTTCAAATGCAGCAATTGTCTTATCGTATCCACGTTCGGTATTCCAGAGTTTTGTTGTAATAAACAGTGAATTACGATCTATACCACTGTCTTTTATAGCCTTTCCAACACTCTTTTCGTTTCCATATATAGCTGCAGTGTCAATATGTGTGTATCCAGCGGCAAGAGCTTCTTTAACTGCCTGATAAGCTTCTTCTCCCTCGGGAATTTGCCAAGTTCCAAATCCAATTGCCGGAATTTCAACTCCATTGTTCAATTTGAATGTTTTCATTGTCAGTTGCGTTTTTTAATTTGAGCTAAAATAGGATTTCGCCTGTAGTATCCGGTCACTGAAATGTCAAGAGGGATACTTTTGGGCGGAGCTGAAGCGACTTATTCTGTATTGCCAAAATATATTTATTTTCACAATTTTATTGTCAAAAGGGGTGCAATTCCTCGTTAATTATGGCATTAATTCTTATCTTTAAGCGAATTTTTGAGAAATTCAGATTTTTCAATGATTTCACATAGCATTAAAAATTAAACATATTTCTAATAGATTACTATGTCAAACAAATCAAAAATTGTTTGGACAAAAACAGATGAAGCTCCTTTATTAGCGACTTATTCGTTTTTGCCTATCGTTCAAGCGATTACAGCTACAGCTGGTATCGATGTTGAATTGAGAGATATCTCTTTAGCAGGCCGTATTCTTGCTAGCTTTCCAGAATTTTTAAAAGAAGATCAAAAAATTGCTGATGCATTGGCTGAGTTGGGACAGTTGGCGACAACTCCTGAAGCAAACATCATTAAATTACCGAATATCTCCGCGTCAATTCCGCAGTTAAAAGGTGCTATCGCTGAATTACAGCAAGCAGGATACGCTGTTCCGAACTATCCTGATGAAGCGACCACAGATGAAGAAAAATCAGCCAAAGCTAAGTATGCAAAGGTATTGGGTTCTGCTGTAAATCCTGTATTGCGTGAAGGAAACTCAGATCGCCGTGCACCTAAAGCGGTTAAGAATTATGCAAAAGCAAATCCACATAAAATGGGTGCTTGGGCGAAAGATTCCAAAACAAAGGTGTCATCCATGACTTCAGGTGATTTCTACGGTTCAGAACAGTCGGTAACCGTTGAAAATGAAGGCCAATTCAAAATTGAGTTTGTTGATGAGCAAGGTGCAGTGACAGAATTAAAAGGACTTTCTGCATTGAAAGCGGGTGAAGTTATTGATTCTTCAACGTTGAGCTTAACTGCATTGAAAGCTTTTGTAGCTGATGCTATCGCTGAAGCGAAAGCCGCAGGAGTATTGTTGTCTGCACATTTAAAGGCAACAATGATGAAAGTTTCTGATCCGATTATATTTGGTGCTGTTGTTGAAACTTATTTTGCAGATGTTTTTGCGCAATATGGCGATTTGTTCAAAGAGTTGGGTATCAATAAAAATAACGGTTTAGGCGAGGTTTATGCTAAAATCGCAGGTCATGCAAAAGAGGCTGAAGTGAAAGCTGCTATCGACGCTGCTATCGCAAATGGTCCTGCTTTAGCGATGGTAAATTCGGATAAAGGTATTACAAATTTCCACGTACCTTCTGATGTAATTATTGACGCTTCTATGCCAGCAATGATCCGTATCGGTGGTAAGATGTGGAATAAAGACGGTCAAGAAGAAGATACGATTGCTATGGTTCCTGATCGTTGTTATGCTGGTGTTTACGAAGCGACAATTGAAGACTGTAAGGAGCATGGTGCTTTAGATCCAAAAACAATGGGTTCTGTGCCAAACGTAGGTTTGATGGCGCAAAAAGCTGAGGAATACGGATCCCATGATAAAACTTTTCAAGCTGCAGGAAACGGAGTTATTCGTGTGGTTGATGCGGAAGGAAATGTTTTCATGGAGCAAAAAGTAGAGACAGGAGATATCTTCCGTATGTGTCAAACGAAAGATGCTCCGATTCAAGACTGGGTGAAATTGGCTGTAAATCGTGCCCGTCTATCTGAGACACCAGCTGTATTCTGGTTGGATGAAAACCGCGCACATGATAGAGAAATCATCAAAAAAGTAGAAAAATACTTGCCAAACTTTGATACAACTGGTCTGGATATTCGTATTTTATCTCCGATTGATGCGACGAAATTCTCTTTGGAACGTATTCGTAAAGGCGAAGATACTATTTCCGTGACTGGTAACGTATTACGTGATTATTTGACGGATTTATTCCCGATCTTAGAAGTGGGTACATCAGCTAAGATGTTGTCGATCGTTCCATTGATGAATGGTGGTGGTTTATTTGAAACAGGTGCTGGTGGTTCGGCTCCGAAACACGTAGAACAATTCCTTCAAGAAGGTTACTTGCGTTGGGATTCATTAGGTGAATTCTTGGCACTTGGTGCTTCTTTGGAACACTTGTCTCAAACACAAAATAATCCAAAAGCGCTGGTATTGGCGGAGACATTGGATGAAGCAACGGAGAAATTCTTGGCTAATGACAAATCTCCGGCACGTAGAGTTGGTCAGATCGATAACCGTGGGTCGCATTTCTACTTGACATTATACTGGGCTCAGGCTTTGGCAGCGCAAACAAAAGATGCTGAATTAGCTGAGAAATTTGCGACCGTTGCAAATGTGTTAACAGAAAATGAAGCGAAAATCAATGCAGAATTGATCGCGGCTCAGGGCCATGCACAAAACATCGGTGGTTATTATTTCCCGAATGATGAATTGGCAGCTAAGGCAATGCGCCCATCTGAAACATTGAATAATGCAATTTCCAGCATTTAAGCGGTAATTGCTTTCATAACAAAGAAGCCCAGTTCGATTGATCTGGGCTTCTTTGTTGTTTGCAAAAAGAAGTAATTCTGCTATTTTAATGGATGTTTGACACCTGTAAAGGTCATCTTAACAGGTATGATATGTCCATTTTTGTCAAATTTCATTTCTTCGATGCAGGTTACCCGCTCATTGGCTCCATCTTTGCCAAGCGGTCTACGGTGATAGACAATAAAATATTTGTCCTCGTTGGGTACCTTGATGACTGAATGATGTCCGGCGCCAACAGCGACTTCAGGATCCCGTTCCAATATTGTCCCGATGCGCTCAAAAGGGCCAAAGGGCGAGTCGGCGATGGCATAAGCGACTTTGTAGTCGGGGCCTGTCCAGCCACCTTCCGACCACATGAAATAATATTTTCCATCTTTTATAAACATAAATGGTCCTTCGACGTAATCCTTGGGGGTGATTTCCTTGTAAAAGGTACCATCATCAAAAGGGAGCAAGCCTGTGAAATCTGGTTTGAGTTTGACCATATTGCAGTGCTTCCAACCACCGTAATACATGTAGAAAGTGTCGTCTTTATCTTTGAAAACAAACTGATCTATCGGCTGAGCGCCATTGATAATATCGTTGATTAAGGGTTTGCCCAATAGGTCAGTATAAGGGCCTTCTGGCTTGTCAGCGACAGCGACCCCAATGCCTCCGATCTCTCCCTGATGCACATCATTGGCTCCGAAAAACAGATAATATTTGCCCTTATTTTCCAATACTGCAGGTGCCCACATCGCTTTTTTCGCCCATTTAACGTTGCTGTTCTCCAAGATACGGCTATGTTTTGTCCAGGTGGCCAAATCGGAAGATGAAAACGCGTCAAAGAATATCTGCTCTTCATAAGGCGCCGAATATGTTGGGAATATCCAATATTTATTGCCATAGATAATGCCTTCAGGATCAGCGTAGTTTCCCGTGATAACAGGATTCTTCTGGGCAAAAAGTGTCGCGGTTAAAAGTAAAGTTGTTGATGTTAAAAATGTTTTAATCATTATGTCGGTTTAAACTTGTAAGGTACGGGATAGATTTGATTTGGATATGACTAAATGAATCATTTATATGACCATTTGTCTCATTGTTTTTTGAAATGTTAAAATTTTGTTAAAATCTTATTATGCTTTCGATTGTTTCCGATTTATTTCACATATTTGTTTATGTCATTTCCAAATGGCATAAATACTTTTCATAAAATAGGTTAATAATATGGCTAAGATACCCAAAGTCTCCCAGACTTTGGGTGTTTTTTTATTCTCGCTGCAACCCAAAAATCATTACTAGTTTTCTGTCGTTGTATAAATTTAAGGTTTGTTCGGCTATGTCAAATTGAATTTGTTTTTGTTCAAAAATTTGGAAAAAGTCATTTTCGATATTTTGGCCATTGCAGGCACGCATGGTGCTTGCTAGGTGTATAAAGCTGATTTTGTCCCTTTTAATAGTGAAATTTCCCCAAAAATTGTTGCATCCCGTTGTTCCGGTAATCGTGCCATTTCGGGCATCGAACCCGATGCTTGCTTTGCTGTCGGTGACATCCTTTCCATTTAACTGAAGTAAATTCCATTTAAAACGAGCCAGAAATGCGGCCACACTGGGCAGTTCATTTGTACGTTCTTTTGAGACAACTTCAATTAAGCTGTATCTGATGGTGTCTGTATCTTTTTGTTTCGTTTGTTTTACCCGAATGCGGTAACGGTAGCCCTCTTGGTAATCGAAACCTTGAATGGTTGCAGCGAGGTATTCCCATTTATTTTTTTTATCAGATTTTATCTGCAGACACTTCAATTTACCAAGGTTCTGAGCATTTACGTAGTTTTCTCCAACTTCCCATGTGTCCACAGCCGTTTCTTCCGATAATGATTTTGTGATCGTTTTGGCTAAGCTGTATGTTGGACGTGAACCGTTTTGACGTTTGAGGATCTTGATGTCATATTCAAATTTGGGATCATAATCAAATTGGCGTATCTCGGTATTGAATTTCTCCCAATCTTTACTGTTGTAGTACTTGACAAGATAGGGGGGGTGTGTCGAAGACCTGATTTTACTTTTACACGAAATGAAGAATTCTGCGCGAGTAGGCTGTGACAAGGAAATAAGAGTGTTAAAAGAAGGAGTAATGAACTGTATGTGGAAAGCTTCTTCATAATTGGAATGTAAATATCAATAAAAACGTATCTTTAAACATGAATATTGCACGATTGAATCTGTGCCTGCTGTTTACATTTTCGCTGTTAAGTTTGCAGGTGTACAGCCAAAATAGGAAGGATTATTTTAAAACGCAAATTGCTCTTGGGGAACTGACTGATCCACAATTGAAGGAAGTGTCGGGTATTACACCGGCATATCGGGAGGGTAATTTTTGGGTACACAATGATAGTGGTGACGGTGCAACTATTTATTTAATTGATCGTCAGGCCAAACTACTGAAAAAATTTTCACTTGAAGGAGTCTCTGTCGTCGACTGTGAGGATATCGATCGGATGAAAATTGGAGATACCTATTTTCTCGTCCTCGCGGACATCGGAAACAACGCCGGGAAAAGAACCTGGACATGCCTGTATGTATTTCCTGAGCCTCAGGCCGATGATCCTGGGCTTATTCCGAAGAAGTCCATTCGGGCTATCTTTCTTAAATTTCCCGGCCAGCGACGGTTAGATGCCGAATCGATTATGATTGATCCAATTGACAACATGTTGTATGTTATATCTAAACGTGAATTTCGATCGACTGTTTATAGCGCCGAAGTATTTACAAATGTTAAACAGCAATATTTTACCTTAAATAGGATAGCAGAGCTGCCATTTACTTTTGCTACGGCTTCTGCTATAGATCAGACAGGTACACAACTGCTTGTAAAGAATATTACCCATATTTTCTATTGGCAGAGAAACCGAAGTGAATCCTGGAAGCAGGTATTGCAACGAAAGCCAGCTATTCTGCCTTATCAGGTAGAGCCGCAGGGGGAAGCAATAGCTTTCGATAGCAATGGAACTGGATTTTATACAATTAGCGAGCGTCCATTTGGTTTAAAATCCTATCTTTATTTCTTTGAAAGAAATCAATACATTTATGATAAACACTAGACCTATTTTCAGTTATTCGATGCATAATTTTCATCAAACCGATCCTATCAAAAGCGGCCTATTTTGTCTGGCCGGTATTAGACAGCTGTTAATTGCATTCACTTTATTTTTATGCACACTCACGAACTCCTATGCTGCCAAAGTTGATACCCTGTCCATTCAGAGCCCGTCTATGGGTAAAGCAATTAAGACAGTTGTAATTCTTCCGCAAAATTACTCGAGCAAAATCAATTATCCCGTCCTTTACCTATTGCATGGTTATTCCGGTAATTATAGCAATTGGGTTAAAAATTCAAGTGTAAGCGCATTGGCAGATCAGTATGGTTATATGGTGGTTTGTCCCGATGGCGGTTTTGGAAGCTGGTATTGGGACATCGCTAACGATAAAAACTACCAATATGAAACCTTTGTGTCCAAAGAGCTGATCGATTATGTAGATCAGCATTATTCAACGATCAAAGATCGGAGCGGAAGGGCTATTACGGGTTTAAGTATGGGCGGGCATGGCGCGCTCTCGCTGGCCATAAAACATCAGGATAGTTATGGCGCTGCAGGAAGTACGGCCGGTGGGGTAGATTTTAGACCTTTCCCCCTAAATTGGGAAATTAAAGATCGCATAGGGAATTATGCTGATGTATCGCAAGAATGGGATAATCGTGTTGTTATGAATATGGTTCCCAAATTAATCAATAATAAACTTCGCTTAATCATCGATTGCGGTAAGGAAGATTTTTTCTACACGGTGAATGTTGCGCTGCATGATAAATTGATGTACCATAATATAAATCATACCTTTGTTACAAGTGAAGGTGGACACAATTGGGAGTACTGGTCTCGGTCAATTGTTTATCAAATGGCTTTTTTTAAGGGATATTTTGATCAAGCGAAGAAAAGTGAAAAGAAAAATGGATAAATATTTGGCATAAATGAATAAAATGCTATTTTTGTTAAACAGAGACCTTAACTAACAAATTATAAACTTATTATTAAGCCTTACAAATTGTAAGGCTTTTTTATTATTTTCAGCAAAATTTTGACTTCACTTGATTATGTTTAAACCTATAAAGGTTGTTTTTTGTCTTTCTTCCATTTTGTTCTGCGCGCAGCAAGCGTATAGTCAACAGTCTAAATCTATTTCGGGGTTTGTTAGGGACAGTATCAGCGGTGAGAATATTATTGGTGCCGTGATACGAAACGATGCGGAGGAAAAATCCACTGCGTCAAATAAATATGGTTTTTTTAGCTTGTCTGTCCGTGATGGCAGCAAAGGGATAGAAGTATCGTCGGTAGGCTATCGAACAAAAGGATTTTCTGTTTATCTGGATAAGGACTCCACTTATATTATTCAGTTGGTACCTGAGGAAAATCAGCTCGCCGAGGTTACCGTGACCGGAAATAGGCGCAAATCAATAAAGGATCTAACGCCTGGGCTTACGCAGTTTAGCCCTAAAGAAATCGAAAAAGTCCCTGTACTATTTGGAGAAAAAGATATTCTCAAGACCATACAGCTATTTCCAGGAGTAACCAGTGGTGGGGAAGGAAGCAGCAATTTTTATGTGCGTGGTGGTGGTGGCGACCAAAACCTGATTTTGCTGGATGAGGCTCCTGTCTATAACAGTTCCCATCTGTTCGGTTTTTTCTCGACCTTTAATTCCGATGCGATCAAAGACGTTAATTTCTACAAGGGTGGGGTTCCGGCTCAATATGGGGGTAAAATTTCGTCGGTTATGGAAATAACCACCTTGGATGGAAACAATCAGCACTTCAACGTAGAAGGTGGCTTGGGACTTATCGCCTCGCGTCTTAAATTGGAAGGACCTATTCAAAAAGGCAAGAGCTCATTTATGATCTCCGGCAGACGTACTTATGCGGATCTTTTCTTAAAACTTTCAAGTGATGAGAATATTAAGAAGAGTGCGCTCTTTTTTTATGACCTCAATGCAAAGTTTAATTATCGCATCAATGATAAGAATACACTTTACTTGTCTGGATATTTCGGTAAGGATGCAATGGCTTATCATGATTTGTTTGATTTCAATTGGGGAAATGCGACTGGAACCATGCGTTGGAACCATGTCTGGAGCAATAGGTTGTTTAGCAATACAACGTTAATTTTTAGTAAATTCAATTATCAGGTTAAGATTGAGGATGATAATAACTTTAAGATCCGCTCAGATATCTTTAATTACAATTTTAAGCAAGATTTTCAGTACAATCTTTCGGACCGTCACAATCTAAAATTTGGATTGCAGGCAGCCCTGCAGGAAATCCGACCGGCAAGTATCGAAGCGGGGGAAGATTCGAAGGTGAATTCATTGCAAATTCAACATCGTAAGGGTGTTGATGTTGCTGCATATCTAACCGATGACTGGTCAGTTACCGACCGTTTAAAATTAAACTTTGGACTGAGAGCATCCGCTTACGCAGCATTGGGACCGGGAACATTTTATACTTTCGATCCTGCTGGCGAGGCCGTGGATTCTACCTATGTAGGAAATGGCAAGTTGGGTAAAAAGTACGTCTATCTGGAGCCTCGCATTTCCTTAAACTACGCGATCAATGATTTGACAACGGTAAAGGCTTCGTTTAATACCAATGTTCAGTATTTGCATCAACTGAGTAATACGACCAGCAGCCTTCCTACCGATCAATATGTACTGAGCAATAATACAATTAAGCCGCAGTTATCCAATCAGTATTCGCTGGGTTACTTTCGGAATTTTGCATCCAACAGATATGAATTCTCTGTTGAAGGTTATTATCGAGATTTAAAGAACCAGATTGACTATAGGAATGGCGCCGATCTACAGGCAAATGAATTGCTGGAAGGGGAATTGCTGTTTGGAAAAGGTAGAGCGTACGGCATTGAATGGTTTCTGAAAAAGAGACTGGGGCGATTTAGCGGCTGGCTGAGTTATACTTTATCCAAAAGTGAGCGCCAATTTGAACAGATCAATGATGGTGCGTGGTTTAGTGCGCGGCAGGATAAAACCCATAATATAGCCATTGTGGCGCAGTATCAGTTAAATCCGAAGTGGAATTTGAGCGCCAATTTTGTCTACTATACAGGTGACGCCGTAACGATGCCCGCGGGGAAATATTTTGTTGACGATCGTACGATCTTCTATTACGATAAAAGAAATGGGCAGCGGATGCCAGCTTATCACCGCCTGGATTTGGCAGCAACTTATGATATTAAGCGAACAAAGAATAGCTACTCGAGCTTGTCGTTTGGTCTCTACAATGCCTATAACCGAAAAAATGCCTATTTGATCGACTTTAGAGAAAAAGAAGGACAATCCAATGTCACCGAGATTTATCGGATAGCATTATTTGGAGCGATACCATCGATTACGTGGAATTTTAAATTTTAGCAAAGTATGAAGAAGATATTAGGAGTTATAGCTGTTGCATTATTTACTTTAGGGAGCTGCGAAGACAAAATAGAATTGGAACTGCCCGAAAATACAGGTCAATTGGTTATCACCGCAGATTTGATGGTTTCGGATCAACAGCATGAGATTAGTATACAGCAGGTTGTAAGTATTAAAGACTCGCTGTTTTCTCCGATAACAGATGCAGAAGTGATCGTTAAGAATATGCAAAATAATCGCACTTATACGTTTCAAGCGGGGGCTGACGGGCTGTATACCAATAAGACATTACGGTTACAGGAGAAGGTCACTTACCAGTTGCAGGTAAAGACCGCTGATGGAAGGGAGATCCAAGGGGTATCAAAGGTTCCCAGCTATGTGGATGTGGATTCTATAGGGCTTTCACAGCGCATTATTTTTACTGATACCATTTATTATCCAACTCTCGTATTTGTTGACCCCCCGGAAAAAGGGAATTATTATAAGTATAAGATGTCGGTGAATGGAGGTAAACTACGTTTTATTGATGTCTTTAACGATAAGTATAACAATGGCTTAGAGGTGCAGCATGATATTGTCGACCGCGATAGAGATTTGAAAGTTGGTGATCGTGTGCGTATCCTACGTCAATGTATCGATGTAGGCGCCTACAATTACTGGAATAGTTTTCAAATGATTAATCCTGGTTCGGCTTCGCCATCTAATCCGATTTCAAATTTAAGCAACAATGCATTGGGGTATTTCAGTGTCAGTGTAGGTAAATATTATGAATCTGAGGTGACGTTTGCTAGAAGTAAACCTTAATCTATTCTCGAAAGCTGATAGTTATTTTTTAATAGAAATTCTATTGTTTTAGGGAGAACATATTCGACACGGGGAATGGCTTTGATATTATCATGAAAAATAATAACAGAGCCATTTTTAATGTTGGGCAAAACGTTTTCGAGGCATTTCTGGGGACTTAAATTCGGATCAAAATCACCCGACATAATATCCCACATGATCACACGGTATTTTTTATAGAGTTGACGGAGTTGGGATTTTGTTGCTCGGGCATAAGGCGGGCGAAAAAGATCGGTTTGGGTCAGTTCCTGGCATTTTGCAACATTTGCCAAATACTGCTCATCATTTGTCTCCCAGCCTTTGAGGTGATTGTAAGTATGGTTGCCCATCTGATGTCCTTCCGCTAAAATTCGTTGAAACAAATGTGGATTTTTTTTAATATTTTCACCAACACAAAAAAATGTTGCCTTCACCTGATATTTTTTTAGGATATCGAGTATAAAAGGTGTAATTTCAGGAATTGGACCATCGTCAAAAGTAAGATAGACTTTTTTTTCATGACGTGGCATGTTCCATATTGATTTGGGATATAGCCATCTAAGGAAAAATGGAGATTTGACAAAATACATAACCGATAAATGAAGTTCAAATCTAAAAAAAAATGTATGGTTCTACATATGGACATGAAAAGATTTTATTATTCTGCAGTAGTATTTACTGGGTTATTTCTTGGAACTAATGTTTTGGTTCAAGCCCAACAGATTGTGGGGGTGGCCGAGGCCATTCGTATGACATTGGAACGGAACGTACAGATAAAGCAAGCGGCCCTGAACAAAGATCTTGCTGAGCAGGACCTGTTTCAGGCAAAAAGTAATTTGTTGCCAAACCTGAGTGCTACTGTGGATCAAAGTTTCCGTTATGGTTTTGGTTTCGATTTAACTTCTGGACGAATCGTTAATAACACTTGGACAAAAGGAACCAGTGGCTCCGTGGGATCTAGTGTCAACTTATTTCAGGGTTTTCAGCAGGTCAATCAGATCAAAGCGAATAAATTGCAACTGGAGTCTACAGCGACTCAGGTAGATAAGATCAAGAATGATCTCGTGCTCAATGTGTTGGTGAATTATTTGGAAGCAATAACCAATCATGAGATGATGGTTGCCAGTGAAGATCAGATTGCTTTATCAAAGCAACAATTTTCTTTGGACTCCATCCAATTTGCAGTTGGTAATAAAACAATTGCCGATCTTGCTAAGTCAAAAAATCAGGTTGCCACAAATGAACTGAACAAAGTTAATCTAAAAAATTCATACGAAATGTCTTTGTTGACCTTGAAGCAGTTGATGGAAATGCCTCCTGAAACCGTTATTTCTTTGGAACGCCCGAGTCTGGAAGCCATATTGGTTCATGCAGTGGATAAGAATGCCGTGGATGTTTACCAAAAAGCGCTCACCTTACAGCCCGATATTCACAAATCTGCATTGGATAAAGAGGTGGCATTGAAACAAATCGATATCGCGAAGGGAGGCTATTATCCTACACTCAATCTGAATGTGAGTTATGGAACGAATTACTCCTCTGCAACGACAAGACAAACCGATCCCTTAGATCCTGCAACTCTTTTTAGAGTGCCCTTTGGCCAGCAAGTATCGGATAATAAGTCATTTTTCACAGGTTTATCTCTTGCTATTCCTATTTTTTCGAGAAATCAGAATAAAGTGAATGTGGCCAAGGCAAAGATTGGGTTGAAACAGGCGGAAGCATCCGAGCAGTTGGCAAAAAATAACTTAAACAAGGCCGTTAATCAGGCTGTATTGGATGTGAATGCGGCCAAACAACGCTATAGCTCGGCTACTGTAGCATTTGAAAGTGCTGAAACAGCATTCAAGGCAACAAAGGAGCGTTATGATATTGGTATGGCGAATTCACTGGAATTGTTTACAGCTCAAACAGAACGAAATAAGGCCGAATTTGACCTTATTCAAGCAAAATATAACGTAATATTCAGATCGAAGATCATCGATTATTACCTTGGAAATCCAATTCAATTCGATAACAATTAATCTATTTGAACTAACAAAAGAAATGGCAAAGAAAAAACGTAGCATTGGAAAAATTATACTGATCATCGTAGTGCTCTTGGTGGTCCTTGGCTTCATAGGTTTTAAAGCTGGCTGGTTTGGAAAGGGAGAGATTACTAAAGTCGCTGTGGATGTCGTAAAGGAGGCCGATGTCGATGAATTAGTTTCTGCGAGTGGGAAGATTCAGCCTGAGGTGGAGGTTAAGTTGAGTTCGGAGGTATCTGGAGAGGTTGTTGAGCTTAACATTAAAGAAGGTGATTTTGTTAAAAAAGGACAGGTGCTCTGTCGCATCAAACCTGATATTTTGCAGTCTGGTTATGATCGTTCGGTTGCGGCAATGAATTCACAGCGGGCCAATCTCGCAGCTGCACAACAGCAATTAAAACAACAAGAAGAAAACTTCAAAAATGTTGCCGCTACCTATAAACGGAATCAGGAGCTTTTCGAAAAACGTGTTATTTCTGCTTCAGAAATGGATAAAAGTTCTGCCGAATATTTTGCTGCACAGGCTTCTATCCAAGCACAAAGGGAAACGGTACGTTCGGCAAAATATGGCATTGACCAATCACAAGCGTCAGTAAAAGAAGCACAGGATAATTTGAATCGGACGACAATCTACGCACCCTCAGATGGTATCATCTCGCTCTTGTCTATCGAAAAAGGAGAGCGTGTTGTTGGAACGGCGCAGATGGCAGGTACAGAAATTATGCGTATAGCCAATATGAGCTCGATGGAGGTTAATGTCGATGTAAATGAAAATGATATTAATAATGTAAGAGTAGGGAATCAAGCTGAGATCGAAGTCGATGCTTTTAAGGATAGGAAGTTTAAAGGTGTTGTGACGGAAATTGCTAGCTCGTCTAAAAATATAGCAACAACAACGACGACGACATCATCGACAGATCAGGTAACAAATTTTAATGTAAAAGTGCGCATCAGTGCAGAATCGTATCAGGACTTGATGAAAGAGAACGTTGCATCGCCATTTAAGCCAGGGCTTTCAGCAACCGTTCAGATATTTACAAAACATGATAAAGGGCTGGTTGTTCCGATTCAATCGGTAACTGTGCGTTCTGATGATAAAGATTCTACCAATACAAATATGAAAGTGGAGGAGTATGTATTTGTCCTAAAAGATAAAACTGTTAAGCAGGTGTTGGTAAAGACCGGTATTCAGGATGATAAAAATATCATCGTTACCTCAGGGCTGAAAAAAGGGGATGAAGTGGTCTCTCGGCCATTTGATGCTATTTCAAAAACTTTAAAGGATGGTAGCCAAGTTGAAAAAGTGGATAAGTCAAAGTTATAAATCTCTTTGTAGATAATAATTAATAAAAAGGGAATTGTTTTTAATAATTCCCTTTTTATTTTCCTTATAATTTATTAAATTTAGATATCCCAATTTTTAGCGGCTTATGAAGAGGCTATTGGCTTATTTTAAATTTAATAAAACAGAACAAAATGGGTTTTTCATTATTTTGGTAATCATTGTGCTGTTTGTGACGATCTATGCTTTGATTAAAAGCAATACGCGCGATCCAATTCCCAATCAGGCCAAATTATTTGAAGAATCCTTTCATGACTCTCTTGAGGTCTCTCGTCCAGTAAACAAACAGGAGGTCGAGGCAACCTATTCGACTAAAGACAAAAGCGCGGGGGCAATATCTGAACATTCGGTTTTGGAAGAGACCAAACTATTCTATTTTGATCCAAACAATTTACCACACGCTGATTGGCATAAGTTGGGGCTTTCTGATAAACAGATTGCGGTCGTGAAAAACTATGAAAAAAAAGGTGGAAGGTTTAGAGTAAAAACCGATCTGAAGAAAATTTACTCGATCAATGGCCGACTTTACAACAGATTAGAGCCCTACATTCAAATCAAAACAATGCCTGATTCAGCGCGAACAAAACAACAAAATAAAGCGCCTTTGCTTTACGATAAGTTTGAAAGAAATAAAGCCGAGCTTATCGATATTAATACCTGTGATACGACAGCATTAATCAGTCTTAAAGGGATAGGTTCGGTTCTATCCAAACGCATTTTGAAATATAAGGAGGTTCTTGGTGGGTTCTACCGCATAGAACAATTAAAGGAGGTTTATGGAGTTACAGCCGAGACCTATGACCAGATTAAAGACTATATTGTTGTAGCCAATTTAGATGGAATCAAAAAAATCAATATTAATAAGCTTGATGCAAATTCATTGGCCAAACATCCGTATCTTAGCCCTAAAGATGCGAAACTAATCGTCAATTATAGGGATCAGCATGGAAGTTATGTCAATATTGAGGACTTGACAAAAATAGGAACACTTTCAGATCTTGCGATTGCGAAGATTGCGCCTTATTTAATATTTGAGAATGATTCAAGATAAATTGAAACTGGAAATCCGGGATATTGTGGATTTTCCTAAACCTGGTATTGTCTTTAAAGATATTACTCCTTTGTTGAAAGATGCGGCATTGTGTAGCGAAATGGTTGATGCGATTATTGATCAATTGCAAGGCATAGAGATAGATGCTATTGCTGGAATTGAGAGTCGGGGTTTTCTATTTGGATTTTTACTTGCCAATAGGCTGGGCTTGCCTTTTATTCCAATCCGAAAACAAGGTAAATTGCCTTTTAAAACCGTATCTGAATCCTATGCACTGGAATACGGCCAGGCAACCATTGAAATCCATGAAGATGCTTTTGAAAAAGGAAGCCGTATATTGGTTCACGACGACCTTTTAGCGACAGGGGGTACCGTCGTTGCCGCCAGTAAACTTATTGAACGACTTGGTGGGGAGATTGTCGCCTACAGTTTTATTATCTCTTTGGATTTCCTTAAAGCGAAAGGACGGTTATCTAGGTTCAGTGATAATATCTTTTCATTGGTAAGTTATTAATTTTGAAATATACGATTTAGATCAATTCACATGATACTTTTTGCAAACGCTAAACTAAATATTGGGCTGCAAGTCATTGCCAAGCGTACGGATGGTTATCATGAACTGAATAGCGTTTTCTATCCACTTCCGATTTACGATATTATCGAATTATTGGAAACGACTGCTGCGGAGACAACACTAAACATTCAAGGGGAACGTATCCCAGGGAATCTCCATGATAACCTTTGTATAAGAGCTTTTGAATTGTTGAAAAAAGATTATGGCATTCCACCCGTTTCCATTGATTTGATCAAACAAATTCCGATTGGAGCAGGATTAGGCGGCGGTTCTGCGGACGCGTCTTTTGTTTTGAAGGGACTCAATACGCTCTTTCAATTGAATCTTACTGAAGAGCAGCTGGCGGGATACGCCGCAAAGCTAGGTGCCGATTGTCCTTTTTTTATCGCAAATAATCCTGTTTTTGCAACAGGTATTGGGACAGATTTTAAAGACTTAAATCTAAATCTGGATGGCTACCATCTTGTGGTAATTATGCCTAATATTCATATTTCTACGGCTGAGGCTTTTGCTGCTGTGCAACCTAAGGCACCCGAAGTTAATTTGGAAGAAGCGATTCGTTTGCCCATCCAAGAGTGGAAGTTTCATATTCGAAATGATTTTGAGGATGGTATTTTCGAAAGTTACCCCTTGTTGAAAGAAATCAAAGAAACTTTATATCAAAAAGGAGCAATTTACGCTTCTATGTCAGGATCCGGAGCAGCCATTTATGGTATATTTTGGAAAAAGACAGATTTAAGCGAACTTGCGAAATATGGCAAGATCTATTATCCGACCAAGCTTTAGAAGTAATATCAACTACTGAAAAAGGTGTTATGTATAGCTGTCCAAACAGGTATACATAACACCTTTTTTTATAATTAATACTCTTCTTCCACCTGATAGTTGATGAGTTCGCGAGCCTCGTTTAAGACCTTTTCTTTCCGTTCTTTTGTTAAGTTTAGGAGATCCAATTTTTCGGGATTACTGACGATATCTTTTACCAAAATAAGTTGATTTTTGAGCAGTTGCTGTTCCTCAAGGTCGGAAAGAGTTGTGAGACAAGTGACCGGATAGAAAACAGCTTTGTCTACTCTCTTTTTGATGCTATTTTCTTTTGGATAATCCCAAGAAAGCAAGTTGATATGATAGTATTTGGCAAAATCAATCGAGTCGGAGGTGAAGTATGCATTGGTAATCAGCCAGCCTTCTTGAAACTGCAGCTGTTTTCCAAAAAACTGATAATTGATATTGCTGATATCTTTGAATCTTGAAAGATAATACATGGGCGTCGTTACGGATATTTTTTCGTCAATATCGTTTCGAAATTTGCATTCGGCGGTGATCAGTTTACCGTCCTTATAGGCTACAACATCCAATTCATGGGAAACGGCATGTCCCTGTACGGTCTGTCCGGTGGTGCTTTCATATCCGATGGATCGCAGAAGGTGGGCAATGTATTTTTCGAAGTAGAAACCTTCGGGGCCAAGTTCACGCAGGGCTTTCTTAAGGCTGTAGCGAGCGGCGTAAGAATTTCGCACAGTTTTTAACGTATCAAAGGCCAGCTGATAGAGTTCTCTTGTTGAAATCCCATCATATATTTCGTTGAGTACCTTATCGTAGACCTGATTGACCTGGTCAGCATTGGCACCGGAACGAGAAAGCGAATGACGTAGCGATTCACCATTAAAGGGTACCAATTCACCAGAATATTTTTTGATTTGCATGTATTTCTAATTTGTTAAATACGAATATAAGAGATGTCGTCGGAGAAACAACATAAAAAACTATTATTCTATTCCTAAACTTTTTTAGGACACCATTTGTTTATAACATGTACGATAAATAAAATGGAGATAATTATGAGTAACCTACTAAACTTTGCATTTGATAAGATAAAAACAAAGATCGAAGACGATTGTATCGAAGAAAATATTGGCACCTCTGAGCGTGTTCTGTCGGTGATTGCCGGCGGATTCATATTGGGCTTGGGTGTTAAAAAACTTTTTAAATCACCACTGACTGGATTATCAGGATTGACCCTTGGCGGAGCGCTGATCTATCGCGGCGTAACTGGTCATTGTGATGTTAAGAAAGTGCTGGAAGATAAGGATATCAAAAAAGTAGAGGTGATTGAACACCGCTATTTTGTTAAATAACACAAAAAAAAGAGACCAGTACATGAAATGTACTGGCCTCTTTTTTGTATTTATCTGTTTGAACAGGTGGGAATGATTATACATTAAAACGGAAGTGCATGATATCGCCATCTTGGACAATGTATGTTTTTCCTTCCACTGATAATTTTCCAGCTTCTTTTACTGCATTTTCGGAGCCAAGTGAGACAAAATCGTCATACTTGATTACTTCAGCGCGGATAAACCCTTTTTCGAAATCTGTGTGGATTACACCTGCAGCCTGAGGGGCTGTAAATCCGTTCTCAATCGTCCAAGCGCGAACTTCCTGTACACCAGCGGTAAAATAAGTCGCCAAATTTAAAAGCGAATATGCAGCGCGGATGAGCTTATGTACGCCAGATTCTTCAAGACCCAAGTCGTCTAAAAACATCTTGCGTTCTTCGTAGCTTTCCAGTTGGGCAATTTCAGATTCGATCTGTGCTGAGATAATCAATACTTCCGCTTTTTCATCCTTCACGGCTTCCTTAACACGCTCTACGTAGGCGTTGCCTGTGTTAACAGAACCTTCATCTACATTACATACATAAAGTACAGGTTTAGCTGTTAACAAGGCTAAATCCTGGATAAACTCAAAATCTTCAGCTTCAATCGCTGCTGTACGGGCGGATTTTCCAGCTTCAAGATGATCTTTGACGATTGATAGGATGTCAAACGTTCTTTTTGCATCTTTATCGCCGCCTGTTTTAGCCATTTTTTCTACCTTCTGGATACGTTTTACTACAGTGTCCAAATCTTTAAGCTGCAATTCGGTGTCAATGATTTCTTTATCTCTGATTGGGTCTACCGAACCATCTACGTGGATCACGTTCCCATCGTCAAAACATCTTAAAACGTGAATAATAGCATTTGTCGTACGAATATTTCCTAAGAATTGATTGCCTAAGCCTTCACCTTTTGAAGCTCCTTTCACAAGACCGGCGATGTCGACAATCTCGATGGTGTTTGGAACAATTCGTTGCGGGTTGACTAATTCAGCTAATTTATTGAGACGGGCATCCGGTACGGTAATTACCCCAACATTTGGTTCAATTGTACAAAATGGAAAGTTAGCCGCTTGCGCTTTCGCGTTCGACAAACAGTTAAATAATGTTGATTTACCGACGTTTGGTAAACCTACGATACCGCATTGTAAAGCCATATATAGTGCAAATTTTTGAAATTGCACAAAGATAGAAAATTCACTGTAATTTTTAGCTATCTTGTCGAATGGTTCATTGGTACAAAATTGAACATGCCGATTTTCTTAAAAATCAGGGCATCAGCGAACATAAATTCGGTGGAAAAATTATTTGTATTACCTGGTACGAAGACCAACTCTATGCTTTCTCGCCTAAATGTCCACATGCTGGGGCACCATTGAAAAATGGCTGGTGTGAACGTGGCAAAGTAATCTGTCCTTTTCATCGCCATGAATTCGATCTGTTGTCGGGAAGAGGTAATCCCGAACAGCATGATTTTATTCGCGTTTACCCCATAAAATTCGAAAACAACGATTATTATGTTGGCTTGGAATTAGGCTTCTGGGAGCGTTTATTTGCTTAAAAAGTAACGAAAGTATCATATCTCACCGCGTGAATCGTATATCTCGTTAGTAAATAAGTATATTTGCTGTCGAAAACAAATTAAAGACATGCAGGGGAAAAAGATTGGTATAATTGGTAGCGGAAGTTGGGCTACTGCTATGATCAAGATGCTATGTGAAAATGACCAAGACAAGCATATTTTTTGGTGGGTAAGAAAGGAAGAGGATGCAGAATATATTCAAAAATTCAAACATAACCCGACTTACCTGAGCAGTGTTTCGGTTGATCTTAGTATTACGACGATTGATACCGATGCTAAAAATGTAATTACTAATTCAGATATTGTCATTTTAAATACGCCTGCGGCCTATTTGAAGGATGCACTGGCCAATGTGACGAAGGAAGATTTTAGAAATAAAATTGTTGTTTCAGCCATCAAGGGGATTATTCCCAAAGATAATTTGATTATCGGTGAGTTTTTGGAGCAACGCTATGAGGTCGATATTGAACAGATTTGTGTGGTTGGTGGTCCCTGCCATGCGGAGGAAGTTGCCTTAGGCAAATTGTCGTATTTAACTTTCGGCTGTAAGAACCTGGATAGTGCAGCATTGGTTGCTTCCTTTCTGTCGTCAAGGGTTATCAAGACGATTCTTTCGGAAGATGTACTCGGAATAGAATTTGGTGCAGTATTGAAAAACATCTATGCGTTATCTGGAGGTATCTGTCACGGCTTAGGTTACGGTGATAATTTTCAGGCTGTGCTGGTCTCCAATGCAATTCGCGAAATGCGTCGTTTTGTAGGTAAAGTAGATGGTGATACGTCAAGGGATGTGAATACTTCGGCTTATTTAGGGGATCTTTTGGTAACAGCCTATTCCCAATTTAGCCGAAATAGAACCTTTGGTAATATGATCGGAAAGGGCTACAGTGTACAATCTGCGCAGTTGGAAATGAATATGGTGGCTGAAGGGTATTACGCATCGGCATGTATTCAAGAGTATGCGAAAAAATATGCGGTGGAATTGCCAATATGCGATGCCGTGCATCAAATTTTGTATGAACACCTCCCTGCATCTAAAATTATTCAAGCATTGAGCGAAAAATTAACATAATAAAGTAGCAATAGAGTAGATGATAACAAAAGAAGCGATTGCTTTAGCTTATAAAGAAATTCAGGACGAAATATGTCAGGCGCTGGAGAAATTAGACGGATCGGCACGCTTTGAAGAAGAATTGTGGGAGCGTGAAGGCGGCGGTGGCGGTCGCACCAGGATCATTCAAAATGGTCAAATTTTTGAAAAAGGAGGCGTTAACTTTTCGTCTGTATATGGCAAATTACCTGAAGCGATCAAAAAGTCATTTGCGGTGGAAGAAGATGATTTTTTTGCGACAGGAGTTTCCATTGTAATCCATCCAAACAATCCCTTCGTACCTATTATACACATGAATATCCGCTATTTTGAACTGAACGATCAGATTCGTTGGTTTGGCGGCGGTATTGATTTAACTCCGCATTATATCGATGAAGAGGATGCGCGTTATTTTCATCAGCAGCTGAAAGATGTCTGTGATAGACATGATTCTACCTACTATGAAAAGTTTAAAAATTGGGCGGATGATTATTTTTATATCAGACATCGCCAGGAAACACGTGGCATAGGAGGTGTATTTTACGATAAGTTGAATACTGAAAAAACGGGGGTGAGCATGGAAGATATTTTTGCTTTTTCCTGTGACCTTGGACGCACGTTTGCACCAACCTACACTGCATTGGTGGAGAAAAATCGACATAAAACCTTTACAGATCAACAGAAAAATTGGCAATTGATCCGTCGCGGACGCTATGTCGAATTTAACCTCGTATGGGATTCGGGGACTAAATTTGGACTTGAAACGAATGGTCGGATTGAGTCCATATTGATGAGTCTACCAGCCCAAGCCAATTGGGTATATGACTATCGTCCTGAAGAAGGCTCCGAAGAAGCCAAAACCTTATCTTTATTGCGAAAAGGTATTAACTGGATTTAAAAACATCGAAGAAAAAATAGATGGTTTCTTATCAAAAATTTACGTTGGAAAACGGCCTACGTGTATTGGTACACGAGGATCATAATACAGCCATGGCCTGCGTCAATATCTTGTACGATGTGGGAGCAAGGGATGAATCGCCGGAACAGACCGGATTTGCGCACTTATTTGAACACCTGATGTTTGGTGGAAGTATCAATATTCCTAATTTCGATACCGAATTACAAAAAGTGGGTGGCGAGAATAATGCATTCACCAGCAACGATATTACAAATTATTACATCACTTTACCCTCTTCAAATCTAGAAACGGCATTGTGGTTGGAGTCGGACCGGATGTTAAGTTTGGCTTTTTCCGAACAAAGCCTCGAAGTGCAGCGGAATGTCGTGAGTGAAGAATTCAAACAGCGTTATTTGAATCAGCCTTATGGTGACGCTTGGCTAAAATTACGTCCATTAGCCTATCAGGTACATCCGTATCGTTGGGCAACCATCGGAAAAGAACTGAGCCATATTGAAGAGGCTACAATGGAAGATGTTAAAGCATTTTTCAAATTACATTATAATCCGCAGAGTGCAATTATGGTTGTTTCTGGAGATGTTCATTTTGAGGAAGTAAAAGCTTTGACTGAAAAATGGTTTGGCGATATCGAGGCGGGCGAAAAATACAATCGCCAATTGCCTAAAGAACCCGCGCAAGATAAGATTAGGCGTGAAACGACTTGGGCAGAGGTGCCTTTGGATGCGCTTTATATGGCATTTCATGGCCCTGCTCGATTGGAAGAGGGGTATTTTGCAATGGATCTTCTGTCGGACATTTTATCGAGGGGCTCTTCTTCACGTTTGTATCGTCGATTGGTAAAAGAGGGGCAGTTATTTAGTGAAATAAATGCTTATGTGATGGGAAGTATCGACAATAACCTCTTTGTTATTGAAGGAAAACCATCGGAAGGCATCTCGCTAGAGGAAGCTGAACGTGCGGTGTGGGCAGAATTGGAGGTCATAAAATCCGAGTTAGTACCTGCAGCTGAATTGGAAAAAGTAAAGAATAAGATCGAATCGACCAATGTTTTTGCAGAACTATCTATTTTGGATAAAGCCATGAACTTGGCTTTCCATGAGTTGCTGGGTGATGCAAACGGCATCAACACAGAGGTCTCAAAATATTTGTCGGTGAGTGCTGAGGAAGTTCAACAGCAAGCTCAGGTTATTTTTAGACCGGAGAATGCTTCTATATTAATGTATAAATCAAAACAAGAGGAGGCTGTACATGTTGGATAGAACAAAAGCACCCGAGTTCCGTGAAATTGGAAATATAAGTTTGAAAGAACCAATCAAGAAGCAGTTTGCAAACGGATTGCCTGTCTATGTATTCCAGTCGCCCGAGCAGGAGCTGGTACGGATAGAATGGATCTTTGAGAATACCTATCTTGACGGTGCGGCTGAAAATCCGTTGTTAAATAGTACTTTAAGTGCATTGCTTAAGGAGGGGACAAAGACCATGTCGAGTGCAGAGATTGCAGATAAAGTGGATTTCTACGGAGCATTTCTTGTTCCTGAATATTCTTTTGACGTAACGTCTCTGTCGCTTTATACATTGAATAGACATAGTCAAGTACTCTTGCCGCTTGTAAAAGATATTCTGACGGAAGCATCGATTCCGCAACAGGAGTTAGATACCTATTTGCGTAATAACAAGCAAAAGTTTCAAGTTTCTATTCAGAAAAATGATTATCTGGCGAGACGCAAATTTTACAATTTGATCTTTGGTGAGAACAATCGTTATGGGCGTACACCAAAACTAACAGATTACGATGCAATTACGCGTGCGCAGCTGATCGAATTGTACCGTAGGGAAATTGTTCCTACCAATTGTACATTAATTGTTTCAGGTAATGTTTCTGAAGAGCTTTTGCAGGAGTTGGAGCAAATCTTCGGTGTCGATTGGCAAGGAGCAGCTGCTGTATCTCCTTCGGAAGTCCCAGTTTTGGTGCAAGGTTCAAATAACCTGGCTTATGAGGAAAAAGATAATGCCTTGCAGTCTGCCATTCGGTTAGGCTGTCAGACAATCGGAAGGGAACATCCCGATTATCCGGCATTACAATTTGTCAACACATTATTAGGTGGTTTTTTCGGTTCCCGCCTAATGCGCAATATCCGAGAAGAAAAAGGGTATACCTATAGCATTGGTTCGGCTGTTGCTACCTTGAAACATACTGGTTTTATGACCATTGTAACTGAAGTTGGGGTAGATGTAACACAGGCCACGTTGACTGAAATAGAAAAGGAGATCAATTTGTTGAAAACAACTTTGGCCTCCGAGGATGAGGTCAATCTTGTGAAGACCTATATGGAAGGTTCTATGTTGGGTTCGTTGGAAAGTATCTTTTCGCATGCCGACAAGTTCAAAAGTGTTTTGTTAAATGGGATGACATTGAACTATTATTCTTATTATATGGAACAGATCAGAAATATGTCGCCCGAGAAGGTGCAGCATCTTGCCAATAAATACTTGGACTACGATGCCATGGTGAAGGTTGTTGTTGGGAAAATCAGTCAAGTAGAACCAGTTCATCAAGCGGTTGTAAATTAAATTTCTTAGACTACAAAAATCGAATACTACTTTGTATTTTTGGTTTTTGATAAAAAAGTGTATTATCCAGCATGGAATTAAAATTAAAAAGACCATTGGTATTTTTCGATTTGGAAACTACAGGTGTTAATGTAGCGACCGATCGTATTGTGGAAGTATCATTTCTGAAAGTGATGCCCAGTGGTGAAGAAACAGTCTATACAAAGAAGATCAATCCAGAAGTGCCTATCCCTGCGGAATCCTCTTTTTTTCACGGCATTTATGATGAAGATGTGAAGGATGCTCCTAATTTTAAAGCAATCGCAGTGGAACTTGCGGCTTTTATTGCCGATGGAGATCTCGCGGGCTATAATTCCAATAAATTCGATGTCCCAATGCTTATGGAAGAGTTTTTACGGGCAGGTGTTGATTTTTCATTGGAGGGTAGAGCATTTGTGGATGTTCAAAATATCTTCCATCAGATGGAACAACGTACGCTGAAAGCTGCATACAAGTTTTATTGCAACGAAGATCTTGAAAATGCGCATACAGCGGAAGCGGATGTTCGTGCCACATATGAGGTCTTGAAAGCGCAGCTGACAAAATATGAAGGCGCTGCATTCGAAGATAAACATGGGACAGTATCTTATCCTGTCGTAAACGATGTTGAGGCGCTACATACGTTTACCAACCTAAGTAAACCTGTAGATTTTGCCGGACGGCTCGTCTATAATGCGGAGGGATTGGAAACGATCAATTTTGGTAAACATAAAGGAAGACCTGTTATAGAAGTATTTGAGCAAGAGCCCAGTTACTACGCTTGGATGCAGAATGGTGATTTTCCATTGTATACCAAGAAGGTCTTGGAGAATATCTGGAATCGGTATAAAAAGGAAAAGAGTGAGCAAAAGGCAAAAGCAGCTGCAGCCACCCATTCTGTACAAGATAAAAAACTTGCGAAAAAGGAATTCAATCAACAAAAAGAAGAAGCGCCGCAGAACATTTCTTTGGATATGTTGAAAGGATTGCAAGATAAATTTAAAAAATAACGTTAATTAATAGCTTAGAAAAAGGATTATGGAATTCAAACAAGAAGTGGAACATGTACAGTGTTTGATTATTGGTTCGGGACCAGCAGGTTATACTGCCGCGATTTATGCAGCCCGTGCGGATATGAAACCAGTCGTTTATACCGGTATTGTGCCAGGGGGACAGTTGACTCAAACAACTGAGGTGGACAATTTCCCTGGTTATCCAAAAGGTATCACTGGACCAGTGATGATGGAAGATTTGCGTGAGCAAGCTGAACGTTTCGGAACTTCAGTGCGTTTTGGATATGTGACTAAAGTGGATTTTACAGGTGAGGTACACCGTGTTGAGATCGATGGAACGGTACAAGTTACCGCAGATACTGTGATTATTGCGACAGGAGCCACAGCAAAATGGTTAGGCTTGGAATCTGAACAAAAATACAATGGTTTTGGTGTTTCAGCATGTGCTGTATGTGATGGGTTCTTCTTTAAAAACCAAGAGGTTGCTATTGTAGGTGCTGGGGATACAGCGGCAGAAGAAGCAACGTATCTTGCAAAATTATGCTCAAAAGTACATATGTTGGTTCGCCGTGACGAGTTTCGTGCTTCTAAAGCAATGGTACATCGCGTTATGAATACACCAAATATCGAAGTTCACTACAATTCTGAGGCAAAAGAAGTCCTAGGAGATGGTCAGGTGGTGACCGGAATACGTGTTGTAAACAATAAAGACCAGTCTGAAAATGATATCGAAGTAACAGGTTTCTTCGTTGCTATTGGGCATAAGCCTAATACCGAGCTTTTCACAGGTGTATTGGATATGGATGAAACAGGTTATTTAATTACAAAACCAGATAGTACTGCAACAAATATCCCGGGTGTTTTTGCTTGTGGTGATGTTCAGGATAACATCTTCCGTCAGGCAATCACTGCTGCAGGTACAGGTTGTATGGCAGCTTTGGAAGCTGAAAGATACTTAGCAGCTAAGGAAAGCGGCGAATAATCGCATGGAAATAATAAAAACGGGGCATTGTACAATGCCCCGTTTTTATTTACCTTCTTCCATTTCAAAAACACTATCGATTTTCCAATTTGCCTTATCTTTGGATGCTGCGACAGCTAAACGATCACAGCGCTCATTTAACGGATGCCCAGCATGGCCTTTTACCCATACAAGGCGTACGGTATGGAGCTTATAGGCGCTCATTAAGCGCAACCAAAGATCTTTGTTCTTTTTTCCCGCAAAACCTTTTTGTATCCAACCATATACCCATTTCTTATCAATGGCGTCAATGACGTATTTGGAGTCAGAATACACGGTAACATGTTGTTGTAGATTTTTCAGTGCCTCGAGGCCGACGATCACAGCCATCAATTCCATCCTGTTGTTAGTCGTTTTGCGGTAACCGCCCGAAAACTCTTTTTCGATCAGTTTACCTTTAAAGGCTTCATTATCGCCTGTATAAATAGTTCTTAAGATGGTTCCGTAACCTCCAGGGCCCGGATTTCCACTTGAAGCCCCATCTGTATATAATTCGATCATACCGGCCAAATATACATGAAGTTTTTGTAAGCACATACAAACAGGTAAAAATGATCAAGACTAGTCCATATTTTGATGCTCGAAGTAGAAGAATTTTAACACTGCGACATGTTCAATCAATTCAACGATAGGGCATAGTGCGACAAGCATCAAAATTCATAGGTATTTAAGACTGACTTTATAGGTGTTTAAAAGGGACTTTACACGGCTTTATCCGAATGAGGTCCGAATGAGGTCCCTATAAAGTCCCTATGAGGTCCGTTTAAATAATAGGAATATTCCCTGCGTGTTTTTAGTTTGAGCGAGAGAAAATACAATGTTAGATTTCAATTGCTCTCCAACGTAATTTATCCCTTACATAGTTGGATTGTGCTGATTTATGTGTATTTTGCCGGCTTAAACTCGTTATGTAATCGATAAAATAGCTTATGAAGTTTCGAAAGATTTCTCTTTTTGTTCTTTTGGCGTCCGCGTGCTTAAACGTTTCAGCGCAGAACAATGTATCACCGCAAAAAATGGATTGGTTTGAGGATGCCAAACTGGGTATTTTTATTCACTGGGGGATTTATTCTGTCGATGGAATATCAGAATCTTGGTCATTCTTCAATAATTACATCAACCATGACAATTATATCAAGCAACTGAATGGTTTTACAGCAAAGGATTATAGACCGAAGGAATGGGCCAAATTGATCAAAGAAGCCGGTGCGAAATACACGGTGATTACGACCAAACACCATGACGGGATCTCGATGTGGAATACGAAGGCTGATAAAGCGATCACGACATTACAAGACGCAGCTGCCAAACAGGATGTAATCACACCATTTGTGAAAGCCATACAAGAAGAAGGCTTGCATACTGGACTGTATTATTCTTTGCCCGATTGGAGCCATCCCTATTACGATGTTTTTACGCGCAATCGAAAACGTTATGAATTGAAAAGTGAGCCTTCTCGTTGGGATAATTATGTAAAATATTACCAGAAGCAATTGACTGAGCTATCCGAACAGTATAAGCCCGAATTACTTTGGTTTGACGGGGATTGGGAGCATAGTGCCGAGGAGTGGAAAGCTAAAGAGACCTTGAATCTTTTGCGGAAGTATAATCCGAATATTATTATAAACTCGCGATTGAATCATCATGGAGATTACGATACACCTGAGCAAGGGATTCCAGTAACCCGTCCTGATGCTAAATTTTGGGAACTCTGTTATACCATGAATGATTCTTGGGGCTATCAACCCTTTGATAAAAAGTACAAATCACCGAATATGATCATTCGAACGTTGGTAGATTGTATTTCCATGGGTGGAAACCTATTGTTGGATATCGGTCCAAAGGCAGATGGAACGATCCCTGAGGAACAATTAAATATTTTGAAACAGCTGGGGCGATGGACACATAAGCATGCAGCTGCGATCTACGGTACAAGAGCCGGTATTCCATTTGTGAACTACGGCGGGAAATCTGCTTTATCAAAGGACGGAAAGACACTTTACCTGTATGTATACGAACAGAAACCCGAATTGCAGCTCAGAGGTTTGGTCAATCATACAGCCATTAAAGAAGTCTCAGTTGTTGGTGATGCATCCGCGAAAGTGAACGTTAAGTCTGAAAACGGAACCGTTCAAGTCGATTTGACGAAAGTAAACTTTGATCAGGATGTGACTGTGATTGCACTAACCTTTGCGGAGGTGCTTCGTTGGACTGCACCGCAAGATACTGAAGTTACGTTGAAATCTGTACTGGATAATAAGTTGACAGGTCGTGCTTTAGGTCAGATCGCTTCAACACTGCATGCCGGAAAAAATATCTTTGATAATTCCGGATTGACCGTGGATGGCTTAGAGACCAAATTGCCGAGTAGTAATGCGACTAATCCAACGGTATTAAAGTGGATTAAGGATCATGCCGAAGCACTTTATGAGACTGGAAAAGGCTTACCTGAAGGACATTATGAAGGACTAAGCGCGCTCTCTAAAGATCGCCAGACATTGTATCTGTTTGTCGAGGGAAAACCTACGGGTCCTATTGCACTAAAAGGTGTTAAAAATGGAGTCGCCAGGATCCGCGTGGTCGGTGAGGGCTCCATGATAAATCATGAGATTTTCAATAAGCTTTATTGGAGTAGCATCCCGGGTATTATCTACATTCAGGCACCAGCAGAGCGCTTGGATAAAAATATGACAGTTATTGCTGTTTTGTTGGATGCGCCAATACAACTATATCGCGAGAAAGTGGGCGCTATCGAAAATAACCTTTAAGAGGTCGAATAGCAATTAGCGTTGAAAAAAAGCCTGGGATAACAAAATATCCTGGGCTTTTTTGCGAGATATAAACTATGCTGATTTATTAATTCTGATCCATTTTCTTTCGGTATTCGGTGCATTTTCTCCTGAATTGTGGCGCAAAAGCATTTTTTATTATAACTTAGGCCTATGAATCCAATCAAAGCTGTTTTGATCCCAATTTTTGTTCTTCTTTGTGTTTGTTGTTCTTCCGGTGACGGAAGTAAATCCGAGCGATTGCGGGCAGATTCGTTAGTGAATGAAGTGGTCAATGGAAGGTTAGCTCTAGCAACATTAGCAGAGTCAAATGAATTTATGTATTTCAATGATAAATACTTTCATGAACCGGCGGATTTAAAGGTCATTCCGAAATTTGATAAGGTACAGATTCAAGTTGTTACTTATCGGATTTATCAGCATGTCAAATTAAAAAATAATCGCTATGTGTTCAACGTGCAGAAAGCCAGTGAACTGCATATACCAAATAGCGCTTTTGTGTATTACCAACGTTCTTTTGATGATATGAACCGTAAGGCAGCCTTGAGTAAAGATTCGATCCGACTCGAGCTGCCGGATAATTATGCATCTTTGTTGATAAATGAATGATCTAGATCAGGCCTACAGACATGATGAAGGTCATATCAAAAGTCAATCTTAACTATACAATGGTGCAACAAATAGATTTAAGATGGAAAAGAAAAATATCGTTGTATTGACGGGGGCCGGTATTTCGGCTGAAAGCGGTATACCTACCTTTAGGGATGCCAATGGATTGTGGGAAGGACATGACGTCATGGAAGTTGCTTCCATTGAAGGTTGGCATAAAAATCCAGCCTTGGTGCAGGAGTTTTATAATCTGAGACGGAAAGCCGCTTTGGTCGCACAGGCAAATGCGGCTCATCATGCGCTGGTAAAATTGGAATCAGCATACCGGGTGAGTATTGTGACGCAGAATGTAGATCTACTACATGAACAGGCAGGTTCATCCCATATCGTTCATTTGCACGGACGCCTGGATCAGTCGAAGTCATCTGTCGATGACCGTTTGGTGTATCCCATTGTTGGTGATGAGATCAAAATGGGTGATCTTTGTGAGAAGGGTAGTCAGCTGAGGCCAAATATAGTCTGGTTTGGAGAGGCTGTGCCGGCCATTGAGGAAGCGATAAGCCTGGTTTCGAAGGCCGATATTTTGATTATTGTGGGGACCTCCCTACAGGTTTATCCCGCTGCGGGACTTAAAGAATTTGCGCCTAGTCACTGTAAATCGTTTTTAATTGACAAAAAGATTCCTCATGACAACGCTTTACGTAATATACAGTGTATTGGAGAATCGGCGACCATAGCTGTTCCTGAACTGGTAGAACAATTACTTAATTAAATGTTATATAGTCGTTTATAAAATAAGGGTTTATGAAGAAAATAATAGGGCTTCTTTGCATGTCCGTTGCTTTTGTTGCATGTCAAAATAATTCAGCGATCAAAGTAAATACGAGTTCAAATGATCAGCCTTTAACCTTGGATAGCGTTCAGGCCAAGCATCTGCTCAGTTTGCCACTGCATTGCATCGAAGTGGAATATCCCAATAAGCTGGGACAGGTACTCGGTAGTGATGGTGATCTAAAAGCACCGCGTACATTGCATCCAATTTTTTACGGTTGTTTTGACTGGCATTCTTCTGTACACGGGTATTGGTCAATTGTGCATATTTTGAAGGAATTTCCAAATTTGGATAGCTCAGGTGAAATTCGACGCCAATTGAACCGAAATATTACAGCAGAAAATGTGGCTGTTGAATTAGATTTCTTTCAAGATAAGAACAATAAGAACTTTGAGCGTACGTATGGCTGGGCTTGGTTGTTGCAGCTGCAGAAGGAATTATTAACTTGGGAAGATGCCGATGCAAAACGCTGGGCATCGAATCTTGAACCGTTGGTGAAACATGTGGTAAAATCGTATCAGGAATATTTG
The DNA here is from genome assembly GCF_038396785.1 of Sphingobacterium thalpophilum. Lineage (NCBI taxonomy): Bacteria > Pseudomonadati > Bacteroidota > Sphingobacteriia > Sphingobacteriales > Sphingobacteriaceae > Sphingobacterium > Sphingobacterium thalpophilum. Next base: position 934,525 of record NZ_CP151087.1, on the reverse strand, counting down.
CCCAAATTGGTCTATCCGATCAGGACAGGCTATCATGATAATTCGGCCTTTGGCCTTTCGCTGTCCCTGGACTATGCAAGAAGCACGGGAAATGTGACGTTTGAAAAATCATTAATGACGAATGCTTCTCGTTTATACAGTCAGGATAAGAGCTGCAACATTTCTTTTGAGCCAAGTGGAAGCGATTTTCTTTCTCCTTGTCTTGAAGAAGCCCTTTGTATGAGTATGGTGCTGCAACAGGAGGATTACCGTAAATGGTTAAAGGATTTTATGCCAGATCTGTTTAATCCCGATTTCAATTTAGAACCAGGAATCGTGAAAGATCGAACCGACGGACATTTGGTCCATCTGGATGGACTTAATTTTAGTCGCGCCAACTGTTTAAACGGTATCGCCAAAGCGCTGCCTGAATTAAGTTATTTGCATAGGTTGGCGAATAAACATTTAAAGTATTCTTTGCCCAATATTACAACCAAGGATGATTACATGGGGTCACATTGGTTAGGTACTTTTGCACTCTATGCACTATCAAAGCATTGATTCGGGGAGATTATCTTCTCCCCATTTATCCATTAGGTTTAATATTTCCTCGAGCGAACGGCCGAGCTCGGTTAATTCATATTCTACCTTTGGGGGAACTTGCTGGTATACAATTCTATTAATCAGCTTGTCATGCTCCAGTTCCTTTAATTTGGCGATCAGCATACGTTCAGATATTCCCACGAGTCTTTTCCGCAACTCACTATAGCGGAGTTTACCTTCATTTAGCAAATAGGAAAGGATATTGATTTTCCATCTGCCACCTATGGTGGCCAAGGTAAATGCAATACCACAACGGTCTTTCCAGTATAGCTCATTAATGTGATTGGTTGAATTCTCTTTTCGCGGGTTCATACAAACTTTTTTGTTGGTATCATACAATCTTGTATGTACTGTTATTCCTGCAAATTAATAAAGAAATTTGTAGGAAAACAAAAAGTATAACATGGAAACGATTAAATCAGTCGCTCATTGGTTGAGCAATGCGTACTACCTTTATGTATTTGGATATGCATCATTATTCAAAGTTTTTCAAAAGAGCGCCATGATGCAAAGCATGCAGTCCCTGGGTTTTAATAAGACTTGGACGATCATTATCGGAATAGGGGAACTAATGGGGGTAGTATTGCTCTTAATAGGTTTGTATAACCCGCAATTTAAGAATGCTGCAGTGCTGCTGTTGTTTCCATTTGCGGTTGCTGCGTTTACGGCACATATGGCGCATCAAGAGTATCATCATTTCTACAACTCCTTGCTGATGTGTGTACTTAGTATTGTGCTGTTGGCCACAGACAAAACCTTTAAAATTATACTTTAAATCCTGCGTCAGCTTTAGCATGATCATTAGAAAATTAGGATTATTTTATAGCTTAATTTTCTAATGATCCTATGTTTATCCGGAAGCAAGTGGTGCTGGAGATGCAAGAGGGAAAATAATGTGATAGACTACAATTATAAGCGGTATGGCAAGCCGGTCGATAGCCGAAAATATAGGAGCGACTTGATCGGTTGTAAATCGTGATTTGTGCTAATTTAACTCTGTTGATTTATGCTGGGATATTTTGTTTTTCTACCGTTTTATTGCGTTGTTATTGGTATAAGTAAAGTTTTCGCGCTGTTTTTTTTAGATATACATTTTTTAGCAAGTTAGAAAAAGACTATAAAATTCAAGATTTGTGCTACTCTACACGATCAAACTTATAATACATTTGATCTATCAATCCCATAGGGATGTTACATGCTATGTATAGGTATTTAAGACAACTTTTAATGGTTTTGTCCATTGTTTTTTTCTGTCTGTTTTTTACAGGTAAAATAAACAAGGATGTCTTTTCACATACTGCCTATAAAAACACCTCAAAAACGGCAATAACTTCTTCACAATCCCATTTCGATTTTTATGTCGGATCGATCGAAGAATGCTCGTTCGAATGGCATTATGATCAACATTTAGCATATGCCGTTCGGCTCTGTACCTTGGGACTGATTCTACCAATTTTCTTGCTATTTGCGGATAAGAAGTCATGGCATAGTTTTTATGAACTCCAAAATAAATATCTATCGAACAGGCTGCCAGACAGGTGTATCCTATACCATTCCTTTAAAATTTTCGGTTAAATCCCTTTTCCTTTTCGTGAATATCATCGGTTGGGTCGACAGACGGCTATAAAACCGATTTAATAAATCATTGCTTGAAGAAAGCGGCTTAATCAGCTGCTTTGCTATTAAATCATTTATATGAACACAACACTTTACGCATTAGCTATTACAGCTATTACGATCAGTTTTTTTCATACTGCATCGGGCCCAGATCATTATCTGCCATTTATTGTATTGTCCAAATCGAAAAAATGGTCGTTGGGGAAAACCATATTATGGACCATTATATGTGGGCTTGGGCATGTTTTCAGTTCGGTCATACTGGGGATTATTGGCGTTTATCTTGGATGGCAGCTCAATAAGATCAGCTGGTTGCAGGACGTGCGCGGCAATGTTTCGAGTTGGGCACTATTTATTTTTGGACTTGGATATTTGATTTACGGGATCTGGAAAATGTCAAAGAAGCATTCTCATAAGCATTTTGATGTGATGGGTGATGAGGTGTATGTGCATGAACACACGCATGGGAAAAGCACATCAGGGCATCATCACCATCATCAAAAAACGAAGGTAACGCCTTTGGTATTATTTGCAATTTTCGTCATGGGACCATCGGAACCATTGATTCCACTTTTATTTTTTTCAGGTGCTCACCGCTCAATGCCAGAGGTGATTACACTGATTAGCACCTTTACCATCACAACAGTGGCAACCATGGTTGGGATGGTCTTGTTGGGAATTTATGGTTATAATTTGCTCAACACCGAAAAACTTGATCGATATGTACACGCTATTAGTGGTGCTGTCCTCTCAATTTGCGGTGCGGGGATGTTATTTCTGGGATGGTAATTTTTTAAATAGGATATGAACAAACATCAAATCACCTTTTTTATAAGCCTAATGGCTACTACACACAGTTATGCCCAGCAACATGTAATTCAGGGAACTGTGAAAGATAAGGATAGTAAACAGAGATTAGAAGAAGTCAATATACGTTACCAACGTGGAATAAAACATAGTCATACAGCATCGAATGGTACTTTTTCCGTACAGCCGGGAATATTTCCGGATACTTTATTGTTGAGCCGGATTGGCTATCTCGATCAGGTATACATCCTAAAAGAAGCGAAGTTTCCGATTGAAATCGAGATGCAAAAAAATGAAGTGCAGTTGAGTCAAATTCAGGTGGATGCATTCAATAGCAGTAAAACATTGAGCAAAGTTGATTTAAGTAAGATTCCGGTTAATTCGGCGCAAGATCTGTTACGAAAAGTTCCTGGGCTCTTTATAGCACAGCATGGCGGTGGTGGAAAGGCTGAGCAAATATTTTTGCGTGGATTTGATAATGATCACGGTACAGATATTGCCATTACTGCAGATGGCATTCCCGTTAATATGGTCTCTCATGCGCACGGTCAAGGATACGCAGATCTCCATTTTATTATTCCAGAAACGGTAAAAGACATTGATTTTGGCAAGGGTGCTTATTATGCAGACAAAGGCGATTTGAACACATCGGGTTATGTTAATTTTACGACCTTGGATCATTTGGATCATAATCTTTTTAAGGTTGAAGGCGGTTCTTTTGATTCCTGGCGTACCGAGGCCATGCTTAATCTGCTGAATAACCATGAGCAGAATAAATATGCCTATGCCGCAGGAGAGTTCAATTATTCGAATGGTCCTTTTGACATCAAGCAAAATTTTAGTCGTGTCAATCTATTTGCGAAATATAATCAGTGGATCGATGAGAAACATTATATCAATCTCCAGGGGTCCATATTCAGTTCGGGTTGGAATGCATCGGGTCAGATTCCGGAGCGGGCTGTTCGTCAGGGACTGATTAGCCGTTGGGGTTCGATTGATTCTACAGAAGGCGGGAATACATCCCGCATGAATTTGGCGATGCAGTACCGTGCGCTGATCAGTGATCAAGAAAGCTGGGAAAGCAATGTTTACTTCTCGCGCTATAAATTTCAGTTGTTTTCGGATTTTACTTTCTTTCTGAAAGACCCCATTCATGGCGATGAAATAGAGCAGGTTGATAATCGATACTTGTACGGTATCGAAAACAAATACAATCGCCAATTTCATTTTGATCATAGTCAGCTTTCTTGGACATCGGGGTTTGGGCTCCGAGTGGATGATATCAAAGATCTTCAACTGAACCATGTCTATCAGCGCGACGAATTATTGGATCGGCTTTCGCATATTTCGGGTGTAGAAATGAATCTTCATGCCTATAGCAATCTGGATTGGCGTATTGGAAAATGGACGATTAATCCTGCATTACGTGTCGATCACTTGATTTTCAACTTGCATGATAAGCTGAAAAGTGATCCTGCAGGGCAAGAGGCTTCTGCAACAAGAATCAGCCCAAAGCTGAACTTTGGATATACGTTCAATCATAGCGCCCAAATCTATTTGAAAACGGGTATGGGATTTCATTCCAACGATATCAGGGTGGTGATGGAACAACAGGGAAAAGATATTATGCCCATTTCCTTTGGTGCAGATCTTGGCTTGATCTGGAAGCCAACTGATAACCTTTTTATTCAGCCTGCTTTATGGGGGTTATACCTGCAGCAAGAATTTGTGTACGTCGGGGATGAAGCTGTTGTAGAGCCTTCAGGCAAAACGAAACGTCTGGGGGCTGATTTGAGTCTACGCTATCAAGCTACTCCATGGTTATATTTTGATGGCGACATCAATTATGCGTACGCGCGGGCAATTGACCAACCTAAAGGCGAAAACTATATCCCGCTGGTACCTTCTTTAACAAGTACAGGGGGAGTATCTGTGAAGCTACCGCTCGGCATTTCGGCCAATTTGCGCTATCGTTATATGAATACAAAACCAGCGAAAGAAGATAATTCGGTACGTGCTAAAGGTTATTTGGTCAACGATCTCCTGCTTAACTATGGCGTGGGAAAATGGAATTTTTTGTTGCAGGCCCAAAACGTATTTGACACCAAATGGAATGAAGCACAGTTTGAGACCGAGACTCGATTAAGAAATGAACAACAGCCCGTTTCTGAATTGCATTTCACCCCTGGAACACCTTTTATGGTAAAAGCTGGCCTGTCCTATAAATTCTAAAGACTGGGTAAAGTGGTCGCCTTAAAATTTTCCTTTGTATCTTTCCTCTATAAATTAACTATAATACAGTCCCCTTGCGCATTGGGTTTTGCGATTTTCCTCTTCGAGTTTGGTCAGCCGTAAGGCTGGCATTAACTCATGCTTGTGTACTTATAGCCTTTTCAGGCATTTGCATTGGCCAATTTAAAAACGGGGTCTTTTAGCCACCATAAAGATACCCGGCCTTTACGCAAAAAATTGTTATGGTTTAAGTTTCGCTATGCGTTCCATTTCTTTTTGGTGATACCGTATCCTGGCATCTAGTTTGGCTGGTTCGTAGATCACCTGTAGTGCCGGATTATAAGGGGTTAAGTCTTTTAGGATATTCCATACAACAACGGATATTTTTCGTGCGATAGCGATCAGGGCCTTTTTCGAGGATTTTCTTATACTTAGACGGTTGAATTTGTCTTTAAAATAGGAGCCTTTACAGCGGCTTGCCGCCCAGGCAACCTGTACCAGTATTGGCTTGAGATATCTGTTTCCTTTAGTGATCGCTGTACTTTTATATTTCCCTGCGCTTTCATCATTCTTTGGTCGTAATCCGACCCATCCGCTCAGTTTACCGCTGTTTTCAAAAACTTTCATGTCTGCGCCGGTCTCGGCGATGATCACAGCGGAACTGATACGGCTAACGCCGGGAATCGTCTTTAGCAAGGCACTCTGCCGTGGAAAATCACGCAGGCAGATAGCTTCAATCTTTTCTATATACTCAGCAGACTGCTTGATCAACAGGTCGTATTCAGCTTTTGCCATCTGCAGGTTGAAGCGGTGGTGCTCCTTCATGCAGCCGGTTAGTGCTGCTGCCAGCTTTCCGTTTTCTTTGTTCTTCTTACTGGCATAGACCAGTTTGCTTAAACGTACGGCATCACGCTCCCCGGCTATCAGGGCATCAATGACACTCAGCATACTTTTCCCTCCGATATCACTCACAAGACTACCCAAACGGATTCCGGCCTGTACGAGGATATTGTCCATTTTGGTAAGCATACGGACTATCCGCTGCTGCAACTTGCTATAGGAACGGGTGTAGCTCCTGAGTTCCTGTATTCGCTCACCGGGCACAAAACTCCCGCGAAGCATATCTTTGTGAAGTAGCTGGGCAATCCACTGTGCATCCTTTACATCGCTTTTGCGGCCGGGCAGCTGTTTGATTAAAAAGGGATTCACCAGCATCAGATCAAAGCCCATTTCAGAGAGAATATTCCAGACCGGGATCCAGTAAATACTGGTACTCTCCATCGCTACTCGGAGAACACCCGCAGCCTTCAAGTAGGCTCCCAACTGTCGAATGCCCGTACTGAAGGTTTCGAAAACCTCCACATCCGAATAATGCTTCCCATTAAATACCGCACAAAAAATACTATCTTTATGCACGTCAAGTCCTGCTGTTTTCATATAACTTTTTTTTTCAACATAAAGATAAGCAGCGGGACTTGATTTGATTGCGATAGCTCTCGCCAATTTTTATCCGCTTGTGTGTAATCGGAAAATTAAATGTAAATTTCCTCTATAAATTAACTATAATACAGTCCCCTTGCGCATTGGGTTTTGCGATTTTCCTCTTCGAGTTTGGTCAGCCGTAAGGCTGGCATTAACTCATGCTTGTGTACTTATAGCCTTTTCAGGCATTTGCATTGGCCAATTTAAAAACGGGGTCTTTTAGCCACCATAAAGATACCCGGCCTTTACGCAAAAAATTGTTATGGTTTAAGTTTCGCTATGCGTTCCATTTCTTTTTGGTGATACCGTATTCTGGCATCTAGTTTGGCTGGTTCGTAGATCACCTGTAGTGCCGGATTATAAGGGGTTAAGTCTTTTAGGATATTCCATACAACAACGGATATTTTTCGTGCGATAGCGATCAGGGCCTTTTTCGAGGATTTTCTTATACTTAGACGGTTGAATTTGTCTTTAAAATAGGAGCCTTTACAGCGGCTTGCTGCCCAGGCAACCTGTACCAGTATTGGCTTGAGATATCTGTTTCCTTTAGTGATCGCTGTACTTTTATATTTCCCTGCGCTTTCATCATTCTTTGGTCGTAATCCGACCCATCCGCTCAGTTTACCGCTGTTTTCAAAAACTTTCATGTCTGCGCCGGTCTCGGCGATGATCACAGCGGAACTGATACGGCTAACGCCGGGAATCGTCTTTAGCAAGGCACTCTGCCGTGGAAAATCACGCAGGCAGATAGCTTCAATCTTTTCTATATACTCAGCAGACTGCTTGATCAACAGGTCGTATTCAGCTTTTGCCATCTGCAGGTTGAAGCGGTGGTGCTCCTTCATGCAGCCGGTTAGTGCTGCTGCCAGCTTTCCGTTTTCTTTGTTCTTCTTACTGGCATAGACCAGTTTGCTTAAACGTACGGCATCACGCTCCCCGGCTATCAGGGCATCAATGACACTCAGCATACTTTTCCCTCCGATATCGGTCACAAGACTACCCAAACGGATTCCGGCCTGTACGAGGATATTGTCCATTTTGGTAAGCATACGGACTATCCGCTGCTGCAACTTGCTATAGGAACGGGTGTAGCTCCTGAGTTCCTGTATTCGCTCACCGGGCACAAAACTCCCGCGAAGCATATCTTTGTGAAGTAGCTGGGCAATCCACTGTGCATCCTTTACATCGCTTTTGCGGCCGGGCAGCTGTTTGATTAAAAAGGGATTCACCAGCATCAGATCAAAGCCCATTTCAGAGAGAATATTCCAGACCGGGATCCAGTAAATACTGGTACTCTCCATCGCTACTCGGAGAACACCCGCAGCCTTCAAGTAGGCTCCCAACTGTCGAATGCCCGTACTGAAGGTTTCGAAAACCTCCACATCCGAATAATGCTTCCCATTAAATACCGCACAAAAAATACTATCTTTATGCACGTCAAGTCCTGCTGTTTTCATATAACTTTTTTTTTCAACATAAAGATAAGCAGCGGGACTTGCTTTGATTGCGATAGCTCTCGCCAATTTTTATCCGCTTGTGTGTAATCGGAAAATTAAATGTAAATTTAATAGGAATTATAAGTCCTTATAAATGATGTATTATGGAAAAGAGTAAGTTACTTCGAATGGATAATATGGGTATCGTGGTGGAGTCGTTGGACAACGCGATTTCGTTTTTTTCAGAACTTGGTTTACATTTGGAGGGAAGGGCACAGATTAAAGGGGAATGGGCAGGTCGAATAACAGGTCTCGGTGCTCAGCATGTGGAGATCGCCATGATGGTGACACCAGATGGGCATAGCCGATTGGAGCTTTCAAGATTTATTGATCCAGCGATAATTGCAGATCATAGAAACGCTCCGGTCAATGCCTTGGGGTATTTGCGGGCAATGTTTACCGTTGAAGATATCGATGATGTGCTGCGGCGGCTAACTGACAATCATGGAGCTGTGCTGGTCGGGGAGGTGGTACAATATGAAAATGCGTATCGTCTCTGTTATCTAAGGGGAGTAGAGGGATTATTGATTGGTTTAGCACAACCGCTGTACGGTAATCGATATGAAGCGGTAAAAGACAGCTATAGGAATAATTACAAGGCAAGTGATAGGAATTGAATCTTTGTACGAAAAAAGAAAATTTAAGAAATTTCTATGTTTTACAAAATAAATAGGAAACTAAGACGTTATTGATACAAATACTTTTCATAAAATAGGTTAATATATGGCTAAGACCCTAGAGTTCCCCGCTCTAGGGCTTTTTTGTAATTATACGTCCGGGAAAAACGAAATTTTGTACAATCTGTCTGGATCGCGTTCTTTCCTGATCAATAAAGCGAAATTTAGCTACTTGATGAAAGCCATGAGGAGGGCCTAAGAATCTATTTTTTAGATGCTGTTTTCAGCGATGAACTCGTCGTTATCACTGGTTTTGCAATTTTGCCCAAACTGGATATAAATTAGGCAATTTTTGAACATGTGGTCATTAGTATAATCACACATAAGACGAGTAATATAATAACAGATGTGGTGTAAGGCGTTCTTCTCATAATACTTTTTTTTACTTAGTAGTTTACAAAAGCCGTGCCTTTATTTTTAGAACTTGCAGTAAGTCTGGTTGTTGTAGCTTCGTGTCTACAAGGCGTCGATATGAATAAGGAAATGATATGTTTGAAAAGGCTTTTGCCGATGTCTTGTGCATCGATTGTGGAATTAATGGATCTGGTTCCTATTGTTCGTTTGAAACGATGTTTTTTTTGATAGTCTATAGACGATGAGAATACCCAAAAGCATTACAATCGTATAGGCAATAAACGCGATGTTTTCAGACTGATGTTCGCTACCCTTTGCAACACAACGCTGTCTGTTTGGTCACAGCGGCAGCGAAAGCAAACAACACCAGCGAAGCCACGTAAAATAATATTACTTTTAGGTATATGGTCTCTCTTTTCATTTTCTAACTGTTTGGTAAACGTGAATTTACACTATTTTTGAAGAAATAGTGAAGGTTATCTGAAAGAGTGGTGTGCTTTTTGTTTATAGGGGAGAAAGATTAGAGAAATAATAATATGAAGTATCCTTATTTAGGAATTAGTATGGTATGTGCGGCCCTAGCGAGCATGGCCAATTCAAAGGCTGTATTTGCCGGAGAGCAATTAGCTGTTCAACACATTGAATATGTGCAGGTAAATTCAGACTCATTGAAGGTTGAACAATTAGCAACAGCGCTGAGAAAGATGAAGCCTATCAGTTCGGCAGATTTTAAGGCAAAGTTCAAACCGGAAATCAACGGATTTAAGCTCACAGAGGTGACGGCTTTCGAGGATGCGGAGTCAGGATCTTACGCAACGGCAAACTATGTGAAGGGAGAGCAAAATATTTATTTGATGGTTACCGACGGAGCCGGTCCAGGTTCGGATCAGGTAAAGTTAAATTTGATGAACTATATCGACCTAAAATCAATTGAAGACCTAGGAACCAAAATGCAGGTTAAGCCTTACAAAGGTTGGCTGGCGTCTTTTGACTGGAGCATGTTTGAAAACGATGGTTTGACTAGCATTCAATATCTCGAATCAAATCGATTTGCAACTGTCTCTTCAGCAAATAATGTAGCAATTGAAGAATTAGAGAGTTTTTTGAATAGTTTTAGTCTATAAGAAAATTGGCAAAGTCCCGGAACCTTTAATCAAAGCCGGGACTCAGTCCATCAAACCGATTTAATCCATTCCCCGACTGCTAATAGTCGTTAAATATCTATATCTTCCGAGCCTTTCTTTCCGTAATTTCCCAGATTATCCGCTCTATAGCTGCGCTTGTTGATGCAATATTTTATTGTTTATTGCTTATTTTTCTTATATTAGGTAATAAACCAGCAAATTGTGTCTATGTTCAATCTAAATCGGAGAAAATTTATTCAAGGAGCGGGAGCAGTCTTAACTTTATCCGCTTTGCAAGTTAAAGGTCTGTCGTTTAAAGATGCGATTAAAAATTTTCGGGTCGGATTGATCGGTGCGGGTTGGTATGGGAAGAGTGATTTGTTCCGTTTAATGCAGGTTCGGGATGTTGATGTTATCGCCATATGTGATGTTGACGACAACCATTTGCAGGAGGCGGGGCGATTAACTGCTGAGCGCCAGGTTTCAAAAAAGGTTCCAAAGCTTTATAGAGATTATAGGGAGATGCTCGCTAACCATAAATTCGATCTTATCCTTATTGGCACACCGGATCACTGGCATGCAAGACAGGCTATAGACGCGATGCGTGCGGGGGCTCACCTTTATTTGCAGAAACCCATCAGTGTGGATGTACTTGAGGGCGATGCCATATGGCGCGCGGCTAGAAAATATAACCGGAAAGTGCAGGTAGGGACCCAACGGCGGAGTACGGCGCATCTCATCGACGCTAAGAAGCGGGTGGTCGATAGCGGCCTGCTTGGTAAGGTTTCGCATGTGGAGATGTGCTGCTACTATCATATGCGGAAAAATGGTAACCCGCCTACACAACAAGTTCCAGAGTTCTTAGATTATGAGTTATGGACAGGACCGGCACCTTTACGAGCTTATGATGGTTTACCGCATGGCAGCTGGTGGCGAACCTTTATGGCTTATGGAAATGGGATAACCGGCGATATGGGAATGCATATGTTTGATACGGTACGTTGGCTTTTGCAACTTAAATGGCCCAAAAGCGTGAGTGCCAAAGGTGGTATTTATGTCCAAAAAGAAGGCAAATCGACGATTGCAGATACGCAGACCGCTCTATTTGAATACGAAGATCTTAACTGTGTCTGGCAGCATAGGACATGGGGAGCAGCAACAGACCCTGAATATCCTTGGGCATTTGTTATATACGGTGACAAAGGTACTTTAAAGGGAAGTGTGATGAAATATGAGTTCATTCCCATCGGAGAAGGTGAGACTATCCGAAAGGATGTTATCTTAGAAAAAGAGACGTTTCCTAAAGATCTGGAAGAGCATCGAATAGAACTGCATACAGCTCCGGCAACGCGACGACACATGCTCGATCTTTTATCAGCAATTGAAAATAATCACCTACCTGTAACCGATATTGAAGAAGGCTATATCTCCACCGCAAGTTGCATATTAGCCAATTTGTCTATGCAGTTGAATCGGCCCCTGATTTATGATCCTACGCAAAAAATATGTATTAATGACCCTGAAGCAACTCAATTATTGCAGAGAGGGTATCGCAGTCCATGGCAACATCCGTAATAAAAATATCAAGCGACAGATACCGGCAAATGGAAAAAACGCACCCGTCAAAATATGCCATGCATATGGACAGACTTGGCATTTATCAATATATAGAACGTTCCTGACCTAACGGCAAAGGGATCCAATAGATTAAACAAAATATGTTCAAGCTTAAAATTCTAAATTTCTACAGAATTCGAACCGTTCTTTACTCGATTAAAAGACGAGTAGACGATGAATATGAATTCGACGATAACCCATAATTATGCTAGGCTTAGAAAACCCTTGTTCTTTCTACCTATACTTCTATTAGTTCTGCTCATTCTATTTCTCTATTTTAATCATGCATTGAATGTATATGGCTATACGGTCATTCAGAAGAATAGCTTTTTCACAATAAATGCTTACCTCGGACAATATCCAAATCTTGAGTCTAATTTTACACAGTTTGGAGATTGTTTAATTAGCCTGTCACTATTGAGTGTTTTTGTATTATATGCGCCTAAATTATGGGAAGCATTGATATCAGCATCGCTAATTTCAGCTTTTTTTTCCATTGTTTTAAAAGTGGCATTTGCTGTGCCTCGACCTGCAGCGGTGTTTAATCAAACGAGTTTTTTGATTACTGGTAAGATGCTTCTTGGTAACAATAGCTTGCCTTCGGGCCATTCCATTACGATATTTACAACGCTGACCGTTATCATGTATGCTTTTATGCCGCAACGATTGAGTTATAAAATAATGTGGTTTTTTTGTTTAACATGTATTGGGTTAATGCTTGCTTTATCTCGCGTCGCGTTGGGAGCACATTATCCATTAGATGTAGTTAGTGGCTGTATTATAGGATATGTTTCGGGACTGCTCGGAATTTTTTTTAGCAGGGAATTTAAAATATGGAATTGGGTCAACGACCAACGGTATTATCCAATTTTCATTTTATTATTCCTCGTTTTCAGTATAGTATTGGTCAATAGAATAATTAATGATAATTTGCTAATATTTTATTTTACATTTATCTGCTTAATTAGTACACTTTATAAAACCATTACCGTTTATGCTAAAAAATAGCTTAAAACTAGTTCATTTTGTCCTTTTCATGAGTGTGTTGAATTTTATATTCTTCCATTTTCCATTTTATACTTTTGTTTTTAAAAATGTTGATTATAAAAGCTTTGGGGGCATTGTTCTCATCGGCAGTCTAATGGTTTTGATGCTGGTAATGAATGCTTTTGTACTTTATCTATTTTTTTCAGCCTCGCGTCGCTTCGGGAAATCGATACTTGTGTTGTTCTTTCTTATCAATTCAGTAGCCGTTTATTTTGTAAATACCTATAGCGTTATTTTGGATGAAACCATGATCGGCAATATCTTGAATACCCGTTATTCCGAGTCCAGCGGTTTCTTTTCCCTGAAATTGATCGTTTATCTCGTTTTTCTCGGTATTATTCCCAGTATCTTCATTATTAAAGCAAAAATAATAAAGGATAAACCAAAGAAGTTCTTTATCACTTCGTCACTTTCGCTATTATTTATCGTTATTTTAATATTCGCCAATGCGACTAATTGGTTATGGATCGACAAGAATTCGAAGACTTTGGGCGCACTTGCCATGCCGTGGTCTTATACCGTCAATATTTCGCGTTTTTACATTCACGAACATCAAAAAAATAAAAAAGAGATTTTATTGCCAGATGCGAAGATAACTGACCACAAAAAGACAGTGGTTGTCCTTGTTATTGGTGAATCTGCTCGAAGGGATAACTTTTCCTTATATGGCTATCAAAAGAATACAAATCCGCTACTTTCCAAAACACCCAATCTTTATCATTTTGACGCAACTTCTTGCTCCACCTATACGACAGCAGGAGTAAAATGTATATTGGAGCATAAAAATACAGATGATTTGTACGAAATCCTGCCGAACTATCTCTATAGAAATGATGTCGATGTGATCTGGCGAACAAGTAATTGGGGGGAGCCACCTGTACATATTAAAGAATATGAAACAAATGATCAACTTGCCACAAATTGTAAGGGTGAAGGATGTGCTTACGATGAGGTACTTTTAACAGGTCTAAAGGAGCGAATATCCTCCAGTAAAAAAGATAAAATTTTTGTTGTGCTCCACACAAGTACAAGCCATGGGCCAACATATAGCAAAAAATATCCCGCTCAATTCGAGCTGTTTAAACCTGTATGCAATAGTGTTGAACTCGGGAACTGTTCTAAAGAAGAGTTGATCAATGCTTATGATAACACCGTTGTTTATACAGATTATATTTTACATAATCTGATTGAGGATCTAAAACAATTGAAGGAATATAATAGTGCCATGTTGTTCGTCTCGGACCATGGCGAATCGCTGGGTGAAAATAACCTTTATATGCACGGATTGCCGATGAGCATTGCACCAAAAGAGCAATACGAGATTCCCTTTATTGTTTGGGTTTCTGATCATTCAAAACAGTTGAAACCAAATAAAACGTTGACCCAAAATCACGTATTTCACAGTGTGTTGAAATTTCTGGATATGAAAAGCCCTATTTATGATGAAAATATGGATATTTTCGAATAGACAGGATTGCGGGTACAGTTTGGTCTAAAACGGATGGACTATGGCCAATCAGATCAATACCGGATGGTGGATAGGTTATGTTGAGCAAAAAGAAAAGATTTATTTCTTTGCAACGCGGCTTATTCAGGACCGCAAGTTCAATCGTCCTGATTTCTCGCGCTGCCGCAAAGAGATACGCGGAAAGTCTTTAAGGAGCTAAAAATTTTGCCCTAAACCTTAGGGCATTAGATATCAATCATCAAATTTTACCAGGACAATAGACAGATGGAAAATTTTAATCGAAAGAAGCATTGGGAAGACATATACGAAAACAAGCCGCTGGAATCAGTGAGCTGGTACCAGCCCAATCCAGAAGCATCGCTACATTTTGTAGAGCAAGCTAACCTTCCAAAAAAGGCGAAAATCATCGATATAGGTGGTGGTGACAGTTTCCTGGTTGATTTCTTGCTGAAAGCAGGATTTGAAGATATTACTGTATTGGATATATCCAACGCTGCAATTGAACGAGCGAAGAAGCGATTAGGGGATGAGGCGACTAAAGTCAAATGGATTGTTTCGGATATCTTGGATTTCGTTCCCGACGCAACTTATGATTTTTGGCATGATCGGGCCACCTTTCATTTTTTGACTGTTCGCCAGGAGATTGATCGTTACATCAAAATCGCAGATCAATCAATTGCGGTGGGAGGTATTTTAGTCGTTGGAACTTTTTCTGAACAGGGGCCAAAGAAATGTAGTGGCATTACTATTAAACAGTATTCAGCACAATCAATAAGCGATTTATTCCAGACATGTTTTAGGAAAATTGAATGTATGACTATTGACCATATAACACCCTTCGACACGAAACAGCATTTTGTGTTTTGCAGTTTTCGTAAATAGCTGTCGTAGCTGGGGCGAACGCATTTCGTACAAATAGCGCATCGGTGTGTGGCTCGAATCTGCCCCTTTGTGCTAATTTTTATTGGAATTTTCCAATAAAAGTTCTCCCCAGGCATTTAATTTCCAGAGTACTTCCACTAAACTTTTCCCTAAGGGTGTCAATGAATACTCCACTCTGGGAGGAAGCTCATGGAAAGATTGTTTACTTAAAATACCATCATTGACCATTTCGGCCAATTGTTGGTTTAGCACCCGTCTATCAACTGTTGCAATACCACGAAGCATTTCACTTGGGCGTTTTTCCCCTTCATTGATACGCCAGACAATCGGAATTTTCCATTTCCCGCTAATCGCATTGACGGCAAATTCCAATGGACATATTTTTTGTTTTATTGCTTTCTCTGTTATACTCATAAAATTGACTTTTTTGCCCCATAGGGATAATAATATGCGGTATTGTGATTGTGCATTTACTTTTAAAACTTTGCAGAAATAACGTACAGCATCATGAAAAATTTAGAACACAAAATTGCTAAATTAAATGCGAATTTAGCTAATCTTCGTCTTGAAATAAAGGAAATATTTGGCAGATCCATTCAGGATCTTCAGTCTGGCGATCTAATCGAAAAGAGCCTTCAGATAGGGGACAAGGTCCCGAATTTTAGTTTGATGAATTCGCTGCATAGCAAAATTGAGCTCGGAAAACTTCTGGAGAATGGAACGGTTAGCGTGGCCTTTTTCCGCGGCAACTGGTGTCCTTACTGTAATCCCGAGCTAAGACTAATATTGATGCGTTAATCATACAGCTATGAGCAAAGTACAACGTAAAGGGGTAAGGCGGACAGCTGATATTTCAATAGACTGCCTAGCCAGTCTGAACCGCGGTGAGATTGAAACTGCAAATCTTGTAGAGTGGCTAGCTGTTGACCAACGGCTTTTACTTGCGCACATTCTTCAGCAGAATGCGCGCATTCACTACTTAAAGCCAATCTTGTTGCTTTTGGAGCAGTTACAGAAACCGACGGTAAATTCCATCAATGAAACGATCGGACGTGCGCTGTTCGACATGATCACACAAAATCGTGATAATACCTTCCTGACAATATTATTCAATCATCCTGCAGATCTCGTGCGTTGCTGGGCGACCTACGCGATTGGAAATGATAAACAGCTTGAAATTGAGGAACTGCTTTCATCAATACGTCCTTTTGCTGCAGATACACATTTTGGTGTACGAGAAATCAGCTGGATGGCCATCCGTAATAGGATAGCTTTTGATTTGGACAGGAGCATTACCTATCTGAGCCTATGGGCGATGGAGAAGGATGAAAATGTGAGGCGTTTTGCTACGGAGTCAACCCGACCGAGGGGCGTATGGTGTAAGCACATCGATCGGTTGAAGCAGGAACCAAGTCTAGCCTTGCCTATTTTAGAACCGCTAAAATCCGATCCTTCAAAATATGTTCGGGATAGCGTCGCAAATTGGCTGAATGACGCAAGCAAAAGCCAACCTGGTTTTGTTAGAGCACTTTGTCATCGTTGGGAAGAAGAAAGTAATACCAAGGAAACACACTACATTATTCGAAAAGCATTACGCACAATTTCGAAGTAAAAATTATCCGTGTCAGTATTCTGTTTTTTGCGTCTTTCTAGTTCATATTTAATTTTTTATGCAGTAGTTTATTTAGAATTATTAAAAATAATTTGAAATACTGTGTTAAAATACGTTACATTTGCATCTGTTTAGAATCATTTTAAATAGATGTGCCTTTTTGTGCGTGCGCTTTTATTCTCACTTATGAAAAAGCTCTATTGGACTAGTTTTATTTTATTTTACACAATTGCAGTTGCGCATGCACAGTCGATATACATCCGGGGAAAGATCACTGATGGTAATAAGAAAGTCCTATTGGGAAGTACCGTTATTTTGGATCAGTTAGGATTTGGAATTGCAATAGTAAATCGGAGACTTTTTAAGCAGCTTTTTCCATTTCCAATTCTAGCTCACCAGGTGTCTTATACCCAATTGCTGAATGTAATCTGCCTTTATTATACCAACCCTCAATATACCTAAACACACATAACTTAGCCTCTTGCCTGGTTTTAAAGTTGTAACGGTTGAATTTTTCACTTTTAGCCGTTTTGAAAAAGCTTTCCATTGCACTATTGTCCCAACAGTTACCCTTTCTGCTCATACTTTGAACAACATCGATCTTTAATGCTTTTAACTTGTCTTTAAAGTCATTGCACGCATACTGAACACCTCTATCTGAATGAAATATTAAACCATTTTCTACTTTTCTGGCTTTTAGAGCCCTCTCTAATGCCGCAAGAGAGTTTTGCTCTGCTGACATTCCTTCACTAAGTGTCCATCCAATAATTTTTCTATCAGCGAGATCCATTACAGCTGTGAGATATAACCAACCCTCACCTGTTTTCAGATAAGTAATATCGCTTACCCATTTAGTGCCTATCTGATCGGCATGAAAGTCCCTGTTCAGAATATTATCACATACCGGGAATTTATGTTTCGAATCTGTTGTTGATATCTTCCATTTCTTGCGGATGATACTCTGGATACCTTCCTTTCTCATTATCCGCGCTACACATGGGCGTGAAATCTGTATACCCTGTCGTTGTAGATCCTTGGTAATCCTTGGACTGCCATATGTACTGTCACTGGAGTCATAGCTGGCCTTTATTTTTTTTAGAAGGTCTTTCCTTGCTTTGATTTTGGAGATATCCTGATCTCTATTCTGCCAATCATAATAACCGCTACTGCTCACTTGCATTACTTTGCACATCTTCCCAACCGAAAAATTATCCTTATGATCTGCTATAAATCTATATCGTTCCGGTCTCCCTTGGAGAAGATGCTGATGGCCTTTTTTAAAATATCTCTTTCAATTGTGGCATCTTTTAATGCCTTTCTCAACAACTTGTTTTCCTGTTCTAGATTCCTGCTAGTGTCACTGGAATTGAGATCAATTCTCAGATTCAACTCATCAATACGTGAATTGAACCTGGAATCCCTTCGCCACTTACCCAGCATAGACTCATTTATACCCAGCTCTTTCGCTGCTGATGCTGCTGTCCCTTTTGCGTACGACAGTTCTACTGCCATGATTTTAAATTCTGAATCAAAAAAACGTGGTCGCTTACCCATGCCTCAAATTTAATTGTTAACTCTTTTAGTTGTAAATTTTTCCTTTAAAAAAGTCTCCGGTCAAATGTAGCAACTCCACACTACAGGTGATCTACGAACCAGCCAAACTAGATGCCAGGATACGGTATCACCAAAAAGAAATGGAACGCATAGCGAAACTTAAACCATAACAATTTTTTGCGTAAAGGCCGGGTATCTTTATGGTGGCTAAAAGACCCCGTTTTTAAATTGGCCAATGCAAATGCCTGAAAAGGCTATAAGTACACAAGCATGAGTTAATGCCAGCCTTACGGCTGACCAAACTCGAAGAGGAAAATCGCAAAACCCAATGCGCAAGGGGACTGTATTATAGTTAATTTATAGAGGAAATTTACATTTAATTTTCCGATTACACACAAGCGGATAAAAATTGGCGAGAGCTATCGCAATCAAATCAAGTCCCGCTGCTTATCTTTATGTTGAAAAAAAAAGTTATATGAAAACAGCAGGACTTGACGTGCATAAAGATAGTATTTTTTGTGCGGTATTTAATGGGAAGCATTATTCGGATGTGGAGGTTTTCGAAACCTTCAGTACGGGCATTCGACAGTTGGGAGCCTACTTGAAGGCTGCGGGTGTTCTCCGAGTAGCGATGGAGAGTACCAGTATTTACTGGATCCCGGTCTGGAATATTCTCTCTGAAATGGGCTTTGATCTGATGCTGGTGAATCCCTTTTTAATCAAACAGCTGCCCGGCCGCAAAAGCGATGTAAAGGATGCACAGTGGATTGCCCAGCTACTTCACAAAGATATGCTTCGCGGGAGTTTTGTGCCCGGTGAGCGAATACAGGAACTCAGGAGCTACACCCGTTCCTATAGCAAGTTGCAGCAGCGGATAGTCCGTATGCTTACCAAAATGGACAATATCCTCGTACAGGCCGGAATCCGTTTGGGTAGTCTTGTGAGTGATATCGGAGGGAAAAGTATGCTGAGTGTCATTGATGCCCTGATAGCCGGGGAGCGTGATGCCGTACGTTTAAGCAAACTGGTCTATGCCAGTAAGAAGAACAAAGAAAACGGAAAGCTGGCAGCAGCACTAACCGGCTGCATGAAGGAGCACCACCGCTTCAACCTGCAGATGGCAAAAGCTGAATACGACCTGTTGATCAAGCAGTCTGCTGAGTATATAGAAAAGATTGAAGCTATCTGCCTGCGTGATTTTCCACGGCAGAGTGCCTTGCTAAAGACGATTCCCGGCGTTAGCCGTATCAGTTCCGCTGTGATCATCGCCGAGACCGGCGCAGACATGAAAGTTTTTGAAAACAGCGGTAAACTGAGCGGATGGGTCGGATTACGACCAAAGAATGATGAAAGCGCAGGGAAATATAAAAGTACAGCGATCACTAAAGGAAACAGATATCTCAAGCCAATACTGGTACAGGTTGCCTGGGCGGCAAGCCGCTGTAAAGGCTCCTATTTTAAAGACAAATTCAACCGTCTAAGTATAAGAAAATCCTCGAAAAAGGCCCTGATCGCTATCGCACGAAAAATATCCGTTGTTGTATGGAATATCCTAAAAGACTTAACCCCTTATAATCCGGCACTACAGGTGATCTACGAACCAGCCAAACTAGATGCCAGGATACGGTATCACCAAAAAGAAATGGAACGCATAGCGAAACTTAAACCATAACAATTTTTTGCGTAAAGGCCGGGTATCTTTATGGTGGCTAAAAGACCCCGTTTTTAAATTGGCCAATGCAAATGCCTGAAAAGGCTATAAGTACACAAGCATGAGTTAATGCCAGCCTTACGGCTGACCAAACTCGAAGAGGAAAATCGCAAAACCCAATGCGCAAGGGGACTGTATTATAGTTAATTTATAGAGGAAAGATACAAATAATTCCACAGAAGATTTTATCGCGATAAAAGCAAATCCATTTGGATTTGGTGATTAATGAAAAACGGTTATTCCCAATACCAGCTTTTTCGTTGGAAAGCTGGTATTTTATAAAAAATACCTGAATGAAAAGTGTGAGATACATCATGTTATTTTTGGGGGCTTTCTTAGCCCACCACGCTGTCTTCGGGCAGAGTACGTCTAATTCTTTAGATTCAACAGCAGCTTTTACCTATTGGTATCAGCCATCATTTGTAATAATGCATGATATGGCCATACGAAATAGGGTATGGATTCCTGAGGAAATCAAAAATAGATCTTCTCTATTTGGTATTCGGCACAGCAGGGGGCAAGGGGACTTTAAGGCGGCGCAAGGAACTGATGGGCTCATTCAATCCCAATTGTATACGGAAGGGAAGACCGATTGGCGCAAAACTAGCTTTTGGGGAAGATTTTCATATGACCGCTCCGCAGAAGACAGTACTGCTTTGCGCCATCAGTCACGATGGAATGTCGATGCGCCATTGTATTTTGGTTCGTTGCGAAAAAATAAATACAGTCGAGAGACCTATAAGCTCGATGCGGGAATCCAAAGAGCATTCTTCGATGCTAAGCTCCCGATTTCCCTGGGCATCGATTATCGATTAGGCTCTCACTACTCCAATAATGATCCCAGAGGCGATATCAAAGATATGAACCTGCAGTTTGAATTGAGTGTTGGTCACAATCTGCCAACATTTTCTTATCATATTGCTGGTATTTGGGGATATGGTTCTGAACGGGTCAACGTGGGCTATAAAAATGACAAGTATACAACCAATACAGAAGACCCATTGTATGTCAATTGGATGATGAACGGTTTTGGAAGTGCGAGTGAGCGACTAAAAGAGATCAATTACAACGATATTATTCACCGTAAAGGCGTCGGCGCGCATATCTTGCTGAAACCCAATGATAGGAATAAGATCTATTTTAATAGTCGCTATCTAAATGAAGAACAATCATTCAGACGAAATGATAACTCACAACAGACCTATTTGTCCTTAAATGACTATAAAAAAGATATCGGATCAATCGATTTTTTATGGAGCCGGCAGATGCATCGTAAGCGATTGCTAAGAGTAGCGCTGCAGGGACAAATTGAAAATGGACAGGATTTTAATTATAGTTATCTAGCAAATAACTACACCTATCGTCGGCATGAAATTTCGTTTAAAACTCAATTAGCCGTACATCAGTATTTGTTTGAAGGCCATGCTGGTATGTATAAGACCGAGAAAAAAGATGGTGTTAGTGGTAACCAAATGGAATTTGATCAAGTTAAACTGGGACTGGGACTGAATCGAACATTCCGGCTCGGCCAGTCGGCCGATATAATAGGAACAATCGCCTATACTAAACAATGGTCACCAAGCCATAATCTCTACGTATCTGAGTTGAATACAGGGGATTTTGGGAAGCAGATACTGTATCAAGATTATCTTTACGACACCGCTCCAAGTAATAGCTGGAATATGTCCTGGGTATGGGGCACGCATCATGCAAAGAACAATTGGAGCATACAGCTCCAGATGCATTATCAGTGTAGGGGTAATTTGGTGCCGATAGACTATACGTTGTCAAGTGTACCGGGTAAAAATTGGTTTCTGGGTAAATTGGGGGTTTCTTATATATTTTAAAATAGTTATCGTACTTGTTTATAAGCATAATTAAGAGAGAATGAAAAAGCAGTTTTGTGTATTGGCCACTATTGTTGGTTTTGTGGGTTTGCTTTCTATGAAAGATCAACAGCAAGCCTTTGATGATGAGATACAGCTTTATTATCGACGGCCGGTGAGCGAATGGCCAAAACCAACAATTGATGTAGGGGCTCATTGGAATGAATTTAAGTCCCTACCCAAGATCGATACCGGTTATTTTTCTTTAATGGAAAAGCCTGATGTGAAGTTGGGGAAATATCTTTTTTTTGACCCCATTCTATCGGGAAGCAATCAAATATCCTGTAGTAGCTGCCACAACCCCCAGACTTCCTGGGCTGACAAGCTTACCGTACCAGTTGGTAATGATCATCTTGAAGGCACGCGTAATACGCCATCTTTGCTCAATGTGTATGCACGCAAGGAATTGTTTTGGGACGGTCGTGCTGGTTCATTGGAGGAACAAGCGTTGGGTCCTATTGAAGCTCATCATGAAATGGATATGGAATTGACAAAACTGATTCCCAAGTTAAAGGCCATCCCCGGATACAACAAATTGTTTGTGGATGCTTTCGGCGAAACCGATTATTCGATGCAGGAGGTACTGAAAGCCTTGAGTGCTTTTCAACGGACATTAACAAGTAGAAGAAGCCGTTTTGACGAGTTTTTAGATGGCAATTATAAAGTGTTGTCTGATCAGGAAGTGCGCGGTCTTCATTTATTTCGCACCAAAGCGCGCTGTATGAATTGTCATAATGGTCAATTTTTTACCGATGATCTGTATCACAATATTGGTCTCACCTATTACAAACGGAAATATCAGGACCTGGGACGATACGAGATTACAAAGGATCCTGCTGATGTAGGACGTTTCCGTACACCATCCCTACGTGACGTGATGAATACCGATCCGTGGATGCACAACGGATTGTTTTGGAATATGACCGGTCTGTTGAATATGTACAATAGTGGTATGCAGATGAATTCCGCTACTGCTGAGCAGAAAGCAAAAGATCCACTTTATCCTGTAACTGATCCATTGATGCAACCCCTAAATCTGACAAAAGATGAAATAAAAGATATTGAGGCCTTTTTGCACGCCATCACAGGAACTTCTTATCGTATGCGCCGTCCCGAAAGTTTACCGAGATAGATGACAGATCGTGAAGCTGTGTTTGCATACTGTTCGACATGCTATATTGAGAGTGGGGCAACTTCAGGATAGCTTCTTGCACAAAAAAGGTTATCCAGCTATTGGATAACCAATGTTTTAAACAGATACTGGTAGGGTGTTTATTTTTCCAAATATCTTGAATTCTAGTGACTTATAAAGAAATTTTAAAAAGATGGACGTTTCTCTTTCTTTTAAATACGGCCAAGAGGTTGATATATGGTTACACTTTTCTTACTTCTCCTGTAAAAAAATAACCTGTATAGCCCATTTTATTCCGACTAATTTGTATCTTAATAAGCTGTATAGCCATCCGCAATTTCTTGTTTTAAGGCCTTAAATTGGGTTGTTAACTTGTTGGTCGTATTGGCTTAGAATCGCTATCAAAGGAATATTGCGACAGTTTTAAAAATAAGGAGAAAATACGAAATGAAAAAAATTATCGTCATTGCTATGTACTGTGTTGTGTTGTTTATGTCGTGTAACAATGGCGGTGGAGATAGGGAAAATGATGAGGTTGCTGAGGTAGCTCATAGCGGAATAGCCTCGGTCGTAAAATCATACTTTCTCTACCATGAAATAAAAAATGTAGACTATGCTATCTATATCAATGATGTATTGGCAGGACAATCTCGCGAAAATACTGGTATTCCTGGGCCCTATAAGCTAAACCCGTATATAACTTCATCGGGCAAGCAATTTGTAAAAATGATCATATCTGCCAATAGTCGAGAAAAAGAGATTACCCCAGAAATATTAAGAGAAATAGGTAAGAACGCAGGTATATATTTACTTCTAAATAAAGATTTTGAACATATTAGGGAACTCAAAAAACTGCAATTTCCACACATTGATAAGCCTGTTCCTTCCTATGAATATAGATGGGAATTTGAAGCGGAGTAGTCTTAGTTTTATGCTAGGTTTATATTACTATTTGATTGATCAGTAGAAAGGTATCATCGTCAAACATACTATTTTGATCTGCTTAAGTGTTGTATCGGCCATCAGAAACGGTGTAATGACACCATTCCACACTGGTCCAACTGTATGAATTACATATTTAGCGGCTAGCTTGCCTGCAGTTGTGATGACGGCTTCACCTACTTTGCAGACTCCTTGTTTAGCCACAATGTTACGGCATCCTTCCAGAATTTCCGGCCCACCGCAGCGATGAATAGTAACTACGGTTATTTTGTTGTTACTATGTGACGTCGGATTGATCTTAACTCAAATAAATGAAAAAATAATTAGCAGGTTTAATTGGGGTATCAGGATAGCCGTTGTATTCAATGCCTCGCTTTAAAAAAGTGAAAATAATATTGTGTAGTTACATAACTACATTTATATTTGTAGTCAAATAGCTACATAATAAAGAACGGTTAGTAAAAGAGCTGCTTTATCTTGGGTGGCAAGGATAATACCGGGTGTTGAAGATAGGAGAGGTGGCTAGGAATGTAAAGTAATTAACAGGATAATAAATAAATCAACGCATTATGAAAAGAAATCGGATAATTTATTGGATAGCAACCATATGGTTGGCTGTAGGGTTATTGTCAACTGCTATCATACAGATTTTTAAAATTCAAACAGAAGGAGCAGGTGGGATACAAAATATAGACCATTTGGGATATCCGAGTTATATACTTCCTTTACTGGGAATCTGGAAACTATTAGCTGTGGTTGCCTTGCTTTGGCCTAAAAGACCACTTTGGAAAGAATGGGCATATGCGGGTATTTTCTTTACGGCTACTGGTGCCTTGTATTCGCATATTGCATCGGGAGATTCTTTCGCTTTAATGGCTCCGGCACTATTATACATTATTCTAATTGCTACTTCTTGGTATTTCAGACCAGCCGATAGGAAATTCGATTAGAAAGTGTGTTGAAATCTGTGATGAATTTAATGAGTTACCCGAAAATATGTACTGGGTGAAAAATCCATCAGGGATAGTATTTAATTTGCTTTAACCTTTACTCTTCAGGTGAAATATAGTGATCTCCGGTAGTATCCCAACTCGGCTTGGATAATCTAGATAACCGAAGCCAACATTTACGTACAGTGCCTGATGCTTTTCACGGTACAGGCCTGCCCATTCGCGGTAAGCATATTTGACCGGACTCCACTGATAATTCGGGTTGTTATAGCCGAATTGTCTCCCATGCGTATGCCCGCTGAAAGTGACGTCGATTGTGGGATATTTGGGTAGGATCTCTGCGCGCCAATGGGAGGGATCGTGTGAAAGCATCAAATTGATAGGCGAGGATTTATCTACTTTAGACATAGCCAGATCGATATTCCCATAATTTTGTGGATTATTTGCGCCCCAATTTTCGACGCCTATAATCGTAATCTTTTCGTTATTCAGTACGAGTTCTTTCGATTCATTGAGAAGTAGTTGCCAACCCAGTTGTTGATGAATGGATTTGAGATTTGAAAGGTTTTGTTGTTTGGTCAAATGCTTGTGATCAAAGAAATGATGTCTGTTAAAATGATAATCTCCATAATCATGGTTCCCGAGGATAGAGAACGTACCTAATGGAGCCTTCACTTTATCAAATATGGATAAATAATCTTCCATTTCAGCAGCAAAATCATTGATTAGGTCCCCGGTAAAAAAGATTATGTCAGGGTTCTGTGCTAACAAAAGGTCAATCCCTCTTTTTACAGCAGTTGAATTAAATAGACTACCTGCATGTATATCGGAAATTTGGGCTATAGTAATTCCTTCAAATGATTTCGGTAAATTAGGTAAAATTAAATCGAGGTGGTTGACCTGGTACTTATACAAATTGAAGGCAAATCCACGTGTAAGTGCAACGATGGGGACACTGGCTAACAGGAGACCACTTTTGACTATAAAATCTGATCTTTTTATGGAGGGTAGATTTCCAATTTGTTTCGGCAAAGATTTAGTTTCTTTTAATCGTTTGTTTATTACGTTGAAAATATGCACAACCGCATCAATACCAATAAAAAAAAGACAGATTATCTTACCCAATAGCAACGAAACTGGAAAAAATACTAAACAGGCAGATTCAAAACTAGTCCATCTAAAAAATAAATTAAGAAATATGGATAGGTAGGAAAGTATACTGATAGACCACCAGACTATGTTCAGTAGCTTTCGATTGGATTTCCAAGTTGATAATGACCGTATTCTTAGAAATATTAGAAGATCTAAAAAAATGAATAGCATTAAAATTTTTAGATAGGCATAGAATTGTTGGATCATATTCGAAGTCTAAAATTGAATCTGGCATATTTGGAATGAATAATTGGATTACCAAATCTAAAATAGCTGTTTTTCTCCATAATCATAATTTCAGTTTTAAATTATTTTCAAAGCTGATGACTATTAGCTTTGGAGCTATAACCTCCTTTCGCTTTGTGTCATATTATTGACGAATGTGGTGCCACAGATGTAGGGTAGAAGTCTTAAATTTGTCCCTATTTGCAGTGGATTGTATGCTATTAAAGAGATTTTAAATTATGGGAAAACGAAAAGAAAATTCAACCAATAGGATTAATGAACAGTATATTATTGAATGTGATTTAGCGTATGCTGTATGTAAGATCGGTGGCCGATGGAAGCTGTTGATACTTGCTAAATTACAGCATGGCAAGCTGCGGTTTGGTGAGATTAAACAATTGATTACAGGGATTACAGATCGCATGCTCACTTTGCAGCTCAAAGAGCTGGAAAAGCAAGGACTGGTTAAAAGGATTGCTTACGCGGAAGTGCCCCCTCGAGTGGAGTATCAATTGACTGAAATTGCGGCAGAACTTATCCCTATTTGGTGTCAGTTGGAAAAATGGGGCGCCAAGCATAAAATGATAACATAAAGACGGCTTTGTTTTCAGCACTGATTTTTTATCGATACCTAATTCAAAAAAGTTTAGTATAGCCACAATGGAAATTTACACTAGGATGGTCTCTGAAAGATTTTTATTTCAGAGAACCGGCCTTGCTTTAGGTCCCACTTATATTCGAATGCAATGGAATAACCTAAAGATCTAATTTTCCACACCTGGTCTTTTTCATGTCCAACGATATAGTGTAAAAACCCTGACATCGCATTTTTTCCAATTTCTTCAACATCTTGATTAAAGGGGATAATGCCGTTTGAAAATGAAAATAGCTGCTGTGCAACTTCATCGGGTTGCAAAATATGGTTTTTTAAGGTTTTTGTCAATTGTATATTTTCATCGGAAGATAAGTGCAATTCTTGCCAGTTCGTATCCAAATTGCTTGCTTTTTCCAGATCCTTGAGTATTTCATTTTGAACTTTTATGAAGTGGGGCTGATTTTTTAGGTAAAATGTACCTAATCGCTTATCAATAGTATCTTGCCATTCTTGAGGGCTGAGTTGTTGTATCCAAGTTGATGAATAGCTGTTCCAGCGTATTTCATCCATTTCCTGGTAGAGTTTCTCTAATTCATTGGCTGGTTTCTGGGGCACGAACGGAATCCCAAGTCGTAAATATTCCACTTTATTGGGTAGCGTATATTCCGAATTTTGGATAACCATCGTTTGTAGATTAAGGTTGAACTTAAGCATATAAAGCTTATTTACTAGCCAAATTTGCCAAACCTCCTCCTTTAATTGTTTAGCGAAGACTTGATTTCCAAAGGCATAAGCTATTGTAGATTCGTTTGTTCCTATGTTCGATTGTTGGTAAATCATAGGTTGTATAATTCCGCTGATAAGTCGCGCTATTTCGATAGGTCGATAACACTGTAGCAAGGTTACTGTCGTGAATTGTGGGGTTTCCAACATTTTTGACAGTTCCTCAGGAGGCTTGCTATCAAAAATAAATGCATTAAGTGCTGTTGGTGGAGTCTGTATTTTTTCAAAGTATTTTTTGCGCAATCGTGTTAAGCCAGTATGTTCTTTATGAGCATACGCAACGATCGGGTTAAATAATGCATTTTGCTGTTCGGTCGTTAAGGTCGAATCCGTTATTTTACTTCCTATTTCAGTAATAAACTTCAAAAATTCCTTTTGCGTCTTTTCCTTTTGATTCCTCAGTTGGCGATCAAAACTCTGGCCTGTACAAGTGAGTGCCATTAATACGAAAAGTACAGTTGACAGCGCTATTTTTGAATATATCATGTGCTGATAGATTTTATCTCAATGTTAGTATGCAAAGATCGTCCTTTTACTTAACATGCATATCATCTAAAATGTTTATGCTAAAGTTAGCTTAGATAACGAAGGAATATTAATTTATTACAAACGATCTTTGGTTAGAAGCTGTTTGGTTTTTAGAGACATTTGGATTGGGCAATTCCAATCCATTCGTACCGGGTCAGGGAAATTTAAACCATTATGGACAATAAAAATAAGAAAAAATGACGACAGCATATTTGCAAATTGTGTTAAAAATGAATTCTTCCAATAGGGGGGAATTGACAAATACATATAATAAGTTCAAAGATTTATTTCGAGAACAAATAAAAGGAGCGAAAACACAAGAGTTACTCTTCAGCGATGAGGATATACAGCTCTTATATGGCTTTGATACTTATGAAGATGCTGAGGCCTTTTTGTCAACAGAATTATACAATAATATCATCCTCGTTGCACTAAAGCCACTAATAAGCAATAATCCTGAGATTAAAATATACCATGTGGCATAAAGATAGCGTAGGCAATGCCTTCATATGTAGATGACCTTATATTAATATATAATGAAAATAGAGTTTCCAGAATTGTTACTGCGCGAAGTCGCTCAAAATCTCAAAGATGCTAAAGATCGTATTGCCGTTGCTGAAAGTGTGACAGCGGGATTGTTGCAGTTAGCCTGTTCACAGATGGAGGGAGCAATGGAAGTTTTCGCTGGGGGAGTGACCACCTATACGATTAATGCTAAGATAAAAATCCTAAAGGTGGATGCAAAGGAAGCCGAAAGATGCGACTGCGTATCTCCGAAAATTACCGAAGAAATGGCACTTGCAGTAAGCAACCTGTTTGGTACAACATGGGCTATTGCCACAACGGGATATGCAACAGCGGTGCCCGAATCAGCTGGTAAATTGTTCGCCTATATTTCAATTGCTGAAAAGGACAAGATTATATCTACCGAAAAAATCGAACTTCAATCGAGTGTCAAAATGGAAGAAGCGCAGGCCATTTATACCATAAAGGCATTCGAAACTTTAAATAGGCTATTACGACTAAATAGGGTAAGTAAAAAGTCAAGCCAATCCGTTTGAGAATTGATTACCCGAAAGGCTGTTGAATTGGATGGGGATGTACATAAAATAGTAAAAAAGAAGGGCTGTCCACGTTAATCACTGCCCTGAAAAGTTAGACTCCTCGGACAGCCCTTTAACTTTAAGCTTCTCTTTTCAAATCAAAAGAGAGGTATTTTTCATAATCAATTAAAGATCTCACCGGTGTTGTTACTCCATTTAGAAGTTCGATATACATTTTTGCTACGTTTTTCCATACAGTTTGTTCTCCGTAGCTGCGTGCTTTGAAACGATGCCAAGCGAGTAGTCGATGGGAGGTATACAATAATTTGATGTTGCCACGCATGGATTCTATGTCGTTAAACGGGGTGAGAATGCCACAATCATCTTTCAATAGATCTTTGGCATGCCAGTAAGGAGTGGAGATAACTGCAGCTCCCGCGCCTACTGCAAAAGATAAGGTTCCACTGCTTATTTGTTGTTCGTGAGGGTATGGGGATAAGTATATATCGCATGCTGTCAGATACTCTTTAAGTTCTTCATCCGTTAAGAATTTATCAATAAAAACAACTTTATCCTGTAAACCTAGTTGATCAACTAAATTTTGAAGTTCGAATCGGTAAGATTCACCTTCATGGGCAAGCACATTGGGGTGTGTTTTTCCAACAATCAAGTATTTGAATCCAGGAAGATCGATACCCGACAGGGATTTTATGGCATATTCAAGCCCTTTACTCCTTCCGATTAAACCAAAAGTCATCATCACAAAGTTTTGCTGTAAATTCAACCTATACTTGGCTAACCCCTGATTATAGTCAAACTGTGGCACGCCATGCGGTATAACTTTAATTTTATCCGTAAGAGCCGAATCAAATTGCTCCTTTAACAATTCTACTCCTTTTGGCGATAGGCTGACAACCACCTGAGATTTTTCCAGAAGTAATTCCATAATTTCTTTCTGCTGCAATGAAGGGGTTTGCAGAATAGTATGAAATACGGTTAATAATGGTATAGTAAGATTGTTGGCGATTTGTGTGACGAAAATACCGTCGGCACCACCAAATATTCCAAATTCATGTTGCACAATACAATAATCATATTCCTCATTGATGATACGAGCTGCTTGATGATAACTATCAAGTCGATCCCGAAAGATGACAAAGCGTACAGATTCATTAAAATCCTCTAATCCATGTTTAGATAAAGCGATGATGTCAATTTGTACAGTAGGATCGAATTCCATACCTTGTTTAAGGTCTTTCGTAAAAGTTGCTAACCCACATTCTTGAGGCGGACAAGTACTGATGATTGCTATTTTTTTCATATGATTTAACCCTCCTTTACTGTATTTTGTACTTCTTCAACTGGAAGATCCAAAATGGCCATTAGCAATAAATAGTAGCCTTTTTCCAAACCTATTTTTTTTGCTTTCTTTTCAATATTTTCCATATCCGTACGCTATTTGAGTGTAAATTCTTTTGATGTAATTGAAACAAAATTTATACCTAAAGGATGTTTATGAAGCTTTAACCGTAGTTTTTGAATAGAAATAGAGTAGGGTAGCTAAGGAACTTCCGAAAAATACAGGTTAAATACGTATTTATAGCGTTGGAGAAATGAATTTATCGTCGTATCACTTAAATAGTCATTTAATCCCATACAAATTTCATAAATAAGTGCTGTTTTGCTAAAGATGTTCAATTTTCCTCGCTTAAATTTTTCTTAGCAGTTTCAAACAATAAAGAGGTTCCTTTGGTTGTTTATTTAAGTTAAAAATGAGTTCATGAAAATAGCTACCTATAATATTAATGGTATCAATGCGCGTCTACCAGTCTTGCTTCGCTGGTTGGCCGAAGAATCGCCTGATGTTGTATGCCTCCAGGAGTTGAAATCTCCGCAGGAACGTTTTCCACTGAAAGAAATTAATGCCATCGGATATCATGCCGTTTGGCACGGTCAAAAAAGCTGGAATGGGGTTGCGGTTCTTTCTAAATATGAGATCGAAGAAATCTCTAGAGCGCTTCCAGGTGATGCCGAAGATGTTCAAAGCCGTTATTTGGAGGTTATGATCCAGCAAGTCGCGATTTGCTGTCTTTATCTTCCCAATGGGAACCCATTTCCCGGGCCCAAATTTGAGTATAAATTGACGTGGATTGAGCGCTTAGCTAAGCGGGCCAAAACGTTGCTTAGTATGGATATTCCAGCGATACTCATCGGCGATTTTAACATTATTCCAACTGAAATGGATACCTATAAACCTGAAAAATATGTCGACGATGCATTGTTCAGAAAGGAAGTTAAAGAGGCTTTCAGTCAACTTCTTGAAGCGGGCTGGCAGGATGCGATTCGTCAGCTTTTTCCGGATCAGCAGGTGTATACGTTCTGGGATTACTTTCGTCAGGCTTATAGTCGAAATGCCGGTTTGCGTATAGATCATATCCTATTAAGCCCTTCAATTCAGAATCGTTTGATTGAAGGCGGTATTGATCGCCATGTTCGCGGCTGGGAAAAGAGCAGCGATCATGCCCCTACATGGATTCGGTTACGGAATAGCAGCAACAATGGCTAAAAAGATAAATACCAGTGCTGGATTGTTATTGTATAAATTTGAGGCGCTAGAAATTTATTTTTTCTTAGTACATCCTGGTGGTCCCTATTTTACGAAAAAAGATGAAGGCTCTTGGACAATTCCTAAGGGAGAAATCGATTTGTATGAAGATGAACTTGAAGCAGCCA
Source organism: Sphingobacterium thalpophilum (assembly GCF_038396785.1). Classification (NCBI taxonomy): domain Bacteria; kingdom Pseudomonadati; phylum Bacteroidota; class Sphingobacteriia; order Sphingobacteriales; family Sphingobacteriaceae; genus Sphingobacterium; species Sphingobacterium thalpophilum. The sequence continues at coordinate 902,294 of NZ_CP151087.1, read as the reverse complement.
AAAGGGAATTTATTGAAGAGACAGGCTATCTTCCCAGCGGAAATTTTATTGCGCTACAAGCTATTCAACAGAAAGGAGGAAAAATAGTTAAGTGCTGGGCAATTGAAGGAGATATAGATCCTGCTGATCTGGTAAGCAATACCTTTGAAATGGAATGGCCGCCGAAATCCGGAAAAATGCAAACTTATCCAGAAGTAGATCGCGGAGGTTGGTTTACATTTGCGGAAGCTAGGAAGAAAATAAACGAACGGCAGATTTCTTTTTTGGAGCAATTGATTGCTCATGAGAAATGTTAATTTTTTCAACACCATTTTATGGATCAGTTTCAAAACCTGTGGACTACGCAAATAATTTGGTCAATCTGAACAGGAAGAAATTGATGTCACCTACACCTCTAAACTGACTTCTGAAAGCTTTTATCTTTGCATTGAAAGATTCTGCTGAAGCATTTGTACTCTTGTTGTCGAAGTAGTTCAATATTTTTTTGTGATGGATATTTATGGTTCTGGAGACGGTGTTGAATGACTTGAAGCCGGCCTGTTCCACTTTATCCGCCCATTTTGCCAACCTTGTAAAGGCGTAGATCTTATCTATGGTGGTGTTGAATATCCAAGAGAGTTCTTGGGATAGCCTGTACGCCTTTTCAATATCGGGATATCGCTCAAAGAGTACAGCAGCCCTTTCTCTTTGCTCGTAAGTCCATTTATGTTCACTTTTATAAAGCAGGTATCGGCTTCTTGCAAGTAACTGTTTGATGGTTTCACTGTTGGATAGGACTTCCGGAAAATAGGTTTCCTTATTCTTTCGTGCTTGGTCAATTGCTTGATTTTCATCGTCAATGGCCTGCCAGCGGTGCTTTATCCTTATTTCCTGAAGCGCTTCGTTAGCAAGTTGCTGAACATGGAAACGGTCTATTACCTGAACAGCATTGGGAAAGCATCTTTTGGCTATCAATCCCATATTACCGGCTAAATCAAGCGTTATCTCTTGAACTTTATTTCGTAATCTCTGTGGGATCTTTTGAAGGATCGGGATAATGTTCTCTGATTTTGTCCCGTTCAGTATGGCTACAATGGTCCCTTTTTTGCCCCGTGCTTCTTTATTGGTGACAACGGTATAGAGCTCGCCATGGGATAGGCAGGTCTCGTCAATAGAAAGATGGCCGCTGACATTCTGTGGGAAGGTCAATCCATCTCGCGCATTTTCGCGATGCTCCCAATCCTGGAAACCGCTCAGTTTATTGCGGTAGTATCTCCTTAGTTTACTGGCTGATATCCCATAGAATGAACTGATGGTCTGAATGCTATGAGCCTGGTTGTCCGCTGATACCTTTTAAAAAAGCTGCGAAATCCTGTGTGATGCGCGTCCCTTTGGCTACTAGTTCCCAATTTCTGTAGACTACTTTATCGGTATCCTGGTTGAGCCACCTGCGGCGCTTGACATGAAGATAGACCTGCATGCCACGGATAGGAAAATCTTGAAGGGTAACGGGTTCGAAAAACCCCTTGGAAATCAACTTCTGGCCTTGATATTCTTCAGGTGTATTATTGAGTTCCTCCAGAAAGATATCCAGTCTTTTTTCTTCTTTGGAATAGTGGGTCATCTCAAAATAATCGGAAACTCCTTCGGGAATAATTAAGGGCATTAACGCGTTAAAAGATTCGTGCATCTGTATAAATATCAAAGCACAAATATCTAATTATTTTTTATGGATCAAGCTGAATTCTTGGGGGGAATGTCAAAAATTTCTTAGTTTAGCATCCTTAATACAGATATCCCTTGCAATAAGCCGAACGTAAATTACTGTCCCTATTGATGCCCGAAGGGCTATTGGAATACTTTCAGATTTTAGAAGTCGATCAGGTTGACAATCAGCTCCACATTTATTTAGATGAGCTTAATATTGCTCCGACAGGCTATCAGAACAGCAAGTTGGAGTCAAAGGGCTTCATGCCTTCCACTGAGATTTCAGACTTTCCCATTCGAGGCCAGAAAGTTACGCTACATATCCGCCGTCGTCGCTGGACGGTCTGGATACCGGAGAGATCATCACAAGAGATTGGAATCTGGTGCGTGAGGGTGCTCGAATGACTACGGAATTCGGGCTTTTTTTAAAGAAGATATTTGGATAATCATCCTGTAAGCGCCCAATTGGTAGGTCTGTTCTTCCAAATGGACGGTAAGCAACTACAGGATCAATACAAGAACCATCTCAGTGACTTCCAGGACTGGGACCAAAAGCCACACGCAGAGCAATGGACCCTTTTTCCTGATAACATATCGGAACACCTGAGCATCGATGAGACCAGCTTTAGCAACGGTGAACTTTACACGATCGTAAGCAGTAAATCAGCAAAGGGCAGGAAGGGAACCATATTGGCTACCATAAGAGGGACAAAGGCGGAAGATATTATTGCTGTATTAGAGCGCATTCCACTTAAACTAAGGAACAAAGTTAGGGAAGTAACGATGGATATGGCCCCCAATATGGCAAAGGCTATCCGTAGGTGTTTCAGAAATGCCAGAAGGGTTATCGATCGGTTTCATGTACAAAAACTTGCTTATGATGCTGTTCAGGAACTCCGTATCAAATACCGATGGGAAGTCTTAGATGCAGAAAGCAAAAAAATAATGGAATCGCGAAAACGGGGTATCCCATATGACCCCGAGTTGTTGCCTAATGGTGATACGCTCAAACAGCTATTAGCTAGGTCGAGACACCTCCTGTTCAAGCATCCAAGTCGATGGTCGGAAAGCCAAAAACGCCGTGCAGAACTGCTGTTCATCAGGTTTCCCAAGCTAAAACAGGCTTATGATCTTGGAGTTGCCTTAGGTGACATCTTCAATAAATGCAGGGATAAAAAAGTTGCTTTCACAAAGTTAGGACTGTGGCACAACCAGGTTGAGAACGCGGGTATTGCTTCATTCGAGAGTGTCGCAAGATCCATTGCAGCACATCATCAATACATTCTCCACTACTTCGACAATAGAAGCACCAATGCATCCGCAGAGTCCTTCAATGCAAAACTCAAAGCTTTCAGGAGCGTCTTCCGTGGAGTAAGGGATACAACATTCTTCCTGTACAGAGTGATGAAATTGTATGCTTAAAAATGATTACCCCCCAAACTTTCGGTATGATCCTTTTTTATCCCCTCCACAACTTTTGTACATGATCCGGTATGATCCGTTTTTGGTGCTGCTTTCCGCCCAGAAACAAAAAAAGCGCTTTCTGAATCCTCTGAAAGCGCTTTTGTCTGCGGAAGAGGCGGGATTCGAACCCGCGGTACCGTTTCCAGTACGACAGTTTAGCAAACTGTTCCTTTCGGCCACTCAGGCACCCTTCCTCGTTTTGACATTGCAAACATAAGGCAATTATTTGATTCTGCAAAGTCTAAATACTAAAAAAAATGCAAAAAAAATGTAACGTTGCAATAAGCGTTTGAAATTCAATTTGTTGTTTGACAATTAAAATTACATTGTTTTTTTGCTTAAATCATAATCTACCCGAACATGGTAGATACTTTTGAGCATTGCCTTAAAAATAACTGCAGATTCGGTGATATCTTTTAGCGTAATGTTACTATTATTGAACTGCCCCCGCATCAATTTATGTTCGATAATTTTATCGACAAGGTTATTGATAGACTCTTCAGATGGTTCTTTTAATGCACGGGATGCGGCTTCGACCGAATCCGCCATCATGAGTACAGCTGTTTCCTTGGAAAAAGGAATAGGGCCGGGATAAGTAAATAAAGACTCGTCAACCAGTTTGTCAGGGTTGTTCTTGACAAAAACGTTATAAAAATAGTCAACACGCGTCGTTCCGTGGTGTGTGCGGATAAAATCAAGGATCACGTCAGGCAATTGATGTTTTTTGGCAATATCGACGCCTTTGATGACATGTGATATAATAATCTGCGCACTTTGTTCCGGTGAAAGCTCATCATGCGGATTTTTTTCTGTCTTCTGATTCTCGATGAAAAACTGGGGGTTTGTCAATTTCCCGATATCGTGGTACAGGGCTCCGGCGCGGACCAACAGCGGATTCCCGCCAATTTTGTAGATAGCGGCTTCGGCTAGATTAGCCACCTGTAAGGAGTGCTGAAATGTTCCCGGAGCTTTAAAAGATAGTTCACGCAGCAACTTGGAGTTACTATTGGTAAGCTCCATGAGTGTTAGATCAGATACAATACCAAATAATTTTTCGAATGCATAGATCATTGGATAAGCTAATAAGGTAATCATGACACTTACGAAAAAGGGAAGAAGGTCAGACCAGTAAATGGTGTCTATAGATCCATTTCTCGTGACGACCAAGCCAATGTAAGCAATCCAATAGGTACCGAGGATGATAGCCGAGGAAATGAACAGCTGCTCCCGTTTCACTAATGTTTTAATACTATAGATCGCGACAATGCCCGCCATAAATTGTAAAAAGACAAACTCAAAACTATTCGGTACAAAAAGCCCCGCAAGCAGAACCATCAACAGATGGATATTGAGTGCTACACGTGTATCAAAAAGAATACGAATAATAATGGGGACGGCGCAAAATGGGATGTAGTAGAGATTAGGAATCTTGATTTTGATCGCCCAAGATAGGACAGCGAGCATACCAATGATCACAATCATGATAATGACCAGCAACCTATTGTTAAAATAGATGTCCTTACGGAAAAGAAAAAGGAATACCATCAAAATAGACAGGGCAAGCGAGATAATCAGAAATTGCCCAAGGGTCACATAATTTTGATTTCCGCTGATCTTGCCTTCATCTTCATATACCTTACGAAGCGACTCGAGTTTCTGGTACGTCTCATTGGATATGATTTTCTCCTTTTCAGCGATCAGTTCTCCTTTTTGGACCACACCGCGCGTAGCCGATATGTTTGCAATGGCATTTTGTTCTAAAGCTTCTGTTTGTTGATCGTTGTAGATGTAGTTAATGGTAATGTAATTTTTTAAAGTTTCCTCCAGCCAGCTCTTTTGCTTTATCTTGGTCAATTTGGGCATAATTTCATCCATATAACCATAAGAGCTTTCGATGGTGTAACAGTCGGCCGTGTTTTTTTGGCTGGCAACTTTGTCCTGTATCAGTGTAAAGTTGTAATGCTTGGAAGCCGGGGATTTGTCATTGCTGCGGTTCTGGAACCGATTGTTCAATGACAGAATGCCTTTGCCATAAAGATGGCTTAAGATGGCATTACCGGCATTTCTATAATCTACTATATTTTCATGCGTTGTATCCAATTTGCTGCTTTGCCACTTTTCGGCCAGATCCGTGTTGAACTGATCAATTTGCTCTTTGCTTGTTGTCGTATTGGCATTATAAATCGGTTGAATCGTGTTTAAGATACTTTTCTTGTCCGCATTCAATTCCTCCTGCGTTTTTAATATGGCAAAATTATAGGGTGATATCAGATTCTCATGATTCCATACTTTTCCCTTTTGGAATTCATAGCGAAAACGAGGCTGTTTGGGAAGGAATATACAGATCAGAATAATGGTGATAAGTATTAATCCAATTTTTCGGACGAGGTTCTCCGTTGTATTTAATTCTCTTCTGTATTTTATTTTTAGTCTTCCCACGGTGAGCTGTATTTTATTGTCATGTTAATATACAAATGTAATTATAATTATTTTCTGCAGCTTCAGCCAATTGTCGTTTATAGGTATTAAATCGGGTAAACGCTGTGATGAACCAAAAATACTTGTTATCTTTGCAAAAAAATACAACATGTCAACAAAATCACATCTAATTGCACCATCCGTTCTTGCTGCAGACTTTGCAAAATTATACGATGATATCATCATGGTAAACAACAGTGAGGCAGATTGGTTTCATATTGATATTATGGATGGTGTTTTCGTTCCAAATATCTCTTTTGGATTTCCAGTTATGCAGGCTATTGCAAAACATGCTGCTAAACCTTTGGATGTACATTTGATGATTGTTGATCCAGACCGTTATCTGCAGGTATGTAAAGACTCGGGTGCAGCAATCATTACCGTGCATTATGAGGCCTGTACACATTTGCATCGTACACTGGCTGCTATTAAAGAATTGGGCTGTAAAGCAGGCGTTGCATTGAATCCACATACGCCAGTAGCACTTTTAAAAGATGTTCTTGCGGATCTCGACTTGGTTTGTATTATGTCGGTCAATCCAGGGTTCGGCGGTCAGAAATTTATTCCAAATACCTATGCCAAGGTACAGGAACTAAGGTCCATGGCACAGGGAGTGAATGATGGTCTGCTGATTGAAATCGATGGGGGAGTAACGACTGCGAATGCAGCACAGTTATTGAAAGCCGGAGCCGATGTGCTGGTGGCAGGTTCATTTGTATTCAACGCGACAGATCCTCTGGAAACCGTGAAAGCATTAAAAGACATTGATATAACTATAGATAGTATATAAAACGAAAAGGTGATTTAATAACATAAATCACCTTTTTTTTTGAAAGAAATAAATACAATATAGCGGATTTCAAAAAAAGATGGCAGGATTGCATAAATGCTGTTTAGAACAATTCCAAATTGATTTAAATAAATGGAATGCATGCGTTTAAAGTTGGATTTTCACTATTTTTGTAATTAGTCATACAAGTTGATTTACGACAAATAGATCAGCTTCAAAACATGAAGTGGAAGGGCTAATTTGTGATTTGTCAGGGAGGACCCGATAGATGGCGTATTTGCTTAATTATATTACAGACATGGCGGTTTAGAAAGACATAGGTGTTTTTATGCTGCCCATAAAATAGAAAGATAGATATCTATGAGTATTTACAACGATTACGTACAAGAGGTTGTAGAACGAGCAGGCCAAGGATTACATCCTAAGCCTATTGACGGAGCAGAATTACTAAGTGAGGTAATTGCTCAGATTAAAGATTTAAACAATGAAAATAGAGCTGAATCTTTAAGATTGTTTATTTACAACACGTTGCCGGGTACTACGCCAGCAGCGGGTGTTAAAGCACAATTCCTAAAGGAAATTGTTTTGGGTGAATCAGTTGTTGCTGAAATTACACCTGATTTCGCTTTTGAATTGTTGTCACATATGAAGGGTGGTCCTTCAATCAAGGTTTTATTGGACCTGGCTTTGGGTACAGAACTAGCTATTGCAAAACAGGCGGCTGAGGTTCTTAAAACACAAGTTTTCTTATATGACGCGGATACCACTCGTTTGAAAGAAGCTTTTGAACAAGGCAATGAGGTTGCAAAAGATATTTTAGAAAGCTACGCAAAAGCAGAGTTTTTTACAAAACTGCCTGAGGTTGCTGAGGAAATTCAAGTGGTTACGTTTATCGCTGGTGAAGGTGATATCTCGACAGATTTATTGTCGCCAGGTAACCAGGCGCACTCGCGTTCAGATCGTGAATTACATGGAAAATGTATGATCACACCTGAAGCACAACAACAGATTGTTGCCTTACAGGCGCAACACCCTGGTAAAAGCGTTATGTTAATTGCTGAGAAAGGAACAATGGGCGTGGGATCATCTCGTATGTCGGGTGTCAACAACGTTGCACTATGGACCGGTAAACAAGCGAGCCCTTACGTTCCTTTTGTCAACATTGCACCAATTGTTGGTGGTACGAATGGTATCTCACCAATTTTCTTGACAACAGTGGACGTAACCGGAGGTATCGGTATAGACCTTAAAAACTGGGTGAAGAAAGTGGATGAAAATGGCAACGTAATCCGTAACGAGAAAAATGAACCAATCCTTGAAGAAGCTTATTCTGTTACTACAGGTACTGTCTTAACAATTAATACCAAGACTAAAAAATTATATAACGGCGAGCAGGAGCTAATCGATATTTCGAAAGCTTTGACTCCTCAAAAAATGGAATTTATTAAAGCAGGTGGTTCTTATGCTATTGTCTTTGGTAAAAAGATCCAAACTTTTGCAGCGGAAACTTTAGGTATTCAAGCGCCAGCAGTATTTGCCCCTTCAAAAGAAATTACAATTGAAGGCCAGGGTCTAACAGCAGTGGAGAAAATCTTCAATAAAAATGCGGTAGGTGTAACGCCAGGTAAGGTATTACATGCTGGTTCTGACGTGCGTGTGAAGGTGAATATCGTTGGCTCGCAAGATACGACAGGTTTGATGACTGCGCAGGAGTTAGAGGCGATGGCTGCTACAGTAATTTCGCCTACAGTAGATGGGGCTTATCAATCGGGTTGTCATACGGCATCGGTTTGGGATAAAAAAGCACAAGCGAATATTCCAAAACTGATGAAATTTATGAATGACTTTGGATTGATCACAGCTCGTGACCCTCAAGGTGTATATCATTCGATGACAGACGTTATTCATAAGGTATTAAATGATATTACAATTGATGAATGGGCGATCATTATCGGAGGTGATTCACATACCCGTATGTCTAAAGGTGTTGCTTTTGGTGCTGACTCTGGTACGGTGGCGCTAGCTTTAGCGACAGGTGAAGCTTCTATGCCAATCCCAGAATCGGTAAAAGTTACATTTAAAGGCAGTATGAAAGAACACATGGATTTCCGTGATGTGGTTCATGCTACACAAGCACAGATGCTGCAGCAATTTGCTGGCGAGAACGTTTTCCAAGGCAGAATTATTGAAGTTCATATCGGAACGCTTTTAGCCGATCAGGCATTTACTTTTACTGACTGGACTGCAGAAATGAAGGCGAAAGCTTCTATTTGTATTTCACAGGATAATACATTGATCGAATCATTGGAGATCGCTAAAAACCGTATCCAGATTATGATCGATAAAGGCATGGAAAACAAAAACAACGTTTTGCAAGGCTTAATTGACAAGGCGAATAAACGTATTGAGGAAATTAAATCTGGTGCTAAGCCTGCTTTAACTCCAGATACCAATGCGAAATATTATGCAGAAGTTGTTATTGATCTGGATATCATCGAAGAACCAATGATTGCTGATCCGGATGTGAATAATGCGGATGTTTCCAAACGTTATACACACGATACAATTCGCGACCTTTCGTACTACGGTGGAAACAAAAAGGTAGACTTAGGTTTCGTCGGTTCTTGTATGGTTCACAAAGACGATTTGAAAATCGTATCGAAGATGTTGAAAAACATTGAACAGCAAAAAGGTGTCGTTACATTTGAAGCTCCTTTGGTCGTTGCAGCTCCAACGTACAATATCATTGATGAACTGAAAGCGGAAGGCGATTGGGAATTCTTACAAAAATACTCTGGATTTGAATTTAGCGATGCTTTACCAAAAAGTACCGCACGTACTGAATACGAGAATATTATGTATTTGGAGCGTCCTGGTTGTAACCTTTGTATGGGTAACCAGGAAAAAGCAGCTAAAGGTGACACGGTAATGGCTACTTCAACGCGCTTATTCCAAGGACGTGTTGTTGAAGATAGGGATGGTAAAAAAGGGGAGTCTTTATTAGCATCCACTCCAGTTGTTGTTCTTTCAGCGATCTTGGGCCGTATTCCGAATATCGAAGAATATAAAGCTGCTGTGGAAGGCATTAACTTAACAAAGTTTGCGCCTATTCCAACAAAATAATGAGTGATTAGGGTTTAGTAACTTAATTAAACAATATAAATTAGAGAGATATGGCTTTTGATATAGATATGATTAAAAAGGTCTATAGCCAATATGACGAGCGCATTACTGCGGCTCGTCAAGTGGTTAACAAACCTTTGACTTTATCTGAGAAAATTTTGTATGCCCACCTTTGGGACGGCAATGCTACTGAAGATTACAAACGTGGCGTTTCATACGTCGACTTTGCTCCAGATCGCGTTGCTATGCAAGATGCAACTGCACAGATGGCATTATTGCAATTTATGCAAGCTGGGCGTCCAAAGGTAGCAGTTCCTTCTACTGTACACTGTGATCACCTGATTCAGGCGAAAGAGGGTGCGGATAAAGATTTGGCTCGTGCTAAAAGCGAAAGTTCTGAAGTATTCAACTTTTTGAGTTCAGTATCCAATAAATATGGTATCGGTTTTTGGAAACCCGGAGCTGGTATTATTCACCAAGTCGTTTTGGAAAACTATGCGTTTCCAGGCGGTATGATGATCGGTACAGACTCGCATACGGTGAATGCCGGTGGTTTAGGTATGGTTGCGATCGGTGTGGGTGGTGCTGATGCGTGTGATGTGATGGCAGGTTTGCCTTGGGAGCTTAAATTCCCTAAGCTGATCGGTGTAAAATTGACAGGTAAGCTCAGCGGATGGGCTGCAGCAAAAGACGTGATCTTGAAAGTCGCAGGTATCTTGACTGTAAAAGGCGGAACAGGTGCTATCGTTGAATATTTTGGCGAAGGTGCGGAGTCGCTATCGTGTACAGGAAAGGGAACAATCTGTAATATGGGCGCTGAAATTGGTGCAACAACCTCAACTTTCGGTTATGACGAATCGATGGAACGTTATCTGCGCGCTACGGGTCGTGCCGAAGTAGCTGATGCGGCCAATGCTATAAAACAGCATTTGACTGCGGATGCTGAGGTCTATGCTGACCCAGAACAATATTTTGATCAGTTAATTGAAATCAATCTGTCTGAATTAGAGCCTTCTCTAAACGGTCCTTTTACACCAGATTTGTATACACCAGTTTCACGCATGCGCGAAGAAGCTGAAAAGAATGGCTGGCCATTGCAAGTGGAATGGGGATTGATCGGTTCGTGTACAAACTCTTCTTATGAAGATTTATCCCGTGCTGCCTCCATTGCAAAACAAGCAGTTGATAAAGGATTGATTACAAAAGCTGAATTCGGTATTAATCCAGGGTCAGAGCAAGTGCGTTTTACGGCTGATCGCGATGGTTTGCTGAAAACTTTTGAAGATCTCAATGCGACAATTTTTACAAATGCATGTGGTCCATGTATCGGTATGTGGGATCGTGTAGGGGCCGATAAACAAGAGAAAAATACAATCGTTCATTCTTTCAATCGTAACTTTGCAAAACGTGCAGATGGTAATCCAAATACCTATGCCTTTGTTGCATCGCCAGAATTGGTAGCAGCGATTGCGATTTCTGGTGATTTGGGTTTCAATCCGGTAACTGACACTTTGACAAACAACAAGGGTGAACAAGTGAAGCTGGATCCACCTGTGGGGGATGAGTTGCCAACAAAGGGATTTGCGGTAGATGACCCAGGGTACCAAGCGCCAGCTGCTGATGGTAGTTCGGTGGTGGTTGATGTAGCACCTACTTCTGATCGTCTTCAATTGTTGGAGCCTTTTGCTCCATGGGAAGGTACAGATTTGAAAGGGTTGAAACTATTGATTAAGGCGAAAGGTAAATGTACTACTGACCATATTTCTATGGCTGGTCCTTGGTTGAAATACCGTGGTCACTTGGATAATATCTCAAATAACATGTTGATTGGCGCCTTGAATTTCTTCAATGAGAAGACTGATAGCGTTAAAAATCAACTTACAGGCGAATATGGTCCTGTTCCTGCAACACAGCGGGACTATAAAGCACACGGTATTGGTTCAATTGTAGTCGGTGATGAAAACTACGGTGAAGGTTCTTCCCGCGAGCATGCTGCGATGGAACCTCGTCATTTGGGTGTTCGTGCTGTTTTAGTTAAGTCTTTTGCCCGTATTCACGAAACGAACTTGAAAAAACAAGGTATGTTGGGATTAACGTTTGCAAACAAAGACGATTATAACAAGATTCAGGAGAATGATACCATTGATATTATCGGTCTGACAGAATTTGCTCCAGGTAAACCATTAACGCTTGTGTTACATCATGCTGATGGTACTTCGGAAGAGATTTTGGCGAATCATACCTACAATGCGCAACAAATCGAGTGGTTTAAAGCCGGTGGAGCTTTGAATATCATCCGCAAAAATCAAGGATAATAATTCTTTAGAAATAAAATGAAAAGCTGCTTTCCTGGAAATGGGAAGCAGCTTTTTTTTGAAAGTGTCTGATGTTATTCGACAGAAAGAACTTGCTAGTTTGCTTTAACTGCTCTCGGTGCTTGAGAAGTCAAGAAGGTTTGTTTTTTAAATCGAATGATATTTCTGTGATCTTCGTCATATTTTACCAATTTCCATTGATTTTATTTGCTTATAAAATAGAATGCCGGTACTTTTGCCCAACGTTTTTAGCACCGATATGAGAAAAATATTTTTAACGATTGGAGCACTTGCATTAAGTGTTTCTGCCTTATTTGCCCAAGAAAATCCTGAGATAGGAAAAAGCATTTTCAAACCGAAAAATTTGAGAACAGAAAGTAACAAGGGCAAATTCTTCTTCTTTTGGGGGTACAACTTCTCTTCTTACGCGAAATCAGATATTCATTTTACGGGTCCTAATTATGACTTTATACTCCATGATGTAAAAGCGGGTGATAGGCCAACTAAATTTGGTTCGACGTATTTTGATCCAAGCCGGTTAACTATTCCACAATTTAATCTGCACTTCGGTTATTATATCAAGGATAATTATTCCATTTCATTGGGATGGGACCATATGAAATATGTGGTCGATATTCCGCAGCAGGTGAAAATTTCGGGTTTTATCGGTGAAGAGATTTCTAATCCTGGTATCCCGACGGGAAACCGCGCCGGTCAATATAACGGTGAATTGATTACTGTAGACTCTGCTATGCTGACATTTGAGCATACAGATGGTTATAACTTTGCCTCAGTAGGTCTGGAGCGTTATGATGACATCATCAATAATCGCAAAGGTCAACAGGTGCTGACAATGGAATCTGGTGTGGATGTAGGTCTATTGATTCCTCGTTCCGACGTGCATCTTTTTGGCGAAGGGGCCAACCACTTTTGGAACATTGCGGGGTATGGTGCTTCGGCAAAAGTTGGTTTGCACTACCGTTTTTATAAAGGACTCTATCTTCAGGGGAACTTCAAAACGGGCTGGACTGATTTAACAAACATTCGTACAACAGGAAGAAGAGGGGTAGATAAAGCATCCCAACAAATATGGTTTTTTGAGAATTATTGGGCTTTGGGCTTTAGATTCTAAACATATTCATGAAACAAAAAAAGGCTACTTTCAAAGTAGCCTTTTTTGTTTATCCTTTTTCATATCCTATTTGATCTTCTTTAAAAAGACCAGCTAAATCTCGCCTAGTTTGAAAATATCCTTTACCCGGATACCTTTTTCAGTACGTTGAAGTGTACAGCATTCATGTATGGGATCGTGTTCGAAAAATAAGATGTATTCATTATCGACGATCTCATTCCAATAGCTGTTGCGTTCCTCCATGGTCACGAGGGGTCTGACATCATAACCCATAACATAAGGAATGGGAATATGTCCCACCGAAGGCAATAGATCCGCCATATAGAGGATTGTTTTGCCTTTATACTGTATCTGTGGCAACATCATAGCTTCTGTATGGCCGTGTGCATAACGGATAGCGATATTGTTTCCAAAAGGATTTTGATGATCTTCGACAAATTTTAATTGTCCGCTCTCCTGTATCGGTAAAATGTTCTCTTTTAAGAAAGAAGCTTTTTCGCGCGGGTTAGGATCGGTCGCCCAAGACCAATGGTCACTATTGCTCCAAAAATGAGCATTTTTAAAAGCCGGAACCAGCTGTTCACCTTCGCGCACTATAGCGCCGCCGCAATGGTCAAAGTGTAGGTGTGTAAGGATGACATCGGTGATATCGCTTCTGTTAAATCCAATATTTTTTAATGATTTATCCAGCGTTGCATCGCCGTGAAGATAATAATAGCTGAAGAATTTTTCATTCTGTTTGTCTCCCAGTCCTGTATCGACCAGCATTAATCGATTACTGTCCTCGATGAGGAGCAGGCGGTTTCCCCAGGTACACATATTGTTTGAGTCGGCCGGGTTTGTTTTGTTCCAGATACTCTTTGGAACAACGCCAAACATTGCACCGCCATCGAGTTTAAAAAATCCCGTTTCTATAGCATGTAATTTCATTCGCAGATGATATGTCTTTTAATGATCTGTTTTTACCTTATTAATATTTGTAAAGCTTGGAACAATTTACGAAAGATATGTGATATTTTTTGATGGTGATAAATTGATGTGCTAAAAAAATATGCTAAAAAGTTTAATTTTTTTTACCTCTATAAGTTGCTGTTAATGAGTGTTTTGTTTTTGTGTTTTTTGTACAATAAGCTTGATTTTTAGGTAATTAAGTTTTGTTTTTAGCGAAAAATGCCTTTAAATTTGGGCACATTTTAAAACAAACAAAAAATATGAAAAAGGGTAACATTGGAAACGCGCCTGATTTGAAATATTTAAAAATTGATAGTACAAAAAATGTATTTTATCAATTGCCTGTTTCTGAATTGGTCGAACATGCCTTAGCAAATCACGAAGGTCGACTTTCTGATACGGGAGCACTCGCTGCTGATACGGGAAAATTTACTGGGAGATCGCCAAAAGATCGGTTTCTGGTCGAAGATTCTTTAACAAAAGATAGCGTTTGGTGGGGAGAGATCAATCAACGGATGTCTCCGGCTAATTTTGAAGCACTATTTTCGAAAGTAGCTGCTCACTTAAGTGATAAAATCATCTATGTAAGAGATTGTGCTGCAGGGGCTGATCCAGCTTATCAAATAGATTTGCGTGTTGTTACGGAGACAGCTTATCAAAGTATATTTGCCAATAACCTGTTTCTGCGTCCGGAACCAAATTTGGATGCTCAGCCTGCTTGGTCGATTTTAGCTGCCCCGACGCTGCTTATCGAAGAGCCGCATCAATATGGCATTATCAACGAAAATTTTGTTGCGATTGATTTTACAAAAAAGATAGTTCTGATTGCAGGGACCGGTTATACAGGGGAGATTAAAAAGAGTATTTTTTCAATATTGAACTTTATTTTGCCATTTCAGCATAATGTGCTTTCTATGCACTGTTCGGCGAATACTTCGAAAGAAGGGGAGACTGCTTTGTTTTTTGGACTTTCGGGTACAGGGAAGACGACCTTGTCAGCTGATAGAAATAGAAAGTTGATCGGTGATGACGAGCATGGATGGAGCGAAAAGGGAATATTCAATTTCGAAGGTGGCTGCTATGCCAAATGTGTAGGTTTATCGGAGGACAAAGAGCCTGAGATTTTTCACGCAATTCGTTTTGGGTCTCTGCTTGAAAATGTTGTTTTGGATGAATTTGATCGACCTGATTACAACGATATTAGCAAGACGGAAAATACCCGCGTATCCTATCCAATAGATTTTATGGAAAATGCCGAAATGAGCGGTATTGGTCGTGAACCTGAAAATATTTTTTTCCTGACGGCAGATGCTTTTGGTGTACTTCCTCCCATTTCATTGTTGACCATCGATCAGGCAGTATATCATTTCGTTAGTGGTTATACAGCAAAGGTCGCGGGTACAGAGGTAGGGGTAAAGGAGCCTACAGCAGCATTTTCAACCTGTTTTGGACAGGCATTTTTGCCGCTTCATCCTTCAAAATATGCGGCTTTGCTGCGTTCAAAACTAGAGCAAAATCGCAATATCAAAGTTTGGTTAGTGAACACGGGCTGGATTGCCGGTCCTTACGGAATAGGCAGACGTATTAAGCTAAATTATACGCGATCGCTAATTCGAGCAGCAATAGATGGTTCACTGCTGGAGTCTCACTTCAACAAGCACAATATTTTTGGACTGGAGTATCCAACGAGCTGTGGAGAGCATGTTCCTGCACAAATTTTAGATGCGCGAGGCTTATGGAACAATGACGAGGCTTATGACATGCAGGCAAAACGCCTGGCGAAGCTGTTTATTTCGAATTTTGAAAAATTCAATGATGAGATGCCACCCTCGGTGCACGCAGCAGGACCTAAAATAGAAACTACAGTTCTGGTGTCCTAATTCGTTCTGCCATTATAACAAACAGGAGGAAATACTTTTCCTCCTGTTTGTTATAATTGTACCTTTCCTAATCGACAGACCTTTAATCGTGTTTTGTGACGAAAGAATCTATTTTTTCCTGTTCACTTCCAACAAGAGCATTGATAATAAGTCTGAAGGACGCCAGGCGAGCCTTTTTCTTATTATCTTTCGCGATTTCTAGCCAAGGCGATTTTTTTGTACTTGTCTTTTTAAATAAATCCTCAATATAGCCCGTATATACATCCCATTTCTCCTGTGCCTGCTGGTCTAGCACACCGATTTTCCATTGTTTTAGGATATCTTCTTTTCGCTCTTTTAACCTTTCGGCTTGCTCTTCTTTGCTGACGTTCAGGAATAATTTGATAAGGATGATGCCATCATCGATTAACTGCTTCTCAAATTCAGGGACCTGGTTCATAAACAGCTCATGTTGCTCCTTGGAGCAAAATCCAAATACAGGTTCAACAACAGCTCTGTTATACCAGCTACGGTCAAAAATCACAATTTCGCCGGCATTAGGGAGCTGTTTGATATATCGTTGAAAATACCATTGTCCGGCTTCCTCTTCGGTTGGTTTGGGCAATGCAACAACGCGTACCTTTTTGGGATTTAGATATTGGGTTATGCGGCCTATTGTACCACCTTTACCCGCAGCGTCCCTACCTTCAAAAATAATAAGGACCCGTTTTCCTTTTTCAATGATTTCATATTGAAGCTTTAAGAGCTTGACTTGAAGCTCGTAAAGTTCTTTCTCATAATCGTAAACATCATTGAATTTTTTTATTTCCAGAATGCCATGTTGTTCCAGATAGTTTAAAACATCTTTGTTTTCGTGGATCTTCTGAAGTTCATTTAAATCGTACTCTGCCATATGATATTTATTTATATGTTCGTTTTCCTAAAGTTACTTATTGAATTGTTAAAAAATGTCAAATTTCACATAAATCCGTAAGAGCTGCGTAATAATAAGCTTATGGTTTACGTTTAATATTCAAAACAGCGAAAGAGGCTGTTTGTATAAATTAGACTTTTCATAAATTTAGGTTAATAATTGGTTAGGTTAGCTCGGAGTTCCCCACTTCGAGCTTTTTTTGTGAACAGGATCGGAGGATCCCTGACAAGAACACGAAAAATTATGGTTTTTGCCACGCTCAAATAGAGTTTAATATTAATCTCTTCTAAACGTTAAAAAATGTTAAATGACTATTCTTGTTATAATGAATTCAAAAATGTGGCGTTTTCATTACAAATACTTTTCATAAAATAGGTTAATATATGGCTAACGAAAGCTCAGAGTTCCCCACTCTGGGCTTTTTATTTTTCAGCTTCCTTTTTTGACTTGCAGACTCTTTTTTTGACTTGAGTCAATGTTTAGCTTTTTGATCCGCGGCATATTTGCACTCGAAATATAGTTAAACAAAAAATTTATGAGTGTAATTTTAGAAAAAGGACAAACAATTGGTTTCTACAAAGCCATAATTCCCATTATTGTATCGGTATTTGGAGTCTATTTGACTATTGGAATTGCTTTGGGGCTACTTCCGAAGTTTGTTGAGGAGAAATTAGGATACGACAGTTTTATTGTTGGTTTGGTTATTGGTTTGCAATCGCTCGCGACACTTCTTACACGCGCTTACTCGGGTAAAATTACCGATACGAAGGGTGCTAAGAAGAGCAAGATGTCGGGCGCTATTTTAGCTGTTCTAGCGGGATCAGCCTATGTTTTAGCTGTTTTTTTTCAATTTAGCAGCGGTACAGCGCTTGCATTGCTTCTTTTTGCCAGGGTAATGCATGGTATTGCAGAAAGTTTTCTGGTCACAGGAGCGCTTACTTGGGGCATCGGGTTGGTTGGACCGGCGCAGTCCGGAAAGGTGATGACCTGGAACGGTATTGCGATGTATGCTGGTATCGCTATCGGCGCCCCCCTAAGTATTTGGTTGGGACGAGTATCCGGAGACCTTTCCGCCTGTTTTCTTATGTTATTATTGCCAATGATGAGCTGGCTAGCCACGATAAAACTGCCAGCTGTAGCCATTGATAAAGACCATATCCGTACACCGTTTTATAAGGTGATAGGGGCGATTTCTGGACAAGGGCTTAGCCTGGCATTCTCTTCCATGGCATTTGGCTGTATTGCGTCCTTCATTGCCTTGTTCTTCAAGGCAATGAATTGGGGGGAGGCTTCATTGGCGTTTATGGTTTTTGGGACATGTTATGTGTTGACCAGAGTGTTCTTTGCATCATTTCCAGATAGATTTGGCGGTCTTAAAATAGCTTTGATATCATTGTTTATCGAAGTTCTGGGACAAGCGCTGATCTGGACTGCCACATCCAAAATGCTTGCAATAATAGGCTGCGGACTTACAGGTGTAGGGTTTTCCCTGGTATTCCCGGCTTTGGGTGTGCTAGCCATAAAAAAAGTTGCACCGCAGATGCGTGGTACAGCACTTGGAGCTTATGTTGCGTTTGTGGATTTGTCGCTGGGACTGGCAGGACCATTGGCGGGAATGATCGCGGGCTCGTTTGGTTATCAGTCGGTCTATTTATTTGGGGGAATCAGCTGTCTGCTGTCTATCCTTATATTGATCTGCAACAGGAAATAAGCTTACGGAAATTCACAGCATGTTGCAGCAAAGAATTTCATTAAAGGCGAGAGGAAATTAAATTGATCTGTATAAATAAGACGGACCGGGTGTAGATCCCCTGAGTCCGTCTTATTTATTGTGTATTTCGTTGCTCACTAAGCAACTTCTCTTAGATCTACTGCAACTACACGGGATACACCTTGTTCAACCATGGTTACGCCATAGATGATGTCTGTACTTGCTATCGTTTTTTTATTGTGTGAGACCACGATAAATTGTGAATTCTTGGAAAAATCCCGGATAATATTATTGAATTTATCAATATTAGTATCATCCAACGGAGCGTCCACCTCATCGAATATACAAAAAGGTGCCGGTTTAGAAAGATAGAGTGAGAATAACAAGGCTGTTGAAGTCAAGGTCTTTTCACCACCCGAAAGCTGATTGATAGACAGCGGTCTTTTCCCTTTTGGTCTTGCAATAATGTCGATGTCTGAATCCAGCGGATTGCTTGGGTCTGTGAGCACCAGGTCGCAGCTGTCTTCTTCGTTAAATAGCGAACGGAATACCTTGACGAAGTTATTCCTTACGGCATCGAATGTAAACATAAACTGAACTTGAGCGGTATCGTCAATTTCTTTTATTGTTGCCATCAATGAGCCTTTTGCTTCGATTAAATCAGCTTTCTCTTTGTTAATGAAATCATAGCGTTCATTCATCTCGTCAAAAGCCTCTTTTGCCATTAGATTGATCGTTCCAAATTCATCAAGCTGTTTCTTGAGTTTACTGCATTTGGTTGCCAATGTCGTCTGATCTTCTGTGATCTCAGGCACATCTTCACGGTCAATCAGGTCTTTCAGTTCAACGTTGAATTCAACAGAAAGACGTTCTTTCAAGGCATTGAGGTCGATCTGAAGACCCGTTTTTTTATCTTTGATCTCTGAAACAAGAAAGTCACTCTGTTCTTTTGAACGACGCTGCTGTGTCAGAGCATCTTCGAGGTTATTGATTTTCTGCTTATCTGCATAGTAGCCGTCTTCCAATTCTTTGAGACCATCTTCCAGGGCGATCTTCTGCTCATACATGGCAATAAGATCCTGATCTTCTTCATCTTCAAATGGAATGGTTGTTCTTAAAGCTTCCTGCACTTCAACTAATTCTGCACTGTTTCGCTCCACACGGATTTCGTGATCATCTTTCTGCGTCTCTCTAAATTCGAGATCTTTTGTGATATTGGAAACTTTGTTTAACTGTTGATGGTAAGCGATATTCTCTTGATTGTATGCGGTTGATTTTTCGTTAAGTACCTCAGATATTTCATGGAACTGATCTTGTAAAGTCGATAATTCGGCTATACTCTGTTCTTTTTCCAGACGGAGCTCCTGAAGCTGTGGCTCCGCAATTTTTAAATCCGATTCTATACCTTCAATTTTCTCCTGAATATCTTTTTTACGGGCCTGGGAGTTATTGATGAAGGCTTGGTATTGCTCTTGCTTTGTTTTGACGGTAATTAATTCATTATTCAGTCTATTGAGCTGAAAGCGCAGCTCATCGATTAACTCTTTCTGTGAATTGCCACGCAGTGCATCCAAACGAGCTGTTTCGGCCGTTATTTTATCTTCAAGTTTTGCTATTTCCTGATTTAAGGTTTTGATCTCTTGGGATAGCACTTCCAGATTTTTCGCTCTTCCGATACGTTTGCCCTCAAATAATCCCACTGAACCACCCGAAAGGCCTAAATGATGTTTCGAATAACGTCCATTTTTTTGTAGAATCACCTGTCCTAGAGCAGGTAGCTTTTCATCCAGCTCCTTTTCATTTTCATGTTTAAGGATGAAGACTTGCTGGAGCAGCATCGTACATAAAGCCTTGTACTTTTCGTCTACGTTAATCACATCTAACGCAGACATCAAATTGTCATTTGGTGCGGAGGCAGCGCTTGGGGAATCTACTATGGCATCTAAAACAAAGAAATTAGCTCTTCCTTTTGCTGCATCGCTCAATAGTTGGATAGCCTGAACGGCATCTTGTTGTGTTTCGACAACATAATGGTTCATAATAGGCTCTAGGTAGTTCTCAATAGCCACACGGTAATCTTCCTGACAGAAAAGGACATCTGATAGGAGTGGGGGCTGCTTTTTCCAGCCTGCATTTTTCTTGAGGAAGCGAATGGAATCGGGGAAACCTTCTAAATTATCAACAAGGGATTTCGTGAGGTTGTATTCGTTTTGTTTGGCATCTACCAGGCGGAGATCTTTGGCAAGCTGGGCCTTAAATTCCTCGAGGTTTGCCTGGCACTGATTAATCTGTCCTTGGAGCTCTTCTTCCTGCTGGTTTGCTGAATCGTACTGTAGCTGCTGTGCTTCTACACGGCCTTCCAATTCCATAACAGAGGAATTGAACTGCAGCAATTCGGCTTCTTTTGCTTCTGTATCTACACTATTGCGAACAGATTCTTGCAGAAGAGCTTCTTTCTGAATTGTGAATACCGCAAGATCTTTTTCTAATTTGTATATTTTTGCCTGTAATTCAGCATTGCTCTTATTAAAAATATCGAGCTTTCCCTTTGCAGATTGTTGCTGTCCTCTCAATTCGTCGACTTCGGTTTTATCCGATTCAAGATTTGTTTTTAACGAATCGAGTTTATTTTGCTCATCAAACAATTCCTCATTCAGTCGTTTAATGGTGTAGAGGACATGATTAAGCTGTTGTTTATCGCTGTTGATATCGAGGTTCAGTCGGTTTTCTTTATCTTGAAGATTTTTGACTTTTTCGTTTTTGATCTTCTTTTCCGATTCATAACCTCGGATTTTATTGACAAATTCCTGTGTTGTCTTTTGCTGTACCGAAAGGTTTTTTTCCTGTTCCAAATTTGTCTGGCGGAGTATTTGGAGTTCAGTTTCCGCGTTCAGAATATTTTGCTGTGCATTGACGGCATCTTTTTGAACCTTGGATTCTTGTGTCTGAAGTCTTTCTAATTCGGTCGAAAAATCAGCAATTCTATAATAAGCCAAATCGATACTGCTCTGGCGGTATTCTGCTTTAAGGGAGGTATATTTTTCAGCTTTTTTAGCTTGATTTTCTAATGATTTGAGATTCTTTGTGATTTCGTAAAGCAAGTCATCCACACGGGAAAGATCGGCTTCAGTATCTCTCAGCTTTGCTAAAGTTTGTTTTTTACGAACTTTATACTTCGAGATTCCGGATGCTTCTTCAAAGAGGTTGCGACGTGAATTATCTTTGTTGTTGATAATTTCATCAATCATTTTCAATTCGATGATCGAATAACTGTCGGCACCAACTCCGGTATCCAGGAACAGATCCGTGATATCTTTTAA
Organism: Sphingobacterium thalpophilum; assembly: GCF_038396785.1. Taxonomy (NCBI): domain Bacteria; kingdom Pseudomonadati; phylum Bacteroidota; class Sphingobacteriia; order Sphingobacteriales; family Sphingobacteriaceae; genus Sphingobacterium; species Sphingobacterium thalpophilum. Next base: position 880,531 of record NZ_CP151087.1, on the reverse strand, counting down.
ACGACATTTGACATCATTCAATCGATATTCACTATCGCCGTTGCGAAACAGCTTACGGGTGACCGTCACTGTAGAGAATTCCGTTGGTAAAATATTATTGTTGTTGTTGAAGGTCAGCGAAACCTCTGCAAGGTTTGCCGGCTTTCTATTTTTCGTTCCATTGAAGATAATATTTTCCATTTTATCGGAGCGAAGCATCTTTGTACTTTGTTCCCCCAGTACCCAGCGTATGGCGTCGACCACATTGGACTTTCCGCATCCATTGGGACCGACAATCGCTGTGACACCATCATTGAAGTTGATCGTGATCTTGTCTCCGAAACTCTTAAATCCTTTAATTTCTAGTTTGGTTAACTGCATTTATACCAAATTTGTTTGTCGTTATAAGCTTGCGAAAATAGTAAAATTAAACAATAATTTTTTCTTTCTTTATTCACATTTTCCTGTTTCAGGATCACATGAAGGGCCTTCTTCGCCTCTGCGTTCAAGAGGTGCAGGCTGACCGGCCAGGCATTCATTTATTGTATTGTGAAAGACTTCCATGGGCTGTGCTCCGGGGATAGCGTATTTTCTGTCAAATACAAAGAAAGGAACACCTCGGAGTCCTAAGCTGACACCTTCTTGGATATCCTGTGCAACATCATAAGCAAATTCATCCGATTCCAATAAGTTTTTTACATCCTGAGCGGAAAGCTGCTCTTGCGTTGCGATAGTGACGAGAACCTCATTGTTATTTACATCGAGACCATCGGTGAAATGAGCCTTAAATAAGGCTTTTTTGATCTGAGTGCCTTTTTGCTGCGCCTGGGCAAAATGGATCAGACGATGAGCTTTTTTTGTATTTACAACGATTGCTTTTTCAAAATTCAGGTCAATACCCAGCTCTTTTCCCTGCGCACTGAGCTGTGAAGTCATTGCAACAACATCGTCCATGCTCATGCCTTTCGTTTGAACGAGGTAATCGTAGGTTGGCATTGCCGGAGCATCTTCGGGATAGTCGGGGTTAAGCTGATACGATTTCCAGATGATTTCAGCGGCTGGCTTACTTGCGGTTTGTTGAAGAGCCAATTCAAGCTTTGTCAAGCCAATATAACAAAATGGACAAATAATGTCCGACCAAATTTCTATTTTCATATTTCTTTTTTTACTGCGTATATTGTAATCAAAAATACATATAATAACGATGATTATCTGTTTACATTGTTGCTTGGATGTAAACAAGTGTTTCATGTACTTGTATAATTATGTTGGAGAAAGCTTTTTTGAATCGTAAAGTTACCCTTGTCCTGGGCGGAGGTGGTGCAAGAGGTCTTGTGCATATTGGTATTATTCGACGGCTTGAAGAGCTGGGCTTTGAAATCGATGAGGTGGTAGGTTGTTCAATAGGAGCACTTGTCGGTGGTATTTATGCGCAGGGGAAGATGGATGTTCTCGAAGATTGGATGCAGCGCCTGACGAAGAAATCGGTCTTTAATATGATGGATTTTAGCTGGAAGGGACTAGGAATGATGAAGGGGGTCAAGGTGTTTAATGCCTTGAAATCTGTGATCCCCGATGCTAATATAGAGACTTTTCCAATTTTGTTTAAAGCCGTTGCGACAGATCTAAACTACGAAAAGGAGGTTGTGCTGGATTTTGGGAGTATGTATGATGCCATTCGGGCTTCGATTGCAATTCCAGCTGTATTTACAGCGGTAGAGGAGGAGAACCATGTGTACGTTGACGGTGGTGTACTGAATCCATTGCCCATAAATCATGTAACCAAGAAAGAGAATTTAATCATTGCTGTCAATCTGGAATCTAAACCGGATAAACAATATTCTGTTATCAAAAAACTGGATCCGAAGACTTCGAATTCCTTGGATATTCTACAAGCCTCGTACTATGTGATGCGCAGGAAAATGAGCCGTATGATTGTTGATTTATACCATCCCGATGTGGTGGTGGATATTCCCTATAATATCTGTAACCTTTGGGATTATCACCGCTCTGAATTTTTGGTTCAAAAGGGACGGGAATATATTGACAAAGCATTAAAAAACAAAACCAAAGCAAAGTAGTTGAGGTGATTAACGAGGTACTTTGCTTTGGTGTGGCTTGGTTTCTCCTGGCATTGAGATGAACTAGAGCTCAATTTTTTTCATTCTAAGCGAAACAAGCAAGGTGTTTGTTAAAACAAATTGGGGTAATCGCTAATAATTCCATCAACCTTTACAGCCTTCAGCTGTTCTATCTCGTCCTTTGTATTGACTGTCCATGGAATAACCTTGATATCCGCTTTATGGCACTGTGCAATAAAATCGCGTGTAGCTATTTTATAGTGCGGACTTATAATAAAAGGTGTAAAGCCCAAAGCTGCAATTGTTTGCTCAACGCTTTTGGTATAGTTTGCATCAATAAGATAAGAAACTTTGATTTGAGGATATGCTTTGTGCAGATATTTAATAGCTCTACTGTCAAACGATTGGATGACGGTTCGTGAAGCAATTTTCTTATCGGTGATTACCTGTACCATAAGGTCCACAAATTCTTCTACTCTTGGATGGAAAATACCATCTTTATCTTCCTTACTCTTCACTTCGATATTATAAAAGATCGGCGCTTTCCTTTTTACACTTGCGTAGGCTTCAGTACTGTCAATAAGGTCTGATAGTTTTGCTATACGCGTAACCTGTTTTTTCTGTTCAGGAAACTCTTTATAAAATTTCGATCCGATATCGTATTTAATCAGATCTTTATAAAGCATATCATAAATTCTCAGCGGTTTATCCTTGTCAGAAATTTCGGAGCCATTGGGTTTCAATACAAATTTTGGGTTAAGATAATCGTCGTGAAAGACAACAACCTTACGATCTTTGGTAATGTGGCAATCCATTTCCAGTGTGGTCACCTTTGCCAGATCTATTGCATTTTTCATGGCAGCGATAGACTCTTCAGGATATAGGCCGCGGCCGCCGCGATGTGCTTCCAGACTAAGTTTAGGGAAATTGCCTGAATTTGATTTTGCTGAATCTTTCATAACTGAACAAGATACAAATGGTAATAACGTGCCCCAAAAGGCAATTCTGAGAAGACTTCTTTTCATTATTAAAATATTTAAACAAAATAGGGGAGTTGTTATATATTGCCCTTTTGAATAAGCGAATATACATATATATTTTACTTATACGTATTTTAACTGTTTCGAATATTTGATTTTGCAACTTTATGAAGGTTGATTCGAAACCGAATAAAGTTAAATGAATTTGTTTTTGTCTGAAATAGACGGAAACAAAGTTGTTGGAGTGGCAAATTCGCTTGGTCTGACAGCGTTTCTGTGTCGAGCTCAACTCCGTTGCGCGGTCCTTTGTCCTTGGATAAATTTCTTAATTGTTGACATGAAATCTATTTTTTTTGTCTTTTTTGCAAGAAATTATTGTCATTCCTTTCAGAATTCCCTTTATTTGCACAAATCTCAAATTAGATGGCGAAAAATTTATTGATAGTTGAGTCTCCAGCGAAAGCGAAAACGATAGAAGGGTATTTAGGAAAGGATTTTTTGGTCAAGTCAAGTTATGGACATATTCGCGACTTGGTGAAAACCGATGATGCAATTGATACCGAAAAGAATTTTGAACAAAAGTATGAAGTTCCCTCCGACAAAAAGGCGGTTGTAAGTGAACTGAAGAAATTGGCTAAAGCTGCAGAAACCGTTTGGTTAGCGTCCGATGAGGACCGCGAAGGAGAGGCTATTTCATGGCACTTATTTGAGACTTTGGGATTAAAAGATGAAAGTACAAAAAGGATTGTGTTTCATGAGATTACGAAGCCAGCTATTCTGAAGGCTATTGACAATCCGCGTAAAATAGATTATAACTTAGTAAATGCACAACAAGCGCGAAGAGTTCTAGATCGATTAGTCGGTTTTGAATTATCTCCGGTTCTATGGAAAAAGGTGAAGCCTTCCTTATCTGCTGGACGGGTGCAGTCTGTTGCGGTTCGTCTGATTGTAGATCGTGAGCGTGAAATCAATAAATTTGAACCTGAAGCGGCTTTTAAGATCGTTGCTTTTTTTCATACGGGAAAAGTTAAAGATAGTTTTAAAGCCGAACTTCCGCAGCGTTTTGCAACAGAAGCAGAGGCGACTAAATTTTTGGAAGATTGTAAAGCAGCACTGTTTTCAGTAAAAAATCTAGAAACAAAACCTGCAAAGCGTTCACCAGCGGCGCCATTTACCACATCAACATTACAGCAGGAAGCAAGTAGAAAGCTTGGATTTTCGGTTGCCCGCACCATGCAGGTGGCGCAAAGGCTGTATGAATCAGGACGAATTACTTATATGCGTACCGATTCTGTTAATTTGAGTGATACGGCGATTGAAGCTGCTGAAAAGGAAATCAAATCGGCTTACGGCAACCAGTACCATAAGCTCAGAAAATATAAAACAAAAACATCGGGTGCACAAGAAGCACACGAAGCTATTCGTCCTACTTATTTCTCTGAGCACACCATTGATGGTGATGCATCCGAAAAAAGATTATATGAGCTCATTTGGAAAAGAGCAATTGCTTCCCAAATGAGTGAGGCGGAGTTTGAACGTACATTGGCAAAGATCGACATCTCAACCCGTACCGAAGATTTGAATGCTTCGGGAGAGGTTATGAAATTTGATGGGTTCTTGAAAGTTTACATGGAATCCTTGGATGACGATCAAGACAACGCGATGGACGAAGATAGTGACAATGCCATTCTTCCACCGTTAGCCATTGGTATGCCATTGACTTTGAAAAACATGTCGGCAACGGAGCGTTTTACACGACCTCCAGCACGTTATACGGAAGCTGCTTTGGTGAAAAAATTGGAGGAATTGGGAATTGGCCGTCCTTCAACTTACGCCCCTACGATTTCAACTATTCAAAACCGCGGTTATGTTGTAAAGGAAGAGCGTGAAGGTAAATCGCGCGATTACCGTGTACTGACATTAAAGGATGCCGAATTAACAGCGGTAACAAAAACCGAAATAACCGGTGCCGAAAAAGGAAAAATGTTTCCAACGGATATCGGTGTTGTGGTGAATGACTTTTTGGTTGAACACTTCAACGGTATTGTGGATTTTCATTTTACGGCCAACGTAGAAAAGGAATTTGACGATATTGCGCATGGACTGACCGAATGGACAAAAATGTTGCATGATTTCTATGGACCTTTTCATTCTGAAGTAGAAGATACTTTAGTAAATGCAGATCGTGCGAATAATGAGCGTGAGCTCGGTGTCGATCCTGTTTCCGGAAAGCCCGTTTCGGTTCGTATTGGTAAGTTCGGCCCGTTGGTACAGATTGGTTCTCCCGACGATGAAGAAAAACCTCGTTTTGCTTCCTTGCGGAAGGGACAAATGATCGAAACCATTACTTTTGAGGATGCCATGGAATTGTTCAAATTACCGAAAAAAGTCGGTTTATTTGAAGATAAAGAAATGACTGTCGCGGTTGGACGATTTGGACCTTATATACGTCACAATTCATCGTTTTACTCCTTACCAAAAGGTGTTGATCCTTTGGACGTAACAGAAGAAGAGGCGATACAGATTATCAAAGACAAACGTCAGAAAGATATCGAGAAAGTGATTCGGGTTTTTGATGAAAATCCAGATGCTCAAATCGAGCAGGGACGCTGGGGGCCATTTATTCGTTTTGGTAAGCAAAATCTGAAAATCCCTAAAGGAACTGAGATCGAAAAAATCACGTATGCGGATGTGCTGAAATGGGCTGAGGCGGATGCTCCGAAAGGAAAAGCGACCAAAGCAAAAACAACAGAAAAGAAAACTGTAGCAAAAAAAGCTACAGCAAAGAAGGCTCCAGCTAAAAAAACTACAAAGTCTAAATAAGGATGAAAGCAGATTTGCCTGAAAATATTGTCAAAGATATTATGATCGCCGTTGTTTTGGAAGGTGAGACGGTGGAGACAAAAAATTGGACTGTCTATGTTATCAATGACAAGAACATTGCCATTCAGAATGTGCTGATCAGCTCAAAAGGTTATGGCGAAAAGGATGGCCGACAAGTAACAACAACAACTTTGCGTCATTTTATTGGAAATATAGAAGCTAAATCGTTCGATCGTGTTGAAGCGATTGACGAACAGGTATTCGGGTTGACAAATGAATATTGGTTGAGTTTTTATATTGATAATATTATTTACGATAAAAAATATATCTTTTTACCCGAAAGCATTGTGGATGGTAACCTGACTAAGGTTCCTTTGGTCAATCGTCCCGGTGTAATCATAGGAGGAAACGAATAATGAGTGGACATCACAATTTTATTATCGCCATAGATGGTTTTTCCTCCTGCGGCAAGAGTACCCTGGCAAAGGCTTTGGCAAAAAAACTGAAGTTTGCCTTTATTGACAGTGGAGCTATGTATAGGGCCGTCACACTCTATTTTATCCGGCATAAAATAGCGCTGGATGATCAAGAAGCGATCGAAAGCGCACTAAAAGATATCCATATTGATTTTATCCCAAATGCAATAAAGACGGAGATCCATCTAAATGATGAGGATATTTCGGAAGAGATCCGTCAGATGTATATTTCTGATAAAGTTAGTGATGTGAGTGCAATTAAAGCTGTCCGGGTTGCCATGGTTGCCCAGCAGCAAAAATTGGGTAGCAGACGAAATATTATTATGGATGGCCGTGATATCGGTACTACTGTTTTTCCAGATGCTGATCTGAAGATTTTTATGACGGCCGATCCTAAAGTACGTGCTGCGCGACGTTATTTGGAGTTGACGGAAAAAGGGGAGGATGTGACGTTGGAAGAAGTCGTGGAAAATCTTGCAACACGTGACCGTATCGACAGTACCCGTGCGGAAAGTCCATTACGACAAGCGGAAGACGCGATTGTTTTGGATAATTCTAATCTGACACCAGAACAACAGCTCCATTTTGTTGAAGAAGAGTATTTGAAAGCTAAGGCTGCAAAAGTCCAATTATAAAACACAAAGAAGGCCGATTATTTAATCGACCTTCTTTGTGTTTGGAATATCATTATTTTATACTGTTAATTTGTTGTTGTTCCAATAATTTTCCAACATTGTTCTTTTCTCCAAACTCTGCTGTCTCATCTTGAAAAGATTCCAGAAGAGCTTTAATAGCATCTGAATTATCTGCTGTACGTTGATAGATATCGGGAATTGTTTTTTCGATATTTTTATCGCCGAGTTCAATGTTATCAACTTCGATTTTGCCTATTTTTTCCAAAACAGCTTGCTGGCTATTTCTGACATCTTCTAATTCTCTCGCTATTTTTTCCATCAATTGGAATTTCTTCAATTTATCCATATGAAATCGCTTTTGTTACTATTAGAAGAACAAGATGCTTCAAAACTTTGTTTTGTTTTTTTTTAAAAAGAAATAGAACAGGGGTTTATGGGAAGGAACCATGAAAAAAGAAAAAGGCGGAACATGCATGTTCCGCCTTTCTTAAGTGCTGTTATCTTATTGTTAATTTGTGCGTCCCGGATACACTTGGAGTGCTTTCTCTAAGCAAACTAAAGCGCTTTTAAGATCATCCTGATTCAGTACATAGGCCAGGCGGACTTCATTTACTCCAGCACCCTCTGTACTATAAAAGCCCGTAGCTGGAGCCATCATAACTGTTTCGTTATTGTAAGAGAACTCTTCCAACATCCATTGACAGAATTTATCTGCATTATCAATTGGTAATTTGGCTACGACGTAAAATGCTCCACCCGGGTTAGGAGAGTAAACTCCTTCAATGGCATTGAGCCCTTTTACGAGGGTATCTCTTCTTGCTGTATATTCTTTGGATACCGCCTCGAAGTAACTGTCTGGTGTATCAACAGCAGCTTCACCCGCTATTTGTCCTTCTAAGGATGGGCTTAAGCGCGCTTGTGCAAATTTCAGTGCTGTCTGATATAGTTCTTTGTTTTTGGTAATGATACATCCAATACGCGCACCACAAGCGGAGTAACGTTTTGATACTGTATCAAAAATAACGACATTATTTTCGAGACCTTCTAAATGCATTGGTGAGATAAACTCTCTGCCATCGTAACAAAATTCACGATAAGCCTCATCTGAAAAAAGGTAAAGATCATATTTTAGACAAAGTTCACGAAGAGCTTCGAGTTCTTCTCTGGAATAAAGGTAACCTGTAGGGTTATTTGGATTACAGATGCAGATTGCTTTGGTTGTAGCGGTAATTACTTTTTCAAATTCGGCGATGGAAGGTAATGCAAATCCACTTTCAATATAGGACATGATTGGTTTGATTACCACATCGGAGGAACAAGCAAAACCATTGTAATTCGCATAAAATGGCTCTGGAATGATGATCTCTTCGCCTTCATTTAAACAGGCTTGCATAGCGATCATAATCGCTTCCGAACCACCATTTGTTACTAATATATCTGTCGGCTCGATATTATAATTTAGCTTATTATAATATTCTGCTAACTTGTTTCGGTAAGAGGCTGTACCTTCAGAAGGTGTGTAGGCCCACACTTTGAACTGTATATTTTTCAAAGCATTAAGCATCACTTCAGGTGTTTGGATATCAGGTTGTCCGATATTGAGGTGATATATCTTTTTACCTTCTTTTTTTGCTTGATCAGCATATGGCGTCAACTTTCTAATAGGCGACGCAGGCATATTCAGCCCTTTTTCTGATATTACTGGCATTATAGTTTTTTTAAAATTAGTAGTGCAAAGCTAACCAAAATAAAACGAAAAAAGCCACATGATAATGTGGCTTTTTTCGTTTTATCTATGGGAATTGTTATTCTACAATACCCTTAATGTATAGCGTTTTTACAGGAGTCTTGGTATTCGACTGCACCGTGAAGCTCTTTGTGAATGGCGCTTTTGCTGCAGCATTGTAAGTCACTTTAATCGTACCACTTTCTCCTGGTTTGATTGGCGTTTTTGTAAATTCTGCTACAGAACATCCACAGGTAGGCACCACGTTGGAAATGATAATTGGCTCGCTACCGGTGTTAGAAAATTTGAAATTATACGAAACGGGCGTGCCGGCAGGAATTTTACCAAAATCATGTGTTTCTTTTTCGAATTTAAATTCTCCTTGTCCTGTTTGCATCGAAGAAAAACCAATAAAGGAAATGATCACTGCTAAGATTGTTATATACTTTTTCATGCTTCTAAAATATTACTTTACGATTAAAATAGTACAACTGATATGCCAAATTTAATATTTATTGCCAATTTATTGTACATCTAACAACTTTATTACAGTTATATTATCCCTTCTTTCAATAGATCCTGTATGTGGATAACACCAGCGTAATTTCCTTTGTCGGAAACCAATAGTTGTGTGATATTGTTTTCACGCATAATATGGAGCGCATTGGCGGCCAATTCATCTTTATCGATAATTTTAGGTGATTTTCCCATGATATCGGCGGCAGTAATTGTCGCTAAATCCGTGTGTTTCTCCAGCATACGACGGATATCACCATCTGTGATGATGCCAAGTATGTTTTCATCATCCAACACGGCGACAGCTCCCAGTCTAAACTGTGTTATGGTGATGATGATATCACTTACTGTGGCTTGTTGCGGGACGCTAGGTTTGCCATTCTGATCGGATAGATCGCCGACTCTTAAGTACAGCTTTTTGCCTAATGCTCCTCCTGGATGGTATTTTGCAAAATCTTTATCCGTGAAATCACGGCACTCTTGTAATACCACGGCAAGCGCATCACCCATTGCCAACTGAGCAGTTGTACTTGAAGTTGGTGCAAGGTTGTTGGGACAAGCTTCTTTCTCAATGGTGGTATTTAAAATATAGTCGGCATTTTTAGCGAGGTAGGAATCTGTATTTCCGACCAAAGCAACCAATACATTCTTTGTCTGTTTTAAAAAGGGAACAAGTACTTTAATCTCAGGTGTATTACCACTTTTAGAGATGGCAATAATCAAATCATTTTGTTGGATGATACCAAGATCTCCATGGATAGCATCAGCAGCATGCATAAAAATCGATGGTGTACCTGTCGAATTGAGCGTTGCAACTATCTTTTGAGCAATAATAGCGCTTTTACCAATTCCAGTTACAATAACTCGGCCGTGCAAATTAAGAATACGATCGACAACGGTAACAAAATCATCATCAATATATTGAGCTAAAGCAGCTACTGCCTTGGCTTCTTCTTGAATAGCTTGAATAGCTATATTTTTTATTTCGTAGTTGTTTTTCACAAAAAATACTCTTACTTTTATGTATTAGAATAGATTGCAAAAATAGATTATTTTTCAAGATTATTTCTTCATTTATCTATCTTATTTTTGCCCAAGGCGCAATGGAAATAGAAAAATCACTTTTCGACAATTTACAAGATTTTTTTGGTTTTGATACTTTTAAGGGGGATCAGGAGGCAATTATAAACAGTATTCTTCAACGGAGAGACACGTTTGTAATTATGCCAACCGGAGGAGGGAAATCAATTTGCTATCAACTTCCAGCACTCATGAGTGAGGGGACTGCAATTGTTATTTCTCCGTTGATTGCTTTAATGAAAAACCAAGTAGATCAGCTTCGTGCATTCGGTGGCGAAGATAGTATCGCTCATTTTTTGAATTCTTCATTGAATAAAAGTGAGATTACAAAGGTTAAGGATGATGTAATCGCTGGGAAGACCAAATTGCTGTATGTCGCTCCGGAATCTCTTGCTAAGCAAGATAATTTGGACTTTTTACACCAAATCACCGTGTCATTTGTAGCGGTTGACGAAGCGCATTGTATTTCCGAATGGGGACACGATTTTAGACCAGAATATCGTAAAATACGCCAGGTCATTAATGAAATAGGGGCCAATATTCCTATTATTGCGCTTACAGCGACAGCAACACCTAAAGTACAGTCTGATATTCGTAAAAATTTGCAGATGACTGATGCTGTTTTATTTAAGTCATCATTTAATCGTAGCAACTTATATTACGAGGTAAGACCTAAAAAAGATGTCGTAAAAGAAATTGTACGTTTTATCAAAACCAAATCGGGTAAGACGGGCATTGTCTATTGTTTGAGCCGTAAAAAGGTAGAAGAAATCAGTGAGGTTTTGAACCTAAATGGCATCAAAGCTTTACCTTACCACGCGGGTTTAGACGCCAAAACAAGAGCAGATACACAGGATAAATTTTTGATGGAGGATGTCGAAGTGATTGTGGCTACCATTGCTTTTGGTATGGGAATAGATAAACCTGATGTTCGTTATGTGATTCACCACGATATTCCTAAATCCATGGAGGGATATTATCAGGAAACTGGACGTGCTGGACGTGATGGGGGCGATGGTTATTGCTTGGCTTTTTATTCGGAAAAAGATGTTGAAAAACTGACCAAGTTTATGAAAGATAAACCTGTGGCTGAACGTGAGATTGGCACACAGATCTTAAAAGAGGTTATTGATTATTCGGAGTCTGCAGTATGTCGCCGTAAACAGATTCTTCATTATTTTGGAGAAAATTTTGACGAGCAGGGCTGTAATAATATGTGTGATAATTGTCGTTCGGAAAAAGAATATTTTGAGGCCGAAGACGCTTTAAAAGATGTATTGGGCTTTATTCAAGAACAGGGTGAAAAATTTGATGATCATCACGTGATTAACGTCATGATCGGCCAAAACAACCAACCCGTATCCGCCTATAAACATGATGAACATCGTCTTTTCGGAAAGGGCAAAGATAAAGGTGTTATTTATTGGAAATCCTTACTTAGGCAGGCAGTGCTTGATAACTTTATCGAAAAAGATATTGATCATTATGGCCTTTTAAAATTGACAGCTATTGGTCGTCATTATCTGGATAATCCTTATCAACTAAAATTTGTTTTGAATCGTCCAATTGAAGGGGGGGATAATACAAGTTCGGAAGATACAGGCCAGGGTACAGGGGCCTTAGATACCGTCTTGTTGGGTATGCTTAAAGATTTACGTAAGAAAATTGCAAAGGGCAAGTCCCTGCCGCCGTTTGTTATCTTTCAAGATCCTTCGCTGGAAGAAATGTGTACACATTATCCAATTGCTATCGATGAGTTGAAACAGATTCAGGGGGTAGGGAATGGTAAAGCGATTAAATTTGGTGCTCCATTTATTGCCTTGATCAAAGACTATGTTGAGGAGAATGAAATTGATAGACCTGTGGATCTTGTCATTAAGAGTACAGCTAATAAATCGGCATTAAAAGTGTCTATTATTCAAAATATCGATCGTAAAATTGCATTAGATGATATTGCCTCAGCTAAGGGGATAACTTATGAAGAAATATTGAAAGAAATTGAGACGATCGTAAACGCAGGAACGAAAATCAATATCAATTACTTTATTGATGAGGTCATAGATGAGGATCGTCAAGATGAGGTATATGACTATTTTAAGACAGCAGAGACTGATTCAATTAATGATGCGCTTAAAGAATTAGGTGGAGATGATTATAGCTATGAGGATCTCCAATTGATGCGAATCAAATTTTTATCAGAACTCGGCAATTAATTTTTTATAATTATATGATTAACAAATACATTCCCGAAATCAAGAATGGGACATCGCAGAATTTCTTTTTAATGGCGGGGCCATGTGCAATTGAAGGAGAAGAAATCGCTTTGCGTATTGCTGAAAAGATTGTTACAATTACAGATAAACTAAATATTCCGTACATTTTCAAAGGATCCTACCGCAAGGCCAATAGATCGCGCCTAGATTCATTTATGGGAATAGGTGATGAGAAAGCGTTGAAGATTTTAGAGAAAGTTGGGAAAACTTTTGGTGTACCGACGGTGACGGATATCCATGAGAGCCATGAGGCGGAAATGGCAGCCGCATACGTTGACGTTCTTCAAATTCCAGCATTTTTGTGCAGACAGACTGATTTATTAGTTGCAGCAGCAAAAACGAACAAGGTGGTCAATGTAAAGAAAGGTCAGTTTTTGAGTGCTGGATCTATGAAATTTGCAGTGGATAAGATCGTGGAATCTGGAAATGAGAAGGTTTTTTTAACTGATCGCGGTAATACGTTCGGCTATCAGGATCTCATTGTAGATTATCGCGGGATTCCCGAAATGCGTTCTTTTAACGTGCCCACGATAATGGACTGTACACATTCCTTACAACAACCGAATCAAACTTCTGGCGTAACAGGAGGGAAACCAGCATTAATTGAAACAATAGCCAAAGCTGCAATAGCGGTGGGAGCCGACGGCCTGTTTATAGAAACACATCCTGATCCGGCAAATGCGAAGTCTGATGGCGCCAATATGTTACATTTGGATTTACTTGAAGGCTTGATGGAAAAACTGGTCCGAGTTAGACAAGCTATTTTATAGTATAATAAATAAATCGCAATAGAAAGGAGCCAATAGGCTCCTTTTTTATAATCAATTACACCAAACTTAAAGCTAAATTATTGTATGTTCTCAAAAGTTGCATTGACAGCGTTTTTGTTGTTGTCTTTTTCTGCCATCAAAGCGCAGGAGAGTTATAGTTGGTTTTCTCCACTAGAAGATAAGCATGTGGAAGGTAGGCTGGAGAATCAGAAGCTTTCGGCCTTCAACAGACTTCCCGATGAATTGGAAAGTCAGGTACGTAAACCAGTATGGGAGCTAGGTAAGAATAGCGCAGGATTCTATATTGACTTTCAAACTTCTTCGCCTGAGATTACAGTTCAATACCAAGTTGCCGGAGGCTTAAATATGCCCCATATGCCAACAACAGGTGTTAGTGGGCTGGATCTTTATGCTTATGATACGGTAAAGAAAGAATGGAAGTGGGCTTATGGCAGTTATGATTTTTCGGATACTATTTCTTATACGTGGAAGAATATTGGGCGCAATGAAAAATTTAATTATCGCTTATATCTTCCGCTCTACAATACTGTTAAGTGGTTAAAGATTGGTGTGCCAAATACGGCTAAATTAACGTATACTCATACCACAGCAGCAAAGCCCATTGTTGTCTATGGAACCTCGATCGGACAGGGGGCCTGTACAAGCCGTCCTGGTTTGGCTTGGACCAGTCAGGTAGGAAGGGCATTTAATAACGAAGTGATCAATTTATGTTTCTCTGGAAATGGTCGACTTGAACAGCCTATTTTAAATATGATGAACCAAGAAGATGCCGCCTGCTATATTCTCGATTGTATTCCCAATCTGGCTATTTCGAAATCGTTAACAGAGACACAATTGGATTCTTTGTTGGTCCATGCGGTGACATTTTTAAGAAAAGAACATCCCGCAACGCCTATCATTTTGACCCAGCATAGTTCGGGAAGTATAGCAGAAGTCTTTAATGAAGATAAAAATGCAGAGTATCAGCAAAGTAGCCGTGTACTGAAAGCTGCGTTTGAAAAATTACAATCGAAAGGGGTTCGCCAGCTTTTCTTATTGTCGAGCCAAGAGCTTAATCTGGATCTGAATTCGACTGTAGACTATGCTCATCCAAATGATCAAGGTATGGAAAGAATCGCAAATGCGTATATTAAATTATTGAAAAAAATTCTAAAGTAGGCTATTGTTAACGGAGACGCTCTGGATATGGGCGTTCGGAATTCACTGAATCAATAATAGTGTATCGTATATGAAACAGATTTATTGGATTAGCATACATCCGTCAGCACAAGAAATAAAAATAGAAAAGGGAAGCTTAAAACTTCCCTTTTCTATTTTTATTTCTTTTTCATTTTCATCGTCATTTTTGCCTTTTCACCACCCCCATAATTAAAGGTTTTGGCATTGCTTTCTTTCTTTTGGTGAAAAGCACCGCCACGGGAAAGATCTTCTTTATCTTCCTCCTTGCTCGACTTTTTCTTTTTGTCGGCGATGGGATTATAGATTGCAAGGTCCTCAGGCAATTCCAAAACATCCATTCTTTTACCGACGGCCTGTTCTATTTTTTTGACCATTGGTAATTCCAGATCTGTTGTGAAAGTCAACACGACTGATTCTTCATTATCGTCATTTTTAACAAGATGATTTAAGAATTCCTCCTTTTCATTCGGTAACTCAAATTGAAAAATGAATGGAATAGCGGAAAGGTCCACATCGTTTGTATTTTCCCGTGAAATAATCAAGACACGAGATTGATTATTTTCCTTGAAATCTTCCATGGTCTCGTAGCCAAAATCATCGTAGAACAATGGATTGAGGATAGCAATTTCTTCTTTATTGCTACTGAACAAACTGCTGGCCAACTTTTGGGCAGTAAGTTTCGAGTTTACAAAGACGATTACTTTTTGAAATACTTCTTTATCCTGCAACAGAAGATTTAATAAATTGATCTTTGTTGTGAAATTGGGAACATGATATAATAATAGATCCAGGGTGTCGACAGTGTCATTTTCAAGTTCATCTATTTCGACTGAGGCACAATTTTCATTCATGAAATTGTCGATCATGTCATAAAGTTTTTGGTGTTCAACAGTACTGAAAACCAAATGTTGTACCTTTCCACAGCTTTCGGCTAATTCCCTTACTGTATTTTGCATTCCTTGTTTGATAATCTCTTCAGCATCATCAATAATTAGTGTCTGAATACGGTTGAGATTCAAGGCCAATTTAAGATAGATCGCTCTTGCACGATTTGGAGTAGCTACAACAATATCTTTTCCATCAACCAGTTCTTCGATTTCTTCTTCCATGCTACCTGAAGCCCGTAATCCAATGATGCGAAGACCTTTATTTTTGCTTAATTGGTAGAATCTCTCAACAATTTCGCCGATACGTTCTTCATTAGGCGCCAAGATCAAAAACTTCGGAGCTTCATCTGTTGTGAATTTCAACTTCATCAAGGTAGATAAGACATAAGTTGTGGTTTTGCCAGCACCTTCCGGAGCGATGGCAATTACATCCTGTCCACCAAGAATTCTGGAAATGCATCTACTTTGAATTTCCTTTGGAGCTAGGTAACCGAGTTCGGTCATCGTAGCAGTCAATCTTTTGCTAAGTTTTAGTTTCTCTAACGACACGTATCCTTTTATTTATGTAAGTTACAAAAGTACAAATTTAGATCTTAGATCAGCTAATGTGCGCCCATTTTTGAAAAGAGATTAATAATAATGACTCCAACGACAATCAAGACCATGCCGATAATGGCTGCTGTATCGGGGATCTGTTTGAATAAGAACATACCAATCAGCGTAATGGCTACAATACCAACCCCAGACCAAATTGCATAGGATATTCCGACGGGGAGGTATTTAAGTGTGATACTTAAAAAATAGAAGGCAATAATATAACCTACAATACAGATAAGGGTAGGTTTTATAAGGGTAAAACCTGCAGACTTCTTTAGAAAAGTGGTTGCAAATATCTCAGCGGCTATGGCAAGAAAAAGATAGATGTACTTCATTGTTACAAAGGTACAATTTTTTGTTTGGTAAGGTTCGGTTAATTAGGTCAATAACAGCGAGAAGTTAAGTTGTTTTCGAGAGAATGAATTGCGTATAAGGGTAAATTTATCTAAGTTTGGCCAATTCACATAGCTAGACGGAAGATTTGATTTTATGGGGCATGTTCGAACTTTTTGGAAATCGATACTAATATTTTTTGTTTTTTTGTGCTTTTGTAGTGCTATTCTTGCCCAAGAACAGCTGCAAGAGTTAAAGAAATCATATTACAGTCTTCCTTTAGGAAGCAAGGAGCGGTTTGTATTGACTGGAAAATATGCGCAGGGCTTATATTTTAATAATGAAAAAGTACTGGCCAGTCAACTGCTTAATGATAATATTCAGCTGGCCAGAAATTATCCTGACAAGCAATATTATGCTTATTTGAATTGTATTGCAGCCATGAACAGCTTTAACGATCATGCATATGAAAAATCACGGTATTATTTAGAACATGCTAAATCTGTGCTACCGATTGTCCGGGATAATGGAATTAAAGGTTATGTGTATTATTGTGATGGATGGGTTATGACAAGGCAGAATAAGGAGGATGAAGCCGTTTCCCAATTTCATAAAGCAATTTCATTTTTAGAGAAAGCTTCACAGACTGACGCAAATATCGCTCGAAAACTAGCCGTTTATAAGGAACTGACAGCAATATATGCAAACCAACGCAATTTTGATTTTCAAGAAAAGTATACTTCTCTTTTGTTAGAAACGGCTAAAGAAGGGAAGAATGTCAATAGCCTATTTGACGCCTACATGCAGGCTGGTTATCTATTTGAAGAGGAGTATAGATCGAATAATGCAGATCGTGATTTATTGAGGAAAGCTGAACAACACTATCTTGAGGCTTATAATTTGATCAATAAGAATGAGAAGCATTTGGTTAATCCGACTGATCTAGCGTATGTTTCGGTTAATCTGGCGAATCTGTACCATGAGTTTTATCCTGATAATGGCGGTAAGAAAGCGATATCCTACGCCAGACAGGCTTTAGATATTGCTGCTGAAACGGAGCAATATGCCATTACAATACCTGCTTATGGTATCCTCGCTGACGAGTCTTTCAAAGTGGGGCATCGTGAGGAAGGGAAAAAATATCTGCAGCAGGCACTGTACAATCTTCAAAGAGAGGCCCATTACGATTATCAAGTGGGGCTAAGCCTGTTTAGCAGACTGGCCGAAGTAAGTGTTGAGGAAGGTAAATATGAAGAGGCTTTCAATTATCAAAAAAGCTACATAGATGTATTTGAAAAAGCATTTAATTCGGATAAACTCGATAAGACAAAGCAGCTGGAGCTGAAGTATGAGCGTGAACTGCAAAACCAAAAGTTAATGCGGCTTCGATTGGAAGGGGAGAAAAAGGAACAGCAGATCAAGTTGATGAAAGCCTTGAATGATAGGCAGCATCAACTGGTGGAGAATTTGAAGTTAAATGAACTGAATCGAACCCAGCAACTTAAAGTATTGCAGCTCGAACGGGATAAGAAGGAGCAGGATCTGCAATTAAGCCGACTGGAAAATGAACAACGCTTACAGGAGCTTGATGTTTCCAAAAAACAGATTGCTTTCAAGTCACGGATGAATTCGATCTATATCTGGTTATTTATCAGTTGTTTGATTGTGATCGTATTATTATTTTACGCCTACTGGCAGCGTTCAAAGGCATTGAAGCAAAAGGAACATTTGCATGAGCTTGAGATAGAAAAGAATAATCAACAACATGCCATTAAAAACCTGACTGTGATGTTGGCTGGGGAAGAGAAAGAGCGTACCCGTCTTGCTCGCGACCTTCATGATGGATTGGGAGGTTTACTGTCAAGTACCAAATTGGGATTATCAGCCATCAATAAAAATGCTTTGGAGCAAGAAACCATGAAAGTAGGAATCGATCGAAGCATTGATTTGCTGGACGGGGCTGTCGATGAACTTCGCCGGCTTGCGCATAATCTTATGCCAGATTTAATCGTAAAATATGGTTTGAAAGAAACTTTAAGAGACTATGCAAGCCGAATGAGTCAATCTACATGTCAAGTTGAATGTGAATTTTTACAATTTGAATCAACCCTAAGTACGGAACAGGAGATTTCTTTGTATAGAATTATTCAAGAATTGGTGAATAACGCGTTGAAGCACGCTAATGCGACCAACATTTTAATACAGCTTTCTTCACATAATAAACGTTTACACATTACAATTGAAGATGATGGCAAGGGTTTTGATATGGAAAGTGTCGATTTGCAGCATTCTGCAGGAATGCATAATGTGCGATCAAGACTTTCGTTTCTAAACGGGGAAATGAAGGTTATGTCGGAGAATGGAGCGGGTACAACCATTGAATTGGAATTACCCATGATTTAACTTTTTGGAAAAATGATAAAAATAGCGATTACAGACGATCACCCTTTGCTACTTGAGGGATTGAAAAACATTATAAATGCGCATGAGGATTTTGAAGTAGTGGGTATGTATTCCAGTGCAACTGAACTGTTCCATCGTATTGCCACTGATATGCCATTGGTATTGCTGCTCGATATCAATCTACCGGATGCTAACGGTATCGATTTGGTTAAAGGTCTGAAGGAAAGCAATAAGGATTTAAAAATTATTGCGTTTAGTGTCCACAATGAATTTGCAGTGATCAACAGCATTTTAAATGAGGGTGCCAATGCCTATTTACAGAAAAATGCAAATGGTGATGAAATACTTGCTGCCATTTCCGCTGTTCTTGTTGGAAGAAGATATCTCTGTGAAAAAACTCAGGCTATCTTGAACAAGAAGGTGGAAATGGGGCTTAAGCAAGTACCAAAATTGACACGTCGTGAGAAAGAAGTGCTTACTTTCGTAGCGCAAGGAATGACAACAAACCAAATTGCAGATTCATTGTTTATCAGTTCACATACGGTAGAAAGCCATCGCAAGAATCTAATGGAGAAATTTCAAACCAAAAGTGTTACTGCTGCAGTAAAATCGGCTATTGAATACGGATTAATTCGGGAAACCTAATTAAATTCCCCAATTCCCTGATTTCAGGGATGAAAAGATCTCCAGGCATTTGATACTTTTGCTATTATTGATTTAAAATAGAAGGTATCAAGTGCATTGTTGAAAACTAGTATTTTGCGCTATTTCAAGAGAAGACATTGTTTCGGTCTTCGATTCATTGATCTATTTTAAGATTCATCGGTCTATTTTAAATAGAATCTGTTTCAGAACAAAATTTCAAATCTAGGTTTTTCTTAGAGCGCCTAATACTGCGAAATATAACTTTTTCAGCTTGAGGGACCTTTCAGAGGAGCTTTTAGGAGATAAACAACCAAAAATTACTGATTCAATTGATATGATTAAAAAAATAATACTTTGGACGATAGCTGTCCTCGTACTTTTGGCGATCGTTGCCTGGGGCGGTTACATACTACGACAGCAAGAATCCTACAAATCATTGGTCCATAAAAGAAGTAAGGCTTTGTTGACCGTATCATTAGATGATATTCTTTTGAATCAGTTTTTTAATAAATGGCAGTCAGCGCCGAAAGAGGGGCAAGATTTTGGTCAAAAACTAAGTAAACTCAAAGACAATGGAATTGATATCAAAGCGAATGTATTTCTTTTTGCTTTGGAGCCCCACCCCAAAAACTTTTATGCTTTTTTTCAGCTAAAGGATAAGCAACAATTTTTGACCTTTCTAAAAGATGTGATACAGGTTGGTGCAGTGGAAAGTAATCTAGCCCCTGATGTGAGCTATGCCTATCATCAACCGAGCAAAATCGCATTTATCTGGAAAGGGGATGACCTGCTGCTAAGTCTAGGCTTTGATCTTGATACAAAGAAAGAAGAAATGCTGCAGTTAATTCAATCAAAAGATGACCGGGTTACCATCGAACAATTTATCAACCGTCCAAGTACATTGACAGGTAAATCACTGCGTTATAGTGATATTTCAACGGATAATTTTATCGAGCTTGATTTGAAAGGAGACCATCTCGATGTGTCTGGTGAGTTTTTCTCAACAGATTGGAGCTTTCCGAAGGAATATCTTGTTAGAGAACTCGTTTCCTCAAAATACATTGGTAAAGCTTGGATCAATATCCCCAATAGTCAACTTAAAAATCAGCTAAAGCAATTAGTTAGCGAACTTCCTATAGCCGCTGATTCTATTATAGCACATTTGGATGGAAATTACGTCGATATTGAAATTTTGAAAAACAAGGTCATTCAAACAGATACCATTATTAATTATGCGGTTGACGAAAATTTCGAAACGATCGAAGAGAAAACACCCTACGAAACGAAAGTTCCAGAAGTAAGATTAGCCATGCGTGGAGATAACGACATGCGCAGGTTCCTCCCCAGTAAATTATTTTATCAATGGTTTCAAAAACAAGATAAGGAGTTTAGTTTGCTGACCACGTCAAAGGATATTGATAAACTTAATGTGGCCTACAATAAGACAGCTGAGCTATCCCATGTTGCAGTTCATTTGGTAGATTGGCCAAATGAAGCTAAAATATCACCGATTCTATTATTGAAAACCATCGCTTCAGATATTACGCTGAGTCTGAAAGTTGTAGACCACAATCGCTTGGTTCTCCAGGGAACTATAGCGGACTACTCGCATTAAAACATACTAATTACAAACTTTCTTCGCTTCTCAATGGTTTTGTTCTTGAGTACAAAGTACAAGAACATGGATAAACGAACTAAAAGTAGAAGTAAGGTGAAAACCTATTGGCGAATTTTAAAAAGTACGGTCTCGGGATTTTTGAATGAGGATTCGATGAAGTATAGTGCTTCATTATCCTATTATACTGTTTTCTCTATTGGTCCAATATTGGTTTTAATGATTGCCTTAGCCGGAATTTTTTATGGTGAGGATGCAATTGAAGGGAAAGTATTCTTGGAACTCCGTGGATTGGTGGGAAGCAGTGCCGCAAGACAGATTCAAGAGGTTATTCAGAATTTGCAACTTTCTGGAAAATCAAACCTGGCATTGCTTGTCAGTGGTATTACATTGATTTTAGGAGCAACGACTGTTTTTGGGGATATACAGAATTCGATCAATAAGATTTGGCATGTAAGGGCGAAGCCGAAAAAAGGCTGGTTAAAATTGATACAGGATAGATTATTGTCTTCATCTTTGGTAATTGGATTGGGGTTCTTGTTAGTTGTTACATTGATTGTAAATGGTGTAATATTAGCATTGACAGATCAGCTACAGCATTATTTCCCGGACATAACGGTGATGTTAATGGATGGGATTAACTTTGCATTGTCCTTCGGAATTATATTCTTGTTATTTAGTGTCATATTTAAAGCGCTTCCGGATGTCAATATACATTGGCGGACAGTACGTGCGGGCGCCTTATTTACTTCAATTTTATTTGTATTGGGACGTTATTTAATTGGAGTCTACCTGGAGCATTCAGCAACCCAAGATACGTATGGAGCGGCAGGTTCATTTGTGCTGATCCTTCTCTGGGTCTATTACACAGCAGCCATTTTATATTTTGGTGCAATCTACACAAGGGAGTATGCCACTGTAATGGGAATCCCTATTGAACCCTCGCAATATGCCGTGCACGTTGAAACGCAGGAAATTGAGCGTAATGTAACCGAAATACCTCCAGCTCCTTTAACGCTTGAAGAGCAGACGGTTACCGAAGAGGATGCTAACTTTCCCAAGGAACCATAAACGTTCGATTTGATGAATTTTTACGGCCAAATTCTGTAAATTTGGTCGTAAGATCGATCTATTGTTTATGAATAAATTACAATCATTACGTGAGAAACTCAATTTAACCCAAGAGGAACTAGCACAAAAATCAAGTATTTCAGTAAGAACAATTCAGCGGATTGAAGCGGGGCAGCCACCAAAGGGCTACACCCTTCGTGCACTTGCACAGGCATTGCATGTGGACGAATCGGAGTTTTCTGCATATGATATGCCTGCTGAATCCGAAAATCTCACATGGATCAAGATTATCAATCTTTCTTCCTTACCCTTTTCTATATTGCCTCCATTAAATGTTTTGGTGCCCATTGCAATCATGCTGTTAAAAAAACAGCATTCGTATAAGGTTCGTCAGTTAATCTCAATACAAATCGTATCTACCTTAATCGCGGTGTTACTGATGCTTGTTATTTTTATGCTCAACGATTGGCTAGGTGTTAAAAGCAATGTGAAATTGCTTATTCCGCTATGTTGGATTCTTATGAATATTATCGTTATACTGCGAAATGCGATCGGATTAAATAAAGGTGAGAATGCACGGATTTTGCCCGATATTAGTATTTTATAGCGATTGTTATACAATTGTCGGGTAGCTGTCGGGATATTGTCGGGATGCAAAAGTGTACTCTTCGTCTGGTATTTTTTTTCTTTGATCTTGAAAAAAAATACAAAATTATGAAAACACACTATCAAAAAAGGAAAAGCCATATGGCCTTGGCTACCTTTGTTATTTTTCTTTCTCTTTTTACGATGACGAACGTCTTTCCACAAAATAGGATACCTTTGATCAAAGCTTCATCTGAGAAAGTCCGTATTAAAGACGGCACCTATTGCCATGTCGACTGGAAATTAGATCCTAAAGCAAACCCTGATGTCTATTTCGTGAATATTCCAACGAAAGAAAGCACAGTCGTTTTTAAAACAGATCAGGAGGAATTAACTGTTATGACTAAACCCGGAGCGATGTATGATTTTATAGTACTATTGAATGGGACGGATTCTTGTCACATTCGTATAAATGCTCAACTACCACCTGATCTACCTGTATTGGATCAAAATGATCCGTTTCCTATGCCAATACCTTTTCGTCTTATTGGCTCAAGGATTTTCCTGAATGGAACAATTAACAAGAAAAATGTCGCGATACAGTTTGATTTAGGAGCAGGAACAGGTGTTGTCAATAGAAATAACTCAAAGCAGCTGGATTTATCATTTTCATCGTTTACGACAGTTTCGAATACCGACGGGGTCAATAGCGAGCGGACAAGCCTAGGTAATCAATTGCGTATTGGGTCTATGGTCTGGAAAAATGTGTCAATGACAGAGGTCGGTAATATGAAGTCCTTTGAAGATCTTATTATAGGTAACAGTTTCTTTCGAAATCACATTATTGAAATCGATTATGACAAAATGGAATTGGTAATTCATCGCGATCTCCCCACCAAAGCAAAGGAGTATACAAAGCTTCCGATATTTTACGAACAAAATCGACCAAAGTTTAAAGCTGCTTTTAGACATAATCAACGACAATTTGATTTTTGGTTCCTTTTTGATACAGGCCGTGATGGCACGATGTTGTTAGGTGAAGATTTTACCAGTATAGGTCACAATTGGGACGATCTAGAGCCACTTACCATGATCAGTAACCGGAAGATTATCCGTTTGAATGCTTCAATAGCTGGTGTTGAATTTAAAGATATTGTGACGAATGCCGCTGATCCGGCCAAGCCTAATGGTAGACCAAGTTTATTCGGAAATCAGATTCTGAACCATTTTAATGTCATTTTGGATAATCAGGAAGGATTTCTTTATCTGAAACCAAATGGTAGGATCAAGGAACCTTATTCAAACTATGAGGGATATTTGAACCAGATGTCTCAGTCAATACAGAAAAATTAAAGTGTGCAGCCAATGTCGTTTGTTCATATAGCAAATGACATTGGCCACTTATGGTAAGTATATATCTAACGAATAAAATCGGTCCATTTTTGTGTTGATTTTCCCGAGGCAATCACAGTTTCTAGGAACTTCATGCCACGCAGACCATCAGCTACGGTAGGAAAATCAGTATCTTCTTCTCGCGGCTCTATACCTTGCATAGATGTCAATAGCGTGGCTGCAAAATTTCTATAAATATTGGCAAATGCTTCTATATATCCTTCGGGGTGACCGGCCGGTAGACGGATGTTATGTTTGGCGATTGGTGAAAGGTATTGTTGACCTGCACGAAATAGCTGGGTCGGCGCATCGAGCTGTTTAAAGATGAGTGTATTTGCCTCCTGCTGGTTCCATTCCAATCCTCCAAGTTCACCATATACTCTAATTTTTAACGCATTTTCTTCACCTGCAGCAACTTGAGATGCCGATAGTACGCCTGTGGCTCCATTTTCAAATCCAAGTAATATGTTGCCGTCATCTTCAAGTTTTCTTCCGGTCACAAATGTTTGAAGGTCGGCACACATTTTAGTGATTTTTAAACCTGAAATATATTCTGCGAGGTGGGCAGCATGTGTTCCAATATCGCCCATACAACCACTTTTTCCACTCTTTTCGGGATCTGTACGCCAAAAGGCCAGAGAAAGACCATTTTCGATCATCTTACTGAGCCAACCCTGCGGATACTCGACCATAATCTTTCTAATCGAACCTAATTGGCCCTCTTTGACAAGATGACGAGCTTGTTTTACCATCGGATAGGCAGAGTAGGTGTATGTAACACAGAGTATTAATCCTGTTTCAGCTACTTTTTGTTGGAGCAATTCGGCCTGTTCTGTTGTCAGAGTCATCGGCTTTTCAAGCACGACATGGAAGCCATGTTCCAGAGCCATCATTGCTGGTTCAAAATGAGCAAAATTTGGCGTGACTATGCTGACAAAGTTCATGCGGTCATCCGCCGAACGTTTACTTTCCTCGACAATCATTTCCTGGTAACTTCCATAGCTCCTTTCCTTCGGAAGCCCTAAAAGCGCGGCGGATTCTCTTGCGACAAGGGGATCAGCGCTCAGTGCTCCGCAACATAATTCAATCTGACCGTCAATTCCAGCAGCCATACGATGTACCGCCCCTATGAATGCATTTTTTCCACCGCCGACCATGCCCATTTTTAGTTTTGTATTGCGCATAAAGTTGATTTTTTAATGACGATATCTTTTGTAATTACAAACCCAATAGTTTACGGTTAAGGCTATCATTGGTTTCGACGGCAGCAAAATTATCGAATGCCTTATCAGTAACACGGATAATATAGTCTTTAATATGCAGCGCGCCTTCCCGTGCACCATCTTCAGCATTTTTGAATGCACATTCCCATTCCAGTACTGCCCAGCCTTGATAATCATATTGTGTGAGTTTGGTAAATATGGCTTTGAAATCCACTTGTCCATCACCAATTGATCTGAAACGACCGGCTCTTGACTGCCAGCTTTGGAAGCCACCATAGACGCCCTGACGACCAGAACGATTGAACTCAGCATCTTTAACATGAAACATTTTAATTCGCTCATGGTAAATGTCGATGAATTGAAGGTAGTCAAGACATTGAAGGACAAAATGGGAGGGATCATAGAGAATGTTTGCCCGCTTGTGGTAATTTACATTTTCGAGAAATAAGTCAAAAGTAGCACCGTCATGGAGATCTTCTCCGGGGTGTAATTCATAACATAGGTCGACATCGTACAAGTCACATTCATCGAGAATTGGTAACCATAATTTTGCAAGTTCAGCAAAACCTGTTTCGATCAGATTAGCTGGTCTTTGTGGCCAAGGGTATATAAATGGCCATAGAAAAGCTCCACTAAAGGTTGCTAGCGCTTTAAGTCCGAGGTTGTGGGAAGCTTGTACGGCATATTTTAATTGCTGGATCGCCCACTGTTGTCGTGCTTGAGGATTACCATGTAAATGCTGTGGCGCAAAGGCATCAAATAGATCATCGAAACTTGGATTTACAGCCACTAATTGCCCTTGGAGATGGGTTGAAAGTTCGGTGATCTCCAATCCAAAAGATTGTACTTTAGCTTTTAGATCAAGTGCATAGCTTTTATCGAGCGCTGCTTTTTCTAGATCGATAAAACGGGCATCTAAGGTTGGTAGTTGTATTCCCTTATAGCCAAGCTCTGCAGCCCACTGGCAGATTGAGTCCAAGGAGTTAAATGGAGCTTCATCGCCGATAAACTGTGCGAGAAAGATAGCAGGACCTTTAATTGTTGTCATATGTATTGTGTTTTGAAAAAGACTATGTTATGTACAAAACAGATCAATATTCCAATTCGTTTGAAGAAATGGCTCAGTCTGTCGTTTATACTATTATAATTTGGTTATTCAAGCTACCTGCTTGTTTAATACAATATTACAAAAATTTGCAACCGGTTGCAATAAAATCAAAAAAAAACCTTAAACTTGTTTAGACGATCTATTCTTACGCTTTCGAAAATATAAGAATGGATCGTCTAAACAAGGTAAAACTGTCAGGCATCTTTGTGGCGCTTGATTTGAGAGGGAAATTTCCCTTCGAGTAATAACCAAATAAACCAATTATAAATAAATGGCAAATAATGTTTATGATGCAATTGTCATCGGGTCTGGGATCACAGGTGGCTGGGCAGCCAAGGAACTAACGGAGCGTGGACTTAAAACCATCATGTTAGAAAGAGGACGCAATATTGAGCATATCAAAGATTACCCATCACCAAACAAAGATCCTTGGGATTTTCCGCATCGGGGTCGGGTGCCCTTGGATCGTGCCCAGCACTACTTACCTTTTGGAATTAAAAATCAATGGATGAACGAAGGGAACATCGACTTTTGGACTAATGAGACAGAAAGTCCATATAAGGAAATAAAACCCTTTAATTGGTTCCGGGGCTATCACGTTGGTGGGCGCTCGCTTATGTGGGGGCGGCAAAGCTATCGGTGGTCGGATGTTGATTTTGAAGCAAATAGCAAAGACGGGCATGGGGTTGACTGGCCCGTACGTTATAAAGATATAGCACCTTGGTATAGTCACGTTGAAAAATTTGCGGGTATTTCGGGTAATAGAGACGGTATAGCGGTGCTGCCCGATGGCGAATTTATGCCACCAATGGACATGAATATTGTGGAGAAAGATCTTGCTGCGCGATTGAAATCGCATTATCAGGGAAAACGACACTTTATAATTGGCCGGGTAGCCAACATAACAGTGCCCCACCATGGCCGTGTTAATTGCCAATACCAGAACAAATGTTGGCTGGGTTGCAATTTCGGCGCTTATTTTAGCACACAGTCTGCAACATTGCCTGCAGCAGTGAAGACAGGGAAACTTACCCTACGACCATTTTCCATTGTAAAAAGCATTATTTACGATCGGGATACACAGAAAGCTAAAGGAGTAGAAATTGTTGATGCGGAGACGAATCAAACCTACGAGTATTTTGCTAAAATTGTCTTTGTATGTGCTTCGACTTTAAATTCCACCTGGGTGTTAATGAATTCAGCTACCGATGTATGGGAAGGTGGTCTTGGGAGCAGCAGTGGTGAATTGGGACATAATCTGATGGATCACATGTTAAATAGTGGGGCTGGGGGAAGAGTTGAAGGATTTGAGGATAAATATATTTTTGGACGACGCGCCAATGGATTATATGTACCCCGATTTGCTAATATTGCTGGCGATACCAAGAAGAGAGATTACATACGTGGTTTTGGCTATCAAGGCGGAGCTTCAAGGGGACAATGGTCAGGTAAGGTCGATAATAAGAGCGTAGGCGGGGCTTGGAAAGATGCTATCGCCGAGCCCGGAAGCTGGGGAGTAGGTTTTACTTCATTTGGCGAAATACTTCCATATCACGAAAATAAAGTCCTATTGGATTCATCTGTAAAAGATAAGTGGGGCCTTCCTGTACTGGCTATAGATGCAGAGATTAAGGATAATGAGCGGAAAATACGGGTTGATGCAAGCCATGAAATGAAGGAAATGTTGGAATCTATCGGTGTCAAAGACGTAACAACCTACGACAACGGGTTTAGTATGGGACAGGGAATTCATGAAATGGGAACAGCACGGATGGGCAATGATCCGAAAACCTCGGTATTAAACAAATTTAATCAAGTATGGGATGCTAAAAATGTTTTTGTGACAGACGGGGCCTTTATGACTTCTTCTTCCTGTGTGAATCCATCGCTTACCTATATGGCATTTACAGCAAGAGCAGTAGATTTTGCTGTAAATGAGTTAAAAAAAGGGAATCTTTAATATTTTATGGTGCAATAGTTATGAATAGACGAGAAGCAATACAACGTGTAGCCATACTCATGGGAGGAACAGTTATTGGTGCTTCGTTATTTTTGGAAGGATGCCAAAGGTCTGCTTCGAAAGATATAGAAATGCTCTTTGATCCAAAATCAATCGATTTTTTGGGAGATCTCGCGGAGGCGATTCTTCCTAAAACTACTACCCCAGGGGCGAAAGAAGCTGGTGTAGGTTCTGAAATTCCCGTTATAGTGCGAGACTGCTATAAACTTGAAGAACAGCAGGTTTTTCTGACTGGAACAGCCGGAATTGACGAACGTGCCAAGAAAGAATTCGGACGTAATTTTCAGCAACTCGACAAAAAAGACCAAACTGCTTTTGTTGATATTTTGGACAAGGAAGCACAAGATTACGATGAAAAGAAAGCAGCTAATGAACTGCCCCATTTTTCACACTCTTTAAACAGCTTACACTCCTTACATTCTTTAGCTCAAAATTAGGCGCCACGGAAGTGTTCCGTTATGTGAAAATCCCAGGGAAATATAACGGCGATTTCCCTTATCAAAAGGGTGATCATGCTTGGGCAACCTAGCTAATAAATTTTATATTGACCCCTTGTCTTTAATTGGCAGCGGGGTCAATTAAAGAGGTTGTCAAGCCTATGAACTTTAAAAGATTTTTGCTATCGAAAAGTAAAGTGGTAAAATGTGTTCCTGTTTTCATCGTCAGTCTGGTACCACCCGGAAAAGAGCTTCCAGCATCAAGTTTTTCCTTTTTAACATTGTGTCGGCTGAATTTTGAGAGCGCCTCCTTGACTGTTGTTTTATTGATCGCAAGATCAAAAGGCAACCCTTCGACAACCAGAAACTTGTCATCAGGGATATCAAAAAATAGTTCATTGACGGATTTATCAGCCCCATAATTGCTATAGAGTTCCAAGCCGGATTTTGTGATCCATTTTGCATACTTTTCTTCGTTGGCATCTTCATAGAAGACTGTTTTTACATTTAATGTAGCCGCTATTTTATCTATTGTCTGCGGAAATACAAATTCACTGTTTTTATTTAACAATGATTTTAACTCCGCTTTGTTCTGCGCGAAAGTCGTTGCAGCAAAAAGGAAAAGACCTATATTTAATGTAAATGCTTTTATCTTCATCATATCCTCGTTCTATGTTTGGCAGTTGTTTATGTCCGTTAGATTAAAATTAATCAAACGAATAAAAATATACAATAGTGCTTTATACTTGTTTTGATAGCGGGATCAACTAAAGTTTTCAGCATGCGTATCGTCTATAATCGATCTAATTTAATCCTAAAAGCGCATATAAGAGATCTTTTTTATTGCTCGCAATGGGGATAGTTTTTCCATTTGAAAGCTGGACTATATTTCCATTTAGCGATTGTATGCTATCTGTATTGACAATGAATGCTCTATGAATTCGAAAGAAACTGGTGTTATGTAAAATTTCTTCCATCGCCTTAAGGGTAGATAGGGTTTGATGTGCACTGGTATGCATGACAATATTCAAATAGTTTCCCTGAGCTTCAATGTATAGAATATCAGTAAGCACAATCTTTATAAATTTATTTTCACTTTTTATAAAAATTCGTTCTGTTTTTATTGGTTTGGTATTTAGATTGTTAAGGGGGGATATTTGTTCTTTTACTCTATTTGCAGCTTTCAAAAAGCGTTCAAATCGAATGGGTTTAATGAGGTAATCTACGGCACCTTTTTCAAATCCGTCAATGGCGAAATGTCGATGGGCAGTTATAAAAATAAAGTAAGGTTTTTGGGCCAGCGTTTCCAACAGATCTAAACCAGTTAAGCGGGGCATCTCAATATCGCTAAATACAATATCGATCGGATTTTCCTGCAGAAAAGCCATTGCCTCCAGTGGCTTACTGAAGGTCTTTTTTAATTCCAAAAAAGGTACTTGTTCGACGAAATCCGTAATAAGTTCAATGCCTAAAGGTTCATCATCGATGATGATGCAACTATATTTTTCAATCATGTTGTAATGCGATATTCAATGCAACGCTAAATTCATTGGAGCTATCTATGATGTGAAGGTCGCTTTGGTTTGGGTAAATTAATTGTAAACGCTTTTGTAAATTTTTAATACCGATACCCGTAAAGCTAGGCGTTTTCACGGTATTGAATACATCTTTGTCATTTTTTATTTTAAAGGTGACCTGATCTTTGCTGATGTGAATAGTAAGTATGACATAGGATGCTTCCTCGTTTTTCAGCCCATATTTAAATGCATTTTCGATAAGGGTGAAGGTCAATAACGGAGCAATCGTTAAAGCGTGAGCATGCGCTCGCCCCTCTATATTTAGTTCAATCTGATATGATTTTGGGTAACGCATTTTTTCCAATGAAAAGTAATTCTCTATAAAATCCAGCTCTTTAGCTAAGGAGACGTATTCTGCATCCGAATCGTATAGTGTATACCCCATAATTTCGGATAAATTTAATACGACCTCAGGCGCTGTGTCGTCTTTTTTTAGCGTCAAACGATAGAGGTTGTTAAGCGTGTTGAATAAAAAATGTGGATTGAGCTGTGCTTTTAAAAATGCCTTCTCTACGCTAATATTTTCCAATAATAATTTTGACTTCTGCTCTAGGATTCGCATTCGGTCTTTATTTATTCTTCTGATGTCGATTAATATTTTGGTAAAGAAAAAAGGTGACAATGAATAGATAACCGACAATGCATTTAATAGCACTGCTTTAAAGCTGAATACGGACCACAGGTTGGGAATGAAGTCCTTTTCCTTGCCCATTAATGGATACAAATTGGAAATATCAAAACCATATTTGTAAGCTAGCACATAAAACAAATTATTGATAAATAACCAAATAAAAATACATACTGGCGCAGTTAAGAGAGGTAATATCCATAAATTTAAGTTCCTCGCGTAAGGGATAACCAAGTAGAAAAATAGATAAAAGACAACAAGAGAAGACAATAAAACACGCGTTGACAAAAATATTGACTGGTTTGAGGATATTCCAGTTACATAATAGTAGTTGCTGAACAGGAGCAGGGTAAATGTAAACCACATTCCAAAATGAAGTAGGATACGTACATTCGTTGTATAAAAAGTATCGAAATCCTGCTTCCTGAAAAATGTATCTGCTTTAGTGATGTATTGATTAAGTCGAGATTGTTTCATAAATCCTTAGATAGTTCAGTTTTGCGGCTCATTGAGCCGCAAAGATAAAAAATAGTGGTACATTTATAATCTTCCTTTCTCCTCCATACTGCTTGATTCCATTCGTTTTGCTTTAAAGGTAGTGCCGGTTCTGAAGTTATATAGTAAAGAAATGGAGCATACACGCGATTGCTCCCTGTGCATTATCCAGATTTTAGTATTGTTAAAATAACTTGTCGCGCGATAATTATTGGTAAAAAAGATGTCGCTAATATTTGCCTTGGCAACCAATTGATCTTTGATTAGTTTTTTCTGGATCCCTAGATCAACGGAGCAGATGGCTTTAGTTACAATATTTCCAAGTAACATTTGGGGGGTGTAAAAAGCATTCAGATTTATACTATATCCTTTGCCAAAGGAAATTTCTTGTTCTGTCTGTAATAAAAAAGAAGCTTTCTTTAAATTAAAATAGGGGGAAGTTGAACGTGTATGAGTGAATAAAATCGTGTTCGTACTTGACCAGCAGGGTAGTAACGAAACGGGAGCGCTCAAGGTGGCTGTCCATACTCCTTGAGTTCCAACGTTGTCTTTAATAACTGTTAATAGTTCTTCTTCTGCCTGATTGCGTATAATTTGTGAGATCGCATTTCTGGTATGGGAATAGTTCAAAGCAGTATAATATTTTTCCTTCCACAATCCACTAATTTCGAGGGAATTTGTAAACTGCGGCTTCAGAAAGGGATTTCCCGTCTGTACGGAATAATTATCTATATAATATTTATAGGGATTTAAATCAAAATATGAGGGCCGTTTAATTCTTCTATTGTAGGTAAGTGATACATAATTGCTTCCCTGCGAGTTTAAATTCTTCTTAAAAAAAATACTTGGGAACAAATTGAAATAGTCCTGTGCGAGTTTGTCCCTTTGCTCGCTTAAAAGTTGTCCTTGAATATTGGATTTCTCGCCTCTTAATCCCAATTGATAATCTATTTGGGCCCATTTTCCCGTATAATTTGCATAGGTAGCATAAATTCGTTCTTCATAATCGAACTGGAAATCAAGGGCAGGCATTGGCATCCAGGCCTGATGAAAGACCTGGTATTGATTGGTATTCATGATATTTGTTGCGGTCGATTTTACACCAATTGATAAATTGTTTCCAGATTTAGTTATCCAATTATACTTTGCGTCGCCAGTAAAAATTTTTGCTTCGCTGGGATAATCCAATCTGAACAAAGTATCACTGCGTATGTTACCATTAGCATCGAAATCGGCACTATTGCTGATACTATTTCCGTTTCGTTGATTGTGTGTGTAATCGATAACAACGCTGAATTTCGAATGTAAACTGTCTGTTTCCACGACATAATTTAAACCTAGATTCTGGTAGTTGGATTTTGATTCGGACGGAAAGCTACCTTGCGAGTGGATGTTTTTTGCCGCATCGGGGTAGAAAATTGTCGAATGAGCCGTGGATGGTCCAAGGAAACTGCTGTATTGACCGGTGTAGGATAGTCCGAGAAATTGTTTTCCAGTGAAATCATAGGTCGCACCAAGCCGTATACGGTCGTTTTTGTTGGTCTGAGTATTTTCCGTTTCTTGCTGATATAATCCCTGATTTGGAAAATCTCGTCGTTGTTTTAGTTCCTCGTATGACTTTGCACGGCTATGGGAATAACTTGCCATTAAACCAACTTTACCCATTCGATAATTCAAACCTGCATAAGGAGTGTACGTACCATATTTTCCAAGCCCAATTGCATAGTCATTGCCAATATAACCATTGAGGCCCTGTTTATCTTGCTTTTTTAGCACTATATTGATGATACCACCACTGCCTTCTGCGTCGAACTCTGCAGAGGGATGTGCGATAATTTCAATGGATTGGATATCGTTGGAACGCAAGGTTTGAAGGTAGTTCCTGAGATCATTTCCCGCGAGGTTAATACTTTTGCCATCGACAAGAATACGTGTTCCTACAACCCCATTAATGGAGATTTGACCATTGTTAACGAATACCCCGGGAGCCATTTTAAATAATTCCAAAGCCGATTTTCCAGAAGCATTGGCGGTTTGTGCTACATTCATAATGAGGCGGTCAATTTTTCGCTGTATTGTTGGTTTGCGCTTATTTACTGTTACTTCATCTAATTTGAGGTTGGATAGTAGTGATTTTGGGATAATGAATGTTAGAGGGACTTTAAGGTCGTTAATTTCAATTTTTTGCTGCGTTCTGAGTACATTTTCCACACGAATTGAAACGAGGTAAGTCTCTTTTTCGGTAAGCGTTAACTGAAAATTTCCATGTTCATCTGTTATTTTTTCAATGAGAGAATCTTTCTTTACATGTAATGCGCGAAAGGATAATGAAGCATAGGGGATCGACGCGCCATATTGATCCGAGACTTTACCAACAATGGCGGTTTGGGCGAACAGGAAGTTGTTAAGGAGAAAGGTGATAAGACTGAAAGTAATTAATTTGATCATAAATTTTGAATAATTATTCAAAACTAGTTTCGCTGGTGGCTTATTTCAATTTTTTTGGATATAAGGGAACCTTTTAGGGATGGAACCAGTAAATTTAGGGATAAGCCATATAAAGCGACGAGGTTTATTGTTATAAAAATGAGCGGGATAAAATATCATCGTGCCGAAAACAATTTAGCGTATTGGACAGTTACAATTTAAATTGTACTTTCATAACGTTTTTAATAAAGGAAGATATTTAATTTTTATGATCACAACCAAGTATTTTAATCATCGACAAATATTTAATTTAGCGGGTGCACATTTAATATGGCTGACGCTTTGGTGCTCTCTGGTGGCGGTCATCTATTATTTTTTTAATTGGCAGTGGATGATAATTCCCTGGGTACCATTGGCTTTGATCGGAACCGCTGAGGCTTTTTATGTCGGGTTTAAGAATAATCAGGCCTATGATAGACTTTGGGAAGCCCGGAAAATCTGGGGTGGGATTGTCAATTCAAGTCGTTCTTTCACGGCAATGTTATATGCCTTTGATACCCAGGATGGTGATCATACCGATTTGGAGGAGCGGAGGAAAAGGATTGCCTATCGCCATATCGCTTGGCTATACACTTTTCGTGAGCAGTTGTTGATCCCGACAGAATGGGAGCACATCAGTTTGAAAAAACACTTTGGTTCAATGAATGTTAAACGGAACAGGCTGATAAAGGCTGGCTTTCCTGATTACAGTAGAACATCGATTTTTTTACGCAAATACCTTTCTACAGATGAGTTTAAGCTGCAGAGCACATATAAAAATTTTGCAACTTATTTGATTTCTAAACAAGCAAAGGAAGTTAATGCATTGAAAAATGATCAAATCATTTCGGATTTTAACCAAACGCAACTGCAGAATTGCCTGAATCAATTTTACGACTATCAAGGTCAGGCAGAAAGAATCAAAAAATTTCCTTCACCGAGACAGTTTGCCAGTACAGCATTTGTCTTTAATGTCATTCTCATCATTCTGCTCCCATTGGGCCTAGTAAATGAATTTGCGAAATTGGGCGACTGGGGGATATGGACGAGTATTCCTTTTTGTGTGGTAATTGGATGGATTTATATTGTGATGGAATTGGTCGGCGATTATACCGAAAATCCTTTTGGAGGACTCATGTTTGATGTGCCTATGCTTTCGATTTGTCGGACCATAGAAATTGATGTGTTGCAAATGGTGGGAGATGAGGATCTTCCGGAGGCAATTGCATCGAAAAATGGTGTTTTGGTTTAAATTTTCTTACAGATCTATTGCTATTGTATTTTTCACCTCAGCGATCATAAATGAGCTATGGGTGCTTGCGATATGCTGTAGGCTCGTTAACTTCGTTAACATAAAACTGCGATAGTCTGCCATATCCTGGACACAAATCTTTAGGATATAGTCGTAGTCGCCACTCACGTGGAAACACTCGGTTACCTCCTGAAGGTTCATGACCTCTTTTTCAAATTGTAAGATATACTCCTTTTTGTGCTGTGTTAATTTTACGTGGCATAATACGAGGAAATCTTTTGCTATTTTCTTTTTATCAAGTATGGCGACATAGCCTGCGATAATTCCAGTATTTTCGAGTTTACGGACTCTTTCATAGACCGCTGTTACGGACAAGCTCAGTTTGTAGGAGAGTTCTTTGGTCGTTTGTTTGGCATCTTCCTGTAGAAAACGCAATAGCTTACGGTCAATCTCGTCGAAGTGCATAGATTTTTTTTTGGTTTTTACTAGCTCGTTTTAAATCAGTTAGATATTTTAACTAATTATTGTTTGTATAATAGATTTATATTCTAAGATAAGTAAAATTACTTGTAATATAATTTGAAATATCTCAATTTTAAAGATAAAAACATGGAAAATTTTAACGCAGCAAATGAAATTCAAGATTTGCAATACTTTGGTGAGTTTGGAGGAGTGAACCCGTCTATTTCAGATAGCTCCACCTATACTTTTCTTTCCGCTAAAAAGATGTTCGACACATTTGAAGGGAATGCGGAAGGCTGTTATCTCTATTCAAGGCATTCGTCGCCGATGAATTTGTATTTGGCACAAGCCTTAGCTAAAATGGAGGATACCGCTGCGGCCAATGTAACATCTTCTGGGATGGGAGCGATTACAACAGTTCTTTTACAACTATGTAAAAGTGGTGACCATATCATTTCCAGTAGGACAATCTACGGTGGAACTTATGCCTTTCTTAAGAATTTTCTCCCGCCTTTCCAGATTGAGACGACATTTTTGGATATTAATGATGCCGAAGAACTCGAAAGATCGATAAGACCTAATACAAAAGTGCTGTATTGTGAAAGTGTGAGCAACCCTTTATTGCATGTGGCAGATTTAAGAAAACTTTCGGCCATCTGTAAAAAATACAAGCTAAAACTGATTGTCGACAATACGTTTTCTCCATTGTCCATCTCGCCAACACTTTTGGGAGCAGACATTGTCATTCATAGTTTAACGAAATTTATCAATGGCAGCAGTGACACTGTCGGTGGGGTTTATTGTGGAAGTCAGGAGTTTATTAATGAAACAAAAAATGTGAACACAGGGGCCTGTATGTTATTGGGGCCAACGATGGACAGTTTACGTTCGGCGAGTATATTGAAAAATTTAAGAACACTTCATATACGGATGAAACAGCATAGCTATAATGCGATGTATCTTGCCGAGCGGTTTGAGAAAGATGGACTAAAGGTATCTTATCCGGGCTTGCAGTCGCATCGAGATCATGAATTAATGAAAAACATGATGCATGAGAGCTATGGTTTTGGGGGCTTAATGACAGTTGATGTGGAAACAACCGAAAAAGCCAATGAATTAATGGAACTGATGCAGGCTGAAAATTTAGGGTATTTAGCCGTCAGCCTAGGATTCTATAAGACGCTATTCTCCTGTTCAGGTAGTTCTACGTCGTCAGAAATTCCTGAAGAAGATCGTTTAAAGATGGGCATTTCCGATGGATTGATCAGGTTTTCCATTGGCCTAGATCAAGACATTGAGCGTACTTATCAAAAAATGAGAGCATGCATGCAAAAGACTGGAATTTTGGAGTAATAAGCAGCATTTCGGTTGGATCATTTATGGGATAATCAGACATCTTGACATGTTTTGGAGGAAACTATGCGAGGTTTTCTGATTGATTGGAGTGCAAAAAGTTTCAATTGTCACATGTACATCACTATTTACGATGATAGGGGCTTTAACAGTTGAAAAATCTCTTTTGGCATATCATTAGCAATTTAAAATCAATATTTTAGTTAATATGGCAAAGAGACTTTTACTGATATTATTCTTATTTGTTTTGGGTGATATCTATTTTTTTCAGGCGTTCAGCACGGTTATTCATGGTTCAATTTGGCACAACATGTATTGGGGCATCGATATCCTATTGTTTTTTGGTGTTTTTAGTTTAATTTTTTTACGGAGAGCGGGGTATGATGTCCAGGAGACAGCAACAAGTTTGATCACGGCATTTTTAATTGTTTTCATACCAAAATTGCTTGCTGTTCCCTTTTTATTTGTTGAAGATCTGATGCGTATTTTTCGTTATTTTCCTCCACGTAGTATATTTTTGAGTGAGATTGTATTGTTTTTGGCGGGGGCCATATTATTGGTTATTTTTTTCGGTTTAACGAAAGGTCGTTATTTCTATAAAGTGCGGGAGGAAGTATTGAGTTTTCCTGATCTACCTATGGCATTTGACGGTTTTAAAATTACGCAGCTATCGGATATTCACTCTGGTAGTTTATCTGATATCAAAAGGGTACGTAAAGGTATCGAATTAGCCAATGCACAAAACAGTGATCTGGTATTGTTTACGGGTGATCTAGTCAATAATAAGGCTTCCGAAATGGAACCCTGGGTTTTGGACTTCAATCGATTAGAAGCTCCTTCGGGCAAGTTTTCAGTCCTTGGAAATCACGATTATGGAGATTATGTACAATGGGAAAGTGTTGAATCAAAAGCCTTAAATTTGAATAGGCTTAAGGAAATTCATCATGAAATGGGATTTAAATTGCTGCTAAATGAATCGATAGCGATAGAAAAGCAAGGTGAGCATATTTCGTTAATTGGTGTTGAAAATTGGGGAAAAGGAGGGTTCCATCAATATGGTGATCTCGCTAAAGCAACCCTTGGATTGGACGCGGATACCTTCAAAATTTTGATGTCTCATGATCCTTCACATTGGGATCATGTTACTTTGGACTATAACCAACATGTCCATCTGACGCTGGCGGGACATACG
Source organism: Sphingobacterium thalpophilum (assembly GCF_038396785.1). Classification (NCBI taxonomy): domain Bacteria; kingdom Pseudomonadati; phylum Bacteroidota; class Sphingobacteriia; order Sphingobacteriales; family Sphingobacteriaceae; genus Sphingobacterium; species Sphingobacterium thalpophilum. The sequence goes on along the minus strand of NZ_CP151087.1, from coordinate 842,251 downwards.
CATGGTATGCAGTTTGGGATAGAATTATTTGGGTTAAAATGGAGTCCAATTCAATATTTTTATAAACAGTGGGCTGGACTCTATCAAAAACAAGGAAAATATCTTTATGTCAACCGTGGTTTTGGTTTTCACGGCCTAAAAGGTCGGATAGGTGTTTGGCCTGAAATTACGGTTATTACATTACGGAAAAGCGTTGTCTGATATTTTGGTATGAGAAACAACGCTCATCTGTTCTATCAATCGATAAGGTTCATTTCCTTTAATCGGTGAAAGATAATCTGATCTACGGCAGAAGTCCTATGTTTGTCCTTATAGGTTAACCATTCAAATGTCTCGATTTCATTCGCTGGATGCAATACTCCTTCGAAATCAGAAAAGTAGCAGATCATTCTTACGAGCGTACCTTGATTTCGTCCATCGGCGATTGCTTCAAAGGTGCCCAAAAGGCGCATTGATTCTTCGACGATGTGCACAGAAAGCTCCTCCAGTATTTCTCTTTTTAAACAGGTAATATCGGATTCATTATTCTCTCGCTTACCACCAGGAAAGTAAAATTTTGTTTTAGTCTTGGAACGTGCGCTCAGGATTTTCCTATCTTTAATGCTAATTAAAGCAACTTTGTCTATTATATTATGCTGCATATTGCAAAACTAGCCATTGAGAATGAAAAATCAGATAGCATAGTGAAATACTGCTTGAAATTTTATTCAAATTTGAGTATTTAATGGAAGATGAACCTTTATATTTCTGATGTTAGTATCTTAACAATTTCATTGAAGTCTCTTTGTTTTGCGTGTTGCAAAGGGCTTGTGCCATTGAAGTCCGGAATATCCAATTTTGCCCCAGCATCTTTTAGAATCTGAATAATTTCCTGATATTTTTTGCTTCCGTCACCGAGTACAATTGCTTCCATCAAAGCAGTCCATCCTAAACGATTGACATGGTCCAAAGGGAAATTTTTGGTATTGGCCAATAATCTTACCGTTTCTACATATCCACGTTCACAAGCCGGGATTAAAGCTGTGCCATTATATCGATTAAATAAATCAAAGCGAGCGCCGTGATCTAAGAAAAGTTTGACGAGTTCAACTTGCCCACTTGCTCCTGCCTATAAAAATGGGCTATCCATATTGTCGGCCTGAAGGTTGACATCGGCACCATACTCTACCAATAATTTAGCCATTTCAATATTTCCGTTGTTTGTCGCGATAAGTAGAATAGAACGTTTATTCGTATCTTCACTATTCACGTTGGCATTATTTTCTAGCGCTTTTTTCACTCCCTGTAAGTCATTTTTGGTGACCAATTTAATAATCTCTTCCTTGGACGGATTTTCAGTATATGAGTTTTCGGTTAATGCCGATCGGCACGAATTTGTTATGCTCATCATTATCAAGAGTATTAAAGTTGTTTTCATCAATTTATTGTGCTGTAATTTTTTCAATAAAGCCGAAGAAGCTTCGCTGTCTAATACAAAAATAGTAGCTAAGGCTGTTTTTACAATGTGGTTTTCATTCCATCTGTTGGACAATTTATTACTACAGTGTATTTTAAGTGTCGTTCTCATTGGTCTCATGCTGGCTGAAAGCACATTCGTTGTAGTTTCACCTTATGCATACTGTTGAGCAAAAGTCGGCGCTGTGATAAATTGTTCAAGTATCGAGATGTATTCTGCAAAAGATCTGGGAGAATCATTGCGACCTTTGTTCTGGTGATACTGAATAATAAAAGTGGAAAAATAATACCGTTTCTATTGTCCGGTAATTTTTAGAGAACAAGAAAAAGAATATTATCAAAATAAATATGAAAGCTAAAACATATATTTTAGAAAACGTACGGCTTGAGACAGGATTCGAGTTTGATGGAAAGGAAGTTATAAGCACAAATACGGCTTTATTCTGTGTAGAAGTTGAAGAGGGTAAGATCAAAGGAATCAAACCAAATACTGCAAATGCTAATGCGATCGATGCAAAAGGACATTTGATGTTGCCGGCTTTTAAGGATATGCATGCCCATTTGGATAAAATGTTGTTTGGTCTGCCATGGGAAGCTGTATCGCCAACACGGCATACCGTAAAAGATATGATCGCGTATGAGCAGAAGATGATCCCAGAATGGTTAAGCACCTCCGTCGAAAGAACGGGCAAAATGCTGAATTTTCTGCAGGCATACGGAACTGATTTTATTCGTTCACACTTCAATGTTGATCCAACATCTGGACTAAAATCGTTAACAAATTTGGAAAAGGCACTTGCATCGAAAAAAGACACGGTAGAAGCGGAGCTGGTTGCTTTTCCACAGCATGGCCTCTATTATACGGATACTTTACCCATTTTGAAGGATGTTGCAAAACTGGATGCTGTTAGTTTCATAGGTGGAGTAGATCCGTACTCTTTGGACGGAAGTATCGAAAAAAGTATGGAGCAGATTACACAGTTGGCGCTTGATAACAATAAGGGAATTGACATACACCTCCATGAAATGGGAGAAAGTGGTATGAAGACAATCGAGTTTTTGATCGACCGTACATTGGAAAACCCCCAATTAAAAGGGAAAGCTTTTGTTAGCCATGCTTTTGCACTTAGTCGCCTCACAAATGTAGAAGCTGAAAAAATTGCGGCACGTCTCGCAGAAGCGGGGGTAGGAATTGTGTCCTCTGTGCCCTTTGGCAATATGATTATGCCTATTCCGACACTTCGGAAATATGGGGTGGAGGTTTTGATTGGAAATGACAATATTCAGGATCACTGGAATACGTTTGGCTCGGGAAACATGCTGCAGAAAGCGAATCTTATTGCTGAACTTTATGGTTATGGAACAGAATTCGGCTTATCTAGAACACTCGCTTTCGCGACACGTTACAAATTGCCTTTGGACAATAATGGAAATCAACAATGGCCGAAAGTGGGTGATGAAGCAAGTATGGTTTTTGTTGATGCAAGTTGTTCCGCTGAAGCAGTTTCTCGTATTTCACCGGTGACTTCCTTGATACACAAAGGCAATATTGCATTCTAAAGAGATCGACTATTGGATAATTTAGCTGCTCTGTGGAGGTCAACTGTTCTCAGGATTCCAGCGAGAAATATTGAAAATAAGAGAACAATTTTGTTGAAGAGCCGGTTATTCTTAATAACTGGCTTTTTACATACAGAGCCTTGCTTAAGTCCTGATGTTACTAAGGGTATTCACTTATAACTACATCGAGGATAATATTCGGTTGAATAGATAATAATTTATACGATGGAATTTTCACCATTTAACGGGGTTGTCAAACTTTGCCTAAAAGGCATACAATTGGAAGAAAACGGTAGACACGATGAAGCGCTGTTCTTTTTTGCAGAGGGTTATCGGGAGGCAAGCGATGACCATGAGAAGTTTATTGCAGCCTATTTTGTATCCCGGCAGCAGAAAACGGTGTCGGATCTTTTGAAATGGCTGCACATAGCCTTAGATCACGCATTGGTAATCGGTGATGATCGAGCTACCAGTGCGTTGCCCGGAATGTATTTGAAGATTTGTGCCTGTTACACAAGTTTAGGAGAAGAAGCAAAGGCAAGTGAATATGCTAGGTTGGCCTCTTCTTATAAGAACATTCCCTTTGATAAGGGACCTTTTTATCACGGTACAAAAGCAGATGCACAAATCGGCGACTTATTGGTTCCAGGCTTCAATTCTAACTATCAAGCCGACTTCAAAATGAATCATATTTATTTTACAGGTATGATGAATGGGGCCGGACTTGCAGCGGCCCTGGCAAAAGGTGAGCGCAGCGAGCGGGTATTTATTGTTGAACCTACCGGTGATTATGAGCATGACCCTAATCTGACGGACCAGAAGTTTCCCGGAAATCCGACACGTTCCTATAGATCTGAATTTCCATTAAAAATTATAGGTGAGGTTGCTGAATGGGCAAAACCAGGTGTTCAGGAACTTGGAAAATTTCGTGATAAACTAGATCAGAATGATGGCGAGATTATCAATTAAGAAACCAAGAGCGGTTGCTCCGGCAATCGAAATTATGTCTTACTGATAACAATCTTACTGATGACTTCAAAATCTGAAATTCGATAATCGTCGTCAAAAAATAACCCGTTGATATAACGTTGTATAGGATAGAACAGATCGGCCGGTGTATCACCGAAAAACGTTTTGAAATCGTTCGGAATAGAATACAGATAATTGTATTGCCCTTTACCCAAACTGATACCGCCGATCTTTTTGAGATAACCCGTTATCTTATGTTTATTTTTGTTGGAGAATGCTTCTTTCGTCTCTATAAAATAATCTTCAATGTAAAAATTACGGATATCCTGAAGATTAAGTATGCTGTTTGGAGCAGGTTTGATACGTCTTGAATAGGATACATCAACCAAAATACAACTGGCTTTATGCGCTTTCGCGAGATCAATAAAGTAGCCTTCATCGACCATAAGGTGTTTACTGTCTTTATATACACCGAGCAGCATTTCATTGATCTCCCGATCCGAATAATCGGATATATTAGAAGATCTTCCCAACTTTTCAAATGCGAGGTCACTTTCACTCCAATTTTTTCTAATTCTATTAAGCTCGTGCTGTTGAAAAGTTTTTATTTTCTCCATATATAATTTGTCTACCCTTACTTTAGCGAGTTTAAAGATAATTTTAAAACTTTACTTTCATCAATCTTATCGCTTGCTAAGTGCAATTTGAATCAAATCTAATTTAACAGAGTCTTTGTTTAATGTTGTAGCACAGCGCTAATGCGCTATTTCTGAGGAAGAATAAGTGCCGCACTGTTGGATTTTCCATGCCGGTATGAGGTGACATCACAGCCTTAAGTAGTCTGTGTGTAAAAGCAGCTCGAGTAAATTATGTCGATTCTCGGTGCGATTATTCAATGAAGGAAGAGCCGCCTGTATTAACAGAGGGCTCCTACGAAGTTTTTACTTTACAGCCTTAAGCACGATATCTAAGGTGAATTCATCATCGATGGCGCGATTGCCTAGGTCGGAGAAAAAGCTTGCTGAACGATACTGTATATCAAAGTCCAGCCGATTTACCTTAACTCCTATAGCTTCAGCAGAAAGTCCATCTGCAGTTGTGGTGACTTTTGCTGGAAAGGAGATCGATTTTGTTTTATTCTTAATCGTCAGATTACCGGTTATGATTGGAGTGCCTTTGCTATTATCAACTTTACTGATGACAAATTTGCTGCTAGGGTAGGTAGGCACATTGAAGAAATCTTCATTTTTTAGGTGCCCGGTCAATTTAGGTGCGTCAGTACAAGCCATGGAATTCATATCTATGGTAAAACCTCCGCCGGTAATTTTCCCTTTTTCTGTCTGTACCGTGCCTTCTTGTATATTGATTGTTCCCACATGTCCCCCGACAACTTTTTTCGCATTCCATTTGATCGTCGAATTTTGCGTGTTCACTTTGTAGCTTATCTTTTGGGCGAAGGCCATTGATGTTAAGCAAATAATTGCTAGCGTTAGACTGGTTCTTTTCATTGAAGTGATTTATATGAACTCAAATATACATGGTCTTGTGCGGATACTTCTATGTTTAAACTTGTTTTTTTGTTTGCGCAGTGTCAATATTGTGTTTGCCTTTCTTTATCCGTCATCGGTACCCGCTAACTTAGCACAACGTAAATAGGGGATCGAAGATATCTTCGTATCCAAATTGTGGTCTATAAAAAAAGATAATATGATTAAGTCGAAAGGTTATGCGGCGAAAGACAGTAGTTCTCCACTTGAATACTGGGAGTTTGAAAGGAGAGAGCTTGGTGCAAACGATGTTTTAATAGATATCTTGTACAGCGGGATCTGTCACTCTGATATTCATCAAGTACATGATGAGTGGGGTGGTACACAATACCCAATTGTTCCCGGGCACGAAATTGTTGGTCGGATAAGTGCAGTTGGTCCTGGAGTGACTAAGTTCAAAAAAGGTGACCTGGCAGGTGTCGGTTGTATGGTTGCTTCCTGTGGCGAATGCGATAACTGTAAGTCAGACCAACAACAGTTCTGTTCAGAAAAGAAGACCGTCTGGACGTACAACAGCAAAGATGTGATGCACGATCACAGCTATACTTTTGGTGGTTATAGCAATAATATTGTTGCGGATGCAGATTTTGTGCTGCATGTGCCGGAATCTTTGGATATTAAAAAGGTGGCACCGCTACTCTGTGCAGGAATCACCACCTATTCGCCATTAAAAAGATGGAATGTTAGCAAAGGGCATAAAGTTGGTGTGTTAGGCTTAGGCGGATTGGGACATATGGCTGTTAAAATTGCAGTGGCAATGGGGGCAGAAGTCACAATGATAAGTCATTCACCGCGCAAAAAGGAGGATGCTGCTCTACTTGGAGCACACAAGTTCTTAAATACGCATGAGGCCGATGAAATAAAAGAATTCTCATCGTATTTTGATTTTATTATTGATACCGTATCAGCACCGCATGACTATAACCTCTATCTTGCATTATTGAAAACAAAAGGAGTTTATATTTGCGTGGGGATTCCGGCTGCGCCCATGGAAATTAATGGACGCTCAATCATGGGGGGAAATAAGATCCTAACGGCTTCCAGCATTGGGGGAATACAGGAAACTCAGGATATGCTTGATTTTTGTGCTGAACATAATATTCTACCTGAAACAGAAATGATTGATATCGACTATGTAAATGAGGCGTATCAAAGGGTATTGGATAGTGATGTGAAATATCGTTTTGTAATCGATATGTCGTCTATTGAAAAGTAATGCAAAAACAGGTCGGTTAAAGAGCCGACCTGTTTTTTTAAATCTTATCCTTGTTTGAGTACTTCATATGATATGAATGCTCGTCTTCTCCGATAATTTCGAAACCAAGACTAAAGTAGAGCTTTTGCGCTTTATTAGTTTTTAACACATGTAATGAAATCGACTTCCCTTCATAAATTGCCTCATTTATAAGATCTTTTAATATCTTTTTTCCCAGCCCTTTCCCTTGATATCGGGGATCGATCTGTATTTGAATCAACTCGATATGAGCCCGTCCTTTCTCGATTTTCAAAAGCCCGATAGGGATATTGTCATATTCAATGATAGCAGCATGTTCAAATTTGTATTTAATTCTTTGTAGATGTGAATCCGTAGTAGTGGGTAACGCGGCGGCAATTAAATGTGGGGTCATGGTTTTTGCTCTTAGATCTAAAAGAAAAATCAAATCACTTTCCATTGCTGGTCTATATACTATTGGGATCATGGAAGATTGGGTTTTGTCAATTTAATCTGTTCAATCTATTGAAAGCTTTATCGGACATGTTCAGGACCCGTCATATTGATGTCGGCCATGAGAACTAAGATGGCATTTTAGGCTATGAGCACAATCATCCGGCCGAAAGCCTGTTGCAATTTAGTATAATAAATAGTAACTGCGTACTAAATTACAGTAAAGTACTTTACTCTTTTTGACAATTAGATGTGAAGAATGCTGTCGTGGCTCAAGATGAATACTGTAACTTTAGCTTTATAGCTATACTTGCATAGCGATTTTTTATTTAAAGGAACAATAAACAGATAATTTCAATGAAAAAGGTAGAAATACAACACACAGATTTGCAGATAGCTCCAATTAATTTTGGTGGGAATGTTTTTGGCTGGACATTAGATGAGCAAAAATCGTTTGAAATGCTAGATAAGTTCGTAGGAGCAGGATTTAATTTTATCGATACGGCAGATACCTATTCTTGGTGGGTGAATGGAACCGGCGGGCAGTCCGAAGAAATTATTGGGAAATGGTTAAAAAGCCGTGGTAACCGTCAAAATATAGTAATCGCAACAAAAGTTGGATCCGAGACTAAGGAGCACGGATATGATATCTCAAGGAAACATATTTTGAAATCTGCTGATGAATCATTGCGACGATTGGGAGTAGATCATATTGATTTATACTATACCCACTTTGACGATAACATAACACCTGTGGAGGAGACATTGTCGGCTTATGCTGACTTAATAGAAGCAGGCAAGGTACGTTATATTGCCGCTTCTAATCTATCGCCGGCGCGGTTAACGGAAAGCTTTGATGTTGCGGAGAAAAATGGTCTTCCTAAATATGTTGCTTTGCAACCGCATTATAATTTGGTAGAGCGCACAGGTTTTGAAACAGATTATGCGGGATTGGTCGAGAAGTACGGCTTGAGTGTATTTCCATATTGGTCACTTGCTGCAGGTTTCTTGACCGGTAAATACCGTACTGAAGCTGACTTTGATAAAACGGCTAGAGGCGGTGGGATCAAAAAATATTTTGATGCTAAAGGTAAAGCTGTCCTGGAAGCGCTCGATGTTATCTCCGAGAAACATGGGACAAAACAGGCGACTGTAGCATTAGCATGGTTGTTGGCTAAACCGCTAATTACCGCTCCCATTGTGAGTGCTACAAGTGAGCGTCAATTGGATACGTTATGTGCGGCTCCGGCTCTTAAATTAGATACGGAAGATATTGAATTATTAAACGAGGTCAGCAAATAAGATAGCGATAAAGAGTAAAAACAAAATCCCTACATTTCTTAGGGATTTTGTTTTTATCGGGAAGCCGTTCTTAATAGAAGGGCGAGATTGCTTACGCATTTTAACAAGTTTATCGTAAATTGGAGCCTAAATTGATCTTATGAAACAGTTCCTGATATTATTTTCTTTCATGCTTTTTGGCAGAAGTTATGCCCAAATACTTACACCTTATGAACGGGGTAATGGCAATCAATCGGCAACTTTTGAAGAAATGCGGGCATATTATCAGGAATTGGCACAGAAATATACAACAATTCACTATGAAACAAGGGGAGAAGACGATAACAATAAACCAATAGATGTTGTTGTATTTAATCCGTTTGGAAAGACTCTGGAAGTGGCTAGGGAAGAGAGGTGCGTTTTATTGGTCAACAATGGTATTCATCCTGGAGAGCCAGACGGTATTGATGCGACTATGATGCTCATGCGCGATTTGGCGACAGGAAAGATAAAGGCACCTCAAAATGTTATTGTTGTTGCGCTGGCGAGTTACAATGTGAGTGGGATGTTAAATCGTGGGAGCTTTTCCAGAGCTAATCAAAATGGCCCTGAGGAGTATGGTTTTCGTGGAAATGCAAGACACTATGACTTAAATAGGGATTTTATTAAGACAGATCACTTGCGTCCTAAACGTTTAAAAAATGGCGGTGTTTTGATATAGCGAGATCGCTATATTTAAATCACAAAATTATAACACACCGCCATGATAAATTTAAATGTTTTTAGTCAGATTTTATCTCTTATCGACCGCGAATTATTCAAAGATTTGGTTTCAAAGCACAAAAGTGACAAACATCAGAAAGGGATCAACAGCTGGACGCATCTAGTCAGTATGCTTTTCTGTCATTTTTCCTCGGCAGATTCGGTCCGTGATATTAGTAACGGTCTACGCAGTACCACTGGTAATCTGAACCACTTAGGTGTAGTAAGAGCTCCAAGTAAGTCTAATATATCCTATATCAACACACACCGTACCCATGAACTTTTCAAAGATCTTTATTTCTCTGTTTTGGAAAGGCTTTGGCAAAAGGATACGCATTTTCGCAAAGATCTTGTTCAGCTAAAGCGTAAAGTATATCTGATGGATGCAAGCATCATCCCCTTATGTCTATCTGTATTTGACTGGGCAAAGTTTCGCAGCACCAAAGGTGCCGTAAAGCTGCACACTGTCTTGGATTATGATGGCTGCCTACCTGTTTTTATGCAGATTACCGATGGAAAAGTACATGAGAGCCAGCGAGCCGGTAGTTACAGTTTTTCCAAGGGAAGCGTGGTGGTAGTGGACCGTGGCTACGTGGATTACAGCTGGCTTGGGGATTTGGACAGCAGGGGGTGTTACTTCGTTACCAGGAGTAAAGTTAATATGAAGTACAAGGTTATCAAGTCCTATCAGAGTGAAGCACTCATGGAAAAGGGGATCCTTAAGGATGAGCTCATTGAGCTATCCGGTGCTGCCTGCAATAAATACAACGGCAAGCCGCTACGCCTAGTCCACTTTTGGGACAGCACCACTGGCAATGAGTACCACTTTTTGACCAATAATACGAAGTGGAAGGCTTCTTTGGTGGCAAACATCTATAAACAACGCTGGCATATCGAAGTCTTCTTCAAGCATCTAAAGCAGCGCTTAAAAGTATCGACATTCATAGGGACTTCTGAAAATGCAGTGATGATCCAGATCTGGACTTCACTCATTGGCATATTACTGTTAAAATACTTACAAAAAAAGGCCAAATATGACTGGAACCTGTCCAATCTGGTCGCATTCATCAGAATGAATATCTTCGTGAAAATAAACATCTGGCAATGGATAGATGATCCCTTTTTCAGGCCGCCTATAAAAGGAAAAAAGGGACAGCTAAAGATCTTCGCAGATTGAAAAATAGGGGTCAATATCGAAATGATGAAAAAAGCTATGCTTGTACCACAGAAATCGAATCCTAAAATTTATTTAGGACAGATGTGAAGACAGATACTAAAAACTCGCGGAGTTTTCAGCGAATTTTTCAATGGGTCAAACCAGATGTTTTTATAGATAATCATGTCAGCAATGGGGCCGATTATCAGTACACCTTCACCTATATCTCAACAAACAAAGAACGTCTAGGAAACCTTTTGGGAAATTATTTTAACAGCCACATGCAAAAAAACTTACTCAAGGATCTCCAAAAGAAAGGATTTATGTCTGTTCCCTATGTTAACATCCACAACGATGTGCCCGATGGAGGTTTTCCAACCTTTATGGATTCGCCAAGATACGCAACAGGTTACACCAGTCTATTTAATGTAATCGGAACTGTTGTGGAAACACATATGTTGAAACCTTATCAAGAACGTGTCAAAGCGACTTATGACTATATGCGTTGTAACCTGGATTTTATCGAACAGAATTATAAGGTGATTAAACAAAAAAGAGCTGAAAACCTAAAGCAATATCAAATAGGGGATAAATATGCCATAGCATGGAAGCTTGATTCCTCAAAATATGAATCGCTGGAATTTAAGGGCTTCGAGGCAAAATATAAACCAAGTGACGTTTCTTCGAAAGATAGGTTGTGGTATGATAGAAACGCTAAGTTTTCAAAACAAGTTAAGTTATATAATACATATGTTCCGATAAAAGAAGTGACGATTCCATCGTATTATGTCATTCCGCAGTCTGAATGGAAAATTATTGAATTGTTGACACTCAATCAAATCAAGATGATTCCGCTTAAACAAGATTCTGTTATTGCGGTGGAACAGTATAGGATTAAGGATTTCAAGACAACTTCAAGTCCATATGAGGGGCATTATTTACATTTTGACACCAGTCTCCTTCGGGAGTCCAACAAGGTAAACTTCAGTGCCGGTGATTTTTTGGTCCCTTTGAACCAGGACGGTGTGAAGTTTCTACTGGAAACCTTGGAACCTGAAGCAATAGACTCTTATTTTAATTGGAATTTCTTTGATGCGATCTTAGGACAAAAAGAATACTATTCAGCTTATGTTTTTGAAGATACAGCAGCCAAGCTTCTAAAGGAGAATAAAGATTTAAGATCTGCCTTTGAGCGCGAAAAGATGAACAACCCTAAACTTGCTGCAAGTAGTAGTGCGCAGCTGGATTGGATATACAAACATTCACCTTATTATGAAGAGTCACATCTTCTTTATCCCATTTATCGCATCAATTGATGATGGTGGCTTCTTAGATACATGTCTGCATCAGTCACAAAATTGCTATTTTATAAGTATATCCAATGTAATACCAATGAAAAGTATGACGACCAAATAGGAGAAAAAGCCTATTATTGAAGCGGCAAATGCTTTGAAATAGTTGATCTTTTTAGCTTTATCAAAAAACTGTCCCATGGCCCAGGAGTAATATATAAAAGTTACTAAAGTTGCATATAGGATTAAACTTTGGTGCGTGATACCGTCAATTATTGCAAAAAGTGCATAAATTAACATTGTCATCCCCATAATAAAACATAATAAGATGATGATTTCAAAAAGATTATAACCGTATTTTTTAAAGAATAATTTAGTCCAAAGGGCGATAAAGAACCCCATAATAATGTTAGCATAACCATAATGATCTCGTAGCCATCGAAAGATGTTGCTTGTGATTACGAGTTTACTTTCAATACCATGGCTGTCGATTGATTGCATATAGCGCTCTTCAGTATGGAAAAAGTGGGCAATAATAGAATACACTAAAGATGTGACAATAACGAAAATAATAGGTTTGACCAGCCGGCTGCGATTTTCAGAAATGTAGTTTTGCACATTCTTCCCCGGAGCTGTCACCAATTCTCGAATGGTATAGAGGATGCCGCGTTCAAAGTGAAGCACATGTTGTATTTCGTGGGTGATATAATGAGCGTCTATTCTTTTTAGCATTGCAGGTTGGCCACAATCGGGACAGAATTTTGACGTAATGCCTGTGCCACAGTTTTTACAAGTTATCATTTTGAAGTGTTTATTTAAGTAATTAAGGTTTGTTAATCTGTTTCATTCGAAAGTCGACCAAAAGAGTCTTTTCTTACCGATGGTTTTATTGAAGGTATTCGGCAACTTCTACGAGTTTGTATTTGGGGCTCCGTTGCAAAAGTTCACCAAGGAAAGCTGCGTGAGTCGCGCCCGTGATTAGCAAAATTCGATCCTGCCCAGTGACCGGGATCTGATTTAAATTGGAGAATATCCGTAGATTTCTTCGGTAGAATTTACTGGCTTCGTCTGCTCCTTCAAAATTACCTTTTGTACTGCTGTAGGTTAAGATATCAGCGTTTACATTGATAAACTTTTGCAAGGTCTCTTTCTGATTAAATACCTTTAATTTTTCTAAAATGGAGAGTTTATCAATATGGGCGAATTCCTGCATAATTTTTCCCATGTAGCTTTTATAGGTTACACTGTCTACCTGATTCTCCAACTCATTTGCAATGTTGTAATTATAAGCAGCAGTTTGCTGTTCATCAATTCCATAATTTTTTTTTACCCCTGCAAGTTTGCCTACTTCATATGCAATTATGGCTATTTCACCACCGAACTTAGCTTTATGTCCTTTATCTTTAATAAAAGAGCTGTAGTCGCCGTTCAATTCTTCGTTTTTTTCAGGAATGATTTCCACGCAGATGATAGTTGGTTTAAAGTCTGCCAACAGTTTGGCTACTTGATATGTTTCTTTTCTGTTTTTTTGATCTTTTTCGTCAAATTCTACTTTATGTGCATCAGGCGTATAGCTCATGTGAAATGTCCCAAAATTTAGAACCTCAATTTTCTGCTGTGCATTGCTGTTTCCAAAAAATAAGATCCCCAAGGCGATTCCAATATTTCGAATCTGAATAGTGTTAATAAGCATTTGTGTAAGAAATAGTTTTATGTTTTTTCCGGCTTTTCGTTCAGTTAGCTATATTTTTTTAGCTGTTTTGTCCAAAAGTATTACAGTTTGTCCAAATAAAAGCTACACTTGAGTGTAGTTTTATTTAACTTCGACATTTAGAATTTCGTTATGGATTTTAACGCGCTATTTTCACAAAAAAATACTGTTGATCGTCTTTCAGAAAGGGACATCCTGCAGACCCATGGCTATATTGAGCTCGTCAAAGCTTTCTCACGGATTACCTATCAGAGTATTTATCTAATCGATTACCAGGCTAAAAGTTTTGAGTTTGTTTCAGACAACCCGCTGTTTCTCGCTGGTTTAACAGCCAAAGAGGTACTGGAAATGGGCTATGGCTTTTATCAAAAATATGTTCCATCCGATGATTTCCAGATGCTCATTACGATTAATGAAGCGGGGTTCAGCTTTTATGAAAAAATACCCATCGAGGAACGGAAGCTTTATGTTATATCGTATGATTTTCAGATACAAAATGCACACAACAAGTTTATTTTAATTAATCATAAACTGACACCTGTTTTTTTGACAGAAGAGGGGAAAATATGGAAAGCAATTTGTATCGTGTCTTTATCCACTAACGTATCTTCAGGTAACGTGACTATCGAAAAGCTGCACTCCGATCTAGTATGGGAATTGGATCTGTTGACTGGGAAATGGAACTCCCAAAAAAAGATTAATCTTACCGAACGTGAAATAGAGATTTTACGTTTTTATCATCGCGGTCTGACCATTCATGAAACTTCGGAAAAAATTTTCGTTTCCATTGATACGGTGAAATTTCATCGGCGAAAATTATTTGAAAAGCTGGGGGTAAGTAACATGAATGAAGTATTGGTTTTTGCATTGAATAATAGGTTATTATAACGCTAGCTTGAAGGAATCTGAAATGTTCAGGGCAAGCGCCTCGTTGGAGGCGCTGCAGACTATTTTTTTACCAATAATGGCAAATACTTTTCGTAGCCCTGTGCTTTCATCTTGTCTTTTGGAATAAATCGAAGTGAAGCACTGTTTATACAATAGCGTAGACCACCTTTATCTGCCGGTCCATCGTTAAAAACGTGGCCGAGGTGTGCATCACCAGTTTTGCTGCGTACTTCCGTTCTGCGCATCCCGTACGAATTGTCGGAGTGTTCTTGAATCAGGCTATCGCTAATTGGTTTGGAAAAACTGGGCCACCCACATCCCGATTCAAATTTATCTGTAGAAACAAATAAGGGTTCTCCGGTTGTGATATCGACATAAATACCTTCCCTAAATTCATCATTATAGGCATTGTCAAACGCGCGCTCCGTTGCACTGTTTTGTGTAACATCGTATTGCAATGGAGTCAACTCTTTCTTCAAGGTCTCCTTATCTGCTTTTTTATACGTGTTTTTAACGTCCGCTTTCGCTTTTTCGGGGTTGGCATTTCGCGCAAGTTTAAATAAATCAGGGCTTATATGGCAATAACCGCCAGGGTTTTTGTCCAGGTATTTTTGATGATAAGCTTCAGCATTATAATAATTCTGTAAAGATTCTATTTCCACCACGATTTTGCTGTTGTATTGACTTGCTAAAGCAGCTATTTGTTCTTTGATAACAGCGGCATCATCCGCATTGGTATAATAGATTCCTGTACGGTATTGTGTACCGATATCGTTGCCTTGTTTATTTAATGAAGTTGGATCAATTGTTTTGAAGAAAAGGTCTACGAGAAGCTTTAGATCGACAAGCTCCGGGTCGAAGGTTACCTTTACCGTTTCGGCAAAACCTGAGGTTCCTGTCGAAACTTGTGCGTATGAAGGGTGCTGAAGGTTTCCATTGGCATAGCCAACTTCGGTTGCGGTGACCCCGCGGACTTGTTTAAAGAAATGCTCAGTTCCCCAGAAGCATCCTCCGGCAAAATAGACAACATGATCTTTTTGATTTATAGTATTCATAGTATTTTGTATTGACGGTTTTGAATCTTTCCCTTTTTGTGAAAAGCAAACCTTGCTGATTAGAAATAAGCCAGTCGCTATAGCAAGGAGGACGAATAAGTGTTTCATGGTATGAATTGCTACATGAAAGAAACAACATTGTTTCTTTCATGTAAGCCACAAACACCGTACCTTTCTGGATGTTTGTCTTAGAAGATATAGGCAGTTTTGGCTCTTATAGATTCTTTTTACAATTGAAAGACGAAGTAAGTCTATGAAAGGCATGTCCTGACAAAAAGACCTTTTAGGAAAGCTTCGCAAGCTGAATGTCTGACAGGGTTGGTCCTATGCTGTTTACATCCTATGATCAGACCAAATGATAGTTTAATCTATATTGTTTAAGCACTACTATTGTGACTAAGTTAACTGTTTGGGGAAGACTCGTTCGGCTTAAGGCTACACCCTGAGCCTGCCGATTCGAGCGGACCCGTGTATAGCTGTCTCACCGTGGCGATAATAGCCTGCTTGTCGTAGTGATAAAGTTGGTGAAGCTGTTGCTGTGTACCCTGTACTGCAAAAGTATCGGGCAAGCCAAGTCGCTTCAAGGTCGCTGAGTAGCCATGTTCGGCCATAAATTCCAGCACTGCAGTTCCTACTCCACCAGCTATACATCCATCTTCAACAGTGATGATATAGGAATATGATTGGAATACTTCATGTAATAACGCTTCGTCGAGCGGTTTAAAGAACTGTAGATCATAGTGCCCAACCTGCATGCCTTCCCGGAGCAGTTCGTTGCAGGCGTCCTGTGCATATTGACCAACGGGCCCAAGAGAGAGTATGGCAATGTCTTGCCCTGAACAAAGCCTTCTTCCTTTTCCAATTTCAAGTCTTGTACATTTGTCTGATTGCTTCTCTCGACTACCTGGGCCTTTTGGGTAGCGGATTGCAAGCGGTCCGTCAAGAGTGATGTCCTGAGCCGTGAACAACAAATTTTTAAAGTCTGTGAGCGTCATGGGCGAAGCGCCGGTGATGTTGGGTATGCAGCGGAGAAAAGCAATGTCGAATGCCCCCTGATGGGTGGGACCATCGGGACCGACAACACCGGCCCTGTCGATACAGAACACGACCGGTAATTTCTGTAAAGCGACATCGTGGATTAGCTGATCATAGGCGCGTTGTAAGAATGTCGAATAAATCACACAGAAAGGAAGTAGCCCATCAGCAGCAAGGCCGGCAGAAAAAGTAATGGCATGCTGCTCGCAGATACCAACGTCAAAAACGCGGTTAGGCATCTGCTGTTTCATTGCAGTCAGCCTGCTGCCGGAAAGCATGGCCGGGCTTATAGCGATAATACGGCTATTACGTTGGGCGAGCTGTATCAGCGTTTCGCCCAGCACTTGCTGAAAAGTCTCGTTGTGGAGTTGCGGTAACTGGTTTTCTAACCGTATACCTGTCAGCTTGTCGAATTTCCCTGTGGCATGCCATTCCACCTTGTTTAACATGGCCGGTGCAAAACCTTTTCCTTTTTGTGTTACACAATGCACTATTTTGGGTCCCGGGATATGCTTCAACTGCTCGAAAATTTTGATAAGCTTGTGGAGGTTATGACCATCCACTGGTCCAAAATAACGTATACCTAAGGCCTCGAAAATATTGCTCGATGCAAATAGCCCTGTTTTTATCAATTTCTCTATTTTTCTAATCGCAGCAATTGACCATTGTGTCCGATCTTTATGGGGTAACAGCAGCTTTTTGATCTGTGATTTGAACTGATTATAGGCTTGCCCCGAGGTCAGGTCGGTCAGATAGTTTTGTAGGGCTCCCGTACCGGCATCAATAGACATATCATTGTCATTTAATATAATCAATAGGTTAGGCTGTTCAAAACCTATATTATTTAAAGCTTCGAATGCCAGGCCGGCAGTCATGGCGCCGTCGCCTATAACAGCGATGTGTTGACGGCTGTTATCACCCTTATACCTGGCTGCGCAGGCCATACCCAGAATTGCTGATAGGGATGTGGAAGAATGACCTGTACCAAAGGCGTCAAAGTTATTTTCTTCCATAACAGGAAATCCGCTTATACCGCCTAGAAGTCTGTTCGAATGGAAGCGAGCCGCTCTCCCCGTGAGTAATTTATGGACATAAGCCTGATGACCAACGTCCCAGATCAATTTATCCTTAGGGGTGTTAAATACATAATGAACTGCTATAGTAAGTTCTACAACTCCAAGGCTTGAACTAAAATGACCGCCATGTGTAGCAATATGGTCAATGAGGAAGTTTCTTAGTTCCTGACTTAATTCGGGTAATACCTCCTGTGGAAGAGCACGTAATTCGCTGGGGCTGTTGATTTGATAATTACCTGTCATTTCTTTTTTAGACAAATTTAGATTGATTAAATTTGCGATACAGGTACAGTATAGGTAAAAGTGATCAATACAGATGAAGAGCTATAAATTTGAAATTTTTACACAAGCAATTGAGAAAAATATAAAATCAGGAGTCTATAAACCGGGGCAAAAGCTGCCTTCAGTACGCGAGTTTAAAGATTACTATGGTTTAAGTATGAGTACTGTTCAGTCAGGTTATGAGTACCTTATGATTATTGGTTTGGTGGAGAGTGTTCCGAAATCTGGCTACTATGTCAGTGCGAAGAATGAAATGCTGGCAGAACCGGAAGGGCGTCGACGTCCACCGGTAGTAAGGGATGCTGTCTTTGAACAAGGGCTTGGTCTGACAACAGCGTCACCTGTGGGGCGGGGTTTTTCGGAATTTAATGTTGCTGCCCCGGGGGATCTTCTTGTTCCGCAAAAACTTTTACTTCGGACCATGCAGCAGGTCATTCGGGAACAAGGGGCAGGGTTACTGCGCTATTATCCATCTAATGGTTCGGTACAATTGAAGGATAATATTATCAGGCGTGCGGCTTCCTATCAGACCTTGCTGCATGCAGATGAATTGCTGATCACAGATGGTGCCTTACAGGCTTTGTATATCGCCTTGGCTGCTGCATGTGAAGCCGGAGATATTGTTGCTGTGGAAAGTCCATGCGTATTTTCTGCGTTAGAGGTCATTCGGGTGCTCAAACTGCGCGTCATTGAAATTCCTGTTCTTGCTAAAGATGGTTTTGATATAGACTTTTTTAGAAAAGCATGTCAAGGAAATGCTGTTAAAGCAGTCGTCCTAACACCGAATTTTCATAATCCAACAGGTATTTTGCTTTCAGATGAACAGAAAATTGCTTTATTGGCGATTGCTCATCAATATCATGTTGCTGTAATCGAGAATGATATCTATGGTGACCTGAACTTTCAGGGGAGCAGACCATCCACACTTAAACAATTTGATGAAAGCGGATTGGTTATGACGTATTCATCGTATTCAAAAACCCTGGCACCTGGAATTCGGCTGGGCTGGTTAAGCACAGGGCGATTTCTGAAGGATGCTGAACAGATCAAGTTTGCATTGGGCAGTACAGTTTCTCCTCTGAATCAGGAGACCGTAAACCGTTTGATCGGTAGCAGCAGTTACGATCGGCATATTCGTTCACTGAAGATGCAACTGGCAAAAAATGCCTATCTGGCCACCAACCTAATCGCTTCCAGTTTTCCTGAAAAAACCAAAGTGATCACACCTGTAGGCGGGTATAATCTTTGGGTTAAAATGCCCGAAAGTACAGATATGGCGGATTTTTACGCGCAGTGTGAAAAAATTGGTGCAAGATTTACGCCGGGCTATACGTTCTCTTTTTCGAATACTTTTGAACATTATTTTAGGTTGGTCATCGCGAATAAGTTTTCTGATAAACGAATAGAAGCGATCCAGCATATAGGTCGTTATTTATGTGGGAGCCTGTACTGATGCTAAATGAACAATGTGTATCGAATAATAGCAAGTGATAGCATGTACATTTGTGTATTTAATAGTAGATGCACATATGAATATAGTCACAAAATTTACGGTAGCAACAGAGCAGGGAATTGAAGCGTTGTCAATGCTCACCAAAACTCTAGCCCTAGAAAAATTCGGCAGCTTAGTGGAGCCAGCTGAACTAGATAATTACATTGTTGATAGTTTTAATTCCAAAACCCTTGTCAGCGAAATAAACAGTATGTCAAATCAATGGCTGGTAGTATATGCTAACGATCAGCCGATGGGTTATGCAAGAATAACCTCAAAAGGGCAGAAGCCGAAAGGCCTGGCAGGTAAACGTGTGATTAGAATCGCGGATTTCGGTGTCTGCCAGCATGAGGCTCTGCAGCAAATGGAGGCATCATTAATGAACAAATGTCTTGCCGTCTGCAGTACCTACGACGTGATTTGGATCAATGAACCCTTAAAAAGTTCGTTGATAGGACTTTTTGAACAGAATGGATTTGTAAAACAACCAGGTATTAGCAGACTCGATGGATTGAACTTGGAATCAGCAGTATATCTCAAGAATACTTTGTAGTTCAAAGAGTCTTTATAATGATGTATAAACACAGCATCGTCGATGTTGAGCAAAAAAGTACACAGATTAAGTGTGCTTTTTTTTGTTTAATGATAGATATTTTAGTGATATAATGTGTATTTTTAGCAATTAGAAAGAAGATGTTTGTCAAATTCTAACAATCTCTTTTTAACCAAAAAATATCATTTATAACCGTTTTCACAAGTGTTTAATGAAGAAAATATCTATAACGTTTCTATATCTTTTGCTCAGTGCATTAGCGCTTGGACAAGAATCTAAGGAGACAAAGCCAGACAGTATTGTTCAATATTTTAGTGAAATTAAAACTGCAACTAAAATTGGTTATTCGTTATGGAATAGAGATTTATATGATGATATTATTTTGGTGAACCCTGAGACACGACAGCTATTTAGTAATAACTTTGGTGCTGATAGTTCGTTTGTGCAATATAAAAATAGCTATATTGCTAAATTGCCCGACAGTGTAAATATTGCCAATACGTCTTTAACGTGGAATGGTCGCACTTGGGCGATGATTATGTTGCCTTTATCTAAAGATTATTATGCACGGATCAATTTGTTGGCTCATGAATTGTTTCATTCCGCACAATCGGCTTTGGGATTTGTTCAAAATAACAGCGAAAGTACTCATCTCGATCAAGAGAATGGACGGATATACTTACGTTTAGAATTGGAGGCGCTTAAAAAGACGGTTTGTTCAGACGCGCAAGATGAACAACGAATGCACTTGAAGGATGCTTTGATTTTTCGGAAGTATCGAAATTCACTTTTTCCAGGCTCTGCCCATATTGAAAATCAATTGGAACTTAATGAAGGGATTGCAGAGTATACCGGAGTAATGATCAGTGGGAGAGATAAAGAAAAAACAAAAAAACATTTCATTGATGTAATAGACAGATTTTTCAAGAACCCCACTTATGTAAGGTCTTTTGCCTACAATACCACGCCCATCTATGGATATATAATGAGTTTAAAGGATCCGCTTTGGAATCAAAAGATTTCAGTAAATACAGATTTAACTGTATTCTTTATGCGCGAATTGAACATTGAACTTCCGAAAGATCTTGCAGCAACAGTAAAAGCCATTACAGCGGAGTATAATGGAAAACAGATATTCACAGAGGAACAACTACGAGCGGAAAAAATAAAGAAGCAAATTGCATTGTATCGTTCCTTGTTTGTGGATCAGCCTCATATGACCATTAAATTTGAGAAAATGAATGTGTCTTTTGATCCGAGAAATATCCTCCCAATCACAGATTTGGGAACTGTTTATCCAACCATAAGGATCGCCGATAACTGGGGGATTCTAGATGTCAAAAGTGGGGCGCTCATGGCGCCCAATTGGGATAAAATAACCGTTAGTAGGCCTACTAAAATCGAAGGACAGCGAATAGAGGGTGAGGGTTGGGTGATGCAACTCAAAGATCAGTATACTGTTCAAAAGGACGAATCGCTGAATAATTACAAGCTTATCAAAAAGCAGTAGCTGCTCTATCTTGATTTTTATTCACTGTGCAGCCTTATTGAATCAATATTAAATGTTGGTAAATGCATGAGTATCATGAAACATCATAAAAAGGTTTACCTAAAGATATTCAATTTTTAACTATCGAAATGAGAGATAGTCGCTGGGCAAGTTTAAACATAATCCAATGCGTTTAATGCTCTAAATTTTCGCGGACTAAGACCAGTATGTTTTTTGATAAACCGTGTTAATGATGCCGATGAACTAAAACCATAATACGAAGTCAACTCTTTAATCGGAATCTCCGTAGAAGCTAGTTTTTTAGCAATCTCACTTGCAACAATTTCCTTGACGATCGTGCTGGGTGAAGTTTCATTACTTGAAAGCGTCAATCGATGTAACGCTATTCTTGATATATTGAGCTTTTTCAAGTAGAATTGGAGGTCCCAGTGATTCTGAGGATACTGGTGAATAAGGTTTTTAAATTCTACTAGAATGGGGTGTTCTGCTAGCAATGCTGAATTTTGATCCAATTGATTTAACGTTTCGTTTTGTTCCTTTATGTTGTTTTTCATGTTTTAAGATAATCGCTCGTTATTGCCGCACTATAGTGTCTAGGGCTATAGTTTAGGTTAAGTGTTCCATCAATCTTGTTTGAACGCAAGCAAAATTAGCGTATTAATTTCATAGTGTACTTTTCGAATTTAACGATTCGCTTTTTAAAATTATAATTTTTTATCACCGATTGTGGTAAAACTAACCTGCAGCAGACTATCACTGGAAAAATAGGCGGA
Organism: Sphingobacterium thalpophilum; assembly: GCF_038396785.1. Classification (NCBI taxonomy): domain Bacteria; kingdom Pseudomonadati; phylum Bacteroidota; class Sphingobacteriia; order Sphingobacteriales; family Sphingobacteriaceae; genus Sphingobacterium; species Sphingobacterium thalpophilum. The sequence goes on along the minus strand of NZ_CP151087.1, from coordinate 820,188 downwards.
TGAATAAAAACCTGATTCCAATAACAGAGAAATCGCTTTTTTTACTCTAATTTTTGACTGCTATTTTTTATGATTTTATTGTTCATTATTCTTTGTAGTATAGGTGTTTGTGTTTGTTATCTGTATTAAAAGTTAAGTATTAAAATAGGTTGGTTATAACTTTTTGTTATACTTTTTTTTAGGAGTTTTTAAACTTCACGTAATGATTAATCTACGTCAAGAGAATGATATATAATTTTATTGATGGTAACAGATGTGATGATCATGTGCTGCCATGTTAGTCCTTTATGATGTAGTGTTCGAGGGAATAGCGTTGGGGCTGTGTAATTAGTTTGAATAACATCTAGCTTCTATAGCAGTAGAGAATAGGGGTGTTACTCGTTTCTTATCATTTTTTTAAAACAGATTTTCTTTATAATTATTTGAAATTCATCATAGCGAAAAGGTTTTCGTTGATTGTGCAAACGTTTGATGTGGAGTGGTTGATTATTTTTCTGTACAATATATTATATCTTGCTTTTAGATTATGAACTAAAATACTTTGCTGAAGGTGAGGTGAATTCTTTGCATGGATCATCTGGTTTTCAAGTTTCGATGAACCATAAATCGATCAGAAAAATAAAAACTTCGAAACAGCCGCTGAGGCTTTGAAGGATGATCGAAAAGAAGTGCGGACAATTAATACAATTTATAAACTTTATTTAAAAATTATGAGAAAGACCGTGTTTTCTTTAATCGCGATTTTAGTGATCGCTATGACCACTTCCTGTCGGAAGGATGGGAGCTTAATGTACACTTTGCTGAACGGCTCCAGTGGAGAATCCTTAGCAATAGCGGATTCGGTCCAACGATTTAAAGTAAGTCCTTCGGCTGCAACTGAGGTTGATAGACTTCAGTTTCGAGCAAATCATAATGAGATGCAAATGACCGGATTTTATGTGGCACCAAACAGTTCCATAACGATAAAAGTAAAAGTCAACTCGGGGACTACAGCGGCACGCTTAGCGATCGGGACGCCTTTTAGAGACAATATTCGACCAGTACGGCAGTATTTTAATCTCCAGGCAGGTACGCAAACGTTCACAGTGGATCAATACGGGGGTTTGGTTTATGTGATTTATACAGCTGATAACTACACAACAACTGGAGAAATAGAGCTTTCTTTTGGCAAGGGCTTTATCCCGGTACCTTACTTTCAAAAGGGAATTACCACCCATGAGCAATGGGTAGCTACATTGGATTCGTTGAAAAATACAGTGCCGGATGTCGTCTTCTCGTCAGATCACACCATTATGGTAACCAAAATTGCTGATGCGCTGCTGTATAAGAACGAAGATCAACAGCTTATTGTGGATAGACTGGATTCAATTATTGGTTTTTCCAATCGGATCAGTGGTTTGAATGGTACGAGTGGAGTCCATGCCATACCATATAATAAACACCTGATTACCGTGAGAGATTCGAGTGCAGGTGGTTATATGGCTGCCGGTATTTCTATTTATTTTACCGATGCTTTATCTTATCGTATGTTGCAGCCAAAATACCTGTCCAATACAAATGGATGGGGAATATGGCATGAAGTAGGGCATACCTATCACCAAAAAGCTTGGACCTGGGGCAATCTGACAGAAACAACCGTGAATGTCTATTCTCTAGCCAGTGAAAGGGGATTTGGATTGCCGGTAAACCGGGTGACTGCCAATAATTCCTGGCCTAAATTGACGACTTACTTTCAGAAAAACATCGCGGACCGCAACTTTAATTCAGGGGATAATGATTTGAAAATGATTATGTTTCATCAGATTTGGCTAGGATTTGGTGATGATTTCTACATCAAACTTAGCAAAATTACCCGCGAGAACAGACCTGCAGTTTCAACAGACGCAGAAAAAATGCGCTATTTTATGCTATCGGCATGTCAGATTGCACAAAAAGATCTTTCGGATTTTTTTAGAAAATGGGGTTTTAAAGTCGATGAATCTGTCTATACGGCGATAAGTAATCTGAATTTGCCCGCTCCTACACAAGATTTAACCGCGTTAAGAGATTAAACAGTCTTGCGTACTGTGACGTTGAATCTGTTAGAACAGATGTATAGGAAGTATGTGCCTTATTGATGATAAAAAAATTAATCGTTGTTTTACAATAAAAACATTGAAAAGTATTATCTTTAGTATGGAAGTTAATTCCGATAACCACATATTTATTTAATTAATTGAGAAAATGGGTAAATTTGAAGTAAAAACACGGAAAAATGGAGAATTTCAGTTTAATCTAAAAGCTGGAAACGGACAGGTGATTTTAAGCAGTGAAGGTTATACAACTAAAGCCAACTGTTTAAATGGCGTTGAATCTGTAAAAAAGAACGCTCAGGACGATAACAAATTTGATCGTAAAACTTCTACGAACGGTAAGCACTACTTTAACCTCAAAGCTACCAATGGCCAAATTATTGGAACCAGCGAGATGTATGAAAGTGCAAGTGGTATGGAAAATGGTATTGAGTCTGTCAAGAAGAATGCGCCTGATGCGACGGTTGAGGAGATAGCCTAAGTCTATTTTCAAATGCCGGACTACTACACGTAAGTGTAAGCAGTCTGTCAATAATAAGCACGTAGGATTTGATAGTAAAGAGCCGGGTAAAAACCGGCTCTTTTGCGTTTATTTTTCTGCTGTCGGGAGTGGGATGGAAAACCAAAAACTACTGCCCAAACCCACGGTGCTATCAACTCCTATCTGACCCGCGTGTTTTTTGATTATTTCAGCGGAAATATAAAGCCCCAGTCCAAGCCCCGAGTAAGATTTACCTTCGTGATTAGCTCTATAATATCGATCAAAAATAAAAGGCTGTACTGCCGGATTAATACCTTCACCTTGATCTTTGACGGTTATTTTGATACGATCTTGAAGCTGTTCAACCGTAATATTGATTTCTCTCGATTCTGGGGCATATTTAACGGCATTGTTGACAAAATTTACAAGGACTTGTTCAAGACGTTGTTCGTCGGCAAAGATATCTGCATCGAGATCGCCGGTAATATTAACTTGATGGTTGCCTTGGGATATGATATTGTGGCAACTGGAGGTAAGTATCTTTGATGCCTTGAAGGTTGTTTTTTCGAGATGAAGCTGCCCTTCACTTATTCGATGCATATTAAGAAGGTCGTCAACAAGTGTAACGATCTTTTTGATATTGACAGCAGACTGATCAATAAGTCTTGAAATGATGTCACTTCCGGTTTTGTCCTTGAATCGTTCCAGCAGTTGAATCGTTCCCTTTAATCCCGTGACGGGCGTCTTTAGTTCATGGCTGGCAATGCCCAGGAAATCATCTTTTTGTGACTCATAATTTTTCCGTTTTGTGATATCCGCCACTACACCAATGAGGTGAGTCGCATTACCTTCTGCATCGTATTTGGGAAGACCCGACGCATTGATCCAATGCAACGATCCATCAGGCCAACGGATGAGATATTCAGCGTGATAAGTGGTCTTGTTCTGGATAGCATCCTGAACTTTTTGATAGACCATTTCGCGGTGCTCAGGGACGATGCTTTGCATGAGGACATCATAATCAAAGCGATCGTTTTTAGTGAGGCCAAAATTGAGTTTACAGGTTTCCGAGCAGTCCATTTTACCTGTTCTTATATCGCGATTGTAAGAACCAAGTTCACCAGCTTTTAGTGCAATTTCCAACTGATAGTTGAGGGCTTCAAGGTGTTCGTTTCTTTTGATACGCTCCGTAACCTCATTGGCGATGACAATAATAGACTCCGTTTCGCCTTCATCATTTTTCAACGGCTCATAGGTGAAATCAAAATAATGATCGCCCAATTCCCCCATAGACTCAAGTCTTGCGTAGGCAGTGTCTCCAATATAGTTTTGGCCAGTAGTAAAGACATCATCCAATATACCCAAATAAGGCTGTCCCTGTAATTCCGGAAGTGCTTGTGCTAGTGGTTTGCCGAGAATAACCTCTGTTTTGTGCCAGAGTTTGAGCATCATATCGTTGGCAACTTCAATGACTAATTCACGGCCTGTTAAAATCGCAAAGGCTATTGGGGCTTTATCTATAAAGGATCTGAAGCGACGTTCGCTTTTTTTGAGGTTTTTGTTGAGCAGCACTGTCAAATCATAGGATTTGTTGAGCTGGCTATTGGTACGATAAAGTTCATCGTTGGCAAGCTCCATCTCGTCATTAAGCTCGAGCAGCCGTTGTTGCATGGTTGCCATAGTAATATTGACACCCTCAAGCTCATCAATTTTATCTATGGAAGAACTTCGAAGCTCGATTTGATCCATTGCGGTCCGAGCAAGACCTTCTAATATCTGTCGATCAGCCGCAGTGAAAGCGCGTGGATGTTTGTCGATGACGCAAAGCGAACCGATCATAAAACCATCATGTGTAATAAGTGGTGCACCTGCGTAAAACCGTAGTCCAAAATCACCAATTACATTTGGATTGGTCAGTAGGATATCTTCTTTCAGTGTATCTTCAAAGACCGTTACTTTCTTGTCCAGAATAGCTAGACTACACAAGCTTTGCCCTCGATTCGTTTCCTTTGTGGTGCCCATGCCAATATTTGCTTTGAAATAGACAGATTCTGCATCCACCAGTGAGAGCAATGCAATAGGGGCATTGAAGATTTGTGTGGCTAATTTTGCAATTCCATCAAAACTGGCTTCAGAAGGGGTTCCAGTTATTTTATAGCGTCTGAGGGCATTCAGTCTGTCATGTTCATTTTCAGGCATTATATCCATTCCAAACGTATTCTCTATCATAGTGACCGTGTAATTCTTTTCATAAAGATATAGTTTTAATTACAAAAGCGGAGATGCAATTTTTTTTCTCTTCATCGGCGATTCAAAGATTCCCTGAAATGATTGGAATGCCGCAGGAATGATGTGCTCCAAGGCTAATAATCAGCGTTAAAGATCGAATAGTGTTGGGGTCTGATAGTGTTGTTCAAGGTCAAGCAGGATAGACTTATTGCGAATGCCCCCGGCAAAGCCAACAAGCTTGCCTGAGGTGCCAACTATCCTATGACAGGGGACAATGATGGCTATAGGATTTTTATTCAACGCGCCACCAACGGCCCGGACAGCTTTGCTGTCGCCAAGTTGCTGCGCCAGTTGACCATAAGTCCTGGTTGTAACATAGGAAACACCTAAAAGCACTTCCCTGACCCTGATCTGAAAGGCTGTTCCCTGAAAATCAAGCGGAATATCAAATATCTTTCTTTTTTTTGCAAAGTACTCATTCAACTGCAGTTCTGTCTGTATTAAAACTGGAGCCTGTTCATTGTAGGTTGCTGTAGGAAGTTTTGTGCGGATATAATCCTTGTCCGCCCAAACTAAACCTGAAAGTCCCTTTTCGGTAGCGATTAAGTGTATAGGACCAACTGGTGTGTCGATGATTTTATATTCATAATTGGCTTTTACTTCCATATTTCCTTTGCGTCAATGTGTATTAAGGGTAAATCTACAAAAATGAACCTATATTGATGAAGCACACAAAGTTTTTTCTACAGTAAATAATCTCATCAAAAATTTTCTAAAGCTATATTTGGGTTAACAGCATGTAGGCACTTCGATCTTGGTTTGCGGCTTATGGCTGGGGCAGGATGGCAATCCAACTGTAAAAACGGATCCCTTATTGGGTGTACTTTGGATGTTCACAACACCTTTGTTTCGTTCAATAAGATCCTTGCATAGGACTAGGCCCACACCCGATCCGGGCTCGTCTTCTGTGCCAAAGGACTTTTGCTGAATTTCATTAAAAAGTGCGGCAGACTTCGAAGGGTTAATCCCTATTCCTTCATCCTGAATATGAATATGTGTATAGGTTTCATCCATGCTGGTGTAAATGTTGATATTCCCATTCACATAGCTGAATTTGATTGCATTGCTAATCAGGTTGCGTAAAATAATGATGGTATGATCCCGATTGGCAATTATCTGCGTGTTGTTAGGTATATTAATGTTGATTTTTAGTTGTTTAGATTGTGTGTTCTCATTAAAAACTTTAATAATTTGTTGTATCATAGGTTTGATCAATTGGGGTGATGCTTTAGTATTCATACCTTGCATACTGCTGCTGCCCCACTGCAGCAAATCATCCAAAGCTTGATTCTGCTGCGTAATCTGCTGATAGATCTGTTGGATATATTCCTGGGATGCCGTACTATCGAGCATCTGATTACGAAACATAAATACCAGTGCTTCCAAGTTGGCAAAAGGACTTTTGATGTCGTGCGCGATAATAGAAAAAATTTTTTCTTTGTCCCGATTCATGGATTCTAAGTTGAGGCGTTGCTGCTCAATTTTTTTCATATTCTTATAGATGATATCAAGAAAGAAGTTGACCGCAACGACCATGAAAGCAAGTGCATTGATAATATTGAAAACAGATCTGGATCGTGGAACTTGCTGGCTCAGGGGAAGTATATCAGGAAGCAAATATAACAGTAAAATCAGGAAAGCTACCGTAATACAAAGGACTATATGGATCTTTCGGTTGTCATACATTAACATCGAGACAATCAAAGTGCACAATAAAAAATATTCGCCGCCATTTTTATAAAGTAGTGCCCCAGCGAAGAAAAACACAGAATTACTTGTCAATAGTGTTGCCTTCGCGATATTGTGTTTCCCATAATATTGAAGCAGAAGGACCGTAAACGAACAAATAGAATTGGAGAAATTAATCGCCGATAAAACATAGCGGTGGTCGATAAGATTGAGGATTGAAAAGAAAATTGTCGGAAATAAACATAACAATGCAATCAAATTTATCATGTGCACACGTTTGAAATCGATGTATGACATGCCCGGATGTGCACCAATATGGGAAAATAGTTTCCAATATTTACGAAAATGATTCATAGAGACGTGTCTGATTTTGCTTACAATTTCTAAACACTCAAAATTAGCCATAAATCAGCAGTCCAACAATGATTTTTCTTGAAAGCAGTTTAAGATTGGCAAAATCTGCCATGAAAGGAAGATAAAAGGGCTATGTCGCTTTATTAATTTGGGAAAAATAAACGGATTTCGGTTCCTTGGTTTTCCTTACTGAAGATGGCCATCTGCGCTTTGAGTCTTTCAAGAATTTCCTGAACGATAAACAATCCGATGCCTTTTCCCTGGTAATCCGTTGAATTTGAACCACGGAGTCTTTCCATGCGGATATTTTCGAGTTCATGCTGCGGAATACCGATACCATTGTCTTTGATGATATATAACACACCGTTCGTTACTTTTTCACTATATATATGCACCGTTGCTTTCTTATTGGCCGAAGAGTATTTGACGGCATTGTTGATCAAGTTTGTAAAGATTTGGTAGATTGCATTTTGATCGCTGTTTACTGGAAAAAGGTCACCAAAGATAAGTTCAGTATGTGGGCTACGATATAATAATTTGGCTTCCCGGCACCAATTGGGCAATGTAAGATCTAAACGAAGAGCTTGTTTCCGTAGTCTGTTAATTGGAGCAAGACTCAGTTCGACCGTTTTGTCGATAATATCAGCAATGTTTTCAAGTGATTGATCAATGACATCGTACAATTCGAGCCGCCTATTGGACTGCATATCCAAATGTTCTTTTAGCACACCTATGCCCAATTTAGCAAGAGCCAAAGGATTTTTAGCATCATGTGATAGCGTATAGGATATCATGCGCAGGTTGGTTGCGGGATTGATTGTTATATTTTCTTGATCTTCAGGTTTCTCTTCGTGTATCTTATGCGTGACATCTGTGGCTGTGTGGAGGATGGAATAAGTTCGGCCACGCTTATCAAAGAGGGGCCTATATTCAAAATCAAAATAACGTTTGATCTTGAAATCACGGTCAATGATCGTTGCAGGGGTTTCAAATGCCTTGTAGGTGACACCGCTCTCCCAGACATTACGGAGTATATCTGTAAATCCTTCTTGGGTAAAAACCGGAAAAACCTCTCCAAAGGAATGTCCAAATATTTCGTTTTCTGTACGCCACATATTTAGCATTCGCGAGTTGGCGAATGCGATATTGAGGTTCGAATTATCATAAATGGCAGTTGCAATCGGCATCTGATTTAATGCTTCAAAAAAAATCGGAATATCCTTTTGAGGTTTTTGCATATTGGGTATTTAATGATCATCTGCTTACCGCAGTGCGACCGTAAAATTAATCAAAAAATTAATCAAAAATCAAGCCAATAGCGATGGTTTTTAATGTTTCTTGGGAAAAATACGGCCAATCGGTGGGCTTGGAAATAGCGCAATAAAAACACACTAAATTATTATTATATTTAATAAACTTCAAAGGAAATGTAAGTTAACAATAGACAGGGATTTGTAATCATACCAATTATGGATAAGTATTTGGAAATTAGGAAATATGATGTTCAGGACAGAAATAAGCTGATCGATATTCTTCATATGAATATACCGAAGTACTTTGCACAGAGCGAGGTTGCCGATTTCACAGAATATCTTGACCAGGAAATGGAGACGTATTTTGTTGCACTGGTTAACGGGCAAATTATTGGTGGCGGTGGAGTAGGTTTTTCTGATGATGAGCGCACAGGATTTTTGAGCTGGAGTTTTTTAAATCCAAAATATCACGGATTTGGTTTTGGAAAAAACCTATTGCATCACCGTATTGACTTTCTGTACACCCATCATCAGGTTGAAAAGATCGAAGTCGGTACCTCTCAATTCACGTTCGGATTTTATAAGAAAAATGGTTTTATACTAAGGGAAATCCATAAAGACTATTGGGCTGAAGGCTTTGATTTATATGATATGGTCCATACAAGAGAATAGACAATACCATTAACACTGATTCGATGAAAAGCTGATGAATAAAGTGTGGCTCATTGATTGAATGAGACCAAGTTTTCCTTGATTTGATTCAGGTGGTGTAGGGGATGATAGCTCATCAGAAAAAACATTTCGCGTATACTGAGTTTGCCGACCAGAGGATGTGGTAAAACCAGGCTATCGAGCTCCTCTTCATTGTACAGTACAAATAGCTGATTGATTGTAGCTAATACTTCTTCCAGTTGCGCAATCAGACCCTCTTTCTGTGCGGGCAGGATTTCTTCAGGCAAAAATTGACTTGGGGCTTGCCGGCTTGTTTTGAGATAATTGTTACGTACCGTGTCGTAGTCCCAGGTTACGCGTTGCAGGGATCCAAATTTTTGGGCTATGTAATCTTTTGACTGAAGTACCTTTGGAAAGGGTAGAAGCGTTAATAGAATATGTTTTAGCTGCTGACCAGCCGTCCATTTTTCATGATTACGATATGAAAAATGAGGCTCAGGTAATGCCTGGATATAGGCAATAACTGTATAGTGGTTGTCAGAAAAAGTTTTGATCAGTTCTTGTCTATTCATCCTAATTTTAATGATAAGTGATTATTTCGATCGTTTTTTCTAGCTTATTGATAAGTCAAAGTCAGCATGATCTACTAAAAATATAAAATTATTTGCTAACCTCAATTATGAATCTCACTTATTCGGTGTTGATCAAAGCTAAAAAAGGCCGATATTATTTGCGATATCGGCCCTATATTCTATCGATCTAAATTTTAATATGCACCAAAATCTGCAAGATGAGAATAGAAGAAATCACCCCAAGAACTTGTCGATTCTATTTTAAGGTATTGGGTGCTAATGGATGTATTAAGATCGACATTGATCCAGGAGCCAGCAACTTTGCTCAACTGCGTCGTTTTGATCAACGTCCAGCTTATGCCATTTGTACTTGAGTAAATATTGACATCTTTCATCGCTCCATTTAAATTGTCGCGGTTACGGAAAGCAACTCCTTTTACGGTACGTATTGCGCCCATATTGACGGAGAAGAAATGTGGCTGCGGAGTTTGAGTGGACGACCAGGGAGTATGCCAGACTGTACTTCTATTCATATCCAATACATTGCTTGCCGGTGATCCAGGCTCATTACTATCGCTAGCTACAATTGACCAACCTGTGGTCGGTAACAATTTATAGGTTACAACCTTGGATAAATCGGGGATATTGTTAACGAAGTTATAAGCGTATCCTAAGGTAGTACGGCTTCCATTGACATGGAGAAATCCTATTCTCATTTCGTAATTTCCTGTCAGATCATAAAAATCAGCTAATGGGCACTCAAATCGAAAACTATCCTGGCCTATTATTTTTGTAGCCCATTGTACGGCATCATAATCGTTATTCACTCCAAAAGGCTCCCTATCGTGCCAAACAACAATGTCATTGACTGGTTTTGTTGTTGTAAATTTCCCCGAAACGATAATCTTATTGTTCACAAAGCTTGATGACAGGGATGTTATTTCTGCAGATGCAGAAGCATACCAGTCACTTCTTGCTACAGGGCTGAATACTTGGCTATTGTTAAATGTTGCCGCTGTGGTACCGGTCAAAGAGGTTGTAGATATTCCGTAGGTTGAATTGCCTGAGCCCATTAATGCGGTACCTAAAGTTGGCGCTAGCGTTTTGTTCATTCTGTTGTGGCTGGCATTTAATCCATGGCCCAGTTCGTGAATCATTCCACCTATCCATACAGTTGCTTTCCATCCAATATCACCGCCTATTCCTAAGTTTTTAGCGTCCAAATTTACATAATCTAATGCGTAGCAGCTGGTACCAGTGCCATAGAATGGAGGGCCTCCCGGATTGGCTGGATCTGTATTGTAGGTTGGAATAATGATTAGATTGTGCTCGCTTTTTTTTCCCGACGGATTTTGATTAAAATAGCTGTCCACTTCTGCCTTCACAGCGCCGCTACCCCCTGAGTATGGATAAGTAGCTTTACCATATTTTCCAGCGATGTAATGGATGTTAATTAGGCTGTCATTGAGCAGATCTAATCCGAAGGATTTTCTGCCGAAGCCTTCGCGATCCATATTATTTGCAAACATATTTTGGGCATCCAAAAGGATCTTGCTAAGACGCTTTCTGAAGTTGGGAATGGAATCAACATCATTTGGAACAAAATAGATGACGTTCAGCTTGTAGGGATTACTGTTCCATTCATTTGTTACCGAGCTAGTTGATGTTTTTGCTTTTAGAGTTTCGACACTTTCTTCGGTATTTACCAAGGTCTTGTTACAGGAGGCAGCCCCTAAAGCGAGGGTTGCAAGCATTAGATTTAAAAGTTTTCTCATAATGGTTTATATTGTGTATCAATAAATATAAATAAGGCATCTTTTATTGGTGTGTAAAAAAATAAACTTTTATCATAATTAGTTTAGTCAATCGATTGATTAATCAACTTTGAAAAATGTTTTGTAACATTTTAATTTATTTGAGCACTTGCGTCCTAAACGTTTAAAAAGTGGCGGTGTTTGGATATAGCAAAGTTGCTATATTTAAATTGCAAAATTATAACACACCGCCATGATAAATTTAAATGTTTTTAGTCAGATTTTATCTCTTATCGACCGCGAATTATTCAAAGATTTGGTTTCAAAGCACAAAAGTGACAAACATCAGAAAGGGATCAACAGCTGGACGCATCTAGTCAGTATGCTTTTCTGTCATTTTTCCTCGGCAGATTCGGTTCGTGATATTAGTAACGGTCTACGCAGTACCACTGGTAATCTGAACCACTTAGGTGTAGTAAGAGCTCCAAGTAAGTCTAATATATCCTATATCAACACACACCGTACCCATGAACTTTTCAAAGATCTTTACTATTCTGTTTTGGATAGGCTTTGGCAAAAGGACACCCATTTTCGCAAAGATCTTGGTCAGCTAAAGCGTAAAGTATATCTGATGGATGCAAGCATCATCCCCTTATGTCTATCTGTATTTGACTGGGCAAAGTTTCGCAGCACCCAAGGTGCCGTAAAGCTGCACACTGTCTTGGATTATGATGGCTGCCTACCTGTTTTTATGCAGATTACCGATGGAAAAGTACATGAGAGCCAGCGAGCCGGTAGTTACAGTTTTTCCAAGGGAAGCGTGGTGGTAGTGGACCGTGGCTACGTGGATTACAGCTGGCTTGGGGATTTGGACAGCAGGGGGTGTTACTTCGTTACCAGGAGTAAAGTTAATATGAAGTACAAGGTTATCAAGTCCTATCAGAGTGAAGCACTCATGGAAAAGGGGATCCTTAAGGATGAGCTCATTGAGCTATCCGGTGCTGCCTGCAATAAATACAACGGCAAGCCGCTACGCCTAGTCCACTTTTGGGACAGCACCACTGGCAATGAGTACCACTTTTTGACCAATAATACGAAGTGGAAGGCTTCTTTGGTGGCAAACATCTATAAACAACGCTGGCATATCGAAGTCTTCTTCAAGCATCTAAAGCAGCGCTTAAAAGTATCGACATTCATAGGGACTTCTGAAAATGCAGTGATGATCCAGATCTGGACTTCACTCATTGGCATATTACTGTTAAAATACTTACAAAAAAAGGCCAAATATGACTGGAACCTGTCCAATCTGGTCGCATTCATCAGAATGAATATCTTCGTGAAAATAAACATCTGGCAATGGATAGATGATCCCTTTTTCAGGCCGCCTATAAAAGGAAAAAAGGGACAGCTAAAGATCTTCGCAGATTGAAAAATAGGGGTCAATATCGAAATGATGAAAAAAGCTATGCTTGTACCACAGAAATCGAATCCTAAAATTTATTTAGGACACATATGTTATTTGAGCATGAAATGATTAAGAATTAATAGTAACTGGATAAAATTTAACCGACTTCTTACTTGGTTTTCATCTAGGTCTTATTACATTTGATTGTATGAATAATTAAATCGTATGGAAAAAATTAAAAACCTGATATTATTGTTGGGCGCACCCAATGATGAGAAGGGGAATCTCAGCGTTATGGCATTAGATAGAAATGAATGTGCCTATAATTTCTATTGTCATAATGAGGGGACTGCAATTTTATGCACCGGAGGCATGGGTGAACATTTCAATCGGACAGAAAAGCCGCATGGCACTTATGCTCAAGCTTATCTTATGGAAAGAGGTGTCGCAGAGAAAGATTTACTTCCATGTGTACTATCCACAAATACCTACGAAGATTTTATGCTATCAAAGGAGATTATCAAAAAGATCTCTCCAGATCTCTTCATCGTGATCACCTCTGATTTTCACATGGAGCGAGCGAAATTATTGCAAGAAAAACTCATTGACTACCCAAATGTGCTGTTCATTGCTGCAAAGTCGACTGTTAGTCCCGAGAAATTCAATTTGTTGTCACTGCATGAAAAACAGGCTATCCGGAGAATACTGGAACGTTAAACAGGAGTATTGGAATAGCACTATTTTTAGCGATTGCCCCCTTATGCCGGCAGTTTTTTTATGCATTAGCCCAATTTCTTTCTGAGCCATTTGCGGACAGGTTCGTCATACCATTTCAAGCTGATATAGGCCAGTGCAATACTCGCCGCCAAAATCAATAGGGCATAAGGCAAAGCTTTTATAAGCGTCACATCCTTATTGTTGCTGATCCAGGCAACATAAAAATAGACGAAAGGGTAGTGTACGAGGTATAGCGGGTAAGAGATGTCACCCAAAAATTTACAGAGCTTATTTTCTAATCTGCTGCTTGATATGCTGCCTGTCCCCAGGTAAACAATCAGGGGGAATACAATGATAATGCATACCGACTCATATATCCCGTTCATCCAGAGCTGTTCTGCTCCGCCTATACGAGGCATATACAACACAATGGCGATTAAAATACTACAGTACAAAAATGCATGTCGGATACGACTTGGGGTTGTTATTCTGGAGAGCAGGAGGCCCGCAAAAAAAGGGTACATGGTGCGGGTGATTCCTATCCGCACTTGTTCAGCATTTAATGTCCAGCCACCGCTAACATCTCCAGTAGGACTTGTGATCGCCAAATGGGCGAGTGCCACAGCCGCAATAAAGACCAAAATGCTTAAAGCTGTTTTAGATAGTTTGCGAATACCGATGGCATATAGAATATTGGCAATATATTCAAAAAACAATGACCAGCCGACACTATTGAGCGGATGCATTTCCTGCCAGCCACGAATATCCAAAGAGAGGGGAACGGGAAGAATCGTATAACCAATGAGCATTACCAAAAGCATTTTCCAGAGCGGAACGGTGTGAATAAGTGGCCAGATTGTAGAATCTGTAAAATAAAAGCCTATCGCGCCAAGAGTCATACCTAATATAACCATCGGCTGAAGGCGTTCAATACGGCGTTTAAAGAAGGTGCCAATAGACATTTTATGCCAGCGATCATCATAGGCATAGCCGATCACAAAGCCAGATAAAAGAAAGAAAAAGTCAACGGCCAAATAGCCATGGTTGACCAAGATATCGAGATGTCCTGTTCCCAATGGCTCCGTGAGATGAAAGGTTACAACGATAATCGCTGCGACTCCTCGTAGTCCGTCTAAAATGGGATAGTGTGGCTTTGTAGAAAGGTTTTTATTGTTCATGGCTTTTGATCGTATTTCGAAGATGTCTATGGACTTGCTAACTGTTTATAAATGTTATTGAATGGGTGAAAATAATGAAATAACAGGTTTAAATTTGATCAAATCGTATCAAAATCCCGATGGTTAGTCTCATTTTTTGTGTTGTACCGAATCGTTTATGTGGATTCACAAGTTTTATTGCTGGTACACACAGCTGCCAGTATTTATATTCTTATAGATCGTGCATTCCGAGATCCAATGACCCAAATTTTTCATATCTTGCTGTCCAATTCACAAAGGCTTTCTTCGACCGTCAGTTTACGTGAAATCGAGAATCTCCCTTTGTGCATTGAAAATCCCGCTGTGCATTTATAAACATAAATTAATAAAAGAAATGATTGTTGTTAAAGTAACCTATAGTGTTCGCGATGACTATGTACATGCGAATAAAAAAATGATTGAAAGCTTTCTCAAAGATTTCAGGAAGTTAGATGGAACACAATTCCTGTATACTATTTTGCAGGGTGGTGAAAGCAATACTTTCGTACATATTTCCCAATATAAGAATAATGAGATACAGGATCAATTACTGAGAATACCGAGCTTTGTCGATTTTCAGGAACAAAGAGATAAAAACCTTGCTGTTGAGCCCAAAATTGAGTTTATGAACTTTATAGGGAGCTCAAACGATCCGTTTTAGCGAAGGAGAGACCGCGCTTCATGCAAAAGATATGTTTAATCGCTATATGCAATTAAACCACTTTGTTTGTTACTTGAAATGTCAAGGATTTGAGTGAAGCTTTTTATGTCAGTATCCATTTGGAATCCCTTGTCTAATATAATTTGCTGAATTTGTTTAATCAGAGCAGTATTCAGCCTGAAATCCGTATAATAGTCAAATTGTGTAGCGATTATGCCTTTTTGCTGAAGACTGCTGAAAGTCTTTTCGTCAAGTTGTCCAACGAAAACCAATCCTGCCTTTTCAGGAAAATCTGGTTTTACTTGTTTATCATCGATAATATAAAAATCTAACATCTTAGGATTTAATTTTTGCAAGTATCTGGTCACTACGACTCGATAATGTGCCGTTTACTTCAATAGCTTGTATACCGAAGTCGTCAATCCAATCGAGGAGTAAATCATTAACTTTAGATCTAAGTTTGGGTAGATCCGACTTGTGGCAAGGTATCAAATCGGGTTCTTCAATGGGGACAAACACCAAAAGATCAATTTCGGCCAATACAGCAAAGGCTTTTTCAAAAAGGAACTGAATATTTTTCTTTGGATCAAGAATATGCAGATAAGCTAAGATGTCGAGTACACATCTATCGAATATTACATTGTCTCCACTTTGTGAAATTAACTGGGCAGAGTAGTTAAATTGTTCAACGAAATCTTCAGCGCTGGGATCTTCAAGGAATTCATGGCCCAATGATTCCAGTTGATAGTAGGGTTCTACTTCCAGCGCGTATCCGGGAAGTTTTTCCAGAAGCTCTTCTGCTAAGGAGGTTTTACCTACTTTGTGCGTGCCAAATAGGGCAATTCTCATTTTTCAAATTTATTTTATGAACTACGTTGTCAACATCCAAGGTAATGTTGTTAAACAAAAATAGCTAATTAAATATCCGATATTCTAATCGCCTTCATATGTTTTATGCTGTATCTAACGCTTTCCAAAAAATTACATGTAATAGCCGAATCAAATATCCGCAAACAGAATATAGTTGTTATTGATGGACAGGAAAAAGGCAAAGTAAGTGCCATTAATCTTTCGAATCCTACTCTGTTAAAACAAAAAAAGCTAATCTTGCGATTAGCTTTTTTCTGTGATCCCGCTGGGATTCGAACCCAGGACCCATACATTAAAAGTGTATTGCTCTACCAGCTGAGCTACGGAATCTTACTTCTTTATTTTTGAACTACCGTTCCTTGTTTGAAGTGATGCAAAAGTAGGGCTTTAATCCTATTCCTGCAAATAATTTTGACTTAAAATCACGCTTTAATGCTTAATAAGCTGATTTTAAGCCAAAAAAATTAATCATTTTCCAATTCCATGATTTCTTCCGCCAACTGCTCCCAACTCTCTTGGAATTGCATCAATAATGCCTTCGCTGAGTTGTAAGAACGTGTAGTTTCCTGTAACTTAGTCGCATCCGAATACACAGCTTCGTCGGCAAGCTTCGATTCTAAGTTTTTGACTAAAATTTCCTGCTCCTCAATTTTTTGTTCAAAAGACGTTAGCTCCTTATTTTTTTTGCTCAACAAACGTGTCTTATCTTCCGTAAGTGGTTGCTTTTCTTTCTTTACTTTGGGTTCTTCCTTGACTTTTTTCTCGGTTTTTACCTCCGTCTTCACGACGCGTTTTGCAGCCCATTCTTCATACTCCTGGTAAGTACCTGGGTACTCCTTGATCTGTTTGTCTTCAATGTACCAGATTTTGTTCGCCACATTGTCCAAGAAATACCGGTCGTGGGATACAACGATAAATGTACCTTCGTATTGCTGCAAAGCCTGGATCAGAATGTTGACAGACTGCATATCCAAGTGGTTGGTAGGTTCATCGAGCGCTAAGAAGTTCGCGTCTGCGGTTAGTGCTTTTGCAAGAGCCACACGTGATTTCTCGCCTCCGGAAAGTACTTTGATCTTTTTGAAAGCATCGTCTCCGGTGAATAGAAAACATCCAAGAATGGAGCGCAATTCGGTCTCTGTATGCTTCGGTGCAAAAGTTTGTAACTCGGCAAGGATGGAATTTTCCAGATGTAAGGCTTCCAGTTGATGTTGTGCAAAAAATGTTTGCGAAACGTTGTGTCCCTGTTCTGCCTTTCCTTCAAACTCGTGATCCGCGTTAGCCACGATACGTAAGAGGGTAGATTTACCTTTACCATTGGCACCAATTAGTGCAATCTTATCACCCTTTTCTATAATTGCTGAGGTATTTTTTAAGATCTCCAGGTTAGGGTAGGACTTGGAAATATTTTCCAACGTCACAACGTGACGACCTGAAGGTTTTGAAAATTTAAAGCTGAAGTTTACTGTAGGGTTGTCATCGTCAACATCGTCAATTCTCTCCAAGCGATCCAACGCTTTGATCCGCGACTGCGCCATTTTGGCTTTGGAAGCCTTAGCGCGGAAACGCTCAATTAAACGTTCTTCCTGTTTTATCTTGGCTTGCTGGTTTTTAAACTGATTGGCCTGCAATTCATTCCGTAATTCCTTCTCTTCAAGATAAAAACTGTAATTACCTGCATAAAGTGTTAATTTTCCTTTACGTGATTCTACCGTTTTCTTGATGATGCGGTCAAGGAAATATCGATCGTGGGAAACAATCACAATGGCGCCATCAAATGCTTGCAGATAGTTCTCCAGCCATTTGATGGAAGGTAAGTCCATGTGGTTGGTCGGCTCATCCAGTAACAGAATATCCGGAGTTTGCAATAAGATACGGGCAAGCATAACCCGCATACGCCATCCTCCAGAGAAAGTGGCCAATGGTCTTTTTTGTTCTTCTTCCGAAAAACCTAGACCAGCAAGGATTTCGTGGGCCTTAAATTCGATGTTATAACCATCTAAGGCCTCAAATTCTACTTGTTTATCGCTTAGTTTATTCAGGATGTCATCCGAATAATCTGTTTCTAGTTTGTGGAGTAAACCCTCGATTTCGGCATGTAATTGATTTTGGCGCTCAAAAGCTTCCATGGCAACATGCAAAATGCTTTTGTCAGAATGGTACGACAATAAGTCCTGGTTTAAATAACCAATCTTAAGGTCCTTCGCCATGGAAATCGTTCCTGATGTGGGCGTATATTGACCGACAATAAGGCGAAGTAAAGTCGATTTACCTGTACCATTGGCACCGATCAAGCCAACTTTATCTCCTGGTTTTATATGCCAGTTTGCTTCGTCATATAAAGCGCGAGATCCTATTTCAAATGTTAAATTATTTATTGATATCATTTCAACTGCAAAAGTACAAAAGTAATGAATATTTCTTCTTCTTTGAGTAACTTTGCGATTATGTATAAATTAGTCAAACCTATATTCTTTACAATGAATCCGGAGACGGCTCACCATAAAGTGACCGGTGGATTGAATGTTTTCTCAAAAATTTGGGGCGCCAAACAATTATTGAACGCTTTTTTTACCGTGGAAGATCCACGTTTGGAACGCGAAGTCTTTGGATTGAAATTTAAAAATCCTGTGGGCCTTGCTGCTGGCTTTGATAAAAATGCGGAATATATTGCAGATATGACTAATTTGGGATTTGGTTTTATCGAAATTGGAACGGTAACTCCTAAGCCGCAACCGGGTAACGATAAACCCAGGATGTTCCGACTTGTTTCCGATGAAGCTTTGATCAATAGAATGGGATTTAATAATCAGGGGGCAGACGTTGCCGCCACAAGATTGAAAAATCTAAAGGATCGAAAAGGATTGTTAATAGGGGGGAATATCGGTAAGAATAAGGTGACGCCTAATGAGGAAGCTGTCAATGACTACATTTATTGCTTCAATGCATTGTTTGACTACGTGGATTATTTTGTGGTCAATGTGAGCTCCCCGAATACACCAGGCTTACGCGATTTGCAGGAAAAGGAACCTTTAAAACATCTATTAAATACTTTACAAAGCCTCAATGTCGCTAAAACAGCTCCGAAACCAATTCTGCTTAAAATAGCACCTGATTTGACGGATAGTCAATTGGATGATATCGTCGAGATCGTATTGGAGACACAAATTGCAGGCGTCATCGCAACGAATACAACAATCTCAAGAGAAGGCTTAAAGAGTCAACAGGAACTGATTAATGAAGCGGGCGGGGTAAGTGGACGTCCTTTGACCAAGCGTTCAACAGAAGTTATTCGCTACTTAAGTGAAAAGTCCAACAAGGCATTTCCTATCATTGGTGTAGGGGGGATTCATTCGGCGAAAGATGCCATAGAGAAGTTAGATGCTGGAGCCAGTCTCATTCAAGTTTATACCGGTTTTATCTACGAAGGTCCAGGCTTGATTGCAAAGATTTGTAAAGGCATATTGCAGACAGGAAGATAAGGATTAGCATGGCAGTTGATTTTGATCTGAAAGATTTCTTGGATAAGAAAGTTGATGAATATAATCAACCTGGTTTTATTCCAAATGATCCCATATCGATTCCGCATCAATTTTCAGCGAAGCAGGACATTGAAATCATGGGATTCTTGGCTTCCATTATGGCTTGGGGGCAAAGAAAGACGATTATCAATAAATGCAACGAGCTGGTGGCTCGAATGGATGGTTCGCCATACGATTATATCATCAATCACCAAGAGCAGGATTTAAAAACCTTACTGGGATTTAAACACCGCACGTTCAATGATACCGATATTCTTTATTTTGTTTCTTTTTTTAAGCATCACTATCAGCATTTCGAATCTTTAGAAGATGCTTTTCTCGTAGGGCAGGAGAACAGGGAAGAAGTCGACTTAGAAATGGCACTGAATGCCTTTAAAACCTATTTCTTTTCGTTGCCTGACTATCCTGTTCGCACACGGAAACACATTAGTAGTCCAGCACAGAAGTCAACCGTCAAGCGGATCAATATGTTTTTACGCTGGATGGTCAGAAAAGATACAAAAGGGGTAGACTTTGGGATTTGGCAGCGTCTTTCCCCAAAAGATCTAATCTGTCCGTGCGATGTCCATGTTGAGCGTGTTGCCCGTAAATTTGGTCTAATTACATTGGATAAAGTGAATTGGAAAACAGCTCAGGAATTAACGGCCAATCTACGCCTACTAGATCCGTTGGATCCGGTCAAATATGATTTTGCGTTGTTTGGTTTGGGCGTAGAAGGGGAACTGTAAAATTAAGGCGTGAAGAAAAAAGCGTCCTTGTCAACTATAGCTGGCAAGGACGCTTTTTTTATACCGGAACCTATCGTAAGATGCTGCAGGGGTAGCTAGATTATACAAGCTTGTCGATCTTGATCAGGAGGTCAACCAAACGATTAGAATAACCAAATTCATTGTCATACCAGCCTACAACCTTGACCAGACCCCCCACTACCGAGGTTAACTGGGCATCAAATACACATGAATAGGGGTTATTGATGATATCTACCGAAACTATGGGGTCTTCTGTATAAAATAATACATTTTTTAAGTCGTTTTCTGCTGCAGCTTTGAACGCTTTATTAATTTCTTCTACCGTGGTTTCTTTCTCAAGTGTACAGGTAAAGTCAGTCAATGAGCCATTGAGTACAGGTACACGTATGCCTGCGCCCCCTAATTTATGCTGCAAATGTGGAAAGACATTGGTGATGGCCTTAGCAGCACCAGTAGTTGTTGGAATGATCGCCGACGATGCTGCCCGCGCTCTCCTTAAATCTTTATGTGGTGCGTCGTGAAGATTTTGGTCTCCAGTCATGGAGTGAACCGTGGTAATATAGCCATCTTTGATGCCCCAATTTTCATCCAATATTTTAACTAGGGGAGCAACATTGTTTGTTGTACAGGAGGCATTGGATAAAATCGAAGCAGATAGATCAATGACACGATCATTAATGCCCAATACCACTGTTGGAATGTCTTTATCTTGTGCGGGTGCGGAAATAATCACTTTTTTTGCACCAGCTTCCAAGTGCAACGACGCTTTGTCACGACTGGTAAAGTACCCCGTAGATTCTATGACGACATCAATCTGAAGCTCCTTCCAAGGCAGTTCCGCCGGATCTTTTTCATTGGTGACCAAGATGGAAAGACCATTGACAATAATATGTTGGTCATCGTGGGTCACAGTACCAGGAAAAGGACCATGTACAGAATCATATTTAAATAGGTGGGCCAACGTCTTGGTGTCTGTCAGATCATTGATAGCGATGACCTGCAGTTCATCGAAAGCCCCTCTTAAAAAGATATTACGTAGTGTATTTCTACCGATACGTCCGAATCCATTGATTGCTATGTTTAGCATTTCAGATTATTTATGAAATTGGCTTATTGCTTCGTTAATATTTTTTTCACCTTCCCAATGTGCTTTTAGCTTTCCATCTGCACCATACACATAATTTGCCGGAAACTGTGAAGGCACATGGATTGTTTGTATAAACGTTTGGTCTTTATCAATCAATACCTCTACGTTAGATGCTTTGGATAGTTTAGGAGCGAATGTGTCAAAAAAACCTAATACTAATGCCGGGTCATTCATGGAAATATAATAGATATTGACATCTTTTATACGATCAATATTCTTTTCTAGCTCCGTAGCTTCATGTTGACAATGACTACATCCTGGATCAAATAGGATAAAAACCGTATTCTTGTCTTTGGCAACGTTTTCCTGCGTAACACGGATGCCCGAACGAAGCTGATAAAATGTGAAATTAGGGAGAATGGCTGCAGGGTCGGAAGATTGCGTTGGTGCAGCTTGACTATGGTCATGGCCTGCATGATCGTGACCTGCATGGTCATGGCTTTCAGCGCTGGCTTCCTGGGACGTATTTGCAGTATGATCTGTTTTCGGTTTGTTGTTGTTACATGAGGAAAGAATTCCGGCAGCCAATGCCACTGTCACTCCTAAGATTATCTTTTTATTCATAGAATACGTTTGCTTTTAAATCAGTTTTAGTGATTTTATCGTTTTAATATTTATGCTTAACAGATCGTCAAATTCTGCGTAGAAAGCATTGAACAATCTATTGTATTAATGATTCAAAACTATGAAAAAAAAGGGATTATCAATCGTTGAATCTCATTTATGACAGTTTACTGGATATTGATGCATTTGTGATCAAATCAACTTTACCTATTCGAAGTGCCCTTATTCTATAATATCAGGGCTGTCATGAGTAGACTTTGTGTCTGTCAATGAGGTAGATTGAATGATTTCAGGCGTACTTCGTCCAAATTCAATACTGTAGACTTTCAGGAGTACGCTAACGCAGGATAAAATGAGCGGACCGAAGATCAATCCCAGCATACCAAATAGATTTAATCCTAACAATACACCGAACACGGTTATTAATGGATGTACATCGCCCAACTTTTTCAATATGGTAAACCGAAGTACATTATCAATACTCCCGATGATAATGATCCCGTATAAGGCAAGACCTATTGCATTTCCAGACTGCCCATTTGCAAGTAGAAAAAGCGCTGCCGGTAGATAGACCACCATCGTTCCCAAAATAGGAATTATAGTGGAAACAGCGGTGAGTATCCCTAGAAAGATAGGGCTTTCCAGGCCAAAGAACCAATAGCCAAGACCGGCTACAATACCTTGGCACATGGCCAAAATCGGGATGCCGATTGCATTGGATTTTACCATCATGTCAAACTCTTTCCACAATTCGGCTTTACTGGCCATGGTGAAAGGGATCGCTTGATAGATGGTTTGTTCTAATTTTTTGCTGCTAACCAACATGAAATACAAAACAAACAAAGCAACCAATATATTGACTCCCACTTCTGCAACGGAATTCAGAATATTGGGTATGAATTTAGCTGCTTTTTGAAGCGCTCCCATTAAGGCAGTATCTGAAAGATCAATATTGCTTAAATAAGGGCTGTCTTTAAAGTAGGTTTTGATCGAGTCAAACTTGTGCATCAGATCGTCTTTGTTGCTAATGACTTCTGTTACCTGAGGTACCATGTAGTTGATTAACAGATAGAGTGGTCCTACCAAGAATATGATGGTCAATAATATCAATAAAATACTGGCGAAAGATTTATTCCATTTTTTTTCTTCAGTTAGCTTAAAGTTGATTTTTCTAAAAAGAACGTATAAGGTAAGTGCTCCCAGAAAACCGGGTAGGTAGTAGAATAGACTTGTAAAGATCAATATACATATCGCCAGAATGATGACGATTAGCATGATTTGATTGATGGAATTATTGTTGATTTGTTTGTACTTCATATAGCTGACAAATATACTGTCTATCGATTGTTATTTATCGTATGACAATATTTTTTTAGAAAAGTTTTATCTTGTTAAATTAAACTTCCTTTTTTATAATTTCAATGATTTTTTGAATTTCTTTTTTTTGTCCCCGGATCAGTCGGATGAGGAGGCTCCATGAGAATGGTAATGACGCTATTTTGCATCCAGCGACTCCAAACCAATTGTTCACTTTTGGATGGAAAGATAAGCCTTTTTATGCGAATTTAGTTTTGATTCTGCGGCATTAAAACCTCCCTCAAGATCGTTAGGATATCGTATTGTTTGACAAAAAGCATGGATTGCGTTGTCCTTAATGGACTGGAATCTTTAGCTAAAAAGGCCGTGTTGACTACTGCTTTGGTCGCTTTATGAAAAAAAGGATGAGACCCTTTTCCTTTTTTGTTGTTTGAAAATAAGCCCATAATCTTTTGTTTTTGTTGGTTATAGCGATCAGGCTTTTTCAGCGGGACCGCTATAACTAATTTACAAAATAAAACGGAATTAATTGATAAAAATTTGGCTACCCTGTTCTTCATCCTTTTCTATCGAAAGGGACACTGGAATACGTTCTTTGAGTTCTTCAACATGTGAAATAATTCCGACGATCCGGTTTTCCTTATGTAAATCCAATAGCGTTTCGAAAACAATATTAACAGAAGTGATATCTTGTGTTCCAAAACCTTCATCGATAAAAAAGAAGTTTTTGGCCGCACGCGAATTTGACTGTACACTTTCTGCCAAAGCCAAAGCCAAACTTAGGGAGACCTGAAATGCCTGTCCACCGGATAGTGTTTTTACGCTGCGACTTTTTCCTTCATTCAAATAATCTATAATTTCAAATTCATTGTTGTCGTTCAGCTGTAAGCTAAGCTGATTTCGGGTCATGCGATGGAAACGAATATTTGCATGATCACACAGCTGCCGTAGGTAAATCGAAGAAACATATTGTACAAAGCCCGCACCTTTAAAGAGATTAAAAAGTTGCTTCAAATTGTCATGGCGTAAGTTTAGTTTTACCTGTTGTTGCAGGAGATTTTCCTTTTTCGCGTAGGCGATTTTTAGCTGATCGCGCTCCTGCTGAAGTCGGGCAACAGCCTCAGTGCTCGCTTTCAATTGTTGGGCGCTCTCATCCAGGATTTTTTCTTGTGCAAGAAATTCGTTCTCGTCATATACCTGGTCGACGAGTTTCTTTTCCAACTGACTGATCTGTGCCTTCACAGTTTCAAACTGGATTTGAAACTGTTCAAGCTCTTGTCGGATCTGTATGACAGACAAATTCTCGGCAAGAATTTGCCGAATCTCTGCCAAAGTTTCAAAGGGTGAAGCCACAAGTAGCTGCTGGATTGTAGCATCGGTTTCTTGACTTTCACGACGGATATCTGCAAGCTGTTCAACAATCGTCTGTACCAAGCTGTATTGTGCTGCAAATTGACTGTTTAACTCATTTAATCGTTCGCTTAAAGTAATGTAGTCGCGCTCAATATCCAGATTTGATCTTTTCAGTGCAGTATATTCCTTTTCAACTGCTTCGGATTCCCGCATCTCATAATCAGACCAGCGCAGCGCTTTCAGGTTCCCGATATTTTGATCAATCTGGGCCTGTTTGCTTGCTTCATCACGTTCAAACTGATGCAGTGCTTTATTGTATTTCTCCAGCTTTTCCTCAACGGAAGCGAGTGTAGCCTGATGCTCACCAAGCTGTTGCTCCACTGTTGTTATCTGTGTTTCGATCCGGGCGAGTTCCTGCTTATTTGATGTGTAGCTGGATTCATCCGTAGCGCTATAGCCGATCCATGTAAATTGCTGGGCATGTGCAATTTTGTTATTGGCATTCAGCTGAATTTTCGTGTTTAGATCTTGTTGCTGAACATTTAATGACTGCAAGCGCAGCTGGAGTTTTTCGACTTGGAATTGTTGGTCCTGTTGATGCTTAAGACTTTCATTTGTCTCGGCAATCAATTTTTCATTGGCGGCAACTTCCTGGGAAATATCCTGTCCTTGGTTGATAGCAGGATGTTCCAATGCTCCACATAGTGGGCATGGGGATCCTGCTTTAAGGTTTTCTGCATATTGGGTCAACCTTTGCTGCAGGAGAAGATGTGATTTTTCATCTTGGAGAGACTGAAGTTTTTGCTCGAGGGCACTGACTACAAGGAGGTGATTTGATCGGAATTTTTCGAGGTCCGGATGAATGGCTTGGAGTTCCTGCTTCAGCACAGCTATACTTGTTTCTAAATCAATGGCCTGCTTGTTTAGATCGTCTTCCTGTTGTTGGATGCCCTGCTGTTTGGTGTACCACTGGCCCAGCTCCATGAGTTCATGGGCAGAAGGCTTTGATTGCTTTAGACTAGCGATCTGAATTTCTGTCTCTTGGATTTTGGCTTTAAAATGTCGTTGTTGCGCTCTTGTTTCCTGCACAAAATTGCGTCCCTTCTGTGCCCGATCCTGTAAACTCTTAATTTCATTTGAAAACGTAATCAATTGGCTTATCAATTCAAGGTCCAGTTCCTGAACACGACGTTGTGGCAGCTGTTCGTATTGTGATTTCAACAGATTGAGATTTGAGGAATGCTCCTGCATAAGCTGCTGAATTTCGGCCTGTCTCTGTTTTTCGGTTTCTACTCTTTTATGTGCAATTAGGCCTTCTTGTGCTAATTTTTCCTTGGATTTAAGAATATGTAGAAAGTTGGTTTGCGCTTCCTCAAAGCGGTTTAACTTTAATCGTAAGGTCTCTTTTTCACCTTTTTGTTCTAGCAATTGCTGAAAGAGCGCCTTTACCGTACGAAGCTCTAAGACATCCTCTTTGAGTTTTTTGAGCCTTAAGAACTTTTCATGATGCGACTTGTACGCCGATTCAATGGCGACGAAGGACTCGACTGCTAGTTGGAGATTTGTTTCGGTCGTTTCTATCTGTTCGCTTGTAACCTCGTCAAAACCTATTAATTGACCGTTGAGGTGATCCAGTTCGGACTGATTTTTTTTATAGAGGTTGGAAACTTTATCCTGCAGGTCAAATCGATGCAGTTGAAAAATCTCTTTCATCATATCCGTCCGTTCCTTGGCGCCAAGTTCTATAAACTCTTTGAACTGCCCTTGGGGAATGATGATTGTTCTTTTAAAGTTCTCATAGCTTAATCCAATGATATGCTGTGTATTGCTGCTTTCCAGTGGAACCCATTTTTCATTTATTTTTTCGTAGAGTACAACGGTGGGGGATTTTACATCATCGAAATTTTTGGAATTACGTTTAAATTCGCGGGTAATTCTAAATGTACGGTCTTCAAAATTGACAAAATCAAGCTCGATATAAGATCGATTGGACTTGAGATTCATCATGTTATAAGCGCGTTTATCCCGTGCATTCAGGCGTTCCGTTTCTCCAAATAAGGCGTAGGTAATTGCTTCCAATATCGATGATTTACCGGAGCCTACAGCACCGAAGATACCAAAAAGCCCCGCTTGAGAAAGCGCGGTAAAGTCGATCGTCTGACGTTCTTGATAAGAGTATATACCCTCTAGAGTTAGCTTTAATGGAATCATGGATTAAGAGTTTAGGATTTCGCGAAAAAGATCAAGGATGTCATCATTGGGCGCCTGATTGCCATTCTTGGATTTGAAATAATCGTTGAATAAGGTCGACATGTCTTGTGTAAGATTTATTTCTTTGTTGTCCAGAAGCGCTTGCTCATCTTGTTTAACGAGCGGAATGAGATAGATTATTCCCGAATGGCTCTGATAGATTCGCTTGCGGTCCTCGGCTTTTAAGAAGGTTTCTGATTTCAGCGTGAGCTCCACCAAAGCATCGGGGTTTTCAGACAACCAGGATATGCACTGTTCAATATCGTCGAACGATTTTCGGATCAGCGGTTTGCCCTGAGTTAGTGGAATGCGCTCAACCCTTGCTTGCTCGCCGGCCGATACATTGACCAGTGCGACGTATTTAGCTTGCCCAGCCTCCGAAAAACTATAACATAGAGGCGAAGATGCATAAACCACCGGTTTTTCGACAGAACCGATATTTTTATACCCGTGGAGATGCCCTAATGCGGTGTATTGGACCTGTGGTGGGATGGCCTCTGAATAGATTAAGTCTGCATTGCCAATTTTGACCGGTTTTTCGCCGTCAGGCTCCTCTAAAAGTGGGCTGCCCAATTTATTCATGTAAAGATGTGCCGTCAATATATTTACGCCTTTATCATCGCAATAGGTATTGGCTATTTTTTGCCAATTTGCTGCTAAGACCTCATTTAATTTACTTTCTTTCTCTTCGCCTAGATATTGTTTTAAGCGTATTTCGTTGGCATAGGCTGTATGAAGAATACGAATCGGATAGTCAAATTGCGGTAAGCTCAATTCAATGAAGCCCGTATCTGACTGTAACACGGTGAAACCATCTGTTGTGAAAGGGGTAACCACAGCATGCGGATGCCCAATTAGGATGATGCCCGACGCTCGTGCCAAAGGATCGGGCGCGTCAATCAAATGGGGTGAATCGTGATTGCCCGCGATTGCTAGTACTGGGCGTATGCCATTCTTGGTAAGACGCTTGATTGTTCGGTAGAATAGCTCGATGGCTTCCACACCTGGATTGAAGGCATCGAACAGATCTCCTGCGATGATCACGAGATCCACGTTTTCCCGGTCTGCGATATCAACGATTTCATTCATGACCAGTAATTGTTCATCTATCCGGGAGAAACTGTCCAATCGTTTTCCTAAATGCCAATCGGCGGTATGCAATATTTTCATGTGAGAGCTTGGATATTTTGCGCAATGTTACAAACTAAGATAAATTTGGCATGAAATGCAACTATAATTGGATGGAATCTTCCAAATGATCAGTTTGGGGCCAATATGGGATGTCGTCTTTGCGTTGTGCTAAAGTGTAATGTTGTCGCAATTGAAATGTTAAAACATGTTAAATGCGTGTCATAAGAGTCATTTAATTGTATTTTTAGTGCTCCAAAATTACGCTAGTTAGTCATAGACAAGAAATATGCGAAAAGTTTACCTGTATATCTGTTTTTTCTTTATGCTGTTGATGCGCGTAAACGCGCAGGAAATACACGCTATAAAAGGAGAAACTGCTTATCCTTTTTTATTGAAAGATGTCGCACCAGATTCATTGGAATCTGAAAAACAACCTGTATTTGTGTTTTTACATGGAAGAAGTTTGTCCGGGACAAATTTAGATCGTGTAAAGCGTTATGGTGTATTGTATGCCATCAACAAAGGGCAGGAGGTACCTGGGATAATTGTTGCGCCACAGTCCCGGGGAGGATGGGATCCGGACAAAGTAATCGAAATTGTTGACTATGTTATTGAACATTACAATGCTGACCCCGACCGTATTTACGTTTGCGGCATGAGTATGGGGGGCTATGGCACCATGGATGTGGCTGGTAAATATCCTGAAAGGGTGGCTGCTGCAGTAGCAATATGTGGCGGCGGATCGAGTCAGTATGCATCTAATCTGACGCAGGTGCCGATATGGCTTCATCATGGTACCGCTGATCGTGCTGTGCCAATTTCGGAGTCCAGAAAAATTATGAATGCGATTAAAAGAGAAGATCCGGATGCAAATGTGAGCTTAAATGTGATAAAAGGGGGGACGCATGGAAGTGTGGAGCGATTGTTCCATGATGATGCAATTTACAATTGGATGTTGAAGTTTAAGAAAAAGCATAAATCTTAGGGTCGTGTTGGTCCGGTAGCGGTGTATCGAAAGACAATTTATAAATAAAAAAAGCCTGATGAAGTATTTCCATCAGGCTTTTTTTATTTATTAGCCTTCGTGATCAAATGCAGGCGGTCTTTTTTGAAATTGTGCCATCAATATATTGGGTTGATGGATCAAGTGTGTCTTTGTGAGATATTCGGAGTTGTCGGCATAAATAAACAACAACGTTCCATCTTTGATGGTGTTAATGATAGGGCCTGCAAATTCCCTTGGTACTGCGGGGCAGCCGTAGCTTTTACCGAGTCTGCCTAAACTTGCTATTGTACCTGTGCTACAGTAATCGGCGCCATGCATCACAACGTATCTTGCTTTTGCATTGTCATTTATACCTTCTTCAAGACCATTTAATACCAAGGAGTAGCCATTCTCGCCGTTGTACGTGTTTTCTGTTGTGAAGAACCCTAAAGAACTTTTAAGTGACTCCTGTTGATTTGAAAAATTGACGGCATAGTTTTCTCCGCTATTTTTTCCATGCGCAACCAGTGTGTTGAAAAGTACTTTTTTGTGCGCAAGGTCGAGTACCACAAGTCTTTTTTCCGTTGATGCCAATGAAAAGTCAATGACGGTCATGATGTCCCTGTTGTGGATCGGAAGTTCTTTTCTGCCTTCCATTGCCTGACGAAACGCTTCGTATTTTAATACTTTGCCTAGATTCATTTCATCATACAATGAGTCAACTTCGGTGCGTTGACGTTCGACATTGATACGATGAGTGCTGGTGGTTTGTTGATCTGTTGTTTTTAATTCTTCTTGTGAGGACAATGCTGTATTGAGTGCCATCAAAAGAAACATAAACGTATTTCCCATTCTTCTCCCTTTTCTGTGTAGATGTTTACAAAATTAATTATTAAAGTTAATACATATTTGATTTACAGAATGTTAAATATTGTTAATCAATAACAACGACCAGTGAAGCGAGGTCTTTTGACCGTTTATAGACAAATTGAGCGTGAGATGACGCATTTCTGACGCACATATGCGACTTGGGTGTTGTGCCTAGGCTCTCACTATATTCGATAATGCTGCCATTGGGATTGTTGACTGGAACTCCATGTATATAAGCTCCAGCGGTAAATCGAGTGGCATAAGGCGCGAACCCGGCGTAAGTTTTGGTGCCGTCTTCATAATAAAACATCTTGGATTTGTGTTCCTGAACAACAAAGAGGCCTGTTGGTGTTTCCTGGGCATGGGGAGGTTTGTGCCGACCACTCGTCACAGGGTTCATGCTTCGGATAAACCATTCGTTTCCGACTTTTTCCAAGGTACAGATATTTTGATTTTTTACATCGACGACATTGATGATCTTGAACTGCACAGTGTCGCTAATAACACGCAAATACCTTTTGGGAACCGTATATTTTCCTTCGAATGAAATCCCTTCAATCGGAATTCGAGCTATGCTGTCGGGGCCTTGTATGCGGACGAGCCAGCCGTCCCGACCGTAACGAACAGCTTTGGCGCTGTTAAGATCGTAGAGTGGTGCCGCTTGATACCGTTCGACGTTGAAACTGTCAGATACGCGTTTATAAGAGTCCCGTTTATAGTTCTGTATTGTTGGGGCTTCGCCTTTTTCATTTTGATAATTCTGTAGAACCCCATACAGCGATGGCGTCTGTTGAAAATTTTCGATAAAGGCCAGGCGTTCTTTGATCTTTTCCCATTGAAAACTGCGTGTGGTGTCTTTGTAAGGATAGCTGTCTTCCAGGGTGTATTTGTTGTAAAGCAGCTCTTTTTTTAAGGTAATATCCTCAGCGGTAAATATTTTTTTCTGCTCAACCTGCTCTTTAGGTGGAGTAGGTTTTTGCTGCTCAGTTTGCTGATTGGTTTTTGCTGTGTTTTTCTTGTCCTGCTGGCATCCCGGCAATAGAAACAATATGCTTAGTATTAAACAGGTTAATCTTCGATTCATATATGGAAGTATAGATTATCGTTTTATACCTTAAACTTAGATAATTAGTTTATTATTTGCAATTTTATTGCAGTTGAAGGAAATAGATTTGCTGTTAAACCTTACTATTCGTTTTGTGAACTGTAACAGATTTTCAATGATAAGGCGTTTATTGCGGTAAAATTTTATTTTAAAGAGCTGTCTTGAATGCGGGGGAGATATTTCTTCGATGATGGATAAAAAGTTAGTTTTGTGATCTGAAATAAATGATTCTGAAATAAATGATATGGACAAAATTGTTATTTGCTCGGCGGTGATGCTTGCTCCGGAAGGAGATTTGCTAATGGTTCGTAAAAAAGGGTCTAGCTATTTTCAGCTACCTGGAGGGAAGGTAGAGCCGGAAGAAAGCCGGGAGCAGACCTTAATTCGTGAACTGAAAGAGGAGCTTCGGTATGATGTGAGCAGAATGGAAATAAGCTTTATCGGTAGTCACAGTACACAGGCTGTAAATGAGGTAAATACGGTGGTCGTGGGCTATATCTATTTAATTAAACTTGCAGAGCGTCATGCATTTGAGCCTTATGAAGAACTGGAAGAAGTGCTGTGGATCAGTAGAGCTGATTGGCAAAGTTACCAATGGGCACACCTGGCATCCGAGTTTGTTCTACCAAAATGGCTTTCGGGTGATTTTGATCGTTAAATCGTGTAGGGTAAACAAATTAAACCTTTGTTTGTTAGAGTTTTATATAAACTATAAATAAACAAAGATAATGGAAAATCAGCTTTTAAAAGGGGCGAAGGACTTTTTTGACGAAGAGGCCGTCGCTCAGATAGGGCAAGTTTTAAATCAGGATAAAGAAGGGGTAAAGCAGGGTTTGAATGTAACAATTCCCGCCTTGTTTTTAGGTTTAAGCCAACATTCCGATTCCGGCAGTGGGATTTCGGCGATACTTGAAAGGGCTAAGCAGCACTTTGCGAATTTTGATTTCCACGAGCTTCTCGGTCGTGTGACCAAAGCAGATGAGCCCGCAGGGGATCCTGCTGTGAAAGGCGAGAATGCTCAGGGTTTATTGGGATCAATATTTGGTGGCGGTCTGGATACTGTTTTGAGTACTGTTGCCGGTTATTTGGGGTATGACGGCAGTTCCATTGGGAAATTAATGAATTTTTCTTTGCCCGCGATATTCTCCAGTCTAACAAATAAGGGCCAAAATTGGGATTTTGATCGTATCGGTCATGTTTTGGAGGAAAATAAAACCGCTTTTGCTGCTGCTGTTCCAGCTGGGTTAGGCTTAGGCGCCTTTGGGAAGCTTTTTGATGGTGCGCATTTTTCTGCGCCGGAAGAATCCGCGACTGAACATGCAATTCCTGCTGATGTTGCTAAGGAGGTGGATAGTCATAAGTCAATACCCATTAATCCGGCAAATGAACTGGAAGCACATAAAGAGCCCTTGTCACTGCCAAGAGCGGAAGAGTCCAGGGCGGCAATCGCTGGAACCGGTTCCGGTGGCGGTTGGTGGAAGATTTTAATCGCCCTGGTCGTATTGGCTGCACTTTGGTTTTTATTTGGAAAAGGCTGTAGTGGAAGCAAGCAAGACGGTGCTACCGACACCAGTGTAAATAAGACAACGGTAGAGTCAGATACTATGAAAACGGGTTCCGGTATGGTCGAGCGCGAGCAAACGGAGGTCATCCTACCAAACGGTGTCAAACTTGCTGCTTTTAAAGGCGGGATAGAGGATCACTTGGTCCAATTTTTAAAATCCGATTATAAATCGATGGGTGAAGATTCCCTGAAAAATACCTGGTTTGATTTCGATAACCTGAATTTCAAAACAGGTACAGCCGAGGTACTTCCTGAAAGTCAGGTGCAACTAAGTAATCTTGCAGCGATATTAAAGGCTTTTCCCGCAGCTAATATTAAGATCGGTGGCTATACCGACAAAACGGGCAATGAGGATTTTAATAAAAAGTTATCGCTTGAGCGGGCAACGGCTGTAAAGGATTACCTGAGTAAAGAGCAGCTTTCCAAACAGGTGATCGGTGCAGAGGGGTACGGCTCACAGTTTGCTAAGTATAAGGCCGATGCGCCAGAATCTGATCGTATTATGGATCGGCATGTTTCGATAAGTGTTCGATAATTGCTTTGTGCAGCATAACTAGACCGCTGTGAAAATAAAAAATAGCAGATTCCACTGGAACCTGCTCTTTCCTTTTATGTGTAATGCAATGTTGTTTAGAAACTGTAGACACAGGCCAACAGAAATTGTCCTGCAGATTTGGTTGGGCTTAGATCGTTTTTGATGAATCGTTCGGTATTTCCTTTGTCAATTCTGATTTCGGGAATAAATTTGAATCCATGGTAATTATATTCTGCTGTCAAGGTGGTTGCGAGGATATTGGAACTAGGGATTCCATTTTCTTCCTCTTTATGCGTTTGGAAAAACTCTTCGCGTAATCCTAGGCCGAAATGTTCTGAAAAATGAATTCTTGGGTAAAGTGCTACTCCAGAGTAACCCCCACCATCTCTCTTTTTATAATTTGTAGCATTTAAACCAAGGAAAAATTTGGAGGTGAAATCATAATTAGCAACGAGATCGACCAAGGTTCCAGAGCTGTAATTGGTTTTACCGCCAGCAGAGGATCCTGTCAGGAAATTGAGATAAAAGCTGCTTTTATCATTGGGGGTATAGGCTAGTTGGGAGCCGACATGGGAAACTCCGTTCATATCTTGATAGACATTCCAGTCGTTAAATAGTCCGACCATTAAAGCCACTTTATCTGAGAAACTATACGTAGCTTTTAAACCAGCGTCTTGAAATGGGCCGGCGCCGAATAAATAAGAAGTTGAATAATGGAAGTTGTAGGTTGGTGATATTACTTCAAAACCCACAAATGTTCCCATGAATCCTGCAGTAAGATTGAGTTTCTCGGTTAGATCATAGCCTACATATAGATTTTGGATATGAAAACTGTTTTTGTCGTCGCCAGCCTGGCCGTCGCCATTCATAATGGATCGATATTGCCCTCTGGGGCCAAAAGATAATTCTCCGACAAATGATGTCTTTTTAAACTTCTTTTTTACAGCCAAATCCACCATCCCAATAGAGACGGAGTTGTTGTCTTCGGTAAAATAGGTGTTGATGTTAGGTTTGTTTTGAAAATCATATTTCCAATAAGTATCCACTGATCCGGATATTTCTATTCCTTTTTCTTTTGTTTCTTCTTGTGATGTTGCTGTTTTTATTAGAAATAGTGATAAAAAGATGGTTGTTAGAAGTTTTTTCATGTTTTTTTTGGTTTAAGTTTGGTTTGTTTGAATTTTTTAAGGCTTAATTCTTTTGTTTTGTCTGTTTTGTATTGGTTTTTGTTTAAAAATTAATTGGTAATTATGGTTTTGTGTTTGTTTTTGTGAAATTATGTAAAAAAAATCATAAAAAATAAAATAACATAGTATTTTTTTAACAAAAAGACTTTATATTTGAAAAAATTATAAGGGAAAGTAGGTTTTTGTTTTGTTCTTGTATTTTTTTAACAATTTTATTAATATATTGAAAACACTAATCAGTTTAAACAAATGAAAAAAATTATTCCACTCATTGTTCTAGTTCTTTTGGGAGTATTGGGACTTGTATTTCCGTCCATCGACTTGTCTGATTTAAACAAGGCAGAATTTGATACGGGAGATACGGCCTGGTTGTTAACTTCTTCTGCATTGGTGTTGATTATGACACCTGGACTTGCCTTTTTTTATGGCGGTATGGTTAGCAAGAAGAATGTAATTTCAACGATGATGCAAAGCTTTATATGTATGTGTTTAATGACAATCCTCTGGGTCATTGTTGGCTTCAGTTTGGCTTTCGGCGATGATATCGGTGGTATTGTCGGTGATCCGCGTACATTTTTTATGATGAAAGGTACATTAGGGAATGTTGCTTGGGGAGCGCTTCCCACTATACCTTTGGTTTTGTTTGCGATGTTTCAATTGAAGTTTGCGATTATCACACCAGCATTGATTACGGGGGCTTTTGCGGAACGTATTCGTTTTAATTCATTTATGCTATTCATTATTCTGTTCAGTATTTTTATTTATATGCCATTGGCACATGCTACTTGGCACCCTGAAGGTATATTAGCAAAATTTGGTGTTCTTGATTTTGCCGGTGGTACAGTTGTGCACATGTCGGCAGGTTGGGCAGCATTGGCGGCAGCGATTTATTTAAAAGGACGTAAAATGCAAATTCATAATCCGGCGCGCATAAGCTACGTGATATTAGGTACAGCACTCTTGTGGTTTGGCTGGTTTGGATTTAATGCAGGTTCAGCTGGTGGAGCAAATTCTTTGGCAGCTTACGCTTTTGCGACAACGACTACAGCATCAGCAATGGCCGCTATGGCGTGGATATTTGTTGATATCATACGTGGAAAGAAACCTTCAGCAATGGGAGCATGTATCGGTGCCGTTGTTGGTTTGGTTGCGATTACACCAGCAGCTGGTTTTGTCAGTATTCCACATGCGATGATCATTGGCTTGGTTGGCGCGTTGGTTAGTAATCTGGTTGTATATCTGAGAAGTAAAACAAGTATCGACGACACCTTGGATGTATTCCCTTGTCATGGGGTAGGTGGCATGGTTGGTATGGTACTTACCGGTGTGTTTGCCCATCATAACATTAATCCTGTTGTTGTGGACAATGGTATATTTTTTGGCGAAACGAAGTTGTTTTTTGTCCATATGGTCGCACTATTTGCCGTGTCATTTTTTGCCTTCGTTGGTTCACTTGTGCTCTTGAAGATCACCGATCTTATTGCTCCATTACGCGTCGAAGAGACAGATGAAGAGCTTGGTTTGGATGTTTCTCAACATGCAGAAGCATTGTAACCTAGTCGCAGCATAACGCATAGTTTATCCCAAACAATCTACTGCTTAGCGGTACATTGTTTGGGATATTTTTTGCATTTTTGTCCTGCCAGGAGAGAAGTGTATGATGTTATGCGCTATTTCGAGTACCTGTGCCTCTAAAAAGATTTTCATGACTACTGAGATTAAAGATACTTTGCGTTCTGATTTTGAAAAAATGATGCGTTATTGCCTACAGAAAAATGGTGATTTCGGTTTTAACGTGTTTGGTGATTATGCAGTATCTGTATTAAATTTTTATGTCGGGAGTTCAATATTGCCACTCAACGAAAAACGTGCGGGTGCCCTATTCCTTGTAAATCTCTACAATGCAGGTATCAGAAATGCAATCACGCGGGAAGATATTGAGGATATAGCTGATGTACTCACACAGGATAAGACGTTAAACTACCCGCTATTAGCTCCGATCTTCGACTAATGTTTGGTCCATACAAGATCGCCGGTTTCATAGCCACATTGCAGGGCATAGGTTAAAAATTCATTTCTGATTTTATCTGGAATCTCCGTCTCACGGCCCAAAATCCACATATAGTCTAGATTGTCACCAAAAACGAGTGCGTATTTATAATCCGGCGTTATTTTTACAATATTATATCCACTGTAGAAAGGACCAAAGAACGATACTTTAAGTGCGCCTTCATTGGGGCTGTTGACAAATTTGGCTTTTCCGATAGACTGTTTCCAGCGTTCTTTGTCTTCGGAGTACCCTTGGTTATTGACACGTATTGTGCCATTTTTATTTTTGCTATATTCTGCTGAAACTTGACTTAAGCCTTTTTCCCAATAGAAGTCGAGTCTGGCTATTTCAAACCATTTTCCAAGATATTTATCCAAATCAAATGGATCCACGACATCAGGTCGCGAGACGACAGGTTTAAAGGCGTTATAAGCCACAGCCCCAAGTGCTATGCCAGTTAATAGTAACAGTGATTTTTTCTTATCCATGTTCATCTTCGAATATGTTTATTGTTAAAACAACAATTTTGATACCAACAAGGTTTAGACATACCGAGCTATTTTACTAATTTTGTTGACTAAAAATTTGTATCGGTGTATTCAAGGGAAGAGATAAAACAATTGAAACAGTTATTCTGGACGAAGTTTGGACAATTTATGGCTTTACATGCATCGGCAGATGGGGAGAAGGCAAATTGGATTAACTATAAGACAGGTATTAAGCATTTATACTTCAGAATGGATGCGGATAAGAAGCTGGCAACTATTGCGATACAATGGTCCCAACCTGATGCTGGGCTCAGGGCATTAATGACAGAACAATTTCTTCAGTTTAAAGCATTGTTGCAGGATCTTCTTGGAGAAGAGTGGATTTGGGACATGGATGGAATGGACGAATATGGAAAGCCGATTTGTCGGATCTATACAAGCTTAACCGGTTACAGTGTTTTTAAAGAGGATGACTGGGCCGAGCTCATTTCTTTTTTTAAGCCTCGAATAATTGCTTTGGATGAGTTTTGGTCTTCGGCTAAGTATACGTTCGATATTTTCAAATAATTAACATTCAGTATAGTAAGATGAGTTATTACAGGTCTGATTCCGCTTTTCAACTCCAGTTTGTGGGAGCGAACGGCGTTTTTCTAACAGGTAGGAGCTTCGTCATCATTTAAAACAACAATCTAATGAAAAAAATGATCAAGGGTTTGCTGGCAATGGCATTGTGTTTTCAGCTTTCTTCGGTATTTGCGTGGGGGACAACAGGGCATCGTGTCGTGGCTGAAATTGCGGAACGCCATTTGACTAAAAAAGCCAAAAAGAATATTGGAAAAATTATTGGACAGCAAAAGCTGGCCTATTGGGCCAACTGGGGGGATTTTATCAAATCAGATCCCAATCCTGAATTTAAAAAACTGGGGAATTCTCATTTTATAAATTTAAACTCAAATTTACCCTGGGCCGATTTTCAATTGGGTTTAGAAAATTCAGCTGATGAGAATCTGTATAAGACAGCGTTCCGTATTGAGAAATCCTTTGCAGATAAGACTATTCCAATGGATCAACAAAAGCAAAACCTGTATTTCTTGATCCATATTCTGGGCGATGCGCATCAACCCATGCATGTTAGCCGTGCCGAGGATCAAGGTGGTAATAAGATTGAAGTAAGCTGGTTTGGAAAAAAATCAAATATTCACCGTGTTTGGGATAGTGATTTGGTCGACAATGAGAAGTATAGTTATACCGAGTTTGCAACTGTTTTAGATGTGAATAACAAAAAAGAGAATGAACAGCTGGCGGCTGGAGAGCTCGCTAACTGGTTGTATGAATCAAATCAATTGGCTGAAAAGATTTACGCTGACGTAGCTAATAATGCCAATTTATCGTACTCCTATGTTTATCAAAACAAAGATATTATGGAGCAATGTATGCTAAAAGGTGGCTTGAGGCTAGCTAAAGTATTAAACCGAATTTTTGGTTAATATTACGGCTACCATAAATTATTAAAAAGGCGTATCCTGAAACGATACGCCTTTTTTGTCGTAGTACGTCATTGCGATCACATTGATTTTATGCTTTCATTTAAACAATGTCCCTAGATTAGTTGTTTCCTCTATATTAAAATCAATTTCAATGACTATCCCGCAATTATTTAAAAAAATTGTTCCCTTTGCCAAACCTTATCGTCAGTTGATTATTTATACCTTGCTATTAACGGTAGTGGGGTCTTTTGCTGCGCAAATAAACGCTTTTATTTTACGTTATACCGTCGATCGGATTAATGATCTGATGGTCGCCAAAGAACCCTTATCAAAAGGCATGTATCTAGTCGGCATGATCAGTATTATTTTGTTAATTAAAGAAATAGTATACGCTTTTGTTCAGTTTGGTCAGAAATTTTACGGAGAGAAACTTCGAATTTATATCGCACGGGACTTCTCTCAATCAATAGTAAACCGCATTTTAACCTATAAGTTAGCCTTTTATACCTCAAGTGATAATGAAAGTGGAAAATTGGCTACCCGAATAGACGCCGGTATTAGCTCGTTGACACGTTTAGTCCAAATTTTCTTTATTGATATTCTGCCTTTGTTTGCAAATGCAATCATAGCATTAATCTGTATGTTCTATGCTAATGTATATGTAGGGCTGGTGGGAGTGGCTGTTATTCCTTTGTACCTTTCCTCTATAAATTAACTATAATACAGTCCCCTTGCGCATTGGGTTTTGCGATTTTCCTCTTCGAGTTTGGTCAGCCGTAAGGCTGGCATTAACTCATGCTTGTGTACTTATAGCCTTTTCAGGCATTTGCATTGGCCAATTTAAAAACGGGGTCTTTTAGCCACCATAAAGATACCCGGCCTTTACGCAAAAAATTGTTATGGTTTAAGTTTCGCTATGCGTTCCATTTCTTTTTGGTGATACCGTATCCTGGCATCTAGTTTGGCTGGTTCGTAGATCACCTGTAGTGCCGGATTATAAGGGGTTAAGTCTTTTAGGATATTCCATACAACAACGGATATTTTTCGTGCGATAGCGATCAGGGCCTTTTTCGAGGATTTTCTTATACTTAGACGGTTGAATTTGTCTTTAAAATAGGAGCCTTTACAGCGGCTTGCCGCCCAGGCAACCTGTACCAGTATTGGCTTGAGATATCTGTTTCCTTTAGTGATCGCTGTACTTTTATATTTCCCTGCGCTTTCATCATTCTTTGGTCGTAATCCGACCCATCCGCTCAGTTTACCGCTGTTTTCAAAAACTTTCATGTCTGCGCCGGTCTCGGCGATGATCACAGCGGAACTGATACGGCTAACGCCGGGAATCGTCTTTAGCAAGGCACTCTGCCGTGGAAAATCACGCAGGCAGATAGCTTCAATCTTTTCTATATACTCAGCAGACTGCTTGATCAACAGGTCGTATTCAGCTTTTGCCATCTGCAGGTTGAAGCGGTGGTGCTCCTTCATGCAGCCGGTTAGTGCTGCTGCCAGCTTTCCGTTTTCTTTGTTCTTCTTACTGGCATAGACCAGTTTGCTTAAACGTACGGCATCACGCTCCCCGGCTATCAGGGCATCAATGACACTCAGCATACTTTTCCCTCCGATATCGGTCACAAGACTACCCAAACGGATTCCGGCCTGTACGAGGATATTGTCCATTTTGGTAAGCATACGGACTATCCGCTGCTGCAACTTGCTATAGGAACGGGTATAGCTCCTGAGTTCCTGTATTCGCTCACCGGGCACAAAACTCCCGCGAAGCATATCTTTGTGAAGTAGCTGGGCAATCCACTGTGCATCCTTTACATCGCTTTTGCGGCCGGGCAGCTGTTTGATTAAAAAGGGATTCACCAGCATCAGATCAAAGCCCATTTCAGAGAGAATATTCCAGACCGGGATCCAGTAAATACTGGTACTCTCCATCGCTACTCGGAGAACACCCGCAGCCTTCAAGTAGGCTCCCAACTGTCGAATGCCCGTACTGAAGGTTTCGAAAACCTCCACATCCGAATAATGCTTCCCATTAAATACCGCACAAAAAATACTATCTTTATGCACGTCAAGTCCTGCTGTTTTCATATAACTTTTTTTTTCAACATAAAGATAAGCAGCGGGACTTGCTTTGATTGCGATAGCTCTCGCCAATTTTTATCCGCTTGTGTGTAATCGGAAAATTAAATGTAAATTTATATTAGTCAGACTCAAGCCTCCAAGTTGACAGGCTTTAGGCGGCAGATGCGCAATTACAGGGGGGCGAAAAATAACCGGATCATTAGTTTGATCGATTCAATTTTAGTAATTAAATCATTCGTTCGGGAGCCAGAAGAAGCTAAACGTCATGAAAAGATCCAATTTGAAATGACGGAGAATCAAATGGAAACTCGAAAAACGAGTTTTCTTTATGATAGCATTAAAAATTTTGTCGAACAGATTGCTGTCGTCATTATCATCGTTTTAACGGCTTATCTTGTTCTATCTGGCCAGATTACCATTGGTGCGATTATGTTTCATATCATGTTATTTAATAACGTTTCGGCGCCGATACGTCAGTTGCACCGTATTTATGATGAGGTAAACGATGCCCTGATCTATTCAGAATCTTTCTTCGAAATTTTGGAATCTGACGAGCATATTGAATCAAAGGGTGATTATAAGCCCGCACATATTCAAGGACATTTGGCCCTACGGAATGTATTTTTTGAATATCCAAATGGAACCGTTGCTTTAAAGGACGTGAATTTTGAGATCAAGCCGAATGAAATCACAGCTTTAGTGGGGCTGAGTGGGGCCGGGAAAAGCACGATTATCAACTTATTGGATAAATTTTATGAACCTAGCAGCGGCCAAATTTTTTTGGATGGGGTAGATCTGGCAAAGTATGATACAGCGTTTCTCCGTCGACATATCGGTATGGTATTGCAGCGTAATCATATTTTTAAAGGGACTATCTTTGAAAATATTGAGTATGGTAAGATGGGAAGTTCTAGGGAAGAAATTATTGAAGCAGCCAAGAAAGCCTATATTCATGAGCAGATTATGGATCTGCCCAAAGGTTACGATTCAGATGCGCAGTCACTATCAGGGGGCCAACAGCAGCGGATCGCCATAGCCCGCTTATTTTTAAAAAATCCACCGATTATTTTTCTCGACGAGCCTACGGCTAATTTGGACGCCATCGCGACCGAACAGATTAAAAATAGTTTGGATGCCATAAAGAAAGACCGTACAGTAATTATCGTTTCCCATAGTATCTCTCAGATCATCGATTCCAATGCCATTGTGGTTATGGAAAAGGGAATGGTGGTGGAGAAAGGGCAACATGAAGATCTATACGAACATAGAGGAACTTATTATGATATTTTCTCAGCAATGGCCAATAGTTTAAACCTGAGTAAAATAAGCCGAACATTACACGTAGATGAAAGGTGAGGGTATTATTAACTTGTGCGACTATGTAGAATCATGCCAATGACCACCATGACAATACCAATACAGGAATATACATTCGGAAGCGCCGCCTGCAGGATAAGAATTTCGCCAACCAACGTAAAAATGACTTCCATGGCCTGTGTTGCCTCTACAGCTGCCAATGCTTTATGGTCCTGATGAACGAAATCGGTAGCTGAGAAAAATAAAAGTGTGGCAATTACTCCCGAACAGATGGCTACTAAAAAGGTTTGGAAAAGTTGACTATCAGTGGGTAGACCATTATCTAAATAGCCAAATAGGCTCAGGATAATCCAAAATGGCATACTACAGAGTGTCATACCGAGTGTACGTTGAAAAGCATCCAATCTATTGTTCGATATTTTCATCATTTTACGGTTACCTAATGGATAGGCAATAGCGCCGATCAACACTGGGATGGTTCCCAATAGCATTGTATTTAAGGAAGTTGACTGAGCTTCTGAAATTTGCATCAAAAGAATACCTAAAAAAATAAGGATGGAGAAGAGGAGTGAAGCTTTTGAAATGCTTTTTCGTTGCCCTTTTTTATCAAGTAGCGGACCAATAAACATGCCGGCTATAATGGTGAATTCGAAGGTGCTAGCTACGAGCCAAGATGGGCCATAATTTGCGCCATAGGTAAGGGTTGCATATAATAGCCCGAATCCGATCGTACTCCAAAGAAGCCATTGCCAAAGGTTAGATTTGATTTCTTTGAGTAAATCGATGAGGTTTCCTCTTATGGCAACAATGATAAGTAAGATTGGAAGCATCCAAATAAAACGTAAAGACGCTGTCCATTGCCAACTTCCACCGGAGACTGCCATAATTCGGTTTAGAACGAAGGTGTTGGCAAAAAATAATGCAGCTAGCGTTCCTAAAAAAAGTGCATTTTTTTATTCTTTTTTATTGTAAATTGGATTGGCATAAATAAAAGGAGTGCGATGTATACTTAACTTTGTGAAAGTAAGCAAATGTCCGTTCAAATGGAAATGAAACAAAAACTAATTGATTTTTATCGCGATTTTCTCATTTAAAATTCCTTATTTTGCCTAATCAATAAAACAAGTAGTAAGAAAATTAATCAAGATGATTATACAACCAAGAACTAGAGGTTTTATTTGTTTAACCTCGCATCCACAAGGGGCTGCGCAAAACATTAAAAATCAAATTGAATACGTGAAATCCAAAGGTGAGATCGCGAATGGTCCAAAGAAAGTATTGGTAATCGGTGCTTCTACTGGATTTGGTATTGCTTCTCGGATTTCTGCAGCATTTGGTTCTGGAGCTGCTACAATCGGTGTATTTTTTGAAAAACCTGCAGCTGAAGGCAAGCCAGGAACTGCTGGATGGTACAATTCGGCAGCTTTTGAGAAAGAAGCCCATGAGGCGGGATTATATGCCAAAAGTATCAATGGCGATGCTTTTTCGGACGAAGTGAAAAAACAAACTATTGAACTTATTAAAAAGGATCTAGGACAGGTTGATCTAGTGGTTTATAGTTTGGCATCACCACGTCGTACGCATCCAAAAACTGGCGTAGCACACGCTTCCGTTTTGAAACCAATACAAGAACCTTTTACCAACAAAACGGTAGATTTTCATACAGGTGTAATTTCAGACATTACCATTCAGCCTGTTGAAAATGAAGAAGATATTGCGAATACTGTAGCTGTTATGGGGGGAGAAGACTGGAAGTTTTGGATCGAAGATCTTAAAGCTGCTGGTGTGTTAGCTGAAGGAGCAAAAACAGTTGCCTATTCTTACATAGGTCCTGAACTT
Source organism: Sphingobacterium thalpophilum (assembly GCF_038396785.1). NCBI lineage: Bacteria > Pseudomonadati > Bacteroidota > Sphingobacteriia > Sphingobacteriales > Sphingobacteriaceae > Sphingobacterium > Sphingobacterium thalpophilum. Next base: position 776,638 of record NZ_CP151087.1, on the reverse strand, counting down.
ACTTATCCAATTTACCGCAATGGTACGATTGGTCGTGCAAAGGATGATTTAGAAGGAACAGTACCTGCCATAAACGCGATTTTGAGCGATATTAATGGTGTATCCTATGTATCGGTGAATAAAGCCTTGGTTACGCAATCAAGTTCAGCTATTCCAGTTGTTCCTTTATACATTTCTTTATTGTATAAAGTCATGAAGGAAAAAGGTATTCATGAAGGTACAATTGAACAAATGCAACGTTTGTTTGCTGAGCGACTTTATACCGCTGACGGAAAGGTATTGCTTGATGACAAAGGTCGTATCCGTGTTGATGACTTAGAAATGCGTGAAGATGTTCAGGCTGAAGTTGCAGCATTATGGGAGAAAGCAACAACTGAAAATTTAGCCGAAATTTCAGACATTGAAGGTTATCGTAACGAGTTTTTCAATTTGTTCGGTTTTAATTTCGACGGTATCGATTACAACGCTGATACCAATGAAGTTGTTGGTGTACCTAGTATTGAAGGTTAATTTTAACGGATATACCTACAAAAAGAGCGGAGAATGTGTAAACATTATCCGCTCTTTTTGTAGGTATATCTTTGATGCTATGTTTATATGTTTAGGAGACTATGGTGTCAGCTCCCGCCGTTTTTGATAGAGTAGGTTGCCAACAACGGCAAAACCAATAGAGACCATAATGGTACTAAATGGGTATATCGCTGTCATACCCATATTATTGGCCACAAAGCCAATTAATGGGCCTGTGATACCTAGTGAAATGTCTATAAATAGTCCGTAAGCAGCGAGAGCAGAGCCTTGTTGACTTTGATCTACCCGCTTAATGGCTTCGACACCAAGCGCTGGAAATACCAGTGAGAAGCCAAAACCCGTTAATGCTGCGCCCAATAGAGTCCATAATGGATCAATAGCCACGGCGATAACCATGAGACCTAATGTTTCAACGAAAAGACTCACTAAAGCAACTTTAAGTCCGCCATATTGGTCAATAACCTTATTGAAAATAAGCCGTGTTAAAATGAAGAATACGCCAAATATAGTTAAGCAAGCTGCGCCATTTTGCCAATTGAAATGTTCATAGTAAAGCGTCATAAAAGTGGAGATGCTGCCAAAGCCTAGACCTCCTAAAGCAAGACAGATTCCAAAAGGTGCTACTAAAAGCAATACACGTTTAAAACTCACTTTTTCAGCCTTTTTTCGTGCCACTTGGTAGGGTGTTTTAGCGCGACAATAAAAATAACCAAGGAGGCCAACTGCACTGGTCAGTAGAGCCAAAGCTTCGTAATTGATATGATCCACCATCAAAACACCCAAGGGGGCACCAATAGCCAATGCACCATAGCTGGCTATTCCGTTGAAAGAAATCGCTTTTGCGGCATGTTCATCGCCGAGTTCCATTAATGCCCAATTTATTGGGCTCGCACCCACCAGACCCTCTCCAATTCCAGTAAACAAACGGGTAACAAGCAGAAGCCCTAAACTGATAAAAGGCTGTGATTTAAATAAGAAAACAAGGAGCAGAAGGAGTCCAGATAATGCAAAAAATAACATGCTGCGCAAAACTGAAATCTTGGGACCCTTGGTGTCCACAATTTTTCCTGCATAAGCGCGGAGTAAGAATGTAGCAACATACTGAACACTAATGACCAATCCTGCAATAATTGTATTAAATCCTAAAGTTTGATGAATAAAGATGGGAAGGGTTGCAAGCGATAGGCCGATTGTGAAATAACCAAGGAAAGTTAAAGAGACATAGCCTAAAATCTTTTGATTGACCTCCCGAAGAGAAATTGTCATTATAAAAAATTTTAGGCGAAATTACGTCTTTATGCTTGTTTTTAGAAATAAAATCAATAAACAACTGTCTCTTTAATATCACAATTTTTCTCGAGCCATTCTTGATCAAACTGTTTTGGTGAAATTCTTTTGCCTTGATAGATATAGTAAACTTTTTCAGATTCACCCTTTACTGGAGGACCGGGGATTTTATTAACAATCTTCTCTTCAGGGCAGTCTTGTATTAAAGCCTGTTCTTTGACTTGACGAGTTTTACATGAAGTGAACGCAATTACAAAGATAAAAAGGTACAGTAGTTTATTCATGAGTTTAGTTTTAATACAACTGTTAACGTAAGCACTATCTAAAATGCGACATCAATTTATTCAATAGTGTACAACTTTTTGATCGACTATTTGTTCTATAAAAGATACCTGAAAAGTTAGAAACGCGACAGGAGAAATTGACATAGGAAAAATTAAATTGAATAATTGATCGTAGAAAACATGAGAAGAAAAGCAACAGCCCAATGGAATGGCAATCTGAAAGAAGGAAAAGGTAGTCTGACTACAGACAGTACAGCGTTGGATCATACGCAATATTCATTTTCGACACGTTTTGAAAATGGTATTGGGACAAATCCCGAAGAATTATTGGCAGCAGCGCATGCTGGATGTTTCACCATGCAATTGAGCGCTTATCTTTCTGAGTCTGGTTTTGTTCCCGAGGAATTAACGACAGTGTCGACAATTGTTTTCGAAAATGGTTCAATTGTACGGTCCGAACTGGAGCTGAAAGGAAAGGTCCCAACGATTACCGAAGCTGAGTTTCAAACAATAGCGCATAAAGCGAAGGAAAACTGTCCTGTGAGTAAGGCTTTTAGTTTCGAGAAAACCTTAGATGCAAAGCTACTATGATAAAGGTACAGTATTGAACAAAAACCCGGCCTTTTTTCGTAAAAAGGAGAAAAAGCTGTTATTTTGAGGATATCATAAATAATTAGCAATATTGAATTTTAATCAATTGAGTTTTGGTTCAGAGAAAGAAAAATAAGTTAAGTTTAGCAGCGCTTGCGGAAAAGAATTTGGAGGCTGGAAAGGTCTTTTTGGAAAAGTATGCACAACAGGAAGGTGCTGTTGTATGTGCATCGGGTTTGCACTATAAGGTATTAACAAAAGGGGCGGGGCAGATTCCCAAAAAGTCAGCGAAGGTTATCTGCCATTATAAAGGTGAGCTTTTAGATGGAACTGTATTCGATAGTTCCTATAAGCGGAAGCGTCCCGAAACGTTTTATATCAATGAACTCATAGTCGGTTGGCAAGAAGCGATTTCAATGATGCCCGTTGGGTCAATCTGGGAAGTGTGTCTTCCACCAAAGCTGGCTTATGGAAAGGAAGAATTGTTACCTCGAAAAGGAGGGGAATGTACGTTGATATTTCAGATTGAGTTGATTGCCATTTTAGCTTAACACAAAAAAGACTTTCATAAAAAAGCCCGCATCTTGTTATGCGGGCTTCTTTATGAAAGTTTATTTTTTTATTCTACTTCTTTGATCTTAGCATTGATTTCGGCAGTTTTAGCTTCGTCTTGCATAAAAATATAGTAATTCTTTAAATTCGTTAAAGCATCTACATTTTTGGGCTGCAAAGAAACTGCTTTCTCTAAGTACGGAAGCACTGGCTTTAATTCTGCTTTAATCTTATTTAATTCTGCATCATATTGTGCCTGCGTCAATTTTCTGTTATTATTAACAACATTTAATTTTTCACGTGTTTTGTTCATCAACGTGATCGCCAAATTTGTATTTGCTTCAAAAAAGTTAGGGTCGATTTCCAAAGCCTTTTTGTATGCTGCAACTGCTGCATCCTCATTTTTCGCTGAAGATTGGGCAATACCTAAGTAATAATTTAAGCTTTTATTGTTTGGATCTTTTGCTAATTGTGCAGTAATGGCATCAATTGTTTCTTTTTCGTGACCTGTAATCAAATTCAATTCGATGTTTTGAGTCATTGCTGCATTGTCATCTGGATAAGCTTCAGCTGCTTTTTTTGCATATTCAAGTGCTGAAGTCGTATCTTGCATAGAGAGGTACAATTTGGGTAAATCGACCATAATCGTTTTATGCGAAGAGAAATCTTTTCTTGGAATTAGTTCTTTATAACGTTCCACAGCATTCTTATAATCTTTGTTTGATAGTGCTGCAACGCCACTGTAATAAGTAACTAATGTATCTCCAGGAAGGTATGTCAATGCTTTTGTAAAGGAGCTGTAAGACTCAGCATATTTTTGTGCTTGATAGGCTTCTGCACCCAAATTGAAGTTATATTGTCCTAGAATTTGTTCTGCAACAGTAATATTCGCTTTATTTGCACCATCTGTATCGAGCTGTTTTGCTCTGGCAATTCCGTCCTCAGCTAATTTCGCTAATTCAGATGACTTATCTATTGTTGATAGATTTGCATTCACCAATGCGTATACCGTCCATGCTTCAGCATTATCTTTTGTTTTGTCATTGACAACAGCTGCGTCAATAGCTTCTTTCGCCGATTTCAAATTGGAGATACCCAATTGAACTGTACCAGCGTCTTTCAATTCTTGGAATTTCGCTAGGGCTGACTTAGCCTTTTTAACATTACCCGTCTGCGCAAAAGAAACTGAGGTAGATACAGTACCTATTGCTGCTAATAATAATAGAGATTTTAAATTCATATCTATTTAACTGTTAATTGATTCAATAATAAATTCACTCTGTCTAATTGTGATGCGTCATCAATAAGCTTATAATATTTAGCCAAAGCTTTAAGCGCATTGACATCATAAGGCTTAATCTCATTTGCCTTCAACAGATACTCGATGGTCAACTCTTGTATATCTTGGTTGGAAGGTTCCTTTAATAAAGTTTCCAGATTGATTAATCCTAATGCAAGATTAGATTCATAATTATTCGGATCCAACCGCAATACATTATTATAATATTCTTTCGCTCGTTTTATATCATTGGCGTTTTCATAAGAATAGCCCGCAATATAGTTCAGTTTGACATTTTCAGGTTCTAAACGAATGGCATCAGCAATGACATTTAAGATAGCGTCATAAGAATTATTGGCAGAATACACATCAATTAGTCTAAAAAGTATCTGTTTATTTTCAGGAAATATAGCATGTCCTTTTTCAAGAACGTTCAAGACATCCTGTTTAGTACCTCCGAGCGAATAAATCTGTGCCAATTCAAGAAAGTAATTAGGTTTTGGATGTTCACTTTTAATGAGTTCATCATAATATTTGATCGAATTCATATAATCTTTATTCTTGCCCGAGAGTACGGCCAGATTATATTTGAGATCATTATTTTTGAAGCCAAGTGAATCTATTCGAAGGTAAGCTTTATACGCTTTGTCAAACTTACCATCTTTTAAAGCCAAAGCTCCCTGATAGGAGATAGCTCCAGCAAGATTTTGACGAATATAGTCCATCTCTGCAGGAAAGTTTCGACGTGCTTTTTTTTGATCCAGAAGCTTAAGTGATTTGATGGATACGTCGATAGGATCCATTTTATATGGCTGCTTCCTTGTTGAATCTGCAACTGCCAAGGAGCTATATACCAATGCTCTTAAAAGATTATTGTTGACGGAAGCCGAATCTTTCTTCGATTGGAAGGCAGCGTCTGCAAACTTTCGCGCATTTTCAAGATTTTTAAATTCGCCAGTTTTGGTATATAAAGCAAAACTGTTGCTGCCCTCTTTCAGATTGGATTGGGCAACAACAGTTAAACTACTTGCAGATATTAACAATGATATCAGTAAGTTTTTCATTAGACTATTTATTCTTCGTTTGAGTCCGTGTTTTCTTCAGAAGTCGAATCGCCATTTTCCGTTGACTCTTCGGTCAGTTCAGACTCTTCTTCAGATTCTTCTTCACGATCGACTTTCGTAATAGAAGCGATCTCGTCGTTATCTTTTAAATTAATGAGTCTTACACCTTGTGTTGCACGTCCCATTACTCTTAATTCTTCCACAGCAATACGGATAACAATACCAGACTTGTTGATGATCATTAAATCTTCGTTGTCTGTAACGCCTTTTATCGCAACGAGTTTGCCTGTTTTATCTGTAACGTTGATTGTTTTCACACCTTTACCACCACGATTCGTTACGCGATAATCCTCGATATCTGTCCGTTTTCCGTATCCTTTTTCAGAAACGACCAACACGGTAGTTTCCGAATCATTCACACTAATCATGCCAATCACTTCGTCACTTTCAGCTCCCAAGGTGATACCACGTACACCTGTTGCCGTTCTGCCCATTGGACGAACTGTAGATTCATTGAAACGAATTGCTCGACCAGAACGGAGAGCCATGACAATTTCACTACTTCCAGTAGTCAAACAAGCTTCAATTAATTGATCGCCTTCATTGATATTGATGGCATTGATACCGTTTGCTCTTGGACGAGAATAGGCTTCCAACGACGTCTTCTTAATCGTACCTTTTTTTGTACACATAATAATGAAGTTGTTTTCCAAATATTCTTGGTCTTTCAAGTTCTTCACCAGGATGAAGGCCTTGATTTTTTCTTCTTTTGGAACATTGATGATATTTTGAAGGGCACGACCTCTAGAAGTACGGCTTCCTTCAGGAATCTCAAATGCACGCAACCAGAAACAGCGACCTGCCTCTGTAAATAGCAGCATATAATTATGTGCTGAGGCTGTGATGATGTGCTCGGTAAAATCTTCTTCGCGTGTGTTTGTGCCAATTGATCCACGACCACCGCGGCCTTGGCGTTTGTACTCGGATAATGGAGTACGTTTTACGTAACTATTGTGGGAGATTGTGATAACGATTTCTTCATCATCAATAAAATCTTCCATACGCATATCTTCAGCAGAGTGTACAATCTGAGATCTACGTTCGTCGCCGTATTTTTCCTTGATTTCAATCAACTCGTCTTTGATAATTTTCATACGAAGCTCTTCGTCTTCCAATATCGATTTCAAATAGTCAATTGTTTTCATCAATTCAGCATATTCCTCTTTAATCTTATCACGTTCCAGTCCTGTTAGACGACGTAAGGTCATATCGAGGATCGCGCGAGCCTGAAGGTCGGACAGGCCAAATTTCTCCATTAATCCAACGCGTGCATCTTCTGGTGTATCCGAGTTACGGATCAATTTGATGACTTCATCCAAATGATCTAAAGCAATTAAATACCCTTCTAGAATATGAGCACGTTTTTCAGCTTCTGCCAGTTCATAGCGTGTACGTCTAACGATTACATCATGTCTATGCTCCACAAACTCATGAATCATATCTTTCAGATTCAACAGCATTGGCCTTCCTTTAACTAAAGCAATGTTGTTTACTGAAAATGAAGTTTGTAGCGCTGTATATTTAAACAAATTGTTTAAAACAACATTTGCATTTGCATCACGTTTGATGTCGTACACAATACGCATACCCGTACGGTCCGATTCATCACGGATGGCAGAGATACCTTCTAGTTTCTTCTCATTAACCAGTTCGGCTGTACGCTCGATCATATTCGCCTTGTTCACCTGATAGGGAATTTCGGTAACAATAATCTGCTCTCTTCCAGACTTGGTTGCCTCTATTTCAGCTTTTGCACGCATGACAATACGGCCACGTCCCGTATTACAAGCATCTTGAACCCCGGCATAGCCGTAGATCAATGCGCCTGTAGGGAAGTCTGGGCCTTTGATGTGCTGCATCAATTCTGGAACCTCAATATCACGATTATCAATAAAAGCGATTGTACCATCGATAACCTCAGATAGGTTATGTGGAGCCATATTTGTAGCCATACCTACAGCAATACCCGAAGCTCCATTTACCAGGAGGTTTGGAATACGCGTAGGAAGGACTGTTGGTTCTTGTAAGGAATCGTCAAAGTTATTTTGGAAATCAACAGTATCTTTGTTGATATCGGATAGCATTTCCTCGGCAATTTTCTTTAATCTTGCCTCAGTATAACGCATCGCCGCAGGTGGATCGCCATCAATGGAACCGTAGTTACCTTGACCATCTACCAAAGGGTAGCGTAAACTCCAATCTTGAGCCATACGAACCATGGTGTCATAAACGGACGAATCACCATGTGGGTGATACTTACCTAATACGTCACCGACGATACGGGCAGACTTTTTGTAAGGCTTGCCACTGGTAACCCCTAAGTCCAGCATGCCATAAAGAACACGTCTGTGTACTGGTTTCATGCCATCACGGGCATCAGGAAGTGCTCTTGATACAATGACAGACATGGAATAGTCAATGTAGGCAGACTTCATCTGATCCTCGATGTTGATTGGGATAATCCGGTCGTTTGCCGGAACAAGATTGTTGTCGTTTTCTGTTTCTTCAGCCATATGAATTTGGTTTCAATAAAACTAGTAAGCAAGCCCTGTAAACTGGCTTGCTACGCATGCGAAGTTACAAAAATTTAACCTCAAAAGCGAATGATTTAAGCCCTAATATACACAAAAAAGACAATCTTTTATGGATTGTCTTGGTACTTATGGGGTATCGTTTTTATTTGATTTTTTTAAAACGGAGCCGAATCGAATTGCCTATGACAATTAAGTCTGAAAAGGCCATGCTTAAGGCTGCAAGCATAGGTCCGAGAAAGCCCACAGCCGCAAGCGGTATGGCCACAATATTGTACGCGAAGGCCCAAAATAGATTTTGTTTTATTGTCAATAGGGTATGGTGACCAATCTTTAGCAGCTTTTCAATGGATTTGAGATCATTGTTTAATAAAACCACCTTTGCCGATTGAATAGCAATATGTGTCGAATCACCGAGCGAGATGCCAACATCGGCAGCAGCTAATGCCGGAGCGTCATTGATACCGTCGCCAACCATTGCGGTAGGACCATTCTTTTTGAGCTTGAACAATATCTCTAGTTTTTCTTCTGGCGACTTATCCCAGTATACATCAGCAATACCAAGCTTTTGTGCTGTGCGTTCACATTTACTTTGTCGATCCCCACTCAAAAGAATAGGGCGTATCCCTTTATCTTTGAGGTACTGGATGAGTTCCTTTGCATAAGGCTTAATCTGATCTTCCAATACAATGCCAGCAATTACAACGCCATTGATTGTTAAGGCAAGATCATAGCGATTGGAGTAATCCTTTTCACCAAGTTTTGCATTGCAAATGGAATAGTTATTACCATTTGTGTCTGTAGCAAATATCCCTTTCCCTTTTATTTCATTGACTTCCTTGAAGATAATGCGGTAAGATTTTATCTCCTTGAGTTGTTTTCGGATCGACTTGGCAATCGGATGACTCGAATAACTCTCCAATTGTGCTATGATCGATTCGACCTGCGATTGTTCAATACCAAAGGTCTGAATCGCTTTGATATTAAAATCGCCAGTTGTTAAGGTGCCCGTTTTGTCAAATACCATCTGTTTGAGATCGGACATCTCCTCAATGGTGCTTCCGCCTTTGATCAGTATGCCTTTTTTTGCAGCTCTTCCTAGACCAACCATGACAGCTGTAGGTGTTGCTAACCCCATGGCGCATGGGCAAGATACAACAAGTGTAGCTATCGCATTCATGAGGGATTGTTGGAGCGGTAATTGTGCAATAAAGTAAGTAATAAAAAAAGTGAAAAATGATATCGTAACGACGATTGGGACGAAATAAGCGGCTACTTTATCACCGAATTTTTGAATAGGTGGCTTTTTACTTTGCGCATCTTTAATTAATTGAATAATCTGATACAGTACACTTTTGGACCCAACTTTGGTCGCCACGATTCTGATATTTCCTTCAGTTAGTAACGTCCCACCAATGACAGCATCATATTTGAGTTTTTCAATAGGTAGACTTTCTCCGGTTAGCATAGATTCGTCCACCCAAGCCTGTCCTTCCAAAATATCGCCATCAACAGGTATCTGATTTCCGGAATTTACCTTTAAAATATCACCTGATTTAATGTCTCGGGCTAATATCTCTACTTCTTGGTCGTCTTCAATTTTAATAGCAGGTATATCTTGATATTTAACCAACTCTTTGATTGCTGATGTGGTTTTGGTAACGGCTCTTTTTTCGAGGACATTACCCAAAAATACCAATGTTATAATTGTTGCGCATGTTTCGTAGAACAGGTAATCATGTCCTAGATTATAATATGTTCCAATGAGGCTATAGCTAAACGCAGCTGTAGATCCAACAAAGATGAGTACATCCATATTGGGCATTTTGTTCCAGATGGAACGGAATGCGCTGATTCCAAAATAGGAAAAACCAATAATATAAACTGGGACACATAGCGCAAGTTGGATATACGGATCATGCAGAATGGGTAAGTCCATAAACATGTGGCTCCACAGGGGTATGGTGAAGATGAGGCAGCAAAGGAACTTAAAATCAATAGATTTCCAAAAGCTAGGCTTCTTATCCTTACCCGAAATAACTTTGTAACCCAAAGACTCGATACCTTTGACTAGCACAGGTATTTGTTCCAGGGGGATCTCCGAAAATTTCACTTCATCTGAGGCGAAATCGACGTAGATATCCTTAGCGCCGTTGTTTTCTAGGTATTTGTGGATTGAAATAGCACAATTTGCACAATGCATTCCGCTTACGTTAAGTTCAGTTTGCACGTTCGATTCCTTCATTTAATAGCATGTAATGTCTTTAGGCAAAGATAGCTATTTCCTGATAATGCTTTTTACGTAAAGTAAAATTGTTTAGTTTAGCAAGCCTGTTTGTGGCCGTTTTACATGAACTATCGTGCATAGCGAATGGGAGGACATTAAAATTTGACTAGACAGACAACTTAAGCTTGTGTAAAAAATGACAAAACCAATTTCAATTTCTTTTATTGTACGAATTATACTGCTGATTGCGTTAACGGCATCATTTGTTCAATTTGAAACCTTTTATATGCAGCGGGAGGTCATCCGGAATATGGCTTACGGCTTAAATACTTTTCTAACAGCTAGTGTCCTGATCTCAATCGGTCATTTTATCCTTGTAAAACTATACAACAGTCGAAATCAACAGCAGGTTGTCCGGGGTAATTTTGTGCTCGGAATTACACGTGTAGCTACAGTAGGTAATGTTTTTTTTATTATAGTTAGCCTAATGATAGCGGTTGGTATTAATCCAAAAGATTTTATCACCAGCATGACAATTGTCGCAATGGCAATTGCGGTAATTTTTAGAGAATATATCACGAATATGATATCCGGTTTAATTATTATGTTTTCGGATCAATTTTCCGTAGGAGATCGCATAAAAATAGGTGAATATCAGGGGAAAATTGTTGATATCACATTGGCCAATCTGGTTGTGCGCGATGAAGATGATGATGCTGTGATGATTCCCAATAATTTGGTGTTTACAGCGACGTTGGTCAATAAGACTTCTCAAAAGTCAAATAAAATTGTTGTAAAGTTTGAATTACCGATTGATCGCTCATTTTCAGTGGCGGAATTGGAACAGTATTTAAGTCCATTATTTCAGAAAAATCCAAATTTAGACCATTCCCAGGGCTTTACAATTAAGGTCGCCGATATGACTAAAGACTATATCAAGTATAAAGTTGAGGTTAGTACAATCTCGTCCAGCAACAAAATACATCAACAGGTCCAGAGCAACATATTAAATGAAATCCTCCAGTTTACAAGAATGCAGGGTTAAATCTTTCTTACTTTGACATTTTTAACAAAGTGGTGGCTTCCTTTTTCTAAAATGAGATCCGCGCGATATCTAGTCGGCAAAATGTTTTTAAGTAGATTGGGCTTATTAATTTCGTTCCAGATATTTACAGCCATGGTATGGCTTTCATCAGCTGTCATATTTGCATATTTATGGAAAAATGAAGCCGGATTTTGAAATGCCGTAGCACGCAGTGATTCAAATCGATTGGTATACCATTCAATAAGATTTTTCTCGCTGGCATGTACATAGATTGAATAATCAAAAAAGTCGGAAACGAATACGCTATGTCCCTTTCGTGGTCGTTGGGAATTGACTTGTAATACATTTATGCCTTCTACAATTAGGATGTCGGGTTGTTCAATCACTTGTTGCTGCTCGTCTGGCAAGACGTCATAGACCAAGTGGCTGTATACTGGTACCGCAATTTTTGGAGCCCCTGATTTCACTGCTGAAAGAAAATGAATCAATCTTTTGGCATCATAGCTTTCAGGAAAGCCTTTTCGGTTTAGAATACCGCGTTCGATAAGTTGTTGGTTGGGGTATAGAAAACCGTCTGTGGTCACCAAATCAACCTTCGGTTTGGATGGGAGTAAACTTAGGACGCGCTGCAAAACCCGGGCAGTAGTACTTTTTCCGACAGCGACCGACCCAGCTATACCAATGATATAAGGCAGTTTGCTCTCTTCTTTGCCAAAGAACCGGTTTGTACGCTGGTGAAGGCTCTGGAAACGATCAATATGAATCTCAAGTAGATGACTTAAGGGAAAGTAGACTTCTTCTATTTCCTGATTTGTCAAAGGTTCATTCAGTGCATGTAGATTTTCCAGGTCTTCGACACTGAAATTGTACAATACCTTCCCGTTTAAATTTTTCCAATCTTCCCGTTTGATCGATCTAAAAGGCGAGTCTATTGCTATTTGCGGATCCAATTGCATCGTTTGCTTTATTTTTATTACAAATATCTATATTGCAGGACAAGTAAACCTTTACTATTCGATTCTATCGAAATTAAAGGTCTTTTTTGCGCGGACAAATATAAATAGTGTTATCCGTTATCCCAAGAAACATTATAAATGATTTGAAGTTATTACAATAGGATTTGATAATATTTTATGAACAGGACACTTTTCAGCTATTTTAAACAAACGCTGCTTTTGAACCTCATCTAAATCTCCTTTAAAGCTAATAAAGCATTGTATATAGGTCGTTTGTTGCTGTTCACTTGTTTGTACCTCATAAGATAAACGCACCAGCACTTCTTCCAGGGGCCAGTTTTTGCGGTCAGCATACATTTTGACTGTGATGGCTTTGCAGCTCCCTAAAGAGGATAGTAATAGTGGAGTAGGGTTTATGCCCTGATCTTCACCGCCTACATCTTCAGGTTCATCAACCGTTATTTGATGCTTGCCGTATTGTACGGTAGTTGTATAGGGTGTTTTCCCTATTGAAACAATTACTTCATTGTCCATAAGCGATTAAAATTATGATTCAACGTCCTCTAATAGCCCTTCAATGATGAGGCTTCCTGTTGCAGGGTTTGTTGCCAAAGGGACATTATAAAGATCACATACACGCATGAGCATTTGAATATCTGGTTCATGTGCGTGTTTTCCTAGTGGATCGCGAAAGAAAATAATACCATCAACTTTTCTTTCGGCCGCTAAAGCTGCGATTTGTGCATCACCACCCATGGGGCCACTCAATTTCAATTCCACAGGCAAGCCTGTCTGTCTGACGTAAGAGCCCGTAGTACCTGTGGCAATGATATTGGCGCGCTCCAATAATTCCTGGTGGTCTTTGACAAATGCGACCATTTCAGGTTTTTTGCCGTCGTGGGCTATTAGTGCAATTGTTTTTTTCATCAGTATATAATTATATGTAAAAGAATCGGTTCAAATCTAAATACAGAACCTTTCTCGGTCAGTTTTGTATACTATTTAAAAAATATGTATGAGATAATTATTGCTGCGATTACACCCGCTAATTCCGCTAATAATGCGCATGGTAATGCATGCCGTGTACGCTTAATTCCCACAGCACCAAAATATACTGCGAGGACATAAAAAGTAGTTTCTGTTGATCCCTGAATAACACAAGCAACCCTGGCAGCGAAGTCCATTGGCCCCTTGGCATTCATCAAATCGACCATAAGTCCGCGTGCACCGGATCCACTGAGCGGTTTCATAAAGGCTACAGGTAAAGCGTCTACAAACGATGTATCTAGACCACATAATGCGATAGCCTTGGAAATTCCAGCGACCATATAGTCCATGGTTCCTGATGCTCTAAATACAGCGATACCAACAAGCATCGCGACGAGATAGGGTATTATTTTTACAGAGACTTCGAAGCCCTCTTTGGCACCCTCTATAAATGAATCGTATACATTCACTTTACGGAAAAGAGCCAAACCTATAAAAGAGGTAAATAAGCTAAATAAAATAAGATTGCCGAATACCTTGCTGAATATTTCAATTTCTGTTTGTTGCAGTCCCGAAAAGTAATAAAGTAGTCCACCGATAAATAGTCCCATTGCTCCCAGGTATCCTAGAATTACACGGTTAAATAAATTGATTTTTTGGTAGATGGAAACGAGAATTAATGCCACCAATGTGGAAAAGAAGGTTGCGATCAGAATTGGCAGAAATACATCTGAAGGATCTGGTGCACCAGCTTCTTTCCGATAAGCCATAATTGAAATAGGCAAGAGGGTTAAGCTAGATGCATTGAGCACAATAAACATGATTTGTGCATTGGTAGCTGTTTCCTTATTTGGATTGAGCTCCTGGAGTTCTTTCATGGCTTTAAGCCCCAATGGCGTTGCCGCATTATCTAATCCTAGTGCATTAGCCGAGAAATTCATAAGAATAGAACCAAGCGCAGGGTGATTTTTGGGTATCTCTGGGAATAGTTTATGGAAAAAAGGGCCCACGATTTTTGCGAAGATATTGATCATACCGCCTTTTTCGCCAATTTTCATAATCCCAAGTGCAAAACTCATCATGCCGATCAGTCCTAAAGAGATTTCTGCTCCTGTTTTTGCACTGTCAAAGATTGAATTTACAATTTGCTGAAAGATTTCCGTATCTCCGAAAAAGATTAGTTTTACAAGGGCTACGGCAAATGTGATTAAGAAAAATGCAACCCAAACGTAGTTTAATGCCATATAGATTTAAAATATGCGTAAAAGTAATCTTTTAGAACTTATCCATCAACTGGCTCCATGGATTTTTCTTCTTATTTTGACTCTTTTCTTTAATGAGATGCGCAACGATATAATCCAATGTATCCTCATGCTCACTGATCATTTTATCGGATAAGGAGATCAACTTCTGTATATTATTGGGCGAGGCTGCATCCAATGATGCATTGATGCTCGATAGATTGGCTGGTTCTATGCGGAGATAATTTTGTTGCTTACCGTTACTTTGAAATAGTTGCCGAATAAAAAACTCGGTACTCTCGGAAGATGCACTTGTCATAATGTCAACTAAAGCAGGACCGATTTGTATAGCAAGTTTCTTCTTAAAATGTTCGTAATTATAAGCTGTTTTTGACATTCCCGTACCTAAGGATACCATAAACATGTCGTTTATCTGCGTGCTGTTAAAAGCCTTTAAAACTTCAAGTAAACCGCATATGGAGGGGTTTTGAGCAAACACACCGCCATCAATCAAAGAGTATCTTGTTTTTGAAAGCGAATAGATCTCTGCAACAGGAAAAAATGTGGGTGCAGCAGATGTAGCCTTGCAGACATCTTTAAGGTAGAAATCCCGTGCTTCCCCGTGCGTAATTGCCTTTTGTTGTCTAAAAAAATGATTCTTCCGCAATTCAATGTTATACGCAGTGATGATACAGGGTTTGATAAGATGGCTCAATCGTGCATTTTGAAAGTACTCATCCAAAACGTCTGATAATGTGTTGGAGGAGTAGAGTTCGCTGACAAGACCAAATCCACCTAAAAAGCGTCGCCATTTGGAAGCGTTGAAAATTTCAGTACCATGATTAACAAATAAATTTAATGCATCTCGCGCAGAAAATTTCGGATGAGCGGGATTGCCTTCTTCCGGATACAAAAGAATGCTAGTCAGAATTCCGCCGCTGCTTGTACCTGCAATAAAGTCAAAGTAGGAAGCAATCCGTGCATTGGGATCCATGGTCTGCTTTTGTAACTTCTCTTCCAGAGCGACAAGAACCATTGCAGGAATGATACCCCGGATACCACCACCATCAAGCGCGAGAATATTCTTCATATGCTAAAAACTGACTTAGTTAACGATATGTAAATATAATAAATGACTCCAATTGACGGGAGTCATATATTGGTGACAATTGTGTTCTACATCCTGTGCTTAAATGCATAGCGCGTCTTTTTAGCAGCATTACGTTGGATAGCATCGTGCTATCCTCTTAACAGCTTCTGAATTGACGGGGATTTACCATACTTATTGTAGGGGTATAACAGGGGGTTAACAAGGGTTTACCCCTGTTATACCCCTGTTAACCCCCTGTTAACCCCCTGTAATCTCCCTGTTAATATAGAGGCCGATGAGCGGATTATACAAATCTAATAGGATCGGAGATACTACAGAAAGGAATCTCGGGGTTTGTGGGTCGTATTGGACCATTGTAAACATTTTTACAAGATCACTCTAAACAAAAAAAGCTGCCTCAAATTTTATTGAGGCAGCTTTTTTAGCGAGTATAGATACCGATTTAATTGAACCAAGCAAATACTTCGTCTTTCGTTGGCATATTGATATCTAGTTTCAGTTTTTTACGCATACCACCAAGATCATTAAAAACCTTGTTCGGATTCGCTTCTTTTAAAGCTTCAATGGTTGTAAAGCCCATTTTTTGTAAGGCAGGAACCCAGGCTGCAGGAATACCTTGTTCCTCATAATCTTTCACTTCTGCTACTTTGGCGACTTTTTCAGGTCTCATTTGTGGGAAGAAAAGAACTTCTTGGATTGACGCATTATCGGTCAAGAACATGATTAAACGGTCCATACCGATTCCAAGTCCAGAGGTCGGCGGCATTCCATATTCCAATGAACGAAGGAAATCCTGATCAATAAACATGGCTTCATCATCACCTTTTTCAGAAAGGCGTAATTGATCTTCAAATCGTTCGCGTTGATCAATTGGATCATTAAGCTCTGAATAAGCATTGGCAATCTCTTTTCCACAAACCATCAGCTCAAAACGCTCGGTTAAATCAGGATTATCTCTGTGCTTCTTCGTTAAAGGAGACATTTCTTTTGGATAATCTGTAATGAATGTTGGTTGGATGTAGTTTCCTTCACATTTTGCACCGAAAATTTCATCGATCAGTTTGCCTTTACCCATGGTTTCGTTTACGTCGATGCCCATTCCTTTGGCGGCAATACGGATTTCGTCTTCAGATTTTCCAGTAATATCAAATCCAGTGAATTCCTTAATGGAATCTGTCATCGATATCCGTTTATACGGTGCTTTGAAGTCAATTTTATGTTCGCCGAAGGTAGCTTCAGTCGTACCGTTTACAGCCAAGGCACAATGTTCTAACAGACGTTCTGTAAAGTCCATCATCCAGTTGTAGTCTTTATAGGCTACATAAATTTCCATTGCGGTGAACTCTGGATTGTGGGTACGGTCCATTCCTTCATTACGGAAGTTTTTAGAAAATTCGTATACACCATCAAATCCACCAACGATTAGTCGTTTTAAATAAAGCTCGTTGGCGATACGAAGATATAATGGAATATCTAAAGCATTATGGTGTGTAATAAACGGACGTGCTGCAGCACCGCCTGGAATGGATTGTAGGACAGGTGTTTCTACTTCCATATACCCCGCGTCGTTAAAGAACTGACGCATCGCATTGAAAAGCTTCGTACGTTTGATAAATATGTCTTTGTTACTTGGATTTACGATCAAATCCACGTAACGCATTCTATAGCGTTGCTCTGGGTCTGTAAAGGCATCAAAAGTTTTACCTTCTGCAGATTTAACGACAGGTAGGGGACGTAGCGATTTGGATAAAACGGTAAGTTCTTCTACGTGTACTGCAATAGCCTCGGTTTGTGTTGTGAAGACATAGCCTTTGATACCAACGATATCTCCGATATCCAATAGCTTTTTGAAAACGACATTGTATAGGTCTTTATTCTCATCAGGACATACATCGTCACGCTTAATATAAGCTTGAATACGTCCGGTAGAGTCTTGAATTTCAAAGAATGAAGCACTACCCATCACGCGACGACTCATGATACGTCCAGCAATGGTAATGTTCTTATAATTCAATTTATCTCTATCGTAATTTTCTAAAATATCAGCAGCATGTGCATTGACGACAAATTCGTTTGCTGGAAATGGATCAATTCCCATATCCAACAACGATT
This sequence comes from Sphingobacterium thalpophilum, assembly GCF_038396785.1. NCBI lineage: Bacteria > Pseudomonadati > Bacteroidota > Sphingobacteriia > Sphingobacteriales > Sphingobacteriaceae > Sphingobacterium > Sphingobacterium thalpophilum. The sequence goes on along the minus strand of NZ_CP151087.1, from coordinate 758,780 downwards.
GCATCGCTTGTCTTCTAAGTTGTTCCTGTTCGGATAATACAGTACTCATTCGGTATGAATAATATTTAAAATGTGAAAATCACGCAAAAATAGCCATTTTTTTCAATTCTTTTTATGGATTTTTTTTGAAAACGCTGTAGCGAAAGGAAATGGCATTCCGTTATATGGGATAAAAATAGTTAAATAGTGATATTATTACAAGGGGACATTCGACTATTTGATTTTGAGTTTTATAATTTTAATTTCGTTATCTCCTCGAAAAAAACGTTCATAATGAAGGGGAGAATTCGATAGATTGTTTACATAGCATGTGTTATTGATTGCATATGAAAGGCGATTTGTCTAAGTTTGAAACTTAATAATTAAATGGTTTAAGTGGGTATAATTCGGTCATATTTTTATAACAAGAAGCTATCATCTTTACATGATGCCTTAGAGCGTTGCTTGCGCGATCGTGAAGACGGCAAGGCTTTCGTTTATAAGAAGTATTATGGTTATCTCATGGCTATTATTATTCGTTATGTAAAACAGGATGTGGACGCGGAAGAGCTCGTGAATGAAAGCTTTGTTCGGGTATTTCGAAAATTGGAATCATTTAATAGGGATATTGAAGATGAAAATCTCGAAAAATCGTTTAGAGCATGGATAGGACGGATTGCTGCCAATATTTCGATTGATTTTTTACGAAGTAAAAAGCAGTTTTATTCGGTTGAAGATTTGGGAGAAGGGGATATGCATACACCGGCAGTACAATTGGACAGTCGACTGGAGGTCAATGAGATTATGCGGCTGCTCGATCAGCTCCCTGAAATTCAAAAAACTATTTTTAATCTCTATGAAATTGAGGGGTATTCACATGATGAAATTGCCCAGATGCTTAACATACCAGATAGTACGTCAAGGACTTATCTGACTAGAGCGAAACAAAAACTTAGAAAATTATACTTGGATTATACAGGCGTAGTTCAAGAAATAAGATAAATATTGTTGTTACGATGAAAGACAATAAGAAAAAGGAATTGATAGAAGAGATCATTGGACAATTAAAAGACCATGAACTACCTTATAAAGAAGGTTCCTGGGAGAAATTTGCCTCAAATTATGGCGTTTCAGCACATCGTTCCTCTAATTGGAAGTATTGGAGTGCTGCTGCGGCTGTGTTATTGTGTTTTGGTGTAGGATATTGGGGGCTAAAGACGAATGTGGAGACTGATATACCTGCTGTCGTTTTAACACATCTGCCGGAACGCGAAGATGTTTTAGGTGATCATAAGGATTTAAAGGAATCGATACAGCGTTCGTTATCGGATGTTACGGGCGATAGGATTGTGAGTGCAGAGGTATTATCGGCGAAGAAGCCCTATACCTATTCTGTGCCAACGGACCATTCAACTGAAAATTTAGACAATCACCACTTGGTATTGAGTACTGGGCAATTAATGCGGGGCCACGATGTGGCTGTATCAGCCGATTTAAGAAGGCTGCAGTCCATGCAGTTGAAAAATAATTCACTTTCAGCGCAGGTTGGTTTAACGGAAAGTGAAGTGGAACGAGTAAGCGCGTCAACAAATACCACTGTAACGAATAGTGCCGTTATTGCTTCGGCCAATTCAGGGTTTATGTCGCCTGTTAATCAAACACAACGCGATGCTGCAAAACTATCACAATTGTATGCTGCGCAACAAGGGGGGGCAAGGAATAGTGTTGTACACACGAACGTTAACCAAGATAAGAAATGGGAAATGGGCGCTTTTGTATCACCTGCCTCTACGTCAGAAAGTATAACGCTGGGGGGCGGGGTCGCACTAGCTTATAATATTTCGAGTAAGGTAAGTCTTCGTTCAGGAGCTTCCATTCAACATTATGGAGCTGTTTCGGGTAATTCACCCATTACTCCTGCAATGGGATCAAATTCTCTTAATGCAGATGCGCCAAATTATATTTCTCAATCGAATTTGAATAATTCCTTTGCGATGCGGGCAGCAGATGCAAAAGATGCAAAGAGTAATGAACGGGTTTCAGGTAAAATCCTAACAGTTGATATCCCATTGGATGTTAGATATGCGATCAACAAGAATTTCTATACCTCAGTCGGTGTATCCTATGTTGGTGTATTGGATCAGGAACGGGCAACGATCTATGAAACAAATAATACGGAGTACAGACAAAAATCCCAAGACAAAAATGTTGATGATAAAGGTGTGAACGGCTTTATTAATTTTTCAGTTGGTCGGAAACAGAAAGTTGGAAAATTATCCATTTCTGTAGAGCCTTATTATAAAGCTCCAATCGGAAATTTGAAATCATCCGATTTGAACTATAGCAACGGGGGAGTGAAAATAATTACTAGTTTTTAAATAGCATAATGCTATAAAAAAGCCGCAGTAAGCTTGAAGTTTACTGCGGCTTTTTTTATAGTCTGCAAATCGGGATTTATTAAATTTCATCAACGCGAACCCAACCCATTCCTGCGGCTTTCGCACCTTCAACTCCTGGAATCCCATCTTCGTAGACCAGGCATCTTTCCGGAGCAATATTCAATTGAGCCGCTGCCAAAAGAAAGGGTTGGGGTGAAGGTTTTCCCTCAGCTGTATCTCCAGCACAAACCAGTGTTTCCAAATCATCCCATACACCAATGGTGGTTAAGGTCATGGATAAGGTTGTTCTGGTTCCTCCTGAAACGGCAGCGATGTGTTTTTTACCTTTCTGATATTTTAGATGTTCAACAACGTAATCTACAGGCTTAGTCTTGAAAACATACTCGTCTCGAAAAATGGTAGACTTTAGTGTTGAAAATTCTTGATAATCGAAATCTACGCCATAGCGTTTGCTGATTTCCTCTGCAACAGCCACAGTGGGCCATCCGGCAGTTTCATCAATCAAATTGACGTCCAACTCGACCCCGTATTGTTGAGCTGCAGCCTTATATGATTGCTTGTGTGCATCCATATTATCAGCCAGGGTACCATCGACATCAAATAATAGCGCGTCATAGGATTCGGCAAGAAGGTTTAGTAATTCAAATTTTCGTTGTGATTCAGGTGACATATACTTTTAATAGTGAGCTGTAAAAATAAAAAAATATAATTGGACGAGCAAAAAAGAAGCCTTCCCCTTGTTACAAGGAAAGGCTTCTTGCTGTTAGCTCCGTGTGGATTCTTCACAGAGGCAGCGTATAATTAGTGTGAACTTAAATTTTTCGCTTTCTCTTCATCGAAATTAGCTTCTAATTCAGCCAATTTTTTCTTACCGTATGCCATACGTGTAATCACAACGAATAGCACTGGAACGATAAAGATCGCTAGGAGTGTGGCTGCAGTCATACCACCAAATACCGTCCAACCGATTGTTTGGCGAGAAATTGCTCCAGCTCCATGGGATAGCATCAATGGAATAATCCCCAAGATGAAGGCAAAGGACGTCATGATAATTGGTCGTAAACGCAATTTTACAGCATCTAATGTCGCTTCATAAAGGTTCATCCCAATATCAACCCGTTCCTTAGCAAACTCAACGATTAGAATCGCATTCTTAGCAGCAAGTCCAATGATGGTGACCAGACCAATCTGTGCATAGATGTTATTATCCAATGTAGGGATTAATGTTAGGGTTAATATAGCCCCAAATACACCTAGTGGTACAGATAACAAAATGGAGAAAGGTACAGACCAACTTTCGTATAAGGCAGCCAATAGTAAGAACACAAACAGGATACATAAGGCAAAAATTTGGATGGTCTTTGACCCGGATTGCATCTCTTGAAGAGATAGACCGGAGAACTGGTAGTCAAAACCTTCTGGTAATGTTTGTGCAGCCACTTCTTGCAAAGCTTTCAATGCATCTCCAGATGAGAAACCGGGAGCCGAACTACCATTAATCTCGATACTTCTAAAGATATTGTAGTGGTTGATGATTGAAGGCATTGTCATTAATTCGTACTTGACCAGTGTACCCATCGGTACAGGGTTTCCTGAAACATTGTTGACATACAATTTGTTGATGTCTTCAATATTCATACGGTACGGAATATCAGCTTGTATCACGACACGGTAACTACGACCATACTTTGTAAAGTCATTGACATAGCTACTTCCCAAATAGGATGATATTGTCGAATAAATACTTGAGATAGGCACGCCCATACGTTTTGCCTGTTCACGATTGACCTCCAATTTGTAGTTTGGAGAATTGGTATTAAACATCGTGTAGGCCATTCCAATTTCCGGACGTTGGTTGGCTGCCATCAAGAATTTGCCGACTGTTGCTTCGAAATCTTTGATATTTACAGTCTGTAAATCCTGTACTTGCAAAGAGAAACCTCCAGATGTACCTAAACCTGGAATTGCCGGCGGTGTTACCGCCAATACCCGTGCTTTGGTATAACCCATGTATTTACCCATAATCATTCCAGCGATATCGTTTGCAGTACGTGTACGGGTTTCCCAAGGTTTAAGAGAAACGAACACTGTTGCTCCATTGGATTTAAACGCGCGGTTTAGGATATTGATACCAGAAATTGCGGTAACATACTTGATTTCAGGGAAAGTCTTGTGTAGATCGGCTTCAATCTCTTTAAGAACTTCATTGGTACGCGCAGAAGAAGAACCTTCCGGCAATGTAATACCGGCGAAAAATGCACCGCCATCTTCGGAAGGAATAAACCCTGTCGGTTTGGTTGTAAACATCCAGCCGGTTCCGATAAAAATACACAACAGAATAATCAACACCAGTGGTGCTTTTTTGATTGCTTGTTTTACACCATTCGAATATCTGATGGTAACTTTTTCGAACCAGATATTAAACTTATAGAAAAACTTGTTCAATCCTTTTGCACCTTCATGTACGGCTGTAGGCTTTAATAAAATTGAACATAATGCGGGTGTTAACGAAAGTGCAATAAATGCAGATAACATAACGGACACAGCGATCGTGATGGCAAATTGTTGGTACAATTTACCGACCATTCCAGGGATGAAACCTACGGGAACGAATACGGCTGCCAAAATTAACGCAATTGCAATAACCGGCGCGGTAATGTCGCCCATGGCACGACGTGTCGCTTCTTTTGCATCCAGCTTATAATGGTCGATATAGTGCTGGACAGCTTCCACCACAACGATGGCATCATCCACCACAATACCAATGGCCAATACAAAGGCGAGCATGGTCAGGTTGTTGACCGAAAAGCCAAACATCAGGAAGAAGATGAATGTACCGATGATGGATACCGGAATTGCCAATACGGGGATTAATGTTGCCCTCCAGCTTTGAAGGAAGAAAAATACCACCACTGTTACCAGGATCAATGCTTCAACTAGGGTATGGATAACCGAAGAAATTGAGGCATTTACTACCGAAACTGTCTCGTAACTGATGGTATAATCTACGTCAGTTGGAAAAGATTTCTTTAATTTTTCCAATGCTGTCACAATACCTTCTGCAGATTCTACGGCATTTCCTCCCGGGGTCTGGTTAATCATCATCGCAGATGAGGTCATACCATTTACGGTAGATGATGTACCATAATTAAATTGACCCAGTTCAACACGTGCGACATCCTTTAAAAGTACGATAGATCCATCTTTGTTGGTTTTTACAACGATGTTTTCAAAGTCTTCTGGATTTGAAAGGTCGCTATCGGTAATGATTGGGTATTCAAATACTGTCGAAGACTCTTGTGGACGTCCACCCACACTACCACCAGGTATGCGAGAGTTTTGTTCCGCAATCGCTGTTGATACATCGGCCGGAGTCATGCTTAGATTAGCCAATTTATTTGCATCTAGCCATACACGCATTGAAAATGGTTGCCCAAAAGCGGTTACATCACCGACACCTTTCACACGTAAGAGCGCGTCTTTAACGTATAAGTTGTTGTAATTGGCCAAGAAATTTTCATCTCTCGTTCCTTTTGGTGAAGTTAAGGCAACCAACATCAGGATATCGTTATTGGCTTTACGGGTCGTAATTCCCAGACGTCTCACAGCTTCGGGAAGGGCTGGTTCGGCGATTCCCACACGGTTTTGTACGTCTAAGGTCGCAATATCGATATCCGTACCTACTTCAAATGTCACCGTAATTGTTGCTTGACCATTTGACGTACTATTGGACGACATATAAATCATGCCAGGTGTACCATTGATCTGACTCTCGATAAGAGTTGTCACGGTTTGTTCAACCGTCTGTGCATCAGCTCCGGTGTAATTGGCCGTAACCGTTACTGTTGGAGGTGCAATAGAAGGATACTGGCTAATTGGCAACGTGGATACTGCAATGATCCCGATAATTGAAATCAATATCGAAATAACGATTGCGGTAACTGGCCTCTTAATAAATACTTCTGAAATCATTCTATATCTTTTAGATTCTCTTTAAAAAATTAATGGTGTTATTTTCCTTGAGGTGCCCCTTTGGCAGCCTGTTGGGCAGCGACAGCAGCATCAACTACTTTAACTCCATTTTGGACATTCATGGTACCGTCGACGATAATCTTTTCACCGTCTTTGACACCTTCTTTAATCACAATTTTATCACCAGCTTTAATACCTAATTTTACTTGACGTATTTCGGCTTTACTGCTATCATTCACCGCATAAAGGTTAAATACCCCGAGCTGTTCAAAGACCGCTTTGTAAGGTACAACAACTTCTTCTGTAGCCGAGGTTGTTGATACATTCATCGTAATATTCATACCAGCCCGCAATTCGTTGGCATTGTTCGGGAAAGTAGCCCGCACTTTGATTGTTCCTGTAGCAGGGTCAACTGCGCGGTCAATGGTTGTGATCGTTCCTTTGCCTTCATAAGTGCTTCCATTTGGCAATAAAAGAGAAAGGTCCGAAGAGGAATGGCTGCTTTGCAATTGGGTAAATTTGGCAATATCCTTTTCGTTTACCTGAAACTCAACAGCAATTGGACTGGTTGAAGACAAGGTATTCAACAGGGTAGTACCTGGATTCACCAAAGCACCTAAACGTACCTGTGAGATACCAATTGTACCCGAAAATGGTGCGCGTATGGTTGAGCGGGATAAATTTGTATTTGCAGTAACTAATGCAGCGCGAGCCGATTCAACCTGTGCCTGCGCAGCAGCAACACTCGATTTGGCATTGTCAAAAACCTGCTTCGCAATCGCATCTTTATCGGCCAATGTCTGGTAACGTGCTAAATCTCTTTTTTGTCGGTCCAAATCAGTCTGTGCGACCTGTAAGCTTGCTTTAGCTTGTTGGACAGCTGCGTTGTAGCGTGTTCCATCAATTTCATAAAGAGCTTGCCCTGCGGAAACTACTGCACCGTCAGAAACATATATTTTTGTGATATAGCCGCTTACTTCCGCATATAGATCTGCTTCGTTCAACGGTTTGACTGTTGCTGGATAACTGATTGTACCTGTAACAGTCTCATGTGATGCGACACCAAAGCTGACAGGGACAACTTTTTCAGCCTGAGCCTGTGCTGCACCTTGCTTTTTTGCATCTTTATTTCCACAAGAGGTCCATACTAATGCCGTCCCAAGGAAGAAAGCGAATAATAATTGTCTTTTATTCATGATTTGTATTAGTTTCCGTTTATTGATTAATTTGTGTGGATTGCCCCAACTGCTTTCTGAACATCCAATTTACTTGACAATAGCGCATAAAGGGAGTTCAAATAATTGAGCTGTGTTGTTTTGAGATCAGTCTCTGCTGTCATTAAATCGAGGTAAGTTTTGATACCTTCGTCATATTGAAGTTTGATTGTCTCGTATACTTCTTTGGAGAGATCCACATTTTCTTTAGCTGTTTTCCAGTCATTTAAATTCGCATTATAGGTTGCCTTTGCCAACGAATATTCTGTGTTAATGCTGTTTTCTAAATTTTTGAAGTCCCAGTCTATTCTTTCTTCCTGCAATCTGGATTTATTAATTTGTTTTTTACGTTTAAATCCGTCGAAAATTGAAAAAGAAACATTTAGGCCAGCTACTGAACCCGGGAAATTATCGGAATAAAGCTTACTGAATTTATCATTTCTATAGTTGAATGCGTAATTATAAAAAGCACTTACGCTTGGTAAATATGTCCATTTATAATACTGTGTGCTCAACTGTTGAATCTTTTTCGATGTTTCCAATTGTTGGAATTCAATTCGATTAGAAACACTTATTTCTGCAGTTGTATCAAGTAGAATCTCTGATTCCATACTGCTATTATCAAATGAAAGCGTCAAATTTTTGCTTTTATCCAAAGCTAGCAATTGTTTAAGGTATTCGTATTTATATTTACGAAGCTCAACCGTTCTTTTCTCGTCAGCATTCGAATTTGCCAAAGCAATTTGCGCTCTCTTATAGTCGGTTTTATCAACTAAACCCACATCATATTGTGACTTTGCATCTTTCAATTGTTTTTGAAGGCGAGCAATATTTTCGCGAACAATCTTGATCTGCTCTTCCGACGTCAGGATGTCATAATAGGCCTTACTGACCTCCACAACAGCTGTTATTTTTTTGTTCTCCGTATTTTGTTTATTACCGAGACGTACCAGCTCAGCGGCTTTTTTCGCCTGCATTAGCTCTGGATTAAGGATCTGTTGGTCTGCTTGAAGCGTTAAGGCACTCGCATTGTTCTGCCCCATTTTGATATTATTCCCGCCAATATTTGCTAATGGAACAATGACATTATAATTATAACTTCCTTTTAGATCCAATTGGGGGTACCAGCCTGAAAGGGAGATGTCGATATCTTTTTCACCGATGGCCTCGTCCAATTGTGCTTGTTTTACAGAGATTTGATTACGTAAGGCGTAATCAATCAGCTGCTGAAGTGTTGCATTTGCCGGCAAGTTTTCAGATTGCTGTTGTGCAAATCCTGTATTACTCAAAAGCGACAGGGCCGCCAAGGAATAAACGATTCTATTAAACTTCATATATGTAATTAATTATTTTTTTCTCTATTAATAGCTCCATCCCAAATAATCCCAATTAAATCTTCTATATTCTGTTCAGAGAATTTGAGATCTTTAAATTTGATACTGTGAACAGTCGATAAGGCTACACCAATATAACTGGCTACCAAAAGATGGACGTCTACCTGTTTCAATATTTTTCGATCAATGCCTTCTTGTAAAAAATCAACAACTTTATTTTGTCCACCTACAGGTTCTTGTATCTCAGCTTTGTTTTTCTCGTAATAAGGCGAGGAAAAAAACTGTTCAAAAAAACTGAAGATATGCCCATTTTCTAAATAGAACTTGACAAAGTTGCGCCAGATATGAACAAAGGAATCTTTATAATCGAAATCATCTTTTATTCCATCAAAAATGTAATCATTCAGTAATGTTCTACAATGTTTGAACAGTGCAAAGATTAGGTCATCTTTCGATGGAAAATAATGGTAGATAGTTCCTATTGCTACATCAGAATCTTGTGCGATTCTGCTCATCGGCGTTCCATGGAAGCCGTTTGTTTGTATAAGTTTTAGTGTGCTGGCAAGTACTGCCGCAATTTTTTCATTGGAATTCATCAATCGAACGTTCATTCGGTTGCAAAATTAACGATTAATTTGGATCCAAAATGTCAGAATATTGTTATAAATCAATAAATATAAAACGATTTGAACCAATAATACAATAAGGAAAAAAAGGTGAAATTGTTTTCAACTTTTTATTTTTTTTTGATGCATGGAGGGGAGGTACCATCAAGAAGGTCAAGGTTGTAGCATGAGTTTCGCTTGCAAATTAGCCTGAAGGTCTTTATTAAAGGAGGTGGAGCGGTTGCAAATAAAAAAAGCGTTGGTTTTATAAAACCAACGCTTTTTTTATTTGCAATTTTTTAAACTTTTCTCCACTTCTTCCAAAGGATACAGATTCTTTCCTTTGTTGATCTTGGTATTGATATATGTTAATACATAAGCGATATCAATTGCGGAAAGATTTGAAGCGGGCATGGTATTATTAAACTTTTTGCCTGCTACTTCAAGTTCTCCGGAAGTCCCGTGCTTGATGATACAAGCAAGCTCCTGACGATGCGTTTGCAGAAAGGTGGTATCGGTTAGGGGAGGATAGAGATTTCCCAATCCTTCGCCTTTCTCTCCATGACAATTTTGACAATGTGTCCGGTATACCTTTTGACCATTAACCGCATATTGTGCCGTTTTGATATCAACTTCCTGCTGACAGCCAATCAAGATCGATAAAATAACCCCGATCGTTATACCTGTTGTTAAGAGAATACGCATGTTATTTTTTAACCCCACTCAAGAGTAAAGGTAAATCGTTCATCAATTTTTTTACTTGCTCATCGTTTGTACCGTCGTAGGCACCCCGAATTCTTTTATCCTTGTCTATTAAGACAAGGTACCCTTGATGATCGTAACCCCCAGGTGCATTTTTATCTTCAGCGGTATAAACCAGGTATTGATTGGCTAGACCATATATTTCTGCTTTAGTCCCCGAAACAAATTGCCAATGATTATTGGTTACGCCCAATTTATTGGCATAATCTTTCAGTACGTAGGGTTGATCATATTTAAAGTCTATACTATGGGACAGGAAACGAACTTCTTCATTATCCTTATATTGCTGGTATATCTTTAATAGGTTGCGATTCATCGTCGGACAGATACTTGGACAATGGGTAAAGAAGAAGTTGGCGATATATACTTTACCCTCAAAATCTTTGTCTGAAATCATTGTACTATCCTGATTGAGCAGTTTAAAAGGCGGAATAGTATGATAGACTGTATCTACGATTTGTTTTCCATCAACTGTTTTTTCTACAGCTTCTCTTTCGCCATAGATGGGTAAGCTTGTCTGGCTATTGTTTTTACAGGAAAATAAACCGAGTAAAAGGCCAGTTGCGCAGTAAAATTTAGTTATGGATCTCATGTGTTTAATAGTTTTGTTTGTTAAGCTTGATCCCATCTTTACACGAACAATTTAATGTTAATCTAAAGCTGGGCGGACTGCGTTATTTGAATTTTTGGATTTAAAAATTCTTTAATTTGTCTTGGCTTTCTTTAGAAACACTATCAAATATCTTTTTCATATCACTTACTTTTTGAAGCTCTGTTTCAAAATATTTAACATCTGTTGAATCCGGGTTATATCCTTTCATCCAGTCCATCATATGGTCTGTAGCGCTTTCTAAATTAGCTTTCAATGTACTTAGCTCTTTTCTTGTTAAATTGGTGTCTAAATCAGCCTTAGTTGTTTTTAGGTTTTTTAAATTTGCCAAAATAGAATCTATCTTAACAGCATCGCGATCGAAATGAGCGATTTGAGGCATAATTTCATCATGTATCTTAATAGTTGAATCTTGCAGGGCTTTTACACCTGTTGCACCATTTCCCTGAGTTCCACATGCTGCTATTGCCAAGGATGCGATAGCTACAAACGCGATTTTATTCATGTTTTTTGTTTTTTGGTAATTGGACAAATATATTAATTTCTTATGGCTCAATATTTCGATTTCTGGAAGGGAATGTAAAATTCAGGTCACGAATATAGGTTTCACAACGTACCGTGGCACAGAGATCGCCAGACTTATCTTTAATTTCCAGCGTAAAATCCTTTACTACTTTGCCTTTTGTGCGGATAATATGGGCACATTCTTCAAGGATTTCCTCGGAGAGTTGCACAGAATATTCCACGCTGGTTTTGCCAGGTTTCTTAAAGGTGATCTGTGATGATTTTAACCAGGCCACCGTTTTCTTAAAACCAATCTTTTGAAGATACTGATCAATGAGGATGGGGAATATTGGATCTGCTGCAGAAAAGATCGTTCCACCAAATAATGTTTTGTTGGTATTGATATTGAATGGTGTCTTATAAATTTTTACTTTGGCGCCTTGGAAGCCGGGGCTAATTTTTTTAACCCAGATTCCCTGAAATAGAAATGGTGGGTAAATACGTAATAGCCATGTTAAGGCAAGTGGACTATATCTCATGATGCAAAAATAAAACAATGTGTCGGATTATTTTTCGAAATCTTGGTTTTATAGCTTCACTATGGTATTTTTACAGATCAAAAAACCTAAAATGTCAACAATAAAAGAAAAACAATCCAGCAGGAAAGTATGGTTACTGGTTATGATTGCGTCACTGGGCTATTTCGTCGATATCTACGATTTGATTATTTTCTCCATAGTTCGTATTCAGTCCTTCACTGATATTGGAGTCCCTGCGGAAGAAATGCGGGTAAAAGGTGAATTTGTGCTCAATATGCAAATGGGCGGTTTGCTGTTGGGTGGAATTCTTTGGGGGATTATAGGGGATAAATTTGGACGTTTAAAAGTGCTTTTTGGATCGATTCTTTTATACTCTGTAGCGAATATTGCAAATGGTTTTGTACATGATGTGCTTATGTATGGTATTATTCGTTTTATAGCGGGCGTTGGATTGGCCGGAGAACTGGGGGCGGGAATTACCTTGGTTTCTGAAAGTATGCATAAATCAAAACGTGGTTATGGGACCATGTTGGTTGCCGGTGTCGGTGTTTTAGGCGCTATATTGGCCTATTTTGTCTCGGAAGAATTTGACTGGCGGACGGCCTACTTTGTCGGAGGCGGAATGGGCTTACTGTTGCTACTGTTGCGCATTGGCTCTTTTGAATCAGGATTATTTAAGGATCAAGATAAATCGGGTGTTGTGAAAGGGGATATCCGTATGCTTTTTACAAATAAAAGCCGGTTAAAACGGTATGTTAACTGTCTCTGTATTGGCCTTCCAATCTGGTTTGTTGTCGGTGTTTTGGTTACACAGGCTCCGGAAATCGGCAAGGCCTTGGGGGCTAGAGGTACACTGAGTGCTGGTCAAGGGGTGATGTTTACCTATATCGGTATTTCTATCGGGGATGTACTGGCAGGAATATTCGCACAGATTTTAAAATCCCGCAAAAAAGTGGTGTTTATATGTCAATTAATTATCATTGGAAGTTCACTATGGTATTTATTGAGTGATGGTATTACAGCGACAAAGTTTTTAAGTCTTGCCTTTATAATGGGCTTAGGAGTAGGGTATTGGGCAACCTTTGTGACTATCTCAGCGGAACAATTTGGTACAAATCTCAGAGCAACTGTTGCAACGACGGCCCCCAATTTTGTACGGGGTGCACTCATTCCGTCAACAATGCTATATGGACTTCTAGTAAATGCATTTGGAATTGTGCCAGCAGCAATTACAATGGTTGTCGTTCTTTCGGGTATAGCAATTTATTCGTTGACCCAGTTAGAAGAAAGCTTTGATAAAGATTTAGACTACCTGGAAGAGTAGTCAACAAATAGCTATTTTTTTCGTCCCGGACATTTTTTACAGCGTTTGCCTTCTTTATATTTTTTGCAACACTTTTTAAAGCAGGCACAAGAAAAGTCAGAAAAAGGGTTCATAGCCGTATTCCGAAACTGAAACAACCCGGCTTTATTTTCTGATTCATCGATCTCCAACACAGATTCAATAACTTCGTTCATAATACAAAGTTACAATTTGTTTAAAACAATTCTAAATAATAGAATTGTTTTTACATTTTTTTGATAAGATTTTCAATTATTTTAGGGAAGTACTGATGTTCGAGTTGCTGCCCTTTAAATTTAATAATGTCTAAAGTATCGTTGGGATCCACTTTGAATCGTGCTTGGTATATAATTTCCCCCTCGTCAAAATGTTCATTTGCGAAGTGGATCGTAATGCCATGTTCCTCTTCCTTATTGGCCAAAACGGCTTTGTGTACATGGTCACCATACATACCTTTGCCACCATATTTTGGTAGGAGAGCAGGATGTATATTTATAATTTGATTTGGAAATGCTTTCAGAAGGTTGTTGGGAACGAGCCAAAGAAAACCTGCCAAAACAATCAGATCAATATTTAAGTTTTTAAGAATATTGACAACGTTGTCGGTTTTGTAAAATTCGTCACGATCAAATATATGTGCAGGTATTTCAAAATTGTCGGCTCGCTGAATAACGTAAGCATCAGGGTTATTGGATAAAATCAAGGCAACCTCAGCTTCATCTGAATACTTGAAATGTTCCATTATTTTTTGAGCATTGGACCCTGAACCTGAAGCAAAAATAGCAATTCGTTTTTTCACGATTAATAAGTATTAATAGATTTGATCGATTTAAAAATTAGCCCAAACTTACGGATTTTTTGTAAAAAAACTAAAATAATAGTTGACTGAAGCGCATTTTTAAGTATTATTGATTAAAATTAATTGAATAGTCACTGTTGGTTTAAATTTCTTTAACATGAGGTTCCTTTGTTCCCTATTTTTTGTAAGTGTATTTTTCTTATTTCAACCTGTTTTTGCACAGGCACCCAAAACACTTCCATCGTTTACTTTTGATGAGGTCTATCAGGCTAACAAGTTTAATTCGGACAAGCTTCCAAAATCGGGCTATATTGTGCTGGATTTTTACGACCCGGGTTGTGGCCATTGTCAGAAAATGGGGGCTGGTATCGCACAGCACTTGTCCAAATTCAAGAATGTATCCTTCTATTTTATTTCCATGAATGACAAGCCTTATGTCGATGGATTTATTAATATGCATGCGAAGGCATTGAAAAGTGCTCCAAATGTCAAATTCTTGTTTGATGCTGGAACTCAATTTATTGAAAAATTTAAGCCAAGCAATTACCCTTCGCTCTATATCTATGATGCAAAAACCAAAGTCTTGGTACAGCATTTGGACGGCGAAGACGATGTAAACAAGTTGTTAAAAGCTTTAGGTATTACAGGTTAAATGTTTAAAAATTAGCAATAAAAAAAAGAAGGTCCGATAGTACTATCGGACCTTCTTTTTTTTATTGTTCTTGTTTATTGATGAACACAAATTTACCGTCGAATACATCCAGACGAATAATCGAATCGCGATTTACTTTTCCGGATAAAATTTCCTTTGATAATTCATTTAAAATTCGTTTTTGAATAACACGTTTTAGTGGCCTAGCCCCATAAATAGGGTCATAACCAAGCTGTGCCAACCAATCCATTGCTTCATCAGAAGCCGTAATGAATATATTTTGTTCGGCCAGCTGTTTCTGAACATGTGCAAATTGTAAACGAACAATATCTCCAATTTCGTCTCGACTTAATGGCGTAAACATAATCACTTCATCGATACGGTTCAAAAACTCGGGGCGAATCGACTGTTTTAAAAGATCGAAGACCTCATTGCGTGTTTTGGCGATAATTTCATCCCTATTATCATCGGTCAGATGACTGAAATTCTCCTGTATAATGGTTGACCCCGTATTGGAGGTCATAATGATAATGGTGTTTTTGAAGTTTACCGTACGACCTTTGTTGTCTGTAAGATGGCCATCATCCAATACCTGCAATAGGATATTGAATACATCGGGATGAGCTTTTTCAATTTCATCTAACAAAACAACAGAATAAGGTCTTCTTCGGACTGCTTCAGTCAACTGTCCGCCTTCATCATAGCCGACATATCCCGGAGGCGCTCCGATTAAACGAGACACTGCGTGTCGTTCTTGATATTCCGACATATCAATACGAACCATGGATTGTTCGTCGTCAAATAAGAACTCGGCAAGTGCTTTTGCAAGTTCGGTTTTTCCGACTCCAGTAGTCCCCAAAAATATGAACGATCCTATTGGTCGTTTCGCATCATTTAATCCAGCACGTGATCGACGAATGGCATCGGAAATAGCTTCTATTGCTTCATCCTGACCGGCGACACGTTTATGAAGCTCTTCCTCTAGATTCAGTAATTTTTCGCGTTCTGATTGAATCATTTTACTCACAGGTATTCCCGTCCATTTTGCAACAACATCAGCAATGTCTTCTGAAGTAACTTCTTCTTTGAGCATACGCTTGCTTTCTTGTTTTTCGGCGAGTTCAGCCTTTAGTTTGTCCACTTTTTCTTGCGCTTCTTTAATTCGTCCATAACGAAGTTCTGCTACCTTTCCATAGTCTCCGGAACGCTCGGCCTGCTCAGCTTCGAGTTTGTAGTTTTCAATATTCTCAATCTCTTGATTGACATTGTCAACAAGACTCTTTTCTTCTTGCCACGATGCTCTCAACGTATCTCTTTCTGCAGATAGATTAGCGATACTTTCCGACAGTTCTGCGACTTTTTTATCGTCATTTTCACGTTTCAAAGCTTCACGCTCAATTTCCAATTGCATGATACGACGTTCAAGCTCATCGACAGCTTCCGGTACAGAATCCATTTCAAGGCGCAATTTGGATGCTGCCTCATCAATTAAATCAATCGCTTTATCTGGTAGAAAACGATCGGCAATATAGCGCTGTGATAATTCCACTGCAGCAATGATAGACTCATCCAGAATGCGTACCTTATGGTGTGTTTCGTAGCGTTCTTTTAGGCCACGGAGAATGGAAATGGCATCTTGCGTGTCAGGTTCTTCAACCATAACTTTCTGGAACCTGCGCTCCAATGCTTTATCTTTCTCAAAGTATTTTTGGTATTCGTTTAAGGTTGTCGCTCCAATTGCGCGTAGTTCACCTCTAGCTAAAGCTGGTTTGAGGATATTAGCCGCATCCATGGCGCCTTCACCACCTCCAGCACCCACCAATGTATGGATTTCGTCGATAAAGAGTATAATGTCTCCATTGGAATCGGTAACTTCTTTTACAACCGCTTTTAGACGTTCTTCAAATTCACCTTTATATTTAGCTCCGGCAACCAAAGCGCCCATATCTAAGGAAAATACAATCTTAGATTTTAAGTTTTCAGGCGCGTCGCCTTTTATAATTCTGTAAGCAATACCTTCCGCAATAGCCGTTTTACCAACCCCAGGTTCACCAACGAGTATTGGGTTGTTTTTGGTACGACGGGAGAGTATCTGCATCACCCGTCTAATTTCCTCATCACGGCCGATAACGGGATCCAATTTGCCGGATTCGGCATATTCATTTAAATTTCGGGCATATTTTCCCAAAGCATTGTAGGTGGCCTCCGCATTTTGATCAGTTACCCGGCTGTTTCCGCGCAATTCTTTTATGGCGGTCTTTAAGTCTTTTTCTGTAACGCCCTGTGACTTAAGTAATGTTGAGGTCTTATCAGAAGTTGCCAGGATACCCAATAGTAAATGCTCTACCGAGACAAATTCATCATTGAATTCTTTGAGATAGCCCTGTGCTTTCTGAAGTGCATTGTTGGCATCACTACTTAAATAAATATTGCTGCCACTAACCTTCGGAAAACCTTCAATTTGTTTGTCAAGTTCAGTGCCGAGATAGCTGAGGTTGACATTTAATTTTTTTAATAAGTGGCTGACAACATTTTCATCCACGGTGAGTAAAGCTTTTAAAATATGCGCGGTCTCAATGGCCTGTTGTTGATGGCCTGCCGCAATTTCGGAAGCTTTTTGTATAGCCTCTTGGGCTTTAATTGTATAGTTGTTAAAATTCATTTTTATTGTCTTATTTAAAGTTTCGTTAATACATATTGGTTATAACAATTGAAGTGCCATTCAGGTTTTAAGCCATACTTCGGAAAAAATGGCAATATTTTTTATTGAATCATGACAAATTTTCAGTTATTAAAAATAATGCGCTTGATTTTTAAATAATTGGCTTAGCAGGGTAGAAAATTCTTGAAATCGACTTGCATTTTTGGTTTAAGCTTTCGATATTTGCAGCATCTTAAAACGGTCAGACGTTGTAAGATTGAAAAGAAGTAACGCCTCTTTAGCTCAGCTGGTAGAGCAACTGACTTGTAATCAGTAGGTCATTGGTTCGATTCCGATAAGAGGCTCTTTTAAGCAACATGCATTAAACTTCTTTAAAAAGCCTCTTTAGCTCAGCTGGTAGAGCAACTGACTTGTAATCAGTAGGTCATTGGTTCGATTCCGATAAGAGGCTCATAAAAAAGATCCCCAAGATTTCTTGGGGATCTTTTTTTGTTTAGTCCAAACCAAGTTTTGCTGCTGTAGCGATTTTCTTGGATCAGTTTCAAAACCTGTGGACTACGCAAATAATTTGGTCAATCTGAACAGGAAGAAATTGATGTCACCTACACCTCTAAACTGACTTCTGAAAGCTTTTATCTTTGCATTGAAAGATTCTGCTGAAGCATTTGTACTCTTGTTGTCGAAGTAGTTCAATATTTTTTTGTGATGGATATTTATGGTTCTGGAGACGGTGTTGAATGACTTGAAGCCGGCCTGTTCCACTTTATCCGCCCATTTTGCCAACCTTGTAAAGGCGTAGATCTTATCTATGGTGGTGTTGAATATCCAAGAGAGTTCTTGGGATAGCCTGTACGCCTTTTCAATATCGGGATATCGCTCAAAGAGTACAGCAGCCCTTTCTCTTTGCTCGTAAGTCCATTTATGTTCACTTTTATAAAGCAGGTATCGGCTTCTTGCAAGTAACTGTTTGATGGTTTCACTGTTGGATAGGACTTCCGGAAAATAGGTTTCCTTATTCTTTCGTGCTTGGTCAATTGCCTGATTTTCATCGTCAATGGCCTGCCAGCGGTGCTTTATCCTTATTTCCTGAAGCGCTTCGTTAGCAAGTTGCTGAACATGGAAACGGTCTATTACCTGAACAGCATTGGGAAAGCATCTTTTGGCTATCAATCCCATATTACCGGCTAAATCAAGCGTTATCTCTTGAACTTTATTTCGTAATCTCTGTGGGATCTTTTGAAGGATCGGGATAATGTTCTCTGATTTTGTCCCGTTCAGTATGGCTACAATGGTCCCTTTTTTGCCCCGTGCTTCTTTATTGGTGACAACGGTATAGAGCTCGCCATGGGATAGGCAGGTCTCGTCAATAGAAAGATGGCCGCTGACATTCTGTGGGAAGGTCAATCCATCTCGCGCATTTTCGCGATGCTCCCAATCCTGGAAACCGCTCAGTTTATTGCGGTAGTATCTCCTTAGTTTACTGGCTGATATCCCATAGAATGAACTGATGGTCTGAATGCTATGAGCCTGGTTGTCCGCTGATACCTTTTAAAAAAGCTGCGAAATCCTGTGTGATGCGCGTCCCTTTGGCTACTAGTTCCCAATTTCTGTAGACTACTTTATCGGTATCCTGGTTGAGCCACCTGCGGCGCTTGACATGAAGATAGACCTGCATGCCACGGATAGGAAAATCTTGAAGGGTAACGGGTTCGAAAAACCCCTTGGAAATCAACTTCTGGCCTTGATATTCTTCAGGTGTATTATTGAGTTCCTCCAGAAAGATATCCAGTCTTTTTTCTTCTTTGGAATAGTGGGTCATCTCAAAATAATCGGAAACTCCTTCGGGAATAATTAAGGGCATTAACGCGTTGAAAGATTCGTGCATCTGTATAAATATCAAAGCACAAATATCTAATTATTTTTTATCCCCTCCACAACTTTTGTACATGATCCATTTTCTTTGGTATATCAGTGTTATCCATTTTCTGATTGAATTGTTCGGAGCCAACACCGATCGCATATACCGGTGCATAGGCGGCCGAATGGTTGTTAGAGGCCCAGCTTATTGATCCCATCCGATTTAAGATTGAAATACTCAATGCGGCTATTTTGTCGTCGCTTGCGTAAAGGCTTTTTGCGGTTTCATTTTGATGATCGACAAAGCTTTTTTGATAGGCAGCTTCTAAAGCACTACGATCAGTTTCATGGATTGTAATTTTGGAAAATAAACCTGTTTGAGCGGCAATGAGATTCTTGAGATCGTCCCATGTTGCATTTGGATTATTCTTACGAAGGTTGGCAATTGCGTTCGAAAGTTCTGTATGCGAGATTTTTTGGTGGGACAAGAATTTTGTTTTCAGCGAAGAACTTCCATTACCGACACCTAATCCTCCTGTTTCATGGTCCGCTGTAACGACTATAAGTGTTTCATTTGGAAATTTTTTATAAAAATCATAGGCGAGTTGTACGGAGTTATTGAAATCCAACACTTCCTGAATCGTTGTAGCCGCATCATTTGCATGGCATGCCCAATCAATTTTTCCACCTTCAATCATTAAAAAGAAACCATTTGTATTATTTTTATGCAGTGAAGTGATAGCTGCAGATGTGATATCTGCCAGTTTTAAATCACTTGGCTTTTGGTCTATGGCATATTTAAGGGCATCTATAGGGCTGCCATCTGAATTCATCAATATGATCTTATCTGATTTATTTGGTAGTTGTGCATAAGCATCTTTTCCTTTAAGCACTTTATAGCCGGCTTTTTCTAATATGGGGAAAAGCGATGGCGCCTTTTTATGATCAAATGTTGTTTCGGGTTTGAGAAAATTGGATCCGCCAAAAAAATCAAAATTCGAAGTGACAATTTCTTTACCGATTTCATAATACATGTCGCGGTCTGCTTGGTGTGCATAAAATGAAGCTGGGGTAGCGTGGTCTATGCTGACGCTTGTAATAATACCGACTTTCTTTCCTTTTTGCTTTGCGGCATAAGCTATACTCTTATAGGCGACTGTTCCCGTACTGTCCATACCGATAACGCCATTTTTGGTTTTTTTTCCAACGGCTAAAGCGGTACCTCCAGCGCCTGAGTCCGTTACGCCATTGGAGAGTGAATGTGTGGAGGCAAATCCAACATGAGGAAATTGGGTAAACACAAGTGGGATTGGGTTATCTTTATGCTGTACTTCAGCTTGATGAATTTCGGTGAGATTAACCTGGTTGAGGCCCATGCCATCACCAATTAAGTAAAAAATGTATTTTGCTTCTTGGCCAAAAGAGGGGAAAACATGTACAAAAACGAGGAGGAACAGAAATAAAACGTGTTTTTTCATTTGAATGGTTGTTATTTTAAAAAAACACAAATTACAGCCTTAGGATTAGCTTACTGTTAATTCAATATTATGAATTGTTTTTTACTTGTTTCAACTGGTTTCTGCTGCTAATTTCTGGATATCTTTCACTGTTACAGTATGGATGCCTGTTGTGTAATGATTGATCGCCTGTAACATTGCCATAGCAACTTGTTCTACTGAAAGAGGCTCGTATGTTTTGAATAATCCTATTGTATTAAAGATACGAAGGGCAGCTATGGCTGTTTTTTCACCCAAGCGATCTGTATTTGGTCGGATTAATCCTCCAGGCTGGAAAATAATCAGCCGATTGAAATCAAGTGCTTTAACATCCTGTTCAAGGCTTCCTTTCATGCGGTTATAAAAAATTTTTGATGCAGGATCAGCAAGAACAGCCGATAATAAGAGAAAGGTAGGAAAACCATTTTTTTTAGCCAATGCCGCAAATTGCAAATTAAGATCATGATCTATTTTCCATTGTGCATCTTTACTGCCTGCGTCTTTTAATGTGGTGCCAAGGCAGGAAATTGCGACATCGCCCTGTATCACTTGCTCAAAATCCGTTAGATTTTCAAAATCTACGATAACCTGTTTCAATTTAATGTGCTCCTCAAACGAGACACGTCTTAAAAGCACAACGATTTCCGTAATTTCCTTAGATTTTAACATCAATTGAACGAGCGCTCTTCCTGTAGCGCCAGAACCACCTATTAAAACTACCTTCATTATTTCCTTACTTATTTTCTTTACTAATTATCTTGATTTAATTGCTTTACTGATAGTTATTTACCCGTATGATTGAGCATGCAATTAATCTTTATAATTGGGCTTGCCCGGAGTAAAGCGCACAATAGATTGATCCAATCGGAGGGTGTCTGCTACAGTGATTAGATCTTCTTCGACAATAAAATTTTGATCAATAGCGGTCTTTATTGTTGTAAAATCCTCTTGATCGGCATCCTGAAAATAGAGGAGGGATTGAATCGTAGATACAGCCACCAGTTCGAGCAATTCGTTTTCACCTTCTAATCCAACATAGAAAAAATCTGCCATAATAATGATATTTGATGTTATACGAATATACTTTTTTTATTTTTAAAATTTGTCAATTAGCACGAGAACTTCTTGAAGAGTGATAGACACGATGTCAAAAAGTTGTTGAAATTTTTGTTTCTTTGAAACAGTTTTGGGTAGCCATCGTAAAATATATTATATTTGATATAGTCATTTTAAAGATAATTAACAATAAGTTTTAATAACGATGGATAAAGAGCAGATACAAAATTGGTTAGATAATGGGTATGATATACTTCATCATGGAAGACCAGTGAAGGTTGAAGGTGATTTGTGGGACTACATCGATGGATTGGGAAGCTATGAAAATGTATATGTTTTGCGCGAATTGATCTACTGGACAGAAGAAGAATTGGCAAATATAGGTAAGTAGTGTGGAGACCCTGAAATAGAGGTTCAGGATCCCATGAATGTTTTATTGTACTAGAATATAATATTACGTTTGAAAGCACAGCCTAATTCAATAAGGGAATCTGTTTTTGCAATTCCTGGAATGCTATCGATTTTTTCATAGAGTAATTGTCGCATATGTTCGTGGTTTTTAGCAATAATTTTTACATATAGCGTGTAATTGCCCGTAATGTAATAGCATTCTGTAACTTCTGGTATTTTCTTAAGTTCTTCAATAATTCGGCTCGAGTCATGATCTTTTTCTAGACTTAGCCCTGTAAAAGCACCCCAATCATAGCCTAGCTTTTTTTCATTTAATACAGGCTTTATACCGGCCAGTATTCCTTGTTCCGTCAATCGGTTGATTCGTTGATGGATCATCGTATTGGATACGCCCATAGCTGTTGCTATTGCAGAGTAGGCCATCCGTCCATCTTCGTCTAAATATTTTAAAATCTGTAGATCAAAATCATCGATACTATTCATTGTAGAAAGCGGTTTAAAAGTTAATTTTAATATTTTTATGCTAATTTAGTGTTAAATTTTATTTTTCAGTCAATAAAAAAGTAAATATTGTATATTTGTTAGTATTAGAAAAAATCTGAATTATGAGTACAGTAGCTAAACATGGTAAGGGCGAGATGTTCATTGCCAAAGAAGAAAAATATGGAGCGCACAATTACCATCCTCTTCCAGTCGTATTGGAACGAGCTGAAGGAGTCGTGGTGTGGGATGTTGATGGAAAATCTTATTTTGATTTCTTATCTGCATATTCTGCTGTCAATCAGGGACACTGCCATCCGCGAATTATAGATGCTTTAAAAGAGCAAGTTGCGAAATTGACACTTACATCGAGAGCATTTTATAATAATAAATTGGGCGATTTTGAAGAAATGCTTTGTCAGTTATTTGGATTTGATAAGGCTTTGGTGATGAATTCGGGAGTTGAAGCGGTAGAAACGGCAATGAAGCTTTGTCGTAAATGGGCCTATCAGGTGAAAGGTGTAGCAGCCAATCAAGCGAAAATTGTCTTTGCCAAAGACAATTTCCATGGTAGGACAATCTCTGTTATATCGGCATCCAATGATAACACAGCAACACATGAATTTGGTCCCTTTTTAGATGGCATCGTACTCTTTCCCTATAATGATGTTGATGCGCTAGAACAGTTATTCAAAGCAGATAAAAATATCGCCGGTTTTATCGTTGAGCCAATTCAGGGCGAAGCGGGTATTGTCGTTCCTGATGAGGATTATCTGATGCGCGTGAGACAATTATGTACAAAATACAATGTATTAAGACCGTTGCAAAAGTGTTTGGTTTTTATTTTATTGATATTCAAGTTTTTAATTTGTTTCTTGTTGATTTTCGTTATATTTAAGGTATGGAAAAGACAGAAAAAGTTAGCTTTGTTGATTACATGGTTCAAAGACGGAAAATCAAGCAGGAATTCTTCGATCAGATCAATACATTGGTAAATTGGCGTCCGATTTCAAATATTATCAACAAGCATTACCACAAAGGGGAAAGCAAAATGGGACGCCCTAGTTATTCTGGTCTTGTCCTCTTCAAAATGACACTTCTACAGACCTGGTATGGTCTGAGTGACTACGAAGTAGAAGACCGTATAAACGACAGTATCTCCTTTAGTCGCTTTGTTGGCATCAGTTTGGACGATTCGGTTCCCGATCACAGTGTTATTAGCCGTTTTCGCAGCTCGCTGACAGAAAAGGGTGTTTATGAGAATCTATTCAAGGAGCTGAACAAGCAGTTGAATAAACATAAAATATTGGTAAAACGTGGAGCTATCGTTGATGCCAGTATTGTTGATTCTCCGCTAAAACCAAAAGGCAAAGTTATTTACGAGATCGAAAGTGACCGTAGTGAACATCCTCGCGAAGATTCTGAGCTGGATAAAGAGAATAGTGAACAGTTATTGATCCAACAAGAGAGCCCGGGTGTTGACCATGAAGCTCGTTGGATAAAGAAGGCTGGGAAAACACGTTATGGCTATAAAAAGCATTATGTCACCGATACAGAAGGCCTGGTTCTGGGCGTGGTAACCACTCCAGCAAATGTAAATGAAATTGCCAATCTTCAACAGGTAATATCTTCGGCTGACCTTCCAAAGGGCATCCATATCTATGCTGACAAGGGATATCGTTCCTCTAAAAATGAGGAATTGATCAAATCAGGAAAGCTAAAAAGCAGGATCTTGCATAAGGCAAAGAAAGGAACAGCGTTAACCGAAAGAGAGAAGTTAAGAAACAAACTGATCGGCAAGATCAGGTTCAAAGTTGAACGGACCTTCGGGAGCATCCGGCGATGGTTCAACTCAAGCTGTGCAAGGTATAAGGGGATCGCCAAAATGCATACACAAAATCTAATGGAAGCCATGGCGTACAATCTTTACAGATCACCTGGGATACTTGTGTCCAATGCAATAAAAAACACAAATTAAGCAGTTGAAAAGGCCTCAAAAAGAGGATTTTTCAAGAAAACGCAACTAGATTTCCGAATCCAAATCGGAAAAAACTGCAAAAAAAAAGCAAAAATAACCGATCAGAAAATATCAACATTATTTTGCAACGGTCTTGTATTGTTTATTGCAGACGAAATCCAAACCGGTATTGCTCGGACGGGAAGTATGTTGGCATCCTATGATATTGATGATGCGCAGAGTCAAAGCAAACCAGATGTTCTGATTTTAGGGAAAGCTTTATCAGGTGGTGTATTGCCGGTATCGGCAGTGTTGGCAAATGACTCCATTATGTTGTGTATTAAACCGGGCGAACATGGTTCTACCTATGGCGGGAATCCCTTAGCTTGTGCAGTAGCTATGGAAGCGCTAAATGTTGTGCGGGATGAAAATTTGACGCAACGGGCGTTTCAGATGGGGGCATTGTTTTTGGATGGATTGCGTCAGATTGCTGCTAAGTGCACGTTAATTACAGAAGTGCGCGGAAAGGGGCTCTTGACTGCCATTGTAATTGATGCCGATGAAGAAAGTGATTTGGCCTGGAATATCTGTCTCAAATTTAAAGAAAATGGACTTTTAGCGAAGCCTACACATGGTAACAAAATTCGATTGGCTCCGCCGCTGGTTATTACAAAAGAGCAAGTCGAGACTTGCTTAGGGATTATTGAGCGATCGTTGACTAATTTGAAATAGTGTATGGAGAAAATGATTGAATTGATCAAAAACAGATCGGATATAGGAGCAGGGACTAGGGGTTCAGATCTGGGCATCGACGCCATCGAGATAGCTGCAATTAATAAAGGAAGTCAATATTTCATTAACTATCCATTTGTTGATGTGCCGACTCGAAATAGCTCCATTTATCAGAATGATAATCATCCTTTTGCGAAACATATTCAGCAGATTTATGAACAATGCAAACAAGTAGCTTCCACCGTTGAAGATAGCTTATCTTCCGGCAATTTTCCATTGGTGTTTTCAGGGGATCATTCCTCCGCAATGGGGACGATCAGTGGTATAAAGTCCGCTTATCCCGATAAACAACTCGGTGTAATCTGGGTAGATGCGCATGCCGATATTCATTCTCCGCACACAACACCTTCTGGTAATATGCATGGAATGCCTTTAGCGGCGATGTTGAATGAGGATAATATCCCATGTAAAATCAATGAAATAGACGAATCGACACAAGAATTTTGGAATAAACTAAAACGAATAGCTGGCCCAGTAGGTAAAATACTATCCAATCATTTGATTTATTTTGGTGTAAGGGATACGGAAGAACCGGAAGATCTGGTCATTGAACGACTTGGCATTAAGAACTATCGTGTGGAAGATACGAGACAGCGCGGAATAACCGATTGTGTGGCTGAAGCATTGAAAATCCTAGAAGCATGTGATATGATTTATATCTCTTTTGATGTGGATAGCATGGATAGTGAATTGATATCGGATGGCACGGGAACACCAGTACCTAAGGGTTTTTTGCCAAGGGAGATTGTGTTGATTTTAGAAGAGATCATCCGATCTGGAAAGGTGATTTGTTTTGAAATTGTTGAAGTTAATCCGTTATTGGACAATAAAGGTAATAAAATGGCAGAGGTGGCATTTGATATATTAGAACGGATCACTCCGCTCATTGAATTGAAATCGGGTAATTAACCGGTTTTGGGATTGTCTATTTTCAAGCCCTTTTATTGATGTGTATCGTCAATAAAAGGGCTTTTTTAATAGTATATCGTTGAGCTTGGCGGATAAAAATAAGTCAGCCTTCCTTATGTTAAAACTCGTATTGCTTTATGTGATTTAATATTGTGTTAACATGTTTCATGTACATTTGCAATTCGATTATTTACGTTAAATATGAGGATTTCTGATAAAATTATTTTGTTTCTACTTTTTTTTATACAGCTTTTTTTGTGTCACCCGGGTACTGCGCAGGTTGAATCCTTTAAGGATATTAGAGGATTAAGTCAAAACCATCCTGATTCTGCAATTATGCTCGTCAAAAAACGTTATGCAAAAGCTGTTACGGATAAAGACTTATTATTACAAGCCAATTGTTTACAGGCGATTGGATGGTTATGTGTCAATCAGGGACATTATGGACAGGCGCAGGACTACTATTTTCAAGCCGATCGAATCTATACGCAATTAAATTCAAAACAGCATCTTGTTTCGAATTGGAGTGATATCGGGGAGCTCAATATTTTCAACAAACAACATGATGTAGCGAAAGTTTATTTTAACAAGGCGCTACATTCTTTCCGAACAGAGGGGGATAAAAATGGAGAGGCAGGTACATTAGGGAATATAGGTCATTTATTTGAAAAGGAAGCGAACTACGACTCCGCCTTTGTCTACCAGCATCTTGCTTTGTCCATTTATAGCAGTGTGGGTAATAAAAATGGAGAAGCCAAGATCCATGAAAATTTGGGCAGTATTTATGAAGATCTTGCAAGGTATGACAGCGCTTTTCTTCATTTTGAAAAAGCAAGTAAGCTCTATACGGAAACAAAAGACAATTATGGAAAAATTGTGGTCATCAATAATATGGGCGATATCTTTAGAAAGACCAATAAATATCCGGAAAGTATCAAATTGACACAATTGGCTTATCAGATGGCGGAAAATTTGGGTGATGTGTATCAAATGGCTGCTACGACAAAAGATTTGAGTAGAACATACGCCTTGCGTGGCCAAATGGATAGCGCATATTTTTATGCCGAAAAGAGCCGTAAGTTGGTGCTTGAACTGTATAGCGTAGATGGTGCTCGACATACAGCTTTTTTTCAGGCGCTCTACGATATGAACCAAAAAGCTGAGGAGATTGAAAAATTACAGGTGACAAAAAGAATCAACTTAATCATGCTGTGGGGTACAATTGTGGTTTTAATTTTGTTAATTGTATTATCCTATGTATTGTATAGTCGCCAGAAAATTAAGATCAAAAATCAGATCGCCGAATCGCGAAAACAGGAGGCCGAACGTGAGTTGACTGAAGTAGCCCTTAAAAACCAGTTACTTGAAGATAAACAGCTCAAGCAAGAACTGTCGCTCAAGCAAAAGGAATTGACATCCCATACCTTAAATCTAATCCGTAACAATCAATTTTTGGAAGAACTTCGTGATGAATTAAAAGGAATGGTTAAGGACGAACGCAGGGATCAAAAACGACAAATGCAGAAGTTGGTGTTGCAGATCAATGAAAATATCACACAGGGCATCCATTGGAAAGAATTTATGGGAACTTTCGAAAAGGTGCATCACAGCTTTTTTGAAAAACTTATTCAGCGATTTCCAGATTTGACGGCCGCAGATATGCGATTAATAGCATTGCTTAAAATAAATTTGAATAATATCGAGATTGCCGTCCTATTGGGCATATCACAAGATAGCCTTCGTGTTGCCAGACATCGATTGCGAAAAAAATTAAGATTGGAACAAGGAGAGGATCTAGCGGGTTATCTCGTTGGTATTTCATAATTTTTTAACACAGGAGTAATAGAATGTTAATGGTGTGTAATTTGTTTTTAAACTACTGTTTATTAGCGTTTTAAATCTTTCTGTTTCCTTGCTGTATAGTGCTCTTTTTACCTTGTTTCCTTGTTGTAACGCTAGATATTTTGTGTGATTAAAATTGGCTGCCATCTTTGCGACAACAATCAAAGATTCATAATAATCTAAGCAAAATGAAAAACTTTTTAACGGTATTACTTGCCTCCAGTATTTCGGTCAGCGCTGCTTATGCGACCAAAATCAAAGGTAAGGTATTGGATGGTCAAACTGGTGAAGCTATTGCTGGTGCAACAGTATTCTTGGAACAGCGTGGGCTATCGACCAAAACACAATTGGATGGTTCGTTTGAATTCAAAGGATTATCTGCAGGTGTGGATAGGGTTCATATCAAGCATATGGCCTATGCCGAATTAATTAAAGAAATCGAAATTCAAAAAGAAAATACACCTCATTTTATTTTTCAGCTGACGTCTACGGAACAGACATTAATGGAAGTAACCATAAAAGGACGTCGGAATGGGGGGGATGATGATCCTAGTGCAAGGCGTTTGGAAAAGAATGCGTCACAAATTATGAATGTTGTTTCGGCGCGTGCAATAGAGATTTCTCCGGATATCACCGTTGCAAATGTTGTGCAGCGTGTTTCGGGTGTATCTATAGAAAGAAATTCGAATGGCGAGGGACAATATGCTATTCTGAGGGGGATGGATAAACGTTACAATACCACTTTAGTGAATGGTGTAAAGGTTCCAAGTCCGGATAATAAATACCGTTATGTGCCTTTGGATTTATTTCCTTCAGATATGTTGGAACGCTTAGAAGTCTATAAGTCGCTAACACCAAATATGGAAGCCGACGCGGTGGGTGGAGTTGTCAATATGGTTATGAAATCGGCGCCGACTAAATTATTGCTTCAAGCAAATTTGGCAACAGGCTACAGCCAACGTTATTTTAATCGTGATTTTGGAAGCTTTTCAACAGGCGGAACCTCGGCTAAATCTCCCTACGAACAGCATGGGAAGAATTACAATGCAACCGCTGCTGATTTTAATAAGGGGGCATTAGATTATACCTATAAAAAGCCCCTTCCAGACCTTGTAGGCAATTTGACAATAGGCAATCGGTATTTGGATGATAAATTGGGGGTTATTTTGGGTGCGAGTTATCAAAATTTACATCGAGGTAGTCGTTCTATTTTCTACAAATCGGCTGTCGTTGGCGTAAATCCCAATGCGGTAATTACTGAGCAGAGTGATCGTCAATATGATGAACAGCAACAACGCTTAGGTTTGCATAACAAGATCGACTATCGATTTAATCCAAATCATCGGATTAGCTTTTATCAAATGTATGTGAATTTAAATAACATGCAATTGCGTGATGCTGTAAATACGATATATAATGGCCAGTATGATCCCAGTATTGGTAAAGCCGAACTGACCTATGTGACAAGAAGCCGAAAAACACAGCAACAGATCTACAATGGTACACTACAGGGGGATCATCATTTTTTAGATAATCGTCTGAATGTCCGTTGGTCAGGTGTGCTTTCTTCAGCGCGCAATCAATTACCGCAAAATACGATGATCAGTTTGGATGGAGTAGAAGAAAATTTTGAACGTAAAAGGACTTCTCTCGTGAATAAATCTCCTGTAACCTATCGTTGGGAGCGGAATACCGATAATGATCATGCAGGCTATTGGGATGTAGCTTATAAAGTTCCAATGGAAAACAGTAAGCTGGAGCTATCGACCGGAGGTTTGTATCGTGATAAACAGCGTAGTAGTTTTTACAATAACTACAACTTATCACCAGCTTCGGCAGAAGAGGCAAAGTATAAATACGGCGTGGATTTTCAGCGCTATACCGATCTCAATTTGACTGTTACCAATCCTACTGGAGCGGTCGCAAATCCATTAACTTACGACGCCGGTGAGAAGACAACAGCATTGTACGGCATGTTCAATTATGAGAATGACAAATGGCAGATGATCGGTGGTATCCGGATGGAGCATACCAATCAGAATTATAAATTATTGTTTCCTGCAGGAGAAAAAAGACCAGAAGGATCTCAAATTTATACAGAGTGGCTGCCAAGTTTGACCATGAAATATCATTTGGACGAAAAACAACAGCTTCATGCGGCCTATTATCGTGCGTTAAACCGACCTGGATTTTATGAAATTGTACCCTCAAGTGTGGTTAATGAAGAGTTTTTAGAAAAAGGAAACCCAGATTTAAAACATGCCTTAGCAGATAACTTCGATTTAAGGTATGAATTATTCCCTGAAGCTTCCTCTCAATTTCTTGTGGGTATGTTTTACAAGAAAATCAAAAACCCAATTGAATATACCTTTCAACCGGATGAGGTTCGTAATCAGGATGTATACTACACCCCCGGTAATTTTGGTAACGCCAACAACTTTGGTCTCGAGGTTGATTATATCAAGTATATCCAAAAATTTGGTGTTAAGGCCAATTATACCTATACACATTCACGTATAACGACCGCCAAGATGTCACGTCGAATCAATGAAACCACACAGGACCCTGAAGCGATTATCGTGGATCAAACGAGGCCGCTATATGGGCAAGCTGCACATGTGGCCAATCTATCGCTACTTTACAAAGATGCTAATAATGGCTGGGAAGGACAGTTAGCTGGATCTTATACCGGCTCACGAATCAATACAGTGTCGCAATTTTTGAACGATGATTTATGGCAAAAAGGATTTGTTCAGTTAGATGCTTCTATTGAGAAGAAGTTTAGAGCTGGCTGGGCCATTTTTGCCAAAGCTAACAACATCTTGAATACACCAATGGAATTGTATGTGAAAGGAACAAATCCCGAAAATGAGAAGATCGCCGAAAAGCTTATTGAAGGCGGAAATACATTGATTAGAAGGGATTTGTATGGGCAGAACTATATCCTTGGTTTACGTTATTCGTTTAGTAAATAATAGACCCGCGTAAAACAGGGCATGTTTTAATCTGAACATGTGCGACGTTAAATAAGAACAGTTTGTTTCGGTGAAGCTTTCACTTTTTTGGAAAGCCAATATTTTGGATAAGTGAAATCTGCTTCATCATTAAAAATTAAATATATACAGATGAAAAATAAATGTATTTTATCGTTTCTAGCGTTTTTTATTGTGGTGCTAAGTGCCTGTGAAAAAGCAAATATTGATGTTGATACTTCTGATGCTGATGGAAGTGCTATAGGTGAGGTATCCGGTGTGTGGAGCAAAGGGAGTGTGCAGCATATCAAGGGAGATATTATTATTCCCGAAGGCAAGAGCCTGACGATTGAGGAAGGTGTAACCGTATTGATGGATTCTGTCAATAAGCCTGAAATTGTTGTTTTGGGTAATTTGTATGCACTAGGTACAGCTGAAAATCCTGTAAAGTTTACAGTTGAAGATGGGTATAAGACGAAGACGAATGAATTTGGCAAGTTATGGGGAGGAATTTTAGCCGCTCCAAGCTGCCAGGAACTTGTTTTGGACAATACCGTCATTGAATATGGTGGTGCAATTACATCGGATGCGTCGACTTCTGTAAAAATGGGCTTGTATAAAAAAGTGTCTGGTGAAGCTTTGCCAGCTTTGTGGTTCTCAAATCCAAACGGAAAGCTAGTTGTTCAAAATAGCACTGTAAGTCATTTTCACGAAGACTGTACGTATATTGAAGGAGGAAAAATCATTTTCGCTAACAATCGTTTCTTTTCTAATGGAGTGACAGGTGGAGAAGCGATGAATTTCAAATCCGGATGTCTTGCAGATGTCGCTTATAACCTCGTGTATAGTGTAAATACCAATGCATTAAAACTATCCAATTCGGGAGACCGTACACCTCAGGCTTATATTATTGTTTACAATAATACCATGCTCAATACAGGGTGGCGCAGACCTACAGCCAAAGGAGGTTCCATATGGTTAGAGGCCTCTGTCAGAGCAGAAATTTATAATAATCTTTTTGCCAATACACGTTTTGGAGTCAAGCGTGATCCTAAAAAACCAGAAGATAGCCGTTCTGTGTCAGGTAATAATTGGTATTATGGTTACGGTCAATTGACTGTAGATCAGTTTCAGGTCGGTAAAAATGATATTGTAGGCGGTATTAACGATGTTAGAGGTAAAGTGGCAGGGGAGAATAATCCTAAATTTGTTTCTTATCCTTTAGAAACATCGGTTGACAATTACGTATTTGATTCAACCTGGGATTTTCATCTTCAAGGGAATTCACCTGCATTAAAGGCCGGTACTTTGGCTTTTAAACCCCATTTTACGAGTGGCCTTGTGATGTCAAACGGCCTAACATATAATTCTCCTCAGCCTGCAGCTTATGTTGGGGCATTTGGTTCCAAATTCTAATTTACTTCATATAATGACAAATTTAAAAACAATACTAACACTAACTTTGGGAGCATCAACCCTGCTTCAAATAGCATGCAAAAATGCGCAAACAAATACGGTAAACTCAGTTAAACCTGTTATTGTGACCGATGCTGTACGCTATGATTCGGATGATCCTGCAATTTGGATCAATAAGAACGATCCGAGCAAGAGTCTGATTATAGCAACGGATAAAGATGCCGATGGAGCTTTATTCGTGTACGATTTACAGGGTAAAACGGTCAAAGAAAAAGTGGTTTCCAATTTAAAACGACCAAACAACGTTGATGTAGCATACGGTTTGGTATTGGGGGGGAAACCTGTTGATATCGCTGTCACAACAGAGCGTATGACCCATAAATTGCGTATTTTTTCACTACCTGACATGAAGCCGATCGATCAAGGGGGATTAGATATGTTTGTTGGTGAAACTGAACCTGAATTCAGAGATCTAATGGGGATTGCTCTATATACTTCTCCAAAAGGAGAGATCTATGCTATTGTTGGGCGAAAAAATGGACCAAAAGAAGGCTATTTGGGACAATATTTATTGGAGGATAATGGCTCTGGTTCAGTAAAAGCTACACTGGTTCGCAAATTTGGTTCATTTAGTGGAAAGAAAGAGATTGAGGCAATAGCGGTGGACAATGAGCTTGGGTATATTTACTATTCGGACGAACAAATTGGCGTAAAACAATACTATGCGGATCCAGCAAAGGGAAACCAACAGTTGGCATTATTTGCTACAACAGGTTTTAAAGAAGATCATGAAGGTATTTCGATTTATAAAGTGACCGACAGTACTGGATATATCTTGGTGTCGGACCAGGGTGCAAATCGTTTTCAGGTTTTTAGTCGGGAAGGAACCAAAAGCAATCCTTTCGAACATAAATATCTGAAGAGTGTACCGGTTATGGCAACACAAAGTGATGGTTCAGAAACTACCTCTTCTAATTTAAATGAAACCTTCAAACATGGCTTGTTTGTTGTTATGAGTGATGATAAAACATTCCATTATTATCGATGGGAAGATATTGCCGGAGCCGATTTGAAAAAGAAATAGGTTATAGAATAAGCGTTTCAGCAACAGTTGTGATTTGATTACAGCTGTTGCTTTTTTTTGCTATTGGAAATTTTTGTTAAAAATCCCTAGCGTTATGCACCGACCGGAATTTTAAACCAAAAGGTTGACCCTTGGCCGATCTGGCTGTCGACCCCAATTTCTCCTTGATGTTTTTGAATAATTTCTTTGCAAATAAACAGTCCTATGCCAAATCCCGATGCATAACGGTCCGCATCGTCATTTACACGATAGAATTTATTGAATATTTGTTTTTGATCCTTATGATTGATGCCTTTTCCTTGGTCTTTGATCTCGACTTCAAAATAACCTGAATGTATAGCCACATGCAGGGTAATTGTTGAATTACTGGGCGAATATTTAATGGCATTATCCATGAAGTTGATTAACACTTGTTCGATTTTATCACGATCGGCGATAATCTCCAAATTCGAATCTATTGCT
The DNA here is from genome assembly GCF_038396785.1 of Sphingobacterium thalpophilum. NCBI lineage: Bacteria > Pseudomonadati > Bacteroidota > Sphingobacteriia > Sphingobacteriales > Sphingobacteriaceae > Sphingobacterium > Sphingobacterium thalpophilum. The sequence continues at coordinate 724,673 of NZ_CP151087.1, read as the reverse complement.
CCTGAATAATGAATGAAGTGCTTGACAGATTTTAAAGAATAGATATTTTGAATATAATCGAGTAAAGAACAAACGTTAAATGTCTTTTTGCGAAGTACTAACTTACCCTCATTTAGTTGAGTAACATTTAGAAAGCCGTCGATTAAGCCACGCATACGCGTTGCTTGCTCATTCGATTGGTGGAGATATTGCATGCGCTTTTCGCTGCTCAATGTACCTTCTTTGGCTTGTAGTAATTGGATATAGGCAATGAGTGAGGTCAAAGGTGTTTTGAGTTCATGACTTGCGATACTAATAAAATCGAGCTTTTTCCTTTCTTCTTCCTTGTCATTGGTGTTGTCTATTATGGCGCCATAGATCATGTGTCTTGTTGTATCCGATTCCAATTGACTTCCGCCTATTGACCTTAACCATTTTATCTTACCCGTTTTTTTATCTTTTATCTCACATTGACAATCGAAAAGCGATTGCTTGCGTGTTACTTCCTGAAAAACATGCTGAATGATATTTCTATACTGAGGTAGAATTTGGGCGAAAAAGTCAGCTTCTTTTATGTTGTCATGCTGGTGGAAGCCAAATAATTCACGGCAGCGATCATTGAGTTCCATTTTCTTGGTTTCCATGTCAATAGAAAAGATACCAATACCGGCGGCTTCAACAATCATTCTGAACTGTTGATCTCTTTTGGCGATAAGTTGATGAATTGTTTCAAGCTTTTCGTGTTCTTGATGCTGGGTGGTAATATCTATAGCGGTACCTGCAAACCATTCGGGTTGTTGGTCTTGGTCAAAGTATACTCTTCCTTTACAGTGCAACCACCGTAACTGAAGATCTTGTGCTCCAATGGTTCTAAACTGTACGTCATAAACACCTTTGTTTTGATAAGTCAGTGATTTTTTGACTTCCTGATCGATTCTATTCCTATCTTCTGGATGAATATATTTAAGGACTTCATTGTATGGAACATACTCACCTTTCGCAAACCCAAAGAGTTCCCGAGTCCGTTCATCCCAATTTACTAAGTAATTTTTACAATTTAAGGTCCATGTTCCCATCTCGGCCGACTGTAAAGCAAAATGATAATGTTCTTCACTCTCAATGATTTTCTTGAGTGCCCCCTTAAGTTTTTCATTGAGATCTTCAGTATGTTTAGATGACAAGGTGTAATTATTCGTTGGGCTCTTATAGTGTTTTCCTGCTATAAGATATTTTTGAGTTAATAAATCTTGTAGCAATTTTCGTTCAATGGTATTTTTTTCCTGCGTTTGTGGGTACTTGTCTTCATTTTCAGGTATCAGTCTAATTTGATTAAATATGCCATAAATTTCACCTTTTTCATCGATGAGCGGATGATATTCAAAAGTGTGCGTATAACCTAGTGAAGCCTGATTTTCCGTTTTGAGTTTAATCCTTATCTTTTCAATGACCGCAGTTTTTCCGTTTATCCAGACATTTTTCAGGAGGGGGATATAGGGTGTTAAATCTTCTAGTTGAAGACAATTTTCAAGACACTGCCCAATAATACGCTGATCACAACCCCAAAGTTTTAACATGTTAGTGCTTGCATAAGAAATATGGAGTTCTGCACTATCATAAATTGCGCAGGCATCCAATGAAGAGGTGAGAACGGCTAAAATATCTTTATCTGAACATATCATAACATAGCAAAAATTAAGTATTGATTAAAGCGATATCGCTATAGCTTGATTTAATAGCATACAAATATTGTTCCTTTCTCATGAGTTTTCGCTCTATCCATAAATGACCGGAGTTGTCGTACGGGATGAAATCCACTATTTTATTTGCCAGTTGATCCTGTGGGCTGTTTAATGTGAACTCATCATGTCGACAGTAGACTGGATAGAAAGTTGTATCTTTATTTTGTTTGCAGTCTGTTTCTTTTTTATTTCAAATCATATGTGTCCTAAATAAATTTTAGGATTGGATTTCTGTGGTACAGGCATAGCTTTTTTCATCATTTCGATATTGACCCCTATTTTTCAATCTGCGAAGATCTTTAGCTGTCCCTTTTTTCCTTTTATAGGCGGCCTGAGAAAGGGATCATCTATCCATTGCCAGATGTTTATTTTCACGAAGATATTCATTCTGATGAATGCGACCAGATTGGACAGGTTCCAGTCATATTTGGCTTTTTTTTGTAAGTATTTTAACAGTAATATGCCAATGAGTGAAGTCCAGATCTGGATCATCACTGCATTTTCAGAAGTCCCTATGAATGTCGATACTTTTAAGCGCTGCTTTAGATGCTTGAAGAAGACTTCGATATGCCAGCGTTGTTTATAGATGTTTGCCACCAAAGAAGCCTTCCACTTCGTATTATTGGTCAAAAAGTGGTACTCATTGCCAGTGGTGCTGTCCCAAAAGTGGACTAGGCGTAGCGGCTTGCCGTTGTATTTATTGCAGGCAGCACCGGATAGCTCAATGAGCTCATCCTTAAGGATCCCCTTTTCCATGAGTGCTTCACTCTGATAGGACTTGATAACCTTGTACTTCATATTAACTTTACTCCTGGTAACGAAATAACACCCCCTGCTGTCCAAATCCCCAAGCCAGCTGTAATCCACGTAGCCACGGTCCACTACCACCACGCTTCCCTTGGAAAAACTGTAACTACCGGCTCGCTGGCTCTCATGTACTTTTCCATCGGTAATCTGCATAAAAACAGGTAGGCAGCCATCATAATCCAAGACAGTGTGCAACTTTACGGCACCTTTGGTGCTACGAAACTTTGCCCAGTCAAATACAGATAGACATAAGGGGATGATGCTTGCATCCATCAGATATACTTTACGCTTTAGCTGACCAAGATCTTTGCGAAAATGGGTGTCCTTTTGCCAAAGCCTATCCAAAACAGAATAGTAAAGATCTTTGAAAAGTTCATCGGTACGGTGTGTGTTGATATAGGATATATTAGACTTACTTGGAGCTCTTACTACACCTAAGTGGTTCAGATTACCAGTGGTACTGCGTAGACCGTTACTAATATCACGAACCGAATCTGCCGAGGAAAAATGACAGAAAAGCATACTGACTAGATGCGTCCAGCTGTTGATCCCTTTCTGATGTTTGTCACTTTTGTGCTTTGAAACCAAATCTTTGAATAATTCGCGGTCGATAAGAGATAAAATCTGACTAAAAACATTTAAATTTATCATGGCGGTGTGTTATAATTTTGCAATTTAAATATAGCAACTTTGCTATATCCAATCACCGCCACTTTTTAAACTTTTAGGACGCAAGTGATTTCAAATAGCGAATATGATAAATTATCGTTGCAGTATAAGTTTGGAAGAAAATAGAATTGAAAGTTTTTATTTAAATGCCATAGAAGATGAATACGGTTAAGATACTATTGGTTGAAGATCACATGGTCGTACGGAATGGTATTAAACTACTTTTAGAATCCCAGGGTGAATTTACGGTGATAGGCGAGGCATCTGATGGTGCAGAAGCGCTGTCTATATTGGCGAATGGTTTAGCTCCTGATATTGTTTTAACTGATATAAACATGGAGCATATGGACGGGATGGAGCTTTTAAAAATCATCAGTCAAAAATATCCATTGGTCAAAGTTGTGATATTGTCTATGCTAAATCAAATTCATTATGTTGTTGAAGGTTTTGAACATGGTCTTTCGGGCTACCTGTTGAAAAATATAGGTTACAATGAATTACTTTTTGGATTAAAGCATGTCGCTGAAGGCGGACGCTATATGAGCGAAGAAATTAGTATAGCCCTGCTTGAACAAGTTTCTTCCGGTCAAGTTTATAGGGATGCGGGCTCGAATATCATCCTCGATCTGGAAATAAACGATCGCGAGCTAGAAGTATTAGAGTTAATCGCTGACGGTTTTACAAATTTAGAAATTGCAGATAAAATCTTTTTGAGTAAGCGTACTGTTGAAGGATATCGGCAGAGCTTGATAGATAAAACAAGGGTAAAAAATACCGCGGAATTAGTAAAATATGCTTTTCAACATGGCTTATTAAAAAAATCATGATAACCATTTCTGTATTTGGTGAGCATGACGTAGCGGGCTATTATTGGAAGTCCGCGCATTCTATTACGTTATATTCGGTATTCTTTCTCGACAACGATTGAAAATAAATAGGCCAGCTCCAATAAGAATGAAGGGTATACTAAGCAGCTGTCCCATATTGATCAATAAGGAGTCTTCAAAATGCTCTTGATTGATTTTCAAAAACTCATCTAAAAACCTGAACGAAAACAGCAAAACCAACAGCAAGGCGAAATAGTTTCCATTGTTACGTCGAAGCTTGTTTTCTTTCCATAAACGATATAACAATACGAATAATAAGAGACAAAATAAGGCTTCATAAAGCTGTGCTGGATGCCGGGGGATAGTATCGATATGGGTAAACACAAAGGCCCAAGGTAAGCTACTTGCTGTGCCAATCATTTCAGAGTTCATTAAGTTGCCCAATCGAATGCAAACACCAGCTAAAGGGACGACCAAAGCAATCCGATCTGCAAGCCAGAGAAAAGGAAGTTGCTGTTTTTTTGCAAATAAATAGATTGCGATTAGTATGCCTATACCGCCACAGTGGCTTGCCAGCCCACCTTCCCATATGGCTAATATTTTTAAGGGATTATTGAGGTAATAACCGGGATCGTAAAATAATACATGCCCTAGTCTAGCGCCAATGACAGTACCAAAAACAATATAAATGGTTAGTTGATCTAAAAACTCGGGTGGCCGACCTTCTTTCTTAAATAATGATCCTAATATCTTATAACATAATACAATACCCAATAACCAAAATAGTCCGTACCAGCGAATAGGGTGTTCAATAAGTGGAATAACAAAGATATCACTATCTATAGTCCAGTTTATGTAAGTAAAGATTAGGCTATTTACCATATTACGTTTTAGCGTGATGCTTTATGATATAAGTATGTGGTATGGCTATTTCGTTACACGTTTTGATAAAAAAACGAAATTCTCTTTATCGATGCAAATATTGAGTCATATATTGCGATTATTAAATAGTAAGTTTTCATTGTTGACCAATTTGTATGTTTGTAGGAAGTAAAAGAAAATTAACTCTATCTGCGATCAATAATTGCACTCGGTGTTTTTACTGAGGAAGAATATTAACATAAGTATCAGTGGGGTTAAATACTTTTGAAAGTATATATTGGTTTTTTTGATAATATTCCGATATTCGACAATAGATAACATGATATGGATAGTAGTGCCTTGCCTATTTTTTTATAGCTGTTGATATCTTGTGAAAGCTTATTATAGTTAATGAAGGAGGTAATGGAAAAATATAAGACCTTCATGTAAATTTAAACAGATAGTTATATTCTGATGATACGAAATTTGACAAGATTTACTTTTTGTTTTTTATCTCTCGTGCTAATGGCACAGTTACTTTCTTGTTATCAAAGTGACCGTCAGACGTCTAGAAATAATGCGCATACTGAAGATAAGGCACTTGATTTAACCTATCAGGACACATTATTAAAATTTCTCGCTCTACAGGATTTTAGGGATCAATCTATTATAGCAAAGAAGACAACGGAGTTTGCTAAGGATAGATATTTTAATATTTCTGGCTATAATTGGATTTTTTTGGCGTATAACTACTTGTTGGATGATAAAATTGATTCAATAGAAATTGCGCTGAAAAACCTTGATGGGAGAACAATGTCTCCCGATTTGCATGTTCTGAAGGATTACTTTAAAATAAGAGCTAATTTTAGTTTTAATGATGTGACTACTATTGGCATCATGGAACAAATTATCGATGCGAAAGAATATGCATTAGCAAATAAAAGTAGGTTTAGTTTTCTTTTTTTTAATCTATTGGCCAATGCAAATTATCGCCGCGCTGATTATAACCAGGCACTCAAAGATAACGAGTCGTGGTATTATTATCATCCCAACAGATCCGACCCACATGTTGCACAGGCCTATCAGGAGATTAAATTTATACAGTATATTGAATTGCATGATTTTGAGAAATTAAAATTAACACTGGATAGCTGCAGATATTATGCAAATAAAACGGCTGATTCTGCTATTATTATGCGCATGTATAATTTACAGGCGCAGTATTTTTTTAGCATAGGTAATAGTCGAAAAGCAGTAGAGGCATCCCAAAAGTATTTTAATTATTTATCTTCAAGCAAGGCGCTCAATGCCTATGCGTATGCGAATTTGGCAAAAAATTTTTTGAATAATCATCAAGTGGACTCGGCGATCTATTATTTCAATGCTGGATTGCAGTTTATCAAAACACATAAAGGCAAGCAAAATAAATTATTCTATTACCAGAATCTACAAGTAGCACACGCATTAAAAGGAGATTATGAACGGGCTTATTTTACCTTAGATTCAGCCTATCAGGATTATAAAAATAGCACAAAAAGTATTGAAAATGATCGTATCAATGAGATCAATACACGATATGAAACTGAAAAAAAGGACCAGGCTATTCAGCTTTTAAAAACAACAAATGCCTTCAACCATCAGATTATGGTCCAACAGCGTTGGATTTTTGTTATTTTATTTGCGCTGATCTTTAGTATTGCATTCTTCATTTATTATCGGAATAAACAAAAGTTGTTGAAAAATATTAATCAGCGTATAGTTGCCGAAAACAGACAATTAATTTTAGAGCAAAAGACACGACAAAACCAGCTTAATCCGCATTTTATTTATAATGCTATAGCTAATTTGCAAGGTTTGATCAGTAGTGAACAAAAAGCAAAAGCAAATCAATACCTCATCCTGTTGTCCCGTCAAATTCGTGATATACTCGAATTAAATAGGGAGGAGTATATTTCTTTGGATCAAGAAATTAAATCATTAAAGAATTATATACTTTTACAGCAGATGCGCTATCAAGATGTATTTGATTTTGAAATTGAGAGCGGTAATTTGGATGTGGACGATGTCATGATTCCCCCCATGTTGATTCAGCCGTTTGTTGAAAACGCTATTGAACATGCTTTCAAAAATTTAAATTATCGCGGACAGTTACAAATTCTTTTTAATCAGCAAGCAGATCAATTGCATATTGTTATCAGTGATAATGGTTGGGGAATGCGCACAGATAAAAAAGAGAATGCGCACAAGACATCTCTTTCACAGGTGATTACCAAAGAGCGTCTTGAACTTTTATTTACTGATCCAAAGCAAAAAGCAAGGATTGAAATAAAACCCAATTATAAAGAGGATAAAAGTGGATATCGTGTAGAAATTTATATCCCACTTGTTTTATATTTTAATTAAATACGTGAAATTATGAAAGTTTATATTCTTGAAGACGAGCATAACATCTATCTGTATATTAAGTCTCTGTTAGATGCGATACCCTATGTTCAGATAGTAGGTTATAGTCCCTCTATTGCCCAGGCAGAACGTGAATTGCTTGAATCTAATCCAGATCTTATTTTAGCCGATATTCAATTGAAAGACGGATCCAGTTTATCCTTCCTTTCAGAACTGAAATTGGATATTAATACCATCTTTATAACAGCATTTAACCAGTATGCCATAGAAGCCCTAAATATAGGTGCCATTGCGTATTTATTAAAGCCATTAGTCCCAGAACAATTTATGGAAGCTATTGAAAAATGTTATAAAAAAAATACGGAATTTAAGTTCAATAGCATGCAATTAAGTATGGCCGAAAGCTATCTGAAATCTCCAAGTAGACCTCGTAAGATAGCGCTTCGTACATTTGAATATACCCAGATCGTGAATATTGATGATATTCTTTATTGTCATGGAGATAAAGGGTATACTACATTTTATATCAAAGACAATAAACCGATGATGGTTTCAAAAGTCCTTAAGCATTTTGAAACGATGCTTCCTGAATCTGAATTTATTCGTTGTCATCAATCTTATTTAATCAATGCCAATTATATTAAAAAATATTTCAAGGATGGCCAAATAGAAATGTCTGATGGTAAAATGATTCCTGTTGCGACCAGAAAAAAAGATGTCATCCAACAATTCTTGAATGATATATAAGAATTGAAATAGTAAAGATTCCGTTTTAGCACTGTGTTTATTTGCTAAAAAATATAGCTTTCGTCTTTAATACTAAAATATTTAGTATTACATTTGTATGTACTATTAAATAGGAGGGGTTATGATGTTAGATGATAAACAAGCTTTGATTAGCAAACTTAAAAAAGACTTACTGTCGTGGCAGGGAGTAGCTCAAAGTTTGAATGATGAATGCGCTATAGATTTGGGGCCTTTGGAAAAAGCTTTTCCAAATGGAATCTTTCCCAAAGGTGTTATACATGAATTTGTTAGCTTTAACCGCATGGATAGTGCTGCTTCCTGTGGATTTATTGGTGCTTTGCTTGGAAAACTGATGCAAAATGATGGGATTTGTATTTGGATAGGCTCTATTCAAACGGTATTTCCTGCTGCTATCAAATCATTTGGAGTTGATCCGGCCTCGATTGTTTTTGTCTCCATGAAACGGGAAAGAGATGTTTTATGGGCAATGGAAGAAGCGTTGAAATGCCATGGCATAACAGCCGTATTGGCTGAAATACATCAGCTGGATTTTATTCAGTCAAGGCGCCTTCAACTTGCCGTAGAAAAAAGCCGGGTGACAGGATTTATACTTCAACATAACCCCAAGATCTTGTTGGCGACGAGTTGTGCTGCACGTTGGAAGGTTACTTCTTTACCTAGTCAATCGGATGATGGATTACCTGGTATTGGTTACCCCTGTTGGGAAGTAGAGCTGCTTAAGGTAAGAAATGGTAATCCAGCCAAAGGACAAATTATCTGGTCTCCACAAGGATTTAGAACATTCCTCAAAAAAGATGTGCAGATCACAGATTGGACCTATAATTATCAAAATTTAGGCTAGCCATGAAAAAAAGATTTGCGTCCCTTTGGTTTCGTTACTTAAAAACAGATTGGCTTACTGTCTGTAAGCCACATTTGCAGGATGTTCCTGTTGTTTTGTCTGTCGCTGTGCAAGGAAAATTAATCGTTAGTGCGTGTAACGCATTTGCAGAGCAAGCGGGGATACATGCAGGTATGGCTATAGCAGATGCACGGGCATTTATTCCATCACTTAAAATCATCAAAGAGCAAGCTGGATTGGCTGAAAAATTACTCCATTCCATAGCAGATTGGTGCATAAGGTATACACCATGGGTTTCATTGGATGAGCCGGATGGAATTATGCTCGATATAAGTGGTTGTGCACATCTTTGGGGTGGAGAGGCAACTTACTTAACAAGTATTGTTTCTCAATTTAAACAACATGGTTATACTGTGCGCATGGGCATTGCTGATACCATTGGGGCCGCATGGGCTATCACACATTTTGGTTCTGAAAATACGATTATAAATGAACAGGCGCAGTCAGAGGCACTTTTTCCCTTGCACCCTGCAGCACTACGATTGGAAGAGGTTCAATTGAAAAGGTTGCAATCGCTTGGACTACAGTCAATAGGAAGTTTTGCAAAAATGCCGCGTTCAGTCTTGCGTAGAAGATTTGGTGACAGCCTATTACTTCGACTGGATCAGGCCATGGGGCTGGAAGATGAATTTGTTCTTCCTATAAAAGCTAATTTACCGTATGAAGAGCGATTACCTTGTCTCGAACCCATCTGTACAGCACACGGTATTGAACTGGCGCTGGAAGAGTTATTAAACAAGTTGTGTAAACGTTTGTCGGGAGAGGGGAAAGGATTACGTGCAGCTGAATTGAATTGCCACCGCGTGGATGGGAAATTAGAGACAATCAGCATTGAGACTAATCGTGCTACTGCCCAGGTCAAACATATCCTTCAATTATTTGCCATAAAGATTCCACAGATTGAACCGGCATTGGGGATTGAATTATTTACTTTGGAGGTTTCAAAAGTTGAAATCGCAGATCCTATTCAGGAAAATCTTTGGAACAATAGAATTGGCCTCAAAAACCCGACAGTTACCGAACTGTTAGATCGCTTGAAAAGTAGGGACGCCAATTGTGAGATTTCACGCTATGTGCCATCTGCGCACTACTGGCCGGAACGATCCATGAAAATAGCGGCTAAAATGGATGAGGTTGCAGCTGTTGACTGGCAAACTGCAAGGCCACGTCCAACACGACTATTGAAGATCCCTGAACGTATTATAGTCACAGCACCCATACCCGACTATCCACCCATACTGTTCCGTTATAAGGGAGATACCTATACTATAAGGAAAGCAGATGGCCCCGAACGTATTGAACGCGAATGGTGGATTGATCCTGGTGAACATCGGGATTACTATGCCGTGGAAGATCTGCAAGGTCGGCGCTTTTGGCTATATCGTGCCGGGCATTATGACGGACAGGCAGATCAATGGTTTATACATGGTTTTTTTGCATAAGGTTAGTGTATGGTATATTGTGAATTACAGATAACAAGTAATTTTAGTTTTCTCGAAGGTGCTTCTCATCCGGAAGAACTGATCGAGCAAGCGGCGCGATTGGGGTATAATTCCGTTGCAGTAACTGACCGCAATAGCCTTGCTGGAATCGTCCGTGCACATATGGCTGCAAAAAAAGCCGGTATACGACTGATTCCTGCTTGTCGTCTAGATTTACAGGATGGGCCAAGCTTATTGGCATACCCCACAGATAAAGAGGCTTACGGACGGCTTTCAACATTGTTAACTGTTGGAAATCTAAGGACGGAAAAAGGAAGATGCGAATTGTACAAAAATGATGTGTTTCAATATGCTGAGGGGATTGTATTCATTATTTGTCCACCTGAAAAACTAGTGGTCGGTTTTGAGCTTGAGCAGTCATTTATAGCGTTTGTACAGGAATGTCAACAGCGTCTACAGGGGTGTCTTAATCTAGGAATAAAAAAACTCTATCGTGGTGATGATGCTAAATTATTGTTTAGAATAAATCAGTTGGGTGAACACCTGGCCATTCCTCTTGTTGTACTTGGTGATGTATATTATCATGTGCCCGAAAGGCGTGAATTGCAGGATATTTTAACCTGTATTCGTGAAAAATGCACGATACATACGGCTGGATTTAATTTATATCCCAATGCAGAGCGCTATCTAAAATCAATAACTGAAGTTGAACGCTTGTTTAGACTGTACCCTGAAGCTGTAGAACAGAGTGTAAAAATTGCCAATGCTTGTCGTTTTTCCTTAGATGATTTGAAATACATCTATCCAGATGAATTATCATCTCATGGTCGGACCACACAGGAAGAATTAAGTTATTTAACTTGGGAAGGTGCCAGTAAACGATTTAACGGAGATATCCCGGATGCAATTCGCGAAACGATTCAAATGGAACTTGATTTTATCGAACGCAAAAATTATGCTTCTTATTTTTTGACGGTGTATGATTATGTTCGATTTGCGAAGGAAAAGGGAATTTTATGCCAAGGGCGTGGATCTGCAGCAAATTCAACCGTATGTTACTGCTTAGGTATTACTTCTGTTGACCCGTCAAAATATAGGCTTTTGTTTGCACGATTTATGTCCGATGCACGAGAGGAACCACCAGATATAGACGTCGACTTTGAACATGAGCGCCGTGAGGAAGTCATCCAGTATATTTATGAGAAATATGGACGCAATCGTGCTGCTATCGTAGCAACTGTCACACAGGTACGCTCCAAAGGGGCTATACGTGATGTTGGCAAGGCTATGGGACTTTCCATGGATGCTGTAGGGCGTTTAGCAGGAGTTGTGAGTAGCCATTGGGACGATTATATCAATTTGGAACGTTTGGTTGAACAGGGCTTTAATCCTGAAGACCAACATTTGCGAAAAGTTCTCGAATTGACACATCAGTATATTGGCTTTCCACGTCAATTGGGGCAGCATACAGGCGGATTTGTTATTACGCAAGGTAATTTGCATGAGCTTTGTCCTTTAATAAATGCCCGCATGGATAATCGGACAAATCTCGAGTGGAATAAAGATGATCTTGAAGCACTCGGCTTTCTAAAGGTTGATGTACTTGCTTTGGGGATGTTGACCTGTATTCGCAAAGCTTTTGATCTCGCTAAAAAGCATTATGGAAAAGAGCTTACCCTGGCTGATATTGGGGCAGAAGACGATCCAAAGGTTTACGATATGATCTGCCATGCAGATACTCTAGGTGTATTCCAGATCGAAAGCCGGGCCCAGATGTCGATGTTGCCGCGATTAAAACCGCGCGAATTTTATGATCTGGTTATTGAGGTGGCTATCGTACGGCCTGGACCAATACAAGGCGATATGGTGCATCCTTATTTGCGTCGGCGAAATAAAGAGGAAGATGTCGATTATCCAAGTACAGAGATGCAAACCATTCTTGAAAAAACCTTGGGCGTCCCCCTTTTTCAGGAGCAGGCCATGGAAATTGCCATTGTTGCTGCGGGATTTACTCCTGCAGAGGCCGACGAATTGCGCCGAAGCATGGCTACATTCAAAGCCAAAGGGCAGGTGTCGACTTTTCACAAAAAGATGGTCGATGGTATGGTAAAGAAAAACTATACGGAAGAATTTGCTAATCGAGTTTTTAAGCAATTGGAAGGTTTTGGGAGTTACGGTTTTCCAGAGAGTCACGCAGCGTCTTTTGCCTTACTGGTGTATGTATCCTCATGGCTTAAGTATTATTATCCTGATATTTTTGCGGCATCCTTACTCAATAGTCAGCCCATGGGCTTTTATCAACCTGCTCAAATTGTTATTGATGCACAGAAACATGGCGTAAAAGTACGTCTTATTGATATCAATCATTCTTCATGGGACAATACTTTAGAGGGAGAAATTGGAAAACCACATGCTCTTCGATTGGGTTTACGTCAGATCAAAGGATTTTCAAGGGAAGAGGCCGTTGTGTTGACTCAAGGTCGGCAGTCTGCCTATTCATCCATTACTGGTATGATGGATGTTGGACTATCTCTTATTGCGTTGGAGAAATTGGCTGATGCAGATGCCTTTACATCATTAGGTATTGATCGTCGGCAAGCGCTTTGGGAAATTACAGCATTGGGTGATCGGCCGATTGCATTATTTGAAGGCCAAGCATCTGAAAGTATCATGGAGGGGCAAATTGAATTACCATTGCTAACAAAAAGCCAGCATGTTGTGGCTGATTACGCAAGGACCTCGCTATCCATTAAAGCACATCCCGTGAGTTTCTTGCGCGGAAAGCTCGATCTTCTCCATGTAGTGCCCACAGCAAAATTGGGCTTGATACAAAATGATATGCCTGTGAAAGTATGCGGATTGATTACGGTTAGACAACGACCAGGAACCTCTAAAGGTGTTTTATTTATCACCATTGAAGATGATACTGGTTTTTCAAATATTGTCGTTTGGAGTACTGTATTTGAAAAATATCGAAAAGAAATTCTTCGCGCAAAACTCCTGATGGTCGCGGGTAAAATTCAAGTTGAAGGAGAGGTTATTCATGTAATAGCAGAACGATGCTTTGATATGTCAGGTTTGTTAAAAGATCTGACAACAGATGGCGACAATGCTGCAGGTATTTTTCATAAGGGAAGAAATTTTCATTGATCTTTCATTTATTAATCTGATTTTTGATCTAAAATGGTTCAGTGCTAATCGATAGCGAAGCAATCCATAGAAATTAAACGGTATGACTAAGAATATTCTCGTAAATACAATCGAAATTGATAAAGCAACTATTCGTGAATTAATTAAACAGGGCGATGTTAATGCCGCAATTGATTTGGTTGCTACAGGGGCAAATGTAAAGTATAAAGCTGCCCGGGATATAGTGCAAATGTTTCAAGAAGATCATATTGATCTTTTTGATGGTAAAGACTTATTTTTAGGTGATTATGACCGGGTTGAACATCGTGACGATGCTGACAGAGCAGATCACAAAAGATCTACATTTTTGGAAGTGGAAACAAATGAGCATGGCCGGACCAGTATTTGGAAGGCACTTTTTATTTTTTCTGTCCTTGCACTATTTGCTTTTGTTATCTTAAATTACGTTGTTGGTTTTAATCAAATAGGACATCATATTTCAGAACTTACGCAGTTATTCGATAAAAATGAAAGCTCAGCTGCTGACACATCCAAACAAAATATCGCCTTAAGTGTTGGAGCCACCCAGGTGGACGATGTTGAAGACCTCCATCCCGTAGATACAAATCTCTTACCAATGGATGTGAAGCAGGCCGAAATAGCACGAATATATCAGGCTCAGTTCGGCCGATTGAACCCCGCAAAACATTCGCCAACGGATGAAGATGCACAGCTTGCTTTAATTCACCTTACCAAAGGACGGTTGACGGACCTTATTATTCAACAAAAATTAAGTGTAAAAATAGGGAAGTGTTATGAAAACCTGGCCATGAAAGATAAGGGAACTTGCGTGAGTTGCATGATACTACTTTATAATAGAGCGCAGAAAAAATGGCAAGAAGCACCCGATGGGGAAAATTTCCTGCGTAATGCTTATGACTTTTACTTGTCCCCTGATTCAGATTTGTGGGAAGCTGGTCCCTTGAGTATGCGCATACCCTATGATTATGCTTTAGTGAACAAATATAAGGCAGCAAATTAGGGGCCTTAACCCTTATATAAAATAGGATAAATCAGCTAAACCCCATACAAATTACCTGCTATTTTACCTTTTGTGAAGGTAAATAAGCTATAAAACCTAGGACAAATAAGAGCAATATGACCGATAGTGCGATCGAGTAACCATAAGCTGATGAAATATGCTGCCAAATGAAAAATTTATTTTCTTTTTGATGTAGAAATACACCGACGATAAATGTGATTCCCAGGCATATTGATAATTGTTGTATCGTAAGATAGATGGCAGATCCGACGGAAATTAATTTTTCATTGAGGTCTTTTAAGGCAAGAGTCATTAATGCAGGTAGTACACTACCGCAACCAATGCCGTAAAAAAAGAACAGGGTATGTATCTGGTAGTTATTTAAAAGCATCCTATTAAAAATGAAAAGATGTGCAACAAATCCCAAAATCATGATGCCTAATCCATAAAGCACCACAATTTTTCCATGACGCTGTACCAACTTGCTGACCATAACGCTTGCCAATACATAACCTATACCTTGATAAACAAAGGCAATTCCGGTCATTGTTGCTGTATAATTCTTTTGATTTTGAAGGTAATTGGAATTTATGATAAAATAAGCGTCCTGTACCATATAGTAGGCTAATGCGGCCAGCAGACCCAAATTGAAAACCCGATTATTGAATAAGGTGAAATTGAGTACGCTAGGATAGCCCATCTTTTCTAATTTACGCTGTTTTTTTAGAAATAGCTGGACAAAAACAAGCGTTGTTCCCAGGACCAGCAGTGACCATATTGGCCATTTCAAGTCAGGCCCCATGATTAATGGAAAAATTATTCCCATTAAAAGCGTAAATAATGTTACCATTGGTTTAAAAGAAACAGCGGATTTAACGTAGACTTGATCGTTAGCTGTATAACGATAGACAGCAAAGCAGGCGACCACCCCAATGGGAACATTAATTAAAAAGATAAGACGCCAGCTTTCATGTATCCAGGTCTGGTCGGGAAGTATTCCGCCCAATAATTGACCGATGACAGAAGCGATGCCTGCTATACTCCCATAAATACCCAATGCCATTGATCTCTTCTCGGGATTTTCAAAACGTAAGGTGATCAATGCGATACCCTGTGGAACCATCAATCCAGAACTAATCCCTTGGATCAATCTTCCGGCCAATAAAATGTAAAGATTATCGGCTAAGCCACATAAAAGAGAGGCTACTGTAAAACCAGCCATGCCAATTAAATATAATTTCTTCTTTCCATAATGATTTCCGGCATTCCCTGCATTGATTAGAAGACTTGTGTAACCAATGATATATAGTATTATGATCCATTGCGTATCACTATTGCGTAGATGTAGCGCATGTTGAACCGTGGGAAGAGAAACATTAATGATAAAAAGATCGATGACGAAAAGAAATATACCCGTTGAAAGGAGGAAAATATGAAGTAGATCCTTAATTTGAAAGCGCATATAGAAAGTTTTTAATAATTTTACGATTAAAAATAGTTTGGATATTTTTTGCAATCAAGTAGTTATAAATGATGTACTTGGTATGTTTTTATGAACTAATGGTCAGTATGAGGAGATTATGAAGGAAAAAAAAAGTGAAAATTTTGGAGCCTGGTGTGATGTCAACGGAATTTTTAAGATAATTGGCGGAAAATGGAAAGTTTTGCTCATTAAGGCTGTTGCCAAACAATGCCCCAAAAGATTTGGAGAACTACGGCGGGAAATGGAAGATCTGGCGCAAACGACCTTGACCGTTCAACTCCGTGAGCTCGAACGTGATGGTATTTTATGTAGACAGATTTATGCTGAATCTCCACCACGTGTGGAGTATAAACTTAGCGAATTAGGTAAAACTTTACTGCCGGTCATTGAAAGACTTGATGAGTGGTGGTGTGATTACAAACGCGAAAGGGGATAGGCATTTAGTTTATATTCCCTTTCGCTACTCATTTTTGCTGATGCCTAATGAGACAATTGTACCGATGATACAACAGTTTGCATCCATTCTGTTTCTTTAAAAGGTGCATTTAGCCACAACATTGCTAATAGCGCTACCTCAAAATAAATTTGATGGGAAGTCTTGTTAAAGCATGACCTCGGCGTCAGTGATTCCTTTGGTTGATAGGTCTGAGATGCTCCTTAGTGTTCTTTGCGAAATTTCGGTTAATGCTTCTGTGGTGAAAAAAGCTTGGTGTGCCGTCACTAAGACATTCGGATAACTCATCAATAATTGTATTGTTTCATCTTCAATAATTGTTGTCGATAAGTCTTTAAAAAACAACTTTTCCTCTTGTTCATAGACATCAATACCCAGTAAACCAATTTTTCGTTCTTTGAGTGCTTTAATGACATCTTGGGTGTTGATCAGATTGCCTCTGCTTGTATTAATAATAGTAACGCCGTCTTTCATTTTCCCCAATGACTCGCTATTGATGAGGTAGTGGTTCTCGGAGGTTAGGGGACAATGAAGTGAAATGATATCTGATTCTTTAAAGAGCTCATCCAATGATTTGTAATTGACACCCTGTGTTGTAAGCTGCTGATCGGGATATAAGTCATAGGCAATTATTTGTGCCCCAAATCCCAATGCAATTTTGATAAAGGCCTTTCCAATTTTCCCCGTTCCAATAACGCCAATTTTTTTCTGGTGAAGATTAAATCCTAAAAGGCCATTCAATGCAAAATTTTGCTCCCTTACGCGGTTATAGGCTTTATGGGTTTTACGATTCAATGTCAATAACATTGCTATTGTATGCTCTGCAACTGCCTCTGGGGAATAAGCCGGGACCCGACATACCTGAATGCCAAACTCCTTTGCCGCCTCCAGGTCAACATTGTTAAAACCAGCACAGCGTAATGCAATCAGTTCGACACCTTTTTGAGCAAGTACTTCAATCACTTGTCGGTTTAGTTTATCATTGACAAATGCGCAGACCACTTTCTCATCTTCAATAGCATTGACAATATGTGGACCTAAATGCGTTTCAAAAAAATTAAACTGAAATCCATAAGCGCTGTTTTCCTGTCCAAAGAATAATTTGTCGTATGGTTTAGTCGAAAAGAAGGCGATTTTCATAAAATTGTTTGTTACGTAATAGAATACCATAAATATACAGTATAAATCACTTGCGTCCTAAACGTTTAAAAAGTGGCGGTGTTTGGATATAGCAAAGTTGCTATATTTAAATTGCAAAATTATAACACACCGCCATGATAAATTTAAATGTTTTTAGTCAGATTTTATCTCTTATCGACCGCGAATTATTCAAAGATTTGGTTTCAAAGCACAAAAGTGATAAACACCAGAAAGGGATCAACAGCTGGACGCATCTAGTCAGTATGCTTTTCTGTCATTTTTCCTCGGCAGATTCGGTCCGGGATATTAGTAACGGCCTACGCAGTACCACTGGTAACCTGAACCACTTAGGTGTAGTAAGAGCTCCAAGTAAGTCTAATATATCCTATATCAACACACACCGTACCCATGAACTTTTCAAAGATCTTTACTATTCTGTTTTGGATAGGCTTTGGCAAAAGGACACCCATTTTCGCAAAGATCTTGGTCAGCTAAAGCGTAAAGTATATCTGATGGATGCAAGCATCATCCCCTTATGTCTATCTGTATTTGACTGGGCAAAGTTTCGCAGCACCAAAGGTGCCGTAAAGCTGCACACTGTCTTGGATTATGATGGCTGCCTACCTGTTTTTATGCAGATTACCGATGGAAAAGTACATGAGAGCCAGCGAGCCGGTAGTTACAGTTTTTCTAAGGGAAGCGTGGTGGTAGTGGACCGTGGCTACGTGGATTACAGCTGGCTTGGGGATTTGGACAGCAGGGGGTGTTATTTCGTTACCAGGAGTAAAGTTAATATGAAGTACAAGGTTATCAAGTCCTATCAGAGTGAAGCACTCATGGAAAAGGGGATCCTTAAGGATGAGCTCATTGAGCTATCCGGTGCTGCCTGCAATAAATACAACGGCAAGCCGCTACGCCTAGTCCACTTTTGGGACAGCACCACTGGCAATGAGTACCACTTTTTGACCAATAATACGAAGTGGAAGGCTTCTTTGGTGGCAAACATCTATAAACAACGCTGGCATATCGAAGTCTTCTTCAAGCATCTAAAGCAGCGCTTAAAAGTATCGACATTCATAGGGACTTCTGAAAATGCAGTGATGATCCAGATCTGGACTTCACTCATTGGCATATTACTGTTAAAATACTTACAAAAAAAGGCCAAATATGACTGGAACCTGTCCAATCTGGTCGCATTCATCAGAATGAATATCTTCGTGAAAATAAACATCTGGCAATGGATAGATGATCCCTTTCTCAGGCCGCCTATAAAAGGAAAAAAGGGACAGCTAAAGATCTTCGCAGATTGAAAAATAGGGGTCAATATCGAAATGATGAAAAAAGCTATGCCTGTACCACAGAAATCCAATCCTAAAATTTATTTAGGACAGATGTGAGTATAAATAGCTTATTTGGAACTTCCGTTGTAGGATGTTTCCCAATAGTTATCACATCATTTAACAAAAAATAAGCTAAATTAGACGCATTACATCGATCGTTATACAAATTTTAAGACTATTAAATTGTCCCGATATGCAGTGGTCAAATCAACTCACAAGATCAATAGGTATTGAATATCCGATTATCCAAGCTCCAATGTTTGGTGTTACGACACCAGAAATGGTCATTGCAGCCTCGCGTGCTGGAGCGCTCGGTTCGTTATCTTTGGGTGATCTGCCGCCAGAACGTTGCAGCGAACTTATTCGTTTGACTGCCGAAAATCTAAAGCGGCCTTTCGCGGTCAATATTTTTGTCAATAATATTCCCAAGGTTTCATTCGATTTAAGGAAACAGTATAGTGAAACAAAAACTTTCGTGGAGCAATTAGCCGCGCAGCACGACTTGAAAGTAACCTTACCCGAGCTTGATAGTATCCATTTGACCGATTACAGGGAACAGATTGACGTAATCATCACCCATCGGTGTAAAGTTGTGAGTTTTACGTTTGGAAATTTGGATACAGAAAGTATAAAACGATTGAAAGACAATGATGTTACTCTTATTGGTACATGCACCTCGGTGGCAGAAGCAATCGCTTTGGAAGAATCTGGCATTGACATCATCTGTGTACAGGGACTAGAAGCAGGGGGACATCGCGGAAGTTTTGACGAGACTCCAATACCGGCGATTGGCGGACTTTCACTACTACCGCAGGTAAAAGAGCATGTCCATGTTGCCCTTATTTATGCCGGTGGTTTATACAACGCTAGTACATTGCATGCTGCAAAGCTCTTAGGTGCAAGTGGCTTCCAGGTGGGTAGTTTATTACTCAAATCTAAGGAGAGCGCGCTCCTGGACTTTGAAAAAGCGCGTCTTTCAGGCGTTAATGAATCAGACATCGTATTAACGAGGAGCTTTTCAGGGCGCTACGCCAGAGGTATAAAAAATAAATTCATTGAAGCTTTAGAAGCCGCTCAAAAGATTTTGCCCTATCCTTATCAAAATAAACTCACAGGCGAATTAAGAAGAGTAGCAAGGATAAATAGAAATGCTGATTTTATCAACATTTGGACCGGACAATCGATACATTCTTACAGTGAACTTTCTACTGCAGATATCATTCGTTCCTTGATCGAAGAAGTTGAAATTTTACATACTAGTTTAGTTGTTTAACAATAAACACGAAATAAGCTATGTCAATATATTGTCATTTAAGAGATAACAATCCTTAAAACCTGCGTTTAAATTATTTAAATCCACCTGTAGTTGTTAATCTACAAGACATTTTCTTTTTTTTTCGAAACTTTGTCTCACCGTGAAAAACTAAAAATCTACCGCTATGGAGAACGAAAAAAAGAGAATTCTTGTTATCGAAGATCACATCTGTCCTAAATAAATTTTAGGATTGGATTTCTGTGGTACAGGCATAGCTTTTTTCATCATTTCGATATTGACCCCTATTTTTCAATCTGCGAAGATCTTTAGCTGTCCCTTTTTTCCTTTTATAGGCGGCCTGAGAAAGGGATCATCTATCCATTGCCAGATGTTTATCTTCACGAAGATATTCATTCTGATGAATGCGACCAGATTGGACAGGTTCCAGTCATATTTGGCCTTTTTTTGTAAGTATTTTAACAGTAATATGCCAATGAGTGAAGTCCAGATCTGGATCATCACTGCATTTTCAGAAGTCCCTATGAATGTCGATACTTTTAAGCGCTGCTTTAGATGCTTGAAGAAGACTTCGATATGCCAGCGTTGTTTATAGATGTTTGCCACCAAAGAAGCCTTCCACTTCGTATTATTGGTCAAAAAGTGGTACTCATTGCCAGTGGTGCTGTCCCAAAAGTGGACTAGGCGTAGCGGCTTGCCGTTGTATTTATTGCAGGCAGCACCGGATAGCTCAATGAGCTCATCCTTAAGGATCCCCTTTTCCATGAGTGCTTCACTCTGATAGGACTTGATAACCTTGTACTTCATATTAACTTTACTCCTGGTAACGAAGTAACACCCCCTGCTGTCCAAATCCCCAAGCCAGCTGTAATCCACGTAGCCACGGTCCACTACCACCACGCTTCCCTTGGAAAAACTGTAACTACCGGCTCGCTGGCTCTCATGTACTTTTCCATCGGTAATCTGCATAAAAACAGGTAGGCAGCCATCATAATCCAAGACAGTGTGCAGCTTTACGGCACCTTTGGTGCTGCGAAACTTTGCCCAGTCAAATACAGATAGACATAAGGGGATGATGCTTGCATCCATCAGATATACTTTACGCTTTAGCTGAACAAGATCTTTGCGAAAATGGGTGTCCTTTTGCCAAAGCCTATCCAAAACAGAATAGTAAAGATCTTTGAAAAGTTCATGGGTACGGTGTGTGTTGATATAGGATATATTAGACTTACTTGGAGCTCTTACTACACCTAAGTGGTTCAGATTACCAGTGGTACTGCGTAGACCGTTACTAATATCACGAACCGAATCTGCCGAGGAAAAATGACAGAAAAGCATACTGACTAGATGCGTCCAGCTGTTGATCCCTTTCTGATGTTTGTCACTTTTGTGCTTTGAAACCAAATCTTTGAATAATTCGCGGTCGATAAGAGATAAAATCTGACTAAAAACATTTAAATTTATCATGGTGGTGTGTTATAATTTTGTGATTTAAATATAGCGATCTCGCTATATCAAAACACCGCCATTTTTTAAACGTTTAGGACGCAAGTGATCGAAGATAATGAAATTCTATTGAGCACAATGCAATTTGTTCTTGTAAGAGAAGGGTATGACCTCTTACTGGCAAAGTCCGGTAAAGAAGCCCTTTCGCTGGTTTCGGATGAAACCATTGATTTGGTCATAACAGACCTGGCATTACCCTTTGCTAATGGTTACGAAATAATCGATCGCATTCGGAAAAGCAGTACGAATAACCAGGTGCCCGTTATTATTATTTCAGGCTATCGAGATGACAACAGCATTGTTGAAGGTTTCGAAGTAGGAGCCAACGATTATATCAAAAAACCTATTTCGCCGTCTGAACTGATATCCCGTGTACGATTAAGAATAGGTCATGCTTAGTAAAATAGAACATACGATTCATAGCATCCGATCCTTTTTTGAGGGTGAGGGTTGGCCTATTTTGGTTACGATAGCGCTTGTGTTGAGCTTTCTATTTTGGGTAAGCTGTCTTGTCGGTATTGCTATCTTTTATTATCGCGACTATCGGTATCGCCTATATCATGCTAAAATATATCCTGTATTGCGAGATTTTATCTATGAACACATTTTGATTGATAATAGGAATAGCCATTATCCGGTGGATAAACTAGCGTTGGATCTTCATAAGCCGATCATTCAGAAAGTGGTCCGTCAAATATTGCATGAATATATTTTTACTATCGGTGGAGAGAAAGGAAAAAATATGCGGAGTTTATTTAATGAATTGGGCTTCGATAGAGAAGCGCAATACGAAATAAGACACGAGAGCCACCATGTGGCAGCCACAGTAAGATCTTTGGCCGATTTAGCATTGATGAAGGTCGAAATCCAGGATGCGGTTTTGATGCAGCTGATGAGTAGCCCACGCATTGAAATTCGGGTAGCGGCCTTTAAATATCTTTTGCAGGTGCGGGGTGAAATATCCTTCGATCAGGTTTTTTCTGGTATTGCAGGAATTACTGACCTGGATGCACTTGATATCTATCAAACAATTGTCTCAACCGATTATGTGGGATCTTACGTGTTCTCTCAATGGCTGGACGGCGCTCAATCTTTTTCAATCAATAGCCTTATGATGGACCTCATGGTCTATTACCAGCAATTGGATGAAAAAAAATTATGGCAGCTCATCGTTTCAGCTCAGGATGCTAAAACGCTACACAAAGAGATCAACTCATTGGGCAAACTCCTGGCGAGAGATAGCGAAAGTCGGTTAGTGGATTTTTACACCATCGAGCAGCCCTTAAATGTCAAGATAGAGATTGTAAAAGCATTGGGGCGTCTTGGTCAAGGAAAATCGATCGATCTTTTAGAGAACATCTTCAACGATAAAAGTACAGTATTGGCACTACGAAAACACGCTTATCGTTCCCTGCTCGCGCAAAAGCCTTACAGTGCATCAAGTTTACGTAAAATTGAAACTGCTGAAAATTTGGACGATTATAAGCTTATACGTTATGTTAGTCACCCTATGGTTCACTATATATAGATTGCTAGCTTTTGGTTCCATAACACAAAAGTATTGCATATGAAACATTTTATATTTTCAATAGAATTTGTTTTCGGATTTTATTGTCTCTTGCTGTTGATTGTATACGTCATGTTGTTTCGGATGTCATCCATATCGATCCGGAAGAATCTTCGGAAGAGAAATTCCCGACGTGTGCAGACATTAATGGAGTCTGAAATTGCTCCAGGGGTAAGTATTGTCGCACCAGCATATAATGAATCGGTTACAATCGTGAACAATGTACGTTCGCTGATGACACTGTTTTACTCCAGATACGAGGTCGTTATTGTGAATGATGGCAGTAAAGATGATACATTTGAGAAGCTCATTAAAGAGTTTGATCTGGTCCAGGTAGACTTTTTGGTTGACTATTTGGTGCCATGTAAGGAGATTAAAGCAATCTACAAATCCAGGGACATCTCTCATAAACGACTAACGATCGTTGATAAAATAAATGGGGGTAGTAATGCCGATGCGGTAAATGCTGGAATTAATGTAGCTTCCTTTCCTTATATTTTAGATACCGATGTGGATTGTGTGCTCGCCAATGACACCCTGGTTCAATTAATCGAAGCTGTACTGGATTCGAAGGAACGTGTAATCGCTGTGGGCGCAACACTACGGATGTCAAACTCCAGTTATGTGGATTCCGGTATGTTGGTGGAAGCTGCATTACCCAAACCCATATTGGCCCGTTTTCAGGAAATGGAATACATTCGATCATACCTGTTGGGTAAAATGGGCTGGAATTACCTTAACTGTATTCCCAATGTTTCTGGGGGATTGGGATTGTTTGATAAAGAGATTCTCATTGCTGCGGGCGGATATGATTCTAATTCCTTGGGCGAGGATATGGAGATGGTAACCAGAATGTGTATGACCATGTGTGACAATAACCAAAAATACGAGGTCAAGTATATTCCGCAGACGCTCTGTTGGACTGAGGGGCCTGACAGCCTCAAGATGTTAACGCGTCAACGTGTACGCTGGGCGCGGGGTTTGATGCAAATTATGCGCATACATCGTAAGGCCTTTTTTAATCCAAAGTACAAAAGGTTTGGACTCATCGTTTTTCCATACAATGCCATTTTCGAATTTTTTGCCCCTATTATGGAGATTTTAGGTATTTTCTTTTATATCTACCTCATCCTAACACATGGCATTAATTGGCCAATGGCTATTCTTTTATTGATCTTCGTCTATATGTTTTCGGTCTTTCTGACAAGTTTTTCCATTTTACTGGACAATTATGTCTATAAATATTACAAACGGCGAAAAGATATTATAAGGTTATGCCTCACCGCATTTATAGAACCATTTGTTTATCATCCCATTATCGTTTATAGCTCGCTTAAGGGCTATGTCCAAGAACTTTTTGGGAAAAAGCATGCCTGGGGGGAAATGACGCGAAAAGGCACCTTAACTCCTTTGCCCTCTGATCACATTAAAAAGTAGAAAAATGAAAAAATTAATCCTATCTGCGCTAATTTTTTGTTTGCTATTTTTGTCGCAAGTTGTACATGCACAGGTTAACTGGCAAAATAAAACATACGACGTTGACAGCTTGGTTCCAAAAGCCGCTGGCTACCTGCGAGCAGGAAGAGTGGGGGAATCCATTGCATTGAGCCAAACCGTATTATCAAAATATCCTAAATACACGGATTTTAGGTATATCTTGGGATTGAGCTATCAGAAGATGGGGCGAGCCGACTGGGCGATTCCCTATTTTGAAGCAGTGGTTTCGAGCGAGCCGAGCTACAGAGATGCGTATCTTTCATTAGCTGCACTATATGAGTCTTCTAATCAGCCTGAAAAAGCAACGATTACCTGGCAATCCGCACGTAAACGGTTTCCGATGGACGCTGAAATCATCAGGTTGTATAGCGAATTTGAACATAGGAAGTTAACACGTGACCGTGATGCGTGCATCGATATCTGGTATAAAAGGGGACGGAATTTCGTCGAAAAGGGAGATGTATTTCAAGCATTGGCTTATTCGGACAGTATACAACATGTTGATCCTGCAGACAATCGTTTCTTATACCTGCGATCAAGTGCTTTTATGACGAATAGAGAATACGGGAAAGCGAAGACTGATTTCGAAACTTTATGGAGCAGAGGTGACAGTTCGATTTTTGTTACCGAACAATTAGCAAACATTGCAGCACTAAACAAAGATTATTCAACGGCATTGGGTTATATGAATCAGCTGGTAGCGAAGATGCCAGAAAATGTACAATATCAGCATTTGACCAAAGTTTACCGCGAGAATATGCCTTATAAGTTTTATATTGGAGCAAATCATATGCAAAGTTCGCAAGATCGGCCAAATGGACATTTCTTTATTTCAGGTCTGGAATATGGCCAAAAATTAGGGGAGAAAAATACACTTATCGGACAGTTTAATTACGGGAATAGACGTGGTGAGAAAGGTTATCAGGTCGGTTTGGATGCTTGGCTTAACTACAGTAAAAATATATATGCCTATCACCAGATAGCTTGGGCTGATGGTAGTGTTTTTCCAACATGGCGCGCATCTTATAGCCTATATCGGGAAGCGGGATTGTGGCTCTTCGATTTCGGAGGAAGGTATGTTCGTGCAAATGACAATACAAATAATTACGGACTTGTCGCTTCGGCAGGCCGATATTTTGGGCCAACTTTTGTCTATTTAAGGGGATTTTTGTTACGTGATGAACAGCGATGGAACCAAGCCTACTCCCTCGCGATCCGACATTATTATAACAGTGAAAAACCGGATTCCTATGTCACACTAATCGGTAATGTGGGGACTTCGCCAGATGATCCATCGCGTTATCAATTCCTAAACAACCGTTTCAATTTTTTATCCCGATCAATTAATGCAGGCTGGCAACATCGCATAGATGCTTGGGGTTTTACACTCATGGGCGGTTGGAGCTATTACAAAGTTGCTGAAAATAGATTTATGAACCAGTATGATCTAAATCTATCATTAAGGAGATATTTTTAATATGATGTGGAAGTTTATGTTAGGTCTATTGTCTTTGGTAACGATAGTTCAGGGTAAGGAAAGAATGGTATTGGTGGACAATGGGAAAACGGATTATGTCATCCAGGCGGATGCAAATGATCCTGTTGTACAAAAAGCTGCTGCGGTGATAAACACCTTTACAAAAGAAAGCACAGGTGTAGATTTTGCAATACAAGCCAAAGTTGATGATACACATGCCATTATTTTGGAAAGAAGCCCAATAACAAATGCGTCCCCTGAAGACAGTTATTCGATTGAAGCTGTAGGAAAAAATATTTACATCAAAGGAAGTGGTAGAGGTGTAATATTTGCGGCGTACCGTTATGTCAGGGATGTTATTGGTGGGCGAAAGTGGTATACAGGTAAAGAAAGTACCGATGTTCCAAAGTGTACTGCGTTATATGTGGATGCCGATTTAAAAATCTTTTCAAAGCCTAATTTTCAATTTAGAGAAGTTTATTTCCCTGTGGAATTGGATCAGGAGTACATGGACTGGTATGGCCTACATAATTTGGAAGATAGATGGGGGGACTGGGGCCATACCTTCAGTAAAATATTGCCACCATCGATTTACTTTAAAGATCATCCGGAATATTACGCGCTGTATGATGAGAAGCGCCAACCGATTCAGCTCTGTCTTTCCAATGAAGAAGTTTTTACTCATACAGTCGCTTACTTTAAGAAAAGGATGCTTGAAAATCCAACGGCTATCTATTGGTCCATAGCAGCCAATGACGACATTGGAAGCTGTACTTGCGATCTTTGCCAAGCCATTGATAAGCGCGAAGGAGGAGCACAGGGCTCCTTGATCCACTTTGTGAATAGGGTGGCCGGAAAATTTCCAGACAAGAAATTTACGACGCTGGCGTATCTCGAATCGGCTAATGCTCCAGCGCATCTTCGCGTCGCAGATAATGTTTCGGTTATATTAAGTAATATCGATGCTTTTCGGAAAAATGATATCAGTAGTGAATATTCTGCAGCAACTTTCCGTAGACAATTGGGCGCTTGGAAATCGAAAGCGAAGCATGTGTTTGTATGGGATTATTTGACTCAGTTTACCAATTATCTTGCCCCATTCCCCATTCAAGGAACGATGCAGAAAAGCATGCAATATTTGAAAGGACAAGGGGTAGAAGGGGTATTCTTACAAGGTGGCGGAGCGACCTATAGTGATATGGCGGAGTTAAATGCTTATATTTTGGCTAACCTTGCCTGGGATACAGATGGTCGTTCAGAAGAGCAATTGACAGATGAATTTATTGAGGGCTATTATGGTAAGGCTGCGCCATTTATTAAGAAATATCTCGATCTGCGAAGAAATCACTTGCCTGGAGCTTCCTCCGCTTTGTCGATTTATGGAAATCCAATTGATAATAGAAAGGATTTTTTGAGTCCCGAAGCTATGGATCAATACAGTACATTGTTAGAAAAAGCTGAAATTGCAAGTGAAGGAAATCCTTTATTAGAATCGCGTATTAGACGTGTCGGTTTAGGCTTGGATTACACCTACTTGCAACAAGCACGGTTCTATGGTCCGCATCAGCATGGTATCTTTGAGCAAGACGGCGACCATTGGGTTGTAAGACCTAATGTAAGCCGTAAAGTCACTCAATTTATTAAAGACGCCAAAAGGCTGGGGGTAATAGAACTTGCCGAAGGGGGGGCGTCACCTGATGCTTATGCAAAAGAATGGAGCGAAATATTCAATGCTGGAGTCAGAACGAACAAAGCTTCACAAGCAAGTATAAAACTGAAAAATCCATTCGATCCTTCCTTCCCTGCCAATGGTTTGGAAACCCTCTCCGATAGTGTCCCAGGATACATGGATTATAGCTACAACTGGTTGCTATGGAATGGGGAGCCGATGGATATTACGTTTGATTTTGAACAGGAAAAACACATCGATACAATTGAGCTTAATTTTCTAAAGGATGTCCGACATTGGATATTTTCACCAAAGGAAGTCCGCATTTCGGTATCCAAAAATGGCGAAGATTTTCAAGATGTGCTGCTGAGGAAACTTGAATCTCAGGAGGAAGATTATACAGTGGAGAAGGTTCGCTATCGAGCTTTGATAAACGACCGTGTTAAGGTCATTCGAGTCTATGCTGAGCCCTTAGCAAAATTACCTGAATGGAGGTATCATCCGAAACGGAACGCGCTTATAGCCTGTGATGAAATATGGATAAACTGATGTTGAAGATGTATCTATAGAACTGATTTTAATAGTGTGTGGATATTGTTCTACAATAAATTTTTTAGTGCTTTAATTTAATACGGAAAATGATTAAATTAGAGTTAACTAAGTTATAAACAGATTCATATGGAAATTAAAACATCTTAAAAATTTGTTGCCGAACTAATTGGAACATTTGGTTTGGTACTTTTTGGTTGTGGAGCTGCCGCTATTGCAGGGGCCAATACCACAGCTGGACTTTCTGGCCTTGGCCTTTTGGGTATTGCAGTTGCCTTCGGCCTTTCGGTCGTGGTTTTTGCTTATGCGATCGGAGGAATCTCAGGTTGTCATATCAATCCTGCCGTTACGGTTGGTGTATTATTGGCGGGTAAAATGTCTGCTAAGGATGCAATTGTGTATATCATTGCTCAATTTATTGGCGCACTTTTGGGAGCATTTGTTCTTCAACAGATTTTGAGTGGACAGCTGGCCGGCTTTACTGCAGGTGAATGGGCCTATGGCTCCAACGGATGGGGAAAGGGTTATCAAAACGAGTATGGTACTGCTTCTGCCTTTCTGATCGAAGCAGTGTTAACGTTTCTTTTTCTATTTGTGATATTAGCGACAACCTCTAAAGTAGGTAACAGTACAATGGCTGGACTTGCAATCGGTTTTACACTGCTATTAATCCACCTCGTTGCTATCCCTGTAACGGGTACATCCGTTAACCCCGCACGTTCATTTGGTCCTGCCATTTTAGCGGGGGGGCAAGCTTTGTCTCAGCTATGGTTATTTATCGTTGCGCCGCTCGTGGGTGCTGCAGTTGCAGCGGTTGTTTGGAAAGCGTTGGAACCTAAAGACTAATTTTTTTCATTTTATCGGATGCGTCCAATGGGTACAACATACCTATTGGACGCTTTCATTTAGGAGTGATTGATAAGCCTAGAGGCAGGATCACTAAGATTTCAATATGGCCTCCATAAAACTTGCAACCTGCTCCTCGTCGGTGGCCCAGGAGGTAATCAGGCGAATAGCAGCATAATCATTATCTATTTCCTTCCAAATATAAAACTGGTATTTCTGACTCAATGTCTCTATGACAGATTTGGGTAAAATCGGGAAAATTTGATTAGTGGTTGAGTCTGTCAAAAATGAATGGCCTTTTTCTTTGATCACCTGAGCGATCCGCATAGCGTAGGAATTTGCTTTTTGCGCTAGTTCAAAATATAAATCATCTTTAAAGAGCTCGAGAAACTGAATGGATAAAACCCGGCCCTTGGCAAGCAAAGCGCCCTTCTGCTTGATTGCATAGTCAAAATCCAGTGCCAATTCGGGTTTATTAAACACTACGGCTTCACCTAAAAGCGCACCGTTTTTCGTCCCGCCAATATAGAATACGTCAGCATAATTTCCAATGTCTTTCAGTGTTAGATCGTTGTTTTCAGCCATCAAAGCATGCCCCAACCGAGCTCCATCCAGATAAAGTAAAAGATGATGTTCTCGACAACATACATAAAGTGCTTCCAATTCTGTCAGCGTATAGATCGTGCCAATTTCAGTCGAATTGGAAATATACACTATTCTTGGCTTTACGACATGTGGTGCCAGTGCATGTTCCTTTAACGTTTTTGTAATATCCTTCGGCGTTAGTTTTCCATCAAGTGTTTCGACAGTAATGACTTTGTGTCCAGTTGCTTCGATAGCGCCAGTTTCATTGGCCGATATGTGCCCCGTTTTTGCGCTAATTACGGCTTCATGGATACGTAAGAGAAAGGATAGCACAAGTAGATTGGTCTGTGTTCCGCCAGATAAAAAGTAAACAACAGCTTGCTCGTTCGCTATCTTTTTCTTCAAAATGCTTTTTGCTGCTTTAGCATATTCATCTTCGCCATAGCCGGCTTGTTGTATCAGATTTGTTTCAATAAGTTTATCTAAAATGCGGGGGTGCGCCCCTTCGGAATAATCGTTTTTAAAATTATACATAACGCTGTTTTTTACTTCAGATGCTATTTACTAAGTACGTCAAACGCATTACCAGGATGATAAATGAATCTTGACCGAGTCAAATGTATAAATACAATATCGTTTTTTAACAATCTGAGCAGGAAAAAAATGGGATAAAAGCTATGAATATAACATTCTGAGCGTATAAGAAAAGAATATGTTGTTTTGCACTGTAAATGTTTTTTCAAAACTTATGATTAAATTTGGGAGAGGAGGTAGAAATAAATATTTATCCTTATCAAATTATGAAAAGAGTCGTATTTGTTGCGAGTATTTCGCTGGCGTTTGGAATGGGGTACGCCTTTAATACCATGAGCAATTTGAACCGACCTGTCGAGTTAAAAAGAGTAACTGGTATAGGCGGAATTTTCTTCAAGTGCAAAGATCCTAAAAAATTAAGGGCCTGGTATGCCGATCATCTGGGACTGGCAACAAATTCTTACGGCGCTGTATTTGAGTGGTATCAGGGTGCTGATAGTACGAAAAAAGGATTTACGCAATGGAGCCCTTTTAAAGAGAGTACAAGCTATTTTGGTCCCTCGGACAAAGACTTTATGATCAATTATCGGGTTGCCGATATTGAACTTCTAATCGATCAATTGAAGAAGGAGGGAGTTACGGTACTTGATAAGATCGAGTCCTTTGACTATGGCAAATTTGTTCATATCATGGATATTGAAGGAAATAAAATAGAGCTTTGGCAGCCGAATGATGTTGCTTATGAAAAGATGGGCATCGATATGGGGGCCAAAACGACAAAATAGGTCTATTCAGTTCACAACGCAGGGTCTGTTTTTAGCAAATGATCTTTAAGATAATCAAGAAATGCAGCTCCAAGCGCTCCCAGGAAATAAGCCCTTAAATCTGACCAGAGAAATCCTTGTCCAAATACGAGGCGCAAAAGTGAATTGCTCCTTATCCATAAAAATAGGGGCAATTGGACAAGTTGTAAAAATTCAATGGTAAAACAGAATAGAATGGTAATGATACAGTAGGAGAACAGTGATTTTTTAATAAATATTAAGCGTGATAACCAATACACCATCATGGCATAAAGCACATCGCCACATATAGGCGGTATGACAGATATTTTACGTGAGATTAAACCCAAGAGTAGAGTTGTCACCATTAGGACCAAATACTGAATTTTTGCCGCGCTTTTCATTTCGTATATCGATGCCAAATTTATTGCCTGGAATAGGAAATTGTTTCAACAGGATTTCCAAAGATCTTTTTGTTCCCCTTTGTCTTCACAAATCTACCCTGTTGTGCTATTGCACTAGCGATGGAGAAAATGACATTTGTGTCGTTTTGGGGGTGTATTGTAGCGAGTAGCTGTCTATTTTGATCGAACAGCTGAAGCTGGTTAACCAAAGCATGGTTTATTTCCATGATGTAGATCTCTTTCAGTGGAATAATGCTATCCTCTTTTTTCTGCTGCCTGATAGATAAGTTCGCACTGTCAACTTGTACTTCAATCTTGGGATTGATTAATTGCAAGATGACGACGAGTGGACCAATGATAACAACCGCAACCAATATCCCCAAGCCCTTCGCCGAACCAAAATTATTTGCCGCATCGGCCATCCCATTTATACCACCGAAGATCATATAACATAGTATAAATACAACAACTAAATAAATTAATCCAAAGATTAAGCCCTTTTTAACCTGATGTGATTTAAACTGAAAAGTCTTCATACGATACGCTTTGATTTTTTACATATATATTAATTAAAGATATTTATATTTATGCAATCAGAGAGATATTATGTTAAACATTTTTTCATTTTGTTCGAGCAGGTAGTGGAAAACAACATTGAAATTAAGAGAACCAACTTCCAACGGAAATCAGATTATTTTCAACTGCTGATGTATATGCTATGCTCAGTGCTGGGTGTTGTCAGTATATTTTGGGATTGGAAAGCAAGTATCCCAGCTGTAATGTGTACAATTTTTGTGTTAATAATACGACGTAAGGTTGACATTTTGTCTAATATGAGCTGGTTTATTTTTGGATTTATTGCTGTTGCATTGCTTTTGTCCTGGATTTTTCATCTGTCTTTTGGTCTGTTTGTGCTTCAGTGTGCATTATTTGCAACCGTTAAACTTGCCATATCAAAATTTAGAGAGATTGGTCAAGATCACACTGATATTATCTTCTCTTTAAATGCCATTGAGTTCTCTTGTCTATGTCCCGAAAACAGCGATTATAAGGGCTAAGACCGTTGCAAAATAATGTTGATATTTTCTGATCGGTTATTTTTGCTTTTTTTTTGCAGTTTTTTCCGATTTGGATTCGGAAATCTAGTTGCGTTTTCTTGAAAAATCCTCTTTTTGAGGCCTTTTCAACTGCTTAATTTGTGTTTTTTATTGCATTGGACACAAGTATCCCAGGTGATCTGTAAAGATTGTACGCCATGGCTTCCATTAGATTTTGTGTATGCATTTTGGCGATCCCCTTATACCTTGCACAGCTTGAGTTGAACCATCGCCGGATGCTCCCGAAGGTCCGTTCAACTTTGAACCTGATCTTGCCGATCAGTTTGTTTCTTAACTTCTCTCTTTCGGTTAACGCTGTTCCTTTCTTTGCCTTATGCAAGATCCTGCTTTTTAGCTTTCCTGATTTGATCAATTCCTCATTTTTAGAGGAACGATATCCCTTGTCAGCATAGATATGGATGCCCTTTGGAAGGTCAGCCGAAGATATTACCTGTTGAAGATTGGCAATTTCATTTACATTTGCTGGAGTGGTTACCACGCCCAGAACCAGGCCTTCTGTATCGGTGACATAATGCTTTTTATAGCCATAACGTGTTTTCCCAGCCTTCTTTATCCAACGAGCTTCATGGTCAACACCCGGGCTCTCTTGTTGGATCAATAACTGTTCACTATTCTCTTTATCCAGCTCAGAATCTTCGCGAGGATGTTCACTACGGTCACTTTCGATCTCGTAAATAACTTTGCCTTTTGGTTTTAGCGGAGAATCAACAATACTGGCATCAACGATAGCTCCACGTTTTACCAATATTTTATGTTTATTCAACTGCTTGTTCAGCTCCTTGAATAGATTCTCATAAACACCCTTTTCTGTCAGCGAGCTGCGAAAACGGCTAATAACACTGTGATCGGGAACCGAATCGTCCAAACTGATGCCAACAAAGCGACTAAAGGAGATACTGTCGTTTATACGGTCTTCTACTTCGTAGTCACTCAGACCATACCAGGTCTGTAGAAGTGTCATTTTGAAGAGGACAAGACCAGAATAACTAGGGCGTCCCATTTTGCTTTCCCCTTTGTGGTAATGCTTGTTGATAATATTTGAAATCGGACGCCAATTTACCAATGTATTGATCTGATCGAAGAATTCCTGCTTGATTTTCCGTCTTTGAACCATGTAATCAACAAAGCTAACTTTTTCTGTCTTTTCCATACCTTAAATATAACGAAAATCAACAAGAAACAAATTAAAAAATTGAATATCAATAAAATAAAAACCAAATACTTTTGCAACGGTCTTGGCTATGCAATAAATCCCATGGGCTATAAAAAGCGATTTCAAATGGCAGATATTCGCTCTGTACAACGCGATCACAAAAATCTACTTATCATATTAAAAGAACAGATCGTCCGCCCCCGCGAACTTCGACAGGAAGAGATAGAGCTCATTCTTACGTATTTTAGAAAAAATAAGGCCGATCTTATTCATGCGGTAACCACCGAAAGGATCCTCCAGGAAGAGGATCGTGTCTATTGGATCAAGCTGATTGTTTTTGCTTTGCCCTGTCTGTTGGCGGTATGCGCAATCTATATTTTTGCTGATAACGGGCGAAATTCATTAATCAGCGTATGTATCATTATTGGGGCAATACTTGTAGCGGTAATTTTATTAAAAATCACGAATTTGATTTATCATCATGGTGAGAAAAAGTAATTTTTTTATTTTAAGAAGTCCGCATACCAATGCCCAGAGGATTTGATGATACGTTGTTGATTTTTGAAATCAACATACACCAGTCCAAATCTTGGCCGATATCCTTCAGCCCATTCGAAGTTGTCAAGAAAAGTCCATACAAAATAGCCCTTGACATTTATACCTTCCTGTTTCGCACGATAAACTTGTTGCAATGCTTCCTGTAAATAGGAAACTCTTTTAGGATCATGTACTATACCATTCTCGGCTTTATCCGGAAACGCGGCGCCGTTTTCGGTAACAATTAAAGGCGGCATGTTTTGGTAGGTACTGAATTTTTTGAGCATATGATAGATGGACGCTGGGTAAACCTCCCAGTTCATTTCAGTTAAATCAACTTTACGCTCTTTTGCGGATACTATTTTTGCTTGGAGATAAGGAACGAACATGGCGTATCGTATAACCTCCCGCGTATAATTCTGTATCCCAATGAAATCCATATCAAATTTCAGGTCTCTTTCATCATTAAATTTAATATACTTCTCAATTCTATTCAGTATTTTAATCTCCTGAGTAGGATAGCCCATTCCTAAGAGAGGTTCTATAAACAGACGATTGAGTAATACGTCTGCTTTTTTTGCTGCTTTAATGTCCTTGTCTCTCGATGTGAATGGTTCGACATGAGAACATGAAAATGTAGTTCCAACCTGACTGTCGGGCTGGATCGATTTGATGATTCGACATCCCTGTGCTTGTGCCAATGCCGCATGATGCGCGGCGGCCAAAAAATTACCCAGACCTTTTCGTTCCGGAGCATGCACGCCAAAGAAATAACCTGCGGCAGTGAATACGGTAGGCTCATTGAGAACCATCCAGTTTTTAACACGATCACCGTAGGTATGCACACATTTGGAAACAAATTCGCCAAACCAATCTTTTACATCACGGTTCACCCAGCCACCTTTTTTTTCTAATGCATGGGGAAGATCCCAATGGTATAAGGTAACCCAAGGGGTGATCCCTAGTTCGAGCGATAGGTCGATCAATCGATCATAAAAATCCAAACCTGATTGATTTACTTCACCGATTCCACCCGGGAAAATACGGCTCCATGATAAGGAGAATCTATAATTAGGAATATGCATTCCTTTCATTAGATGGAGATCCTGGACGTAGCGATTATAAAAATCGCAAGCCTCATTACCATGTTGATTTTGAAATATACGGTTCCTTTTTTGTACAAAGATATCCCAAATAGAAGAACCTTTGCCATGTAAATCATGCGCACCCTCGATCTGATAGGCAGCTGTAGACACTCCCCAAATAAAATCTTTGCCAAAAGCATCTTTGGTTAAAAGCATTTATAAAATAAAATTATCGGACCTCAATGCCGTTTAAAAACAATTAGGTCTTGTGGAATCTCAAGGGTGAATAGAATGAACTGAATCGACCTAGAAAGATCCTAAATATAATTCGCTGGAAAAAATAGTTTATCGTTTTCATAATAGATACATTACTCCGTTGATTACATTGAACTATTGTATGATAAAGTAACGAAACGAAAATGAACTGTATATAAACTATGTGTTAAATTTACATTTAATTTTCCGATTACACACAAGCGGATAAAAATTGGCGAGAGCTATCGCAATCAAATCAAGTCCCGCTGCTTATCTTTATGTTGAAAAAAAAAGTTATATGAAAACAGCAGGACTTGACGTGCATAAAGATAGTATTTTTTGTGCGGTATTTAATGGGAAGCATTATTCGGATGTGGAGGTTTTCGAAACCTTCAGTACGGGCATTCGACAGTTGGGAGCCTACTTGAAGGCTGCGGGTGTTCTCCGAGTAGCGATGGAGAGTACCAGTATTTACTGGATCCCGGTCTGGAATATTCTCTCTGAAATGGGCTTTGATCTGATGCTGGTGAATCCCTTTTTAATCAAACAGCTGCCCGGCCGCAAAAGCGATGTAAAGGATGCACAGTGGATTGCCCAGCTACTTCACAAAGATATGCTTCGCGGGAGTTTTGTGCCCGGTGAGCGAATACAGGAACTCAGGAGCTACACCCGTTCCTATAGCAAGTTGCAGCAGCGGATAGTCCGTATGCTTACCAAAATGGACAATATCCTCGTACAGGCCGGAATCCGTTTGGGTAGTCTTGTGAGTGATATCGGAGGGAAAAGTATGCTGAGTGTCATTGATGCCCTGATAGCCGGGGAGCGTGATGCCGTACGTTTAAGCAAACTGGTCTATGCCAGTAAGAAGAACAAAGAAAACGGAAAGCTGGCAGCAGCACTAACCGGCTGCATGAAGGAGCACCACCGCTTCAACCTGCAGATGGCAAAAGCTGAATACGACCTGTTGATCAAGCAGTCTGCTGAGTATATAGAAAAGATTGAAGCTATCTGCCTGCGTGATTTTCCACGGCAGAGTGCCTTGCTAAAGACGATTCCCGGCGTTAGCCGTATCAGTTCCGCTGTGATCATCGCCGAGACCGGCGCAGACATGAAAGTTTTTGAAAACAGCGGTAAACTGAGCGGATGGGTCGGATTACGACCAAAGAATGATGAAAGCGCAGGGAAATATAAAAGTACAGCAATCACTAAAGGAAACAGATATCTCAAGCCAATACTGGTACAGGTTGCCTGGGCGGCAAGCCGCTGTAAAGGCTCCTATTTTAAAGACAAATTCAACCGTCTAAGTATAAGAAAATCCTCGAAAAAGGCCCTGATCGCTATCGCACGAAAAATATCCGTTGTTGTATGGAATATCCTAAAAGACTTAACCCCTTATAATCCGGCACTACAGGTGATCTACGAACCAGCCAAACTAGATGCCAGGATACGGTATCACCAAAAAGAAATGGAACGCATAGCGAAACTTAAACCATAACAATTTTTTGCGTAAAGGCCGGGTATCTTTATGGTGGCTAAAAGACCCCGTTTTTAAATTGGCCAATGCAAATGCCTATAAAAGGCTATAAGTACACAAGCATGAGTTAATGCCAGCCTTACGGCTGACCAAACTCGAAGAGGAAAATCGCAAAACCCAATGCGCAAGGGGACTGTATTATAGTTAATTTATAGAGGAAATATACGAAAAAAACACCGCGATGAATCATGGTATTTAACTTAGCCGTATGCTAATTCTAAGCAAGTTTTATCCGTAAGTACGATCTTACCAGAATGTCTAATTGGCGTAGATTCTTAATCCCAATTTTTGAGCTATCTAATTTCAAATTCCGTATATATTGTCCTTTTAAATTCTAAAACTTCGGGGGCTACTTTAAATCCTTCGCCGCCATAACCCTTGTTGAATGTTTCTAACGCCATCCCTGTTCTAAACTGCGTCGATTGGTTGGATGCGCTTCCGTCGTTCGACAAAAACAGCAGTTTGCCAATTTCGACATCTGCCCGAGATGCAAGTTTTTTTGCAGATTTTAATGCATCATCATAAGCAATAAGATCCGCTTCTCTTAAAATACTGTCTGCTTTGGAATGATCGAATGAGATGGAGCCTATTCCGCTTATTTTGGTCTCTAACAACTTGCCTGTTAATTCTGTAAATTTCGATAAATCATGTAAAACAAAATCGATTGTTTGTTGTGCTTGATACCCAATAAATTTATTGGTATTTCCGATGTATTGATAATCCTTATTTGCTGATACGCTGCTTGTTTTAATGTCTTCCTTTTTATTGCCGTATTTTTGGAGCAATGCAATGACCGTATCGACAGTTGCTTGAGTCTCTCTAACAGCGTCTACCATCCTTGGTTTTGTGAATGCCGTATTGATTGTCAAAGTGACTTGATCGGGCATTATCCTAATCTTTCCTTCACCACTGACACGAATTCTATTTTCACCTTCTTTTGCTGCCCGATCACAGGACAATACTACCATAATGCCACTCAAACATATAAAAAATAAAGTGATTATCTGTTTTTTCATAATTTTTGATGTTCAATCTATTAAATCAATAAGTTGTTCCCTAAATATCTAAATATAATGAATAACTAGGATATCCGCTAGGGTAAAATGCAGTTGAAGCATAGGCAGGTCTAAGTAATGGGAAATAAGATAAAAAAGCAGGTAATTACCTGCTTTTTTATCTTGAAAAGAGACCATTTTTTAATCAATACTTTTTGAATAAATCTTTAGCTGTTTTTGCAGTGCTTTCCTGGCCATATGTATACGTGTTTTGACCGTACCCTCCGGGATTTGCAGATGCTCTGCAATTTCATAATATTTAAATCCTTCCAAAAACATTGCAAAGGCGTTATAGTAATCTTTTGATAAACTATTGAGTGCGTGTTGTATATCAGAGGCTATAAAATTATTTTCACCGCGATTGGTTGTTATTTCATTATGATAACCTATACTTACATATTCATTGCGGTAATTCTCCAATCGTTTATTTCGAGTATATTGGTTAATATATGTATTTTTCATGATGATATAGAGCCAAGACATCAACTTTGGATGCTTCAGGAATTTTTCAATAGATCCCAATGACCTTACCATGGTCTCCTGAACCAGATCTTCTCGTTCATCTGGATCGTTTGTAAATTGCGCTGCCAAATATTTTAATGTAGGTCTTTTTTCCTTAAACAGTTGATCGATTGTTAAATTTTCCATATTATCAAGTTTTAAGTGTCTATCTTGGCTATATCACTACAATTAAGGTGCTAGAAAATAATTAAGAGGAAATGCGTTGACGCTGAATGGATCAAGCCGATTTATTACTTGTTTTATTTTAACAATCAGTTAGTCAATGCTTTATCCAGAATAACTATTCAGCTATCAGGCTGATGCTAAGCGTTATTCTGCATTAATAACAAGTGTTTTCCTGTCTCATTTCCCCCTTTTTTCTTTTTGTCGGACGTATTTATACGTAGTGTTTTAATAAGTACATTTTTGATGATTAAATAGATGTGAATATTTAAAACTGTTGATACGTTTAAATGGTTATTAGTTATGACATGTAATGAAAAACAATATGGGGGACGAAAACAAAAAACTATATTTTGAGCTATCAGAAGAGCCCATGGAACGATTGGAGAGCCTCAAAGAGCCTTCGGAATTAAAGCAGGTATGGGATGGTAGTCAAGAAGACTTTTATAAATCGATTATTAGGAATCAACAAGATGATATTGGAAAAATAGGACGGTATTTCCGCGATGAATTGGCTCAGGAACTTTACGGAATGCGTATATCTCTTCAGAATTTTACAAATCGCTATGGTGATTTTGAAGAATTACGCTGCTTACGTGATTCATTAAACACGTTGGTTATGGAGATTCGTAATAAAGCTGTATTGCTCTACAATCCGATACTGAATGATCTTGGCATTTTTCATGCAGTTGATGAGGCTGTGGCGAGTTATAGAAAACGATCGGGTTTTACAATTGACACCTTGCTAGATCCGCATTTAAGAGAATTGCATCATGGGGCACAAGTTCAGCTGTTTAAGTTACTTACGGCTATATTCCAGTATTTAAATGATGAGATTCCTTCACAGGCTATTTCAGTTTCGGTGCAGGTGATTGAATTTGAGATTTTAATTAAAGTGTCACCTTTTTTTAGCCAGGAGAAATCGCTGTCAACAATAAAACATGAACATAGTCCAATGCGTTTGATGAAGATTGCTGAACTCTATAATGCACGGATTATGAATCATACGCCGGCAACAGGTATTTTACTTATATTAACTATTTAAAAAAAGAATAATGATAAAAATCCTATTGGTTGAAGACCACATGGTTGTACGTAACGGAATAAAATTACTATTAGAATCGCAAGATGGATTTGAAGTTGTTGGAGAGGCGTCGAATGGAAAGGAGGCTCTTCAGTTCTTAAATTCTAATCCTGTTCCTGATATTGTCTTAACAGACATCAGCATGGAGGAAATGGATGGTATTGAACTATTACATGAATTAAAAAAACATTATCCGTCCATTAAAGTAGTAATACTGTCCATGTTGAATCAGATCAATTACGTTGTTGAAGCATTTGAATCTGGTCTTGCAGGATATTTGGTTAAAAACGTTGGCTATAACGAATTGCTTTTTGGATTAAATCATATCGCAAATGGGGGACGATACATGAGCGAGGAAATCGCAATGATACTATTGGACCAAGTTCGCTCTGGACAAAGCTATGCACAGGTATCAGGAGAACTACAGACAGATTTTGATATCTCCGATAGAGAGCTTGAAGTACTCAAATTAATTGCAGAAGGATACACGAATATTGAAATTGCCGATAAGATATTTTTAAGCAAGCGTACAGTTGAAGGACACCGTCAAAACTTAATCGATAAAGCGGGCGTAAAAAATACAGCTCATTTGGTCAAATTTGCATTTGAAAGAGGTATTTTGAATTAAAAATTTCCTGATGGCCCCATCAGGAAATTTGAAATCTACACCACTATATTTTATGCAGTTAGTTTGTTGCACGCAATTGCGCAAAGTTCACATAATTTAGCACAGTGCTGGCAATGTTCATGGGGATGCATAAAGCACTCCTCTGCACAGAGTGTACATAATTCAGCGCAAGTCTTGATAAGTCGTCGGCTATAGTAACTTTCCATAGCAAGAAGTTCGGCCACTGCTTTACAAACGACTGCGCATTCCATATCCAATGCAATACATTTTGCCATGGCTTGAAGGTCACTTTCTTTTGTGCAAGCATTCGCACAGGTATGGCAAGCAGTAACACATTGCCAACAGGCTTCTATACACGATTGTTCGATTGAATTTATCATAAGTTTGTCGTTTTGTCTCGCTGATTGCGCCTTACATAACTGACTTGGCGGCTTTGATGCTATCTTCTAAATAGCCCATTATACCGTCATGATCAGCTTGGGTAATTTTGCCATTCCTTAAATTTTCCAAAACATCTTTTTTAATTCGAGCGATGGCTTGTTCTTTCTCCATCGCTTCTACTGCTGTCTTTGCATTGATTCGATCGACAATGATTTTGCCGAGTTTGTTGTATATCCTTTCAGCTTCCTTATTGGACAACGCTGGAGCTGGAATCCCAGCAACAGCCTCGTTAGCAGCAGCTATATTTGCATAAATGACTGCTTCGGTATTCTTTGCTGCCGCAGCTTCAGCTCTCGCTATAGCCTGTTCACTGGCTGCCGCTGCTTTATGTTCGGCCTCCTCCATATGATGGGAAGCTTTTTTCTGAGGAGTTTGATGATTACACGATATCAACAGCAGACTGGTTATTAAGGAAAAGAAAAAGATGTTATTACATATCATGACCTACGCTCTTAATTAGTCTCTCCTTAAACCACCTATAATTTACTGATTATTAGTATTTTGGATTTAAAATAGCTTGTTTTTTATTGCAAGAATTTGTATCTTAGAGCTTTAAAACCTTGCAAATATGTTGGGGAAAAATCCAGAAAAGAAGCCAGAATTATTTCGCCCAATGTTGGTGGATTTTATTGACCACGAGCATGAACTTGTTCTACTTTCAGAAAAAATAGATTGGAATTATTTTGAGAAAGAATTTTCGCCCTTGTATTCCAAAGTGGGCAATCCGAGCCATCCGATTCGGTTTATGGTGGGTTGTTTGCTACTGAAACATTTGTATAATTTGGGCGATGAGACGTTGGAAAAAGCCTGGATCATGAATCCTTATATGCAGCATTTTTGTGGCAGGGTTTTCTTTGAACACGAATTTCCTTGTGACCCGAGTAATTTTGTTCATTTCCGAAAAAGAATTGGCGAAAAAGGTATCGAAAAAATCTTTGCCTACAGCGTAAGAATGCACGATGCCAAGACGAACACCTCAAATTTTGTTTTGTCCGATACTACCGTTCAGGAGAATAATACCTCTTTTCCTACCGATGCAAAATTGTGCAAAAAAGTGATTGATTATTGCAACAAAATAGCCGGAAATGAAGGCATAAAACAAAGACAACGCTACACAAAAGTCAGCAAACAAATGGTGCGCAACACCTACAACGGAAAACATCCCAAGCGGGCAAAAGCGGCAAGGAAATCTCAAAGACAGCTCAAAACCATCGCCATGAGACTGATTCGTGAATTGCAACGGAATTTTAATTCAGAACAGCAAGAATTTTATAAAGATTTAATGACATTGTACACCAAGGTTGTCACACAAAAAAGAAACGATGCCGATAAAATTTACAGCATTCACAAGCCTTTTACCCGATGTATTGCCAAAGGAAAAGCGCATAGCCAGTATGAATTTGGGAATAAGGTAGGTTTGATAACCACCGCCAACAAAGGCAAGAAAATCATTCTCGGGATTAAAGCATTTTTGCAAACTCCTTA
This sequence comes from Sphingobacterium thalpophilum, assembly GCF_038396785.1. Classification (NCBI taxonomy): domain Bacteria; kingdom Pseudomonadati; phylum Bacteroidota; class Sphingobacteriia; order Sphingobacteriales; family Sphingobacteriaceae; genus Sphingobacterium; species Sphingobacterium thalpophilum. The sequence goes on along the minus strand of NZ_CP151087.1, from coordinate 681,941 downwards.
CGATGGTCACACCATAGAACCACTTTTGGAACAGATGGAAACCGGTGGTCAAAAGCTCCCAAAAGAACTCCTTTACGATAGAGGTGGCAGAGGAAAATCAGAAATAAAGGGCGTGAAAATCTCCATCCCAAGCACTCCAAGAAAAAAAGACACTGCTTATCAAAAGCAGACAAAGCGCAAAAAATTTAGAACCAGAGCGGCAATAGAACCTATCATCGGACATTTAAAAACCGATTTTAGGCTGGCAAAAAATTACTTCATGGGAGAAACGGGACCACAAATCAATGCATTACTAGCTGCAACCGCTTGGAACATGAAGAAAATGATGGAACTACTGAAACAGAAAATTATTTTCTTATTTTATAAGATACAAATTATGCTGTTTTCTAATCCTGTTTTTAAAAATAAATTAAATAGTGGGTTTTGTTAAGGAACGACTACTTAATATTGGTTATGACTGCTCATTATCAGTATGTTATATTCGCTGTGTGAGTCGCGCCAACATAATCAGCTAAGGATTTAAAACCGTATTAAATTTTTGCGATTGGAATTTTCTCGGTAATGCCCCAAAGTACACGTTATTTATACGCTTATCTCAGGTAGTTTCATTAAAAAACGGAGCCATCACTTGTTATACTAATGTGCGTTCATGAAGGGAGAGCGTACTGTTAGATCCCTAATCTGTGTAAAAAGCTGGAGAATCTCTATGTTTGGGGCTACATAGGCATCAACAAACCGTTGACATCGCTTCGCTTCTTTTAGCTGAGTTTGATCCACAAGAACAATAACGATCAGGTTTGGATAGCGATTATTTAGAAGCGAAAAGAAAAGGGCGGTATCTTTAAATACCAAACGATAATCGAGCAGCAGCAATTCAGGCTTTTCATGAATGAGAGAATTGCTGCTAATAGATTCAAGAGATGCTGCTTCCAGGACAACCCTTGCGGGACTTTGTATATGTTCAGAAAAAAGGATGCGATAGGCAAACAACTGCTTTCTCAAACTCGTAATAATACCGATATTGATTTTTTCCATAACGAACGATATTGTTGTTGTTTACAAGCCTGCAGTATCTATATTTCATTGCTCCTTTATTGGGGTGTAGTTGAAATAATATTTGCGGAATGGCATTTTAAACTTGCGCCAAAACTCCTTTCCGCCTTCTCAATTTCTTTTTCACTCACAATTTTTCGAAGCGACTGACTTGAAAATCGGTTTTTGTTCTTGGTATAACAAATTTCAGTTCCCTCTGAAATACAATAATCTCTGCCTGAAAAATCAACCATCTTATAGTCTTCCCCTATAAAGAATTTGTGGACAGGTAGTGACTGAAGCATATCTGTAATGTCGTGATCCGATTCAAAAGGGATGATTTAATCAACAAACTGACAGCCTTCCAATTTGATGAATCTTTCGACCATGGTCTGAGCCGTGTCATGGCCATCAGCTTCCTGTACATTTGAATCAGTTTTAAGTCCCACAATGAGATAATCACACTGACTCTTCGCTTCCTGTAGCGCAACGATATGGCCTACATGCAACATGTCAAATACGCCGAAAATAATACCTATAATCATATTTTTACTATTAGTTTATGCGTTTATGCGCTTTAACGCGTAATTAGCCCCATCGTTTATACTGACCACGGCGCCCTTACTAGTGTTTTCCTTCGATGCAATTATTCTCCGCAAAGACGAACTCGAGAACCTGTTTTCCCGTCTATTGAAATAAAGTCGTATCCCTTTTTCTTCGCAATACTGTCTGCCTGTAAATGCCTTATCCATATATTCATCACCCAAAATGCGAACATGTATTTTGTATGAACGTAAAACGTCTTCGAGGTCCTGCTCAGTAGCGTAAGGGATAATCATATCCACATGTTTACATGCCTTTAATTGCATATAGCGTTCAAATACCGATTGTGTCGGCTTGTTTTTTTCTGGACGATCCAGAGTTGGATCTGTCTGCAGACCGCAAATCAGAAAGTCGCACTGTTCTTTGGCATCTTCGAGCATCTTAATGTGACCTGCATGAAGCAGATCAAAAGCGGAAAACGTAATTCCTATTTTTTTCATATTATAATAATTTAAACTGCAATTATCATATGTGTCCTAAATAAATTTTAGGATTCGATTTCTGTGGTACAAGCATAGCTTTTTTCATCATTTCGATATTGACCCCTATTTTTCAATCTGCGAAGATCTTTAGCTGTCCCTTTTTTCCTTTTATAGGCGGCCTGAAAAAGGGATCATCTATCCATTGCCAGATGTTTATTTTCACGAAGATATTCATTCTGATGAATGCGACCAGATTGGACAGGTTCCAGTCATATTTGGCCTTTTTTTGTAAGTATTTTAACAGTAATATGCCAATGAGTGAAGTCCAGATCTGGATCATCACTGCATTTTCAGAAGTCCCTATGAATGTCGATACTTTTAAGCGCTGCTTTAGATGCTTGAAGAAGACTTCGATATGCCAGCGTTGTTTATAGATGTTTGCCACCAAAGAAGCCTTCCACTTCGTATTATTGGTCAAAAAGTGGTACTCATTGCCAGTGGTGCTGTCCCAAAAGTGGACTAGGCGTAGCGGCTTGCCGTTGTATTTATTGCAGGCAGCACCGGATAGCTCAATGAGCTCATCCTTAAGGATCCCCTTTTCCATGAGTGCTTCACTCTGATAGGACTTGATAACCTTGTACTTCATATTAACTTTACTCCTGGTAACGAAGTAACACCCCCTGCTGTCCAAATCCCCAAGCCAGCTGTAATCCACGTAGCCACGGTCCACTACCACCACGCTTCCCTTGGAAAAACTGTAACTACCGGCTCGCTGGCTCTCATGTACTTTTCCATCGGTAATCTGCATAAAAACAGGTAGGCAGCCATCATAATCCAAGACAGTGTGCAGCTTTACGGCACCTTTGGTGCTGCGAAACTTTGCCCAGTCAAATACAGATAGACATAAGGGGATGATGCTTGCATCCATCAGATATACTTTACGCTTTAGCTGAACAAGATCTTTGCGAAAATGGGTGTCCTTTTGCCAAAGCCTATCCAAAACAGAATAGTAAAGATCTTTGAAAAGTTCATGGGTACGGTGTGTGTTGATATAGGATATATTAGACTTACTTGGAGCTCTTACTACACCTAAGTGGTTCAGATTACCAGTGGTACTGCGTAGACCGTTACTAATATCACGAACCGAATCTGCCGAGGAAAAATGACAGAAAAGCATACTGACTAGATGCGTCCAGCTGTTGATCCCTTTCTGATGTTTGTCACTTTTGTGCTTTGAAACCAAATCTTTGAATAATTCGCGGTCGATAAGAGATAAAATCTGACTAAAAACATTTAAATTTATCATGGCGGTGTGTTATAATTTTGCAATTTAAATATAGCAACTTTGCTATATCCAAACACCGCCACTTTTTAAACGTTTAGGACGCAAGTGTGCAATTATTGAAGAAGTACAGGTAGAACGCAGCTCAGAAAGATTCGTTTTAATTTTAAATTATTTTTTTGCCTTATTATTTTCAACCCCCTTCCATCTCATTTCAACTTCCCTTTTTTGAAAAACGATTGAACTAAAATGGCTGGCTAGCGTTCTGAACTAAAATGAAATCCAGCACTATGCAGACGAATAGAAATGTATCCATTAATAAGCCAAATACAACCTACAGAATTCAATTTCATAAAGCGTTTAACTTTGCTGATTTTAAAGCCATAATTCCTTACCTGCTTAATCTAGGTATAGATACGATTTATGCTGCACCTATTTTACAATCAACGCCGGGGAGTGTCCATGGCTATGACGGTGTTAATATGCATCAGATAAATCCAGAATTAGGTACACTCGACGAGCTCAGGGCTATTAAGAAACAATTAAGAGAATCCAATATCAAATGGATTCAGGATATCGTTCCAAATCACATGGCATTTCATCCAGCGAACGAATGGCTCATGGATTTGCTGGAATTTGGACAGTCATCAACATTTAGCCGTTTTTTTGATACCTGCTATAGTTCTAATTTATTTGAGCAGGGAAAATTAATGGTACCTATATTAGCAAAGACTTTGGATGAAGCAATATCAGACAATGAAATTACAGTCGTTTCTTCCGATGATAGTCTTCGACTTTCTTATCAAGGAAATGTTTATCCAATTTCACCAGAATCTTATGGCTTTATATTGGGCGATTATTTACGGGACACACAAGCCGATTTTAGCGGCCTTTTGGTTCAGATAAATACCGCTCAAGCCAATGGAGATAACGAAGAGTGGAAGCAGTTGCGAATACACATCTTTAAAGGTCTCTCAGGCGAGATACTTACGTCTACGCTGCAACGCTTTAATGCGGATCCCGATCGTATTCTTGAATTGGTAACTAGTCAGAATTATGAGCTTTGTCCTTGGTGGCATACACATCAACGAATAAATTATAGACGTTTTTTTACGGTCAACGAACTAATTTGTTTAAATGTGCAGGACGAAGAAGTATTCAAGCAGTCTCATGAGCTAATCAAAACACTCGTTGACGAGGGGCTGATTGATGGACTCCGCATTGATCATATCGATGGACTTTATAATCCCACAGCCTACCTCTACAATTTGAGAAAATATATCGGTCCGAAAACGTATATCGTCGCTGAAAAGATACTGGAGAAAGGAGAGAATCTCCCGGTCGACTGGCCTATACAGGGAACAACGGGCTATGATTTTTTATCAGTTTGTAATAATGTATGTTCCTGCCAGTCGGGAAAGAAAATATTGAATAACTATTATCGCAAAGTTACTGGCGAAAGCTTATCAATTAAAAAAGATCAATATGCAAAAAAATGTAAGATTCTTACAGATCAGATGCAGGGAGAGCTCGACAATCTTGCCAAATCGTTAGCATCACTTCTGGGTGTTGTTGACCAAGAGAAGCGGGATGCGCTAAAGGACATTTTAAAGTCCTTTATTGCACTTTTTCCGGTCTATCGGCTTTATGATGATTGCTTTCCATTGTCAATAACGAACTTCGAACTTGTGTCTTCACTTTTTGAAAAGTTGATGAAGAACCCCGAGCTCGACCAAGAGCTGGTCGATCAATTTCGAAATCAGTTTCAGCAAGCGCAGGTAGCTTATCAATCGCCGAACCAAACTGCTTTGGCCGATTTCTTTCTCCGCTGCATGCAATTGACTGGGCCAGTAATGGCAAAAGGGGTAGAAGATACCTTGATGTACACCTACAACCGGTTTATTGGACATAATGAAGTGGGTGACCATCCACAGAATTTAGGGCTTAGTATCAAGCAATTTCACCGATTTATGCAGGATCGGCAAAAAGATTGGCCACTGTCAATCAACGCCAGTTCAACACACGACACCAAGCGGGGGGAGGATTCACGGAGCCGCCTTTTGGTCCTGACTGCTATGGCGCAAAAGTGGGTAAAACAACTGCGCATTTGGCAGGATGTGGTCTGGAATGAATATCGAAAGGACATTCCGCACCCAAATGATGAATATTTCATCTACCAGTCTTTGGTCTCCTCTTATCCAATGGAGAAACAGGATGCGAAGGCATGTGCAGCATTTGAAAAACGTTTCTTGGACTACTTGGTGAAATACCTTCGCGAAGGTAAAGAACGCTCAAGCTGGGAGAATCCAAATTTAGTTTATGAAGCTTCAGTTCGGGACTTCGCTTCTTTTTTGCTGGACAAAGACCGTCCTTTTTTTACGAGCTTTTATCAATTTATTGAGGCAGTCGCTGATTATGGGATATTGAATTCACTTATTCAGCAAATTTTAAAGTTTACTTGTCCTGGTATACCCGATATCTATCAGGGATCAGAACTTTGGAACTATAGCTTTGTTGATCCCGACAACCGACGACCTATAGCTTATGAATTAAATAAAGGTCTCCTCGACACTATCGAAGAGACAGCCAAAGAAGAGCGAATTCCATTTTTATGGCGAAATAGACACGATGGAAGAATAAAACTTTGGTTGGTAAAGGAATTGGTGAAACTGAGAAAGGACGATCATACACTTGCACCGGATAGCAGCTATATTCCACTGAAGGTGACTGGTCGATATCTGAAACATATATTGGCTTTCGCACGTAGGTCAGGGGATGAGTGGTTAGTGGTGATTTTACCGCTACATCTTGCCGCTATTGGTAAAATCGCAAAATTTGTGCCCTGTTCATTTGATTGGTCCGATACAAAAGTTCAGCTTTTAACTCATCGTTCAGTGACTTGGCAGCATGTTTTGATGGATAGCAGTGGCGAAGGCACAGAAATTCCTATCAATGCTATTTTTAAGGATCTTCCCATGGCGATCTTAAAATATAAAGATTCCACTCAGAAAAGGAGTTCCGGTGTATTGTTGCATATAAGCTCATTACCGTCACCTTATGGGATCGGAGATCTCGGGAATGAAGCTCGCCGTTTTGTTAAACAGCTCCAACGTGGAGGCCAAAGCTGGTAGCAGATCCTTCCATTGGGGCCTACAGACTTAGCACAATGTTATTCGCCTTATAGCACCTTAAGCAGCAGGGCTGGAAATCCCTTACTCATCGATTTAAAGGAATTATTAAAATTTGGCTTGCTGAATAAGGATGAATTGAAGACCTTGAAAAAGAAGGGCTTGCAAACAATAGATTTCGCGGAAATAAACAGCTCAAAATATCGGCTCCTTGAAAAGGCATTCCATCGTCTTCCAGCGCAGCCTACGCAAGAATTTTCCGAGTTTGTAGACCGCGAATCTTCCTGGCTTGATGATTATGCACTCTTCAAAGTTTTGAAAAATAGACATGACGATCGTCCATGGTATCAATGGCCAGCGCTTTATAAGCTTCGCGATAGCGCAGCGCTGGAAGATTTCGCCACTCGATTTGCAGATGAATTGCAACAGGAAAAATGGTTTCAGTTCCTATTTTTTAGGCAATGGAGTGCGTTAAGAAACTATGCGCGTGATTATGGGATTAGGTTTATAGGCGATATCCCATTTTATGTTGCCTATGATTCTGCCGATGTGTGGGTCAATCCGCAGTACTTTTCATTAAAAGCAGACGGTACTATAAATCATGTTGCGGGGGTACCACCCGATTACTTCAACGCCGACGGTCAATTATGGGGTATGCCAACCTATAATTGGAGCTCACTTCAAAAAGATGGTTATCAATGGTGGGTGGAACGTTTGTCACATAACTGTACGCTATTCGATACGTTACGGCTTGACCATTTCCGAGCATTTTCTTCCTATTGGGAAGTGCCCCATGAAGAAACTTCCGCAAAAAATGGAAGCTGGGTTGTAGGGCCTGGATCGGATTTTTTTGATCATGTGAAAACTTCGTTGGATCATATGCCTTTTATCGCCGAAGATCTTGGTGACATAGACGCTAAGGTATATCAGCTACGTAATGAATATAATTTTCCGGGAATGGCCGTATTACAATTTGCTTTTGGCAACGATATGCCCCATTCACCTCATATCCCGCATCAATATAACCGCAATACTGTCGCCTATACGGGCACCCACGACAATAATACTTCGCTGTCTTGGTTTAATCAAGATCTCGATGGAGCGGGCAAAGAAAGGATCAATAATTACTATGGGCAAATCGTTGAAAATACAAATCTAAATGATGTCCTCATACGTTCACTCCACGCATCCGTTGCAGACAGCGTTATTATCGCGATGCAAGATATCCTGAATCTTGATGGATCTTGCCGCATGAACCGTCCCGCCAGCACAGCTGGCAATTGGGTATGGCGTATGCAAAAAGGGGCATTTGCAGCAAACCACCAGGAGAAATTAGCTTACTACACGAAATTATACAACCGTTAAACATACAGATGGAAACAAAAATTTATACCGGAAGCCCTTATCCATTAGGAGCTACTTACGATGGGGAAGGGGTTAACTTTGCCCTTTTCTCCGAACATGCTGAAGCTGTTGAACTTTGCCTCTATACTAGTTCCGATGAGGAGGAAGTCACAAAATTTAAAATAACCGAGAAGACGCACCAAGTGTGGCATATCTATCTCTCGGGAATTAAGCCAGGACAACGCTACGGCTATCGGGTATATGGTCCGCACGATCCATCGCAAGGACACCGTTTTAACCCCCATAAATTGTTGATTGATCCGTATGCAAAAGCAATATCAGGTACTGTACAATGGGATGATGCGCTATTTGCATACACTATTGGAGACGATGATATGAGTTTAGATACAACAGACAGCGCTCCTTTTGTTCCCAAAGCTGTTGTTATTGATAACAAATTTGATTGGGGGAACGACAGTCCGCCGCGGGTACCGATGCATCAGAGTGTGATTTACGAAACCCACGTAAAAGGTTTTACAGCGACACATCCTGACATTCCCGAAGAAATAAGAGGAACCTATGCTGCTTTGGCACATCCTGTTGCTATAAATTACCTGAAAGAACTGGGTATTACTGCCGTCGAATTGTTGCCGATCCATCATTTTTTGACTGACCGTCATTTAAAGGACAAAGGACTCACTAACTACTGGGGATACAATAGCATCGGTTTTTTTGCTCCCGATGTGCGCTATTCCGCTTCAGGTACACATGGCGAGCAGGTTATGGAATTTAAAAAAATGGTCAAGGCCTTACATGATGCCGGTATCGAAGTGATCCTCGATGTTGTCTACAACCATACCGGCGAAGGTAACGAAATGGGGCCAACACTGTCTTTTAGAGGAATTGATAACGCTTCTTATTATCGCTTGGCGGAAGACCAAAGGTATTATATGGATTTTACCGGAACTGGCAATACCTTAAATACACGTCAACCCAATGTATTACGTCTGATTATGGACAGTCTGCGCTATTGGGTTGAAGAAATGCATGTTGACGGGTTCCGCTTTGATTTGGCATCAGCATTGGCACGGGAGTTACACGAGGTCGATAAATTAAGTTCATTCTTTGACGTTATTCATCAAGATCCGGTGATTTCACAGGTCAAACTCATTGCAGAGCCTTGGGATATCGGAGAAGGGGGCTACCAAGTTGGCGAATTTCCTGCTGGCTGGGCCGAATGGAATGGAAAATACCGTGATTGTATCCGAGATTATTGGATCGGGGCAGATAGCATGATTGCTGAATTTGCCAATCGCCTTACAGGATCCTCCGATTTATATAGGGGAGATAATCGAACACCCTCCGCCAGCATTAATTTTATTACTGCACACGATGGATTTACACTTCATGACCTTGTATCGTATAACGATAAGCACAACGAAGCCAATGGCGAGGATAATCAAGATGGTGAAAGTCACAATCGCTCCTGGAACTGCGGGGTCGAAGGACCTACAGAGGATGCTACAGTTAATAGCCTAAGACAAAAACAAAAACGAAATATGCTGGTGACCTTGTTCCTGTCGCAAGGTGTGCCTATGCTCGTCGCTGGCGATGAACTGGGCAGAACACAGCAAGGCAACAATAATGCGTATTGCCAGGACAATGAGATCTCTTGGCTGGACTGGACCAGCGTGGATGGAACTTTATTGGATTTTACTAAAAAATTAATTCATTTTCGCCGTGAACATCCTGTATTCTGCCGTCGTAAATGGTTTCAAGGTATACCCATTCGTGGTACGGGTGTCGAGGATATCGTATGGTTTCTCCCAGACGCATCTGAGATGGATGATCATCATTGGCAGGAGGATTATGCCCGTTCCCTTGCTGTATTTCTCAATGGTCAGGGAATTCGATCAGTAGACACCGCTGGTAATAAAATAGTGGATGCCAATTTTTACCTTTTATTTAATGCCCATTGGGAAGATGTCGCCTATAAACTCCCTAGTGAAATCTATGGGGCTTCCTGGAATAAGATCATAGATACGAATAGCGATAGGATAGGTGATTTTGGGGAGTTTCCAGCTGGGGATACGGTTTTAGTTCCCTCGCGCTCGATTCTTTTATTTCAATCACAATAGAGCGACCACTGGATTATGAGCAAAACAGGAATTAGACAATTAGGAGTTCAATACAATGGTGCGCTATGGGAGATTCGCGTATGGGCGCCAAATGCAAAGAATGTCTATTGCATGCTTTATAATATGGGTGTCGAAATACCGCTAGAGCAGCAAGCCTACGGTTATTGGTATGCCGAAAGTGATCTAATCCGTGCGGGCGATTTGTATAGAATACGGGTAGACGACAACGAATTTCCTGATCCGCTTTCTCGTTCACAACCGGAAGGTGTTCATGGACCGTCTCAAGCTGTAGACCTCGCTTTTTCATGGACCGATCAAGACTATCAGCCGCCGCAACAATCAGATTTTATCATCTATGAGCTTCATGTCGGTACATTCTCGTCGTCCCATGACTTTGATGGAGTTATCAAAAAGATTCCTTATCTGAAAAATTTGGGAATAACTGCTATCGAAATCATGCCGATCGCTCAATTTCCCGGAGAGAGAAATTGGGGTTATGATGGCGTATTTCCATTCGCGGTACAGCATTCTTATGGTGGCGCTTCCGAATTGCAACGGCTAGTTAATGCCTGTCATGAGGCTGGTATAGCTGTAATTCTCGATGTGGTCTATAATCATGTGGGCCCCGAAGGAAACTATTTTGCGCAGCATGGTCCTTATTTCACTGAGAAATATCGAACGCCCTGGGGCGATGCACTCAATTATGACGACCGTTTCTGTCACGGACAGCGGGATTTGGTAGTCAACAATGTACGGATGTGGTTTGAAGACTTTCACATTGATGCGCTGCGCATGGATGCAGTACATGCGATCAAGGATTTCAGTCCAATTCACATCCTTCAGGAAATCCGTGCGGAAACGGATAATGTGATCGCTAAAACAGGGAAAAATCGATATCTCTTTGTTGAGTGCGATCTTAACGACAGAAGATTTTTAGACCCCTTGGCAAAAAATGGTTTTGCGATGGATGCGCAGTGGCTAGATGAGTTTCACCATGCCTTACGCGTAGCCGTAGGCGAACCAAAAAAGGGCTATTATCGGGAGTTTAATGGCGTGGAAGATCTGGCAAAAGCCTACGAGAAGGCCTATGTTTTTGATGGGAACTATTCTTTCCATCGCGAGAAATTTTTTGGAACAGATACGGCGGGTATTCCGGGCGATCGCTTCATTGTTTTCAGTCAGAATCATGATCAGGTCGGCAATAGGATGCTGGGTGATCGTGCGGCCTCGCTTTACGCCAGAGAAATAACACGTCTTATGACTTTTGCTGTATTCATGTCGCCCTATCTTCCGCTACTATTTATGGGCGAAGAATGGGGGACAGTGCGACCTTTTCCGTATTTTATCAGTCACAGTGATCCAGAGCTGGTAGAGCTGGTGCGGGAGGGCCGCAAGCGGGAGTTTGAAGATTTTCTCACAGATCACGAGGTTCCCGATCCACAGGATGAAACAATATTTAGGCAAGCTGTGTTGGATTGGGACGAATTGAACAGGCAACCATATCAGCAACAGTTGTCCTATTATAAATCGATGATCGCATTTCGGAAAAGCAATCCGTTGTTAAAAAATATGCAACGAAGTGATATCAGGACTGAGTGCCTCTGTGATAAGAAGGTACTTAGTATCTATGTGGAACAAAAGGAGAGGCAAATGATTATCCTGATGAACTTTTCAGCTCATTTACAACATGTCAATCTACCAGCAGCTGTGCAATGGACCTTGTCATTTGATACCAGTGTACCGGACGCCGACCTTTTGGCAGAGACTGACGCTGTTGCAGTGCAGGACTGTTCCTTATTACCATGGTCAGGGTATGCTTACACTTCGAAATAGATCGTTTTGGAAAGATTTAAGTGAGTTGATCTTCAGGAATGAAAGCTATTAAAAGATAAAAACAAATTATTCAAACAACTTCGTTAAAAGTATTGTTCCTTATTTAAATACGGCTTGTCCAGTCGTGAAGAAAGTTTTAAAAGCTAGGTCCTTTCCAACCTAGCTTTTTTATTTTTAAAAGGAACAATTGCTTATGGTTTTGAATACCAGTGGTTTGAACGACCAGCTATTCAGAATAAATTTTAAACAAACGTTTGATCTGTTATTCGTCGCAATTTTTTTTTATCTTAGCCTAAGATATGACATGTTTGAAGAGGGGTGCTAGATTTATAATGTATGGCAAATTATCTCTTTCGAGAATTTCCTATTATTAGCGAATTAAATGATTAAAAACTAGCAAACTATGCGTCAACTGGAGTGTCACGAAGAGAAAATCCACCTATGCGGTAAGATCCAGTCTTTCGGTTTCCTTTGTATTTTTGATGAGAGCGGATGTATTGCCGCAAGTGAAAACTTAACTATCGTTCTTGATATTCCCATGAAGGAAAACCTCGGACGCTCTATTGCTCAGCTATTACCATTGCTATCGTCCGAAAAGGAGTTGAATCTTAAAGAGATTGAAACGCAAATTAGAGGAGAGATCTTTACACGTTTTGTGGAGCGTATCCGCATTAAAAATGTAGACTATTACCTGAGTATTTACCAGTACGACGAGCGGACATACCTTGAAATAGAAATCTGTAATGAAAATCATTTAAAAGCGACGCGATTATTTTATTATGCGAAGTACCTTGAAGAACGTCATGGCAATGCTTGGCAATCATTGACTGTACTGATCCGTCAGATTATTGGTTTTGACCGAGTTATGGTATACCGTTTCGAGGAGGACAATAGCGGACAGGTCATTGCAGAGTCCATCGCAGATGGAATGACCCCATTGATGGGGTACCGGTATCCGGAATTTGATATTCCGGCACAAGCACGAGAACTCTATGTGAAGTTTCTTGCGCGCCACGTAGCTGATGTTGATGGTCCGACTATTGCTATACAGGGTTTGGAGGCTGCTGAGGTAGACTTGACACGCTGTAGCCTCAGAGCATTATCTCCAGTACATTTACAATATCTTAAAAACGCAGGAGCACGGGCCAGTGCCAGTTTTTCTATCGTTATCGAAGGAAAACTTTGGGGCTTGGTGGCGTGCCAGAATAGCGAGCCTTTGAATGTTGATCTCGCCCAACGTCATTTATGCGCTTTTTTAACGCAATACGCTATAAACTACTATCTTTCAGAACATCAAAAAGAAAACCTGGTAGCACAAACCATTATGGGTGTTATGGAACGTGATCTGAAGTCTGAGTTATTAGTTAATAGCGATATTGGAATTGTGCTTGAACGCTTTGCACCACAAATTCTAGAAATTGCGGGCGCAGATGGACTAATGATCAAGCACGACCGGGGTTCTAAAAGTTGGGGCGATGTACCCACTGAATTGCAGTTGCGTGAGATCGATCGCTTTATAGAAGAAGAAGGGCAAAATGATTTATTTTTTACATCAAACTTTGTCTATGGTGACAGTGCCCCCCCCCGCAACCGGTTATATTGCCTGGCATTTTGCGGATAAATATCCTTCCCAGCAATAAATGGCACATCTATTTATTCCGCAGAGAACATGTTTACGAAGATGTATGGGCTGGAAAACCCGAAAAAATATATCATTACGATCCTGAAAAGAAAGTTGAATTTCCATCTCCACGGACATCTTTTGAAGCTTGGCGTGAAAAGATGAAAGGCAAGTCTATCCAGTGGAAACGTGCCGAGCTTTCTTTTATGGAGAAAGTCGCACAAATAACCCAACAAGCTATTGCCCAGCGCGGCGGAGAGATTGCTCAGCTCAATAAAGAACTTGTCAGGTCCAACAATGCCTTGGATACATTTGGCTATACATTAACCCATGATCTTAAAAATCCACTTTCATCGATAAAGCTTGCTGCCCAGATGATGTTGATGAAAGATGATCTTCCGAAGGATATGTTACGCAAAATGGCACTAAATATTATGGATGCTACCGCGCTGATCACTGAAATGATGGACAAGGTGTATCAGCTAACGCAATCGAATTATGTTGCCTTCAAAACGGAACTGATCGATCCACGGAATAAAATTCTTAACATTCTCGAAAGCTGTAAGCAGCAGTTTGAAAGCGCCCATCTTGAGTTTGTTTTGGGAGAAACTTTGCCGATTTTAGGGGAAAGAACACTGTTATACCAGTTGTTCTTAAATCTGATCAGCAATGCCATAAAATATAGCAGTAAAAAAGATCGCCCGAGAGTCGAGGTATATAGTGAAAAGCAGGGACATTTCGTTAACTACTATATTAAAGACAATGGTATCGGAATGGATATTAAGGATGATAGTAATATATTCGATATTTTTAAACGCTTGCCGAACTCGCAGGGATTTGAAGGTTCGGGAATTGGGCTCTCTATTGTAAAACGCATCGTAGATCGTCTCGAGGCAAAAGTCACCGTCGATAGCGAGCTTAATATAGGTACAACTTTTTGTATAACATTTAAAGTCTGATAGACATATAAAAATTCTTCAAACAAAAAAAGGAGCCCTAAAGCTCCTTTTTTTGTTTGAACGTAGCAGCAACCTTTAACAGCGGTAGAGTTGCTATCCGCCGTACCTACTTTAAACAAGGTTCATCCAGTCTATACTTTCCCTTATTAATGGGCCATCCGATCTTCTTGGAGAGAAAATTTAAGAACACTTTTAGAATTAAAACAAACGATTAGTCGATTGGAAAAGTTCCTATATGAAATGGTGAATATTGCCCGTCCAGATGGATATGCAAAAGTTATAGCTGAATTTTCTTCAAAGTTTATACGACAAACGATGTTTAAACCCAAAAATCGATTATAATGAAAAAAAAAGAATTGAAGACTGAACAAGTTGATCCAGTGGAAAATAAAAAGGTCAACGCCCTAAGACCACATACGGCGGACGCCACAGGACAGCAAATGACCACTGATCAGGGAGTCAAGATCAATGATGACCAAAATTCGCTGCGTGCTGGAGATCGGGGCGCTACGCTTTTGGAAGATTTTATTCTCCGAGAAAAGATCACACATTTTGACCACGAGCGCATTCCCGAACGTGTTGTACACGCAAGAGGTTCGGGCGCGCATGGCGTATTCAAACTATACAAGCCTTTAGCTGAATGGACAAAAGCGGGTTTTCTTAATGATATCGAAACTGAAACCCCAGTGTTTGTGCGTTTCTCTACGGTTGCTGGTTCGAGGGGGTCGACGGATCTTGCCCGCGACGTTCGTGGTTTTGCTGTCAAATTTTATACACAAGAAGGTAATTTCGATCTGGTGGGTAATAATATGCCTGTATTCTTTATTCAGGATGCAATGAAGTTCCCCGATCTTGTTCACGCTGTCAAGCCCGAACCCGACAATGAAATTCCACAGGCGGCTTCTGCCCATGATACATTTTGGGACTTCATTTCTTTAATGCCTGAGTCGACACACATGATCATGTGGCTGATGAGTGATCGAGCAATACCGCGAAGCTACCGCATGATGGAGGGATTTGGTGTTCATACTTTTCGGTTGATCAATTCCAATGGCGAATCGCACTTTGTTAAGTTTCATTGGAAACCACTGCTTGGAGTTCATTCAGTCGCATGGGATGAAGCTCAAAATATATCCGGTAAAGACCCCGATTTTCATCGAAGGGATCTCTGGGACGCCATTGAAAACGGTGCATTTCCAGAATGGGAACTCGGCATACAGGTCATTCCCGAATCTGACGAATTTAAGTATGACTTCGACCTGCTAGATTCAACGAAGATTGTTCCTGAGGAGTTGGTGCCTGTTCAGCCTATTGGAAAAATGACTTTAAATCGAAATCCCGATAATTTCTTTGCCGAAACGGAGCAGGTTGCCTTTCATATTGGCAATATTGTGCCAGGAATTGATTTTACAAATGATCCGTTGTTGCAAGGGCGATTGTTCTCTTACACAGATACCCAACTTATTCGTTTAGGTGGACCTAATTTTCATGAAATTCCGATTAATAGGCCCATCTGTCCTTCGCACAACAATCAGCGTGACGGATTTATGCGGCAAAGGATTGATCGAGGTAAGACGAGCTATGGACCAAATTCATTGGGGAATAATGATCCTGCGCAGGTAGGCGAGGCAGATGGTGGTTTTAAAAGCTATCAAGAGCGTATTGATGCCAGAAAAGTGCGGGCTAGGAGCGATAGTTTCCGCGACCATTTTAGTCAAGCAAGGCTGTTTTATAATAGTCAGTCTGAGCCGGAAAAAAATCATCTTGTAGATGCGTTCAGTTTTGAGCTGGGTAAAGTGAAGGCCGTTTCGGTAAGGCAGCGCATGATCGGTATACTGTCGCTGGTCGATCAGGGGCTGGCAGCTGAAGTTGCGTTTGCCTTGGGATTACAGGTGCAAAAAGAAGTTGAAAAGCCGATTAATAAAAGCATCCCAGCAGATGCCGATCCTTCCGATTATGAGCCTATTCAAGTCAAGGAGCAATTAAAAAAATCGGCGGCTTTAAGTATGCAAAATACGATAAAAGATACGATCAAGAGTCGAAAGATCGCCGTGCTTGCTGCCGATGGAGTAGATACGAAATCATTTCAGGCCGTGGCAGATGCGATCCGGGCTGCGGGTGGAATTGTCCATGTTATTGCACCTAAGCTCGGGGAGGTTACGGGCACGGACAACAAGAAGATCCCTGTTGAAGAAAGCTTTTTAACGGGAGCATCGGTGCTGTATGACGCCATATATATACCCGGAGGAAAGGATAGCGTAGCTACACTGCAGTCCAATGCCGATGCTGTCCATTTTCTAAATGAAGCATTTAAACACTGTAAAGCAATTGCCGCGGATGTCGAGGCAAGTCCGGTTTTGGAAGCGACCTATTTTTTTAGCAAGGTATACCAAGAGTTTTCAGCGGAGACTGTACTTGATGACGGAATCATAGTTGATCAGGATCCGAAGTCCTTAGTGGATAAATTCATTAAAGCAATTGCCCAACACCGGTTTTGGGAGCGGGAAAAATCGCGCAAAGTGCCTGCGTAGTATCTAAATAATATCCAATGTAGAAATATGCCCCAAAAAGTTTTATACTATTTGGGGCATATTTATGGACCATCCTATTTAAATAAATACTAATGCTGTAGCAGTGTGAGGGCGGTATCATTTCCCTGTTGCGCGGCGAGGTCTAACACCGACAAGCCACGGGTATCGAGTAGCCTGGTATTTGCACCATTGTCAAGTAAAAGCTTAAGTACCTCATTTCTACCAAACATGGCTGCAAACATCAGCGCGGTGCCACCGTTCCCATGTTGCAGGTTTAAATTTGCGCCATAACCGATTAATAATTTGGCAATATCATGATAACCTTTAAAAGCAACACCCATCAGGGCTGTGTTTCCACCGTTATCCTGTGCATTTACATCGGCACCAGCTTCCAATAGTAATTGGGCTGCAGCCAACTTATTGTTATAACAGGCAATGATCAATGGGGTATAGCCTTTGCCATCCCGTGTATTTACATCGGTATTCTGATTGATCAATTCACGTAAGACTTCGAGATTGCCCAGTCGGGCAGCATGAATCATGATTTCTGAGTTTTGTGTCATAGTGGTTCAGTTTATATCGTAAAAAGCGTTAAATGGGATCGGCAAAAATGCTTCCTGGCGTTCCTTTTTAATTTGAACAAAACTGGGAACCGAAACGTTTGCGCTCATTCGATGTTTTGAAAAGCTTAATTAAAATGTCAAGGTATTATTCTTACCTCAGTTACAAATGAAGAACATAGACTTAGCGACAATATCACACTATTCTTTTTGCCATGGAATCAATAGCGAGTTTGTAAATCTTCAAAACAAACGAAGCCGAACGTAATTTATGTTCGGCTTTGTTTCATCTTTTGAGTTCAGTTTAAGCAGCACCACGAATGACACGTAATAAAACGACAATAATGGCAATGACCAATAACACGTGGATGATATTCCCCGTAGCATAACCTCCAAAAAAACTTATCGCCCAAATGATGACCAATATAACGGCGATGATGTACAATAGATTTCCCATAATTTGATTTTTTTATTAGAACAGCATTCGAAGAGTGATAGTTTGCTTTTATATCGTATTTCGATCAATAGGATGTTCCGTTTTCTCAACAACTATATACAATGTTCATTTGAATATAAAATGCTAAAACGCAGAATAAACGTATTTCTAACATTTCAGCAGTAAATAAATACCTTATCACATCTGTCCTAAATAAATTTTAGGATTGGATTTCTGTTGTACAGGCATAGCTTTTTTCATCATTTCGATATTGACCCCTATTTTTCAATCTGCGAAGATCTTTAGCTGTCCCTTTTTTCCTTTTATAGGCGGCCTGAGAAAGGGATCATCTATCCATTGCCAGATGTTTATTTTCACGAAGATATTCATTCTGATGAATGCGACCAGATTGGACAGGTTCCAGTCATATTTGGCCTTTTTTTGTAAGTATTTTAACAGTAATATGCCAATGAGTGAAGTCCAGATCTGGATCATCACTGCATTTTCAGAAGTCCCTATGAATGTCGATACTTTTAAGCGCTGCTTTAGATGCTTGAAGAAGACTTCGATATGCCAGCGTTGTTTGTAGATGTTTGCCACCAAAGAAGCCTTCCACTTCGTATTATTGGTCAAAAAGTGGTACTCATTGCCAGTGGTGCTGTCCCAAAAGTGAACTAGGCGTAGCGGCTTGCCGTTGTATTTATTGCAGGCAGCACCGGATAGCTCAATGAGCTCATCCTTAAGGATCCCCTTTTCCATGAGTGCTTCACTCTGATAGGACTTGATAACCTTGTACTTCATATTAACTTTACTCCTGGTAACGAAGTAACACCCCCTGCTGTCCAAATCCCCAAGCCAGCTGTAATCCACGTAGCCACGGTCCACTACCACCACGCTTCCCTTGGAAAAACTGTAACTACCGGCTCGCTGGCTCTCATGTACTTTTCCATCGGTAATCTGCATAAAAACAGGTAGGCAGCCATCATAATCCAAGACAGTGTGCAGCTTTACGGCACCTTTGGTGCTGCGAAACTTTGCCCAGTCAAATACAGATAGACATAAGGGGATGATGCTTGCATCCATCAGATATACTTTACGCTTTAGCTGAACAAGCTCTTTGCGAAAATGCGTATCCTTTTGCCAAAGCCTTTCCAAAACAGAGAAATAAAGATCTTTGAAAAGTTCATGCGTACGGTGTATGTTGATATAGGATATATTAGACTTACTTGGAGCTCTTATTACTCCTAAGTGGTTCAGGTTACCAGTTGTACTGCGCAGACCGTTACTAATATCCCGGACCGAATCTGCCGAGGAAAAATGACAGAAAAGCATACTGACTAGATGCGTCCAGCTGTTGATCCCTTTCTGGTGTTTATCACTTTTGTGCTTTGCAACCAAATCCCTGAATAATTCACGGTCAATAAGAGATAAAATCTGACTAAAAACATTTAAATTTATCATGGCGGTGTGTTATAATTTTGCAATTTAAATATAGCAACTTTGCTATATCCAAACACCGCCACTTTTTAAACGTTTAGGACGCAAGTGATACCTTATTATCTTTTTTTATTAGTTGCTTATTTTTTGATCATTATTTAAAATAAATGTCAAAAAGCTATTAAACTTTGCTTAATTAGCTTTATAAAATAGGAAAACGTATTTCTACCCTCAACGCTGCTATTTATTTTTTGGCGCAAATGGAACTTCAAATCTAGCATCCTTCTTGTTACCTCTGTTCATGTAAAACCATTTTAAACAATCAGTTGAAAAAAGAAAGAGGATAAGTTATGAACAACTACAATTTAAATGTACTCATCAACGAAAAAAGAAGTTTGCTTAATCATTTTGCTGCTAAATTTACAGCTGATCCGGATGAAAAGGAAGATTTGATCCAAGAAACCTGGATAAGGGCATTGAAGTCCATAGACAACTTTGTGCAGCATCCGAAGTTAATGAGCTGGCTATATGTGATTATGAAGCATACGTATATTAATAAGTATAGAAAAGCCAAGCGGGTGACGGAAATTCAGGATAATTATATTGCCTTAGAAAGTACCAATACGTCTGAACTTAATAAAGGGATCAATAAATTTATGGCCGAAGACATCGAAAAAGCGATGACCAGTCTTACGCCCGAAAATTATGAAATTTTCCGTTTATTTTTAGATGGTTATAAATACCATGAAATCGCTTCCTATTTTAATATGCCAGAAGGCACTATAAAGACCAGAATTCACATGGTACGTAAAAAGCTGCAAAAACAGCTCAAAGTTTACCGCTTAAATTAACTGTTTCGACAACTATAAATAAAAGCTAGGCTTCAATTGTCTAGCTTTTATTCCTCGAAAGAGAACATTTTCCTTTGCGATAAACGCTGTGGTAAAGTCAATCAGAATATCAAAATCAACTTCTTCAATGGCAGTTTTATCGTATCTACAGGAGTGTTGGAGATCGACACAACCTGTCACTCCGCGATAAAAATATTTTTCATGTAGATGCTTTTTTACCTAGCATAACTGTCAGGGGGATGTATTATTTTTTGAAGATAAGTTCTCGGAAACTGTTTCACTTCAATTTTATCCAAACAAGAAGCTTCCTGCAATTGTTGTTACATATAACTGTATTTATTTCTTAACGTATTTCTTTATGGTAATGTTCGAAAAACAACTTTTGCAAACGCTTATTCGGGTTCAGGATGAATTATGTGTCACCATTTCTGTTAATACCCATCGAACACATCCTGATAATCTCAGTGATCGCATAAAAATCAAAAATTTTAAAAGAGAAGCGATTGATAGGTTGTTGGATAAACATGATCAGAAAGATATTGCTGGTCTGATCGAAAAATTGGAAAAAATAGATCAAGAGCTCGATATCAATTATAATCTTGAAAGTCTTCATATTTTCGTTTCTGATACCATCAGTGAAGTTTTCAAGTCCTCTTGGGAGACAAACCAAGAAGGAGTCCATATCAGCAATACATTTGCAGTACGCCCGTTGGTGAAGGAGATTGGCCGTCAAACCAGTTATCTTGTGATGCTCCTTTCGCAAAGCGGTGTCCACCTTTTTCGAGCCACCAATGGTCGTATTGTTGAGGATATCAGTAGCGAAGAGTTCCCGATTCCCGAAAATCAATTCCATAATACTTTTCCGGATAAGAGCAGTGATGCCAAACATCTTGATGATCTTCTCAGGGAATATCTTAATCGGGTTGATAAAGCCCTTTTACGATTTATTGGTGGAGAGAGGATTGTCACGCTCGTTTTCTGTACAGAAGATAACTATAGCAAGCTCTTACAGGTTGCAGATCGCCCCTCGGTCTATTACGGATACCTGCCTATTGATTATAACAACATTGAAACACATCAGTTGGAGAGCCGTTCTTGGAATTTTATGAAACAGGAGCTTGTACGAAAAAATGAGGACTACTTTAAAGAATTGGAAGCAGCTGTGGGCAAGGGCTTAGTGATCACTGATCTTCAAGAAATCTATCGCGCCTGCCAGGACGGCCGCGGGGATATCTTAGTGGTTCAAGAAAGCTTCCATCAGGCCGTAAAGATTCTTTCGGATCGGGATATAGCGATAGTAGACAGCCCTATAGGATTGGACACGATCGACGACATCAGTAGTTTATTGGCCTTGTTGATCGACGAAAGGGGAGGACAGACCGTATATGTTCCTCAGATACCGAATGAGGAATTACAACCTATTGCCCTGAAGACTCGGTACTAGTCCAATTAAGTTAATTATGCTTAGTGAATAACCATTTTTGGAGCTCGTCCGTTAGTAGAAACGGAATGACAATATTATTATGCTGTAAATTTTTAAAAGTTGTGAAATTGAGTTTACGATTTCCGTGCAGCTTTTTGTACAAATCTTCGCTTCCAATATAAGGGTTCTCTATATCTTTTCGACCATGGATAAGCCAAATGTTTTTATGAACAAGTGCGTTGATATTAGATAGATCTGGTACAGCGGCGATAGAAATCATTGCTGCGAATTTTTCTGGGGCCAGGCTCATGAGGTTTTGTGCTGTTGACGCTCCCATAGAATAACCGACGAGATAAATTCGATTTTTATCGATATTTTTAAACTCGTCTTCAATATTTTCTATCAATTCTAAAATTTGCCGTGCATCTCTTGAAGGTCTTGCCTCAAGTATACCATTCTTATTCAATTCGTAGATTGATGAACGCTTTTCAAACTGTGGGGCAACAACGAAACAGTTGAACCTTGTATAAATATCTTCTCTAATCCAGGTTCTTGCCAAATGCTCTAATTGGTTTTCATTGTCACTACCCATTCTAGATGAATTATGAAATGTAATGACAACAGGATATTTTCTTTTTGAATTGAAATTTTTTGGTAAGAGAAGCCGGTAAGGTATTGTAACGAACTCATTGGTGAATATCCTTTTCTCATATTGATCCGTGCTTAACTGGCTTAATATTGTTCTAGTTTCAACAAATGTTGCACTATCTATTCGTCTATTATCGTATTTGTGTCTTTGTGCAAAACAAAAATTACATGTAATTAAATTTAATAGAATACCAAATTGTAGAAAAAAACTTGATCGTTTTTGTAGCATAAGACCTTATTGGCTAGTGATTCGTGTATACTTATATATTAATTCCAATATAATTTAGATTGCGTAATCCAATGGTATTGATTACGGCATTAATATCGTGTTCTGTGCGTTGCAGCTTTTTGTCCACAATAGCCGCAAAAATTGGTTTCTATCGCACAATTGCAATTAAGACATTTATTATTCATTGCTTGGTTAATTGTTTTTTTGCAAATATAATTTTATTATCGAGATATATCGCCTTACTTCGCTCTTTAATTTCATCGTACTGAATCGCTATTTCAACGAAAATTAGACACAAGCAATTATCTCCGCTCGGACGCTATTAAACTAGTTTTTTATATTTGAAGCGTAAATCAGTAATGGCACTTACACTAAATGGTAGCGACGACGGGTTGAATCGCTCAAAAAGAATGTGAATTTAGAATAGCTTTTATGGAAAATGAATTTTAGATGCATCATTTAGATAAGTTATTGAATGTACATTCTTTATGCTGAAAAAAAATATACCTATTTTATAAAGTAATCGATCCATTTGATTATGTTGAAGCCTCTTGATTTACCAAAAATCAGAGGCTTTGTTTTTCGCCTCGCGTCAAAAACAATCTTGAAAATAACAAGGCCATTTCTGTAGAACTGGCCTTGTTATTTATATTGTTCAATCTAAATGGGTTTTAATCATTTCCATGATCCTCTGACGCATAGGAAAATTTAACTGATTTTTGCGGATAAGCTTCCATACTCTTGCGGCTTGTATTTTTGATAATGGTTTTGATACTAACGCGATCGCCCAATTTATAGTAAGTTTCTACGGTCTGATAATCCAGTAGGTAGGGACCACAAAAGTAATTCCCGTTGTCATCTTTTTCGATGATTCCCTGATAAAGCCCTGTTCTTGTCTCTTTTGGCATGTTAATTTAATTTGAAGAACAAAGGTAGCAAGAGTATTTGGAGAAAATGATATTAAAGATAAAATTAGGCACATTTTATTAAAATTCTGGAAACACCTCCCAAGGGCCATTCTAAATAGCGGATAGAAGACTAAGTGGATTTGATTGCTGAAACTACCAGAATCCGGGATCGAATAACTGTATAAAATCCAGCATCATTTAAAGAAAACAATGGAGCAAGAAGAGGTCAATAGCTCAGGTCTCGCTCCATTGCTTTTTTATAGGATAATAAACGGTCTTTTATTTGCTTTTTAAACCTTTTTGAGCCCACACAGAGTTGTTGCACATCGCAGGAAGATGATGGCAAAAGCAGAATGTCAAACCATAGGATAAATGCTTAAGTATGCCCGTGAGCATAATCTAATTTAAAAAACTAGCGATAGGGATGTTATTCCTTAATAGTGCTCACCAAGATAATGGCGGTTTTAGTTGTAGACTTTAGCTGACTTTGAAAATTGGCGTACATAATCAAATTAGGTTTAAACCAGTCTGCTACCAACCTCGCGACGAAATAATCGTTATTAATTAGTTAAATATTCTGGTTTTTTGTTGTGCAAAGATAGAAATCCTTGGGTATTTACTAAATAGTTGATCTATTTCTTCCCGAAACTGGAATGAAAACTGCACAAAGGATCCTTAGCGATTGCTATGGATAAAAGCGCACCATTGTGCGCTTATTGGAAAAGATGATACGAGGAACGTAGGATCTTGTAATTAAAACCGGTAGCCTATGGATAATGCGGTGCGAATACCGGCAAACGGTCCGCTAGTGCTTAGTGTTACGCCATCGGCATTTACTTCTTTTTTGATTTTCATGAGATTACTATCAAATTCATCCAGTTGTCTCCTTACTTCGCGTTGTTCGTCTGCATTTAATGGAGTTTTCCCTTCGAACTTTCCATTGTTGAAGCCATAACCGGGACCGACAATGCGCCAGTCTAAATAGATGTTTTGTCCAAGTTTCCATAGGTTACCGAAGCTACCCCACCGGTAAAAGCATCTAAGCTGCCCGATAGAGGTACTTCACGGTGATAATTTGATTCATCGACGGTAATCTTTGTGTGTACACTGTAATTGGCGTATTTGACAAAGGGCGCGATATAGAATCCTTTTAACACTTCTTTATTCCCGAGGTAGAAACGTACTTCGGGGGTAATGGAAAAAGCGCCTAATTTAGCTTCACCCAAAATATTATTATCATCATCAAAAACAGATTCCCATAGGGATTTAAAGGGTAAGTTGGTTTTTGGACGATAACTTATCGTTCCATTGATCGATAGGTGCTCATTGAGCGATCTTTCATACTCCAATGCAATATTTCCGACAGATAGGGGCCAAAGATTTAGTTTGATAAGATTTGATTTTTCTTGTGCTTTTAATCCAGAGATAGTACATATCCCAAGAGTAAGCATCGTAAGGTAGCGCAATTTCATAGTAGTTTTTCCAAAATATAGGTAGCAAAGATATTGGAATATATTTTAGTTCGGAAAGAACAGGTGCGTTCTTCAATTTGTTTTTTAAACATTATATCTCCTAATGATTTAGAATTGATTTTTTAAAGAACGAAAGCCAGCTGGATTTTGTTCTTTAAATTCTTATTTTTAGAAGTCGTTCAAATTTTTATGCTTTCGAAGGCATATCTTCAGATGCTATGGAAAGTTAAGTTTTCAAGATAAAGGGAAACAGGCAATGGCACAAAATTTAGAACTAGAATATGTGTTTTGAACAATACACTGAGGGAGGACAGCTCCCTCAGTATGATGAACAAATTAAAGTTTGTTGCCTTCTAAAGTGCTTATACTTTTAGCAGGTATTGTTAAGGAATAGACACCTGAGCTGTTTGGTGTTACAGCTCCGACGTTACCCCAATGGCCAGAACTGCTTGCCGTGGTTTGGTAATTGTTCAGCGCGCCGCTTGCAAAACCTGTGAGGTTGATATCCAATGGAACAGCTGCAGTACCCGTGTTGGTGACAACTAAGGCAAACTTACCTGATTGAGGATCTTTGTAAGCCGAAATCAATAAGCCATTTCCATTTTGAACCGCTACATTGATACGCATATAACCTGCTTTGATAAACCTGGAATAATGTCCCATCACATCATACGTTTTTGGAAACTCCAAAGAACCATTACTCTTTGTGCAAATAAGCGCCTCATTATTTTGAAATGCCAGCATCCCTAGCCAAAACACATAGGCATTGGCGTTACAATCCGCCAGTAGTTTGTGCATATTAACGGCCAGTTTCAAGCCGCCTTCAATGCCACTGTCATAATTGCCGCCATCATCGGACGCTTCTGTTACCCACATTGGTTTACCACCAATACTAAAATTCCACATGGACGGACTCTGGTTAAACCCACGTTGACCAGTGATGATGCCACTTATTTCAACGTAGCCGTGCCCCGCAAGGATGTCGACATTGCTTCTGTCCATACCGGAGAGGAAATTATCGGCAGTTCCCCAGGCCGCATTTTCGGAAGATATAATCTTGGTGGATTGTAGACCAGCGCTGTTTAATTCTGGACGGAGATTGTTGGTAATAAATTGTCCCAAATGCGAAGCGTCCCAATAAGAAGCATCCCAGTCTGAAAAGACATTTTCAGGCTCATTTGAAGGAGAGATAGCATTGATTGTAATTCCTTCATTTTGAAATGATTTTACAAATCCAGTCAGGTAGCGCGCGAAAGCTGTTGAAGAAGTATTAAAATTAAGTCCATTAAACCATTTCGCGGAAATACTGCTCGTATTGGTCTTCATGTATAAGGGCTGAGTCCAGGTACTTGCCATAACGAAGGGAACTTGGAATCTTTCTTTTGCTTTCTTGATGATCCAGACCTGTCCAAGCTGTTCTTTTTCATCTGCTGTCAAATTCTGATAAGTCGCACTGTTGGGGTCTACGTCAATCGAAACTCCTGCCGGTTTAATGGTAACGACCTTGGTCTGTTGATTAAAAGGATAGGTATGAAGTACTTTTCCACGAAGGATATTCAGTTTCAATCCACTGCCTCCCCATAAATAATCCAGAATACTATCTCTTTTTGCGGATTCAAAGAATGGAACAATCCGGCCTCCGAATGCACCAAATCCATCAATCTTTTGATAGGTTTGATCCCAATTTAATGTTGCAATTGTAGCTCCTGCCTGCGCGGATACAGCAGCTTTTTTGTTCAGTTGTGCTTCTGGACTCTCAGGAGTTAATGAAGTTTTTTGGCAAGTAAAATAGAAAATGTGGAAACTACGGCCAAAACAGCATAAAGTCTGTTCCGGCGACTGGTTAATTTTAACATAACTTAGTTTTTAAGATTTGTGAATGAATCATTAATTTAATTGTGCTTGGTTTTTCAAGCGGTTCTCATTGTCGTTGTTTTGTTTGCCTCCTTTCTTTAGTTAAAAAAATAAACATTCACCGATTTCCACATTGGTTAGTTTCCGAAAATTAATAATATTTTGGGAGAATTTATTATTACTTCTCTTATTTTAATTTTATTTTTTATTGAATTAAAAATAAAAACATATTTTTTTAATGATAACTCACTTGCGTCCTAAACGTTTAAAAAATGGCGGTGTTTTGATATAGCGAGATCGCTATATTTAAATCACAAAATTATAACACACCGCCATGATAAATTTAAATGTTTTTAGTCAGATTTTATCTCTTATCGACCGCGAATTATTCAAAGATTTGGTTTCAAAGCACAAAAGTGACAAACATCAGAAAGGGATCAACAGCTGGACGCATCTAGTCAGTATGCTTTTCTGTCATTTTTCCTCGGCAGATTCGGTCCGTGATATTAGTAACGGTCTACGCAGTACCACTGGTAATCTGAACCACTTAGGTGTAGTAAGAGCTCCAAGTAAGTCTAATATATCCTATATCAACACACACCGTACCCATGAACTTTTCAAAGATCTTTATTTCTCTGTTTTGGAAAGGCTTTGGCAAAAGGACACCCATTTTCGCAAAGATCTTGTTCAGCTAAAGCGTAAAGTATATCTGATGGATGCAAGCATCATCCCCTTATGTCTATCTGTATTTGACTGGGCAAAGTTTCGCAGCACCCAAGGTGCCGTAAAGCTGCACACTGTCTTGGATTATGATGGCTGCCTACCTGTTTTTATGCAGATTACCGATGGAAAAGTACATGAGAGCCAGCGAGCCGGTAGTTACAGTTTTTCCAAGGGAAGCGTGGTGGTAGTGGACCGTGGCTACGTGGATTACAGCTGGCTTGGGGATTTGGACAGCAGGGGGTGTTATTTCGTTACCAGGAGTAAAGTTAATATGAAGTACAAGGTTATCAAGTCCTATCAGAGTGAAGCACTCATGGAAAAGGGGATCCTTAAGGATGAGCTCATTGAGCTATCCGGTGCTGCCTGCAATAAATACAACGGCAAGCCGCTACGCCTAGTCCACTTTTGGGACAGCACCACTGGCAATGAGTACCACTTTTTGACCAATAATACGAAGTGGAAGGCTTCTTTGGTGGCAAACATCTATAAACAACGCTGGCATATCGAAGTCTTCTTCAAGCATCTAAAGCAGCGCTTAAAAGTATCGACATTCATAGGGACTTCTGAAAATGCAGTGATGATCCAGATCTGGACTTCACTCATTGGCATATTACTGTTAAAATACTTACAAAAAAAGGCCAAATATGACTGGAACCTGTCCAATCTGGTCGCATTCATCAGAATGAATATCTTCGTGAAAATAAACATCTGGCAATGGATAGATGATCCCTTTCTCAGGCCGCCTATAAAAGGAAAAAAGGGACAGCTAAAGATCTTCGCAGATTGAAAAATAGGGGTCAATATTGAAATGATGAAAAAAGCTATGCCTGTACCACAGAAATCCAATCCTAAAATTTATTTAGGACACATATGTAATTTATATATGTTTTTTGCCGAGTGATGAACTATTGCAACCGGAGAAATGTTTTAGGATTGACTGTGGTGGGACCACATTAAGATTTTGTGTTTTTAAAAGGTTATGATTGATATACAAAAAATATTTGCTGATGGGGTGGAAAGCTCCTTTCTTGTTGAAATAGGTGCGAGAACAGTAATAATGTTTCTTTTAATATTGATAATTCTAAGGCTCTCGGGTAGAAGGGGAGTTCGGCAGTTAACGCTTTTTGAGGTTGCGATTATTATCAGTTTGGGCTCAGCTGCGGGAGATCCAATGTTTCAAGAAGATATACCGATTTTTCATGCGATCGTTGTTTTTATAGGTGTAATTTCCGTCTATAGGTTGATAACCTGGCTCGCCTCCCGATCAGAGAAGATTGCCCATTTATTGGAAGGTAAAGTTTTACCTGTAGTAAAAGATGGTGTATATGATATCACTTGCGTCCTAAACGTTTAAAAAATGGCGGTGTTTTGATATAGCGAGATCGCTATATTTAAATCACAAAATTATAACACACCGCCATGATAAATTTAAATGTTTTTAGTCAGATTTTATCTCTTATCGACCGCGAATTATTCAAAGATTTGGTTTCAAAGCACAAAAGTGACAAACATCAGAAAGGGATCAACAGCTGGACGCATCTAGTCAGTATGCTTTTCTGTCATTTTTCCTCGGCAGATTCGGTCCGTGATATTAGTAACGGTCTACGCAGTACCACTGGTAATCTGAACCACTTAGGTGTAGTAAGAGCTCCAAGTAAGTCTAATATATCCTATATCAACACACACCGTACCCATGAACTTTTCAAAGATCTTTATTTCTCTGTTTTGGAAAGGCTTTGGCAAAAGGATACGCATTTTCGCAAAGATCTTGTTCAGCTAAAGCGTAAAGTATATCTGATGGATGCAAGCATCATCCCCTTATGTCTATCTGTATTTGACTGGGCAAAGTTTCGCAGCACCAAAGGTGCCGTAAAGCTGCACACTGTCTTGGATTATGATGGCTGCCTACCTGTTTTTATGCAGATTACCGATGGAAAAGTACATGAGAGCCAGCGAGCCGGTAGTTACAGTTTTTCCAAGGGAAGCGTGGTGGTAGTGGACCGTGGCTACGTGGATTACAGCTGGCTTGGGGATTTGGACAGCAGGGGGTGTTACTTCGTTACCAGGAGTAAAGTTAATATGAAGTACAAGGTTATCAAGTCCTATCAGAGTGAAGCACTCATGGAAAAGGGGATCCTTAAGGATGAGCTCATTGAGCTATCCGGTGCTGCCTGCAATAAATACAACGGCAAGCCGTTACGCCTGATCCACTTTTGGGACAGCACCACTGGCAATGAGTACCACTTTTTGACCAATAATACGAAGTGGAAGGCTTCTTTGGTGGCAAACATCTATAAACAACGCTGGCATATCGAAGTCTTCTTCAAGCATCTAAAGCAGCGCTTAAAAGTATCGACATTCATAGGGACTTCTGAAAATGCAGTGATGATCCAGATCTGGACTTCACTCATTGGCATATTACTGTTAAAATACTTACAAAAAAAGGCCAAATATGACTGGAACCTGTCCAATCTGGTCGCATTCATCAGAATGAATATCTTCGTGAAAATAAACATCTGGCAATGGATAGATGATCCCTTTCTCAGGCCGCCTATAAAAGGAAAAAAGGGACAGCTAAAGATCTTCGCAGATTGAAAAATAGGGGTCAATATCGAAATGATGAAAAAAGCTATGCCTGTACCACAGAAATCCAATCCTAAAATTTATTTAGGACAGATGTGATGATAACTTAATTTTAATCCTTCTTTTCTGCTGAAGATGAAGGCTGAACCTGTCGCCGATCATACAGTAATAACTGATGTCTAATGTCATTTTCAAGTTCACTGACCTTGCGTTGATCAATGTTGTCGTTGACCATAATAACGATACCATAATCATCTGTGGGATACAGCACACATAAGGTATTGTAGCCTATTTTAGTATTTCCATCGTGATAGAAATAGCGAACCCCACGTTCATCACGATTGATCATCCAACCGAGCCCCATACCAAATCCATCGTCTTTTCCATAAGTCAGTTGATGTGTTAGACCAAGGGCTCTATCGTTTAGTTTGAGGTTGGCTTCGATGTAGATCAACATATCATTGATCGTTGAATTCATTGTGGGGCCAAAGTAAAACCCGCTCAAATTCGCAAATGGAACAGGCTGACCTTTATTGTCATGGCCCTGTACAACGTCGTTTATTTGTGACTCATCTAAATAGGGCGCTGTATAATGCATACCGAGGTGTCCCTTCAGATATGCGCTGATAAGATGTTCATAGGAATCTTTATAGCTACTTTCCAATAGCGCAATAAGTACCACCACAGCCGTGCTATTGTAACTGAACTTTGTACCTGGGACGGTGTCGGGCTTGACTTTCCTCAGATCATCCAATAGGTTGTCACGACTGTACTTTCCAAGATAGTCTACCTGTTCCGGAATAGTGAGCCCCCTTAAACTATCGACAACTTTGGTAGGTAGCGATCTGAAAGTCTTTGGAAGGGCAGAAGTATGATTTGCTAGATGCTTAACGCGGATTCCATGGCCGCGGTATTGTAAATTGGAATAAACCCCTGGCAAGTATTTACGGATATCATCATCGAGGTTGATTTTCTTATCAAGGACCGCTTGCGCAAGTAGAGCGCCGACAAAGGTTTTCGCCACCGATCCAATGTTGTAATAGTTATCGGCGTTTGGTAACTTTTCTCTACTGTAGGTGTAGGTTGTTTTGTGCCCTTTAATATAAATCCCAATAGACACACTAAATGTATTGTTGTTGGAAAGATAATCAACAACAGAACAGTTTACAATTGTATCGAGTTGGTTTTTAAGTTTATGGTCAGTATTGATGGGTGAAAGATACTGTCCGTTTGATGAAAGGCTATTAATTAGCAACAGGGTGCTCAATAGGATAAATAAGGGTTTGGATAGTATATTCATAAACAAGTTAATCGTTCTTGATGCTGGAATCTATCGTCGGTATTCGGAAAAGCATTGGGTTTACAACCTGCCCAAGGCGGGGGATTAGCTAATTTTATTAAAGTGTTAGTGAAAGGTACGAATTGTTATGTAAATATCACAAGGTTAAGTTTTTAAAAGGGCAATACTTCATTTGAACGTATTGCCCCTTTACATGGAATATAAACTACTAATAATTTGCTGTAAACATGCGTATTACGGCAGTGTTGTTAGATTTATTGAAGGTGCTGTGCCAGTACCTGCTTGTGTAAATTTCGTTCCAGGATTTACG
The DNA here is from genome assembly GCF_038396785.1 of Sphingobacterium thalpophilum. NCBI lineage: Bacteria > Pseudomonadati > Bacteroidota > Sphingobacteriia > Sphingobacteriales > Sphingobacteriaceae > Sphingobacterium > Sphingobacterium thalpophilum. Next base: position 650,314 of record NZ_CP151087.1, on the reverse strand, counting down.
ACAGTATTGAAAAAACCACCATTTTTCAGGAAGAAGCTATTCCCGGTTATTCCGCCAATGGCGTCTATCCGCTGGTTATTGGAATAGGTTGCATCAACCGTAAAGGTACTTTCCACGACTTTCAGCCAAGTTCCAGCAGATGTTCGAACCCATTGATTACTATATTCTGCCGAACGTCCCAGAAAGCCGTTGTCGGCGTTGAAATTTTCGAGGAAGCTATGAAATCCTGTTAAATAAGTATTTGTTTTGGGACGTTTCCAACTTGCAATGAGTATCCAAGTATTGGTCGAAGGATCATTAAACCATGCTGTAAAATCAGTACTTCCATTATTATCAGGTTCTCCCTTTAATAAAAATTTATAGGTAGTAGCGGCAGTCCAATTAAACTTGAGGTAGCTTTGTCCGCCAGAACCTTCGCCACCGAACTCTCCTGTCGTGGTATTTGCACCTTTTCTATTTAATGTAATGCGGTCCTCTGCAGGTATTTGTGATGGGTTATCGGTGCTATATGGACTCCAAACAGAAAATAATATTCTGCGCTCTGTCGCTGAATTGACCTGCATTCCGAAATATCCTTGGCCGAAGCCATTTGCCATAAAGTAAGATCCTATTTTATCTTCTCCAGCGGGGACTTTCACCTCGTTATAATAATAGGAAACTTGCTGATTTGTTGGAATGGTATAACTCAAATGGCAGGATGGACCCCGTCGCGACCAATAGTAGGTATTATCTACATTATTGTCACTATAAATTACTGTGCCATTCGTTGCCGAACTATCTAAAATCAAGTAGGATACATCCGCAAAGTAACCACCTGACTTGGATACACCTTGAAGATCCATTTTTATATAACCCGCCGCATTTAGCGAATAGGTACCAACAGTGTAATCCTGTAGGGTTCCACCCTTAAGTTTGATTTGTTTGCTTACACCGTTGATCGTTAACTTCACCGTACTGCTATCGCCTGAAGGTAACACTTTAGCCCTTATTTTAACACGCAAAGCGCCTGCTTGGGGGACCTTGGCATAGGTACTGATCACACTATTGGCATTGGTCCAGTTTGCCAGGCCATTGCTATTGATGACTTCAACTGCACCGGAAGGTGCTGAAGTAACAAAGGCATTACCACCTAAGGGAACTTCGTATCCACTTGCTCCAGGGGATGCAGCACGGAGCGATAATTTCTCTTCTAAATTGGTTTGCACATCGCTTTTTTTGCAAGACAGAAAGCTTGCCAATACTGCACAAAGCAGTAGTGTAAATTTGGGATATCTCATAAGTTAAATTTAATTGTTGACTCTAATTTTATAAATACAATTAAATTAAACGAAAATTATTCAATGCAATCGTTTGTGTGAATTGCTTTTGTAACAAAAGGGATACGTTAGATAGTCGCCATTGTTTATTTAATGAACTATCATTAGGTAAATGCTGCAATGCGCAATAGCTTAAATAGTCTCTAGTGGTTTGCTGCACACAGCCGTTTTATCTGACGATTTGCTAAGCCATCTCGATTATTCGGCCAGTTTATCGGCATGTCGATGCATAAGCTTCCAATTGCCTTGCTCTTTTCTGAAGATTTCGGTGATTCTGAGATTGAAAATCACTGCTGTATCTCTCCCTTTTACGTTGACTGTCGAACGTTGTATACCCGTCCAGTAAGCTAGCGAATCACATGCATCTTGATGGATCACTTCAAATTTGTTATCTGCACCCGGAAGGAAATTGGAAGCTCCTTTTTGATTAAAATCATTGACCTCGGATACCCCAGAGATGTATATTCCATTGGGCGGAAAAATTGTTGCCGGCTCATTCGAGACAGAAATGTCTTTAAGAGAGTCAAAATGGCCCTCCACAAAATCTGTTGAGGATTTCAATCGGATAGCCATAAATTTTTCGAATTCCAAGAGTGCGTTATTGTCTGTTTTCATATTTCTTATATGTGTTTGTTGAAAAATAAACCAATGTGTGAATGTAATTGCGAAGATTGTCCATGGTTAAATCTTTTCATCGTCGTAGTGACGCATCATGTAATAAAAATAGTCTATCATCTTCAGGTAGTTTTCAATGCTGATGTATTCATTGGTACTATGCATACTCTGCTGTTCGGCGTGATTAATTTTAATGGGCATAAAACGATAGATATGATCACTGAGAGCGCATATTCTATTGTTTCTAGTAGAACACGAAAGCCCTTCGTTTGTTTCTTATGTCCCATTAAATGTGCAATAGCTCAAATTCCTGTTGGACCATTTCTCGCCCATTGACAATAATGGAGATTTTATGCTTCCCTGCATAGAATTTCCGGGTGGTAATCAATTTAAAAGATTGCTTTCGCTCGATACGGTTTATCTCAGCTCCCTGATAAATTCGTTCACTAATTTTAAAAACCTTTCGAGATAGCTGGCCATTTGATTTTTGATAGTATAACCCATACTCCAGACGTAGTGATTTAGCGGTGCTGCTTCCATTCTCGATTTCAAAAGAAAAAATAAGATGTTCACCTACTTTAACAGCCGGTGTATGAATACTGAGATTGGTAACATCGAAATCGCTACTATCCAGTCCATAAAAGTTTAGAATTGCTGGATGACCTTGTTTGAGTAAGGTACGGCAGCCATGTTTGATGATAGCATCTGTATTTTTACTGATACCTTTCCATTGCTGGGCAATACCCAAGACAAGATGGGGATGATCCTTAGCGATATCGTTGAGATTGTTGGCTACACTTCTTCTGACGCTCTCGGATGAATCATTATGGAGGTTTTGTAGGATGGACAGGATAGGAGTAGGGTCTTTTTTCAACGATGGAATTGCCATCGCCCAAGGGAGTCGGGGTCGAGATCCTTCGCTTGCAAGGCGTCGTACCTGAGCATGTGGACTTTTGGACCACCTTTCCATTTCCGCGATCATTCGAGATCCATAGTTGATAATAAATGGACGAACGGCAAATTCGCAGCTGATAAATCTCGTGACGATTTCAAATGACTGTACAGCTGTTTCAAAATCTTCGATGCCGTAAGTTTCGATATAGTCTGGAAAAATAACATATTCAAGTCCTCCTGGATGCTTCGTTTTTAGGAGATGTTCCACAATTTGTCTTAGTAAGGCCGCTGCTTCAGGAAAGGAGGTCGGCATAAATTCATGCAAGACCGCTGTGCTATGTTTTGTGCGCTGTTTCCATTCCATTTCATGAAAACTGCCTGCAAAAACACGTTTGATAAACTGTTCTCTGTTAAAATTGTTATCAACGCGGTGGAACTGATCGGCAATAAACTGATAGAATTCCCGTGTATATATATCTTTAATGAGGGCCATGAGCTGAATAGCTGTTAAATGTCAATTAATGAAGACAAGATACTATATTCGATGTTAGTATCTTGTGCGATGAGCAGACTAGTTAGTAGCGTCTAAACCAAATTTCTTGATGGCCTCAGGGCTCAGTGGCGTGAAAAAGTTAAGCAGGTTACCATCGGGGTCACAAAAAAGCAATGAGCGATTGCCCCAAGGCATTGTTGTCGGCTTCTGAACGATTTTTGAAGCACTATTTTTGATCCGAATATATTCATGATCTACATTTTCTACTAAAAATTCAATAATAATGGGGGCCGTGTTGCCAAATATTGTGGGGCTGTCGCTAAACATTTGCATCGTACGCGTACTTCCAATAGCTATGGTAATCGAACTGGTGGAAACTTCAGCGAAATCTGGTGTAAACCATTGCGCGGTGAGGCCCAGGATTTCTTCATAGAATGTGATGGATTGCTGGATGTCATTTGCAATCAGCCGAATGGATGTTAATTTCATGATGATCTAAATTTATTGATAACAAAATTAAACGGACTATTGACAATAGTCTGTCAATAGTCCGTTCGAAACTGTCAATAAATTTAATGGTTGTTTTTAGATCAGTACGTCGTCAATAATTCCAAATTCTTTCGCTTCTGCAGCAACCATCCAGTGAGCCCGGTCGCTAACATCATGTACACGTTGATAGCTTTGTCCACTATGTTTGGCAATAATATCGTACAGCTCCTTCTTTATTTTCAACACTTGATTGGCTGTAATTTCAATGTCAGATGCCTGCCCTTGAACACCGCCCAGCGGTTGATGCAACATCACCCGTGCGTGCTGCAAGGCGCTACGCTTGCCGGCGGCGCCGCCACAGAGTAATATCGCGCCAAAAGAGAGTGCCATACCGGTGCAGATTGTTGCAACATCAGGACTGATCAATTGCATCGTATCATAAATACCTAATCCAGCATAAACTTCGCCGCCAGGAGAGTTGATATACAATTGTATATCTTTTTTGGGATCAACAGATTGAAGAAATAGCAGCTGGGCTTGTACGATATTGGCGATGTTGGATTCTACGGCAGCACCCATAAAGATAATACGGTCAATCATCAATCTGGAAAATACGTCCATCTGTGATACGCGCAATTCGCGTTCTTCGGTGATATATGGAGTCATGGCAAGCGGCATGCGGGATTGCTCGATACCGCAAATGTAATGATCCACCAGATCTTTTTGGACATAGCAGTGCCCTACCGCAAATTTGCGGAACTCATTTTTGTCAATCGTCATGATGTTAAGAATTTAGGATTTGCGAAATAACTTTATTATTTTTTTTCTGAAAGAGACATGTTCAGGATATGTAAATAATGCTTGCGTTATGGCTTCAATTTCAGTTTTTAATTGTTTGCGCCCAAATTGCTGAATAGCTCCATAAGCTTTTTGTTGCGCAATAACCTTGTGTGCCAATTCTTCGTCCAATACCAATTGCGCTTCAAAAAGCAACGCTTCTTCTGGTTCAGCCATTCCAAAGATATATGCTTCTATCTGCTGGGTTTCATTCCATGAAGTCATCATAAACCAGGGATTTTTCTTTAACGGATTCTCTAACTTTCTCCAGGCATTTGAATTTCTGTACAGTGGCGCTCCTTACGCCCGAATAGCCATATTCATCTGCAATTTCTTGCAGGGACATTTGATCATAATAGAAGCTTTTCAAAAGTTCTAAACATTTGCGCCCGGCAATCTCCAAAAAGCGAAACAGCCTTGCGCTAGAAGGAGACTCTTCGGTTGTCAAAGCAATATCCACTTGATCTAGGGGGAGATTTGGGCTGGATTGACCATACCGTTTAAGCCATAGATTTTTGGCTGTTCCGAACAAATAACCAATAGCGTTGTTTAGTGGTGTTTCTGTTAAATGTATCTTTTCATAATACACCAGTAAAGCGTCCTGAAATACATCTTTGGCTTCATCTAAATTACCGCCCATGCGACTGACGTACTTAGCCACGATAGGAAATGTACTTTTATACAAGTTCATAAAGAGCAACTGCCGGTCTATTGTTCGATTTGAATTGATCAATTGTTGCATAGCAATATCATTTATAGACATGTACCAATTTCGCGAAAAGTATCACCTTTTATTTGAAAATTAATTAAACAAAAATGCTTCCCTAAAAAAGGAAGCATTCATTCGTTTATCTGAGTTGACTCATTCCAGTGTATGTTTCTGCTTCTCAGGGCTATTTTTTTAAATCCAGTTCCATCTGGATATTACAGCGTTGATAAGTACTTGGAAAGCCATTGATTTTTTGAAAACCTAACTTGTGATAGAGATTGATCGCAGGTTTTAAAATGGTGTTACTCTCGAGAAACAGTTTTGAAGCCCCAAGAGTCTTTGCTTCTTCAATAATTGCTTTTCCCAAAAGATAGCCTATATTTTTGCCCTGCACTGTTGGGGAAACCACCATTTTTGCCAATTCATAGTCAAAATCGGGATGATTCATTTTGATAAGTGAACATACACCTACGGGCTTGTCATTATAAAGAGCAACCATAATTTTGCCGCCTTTCGCCAAAATATACTCCTCAGGGTTGTCAAGTGCTTTATGGTCCGCCTCTTCCAATTCAAAATAGGTGGAAATCCATTCCTCATTCAAGGACTTAAATGCTAAGCGGTAGGCTGGATTGTACGGCAAAATGTTGATATCCTTACTTTCACGCATTTTCTTTTGCTCTTGCACCCGTTTTAATAAGGATTTTTGTTGAAGGAGAAATTCCCATTCCGCTAAAGCTTCCCATAGATTGTGCGTAGCTTCCTGGATAATCCCATCAATGGCACGATCGATATCGATACATTGAATTTTCATTCTTTCCCATAGCATTTTTCCTTTATTACTCAATCCAACCATATTTCTCCGTTTATCCATAGAGCGAAGGTTATCTTCAAGTAGGCCCGCTTCGATCATTTCTTTAACGATTTTAGTGACCGATGGCTGGGAGTGGCCAATCTCTGTTGCTATATCAGTAATTGTCTTGGAATCACCTTCAGATAAAATAAAGAATACGGGAAACCATTTGGGTGCAAATTCAATCTGATAAAGCTCGTGTATCCGGGCGGCTTCTTCTGTGATGTTGGAAGCCATGTAGCGCAATCTGCTACCTAAGGCTATTTTTCCTGTTTTTTCAAATAGTTCCATCGTATTATAAGTAATTATATAACTAGTTATGTAAATGTAGGAAAATAATTTGAATGTTTTAAAATTGAATTTTAAAATTCGACTGGAGAAAAATATATCGTTGCTTTTTTCGTTATATTTCAATAAATTCAACGCATAAAAAACCAGAACCCCTTAAATAGACCGAAGGACATGAACGAGTTAGAAACTTATTTCCGAAATAATAATGCGAAGCTAATCAATAAATGGATGCATTATTTCGATATATACGACAGACATTTTAGTCGTTTCAAAGGCAAAGAGATCGTGGTGTTGGAAGTTGGGGTTTTTCAGGGTGGAAGTTTGCAGATGTGGAAGAACTATTTTGGCGATCGTGCTAAAATATATGGTATTGACATCAATCCGCACTGTAAGGAACTCGAAGAAGAAAATGTCGAGATCTTTATTGGTTCGCAGTCCGACCGAAAGTTTCTGCGTCAGGTAAAAGAGTCTATTCCGCCGATCGATATATTGATTGATGATGGTGGCCATACGATGAAACAACAGATTGTGACATTTGAGGAGCTTTTTGATCATGTGAAAGACAATGGCGTATACCTTTGTGAAGATTTACATACATCTTATCAGGTATTTTATGGTGGTGGCCATAAAAGGAACGGTACTTTTATAGAGTATAGTAAAAATTTTATTGATTACATCAATGCTTACCATTCTGAGCAACGTGGATTGAAGGTCAACGGATTTACGCGTTCGGTAGGCTCTCTACACTACTATGATAGCATCCTGGTGGTGGAGAAACTTCGAAGGGATGAAGCGCCGATCCATATGAAAACAGGGGCGGCGACAGTGAAAGATTTCAACGCGGCTCCCACAGGATTCGATGGATTAAAATGGAAGATTAAAAAACCTGCTTTAACCGTGATCAACAAGTTGCTCCGCTTTTTCCGTATTGGCGGGTTTATGTGGCGCTAACAGAGGATCATGCACAAAAGTTGTGGAGGGGATAAAAAATAATTAGATATTTGTGCTTTGATATTTATACAGATGCACGAATCTTTCAACGCGTTAATGCCCTTAATTATTCCCGAAGGAGTTTCCGATTATTTTGAGATGACCCACTATTCCAAAGAAGAAAAAAGACTGGATATCTTTCTGGAGGAACTCAATAATACACCTGAAGAATATCAAGGCCAGAAGTTGATTTCCAAGGGGTTTTTCGAACCCGTTACCCTTCAAGATTTTCCTATCCGTGGCATGCAGGTCTATCTTCATGTCAAGCGCCGCAGGTGGCTCAACCAGGATACCGATAAAGTAGTCTACAGAAATTGGGAACTAGTAGCCAAAGGGACGCGCATCACACAGGATTTCGCAGCTTTTTTAAAAGGTATCAGCGGACAACCAGGCTCATAGCATTCAGACCATCAGTTCATTCTATGGGATATCAGCCAGTAAACTAAGGAGATACTACCGCAATAAACTGAGCGGTTTCCAGGATTGGGAGCATCGCGAAAATGCGCGAGATGGATTGACCTTCCCACAGAATGTCAGCGGCCATCTTTCTATTGACGAGACCTGCCTATCCCATGGCGAGCTCTATACCGTTGTCACCAATAAAGAAGCACGGGGCAAAAAAGGGACCATTGTAGCCATACTGAACGGGACAAAATCAGAGAACATTATCCCGATCCTTCAAAAGATCCCACAGAGATTACGAAATAAAGTTCAAGAGATAACGCTTGATTTAGCCGGTAATATGGGATTGATAGCCAAAAGATGCTTTCCCAATGCTGTTCAGGTAATAGACCGTTTCCATGTTCAGCAACTTGCTAACGAAGCGCTTCAGGAAATAAGGATAAAGCACCGCTGGCAGGCCCTTGACGATGAAAATCAGGCAATTGACCAAGCACGAAAGAATAAGGAAACCTATTTTCCGGAAGTCCTATCCAACAGTGAAACCATCAAACAGTTACTTGCAAGAAGCCGATACCTGCTTTATAAAAGTGAACATAAATGGACTTACGAGCAAAGAGAAAGGGCTGCTGTACTCTTTGAGCGATATCCCGATATTGAAAAGGCGTACAGGCTATCCCAAGAACTCTCTTGGATATTCAACACCACCATAGATAAGATCTACGCCTTTACAAGGTTGGCAAAATGGGCGGATAAAGTGGAACAGGCCGGCTTCAAGTCATTCAACACCGTCTCCAGAACCATAAATATCCATCACAAAAAAATATTGAACTACTTCGACAACAAGAGTACAAATGCTTCAGCAGAATCTTTCAATGCAAAGATAAAAGCTTTCAGAAGTCAGTTTAGAGGTGTAGGTGACATCAATTTCTTCCTGTTCAGATTGACCAAATTATTTGCGTAGTCCACAGGTTTTGAAACTGATCCCGAGGATCAAGCTGAATTCTTGGGGGGAATGTCAAAAATTTCTTAGTTTAGCATCCTTAATACAGATATCCCTTGCAAGAAGCCGAACGTAAATTACTGTCCCTATTGATGACCGAAGGGCTATTGGAATACTTTCAGATTTTAGAAGTCGATCAGGTTGACAATCAGCTCCACATTTATTTAGATGAGCTTAATATTGCTCCGACAGGCTATCAGAACAGCAAGTTGGAGTCAAAGGGCTTCATGCCTTCCACTGAGATTTCAGACTTTCCCATTCGAGGCCAGAAAGTTACGCTACATATCCGCCGTCGTCGCTGGACGGTCCTGGATACCGGAGAGATCATCACAAGAGATTGGAATCTGGTGCGTGAGGGTGCTCGAATGACTACGGAATTCGGGCTTTTTTTAAAGAAGATATTTGGATAATCATCCTGTAAGCGCCCAATTGGTAGGTCTGTTCTTCCAAATGGACGGTAAGCAACTACAGGATCAATACAAGAACCATCTCAGTGACTTCCAGGACTGGGACCAAAAGCCACACGCAGAGCAATGGACCCTTTTTCCTGATAACATATCGGAACACCTGAGCATCGATGAGACCAGCTTTAGCAACGGTGAACTTTACACGATCGTAAGCAGTAAATCAGCAAAGGGCAGGAAGGGAACCATATTGGCTACCATAAGAGGGACAAAGGCGGAAGATATTATTGCTGTATTAGAGCGCATTCCACTTAAACTAAGGAACAAAGTTAGGGAAGTAACGATGGATATGGCCCCCAATATGGCAAAGGCTATCCGTAGGTGTTTCAGAAATGCCAGAAGGGTTATCGATCGGTTTCATGTACAAAAACTTGCTTATGATGCTGTTCAGGAACTCCGTATCAAATACCGATGGGAAGTCTTAGATGCAGAAAGCAAAAAAATAATGGAATCGCGAAAACAGGGTATCCCATATGACCCAGAGTTGTTGCCTAATGGTGATACGCTCAAACAGCTATTAGCTAGGTCGAGACACCTCCTGTTCAAGCATCCAAGTCGATGGTCGGAAAGCCAAAAACGCCGTGCAGAACTGCTGTTCATCAGGTTTCCCAAGCTAAAACAGGCTTATGATCTTGGAGTTGCCTTAGGTGACATCTTCAATAAATGCAGGGATAAAAAAGTTGCTTTCACAAAGTTAGGACTGTGGCACAACCAGGTTGAGAACGCGGGTATTGCTTCATTCGAGAGTGTCGCAAGATCCATTGCAGCACATCATCAATACATTCTCCACTACTTCGACAATAGAAGCACCAATGCATCCGCAGAGTCCTTCAATGCAAAACTCAAAGCTTTCAGGAGCGTCTTCCGTGGAGTAAGGGATACAACATTCTTCCTGTACAGAGTGATGAAATTGTATGCTTAAAAATGATTACCCCCCAAACTTTCGGTATGATCCATGAAATTGTATGCTTAAAAATGATTACCCCCCAAACTTTCGGTATGATCCAAACTGATCCTAACAGACGGGAGCAAACAGACGGGACTAGAAACAAAAAAGGCAGATCATTTGATCTGCCTTTTGGGTAAGTAATCGGGCTCGAACCGACGACCCCTAGAACCACAATCTAGTGCTCTAACCAACTGAGCTATACCTACCGTGATTTTGATGTCACAAAAGTAGTATTATAGCTCATATGTTCCAAATGTTTTTTAAACTTTTTAACTAAACAATTGTCTATCAAAAGGTATAATTTTCAAGTATGCCCGTTCAGTGAACCTAGAGAATAATATTGAGGTAATATTTTCAGGTTAAATACCTAAATGAGCAGCTTGGTCTTTAATTTGTATAGTATAGTTTATGGGAAAATTTTTAAAATTTTTAATTATCGTAGCCATTTTGGCAGTGGGCGCTTGGTTTGTGTATCATAAATATAACAGCGGACCGACAGTGGAAAGCAAACATCAGCTGTTGGTGGATCGCATTGAAGCCATGGGAAAACTGGAATTGGTTAAATACCGCTACAGTGATGTTGTGGAGCACAAAAACGTGAACACTTTTTTACCGGATGCAAGTGTATTACTCATCGTGAAAGCAGATGCTGTAGGCTGTGTGAATCTGACGAAACTTAGTCCGGAAGATATCACGGTTTTGGGGGATTCGGTCTCCATCAAATTGCCGGCTCCTGAAATTTGTTACATCAAGATCGACCACGAGGCGTCCAAAGTCTATGATACGAAAATGGCTTTCTTGCGCGAAGCAGAGCTCGTGGATGAAGCTTATAAAGCTGCAGAAAAAGCTGTTGCTGATGATGTAAAGAAATCGGATATCCTGCAGCGGACCAAGGCCAATGCAACCACCGTTTTTAAACCGCTCTTACAGGGATTGGGATTTTCGAAAATCAATCTGACCTTCGAATAGTGCCCAAATAAAAAAGCTAGACAATGTTTACATTGTCTAGCTCTCTACAATAAATCTAATCTCCAGCCATCTCACGACGGGAGGACTTCATAATTATGCTATTATCAAGCCAAGAACAATAGCCAAGTTACATTCGTTTTATTTTTTTGTCGTTGTATCCGGCTGTGGTGTCGGCGGGATTTCTCCACGGGATTCGGCAGATGTGGTGTCGCGATATTGTATCGTCGTGGTATCGTTGGGAACGGAATCACGCATCAGTTCCTGTGATTTTTGATCATCAGTTTTAGCGCCGTTACATCCATAGGCTGCTAAGCATAATAGACTGACGGCAATTAATTTTGTTGAGTTTTTCATATTATCTATCGTTTAATGATGGCCTGCCACCTGCATGCACTTAGTAGGAGAACAAAGCTCAAGTCAAAAGCGTTTCGGTTTCTAAATTTGCTATTATGATAGAAAAAGAAAATCAATCTTATTTTCTTTATTTTTTAGATAAATTAAATTGTAAAAAACTTTTTACAATTGGGTGCTGTTCCTAGAAGTACATAAGTTCATTAAACAGATAGCTATGATTCAGATAGTGCTTGTTGACGACCATCATTTGGTAAGAAGTGGTTTTCGGCTGATTTTAGAAACGCAAGATGACATTACTGTTTTGGCTGATGTTGAAAGTGCTGAAGCAGCTTTGGATGTGTTGAATGTCGATCAGCCACCAGATATGATCCTTACGGATATTAATATGGGTGAAATGGGCGGGATAGCTCTCATTGATTTCGTTAAACAGAAATACCCCGATATAAAAATCCTTGCCTTGACGATGGAAAATGACAAACACATTGCCGCAGATGTATTGCGTGCAGGAGCAGATGGCTATTTAGTGAAAGATAGTAGTTGTGATGAGGTACTTTTTGGTATACGGCAGGTTGCCAAAGGAGAAAAATATATCAGTGGTTCCTTAAGTGTTTCCTGCCTTAACGATTATAAAAACTTTGCGGACAGGGCTCCAGACCTAAATCGTGTTTTGTTAAAATATGATATTTCAGAGCGCGAATTGCATGTCTTGGAACTTATCGCACAGGGATACACCAACGGCGAAATTGCAGAGCGTATTTTTTTGAGCAAACGTACAGTGGAAGGGCACCGACAGAAACTGATCGAGAAAACGAATACAAAAAATACAGCTGGTCTTGTCAGCTTCGGTTTTCATCACATGCTCTTACATTGATTAAACAATAAAAACAAAAAATAGAGGAATATGGCAACAAAAAATGAAAACCGCGTCGTCGGAACCGAAATGGAAAAAAAGAAAAAGGTCAAGTTAGGTGTAAATGGAGAGACACTGCGAGATGTAGGCGATAAGGATCAGGGCGATGCCGAGGCCGGAGTAGACCCGCAGGTGGATCAGTTGAACGAGATGCCCAATGATCCTACAGATAGGCCAAAAGAAAGGAAGAAATAAGAAAGACCCGCATTTAAAATTGCGGGTCTTTCTGTTAAGCTTAGTTTCTAACTGAAAATCTGTATCTATTTTCAGGACTAATCGGCACTTGTCCGTGAATGACATTTCTATTTTTTGCCCTGCTTCTCAATGGCTTTAGCAAGTTCATCTTTCGTCATATCGTGACGCCCGGTAATCTCCATTTTCTTTGCCATTTCCAAGAGTTCAGCTTTGGTTTTATCAGAACTTCCGTTTTGCGATCCTTTAGACGCTGAAGCACTTTTTCCTGTTGTTGTCGCTGATTTTTTTTCTTTGTTAGCGTTGCTGCTTTGCGATTGCCCTTTGGCAGTCGTATGGCTTGAACTTTTTGTTGTATTCATAATATACTGTTTTATGTGTTATTTATATGCTGAACATGTTACAAGATCTAAAGGTTGGCCGATTTTATACGTTATTGAAACTGTACTACTACGCTTTGTTCTTTTTTTCTGTCGCAAACGCTTTAATGATGGCTTTATTAAAAGCGGGCAGATCGTCTGGCGTACGACTTGTAATAAGTTTGTCGTCAACCACCACTTCGCTGTCTTCCCATAATGCGCCTGCATTAATCAGGTCCATTTGAATGGCTTCAACGGACGTTATTTTTTTATCACGCACCAGATCCGCGTTAATCAGTAATTGAGGTCCATGGCAAATGGCTGCGATCGGTTTATCCCGTTCCCAGAAAGCATTGATCAATGCAATAGCCGTTTTATTCGTCCTCAATTTATCAGGATTGATGACCCCGCCTGGTAGCAGCAATCCGTCATATCGATTCTCTTCTGCCTCCTGCAGAGCAACATCGACAGGATAGTCATTTGACCATTCATCTCCATTTTTTGCCCGCACTGTTCCTTCAGCCGGTGATATAATGTCTGTTTTGGCGCCTGCATTTTCCAAGGCTTCCTTTGGGCTAGTCAGTTCAATTTCTTCAAATCCATCCGCGACCAATATCGCTATCCGCTTATTCTTTAAATTCTCCATATCACTAATTTTATTTACGTTCTTTCTATACTTCAAGAGAACGGATGTAAATCTGCGAAGGTTTGAAATAATATGATTTAGCGTAGGAAAAGCGTTTTGATTGATAAAAAGGAATAAATCAAACCGTATTTCTTTGGGGGTTGTCTATCCTTAAAATCGATGGTATGTTTAAGATAGCTATTTTTCGGGCCCTTCAGCTGGGCGATCTCCTGTGTTCCATCCCCGCCGTCAGGGCATTGAAGTCGCATTATCCCAATGCCAAGCTCTACTTTATCGGCTTGCCCTATATGCGTACATTGATGGAACGCTTTGATTGCATCGATGAATATGTGGATTTTCCCGGGCATCCGCAGCTTCCCGAAATTGCATATAATCCCGACAATCTTGAACGATTCGTCAAGCAGATGCAAGCGGAAAAATTTGACCTTCTGATTCAGATGCAGGGAGATGGAACTGTGGTGAATGATTTTTTACAGAATTTTGCGGCAAAGCGACTGGTAGGATTTCAACCAAGAGCTTCAATTGACAACCCCGACTGGATGACTTATCCAGGAAAGCTTCACGAGGTGAACAGGCACCTAGCTCTTATGGAATTTCTAGGTTTAAAAATTCCAAATCGTACAATGTATTTCCCCTTATTTCCCGAGGATTGGGAGGCCTATAGGAAAATAAAAGCTGAAATAAACTATCCTTTCGTTATTATCCATGTGGGCAGTCGGGACGCCAAACGACGCTGGCCTATTGAAAACTTCGGATTTCTTGCGACCTTAATGCAGCAAATGGGATATCAGATTATCCTGACTGGGGTAAGTGCTGAAGAATCTTTGGTCAATGAACTGCAGCGCTTACTTGAAGGACCTGTGCTTAACCTCTGTTCCAGACTTGATTTGGGTACGCTTGGCTGTCTTTTGAAGGAATCGACTTTACTTGTATGCAACTGCACAGGAATATCCCATATTGCCGCTGCCTTAGAAGCAAAAAGTGTGGTCATAAGTTTAGATGGTGAGCCCGAGCGTTGGGGGCCACTCAACACAGCACTGCATACCACTTTTGATCTGACCAAACCTATCGCCATAGAGCATATTGTACGCGAGATCAGACGGGTCCTTCCGGCGCTGTCTGTTTTTGGGAGGAATGCTTAAGTAATGAATTCAATTTATCCATGATATTTTCAACACTTAACGGTGTCATTCTAGATGATCCATTCTGCTTATCGACAAAGCTGTTAATCGTATTTTTGGAGCGCAGAGCAGGGTCGACGGGGTAAAGGATAAAGTCAGTATCCTGCGACCATGGGATATGCTGCGGGTTTGTCTGAGCGTAAAGAACCAACGTTGGTTTTTGTAGCGCGCAGGCAATATGAGCAACGCCCGTGTTGACCGTGAGCACAGCATCTGCATGTGCTACGAGGAGTAGGAGATCATCAATTGTCGTCTTTCCAATAAGGTTAATCAGATTTTCCCTTTCGAGTTCTGAAAAACATGATCTCAGGTAATCGTTGTATTCCTTGCCAACAAGTATGACCTGAAATGCTGAATCAAGCAGCTGCCGCGTCAATTGTTGTGCGACAGCACGGGGAATTCGTCTTTTTTGCTCCGAAACATCACAATTGACAATAATCTGTTTCCCCCCACGTAAAGGAATTAAATTCGATAATTGACCTCGGGGTACAATTAGGCTCGGTAATCGATTGATCGACCGGCTGATGCCAAGCAGTCTAACCAGTTCGAGATCACGTGCTATCTGATGCTGTACCTCAAACAAAGGTTCTTTGTCTGGTATCCAATGGGTAAGCAACGTATAGGGATTTTCGCGCATATAAGCCGCTCGTAGGGGATTTCCGCTAGATATGCCAACATGATCGAAGCCATTGGATTTTGGCTGTATACGTTGAAGATAATACAACTATCAAATTGCCGGTTTTTAATGGTTTTAATCAATGCTTCAGTCGAAGCAACCGTGTCATGCGAGCTCAATTTCATCCAAGGGGCATCGTATTGTATATAGTCATCGACAGTGCCTAGGTAGGGGATAATGGGAACAGCCATTTCTGACGCAAGTAATGTGATTTTACAATTTCCATTCGCTGATTTAATTTCCTGAAGCGCTGCATTACTCATGATCAGATCGCCCATATTGTCTAAGCGAATGATCAACATGTTTTTACAATCTTTCCAAGTCCCCATTTTAGCTGATTTTCTTTAACAGTTGATTGTCCTTTTCCTTCACCCGCTGAATGATTTTAGTAGTCGACTGCTGATGGACATGCGGAATAAACACGAGTTGTGTCCCTAGTATTTGCAGTAGCCCTTGTTCGGCCAGTTCTTTATTTTGGTATGCTTCACCTTTTACAAAGATATGCGGTTTAACCTTTTCGATGATCGGGATAGGGTTGTCCGATAATTCATCACCAAACGGTACAATATAATCTACAGCTCCAAGCGCCCGCAATACTTCAATTCGATCGTCAAGCGAATTGACAGGTCTTGTTGCTCCTTTTAAACGTCTGATGCTCTCGTCTGTATTGATGCCGACAATCAAAATATCACCCTGTGCCTTAGCTGCACCGAGGTAATGGGCATGGCCGGCATGGAAAATATCGAAACAACCGTTGGTGAATACGAGTTTATTTTCTTTCCGAAGTCCATCGCATAGTGCTTCAAGATGATTCAGGTCGGTAATTAATTTATCATCTTTGTTCGTAAGGCGCTGGGCTAATTCCGTGCAGCTACAATGTGCTGTACCATTTTTTTGTATACCGATCTGTGCTGCCTTTATACTCAGTGCTATCGCAATATCCGCATCAAGTTTATTATAGTAAGCCAAGCAAAGCACGGTCAGAAAGGTGTCGCCAGCGCCGGAGAAATTTCCTTCTTTTAAAGCAGGAACCCGGTAGTGCTTTGCTGAACCACCTTTTTTAAAGAGGATAACACCATCTTTATCGAGGGTAAGTGCCACCCAGTTCGCCTGAGACAAGGCAGCTAGGCTTTCGGGCCATTTCGATGCTTGTGTTAGGCGGTCATCCTCTTCTTCCTGGCTCAGGATTTTTCTTGCTTCGTCATAATTGGGCTTAATTAAGTCGGGATTTAGGCATGCATACTTGTCGTAATCTTTGCTGTCTATGGCAATAATTTTGGGCTCAATCTGCTGTTCTTCGGCGAGCAGCACAATGAGCTCATCCGTGATGTTACCTTTTCCATAATCTGCAATAAAAACAATGTCGACATGTTGAAGGGCTTTTTTTACCGCTGTCAGATACTGGTTGGCCAGCGCTACACTATAGTGATACTTCTGACCAATATCATAACGCAGCAGACAGTGTCCATCTCTACGTAATCGTGTTTTTGTTAGTGTCTGACAATTTTTATTATAGAGCAGGCCACCCGTGTCAATTCCCTGCCGCTGCACACTGCGTGCTATTGTCTGTCCACTGCTATCGTCGCCCAACAGACTAACGACCGACACGACGGCCCCCATATTGCTGAGGTTCGTGATCACATTCCCGGCTCCGCCAAGGCAATGTTCTACGGATTGGACATCGAGCACGGGTACGGCGACATCGGGAGCAAGCCGCTTGCATTCCCCATCTAGATAAATATCCAGCATGCAGTCTCCCAAAACAAGGACCCTTGGATTGTCAAAACCATTTTCGACAAGTTTATTTAATGCTATATCTTTCATAATCTACTTTTTCTGAGTTGATAAGTTGAGCCAATCCGTAAAAATCATCTACGATGAAATCTGGTGTATATTTAGGATCAGAAATTCGCTCCTGTTTCCTTTCTTCCTTGCTTCGGTCTACCAATATGGTCCTGCAGCCTGCCGCACGGCCGGCGCCGACATCACTTAAAATATCGCCGATCATCCAAGATTTTTTTAAATCTATGTGCAGCTCTTTGGCTGCCCGGTAGAGCATGCCGGGTAAAGGCTTACGGCAGGAGCATTGCGGTTCGTCCATGACATCGCCGTGTGGACAATAATAGATACCGTCTAATTGGATGTGCTCGTAGCGGAGTAGTTCGTGCAATGCTGAAAAAGCGACATCCAAATCTTCAGCTGTAAAATAACGTCGGGCTATACCCGACTGATTGCTGATAACAATGAGCTTATAGCCCCTTTTTTGTAACCCTCTTAAAGGCTCAAAAATGTCGGAATAACAAACGATGCGTGCGGGATCAACGTTGTAGGGAACATCCTTAATCAGCGTTCCATCCTTATCCAGAAATACAGCGCTCTCCATCATGATGCGATCAATTTATTATGTATAACGAAGTGTTCATTTTTCCTGCTCAGATTTGCCATCCGCTGTTCCACCAGTGCGCAGAGCTGGTGAATAATATGTAGCTGTACTTCCTGAATACGGGCCGTGTGATCGGAAGGAACTATGAGATTATGATCTCCGAATTGCGTGGCCTCGCCACCATCTTTTCCCAGCAAATTTGCACAAATGACCCCAGCTTTACTGGCTTCTTTCAATGCGTTTAGGATATTGGGCGAGCTGCCACTTGTACTTAAACAGATCAGCATATCTCCTGGTTGCCCAAGTGCCTGTACCTGTCTTGCAAATACGCTTTCGTAGCCAAAGTCGTTTGCCCATGCGGTGAGAACCGCCACATCAGCGTT
This sequence comes from Sphingobacterium thalpophilum, assembly GCF_038396785.1. NCBI lineage: Bacteria > Pseudomonadati > Bacteroidota > Sphingobacteriia > Sphingobacteriales > Sphingobacteriaceae > Sphingobacterium > Sphingobacterium thalpophilum. The sequence goes on along the minus strand of NZ_CP151087.1, from coordinate 631,962 downwards.
AAGCGAGATCACCGGATAGCCGGGACGCTGTGGTATTTCAAATCGACCCACGAGCTCGGCAGCGAAATGCTGGCTCTCCGCGGCACTACCACCATTGCCGCAGATCATGATTTTTTTACCTTCATGCAATACAGAGACCATTTTGGACGACAGCCTGGCTATGCCAAGCGCCAAAGATTCTGCCGCTTTTTCGAAAGTCTTTGAGGAACCCAAAAAGCTCTGCCTGATCTGCGTAATTGTTTCTTTTTCGGCATCCTGAGGCAAACATTGTGCATAAAGCTGCGCAATACTTTCGCTGACCACTTTCCACGTAAAGGATTTAACATGGCGTAGAGAATTAACAGAAAATTTCAATCGTTTACGGTCGTTATTTATCAGGTCAACAATCGCAGCAGACAATTGTTGTGGTTGTTGTGCCGCTACCAAAAGGCCGGTATCTTCATGCCTTACCGTAAACGATATACCGCCCACATCGGCACCAATTACGGGCGTACCACAGGCCATGGATTCCAGCGGAGTAATCCCAAATGGCTCATACCACGGCGTGGTGATAAAAAGCTCACTTGCAGCATAATAGTACCTAAGCAGATCACGACGCTGTTGTCCCGTGAAAATGACATTATCTTCCACTTTTAACTCGATACACAGATGATGCAGACGATCAAATTCTGCGCGGTCTTCCGCTGTCGTCAGATTTCCACCAACGACCAATAGCCGCAATTCGGGCAGCGCATGGTTCGCATGGGAAAAGGCTTCGATCACATTGTCTATTCCCTTTCGTTTCACCATGCGACCAAGTTGCAAAATGTAGGTGTACGCGGAATCAAGTCCAAGCTTTTCCTTTGCTTCGGTGCGGTCTATTGGATGAAAATCAGCCGGATTAAAACCACAGGGAATAATTTCTATTTTATCCTGTGGCGCCTGATAATGTTGAATCAAGTCCTTCAGATCGTTTGGGCATTCGGCAATGACGCGTTCGGCTGCCCAAATGATATCTTTCTCAATTTTTTCACGAATTTTCGGAAATTTGTCTGAGCCCCCCTGGTGTAAGCGGCGCACCGCACCTAGGGCATGAAAAGTAATAACAAAGGGGATATGCAGTTGTTTCTTGATTTCCATGGCCACCATACCCGACAGCCAAAAATGCGCATGTACCAACTGGTAGCTCAGCTGGTTAGCGGTCATAAATTCGATTGTATGGGCGGTAAATTCATCGATATGTCCATAAAGCTCTTCCTTTGGGAGTATATCTTTGGGGCCTGCGACAATATGAATGACCCTTGTATTTGGTTTCCAGAGGACGACCCCTTCTCGGCTTGGATGCTCACATCGCGTATAGATGTCTATTTGATTGCCCATCAAAGCGAGCTGCATGGCAACCTCGGCAACATAAACGTTTTGGCCGCCGCTGTCTTTACCTCCGAGGGTCGCTAAGGGTGAGGCATGATCACTAATAAAAGCTATTCTTTTTTTCATGATAGTATATATTGATGAATTTTTTCATTAATTAAATTCTCCCATTGTTGTCCAAATCGAACTATGTCGAAAAGCTCTTTTGCTTTCTGCTGTGCGTTTACACTGAGCTGCTGTGCATGTTGGGGATTATTCAGCAGCATTTTCATTTTAGCGATGAGCTCTTCGATATCTAAGCCGTTATAGCCTGTTTTTTCATTTTCAATAATGGTAGAAAGCTCTGTGGTAGCCAATCCAACGATGGGAAGACCCACCATCATAGCTTCGCAGATTGCTAAGCCCAAACTTGTGTACCGTATTGGATTGAAAAAGAAACGATAGTCTTTAATAAATTCGGGTAGGCGCGGATGGAGCACTTCACGAAGCCCATAGGGTTCGTTACCCATTCCGATGAGATCTAATGGTACCTGCTTTTGTACATACTTGAAAATATCGCTACCTAGCATGCGTCCACGGGAGGGAAGGTTGTTGATAACGACAATCCCTTTTTCCAATCGACCATTGTAAGCGACATCGTGTGTATCTACACCATGTGTGATGACACGTACATCCGGAATATTTGCCTTCCACATTAACTGGTTGAAGTGTGTCACATGCACCAGTGTAACGGCTGGATTGGTGACTGGATGAACTTCATCACAGGGATGCTGCCATGGCGGGTCGTGTTCAATATAGATACGAGGTAACTGTTGCTGCACTTCAGACAGGATCAGATATTGATCTTCCAAGTAATTTTCATCGCATTGAAAAAGGATAAGATCTAGGTCGAGATTACGCACTTCGCCGGCATGAACTTCAATCACATTGTCGCCAAAAGGGAAGGTTGTTCCCCGTCCGCCATAGCGAGGTCCTCTTTCGGGCGTATATGGAATATATAAGATATAGTCACCTTGGGATAAATAATACAAGTACGATCCATGGATATGCCATGTTAATACGCGTGGTTTGTGTGTCATAAACAATTTTTAATTTCAACAATGGAAAAACGCCGTTTTTAGCGATTCAATTTCGCAGAAGGAAACGCGCTTTTAACCTTTGCTTAATGCAACGGCTGTGGTAACGACTTGGTTGGATGGACTAATACCCAATTGTATGTTGGAAGTACTTCGCCGAACGTATTAAGCTCATTAATTCATTTTAAGGGAACTAACATCCTGGAGCAGCTGTTACATGAGAAAAGGCTATGGATCTCAGACCGGTACATCATCTCGAAACACAAGATATTGACAAAAGCCTCCGAATGGTCATCATAGACGGTGTATGTTCAGAGGTTGTTGTCTGTTTGAGCAGCGGTGTTATTTTGGTCGGAGCAGGTTTGTTGATGGGAGCAAGTAACTTTCAGCTGGGACTGTTGGCGGCCTTTCCAACCTTATGTAATCTTGCCCAGCTGTTGACCATTCTCGTCATGCAGATTTACCCGAATCGGAAAGTAATAACCGTATTCGCTGTATTTCTTGCAAAAATGCCTTTGGTCCTGGTTGGGCTTTTAATGTGGCGGGAAGTCGATTTCTCTTTTACGACCTTGCTCAGTTTTATGTTCATCCATTACCTTCTCAGCGCGATAGGTGGCGCAGGCTGGAATTCCTGGATTAAAGACCTCGTTCCTGAGGAACGTTTGGGTACTTATTTTTCCAAGCGCACGGGCATCATGCAATTGACGAATATTACAGTTAGCATCATTGTCGCAGCGTTAGTTGACTATTATACCAATCATGCCGTAATGCAACTACCAAAGCTCTACGGCATATACTTTTTAATCGCAGGGGCTATAGGAGCAGTTGGTGCCTTTTTTTTGGTACAGGCCAAAGAGCCCAAACAACAGATGTCTGGGGGACATTTGGGAAGTTTGTTGCTACAGCCGCTTAAAAATAAAAATTTTAAAAATTTATTGATCTTCAATGCGGCTTGGTTGTTGGCGATTAATTTAGCGATACCCTTTTTTACGGTCTTTATGTTAAAAACATTGGGGCTTTCGATGAAAATAGTCATCCTGCTTACTGTTGTCAGTCAGATAGCCAGTGTCCTGGGCCTACGCTTATGGGGAAACCTTTCGGATCGTTATAGTAACAAAAGTATTATCTACCTCACAGCACCCATTTACATTTGTTGCATTTTATTATGGATATTTGTCGGAATCTATTCGCGTGCATTGCCCAATTTACTTTTACTCCTATTTCTGCATATCATGACGGGAATCTCCACTGGAGGCATTAATCTCGCCCTCACAAACATTGGCCTGAAACTCGCTCCCAAGACAGATGCAATTGTCTATATCACTGTAAAAAATATGGTCGCTTCGTTTTTTACAGCCTTGGGACCTATTTTAGGAGGATTGTTAGTTGATTATTTTGCAACTCGCGAGCTTCAGATTAGCATCTCCTGGAAAAGTCCCAACCTCCAGACTATCGCCAAACTGATCTATCTGCATGAATGGAATTTTCTATTCCTTATTGCCGCACTTCTGGCATTTATATCGCTTCGTTGGCTTGGAAAGGTACAGGAAAATGGCGAAGTAAGTCCACAGCTTGTCAAACGTATTATGAAAAAACGTTTTCGTGCCGGATTGAAAGAAAGCCTACTTGTGGGGAATATTATCACGCTTCATACCCAACTCAAGCAGATTGTTAAACGAAAAACCAATGCATCAGATAACGCAATTTCGGACGAGTAAAAAATAATGCTAAATATCAATGAATGCAAAGCCGGCTTCACTTCCATGCTGGGCCATTAAAACGGGCACTGCCACATTGTAAATCGGTATTCCAGAAGGGGACAGGGCCTTGAATTTTCCCGCATGCGCATGCCCGTGGAAGGCAGCACTTACTTTACGCCGTTGCAAAGGTTCCATTAAATGCGTTGACCCTAAAAAAGGATAAATTTGCTCGGGCTCACCTAAAACGGTTTCAGCAATGGGCGCGTAATGCATTAAGGCAACTTTTTTTATGTCTGCATGTTCTTGTTCGAGGCGCGCCAAAGCTCGATCTAAAAGCAACGATTCGTTTACAGCTTCCTGCACAAAACTTTTCATGGCATCTTCACCAAACATTGATAACATATAACGGTCAAAACCACCGCCAAAGCCCTTTACGCCAGCAAAACCAATATTTTCGATCACGATAGCTTCACCATCCAAGACCGTAATTTTACTGTCTGTCAAAATTTGGCGGATCTGCTTTTGTCGTCCTTTCTCATAGTCGTGATTTCCCAGTACGGCGATGACTGGAACCTTAATGGATTGGAGTTCAGCAACAAGTAATTCTGCTTCTTCTTCATCCCCCGTATCCGTTAGATCACCGCAAAGTAAAAGGACTTTAGCCTTTTCCGAAATCTCCTCAAATTTGGTTTTCCATTTTCCGTGCTGGTTTGCATTCATATGTATATCGCCCAATGCGGCTATGGTTGTCTTCTTGTTCATATTAAACAGTTTTTATTGTGTATGACTTATAATCCCATTCTTTAATATCAATTTCATATTGCGTTTGATCTATCAAGGGTCCCAGACAAACTTTCTCCAAACAAGGAGGCAATTCATATTGATCCGCTGCGCGTTTAATGAGCTCATCAAATAAGTCTTTTGGGAGAATATCGCGATAGTCATGCGGATAAGTAAACTGAAAGATGAGCATTTGAGCCAACAAGAGGTGCCAATGTTGATCCATTCGCATTATTAAATGGTTCCAGTCCAAACTTTTTCCATATTTTAGCCAAATATGGTTAATATCAGCGCTGTCATGCCGCTCTCTGTTTTGTACATATAGCTTACACCATACTAGCTCTTCTGCTGGTACATAACGTACATCAGCATCAAAAAGAGTACCTTCAGGTGCTCTGTCAAACCAATCCTGCTCAACAGTGCAATTGTGATTAACACTATCGAAAATAATATCAATGAAATAGGGGTCTTTGTAAATCTTGGCGAGCCATCGCACATCTGTCAATTCGGTCTCATAACCATTAGCGGCAAGATGTTTAAGAATTTTTGGGTATTCGCTGCTTTTGCAAAAGATATCCATATCCTTAATAGGCCGTATGATCCCCGTGTAGTGAAACATGGCTAAACCACCGCCCACCATAAATTGAGCTCCGCTATCCTGGAGCAGCCGCAATGTATCCTGAAAGAAGGCGAGACAATCTTCAGGTGGATTATCTAAATGAATCATATCGTTTGCTTTTCTTAAAGACAGTCAATTAAATGCAGTAGTTTGTTGACTGTCGATGAAAACGTATTATCCGCCTGTTGAATAGGTAAAAGTACTCAATTTGAAAAATGAGGGAACAGGGAAGGCTCCTACCGATGTTCTGAGATAAAGTAGGCTATTTTGAAATAAATAAAGAGCACATTGCTTCATGATGAAGATGGGCGTATAACAACGATCTAAACGGTATAAAAATATGGACAGTTTTTTTGGCTCTGGTGAAGACCTGACGATGATACAAATGGGGGCGCGTGCGTTTATGATGTTTATCATCGCACTTTTTTTGGTTCGATTGGGCGGAATTCGAATTCTCGGCCGAAAGTCTGGAGTAGATTTCGTCATCATTATTATGCTAGGTGCGGTATTAGCGCGGGGAATAGTTGGCGCTTCGCCATTCCTGTCAACCGTGTTTGCCGGCTTCGTGATGATTATTGTCAATAAAATCCTAGCCCAGGTATCGGCCAGGCTTCCCTATTTGGGTAATATGGTAAAAGGTAAGCCCGCTGTTTTATACAAGAACGGTAAAATCCAATGGGATCAAATGGACCGGTTGGGGGTAAGCCGTACTGATCTACTGACGAGCTTGCGGTTAGAGACAAATAGTAAGCACCTCGATGAAGTGGATATGGCTTTGATGGAGCCGAATGGGCGAATAAGTTTTATACTCAAGGAAAAGGCATGAATACTTAATAGTTAAGTTTTTATTGAAGTTATATGTACTTAATAATAAAATAAATCTTGCTATGGAAAACAAGAAAAATTATTCTTTTTTTTATCGTAATGGCCTAAGCCTGGTGTTTGCAGCGCTTTTTGTCTTTTCCCTAGGCATGCAATGTTTTACGGGTTGGAAAGTACATAATGAAGAGTTGCTGGAGGCCAATCAGGCACCGCTGGATATCGTTAATTATTTGGGCACAGGACATTTTACATCCGCAACTTTTGAAAATTTTGAGAGTGAATTTCTGCAGATGGCGATGTATGTGATTCTGACGGTGGGATTACGCCAATGGGGCTCTGCTGAATCAAAAAAAATAGGGGAAAAAGAAGAGGTAGACCGTGAACCGCAGCCCGGCCCGAATACCCCTTATCCTGTTAGAAAAGGTGGCTGGCTGTTGAAATTATATAGTTCATCGCTATTCATTTGCTTTGCGCTACTTTTTTTGGCGAGTTGGGTTATGCACTTTTATGGAAGCTGGAGACAGCACAACACCGAACAGCGGCTTGAAGGTTTACCGGTAGATGACGCATGGACGTACCTCATTATGCCTCAATTTTGGTTTGAAACTTTCCAGAACTGGCAAAGTGAATTTTTGTCTGTTTTGGCCATTGTTGTATTCACCATTTTCCTACGTCAAAAAGGATCACCTGAATCAAAGCCCGTTGATGCTCCACATAGCGAAACGGGGAAGGGGTAACGAATAATAATAAAAGGTATAATAATAAAAGGTAAAAACTATGAGTAAATATTTGTATTTGGCCATCGCATTCGCAGCTGTGGCAGCAACATCTTGCGATAATAGAACCAAAAGTAGCGAAAAGGAACAGAAAGTAGATACAACGGTCAACCAGAATGGTCTACCATTAGACAATATTCACCGTAGCCGTGGAAAAGATACGACTAAAAATAAGGCTGGGACCGTACAGGAAGCTGTACCATTGGACAATTTGGATCGAACTAAAGGTGAGGATTGAACAGGCAGCGTTGAGTAACATGAACACGTGTTTGTAGACGTTTGACCTGTTGCGTACTTCTACGATAGGGAGATATTTTTACTTAAATGCGAACTAAAGAGAACCATTGTTTTTTTTGCACTGTTCACTTTTCGAATAATTTCATACTTAAACTCAAAACATATGAAAAAGATTAGTTTATTGATATTGGCAATCCTTGGACTATGGGGATGCGGCAATAGCAGCAATAAAGGCAATCAGGCAAACGGCAGCTATGATTCCTCCAATACACCCGATGATGGGCAGGTTGGTGTTGGTATAAATGACTCGCTTGGCCGGGACAGCACCGATTCTTTGCAGCGGCAGCCTTCTCCGGCTAAACCCGATTAAACATAAAGACAAATTTAAAACGTAAAAGATTATGGGCCCAATAATTTGCGCCATGCTAAGGCTAAGCTTGGTCATCCAGCTTAGCCTATTTTTTTATACGGTGCACGCACAAAAGGCCGATTCTGTTCAGCGATCGAAGGATTCGGTCAGTATTCTTGATTCGTTGCCGAGTAATCCACTGGCCTCGGCGAGAAACTTTTTGGAACAATGGCGTGAGCAGGTTGATCGTTATTATACTGGATTGGACAGTGTAAAGCGAGGAGTCGCCTGGCAGCGGCCGGATGATGGTCGGCTCGTGCCCAGTCAAGTACAGCAGTATATCAGCCTGGTTAAACCCGCTGTGCATGATCTACAGGGAAAAGTTACGGTGTTGCGCAAGCAAACGGTGCCCCAGGACTCCACGGCCAACTCATGGCGGGCGGTGCAAGATAGTGCCGCAACACTAGAACGTGATATTGAATCGTTCCTGTTGGACATGCAAGACCTTGGCGACAAGGCCGAGCAGCAGCAGAATGTGACTCAGGCAGCGCAAGAAGGAACCTTTTGGTATCACTGGAAAAGTATAATACAAAAGAACTTGGAGCAGGATGGACTATCGCAGCGTTACTACGATAGTGCCTGGGATGGTCGTTTCCTCCTTATCCTACTGAGCCTTATTTATTTTTATTGGCTTTATCAGATGCGCAGACGTGCCATAGGGGCCGAAGAGACATTGCCCTTACATCGCAATCAACCGTGGTGGATTCCTGTCCTCAAGTTTGCGGTCTTTTTCCTTATTCTCCTGCCACTGACTTCCCTTAGAATCCCCGTGATCGTGCTCGAATTGAGCTATCTGCTTATTTTCGGCTTTCTATATCTTTTGATTCGCCCGGAGTTATCCAATCAGCATCTGAAGATGATGCAGTATGTATTTTTTTATTATCTATTGGTACTTGCCAGCAATCTAGTGCTGGATACAGGTTGGATGTCGCGAATTATTGTCATGTTGATCAATTTATCGGGTATTTGCCTGCTTTGGCACCTCGGGCGGAAGGTCGACGGAAAAATACCTTTTGATTATCTGCGCCCCTTTTCACGATGGTTACTGCTAATTATCAGTATGGCAGCCATTATATTTAATCTGTTTGGTTTTCTAAATCTGGCCCGTACATCCAGTATCGCTGGAGCTGTAGGGCTATTGCAAGCATTCTCCCTGCATGCATTCCGCGACATGCTGTCTCATGATTTACTCAACTCTTATGAAAATTCGAAAGAAGACCGTTTTATAAATCGCTTTGATAAGCAGAAGATACTTGCCGCACTCCGTCGTATTATTGGCCTATTTGCGGGTATATTGGTCATTATTATCTGGGCCAACACCTTGCATATCACAAGTGAAATTCGTCGACTTGGGGATCGCTTGTTAAATAATACCCACACCATTGGTGGTGTTAATTATACGTATGGCGATGTGCTTTTAGCATTTGCAGTCATATGGACAGCAAATTGGATACAAAAAAATTTAAAAGACCTTCTTGATCAGCCCGACGCGAAAAAAAATCAGCGTCGAACAGCCTTATTACCGCTCGTGCGTGTTGTCATTTTTATTGTTGGCTTCCTCATAGGAATACGTATTCTGGGGTTGGGAGTTGACAAGCTGACCGTCATTGTCGGTGCATTAAGTGTGGGGATAGGTTTAGGCCTGCAGAATATTATCAACAATTTTGTTTCAGGTGTGATTTTGGTATTTGAACGTCCGTTTAAAGTGGGAGATTATGTGGAACTTGCTGATAAAAAAGGGCAGGTCATGCAGGTGGGTATCCGATCGAGCACCTTATTAACAGACCAAGGGGCCCAAGTTATTATACCAAATGGAGATCTCCTTTCCGGTCGCCTGGTCAACTGGACGTTCGAAGAATCGGATATCCGTCTGAATCTTCAGTTGACCATCGTTACGGCACGCAGCATCGAAGAGTGGAAAAAGTGGTTGGAAGATACCATTACTAGCTTTAAGGAGATCGACAGAAGCCTGCCCATGAAGATTTTAACAAAGGATATTACAGCCGATGCCTATGTTGTATCAATTCAGGTAGGTATACAGAACGTGCGACAGATTGAATGGTTTAGGAGTAAGTTTCTTGAGCAAGTTAAAGCCGAAGCCGCACTTCATGATTCAAAAGTTACCTCGGCTTAAACAAAATTAGTTACTTCCCGAACGATAATAGATCCAACCTTGCAACTGTTCTAATTGATTTGGTATTTTCAGATCTACGAGGGTATTCATTCCGAGTTCTTGGGATAATTTTCCGAATGCATCTAGTTCATGGACTGGGTAGAATATCGCGTGTTCATTGGGCATGTCTACATTTCCCTGTAAAAAACGGTAGCCCTCGGCATGTAGATTATCGATAAAGGTGTCGGTAACAGCCGCTAGGTAATGCATCATTTTATTAATCCAGGTAAGTTCATCTTTAACCCGCATCGGATAGTGTTCATGCACAAAATCGAGGATCAGTTGTTCGCCCTCCATATCCCAGCCGTCGCGAATCATCGCTAGCCCCATGGAGCGCACTTCTTCCTGATAAAAATCCCGTCCATAGCTCATTTTTATTTCGCCTGCAATAGGGCTTTCTTCAATTTTGGCACGTAGCGCCATTTGTCTATTAAGGAGTTCGTGTATGTAGTCGAATGTCTGTTCCATGTGATGTAAGAAATAGCGAAGGACAGAGCCGTAATGGCTTTGTCCTCCGGAGTGAATTATTGGAAAAAATATGTTGTTATTTTAATGTCGGTTTTGGTACCTTATTCTTGATTGCTGGGGATGGCGCATTTGGTGTAATGGGCATGTCACTTATCGAAGGATCTGAAGGTTGCCAATTTTTAAGCTGATCAAGGTGCTTTTCGAACGCCGGAATTTTATCGGTGGCAAATTTCTTCAGGTCAGCATCTGTAATTGCTGTGCCTGCGCTTGCATCTTTGAAAAGTGAAATTGCATCTTGATGGCTCTTAACCATCAGATCAGTGTAAACGCGGTCAAAATTGGCTGTGTCGGCCTTATTGAGTTGGTCGATCATGGCTTTATAATTTTGATCGTCACTCGTACGCAGCTGCCAATTTTTATTTTTTACAATGGTCGATAGTTCATTTCCTGCAGCGGTATGGTCATCAGTGATCATCTGTGCATATTGTTTGATCGTTGGGTTTTGCGATTTAGCAAGAGCAATGCTTGCCGCCTGCAGTTCGAAATTGTTGCTGGCCGTGGCTTTGCTGGCAAAGTCCAGATCTCCAGACTGTGGCTGAGCGGGATTACTGTCTTGCGCCTGAACGAAAACTATACAGGCGAGGGTGGCTAGTAATATTCCCAGGGTTTTTAAAATGATTTTCATGATACTATTATTTAAATGTTAACGATTTTTTCTGTTTCGCGTATTATTTCCCTTTCTTCTATAATTGATGACGATATAGGATGCTAAGAAAATAAAGACGATGCCAATAATGATGGATGTAAACATATGTTCTTCTTTCGTTGTGTTTTCAAGTGAACAGCGGCGAGGAAGGTAGCGTTTGAAAAGAGCCTATTTTGCGTATTTAAAGCAAAAATTGTGGTGCTTACGCACACATATCGTACTAATTCCCTCGTGGAAGAATAGCGCGATTTCAATTATTTATATGCTCTAGCAGAGACATCTCTCACGCCTTTCCAGAAAAAAGAATGCGGCGGCGGTCAAAATCTTTCCGTTGATGTTATGTATGCATTTGCCAAGAGCTATTTTTTTTAAAACATTTTTGGCTTGAAAGCTGTTTCGTTCAAAAATCAATCACTAAACGAAAAAGAAAGAAAACAGATAGCTATGACACAGTTGCTTTTGGTAGATGACCATACGTTAGTACGATCCGGTTTCCAATTAATATTAGAGGCGCAAGAAGATATAACTGTAATTGCGGGGATGGAGAATGGTCAAAAAGCCCTGGAATTTCTCAAGGGAGCCAAACCGGACATCATCCTGACTGTTATCCATATGGAGGTAATGGATGGCATTCAGTTTATACAAGAAGTAAAAAAACATTATCCAGCCATAAAAATCATTGTTTTATCTATGGAAGACAATATCCAGATTGTTCAGGAGGTTTTAAATCTTGGCGCTGATGGCTATTTATCGAAAGATTCCAATGTAGAAGAGATTTTATTCGGAATTCAGCAGGTAAAACGTGGGCAACAATATATCAGTGCAGCATTAAGTATTGATTTGATCCGAAACTTATCAAAGTATGCGCAGTTGGATATTGATCGTACAGCAATAATGGCACGATACGACATCTCTGAACGCGAACTGTCTGTATTGGAATTGATTGCGGAAGGACATACAAATGCGGAAATAGCTGATCAAATTTTTTTGAGCAAAAGGATCGTGGAGGGCCATCGGCAGCAATTAATTGAGAAAACGGGTTCGAAGAATACGGCGGGACTTGTCCGTTTTGGTTTTCAGAAAAAGTTATTAAGATAGGATAGGGCGCAATGAACCCCGACACTGGAAAAAGAGCGGGGTTCTTCTGTTTTTTTGTCCACGTTATAGGGGTGTTGCATCTAAATCAGAAGGTGTTGTCACCGGTTGCGTAGGCAGCCCTTCCGCATCATTAGCACCCTCGTTTTCATCTCTTTCATCTTCTTCTGAAAATTCATCTTCACCTGCTGAACCAATTTCCTCATCGAAACCGAAATCATCCTGGCGGGGTATTTCAGGTTCTTCTGCATCAACTGCGAAGTCTAATTCTTCATCCGTTTCCAAATCTTCCTGATCAATTTCGGGTTCCTGATCCGGTGTATTTTCCGGTAGTTCTTCTTCATGCTCTTCCGGAATATCGTTCGGTAGATTTTGGGGGCCTGATTGTGCTACAATCGCTAAAGCGAGGATGGCCATACCTGGACGGACATCCTGAACTGTACATTTTTTATTCATACTGCGTTTAATTTATAATCGTTTGTTGATGAACCACTGTTGTTGCCAGATCGTTAACTGTGTTAGTACGCATTGTCATATGATTTGTACGTTAATTATAGCGTTGTTGTTCGCTATCATTTAAATTTTTGAAAAACGTGTTTTTACTTATAAAATGTGGTATATGCGTGATTTGCAGGATTTACACAGTTCTGGCGAACGAAAAAAGTTTGAGAGCTGTTTATTTGACGAACCGCTCGTTTGAGCATAAAAACTTAGTATTATGGCAACAACAATAGCAACAGCAGAAAAAAGTAAAACAAGCACAAAATCAGGTAACACTTCAAACGCTAATTCAGAAGGAAAAAAAGTACCTGCCGAAGCGGGGGCAGCGAAGGATCTAGCCGAATTATTTGAGGATGGATTAAAGGATATTTATTGGGCAGAAAAAGCGCTGACGAAAGCACTTCCTAAGATGGAGAAAAATGCAAGTTCAGAACAATTAAAATCTGCTATTATTAAACATCTGACAGAAACGGAAACACATGTGGATCGCCTAGAGCAATGTTTTGAGCTTATCGGAGTGAAAGCAAAAGCCGAAAAATGCGAAGCTATGGCGGGGCTACTTGAAGAGGCGGAAAGCCTTATGAAAGAAACAGAAGCTGGATCTGTCCGCGATGCAGCAATTATTGCTGCCGCCCAAAAGGTGGAGCATTACGAAATTGCCACTTATGGCACATTGGCGGCTTTTGCGAAAGTGTTAACACATAAGGATGCCTTAAAATTACTACTTGAAACACTGGGTGAAGAAAAGAAATGTGATGAAGATCTTAGCGCGCTGGCCGATACAAATCTCAATTCAAAAGCTGAATAAGTGTACAATAGACCTAGCGTGAACACTATTAAAAAATCAAAAATTTAAGTTATGGCATTAAATACAGGAAACGAAGGTGAAATCACCAAAAAGATAGAAGATCAAACTTCTAAACTACCATCCACCGTATTTTTAGGCGCAGCATTGCTGGCGATGGGTGTATCTGCCGCATTAAAATGCATGTCGAACGATAAAAACGCCCTATTTGTAGGCCAATGGGCTGCACCGTTCCTTCTATTGGGCATCTATAACAAGATTGTGAAAACTGAAGGACATGATTAACGTGCATTTTTTGTAAAAACACATCTGTGGAATAAATATAAAAGGCTCAATTTCATTGGGCCTTTTCCAAAAACGAAAAAAGCTATGAAGTATTCAGATAATATGGGAAGAAGAGCTGCTATCGGTAAAATAGGTTCTGGAATCTTGGCATTGAGTATCATTGGAAGTCCCGATCGCTCAGCGGGCCAAACCCAAGACAGACCGGTCAATCCGGTTAAAGAATACCCAAAACCGCCGTTCAAGAGCCAGTCTCAACCTTGGCCTGGACTCTGCAGTGAAATGGAGCCCCGGCCGGATCATGGCGAGGATAGTTATAAAAGGATCAGGAAGGCTCCAAGGGCGCAAAGCATTGATCACCGGGGGCGATTCGGGAATGGGACGTGCAGCAGCTATCGCTTACGCACGAGAAGGGGCCGACGTTGCCATCAACTATTTGCCCGAGGAAGAGAAAGATGCGAAGGAAGTCATCGCTTTGATAAAAGCGGCGGGCCGAAAGGCAGTCGCTATTCCGGGAGATCTCCGTAAAGAAGAGTTTTGTATTCGGCTGATTGAGGACGCCGTACTTCAACTCGGCGGTCTGGATATTTTGGTCAGCAACGCGGCGCGGCAGCAGACAAAACCATCGATATTGGATATCACCACTGCGGAATTTGATGCCACGATGAAAACCAATATTTATGCACCTTTCTGGCTTATTAAGGCAGCCTTGCCTCATCTTAAACCTGGAGCTGTAATTATCGGTACAACATCGGTACAGGCCGCAGACCCCTCGGAAGATTTGTATGACTACGCACAGACAAAAGCTGCGACCACCAACTATATTCGGTCATTGGCCAAGCAGCTTGGTCCAAAGGGTATACGGGTCAATGGCGTGGCTCCCGGTCCAATTTGGACTGCACTACAGGTGAGTGGTGGTGCTACGCAGGAAAAGCTGGTGAATTTCGGAGGTGATACCCCCATGGGACGTCCGGGGCAACCCGCCGAACTTGCTTCAATCTATGTGCAATTGGCTGCGGCAGACGCAAGTTATGCGAACGGACAAATTTATGGGGCCGCGGGCGGCGGTGGACAGCCCTAAAAATTAGCGATTACAGCATGACAAAAAAAATCCCCTTCAAGGGGATTTTTTATCATCAATAAGCTGAATACTAGTCCGTGGTGTTCGGTCTTTTATCTGCTGAGCGGTTGTGTTTTTCTTTTTGAACCTTTACTTTATAATCATGGTTTTCCTTTGCGGCATCTATAGAGTGTGTGCAGGTGAGAACCCTTTCTTCCAGAGCGAGCTTCGCCACGTGCGCATAAAACTTAGCGAGCTGATCCAATTCCTCTTCACTTAAGTCTTCCAGATTGACCATTCGGTTGCTTGTGCCTTCATGGGACGCTATCAGTTCATTGAGTTTCAGGTGGATTGCTTTGGAATCCTTGTTTTGGGATTTTTGAATGAGAAATACCATTAGAAAAGTAACAATGGTCGTACCTGTATTGATGACCAGTTGCCAGGTTTCAGAATAATTGAATATGGGGCCGCTCACGGCCCAGATGATCACCGTCGAAGTTGCGATAATAAATGCGGCTGAACTACCGGTGGCATGCGTTGCCCAGTTTGAGAATCGTTCAAACAAGTTTTTCTTTTTTCTCATGACACAAATTTTTTTAAGGACGTTCAACTAAGTGGAATTGTTTTCTTGTTGATAAAATCGCAGATGACTTATATGATTTGTCTCAAAGGTTTAACCTGTGTATGCACGATGGAAGTGCGTAGTGGTTGAGATAGGATATAAGCTATGGTACGCGCGATATCTTCGGCATAGAGCATTTCTAAATGATCAATTTTTTCCTGCTGCTCCTCCGGTGAAAAAGGTTGCATATCTGTTCCAACTGATCCAGGTTCAACAAGCGACACCTGGATACCCTTGGGATTGGCTTCCTTCCGTAACGATTCTGTAAATGCTTGAATACCTCCTTTCGAGCAGACATAGACAGAACTCTGCGCTTCGCGTACATCTGCACTCATTGATCCGACATTGAGGATATGTCCTGTTCCGCGGGGTTCCATCCGTAACAACGCGGCTTGGGTACAAGCCAAATAGGCCAGCACATTCGTGCGAAGGAGGTAGGCCTGATCCGAATAACTTCCGTCCTTAACCGACTGAAAGGCTATAGCCGCATTATTGATGAGAATATCCAAACGGTCATATTGTTCGTCAAATGTCCTGAGAGCATGTGTATGCCTTCTTCCGTCGCCAGATCTACTACAATCCCTTCCATCTTACCTGTGCATTCCAATTGATTAAAATCACGGAGCGTATCGTCCAACTGGTTTTGATGATGGCCGCAAATTAAAATATCGTTACCCATCGCGGCTAAAAGTAGGGCGGTCGCCCGGCCAATCCCGGTGGTGCCGCCAGTAATAATTATTTTCTTATTTTTTATCCAACTCGGTAAAATGGAGTTGACGTAATCCTTCGCATTTATTTTCATAATGTATATCGTGTTAAAGGTGCAATGAAGCACTTCGTTATTTCATGAAGGAACAGCCTATTTTATACATTGGTTTGGGGGCGCAAAGGAAGACGTACTTCTTCTTTTTTTTACGTATTTAACCGCTAAAACGAAAGTGGAATAGCATGGTTCTTATCTTGGACGTGTTGTATTTGCAATAAAGCAAAGACTGATTCTTTGAATTTAATATAATGACTATGAAGCGTGACGGAACGAACAAGAGCTTTTGGCAGGATGTTGACATTGAAAATTTTTCGACTGACCCTGCCATTTTAGATTTCCATACCATTGTTGTGGGGGCGGGTATAACTGGTGTAACATTGGCCAAGGAACTTCAGAATAGAGGCATAAAATGCCTACTGTTGGACAAGGAGAATCCAGGGTTTGGCACAACCGGAGGAACCACCGCCCATATCAATAACTTTTATGACGCTTCTTACAATGAGATTATTGAAAATTTTGGAAAGGATCCCAATCAGCTGCTTCTGAATGCGACGCTTGAGGTCTTAGATTATATAAAAGATAACATTTCCAAATATTCCATACAGTGTGCATATTCGACATGTGACTTTTTTCTCTTTAGCGCAGAATCTGGACAGAACGAGCAGCTTGAGCAAATTTACGCGGCCCATCAGCAATTGGGATTGCCTACCCATTATGTCGAAACCATACCTTTTGATATACCTTTCGAAAAAGCAATATGCATTGAGGGACAAGCACAATTTCATCCCATGAGATATATTGCGGGCATGATCGAAGCCTATCGTCGTGAGGGCGGCGAAATACTGACGGGTCGAGGAATTGAAACCTATAGCAATGAAGATGGAAGGGTCAAATTGAAGCTGAGTGGAAAAGAGGTTTATACGGCAAAGAATATCATTTGGGCTACCCATGTGCCACCAGGCAAAAACAGATTCAATTTTTTACTGGCACCTTATCGAAGTTACGTCCTGACGTTAAAGCTTCATGGGGAACCTGAAGCATTGGGACAAGCTGCGGATCTGTATGATCCCTACCACTATTTTAGGTATCATCGATCTGATAAAGAACATTACCTTATCGTGGGTGGTTTTGATCATAAAACTGGCGACGACCAACAAACAGAGCAACATTTTGCCGACCTAAAACTTTGGGTTGATCAGCATTTCGACTATGATGAACTTACTGCAAGTTGGTCGTCGCAATATTATGATTCAGCCGATGGCTTACCCTTTATCGGCAGTATGCCAAATGAAAATAATGTGTATATAGCCACCGGTTATGGCGGTAATGGAATGACATTTGGATCAATGGCGTCACTTGTGATCCCTGACTTATTGGAAGGAAAGGAGAATCCGCTGGCTGAACTGCTGTCACCAAGCCGCATCAAACCTGTTGCGAGCGCACAGCAGGTATTATCGGAAGGTGTCAATGCTGCAAAACATTTTATCATGGACAAATTTTCGGCTGAATCGCTGAAGGAGGTCGAAAGCTTACAGCCAGCGGAAGGTAAAATTGTTCACTATAGGGAGAGAAAACTGGCTATTTGTCGGGATATGGAAGGGGAGTTGCATGCTGTAAACTCAGTCTGTCCGCATATGGGGTGTACAGTAAGCTGGAACCCATCCGAAATGTCCTGGGACTGTCCTTGTCATGGTTCACGGTTCGGAATGAATGGAAAGCTTTTGAATGGTCCTGCTAGTGTAGATCTTGGTCGTGTCAATTTTGATTAGTGCAACTTTGTTTTGACGCTTTTCTAACATATCTGGGACTTATATTGGCTTGGCGTGATCCCTTTAATTGATTTGAAAATTTTATTGAAGTTTGAAAGGCTGTTGAAGCCACAGGCATAAGCAATGTGTGTGATTTGATGCTTGTTTTCGACAATCAATCTACAGGATTCACTGATGCGAACCTCATTGACAAATTGGACGAAGGTTTTCTGCGTACGGGATTTGAAATAACGGCAAAAGGAGTGTTTTGACATATTAGCGAGCTGCGCCACTTGATCCAATTGAATTTCTCCGGTATAGTTGTTAAATACGAATTTAAAGATGCTGTCAATTTTACTATTGTCAATAGGGCTATAGTTGTGGGTGTATCCAGCGCTGGAAATGTAATCAAATTCATCTGTCGATAACATCAATTCGATAATCTCTAGTAACAAAATAGTTTTTTCAAAGCCATAATCCAGCTGTACGATCTTTTTTAGCTTTACCTTCAATTGTTCCTTTGTTGCGCCACGGAATAGGAGACCGCGTTTGGAGACTGAAAAGAAGGTTTCGACTTTGTGTGTTTGAAAGAAATGCCCTAAAAGTTTAATCATTAATTTAGGTTCTATATACAAGGCTAAAGAACGGGAAGTTTTTGTCTCCGCAATGGTAGAGCCTGCGCAATTTATAGTGTTATTGTGCCAGACATGTGGCAGATCAGGTCCTACAAAAGTAAGTTCATCGGAAACAAAGTTACTCACATTGTCGCCAATAATCCGCTTTCCCTCACTTTCCACAATATAGGTCATCTGGCAGGCGCTATGAAAATGAAATTCGGTTGAGAAGAATGGGCGTTGCACATCTTTGGTCGCAAAAGTGGTGATAGCTGCACCTTCCAAAATTTTGGCGAAAACAGGTTTCATGTGTTTGGTTATTTTTAAATTAAGAACAGGCAATATAGCCTATTTTGCCTTAAAAATAAGTAAACATGTGTAAAATTGTTAATATAGTGGGAGAAATGAGCAATCTAGCAGTAGTCTCCGTCCTGCTAAGCGCGTAATTTAGTAGTACTATACCACTACGTATAATTATACAATAACGCAGAACTTATGTATCCTAAATTGTATCCTTACATCCTTGTGATCGTCTTGGTCGTACTCTGTACAACAGCCTTCCGGTCTACAGAGAGCAGTCGCTCCGTGACTCGCTATGCATCCATAACAGGATTGAAAGCCGAGAAAGTAGCGTATTATAAAAAGCTTCATGCCAAAGTTTGGCCCACAGTACTTCGAAAGATCAAGGCATGTCATATCCGCAATTATTCTATTTTTTTGAAGGAGATAGATGGTCAATTTTTTCTTTTCAGCTATTTTGAATATGCAGGACAAAATTTCAAGCTTGATATGCAAAAAATGGCTTCCGATCCTGAGACACAGCGCTGGTGGAAGGAAACGGATCCTTGTCAGCAACCCTTGGCCGACGCACAGGAGAAAGGGGAGATTTGGTCTGGTAGGACGGAGGTATTCCATACGGACTAAAGAAATAAAATTAATAAACGCTGTAATAACCAATAGAATGTAACCATGAGAAAAAAAATATTATTTAGTTTGGCACTCGCTGTTTTAGGTATACATGTCGGTGCTCAAACAAAGGCTATTGTACCTGTTCCATCGGTACGGCCCAATGCATATCAGCGGGCGCAGATTGACCGAAAATATGGCATGTTCGTTCATTTTGGCATGAATACATTTCATGATCAGGAGTGGACAGACGGATCTAAACCCGCCAGCACATATGCTCCATCAGCAATTGAGGTTAAACAATGGGTTTCGACAGCAAAGGAAGCCGGGATGAAGTACATGATTTTGGTAACGAAACACCACGAGGGTTTTTGTTTATGGGATAGCAAGTATACGGATTATGATGTAGCGAACTCTTCGAACGCAACAAATGTTGTACTGGAGCTGGCTAAAGAATGCGCCAAACAGGGAATGCGACTCGGCTTGTATTATTCTTTATGGGACCGAAAGCAGAACCCCAATATTAAAGACAGGTCTGCAGATGCAGCCTATAATCAATATATGTTGAACCAGCTCAATGAGCTGGTGGATATGACCAAAAAGTATACGGATATCGTTGAGCTTTGGCTGGATGGAGGCTGGGAAAAAGAGAATTATCGATGGCCCACGCAGGAGATCTATAATTTAATCAAGAAAAAGGTTCCTGGATGTCAAATTGGTATAAACTGGAGCATCGGATCGCCTGAGAATACGGACAAACACATTGTTTTGCCGAAAGACCAGCAGAATTATTACCCAATACGTTATTTTCCAAGTGACTTTAGGCTAGGCGACCCTTATCTTCCGGTCGATCCTGACCCTAAGCTTTTTATGGCACAGGGGCACACTTACTATATGCCTTTTGAGACAACAGTGGTACTTGGAGAACGCTGGTTCTATAATACCACAGACAAGAAGTATAAGTCTTTGGAAGAGCTTGCGGGGATTTATCGGACGGCAACTGCGCAAGACAATATCCTGATCTTAAACGTTGGTCCCAATCGAATGGGACGCATAAAGGATTCGGATGTTGACATTTTACGCAAATTAAAAGAGAAATTAAAGTTATAATTCAAAATAGATTAACCTAAATACTAAAAATAAGCACGTTAAGATTTTATGATAAAGACGTTTGATATTCAGGATCGAAGATTTCCTTTGGCTACAGGTGCAGGCAGTGATGCGATACACAAGGATCCGATCTATTCTTATGCTGTGACTCGATTGGCAGATGATAAGGGGCGCGTAGGCACAGGTCTGGCTTTTACACTGGGAGCAGGAAATGAGCTGGTCTGTCGTGCTGCAGCTTTCTATGCCGAACGATTGAAAGGGATTCCAATTGAAGATCTTATGGCAAATTTTGGTCAATTGTTTAATAAGTTGAGCAACGAACAGCAATTTCGTTGGTTGGGTCCCCATAAAGGTATCGTTCATCTGGCCCTAGCTTCGGTAACAAATGCCTGTTTTGACCTCTGGGCTAAAACGAGAGGAGTTCCACTTTGGAAGCTGTTAACCGACCTCAGCGCTGAAGAGATTGTCAATACGTTGGATCTTTCCTATTTGGAAGATGAGTTTACAAAGGGTGAAGCCATCAGCCTGTTGGAGTCGACTATCTCAACTGGTCATAAAAGAATGGACATTATTGAAAAGGGCTATGCGGGCTACGATACATCAGTAGGCTGGTTTAACTATTCTGATGAAAAAGTACGGGAGAATTGTAAACGTGCTTTAGATAACGGTTTCTCCGCAATGAAACTCAAAGTAGGTAGTGAAGATCCATTACGGGATATCCGTCGTGCGCATATTGTACGGGAGGTTGCGGGTGATGAAGCTAAAGTAATGCTCGATGCGAATCAGCAATGGACGCTACCTCAGGCGCTATCCATCTGTCAAGAGCTTAAGGAGATGAATCCTTTTTGGGTAGAGGAGCCGACACATCCCGACGACATTGTCGGGCATAAACGCTTAGCCGAGCGCATTGCGCCGATAAAAGTTGCCATGGGTGAGCATGTGCCGAACCGCATTTTGTTTAAAAATTACCTTCAAATGGGTGCGGCGGGATTTGTACAGGTGGATGCTGTTCGGGTCGGCGGCGTGAGCGAGTTTATTTCAGTGAGTCTACTTTGTCGGAAATACAATATTCCTGTTGTACCGCATGTCGGTGATATGGGGCAGCTTCATCAGCATCTTGTTTTGTTTAACCATATAAGCCTTGGGCACGAGGCTTTGTTTTTGGAGCATATTCCACACCTAAAGTCTCATTTTGTACATCCTGTGTCTATAGCGAATGGCGTGTACCGTACCCCAATGGATGTGGGAAGCAGTTGTGATTTGTTATAAGTTGACGTTATGTTAGGAAATTTAGATTTAGGTATCGCCATCTTTTATATTGTGTTGATTTTGGTTGTCGGCATATTGGCTGGATCAGGGCGATTTAAGAAAGTGAAGGAAATAAGCGCTGAAGGATATTTTTTGGCTGGAAAGACACTTCGGTGGCCAGCGATTGGGTTGGCGCTTTTTGCAACTAATATTTCAACCGTACATTTGGTTAGTTTGGCACAGAGCGGATTTGATACAGGCTTGCTTAACGGCAACTTTGAATGGATGGCTGCCTTTACTTTAATCTTACTGGCGCTTTTTTTTGTGCCATTTTACCTCAAATCGGGTGTTAGAACTTTGCCTGACTTTCTGGAACGGCGTTATGATCGTTCCAGCAGAGATTGGCTCACGTTTATATCCATACTATCGGCCATTGTTATTCATATCGCTTTTTCGATGTTGGCCGGAGGGATTGTGCTACGAACACTTTTTGGATTTAATATGTATTTGAGTGTTACGGTAATCTGTGTGATAACTGGAATATATACGATATTGGGTGGGCTGCGCGCTGTTGTGGTGACGGAATCTATCCAGACAATTGTGTTGCTTGCAGGGGCTTTTATTATCAGTTTTGCAGCTTTTGACAAGATGGGCGGTTGGATGCCGATGAAAGCTGTTCTGGCGCAGGATAATGCCCTTGATCGTCTTTCTATGCTCCGTGGTAGCAACGATGGAAGTGGAATGCCTTGGTATGCCGTATTGTTTGGCTATCCGATTTTAGGCATCTGGTACTGGTGTGCCGATCAGACCATTGTTCAGCGCGTTTTAGGAGCCAAGGACGAAAACCATGGACGTGTGGGTGCCCTTTTTTGTGGTTTTCTGAAAATTTTGCCTGTATTTATTTTTGTGCTTCCGGGGCTATTTGCGTATACGCTGTTTAAAACAGGTCAATTGGATTTAAGCAGTCTTGGCGTAGACCATCAAGGGCAGGTCAATTCAAAAGGTATCTATACACTCATGATTACGCAACTTTTGCCTTCAGGATTGATCGGTGTGTTGGTAGCGGCGCTCTTATCGGGTTTAATGAGTCAGATATCGGGTGCACTAAATTCGATATCGACCATGGTGAGTTACGATATCTTTAAACAGCGACGTCCTGCTGCTTCCGATGGACAGCTTATTCGTATCGGGAAAATTGCCGCAGTTATTGCCATGGGATTTTCCCTGGCTCTTTTACCACTATTGGATCGCTATGAGAGTATTTTTTATGGCATAAATGATGTGATTGCTCATATTGCACCACCAATAACCTGCGTGTTTCTTTTAGGTGTTTTTTGGAAAGGAGCATCAGCAACAGCTGCAAAACTTACCCTGTGGATAGGTTCTGTTTTGGGGGTTGCCGTATTTTTGCTGAATAAGCTGCTACCTGACTCGTGGGTAGGGCAGACACCATTTATGATGATGGCTTTCTATCTGTTTTTGATCTGTATGTTACTTCAGGTTTTGTTATCGTATAAGTATCCCGTGCAGCATACTGCACAAAGTCGGGATTTGTACTGGAAGAACCCCGTGGATCCACTTCGGGGAAAAGCCTGGTCGGGTATCGGGAATTACCGTATTTTGTCTGCATTGCTGTTAGCTATTGTCGTGATTTTATATGTAATTTTCAACTAATTTTTAATTTGTTCCGATTCTTTGGAACTTGATGCTAAATACAAGAATAATAAAAACGTGAAAACCTTAGAAGATAAAATAATATTGATTACAGGGGGAAGTGCTGGGATCGGTTTGGAATGTGTAAAAGCCTATGTCAAAGCAGGGGCAAAGGTTGCTTTTATTGGTCTCGATCAGGGATCGGTAGATGCTACAGCCGAACTGATCGGTGCGCCACATATCGGTATCTGTGCGGATGTTACGCAAGCCCGCGAAGTTGATTTGGCCATCCAAAAGACTGTTGCTGTTTTTGGGCGGCTGGATGCAATCCATAACAATGCTGGTCTGGCAAGCCCAGCAAAGCCTTTGCATGAAACTACGGACGATGAATGGACAAGATTGCTGGAAACCAACATGAAAAGTGTTCTTCTGACTACACGGTATGGCTATCCTCATTTAAAGGAATCTGCTGGTTGTATTCTAAATACGAGCAGTTTAGTAGGGGATATTGGACAGGAGAACCATGCGGCATATGCTGCCACAAAGGGTGCTATCAACGCGTTGACAAAATCTATGGCGATAGATTATGCACCTGTCGGTATACGTCTCAATTCGGTTATGCCTGCAGCTGTTATGACACCCATGCTCAACAAATGGACACTGGAGCAAGCACATCCAACACAGGTTTTTGACTTTTTGAAAGATATTCATTTGCTGGGATACTGTCCTGAGGGCGATGTCATTGCCGATGCCTGTGTGTTTCTACTGTCAAACCGCGCACGCTTTATCACAGGGGTGAATCTACCTGTAAGTGGTGGTGCTGAATTGGGGTATCGCAGAAATGTATGACAGATTTTTTTATATTAGCTACAATTAGCTTGCATTTGAAATGCAATTTTTCTAAGTTTGGCGCGCAGTCATAGGCTGTTTATAAATAATACATCAATCATGAGCCAGAAATTTATATATAATACACGTTATCCTTCTGTTGAAGATCTAAAGATTAAAGCGAAGAAAAGGATTCCCCGATTTGCATTTGATTATCTGACCGGAGGAGCAAATGAAGAATTGAACCTTGCCAGAAATGAGAATGATTTTGATAATATTCTGTTGAAGCCGCAATATCTGCTTGCGAGTGAAGAAATAGACTTATCTGTAGAATTATTCGGTCGTCGTTACAGTGCACCTTTTGGTGTCTCGCCTATTGGACTTCAGGGATTGATGTGGCCGAATGCGCCGGAAATTCTTGCGAAAGCGGCAGCAAAAAATGATATTCCCTATATTTTGAGTACAGTATCAACAAGTAGTATTGAACGTATTGCCGAGGTATCTGATGGGAAAGCCTGGTTTCAGCTCTATCATCCTACGGAAAACAGGTTGCTTGATGATATTATTAAACGTCTGGAGGCTGTTGAATGTCCCGTATTGGTGGTTCTGGTGGATGTACCTGCTTTTGGACTACGTTATCGTGAAATAAAAAGCGGATTGTCTATGCCGCCTAAAATGAGTATCGCCAATATCTTACAAACCTTTGCCTGCCCGACTTGGGGGATAGAAACATTAAAGCATGGAATTCCTTCTTTTGCAACATTGAAGCCTTACATGGAAAAGGGACTTGATTTAGCGCAGCTGGGACAGTTTATGAACAGAACATTTACAGGTAAAGTTGATGTTGAGAAAATTAAAGCTATTCGGGATCTTTGGAAAGGGCCCTTAGTGCTTAAAGGGATTGCCACCGATGAAGATATGCAGGCTGCCATCGCATTGGGTGTTGATGGAGTCATTGTATCAAATCATGGTGGACGACAGCTCGATGCAAGTGAATCTTCGATCAATTCATTGATCCACTTGGCGAGCAACCCAGAATATAAAAAGAAGATAAAAATCATGTTAGATGGTGGTATTCGATCGGGGGTTGACCTTGCGCGCGCACATGCAGTTGGATCAGATTTCAATTTTATGGGAAGACCATTTATGTATGGCGTTGGCGCATTGGGCAATGAAGGTGGGGAGCATACAATCAATATGTTTAAGACGCATTTGTTTCAAGTTATGAAGCAATTGAGTCTTTCAAAGATTGAAGATTTTCCAAAACGTCTGCAGGCTGTCCTTTAACTGCAGCAGTAGGTCGAGTTTTCGATCCAGCGTTGGGGTGGCAATCAGGCCTACGATAAAAAGAAGAAGATGTCTCTTATGTTTGTATTAAGCAAATGTAGGAGACATTTTTTTTGCTTTATAGGTTCGCAGGAAAGGTCATCTGCTTTTACCTTTTCTCCTTTAGTTTTTAGATGCAACAGATGGTAGCCAAATTTTACTGTTAAACAGTGCTTATTCAGTGCTCGTTCAGTGCTTATTCAGTGCTTGCTCAGTGTCGACTGAATAAACAGTGACTAATTACTGTCTAAGTATTGATTGAAAACTGTTATTTATTATAATTTGGTATGCTTATGTTTCCGTATTAATGTTTATCTTTATTATCTATAACATATTCAATCAATTATGGCAATCATCAAAAATGGTGTAAATGGAACTGTTTCCGGGAAAGCAGGTTCTGTTGTATTTGTGTCGACTAAAACGGGAAATTATGTACGATCTCTCCCTAGCGTTAAAAAACGGGAGCCGACTCCTGAGCAATTGCTGAGTAGAAAACGCTTCAAAATTGTGAGGTCACATATTAGCCAATTAAAACCGATCATCAATATGGGGTATAAAGCGTACAGCTATCCTAAACGGGCATACGATGTCGCGATGTCTTATAATTTGAACGAAGCACTTATCCGGGAAGAAGACGGTTTTGTGATTGATTGGCCGAAATTTAAGATTGCCAAAGGAAGCCCCAATCCCATTACTTCCTACACAATGGATTTCGATCAAGAAAATCAAGTGCTTCAGGTCACCTGGGAATTTGATGCCTATCTGGAGGAAAAGTTTGACACGGGATCTTATGATTCGTTCTTAATCCTATATAATGCAGCGGATAACGGAGGTGAATATCCAATTGTGACAAACGAGTTGAAAAGCAGCTTAATGTCTGGCAAACAAAATGTTGAAATTCCAAAACATAGAAAGGAAGCGACCTATGAGGTATATATCTTTTTTATCGAGAGTTATGGTGGAGGTAATACAGACAGCCTGCACTTGGGTACGCTAAAGGTTTGAGTATAAATAGGGATGACACGATCCTGTATTATAAAATTGCAAAAAAGGAAGAGGCAATCCACATGGATAGCCCCTTCCTTTTGTTTACTGTTGTAAATAGTTTACCAGTCGATATTTCTATTACCTGTTGATCCTACTTCCCATTGTTCGTTTACTTTACCGCTGTTGGCATCTTCTGGTCTGGCGTAGGCCGAACCAGCTGCAATACCTTGCTCAAGTTCGATTGTCGTTGTATTAATTTTGGGGGCGATGTATGCTAATTTCTTTTCCATATTATCTATTTTTATCTTGCTGTTTCTTTATGTTATACGCAGCAAGTTTTAGTTTTTCAGATTATTGATCTATTGACCTATCCTTTTGCTAAATAATTTAGTTTTCTTATCTTTAGGTGATTAAATTTAGGTATGGTAGGCAATAAAGAAAAAGAGTTGAGTTTGTTCGATTTTCAGTCGCAATTTAGCAGTGATGCTGATTGTTTAGCTTATTTATCGGCTTTGAAATGGCAAGATGGTTACAAATGTAAGAAATGTGGTTACGGGAGTTTTTGCAAGGGAATAAAAGAGCATGACCGTCAGTGCAATCGCTGCCGTTATTTGGAATCTCCTACAGCAGGCACCCTATTCCATAAGGTTAAGTTTCCTTTAGTTAAAGCCTTTTACGCAGTATACTTCATAAGTACAAACAAAAAGGGTATTGCCAGTACCGAGCTTGGCAGGAAGTTAGGGATCAAGCAAAAAGTAGCATGGTTATTCAAACGCAAAGAGATGAAAGCGATGGAGAGCAGCGGTAAATTTCCTTTGCGTGGAGTTGTGGAAGTTGACGAAACATTTGTTGGCGGTCAGGATGAAAATTCCAAAGGACGTAAAAAAGGAAAGAAGAAGCTTGTGGTGGTTGCTATAGAAAAGAAAGGCAACGGAGTTTCGCGCTTTTACGCCAAGGTGATAGACAAAGCCGATGCGATCAACTTAGGTAGCTTCATGAAGCAAAACATAGAGCCACAGGCTAAGGTGACCACCGACAAATGGACAGGTTATAAGCCGATATTGAAAGATTTCGAAAATATGGAGCGTGTCAAATCTGGTAAGAAAGGTGAGAACTTCCCAGAACTACACAGGGTTATCATGACCTTTAAAAGCTGGTTGAGAGGAATGTACCATCACGTTGGAGATCTACAGGAATATATTAATGAATATACCTATCGATTCAACAGAAGTTTTATGAAAGGGAATATTTTTGACAACCTAGTATATCGGATGATCTGCCATAAACCAGAACAATATAATATGATTATTGCTTAAAGGAATAGGTCAAATATTTTATTTTGTTACTGCTCACTTCATGTGCAGCAGATACAAAACAGGCAAATTTTGCTACTGTTACAGAATGCTATTTCCGCTTGAGAAGATTGATTGGATAAGTGCTATTCCATTTGAAATAATTAAGTTTGTGGTATAGCGCTTATAAAAAATGCAATCTCTTTATTTCTATTGGTTACTTGTCTGTTCCTTCGTGGGTACGGCTGTTTTCGGGCAATCGCTGGATTATCCCTCTTTTCGCAATATTTCCTTGGGAACGAATGCAAATACAGTCCACTCTTTTGCACAGGATAGCTTGGGGATGCTTTGGCTGGGAAGTAACAATGGGTTATTTAATTATGATGGCTATGCGCTGCAGCCGCTCACGGGGACCAAATCTCCTTTTCAGACTTTCGTTTACTGCATTGCACTGATCGATAATAAACATTTCGCATTGGGGACAGGGCAGGGGGTGCTGCTCTATAACTATCAGTTCGACCGATTTGAATCTTTTCCGGCAGGGGGACCTGGAGATGTCAGGTCTTTGCTCCTTGTTGGCGATACCTTGTGGATCGGTTCAATAAGTGGTTTGTATTGCTATAATACCAAGACACGTAAACTTATCGATTATCAGAATTTATTTCCAAAGAACAAATCAAAAACCGCCGTGTATGCACTGGAAAAGGTGGGCGATAGAATCTTAATCGGTACATATAATGGACTTTTTGAATTAAATCCATCGAAAAAAGATATTGTGCCTCTACCGCTCCCAGATTATAGGCCGGGTAGTAATCAATTTGTGAATTCTATATTCTCTATTCCGGAATCGGCAAGTACCTATGTGGGGACAGAATACGGCCTGTATCGCTATAATACGAAGAGCTATACGCTTCAGAAGACTCCGGTACTACAAAACCATCCCATCAAAGCGATGGCTTCCAAAGATTCCAACACCTTGCTTGTCGGTACGGATGATGGTCTTTTTACGTATCAGCTGGATCAGCAGTTGGTCAAACGGATCAAACATGATTCCCGCAATAGAAACTCGCTGGCCAATAACATCGTGTGGAGTATCTTTAAGGATCGGTCGGAAAATATCTGGCTGGGTACCGATCTGGGATTTTCCTTATGGTCTAACCGCAAGGTGGAAAAAATACTGCCGATCTATCAATTGACAGCGAGCAGCGATGGCAACCGTTTTTATAAAATTAACAAGGATCGCAATGGCTGGTATTGGTTGGGAGGCGATAATGGTTTAATCCGTGTACGTGGGCTGGACGACAAGAATACGGAAAGCAGCTGGTACCGTATGGATGCCAAGACCTATCGTCTGGCACACAACCGTATCCGGGATATATTTGAGGATCATACGGGATTGGTGTGGATAGCCTCAGACGGTGGCGTCAATGTGTTTGATGCACATACGAAACAGTTTAAAACCTTTACAATTGTCGATGCCAGTGGAAGACGAAATGCGAAATGGTCGTACGACATCTTGCAAGATGGACAGGATAATCTCTGGGTGGCCTCCTATATGGGGGGAATATTTTTCGTCAACCGAAGCCGTTTATTGGAGGCGACGGGCCCGGTCATAGCAAGCCGTAATTTCAGTAAAGCTGACGGTCTTCTGGAAGATTTTGCCAATCAGATCGTTGACAATGGAAGGGGGAAGATCTTAGCGCTGTTCTATAATAAGGGGATCAGTAGCATTGATGTGGCCACAGGGAAAATAACGGAGCTCAAAGACAGCGCTGGGCATGCATTGGATCAGGCGACCTTTATGCTGAAGGATGGACAGCATACGGTGTGGGTAGGGGAACATGGCGAATTGAGGCGTATTGCTCCGGACGGGAAAAATACATTGGTTCGTTTTGATCCTGTTGGTAAAGGAGAAGTAACTGCCATGGCCGAGGTCAAAGAAAACATCTGGCTGGCAACGAGTACTGGAGTGTGGCAGGTTAATAAGCAGAGTTTAAAAACGGAACTATTAAGATACGGGCAAAGGATATCCTCGATGTATTACGATAAAGAGCGGGAGGAAGTGGTGCTGGGCGGAATTGATGAGCTGGTCCTGTTGCCCGCGCAAAATGAGCAAGCGGATCTGGATGGTTCCAAAAAGATTGTGCTCACCGCAATGTATGTCAATAATGAACGTTTCGGTAATTACGACTATGGTTTACGGTATAAAAACGAGATTGCTTTGGCGCATGATCAGAATAACCTTCGGCTTGAATTTTCCGATTTGGATTATGGAAATTATTTAGGCTATCGCCTAGCTTATGCTTTTAAAGGAAAAAATGAAACCTGGATTCCGATGGAACGGGGTGATAACAAAGTGCTCCTGTCCAACTTAAGTTCGGGTAACTACGACCTTCAGTTGGCTAAAGTGGATGTCGCCGGTCATGTTGTGTCGAAGATTTATACCTACCATATTCAGATCCGTTATCCATGGTACGCAAGCTATTGGGCCAAAACTGCTTACGCCCTCATTGTTATTTTCCTGCTATTTTGGGTCGTCAATTTTTTCAGGGTTCGCAGTACGCTAAAATGGGAAAGGCGCGAACGGAGGAAGGTACTTGAGCTCACAAAGATGAAAATGGACTTCCTGACAGCTGTGTCGCATGAGCTTAAAACCCCGCTAAGTCTGATTTTGGCTCCTGTCAGCCAAATGATGCGGCAGACAAAAAACAGTGACAAAAAGAAGCAGTTGGACGGTGTTCATCGAAATGCCTTAAAAATAAGCCATCTCATTCAGGAATTAATGACTTTTGATCAGGTCGAGCAGCAGCAGACGCCCTTGCAGGGCTTGCTTACCTCTCAGGTGGATCTGGTCGCTTATAGCAGGCAAATTATCACTGACTGGCAGCAGGTACCTGAGTACAGTACCGTCCATATTGACTTTGTTGCCGATGTAGAGAGCTTTTTTATACAGACCGATGTAGCCAAATTGGGGTCGATTCTCAACAACCTCATTGCTAATGCCTGTAAGTATAATCGTCCGGAGGGTGGCGTGGAACTGCGGCTGAAAGTAATTGGTCCGGATGTCAAGCTTGTCGTTCGGGATACGGGAATTGGTATAGCACCTGAAGACCTACCTTATGTCTTCAGCAAATTCTATCGTTCTTCCCTGAAAGAAGTGAGTGCTGTACAGGGCACGGGCGTTGGTCTGTACCTGGTCAAAAGTTATTGTGAGCAGTTGGGCTGGAGCGTTGATATAGCGAGCGATCAAAAGGGCACAGCCGTAACGCTTAGTTGGAAACATGACCATGTAAACGATAAGGATGCGACCGATAGCATATCGGTAGGGGCTAAACGAAAGCTACTGATCGTCGAAGATAATGCCGAACTCGCTGATTTTTTACGAAATGCCATGCAGTCGCATTACGATTGCCGCATTGTGAGTGATGGTAGCGAGGGCTTTCGCTTGATCGACGGACATAGTTTTGTGCCCGACATTATTCTCACGGATGCTATGATGCCCAATATGGGGGGAATTGAAATGGTGAAAAAACTACGACAAAATATCGTGACGGCAACTATTCCGATCATTTTGCTGACAGCACAAGACGATGAGCTGATCAGACGCGAGTGGGTTGCCGTCGGCAT
Source organism: Sphingobacterium thalpophilum (assembly GCF_038396785.1). NCBI lineage: Bacteria > Pseudomonadati > Bacteroidota > Sphingobacteriia > Sphingobacteriales > Sphingobacteriaceae > Sphingobacterium > Sphingobacterium thalpophilum. The sequence goes on along the minus strand of NZ_CP151087.1, from coordinate 600,376 downwards.
AGATGCTTATATGGCGAAACCTTTTGATCTGGACTTGCTCCAGATACAGCTATTGCAGCTCTTGGATAGGAAAGATAAGATTGTCGCTCAGTTGCGTATCGACGAAATCAGTAAACCCACAGAAGCAATAGCTGTAAATTCACCGGATGAAAAATTCCTGACCAATGTGACACAGCTGATCGAAGAAAATTTGGACGATTCGGAATTTTCGGTACAGCGGCTCAGTGAGCTCACGGATGTCGCCGCCAGACAACTCTATCGTAAAATTAAGCAACTAACAGGCTATACACCGGTGGAGTATATACGCAGCATTCGTATCAAAAAAGCAGCGCTGTTATTACAGCAAAAAAAGTTTACAGTTTCCGAGGTGATGTATATGGTCGGATTCTCCAATGCTTCTTATTTCTCAAAATGCTTTCAATCGGAATTTGGGATGTCACCAAAGGTGTATATGGAGGGTTATTTGTAAATAACTGATTTTTAGTACTGTTTGTTGTGTTGGGTGGTTGAGGATGTCCAATTTGTGTTGTTCTTTGTCCGATATGTGGCCTTAAAAAATAATCACGTTTGATAGGTTTGTAAGAGTAATAACCAAAAAATTATAAATCGATACAATCCATGCGTGTAATTATTTTATGCTGCTTTGCTCTTTTGGGCTATGTCAATTCTTACGCTCAATCGAAGGCGATTAAAAAGATCCCTACAGTTTTTGTCGACCGTGAAGGTGTCATGCGCTGGTCCGACTCCAACGCTGAAGCTTCATTTTATGGCGTCAATTATACCGTTCCTTTTGCCCATGCCTTTCGGGCTTTGCACGATAAAGGCTTCGATCGAAAGCAGGCTATTGATCGCGACGTTTACCACTTCGCCCGTTTGGGATATAATGCTTATCGTATCCATATTTGGGATGTAGAAATCTCCGATAAAAATGGTAACCTGATCAACAATGAACACCTTGATCTATTGGACTATCTGTTCTTTAAACTTCAGGAAAGAGGAATTAGGATCCTGATTACGGGAATGACCAATTTTGGTAATGGTTATCCAGAAAGAAATATAAATACAGATGCATTTACGTATCATTATGACAAGTGTGCAGTTCATGCTAATCCACAGGCGATAGTTGCACAGGAAAAATACATTACCCAATTACTTCATCATGTCAACCCCTATACCGGAAATGCTTATCAGACGGATCCTTATATCATAGGCTTTGAAATAAATAATGAACCTTGCCATACAGGTGCCATTCAGACAACGTCGGACTATATCGGTCAAATGGTGAAGGCCATGAAGAAAAGTGGGAACAAAAAACCGATTTTCTACAATGTAAGTCATAATATGGAACATGTTAAGGCTTATTTTGATGCTGATATCCAAGGGACAACCTATCAATGGTATCCTGTGGGACTGGTTGCTGGACGGGAGCGCCAGGGGAATTTTCTTCCTTACATTGATCAGTACGATATCCCTTTTTCAAACTTGAAAGGCTTTGCCAACAAAGCGAAGGCGGTTTACGAATATGATCCTGCTGATAATCTCTACAGCTACATGCATCCCGCAATGAGCCGCACATTTCGTTCGGCGGGATTTCAGTGGATCACTCAGTTTGCTTACGATCCGATGGATATTGCAGCCTACAATACCGAATATCAGACACATTATCTCAATTTGGCTTATACCCCGGCAAAAGCACTGAGTACCATGATCGCTGCGGAGGTAGCTTATACGATACCAAGAAATAAAAAATTTGAACAGTATCCTCAAGACACCCTATTTGGCGATTTTAGCGTCAGTTATGAGCAGGATCTCTCCTTGATGAATGCGCAGGATAAGTATTTTTACACCAATAATACGACAGTAAGGCCTTTAAATCCAACGAAATTGCAACATATTGCCGGTCATGGTTCATCACCTGTGGTGGAGTACGGTGGATCCGGTGCTTATTTTTTAGATCGTCTGGAAGATGGTCTATGGCGTTTGGAGGTTATGCCGGATGCAGAAAAAATCGCTGATCCTTTTGCTAAGCCATCGCTCGATCGGGAGGTGGTACATATCCTGTATCGGTCACAGACGATCGATATTCGGATTCCTGATCTAGGTGACCTGTTTACCGTCCGGTCACTGGTAGGGAAAAATGACACCGATGAAGCTATTTCAGTCGCTAAAACAAGTTTTAGCGTTAATCCTGGAGTATATCTGTTAAAACGTAAGAATCTCCAGCTGAAAAATAGCTGGCTAGCTTCCTCGCCCTGGAAAAATGGCTATTTGGGCGAATATTACGCGCCAAAAACTGAAGCGCTGAAGCAGCCTTTATTGATACACCAGCAGCCCGAAATATTGGAAAAAGGGCGCTCTACCAAATTGCAGTTCCGTTATGTTTTTGAAAAACAGCCCGATTCCATTATTCTACAAACGGACCAGGTTTCGTTTTGGAAAGATCATAATCCCTACATCAAGTTGATCTCCAAAGATAACTGTACCTATGAAGCGGACATGCCGGCATCCTTATTAGTGGGCAATGAATTGAAATATACAGCTACTGTGTTTGTGGGTGGTGAAAAAATCACCTACCCAGACAATCAGAAGGGAGCCCCGCTGGATTGGAATTATCGTGTCAATAGTTATTGGACGGTGGGTTTAAATGAGCATCGTGCATCTATAGCGCTTTTTGAGTCCTTGTCCAAAGTGTCTTCTTTGGAAACTTTCGCTATTCCAGAAACGGCTTACATAACTGCGCAACGGGAGCATCATGATCTCAGTAAAGTTCCTTTTTGGACCTATACTTTTCATGCCAAGGATTCGGGGGTACAGTATTTTTGGGTAAAAGATATCAAATCGACAATTGCTGAACGGCCTGCGGGTATCGCTGCTGCCACAAAGCTCTGTATACTCTTGAAACATGAGGGTGGAAATCCGCTGCTGAATGCTGGGTTTGTGACAAAAAAAGGGTATACCTATGTGGATAATATAGCTATTGGGGCATCCGGCGAAACAGTGGTCCGTATGGATCTAGCCGACTTAAAACTCGTGCCTACGGCTTTGCTACCTGCTCCTTACCCTGTATTTCTTGAGCGGTTTTTTAAGCCCACGGTTCAGGTTCAATTTGACAAAAGGGATATCGAAAAACTAATCGTTTCAGGCGAAAAGATGGAGGGGGTGGCACTATCTATAGCTGCGATATGGCTCGAATAGCGATGCAGCTGCATAATTCCACGGATCATTAGGCCATGGATAATAATCCGTCAGGCTATAAAGATCAAGATTTGGAGCAGGATGACGACCTGAAAAAACGACGGCGTTTTTTAGGGGAATGCTTAATAAAGCGGTAAGGAATACAAAAAATATAATAAAGGGAAAGAAAACAATTATAAACACATCTAAATTTTAAACAATGAAGGGTTTTGCATTTAAAACAAGTTTATTGGGCTTGTCCTTGCTATCCTGTCTTGGGGAAACGCAGCTTTATGCTGCAACGAAAGGGGAAAGCAAGTGGATCAGGTCGATGCAACAACAGGATGTCCGTGGAGTGGTCCGCAACGAGCAAGGGCAGGTGATGGCAGGTGTTACAGTATTGGTGGCCGGAACTACGGTGGGCACTTCAACAGCGAGTGATGGCTCGTACCGTATCTCATTGCCCAAGGGTAAATCCCAACTTCTATTTTCTGTTGTAGGCTACAGTAGCCAAACCTTGACGGTGGTAGGGGGAACATCCGTGGATGTCAGTATGGTGCCTGCGGGAAATGTGCTGGAAGAGCTCGTCATCGTAGGTTACGGTAGCACAACAAAAAAGGATCTAACCGGTGCCGTAAATACGGTTGGAAGCAAGGATTTTAACAGTGGACTTGTCGGCTCTCCCGAACAGCTGATCAATGGAAAAACAGCTGGTGTGCAGGTGATGTCCAACAGCGGTTCTCCTTCTTCCGGGAGTACGATACGTATCCGTGGGGGAGCCTCCTTGAGTGCCAGCAACGATCCATTGATCGTATTGGATGGGGTACCGCTAGAGACTGGTGGTATTAGTGGCAATAGTGGCAATTTTCTAAGTCTGATCAACCCGAATGATATCGAAAGCATGACGGTGCTCAAAGATGCGTCATCGACAGCAATATATGGATCCCGAGCATCAAACGGGGTATTATTGATAACAACAAAGAAGGGTAAAGGAGATGCTTTACGGCTTTCTTTCTCTTCAATCGTGTCCATGCAGCAGGCTATGGGAGTGGCTGATATGATGTCGCGCGATGAATTTGCCTCGCTCATCAATACCAAAGGGAGCACTGCCCAAAAGGCATTATTGGGCAATGCCTCAACAGATTGGCTGTCTGAGGTTTTTCAGGATGCCATCGGGACGGATAATAACTTAAGTCTACAGGGAAAGATCGGTAAAACCTTGCCTTTTCGTACATCGGTGGGCTATTATAATCAGCAAGGGACTTTGCGTACCGACAAAACGGAGCGCGTGACGGGCGCTTTGGTATTAAATCCCACTTTTTTTAATAAACACCTGACCGTAAATTTAAATGTTAAAGGTGCCCATAACAACAACGGTTTTGCCAATACCGACGCGATATGGTCTGCTGTAGCGTTTAATCCTACGCAACCGATTTATTCTGGGGCAGATGCGTATGGTGGCTATTACGAGAGTTTGGATAATGCCGGTCTTCCGGCAACAGGTGCAAACCTCAATCCACTGGGATTGCTCAAGCAGGAAAAACACCGTAGTACAGTCAATAGAGCCGTGGGTAACCTTGACCTCGATTATAAATTCCATCTGCTGCCTGAATTGAAAGCGCACGTAACACTCGGATATGACTATGCCAAAGGGAATGGATCGAATCTTATTCCGGCAAGTGCGGCCAATAATTTTACGATCGGAGGCGCTTTTGACCGTTATGAACAGACGCTTAAAAATAAATTGTTTACAGGCTATCTAAACTATAATAAGTTCTTCCCGGAAATTAAAAGTACAATTGACGTGACAGCAGGCCACGATTATCAATATTGGAGTGCCCGACGGCCACCTATCGTATACTATAACGAAGCTGGTGATATACGCTCGACTGCTATTGCATCTGACGAAAGACATACCCTGATTTCCTGGTACGGACGGATCAACTACAATTACGATAGCCGTTATTTATTAACCGCTACGGTCCGTATGGATGGAACTTCCCGATTCAGCCCCGAAAATCGTTGGGGAACATTTCCGTCAGTCGCCTTGGCCTGGCGTCTTTCGCAGGAGTCTTTCATGAAAGGAATCTCTTTCCTGGACGATCTAAAGCTCCGTGCGAGTTACGGTGTTACAGGGCAGCAGGAAGGAATCGGAAATTACGAATATTTGCCGGTATACAATTTGGGAACAGCCTATGCACAGTATCGTTTCGGCGATCAGTACCATCTGGTGTATAGACCATCGGTTTACAATAGGGACTTACGCTGGGAAACGACCAAAGCATTTAACTACGGCCTGGATTTCGCTTTCTGGAAAAACAGGCTGTCTGGTGCAATTGACTATTACACAAGAAAAACACATGATCTATTGGCCAATGTGCCTGTAGCCGCAGGAACCAATTTTGATCAGAACGCGACTATCAACGTAGGTAATGTCGAAAGTAGTGGCTTCGAATTTCAACTGAATACCGTACCCATACAAAAGGATAATTTGCGCTGGGAAGTCAATTTCAATGCGACTAATCAGCATACAAAAGTAACCAATATAGCTTTGGTGCAGGATGCCAATGCCGTGGGAACTTATGTGGGACCGAATGTCAGTGGCCGTGGTATACAGATTCTGACAACGGGGCATCAGCCTTACATGTTTTATGTCTACAAACAGTTGTACAATGAGGCTGGCAAGCCGCTAGAAGGTGTATATGCGGATCTGAATGGTGATGGAGCGATCAACGAAAAAGACTTATACCGCTATCAATCGCCCGCGGCAAAATGGCTCTTTGGTTTCAATACGCAGTTAACTTACAAAAAATGGACAGCAGCAACGACACTACGCGCAAATTTGGGTAACTACGTATTCAATAATACCAAAATGAATCTTAGTGCTTGGGAAACAGTTCAATATGTGGATGCGTCGATCAACAACTTACATCGGGATTACTTGAATACCCAATTCCAGACCAGACAGTATTATTCGGATTATTACGTCGAAAATGCTTCCTTCCTTCGGATGGAAAACCTGTCGGTGAACTATAATTTTGGTCAGGTGGGTAAGATCTCCAATCTACGTGTGGGTGCGGTAGCTCAGAATGTTTTTATTGTGAGCAAATATAGCGGCATGGACCCTGAGGTTCCGAGTGGCTTCGACAGTTCGTTCTACCCACGCTCAAGAACTTTCTCCTTGAGTCTCAATATGGATTTTTAATGGCTCCCTCAAAAAAGAAAACTTATATAGCGATGAAAAATATAAAAAGATATTGTTTTGGATTGTTGAGTATAATCGCATTGCTACAATCCTGTACAAAAGACTTAAACCAGTATCCCACTGTAGAAACTACTTCGGAGTCGGTATACACCTCTGTGGATGGTTACCGGGCAGTACTTGCTAAATTGTATGCCTCATTTGCCGTTGCGGGCAATGGACGTGGTGATGCCGATCCGGATATGGCGGGCAGCACGGCCTCTTGGGGTTACCTTCGGGTGTACTTTAACTTGCAGGAGGTACCGACTGATGAAGTGATCTATACATGGGCCGGAGGCGACAATATGACCGATATCCAGTATATGACCTGGGGAGCTTCCGATACCTGGGTCAATGCCATGTATTATCGGATCTATTATACGGTAGCCATCTGTAATGAATTTCTACGGAATGCAACAACAGAGAAGCTGGCGACTTTTAGTTCGGCCGAGCAGACACAAATTTTGGAGTTTGCAGCCGAAGCGCGTTTTCTGCGTGCATTGGCCTATAGTCATGCCATGGACCTTTATGGGAACGTTCCTTTTGTGACTGAAAAGGACCCGGTTGCTGCATTTTTTCCACCACGGATGACAAGAGCTGATCTCTTTGCATTTATTGAAAAAGAATTGACTGAGATCGAGACGATCTTACCGGAAGCACGTCAAAATGAGTATGGCCGGGTAAGCCGTGCTGCGGCCTGGTCCCTATTGGCCAAAAATTATCTGAATGCGCAGGTCTATACGGGTACAGCACGAAATGCGGAATGTCTGAATTATGCTAAAAAAGTGATTGATGCTGGATATTCCTTAAATGCGAACTATAAGCAGGTATTTAATGCTGATAATGATAAACGGACCAATGAAATTATTTTCCCGATAGAGGCCGATGTAGCGCATACAACGACATGGGGTGCGACAACGTATCTTGTCAACGGCCCTATTGTTGGAAGCATGAAATCATCGGATTACGGTGTGCTTTCCGGCTGGAATAGTTTTCGTACACTTCGCGAATTTGTGGCACTCTTTCAGGTGGAAGACAAAAGAGGTGATTTTTGGAAAAACGGCCAGTCCCTAGATGTCGAAGACCCCGCTGCCTCGAGCCAGGGATATGGGCTTGTTAAGTTTACAAATTTGAAAGATGATGGCAGCTATACCACAGATGAAGGTTTGGTAAGTACTGATTTCCCGATGATCCGCTTGGCCGACGTGTATCTAATGTATGCTGAGGCTGTACTGCGCGGTGGCGGAGGAAGTATACAGGAAGCGATCAGGTTGGTAAACAGTATCCGTCAGCGGGGGTATGGTAATTCGGCCGGAGCCATTGACCAGGCGCAGCTAACACTGGATTTTATCCTAGCAGAACGCGGGCGTGAACTGTTTTGGGAGTGTACGCGTCGCACAGACCTGATTCGATTTGGGAAATTTAACGGTAGCGATTACCTCTGGCAATGGAAAGGCGGTGACATGAACGGCCGCTCTGTGGATGCAAAATTCAATCTGTATCCGATTCCAACCACTGATATGAGTGCTAACCCGAATTTGATCCAAAATCCTGGCTACTAGCGCTGGCTGGCATTAATAACTAAATCTATGGGGATATACGGCTATTTGAGCACACATGCTGCGGAGGGTATCCAGGTATTCCCAGATGGACTTTTAAAGATAATGATACCTATGAAACAATTAACACTCTATATCCTGGTGTTGCTTTTCGTTGCCTGTAAAAAGGAGGGCGGGACACCGGCTGTCAGTGGGATAAAACCTGCGGTATTGTACAGCAGTACAACAGAACTGGTCTTAAAATCTACTGACCGCAAGGCCGTGGCCCTGCAGCTTGTCTGGGATGAGGCGATTTTGGCCAGCGATGAACCAATGGCGCAGTCGGCTTTAAAAAATAAAATAGAAATTGCTGCTGATCCATCTTTTTCTGCTGTCACCAAAAGTATCGAGCAGGTAGCAAGCTCGCTCAGCTATACGCATGAACAATTGAATAACCTTGTCACGGGAATGGGATTTTTGCCCGATGAAAAGAACGTGTTTTATGTCCGTATTGCTTCACGATTGGGAACCAATACAGATTGGCTCTACAGTAATGTGATCGCCCTGACTGTGACCGCTTATCAGCCCGTGGAGGATGCTGCCTATCTCTACCTATCTAATAAAGAGTTTACGCAATTTCCATGGAAACTGTGTTCGAGAAAGGAAGATGGTTTTTATGACGGTTTTGTGCGTCTCGACCAATGGTATAATTTTTATTTAACCAATGCGGAAAGTGCGAGTGCACCGCTCATCTATGGTTCTTATCCCCTGGATGGTAGCCAATATATTTTGTATAGTGGAGCTGATCGCTGGAATTGCTGGACGAGTAAAGGTGGATACTTATACTTGACAGCCGATGTCAATAAGTTGGCCTGGAAAGAAACTTCCGTAGAATCCTTGACGGTAACGGGCGATTTTAATGGTTGGAGTGCGACAGCAACACCAATGGTATATGACCAGACGGCGAAGGTTTGGAAAGCAACCATCACGACAACGGCAGCCGAACAATGGGGAATTAAGGTATTGATCAATGGCAGCTGGACTTGGTTTTTTGGCGCAGCAGAGGGCGATGGAAACTGTGCTTTGTATACGGCCGATGGAACTGGCTTCGCTTATAATAAGATCGGTACACATACCTTGATTCTTGATCTAAGCGATCCAAAACAATTCAAATATCATGTGGAATAATATAGATAGGGACGGGGTCTTAAATGAAATAATCGGATGAAAAAAATAAAAATAATGTTGGCCCTGATAAGCTTGTGTTTGGGCTTATCTGGCTGCAACGACAAAGATAATCTTCAGGTGGATGTACCTAAAACACATTTGGCAAAAGGTGCGGACGTGAGCTGGATTACTGAAATGGAAGCCTCAGGTGTGCAATTTTTTAATGCAGGAGGCAGCGCAGTGGATGGGCTGAAAATCTTGCGTGGACTGGGCATGGATGCGGTACGATTGCGTGTTTGGGTAGATCCCCAACAAGGCTGGTGCAACAAGAATGACGTACTGGTGAAAGCTCGTCGGGCGCATCATCTGGGCATGCGTATTATGGTGGATTTTCATTACAGTGACACCTGGGCGGATCCGGGACAGCAGACAAAGCCTGCCGCATGGAAGAGCTTATCGTTTGATGGGTTAAAGAAGGCTGTTAGTGATCATACAACGGAGGTTCTTCAATTGCTAAAAGATAGCGGTATCTCACCTGAATGGGTGCAGGTCGGTAATGAAACGGGCAATGGGATGCTTTGGGAAGATGGAAAAGCCTCTGTCAGTATGGCTAATTATGCCACATTGAATAATGCCGGCTATGATGCGGTAAAAGCGGTGTTTCCGGAAGCAAAAGTGATCGTACATCTGCATAATGGATTTGACAATGACTTGTTTCGTTGGATGTTCGACGGTCTGAAAAACAACGGTGGGAAATGGGATGTAATTGGCATGTCACTTTATCCGACCCCAGAAAACTGGGAAGAGCGCAATGCGGCCTGCATCAGTAACATCAAAGATATGGTTGCTCGATACAATTCGGAAGTGATGATCTGCGAGGTGGGGATGAGCTGGGATGAAGCAGATAGTGCTGAAATATGGTTAAAGGATCTTTTCAACGCGGTCAATAGCGTGCCCGATCAGAAAGTACTGGGTATATTCTATTGGGAGCCTTTGGCGTATGGTGGGTGGAATGGCTATACCCTAGGCGCATTTGACAATAATGGGCGCCCAACAAAAGCATTGAATGCTTTTAAATAAAGTATATTTAAGCCGCTGAATGACAATGAAAAAAATGAACTGTAGACTATAAACACATGAATTGATGATGAGATTATTACTGCGTACAACTTATTTTTTGTTTCTTTTATTCCTACTTGTTCCGGGCAATTCGCACGGACAGTCAGCACGCCAATCCTTCCTGTTGGAGAAAAACTGGCGTTTTTTTCAGGGTGAGGTTGTTCATGTGGAATCAGCAGCATTGGATGATAAGGCCTGGAAGAAGGTCACTGTACCGCATGATTGGGCTATTTTCGGACCCTTTGACCGGTCACACGATCTGCAGGATGTTGCAGTGACACAAAATGGAGAGAAAAAGGCAACAGTAAAAACGGGCCGCACTGGCGGTTTGCCTTATGTGGGGGTGGGTTGGTATCGTACCAACTTTGATATTCCACAATTCAATCCCGTCAATAAACGCGTGGTCCTGAAATTTGATGGTGCAATGAGTGAAGCCCGGGTCTATGTTAATGGAAAGGAAGCCTGCTTTTGGCCCTACGGTTACAATGCTTTTCATTGTGATGTGACCGAATTGCTACATCCGGACGGGATGAATAATACAGTTGCTGTGCGGTTGGAAAATAAAGCGCAGTCATCACGCTGGTATCCCGGTGCTGGACTTTATCGCAATGTGCATGTAATCGTGACGGATAAGATCCATGTACCTGTTTGGGGCACGTATATCACGACGCCTTTTGTATCGGACAGTCTAGCCTCAGTTAAGCTTGAAACCAGTTTAAAGAATGCCGATGGCAAGTTGGTACGAATGGTAACTGCGATTTTGGATGCGGCGGGACAGGTGGTTGCGCAGAAGGAAAACCAACAAAAACTAAATTATGGCAAGCCTTTCGTGCAAAATCTTGAAGTGATAAACCCTGCTCTCTGGAGCCCCGAACATCCAAATCTGTATCGGGCCTCCACGCAAGTATTTGTAGACGGTAAATTGACAGACAGTTTTGAAACCCGTTTTGGGATTCGGGAGGTACGTATTATTGCCGACCGGGGATTTATGTTAAATGGAAAAATCCGAAAGTTTCAGGGTGTATGTAATCATCACGATCTTGGACCATTGGGGGCTGCAATCAATGTTTCGGCTCTTCGTTATCAATTGGAATTACTCAAAGATATGGGCTGCGATGCCATTCGTACGGCACATAATATGCCGGCTCCGGAATTAGTTGCCTTATGTGACGAATTGGGCTTTATGCTGATGATTGAACCTTTTGACGAATGGGATATTGCGAAATGTAAAAATGGATATCATCGATTTTTTGCGGATTGGGCCGAACGGGATATGGTCAACATGATTCGTCATTTTAGAAATAACCCTGCTGTCGTGATGTGGAGCATTGGAAATGAAGTGCCCACACAATGCAGTGCTGAAGGCTATAAAGTAGCTTCGTTTTTACAGGATATATGCCATCGTGAGGATCCGTCCCGACCAGTGACCTGCGGTATGGATCAGGTAAGCTGTGTGCTGGAAAATGGTTTTGCTAGTCTGTTGGATGTTCCGGGATTAAACTATCGCGCGCACCGTTACGAAGACGCGTATGCCCGATTACCCCAAAATCTAGTGTTGGGTTCGGAAACGGCATCAACAGTGAGCTCAAGGGGCGTTTATAAATTTCCGGTGCTAAAAAAAGGTGATATGTTGTATTCCGATCATCAGTCGTCTTCTTACGATATGGAATATTGCTCTTGGTCCAACCTTCCGGATGAGGATTTTGCCCTGGCGGAAGATCATCATTGGACCATGGGGCAATTTGTCTGGACAGGCTTTGATTATCTTGGCGAACCTTCCCCTTACGATACAGATGCCTGGCCCAACCATAGTTCCATGTTCGGTATTATTGATCTGGCGAGCATTCCCAAAGACCGTTATTATCTGTACCGAAGTTTATGGAATAGAAATGAGCATACCCTGCATATACTTCCACATTGGACATGGCCTGAGCGTGAGGGACAAGAAACCCCTGTCTTCGTGTATACAGATTATCCAAGTGCCGAACTTTTTATCAATGGGAAAAGTCAGGGAATACAGCGCAAGAGTAAGGCTTCTTTACAGGAGCGTTACCGCCTCATGTGGATGAATACGGTATACGAACCCGGAGAAGTCAAAGTCGTAGCTTACGATGAATCTGGAAAACCAGCGGCCGAAAAAATAATCCGGACGGCGGGAAAACCCTTCAGGATTGAAATGGATGCAGTTCATGATTCCATTTCTGCTGATGGCCGTGCATTAGCCTACATCCGTGTCAAAGCAGTGGACAAAGCGGGTAACCTCTGCCCACGGGCCGCAGAACTGATCCAATTTGACGTAGTTGGCGATGGTACATTTAAAGCCTTGGCTAACGGTGATCCAACGAATCTAGAAGCTTTTCACAAACCGCAGATGCATTTATTCAATGGACAGCTTACCTTGATTGTTCAGGCAGGCGAAAAATCGGGAAAGATTCAGATAAAGGCGAAATGCAAAGGTTTAAAAGAGGGGGTATTAAACGTACAGACCGTAAATTCTAAAACGTTTTGACCGTAGCTTTTGTTTAAATGATACCTTAAGTAAGTTAGTGAGTTGATTGTATTTTAACAGAAAGGCTAGATCGATATCGATCTAGCCTTTCTTGTGCATTATTTTCTCCTAATCTGTAGCTTGACACCTAGGCCGAGGCCAATATAATCATCAAATTTAAGATACTTTTTCTGTACGGCGCTAACGAGGTAAAGATCGCTGGTATGAAGATCATAATAGAATTTTACGCCTTCAAAATAAGAGTTGCTGGATTTTATTTTATAACTGAAGTCCTGTCCTACAAAGATATTGATGCGTAGCCTGGTCGAAAACCGATAATAGCTATTCGGGTATTTGTCAGGTTCTTTATACCAAAATTGTTTACCCAATGTCGTATTGAGATAAGCACCGGTACGCAAGGGATGATAAGTAAACTGTTTATTGAGTTTAATTTTCCACGGTGTATACGATTGACGCAGCGTTAAGGTAAGTTTAGCCCGGTCTGTATCATATTTCGGTACATAGCCAAGCAGGAAATCTGTCGACTGGAATCTCTGTTCGGGAGAAATGGAAGCAATCAGCAAAGGCGGCGCTACATTCTTGGCTAAGATGAGTCAATGATGAAGTCTAAACATAAAAAAATACCGAAGCAATATACACTTCGGTATTTTTTGTGAAAAAGAAAATTACAATTTAAAGTTAGATGGTTTTGCTGTCACGCAGCATCTTAATGATATTGTGCGCTTCAAGCTGCTTGCTGAGCTGCGTGTTGATCAAACTATGCACATTTTGCGAAAGCTCTTCCGATCCTTCAGCCAAAGCTGTTTGATAGGTCGATTTGAATGCATCTTCGCCCTGCTCACAGGTTTCTAGCAGACTTCTTTCGTCATCTCCCGTAATATTTACTTTTATTCCCATCCAGGCGCGGAAAAGCTTACCGCTCAGCATAGTGCTGTCTGTCGGTTCTTTGCCCTCAAGCTCAACATAAGGTGTCAATTCGGCTATAAATTCTTCCGACTGTCCGATAAATTTTTGAAATGTTGGTACTAGTCTATCCAAGCCGTGGCTGGTTGCTAGATCAATTGCCTTTTTATAACCTTCGATGCGGTCGTTGTTGATTTTGATAATATCGTTGATGATCTCCGGATTGTTGATGTTGTTTTCCATAATATTGTTATTTGTTATCATTTTTGTTTATTCGAAAAACAGCAGGCGTTGCATGATCGTTTGCAGAATTCGAGATTCAGGTATTTAAATCGTAGCCCGTATTTATCCCATTTTTTATTGCAGGGGAATAAATCTGTCTAAAACTTTCTGCAATTTATCCTTGTTCTTAAAACCGAATACTGTCCACTAGGCAGGCAACGAAAACTATGCAACAAAACATTCATGTAGCCATTATCGGGGGTGGACCCAGTGGCCTGTTTATGTACAAAAGATTGATCGAAAGGAATATCGCCGGTCTCAAGGTATCTATTTTCGAATCCCGAAAACAATTGGGGGCAGGAATGCCTTACAGCTACGAAGGTGCTACACCTGAGCATCTAACTAATGTATCGGATCATGAAATCCCCGCATTGGTCACGACGATTGAGGATTATGTTCAATCCCTATCGGAGGCCACGCTCCGTACTTATGGAATCGATGTGGACGATTTTAATCGCTACAAAGTGGTTCCACGGCTGCTCCTCGGCCGCTACCTGTCGGAGCAGTTTATGTTGTTGAAGCGGATGGCGGATGAACAGGGCATTGAAACACAGGTTCACCTCGCTAGCCAGGTTACTGATATTATTGACCTCGAAGGCCAAGCGCAGGTTAAAATCACGGTGGGCAGCACCGATACCTATATCGTAGACAAGGTAGTCATCTGTACCGGACATAAATGGCCAACCAGGTATGAGGGCAATGTAGAGCATTATTTTGAATCACCCTATCCACCGTCAAAGCTCGCCTTAAAAACAGATCATGCAGTAGGCTTACGTGGCGCTTCGCTCACGGCAATCGATGCTATCCGTACACTGGCACGCCACAATGGGTCTTTTGAGGCGCTGGAGACAGGTGAGTTAAGATATCAGATCGACCCGGGAAGTGAAAATTTTAAGTTATTGATGCATACCCGCAGTGGTCTTCTGCCTGCGATCCGATTCCATCAGGAAGAACCTTTCCTAGCCAACAAGCTCTTGATCTCCAAAGAGGAACTCATGCTTAACAGACTTGAAAATGAAGGTTTCGTGTCGTTGGATTTTCTGTTCGATCGTAATTTTAAAGCGCAGTTTAAAGAAAAGGATCCCGACTTTTATGCGATCGTGGAAAAGCTCAGCCTGGAAGACTTTGTAGAAGCAGTACTCAGTTTAAGGGAACAGAAAGATGCCTTCGAGGGATTTCGCCAAGAGCACGAACAAGCGCTGAAATCTATCAGAAGGCGTCAGTCTATCTATTGGAAAGAAGTGCTTTCTGCCTTGAGCTTTACCCTGAATTACCCGGCCAAATATATGTCTGCCGAAGATATGCTGCGTTTAAAAAAAGTACTGATGCCGTTGATTTCCATTGTCATCGCTTTTGTGCCGCAGAGTTCCAGTCGTGAGCTCCTCGCACTACACGATGCTGGTCGGCTGGAAGTGGTCAATGTGGGTACGGACAGTCGGGTTGAACCTGCGAGCGACCGCGGCGCTAACTATTTTTATACCGATGAATCTGGGATAGAAGTAAAAACCTATTATAAGACATTTGTGGACTGTGTAGGACAGCGCCCCTTGAACTTTGAAGAATTTCCTTTCAAGAGTTTAGTCGACAATGGCAATGTCAGTCCAGCTTACCTGCGATTTCGTTCAGTGGAACAGGCCAAAGAACAAATGCTGGCAGGCAACGACCATATGTTTGTAGCTCCGGATGGTGCCATTTTTTTGCAGGTGCCCGGGGTAAAGATAGACGACAGCTTCCGGCTGGTAGATCACAACAGTAACGCCAGTCAACGTCTTTTCATGATGGCTGTACCTTACATGGGCGGCTATAATCCGGATTATTCGGGCCTAGATTTTTGCGCCGCTACCTCGGCTATCATTGCCAGCAAGATTGCTGAAGGGGGATAAATACGTAAGTTTTTGTTAAAATACGGTAAGATGGTTGGGGCCGGGCGACACGGGATTTAATTTAAGCTCCCTATTGCTATATTTGGCGGCCATCTAGACCATCAGTTGGCATTGTCTTAACTCAATTGTTGAAAAGCATGCCTAAAACTATTTTAAGAAACCTGCAGGTAGGTTTTGGAATTTCACTGTTGATCCTGTTAGCGAGTTCAACGGCTTCTTATGTGAGTATCCGTAAGCAGATCCACAATAGTACGATGGTTGACCACAGCCGCCGGGTCATGAGCCGTGTCAATAAAATTCTACAGGATTTGCAGAATGCAGAAACGGGCCAGCGTGGGTACTTGCTGACGGGGATGGAAAAGTTTCTCGATCCCTACAAAAATGGTCTTCAGTCCTTGCCTCAATCGCTGAGCCGCGCGCACGATCTTACGGCTGATAATCCAGCGCAGCAGCAGGTGATTGATACCCTGTCAACACTTGTTCAGTCTCGACTGGATCGATTGGAGAATTTGGTGAACATCAAAAAACGAGGTGGTATGGTCTCTGTTGCCCAGCTCGAAGAAGGCAAAACCTATATGGACAGTTGCCGTTTGCTGATCAGCAAAATCATAGATAAAGAAGAATCGTTGCTCAATCGACGTTCGGATGAGCTTACACGCTCTTCGGGCTACACCTCCATATTTGTTTTATTGGCTGCGGCAGTTTCGTTGCTGATTACACTGTTTTTTTACTTCCGCCTCAGGGCAGATTTCTTTAAGCGCGAGGAGTTGCAGAATGACCTAAAACGCAAGGATGAAGAGATCCAGCGCCGACTGAGCATTACCCAGCGCATAGCGCGGGAGATTGCTGCCGGCAATTATGAAATGCAGATTCAGGATGGCGAACAGGATGATCTGGGCAGCTTGACGGGATCCCTCAACGAAATGGCCAGGTCGCTCAAAACGTCATTTGAAGAACTCAGTAATAACAATTGGCATCAGGCCGGACTAACCCAGCTGAGCAACCTCTTGATGGGTAATAAACAGCAGGAAGAGCTCACAGCCGTTACGCTCGGCCATCTAACAAAATATGGCAACTGTGTCAATGGTGCCATTTACCTGATGGAACAGGATGAACTTGTCTTAAGGGGATCCTATGGACTCGAAAATCCCGACCATAATCGCTTCGCTCCAGGAGAAGGCATGGTCGGTCAGGTCTTTAAAGACGAGAAAGAAAAGTTATTTGAAAACCTCGAGAATAGCAGCTATGTTATCAGTTTTGCCAGCGGAAAGGTGCAGGTGAACAACCTTTTTATCTTGCCTGTTTTTGATGGTAACCAATGTATCGGTGTGATGGAGCTGGGCTCACTACAACCTTTTTCTTCCATTCAGCTGGCGTTTTTTAGGGATGCGGTGCAAAAGGTGGGTACGACACTTGCGGCGGCCCAAGCCAGGCTGGTAGTACAGAATTTATTGGAAGAAACGCAGGCACAGACCGAAGAATTGCAGGCACAGCATACCGAACTGGAATCGCTTAATTCGAGCCTCGAGATGCATACCCATAAGCTGCAGGCTTCGGAAGAGGAACTCCGCGTACAGCAGGAAGAATTGGTGCAGTCTAACCGTGAATTGGAAGAGCGCTCAAAATTGCTGGAAGATAAAAATGTGGAGATTGCCGAACGCAATCAGGAAATACAGAAAAAGGCGGCGGAGCTTGAACAGAGTACACGCTATAAGTCTGAATTTTTGGCCAATATGTCGCATGAACTGCGTACACCGCTCAATTCAATTCTGTTACTTTCACGCTTGATGGCCGAAAATTCGGATGGTAACCTGAATGAAGAACAGATGGAATCGGCAGCTGTGATCCAGAGTTCGGGAAAGAGCCTGCTGACCTTGATAGACGAGATTCTGGATCTTTCCAAAATAGAATCCGGAAAAATGGATCTGGATGTACAGCCTGTATTTTTTGCCGATATATTGAACGGGCTGACGGCTATGTTCGCACCAATCGCCGCCGACAAGCAGCTCGGATTAGGAATGAGCGCCGCGGAGGGTTTGCCGATGCAGCTCGAAACAGACAAGCAGCGCCTGGATCAGATTTTACGTAATCTATTGTCGAATGCCATCAAATTTACAGCTTCGGGTAAGGTTACCTTGCATATTGACCGCGAACAGTCGCAGAGACACCGTATCGTATTTGAAGTGCGCGATACGGGAATAGGAATACCAAAAGACAAGCAGCATCTGATTTTTGAAGCTTTTCAACAGGCTGATGGTTCGACGCGCCGCAAATTTGGCGGTACTGGACTGGGGCTCTCGATCAGTCGGGAACTGGCGCGTCTGCTCGGAGGCGAAATCTTGTTGGATAGTGAAGAAAATAAAGGCAGTGTATTCCGTCTCATCCTTCCGGAGCAGATTTCGGATGCCACGCCAGCTGCTTTCGGCACGGTGCAATTGTTGCCGATAGAGCTAGACTTCGCTGAAGAAGCATCTACAGCTGGAGTGCAGACTTCGGAAACAGTGAACTTGCCTGCCAAAAAGACACTGGAGATACCTATCCCAGCCGATATTCCTGATGATCGCGATAGTATCGTCGCAGGCGACCGCTTCATTTTGATTGTTGAGGATGATATTGAATTCGCAAAGATTCTGCTGAAATATACGCGCCAGCAAAACTACAAGGGTATCGTGGTCGTCCGTGGTGATATCGCGGCTGAGATGGTGGCCCGTTATATGCCGCTAGCCGTTCTGCTGGATATTCAGCTTCCGCTCAAAGATGGCTGGCAGGTAATGGCTGAGATCAAGGAAAACCCCAAGACTCGACATATACCGGTGCATATTATGTCTTCTTTACAGGTTAAGAGAGAAAGTCTGCTGCAGGGCGCCATAGACTTTATCAATAAACCAATGGCATTGGAGCAGATGGGTGATATGTTCCGTAAAATAGAAGATGCCCTCACGCGGCATCCAAAAAAAGTACTTATTGTTGAAGAAAATCCCAAACATGCGGCAGCGCTGTCGCTCTTCCTCGGAAGTTTTGACATTGCCTCGGAGATCAAGAGCAACGTAGATGATAGCATTGTGGCGCTGAGCTCAGACACTGCCGACTGTGTGATACTTGATATGGGGGTTCCAGACCGGGTTGGTTACGAGACATTGGAAGCTGTAAAACGAAATCAGGGTCTTGAAAATTTGCCGATTATTGTTTTTACCGGTAAGAACCTTTCGCAGGTAGAGGAAATGAAATTAAAACGGTATGCGGATTCTATTATTGTAAAAACGGCTAATTCCTATCAGCGTATTTTGGACGAAGTGGGTTTATTTTTACATCTCGTAGAGGAAAATAGTGGTCCTTCTACCAAATCTCCGGGTAGACTTGGCTTTTTGCAGGATGTTCTGCAGGGTAAAAAGGTGCTTGTAGCGGACGACGATATCCGAAATATCTTCTCGCTCACCAAGGCGCTCGAAAAATATCAGATGACCGTGGTCCCGGCAACGGACGGAAAAGATGCGCTGAAACAGCTGGAAGATAATCCGGATGTAGCGGTGATCCTGATGGACATGATGATGCCCGAAATGGATGGTTACGAAACCATTGCTTCGATCCGGAAAGATCAGCGCTACGAAAACATGCCCATTATTGCTGTTACAGCCAAATCAATGATGGGCGATAGGGAAAAATGTATTGCCGCAGGAGCGTCTGATTATATATCCAAACCGGTGGATATTGATCAGCTTTTGTCCCTACTTCGCGTATGGATGTATGGATAATAGGTATATAAGGATGATGTATGGATCTATTATTAGTAAGGTGTTATATATAGACAATAGGGGGATACTAAAACTGCATGGATAAGAACAAAATCATATTGATTATCGACGATGATCAGAACAATATATTTGCATTGAAATTGGCCCTGAAGTCAAGAGGTTTTCAAGCGATAGGCTGCCTGTCTGCTGAAGAGGGACTTGCTCAGTTACGGGATCATGCCGGCATAGGCCTTGTCCTCATGGATATGATGATGCCCGAGATAGACGGCTATGAAGCCACCAAGTTGATCCGTCAATCATGGAATGCAAGTGAATTGCCTATCATCGCCGTAACGGCACAAGCTATGACCGGTGATCGTGAAAAATGCCTGTCTGCAGGAGCAAATGGCTATATCTCGAAACCGATCGACATTGAACTGCTTGTGCAGATGATAAGAAAAATTGCTGGATGACCACAGGGAAAAAAATTGTCAGCCAAGAGCAGGTCATGATCCTGATGGAGGATGTGGAGCGTCTCTATGGTTACGACTTTACCCACTATACGAAAGCATCCTTGTCGCGGCGGATCAACCAGCTTTGCCTGCTGGATAATTTTACGAGTTTCGCCGAACTGCGTTATCGCGTTGTTCACGATCGGGAATATGTGCAGCGATTTGTTGAAAAGATGACCGTGAATGTGACCGAAATGTTTCGTGATCCAAGCTTTTTCGCAAATCTGCGTCATGAAATTCTTCCCAAATTGCGCACTTCGCCGTTTATCCGCATCTGGATAGCGGGCTGCGCAACAGGTGAGGAAGCGTACTCACTGGCAATTCTATTGCAAGAAGAGAATCTTTTGCACAAATCACTGATCTATGGCACCGATATCAACCCCTCAGTGCTCGAGCAGGCAAAGAAGGCCGTCATCCCGATGGCAAATCTAAAATCCTATGTCGAAAATTATCAGCTTTCAGGTGGTAAAGCTGATTTTTCATCGTACTATACCGCGAATTATAACTGGGTGAAACTCAATCCCACCTTGCGGGAACGCATTGTATTTGCTTCGCACAATCTGGTGAATGATGCTTCTTTTAATGCTTTTCAGCTGATTCTATGTCGCAATGTGCTGATCTATTTTGACACAGAGCTGCAGGCCAGGGTATTATCGCTCTTTGATGAAAGCCTCGAGACATTTGGTTACCTTGCCTTAGGCAGTCAAGAGACGCTGCGCTTCTCTGCGCTGGCACCCAACTATGATCAGGTAGGAAACGAAAAAATATGGCGCAAGGTCAAGTAGAATGGACTACTTTTTTTTAACTGGATAGTATTAAAAAATTAACTTATTTAAAAAAATAAAGTATCTTAGTAGGATTGGAGGAAAAATGACTAAAATTCTTTTAGTTGATGACCATCGACTTGTAAGAAATGGGATACGCTTGATTATTGATACCCACGACAAGCTTTCGGTGGTAGGAGAAGTAGACAGTGCAGAGGATGCATTAATCTATCTTGAACAAAATGCATTGCCGGATCTGGTTTTAACGGACCTGAATATGCAGGGCATGGATGGTGTGAGTTTCATCCGAATGGCCAAAAAAATATATCCTGATCTTAGGTTTGCTGTGCTTTCCATGATTGAAGATCCGGTTGATGTAGCCGAAGCTTTTCGGAGTGGCGCAGACGGGTATCTATCTAAAGGTGGGGATTATGATGAAATCTTATTTGGATTGTTACGTTTATCGCATGGGCATAAATATCTGATGACCAATTTCGGTTTACGGTTTATGGAAAACTTTGATGCTGAGAATAGTGGGGCCGTAGATGTTACTTCACGGCTGTCGCAGTATGAAATCACAGAACGGGAATTTGCCGTACTGGAACTCATAGCACAGGGGTTTACGGCTGTAGAAATTGCGGATAAAATCTTTTTGAGCAAACGGACTGTCGAAGGACACCGTCAGAACCTGATGGACAAAACCAAAAGCAAAAATACGGCCGATCTGATCCGTTTTGCATTTCAGCAAAAACTGCTGAGCTAAATAGTGCTGTAAAAAAATAGCCTTTTGTTTTGAATCGGGCTTCCATCTAAATGAAAGCCCGATTTTTTTGTGTCTTATGATCACTTATGTTTCCCGCATGGATGCTGGTGTAGATATAGGCGAGGTTTTGGTAGGCCGTTGTGTGGATCTCTTCTACTTCAGCTTTTTCAATTTTACCGTTTTTGTTGATAGGGGTATTACATAGCGATTCAACGGATCTTTGTTTATTCCTTCCACCTCATAATGGCTTTCGGGATTTACATTGAGCAGGATATTTGCGCTGTTTTGTTTTGCTTCATTATTGAAGATCAGCGTGACGCTGTGGTCCTTTTGATCGTAATATAATTCAACAATTTCTCCGGCATCTGTGGTCAACCAAAGGTTTTCCTTTGCCAGGAAGACACGTCCCTTGGAGGCTGTAGTCAGGGCAACCTTGACCTGTTGTTTTTCGGTTTTTAGATTACCGCTGAAAGCCAGCCAGCCAAATTCGGAATGTTCGACAATGTAGGTCCCCGAATTTACGGCATAACCATAAAAGCCGGTTCCATAATCGCCCGAGATGCCGTCATTGGCTAGTGTGGACGGGTAGGAGTGGAACGCTCCCGGGCCAAAGCCATCGGCTGTGACATTGGCCAAGGCCCCCATCATACCTGCATGTCCGATACGGAGCAGGTAGAAGTCGTCCGGATGGTCGCGATAAGCTGTAAGGACAGGAATGGCATTGAGGGCCGAACCATAATGGTGCAGCTGCCGCTCGATACGGGAGAGCTTGCCGCCATAGACAAAATCCCAATAACGGCGTGCACTGCCATTGTAACCCCAGTGCGGCACGGTAGGCATGTAAGCAATGATGGCATTGAGCGTCACTTCAGCTTTTTCGTCGAAGCCGAAGAAGCGCGACCAGAGGTATACCTCTTCCTGACCTGTAGAATCCCATGGCATCTCACTCCCGAATGGATAATTGAGGGTTTTCCAATGCTCTGCTCGCTTGCGCATGGCGGCTTCAAGCTTGTCGGCCATCGTTGTTAATCCTTCCTTACGGAGATCATTGAGGACGATAAGGAAGATACTGCCTTCCATTTGACCGAACTGCGCGTAATAAGGCGCTTTTTCGACCATGGCGATACTGGTCTGGTAAGCCCGTTCGAGGTACTTGTCCCAGGTTTCCTCATTGACCAGATTGTTGTAGTTGCGGGCGAGCCTGTACATCACCCAATGTGCTGCCGCAACATGTGGATAATTGTAGGATCGTCCAATGTCATCGGCTTCCTTTTTGGGCCAGGCAGACCAGGTTTTCCAGTTGATATCCGAACGATAGGTACCGGCTGGCATTGAATCTGGTTCATAATAAAAAAGGCTTTTGACAACACCATATTCCTTGTCGCCTTCTTTATGCTGGATATGACCGTATAGGGTCTCATTGACAAAACGTTTCAATTTGGCTATTTCCTGTTGATCGGGCTGCAGTACTTGTTTCATCAGGGCGGCAAGCCAGCTTGCTGCTCCGGCTTCATCGCTGAGGCCTGCAAACCAGGCGCTCCTATTTTGGGTGATGGGCTGCTGTTCTTCATAGTCATAGGATATGACAGATGGTGAACGGCCAAAGAGATCCTTGTCATTTTCATACCACTGCTTGGTGGTGAGGAAATGGCCCAGATCCTGTACAACTTCTTTTTCGGATTTGATTACTTTATAGTGGATCGTCTGCGTAATGCCATCCCTGTAGTTGATGGTAAGCCGTGCACGTCCCCAACGGTTGCCCTTCACTTCGTATTCGGTCCATTGCTGAGCTGTGCTTCCTTTTTTTGTCAGCGTCAATGCACCTTCGGGATAGACACTGACACTTTTGACCGCTTTGTTGTGCTTAACAAAGAGTTTGGCGGGATTGTCCATGGGGACAACATATCCGGGAAGTCCAACAGCGACAGGCCTATTGTTTTTCAATAACTCCGATTCAATTTGCCGGATACTTGGTGCGAGGACAAATTTTAAGGCAAAGGTCTTTGATTCATGTGGTTTCAAGAGGGTAGAAGTCGGTGTATTCCATTGTTCTACGCCTTTCCAATCAGTCTCGGCATAGGCCTTACTGTGGATCATCCATTCATGAAATCCCTCAAAGGTAATACTTCGGGGGGTAGGGTCTGTATTGAGCGGATTGTAGGCTTCAAAGCCTGCATTTTTATAGGGCAATACCAACAGACTCGGCCCATTGCCATGTAGGCGGTTGACCTGTAGATAACCCGCATCTTGGCCGATATAGGGATCGAAAAAGACATTCTGTGCATGTGCCTGATCGAGATTTTTCCAATCCATGTTGTTGTTGAAGGGAAGTGGGATACCCAGCGCGCCGATTTCGATGGGATAATCGTTGGGATTTGAAACCTCAAAACTCAGGATCAGATCGCCTCCGTCATCTCGCCAGCTGCGTACAACCTTCAACGGAATATTGTTGAGCGTAGGGCTGATATCTGCACTTGCAAGATCGTTTTTAGCGGGATTTATCGGGATGACATGCTTACGGTCTGCCGCCGATGAGTAGGAAGTCCAGGGGGTATCACCCTGACGGCGCAAACTGATATTGATATCACCGATATGAAAAAACTTATTGCGGTCTCTTTTGCTCAGGAGCTCAACAGGTGTATAGTCAAAATCTTTTTCGCTGCCGTTGGGGCGAAAAGAAGATAGCGTCTGCGATGCATTGAGGATAGCTACATGGAGGTTTTTGAGGGTAAAGCTTTTGGCACCCTCTTCAACACCTAAAGTGGCTTGCTGTGCTTTGACTGCTTTCCATACGGGGTGTTCGTCCTGTTGACTATATACGCTGCTTGGCAACTGTGTGAATACGAGCGCAAATAGGATCCAATAGCTTTTTTTAAGATTCATTTTAGACATGTTATTGCTCATTTAATACGCCGATGATCATTGTTCTTACAAAGATGAAGGATTGTACCCTCGATTTATGGGTAGATTTTAACCTTCAATAGCCCATTTTTAACCTATTAGCCCTCAAAATTTGTAATGCGATGATCTAAGTTATAAATTTAATGTTAAATAGACATTTATCGTAGATTTTATTTGTTATAAAGTCAATTGAATGGCGATATCGTTTTTTATGTACCTGTAAACTTTGTGTTATCATGAAACATTATTTTTCTTTCGCTATTTTGGCTGTACTGGTTATGTCGCTTACAGGGCTGGTGGCACAGCCGTTGAAACCCTACCAACAGCCTAATGTATTGAATCCACTGCTGCCCGGGTATTTTGCGGACCCGAGCATCAAGAAAATTGCGGATACGTATTATATTTATGCGACCACCGATGGTAATGGCTGGGGAGCAGGGCCATCACAGGTATGGACATCCAGGGATTTTAAGAACTGGACCATTCAACCCATGAACTGGCCCAATACGCACTGGTACTGGGCTCCTGATATGACGCAGGGATACGACGGACGATATTACCTCTATTATAGTCAGCCTGTAGAAATTTTTGGGGCGGTGGCCGACAGCCCCACAGGCCCATGGGAACCTTTGGTAGCCGGTGGCAAATCGATGATCCCGAACTATATGGTTCCAGGTGTGATTACCCTGGACGGGCAAACCTTTCGGGATGATGATGGTCGCATCTATCTATTTTGGGGAATCTGGGGAATCTACCCCGATCATGGATGTGGGGTGGGGATACTCAACAGGGATATGAAAACGTTCGAAAAAACAGCATTGATTCCCAATACGGTGGCAAAGGACTTTTTTGAGGCGCCCTATATGTTTAAGCGTAAGGGCATCTATTACCTGATGTACTCCTCGGGGCATTGTGAAGATGGTACTTATCGTGTGCAATATGTTAAAAGTAAAATCGGTCCCATGGGACCTTTTGAATATCCATCGGCCAATCCGATATTGATTACAAACGAGGATGGCAGTATTCACGGTCCGGGACATCATAGTATTCTTGAACAGGATAATCGTTATTTCATCGTCTATCACAGGCATAACAATCCACATGCTGGGGGTGGCTTCCACCGTCAGGTTGCCATGGACGAGCTATTCTTTAGGCCTGACGGCGATATTGAGCCGGTGCGGCCCACACATGCTGGTGTGCCAGATTTGCTTCCAACAGTTACAGGGCCAGTCGATTTGGCTTTTGGGAAAACGGTGAAGGCCTCCTCTTACTACAATACAGATTTTAGGCCTGCATTCTTAGTCGACAACAACAATGGAACACTATGGCGGGCCAAAAATAATCAAGGACCGGCCTGGGTAGCTCTTGACCTGGGTAAGAAGCTGGATATACAGACCAAGACCGTTGCAAAAGTGTTTGGTTTTTATTTTATTGATATTCAAGTTTTTAATTTGTTTCTTGTTGATTTTCGTTATATTTAAGGTATGGAAAAGACAGAAAAAGTTAGCTTTGTTGATTACATGGTTCAAAGACGGAAAATCAAGCAGGAATTCTTCGATCAGATCAATACATTGGTAAATTGGCATCCGATTTCAAATATTATCAACAAGCATTACCACAAAGGGGAAAGCAAAATGGGACGCCCTAGTTATTCTGGTCTTGTCCTCTTCAAAATGACACTTCTACAGACCTGGTATGGTCTGAGTGACTACGAAGTAGAAGACCGTATAAACGACAGTATCTCCTTTAGTCGCTTTGTTGGCATCAGTTTGGACGATTCGGTTCCCGATCACAGTGTTATTAGCCGTTTTCGCAGCTCGCTGACAGAAAAGGGTGTTTATGAGAATCTATTCAAGGAGCTGAACAAGCAGTTGAATAAACATAAAATATTGGTAAAACGTGGAGCTATCGTTGATGCCAGTATTGTTGATTCTCCGCTAAAACCAAAAGGCAAAGTTATTTACGAGATCGAAAGTGACCGTAGTGAACATCCTCGCGAAGATTCTGAGCTGGATAAAGAGAATAGTGAACAGTTATTGATCCAACAAGAGAGCCCGGGTGTTGACCATGAAGCTCGTTGGATAAAGAAGGCTGGGAAAACAGGTTATGGCTATAAAAAGCATTATGTCACCGATACAGAAGGCCTGGTTCTGGGCGTGGTAACCACTCCAGCAAATGTAAATGAAATTGCCAATCTTCAACAGGTAATATCTTCGGCTGACCTTCCAAAGGGCATCCATATCTATGCTGACAAGGGATATCGTTCCTCTAAAAATGAGGAATTGATCAAATCAGGAAAGCTAAAAAGCAGGATCTTGCATAAGGCAAAGAAAGGAACAGCGTTAACCGAAAGAGAGAAGTTAAGAAACAAACTGATCGGCAAGATCAGGTTCAAAGTTGAACGGACCTTCGGGAGCATCCGGCGATGGTTCAACTCAAGCTGTGCAAGGTATAAGGTGATCGCCAAAATGCATACACAAAATCTAATGGAAGCCATGGCGTACAATCTTTACAGATCACCTGGGATACTTGTGTTCAATGCAATAAAAAACACAAATTAAGCAGTTGAAAAGGCCTCAAAAAGAGGATTTTTCAAGAAAACGCAACTAGATTTCCGAATCCAAATCGGAAAAAACTGCAAAAAAAAGCAAAAATAACCGATCAGAAAATATCAACATTATTTTGCAACGGTCTTAGGTAGACTATGTTGGATTCTGCGGTTCAGATCTGAATACCTTTCGGGGGTTGAATCCATTGGTCAATTTGCCGGTCATACCAGGGCATGAAATTGGGGCAACGGTCGTGGAATTGGGGACTAATGTGACAACTGATCTTAAGGTTGGTACAAAAGTTACAGTAAATCCGTATTCCAACTGTGGTGTTTGTACCGCATGTAAAAATAATAGGCCCAACGCTTGCCGTTACAACGAGACTATGGGTGTACAGCGCGATGGCGCCATGACCGAATATCTTGTCTTACCTGTTGAAAAGATCATCGCTGGGGGACAGCTTTCATCCAAAGAATTGGCTCTTGTGGAACCTATGAGTGTGGGCTTCCACGCCGTTGACCGAGCATCGGTAACAGACGGCGATATTGTATTGGTATTTGGATGTGGTATGATCGGAGTGGGGGCGATCATTCGGTCAGCATTACGGGGAGCTACAGTCATTGCTGTCGATGTGAGTACTGAAAAGCTCGAACTAGCGAAAAAACTAGGTGCAAAGTATACGATTAATAGCGCTACGGAAGATCTGCTTGCGAGGTTGGATGTGTTGACTCAGTCCATGGGAGCTGATGTTGTTATCGAAGCCGTTGGCCGAAAGGAAACATACCTGGCGGCCATTGCTGCCGCTGCATATACAGGCAGAGTGCTGTATATCGGGTATGCAAAGGAAGCGATTCCTTTTGATACACAGTTTTTTGTCAAAAAGGAACTGGATATCAGCGGGTCGCGCAATGCCACGGCAAAGGATTTTGCTGCGGTAATGAATTACTTGAAAATGAAAACCTGCCCGATCGAAGAACTGATAACGGCTATTTATCGGGCGAAGGATGCACAATTGGCCTTGGAATCATGGTTGAATGATCCCGGACGTGTTTTTAGGCTACTGATCGCGTTTTGACCGAAGCGGCTTTGGCTTTGTGAAAGATCGAATTGAGGGGTGGGTAACTATAAAATATCTTGCTGTTAAATGAAGGATGATGAAACAATATTAAAGCGATATATGTACATTTAGGTGTTCATAGTACAATTTAAATACCTAAAGGAAAAAAATAAACTTCAATGGCAATGCGCAGGAAATTTTTAGCATGTTTCTTCATCATATTGTTTTCACGGGGGCTGTTTGGTAATCCCCAAGATTCTGTTCAGCAGGGATTTGTCGCCAAGACGGAACGATTTTTTAAAGAATCGGCTAAAAGGAGTGTCCGGGATTTGGAAATGGACCGTGCAGCCATCCGCCAAAATCGGGTATTGGAGGATATTAAGTTATTAGCGAGTCAATCGCGTTCCTTTCTGCGCAAAGGTTTCGATTCCTTGAACGTGGACCAGGAGCTGAAGGAGCTGATCGTCTTACATGATATTGCAAAAGATGGTGTCTTTGAAAACAAGGGTTCTGCCCAATCATCGCGTAATCTTACAGTGACCTTCAACATCTTGAACGCACTTTCCATAGAGGTAAGGAGTTTAAAACGCGATATGGACCGTTATCAGGATAGGATCACAAATTATCAATTGGATCTCGACTCGTTGAGCAATGACCCCGCACTTTTTGTCATCTCCAAGGATTCTGCTAATCTTGCCCGGTATATGGACAGGATTCGGGTGATCGCAAGGGAGATTTCACCCATTACGCTGAAATTGGCAGAGCGGATCAACAGTGTCCACGAACTGCAGAATAAAATTAATATCGAGCTGACACGGCTGGAATCGGATATGGAGGAGGTGCTCTACTTCCAGAACCGGCTCTCTAACCGAACGATAGCTCGCAACTTTGTCAATATTTGGGTCCCAAGTAAGTTTGAGCGACCGATGAATGAAATCCTCTTCTTCTCATTCGTGAAAGCAAATGGCTCTATTTCTATTATTTGAGAGCGCATCTGGGAAAACTGCTTTTCTTTTTTCTGGCAACCCTGGTCGTCGTTTCCTATGTTTATGTATTGCGCGGGAGGATCAACGATAAAAATACGGTTCAGTCAAGTCTGTTGTTGCACCGACCGCTTCTGAGTGGGTTAATCATCGGACTGTGCGTCATGCAATTTATATTTCCCGCACCACCTTTTGTGTTTACGATCACCATATTGACTGTTGCCTCGGTCTTTTTATCCCTCGTTTTTAGACCGGCAATAACAGGGTATTGGATGGCGATATGGCTTTCCATTCTGACCCTTTTTATTTTAGCCGGATTAGATAACCTCGTGCTTCAACCTTCACGATCGGAACGTTGGTTGATTCTTGTCATTGCTACCCTTTCCTGCCTGGTCGGTCTGCTGGCGCTCTTGAATAAGGAACGTCGCGACGAGATCAAAGAACGCTGGATACTTTTTCCAATTGCATTTATGGTTTTTCTGGTATTGACCTATCCTTTTGCTAAATAATTTAGTTTTCTTATCTTTAGGTGATTAAATTTAGGTATGGTAGGCAATAAAGAAAAAGAGTTGAGTTTGTTCGATTTTCAGTCGCAATTTAGCAGTGATGCTGATTGTTTAGCTTATTTATCGGCTTTGAAATGGCAAGATGGTTACAAATGTAAGAAATGTGGTTACGGGAGTTTTTGCAAGGGAATAAAAGAGCATGACCGTCAGTGCAATCGCTGCCGTTATTTGGAATCTCCTACAGCAGGCACCCTATTCCATAAGGTTAAGTTTCCTTTAGTTAAAGCCTTTTACGCAGTATACTTCATAAGTACAAACAAAAAGGGTATTGCCAGTACCGAGCTTGGCAGGAAGTTAGGGATCAAGCAAAAAGTAGCATGGTTATTCAAACGCAAAGAGATGAAAGCGATGGAGAGCAGCGGTAAATTTCCTTTGCGTGGAGTTGTGGAAGTTGACGAAACATTTGTTGGCGGTCAGGATGAAAATTCCAAAGGACGTAAAAAAGGAAAGAAGAAGCTTGTGGTGGTTGCTATAGAAAAGAAAGGCAACGGAGTTTCGCGCTTTTACGCCAAGGTGATAGACAAAGCCGATGCGATCAACTTAGGTAGCTTCATGAAGCAAAACATAGAGCCACAGGCTAAGGTGACCACCGACAAATGGACAGGTTATAAGCCGATATTGAAAGATTTCGAAAATATGGAGCGTGTCAAATCTGGTAAGAAAGGTGAGAACTTCCCAGAACTACACAGGGTTATCATGACCTTTAAAAGCTGGTTGAGAGGAATGTACCATCACGTTGGAGATCTACAGGAATATATTAATGAATATACCTATCGATTCAACAGAAGTTTTATGAAAGGGAATATTTTTGACAACCTAGTATATCGGATGATCTGCCATAAACCAGAACAATATAATATGATTATTGCTTAAAGGAATAGGTCAATTGATCTATTTATTGATTATTGGCAAGGGATTTTTTTCTTTCCAGGACCTACACCCTTGATAATAGTACGTCCATCAACAAGTTGGGTTACTTTCACGATATTGCTTTGTGTTGCACTCCAAGGAAATGTGTTGAAGCTGTTGCCATTCACGAGTTTAAGTTCATATAAAGGACCGCCGGATGTTTTGCTACCAAACATGGTTACCTGACCAGCTCTGCTAATCACGACCTTAACCAGCGGATTTGTACTGGTACCTTTCATGTTGTACACTTCGTCAATTCTTTTGCCCGTTTCGATATTGTTGCCTGCATATTTGCTCCCGTCGAAAAATTGGATATTTTGCGTAGAGGCAACCGCATTTGATTGAAATTGAATTTCCTGTTTTGCTAATTTGACACCATTTACTTCCAGATTGAATGCATTGTCCAGTTCGGTTATGTCGAAAACAAAACCATAGTCTGCTGCTGGAGCGGTAAAGCTTCTGTCAATGGCAGTTCCATTGGCATAGAACTTACCGTCTTTCATAATACCGGTTTTGCCACCCGATGTTGTTGCTGGATAGCTCCAGTCCAAACCATTGCTGGTTACATCTTGTGTACAGGTTCTGAAGTTAAGTTTCAGATCGTATTTTTGTCCGGGATTGATTTTAACATTTGGAATGGTGATGTTTGTTTTGGTCTCACCATCAAGGGTTAGACTGCCGAGCATCAATGTTCCGTTGCTAGTTGTGGGGTGGATCAATATCGCTGGGTTACTAATTACAGTACGTAAGCCATTTCCTAAAGCCGGGAATTGCGTAGTCACACCTGCGTTGTTCAAGCCATTGTATATTAATGTTTGGTCTGAAAATTTCAAATTTGCACTACTGTGACTAGGTTTTAATACTGCAGTCCCTATTTGAGTGATGGCTCCGGTCATACTTGGATCCATGGTCAATGTTGTGGTGATTTGGCTAAATCTGTGTTTTAATACAACATTTAAATTGTTTACACCATTTTTTAACGTTAATGTGCCTGTGTAATACATTAAGTCGTCACTTATGTTGTTAAGCTGGCAGCGGACAGTGTATTTCGATTGTTAATACCCGGTAATACTGTTGTGCTATTGATCGAATAAGCAATGAACGTATATGATTTTCCAGCGTCAAGAGCGATGCCTGCGGCAGTAGCTTCCTCCCCATAGCTATAATCCTTTTCTGTTACGTAAGCTCCTTGGTTGTCATAGACAACAACTTTATACTTGACGTTTTTGTCCAATGGCTTCTCTTGTGTTTGGACAGCCGCTAGTTTGGGGTTGGATGAAGCAACGAGGCTTTTTGCAACCGCTGAATTGTTTGTTAGGACAACGTCAACCGAGCCTCCGTTTTCTAACGGTACAGTCATTTCCTGTACATCAGGTGCATTGCTTGATGAATGCGAAGCGTTTGCAGATGCTTGCTTTTGAACAGCATTGTTGTCTGTTTCATTGTAAGCTTCTACGCCCGATAGATTGATTTTAACGACAGTTTCTCCTGTTAATGTGGTGTTTTCTCCACTTTTGTTACATGAGTAGAGGCTAAGTGCAAAAGCACTGCAGCCTAGCATGAACAGGTTTGTCAGTCGGCGATGGGGGATTAGATTCATGTTAATTGACATTTTGTTTTGTTATTGATTTTTGATTATTTGATTTCGTTGTTGATTTGTGTCGCAAAAACTCTTGCAGTTGTATGCCTATTTGTGTTTAAAATGTGGTATACCATTGCTTTTTTGTTGCTTTTGTTTTTTATCGATGCAATTATATAAATAGCATTTTACTTAATATGCTGTATTTATGTTATCTTATATTTCTTGTAGAGAAACATCTACAATAGTGTTGTTTTGTGTATAAAACACTGTTTAAACATGTTTTGTGCGTTTTTCTGTTAATTACAATTCGTTTTATTTGAATAATAATTTACTTATAATTAATGCGTGTGTCGGGTAGTAGTGCTGTGTAGGATTGTGCGGTTTTGTGAGGCCTAGGGGGGATAAAAAAAACGCTCGGTTGAGAGCGCCTGTCTCTTTATTTTATAGTAGGCACTGGAGATGATGCGAATCAATAGATTTCCGATGTTAAGGGGAGATTATGATTTATTTTTTTTAGATTTGCGTATTCATGAGGTTAATTGTTTTCATATTGATAGCCTATATTATGGGACTTTCTTTTGTTCCCTGCAGTGATTCTAGCAATCGCTGTGAGCAGACTGCTATGGAAACACAATTAAACCAAACGCATAACCATAGTGATGATGCATCTGATGCCTGTTCTATTTTCTGCTATTGCAATTGTTGCAGTGGAAATATAACGGCTTATGCCTATCAATTTCCGCAGATAGATGGTGTCCCGGTATCAATTTATTTTGATAATCGTAATCCTTTACACAATACAGCGATTGTTTCCAGTTATTTTGGAAGCATCTGGCAGCCGCCGAAAGTTAATGCTTAATTTTTCGTAAAAATTCTAAAAACAAATCTGATAGAGCGCGCTATGCTGTTCTTTATTCAGCTTTGTGCTCGGAATCCGTTTGTTGTATTTTATTACGACAAGCGCTGAAGATATTCTAACGAGCTATTATTTAAGCATTAATCACGTATATTGTGTTAGATCATATTATAAAATTTAGCATTAAGAACAAGATCGTTATCGGTTTAATGACCTTGTTGCTTATCATTTGGGGGGCATGGAGTGCGACGAAACTACCCATAGATGCCGTTCCCGATATTACCAATAATCAAGTCCAGATCTTTACCTCTTGTCCAACTCTTGCCGGACAGGAAGTAGAGCAATTGGTCACTTTTCCAATTGAACAAAGTATTGCAACTGTACCCAAAATTGAGGAGATCAGGAGTATTTCACGCTTTGGTCTTTCTGTCATTACCGTTGTTTTTGATGATGATGTAGATATCTATTTTGCCCGTCAGCTGATCGGTGAGCGTTTGAAAGAAGCGGTGGATCAGATTCCACAGGGTATTGGTAAACCTGAGTTGGCTCCAGTAAGTACCGGATTGGGAGAAGTATATCAATATATTATCCATCCCAAAAAGGGAAGCGAAAAGAAATACAACGCAAAAGATTTGCGAACCATGCAAGATTGGATTGTTGCCCGTCAGCTTTATGGAACTCCTGGAATTGCCGAGGTCAATAGTTTCGGTGGTGAGCTTAAACAATATGAAGTAGCTGTTGATCCGAATAGACTTAAAGCGATGAATATCACGATCCCTGAGATATTTACTGCTTTAGAGAAAAATAATCAAAATACAGGTGGTGCCTATATTGATAAAAAACCGAATGCATACTTTATCCGGGGGATTGGACTGGCGACCTCTTTGGAAGATGTCAGAAATATCGCTATCCGAAAATCAGGGTCTATACCGATTTATGTAAAAGATGTTGCAGATGTACGGTTTGGTCATGCTGTGCGCTATGGAGCCTTGACATACAATGGTGAGGTAGATGCTGTGGGTGGTGTTGTCATGATGCTAAAGGGTGAAAACAGCAATGAGGTGGTCAATCGTGTGAAAGAAAAACTACCGACTATTCAAAAGTCTTTGCCTGATGATGTGGTCATAGAGCCTTATTTGGACCGGACAGATCTCGTTGGGCGTGCGATCAGTACCGTTGAAAAAAATCTGATTGAAGGCGCCCTGATCGTAATTTTTGTCCTGGTATTATTTCTTGGGAACTTGCGGGCAGGTCTTATCGTTGCTTCGGCGATCCCACTGGCGCTGCTGTTTGCACTTGGACTGATGAACGTCTTCGGCGTAAGCGCCAATTTAATGAGTTTGGGTGCGATAGATTTCGGTTTGATTGTGGACGGAGCCGTCATTGTGGTGGAAGCTACGCTACATCACTTAGGCTTACGAAAGTCAACCCAGAAATTGACCCAGGCCGAAATGAATCATGAGGTATTTGAGTCTGCTTCAAAGATTCGTACCAGTGCAGCCTTTGGTGAGATTATTATTCTTATTGTCTATATTCCAATTTTAACATTGGTGGGTGTTGAAGGGAAAATGTTTCGTCCAATGGCGCAAACAGTTGGGTTTGCCATTTTCGGGGCATTGATTCTCTCGTTAACCTATATCCCCATGATGTGTGCTTTGTTTCTGCCGAAAAAATACAGCGACAAGAAAACGTTGAGTGACCGGATGATTGCAGGACTGCAACGTATTTATGAGCCTTTATTACAAAAAGCCATTCGGTTTAAATACCTGATCGTGAGTTTAACTGTTGCCATTTTTGCTTTGTCGGCCTTCTTTTTTAAGAATATGGGGGGCGAGTTTATTCCACAATTGCAGGAAGGCGATTATGCATTCCATTGCATACTTCCTCAGGGAAGCTCGCTTTCGCAAAGTATTGAAACCTCTATGCAGGCTTCCCGGATTATCAAAGAGTTCGATGAAGTGAAAATGGTTGTCGGTAAAACAGGAGCTGCGGAGGTGCCGACAGACCCTATGCCACCTGAAGCGACAGATATTATGGTGGTATTGAAGCCTCAAAAAGAGTGGAAGTCGGGCCGTTCTTATGAAGAACTGGGGAGTGCTATTCTGGAGAAGCTAGCAGTAATTCCGGGTGTCTTCTTTGAGAAAAATCAACCTATTCAAATGCGTTTCAATGAGTTAATGACGGGTATCCGTCAGGATGTTGCTGTAAAGATCTTCGGTGAAAACATCGACTCACTGGCCGCTTACGCCAATGTGGTTGCCGCTCAGATTCAATCTGTTCAAGGGGCAACTCCTCCACAGGTGGAGCGTGTATCGGGTCTCCCGCAAATTAATATCGTTTATGACCGCACCCGTATCGCAAATTATGGATTGACTATTCAGGACGTCAATGATGTGGTGAGTACTGCCTTTGCCGGTCGGAGTACGGGACAGATCTATGAAAATGAACGTCGCTTTGATCTGGTCGTCAGGTTAGATACAACGCACCGAAACAGTATTGATGACGTTCGTAATCTGATGATTCCTACAGATACGGGTACGCAGATCCCGCTTTCTCAGGTTGCTGCCATTGATTATAAATTGGGGCCGGCCCAAATCAGTCGCGAAGCTGGTAAACGAAGAATTGTGATTGGATTTAATGTGGCAGGACGTGATGTTCAAACCGTAGTAAAGGATATTCAGCAACAATTGGCTACAAATGTAAAACTTCCCGCGGGTTATTATTTCACCTACGGAGGTCAGTTCGAGAATTTGCAAAAAGCGAGTTCGCGCCTGCTGATTGCTGTACCAGTGTCTTTATTGCTTATTTTTATGCTGTTGTATTTCACATTCCATTCCTTTAAGCAAGCCACGTTAATTTTTACTGCAATTCCTATGAGCGCTATTGGCGGCGTATTTGCATTGATGTTGCGCGGCATGCCTTTCAGTATTAGTGCCGGTATTGGTTTTATTGCCTTGTTTGGTGTGGCCGTACTCAACGGTATCGTTTTAATTGGGACATTCAATCAGTTGAAAAAAGAGGGTGTCGATGATATTTTTCAACGTGTTAAAGAGGGTACTTTGACCCGTTTACGTCCTGTACTAATGACAGCGACAGTGGCCTCCCTGGGCTTTTTACCGATGGCAATAAGTACAAGTGCTGGTGCTGAGGTTCAGAAACCTTTGGCAACGGTTGTTATTGGCGGATTGATAACGGCAACTTTCCTGACGTTGTTTGTGCTGCCTTTATTGTATATAATCTTTAATTCTAAATTGAATATGAAACGAAGTAGGGGTGTTAAGACCTTTGTTACAGTACTTGCTTTCTTATTTATGGCCTTGGCATCTCAGGTGTTTGGCCAAGAGCGCATTTCTGTTACAGAAGCTGTGGAAACTGCGCTGAAGAGCAATCGTCAGTTTCAGATCAACCAGGCTGAAATCGTAGGCGCTGGTTTCAATGTTAAAACGGCGACCGAAATTCCCAAGACCGGTATTTTTGCAGAAAATGAAGATTACCGTCCTACGGATAAGGCCGGCTTATTGAAAATTGGTATAACACAAAGTATTGCCTGGCCCGGGCTCTATGCCGCGCGCAAGGAGTATTTTAAACAACAACTAAAATATGCGAATTTAAATACGGATGTATTAAAAACTGCAATTACCAAAGACGTAAGGACAGCCTATTTTCAACTTTGGTATCTCCAGGATCGCCAAAAGCTGTATATGGAGCTGGATAGCATCTATACAGCCATGTTCAAAGCAACTGAACTTCGCTTTAGAACGGGTGACGTGGCTGCGCTGGACAAGATCGCAGCTGAGGCAAAACTGAAGGAACTGCAGGCGCAGCTTGTTCAAAACAAAAAGGACATTGTCATTCAGCAACAGCAACTTATGCTCTTGTTGGACCGTAACGAGTGGATGCTCCCTTTGGATCAGCCCTTGGAGAAGATCGTCGTGAATGCCAGTCCAGCTGCGGAAACAGCCCATCCTTTACTTGTTTTGCAGCAGCAAAATGTAAATATCGCTTCATCAAATATCAGTGTTCAGAAAAATACAAATAAGCCTGAGTTCTCGGGTCGTTTTTTCTCCCAACGTGTTTGGGGAGCCAAGGATCCCTTATCGGGATTTTCGGTCTCCGCATCTTTTCCGGTCTTTAGCCTAGGCGCGTATAAAAGTAAAGTGAAGGCTGCCAACGCTGAAATGGAAGTTCAACAGCGTAAGTTGGAATATGAGACGCAGGTATTCCAGACAAATAAAGGGAATGCACTTGCTGAAATTGACAAGAATAGTGCGTTACTACAATTTTACGAGTCTTCGGGTTTAAAACAAGCTGATGCCATCATTAAGGCGGCTAGTTTGGGTTATAGGACAGGGGAGATCAATTTTGCTGAATTAAGTCAATTTTTAAGTCAGGCCATTGGGATTCGCCAGAATTATTTAGAAGTCCTCAATCAGTATAATCAATCAGCAATTCAATATAATTACTTCAATAACAAATAAGTCAGCAATGAAAGTTTTCATAAAGATATTTATCGTATGTATAGCCGTTACTGTTTTTTACGGTTGCGGTTCTAATGAGTCGGAGCCTAAAGGTCAACCGGAGGGAAAGGAAGCGCCTAAATCCGAAGAGGGGCATGAGGAAGGTCCGGTTACTGTAGCGGTACTGAGTGCTGCGCAAATAAAAGCTGTGGGCATCGTTTTTGGAGGTATTGAAGATAAGGAACTAACGGCTACAATCAAGGCCAATGGACTTTTAAGTGTCCCCAATAACAATAAAGCGAATGCAACGGCGCTTTACGGTGGTGTTGTAAAGACATTAAACGTGCAGCTGGGTGATCACGTACGCAAGGGGCAGGTGATCGCTACGATCACCAACCCCCAGTTTGTACAGTTGCAGGAGGAATATGTATCCCTTGCAAGTAAGATTACCTTAGCTGAACAAGAAATGGCAAGGCAACAGGAACTCAATGAAGGTAATGCGGGCGCACGGAAAAATCTGCAGGCAGCAACAGCAGACTTCAACAGTTTACGGGCTCGAAAGGCCTCTTTGCAACAACAGATCCAATTGATGGGCATTAATCCCAATAGCGTGAATCTTTCTAATATGCGGACCTCATTAGCCGTAATAAGCCCTATCAATGGAACAGTAAGTAATGTTTTTGCGAAAATTGGGAGTTATGTAGATGTCTCTTCGCCAGTGATCGAGATTGTCGATAATAGTCTGTTGCATTTGGATCTGCAGGTGTTTGAAAAGGATCTACCTTTGGTTAAAGTCGGACAGCTAATCAACTTTCAACTGACCAACAACCCGGATAAGACCTATACCGCCAAAGTTTTTACGATTGGATCTTCCTTTGAAAATGATAGCAAGACCATCGCTGTGCACAGTACGGTTGTGGGCAGCAAAGTAGGGTTGATTGATGGGATGAACATCACGGGTATGATCGGTGTCAATAATGTACGGACTCCGGCTGTTCCGAATGATGCAATCGTGGAGGCTGACGGCAAGTATTATATTTTTGTGGAGACAGACAAGAAACCTGAGGAGCATGAAGAAGGGCACGACGATCACGGGCATGCGCACGATGAAGGTGAAGCAAAACATGCGCATAAAAATGAGCAAGAAGCTGGGCAGCATGGCGAAGAACAGGCTAAAAACATCAATTTTGAAAAAATAGAGATTCAAAAAGGCGTGTCTGCTTTGGGATATACGGCGATTACCCCGGTTACCGAAGTTCCTGCCGGAACGAAAATTGTTGTAAAGGGTGCCTTTTTTATCAATGCTAAAATGAGCAATACAGGTGGGCACGAACATTAATTGACAGTATTTGTTAAGATAATCAAAGCATGTTATGGAACATCAACATAGTTATGATGCACAAGGCAGACAGCTTTGTTGTACACAGACAGAAAAAATATATAGTCAGGCGGGGGCTGAAGACCTTATTGGGAAAGCTCCAGCTTCCAGTCATAGTCATGATCATAGCCATGATGAGGACGGTCACGATCACTCAACGGCAGGGGCTAGTCAGATGCAGTTATTTCTACCCGCGCTAATTTCTTTTATTTTGCTCATTGCGGCAATAGCGATGGATAATTGGATTGCACAAACATGGTTTAAGGATTGGGTTCGTTCGGGCTGGTATATCGTATCTTATCTACCTGTTGGGTATCCTGTAATCAGAGATGCCCTAAAGAGTATTGCTAAAGGGGAAATCTTTTCGGAGTTTCTTTTAATGAGTATCGCTACGATAGGAGCTTTTGCGATCAAAGAATACCCAGAAGCTGTAGCGGTGATGTTATTTTACGCCGTAGGCGAGGTATTTCAGACCTTGGCGGTGAGTAGAGCTAAAAGTAATATTAAGGCACTACTGGATCAGCGTCCGGATGAAGTGACCATTTTGGAGAATGGAAAGAGCAAAGTAATCAAAGCCGCAGACGCAGGTATCGGAGCGATTGTTCAGCTGAAACCTGGCGAAAAGCTCGGGCTCGATGGTGAATTGCTTTCTGAACAAGGCGCATTTAATACTGCTGCGCTGACTGGCGAGAGCAAGCCAGACACAAAAATGAAAGGTGATGTTGTGCTGGCAGGAATGATTAATATGAACACGGTGAGCCTAATTCGGGTGACAACAGCTTATCAAGATAGCAAACTGAGTAAAATCATTGAGCTTGTACAGAACGCAACAGCTCAAAAAGCACCTACGGAACTGTTTATCCGCAAATTTGCTAAGATATATACCCCAATTGTTGTGTTTTTGGCTATTGGAATTTGCTTCCTGCCTTACTTGTTTGTCGATCAATATGTATTTAGCGACTGGTTGTATAGAGCACTCGTATTTTTAGTGATCTCCTGTCCCTGTGCACTCGTCATCTCAATCCCTTTGGGGTATTTTGGTGGAATCGGTGCCGCGAGTAGAAATGGTATACTTTTTAAAGGCAGTAATTTTTTGGATGCGATGGCAGATATCCGGCATGTGGTGATGGATAAAACCGGAACAATGACTGCCGGCGTTTTTAAGGTGCAGGAAATTAAGCTACAGGCTGGTTACGACGAGGCAAGAATTTTAAAGCTCGTCAATAAAATAGAGAGCCATAGCAGCCATCCAGTTGCAACAGCGATTAGGGAATACGCAGGTGCGATCGACGAGTCTATTAATCTCCATAATATAGAAGAAATCGCCGGACATGGATTAAAAGGAATTACTGAAGGCAAAGAGTTGCTGGTGGGTAACTTTAAATTGCTGGACAAATTTAATGTAGCCTATGATATCGATCCGAATAGTATCGTATATACGACCATTGCCATCGCGTTGGACGGTAAATTTGTAGGATTCATGACCATCGCTGATAGCATTAAAGCAGATGCCGCGCTTACAATTCAGCTACTGCATAAGCTCGGTGTAAAAGCAACGATGTTGAGCGGGGATAAGACGACGGTAGTGGCCTATGTTGCCAAGGAACTTGGAATAGATCGGGCCTATGGCGACCTTCTTCCGGAAGATAAAGTGAATAAGGTCAAGGAAATAAAGGGGGTAAACGAATCTGTTGCTTTTGTTGGGGATGGTGTTAACGATGCTCCGGTTGTTGCATTGAGTGATGTTGGAATAGCGATGGGTGGACTGGGCAGTGATGCGACGATCGAGACAGCAGATGTCGTGATACAGGATGACAAACCTTCGAAGATTCCAATGGCCATTCGCATTGGGAAACAAACGAAAAAAGTTGTTTATCAGAATATTGGCCTTGCTTTTATAGTCAAAGGAATCGTGTTGATTCTTGGAGCTGGAGGTTTGGCAACAATGTGGGAGGCTGTATTTGCCGATGTTGGCGTATCGTTAATTGCGATATTGAATGCCATTAGAATTCAAAAAATGAAATTTTAACAACTGGCGCTAACTTACACCCGCCCTTTTCATTGGACGAAATGAAGGGCGGGTGTATTCCTATTTTTATTCGCTACTATTTAAAATACTAAAAATATTAGTATATTTGAACGTGTAGGTCCACGAAGTGAATAGCCTATTTTTTAAATTACCTTTGTAAGGTATTACCTGGAGTTAAAGTGATGACGAAAGAGCAAATTGCCGAATTGCTTGAAGGAGTACCCTCTGCAGTCGGCGTATATTATATTTATGATAAGCATGACGTGCTAATTTATGTCGGCAAGAGTATCGATATTAGAAATAGGTTATTGCAGCATTTTAGAAGCACAGATTTTAAGGAACGCAAAATCCAAGGAGCAGCCTGCAGAGTTGGATTTGAACTGACAGGTCATGAATTACTAGCGCTATTGCATGAATCTGACCTGATCAAAAAATATCAACCCTATTATAATCGGGCGCAGCGTCGAACCTACTACGGATTTGGCCTTTATCTAGCAGTGAACCCATCGGGCTATCAAGTTCTTCAAGTTGAGGCGCTTGATCCCGAGCGAGAAGAGCTGATGACCTTTTCGAGTTACCAAGAGGGGCGCGAGCAATTATTCAATATTGTGGAAGTTTATCAGCTCTGCCAAAAAATAAACAAATTACAGACGTATACGAAACATTGTTTTCAATATATGTTGAAGACCTGCAAAGGGGCATGTATTGGGCAGGAGCTTCCAGAAGACTATAATCGAAGAGTGCAGGAATTTGTAGCCTCTTCGGAGCTTCCGATGGGCGAGATATTTTTGGAGCTCTTAGGACGTAATCCCAAAGAAAAGGGACTTGTTTACTTGTTGGATGGTCGGTATAAAGGATTTGGCTACTGCAATAAGCGTGTATATAGCGAAAAGAAAAAGCGAGAAGCCATCATCTTCAAAGCGGAAAACAGAGACGTTAGACGTATCTTGAGACGTTACTTCAAACTCAACCCTGTTTCGGTTTTTAACAACAATAATTTACTGGTCTACTAAGCCAGTAAATTATTATTTTACCGTCGGTAAGAACTTTTTGTCGTTCTCATCGGAATCTTTATAGTAGGCTCGGGCTTCGTCCAGTTTATGATGCATTTCTTCACGTATCTTTTGGTATGCTTGTACATTGTATACATTCTGCATTTCCTGTGGATCGTTCTCTAGATCGTATAATTCCCACTCATCTTTGTCATAATAGAAATGGATCAGTTTGTACCTTTCGGTACGAATTCCATAGTGTCGTTTTACCATATGAATGGAAGGGTACTCATAATAGGTGTAATATACGGCATCGCGCCATTGTGTTTCTTTTCCATTGAGTAGACCACGAAAAGATTTTCCCTGCATATCTTTCGGGATTGCAAGTCCTGCATAATCTAGGATTGTGGGGGCAAAATCAAGATTCTGAACAAGTGCTTTTGAGGATTGGCCAGCTTTAATTTCTGCTGGATAGCGGATCAATAAGGGGGTTCGGAGCGATTCTTCATACATAAAACGCTTGTCAAACCAACCATGTTCACCCAGATAGAACCCTTGGTCTGAGGTGTAAATGACAATTGTATTTTCGTCGAGTCCATTGTCTTTCAAAAATTCCAATAGACGTCCGACACCTTCGTCCACCGCAGCAACGGTACCCAGATAATCCTGCATATAGCGTTGATATCGCCAGCGCATCAGGTCTTCTTTGGACATGTTGCGATATTTCATCTTAAAATCTGCCATGATTGGGTTGTAGATGGAATCCCATGTTGCGCGCTGCGCTGCAGTCATTCTTCCTAGGTTTCCATTGAAGGCAGCTTTATCCCAGGATAGATATTCTTTTAGTCCCAATTCATCCATTAGCGCAGGAGGTATCTTGTTGTCACCAGCCCAGTTCATGTGTTTAAGGATATTCATTTCAGCGGTTTTAGCAGCAGTTCCTCTTCCTTCGTAGGTGTCGAATAGATTATTCGGTTCTTTGTAGGTTTTTGACGTATATTGTTGAAGATGTCGCAAAGCCGGTAGCCATTCTCGGTGTGGCGCTTTTTGATGATAGAGCACACAGAAAGGTTTGCTGGTATCTCTTTTAGCGATCCAATCTAGGGTCATATCGGTGGTAAGATCCGATACATAGCCTTGTATTTGTTGTTTTACACCATTGATAATAAAGTTTGGATTATAATATTCGCCTTGGTCAATAAGTACCGCTGAGTGGTTAAATCCCTGGGGTAGGCCATCCATATGGATTTTACCGATTAATGCCGTTTGATACCCGTTTTTTTGGAGAATCTTGGCAAAGTTGTCCTGATTCCAATTGAATTTTGCCTCATTATCAATTTTCCCATTCATATAACTGTGCTTCCCAGTGAGGAGTACAGCCCGACTGGGCGCACATAAGGAATTTGTCACGGTCGCACATGTGAAAATGGCACCTTCTTTTGCTAATCTGTCAATATTGGGCGTTTCATTCAGTCCGTAACCATAAGCGCTTATCGCTTGATAACCATGATCATCACTCATGATATATACAATATTTGGATGCTTTTTTGCATGGCCTTTTTGGGCCAACGCCCAAAAAGGTACAAGGGTGTACAAGGTGAAAGTAAGTATATAATGATGCAGTTTCATGGTTAAGGTTTGAATGTATTATGCTGAACGACTTTACCTCAGGCTAATATAGGTGTTTTCATTGAGACAA
Organism: Sphingobacterium thalpophilum; assembly: GCF_038396785.1. NCBI lineage: Bacteria > Pseudomonadati > Bacteroidota > Sphingobacteriia > Sphingobacteriales > Sphingobacteriaceae > Sphingobacterium > Sphingobacterium thalpophilum. The sequence continues at coordinate 556,832 of NZ_CP151087.1, read as the reverse complement.
AGACGGTGCTATTAGTTTAATGATAGGTTGTACTATTTAAATGATTTGTTTATTAAATTATTCTGATAGAAATTTGCATTATTAATAATTTCACTTATATATGAAGAAGAGTTTATTAGCACTTGCACTGGGGGGATTAGGGATAGGAATTACCGAATTTAGTATGATGGGGATGCTACCGGACGTTGCCGAAAGTTTGCAAGTTTCAATTCCGGAAGCTGGTTATCTCATTACAGCTTATGCCTTAGGTGTAGTTATCGGTGCCCCACTGTTGGTGGTTTTTATGAATCGATTCTCGCCACTTAAGACTTTGATTATCCTCATGGGATTGTTTACCCTATTTAATGGACTGTCTGTGGTTGCTCCAAACTATGGTCTTTTATTAGTCTCGCGTTTTATTTCGGGATTGCCACATGGCGCTTTCTTCGGAGTAGGGTCTGTTATTGCCAGTCGATTGGCCGATCCTGGTAAAGAAGCGCAGGCTGTAGCGACGATGTTTTCCGGATTGACAGTTGCCAATTTATTTGGGGTTCCATTGGGGACCTATATTGGACATCATTTTTCATGGCGTTATACTTTTCTATTGATTGTTATCGTCGGTATTTTGACCATGTTAGCCTTAAAGTTGTGGATGCCTAAGATGAAAGCAGCACCTAAAAATAATCCTTGGAAGGACTTTGGCATTTTTCGGAATGTGAATGTATGGTTTATGGTTTTGTTATTTTCAGTAGCTCCAGGAGCGTTGTTTGCCTGGATAAGTTATATAGCCCCGCTGATGACTGAAGTGTCTGGTATTGCTGATAAATACCTGCCTTATATTATGGTCCTGGCTGGATTAGGTATGTTTGTTGGGAATTTGATCGGAGGGAAGTTGACGGACGCTTTTTCTTCAACAAAGGTGGTTGTAGCCGTACTGGTGGTTCAGATTTTATGTATGTTGGTTATTTACGGGCTGTCTGACAACGTTTGGGTATCCTTGGTGATGACTTTTTTAACCGGAGTCACAACTTTTGCGCTGGTACCTTCGTTAACCTTATTATTGCTTAACTCGGTAAAAAGTGATGCTGAAATGTTGGTTGCTTCTTTAGGACCTGCTTGTTTTAATATTGCAAATGCATTGGGTGCCTTTTTAGGTGGTGTACCCATTAATCAAGGCTATGGTTATGCTTCTCCGGCCTTGGTTGGTGCGGTTATGGCCGCTTTAGGAATCGTAATTTCCTTATGTTATATCCAACGAAGCAAAAAGCAACCGGCTGTAGTTGCCAAAAAGGTTCTTGAGGATGCGGTAGGTCAGCTTTCGTAGCGTCCATTATGTTGTCATGAAATTTGCTATCGGTTTTAAAAATATAACGTATAGAATTGGTGTTACCCTAGATTTCCACCAATTCTATTGAAGATGGACTGAAATTTAACATCGATATTTTCACCCAGGTACATGCGCTTGGCCTGGCGTTTTATTGGATATCCTTGGTTCAATAGAAAGGAAACGGCAGCTGTATTCTCTTTCGGCAGCACAACTTTGGAATTTTGCATTAAATACATTTTTAACAATGCCATTCCTGCAGCTTGTTCATTGGCAACAATAAGGCCTTCTCCCAAAGAAGGAAGATAATAGCCGCAGAGTGTTTGGTACTATTTTATTGCTGCTTTATTGTACTTGTTTTTATATTCAAGGGGAGAGAGTCCTGTAAACCGACGGAATATCTCGCGAAAAGCCTTGATGTCTGTATATCCAATAGTGTACATCACTTCATTTACCGTTTTCCTCGAGCTTTCCAACTCTTTTTTTGCCGATTCTACTTTTATCCGTTGAAGATATTCCACGGGCGTATTGCCTGTCGCCTTAATAAATCTACGGTCGAAATTCCGACGTCCGACAGTGAATTTTTCAGATAATTTCTCCATGGAAATTTTTTCTGAAAAGTTATTCTCGAGATAGTCCTGTGCACGCATGACCATTTCATCTCCATGTGATTTTTGACCATTAAAGATCATAAAATCGGACTGTGTTTGTCTGGCAATATCAATTTGAAATATTTTGGAGCAATAAATAGCCGTCTGTCTGTCGTAGAACTTTTCGACCAGGTAAAGGAGGAGATTAAGGAAGGAATAACCGCCACCATTGGTATTGATTCCTTGCTCATCAGTAATAATTTGTTCTGTTTTTAAGTTGAAATTTGGAAAGAGCTTATGAAAATTGGCCGCTGATTTCCAGTGGATAGAGCAGTTTTTGTTATCCAGAAGCCCCGTGGATGCGAGCAGATATGCGCCGGTACAAATGCTTGCAACATTTGCTCCCTTGGTATAATGGTCTAATATCCATGCTGAGAGCATGCTATTACCAGCTTCTATCGCACTAAAATTGGAAATGACAGCGGGTACAATAATGAGGTCGGTCTTTTGAATTGTAGCGATATCTTTCTGCGTCATGACCGTTAATAATCCATTAACAAAGTTACTCTGTTTGGAAACTCCTGCCAATTCTATATTAAATATAGGTTCCCTGTTCAGTTGATCGTAATAGCGGTTCGCTTCTGTGAATACATGGTATGTTCCAACAATGCACGATATGGTATTAGGGCCTGTCTGACTGTCTGGAACTAAAATCGTTAGATGTTTCATGTTGAAAGTTTATAAGATTGAATAAACGATAATACGCTTATTTGATGCTATTCAAATATACCGAAACGACTTGTCTAAATCAACCGCTGAGAATGTCTATTTTACACCCCTTTTTGTGTTTTGAAGTCCGCTATATTTGATCTATAAATTTAAATTAATACCACAAGATGGTACGAATGATCGCAATATACAAGACTCCTACGAATAGGGAGTTTTTTGACAATCACTATTTTGAGATACATATTCCCTTGGCAAAAACGCTTCCGGGACTTATTCGTTATGAAGTGGCCAAAGGTGGAATTATGTCTACGACTGGACACGACGATGTGTATTGTATTGGAACTTTATATTTTGAAAGTTTAGCAGCGATTAAAATAGCATTTGCGTCTGAACAAGGAAAGGCTTGTGCAGTTGACCGGAGAATCTTGGCACCTCATGTTCATGATGTTCAGATTTACATATTTGATTCGATTGAGGTATAGGAATATAAGAAGTATGAGTTAACGTTATAAAATACGATGAATGATGAAAAAGGACGATTTTAAAATAAGCATTACCGTTGAAGCAGGTGCTAAACGCGTATTTGAAGCAATCAATAATGTCCGCGGATGGTGGTCTCAAAATATTGAAGGGCCAACCGCTGCTTTGCATGATGAGTTTATATATCATTATCAGGACGTACATCGTTGTCGAATACGGATAGAAACGATGGAAACAGATCGTAAAGTAGTCTGGCAGGTCCTCGAAAACTATTTTAAATTCACCCAGGATGAACGGGAATGGACTAATAGTTCCATTATCTTCGATATTGTGGAAGATGCGGGTACAACTACATTACATTTCACTCATCGTGGGCTTAATTCCCAGATGGAATGTTATCAGGTATGTCATGATGCCTGGACGTATTATATAATGGACAGCCTAAGACAATTGATTTTAATGGGGCTGGGACAGCCTACTCCAAAGGAGGAAATAGCGCTGGGGGCTATGGAAGAGAATCGCATACCACATGATCCTGGGACAAAAAGTATCTACCATAGACTGTTGATTGAAACTCCTGTAGAGACTGTTTACAAGGCGCTTACAACGGCGGAAGGACTAGCAGGCTGGTGGACACCAGATACGAAGGCAAAGCCGGAGATTGGTGCGATCCTGCGCTTTGGATTTGGTCCCAGCTATTTTAAAAATATGGAAGTTATTTCGCTAAAGCCTTATTCCAGGGTCGAGTGGCGCTGTGTTAAGGCATTTGAGGAATGGATTGGAACAACACTGACCTTTGAACTTGAACCTCAGCAAAAGGGATGTATGCTGCTGTTTCACCATGATGGCTGGGCAAATTATAGTGCGGAATTTGCTTCCTGCAGTTTTGATTGGGCGCTATTTTTCCGGAGTTTAAAATTTTTCTGTGAAAAAGGAAAGGGTTTTCCTTATCCCGAATTTAATGTATAAAATTCCCGAAGGGGCATAGTGTATTTTGGTATAAAATGAGACTATCGCAATAGCTCGGCACCACTAAGAAAAGTTTTTTGGCCGTCTGTCGTAGCAGATATGGATGATGAGAACCAGTAGTGTACAACAAAAGCCTGTCAATATCACGCCATTCCATTGAAAGTATTTCCAGGCGAGCGAGGCCAAGTAACTACCCAATCATCCACCCGCAAAGTAACTAAACATATAGACTGTATTTAGTCGGTTGGTTGCCCCTAGATTTAAGGCAAAGAAAGCAGATTGATTGCTGATATGCATTGATTGTAAACCCAGGTCAATTAAGATTACACCAGCTATTAATCCGATATAGCTATTTATAATCAGACACCAGAACAAGGGAGTAATCTCGCTGAATATGTTAAGAAAGCCGACTTTAGGGCGGATGATCAATCGAGTTATATCATTATTGCTGCGGAGTATGCCATTGTGAAAGAATTACGGCATCACTTTCGGGAGGAAAAAGGGAGAACTTCACACGACCTATATGCCTGCGCATACTGGAGAGCGGGGCATGCAGAAAGTGAACTTATGAATTTAAATGAGCCGATCTAGTTCTTGAATTAGTTACTGTTAATCTAATTTTATTAGTTTTGCAGGAAATTAATTTAGAACAGTAATTAAAATGGATGAGCCATTGATATCCTATATCACGAGTAAAATTACGGTAACGGAAGATGAATTACATCTAATACGCTCATATTTTAAACCTTTAAAGCTAAAGAAAAATGAGTTTTTGTTGGCCAATGGTGAGATAAGCCAACGCTCATTTTTCGTGACCAAGGGGTGTTTACGTATTTTTTTTATTAATGAGTCTGGACAAGAAGCAACACGCTACTTTGCCTTTGAGAATCAGTTTGCAACCGCATTAGTCAGTTTTATTACAGGAGAAGAGTCCGAAGAATTTATTCAGGCTTTGGAACCTACTGAAATCTACTATATCAATCATAAGGATTTTTATCATTTGTTGGACCTTATTCCACAATGGGAGAAGTTCTACCGTATCTATTTGGAAATTGCCTATGTAACAAATACAAAGCGTCTGATGTCATTTTTAATGCAAGATGCCCTTGAAAAATATCGTTTATTGTTGGATGAAAATCCAATGGTTGTCAGAAGGCTATCCAATAAAATAGTTGCTTCCTATCTGAATATTTCACAGGAGACCTTGAGCCGTTTAAAGTCAAAGCTCTAAAACTCAACTGGCCTATGCAGTTCTTCGATGCATAGGCCAGTTGAGTTTCAGAGGAAGATAGATGAAAATAGTGCAGACTGATCAATCAGGTTTAAAGATTTATTTGCTGATTTCTCTTTTGCGAGAAGTATTATAGACAATGATCACACTAATCGTCATCAGGATAAAAGCTAAGAAAAACGGCGCGCCAGAAAATTTAAATGGTGCTTTGTCATGGGTGAAATAATAAAATAGGTTTGTCATCATTGGTGGACCAATAATCGATGTTGCACTCATTAAGCTCGTTAGTGCACCTTGAAGTTCACCCTGTTCGTTTGAGGGGACATTTTTGGTAATAACAGACTGAAGAGCTGGTCCACAAATACCACCCAAGCAATAGGGGATAAGGAAGACGAACATCATCCATCCTTCGCTTGCAAATGAGAATAACAGTAGTCCAATGGCATACAGGGTCAATCCATAGAAAATGCTTTTTTGTTCACCAAGTTTGGGTGTTGTCCATCGAATTAAAACACCCTGAACCAATCCAATCAATAATCCAATAACACCTAATGAGATACCCACCATTCTTTCTGTCCAGTCGAATTTATACATGGTGAAGAAGTTCCAGTTACTTTGAACTGCATGGCCTGCGATATAGATTAAAATTAAGGCAACGATTAATCCGGATATTTCTGGATGTTTTCCAAGAAACTTAAAGGATCCAATTGGATTTGCGCGTTTCCATTCAAAAGCTCTACGTTTTTCTTTATCTAAGCTCTCAGGTAAGATAAAATAGCCATACAGGAAGTTTAGCATACACAGTCCTGCGGCCGCATAAAAGGGAACCCTGGCACCATAGTGACCGAGTAGACCGCCGATAACTGGGCCAATGATAAAGCCTAGACCAAATGCAGCGCCTATCAAGCCAAAGTTCTTTGCCCGATCTTCATCTGTAGATATATCGGCAATATATGCACTTGCTGTTGTAAAACTGGCACCTGTCAATCCGGCGATGACGCGTCCTAAGAATAACCAACCTATAGTTGGCGCGAGGGCAAGAAAGATGTAGTCTACAGCAAACCCAAAAAGTGAGATCAAAATAATTGGCCTTCTGCCATATTTATCACTGAGGTTACCAACGACGGGAGAACAGATGAATTGTGTGAAAGCGTAGGCAAAGCCAAGCCAGCCGCCATATTTTGCAGCTTCACTGACATCGCTATGAATCAATTCCTCGATAAGTTTTGGAACAACGGGAATAATGATTCCCCAACCCGTAATATCGATTAGTAGTGTAATAAATATGAATCCGATTGCTGCTTTTTTCTTGGAATTTTCCATCATGATTCAAAAGTAATGAAATCCTTAAAAACTTGTTTGTTATTTAATTACTAATTTGTGCTGCGTGTTATATTTTCGGTTGTGTTAACAAACCGATATTAGGGGGCTTTTTTCTTTCAATAAGTTCTATGCTAATCCCATTTTTGTTGAGAAGCATTCAATACGTGTTTGTACGTTATGCTGCTATAGTAGAGGATACTAGTTTTTTTCGTGTGTTTACATGATTGATGGGCAATCCCACATCGTAAAAGTGCCGGCTTTTTTTTGACTAGATGGCTTTACATTTGGGACGGTGTTGTATATCGAAATTACATGAATTCGCAATAAAGCACAGTTTATTTGCTTGGGCATGTAGCGATAAAGCAAGCTCTATCTGGAATTCATTTGTGATGAGAACCTCGGGGTGTAATGTAACTTCTGTAAAACGACCACTTCCATCTCCATCCGTTTCAAGGGTAGCGATAGCATTGTCCGTATAGGATAAAACCTCGATGCTATTTTTCGAGCAGACGTATAAATAGGACATCATGTGGCAAGAAATCAGGCTGCTAAGTAGCAAATCTTCCGGATTGTACAATGCGGGGTCACCCTTGAATGCTTTTGCTGCGGAAACTTGCAGGTCAGCTTTCCCTTCGATCGCGATGTGATGGCTCTTTGTATAAATTTTTGAACCCATAGCACTTGGCTGTTCAGGATGGTTCCAAGTTAAGGACGCTTTAAAGATATGTTTGTAACTCATTATGTTTCAAATTTAAGGTATTCTCCAATATTATAGAAGGTCTAGTCCGCCAATTACAGGATGTGTAGGATAGGTCGAATTGACTAGATCAAAATTTTATATTTATCATTTGGAACAAATCGGCGGTTCAATAAACTACTTTGTTTGTAATCAGACTACAGTAGCGTCTGATTACAGTACTGTTATGTGCGAACAAAAGTGATATAATCTGTGTTGATAGGCTCAATCCCATTTTTTCGCATTTCGCTTGCTATTTGCGCTCTGTGATAGGTGCCATGATTAAAGACGTGTAACAGAATGTCGTTGGCCTTATTATGAAAATCCTGATGCTGTGTGTTTGTATAATTGACAATTTCATCGTCCATATCATTTCTGCGCTGAATCTGCTGCCCAAATCCTTCTGAAGCTAAATCGTGATACCTTTGGCAATCAATGATACTGTGCTCATCCCAAACACCAACAGGCGGTTTTTCACCAGTTAATCGACTTAACCAAATAATCTGAGCATTGACAATATGGCTAAAGAGCCGTTTGCAAGAATGAGGTACTTTTTCGCCTTCACTTTTCAGTTTATCCAGTAGTGCTGTATTGGCCCAGTTATTATATAACCAAAGCTGCATAAAAGTAGTTGACATCTAATTGTTGTTTATGTGGGTTCTATAAAATTAAATATACGGAAGATCGCAATAATTTTTTGCAAACCCCACCAATCGTTCATTTATGGACAACTTATGTTTGTAAATAAATATTTTAGTGATTGCTACGCATTATATTTACCTTATTAGGTAAGTTTTGAAAATTACCAACTAAATTGAAATTATAGATAACGCTTTTCTATATTGATAATATAGCAAATTACTTTATTTGCTGGATGAACGAGCTGTTGCGGGCACGCTAAAAATCATATTCATTTTAAAGCAATATATTTGTTACAATTTTATTGTTTTGTGCGTATTTCTGTTTTTTTGATTTGCTCAGATCCTAATAGGGATATATTCAGATTGTTAGCGTTAAAGGTTGTTGTTTTTTGTCGCAGAAATGTCTTTTTGCGTTATCACTTGAAAAGTCAGACTACCACAAACTAAAGGATATCATTATATTAGACTGATATTATTGAAAAGTATGCTATCTATGAACAGGTTTTTCCAAAATTACAATACGGGGAAACGTATTATTCTTCATTTGTGTTTTTGGTTTTTGGTTTTTGGTTTTGGGAATGCAATTCATTTCCTATCAGCGGATAGATATTGATAATTCCTGGATTTTGTTTGTAAAGGACGTCTTTTCTTTGTTGACAATATTTTATGTGACAGCATATATCATCATTCCGCGGTGGTTTATTCCAGGGAAGTTTGTATTATGTATATTATGGTTGTTGTTTATTTACGCCTGGTGGTCGTTTCTAAGTTACTTTGCTGCCCTATTAACGTTGAAATATCTAACACCAGATGTTCGCCTGTCAAGCTATCTTGAAATAATATTAAGTCAAGGAATCTTTGGTGCTTTTCGTCTTTCTTCCATTAGCGATTATTTGTTGGATTTTATTTTTTTGGTGGCGCTGCCATTGACTGTAAAAATTGTACAGGCATTTATGTCTGTCAGAAATTCAAAAATGAAACTCGAATTGAAAAATTCAGCACTGGAATTGAACAATGTCCAGTTGGAACTTGCCTTTCTAAAATACCAGATTAACCCACATTTTTTACTTAATACACTTTATAGTATCTATGTGCTGGTATCCGATCATGATGAAAGAGGCGGCGAAAATATGATGCGTTTAAGTAGTATTATGGTGTATTTACTGCATGAAAGTAATCAACCCAGGATAGAAATTAGTCGCGAATTTCAATTGCTAAAAGATTATGTTGAATTGGAAAAGTTACGCTATAGCGAGACCGTGCAGATCAGTCTAAATTTAGCAGCTGATGACGAAAACTGCATGATGGTTCCTTTGATCTTTTTTCCGTTTGTAGAAAATGCATTCAAACACGGCCCTCGGCTAAGTTCTTCGGCGGGATGGATATCCATAGACATTAAGGTGAAGGATGATACGGTATATATGCACGTGGCTAATGCGTATAGAGAACTTTCAAAACCAGAAAATTATATCGGCGGATTAGGGATAGAAAATGTAAAAAAACGACTGGAACTTCATTATCCTCATAATCACAATTTGGAAATAAAGTCGCAGGAGGGTGTATTTAGTGTTAATCTTGTTGTAACTTTACATTCGGAAACAGAGCCGTAGCACCAAAGCAACGGGTTGCGAAGTACTTATGAATGGAATTAAAACTATCCTTATTGAAGATGAGCCTATTGCGAGAGGTCGCCTGGAGAAATTAGTTTCCAAATTAGGCCTGATCGAAGTATTGGGTGTATTCGAGAGCCCATTGCAAGCAATTGACATTTTAAGGCAGCACGAGGTAGATCTCATTTTGTCGGATATAGATATGCCTGAAATGGACGGAATTACCTTTCTCAAAGGACTTGCTCATCCACCATTTGTTGTTTTTATAACTGGGCATTATGAGTATGCGGTCGATGGATTTGAGCTGGATGTGATCGATTATATCTTAAAGCCACTCCTGACGGAAGAGCGCTTGATCAAGGCAATTGAAAAAGTCCAAAAGGCAATTTTGTTTTCTAGAAGGGGCCCACAGGGTGAAAGAAAGGCTATTAAGATAAAGGATCGGAACAAAACTATTTTTATAGATCCGGCGGATATTTTCTATCTAAAAGCCTGGGGGGATTACATTCAAATTTATACGTTAGAAGGTATGCAAACGTTGCTGTCTACCATGAAAGATATGGAAGCAGAACTGCCTTGGGATATGTTTGCTCGTATGCACCGGTCCTATATTGTCAATATCAAACAGATCAAGGGTGTTGAGGCAAGTAAAGTCATTCTGAAAAATGGGACAGAACTCGGTATAGGTTTACAATATCGTAATCAACTTTTCGCGAAGATGGGACTCTTATAATTTATCGGATTCATACGTTCTTTCTGTTTCCCAATTTGCATTTTATAATAGCCAAGCATAAAGTGGTAAACGGCAAGTTCATGTAAGCGTTGATCAGACATGAACAATCGATTAATAAACATATGAATGTAGCTTGATAGTAACGATGTCCGAGCCGACTTGAATTCATCTTGCTCGTTATGGCTCTGTAAGGTGTTAAATATGCTGTATTGAAGTGCATTTAGTTTCTTTTTCGATTCTTCTAGGTTGTCTAAAGGTTTGTCGAACCAGTCTTTTTTCTCTTTAAACTTATTGTTGAGATGAATCCAAAGGTTTTTATTATTATCAAATTCTTGCTGATAAAGGGTATTCATCTGTAGGCAGAAATCTCTTTTCTCGATCAGTGTAAATTTTGCAGCTTCTAATAGCGACTCAATATTTTCGAAAGCCAGGCGCCATCGATCATTGATTGAAGTACTTTGTTGAATAACCTTCAGTACCGTTTCGCTCTGTTGATAGAATAGCTCCTCACTAAGTTCCATACAAAATGGGGTATAGCGTTCAATCTCCCGTGTATAAGTGTCAAAGGATAGCGTTGATATCTGGCCATCTTTAATAAACTGTTCCAGTAGGGTATTAAGCGTGGATATAACGAAATAATACTGGCTTGGATCTGAAAGCTCAACTCTAAACCTAATGTGGGGCGATGGATCGTTGTACCGTATAAAAAACCATTTTTTTAGGACATTTTGTTGACTAATTGTGGCTACGATAATGGGGAAAACTTCCTTTAACAAGGTGTCTGCAAAATGTAAACCACAATAGATCTTGGCGTAAAGCCATTCACTGCCCAAAGGGAAGCATCTTTTTAGGTTATTGTCTTGCGGAGCTGATTCATTTGTGAAAGTCTCCTGTTGTGATTCTATTGGAATAATGATTTCGTTGGCAAAAATATGTCCATCTTTATCCCTGGCTATTGATGAATAGTCATTCAGGATATATTCGGTTAATATGGTCTCTCTTTTGCACATATGATCCAATATGATTTCTATGCAAAAAGGATTGTCTAAATTTATCAACAGTTCATTATCGCCGCTGCTGATGATGACCATTGCAGGGATTGCTAACTCCGCTTGTATATTTTTTATGAAAGCCTGAGGGTTGCTGGGGTATTTCGCTATTTTTTGAATTCGCCACTGGGCTCTAGACAAGATAATATTTTTGTAGCTTATTCTTGGGAGCCTCCGCTGCTCTTTCATAATTCCCCAATTCCAGGAAAGATCCAACCTATTATTTTGGAACTGAAAATCTGCGAGAAACTTGTAAATATTCATACCTTGTTCAAAATTGTGGGCCGTCGTCAAACGGGGGATAACCATTTTATTGAATTTCTTGGACCACAAGATTAGACGCTGTTCTTTAAGGAACAGGTATAAGTCATTAACATCAATTTGCTCTTGTTCTTCGTCGATTGTTGGGCTTAGACAAATTGATGTCTTTCGCAGCGCAGGTCTATAAATTATATTACCAGCATTATTGTCTGGGTAATGACAAATCTCGGCAAGTATTGCATTGGGAAACTGCTGTTGCTCTTTGTTGGCCGATTCTTTTAATTTGTTATGCAATTCTTCATCCAAATGTGCAAATCTGGAAATTAAGTTTCCTGATGACGAACCACCAATAGTACCTAGATTGAAGAATAAATTTTCCTGATATGAACTTCTAAGGAGATTGCCGATGGCATAGAATGAAGAAGGGATAGTATGAACTGTTCGTTTACGCTGTTTAGCGATATGATCTAGATCTTTGCCGGTCAGCCGAATTTCGGTGAATTGATTTTTTACACTTGCTACAAATTTTTCAATGACCAGATCTTGATAATGGTGGTCCCCATATTTTTTTTCGCCCGTCGGAGTGATGTTTTTAACATCCCCGAGTATTTCATCCGTTATATTGTAAACACCTTCTTGACGTCCGTAACCAATCCCAATATCGGGGTCTAGAGCTGTCGTTAGCGGGACCATTCTATCTTCATATTTAACAGAGAACGCAGCTCTAAACTGGTCAAAATCTGTTAACTTAGCCTGGCTGCAAAGTGGTAGTAAATCCTGAAATTGATCTCTTATGTGATTTAATGCGGTATCTGATAAATTATTTTCTTCCATCCCCATGAGGAGATCCCCCTGTAACGAATTGGTCATATCGAGATCTGGAGCCAAAGGCTGCAATAATTTAAGGATGGCGGTTCTGGTCTCAATGATAGATTGAGAACTATGAAGCCATCTTTTTATCGTTAATAAAGGATTTAAATAATTTTCCGCCTTATCCACTCTTTCAAGCGTCGTTATCAGGCTATCCAGATAACCTCGGCCAATTACATTGGGCTGTAATTCAGAAGATATGATTCCAAGGCTGATGAGGTTATTGACGAATAGGGGCGCATGGGTTGTTGATGCTCCAAGACCTTGCAGCAGATCGATTAACGATTGATAGTGGCTGGTTCTCTTATTACGTTCAAAGTATTGGATGACTCGATCCAAAACTGGGGTAAGCCTTATGCGTTTCAGGATATGCTGTCCTTTCTTCCCATTTTTCACTTTTTGATAATATTTGTAATATTTACCATCTAAGTATAAGGTCGGATTGATACGATAATAGAGTTGACTGTAAATTCTTTTGTCTTTTGATAGCTGTTCAATAATTCCTGTCAAAATGGTGGCGTCCAGTTTTAATACAGCTTTATTCGCATTAGTCCTAACTAACGATACCTTTTTTTCGGAGACGGCAATATTTCCAAAAGATACCCCTGCGAATAAACCGAAAGGCGTACTTCTGGTGCTCATCCTAATCGCATATTTGAGTAGTGAAGCGATCATTTTTGAGCTGCTCTCTTTCTTGTATTCAAGCTATTTTTGAACTTCTACCGAGAAGGCTGGGCTTGCCAGAAATAGGGCTTCTTTTAATTGCTCATTTTGAAACAAATGACGCAGTTTCTCTTCTATTTCATGTCTCTCTTTAATCGTTAAAAGATCAACGGCAAATGCAGCTGGAAGCAGCGGCGTACGCAGAAGAAAGTAATCGGATAAGTGGAATAAAGACATGAATTAGTAGGACTAGTATTGCATGACTTGTTTTATACTGGACTGAAACATTTCGGGCGAAATTGGTTTTTGTAGCGCAAAATGCTTTCTGTTTTTGATAAATTCCGGATAATGCCAGCGTGACACAGCGGACGTAATGATCAGGATAGGAATATCAGCGATCAATTCGGCAAGTGTATTAATATTACCGCCGCTAACAATGAGATCGAGGAATAGGATGTCTGCAGATTTTAGATCATGACTAAATAATGCTGGATTTTCAATGTCTTCAACCATCTTTATCAATTGAAGATCTGGAAACATGTGAATGTATTCAACTATCTTTTTTGTCGCCAGGGGTTCATCCTCAATGAGAATACATTTAAGCTTGGGTGAAGTCATATACTCGGTTCTTTTTTTATTTAGTAGTCAATAAAGACGATTGCTGTAAAGGCGCCTACCAGAACGCCTTCACAGCATTATCCTCTTTTATATTACTTTTGAAGATGCAACTGTCTTAATAGTTACCAGTTCCATATCATCAAAATCAAAAAATGAGATCGGTTCGACCACGCAGACAGTTTGTACATCCAATACAAAATCCTCCGCTAAAAAATTTTCAATGTTTTCCATAGTTATACGTTTAAATTGTAAACAAATGTGCTGTCTATGGAAAAGAACAACGAAAAATATCGATAGAATTGAAAATGAATCGGACGAACTAAAGAATCTATTCGACGAAAAAATAGCGCCTGTTCCTATTTCTGTTCGCCGTGTATTAGATGCTGTTCGAATAGTCTGCCAGATTATAATGAGCATTGAAAGAAGGTCCATCGTATGCTATTGGAAAATTCGACGAAATAGCATTTGAGTACGATGAAACAGCAGTAGCTTCATTGTAGTATTCCATCTGGTTCGTTATCTTAGATTCGTCTATTTTAGCATCAAAAAACCATTTCTTTAGCCATTAAAGCCATGTAGCTTAAATAGATAAACCAACGAGAGGGCTTGAGGTAATTCCTTAAACCAAAAAAGCATCTACCAAAAAAATAGGTGAGTAGTGTGGGCGCGTAAAACAAATGAGAATATGAATTTATCTAATGAAATGTATGGTTTTTTGAAAAGAGAAGGTTTACGGTTATTTAGAAAAAAAGTAAGCTGGCAGACCTCTGCGAGATATCAAATCTATGGAGATGGGAAAACAAAGATCGGTGTCGCATTTGACAGAATTCAAAATTTTATCGATGAAGATACCAGTGCATCCGGCTGGAGTGGAATGGAAAAGATTAAACTCGAAGAACGGGGTGATTACATTATCTATGGTTTTGTTGAGAAAATTGAAAGCTAAAGAAGAGTTCTCCATATGATTTTTCCATTGAGCTTGACCTTTCGTATTTTATTATCGAGTAAATTTTACAAATCAATTCCTTAATTGTGTAATGACTTTAATCTTATTTGTGGCCAAATTTGTTGTGTAAAATTAAACAATAAGTTATGGCGACAGATATTTATAAGGATACGGTTTATCTACCTTTAGAAGATGTTGAAAGCGAACATTGTGCATCAATTGTCGAAAAAGGACTAGCCCAAGTTAAAGGCCTAGCGAGCTATCGGGTGGAATTGAATAACCACAGAGCTGCTATCGTACCGAAGGATAGTGAAGCCGTTGTTAGCAGTGTAAAAACGATCAAAGATCTTGGTTATGGTGTTTCTACATTAACCAAAACATTTCCAGTTCTTGGGATGACTTGTGCCTCCTGCGCCAGTAGCGCTGAAAGTATGGCGAAATATGAACAAGGGGTTGTCAATGCGTCTGTAAATTTTGCAACAGGAAACCTTACGGTGGAGTATTTGCCTAATATTACGGATCATTTAAAAATCCAGAAAGCGGTTCAGGCTGGTGGCTATGATTTATTAATCGAAGATGAATCTACTCAGCAGAAAACGTTGGAGGCTATTCACGCCGAGAAATTCCGTAAGCTTAAAATCAAAACTCGATGGGCAGTAATACTTTCGCTTCCCGTGGTCGTGATAGGTATGTTCTTTATGGATATGCCGTACGCAAATCCTATTATGTGGCTGTTTTCCACGCCAGTAGTTCTTTGGCTGGGCAAGGACTTTTTTGTCAACGCGTGGAAACAGGCAAAACATCGTTCGGCCAATATGGATACGCTTGTTGCGTTAAGCACGGGAATAGCCTACATCTTTAGTATGTTTAATATGCTCTTTGCTGAATTTTGGCATCAGCGTGGCTTGCATGCACATGTGTATTTTGAGGCCGCCTCAGTCGTCATTGCTTTTATTTTATTGGGTAAACTACTGGAAGAGAAGGCTAAAGGTAACACCTCATCCGCCATTAAAAAGCTAATGGGCCTGCAGCCTAAGACGGTGATGGTCATTCAATCGGATGGAACAGAGCGTCAGGTCGCTATAGAAGCCGTTAATACTGGCGATATTATTCTGGTGAAACCAGGGGAGAAGATCGCCGTTGATGGGGTTGTTATCAGCGGAAATTCCTATGTTGACGAAAGTATGTTAAGCGGAGAGCCGGTCCCTGTTTTAAAAATGGGCAATGAGCAGGTATTTGCAGGGACGATCAACCAGAAGGGCAGTTTTCAGTTCAAAGCTACAAAAGTTGGCCGGGAAACAATGCTTGCCCAAATCATTAAAATGGTACAGGATGCACAAGGAAGCAAGGCCCCTGTGCAAAAACTGGTCGATCGAATTGCTGCTGTATTCGTTCCTATTGTCATTGGTATTGCTATTTTAACTTTTCTACTGTGGTTTACTTTAGGTGGAGAAAACCATCTGGTACAGGGTTTAATGGCGGCAGTAACGGTTTTGGTTATTGCTTGTCCTTGCGCACTAGGTTTAGCAACTCCCACAGCAATCATGGTTGGAGTGGGTAAGGGAGCTGAGCAGGGTATTTTAATTAAAGATGCGGAAAGTCTGGAGCTGGCCAAAAAGGTAAATACAGTTGTTTTGGATAAAACCGGCACCATTACGGAAGGAAAGCCTGTGGTCACTGACCTTTATTGGAAAAATGATGAGGATAGTTTGAAAGGTATCTTGTTGAGCCTGGAGAAACAGTCAGAGCATCCATTGGCAGAAGCTGTAGTCGGGTATTTTAAAGATGTAAAAGCTACTCCAATATCCTTTATCGAAAGTATTACTGGGAAAGGTGTTAAAGGCAGTGATGGAATCGAAACGTACTCTGTAGGTAATCGCAGGTTGTTGGATGAGAATGGGATTACAATTCCGACGGATTTGATGGAACATGGCACCCAGTGGGAAAATCAATCCAAAACAGTGATCTGGTTTGCCAACAGTCATACTGCGTTAGCGGTAATAGCCATTGCGGACCGGATTAAGGAAACTTCTGTGCGTGCTATCAAGGAGATGCAGGCCATGGGCATTGAGCTATATATGCTGACTGGTGACAACGAGGCTACGGCTAGGGCCATTGCCGCGGAAACAGGTCTTCAGCATTACAAAGCGGAAGTATTGCCAGAGCACAAAGCTGATTTTGTTAAAGAATTGCAGCAAAGAGGGCAGGTGGTCGCTATGGTTGGGGACGGTATTAATGACAGTACAGCCTTAGCAACGGCCGATGTCAGTATTGCAATGGGGAAGGGAAGTGATATTGCAATGGATGTAGCAAAAATGACAATTATTTCATCTGATTTGACGAAGATACCGCAGGCCATTCGACTTTCGAAACAAACGGTCGCGACGATTAAACAAAATTTGTTCTGGGCGTTTATTTATAATTTAATTGGGATTCCCCTCGCTGCAGGTATTCTGTATCCATTCAATGGTTTCCTTTTAAACCCGATGATAGCTGGAGCTGCAATGGCATTGAGTAGTGTAAGTGTTGTCAGTAATAGCTTGCGACTTCGCTGGAAAAAATAGCTAACTATGGTTGAGGTCTAGACCTCATCTTAAACGGTAAATATTGCAAAACAAAATAGAAAAACTGTAAGTACAACCCATCGAATTAAAGGGATATTTGTATAGATAATTAAATAGATTAATAACATTAAAATTAAATAACATGGAAAGCAAAGAATTTCAATTTAAAACAAACCTTACTTGTGGGGGATGCGTGTCCAAAGTAAGCGCTGATCTGGATAGTGTAGACGGTATCTATGAATGGAATGTTGACACCACAAATGCAGACAAAATTCTGACTGTAAAAGCTGAAGGCGTTTCGGAGGAAGAAATCATTGAAATTATCAAAAAGAAGGGCTTTAATGCCACGGCCTGCTCCGCCTAATTGTTCAATAAATCTATAGAACCCCATAAAAACACCCTAAAAGTTTTCTCCAACCTTTAGGGGTTTTTTATGGGGTATTGTGATGAGACTAAACCGAACTTAGCTTTCTGTTAATTAAATTGGATAAATGGTGCATAAAGGATTGTTTTTTCAGCTCCTGTATCAAAAGTATAGTGCTTTCCGTCAATGGCAATAAGCGGTGATAACCCATCTATTGCAAGATTTGATGCTTTCCATGAAACTGTAGGTATCTTGGGCACAATAAAAAAATCATCCTGTGTAAGCTGTACTTCTTGCAGTGCTTCAATAACAGGGAAGCCTATTATACCATTGATCTGATAGCCAATTTGCGGGATACAAAGTGCGCTGTCTGGGAAAACCAGGAATATTGCGTTTGAAATGTTGATGCTACCAAGTTTTAATTGTTTACAAACGGCCAAATCGGCTTTGATAGAAACACCGGTAACGGCGTCTACATCAATATCTGCACGGATAAGATCGATATGAAGACGTTTGGCCACGGACTCTGTGACTGTCGATAGGTTTGCTCCGGTATCAAATATAAAACTTGCCGTATCGCCGTTGACTGTTAGTGTTAGATTCTTCAACCCGGCTTTATCTTTCGTCATTTTAAGACGGGTATCGGCGTTGATCTCTATAAGCTGTGGCCGCACATGTTCAAGTGCTGACCAGATTTTTAGATTGTTTCTGAGATCCGCTCTTGTATCTGTTGACAGCAAAGGATCGAAGTCGAGTAGGATTTTCTGGATTGTCTGTTTTGCCCCCGCGTAATCTTTCAGTTTGACAAAATTATCTTCCTGAACACGCCATAATTTTAGTCGCAGTGTGTCGGGTAATTCTTCTGTTGCTGCGCTCAATAGTGCTATTTTTTTGTTTGAAGCGATGGGTTTGTTAAAGGCGTTATCGAGTATTGCCAAAATAAAAACTTGCTCATTGGCGTTTAAGAAAGGTTTATTTACCCTAAACAGGTCGCGGGCAGTGAAGAAATCTTTTGATGCTATTAGCTGATATAGTTTGTTGAATTTAGTTGAGTTGGATTGTCCGAAATTAAGCTGGATGGTGATGAATAACAGGAAACATATTGATACGCATTTTTTGAAATGATTTGCTGGGAGATTCATGGTGTATTCAATTAATTGTCTTTTGATCAACGATATGTTCACGCGCTTAAATGTCGGAAAAGTTCTTGTTATTTTTTTTTTATTGTTGCTTATTTTGTTATTGATCAATGGTTTATGTTGTGGAGTTGTGTGTAATACTTGTGGTCTTGAATAATTAAGGTTAAATTAGCTAATGTTTTGAGAAATTTCTCCCAGAAGGATTGGATAGACGAGGTCTCCGCGATTGGTGGACAGTAATATATTTGTAAATAGCATAATTTAATGAAACAGAAGACGATGAATATTAGGTATAATAAAGGAATTATTTTTTTTGGTCTTGCGGCTTTATCGACCAGTTTATTTTTTGGCTGTGGAAACACAGGCACTAAAAATGAGGCCAAGGCCGAAAAGGTAGAGGGACCTGCTGAAGCTATTGCTGACACTGCAACCACAACGCAGGAGTTATCTTTTAAGGATAAAGAGGGTAAGGTTCTTCAATTAAGTGCTTTAAAAGGTAAGGTCGTGTTTATTAATTTCTGGGCGACCTGGTGTCCCCCATGTATTCATGAACTACCTTCTATTGACCAGCTTAGGCAATCGCTTAAAGATAATAAAGATATCGTTTTTCTCATGGTAGATATTGATGGCGACATGGAAAAGTCTTCAGCATTCATGGCCGAAAACAAGTATGATCTACCACTTTACATAGCAGCGGGTGAAATTCCTGCAGAATTCTTAGGACAGTCCATACCAACAACGGTTATCTTGGATAAAGCGGGTAAGATCGTAGAGCGTCTGGAAGGAAGCCGTGACTATGGGGCCCCTGAGATAAAAAAAGCATTGGAGGATATCGCGAGCGGTAGCTAAAGCTCGAAGGTTGTGATCACTATTTTCTATAGCTGGAGAATAGAATTTGAAAAGAAAAACAGTATTTTCGCGGTGTCAAGTTAATTTATAGCTATGTCCGAACTTCAAGAGCAGACTGCAGTCAGAACGACTTATTTTAGTATTGTAGGTAATGCATCACTGGCATTATTAAAATGGTTAGCTGGTTTCTTTGGAAACTCTTATGCGCTGATAGCGGATGCAATTGAGTCAACGGCAGATATTTTCTCTTCATTTCTAGTGCTCCTCGGTTTAAAATATGCGCAACGACCTGCCGACGACAATCACCCTTATGGCCATGGTCGGGTAGAACCACTCATTACATTTATTGTCGTTGGTTTTCTTATTGTTTCTGCAACCATAATCGCTTATGAAAGTATTGAGAATATAGGAACGCCACATGACCTGCCAAAGCCTTGGACCTTATTTGTTCTGGGTGGGATCATTGTGTGGAAAGAGATTTCTTATAGGATCGTTATGAAGAAAAGTAAAGAAACTAATAGTTCTTCACTTCGTGCAGACGCTTGGCATCATCGAAGCGATGCGATAACGTCAGTTGCAGCTTTCATTGGGATATCTATTGCATTGTTGCTCGGAAAGGGATATGAAAATGCGGATGACTACGCGGCATTATTTGCCGCTGGATTTATACTTTATAACTGTTACCATATTTTCAGACCGGCGCTTGGCGAGATCATGGATGAAAATGTATACGATGAGGTCATTGACAATATCCGGCAAGAAGCATTAAAAGTATATGGGATAAAAGCCACGGAAAAATGTTTTGTCCGCAAATCGGGGGCTAAATATCACGTCGATCTGCACGCTATTGTCGATAGTGAAATTACGGTAAGAGAAGGGCATGAGCTGGCGCATAAACTCAAAGACCACTTGGTTGCGCATATTCCTGATCTTGGTCATGTGATGATCCATATTGAACCGGACGAATGCCTTTGGGAATCAAATTAAAAATGGCAGCACCTATTATTTTTCTTGAACCGTGCTGCCATTTGATTGTTTAAAAACTTAGGTGTTTTCAGCTTCAAGCAATTGAATCTGCCATTTAATCTGATCCGCTTTAATAGGGTAATCGATATTATTTCTTAAGCTTTCATAAATGGCTTCAAACAGCTGATTGTAATCTCCTGTATGTGGCGTTACTAAAGACTCATGTTTTTGATTTGATACGTCTATCGTAACAAGTTTTCCCTCGAGGCCGGCTGGCTCAAGGCCATAAGATGGATCGTCGGGCAACATACCATCTAGCAATTGCTGTTCTTGCACATCCGTCATATTCTTGATAAAACTCCCTTTTGTACCATGTAAGACAAAGGCGGGCTGCGGAGAGGCGACAAGTAAACTGCCTGTTAAATACACGTTCAGTCCAGCTGGATAATAAAGATGATAGTGAAAATAATCTGCAACTTTAGAATCGGGTCTGTTGATGGATGTTGTCTTGGTAAATTTAACCGGTTTTCCAAAAAGTGAGATTGCCTGATCAATAAGGTGCGGACCTAGGTCATAAGTGATACCATTGGAAATATACTGCGTATCTTCCTTAAAGTATTTTTGTCCCAATTCCATTTTATAGCGATCAAATCTGAAATGCACTTCAATCAGCTTTCCTAATTCTCCACTTTCGATCACTTTTTTAATGTCTAAAAAGTGACTATCATATCGTCTGTTTTGATAGAAAAATAAGTCTTTTCCTTGTTTTTTGCTGATGGCAAGAAGCGTATCGAATTGTGTAGAATCATCAACGGCAGGTTTTTCTATCAAAACGTGTTTTCCTGCCTCTAGGGCGTCTTTTGCATATTGGAAATGGGTATAGTTTGGTGTGTTCACAATGACCAGTTCGATGCTTTCATCCGCTAGTAATTCAGTTATATTATCGTAGCTTTTTATTGCCGGATAAAATTCATGTGCGTTTTTTTTCGACCGTTCTACAACAGCGCTGAGATTGAAATGTGGATTGGTATGTATAAATGGCGCGTGAAAAACACGTCCTGACATGCCAAAACTTAGTATTCCTGTGTTAATTTGAGTGTGTTTCATGTTGATTTAAAATATTTTAGCGCAGTCTTGCTACTTGTTGGACTTCAATATAAAATTTAATGCTATTGCGTGCTTTTTTTGTCCGTGTTCGATTCTACAATGCGGTTTGCAAAGTGATGTGTTACGCCATCTTCTGTTGCTCGAAGACATACCGAACACAGTTGATAAAAAAGTGAATGTTCTACAACGCCTGTAATGAGTTTGATTTGTTTATTCAAATCAAAAATATCAGGCAGTTTAGAAAAATAAATGTCTGCCAGGAAATTACCTCTCTCAGATAGTAGAGGCCCCGATTTTTGTTCAGATTTTCGTAATACAATGTTTGATATCGCTGAAGAATAGCTTGATTTTAGTTCTTTAAGTACCGATAGCCAGGCGTCGGGAATAATTTCAACACATAGCGGATATTTTGTGGTCAGTTTATCGACCATCTTTGCGCCATCGACCAAGAGAATAAATTGCTTTGCCATATTCGCCATAATCTTTTCACCTGTATGTACGCCGCCGCCACTTTTGAACGCATTTAAATGAATGTCCACCTGATCACAGCTGTCAAAATAATAATCCAGCGTTGCTATGGTACTGTTATCAATACAAATAAGACCATTTTCTTGGAGCAGTATTTTGGTTTCCAAAGAAGGCGATGTAAATTTCAGGCTGGATTTAAAACTGACCCTACTGGCAATTAATTCAATGAAATAAGCTATTGTTGATCCAACACCTAGTCCAATGAATTGATCAGGTTCTAAAAGTTGAAGAGCAGCTTTGGCGGCTTCCTGTTTGAGATTGTTCATAAATGGTAAACTTATAAAATTGTAATACCTTGTTCGACATAAGGCTGCAAAATGCGATCAGAAGGATCCTTTTCTGTAATTAAATAACTGATATCAGATGCGCGGCATGTTAGAAAAGATGCCAGGGTATCGAGCTTATTGCTCGTTGTGGCAGCAACAATGTTCATTGAATTTTTACATAGTACTCTTTTGATAGCTGTTTCTTCGCGAGTTCTTGCCGTAAGTCCACGATAGGGGTCCAGGCTACATACACCTATGAAGCTGACATCCGCATATATTTCTTCAAAGGTAGAAATAGTTTGCTGTCCCTGCATCGTAAGAGATGATTTGCAGAAAGCGCCACCCGCGAAAATCAAGCTGATGTTTGGGAGGTTTGCAAGTATATTGGCTATCGGGAGACTATGTGTGACCACAGTAAGGTTTAGGCTATCTGGAATGTTGCCAGCAATTGCCTGTGTTGTTGTGCCACCGTCAAAAAAGACGACTTGATGATCTTTCAATAGTGTGATCGATTTTTCTGCTATGGCTTGTTTCTCCATAACATCAAGGTTATTTCGGTAGTATATATCGAATGGTAAGTTTGACCGTAACGTGGCTCCCCCTCGAATAGCGCGGAGCAAGCCAGCGTCAGATAGTTCTTTAAGATCACGTCGGACGGTATGCTCAGAGACACCAAGTTCGGCCGCTAACTCTGTCATTACTAATTTCCTTTCCTTTTTGATTTTAACTAATATAAAATCGTGACGTTCTTCTTTGGATATCATGCTATAAATGTAGTGTTTTTGTGCTATATGCTGCAATATTTGTCATTATAATCGTTGTAGTATTGCGATATATTGCAATATTTCGAGTTATTTATCGTTGAATTGTTTATTTGTGTTTTTTAGTTTTGATCCCAATTCAATTTTGTTGAACTTGTTTTTGCGGTACTTTTTTCTATTAGCATTATATTTGTGAATGATCAATAATAGTTTCGATCGCTCTTCAGTGGTAACCAATTTATAATTTTCACTTTTACAGGCTGTTGTTTGCTACTACATGTAAAACCATAGAAATCAATTAAAATATGAATATTATCGTAAAAATTGCAGGCTCTATTCTGTTCGTCTTTTTATGCGGCTGCAGCGTGCAGCCTGCTGGAAAGCTTAAAAAAGAACAATGGGTATTAGGAGGCTTTGAACGGCCCAAAGGTGTCAATCCAATTATTGAGCCCGATACGAGTTCCGTATTTTATGATCCAATGCTGAAGAAAGAAATTCGATGGGAGGACAACGACACTTTTAATCCTGCTGCAGTAGTAAGGGGAGATAGTATCTATGTCATTTATCGTGCAGAAGATCGGACAGGAAAAGCTATTGGCCACCGGACCTCCCGATTGGGGTTAGCAGCTAGTGCTGACGGTATTCATTTTGAACGACTGAAAACGCCTATATTCTATCCGGGGCCTGATGAGCAGCAAGATAACGAGTGGCCTGGCGGGACAGAAGATCCTCGGATAGCACAGACTGAGGATGGGCGTTTTGTGCTATTTTATACCCAATGGAACCGAAAGGTACCGCGGCTTGGTGTAGCAATATCCACTGATCTGAAACACTGGACTAAATACGGTCCTATTTTTAAGAACTCGAGAAATAGGCGCACTCTAGTCAATGAACCGCATAAATCGGCTTCTATTGTGACTACATTGAAAGGTAACAAACAGGTTATAGCTAAAATCAATGGGAAATATTGGTTGTACTGGGGAGAACATGGTGTTTATGGCGCCACATCCGATAATTTGATTGACTGGGAACCCGTAACAGATAATAGAGGTACACTGAAAGCCTTCATTTCGCCGAGGGATGGTTACTTTGATAGTTCGTTGACAGAGTGCGGTCCTCCAGCAGTTTTGACTGATAAAGGAATTGTATTGCTATACAATGGTAAGAATCATGCTGAGAAAGGGGATGTGCGTTTTAATAAAAATACCTATTCCGCTGGACAGGTTTTATTTAGTCCACGAGATCCGACAAGCGTATTGGCTCGAATGGATGTTCCGTTTTTACGCCCCATGGAATCTTTCGAAAAAAGTGGACAATATATAGATGGAACGGTTTTTATCGAAGGATTGGTCTTTTTTAAACAAAAATGGTTTTTATATTATGGTTGTGCGGACTCTAAAGTTGCTGTGGCTATTTATGATCCGCGCCATCCAGGGCTTATGGATCCTGTGCCTGAACTGTAAAAGGGAAGAAGTTGCCTTTGAAGCTTGTTCGGATGATGGGTAGCTGGTCAAGGAGCATTTGGGATCATGTACAAAAGTTGTGGAGGGTAATCATTTTTAAGCATACAATTTCATCACTCTGTACAGGAAGAATGTTGTATCCCTTACTCCACGGAAGACGCTCCTGAAAGCTTTGAGTTTTGCATTGAAGGACTTTGCGGATGCATTGGTGCTTCTATTGTCGAAGTAGTGGAGAATGTATTGATGATGTGCTGCAATGGATCTTGCGACACTCTCGAATGAAGCAATACCCGCGTTCTCAACCTGGTTGTGCCACAGTCCTAACTTTGTGAAAGCAACTTTTTTATCCCTGCATTTATTGAAGATGTCACCTAAGGCAACTCCAAGATCATAAGCCTGTTTTAGCTTGGGAAACCTGATGAACAGCAGTTCTGCACGGCGTTTTTGGCTTTCCGACCATCGACTTGGATGCTTGAACAGGAGGTGTCTCGACCTAGCTAATAGCTGTTTGAGCGTATCACCATTAGGCAACAACTCGGGGTCATATGGGATACCCCGTTTTCGCGATTCCATTATTTTTTTGCTTTCTGCATCTAAGACTTCCCATCGGTATTTGATACGGAGTTCCTGAACAGCATCATAAGCAAGTTTTTGTACATGAAACCGATCGATAACCCTTCTGGCATTTCTGAAACACCTACGGATAGCCTTTGCCATATTGGGGGCCATATCCATCGTTACTTCCCTAACTTTGTTCCTTAGTTTAAGTGGAATGCGCTCTAATACAGCAATAATATCTTCCGCCTTTGTCCCTCTTATGGTAGCCAATATGGTTCCCTTCCTGCCCTTTGCTGATTTACTGCTTACGATCGTGTAAAGTTCACCGTTGCTAAAGCTGGTCTCATCGATGCTCAGGTGTTCCGATATGTTATCAGGAAAAAGGGTCCATTGCTCTGCGTGTGGCTTTTGGTCCCAGTCCTGGAAGTCACTGAGATGGTTCTTGTATTGATCCTGTAGTTGCTTACCGTCCATTTGGAAGAACAGACCTACCAATTGGGCGCTTACAGGATGATTATCCAAATATCTTCTTTAAAAAAAGCCCGAATTCCGTAGTCATTCGAGCACCCTCACGCACCAGATTCCAATCTCTTGTGATGATCTCTCCGGTATCCAGGACCGTCCAGCGACGACGGCGGATATGTAGCGTAACTTTCTGGCCTCGAATGGGAAAGTCTGAAATCTCAGTGGAAGGCATGAAGCCCTTTGACTCCAACTTGCTGTTCTGATAGCCTGTCGGAGCAATATTAAGCTCATCTAAATAAATGTGGAGCTGATTGTCAACCTGATCGACTTCTAAAATCTGAAAGTATTCCAATAGCCCTTCGGGCATCAATAGGGACAGTAATTTACGTTCGGCTTCTTGCAAGGGATATCTGTATTAAGGATGCTAAACTAAGAAATTTTTGACATTCCCCCCAAGAATTGGATCATACCGAAAGTTTGGGGGGTAATCATTTTTAAGCATACAATTTCATCACTCTGTACAGGAAGAATGTTGTATCCCTTACTCCACGGAAGACGCTCCTGAAAGCTTTGAGTTTTGCATTGAAGGACTCTGCGGATGCATTGGTGCTTCTATTGTCGAAGTAGTGGAGAATGTATTGATGATGTGCTGCAATGGATCTTGCGACACTCTCGAATGAAGCAATACCCGCGTTCTCAACCTGGTTGTGCCACAGTCCTAACTTTGTGAAAGCAACTTTTTTATCCCTGCATTTATTGAAGATGTCACCTAAGGCAACTCCAAGATCATAAGCCTGTTTTAGCTTGGGAAACCTGATGAACAGCAGTTCTGCACGGCGTTTTTGGCTTTCCGACCATCGACTTGGATGCTTGAACAGGAGGTGTCTCGACCTAGCTAATAGCTGTTTGAGCGTATCACCATTAGGCAACAACTCGGGGTCATATGGGATACCCCGTTTTCGCGATTCCATTATTTTTTTGCTTTCTGCATCTAAGACTTCCCATCGGTATTTGATACGGAGTTCCTGAACAGCATCATAAGCAAGTTTTTGTACATGAAACCGATCGATAACCCTTCTGGCATTTCTGAAACACCTACGGATAGCCTTTGCCATATTGGGGGCCATATCCATCGTTACTTCCCTAACTTTGTTCCTTAGTTTAAGTGGAATGCGCTCTAATACAGCAATAATATCTTCCGCCTTTGTCCCTCTTATGGTAGCCAATATGGTTCCCTTCCTGCCCTTTGCTGATTTACTGCTTACGATCGTGTAAAGTTCACCGTTGCTAAAGCTGGTCTCATCGATGCTCAGGTGTTCCGATATGTTATCAGGAAAAAGGGTCCATTGCTCTGCGTGTGGCTTTTGGTCCCAGTCCTGGAAGTCACTGAGATGGTTCTTGTATTGATCCTGTAGTTGCTTACCGTCCATTTGGAAGAACAGACCTACCAATTGGGCGCTTACAGGATGATTATCCAAATATCTTCTTTAAAAAAAGCCCGAATTCCGTAGTCATTCGAGCACCCTCACGCACCAGATTCCAATCTCTTGTGATGATCTCTCCGGTATCCAGGACCGTCCAGCGACGACGGCGGATATGTAGCGTAACTTTCTGGCCTCGAATGGGAAAGTCTGAAATCTCAGTGGAAGGCATGAAGCCCTTTGACTCCAACTTGCTGTTCTGATAGCCTGTCGGAGCAATATTAAGCTCATCTAAATAAATGTGGAGCTGATTGTCAACCTGATCGACTTCTAAAATCTGAAAGTATTCCAATAGCCCTTCGGGCATCAATAGGGACAGTAATTTACGTTCGGCTTCTTGCAAGGGATATCTGTATTAAGGATGCTAAACTAAGAAATTTTTGACATTCCCCCCAAGAATTCAGCTTGATCCCAAGAATTCAGCTTGATCCCTTGATCCCCCATTTGTTTAGTTGGCTGAGAACTTATCAAATTAAAAAAGGCAGATCATTTGATCTGCCTTTTTGGGTAAGTAATCGGGCTCGAACCGACGACCCCTAGAACCACAATCTAGTGCTCTAACCAACTGAGCTATACCTACCGTGATTTTGATGATACAAAAGTACGATTAAACCCTATTCCCTCCAAATATTTGACTGAAAAAAAACAGCGTTTAAAGCCAACTAGGTGAAGATTAGTTTATTAAATTTTAATAAAAAACCTCGTAACCCGTCCATAGCAGTGCTGATATGCAATTCGCTACTACCAAGGCTACCATTTGCTTCCAATTTTTACTAAAAAAAAGCGGTTTCTATTACCGAAACCGCTTTTTCTTAGTAAAAGGATTGCCCTTATATCATTTCTACACTTCTCTTCACAAAGGATGTTAAATCGGCTCCAGACAATAAACCTCTGGATAAGAGTGCTAAATCAAAAGCCTGTTTTGCTAGTTTAGAGCCTTCTTCGTCCGATGCTGATAAAATTCTTTTGATCAGTGGATGGTTACCGTTAACAGTTACCTTATAATTGTCGGGCAATGAACCATAGAAATTCATACCGCCACCTGTCTTAGCCATATCTTTCATCCGGCGCATAAATTCATCAATCGTTACCGATACAGGCAGATCACCCTCATTTAACGCATCAACTTCAACTTTCATATCTTGGCGTGAAATTGCCTTTTCGAAAACTTCCAGCGCTTTTTTAGATTCTTCTTCCGAAAGAGCCAGGTCGACCTTTTCATCTTTCTGAATCAATTTATCGATAACGTCAGCATCTACACGTTTCAGTTGCACCTTTTCGCCACCCTTTTCCTCCAAATAAGCCGCAAAGTGCGTATCTAGTGGACCATCGAGTGTCAGTACATCATAACCTTTGTTTAATGCAGTTTGGATAAATCCATCTTGTTGAGCAGCATCATGCGTATATAAGTAGATAATGTTTCCATCTTTATCTACTTGGATATCTTTGACTTTTTCGTAATACTCTTTGATGGTGAAACTTTCGTCTTTCGTATTTTTTACCAAACAGAAGTCATTTGCTTTTTCAGCAAATTTCTCATCGCTTAGCATACCATATTTGATAAATAAGCCGATATCCGTCCATTTCTCCTCAAAGCCTTTGCGGTCAGTCTTAAATATTTCGTTCAATTTGTCAGCCACCTTTTTGGTGATGTAACTATTGATTTTCTTAACGTTGCTGTCCGCCTGCAAAAATGAACGGGAAACGTTCAACGGAATATCTGGAGAATCGATTACACCGTGAAGTAACATCAAGAACTCTGGAACAATATCTTTCACTTCGTCGGTAATGAACACTTGTCTCGAGTAAAGTTTGATTTTATTACGCTGGATCTCAAGTTCATTTTTAACTTTAGGAAAGTAAAGGATACCGGTCAGGTTGAATGGATAATCTACGTTGAGGTGAATCCAAAACAAAGGCTCATCCATGGAGTAAGGATATAACTCGCGGTAGAATGCCAAATAATCTTCATCTTTTAATTCAGACGGTGACTTTGTCCATGCTGGAGAAGTATTATTGATAATATTGTCTACCTCTACAGATTTGTATTTTGGTTTTCCTTCTTCGTCTTCACCATCCGGCTCAGAATTTGTTTTTGTACCAAAACGGATTGGAACGGGAAGAAATTTAGCATACTTATCTAAAATATTCTGTAAACGTGCCTGACTTAAAAATTCAGTGGACTCTTCGTTAATATGTAGAATGACATCAGTACCACGTGTGGTTCTTGTGCCTGTAGAGATTTCGTAAGATGTACTACCATCGCAAGTCCAATGGGCTGGTTCTGCTCCATCCTGATAGGATAAGGATTCGATTTCCACCGTATCGGCCACCATAAATGCGGAATAGAAGCCCAAACCAAAACGGCCAATGATTTCGTTTGCATCATTTGCTTCTTTGAATTTTTCCATAAACTCTGTCGCTCCGGAGAAAGCGATCTGGTTGATGTATTTTTTTATTTCCTCTGCTGTCATACCAATACCATTGTCGGAAATAGTGATGGTTTTGGCAGCTTCATCAAATTTTACGTCTACAATCAATTCACCTGTTTCACCTTGATATTGACCTAAAGAAGCCAGGCGTTTGATTTTTTGAGAAGCATCAACGGCATTAGATACCAGTTCACGCAAGAAAATTTCATTATCGGAATATAAGAACTTTTTGATTACGGGAAATATGTTCTCCGTGTGAATTGAAATACTACCTTTTTCTGGATTCATAATTTTTATGTCGCTATTTTTTAAATTTATGATTTGTTTACAACATACAATCTATGTTCCAAATACCTCCTATAAGACATGATGGCAGAAAACGTCCTATTTTGTCATAAGTGCGTGTATTTCGTTAAAAGGATCTTGTAGTAGGCTGTCAGCAATCGAAAGCCTCTTAGCCTAATTCAAACTAGGGCTCTGCGGAAAGTTGGCAACATGTGCATATTTGGGGCCAAGTCCAATAATGGCATCTTTCCATAGCAATTCACCGTTCCCTTCAAAAATAAGCTGATGGTGGTATTTGTTCTGTACAGCCCAGCTATTTTCTTTAATTTCAGCCTCAAGTTGACCTGCAGACCATCCCGAATAGCCGATAAAGAATTTTAATTCGTCAGCTTTTATGCTATCCGTCTGGATGGCTTCGATAAGCTTCTCTTCATCGCCACCAAAATAGATCCCAGGAGCAACTTCTTCGCCACTCAGCAACAAATCAAAACGGTTATGTACAAAAAAGAGGCTTTCCTGAGCCACGGGGCCACCCACATAGATGGGGAAATTGCAATCCGGTATAGATTCCAATAATTGGCCAATGCGAACATTGGTTTGATTATTTAAAACAAACCCGAGCGATCCTTCCGTATGATATTCACATAGCAATATCACGGATCTGAGGAATCTAGGGTCTAACATAAACGGTTCGGAAATTAGTAAACTTCCTTTTTGAGGATCAAGTTCGGTAAACATATAGCGCGTATTTTAATGAGTTGTTGATCTAATCTTTTTTAATTAGAACTATGCGAGATTTGTGCCAAAATTGGGATTTTGTCAATTTCTACTAACTTTATAGAGAAAAAGCAATGATTTTAGTAAGTTTGTAGGACATAAAAATAGGTTTCTATGTCCATTCAACATAAAGATATTGCAGCAATCAGACAGGATTACGTATTAGGTAGCCTATCTGAATCGGATGTGGATCGAGATCCAGTCCACCAGTTTAAAAAATGGTTTGATGCGGCTATCCACAGCGAGGTGAACGAACCCAATGCTATGGTGCTTTCAACCGTATCTTCCCATCATTTGCCGTCCTCGCGAGTTGTTCTATTGAAGGATATTGTCGCAGAAGGTTTGGTCTTTTTTACAAATTATGAGAGTCGTAAAGGGGAGGAGATGAAAGCTAATCCGCATGCTGCATTATTGTTTTTCTGGCCTGAATTGCAACGGCAGGTCCGAATCGAAGGCGTTATTGATTTTGTAAGTGGGGCCGATTCGGATGAATATTTTCAATCACGACCTAAAGGAAGCCGTATCGGCGCACTGGCTTCCCCGCAGAGCCACGAAATTCCAAACCGCAGTTTTTTGGAAAACAGGGTGGAAGAACTCGAACGCCAATATAATGGAATCGACACTGTACCTAGACCATCACATTGGGGTGGCTATCTGCTGAAACCGATTTATTTCGAGTTCTGGCAGGGACGTGCAAGCCGGCTGCATGATCGTATCGTTTACAAAAAAGTGTCCGACTCCTGGACGATTACGCGTATAGCCCCATAAATATGACATTTGACGAAATTAAATCGACGCTTGTTTCCCGATTTGGAACCCAAATTATTGTTAATGAAGATCGCAATGGGCTGCAGCCAGCATTATTTGTTGATAAGGAGGATATCGTAGCCGTCTGTTTATTCCTGCGGGATACGGAGGGGCTGTATTTTGATTTTTTGAGCAATCTTACTGCGGTGGACTATCAAACGCATTTTACCGTTGTCTACCATCTCAATTCATTGCCTTATCAACACGGTTTGGTCTTAAAAGTTGAGCTGTCAGGTAATCGTTCGCTGGACGAATTACCAGAGATTCCTTCGCTTACTTCGGTATGGCGTACGGCAGACTGGCATGAGCGCGAAGCATTTGACCTAATGGGGATTTATTTTGAGGGACATCCGGACCTTAGAAGGATTCTGCTTCCCGACGATTGGGAAGGGCATCCTCTGCGCAAGGATTATCAAGAGGCAGAAACATATCATGGCATCCATATTAATTGATCGAAATGGCGAATCCAAAATATAAAGAGGCATTAGTGCGGTATGAAAAACACCTTACAACGATATCCAGTGAGGAAATGGTGTTAAATATGGGGCCTCAGCATCCATCAACGCATGGGGTGCTCCGGCTTCAGCTGATTACTGACGGAGAGATTGTGAAAGAGGTTGTTCCACATTTGGGTTATCTGCACCGCTGTTTTGACAAGCATGCCGAATCGTTAAATTACGCAAAGACAATTCCTTTTACTGATCGCCTAGATTACCTCGCCTCGATGAATAATAGTCATGCTTTCGTGATGGGTGTCGAACGCATGCTTGGTCTTGATCGTAAAATACCTAAAAGGATAGAGTATATCCGTGTACTGGTCTGTGAACTCAACCGAATTGCGTCGCACCTGATTGCTATTGGAACATATGGTATTGATATCGGTGCAACAACGCCGTTTCTTTGGTGCTTCCGTGACCGTGAACACATTATGAATATGCTCGAGTGGGCTTCTGGCTCCAGGATGTTGTACAACTATATCTGGGTAGGCGGTTTGTTTTATGATTTGCCTGTAGGCTTTGAAGAGCGCTGTGCAGAATTTATTACCTACTTCAAACCTAAATTGGTCGAACTGGATGAGATATTGACTCAGAATCAAATCTTTATCTCCCGTACGGCTAAAATAGGTATACTTCCTGCTGACGTTGCGATAAATTATGGTGTATCGGGACCTATGCTTCGGGCTTCAGGAATAAAATGGGATTTACGACGCATAGATGGCTATTCGGTTTACCCAGAAATTGATTTTGAGATACCTGTCGGAAAAGGAGAAATGGGCGCAATCGGCGATTGCTGGGACCGTTATAAAGTTAGGGTAGACGAAGTCAAGGAATCTGTTCGCATTGTTGAGCAATGTCTTGAACGATTACAGAAAGACTTTAAACGTACAGCTGAATTCGATCCGAGAGCGCTGGTTCCGAAAAAAGTAAATTTGAAAGCGCAGGATTATTATGTCCGTGCTGAAAATCCGAAAGGAGAATTGGGTTTTTACTTTGTCACAAAAGATAAATCAGATATTCCATTGCGTGTAAAGTCGCGGGGGCCGAGTTTTAATAACCTATCGGTGATTTCGGAAATTGGAAAAGGCGTGCTGATCGCTGATTTGATTGCGATCCTGGGCTCTATTGATATTGTTCTGGGTGAGGTAGATCGCTAATCTGCGGTAGTATGCATGTTTTATAAACGATTTAGCACATTTAAAAGGTGTATTGTATTGAAAATGTTGCATGAAAACGCAAATAAATTTGTAAATGAGCGCAATTTTAATCATATTTGCAGTCTCATAATTTAAGTTTATAATTGGTTAATGAAAGCTCGTTACTCCCAAAGTAACGGGCTTTTCTTTTTTTTAGCGGGCAATCTACTGAATGTCGTTTATTTATGATTCCGATGTGTTGGTTTGAGCTTGAAGGGATTACTGCTTTTTCAGTGGAGCAATGTTGATTATCCCGTATATTTCATCGAATTCCTGCATTAGAATTTAACGCAAATGATTACCTTTACTGGTCTTAAATATAAAAAAGTGACGGATAGTTTAGTTATCATTCCAACATATAATGAAAAGGAAAATATTGAAAAAATCATTCGCAAAGTTTTTTCCTTATCACAGGCATTTGATATTTTAATTGTAGACGATGGTTCCCCGGATGGAACGGCTACCATCATTAAGAATTTACAGCTTAATGAGTTTGACGGCCGTTTGTTTATCGAAGAACGGATCGGGAAACTGGGGTTGGGAACGGCATATATCCATGGATTTAAATGGGCGCTATCGCGCGAACATTACCAATATATTTTTGAAATGGATGCAGATTTCAGTCACAACCCGGAGGATCTGCTTCGTTTACGGCAGGCTTGTGTGGCTGGTGCTGATATGAGTATAGGTTCGCGCTATATCAAAGGCGTGAATGTAGTCAATTGGCCGATGAGCCGGGTGTTGATGTCGTATTTCGCTTCGGTATATGTTCGTTTTATAACCGGAATTAATATCCAGGATGCGACCGCGGGGTTTGTTTGTTTTACCAGAGAAGTCCTTCAGACAATCCCCCTTGAAAAAATTAAGTTTGTGGGTTATGCCTTTCAGATTGAGATGAAATTCACCGCCATAAAATATGGCTTTGATGTAGTCGAAGTACCCATTATATTCACAGATCGGACCGAAGGCACATCAAAGATGAGCACAAGTATCTTTAAGGAAGCTTTTTTTGGAGTTATCCAATTGAAATTAGGAAGTATCGGAAAGCGGTACAAGAGAAATTAAAAGATCGCTACAATGAACGAGAATTTAGATCCAAATCCAGAGCGTCTGAGCAACACAGATCGTGATATTGAACGGGCATTGCGGCCTCAGGCTTTTGAAGATTTTACAGGTCAGGCTAAAATATTAGAGAACCTCAATATTTTTGTGAAGGCAGCCAGGCTAAGAGGCGAGGCGCTGGATCACGTTTTGCTACATGGCCCCCCAGGCTTAGGAAAGACGACGTTATCCCATATCATTGCTAATGAGATGGGTGTTGGCATTAAAATTACTTCGGGACCTGTATTGGATAAACCGGGTGATCTTGCAGGATTATTGACAAATCTCGAAGAAGGGGATGTCTTGTTTATCGATGAGATCCACCGTTTAAGCCCTTTAGTAGAAGAATATCTCTATTCGGCAATGGAAGATTTTAAAATCGACATTATGCTGGAAACAGGGCCGAATGCACGGTCTGTGCAGATCTCCCTTAATCCGTTTACCCTGATCGGGGCAACAACGCGCTCAGGACTTTTGACAGCCCCTTTGCGTGCACGCTTTGGAATTAATTCGCGCCTACAATATTATGATGCGAAACTCCTAACAACTATCGTGTTGCGTTCGGCACATATCTTAAACACACCGATTTCTGATGAAGGTGCCTATGAGATTGCACGAAGGAGCAGAGGTACACCCCGGATAGCCAATGCTTTACTGCGCCGTACACGGGATTTTGCACAGATAAAGGGTAACGGAAGCATCGATAAAGAAATAGCGAAATATGCTTTGCACGCGCTTAATGTGGATGAAAATGGTTTAGACGAGATGGACAACAAAATCTTAACGACTATTATAGACAAATTTAAAGGTGGACCTGTCGGTTTAAAAACTGTAGCCACAGCAGTTGGGGAGGATGAAGGTACGATTGAGGAAGTCTACGAACCCTTTCTGATTCAAGAAGGATACATTATGCGGACCTCGCGGGGTCGCGAATGTACAGAGGCTGCTTATAAGCATTTGGGCCGTGTCAATCACTCGAAAGGAAATACATTGTTTTAATCGCGAATAGAAACGATACTTTAACTTTTCTGCTGAATAATTTTATTGGTCCGGCTCATTAGGGCTGGACTCGGTTTTGTTCGTTGAAAATAGCTTATCTGAGCCTGTAACTCCTCATGTATCCAAGGGTACTTTTTTCGTAGGTTATTTAAGATGTCCAGGCAGTTGACCAATACAGCGACAGGACATGCAGGTTCGATCATCCATTGGAAGGAATGCTCGATAATTTCTTCTTCTATCTCATTTTGAAGTGTATATTCTTTATTTTTTTTAGACGTTAAAAATAATAGAATTTTAGTATAGCTTCTAAGACAACTCCAGTTTTTTTGTTTTTTTAAATTGTTCAAGAATTGCGGGAGAACAGATTTTAGCAACGCTGTATTCTTTAAAACGATGGTTTCAAATACCCATGCGGCGCGAAAGGCAACCTTTTTATCCTTCTCTAAGGAGATGTTCAGCAGATCAGCCAGGGTTATTCCTTGGAGCATCTCCAAAGAAAAATCCGTTACCTCGAAAGATCTCAAGGTAACGGATAAAAATGCTAATTTTTCATTGTAGGTCATTTAACCGTTATTTTTGTGGTTTTTCTCGATTCATTTCAGTCATGTCAACTTCGTTCATCTTGGAATCACCCAATAGATATTGGCTAAAGTAATCGCCCATTTTCCAGAAGAAATACTCCGTCATATCGCCAAAACCGTGTCTTTGTCCAGGTAATAGCAGGAAATCAAATCTTTTGTTAGCCTTGATCAATGCGTCTACCATGCGAATTGAATTTGCCGGGTGCACATTGTTGTCAATGTCTCCGGTAGCGATAAGTAGTCTGCCTTTTAGGTTTTTTGCGAGCTCTGTATTTTTATTGATTTGGTAGGAGAATGTTGTATCGCCTTTAGCGGATACTTTTTCTGTCACTCCATGATGACGCTCACTCCACCAGCGGTTGTAAATCTGATTTTCATGGTTTCCGGCGCCAGACACCGCAACTTTAAAGAAGTCAGGGTAAACAAGCATCGCTGCTGTGGACATAAAACCACCGCCGGAGTGACCAGTTATACCAACGCGGTTAATGTCGATGTATTTATAACGATCTGCGAGCTGTTCCGCCGCTACTTTTTTATCTTCCAAACCATAATCGCGCAGATTGCCATATCCATAGGTATGATACCATTGCGAGCGTGAAGGATGTCCACCACGGTTACCAACTGTGATGACGATAAAGCCAAACTGCGCTAGCCTGTCGATTCTGTCCATGCTTCTTCCAAAGGATTTATTGACAGCTTCGGTTTGAGGCCCAGGGTATACATATTCCACAATTGGATAAGTTCTGGTACTGTCAAAGTCAAATGGTTTGTACATGACCCCATAGAGATCCGTGGTGCCATCCCCAGCTTTCACTTTAAAAGGTTCTGGAAATTTGTAACCTGCAGCAAATAGCAAGGATAGGTCAGCTTTTTCCAGTGTCATTATTTTCTGTCCATTGCTATTGTATAAGACGGATTCAGGAGTCGTGTTTACTCTGGAGGAATTATTGACAAAATATCGGGAAGATTCGCTCACTTCCACTTGGTGGTCAAAGTTTCCTGGATTCAATAATTTAATTCCGGAGCCATTTGTATTTATACTGTACTGGTGTAGATAATAGGGGTCTTCGTTTTTCTCACGTCCCGATGCTGTAAAGTATAATGTTCCGGAAGCAGGGTCAAAACCGGTAATTTCCTCCGTATGAAAAGCTCCTTTTGTAATTTGATTAATCAATTTTCCATTTGTGTCGTAGAGGTAGTAGTGGCCCCAGCCATCTCTTTCCGACCAATGAACTAATTGCTTCTTGTTTTCGATCAGGAATGGTTTTTGAACATCCAAATATACATTGGAACGCTCCTGGATAATATTGTTTACCGTACCATTTATATTGACCTTTAGGAGATCAATTCGTTTCAGGTCGCGGCTAGAGCGTGAAATGTAAAACTCTTCGTTATTGCCCAGCCAATAGTTGGTAAAATAATCCTCTTTATAAGAATTTTTATCCGGTGTTTTTGTCCAGGTAGAGACGGTCTGATTTTTAAACGCAGCTATATTGATGCGGCGTGGAGTTTTTGCTGCCGCGTCGAAGATATATAGTTCAGTTTCTGTCGAATCGACTTCGCCTGGCATTTGGTATTTATAAGTTTCAAGTGTCGGCCGGGATGAGCCAACATTATTGATTACCCATAAGGGCTTTAGAGAACGGTTGTCCTTTCTGGTCAAGGTAAAATAACGTCCATCCGGAGACCAGCTGATCCATACCCGCTTGCGTTTA
The DNA here is from genome assembly GCF_038396785.1 of Sphingobacterium thalpophilum. NCBI lineage: Bacteria > Pseudomonadati > Bacteroidota > Sphingobacteriia > Sphingobacteriales > Sphingobacteriaceae > Sphingobacterium > Sphingobacterium thalpophilum. The sequence goes on along the minus strand of NZ_CP151087.1, from coordinate 519,179 downwards.
GTATCGTTGTCTTTATCTTTTTCCTCACCCGTAGTTGTGCTATATTCATCACCGCCCCAAGCATAATATTGCACCCCGTCTTTTGTTATCTGGTGCTCAACAATGGTGCTGTCTTTTTCATCCTTTACCGCTTTAAGATAGTTGAATTTGTCCATCCAATACAAGTTGTAATCTTTCGCAAAATAGACTGTATTGGTGTCAGGCGAGAATGTCGCCCAACCCAATGGCGGTTTTACCTTTGTCGAGTCGCTGATTTCTACCACAGACTGTGCTGCTAAGTCATATTCCAGATAAAATAGTTTCTTTTTGGTGGTATCGGACTTATTCTTGAGCTTTTGTATTTCATCTTTGGATTTCACCGTATCTTTGGTGCTCTGAATCTGAAACCTCAATTTTTTCTCATCTTTGGTAAATCGAAGGCCCTGTAATTCCAAATGTTGTGCATCTACAGGATTTTTAACGATTTTAGTAATTTGTGCGGCGAGGTTGTCGTTATTGAAAAGAAGTTCTTTCTTTTTCAGCGCAGGGTTTACAATGTACCAGTTTCTTCCCTGCGGACTTGCGTAATCATACCAAAAGCGATCGGAAAAATTGATCCAATTTGGTTTGATGCTGGTCGAAAAAATCATTTTCTTTAATTTTTCAGGGGAGAATTTTGCAGCCAGCTGATAATTTGACTTTATAGGGGCTTCCTTCGCCTGTTGTGCAGTGCTAACATAGGGCAATAAGCTCGCCGCTAGGATTAAGTAGTACTTATGCATTAATAATATAGATAATTGTATAATAATGGTTCTGAACGTAAAAATATCTATTATTAGGTTCTTTTGCGAATGATTCGTGTAATAATCCTATGATGGATAGAAGTTTTCATTGAAATTGACCAGAAAAAGTTCCTTTGTTGCTCGGGTAACCCCAGTGTATAACCATCTTAAAAATTCAAGATCCAACATATCATCGTTTATATAGCCCTGGTCAACAAACACGATTGGCCATTGACCGCCTTGTGCTTTATGGCAGGTAATTGCAAATGCAAATTTAATCTGAAGCGCATTATAATAAGGGTCTTTTTTGATTGCTTCGAGCCTGTCCTTCTTATCCATGATATCGGCATAATCCAAGGCAATCTCTTCGTAGAGAGCTTTTTGGCTTTCATAGGGCAGATTGGGGCCGTCTGTATAGAGGCTATCTAAGATAACGCGGCAGGTGATGGGTTCTATTTCGTCAATGTCTACAAATTCAAATGTGACATCTGCAAATCGAAATCCATGCTGATCGTGGATGTTACTTACTTTTCGTACTTTGGCCATATCGCCATTTGCAATAAATCCATCGCCCATGTTGTTTTCCTGTAACCAGAAGTAGTTGTTTTTTACAACCATAATATAATCTCCGCCCGTCAGTTCCTCGTCCCGGAACAAAATTCGGTTCCTTATATTTTGGTTGTATAAATTTGCAGATCGATTTGAACGGCAGATAATCATTGTATTTTCGAGTCCATATTTGTCATATGCATAGTTTATACCTTCGATTAACCGTTCACCTGTCATTCTGTAAAGATCTTTAAATCCTTTTGTTATGAATTTTGGAAAAGGGAAGTCGTCTTGATCTTCTTCTGCCGAGGTTATCTCTTCGCGTATTTTGGTTGCATTGTACAATATACCGGAGTCTTTGGATTGGCGGACAACCGTGGTTAGCTCAAAAGGATAAACGCAAAGATGAAATTCACTTTCGAGATAGCTTGGGTTTAAGGCAGGACTATCTAGGAGTCCTACAGGAGGTAATTGAGCCGTATCTCCAACAAATAATAGGGTACAGTTCTTCCCCGATTGTACATAACGGATCAAGTCGTCCAACAGGCTTGCCGAAAATGCATTCACAGGTGCGTTGGATATCATTGAAGCTTCATCGATGATAAATAAAGTGTCTTCGTGCAGGTTCTCCGCCAAGGTGAAATCCAGCTGAAATGATACAGCAGATTTTTTTCGGTATATTTTTTTGTGTATTGTCAGTGCTTTGCGACCAGAATAATAGGTGATCACTTTTGCCGCCCTGCCTGTTGGTGCCAGCAGAATAGCCTTTTTCCGTAATGCAGGCAGCACTTTAACCAGCGCCGAAATTAATGTTGTTTTTCCCGTACCAGCGTATCCTTTAAGTACAAAGCAGGATTGCTTGTCAAAAGCGAGAAGAAATTCTTGCAATAATTCGAAAGCCTCCAACTGCTGTTCGGTGGCTTGCCATGGGAATTGCTGTATTAACAGATTTTTGATGAACACCCTCAAAGTTATTTAAAAGGTTTGTCTTATCCTCTAGAAAAAGCTATTTTTGCTCTAAGAAGTTTTAATTTTTACAATTCAGCGAATGAATTATATTTCAAAACAATTTAATATTCATTATTTACCGGAGTACAATCTTTTGGTCAAGGCTGGCTTTCAGAAGGATGTCTTGGCGGTGGTTGATAAAAAGTCGATCGCACCGATTTTGATCGAGTATCCGTCTGAGGAGCCAATTTTTGATGCCACACGGATTATGAGCCTTCCGTTTCGATTTGTCCGCGTTGTGATACCACATCAAACTTTTACGTTTATTCCAAAAGAATTTTTTCTGAGCGAAAATATCAGCGATTACCTACAGTTTTTAGGTACAACTGATCTTGAAAATACATTTAGCTATTCTTTAGATAATCTTAATTTAGTTGCTGTATACCAGTTTGATGGGCTTTTATTAAATAGGTGGAAGCGGTTGTTTCCTGATGCTGTTATACTTCCCGAATTTGCGGTTGTGCTTGATCGTGCCCAGGAGCGTGTATCTATTAGAGGGAGTGTGCTGGGGCTTCATTTTGTAGCTGAAAATACAGTTGATTTTTATCTGTTTAAAAACGGGGTTTTTCAGCTTTATAATAGTTTTGAAATTCATAATCTTGATGATATCAGCTACTATGTCCTTAATATTTTAACACAATTCAATCTAGGGGACTCCATCAATAAAGTGCTCCTTTCAGGAGAAATTCCAAATGAATCCTATTATAAACGTATCTCTACTTATGCGGGTGATATCGAAATATTGGATTTGAAGACAAAAGTCGTATTGGCGGATAGCGAGATCGAGTCAAATTTGGCCCCGTATAATGTATTGTTTGATTCTATACTATGCGAATAATCGGAGGTCGTTTAGGTGGTTTAAGGCTGAACCCACCAACCAATTTACCTGTGAGGCCAACCACGGATATCGCTAAGGAAGCGCTGTTTAATATTTTACAGAACCGACTGGATTTTGATAGTTTAAAGTGTCTGGATCTTTTTGCAGGAACAGGAAATATTAGTTTTGAGCTCGCATCGCGGGATGTGGAATCAGTAGATGCAATAGATCTTCATTTCAAATGCGTGCAATATATCAATGAAACAGCCGGGAAGATGAAACTGGAGCAAATTAAAGCAAGGAAAGCCGATGTATTTAAGTTTATTGCCAGCTGTAAGAATACCTATGATTTTATTTTTGCAGACCCACCTTATGATATTCCTAAATTGCCACAATTGCCAAAATTAATTTTTGAACAGGAATTGCTGCATGAACATGGGCTCCTTGTTGTTGAGCATCCGTCAACAAGACAAATGGAAGATCATCCAAATTTTATAGAAACTAGAAAATACGGGTATTCATCATTTTCTTTTTACGCTAAGACTATCTAATATGAAAATTGCTGTTTTTCCGGGCTCTTTTGACCCCTTTACATTAGCTCATCAAGATCTTGTTGAGAGAGCAATGCCGCTATTTGATAAAATTATTATTGCAGTGGGCTATAACGCCAATAAAAAAGGAATGTTAGATCACGACGAACGGGTAGATTCAATTAGCCGTGTTTTTAACGATGTGAGTAGGGTTGAGGTGCATAAATATAAAGGTCTTACAGTAGATTTCTGTAAGCAAGTTAAAGCACGTTTTATATTGCGTGGGCTCCGAAATACCAATGATTTTGAATTTGAAAATGCTGTTGCTCAAAATAATGTGTTGCTCAATAATGATGTTGAAAGTTATTTTTTAATGAGTAGATCTGGAAAGGCACATATTTCTTCATCCATTGTTAGAGACGTGTGGTTTAATGGAGGAGATATCAGTGCGATGGTGCCTGTTTCCATTTTATCCTTGCTGAATGAAAAAATAAGATAAGTTGCCTCGGGCTGGGAAAAAGTTGTTGAAAAACAGGTGTTTATATTCGTTATCTAAATCATCTGTTTTCTTTATTTTAGAACAGCTCACTTTCTCCTATACCGTATAGCCAAATATTATTTGGTAACTTGATTAGTATATTTTTAATGTTCTTATTTTCAATATACTAGATTGTTTTTTTTGTGCTTTTGGTCTAGTAATCGCTTGCTTGGTTTAAGAGGTAATACTCTTCCGGTGTCAGCTTGATTTCTATAGCTCTGCTAAGTTCTTCGAGCTGCTGGATACTAGTTGCACTCACTATAGGCGCTGTAACTGAAGTCCTGTGTAAACTCCAGGCTAATGCTATAGCTGACATGCTAGCTTGTTGTGTATGTGCTATCTCAGCCAAAACATCTAAAATGCGCAGGCCGCGGGTGTTAAACTTGTCTTTTAGTGCGTCATAACGCTTGGCACCTTTGATGTCATCAATAAAGCGGTATTTACCCGACAGAAAACCACTGGCAAGTGAATAATAGCTGATGACGCCAAGATGATTATCGAGGGCCAATTGTTCATACTGCTCTTCGTATTTCATCCGGTCGTAAAGGTTATATTCGGGCTGGATAGCGATATAATACGGTAAATTGTGGTCTTCGGCTATACGAAGGGATTCTGAAATCCGTTCTGGACTTAGGTTGGAAGCACCGATCCATTTTATTTTTCCATTCTGTATCAGTTGATGATAAGCCTCCAGTGTTTCATCGATTCCAGTTGTCAGATCATCGTGATGAGATTGATAAAGATCGATTGTGTCTACATTCAATCGCAGGAGTGAATCTTCCACAGATTTAATAATATACTCTTTTTTAAGATTAGGTTTACTATTGTCTATTCGACGTCCGCCGACTTTTGTTGCAATCTGAATTTTATCGCGAATATCTCTTTTGCTGATCCATTTGCCAATGATTGTTTCTGATTCTGACCCACTGTGTCCCGGCACCCAATGTGAATAGTTGTTGGATGTATCAATAAGACTGAATCCCATATCGATAAAAGCATCTAACAGGGAGAAAGACTGTTTCTCATCGACGGTCCAGCCAAATACATTTCCACCGAAAACAAGAGGTTTGAATTCAATTTCACTGTTTCCGAGTTTTACTTTTTCCATGATCATTTGATTGTTTTCTGATTAAAAATACGTAAAAAAGGTCGTTTTCAATCGTTCTATAGGGCAATGAAAAGTTTTTTTAAAATTTTCTCATTCATTTTCAATGAGTTTTAAAAATGATCAGTATAGTGATTTGGAATAATTAAAACTTTACTTACTTTTGCATCATCCCAAACGGATATGCCCGGATGGCGGAATTGGTAGACGCGCTGGTCTCAAACACCAGTGGGAAACCGTGCCGGTTCGACTCCGGCTCCGGGTACTAAAGCTTCTCAATCGAGAAGCTTTTTTTATTTACTGACTATTTTTTATACTTAGCTTAGCGTAGTTTCGGGATCATACCGAAAGTTTGGGGGGTAATCATTTTTAAGCATACAATTTCATCACTCTGTACAGGAAGAATGTTGTATCCCTTACTCCACGGAAGACGCTCCTGAAAGCTTTGAGTTTTGCATTGAAGGACTCTGCGGATGCATTGGTGCTTCTATTGTCGAAGTAGTGGAGAATGTATTGATGATGTGCTGCAATGGATCTTGCGACACTCTCGAATGAAGCAATACCCGCGTTCTCAACCTGGTTGTGCCACAGTCCTAACTTTGTGAAAGCAACTTTTTTATCCCTGCATTTATTGAAGATGTCACCTAAGGCAACTCCAAGATCATAAGCCTGTTTTAGCTTGGGAAACCTGATGAACAGCAGTTCTGCACGGCGTTTTTGGCTTTCCGACCATCGACTTGGATGCTTGAACAGGAGGTGTCTCGACCTAGCTAATAGCTGTTTGAGCGTATCACCATTAGGCAACAACTCGGGGTCATATGGGATACCCCGTTTTCGCGATTCCATTATTTTTTTGCTTTCTGCATCTAAGACTTCCCATCGGTATTTGATACGGAGTTCCTGAACAGCATCATAAGCAAGTTTTTGTACATGAAACCGATCGATAACCCTTCTGGCATTTCTGAAACACCTACGGATAGCCTTTGCCATATTGGGGGCCATATCCATCGTTACTTCCCTAACTTTGTTCCTTAGTTTAAGTGGAATGCGCTCTAATACAGCAATAATATCTTCCGCCTTTGTCCCTCTTATGGTAGCCAATATGGTTCCCTTCCTGCCCTTTGCTGATTTACTGCTTACGATCGTGTAAAGTTCACCGTTGCTAAAGCTGGTCTCATCGATGCTCAGGTGTTCCGATATGTTATCAGGAAAAAGGGTCCATTGCTCTGCGTGTGGCTTTTGGTCCCAGTCCTGGAAGTCACTGAGATGGTTCTTGTATTGATCCTGTAGTTGCTTACCGTCCATTTGGAAGAACAGACCTACCAATTGGGCGCTTACAGGATGATTATCCAAATATCTTCTTTAAAAAAAGCCCGAATTCCGTAGTCATTCGAGCACCCTCACGCACCAGATTCCAATCTCTTGTGATGATCTCTCCGGTATCCAGGACCGTCCAGCGACGACGGCGGATATGTAGCGTAACTTTCTGGCCTCGAATGGGAAAGTCTGAAATCTCAGTGGAAGGCATGAAGCCCTTTGACTCCAACTTGCTGTTCTGATAGCCTGTCGGAGCAATATTAAGCTCATCTAAATAAATGTGGAGCTGATTGTCAACCTGATCGACTTCTAAAATCTGAAAGTATTCCAATAGCCCTTCGGGCATCAATAGGGACAGTAATTTACGTTCGGCTTCTTGCAAGGGATATCTGTATTAAGGATGCTAAACTAAGAAATTTTTGACATTCCCCCCAAGAATTGGATCATACCGAAAGTTTGGGGGGTAATCATTTTTAAGCATACAATTTCATCACTCTGTACAGGAAGAATGTTGTATCCCTTACTCCACGGAAGACGCTCCTGAAAGCTTTGAGTTTTGCATTGAAGGACTCTGCGGATGCATTGGTGCTTCTATTGTCGAAGTAGTGGAGAATGTATTGATGATGTGCTGCAATGGATCTTGCGACACTCTCGAATGAAGCAATACCCGCGTTCTCAACCTGGTTGTGCCACAGTCCTAACTTTGTGAAAGCAACTTTTTTATCCCTGCATTTATTGAAGATGTCACCTAAGGCAACTCCAAGATCATAAGCCTGTTTTAGCTTGGGAAACCTGATGAACAGCAGTTCTGCACGGCGTTTTTGGCTTTCCGACCATCGACTTGGATGCTTGAACAGGAGGTGTCTCGACCTAGCTAATAGCTGTTTGAGCGTATCACCATTAGGCAACAACTCGGGGTCATATGGGATACCCCGTTTTCGCGATTCCATTATTTTTTTGCTTTCTGCATCTAAGACTTCCCATCGGTATTTGATACGGAGTTCCTGAACAGCATCATAAGCAAGTTTTTGTACATGAAACCGATCGATAACCCTTCTGGCATTTCTGAAACACCTACGGATAGCCTTTGCCATATTGGGGGCCATATCCATCGTTACTTCCCTAACTTTGTTCCTTAGTTTAAGTGGAATGCGCTCTAATACAGCAATAATATCTTCCGCCTTTGTCCCTCTTATGGTAGCCAATATGGTTCCCTTCCTGCCCTTTGCTGATTTACTGCTTACGATCGTGTAAAGTTCACCGTTGCTAAAGCTGGTCTCATCGATGCTCAGGTGTTCCGATATGTTATCAGGAAAAAGGGTCCATTGCTCTGCGTGTGGCTTTTGGTCCCAGTCCTGGAAGTCACTGAGATGGTTCTTGTATTGATCCTGTAGTTGCTTACCGTCCATTTGGAAGAACAGACCTACCAATTGGGCGCTTACAGGATGATTATCCAAATATCTTCTTTAAAAAAAGCCCGAATTCCGTAGTCATTCGAGCACCCTCACGCACCAGATTCCAATCTCTTGTGATGATCTCTCCGGTATCCAGGACCGTCCAGCGACGACGGCGGATATGTAGCGTAACTTTCTGGCCTCGAATGGGAAAGTCTGAAATCTCAGTGGAAGGCATGAAGCCCTTTGACTCCAACTTGCTGTTCTGATAGCCTGTCGGAGCAATATTAAGCTCATCTAAATAAATGTGGAGCTGATTGTCAACCTGATCGACTTCTAAAATCTGAAAGTATTCCAATAGCCCTTCGGGCATCAATAGGGACAGTAATTTACGTTCGGCTTCTTGCAAGGGATATCTGTATTAAGGATGCTAAACTAAGAAATTTTTGACATTCCCCCCAAGAATTCAGCTTGATCCTAGTTTCGGATCAGTTTCAAAACCTGTGGACTACGCAAATAATTTGGTCAATCTGAACAGGAAGAAATTGATGTCACCTACACCTCTAAACTGACTTCTGAAAGCTTTTATGGATCATGTACAAAAGTTGTGGAGGGGATAAAAAATAATTAGATATTTGTGCTTTGATATTTATACAGATGCACGAATCTTTTAACGCGTTAATGCCCTTAATTATTCCCGAAGGAGTTTCCGATTATTTTGAGATGACCCACTATTCCAAAGAAGAAAAAAGACTGGATATCTTTCTGGAGGAACTCAATAATACACCTGAAGAATATCAAGGCCAGAAGTTGATTTCCAAGGGGTTTTTCGAACCCGTTACCCTTCAAGATTTTCCTATCCGTGGCATGCAGGTCTATCTTCATGTCAAGCGCCGCAGGTGGCTCAACCAGGATACCGATAAAGTAGTCTACAGAAATTGGGAACTAGTAGCCAAAGGGACGCGCATCACACAGGATTTCGCAGCTTTTTTAAAAGGTATCAGCGGACAACCAGGCTCATAGCATTCAGACCATCAGTTCATTCTATGGGATATCAGCCAGTAAACTAAGGAGATACTACCGCAATAAACTGAGCGGTTTCCAGGATTGGGAGCATCGCGAAAATGCGCGAGATGGATTGACCTTCCCACAGAATGTCAGCGGCCATCTTTCTATTGACGAGACCTGCCTATCCCATGGCGAGCTCTATACCGTTGTCACCAATAAAGAAGCACGGGGCAAAAAAGGGACCATTGTAGCCATACTGAACGGGACAAAATCAGAGAACATTATCCCGATCCTTCAAAAGATCCCACAGAGATTACGAAATAAAGTTCAAGAGATAACGCTTGATTTAGCCGGTAATATGGGATTGATAGCCAAAAGATGCTTTCCCAATGCTGTTCAGGTAATAGACCGTTTCCATGTTCAGCAACTTGCTAACGAAGCGCTTCAGGAAATAAGGATAAAGCACCGCTGGCAGGCCATTGACGATGAAAATCAGGCAATTGACCAAGCACGAAAGAATAAGGAAACCTATTTTCCGGAAGTCCTATCCAACAGTGAAACCATCAAACAGTTACTTGCAAGAAGCCGATACCTGCTTTATAAAAGTGAACATAAATGGACTTACGAGCAAAGAGAAAGGGCTGCTGTACTCTTTGAGCGATATCCCGATATTGAAAAGGCGTACAGGCTATCCCAAGAACTCTCTTGGATATTCAACACCACCATAGATAAGATCTACGCCTTTACAAGGTTGGCAAAATGGGCGGATAAAGTGGAACAGGCCGGCTTCAAGTCATTCAACACCGTCTCCAGAACCATAAATATCCATCACAAAAAAATATTGAACTACTTCGACAACAAGAGTACAAATGCTTCAGCAGAATCTTTCAATGCAAAGATAAAAGCGGATCAGTTTCAAAACCTGTGGACTACGCAAATAATTTGGTCAATCTGAACAGGAAGAAATTGATGTCACCTACACCTCTAAACTGACTTCTGAAAGCTTTTATCTTTGCATTGAAAGATTCTGCTGAAGCATTTGTACTCTTGTTGTCGAAGTAGTTCAATATTTTTTTGTGATGGATATTTATGGTTCTGGAGACGGTGTTGAATGACTTGAAGCCGGCCTGTTCCACTTTATCCGCCCATTTTGCCAACCTTGTAAAGGCGTAGATCTTATCTATGGTGGTGTTGAATATCCAAGAGAGTTCTTGGGATAGCCTGTACGCCTTTTCAATATCGGGATATCGCTCAAAGAGTACAGCAGCCCTTTCTCTTTGCTCGTAAGTCCATTTATGTTCACTTTTATAAAGCAGGTATCGGCTTCTTGCAAGTAACTGTTTGATGGTTTCACTGTTGGATAGGACTTCCGGAAAATAGGTTTCCTTATTCTTTCGTGCTTGGTCAATTGCCTGATTTTCATCGTCAAGGGCCTGCCAGCGGTGCTTTATCCTTATTTCCTGAAGCGCTTCGTTAGCAAGTTGCTGAACATGGAAACGGTCTATTACCTGAACAGCATTGGGAAAGCATCTTTTGGCTATCAATCCCATATTACCGGCTAAATCAAGCGTTATCTCTTGAACTTTATTTCGTAATCTCTGTGGGATCTTTTGAAGGATCGGGATAATGTTCTCTGATTTTGTCCCGTTCAGTATGGCTACAATGGTCCCTTTTTTGCCCCGTGCTTCTTTATTGGTGACAACGGTATAGAGCTCGCCATGGGATAGGCAGGTCTCGTCAATAGAAAGATGGCCGCTGACATTCTGTGGGAAGGTCAATCCATCTCGCGCATTTTCGCGATGCTCCCAATCCTGGAAACCGCTCAGTTTATTGCGGTAGTATCTCCTTAGTTTACTGGCTGATATCCCATAGAATGAACTGATGGTCTGAATGCTATGAGCCTGGTTGTCCGCTGATACCTTTTAAAAAAGCTGCGAAATCCTGTGTGATGCGCGTCCCTTTGGCTACTAGTTCCCAATTTCTGTAGACTACTTTATCGGTATCCTGGTTGAGCCACCTGCGGCGCTTGACATGAAGATAGACCTGCATGCCACGGATAGGAAAATCTTGAAGGGTAACGGGTTCGAAAAACCCCTTGGAAATCAACTTCTGGCCTTGATATTCTTCAGGTGTATTATTGAGTTCCTCCAGAAAGATATCCAGTCTTTTTTCTTCTTTGGAATAGTGGGTCATCTCAAAATAATCGGAAACTCTTTCGGGAATAATTAAGGGCATTAACGCGTTGAAAGATTCGTGCATCTGTATAAATATCAAAGCACAAATATCTAATTATTTTTTATCCCCTCCACAACTTTTGTACATGATCCTAGTTTCGGACCAAGCAGACTTCTTGGGGGAATATCAAAAATTTCCTAGTTTAGCATCTTTAATACAGATATCCCTTGCAAGACGCCGAACGTAAATTACTATCGCTATTGATGCCCGAAGGGCTTTTAGAATACTTTCAGATTTTAGAAGTCGATCAGGTTGACAATCAACTCCACATTTATTTAGACGAGCTTAATATTTCTCCAACAGGCTATGAGAACAGCAAGCTGGAGTCAAAGGGCTTTATGCCTTCTACAGAGATTTCCGACTTTCCCATTAGAGGTCAGAAAGTTACATTACATATCCGCCGTCGTCGCTGAACAGTCTTAGATACGGGACAGATTATCACAAGAGATTGGAACCTGGTCCGTGAAGGTACCCGAATGACAACTGAATTCGGGCTTTTTTTAAAGAAGATATTTGGATAACTATCCTGTAAGTGCCCAATTGGTAGGATTATTCTTCCAGATGGACGGCAAGCAACTTCAGGATCAATACAAGAACCATCTCAGTGACTTCCATGATTGGGGCCAAAAGCCACATGCAGAGCGATGGACTCTTTTTCCCGGGAATATCTCCGAACGCTTGAGCATCGATGAGACCAGTTTTAGCAACGGTGAATTATATACCATTGTTAGCAGTAAATCGGCAAAAGGGCGTAAAGGGACGATTTTGGCAACTATCAGGGGCACAAAGGCTGAGGATATCATGACTGTTCTTGAGCGAATACCTTTACGTTCAAGGAATAAGGTAAAGGAGGTGACCATGGATATGGCACCGAACATGGCTAAGGCAATCCGTAGATGTTTCAGGAATGCCAGGCGTGTGGTCGATCGGTTCCATGTCCAAAAGTTAGCTTACGATGCAGTGCAGGAACTCCGTATCAGGTATCGTTGGGAAGTATTGGATGCGGAAAGCAAGAAGATAATGGAATCTCGAAAGCGAGGAATCCCATATGAACCCGAGTTGTTACCTAATGGAGACACGCTCAAACAGCTACTGGCTAGATCCAGACACCTCTTGTTCAAGCATCCAGGCCGATGGTCCGAAAACCAGAAACACCGAGCTGAACAGTTGTTCATACGGTTTCCCAAACTAAAGCTCGCTTATGACCTTGGAATTGCCCTGGGTGACATATTCAATAAATGCAGAGACAAAAAGATAGCATTTACCAAGCTGGGACTGTGGCATAATCAGGTTGAGAATGCGGGCATCGCCTCTTTTGAGAGCGTAGCAAGATCCATTGCGGCACATCATCAATATATCCTACACTACTTCGACAACAGAAGCACCAATGCTTCAGCAGAATCTTTCAATGCAAAGCTCAAAGCTTTCAGGAGTGTCTTTCGTGGCGTAAGAGACACCACATTCTTCTTATATAGAGTAATGAAACTGTATGCTTAAAAACTTTACCCCCCAAACTTTCGGTATGATCCGTAGTTTCGCGCGGTTCCTTATTCATTTCCAAAATGAATGGTCTTATTCTTCTGGTTCTAAAACTTTTTTCCATTAAAATGTAATAGAAATAAAAAACACCACAATACAGCGTATTATGGTGTTACATGAATATGTGGTTTGATTAGTTTTTTGCTAAGACCATTTCTGGTTCTTCTTTTCCGCCATGACAGGTTTTACAGGAAATAGCTTTGGCAGGCGAGCTATCCCAGCTTCGATTAAAATACTTTTTGTTTATCTTTTGGGTCATCTTAATCATCGCTCGTCCAATCTCTTTTTTGTGGTTATCATCACTCGCAAAATCCATTTTTTTGGGATCTTCCTTCGACGGTGCATGACAGAAACCACATTTTACACCCAATGCGACATTAAATTCCTTCATAGTGGAAATTAATTCATCGTGGGAGATATTTTTGGGAAGAACTTTGAGATTAGTCGGTTTTGGTTCTTCTTTAGGTTTTTCCTGTTGGAAGCTAAATGCACTCAAAGCAATGGCAATAGCAAACACAGATACAATTGCACCTAATTTATTTATTTTTTTCATTTCTCTTTTCCTTTATGCTTACCTAAATATAGGGAGAAAGAGATAATTTTCAAACAGAAAATGAAGTTAATATGACAATTTAGATTGATTATTATTTACGTACTGCATTATCCACAACCCAAGATTGGCTATTGGATTGATAATTAATTTTCAGCAACTTTCCTTCGATCTTCACGTCTTTTAAGAGTGTTGTATCAGTAGAAGTCCAAGTGCTATCATTGGTTTTATCAAATCGAACGCCTGTAATATTTGGGATGCCTGTGAAAAACTCAATTTTATAAGTATCGGTACCATCACGAAGCACCCGTATCAGGCGATTATCCCGGTCCACTTCAATGGAATTGCCTTGGTATTTAACACGACCGATAAAGCTGCCGGAAGCGTCCGCAGCACCACCTGTATTTTCATTTTTTTTACACGAGATAAATAAGATAACGAATAAAACGGGCGAGACTAAAGGCTTAAACAACTTCATGTGTGTAATTTTTGTGCTAAAATAAGCTTTTTTGGCCAAAATCTCAATTGATCAATCCAGAAATGATGTTAATGGTCAATGCAACGACAAACGTATTTAAAGCAAAGGAGAGGAGGCCATGAAATAATGCTACTTTTCTTATTTTTTTTGACGATATTTCCACATCAGATACTTGAAAGGTACAGCCCATCACAAATGAAAAATAAGCAAAATCTAAATAATCTGGATTGTCATCTCCTGGAAACTCCAGTCCAGCTCCATTTGCGTGATGTTCGTAGTATAATCGCGCATAATGAAAGGTGTATATGGTGTGAACCAATATCCATGAAGCCAACATAGCCAGCATACAAATAATGATAATGTAAGCATCATTCAGCTGTTTATCCTTACTTGATATGATAATCATTAATACTGAAATAAAACAGCCTATGGTCACTAAAATAATAAAAAGGGATACAAAGAGACGGCTACCATCTTCTTGCTGTGCTTTGCGCGCAATGGTAGAAATAGGTGTGGTGTAGAATGTATACCAAGATATAGAAACGTAGGCAAGACAAAAACCAAACCAGCACAACATTAAATTGAGCAAGGGGATGGTTTTAATGGGAGAGATGAAGTAGATCAATAAAAAAATACAGACCGAAATCATTGCCCTATGAATGGATTGCATTCGATGTAGGTAATAGTTTATTTTTCCCATTTCAGTTCTATTAACAATCAAACTGTTCTTCTGCATCAAAAATCAATGGATTGCCATGATTGGAAAGCAGCAGTAATAGTGCCTCTTCCTCATAATTCCTTGGATTGGAAAAAATAAAATCCAGCGCGCCATCCCGGTCAATATCTCCAACAAATAATGTCCTCATAAATACATGGTCATATTGATCTACCTGGAAAAGTGTCTTTTCTTTACCTCCATTGGTTGCGCTATAGTTGAGTTTATAATTGGCAACCTCATGAAATACTTTCTCGTGACCGTTTTCGTCGGTTTGCACTTCAGTCGATCTAATATCACCCATTGCTTTGAGGGCAACTTTTTGGTTTTTAAAAGTATACTGGACAGATTCTTTTGGCCAGATTTCGGCTTGATTTATTTTGACATGTTCAATGAGACCAGGCTTAAGTCCGCTTAACTTCAAGAATAACAATGAATTTCTGCGTGATTCGACACTCTTAGACGGTACCGGAGCACACTCGTCAAAACCATCTTTAATCACATAATCCGCCTTTGCCAAGTAATATTGTCCACTTTCTTTGTAAAGATCATACCATTCTTTATTTAAGACAGCCGTTGGATCTTCCTTCTCCCAGATACGGTAACTACGAACAAGGAAAATCTGACCTTTAGCAGGGTCTGCTTTTTGGTAAATAGAGGATGTTGTGTCATCCACAGTCGATACCGCTAAACTGTCTGATACTATTTTTGCATCAGGTCGATCTTGCTGTTGTTTTGTTGTCTGGTTTGAACATGCCTGCAGGGAGAGCAAACCCAATATCAGGCTGAAGGAAAAAAAAACATTCATATGCGGTGAATTTTGCTTAAATATATAAAATTCACCGTATATAAAGTAGTTTGGATTCTTAAGTAAGAATTTCTTTCAACAATGATAATGAATGGAGACACTTTTCATCATCAAAGATATAGGAAGTCGCCATGATCTCGTCCACTTTGTGATCGTTTACGAATTTTTCTATTTCGGGAAGGATTTTAGGGCCATCGCCAATAAATGCACAGGAAGCCATACTTTGCACAGCTTGCTCTATCGCGGGAATGCCTTTGTAGATTACCTCTTGAGTAGGTTCTGAAAGTGGTCTTCTGGTATTTGTCACAATACCAGCGAATAGATTATAGAAGCTTGTTGCTAAGAAATTGGCTTCTTCCGTACTATCGGCAGCGATAACATTGACACAAGAGATGAAATATGGTTTTTCTAAGGTATTAGAAGGAACAAAATTTTGATGATAGATCATGCTTGCTGAGGCAAACTGTGCCGGAGCAAAATGCGTTGCAAAAGCATATGGAAGACCTAAGCTAGCAGCTAAATAGGCACTATCGGTACTTGACCCGAGGATATAGAGTGGGATGTCCAATCCTTCTCCTGGAAACGCACGTACTTTTGCGTCGTAGTTGTCTCCACTGAAGTAGCGCTGTAAGTCTTTTACCTCTTGTGGAAACTGAAAGGCTGTATTCAAGTTGTTTCTGCGCAAAGCCATTGCGGTCAATTGATCAGTGCCCGGTGCACGTCCCAAACCGAGGTCAATACGCCCGGGAAACAAGGTTTCTAATGTTCCAAATTGCTCTGCAATGACTAAAGGAGCGTGATTTGGTAACATGATCCCACCAGAACCCACGCGTATAGAACTGGTGTTTGATGCGATATGTTGTATGAGGAGTGAGGTTGCTGAACTGGCAATATATTCCATATTATGATGTTCGGCAACCCATATCCTTTCAAAATCTAATTTTTCTACATGTTGGGCTATTTTTACGGTGCGAGCCAACGCGCTTGCTGTATTTTCTCCTTTTTTGATCGGAGCCAAGTCCAATGCTGATAACGCTATTTTATCCATGCATTAAAATTACGGAGAAGTTATTCGACAATTGTAATGAAAATGTCTATTCTAAAATGCGTTGTGTATGTATGACACTAAATTGATCATTCACGGTTGTCGTGAAAAATGTGAACGAATCACTAGCGTCTTTGATTTTAAATTTCTTTTTGATCTCTTCGGTCTTCAAGGGAAAATTTTTGGCGATGATATCGGAATTCAATGCTCTTTTATTTTTCTTAAAATCTGTAAATGATTCCACCTGTTTGATGATGAATGTTTTACCGGGAAAATTTTCGATCTTTTGATCGGAGGTGTAGAGATGGGTATTTTTATGGAGTTTTTTTACGTTGAATACTTCGGCAATAGTCTTAAATGCTCCGGCTTTGGAGAGAGCTACATCCGGTTCGTATAAATAGGATAGCGGCCTACTGTAGTCATTTGAAATTGCACGTTCATTTTCGTAAGTGAAAGATATAATCTGCTGTTGTTCTTGATATAACCTGACCGCGTGGATGCAAGGTTCAGCTTCGTATCCTTTCTCCTGCACGAAGATAAGTTCTTTGCAGTCA
This sequence comes from Sphingobacterium thalpophilum, assembly GCF_038396785.1. Lineage (NCBI taxonomy): Bacteria > Pseudomonadati > Bacteroidota > Sphingobacteriia > Sphingobacteriales > Sphingobacteriaceae > Sphingobacterium > Sphingobacterium thalpophilum. Next base: position 502,228 of record NZ_CP151087.1, on the reverse strand, counting down.
TTTTGCAAAGAGACGACATAAACGTCCTTAACATGTTGCAGCATGTGTATTGCTGCAGAAATATCCAATAGTGGAGCTAGCTTACTTATTATTTTGTTGGTATGTTTGAAAAATTCATCTTGCAAGGCAACCAAATTAGGTTCACATTCATCAAGTAGAAACACTTTTTTGTTTTGAACTCTTCTTGAAGGATCCAAATAGATATAATCAAATCTTCTCTTTGGATCGTTTAGTATATATTCAACTCCATTTGCCGCAATGATCTGAAGATTTTCTGCTTTCAATATCTTTGCATTATGTTGGGTGATTGCAGCGAGTTCGGGATTGAGTTCGCAGGATGTTACTTGCTTTGCCCGTTTAGAGAAGTAAAAGCTATCAACACCGAAGCCACTGGTAGCATCAATTAAATGGCTGTTGTTTTCGATGAGTGAACTTTTAAATAATCCGGTTTTCTCGGAAGAACATTGTTCGAGATTGAGTTTGGTGGGGAAGTAAATCCCTGCTGTTTCGGCCCATAGTGGAATTTTGCCGCTCGCCCGTTGTCTACCATCGAGTTGTGCCGCGAGCTCGGAAGATGATATTCCTTCAAAAGGAGATTTTTTTAAAGCGATTTTAGTCGGAGACTCCAGTTTGTTTCGTTCTAAAAACTGTTGAGCCTCCTCTTGAAGGATTAATGTGTTCATTTATATTTTCTTAACGAGAAGTTGGCAAGTATAGGTATCCTTTAGTTCGCTAATAACTTCTTTATCAACCAAAACGCGATCAATGGTTTCTTGATTATAATAACGGATTGTAATGAGTTCTAGCCCAGATTCATACCTGACTTTGAATTTTTGCTCCAGTTCGTTAATTAAGTCGACTAGATTTTTTCCAGTATCATCGACGGAAACCGTAAAGTTGATCGCCGTATTATGCATCATATTAATTTTAATACGATGTTCATGAAATAGGTTGAAGATGTCTCTCAGATTGTCTTCAACGATAAATGAGAAATCCCTCGGGGAGATGGAAATAAAAATCTGGTTCACCTTAAAGATGAAGGAGGGCACAGGTAAAGTTTGGTTTGTACTCTTTATCATTGTTCCAGGTGAGTCAGGGTCCACAAAGGATCGCACATTTAATGCGATCTTTTTATTCTGAAGCGGCTTGATTGTTTTCGGGTGAATAACCGTAGCCCCATAATAGGTAAGCTCTATAGCATCGGTATAAGATAGCTCAGGAATCAACTCGGTTTTCTCAAACCACTTCGGATCCGCATTAAGTACACCTGGAACGTCTTTCCATATAGTTACATTTTCGGCATTTAGACAAGAAGCAAAAATTGCCGCAGAGTAATCGGAACCTTCACGGCCTAAAGTGGTTGTGAAATTTTCAGAGGTAGAACCTAAAAATCCCTGCGTAATTACAATATACTCGTCTAGGATGGCTGGCAGTTCGGCACGGATTTTTTCTTCCGTTTTGTTCCAGTCTACGACAGCTTCGCGATAGGTGTTGTCCGTAAATATATAATCTCGTGCATCTAGCCATTTTACCTTTTCACCAATGAATGCAACGTAGGCTGCAACAATCTTGGTGGAGATAAGTTCACCCATCGAAACAATTTGATCGAAAAGATAATCATATGAATCTTGAGGTTCTTCCTCTAAAATCCACTCGATCTCCACAAAGCAGTTGGAAATCTCATCAAATATAGGATGTTCAGCTTCAGGGAATAATTCTTGAAGGATTTGAAAGTGAAATGCTTTCGCCTCTTCAAGTGTCTGAAATTGGTTCCCCGTGTTGTTAAAATATTCTTTGGTCAATTTCTCTAGAAGGTTTGTTGTCTTTCCCATGGCGGATATGACGACTAACAAGGCGTCGCCTTTGTATTTAGAAATAATCCGCGCCGAATTTCTGACACTTTCAGCATCTTTTACTGATGCACCCCCAAATTTAAAAACCTGCATTTATTTATTAGTTTAGTTGATTGCTAGTTGATACTATTAATATAGTGTAATCCTTTTTCTGAAATCAGATGTTTAAATGTTGTATAGGGAATACGTAATTCAGTATTTCCTTCAGCATAAGATTTGATTTCGTATACGTTGTAGTAAAACAGGATGTCGTTTTTTTCAAAAGTGAAGTTATCGGCCAAAGAAAATTTACCGTCTTCAAAAAAGTACTTTCCATTTAGGGAATCATCAGCATTTAATCCTTCTTGCTTACGGAAGTATTGCTCGGCGATTTGAACGAATTTATTTTTGTTCTCTTCCTGAATGATATCATTGATTGTAATTGCACTGTTAGATTGACGATCAAAATTGGAGTACAGCGTGAAATGGTCCCCATGCGCTCCACCAGTATATTCCTCTTGTTTGGTTCTTACACCCAAGAAAACAGGCGTATTGACGATCACATCAATCTGTAGATCCCGACTCCAGGTTGATGTAGATTTGCCATTATTGTCTTCCACATATTCGTTGTATGAATTTATAAAGCGATGTGCTGCATCTGCCATGCTTGTGTCGCCTTCAAGATGAACAATACTTGATATGAGGGTATTGATTTTATTTTCTTGGAAAATCGGGTATTTTGCGCGAAAATAAGTTGTGTCCAAGCGATCATCTTCTTTTAGAAAATAATTACTATGCTCATCGATGATTTTTTGACTATAGGAAAGTGTGTCTGTGGGCTGTTTCGCTATAGCGGCCTTTTTGTGGTCACTGCAAGCGGACAGAACGCAGCTAATAAATAATACTATTAAAAAAAAGTAAAATCGCATTGAATTGATGATTCTCGTTATTTAATACGTGATTGACACATTAATCCATTCGGCATCGAAGTTTGCTTTATATTTTTCATAAAACTTTATAGCTGGCTCATTCCAATCGAGGACCTGCCACACCATGCCATGAAATCCACACTGTTTGCCGTAAGCTAAAGTTTTATCAAAAAGCAGCTTGCCTATCCCTAAACCTCGCATTCTTTCGGTAACAATCAAATCTTCCAAATAGAGTCTTCTACCTTTCCAGGTTGAATATCGGACATAATATAATGAAATTCCGACAATTTCGCCATCCACTTCGGCAACAAATGCACCCCAAACGGGATTCTTTCCAAATCCTGCATCTTTAAATTCTTCAAGCGACACGGTGACCTCGTCCGGTGCTTTTTCAAAAATAGCCAATTCTTTAATTAGCTCGAGCATTTGGGTGCAATCACTTTCAATTGCCTCTCGTATCGTTGTTTTAATCATTGTTTTTGAAGTGTTTGATTACTCTTTTGCCAAATATTGTGCTTCCAATCCGCACCATTGTCGAACCTTCTTCAATCGCTAACTTATAGTCTGAAGACATTCCCATGGATAGGATATTAAAATACTCTTCCTTCCGGTAGAAACTTACCTTAATTCCATCGAATAACATTTTTAACTCATAAAATTCGGCTTTAATGACTTTTTCATTATCTGTATTGGATGCGATGCCCATTAAGCCACAGATCCGAATATTTTTTAATTCAAGAAACTCGTCGTCGCGAAGAAGTTCGATTAGTTCAGCATGGTCGAAACCGAATTTTGTTTCTTCTTCTGCAATATATACTTGTAACAAACAGTCGATTGTACGTTGCGCTTTCTGCGCATGTTTGTTAATCTCTTTTAATAATTTTAATGAATCAACTGACGCAATTAAGCTGATGAATGGTGCAATATATTTAACCTTATTAGTTTGAAGGTGACCAATCATATGCCACTGAATATCTTTAGGTAAAAGTGCTGCTTTTTCAACTAATTCTTGAACATGATTTTCACCAAATATACGCTGTCCTGCCTCATAGGCTTCCATAATGTCCGAATTGGATTTTGTTTTTGAAACTGCTACAAGTTGTACCCCAACAGCCTCGGTTTCCAATCTTAACGCTTCTAAATTACGAGCAATACTCATTTCCGATATAGTTTTGATGATGTAAAAAGCGCCAAATGTCGGTGCTTTTTGTAAATTTGTACAAAACTACGAAATGCTACGATTAATACTGAATCTACTTGCAGTGATTTTTTTATTTGGTTCTTGTATCGGAACTGGGGGGAAAGATATTATCCCTCAAAGTAAGTTTGTGGATGCATTGACCGAAATTCAACTGACAGACTCCTATCTTAATATTTTGCCCATTGACAGCGCACGTAAAGTAATGTTGCCTTTGTATCAAGTGACCTTTGATAAATATGGATTGGATTCGGTTTCTTTTCGAAAGAACTTAGACTATTATGGTAAGGATGCTGAAGTGATGTCTGCGATTTATAAAAAAGTGGAGGATAATTTAACGAAGGAAAATAAGGTTTACGCCGATATAGAACGGAAAAAGCAAGATTCAATTCGAACGCGCGATTCAATCCAGAATATGCGTATTCAAGATAGCACCAATCGCGTTATGCGTGCACAACAGTCTTATCAGGAACGAATTGCAGCACTTATACATTATTTGCCAAATAAGACGAAATTCAACTTTAGAGAAGCTTCTTCCTTGTTTAATACGAACTTTCAAACAAAGACTGGTATAAACATGAACGGCTATCTCATGAACCAATTGTCGGTCGGTAATTCAAATTTACCAATTGAATCGCCTTCTCCACAGAAAGATACGGTTTCCCAACTGAAAACACCTGGTACTTCAGTCAAGGATACTCTTGTGGTACAAAACCATGTGGAGCCACAATTACCAACAAATGAATTGGAAAAAAGACCAATTCTCACGCCGCCGCGTCACATCAAGCCGCCGACGGAACTTTAACCATCAAAGAATATAATTTCTATGGTATATCCAATAAATGCAATTGATAAACTCGGGTTTTCCGAGATAAAAGATAAAATAAAACAAAAATGCCTAAGCGAGCCTGGGCGTGAGCTAGTTGAAAAAATTCAACCTCAGACCCGGTTTGACCAAATCGACCGATTTCTAAGACAGACCAGCGAGTTTAAGGATCTTCTGATGAATGATGGCGCATTTCCTGTTGAAAATTTCTTTCCGCTTAGATCCATTATCGAGAAAGCTCGAGTAGAGGGCGCGTTCTTATTCGAGGATGAATTTTTTCGGGTATTACTATCCCTCAAGACTGTTTACGCTATTATCCGTTATTTTAATGAACGGGAAGGTCTCTATCCATATTTAGAGGTATTGTTTGAGCATTTACCGATCGAGAAGGGGATTATTCGCGATATCGAAATGGTCATTGACGAGCGTGGAAAGCTTAAAAATAATGCTTCCCGATTACTGTTGGAAATAACCCAACAAATTCAACGGGCGGAACAGGAGGCCCTAAAACGTATCAATAGTATCTTTAAGAGCGCACAGGACAGCGGATGGACAGCGGATGGGAATCTGACGATACGGGATGGAAGGCTCTGTATTCCTATTCTTTCGGAAAATAAAAGAAAGCTCAAAGGTTTGATTCATGATGAGTCCGCTACGGGGCAAACTGCTTATATAGAGCCTGAAGAAGTATTTCAGTTAAATAATAAAATTAGGGACCTGGAGTTTGAACGTAGGCGTGAGGTCATCCGTATTTTAGTCGAACTAACGGACAAGGTCCGGCCACATATTCCGCTCTTGCTTTCCTATCACAGCCTATTAACCAAAGTAGATTTTGTGCGAGCGAAAGCACTTTTTGCCTTGGATATTGAGGCAGAAATGCCTGAATTATCGAAGGAGGCTGAAATTAATTTGGTCAATGGTCGACATCCGCTTCTATTGCTGAATCAGCATCATACTGTTGTTCCTTTAAACATTCAAATTGATCATATTCAACGTATTATTGTTGTATCGGGTCCTAATGCCGGCGGAAAATCGGTATGTATGAAAACGGTTGGTCTTTTGCAAATCATGGTGCAATCGGGCTTATTAATACCAGCGGAACCGACAAGTAAAGTCGGTGTTTTTAAGCAGATATTTGCAGATATAGGCGATGATCAATCCATTGAAAGTGATTTGAGTACATACAGTGCTCATCTGTCCAAAATGAAATATTTTACGGAATTTGCAAATGGACGTACTTTGGTACTGATCGATGAGTTTGGAACCGGTACCGACCCTTTGTTTGGCGGACCTATTGCTGAGGCTGTATTGGAATCCCTTAACAAAAAACAAATCAGGGGAGTTGTGACCACCCACTATTCAAATCTCAAAGTTTTTGCCAACAATACGACAGGTCTGGAAAATGCTTCAATGTTATTTGATAATCGCGAGATGAAACCGATGTATATCCTACAAATTGGTAAGCCAGGAAGCTCTTATGCTTTCGAAATCGCGCAGAAAATAGGATTAGGTAAGGATATTTTGGAATCTGCTAAAAGTAAAATTGGTGTTCAACAGAAGAAGGTAGATACATTATTGATCGATCTTGAGCGAGAAAAGAAAGAGGTATTTGATACAAAGGTTGCTATTAATAAGCGCGAGAAGGAACTGGAGTTGATTAAATCGGAGTATTTGGAATTACAAAGTTATTTGGAAGAAAATAAGCGCGTAATTTTGAAAAAGGCGAAAGAGGAAGCGCAACAGATTATCAAAAGTTCGAATAAGTTAATCGAAAATACGGTAGCGCAGATCAAATCTGCAAAAGCGGATAAAGAGAAAACTCGTGAGTTGCGCAGCAATTTGGATCAGGCACTTCAAGCTGTTCTTCCCAAAGAGCAAAAACCGGCGAAGCAAATCGTCAAAGAAAAAACGCCTGAATCTACCATATTAAATATTGGGGATTGGGTACAGATTATAGATAATGGTGCTGAAGCGCAGATTGTCGAAATTGCAAAGAACAACCTTATTCTTGCCATGGGGGAACTTCGCACTGTTCAAAAGCGAAAGAATGTGATTAAACTCGAAGGGCGGGAAGGGAAGAAGTCTGCAAAAAGTCTATCAAGATCATTATCTTCTGGCAGTGTAGCTGATTTCAAGCCAGAACTTGATTTAAGAGGAATGCGCACAGAAGACGCACTGCATGAATTAGAACGTGTTTTGGATCGGGCCGTCATGATAGGTTATCCGTCCTTAAAAATTATTCATGGTAAAGGTGATGGTATTTTGCGCAAATTTATTCGCGATTACCTTCGTAAATATAGTCATGTAAGCCGTTTTGAGGACGAACATCAAGATCGTGGGGGCGATGGTATAACTTACGCTTATCTATAGTCTTAATTTCATGGAGCTGAGCATGTTCGAAGCTCCGTGTTTCATCTTTCTGTAAAGTTCGGTATGGAGAATATCATTAACTTTTTGACTAGTGAGCCTTTGTTAAACGCTCTCACTTCAATTCTGTGTGGGAGTTTAATTGGTTTTGAACGTGAGTATAGGAATAAATCTGCTGGATTTCGGACGGTAGTGCTTATTTGTTTCGGTTCGGCGATGTTTACTATTGTTTCCTGTTTGTTTATTGGCAATAGTACTGATCGCGTTGCTGCAAATATTGTGACTGGTATAGGCTTTATTGGTGCTGGTGTGATCTTTAAAGGCAAACTATCGGTTAGTGGTCTCACAACAGCGGCCGTTATTTGGGCGACAGCTGGTATTGGCATGTTTGCCGGATTGGGGCAACTGGTTTATGCGATTTCCTTTGCTGTTTTTATGGTGGTAATACTCGCGCTTTTTCAGCGGATCGAAATTCTTTTGGCTCGTTACTACCTAGTCCGTTCTCTACACGTAAAGTTTAGTTCCAATGAGTTTTATCACTTACATGAGTTTGAACAATTGGCATTGGATTTTAAGATTAAAGCTACCAGGCGTGTTATTGAAAAGATTAGTGGTAAGTTAGAAGTAATGTATGATATTTCTGGGAAAATGACCGATTTAGATCGTTTTAACCAACAATTGGCAGGTTCATTAGTTATAGATGAGTTTTATTATAACAAATAAACACATCTATAACTAACCTCATTGTAGCTTAAGTCGTTTCTTTACCTCCGAAAGTAATCAAAACCATACCTGAAATGATGACAAACATACCCAGTACCTGCTGCCAGCTCAATGAACTTTTAAAATATAGCGCCATCGCCAATTGGACAGTCAGAAATGTGCCACCAGAACATAAGGCTATTACGATAGGTTGAGAGACGTTCTTAAATAACTGCACAAGAAACCAACTTGCTGATAAAAGAATAATGTTTCCTATAATTAAAGTTGTCCATTTATACTTTGGATGTATCCCGCCAAGTTTAAACAGGATAGATGAAATAATTTGACAGGCCCAAAATGCCACAAAATATATATAGTTCAGCATGGATTTTTTATTCGTATCTACTATAAGCACTATTAAAAGATTGGCGCATCAATGCGAATTGATCGATCACACTCTTCAGAAATTCTTCGTCAAGTAAATCAAAGACCCCATTTACACCTCCAATTATATCCATTTCTGCAATTTTATAAGATTGTTCTAAGTTTCCTTGTTCAAATTTAATAATGAATTTTTGATTCATACCAAAGATTGAAATCTTGCAATCGGGATGGGGGAGTTCAGCTATTAATCTCATTTAAATTTTGTGTTTTTTAAAATTAGCATAAAAGTATAAAAAAACGCCCAAATGCAATGCATTTGAGCGCTCAGGATTATGATATGATTAGAAAAAGGCGTGTTATACGATACCTTGTGCTTTCATCGCGTTAGCGACTTTTATAAAACCACCAATATTGGCACCTTTCAGATAATTAACGAATCCACTGTCTTGGCCATATTTCAAGCAAGTTTCGTGAATGCTTTCCATAATGGTTTTTAAGCGATTGTCAACTTCTTCTGTACACCATTGTGTACGGATTGAGTTTTGAGACATTTCCAAGCCGCTGACAGCAACACCACCAGCATTCGCAGCTTTGCCAGGTGCAAAACTGATTTTTGCATCTAGAAAAACTTTAATAGCTTCTGCAGTAGAAGGCATATTTGCACCCTCAGCTACGCAGATACAACCATTTGCTACAAGCGCTTTAGCATCCGATTCTTCTAATTCATTTTGTGTTGCACATGGCAGAGCGATATCACATTTAAATTGCCATGGCTTTTGACCAGGTAAGAATTTGGCGTTTGGATAGCGAGCAGGATATTGATCGAGGTTTCTTCCCAAAGTAGCCCCAAATGCCATTTTTTCAGCATTAAAACCATCAGGATCGTAAAGTGTGCCCAAGCTATTTGATACAGTAATTACTTTGGCGCCAAGTTGAACAGCCTTTTCAACAGCGTAAAAGGCTACGTTGCCAGCACCAGATACTGTAGCTACTTTACCTTGTAAAGATTTTCCTTGATATCTGAATATGCAGTCAACAAAATATAGGAGCCCATAGCCGGTAGCTTCAGGACGAATATATGATCCACCCCATAATTCACCTTTGCCCGTTAGAACCCCTGTAAAATTGTTTTGAAGTCGTTTAAATTGACCGAATAAAAAGCCTATTTCGCGTCCCCCAACTCCGATATCTCCTGCAGGAACATCTGTATCTGCGCCAATATGACGATAAAGTTCTGTCATAAAGCTTTGACAAAAACGCATAATTTCATTATCTGATTTACCTTTAGGGTCAAAATCAGAACCTCCTTTACCACCACCAATTGGTAGTCCTGTTAAGCTATTTTTAAATACTTGTTCAAAAGCGAGGAATTTTAAAATACTTTGGTTGACAGAAGGAGCGAAGCGAAGGCCACCTTTATATGGACCGATTGAACTGTTCATTTGAACACGATAACCACGATTTACCTGTACTTGGTGATTATCATCCAACCAAGTTACGCGAAAAGATATAATACGTTCAGGTTCAGTAAGTCTTTCGAGAATTTTTTGGTCGAAAAATTCAGGATGATTTTCAGTAATATAAGGAAATAAATCCTCAGTAACTTCTTTTACAGCTTGTAAGAATTCTGGTTCATTTGGATTGCGTTTCTCAACGATTGAAATGAACTCGTTAAAGTTTTTTGACATGTTTTAATTAGTAAAATTTCCCTTTGGCTGGCACTAATTTATATAATTTTTAATAAAAAACCAATATTTGTTAATTATTTACAATTATTGGTCTTTTTTAATGAAATTTCATATTTTTTAAAATTATTTCAAACAGACTAATCAATAGCGAAATGAAGGCATAATGACCATTTAACAGTATTTTATTCGAAACTAAATCTAAAAGATAGAATCATTTTCGTTTTTGATAAAATAGCTATGAATACTCATTACAATTGATGAATATTTAATGTTTAGCTCTTTTTTCTGACTATTTGATAAATGTAGATGACCCCTATTTTCTTTATATATTTGGTGATTATAATTTATATTATGTTAAATAGTAAATATCCGAGTGTGCCCTCTCTATACAGTTGATCTTTAAGCTTGGTTCTTTAAAATAGATTCTGTGGTGTATAAGTTCAACTTCATAAAAAAAAGGAACCCAAACAATGCCTGAGTTCCTTGAATAATATTTAGGTTGAATATTTACGTTTAAAAAAATATTAATCGATTGCCTGAATCATTAAAGCACCAACGGTTAGATTTGTCCGTGGATCAATAACAATCGCTTGAGAATTTGCCGGATTTTCCTGCTGTAGATCAAATACTAGATTCTCAGCGGACTTAATGGCTATTCGACCAATATCATTTAGTTTGATTGGATCATTATATATTTTTTCCTGTGTATTGATATCAAATTTGTATAACACATCTACAATCTTAACCTTGGTTAATTTACTGTGGCTTTGGACAAGATAAACTTGCGAAGTATCCAAAGGCTTATTGTCGAACCAACATAAGTTTGCTTGAATATTGCGCTCAAACTTTGGCGGCTGTTCTACACTTGCAATGGTATCGCCGCGACTAATGTCGACATCGTCACTGAGGTGTACAATGACAGATTGTCCGTTTTCAGCCCGTTGAAGTTGTTGCCCGTTTAATTCAATCGCTTGAATTGTGCTATATGTTTCTGCTGGATAAACAATAACCTGGTCACCAACCGTCAGCCCCTCTCCTAGTACTCGGCCTGCATAGCCTCTATAGTCGTGTAAATCATCGGTTTGTGGTCTTACAACCCATTGGACGGGAAACCTCCAACTGGCTACTTCCTGTTCGTGAATTTCTACATTTTCCAGGTAATCCAATAAAGATTCGCCTGCATACCAGCTCATTCTTTCTGACTTATGGACAATATTGTCTCCTTTTAAGGCTGAAACAGGTATGAAATCAATATCCTTAAGTCCGAGATTGTTAGCTAAAGTTAAATAATCAGCCTTGATCTGTTCGAAAACAGAAGCGCTATAATCGACCATATCCATCTTGTTTATGCAGACCAAGACTTGTTTCATGGCCAATAATTTGGCTATGAAAGAATGACGTTTTGTTTGCTCTATTACGCCTTTGCGTGCATCAACCAGAATGATTATGAGATCTGAATTGGAAGCTCCAGTTACCATGTTTCTGGTGTATTGGATATGTCCTGGAGCATCGGCTATAATATATTTTCGGTGTTCAGTCTGGAAATATTTATAGGCTACATCAATTGTTATGCCTTGTTCACGTTCAGCTTTAAGTCCATCAGTCAATATGGCCAAGTCTACCGTCCCATCGTCATTTTTCCGGTTGGCACGCTGTATAGCTTCCAATTGGTCGTCCAAAATGGAGTTTGTATCATATAGTAATCGGCCAATCAAGGTACTTTTACCATCATCTACAGAACCGGCCGTTATAAATTTCAATATATTCATTGTTGTCAATATCAGGTATTTGATTTGAATTAAAAGTATCCTTGTTTTTTACGTTCTTCCATGGCTGCTTCCGATACCTTATCGTCCATTCTAGCGCCACGTTCACTTACCGTTGAGGCCTTGATTTCGGCGATAATATCATCTAACTCCGTTGCTGTTGAATCTACAGCTGCTGTACAAGTCATGTCGCCTACAGTTCTGAAACGTACAGATTTGCGTTCTATGATATCATCTGCATCGATATTTAAGAATGAGGCAGCAGCCATCAGTTGCCCATTGCGGGTAATAACATCCCGTTCATGGCTGAAATAAATCGATGGCAATGCAATCTGTTCACGTTTAATATAGTTCCAAACATCGAGCTCGGTCCAGTTTGAAATAGGAAACACCCGTACATTTTCGCCTTTGTTTATTTTGCCATTAAAGATGCTCCACAGCTCAGGTCTTTGGCGTTTCGGATCCCATTGTCCAAATTCATCACGCACGGAGAAGATTCTTTCCTTAGCACGCGCTTTTTCTTCGTCCCGACGTGCGCCACCGATACAGGCATCAAAACCATGTTTTGCGATTGTATCGAGTAAGGTAACTGTTTGCAAGGCGTTCCGACTTGCATTTTTTCCTTTTTGCTCAACGACTTTTCCTTGATCAATGCTGTCTTGAACATAACCAACGATAAGTTTTTCTCCTATGTCTTCAATCAATGAATCCCTGAACGTAATTGTCTCGGGAAAATTGTGACCAGTGTCAATATGAACTAGTGGAAAAGGAAATTTACCAGGTCTAAATGCTTTTTTTGCTAGGTGAACAAGTGTAATGGAGTCCTTACCACCAGAGAATAATAGCGCTGGTTTTTCAAATTGTCCGGCTACCTCCCTTAAAATATATATTGCTTCCGCTTCTAAATGATCTAAATAGTCCATTCTCTGAAATAATAAAATTTGATTTTAATGAATTTGGGTTTCTACTTCGCTATTTTATGATTTAACGGCGTGCAAACCACATTCTTTTTTACTTTGATCTTCCCACCACCATCTACCAGCGCGGAAGTCCTCTCCTTCTTGTATTGCTCTTGTACAAGGTTGACAACCGATACTTGGGAAACCCTTGTCGTGTAGCACATTGTACGGGATATATTGCTCTTTACAATAATTTTTAACTTCCTCAAAAGTCCAGTCAAATAAAGGATGGATTTTGATGATTTGGTTCGTTTCATCGTATTCGATAAAGTCCATGTCGTGGCGATTGATGGATTGATCTGATCGGATGCCCGTTACCCAAATTTTTTTCCCTTTAATCGCGCGTTGTAAAGGTTCAATTTTCCTTATCCTACAACATTCCTTCCGATTCTCAACCGACTCATAAAAGGAGTTTGGACCTTTTCTGCTGATAAAATCTTCCAACAATGTTGTATCCGCAGTATATGTCTTAATACGCAACTGATAACGCTCCAAGGTGCGGCTCCACAGGGAATAGGTTTCTTTGAACAGTCTTCCAGTATCCAGTGTGAATATGTCGATATTAATATTATTTTTACCGATCCATTCCGTGATTACTTGATCCTCAATACCGAAAGAGGTTGAAAAAACTACCTCATTAGGAAATAGTGAGGCTATTGTTTGTAAGAGCTCCACTCCTTTTTTTTCGCCAATAATTTCTTTAATTTCCTTAACGTTCATAACGTAATATATTTTTGGTATGCTCGTTCAACTGCTTTACTTTGTATTCAAAATCTCCTCGAAGCTGCTCTCGATAAGCACTCATGAGTGATAGTGTTTCGTCAATTTCCTCAGGTAACAAGTCATTTAATAGTTCCTTCACCCTTTTGGCAATCGTCGGTGATTTGCCATTGGTGGAAATAGCTATTTTCAAGTCGCCTTTCTTTACGATGGACCCCAGGTAGAAGTCGCATAATTCGGGTTTGTCCGCGGCATTAAACAGTATGTTATTTTGCCCTGTTAAATTACGCAGCTGCTCGTTGAGCTCCATGTTATTGGTTGCTGCAATAACAAGTTGTTTGTCCGTAAGGTCGTCTGGTCTAAACGGACGCATGTGGAGCTGAATTTGTGTGTAATTTTGTAATAGCTCCTTAAATTCCGGGATGATTTCCCGAGTCACAATGGTCAGTTTTAATCCCTCATCATTGGAAATTAAAGCTTGAAATTTTTCCAATGCAACTTTCCCGCCTCCAACAAGTAAGGTGTCAATTTGATTCAATTTGACGAATATTGGAAATAGCTGGTTCATATCTATAAAGCTAAAGCTTTTTCTTTAATGTGTTGGAATGAACGATGCTTGGCAACGACCTCGCCGATTACAATAATCGCTGGGACACCGACCCTTTTCTCTGTTGATTCGTCAAGAATATTATCGATAGTACCTAGTACAACTTTTTCATTAGGCAATGAACCATTTTGAATCAAGGCTATTGGTAAATTATGAAGATTTCTTTGGCGGTAGATTTCCACGATCTCTGCCAATTTTCCGTATCCCATCAAGACAACGACAGTGGCCTTGGATTCTGCCGCCAGATAAAGATCTGTTGAAAGTGAACCGTCCGATTTGGAGCCTGTGATGACCCAAAAGCTCTCACTGATTCCCCGGTAAGTTAATGGAAGTTGCTGTAGTCCGGTAAGTCCAATTGCGGAGGAAATACCTGGCACAACGGTAGTTTCAATACCATATTGCTGTACGTAGTCAATTTCTTCGCCACCACGGCCAAAAACAAAGGGATCACCACCTTTTAGACGTACAACATGGCCATAGTTTAAGGCATAATCCACCAAAAGGCGATTGATTTCATCCTGTGAAGTAGAGAGTTGTTCGGCTCGTTTTCCAACATATATTTTGATGCATTCAGCCTGTGCATAATCCAGTAGTTCATCATTCACCAAGGCGTCGTATAAAATGACATCTGCTTTTTCTATTGCTTTGATGCCTTTTAGGCTGATCAGATCCGGATCACCAGGGCCTGCTCCTACCAATGTTACTTTTGCTTTTATTGACATACCTATTCCCTCCTATACCAATACTGGTTTTAAATTTTTCCGTTGATAGACTTCATTGATAAACTTCGTTGCTTCCTGAAGGTAGTTGATTGCAAAATGCTCCGTTGGTTCATTTTTACTAATCTGTAGAACTAATTCTGGAAACGTTTGTTCAAAATTATATTCACCTGTTTCCACGAAATGTGTTTGGAATTCGTTGATTACAATATTTTGCGTGCTGGCGCTAATCCCTTTATCCAATAGTAGGGCTTTTGCTGCTTGTACAAAGGCATTATAAGCATGATAAATCGCATCCGAGAATTTGGATTCCCGAAATGTTTCATTTGCCCATTGTAATTTCTCTTCCGCCTCATAGATCAACGTAGCAACCAAGTCAATCACCACGCCTGCACACTCGCCAACTCCGATTGCCGTTTGGAAAGTTCCTTCATGTCCCCAGTCGACAAATTCGTCCTCAGCAAGATTGGTCAAATCCGATAGAGGCTTTAAAAGATTATAAAAGTAATTTTTACTTTGTCTGTCGTAGTAAGCATGGAAGTTTTCATTTGCTTCCGCATTTTTTTTATAATCATTCAGCACCCATTCTACAACATGCAAGACTCTTTTTGTCGGCACTTTAATAATACGCTCGGCAACACGTCCTTCACCATTACCAATTGTCCCGCCACCAAGCATAACTTGGGCTGCAGGGACCACTTTGCCCTCCGCTTTAACCGAGCTACCATGAAAGCCGATATGTGCCAGACCATGTTGGCCACAAGAATTCATACAACCCGAAATTTTGATTTTTAAATCCCGATTAAAGACAAAATCCTGATGAAATTCGGCGATATAAGATTCGATAACCCGCGCCATTTCAGTACTGTTTGAAATGCCTAGATTACAGGTATCCGTACCAGGGCAAGTTGTTACATCAGCAGTACTACCAAAACCTACCTGCGCTAGATCCAACGATTTAAGTAGTTGATAAATATGTGGCAGTGACTTCTCTGTTGCGTATTTTAGCAGTAGGCTTTGGTTTTGTGTGATACGGATATCGTCCGCGACCAAATCCTTCAAACCTGCGACCAACGCGCGTGCTTTATCTGTACCTATATCACCGGTGGATACCCGCACATAGACACCGTAATATCCTTTTTGTTTTTGTTCGAATGTATTGGTGCCCTTCCAAACTTGATAATTTAGATCACTATCTAGGTTAATCGTTGATAGCTGATTGTCGTCCGGTGGTATTGGCTGTTCGATTTTGGTTCGGTCGATCGGATAGCTTTTCACCTTCGTGGCGATTTTCTCGGCTTCAATTAAACTTAGCACTTCCTCTAACCCTAGTTTCTGAATAAGGTATTTGAATCGAGCTTTATTTCGGTTATTTCTTTCACCATAACGATCAAAGACACGAAGTGTCGCTTCGATATAAGGGATCAATTCATCTTCTGGTAAAAACTCGCTTGTCACTGATGCTAAGAAAGGCTGAGATCCCAATCCCCCACCCAATAACACTTTAAAACCACGAACTTCCACACCATCAACAATTTTTAGTTTTGGAATAAAACCAAGGTCATGAATATAGGAAAACGCAGTGTCTTCATCACTGGCAGAAAATGACATTTTGAATTTTCGTCCCATTTCCGCACATACTGGATTGCGCAAAAAATATTCAAAGGTCGCCTGAGCATATGGCGAAACATCAAATGGCTCCTTTGGATCGATTCCCGAACTTGGAGAAGCGGTGACATTACGGACTGTATTTCCACAAGCTTCGCGTAATGTAATATCGTCTTCAGCCAATTTGGACCAAAGTTCTGGTGTACGGTCAAGACTAACGTAATGAATCTGTATATCTTGACGTGTGGTCAGGTGCAGATTACGGCTTGCGTATTCGTCTGATATTGCTGCAATTTTGTTCAATTGCTTAAACGTAACCTTTCCAAACGGAAGCTTTATACGAACCATTTGAACTCCAGGTTGTCTTTGTCCATATACCCCCCTAGCCAAACGCAACGATCTAAATTTTTCGTCGGCAATTTTGCCCTCGTGGAACAATCGAATCTTTTTTTCAAGTTCGATAATTTCCTTCTCCACGATAGGATTTTCTAATTCTGTGCGGAAGCTTTGCATATAACAAATAAAATCTATTGATTTAGTATTCTTTTCTCGATGTCAAATGTAAAAATATTTTTTTAATATTCTATAATATCTACCAAATTAATATATATTTGCCCTATAAAATTTAATATATAAAACCTGTAGACTTTTAGGTGTAATGATGAGAAAGTTTTTTATAATCTTGATTTTAAGCTATGTAATCGTATTTAAAATGACTTCCTGTGCGCGAAAAGTCAAAAATGGTTATAGTAAGGAACATGGTTTTGAAGGTAATATTTCTTTGTCCGGTGCCTTTGCCCTTTATCCTTTAGCTGTAGTTTGGAGTGAAGATTTTAAAAAAATACACCCTAATGTTCGTTTCAATATTTCAGCGGGAGGTGCTGGAAAAGGAATCGCCGATGTTCTGACAGGTATGGTTGATATTGGAATGGTGTCGAGAGACCTACACGAGCAGGAAATAAAAAAAGGGGCTGTTCCAGTTATTGTTGCTAAAGACGCTGTTATCTGTACGATTAATCCCGGTAACCCTAATTATTCCGCTATTTTGAAGCGTGGTCTGAGCCGCGAAGAATTGCTGAATATTTTTGTAAATAGAAAGTTTAAGACCTGGAAAGAAATTGATCCTCAGTTTACGGCGGATCCTATCAACGTTTATGTACGTTCGGATGCTGCCGGAGCAGCTGAAACATGGGCTAAATTTTTTGGTCATAAGCAGGAGGATCTGCAAGGTATTGGCATTTTTGGTGACCCTGGGATTGCTCAGGCCATTAAAGATGATACTCACGGGATTGGATTCAATAACATTAACTACGTCTATAATCTGAAAACCAATAACGTGTTTGATCGTATTGCGGTTGTTCCTTTGGATCTCAATAAAAATGGGCACATTGAGGATGATGAGCAGTTTTATGGCACTCTATCTAATTTGACAGAGGCCGTCGCTACAGGAAAATACCCAGCTCCCCCCTCAAGAGAACTAACTTTTGTAACGCGCAATAAGACCGAATCCCTTCTCTTGAAAGAATTTATTTCTTTTGTGCTTCAAAAACAGGCGCAATCGCAACTCCTTGAGAATGGTTATGTCCCACTAAATGAAACATTGATAAAAGAAGAACTTAATAAGTTATAGCATGCTAAATACTCGTCTCGTTAAAGATTCTCTGGTCAAGCGATCCACCTTGCTCCTGCTACTGATTTCACTTTCAGTTGTGGTGATTATTGCGATTGGTTTAACTATAAAATCGATTCCGTTATTTGAATACAGTAATATCTTTCAACTGTTGACCGACAAGGTTTGGTCACCAATGAAAGGATCGTTTGGCTTTTTGCCTTTTATTGCAGGTACGCTTGCTGTTACCTTGATTTCTCTTATTATTGCGATTCCGCTTTGTATACTGACTGCGGTTTATTTGACTGAATATGCTTCGGATGCCTTAAAAAATATGATGTTTCCGTTGGTCAATATTTTAGCAGCGATACCGCCGGTTCTGTATGGTGTTTGGGGGGTATTGTTTATTGTACCTTTAATTCAGCTGTATATCGCTCCCATCTTTGGGGTTGTTACATCGGGTTATTCAGTGCTTGCCGGTGGAATTGTATTGGCAGTGATGATCTTTCCCATTATGATTTCCATTATGGTGGAGGTGCTGCAAACGATACCTTATGAGCTAAAAGCGGCTTCGCTATCTTTAGGTGCAACAAAATGGGATACCATTAAGCATGTTATTCTGAAGAAGGCTAGACCTGGCATTGTTGCTGCAATTGTTTTGTCAACATCGAGGGCATTTGGTGAAACAATAGCGGTGTTGATGGTCTGTGGCAACGTTGCAAAAGTCCCTACTTCGGTATTTGATGCCGGATACCCAATTCCAGCATTAATAGCCAATAATTTCGGGGAAATGATGTCAATTCCACTTTATGAATCTGCGTTAATGTTCTCTGCGTTGTTGCTGTTTGTGATCATATTTGTTTTTAATTTAATATCTCGTCTTATATTGAGACGACTGGAAGGAGCTCAGCATGGATAATACGAAAAGACGGTTATTGAGTGAAAAAGTAGCGAAAGGTTTTATGCATCTCTCTGGGATAACCGTGACTGCTTCCTTGTTTTTTATCGTAGGAACCATCTTGTATAAAGGGCTTCCTTATCTCAGTTGGGAGATGGTTAGCCAGTTGCCAAAAGGTGGATTTTATATTGGAAAGGAAGGTGGGATTTTGAACGCAATCTTGGGCTCCCTCTATCTAGCAGGTGTAGCGACAGCCTTGTCCGCAATTATAGGTATTCCGATTTCGTTGTACCTTAACGTTTATTTGGGGGCGAAATCAAAAGTGACACAGCTTGCTAAATTGTTGTTTGATGTCTTGTATGGTGTTCCTTCTATTGTTTATGGAGCGGTTGGTTTTGGTATTATGGTTTATTTAGGTATTCGAGCTTCGTTATTGGGGGGAATTATTACAGTGACACTGTTAACCATTCCAATTGTGGTTCGCACGGTTGATGAATTGATAAAAACAATTCCTGACGATTTAAAGAATGTCACTCTTTCCCTTGGGACCACACGCTGGGAATTGGCTAAGGTCATGCTAAGAAGCATCCGATCAGGGCTTCTTACCGCGATTTTGCTTGCTTTTGGGCGTGCTATTGGTGATGTTGCGGGCGTTTTATTGACAACAGGTTTTAGTGACAATCTTCCAAAATATATTGATGAACCAGCGGCAACGTTGCCATTGTCCATTTTTTTTCAGCTAAGTAGTCCTATTCCTGAAGTTCAGGGGCGCGCTTATGCTTCAGCTTTAGTTTTAACAATCATTATTTTAATTATTGTAGTATGCACTCATATCCTTCAATCGAAACAAAAAAATCGTCGATAATAAGTCCTTTGAGCAATCCCCACATTGAAATCAAGGATCTTAATGTCTATATTGACGGCCGACATATACTTAAAAATATTAATCTCGCCCTTCCTAACAATAGTGTAACTTCGATTATTGGTCCTTCAGGTTGCGGAAAGACGACGCTTTTAAAGACACTCAATAGATTAGTAGATGATACCAAGGGGGTTGAAATAACGGGATCTGTACTTGTTAATGGTGAGGATATTTATGGTAGAAATGCTGAAGTAACACATATCCGTAAGAAAATGGGACTTTTATCCCAAAAACCTTATCCTTTACCAATGTCGATCTATGATAATGTGGCTTACGGTCCTCGCATACATGGTACTCGAAGCAAAAAGGAGTTGGACAGAATTGTGGAAACGCAATTGCGAAATGTGGCGTTATGGGACGAAGTCAAGGACCGTCTCGGACATTCCGCTAGCGGATTGTCCATCGGTCAGCAGCAAAGGCTTTGTCTTGCAAGAGGTTTGGCTGTAGAACCTGAGATTATACTTGGAGATGAATCGACATCAGCGTTAGATCCGCTTTCAACTGCTAAAATTGAGGAATTACTAATTGAATTGAAGAAAGATTATACCATCGTATTGGTAACGCATATTTTACGGCAGGCAAGACGGGTGTCTGACTATATTCTGTTTGTCTATGGTGGAGAAATTCTTGAGTTTGGACCGACGGAACAGGTTTTATTGAATCCGCAGAATGAAATCACAAAACAGTATGTAAAGGGATTTATTTCCTAGAAGGTTAAGAAGTATCTACGCTGGATGAAGTTTATGAGAAAGCAATAAGGATTGGCTGATAAAAAGAATAAGCCAAAGGCTTAATTTCTACTGTGGGATATCTTCCCTATAATTGTGAAGACGATTGCTTTGTTGGGATAAACATTAGCAAAATCAGCATATGACCGATATTGTTTCCATCAAATCAGTCCGTAACTTCGTTTAAGAAATTATGCGGGAGCATTCAGGTTTAAAATAGGAATACTCCCGCATTTATTTTATCATGGTATCAGATAGACTCTATTTCCTACTTCAGGTGGAATAAATCATCAACGCCAAGTATCTTCTTGGAAGTAAATCCTTCAGCATATTTCGCTTGGATATATCGTCCAAATTCTCGGGCTCTGGCAGCAGTTGATTCCATGAAATCCGGATTGGAAATGTAGGTTTGTGGTTCATCAGGATTTACGTTTTCTCCTGTGTAAAATTGAGTTTTATAGGCTAAAACGGATTTTTCTTTAACATGGTAATAATCTGTTATATCGATAACAACATCTGGTTTTATATAATAATCCTGTACAAATTGCAGTACCAATCGGGGGCGGTGGGCCTCCTGAGGAACATTGTCCTGATCAAAAGTTTCCACTCTTCTCAAGCCAGCAAGAAAGCAAGCTTCACTGACCATCTGCCCCGCTCTTCCATGGTCCGGGTGGCGGTCTGTGATGGCATTTGTAATAATAATTTCGGGTTGATATTTGCGGATAGCTCTTATTACTGCCATTTTCTCTCTTTCGGCATTTTCAAAAAAACCATCTCTTAAGCCCAGGTTCTCTCTAGCGGCCAGTCCTAGGATTTCGGCAGCATCTTTCGCTTCCTGAGCCCTGGTTTCTGCTGTGCCGCGTGTGCCAAGCTCGCCTTGAGTCAAATCAACAATTCCAACCTTTTTTCCTTCAGCAACATATTTTGCCATTACTCCACCTGCGCCTAATTCAGCATCATCAGGATGTACAGCAATGATAAGTAGATCTAATTTTAACATATGATATCTCTCTTTTTATTTGGCTCTTCAATGACAAATCATTCCATTTAATCAACGAACAATTTTACTGAGATGCTATAGACAGCTTCAATATACTATTGTTCCTGAGTCGATATACGATTAAATTGACGTTGTGAAAGCCGCGGCAAAGGTAAGCAGTTTATGGGTTACTCTTGTAAAAGACGCTCGATATTGCGGCAAATTTTACTTGATAATGGCGAAGTAGTCGGATAATAGAAATCAATGACCTCTCCTTTTTTGTTTATCAGGTATTTGTGAAAATTCCAGGAAGGTTTACTGTTAATATGTCCATTCTGATCTTTGCTTGAAAGAAAACTGTATAAGGGTGTTGTGTATTCGCCGATAACGTGGCTACGCTTAAAAATAGGGAAACTCACCTGTTGATTGATCCGGCAGAATGTCTCTAGCGTACCACCGGTTAATGGTTCCTGGTTACGAAAATTATTTGCCGGAAATGCCAGGATTTCGAAACCTTGGTCTTTATATCTTTGGTAGAGTTTTTCGAGCGATTTAAATTGTCTGGTAAAGAGGCATTGACTAGCAGTATTGACGATGAGTAAAACTTTACCTTCAAAATCAGCGAGAGATTTTTTTTTACCATTAAACTGAAGTGCGTCAAAGTCGTATACTGTTTTCATCTGGTTTTAGTTTGATTGGTCACATGACAGGTTGGGGTCTCGATTTCTCAAATTCCCTAATGATATTTTCAATGGCAAAGTCTTCTTTTGGGTCATAAGTTGACTTTAGGTTGTGACCGAATATTTTCGCGACTCCCTGATAAAAAAAAGCGGAAATCCCACCCTTCATTTCCTTTACCATTTCATAGCCGGTATGTCCTGTATAACGATCGATCAATTTAATGAGTATTTTGCCTTGGGAAATAGTCATATTTTTGATTTCTCGGTCAAACATCTGTTTTACGTCACTTTCACATTTTTCAACCAATGCTTTATGTTCCTTCTTGTCCGAAGTCAGCGCTAGGTCTCTGTCAAGTTGATCATATCTTTTTTGCGCATAGATTGCATAAGGAAGAACCTTGAGGACATTTCTTCTAAAGCGGAGATATTCTCTTCGTGCTTCTTCACTTGACCAGGTCCTTTTGGCCACAACAGTGACCTGTGGAATCGGAAACCAGGGTAATACCTCTCCGTTTGCCAAGGTTGTTGTCATATAACTGTTTACGGTCTCCTGTGCCCCCTCTCCATACAAAGGAAGAGTGAGTGATTGAGACTGCGCCCATCCGGACAGAGTCGCTGTGAGGAATAGCAAACAAAATAATATCGTCTTCATTTGGGCAATTATATAACGCTTTTTAATTTGTCAATGCTATAATATTTTGGTAGATTTATTACAAAATAGTTAGCTTGAAAATTAGTATTCAAGAATACAATAACTAAATTACACAAATTTACTCAAAAAACATCATTTACCTGCAACGTTTATGAAAGATTATGTGATTGATATTGAAGCAGAAAACAAAGAGATAAGGAAACGTTACCGAGCATTGTTACGCGCCTGTAAACCAACTTTACAACGCGGGGACAAGCAAGAGATCCGCAAGGCATTTGATTTGGCGTTGGATAGTCATAAAGAGATGCGACGTAAATCAGGGGAGCCTTACATCTATCACCCAATTGCTGTTGCCCAAATTGCTGCTGAAGAGATTGGCTTAGGGACGACATCTATTGTATGCGCCTTGCTCCATGATGTAGTTGAAGATACCAATGTTACTCTGGATGAAATTGAAGAAATGTTTGGTAAGAAAGTTCGCCGAATTATCGATGGGCTTACCAAAATTTCAGGAATTTTCGATCCAAACAGCTCTATGCAAGCGGAGAACTTTAGGAAAATGTTGCTCACATTGGCCGACGATGTTCGTGTAATTCTCATTAAATTGGCAGATAGGCTCCACAATATGCGCACCATGGAATTTATGGCCAGGGATAAGCAGCTGAAAATTGCTTCAGAGACAAGCTACCTTTATGCGCCATTGGCACATCGTCTTGGGCTGTATGCGATAAAATCCGAATTGGAAGATCTCTCGATGAAATTTACTGATCCGGATACCTATAAATTTATCGCTAGAAAACTGAATGAGAAAAAAGCTGAGCGTGAAAAATTTATAGGCGATTTTATTGGTCCAATCAAAGAGATATTGGAGGAACAGGGTATTAAGGCGTCCGTATTTGGGCGACCTAAATCAATCCATTCTATTTGGAATAAGATGCGAAAAAAATCGATTCCTTTTGAGGAGGTTTATGATTTGTTTGCTATACGTATTGTAATAGATGCTGTGGATGAGAAAGAAAAGACAGAATGTTGGAAAGTTTATTCTATTGTCACTGATTTGTACCGTCCTAACCCCGACCGTCTTCGGGATTGGATCTCCTCTCCGAAAGGAAATGGTTATGAGTCCTTACACACTACGGTGATGGGGCCTAAAGGGCAATGGGTAGAAGTTCAGATTCGAACCAAACGGATGAATGAAATTGCCGAAAAAGGATTTGCAGCACATTGGAAGTACAAAGAATCAAATTCAGATTCTGGCTTGGATCAATGGATCAAAAAAGTACGTGACGTCTTAAGCAGTCCAGATCAGAATGCGATGGATTTTGTGGATGATTTTAAGATGAATCTCTTCTCCGATGAGATTTTTATATTCACCCCCAAAGGAACACTGATTCAACTCCCCAACAATGCCACTGCTTTAGATTTTGCCTTTGAGATTCACTCTGATATCGGTGCAAGTTGTATTGGCGCCAAAGTAAATCACAAACTTGTTCCTTTAAGCCATATTTTGCAAAATGGAGATCAGGTAGAGATTATTACATCAAGCAAGCAGTCACCTAAAGAGGATTGGTTGAATTTTGTTGTGACTGCGAAAGCCAAATCCAAAATCAGATCTTCTCTAAAAGAAGAAAAGAGAAGAGTAGCGGAAGATGGGAAAGAAATTTTGGAACGTAAGTTGAAATCGCTAAAAGTTACTTACAATACGGATAATATTAACAAAATTGCCAACTTTTTAAAATATCCCAGTTCGCAGGACCTTTTCTATAATGTTGCCAAGGGCATTGTTGATATCAGGCAACTGAGAGAATATGTTGCGCATGAGAAAGCGGTTGAAATTAATGTAAGTTCTTCATCAGGAAATCAATTTAATACCCATATAGGTGGGCTAGTTGAAAAGATAAATAAGAAAGAATTCGACACGATCTTGATCGGCGATGATATGCAGAAGGTTGATTATACTTTAGCACCCTGTTGTAATCCTATTCCTGGTGATGATGTCTTCGGTTTTTTGACAGTTAATGATGGTATAAAAATTCACCGTACGAGCTGTCCAAATGCCTCCAAGCTGATGGCAAATTATGGCTATAGAATTTTAAAAGCACGCTGGGCTTCTACAAAGGATTCTGCATTTTTGACAGGTTTACATATCGTTGGCATAGATGATGTAGGATTAGTAAATAAACTTACAACTGTTATTTCTCAAGAATTTGCTGTTAATATTCGATCCTTATCAATTTCAAGTAACGAAGGTATTTTTGATGGTAATATTATGGTGTATGTAAATGATACTGCTCAGCTTGAAAGTTTGATGAGAAATTTAAAGCAAGTCAGGGGGATAACAGGTGTCAATCGATATGAATCGGAAAATTAGTAGCCAACCGTTGGATTGAAAATTACGCTAAGGCGACTACTATTAAGCACTATTTTTAATAGAGGAAATATCAATCTTAATTGGTAAATTTGTACAAGAATATTTTTACTATGAATCAAGCTGAAAATTTTGCAACTGTAAAAAAAATCTTTGAAGCCTACTTAGAAAATAAAAATCTAAGAAAAACACCAGAGCGCTATGCGATTTTGGAAGAGATTTATTCACGTACTGATCACTTTGATGTAGAGTCTTTGTATATCCATATGAAGAACAAGAAATATCGTGTCAGTCGTGCTACAGTTTATAATACCCTAGAACTTTTGGTCTCTTGTGACTTGGTTACAAAACACCAGTTTGGAAGGAACATGGCACAATTTGAGAAGTCATATGGGTTCAAACAACACGATCACGTGATCTGTATTGAATGTAATAAGGTTGTTGAATTCTGTGATCCACGTATCAACCAAATTCAGAGTCTCATGGGAGATCTTTTAAAATTTGATATTAAGCACCACTCACTCAATTTGTATGGTGTATGTCAAGACTGTCAACTTAAGAACAAAAAAGAAGAGACCGTCGCTCACGAAGCTATTTCAAATTAATCTTATATTTTCTTAAATATAATAGTACATTTGTTCAGGAATGTTCAGGGGAAAATTCCTGAACATTTTATTTTTAAATAGAGTCTATTTTTATTAATAACATTTTAATTACTATACTTTAAAAGCTATGCAAGTTGATGTGCTTTTGGGCTTACAATGGGGTGACGAGGGTAAAGGTAAAATCGTAGACGTATTTTGTCCAAAATACGATTTAATCGCTCGTTTCCAAGGCGGCCCTAACGCCGGACACACGTTGGAATTCGATAACAAGAAATTCGTACTCAACACAATTCCATCTGGTATCTTCAATGAAGGTACACTAAATCTTATTGGTAATGGTGTCGTTATCGATCCGATTATCTTAAAAAGAGAGTTAGACAACCTGAAGACAGCTGGTTTTGATCCGGTGGGTAAAGGCAATTTAGTTTTAGCGCGAAAAGCACACCTTATCCTGCCTACACACCAATTATTGGATGCTGCCTCAGAATCAAAAATGGGTGCAGGAAAAATTGGATCCACTTTGAAAGGTATCGGTCCAACTTACATGGATAAAACCGGTAGAAATGGTTTACGTGTAGGTGATACGACACTTCCGGATTTTCAAGAGCGTTACCAAAAGTTGAAAGAAAAACACCTAAGCATTCTTTCGCACTATGGTGAGATACCTGATTTCAGTGAAAAAGAGAAGGCATTTTTAGATGCTATCGAATTCATTAAATCTATCCCACATGTGGATTCAGAGCATTTGGTGAATCAATATCTGAAAGAAGGCAAACGTGTGTTGGCTGAGGGCGCGCAAGGTACGCTGTTGGATGTTGATTTTGGTTCTTATCCATTTGTAACTTCATCGAATACCACAACAGCCGGAGCTTGTACAGGCCTAGGTATTGCACCAAATAAAATCGGCAAGGTATATGGTATCTTTAAAGCTTATGCGACTCGTGTAGGTGGTGGTCCCTTCCCTACTGAACTTCACGATGAAACTGGCGAAAAATTACGTCAATTAGGTCATGAATTTGGAGCAACTACTGGTCGTGCTCGCCGTACAGGTTGGATTGATATTCCTGCCTTGAAATATGCTATTATGCTTAATGGCGTAACAGACTTGATTATGATGAAGGCCGACGTTTTGGATACCTTCGACAAAATTTATGCATGTACACATTATAAATATAATGGTGAAGTGATTGATTATATGCCTTATGAAATCATCACACATCAAGCCGAACCTATCTTGGAAGAAATTGATGGGTGGAAACAAGATTTGACTGGTATAACGTCTGAACAGGAGATACCTGAAGCATTAAAAAATTACATTTCTTATTTAGAGAAAGCTCTTGAAGTACCTATCACAATCCTATCGGTAGGTCCTGATCGTAAACAAACATTAGCTTTATCAAAATAAACTATGCGGATCGAAAGTTTTGATCTTCTCGATTCTAAAGATAAATTTCATCAAAAAGCCCTGCATTGGTCGGGGCAATTTGATGAAATTTCTTTCTTTAATAGTAATGGGATGTCCGATCAATGGGGAAGATATGAGCAAGTTTTGGCTGTCAAGGCATTATTCTCCTTCCGTGCAAATGAAAATGTATTTGATCAGCTCGATACATTTTTGAATTTACATCAATCTCAGTTTATCCCTGGATTTCTATCCTACGACCTCAAGAATGAGATAGAGGAATTACAGACAACGGGAAAGGATCAGCTCGAATTTCCGGAAACTTATTTCTTCGTGCCAGCGATTACGCTCCGATGGACGGCAAATCAAGTGCATATAGAGGCTGAAGATCCAGTTAAAATCTATCAAGCTATTTCCGATACGAAGATTCCTTTAGCAGCTCCAATCGTAGTGCAAGTACAATCGCGTTGGACAAAAAGTGAATACGTTAAAGCATTTGAAGATGTGCAAGCGCATATTCAACGTGGAGACATTTATGAAGTTAACCTTTGTCAGGAATTTTATGCGGAGAACGCCGACATCTCGCCGCTCGAAGTTTATCATCAATTAAATAGCCTATCACCTACCCCATTTAGTTCATTCTTCAGAGTAGGACATCATTTTATCATGTGTGCTTCTCCGGAGCGATTTTTAGCGAAAAGGCAGGGAAAGCTGATTTCTCAACCGATTAAAGGGACAGCTAGAAGAGGAACAAGCCCGGAAGAGGACCGACAGATTATAGCTGATATGTTGAGGTCAAAAAAGGAGATTGCGGAAAATGTGATGATCGTTGATTTGGTGCGTAATGACTTGACACGAAGTGCTCTTCCTGGAACAGTTGAGGCTACTCGCCTTTTTGAGATTCAATCCTTCGAACAAGTGCATCAAATGATTTCTACCATTACCTGCATGCAAGACCCAAAAGTCGCCAATGTGGATGTATTTAGAAATACCTTTCCTGCAGGTTCGATGACAGGTGCTCCTAAAATTGCAGCTATGCAAATTTGCGATCAGCTTGAAGCTCGAAAGAGAGGTATCTATGCAGGGTCTATCGGATACTTTGACACTGTACATGATGAGTTCGATTTTAATGTAGTCATCCGCTCACTGCTGTATAATAAACAAAAACGGTACCTTTCCTTTCATACTGGTGGAGCAGTTACCAATCAGGCTGCTGCAGATCAGGAGTATCAAGAATGCCTTTTGAAAGCTTCCGCCATCCTTGAAGCTTTAGATGCAAAGTTGAAAGAATAAAACTATACTAAATTTGTAGAGAATATTTTTTGCTTCAAGTATTTTTTCGACCTTTGTCCCATTGGTACCACAAGTTCCTTATATCGATCTACATACTCATCGGAATTATCCGATCAAAGAGCGCGCGATTCTCTCGGTGAAGAATATCGCATTGAATCATGCTGAAGAAATCACTGAAACAGATTGCTCCATAGGGTTACATCCATGGTATATAGACGGGACTTCTGAACTTGCTTTAGCCTTAATGAAAGGAGGATTAAAACAGGCTCAAGTTTTGGCGATAGGCGAATGCGGTTTGGATAAAAATATTGCTATTCCCCTCATCCAGCAGCTGCAGGTCTTTGATCGACAGGTTCAACTGGCTCAAGTTTATCGAAAACCGTTGATTATTCATTGTGTTCGAGCTTTTCAGGAGATTGTCAGTTGTTTAAAAAAAGTGAATTTTAACGAAGCTGTTGTTTTCCATGGCTATCGGAAAAATTGGACACTAGCTCGGCAATTAATTGATCAGGGGTACTATCTTTCAATAGGTGGACATTGTTTAAATGGAAGTCAAGACGAGCTTTTGGAAAATATTTCACTCAGTCAATTGTTTCTAGAAACGGATACAGATACGACCGTAGAAATTACTACGCTTTATCAATACGTAGCTCGGATCAGATCGATCGAGTTGGAGGAGCTAAAGCGGGCTTTATACCAAAATTATAAGAAAGTATTTAATAAGTGAGGCCATCATAGTCTGTTTATTCACGTTGTCGGATAGCTATAAGGTTTCATGAAAATATAAAAAAACAAATTTAGATAGATGAAAGATTTAAGTTGGCTGTCACGTACCGAAGCATTGATAGGTCGATCAGCGGTTGAAAAATTGGCAAATTCACATGTGATGGTTTTGGGATTAGGTGGTGTTGGATCCTTTGCTGCGGAATTTATATGCCGAGCGGGAGTTGGGAAAATGACCATTATCGATGGAGACACAGTGGATCCGTCTAACCGTAATAGACAATTGCCTGCCTTGGCAACTAATCATGGTGAAGCAAAAGCTGAAATTATGCGGGAAAGATTGTTGGCCATTAATCCTGAATTGGATTTAACCGTAATACAAGATTTTATCATTCCAGAAAAGATACCCGCTTTATTAGATTTGGCGCCAGATTATTGTGTGGAAGCCATTGATAGTATTACACCGAAACTATTTTTCATTCGGAGGGCGTTAGAAGCCAATATACCATTTGTAAGTTCAATGGGTGCCGGTGGCAAAGTGGATCCGACAAAAATAAAAATTGCTGATATCGGTAAATCTTATAATTGTAAGTTGGCCCAACATATCCGTAAGAAATTGCGCAAACATGGTATACGTGATGGAGTGAAAGTGGCATTTTCAACCGAACTTCCAAACAAGGATTCATTATTGTATACCGATGGGAGTAATTTTAAAAAGTCCGCTTATGGCACCATGTCCTATCTACCAGCGGCTTTTGGTGGGGCAATAGCTTCTGTTGCTATACGAGATTTAATAGAAAATGCTTAACTTAGGTATTAAATAAACATATGAAGAAATGAAAGAAGCTGCCTGCCAATTGACGGTAGCTTCTTTTTTTCTTAGGCTATCGGCTTGTGACCCCTTTTATATCAATACCTTTGGGCTTGATATGTTCCAATCGTTTCTTGAGTGTATCTATTTTTGATTTTTCAAGATTACCCGTTGCAATTATAATCCCTTCTTTAACCTGTGCTGTAATGGTCGGAAAATCTTCCAGAACAAGGTTAACATCTCGTGTTAAGGTAGAATCTATCGCGCCGCCCAAAATTTCATGATATTTTTCACGGGCATCTTCTGGTTCAGGAAGATTTACGACAATATTGTTGTGAATGGATTTGATAT
The DNA here is from genome assembly GCF_038396785.1 of Sphingobacterium thalpophilum. Lineage (NCBI taxonomy): Bacteria > Pseudomonadati > Bacteroidota > Sphingobacteriia > Sphingobacteriales > Sphingobacteriaceae > Sphingobacterium > Sphingobacterium thalpophilum. Next base: position 471,902 of record NZ_CP151087.1, on the reverse strand, counting down.
CCTCTCCTCCGGCTAGCTTTGTTTTGTTTTCTATGTCCTGCTTGAGAGAGTCTGAACCTATTTGTCCATTCAAGGTTACATTACCCTCCTCGACATCGACTCCGATGCCCGCAGTAGTTTCCAACGCTGTCTCGATTTTTGATCTTAGTTTTTCGTCCGACTCGGGCGATCTACAAGAGTGAATAAATAGTGCAGCACCAAGCAAGAAGATTAAAAGTAAACTATTGAATTTCATGTCATTCTTTGTTTCTGTACTAAATAAGAACAGATGCGTCGGCATATTGTTTAATTTTTCGGTATTTTCATCACCTAGTAAATTGCAATAACTTTTTGATTAACGTTATTAAAAACAAAACTATCACCTATTTTTTTCCCGATAAGTAGTTGTCCAATTGGAGATGCAGGCGAGATAACGAAGATATTATTGGTCCCTATTTTTACAGCTCCGATACTTGTGGCGATCAAATATAGTCCAACATTGGTTTGAACAAGTGTTCCTAATCTGACGACATCAATTACATCATTTGATAATGATTCTATACTGATCAGTTGCTGCAGATCTTTATTGGCTTCCACGAGTTGTTTCTGGTAGCGATTAATGTCCTGTTGGATCATTTCACGTGACGTCTCATATTTGTCTCCAGCACTACTTTTTGTATCGTCATTACTTGAATCCCGTGCGGTTTCCAAAGCAGATTCTATCATTGTAATTCGTTCCTTGGTGCGTTTTAGCGCTATCTCAAGGACCTCCCCTTTTATGTCGAAATAATTATTTGTCATTCCGAAAAATAAGGAATAAGTTTTATTCATTAAAAAATAAAAACAATAGGCTTAGGCTCAATAGAATATAATAAATTGGATGGTAAATAATACGAATAAGGTTGCAATAAATTAAAAAATTACTACATTTGTGCACTGAAACACGGAAAGGTGTCAGAGTGGTCGAATGAGCAGTCCTGGAAAGACTGTATACGGGATGACTGTATCGAGGGTTCGAATCCCTCCCTTTCCGCAAAACGAACCGTTTTTAACACTGTTAAAAACGGTTTTTCTGTTTTAAGTATTATACCAGCACCAAAAACAGCACCAAATTCAAGGATCAGTTTCAAAACCTGTGGACTACGCAAATAATTTGGTCAATCTGAACAGGAAGAAATTGATGTCACCTACACCTCTAAACTGACTTCTGAAAGCTTTTATCTTTGCATTGAAAGATTCTGCTGAAGCATTTGTACTCTTGTTGTCGAAGTAGTTCAATATTTTTTTGTGATGGATATTTATGGTTCTGGAGACGGTGTTGAATGACTTGAAGCCGGCCTGTTCCACTTTATCCGCCCATTTTGCCAACCTTGTAAAGGCGTAGATCTTATCTATGGTGGTGTTGAATATCCAAGAGAGTTCTTGGGATAGCCTGTACGCCTTTTCAATATCGGGATATCGCTCAAAGAGTACAGCAGCCCTTTCTCTTTGCTCGTAAGTCCATTTATGTTCACTTTTATAAAGCAGGTATCGGCTTCTTGCAAGTAACTGTTTGATGGTTTCACTGTTGGATAGGACTTCCGGAAAATAGGTTTCCTTATTCTTTCGTGCTTGGTCAATTGCCTGATTTTCATAGTCAATGGCCTGCCAGCGGTGCTTTATCCTTATTTCCTGAAGCGCTTCGTTAGCAAGTTGCTGAACATGGAAACGGTCTATTACCTGAACAGCATTGGGAAAGCATCTTTTGGCTATCAATCCCATATTACCGGCTAAATCAAGCGTTATCTCTTGAACTTTATTTCGTAATCTCTGTGGGATCTTTTGAAGGATCGGGATAATGTTCTCTGATTTTGTCCCGTTCAGTATGGCTACAATGGTCCCTTTTTTGCCCCGTGCTTCTTTATTGGTGACAACGGTATAGAGCTCGCCATGGGATAGGCAGGTCTCGTCAATAGAAAGATGGCCGCTGACATTCTGTGGGAAGGTCAATCCATCTCGCGCATTTTCGCGATGCTCCCAATCCTGGAAACCGCTCAGTTTATTGCGGTAGTATCTCCTTAGTTTACTGGCTGATATCCCATAGAATGAACTGATGGTCTGAATGCTATGAGCCTGGTTGTCCGCTGATACCTTTTAAAAAAGCTGCGAAATCCTGTGTGATGCGCGTCCCTTTGGCTACTAGTTCCCAATTTCTGTAGACTACTTTATCGGTATCCTGGTTGAGCCACCTGCGGCGCTTGACATGAAGATAGACCTGCATGCCACGGATAGGAAAATCTTGAAGGGTAACGGGTTCGAAAAACCCCTTGGAAATCAACTTCTGGCCTTGATATTCTTCAGGTGTATTATTGAGTTCCTCCAGAAAGATATCCAGTCTTTTTTCTTCTTTGGAATAGTGGGTCATCTCAAAATAATCGGAAACTCCTTCGGGAATAATTAAGGGCATTAACGCGTTGAAAGATTCGTGCATCTGTATAAATATCAAAGCACAAATATCTAATTATTTTTTATCCCCTCCACAACTTTTGTACATGATCCAAATTCAAACCAAAGGAGGAAACGTTTTATGAGAACTTCATCTTACAAAATCCCACGTGTAATAAGAGCCAAATCCGGTGACTGGAGAGTCGTTTATGAATACGAGATTCTGAGCTAGATTAATGAGTTCGAAAGTTTTACATTATCGCTCTACATTTTGTTAGTTGTCTAAATTTTACCTTAAGATATTGAAGTAGGCACATAACTTTACCTATGAACTGTATAATTCTTTCGTAGGCTTTCTTGATCAAGAGAATTAACAACATCAGTCAATTTTTATTAATGGATCTTGTTGCCAATCAAAAGTCAATTCATCAAATTATTGGCGTTTTTTATATTAATATTTTTTTATAATATATTAATATATGTTTATATTTAATTAATCGTACAAGCTAATGTTAATTAAGTTTTAAATGAAAAGGATAATTCAAGAAGAAGAACTTGTCAAAACTGGAAAGATGAAAAAAGATCCGCTCACTATGTCTGCGGATGAAAAGATACAATGGAGGCAAGAATTGCAAAAGAGCATTCGTTCCTATTTATTTTCTCGCGAACAGCCATTGGTTTATAACAAGGATGGGCAAATGGTTGAAGAGCATCGCGATGGCACGATTCAAAGTATTTGATCATGGCGACAATATATGTGATAACCGGTCCCCCTTACATTGGGAAAAGTACTTGTGGTCAGTATTTCATCCCAGAAGGGATTAAGATACTTGACCCAAATCTCTTTGTTCAAAGCTATGCTGAACTAGGTTTAAAAGATGGATATCGGAGATTTGAGGAACAGCTGTTGGGGCTGCTGAGTCATGACGAAGATTTTGCTGTTGAGGTCAATATCGTTAATAAGGTGCATCTTCAAATGCTACAAGACATTAAAGCCTTGTATCCTGAAAATAAGATTGAAATGATCTTTTTTTACACCGATAATATGTACATATGCCAAGCGAGGTCTAAGGCTAAGAAAAATAGTAGTTGCGACTCCGACCCTGACAAAATAACCCGTTCATATATTCATACCATGCCGCTTGTGAAAAGACATCTAAATCTCTTTTCCTCTGTTAAGGGGGTGGATATAAGCGAAAACCACATAGTACCTGAAACTGTGTTTAAATACCAAGATAATGCTTTAGGAATCGAGGTATCTACATCTCTCCCCGTATGGGCTCAGTGAAGGAACATCATACCCACTTAAATTTCGATAAAAGGAGAAGTCTAAATTTAAAGGCTCTTGACCTGACCAACTTCTACCTTTGTTCGGCTTTTCCTCAGCTGGACTTTGAGTTGGCTTTGATGAAAACTTTCATATTCATACTTACTGCAGTTCCAAATGGTTGATCTTTTTAAGCGATAGATATTATTACTACCACAACGATTATAATAACTTTGGCCTATTATAATCATTATTTTAGTAAAATATCTTTTATGCGGGCAAGACCCTCGGATGAATCTCTAAAGATGATCTTGCCATCTCGGTCAATGACAATATAGGTTGGAAAGATATAAACGCCCAATTCGAAGACGATAGAATTTGTTTTTTGCTTCATATCCACATATACCTGAGGCGAGTTTAAACAATAGTGTATTTATTACTATATTTGGGAATAAACCGAACTAAAAAAGCATGGATGCCCTCAACTTTCAACTTACACTTAGACCGACAGTATACACGGATTTAGAAACACATTATCAGTTTCAGCTTGATGAAGAAGCAAATTATCTCGCCGCATTTACCTCAAGTACTTCTTCAGACAAAGAAGCTTACCTTGAGAAATATGCTAAATTTCTCAATGAGCCAAGTATAAACAATCAAACGATTCTGGTTGATGGGACAATTGTAGGAAGTATTGCGAAGTTTGTTATTGATGGTGATGCTGAGATCACTTATTGGATTGACCGGAAATTCTGGGGACGTGGAATTGCAACAAAGGCGCTTAAAGAACTTCTTTCATTTGAAACAAGCCGTCCGATTTATGGGCGTGTCGCTTTCGATAATATCGGTTCTCAAAAAGTACTGGAAAATTGTGGTTTTGTTAAGGTTGGTACAGACCGAGGTTTTGCTAATGCACGCCAAATCGAAATCGAGGAATTTATTTACAGATTAGATGAATCAGTGATTTGATCAGCCTATTTATTACCAGCTTTCTTCTTAGTACATTTTGCATTTACGTTCCGGGCCTAACAAGAATACTCCAGTCTTAATACGGCTTATCGGACACACTACTAAACGCACTATTTATGATCGTCTTTATCGGAAAAGATCGCCTTTAACTTTTCTTCTAAATCTTTTCCCCTGAGGTCGCGGTATATAATTTTTCCTGTGGGATCCAATAAGAAGCTTGCTGGTATGGAATTTATGCCATAACTTTTTGCTGCTTGGCTATCCCAACCTTTTAAATCAGATACTTGTGGCCAACTGAGCTTATCATCTGCAATTGCTTTCATCCATTGTTCGCGTTGAGCCGCCTTGTCCAGGGATACTCCTAAGATCTCGAATCCCGAATCTTTGTATTTATTGTAAAGCGCTACAAGATTTGGATTTTCCTCACGGCATGGTCCACACCAACTAGCCCAAAAGTCTACTAATAGATACTTTCCTCGGAATTCAGTTAGTTTTAGACTCGTACCCATTTGCGTTTGTAGTTCAAGATCGGGGGCAATCTGTCCAACTTTCGTCCTGATCGACGATTCTAATTGCATGGGTATCTCTTTGGCCAAAGGGTAGCTTCTGAGCTCCTCCGCTAAACCGCTGTATATCCCTTTAACCTCTTCTATAAATTTCTCCTGTCCAGCAACAAAGGATAAACTGATTAAACTAAGGTAAGACGATGGATGTTGGCGAGCAAATGCTAAATGAACGCTATACAGGTCATCCATTAATCCCTTTTCCCGATCAATAAAAGCTTCCCGTACTTTAGGATCGCTCTGTTGATTAGCTGAAAGTGCATAAAATTCTTTATTAAGTGCTGTAAATTTATCATCTACAACGCTTCGCATTTTTTTTAAAGCATCTTGGTCGAGATTAATTTGAGACCCGCTAATTACAATGTTCTTCAAGGAGTCGCTTGCTCGCATTTCCATAGTCACAGGCTCAAGGTAAAAACGAAAAAAATCCATTTGCTCGTTGCGAGCTGGTCTATTTACATATGGATTTTTATTGAGATATAACGATGATGAAACAGGATAGTCTACGGTTCCCGAAAATGAAAAATTTCCTCCTCTGGAAAAAGTGGAATCCACGACAGACTTACCTTCTATTTCGTAGATCAAAAATACTTTAGCACCATCCTGCAGTGGGGGTATTGTGCCATTAATTTGATAGCGATTTTGCCCACAAACGAAGAAAGGAAGCGTAAGAGCCACTACTAGCAATCCTGCCCGAATTCTCATAATATAAAGTCTATTTTCAGTTAATTTACGAACCTAAATATACGGAATTTTTCTGTTCTAAACCAGTCACTATTTAGTATAATCCATGGTATATACCCGATAAAACAATTTGACAGGTGTTTTCTGCCATAAAAGAGGTAATAGATAAGTTATTAATTTGTGTGTTTTACCAAACTTTTGCATCTTTGCGTATTAGCACCAATATTTAACAAATCACCTTTATATTAACTTAAAGCTGTAAAATACAAGACGAGATCATTAAGCACACGAAGAAAATTTATAAAACCGCAAAGGAGCCAAAGCATAGTCTCACCGAAAAATTGAAAGAAATATCCATTGAGATCTTCATTATCGTTTTTGCAGTATCACTTTCGATATGGCTTCACGGTTGGAGTGAGCATAGGCATGAACAACAAGAAGTAAAAGAATTTTTGGAGGACCTAAAAGTCGATCTCGAAAAAGATGTCCACGACTTAGAAAAGCAAAATTCCTACCTAACGAACACAGCGGAAGGATGTAAATTTTACGGGGAATTAAACCAACAAAAAATTGATAGCTTGGTGAAAGTCAACCCAAATGACCGTATTAAGATGAACCTTAATCCGACCTTTAAGATCAGAAATACTGGAAATTATGAAGGATTTCGATCTAGTGGAAAAATCGGTCTCATTAAGGATCGAAAATTAAAAACAGGAATTTTGGAATATTATCAAACCGTAGTACCATCAAAAGACGATTGGCAAACCTACTATAACTCATTGGTTTTTAATCTCGCAGATGAGCTGGTCTCCGTTCCCAATGCAAATATCAATCCTGATTTAATGTACAAAGCAATTAACGCATCGCCAAAAGTAAAAGGGATTCTTATCAATGCAGCATCTCAAGCAAATATGATTATTCAGCTGAATGATCAGGTGATTAAATCTGCCAAAGAAATCATTGCCGAAATTGAGCATAACAACGAATAAATCGGTTTAAAATGAGTGTGTAATGCCTTACCAATAAAAAAAAGACTTCTTTTAAAGTTTTAAAAGAAGTCTTTTTTACTTGTTATAGATATTATCTCATTGGATTTTCACTATTATCTGTCATCGATTTCCATACGCATTTCCAGAAGATTTGGTTTAAATCCTGCCTTTGCATAGGCCTTTATTGCACTGGTATTTTCTTCATAAACCTGAAGTCTTACTTCCGAGATATTTCTTTCTTTTGCCCAATCGATCAATCGGTGTAAAATCATCTTGTTGATACGCTGACCTCGATATTCTGGCCTAACGTACATAAAACCAAGATAAGCATACTTTTCATACTTTTGATAAGGTTTTGAATCCAATAATTTCGCATATCCTGATCCGACAAGTTGATCGTCAACAACTGCAACAAGGACTTCAGCCTCCCTAGACTTGATCAATTCGAGGAGATCATAATAATGAATTTCGCCTGGCTTTAATGTGTTATCAAAAGGTCGTTCCGCTTCAACGATCCCTTGTTCAAACTCAATTAACACATTGATTTCGCTTTCTTTTGCTTGTCTGATGATTATTTCCATAATTAATATTCTGCATGTATTATTCCGCCTCTTTCGGGCTCGATCCACTGTTGACAAACTACAAATCGCATAGCAACTGTAGTATTATTTTCATATTTTAAGTTCTAATAAGAAGGAACTTCGGAGCCTTTTTCACCTTTTCTACAAGTTACATATTTATCACTTATAACGAAGGGGCTACTTATCAAGAATATGGAACTCTCGTTTTTCCAATAATCCATTTTTGTATAGTTCAGTATAAATCAACGGTCCTCTTTTTCTTGTGTTAATTATTGGTTCCCCCGTTTCTTCATTATATTCCTGCAATAATTTATAACATTTCCATTCGCCATCAGGAAGACCTCCTTTATACTTTGCTTCCAAGTACGTATACGAATCTGTAAATGATGGATATTCTTGTAAGTCCACAAACCGATTTGTTTTAAATTCGATCCATTTTCCTTCTTTATGGTGATTTTTAATTGAGCCCTGTTCTTCATCTGTTTTATATAATCCATTCTGATCATAGTATCTGACAAATGTTCCGTTGCTTAAGAGCTGAAATTGATAAACAGGTTTTTGCCTAAAGGGATTCTCATTAAATTCATAATCCCGCAATGAGATTATAAAATTTTTATCGATATAGAATAGTGTATAGTCTGTGAATCCCATTTCTCCCTCATGATGAAGATAAATTCTTCTTATATCAAACGGCTTCCCATTCTTTACTGAAATTAAATATATTTTTTCTATGAATGGTTCACTATAGCGGACAGCGTTATAAATGGCCAGAAAATGAAGCGAATAATCCCCATAACGGAGGAAATTGGAGGCAAGTTTAATCTGATTATATTCTTTGCCGATATCTTGCTCAAATGGAAAAGAAACATCATATGCTTCGGGTATCGTTACGAGATTGTTTTTGATTGATTGATCAAATTTTAATGCATAGCGATTTCCTAAACCACGGTGATCTTGCATAGCCGACAATACGGAATCGACAGGTAGTTGTTTTGAAATATTTGAATACCCAAATGGAAGCGTTATACAATTCCTTTTATCCGTATTAAAAAAGTTAGATCCTTCAACTGATGCAGGTATATTTAAATTCTTATATCCGGTTTGTGCTTTGCTGTAGTTGGAAACAAGTACAAGCACAAGAAGGATAAAGGTTTTATTAATTTCACTAAACATATACTCTTTAGTTGTTCACATTGATCCTAACATTGCTCCATGAGTTTTCAGGCAAACTGAGCCATCATCTCCTATCTAACCTACCAAGCTATTTCCTTCGCTTTTTTTAATGTTTCTTCGATATTTTCACACAAAATCTTGGGAATAAAATCCTCTCTTGGCATTCCGTTGATATGATACAATCTTTCCGTTGGGAATTGGAATCCAATTTTTGTTTCTGTGAGACGGAAGTTTGAAATTGCGCCTAATAGCCCGGCCATAGGTGTGCCAATAACTGTCGCTCTATCAAGCGCGTCAAAACCTATAGCTATCCCTTCGCCCATACTTCCTGTCCAGTGTCCCACGAGGATATACACATTACCCTTGAAGATTTCCTTACGTGGACTTACATACTCTACCCAATGTCGTTTTGTGTCATAATCCTTCTCATCAAATTCGTGAATTTGATAAGGTAGACCTTTATTGACAAACCGCCCCATAATGGCCCTCGCAACCGTTGAATTTCCACCGCTAGGAGTTTCAGTCAAATCCAAAATAAGGTTTTTATTAGAAATCAAACTGTCAAGCGTCTTATCAAATTCAGCGATCAAGTTATTATTTCCCAGTGAATTATTGATTTTGATATAGGCTGTGTTTCCATTTATAATTTTATAATACAACAATTCATTCCGATTGCCATAGCTTACCGGTTCAAATGTTTTACGTTCGCCGTTTTCAACGACAGTAATCACGCGTTTCTTATCATGAGTTCCCGCAAAAAGCATATCTAAAGCATACTGATACATCTTTGGACTGTAATGATCTGTAAATCGAGGTAAGAAACTTTTTAACTGTTCATCGATTGCTTTTCCGTTGAAAAGAGTTACTTGCATACCAATTTTTAACCCAGCTAAATCTGCACCAAAACCTTTTCTTAAGTCTTTTATTAAATATTTGTTTCCATTTTTTTCGACACGTAGGTCGGACCATGATGGGATTATCCTGTTTGATGTATTAAGATTTGTGCTTAACGACGAATGTCCATTGTACAGCTCATTCAACGTATTTTCAAGCAACTGAATAAACTCGTTGTCATTTGTAACTTTTTCTACTTGTGAAGAATAAATTTCTTTGACTTTATTCCAGTCGATATTTTGCCTTTCTAAATAAGCATAATGTTTATTGATATCAGACCAAAACTCATAAAAATCCTTTTGGTATTTGGTTTGGGCGAAAATATTATTCTTTGTTAAAAATAAGAATACTATAGTAAAAATTGCTTTAGTCAATAGGCTTAATTTCATTGTTGTGTTCTTGAAGTGGTATTTCATTGGTCCAACCATAGCAAAAATAATAAAACCGGTGTTAAAATACTGAATCTTTTCCTCTATAAATTAACTATAATACAGTCCCCTTGCGCATTGGGTTTTGCGATTTTCCTCTTCGAGTTTGGTCAGCCGTAAGGCTGGCATTAACTCATGCTTGTGTACTTATAGCCTTTTATAGGCATTTGCATTGGCCAATTTAAAAACGGGGTCTTTTAGCCACCATAAAGATACCCGGCCTTTACGCAAAAAATTGTTATGGTTTAAGTTTCGCTATGCGTTCCATTTCTTTTTGGTGATACCGTATCCTGGCATCTAGTTTGGCTGGTTCGTAGATCACCTGTAGTGCCGGATTATAAGGGGTTAAGTCTTTTAGGATATTCCATACAACAACGGATATTTTTCGTGCGATAGCGATCAGGGCCTTTTTCGAGGATTTTCTTATACTTAGACGGTTGAATTTGTCTTTAAAATAGGAGCCTTTACAGCGGCTTGCCGCCCAGGCAACCTGTACCAGTATTGGCTTGAGATATCTGTTTCCTTTAGTGATTGCTGTACTTTTATATTTCCCTGCGCTTTCATCATTCTTTGGTCGTAATCCGACCCATCCGCTCAGTTTACCGCTGTTTTCAAAAACTTTCATGTCTGCGCCGGTCTCGGCGATGATCACAGCGGAACTGATACGGCTAACGCCGGGAATCGTCTTTAGCAAGGCACTCTGCCGTGGAAAATCACGCAGGCAGATAGCTTCAATCTTTTCTATATACTCAGCAGACTGCTTGATCAACAGGTCGTATTCAGCTTTTGCCATCTGCAGGTTGAAGCGGTGGTGCTCCTTCATGCAGCCGGTTAGTGCTGCTGCCAGCTTTCCGTTTTCTTTGTTCTTCTTACTGGCATAGACCAGTTTGCTTAAACGTACGGCATCACGCTCCCCGGCTATCAGGGCATCAATGACACTCAGCATACTTTTCCCTCCGATATCGGTCACAAGACTACCCAAACGGATTCCGGCCTGTACGAGGATATTGTCCATTTTGGTAAGCATACGGACTATCCGCTGCTGCAACTTGCTATAGGAACGGGTGTAGCTCCTGAGTTCCTGTATTCGCTCACCGGGCACAAAACTCCCGCGAAGCATATCTTTGTGAAGTAGCTGGGCAATCCACTGTGCATCCTTTACATCGCTTTTGCGGCCGGGCAGCTGTTTGATTAAAAAGGGATTCACCAGCATCAGATCAAAGCCCATTTCAGAGAGAATATTCCAGACCGGGATCCAGTAAATACTGGTACTCTCCATCGCTACTCGGAGAACACCCGCAGCCTTCAAGTAGGCTCCCAACTGTCGAATGCCCGTACTGAAGGTTTCGAAAACCTCCACATCCGAATAATGCTTCCCATTAAATACCGCACAAAAAATACTATCTTTATGCACGTCAAGTCCTGCTGTTTTCATATAACTTTTTTTTTCAACATAAAGATAAGCAGCGGGACTTGCTTTGATTGCGATAGCTCTCGCCAATTTTTATCCGCTTGTGTGTAATCGGAAAATTAAATGTAAATTTGAAAGCATTACTTTTTTCGTAATCTCTTTGTATAGATTTATAACTTGGAAAATCCTGGTGTTGTGATTCAGCAATTAAGCTGTTAACATCCCATTGGAGTTTTGATAATGATTAATTTGGTAACTTTTTTACCGTTATCTTTAAGACGACATGCGATCCGTAAGAAATAACGGCTTATACCGACTGCTGATGGATATTCAGATGGCGATTTTACTTTAGCCAAAAGTTTAAACCATTCTTCACCACACTGCTCTTTTACTTTTTGTTTCAACTCGTCCATAGATACGCTGGGAAAGGTCTTATGATCCTGATCAGTATATTCTTCACTTAGAAAAAGCCCATTCCCATTTTGTTTTAAAGGCTTCCAGTCTGAGTTAAAATGTTTCCATTCGGTAAGATCACAATGGGGACCTTCATTCATAATAGTTACGCTGGTTTCATAGCGTTGTTCCACCTTCAAGTCACGGACCTGATCACTTAAAATAGAAATATAAGTTCCCTCGATGCTTTCCCCGACTTCTGCTTCGATTTCTACGGTATCACGTTGTAGTCGATCCATCCTTTCTGGATCAAAAATGGCCATACCTTGAATCGAAACGACAAATTCATTGAACTTTATGGATGTTGTTGTCTTAACCTCATTCGTGGTATGCGAGGCGGGGACCGTATCTATCTGCTTCCTGGATATCACTACTTCTCCGTCAATAGGATGTTCTGATTGCTTAACATCCCGTTTTTGTAGGGGTACGCTAGGATTGTTACAAGAGCAAATTGCAGCAACAGTTAGCATGATGATATTTTGTTGTATGTTCATCTCTATACCTTAGTTTGTATTTTCTTTGCTTAACCGGGCAGTGTAGTACGCAAACTGCTTCATATTTTCATTGGCAACTTTTTTAAGCGTATAAGCTTTTATGATAATCGTCATGCTATCGATCCATCTGATGTTTTCCACCGCCCAATTGTCCGTTTCAAAACTGTTGTATTCGGAAAGTTTGATCCGGAAAGGAGCCTTTTCTTTGCGGACAGCAAGTACCCCTATAAAGCAACTATTCGCAGCATAGACCTCATTATAATAATAAGCAAGAAAATCTCCGTTTGGAGATGGAATTGGTATTTCAACTGCACCGTCGCCGACTGAAGCAATTGTATGTTGACTACCGTTGATGCTATCGAGTAAAACTAAATCGCTAAAACCTAATGATTCAGCAACATGATTGCTTACGAGAATATGCATTTTCAGTTTGGGAAGATAGCCTTTATACGCCCAACCCTTAAATCCATCACCATAACCGTCTGAAAAACTATATTTCCTGAACTTTAGCTTGCCTTTGCCTGTAGGAATCACAAAGCTTTTCCGTTCAACAGCAGGAGTTTTATTGATAATGTTGGAGCTAAATGCTTTATGATAGTCTTCTGGTGTAGCTGCTTTGATTACTAATTTGGGAAGGCTATCATAGCGATCTCCATAACCTACTGTCAAATTTGGTGTAGATTGACCGTAAACAAGGTTTATCGAAAAAAGAAATATCAATAGCGATTTCATAATTATTTCTGGATTTTAGTAAAAACAGGATTCCATCTAAGATAACCCTCCCTGCGTTGCATGATGAAATAGATCTATTGTTTGTTCAAAAGTGACATCATGAATCGATCATCGTGTAAAGATAGGCCACAAGCCGCAAAAGTTTAAGACCATTTAATATTTGCATGTGGCGATTTATTATTCGCTATTTCTTTAAAGGATGAAGACTTGACGCTGTTGTATTACTATACAACTCTCCTGTTTTATCCCAACATTTGATCCTCTTGAAAACGATGACTTCGACTCATCGTCACTAGTCCAGCAGAGTGGCAACTAACAGTACAATAGTGGGTTTTTCCAAACAATCGCGAATCAAAATGAGTTTACAATGCTGTTTTATTATGGGATTGACAGATTGATCAATTTCGCTTAAAGACGGTATTCCCTTCTTTGATTGTTTCAATTACTTTGATGTCCCGTAATTTTTGGGGATTAATTGTTAATGGATTTTGATCCAAAATAACCAAATCAGCTAGTTTTCCTTTTTTAAGAGACCCTTTATCTTTTTCTTCCTGATACTGATAGGCGGCGTTAATGGTAATTGCTTTGAGCGCGTCCCTGACATCAATACGTTCATCTGGCCCCAACAACATTCCCGAACGTGTCGTCCGATTGACTGCAGCATACACCCCGGTCAATAGATCTGGAGGTGTTACTGAGCTATCATGATGGATGGTAAACAGTATTCCCGCTTTTTTTGCCGACTGAGCTGGACTAATAAACGCCGCACGTTTGGGACCAAAAACACTTTGATAGTGCCAATCTCCCCATAAGTAAACATGGGATGAAAAATAGGAAGGAATAACACCGATATCTTTTATCTTGGCGATATGATCGGGGCGGCTGTTCTGCACATGTATCAAGGTTGCCCTAAGCTCAGGCTTATAAATTCCTTCGGCTTTCAATCTGCCGATCACACGAAGTGCCTGATCAATAGCCGCATCGCCATTAACATGTAGTTGTGCCGTAATATGATTTGAAAACACTGTCTTTAAATCATTGTAGAGGGTCTGGTCCGAAAAGATAGGAAAGCCTTTGTAATCTGCCGGTTGACCTTCTGGTGGAACCAGGTATGGTTCTGTCAACCAAGCTGTCTTCCCCTGAGGCGAACCATCATCCGAAAATTTAAATCCACCAAATTTCAAACGCTTTTCGTATTTCATGTAACTGGGTTTAAAGGATTTCCATTCGGCTTTGTTTGCTTCAAAATCCGGAAAATAAACCACATCTGCCTTTAGAAGATTTTTCGAAGCTGCTTCCTTCAACAGGCCAACCCCCACTCCCATCGAACGTCCGTCACAGATTGTTGTCTGCCCATAACTAAGCCATTCGTCTTGCGCTTTGACAAAATCTTTTAGGGATTGAGATAGCTCATTTTTGGCCTGTTGAGGCTTGGGAATCATATTCGTCAACTTCACCAGTGCGGCAAAAGAGGCATTTTCTTCTAGTTTGCCGTTTAGTCGATTATCAGGGCTTCGGCCGTAATGTCCCCCCTCCGGGTCTTTCACATTTTCGGTAATACCTAATAACTTCAACATCGCACTATTGGCAACACTTGCATGACCAGAAGCATGAATGACAATAATCGGATTTGTCGTACTGATCGCATCCAATTCCTGACGAGTCGGATGGCGATGCTCACGCATGATAGCATCGTCGTAACCATTTCCTAATACAGGAACAGACGTGCCTAATTTTGTTCGCTTAATAACTGATAATATAGTCTTTTGAAGATCTGGTATTGAATTAACGGTACCATAGGGACTGGGCGATAAATCTATTGCCTGTTGCATTCCTGCTCTTGAAGTGATATGGCCATGGGCATCAATAAAGCCAGGCAGTAAAGTTTTTCCCTTTAAATCGATCTGTTTCGTGTTTTCCCCTACATAGGGGGCCGCTTCTTTCCGGCTACCGACGAAAAGAATTTTCCCGCCTTTTACTACTAACGCATCTACCTGGGGAAAATCATCTTCCATCGTAATAATATTTCCACCAAAATAGAACGTATCCCCTTTTTGCTGACTGCTCTTACAGCCTAAAATAAAAAAGGGTAAAAGGAAAAATAGATATTTTGTAATAATTGCCATGTGAGAGGTTAACTGTACTGATGAATAACAACAGAAAACAGTTAATTGTTTCGCAGCTCTTTGCTGGGTAACAGTCGGTGGAAAAATGCGCATCTAGATGCGCATTTTCGATTAAAGCAGAATCGGTAACAGTTGATCTAGACTTTCTACCTGCAGGAAATTGCTTGGTTTAACCTCATCACAAGCTTGCTCATGTGTCCAAGTCACATGGTAAGGGACATGTATTGCCTGTCCCCCCAATGCCAAAACAGGCAGAACATCGGAGTTGATTGAATTTCCGATCATGATAAAATTTTCAGCGGGGCATTCAATTTTTCTTAATAATTTTGAGTAATCGTCATTTTTCTTGTTACTCATAATTTCCACATGATGGAAGTACTTTTGGAGACCCGAATTTTTCAGCTTTCTTTCCTGATCCAAAAGATCGCCTTTTGTGGCTACGATTAGCTTATAATGTGCACTCAGCCTTACCAACGTATCTTCAACACCTTCCAATAATTCAATCGGCATCTTTAATAAATCTTGTCCAATCGCTATGATTTTGTTTATTGTCTTCAGCGATAACTGTCCTGCCGAAATACGGCTGGCAGTCTCTATCATACAAAGAATAAAGCCTTTCACACCATACCCATAGAGGGACAGGTTATTCATTTCTGTTTCAAATAATTCTTTTGATACTGCATGCTGTGGAAGATAATTTTCTAACAGTGCACAAAAATCATGTTCTGCTTTTTGAAAATATGGTTCGTTTACCCATAATGTATCATCTGCATCGAATGCGATGACTTTAATGGCAGTTTTATTGATAATCATCCTAATTTTAATTCAATTTAAGTAGTTTACTTGATCTTGATGCTATTATATTGTTCCCATAACCCGGTCAAGTTTAGGTCTGAATCATATACGGCATTAAAAGCAAACAGTTTTCCCTTAGCCACATAATCATAAATATAAAGATCGGTTAAAGGGGTCGGAATAGATTCCAGTTCGTCTGCAGCGATCCATTCGAGGTCACCCTCATTACAATAGGGGGCCTCTACATATTCGATATCGGATACATATACATAGCTGATCCAATTGTAATTGATCGGTGATGTTTCGGTTAACATGCCACAAAATTGTTTTGACGTGATATGGATCCCTGTTTCTTCCATGACTTCACGAACTACCGCATCATCCGGGTTTTCAAATGGGTCTAATTTCCCACCAACGGGAACATACATATCTTTATTGGGTTCTTTAAGGCGCTTTAACAATAGAAACTTATCTTTATTTCTTAATATACATAGTGTGGCTACACGCTTCAAACCTGTCACTTCAGTGCTCATTTCTTTTCTGTTTGTAACAAAAATAGAAAATGTTGCGAGAGTCTTCAAGTATTTTAGCGAATTCATTCAGTCTATCTCTCCTCAGTAAGGACTTGCATATCTATTGCATCGGCATAAGTCACCTTGGCGATCACTTTTCCATGAAGCGGACCCCATAATCTTTACGCACTCACTCTCATGGGGTACCGAAATTTATTTTTGAGGGAAAGCCCATTATCCAATGAACGATCGGCATAATGGGCTATATCCATAGAATTAAACATTAAATTATGCGGGTCTTAAATGATAGGCTTTAGGCTGAACAAATGCTCGTATACCTTGAGCCGATAAGGTCGAACCTAAGCCAGAATTTCGTCTTCCGGACCAAGGCACATTAGGGCTTACCCTATCACAGCAGTTCCAATATACCGTTCCTGTATCCATTTTGCTAAGGATATTCATTGCTCTATCCTGATCGGACGAAAACACCGCTGCAGTAAGGCCATAGGTCGTATCCTGCATCAACGTAATTGCCTCTTCGTCTGAAGTTACGTTTTGTATACCTATCATCGGACCAAAAGTCTCTTCACGCATAAGTAGCATGTTGTGATTACAGTGCTCAAATACTGTGGGAGCATAATAATATCCCTTACCTTCTAATACATGTCCGCCCAACCGTAGTGTTGCTCCCTTTGCAAGGGCATCTTTCACTTGATCCTCAAGGACGTCCAGCTGAGCAGCCCTCGTTAAAGGACCGATAAATGTGTCTCCAGCGCATGGATCGCCAACCTGATAGGAAGCTACCTCCTCAATAAATGCCTCGACAAACTCATCGTATATCTGTTCTGAAACATAGATACGTTCAACCGCACAACAGCTCTGCCCATTGTTGTAGAAAGCGCCCTCAGCTGCCGACACTGCCGCCTGTTTTATGTCTTTCACATCTTCTGTTACGTATAGGGGATCCTTTCCGCCTAGCTCAAGCTGGACTGGAACTAATTTATGCGCTACGGCCCTAGCAATATGTACTCCAGTTTTATAGGATCCAGTAAAGAAATAGCCATCCAATGGCAATGATAAGATATGCTCGCCAATCCTCCCATCTCCAACAACACAGTGAAATACATCATCAGGTATACCGGCTTCATAAAGGTATTTTGCAAACTGCAATCCGGTCAGCGTAGCAAATTCAGAAGGTTTATAGAGCACGGCATTGCCCGCAACCAAGGCGTACAGAAAAATATTAAAGCCCACATTATAAGGGAAATTCCATGCAGAAATATTGGCAATGACACCAAGTGGTTCATAGCGAATATGTTCTAGTGTAGCCCCCTCATTTACAATAATTTCTTCTGAAAGCCATCTTTCAGCATTTTTTCGAAGATGCTCAATACGGTTTTGTGCTCCGTTAATTTCATTAAGCGATTGTGTGATGGGTTTGCCCGTCTCCTTGGTAAGGATCTCCGCAAGTTCCTGTTTATTCGCCAAGATCAGCTCCCCAAATTGTATGATGCACGCCAAACGATCCTTCAAAGGAACGTTGGCCCATTTTTGCTGTCCCTGTCTTAGTAAGGAGAGTGTATTTTCCAATTCAACTGTTGTGGTTGAAGGCAACGTTGCTACTACAGCACCGGTTGCAGGATTTCTAATTTCTGTGTTGTCTTGCATGTTCGATAAAAACATTAAGAATTAAATTTTCATCTAAAAGTATTCCCTTCTGTGTTTGGGAAAATTCGGGATGCCATTGTACACCCATCACTTTCCCGGCCGCTTCTTTGGTATAACCAAATGCTTCGATAAATCCGTCTTCCGAGCGCGCAAAGACTTCGAGATCACGGCCAAGATCTTTAATAGCCTGATGATGTACAGTGTTGACCAAGGGATTGGCAACATGGCCATATAGTCTGTCGAAAAGTGTTCCTGGTTCTATATGTACGGGATGATTGATGGTGTCGTATAGACTTGCTGAACGATGTACAGCCGACTGAGGAAGCTGACTACCGATATCCTGATACATTGTGCCTCCAAAATAGACGTTCATTAACTGAAATCCCCGACAGATACCTAAGACTGGCTTATGATTTCTGATGGCATAATCCAATATCTTTAGCTCATATTGATCCCGATAAGGGTCTCCTTTCCAGGGTCCGATAGGCTCTTCTCCATAATGCTGGGGTGCTATATCGCTTCCACCTTGAAGAACTATGCCATCCATCTGGTGTAAGATGTCCGCTAATAATGATTCTTCAAGATCCGGCAATAATATAGGAAGAACGCCTTTTTTAGTTATCCATCGAACCATATCATTTTCCATATAGCTCAGTGATTTGTGTCCAAAGACCGTCCTCTCGGGGTCTGGATAAAAAAAACACGCACTAATACCGATTTTTAACATATTATTTTCCTTCGTAAGCGGTTTCATAAATTGCAAGAAAATCTGCTTTGCTAACGGGCTTGGGGTTTGATGGGTGACAGAAATCTGCAAACGCCAGTTCTGATAACGGTTGCAGATGTTCCTTTTGCACGCCTATCGCAGATAATTGTGTAGGCAGTCCCAAACGTACATTGAGGTCAAACAGATAGTCTACAACCCTGTCTCCAGCATGACCACCGAGCCCTAAAGCCATGGCCATCTTATCGAAACGATCTTCAAAACCGACATAATTAAACTGCATTCCATAAGGAAGATTCACCGCGTTGGCCAGTCCATGATGGGTATCAAGGAGCGAGGACAGCGGATGCGCTAAACTATGAACGACTCCTAATCCCTTCTGAAAAGCAACAGCTCCCATCAATGATGCCAAAAGCATTTTGGAGCGGGATGGCAAGTCTGATTCTTTCGTAGCACACTCAATAGACGTAGCCACCATGGCCATTCCTTCAAGCGCTATACCATCACACATCGGATGATACCCTTTGGCCAAATAGGCTTCCATATTGTGGGTAAGTGCGTCCATTCCCGTTGCTGCCGTAATAAACGGTGGCAGATCCATTGTAAGCAAAGGATCGGCAAATACAATTTTTGCCATCAATCTGGGACTAAACAGAATTCGTTTTTTCTTGGTTTCATCTTCTGAAATAATAGCACTACGCCCAACCTCACTCCCAGTCCCGGCGGTCGTAGGTACAGTAATCAATGGTGGTATCTCGTTGGTCACATAGATATCGCCACCGATCAGATCGTCGTAATCAAATAAATCACGATGATGATTTGCGCGCAAGGCAATTGCCCGTGCTACGTCGAGTGCTGCTCCACCGCCAACGCCAATAATTGAATCTCTATTTTGCCCTCTAAAGACATCTCCTCCCAAGAGGACATCAGATTTTACTGGATTTTTATGCAAATCATGAAAGACAATAACGTCGATCCCTTTGTTCGTCAGCTTTTGTTGAACTCCCTTAAAAAATGGTAGTTGGGCGATAGTCGGATCCGTTACCAGTAAAGGGCGATTAAGTCCATTGGTCAATAAATAGTCTGGTAGCTCGTCGATCACTCCAGCACCAAAACGGATCGGTGTCGGAAAATTAAAACCGTAAATTTTTGCTGTATCCATTGTTCAGTTAAATAATTTCAAAATATCTTTTTGTTTCCCAATCTGTGACCTGCTCAGAAAATTGTCGCCATTCCCATAACCGTGATTTACAAAAATGATCGACAAACTTTTGGCCAAATAGCTCGGAGGCTATTTGCGATTGCGCCATTCGAGCGGTCGCATCGTGGAGGTTTCTTGGTAACACGCCGTGTTGCAGATCTTTATAACCATTACCGCTAGTATGTCGATTATCCAATGGCAATTTATACTTGATGCCATACAACCCGCTAGCCAAACATGCTGCTACTGCCAAATAAGGGTTCACATCTGAACCGACAACACGATGTTCAATGCGTGTGGCTTTGGGGCCGCCTTCGATGACGCGGAGTGCTGTGGTACGATTATCTATGCCCCAAGTCAGGGTTGTCGGTGCCCATGCTCCTTCAGTCAGCCTTTTATAACTGTTAACAGTGGGCGCCAATAACGGTAGAATATCAGGTAAACAATACAATTGCCCCGCAAGAAAATGCTTCATCAACTGGCTCATTCCGAGTTCATCTTCTTTATCATAAAAGAGGTTGTTCTGTTTGTTGAGATCCCAAAGACTTTGATGCACATGGCCGCTGCAGCCTGGTAAGTCCTTGGTCTGTTTCGCCATAAAACTCGCCGTGATATTATGTTTTTTTCCGATGTCCTTAACCGCAGATTTAAAGAGCGTAGCCCTATCCGCAGCTTCAAGAGCATCACTACATTGGATCGCAGCTTCCAGAACACCTGGCCCGGTCTCCGTATGTAGCCCCTCAAGAGGTACACCGAATCTTTCGAGCATAGCCAAAAGATCCTGAAAAAATCCGTAATTGTCAGACATCCGTAAGATGGAATAACCAAACATACCAGATGTTATCGGTGTCATATCTCTAAAACTATTTTGGGGAGCGGCATTATCGGCTTTCACGAAATTAAACCATTCAAATTCCTGTGAAAAAATTGGTTTAAATCCGGCAGTCTCCGCCTGTGCAATTATGTTTTTAAGGAGTGATCTTGGGCACACATTTTGGTCCCGAGAAAGCGGAGATTCAAAATCAGCTAGAAAAAAGGGAATATCTTCTTGCCAGGGAATCTGTCGAAATGTATTTCCGTCAATACGCGCCGGGAAATCGCCGTATCCTGTATGCCAGCCTGTAATTTCCACATTGTCATAAACCTGATCGTTAACATCCCATCCAAATACCACCGAGCAAAACCCAAATTCATTGTCCAGTGCAGAGATAAACTTATCCCGATGCATAAATTTCCCACGGAGCACCCCGTCTATATCAGCGACGGCAACTTTAACGTGCGTACTTGTGCTTGCTGTTAATTTGGCAATAATTTCATTTTTAGTTATCATAATTTGATGGTTTTGTCCTTGTCAAGGAAGATTAGGAAATAGAGGTATGATAAGATGACAAGCCCAAAGAATAATAGAGCTGTCAACGGGTTATAATATATCATTGCAATGAGACACACGACAGCAATAATAAATGCAATTGCCGGAAACAGCGGATACAAAGGAACTTTGAATGGGCGTTCCAAATCGGGTTCCTTTTTTCGCAAGGCAAAAAATGACCACATGGATATTATATAAAGACAGATTGCCCCAAAACATGCGATGGTAATAATGCCTGCGGTCTTCCCGGTCAATAATGCTATGATGCCAATAGCCATATTAATTAAGAGTGCATTGGCCGGAGTCTTAAATCGTTGATGCACTTTTCCAAGAATCGACGGTGCATACCCCACTCTCCCAAACTCAAAGGTGGCTCTGCCACCAGCGAGAATGATACCATGAAATGAGGCTATAAGACCCAAAAGACCAACGCCTATAAGTAGTTTATAGAGAATATGGCGATTGTCAATGACATGTGCAATGGCAAGTGGCAATGGTGAATCGGAGGGTTCAGTGCTTCCGACAGGATAAACGACAGCCTCCCAGCCGCCGACACCCACCGCCGACAAAAATGTAATGATACAAAGCACAACTAAAGTTACGATGGCCGATCCAAAGCCGATTAATACATTTTTCTGTGGATTGATCGTTTCCTCAGCAACATTCGCTACACCTTCAATAGCGAGAAAAAACCAGATAGCAAACGGAATAGCTGCAAAAATACCCGAGAAGCCATTGGGCAATGCGTTGTGCTCAAGGTTGGAAAATTCGAAAGCCGGAAATGTAACACCGGCAAATATCAGTAATTCGATAACCGCAAGAACAGTTACGACCAATTCAAATGATGCAGCGAGTTTTACGCCCAGTATATTCATTGAAGTGAAAATCACATAGGCCCCAATGGCAAAAATAAGATAGTCAACCGAAGGATGCAATAAATGTAGATAAGCACCTATAGCAGCAGCAATGGCAGGCGGAGCAAAAACAAACTCGATATTTTGTGCAATACCGGCGACAAATCCCAAATGCTTGCCCAATCCTCGATTGGCATATTCAAAGGCTCCGCCAGCCTTAGGGATCGCACACGCCATCTCTGTATAGCTGAAGGTAAATGTAAGGTACATGATAATAACGAACACTGTAGCAATGGCCAATCCCAATGTGCCGCCTTCTGCCAAACCGAGATTCCATCCAAAATACATTCCCGAGATAACATAGCCTACACCCAATCCCCATAACATAACCGGACCAAGGACTTTTTTTAATTGAGGCTCACTCATAATTTTATTTAGGTTGGTAAATTGATAGTAATTAATTAATTTAAATTTACTACATATAGTTTAAATGATAGTATTATATATCTGTAATTATGGCTATTTTAGTAAAATAATATGGTTGTATTTTATTTACTTAGTGTTTACGATCTAACTACAGTCATAGATATAGTTTTTTTAGATTTAATTTACTACGATAATGAAATTGGATGAGAAAGACCTCATGCTTCTGGACCTTTTGCAACAGGATGCGAACATAAGTAACAAGGAAATAGCTGACCGTGTTAATTTATCCATGACTCCCGTATACGAACGTATTAAGAAGTTAATAGCAACCTCCGTTCTCAAACAGAAAGTCTTTCTGCTGGACAGAAGAAAACTTGATCTTAATCTAATGGTCCTTGTATCCATTAGTATGGAAAAACATTCCAATGAAAGTGCCTTGTTATTTATGGAGGAGATACAAAAATTTCCAGAAGTAGTCGAGTGTTTCCACGTAACGGGTGCATTTGACTATCAAATAAAGGTGATGGTTAGGGATGTTGATCACTATCATGAATTCAATTTTAATAAACTGGCAACAATCAAGGGAATCAGACATATGGAAAGTTATTTTGTCATGAAAGAAATCGTGAATACAACCCGTCTCCCAATCTTTCTTTGATAATTAGTTTAGCATATTTTAGCTTTACTATGCTGCGCTGACGACTCTCCTAATTTAATTTCCCGGAATTGATGGATTTCATTGGTATGGCACCTACACTTAGGCAATGGTTCATACTTGCAGAACCATGCCTTCTATTTGTATCGTGTTGTTTATAAGAGCACAATATTCTCAAGCGATACGCCTACTCCCTTAAGAGCTGCGTAGGTTAATTTGTCCATTGAGGCTCCGTCAAAATCGATTGTTTTAATACTCTTATAATATTTATTGGTAAGCGCAAACGTGGGCCGAAAGGAAACATTTCTAAGAATAACCCCTCTAAATGAACTGTTTGCTAGGTCTGCATTATCGAATTTTACGTCGACAAATACTTGCCCATCAAAGCTTATGCCTTTCATATCACAGGACTTAAAGCAAACACCATTGAACTCACAGTGTTCAAAAATGGTTTTTCTGAGATCCGACGCCGTAAATTTGACATCTGTCAGCTTTATACTATTAAATCTAGCATTGTTCAACTCCGACGCATAAAATTCTGTACGTGCGAGAACGGTCTTGTTGAAATTTGCGTTCGTCATATTACTAGCAGAAAATGTGCAGTCCGTAAGGTTCGACGAATCAAAATTAGCATCGCGGATATCACTTCCTTTAAAAATGCTTGCCGTGAAATCTGCTGTACTGAAGTCTGTACTACGCAGCTCACTTCCGAGAAATTTTCTCTTTGGCGCATTTACGCCAGAAAAATCAGTTTCGGCTAGCGTGTTACCACTAAAATCTGTCAGTAGGGGCTTTTGTCCCGTATCAGAAAATTTTGCCTCTTCCAGAGAATTTCCTTTCGTGTCATCTAAAGTGCCAATGACCACCTTTTGACTTGCTACGCTATCTCCTAATTTCGAATTTTCGGCGAAGTAGTTTAGATCGACTGCGAATATTTCCGCAAGTCTATGTAGTGTTAAAAAGTCTGGTAAAGACTCTCCCCGCTCCCATTTTCCAACTGCTTGGGGGCTGACGAATAAAAGTTCAGCAAGCTGTGCTTGCGACATATTTCGCTCTTTCCGCACTTTGGCAATATTATTACCTAATGTTTTGTTATCCATAATTATTGTTTATTGATGATGTTCAACTTTACAAATATATTGAGGCTAATCTGTAATTATCGCGAAAAGGGAAATACCTCTAGTTGTAATTATGCTACTTATCGTTGTATTCGAACAACTTCGGGTTGTTATTCCTAGAGTATTGTCCTATACTGTTATTGAAACTATATTTTAAGTAAAACTCCTCAAAGACGAACCTTTCTTTATGATAATGCCATCCCATATTTTAGATCGTGGGTTATGAGAAAGACAAACTTTAACTAATTTAGGAAGATCTACCACCATGAATACCGTCAAGCTAGTTTAAATATTTCTAGAAATTTGATCTATATTTATATACCTAAAATTTACATATGTTAGAGAATTTTGAGTTTTACCTGTTTTTAGTCCTACTAATTACGATGTTGATCATGCTGGCGAGAAAAATTCAGGTTGCATACCCTGTTTTACTCGTATTAGCGGGACTTGTAATAAGTTTTATCCCGGGAGTTCCCCCTATAAAGATAGAACCCGAATTGATATTCATTATTTTTTTACCGCCGCTCCTCTACGAGGCAGCTTGGTCAACTTCCTGGAAAGAACTCTGGCGATGGCGCCGGATTATCTTCAGCTTTGCCTTTGTTGTGGTCTTTTTTACAGCATTGTCCGTTGCCGTTTTTGCCAACTATTTTATCCCGGGATTCTCCTTAGCTCTCGGTTTTCTATTGGGTGGAATAGTTTCCCCTCCTGATGCGGTTAGTGCCGGTGCAATTTTAAAATTCGTGAAGGTACCCAAAAGGCTGGCGTCCATATTGGAAGGTGAAAGTTTGTTGAATGATGCTTCCTCACTAATAATTTTTCGCTTTGCAATGATTGCTGCTGCTACTGGGCAGTATGTATGGTACCAAGCGGCCGGGAGCTTTATTTGGATGTGTATTGGCGGAGTGGGAATCGGACTTACAATTGCCTATGTTTTTCTGAAAATGCACAAACTTTTACCAACCGATTCCAATACAGACATATTGTTAACTTTTATTGCACCTTTCTCGATGTATTTGATCGCAGAACAACTTTATGCTTCTGGGGTTCTTGCGGTTGTCAGTGGCGGCTTATTTCTCTCGTATCGTAGTCACGATTTTTTGAGCAGTGCATCCCGGATCCGGACAGTGACCGTATGGGAAAGCTTTTGCTTTCTGCTGAATGGCATTGTCTTTATGCTTATCGGATTAGATTTACCGGAAATTGTATCTGGATTGGGTGATACCAATATCTCCACTGCTATTGGCTATGGCGTCGCCGTTACAATAGTCCTTATTCTTGTACGAATTTTTGCAGGGTATGCTGCAGTAATTACGACCTTGATCATGAGAAATTTTATAACGGTTGCAGACGCTCAATCGCCCGGTTGGCAAACGCCAATGATTATCGGATGGACTGGAATGCGTGGCGTCGTTTCTTTGGCAGCAGCGCTATCTATCCCATTAACTTTGGCCGACGGAACTCCTTTTCCTCAAAGGAATCTCATTCTTTTCATCACATTTGTTGTGATTCTGTTAACCTTACTTGTTCAAGGGTTGACCCTCCCTTTTATCTTGAGGAAAATCAAATTAGTAGATAGAGATTTTGTAAGAAGTGAAAAGGAGATCGATTATGAAATTCAGAATAGATTGGCTCAAGTCGCCGTTGACAAGATTCGTAATGATTACGCGGACAAAGTTGAAAGTTTTCCGACCTTAAAGGATCAACTACAGAAGTATGAAAATCAATTGCGGAGCTCCGAGATTATCATTAATTATGCCGAATACCGTAAAATCTATATCGATATCCTTGAAACACAGCGAATTTGGCTTATCAATAAAAACCGCGAAGAACTTTTATTGGACGAAGAGATCATCCGCAAACACCTTCGTTTGTTAGATCTTCAGGAAGAAAGGTTGAATATGAGAAGCTAATTTATCCCTAGCTCAGCCTACTGCCGTACATTAATGATCGACAATGCAGATTGAATTGTCGATCATAAATAACTAATTTATTAGTCTTCATCCAAATAAATGTCGTGAACAACAAAACGAATAGATTTGCTAAACACCAACATATCCGCTACATCTTCAGAATCTATGGCATAGAGTGTTTCTACCCCACCTTCATCCAAAAGTTCGGAATCTGGTATAAGTTCAAAAAAAGTGATTCCTTCAACAATGGATAATTCTTCTACTTTAACATATGATACATCCTGGCTCTTCCAAAGTGAGAGAATTTCTTTGGAAAACAATCGATAATTATTAGCTTGATTTGACATGCTCGCAAATTAACAAAAATATGGCTCATTATATTTGTGTTATAACGTTTCTAAAATCTTACTTACTCTTTCGTTTTTAGGATTAATTTCGCGAACTTTTTGATAGTTCTTCTTGGCACTATCTATTTGTCCAGATTTCAGGTAGGCTTCCGCTAAACTATCATAAACATTTTCACTTTTAGGATATAGCACCTTATTCACCTTAAATATGTCAATAGCTTGGTTTATTTTATGCTGTTTGAGCAATTCATAACCTGCACCGTTCAGGAAACCTTCTGAAAGCAACTCATCGTCACTATCCTGTTCTTTTGCTTTTTGAAAAGCTTTTAATCCATCCTCGAAATTTCCTTCTAAAATAAGCTCTAGTGGAGTCCGGTCATTTGCATTGACTTTCGGATTTTTGGAATAAATCTTTTTATCACGCAAAACCTGTACAAGCTCATATTGACCGCTTTCGGTATCCTTTGAAAATACTACGTTCACGTTTCGATCTCGCATAACAAAAGTATTTGCCGACACTTTAACCAACTCTACAGGCTTGTCTAGATTTTGGACTGACATAAGCTTGCCACTCTGACTATAGACCCTTATAACACCGTATTTGCCAGATCGATAACGTCCACTATTGACATTCAGTTCTTGAGAACTGAGCGGCAAAATTTTATTTATTGGGGCCAGGTAATTGGGCCATTGATAGGTTAATGCAACCGCTCGGACAAGTTCGTTGATAAATTCAGGTTTGTTTGTATTTGTAAGAATAACTACGCCATCACCGCTTGTTTTATTTCCAACAAAATAGGAGCTAAAGCCTTCGTTCCATCCACCATGGCAAAAATAAGATGAACCGTCGTAATCTTCCAGAAAGACACCTAATCCTATAATAGGTTCAATATAGGGGCTTGTGAATTCTTCGGCCATCTTCTTGGAAATAATAGTACTACTTTTGCCATTTAAGGTCCGTTGAATATCGATCACGAATCTAGCGTAATCTTCTGCTGTTGACCACAAGCCAGCAGCCGCCTGCTCTGGGTAGACATGATATCTTTCTTCGACTTTTTTACCATCTACAGTATAAGCCGTCGCCGCAAATTGTTTTTTCAACTCAGGAAGAGGCTGGGCAAAAGTGCTATTTTTCATACCCAAAGGTGAGAGTACCTTTTCTTCCATGATGCTACTATAATCTTTCCCTTCAATATCAACGAGCATCTGTTGAAGTACGGTATAGCCACCGCCTGAATACCGAAAATTTAAGCCAGGAAGTTTATCAACATACACCATAGGTGTATTAGCAGGCTTTAGACCACTCAGTACTTCTACCGCTGTAGGAATTGGGTCTGTTGTCCGATAGCCCGGGAACCCACTTACAGTAAGTCCCGCAGTGTGGCTAATGATATTTTTGAGTGTAACATTTTTCGCTCTGGTCCAATTATTTTCGGGTATTTTCCAGGATTTCAGGTATAAATTCACATCGGCATTGGATGCCAACTTGCCAAGCTCCACTTCCTTCAATGCAGCGTATGCACTTACGGGCTTGCTCATGGACGCCACCTGAAATAAGGTGTTTGACCTAACTGGTGTTTTCGAATCGAGATCGGCAAAACCATACGTTTTGCTCCATAATATTTCAGCGTTTTTTATCACGGCGATGCTTACACCTGGAACCTGATAAAATTCCATGCGCGACTTAATATTCCAGGCCGGCTCACCCTCAAAACGAACAGGCGGTATGAGACTGGATTCGACATGAGAAATCTCCTTTATTTTTTGAGGGGTCGTTTGAGCAAATGCGGTTGACACTAGTATCGCAAAAATTCCAGTAATTGGTAAAGCTTTCATTTTATTTATGATCGTTTAAGTGATGATACGAAGCGCCTCTCCTATCTCTTGCTGGCTTCTTTGTAATTCTTCATTGACAGCTGATGCCAATTTTATTGCCAAAACCATAAATCACTGTAAAACAATGTTATGCAATAATATTCCAAAATAAATTGATCGTATTCGGACATTTAATGTCCGAATACGATCAATTTATTTTTACTAAGCGGTATCTCGCTTTTCTAACATCATCAGCTGTCAGCCCTATCGCATGTTTGCATACAGTAGCATCTTCATTGTCATATTAGGATCGTCAATAGAAGTTTCCTTTTGGTTGAATTGTGGAAAAATGAAAACGGGGCGTGCTAGCCCCGTTACATCGTTTGATTAGTTGATACTTAATGATTCGGATTACCATAATAGTTTTGATAATTCTGAATGGTAGCACTAAACCATGCTCCGCAGCTGCTATAATACATATCATTGGCTCCATAGCTGGTGTACGTGAGAACCTGAGTTTCGATCAACTGACCGCTTGTATTATAGATACTCATCGTCAATCTACATAGCGTACGAGACTTTCCGAGCTTGATCTCTTTGGCGTCGCTCACGATATTCAAATTAGCTTTTCCAGTTTGTGATTTGTAAATCGTTGATTTTTCAACATGGCTGTTGTCGGCCGCTTTTGGCCCCGTTTTCGCAAAAGTAGCAGATGACATTAAAGCCAAGGCTACGGCGCTCATCATTAATTTTTTCATGTTACTAAGTTTTAGATAAATACATTGGAGGACCAGCCTCACTGTTAATTAACCTAAAACTGCCAATAAATTTAACACAGTAAACACTGTAATAAATATCTGATGTAGTCGTAACAATATTCGGTTGGTTTGATCAAATTTTTGAAAATAAATAAGAATTCAAAAAATTCTACTACCTTTGCAATCATCAGATGATATGACTATATGAAGACTGAAGCTATCGTACGAAGATCCTTGGCAGAGGAAGTTGCCGCGGCAATAGAAGAAAAAATCAAATTAGGTGAATTTCCGGTAGAATCTAAACTTCCTACGGAACCAGAATTGATGAAACAATTTGCTGTGGGCAGATCCAGCATTCGTGAGGCGGTCAAATATTTAAGTCAATCAGGCTATCTCAATGTACAACAAGGTCTTGGTACTTTTGTTAAAAGTAGCACAGGTCATCATGCTCTTGACTCAAAAATTGAAAAAGCCAATTTTAACGATATTTTTGAAGTTAGACACGTATTGGAATTGCGAATTATTGAAAAAGCTGCCGTAAATCGTACTTCGAAAGGCCTCAAGGATATGGCTCAAGCGCTCAAAAATAGAGCGAAATATGCCGAAATGGGAAATTTGATGGCGTGCGTGGATGCCGATATTGCCTTTCACAGTGCGATTGCTGAATCATGTGGAAATAGTATTTTGACCGCTTTATATACAACTTTATCTGAACATGTCAATAAGTTCTTCATGACTATTTATAAGGATACAGTACCCTTCTTAACTTCACAACAGCAACACGAGGAACTGATGTTGGCAATCAAAGATAAAGAAGTGAAAAAAGCTGTTGATATTGCTAACCGAATTATCCAACAGCTGTAATTTTCCTGTAGCATATGCAAATCATCAATCTCAATATACGTTATTTTTATCAATTAAAACATCAGATGACCTGATGAATATTTCTTTTATGAAAACACAATCTTTAAACCCGAGTGGATCTTGGAAAAGCTCCGAAACCGTCTATGCGATTTTATTTGCGATTAGTCTTTCACACTTGCTCAATGACTTGATTCAGTCGGTCATCCCGGCAGTATATCCCATGTTAAAATCAAATTATGCGCTTAGTTTTACCCAAATTGGTATTATAACGTTGGTTTTTCAGCTTACTGCTTCTATTTTGCAACCCTTCGTTGGTTTGTATACAGATAAAAACCCTACACCACGATCACTCGCTGTCGGTATGCTTTTCTCTTTAGCAGGATTGATATGCATTTCTTTTGCGTCAAACTTTATCTACATTCTCCTTTCTGTAAGTCTTATTGGCATGGGTTCATCTATATTTCATCCTGAAGCTTCTCGAGTTGCTCATTTAGCTTCCGGAGGCAAAAAGGGGCTCGCCCAGTCTATCTTCCAAGTCGGTGGTAATGCTGGTGGTGCGATAGGTCCCCTTCTTGTAGCGCTTATTGTGATCCCTTTGGGCCAACAATACATTGGTGTATTTGGCGTATTGGCCATTGTAGCCGTTATGATTCTTACTTATGTCGGTAATTGGTATCAAATACATCTCAAGCCTAAGACACAAACAACTGCTGTTGGTGCTTCAAAAGCCGACCTGCCAAAATCAAAAGTAGTATTTGCACTTGTAATTTTATTGGTACTCATTTTTTCCAAATATTTTTACATGGCTTCCATGACCAGTTATTTCACCTTCTATTTGATCAATAAATTCCATGTTTCGGTTCAGGAATCTCAAATATACTTATTTATATTTCTTGCTTCTGTAGCTGCGGGAACTATATTAGGGGGGCCATTGGGAGATCGCTATGGGCGTAAACTAATTATCTGGGTATCGATTCTCGGAGCGGCTCCGTTCACATTACTATTGCCACACGTGGGTCTAGGGCTAACCATTATCCTCGCTATTTTAATAGGTCTTATTATATCGTCTGCATTCTCTGCTATCTTGGTCTATGCGACAGAACTCATCCCAGGAAAGGTCGGAATGATTGCTGGTTTATTTTTTGGCTTTGCTTTTGGTATGGGGGGAATTGGTTCAGCAGTTCTGGGCTGGCTTGCAGATCAAACCTCAATCGAATATGTATTTAATATCTGTGCTTATCTTCCATTAATCGGAGTAGTTACAGGGCTATTACCTAATATAAGTCAGCAGAAAAAGTAATTATATAATCAGTGTGTCCGAAAAGTTTGTCACTTGTTTTGTGGAAACTATTTTTGAATAGCAGATAAAGTTTCAACCTGTCCAAAGAGCTATGGTGAAATCCGGTGAAAAATGGCAACAATAAGCGAATGGGAAGCCCTTTGCTTCGTACCTGCTTCGTACTTTCTTCGGATCATCAATAGATTCCGTACAGATGCTGAACAGTCATTGACCAGTCTCCGAACAGGAAAATACTGGTCAGGAACTGGCCAATAGCTAATCCTTATCCGGTGAGCTCCGAAGCTTGTCCGAAGCAGGTACGAACACAATAGGTATCTAAGGCATATTGCCGCCACTAGCAGCATATACTGAAACTTATTCCTGTCGCTTATCAATACAGCATAGTTACTAAAATTGGACCTATTCAAAACGTATTAAAAATTAGCCGCAAAAAAAGCTGTCCAAAAAAATGCAGTGTCCCCAAAAAGTTAGACATTTTCTGGGGGCACTGCACATTTGGACAGCTTCTTTAAATACTAGTAACCTGGATTTTGGATCAATTTTGTATTTCGATTAACCTCATCGCGATGCAAAGACGTGTAGTACATTTTGTCATCCCAGTTCCTATTTTCGATACCTGGATCAATATTGGATACCGTATAGGTATAGGTGTAGTTATCGGGATTATATTGATAAAGAGTTACATTTTTACCCGCCTTAAGGGTTCCCGTGATGTTTATAATATTTGCTTTACGACCTATAGTTTCCGCGGCTATCATCCAGCGTCGCGCGTCAAAGAAGCGATGCTCCTCGTAGGCTAATTCAATACGGCGCTCGTTTCTATAACGTGCTTTTAGAGCCGCTCCGGTTTCGGCGGTTGGAATTGCAGGCATTCCAGCTCTAAAGCGGATTTTGTTTAACCATGTTTTAGCTTCATTCTCTTCTCCTAATTCAAGACATGCTTCTACATAGTTCAATATCGCCTCTGTATAGCGAAACATTGGCCAGGGAATGCGCTGTCTTGTGTTTTGATCCTGCATTGTAGGGTCCGGATCTGTAAATTTACGAATATAATATCCAGTCCGTGAACCATTCCAATCTTCAATCGGGCTTTTTCTTGTGTCAAGGCCAAATTGGATAACCTTTTGTCCTTTGGCATTCATTATTTCGTATTGACCTGTTTGGATTTGATTCGCCTTATCTCTTTCAGCGACATCAGCTGTCCTAGGTTTCCAATCCGCACCGTCGTATAAAATTGTTGCCTTTAAACGTGGGTCACGATTTTGATAAGGGCTGGCTGCCATAGTAGGATTTGACCAGCTGAATTTTTGGCCATCAATAGTCTCGTAGTCGTCTACCAAGAGTTGTATCGGTGTATTTCCGGCCCAGTTATGATAGCCATTTGGACCGTTGTCTCGCCCTACCCAGCCACCACGTTCATCCTTTTCGTCAATAAAGAATCTCCCCAGAATAATATCTTTTCCTGCTGTAAAATCAACTGTCTTGCTCCCCCCTCCTAACGATACGGCCATATAGTTGGCAGTACCCTCATTAGGCGAAGCGGGTTGAGTTAGGTCTAACTTATAGGCGAATTCTGTATGATCCAGTACGGCTTTTGCTGCGGCCTTTGCTTTTGTCCAACGCTCCACCTGATTGCCACTCGTGTACATTAGATATTCTGGATTTTTATACCCTGCCAATAATGTTGATTTTGCTTTGGCTTTACCCGCATCGTGGAGATCGCTGGCAGCATAGAGTAATACCCTTGATTTTAAGGCCAATACTGCAGTTTCATTTGCACGTCCCTTTGTTGATGAACTGCCCTTTAACAAAAGAGCTGCGCTGTCTAGATCTTTCACGATGGCATTGACACACTCCTCATAGCTATTCCTCGGAACCATATAGTCTTTATCGTTCAATGTATATATCTTATTATCGATGGGGATGCCACCATAAAAGCGTAAGAGCTGTTGATAATAATACCCACGCAGGAAATAGGCTTCGCCTAACAGCTTATCGGCTTTTGCTTTGTCAAACTTGGGTGCACTCAAATTGGAGATGGCAATGTTAGTTGCCCGGATGCGCGTATACATGCGACCGTATTCGTAAGTATCCATAATATAGCCTTGATCAGCTGGATTTGATCGAGATTCGGTCACGGTATTTATGCCCCGATTAGGGTGTGTAAATAAAGCTTCGTCGGTCATGGATGCCATTTCTTGCTCATAAAAGCCTCCTACCCCAAAACCGTTATAGATTTCTGTCACGAAAGCCTCAGACAAACCAGCATCCGACCAAACGATCTCCTGTGGAACTTCACTGAGTGGCTTCGTGCTCACAAAATCATCATTACAAGCTTGTAATGATGCAGAAAGTACAAGTAGTATAAGTGATATATTCTTAATTTTTTTCATTTTTCTTCTTCGTTAAGTTCTTAATATGACAGTTGGTTAGAACGATAATAATGCGCCAAAATTAATCAATCTTGCCTGCGGATAATATTGCCCTAATGCATTAACGGCTTCTGGATCATACATTTTGATCTTACTCCACGTTATTAAATTCATGCCATTTGCATATAGACGTAAAGAACCAATGCCAATTTTACTACAAATGCTTGAGGCCAGATTATATCCTATTTCCACATTTTTAAGCCGCAAATAATCGGTACTCCGCATCCAATAGGTATTGTTATAAGAATAATATTGATTGCCACGGTCTGTCAAACGTGGATAAACGCTACTTGGGTTACTGATGCTCCAGCGTTTATCATAGAATTCTTCCACAAAATTTCCGATAGATCCAGATTCATCCGTTCCTACACGTATCTCTCCTCCTGTAGCTCCTTGAAATAGTACCGATAAGTCAAAATCCTTATAGGTCAGACTAAAATTGAAACCTCCCTGAAATGTTGGGTCACTATTCTTGTCTCGTCTTACTTTATCATCGGGGGTAATCTTTCCGTCACCATTGAAATCTTTATATTTCATATCTCCAGGGCGTAAAGTTTTCGTAATGGCACTATAGTCCAATTTATTGTTGGCGATATCTTCCATGTCACGGAATACGCCGTCATAGACATAATAAATATCCGTTTTGATAGGTTTACCTGTACTTTGCTGCCATGCAGGGGCGCCCGGGGCTTCATCCCAGAAGATAATTTTGTTTTTAGCATAACCACCATTCACACCAACCGTGTACCCCAAATCTCCCACCTTGCCACTATAACCTAAGTTAAATTCCCAACCCTTGTTATCCACTTTGCCAATATTTTCTGCCGGTAATGTCATCCCTGTACTTTGTGGTATTGACGCATTTTTTCTCCATAGAATGGAATTACGGCGATTTTTAAAAATATCAAACTCGAAATTCAGCTTTCCTTGTAAAAATTGAAAATCAAACCCTAAATTATAGTTATTGGCAACCTCCCAAGTAATCATCTCATTAGGAACACGGCTTTCAAAAAGGGTTTTGGCTAGCTTATCATTGACGATATAAGTACCAAAGGAATAGGTTGAAAAATATTGATATTCTTGTAATTTATCATCATAGTAGATGTTGTCATTACCCATCTGGCCATATGACGCACGGATCTTGAAATAATTAATCACAGGGACATTTTCCTTCCAGAAATTCTCTTCCGACACGACCCATCCCGCCATGGCACCTGGAAAGAAACCGAACCGTTCACTTTCAGGGAACATATACGATCCGTCATAACGCCAAAGGAATTCTGCGATATACTTGCTTTTATAATTATAGCCAAATCGCCCAAAGTAATTTAGCCGCGCTCTTTTCCATGCAGATCCATCGTTATTTTTTTCCTGTTCTCCACCGGCAAAAAGATAGTCGATCGCATTTGAAAGAAAATAGCGACGATACGCGCTGAATTTATCATTATCAATTGTTTCTCTGTTGATACCGGCTATAGCATTTACCTGATGGTCACCAAATTTCCGCTCAAAGCTTAAGATTCCACCAAGTAAGATATTCAGTTGATCTTCATTGCTTTGGTTTAAATTTGGATCGGCAGGCCCACGTCTTCCAGGAACCAGTTGTGGTGTGCTGCCATCGGCCTCATAAGCGCCCTGCCAAGAATACAAAGTCCAGGGTGTAACCCATGTTTTTTGATTTTTTACATATTTGTCAACAGAGGCATTAAGTGTTAATTTAAGACCATCTATCCAGGGATTTGTAATCTCAACCTGACCATTTGTTTGAAAATAGTAGCGTTTATCGTGATCGTAACCTGTCGCATTGGTCGTAATTACCACGGGGTTTTCGCCATTTTCGATATCTGGTCCCGGCATTCCATTAGGCCATATTGCTGGTTGTGTTGGATTTCCCCGCATCAGCATTCTAAAGACCGTGCCAGCACTCTTGGTGGGGAAATTTCGGTTTTCCTGTCTTCCTAAAACACCAAATTGTGTTTTGATATACTGACTTATATTGGCGTCCAGATTGATCCTTAAGTCATACTGTTTATAACCTGTAGCCGAATTTTTATAGTAGGCATCCTGATTTTGATACCCCAAAGACATCAGATACTTGACATCCTCAGTACCGCCATTGATTTGGAGGTTGTGGCGCTGTTGAGGTGACCAGTTTTTTAGCGTAGCTTTATACCAGTCAGTATTGGGATGCCCCCAAGGATCTGATCCGTCTTTGAACTTTTGGATATCTTCTGGTTTAAACGGCGCATCCAAAACTCCTCCACCTTGTTTATTGTAACTGCCTTTCTCGTTGATCGCTGTATAAGCAGCAGACCATTCTTCAACAGGGAGGTTATAAATTTCGAGTTCATTTCTAATTGCCGCAAACTGGGAGGCATCTGTTAATTTAGGAATAACGGTAGGTTGGGAATACCCTTGGTTGAACGTATAAGAAAACTGCGGTTTTCCTGTTTTTCCTCTTCTTGTCGTAACGAGAATAACCCCATTGGCTGCCCTGGCTCCATAAATAGCAGCAGAAGCATCTTTTAGAACCGAGATATTTTCTATATCTCGGGGATTAATACGATCAATTCCTCCTTCACGCGCAGGAACTCCATCAATAACGACTAAGGGACTGCTATTACCCAGTGTATTCGTTCCCCGGATTTTGATATTGGAACCATCGTAGCCAGGCTCGGCGCTCCCGTTGGTTGCTGTAACGCCCGGGACGCGTCCTGTTAATGCATTGGAAACGTTCAATGCCGGTGATTGTGCTAGATCGCTTCCCTTCACAGTGGCTACGGCACCGGTGACAGTCTCTTTGCGTTGCTTTCCGTAACCAACAACAACGACTTCTTCGAGATTCGATTCCGAATTAAGAAGTGTGATATCGATGGTCTGTCTTCCTTTTACAGCTTCATCCATAGATTGTTTGCCGACCATCCGGAAATTAATAATCGCACTTGCGGGGACTTTGTCTAACTTGTATCTACCTTGAACGTCGGTTTTAGTTACTAACTTTGTTCCATTGACGGAAACTGTTACTCCAGGAATTGGCATTCCAGATTCATCATGCACCGTTCCAGAAACACTTTGCTCCTGCTGAAAGAGAATTCCATAGCTTGCGAGGGTTGTAGCATCGACGATTTGGGGACTCAAGGCCACTAGTGAGCACAATGATCCAGTCCAAAACGCTCTCTTCCATTGATTTGAGAAATAATGGCAGTTAATCATAAAAACTGTTTAATTGTTTAAATTTTGTGTTTAATTAGTTATTTTTTTTACCTCTAAGACGTATCGGTTTAGGTGTCTACTGGAGGCGATTTATAATTGTTTATTTAACATGAAAATACGAAAATAAATATACATTGCAAGTGTTATTTTTACACTATTTAACACTATTGTTATTAAGTGATTGGTAATCAGATAATTTATTGAAAAACAAATCAATTGTAAATTCATTTTCTCAAAATTGTTTCCAGCGCTTTTGCTACTCAACGCAAGATCAAAGAACTAGTAAAACACTGCAAATAGAAAGTCCTGAGGAAAAGTACTTTTTATCATTTAGAAACACTTGCGTCCTAAACGTTTAAAAAGTGGCGGTGTTTGGATATAGCAAAGTTGCTATATTTAAATTGCAAAATTATAACACACCGCCATGATAAATTTAAATGTTTTTAGTCAGATTTTATCTCTTATCGACCGCGAATTATTCAAAGATTTGGTTTCAAAGCACAAAAGTGACAAACATCAGAAAGGGATCAACAGCTGGACGCATCTAGTCAGTATGCTTTTCTGTCATTTTTCCTCGGCAGATTCGGTCCGTGATATTAGTAACGGTCTACGCAGTACCACTGGTAATCTGAACCACTTAGGTGTAGTAAGAGCTCCAAGTAAGTCTAATATATCCTATATCAACACACACCGTACCCATGAACTTTTCAAAGATCTTTACTATTCTGTTTTGGATAGGCTTTGGCAAAAGGACACCCATTTTCGCAAAGATCTTGGTCAGCTAAAGCGTAAAGTATATCTGATGGATGCAAGCATCATCCCCTTATGTCTATCTGTATTTGACTGGGCAAAGTTTCGCAGCACCAAAGGTGCCGTAAAGCTGCACACTGTCTTGGATTATGATGGCTGCCTACCTGTTTTTATGCAGATTACCGATGGAAAAGTACATGAGAGCCAGCGAGCCGGTAGTTACAGTTTTTCCAAGGGAAGCGTGGTGGTAGTGGACCGTGGCTACGTGGATTACAGCTGGCTTGGGGATTTGGACAGCAGGGGTTGTTATTTTGTTACCAGGAGTAAAGTGAACATGAAGTACAACGTTATCAAGTCCTACCAGAGCGATGCCCTTAAGGAAAAGGGCATCCTTAAGGATGAGCTCATTGAGCTATCCGGTGCTGCCCGCAATAAATACAATTCCACACCGTTACGCCTGATCCACTTTTGGGACAGCACCACTGGCAATGAGTACCACTTTTTGACCAATAATACGAAGTGGAAGGCTTCTTTGGTGGCAAACATCTATAAACAACGCTGGCATATCGAAGTCTTCTTCAAGCATCTAAAGCAGCGCTTAAAAGTATCGACATTCAAAGGGACTTCTGAAAATGCAGTGATGATCCAGATCTGGACTTCACTCATTGGCATATTACTGTTAAAATACTTACAAAAAAAGGCCAAATATGACTGGAACCTGTCCAATCTGGTCGCATTCATCAGAATGAATATCTTCGTGAAAATAAACATCTGGCAATGGATAGATGATCCCTTTCTCAGGCCGCCTATAAAAGGAAAAAAGGGACAGCTAAAGATTTTTGCAGATTGAAAAATAGGGGTCAATATCGAAATGATGAAAAAAGCTATGCCTGTACCACAGAAATCCAATCCTAAAATTTATTTAGGACAGATGTGGTAAATATTAGGACAGAAAAGTCAAGTGACACAACGATTGTATTCGAACTGATCCGACTCGCCTTTGAAAACGAACAGTATAGCGATCATCAAGAGCACATTTTAGTAGAAAAACTAAGAAGGACAGCAGAATTTATACCACAACTGTCAATGGTAGCTGAAGCTGAAGGAGAAATAGCAGGCTATATACTCCTGACAAAGGTGAAGATTATCGATAAAGAGAATCAAAAAACATCCGATTCTCTTGCCTTGGCTCCTGTCGCTGTGCTACCTCAGTTTCAAGGACAGGGAATTGGCGGTAAATTAATTCTTGGTGCTCATCAGATTGCAAAAGAAATGGGTTTTGATGAGATGACAGCTGACGAACCTATCTAATACTTAATCGGATAATCTTGCATCAATTCAAACTGGTAGCCTTCTTTTTTTAATGCATCAATTAAAGTGGATAACTCCTGCTGCCCTTTTCGCGTTTGAAACATATCATCATGCATTAAGAAAACAACATTATTAGGTACCATTGAGCTTTTGTTGTTCATATAATTTCGGATATGAGACAAGGTAGACTCTTGGCTCTGTATGGGCGTACCAGTAACGCTATTAAGCCGCCACTCGACATCCCAGCCATAAATTGTATATCCGTTCTTATGCAATAGATCGGCTGTGCTGGATCCATTCTTAAGGTCAATCTTACGAACATTATCATATATCCAAATATTCCTTCCTGGAAGCCGAACAATTTTATGTTTTAAATGGAGATCTTTTTCATTCTTTTCAAAATCAGCAAAAGCATTTTGGGGGTTACTATAAAATCTTGAATATTGATTGTTTGCGTGCGTATAGCTGTGATTATAACAGGCTATAAGTGGATTGGATTCATAACGGGCAAGATCGCGTTTTCTTCCTTTGCTCATATTCGCATGTTTACCAATCAAGAATACACTCACTTTAATGTTTTTTTCTTTCGCAATAGAATCAATAAAAGCACTACCAATTAATGGGCCATCATCAAAAGTCAAATAAATATGTTTTGGTTGCTTATCAAATGCTTTCCGCAGGGAGTCCTTTAGCTCACGTCTTTGTTGTTTGATCGGAACAGGGTGTAGACTATCTACTGTAAAGTGTATCTGATTTTTCTGAAGCGAATCCCACCTATTCAACAAATGTGGTATTTTTTCCTTAACAACCAATTTCTCCGTAAGTGTGTCCTTCAGTTCGCCTTTTCCCAAGACTTTGTTTGAAAAATCCTTACATGCGGTTACACTAAACACTATACTACAAATGAAAAGTACCACAAACAACCTACTACACTTCATATCAATCGCTATAACTTAATGAATTTCTTTTTTCAAAATTACTACAAAAACCTATTTATTAACCATAAAATCTTACAAATCCCTACTTTCAGGGATAAGGTGAGTCATCTTCAACGATCCGGTATCGCTCTTTTTATGGCTTCAGTCTTTATTATAAATCCGATATAAGAAACTATCGTGCCACTTTTTTCGACCGTTGGTCTTTATTTCTTTTTAAAAAATAGTGCCTTGTTATACTCAAAATTCATACGTGCGATATTCAGTACTGATATACCTTGTGGACACTCTACCTCGCACGCTTCTGTATTTGAACAATGACCGAAGGACTCCTTATCCATTTGTTTGATCATATTTAATACCCGTTGACTACGCTCTTCCTTTCCTTGTGGTAATAGTGCCATATGGGTGATCTTTGCTGAGGTAAAAAGGGCCGCGCTGCCATTTTTGCACGTCGCCACACAAGCACCACAACCTATACAGGCTGCCGAGTCAAATGCCGATTCAGCTAATTCATGAGAAATAGGAATGGCTGTTGCATCTGGAGCCTGTCCTGTATTGATAGAGACAAATCCACCAGAAGAAATAATTCGATCGAATGCGGAACGATCCACTTTCAGATCTTTTTTTATATGAAATGCGGCTGAACGAAAAGGTTCTATGGTAATGGTATCCTTGTCTTTAAATGAACGTAAATGTAACTGGCAAGTCGTCGTATGCTTAAGGGGCCCATGTGCAATGCCGTTAATCATCATTCCGCACTGCCCGCAAATTCCTTCACGACAGTCGTGATCGAACTCGACGGGCTCTTCTCCTCCTGTTATCAACTGTTCATTTAAAGTATCCAACATTTCCAAAAAAGACATATGCGGATTTAGGTCAGTTAATGTGTACGTCACTAATTTGCCTGTAGCATTGCGATCCTTTTGTCGCCATATTTTAAGATATAAATCCATAATCATTCATTTTATTTATAGCTCCTAACAGTTGGTTGTATTTCTTCAAAGGTCAACGGTTCTTTGACCAACTCAGGTTCTTCATTTTCTCCCTTCCATAACCAAGCGGAAATAAATTGGTATTCGGCATCGTTACGTAGCGCCTCTCCGTCTGCAGTTTGATATTCTTCCCGAAAATGCGCTCCACAGGATTCATTTCGCGTCAATGCATCATAACACATCAGTTCTCCAATCTCAAAATAGTCTGCTACACGTCCGGCTTTCTCCAGTTCGCTATTTAACGTATCGGCCTGGCCGCTGACAATAACGTCCTTGAAAAATTCTTGTTTTAGCTTTCTAATTTCTTCAATAGCATAGCGAAGCCCTTTTTCATTACGTGCCAGCCCACAATAGTCATAGAGTATTTTGCCGAGTGTTTTATGGAAATAATCCACAGTTTTACTGCCTTTGATTTTCAAAAATACGTCGATTTGTTTTCTAACATCCTCTTCAGCACGTTCAAACGCAATATGATCTGTGGAAATTTTCCCCGTATGAATATCGTTTGCCAAATAATTGGCAATCGTATAGGGACCGATAAAATAGCCATCGACAGATGCCTGAAGCAGTGAGTTTGCCCCAAGTCTGTTTGCACCATGGTCCGCAAAATTAGCTTCGCCAAGCGCAAATAAACCTGGCAGACTCGTCATCAACTCATAATCGACCCATAAACCGCCCATGGAAAAGTGTGCAGACGGTGAAATCATCATCGGTACGCTATAAGCATCATATCCCGTAATCTTTTCATACATGTCAAATAGATTACCATATTTTTCCTGTATTTTCTGTTTCCCCTGTTCTCTGATAGCCTTCGCAAAATCAAGATAAACAGCATTTTTGAGTGGACCAATCCCAAAGCCGGCATCGATCCGTTCCTTTGCCGCCCGAGAGGAAATATCCCGTGGGGCAAGATTTCCAAATGCGGGATACCGTCGTTCTAAATAGTAATCCCGTTCTTCCTCCGGAATAGCGTTGGGTTCTCGCGTCTCACCTTCCTTCATGGGGACCCATATTCTTCCGTCATTGCGCAAAGACTCCGACATTAAGGTTAATTTAGACTGATAACTGCCCGATTGTGGTAAGGACGTCGGGTGAATCTGAATCCAGCTCGGAGAAGCCATTAATGCGCCCTTTTTATGTGCGCGCCAGATTGCCGAACCGTTACATCCCATAGCCAAGGTCGATAGGTAATATATTTTACCATAACCTCCTGTTGCTAATACAACTGTATGGGCCGCATGCCGTTCAATATCGCCCGTATCTAGATTACGTACGATAACACCACGTGCCTTTCCATCGATAACAACAACATCAAGCATCTCATGTCGTGTAAAAAGTTGCACGGTTCCCTTTACTACCTGGCGCATAAGTGCCTGGTAGGCGCCCAAAAGAAGCTGCTGCCCGGTTTGGCCTCTTGCATAGAACGTCCGACTTACCTGTACGCCGCCAAAAGAGCGATTATTTAAATAGCCGCCGTATTCTCGTCCAAAAGGAACTCCTTGGGCTACAGCTTGATCGATCAAATTAAGTGAGCATTCTGCCATGCGGTATACATTTGCTTCACGTGCACGGAAATCCCCTCCTTTTAAGGTGTCAACAAACATTCTGTAAACGCTATCTCCATCATTTTTATAGTTCTTTGCCGCATTTACCCCGCCCTGCGCTGCGACGGAATGCGCCCGTCGCGGACTGTCCTGAAAACAAAATGATTTCACCTGATACCCCATCTCGCCAAGGGAGGCTGCAATAGAACTACCCGCCAACCCTGTACCAATCACGATAACATCCAATTTTTTGCGATTGGCGGGATTAACTAATTTGGCAGTCTTCTTATAGCGTGTCCATTTTTCATCCAATGGCCCTTCTGGTATTTTTGAATTTAATATCATGATTTATCCGCTTTAGTTTACTGTAAAGAATATATAAACAGGCATCATGGCAAAGCCCAAACTAATGATAACCGAATAGCCAATGCCAAGGATCTTAAACCATTTGACAAATTTTGGATGAAATAATCCTAAGGTTCGAATTGCGCTATGAATCCCGTGAATAAGATGATAACACAAGGCTATCATAGATAATACATAGATAAGGACGTACCACCATTGTTGGAAGACAGCGATGACCAAAACATATAAGTCCTTGTTCCCCCGCTCATCAAGCGG
This sequence comes from Sphingobacterium thalpophilum, assembly GCF_038396785.1. Lineage (NCBI taxonomy): Bacteria > Pseudomonadati > Bacteroidota > Sphingobacteriia > Sphingobacteriales > Sphingobacteriaceae > Sphingobacterium > Sphingobacterium thalpophilum. Next base: position 428,615 of record NZ_CP151087.1, on the reverse strand, counting down.
GGTTGCACCAAATTTGTATACATACCAAAAATTCTGAAAATGGATAACTAAAAAGATGAGAATTATAGTACCTAAAATTCCCATATTACGCGAGTACCATTTGCTTGCTCTTCCGCGATGATCCGATTTATAAACAGCTCCCTCCTTTTTATTTTTTAATGTAATGACAAGGCCATCTAAGGCATGAAGGATAATGCTGGCATAAAGTACATAAGAGATAATCTTGATCAAGATATTGCCCGCTAGAAAATGTGAGTAGGCATTAAATTGTAAATGTGCTTGTTCCTGCGGCAAGAATAGCTGTAAGTTCCCTAGGAAGTGAATCAGCAAAAAGAACGCTAAAAACAATCCAGTCAGGCACATGAGCATCTTTTTTGACAAAGTAGATAACATAATAAGATCCTAATTTTTAATAATAACCTATAACCTTCATCCACAATCCACCAACACCCATGTAAATCACCAATAATACGATACCGATTTCCAATCCACGCAACCACCATGATTTTAAATCAACATAGCCACTTCCGAAAAATACCGGTGCAGGGCCATGGCCATAATGTGTTAATACACCATAGATGGAGCCTAGAAATCCAAGCATCATCGCAAGCAGCATTGGTGGAATGCCTAAAGAAACACCGACACCCAACAAAGCGGCATACATCGCTGCTACATGGGCAGTGGCGCTAGCGAAAATGTAGTGACTAAAGAAGTAAACAAGAATAATGACAGGAAAGGCTATTTGCCAGCTCAAATCACCAATCTGTACTTTAATCAAATCACTAAACCAGCCGATGAATCCCAATTCGTTTAATGAACTGGCCATCATGACCAACACAGCAAACCAAACAATCGTATCCCATGCTCCTTTTTCTGCTTTAACATCCTCCCAGGTCAACACAGAGGTTAGTAACAGTAGCGTTAAACCTATAAAAGCCGTCGTTGTAGCATCAATTGAAAAGGATCCACCAAAGATCCATAATGCCAATAAGATAAAGAATGCCAAAAGCATTAACCACTCATTCCTCGAAATAGGCCCCATCTCTTTTAGTTTCTGTGCCGCCATCTTCGGCGCATCGCCTGTTTTTTTTAATTCAGGCGGATATAATTTGTAAAGAACAAGCGGTACCACAAAAAAGGCGACAATACCAGGTATGAATCCCGCAATGGCCCAGGACATCCAAGTAATGTCGATTCCCAGGTTAGCAGCAAACTTTTGACACATTGGATTACTGGCCGTCCCCGTCAAAAACATCGAAGAGGCTATTAGATTCATATAATAGCTATTTAAAGTAAGATAGGATCCCAATTTCCGATGTGTCTCTGGTTTATCGGGGACGGAATCAAAACTAATAGCCATGGATTTCATAATTGGATAGATAATACCACCACCTCGAGCCGTATTGCTCGGGATTGCTGGAGCTAAACAGACGTCTGCCAATCCCAATCCATAAGCTAATCCGAGCGAACTTTTTCCAAAAACACGAATGAAAAGAAATGCAATCCGATTGCCAAGACCGGTTTTTATGAAACCGCGAGCAATAAAGAAAGAGATACCGATCAGCCAGATAACTTTGTCGCCAAAACCGGTCAAAGCTTTGGTAATGGATTTACCAGCATCTCCGGGGGCCAACACTTGTGTCAGCGCGGTAAATGCTATAGCCATCATACACATGGTACCCATCGGCGCTGCTTTTAAAATAATCCCAAGAATAGTTGCGGAGAAGATAGCAAAGAGATGCCAAGCTTCTGGGCTGACTCCTTTCGGTATTGGGATAAACCATAAAATGAGTGCCACAAGAAAAGTGATGGCAATATTTTTAATACTGATTTCTTTCATAATAAGCGAGGTTTAATAAATTAGAATCGACTTTGTACTTGAATAATAAATAAATTCTTATTGAATTCACTGGTATTTTCGGTCTGCTTTTTATACCGGTCTAACTGAAGACCAAGCTGAATCCTTGCACCATAATTTTTTAAAAATTCTAGACCAAACATCGGTGTGTATGTTTGACGTCCATTTGCATTTAGTTTATAATTAGGATCAATGTATTCATATCGGCAAGATAGCTCGAAAGCGCTTAGGTTGAAATAATTTACTTCGTATCTTAAGTTTGGAAGAAAATAAATACCCCGTACAAGGTAATCGCTCAATTTGGAGCTACGAGCACTCTCGTCCAACGAATAATACAGGTTATGATTGATCGCCTGTTTTGCTTCCAGCTGCATATCGAGATTCCAGCGCTTGCCAAAGTTCACGTTTCCGGTTAGATCAACACCCAATGCGTGCACCTGTTTTTTCATAACCTCGCCAATCCCCCCATTGAGCCCTAAGTTAACACTATACTTCTTCGAAAGGCCAAAGACAAGACGCGTAGCATATTGTTTGCCATTGTCGTTATCGACTACCTGATTTTTCCCATTTCCATTTACCACGGATAACGAGTAGCTAAAAGGCATTTCCCCAAGCGTGGTCTCGCCTGTCGCTGCCACGCCGATCTGAAAGCTTGCCCAGCCGAGTTTGCCAAACTCAAGATATTGATTAGACCAATCCAATGATTTGATAATATCAATCGGATAGGTCTCTTCAATACCAAACCAGGGACGGAATTGGCCTACTGTAATCGCCAATTTGGGACTAAATGTATATTTCAAATAAGCATTTTCGAGAACTTTTGTTTTCGGATCGCTTTTAAAATCCGCGAGATTTGCCAAAACTGTCACCTCTGTGCGTTTGCTAATTTGGGCACGCATCTGAACGCGCATATACTTCACCATAAAATTGTTGTCCGTACCAGAACCATCACTGTGATGCAGTCCATTAACGTCTACATCTTTTGTGCCACTCACAAGGTATCTGGCCTGAAATAAACCTTTTACCTGAAGCTTGGGATAAATCGTATCATCCTTGGTTAGTTTTACAGAATCTACTTTGCTTTGTTGTTCGGTCCCTACTTCTTGCCCCTTGGCCAGGTTATTCAATAGTGAGCACGCAATAAGGAGTGGAATGTAATGTTTCTTCATATCAAAACAATTTGGCCTTAGCGAGTAGCCCGGCCTACTTTTCGTTGTTAATAATGTTACTTCTTCGATTTGTTATTGTAGTAACAACAGATAACATTAGAAAATGTTTTGTTATTTTAATATAATTTAATAACTGTAAGAAAACCAGTCCGATTCTAAAATGGTATCGTGTAAATTCCATGTTTTTGTGTAATTTCACGGACGAACATTAAACTAATCTAATTTTCAAATTCGCAGATTGATCTTTTAAGGAGCCATTGAACTCACTGAAAACTTCGCGCGTAAATTATGGTATGCAATTTTTAGAATCGATAAATATTATGAAAGAAAAATTAATCAAGACATGTTTTATTTGCCTGCTTCTCCTGATCATTCAGGGTTTTTCAATAACCACAAGCCACGCTGCTGACAAAGAAAAACCCGCCATGTTTTGGACTTGGCTAGATTACAACGCCAAAACAAACTTTGATTCAATTTGCCGTGAGATGAATTATTTAGGAATCGATGGCGTAATGTTAAATGCCGCCAGTCCAGACGAGTATCGGGTAGCAATTCCCATTGCAAAAAAATATGGCATCCAAGTTATCGCGTGGCTTTGGACGATGAACTTGGAACATGACAGGGATAAAATACTCCAAGAACATCCGGATTGGTTCAGCGTCAATCGAAATGGTAAAAGTCTGGCAGATACCACTGCATACGTTGGTTATTATAAATTTTTGTCACCTGTTGTGCCCGGAGTAAAAGAGTATATCCGTAAAAAAATCGAATCCTATTGTGAAGTCGAGGGATTGGAGGGGATTTCTATTGACTATAATCGCTACGTGGATGTTGTCCTCCCTACAACCCTTTGGCCTAAATACAATATTGTTCAAGATCGTGAATACCCAGCTTGGGATTACGGTTACCATCCAATTGCAATAGCGAAGTTCAAGAAACAGTATGGTTATGATCCGAGAGCACAAAAAGATCCATCGAAAGATCTAAAATGGCGCCAATTTCGTTGCGATCAGATAACCGATATCGCCAATATGATTGCAGACATCGTTCACTCCCATGGTAAAACAATGGCTGCATCCCCATTTCCGACTCCCAAAATGGCTTCTCGTATGGTGCGCCAAGATTGGGGTAAGTGGAATTTGGATGTTGTTTTTCCGATGGTATACAGCAATTTTTATACAGAAGATCCAAGCTTTATTAGAGATTGTACATTAGAAAATGTGCGCGATAAAGGAGCAAATACGACGCTATATTGTGGATTGATGGCTAAAAATAATGAAGAAATATTTGCCGATATGGATGAGGCGCTAAATAATGGTGCGCAGGGAATTTCTATTTTTACCATCCATAGCTTAAAAGATCCGCAGATAAGGGAAAAATTTAAAAACTATACAGCTGCTGCGAAAGCTAAAAAAGCGCAAAATAATGGAACTTTAACCCATTCGGCACATGTGAAAATCGAAAATAATCCTTTCAAAAAAGAAGGTATTATGAAATTAATCAACCAAAAGATACAAGATTTGGTACGCTCAGAAAATCCTGCTGCCAGCCCGATAGCATTATCAAAATATAAAAAAATAGATGCATACGATGTAACTCAAAAATACCTGGTTACTGATCAGGTGAGCAAAAAGAATTTTTACGTCACCTTCTTTTTCTATGGCGGTATACTTTCCGGTTGGAATGTTGATCCAGCTCCAAATGCAGCCTAAAGGATGACCTACTAGATTGAGGTGCTAAAATGTTACTTATTTGGCACCTCTTTTCTTTTAATACACTGTTCCCTATCTTTGGAACAAACAAATACTGAAAAAATGAGAAAAAATGTCAGGTTGGTAGCCTGTATTATAGGTTTGATATGTTCCGGATCAATTACTGTATCGTTTGCTCAAAACAACATTCAAAACCAGCGCAGTACTAAGAGCGCGATCATTGATAAAGCGCTATTGGATAAAATATTGGATAAAAATAGGCAATCATTCAAAGAAGGTAAAGTGGCTGATTACATCCCGGAATTAAGTAAAGCCAATGCAGCATCTATCGCACTTTCGGTGGTAAATAGTGCTGGAACAATCGTTAGTATCGGAGATGTACAACAAAGATTTACAATTCAGAGTATTTCAAAAATTGTTTCCTTGATGGTTGCTGTATTGGAAAATGGCGAGGAAGTTGTTTTTAATAAAATGGGATACTATGGAACAGATAAACCCTTCAATCATTTTGCGAATTTGGAAACATCGGGTAAACCGCTCAATCCGATGATGAACGCCGGCGCCATTTTAACGACATCGCTTATTAAAGGAACAGGTGAGGAACCTTTTGTTAAAATAAGGGATATGATTCGCTTTATAACGAATAATGAAAAAATCGATTACAGTAGATCTGTATACCATTCGGAACGGGAGACTGGAAATCGAAACAGAGGCATGTTCTACCTGATGCGCAACAATGGACTCATTGATGGTGAAGGTGAAGACAAACTCAATAATTATTTTAAGCAGTGCTCCATTGAGATAACTGCGGAGGATCTGGCTAAAATAGGTTTCTTTTTTGCCCATCATTGCGTGCGCTATGATGGAAATAAGCAATACTATAACCCAGATCTATCTCAGCTAGTTCAATCACAAATGCTCATTGCAGGGATGTACGAATTTAGTGGCGAATATGCCAGAACTGTCGGACTTCCAAGTAAATCGGGCGTTGGTGGCGGAATCACAGTAAGTGTACCGAATAAAATGGGTATAGGGGCCTACAGTCCAGCATTGGATCAACATGGCAACTCTGTTGCAGCATATCGCATGATATTGGACTTGGTAAAAGAGAAATCGCTGGGCCTCTTTAATTAGATTTTCAACCTTTCAAAATCATATGACACGAACAGAACCCATAATTGCTGTAAAGAGCGTCTCCAAAAGCTCGCTATTCTACCAAAAGCTTTTGGGCTGTACCAGTCAACATGGCGGCGAAACATTTGAAATTCTCACGGATAACGGGACTGTCATTCTCTGTTTACACAAATGGGGTGAGCACGACCACCCTACTATGCAAGATCAAAAACATGCGGGGAATGGATTTATTTTATTCTTTAGAGTAGATAATTTACAGCAAATCTTCGAAAACGCTACTTTGTTAAATGCATTCATAGAGAAAGATATACATTACAATGAGAACTCGCTAAAGGATCAATTTATCCTGCGTGACCCCGACAACTATTACCTAATTGTATCAAACTAGGCTACTATAGCTGTATATCGATTGAATGGAGGCTTGTCTTCATACGTAAAATTTCCATTCTTAAACCAGTTTAATTTTTTTAGCGTATACTAATCGCAACTTTGTCTTATCAAAACTTAAAACAATGAACACACGATTGAATATTGCAAAAGTAGATGCGGTAGCCTATAAGGCGATGATGGGATTGGAAACCTATCTCAATGATATTTTTTTAAATCCAATTCAAAAGGAACTCATAAAAATACGTGCTTCTCAAATCAATGGCTGTGCCTTTTGCTTAGATATGCACACGAAGGATGCGCTGAAGTATGGTGAAACGCCACAACGGATATTTTTATTAAATGCCTGGCGGGAAACGAATCTATTCACTAAAGAAGAACAGATTTTGTTGGAGATGACAGAGGAGATCACATTGATACATCAAAAGGGTTTGACAGAAAGCACTTTTCAAAAAGCAAAAGAAATATTTGAAGAAAAGGAGATTGCACAGATTATTATGGCGATCATTACCATAAATGCGTGGAATAGAATTGGCATCAGCACCCATTTAGAACTATTAAAGTAGTGCTACGCTTTGATTACAAAAAAGCCTCTTTCAATATTGGAAGAGGCTTTTTTCATTGCTAAATATATTCCTGTTTTTTCCAATAAAAATCCCGATTATCCTTTATCTTTATTAGGAAAACCAATATGAATGCATGATTATGAAAATCCTAAAAAAAATCCTAATTGTTTTGGCGATCATCATCGCTATTCCCTTAATTACTGCAATCTTCGTCAGTAAAGACTTCTCGGCCCAGAGTGAGATAACAATCAATAAGCCAAAGCAGGAAGTGTTCAACTACGTGAAAATGCTTAAGAACCAAGATAACTTTGGTGTATGGCAACTATCAGACCCGCAAATGAAAAAAACTGAACAGGGTGTAGATGGTCAAGTCGGCTATAAATCCAGCTGGGATGGTAAGAAAGTCGGTAAAGGTTCACAGACCATTACAAAAATCGTCGAGGGCGAAACAATTGAAACGGCCCTCGATTTCGGTATGGGTGAACCAGCCAAGGGTTATTTCATCTTAAAAGAGATCTCGCCTAATCAAACTTTGGTGACCTGGGGAATTTCAGGAAAATCGCCCTATCCATGGAACTTTATGAACTTATTTATGAATATGAATAAAGACTTCGATCAGGGTCTGAAAAACTTAAAAAATAGACTAGAATAGCGACTATACAATGCAAAAAAAAGTGGTTAAAATAAACTTTACTTTAACCACTTTTTCTCATTTTTAAAAGGAACAAAATTTATCTTCTGCGCATTAAAATTCGTAGAATGTACCAGAACAGCAACATGATTGATGAAAATAGCTGCAAGGCTGCCCCTACATATTGTTCGTTGCCGTAACTATACTTCAGATTTTGAGTTTGATAGAGTATGCTTCCAGAAGCAAGTGCAATCATGGCAACCGAAAACCATAATCCAAGTTCAAAACCAAAAATAGCTCCAGCAACAATTGCCCCCAAAGATAAGAAGCCTCCAATCACCAGGATATTTCTGAGAAATGAAAAATCTTTATTGGATACAAATGCAACGACAGTAAGGCCGGTAAACAAGGCCAAAGTCATTATACTTGCCTGATAAATGACACTAATTCCTTCGGTCATAAATACCGCCATAAAAATCATCGGCAGGAAGATGATTGCCTCCAGTACAATATAGAATGCTAGGCCTAAATATTGGGTTTGACGGCTTTGCGAAAGTGTCCATCTTGATGAAAGTGTGGAGCCCAACCAAAAACATCCCAATAAGAACAACCAAATAAATTTTCCGCTAACCATCCAAACGATAAAATCATAAGGGATCAATTTGATCAGCAAAGTTTCCAAAACGATAAATGCTAAAATCGAAAGCGCAACATGAAGATAGGTTTTTTTATAAAAAACGCCCCTTTCAGCGTCATCATTGATAAGAATATACTCTTGTGATTCCATAAAACAAATACAATAGATTAAATAAGGATTAAAAATAAGCATTTATTCTATTTTCACAAGAAAGAAGTTTGCATAGGCTTATAAAAAAAGAACCCCGCCTAGCGGGGTCCATTCAAACAAACAACTTATTTCCAGCCTCCTCCCAAATCTTTATAGATATTGACAACAGCATTGAGCTGCTGCTTCTTTGTTTCTATCAATTCAAGTTTTGAATCCAGTACATCGCGTTGTGTCATTAAAACCTCCATATAGTCTGCCCTCGCTGATTTAAAGAGATCATTTGACACAGACACGGAATTATTCAGAACCTCAACTTGTTTTGCTTTGAAATCGTAGCTGCGCCCGAGGTTTTCAATATTAGAAAGTTGTGTAGAGACTTCTAAGTAAGCATTCAGAATCGTCTTCTCGTAATTATATACCGCCTGTATTTGTTTCGCGTTGGCTGTATTAAATTCCGCTTTAAGCCCATTTTTGTTGATCAAAGGTGCTGCAAGCTCCCCTATTAGATTATACAAAACTGATTCAGGCATCTTAAATAGATAAGAAGGCTTGAATGCCTGTAAACCCAGAGCAGCCGAAATCTCCAAAGAAGGATAAAACTCTTTCCGCGCGATCTGTACGTCCAACTTCGCGGCAGCGAGCTCATACTCGGCCTCACGAATATCAGGTCTATTGCTTAGTAGTTGGCTCGGTATACCTGTCTGAACTTTCGCCGGGATCAGATCGACAAAATTGCTTTTGTCACGTTTGATCTCTTGTGGGAAACGTCCCAATAGAAAATTAATACGGTTTTCAGTTTCTTTGATCTGTTGCCGCGTCTCAAATTCCATACCTTTGGTCTTCAACACTTCGGCTTCAAACTTTTGAACCGCCAGTTCTGTTACACGAGCAGCCTGTTTCTGCAATCGGATTACCGAAAGCGCATTGTCCTGAAGCTCGATATTTTGTTTGATAATAGCCAACTGATTGTCCAATGCCAATAATTCATAATACGAACGGGCAACTTCGGCAATAAGGCTACTTAAGACAAAATTTTTCCCTTCTACCGTAGCAAGATAACGGTTCAGTGCTGCTTGTTCGGAGTCCTTCAGTTTTTTCCAAACATCGATTTCCCAACTGGCATACGCACCAATGGTCAAATCTCCTAGTGGATCCGGCATTTCCTTTCCAGGGGCAATTTCTGTACTGGCATCACCGGCCCCCTGACTGGTGTATCGTCCAACTTTTTCAACACCACCTCCGGCACGTAAACCAACAGTGGGTTTCAATGCTCCTTTTCGTAAAAGAATATCATTCTTTGCGATCGCCAACTCCTGCAAAGTAACATTCAGCTCCTGATTGTTTTTCAACGCTGTATCGATCAATACAACTAAATTTGGATCCGTAAAAAATTCACGCCACTTAACCGACGCTGAATTCGTTGTATCTGATTGAGCTACATCTGTATACTGCTTCGGAACGAATTTATTCTCCTGTATTTGTGTCGCTTTGGGAACCTTACATCCCGTCACTGCTGCTGAAAGCGAAAATGCAATGACCCATTGTATTTTTCTGCGATTAGTCATTATTATCAAGTTCTTCAGTTAATGGATTTTCATCTTCGTGTTTAATAAGCTTGCGTTTGGAGGCAATAGTCCCGAAGATAAAGTATAAGCCCGGTATCACCACAATACCAAAAACCGTCCCAAACAACATACCTCCCGCTGCCGCTGTACCGATCGTACGGTTTCCAATTGCACCTGGGCCTGAAGCCATAACTAAGGGAATCAACCCGGCGATAAAAGCAAATGATGTCATCAAAATAGGTCTAAACCTTACTTTTGCACCGTCCAAGGCAGCCTCAATGATACTCAATCCCTGCGAATGCCGTTGAGCGGCAAACTCAACAATCAACACGGCATTTTTACCAAGTAGACCGATAAGCATGACCAAAGCAACCTGCGCGTAAATATTGTTTTCCAATCCCAATAACTTCAATAGTAGAAATGCCCCAAAGATTCCGATTGGTATAGAAAGCAACACCGCAAAGGGCATAATAAAGCTCTCATATTGAGCGGAAAGTATCAAGTAAACGAAACCGAGACAAATTAAGAAGATATAAATTGCCTGATTTCCACGACCTACCTGATCTTTGGAAATACCAGCCCAATCAATGCCATAGCCTCGTGGTAAGGTCTTGGCAGCGACTTCATTAATCACCTGAATTGCTTCACCACTGCTATAACCTGGTGCGGCAGAGCCCGAAATTTCAGATGCCATATACATATTGTGCCGGGTGATCTCAGAAAGACCGTAAACCTTTTCCATATGCATAAATGCTGAAAATGGTACCATTTCGTCTTTATCATTCTTCACATATAGTTTTAAGATATCTTCCGGCAAAGCCCTGTATTGCGGCAAAGCCTGAACCATAACTTTATATTGACGGTCATACTTAATGAAATTCGTTTCGTAATTACTGCCCACCAAAGTCGAAAGCGTATTCAGTGCATTATCAATGGTAACACCCTTCTGTTGCGCGAGATCATTATCGATATGCAACATATACTGCGGAAAACTTGCACTATAGAAGGTAAATACAGACGATAATTCAGGCCTTTTGTTCAATTCACGCACAAAATCCTTACTTACCGTTTCCATTTTCTTGTAGTCGCCAGAACCTGCTTTGTCCAGAAGACGAAGCTCAAATCCACCCGCAGCACCATAGCCCGGTACGGCCGGCGGTTGGAAAAACTCGATAGACGCTCCTGGGATATTTTTGGCAGCGGCCTCCAGTTGCTCTATGATCTCCTGCGAGGATTCTTTACGTTCTTCCCAGCTTTTCAAGTTGATCAAACAAGTACCTGTATTTGCCCCGGTTCCTTCAGTCAGGATTTCATAACCAGCCAATGAAGATACCGATTGTACACCATCAATGTCTTCAGCTTCTTTTTGCAATGTCTGGGCCGCTAGATTGGTCCGTTCCAATGTCGATCCTGGCGGCGTTTGAATAATAGCATAGATCATCCCCTGATCTTCATTGGGGATAAAACCTGCAGGAACAGCATTATTCAAAAAATATGCGCCAATACAAAAACCAATTAATACTAAAAATGTAAAAACGCGCTTATCCACTATGCCCTTCAACAAGTAAACATATTTGTTGGACATCTTATCAAACAATCTGTTGAAAGAATCCAGGAATTTATCGATAATGGATTTCTTTCTTGCCTTTCCATGGTTATTCTTCAGCATAATCGCACATAAAGCCGGAGTGAGTGTCAATGCCACAACACCCGATAAGATGATGGAAGTAGCCATGGTAATGGAAAACTGCCGATAGAATATCCCTACGGGGCCAGACATAAAGGCAACCGGAATAAAAACCGCCGCCATAAGGAATGTGATCGCAACAATGGCACCACTGATTTCGTGCATCGCTTTTTTGGTCGCCTTATAGGCCGAAATATGAAGCTCTTCCATTTTAGCATGGACAGCTTCAATAACCACAATCGCATCGTCCACAACCACACCTATGGCAAGCACCAGTGCAAACAATGTGATCAAGTTGATGGTAATGCCAAAAAACTGCATGAACAAAAACGATCCCACCAAGGAAACCGGTACTGCAATGGTCGGAATCAATGTCGAACGCCAATCTCCTAAGAATAGAAAAACCACAATAGCAACAAGCACAAATGCTTCCAATAAAGTATGGACTACTTTTTCCATGGATGCATCCAAGAATTTTGATACGTCATAGCTAATTTCGTAATCCAGCCCTTTCGGAAAGGAAGCTTTCAATTCCTTCATTTTGCTTTTAACGTCTTGGATTACCTGAGAAGCATTACTTCCATAGGATTGTTTTAAGACAATCGCTGCAGATGGTTTTCCATTCAGTGTAGAGTAGATATCGTACATCGCCGAACCGAATTTGATTTCCGCAACATCTTTTAAACGTAACATTTCACCATTTTCACCCGCACGTAAAACGATATTGCCATAACCTTCCGTAGTTGTAAAACGCCCCGGGTATTTCAATACATATTCAAAAGACTGGGAGGTCATACCAGACGACTCCCCGGCTTTACCTGGTGAAGCTTCCAAACTTTGCTCGGATAAGGCTTTCATCACCTCTTCTGCAGAAATCTTGTAGGCTGTCATACGATCAGGTTTCAACCAAATACGCATCGCTAATTCGCGTGTTCCAAGAATATTTGCCACCCCGACACCGTCTACCCGACGTAATTCGGAGACAATATTCATGTCCGCATAGTTATACATAAAATTTCCATCAAGCTCCTTGTCTTTACTGTAGAGATTGATGTACATTAACATATTGGATTCTTCACGTGTAATCTTCACCCCTTCACGGACCACAATTGGCGGAAGCTTGTTAACCACAGAGGCTACGCGGTTCTGTACATTTAAAGAAGCCTGATTCGGATCCGTTCCTAGGTTGAATACGACCTGAATACTTGCTTCCCCGTCATTACCGGCATCGGAAGCCATGTATTTCATTCCAGGAACCCCATTGATCGCACGTTCCAGCGGAATGATAACTGATTTAATCATCAACTCACCATTGGCTCCAGGATACTCGGCAGTGATGTTCACCTTCGGTGGCGATATTGACGGAAATTGTGTTACAGGAAGCTGTACCATAGAAAGCACACCCAAAAACACAATGATCAGTGATATCACGATCGAAAGTACTGGTCTATTTATAAAACGACTAAACATAGTAATTTAACTGTAAGGGATCTATTCTGTTTTTAACTTCAAATTTGAGATGGCGTCTTTAGGTTGCACAAAGCTGTAGCTGATTTTATCATCCTCTTTTGCTTTCTGAATACCATCCAACAAAAATTTATCATCTTTTTGAAGTCCGCTCGTTACCACATACAGATCTGGTAGGGAGTTACCAATGGTGATATGACGGGCTTTTAATTTGCCCTCCTTATCGATTACATACACATATTTACGGTCCTGCATTTCGTATGTCGCTTTCTGTGGAATAATTAAAACCTGTTTCAGCGGAAAGTTCATCACCACCTTGCCGCTCTCGCCATGTTTTAATAGACGGTTTGGATTGGGAAATTTCGCTCTAAAAGCAATATTTCCCGTCTCACTGTTGAACTCACTTTCTATGGTCTCCACAAGACCATTTTGAGCGAACAACTCATTATTGGCAAGCAACAAGCCGACATGAGTATCTCCACGTTTACTCACGTTAGTTTGATAACTTAAATATTCAGGTTCGGAGACATTGAAATAAACCAGCATCTCACTGTTGTCGGACAGACTTGTCAATAATTCACCTTCATCCACCAAACTTCCCAATTTCAATGGAATCCGATCAATGGTTCCGTCAAAAGGTGCCCTGATTTCTGTAAAGGAGAGATGTAATTTTGCAATCGCAGCCTCAGCTTTGGCTTGCTCAAGTTTTGCTTTAGCCATCGCGAGTTCATTGGGCGATACGACATTTTTATCGGCAAGCGTTTTTGTATTTTGAACTTCAATTTCTGCTACATTAACTTCTGCCGAAGATTTACGGTATTCGGCCTCATACATCTTCGGCATAATCCGAAAAAGTAATTGCCCTTTATGGACAAATTGTCCTTCATCTACGAAAATCTGCTCGAGATAGCCCTTTTCCTGAGCCCGAAGCTCAATATTTCGGAAAGACCTAATCTGGGAAACAAAGTCCTTACGGATAGTTGTGTCCATTTGCACCGGAGAGGTCGCTGTAAATTTCTCTTTTTCTTCCTTTTCTTCCTTTTTGGAAGTACACCCGATTTGGCATAAGGTAATAGCCAAACTAGCGAGCATAAATACTCTTTTCATTTGTAAGCGTCTAATTAAAAAAATAAGTTTGATTGTTTGTTGTCTTGGTTGGTGAAATGACTCTACTTTGGTTTATGGTCGTTCCGACTTGTTCATAGATTGTACAAATCGATTACGACTGAGCAGAGCATCCCTTAGGATATCCACCAAAGCATATGAAATTTCGAAGGGTATATTTTAAATTCTCCAGTTTTGTTGAAGAACGTATCTTTGAGGGAAAAGATAGGCTATGAAATTGCAAAAAGGTATCTTCTTTGCAAATCGAAAAACGAAAACAAAAAGGACAATAGCAAAAAGTAGCAGCGCAACAAATTGGGATGTCACCTGCAAATCCTTGGTCAGTTGAAAATTTTCGGCATCAAATTCCTCGATAACTGGATTATCACTGTGAATATTACCGTAAAATAGCGGATCGATGTGGTCAACTGATGCGTCAATATACTGCTGTACATCAGCATGATTATGCTGATACATAAAACTAACAGTTGGTCGGTCGGATTCAATGAGCACGGCATGGCTATTACTGCTTCTGATAAATAAGAAGCATAAGAATAAGAATATCGTAACAACCGCTTTCATTGCGGAGCAAATATACTAGCGTACAACTAATTTTAACGATCTTTAACACATTTTAACAAAACAATTACAATTCGTAGATTTCCGCTAGAAAAGTGACAATTGCAAACCCCGACCATTTGTTCTCAAGGGTTGTGCATCTCCGAAGACTGTTCTGCCACCATATTTCCAAGAATCTCGCCGTTCTTCTGCTATAATTTGTTGAATATCAAATTGTGGCTGAAAATCTTTTTCGCTATCCAAGACAATCTGGTGCAACTTGTTAATCGACTTTAATTTTTCACCGTAACCCAGTTTAGATTTTTCAATGCCTTTTTGCAAAATTTGAATACTTTCATCGTAAATGGTTAAAGGAACTGGAAAAGGATGCCCATCTTTCCCGCCATGAGCAAAGGAAAATCGAGCGGGGTCATTGAACCGTGAAGGCGCACCGTGGATTACCTCACTGACTAAAGCCAATGACTGTAACGTACGGGGCCCAACTCCTTTTAAAAGCAATAAGTCTTCAAAATGGCTTGGTTGACTTTCTCGAGCCACGTACAACATCGCTCCTAGCCTCTTCAAGTCAACGTCCGAAGCACGGACATCGTGATGGGATGGCATAATAAGTTTAGCGAAGTCTTGCATCACTTGAGTTGAATCCTCCGCTACGATCGTCATAATACCTGTTCTATTGGCCGCCGCTTCTGCAGCTGTCAAGTTGAGGATAATACCTTGTGAAGGACCACTGATACCCGCATGTGGTTCTTCAACGAACGATTTGACCTTTTCAGAATGCCAATGGTAGCGACGGGCAGTTCCATCCTTTTCATGCATACCTTGCTGCACGACCGACCAATTGCCATTATCCGTCACGATAAAATTGTGGAGATATAATTGGTAACCATCCTGAATAGCGGTGTTATCCACTTTAGCAACAAGCTTACTGCTGCGAATCAAGTCGTTGCCATCTAGTCCCATGTCGTTCGAAAGCCGAAGTAGTTCCTGTGGGGTCTGCATGGAAAGCTTGCCTTTACCCCCACAGATATATAGTCCTAAAGATTTCGCATCGGGATTAATAGCGCGTTTTAATGCCCCCATAACAGCCGTTGTGATCCCTGAAGAATGCCAATCCATGCCGAGAACAGCACCAAAGCTTTGAAACCAGCGGGGATCTGCCAGTCTTCTCAAAACCTCGTCTTTACCATAATCCATTAATATTACTTCAACAATGGAGCGACCTAGCAAAGCCATACGTTCGTAAAGCCACGCTGGTACTTTTCCATAGTGTAATGGGAGATCTGCGGTTCCGGATCGTTTCATTTCAAACTAAATATATTAGTACAAATCTATCTCTTTTTTAGATAAAATAAAAACGGCTAGATAGCTTCTAGCCGTTTTTATTTTATGATCAATCTATACACTACATCTGAGCATATAACTTAGGGCGCATCGAAGTAGCGGCACAAGTCACAGCTTCACTACTTACCGGTCAACGCTGACAATAATCCAGCCCGGAACGAAGGATCTTTCTCCGAAAACTCGATCGAATGCTTATAGGTGTCTACATTAAAGAAGAGCTCCGCTGGAGCAGCTTTTTTATTGTCCAAAAATAGTTTAAAGCTGTACGCTGTTTTTTTGGACAAATCAGCATTCACCTTATTGGATGAAAACACATTTGGAAGAATTACATCTTTTGTAAAAGAATCAGTGGTAGCTATTTGAAATAAATCACCTAATGCTTTAATTAAATTGTCAGACTGTTGACCCGACGACGAGATTCTAATCTTACCTTTGGTAAAGCCGACTTCATCACTCGGTTGGCCATCTATTATACCTGCGGGTATAAAATCTACAACCTCAAACTTCGCTCCTACAGTATCCTGTTTGTAAAGAGATTTTGTGATATAAATACGGCTTGAATCCGTTTTAATTTCATCTGTAATACGTAGAAAAAAGTTCTTCTTTTCTGCGCCCGGTGAACCATTCGTAAATTGTTCGATTTTTACACCTTCAATTTTGTTCACCGTTGTTGTATCACTTCCATCAGTTTTCTTTTGATTGGAATTTCCGCAACTAGCCATCAGCACCGTAGCGGTCGCAAGAAATGCTATAGATTGAATCTTGTACATATTGAATTGTTTGTTATCAGTTATTAATGAATATTGCTCTTATAATATTACCATTATTACTGATAACAAACAACTATTAGCAATGTTTTTATTTTATTTCAATAAAGCATCGTATAAAATTTCCACAGGATGATAAGATTTTCTTCCTACACCATCTTTAATCTGATGTCTGCAAGAAGTACCCGCTGCGGCAATTAAAGTACCAGGTTCTGTTTGGCGTATGGTTGGTAATAAAACCAATTCGGCTACTTTCATCGAGATATCATAATGTTCAGCCTCATAACCAAATGATCCTGCCATACCACAACAACCCGAAGGAATTGTTTCTACGCTAAAGTTCGTCGGAAATGATAGGACCTGTTCCGTAACAGTAACGAGATGAAAAGCCTTTTGATAACAGTGGCCATGAAGCTTTACCTTTTTCGTTTCCGACGTAAACTGTTCTGAATGAATACGTCCCGCTTTCATTTCATTCAACAGAAATTCGTCAATCATCAGCGCGTTTTTGGCTATTTTTTGTGCGTCAACACGTAAATCATCATCGACTAAACTTAAATACTCATCTCGAAATGTAATTATCCCGGAGGGTTCAACGCCTAAAAGTGGCGTATCATCCGTAATTAGTCCCTTTAAGAAATGGATATTTTGATTCGCAATCTCCTTTGCTTTTTTCACAAAGCCTTTAGAAAGATAAGTCCGCCCGCTTTGCACACGTTTTGGAATGACTACTTCATACCCCAAGGCAGTCAGCAACTTATATGCGGTAATGCCGATCTCGGCATCATTATATTCGGTAAATTCATCCGAAAAAAGGTAAACCCGACGCTTACTATCACTTGCCACTGCTTGTTTTTTTACCCATTGGGTTAAAGTCGTTCCATTGACTGTAGGTAAGGAACGCTTTGGCGCAAATCCTACTGTTTTTTTGACTACTCCTGACAAGAAATCATTTTTGACCACAAAGTTGTAAATGGGCGCAACCCAAGATCCGAGTTTCTGAGACTGGGTGAAATTAGCGATTAATTTTGTTCTAAATCCCGCACCATGCTCATCATAATAGTGCTGCAAAAATTCGGCTTTCATTTTGGCCACATCCACACTGGAAGGACACTCCGTCTTACAGCCTTTGCAGCTTAAACAGAGATCCATGACCTCTTTGATCTCCTCATGATCGAAACGATTTTTCTTTGGGGAATTCGTTAAAAATTGACGCAACATATTTGCCCGCGCCCGTGTCGTATCTTTTTCATCGCGCGTAGCCATGAATGAAGGGCACATTGTTCCACCGGTAATTTCAGTCTTTCGGCAATCTCCCGAACCAGAACACTTCTCCGCCAACCGAAGAATAGACTCATCTTTAGAAAAATCGAAATAGGTCTTTATTTCCGTTCGGTTGCTATCGTTGTCATAACGTAAATGAGAATCCATTGGCGGCGTGTTGACAATTTTATTTGCATTAAAAACGCCCTGTGGATCAAAGATATATTTTACATCTTCAAGCAATTTGTAGACTTTTTCACCAAGCACTTTGCCGATAAATTCGCCGCGCAGACGACCATCACCGTGCTCACCACTCAGTGAACCGTTATATTTTAATACAAGGTCGCTGGTTTTTTCGAGGATTGAACGAAATGTACGCTTCCCTGCTGCTGTTTTCAAATTCACAAAGGGCTCAATATGTAGTTCCCCGGCTCCCGCGTGCGCATAATAGGATGCATGCACCCCCTCTTCCACCAAAAGTTTTTGGATATCACGCACGTAAGCAGGTAAATCTTCAGGCGACACCGCACAATCTTCAATCAAATTTACAGGTTGACTATCCCCGGGTAAATTGCGAATTAGCCCCAGTCCTGCCTTGCGTACATCCCAAACCAAATTGGTCTGTTCAATACCCGTAATGTAGGGATAAGCATAACCAAGCCCGCGGGCTACAAGGTCCGCTTTCAGAGCCATCGCTTTTGCCTCTGTTTCAGCGGCTGTCTGCCCCCTAAACTCAACAATTAATAAAGCCTGGGGATCACCCTCAATAAAAAAACGATTATACTTATAAGTTGGATGCCCAACCGTAAAATCCATGATGTATTTATCTACCAATTCGGATGCTTCCGGCTTGTGCGCTAAGGCTACCACATTACCGTGCATACACTCTACCATATCCGCAAAATGAACACAAAGTAAGCCTAGTTCCTGCGGTGGTAAGGGCATCAGTTTGAGTTTCGCTTCTGTAACAATAGCCAGCGTTCCTTCGGACCCTGCCAACAAATTACACATATTGAAAGGTGTCGAGCGATCGGCAAGGATATCCAAAGCATAACCGGTATTTCTGCGCGTGATAGATCGTTTTGGATAGCCCGCTTCAATGGCGCTTAAATGCTCGGGGTCTGTCAATAATGCATTCATATTACGGTAGATATCCCCCTCACGACCAGCTAATAATAATTTCTTAAAATAGGCTGCTTCATCAACTGCTTCAAAGGTCACTTCAGAACAGTCGTCCAAAAGTACATTGGCCGAAATCAAATTGTGTCGTGTATCGCCCCAAACAATCGAATGCAGACCCGAAGAGTTATTGCCAATCATTCCACCTACCATAGCACGGCTTGCAGTCGAAGTTTCAGGGCCAAACATCAGTCCGAACGGTTTAAGATAATTATTCAAGTCGTCACGGATCACACCAGGTTGTACCCGAACCCACTGCTCGTCGACATTAAGTTCAAGTATATGGTTAAAATGACGAGAAATATCCATGATAATGCCATTGCCTACTACCTGACCAGCTAAAGAAGTGCCGGCGGTACGTGGTATGATTGTGACACCGTTGTGCCGCGCAAAATCAATTATTTTTTTGATATCATCATGATCGACGGGTATGGCTACGGCCAAGGGTTTTTCTTGATAAACAGATGCATCTGTCGAATAGGCAAGCAACATCGTTTGGTCCTTCGTTTCATGAGTATAATAGAGCTCCCCTTTGAGTTGAGACGCTAATAAGGCTAATTGATTTTGATCTTTCACTTAATCTGCATTTATGTATGAAACAAATTTAGTCAAATTTATCCATCGGAAAAAGAGAAGATTGCAAGAAATACCCAAATCAAAAACAAAAAACGCATAAAAACGCAAAATCAAACAAATTACCATAAAAGTCAATTTTATTTCGTTCCTTCCGACAATGCACGTATTTTTGTGGCGCTACATCATTTAAATTAACGATTCATATCTTATATGCGTAATCTATTCCTTCGCTATACGCTGCATTCTGATTTTATTATATACACCATCCGGGTATTGATTGGCTTCCTTATAGGTTATCCCCTTTTCGTATCTTTTCCCCAATATTCGGTTTCCTGGACACTAATCTCCATTATATTGGTCATTTCACCGCAAGAGAATGAGTCGAAAAAAATAGCCATCGACCGGGCTAAATCCAACTTTATAGGATCAGCAATTGGTCTCAGTCTATATTTCGTTCCCATTTCGCAACTCTCTGCCATGATTATCGGTATTGTTGCATCATTGATTACATGCAAGCTACTCAATATTATGGCTGTGGCAAGGACATCCATGGTGGCACTCATTATCGTCTACCTTCACGAACAGCAAAGTCGCTCTTACTTCGCCGCTTTGGATCGCTTTGGCTGTGTGTGCTTAGGTTGTCTGATTGGATTGGGCGTCATCCTGTCAACGAGTAATATTATTCTGAAATTAAGAAAAAGGTACAATTGTTGAGTTATACGCCTACCTGTCTAAAAGGCAATATACTTACCTTCAGTACCATAGCCCAAATGGTCAAGATTTCTTTCTGATAAATAAGAATAAAATTCACTCAAATTTCCGATCACTCAGAATTATATTCAGAATTTTATATACAATTTTGAATTTTATACTTTTTTACCTATCTTTGCAGTCGAAATGACAAAAGTAGAATATAATTTAGACCAGGTCGACTATAAAATCTTGCGCTTAATGCAGGATAATGGACGGATCAACAATGCTGACATCGCAAGAGAATTAGGCATGGCACCATCGGCGATCCTCGAGCGCGTAAAGAAGCTCGAGCAAAAAGATGTGATTTTAAAGTATAGTGCCAAGATCAATCCTGCCGCGGTCGATCAGAAACTTTTATCGTTTATTTTTATCAAAGCCAATGATATTATTGGCGAACAGGGTGTAGGGTTGGCACTTGCGGAAATCCCTGAAGTTCAAGAGGTACACGACATTGCAGGTGACGATGGTTACCTTATTAAAGTAAGAACTGCGGATTCTACAGGTTTAGTGGATCTCATGCGAAATACCTTAAGTAAAGTGGAAGGTATTATTTCAACGCGGACAACAATTGTACTTCAGACTGTCAAGGAAGATCAGCAGGTTGTCATACCTGAGTAATAGAAAGGAGGTTTAATCATGTTGCAAGGACAAAAAAAGGCTGCTAGCCCATTAATGGTTGTAGTTGCTTATTTCATTATTTATGTGGTATGGGGCTCGACCTTTTTCTTTATAGAAAAAGCGTTGCATAGTTTCCCCCCATTTATTTTGGGTTCGTTTCGATTTGTTGTAGCCAGTGCAATTCTAATGACATATTGTGCTATAAAAGGGTATAGATTATTTAACAAGCGTTCTATTCAAGAGGCCGCAATCGTAGGTTTTTTATTGCTCTTTGTCGATATGGCCGGGGTTATCTGGGCCGAGCAATATGTGTCTGGTGGTGTTGCCGCTATTATTGCCGCAGCCGCTGCAATCTGGTTTATTTTATTGGATAAACCCAAGTGGAAAGAAAACTTTAGCAGCATTAGCACGGTTGCTGGTGTAGCATTAGGTTTCTGTGGTGTTGTGATGCTTTTCGCTGAACAGATCATGGCGACCAATGATCATACAGACGGTACTCTTAAGGTAATTGCCCTATCTATTTTGGTATTGGGTTCTATCGCTTGGACTGTAGGTTCATTGATTTCCAAGTATTTTAAAAAATCCGAAAAAGAAGAAAAAGAGGACCTGCATGTTATGGTGAAGACTGCTTGGCAAATGGTTACCGCAGGTGTTCTCTTTAATATCACGGCGCTATTTACCGGTGAATATGCATCATTTACACTGAGCAGTGTAGCACCTATTGACTGGTTTAACTTGGGGTATTTAATCACATTTGGTTCCATCCTTGCTTTTAGCTCGTATATTTGGTTATTGCAGGTACGTCCAGCAATGGAAGTAAGTACCTATGCTTATGTGAACCCAATTATTGCACTTATATTAAGTCATTTTTTTACTTCGCATGTGGTGACCTCATTGCAAATTGTTGGACTAGCGGTTATTCTATTCTCGGTCCTATTAATGAACTGGAAAGCATATCGTACCAAGCTGTCCTCGCGCAGCAAAAGGAAAAAGATCCTTCAGCAGGAGAATAGTTTAGAGCGTTTGATAGCAGCGGATCCCCAAACGGACAACAAACATATTCCTGAGACGGAATTAGTTCATTAGGTTGTTATTTTTCTAATTATATGGGCAAAGCTTAACGTGTAACAATGTTAAGCTTTTGTTGTTTTTAAAAATTAGCTAACATTGGATAAGATTTGTTCATATATAATTGGCTAACTTTGCGTACTATTTGGTTAAATTAAAAAGAATGAATATTTCGAAGCAAATTGCCTTTATTGGTAGCCTTGGTGTCGCTTCGCTTTTGATGATTACAGGTTGTACAAAACAACTCCATCCAACGCAAAAAGATTTCCAACAATATCATATCAATAGCGATATGCAAGCTGATCCTGCAGTCGTGTCAATCTACGAACCCTTCAAACACAAAATGGAAGCGGAGATGAATCGTGTGATTGGACATGCGGACAAGGCATTGACAAAAGAGAAAACAGCGGAAACATTAATGGGCAATTTTTTTTGTGAAGCCTTGTTGTGGATGAGTGAACACAATGCCCATAACCCCGCGGATTTGGCGTTCGCAACAAAAGGTGGTATCCGAAATGATCTTAAAGCAGGCGATATTACAGTAGGACATATTTTTGAGGTTATGCCCTTTGAGAACACATTGACGATACTCGAGCTCAAAGGTAGTCAGATTCGTCAGCTGGCTGACTATATTGCTACAACACATGGACAACCTATAGCCGGAATGACGTTGACAATTACGGGCAACAAAGCTCAGGACATAAAGATCAAAGGTCAAGCTATTGAAGACAATAAGTTATATAAATTAGTGACCTATGATTATCTTGCCAATGGTGGTGACAACCTCAGCCTGTTGACACAACCTGTATCCCGGGCTAATTATCCGCAACGCATGCGTGAAGGTTTGATTGAATATGTGAGCGAATTAACAAAAGAAGGCAAAAAAGTAAATGCAGAATTAGATGGAAGAATTAAAATCAATTAACCGAAGATCTTTTATCAAGCAAGTTGGTGGATTTTCTGCTGCAGTTGCTTTGGGATCACTTCCTTTTCAAGTCGACGCGAAGAGCAAAAAGGTAAAACTTACAATTTTACATACCAACGATGTTCATAGCCGTATTGAACCGTTTCCAATGGACGGCGGGAAATATCAGGGATTGGCTGGTGTTGCGCGCCGAAGTACACTGATCAATAAAATCCGCAAAGAAGAAGAACATCTTCTATTACTCGATGCAGGCGATATGTTTCAAGGTACCCCCTATTTTAATCTTTTTGGAGGAAAACTTGAACTTGACCTCATGACAAAGTTAGGTTATGATGCCGGGACATTTGGAAATCATGAATTTGACAATGGTCTTGACGGTCTTGTAAAGTACCTGGATCACGCTAAATTTCCGTTCTTAACGGCAAATTACGACTTCAAAGGAACCGTATTGGAGGGCAGAACCCAAGATTATACCATATTCCATAAAGATGGAATAAAAATAGGCGTATTTGGACTAGGGGTAGATATTGAGGGATTGGTTGACCCCAATAACTTCAGGGGAATGAAATATTTGGATCCTATTGAAGTTTCCAACAAGGTGGTCCGCACATTGAAAGAAAAACACAAATGTGATTTGGTCATCTGTTTATCGCATTTGGGCTATCAATATGAAAACGACAAGGTGTCGGATCTGATCCTTGCCGCCAAAACCTCAGACATTGATCTCATTATCGGAGGACATACGCACA
Source organism: Sphingobacterium thalpophilum (assembly GCF_038396785.1). Classification (NCBI taxonomy): domain Bacteria; kingdom Pseudomonadati; phylum Bacteroidota; class Sphingobacteriia; order Sphingobacteriales; family Sphingobacteriaceae; genus Sphingobacterium; species Sphingobacterium thalpophilum. Next base: position 404,730 of record NZ_CP151087.1, on the reverse strand, counting down.
CCTTCTTAAATGAACCAACACTGGTTACAAATTTAAAAGGAACAAAGACCGTTGTGAATCAAGTCGGTTTTGCTGGAATTAATCTAGGACGTATTGACTTTATTATGGAACCAGGGTCTGACAAGAAACAAATGGTCGCAAGTACCTATCAGGTCAATCCGACAATTCCGGAGTCCATGTTGGCATAATATAATCTAATTTTAACAAATGCCAAGTTGACTAATCAATTTGGCATTTTTTTTACCAATACTATAAGAAGACGTATGAAGTAAAAACTTATACGGTCTATACACGCTGATTCGTCATTCAATGAAAAGAATTTTATTGATTTACCTCGACTCCTTTAAGGGACTGTCTCAAGCCGCATGGCCACTTGCCATAGTGATGCTCATTAATAGAATGGGAAGTATGGTGATTCCCTTTCTTGGCCTCTACATGACCCAGGTTCTACATTTTGACATTAAACAGGTCGGTGTGGTATTGATGAGTTATGGATTCGGCTCCGTTTGTGGTTCCTATATTGGTGGCTGGCTGACTGACCGGATTGGCAGCTTCAAGGTTCAGTTCGGAAGTCTGGTATTGGCGGCCCCTTTATTCTTACTGATCCCACATTTCAAAGAGGTACAGTCCTTATCCATCATGATTTTTACTTTAAGTTTAATCTTTGATGCCTTCAGACCTGCAAACTCCGTGTCAGTGGCAAGTTACGCTAAACCCGAAAATATCACGCGCGCCTTTTCATTGAATCGTCTTGCCATAAATCTGGGATTTTCAATCGGCCCGGCGGTGGCTGGATTTTTGGCCACCATCTCATTCAATTGGATCTTTTATGGAAATTCTTTTGCCGTCCTTTGCGCTGCAGTGATTTTCTTTGTCTTTTTTCATAAACGAGAAAAAAGAAGCGATATTAAATCTAAAAAAGAGATTACTGCTGAAAACGAATTACCTCAAAAGACACGAAATTCCTATACCGACCTGCCTTTTGTCTTATTCAATATCTTTTGTTGCATTTTCTCATTCTGTTTCTTTCAGTTGATCACAACGTTACCTATTTTCTACCGAGAAGTTCACCATTTGAATGATCACCAAATCGGATTTCTACTCGGCTGGAGTGGATTCGTTATCGTATTACTGGAGATGTTCATTGTCCATATAGCTGAAAAAAGATTCTCGCTTATAAGCACGCTCGTCTTTGGAACGTTTTTATGTGCCAGCTCTTATGCCATGTTAAATTTTTCAGGTGGACTCGGGTGGTTATATTTCACATTCTTTATCTTCGGCCTTGGCGAGATGCTGACACTACCATTTATGGCAACGGTTTCTGTTAACCGTTCGACACCTAAAACACAAGGAGCATACATGGGGTTCAATTCGTTGGCATTTTCAGCTGCAAATATATTTTCGCCGCTTTTAGGGACTAGCATTGTCGATTCCTTCGGTTTTACAACCTTATGGTGGGCAACCGCATTAACCTTATCTGCTACGGCGATCGGATTCTACTTGGTTCTGAGATGGATGAAGTAACCTACACTTGAGAAATGAAAAACGGGTGTATGCTCATGTGAGATACACCCGTTTTTCATTAAACATGCCTGAAACCTACCAAATTTTGATACGTTTATCGACCGGAACAAACATTTTGTCGCCGTTCTTTGTATCCCAAGCCTTATGGAAAGCATCTAGGTTAATGATTGGGGCAAAAGCACGGTACTGTGCTGGAGAATGTGGATCAGTTTTTACTTGATTGACCACAAACTCATCGGTAGTTTTCGTTCTCCAAATCGTTGCCCAGGAAAGGAAAAAGCGCTGGTCCTGTGTAAAACCATCTATTAAACCAGGATTTCCCTTATCGTTCAGATAGAGTTGCAATGCATCAAAAGCCACTGATGAGCCACCTAAATCCCCAATATTCTCCCCTAATGTAAAGCGACCGTTCACAAAAACACCTGGTACAGGTTCGTAGGACTCAAACTGACGTACCAAAGCATCAGCCGCTGCTTCAAATTTCGCCTTATCACTGTCGCTCCACCAATTGTTCAGGTTTCCATTCCCATCGTATTTCGCACCCTGGTCGTCAAATCCGTGCGAAAGTTCGTGACCAATTACCGCACCAATACCGCCGAAATTAACTGCAGCATCAGCTTTATAATCATAGAATGGCGGCTGAAGAATCGCTGCTGGAAAGACAATCTCATTAAACAGTGGACTATAGTAAGCGTTCACAGTCTGTGGAGTCATCCCCCATTCAGATTTGTCCACTGGCTTATCTTGTTTCGCCAAATTCTGGTAAAATGCCCATTTACTCGAAGCTAATACATTTTCATACAACGATGTCCCAACATCAAGTTTGCTAAAATCTTTCCATTTATCCGGGTAACCAATTTTAACTTTAAACTTAGTCAGTTTGTCCAATGCCTTTACTTTCGTTTCATCCGACATCCAAGTCAATCCCTTGATATGCTGCCCGAAAGATTTAACGAGGTGGCTTACAAGCTCTTCCGCTTCAGCTTTGGCCTTTGGAGGGAAGTTTTCTTTCACATACAATTTCCCTAATAACTCACCTGCGATCGAATTGACAAATTCCACACCGCGCTTGTCCAGAGCACGCTGCTCCTTTTGTCCTTTTAACTTACGACCCCAGAAATCAAAATACAGATCATTTAACTCCTGTGTAGTATATGACGCTGCATTATTTAAAATATGAAATGTCAATAGCTCTTTGATCACCGGTAGATTTTCAGGGTTGAAAACCCGATCCAAATTTTCGTAATACTTTATTTCCGGTACAATAACAGTATCAGCCTTAAAACCGACATCCTTTAGGTACTTTGCAATATCGACGTTTTTCACAATCTTTTTTAGATCGGCTACAGCGATCGGATTATATCGCCCATTTGCATCGCGTGATTGCTCAACGGTTTTAAGGTTTGCCGCCAGCTGCTTTTCAAAGGCGACAATTTTTGGACCTTTTAAATCCTTCGTAATTTGGCCTGATTTAGCATAAAGTGCAGAAATATAATTTGAATAATCCGTTAACGTTTCTTCGTTCTTCTTATCTTTTACTTGATAATAAGAACGTCCAAGCCCCAGACTTCCTCCGCCGAGGTATACTGTATTAACATCGGAATTTTTAAGATGCGCATATACATAGCCACTAAAAAAAGGATTTCCACCAATCGGTGCTACCTCAACAAGATAGTTGTATAAATCATCAAAATTTTTAATTGCTGCAATTTTAGCAAGATAAGGTTTAACAGGTTCTAAACCAAGTTTATTACGTGTTTTCATATCCACAAATGATTTATACAAATCACCTATCTTCTGATTGTCTGTACCCTTTTGGAATTGTCCAGTTAGCGATTCTTGCAAGACCTTCAACGTAGCAATATCGGTGTTTTCACGCAATTCGTCGAAAGAACCCCAACGTGCTTTATCAGAGGGTATTTTGACTGTTTTCATCCAGTGTCCATTCACAAAATTATAAAAGTCATCTTGAGGACGAACACTCTTGTCCATGTAACTCACATTGATTGCGTTGTTTTGCGCTTGGCCCGCCAATGAGCCGCAGGTCAACAAAGCTGCTAAAAGTAGATTTTTCTTCATATAAAAATTTAGTTTGTCTATCGCTATACACAAACTTAAGCAAAGTTCTTCTATTGTTAATGCAACAATTGGGATTCTAATCGCAACTAAAATTAATGGGGATAATTAAGTCTTGGTTTTATTGCGTGTTGATTTACGTAGTACAAGGATAAAAATCAGTAGAAACAGTGCGACACCGGCAATCCAAATCCACGGATTAGCATACCATAACGTCCCATTCGCTTCTTTAAGCTTTTGATTCTCTTCCAGGGTAACCTGTGCTTTCAATAAAAAAACTGAAAAAACAGGACAAACTATTAAAGCAGTCTTTTTCATATTTAATCACTTCATATGAATAGAATACTCTTTTAGCTGTTTTTGTTTGAAGGAATTAAATTATCCTTGTTTGATTTCGCCTAAATAAACCACGTCTTTTAGATCAAAAGGAGTTTCTTGATACACAAAGTAATTCAACCAATTATTGAAAAGAAGATTCGCATGACTTGTCCAGCGCACCAGAGGGCGATTTTCGGGGTTGTCATCAACATAATAATTTGCCGGCATAGCAATCTCCTGCCCTTTTTCTAAGTCTCTTTTATACTCTTCATCCAGTGTAAAAGGAGCATATTCTGAATGTCCCGTCAAATAAAACTCGCGTCCCCCGCGTGAAGAAACGATAGCAATACCGGCTTCTGGCGATTCTGAAAGAATTTCTAAACCCTCTTTTACCAGGAGATCATCCTTCTCAATTGTTGTATGGCGGCTGTGCGGTATAAAGAACTCATCGTCAAATCCACGGAATAAAGGATGTCTTTTGTTTAACGCAGTGTGCTTAAATACACCAAAAAGTTTTTCCGTTAATGGCTTCTTCTCTACACCATAGAAATGATACAATGCAGCTTGAGACGCCCAACAGATATACAAACTTGATGTTACATGGGTCCTTGCCCAGTCGAAGATGGTCTGAATTTCATCCCAGTAGGTCACTTCCTCAAAAGCAACCATTTCAACTGGAGCCCCCGTAATAATCATTCCGTCGTAGAAATTCTCCTTAACCTCGGTCAAGCTCTTGTAAAACATTTCCAAATGCTCTTCGGGGGTATTCTTTGAAACATGCGTTTCAAGTCGCAAAAATTCCATTTCCACCTGCAAAGGATTATTTGACAGCAAACGAATAAAATCTGTCTCTGTCGTAATTTTAAGCGGCATTAAGTTCAATACCAAAACACGAAGCGGTCTGATATCCTGCTCATTTGCTCTTAAATCACTCATGACAAATATATTCTCCTTTTTCAACAGCTCAATGGCAGGAAGGTTATTAGGAAGTTTGACCGGCATAGATAATTTCTCCTTATACAATTAGCATGCAAAATTAGCAAGAAAATGCCATAAATGCTAAATGAAACATAAATTATCTTCCATTATATTGTTATAGTCTCCAAGACCAAAAGCTATTCCTTGCTTAAATCCAATAGGGATTTTCTGAATTTCTGCGACCCAAAGTTCATTCCACCTACGTGTTTAATGACCAGCTTACCAGCCTTATCCAAAATAATCGTTGTTGGTATGCTTGTGGTACTCAATTCTTTGGGTAAAGCCGAATTTAATTGATAGACCGGTAGACTATATTTTCTTTTCGCCATAAACTTCCGCGAAGCGCTAAGATTTCCATCGATATCGACAGCCAAAATAACAATAGCATCGTTGCCCTTAAAGTCCTTATAGAGTTGATCCAAGGAAGGCATCTCAGCAAGACATGGTGGACACCATGTCGCCCATAAATTAATAACCACAACTTTTCCTTTGAGCTGGTTTAGGCTCAATATATTGTTTTTACTGTCCCTAAAACTAAGATTGTATCCTTCGGTTCTGCTCTTATTCTCCTCCTCGACCACACAATGCTTGCTTGCTTTAACCAAAAATGGATTGCAAAACAACAAACTAACCAATAAAAGGAGACTATAATTTACTTTTTTTGTCATATAACACTTTAACTAAGCTTAAACATTACCATAACGTTTGTATCCTAATTTGATTGCTTTTATAGCAGAAAATTAATCGAATTTTTTCACGCGTTTTTTTAACGGATTTTTCAGCGGCAATGGAGGTTTAAAATTCGGTGTTAGAATACGAAAGCGAAAAGGTAAGTGTAAAAGATATTACAAACAAATTTAGGGATATGTATATTATATAGTATGAAAATAAGTAAATGAATATGAGCAAAGAGAAATCAATACAAGAAATTGAAATTAACGGCAAAGTTTACCAGTATAGTTCTATTAAAGATCTCCCTCAAGGTAATGTTATGCACCTACCGTTCAGCATCCGGATACTACTGGAAAATGTATTGCGAAACCATGATGGATTCAGTATCACAGACGAGCATGTCAATACCCTGATTCATTGGACTCCACAACCTGTTGACAAAGATATCCCCTTCAAACCGGCCAGAATTTTAATGCAGGATTTCACCGGAGTACCTGCTGTAGTCGATATGGCATCACTACGTGCCGAATTTATCCGTCATGGCAAGGATGGACAAAAAATAAATCCTGCTATCCCGGTGGATCTGGTCATTGATCATTCCGTTCAGGTCGACTACTTTGGTACACAGTACTCGTATGACAAGAATGTCGAGTTGGAATATGAACGCAACCGTGAGCGTTATGAACTCCTTAAATGGGCACAGAAAGGATTAAAAAATTTTACCGTTGTTCCCCCAGGTATGGGTATCTGCCATCAGGTCAACTTGGAATATCTTGCCAAAGGAGTCATTGAACATGACAATTGGCTTTTTCCTGACACATTAGTAGGGACAGATTCGCATACACCAATGGTCAATGGTATTGGTGTATTAGGTTGGGGAGTTGGTGGTATTGAGGCCGAGGCAGCCATGCTTGGACAACCCATCTTTTTCACCTGCCCCGAGGTTATCGGCCTTAAACTTATGGGAAAGATACCAGCGACATGCACCGCCACAGACATGGTCCTTTCGATAACAAAAATACTTCGCGATAAAGGTGTTGTGGGCAAATTTGTTGAAGTATTTGGCGATGGATTGGACAGCCTTTCGGTGACAGACCGTGCGACAATTTCCAATATGTCCCCAGAATTTGGCTGTACAGTTACCTATTTTCCGATTGATGACCGAACCCTTGAATACATGCATAGCACCAATCGTAGTGCAGAGCAGATTAAAATTGTTGAAGATTATTGTAAAAGCAATTTACTCTGGCGCACTGGCAAGGAAGAAATTCAATATTCGTCGGTAGTTGAATTCGATTTATCAAGCCTTGAACCAACTGTATCTGGGCCCAAAAGGCCTCAGGATAAAATTCTTGTGAAGGATTTAAAAACTACATTTTCACAACTTTTGGACAGCGAACACCATCGACAATATGTCCCTGTTTTGCAGCGATCGGAATCTGCCTGGCTTGCTGACGGCGGTTCAGGAACAGAGTTTACCTTTGGTAAGGTACCTGTCGAACATGATTCACCGCATGAAGTTATTCAAGAGTCTATTCATGCCGTTCGCATCAAACACAATCATAAGGAGTATATTGTAAGTGATGGCAGTATTGCGATCGCAGCTATAACAAGCTGTACCAATACCTCGAACCCTACTGTCATGATCGGTGCAGGATTATTGGCCCGTAACGCCATCGAGCGCGGGCTTCGCACCAAATCCTGGGTAAAGACCTCTTTAGCCCCTGGCTCAAAAGTCGTTACGCAATACCTTGAAAGATCAGGACTTAGTGCTGATCTTGATGCCCTGCGTTTTCACACCGTAGGTTACGGTTGTACCTCCTGTATTGGAAACTCCGGTCCTCTTCCACCACAAATAGCAGAAGCGGTGGAAAAAGGTGAATTGATTGTTGCCTCGGTATTATCTGGTAACCGAAATTTTGAGGCCCGTGTGCATCCACAGGTCAAAATGAACTTCTTAATGTCGCCAATGCTTGTTGTGGCCTATGCGCTGGTCGGAAGAGTGGATATTAATCTCTTGGAGGAACCATTGGATTACGACCCTAACGGTCAGCCCGTATATCTGAAAGATATTTGGCCAAGCCGCGAGGATATTATCGAAACCGTCAATGCCTGCGTCAAACAATCGGATTTTCAAGAAGTTTATGATGTCATCTTCGACGGATCGACAGACTGGCAAGAACTTGAAGTGAATCTGGATCAAAATTACCAGTGGGACAACACGTCTACCTACATTAAAGAATCACCTTTTTTTGAAAATTTACAGGCTGTACCAAATCCGATACAAGACATCCAAAATGCAAGGGTGTTACTTTATCTTGGTGATTCGGTTACAACGGATCATATCTCACCTGCAGGGTCATTCACAGAAGAAACTGCGGCTGGGCAATACCTCAGCGCACATCAGGTAAGTAAAGAAGATTTTAATTCGTATGGATCTAGACGTGGGAACCACGAAGTTATGATGCGTGGAACATTTGCCAATGTGCGTATTAAAAACAAAATTACTGATCGTGAAGGTGGATTTAGCCGTTATTTCCCAAGCAATGAGGTGAAGACGGTTTATGAAACCGCAATGGAATATCGAAAAAACAACACTGCACTCATTGTGCTGGCAGGAAAAGAGTATGGTTCGGGCTCCTCAAGAGATTGGGCTGCAAAGGGAACATTCCTGCTCGGCGTACGGGCGGTTATTGCTGAAAGTTTTGAGCGTATTCACCGAAGTAATCTTGTCGGTATGGGGGTAGCACCACTTGTGTTTATCAATGACGAAAATGCAGAGAAATTAGGACTAGATGGAACAGAAGTCTATAGCATCACGGGACTTGCGAACGATTTAACACCCCATAAACTCCTCTCGGTAAAGGCGGTGCATGACAATGGAAAAACAACCACATTTCAAGTGAAAGCAAGACTCGATTCTGCCATTGAAATCGAGTATTTTAAGAATGACGGTATTCTGCAATATGTGCTACGGCAATATTTAAAAAACAACTAATATTCGGCAAATTGAAGAATCGAAATAGCTAAAAAAGTAAAGGGCACTCTATAGGGTGCCCTTTAACAACTATATTAAAACCTACCAGAGTTCTACAATACTTCAGTCTTGCCCCCAGAATTATGTTTTATGGCTATGCCAAATATAGTTGGAAAAAATTACCCTTTTTATCCCTGAAATCAGGTATTTTGCATATAAGCGGATGTAGCGCATTCACTTCATTTTAAAGTAAAATCATTCGGGAGAATTGTTTATTTTCGCTAAGATCAATGCCAACAGCATACAGAATGAAAGAACTTATCGAACAAACAATCACGAAACAAACATGGACTCCTGAACTGAAACAAGTTCAGGAATTCTACAAATGCACCTTTGAGCAATGTGATTTTCAGAGCGCGGAACTGTTAGACCTCATTTTCACAAATTGTGAATTTAAATCGTGTAATCGATCCAACGTCAGTCTGAAGGGGACACAACTAGATCATGTTGTCTTTAATGACTGCAAAATGCTAGGTATACACTTTAATGAATGTAGTTCATTTTCCTTTCATGCCAATTTCAGTAACTCGGTTCTGGATTACTCCTCTTTTTTTGAAAGAAATATAAAGAAGTTCCAGTTTGAACAATGCTCTTTGCAACATGTGGATTTTGAACGGGCCAACCTTCAACAGGTGCTGTTTAAAAAAACGAATTTGCTAAATGCCCGCTTTGTACAATGCAATCTCGAGGGCTGCGATTTTCGGTCTTCGATCAATATCCAGCTAGATCCTGAGGCCAATCGTATGAAAAAAAGTAAATTTGGCCCGGAACAACTGCCTGGTCTACTACTTAAATATCAACTGGTTATTGATTAAATATGGAAAAGGCCGTTCAACTAACTCCCAAAATCAATGTATTCCATTGAAACATGTTGATTTATCGTTAAATAACGGATTTCAGGGATAAAACTCCCCACTTTGAATCAGGATATTTGTCATTCAAAGTTTAAAAAAATGAAAAAAATATCCCTATCATTCGCAGCTATCTTAGCGGCCAGCACAATGTCGTTTGCACAGATCAATAAAGCATTCAAGATCAACTATGCCGTTACGTATGCTGTCGATCCCAGCGAAGAAGCACAAGCAGATCCAGTTTCTGTTTACGAAGCGTATGTTAACAATGATAAAATAAAAGTTATATCGGCTTCCGGAGATGGCGAAGAGTCAATCTTTCTCATTAAAAAAAATGAAGAACAATCAATTGTATTGTACCCAGGACTGGCAAAATACGTCGTTAAAGAAAATGCGCTCAGCCCACATACGATCAAATTCGTCCCAAACCAGACGAAAATGATTGCCGGTTATCCCTGCAAACTAGCTCAGGTCGAAATTCCTATTTCAGAAGATAACGACGAAAACAGCACCTTATCGATCTGGTATAGCGATAAATTGCCAGCCACCTATTGGGAGGGATTTGATCTATTCAAAAAAATCCCCGGGGCTGTGCTACAGCTAACAACACCCCTCGGAATGGATATGATTGCCCAGAACATCGCCGATAGCCAATTAGACGATAAAGATTTTATCGTACCTGAGGATTATGAGCAAGTAGCATCCATTTATGACGCCGAGGAAGATTCGGAAGAAAGCAACCAGATTGCTGAAAATCTGTATTTATTTGAAGATGCTGCAACTAATCTCCTAGGGGTACAAGACAGCGAAGAAAAAACAATTGTTCCAGCACAATACCTCTATATCGCACCATTTGTTGGCGATCTTAGTATAGTTCAATATAAAAATGAAAAATATGGCGCCATTAATCTGGCTGGTAAACCAATCATCCCCTTCCAATACGATTATTTAGGTTACGATGATCACCTCGGACAACTGGTTTTTGGACTAAACGAAAAATATGGGGTCATGGATAAATCTGGAAAAATTTTAATTTCCGCAAATTATGATATGATATCGTTCATTAACGGTGGTTATGCCGTATTTCAGCAGAAAAATAAATATGGTATATTGAATCAGGCGGGCAAAATAATTGTCCCGGCGACGTATAGCTATATTTCTGAAAATAATTCAACGCATTTCATCAGTATTGAAAACGACAGGTATAATCTTACTGAAATAAAGACCAATAAAATTGTTGCTCCCGACTACGATTTGATTTCAGTTACAGAAGAACCTAATCTTTTCCTTGCTAGTAAAGATGGAAAATATGGTTATTTAGATAGCCAAGGAAAAGTGGCCATACCATTTATATACAGCGGGGCCACCACTTTCAGTGATGGTGTAGCTTCTGTCTCATTAGCGGATTCGGACGATGTAATTTTGATTAATACCAAAGGTAAACGTGTAGAAATCGATGCCGCGGCAGAGGCAACAGACACAATTTAAGAACCAGAAAACAAAGAAGGCAGCAGATATACCTGCTGCCTTTTTTTATATGGTTGCCGATCATCAAAGATCAATAGGAGTTTATTTTTTCTTTTTAAACAGCCCTTTGCCGATCGTAAATAAAACCACCACGATAAGACCTCCTCCTAGGCCAAATAACAGCTCTTTTATCATGCCTGGCAGAGCTGGTAGCGCATGGTGTAAGAAATCAATATAATGCGCAAATATTCCGCCTGAAACCAGAATTAAAGCAAATGTACCTACAACAGCCAATAATTTGATAACAAAGGGAAGCGCACGGACTAAAAACCGACCTAGGCTCGCAATAGGACCTTTTTCGCGGGAGGTTTTAATCAATTTATAACCGGCATCGTCCATACGAACGATAAGCGCTACAATACCATAGACTCCAACTGTGGCCAGAAAAGCAACAACCGAAACCGTAATAATTTGTAAGGACAAGCTTTTTCCCAGAACCGTTCCCAAAGCAATAATGACGATTTCCACAGAAAGAATAAAGTCTGTCGTAATAGCCGATTTTACCTTCGCTTTTTCAGCGGCAACTGAGTTTTCAGCAACGACAGTCTCCACTTTTGTTTCCTCCGTAGGACGTTTGCGATGGAACAGGTATTCAATAATCTTCTCAACACCTTCAAAAGCAAGATAGAAACCTCCCAAGATTAAAATATATTTGATGGCAATTGGAAAAAAGACATTCAGTAATAATGCTATTGGTACAATTATCAACTTATTGAGCAGTGAGCCCTTTGTAATTGCCCATAAAACCGGGAGCTCGCGTGAAGCTAAAAAGCCAGTCGCTTTCTCGGCATTAACCGCTAAATCGTCACCTAAGATTCCAGCAGTTTTTTTTGTTGCGATTTTACTCGCTACTGCCACATCATCCATCAACGCTGCAATATCATCTAGAATTGCAAATATTCCTGAAGCCATAGTTATATAAAGATTGAACGTAAAAATATAAATTTAATTCAATTCTGAAATAAGGAATTTAATCCATTTGCAATATCAAGCTACATTACATTTGAATTAAATACGTAATTTTAATACCACAAGGACAACCATTATGAAAAATTCGCTTACACAAGAGGAACAGTCAATGCTACTTGAAACGCTAAAAGAAAGGTTTCAGAAATTCCCCAAACGACACCCACAGATCAGCTGGGACCAAGTAGTGCATAAATTGCTTGAAAGCCCCCCAAAATTATGGAGCTTGTTCCAAATGGAAAAGAGCGGTGGCGAGCCCGACCTTGTTATTATTGATCCAAACAAAAAGCAGTATGCTTTTGTGGATTGTACAGAAGAAAGTCCCAAAGGAAGGAGAAGCCTCTGTTTTGACCAAAAAGCCTTAGATGAAAGGAAGGAAAACAAGCCTATTGGAAGCGCTGTCGAAGAAGCTAAAAAAATGGGAACCGAACTGCTTTCTGAACATCAATATCGCCAACTCCAAATGTTAGGTGAATTTGATTTAAAAACTTCCAGCTGGATACAAACTCCAGCGGATATTCGTAAGCTTGGTGGCGCCTTATTTGGTGACAGACGTTACAACCAAGTTTTCACCTATCATAATGGCGCGATCTCCTATTATGCGGCACGGGGCTTTCGTGCCATACTTTTTCTTTAAATAAAAGCACTTAACCATCAAAATATAAAACCTATATGAAAAAAATTTTAATCGCTACCCTACTCTTTTGCTTAGGAACTGCTCAAACACTTTTTTCACAAGTCTCTTTTCCATCTTTCTTAGAAGGGACGTGGAAGGTTGACAATAAAGAGGAATACGAACAATGGGATCGTATAAACGAACATGAATTAAAAGGCCTTTCCTATACGTTGAAAAATGGCCAAAAGATAGTTAGTGAATACCTAAAATTGACCAAAATATAGGATAAAATCATATATACAGCACTGGTCATCGGACAAAACAATGGGAAAGAAGTCAATTTTGAGCTAAATTATCAGGATGGTACCTATTCTTTTGTCAATGAGGCCCATGATTTCCCTAATTACATTCGATATACACCCGTTACTACAAACCGACTTTATATTGCAGTGGAAGGAAAATCAGGAAAAATCAGATCTTTTTATGCGACGAAAATCGTCCCCACACCGACCGTAGCGAACCCAAATTACGATCAAGAACTCGCAAAAAAATTAGGAGCCGATGATTATGGGATGAAATCCTACATCTTTGTCCTCCTGAAAACTGGCGAGAATAAAACAACAGACAAACAATTTATTAATGCATGTTTCAAAGGTCACATGGAAAACATCAATCTTCTCGTAAAAAATGGGCAACTGATTGTTGCTGGCCCGTTTGGAAAAAATGACAATAACTTCCGGGGCCTTTTTATCTTAAATAACATGGCTTCTATTGATGCCGCGAAGCATATTTTAGAAAACGATCCAGCGATAAAGAATGGTCTCTTAGAAGCTTCATTTTACCCTTGGTATGGTTCAGCTGCTTTGGCAGAATACCTGTCCCAAGTAGATAAAATCTGGAAAAAACAACATTAGCTGTTTGTTCGTGACATACAGCTGTCATTTACAGAGCTAACTTTGGGGAAAACTAAAAGTCATGAAAAATCAAACAATCCCTTCATTCAGTATAATTGGCCTCGCCATCCGTACGAGCAACCAAAATGGACAGGCAGCTAAGGACATTCCGGAACTTAGGGCCCGCTTTTTTAAAGAAGATGTATTAAGCCGTATTCCCAACAAGATATCCAACGAACTTTACTGTATCTATACCGAATATGAAAAGGATCATACCCTACCTTATACGACTTTCTTGGGCTGTAAAGTAAGCAATCTTGAAGAAGTACCCGAAGACTTGGATGGTATTCATATCGCTGAAAATCATTACCAACACTTTACCGCGGAAGGAAGTTTAGAAGATGGCATCGTTTATGAAACTTGGCAAAAGATATGGAGTTCGGATTTACCAAGAACATATGCTGCAGACTTCGAAATATATGGCGAAAAAGCTCAAAATCCACAAGACGCAAAAGTGGATATTTTCATCGGTATCCAGTAAGCCCTCTATCGTAACAAAAAGTATGTCTTAAGATATTAATCATTTATTTTAAACTAAATAACACTTACCTTTGTGCCGATTTAAAGAAAAACATTATGCAAGGCAATACGACATACAGAAAAAAAGTTGTTCGATATAGCTATTTAAAATTAATTGGAAGTTCAGCTCTCGTTAGTATCATTTGTTGCTTATTGGCATACAGTCTCAAGCACAGCACAGGTTATGTACAGGAAGAATTGTTTGAAAGAGTATTTTCCTGGAATCCTAAACTGTTTATTATTCTACCCAGCATCGGTATTACAGCTATTTATTTTTTACGGAAATACGCTTTTCAAAACAGAAAAAACAAAGGGATCAAAGAAATCTATACAACATTGGAAACAAGAAAAGACCATTTGCCTTTTTTTAAGATTCCTTCCCATTATATCAATGGTTTTCTAACTGTAATTTTTGGTGGTTCAACCGGTGTTGAAGTCTCCACAGTTGTTGCCACAGCTACAGTAGGCAACCAAGCGTATAGGAGATTGCATCCGGCTTGGGCCTACAAAACCGAGTTGATCTGCGCTGGCGTAATTGCTGGAGTCACACTGTTGTTTGGAAGCGCATTGGGTGGTTTTCTTTTTGCTTTTGAGGTAATTGCACGCAGATATAACAAGACCTTGCTCATTAGCGGACTAACTTCAATGGCCCTGGCTTCCGTATTTGTCTATTATCTTGACGCAAGTCCTTTGTTTACATTTGAGGTAAAAGCATGGCGATGGCAAGCGATCCCTTTTGTCGCTATTTTGGGATTGATTGGCGGGATTTTAGCATTATATTTTACTAAAACGGTAATTTATGCGAAGTCCTATTTTGCAGGCATAAAAAGTAATTTTATCCGTGTCAACTTGGGTGCAATCACCGTTGGAACATTTATCTTTTTCTTACCGGTACTCTATGGCGACAGCTATCATGGTCTTGGAGAGATTCTAAAAAGCAGTCTGCATGATTCTGTCAATTTACTTTACTTTCTTCCGTTGATCCTGCTTGTTCTCTTAAAACCTTTTGTGGCTTCTCTGACGCTAGGTGCTGGTGGTGACGGCGGCGTTTTTGCCCCCAGTATTGTTACAGGTGCATTGTTAGGCGTTTTGTTTGCACAGCTTTGCAACCATTATCTAGGCACACAATTGGTGGTTATTAATTTTGCCCTTTTTGGTGCTGCAGCAATGCTTTCTGCGGCTATACATGCACCTTTCACGGCGATCTTTATTATTGCAAGCCTTGTTCCTTCCGGATATTTATTACTAGCCCCCCTACTCATCAGCAGTTTTATTGCGAAAACGCTAGCTAAAAAACTATATCCTTATAACGTATACACCTATAAGGAAGTGGCGACGGCCAGGTAATCAAAAGAAATTAAATACGAAAGCGGCTCAAACATCAATCTGAGCCGCTTTTTCTTGCCATTAGTCTTCTCTGCTCCCATCATCTGCCATGCGGACAATCTTGGGCGAAAATTTTGCCACGACATCAACAAGATCTTTTTGTGAAGCCATTACGGTATGGATGTCTTTATAGGCCATCGGCGCTTCATCCATCCCTGCCCCAAGCAACATAATACCTTTATCTTTAAGCATCGAATGGAGATCATGGGAAGATAGCGTTTTAATCGCTTGCGTACGGCTCATTAGTCGACCTGCCCCATGAGATGCCGATTGTATCGCATTCGACTCCCCTTTTCCACGAACCAAAAATCCTGGTGTAGCCATGGAGCCTGGAATAATCCCCATAACCCCTTTTGCAGCTGGCGTAGCACCTTTTCGATGGACAATAACCTCTTGACCATTCCACGTTTCCTTCCATGCAAAATTGTGGTGATTTTCGACCTTCGCCAACAATTCGGCCCCTAAAGCCAACGTAATCTTTTCATGGATCACTTCATGGCAAGCTGATGCATAATCGCCGGCGAGATTCATCGCTAGCCAATATTCTTGCCCTTCATGAGTATCTAAGTTTAAATAGGCTAGATTTTCAGCTTGGTAAGGCAACTTACACAAGGATTTGGCTAATTTTGTATAATGTGCAGCAATGGTGGCGCCCATTCCTCTTGAACCTGAATGGGTCAGTAAGCCTAAATAGGCTCCGCTATCAATGTTCAAAACCTCATCTCTTTCTTCAAATTCGACTATACCGAACTCCACAAAATGGTTCCCCCCACCTGAAGATCCCAATTGCGTCCAGGCTTTATCCTTCAATGCGGAAAGGAAGCTGTTCTCAGTGAACAATTCGTTATCCAATATAGCATGATCTACACGTTCATGTCTCAAATATCCATTGCCAGCACCAAACTTACTATTACGCAGAATAATGTCTTTCAAGGTCATTAAATTCTCTTCCAAAAATGAGGCTGGCAAATCAAAGATCGACAAAGCCATACGACAGCCAATATCGACACCGACCCCATAAGGAATCACCGCATTATTAGTCGCCAGTACTCCACCAATTGGCAACCCATATCCTTGATGCGCATCCGGCATCAGCGCTCCGGCAACTGAAACAGGCAATTTCATAGCGATATTCATCTGTACTTTTGCCCCTGTTTCGATTTCAGACGCGCCATAAATCGTATATTCCGCCGGAGTCTCGTTCAATGCAATTAACGACTTATCAACAGCCTCTTGTCCAAGTATGGCATGAGCCAAAATTCCGAAAACAGCATCTTCTGAATACCCGGTCGGATCTTCCAGGACAGACTTGAATTTTTCGAGCATTTCTAACCGCGTAAAACCGTGTCTTTTACTATTGATCTTTAATGCCACGCCCAAGGAATGATTCTCTTTATATCCTAATGCAATTAAATCATTGCCATTTATTCTTTTATTTTCCATTTTTTTACGTTCTTTTTTGATGGAGCAGCCATACAACTTCTCCAAAGCAGGTAACAACATCTCTTTACGTTGCTACCTGCACCTCTTTCAACTTATTAATCTTTTATTTCACAAACAATTGCTTGAGTTGGTCAACAATCTGTCCATTTCCGGAAACCGAAATCGTATTGATCTTTTCAGCAATCTTTTCCACATATTCCATTTCCTTCAATTTAAACAACATACTGTTTTCTTCCATCAGCTTCGCGGTATTCAACAAACTCCGTGTTGAAGCAGTCTCTTCACGACGCATGATGCTATTCGCCTGCGCCCTCTTCTCTGCAATCAACACCTGGTTCATGATGTCCCGCACATCTCCTGGTAAAATAACATCTTTAATGCCACAGGTCAACAGTGTTATACCCAAGCCCGCGACTTGTGGCAATGTATTTTCTAAGACATAGCCTTGTATTTCGGTCTTTCGCTCCATCAACTCGTCCAAAGTCATCTGGCCAATATAGGACCGTAAGGTCAACTGCATCAACGAATACAATTGCTTTTCATATTCTTTATTATCCAATAGCGCTTTGACAATATCCACAATCTGATATTGCAGCGTGAAATTGATTCTGATCTGTGCCTTATCTTTGGACAAGATCTCCTGTCCCGCCACCTCCAACGTCAAGACTCTCATATCAGCTTTTGAAATCGCTATGGTTTTTGCATTCTTCCACCAACAATACGTTCCCGACTTCAAAATATCTACAAACACACCGTCCACAAAAAGCAATGCTTTCTCATTTGGTTCAATTTTATATTGACGTACATAATAGCCTAAGCTCTGCTTCTCCAGCAATTGACGATTAACAGATGTAGGGATCTCAATCTCCGTAATGTCTTCTAATTGAAATCTGCGTTCGCGCAATTCCTTCCAAAAAAGATGTCTGCCAGACGCTAACGTCTTTTCAAAATTACCATTCAAAAAAACAAGACAGATCTCCGTATCACCCACTTCAACGATATCGACCAATTCGCGAAAACCTGTCAACTGCAACAGTACATCGACATTGCGACCGGAAGGAAATGGATGAGTAGTCGTGTACTTCTCCAGTTTTTCACCAAATCCCAACCAGTAGTTACCGGATTTCAAAACACGGATCACCGCATTGTTCTTAACAACCAATCCGATTTCGTCTGTAGTTAGTTGTACTCTTTTCATTGTATATTCTTTTAAATTTTCCTCATTTCTATTATAAAACCTGCTATTTTTTATCCCTTGACCTCAAGCGGGATTCGAAAGTCCAGATACCCTTTTTAAAATCAAAAGTCGATGAACAAATACCCCATCTTATTGTCATGACATTTTATTATAAATGCAGATACCTCACTTAGGAATCTCAGGCCATCAATCAATTGCTCAATCGCATGAAAACAGCGTATAAGCAGGATAAAAGATAGCAAGCTTCTACCAAACGACCTTTTTGAAGAAAGTCTTAACTTTGAATGTCCGAATGGACAGTTCGATGCAATACCCTTATGCTATTCCATCCGAAAATGGAAGTGGGATTCGAACCCACACGATTGTGTTGTTATTCTAACCAGACTGAACTATCCTGATTGCTCAGGAGTAGGAATCGAACCTACGACCCACAACTAACTGCTTTGCTCTACCCTTGAGCTACCTTTTTTACAGGAGAGGATTCGAACCTCTAACACGAGCACTTTCCTTTCAACTTCTCGTTTTATCAGTATATTGAAGCTCATAGAGAACAATACTAACCTGCTATACTGAAACAGGTGACCAGGATGCCATCTGAAGAAGAAAGGCTCTTTTATACTTCATAATAAAGTATATATCTTAAAGCTTTTCGCTATAATTTCCATCAAAGAACGTTTGTCATTGTTGACATTACAAATATCGTTGGTTTACTACGCAGGGAATTTGCGTAACAATAAAAAGAAATAAGAAAAACCCATGAAAAACTCTATAGTACTGATATACAGATGATAAAAATAAATAATTGCTGTAAAAAAAGATTTAGAAGTCCTGAACTACGCAAATTCATTGCGTCTTAAATCGACATGGTAGACTTACGGCCCTCTGCATTGTTTCAAAAAGAATGGAAAATTAGATTTTTTGATGAATATTCTGTTGAATATAGTGGTAATCCGTGATCATGTTATCCAATTTATATCCTAATTTTATTCCAATATTAAGACGATATCAAAAATGAAAAGTTTATATGCAACAATAGGGCTGTTTTGCATGTTAGCAAGCTGTACAAATTCAGCGCAAGACCATAAAAGCGCTACTGCAAATCATCCTGCAAATCATCCTGCAAAGCAAATACCAATCAAAGACAGCACAAGGACAGCGGAGCAAGACACGGCAGTGGGTCAGCATCAGCAAGCAGAAGCTTGGTTGAAAGGAATTTTTCAATGTACAGGTTCCGCATCTGGGAAATATTGTTACTATCTGGATAAAGAGGACGCATTATGTACCAAGCGATTCCAAGCCTTTTTAAAAGATGCGAATGAAATTTACGGGCCCTCCAACCTCACAGATGAAGAACTACCCAAAGCTGAGGCAGCTTACAAGGCCAAATGGGGAAAAATCTACCCCTTATATACAGCGGAAACCTGGTTATTTGGAAGAGGTAATGACGACGCATTGGATATCAAGGATGTCAAAATCGACAGAGTAACTGAAAGCAAATTTATCGTATTTATTGATTACGGTAATGACATCCGAACAAAAAATGAAGTTCAATTGGTCAATGAGCAAGGTTCTTATAAAATAGATTATTGCAAGACGACTTTCCTACACTAAACGTTACCCCCAGCATTGAAAATGCCAATTTTCTAGACGATAAATTAGCATTTTCAATTTATGATTATTTGCTACTTTCAATTAAGCTTGGGAACTATTGTTCCATTTGACCACATTTCCCTGATGGATAAGCCCATAGACAGTTGAGATGCGAGAAACTGCTTCTGCAGAACAACTCGCATCGACAAAAAGGAGGTTAGCATCATCTCCAACTTTCGGCCATACGGAATTCCCTTGATCATCAAGCGGAATTTTGCCATTGGTCGCATAGCGAAGGCAACGGGATAACTCGAATTCAGTTTCATAACCATATAATTCCGCAGCTAGATTGGCTTTTTGAAGCATATTACCGCAACCGAAAGTACCCCAATGGTCCTGAACATTGTCGTTTCCTGCAAAAACTTCCACTCCCGCTTTTTTCAATTCCCGAAATGGCATCAACATATTGCGAAAAGGAACCGAACTGCAGATACCAACTTTCGCTTCTGCCAATCGTTCGGCCGTATGTGCTAAGTCCTTTTTCGGCATGTAACCTAAGGCGAAAGCATGACTGATAAATGTACGTCCCTGCAATACCGGATTTTCCAATGCTTTATCAATCAAATAATGTATGGTCTTAACACCTGATTCCCCTCCCTCATGCAAGTGGATATCGATTCCCTTGTTATTATCCAATGCAAGTTGAACGGTCAAGTCCATCGGTTTCTCAATACTGCCGTCAATACTAAAGGGATCCAAACCACCAATAAAATCCACCTGCCCCCATTTAGCTACCTCCTCCATTAGTTTCGCCGATTCTGTATAGAATAGACCGTGCTGGGGGAATGCGACCAGTTCTGCAGCAAATGAATATTTTAAATGTTCCAGCGCCTGTAACAAATGCTCCAATGACTTTGTTCCCGATGTTGGGTCTACATTAAAATGCGTACGTGCAAAATTTGTTCCGTAGCCCTCTGTAAAAGCGCGATTAACTTTTCGGCCCGTTCGACAGAGGTTTTCAACAACTCGGGGATAATCACCTGTTCCTTGGCAATCATATCTTTTACAGTTCTATTTTTTGGAAATACCGCCTTCCAGGGCAGGCCGTATAATGTTTTATCCAAATGAATATGCATGTCACGGAATGGTGGCAATGCCAATTTACCTTTCACATCAAAAGCTTTTCCATTCGCTACCGATTGCGCTCGCTCAATATTTTTTATTTTATTTGCCTCAATTTGAATATCAAATAATGCCGTTTTCGTAGCAACAATTTCGTCCTTCTCATAAAGAAAGCCTGTTTCTAGCAATACATTCTTCAACAAATATGTCTCTTGATTCTGATTGATTTCATTCATGCCTATATCATTTTTCACCAAAGCTAAGTGATTTGAGCCAATGATCTTTGTACGAATTATCACAGCTTATGTAGATATTATGGCTGTGCTTTAAACTGACTTGGCGTCATATTCGTATGGCTTTTAAAAAACTTGCTGAAGCTTGCATTGTCGTAAAACCCTAAATCAAAAACAATCGCTTTGATCGTTTTATCCGAAATTCTAAGCAATCGCTTTGCTTCCAGTAACACACGTTCCTGAATCAAAAATGAAGCTGATTTCTGTAAAACCCGATTACTTAACACATTCAGATAATTTGCCGAAATATTTAGCTTCTCGGCATAAAAAGCGACTGATTTTTCACTTTTATACCATTCATCGATAAGCTGCACAAATTTTGCCATAATTGGATTAGCCTGATATTGTTCATAATCATCATAATTATCCTGAACGATCTTGCTGATCAGAAGCGTAATTACTTTGACCCGTGCGTAAATCAATTCCCATAGGATCTCACCATCCTGTAAATCATCTGCAATTGCCTTGAATTCTGTCAATAACGACTGAAAATTGGCCGTTGAAAGATCAATGACCAAATGCTTAAGGTAATAGGAAATAGGAAATCGCAACGCAGGTAATAAGCTTTCGAACCAACGCCTACTGATCATGAGCTGCAGTGCATAGGTAGGATCGGCCATCTGCCACTGAAGCACCTGTCCCGGAAAAACCAGATGTAACTGATTTGCGCCTAGTACAAAACGGTCAAAATCTATTGTATGTGTGCCTACAGACTCCTGAAACAATAAAAGGATAAAAAAATCGTGTTTGTGCGGTTCACTAATTTCTCTAGGGCCAATGAGCTCATGAAAAAGCAAATCGCGGTCAGCGATAATCCCTTCCTGAAATTTCTGCAGGTCTAATATTGGAAAATGGTCGTTGGGTTGATACATAAACAGTATTCCAAAGATAGTATCTAAATATTAAAAACAAAAACTAGTGAGAGCTGGTAACAATGCTACAAATTACGACTAACTTATGACCAACTTCGTCCTGTAAGCACAGTGAGTCCACAGTGAGTCCACGTTGAGTCCACCTTTTTTAAGTGTATTTACTATGGATGCATCGTACAGACATACTGCTTACAGTCCGAAGTTGGTTACTCCTAGTCCATTATTTGTTCAAACGAAACTCTTATTGTTTGGACTCCCTGTATAAAAGAAAATTGTTACGATTATAACTATTGTTTAATATAAAAAAATGTTACTTTAACGCGGCTGCTAGGGTGTCAAGCGATATTGAATGCCGACGCCCCAAATCTAATTTAAAATCGAGAAATGCAAATCGAAATCGGTCGTATATTTTATGAAATAGTTCCCTGGAATAAAGATTATATCCAAATTTCGGGTAGTTCATCACCCTATCGTGTACATGCTCCGGCACATTGCGATGTTGCTTTCCTTAAAGAGTACATCAAGTTAAACCCGCCAGAAAGTAAATCGGAAGGTATATCCTATTCCTATCTAGAAAATCCCTACTACCTTTTTGGAAAACCTTATTTGGTCAAAATCTATCCTTCCACAACGCTAGCAACCGTTGAACTGACAGCTACAAGCATATGTGTATATCAAAAGAAGAGCACGAATACATTGAAATTACTGCACAAATGGAGTCAGGAATTACTCTATCATGAAATAATCAAGCAGATTGCTTATTGGGAAGAACAGTTGGATATATATGATGTAGCTACAGTAACCATCCATAAATTATCCAAAAACGATTTTAGAATCGTTGAAGGTGGATTTCATTTTTCAAATCGACTCATTGATTTCGAAAAAGAACACATCAATCTAATTATTCTAAAGGCTTTCTGTAAATTTGCTCATAAGACGCAAAAAGAAACAGAGGCAATTTTCAGTTTATATATTCCAAACTGGAGAGATCTTTATTAGTACAGCATAATAAGATGACAGAAATTAACATCAGAATCCAACTAAAAAAAGACGATTTAATCATACCATTCAGCAATCAAGATCTTATACCATTCATCGACAAACATCAGCAAGAAATCAATGATTACGTTATCGAGCAATTGGAAGATAAAGATGGCGCACCGCATTTAAGTGACTTTAGCATAAGTGGATTGACTTTTTATACAAATAGTACCGAAGGTTCTTTTAGACTTCATTTTAAAATTGATCGTCAATTTTGTTGTAGTGATCTCTCATCGTGTCAAATGGATTATATAGACTTTAAGTTTAATAAATCAAATGATAGTATCACACTAACTGGAAGTTATACCGTTTGGACAATTCAATAGAAGATATGCGAGTACCCGAACGTTATCAAGTTAATACAAGTTCATTTTCTTTTTATTGGTCAAAGGGTCTTGGTGTCGAATTGCTTCGCAAATTGCCGACGAAACTTTCCATCGCTGCTGCCGATCAATTTACTCCTTTACTCTATCAATTTGACAATAGCTGCGACCAACTTGTCGAGCAGCTACATCTAAAAATTGGTTTCCATCAAGGTCAACAACTGCTTAAAGATGCACTTGCAGGCAAGCCTATTGATGCAGCATATGAACATGTATTGCTGAATTTTTTAAATACATTAGATCTCAGCCCTTCTTGGTTAGATTGGGATAAAATAGAACAAGGCATTGGGCTCAGTCAACGTTCTGGTTTATCAGGACTTATTGTATTACGGGATTATGTCCTCATGGGGGGCTATGAATCCAGTGCGATCAATAAACCCTTAATCTTTACAGGTGCGTTAAAAAAAGGGGCTGTCAAACGACTCACCGAAACGGTAACCTTTTGGGTGGATATCACAGGCGATGATGCGCTGAAAAAGGGTAATATCGGCATAGAGGCCATTCTACTCACCCGATGTATCCATTCGTATGCGCGATTAAACATCCTAAAGCACGGTCAGTGGCAAACAGAAAAATGGGGTATTCCATTAAATACGTGGGATATGCTTGCAACCAATCTCGGATTTTCTCTTGTTTACCTAACAGGGCTAAAACGCATGAAATTCAATGTATTGAAAAATGAGGTTGAAGGTTTATTCCATGTCTGGAAATTTATCGGAACATTGCTGGGTATTCCAATGCAACTTCTCCCCGACACAGAGGAGCAAGCCATTGAAGCTTTGTATTATTGGACCATGACACAACAATCAGGAGATCAGGATAGTTTAGCTTTAGCAAAAGCGCTAATGGAAGAGCCCATTAAAGCAGCATACCCCACAAACAAATGGGGACGAAAGCTCATGCGCGAAATTCATCTCTACTACAATCATTATCTATTGGGAGACTATTCCTGTTCACTATTGGGTTTAAAGAAGACGGTACTCGGTAAAATGGCTTATGTGAATATCTTAAAAAATAAAAAAGCAAATCGTATGGTTACCGACAGCTTATGGCGACAACAACAAATTGACAAAGGAAGAAAAGTACACGAAGGCGTGAAACAAATCTATCTGAAATACAATTAACCAACGTTGCGCTCGTAAGGCACCCGTGTCGCAATGGAGCGTCCCAGGGTTAGCTCATCGACATATTCCAACTCGCCACCAAAGGCAATACCGCGGGCAATCGTTGTAATTTTTACATAAAATTCACGCAATTTACGGTATAAATAAAAAATGGTGGTATCCCCTTCCATTGTTGCTGAAAGGGCTAAAATAACTTCTTCTACCTCACCTCTTTGGATTCGATTAATTAACCCTTCGATTTTTAGATCAGCAGGGCCAATACCATCCATTGGCGAAATTAATCCTCCCAATACATGATATACACCTTGATAGGAATTTGTATTTTCGATGGCCATCACGTCTCGCGTGTCTTCTACAACACAGATCAAACTTTTATCGCGTTTGAATGAGGCGCATATCTCACATATACTGTGGTCAGAAATATTGAAACATTCTTGGCAATATTGAATATCTTCTTTCAAGCGATCGATAGAGGCCGTAAAACGCGCTACATCTGCATCGGATTGCTTCAACAGATGCAAAACCAGTCTTAATGCCGTCTTTTGTCCCACGCCAGGTAATTTTCCAAATTCGGCAACTGCGTTCTCGAGAAGTTTAGAAGAAAAATTCATAATGCAAATGTAAGAATAATCCGAAAAAGTAGCTAGTATTAAAAAAATAGCTATATTGTATTCCTTTTTGAAAAATTAGGTTTTAGAAATTAAATGTATAACGTTATATATGGACATTACAAAAGAAGATAAAATTATCCGCGCATTTGAAAACAAAACATGGCAGGAAATTAAAGTAAAGGACTCATGGCAGATTTTTAAAGTGATGTCAGAGTTTGTGGATGGGTTTGAGAAATTAGCAAAAATTGGCCCCTGTGTTTCAATATTTGGATCAGCACGTACCCCACGCGAACACAAATATTATCAAATGGCGGTAGATATTGCTAGCTTATTGACGGAACGCGGTTATGGTATTATCTCCGGTGGTGGACCGGGTATTATGGAGGCAGCCAATAAGGGCGCCTACGAATCTGGAGGGAAGTCTGTTGGTCTAAACATTGAATTGCCATTCGAGCAATTTCACAACAAATATATTGACCGCGACAAATTGCTTGAATTTAAGTACTTTTTCGTCAGAAAGGTCATGTTTATGAAGTATTCTCAAGGATATATTGTTATGCCTGGAGGTTTCGGAACCATGGACGAACTTTTTGAAGCAATCACACTGATTCAAACCGGTAAAATTGCGCGTTTTCCAATCGTATTGGTCGGCTCTGAATATTGGAAAGGATTAATGGACTGGGTTCAAAATACAATGATTTTAAACAAATATATCAGTGAAGAGGATTTAAAACTATTTCGAATTGTGGATACTGCCGAGGAAGCAGCTGATCATATTTTCCGATTCTACGATAAATACTTGTTGAAACCAAACTTCTAAGAAGCACCACTTCAAAAAAGGAGTATCTGTTGATTCAGATACTCCTTTTTTTTGTCTATTCGAAGCTGCTATCCTTTGTAAAATACGCGTTTAGCTGCTTAAAGCCAGCTTTTATATATTAAAGTTGCATTATTCATAATTTAGTCCCTACATTTATAGCGCAATTAGCATTTCACGTCGTATAACCATAGAAAAACAAATTATTGTCTTGCATGAAAGATTTTGGAAGCCATTCAGATGAAGAGTTGATCGTGTTGATTCAACAAGACGATAGCTTAGCTTTCGAAGCTTTGTATGATCGCTATTGGAAAAAGCTTTATTACCAGGCGGCCCGCAAAACAAATTCACTGGAAGATGCGCAGGAAATTGTACAAAATATCTTTACCTCGCTTTGGCTGAGACGCCATCAACTCCAAATTGAAAGCAATCTCGCCTCCTACCTCGCTGTGGCCGTTAAATACAAAGTATTTAAATATCTCGCACAACAATACAAGCAGGAAGCTTTTAAGCATGATACGGAATGGGTGGATTTTGATAACTCGACGGAAAATTGGCTCCAGTTTGAGGAGCTTCGTGTTCGGCTAGATCAACTTGTTTCGGAACTGCCTGAAAAATGCCAGCTTGTTTTCAGATTATCCCGCGAAGAAGGACTCTCCTATAAACAGATCGCTGAAAGTATGAATATCTCTGTGAAAACTGTCGAAACCCAATTAAGCCGTGCCTTAAAAAAAATACGCACTGGTATTCAGCGCTTTCTGATTACTTTGTAGTTTTTTTTCTCTTCTTGTCAGGGTATCAGCCCAATTTAGGGACTCTATATATAAATAACCCCTAAATATGGTTGATCATAATCAATTCCGGATAAAGCAATTGGCTTATAAATGGCTTCAAGGCACATGTACCCCTGAAGAAGAAGCCGAACTGCAACAATGGTATGAAACAAGTAATGGCGAACCTCTCCCTATCCCCGAGGAGCTCGCAACAGATGAACAACAACTCAAAGAGCTGTTATTCTTACATATCAAGCAGGAAATCCAAGCGTCAAAAATCAAGCGAATTCCACAATGGATGAAATTGGGTGGAATAGCTGCTGCTTTGGCACTGTTATTTATATTGCCCCTTTACCTTGTTAAAAGAACAACCGAAGATAGCCCGCAGGTAGCCGCGAAGACGCAACAGCAAGTTCATCCGGGCATTAAAGCAGCCGTATTAACTTTAGCCGACGGAACTAAAATTGACCTTTCTGCCCACCAAAAAAGCGTTCTCCATCAGGATGAACAGGTGAAAGTCGTTACAACTGCTGCCGGAACCGTGCAATATCAATTTACAGCCAGTAAGAATACCGCTGCTAGCCGTACCAATACCATTGAAACGCCGATTGGAACAGAATATGCGATAATTTTGGCCGATGGCAGTAAGGTATGGCTAAACGCTGGCTCCGTGCTGACATTTCCTGAATCTTTTGCGTCAAATAGCCGTGAAGTAAAATTATCTGGTGAAGCCTATTTTGAAGTCAGCCACGATAGTAATCGAC
The DNA here is from genome assembly GCF_038396785.1 of Sphingobacterium thalpophilum. NCBI lineage: Bacteria > Pseudomonadati > Bacteroidota > Sphingobacteriia > Sphingobacteriales > Sphingobacteriaceae > Sphingobacterium > Sphingobacterium thalpophilum. The sequence goes on along the minus strand of NZ_CP151087.1, from coordinate 377,276 downwards.
CATTCTATGTGCGATCGAATGAACAAACCATTCGCGTATTCGGAACACATTTTAATGTAAGCTCCTATCCAAATGAAAACAATAAAACCACACTTATAGCAGGCTCTGTACAAGTCTCGCAATTCGGCAAGTCAAAAATGCTGAAACCTGGTCAAGCGGCATTTACCACAGGCGGGAATCTTATCGTAGCAGAAGCTAATATCGAAGAGGCAATGGCCTGGAAAAATGGCTTTTTCTATTTTGAATCGACACCAATAAAAGATGCACTCGCTGCCATAAAACGCTGGTACAATGTAGATATTGTCTATAAAGGAACAAATGAAAAGCGTGAGCTGACAGGAAAAATAAAACGTAATTCAACGGCCCAGCAACTGGTTGAGACCCTTAACTTCCTGGATATAAAATGTCGATTGCAAAACAATAAAATTGAAGTTGAACTCTAAATTATTTAATATAAAACAAACTTACCCAACTAATTATGTATAAACTTAAAACCATCCAGGGGGCTGGTAAAAAGGCAAAACTATTTGCTGCTTTACTCGCTATCCAATGCGTTTCCCATGCAAATAATTTGGCGATGGCGAATGTAAACCAAACTAAAATCAAGTTACAAGACAAGGAATACACTTTGGCAAAGTTTGCTAAAGAGATCGAGCGTCAGAGTTCTTATGTGTTTCTGTACGATAACTCGCAGATTAATGATAACCAAAAAATCCGAATAAACCATAAAGATGGTTCTATTGTTGAAATTCTGGATGACAACCTGAAAGAGCTATCGTATTCTTATAAAATTGTCAACAACACCATTGTCCTAAAAAGGAAAACAGATGATATGCCCTTAAGAAACACGATCAATGTACAACAGCTTGTCAAAGGGCGCGTTTCCGATAGCGATGGTAAAGCATTAACAGGGGTCACAATCCGCAATACAACAACAGGTAAACAAACGGAAACAGACAGTAAAGGTGAATTCTCGATTGAAGCAACCTCTACACATCAACTGAGCTTTAGTTCGATAGGTTATGAGACTATCAGTAGTACGGTAGGTTCCAATAGTTACCTCAATATACAGATGAAAACTGCCAACAACCAACTGGAGCAGATCGTTGTGGTCGGTTTTGGAACACAGAAAAAAAAGGACATCACGGGAGCCATTGCAACCATAAGCACAAAGGATATTGAAGATCGCCCTGTGACCCAATTGGCGAGTGCCATGGAAGGTAAAATGGCGGGGGTAGAAATTGTAAAATCCTCCGGACAACCGCAAGCTGGCTTCTCCATTCGTGTTCGTGGAACCTCTACAATTACTGCAGGTAGCAACCCATTATACATTGTAGATGGTGTCCCTACAGAAAATATATCGGAGCTCAATCCATCAGATATTCAAAGCATTTCGGTCTTAAAAGATGCTGCTTCTGCCGCTGTCTACGGATCGTCAGGAGCCAATGGCGTGGTGTTGATTACGACCAAAAGAGGAACAAACGGTAAGACACAGGTAAATTTCGAAACCTATCAAGGATTTTCAGCCATCAGAAAAAAGCCTAGTGTTCTAAATGCGGTACAATATAGAGAATTAATGACTGAGATGGGAGAAGCCTTGGATTGGTCGAAATATACCGATGATACGAACTGGCCAGATCAGTTATTCCGCACCGGCCACAGCCAAAAATACCAGGCTTCAGTACGCGGTGGAGATGAAAAGACAGGGTTTTACATCTCTGGATCTTATCAAAAAGATAATGGTACAGTCATCACAAATACAGTAAACAAGGTCAATTTCAAGGTCAATTTAGATCATCAGATCAATAAAATCTTTAAAGTCGGGACAAGCTTATCTTACAACCGTTGGTACGATGTGGACATTAACGAGAATTCCCGAAATGGAGTCATCATGAATGCTTATCTAGGCTCTCCAGTCATCGGCATATACGGTGATAAGGGGGCTTTCACAGTAGATCCATTCTATACGGATCTCGACAACCCCGTTGCATTGGCAACAGGCAACGAGCACAGCTATATCAACAACAGATTTACAGGAAATGCCTTTGTGGAAGCCAATATCCTACCTGGATTAAAATTCAAATCGCTGTTTGGGTATGAGAAATTTAACAACCAGTACCGCACTTTTGTGGATCCGTTCCGCACGACGGAGGGTAGAAAATATAAAGGAATGGCGACGCTCCAGCAGCAGGATAATCAGTATTGGATGTCCGAAAATACATTAAACTACGACAGAACTTTTAGTGACAAGCACCACTTCACAGGTTTACTAGGTTATATTACCACTAAAACACAAACAACAATCTCAAATATCGCTACCCAGAATTTTGCTAATCCAGCAATTCACACCGTTAATGGAGGTTCGATGATTACGGAGATGCCAACAGCGATAGATGCTGCTGTATCCACTGTTTCTGGCATTGCAAAAATCGGTTATGATTATAACGACAAATACTTATTTACAGCAAATCTGAGAGCTGACGCGTCATCTGTATTCGGGCCTAATAACCGTTGGGGTTACTTCCCTTCTTTCTCTGCCGGCTGGCGTTTATCCAATGAAGATTTCTTTAGTTCCCTGAAAAACACAGTAAACGATTTGAAAATCCGCGCTAGTTGGGGTAAGGTTGGAAATAGCCAAATTCCGGCCTTTTCCTATCTTGGTTTAGTTGACGTCACGGGATCGTACAATATCGGCGATCAGGTTGTACCGGGGTATACACCTGCTACCTTGGACAACCCCAATCTAAAATGGGAAACAACAAACCAGACCGACATTGGTGTGGATGCCAGTTTCTTTAATTCCAGATTGATATTTGGTGCAGATTATTATGCAAAAAGGACTGTAGGCCTACTTCTCAACTCAAGAGTTCCGTATAGTTCCGGTTACAGAACTGCGTTGAAAAACCTCGGCGACCTACAGAATAAAGGTTTCGAATTCGAATTGAGTAGCCGAAATTTCGTTCACGATTTCAAATGGAATACAACAGTTACCTTTGGGCTCAATCGCAATAAAGTACTGAATATTGATGGCGGGACCTACTATGACGGAAATATTGATGGCCGCGGCAATAGTACGATTGCAAAAGAAGGGGTTGCATTGGGATCATTCTGGGGCTATGTCGCGAAAGGCGTCAATCCAGACACCGGAGATATGATCTATCAGATGGCCGATCCTGAAGCAGGTCTTCAAACGAGTGATATGGCTATCATTGGTAATGCTACACCAAAATTCTCTTATGGCATGACAAATGATTTCAGCTATAAGAACTTCAGCTTTTCTTTTTTCTTACAGGGTGTACAGGGAAATGATATCCTTAATGCGACACGTATTTATACAGAAGGTATGTGGGAACCGAGAAACCAAAGTGCTGCCGTGTTAAACAGATGGACAGTCAATAACAAAAATAGTACTATGCCGCGTCCGGATCTAAACAATACAGATGACAACTACAATTCACAGATTTCTTCCCGTTTTGTAGAGAAAGGTTCCTACCTCAGGGTAAAATCGATGACTTTGGCCTATACCCTGCCTAAACAAGTGCTTGAAAGATGGAAGCTCAATAAGGTCCGTTTTTATGTGACAGGCGAGAATCTGTTAACATTCACAAAATACTCAGGTTTAGATCCTGAGGTAAGCATGTACGGGGGAACTAACCAGCAAACCGTGAGCTCCAATATGGCACCGGGCATCGATTTTGGTACTTCGCCACAGGCACGCACCTTTATTGTTGGTTTAAACCTAACTTTTTAACCTTTTAGCTTACAAACAATGAAATCAACTAGATATACCTCATTAGCCATCGCCTTATTGGCTTCTCTTGCTCTAAATTCCTGCAAAAAGTTTTTAGATCTTCAGCCTACCTCCACGGTAACGAGTGAAAATGCCTATCTCACCGGAGACAATATTGAGAAAGCATTAAACGGGGCCTATAATTCTTTTATAGGCAATGGTACCCGCCCAGGAAGCAATGCCAATTATTATCAATGGGAGATGATTTTACAGACCGATATCCGTTCGGACAATGCGCATGCGGCCGGTGGTGGTGAGATAGACTTTGCACAAATTGACTATAATAACATCACCAATACCAATGAAATGGTACGCAGGGACTGGGAAGAACTGTATGGAGCAATCTCAAAATGCAATATCGTTATTGACAACGTTGATAAAGTCACAGATCCTACTTTTTCGGATGAAAGACGCAAACAAATTCTTGGAGAAGCTTCATTTTTAAGAGCCTTCCATTATTATCAGTTGGTCAAACTTTACGGTGGTGTACCCTTGGAAAAACACTCCAACAGTACCGATGCCGAAGTATTACGCATCAAGCGATCAACTGTAGAGGAGGTTTATGATTTTATAGATTCGGATCTACAAGTGGCAGCAAACAATCTTCCCGATGGATTTGGGCAAGCCTCTATCGACAAGGTTAGAGCTACAAAAGGTGCAGCAAATGCCTTGCTGACCAAGATATGGGCACAACGCCCTGATCGAGATTACAATAAGGTATTGCAATACGCCGATGCAGTGATTACTGGAAAAGGTGGCTATCAGCTCCTTCAAAACTATGCGGATCTTTTTGACGGTAAACATAACTATAACAGTGAATCCATCATAGAGATTCCCTATATCGCCGGCAGTCCCAATCTAAGCTGTTGGGGTGGTGCATTCTTTTTCCCGGATCTTGATGAAAATGGCCAAATCAACGAAAACGAATGGCGCCGGTATGGCACACCTTCGAAAGATCTAGTCGAAGCTTATGACAGCGCTGGCGACACTGAACGAAAGAATGCCAACATCTGGTTTTTCTCTGTCCCTTGGGCAGATGAGTTCTGGAACCCTTGTGGAGATGCCGATACAGAAATACCATTTAATGTAAAGCAAAAACATGCCAACAGCTTCCAAAGTGGCGATCATTTTTACCTTTTGCGGCTTGCGGACATCATTCTGCTTAAAGCAGAGGCTCAAAACGCCTTGGGAAATACTTCTGGTGCGATAAACACCATTAACGTCATACGTCATCGCGCAGGGCTGTCCGATTTATCCGGTGTCAGCTCCAGTGCACTAAAGGCCATCATTCTCAACGAGCGGCGATTGGAACTTGCTTTCGAAGGTCAACGTTGGGATGATTTAAATCGTTATGGTGTCACGGTAGATGTAATGAATAAACTAAATGAAATAAAATTTACATGCGATAACGGCAAACAGAGCAACCCCACGTTAATTAAGTATAATTTTAACCAAAATAGCCTGCTCCTTCCAATACCATTATTGGAACTGCAGGCAAATCCGAGCCTGACTCAAAATCCAGGCTATTAATTAGACCAAGCATAGGCTGTTCAAAGGATTAATTTCTTGAACAGCCTTTTTTACTAATATACTTTGTTATGACTCGTTTTAAATCACTGGATATTTTCCGTGGGTTTACACTCGCGGCTATGATTCTCGTCAATAATCCCGGCAACTATCATCATGTATTTCCTCAACTTGAACACTCCATCTGGCATGGATGTACGTTTACAGATCTTATATTTCCATTTTTCTTATTTGCTGTCGGAAACTCAATGGCATTTTCTTTAAAAAATAGTGATCAGCTGGCACCAGGACTGTACTGGAATAAAATTGTCAAAAGAACAATCATCCTTTTTCTACTCGGTCTGTTTTTAAATATTTTCCCTTTTGTAGAATGGAATAGTCTTCACCAGCTCGAGTGGATTCACGTTGCCAAGTATAGGTATTTTGGGGTGCTGCAGCGTATTGCGCTCTGCTATTTCAGTACGGCGATTATACTATACTATTTTAGAGACAAAGGTGCGGCCACTATTAGTATCTTGCTCCTATTAGTTTATTGGCTAATTTGCTATTCTGGTAATCCAACAGATCCATATAGTCTGGAGGGGTGGTTTGGAACGGCACTGGATATCCGAATCTTTGGTGCATCCCATCTCTATCACGGCGAGGGAACAGCGTTTGATCCAGAGGATATCTGGAGCGTATTACCGGCCATCAGTCAAACGATATTCGGGTATATTACCGGAAAGTACATTATTCAAAAACTGACAGGAAAAAGGGAGCTGATGAACCTATTTATCGTAGGTCTGTCCTTTATCCTGATTGGCTATCTATGGTCATTTGTTTTTCCTATTAATAAGAAGATCTGGACCAGCAGCTACTCCGTATTCAGCACTGGAATTGCACTCTCTTTTCTTGGTATATTAATCTATCTTATCGAATTTCAAAACATCAAAGGGATAATTTACACTGTCCTTGACGATTTCGGTAAGAATACACTATTTATCTATTGTCTTAGCGGCTTAATCCCTACGATTTGTTCTTTTGTTCTCATCGGAGATACGCATCAAAATCTCTGGAACTTAAGCTACCATTCCCTGTTTGATAGCTGGCAAAACCAACGATTATCCTCCGCTCTATTTGCGCTGCTATTTGTGGCTTTGAATTGGTTGATCGCATATTGCCTACGGAAGAAAAAGATCTATATCAAAATCTAGGTCAAGGTGTCTTTGGCTCAAAATAGGCAATCTGAATAATAAGAATAAAAAAAAGGGCCAAGGCCCTTTTTATATATAAAGATATGGATAAGATATACCGCAGCTACTTTTAGAAAACGCCCCATCTTTGTTTTACTAATTCCGCTATTACAGTATGCTGACACTAAAATAGCTCAAACTAACTACACAGAGAAAAAATTTAGGGGGACAAAGGGGGGACAAAAGGCAATCACCTGAAAAACAGCAAATTGAAACACATATTTAAATAAAAAAAAACGCTAATTTATTTTGAATAATCATAATAGAAGTCATACTTCGCTTAAAATTCTTGTCCGGAAATATAAAAAAAAGAAAACCTGAGGTTGGGAGCCCCAGGTTTTAACTAACCAATTATTAACCTAAATTATGAAAAGTCTTTTTTTAATATTCTACACAAAGAATATTTCAACTATTGGACCAAAATCGCGCATAAATTACTATTTCACATTTCTTTAACAGATTACTGAGATTGAAATGACTAAACGCAAGACATTTCCAAAATAAGAATAGAAAATATACTGTTAAAAGAAATTAAAGAGGCTATTCGGAGCCAATTTTTCATAAGAGAAATCAGGTTCTGCCGCAACATCAGGTAAAATCTTTGATTTTGTTAAGAAATGTATTTTAGCGGGTTGTCTTTCTGCTGCCATTTTGACCAATTCCATCATGTAGTGATTGCTCTGATATCTTTTAACTTGTCCTTTTATATCTTCAAACCTGCTATACTGGCCGTATTGATCAATATATCCCATTCCATAAAAAACACCATTTTCAATGACAATACAGCTTTTTTCATCGGAATTACGTCCTTTATCGATCAATACAAAGGATGGCTGCTGTTTGAGCCAATCCTCGATACAACGTTCCACCCGGGTATTGTGTAGGTCTCGATCGGGAAATTCGGTCTTCTTTAAAGCTTTCGTAGACAAACTGGCGTGCCCAAACTGACAAAATTGCGGATTAATAGCGTCCTGCTGAATAAAGCTTTGCAACAACTGTATAGCGTCATATTCCCGCTGAAACAACTGAATACATTCTTGTCCCCTTGTTGTCTTCCCAATTGCCAGATGGAGATAGCCATTTTGATCTTCATAAGAGAACAAACCAAATTTAGGCTCATACCGTTTAAGTGCTCTATTATATTTTGGCCAGAATTTTTTGATTTCAGCACATTCCAACAACAATGACATCAGCTCTGTCCCGCAGCACTCATAACTTATATGATGAATTTCTTTTAAGAAATGTTGCCTTTGCGCTTGAATATTATTCCCTGTAAAATGAGATAATACTCTTTTTTTTATATTGACGGCCTTGCCAACATAAATTACTTTTCCAGCTTTGTCGTGAAAATAATAGACTCCAGCCTCGTTGGGCAATTGTTCATATTCCAAGGGATTTAAATGCGGTGGAAAACGTTGATCTAGCGCTTTATGTTTAATCATATCCTGAAATACCTGTTCGGTATCTAGCACTTTCAAATAAGCAAAGAGAATGGCTGTTGCATCAGCGTCGCCACCCGCACGGTGCCTATTTTCAATCGGGATATCTAGATAATCACATAGGCGTCCCAAACTATAGGACAATAATCCCGGCTTTATTTTTCGCGCATAGCGTACTGTACACAATTTAATCGCCGACCACTCGAAACCCGATTCCTGAAGCTGAAATCGAATGAATGAATAATCAAAATTTACATTATGCGCAACAAAAATACGGTCTTTGAGCATTTCATAAATGTGCTCGGCTACCTGATCAAATAACGGAGCGTCCTTCACCATGTCATTGTCTATGCCCGTAAGCGCAAAAATCGAATTCGGAATCTCTTTCCCTGGATTCACCAAGGTCTCCCAACGTTCCAAAACCTGATTACCATCATGAATAACAATGGCAACCTCTGTGATCCTGCTCGATTTTGCATTGCCACCTGTAGTCTCTATGTCCACAATGGCAAACTCTTGTTTTTTGCTTTGATTTACCCTCATAACGCAAAGCAAACATACTAAAAATATTAGCTATTCAAAAAAAATCCCCGCACTTTTACAAAATACGGGGAAACCAATTATATAATCCAAATAATGAAAATAGCAATTTTTAGAAGCTACCTGAAGATACGACAATAATTAACCAAATGATTAAAACAACAGATTTATTACAAAACTACGCTCCACCCAGCGAAAACTGTTCATGTTATATATTGTTGAATTTTGTTTATTTTGTAATTTCCTTTAATTATCTTCAAGCTCATGGAAGTAATACAAAAAAATAACGACAAACATGGTAGCTTTGAGGTTATCGATCAGGAAAATTCCGTTGCACAAATGACATACACTTGGGCTGGCCCTACAAAATTCATCATAGATCATACAGAAGTGGGCTCCGAGTATGCTGGGAAAGGGCTAGGCAAACAAATGTTAATGGCAGCAGTTGCTTATGCCCGCAGAGAACATTTAAAAATTATGCCACTATGTCCATTTGCAAAATCAGTTTTTGATAAGGATCCCACATTAGCCGATGTACTTTTTTATAACCTCTCCTAATAATGAGAAGAAGGTTAGGCTTTTTTCAAAGAAAACCTAACCTTTTTTTATCAACAACAATATACTTTACAGTATATTTCTTAATCAATTTTTGTTGCTATTTTGTTTGTCAACTTAAATATCAGATCAGCTGCCAATTTGGCTGTTCTGGAATCTATGTCAAAATAAGGGTTTAATTCGGCAAAATCGACAGATCTTATATTGGGTAGATCTAAAAGGATATCATAAATTGTAAAAAATAGCTGATCCGGGACAATACCGTTAAATGCCAAGGCACTTACTCCCGGCGCATAGGCTCCTGCGAAAGCATCAAGATCAACCGTCAAATACACATAATCCACCGATTTGGAGAAACGAACAATTTTTTCCCTAATTAAATTAAGCTTTTCAATGATCAAACTCTCTCTTTCAATAATCTGCACATCCTTCTCTTTGGCATAGTCCAGCAACCCCTTGGTGTTACTAATCTCCTGAATACCAATCGCTAAGTAATGAAATGGCAAATCAGCTTTAGACTGATCCTGCTCGATTTGAAAGAAGCCCGTTCCAGAATTTCCTTTGCCATCCTGCAATGGACGGATGTCTAAATGGGCATCCAAATTAATAATGCCAAGACTTTGATTACGACTCTTTAGAAATTCTTTAACACCCAAATAATGGCCATAAGCTACTTCATGGCCACCACCTAAGATGACTGGAAATCCTTCTTGTTCGAGAATACAATTTAAAGCAGCCCCAAGCCCCTGCTGGGACAACTCTAAATCACTGTCTTTTAAAAGTATATCACCACAATCTTTAAGTTTTAGTTTATCAGAAAAATGGACAGGAAGGTTTGTTAATACATTCCGGAGTGCTGTCGGTCCATCTTTGGCCCCTACACGACCTTGATTGCGTCCAACACCCTCGTCGCTACAGAATCCGAGAAAAGCAATGGACTGCCTTAAATCGGGCTGATCGAGAAGATCGACACAATCCATTAATTGATGCCAACGCATCCATTCACGATCCTGACCATCGATACGCCCCTTCCAGACCGCTTGGTCTCCTTCGTTATATATTTCCGGATTATTCAACAATAAGTTCATTCGCTCAGATCAAATAATTGTTCGATAATATCTTCATCTACAAGTTGCGCGCGCGTAACCTGCAATGTGGAATTTCTCTCCATTGCACGATCTAGCGCCTGATTAGCTTCCTTATTTCTAGCCCAGGCGCGCCTGGCAATCCCATTGTTCACATCAAAATACAGCATCTTTTCCAATTTAAAAGCTGCTTCTGCAGAGCCATCTAGCAGTAGACCGAAGCCACCGTTGATGACTTCACCCCAGCCGACTCCGCCGCCATTGTGAATAGATACCCAAGTGGCCCCCCGGAAACTGTCGCCAATGACGTTATGAATAGCCATATCTGCTGTAAATTGACTGCCGTCGTAGATATTACTGGTCTCCCGATAAGGTGAATCGGTACCGCTCACATCATGATGGTCTCTTCCCAAAACAATAGGTGCTTCAAATAAGCCACTTTTTACGGCTTCATTAAAAGCCTTGGCTATGGCAATACGTCCATTGGAATCTGCATAAAGAATACGCGCCTGAGAGCCTACTACAAGTCTATTTTTACCAGCTTCTTTAATCCATTGAATATTATCTTGCATCTGCTGCTGAATCTCCACAGGGGCTTCTTTTCGGAGCTTTTCTAAAACTGTCATGGCTATTTCGTCTGATTTTTCAAGATCCGAAGCCTTTCCAGACGTACAAACCCAGCGAAAGGGTCCAAAACCATAGTCAAAACACATTGGACCAAGAATATCCTGTACATAAGATGGGTAGCGGAATTGATCCTTTTTATCATTCCAAACCGCTGCACCGGCACGACTGCTCTCCAACAGAAACGCGTTACCGTAATCAAAGAAATAGGTTCCTTTGGCTACATGCTTATTGATGGCATCGACATGTCGTATCAAGCTTTCTTGTACACATCGCTTAAACCGGTCAGGATCGGTCGCTAACAACGCATTGGATGCTGCAAAGGTCAGCCCTATTGGATAATAGCCCCCAGACCAAGGATTATGTAATGATGTCTGATCAGATCCTACCGTGATGTGGATATTTTCGCGATCAAAGGCTTCCCACACTTCGACAATATTACCGATATAGGCGAAGGAAATTGTTTCCTTTTGATCCATCGCCAACTGTACCTGTTCAACGAGTTCATTGATATTTTCTATCAATCGGTCTACCCAACCCTGTTCATGCCGCTTTTTTGCCGCAGCGGGATTTATTTCAGCGCATACGGTGATACAGCCGGCAATATTACCTGCTTTGGGCTGTGCGCCACTCATACCTCCCAAACCAGAAGTCAAAAACACCTTGCCTTGAATGGTATCGTCTACTGCTAAATGTTTTCGAAAAGCGTTCATGACAGTAATTGTGGTGCCATGCACAATACCCTGTGGACCAATATACATATAGGAACCTGCAGTCATCTGCCCATATTGTGTAACGCCTAAGGCGTTAAAACGTTCCCAGTCATCCGGTTTCGAATAGTTTGGAATCATCATGCCATTGGTTACAACAACACGAGGTGCATGTTGTGCGGAAGGGAAAAGCCCCATTGGATGACCACTGTAAAGATGTAAAGTTTGCTCATCTGTCATCTGCGAAAGATACTGCATGGTGAGGCGATATTGAGCCCAATTTTGGAAAACAGCTCCATTCCCACCATAGGTAATCAGTTCATGAGGATGTTGTGCTAAAGCTGGATCGAGGTTGTTCTGAATCATCAACATAATAGCTGCCGCCTGCTTACTCACTGCTGGATAATCATCTATCGGTCGAGCGTGCATTGCATATTGGGGTCTAAAGCGGTACATGTAGATTCGCCCAAAACTACGAAGCTCCTCTAAAAATTCAGGTGCTAAAACCGTATGCCATTGTTTTGGAAAATAACGCAATGCATTCCGTAGGGCCAGCTTCTCTTCCGACTTGGTGAGAATATCCTTTCGTCTGGGGGCATGACTTATTGTATGATCTCGTTCTACTTTTGGAGGTAATACGGTCGGAATACCTTCCGCAACCTCACTCTTAAATGTATCTTCCATGTTGTTATATTGAGAATACTTCCTGACCATTTTTCCATACTGCTGTAGGCTGCAAGCTTCCTTGGTAGTAAGTAATATCCTGATAATTATCTGTTTTAAATAAACTAAAATCTGCTTTCATGCCCTTGGTCAACACGCCGCGATCCGACAGGTTTAAGGCTTTTGCAGCACGGTAGGTTAGTGCCGAAAGCAACTCCGCATTCGTCAACTTTTCTGCTGTTGCCAAAATACTCGCACTCGTCAGTAACTGTCCCATGGGCGCGGACCCTGGATTCCAGTCACTTCCTATTGCCAAACATGCACCTGCATCCAGCAACTTTCTAGCAGGTGTAAAACCACATCCAAGGCCGATAGAGGCTGCAGGCAGCGCTACAGCAACAGTAGCTGAGTGTGCGATAAATTCTATTTCAGCCGCAGTTGATGCTTCAAGATGATCCGCAGATTGAGCTCCGAGTTCTACAGCAATCTGACTTCCCGAAGTGGTAAATTGATCGGCATGAATAGTCAGATCAAAACCCATTTCTTTTGCTTTTCGTAAATAGGCCACAATGTCTTCCCCCTGAAAAGCCGTTTTTTCGATAAATGCGTCAATCCGATTCGACAGCCCTTCTGATTTCAATAGGGGAAAAAGATCTGTTGTGATCAGATGAAGATAATCTTTTGCGGATCCGTCGAAGTCCCGTGGGAGCATATGTGCAGCCAAACAAGTTGGAATAAGGTCTGATGCTGTACGACGATCCGATTTCTGAATGCCCCGTAATATCTTAAGTTCTTCTTTAACATTGAGGCCGTAACCACTTTTAACTTCAATTGTTGTGATTCCTTGCCTTAATAGAAAATTTGCGCGCTGGATAGTGTGATCAATCAATTCTTCTAAGTTACAATCCCGCGTATGGGAAACGGTGCTCCAGATCCCACCTCCTGCCGCTGCAATCTCCAGGTAGCTTGAGCCTGCATTTCGAAGGGCGAAATCATTCGCTCGATTACCGGCAAAAGCAATATGTGTATGGCAATCAATAAAGCCTGGCAGAGCAACCTGATCTCCTTCTACAAGTACAAGTGCCGCCTCCTTTCCCCATTGCAGTTGTAGTTGCTCAAAATCCCCCACTTCCAATATATTGTTACCTGCTATTAAAATACCTCCTTCTTTAATAATAGCCAATTGTTTATCGTGGAGCGCCCCATTAACGGGCATATTTGACATCGTTAATACCTGCCTAAAAGGTCCAACTAATTTCAGCTCTTTTTCCATCATTCTTCGTTTAAAACATTTCAAACCTTTGTTTCAAATCCGCTTCAATCTCACCTGTAGCATATTGACGATGCAATGTGATCAGTTCGCCTGATTTTACGAGCCTTTGTGCCTCAGTCAGCAGCTCTTCCATAGGTTGATCGGATTCAATATGCGGAATAGACTGGCGAATTCTTGCATGGATAGCTTCCAATGCTGCAGTCGATTTTAATGGCTGATGGTAATCCTTGGCCTGTGCCGCACATAACAGTTCAATACTTAGTATTTTATCGACATTGTCAATGACCTGCAGTAATTTTCGGCCGGCAATAGATCCCATACTGACATGATCTTCCTGGCCTAAAGAGGTAGGAATACTATCTGCACTTGCAGGAAAACAAAGTCCTTTATTCTCACTTGCAATCGCGGCAGTGCTATATTGTAAGATCATAAATCCTGAATTGAGACCGGTTGACTTCATTAACAATTTTGGGACTCCGTTGGTTTGACCTTCTAAAGACAAATAGACCCTTCGGTCCGAAATATTGCCAATTTCCGATGCGGCCAGTGTGGCATAATCCAAAGGCAAAGCAATTGACTGTCCGTGAAAGCTACCGCCACTAATGGTTAGTTCATCATTAATGATCACAGGATTATCGGTCACTGCATTTATTTCGATTTCTATGGTATCCTTCAAATGAAACCAAGCGTTGCGTGATGCTCCATGGACCTGAGGGATACAACGCAGCGAGTAGGGATCTTGTACACGAGAACAGTCTTTGTGGCTTTCCAAAATGGCCGAGCCATGAAGCATGTTAAAAATGCTTGCAGCGACATAGCGGTTTCCTGGGTGCGGGCGTAATTGATGTAATTCTGTAAAAAATGGTTTTATTGAACCATTTAAGCCTTCAATCATTAAGGTAGCAATAATGTCAGCGTTCTGAAGTACACGATTTAACTCGGCAACAGCCATCACACCATGTGCAGCCATAAATTGAGTTCCATTGATTAAAGCCAGCCCTTCTTTTGCGCCCAGCTGAACCGGTGCCATACCGTGTTTTTCCAAAACGGCAGCTGTCTCCACAATCTCCCCTTCTACGTTAACTTTTCCTAAACCAATCAATGGTAAAAATAAATGTGACAATGGGGCCAAATCACCCGATGCGCCGACAGAACCTTGTTTGGGAACCACAGGAATGACATGATTTTCAATATGCCAAATAATCCGCTCAATCGTCGTATACTGAACTCCTGAAAATCCTTTAGAAAGCGTGTGAACTTTAAGAATAAGCATCAATTTGGCCAAATCGTTGGCTATAGGTTCTCCCATACCCACAGCATGGCTTTTGAGAATATTTTCTTGTAACAGCTGCGTTTGACTTGCATCAATAAGTGTGGTACACAATGGACCAAAACCAGTATTGATCCCATAGACAACCTCACCGCGCTCAACTATTTTCCTGACATAACTGGCGCTTTGCTCGATCTTATCCTTGACTTCGGGGGAAATTTCCCCGGTAACCGTTCCTTTTGCTACCGCTAAAGCGGTGGAGCATGTTAGCTGCCCACTGCCATATAAAAATTTTTCCATTATCATAACTGCTTTACTCAAATGTACTTGCTATATTTGATAATTAGAAATACCATTTTTATCATCAATTGATAACCATGAATTATCAAATAGAGCTAAGACATTTACTGTATTTTAAAGTATTGGCAGAAGAACTGCATTTTAGAAGGGCTGCCGAAAAATTGTTTATTGCGCAGCCAGGCTTGAGCAGGCAAATTAAGCAGCTGGAGGAATCCTATGGCGTAACACTCTTTGAGCGTAATAAACGAAATGTTCAAATGACTGAAGCGGGGATGTATCTCTTTCAGGAGGTGAAAGAACTATTTAGGCACTTGGATCAGATTGAAACTCAACTTCAAAGTTTTGCCAACGGTAAAATAAGCACCTTAAAGCTGGGGTTTATCGGGTCGGCTGTTCAAACAATCTTACCGCAATTGCTTGTCACCTTAAAACAGCAGCAGCCTGATATCGAGTTATTACTTCACGAACTAGCGAATGAAACCCAACTGGATCTGTTGGAGAAAAAAGAACTGGACTTAGGGTTTGTTCGTCTTTCCGAAACGCCCCCCGGGTTATGTAGCCTGCCTATACATAGAGAGCATTTTAGCCTCGTTTTACCCAACGATCATCCCCTTTTGAAGTCGCCGCAACCAAGTCTTGATGCGTTCAAAAATGAATCATTTATCTTATTTTCCAAAAACTATAGCCACTCTTATTATGATCTCGTGATGAGTATTTTTAGTGATCATAAGTTTATCCCCAAAGTTACTTTACGCACAGTGAATGCTTTAACTATTTTCAATATGGTTGCTCAGGGACTGGGTGTTGCAATAGTTCCTTCATCTCTAAAGAACGGATACCATGTTGACGTCACTTTCCTTGAATTGGATACTTTGCCGCAGCGAACGACCCTCTCCTTGGTTTGGAATGCCCAAAATCGTAATCCCGGTATTCCATTAGTTGTTCAGATCATCGCTTCGCAAACCAACAGAGCTGGACCTGATACTGCCGACATAAACAATAATAGCTAAGCCTGCATCAAAAGAATGTCAAATAAATTGTTCGGATAAGCTTGTTATTGCATTGCATATAAAAAACAAATTCTCTAAGTTTGATATATTTACTAAACTTTATTTAAAAAACGAATTATGATTTTAGAAGTAGCTGTATTACAAATTATTGAAGGGCAACAGTCCGATTTTGAAAGAGATTATAAAACAGCTTGCCAGTATATTAGTGCGAGTAAAGGTTATATCACGCATTCCTTACGTAAATGTATTGAAAAAGATAACCAGTACATTTTGTTGGTTGAATGGGAAACTTTAGAAGACCATACTATTGGTTTCAGGGAGTCGGCATTATTTAAGGAATGGGAGAAACTTTTACACCATTACTACGATCCATTTCCAACAGTCGAACATTATGAAGTGTTAAAATAGTAGTTTTGTCGTCCTTTTCTACAATAATCTAGTATCTTTGTAGAAATTTTTGATATTCAACTTTTAACCCCTATAACGTCACAAGCGTTATAGCTTTGAACAGAACAAGATGTACACAAAAGAAAAAGCAAAAGTAAATAGTTTTACGGTAGATCATACCAAGTTAAAACAAGGGATCTACGCTAAAGCTTCTACAACCAATAACAGCAATGTTGAAAGTTATACAACTTACGACATTCGCATGATCAGACCGAATTCTCCGGAGCGTATGCTATCACCTGAGGTCATGCATACCTTAGAACATTGTTTTGCAACAGAAATTAGAACCATCTTAGGTGATGAAGTTATTTATGTTGGGCCAATGGGTTGTTGCACGGGATTTTATGTTGTATTGGCTGGAACAGCGAAAACTCCTCAGAACGTGGCGGAATTGATGAAAGAAGTATTAGAGACTGTTCTTACAGAAGGATACGAAGTACCTTTCCAAAACCCGATTAGCTGCGGAAATTACACATTCATGGATTTTCCCACATCAAAACAGGCTTGTGTTAACTTCTTAAATCTAATTACTGCCGAAGAATTGGAATTTGAGTATCCATATATCGAAGAAAATTAAATGATCCTGAATAAAGATATTGAAACGATTATCTTGGTAGCAAATAAAAATGAGCTATCTTTTAATTCGACAAGTGAATCGACTTTTGTATACGAAATTGGTGTAGGTAAAGTAAATGCGCTCCTGTCCGTAGCTACGCTTTACGAAGACATCAAAGCATTAGGGATTAGTCCTGTTCTTCTCAATGTTGGCACGGTAGGTTGTACAAGGCATCCGATAGGCCATGTCCTTTATCCGGCATACTATGCACAAGGGGATACTTATACGGATGGATTTTTCCTGGAAAACACCTTGTTTTTTAAAGGTCAAGGCGTATTGGAATCCATATCTCTTGATGAATTTCGCTACGAAGATGCACTTTTGACATCGGATCGTTTTATCAATGTAAATACTGCTTTTTATCAGGATATCAAACATTTTAATCCTTTGGCATTTGATATGGAATCTTATGCCCTAGCGAATTTCTGTTTTCAAAAAAATCTCACCTTTCATAGTATTAAAATTGTTTCAGACAATTGTGATGGCACAGTTAAAGATTGGGAAAGTATTTTAGGAGAAATTTCAGGGAGATTAGGTGATATTCTCGATCAATTCATGAAAAAGCTGGATAACGAAAAAGCTGCTGCGGTCAGTATATCGTAATCTAATGAAATAGCAAAAAAAAAGACCTGTAGAAATAGAGGTCTTTTTTTTTGCAAATTACCGCGTTCTTTCTTCAACAGCTTCCCTATTGTCTTTCTAATTTGAATTTATTCAAACTATTCTCTCCCGAGGTTGTTCAGATAAGTGGATTACAAGCCCATCGTTATTTCAATATAACTCTTCCACACTGCAAATAAATCGATCTAATATTCTTATGAAGAAAAAGAAGAAAATAATAATTTCAAATAGACTGCCGATACAAATAGAGCGAAAAAAAGAAAAATTAATCATCAAGCCGAGTGCGGGCGGACTGGCAACCGGTTTAAATTCCGCCTTTGATACGGATGAAATACTTTGGGTTGGCTGGCCGGGAATTGTTCCCAAAGATGAAGAGGAAAAAGAAAAGATTGTCGAGCTTCTCAAACCGATGAACTTGCTTCCTGTTTTCTTATCCAAAGATGAAATACGCAATTTCTACGAAGGTTATTCCAATGAGGTCCTCTGGCCTATTTGCCATTATCAGCCGAGCTACATCCATTTTGACCGCGAATATTGGTCTACCTATGTCATGGTAAATAAGAAATTCTGCGAGGCTGCGCTTTCTATCGATGAGCCATCCGATTTTATTTGGGTCCATGATTATCAGCTTATGCTGCTCCCTCAACTGCTGCGTTCAGAGAACCAAGAGCTCAACATCGGTTATTTTCACCATATCCCTTTTCCTTCGGAGGAACTCTTTATGAACATTCCGCAACGTAAAGAATTGGTTGAAGGTTTACTGGGAGCAGATCTTATCGGATTTCATACTTTCGCCGATAGTCAGAACTTTCTAAATGCCTGCAAAAAAATACTGCATGTATCATCTGGACATAACCAGCTCAAGTACAAAGACCGTCATATATTTATAGAATCCTTTCCGATGGGTATTGATTTTGATAAATTCGTCGAAGTCAGCAGTCAGCCTAAAATCCAGGCCATTGCAAGCCAATTCCGGAGCCATTTTCCCGATCAAAAGATTATTATAGCTGTAGATAGGCTCGATTATAGCAAAGGGATATTAGAGCGATTACGTGCATTCCTCACTTTCCTTGAAAAATACCCCGAATGGCATACAAAAGTTGTGTTATATATGCTTATCGTGCCCTCCAGGGATAAGGTATCGCAATACAAAAAACTGAAAGATGAGATTAACCGGAAGGTGAGTGAAATCAATTCCATTTATGGCAATCTAAGCTGGACGCCAGTATTATATTTTTATAAATCGCTTCCATTCGAAGAACTGGTTGGATTATATGTTGCATCCGATATCTGTATGATTACATCTACGCGAGATGGGATGAATCTTGTAAGTAAAGAATACATCGCCAGTAAGACTTTGTCAAAGGGCGTATTGATTTTAAGTGAGTTTGCAGGCGCCTCCAAGGAACTTGTTGATGCCTTGATTATTAACCCCTATAACCGTACGGAAACGGCAGACAGTATTTACCAAGCGCTTAAAATGCCGCCCGAAGAAATTCAGGAACGTACCGATGCCAATATTCAGATTATACAGAAGTTTAATGTGCAGCATTGGGTGCAGCTTTTTACCAATCGTTTGGCTGAGACCAAAGCCATACAACGTGACGAATGGGCAAGACGAATCTCGGATAAGGTATTGAATAGTATTTCAGAAAGGTACAGCAAAAGTAGCAATAGACTCTTTTTTCTGGACTATGACGGTACCTTGGTCAAATTCCAGAATCATGCCCAGAAAGCGAGTCCGACGACCCTGTTGTATAACCTTTTGGATAATATCATTTCTGATCCACTCAATACATTGGTCATCATAAGCGGCCGATCACAAGAGAGCCTATCGTCTTGGTTTGACGGTCGGTCTTACTATTTGGTTGCCGAACATGGCATTTGGTCAAATTTCCCAAATTTCAACTGGTCATATAAAAAAGGACTGGCACTTCATTGGATGCCCGAAGTAAAAAAATTGATGGAAAAATTGGCCGACCAAACTCCAGGCGCATTTATTGAAGTCAAGCCTTATTCGTTGGCCTGGCATTATAGAAAAGTAGAATTAGGCTTGGGCGAACTTAAAGCCACTGAATTAAAAGAGATTTTAAACCCGATGCTGAATGATTATGGCTTACAGTTACTTGACGGAAATGCGGTCATTGAGGTTAAAAATACGGAAGTTAACAAAGGTAAAGCAGCATTGGAAATTGCAGGTCATATAAAAGCAGATTTTATGTTGGCCATTGGCGACGACATTACCGATGAAGACCTATTCCGTTATCTTCCTCAATCGACGATAAGTATTAAAGTTGGTAGCAATAAGTCTGCGGCAAAATATTATCTGGATGAACAAGAAGATGTTCTTCAATTTTTGAATCAACTTATCATAAAATAATGAACGAAAATACAATGGAAAAAAGACATACCTATCAATCTGGAATCATTGGCAATTGTTCCTATATTGCGCATGTCGGTATGGATACCAATATATCTTGGCTGTGCTGGCCCTCTTTCGAAGATAGCTTTGTATTTGGCAGTATGCTCGACAAACAGCAAGGCGGGCGCTTTGAGATCAGCTCAGAGGAACCTATTGTCGAAACCAAGCAATACTACATCAAAAACTCCAACGTGCTCTGCACGGAAATCCATACAGCGTCCTATGCCTATCGCGTTACGGATTTTGCCCCTCGATTTGAACAATTCGGACGATATTTTAAACCTTTGATGTTGGTCCGGAAGATCGAACCTTTATATGGGGTCCCCAGTGTAAACGTTAGGTGTCATCCTACTGGCGACTATGGCCGATTGGCACTTAAACCAACCCGTGGAAGCAATCATATCCTGTATAGTAACGACCAGATCGGGGAACGAATTCGCCTTACTACGGATCTGCCCATTTCTCATTTCTTTCAAGAGGAGAGCTGGACCATCATCAGTGAGAATAAATACCTTGTATTGACCTATGATGCTGCTTTCGAATCAGCTATCGCAGGTACCTGCGAAGATTTCCTCCATAAGACAATTAGCTATTGGCAGCGATGGATTAAAAGATGTAGTATTCCCAACATCTATCAAACAGAAGTTATTCGATCCGCTTTGGTGCTAAAGCTCCATCAATATGAGGACACAGGAGCAATTATAGCAGCTTCGACAACAAGCTTGCCCGAGTACCCTGGTTCTGGCAGAAACTGGGACTACCGCTATTGCTGGGTACGGGATAGCTACTATGTGCTAACGGCACTGACGCATATCGGTCAATTTGAAGAAATGGAAAGCTTTGCAAACTATATTGCCGGCATCACACATCGTAATCCGGGAAGGCTTCAACCATTGTACGGTATTCTCGGCAATTCCGAGCTTACGGAACATATTTTACCCTATCTAAAAGGATATCAGGAAAGCGGTCCAGTGCGAATCGGGAACCAGGCGTTTGAACATATCCAAAATGACGTCTATGGTCAGGCTATGATTGCATTGTTGCCTCTTTTCACTGATCAGCGTTTTAAAATCCATGAAAACAAAAATGTCTTAGGCTGGGTGAATTTTATTCTGGAAAAAATAGAAGCCACAATCGAGGAAAAAGATGCCGGCATTTGGGAGTTCCGGAACTTTGCCAACCATCACTGCTATTCGAATCTTTTCCAATGGGTTGGATGCAAAGCTGCCCTATTAATTGCACGCCAAAATGGTTATCAGGATATGGAGGATCGCGCGAATGTTCTCCTAAAAAAGGCAGAAGCTTACATTGAAGCTTGTTATGACGAGGAGCGAAAAGTCTATCAAAACGCATTAGACAGCCGAAATTTAGATGCAAGCACCTTACAGCTTATTGTTATGGATTATCTTGACCCAAAATCGGACCGTGCACGTCATCACCTCGAGATGCTGGAAAAAGAATTAAAAGGCGAAAATGGACTTTTTTATCGGTATAAGCATCAAGATGATTTTGGCCGCCCCAAATCCACGTTCTTGGTCTGTGCATTTTGGTATGTAGAAGCCTTGGCCTGCGTAGGGCGTGTGGAAGAAGCGAAAGAGATTCTCGAACGTTTGCTGACCTACAGCAATCACTTAGGTCTGTTCAGCGAAGATGTTACGGAAGATAACGGTAGCCAATGGGGTAATTTCCCTCAAGCCTATAGTCACGTTGGATTGATGAATGCTGTTTACCGCCTAGCGATAAAATTGGATAAACCAATTTTTCATTAACATAAAACAAACATGAAGGTGTTAAAAAGTCAGGTTAACACCTTCGGTTTGAGCATTCGAAAGCGCTATCGGTGCTTATATTAAGGTCTGTTTGTATCGATCAAAATGCTCACAGATTTCTTCCACCCCAATTTGTTTACCCATTAAATCTATAAAACGGTTCTTATACAATGAGAAAATATATAATCCTGTTGCCAAGCTTCCCACCACAAAAATACCTTCCTGCTCGTTGCTTTTGACCAGTTTATTATTTAGATGACATTCCTTAAGCAATGGTATATCATAAGAAGACCATTTCCCCATTTTATCTTTTAGTACCAACCCTATATTTTTTGTTCCAGTCATCGTAATTTGCTCCTTTCTTAAAAAGGGAACATCAGTAATTGTCTAAATGTTTGCATCATTTGCTGATTCCAGCAAAAATGCGTCTTTTATACACAGTATCAAGTATAAACACGTTATATAAAAAAAGCATGTTTTCACCATTATGGTTTGAAAACATGCTTTTATTAAGTCTGTACGAGATTAATCTATCTTTTGCCAGGCAGATAGATCTGAAAACCCAAACCTACCCCCAATCCACTCGCTCCACTACCCGTATTGATATTGGCTTTACTGTAGTTATAACCGAAGGTGGCTTCCAAAGCCACTGTCCTGGTAATAAAATGTGCATAACCCACATTCGCTCCTACGGCCAGCGCAACATCTTTCCCTTTCGAGCTACCCGAAATCCCGATGTCTCCCTGCCCAAAGAATCTCCCTGTAGTTGAACCTGCATTGGGGAAGTAATAGCGTACAAAAGGTGCAACCCCATATGTCCATTCATTATCAGCATCCTTTACTGTGGCCAAACCTAAGTTGGCTTGCGCTCCGATGGCCAAACCATCCGAAACAAAATAGCCCGCTCTCGGTTGAAGTGCAATGTTAAACGATTTTGCTTCAAAGCTGTAGCCTAGATTACCGATCGATCCACCGACCATCCAGTTTCCTTGCTTTATAGGTTCGATGCCTACCTCCGATGACATCTGTGGCGTGGTCTCAATTTTCTGCGCATGGGCCTGATACCCAATACCTGCTGTTATTAATAAAAGAAGTGTCGATTTTTTCATATATATGTATGTTCTAAATTACTTTAATTTAATAACAAGGTCAATAAATGAAAAGTTTTAAATTTATCATTAAAATATAGGTATCACCTTTAATAAAAAAAAACAACCATTCAGTTTTAATTACTGTTCTCTATTAAAAAGATGATGAATACAGCAATTCAATTTGGTGATTCTATTTCACATTCATATTGGAGAAACTCCATGTACATAAACGAAATAGACCCTTTAGACAACGATCCAAGTACCGACGATGGCACTTC
Organism: Sphingobacterium thalpophilum; assembly: GCF_038396785.1. Taxonomy (NCBI): domain Bacteria; kingdom Pseudomonadati; phylum Bacteroidota; class Sphingobacteriia; order Sphingobacteriales; family Sphingobacteriaceae; genus Sphingobacterium; species Sphingobacterium thalpophilum. The sequence goes on along the minus strand of NZ_CP151087.1, from coordinate 354,014 downwards.
TGTACGTCAGCAGCCTCAAGTCCCTTCACAAGAAGACGTAACTCCTGACCTATACTATCCTGAAAATGCAGAGGGGCCAGATCCAAGTGAAGAAGAACAACGCGATCGTAGTAATAAAGAAAAGATTAATACGGAAGAGGATCAACATAAAGAGCAACCGGATCATTCGGAAGAAAATATTTATGATGCTGATCCGGATCAAAAGAAAGAGCAAAAAAACTCCCTTAATTAAGGGAGTTTTTTTATCAGATATATTGATAGGTCGACGAAATGGTTACGGTTTTGATTTACTATTATTGATACTGTCTTTCCTAAGTGTGTCTGCTAAACTCGTATCTTTCTGCATGGTCATTTTTTGCTGTTCGCTTAAATTATAGCGGGTTTCGTCGGCATCAGTAGGTGCAATGTTGTCTGACTGACCGCTTCCTTCAGTTTGATTTTTGGTCGAGTTTTGGCACGAAAAGGATAGTGCAGCACAACATAATAATGTTCCTAAAGTTAAGGTGAATCTTTTGCTCTTTTTCATAGTCTATTTTATTTTGCGTTAATCTTTTTCGATAAGAACCACATTCAAAGCTTATTAGTTCAATAAAAGCTCACATCTGTCCTAAATAAATTTTAGGATTCGATTTCTGTGGTACAAGCATAGCTTTTTTCATCATTTCGATATTGACCCCTATTTTTCAATCTGCGAAGATCTTTAGCTGTCCCTTTTTTCCTTTTATAGGCGGCCTGAAAAAGGGATCATCTATCCATTGCCAGATGTTTATTTTCACGAAGATATTCATTCTGATGAATGCGACCAGATTGGACAGGTTCCAGTCATATTTGGCCTTTTTTTGTAAGTATTTTAACAGTAATATGCCAATGAGTGAAGTCCAGATCTGGATCATCACTGCATTTTCAGAAGTCCCTATGAATGTCGATACTTTTAAGCGCTGCTTTAGATGCTTGAAGAAGACTTCGATATGCCAGCGTTGTTTATAGATGTTTGCCACCAAAGAAGCCTTCCACTTCGTATTATTGGTCAAAAAGTGGTACTCATTGCCAGTGGTGCTGTCCCAAAAGTGGACTAGGCGTAGCGGCTTGCCGTTGTATTTATTGCAGGCAGCACCGGATAGCTCAATGAGCTCATCCTTAAGGATCCCCTTTTCCATGAGTGCTTCACTCTGATAGGACTTGATAACCTTGTACTTCATATTAACTTTACTCCTGGTAACGAAGTAACACCCCCTGCTGTCCAAATCCCCAAGCCAGCTGTAATCCACGTAGCCACGGTCCACTACCACCACGCTTCCCTTGGAAAAACTGTAACTACCGGCTCGCTGGCTCTCATGTACTTTTCCATCGGTAATCTGCATAAAAACAGGTAGGCAGCCATCATAATCCAAGACAGTGTGCAGCTTTACGGCACCTTTGGTGCTGCGAAACTTTGCCCAGTCAAATACAGATAGACATAAGGGGATGATGCTTGCATCCATCAGATATACTTTACGCTTTAGCTGAACAAGATCTTTGCGAAAATGCGTATCCTTTTGCCAAAGCCTTTCCAAAACAGAGAAATAAAGATCTTTGAAAAGTTCATGGGTACGGTGTGTGTTGATATAGGATATATTAGACTTACTTGGAGCTCTTACTACACCTAAGTGGTTCAGATTACCAGTGGTACTGCGTAGACCGTTACTAATATCACGGACCGAATCTGCCGAGGAAAAATGACAGAAAAGCATACTGACTAGATGCGTCCAGCTGTTGATCCCTTTCTGATGTTTGTCACTTTTGTGCTTTGAAACCAAATCTTTGAATAATTCGCGGTCGATAAGAGATAAAATCTGACTAAAAACATTTAAATTTATCATGGCGGTGTGTTATAATTTTGTGATTTAAATATAGCGATCTCGCTATATCAAAACACCGCCATTTTTTAAACGTTTAGGACGCAAGTGATAAAAGCTGATAAAAACAAGAAATTTAAAACTTGCTTGAAAAAATGGACACTGGCATAAATCATTAAAACAGGTAATACCCGTAATAAAGACATTTTTTTTAGGAACAAATACCCAATTAAAAAAAACTATTCATGGCAGTAAATTTTATTGCGACACGTTTAATCCTGCTTTTTTGTAGTGTTTCTACTACAAAATCAACGATACGCAGCATTACGTATTTTTCCCATATACCTGTTTAAACAAGGTTTGGATGACCTCTAAATCGCAAAACTAGCACTTTAATTGTACCTCTGTTTATCGAATACACATCAATCAATTTAACAAAAGGTACTATGAACAATTCCAATTTAAATTTGTTAGTCGAAGAAAAAAGAAGTCTTTTGAAACATTTCGCGGGAAAATTCACCAATGATCCTGATGAAAAAGAGGATTTGATTCAAGAAACACTTATCCGCGCATTAAAATCGATCGATGATTTTATCCGTCACCCCAAGTTAATGTCTTGGCTTTACGTTATTATGAAAAATGTATACATCAATCAATACCGCAAAGCGAAGCGTACGAATGATATCCACGAAACCTACATCGGTCTCGAAAGTACCAACACAATAGAAACAAATAAAAGTGACAATAAATTCATCGCGGATGATATTGAAAAAGCGATGTGCAGTTTATCTGAAGAAAATTATCAAGTGTTTCAATTATTTCTCGAAGGATACAAGTATCATGAGATAGCCTCTTATTTTGACATGCCCGAAGGCACTATAAAAACCCGGATCCACATGACAAGAAAGAAACTTCAAAAGCAACTTAAAATTTACAGGCTCAAATAAAAAACAAAAAGGTGGTTCTAGGGTTATCTATCTAGAAGCAGCTAACCGACATCACAACAATTCGTTAAATGGTAAACATATGAAATCAAGAGTTAAAATAAATAATCAGCAAGCTATGGTCATTGCGCTAATTATCTGCGGCGGTCCGATAGGAAAAGGAAATAGCAAAACCATTGTTCAACCAGAAGTTTCGGAATCAGTAGACAAGAAACAGATTAAGGTCGATACGGAAAAAGGTAAAAAAACTTCTTTTAATAAAAAATAAAGATAGCAATTACCGTCCAACGGCTGCTTTAGCAATTTAAAGCAGCCGTTTTTTTTTGCGTTTCGCTCCAGCTATCGTGCAACAATCTACTGATGGTACGCAGTATAAAATCGCCTTCATGGATGAAATTATACCTATCCAGTTCTTTCACAAAACTGCAGGGCTACTTGAGGCGTTCTTAAGTGAAAAATAGAAATTCACAAAGCCGACATTAAATGGAAAACAATACGGTAAATGATCGTACATTAACCAGCGACCTTATACAGATCAACAACGATCGGATTGCAGGTTATCAAAAAGCTGTAGAAATAGCCACGCGCCTCCATCTTGAACATTTAAATAACACCTTTATTGAGTTTATGAACCAATCCGAGGTATTTATTGAAGAATTAAAACCCTACCTAGCTCCGCGGGAAGACGACTCAATCGGAGGAACGATGATCAGTGGCAAGCTATTCAGAATTTGGATGGAGATAAAATCCGCCATTTCAGGAAATGATGAAAGGAGTTTACTATGCAGCTGTGAGCAAGGTGAAGATGCCTTTACACATACCTATAAGGATGTTGTTGACCATGAAGACTGGGAAATCAGCCATGATCTGCTCCTGCTCATCGAAAAACAACTTGGTATACAGCTCGAAGCTCACGAATATATTAAAACGTTACGAGACAAGGCCACAACGTCTTAACCTATTATCAACATATTTTACAAGGGAAAATGCACTATGAAAGCAAGAACGGGGTATACAAGAAGAAAAGTAGGTAAGTCTTTTAAATATTTCGACGCTTCGGAAAAGGAAGTGTCCGATAAAAAGGTTTTAGAGCGGATCGCAAAACTCGTTATTCCACCAAATTGGACAGATGTTTGGATTGCTAAAAGCTCAAAAAGCGATTTACAGGCTTTTGGCTTCGACCAAAAAGGACGCAAACAATATATCTATCATTCCAAATTTGTCGGCCAACGGCAAGCTGCAAAGTTTAGCAATATCCTCTATATGGGTAAATACTTACAAGAGTTGAGAAACATCAGTTCCAAACGCCTCAAACACGAATTTTGGGACATGGATAAACTTTGTGCAGTTGCTTTTAAAATAATGGACAGTACATTGATTCGTATTGGCAATAAGCGTTATACACTGACAAATAAATCGTATGGGCTGAGTACTTTGGAAAAAAGACACGTCAGCATTGAAGGCAATCGGATATCGCTAGCCTATAAAGGTAAAAAGGGGGTTTTCCAGCAGAAATCCTGGACCAACAAACAACAAGCTAAACTTTTGGAAGAATTACTAAAAATGAAAGGCAAAAGGATATTCCAAATGGATAGTGCAAGTTGCGAAAGCACTTTCTGTGGTTCCGCATTTAATCAGTATCTGCGGAAGAATTGTACGGGTGAGATCAGTTGCAAGAGTATTCGCATTTGGGGCGCCAGTCGTGAAGCCTTTTATCAGCTTGCGCAAACAAAACAGGCGGAATCACTCAGTGCACGGAAAAGACAATTAAATAGCGTCATCAAGAAGGTTGCAGAGCAACTTGGTAATACGAAGTCTGTTTCGCAGACTTATTATATCCATCCGGCCATACAACAGGTATTTATGGAAGCAAAGTTCCCCTTTATAAAAGATAAATTACCACTAGCGAAGCTTGAAGAGAGAGTATTCCGATTTTTACGTAAACATGGCTAAGCAGGAAATTACCGGCCAAATCTAAACCATTCTTCCAATGGATGGTTTAGCTTATGAAGCCAACTCGCAACCATCTCCATTGCTGCAACAGAAAAGGTTATACCATTTCCGCCGAAGCCACATACAAAATATGAATTTTTGAACTTTCTATGTTCTCCGATATAAGGTAATCCATCTTTGGTCGTCCCAAATGTACCTGCCCAAGTAAAATCAGTGCGGAAGGTTTTATCGACAAAAATTTTATTAAATGACTGCGCTAACTTATGAGACTTCTTTGCAATGAGCTCATCTCGCTTGATGGGATCTCTAAAGGTCTCATCTTCTCCTCCAATCAGAAACCTATCGTCGTCTGTTGTTCGCATATACAAATAGGGCGTGGCCGTATTCCAGATGAGAAGGTCGCGATATAGCTGATTATGTTCTTTATCAGCTTCCGATACAATAGCAAATGTGCTTAGCAGGTCAACAAATTTTTCGGAAATGAGATTTGTTGTTTCGTATCCTGTACAATAGATAATCTTTTCCGCTTTGATTTTAGCCCCTGTTGAAGTAATCGCTGAATTATAACCAGACTTATAAAACACTTTTTCCAACGCTGTTTTGTCAAAAATAGATAACCCTCGGTTAACATTATATGCCAATAGTTCGTGTGTGAAACAAAAGGCGTCAATGCTTGCCCCTAGATCCGAAAGTATACCCCCATAAGCACCGCACATTGCATAACGTTCCCTGATATCCCGCTCCGTCAGCCACTTGACGTCGAAGCCAGCTTCTTGCCTTGCTTCGAACTCCACCTTTAGCCAAGCTATATCCTTTTTCTTTGCCGCATAGTAGAGTGACTGTTTGCTTCTAAAACCAGCTTTCGATCGGATTTTCTTGGCAAGTCTACCTAATTTATCAATCGCTTCTCCACAGGCTCGGTAGCTCGCAATTGCCCCCTGAATGCCGATTAATTCCTTTAATCTATATAAGGGAATATCAATCTCATATTGTAACATGGAAGTTGTTGCCGCCGAACTCCCATTCACAATTTCCCGCTTATCTATAAGAACACATTTCTTTCCATCGGCCATACATTGATGCGCAATCAAGGCTCCGGTGATCCCCCCTCCTACAATAAGTACATCACAGCTTATATCTTTTTGTAAGGAAGGATAGGTATTTAAGAGACCATTCTTCACCAACCAAAATGGCTCATTTGACTTTAAATCCATGATAATAATAGCAGCTTTACAGTATATAACCGATTCCTTTAGGAATAGTTTGCCAGCTATTTTATTAAATTTCAAACCATTCCTCCATAGCGAAGGTTATCGTATTAGCAATAAATGGACAACATATGCGTGCAATTTGGACAGGGGCTATTGGTTTTGGCTTAGTTAATATTCCCATAAAATTATATAGTGCAACTGAAAATGCAAGTCTCGATTTGGACATGCTTGATCGTAAAGATTTATCCAATATTAAATTCAAACGGGTAAATGAACAGACTGGTAAAGAAGTAAAGTGGGACAATATTGTTAAAGGATACTTTATGAAAGACCACTATGTAGTTTTGGAAGACGCCGATTTTGAAGATGCAAGTCCGGAGAAATCAAAACTTATCAATCTGCATGCATTTGTAAAACTGATGGATGTTGACAGTATTTATTTTGAAACACCTTATTACCTCGAACCACAGAAGGGCGGTGAGAAAGCTTATCAGCTGCTTGTCAAAGCTTTAGAAAAAACAAAAATGGCGGGTTTAGGAGCATTTGTGATGCGAAATGTCGAACATCTAGCCCTTATAAAACCCTATCGTAATGCATTGGTATTGAATAAAATTCGCTATCAGCAGGAGATTAGGGGCTTGGACGACCTTAAATTGCCCACTACAATAAAAATTCAAAAGGTGGAAATGGACATGGCGACACAGCTGATTGAGCAGCACAGTAAGTCCTTTGATATTAGTAAATATAAAAATGAATACATGGACGAGCTCCTAAAAATTATCAAGCAAAAAGACAAGGGAAAACGCCCAACCATCCGAAAAATGAAAGTTGAGCATACAAAAGCAGACGATCTCCTTGCCAAACTAAAAGCGAGCTTGGGTTAAGACGCACCGACATAAAAACCTAGGTGGCTTAGCTACCTTCAAGGAAGCTAAAAGCAGGAATAAGAAATCCAGTATTTTAAACATAAATGGAAAAACGATGAAAAATATCATACCGGAACAAAAAGAAGGGAAAAGACTTGATTGTTTTGAATCACTTGAATTTGCAAGTGAAGATATCGCTAACTTAGCATTTGAATTGGGCGTAGAGAACCTGAGAAAGGTCAACCATTGGTACACGTTAGCCCAATTACCCGCTACCACATTTCAATTGACAGGCGGTTATGGTACACCGATAGATCGCTTACTCGAATTACATGATTATATCAGACTGGATATCCCCGGGCCGGGACTTCCAAGTAGCGGTGGTTATGACTGGGTGCATGTCGTTAACCTCACGCTAGACAAAACCGATGATTATAAAGTTTTTGCCCTAACCTTAAAGCCTTGTCCCGATCCAAGCCATCCCGGCGATAAAAATACAGCTCATTTTTTCGAAGGAATTTCATCGTCAACTTTCCTGATCGAACAGCGTAGAAACAGTATATTGTTTCAATATGCTGGCAGAAACGAGATCATAAACGTTGACAATGAAAATTTTAGCGATAATGTTCGGAACTATCTCGTCGGTTTGGCGGCGAAAATAGGAGCCTCCTATCCGCAGTGGAAATCATTAATTAAAGGAATGGCGAATGCTGTTGCCAAAGAATTTAATGCCCATTTATAGTATGTTACATGTGAGAAAATGGTACTATTTTTAATTCCAAAGTAAAAAGAAGCCAATAAAGCAATTTTATCTACTTTCCAACGTTCTAATATTAAAGATTCGATCTATGTTGTCGTAATTTTTTTTCGTACATTTATGTATACATTAGGAGTTTTGGGGTACTATGAATCATACAATCCAATCGAGCAATCAAACCGCTATTAAGCTTCAATCTTTTGGCAAACTGGTCATTTTAGATCGGCACTTTACGATCGTCGGAGTAACGGAGTCTGTCGTAAATGAACATTATACCAGTGAAGCTCTATTAGGAACTCATTTTTTTCATAGCTTTGGCCATATCTTCGGCGAAGCTTTGTTAAAAGTGAGGAATGCTGTGATGGAACTTCTTGAAAACGGACAGTCGCGCCACATTTTACCCATTAAAATTAAAAACGACCGTGTTTATGTAAAATTACGTAGACATGATGAATATCTTTACATTGAATGGGAACAACAACATAAAAAATATATTGCCGCTAAAAAAATTAACGAGCTCAATTTTTTGTTGGATACCATTCAGCCAAATAACTGGAATCGCGTTTGTTCGGCCATCAACAAGATATTGAATTATGATCGTGTTTTCGTTTTGCAAATTCAAGAAACGGGGTATAGTTCGGTGATTGCTGAGCATACGGCAAATGGACGGTCTTCTTTCAAGGGCAAGGAATTCTCCAAAGATTTTATGCCCGAGGAAGTTTTGTCTTACTATCGTAGTTATTCGTATAGATACGCTCCCAACATGGACGATCAGGGACAAGAATTCTATTATAAAGATGAGGCCATCGATCCCCTTTCGAGCTTATTATCTCCTCTGCCTGAACTCCATCAGCTTTTTTTAAAAGAAATAAATGTTCAAAGTGCCCTTTTTTTTCGAATCTGTATTGATGATGATTTTTGGGGACTTGTGGTTGCGCAGCATGACGAAAAGCGTGTAGTCGACCTACAACAACGAAAACTATGCACATTTGCCATCCAGGCGGCAACCAACAAATATGAAAGTCATATTAAACAGAATCTTTTGGAAAGAACAGAACTTCTTAAGCTTGCAGAAGAAGAATTAAAGAAAAGTCTCTCTGAAAATAAGATGGTAAATTGTGCCTTGATACAACATATGGACATTCTAACTCAGCTTGTGGATGCAGATGGTTTGGCAATTTTCAATCAAGGCGACGTTTTTAACTATGGGCAGTCTCCTCCTAAAGCACAGTTTTATGAACTCATTCAATTCCTGCAGAAACATACCGACAAAGCCCTCTTTAAAGACTACAACTTTCGTCTAAATCATCAAGAAAACTTTAAAGAAAAGCTTGGTTTTGCCGGTCTAATGTATTTAAAGGTAGGCTTGGAGAACGATTATTACATCGTTTGGTTTAGAAGAGAATATAGCAGTCAGGTCATGCAATTGGAGTTAAAAGAAGAACAGGATGGTAAAAAGCAGCTCAAAATCTGGGAAGATACGCGTTATGATGTTGCCAAGCCATGGAATGATGCTGAAATTAACTTTGTACTTCGCTTAAATCAAATCATCAAAGAATCCATCTTTGCGAAATTGAAAGAACGCCAGCTCCTCAATGACGAACTTCTCAGCTTAAACAATGAATTGGAAATGTTTACCCATACGCTTTCCCACGATTTGAAAAACCCGCTGTCCATCTTAAAAATGGGTATACAATTTCTTCAGCAACACCCCGACAATATCGATTTTAAAAAAATCAATAAATGGTATCAGAATTTCAGCCGAAGTGTCACCAACATTGAGGATATTATCAACAATATGGTACAATTAAGTCAACACCGATCCAGCATTTTAGACAAAGAGCCACTTCCAATGGCCTACACCATTCAGCGTATATTCCAAGAAAACAGTATTCTATATAACGTCAATAATTGTCGGCCCACTTTTGGTACATTATTGCCTATTTGGGGCGAGAAAAGTGCCGCTTATCAAATTTTTTCCAATTTAATTATCAACGCTATAAAATATTCAGCCCAGTCGGACAGCCCTGTGGTATCCATAGATAGTTCGCATGAAGATGATTATACCCATTATCAAATCAAGGATAATGGAATTGGCATACCCAGTGAACACCTACCGCACATATACGAAATGTTTACAAGGGCGGATAACGTGGGCTCCATACCAGGTACGGGCATTGGTCTTTCACTCGTAAAGCGCATCATGGAGCGGTTGGGAGGAAATATAAAAATTGAATCGGAAGTCGGTTTGGGTACAACAGTTCATCTTTACTTTCCAATTGTTAAGCCATTTCCCGAACAAATGTTGCTCAATTAACCTGATGCAGCATCCTGAAATCTCGCAAACTATTTCCTTGCTGATATTGTTCATTATTCGAGAGAATACAACGCGAATAAAGAGGGTTGTACCACTTAAACGAAATCGAAAACATGGAAGAGATATTGCAACATGCAGTAGTAAAACGAGGTTTGATTATTGCCTATTACTTTAGTAACATATGGTATCGTAAAGGATTATTCGGGCAACATACTATTCCGGATCCCAATGATACTGATCCAATTGAGCGTCCTGAACCGGACGTGGATGAAACCGATCCTGAAGAAGAAGAAAATGTCAATTATGCCCATAAAAAGACACAAACAAGCGACGGAACAAATGCTAGATCGGCCTCGTCCGCTGCTTGGGATGAAAATGTCGAAAATCCGGCAATACCCAAAAAGACAGATTGACCCGTGGGTCAATCTGTAACGATATGCAATTGGCCATTTTCATTAAAAAAAACGTCGCTGATAAAAACGATGCGTTTATCACCCGTTTTTATAGTACGTCCGTGATACACACAGCGGAGCTTTCCTTCTCTATCGCTAAATAGGCTATTGTGTCCGGTACCCGAAATTACTCTCCCGCTATGGGTATTTTTTTCAATGATTGGGTTAGCAGGTGACTTTTCATAGCTTCCCAATGGGGCAGTTGCCGTTCCATAGCCTACCGCATAATTGGCTCCAGCAAAATAGTTGGCGGAATACATCATATAATATTGTCCGTTTTTTTTCATTAGAAAAGAACCTTCTGTCCATCGTCTATTTATCTCACCCGAAGTGACTGACCTACTCTCCCATTCAGCCTGTGCGTCATTCATCGAAACTGGAGGTCGCATTAAAAGGACTGGGTCCCCGATCGTTTTAGTCATACTGCTGTCCAATTCAACACCATACACCCAGCTCTCTTCGATCCTGCTATAGCCATACTTCTGCTTCGCCCAATCCGCAACCTCCGACTCCACCGGATGCTCGTAGCAACAACGCGAATAAAACAGATAATTCCTATTGTCGGTATCTCTAAAAACGTTCGCATCAATAATTGGATATCCCGGATCAAAAATAGGTTTTCCAGTAAGGTCTTTGAATGGCCCTAAGGGACTATCCGCCACAGCTACCCCGATGCGATAGTTTTCAATATGTTGTTTTGGATTATCTTTCCAATGGGCGCTATAATACATATAGTATTTGTTATTGACCCGGTAAACTTCAGGCGCCCAAAAATCTTTTTCTCCCCAGCCATTAGGCTGGTTGGCATCATATACTTTCCTTTCCTTCGTCCATGTTTTCAGATCTTTGGAACTATAAGCAATAAAGCCGTTTTCAGTTCCACCTGTGCCATATAAATAATATCGATCGGTAGGCGGATCAAATACAATAAAGGGATCGCCAAAGGCTACATCCGTTTGATAGGATTTTCCATTCTGGGTCAATCCCTGATCTGTAGCCAGGAAGCGAAACTTTGCGGTATCAAACCGAGGAACCGTAATACCATCACCAGTTGATGCAAAATTAAACGGTATGATAGCGGTTCTCCGAGGTGCCACTTTTTCATCTGAAAAGTGTGTGTGAAAGACATAATTCCATTGCTTTCCTTTTTTGAAAACGTCGCCATGTCCAGTTCCGGCAAAACCGCTATTTTTTCGGCTTAATGCCGGCTGACCTTCCAGTTTTTTCCAAGGCCCATAGACATTATCCGCGATTGCCACGCCGACAGCATAGTCTTTATTTCGAAAATCATTTGCCGAATAAAACATATAATAATACTGGCCTTGCTGGATAACAGTAGGACCTTCGGTAACCGTCCACTCTGCATTTGCTGTATTTTCCCAGGGTAATTCCGCATGGACACATTCTTTTAGCGTCTCTCCTTTTATTCCCGAATAATCGGACTTTAATTCGGCGACAAAAATTCTATTTCCTTGCGTTAATCTGACATGAAACAGGTATTTCCTCCCATTGCGATCGCTGAATACAAATGGATCTATCTGCTTTTGCCCGACTTCAAGTGGTGCTTTGGAAGTTTGCTTAAAAGGACCTACAGGGCTATCACTAACTGCAATTGCTATATGCTCATCTGCTGTATAAGCCATATAAAATTTACCCTTTTCAAACCATACTTGTGGCGCCCAAAATCCCGTCGATCCAAAAGCATCTCCTTTTAAAAGAGCAAAACCTGAAGTTGTGCCTGCCGGGACCTTCCAATGTTTCAAATCTGTAGATTGATACACTTTAAACCCCTGCTGTTCTTCAGAATCTCCATTCGTACCGTACAGGTAATAATATCCCCCGTAAAAGAATACGGTTGGATCAGCCTGAAAAATCCCGTCTATTGGAATATTCGCCTTTCCTATCGATACTGCTGTGGTATGCTGTGCGATTGTCGTCTGTACAAAAGACAGAAAAAGGGCACTAATTAAGAGGTATATTTTGTTCATTGAATTGAATAGCTATTTGGTATACAGATATCTAAAATTCAATAATTAATCGCTCAATTGCCGGTAATATTGTATCAATTGAACATCATTTTGTATCATAAAACCATTTCTCTAACCAAGTTTAGTTAAATGCAACTGTTTCATTTAATTGACAAACCATTTACTTCTGAGACCCGTTCTATTTAAAATAATCAAATACTTAATTAGTCGTTCCTTAACAAAACCCACTATTTAATTTATTTTTAAAAACAGGATTAGAAAACAGCATAATTTGTATCTTATAAAATAAGAAAATAATTTTCTGTTTCAGTAGTTCCATCATTTTCTTCATGTTCCAAGCGGTTGCAGCTAGTAATGCATTGATTTGTGGTCCCGTTTCTCCCATGAAGTAATTTTTTGCCAGCCTAAAATCGGTTTTTAAATGTCCGATGATAGGTTCTATTGCCGCTCTGGTTCTAAATTTTTTGCGCTTTGTCTGCTTTTGATAAGCAGTGTCTTTTTTTCTTGGAGTGCTTGGGATGGAGATTTTCACGCCCTTTATTTCTGATTTTCCTCTGCCACCTCTATCGTAAAGGAGTTCTTTTGGGAGCTTTTGACCACCGGTTTCCATCTGTTCCAAAAGTGGTTCTATGGTGTGACCATCGTAAGGAGTTTGCAAAAATGCTTTAATCCCGAGAATGATTTTCTTGCCTTTGTTGGCGGTGGTTATCAAACCTACCTTATTCCCAAATTCATACTGGCTATGCGCTTTTCCTTTGGCAATACATCGGGTAAAAGGCTTGTGAATGCTGTAAATTTTATCGGCATCGTTTCTTTTTTGTGTGACAACCTTGGTGTACAATGTCATTAAATCTTTATAAAATTCTTGCTGTTCTGCATTAAAATTCCGTTGCAATTCACGAATCAGTCTCATGGCGATGGTTTTGAGCTGTCTTTGAGATTTCCTTGCCGCTTTTGCCCGCTTGGGATGTTTTCCGTTGTAGGTGTTGCGCACCATTTGTTTGCTGACTTTTGTGTAGCGTTGTCTTTGTTTTATGCCTTCATTTCCGGCTATTTTGTTGCAATAATCAATCACTTTTTTGCACAATTTTGCATCGGTAGGAAAAGAGGTATTATTCTCCTGAACGGTAGTATCGGACAAAACAAAATTTGAGGTGTTCGTCTTGGCATCGTGCATTCTTACGCTGTAGGCAAAGATTTTTTCGATACCTTTTTCGCCAATTCTTTTTCGGAAATGAACAAAATTACTCGGGTCACAAGGAAATTCGTGTTCAAAGAAAACCCTGCCACAAAAATGCTGCATATAAGGATTCATGATCCAGGCTTTTTCCAACGTCTCATCGCCCAAATTATACAAATGTTTCAGTAGCAAACAACCCACCATAAACCGAATCGGATGGCTCGGATTGCCCACTTTGGAATACAAGGGCGAAAATTCTTTCTCAAAATAATTCCAATCTATTTTTTCTGAAAGTAGAACAAGTTCATGCTCGTGGTCAATAAAATCCACCAACATTGGGCGAAATAATTCTGGCTTCTTTTCTGGATTTTTCCCCAACATATTTGCAAGGTTTTAAAGCTCTAAGATACAAATTCTTGCAATAAAAAACAAGCTATTTTAAACCCAAAATACTAATAATCAGTAAATTATAGGTGGTTTAAGGAGAGACTAAATAAATGTGGAGCTGATTGTCAACCTGATCGACTTCTAAAATCTGAAAGTATTCTAAAAGCCCTTCGGGCATCAATAGGGAAAGTAATTTACGTTCGGCGTCTTGCAAGGGATATCTGTATTAAACAAACTAAACTAGGAAATTTTTTGTATTCCCCCAAGAATTCTGCTTGATCCCCAAAAACAGCACCAAGTTTAAATTCCTACAGAAAGCGGTTCATGAGGACAAGACAGTTCAAGAACGCGCGGATCGTCAGGGCAGCAGATGGGGACTGGAGAGTCGTTTATGAGTACCGGATCCCCGGCCAGGCGGGAAAATTCAGAAAATTCTATGTCAGGGATGGAATCAACTACATCCATGACCCTGAGGAAAAGGAACTGGCCGCGCAGCAGCTCAGGGATGACATAGATTACGTACTGGCCTACGGATTCAACCCATTTCTGCCTGAAGAGATCCTTTGCAGCCAAATCAGTGAACAAGAAAGAACCTTAAACATCCACAGGGAGGAAAAATCCCAAAAACCATGGTCGGTACCGGAAGCTACAGAAAAATTTCTTGAATACTGCCGAAAATGCGAATTACAGAATAATACGGTACGCACCTATGTCTCCTTCCTCAACAATCTTAAAAAATATGTGGAATCCATGGATGATCCCCATATCCCCTGCTCAGAATTAAATGATCTCCATATACAGGATTTTCTGGACTATTATTTCTTTGAAGAGGAATGGACTCCCAGAACATATAACAATCACGCGAAGTTCATGAGTCAGTTCTTTGGCCGGATCGCCAAACTGGAGAAGAAACATAACCGTGGCATAAAATATGAAATAGACCTTTCCGATCTGATCATCAAGAAAGATAGAGCTGAAAAAAACAGGTATTACTCCCCTATCGTTGCTGAAAAAGTCAAAGCAGAACTTATCAAAGATCAGGAACTCTACAATTATTCCAAATGGATCTTCTATTCCTGTATGAGACCAAAAGAGATCCGTTTTCTAAAGGTACAGCATATCGATCTATATTCCCGACAGATCAAGGTTCCCGGACCTACCGGAAAGACAGGCGACAGACTTGTACCGATCTGTGATGAACTCCATGAACTTATACTGGAAATGGGAATCGATAGGGCTGATCTCAACTATTTTGTCTTTGGAAAAGGACAACGTATTTCACAGGAACAGGTCTATGAGGATTATTTCAGGAGAAGATATCAAAAAATCAAAGACCTACTTAAACTTGACTACAATTATACGCTGTATTCCTGGAAGCACACACGGGTCGTTTCACTGATCACAGCAGGATTTGATGATAACCAGGTGATGACCCTTACTGGCCACAGGGACAGGGCTGCCTTTGAAGCATATAAAAGAGAGCTTGTCATCGACAACACAGTAATGAAGCGAAAAACAATAAATTTCTAAACTTGATATATCTATAATCTCCACCAAAGGTCTGAAATACAACAGCCAAATGATTTGCTCATTTGGCTGTTGTACTCTTGCAACTGCAATTTTACGGTTTACCGTCCTGCACCTAAAATAGTAGGGATTTTATTCGAATAAATCGCAGCGTCTTCACGTCCTAAAACCCAAAAACAAACCCCTGCAATACCATAGGTATTTACCAGTGCAAGCCGTTTACCGACACTTTCTGCATTGTTAAAAAATGCAGCATGATATATTCCGTTTTCGGTCCATTCGCCATAGAGCTCTTCACACCAAGGCTGATACCAACTCGCAAATCCTGCCTTCGCCATATATTGACTATAAGTCGTAAACGGATAAATAATTTCCATATTTTGCGTTGTAGGATTTTGTTTAAAGGACCAACCATAATTGGCAATGCCTAATATTATTTTTTTTGCAGGTACTCCCCTAGTCGTTATCGCATAATTTAGAATATCTTCCACCCAGTTAATGTCCCCAACAGGGTTGAGCGACGGATTGGGGCCTAAAAACTGATCATATGCCATGATTTTAATGTATCTCACCTGGGGAATATTCAAGCCATCATAATCAAATATCCAATAGGATTCTTTGGTTGCATTTTCAAATCCGCCGATGGTAACATCCAAAACTTTACCTTGGGCTTGGAGAGCTGCACCTAAATCATGGACAAACAATGAGAAAGCTTGTTTACCACTTTCATTTGCATGTTCAAAATTTAGGTCCCAACCATCATAGTTACGCTGTATTGCTTTATTTACGAGGTTGTTTATCAAATTTTGCCGTGCTGTTGTATTAGACAAAATCGTATTTAACTGACCTGTTGACATATCACCCACTGTAGGGATAAATAGATCGCCTTTATTACGCACCTGGGTTATCATACTTGCATTGAATGCATAACTACGCTCGTAGATTGAACCATCTGCGACTGTTTTACCTATTGCATCAGTTCCTGTTCCCAAATTGTACCAATAGGGATTGACTTCCGAAAACAATGTATTATTATTCATATATATTTGATGGCTCTCCGCATTCCAGCCATCATTGTACCAGCCCGATACGACAATATCGCTTTGTTTCTTAAATAGTACGGGATCATTTTTCGCAACTTTTATCTGTTTCACAACAGAGTCTATCCCACCCTTTGTAGCAGGATATAGCAACACATCATAAGTGCCCGATCCACCAATATAAAGTGATACAGAATCTCCCTGAAAGCTTTTTCCTAAATTTGGAATATTCCAGGTGGAAATATTACTCCCTTTTGTTTTGTTGATCAGTACAAAATGATTGTCATCTCGCTGAATAACATCGAAGTCACCCTTTGTAGGGGATCCAATGGTAGCGATTTCCTTTTGACATGCGCCAGCAATAAGCAGGCTGCCAATAGCCATACTCAATAAGCTCAATTTAAGTGTTTTCATAATTTAATAATTTGGGTTTTGTTTTATTTTGGTATTGTTTAGTTCATTCAATGGAATAGGCAAAATTTCGTTTTTGTTCAATTCAAATCCTTTAAATGCCAGGGCTCCTTTTGCCTTTCCGGTTCTCACAAGATCATACCATCGATGCCCCTCGGTTGCTAACTCCAGTTTTCTCTCCTGATAGATATTGTCAAGTGTGGCGGGAATACTGACCAAATTCACTCTTTTTCTAACCTGATCCAAAAACCACTGCGCAGAATGGCTTCCTACAGTTGGCCGCCCCGAACGCAACAAGGCTTCAGCTGCCATTAAATAGACATCGGCTAATCGTATTTCGATATAATTATTTGGCCAATTTATCTCTGCAATCCCCGTAGTGGATTCAAACTTCTTTAATGGTGCAAATTTTTGTATAAAATAACCCGAGTTTTGATATCCCTGACTATAGCTTGCACCGACATTATTTTTGACTAGGCTATCTATATTTGCAATGGTATAAGGATAGCGTGGATCTCCTTTCATCTCCAATGCAAACTTTTCAATAATGGGATTAAACCCATAACCACCACTAAAGTAAATCGGTCCGGAATATGCACGGGGACCGATAATTGTAGGGTAAATATTACCTAGAATATACCCATGTTCCCAGGTGGCGTTTTGTGCATTTGTATGTGGGATCTCTAAAATTGATTCAGCGTTGAATTTATGAGTTGGATCAAAAATTTCCCCATACTTTGTAAGCAGCTGATAATGCCCCGAGCCAGACACCTTTTCAAAATATTCGGCTGCTTCATACATTCGGTCCTCTTTATTTTGAAATAAGATCACTTTGCCCAATAAGGCCATCGCGGCCCCACGGGTCGCTCGTCCATTTTCCGTTGTGGGCAAAACTTCCGGAAGAATGGTTATGGATTCCTTAAGATCTTTCTCAATTTGAGCATAAGTTTCACCAGCTGGAACCTGCGCAATGGTATACCATTTATCCGCGGAAATAGGACCGAGAATTAAGGGTACATTTTTAAATAACCGTACTAATTCAAAATAGAAATAGGCTCTCAGAAATTTTGCTTCCGCAACAAAGCGACTTCTATTTGCGTCTGTTAGATCAGCTATATTTTCCTGAGCTTTCTCGATCACAAGATTGGATCGGTATATACCATCGAAATTATTTCCCCAGAATCCGGATTGAGGCCCGACTGTAGGGGTCAATGTCTTATAGTTCGACATGGCCTGCCATGCGGGTTGGTCACTCGAATTTCCACCGCCGGCATAACATTCATCTGATGCCGCATTTAACGGCACCAACTTACTGTTATACCAGCTACTTGATCTATCTGAAATCTCTCTGGACAATACGGAATAAGCAGCTATTAATCCGCTGTAAAGCTCCTCACTCGTCTTGAAATAATTGGTTTCCAGTTTTTTCCCTTTAGGATCATCTATTAAAAAACCTTTCGAACAGCTTTCAAAGAAAAACAGGGTCAAGAGCAAAATGATTAGTTGTATTTTATTATCTCTTTTCATTGTGTTGAAAATTAAAATGTAATATTTAAACCTAATGTGAATGAGCGTGCCTGTGGGTATATTCCACGGTCGATCCCAAATAAACCACCCCCTATTTCGGGGTCATAACCATCATACTCCGTGAACGTGAAGAGGTTATTACCGCTGAGATAAACTCTTGCATGGCTCATGTTGATCTTCTCCAAAAGTGTGGTAGGGAAATTATAACCTAGTTGCAATGTCTTAATTCTAAAAAAGGCACCATTATGCAGATAAAATGAACTTGGATTGGTGAAGTTTCCATTCAAATCGTTATCTGTTAACCGGGGATATTGATCACTCGTGCCCGGGCCTGTCCAACGGTCCAATGCAGCGGCCATATAGTTGGCGTTAGCTAGGTCTAGCCGCCGTAACTGTTGAAAAATTTTGTTACCAGCGACACCCTGGCCAAAAATCTTCATATCAAAGTCTTTATATTTTAGTCCCAGATTCAAGCCAAAGGTCCAATGTGGTGTTGGGTCCCCCAGATAGGTACGGTCATCAGCATCTATTTTGCCATTTTGGTTCAAATCTGCCCATTTGAAATCGCCAGGTTTTGCTTCCGGTTGAATCAACTCACCCTTAGCACTCCGATATTGATCTACTTCTGTCGCTGATTGAAAAATCCCCATGTTTTGAAAACCATAAAAGAAATTCATCGGCTGCCCCACCATTTTACGACTTATTTCATAGGATGCCGCCTGAAAACCGGCTCCTGCGAAGAAGGCGTTGACTCCTAAATCTGTTATCTCGTTACGGACATAGGACGCATTTCCTGAAACATCAATTCCCACACCACCAAGATTTCGTTGATATCCCAGCTCTACCTCTACACCATTATTCCGCATTGAAGCAATATTACCGTAAGGGCTAGCTGTCGCTCCTAAATAAGATGGTAATGTAACAGCCAATAACATATCGGATGTTTTCTTCTGATAGTAATCAATACTGAAATTGAAATAGTCAAATAGCTTACCATCCAGACCGATATTACTCTGAGCAATCCGTTCCCATTTTAAATCTTGGTTTGCCGGAGCCTGAGGTGCATTCCCTACTTCTATTTTATCACCGACCACGTACATTCCCGCTCCGCCAACCGTTGAAACAAATAAAAATGGAGCTATATTTTCATTGCCTGTAACGCCATAGCCAACCCTAAGTTTGAGAAAATTAACCACTGTACTATTTTTCAAAAAGGGTTCCTTGGACAAAACCCAACCCAACGAAACTGCGGGAAAAGTAGCATATAGATTATTTCGTCCAAAATGGCTCGAACCATCACGACGAACTACGCCTGTAAATAGATAACGACCGTCATAATTATAAGTACCTCTGACAAAATAGGAGGCCATTGTATAGGGCTGAGCTTCCCAGCCTGTTGCAACGGTATTGGATGGAATCGTCGGAAAATTTAGACTGGCATCTTTGAAATTGTCCACTGGCAAATTAAGGAAATTACCATTTAGTCCAAACTGGGCAGACCTATCGATGGCTTCTGTACCCAATAATATGGTTGCCTGATGTAAGCCAAATCTTCGTTCATAGTTCATGGTATTTGTCCAGATCCAAGTTAATGCCTTATTCATGTCCCGATTATAGCTATTGCTCCCCCGATTGGAAAAGACCTCGTTGAGGTAATATCTTGGATTAAATGCTTCCATCCCCCAGAAGGCGTAATCAAAGCCGATCGTAGACCGCAATTTTAGATCTTTAATTGGTTCTGCCTCCAAAAAAGCGCTCCCTGCAAACTTATCTCCCCAATAAAAATTTCCAGCTTTGGTTTTTGCATAGGCTAAAGGATTGGCCATTTCCTTGACATATTTTGATATGCCATAGGGGTTTCCACTATTATCGTACATCAAAAGATCTTTATTGGAAAGATAGGGCTCAGCATTTATTTGTTTGGGATCGGTAACAACGACTGGTGTCAATGGATCTAAATTCAATGCGGAAATAAGCGGTGTACCTCCCAAATAGTTATTTTCAGAAACTTCTATTTTATTTTTAGTTTTTGCGTAGGAAATATTTTCTGAAAAAGTAAGCCAATCAAATATTTTATGAGACGAATTAATGCGCATGGTATATCGTCTGTATTTGGAAATATCGGATAATACAATACCGTCCTGTGCATAGTGACCAGCAGAAATATAAAAAGTAGATTTATCGTTTCCGCCATTGATGCTTAATTCCTGATTGCTAATCGGAGCCGAATTATTAAATATCTGGTCTTGCCAGTCCGTGCCTCTCCCAAACGACTTTGGATCAGAAAACAAGAGCGGTTTATCTGGGTTGGCTGCTAAAAAGGATTCATTTCGCAAAATTGCATACTGCTCCCCTGTTGCGACCTTCACTCTTCTTTCAGGTTGCTGGAAACCATAATATCCGTTAAAATTCAATTTTATTTTGCCTATCGCCCCCTTTTTTGTGGATACGATAATAACCCCGGCACCAGCTTTTGTACCATAAATTGCAGCGGATGCTCCATCTTTGAGTACTTCAATTGATGCTATATCTGAAGGATTTAAATAATCTATTCCGCCCTCTACAGGGATCCCGTCGACCACATAGAGCGGATTGCCGCCATTAATTGAGGTAATACCTCTGATATTAACCGTGGAAGTTGTTCCAGGTAAACCGGAATTGGCCGTAATATTGACTCCTGAAGCCCGCCCTTTTAATGCATCCTCCAGTCTGCTTACGGGCATGTCCACCAGATCTTTTGCTTTTACAGAAGATATAGCTCCGGTAATATTACTTTTACTTTGCGTACCGTAGCCGATCACTATCACATCATCCAATCGCTGCTCCTTGGCTATCAATCGGATCAGTAAGGCATTATTTTCATTACCATACACTCTAAAATTGGTCACAGAATCGGGCAAATATCCAAGGTGCTCAAAATAAAGGTTATATAATTCGTTGACTTTTATATTTTTCAATTGAAATAGTCCTTTGTCGCCGGCTGAAAAAATTGCTTTTTGACCAGTCCGATTGTCTTTTACAGTGATACTTGTTCCTGGAAGTGAAACACCATCTTTTGACAATACTTTTCCATTGACTTGTATTCGTTGCTGCGCATAAAGCAAAGTTCCCCCGCTCAGTAAAAGCATGGTCAATGCTCCTGATTTAAAATTTCTATAGTTCATAAAAGGTTTACTTAATTTTTAGGATTATCTATTTGTTCTTGGATTTAGGTTTAATATAATATGTCTTGTTTTTAATGCTATAATCTAGATTATTTATTTCACAGATAGCCTGTAAAAGGGTCTCTAAAGAATCTGTTACAAATACACGCCCGGTAAATGATTGCTTTTGAAGATTGACACCATCGACATTTATTTTTACATGATACTGTTGCTCCAGTTGACCAATGAGTCGATTTAGCTGTACCTGATCAAAAACCACTTCATCAGTTGACCATGTGACACCTTCAAGACCCTGTCCGAAATATGGCCTTTGTGACCTATTTGGTACAGAAGCTGTATGATGCGTTGTTACAAGTTGTGCAATATTCAATTTGCGGTTATTTTTATCGATTTTACAGATTTGTCCCGGCTCTAAATAGAGATCTTTTAATTCGTAATAAGGATCAAGTGAATTAAGTTTCACCCTTCCCTCCAAAAGAGTAATGGCAATCTCATTGTGTTGCTTTGAAACCCAAAATTCTGTTCCGACAGCTTGTGTGACAATATCATCTAAATTTACACGAAATGGATGGACACTGTCCTTAGCTACTTTATAAAGGATACTTCCAGCTAATTGCCGGATACTTCTATTTGTTTTAAAATCAAATGGGTACCTGAGTTTAGACTTTGGGTTCATTAAGATACGTGAATGGTCTGGCAAGATGATCAATGTATCTTGTAAAGACTGATTTGCTATTTCTACATAATTTATTTCATCTTTTGATTTTATAGGGACGCTATCATTCTGAAGCCTATAAATTAAGAATACACTTGTTAGAAAAACAGCAATAAGACTGGCTACTGCGAGATATTTCCTCCATAGTGGTACAATTTTATTCGGCTGAATTAATGTTCCTAAAAACAGTTCTTTTTGATCAGCGGCAATAACGATCATTTCCTCTTCTACAAGATGTTCGAAGATTTCGATTTTATCCAGCTCCTCTGTGTTCTCCTCCAAGTAGCGAGCAATTGACTTCGCTTCTTCGGCTGTACACTGGTTTGCCAAAAATTGGTCAATTTCTTGGGAAGTATACTTCTGATTCGACATTACTTGTTTGTTTTAAACTGTTTTACCTATTATTCGTTTCAAAATCAGTTATTACCTATTCCTTTTTGAAATTGAATACAATAAATTGATAACAGACTGTATTTCAGATAAATATTTTATTTTAAAAACAGTATAAAACATAGATTGAGGTATGCTAAAATCTTTCTGAGCTGTTGGAGAGACTGGTAGACGTGGGCATCTACCGTTTTAACAGAAATGTTAAGCTGTTCGGCTATTTCTTTATGTGAGTAACCTTCGATATAGGCAAGTTCGAAGACCTTACGTCGCATCTTTGGGAGTTTCAACATGGCCTGATTAAGTTCCTCACGGAGTTCTATTGACGAATTTTGAATGGAGGTTGGAAGATCTGCTCTCAGCTCATTCATCAATGCCCTTTGATTTGCCTCTTTTCGCAACCAATCGATAAAAACAAGTTTTGCCTTCCTATAAATTTGAACATCTACCGGAAAATCTGATTTAAATGAATCTTTGTATTTCCAGATATTGAGAAATGTTATTTGTGTAAGATCTTGTGCGATCTCATGTGAATTTGTCTTTTTATACAGACCGGTATAAATTTTATCATAATATTGAAAAAAAAGCTCACTGAACAAACTCTCGGATAGGTAAGCCATAGTTTATTAGATTATAATTGTAATAGGTCAAACATACAAAAAATCTCTTAGTTGGTAGGGTTTTCTTCAGCGTTTTAATGGATCAAACTAAGGAACATTAATCCCTTAGCCAGTCCAGCTGACAGCAAAGAATATTTCATACAGCACTGTTTTTTCAGTAACTTATGATAAAATCTATCAATTACAATATTACTATAAATCTATCGTTTATCACAAAAAAATTTCCAAACTTTCATTCCTTTCTATTCTATACGGATGAAAATAGATTAACGATTAAAGTGATAAAGTATTGATTACTCTTCTATAGAGAACCATAGATCGATAGATAAAGCACCACTTCCTTTAATAGCAACGATGAGCAAAATAGACAGGAGAAGAACAAAATATTCGATACCTTCTCCTTTCTTCCTCCCAGTCCAGTTCATGGTCCAGCCTTCTGAAATGTGGAAAGAAACCGCGCCCAGGAAAATAATGATATTAGCACCTGCAGCAAGTCTCCCCAAACAGCCTGCTATAAGCAATATACTTCCAATAGATTGACTTAAAATAACCAACCATCCCAACGTAACAGGGATATTCTTTGATTTCATTGTACTAAGTGTTTCTCTAATACCTACACCTCCGCCAAAATCCTCAAACCATCCAAATAGTTTTTGCATGCCATAGGGAAATATAATCACACCCTCAACAATTCTCAATAAAGTATAGGTATAATCGGCTTCTGTATGGACAATAGTCTCAATCATTTAATCCAATCTAAATTAGCGTTCATAATATAAGACCGTTGCAAAATAATGTTGATATTTTCTGATCGGTTATTTTTGCTTTTTTTTGCAGTTTTTTCCGATTTGGATTCGGAAATCTAGTTGCGTTTTCTTGAAAAATCCTCTTTTTGAGGCCTTTTCAACTGCTTAATTTGTGTTTTTTATTGCATTGGACACAAGTATCCCAGGTGATCTGTAAAGATTGTACGCCATGGCTTCCATTAGATTTTGTGTATGCATTTTGGCGATCCCCTTATACCTTGCACAGCTTGAGTTGAACCATCGCCGGATGCTCCCGAAGGTCCGTTCAACTTTGAACCTGATCTTGCCGATCAGTTTGTTTCTTAACTTCTCTCTTTCGGTTAACGCTGTTCCTTTCTTTGCCTTATGCAAGATCCTGCTTTTTAGCTTTCCTGATTTGATCAATTCCTCATTTTTAGAGGAACGATATCCCTTGTCAGCATAGATATGGATGCCCTTTGGAAGGTCAGCCGAAGATATTACCTGTTGAAGATTGGCAATTTCATTTACATTTGCTGGAGTGGTTACCACGCCCAGAACCAGGCCTTCTGTATCGGTGACATAATGCTTTTTATAGCCATAACGTGTTTTCCCAGCCTTCTTTATCCAACGAGCTTCATGGTCAACACCCGGGCTCTCTTGTTGGATCAATAACTGTTCACTATTCTCTTTATCCAGCTCAGAATCTTAGCGAGGATGTTCACTACGGTCACTTTCGATCTCGTAAATAACTTTGCCTTTTGGTTTTAGCGGAGAATCAACAATACTGGCATCAACGATAGCTCCACGTTTTACCAATATTTTATGTTTATTCAACTGCTTGTTCAGCTCCTTGAATAGATTCTCATAAACACCCTTTTCTGTCAGCGAGCTGCGAAAACGGCTAATAACACTGTGATCGGGAACCGAATCGTCCAAACTGATGCCAACAAAGCGACTAAAGGAGATACTGTCGTTTATACGGTCTTCTACTTCGTAGTCACTCAGACCATACCAGGTCTGTAGAAGTGTCATTTTGAAGAGGACAAGACCAGAATAACTAGGGCGTCACATTTTGCTTTCCCCTTTGTGGTAATGCTTGTTGATAATATTTGAAATCGGACGCCAATTTACCAATGTATTGATCTGATCGAAGAATTCCTGCTTGATTTTCCGTCTTTGAACCATGTAATCAACAAAGCTAACTTTTTCTGTCTTTTCCATACCTTAAATATAACGAAAATCAACAAGAAACAAATTAAAAACTTGAATATCAATAAAATAAAAACCAAACACTTTTGCAACGGTCTTACGTACCTGGAAAAAGCCCGGCTTTTTTTCTGGTTTTAAGTTTTAAGTATTTCTTTGCTTTCCGAAAAAAGAATTCCAAACGTCGCTCCATGTTATCTGGTCCTCCCAAACTCAAATAACATGGAGCGTATAAAAAAGTCCATAATGCCAAAAAAAGTTAAAAGTGGAAGCAGATTCTACCCAAAACAATTATATTTGAGCTGATATGGCACTTAAGCGACTTATACTACTATTTTTAACCTTCGGTTTCCTTTTAAGCGCACCCGACGCTTTTGCCTGCCATAAAATGAATGCACACAGTAGTCACACACAAGGTAATGCTACCACTGACAAAAAGGACCAGTGTTGTTCAAAATTTAAATCTTCCCAAAAAAAGGCTTTTTGTAAACATCACAAACCATGTAAAAATTGCAATTGTCAATGCACGTATAGCGGTACATTTTTGGCAATTTCCAATCCCCTTGAACAAAATCATGAACTTTGCGGTATAGCAATCAAAAAAAATTATAAACCCATAGCGCCAACATTTATTCTGAGGGATATTTTTGTCCTTGGGTCCCGCCAAAAATAAGTTAATCCATACGTTGATCATTTATCAATCATTTTTGATTACTTATTTTTATTTATTCTTTCATCCAATCATATGAAAATCAAACATTATATTATAACAGGGGCTTTAATACTATCGTCCTTGACAAACTATGCACAAAACAACACCGTGAACACCACTGTTAAAATTGCGGGAAACTGCGGTATGTGTAAAAAAACAATAGAAAATGCAGGAGCCTCCGCTCAGGCTAAAGTTGAATGGAACGAAGACAACCAAACAGCAACAATAGCCTATGACGCAAAGAAAACTTCCTTAGATGCTGTATTGAAAAGTATCGCAGGAGCAGGCTATGACAATGAAAAATACCTTGCCGCGGAAGATACTTATGCTAAACTACATGCTTGCTGCCAATACGAAAGAAATTTAGCTCCTCCAGCTTCAGATAGCCCACAAGACACAAGCATTGAGCCGGTAGCTTCAGTAGATGACATCAGCAACGCAAGCAATTTTCAAAAGATCTATGACCAATACTTTCTGCTTAAAGATGCACTTGTAGCTGCGGATAGTAAACAAGCTGCTGGACTAGCAAACGATCTTGCCGATGCAATCGCTAAAATACAAACTGCTAATCTAACGAAAGCGGAACAGGAGGTCTGGAAAACCAAAACAACATCACTCAAAGCGACAGTGAAGAGCCTACAACAGGCAAAGGATATCAGTAAACAACGAGAAGCCTTCGCGCTATTGTCAGAAGATATCTATAGCTTGTCCAAAAACTCGAAACCGTCTTCTTCTGTTTATTACCAAAAGTGTCCAATGTTCAACAAAGGCAAAGGTGCGACTTGGTTAAGCCGTCATAAAGAAATCAAAAATCCATACTACGGCGCACAGATGCTAACATGTGGCAGCACAATTCAAACGCTTTAACAAATAACGTCGTTTAATCGACTCTTAAAAGGTTTATCTCCCCACGAGATAAACCTTTTTTTGTAATTGCTGCCGAAATGGTCGATTTTTATAAACCAAAATAGTATATTTAGTATCAACAGAAATTGGTTCGCTTAAATGATAACACGCGTATATTATAAAACAAGGTTCAATTCATGGAAAAAGTAATTATTACAGGTGGTGCTGGAGCTATAGGCCTTCATTTAACAAAGCTATTGGTTGCCAATTTCTATGAAGTTATTATTTTTACCAGAAATCCGAAGCCTCATCCCATACAAAACAATGTCCGTTACGTACATTGGGATCCCAGTAAACAGGAGATTGATGTCAAATCAATTCAAGAAGCCGACTATATCATCAACCTGGCGGGTGCAAACCTCAATTCGAAACGCTGGACAAAATCATATCAACAAGAAATTATTGCCAGCAGGGTAGAAAGTGGGCAACTGCTCTATCAAAGTTTAAAACAAATACCGAATCAAGTAAAAGCAGTCATATCGGCCTCCGCTATAGGTTGGTATGGAACAGACGATCAGTACCAAAAAAAACCTTTTGAAGAAGGAGATCCACAAGGCGGAAATTTTCTGTCCTGGGTATGTAACCTCTGGGAAGGAAGCGTGAAACCTATCGAAACATTGGGAAAAAGACTCATTGTCTTCCGTTTTGGAGTAGTTATCAGCAAGGATCAAGGCTTACTCAAGGAAATTAACCGTTTCCTACCCTTTCGTTCAATTCCGGTATTAGGCTCTGGAAAGCAGATACTCAGTTGGATCCATATGGATGATCTCTGTCGGATGCTGCTCTTTGGCATACAAAATGATACCATAGCCGGAATTTATAATGCCTGTTCATCCGAACCACTTCCCCTCGCGGAGTTTGCAAAAAGAATAGCCAAACGTAAATACGGTCCATTCTATATTCCCCTACCCGTCCCGTCATTTTTGATTAAATTTATGCTTGGAAAAAAAGGGCAGGAAATGGTGCTCAATGGTACTTGGGTAAGCAACAAAAAGATAGTACATGAAAAATTCCCTTTTAAATATCCTCTTTTGGACAATAATTGTATAGATAATTTACCATATGTGTCCTAAATAAATTTTAGGATTGGATTTCTGTGGTACAAGCATAGCTTTTTTCATCATTTCGATATTGACCCCTATTTTTCAATCTGCGAAGATCTTTAGCTGTCCCTTTTTTCCTTTTATAGGCGGCCTGAGAAAGGGATCATCTATCCATTGCCAGATGTTTATTTTCACGAAGATATTCATTCTGATGAATGCGACCAGATTGGACAGGTTCCAGTCATATTTGGCCTTTTTTTGTAAGTATTTTAACAGTAATATGCCAATGAGTGAAGTCCAGATCTGGATCATCACTGCATTTTCAGAAGTCCCTATGAATGTCGATACTTTTAAGCGCTGCTTTAGATGCTTGAAGAAGACTTCGATATGCCAGCGTTGTTTATAGATGTTTGCCACCAAAGAAGCCTTCCACTTCGTATTATTGGTCAAAAAGTGGTACTCATTGCCAGTGGTGCTGTCCCAAAAGTGGACTAGGCGTAGCGGCTTGCCGTTGTATTTATTGCAGGCAGCACCGGATAGCTCAATGAGCTCATCCTTAAGGATCCCCTTTTCCATGAGTGCTTCACTCTGATAGGACTTGATAACCTTGTACTTCATATTAACTTTACTCCTGGTAACGAAGTAACACCCCCTGCTGTCCAAATCCCCAAGCCAGCTGTAATCCACGTAGCCACGGTCCACTACCACCACGCTTCCCTTGGAAAAACTGTAACTACCGGCTCGCTGGCTCTCATGTACTTTTCCATCGGTAATCTGCATAAAAACAGGTAGGCAGCCATCATAATCCAAGACAGTGTGCAGCTTTACGGCACCTTTGGTGCTGCGAAACTTTGCCCAGTCAAATACAGATAGACATAAGGGGATGATGCTTGCATCCATCAGATATACTTTACGCTTTAGCTGAACAAGCTCTTTGCGAAAATGCGTATCCTTTTGCCAAAGCCTTTCCAAAACAGAGAAATAAAGATCTTTGAAAAGTTCATGGGTACGGTGTGTGTTGATATAGGATATATTGGACTTACTTGGAGCTCTTATTACTCCTAAGTGGTTCAGGTTACCAGTTGTACTGCGCAGACCGTTACTAATATCCCGGACCGAATCTGCCGAGGAAAAATGACAGAAAAGCATACTGACTAGATGCGTCCAGCTGTTGATCCCTTTCTGGTGTTTATCACTTTTGTGCTTTGCAACCAAATCCCTGAATAATTCACGGTCAACAAGAGATAAAATCTGACTAAAAACATTTAAATTTATCATGGCGGTGTGTTATAATTTTGCAATTTAAATATAGCAACTTTGCTATATCCAAACACCGCCACTTTTTAAACGTTTAGGACGCAAGTGATAATTTACATATTGATTAATTGTTAATTCGCGTTAATTTCTGCCCTTTTTGGGACAAAATCCGTATATTTGCGGCTTATGAAGATTTTTAGATATGGCGCAAAGGGCTCCGAAAAAGTGGGAGTCATTTTAAACGAAAAGAAATATGATGTTTCAGAGGGAAATTTTCAATACAACCGCGATTTCTTTGCGGATATTGCAAATTTAGAAAGACTTCAAACATATATAAATGAAAAAGGCGACACGCTTAAAGAGATAGCCGAAAACGAGCGTATCGGTACACCATTGGAAGCTCCGTCCAAAATACTTTGTGTAGGGCTTAATTTCGATGATCACGTCAAAGAAACCAAATTGCAACAAGCTTCAGAGCCTATTGTATTTATGAAATCTGTATCTGCATTCAATGGCCCTTTTGATGGAATCACCCTTCCGAAGTTCTCTGTAAAATCTGATTGGGAAACCGAATTTGCCATTGTAATTGGGAAAAAAGCTTCTTATGTTACTGAAGAAGAAGCTTTGGACCATGTGTTTGGCTATGTGTTACACAATGACGTTACAGAGCGTGAATTTCAGATCGAGCGTGGCGGAACCTGGGATAAAGGTAAAGGATGTGATACTTTCGCTCCTATTGGCCCATTTATAGCAACCAAAGATGAATTCACAGATATTGATAATTTAAAAATATGGCTTAAACTCAATGGTGAGCTTATGCAAGATGGCAATACAAGTGATTTTATCTATCGTGTACCCAAATTGATTTCTTATTTAAGCCATTTTATGAGCTTACTTCCAGGCGACATCATTTCCACAGGATCACCTGCAGGATCTGGCATGGGCAAATCCCCACAAAGATTCCTGAAAGATGGCGATATCATCGAATATGGCATCGATGGACTCGGATCTGCAAAACAAGTGATTTCGGCTTATCAAGCGTTGTAAAAAACATATATCTGGGTTCTTTCATTCTTTTTCGGTCTGAAAGAACCCATTTTCTTTCACTTCATTTTATTTTATCCCTGGCATTTGTGTACATTTATATCAACATCATCCATTTGTCCAACTAAAATTGCTAAATCCCTACAGGGTCAATGATTCAACTAAACAACATATCCAAATCTTTTGAGGTAAAAGCGGCACGTATTGATGCCTTAAAAGACATCTCACTGTCTATTGAAAAAGGTGAAATTTTTGGTGTAATAGGCGCTTCCGGAGCCGGCAAAAGTACTTTGATCCGTTGCGTCAACCTTTTGGAAAGACCAGACAGTGGACAAGTAATTATAGAAAATGACGACTTGATGTCGCTATCTTCCACTGGTCTGATGTTGAAAAGAAGAAAAATTGGTATGATTTTCCAGCACTTCAACTTACTATCATCACGAACAGTGTATGGAAATATATCCTTCCCGCTCGAACTTGAAGGCAAATCGAAAGAATTTATCAGCCAAAAAGTGTTGGAACTATTGCGTTTGGTCGGGTTGGAAGATAAAGCCGAGGTGTACCCTGCAAATCTCTCCGGAGGCCAGAAACAACGCGTTGCCATCGCGCGTGCACTAGCCAATGATCCTTACATTCTACTTTGCGATGAGGCTACAAGTGCCTTAGATCCAGCAACCACAAAATCTATCCTCAAACTGCTAAAAAAAATCAATAAGCAGCTTGACCTTACGATATTATTGATTACGCACGAGATGGATGTTATAAAAAGTATTTGCGATCAGGTTGCCGTATTAGACCACGGAAAATTGATTGAAACTGGTCCGGTAGAATCAATATTCGCCAATCCTCAGGAAACAACAACCAAAAACTTTATTCAGTCTTCACTTGAAGTTGAAATTCCACTAAGTTTTCAGGAACGCTTGAAAAGCGCTGGAAACCCACTCGTAGAAATCTATCTAACTTCAAATGAAGAATCCATCCCATTTATACAACATTTGGAACAACAATTTCAAGTCAAGACAAATATCATCACCGCTCAAATAGATTATATTGGCGAAATGAAATTTGGTGTTATATTAGCCGAACTATCGGGTGAAAAAGAAAATGTTATGCATAGTCTATCTTTCTTAAAAGAAAAGCATTCACAAACTAAAATCTTAGGCTATGTCTGATCAGGTATTTAATCTTCTGCTATCGGGTACTTTAGAAACCCTAACCATGACTTTCTTATCAGGTTTCTTTGGTTTTGTACTGGGTCTTCCACTCGGGATTTACCTGTTCTTGACCCGCAAACATCAACTGCTTGAAAACAAAGCCATGCACCAACTTGTTTCATTGCTAGTGAATGTGTTTAGGTCTATCCCCTTTATTATACTTATCGTATGGATGATTCCGTTTACACGCAACCTTGTCGGAACATCTATTGGTATGGCCGCAGCATTGGTTCCCTTGAGTATAGGTGCAGCTCCCTTTATTGCAAGACTTGTGGAAAATAGTCTTCTAGAAATTCCAAATGGCCTGATTGAGGCCTCAAGAGCAATGGGAGCAAATGCCCAACAGGTAATTTTCAAAGTTTTACTTCCTGAGGCTCTCCCCTCGCTGGTAAACAATGCAACAATTACGTTGATCACACTTGTTGGATACTCCGCGATGGGTGGCGCTGTAGGTGCCGGTGGACTTGGACAGATTGGTTATCAGTATGGTTATGTCGGATATGATACTTTTATCATGAATTCTGTTCTAATTTTATTAATTTTAATCGTATTCCTGTTACAGTATACAGGAGACTACATCTCAAAAAAAGTAAACCATCGTTAACATAAATTATATCATATGAAAAAATTGAACTATGCATTTGCAATCTTAGCCTTCAGTCTCGTATCGATTGTGGCATGCAACAACAGCGAAAAGAAAGAGAATACCCTTAAAGTCGGTGTGGTATCCGGACCAGAAAAGGAGCTTGCAGAAACGGCTAAGAAGGTTGCAAAAGAAAAGTTCAATCTTGATGTGGAGTTGGTAGCTTTCAACGACTATGTTGTGCCCAATGAAGCCCTAAATCAAGGAGATATCGATGTAAATGTATTTCAGCATCAGCCTTATTTACAGGAACAATCCAAACAACGCGGTTTTACAAAGTTAACCATCGTCGGAAACACATTTGTATTTCCGATCGTTGCCTATTCTAAAAAAATAAAAAGCATCACCGAGTTACAGCCTGGCGCCAGTATTGCCATCCCCAATGATCCTACCAATGGTGGCCGTTCACTTTTACTTCTCCAACGCGAGGGCATTATCGGCCTAAAAGAAAATGTAGGCATACAGCCTAAAGTAACAGATATAGTAAGCAACCCTAAGCAGGTTAAAATCATTGAGATGGAGGCACCACAGTTGCCGCGCGTTCTGGATGATCCTCAGGTTACAATTGCCATCATCAACAATAGTTTCGCCGCTCAGGCTGGGTTGGATCCCGAAAAACAAGGCTTATTCACAGAAGACAAAGAATCACCTTACGTTAATCTGATTGTTGCCCGTTCGGATAATAAAAACGATGAAAAGGTGCAGCAGTTTATTCAAGCGTATCAGTCACCTGAAGTGGAAGCTACCGCAAAAAAAGTCTTCAAGAATGGCGCCATTAAAGGCTGGTAAAATTTTTAAAATACAAGTGATAGCATCAGATCAATTATGCCCCTGTGGCTCTGGCAATACCTTTGGAGAATGCTGCCAACAAATTCATCGTTTCCATGCCAAAGCAACCACAGCAGAGGCATTGATGCGTGCACGTTATAGTGCTTTTGTGACACAACAGATCGATTTCCTATACGATACATTTCACCCCTCGACACGACGGTTCCAAAATAAACAGGCCATTGGGCAATGGGCGCGGGACAATAAATGGATGCAACTCGCGATCCTGAAATCTACACTCCATACGGTCGAGTTTGAAGCACATTATCTGGATCCACAGATGGAAGTTCATATTCACCATGAAAAGTCTGCCTTCAAAAAACAAGGTGATTTATGGTACTACGTTGACGGGCGCTGATATAATTAGTCGTTCCTTAACAAAACCCACTATTTAATTTATTTTTAAAAACAGGATTAGAAAACAGCATAATTTGTATCTTATAAAATAAGAAAATAATTTTCTGTTTCAGTAGTTCCATCATTTTCTTCATGTTCCAAGCGGTTGCAGCTAGTAATGCATTGATTTGTGGTCCCGTTTCTCCCATGAAGTAATTTTTTGCCAGCCTAAAATCGGTTTTTAAATGTCCGATGATAGGTTCTATTGCCGCTCTGGTTCTAAATTTTTTGCGCTTTGTCTGCTTTTGATAAGCAGTGTCTTTTTTTCTTGGAGTGCTTGGGATGGAGATTTTCACGCCCTTTATTTCTGATTTTCCTCTGCCACCTCTATCGTAAAGGAGTTCTTTTGGGAGCTTTTGACCACCGGTTTCCATCTGTTCCAAAAGTGGTTCTATGGTGTGACCATCGTAAGGAGTTTGCAAAAATGCTTTAATCCCGAGAATGATTTTCTTGCCTTTGTTGGCGGTGGTTATCAAACCTACCTTATTCCCAAATTCATACTGGCTATGCGCTTTTCCTTTGGCAATACATCGGGTAAAAGGCTTGTGAATGCTGTAAATTTTATCGGCATCGTTTCTTTTTTGTGTGACAACCTTGGTGTACAATGTCATTAAATCTTTATAAAATTCTTGCTGTTCTGCATTAAAATTCCGTTGCAATTCACGAATCAGTCTCATGGCGATGGTTTTGAGCTGTCTTTGAGATTTCCTTGCCGCTTTTGCCCGCTTGGGATGTTTTCCGTTGTAGGTGTTGCGCACCATTTGTTTGCTGACTTTTGTGTAGCGTTGTCTTTGTTTTATGCCTTCATTTCCGGCTATTTTGTTGCAATAATCAATCACTTTTTTGCACAATTTTGCATCGGTAGGAAAAGAGGTATTATTCTCCTGAACGGTAGTATCGGACAAAACAAAATTTGAGGTGTTCGTCTTGGCATCGTGCATTCTTACGCTGTAGGCAAAGATTTTTTCGATACCTTTTTCGCCAATTCTTTTTCGGAAATGAACAAAATTACTCGGGTCACAAGGAAATTCGTGTTCAAAGAAAACCCTGCCACAAAAATGCTGCATATAAGGATTCATGATCCAGGCTTTTTCCAACGTCTCATCGCCCAAATTATACAAATGTTTCAGTAGCAAACAACCCACCATAAACCGAATCGGATGGCTCGGATTGCCCACTTTGGAATACAAGGGCGAAAATTCTTTCTCAAAATAATTCCAATCTATTTTTTCTGAAAGTAGAACAAGTTCATGCTCGTGGTCAATAAAATCCACCAACATTGGGCGAAATAATTCTGGCTTCTTTTCTGGATTTTTCCCCAACATATTTGCAAGGTTTTAAAGCTCTAAGATACAAATTCTTGCAATAAAAAACAAGCTATTTTAAACCCAAAATACTAATAATCAGTAAATTATAGGTGGTTTAAGGAGAGACTAAATAGTTTGCTTGCAAGCCATTGGAAAGGATACCAGACTATCAACAACAGCTTGCAAGCGGCTTTCCGTTCCATAAAAATTCCCTTCTATGAAATAAAATGTGTTT
This sequence comes from Sphingobacterium thalpophilum, assembly GCF_038396785.1. Taxonomy (NCBI): domain Bacteria; kingdom Pseudomonadati; phylum Bacteroidota; class Sphingobacteriia; order Sphingobacteriales; family Sphingobacteriaceae; genus Sphingobacterium; species Sphingobacterium thalpophilum. The sequence goes on along the minus strand of NZ_CP151087.1, from coordinate 319,175 downwards.
TCAACTAAGTCCTTATTTTTGCTCATAAAAAAGCAGTCTCAACGGGGATGTCAAGACTGCTTTTCTGCAACGAATATTCGTTAGTTATTTCTATTAGATCGCCTGTTCAGTATCTTCGCGATAAGGCGCTTCTTCATCAAACTCACCCTCCCATTTAGCAACAACAATGGTTGCCAAACAATTTCCGATCACATTGACAGAGGTACGCGCCATATCCATGAGTTCATCGATACCTAAAATTGCAGCAATGACAAATGTTGGTAAACCAAACTGATCCGCTGTCGCAATCAAAATAATTAATGAAGCCCTTGGGACAGCAGCAACACCTTTGGAGGTGATCATCAATGTAAATGCAATCATCAATTGATGTCCAAACGACAAATGGATACCAGCCGCCTGAGCGACAAAGATGGCAGCCAATGATAAATAGAGTGAAGTACCATCCAAATTAAAACTATATCCTGTCGGAATGACAAACGAAACAATCTTACGTGGCACACCAAATTTCTCCATTGCGCTCATTGCTTTCGGTAATGCCGCATCTGAACTTGTAGTGGCAAATGCAATGGAAACAGGTTCCTTAATCGCATTTATAAAACGTTTAACAGGTATATTTAAATACAAAGCTACAGGAAGCAATACCAAGCATAAAAAGCATACTAAAGCAAAATACAGCGTCGCTAAAAGCATGAAAAGATTCTTAAGGATATCGACACCGAGATGCCCCACAGTGTAAGCCATGGCAGCACCAACCCCGATAGGCGCAAAGTACATAATCATGTTCGTAAACTTAAACATCGTTTCAGACATACTTTCGGTAAAATCAACCAAGGGTTTACGCTTTTTCTCATCGACCATTGCCAATCCAATCCCGAACAAAATTGAAAATACAACAATCTGTAAAACTTGGTTATCCGCTACAGATTTGACAATATTTTCAGGAAACAAGTCGCGTATAAAAGAAGTGAACTTGTATACAGGATGCACATGGTCCGGAAGGGTTTTAAGGATATGCTCATCCATACTTTCCTTCGGCGCAGGGAGTTCTTCATGTGGCATATGTGCAACATCAACGCCCACTCCTGCTCGAGTCAGGTTTATAGCACCTAAACCAATAAAAATAGCACATGTCGTTGCGCAAAAGAAATAAAGCATCGATTTCCATGCCATACGTCCCACCTGTTTCAAATCAGAATGCCCTGCAATTCCATATACAAGCGTAGCAAAGAGAATCGGTCCCACAATCGTCTTGACTAACTTGATAAAACCTTTACTCAAAGGTTGCAGGGAAATCGCTAGATTTGGAAAATCCAACCCGACAAATATCCCCATAATCATACAGGTCAAAATCCAAGTGGTCAAATTTTTCTTAAAGAGCGCATTTACAACCAAAACGGTAGCAACTATCCAACGGACAGCCATTAGAAATTCATGCGAAAAGCCTACAACATCAAATTCGTATAATACAGCAATGATACAAGCTAATGTAACTGTGATTAGGGTTATCAACCCTATTTTGGTTTTTAACATTTAAAAGATTTTAATGGTCAAAAGAACAAAAATAAAAAAATACTATGCTTTTGCAAATATTATTATTCCAAATAGCCAAGATTCACAACAAAATATCGATTTCGCCAAAATAGAAAGGCACAAAAAAGGCAGGAAAATTTCTTATCCTGCCTTATATTTTAACGGAACACTAAATTTATTCCGCGTGTAACCAAGCTTTTTTCGCTAATAGCTCATCGTTCGATTCACGTACATCTTCGTCATCCACACAACAATCTACAGGGCAAACCGCTGCACATTGAGGCTCATCGTGGAAACCTACACATTCCGTACATTTATCTGAAACAATATAATAGACTTCATTAGAGATCGCTTCTTGAGACTCGTTGGCATCCAGTGTAACACCATCGCCAAAATCAATAACCCCATCCAAAGCCGTCCCATCTGAGAATTTCCAAGTTACACCAGCATCGTATATTGCATTATTTGGGCATTCCGGTTCGCAAGCACCACAGTTAATGCATTCGTCTGTAATTTTAATCGCCATTTATAACCTCACAATTATGATAAATAAACTATTTTTGCATTATCAATATGAAACAAAGTCTGATTGAACAATAAGGCTAGTTGATTCACGTTGATTAATGTTAACAGCACAAATATAATACAAATTTGTGTATTCATCTTTTAAAATTTTAATATTTTGACAAAGCAACAACGAATAAATGCATTTGTAAAATTAGGCGAGCGGCTGCAAGAGCGACCTGATGATTTGATTCAAATCATTCAATTCGCCCAACATAAAAACCCCTGGTATACGCCTCAAAATGTTGAACGTGCCATTCAAGCCATTGCTGCCAATCTGACAATAGAAAAGCTGAATCACTGGTTGGCTCCTTATCCAGATCTAAATTCAACGAAAATTGTAGGATTAATTCTGGCCGGCAATATCCCCTTGGTTGGCTTCCATGATATGCTATCGGTACTGATCAGTGGCTTTAGAGCCAAAATCAAAGTCTCATCGGACGACGCAGGATTGACAAGTTATGTGCTCCGCCTCCTTAAACAAATTGCCCCGTCCTTTACCGATGCCTTTGAAATTGTTGACAAACTAAAAGATTTCGATCTGGTTATAGCAACAGGTTCCAACAATAGCTCGCGTTATTTTGACTATTATTTTGGAACCAAACCACATATTATTCGTCGCAATAGAAATAGTGTTGCCATCATCGGTGGAAAAGAATCTCCTGACCAGCTTGAATCACTGGGACATGACATCTTTGATTATTTTGGGTTAGGCTGTCGCTCTGTATCAAAGTTATTCATTCCAAAAGATTATCCAATAGCAAACTTCTTCGAAGGTATCGCTGCGTTTAACAACGTGACGGAACATTTTAAATATAATAACAATTACGACTACAACAAATCCATCTATCTGATCAACGGTGACAAGCATTTTGATAATGGATTTTTATTGCTAAAGGAGGATGAGCGCACAGCTTCTCCCCTTGCTGTAGTTTATTATGAAACATACGAAACACTGGCTGAAGTTGAAAATAAACTCCAATTAGCGCAAGAAAATATCCAATGTGTTGTATCAGAAATAGCTTTAAATGTGCCCTCGCCAGTATTTCGTTTTGGAGAGAGCCAATGCCCTGCTTTGGATGATTTTGCTGACGGCGTGAATACATTGGATTTTTTATTCGCAAACCAATAAGCTTCCTTTAAATTCATAGTAAATAAATTGCATTAAAAATACTAACTTTGAAATTATGTATATCATTAAAGTAAAAGGTGTCGCCAAAATCCCTGATTATGTTCAATTAAGAGATGATGCCTTCACCTTGCTGGCATATTTTAGAGTCGACCGCCCAGATAAATCACTTGATAAGATTGGATTAGGAGAAAAGGCAGAATATATCATGCAACTGGTTAAAGAAATGCCTTTTGGGCAAATTAAAAAATTAGAATTTTAGCTTCCATGATTGAAAATAAAGTCATTACATTAAAAAACGTTGATATCTTCCAACAAAAACATTTGGTATTGTCCAATGTCAATTTAAACATTGGTAAAGGAGAGTTTATTTATCTTATCGGCCAGTCCGGCAGTGGAAAAAGTAGTTTACTAAAAATCATTTACGGCGATTTATACATCGGCAATGGTGAGGGAATGATTGCGGGCTTTGATCTTAAAAAGCTGCACGAAAATGATGTTCCCTACCTGCGTAGAAAATTGGGTATTGTATTCCAGGACTTCCATCTTTTATCCGATAGAAGCATCGAGAAAAACCTCGAATTTGCACTGAAAGCAACAGGCTGGAAAGATAAGAAAATGATCGATAGCCGGATATTGGATGTATTGGAAAAAGTTGGGCTTCGTTCCAAACTTAAGAAAATGCCACATGAGCTTTCTGGTGGTGAGCAACAACGCATTGTAATTGCCCGCGCATTACTAAATAATCCTGAAATTATTCTGGCAGATGAGCCGACCGGTAACTTAGATCCTGCGACATCAGAAGAAATCGTCTTATTATTGCGTGACATTGCCAATTCGGGAACGGCTATTTTAATGGCAACACACGATTATACCATTATCCGTAATATGCCATCCCGCATCATCAAAACTACTGATGGGGTATTACAGGACAATGTCAGTATCTAGACAGAAAACTGACATATAAAAATAAGATTCCGACAAATTGTTAGGCTTTTTTAATAAAATCTGACAAGCTGTCGGAATTTTATTGTTTGGCAAAAACTTTGACAAACGAAGCATAGAGTAAATTTTTGAATCTAATTTTAGCATTGAAGATATGAATGAGCAAGATAATTATTACGATGAAGGTCAAGATCCAGTAGAAACAAATTCTTCTGAACAACAGGAACAGCCTGCTGATAATATAGCAGAAGAACTGTCTACTGAAGAGAAATTGGCTGCAGAATTGGCAGAGGCAAAGGATAAATACATTCGTCTTTCTGCTGAATTTGACAATTATAGAAAACGTACAAGCAAAGAACGTGTTGAATTGATTCAATCAGCAGGAAAAGATGTCATCAGTAAGCTATTACCTACACTAGATGATTTTGACAGAGCGTTAACAGCCATGGAAACAGCGACAGATGTTGAATCTGTAAAAACAGGAATGGATATTGTTAACAACAAATTCAGACAAACGTTGTCGCAATTGGGGTTAAAGGAAATGGATACCATAGGCCAAGCCTTCGATCCTGAATTACAAGAGGCTATCACAGCAATTCCTGCACCCACAGCAGAATTAAAGAATAAAGTAGTTGACGTGATCGAAAAGGGGTACTACCTAGGTGACAAAGTGATCCGTCACGCAAAGGTAGTTATAGGTCAATAATATTAAGACGATGTCAAAAAGAGATTATTACGATATACTTGGTGTCTCGCGATCAGCGGACGAGAAGGAGATTAAATCAGCATATCGCAAATTAGCGATAAAATACCATCCGGATAAAAATCCTGGTGATCATGAAGCTGAAGAACAGTTTAAGGAAGCTGCTGAGGCATACGATATCTTGAGCAATCCACAAAAACGTCAACGTTATGACCAATTTGGCCATGCCGGTAATTCTGCAAGTGGTGGTTTTGGCGGTGGCGGCGGTATGAATATGGAAGACATATTCAGCCAATTTGGTGATATCTTTGGTGGAGGACATCCGTTTGAAAGTTTCTTTGGCGGTGGCGGTGGCCAACGTGGCGGCCGTCGGGTAGCTCGTGGAAGCAATTTACGCATAAAAGTTAAATTAACACTCGAAGAAATTGCCAAAGGCGTCGAGAAAAAGGTAAAGGTCAACAAACAAGTGGTCTGTCATTCTTGTGACGGATCTGGTGCTAAAGATAAATCTTCGTTCCATACCTGTAAAACCTGTGGCGGATCAGGATCAGTTCGAAGAGTAACAAATACCATCTTAGGACAAATGCAAACAACAAGCACTTGCCCTACGTGTAATGGTGAAGGTGTTGAAATCACAGCAAAATGTACAACTTGTAGAGGTGAAGGACTCGAACGCGGTGAGGAAACAATTGCGATCAATATTCCTGCGGGTGTAAGTGAAGGCATGCAACTTTCCATGAGTGGAAAAGGAAATGCTGCTCCGCGTGGCGGCGTCCCAGGTGATTTAATTATCCTGATCGAAGAAGTACCACACGAAAGTCTAAAACGCGACGGACTAAATGTAATCTATGATCTATACATTAATTTCGTAGATGCGACCTTAGGCACTAGCGTGGAAGTTCCTACAATAGATGGAAAAGCGAAGATCAAAATTGAGCCCGGTTCACAAGGCGGTAAAATTTTACGGTTAAAAGGAAAAGGTATTCCCGAAGTCAACTCTTATCACAAAGGGGACCAACTTGTATACGTTAATATCTGGACACCAAAAGCTGTGTCTAACGAAGAAAAAGAATTATTGAACAAACTGAAAGAATCACCAAACTTTAAACCTCAACCAGGTAAAAGTGAAAAATCATTCTTCGAGCGAATCAAAGAATATTTCGATTAAAATCGGTCTTTCAAATACAAAAAAAAGCCATTTGTCCGCTGTTGACAAATGGCTTTTTTTTATCTTCTTACTTGAAATTGACAATTAAAAACAAAAAGTCAGGCCAATATCATTATCGTTAAATAGAAACGATAAAAATAAAAATACACTAAATTTTAACGCGCTGAACTACTATCAATTACCATAACGGCAAAACATCTAGACAATCTAGTGACAAAAAATTAAAATAAGATTTCGATATTTGACTAACAAATTTAAAAAGTCAGGAAGTATTTACTGGCTTATTAGAACAAACTATTTTAAATAAAAAAGACATGAAAAAAGTTTTACTAACATTGACTGCCATTGCAGGTTTAACAATAGCAGCACAAGCGCAAACTGAACAAGGAAAAATTATGGTTGGTGGTCAACTTGGCTTCGAAACATCGAAAGTGAAAGATACTGATCATAAAAATAATTCATTCTCAATCAACCCAACAGTTGGTTACTTTGTAAGCGACAACTTGGCAATTGGTACTGGAATTGGTTACAACTGGGGAAAAACTGAAACAAGTAAAGATAATAGCGTTAAAAACGATGCTTTTCAGGTATCACCTTTCGCTAGAAAGTATTCTGCAAATGGCCCTGTAAGATTCTTTGCTCAATTGTCAGTTCCAATGGCGTGGGGTACAACCACAACTGAAGTAATTAACGTAGAGACAAAAAATAAATTCGAATCATATGGTGTGGAACTAGCTCCAGGTTTAGCTTACTTCCCGACAAGCAAAATCGGTATCGAACTAAAAGTCAGAGGTTTATATTACAACTACAATAAAGATAAAACGAATGACGTTGCAGTAAATACATTTGGTCTGAACGTTAACTCATTAGCGCCAACTTTAGGTGTACAATTCCACTTCTAGTCAGTACGGAATTTAACAATAGGAAAGGCTATAATTACTTATAGCCTTTTTTTCCTGTCAAAATTGTTACCAATAATACCGTTTAACAATCCGGAGTTTGTGTGTGTAACGGTTCTGTTCAGCATTAAAAATACCCTCCGCATCCATCCGATCGACACGCACTTTCGCTGAAGCGTGGATAATCGTATCGCGATCCAGCATAATCCCTACATGGGTAATCCTTCCTTCGGCGTTATCGAAAAAAGCCAAATCCCCTACCCGTATTTCCGAAACAAAATCCACTGTCTGCCCCATCTCCGCCTGCTGGTAAGCATCGCGAGGTAAGGAAAGGTCAAAGCAACTATAAATCAATTGGGAGAAACCGGAGCAATCAATTCCCCATTGTGAACGTCCACCCCATAAATAAGGAACGTCCTGATAGCTTAAGGCCAATTGCACCACCTCGGTTTCAAATTGCTCTTTGGTAAAGGTATTGATACTACCTTGATACGTTAATGTCAATGGCGATAAATTGACGGTATTCCCTGTATTTAGATAAAGCTTGGTACCATGACAGAGCTGAAATTGTGTTGTATCGGTAAAAAGAACTCCCCCCTCCCGTCCAACGATAGTAGGTTTTCCACTCAGATAATGTTGCCTATCCAAATCGTTTAGTTCCTGAAACTGTCCGTTTTGAATCCAACCCAAATAGTCCGTTTCCAATAGACGTATTGAGGTCCAATCGGCCTGTTCATCAAGGATCTCAAAAAGTTCCCCAAACAATACCTGAGAAACCATTTCACTGCGGTGTGCCTGTTCTGAACGTAACGGAACGAGAGCTAGTGTACAAATACCATATTTCATGTGCTAAACAAAACAAAATCGTCAAAAATGTGATTATATATTATATGACGAAGATAAATTAATTATAGTAGAAATGGACAATACAAACTCAAAATTCAAAAGGATACTCGTCGCTGTCGACGACGAACCATGCTCAGAGAAGGCGATACTATATGCCAAAGAAATGGCCGCAGTATTTGGAGCCTCTATAGCGCTTGTCACTGTTGTTCCCCCTACTTCTCCGGCCAACTTTGGCGCGGATCCACTATTAGGTCAGCAACCTATCATTGTTCCGGAAGTATCGGAAATGGAACAGGATAATGCACAAAAATACCTTGAGAAAATAAGCCGCGAGTTTACAGGTGCAGGCGAAGTATATCTTTTTAATCGAATTGGATCCATTAAAGAAGAAATTCTGGCGGCATCCCATGAGTGGTCCGCCGATCTTATTATTATGGGGACCAATGGACGGACTGGCTTTGATCATTTCATTTCTGGTTCCGTATCCGAGTCAGTCATTCGCAAATCAACTTGCCCTGTGCTCGTTATTCCCAGTAAATGTGACTGATATTAATTGATCCCTAAATATAAAAGGCTATTTTTTCATTGGAAAAAATAGCCTTTTGCTTTTATTGCTTCTGAAAATTACCTTTTAATCAATCGCGCCACAAACATACTATCCGCTTTCTCTTCATAACCTTTCAAATAGTCCATGCGTTCGATTTCAAAACCAAAATTATCCACAATGTAATTGACAACATCTTCATTTTCCGCTTTAAAAATGGAGCAGGTTATATAAATCAAAGGCTTGCCCACTTTAACATGTCCTACTACATTACTTGCAATATTTTTTTGTAGTGCATTGAATTCGCCAATCTTAGCAGCCCGAAACTGTCTAACCATTTCTGGTGTACGCCCCCAAGTCCCCGATCCTGTACAAGGCGCATCCAATAACACTCCATCAAATCTTTCGCTCCCAAGAAGCGCAAAGGTATCCTTGGTAAGATCGAGTATTTTCTTTCGGTAATGCTTTATTCCAGCACGGTCAAAACGTTCATCGAGATTTCGGAGAATACTCATGCGAACATCGGATACCAAAAGATTGACAGTCGGACAAGCGTCCATCAATAAGAGAGATTTGCCACCTGAAGCTGCGCACGCATCCCACCAGGATTCCTTTTCAGCTGGATCCATATAATCCAACGTGCGCTGTGAAGAAAGATCCTGCACTTCTATCATCCCATCCAACACATCAAATCGCTGCAAAGATGTTCCATTATTCAAGGCAATAGTCTGATCGCCAATCATGGAATAAGGAATCTGATTGTTATCCAAAATAGCGCACACGACTTTTGTCTTGCCGCGTTTCACCCGAATATATAAATAAGGCTGTATCAACTGGCTCTCTAAAAATTGTACCATGTCGATCTCATCAGAAATATGATCCGTAAATGGAAAGAGGTCATTCAGGTTAAAAACGCCTTCTGATTCCAGAAATGCAATTTTGTCCTTCAGTGGTTGCTGGATCTTATCGCTGTACGAAGGCTCAAAAAGAGCCACCAAGGGGCTTTCGTGTTCACACAGGAATTCCGCAAGCACCAATCTACGCTGTTGTGACAGCTGCGAAGCTGCCGTTCCCAGACGAAAATAATTATAACATAAACGGGAAGTAGCCTTGCGATCGGATGATCCCATTTGCTTATTCAGCTTAAAAAAAGTAGTCAAATAACGCGAAAAGGGTTGATCCGCTTCAAAACCATCCATTGCCCGCTCAAAATTACGTATTTGCTGATGAACACGTCTTTCACTGAATTCAGCCATTCAAAGATTATTTTCTTTCAAATTTTTTGTTGTGATAAACCATCATACCCAAAGCTCTATTGGCATAGCCCCATTTTGGATAAAATTCAAATTTGTAATCGCTATTCAATCCCGAAAACTTATCCTGCGTCATTCGGCTAACATAATCTACGCCATATTTGTGGATCAATCGACCGAAATACAACGCCGCGTCATAACCTTTATAAGAAAATTCAGACGGGTCCACTTTATAAGCCGATTTATAATTTCCAATAAATTTACGGGTATCACTATCACTCTCATTCACCAAGTTGGAAGAAGTAATAGTAAGTCCATAAAAATCCATATTTTCGAAATTCTCATACGAAAGCTTAGCCATGTTTGGATGTCCATACAACTTAAATTGATTACCTGGATTCAAAAAGCGTTCGTCCATCTTATCCAATAAAGCTTTAACAAGATTCTTATTGGCTGTACCACTTACAATATGATTTGAACCGGTCAAGACAAGACTATTATCCAGTTCAGCAAGATTATAAACCGTTTTCACTTTTGCCTGTGCATTGGCTTTTGAAATTTCGCTAACAAAATTAACTAGAAACTGTTTGCTTTCATCGTCACCGGCATCGTATACTAATATTTGATCACCCGTATAGTATTGATCAGCAACATATTTCGCCAATGTCTCGGAATGTGTTCGAATAGAAGGTGTTATGGAAACCAAATTAGGTAAGCTAAATTCAGAAGCCATAGTGGCCGCCAAGGGAGAAACTTGCAGCACATTCTTATTTGCAAATGTTTGCCCAAAGCTTTTTATCTCACGTGGATACACCGGGCCCACCACAAGTACGGCATCCTTCACATTGACCGCTGTCCCCAAGGTCGCATTATAGGCAACATTGTCTCGAGAATCAATTACTTGTAAATCAAATAAAGCGCCCTCTTGGGCAATTTTGTCAAGGCCCAACTGAAACCCCTGATAAAAATCAAGTGCCAGGGAAGAACGCTCCACATCTTCTTTTGTAATTGTACCGGCAATACCACTTAACTCAAATGGCAATAGTAGTGCTATTCGATTATTCTTCACGGCGTGCCCATTGACATTTTGCACATCGCCCACTTTGGCAATCGTCGTCTCTTTGTCAACGGCCGGTTTAGTCACAGCAGTTTGCTGTTCGCCTTGACCAGAGGAAGGCGAACGCAATACTGTGCTTTTTTTGGTTGTACAGCTTGCAAGGCATAATGCTACAAGTGCCGCAACCCATATTTTATTCCCACTCAATTGTAGCGGGCGGTTTTGAACTGATATCATATACAACTCTGTTTATTCCTTTCACATGGTTGATAATTTCATTTGAAATTTTTGCCAACAGGTCATATGGTAAATGTATCCAATCCGCAGTCATTCCATCAAGAGAACCAACTGCACGTAAGCTAACAACATGCTCGTAAGTACGCTCGTCACCCATCACGCCTACAGAACGCACTGGCAAGAAAATTGTACCAGCTTGCCATACTTTATCGTACCAGCCAGCTTCCTTCAGATTATTGATAAAGATCGCATCAGCCTCTTGTACAATACGTACACGCTCAGGCGTAATATCACCTAAAATACGAATTGCCAAACCTGGTCCAGGGAAGGGATGTCTGCCTAAAATTGCCTGATCCACTTCTAAAGCTTTTCCTACTCTTCTTACTTCATCTTTAAACAACGTTTTAAGTGGTTCTACGACTTTCAATTTCATAAAATCAGGTAAACCACCAACGTTATGGTGTGATTTGATTGTTGCTGAAGGTCCTTTCACTGAAACCGACTCGATAATATCTGGGTAAATTGTGCCTTGTCCCAACCATTTCGCTTCAATTCCCTCAGGTAATTCCTTTTGGATTTCTTTTGCAGCTTCATCAAAAACATCAATAAATGAATTACCAATGATTTTGCGTTTCTCTTCTGGTTCAGAGATTCCAGCTAATCTACCATAAAATAAATCCTTGGCATTTATTCCTTTAATATTTAACCCCATATTTTTGTAAGAATCCAATACCTGCTCGTATTCATCTTTACGAAGCAGACCATGATCTACGAAAATACAATGTAAATTTTTTCCAATTGCTTGGTGCAACAATACCGCTGCTACTGTAGAATCTACGCCCCCTGACAAAGCCATGATAACGTGATCGTCACCCAATTGTTCTTTCAAAGCGGATACTGTTGTTTCAACAAATGCGTCTGGTGTCCAATCCTGTGCACAACCACAAATGTTTACAACGAAGTTTTTTAATAAGATAGCACCATCTGTACTGTGTGTTACTTCCGGATGGAATTGTATACCATAGGTACGGGTGCCTTTTACTTGATAAGCTGCAACGCGCACTTTATCCGTACTTGCAATAATATCAAAATTTGCAGGGACTTCTTTGATGGTGTCTCCATGTGACATCCATACCTGCGATTGAATGGGTACTCCTGCCAATAATTCATTCTCGCTATTGACAAACTGCAGATTTGCACGACCATATTCACGAATTTCAGATGGCAACACTTCACCTCCTGATTTTTGAGCAATGTATTGCGCTCCGTAACAAACTCCTAAAAGTGGGAAACGATCCTGAATAGCAACAAAATCAATTTGCGGTGCATCTTCTTGTCTAACAGAATAAGGACTTCCCGAAAAGATAACACCTTTTACGGTATCGTCAAAATCTGGCAATTTATTGAACGGGTGTATCTCACAATACACATTTAGTTCTCTGACACGTCTAGCGATTAACTGTGTGTATTGAGACCCGAAGTCTAGAATTATAATTTTTTCTGGCATGCTGCAAAGGTAAGTATTACGAATGAATTATTAAATGTCAAATCAGGAAATAATGCCTGCTTTTAATAGTTCTACTTCCATTTCTTTCTGTAGAATCAGCGCTTCCTCCCGTGCCCTTTCAGCGAAATCACGTCCGTTTGAGGCATAGATAATTCCCCTTGTGCTGTTTACTAAAAGCCCGCAATCTTTGTTCATACCAAATTTACAAACATCTTCAAGCGAGCCGCCTTGTGCCCCCACTCCTGGAACCAATAAAAAATGATCTGGTGCATGTTCTCTAATTTTAATAAAGCCCTCCCCACGTGTTGCTCCGACCACATACATCAAATTGTCAGGTGTACCCCAAGTATTGACTTTATCGATCACCTGTTCGAACAATTGCAATCCTTCTTTGTTTTCAAAATTTTGAAAGTCCAGGCTACCTTCATTCGATGTCAACGCAAGTACGATTGCCCATTTATCGTTAAAATCCAAAAATGGTGTCACCGAGTCCTTCCCCATATAAGGTGCGATAGTAATACTATCAAATCCAAGTCCAGACGTCTTTTCATCAAAAAATGCCATCGCATAACGTCCCGACGTATTACCGATATCGCCCCTTTTTGCGTCAGCAATACTGAAACAATCCTTTGGCAACGCTGCCCAGGTTCTTTGAAGCGACTGCCAGCCTTTAATACCATAACATTCATAAAACGCAATATTAGGCTTATAGGCAACACATAAATCAGCTGTTGCATCTATGATGGCCTTATTGAAGCTATAGATCGGATCCTCATCATCTAAAAGATGCTCCGGGATTTTGGTGAGGTCTGTATCGAGTCCGACACATAGAAATGAGCGTTTCGCTTTTATTTGATGAATAAGTTCTGCTCTTGTCATACTATATTTAGAGATCTTAAAAATTATTTATTGATTAAATCTTGCATAAATTTGCCTACATCCGGACTTGAATAATCCGCCATACCTTCATGCCGTGTCGCGATCTTACCCGCTTTGTCCAATATTACCGTTGATGGAATCGGCCCCGAGAGCCATTCTTTTGGAATATCGCTATTTGGAAAACTAATTGGCAGGGTCAACTGCTGTTCTTTCATGAAAGCCTCAGCCTTAGCCCTGTCGCCTTCAATCTCCACAATTAAAAACACCATATTTGGGTCATCTTTATACCGCTCATAGAGTACATTGATCGAAGGCATTTCGGCACGACAGGGAGCACACCAGGTTGCCCAAAAATTAATAAAGACCACTTTTCCCTTCAGATCCGCCACCTTGATTGTTTCTTCCCGCGAATTGACAAAGGAGACATGATTGAATGAAGTCTCTGGAGCCCGCCTGTCGGATTCTTTAGTAGCTGAAACAAGCTCCAGTTTAGGGTTGAAAAAACCCAGTTTCATTAAAAATTGCTGAAAATAACTTCTACTTGTTGGCCAGATCAACAAACCGATGAGCAGTACAAATACAACGTTTCCGATGATGTTTCTTGTCTTTGGACTCATTAGGCAATCCCGGTATTAAGCATCGAACTTATCCAACAGCTTCAATAAGGTCGCAAAATCCTTTGGATAAGGTGCCTCAAAAGCCATCTTAACTCCATTCAACTCAAATTCAACCTGTTTTGAATGGAGCGCAAAACGTTTCATAATAGGCTGCTCCTCTTCATCTTTGGACAATGTATATCCCCTTTTCTTAATTTGGGACAAATACACAGGTTTACCGCGATACATATCATCCCCCACGATAGCGGCATGTTGTGTCGCGAGGTGAATACGGATTTGGTGCATACGTCCTGTAATAGGTTTACATTCCACCAAAGTATAATTCTTATAGTATTTGATCGAATTGAAGATGGTCTCGGCCGGTTTACCGTTTGCACGGTCAATAGATACGTTTTTATTGCCCTGGTTCAAGATGGGTAAATCGACAAGCAAGTCCTGAAAAGTATGTGTACCTCCTATGACCGCATGATAAATCTTATTCACTTTTCTTTTTTCAAATGCAATGGAGATTGTACGGTATGTTTCTGGATTTTTTGCAATTAGTAAAATACCCGAGGTCTCTTTATCCAGGCGGTGGCACACCTGTGCATCAGGATGATATTTCTTCGCCAAACGAAGAATATTGACCTCCCCTCCCTCACGTTCATCTAACGAAGCGACAAACGGCGGTTTATTGATAACGATCAAATTTTCATCCTCATGGATGATTAATTCTGAAAATTTGGGGAATTTAAATAGACGAGTCTCATTTTGTATCATTCTGCAAAAATACAAAACACAAGGCAGAATATTGGTCAATGTATGATAAAAAGCTTACTTTTGAACACACAATATAAGTTAAGATGTCTGTAAACAAAGAAATGAAACGAGTAAGCACAGCAATGCTGCAAGCCATGAAAGAACGTCAGGAAAAGATTTCTATGCTTACAAGCTATGATTACTCCATGGCCAAAATGGTCGATCAAGCCGGTGTTGACGTTATTTTAATTGGAGATTCTGCTGCTAACGTATTCGCTGGCTACGAAACTACCTTGCCTATCACCCTAGATAATATGATCTACCATGCCGCTGCCGTTGCTAGAGGTACCGAACGTGCCATGGTATTAGCAGATTTGCCATTTGGATCTTATCAGGGCTCCGCCAATGAAGCTTACAATGCCGCTGTACGCATGATGAAAGAATCAGGTGCGCACGCATTGAAACTAGAAGGAGGTCTTGAAATCATCGAAAACATCAAAAAAATCGTTGCCGGAGGCATCCCTGTATGTGGACACCTGGGCTTGACTCCCCAATCCATCAATAAATTTGGAAATTTTGGTGTGCGGGCAAAAGAAGAACAAGAAGCCGCTAAACTTATCGAAGATACACTCGCTTTGCAGGAGGCGGGCTGTTTTGCAATTGTTCTGGAAAAGATACCAGCAAAATTAGCTAAAACAGTAACCGAAAAATTGGTGATTCCAACTGTTGGTATTGGGGCCGGGCCGGATTGCGATGGACAAGTCCTTGTGATTAACGATATGCTTGGAATGAATGCTGATTTCAAACCAAAATTTATGCGTCATTTCGCTAATTTGCACGAACAAATCACAACAGCAGTAGCAAATTATGTGGCCGAAGTAAAAGCGGTACAATACCCGAACGAAGACGAACAATACTAGAAGAAAAATATGCGGTTTTTGATCATTGGGCTTATTGTTCTTATTGCTTATCTGATGATACGCAAAAAATTCAATCTATTTGGGTTTACCGAGGATATGTCCAGAAATTTAAAATCAGGTTTTCAGTTGATTGAAGCTTCAACGCCAGTCATCCAGGCAAATCTAAAGAAGAGCGTTTCCAATGCTGTTATGGGGGTTATCCTCATTTTGATCACCGTTTTGCTGTTCATGAAGATAAAAATTGTCCTGTTCTTGCTTCCGATTGCCTTTTTCTTGTTGGGCTATCTCTTTCTGTTCAACAACCACTTTAGTAAGCTCAAAAGCCAACAAATCTGGTACAATGCGAAAACCAATGCGGTTTTTATTGAACAGCTAAAAGGAGAAAATTATGCTTTTAACATTTTTAAGGACATAGAAGCCGTTCAGAAAATAGAATCAATTCAAACGACCAAAGGTTTATTATACGGCTACTACCGTATCAAGTTAAAGAACAAAATATTGGAAATCCCCTATTTAGTCGCCGAAAACAGGCCCATCAATAATTTATTTTTCGACACGATTAACCAAAACTTCAATGTAGCTATTCAAAAACGTATTTTTCCAATTATTTAATAATGAACAGGTTGAACATCCGAAAAGAAAGTGTTATATTTAGGTAATCAATATAATTTGTTAAAACCAAAATATTTTACGCTATGGGAAAAGGTGATATCAAAACCAGAAGAGGAAAAATATCAAATGGCTCTTTTGGAAAAAGAAGACCACATCTATCGAAATCAGACATTAAGCCAAAAGTAAAAAATGAGACTTCAACAGAAGTGGCACAAAAAACAAAATCAAAAAAATAGTTAACAATAAAGCTAGAAACTTATTTCTGGCTTTTTTTATTTCCAATCGTTCCCGCTACGTCCATTTCGATGTTCATTTGCAAAGTTTTGGTCGTATTGTAAAATCCTTTTGACAACTGATATTGGCATAATAATAAACCTATATTTACCCGTTAAATGTAAAAAGTACATAAGAGACTATATCCGTATGAATAAAAAATCGATCATTTACCTCCTTTTGGCTTGTGCTGTGTTCGGAGGTGGATACTTTCTGATAAATGCTAAAAAAGACAAAAAAGAAGCTGATAAGCCCAATGGGAAAAAAGATATGCCAGTCCCCGCACAGGCTATCATTGCCAAATCTTCCGTCGCCGATAGATCCATTAATCTCTCGGGAAGCATTGACGCAGAAGAGCAGGTTGAAATCAGAAGTGAAGTAAGTGGTCGAATCACCAAAATCTATTTCTCCGAAGGGCAGCGCATCAAACAGGGCGAACCCTTGATCAAGATTGATGATATTGAACTTCAGGCGCAATTAAGACAAGCACAAACAACAAACCAGCTGAATGCCGAAAATGAACGTCGAGCCAAACTGCTATTGCAAAAAGGAGCAATCAGTCAGGAAGAGTTTGATATAGCCAGTGCAGCCTTAAAAACCTCCTTAGCACAGATCCAGTTGATTCAGGCACAAATATCTAAAACAACCATCCGCGCCCCTTTTAGTGGCATGATTGGACTTCGGAATATTTCCGTAGGTGCCATTGTCTCATCCAGTACCCTGATTACGAACTTAGTGAAGGACAATCTTGTCAAAATTACTTTTGCAGTTCCTGAAAAATACAGCAATATTGTTAAAATAAACATGCCCATTGAGTTCAGCGTAGCCAACGACCCAACCGTCATAAAAGCAAACATTTACGCCGTTGAACCGCAAGTATCACTTAACACCAGAACACTCACCGTCCGCGCCAGAGCAACGAACGATCAGGGCAAATTGAAAGTCGGATCCTTTGTCAATGTGATTGTGCCGATTGAAGTGGAAAACGATGCGATATCCATTCCAACAGAAGCCATTGTTCCCGTACAGGACGGGAAAAAGGTCTTTGTATTACAGCATGGCCTTGCCAAGGAAGTGAAGGTTGAAACAGGTGCGCGTACCGACAAAGACATCGTCATTCTATCTGGCATCAGTGCCGGTGACACCGTTTTAACCACGGGCGTTCTGTCTTTAAAAGATGGAGCAAAAGTTAAGGTATCATTAGCTAACTAGTTGTACATGAATTTATCTGCAGTTTTTATTAAACGCCCTGTTTTAACTATTGTCGTCAATATTACCATCATATTGTTTGGCTATATTGGTTTTAGTTTTCTTGGCGTACGCGAATACCCCTCTATTGACCCAGCGATTGTTTCCGTCAGAACAAATTATGCCGGCGCCAATCCAGATATCATTGAATCTCAGATTACCGAGCCGCTAGAAAAGGCCATAAACTCGATCGATGGTATCCGCAACATCTCTTCTTCGAGCAATCAGGGATCCAGTAATATCACCATTGAGTTTGATTTAAAAAAGAACCTTGAGGAAGCCGCAAATGATGTCCGGGATAAAGTATCCCAAGCCGTGCGAAGCCTGCCACAGGATATTGATGCCCCGCCGGTGGTATCCAAAGCCGATGCGGACTCCGATCCGATTATTACATTGACACTGCAAAGTGAGACGCGCGATAAACTTTCGCTGAGCGACTACGCCGAAAATGTGATTTCCGAAAGGTTGCAAACCATCCCCGGTGTCAGCAGCACACAGATCTATGGTCAAAAACGCTATGCCATGCGTCTGTGGCTCAACCCCGACCGTATGGCCGCCTATGGTATCACCGCTTCGGATATTCGTACGGCATTGAATAATCAAAACGTTGAATTGCCTTCTGGAAAGATTGTCGGCAACACCACTGAGCTTACCGTAAAAACAGTAGGAAATCTTTCCACACCCGAGCAATTCAATGATATCATTCTAAAAGCCGACAGCAGCCGCATTGTTAAATTCATCGACATTGGCCGGGCAGAAATAGATGCTGAAAATCTCGAAACAAAAATGGTCAGTAATGGTAAACAGCTGGTCGGTATTGCCATTATTCCGCAACCGGGAACAAATTACCTCGATATTGCCAACAATTTCTATAAAATGCTCGATCAGATCAAAGAAGATCTGCCGCAGGATATTATACTCAACATCGCTTCTGATAATACGACATTCATTAAAAAATCTGTTGAGGAAGTTGCCGAGACACTCCTGATTTCGATCATTCTGGTCACCTTGATTATCTATTTTTTCTTCCGCGACTGGGGCATAGCCCTACGACCTCTTCTGGATATTCCCGTGTCTTTGATCGCGACATTCTTTATTATGTATATTTTTGGTTTTTCCATCAATGTACTGACGCTGCTCGCTATTGTACTCGCGACAGGGCTTGTTGTCGACGACGGTATCGTGGTTACCGAAAATATCTTCAAGAAAGTTGAAGAGGGAATGTCGCCTATTGAGGCGGCCCTGAAAGGGTCTAAGGAAATATTCTTCGCTGTTATTTCCATTTCAATCACACTTGCAGCCGTATTCTTACCCGTTATATTTCTTCAGGGCTTTGTGGGACGGCTTTTCCGGGAGTTTGGTGTCGTCATCGCCTCGGCCGTATTGGTTTCCGCATTTGTTTCCCTCACCCTCACGCCGATGCTCAACGCCTATCTGATCAAAGGCGGTGGACACAAGAAGACGAAATTTTACGATTGGACAGAACCCATGTTCGTCAAAATGAATAAAGGTTATGCCAATGCGCTGGAAAAATTCATGAAATTCAAATGGATAAGCTTTCCAATTCTGATCCTATGTTTTGTGATTATTGGCATCCTTTTCTCCTCCATTAAAAAAGAAACGGCGCCCTATGATGACAGAAGCAGCATTTCTGTCAATGTGACGGGCCCTGAAGGTGCCACTTATGAATACATGGACCGATACATGCAGGAATTGGACAAATTGGTCTACGATTCCATTCCTGAGAACAAAATCAGTTTAAACATTACTTCTCCGGGTTTCGGCGCAAGCTCAGTCAACTCCGGACGTATACGGATGACACTGGTAGATCCCAGTGAACGTAAAAAGTCTCAGGATGATATTGCAAAAGAACTGACCAAATGGACAAAAAAATACGATGGTGTCCGCGTCAATGTTTCGCAAACACCAACGATATCCATGAATCGCAGAGGTGGATTACCTGTTCAGTACATTATCCAGGCACAAAATTTTGAAAAACTTCAGGAAAAGATACCCGAATTTATGAATGAGGTCAATAGCGATCCGGCATTCTCCACAACGGACATCAACTTGAAGTTCAACAAACCCGAACTGCATGTCGAAATTGATCGTCTGAAAGCCCTCAGTCTGGGCGTCTCCGTACTTGACGTTTCGCAGTCCCTCCAATTATTACTAAGCGGCCAGCGTTTCGCTTATTTTATGCGTGATGGAAAACAATATCAGGTCATAGGCCAGGTTGAAAACGACCGTAGAGCCACACCTACGGACCTTGCGTCAATTTACGTGCGTAATAACCTCGGACAGCTTATCCAGTTAGACAACGTTGTAAGCGTCAAGGAAGAAAGCAGCCCTCCTCAACTCTACCACAATAACCGTTACATGTCGGCTACAGTTTCAGCCGGTTTGGCGCCAGGCATGAGTATGAGCGACGGAATCGCAGCAATGGATCGCATAAAAGAAAAGGTACTCGATCAAAGTTTCACCACCGACCTCAGCGGCGAATCACGTGACTTCGTTGAAAGTAGTTCCAATACACTATTTGCCTTTGGGCTTGCTTTGTTGCTTATCTACCTGATCTTAGCAGCTCAATTTGAAAGCTTCCTCGACCCATTTATCATTATCCTTACGGTCCCCACGGCCGTTGCCGGAGCACTGATAAGTCTATGGTTATTTGATCAAACCTGGAATATATTCAGCCAAATTGGAACCATTATGCTTATCGGTCTCGTGACCAAAAACGGTATCTTGATTGTTGAGTTTGCCAACCAGATGCGCGAAGAGGGAATGGAAAAATTTGAGGCCATTATGCACTCTGCCGAATCACGCCTCAGACCGATCTTAATGACAAGTCTAGCCATTGCCTTGGGTGCATTACCGATTGCCATGTCACTTGGAGCTGCTTCAACGAGTAGAATTGGTATGGGGGTTGTTATCGTTGGTGGTACAATATTCTCCCTTATCCTAACCTTGTTCATTATCCCGGCAATCTATTACATGTGGTCAAGACAAAAAAAGCATAGACCTGAATTTGATAACATTAAAAGCTACGAATAATAAAGACATGAAGAGAAATTTCATCCTACTAGTATTACTTTACTCCATCATGTTTCAAGCTCGTGCACAAGAGATACTGACCTTGGAAGATGCGCTAAAAACAACGTTGAGCAATAACTTCAAGATTCTTTTGGCTAAAAATGACAATAATATCGATATGGAGAATACCAGTCTGGGAAGCGCTGGTATGCTTCCGGCAGTAACTGGAACGTTCAATAGAAGTAACTCCATCCAGAATTCAAGACAGGTCAGAGCAGATGGTCAAATACAACAGATTTCCAATGCAAAGAATGATAACATGTCGTATGGAGTCAACCTAAACTGGACGATATTCGATGGATTGGGCATGTTCGCCCGTCGCGATCGCTTCAAAGAAATACAACGTCAAGGGGAAGCGGAGATTAAATATCAAGTGATTACCCAGCTCAGCGAAGTCATGGCAACCTACTACAATCTGGTGCAGCAAAAGCGTCTGTTAAATGCCCTAGATACAACCATCACCTTATCGAGATACCGTGTCACGCTTGCCGAAAATCGCCTGGAGATCGGAAAAGGCTCCAAGCTTGACCTCCTGAATGCAAAAGTCGATTTGAATACCGATCAGACAAACCTGCTCAGACAGCAGGAAAGCTTCAAAAATACCAAAACTTACCTCAATCAGCTGATGACGCGCGACTTGAGCCTGGATTTTCAAATTGAAGACGAAATGAAACTTGATACAGATCTTAAACTTGGTAATCTGATCGAAATTGCCGATCGACAAAATCCGCAGATTCAGCTTGCCATCATCAACAATCGGGTGGCCGAGCTCAACTTAAAAGCAGTTAAGGCCGAACGTTATCCAAAAATTGGCCTAAATAGTGGGTACAACTGGAACGAATCCCACTCCTCCCTCGGTTTCTCGACAGAAAACAAAAATAGAGGTCTTACCTACGGCGTATCGGCTTCCCTTAATATTTTCAATGGATTTCTGCAAAATAGAAACGAACGGATTGCCAAATTTCAGATTAAAGGCTCCGAGCTACAGATACAGCAACAAAAACAAGATATCCAGGCTCAGGTCAGAACCCTATTCCAAACCTACATCACCAATATGGAGCTGGCTAATGTAGAACGGAAAAATGAGGAACTGGCAAAAGAAAATTTAAACATCACGATGGATAAATTCCGTATCGGTACCAACACAACCTTAGAAGTAAGAACAGCGCAGTTAAACTACATCAATGTAATGACACGTAGCTATACAGCACAATATGATGCGAAGGTATCCGAGATACGCCTAAAAGAATTAACAGGCGAAACGTATTAGAAATTTCTTTTTTCAAGAGGTCCTCTTCATGAAGGAACAGGATTTTGAAGCGCTTTTCATCAGCATCTATTTTTAAAAAGCGAAAGGCTCCTTAACTAAATGAGGAGCCTTTCGTTTGTCTATTTAATAGTCTATTGCTATAATAGATTTCAGTGGTATTAACACGCCACTTTTTATCTGAATATATCTATCGGTTAACGACCATACGGTGGTCTCGATACGCTTTGGTCCGGAATCAGTCTCAAAGGCGATTTCAGTTTTGGATTTAAACTCATTTCCCAACCGAAGTGCCCCTTTCAATTTATCCATAAAAGTCGCTGTCTTATCTTCACTCGCCGGGATAAATTTAAATTGAGGAATTTCCTCTTTAGCTATTAGTTCTCCAACCATAATACTAGCATTTAATGTGTAAATTATTGTTTTGCGCTATGCTACTTTTATAACGCTTTAAAGCCAATCTTATTTTATCTCTTTCTGCCATTGGCTTATTTAAATCTACCGATTCCCATGATAAAAATCAATTAAATCCTTGAAAACTATCATTTATTTTACAATAAAAAAACGATTGTACTTTGGACACACTGCTCCGCTTTGAGGGGCACCAGCAAGCCCAACAGGCATTTATAACGAGATATCTAAATATAGTGTCATTTCATTTTGAATTTATAGCCCAAATCATTCATATTGCCTATTTTTGATCAAAACAATATGTAAATGGAAAAATCTGTTTTTGAAAAAGAGTGGGAAATTTATTTCACACAATGCTATTCTAACGGCCGTATTCGTTTCTCCGATTTATCCAATATCCTGCAGCTTACCGCGGGAGAACATGCCAATGCTGTTGGATTCGGTTTTAAAGAAATGGCCAAACATAACCAAACCTGGGTACTTAGCCGCATACGCATAGAGATTGCACGCTTGCCCAAATGGATGGACCATGTCAAGGTGAAAACTTGGGTTCAAGAATTAGAGGGCGCACGCTCAACGCGGAATTTCGAAATTACAGTCAATGGAGAGATCTTTGTTACTGCAACCAGTTATTGGGCTATTATCAATACCGTGAAAAGGAGCTCTGAAACACTCGCAATTTCCACTGAAGATTTTACCACCTATCCTGATCGCCCGGCAACACAACAGCCATTTTCAAAATTGGATATTTCCCAGACCGTCAAAAATATTGATGAATATAGCGTTAGGCTTTCTGACCTGGATATTGTCAATCACGCCAACAATGTAAAATACCTGGACTGGTGTATGGACAGATTGCCCATTGAGCTTGTATTGACCAATCAGATCAGATCCTTAGAGATGAATTACCTGCGTGAATTACGCTATAATGATACTGTAGAGATTAATGGTGATGCGACAGATCAGGGTTACTTTATGACAGTGACCAAACAGCAGCGCATTCATTTTGCGCTGGCCATAGAAACAAAATAAAAAGGGAAAACAAGATAAGAACGCGAAACAATAAAAAAAGGGAGGCTACGGGCCTCCCTTTTTATCTTACATAGCGCATCGTTTATGCAAATGCTTTATCGCCTTTTTTGTAAGGAAGGTTACCATCAAATTTTCCCGGTATCTTCACAAAACGTAATGCTTTTGTACAACCCAGCTCCGAGTTAAAGAAACCGGTCAATGTCAATTGTTTGAACATCGTAAACCAATGTGGTGGATCGTTCTCAACATAATTATACAATTGATTTTGTTTTTCTTTATTCTTCTCCAGAATATCCTTTTGATCTTCAGCTTGCTTTTTATTAAACTCGTTTGCTTCTTTATCCAAAGCAGCTGCAACAGCCGTTCTGTCTTCCGCAGAAAGCTCCAGGAATGGTTTTCCTTTCACCTCTTTTGCCTTATCATCTAAGCTCGCAAAACCAGTTAAAAATGCCTTTTGTTGCTTCTCCGTATAACAATCGCGAACCATGACTGGGATAAAACTTCCTACCCCTGCTTCTTTCGCACCCGGAGTTGCGGTAGCTGGTAAGATTGCTTCAGCCAAGTCACCTAATAAATCAGTTGTCTTCGCTTCAAATAATGCTTGCACATCTTTGGTTGCTGAGCGTGTACAACCTTCCAAAAATAAATTAGCGCCGATAACGGTACCTCCTAAAATTAAGGCAACTCGTTGTAATGCTTCTCTTCTATTCATACTACTAAATATCTTAATTTTAGAAATTATATTTCATTTCCCAACCTTGTCTGTAATTACGTTTTACATATTGATTGACGTTGTCAAAGTTGGTGACACGCATGTTATCGTTATCCCACAACAATTTCAGGTTACGTCCAGGGTATTTACCATCAATACGTAAATCAGCACCTCTGATTGCCAGGTTAGCCATTAATAAAGCTTCTGTCAACGGACCTGCTATTTCAAAAGGTGAACTTACTTCTTTCTTGCCGTATCCAGCCTGACAAGCTTCAACCCATTGTGCGTAGTGTCCACCTTCTTGTCCTGGTACACGGGCATATTTCTGTGCCACCTGCTCTTTTCTTGAAGTCGGCAACAAGCGTGCATTCTGGCCGTAGGTATCCGCAAGGATTTTACCTTTTGTACCTACAAGTAAGATACCGTTACCACCATCACCAAAAATTTCGTTTGGACCTAATTCATCCGGGCGAGCAGGCTGAATACCACCATCCATCCAATGTAAAGTCACCGGACCATTGGTACGTGGTGTTTTAGGGAATGTTAATGTCGCATGGCTCGATGGAGGACAGCTTTCAGGGAAATATCCACGTTTGAATTCATCCACATACACCGATCCTACAGTTGCCTGTACATCCTGTACATAAGTCAATCCCAAGGTACTGAAAGGAACTTCCAACAAGTGACAGCCCATATCGCCCAATGCGCCAGTACCATAATCCCACCAGCCGCGCCAGTTGAAAGGCACCAATTTATCCACATACTCTTTATAAGGCGCTGTACCTAACCAAAGGTCCCAATCCAATTCTTTTGGAACTTCGGCCTTGCCTGTTGGCCATGCAATACCTGAAGGCCATACCGGACGATCTGTCCAACAATATACCGTATGTACATCACCGATCAGACCTGCTTCGTACCATTCACGTACAAAACGTGGTCCATCATTCGATGCACCTTGATTTCCCATCTGGGTAACCACTTTATATTTTTTAGCTGCATGCGTCAATGCTCTCGCTTCCCATACATCGTGAGTCAACGGTTTTTGAACGTACACGTGTTTACCCAATTGCATAGCTGCAAGTGCCTGAATCGCATGTTGATGATCTGGAGTTGATACAGAAACGGCTTCTATACGTTTGTGCTCCTTATCCAACATCTCACGGTAGTCTTTGTAATACTTTGCTTTCGGGTAACGTTTCAATGCACCAGCTGCACGACGGTCGTCCACATCACACAAGAAAGCAAGATCTGCTTTTCCTGAATCATGGAATGCATTGATGTCACTAAAACCTTTACCCCCTACACCAATACCTGCTACTTGTAATTTGTCACTTGGAGCTGTAAAGCCATTTCCGCCCAATACATGGCGAGGGACGATCATAAAAGCCGCAGCAGCTGTTGCCGCGCTCTTTATAAAACCTCTTCTACTCGTCTTATTTGAGTTATTTTCCATTGTTATCAATCTTTAGCTATTAGATGTTACCTTTTTTCAATTCGCTTACTGCGAAATCAACCGCACGAGCAGTAAGTGCCATATACGTCAATGAAGGGTTGACACAACCTGCAGAAGTCATACAAGCACCGTCCGTTACGAAAACATTCAATGCATCCCAAACTTGGTTGTTACCATTTAATACCGAAGTTTTTGGATCACGTCCCATGCGGGCAGTTCCCATTTCGTGGATACCTTGGCCCAAACCATATACGTTATCGTACGTATAGGTATCTTTTACGCCAATGCTTTCCAACATTTCCTTCATTTCATTTTGCATGTCGCCACGCATCTTCAATTCATTATCCTTGATCTCAGCGTCAAATGATAATACAGGTAAGCCCCATTTATCTTTTTTGCTCTTGTCAAGTGTAATTTTATTTTCGTGATATGGCAAGGTTTCTCCGAAAGCAGTAAAACCAACAGTCCAGTCACCTGGCTCACAGATCGCATCTTTCCATGCACCACCAACTTCCATCTCGGCAACAGCACCAGACCAACGTCCACGACCTGCAGCACCCTGGTAACCAAATCCACGTACATAGTCACGTTTTTTGGTATCACCTTCTACATTTACAAAACGTGGCACATACAAGCCTGTTGGTCTACGACCATATACATAGCTATCCAAATATCCATCTATTTTACCTCCGGCACCACAACGGAAATGGTGATCCATCAAATTGTGGCCCAATTCACCGCTACTGCTACCCAGACCGCCTTCCCAAACATCTGTAGCTGAATTCATTAACACCCAAGTCGAGTTCAATGCAGATGCACAAACAAAAATTACTTTAGCGAAAAACTCATACGTTTGGTTTGTTTCAGCATCAACAATTTCAACACCTTTTGCCTTTTTCGTGTTTTTATCGTAGATAATCTTTGTTACGATAGAAAAAGGACGTAAAGTTAGATTGTTTGTTTTACGTGCTGCAGGAAGAGTTGCCGATTGCGTACTGAAATAAGCACCAAAATTACAACCCAACCAACATTGATTTTGATATTGACAATTTACACGATCATGATGCGGAACAGTAATGTTGGCTGTTCTACCCATGATGAAATGACGTTGACCACCATATTGCTTTTTCAAACGCTCAGCCAGGTCTTTTTCAACAATGTTCATCGCCATTGCTGGCATGTAATCTCCATCTGGCAAAGATGGTACACCATCTCTATTTCCGGAGATACCCGCAAATTTTTCAGCATAACTATACCAAGGGGCAATATCCTTATAACGAATCGGCCAATCCACACCGTGGCCATCTTTTAAGTTAGCTTCAAAATCCAAATCGCCCAAACGATAAGATTGTCTTCCCCACATTAAAGAACGTCCACCAACATGATACCCACG
Source organism: Sphingobacterium thalpophilum (assembly GCF_038396785.1). Lineage (NCBI taxonomy): Bacteria > Pseudomonadati > Bacteroidota > Sphingobacteriia > Sphingobacteriales > Sphingobacteriaceae > Sphingobacterium > Sphingobacterium thalpophilum. The sequence continues at coordinate 292,145 of NZ_CP151087.1, read as the reverse complement.
GTACCAGTCAAAACGTTTTACCTCTGTATATGGACTCTCCTTTTCATTTACCCAAAAATCCAGGTTCTTCTCATTCAACGGATAATCTCTACGCAAAACCGGATATTCTTCGATCATTTTTTGTGTACGACCGCCAGCATGAGGCCATTCCCATGGATTTTTATTTGGCGCAGTGTAATCCTTAATGTGTTCAATGTTACGACCACGCTCCAGCATAATTGTTTTCAGCCCTTTCTCTGTCAATTCTTTCGCAGCCCATCCACCACTTATCCCCGAACCGATTACAATTGCGTCATAAGTATTTGTTGCCATCTCTCTTCTAATTATTTGTTTTTAAATAGTTATTTTTTCTGTTTAGTGTGCAGCATTTGTACTGTCGATCTTTTCGTCCTTAAATAAAGCTAAAAAGATAAAAAATACAACAGCTGCGATAATTGCAGGTACAACCCAGGTATGATTCCAGAATCCTGCTAGGTCTGTTGCTTTCATTGCTTTGTATTTGTCTCCGACGTAACCCGCTACCCAGAAACCGATCAACTGTCCAACACCATATGTTGCCAGCGTGATCAAGCCCTGTGCTGCAGATTTGTATTTAACACCTGCTTTGCTGTCCGTATAAATTTGTCCCGAAACAAAGAAAAAGTCATAACAGATACCGTGCAATGCAATACCGATCAACAACATGAACGACAATTCACCTGCATTGCCATAAGCAAATAACAGGTAACGGATTACCCAAGCCAACATACCGACCAAAATTGTTTTCTTAAAGCCAAATCTTGTAAAGAAAATTGGGAGTGCCAACAAGAACAATACCTCAGATCCCTGACCAATTGTCATTTTACCAGTAGCATTTTCCAGCCCTATCTCAGAAAGAAAAGGGTTTGCATTTGAATAATAAAATGCCAATGGAATACAGATCAATACCGAAGAAATGAAAAAGATCAAGAAGTTTTTGTCTTTCAACAATTTGATCGCATCCAGACCAATGATTGATGCAAAGGACGGTTTTTCGGTTTCGTCCAGTTTAACCGGTGGAGTTTTAGGTAATGCAAAAGAAAATATACCCAATACTAAAGAAGCAACACCCGATAATAGGAAGGTATTTTTTAATGCTCCTTCAGATGCTTTTGCATCCCAAAAATAGCTAATAACTAAACCAGCAACAATCCAACCAATTGTCCCCCAGATACGTATTCCTGAAAATTGTTTTTCCGGATTGGTCAATTGCCGAAAAGAAACTGAACTAGTCAAAGCCAATGTTGGCATGTAAAGTATCATATAAGCCAAAACATACGGATAAAATGTCGACATGTTTGTTGCGCTATACATCTGATACATTAATACTGCACCGACCAAGTGTAAAACACCCAAAATACGCTCCGCATTAAAATAACGGTCTGCAATCATTCCGACAATAAAAGGCGCGATAATCGCTCCCAATGATTGTGTTGAAAATACATTGGCCTTTTCAAATTCTGTTGCATTCAAATTCTTGCTCAAGAAAGTACCTAATGTGACAAACCATCCCCCCCAAATAAAAAATTCGAGGAACATCATAAAGGATAGTTTAAATTTTATTGTTGATGAAATCATAAAAAAAATGGTGTTTTACAATACTACTAATTGGTTTTACCTGCTCAATTTAAGAAATTAAATCTAATTGTCAATAGTACACTATTAAAATATTACAAAAAGCTATCGACCTCGCGATATGCCGCCACCAAGCGATCCTCACCCTCTTTACCAGGCTTGGAAATACCATGCTCCATCCCCATGATACCCTTATATCCTTTACTATGAATGTGTTTGAATACGTTTTTATAATTGATCTCGCCCGTAGTCGGTTCTTTACGACCTGGATTATCGCCGATTTGAATATACGCAATTTCATCCCAACAACGATTCATATTTGCAATTAAATCTCCTTCGGTACGCTGCATATGATAAATATCATACAAAATTTTACAGGATGGACTATTCACGGCCTTACATAAAGCATAGGTCTCATGCGTTTGCTGCAAAAACAAATCTGGTGTATCACTTAAGGTTTCCAACACCATCACCAAACCATGTGGTTCAAAGATCTCCGCACCCTTACGCATCGCAGTAAGGATATTGCTGAACTGATTACCCCAAGGCAGTTTTCTTTCATAAAAGCCCGGTACCACAGTCAGCCATTTTGCGTTACAACGCTTGGCAGCTTCGACAGACTTCTTGCATGTTTCGACAAACTTGTCCAAATACTCCTGTTTTCCTGTCGCTAAAGAAGGCATCCAGTTTTGTCCGCCATCCACAACAAATACACCCATGGTCATGCCTAACTTCGCTAATAAATCACCGATCTTCTGCTGCTCGTCCAATGTTCTACCCAAATAGCCATTATCTTCTATTCCACGGAATCCCAAATCATACATATACCGAATTTCATCCAGGAAACTATCACCTGCATGATTTTTGAACATTCCCTGATGGGGAGCATAATTTAAATTGAATGTCTTTCCTTTATCCATCGTATTTGCTGTATTTTGAGTTGTAGACGCAAAAGTCTGTCCAGCTAGTCCTGCCCCCGCGGCCAAAAGACTACCTTTAATAAAATCCGATCTCTTCATTTTATTTATAATTGATTAATTTTTAAATAATTTACCAAATCCATCCGAATAAATCGTTTCTATGGACTGATTTTTATTTTTAAAAATGACAAAAACCGCCACACCTTTCAATTTTTTGGCCTTTGTCTTAATTTGTTCGGGTTCCATGCCCATAAAATAATTATCCAGTGCATCCGCTTCCATAGCAGTCTTCGCATAGACGCTGACACTCAATATATCGGTCATGTATGGGAAACCCGAAACAGGGTCAATATGATGACCCAATTTTTTCCCTTTGTATTGAATAAACTTTTCGAAACTGCCGGCTGTTGTCAGCGCCCCTTCATTGAGCTGCGCAACAGCAGTCATCAATTCCTCCCCACTTTCACCATCGGGCTGAACAATACCAATGGAAAAGCCCTGCCCACCTGGCGGAGTTCCCAAAGCCCTGATTTCACCACCTACCTCGACCATATAATTGGCAATTCCCTTACGTTCGAGATAGTCGGCCAAGACGTCTACCGTATACCCCTGTGCAATACCATTAACATCGATTTTAATCCCCTGTTTCTTTTTAATCAGCCGGTTGCCGCTGACCTTCAGGTAATGCATTCCCACCAGTTCCTTCGCTTTTAGCACCGTCGCCGAATCCGGGGCCACCGGGCTCTTATTAGCACCAAAGCCCCATAGGTTGACCAGCGGGGCAATAGTGATATCGAATTGACCTTTCGATAATTTGTGGTATTTAAAGGAAGCATTTATCACCTTAGCCATGTGGCTATCCATCACAACAGACATTACCGTATCTGTATTGAACTTGGATATCCTCGAGTCTTTGCGGTAAATTGACATCGACAAATCGATTGCCGTTAAGATACTGTCAACTTCCGACCGCCTAACAAGACTGTCGGAAGCGAAGTAAGTGATATGGAATTGGGTACCCTGCGCGGGTCCCTCCAGCCGAATTTTATGGGGTTTCGTTGCCGGTATCTGCGCCTGTGCATCAATGCAACAAATCGTAGCAAAAAATAGAAGGCACAAATTCCACTTTAATCCCATCGGCCCAATTGCTTAAATATATAAGTTGGTGTTTTGACCAGGCATCGCTACTGGGTAAAAACCTTCTGCATCCGGAAGTAATTTTGGTTTAGCATCCCAAGCAAGTACATCTGGTCCCAATTTGATGGTCGATTTCAAGGCTTCATCCCACTTGATTACCTTACCGGTATAACAAGCGATACGTCCGATAATACCTGTTAACGTACTGTAAGCACCATATTCTGCATTATCAAATTTATATTCGCCTTTCGAAATTGCCGTAAATAGTTCTTTATGTTCTTGTTGATAAGGGTTTGGATTACCCTTCGCATCATGGCGATAGATTTCCTTTCCTTTCCAGTCGTACAATACTGCCTGTCCACCTGCAGAAAGATAAGCACGTCCTTTTGTTGCCTGGAATTGCTCGTCTACACGGTTATGTATACCTTCGAAGTGTCTACATTGACTATAAACAACGCTGTTGTCGGCATAGGTCAATTCTAATGCAAAATTATCATAGATTTCACCATACTCTTTGCCGGTGCGGTGTGCCCTGCTACCTGTACCTTGGATCGATACCGGGTAAGCACCTTTCACCCAATTGGCGATATCAATATTGTGTACGTGCTGCTCTACGATATGATCGCCACACAACCAGTTGAAATAATACCAGTTACGCATTTGGTACTCCATTTCAGTTTGCTCTGGCTTACGCGGACGCACCCATACACCACCTGAGTTCCAATAAACTTGTCCCGAAGTAACATCACCGATTGCACCCTCGTGAATACGTTTGATCGCCTCACGGTAATTCGTTTGATAACGGCGTTGTAAACCGACTACAACATTCAATTTTTTACGTTTAGCTTCTGCAGCCACGCGTAAGACCTGCTGTACACCAGGGATATCAACAGCAACCGGTTTCTCCATGAAAACATGTTTACCTTGACGGATCGCTTCCTCAAAATGCATTGGTCTAAATCCTGGAGGAGTCGCTAAAATAACAACATCCGCCAATTGAATTGCATCTTTATATGCATCGAACCCCACAAATTTGTGATTGTCACTTACATCGATCTTATCTTGCCATTTTTCCTTCAGCGTTTTATAAGTACTCTCTAAATTATCTTTAAAAGCATCTGCAAGAGCCACCACTTTAATGTTCATGCCCGAACTTAGCGCATCAAATGTAGCTCCAGTTCCGCGGCCCCCACAGCCCACTAAGGCAACTTTGATAACATCCGAACCAGCGGCATATGCACCTGATAAAGGCATTGAGCTCAGCACAGCGCCCCCAGCAACTACAGCAGAAGTTTTAATAAAATCTCTTCTTTCTAGATTTTCCATAACAGTTTTATATTGATTATTTTATATTAAAAGTCTTTGATTGGCTGTTTATCGTAATAAGCCATAATCTCTTCGTGACTAGGTGGGTTGAGGGGCCTGACTAGTCTCATGCCCACGAATGGGGCTTCCGGAAACCACCAGTTACTTTTTGGAATTTGTGGATCCAACTGTTTCCATACGGGATCTGAGGCACCACGCGCTGCAGAGCGCATGTCCTCGGCACCACTGTCAAAAGCACCACCACGTACAACATGTGGATACAGGGTTGTCGGAACGACTACAGGATTAGTCAATACCTTGCCTTTACCTTCATTGTAACTATCGACCTTATATTGATCATAAGTCCATTCGGCAACATTGCCATAAATATCATAAAGGCCCCAAGGATTCGGTTTCTTCTGTCCTACAATATGTGTTTTCTGTTCAGCATTATCTTTAAACCAGGCATAATCTGCTAATGGCGTCGCTTGATCACCGAAAAAATAAGTCGTCTTTGAACCTGCTCGAGCTGCATATTCCCACTCGGCCTCTGTTGGTAAACGGTAAAATACACCGGTACGGACATACAGCCACTTACAGAATTGAATAGCATTGTAATGGGTCATCGCTAGGGCCGGGTGCCCTTCCTTTCCAAAACCAAAAGTCATATCCAAATAAGGTTTGGTCGGTCGCGTAACGGCATCAATCTCTTTCGATACTTTACCGTCCTTACTCTTTGCGATCTCATAATCTTTATACAGAAATGGCTCAAACAGATCCCAGGTTACTTCATACTCGCCCATCCAAAATGGATCCAACTTCACCTCGTGTGCAGGTTTTTCATCCTCTTTCCCACCACTTGTAGTTCCCATTTTAAAACTACCGCCAGGGATTGCCAGCATTTTGAACGTCAGATTAGTCCCTTCAATAGGTTGTTCATAAGGTTCGAAAGCTTTCTGAGCCATAGCGTGCACGCCGGCAAATAACAAAACAGGAATAAAGATTCTTTTTAACATATTTAGGTTTGTAATTAAAGACTAAAATATAAAATAAGGTGTATATTTTACACTTTGAATCTATAACTTTTTTATTACAGTTTAATTCTTAACATAATAGTCCATTCGTAATAGCGATTTAGCCAGATGCTGGCAAGTATCCAGGTTAACTTAACTAGCCTGAAAATCAAGATCAATAAAAAAGGTTTTCCATTCTCATGGAAAACCTTAATATCTTATCACAGTATGCCCCTGTCTAAAGCAGAATCTTACGACTTACCGCTTTATCGATGGTAATATATCCCGGATAGAATACCGACTGCCCTGCGATATTGATAGAAGGTTTCACTTTTAACGTAAATATTCCCTTTTTATTCTCATCTCTCGACATTAAAAAATCCTGCAGGTCCGAATTCTTCAACAAATCATAGATATTGGTCGCTATACGCACATTGGCTACGGTAGATTCTCCGGGCTCTATTTGTAATGATTGATTGACAATCCCTTCCACAAGCTGCTGTCCACCATAAAGAATGATATACTGAAACTTATTAATGGATGCCTTTTTGAGCGTCGGGTTGTCTATTTTAAGCCGGATAACTGCATTCAATGGAATATCTTTCCGCAAATAGGCCAACGCCAGGCTCGGCGCTGCTCCCAGGTCGATTTGATTATTCTTGATCAGTCGTTGCAATGATGTTCCGGCCAACCGAATACTATCTACCGATTCCACATCGAACTTACATTTCGCCAAATTCTCGATCTGTGCCTTTTGTCGATTCACGCCGCAGCCGGAGATAAACAAACCCAGCAGAACCAAACATCCAAATAAAATTTTCTTGCTCATAATCCCTATTTTCCTCCAAATTTATATAAAACTCCCAGTGTAAACAATGGGTACCCTGCTTTTAAATAGGTATTACTTTTAAAACCAAATACCATACCGTTCGTATATTGCAGCTTCCATCCTTTCCCTAAGCCCATCCTTGTATAAAATACAGGTTCAATAAGCATATTGTCTTCTTTCTCTGCCGGAAGACCATCAATAGCGAAATTCTTCATCCGCATATTGCTCAACCGAATGATGGTACCGTAATCGATATCGTACCGGTTGCCAAACAACTTTAGGGCATCCTTTTTCTCCGATGAAAAGTTTACCTGCACAAACACCTTTTCAAAATCCATATCCTTCGTTTCCACAATAGCTTGTCCCATCGTCGACGAACGCTTATCAACCACACTGGTATTGCCTAGCCCATACCCCCCGTAAACCTCAAATACACGATTATTTTTCCGACCAAAGCGTGTATAATAGCCAACCCCCGCTTCGCCCATCTTTTGCGCATAGTCTTTGATATTGGATTTATTATCCACATAGGAACCATTGGCAATGACAGCTACATGATCGGTTACGGCTACCCCCAGGTTGGCCGATACATTAGCCTTTGTATTGATATTACCGGAAACATATACCTCCCCAGCTTCTGTAAACATCGGCGCTGAAGGCACATTAGGCATGTAAATCGAACTACAGGAATAAAATGAACAGGCAAATAACCCGGCACACAAACCATATCCAAACTTGTTGTATCTCATATGTAAGTATTTATTCAATCGTGCTTGCATCCAATGGTATTCCGGAATGTTTCGCCTATTGTCTTAAAAACACCTATCCTTTATAAAAATTGTACCAAAGCTTTACATTTAACAGAAAATAACAATTTAAATAAAACCAAAACCTTAACGCACTCATTACCAACTCCGATAAATTGGCGGGGCAGCAGCGCTGCGGGTCAACGATATTGCCAACAGTGGCTCTGTGCAACGAAAGTGCAGCAAGTAGCATCCGATTTCGTTCATATTGCCCAAGGGTAGATCCATGGGAGAACAGACAAACAAAAAAAGGCATCAATTTCTTGATGCCTTCCAATATTGTTGCAAAACCTTACGCTTGTTCTGTAGGAACTACAGATACATAAGATTTATTGTTAGCTTTTTTACGGAAAACTACTTTACCGTCTACTAAAGCGAACAATGTGTGGTCTTTACCAATACCAACGTTTGTGTCAGGATTGTGTTGTGTACCGCGTTGGCGTACGATGATGTTACCAGCGATTGCTTGTTGACCACCGAAGATTTTGATACCTAAACGCTTGCTATGTGACTCACGGCCGTTCTTAGAACTACCCGCACCTTTTTTGTGTGCCATTTCTTTATCTTAATTTAAGACTATTTGTCTGATTAAAAATTCAATTATAACGTAATACCAGTGATCTGGATTTTAGAAAATTGTTGACGGTGACCGTTTTTCTTTTTGTAGCCTTTACGACGTTTTTTCTTGAAAACGATAACTTTATCGCCTTTTAAATGAGACAAAATTTTAGCCGAAACTTTTGCACCAGCAACGCTAGGTGTACCAATGGTAAATTTACCACCGTCTTCTGCTAACAATACATTGTCAAATTCAATACTAGCGCCTTCATCTCCTTGTAAACGGTGTACAAAAAGGAACTGGTCTTTTGCAACCTTAAATTGCTGTCCTGCTATATTTACTATTGCGTACATTGTTAATTAATTAAATGTGTTATTAAATGAAGGGCAAAAGTAATCAGTTTTTATCATAATTCAAAGACAAATTTACTTTTTCGTTTCCATTTAAACGTTATGAGTTGAACAGCATTGTCTTAATCCGTATCGGGACAATGCTGTTCACCCCTGTTTTCGCTTACCAAACCAAAATTCTCTTCTCAGGTGCTACATACATTTTTGCCGTAGGCTGTACATTAAATGCTTTATAGAAGGCCTCCATATTGTATACGGGACCATTTACCCGAAATTGTTCGGGGCTATGTGGATCAACTTTTAAACGTAACCGCATACGCTCATCGCTGCTCTTTACGCGCCACACTTGCGCAAAACTCAGGAAGAAACGTTGATCTGGTGTAAAGCCATCAATTTTATCCTGCCCCTGCCCTTGCTTGGTTAATTTGAAAGCATCATAGGCAATATTTAAACCGCCGATGTCCGCCAGATTTTCACCTAGCGTAAGCTCACCGTTTACATGTTGATTGTCTAACAGCGTAAAACCACCATATAACTTCGCTACCTGATTGGCGCGTTCCGTAAACTGTTTCGCATCCACTGCCGTCCACCAATCGTTCAAGTTACCGTCTTTATCATATTGACGCCCCTGATCATCAAAACCATGTGTCATCTCGTGTCCGATAACGGCACCGATAGCGCCATAATTGATCGCATCGTCCGCGTTGGCATCGAAGAATGGGAACTGCAAGATCCCAGCCGGGAATACAATTTCATTATATGGTGGATTGTAATAGGCATTCACCGTAGGTGTCGTCATCAGCCATTCGGCCTTGTCAACCGGTTTGCCGATTTTACCCGCCATTTCTTTATAGGCATGCTTTGCAGCAGACTGCAAGTTGGCATAGTAGGTATCTTTGGCTACCTCCACGTCACTATAATCTTTCCACTTCTCGGGATAGCCGATTTTTTTGGTGAACGCTTCCAATTTTTCAATCGCTTTCTTTTTGGTTTCAGGTGTCATCCAGTCCAATTTCTCAATCCGGCTCTTATAGACTTTTTGCAAATTGTCAACCAATTCGAGCATTCGTTTTTTTGCTTCGGGTTTAAAATACTCATCCACATACAACTTTCCGACAATCTCGCCAAGGTTCTCGTCGGCCGAGCTCACCATCAGCTTCCAACGCTCTTTCTCCTGTTTCTGTCCATTTAGGGTTTTTCCGAATAATTCAAACTTTGCATCCCTGAAACCTTTGCTCAGTGCCGTCGCAGAAGCATTCGCTAAATCTGCTTTTAGTTTTGTTTTCCAACTAGCTAAGGACTGTGATTTCAACAAATTATTTAGCGCAAGATAAAATTTAGGTTGCTGTACCAAAATGGTATCGGTCTTCACATCCAAGCGTTGCAAAATATCCTTCCAATTGAGGTTTGGCGTTTGTTTCTGAAATTCCTGCACCGCAAATTTATGGTAGTTTTTGATGGGATCCCGCAATTCCACCGGTGTAGCATGCGATTTGGCAATTTCTGTTTCCAAGCGCAGCACTTCCTCCGCCGACTTTTTTGCATTTGCCCCTTCGCCGATCAGCCCGAATAATTTTACCAGATACGCAACATAGGCCTCCCGGATTTTCTTCGCTTTGTCATCCTGATCTAAGTAATAACTTGCTTCAGGCAGGTTGAGTCCTCCCTGAAAAAATTGCAATGCATTTTTAGTGCTGATCCGGTCATCTGCGGCCACATAAAATGTAAAAAGATCACCATCACCCTCTTTAAATCCATCCGCAGCATAAGCGATCAATTCATCGATACTTTTCAACCCATTGATTTTTTTGATGGCCCCTTCGATTGGTTTCGCGCCCAATTTATCAATCGTCACCGTATCCATACCACTCGCAAAGAAATCGCCGGCCTTTTGCTGATCGGAACCTTTTTTGTTGTCAGACTTCGCCGCACCTTCCAAAATAGATTTCAGGTTTGCCAGGTTTTCATCAGCAAGAATATAAAATGAACCCCAGCCAGTTTCAGAAGCCGGGATCTGGGTATTTTTCATCCAGCTCCCATTTGCATATTGGAAGAAATTATCTCCTGGATTCACGGTGGTATCCATGCCTGAGACATCAAAAAAATTTGTGCGGACCTCCTGAGCAGTATCGCTTTTCTTATTTGACTGACATGACATCAGCATTAAGACCATGGATAGCGTCCCCCATTTGACTTTTTGTATCATATTTTAAGAGATTAAAAGCGTATTTAAATTTACTTCAAAAGTTTCACTTCATACAAATCCTTCCGTCTATCCTTCTTGACTTTAACGGTACCGTACTCATGTAGGTCTCGCAGGGCATAAAGATCAACGTCCGCAATAAGCACCATCTCGGCATTCGGTGTCGCCTCAGCTTTAATGGCATTATTGGGAAAAGCAAAGTCCGAAGGGGTAAAAACAGCGGACTGCGAATATTGTATATCCATATTATTCACACGCGGCAAATTGCCCACGGAGCCTGCAATAGCCACATAACATTCATTTTCTATCGCCCTAGCCTGCGCACAGGTACGCACCCGGATGTATCCGTTTTGGGTATCCGTCATAAAGGGCACAAATAGGATCTGCATCCCCTGATCGGCCAAAATACGGCTCAGTTCAGGAAACTCTACATCGTAACAGATCAACAGTCCCACTTTACCACAATCGGTGTCAAACACCTTTACCTCACTTCCGCCCACCATACCATAATATTTAAATTCATTTGGGGTGATGTGAATTTTTTTAAACTCATCCAGCTTACCGTTGCGATGACAGAGGTAGGAAACATTATAGAGCTTTTTGTTTTCCATCAAAGGCATCGACCCTGCAATGATATTGACGTTGTAGGAAACAGCAAACTGTTGAATGCGATCGATAATCTCGGAGGTATGCTGCGCAAGCCTTTCCATCGCCAGGCGCTCGGGAAGATCGTTATAAGGGCTCATGAGTGGCGTATTGAAAAATTCCGGAAACATGATAAAATCTGTTCCATAATCACTCACGGTATCCACAAAAAACTCGATCTGATCATAAAATGCCTCCAGATTATCAAACAAACGCATCTGCCATTGCACCAGCCCCAAACGGATCGTCTGCTTGGTGGTCGAAATGGACCGTGTCTCTGACTCATAATAAATATTATTCCATTCCAACAGGGTAGCAAACTCCATCGATTCAGCATCTTCAGGCAGATAATGCTTGAGTATTTTTTTGACATGAAAATCATTTGAAAGCTGAAAGGTCAGCGTCGGATCATAGATCTCCTTGCGTTTGACTTTCTCGATGTAAACCCGCGGACTCATTTTATCCGCATAGTTATGGTAATTGGGAATACGGCCCCCGGCAACAATACATTTGAGGTTCATCTGTTCACACAGCTCCTTTCGCGCATCATAGAGACGCCGGCCGAGACGTAACGCCCGATGTGCCGGATGAACAAACACTTCTATCCCGTAAAGGGTGTCTCCATCATCACTATGCTTGGTAAACTTACCATCATCGATAATCTCATAATAGCTATCGTAAATATTATTCTTTTTTGAATTCAGGATAATGGACAAGGCACAGGCAACGACATGTCCATCAATCTCCACACATAATTGCCCTTCGGGAAATATATCAATCAAATCCTGAATATTTTCCTTTGACCAGGTCTCACCTGCACCATCATAAGCCTGTTCCATCGATCGTTTCAAATCAACATAATCCTTCTTTGTCAAGTTCCGCACTTGAATATCCATATAAATCTCCTTTTTGAATTAGTTATCTAAATTTAGTAAAAGTAAAGGCCAGGCACAAGGGCTGGCCACAGGTAATATACCAGGTATGGCGCATCGACTACAGGCGCCAATATCCATAGATAACAAACTTTATCCGTTTTAGTTCGCAGGCATAGCCAATATGCCTAGAAAATTCCTTCCAAGAGCCGGTCAGAATGGAAAAGAAGAATCAGCCGATGAATCTCGAAGAATCAGCTACGCGGCTAAAGTTAGGCGCTTCCTAAAAATAACATCATAAAAAAAGCGCCAATGTTCAATTGGCGCTTTTGATATCTCAATGATAGCTGCAATCAACTATGCTTGACCTTGTGGCGTTCCAAAAGGGAATGCAACTGTAGGATCACCACCTTGTTGAGGTTGTTCAGCAACACCTAAGTCCATTTTAATTGGGCCATTTAATGCTTCGAAACGGTTCACGTTATCAACCAATGCACCTAACAAGCGTTTTGCATGCTCTGGAGTCAAAACGATTCTTGATTTCACTTTTGCTTTTGGCACTCCTGGCATCACACGGATAAAGTCAACCACAAATTCAGTATTAGAGTGAGTGATAATCGCAAGATTTGAGTAGGTTCCTTCTGCTACTTCTTCTGTCAACTCGATGCTCAATTCGTTTTGATTTTGGTTATTTTCCATAATAATTCTAATGATAAGTTAATATATTCTTAAATTCTACTTTGTAAATGTTCTAAAATCTTGTCCGTTCTCAATATTCAATAATGTTTCGTAGATCAACCGGATCACGTTATCCACATCTTCCTTGTGCACCATCTCCACTGTTGTGTGCATATAACGGAGTGGTAAAGAAATCAATGCAGACGGTACACCACCATTGCTATAGGCAAATGCATCCGTATCAGTTCCTGTAAAACGAGAAGAAGCCTGACGCTGGAAAGGAATATTATTCTTCTCAGCAACCTTAACCAACAGTTTATTCAGATTGATCTGAACCGCTGGAGCGTAGGACAATACCGGACCTTTCCCTGAAAATAGATCGCCCTGCGTGATCTTATTGATCATCGGAGTTTGCGTATCATGTGTCACATCGGTTACGATGGCGACATTCGGTTTGATACGATCTGCAATCATTTCGGCACCGCGTAAACCAATCTCTTCTTGCACCGAATTTACGATATATAATCCAAATGGCAATTTCTTTTTATTCTCTTTTAGCAAACGAGCAACCTCAGCGATCATAAAACCACCGGCACGATTGTCCATAGCCCGCCCAACATAATAACGGTCGTTAAGGATAGAGAATGTATCTTCGTATGTAATGACACAACCGACATGTATTCCCAAGGCTTCAACCTCTTCTTTGGTACTACAGCCACAGTCCAAAAAGATATTTTTCAGCGAAGGATTTTCTTCTTTCTCTCCCGAACGCGTATGAATTGCCGGCCAGCCGAATACCGCTTTGACAATGCCCTTTTCCGTATGAATATTCACGCGCTTAGACGGCGCAATCTGGTGATCTGAACCACCGTTACGTATTACATAGATCAGTCCGTCTTTGGTAATGTAATTGACAAACCAAGAAATCTCATCCGCATGAGCCTCTATAACGACCTTATACTCCGCTTTTGGATTGATTACCCCTACAGCTGTACCGTAGTTGTCAACGAATGTATCATCAACATAAGGCTTCAAATAATCCAACCACAGGCGCTGTCCTTCCCACTCAAATCCTGTAGGAGAAGCATTATTGATATATTTCTCAAAAAATGAAAGCGAATCTTTCGTCACAACCGCGTCGTGCTTCGGCTCTTTTTTCTTGTTTTTTTCTGCCATCTTTTCCTTTTCTTTTTACTTTCGTCAAAATATGAAAATTTCAATGAAATGCAAAAGTAAAAATGTTTTTTGAAATATTGTTTGCGCAATTTATTTTAGGTTATACGCTCCTCTTTAAGTAAAAAGGATCCGCAAAAGACAATATTTTGTTCACGATGAATGAATTAGATCCGCAGCCCAATGATATTCTGCTTAAAAACAAATTGTAGGAATAAAAAAATGAGATTAAAGCTTATCTTTACTTCAAAGTAATTTAAAAAGCTATAAAATTTATGAATTCAATATTAAGTGCAATACATTGGAATATTGACCCCGAAATGTTCAACTTTGGCGCTTTTGCCCTTCGCTATTATGCCTTATGCTGGTTGTTAGCATTTTTTGTTTCATACGTGATCATGTTGCGTATATTCAAAAAGGAAGGCCGCACACAGGAACAGTTGGATCAGCTTTCAATTTATATTTTTCTGGGCACTTTGATCGGAGCACGATTAGGACACTGCCTATTTTACGATTTTGACTATTACAAAGATCATATACTTGAAATCTTCCTGCCATTCAAATGGGATAAAACAGGATTTCATATTACCGGCTTCGCAGGATTGGCTTCCCATGGCGGCGCCATCGGAATTATCCTCGCACTCTATTTATTCTGCAGAAAAACAAAAACCGACTTCTTGTGGTTAGCGGACCGATTGGTCGTTGTAGTCCCTATTGCCGGTGCACTTATCCGTATCGGAAATTTCTTCAATTCCGAAATTATTGGCACACCTACAGATCTACCCTGGGCTATCGTGTTCGAACGTGTAGACAATGTACCACGCCACCCTGGGCAGCTTTATGAAGCAATCGCCTATATTTTGATCTTTATTATCATTGGTTCCCTATTCAAATCAAATCCCAATCGCCAAAAAGGCCAATTATTTGGCATATTCATGGTCCTATTATTTGGTGCACGCATGGTCTTGGAACATTTTAAAATTGACCAGGAAGCTTTCGAGCAAAGTATGGCTTTAAACATGGGCCAATTACTGAGTATACCTTTTATCCTGGTGGGCTTCTACTTTATCTTCCGGAAAACCAAAGCTTAAAACAGGCTGCAATATATCCTTGTTTGCAAATACAAGATTTTACAGGCATCTTTTCTAGAAAAGATGCCTTGTTTTTTTTCTATACCTGCAAAGATTACTATATTAGGCTTCAATAAATAATATATCTTTTTACAACAAGAAACATAAGCCTAAAATGAGTCTAACACAAGCTGCATCTGTCGAAGCAAATGAGAAGATGCTTCAATACAATGGTCAATATGGAGAATTTGGCGGATCTTACATCCCACCGGTATTGGAAGAGCAATTGAATAAACTGGCTGCTTTTTTCGATAGTCATGTCCAAAAAGAAGAATTCCAGAAAGAGTTTATTGCGATCTTAAAACATTATGTCGGTCGCCCCTCACCTTTATATTACGCGAAGAATTTAAGCGAACACGTAGGTTCCAAAATCTATTTAAAGCGGGAAGATTTAAACCATACAGGTTCCCACAAGATAAACAACTGTATCGGTCAAATTCTTTTGGCTAAACAAATGGGAGCAACAGAGATCATTGCCGAAACTGGCGCCGGTCAACACGGTGTTGCAACAGCAACAGCGGCAGCATTGTTAAACATACCATGTAAAGTATTTATGGGCGAAATCGACGCTGCACGCCAGGCCCTGAACGTCAAACGCATGGAATTGTTGGGCGCCGAAGTTGTAACGACCAACTTAGGTAGCCGTACATTGAAAGATGCCGTCGATGCGGCCTTGATGTATTACGTTGAAAATCCAACATCTTATTACCTACTGGGATCGCACGTCGGCCCGCACCCCTATCCAAAAATGGTCGGCTATTTTCAAAGCGTTATTGGTAAGGAAGCACGCCAGCAGATACTTGATCAGGAAGGGCGCCTTCCAGACAGCATCTTCGCCTGTGTAGGTGGCGGATCAAATGCCATTGGCTTATTTTCGGGTTTTCTCGATGATCATGAGGTCGAAATTCATGGTGGCGAAGGCGGTGGAACCGGAACTTATCCAAAAACAGCTGCGACACTTTCTTTTGGCAAACCAACCGTATTCCAGGGAACCTTTTCGTACTGTTTGGTCGATGATGAGGGCAACCCGATCCCGTCAACCTCGGTGTCTGCAGGCCTTGATTACCCAGGGATATCGCCACAACATGCCCAGCTAAAAGATAGCAATCGTGCAAACTATCACCCCGTGACAGATGCAGAAGCGATTGAAGCCTACAAGCTACTTTCCCGACTGGAAGGTATTATTCCGGCCATTGAATCATCCCATGCTGTTGCCCTTGCGGTGAAATTGCTAAAAGACAAAAACAAAATCGCTATTGTGAACCTCTCGGGACGTGGCGACAAAGATGTTGACCGCGAATTCTAAGCTGCAGCATCAAAATACATGAGTAGGCCGAGTGCAGGGCCCTAGGTTAGGCACTCGGTCTAAACGTTTTATCCATTAGCTAACAATCTCCAAGATGAAGCGACCAAGAAATCGTCGAATAGTTTTAAAAACAGTAATCAGCCTCGTCATCTTACTTTGCCTGGGCCTGATAGGCTATAATCTTTATCCAGAACCAACGTTGGATCAGCATGCCAAAGTAGACAAGCTTATCGTCTATAAATCAAAAAGAACACTATTGGCCTATAGTAAGGGAAAGCTCCTAAAATCTTACCGTATTTCATTGGGCGGCCAACCTGTGGGCGCCAAAGAATTTGAAGGCGATTTAAAAACACCCGAAGGGCTTTACACGATCAACGATAAAAATCAATATAGCAGCTATCACAAAAACCTGGGGGTCTCCTACCCAAATGAACAGGATATTGCCCACGCCAAAAGTTTAGGAAAAGAGGCCGGTGGCGACATCAAGATCCACGGACTTCGAAACGGACTAGGCTTTATTGGTAAATTGCAGCGCCACATGGACTGGACTTTCGGTTGTATGGCACTTACAAATGCAGAGATTGACGAACTTTTTGATGCTGTTCCCATGGGTGCAGCTATTGAAATAAAACCCTAACTGGAATAAAGACTTAACTAAAACAACTCTTGGCTGGAACACACCCCTAACGACCTCAAGGCCAAAGCGCCGAATGGCCCGCCCATTACGCCCATTACGCTCATCCGCTGGCCGATTAGCCATTCCGTCCTTTTTTTCCACACACGGTTTTCAAAATACTACAAGATAAACCCTAAATATTACAACTCCATGTCTAATAAATTATCGATTTTTGAGTTTACATTAGTAACTTGTATTTAAAATAATTCCGATGGAATATCCAATGTGATAAGCACAAATACCGATGACCGCATCACAGCATGCAGGGCATCCAAGAATTAAATATACCTACATAAAATCAACAGGATATTCCTTAGGACCTCTAAAAGACAACATGCGAAGCATTCATGAAACCATAGGATGCAGACACAAATCAGTAATAATTTATATATGAAACTTGCAATAAAGAATATGGTATGCAATAGATGCATTATGGTTGTTGAAAATGAATTGGCTAAGCTCAATCTCCATGTTAAGCATATTTCTTTGGGGCAGGTTGAGATTGAAGAAGAGCTGACCAAAGCGGAGAGCAAGCAACTTGCCTCAAATTTTTCGGCACTTGGTTTTGAACTCATTGACGATAAAAGAACCGTCATCATCGAACAAGTAAAACATGTCGTATTGGATCTTATCCGTAATCAACATAACGATACCACCCTTAATCTTTCCGAAATCATCAGCACGAAGGTGCACCATGATTACAACTACATCTCCAATCTTTTTTCGGATGTTGAAGGCATAACCATCGAAAAATACTTCATCGGCCAGAAAATTGAATATGTCAAAGAGTTATTGGTTTACGATGAACTTACCTTGAGTGAAATTGCCTATAAACTCAATTACTCCAGTGTTGCTTATTTAAGCAATCAATTCAAAAAAGTAACCGGATTGACGCCAAGCCACTTTAAGCAAATCAAAGATAATAAACGCAAACCACTTGATAAGATCAACGACTAAGGACCTGCGATGCGCTTCACAGCGCTGGAAGAAATCAAAGTTTGACCGCTTCTGGCTATCGCAGAAAAAGAATCTACAACGCCACTTTTGGGACATTACCAACAGTCAAGACCGCTAATACGTGATTCACAAAAAAAAGAAAAGGCTTCCGAGCGGAAGCCTTTCTTTTAAAATTGCCCTTTCAAATTAGCAACCCTTATCTTAAATATCTCTAATTCTTTTTGTTGTTGATTGATAAAAGAATTCTCCTCCAATTTTCCTACC
Organism: Sphingobacterium thalpophilum; assembly: GCF_038396785.1. Lineage (NCBI taxonomy): Bacteria > Pseudomonadati > Bacteroidota > Sphingobacteriia > Sphingobacteriales > Sphingobacteriaceae > Sphingobacterium > Sphingobacterium thalpophilum. The sequence continues at coordinate 273,729 of NZ_CP151087.1, read as the reverse complement.
ACAATATCACGTTCTTCATCATTGGCATAAACCATGTTTTTGAACTGATTATTGTAGTCTTTGGCACGGGATTTATAAATCTGTTCACCAATCCAGATCCGGTGTCCAAGCGCCTGATCCAACAAAGATACAACTTTATCTGTTGATAAAACCATACCTTCCAAATTTAAGACTTCTATTAAAGACAAGAGTGCATGTTCACGTTTATCTAAGGGGTATGCTTTACTTTTATCATGATAGAATTCATGAATATCATCCCATGAATCTATTTTTTTTGATTTGACGTCATCTAGGAAAGTTTGCAGGGTATTGCTTTCGATCAGCTGTCCACCTATATTTTCCCAGCTCGTACGCGATCTACCCGATAAGGCTCCAATAATATCCTGCAGTGACAGGCCTTCCTCGAGGGCATCCATCAGGTGCAGTACACCATAGTATTTAATAAACGAACGATATAAATGATAAGCCTCGCCAACCTTCTGAATAACAGTCGGTCTGCGTGAATTTTCGGCTCCTTGCAGCACAATTGTCTGATCTTTCAGGTCCATGTTGTTGGCAAGCAGTGCCCGGCCGACAACAATACGTTCGTGCTTATCCTTCCCAACTGCAGTGTGGAGACTATCTGCCACAGCCAAGGCCAGCATATCCATCCCTTCGAACATCTCGTTCACCGTATCCGGTGCCAACATATCGTATTCAAAATATTGGTTTTTGAAATGTCGATTGTCTCGCGCCGCATACTTATTGGCATTCCGTACCAAAGCATACATATTGTACATAAACCAATACCCCGGAATCAAGACCAGTTGATCATGTTGTACGTCATTGCTCACTAAGGTAAAAGGCAACTTGATATCCAGTTCATGCAGAAAATCCCCTTTTACGATAAGGCAATACGATGCAAATCTGGAGTTATGTTTTAGGCTCACACAGAGCCCAGGCCAAAAACCACGTCCCGCAATAATTTCACCATCCGCAGCTCTGGAGTTGTGATTGGATCCTACGGTTGCTCCAGCAGCCATATTACTTTGGCCCATCACCAATGCCGCACATAAAAACGAGTTGTTATGGTGCTGTTCATGCGCTGGAAAAATCAAGGAATTTAACACTTCACAACAGGAAATTGTCGAGTTGTCGCCCAAATAAGAGTTGATCAGACGCGCGCCATATTTCAACTGCGAATAGGATGCCAGGATAAAACGTACAGCTTTAACGCCGTAAAATATACGACAGCCATAGCCAATAATTCCATTAACAAGCTCACAGCCTTCACCGATCTGCGTATACGATTCCTGCGAGGAATTGACGGTAACATTTTTCAGCTTGCTGACCCCTTTGATATAAGCATCAGTCCCGATCTTGACATTCTTGATCGTTAACGTATTTTTGATGACGCAACGGTCGCCAATCTGGCTGTAATAGCCCCGTTGACCTCCAAATTTCTGATCAGTCAGTTCTCCAAATCGTTGCTGTAGAGCATGATCATGTCGATTGCGGGTCCACAGGTACACATCTGCAGCCTGCATACCATCAAAAGGATAAACTGAGCGGGCACCATTTTCGTTGCAGAGCTCCAACTCGATCCGTTTTTCTGACTCTTCACCATCACGGAGAATACCATTACCGAATTTGGCTGTACTGCCGGTCTCCATTTCCTTGATCTGGCTCAACAGCACTTCATTACCAACAATAAAGTAGGACAAGTAACCCACATGGTGGACAGCAACATCGTCGCCAAAGTCCGAACTGATGATCGTCGAATGATACAGGCCAATGGGCAGCTGCAAATTGCGGTAATCCAGGTAACTCGGACTCAAATTGCCGATACGGACCAGACCATAGAATTTACAGTGCTGAACCTGATTCGGATCAAAGACTGCCGATACTTTGACCTTGGACCAGTCGCTGGACCAGTTTCCATTGTTAATCAACTGTTGAACCTCCGTTTCCGTCAAATCACGGTAGTCATTACGCGGGTTTTGCTGAAAGCGCAGGGTATATTCGTCCTGTTCTGCTGGAATAAACTCATCTGGGATAAATCCATAGCCCAGCCGTTCCAAAGGTTTCTTTTTCAATACACTCATCGGCCTCCTTACTCTACAGTTACCGACTTCGCCAGGTTACGTGGTTTGTCCACATCCAAGCCTAGCTCTACACCAATATAATACGATAACAATTGTAATGGTACAACCGAAATCAATGGAGCAATGATCTCATCGGCCTCCGGAATTTCCATAAAATCATCCGATAGATTTTCCGAAACAGCATCGCCTTTGGTAACCACCGATATAATCTTTCCTTTACGCGCTTTGATCTCCTGAATATTTGAAACTATCTTCTCGTGATAAGCATCTTTTGTAGCAATAAAAACAACCGGCAAGTTCTCGTCAACCAATGCGATAGGTCCATGCTTCATTTCTGCTGCAGGATAACCTTCTGCATGGATATAGGAAATTTCCTTGAGTTTAAGCGCACCTTCCAGGGCAACCGGGAAATTATACCCCCTACCCAAGAAAAGAAAGTCTCGGGCATCTTTGTACTTTTTGGCAATGGCTTTGATTTTATCAACCTGCGTATCCAAAATCCACTCGACCTTTTCAGGCACCTCGTTTAATTCCTGTGCAAGTTTTTGATAACGTCCTTCGCTGATCGAACCTCTCAAAGAAGCAATCTTTAAGGCAATCAGGTTCAATACAGTCAACTGTGCTGTAAATGCTTTTGTACTTGCTACGCCGATTTCTGGTCCAGCATGTGTATAGGCACCTGCATCCGAAAGTCGGGCGATAGAAGATCCGACAACATTGACAACACCCAATATGATAGCGCCTTGTTTTTTTGCATTTTCCAATGCAACCAATGTATCAGCCGTTTCACCACTTTGGGAAATTGCCAAGATAACATCCCCCGGATGAATAACCGGATTACGGTAGCGGAATTCCGACGCATATTCAACTTCTACATTAATACGGCATAATTCCTCAATAACATATTCTGCAATAAGTCCAGCATGCCAGCTCGTACCACAGGCAACAATAACAATGCGATTGGTATTGCTGATCTCATTCGCAAATTTTTCAATGCCACTCAATGTAATCTGATGGGATTGCAGATCCAGACGTCCACGCATGGAGTCAAAGATCGTTTGCGGTTGCTCGAAGATCTCTTTCAACATAAAGTGATCAAAGCCACCTTTTTCAATAGCCGACAACTCCAGATCCAATTTTTGGACATAAGGTGTGATGCGCTCATTACCCAGATTTTTAAGGATCAACTCCTCCGGAGTGATAATGGCCAGTTCGTAGTCATTGATGTAAACAACTTCTTTGGTGTATGCTAGCATCGGGGAAGCATCTGAACCCAAAAAATGCTCATTTTTACCGATACCAATCACCAAAGGACTTCCTTTACGCGCTGCAATAATACGATCCGGATGACCTGCCTCCAATACAAGGATCACATAGGCCCCTACAACCCGTTTCAAAGCAATACGAATAGCTTCTTCTAAAGAGCATTCGTTCTGCAATTGGATCTCTTCGATAAAGTTGACCAGAACCTCTGTATCGGTATCACTTTTAAATGTATAACCTTTATTGATTAATTCTGATTTTAAGGAAGCATAGTTTTCAATGATGCCATTATGAATCATCGCAATACGTCCGCTATTGGAATAATGCGGATGTGCATTCCGATCAGAAGGTTCACCATGGGTAGCCCAACGGGTGTGGCCTATCCCTGTGGTCGACTGTAGATCTTTGTCGTATACAAACTCCTCCAAGTTTGCAACTTTACCTGTTTTTTTGTAAACATCGATCTGCTCACCTTTATGCAATGCCACTCCAGCACTGTCATAACCACGGTATTCTAACTTTTGTAATCCGTCAATGACGATACCATACGCCTGACGATAACCTGTGTATCCTACAATTCCACACATGTATGTCTCAATTTTAAGTGTATATTTTGTTAATGCGCCGCAATGTAATAAAAAATTTTACGCAATCGATTGATTAACCTAAAATTAACACAAAAAAGGCGGCTAATGTTTCATTAGCCGCCTTTTTCTATTGTAAAATATATTATTTTTTAGTGTTCTGCCACGTCGACATGGTCATAATCTTCCTTCATCAAGGCTTCATAATTTGTCTTTTCTTTCTTTCCAAAACGACGTTGAAGACTGTCAAAAATGGAGTACACCACTGGTACAACAACCAGGGTTAAAAATAAAGAAGATAACAAACCACCAATGATAACGATCGCAAGACCTCTATTCATATCGGCACCGTCTCCAGTAGCGATTGCGATAGGAATCATACCAAATACCATGGCAATTGTCGTCATCAAAATCGGACGAAGACGCGCGTGATTGGCTGCCACCAACGCATCGTGTGTATTATCGCCAGCTTCCTTACGATGGTTGGCAAAGTCAACCAGCATGATCGCATTTTTGGCCACCAGACCAATCAACATGATGATACCCAAAATCGTAAAGATATTCAAGGTCTGATTTCCCAGCGCCAAGAACAATAGGGCTCCGATAAACGACAATGGAATCGAGAACAAGACCACAAATGGTGTGATAAAACTATCGTATAAAGCAACCATTACCAAGTATACTAGGATAATAGATGCCAATAAGGCAATACCCAAAGTACCAAAACCTTCGGTTTGGTTTTCCATATTACCACCCCAGATAAAGACGATACCCGGTTTACGCGGCAGTTTTTCAAACTGTGCCTGCCACTCTTGCGCTACGGTACCCATTGGTCTACCGATTGCCTGTCCCTGAATGGATACTGCCGGCGACTTGTCGCGACGTTCCAACAACGTAGGTCCCGAACCAAAAGTTACATTGGCAAATTGATCCAAAGAAATAGAGGCACCCTGATTATTGATAAATTTCAGATCACGTACGTTGTCGATATTGGCACGACCATTTTCCGCATAGCGGATATTGATATCGTACTCGTTATCACCCGCTCTGTATTTGTTATCCGTATTTCCTGAAAATGCCGTCTGCATTGTCATACCCACAGTAGAGACATTCAGTCCCAAAGAGGTCATTTTATTACGGTCGATCTTCACATTGATCTCAGGGTTACCCGCTTCAGAAGTCAATTTGACACCCGCAGCCCCAGGAATCTTACGTAATTGATCTGCCGCCTTCTCTGCAAATTCCTGTGCATCTTCGACAGAAGCACCGATAATGGTCAGCTTCAATGGTGCCTGCTCCGCTCCCATGATACCCACATTGACGGTTTTGATTTTTGCACCGATCAGTTTATTTTCCAGTTCACGCTTCAGCGTCGCTGAATACACCTGTGAGTTACCCTCAAAATTTTCCTTGTCGAGGATCACGTGGATCTCCGATTTATAACGCGAACCCGTTGTTGAAGCCATACCGTCCGAAGACTGCCCCACTGTCGTAATAATTTCTTTGACATCAGGTTTCGATTTAATGTAAGCCTCCGCTTTTTGCGTCAACAAGTTGGTCTTCTCCAGGGAAGCATCTTTATCGAGTTCCAACTGGATGAAAAACTCCTTACGGTCGATACTCGGGAAGAAGTCCGAACCAATATACCCCATACCGACCAAAAAAAACGATGCAACAAGTAAACCGATTGCCAAAAACAACGTAGCCAATTTCGTACCGACGTTCTTTAAAGCCCAGGTCAACAATCCAGCAACCCAATGTGTAAAGCTGTTCAAACCGCTTTCAAAACCATGAATAATACGACCAAAGAAAGAAGTTTTGCTCAAGTGCTCCAATTTGCCGAAACGCGAGTATAACCAAGGCACTACCGTAAATGACACCAATAAGGATAATAAAGTCGAGATGATTACCGTCACACAGAATTGTGCCAGGATATTGGCCACCAAACCCGTAGACATTGCGATCGGCAGGAACACTACCACGATAACCAAGGTGATCGCCGTTACGGTAAATCCGATTTCCGAAGCACCATCATAGGCCGCACGCACCTTGTTTTTACCCATCTCCATGTGGCGGTGAATATTCTCGATAACAACGATCGCGTCATCCACAAGAATACCTACTACCAGGGATAAACCGAGTAAAGACATCAAGTTTAAGGTATAGCCCATCAAAAGCAAGCCAATAAAGGTAGCGATCAAAGATAAAGGAATCGCCACCATGGTAATCGCCGCATTACGTAAACTTTGTAAGAAGAACAACATGATAAAGCCCACCAATGCAATGGCAATCATTAAGTCATGGATCACGTTATCGGCTGCATTCAAGGTAAATTCTGAAGAGTCATTGGCCACCAGAATTTTAATATTCTGTGCCGCATAATCCTTCTCTACACCAGAAATTACTTTTCCGTCTTTATCGTGTACCGCAATGGTTTTCTTGACCGCTTCGGACACCGCTACCGCATTTGCATCGGACTGTTTAAAGACCTGCAATAAGATTGTATTCTGACGGTCCAGGCGAGCTACTTTTTCAATCTCTTTGATACCATCCCGCACATCGGCGATATCGCGCAGATAAATCTGCACCCCTGCCGGCGTTGTGATCGGGAGGTTACGCAGCTCCTCAATCGAAGTTACTTTACCCGAAAGACGGATGGTTGTCCGATTATCACGAGTACTGACGTTACCTGTCGGGAAATCGAGATTGGATGATGCTACAATTTGCTGTACCTGCGAAATTGTCAGTCCATAACCTTCAATTTTCTTCGGGTCTACAGAGATCTGGATTTCACGTTCCTCACCACCGATCAGGTCCACTTTGGCAACACCATTGATCCGCGCAAAGACCGGTTGGATTTTATTGTCCAAAAGATCGTAGAGTTCTTTTTCCGATAAATTGGACGTGACGGCCAAACTCATGATGGCCACATCATCCAGGGAGAATTTGGAGAGTGAAGGTGTCTTTACATCATCCGGCAGATCGTTGATCACGGCATTGATTTTCCGTTGAGCATCCGTAAGCAGGAAGTTGACATCCGCACCGTTGTTGAGGGTAATCATGACAATCGATACCCCTTCCAGCGAAGTCGACTCCACCTTTTTGATACTTTCCAAGGATGAAATAGCATCCTCTATTTTTTTGGTCACCGAACTCTCCACCTCTGCGGGCGAAGCTCCCGGATAGACCGTCTGTACCGTAATGACGTTAATTTCAAATTTAGGGACCAATTCATAGCCCAATCGCGTATAAGAAAACAACCCGCCTAATGTCAGTATTATAAATAATACGATAATTATACTGGGGCGTTTTATCGATATTTCGGTAATTTTCATTCGAATAATTTATTTTTAATAGCTATGCAACCGAGGTTCCATCTGCTACCGATTACAGTATGCTCTATTTAATAATCTCTACAGGGCTTTGGTCAAATAGATTGATCTGCCCCGAAACAATCACCTGATCCCCATTTTGCAAACCACCTAAGATCTCGATGTAATCACCAAAGTTTCTACCTGATTTGACGTTTGTTTCGATGGCTTTACCGTTTTTCAGCACAAAGATCTTGTTGTCGCTCACGCTACCCACAAAGGCATTACGAGGTACGATCAACGTATTGCTAGCAACACCTTCACCGAAGATGGCTGTACCGTACATACCAGCACGCAATTGGTTCGATGCATTATTTACCTCGATTTCCACTGGGAAGTTTAAGCTACCATCCGATTTAGGAGCAATAAAAGTTACTTTACCTGTAAAGCGTTGATCTGCATATACACTCGCTGTCACATCAACAGATTGACCGATCCTTAAGGTAGCCACATTCTTTTCGTCTACATTGACACGCAATTTCAAGGTGGCGACATTGACAATATCGAATGCTGCAGCGCCCACATTTAGGTAAGTACCCGGTTCGATTTTACGTGAATTGACGATACCCGAAACCGAAGTTTTGATGGTTACATCGCCAGCATTTAATTTAGACGCTTTTAAGTTATTTTTCGCATTCTCAAATTGCAATTTCACCTGGTCTAACTGTTGTTTGGTTACACCACCTGTAGAGAAGGCACTTTCAAAGCGATGCAGAGCGGCCTGCGCATTGGTAAATGCAGCCTGCGCATTCGCTACGTTCACATTCAGTTTATCGCCCTCGATGATCGCCAAAGTCTGTCCGGCGCTCACATGAGAACCTTCATCAACCAATACTTTCACTACCCGGCCGGCAGTTTCAGCCGAAACAGTTACTTCCTGTTTCGGAGAAAATGTTCCGTTAGCCGTATAACGTAAGTCCATGGAAGATACTTTTGCCGTATCGATACGCACTGCAATAGCCACATTTTTCTTTGCTACTTCTGCAGTTTCGGCCTCATTTTTCTTTTTATTTTTATTTAACACAAAAAATATTCCTGCTAGACCAGCAGCAATAATAAGTAAGGTAATAATTCCGCGTTTCATATTGTATTAGTCGTTTATTCTTTAATTAGTGATTTAAGGTTTCCATTTGCTTTGATCAACTGCACTTCAGCAATTTTATAATCAAGCAAAGAGGTATTTAAATTATTCTGAGCATCTGCATAGGCATTTTCCGCATCCAAAAGATCAGTCAATGTCGCTAGACCATTTTTGTAATTATTATTGGTATCGTCCAGCACCGATTTGGCCAAATCCACGTTTTTACGGTTTGCCTCAATTGTTAACAAAGAATTTTTAATCTGAACCTTGGAGTTTTCTGCTGCCAGGTTCAGTGCTAATTTTGTATCCGCGATATCAACCTGCAACTTATCGATATCGATCTGTGCCTGACGAACTTTAGAACGTGTGAGGAAACCATTGAAAATAGGAACCGTCAAATTAAGACCAATTCCTGAAAATGCCGACCAATTTACACCTTCAGCTTTCGAAAAGATTGGGAAAACAGGTCCCAAACCCTGACGACCGTAATTCGCAGTCAAAGATAAAGTGGGGTAGTATTTGGATGCTTCAGCTTTTTTGTTCAACTCTAGTAATTCATTTTGTTTAGTGAGCACCTGGATCTCCGTTCTACTGGACACATCAAGTGGGTCATATATGGCATCCAGAGCAACTGTTTCAAACGTAGACGCCGGCATAACAATCTGCTCCGACATCTGCATACCAATGACAAATTTTAGTGCATTCTCTTTTAATTCAACGGCATTAATCAGCTGCTGGCGAGAAGCTTTCAAATTTGTAACGGCTACATTTGTACGGTCAAGGTCAATTTTCTTCGCTAACCCATTCTTAAAAAGTCCTTCGATGACATCCCTAGTTTTGGTGGTACTTTCCAAGTTATTGTCAACCGTTTTTAACTGCAATTTGGATTGATAAACATCATAATAACTATTGGCCACCTTTTCGATCAATTGCTCATCGGTCAATGTTTTGTTGATCACATAAAATTCGCGTGTCGTCTTGGCAGCTTTCAGTCCAGTAAATACAGTTTGATTAAATAGCTGTTGGTTTAAGCTTATCGAATTTGTCGATTGCCATTTTTGTCCAAAAGCAGCCATTACTGTGGTTCCCGGTTGGCCCACAAGCTCTCCTGGTAAAGCGACCTTTTGAATCATTGGATTGTAAGTGATACCACCGTTAAAATTGACCTGTGGTAATGCACCCGATTTAACTTCCGCAATTTTATGTTCGGCATTTACGACATCGAGACCTGCCTTTTTCGCATCAGCCTTGTTCTGCAAAGCAAATTTAATCGCATCACTTAAACTCAATTGTTGCTGTGCATGACTCTGGAAAACCATCGTACCTAATAAAAGGCTGGCTAGTATTCTGATTGTTTTCATTCCTAATTTATTTGTCCTAATTTTATATCTACTTTTTATTTATACCATTAAAAAACAGCTTGGTAGCTAGCTTTTGTTTCTGCAACACTTCATCAAAACGATCCTGATTTGGAATCCCCGAAATGATATCCGAGATATTGCACATCAGGGATAAACTCTTCATCAATTTCACATAGATTTCCGCCGTTTCATATAAGTGCTCCCCATCAATTTCACCTTTTTCGGCACCGATCTGAAGAATCTCAAACAAGGCCTTCACATCTCGGTCGTGCAGACATTGAAAAAAATCCTGCATGGAAAGTCCCTTGATCCATTCCAGGTTTTCATTCATGTGCAACATATAGTATTTCCGGACAAATGCATCGCGCAGCTCCAGTATTTTCATGATCAGCTCGTAAGTGGTGCCCACGTGCACAGCCACCATCTTCTCCTCCTCTTCCCTATATTCATCCGTCAAACGCACAATCACATCCCGTATAAGTGCATTCTTTTCCGAATAATAGTAATACAAATTCGCTTTGGTAATTTTTATATCCTCCGCAATTTCATTCATCGTAGTCTTACTAAAACCGTAATGCATAAAGCGTCTTATCGCCGCATGAATGATTTGATCTTTTCTATCTTCCATTCTTCAAAAAACTCCTTTCTACTTTCTGACTTTTATCAAAAATTGTTCAAAAATATAAAAAGTAACATGTTGGGCAAAATAAATTTTGAAATTGTAATAATTTTGATATTAACCTGACAACAAAACCTTCATGACTTCGCAGACACCAACAGCAATGAAAGCAAACTGAAGGTTCTTTCTGGCCAGTAAGATCAGACACTTTCAGAAAAAAAAGGCAAACTCGAGAGTTTGCCTTTTATTATACGAACAGATCTGTTAGAATGCGACCGTGTTCTGAAAATGTTTTAAAAACTTTCGTTTATCCAATTTATAGAGCCTTGCTGCACGATAGGCTACTCCAGTCTGCACTTCATCGAGCTCTTTTAGAAAGCCATAATTCTGCATTTTCTTTCTAAAATTGCGTTTATCGAGTGGTTTATTCAAAATTCCCTCATACACCAGCTGTAGCTGGGTGAGCGTAAATTTTTCAGGCAGCAGCTCGAAAGCAATCGGCTTATAGGCGAGGCGGCGCTGCAACCGCTCCAGACAGAGGTCCAAAATCTGCTTATGGTCAAAGGCCAGTTCAGGTACATTCCGAACGGGGAACCACTTCGCCTGTTTCATATAGTTTGTAACAGGTTTGGTTTTCAATTTGGTATTGTCCAGCTGTACGAGGGCGTAATAGGCCACCGTCAGAATGCGCCCCTTTGGATGTCGTTTTAATCCGGCAAAGGAATGCAGTTGATCCATAAATACATCTTTCAAACCTGTATTCTCATACAAAATTCGTTTTACGGCATCTTCCATCTCTTCGTCATTATCCACGAAAAAACCTGGCAATGCCCACCAATCCTTAAAAGGATATTCATTTCTTTCGGCCAAAAGAACTTTTAATTCTCCTTCGTGAAAGCCTAATATGACACAGTCAACGGTAAAATTACTATACAAAACTTCTAAATTTATTTATGTGCAATATACTGAGCTAAATTTAGCGGTTACTAATCATCGGGTTATCTGTAACAATTATACGCTTCCTAAACGTGATGCGCAAAAAAATATTGAAAAATTTATTCAAAGTGTAGAATATACACTATAAAAATCTTATATTCGTAAAACCTAAAATATAGCGTGTGATAAAAGAAATTAAAAAAATAGGTGTATTGACGTCGGGAGGTGATGCTCCTGGCATGAATGCCTGTATTCGTGCTGTCGTTCGAACAGCATTACATAAAGGATTGCAAGTAACGGGTATTTATCAAGGATACCAAGGTTTGATCGACGCAAATTTCATTGAAATGGATACGCGTTCGGTCAGCAATATTATACAACGTGGTGGTACGATCTTAAAAACAGCACGTTGCATGGAGTTTAAGACGCCGGAAGGCCGTCGAAAAGGCTATGACAATCTGATCGCTGCCGGTGTGGATGCCTTGGTGGTTATTGGTGGTGACGGTACCTTTACAGGGGCTAATTTTTTCTCCAAAGAATTTGAGATACCTATTATAGGTATACCTGGTACAATAGATAACGACCTTTACGGTTCTGATTATACGATTGGTTACGATACAGCCAACAATACTGTCATCGAAGCGATTGATAAAATCAGAGATACAGCGGCGTCACATGAACGTCTTTTCTTTGTTGAAGTGATGGGCCGTGATTCAGGCTGTATCGCCTTAAATGCCGGTATTGCTGGCGGAGCCGAAGCCATTTTACTTCCAGAGAAAGAAACGGCCATTGACGATCTAATCCGTCATTTAGAAGACGGTGCCATTAAGAAGAAATCGTCATCTATAGTTATTGTTGCAGAGGGCGACCAAAATGGTGGTGCTTATTATGTCGCAAAAAAAGTAAAAGAAAAGTTTGATCATTACGACACGAAAGTTAGTATATTAGGGCATTTGCAACGGGGTGGTTCTCCGACGAGTTTCGACCGCGTGCTTGCGAGTAGATTGGGCTTTGCTGCGGTCAATGAATTATTGGCCGGAAACACACGAGTTACTGTTGGGCTTCGTGGTAATGAAATCAAGACAACTCCAATTGAAGAAGCAATCAGCAATAAGGAAATTAAACTTAGCCCTGATTTATTGGAAATGGCTGAGATTTTATAATCGTAATTTGAACAGACATGATAGCAGTAGTATATAGTGGATCTCGATTTTCAGACTGGAGATTGGCCGACAAGGGGCGGATCACTACGGGGTTCCGCATGAACGGGATCAATCCTTATCTTCAAGATGAGCGCTCCATACTACAGCATTTGCATAAAAACACCAACCTGATCAACAACGCCGAAAAAATCAGACGGATCTATTTTTTCGGAGCGGGATCTTCCTCGAAGGAACGTAAAGATAAAATAAAAAACGTCCTCGAACGTTTTTTCGTCAATGCGCGCGTACGGGTTGATCATGATGTCATTGCTTCGGCAATTTCCACTTTCGGCGACGAAAGAGGAATTATTGGCATCATTGGGAGTGGATCAAATGCAGCTTATTATACAGGGAAAAAAATTATTGACAATAACTATGGTCTAGGTTATATTCTGGCCGATGAGGGGGCGACAAACTGGAATAGCCAGCAGCTGCTCAAACATTACATGACGGATACCTTACCTGTTGATCTGCGGGACAAACTGGAAAGAGAATTTAACATCGATAAGAAAACCATTTTGGAAAGGGTGTATATTTCCCCACAACCGACAAATTTTCTGAATTCATTTACAGACTTTGTCCTCGAAAATAAAGATCATCTATTCATTAGTCAATTGGTTAAAAATGGGCTTCGTACGTTTATAAAAACCTACATCAAGCCCTTAATGAAAGAATATCCGGACAGTGACGTAAACTTTACGGGTTCAGTAGCGTTTAATTATGAGCACTTGCTTCGGGAAGTTGCCACAGACGAATTTAATATCAGTATTGGTACTGTTATAAAAGAACCGATACATAATTTAATTAAATATTATATCAATAAAAATTAAGAATATGAAAATTGGAATTAACGGATTTGGCCGTATTGGTCGTTTAGCATTTAGAGCGGCTATCAATCGTCCAGAAATTGAAATTGTTGGTATCAATGACTTAGTTGAACCAGATTATATGGCTTATATGTTGAAATATGATTCAACACATGGCAAATTTGACGGTTCTGTAGAAGTAAAAGACGGTAATTTGGTTGTTAACGGAAAAACTATCCGTGTTACAGCTGAGAAAGATCCGGCAAACTTGAAATGGAATGAAGTAGGTGCTGAAGTAATCATCGAATCTACAGGTTTCTTCTTGACGCAAGAGTTGGCTCAAAAACACATCGATGCAGGTGCTAAAAAAGTAGTGATGTCTGCTCCAGCGAAAGACGACACCCCTACTTTCGTAATGGGTGTAAACCACAAAGAATTGAAAGCTGATCAACACATCGTTTCAAACGCTTCATGTACAACAAACTGTTTAGCACCTATCGCTAAAGTATTAAACGATAAATTTGGTATCGTTGAAGGTTTGATGACAACAGTACACGCGGTTACAGCAACACAAAAAACTGTAGACGGTCCTTCAGTAAAAGACTGGAGAGGTGGTCGCGGTGCATACCAAAATATCATCCCTTCATCTACAGGTGCTGCTAAAGCAGTAGGTTTGGTTCTTCCAGAATTGAAAGGTAAATTGACCGGTATGTCATTGCGCGTTCCTACAGCAGACGTTTCAGTTGTTGACTTAACAGTACGTTTGAACAAAGGTGCTTCATACGAAGAAATCAAAACTGCAATGAAAGAAGCTTCTGAAGGCGAATTGAAAGGTATCTTAGGTTATACTGAAGACGAAGTTGTTTCTTCAGATTTCTTAGGTGATGCACGTACATCAATCTTCGATGCAAAAGCAGGAATTTCATTGAATGATAACTTCGTTAAAGTTGTATCTTGGTATGACAACGAATGGGGATATTCAAACAAAATCGTTGACTTGGTATTAGAAGTTGGTAAATTGTCTTAATCAACTCGACCAATATCCTATAGAGGGGCTATTCTACACGAATAGCCCCTTATTTTTTTTCCTTAAAAATCAGCAGGTTGGCGTTTAAACGCAAAAAAAAGCGCTTTTAGCTTTCGTAATTCAAATAATCCGTCTATATTTGCATCATCAATAAGGCAAACAGCTTAATTGAAAAGGTGCCATAGCTCAGTTGGTAGAGCAAAGGACTGAAAATCCTTGTGTCGCTGGTTCGAATCCAGCTGGCACCACCAAAAGGGAAGAACGCAAGGTTCTGACAGATTGAAAGAATAATAATTCCAATGCGAAAATAGCTCAGCTGGTAGAGCACAACCTTGCCAAGGTTGGGGTCGCGAGTTCGAATCTCGTTTTTCGCTCACCTGCCTAGGTGGTGGAACTGGTAGACACGCAGGACTTAAAATCCTGTTCCCGTTAAGGGAGTGCGGGTTCGATTCCCGCCCTAGGTACAAAAAGAGACGCCGAGTATCGGTTGTCTCTTTTTTTTTACACCAATATAACCCTTTGCTCCAAAAGTTGATATTAGGCCATTTCGAGTTCGATTTGAGCGCAATACTTCGATTAATATCGGATCATGTACAAAAGTTGTGGAGGGGATAAAAAATAATTAGATATTTGTGCTTTGATATTTATACAGATGCACGAATCTTTTAACGCGTTAATGCCCTTAATTATTCCCGAAGGAGTTTCCGATTATTTTGAGATGACCCACTATTCCAAAGAAGAAAAAAGACTGGATATCTTTCTGGAGGAACTCAATAATACACCTGAAGAATATCAAGGCCAGAAGTTGATTTCCAAGGGGTTTTTCGAACCCGTTACCCTTCAAGATTTTCCTATCCGTGGCATGCAGGTCTATCTTCATGTCAAGCGCCGCAGGTGGCTCAACCAGGATACCGATAAAGTAGTCTACAGAAATTGGGAACTAGTAGCCAAAGGGACGCGCATCACACAGGATTTCGCAGCTTTTTTAAAAGGTATCAGCGGACAACCAGGCTCATAGCATTCAGACCATCAGTTCATTCTATGGGATATCAGCCAGTAAACTAAGGAGATACTACCGCAATAAACTGAGCGGTTTCCAGGATTGGGAGCATCGCGAAAATGCGCGAGATGGATTGACCTTCCCACAGAATGTCAGCGGCCATCTTTCTATTGACGAGACCTGCCTATCCCATGGCGAGCTCTATACCGTTGTCACCAATAAAGAAGCACGGGGCAAAAAAGGGACCATTGTAGCCATACTGAACGGGACAAAATCAGAGAACATTATCCCGATCCTTCAAAAGATCCCACAGAGATTACGAAATAAAGTTCAAGAGATAACGCTTGATTTAGCCGGTAATATGGGATTGATAGCCAAAAGATGCTTTCCCAATGCTGTTCAGGTAATAGACCGTTTCCATGTTCAGCAACTTGCTAACGAAGCGCTTCAGGAAATAAGGATAAAGCACCGCTGGCAGGCCATTGACGATGAAAATCAAGCAATTGACCAAGCACGAAAGAATAAGGAAACCTATTTTCCGGAAGTCCTATCCAACAGTGAAACCATCAAACAGTTACTTGCAAGAAGCCGATACCTGCTTTATAAAAGTGAACATAAATGGACTTACGAGCAAAGAGAAAGGGCTGCTGTACTCTTTGAGCGATATCCCGATATTGAAAAGGCGTACAGGCTATCCCAAGAACTCTCTTGGATATTCAACACCACCATAGATAAGATCTACGCCTTTACAAGGTTGGCAAAATGGGCGGATAAAGTGGAACAGGCCGGCTTCAAGTCATTCAACACCGTCTCCAGAACCATAAATATCCATCACAAAAAAATATTGAACTACTTCGACAACAAGAGTACAAATGCTTCAGCAGAATCTTTCAATGCAAAGATAAAAGCTTTCAGAAGTCAGTTTAGAGGTGTAGGTGACATCAATTTCTTCCTGTTCAGATTGACCAAATTATTTGCGTAGTCCACAGGTTTTGAAACTGATCCTTAATATCATCGTAGCATAATTTTTATGTTTACAATTTGGGATTTTAGAAAAATTAATCGTAATATTGCAATAATATTATGGGACTTACTAAGACAGAAATATTCACAGAAGAGCAGAATCAGCTCGCCACAATGCTCAAAGCGTTGGGCCATCCTGCCCGTATTGCGATCCTTCAATCCATCATCCATGCAAATTCGTGTATCTGTGGTGATCTGGTTGAGGAACTAGGATTGGCACAGCCAACAATTTCCCAGCACCTTAAAGAATTGAAGAATGCGGGTATTATCCAGGGCACCATTGAGGGTGTACGGGTATGCTATTGCATTGAACCGAAAGCCTGGAAATTATTGAAAACAAACCTGGCAGCTTTCTTTGACTCTTATAAAGAGAACACAAACTGTTGCTAAAAAAATTTATATCAATTAATCGTTAAATTGCAATATAGCATGAACAACTCCGAATTTATCAACTGGGAAACGTTTAAAACGCAGCTCCAGCAAAACCCGAATCAAATTTTACAATTTGAATATGCAGCAGGTAAATGGGTAGATCCCTCCTACCATATCACAGAAATCAAACAGGCTCCGATCGTATCCGTCGATTGTGGTGGCGTAATGAACTCCTGGACTGAAATCATTGTCCAACTATGGGAACCAAGGGAAACAGAAGAAGGCCGTGCAATGCAAGCAAGTAAAGCGATGTCTATCGTGGATATCGTTGAAAAGAAATTACCGCTTAATCCCAATGCTATTGTAAAAATTGAATTTGGCAACTCGCAGTTCGATACACGCCAAATGTATCCGGGTAATTTTACCGTGTCCGGACAAGATTTAATCGTTAACCTTACTCCAGATTATACCCAGTGCAAAGCCATTAACCGCGGAGGAAGTTGTGGCACCACGTCAGCTGGAGAAGAATGCTGCGCCCCCGTTGCCAAAGCCGAACCTGTAAAGCTGGAAATGGTTAATCTGGCTGCTGATGGCCCCGTTTGTAAACCTGGTGGCGGCTGCTGCTAATCAAGAACTTAAAAAATGGAAAAAATATTGGTACTCTGCACCGGCAACAGTTGCCGCAGCCAAATTGCAGAAGGATTTTTAAGACATTTCGCAGGTAGCCGAGCCGAGGTTTATAGCGCCGGCATAGAAACGCATGGTGTTAACCCTAAAGCCATTCAGGTTATGGCTGAAGCCGGCATTGATATCTCATCCCACACCTCTAATCATGTCAATGAGTATGCGGCAATAGACTTTGACTATGTAATTACGGTCTGTGATAATGCCAAAGAGAGTTGTCCATATTTTCCTTCAAGGGCTAAAAAACTACATTACAATTTCCCAGACCCGGCAAAAGCTACCGGGACGGAGGAAGAAGTTATGAATGAATTCAGAAGGGTACGTGATCTTATCAAAACATACAATGCTGAATTTGTAGCGGAAAATCTCGATAAATAAACATCCCACTAACAAAAAAATATGTCAGCCAACAACTGCGCCCCAGCACATGAAAGGAAAAAATTGAGTTTCCTCGACCGATACCTTACCTTATGGATTTTCCTGGCGATGGCAATCGGAGTATCTATTGGATTCCTTTTCCCGTCTTCGTCTGATTTTATCAATTCTTTCTCAAGTGGCACCACCAATATTCCACTTGCCATTGGCCTGATACTGATGATGTATCCACCACTTGCCAAGGTGAAATATGAAAATATGGGCAAGGTATTTAAGGACACAAAGATACTGGGGGCCTCCCTACTCCTGAACTGGATCATAGGGCCTATTTTAATGTTTATCCTAGCTATTGTATTTCTGCGGGACTACCCCGAATATATGATCGGCCTTATTCTTATCGGGCTAGCCCGCTGCATTGCAATGGTCGTTGTATGGAATGAGCTGGCAGAAGGAAACCGCGAGTATGCCGCTGGACTCATCGCCCTCAATAGCATTTTTCAGGTTTTATTGTACAGCGTCTATGCTTATATCTTTATCACCGTTCTGCCCCCAGTATTTGGGATGAAAGGTCTTGATGTCAATATTTCGATCGGTCAGATTGCGGAAAGTGTCGGAATTTATTTGGGCATTCCCTTTGCAATGGGCATAATCAGCCGTTATGGCCTGATTAAGTTAAATGGAGAAGAATGGTTCCAAAGCAAATTTGTACCGCTGATCTCTCCCATCACCTTAATCGCATTATTATTTACAATTGTAGTCATGTTCAGCCTGAAAGGCGAACTGATCGTTCAGATTCCTATGGACGTTGTCAGAATTGCGATTCCTTTGGTGATCTATTTTGCCATTATGTTCCTGGTGAGCTTTTTTATCGGTAAACGAATGGGCGCAGATTATTCCAAAAATGCAGCCATTTCTTTTACAGCTTCCGGTAATAATTTTGAGTTGGCTATTGCAGTTGCTATTGGCGTCTTCGGCATCAACAGTGGCCAGGCATTTGCCGGTGTTATCGGTCCACTCGTGGAAGTGCCTGCATTGATTGCCTTGGTCAATGTAGCTTTTTGGTTAAGAAAGAAATATTACAAAGGCCAGGTGGTATAGCCCAAGAAAATTATTTATTGCCAGAAAATTGATAAATTAGTTGATATGTTCCATTCAGCTCATTCTCGCAGGCACTGGCCTACACTCCTGCTGTCCGTACTCTTCTCCTTAAATGGCTTAGATCTCAGCGCACAGTTGTTTCATCAGGACAGCTTAAAATTAATAGCCCGACAGTTTGCCTTTACCGAAGGGCCGGCAGTGGACAAGGCCGGGGACATCTATTTTACCGACCAGCCCAACAACAAAATCTGGAAATATAGCACCAAAGGGCAACTTGCGCTTTTTAAAGATTCTGCAGGCCGCGCAAATGGATTGTACTTTAACCATCAGGGGCAGCTCCTTGCCTGTGCCGACGAAAAGAACGAAATCTGGTCAATCAGCAAAGATGGTCAGGTTACCGTCCTGCTGACAGCTGTCGATGGAAAGAAACTGAATGGTCCAAATGATCTTTGGGCAGACAAGAAAGGTGGCATCTACTTTACAGACCCCTTTTATCTGCGCGATTATTGGACCCGGAAAAAGCCAGAAATAGCGGGGCAGAAAGTCTACTACCTTCCTCCAGGAAAAGCGAAGAAACCCATCGTAGTAGCTGATGATGTCAGCAAACCGAACGGCATTGTCGGCTCGCCCGATGGAAGATACCTTTATGTCGCAGATATCGAACGGAATAAAACGTACAGGTATACCATTGAATCTGACGGCAAGCTCAGCGGACAGACAGCGCTTATCGATAAAGGATCTGACGGGATGACATTGGATCATCAAGGAAATATTTACCTAACGGGCAAAGGCGTCTTTATTTATAGTCCGACGGGCCTGCTGATTGGCCATATTGAAGTAAATGAACCATGGACATCCAATGTCTGTTTTGGAGGTGAAGATCGTACGGTTTTATTTATAACCGCATCAACAGCTATCTATAAGATCCCCATGCATACCCAGGGAGTGGATTAATACCAACGAAAGAAAAAACATTTTCTTGTCTCGTGTTCCGACCGTAATGAACAAGCTGGAATTTTTGAATTGATGCTGATAGAAATTGAAAGTGTGTCGACAGCTGTCTTTATTACCTGATAAGTAACAGTCCAGTTTTAAAGGTAGATGATGAAACTATAAGCAATTTTATTTATCTTTATATTGAAATAAAGATTCGCTTAGCTATTCTGGCAAAAGCGATTAAAAATGACCATTTCATCTTTAAATCTAAAATCACTCCGACATGTATAAAACCGTATTAACGAGGCAATTTTATTTAAGCATAATCGCCATCATAATCTTACCATTTACCACCTTGGGCCAAAGCCTTCCATTACAACTATTAGCCTCCGGTCATATTGTAGTAGAAGCTGAAATCGAAGGAAAGAAAGGAAATTTTATCTTCGATACAGGCGGGGGGATTAATCTTTTTTTTGAAGATTTTGCCAAAGACCTGAAAAAAAATGAAAGCTATAATTTTCTCACGGCATTTCGCGCAACAGGTGAAAAAATGACAATCCCTATTTACAGATCCTCTACCATTAAATTCAATGGTAAAGAGTTTAATGATATTCCGTTTTCAACATTCGACATGAAATTGGCCGGTATTAATGGCCTAATTTCCCTTCCAATGCTTTACGACACTGAGTTTATAATAGACTACACAAAGAAACAGCTTATTTTTCCGAAGGAAAAACTAAAAAGTGAGAAAATTATTCAGATACAACTGACGACCAATGCCGATCGATCTCTTGATATCACCACGGAAGTATATCTAAACGACAAGTACAGGATCAACATTTTATTGGATTCAGGAGCTGGCGATGATTCATTTTGGTTTAGCGATCGGTTTATCCCTATCTTGGGATTGGATCCGTCCAAACTGGAAATAACGGCGAGAGCTAGTGAGTTTAATCCCGAGATAAAAACAAAATATTACAAAGGAAGAATTTCATCTGTCTCCAATTCTTTCTCAAAAGTAGAGACTCCTACGGTCTCATTTGTTGAAGGATTGATCTATGAAGGAAAGACCAGCATCAATTGGCTGGGCAAAAAGCTCGGATTCAACTTAAAAGAAAAGAAGATCTATTTATTGGATTAATCACTCTTAGATTTATATAAAATTTGGATTATTAAAAAATACAAGATGAATACAATAAAACCTCTATTGATCATTGTCCTATTTTTACTATGCAATCTTAAGCACATACAGGGCCAGCAACTTACCCAGTATGGAAAATCCGATACACTTTCGATTAAATCACAAATCTTTAATTCCGATAGAAAAGTCATACTCACCAAATCGTTAATGGGCAAATCGGATACGTTGGCAAGGAAGACCGTTATCTATTTTGATGCTGACGATACCCACATAAACGGAACTGTTTTGCAATCTGCAGATAACCTTACCGCGACTGCTGAAATGCCCAAATCAAATCTGGTCGGCATCATGCAGGTCGATCGAAATACAGAATTTCTTGAAAAAGAAAAGTTAGCAGCTTTTCTCGTAAAGGAATTGATCCCCCTGACTTTTGGGAAAAGGAGAACATCAGAACTGCAAGCAAAAGGTTAAAAGAAAAAATCAAAAAATGTAAGTAATACGCACTACAAAAACAGCTGAAACCGCATCAGTTCGTTCATATTCTTGCACTGTAGTTTTCGAAGCATGCAACATTATTTGCAAACACAGTTCAATGGCGTCAATGTCATTGCAGTGTTTTTATCCGTCCGCTTTGGGTTTTCTTTTCGCCGATTATTTTATATTTTTGTACATCTTCCAGCAATAATCTAATTTAGTCGGGAACAACCATTATGCAGTTTAACTTCGCCTTTGATTCCAGTCCGTTTAAAACCCTGATCGCTTTTCATAATATTATACCATCCTTTGAAGCAGCGGCCCTATCGCCGGTTGGCTTTCAGGCCAGTTATGCCCGATCGCTACTGGAAGAAATCAGCAAATACCCCGAACTTATTGATGGGATCGAAAAAGCAGAAGACCTTCTGCGCTATGAGCCTATTATCAAGGTGCTGCTGGCCGACCTGTTCCCGAGCTCACTGACACATAATGAGATCAAGGCCGTTACCATTCCCTTCCATCTCTATACGTTCAACCATACCGCAAGACTGGAAAAAATATTAGCGGATGCCGGCGATCACTATGAATTTAGTCTTCGTGATATCTCGCCCGATACCTATTATATTCTCAATTGCTGCGTTATCATCAGCCAGTATTACGGCTTTAAGGTGGATGCCATGGATGCCCCCCTCTTCTTGGATATTCCAGATAAGAATAATATCATCCATCATTACCGCGTCTTATTCAATGCCGATTTTATCGATGTCCTTCCGACAGAACAGGCGCTCGATCTTACGGCTGAAGATATTACCGAACTGGTCGATAACTTTTCGGATATTGCCCTATGGAAGTCCAAATTTCCCGAGCAGAGCTGGATCCTGAAAGGCTTTTCCATTATGACGCTTTTTGATGCGACCATTGAAAATGCTGAGTCAAGCTTCAAAAGCAATCTGCTGCGCGAAAAAAGTGCTGTCCAGCTGGCAGAAATAGAAAGCATTTTCAGGTCGATTTATAAAATAAATGATCTGCGCATCGGATTGACCTCCTTTGAAAAGGTCAGGAACGAGTACAACTTACGGATTGTCGAAAAACAGCTGTACAGTCATCTGCTTTACGATTCGACGATCGAGGAATGTGAAAACATGCTCTGCAGCGAGACCTTGGAGAACCTGCTCACCAAGGATGAATATTTTGTTGTACCGGATATTGACAAGCTGCCGCTGGGTGATCCAAAGCAGGCCTATTTTATCAACAAGCTCAAGCAGCAACAGGTGAAGAGCTTTATTTTTGTTCCCCTCGTCGAAGGCGACAAAGTGCTGGGCTTACTGGAAATGTCCTCATCCAAAGTGCGGGAGCTCAATTCGGTCAATGCCAACAAGCTCAACTTCATTTTACCCTTTATCAAAGATAAAGTCTCGAAAGCATTTGCCGAAACTGAAAATCAGGTCGAAGCGGTGATCCAAAAGGAATATACCGCCATACACCCTAGTGTCAAATGGCGGTTTCAGGAGGAAGCCATCCATTTCCTCAACGACCGTGCCTTTGGAAAAGACTATGTCCTGCAGGAAATCGTCTTTGACCATGTTTATCCGCTCTATGGACAGATCGACGTACAGGGGTCCTCAGAATCCCGCAATCAGGCCATCCGTCAGGACCTCATCAATCAGAGCAAGGAACTGATCGCACTGTTCACGGCAGTCAACCAAACGCAGCGATTGCCACTCTTTGAGCAGAAGGTCTTCGATCTGGAAAGAAACCTGACGACGCTGCAGCAAGCGCTGCTGACCGATACGGAACAGCTTATGCTCGATTATTTTAACCAGGATATTCACCCTATTCTAGAAAATTTCAGGAAAAACAACAAAAATAGCGTCGCCACCGAAGCCATCGACCGCTATTTTGAGCGGATCAACCTCTCTATCGGCGGTTTTTATGAGGCCCGACAGGATTATGACAACTCCATCACGCTGATCAATAAAAAGCTGGTGGCCATCCTCGACGAAAAGCAGGTGGAAGCCCAAGAATACTTTCCACATTACTACGAGCGCTACAAGACAGACGGTATCGAGCACAACATGTATATCGGGGCCTCCATCGCTCCCGGTCGGAATTTTGAGCTCTACTACCTACGCAATTTACGGCTGTGGCAGCTGCAGGTGATGTGCGCGATGGAACGCGAGTTTAGGCAGCTCCAGCCCGCCCTTCCGCATCAGCTGGAAGTGACCTCATTGGTACTGGTCTTTGCCACCCCCATTTCCATCCGCTTTCGCATGGACGAGAAGCAGTTTGATATCGATGGATCCTATAATGTACGCTACGAGATTGCCAAGAAACGCATTGATAAAGCCAAGATCAAGGGCTCGACGGAGCGCATCACACAAAAAGGCAAACTGGTTGTTGTCTACTCCAATGTACATGAAGAAACAGAATATATGGGATACATCAACCTACTACAGCACAAAGGATTACTCGACGAAAATATCGAGCAGTTTGAGGTGGAAGATCTGCAGGGACTGGTTGGTCTGAAAGCGATCCGTGTGGGATTCAATTTTCAAGATCTGCACTAAAGTAATTCCTGGTGTTCCATCAGGTAGGCCAAGAAGAGTATCATCTAATGATCTGTTTGCGGATACGGCTCAAACTTTTGGGGTTCATGCCGAGGAACGATGCGATATATTGCATGGGTACGTTGTGCAGCAGATCTGGCTGTTCGGCCATGAGCTTGAGATAACCTTGCGCTACCTACATTCCTCATGCTTTGAGCGTGAAATTGCATCCGGGGAAACGTTTCGTTGACTAAACAAATATACTAAAAGCGATTGACATACTAATAAAATTAGTAAATAATTATCGATTTATTGAAATAAATACTTGATTTCAATCAGGATTTGAAAAAGCAAAGTCACGATTTACAAAAGCCTTTTTTAAAGCTGTGGATATTGCTCCATATCAAATGACGCAGCCCGGGGGCTGCGTCATTGAAAAAATAGTCTTTGTGAAATGCCGCTTAGGGTTTGCGGTTGCCTACCCTCACCGATCTGTCTGGTTTATACTCATCCCAGCCCTTAGACCGCAAATGATATACGATATCCAAAATTATTGATCTCTTTCGTTACGGTACAAATGGGGTTGTTTGCCGGTATGTTTCTTGATGAAATTTCTGAAATTTGCGACATTACTAAAACCTATTTCGAAAGAAATCTGTAAAATGGATAGATTCGAATGTCTGATCAAGCGGATAGCCTCCTGGACTACAATTCCCGAAATGAATGCTTTTGCAGATTTTTCGCTGTTAGCTGCGCATAGCGCGGAAAGCCTTCTGCTTGTAAGTTTTAATTTATTGGCATAAAAACTGACGGACGTACTTTCACGATAATACTTGTATACCAAAATGTTAAAGCTATTAAAAACAATCTGCTCCGATGAACTGCACAGCTTTGATAGAATCCCCTGAAGAGAGAGCCTGTAATGTCCTTCCATTAAAATTGACTCGACACAGTGATGAGCGACCAGATCCAATATTTCCGGTCCCTGTACCCGCGCCATTTTTATGCGTTCAATAATAGCCCCATCAAAATAGGCCTGATTTCCCATTTTACCTTCAATTTGTATGGCATTCTGAATGCCATAGAACAATATGGAGTTGAGCATCTTCACGTCGGATTTTGATCGCAGATAAAACGCTGCGGTAAATGATAGCACATAGCCCCCTATTGGTGCATCCTTCATGAATTTGATTCGCTTTCTAGGCCCTACAAATAGTAGCTGTCCGCTATCCAGCGTATAAAACTCCCTATTTACAGCAATGACGATCGGTTCATTTATTTTTATGATGTAATAAGTATCACTTGCTATATCACTTTCGGTTTGTTGGAATTCGGCGAGTGTACAAATCCCAAAATCCTGTAGCCCTATTTCTAGGTCCTTACTATTCATCATCGTCTCGATAAGCGTTTATACAGTTATCAGCACGAGAACCTCCTGCAGATCATCTTCACTTGTCTGAGATCATAAGCTGCCCCTGTTTGGAACCCAAATCGGATTGGAAGCTGTGCTATATTATGAAGCTATGCTGTATTATGAAGCTGTGCTATGTTATCATGCTCTGTTATCTGTGTATCAAAAGACAGTCAGCTTTGACTGCCTTTTGCTTACACATGTTATCTTGTGGTATACCCGCCATTGGCGAAAATAGTCTGTCCAGTTATCCACCAGCCATCCGTTACCAGAAACTCAATCAGTGGTGCAATGTCCTTAATATCGGTAAGTCCACCCAGCGCAGACGCCGACTTGTGATAGGCCACAGCATCTTCAGATTCCTGTCCGTAGAAGAAAGGTGTATCCATCGGACCCGGAGCTACTGCCGTAACTGAAATTCCACGCGGTCCGAATTCCTTAGACGCAGCCCTTGTAAAATGTTCTACAGGGGCTTTTATTCCCGCATATGTCGAATAAAGGCCCGTATAGGCTGCTAATAAAGACGTAACGACAGTGCAGATTTTGCCATTGTCGTTGATCCGCTTGCCGGCTTCGAGAATAAAAAAATAAGCGGCCTTCGAATTAATATCACTCATGCTGTCGTACTCAAGCTCTGACGTCTCTACAAACGGTTTTTTTCAGTACTTTACCGACTGTATTGATTGCGATATCAACCTTTCCGAACTTTTCTTCGGCTTGGTCGAATAGCGCTTTTATATTTGATAGCTGTGTAAGGTCGCCCTGGACAAGCAGTCCCTCGGCACCAATCGCTTGTACATCCGACAATGTTTTTTCTGCCTCGGCTCTTGTGCTCTCACTATTGTAGGGAATGACAAGCTTTGCTCCTTGTGCCGCAAAATCCCGGCTCAACAGTCCCCCTAAGTTTTTCGCACCACCTGCGATCAAAACTACTTTTCCGTTTACTTCTTGATTTGCCATAAATTTGAAAATTTAAATCCATCGCCCACTGATTTGCCGTGGACGTCTGGATTACAGGTTTAGATTCTATCAGCGCTTATTCGGGCCTCTCAAAGCCATTTTACCCCGCTGGAATCTCTCAAACCAAATATCAATAATTTAGCTGCCAATCAAAAAAAACAGGGTTTCACAATGCTATCACACTTATCAAAATAGTAAATAGTCCACTGGTTATCAACCCATATGCTTCGATAGCTAGAAGGAGTAGCGCTATTTTACCTGCAGGATCGAACGCTGGTGGCTAAAGTTTTCCAGACTAAATCTGCCGTGATATTTTCCCATTCCCGAAGCACCTACGCCACCGAAAGGAAGATAATGCGATCCGACGTGGATCAATGTACTATTGATCTCCGCATCGCCGCTGGTGGTTCTTGCGATCACGTCATCGGCAAATTGCTGACTTTCAGAAAACACATAAAGCGCCAATGGCTTGGGTCTGCCATTGATCTCTTTCAGCACTTCATCGATATTGCTGTAAGTTAAAATAGGAAGGATCGGACCAAAAATTTCCTGCTGCATCACCGCGTCATTCCAGTTGACATCGTCCATCAAGGTTGCTTCAAAATGGCGTGTTTCCAGATCATATTTTCCCCCATAAATAACTTTTTCGGGAGCGGCATCCAGGTATCCCGCTAAATTCCCGATCTGATGCTGACTTACAATCTTACCGATTTTCCCTAAAGATTCGTCGTTGTACGTAGCTTTAAGATAAGATTTCAACTGATCGATAAAGGCGCCCTTCACAGATTCATGCACATACACGTAATCCGGAGCAACACAGGTCTGTCCGCAATTGATCCATTTGCCGGCAGAAATGCGCTGAACGGCTTTTTCGATATCCGCATCATGGTGTACGATCGTTGGGGATTTTCCGCCCAGTTCCAAAGTAAGCGGAATCAGTTGTTCGGCAGCTGCCTTCATGACAATTTTGCCAACATTAGGGCTTCCCGTAAAAAAGATGTAATCAAAAGCAAGGCTCAATAGATAGGTGTTTTCTTCAATAGCGCCCTGAAAAACGGCAACATATTGTTCATCAAAAGCTTCGCTAACAATATCTTCAATAACCTGGGCAACATGGGGCGTGTTTTCAGAAGGTTTGATGATAGCCGTATTTCCGGCCATCAGGGCCCCGATCAGCGGACTGAAAGTCAACTGCACCGGGTAATTGAAGGGACCTATAATATAGTTTACACCGTAGGGCTCATAGATGTACTTACTGATGACTTCCGCTCCCGAAGCATGCGGTTTTGATTTGACATAGGTTGGTTTTGCCCATTCTTCCATATTTTCGATCATATCGTCGAGTTCATCGAGAACAATCTGAACTTCGACGTATTCTGCTTCTGCCCTGCTTTTTCCAAGATCGATATTCACTGCTTCACAGATCGCATCCGTATAACTCGCAAAAACTTTACGGAAATTTTGCAACTGTCTTTTACGGAATGTGATTTCCTTCGTTGCTTGCGTGCCGAAAAAGTCTTTCTGTTTTTCGAATACTTCTCTTATTCTGTTTTTAATTTCTGTAGTCATTTGTTCATGATTTTATGCGTTTTAAAACACACCTAGCACATAAACTGTTTGTTTTAATAAAGTAAAAGTATCTAGCGTGTTTATATCTTGTAGAACAAGATTGTGGTGCTTAACTACTCAACTTCTTACTTTGACTTAAACATCCCTCTAAATTCCAGTGGCGTCTGAGCGGTTTTCTTTTTAAACAGTTTGCTGAAACTCTGTGCATGCTCAAAACCCAGTTCGTAAGCAATTTCATTTACGGTAAGTTGTGTCGTTGATAATTTCTCTTTTGCTCGCTCAATAAGTTTATGGTGGATATACTGCTGCGTGCTCTGGCCAATGAGCGAACGTAGCATATCGCTTAGATAACCCGCAGACACATTCAACTGCTCCGAAAGAAAATGGACCGTTGGCACTCCCTGAATTACCGAATGATCATGATCCAGATAATCATCCAACAGCGCTTCTGCCTTCAGTAGAATATCATTGTTTATATTTCTTCGCGTAATGAACTGCCGCTTGTAAAACCGGTTGACGTAGCTCAGCATCAACTCCACCTGCGAGATAATGACTTCTTGGCTAAATTCGTCTATCCGATTGTCAAGTTCATTTTTCATAAAATTCAAGATCGCTATCATTGTTTCTCTTTCCTGATCAGATAGATGTAATGCTTCATTCACAGAATAAGAAAAATAACCGTACTTCCTAATTTTATGGGCTAAAGGGGAACCCAGGAAAAAGTCAGGATGGATCAGCAGCAGATAAGCATAGGTATCCCTATTATATTCTGTGCTACCCACCAATTGATTGGGCGCAAAGAAAAGCATACTTCCTTCATTAAAATCATAATAACCCCTGCCGTACTTGAGTTTTCCGCTGTTTTTTGTTATAAAAGTTATCTTGTAGAAACTTAGGACATCGTATATTGGTGCCATATCGGTATTGAATGGATTATCCTGATTGAAATGGACCAGGCTAATCAGGGGATGCTGCGGTTTTGGCAGGCCAAAAGCTTCGTGACTCTCGGATATAGAAATAAAGCGTTTTAACTTATCCTCTTTCTTTTTCATACAATAAATTTATAAAAAAACCTGTAGCTTATAGCTACAGGTCTTCCTTTGTGTGATTCTACCAGGGCACTTGATCGCCTTGTTCTGTGCGATAGGTCGCCGGTCCAGTAAAGCTTCCATTGGGTATATCTTCCGCCAGTGCCACGCGTATCGGTTCAAGTGAGCCTTCCTCCACCGTATCTGTACCTTCAAAGTTATTCAGGGCTGTCGCTGTAAAACCCGGACTTACCAGATGCACCTTAACATTTGTATTTTCCAATTCATTTGCAAGAGAAAGGAAAACACCATTTAAAGCGGTTTTCGAAGCGCCATATACGGCATCAAATCCACTACGGAATGTATTGTCTGGATCTGCATTCAGGGTTAGTGAGCCTAGAGAACTTGAAACGGTTACGATCCTAGATTGTTTTGCATTCCGGAGGAAGGGCAATAAGGCCTGTGTTATGGCAAGCGTGCCAAAGACATTGGTTTCCCAAACCTGGCGCATTTCAGCTATGGATGTGACGCTTGCCTTCTGGGCACTAAGAATTTCCCACATTGTACGGCCGGGGATCCCTGCGTTTGAAATTGCCGCATTATTGACCAGCAGAGTAAGGTACCCAAACTCATTTTCTATTTTACTGACAGCATTCCTGATTGAATTATTGTCGGTAATATCCAGCTGAATGGCATGCGCTTCACCCCCCATCTGATTGGCGGCATCCTTTCCTTTTTCTAAATCTCGTGATCCAACAAACACATGATATCCATTTTCAGCAAGAGCTTTGGCAATCTGAAAACCAACACCTGTATTGGCACCTGTAACTAGGGCTACTTTTATTTCATTTGTCTGCATGTTAAACTTATTTAAATGTAACAGGACAAAGTTCCGCAACTATGGGCGGTCAATTGTAGCTGAATTGAGGATATTTCTAACCAAAATAAGGGTAGATTCAGATTCAGATTCAACGGTTGGGCGACTGTACTTTATTTATTAATGTGGAATAATTAATTGCGCGCGGGATACGTTGGCGCTGGATAATCCCTATCGACATGCATCTGATTGATCAAAATCTCCTTGATCAGGTGATTCATTCTCTTATCATTGACGTCGATTTTTACGATTTTGTGGCTATAATAGGTGTCGCTTTCAAACTCACTTTCGATTTTCTCGGCGAATGCAGGCGATAGTGATTTGTAGTTAAGTACAACTTCGGTTTCCTTTTCGGCTATTTTTTTTAACGTCAAAGTCCAGATTACCCCATACTCCGGAGAGAAAAAGACTTTTCTCGGCGGCGGTACTTTCAATTTTTTATTCTTTAACGAATACGTATACAGCATATGAATACTTGGTTTGGAAACATCTTTTGCCGCAGCAGTGACCAATTTATGATACTCTTTTTCGTTATCCACAACCGTTTCAATGCTTATCCCCTGCTCCTCGATTTCAAATCGGGCAGTCGAATCTGTACTTCCCAGGGCTGTGATTTTCATCTTGCTGTCGACAAACTGGCCGGACATATCGGGGATGCCCTCTTTTACGCGGTCAAAACTTGCCGCTAAACGCATCGGAACCAATTTAGTCGTCAGCGTTTGCGCATGTAGGCTACCCGCTGTAGCAATAAAAAAGAGTATTATACCAACATATTTTCTCATCATGATTGTTTTAATTTAGCGATTTCAAAACGATTAAAATCTGATCTTGAGACCTGATATTCATGTAAATTACACTTTTTGTCAGTTGTTTCCCTCTATTGTTCGAAATCTGGCTAATCGCATTTACAATCCGCTGGATATTAATTCATATTCGCAACAGTTGGCTAATCAGATTCAAATCGTTTAAAAAAGCTTCAGAAGATGCTTATAACGATAAATTCAGGGTAGCTTAATTAGCGATTAGATCCGTAATTCAGTTACAAGTTTCCGTAATTGGGGTAAACATGCTGCAGGCTCTGCTTTGTAATTTTGGGTAACAAAAATAAGAAGCAGATGAAAACAAGAAAATTAGGCACGCAGGGACTTGAAATTCCAATGATCGGCTTAGGCTGTATGGGGATGAGCAGTTTTGCGTCCACTGGCGATATCTACGGGAAGGCCGACGAAAAAGAATCCATAGCCACCATCCATCGATCGTTGGAACTGGGAGGTAACTTTTTGGATACGGCCGATCTGTATGGACCCTTTGAAAACGAAAGGTTGATCTCCAGGACCATACGGGGCAAGCGCAACGACTATATCCTCGCCAGCAAGTTCGGCTTTGAGATTGATGATAAGGACCAGGTGACCTGGCGCATAAACGGTCGGCCAGATTATATCCGAAAGTCTATCGAGCGCTCGCTGAAAAACCTCGATACCGATGTGATTGACCTCTATTATATGCACCGCCCCGACCCCAATGTACCCAATGAGGAAACCGTAGGTGCCATGGGCGAGCTGGTCACAGCGGGCAAGGTCAGGTACCTAGGCATTTCGGAAGTCAGTGCCGAGCAGATCCGCAAGGCTCATGCGACCTTCCCGATCACGGCTGTGCAGAATGAAATCTCCCTGTTCGGACGCGAAGTAGAGACCAATGGCGTATACGATCTGACACAGGAGCTGGGTATAGGCCTGGTCGCCTACTCCCCTTTAGGCCGTGGATTTATCACGGGTGAGATCAAGTCGCCGGACGATATCCCCGAAGATGATTTCCGCAGGCTTATCCCGAGGTTTCAGGGCGAGCAGTTTTATAAAAACCCCGATCTGGTGCGTGAACTTGAACAGATTGGAAAAGAAAAAGACATTACTTCGTCCCAGCTGGCCCTTGCCTGGCTGATCCAGAAAGGAATCGTGCCGATACCGGGGACAAAAAGAGTGCGCTATGTGGAGCAGAATATCGCCGCAACAGACATCCTGTTGACCGCCGAAGAGCTGCAACGCATTGAGGCTATTCTTCCGGTCGGACTGGATACCGGATCCCGCGATGTAAGTATTCCGCTGCAATCTTAAAAAATATAAATGCCCTGCGCGCAGAAAGCGCATGGCATTTTACTTAAATTAGGCTATTATTTAACAGGCAAAAAGAGCATGTCAAAGAAAGAACCCGTACTGATCAGGATCAACAGTATCGCTGACTATCATGAAGCGCTACAGCTGCCCAAACCGCAGCATCCGCTTTTTAGCATCACCGATTTCTCCAAAAACAAGCATATACATCCAACGGTAGAGACCACCTTTCAGCTCAACCTGTACTGCATTTCCATCAAAGAAGATGCGCAATGCGTATTGGGTTATGGCCCACATCAGTACGACTTCCGGGAAGGCCTGATGACCTTCTTTAAACCCGGGCAGACGATCAGTGTTGATCCCGATACTGCCCATGCCGAAGTAGGTTATTCCCTTGTTTTCCATCCCGATTTTATCCGCACCTATGACCTGGCACACAAAATCGGCAGCTACAGTTTTTTCGATTACGAAGTCAACGAAGCACTTTTTCTGTCCGATCGGGAAAAAGAGCAGATCCGAAATATCGGAAAAGGGATCTTAAGCGAATATGACAGTCCGATCGACAGCTATAGCCAGGATGCCATTGTCAGTTTCATCGAGCTGTTGCTGGTGTATTCGCAGCGGTTTTATAACCGGCAGTTTATTACGCGTAAGGTACACAATGTACCCTTGGTGAGCCGGTTTGAACAATTGCTGGATCAGTATTTTGAAGCCGACACCGAACGCAAGGGTTTACCGCAGGTGGGCTACTTTGCTGAGCGGCTGAATATGTCGAAAAACTATTTAAGCGATTTATTACGGTTGCAGACCGGTGAAAGTGCACAGAACCATATCCAACATAAACTCATCGAAAAAGCGAAAGATCTGCTGTCCAGGTCGCAACTTTCCGTTGCCGAAATTGCCTATCAGCTGGGTTTTGAACAGCCACAGTCACTCAATCATTTATTCAAAAAGAAAACGGAGCTCTCACCGCTAGAATTTAGACGGAAGATGGCCTCAAGCTAAGATAACATCCTTAAAATTTGCTGTATATTGAGCTGCGGGCCACCATACAGCAGACTTTTGGCCTTAGAGGCGATATCGAAGCGATAAATTGCGCCAGATTTCTGTCGCAAAATGCTGATCTGAATGCCTATTTTCAAAAAACCAGTGGTCGCCTTTTTTTACGATTTTTTGATCAATTCCATCAAGCGAAATTGGCAATTCCGTATCGAGCTTTGATAAAGACTTTTTCAACAACACCAGTTGATAATCCTGTCCTTTGTAAGTTAAACGGAACACCTGTGAACGATGTGGTTCCCCGCTTATCCCGTCAATTGTGCCTTGCATAAATATAGATCTTCTAAAATTTTTAAAATACAGCAATTACGCCAATACGAATACGCCAAAAAGTATAAAATTGAGCAAAAATCAGCTTAACATTGCATCGTTTTTATAACGAATATCAACAAATAATCGTGCCAAAGTCGATGAATTTCCCGCTCCATTGGCGATGATTTTTTCACACATTTTGATTTCGTCATTTTGGCTACAATCAAGCTCAATTTGGCAACAGGTACCCGATGCCTTCTTTAGACATTTGTGGTATGGAATCAAACAATAACAGCATGCAAAAGACAATTTTCATTACAGGGGCTTCTTCCGGTTTGGGAAAAGCAACTGCCAAATTATTTCAACAGGCGGGTTGGAATGTGATCGCAACTATGCGAAATCCCGAAAATGAAACCGAACTTACCGGGATCGAAAACATCAGGCTATTAAAATTGGATGTTACCGATCCGGCCCAGATCAAAGAAACTGTAGCAAAAGCGATCGCTATAAGTAACATTGATGTCGTTTTCAATAATGCAGGTTATGGGTTAATGGGTGCGTTTGAAACGTTGAGCGACGAAAAGATACTTCGCCAAATCAACACGAATCTGTTGGGTGTATTGCGGGTTACACAAGCCTTTATCCCCCATTTTAGAGCACAGAAAAGTGGTTTATTTATTTCAACCACATCAATTGGTGGATTTATGGGGTTCCCGTTACATTCGATGTATCATGCCACAAAATTCGCCTTGGAGGGCTGGAGCGAAAGCATGTCCTTTGAACTGAAAAAATTTGGAATAGCCATCAAAACAGTTGCTCGGGGAGGAATAGCGACAGATTTTGCAGGTCGTTCTTTGGATCTAAACCGAACTTCCGACTATCAGGACATTGAAGACAAACTGTTCGAACAAATGGGTCTGATGATGCAAAATGCATCCACAGCCGAGCAAATTGCCCAAGTGGTGTATGAAGCCGCCACGGACAATAAAGATCAGGTACGTTATCTGGCAGGCGAAGATGCACATGCACTCTATGAAAGACGATTACAAATCGGAAAAGAAGCGTTCAGGCAAGAAATTGCAAAACAATTTGATGCCTAATTTTTTAAATCAGCAACTGCCTTGCGAGGCAGTTGTTTTTTGTAAATTTGTATAACAAAAACAGGATGCATCGTATCAATTCCATATCCGAATTTCATCGGCAATTGTCCTTGCCGGCCCCATTACATCCGCTCGTCAGTGTAATTGATGTAGCTGGAATTAAACCCGATGAAAGCGACATCTGGGAGCAGTTCTACGTGAATTTTTACAGTATTTCGCTCAAAAAAGATGTTACTGCAAAAATAAAGTACGGCCAACAGTATTACGATTTTGACAAAGGAACAATGAATTTTATTGCGCCCAAGCAGATTCAATCGTTAACGATCGCCGAAATCAGAAAGATGAATATCGAATGCGGAAAAGGTTACATGCTGCTATTCCACCCTGATTTTTTGTATACCCATCCCCTGACCACCAAAATAAAAAACTACAATTTCTTTTCGTATGCGCTTAACGAAGCGTTACATCTCTCCGAACGGGAAGAAAAAGACATTATAGAAATTTTTCTTAAAATCGAACAAGAATATCAGCATATCGACAAGCATACCCAAGACATTATTTTGTCGCAAATAGATATGCTCTTGCAATACAGCAACCGTTTCTATGAGCGTCAATTCATTACTCGAAAAGCGGTTAACCATGCGCTGCTGACCCAATTGGAAAAATTGCTGGACGATTATTTCGACAGCGAAGAAACCCTAAAACAGGGGCTTCCAACCGTAGAGTATTTAGCCGAAAGCCTCCATGTATCAGCACGTTATTTAAGCGATTTACTACGTTCAGTTACCGGTAAAAACACACAGCAGCACATTCACGATAAGTTAATTGAAGAAGCCAAGGAACAACTCACGGCAACAAGCCTTTCCGTTGCCGAAATTGCCTACAAACTCGGTTTCGAACATCCGCAATCGTTCAACAAACTGTTTAAGAAAAAAACCAATGTTTCACCTTTAGCATTCAGGCAATCGTTTAACTGACAGAACAGTGTAAAAAAATTTTAGTGCGAGTTGTGTGTTACATTTAAAGAAACCTGCGCTTCCCCAATGCTTTCATGGCCATCCCTGCGGCCAATCCTCCGATCACATACCAGGCCACGGTCATCAACTTGGTACGGTCGGTCTTTTTTATCGGCGTAGCGTCCAGACCTGCCTGCTCAGGAATGGTCAATGTCGCCAGGCCTACTACTGTTCCGAGCAGTGCTCCTTTGAGCAGCAGATTTTTCTGACCGCCGTAGCCGATGAGGGTATATAACATGGCGTTGGAAGCTACGTCTGTGCCAAAAGTTGCTGCCACCAGCGCGTTGCCTTTTGGCGGTTTAAATCCGGCAAAACGAACTGTTTTTTTCATTGCTTCCTCGCCTACTTTATCGACTTCAGGCGCTTGATTATCAAATCTTTTAGCCGCGCTATGAACGACATTGAGTACAAGCGCACCGATCAGTCCGCCCAGCATATTTTTATTGAATCCATTCATATGGTGTTCTTTTTGTTTTCAATCCTGCCTGTCACATGTATGTACAGTTATTCTGAGAACAGCGTGCAGCCTAAAATAGTTTAATCAAATCCACCGCTAATTGCTTTATGCAGCTTGGACGCACAACAACCTTTGCTTCCCAGAAGGGAAGGTCTATAAAATAAAGCCTGGATCATCGACCTTAGGATAAATACCGGAGGCAATATGTATCTATTTTATTGGGTCCGAAGGAATTTTTCGGGAGTCATAATATTGTTTTCGGAGGCTTCAAAAATTCAAAAGGTATATCTTCCGGACCATGGGAAATCAAGGATGGCAGAATGACCTTTAACAATCTTTAACTTTACTACTGGGATCTTTCAAATTTTATAGCGTATATTTACATTGTTCTATCGCTCAAGATCGAACGTTATAAAAATTAAGCATATTTCTCGAGTAAAACCCCAAATGTCCCAGTCTGTAAAATTCAGCAATGTAAATACATTGTTCTCTAAAACGTTAAAACTAAAAATCAATAATTATTTTCAAAATTCACTTCAGCCAAGAACCGGGAATCGAAAGATCTATCTGAAAGCCGCTATCCTCCTGATCAGCTTTGCGGTATTGTATCTCCTTCTGGTATTCGCACCTTTGCATTGGAGTATTGCAATAGCATTATGTATCATTTTCGGAGCTAACCTCGCTGCGATTGGTTTTAACATTATGCACGATGCTGGGCACAATTCTTTTTCAGACAATAAAAACCTGAACACTGTGCTCTCCTACTCGCTCAATCTACTGGGCGGCAATATCTACTTTTGGAAGCTCAAACATAATATTGCACACCATACCTTTACAAATATCGATGGCGAAGATCACGATATCGAAGTAAAGTTTATGCGTATACACCATGACCAGAAACTTCGGAAACACCATCGCTATCAGCGTTTTTATTTTCCGTTGCTCTATGGAATCTCCTATTTAGCGTGGATCTTTTATCAGGATTATGAGAAATATTTCCGTGGGCGCATGGGACATAAAACGGAGCAATTTCATTTTCCGGTCAAAGAGCGTATTATTTTTTGGGTCAGTAAGCTAATTCACTTCAGCTTATTTGTCATTATTCCGATCATTTTCGTCGGGTGGCTGCCCACACTTATCGGTTTGCTGATTGCTGGTAGTGTGTGTGGTATGAGTCTGGCCACAGTATTCCAGCTGGCCCATGTGGTGGAAGAAACCGAATTCAAAACCATTGACCAGTCAAAGGTCGAAGAAGAATGGATGATTCATCAGATTCAGTCCACCGCAAATTTTGCTACGGGTAGCAAGGTACTTACCTGGTTGCTTGGCGGTCTCAATTTTCAGGTTGAACATCACCTTTTTCCAAAGATCAGCCATGTGCATTATCCTGCGCTCAATAGGATTGTGAAGCAGACCTGCAAGGAATATAAAATAAAATACAACGAGTTTCGGAGCTTCTGGACAGCATTTAGATCGCATTTAAAAGTGCTGGAGGCCATGTCAAAATAACCTAGTTATTAGCTAGTCGCTTCATTTCCCTTGCCCCCCTATGGCCATTATGTGCCATCGAAGTGGGCAGCTTCCAGCAAATTTTCGGTATGTTGTACAGAGCGTATATCTTTTCTGTCAATTTATCAGGTAAAATTTGACAGTTTTGCTGCAAAAATTTCAGTTTTTTAAGCTCGGTACTTTTTTTGTGAGATTTTTAATACAGTCGGCCGGCTGATAGATTTAAATTATTGTTATACTTCATTAAAAGGAGGTTACTATGAAACTTGCAAAAAGAAACTGGAACAATTTTTCACTTTTTTCGCCCATGTTTGATAATTTTAACCGCGAGCTTTTAAACTGGGACAACAAAAATTACTCATCAACAAGTACCACCGTTCCTGCAGTCAACATCAAGGAAAACGCAGAAAGCTTCGAAGTGGAGGTCGCCGCACCTGGCATGGCCAAAGGAGATTTTAAGGTGACACTCGACGGCAATCTATTGACCATATCCTCGGCTAAGGAAGAACAAAACGAGGAGCATAAGGACAACTACACCCGCCGGGAGTTCAGCTACCAATCTTTTCAACGCAGCTTCGAACTTCAGAAGGAGGTTGTCGATCAGGACAATATCCAAGCACGCTATGAGAATGGTATGCTCCGTTTGACAATACCAAAAAAAGAAGAAGCCAAACAGAAAGAACCGCGGATGATCGAAATATCCTAAAGATCCAAATAGCAAATTTAATGGTTAGCCTCCGTGGGAGGCTAACCTATTTTTTTCAATCTTTACAACGAAGATTATGAAAACGTCGAATTACTATATTGAATTACAGATGTACAGCCACGGACATTATATCACTATCGCCAATTTTGACCAAAAAAGCTGCGAAAAGATTATTCATGAATTGTTTGATGAACTGCGCGGTGAGCCTGAAGCCTCAGACAGCAGACGTCTTCGCATCAATCTTCTTCTGAACGACGCTACGATTCAGCGGACACAATTACGATCCATCCACTGTACACTGGATGAGTTGGCCGAGAACACCAAGATTATCATCAAGAAGACATTCCGCTCAGTAAACTTTGACTGACGGAAGTGCATTGCAGCATACAACACAAGCTATCAGCCTATAGACCATTTAAACACATTTTTTTTACACTATTTTTTTTATTTCAATCTTGATTTTTATCAAATTGATTTTTAATTTGGGTGCGGTTTTTCAAAAAGGTAGCTGATACCCAAACCGACATTTTTTAAAAGCTAATATTCTATTTAAATATAAATTTTAGTTATTGGATCATGTTAACAGAATTACTAATTACAAACACAGACCGACGTTTTTCTTTCAGGCCATTTCTTATCGCAATTATTGTGCTGGCTAACAGTTTCTATCTATCTGGGCAAGTCTTGAAGCCCCTCAAATCCGGTTTCGAAGCGAGGCTCATCAATATTGAGGCCCCCAGCAACGAACCCTTTCGTTATACGACCACCTTGACCAACGGATCCGCTCAATTGGTTAACTACAACCTGAATGCCCAGCTGCCCGATGGATGGCAGATTAGCTACCGCGTAGAAGGCTCGCAAGTGACTTCCCTTCAGATACAGCCCAATAAGGCACAGGAAATCAGCATTGAAATCAGCTGTCCGATCACGGCCAAGCCCGATAAATATAAAATTCCAATACGGGCTATATCCTCAACCGATACCTTAAAGCTTGAGCTCGAAGCAGTCGTCAAAGGCTCCTATGCCCTTGAGTTGACCACCCCCAGTGGGCGGCTAAGTGACGAAGTTATATCTGGTAGCAGCAAAGAAATCCTACTTAAAGTCAAAAACACGGGCACCCTGCCGCTCAATGCCTTGGAACTGACGTCCCAATTACCCAGCCGATGGGAGGCAAGCTTCGATCCGTCGAACATCAAACAGCTCGAAGCAGGTAAATCTATTGACGTCAAAGTCAACCTAAAAGTTCCCGACAAAACCATTGCCGGTGACTATGCTTCCAAATTTGAGATCAAATCACCCAACAGCAGCGCCGACATTTCATTCCGTATGATTGTGAAAACTTCTTTGCTTTCTGGCTGGATCGGTATGCTTATAATTGTATTGGCCATTGGTTTGGTGTATTTTCTCATCCGCAAATACGGCCGCAGATAAGGGCGCTACAAAAAGATTATCATGATGAAGGACCCTATCATTCAATTGACAGGCCTGACAAAAAACTATGGCAAAGTAACCGCCGTAGATCAGTTGGACCTGCACATTTATCCCGGAGAGATCTTTGGCCTGCTCGGCCCCAATGGTGCCGGCAAGACAACCAGCATCCTCATGATGCTGGGCCTGACCGAACCCACTTCCGGCACAGCCTATGTCTGTGGCCATAATGCCACGCGCAATCCGATCGCCGTGAAACGAAAAGTCGGCTACCTGCCCGACAACGTAGGTTTCTACCCGGATATGACAGCGCTGGAAAACCTAAGCTTTATTGCCAGATTAAATGGTCTCACAGAATCCTATGCACAAGCTTCTGCAAAAGACATGTTACATGTCGTGGGGCTCGAACGGGAAATGCATAAAAAAACCGGCGCTTTTTCCCGCGGTATGAAACAACGTCTAGGCTTGGCCGAAGTGCTGATCAAGGCTCCCGAGGTTGCCATCCTTGATGAGCCTACACTGGGCATTGATCCCAAGGGTGTTGACGAATTCCTTGAGCTCATCAAGCAGCTCAGCAGGGAGCATAACCTAACGGTACTGCTTTCTTCACACCACCTCCACCAGGTGCAGCGTGTATGCGATCGGGTGGGTATTTTTGTTGGCGGAAAATTACTGGTTGAAGGATCACTTGAAAGCCTTGCCCATAACCTGCAGCAGCAGAAAGGCATCAGTACCGTCATTACCCTTGACCATGCCCAGGGCGATACCAAACGGTTTGAAGAAGCATTAAAGACCCTGCCCGGACTCCGTAATCTTAAAGTGAACGGATTTACGATCGAACTAAAGACAGACAGCGATATGACAGCAATAGTGGTACGCATGCTGGTAAACAATGGCGCTGATATCGTTTCCGTGAACCGCAACGACTACCAGCTCGACGATATTTATAATACATATTTTGAGAACAGCATAACTACAGATAATGCTTATGAAAAATCCAAGGGTTTCTTCAAAAGATACCAATAAACGGCCATCCTTTCCGATGCAGGTGTTGGTCCGCAAAGAAATTGCGGCACATATCCGCAGCTGGCGTTTTATTATACTGATCCTGCTCATCGTACTGACTTTCGGCGCATCCCTCTACGTTTCATCCATGGGGCTGAAAGACGCTGTCAGCAATATGCGCGATCCTGATCAGTCATTTCTCTATCTCAAGCTACTGACCACAACGGATAATTCCATTCCGCCA
Organism: Sphingobacterium thalpophilum; assembly: GCF_038396785.1. Taxonomy (NCBI): domain Bacteria; kingdom Pseudomonadati; phylum Bacteroidota; class Sphingobacteriia; order Sphingobacteriales; family Sphingobacteriaceae; genus Sphingobacterium; species Sphingobacterium thalpophilum. The sequence goes on along the minus strand of NZ_CP151087.1, from coordinate 233,017 downwards.
TTTCATGTTTTTTTAAACTTTCTGGCCCCACTTTTGGGCATAGCCCTGGGTTTTGACGCCGTCAATGCAGAATACAACAACGGAACACTCACCCGTTTGCTGGCGCAGCCAATTTACCGAGACAACCTGCTGTTCGCCAAATTTCTGGCGCCACTGGCCGTGGTGGGCACATTATTTGTTGCGCTGGTCATGCTTATGATCGGCGGCGGTCTCCTGGGTACAGGTGTCCGGATAGAACCCCAGGAGTTGCTGCGTATCTTCGGTTTTACCTTGATCAGTGTGCTCTATGTTGCCTTCTGGCTGAGCCTTTCCATTCTGTTGTCGATACGCTTTCGCCAGCCGGCAACCTCAGCACTTACCGCGATCGGCATCTGGTTGTTTTTTACGGTATTCTTTCCTATCCTGGTCAATCTGGCAATACGCCCCTTTTTGCCCAACCCCAATTATATTTCGGAGCAGGAGTACATCGGCTATAATGAGCTCATCTTAAATCTGCTCCGCTTATCACCGAGCCAGCTCTATACCGATGCCACCACTACCCTATTGATGCCCTCTGTACGCAGCTTAGGTCCCATTTCCATGGAACAGATGGTCGGTGCCATCCCCGCACCGCTTTCCTTTCGGGAAAGTTTTCTGATGGTCTGGCCACAGGTCAGTGGACTCTGCGCAGCCATGATGATCTGTTTTGCCTGGTCCTATTACATTTTTATGCGAAGGGAAATCAGAAGTTAAGTGTTTCCACCAAAGCAGCTTTGTAAAAACTGCATTCATAAACTGTAAGGCGCACGCTCTTGTGCGCCTTTATTATCTCCCACTGGAACTGGTCGAAGCCAGGGTAGTGCCAAAAACGCTGTACACAGGATGTTGCAATTAATGTTTTGCTTACTGAAGAAAGAAAAGATCAATAGCGTGCGCCTTGCTACATTAGAATAAAAACACACCAAATAAAAACAATTTAGGTGGTATTTTGGTATATTTGTATACATTTAATAACAGCTGAACTTAACAAATCAGGCTATGAAAATTCTATTGACCGGAGTGACGGGGTATATTGGAAAACGTCTTTTGCCTGTGCTGTTAGAACAGGGACATGAAATTATTTGTTGTGTAAGAGATAAGAATCGTTTTGATACCTCGGCAATCCAGGGGCATGTTAAAGTTGTTGAAGTCGATTTCCTGAATAAAGAAAGTCTGAAAGAAATTCCACCTGAAATTGATATTGCTTATTTCCTGATCCATTCCATGGCGACGCAGTCAGGTGATTTCCAGCAAATGGAAGCGCAATGTGCGACAAACTTCCGCAACTGCATGGAAAATACCAGCGCGCAACAGATCATATATCTGAGCGGAATAATTAATTCAGATCACTTATCGAAGCATCTCGACTCGAGAAGAAACGTAGAAAACATCCTGGCAAGCGGACGGATTCCGATCACCACCTTGCGGGCCGGCATCATTGTTGGCTCGGGAAGCGCATCTTTCGAGATTATTCGGGATCTTGTGGAAAAACTCCCTGTTATGATTACGCCTAAATGGTTGCAGACGAATTGTCAGCCCATCACCATACGTAATGTAGTCGAATTTATGATCGGTGTTATCGCCAACCCGCATACCTTTAACAAAAGCTATGATATCGGGGGTCCAGACATTCTTAGCTACAAAGAGATGCTGCTGCAATATGCTGCCGAACGAAAACTTAGGCGACAGATCTTTGTTATCCCGCTCATGACGCCGCGGCTTTCCTCCTACTGGCTCTATTTTGTTACCTCGACGTCTTATAACCTGGCCAAAAACCTGGTCGATAGCATGAAAGTAGAAGTCATCTGTAAACCCAATACTCTAGCGGACGAACTCGGTATTACGTTGATCAATTACAGGCAATCCATCCAATTAGCTTTTCAAAAAATTGAAAGTGACAATGTGGTTTCCAGCTGGAAAGACGCACAGACCAGTCACATTTTATCGGGCGGCCTCAGCAGGCTACTGGAAGTGCCCAGTTATGGTTGCTTTAAGGATGTCCGCTCGGTTCCCCTCCACAATAGTGAAGCATCATTGACCAAAATCTGGTCCATTGGAGGAAATTCCGGCTGGTATTATGGCAACTGGCTCTGGAAAATCCGTGGTTTCATGGATCAATTGGTCGGCGGAGTGGGTATACGGAGAGGGCGAAAAAATAAAAGCGATTTGGCTGCAGGTGATGCACTTGATTTTTGGCGCGTACTGATCGCCGATAGAACCACGAAAAGATTACTCCTTTATGCCGAAATGAAACTTCCTGGAGAAGCATGGCTAGAATTTAAAATCGAAGATAATATCCTGCTGCAGACCGCGACCTTTAGACCCCTGGGCCTTGCCGGAAGGCTCTATTGGTATGCCGTATGGCCTTTTCACGGCTTCATATTTAGGGGCATGATAAATAGAATAGCTAAACCTTAAAAATAAAAATTCATAAACGATGATTTATAATGAGAACGCAATTGCGGCATTTGAAAGAAGATACAGAGCAAATTTTATAAACTCGCTGGGCGGATTTAAAAGTTACAAACAGCTTTCGTGCCCGATAATTGTTTAAACGAGGATGGTTATATCGCTATCGAAGAAGCCGGGACAGTTACCTCTAGCGGTCTTGACAGCTATCATACCACAAGGCGGATTGAACGATTACCTTATGCGAAGCCTTAAGCAACTTTTCGCTAGGATTTTCATAAAGAAAGCATACGGTTCGGCTTTCTTCAAGACTTTACTTCCCAGAGCGGAAGATAATGTGTTACGCTATAGAATGTATTTTTTATCTTTGTTCTAATGGACATCAAGAAAAAATTTGGTAGTGCCTCATTTGGCGAAGACTTTATCTTACAGGCACTGAGTTGTTCTCCCGAGCCTACATCAATCTATACTGGAACAGAGATGACCATCCAGTTTGCCAATGCGGGCATGCTTTCCCTTTGGGGCAAAGACGCATCCGTTATCGGCAAAGCGCTGATCAGTGCTATTCCCGAACTGGAAGATCAGCCGTTCTTAGCTATTCTGCAAGAGGTTTGGCGTACGGGGAAATCCTATTCCGTTACCGAGGCACCAGCCCGGCTCATCAAGAATGGTGTTCCGGTGACTGATTATTTCGATTATGAATACAGAGCACTATTAGACGAAAACCATAAAACATGGTGTATTTTAAACACCGCCCGCAACGTTACTTTAAGAAGGCAGCATCAGCAACAGATACAGAAAAAAGAAAAAAAGGAACAAGGGCTGATGGAGGAAATGGCGGCAACGCTCGAAGAATTGACCGCTACAAACGATGAACTCAACAGTTCCTTACAACTTCTGGCAGAAAGCCGTGAGCAAGTACGGACAATTATTGAGCAGGCACCGGTCGGCATAGCGATGCTGAAGGGACCGGAGTTAATCATTGACATAGCCAATCCGACCATATTAAAAATCTGGGGACATCAATTAGCCGATGTGCAGGGCCGGCCCCACGAAATTGCGAGGCCCGAGCTGCAAGGCCAGCCCATGAGCGAATGGCTACGGGAAGCGTTCGAAAAAGGCGAACGGAAAACAAACAATGAACTTTCCATATTGCTGCGTCACAATGATGGGCTGCGGGAGGCTATTGTAAACTCGATTTATCAACCTATTTTTTCAGCTGACAATAAAGTCACGGGAATTCTGATTATCCTTGAAGATATTACCGACCAAGTCCTTGAACGGCGGAAAAGTGAAAAAGATCAACACATGCTGTCCATGGCAATAGATGCCGGCGAGCTTGCGACGTTCTATTACGAGCCCCAAAATAATCTGTTCTCCGGAAACGCCCTGTTAAAATCATGGTTTGGTTTGGCCGATGAAGAGCAGCTGGATTTATCGGCTGCTATTGCTTCCATTGCAGAACAGGATCAGGAACGTGTATCGGCTGCCATAACTGATGCACTTAGCCAAGAGTCGGATGGCAATTACTTTATTGAATACCGTATCCTAAATCCACAAGACCCGAACGACAGACTCGTGCAGGCACGGGGTAAAGTGTTTTATGATGCCAAGGGAAACGCTGCCAGCCTCAATGGTACTTTACAGGATATTACCGAACAGAAAGCTGAGGAACAGCGGAAAAATGATTTTATAAGCATCGTTAGCCATGAATTGAAGACACCGCTGACCTCCATAAACGCCTATCTTCAATTAATGCAACGTCAGGCAATCCTTACAGCAAACACGAATTACCAAAACATTACAATGAAATCCCTTCGACAAGTTCGCAATATGAAGAACTTAATCAATGGATTCTTGAACATCTCGCGATTCGACTCCGGCAGAATGATGATAGAAAGAGAAGTGTTTGATCTGAAGGAATTATTTGCTGAACTTGAAGATGAATTTAAATTGAGGATCAACACCCATCAGATTGTCGCTGACCTGACGCAAAGTCTATCCATTGCTGCTGACCCCAACAAGATTTCGCAGGTAGTCCAAAACCTTGTGGAAAATGCGGCCAAATATTCGCCGATAGGAACCCAGATTACATTTGGTTATTCGCCCAAGGCAAATAACGTTATCGAAATTTTTGTCAGTGACGAGGGTATGGGTATTGCCGAAGAAGACCGGGATCAGATATTCGAGCGATTTTACAGGGCAGGAAAAGATAAGGTCGGAACAATTTCGGGATTTGGCATAGGACTGTATCTCTGCCGTGAAATTGTAGAACTGCATAATGGACATATCGCTGTGGAGAGCAACTCGGCCGGAGGAACCACATTTAAGGTACGGCTTCCAGCTCAATAATATAATATTATAAATTCTTTTCTTCGGTTCTTCGGAAAACACATACGCGAACATGTTGGTCGTTTAATTGCCTTTAAATGACTTTTCTTTTTTACGATAGGCTTACTTTTGTCGCAAATGTTTCCCGTTCGGGATTTAAGAAGAGCAAGATGAAGAAAGAATCGCGCATCATATCGCTCATTGTAGGTGGCACTTTACTTATGGAAATGCTCGACACCACAGCGATATCGACAGCCTTACCCAAAATGGCACATGATTTTGAGAGTGATGTTGTACACCTCAGTGCAGGTATTACCTCTTACACCGTCATGTTAGCTGTATTTATTCCAATCAGCGGCTGGATTGCCGATCGCTACGGCGCAAAAAAGGTTTTCAATATGGCGATTATCGGCTTTATACTTTCTTCAATCGCATGTGGACTGAGTACCAACCTAACATCTTTCGTCATTGCACGTATCTGCCAGGGTACAGCCGGAGCCCTCATGGTACCGGTAGGACGTCTCATTGTACTAAAACACACCGAAAAGAGAGATCTGGTCGAAGCGATCGGCTATATTGCCTGGGCCGGATTGTTAGGCCCTATTATCGGTCCCGTACTGGGCGGATTTTTTACAACCTATTTTAGCTGGCACTGGATTTTCTTTATCAATATACCCGTCGGCATATTTGCCCTGTGGGCCGTGCATCAATTTATTCCAGCAATGGATTCCGAAAATAGCCGTCCGCTTGATATTATCGGTTTTTTTATCAGCGGTATCGGTCTTGCCGGCATTATGCTGGGGACTGAAATGATCGGCGCAGCCCAAGGCGATTATACAAAACCAGCTGCGACTATTGTGGCAAGCTTTGCGCTGATGGCCATTTCAATCTGGCACTCCAAACGTATCAAGTACCCGTTGATTGATTACAGTATTCTAAAGGTCAAAACCTTCCGGGTTACGGTATATTCAGGCTCCATCACCCGTATGGTCATCAATGTTGCTCCTTTTATATTGCCCCTTATGTTACAGCTGGGTTTTGGACTGAGCCCCTTTCACGCCGGGCTCCTCTATATGGCCAACATGTTCGGTAGTATGAGTATGAAACCCGTAGCTATGTGGATAACACGACGGTATGACTTCCGCAAGGTCCTGATCGGCAACGGTATTATTTTAACAGTGGTAACCGCTGGACTCTCCCTCCTTTCCATACAAACGCCGATCTGGCTGGTGGCAATTGTATTCTTTTTCTCGGGACTTACACGCTCGCTCCAGTTTACCAGCCTAAATACCCTGGCGTACGCAGACGTGCCAAACGAACAGATGAGCAATGCAAATACGCTGTATAATACGGCACAACAAATGGCACTTGGTATGGGGATCGCCCTAGGCGCAGTGACGCTACACCTGGCAAGCAGTTATTATCAGGATACGGTTTATCAGATGCGGGATTTTAGCTTGGCCTTGCAGTTAATTGCTGGCTTATCGCTCCTATCCTTGATCGAGTATTTCAAAATTAAACCAAACGACGGAGCCAATTTAAGGGGTATATCAATCAAGAAAGAAGTTCAGAATGCCGCTTAGGCCTTTAAATTTTAGTTAGATTTTTGGGGCTGTAGCCAAACTGTTTTTTAAACGCATGAGAAAAATGCGACAGATCTTCAAAGCCCAGATCAACAAAGATGTCTGAAGCAGCCCGCTTTTCTTCTTTTAGGAGATAATGTGCTTCGTCCAGTCTTTTTTTCAGCATCCATTGGTGCGACGAGGTTTGAAACACTTTTTCAAAATCGCGTTTGAACGTGGCCAGGCTCCGACCTGTAAGATGGGCAAAACGCTCTAAATTGACGTTATACCTGTAGTTCTGATTCATAAAGGCTTCAAGGTCTATTTTATGCGGTTCAGAAAAATCAAACAGGATATTTTTGAGCGCTGGTTTCGTTTGTAAGAGGATCAACAAAAGTTCCTTGATTTTGAGATCGGTGAGCGATTTATTATTCAAATTGCTTTGGAGAAGGGCCTTCAGCGACACAATAAAATTCTCGAGAACCGCATTGACATCAATTTTAACCAGCGCTTCCGTTACGGTTGAATGTTCGGATTTCAGCTGGTACTCATGCGCAAAATTCTTTAGCGTTTCGTCACTCAAATAGATATTCAGACTTTCACAGGCGCCGTTTGGTGGCGGAATTTTTGCAAATTTCGCCAGCTGATTCTTTCGGATGAGATGAAAATCGCCCGGGTTCGCAATATGCTTGTCTTTATTGTCAGACAACATAAAATTTCCCGACAGCTGATAAGAAATCGTATGCTGAGCCACAAAATTTTCCCCTTTTCTGCTCACCTGGTGGTAACAGGAATAGACAATATCCGAATTTTCTATCATAAGACGATCGATCAAGACAAAGCGCCGGGCGTACGACAACGCTTTGTCAAATGTATAAAAATTTAGCTTAGTACGGCTTTGATTTCAAGGTAAGGTTGCAAACCATATACGCCATATTCCCGTCCAATGCCCGACTGCTTGAATCCCCCAAACGGAACCATGGGGTCGTGACTGAAACCATTGATACAGATCCGTCCGGCATCGATTCCTGCGGCTACACGTTTTGCCCTTTCGCTATCCGCCGATGAGATGTAGGCCGCTAGTCCATAAGGCGTATCATTGGCAATTTCTATGGCTTCGGCTTCAGTTTGATAAGGAATAATACACAGAACAGGACCAAAAATCTCTTCCCGCGCAATGGTCATCGCATTACTGACATCGGTAAAAATGGTGGCTTTCACAAAATTACCCTCTTCCAGACCTTCAGGTTTTCCCAATCCACCGGTCAACAAGGTTGCCCCTTCCTCGATACCCGTTTTAATATACTGCTGTACGCGATCAAACTGCTTCACGCTCACCATCGGTCCGATGTTGGTATCGGCATTTTGTGGCAGGCCGACAACCATACTTTCCGCAGTGGCCTTTGCTAAGGCGTTTACCTGATCCAGCTTATGCTGCGGCACGAGGAGTCTTGTAGGCGCTATACAGGCCTGACCACTGTTCATATAAGCGCCGTATACGGCCATCGGAATTGCTTTATCGAGGTCTGCATCATCCAGTATAATATTGGGCGATTTCCCACCCAGTTCGAGCGTAATGCGTTTCATGGTATCTACCGCTTGTTTGGCGATGGATTTTCCGACGGCTGTAGAACCTGTAAATGAAATTTTGGCAATTCCGGGATTCTCGGTCAGTTCCGTGCCCACCACATTTCCGAGACCAGTTACCACATTGATCACACCTTTTGGTAAACCGGCTTCGCGAAAAGCTTCCATCAGCACATTCGTCTGCAAAGCACTCATTTCACTGGGTTTGACGACTACGGTACATCCTGCCGCGATTGCGGTAGCGACTTTACTGGCCACCGAACTGTTGCTGGCATTCCAGGGGGTAATGATCGCCACAACACCCACAGGCTGAAATCGTACCGATGCGGCGTTAATTGTCCGTTCAAATTCAAAGCTTTTAAGCACTTCGATCATACTGTCAAACCAGACTCCGGTATGCGCATTGCTCATCGTGACAAATTGATGTGTTCCGCCGTATTCTTCGATCATCACATCGATAAAATCCTGCTTTCTCTTCTCAATCGCCGTTTTCAATTTTGTTAAATAACCGATACGTTCCGAAACGGTAGATTTTGAAAATGTGCGGAAGGCCGCTTTAGCCGCTGTAATGGCATTTCTTGTATCGGTTACATCGGCTAAAGTGACTTCACCGATTTTTTGATTCGTAGACGGATTGATGAGCTCATAAATTTCCGTTCCGTGCGGGTTTACAAATTCCCCGTTGCTATAAATCTTATTGACTGTTTTCATTTTGTTCCTATTTATAATACAAATTTAGCTATACCCTATTCACCTAACTTGGCAAAAAAGCTCAATTATACTTTGCAAAAAAGCTCAGGTTACTGAACCAGTCTCCAAGAGAACCACCGGTATATTTTATTACTTACTTATTTTATTATTGGAATACCTATTTTTCTGGGGGCTTACATCTAGGTTTTATTTAATTTTGACAATACATCGTTAGGAGGCGCTTACGCAAATATATTGAGGGGATCAACCGTTGCTTTAGCTATCCTATTTACCCAGGTTTATAAAAAGTGGAAATCTTTTCCAGTTCATTTCTATGATCCTCACCCCATTGGGCTGTTACCGCAATGACTGGTATAAGGCTTTCCCCCAGAGCAGTCAGTTCATATTCTACTTTCAGTGGAAGCTGATCAAAGACGACTTTATTGATTAATCCATGTTCAATCAATTGGCCAAGCTGCGCATCAAGTACACGGCGGGTTGCATTGGGGATTTTCCGCTGCAGCTCACCCGGACGCTTGATACCTGAATGAATGGCCCAGAGCAGGTTTATTTTCCATTTGCCCTGAACGACCTGCAAAAACAAATGTAAACCGCAATCTAAATTAACCGGAAGCTTTTTTTCGTACATAGCTGATATTATTTACTTAGGGACAAAGTGGGTATAGATAAATTTATCCGTAATTGACACGGTTACTTGATGCCCTTAACTTTGCAACAAAGTAAATATAAAAATATGAAATACAAGTTATTTGGCTCAAAAACAGGACTGCATTCCAGTGAAATAATTTTAGGAGCGGCCAACTTTGGTACAAGAAAAGGCTACGGAGCCGATCCCGATGAATCAAAAAAGATTTTAACAGCTTATGCAGATGCGGGTGGTAATTTTATCGATATATCGGATGTTTATCAATTTGGAGAGGCAGAAGAAATCGTTGGCAACTATTTAAAGGGGCAGCGAAATAATTTTATTGTCTGCTCAAAATATACCCGAAGCAGCGATCCCAACCCTTCCATCAGTAATTTTGGGAATAACCGTAAATCTATGCGACAGGCTGTTGAACAAAGTCTGAAAAGACTGAAGACGGACTACATCGATATTTATATGCCGCATTATGATGATGGTGTAACTCCATGGGAAGAAATAGCTTTGGGACTCCAAGATTTGGTCAGTGAAGGGAAAATAGTGTATGCGGGACTCACTAATTTCCCCGCATGGAAAGCATCGGCCATTGCATCAGCAACAAAGCTTACCGCTTTACAGATTGAATATAATTTATTACAGCGTACCGCAGACCGTGAACTGATCCCGATGGCAAAGGAATTTGGTCTTGGTGTGATGATGTACTCGCCAATGGCTGGCGGCCTGCTGACCGCAAAATATAGAAAAGGAGAAGCTGGGCGAATCAGCTATTCTTCTGGCGCTGAATATTCCGAGGACGAGAAAACCAAACTGATCATTGATGAACTGGTATTAATCGCAAAAAAATATGAAGCAACACCCGGTGAGATTGCATTTGCTTGGAACTTATCGAAAGAGGCATTTCCATTACTGGGAGCACGCAATATCAATCAATTTGAGCAAATTATTAGCGCTATTGAAATTAATTTGACAGCTGATGAGCTGACCAAACTGGACGCTTTAAGCTCCATTAGCCTCGGGTATCCACACGACCTGCTGAATACAGTACGAGGTTGAGAACAGCATGAATTTCAGCAGCAGTATCGGAGTTGAAATATAAGGGAGCTAAAGAGATTCTTTAGTATATTTACTTTACTATTAAATGGGAGGATATTGGAGAGGGGTTTAACACGTGTAAATCAAGAAAACATGTTTACAATAGAACAAATTGAAGCTGCTCATAGCAACGTAAAATCAGGCGCTGACTTTCCGGCCTATATCCGGGACATCAAAAAGTTAGGTGACACATCGAAGTTAAATTAAATACATAAAAGAAAATGGGTCAATACTTTTGGATTGCGATACCTGCCGAGCTGTTTTTTCAGTATTGCGGAGAAACGATGGAAAAACATCGGACGCACGCCTATATTGAGAAGATAAACCGTCGTTCAGGCAAACGGAGTTATCTGAAATACAGCAAGGAAAATCCGTCGGCGTTTTTGGCAAGCTTTTCCTCAGTAGATTATCAGGGATTTTTCCTTTCCACCTATCCTTTTTCAGATCAGGAAACTATCTTAGATTCAGGTATCTTCTATGATTCACCTGTAGCCGAATATACCATTGCAGGAAGCGGGGGCTATGAAACTGACCGGACAAGGGAAATTATCCACTTGCGTCAGATCATGAAACAAGCGGACAAATCCGCAAAAGCATTTTTTGCGGCCTTGCAGCGCAGCCTCAAAAAAATCCCCGATCTACGCGATACCCTGAGCAGTGGAAATAAAAACCATTTTTACCTGCCGACATCAAAAAGTATTATTCCCCAAAATGCCCATAGTCGGCTTATAACACTACCCTGGGAAGAACACTGCCTGAGCAAAGACCTGGTCTACCAACAGCAATGATTCAAATTTATAACATAAACAAATGGCAAAATCTATTTTAACAATTACCCTGAATCCATCCATAGACAAGAGTACCCGTGTACAACATATCGTTCCTGAAAAGAAATTACGATGTGAAGCGCCTGTATATGAACCAGGCGGTGGGGGAATTAACGTATCTCGGGCATTGAAAAGACTTGGTTTGGCATCAACAGCCCTTTTTACATCCGGGGGAAAGACAGGCAGTTTACTCGAAAGCTTATTGAAGCTGGAAGATATTGCTATAGAACCTATTTGGGTGAACGGCGAGACCCGCGAAAACTTTATCGTGGTTGACAGCGCAACGAATCAGCAATATCGATTTGGGTTGCCAGGCGAACAGTTTGAGTCCAACGAACTGGAGGGGATCAGGACTTCGATTGAGGAAATCACCTATGTTCCGGATTTTGTCGTTATCAGCGGTAGTATGCCCGCTGGTATGCCGCCCGAGTTTACACGATCGCTGATCAATACGTACAAAACGAAGGGCAGTAAAATAATCATTGATACCTCTGGCGATGCACTTCGCCTTGCACTGGAGGAAGGTGTCTTTTTGATCAAACCAAATGCCGGCGAGCTTGCTGCGCTTGTGGGAAAAGAGGAATTGGGGCATTCCGACCTGGATATGGCAGCCCAGCAACTAATTTCGGAGGGTAAAGCAACTTTAATCGTTGTCTCTTTAGGTGCTCAAGGCGCTATATTATATTCAAAAACAGAACGAATACAGCTGCCTTCCCCACTGGTCAAGGTACGCAGTACGGTGGGCGCAGGTGACAGTATGGTTGCCGGAATGGTGTCTGTCTTAGCCCAACAGGGAGATATGGAGCATGTCCTTCAAATGGGAATCGCCTGTGGCTCGGCCACGACGATGGCGGAAGGAACTGGGCTATTCGCTAAGGAAGATGTCGATCGGCTGTTCTCGGAAATAAAAAAAAGATAAATATTGAGGATTCTGCCTTACTAATGAAGATATTGCTTTACAAAAAGGCGCACAATCCCGTGCGCCTTTTTGTTCTGCTCATCTTTTCCGTTTACCCAGTTTCGCCAATAACCTACTTGTGGCAAAACTGACCAGGGTGCCCAAAGCTGCCGTGAGGGCAGTCTGCAATACATCCCCCAGCGAGATGCTGGCCCAGATGGAACAGATGGTACCGCCGATGGCCGAGACGCGGATATCATTCACTTTCATCCATCGCGCTCCTTTCTACGGTATTTTCGCTTCCATTTTTAACGGACTTATTCTCCCTGACGCCCACCGAAGCATCCTTATCGGTAGGCGATTCAGCTGCCGACATCGTATCATCCATTGCCGACTGATTCCTTTCGCCATCGTCCGGATTGTATTTCCCTTCCTGCGGCTCCTTGCCATCGTCTACCTCGGAATGTGACTTAGCCTCGTCCAATACCGTTTCGACAATACCAAGCCCCAAAGCCAGGTATTTTATTACATTCCCCACCTTACCCGGCAGCTTAACAGGTGCCGCCAACAGCAACTGCAGCACCTGTCCTATTTTATTGAAGATCTTTTTCATCTGTATAAATTTGTTTTTCAATTGAGATGAAGCTATCAGATTTATTCATTCCCCAATATGATTGAATAAATCATGATGGTTTCATGTTTACTTTTTTAAGGATGATCAGTTTTATAGCAGAAACCGCTACTCATTCGACCTGTACTTCGACCAGTCCCTGCAACATTAGTTCGACCACCAGCGGATAGAACTTTTTGTAGGCGACACCCGAAGCTAACAGGCGATAATCACCATCCTCCAGTACATATTGCGCGCCTACCAGAATGCAGCCGGCGGTCTCTTTGTAGCTATTTCCTTTATGGAAGTAGACATAGCTAAAGTTGGGTATAGCTCCAATCTCCAGCATACCGCGGTGCATTTTGGGGTAAGCGTCGTAGTAACGGCCATTCATTGCCCCGTCGCGGTTAAAACCGAGTGGGTAATGCCCTGCTGGTATGGCGGTTTCGCCCCTTATTTTCACGGGACGCGGAATATTCTCCAGTCCGTAGCAGACAAACTGATTGTTCACATAAATCTCGGACAACGTGCTATGCTTGCCCTGTTTTGTGCGGAGAACTTTTATCGTTGATTTCATACGCTAGCTATTCATTAGAAAAGACCGAGGTATTGACTTCTGGAATACAGGTTTTCATCACGATCATGTAGGAATAGGTACAGGTGCACCGGCCGATCATGCAGGATAGATGGTAGCTCGATCGTCATCTGGAGATCCTTCCGCAGCACCTGTTGTTCATTGATCGCAGCCTGCTCGCCAATAATATCATAAGCACAGAGTATGACCTGGTCATCCCATTGGTTATAATCTTTGATGTTGGATTCGGTTACATCCCAGCTCAGCTGAATCGTATTGGACGTACGCAAACAGGTATTCACTGCGAGCGGAGACAGCATGCCATTGCTAATTTTTGCTAGGGCGGGCACCACCTTAAAATCCGGATATTCCCCCTGTATCACGTTCGTCAGCGTATGTGACATGGCCCGGCCAAAAGCCGCCTGCACCGTGCACTTGCTGTGGGCAAAACCTTTGCGGATGAGCGGGTACAGCGGATTTAAAAATCGGCGTGCCAGCCGAAAGCGCTCCTGCGCAGCTTCCCTACGTGTCGGATCTGTAACCTGCTTTTTAAACTCAGAAATCACCAGCATATCTTATCGTTTTGTGTTCAAAAATCAGGAGGAGCCACATGCTCCTCCCGTTCAATTAATCCTTTAGCGGCTAAGCCAGGTCAAATTCGCCCAAATACGTACTTTTGGATACCTTTTCGGCCTTGCGGTCGGTAAAGAAGATCCAGACATGCCCCTTGCCACCGAGCAGGTGGGCCGGGATCTGGATGTCTATCGTACCGGCAGCACGGGTAGGCGGTGTAGGTGCTGTCATAAATTCATCCTTTTCGGGTGAATAGACCAAGATAATGACCTGATCATCGGCCTTGGTCTTGTACAGGCTGTTGAGGATGGTATCCCAGTAGATAGAAAGAATTCCATTATCCACAGCAGCCTCCATGCCGCCGCCGTTGAGGTAAGAGCCCGTACTGATTTCGATCTTGCTGTAATCCAAGCTAAAGTTTGGATAAGTACCGCTTACCGCCTGTGCGATATTGAGCTGCAGTGCCACGTTTGTGGGCGTCATCTTTTCGGTTTTGGAGAGCCCAAACCCCACCTGCAGGATCGGCGTGATCGGCATCAGAAATTTGGAGATTTTCAGAAAACGGTCCTGTTGGATCAGCTGTTCTTCGGACATCCCTTTCGTCCGCTTTTTGGGCAGGCCTTTGAGGTAGTTGATGGATTTCCAGGACGAAGCTATCACCGCGCCCACTTTACCACTTGCTCTTCCGATTACACCATTGTTGATTGTTGCCATGTTGTTATTTTTTTTAAAAAGTTAAACCCCATAAAGCTTTCATTTATACCGGTATGTATTGCTTTACTTCGACAAACATACCACATCACATAGCCCCTTGTCAATAGCATAAAACAGGTTGGCGGAGACTCGTCGGCGGCAGCCCGTCTTTTGTCGGAGACCTGTCGGAGACTATACGATAGCCGCTATAAAACAAGCCCCTGCAATCGGGCATATTCCAGGTACACCGCCGTCTGGCACTTCAAAAACTACGGGTTTGAGCAGCAGTCTCGGGCCTTTGCTTCGGACCTTCTCCGTACCTGCTTCGGATCAGCAATAGATCTTGTACAGATACTGACCAGACCTTCACCAGTCTCCGAACAGGGAATTACTGTTCAGCAACGGATTAACAGCGGCTGTTACATGCAGCCCCGAAGACAATACGAAGCAGGTACGAATAGCGTAGGGATTTAAGGCATTTGCCGCGGCCATTTTTTATATTCGGTCACATACAGCTGCACCACATCTTTTTTGAGAAAGAGATCCGCATTACCCTCTTTATAGGTGGCTTTGAGCAGGCCTTTGGCGATACGCCGCTCGATGGTGCGCACACTTTTGCTCAAAAAATAGGCGACTTCGTGGATGGTCATTGTACCGGTCAGCTTGTGGAGCTCCGTATACTGCTGTTCTTGCAGCAGGTCGAGGATACGGTCCAGCTTGGCCGCTAAGGGCGTATATCCGATGCCTGACTTTAATTGAAAAGAATAGTGGATTTTTAGGTGAATAGCTGTCGCATTGGACACAAAACGAGGCGTGATCTCCTGTTGATCGGGAGATCCTTTTACAAAAAACATAAACGGGTAAGGTTAGCTCGACTAACCGCCGAAATCCAGCGCAGCAGCAGACCTGTTGTCTACTGCGCTCGGTCTATCTAAGTTTATAAAGTGGGATGATTCAATTGAGCCGAATAAGGTTATCCCATCCCTCATGCTCCAGGTTATTGACGTTATCCAAAAAATCCTTTAGTTTTTTTTCTTTGCGCATCCATTCGGTTATCTGCAGCAGGTTGCTGATCTCCAATTCCGTCATATTCAACTTGAGGCTGTCAAACACTTCCTTACGAAACTCCAGGTAAGTGGCATTTGGCAATATCGGTTGACGGACGAGCATCATATTTACCCTACAGGTTTTATTGATGCGGAAATACCATTTATCAAGCCCCAACCTTTCTAGCTCCTGCATGAAATGATGGGCTTCCAAACGGATACCATTGATCAGGACGACTTCTTTTTTTCTTTTTTGGGAAAAATAAAAGGGCACATCAAACATACGTACAGCATCCATCTGCAAGGTATTTAAATTGAATGGCGAATCTTTATGCAGCACATCATAGAGTGATCCGATTACGATAGTCCTATCCAATGCACTTGGAGGTGCTATAGTTCCCGCTCTATCTGTTGTGTTTTCCTGCGACATGACCTCTTTCCCTAACAAAGCCATCACATTTTCAGTTGTTAGCCACCATAATTTGCCGTTACGAAAAACATAGATCACGTAGGCTATAAAGCCTAGACCAATAAAAGGCATATAATGCAGCAGATAGCTTCTTAACAAGCTGTACGTATCTTCGCTGCGCACAGAAGCGAAACAATAGATAATGAAGAGATAAATCGATAGAATCGATATAGTTGTAGCAAGAATTGCACAGCAGAGCTGACCTTTGGGTATACTCTTGGTCATGACCCTCCCCTTGCTCATGAGTATCAAAGCAGGGTACCGCTTCTGCCAATAAGTCCAAAAGGCTTCAAGAAACATCTGCGTGAACACGACCGCAACACCAATCGCAATTGCAAATGCCACTGTCCACATCCAATAGGTCTGTGTCCAGAATCGATTCAGATAAATACCGTGATTTCCGATTAAATTAAAAAGCATGGAGATGAGTAAACTCTCCACCGTTAGTTTTAATACTTTCATATGTTATGTCAAGCTCTCTTAAATGGCTCAGGTTTATACTGGTTTACAGAACCAATTTACTAAATAAAATCAAATATTAAGCAAAATTTAATCAGCCAAAAGAAGATTATCCTCCAAAATACCGGAGGTTAGGACAGGTCGGTTGCTAATTTGATCTATTTAAATAAATATTTGCAAAAACACAATTTGTATGAAAGTGAACTTTGACAATGCAGGTGTGGCACAAAAAGTAGCCACGCTTCTTGCGCTACCCTTAGCGGAGCGCGCGCTCGAGATGCAACTTCTTAAAGACGATTTTGCAAACTGGATGGAATACAATTTTGACTTGAAGCCCCATCAGGTGGAGCAGCTCTATGATTTTTCACCTGGATTTCGGAAACAACTTGGCACGGCTATCAGCAATTATCTCATGCAGGGCAACGTACTTCAATTTCAAAAAGAAGACAAGGGTGATGATGATGATCCAGAATTTAAGGAGCTTATGGTTCACGGCCTCAATGAATGGCAGGATGGTGTGGCGACGATGATGTTCACTCCCCTGTTTATCCGGATTTCCTACACGGGTCCGCAGCAGTAATCCAACACCACGTTATCCAAAAACCATTTCCCCCGATCATACCGAAATCCTGACCGGGGGGATTTTTATTGACTTATACACCATTATGAAAACAGCACTACAGATCGATATCGCACAAGTATTTGACCAGCCGATCAGTCCGAGAACTGATACGCTCAAGCCAAGCATAAGCATGTCCAATGCGGACTATCAACATTACGAAAACCAACATGGGCAAGCCTGCCTGCAGCAGTTTGATGGCATGCTCGGCTACATCAATATATTGGATCTGTATCTACCTGCCAATATTGTCATTCCGATGCAAGTCACAGCGTCGGATATGCATATCTTTTATCTCTTCACAGAAGATCGTGCCATTCAGATCAGGGATGTCCAGAAGCGGATCAGTTACAGCATTTCTTGCAATCGCGGCCGCTACTTCTACTTAACCAGAAGTGATTATGAAATCCATGTTCCTGCCGGAAGGTATACCCTCGTTAACTTCTATTTCCGCGGCAGCATTTTTCGCGATGGCAATGAGCGTCCCTTCCAGTTTCTTCACGCCTTGATCCATGCCTATCGAAAACACGATCCGAATTCGTGGTGTAGCATCGATTTCCGTGCCGGCACCAGGACTATTTCATTGCTAAAAACCATTGCGTCAAAAATCAAGAAAGGCGACCTCGATAGTGAGGTCAATATCCTCTGGGGTATCAAGAAACTGATCCAGCTATCGAAGGAAAAGATCTTTGAAGAATATGACAAGATTTCGGAATCCCAAATCAAATCCAAAGAAGCCCATGCAGCCATTAAGCAGGCAGTAGCCGAGCTTGGCCAGGATTTTAAACTGGACGATATTGCCTGGCAGCTCGGAATCAGTATGGACTATCTGCATCAGCTTATCCAACTTCATTATGGACAGAGTCCCCAAGAGCTGAAAATAGAATTCATGCTAGATCTCGCCAAGAAATATATTGTAGACGGTATGCCTACCGATGCAATCGCCTATGAACTGGGCTATGCGTCACCCAGCAGCTTTGCGCGCTTTTTTAAAAAGAAAACGGGCATGACCGCAACGGAGTTTTTTAAGCGGCATACCCAAGACTATTTATAAAATTTATTATTAAATTAACCTAGTAACCTAAAAACATGAGAGAAATCATTCAAAAAACCGGAAAATTTTTTAGAGCGATCGGAAATTTTTTTGTAGCTGAGCCAGCTGACAAAAGCAAGATTATTGCGAGAAAAGTCTGTGGAAAATATAGAGCCTGGAAATATGGCCCGCTACGTATTTGTATCGAAATGGCCGCCTCCTATTTCCCTGAAAATTATCAGCTTGATGAAGAGGTAATCAAGGCAGCAAATGTTGCTGGCAACATTTATTCTCCAAAGGCTATGCTTTATTATCTTTTGTCCCATGCGAGAAAGGTAGCGGCACCACGGCAGCCATTACCCATTAAAACGAGCTATAGCTATGTGGCCTGGCAGATGATCAATCTATCAAAAGTGGATATCGTCACAACCCTCACCAAACACCCTCGTTTAATAGAAATTCGTGAGGAAACGCTGGAACTGTCTGCTGCGAAAGCCGAGCTATTGATCTTAAGCAGCGGTGGTGATTATCTTGAAGTAAATCATCTTCTTTCGAAGATTGACCTGACACATAAATATGTAATTATCTGTTCTGTTTTTGAAGAAGCCTTTATACGCGATCATATTCTTTATCGAGTAGATCGGAAAATTAAGCCAAATTTTAAAAGCGAAAACGAATATCTGGCATTCATTGACGAGATTATCCAAGAAGCCACCACAATACACCTTTGAAAATTTAACCGCAGCATCCCCTCCCGAGGGGATTTTTTATTGCCATACCCTATCATCACTTCAATCCGGTACATACCCAACTCCAGATTCGGCCAAGCCCAGTGCTCCTTTAAGGCCGAACTTTGGTATAAGTTAACGACGAAAAAGTTAGTAGGATAAAAACGAAGAAACAATAAAAGCCCAGTGGGCAGGCCGCGCTAAGGATGCGCCGCTGCCAACAGACAAATGGATCAGGTAAAACAAAGTTTTATGAACAGAAAGTACCATATATTGAATAGGATGATAGCCCTTTTCCGTTGCATCGGAGAGCTATACTCGTCCCGGAGGGCGCAGGTGCATCTGCTGTCTATGCCCGAGGCATTGGTCAGCAGGCTGGTCAAAGACCCGTTTCAACTGGACACTTTACCGCATCGGATTGCCTTCGCCCAGAAGAGAGTTGTACAGCGAACGTTGCACAACCGTAAAGGGGCAGTGTTCACGGAAATCCCGGATGGCCCTTAGGGGTCATCTGGGAACAGGCCGGCAACGTATCGGGATGCAAAGCCGGCCAGCGAGGTCTGCTAAAAGACACCCAACAAAATAAAAATTAATCAAAGTTTTTTGAGGCAACCTTTTTTTGAACGTATAAAAAAGACCACAACCATGATTTCAAAAAAAATCATTAAAAATAATAAAAGATGGTTCAGTGCGTCTGCGCTAGCCACTATGGTCGGAATTGCGACCCTAACATTTGCTTTTAAGCCAGATGTTAAAGACAGTTCAAACCACAATGCCAATAAAGTATTTGCTACTAAGTGGTATCAATACAATGGTAGTGGGTCAAGAACTGCCGAAAGCAACTATACCCTGTTAAGCACACAGCCTGCAAATGAAACCGAAGCGGCAAATTTATGTCCGAATGTAGGTGAGATCTGTGTAATTAATGCGCCGGAAGGTAGTGGAATGCACCCTGCTTCGTTTTCAACTGCGTTTAAAAACGAAATCAATAATGCGCAAGCCAGCGGTGTGGAAACGACTAATGTTAAATTAAGAGATTAGTTGTAAATTGAGATTAGTTGTAAATAAAGGAACTGGAGGCCGATATATGGGCCTCCAGTTCTCTTTTAACGCTCATTTTGTGGAAGTCCGGTAATTTCAATTATTTTTAACGGAATCAAGCTGATATACCGATTATCATCCTGTTTTAATTCAAACAGTTCGTTATCCAGTTTTCTGACCGGATAGATACGGTACCGATCTTCTTTATTCAGTCTTCTTATATCCGACCAACGTACACCTCTAAAAACCAGCTCCTTTCTTCTTTCCGACAAAACAATATCCAATGCCTGTTGGGAAGTACTAGCCTGTATTGCCTGATATTTGCCTTTCAAAAATCGTTTTTCAAGCATAAGATTCAGATACTGCACTGCAGCCGGTATATTGTTCAATCTTGCATAACATTCGGCCAAAATCAGGTATTGTTCATCCGTAGCAAGACCATTAAAATAAGCACCTCCATAACTCCCGTCATAGCTCGCTTTTACTGTAAAAGAACCGTCCGTGTTAGCTTTAAAAAAGATGTCTTTACGGAGATCGTTTTCCGCATAACTCCTATACAAGACAGTATCTATTCTGCACCTTGATGTGTACAGCAACGACGATTCACTAAAAGAACGGCTTGCAAAGATCACTTCCTCATTAAATTTTGGGATGGGTACTGCTGCCGTTGGACTTAATGAATTATAGTCCATCAGCTTACTATAAATTCGCAGGCAGGAATCGGCATACAACGCGGCATTTTTATAATCCCCCATATTTAAATATATGCGGCCGAGCAGTCCGAAAGCAGCAGCTTTGCTTGGTCTGTTTTTCGTTTCTGAATTCTCAGGCAGGAGCCGGGCAGCAGTACGCAGGTCGTTTATCATTTGGGAATAGCATTCGCTAACGGTCGCCCTCACCGAAGGTATAGTAGGATCAGGATTCAGACGCAGTGGAATGCATGGGGCCGATAAAGTATTTTGCGCATATTGCGGTGCAAAGATCTGTGCCAATTCATAAAACATAAAAGTCCTAAAAAACAACGCAGATCCACGAACTGCATCAAATTGGTGCATATCATCAGGCTCGTTCTTAGCTACGTCATCAACTTTATCCAATACAACATTGGCATAAAAAATCGCACTGTAAGCATTTACCCAATCGCTAAAAAGCTCGCCCTTGTCATTCCAAATATAATTATTGCGGGTATTTATGTTGGAAATCGCTTTGAAACCCGTAGCGGTTAAATAATACGTGTCTGCATATTCTTCTCCCGCTCTTGGAGAAGACATATTCATCTTTGTATAGTTATCCAACAGTGCCCACAAATCTGCTATCTTAGCTGGTATAGCTAATTTTTTATCGGGTTTTGCATCAAGATATTTCTTGCATCCCAAAAACATGCTACATAGTATAACGATGAAATAGAATCTAGTTTTCATAATTTAAATCTTTTAATTTAGAGACTTGTCTTCAGCCCAAAAGCAATGCTTAAAGGTGCTTTTAAACCATTGACAAAATTGGGGTCAACTCCTTTCTTATTGGCTTTCCATAAGATGATGTTCAGGTTGTTCAGATAGGCATAAATCTGGATCTGTTTAAATAGACCACTTTTGTTGATGCTATAATTTATCTGCATATCATTTAGCCGGATATGATCGCCCCGTTCTACCGTAGCTTCTGAAAGTGCATAAAAGTTGTCACGGTCATTATCTAATGGATAGGTAAACGAAGGTACATTTGTCAATTTTTCATCGCCTGGCTTTTGCCAGCGTTGCGCAAAATCGCTATGCCCCTTCCCATAACTTGCCAATAAAGAATAGTCAATGGAGTTGCGCCTGAAATAATAATCAAAATTGTAGCTGATGTTGAGCGAAAATGATAGATTTTCCCAGGATATATCATTGCGTATTGCCCCGAAATATAAAGGTAAGGGCGAGCCATGAAATACCGCATCCGATAATAGTGAACTATAGACGAGATTATAGTAGTCTTGACTAAGCTCGCCGTTATAAAAGCCCTGGGGATTACCATTATTGCCATCCAAGCCTGCCCATTTATAACTCACCACCATATAGGGCATTTTTCCTTCAATTGAAATTAAATCGCCACTGTTGACATAACTATTTGCATATACTGATGGTTTTGTCAGGAAACGCGTAAGTTTATTCTTTACGTAGCTGAACAATACATTGGAGCTCCATTTTACGGCACCAGTTGTATTCACAGAGCTTAGGTTTATATCCAACCCTCGTCCTTCCATATTGGCACTATTGGTCACCATACTGCTAAATCCTGTAGAAGCGTCCATCGTCTTATTTCCAAGCATATCCCTTACATTTTTATTGAAATATTCGATAGTTCCAGAAAGCCTGTTACCCTTTAACCCAAAATCAAGCCCCATATTGAACATACCAACTTTTTCCCATCTCAAATTTGGATTTGGCGGATTGGTAATGGTTGCATAAGGAAGTTTTACCTGACTTGCAGTAGCGGGCTGATAGTTCATAATTACCAGGGCAGATTGGTTCGCTGGCAGATTACCACTAAAACCATAAGTAAGTCTTAGTTTTAGATTTGACAATCCATCAATCTTGTAAAAAGGTTCATCTGCAATATTCCACAAGACTCCTGCAGACCATAGTGGCACTCCTTTTCTATTTGTTTCTACCCCAAATAAATTTGAAGCATCTTTCCGCGCACTTCCTGTTACCGTATATCGCTTTTTATAGGTATATGAAACATTACTATACAACGAAATAAAACGGTTCAACAAGGAACCAAAATTCTGATTACCCTCTATCCTATTCGACCCAAATAAATTATTGTAACTCGGAAATTCCGTAACATAATCTACGGGAACAAAAGTGAGCAGATTATCATCGTAGCCATAAGTTCGCGTTGTTTTACTTTGAGTTTTGATCTCCCTCGCTTCAATCCCAGCAATTGCGACAACTTGGTGATCATTTTTCCAGTTCTTGTTGAAATTCAGCTGAGAACGGATTGAGTTTTCGGTCAACTGACTCACATTTTCATCAAGGATACCTCCATAAGGAATATTTCGGATCATTTTACCGGACGATATATCTGTAAATCTATTGATCAGATCACGTGCGAAATAGGTTTTCGCATTATGGTAATTCCTACCATTTACATCATACGTACCATATTGATAACGGACATCCAGTTTAAAGGCGGATGAAAAACTATATGTACCATTCGCACCGATCCGAAGGTCTTTACCCCTATTTCTATTGTCGGCTAATTCCAATTCTTCTAACGGCCTATAAGACCAGTCCAATAAACCCGTCGTTTGCAGGCTATCGATATAAGATTGGCGCAGATTCCGTTCAATAGGCAAGGGATTACCCGCTTCATCAGCAAATCTTGTATACGGGTAAAGCTGTCTATTTCCGATCGAATAGGCTCCAAAATAACCACCAGGGCTGTTGGATTGGGTTGAATTTTGAGTAAATAATATATTCGTGCTAATTTCAAGATTTTTAATAGGTTTCAGACTTTGATTAAAACGAAATGAGAACCTCTCACTGCTATTGCCTTTTAACTCACTGGCAGTCTTATCATAGCCGGCACTCAGCACATACTTTATTTTTTCATTCCCGCCATTCAGGTTCAGTGCATACTGCTGGTTAATAGCTGACCTGTATAGGTATTTTTTAAAATCGTTACGAATATCAATCTTTCCCAATGCTTTAATCTGCTGATCAATAGCAGATATGCCCGCCAAGTCACTTTCCGGAGTATTTTTCTGCTTTTCCAGTAGTTCAATCAGTTGTCCCACTGGAGGGTGATAATCTAAGTCATTAAGTTCATTATCATAAAAGCCATTTTTGAACAAAAACTTTTGCGCTTCAATACAATCTGGGGTAGACATTATTGGAATGTTAAAAAGATTAGGCTTTTGTGCAATCGTGAGGTTTGTATTCAGATCCAAATGAACCGACTGATTGTACCTACCTTTTTTCGAGGTGAGCACAATAACCCCATTTCCTGCCCTAGCACCCCAGATGGATGCCGCTGCTGCATCCTTCAAAACTGATACCGACGCTATATCATTAGGGTTGATATTGTTGATATCCCCCTCATACGGAAAATTATCTAATATAATCAGTGGATCATCGGTAGCATAAAGCGTACTGACTCCCCTTATTTGAAGTTTCACCTGGTCGGCATTTCTTTTATCGACTAGTAAACTTCCCGTCACTCCCTCCAGCCTCGAAAGCACGTCGGGCCCTACCCTTCGGTTAAACAAGGCACTGTCGATATGTTCAAATGAGCCCGTAGCCCTTTCTTTTGGAATATTCTGATACCCCGTGTTGATGACACTGACTTCTTCCAGCGCCACTACCTCTTTACCCATAGGAATTAAGAGCATTTCCTTTTGGGGAAGATCCACCTGTATTTCCTTCTTTTTATATCCCGTATAACTAATCATCAAAATCACCGTTGGTTTATCGATTTTTAAACTGAATACTCCACCCTCATCAGTGACAAGGAAATTTGCTTCTCCACCAACTTTTATAGTACAATGGGATAATGGCCTATGCGTATCTGTATCAAAAACTTTCCCCAGCAGCGTAGTTTGAGCGATCAACCCTTTCATTCCGGCTAAGGCAACGAATATTATTATTACTATGCTTTTCATGGCTTATCGGATTTTATGGATGGTAAATGTTTCTATCTCCCGATCTTCCAGCGTACAAGCATATCCCTCGGCTTCAAGCGATGTACGCAAACTTATGAGATCTTTACACTGCATAATCGAAGAAGAGACTTGCTTCGTTGGATCATTCGTTTCATCCACAATCAGCGGAACTGAAAAAATCGTATTATTGAAGTTCCAAATTAGATCAGATAGTTTGATACCGACCTTAATCCTATTTCTAGCAG
The DNA here is from genome assembly GCF_038396785.1 of Sphingobacterium thalpophilum. Taxonomy (NCBI): domain Bacteria; kingdom Pseudomonadati; phylum Bacteroidota; class Sphingobacteriia; order Sphingobacteriales; family Sphingobacteriaceae; genus Sphingobacterium; species Sphingobacterium thalpophilum. The sequence goes on along the minus strand of NZ_CP151087.1, from coordinate 208,204 downwards.
TTTTTGTAGAACGGATAACAAGGCATTGCATATTGGTTCTATTCAAATATCCCGCTATGCCAAAATAGCGTTTAAGGTCTTGCGCCAGCATATCGTTAAAATCTGCTGAGCTTGTATGTTCGGGCATCACCGCCTCGTAACAATAGGTATTTTCCCTATTCCAGTCCTCACTATAAACAGCTTCAGGCCGGACGTACATACTTTTTTTAGCGGTCGGATATACATATTGCTTTGCAGATAGTTCGGGTATGGATTTTCCCCATGCGATCACACAAAGGTTTACCAACCTTACATTGATAAAGTATTTACGGACTGATTTGGCTATGCTATCCCTAGATGTACCCACAGTTGGGTTCACACCATTAAGATGCCCTGAAAACATTGTATAATAAATTTTTGATGGCACTGGAGCCCCGTTTTCTGTAGATGTGAGCAGCGGCATGTCCTTATTAAATTGGAGCATGTCATTTTTCATTGTCCAGTTTAGCACTTTGCCTTCCAATACCATACTAATGTTTGCAGCATTGGCATATTCAGACCATGTGGTTGCCCTAAGTATTCCCTTTTTATCAATCCACACCAAGTGTGAAAGTAATTGATGCGGGAAAACGGTGGAAAGCAATGTGTCACCGGTGACAAGTGAGAAGTTCAGCTTCTTACCAATTTCATTACGCTTTATAAAGGTATTTACAATCTGTTCCTTTTGAAAGGTAATGGGAACTATCGCTATTTGGTCGCTGAAAGCGGCCTGTAGCTTTTGCAATTTTGGAAGGGCTGCTACACAGGGGCTACACCAAGTCGCCCAGAAGTCCAAGATAATGAGCCTTCCTCTGTAGTCATTTAAAGAAATGACTTTCTTACCATCGGAGTGGTTTACAACCTGCAAAGGCGTACTCCAAAGTGATTCGGGTATAGTATCACCGATCTGCAGCGGAGTTGGCCCATCGGCCCCGCTGTCCTTGCGGGGCGTCTGAGCCGATATACTAAACATATGAAACATAAGAGCTAATACGATAAAAGCTCTTATGTTCTTCAATGCCTTTAAAAAACAAGTTAAATAGGATTGAAAAACTAAGAGGAACACGATTACAAGTAATGTAATCTGTATAACTGGAATATTGACTACCTTATCCAATAAGGCAGTGCATAGATTAGATCTTTTTATCATCTGCTTATGGATTAGGTATTATTCAACAATTCTATTAAAGAAACTATGGATCCTTTGCTTGGCTTCCAGATCTGCCGTAATGACTTCGGCAGGCTCAGCAAAGGTAAATGGCACCGCATCGATGCCGATCTTACGAAAGTGTACCAGGAAATAAGCCATCAGCACACGGCATACTTTCATCAAAAAGGTATGTATTTGCTTTACGTCGGCAGCATCTTCCTGTGCGATGCCTTTTCTATAGTTTTCGAAGAGGGTCCACAGGGTTTCCTGACAGTCGGTAATGGTATGTTGGGACCAGAACTCCCGAATGGTATGTAATGGATCGTATCCATTGTCGTATATTTCATAACATGCTAGCTCAAAGGGTAGCAGATTGTTTGCGTGTTGGTTCATAATCTAGTTTCATCGAGTACGACAAACCTTTGGATGCTCGCTCAGCTAAAAGTATAGCTTTCCCCTTCGCGATTTTTTCACGTTCAAAAGGCTTGTCATTGCACAGGTCAAATGCGACCTATGCCAAATGGACAAATAATATTAAAAGTCCGAAAAGCGCCTTGATACAATTTCAAAGCATAAATTAGGGTTAATTATGGCGCTCCCTGTCGGAAAGAAGTAAAAACCGACCTACCACAGCTATTGGATTGCAATAAAAACTAGAGGTAAAAACTTTGGACTGAATGAAAATTTGCTTAATTTTAATGTGCAAATATTAAATCAAGCTGTATCATTGGCCAATATTACCTTTTAATGCAATTAAATAAATGTATAGGTCGGTGACAGGCGTAAAAAGAGAGAATTAAACTGAACCGGGTTCAGCTGTCTTTTCATTTTAAGGAAAGTCAAGACCTCCCCTCTTTAATGCTCTTTACAGCCTGTGTTTGATGGAGCGCGACCTATTCGGGTGCGCGGAATATGTTCTTTAAAAGTGATTTGCGGGAATACCTAGTCAATCCAACTTGGATCGATTGCGGGTGATGGGTGGTGTTTTTTGTGTTCGTTCTCATAATCATTTTGGTTATATGAACGAGCTAGAATTAAGAAGGCTGGAACTTGTATCCTGCTATCATCCGGGAACTAGCAATCCCACAGCGTAACAATCAACAAGCCCAGCCTAAAGATTGTGCAAAGATACACAATATCTTTAGACATGGGTTAAACTTGCTGCCTTACGCTGAATTTTCAATTGCTAGTTTCGGATTCAAAGGCTCGTTCAACTCATGGTCTATTTAAAATAGACATAGTTAACATATTTATTACCAATCCTTGATTGGGTACACAAATATAAAAACAATCATTAAGACCACCAAACATTTGGTGGTAAAAATTTTGACATGGATAAAATTTATAAAACGAAAGCTATATTTCGAATTGAGTACGAATTAATCTTTAATATTAAAGATCTGCGTGGAGAAAGGGGGTGGTCGCAGGAAGTACTAAGTGGAAAAATGGGCTTAGCTGAAAATTTTGTAGGCAAATGCGAATCGCTCGACCAACCTGAAAAGTATAACGTTCGCCATATGGGAATATTAAAGAATGTGTTTGGTTTGAAAAGCTTAGATGATTTTTTTCCCAATGGAATACCTAAAGATGAGCAAATTGTAATTCATTATAAGAAAGTTCCTAAGAAAAAAGCTGATGGCACAGATTCAAAATTGATGGAAAATGTCGTCGTTGAGATTGTTGTTGTTGATGCGGAGACTAAGGCGGAGGGGAATAAACAAAGTAGGAAATAAACCTTCTAAATTTATTACTCTGGTAAATAAGAGCATTTAATTTTGATTTTTAGTATGAGTGAAAAATATACTTTTAGAGACTTTATGGTCTATTTTTTGAGTGGATTGTACCTTTTACTGACACTACTTTACGAATTTGATATTTCACTACTGAAATATTTTAAGATCGAGAAAGAAGACATTACGCAAAATCCATCTCTCATAATAAAGTCCTTGATACGCTGATGATCCTGTGCCCGCTGAAGAATATCACCTATCATTTTGTTCTCAAAAAAGCCAATGGGAAGTTTCATAAGCTTGACCAGATAATCAGAAATCAAAGAAATATTGATGCGGCTCGTGAGATGGAGAACAATCCAGTCCCTTACTGCATTGGAAAGTGTCGTGGCTAAAAGTATGGTAATATTTGCAAAGAGCATAATATTGACAAAATTCATATCCTGGGTGCTTATACCTATGTCAATTATTGACCGCGCAATAAAAGGGATGATGGCCTGAAGCCCTGTGACAAAAAGCATCACAATAAAAAGGTTAATAATACTCAGCCGGTATGGCTTAAAATATTGGAATATAGTATTAAAACTCTTCTTCCGCCTGAAATTCTCTTCCTGGTGAAGATCAAAAAAATTACCGTCAGGTTCAAATCCGATCACCACCCCTTTCTTTGTTGTCGATTTATACCAGTTTTTAACAAACGTTTTTATGGGGTGTTTCACTAGTCCGGCACTGGGGTCAGAAACGTAAAAATACTTTCTATCTACTTTATATACGATCAAAAAATGAGAATCTTTCCAGTGAACAACAACAGGGAGTGGAACATCGTGCTGCAGCTGTGCGAGGGTACACTTAACGCCCCTGCTCTTTAGTCCTATTTTTTCAGCAGCATGGATCAGGTTAATAATAGAGATCCCCTCTTTTGTTGTGCCGCATAGTTCTCTTAAAAAATTGATCGGATAAAACCGTCCATAATACTTTGCGATCAACCTGAGGCAGGTTGGTCCACAATCCATCTTATCCATCTGAATTTCAGATGGAAAACGCTTAAAAAACAACTTCATAAAATCCTAGGCTATTAAATTTACGTACACTTAATGTTAAAAACACATTAACCTTACACTATATTTTGTAAATACAAATGAAAATTACTAAATTTAATCTACACATAAAGAAACTTAAAGAAATTTTTCAGCGTTTAAAAGACAAATAATAAATGCACCAAAATTATATAGTGATACTTGCAGGAGGTCTTGGGGAAAGATACGGAGGCATTATGAGCAAGCAGTTTCAATTGATAAACGGTATGCCGGTGATCATTAAGACCATCGATAAATTCCTACAACGTTTTGAACCTCAAAGGATAAGAGTTGTCATCAACCCTGGTCACATTGCGCACTGGAACAAGCTTAAACTTGACTATCCGCTTATCCGTGAAATAACATTTATTGACGGTGGCGAACAAAGATTTCATTCGGTAAAAAATGGATTAGCATCTATTGACTCCAGTGACAACGACCTGATCGGAATACATGATGGCGTACGCCCTTTTGTTACCTTAGAAACCATCGATGGTGCTTACACCACCGCTTCTCAGTACGGTACCGCGGTGCCTGTCTTTAATGCGGTCAACACAATTCGGATAGCAAAAGAGAACCAGAATAACGCACTTAATAGGCAGTACGTCAAGATTGTCCAAAACCCGCAGGTATTCCGTTCCAAGATTATAAAAACCGCATACTGCCAAAACTATACGCCCGACATGCTTGATGATGGAACGATCGTCGAAATGGCGGGCTACAAAATACAGCTCTGCCAGGGCAATTACGAAAATATAAAAATAACACATCCCCAAGACCTTTACATCGCAGAAGGACTTGACAGATTGCTCGATAGCAGTTCAATTGAAACAAATGGAAAAATATACGGTAACTCCTACACTAAAATATTATAAGAACGACTACAAAAAGTCGGCAAAAGAGGGATCGGCTCAACTAGCTCTGGGAGAAGATTATCAGGGCAAGTATGGAACGAAGATTCCTGATTACGAAGTCAATTTATTTCAGGTCCATCATGCGATCTGGAAAGACTTTTTGGAAAACTCCAGCAAAGACTATTGCCTAATCCAGGAACATGGGACAGTAATTTTAAAAGATCTAGCGGAAATAAAATCGGTATTACGGGAACAAAATATAAATTTCCATGTCCTATTCCCATTTGATCTCATTAACTCGGACACACGTCTTAAAATGCCTATCGCATTCAGCAGATTTGGGTTTTATTGGGGTACTTCGTCCTATATTATCTCCAGGAAGTCCATAAAGGAACTCATAGAGAACTGTTCGGAAATAAGATGGCCACTAGCAGAACAGCTCTTGGAACTGGGAATTACCCGTAAAATCAAGATGATTGTCGCTGATACGGACTGGACCATGTTCGCCGACCGCAAAGCCCCTTCTTATTTGGCAAGAAAAAAAAGTATGATCGAATACATTGAGTCGTACAGCGCATGGGAGAAGGACGAGATAAAAGAAGTACGGGAAATATTATGCTACCTTTCGGAAACTGCCGCATCACTGGATGTGAAGATATTTCTGCATGCTGGAACGCTGCTCGGGTCGATCAGGCATAGCGGAAAAATTATGCCCTGGGACGATGATATCGATCTCATGGTGAGAAAGGAAGATCTTACAATTTTGATCCCTGCTATACGAAAGGACAACATATATAATGTGACCGAATGGACATGGTCAAAAACAGGAAAAACATATTATAAAATCTGGAAAGAAGGCGGTTATAAAACAGAAGGCTATGAATACACTTTTCCCTTTGTGGACATCTGGTGGACTGAAGAAATCGGAAATAAAATCCATACCAATGACGGGTATGTTTTTGATAAGAAGAGCTACTTTCCATTGCAGCCTATCGAATTCGAAAATGCTAAATTCTATCATCCCGCCGTGGCAACAGATATACTGGACACAATGTATAAAGGCTGGAGAAATGAAATCAAGATATTTTCGTGGTCGCATAAATTTAAAAAGCACAGCGTCAAACAGATCAGCGTTCCCATCAACACAGACAAGAAAGGAAGATTTACAAATTATAAATGAATGGAAATATGAAAAGAAAGCCTATTTTGAATTTTTTTGACATTGCAAGCGATGTCGACCTATTACCCGAGAATGAGCTATTTAAATTAAAAGGTGGTGACAGTGATATCGCATGGGAAACCGAAGGCCCGGAAATCGATGTATATCCCCCGGATAGTGGTGGTGACGATGACAATTGGGATGATGGCGGTGATGACGGCCCGGAAGATCCATGGGATGATGAATGGGATGAAGACTGGGACGGCGATGATCACGGTGGCGATAGTGGCTCCAATGATGAAGAAGAACAACCGAAATGTACCTGTACAAAAGGAATTGTGGGACTAGGTTCCGGAGGGATTGTTGACTATTCTAATCATTTGGGTACTTTTAGAAGTGCAATAACTGCTGATCTAAATAACCCAAATACAAACCAGGCATTCAAAGACACGTTAAATGGACTGAATCAGATTTTTAACAGGATCGAGAGTTCTAATTTTAATCTGGTGATCAACTTTGGAGATGCCGATGGCAGCGCAGCCTATACATCCCTCAGCGGAAACAAAGATGTGAAAATTACAATGGATCAGTCCGAATTGGTTTATAAAAAGGATGAATATCTTGCCGGCACCGAAATCCTCCTTCATAAGAAGGGTGATTTAAACTATGCCGCTTTTAATGAAGTATTAGCTCATGAATTAAAGCATGTTGAGCAATTTTTAGATGGCAGGATCGGTTTTAACATGTTTGATAATGAAATAAAACTTAAATACGGTATCGAGGATGAAGTTGAAGCTTTCGCATTTGCAAATAATTATGCAACCTTTGGTAATCCACCTGTTGAAATAAATGAAACCTGGGTAAAAAACCAAACTATCACAGTGACGGGCGCCGATGGTCAACCACAAACGATCAAACCATACGCAAACTTAGGCGACGGGAAAAACTGTCCGATCCATGGCGTATCCTCTAACCCCAATTAATTGATAACAAATGAAGAATAACATTTTAACAATTTTGGGTATTTGTTTTTTAACATCTGCCTACAGTCAAAAAAAAGAAAAGGACTTATCGATACTACAGACTTTGGTCGAAAAAATACATTTGGATCTCCGTGATGTTGCAATGATGTCTGGTGTTCCAAGTAGGACATCAGTCAATTGGGCTAAACTGGTTTATGTTCAGGAGGCAGACTCCATATTCAGAGTTCCATTTGACAGTCTCACTTCACCAAAATGGAATCATCTAGCATATGATATTACAGTCGAATTCGATAGGTTTACAGAAAACCGAACTCAGAATCTTCAAGGAGTAATCGTTCTAAAACGCATCAGTCCTGAAAGAGAGGAAAAGCTCCGAAACTGGATGCTTAAAGAAAAGGAAAAGGAGAAAGCTTTGAAGAGATAAATACTAAAGTCCAGCTGATAGATTCGGCTGGACTCATTATAGGGTTTATATTAATGGCCACTACATAGGTTGTGAATTGCTTTCATTCTTTGGTTTAATTGTATGTAAATCCCACAGATAATAATTATTCATTTGTTTGAATATGTTGTTCAAAAGTTCCTTCCCGATAATACTTTCATTCCGGAATGCTAGTTTATTGCATCAAATATTATTATCATGTTCACGAACACTCCAGATCAACCCCTGTCTCGATAATGACAGCATTCTATTATCAAAAAGTTCTTCCATGATCGTCCACACCTGATCCGTCAATGTAAAATATTTTTTGGTGCTTAGATCATCTATAGTCAAAAATCCGGTAACAGAAAACTTTTTGAAAGCTAGTACTCCGTGCTCAATAGCTAGAAATAATTTTTTTAAAACCAAACAGGTTTCGATATTGTATTAATAGTACTTTTCAAAAATAGGTTGTAATTAGGAACCTTGAGATCCTCCCAGACTCAAGGTTTTTTTATTCCTCATAGCCCAACTCATCGAGGATAATAACAAGTTCGTCGGTTGTCAACCAGCTTGTATTGTTACATAGCATTACCCAATCGCCATTGCGAAAATCTACATTCATTATAAAAAACCGATCAATCATAATTTGCAAGGTTCCACCGCCATGCAAAACAGAAACCTCAACCACTTGCTTTTGACCACACACGTCACATTCGAACCTTATATTCTTTTTCATCGAATATCATCCTTTATCCACTTTAATTCCCCACGTTGGATCATAGCTATATATTTTTGCACGTGATCATCGGTCAATAAGCCATTGTCGTCAAGGTGGTAATTGAACTGTTTAGTGAAGGTGTCATACTGAATACTTCCTACATAAGCATTATTGAGGTATATATGCCAAAGGCTATATTTCTTGGCCCGAACTTCCACTACCTGGCGTTTTCCATGATGATAAAACAACTCAGGCACATCCGTATCAAAGCGAAGTATAAGGGCGTCAATGCACGCTTCCTTGATGTCATCGGCAAGTACACCGAATGCCAGTTCCCACACTCCCTGAGATTTCCTGAAAACATAAAAAGCAAGACCATTTTTGTTGTAAAGATGATAATCTTTCATGCCCATGCTTTTATCATGCACGGTAATTTGAGCGTACATTACCCGATTTCGGCAAAAGATTTCTAGCGGTTTCATTTTACAATATTACTAATAATATTAGTAATATTGTATACGGTAAAGATATTTAGGGTTTCTCATTTTTTATATGTCATTGTAATAAAGATCTGAATTTCATCGCATTTTAATTCTTTAATATAGCTAGCAATAACACAAAAAGAGTCATTTTCTACTGGTCGAACAATTGCTTTTCTCCTTAAAAATTACTATTTTTGAATAGTATTAATGTGGTATTATGAGAAATTTAGAGCACTTAAAAGAAGTTAGCAACAGCATTGTTCTCAAGTTGCGCAAACAAAAGCTTGATAAAGGGCAACCATTTTTAATAAGATCTAGCAAATTACCCAAAAATCAAAGCTACATCGAATACCCAAATCATTTAGTTAAAATTGTGATTGTTTCTTCTGATAAACGATCTTTTGATGTAGTACAGGAATTTAATATTCGTCAATCAAAAGATATCTTGAGAGAACTCAATATTTACTAATGCCTGATCTTTACATAATAACGGGTTCTAACGGTGCCGGGAAATCTACATTAGGTGCAGAATATCTTCCAGAGCATATAAAGAGTAATAATATTATTTTCGATGGTGATTTACTCTATACGAAAGAACTATCTCGGATATTCCCAAAAATTGTTCCTTCAGCAAAATACGCTCGAAAAGAGGCTTTGGATTATGTAGTACAGCAATTTGAAGAACAGACAAAACATGCATTAGAAAACCGGTTAGATTACGTCTATGAAGGACATTTTACAAATGACGAAACTTGGGAAACGCCCAAGCTGTTCAAGAAGTCGGGTTATAGAATATATTTATTGTTTTTTGGTTTAGAAAATACCGAACTTTCTCAGTTCCGTGTAACGGAAAGAGTTACTGACGGTGGACATTATGTAGATCCTCAAACATTGGAAAATAATTTTTTTGGAAATCTTGAGAAGCTAAACGATCACTTTCACTTCATCGATGAATTAACTATTGTTGACACTTCAGATCTTAAACATACCATTTTATTGAAATTATCCGACGGTAAAATAGAGTATTCGGTGGAAAAAGATGAATTACCTGAATGGTTCACAACTTATATGCCTGTAATTGCTGCTTTGATCTAACTTCGGCCTTATTTAATTGAGTAAATCAACCTTTCCTATCCTATTGCAGATAATCTATCTATTAAATTCTTCTTTTGAAATTGTCTTCGTGTCAAATTTGTCTTTAAGCGAGTGATCTCGACTTCGGACAGCCAGTCGTAAACTATAAGATGGTACGCTTTGTACTTCATATCTTTTTCCATCTATTGTTTCAATCCGTTTTGGCCCACAACCAACAATTAAGACTCCATTTTTTAGATAGTTTAATTTTTAGCTTATGAATAAAAAACTGTAAATTGACAGTGTTAACTTATTCACGAAGTATCTTTTCGAACTGAAACTCAACAAGGCGCCATTGAAATATGGTAATGATTTAATTTTGTTAAAAGTTGCTCGGTTTGAAAATTCATTAGATATAACACGTAAAGCTATGATGAAAAAAGTACTGTTTATTATTTTACTGTATACAATCTCGTTTCCCGTAATCGCACAAAACAAGTATGCAACAACGACGGATGGAAAAACGGTATTATTAAAAAGCGACGGAACCTGGGAATATGTAAAAGACAAATCTACATCATCAAATATCAATCAATTTAAAAGTACGAGCTACTCCCCTTCGCCGCGCAGAACAAATTCTTCTAAAAGTAGTTCTTCTTCGAGAAATTACATCCGTGGCCCTCGTGGAGGCTGTTATTATATCAACTCCAATGGCAACAAGACTTATGTGGATAGAAGCATGTGTAATTGATTAGGCAAACAGGATCTATGACTATTAGGGCTATTCTCATCATATGCATTTATTTATTTATATCCTGTAAATCGGACGTAAATAAAAGATACTACGTCAACTCTAACGAAGATAACGCAAATTCTTTTTATGAAAAGTCTGAACAGCAGAACATCCTCGAGGACGAGAAAGATGATGACGGATATGAATACAAAGATGGAATGTACTGTGCATCCGTAGAATACTATAATCCAAATACAGGAACTAGTAGTACATATACCTTAAATATTGAGGTGGAAAGTGACAACTTAGTTATTATACATTGGCCAAATGGTGGTTGGCTGGACGAGTCTCATTTTATTTCGGAAGACATTTCTAGTGGTGCTTGTTCGTTTACAAGCGATAAAGGCTATGAGTATAATGTAACTATTTTAGGTAAAAATTGCCAGTTCACGGATAGCTCTATATCTGAAGACTTTAATGAAGAACAAGAAATAGATATTGAAGATGAAGTACAGCCTGATGAAGAAATAGAATAGTTTCGCTTTACGGTATTCCGTAACGTGAATATCTGTCAATACTTTATTTTCGAAATCTACTAAAATATTAACGTTATATGCAGGATAACATGACCAATTTTGATGTCGATAAAATTGTTAATTATTTAAAGCCATTGTGTGGCTATTTAAATGAACTTTACAACTGGAATGCAAATCTAACAGCACTAATTCCTCTGCAAATACTGGCGCAAGAAATGGTAGATGAGCTAAATAGTAAAAGTTTCTATGAAAAAGAAGTAACACTAAAAGCTATCTTGCGTCCGCATTTAATTGATGCTCATACCAATGACACCATATTGTTTGATAAGTTGACAATGTGGATTATTAAAGAATGGGGTGGAATTAAAGCCGCAAATGAAGAAAGTACCAAACTATTAATACAGGAATTTCTCAAAAATCGAGTAGCCAAATTTGACCGTATTGCCAGTATCTCAAAAGTTGCGGCATATATGTTCCCCGAAGAATGCATTATTTATGATTCTCGTGTTGCTTACTCCCTAAATTGGATATTACTCTCTCAAAATGCGGGTCGTAAATTTTTTCCAATCCCAGACGGCCGCAATTCTAAAATGTCCGCTTTCAATATGGATACGCTGATCAGACTAAAATATGTACATAAATATGTTGCTCCAGATAAAACATCGCTAAGCAACAAAAAGTATATTAGCAAAATAGACAACGAGTTATATATCAGTAAAGAACGAGCATACCAAACACTCAATTGCCTCATTAAAGAGATAGCAAAAAGACTTTGGGTTGGACAAAAAGAGAAATGCGACCAACTTTTCTATACTGAAATGCTCTTATTCTCAATTGCCGATCGAGAAGTATTTTTGGATATAACAAAACATTTCTCCCAAGAGACATATACATCTTGTCAACGATTGTAAAGATCGTTAGATTATTTGAGATAATAGCTTTTCCTTTCTTAGAAAATGTTATTCAAATCCTAATTTCGGTATAGCGATTTATTGTTGTGCAATTGGTTTATGATCTCGCTTACAGCTTCCACAGTTTGTCCGATTTCTTCTGCTGTAGTGAAACGCCCTAAACTAAATCTTAGTGCATTAAATGCCTCATTCCTACTCAATCCCATAGCTTGAAGTACAGGAGAAGGTGCTGCTTCAAAATAACTGAGTACTGAGCAGTTGGAAACACATATATTATCGAGTTTTTGAACAATATTTTCGCTGTTAATACCATCAAAACGAATAGTACTTGTTGTATAGATCCTGTGTGTTTTAGAACCTATTAATTTCGTCCCTCCGATTGCCAATAATTGTTGTTCTAAGATATCACGTAGTTTGCCAATGCGTTCTTCGTCTTCATTCATCTGTAAAGCTGCGAGTTCAGCGGCTTTGCCCATACCAACGATACCCGGCACATTAAGTGTACCACTTCTCGCCTCCCCTTCATGTCCCCCAGAAAAGATAAGCGGTTTCATGGGTACTTCGGAACTAAAATAAATGCCGCCCATACCCGTTGGTCCATAAAATTTATGGGCAGAAAAAGTGAGAATATCTATAAATGATCGCGCGCGGACAGGCAGTTTTCCGACAGACAGACTTCCGTCGGTCATAAAAAAGGCGCCATGGGCATGCGTTATTTCTGCAATTCGCTCTATGTCCTGAACCACACCAGTGTCATGGTTGACGTGCATCACACACACTAAAGCTGTATAAGGTGTAAAGGCGAGCTCTAGTTCCTCAAAATCTATCAATCCATCGCTATCTACAGAGAGGTAAGTAACCGCATTACCTCTGGCCTCAAGACACATACAGGTTTCCAATACTGCTGGATGCTCGGTCTGCACAGTTATAATATGTTGTTTCCCTGGCCTCACTAATCCACGTAATCCCATATTGATAGCTTCAGTGGCACCGGCTGTGAAGAAAATCTCTTCTGCATTGGTATCGATAAGATCAGCAATCTTTCTCCTGCTCTTCTCTACCGCAGTATCTAAATATTTACCTAGCTTGTGAGGACTTGCTGCATTACCATAGTTGGCTGTCAAATAGGGCATCATTTCAGCTAAGACCCTAGGATCCATTGGAGTGGATGCGTTGTTGTCAAGATATATAATTTTGTCCATGTTAGTCGATTTGCCTTGCGTCATTTTTTTCATCTTTATCATACGTTTTGAGCATATAATCTTTTCCCAGGTTGCCTTTAAAAACTTTTACTTCGGCAGTCGTTGGCGGATGCGGAAAATCACCTTCCCATTTTATAAAAAATAGATTCATCATCCGACCTCCCCATTCTTTGTTCTCAAATACGGCATCATTGTAATTTCCTCCAAAAGTAATTACCCAGGATGGTAAACCTACCTTGGCACGCTCCCATGTAACGACTTGCCGTGCATTAAAAATGTTTATAAGAGATAGCAGCCCGTAGGAATAGACTGTTGAAAAGAGAAAAATAGCACTTATATACAACGCTTTCAAAGGTGTCTTTCGAAGAGTGATCTTTTTTAATACGATTAAGATGGAAATGGCTACCACAACAACTCCACCCAACAGAACCGCCCACGGCAGAAAGTACCAATCATCTTTCAGATGAACCTGATCATATAGCATAAATGCAAATTCAAAAACTATACAAAAAGTAAAAAATCCCGTTGACCACAGGGTGAAGAAATTATCAATAAGCCAATTTTTAAAAAAAAGAACCAATATTAATCCCGAAAACAGTCCATACAACAAAGCAGTATATTGATTAAAAAATTCAAAACCCATGGCGTTAATAACAAGAGCCAAAAGGGTACCGATTAAAACTAATCCATCGAATTTCTCGTTTAAATAAGTGCTAAGCTTTTGTATGATACGCATAAATTAGGCTTTTGGCTAACCTTACACGCCTAAGATTAGCCGCATAGGATAAATAACATTAGCTTAAAGATAAATATTATTTATCAATACACTTGCGTCCTAAACGTTTAAAAAGTGGCGGTGTTTGGATATAGCAAAGTTGCTATATTTAAATTGCAAAATTATAACACACCACCATGATAAATTTAAATGTTTTTAGTCAGATTTTATCTCTTATCGACCGCGAATTATTCAAAGATTTGGTTTCAAAGCACAAAAGTGACAAACATCAGAAAGGGATCAACAGCTGGACGCATCTAGTCAGTATGCTTTTCTGTCATTTTTCCTCGGCAGATTCGGTTCGTGATATTAGTAACGGTCTACGCAGTACCACTGGTAATCTGAACCACTTAGGTGTAGTAAGAGCTCCAAGTAAGTCTAATATATCCTATATCAACACACACCGTACCCATGAACTTTTCAAAGATCTTTACTATTCTGTTTTGGATAGGCTTTGGCAAAAGGACACCCATTTTCGCAAAGATCTTGTTCAGCTAAAGCGTAAAGTATATCTGATGGATGCAAGCATCATCCCCTTATGTCTATCTGTATTTGACTGGGCAAAGTTTCGCAGCACCAAAGGTGCCGTAAAGCTGCACACTGTCTTGGATTATGATGGCTGCCTACCTGTTTTTATGCAGATTACCGATGGAAAAGTACATGAGAGCCAGCGAGCCGGTAGTTACAGTTTTTCCAAGGGAAGCGTGGTGGTAGTGGACCGTGGCTACGTGGATTACAGCTGGCTTGGGGATTTGGACAGCAGGGGGTGTTACTTCGTTACCAGGAGTAAAGTTAATATGAAGTACAAGGTTATCAAGTCCTATCAGAGTGAAGCACTCATGGAAAAGGGGATCCTTAAGGATGAGCTCATTGAGCTATCCGGTGCTGCCTGCAATAAATACAACGGCAAGCCGCTACGCCTAGTCCACTTTTGGGACAGCACCACTGGCAATGAGTACCACTTTTTGACCAATAATACGAAGTGGAAGGCTTCTTTGGTGGCAAACATCTATAAACAACGCTGGCATATCGAAGTCTTCTTCAAGCATCTAAAGCAGCGCTTAAAAGTATCGACATTCATAGGGACTTCTGAAAATGCAGTGATGATCCAGATCTGGACTTCACTCATTGGCATATTACTGTTAAAATACTTACAAAAAAAGGCCAAATATGACTGGAACCTGTCCAATCTGGTCGCATTCATCAGAATGAATATCTTCGTGAAAATAAACATCTGGCAATGGATAGATGATCCCTTTCTCAGGCCGCCTATAAAAGGAAAAAAGGGACAGCTAAAGATCTTCGCAGATTGAAAAATAGGGGTCAATATCGAAATGATGAAAAAAGCTATGCCTGTACCACAGAAATCCAATCCTAAAATTTATTTAGGACACATATGACTTTTGATTTCAAAGGTCTTTTTTATTGTCTTAATGCCAGGTAAATTATTTTTACTCAATATAAATAACCTCTCGTATAGGCTTTTTTCATCCTAAGCCTAATCAGGAAAAGAAGAAAAAGTGCTAATTTAGAGTTTCTATAAAATTTTGTAATGAAAGTAGCACTATTTATCCCCTGTTATATAGATCTGATTTACCCCAAAGTCGGTATTGCCACACTTGAGCTTTTGGAGCGATTGGGCGTAGAGGTCACAGTACCTTTGCAGCAGACTTGTTGTGGACAGCCTATGGCCAATGAGGGCGATCAGAAACATTCTATAAGGACAGAAACTCAGTTTTGTGAAAATTTTAAGGATTTGAATTTTGATTATATCGTTGGGCCGGCAGGGAGTTGTGTCAAGCACGTCAAGCTCCATATGGATGCAATTCCGCAAACCGAAACTGTTACAGAAATCCGTCACAAAACCATAGAATTAGTAGAGTTTTTACACGATGTTCTCAAGATAGAAGAATTCCCTTGGGCAGATTTCCAGCATACGGTGGCTATCCATAATTCCTGCAGTTCTATCCGCGGCTTACACATTGCATCCCGTTTTGAGTGGCAGGAACCTTACTTTAATAAAACCGAAGATCTGTTAAAGAAGGTGTCAGGGGTTAAAGTAGAAACGATTGACAGGCCACAAGAATGCTGTGGCTTTGGTGGGACGTTTTGTGTAACCGATGAAGCGGTGAGTGCCAAGATGGGGCAGGACAAAGTTGCTGATTATACAAGACATCAGGTCGAGTATGTAGTTTCGCCGGATATGTCTTGCCTGATGCATCAGGAAGGCATTGCCAAAAGAGAAAAGTCAGACCTCAAATTTGTACATATTGCTCAGGTTTTGAATAACGGACCATTCTAAAAATCACAAACAATGGGAAAAGTAAACGTAGAAGATAATGCGAGAAAATTCATCAAACAGGATGATATTCACGAGGCGCAACACGATAAAAATCTTTATAATACTATCATTAAACGTAGTAAAGTATCCTCTGAGATTCCGGAATGGGAAGAGCTTAGGAATCTGGCTTCGCAAATCAAGGAACATGCGCTGACGCATTTGGATCACTACATTGAACAGTTTGCAACAAAAGCAGAGGAAAACGGTATCACAGTTCATTTTGCAAAAGATGCCGATGAACATAATGCTATTGTTTTTGATATTTTGAATTCTCACGGCGCAAAGCGCATCATCAAAAGCAAATCGATGTTGCAGGAAGAATGCGGGATGACACCTTTTCTTGAAGAAAGAGGAATTGATGTCCTGGAGACCGATCTGGGTGAGCGAATCCAGCAACTATCAGACGAGCGCCCAAGTCATATTGTAATGCCTGCCATCCAAAAAACGACAGAAGATATTGCTAAACTATTTGCAGATAAAATTGGTACGGATCCCAACGATGATGATCCGCATTCTCTCGCAGAAGCAATGAGGAACAATGCCCGGCCCAAATTTTTGGTGGCAGATGCCGGGATGACAGGCGCCAATTTTGCCGTTGCCGAAACCGGTACTTTTGTAGTCTGTACTAATGAAGGTAATGCCGATCTTACTGCAAGCATTCCACCGCTTCATATTGCCAGTATTGGTATAGAAAAGATCCTGCCGAAGGTAGAAGATCTGGGTGTTTTTATCAGACTACTTTCCCGCAGTGCTTTAGGGACGCCGGCAACGCAGTATACTTCTCATTTTTCAGGCCCAAGAGAAGGATCTGAGATGCACATTGTACTCACAGATAATGGTAGGAGCAAACGATTGTCTATGGACAAATTCTGGCATTCTCTCAAATGTATCCGTTGTGGTGCCTGTATGAATACCTGCCCTGTGTACAGAAGGAGTGGCGGATTGTCTTATGGTGCTACTTATTCCGGCCCGATTGGGATTATTCTGGATCCTACTTTTGATGAAGACACCTATTCAGAATTACCTTTCCATTCATCGCTTTGCGGCTCCTGTACAGAGATCTGCCCCGTTCATATTAATATTTCGGACCAGATTATCGAGTGGCGAAAAGTGATGATGGAGAAAAATAAAACACCTTTTGGCAGAAGGCTGGCATTTGCTGCTGCTGACCGAATGCTGGGCAGTGCAACTGCTTTTAAAATGATGGAAAAGACCACTTACAATATGCTGAATATTCTCCCAAAATCTCTATTGGAAAACAGCACGTTGGATCCTTGGGTAGAAGACCGTGAATTGCCTGACGTGAAAAAAGAAACCTTCAGAGACTGGTACAAAAAAAACCGAAAAAACAATGACTAAAGAAGAATTACTGAGTTCGGTAAGAACCAATCTTGCTAACCGCGAAAAAGTGGATTATCCCGCCATCCCGGATTATAAAAAGCCAGGGACAGATCTTAAAGCTGTTTTTGAAATTAACGCCAAAATTGCTGCCGTCGATTTTTATGATGTCGCATCGGTAGAAGAAGCTCAGGAAATTATGCGAAAAAAGCTTCCTGATGCTAAGGTCACTTGCTCTGCAACGCCTGAATGGAGAGGGAATAAAGATATACACGTGCAAAAGCCCGCGGATCTTAATGATGTGGATTTGGGTATTTTCCGTGCAGAGTTTGGTGTGGCGGAGATGGGAATGGTCTGGGTCACCGAAAAATCTCTGGTTACCAATTCATTAGGTTATTTATCTCAACACCTCGCTGTTTTGCTGGATCCTGAAGATTTGACCGAAAATATGCATACCGCCTACAAAAGAGTAGATTTTCCACACTCACATTATGGCTGTTTTGTGATGGGGCCATCTGCAACAGCGGACATCAGCGCCGTTTTGGTACACGGTGCACAGGGCGCACGGACATTGACTTTGTTCTTTCTGAAAAAAACTGTGCTCTAAAATGACAATTAACGGAAAGCTTTACAGCAACATCCTTTTGGTTTTTGCTCTGGAATCAGAAGCCGGAAAAGAATTTGAGAGTTTTAATAAATTGTTTGTTGGTGTAGGAAAAATTAAAGCGACTTATCATCTTGTAAAAGCCATTCAAAAATCTAAGCCAGATCTCATAATCAATTTGGGAACAGCAGGAAGTACAGTTTTTGACAGAGGAACTATTGTTAACTGCAACCGTTTTATCCAGCGGGATATGGATGTAAGAGCATTGGGTTTTAAGAAATTTGAGACGCCATTTTCTGATGAACCAATTCTTTTGGAATATGGAATTAAAACAAGCCATCTCCCGAACGGGATCTGCGGTTCCGGCGACCAATTCGAAATGGAGCATATCAATCCTGAATATAATGTCATCGATATGGAAGCTTTTGCGTTGGCGAAAGTCGCTGAGCAGGAAAAAATCGATTTTCTATGTTTGAAATATATTTCTGATGGAGCAGACGGAAATGCTGCTGATGATTGGACACAAGAAGTCAAAAAAGCTTCAATCGCATTAAAAAGAGAACTAGATAGTCGTTCCTTAACAAAACCCACTATTTAATTTATATTTAAAAACAGGATTAGAAAACAGCACTTGCGTCCTAAACGTTTAAAAAATGGCGGTGTTTTGATATAGCGAGATCGCTATATTTAAATCACAAAATTATAACACACCGCCATGATAAATTTAAATGTTTTTAGTCAGATTTTATCTCTTATCGACCGCGAATTATTCAAAGATTTGGTTTCAAAGCACAAAAGTGACAAACATCAGAAAGGGATCAACAGCTGGACGCATCTAGTCAGTATGCTTTTCTGTCATTTTTCCTCGGCAGATTCGGTCCGTGATATTAGTAACGGTCTACGCAGTACCACTGGTAATCTGAACCACTTAGGTGTAGTAAGAGCTCCAAGTAAGTCCAATATATCCTATATCAACACACACCGTACCCATGAACTTTTCAAAGATCTTTATTTCTCTGTTTTGGAAAGGCTTTGGCAAAAGGATACGCATTTTCGCAAAGATCTTGTTCAGCTAAAGCGTAAAGTATATCTGATGGATGCAAGCATCATCCCCTTATGTCTATCTGTATTTGACTGGGCAAAGTTTCGCAGCACCAAAGGTGCCGTAAAGCTGCACACTGTCTTGGATTATGATGGCTGCCTACCTGTTTTTATGCAGATTACCGATGGAAAAGTACATGAGAGCCAGCGAGCCGGTAGTTACAGTTTTTCCAAGGGAAGCGTGGTGGTAGTGGACCGTGGCTACGTGGATTACAGCTGGCTTGGGGATTTGGACAGCAGGGGGTGTTACTTCGTTACCAGGAGTAAAGTTAATATGAAGTACAAGGTTATCAAGTCCTATCAGAGTGAAGCACTCATGGAAAAGGGGATCCTTAAGGATGAGCTCATTGAGCTATCCGGTGCTGCCTGCAATAAATACAACGGCAAGCCGTTACGCCTGATCCACTTTTGGGACAGCACCACTGGCAATGAGTACCACTTTTTGACCAATAATACGAAGTGGAAGGCTTCTTTGGTGGCAAACATCTATAAACAACGCTGGCATATCGAAGTCTTCTTCAAGCATCTAAAGCAGCGCTTAAAAGTATCGACATTCATAGGGACTTCTGAAAATGCAGTGATGATCCAGATCTGGACTTCACTCATTGGCATATTACTGTTAAAATACTTACAAAAAAAGGCCAAATATGACTGGAACCTGTCCAATCTGGTCGCATTCATCAGAATGAATATCGTCGTGAAAATAAACATCTGGCAATGGATAGATGATCCCTTTCTCAGGCCCCCTATAAAAGGAAAAAAGGGACAGCTAAAGATCTTCGCAGATTGAAAAATAGGGGTCAATATCGAAATGATGAAAAAAGCTATGCCTGTACCACAGAAATCCAATCCTAAAATTTATTTAGGACAGATGTGTTATCAATACTTAATAAGGTTAGGAATAATTATTCGGATTGTTACATAGAGAAGGCTCCAAACTTCCCCAAATGAGCTGTTAAAATAGAAACCTCATTTTGCTTTAATTTTATCTCTATGCTTTAGACCAAATTTAATTAAAGCATTGGCAACTTCCTCCGTTTCTTTAGCATAGGCGGTAAGCGCATAAGAAACAGTTACAGGTTTGGTGTCTTTAACCGTTCTACTAATCAGTAAATTATCTTCTAATTCCTGAAGTTCCTTGGATAGAACTTTTGGGGATATTCCCTGAGCCATCTCTTGCAGATCTTTAAACCGCATTGTGCCGTGTTTCTGCAAATTGTGCAGAATACAAAATTTCCATTTACCACTGAGCAATTCAATGCCATCTTTTAATGCCAATATAGTTTCTTTATCAATATTTTTATTGCTCATAAGATAGTTACTTTCCTAAAGGTAATGAATAGTAAATATATGTTGAATATCCAATAGTTTTGTTGAACAGAAATTTAAAGAAAATCATTATGAAAGTAACAGTAATCGCAAATATTTCGGCTAATGGAAGAATTTTGATATCCGATAATCCGCATCATAAACTGCCACCGGAAGCAATGGAATTTTACATACAATCTGTAAAACGGATTGGAAATGTAGTGATAGGATTGAAAACATTTGAAAATTTTCTAAATTTTCCAGCTCAAGTAAAAGAACATTTTAATGGCATAGAAATCATCATATTGGCCGATAAACCTTATACGGCTGATGGCTACAAGACTGTAGCAAGTCCTGAAGAGGCAATTGCATATATGTCTGCAAAGGGAGTGCGGGAAATAGCCGTTGGAGGCGGAGCAGGTACTTTCAACGCTTTTTTTGACAAGAATTTGGTTACCGATATTTATTTTAACGTCAGCCCTATAATCACTGGAGCTGGAGCAATTTTAGCAAACAATGAGGAGTTAAGTTCAACGTTCAAGTACAAAGGACAGAAGCTTAAAAACGGTTTTCTTCAATTGTATCTAACTAAAGAAGACTGAATAACAACAGAGCAAAAATGTCTTTCAAAAATAGTTGAATGACGGAAACAAATCCGCTAAAATTATTTCTTTCGGATCTATATCTTTCAATTGGCGACTGAATCCACACGACGATAAGTATATACATCATGGTTAAGGGCGCCGGCGAGCGGAAAGAGAATAAGAAAACCGCCAGCTGTCGACTCACTCGGCACGACTAAATCACCATGGTTATCTAGTGCAAAGCAAATAGTCTCGGTAAAGAATCTATTAACTAATACATAGATGTCAAGGTCGGTATTTCTGAAAGAAACAAAGTTTTGCGGTTCGGGCTTAATTTTCCTCGTTCTTTCACGCACGACATTTCCTAAGGTATCAATTAGTTTGAAATGGATTTTATTTTTTTTGGTGAGCTGTGGTCAAACGAACAGCTTTCGCACCTTAAAAAGAAATAACTGGCGCATATTTTAATTTTATGTTAGCTTTAAACTTACCAAAGTTCCATTATCAAAGGAGATTAAAACTTTAATAAATCGTTGACGTTTTTGACCAATGTCAACGACTATATCCTAATATAAAGTGCATCTTTGACCGATAAATAATAAGCGATGAGAGAGCAACTATTACAATTGTTACGTGAGAAAGCGTCGTTAACCGAACAGCAATTAACGGAGGCCCTAACTTATTTTAAACATCAATCGATAAAGAAAAATAACCATCTGCTCAACGAAGGTTCCATTGCAGACTATCTTTTCTTTGTCGGTAAGGGCTGTTTGCGCCTATATTTTCGCAATGACGAACTATCAACGGCAACCCGATTCATGGCTTTTGAGCATACTTTTCTAACCTCTATCGTTAGTTTTATCTCAAGACAGCCCGCTACAGAATTTATCCAAGCAGTAGAAGATACGGAGGTGCTCAGCATCAGCAACACTGATTTTACCTTTTTGAGAGAAAACATGCCTGGCTGGGACAATTTTTATATCTACATTCTCGAATATGGATTAACTGTTGTTAATAATAAGCTCAGCAGCTTATTAACTCAAACCGCTAAAGAACGCTATCGCGATCTACTGAAAAATAATCCTGAGCTCATACAGCGTTTGTCTAATGTCAACCTTGCAGCTTATCTGGCGATATCGCCTGAAACACTAAGTAGGTTAAAATCTACTATCTAACTAATAAAAAATGAGAAGCGACGAAGTAAAGAAGGGATACCAACGTACTCCCCATAGAGCCCTATTTCGGGCCACAGGCGTAAATGATAACGATTTTGATAAACCTTTTATTGGAGTGGCAAACTCCTTTATCGAAATTATACCCGGACATTTTTTTCTGAATAAGGTTGCTGAGATTATTAAAGAAGAAATCAAGGCAAACGGATGTATTCCTTTTGAATTCAATACGATCGGTATTGACGATGGTATTGCTATGGGACACGATGGTATGCTGTACTCGCTCCCCAGCCGAGAATTGATTGCCAACTCAATTGAAAGTGTCATGAATGCACACAAATTGGATGCGATGATAGCTATACCTAATTGCGATAAGATTGTACCCGGGATGATTATGGGTGCGCTACGTGTAGATGTGCCCACAATCTTTGTCAGTGGAGGCCCAATGAGAAAAGGATATACCAAAGATGGTACTGCCATTGACTTGTCTACTGCTTTTGAGGCTGTGGGCAAACACGAAGCAGGCTTAATCAGTGACGAAGAGCTCAAAGATATCGAGTGTAATGCATGTCCCAGTGGTGGTAGTTGCTCGGGTATGTTTACAGCAAATTCCATGAACACGCTGATGGAAGCTATGGGTATTGCATTACCTGGAAATGGAACCATATTGGCATTAACACCCGAGCGTGAAAATCTATATCGGGAATCAGCCAGAAGGATCTGTGAAATCGCTAAAGACGATCAGCTTTCCAAACAATTCAAACTTAAAAACATCATCAATGCAAACGCCATCCAGAATGCTTTTGCAGTGGATATGGCCATGGGCGGTAGTACCAATACTGTCCTTCATATGCTTGCTGTAGCTCACGAAGCAGATATAGATTTTCAGCTTAGGGACATTAACTCAATATCAGATCAAGTAGCGCACATCGCAAAAATATCGCCCAGTTTAAGCACCGTTCACATGGAAGATGTCCATCGCGCCGGAGGTGTTAACGCTGTAATGAACGAAATGACCAAGCGCAGCAACCATGTTCTCCTGGATAATATGACGGTCGGTGGCGAAATGCTATTCGAAAAGATTGCCAATGCAGCGATCAAAGATCCAACAATCATACATACAATAAACAATCCATACAGTCCTGTTGGAGGATTGGCGATTCTATTTGGAAATCTTGCAGAGCAGGGAGCTGTGGTAAAATCCGCAGGAATCACAGGCGAAAAGAAATTTAGCGGGACTGCAGTTTGCTATGATAGTCAAAATGATGCCATAGTAGGCATCCTTGCCGGTGAGATCAAAGCTGGAGATGTTGTGGTGATCCGTTACGAAGGTCCCAAAGGTGGCCCGGGGATGCAGGAAATGTTGACACCTACTAGCCTGATCATGGGGATGGGATTGGGTAGTTCTGTAGCGTTGGTAACAGATGGCCGATTCAGCGGAGCTACTCGGGGAATAGCTATTGGACATGTCTCACCTGAGGCTGCTGAAGGTGGATTGATTGGATTACTAAAAAACGGAGACCATATCGTTATTGATATCGACCAACATATGCTTTCAGCTGACATTAGCGAAGATGAGATGCAATTGCGAAGAAAAGACTTTATTCCGATCAGAAAAAAACTAAATTCTAAATGGTTGAGTCAATATCGGCAGCTTGTTGGCAATGCTAGCAGTGGTGCCATATTAAATTGTGATTTTTGAAAATAAAATCGTCTCAGCTTAGCGAATTGACGTGATAGCCAAATTCTAATGATTTAGGCAAATAAGGAAGGTAACAGAAAAAGAACAGAACTGGTGGTGGTTACCATCATGGCATGCTATTTTTCAATCGGGCAAGGTTAATACCAAAGCCTACTATACATTATTTATTCTGAATGAATATGTTGGTCAATTTTAACTATCTAGATTATTACAAGCTGTAAGGCTAAGATATTGGTTTGAAAGTGGGATCGGTTACGGAAAACCGTAAGAATGTCTAACAGGCAATCCTTAGGTTTGAAAAGACAATACAAACCGCATTAATCAATAACATATGAAAGATAAAACAACCGCAGCTTTAATGGCATTTTTCTTGGAGTATTTGGTGCACATAGATTTTACCTAGGGCAGACCGGATTAGGTTTCCTTTATCTCCTTTTCTGTTGGACGCTTATACCTGCTTTTATCGCATTGATCGACTTTATTGCTTTTCTAACAATGCGCAAAGAGAATTTTGATTTAAAATACAACCGCGTATATTTTTCACAACCCGTCGTTCATAATTATGTGCCTATCTCCCCCATTACCCAAAAAGATGCTGCGACTGAAATAGAACGATTACATGGATTGATGGAAAAAGGAATGATTACACAAGCAGAATTTGAGGATGCAAAACGTAAACTGCTGTAAAGGATTGATGAATGTCAAGAGAGACATTATTAGCTATGACCTGGAAAAATAGGGCATCAAATGGCACCTTTATAACGGTTAAATGAGGCAATATGAAATCAAACTTTTATTCGAAGATTTGGGAATTGGTTATAAAAAAGAATGTGAAGTATGGCATTATTACAATGATGAGCTTGGTGACCATCGCTATAGTCGGTGGTTTCACTTTAAAGGGTCATTTCTAGACAAAAATTATGTCAGCCAAACAAATCAAATTTGTCCCATAATCGATCTCGTTCCAATTAATGAGAATTTCAGCATAGGCTTTAGCGAAAATAATCAACCTACGGCATTGTCCCAAATCAACGTGGCTATGGTAACTCATCCTGCCCAACTGAAGTAACGGATTATAACATAAAGCACTTGACTGCTGACCTTATCCGCTCTACTTGATCATTTCGGATACAAAGATGCTACCTTCGTCGGTCATGACTGGGGTGCTAATGTGGTGTGGAATCTCGCACTATTGTATCCTGAACGGGTAAATAAAATAATAAACTTAGCGCTGCCTTATCAGGAGCGAGGAGAACAACCATGGACTGAACTGATGGAAATCCTATTTGGAGAAGACTTCTACTTTGTTCATTTCAATAAGCAGATCGGAATTGCAGATGCCATAATGAATGAAAACGTACACCGGTTCCTGCGGGACACATTCCGCAAGGATATCCCTCCCGCTCGACCTGATCCCGGCATGCTCATGATCAATCCCGCGAGAGCAGTAGAACCAATTGGCAAGCCTCTGATGGAAGAAAGCGAACTGTCTGTATTTGTCTCGACCTTTGAATCAGCTGGATTTACCGGAGCAAACAAATCGTATTATATCTGCTTAATGAGAAGGCTAATTTGTCATTTTACGTAGCAAAAATTGGGAGTGTTTTCGTGGTCATGTTGTGGAATTTTAATGACAATTATTTCTTTGTATTCCATCAATAGCACTGAGTGTAATTAGATTAACAGGATAATAGCAAGTTCATCGATTGTCAACCAGCTCGTATTGTTACATAGCATTACCCATTCGCCATTGCGAAAATCTACATCCATTATAAAAAAACCGATCAATCATAATTTGCAAGGTTCCACCGCCATGCAAAACAGAAACCTCAACCACTTGCTTTTGACCACACACGTCACATTCGAACTTTATATCCTTTTTCATCGAATATCGTCCTTTATCCACTTTAATTCCCCACGTTGTATCATGGCTATACTTTTGCACGTGATCATCGGTCAGTAAGCAATTATCTACGAGGTGGTAATTGAACTGCTTACTGAAGGTGTCATACTGAATACTTCCTAAATAAGCATTATTGAGATAAATATGCCAAAGGCTGTATTTCTTGGCCCGAACTTCCACGACCTGGCGTTTTCCATGATGATAAAACAACTCAGGCACATCCGTATCAAAGCGAAGTATAAGGGCGTCAATGCACGCTTCCTTGATGTCTTCGGCAAGTACACCGAATGCCAATTGCCACACGCCCTGAGATCGAGATTTATAGCTTGCTTCCGAACTGGTTTTGACAGCTCTTCTTCGAGTTTTAGTAAATAAGATCGACCAACATAAACTTTTCAATATCAAATCCACGATCTGAAATTCAAATGGCCTGTAATCTTCAAGATTTTTTAATGAAATGATCTGCAATGGAGCCCTTAATGTAAAACGTCCAATGCTAATGGACTGCCGGCAAGCTCTATTGTAACGATTGGGCATTACGATTCACTTTCATAAACAAATCTTCGTATGTAGTTTTCCAGATCGGTAAGTTCAAAAGGTTTTGCTAAAAAACCTTCGGCCCCACATTCCAAAGAGATTCTTCTTCCGTCGATATGACCTGACATCATAATCACGGGCAGCTTATCATATTTAGCTGAACTCTTGAGATCACGCAGTATCATGTCACCATTCCGTGCATGCATATGAATATCCAAAAAGAGTATATCAGCATCTATAGTATCCAACACTTCCGTCAGGACTAAACTGTTTGCTACAGATATAACAATCGTATCCTGATTCTCTAACACCAAGGAAAATACATTTAGTATTTCTTTATCATCATCGCACACTACTATTGTCTTTTTCATCTTACGTTTTTAAGAAATATTTTTTCATCACTCATCACTTATTAAAAAATGGATCTTAGGCATAAGATCCACCTTCCTTGATTGTTGATTGGCCATTAATAAGCTTTTGCATTGAGATGGTTCTCTGCTAGGGAAGTTCAATCAGATGTGTCGCCTGTAGATTGCTTTTTCATCGAGCCATTTTCAGAGTTTTCACGTGTGGTACTCTTAGTTGTTGTTGCCATGTTCAGTAAGTTTATCGCCCTAGAGCTTTTTAAAATTGAACGTCCATCGAACAGATTTGGTTCTACTTCAAACGTCATTACCTATACTTCACGTGTATATTCAGACGAAGACGTATAAAAACATCGCTTTGTGGTGAAACTCATTTTGTTGTCAAAACAATGGGTGTAGCATCTTTAAATTTGATCATGTCAATAAACTTTAATATAATTGTTTAGTATAGAGGGACGTTAATCAAATTCAGCTTTGCAAATTAAAAAAGCGAGCAAAAGCCTGGTCTAATAATCCAGACTGTATACCCGCTTCAAAATAATCTGCCTTGTGCAAGTGCAAAAAATAAGCTACCTTCTCGATTGCCTATTTCTTTTTTTTACGGAAAACATTTTCCGTTACCTCTTTAGAGGAGCCATCTTTTTCCTTTTGATAAGAAGATTGTGCTTTCTCTTTGGTGCTTTTTTCCTTTTTAATGTCTTTACTCATGATGTATGGATTTTATAAAGTGATGGTCCTTTTACTTTCAATAGCTATCATTGATCGGAAGGAATAATATTAAGCTGAATCGTATTTGCTCTTCGAAGTACGCAAGCTGCTAATTGTTGAACTGAAAATTTCCGAAAGGTATATCGTGGAGAATTTAAAGATAAAACAAGTGTATTTATCATATTGGATCTACTGAATGGGTTAAGATGAATAGTAGATCGCAGTAATAAATATACGCATAATAATTGACAAACAGGCATCACGTTTTTTAAAGACACTAACGAACAGGTTCATTCTTATAATCCTCCATCTTAAGCCGGGCCATTAAATAACTTATAGTGGATTCTGCGCCTTGATTGATGTTGATCGTGTGCTCTTCTAGACCGTCAAAACATCCACCGGTAACAGGATTATAAACAATCTGCCGAATATGATTCCGTCCCAAAAACCATTCAAATACGATTCGTATATTTCTCTTATACTGCTCATCTCTTGTAAACTTATAAAACCTATCTAGCGCAATAATGGTATAGGCAACGTCAATGGGCTGCTCCCCGCCCCTAGTTTTGGTTGCCGGCTGGCCCCGTTGTGACCATCCTTTGTTGGAAATCACGTGAACCTCATTGTCAACAATAATCTTGCTCAACAAGAAATCAAAAGATTGATAAGCGATGTCGCTATATCTGCTATCTCCGGTGGCCTCATAGGCAATCAACATGGCTTCGGGAATTACACTATTGCCATAGGTCATATATGATTCATACCATTGCCAATCTGCGGTGCTCTCATGTTCAAACATGGCTGCCAATCGATCGGCAAGTACTTGGATTATAGCTTTATAATTTTTGCCCTTCATAAAACTCAGTCCCTTAATCGTGAAGGCCATCGATCTTGTCGAAAAATACACTAAAGCATGTTTGGAGGCTCGCTCCATAAGTTCTATTGCAAGCTTAACTATTCTTTCCGGCAAAAGATTGGCCATGCCCACCACTTCGCCCAGAGCCCAGACTGCTCGACCGTTGGCATCTTCAAGATTCTCCTGCTGGTTTTGTATCGTGAAATTACCGTAGATATCTACATAATTCAGAAACGTGCCGTCCTCTTGCATACAATGACCTATAAAATCCAGATATTTCTGTATCAGACCAAGGTCATCGTAGGTTTCGTACAATCTATAGTGATGTAACATGGCTATAAGCGCTCTTGCATTGTCATCCAAAGCATAACCGCTTGAAAGGTCCGGCGTGGAAATATCAGCAAATTGAACAAAGCCGCGCTCCTCTGACATCCGAAAAATATGGTCCAGATTGATCGGTGGAATGGAGTAGATCATTTTCCCTTTTTTATCTATAAGAAGCTCAAAAAGATATACATGAGCTATAGCAACGTTTTGCCAGGAAGTCTTGACCATCTTCTCAAGGTTAACATGATGAATCTTCCTTAATTGAAGTTCATCATCCAAAATATGATTGACAGCAGCTGCGAGCTGATCAGAAGCTTGAAAATCTATTATGATGCCCATATCTTCCTTTAAAACCTCTTTCACATGAGGGATTGGCGTAGAGATGATGGGGCATCCGGAGCTAAGCGCATAAGAAAACGTACCGCTAACGGCCTGTAGCGGATCTTTTGACGTAAAAAGGTACACATCGGTTATAGATAGGTAGGCTAATAAGTCTTCCGTGGAAAGAAATTCATTAATAAAACGCACATGAGCTGAAATACCGAATTCATCAACTATTGCCTCAAGCTCGTTTCTATACGACTCTCCTTCGCTTCGCAGCAGGTTGGGGTGTGTCATTCCTAAAACAAGGAATATCACATTTGGGTTTTGTTCGATAATAGATGGAAGTGCATAAAGTGTGGTTTCTATACTCTTGCTGGGCCCCAGCAAACCAAATGTACTGAGGACTTTCTTGCCCACGAGGTTAAAATACTCAAGAATGGCATGTTTATCCTTAGCTGGGGCTAAATGGGTGCCGTGCGCAATTACAGTTATTTTACTGGTCGGAATTTTGTAATTATGAATAAGGATATCGGCAGATCCCTGGGTCATCACGATGATTTGCGAGCAATGATAAGCAATGGCAGATACATGTTCGAGCATAGTGCGATCAGGTGCAGGCAACACTGTATGGAAAGTGACAACAGTAGCAAGTTGTGCTGCATTGAGATCCGAAAGAAAAGATATGAATTTAGCCTCCTGGCCAAGGAAGAGACCAAACTCATGTTCGACACAAATCAATTTAATATCCAGATCACACAGGATATTTTGAAGGATATTATCGAATGAAAGCGGATTTAAAATATCTAGCTTCCCCAATGGGCCATCATCTTGCGATGTATTATTATCTACAATCGGTATGGGAATTAGCCGGTACGACTCTTCAAATTTACTCGCGATAGCATTTATCAGATCTGTTGTATAGGTTGCAATACCGCAGGCGCGTGGAGGAAAAGTGGAAAGGAACGCAACTCCTTTTTTTGTCTTTGAAATCATGTTGGATTTTTTAAGTGAAGTCCTTGCATACGATCTTCTTGTATCTTTGACAAGGTGCTACACGTAGGGAGGTTTATAAATGTACGAAAATAAAATGAGAGAAATGCTAACTGGAATGTTATATCTGAAAAACTAGTAATGATATGTTAAACTTTGAATATCAACACTTTTTTATCCGTAATTGTCAAATTGCCTTCTAACGAAGCGTTATAAAGAATAGCAACGTCTTGCTCATCTCTTAAGTAAAAACTGTAAGGCTAAGGTATTGGTTTGGAAGCGAGATTGGGTACAGGAAACTTTTTTTAAAACCAAACAGGATTCAATAAGTATTAATAGTACTTTTCAAAAATAGGTAGTAATTAGGAAGCCTTGAGATCCTCCCAGACTCAAGGTTTTTTTATTCCTTTTATATCCTTTTTTATCGAATATCATCCTTTATCCACTTTAATTCCCCACGTTGGATCAGGACTATATATTTTTGCACCTGATCAATGGTCAATAAGCAATTGTCTTCAAGGTGGTAATTGAACTGCTTAGTGAAGGTGTAATATTGAATACTTCCTACATAAGCATTATTGAGATAAATATGCCAAGGGCTGTATTTCTTGGCCCGAACTCCATCATTGAGGTTATTTTAAAGTCCCAATAGTGATGCAAAAATCTTGAGGAATTTAGAGACCATACCTGAAAAAAATTATCGCATTTCAGAATTTATTGATCAACAAGTCTTCCGAAGAAAGAGTAAAATAAAATGCTAACTCTCCCATGCTAATTAAATATTCAATCCATTTTTATTTCTCAATCTTACTTCTTCCTCCGTCTTGGGTAAAAGTTTATCCAATGTTTCTACAGCATCCGCCTGTACACCTTCTATAAAAGATCTCAAGTCCCGGTTGTAGGTTGCAAAGGCTAATTCAAAATTTCCGTCATTTTTTTCTAAAGCATCCGCCAAAGCGGTCGCACCAATTATAGCCAATGAACCACCCATACCTGCTGCAGGTGAAGCACAATAGCCCGCATCTCCTACCAGTGCCACTCTTCCTTTTGTCCAAGCAGGCATTTTTATCTGGCAAAATTTATCGAAATAGAATGATTTAGAATTTACCAGTTCCTTTAATAATTCTGAAGTTCGCCATTTAACACCAGCAAATTGCTCCAAAATAATTCTTTTATGCTGCTGCGGATCACGAAAATCGTATTGGATCT
Source organism: Sphingobacterium thalpophilum (assembly GCF_038396785.1). Taxonomy (NCBI): domain Bacteria; kingdom Pseudomonadati; phylum Bacteroidota; class Sphingobacteriia; order Sphingobacteriales; family Sphingobacteriaceae; genus Sphingobacterium; species Sphingobacterium thalpophilum. The sequence continues at coordinate 177,010 of NZ_CP151087.1, read as the reverse complement.
CAGTTTCTGTACGGAAAGTAAATATAATGTCTGTTTTGGCATTGTATGCGTAAAGTGCCACACCTTTATTGGGCTCTGCATACGTTTGGTAAGCTCCTTCTTCTACCAGTAATCGATCTGCAATGGCGATGGAAAAATATTGCCCTAAAAAATGACTATACAGCTTTTCCTCTCCAAACCAGATCTTCCTTACCATAGAATGCACGCCATCACAGCCAAATAGAAGATCATAAATTCCTTGAGATCCGTCTTTGAAGGTAACTTCAATGTTACGCTCAGACTCATGTAATGCAGTAATACTGGAATTGAAAATAAAATCAACATCGTTTTTTATAAGATCAAAAAGCATATTGAGCATTAGATCTCTTTCTATTTCGAATTCATTGTCAGGTAATTTTTCCAATTGGACAGTATGCTCGCTGACATCTTCTTTATTTTTAAACTCCCACTTGCTAGGACCGATTCTATTGGCTTTTATCCGATCAAACAATCCCATCCGCTTAACGATCTCTATGGTTTCATCTTTAATATCTACTGGAGTTCCACCCATTTTTAGGTGACCACCAATTTCAACTACAGTAACATTATTTCCCTGTTTATTTAGCCAAAATGCCATTGTCAGGCCCGCAAAACTTGCACCGGATATAAGCACCTTTTTACCTTCTTGTATTTCCATTTGTTTGAATTCTATACAACAAAAATCCGAATAAAACTAAAGTTGGAAAACGTCTTTTCGGAGGAAGTATTGGACTATTCGTGCCTTTTACTTCGAAAAGCTAATGCGGACAATCCTACTGCCTTGGTAAAAATTCTGGAGAAATAAGGATAATCATCGTAACCAAGTTCAAAAGCAATTTCTTTCACTGATTTGTCAGTGTGGTAAAGTAGGCGTTTTGCCTCCAATATAACACGATTTTGAATATGTTGCGAAACTGATAAGCCTGTGGTATTTTTTACGTTTTCGTTTAAATAATGGGTAGAAATATGCAGCAGCTTGGCATACTCATTCGGCCGCTTATTTGTTAAATAGCTTATTTCTAACAATTGTTGGAACCTTTTTGAAATTAGCTCTGTTCTTGAAAGTTTTGCGGGAGGTCCTGCTTGGCTTAAAAATGCTGAAATAATAAAACCTACCAAAGTATTACAACTGTCTTTTAAAACTAAATGATGAAGCACGTCTTTTTTTGCCCTCAAAAAGTTTAAGCAAATAGCAAAAAGTTCAGAAATTTTCGCGCTGAAATCTCGAGTTAGCTGTAGTGGTTTTAAAGGAACCAGACGTTCCAAAAAGCTGCAATATTCTGGATTAAGATTTTCGGATGTTATAGCAAGAGAGCAAACATTCATACTTGAAAATTCTAAAATTCGGTGCACCTGATTTGGATGCATATAAACTACTGCAGGTGCATCGATTTGATATTTTTGAAAATCAATTTCAATAAAGACACTTCCGTTCTCCACAATATGAAATGTGTGGCCCTCGTCCCGATGTGGCTGGGTCGCTTGTGCATAATAGTTACTGGCTTTAAAGTCAGCTTGCTCAATTAAAATTCTATCTATGGCAATCCCATGAACAAATTCATTGTCCATCGGGTTTACAGATATACTTTCTTGTCTTTTTGCCACTTATTTGTTTTATTCCGTTAAAATCATAGTTATTAAAACGCTGCAATTTCTAATGCCAATATCATTTAGCTAACTGCGATCAATAATCAAAATCCTTTTTTAGAACTTATAAAATAGGATCTTATTGGCAAGAAAAAAAATCGCTCAATCCAGTAAATGCAAAATAGATAGTTTCTTAAAAAATTAAGAAACTATCTATTTTCCAAAATGTTATGTTTCATCGGTAATTCTTGGAAATCATAATAGTTTTTCAACTGCTAATATATTGAAAGAAATGACGATAATTCTGCAACACAAGCTTCTAAATCATCTAACCCATAACATGGAATATGACTATGAATATCGGTTTTTCCCTTTGGATCTTCAATTCGAATAGTTATTTCGGTATTTTATGTTGCAATCCCAATTTAAAATATTCCGGATTCACTTTTCAAATCACAATCAAAAGATACATCATCTTGAAACTCTATTGTCTGAGCAAACTGCGGATAATTTCCTTCCAGGAATTTAAGTATTAATTTTATAAATTCTCTTTGTTCAATTTAGTACTTGATTTACAACTATGTCACATAACTCTCAAATATACGCAATTTGCCAAATTAGAAAGTTAATTTTAAAGTCGAACACGGCTTCTGATCATCCAAAAGTAACAATTAAAATAGCCTTACATACAATTTAAGACCAAGATATCGGTTGAATGGAGGATTGGTTACAGGAAACTGTAAGATAAGAATTGACGTGAGCCGTCACTAAATGGACAGCTTACAACACGCGAATTGGTAAAACAGCTTCACTTTTGTATATTCGAGACGGCTATATTACAACACCTATTCGCATATTTATTAGCTAAGAATAGCTGCTTAAAAATACCAACGAAAACTACAGAATAATAGATGAACATACAGCTAAGTGTCAACAGAGATTTAAACGCAAACGACATACTACAACTTTATCAAGCTAACAAATGGAGTGTAGCCGATAAACCAGAACAGCTGATCAAAGCACTCTTAAATTCGCATTCCTTGGTTACGGCATGGGATGGTACGACATTGGTAGGCCTAGGAAATGCTATTTCCGATGGGTATCTCATAGTTTATTATCCACATCTACTGGTGCTCCCCTCCTATCAAGGCAAAGGTGTTGGACGTTTGATTATGGATAAAATGCAAGAGATCTATAAGGGTTTTCACATGCAGATGCTTACGGCTGATGGAAATGCTATCGACTTTTATAAAAAGAACGGCTTTGAACGAGCAGGTCAAACAGAGCCGATGTGGATCTATAAAGGTAATGATCACTGAGAGAAGGTTAAGGTAGCCTGCCCAAACTCAGGCATTTATAAAGACTGAAATGCAGGTTTATATCAACGCACAGCTTGGCGCGAATCTTGCGAGAGGAGCCAATATGGCAGGAACTGATCCTGAGGCTGGAGTGAAAAACTGTGATCCTAATTGTAAATAAATTCGAATGCGAAAGGAACAAATAACAGCGCAGTTAAAAGAGTATTATCCGGAGGGTCTTACCCTCGACAATATCATGGTTTATTCCGCTTCAGAAGCTTACAATAACCGGAAACGATGTATTGAATCAGCCTGGTCAGACCGCGGGCAATGGGAACAATTAAAAGAGTCCCTTACCGACCTGTCTGCTGAAATCTGGGACTACTCCTTCTTAGGGGGAAGCCCTTCATATCACTTTTCCTTCCGCCTTGAGCAGAATGAAGACATTTTATACTCTTTATTTGTCAGTGTTATTTTACCCTATTTTGCGATCAGGATAATGAGCCTGTCCAATCGGGAAAAATCATTTACCCAGTAAGCGACACTGATTTTCAGGTATTTGAAAAGCTGAAAACGAAAGTACACAATGTTTTCCCTGAGCATCTGATAATTATAGATGATAGGTTGCTACAAACAAAGGTTGATATCTTCGAGGCAGATGGGGAAAATCCGCCGTCTATACAGCACCTTTTATTAAAAAAACAGCAGATAACATCGATTTGGCATCTAGTAACTTTATAAAAGCCCGCAATATTTTATTTTCGCAGCATTGACCTTCGAGATATCGAATTCTTTGGAACAAGAAATAGAAAGTGTGACTACTGCTTTGCGCCACTTTCCCTTTAGAAGAGAGCAAATAAGCGCCAAATAATCTTAAAAGGTAATTTCCGTCTACAAAAATCTTTCTTAAAAAGATTTGGAAAACATAAATACAGAAGAACCACACCGAAATAACCAATTTAAAATAAGAAATTAAAATTCTATCAATTTTCCCTATTTTGACAAAAAAACGCATATGCCAAATATCTACATTATCTCTGGGTGCAATGGAGCCGGAAAAACAACCGCTAGTTACACTGTGTTACCTGAGATATTAGATTGCAGATAGTTTGTAAATGCCGACAATATAGCAGCAGGTATTTCTCCTTTCAATCCACAGAGCGTAGCTGTATCAGCTGGTCGAATTATGTTAGAGCGTATTACGGAGTTAATGAAGACTAGAGCTGATTTTGCATTTGAAACAACGCTTTCGACTCGAAGCTATAAAAATTCAGTAATCGAAGCTCAAAAAATAGGCTATTCAGTAACTGTGCTCTATTTTTGGCTCGACTCCCCTGCACTAGCCATACAACGTGTAAAGAAAAGAGTAGAAAACGGAGGACACAATATTCCATCTGATGTGATAGAAAGACGTTATCATCGTGGTTTAGAAAATTTGTTTAACATTTATATTCCAATATGTGATCGCTGGTTGGTGTTTGATAACATGGATTTAATCCCCGAAATTATTGCTCAGGGTGATAAATTTGGAGAATTCGTTTCAAATAGCGAAATTTGGTCAACACTAAAATCGAAATACTATAATGAACGATAAGGTAAATATTGAAAATATTAATCTTGCTGAACGAATTCGTTTAGGAGTGCAAAAGGCTTTACGAAAACTAGCCGAAGAAAGTGCAGCAAAGGGTGAGAGTTTGGTGGTAAAAGTTGACGGAAAAATACAAGAAGTACCTGCAAAGGAACTACTTATGAATTTACCAAAATAGTTTCTTCTGTAAACTATTTAACTAGGCCCCCGGCTATACGCCAAAAAATCTTTAATTCCTTAACGCGTATATTTATTATCTGGAGTTTCTCTTCTGTCTCTTGATTAAAATAGCCTTACCACTACATATAAATATCTGATATATCATACCGAGTGGCTTCATGCTTCACTGCTTTTAGATAGACCATCTATTCCTTGGCAAAAATTCCAGTCGGACTTTGACTTCGCCTGCATGTACCTCGAAATCTAAAGCGCTATTCCGTCCCTGTGGTAAATCGATAAAGTTTTCAATGCACCACCATGCTTCGTAATTTGGGGTAACTTTTGACCACACACGTCACATTCGAACTTTCTATCCTCTTTCATCGAATATCGTCCTTTATCCACTTTAATTCCCCACGTTGTATCAGGGCTATATACTTTTGCACGTGATCATAAGTCAATAAGCAATTGTATTCAAGGCTTTCTCAAGTTCAAAAAATCTCAATTCCTTGTCAATAGCTAGCGGTATCTCCATAAAAATTCCGATAGCTTCAGATTCCTCATTTAATGGCGCATACACTAAATTATAACAAGTGACTTGGCAAAACAGCTCCACTTTCGTATCTTCGATACAGCTACGACAAGTCGCCGCGCCAGTTACCTACAAGCATAACACGACACATCAAGAAAACACAATTGCATTTATGACACCTACGGAAAAACTAACTTCCATTTCGACCGAACAATATATTTAAGAAGATGGAGACGAATATAAAGTAGAATTAAAAGAAGGTTTGACAAATCAACAAATTGACGAATTAGCCAAAGATTGCCAACAGGACAAATTCCGCCAGAGATAAGAGAATTGCTACAATTTGCTAGCGGCTTTGAATTTTTTGGAATTGAAGAAATCACATTTGACGGAGTAGGTCAATTCGGATTTGAAGAGTTTTTTCCTAATTCAGTTCAACTAGCGGGAGATGGGCATACATGCTCAACACGTGTCCCTCAAGCTGTTCAGTGATAATTAATTGTCTGTTAGGTACTACTTTAGGCTCGAACCTTACCGATCTATCCCGACCTGTCTCCAGCTCAAAAGTTTCGGTATTGAGACCTCGGACTGTCTTTTTTGTCTTGCCATTTCGACGATTGCTATTGCCCGAAGCTTTCTCTTCGTTCAAGTGGTTTTCCAGTTGCATACCCAATTTTCATATTTAGTTACATTAAACTCATGTGATATAAATTCATGAAACTTTGTTTATTGATACAAGTTTTTGATACAACATCTTTTAAAATTAATCATGCTAATTAAGGATTGTCTATAACGGAGGTCAATGGGCCAGTTGATTCGGTTTGATTTGCCAATTATTTCGGAGGTCAATGGGCCAAATAATCTTCTTAAATTCGGAGGTCGTTGGGCCACTTTCCATTAAACTGCTTAAGTTGCTGTTGTATAATCATATGATCACAGCATGGCAGGACAACGGAAAGACAAAATGGAACTCAGAACACTTATCCTTCTAAAGAAAAAAGGACTTAGTAACCGTAAGGTTGCCCAGATAATGAACATCAACCGTAAAACGGTGGACAGCTATATTAAGCGGTTTAAAGTACTAGAATTAGATCATGCTGAACTTCTAGCTATGGATGATGCAAATCTTCATGATCTTTTTACCCAGGATGACCAAACCGAAAAGATGCGATATGAACACCTGTCATCTCAGTTCAGTAAGATACAGCAAGAGCTTAAGCGCCCTGGGGCCACCTTGCAGACGTTATGGCAAAATTACCTACTTGAATATCCTGATGGTTACCGCTATACCCAATTTACCACCCATTACAGAAAGTGGAGAGGCAAGATCAAAGCTTCGGGGAAACTGGATCATAAAGCGGGTGAAAAACTTTTCGTAGACTTTACAGGCAAAAAGATGTCCTATGTTGATAGAGGTACAGGAGAGGTTATCCCTGTCGAAATCTTCGTTGCCGTCTATCCCTGCAGTCAATATACGTTTGTAAAAGCCGTTGCAAGCCAAAAACGTGAAGATTTTATCGATTGCCTTAATAGCTGTTTGCAGTGGTCTGGTGGCGTGCCGCAGGCTATTGTATCTGACAATCTTAAATCAGCCGTGAGTAAAGGCTCCAAATATGCCCCAGAAATCAATAAAACACTTGCCGACTTTGCACTCTTTCATAGTTGTGTAGTAGATCCTGCCCGCCCATATCACCCACAAGATAAAGCTCTTGTAGAACGTAGTGTAACATTGGTCTACCAGCGTATCTTTTACCCACTGGACAAACAGACCTTCTTTAGTTTGAAAGAACTTAATGTAGCCATAGCAGAACAGTTGGTGTTATATAATGATTATTTGTTCTCACATGGAGGCTCCACTAGGAGGAGCCAATTTATTGATATGGAAAAAGAACACCTAACCCCGTTACCTTTATCAACCTATAACTTGCGGTACTTTAGACGAGCAAAAGTGCAGAAGATATCGCATATATATCTCAATGCTGATAGAAACTACTATAGTGTACCTCACCGTTATATTGGCCATCATGTAGAAGTTCAATATAACAATGACACTGTTGAGGTCTTTTATAACTTTCAGCGTATAGCAAAGCATCAGCGGTGCTTTCGACCGGGTAACTATGCCACCATCGCAGATCATATGCCTTCTTCACATCAGGTTTATAACCACTGGAGTCCGATGTACTTTGAACAGCGGGCCGAAGCTGTTGGACCATCTGCACAACAATATATCCGCCAACTAATTGCACAGTATAGCTACCCTGAACTAGGGTATAAACAGGCACAGGGAATACTTGCTCTTGTGAAAACCCATAGCGTTTCCCGCGTTGAAAACGCCTGTAAGAGAGGTCTTTTCCATCATAAATCATCTTACCAAACGATAGTCAATATCCTTAAAAATAAACTTGACACTCTAGAAGAGGAAGTACAACAGACCTTCCATATCCCTGAGCATGAAAATCTACGGGACACCTCGATTTACAGATAGTAAACAACATTAAAAATGATAATATGAATGAGAACACAACAATCGAAAAAATGCGCAAGATGCGTATGATCACCATGGCCGAGCTTTATCGAAGTAGTCTGAGTGATAATCTTTATCGTGAAATGAGCCTGGATGACTTCCTAGCGACCATTATCGATGCAGAATGGGAAGCTAGACAGAATAAGAATATTGATAATCTGATCTACAGGGCTTCATTCAAGGAAAAAGCTGCTGCCACTGACATTGATTACAACCCTTCCAGAAACCTTGACAGAAATATGTTTGAGAGACTCCTTTCTCTGGGGTTTATAAACCGTAAAGAAAACATAATATTAACAGGCTCTGCCGGTTCAGGAAAAAGCTTCCTTGCGCAGTGTATCGGAGTTAAAGCCTGTCAGATGTTGTATAAGACGCTCTATCTCAATACAGGCAGGTTCTTTGATATGGTGAAAATCGCCAGATTGGATGGCACATACCATAAGTTACTCAAAAAGATCGAAAGAGCAGAATTACTAATACTCGATGACTTTGGACTTACTTCCATAGATCAGCACGCAAGGACAGCACTTTTGGATATCATAGAAGATCGTTATAATAGCGCCTCATTAATAATAGCTACTCAGATCCCCGTAGAAAAATGGCATGGACTAATCGGTGAAAGTACGATTGCTGATGCTATACTTGACAGGGTAACATTCTCCTCACATAGAGTAGAATTGACAGGTGAATCCTATCGTAGAAAAAAGAAATTGGAATCTTAATCAAATTGTATATTATTGTAATCGGAAAGTGCCCCAATGACTAGCGAAATAATTGGCCCAATGACTCCGAAATCCCTGCCCCAGCATCTCCGAAATAGACAAGGATATCGAATAATCTCAATAAACCTCCGTTTTAATGTCTGAGAGGTTACAAATATGTATTGCTTGACGATAGTTTAGGTTAGATCTTTTCCACATTTTTAACATACTAAACCAAGCCTATGTTAGAACGTTTAATCAACAACAATGGTAAGATAGCGAAGAATTTGATAAAGAATCTTGGGGTGAATTAAAAAGGGTCCATACAATAGCGTTATTTTAGGCAGTTTGATGCAGGGATTCTAACATTCTAATACAGTAAGTTAAGATGGGTTTATTGATATCCCCAAAGGCTACGTTATAACGCTAGTTGACCTTTTTTCATAAGTTTTTGAACCAAATAAAAAATCCTGAAAAACTTAAATGAGCTACATTTGTTATAAAAATGTGTAATTTAAAAAAGATAAACATATATGAAAAAATTAGGATTATTAGTTCGACTAGAAGCAAAAGCTGGAAAAGAAAAAAACGTTGAAGAGTTTATTACAAGTGCGTTGCCACTTGCTAATGAAGAAGTCGGCACTATTACTTGGTATGCGTTTCGTCTTGACTCTTCTACATTTGGCATTTATGACACATTTTCAGATGAAGAAGGCAGACAAGCACATCTTGGTGGTAAGATAGCAAAGGCACTTATGGAAAATGCACCAGAATTGTTAGCTAATCCGCCATCTATTGAGAAATTGGACGTTTTAGCTGCTAAATAAACATACTACAATTATTCTAAAATGGAAGTCTGTCAAAGTTCTGTAAATGAATTTGGACAGGCTTCCTTTGTTTACAAAACAGGTTAATGTTCTATCTGGTGTGCTTGGTCTCAATGTTCCAGATGGATGATTCTGCGCTACAGCAATCCTTGTTGCATTGCACAAAAGTGCGGAGGTGTAAATGGTAATTTGGAGTGGCTCTTCGCCAATTTTGATGCACTTATCCGGTTTGTGAATGGCAGCACTAATTCCACTGCAAATCCTGGCGCAAGAAATGGTAGATGAACTAAATAGTAAAAGTTTCTATGAAAAATAAGTAACACTAAAAGCTATCTTGCGTCCGCATTTAATTGATGCTCATACTAATGACTCCATATTGTTTGAAAAGTTGACAATGTGGATTATTAAAGAATGGGGTGGTATTAAAGCCGCAAATGAAGAAAGTACCAAACTATTAATACAGGAATTTCTCAAAAGTCGAGTAGCCAAATTTGAGCGTATTGCGAGTATCTCAAAAGTTGCGGCATATACGTTCCCCGAAGAATGCATTATTTATGATTCTCGTGTTGCTTACTCCCTAAATTGGATATTACTCTCTCAAAATGCGGGTCATAAATTTTTCCCAATCCCAGACGGCCGCAATTCTAAAATTTCCGCTTTCAATATGGATACGCTTATCCGACTAAAATATGTACATAAATATGTTGCTCCAGATAAAACATCGCTAAGCAACAAAAAGTATATTAGCAAAATAGATACCGAGTTATATATCAGTAAAGAACGAGCATACCAAACACTCAATTGCCTCATTAAAGAGATAGCAAAAAGACTTTGGGTTGGACAAAAGGAGAAATGCGACCAACTTTTTTTACCGAAATGCTCTTATTCTCAATTGCCGATCGAGAAGTATTTTTGGATATAACAAAACATTTCTCCGATAAATATTTTTTTAAAACCAAACAGGATTCGCCCCTCCCAGACTCAAGGTTTTTTATTCCTTTTATATCCTTTTTCATCGAATATCGTCCTTTATCCACTTTAATTCCCCACGTTGTATCAGGACTATATACTTTTGCACATGATCATCGGTCAATAAGCAATTGTCATCAAGGTGGTAATTGAACTGCTTAGTGAACGTATAATATTGAATACTTCCTACATAAGCATTGTTGAGATAAATATGCCAAAGGCTGTATTTCTTGGCCCGAACTTCCACGACCTGGCGTTTTCCATGATGATAAAACAACTCAGGCACATCCGTATCAAAGCGAAGTATAAGGGCATCAATGCACGCTTCCTTGATGTCATCGGCGAGTACACCGAATGCCAATTGCCACTCTCCCTGAGATTTCCTGAAAACATAAAAAGCAAGACCATTTTTGTTGTGAAGATGATAATCTTTCATGCCCATGCTTTTATCATGCACGGTAATTTGAGCGTACATTACCCGATTTCGGCAAAAGATTTCTAGCGGTTTCATTTTACAATATTACTAATAATATTAGTAATATTATATACGGTATAGATTTATAGGGCTGCTCATTTTTTATATGCAATTGGATGTATTAAGCCTATCATAGCCCATAAAAATCCCCATGATCTGGGAATATTCCCGCTAAGGTTGACCACCGCCACCAGCAGCCCCATAAATCTGACCATTTGCATAACTAGCGTCGGCAGCTGCCAGCTGCACATAGATTGATGCTAGCTCTGCTGGCTGCCCGGGTCTGCCCAATGGCGTATCGCCTCCGAAGTTAACGAGCTTCTCTTGGGTCGCTCCACCACTCACCTGTAGCGCTGTCCAAATTGGGCCTGGCGCGACCCCGTTGACCCGGATGCCTCGCGGTCCCAATTGTTTGGCCAGAGAACGTATATAATTGGTTGTTGCCGCTTTCGTCTGCGCATAGTCGTAGAGATCCGCTGAAGGATCTGCCGCTTGAACAGATGTGGTCCCAATAATAACGGCGCCGGCCTTTAAATGAGGAAGTGCTGCTTTGATTAACCAAAAAGGCGCATAAATATTTGTTTTCATCGTTGCGTCAAACTCTTCGGTTGTAATATCGGCTATCGAAGCTTTTGTTTGCTGCCTTGCGGCATTACTTATGAGAATATCCAGTCCACCAAGATGCTGAACAGCATCTTCAATAAGTTGCCCACAAAACTCCTCTTTTCGAAGATCGCCAGGAATCGCCACAGCCTTGCGACCAGCTTCTTTGATCAGCGCAATGACTTCTTGTGCATCTGCTTCCTCCTCGGGGAGGTAATTAATTGCCACATCGGCCCCTTCCCGAGCGTATGCGATGGCAGCTGCACGTCCCATACCTGAGTCACCACCCGTTATTAAGGCTTTTCGCCCGTTGAGCCTTCCTGATCCTTTGTAGGATTTTTCGCCATGATCTGGCCTCGGATCAATTTTACTGCAGAGCCCGGGCCAGGGCTGTGACTGCGCTTTGAAAGGAGGTTTAGGATTTTTATTTATGGGATCATCTTCCTTATAAGCTATCTGCGGAGTGGCTGCATTACTCCAATTGCCGGTAAGGCTAAATGCAAAAATTCCGGTCCCTAAAGCGCCGATTGCCCGGCGCCGATTGATCTTTTTAAAATTTTCCATAATTTCATCGTTTTTAAAAAAATAGGCTCAACTTGGTTGAGCCCAGCTATCATATGCCCATAGAAAGTAGTGCTGTCACATCTTCATCACATTGCTCGTTAAATAAACAGCGGCAAAAGTTTATTCGTTCATCCGACAGCTCCGAAATCGCCAAAACACGCATATATACAGTATAAAAAGTAAAAACACGTTCAGGATGCGATGAAAATGCATTGCATAAAGTGCATACTTTTAGGCAAAAAAAACAAATAGCTAATTTAGACGTTGTTAATAGATGAGCTTTTATCCAATGATTGTGCTCTCAACAGTTTTTTCTTTTAAGCCCTTGCTATATGAATGGAATAATCTTTCATGGAAATTTCGCCGATCTAGGTTGCCGCGCGGAATTTCTGTTTGAACCCGAAGTGACCGAAGTACCCACCCAGGCAATCGCAGTTTTTGATACGGGAGAAAAAGCCTATGCAGAGATTATAAGGGATAGCACCTCTTGGCTTAGAGTTCACATTGGCGAATACCACTGTCATAAAGGAAGCAAGATTTTGGACAGCTCTTGGCAATTGCTTTATAATGCTAAGATAGATAGATGGCAGATTATTAAAAATCTAGTCTCTATTTTTTTGAAAACAAGATCTTATAAATAAATCGTACGTTCAATAATCTAAACCAGGCGGTTAAATAAAAATTACGGAGCCAAGGACATCCTCTCAAAGACTTTACAATTTATATAATATTATTAAATCCAGTCGATTGTCAAAATGAATAAAGACTAAAATACGTCTACCATATGCATACTATTCAAAGGTGAATAGCTTTTGAGTATGCTATGCTGCCAAATCTTACGACTATCTATCCAAAGAATGCTTCGAATAAAAACGGTCGCACTGTATCACCCTATGATCTGTTCAAATAATACATGGTATTATTTACTCTAAACTCTTCGTGAATTCAAGGCTATGCTCCATTGTATTTTATTGCATCTTGGACATGACTGGGAATCATTCTCAAAACTAAATAAAACATGACCGCAATACATGCATGCAAATGGCCCTTCGGAACTGGATACATCAATCATTTTGTAAGATGATGGGAATAATGGTAGCCCATATCTCACATCATTATCCGCATAAAATAAAACGCTTAAGGTTCCATCGACTTCTAGAATCCCTTCCTTAACCTGTCCCAAATGTTCGACATTTAAATTTCTCAGTTCAGAAAAAAATTCCATATGTGAAAAGTTATTATCATTTTCATGTTTTATATCATATCACATCTGTCCTAAATAAATTTTAGGATTGGATTTCTGTGGTACAGGCATAGCTTTTTTCATCATTTCGATATTGACCCCTATTTTTCAATCTGCGAAGATCTTTAGCTGTCCCTTTTTTCCTTTTATAGGCGGCCTGAGAAAGGGATCATCTATCCATTGCCAGATGTTTATCTTCACGAAGATATTCATTCTGATGAATGCGACCAGATTGGACAGGTTCCAGTCATATTTGGCCTTTTTTTGTAAGTATTTTAACAGTAATATGCCAATGAGTGAAGTCCAGATCTGGATCATCACTGCATTTTCAGAAGTCCCTATGAATGTCGATACTTTTAAGCGCTGCTTTAGATGCTTGAAGAAGACTTCGATATGCCAGCGTTGTTTATAGATGTTTGCCACCAAAGAAGCCTTCCACTTCGTATTATTGGTCAAAAAGTGGTACTCATTGCCAGTGGTGCTGTCCCAAAAGTGGACTAGGCGTAGCGGCTTGCCGTTGTATTTATTGCAGGCAGCACCGGATAGCTCAATGAGCTCATCCTTAAGGATCCCCTTTTCCATGAGTGCTTCACTCTGATAGGACTTGATAACCTTGTACTTCATATTAACTTTACTCCTGGTAACGAAGTAACACCCCCTGCTGTCCAAATCCCCAAGCCAGCTGTAATCCACGTAGCCACGGTCCACTACCACCACGCTTCCCTTGGAAAAACTGTAACTACCGGCTCGCTGGCTCTCATGTACTTTTCCATCGGTAATCTGCATAAAAACAGGTAGGCAGCCATCATAATCCAAGACAGTGTGCAGCTTTACGGCACCTTTGGTGCTGCGAAACTTTGCCCAGTCAAATACAGATAGACATAAGGGGATGATGCTTGCATCCATCAGATATACTTTACGCTTTAGCTGAACAAGATCTTTGCGAAAATGGGTGTCCTTTTGCCAAAGCCTATCCAAAACAGAATAGTAAAGATCTTTGAAAAGTTCATGGGTACGGTGTGTGTTGATATAGGATATATTAGACTTACTTGGAGCTCTTACTACACCTAAGTGGTTCAGATTACCAGTGGTACTGCGTAGACCGTTACTAATATCACGAACCGAATCTGCCGAGGAAAAATGACAGAAAAGCATACTGACTAGATGCGTCCAGCTGTTGATCCCTTTCTGATGTTTGTCACTTTTGTGCTTTGAAACCAAATCTTTGAATAATTCGCGGTCGATAAGAGATAAAATCTGACTAAAAACATTTAAATTTATCATGGTGGTGTGTTATAATTTTGTGATTTAAATATAGCGATCTCGCTATATCAAAACACCGCCATTTTTTAAACGTTTAGGACGCAAGTGAATAAATTATTGATTGGTATGAAACCTTTAGTTTGACAAAAATGCGCAGGAAGCCGCAGCGTGTTACCTCTCGGTTTTCAAAGATCGCTAGATAACGACTTGCCATCTGATGATGAGTGATTCGTTCGCTAACCATTTACAACTTCTCCTCCATTGGGATATAAAACTTGACCGCTCATAAAATGTGAATCTTCGCTAGCTAGAAATAGAAAGCTTGGTGCAATTTCATTAGGCTCGGCATTTCGCGTAAGAGTTCTCACTGATTGGTCCGTAGTGAACAAAGCCAAAGTCAGGAAGGTTTGGCAGGTATTTACATTTGTCAGGATTACCACCATTTCTGACGCTATGGGCTTGAAGATGATGTTTTGATAGCGTGTTAAAAGGGCTTGTATAGGATCATTCTGGTTGAATAATCACAAAGTGTACAAACTCAAATTCATTTTTTATATCCTCACGAATCCGACGTATAGCCTCGGTGATTTCCTCTGTTTCAAGATGATCTTCAAAATCAATAATAAGCATCAATACAACGTACTCTGGCGATTGATAAGTGGATAGTATGTTTTTAGTTTTTACAACAGCCGAATCCTTTTCTGCAAGCTGGGCAATTTTCAATCTTGTTTCTGAAGCAATTCCCTCTCCCATTAATAAGCTTCTGCTTTCTCTAGCCAATATAAAGGATACAAAAACCAACAACAAGCCTACGATTACTGAAGCTAGGCCATCTAATTCAGGGATCTGCAAGTAATGACTTAGTCCCATGAGTACCATAACGATTATTAGCCCTGCCACAGCTGCACCATCTTCAAAGACCACAAGGAAACTGGAAGGATCTTTACTCTTAATAATTGCATCCCACCAACCCATGCCATTGCGGGTTTTATTGAATTCTTTTAAAGCAATAAAAAAAGAAGTTCCCTCAAAAATTAAGGAGAGTATGAGTACAATATAATTCCAAAAAGGATCGCTCATTAATTCGGGTTCCATAATATGAGCTATACCCTGGTAAATGGATAATGCCCCACCAAGCCCAAAGATCAGAATGGAAACAACAAAAGACCAAAAGTATAGTTCTTTACCATAACCAAAAGGATGAGACTGGTCGGGTGGCCTCTTACTTCTTTTTAAGCCATAAAGTATGAGCAATTGATTGGCAGTATCTACCGTTGAGTGAATACCCTCTGAAATCATGGAGGAACTATTTGTAAATGATCCCGCAATGAATTTTGTTAATGCAATTAATACATTCGCCGCGAGTGCACTGTATATTGATTTTTTGACCTATCCTTTTGCTAAATAATTTAGTTTTCTTATCTTTAGGTGATTAAATTTAGGTATGGTAGGCAATAAAGAAAAAGAGTTGAGTTTGTTCGATTTTCAGTCGCAATTTAGCAGTGATGCTGATTGTTTAGCTTATTTATCGGCTTTGAAATGGCAAGATGGTTACAAATGTAAGAAATGTGGTTACGGGAGTTTTTGCAAGGGAATAAAAGAGCATGACCGTCAGTGCAATCGCTGCCGTTATTTGGAATCTCCTACAGCGGGCACCCTATTCCATAAGGTTAAGTTTCCTTTAGTTAAAGCCTTTTACGCAGTATACTTCATAAGTACAAACAAAAAGGGTATTGCCAGTACCGAGCTTGGCAGGAAGTTAGGGATCAAGCAAAAAGTAGCATGGTTATTCAAACGCAAAGTGATGAAAGCGATGGAGAGCAGCGGTAAATTTCCTTTGCGTGGAGTTGTGGAAGTTGACGAAACATTTGTTGGCGGTCAGGATGAAAATTCCAAAGGACGTAAAAAAGGAAAGAAGAAGCTTGTGGTGGTTGCTATAGAAAAGAAAGGCAACGGAGTTTCGCGCTTTTACGCCAAGGTGATAGACAAAGCCGATGCGATCAACTTAGGTAGCTTCATGAAGCAAAACATAGAGCCACAGGCTAAGGTGACCACCGACAAATGGACAGGTTATAAGCCGATATTGAAAGATTTCGAAAATATGGAGCGTGTCAAATCTGGTAAGAAAGGTGAGAACTTCCCAGAACTACACAGGGTTATCATGACCTTTAAAAGCTGGTTGAGAGGAATGTACCATCACGTTGGAGATCTACAGGAATATATTAATGAATATACCTATCGATTCAACAGAAGTTTTATGAAAGGGAATATTTTTGACAACCTAGTATATCGGATGATCTGCCATAAACCAGAACAATATAATATGATTATTGCTTAAAGGAATAGGTCAATTGATTTTTTACTACTGGTTTTTAATTCCGGATTATCCATGGAGGTTTAAATGCATTTATTTAGTATATTTTTCAATTACTTTTTTAAGATCAATACCTTTACCAAGGACAGGCTTAAAAATATCACCTTCGCTATTCATTCTTTCTATGGCATTCAATAGATGAAAATCGCTTATTTTCAGCCCCTTCTTAACTTCATCCCAATGAAGCGGCATAGATACCGTTGCTCCGGGTTTAGGACGGACAGCGTAGGCCGCAGCAATGGTTGCATGGGGTCTATTCTGTAAAAAATCCAGATACATTTTTCCTTTCCGATCCTTAATGGACCGTTCTAAACTGGTGAACTTGGGCAACTCATTATGTACTAATGTGACAACCACCCTGGCAAATTCCTTGGACTGATCATAGCTGTATTTCCCCCCGAGCGGAATATAGATATGAAGGCCAGTAGAACCGCTGGTCTTACAATAACTTGGAACGCCCATATCATCTAGGATGCTCTTCGTTACCTGTGCTGCCTCAACGACCTGATTAAAGGAATTTTTATCCGGGTCTAAATCGATAATACAGAATGATGGATTTTCGGGCTTTTTGACCGTACTACTCCAGGGGTTCATCTCAATGCAGCCAAGATTGACCATGTAAAGCAGTGTCGCTTCATCTTTTCCGACCAGATAATGCTTATCCTTGTTATCTGTATCGCTATGGTAAAAATATGTCTCCGCCCAGTCTGGAGCAGTATCCGTTACGTTCTTGAAATAGAAACCTTCACCTTCAATACCATCGGGAAATCTGTTCATGCTTTGGGGACGATCTTTTAAATAAGGCAATATAAATGGAGCTGCCTGATAATAATAATTGATAAGATCTCTTTTTGTTATTCCCTCTTTTGGCCAAAAGATCTTATCTAGGTTCGTGAATTTTAACTCATGCCCATTGATCTTTTTGACCTGCGTGTTATCTTTCGGATTCAATAGCGTTTTACGCTCACCTTTACTTCGTGGAGCAATTATTTTATCTTCCATGTCATTAAATATTTCTGCTATAGGAGCTGCCTCCTCCAAAATAACTTTCTTAGGACTTTTGTCCTCGCGCATTCCATTAAAAGAAGGATGCCGCATCACGCCATCACTTGTCAATTCCGTAAAACTAACCTCACAGACGAGTTCGGGTTTGAGCCAGGTCACCGTGGCGTGTGGTGGATTGGGTCTAAAGCGTGATGGTTTGTTTACATCTGGTTCTTCCCCGAAAGGCGTTTTAGAAATGATAAGCGGTTTAAAAAGCTGCATCATCTGCTTCTGTAGTTTTTCATTGAAACCTGTACCGACTTTACCTGTATAGACTAATTTTTTTCCATCATAGACACCTACAAGAATACTACTGAATAATTTACTGGAGTCATCATTCAGCGTGTATCCCCCTATCACGACCTCCTGTCTTTTATTCGCCTTGATCTTTAGCCAGTCCTTTGAACGGTTATGGACATGATATATACTATCTTTTCGTTTGGCCATAATTCCTTCAAGGCCCAGTTTCCTGGCTTCTTCAAGGAACTGGGTTCCCGAAGTTTCAAAATGTTCACTGACTAGAATGCTTTTCCGTTCTGGTAAGATTTCCTGTAATATAGTTTTACGTTCAAACAGCGTAAGATCTTTTAAATCTTGCCCATTGTACCAGAGGATATCAAATACGTAATAAACCAGATCGCCATCTGCTTCACTGCGCCAGTTTTGTAAAGAGCCGAAATTGGCCTTTCCGTTTTCACCAAGCACCACTACTTCCCCATCCAATATGGCATTTAATCCAAGCTCCTTTAAATTGTCATAAATGGGATAGAATTTTTCATTAAAGCTTTTATCGTTGCGGGACTTCAATTCCACTTCCCCTTTGTTTATAAAAGCTACCGCCCGATACCCATCCCATTTTACTTCATAGATCCAGTCATCATCATCAAAAGGCTTATCGACCAATGTGGCAAGCATGGGCTCAATGTGGGAATAGAATTTTTGCTTTGCTGTATTTTTCAATAAATCTTGCAGATCTGTTTTCTTCGAAGATTTATTTTTAGGAACTGCATCAAGTTGATCATTGATAAGCTCAGATGCTTTGGCTTTTACAGAGCGTTTATCTTTAACGGTACTGTCTTTTTTAATGATACGTTCTCCATATACATGATATGGAGATTGCTCCATCTGCGCAATGGATTTGCCAGATAGCACCGACTTATCTTTCGTCGTTATGTCTTTTTCGCTGGCATATTTATCATCCAGTTTCATCAGCAACCAACCGTTATCTCCCCTGCCCTGGGCTTTAACAAGAGCAAATTCGCCTTTGAGTTTTTTGCCATTGAGTTTCAATTTTAGCTTACCAGAATACAGCTGATGTGAAAGTTCTTTTTCTTGTTTCGGAACATCCTTAAAATCGCCTTCAGCAGGTGCATAGGTTCCTTCGTCCCAGACAATAACTGTACCGCCGCCGTATTGCCCTTTTGGGATGATTCCTTCAAAATTCCGATAATCATAGGGATGGTCTTCAACCATCATAGCAAGACGTTTTACACCTGGATCGACTGAAGGCCCCTTAGGTACCGCCCAGCTTTTCAGAACACCATCCATCTCAAGACGAAAGTCATAATGCAGGTGTGAAGCGTCGTGTTTCTGAACCACAAAGCGCAATTCTGTTCCACTTGGTTTACCGCCAAAGGGTTCCGGTGTTTTCTCTTCGGCACGCTTTTGCCGATATTTAGCTAATCCCATAGCTGTATCTTTAGGTGATCTATTTCTAGCTGTTTTTCCTTTTTTTGATTTATTATCGGCCATGATCGGTATTTTAAAAATTAATATATTGGTAAATAATAAAATGCATATTACGCTACCAGTTAATTCGATTTTGATATAGCACAAAACTCAATATGAAATGGTTTTCTCTGATTTAGCAAATTGCTTTTTATGGCCTGATAAATATTAATCTGAACAATATTGTTGTGCGAAAGGTTTCGCTAACAGGATTGTACCAAACCTAAGAAGAGAATATCGCTTTCGCTTTTATATGGTAACAGTTAAATATCTTTTATTGAACTAAAGTGGTTTGGGCTGGGTTATCTATGCAATAACACTTAAAATTTTTATTATAGCAACTACAAAATCTGTAACGGCAAAAAATGCCACAAAAAAACTTTCTGGTAATACCGGAAAAATGAAAGACAGTGAATTCCACGAGTTTTTCGTCGATGAACTAAAAGACATTTATTGGGCCGAGAAACACTTAGTGAAAGCTTTACCCAAAATGCAGAAAGCGGCAACTAGCGAAAAACTCGCTGCTGCTTTTGAAAAGCATACCAAGGAAACTCAGAAACATATAGAAACTCTTGAACAGGTATTTGAGCAATTGGGAGAAAAAGCTGTTGCTAAAAAATGTGACGCTATGCAGGGTCTGCTTGATGAAGCCGATTCGATCATTTCTGACACAGAAAAGGATACTTTTACCAGAGATGCAGGCCTCATCCTTGCAGCACAGAAAGTAGAACACTACGAGATCGCTACTTACGGCACTCTTCGCACATTTGCAGAAACGATGGGACACGACGATGTAGCTTCACTGCTCCAAAAAACCTTAGACAATGAGAAGGATACCGACGAAGTATTAACAGGGATAGCAGGCGGTTTCATAAACGATAAGGCTGCCCAAAAATAGTTGAAATACAACAAAAACCTTGGCCACCAGCAAAAGGCTTTTTACGAAAACAATGCGAGGTATATAGTTGTTATTTATATTCTCAACTATATTAAGTAAAATTCATGTACGAAGGTCGGACTAGATAATCCGACCTTCATTAATTTTTAGCAAAAGCCGAAAATTAGACTTCCAAAAATGAACCGCCTTTATGACTCGTCTTTAGTGTTCTTCACAAGACTTATTCCTGATGAGAAGAAAATAAGCGCCAAAATGCCGACTACTGCCAAATTCGTATAGGCATTACTTTTCATGATCAATTCATAGCCGGTATAGATTAGTCCTACAATACCCAATACTGTGAGAAGAGTTCCAAATATTCTTTTTACGTTCATGATGAATATATTATTTTTTTGAATCCTTTTTGTCTGAAAATTTTTCTATTTCACCCTCAAGCTCCTGCTTTCTAATTACTGATATAACACGTCTCAAAAACAAATAGATTGCTTTTGCAAAATAAATTATTGGATCGCCAAAAAAACAAAAATGGCATACGACTGTTAGAATTATCGCAGATCAAAATTCCAAAATTTATGATCTGAGATAAGATCACTATAACTTTAACTTTCAATTTGTAAGATTATGAATGGTATTATTTTTCATGGTACTGAGATTCATTATGGCGGCATAGCTGAGTTCTTATTCAGCCCGGAAATTGGTTATAATGCGATGCCAGCGATTATCGAATTCCTCGGTGGCGAAAAAGCCTACGCCGAAATTATCCACGCTCTTCCTTCAGAGATCACGATTACAGTGGGTGAACATTCAACCGATAAGGAAGAGAAAGTGCCCCAGGAAACCTGGCTACTTCGCTATGATAAAAAAGAGGACTATTGGAAAATAGTTGAAAAGCTGCAGCCGGGATGAACCTTCGTCGGAGTGCAATCATGTTCAGTTGATGACCATACGATTTCCGCAAAGGAACTATTGTTTTGAAAGTATACTAAAGAAAGGCTGACCTTAAAAAGTCAGCCTTTTGCAAAAATCAAACTAAACTGAAACGTTAGCGCTTGTTTTTATTTATTGGGATTTCAATTTAACCGGTAGACCTTAAGCTGTTTTTGCAGCTTTTTTCTTACCATATGGATTCGAGTTTTTATTGTACCTTCTGGCATATCAAAATAGGATGCAATTTCATGGTATTTATAACCATCTAAAAACAAACGGAAAATTTCATAGTTTTCTGCCGTTAAGCTGTTCATCGCACGTTCGATATCTTCGGCCATAAACTTATTGATCCCTTTGTTGAGTTCAGTTTTATTTGTACTTTCCAAGACCACATATTGATCTTGAATCTCGGTGGTGCGCTTTGCTTTTCTATACTTATTGATGTAAGTATGTTTCATAATTACATATAACCAGCTCATTAGCTTCGGATGCTGAACAAAATTGTCTATGGACTTCAATGCGCGTATCCACGTTTCTTGGATCAGGTCTTCCTTTTCATCCGGATCAGCAGTAAATTTAGCAGCAAAATGATGAAGTAAACTTCTTTTTTCGTTGATGAGTACATTTAAATTGTGGTTGTTCATAACTTATCCTCTTTCTTTATTCAACTGATTGTTTAAAATGATTTTACAAGAAAAGGATAACAAGAAGAGTGCTAATTTTGAGGGCCAATTTGCATGTAAAATAAATAGCATTGTTAGTGGTAAAAATACGTTGTCCTTATTTACAAAGCCTATTAAGCAAATTTTAATGGATTTTTGCGCTTAATTTTAAATACAGATAAAAAAATAAGCAAATAATAAAAAAAGACAATAGGGTATTTATATACGGGAAAAGTTATAAATACGTTTATTCTAAAGTGTAATTTGCAAACCAGTTTGGTAGTTGGTCACTGAAAACTGTACACTTTATTGATAACGAACAACTAATGATTGATAACGAATAACTAACGTTAAAATTATATCCATTCAAACCATAATCCATCGAAGGCTGTTCTACTGCAAAAACAAATATATTATGGGAAATTTATTATATATCATTGCTGTTATTTTAGTCATTATTTGGGCGTTTAGTTTCTTTGGAGGTTATGCTACAGGGAATATAAACGTTTTACTAGTTATCGCCATTATTGTCGTTCTGTTAAACCCTCCCCCACGAAGAACGTCTAGCAAAGGATGATAGTTTGGTGATAAAAGTTGAGACAAAACACAATAATCACTTGCAAATAAACCACTTATTAATTACCAAAATAGATAAGACTGCAACTTAACCTTTGTCAACAAATTTAATTGGCTCTTTAGTCATTCATCCATTGGCGGGACAATCACCCCATATTAGAGAAGATTTTGAAAAACTGAAAGCCTTATTAGATTGACGACTTGCAGATCTGATTGTGACTTATTCATTGGCTAACCGTTGACGACTTCTCCGCCATTGGGATGTAAAACCTGACCGCTCATAAAATGTGAATCTTTGCTAGCTAGAAATAGAAAGCTTGGCGCAATTTCATTTGGCATTCCTGCCCTTCCCATTGGGGAGTCGCTTCCAAATTCGGAATTCTTTTTAGGATCAAATGAAGACGCTATCAATGGAGTCCATACCGGACCGGGCGCAACAGCATTGACCCTAATTCCTTTAGCGATAAGATTTGCTGACAAACTTCGTGTAAAAGAAATTATTGCACCTTTTGTTGCAGAATAATCGATCAACTTTGGACTGCCTCGATATGCAGTCACCGAGGATGTATTAATGATACTTGCCCCCTTCTTAAGATAAGGCATGGCATACTTCGTAATCCAGAAATAGGAATAGAAATTATTCTGAAAAGTCTTATGTAGCTGTTCAGTGGTAATTTTTTCAATTGATTCTGTTTCCCAATGCAGCCCCGCGTTATTAACGATAATATCAACTTTCTTATGCGTTTTTATTGTAAATTCAATTACTTTTTTACAGTGATTTTCTTTTCCCAAATCACCTTTAATCAGCGTACATTTTCTTGAGAAGGATTCAACCTCTTTCTGGGTTTGTTTTGCATCTTTTGTTTCACTAAGATAGGCAATAACAATTTCAGCTCCCTCCTTCGCAAATAACAAAGCTACAGCTTTCCCAATGCCGCTATCTCCTCCCGTAATTAATGCTACCTTATTTTTCAATTTTCCTTCTGCAGGATACTTTAACGGCGAAGTGTCAGGAACTGGTGTCATATTTATTTCTAATCCGGGGCGCTTTTGCTTTTGCAACGGTCGAATCTTTTTACTTGCTGCTTTTTTCATACCATTTTTTAAAATAATGAGAGATAATAGCTGATTTCCAAAATGTGTAAGGGTCAGTGCAAATGGCAAAGTCCTAAAGTTTCGGTAATCTTTTATAACCTTTATTGATAAATGGAGGTAATCGGCATTTTGCGAAAGAGTTTAACCGATTCATCCATAAAGTAAACAAAGCCAAAGTCTGAAAGGTTTGGCAGTTATTTACATTTGCACTATCGCTTTTGCCTTGTCTTCAATTAAAGCCTTCCCATATTTAAATACAAATCCGATGGTCAATAATCCCGACGGAACGCTTTTTTGGAATGAGCTTTTCATTTCGCCTGTGAAGAATGAGGCCGGCCAAGTGACACACTTTATTGGTGTTCAAAATGATATTACCTCGCGTAAAAAGGCCGAACATGAACTCCGGGAGAAAAAAAACAATGTTGAGATCAAAATACAGCAACGGACCAAAGAATTGCAAGATAAAGAAAGCTTCCTCTCGAGCATGATTGAAACGGCTCGCGAAAGTCTTCTAGTACTCGATGGCAATTATACTGTGCTGATTGCAAATAAACATTTTTTGACATCATTTCATGTCTCCTTAGAAGAGACTGTAGGAAAATTACTATTTGATCTGGGCAATAAGCAATGGGATATCCCCTCGTTAAAGGAACTTCTTACGCATATTTTACCAACCAGCAATCCCGTAATTGACTACGAAGTAGAACATGTATTTCCGCATATCGGTCGCAAAGTGATGCTATTAAATGCCTATCGCATAGAGTTTGAAGGGCAATATAAAGACCGTATCCTGATCGCCATTGAAGACATAACCGAGAAAAAAGAACAGGATCTACGTAAAGACGATTTTTTGTCCGTCGCAAGTCATGAACTAAAGACGTCCCTAACGACCATTAAGGGGCTTATACAAATTCTACAACGACTGAGTATAGAACATTCTGACAGCAAATTTATCAGTACATTGGATAAAATTTCGGCCTATATAGATCGACTTAATATATTGATCGTTAAACTACTAGACACCTCAAAAATACAATCTGGCCATATTGATCTCCACATGGAGCCATTTGCCATAGATCATACAATTCGGGAGGCCATTAACAATATAATGGTAGGTGTACCGGGTTACGAAATAAACCTATTAGGCTCCACAGATGCTACAGTTAGCGGTGATGAATTGCAAATTATTCAGGTAATCAATAATCTGTTATCCAATGCGATCAAATATTCAACGGGTTCAAATAGAGTTGACGTTGCCATTCACAGGGTTGCCAATTTTGTCAAGATCTCTGTACGAGACTATGGCATGGGAATAGCAAATGTCGACAAGCAAAAAATATTTGAGCGCTTCTTTCGCGCCGGCCATACCCAAAAGAAATTTCCGCGATTGGGTATTGGACTTTATGTATCGCACGAGATCGTAACGCATCACAACGGAACCCTTTGGGTAGAAAGCGAACCCGGAGAAGGTTCTACTTTTAATTTCACATTACCAATAATGAGGACAGAAAACGATGGAAAGTAAGAAAATAATGATCTGTGACGATGACCAAGGCATTGTTGAGATGTTGTATTTATTCTTGGATCTGGAGGGATACCAGGTTTTATGCGAAACAAACAGTACAAATCTGACCAAACAGCTCATAGCATATCAGCCAGATCTTTTGTTATTCGATCTCTGGGTGCCCGTGCTTTCGGGCGACCAGCTGATTAAAATCATACGCAATACACCCGAAATCAAAAATATACCTATCCTTGTTCTATCCGCAAGTGTAGATGGTCGCGATGTTGCCGAAGGACTTGGCTCAAACGGATTTATTGCGAAACCTTTTGATTTAAATGAAATTACGTCCAGTATTCACGACGTATTGGCTAGTTAAAAGTATAGTACAATCCCCTAATTTCGTCCTACCTCGTTGGGTAGGCCTTTTGGTACACAAAACTATACAGTCGAACATCCGGATGTCCTTGATTTCTTGATCACTAGCGGTTTTTCTAATAAAAAAAAAAACTTTGACCGCTAGGATGTTGTTATAATAACCAAAAATGTGACTTAAATAAAAGTAAAATATCATGGCAAAAAAACAACAGCACTCAAAACAGGAAATTGCGAACTTTTTAGGTGAAATGATTTCATTCAGAAACGCATTGAAGCTGACCCATTGGTCGATAACAGGAAAAGGGAGCTATGAGGCTCATATTTCGTTAGACCAGGCGATTAAGTCTCTTATTGATATTACAGACAGACTGGTGGAAACCACCTTTTCATTGGAAGGTACACTCGATATCGTGATTCCCCAAACGTCAAAACCGGCTAATTACATCAAATACATTGAGGATTTTTACAAGCAAGTTGAAAACAAACGAGAAGGACTTTTTAAAGAAAACTTCTCACAATCCATTATTGATGATGCACAAGAAGCTGTCCAACAGTTATTGTTCAGATTAAAAAGATTGGAGTAATGCCCATGTTCGGGAGCTTTTCCTGAGTAACGGCCGAACCTATATTCGACCGTTTTTTTATAAATCAAATTGAATAGTCAATTGTTTTAATTTCTAATAATAAATAATCGCACGCAATTTTTACCCGTCAACGTCCAGATCACCTCATGTTTTATGATTTTATTTCCTGGTCGTCCCGTTGTTTTGAAATATCATTTCCAGTTGTGTAATGATCGAATTAAATATCTGAAAATAACAACTTAACAGTGCAATATACTATTGGCGCCAATAGTAACATGGCCCACCTTGAATTATTATTCAAAGTATTCAATAGGAAATCTAAGGTAATTATTTACTTTTTTCGTATCTTAACAGCAAACAACCACCCTATGCCAAAAAAATTATTAGAAATCTTCAGATCGGTGTAATGCTCTCTATGATACTGCTAATTACAGGTTCTATAGCCTCTTATATTAGCATAAATAAGCAGATGGAAAGCAGGGAAAGCCTCTTAAAAACGAAGGAATCTATCAGTTTAATAAAGGATATTTTAAACACGTTGTTAAATGCTGAAACTGGCAATCGGGGCTACCAGCTTACCGGGGATCATGTACAAAAGTTGTGGAGGGGATAAAAAATAATTAGATATTTGTGCTTTGATATTTATACAGATGCACGAATCTTTTAACGCGTTAATGCCCTTAATTATTCCCGAAGGAGTTTCCGATTATTTTGAGATGACCCACTATTCCAAAGAAGAAAAAAGACTGGATATCTTTCTGGAGGAACTCAATAATACACCTGAAGAATATCAAGGCCAGAAGTTGATTTCCAAGGGGTTTTTCGAACCCGTTACCCTTCAAGATTTTCCTATCCGTGGCATGCAGGTCTATCTTCATGTCAAGCGCCGCAGGTGGCTCAACCAGGATACCGATAAAGTAGTCTACAGAAATTGGGAACTAGTAGCCAAAGGGACGCGCATCACACAGGATTTCGCAGCTTTTTTAAAAGGTATCAGCGGACAACCAGGCTCATAGCATTCAGACCATCAGTTCATTCTATGGGATATCAGCCAGTAAACTAAGGAGATACTACCGCAATAAACTGAGCGGTTTCCAGGATTGGGAGCATCGCGAAAATGCGCGAGATGGATTGACCTTCCCACAGAATGTCAGCGGCCATCTTTCTATTGACGAGACCTGCCTATCCCATGGCGAGCTCTATACCGTTGTCACCAATAAAGAAGCACGGGGCAAAAAAGGGACCATTGTAGCCATACTGAACGGGACAAAATCAGAGAACATTATCCCGATCCTTCAAAAGATCCCACAGAGATTACGAAATAAAGTTCAAGAGATAACGCTTGATTTAGCCGGTAATATGGGATTGATAGCCAAAAGATGCTTTCCCAATGCTGTTCAGGTAATAGACCGTTTCCATGTTCAGCAACTTGCTAACGAAGCGCTTCAGGAAATAAGGATAAAGCACCGCTGGCAGGCCATTGACGATGAAAATCAAGCAATTGACCAAGCACGAAAGAATAAGGAAACCTATTTTCCGGAAGTCCTATCCAACAGTGAAACCATCAAACAGTTACTTGCAAGAAGCCGATACCTGCTTTATAAAAGTGAACATAAATGGACTTACGAGCAAAGAGAAAGGGCTGCTGTACTCTTTGAGCGATATCCCGATATTGAAAAGGCGTACAGGCTATCCCAAGAACTCTCTTGGATATTCAACACCACCATAGATAAGATCTACGCCTTTACAAGGTTGGCAAAATGGGCGGATAAAGTGGAACAGGCCGGCTTCAAGTCATTCAACACCGTCTCCAGAACCATAAATATCCATCACAAAAAAATATTGAACTACTTCGACAACAAGAGTACAAATGCTTCAGCAGAATCTTTCAATGCAAAGATAAAAGCTTTCAGAAGTCAGTTTAGAGGTGTAGGTGACATCAATTTCTTCCTGTTCAGATTGACCAAATTATTTGCGTAGTCCACAGGTTTTGAAACTGATCCCTTACCGGCAAGGAAGAATTTCTTGAACCGTAGAATAAAAGCGGGAAAGAATATCCCCTGCTTATTGCTGACCAAGACAAGTTTAATCTTAAAGATAAACTCCAAATTAATATCTTTCATGAACTGCGGCACACCTCAGACCTGCTGATGAAAGAATATGTCTCGCTGATTAATAATCGTAAAAAGGGTATATTAATGACCCCAGAAGAGCTTGAGCAAAACAAGCGGACCATGGATAAATGTCGAATGCTCGTTCAGGAATTTGTAAAACACGGTGAAGTTCAACTTGCCTTAAAAAATGAAGATCTGAATAACTCCACCAAACGGACCGTTTTGTTCATTATATTTTCTGCAGTTGCAGCAATTGGTGTCACCATTTTCGTCTATATTCAACTGAAATCTGACATAATGCGCCGGGATAAGTTGGAAAAAGATCTGTTTTATACGAAGGAAATGCTCGAGGAAACAAGTGCGGTTGCGCAAGTGGGAGGCTGGGAAGTCAATATGAAAAGCGGAAAGCTCACTTGGTCTCAAAGTGTGCGAGAAATTCATAAAACTAACATCAATTTCCAACCAACTATTGAAAATGCCCTTGGATTTTACGAAGGAAAAAATAGAGAGCGAATAGAATATCTATTTGATAGAGCAGTACAACAAGGAATTTCTTTTGATGAAGTGCTGCAACTCCTGCGTAATGACGGCGTCACGATTTGGGTAAGGGTAAAAGGGATTCCTGAATTTGAAAATGAAATATGCCACAGGGTTTTTGGAATTATTCAGGACATTGATGCCTTCAAAAAAATGTTTCTAGAGGTTGCCGAGAAGGAGGCTATGATGCAGTCCTTTGCCACTGATGTTCCTATTCCATTGGCAATGTTTGATAAAGCCCTTAACTACGTGGCTGTAAGTAGCCGATGGCGAGATGAATTTAGTATGAATAATGTCGATCTTATCGGCAATAATCTATTTACAATATCGCCTAATATTCCAGAAGAAAGAAAGAAAATTTACAGGAATGCGCTTTTGGGAGAAATGTACATCGATGGGGATTTTGCAGTAAAGGTGGAAGGTAAAGAAGAAATTCAGCATTACGACCTTAAAGTCGGACCGTGGTTTCTTACAAAAGATGAGGTTGGAGGTATAATTATTTCCATACAGAATATTACAAATGCCGTTAAAATAAACGAAGAACTGAAAAGCGCTAAGGAAACTACGGATATAGCCAGCAGAGCGAAATCCGAATTTCTGGCCAATATGAGTCATGAGATCCTCACGCCTTTGAACGGAGTTATTGGATTTTCAGACCTCCTCCTCCGTACACCATTGAATGAAACACAAACACAATATCTGAATTACATCAACGAATCAGGAGAAAACCTGCTCAGCATCATCAATGATATTCTAGATTTTTCTAAAATAGAATCCGGAAAAATGGAACTTTTGATCGAAAAAAGTGACGTATATGATATGTTAAGTCAAGTCATCAACGTGATTCTTTATCAATCCCAGAAAAAAAACATCGAACTTCTTCTCAACGTTGAGCCGGGCCTCCCAAAAACACTTTTTATTGATGAAGCCAGGTTAAAACAGATCTTGATCAATCTACTAGGGAATGCTGTGAAATTCACAGAAAAGGGTGAGATTGAACTAAAGGTTGAGAAATTGCGCATGGATAATCAGAAGATTGCTTTGCGTTTCTCGGTAAGAGATACAGGAATCGGCATTCCTATTGAGAAACAGAAATATATTTTTGATGCCTTTATCCAGGAAAACAGTTCAATCAGCAAGCGATTTGGCGGTACGGGGCTGGGGCTAACGATCTCAAACAATATCCTGGGCTATATGGGGAGTCGTTTATCTCTAAAAAGCGAGATAGACAGCGGATCTGTATTTTTCTTCGATCTTACGGTTCCATACGAAATGTCTGAATGGAAGGAAGAAGAAACGGCTATTAAAACGGCATTAGTGGTAGATGATAATGAAAGCAACAGGGTCATCCTTGAACACATGCTTACCTATAAAAATATCAAATCCACATTGGCTTCTAACGACATGGAAGCACTGGATATCATGTTGAAGGGTGAGCGGTTTGATGTGATTTTGATGGACTATCATATGCCTATCATGTCTGGATTGGAAACAATTGAGAAAATAAAAGGCTTGTTAAATCAGCGAAAAGAGATCGCTCCATTTATAGTACTTTCTTCTTCTTCGGAAGAATTCGATATACTTACTTCGGTTAGGAAAATAGAAAATACACATTTACTGTTGAAGCCTATAAAATCACATGATCTATACAAAACCCTAAAAAAGGTAGACAGAAGTACTGTATTAGAAATTATTCAGGATCAGCCAGAGAAAGATTCGCATGCATTTGCACAAGAATTAGATGTGCTTTTGGTTGATGATAACCCAGTAAATATGGTCCTGAACAATAGGATAACGAAGTCTCTTGCTCCCAATATACATTTAACGGAAGCTGCAAACGGTTTACAGGCTTTGGAAGAATGCAGGAAAAAGCAGTTTTCCCTTATTATTATGGATGTACAGATGCCGATAATGAGTGGTATTGAGGCGACACAACATATTAGAATGCTGTCAGGTTATCAACACATACCTCTCATAGGTGCATATTCCGATGATGTTGACCCCATTCCGGGCATACTGACCCCCCTGATTTTGGTTCAAGGGTTATCATTACCAATGACCTGACAATATTACCTTTTTTTTCTTAGACTTTCTCCTTTATTATGGAAAGCTTTCCATAATAAAGGCTATGACAACAATATGGATATGTAAAGTCCATTATCAGATCTCATCTCAAAATTCATTTATAGCCAATTATTAATACGACTACACATAATTGCTTTCCATAACGTTAGTGTTGCATATTACAATATATCAACATAAATAGTAAAAGTTATGGAAATTCAAAATCTTATTGAACGTACTAACCAACTTTTAAAAGAGGCCAGATATTCAGGCAGTCGTATCTACACCTATAATTGGTTGTGGAAGAAAGGCATCCTTGTTTATATGCACTCAAGAGGCTTGGTTGACTACGACGAAAACGTCGGCAACGAATATATGCTGACGTGCCGTGATGGTTTCAACGTTACATTCCATCATCGCGACCTTATTAAAAGTATTGAAGTGTTGACCCATGTTTTGTTGGATAGCAATCTGGGAGGGAGAAGACAGCATGTGGTACAACATCCCTTACGGGGTGACATCGGCGCCGCCGCTATTCAGTATCTTGAATACTTGAAATCCCTGGGCTTAAATGAGAAGAAGACACTTCAGCGTTACAGAAAAACAATGAGCAACTTTATAGAATATCTACTCGAACTGGGAATAGACAATCGTTCGGGAATAACCGAAGAAGCTATAGTGAGGTATGTTGAGAGTCGCGAATATCAACAGAAGGAGTATATTGATACTACGCGCCGCTTTCTATTATTTCTCTTCCGCGAAAATATAATTGCAAAGGACTATTCCTATATGCTAAAATCACTTGGTAAAAAAATCAAGCGTGTAAAGGCCCCTTCGTTCTATGCTCCAGATGAAGTACAGAAGATAGAGACATCGATTTCCCGTTCAAGCAATATTGGAAAACGCAACTATGCTATGCTATTATTATGCTCCCGTCTAGGGCTGCGCGTCTCGGATATAGCCAATTTGAGTTTTAGCGACATAAATTGGGAAACCAATAAAATAACGCTTGTGCAATATAAGACCGGAAATCCATTGACACTTCCACTTTTACCTATAGTTGGTAATGCCATTATCGACTATGTTCGGTATGCACGCCCAAAATCCATGTCAGACAAAGTGTTTTTAAGTTGTCGTCCTCCATATGGGGCACTTAATGGAGGAGCGGTTCATGGAGCCATCTTAATTGTTTTTAAGTCTTCTGGAATCGAATTCGGGAACAGGCATCATGGAGGGCATGCATTGAGATTCAGTCTGGCGCAAAGAATGCTGGACAAATCCACGCCAATCTCAATTATATCGGAAACACTGGGTCACTCCGAAGCAGATACAACAAGAACCTATGTCCGGATAGACCTGTCACATATGCTGGGATGCGTACTAGATGTTCCGGAATCCAGCGATTGCTTTTATACGCAGAGAGGAGGGTGGTTCTATGACTGATCCATTTGACTATCGGGGAGTATTGGCTCCTTATATGAAAGCCCTGATCCGGATCAAAGAATCCTGTGGGTCCACCGTGCTATCAACCAAATGGACTTACAAAGAGTTTGACGAGTTCACCATAATATATGGTTTATCAAATCCAGTTATCACGAAAGATCTGATAGGTGCCTGGGCAAAGTCCAGGGAAAATGATTGTAGTAGAACATTCTATGGAAAATGCTCCCGTCTGGCCCAACTGGCGAAATACATGAATGAGCACGGGGTTAAATCATATATCATGCCTTTGCCAAAATGTACGAACGATCGTGGTTTTGTACCCTATATCTTCACTGAAGAGCAGATGCTGGCCATATTCCGGGAATCTGACGGGCTTCAGCGAGGAAGCCATCGAAAAGATGACCCAATTATATCCCTACCCTGTCTTTTTCGACTTTTATATAGTACAGGCCTAAGAATCACAGAAGCAACCTCGCTGCGAAACAAGGATGTGGATCCCGACAGGAATGTATTAAGGGTTGGCACTTGGGGCAATACTAAAAATGGAGAAGAACGCCTGGTTCCCATATGCAGCTCTTTAAAGGAGGCCCTTCTGAAATATTTACATTACAGGAGCATGCTCCCCGTAAAAGGCGTTACTGATAGCGAACGTCCATTCTTCATTAAATTGAATGGTACAGCCGTGTCTTCCGCCAACGCATACAACTGGTTCAAAAAGGTATATACGAAATGTGGAATTGCATATAAAGGTGAATGCTTTGGTCCTCGGGTGCATGATATAAGACACACCATGGCAACGCATTCTCTTGCAAAAATGATAAGAAAAGGGCTTGATGTGTACACTGCCCTTCCATTACTGGCTGCTTGTCTGGGACACAAGTCTCTTACATCCACCGAAGAATATGTGAGACTCACCTGCAACGAATATCCCGAACTATTGGAAATGTGTATTTCCCTCAATGAATTTATATATCCCCAAAAAGATGGCAACGAATAACATAGCAAAATATATCACAGGTTTCCTTGGTGTGTATCTTCCGCACGAGCGAAACGTCAGCCCCAATACCATATCCGCGTACCGCGATGGTTTTGTCTCCTTTTTTTCCTTCTTGAGGGATGAGAAACAGATAAAGATTGAAAATGCGATTTTGTCAGATATTAATAGGGATAATGTGGTTGAATATCTACGATGGCTGATTGAGCGGCAGGGAAACAGTATTGCGACGCGCAATAATAGATTGGCAGCGATACATTCCTTTGTAGCATATCTTCAGTATGATAGCATCGAATACCTGGATCAGTGGCAAAAAGTCCTGAAGATTGGAAATCTGAAAAAAGCACATCCTACCCCGGTATACTTTACAAAAGAAGGAATAAAGCTTCTACTTGAACAACCGGATAGTGCATCTTATCAAGGGCTGAGACACCTTACGGTCCTTGCTTTGATGTATGATACAGGTTGTCGGGTACAGGAACTGGCTGACCTGACGGTAGAGTCAATGCGAATACAGTATCAGCCATACTCGATCAAGGTATATGGAAAAGGAAGAAAAGTGAGAATAGTACCGCTTTCTGAGCATGTCGTCGTAATACTCAAGAAGTATATGGAAAGGTACAATGTTGACTACGAGATTGATATAAAAAGACCGATCTTTTGTAATAGCGCGGGGAATAAACTCACCAGAGCCGGTATAACCTATATCTTAAAGAAATATGCAGATATGGCCCGTATATACGATTCTAATCTTATTCCCGAGGTTACCAGTTGCCATCAGTTAAGGCATAGTCGCGCAATCCACCTGTTGCAATCTGGTGTAAATCTGGTTTGGATAAGGGATCTTTTGGGGCATACCTCGGTCCAGACCACAGAGATATATGCAAGGGCCGACTCAAAACAGAAAAGAGAGGCTATAGAACAGGCATCGGAATGCCTTACACCTAACCAGGTTACCGGAGAATGGATCGATAACAGTAACTTGATAACTTGGCTGAAAGGGCTGGGTAAGAAATAACGATTATGTAAAGTCCAAATGTAAAGCCGTAACGCAATGCTCTGTGAATCAATGTACCTTTCAATGGACTTTACATATCCATATTGTTGTCATAGCCTTTAAGTTCAATCCTGTGAGACACATGGACAATTCTATCTAGTATTGCATCGGCAATAGTATCCTCACCGATTATATCATACCAACTTGCCACGGGTAATTGACTTGCTATGATGGTAGCCTTTCTGCCATGTCTGTCCTCAAAGATCTCCATGAGATCCAACCGTTGCTGTTGTTCCAGTCGCACAATACCGAAGTCATCCAGGATGAGAAGGTCCGTTTTGGCTAGTCTGTCCATAAGTTTTTGTAGGCTTCCTTCCAATCTTGCCATTTTTGAACGTTGCAATAGCTTCTGCAGATTGTAATAAGCCACTCTTTTTCCCTGTGCACAAGCCTTCAATCCGAAAGCGGAGGCCATAAAAGATTTTCCACAGCCAGCTGCCCCTGTGATAATGATTGGTTCGGCTTTCTCCATATAACCCCCAGTTGCAAGATCGGTAATAAGCGAGTGGTCAATACCTCGAGTGGCATCCATATTGATTTCTTCAATAGAGGCCTGATAGCGGAATGCAGCATTCTTTTTCAACCTGTCATAGCGTTTACTCTCACGATCATCGACTTCAGACTGCAAAAGCATCTCCAGCCCTTGCTCAAAGTTCAGTGTGCCATGTTGGCGTGTTTCTTTCATCGCTCTCCAATGTTGCTCCATGCCATTCAGACGAAGCATTTTTAGGTGTTTTTCAATGTTCATTTTATATCTATTTTATCATTTAATGGTTCTGTTAACTATAATAACCTGCACCTCTGATGTTGTTATGATGAGGCATTGGCATTTCATTTTCTTGAGGTTCATTCCATCCCGCCATACCGCTGGCCAGCATATTTCCAACCGATTTAGAACTGAACATGCTGTTTTCTACAGCCATGTTGCAGGCCTTATCGAACATGGCTGCGGAGTAAGTACGTTGCAAACGAAACAGCCCATCACAGGTACGGTAGAGCTGCTCGGGATAACGTCCCTTTTGATTGAATATCGCTATGATAAGCTGCTCGAATGAATGGGATATCTCAGAAGCTTTCTTGCGATATTTTTCAGGACTAATATCCATGTATTCACGATGACTGGACTCTAGATGTTCTGGGTTGGTGGTATATGAGTTTGGACGCAGGCTACGCTGATGTACAGCTACCTGATTGCCTTGCACAAAGATGTAGACCATACGATCAGTGTATACGACCTGCGCTTTTTTCCTGCGGTAGATATGCGGTACACTATAAGAGTGACGGTCGCGGCCCAAGTAAATATGGCCGTTGTCAGCCACTTTAAGCTCGGTATAGTGCTTCAGCTCAAAGCGGCTCGCAGGAAGTTTGCCCAATAGATGCTTTTCACTGCTGATAAAGCGTTCCTGACGGCAGTAACTGCGGTTTTGCATTCGTGTCTGGTTGAGCTTGTCTATGCACGAGGTAATGGCTTCATTGAGCGATTCCAGATCGAAGAACCTACGGTTGCGCAATCGTGCGAATACCTGTGTATAGACGATTTTGACATGGTTCTCAACAGCACTTTTGTCCCTGTTATGTGTATTTATACATAAAAAAGATTATGTATGTATTTTTGATATGTATGTTTTTTATTTTAAATGTTTGATGGTAAGTGTTTTATCTGCAATAAAGTTTACATAATATCCTGACCTTGCATTATGCAATTCCGC
This sequence comes from Sphingobacterium thalpophilum, assembly GCF_038396785.1. Taxonomy (NCBI): domain Bacteria; kingdom Pseudomonadati; phylum Bacteroidota; class Sphingobacteriia; order Sphingobacteriales; family Sphingobacteriaceae; genus Sphingobacterium; species Sphingobacterium thalpophilum. The sequence goes on along the minus strand of NZ_CP151087.1, from coordinate 140,974 downwards.
ATAAGATAATTTTTATCCAATGAACAATCGTTATTCCTCCTTCGGGGAGTTATCAGATTCCGCATCCGATTATCTCAGAGATATCGGCAGAAGCAAACAGACGATATCCATCTACAGGTGGATATGGAGCCGGATCAGGGCATACATGGTGTCGAATAATATCAGCAACTGTACTTCCGGGACAGTAACCGCGTACTTAAGTGAGACCTATGGCAGCAAATCAGTTTCAGAGCTCACCCACCATCAGAAACATTGTTACCGTTGCGCGCTATGTCTTGCCCAGTTTGCCGAAACTGGTAAGATGGTCGAAGTCATAAATAGGCGGGAGCCGATAGTATTGACAGGGGAATTTGGGAACCTCATCGAACAGTATGTTGAACAAAAGAAATCGATGAGGTTAAGTGAAAAGACACTGCGAAGCTATTGCTATTACCTTTATCGCTTCCAGATTTATCTCCATGCACAGGGTATCAGCTCGCCTCAAGCCCTGACCCCACTAACCATCATAAATTACGTATCCTTACTGTTGCCGGATACAGCTGGAGCGAAACATCTGGCTTTATCCATCATCCGAAGCTTCCTTGCTTTTCTAACAGGGATTGGTAGAACTGTAAAAGACCTGTCCTTATTGATACCCAGGGACAATTATAAGAAGCAAGCTAAACTTCCATCTGTTTATACCAAACAGGAGGTGATGGTCATCCTTGATTCCATGGACAGGAGTACGACCACCGGAAAAAGAGATTACGCACTGATTATGCTGGCCGTACGGCTGGGCTTAAGGGCTTCGGACATCAGTGGCCTAGAGTTCGGTCATATCCTATGGCAACAGAATATCATTTGCTTCAGTCAAAAGAAAACCGGGGAAACGATCAAGCTCCCACTTACAGTTGATGTTGGGGAAGCACTTATTGACTATATCCGTTATGGCCGTCCATCTTCCCAATCTGCTTTCGTTTTCCTTGAGCGCCTATTTCCTCACGGCCCGATCGATGCCAAGCGTGTTTCCGGCGCCGCGGATCGCGCCATCCGTCAATCTGGGGTGGAAATTGGGAGAAGAAAACACGGATCGCATGCCTTACGACATACTATGGCCAGCATGTTACTAGAAAATCAGGTATCATTGCCCGTCATATCCAGTATTCTTGGACATTCCAGTATCCAGACATCCATGTGTTATCTCCGGATAGATATAGAGGGTTTGAGGCAGTGTACCCTGGATGTCCCCGGAGTCCAGGATACTTTCTATACCCAGAAAGGAGGTGCCTTTTATGAATAGCGGATATGTGAAACGAGGAGTACTGGCACCACTGATCCGAGATTTCCTTGCTATGCGCAGCAACCTCGGCTATAGATCAAAAGGGCCAAAATACAGTCTGTTCGCATTCGACAGGTTCACCATGGCCAAGGGACTGCATGATGTCACCATCACGCAGGAACTGGCGACCGAATGGTGCAACCGGCGACCAAACGAGGCGGCAGATACATGGAGCCATCGGAACTGTTTCCTCCGGCAGTTTGCAGTCTACTTATCTAACCTGGGGTACGAAACTTATATACCACAGGCGATGAAGGTACCGAGACAGGATACATTTATCCCATATATCTTTTCAGATGATGAGATCAAAGCTATTTACATTGCGTGTGATACGCTGGTACTTTACGACAGGCATACCAGAACCAGTATCATGATGCTCCCTGCATTGATCCGACTGCTTGCTTCAACGGGAATAAGGATTGGTGAGGCAGTAAACCTAGCAATAAATGATGTCAATCTGGAACAGAATTACCTGACGCTTCGAAACACCAAGAATGGAACAGACCGCCTGGTTCCGATATCTGATTCACTTGCCGGAGTATGTAAGCAATATCTGAGATACAGGAAACTATTGCCTGCAACAAGTGAATACTTTTTTGTGAAGCTCAATGGCCTGGCGTGTCCCGCCAAAGGAATTGCGTTATGGTGGGCCAAAATCCTCAAGACAGCTTGCATAAGACGCCGTGGGCTAACCATAGGGCCTCGTATCCACGATCTACGTCACACTTTCTGTGTCAGATCATTGGCTCATTCGTTGTCAGAGGGACGGGATCTTTATTATATCCTGCCAATCTTGTCAACCTATATGGGACATATGTCTCTAGCTTCAACAGATCGGTATGTTCGTATGACCTCCGAGATGTATCCTGAATTATTAGGAAAAACTGATAGCATCTGTAGCTATATATTCTCTGAACTCAATTATCGGTAACAGTCATGAAACAGACAGCTTTTGCAAAATATCTGACCCAGTTCCTCGTTACGTACCTTGTAGATGAGCGAGGTTGCTCCAGGCACACGGTCAGTGCATATCGGGACACGATCAGCCTTCTACTTACCTTCATGCGGGATGTTCATGGCATCAAAGCCGATCGTCTGGACTTTAGGGATATCACCAGGGAACGGATACTCGAATTCCTTGATTGGCTGGAAAAAGAAAGACATTGTAGTGTCTCCACACGCAATGCCAGACTGGCAGCACTCCATTCCTTCTTCCGGTTCCTTACTTACAGATATCCCGATCACATGGAGCATTGGCAATCAATACTCTCTCTGAGAATAAAAAAATGTGCTGCTGCAGAGGTGGTTTATCTGACCGCAGAGGGGATGAAGCTCTTGCTTGCCCAGCCCGACACAACAAAAAAGAAAGGAAGGCGTGATCAGATGCTTTTATCCCTGATGTTCGAATGTGCGGGAAGAGTACAGGAAATTATAGATCTGGTGCCAGCCAGGTTCAACTTCGGTAAGCCCACGCTACTTACGCTTAAAGGAAAGGGCAACAAAACACGTATAGTACCCCTAACCGAGAAATTATCTATCATGTTAAAAAAGTATATGCAGGAATACGGACTGTTACGGGATCAAGCTACAGACTATCCATTGTTCGCAAATGGACGGGGAGATAAATTGTCACGGATGGGCATAACGGCAATTATGCGCAAGTACTCTATTAAGGCAAGGACAGTGGATGCATCGCTTATTCCGACAGGAATAAGTCCGCACTCCCTGCGTCATTCCAAAGCAATGCTCCTTCAAAAAAGTGAAGTGAACATTGTTGCCATAAGAGACTTCCTTGGCCACGCATCGGTAACGACTACTGAAATATATGCCCGGATAGACAATAGGCAAAAATGGGACGCGCTCGAAAAAACCAGTTTGTTGCCGGTATCAACAGAACTACCGGAATGGCAAACCAACCACGGATTGCTTGATTGGTTGGAAAGTCTCGGAAGGTAATCGTAAATTATGTAAACTATCCAAATAGTATACCGCTCAAAATGAAAAGGTTACTTTGGATAGTTTACATATCAAAAATACATACATAATCCCTTGGCTTTCCTGCCCGAGCAGGAACCACAACGGTATCGTAGTGATTGGCCAGATCTTCCATACTTCTGTTGATATCAGGTTCATAACGATCGCTCTTGGTTACAGCCGACTTTAGATTATCCGGTACCAGTGCCTTGGGAACTCCGCCCAGGAACCACAGGCAATCGTTCAGCGCTCCAATAAAATCAGGGATTGTTTGGCTACGCACAGCTTTTGCATAACAGTAATTGGAATAAGGAAGACAGGCGACAAATACCTCGCAATTAATAAGTTCACCTGTCTCAATATCAATATAATGCAACTTCTTGCCGGAGAAGTCGATATAGAGCTTGTCTGCAGCTTCATGTTGCATTACCATGGTTCCTGAACGGGAAGAAACACTTAGCTGTGAAAAGTGATAACAGAACTGAGAGTAACCATACCCCTGGCCATAAGATACTTTGTATTCTTCCCAAAGCAGTTTACGCGTTACGCCAACTCTTTTAAGTTCTTTCTCCAGATGTGGCAAACGCTCTTTGAGATCCTCGAACCTAGGGTCACGATAGGCCGGATTACCTGAATGCAGCAGACCTTCCAGCACGGGATCTTCCACAGCCAGAAGGTCGGTCATGTTTAACTTTGCCTCACCTATCTTAAAGAGATAGGACTTTACGGTATTCTTACTTATACTAAGGCTGCGCGCTATGGCTTTTATAGCATAGCCTTGCTGGTGCAGCCTGATCATCTGTTTTATCTGACTCATGGGTCTGGTTTTTCCGGCCATTGGGTAATATCATTTTCCCAAAAGTAAAACCAAAATCAGAACCCAGACAAGGGGTCAACATCTTCCGGAATCTAGGAGCTCCCAAAGTGCTAGAGGGGTCAATATGCTCCGGAATATAAGTTGTTAAACAGAAAGATATTACTTGGAGAGGTAAAAATGCCTCCAAATATCATACTGATTGAACAACAAAGGGGTCATTATCTGACGGAATGCCATGCGATAGCAGCGCTTAAACAAACATGATATCCTAAATTATGTCCGGAATCAGGGGGGCAGCATGCTCCGGTATATGCACATAGGCGTTACAGCCGGAAATGTGCTAGGAGAAAAAGAAAAATGTCTTGAATCCGGAATGAATGACTTTCTTCCTAAACCAATACGGCGGGCAGACCTTCTCGAAGTACTCAAAAAATATATTAGTGTTTAATAGTTATAGAAATAGGAGTGCTTAGCATATAAATGAGTTCATATTATCGCGTCATCTATAATTTATCGTCCACCAAAATGCTTATAAGATAATTGTTAATACATGTGCTATGTCAAGCTTAGGCTGGATACTAACGCTTAATTTTGGTTATCACAACAAAAATTATAAAACCGTCAATTTGGAAAATTACAGTATTACAATACCGCTGCATTCACCTGCAGAAAAAGTACTCGGTACATTGATCAATGATATTCCACTATGGTGGACTGAAATTTTTGAAGGCATTTCAAATAAACAAGGGGAATCTTTTACGACTCTTTTTGGAGAACCAATAGTTAACCAATTTCGCCTACAGGAGCTCCAAGCAAACACAAAAGCCGCGTTTTATAGCATCCTCTGAGTTATTTTGCCAGTATTAGGAAATTTACACCCGTTTGAAAAGCAATCCCACCAAATCTATTTTCGGTTGCAAAATTCTGCGTTACCCGGGCCATTATACCGATTTTATGAGGTACAACCAAATACGATCCGAATGCACTTACTCCAGCATTTTGGTCAGAAAGAAAACAGATGTGATCTATTCGCCGGAGTCTGATGCGACTATTACTGTCTTTACACTGCAAAAAGGATTATAGCACCTTATCAATCCATTTATCGGAAAAGAATTTCAACAACTATTAATTGCGGAATCAGCAATTAAATAATAACTGGCTTCACTGCATTCCTATGGAAAGTTTAAACTTCGATTGTCAAACCATGACCTAGCATCATACCAAGTAAACATTAGATAGTCAATCGCTTACGATATTGAACACAGTAGTATACAATTACGTTTAGCAAAACAATGAGAGCAGCCATTATAGCCGTTGTATACACCGGACTATTAACTAATTTATTAGCAGCTGAAATACTTATTAAAGCCCATACGGCGACAAGTCCAAATACCGGCAAATGACGTTCCCAGATCATCAATAAGTGAATGATTAATGCAATTGCAAACATGATAATAGCCCATATGGTAGCTGATAATCCAAAACCACCCCAGCCTATCTTCGTCAGATAGGCTGCAATATTGGCAATCAAAGCGACAGAAATCCACCCTGCATAAAGTTGAAAAGGGATCTTAAGAAATATACGCTTGCTGCGTGCATCATGAAACGCAATAGCTTGTGTATGGTGAATTATCTTTAATAGTGACACAAAAAGGAAGACCAGCAATAAAATAGTTAAAAAGGTATAGTCATACAACCAAGTAATAACCCATAGACTATTTGCTAGACAAGAAATCAAGAACCACCATGCGACTTTTAAAACTACTTTTTCTTTTTCATTTGTCTGTCTGACAAAAGGACCAAAATAAATTACAAATCCAAACAAGCCCAAGTAAATGAGCCCCCATATGGAAAATGCATATCCCGCAGGTGTAAATAGATTTTGATATTTAGCAGAAACCGTTGCCATAGTCTCCCCATTAAAAATTCCCGTATTGGATAGGTAATTAATAATCACCGTGATGACCAAAGCAACTCCATTGGTTATTTGATAAATTTTCTTCATTGTATTCTACTTCTTTCTTTTCGGTCATGTGAACTGCAATAGATTCGTTCCCATTAATTCTTAGTTTGATTAAATAATTTTTCTAAAACCTGATAACGGTAATCGAAGATTTGCTCCAACTTTTTTTTAACAAAAACTCCATGCATAATTGTGCCTAGAATTCCCAAAGGCAATTCATAATCAACCCTGTCTTTCATTAGCACTCCTTTTTCATTCGGAATAAACTCATGAAAATGACTCCAATAGGCATAAGGTCCCTTTAGTTGAAAATCAGTAAAACTTTTATTCTTTTCCACTTGCGTTATTTTGGTCTTCCACTTCAGCGGAAACCGAAGAATCGGAGATACCAAATAATCGATGATCATTCCTTCAAAAATTTCTTTTTGATCACAGTTTGAGGTGACAACAAACCCCATATCTTTTGGGGTAATTTCTGAAAGATTCATGGGTGAAGAAAAAAAAGACCAAGCGGTATCCAAATCGCAGGCCAATTGTTGTTCTCTGTATAATTTGTACCTCATCTTATGTGAACTAACTTTATTGCTTCTCAATATAACAACAATACCGAAACTTAGTTTACAAATATACTATAAAAAACATTTAACAAACTATATCGTCACATAAAGAATAATTATACACTAATACAACTATTTAATTTGAAGCTAGCTTTTAAACATACTTTTACCGATGGCTATTTAGCAGCAATATCCTTTTCCAATGCTTTTACGAGCGCCTTCGTATAACTTTTAGAAAAATCTTCTAAACTGGAAGGGTTGATCGTTTCAGACTATACACTCCAAAACAGTTGTTCGGAGCTAACATCATATAAATTGCTTTGCAGATAGTACATTTTATCCGTCGTGTAATAACCGGGATCGTATGCAATTGGGTACCAATGGGAGTAATAGCTCCAAAAATTACCATACCATCCAAATCTCGGATAAGGCATATAAGGTCCACTTCCAGGTACATATCGGGTCTCGCTTGTTTTGTCGATCAGGGTAACTGTAAAAATCGCATCCGCATTCAGAGCATGTACTGCTTTCATCACTAAATCTTTATTTTAACTTTCGTCTTTGGTGAACGTGCGTTTAAAAACCTCAGTACTTTTAATAGCCTTATAGCCACGCATGGAAGCCGCTTCTGCCAAATTGGATTCAATGACCTCCTTTGCTTTAGCATGGTTTGTCATTGCAATAATGAATATTGTTTGGTATTGTTTTGGAGTCAGATCGCTATTTTTATAGATATCTGTTATCCTTGTCGAGGTACTACAAGCCAGCAATAGGAAGCTTGAGATAATTGCGGTTAAAAATGACTTCGATTTCATATGTTTTAAAAATTAGTGTCGTTTAAATTGTTGAAGAGCGTCTTTTCCGAGGGAAGGTAAAATTACACCAGTAAATAGAATTATAATGGAAAGTTTAATAGAACATCCTATCTAACCTTTTGTTAAACAACACTTTTACAACAACATTTGTTTTTACAATTATTGATCGTAAATGAAATACATTACTTTTTTTTTGATATTATCAAAAAGGTGCTTGAGAAGTAAGCACGTCACTCATCGGGGATTAAATTTTTTCATTCGGACAAAATCTGATTTCTGTGATGCTTCAAATGCACCACATAGTCAAGCATTAAAAATTCGAGGCTATGGTCATTACAAGTCCTTTTTGTCAATTTGTTCGCAATTACCTGCTTAAACAAAAACAACAATTGTTCGTTTACCGATCGCCATAGATTGCATAATTTCTCGGTCTCAGCATGTTGGTAACCTGCAGATGCACAATAGGCTACCTGATCATAGTATATTTTTGGATTTTCCTCAAATTGAGCTCTTATAAACCGTTGGTAATTAACAAAAGCGCTATCGACTAGATGACCTAGAATCTCTTTTTTGCTCCATTTATCTGGTTCTAATTTCTGATTAAAATCGTCTTCATATATTTCCAAAATTTGCGATGAAAACTCATGGATAATATTCTCAAATTCTTCCAATAATGTATTCATACCTAAATCTAGCTAGTATAACCTTAATTTCTTACCAATTTAATCCGATGCATCCATGCTACTTTGTCCAAGGTTCTCATTGTACTAAGACCGTTGCAAAAGTGTTTGGTTTTTATTTTATTGATATTCAAGTTTTTAATTTGTTTCTTGTTGATTTTCGTTATATTTAAGGTATGGAAAAGACAGAAAAAGTTAGCTTTGTTGATTACATGGTTCAAAGACGGAAAATCAAGCAGGAATTCTTCGATCAGATCAATACATTGGTAAATTGGCGTCCGATTTCAAATATTATCAACAAGCATTACCACAAAGGGGAAAGCAAAATGGGACGCCCTAGTTATTCTGGTCTTGTCCTCTTCAAAATGACACTTCTACAGACCTGGTATGGTCTGAGTGACTACGAAGTAGAAGACCGTATAAACGACAGTATCTCCTTTAGTCGCTTTGTTGGCATCAGTTTGGACGATTCGGTTCCCGATCACAGTGTTATTAGCCGTTTTCGCAGCTCGCTGACAGAAAAGGGTGTTTATGAGAATCTATTCAAGGAGCTGAACAAGCAGTTGAATAAACATAAAATATTGGTAAAACGTGGAGCTATCGTTGATGCCAGTATTGTTGATTCTCCGCTAAAACCAAAAGGCAAAGTTATTTACGAGATCGAAAGTGACCGTAGTGAACATCCTCGCGAAGATTCTGAGCTGGATAAAGAGAATAGTGAACAGTTATTGATCCAACAAGAGAGCCCGGGTGTTGACCATGAAGCTCGTTGGATAAAGAAGGCTGGGAAAACACGTTATGGCTATAAAAAGCATTATGTCACCGATACAGAAGGCCTGGTTCTGGGCGTGGTAACCACTCCAGCAAATGTAAATGAAATTGCCAATCTTCAACAGGTAATATCTTCGGCTGACCTTCCAAAGGGCATCCATATCTATGCTGACAAGGGATATCGTTCCTCTAAAAATGAGGAATTGATCAAATCAGGAAAGCTAAAAAGCAGGATCTTGCATAAGGCAAAGAAAGGAACAGCGTTAACCGAAAGAGAGAAGTTAAGAAACAAACTGATCGGCAAGATCAGGTTCAAAGTTGAACGGACCTTCGGGAGCATCCGGCGATGGTTCAACTCAAGCTGTGCAAGGTATAAGGGGATCGCCAAAATGCATACACAAAATCTAATGGAAGCCATGGCGTACAATCTTTACAGATCACCTGGGATACTTGTGTCCAATGCAATAAAAAACACAAATTAAGCAGTTGAAAAGGCCTCAAAAAGAGGATTTTTCAAGAAAACGCAACTAGATTTCCGAATCCAAATCGGAAAAAACTGCAAAAAAAAGCAAAAATAACCGATCAGAAAATATCAACATTATTTTGCAACGGTCTTTACTACGATTCTATTGTTCCGCAACCTTTATTGTACCATTCCACTATTGTACCATTCCACAGCTTTTGCTTCATGCTCTTTCAAAAATTCATCTTTTGCATGATTATATTCGTTACCATCTTTCCATTGCTGGAGTACCAACTTTCCTTTGATTGCCTGATACTGATCTCTTACTTCGTCATGTGCACGCAGATAATCGCGAAAGGCTATATGGCGCAACCAGTGTTTTGAATTCAACGGTATGGTATGGATATGTGCTACTCGTAACGAATGGTCATGCAATCGTGCTGGAATTTCATTACCAGGCGCGATGTGCTCTGGCAACCCCAATACTTCAGGACGATCAACCAGGGCGACAAAAAAACGTCTGTAAGGCATATCCTCATTGTATTTTTCATAATATACATAGCACTTGTCTCGCAACAGGAGCGGAATACGATCAAGATCGTTTTCTTCCTCTAAACCGATCAATATATCAATGATTGGTTTGGCAGACAATCCCTCAACGGCTGTACTTCCTATGTGATCAACCCTTGACCTTATTGGTTTCAACAGTGTAAGAAGTTCATGTTGAATGCTGTCGAAATTCGCTTTCCACATCGGATTATAAGGTTCAAACGGTAAAATCATACGATGCTGTCTTTGCCACTACAAGATAAATACACATCATTCGATCAAATACGCCTCGAATGATACCCTAAAAGTTAAAGTTAATAAATTTATCGTTTTCCGAGAGAGCCTATAATCCAGTTCTCTTTTTTCTAATGCATTTATCGGGCAAATTTCTTCGTTCCTACGACACAGAGAATAACAGCAACTGTTACGGCCAGCATGCCAACACCGACTTGTTCATGAAGAAGCCCGGCGGCTAAAGCCAGACCGAAAAAAGGCTGGAGTAACTGTAATTGTCCGATGGTCGCCGTGCCACCTTGGGCGAGTCCTTTATACCAAAAAACAAAGCCAATAAACATACTGAACATCGACACATAGGCTAAACTGGCCCAGGCCCCGATAGGCACAGTGTCAAAAGACGATGGAAGATAGATAAAGGTAAGTGGCAACATCAACGGCAGCGACAAAACCAAAGCCCAGGAAATGACCTGCCAGCCCCCTAGCGTCTTGGTCAATTTTGCACCTTCAGCATAGCCTAAACCACAGAGAATGACCGATAAAATCATTAAAACATCGCCTAAAGGTGAGGCTGTTTGTCCTTGTGCCAGCGCATAGCCGATCACCAGTAGACTCCCTAAAGCAGAAAACAGCCAAAAGATTGGGTTCGGACGCTCGCCACCTCGTATAATACCAAATACGGCTGTCGATACGGGCAAAATACCGATAAAAACGATGGAATGCGCGGACGTGATGTGCTGCAGAGCCAAAGCGGTTAGTAAGGGAAATCCAACGACACATCCTATTGCCACGATGCATAGCGACCCCAATTGCTTTCTTTCCGGACGTTTTTCCTTAAAAACCATCAATGTTATCAGTGCCAATATGCCTGCAATGGAAGCCCTTGCTAGTGTAACAAATACAGGGTCAAACGCTAAAACGGCCATGCGTGTTGCCGGCAACGAACCACTAAATAATACCACACCAATAAAACCATTTAACCAACCGCTTGTTGTATTTTCCTGTAATTTACTTATGCTTAATTGCGCCATGTATCAATCTTTTACACAAAGTTCGTCCATTACAAGAATTAAGCACAGTCACAGTTTTTGATAATTCAATGGACACAGTTACCCATGATTACTTGAGTTCCAGCTCAAGCCTATGTTTACCAGCGTCCAATTGGACGACATCGCTACTGCTAATGCTAACATTATCCGGCGGATAAAATGTCGCCGTGGCATTTGCGGGTATTTGGATATCATAAACAATCTTTTTATCCTTTAACTTCCATTCGGAAACGATTTTACCGTAGGGTGAATCATAAGAAATAGAAGATTCTTTCAGTTCCTGGAGAAAGATGGGTTTTAAGAGCACATGTTTAAATCCAGGTTGTTTAGGATCTGGCAGAATCCCGCCGATAGATTTAAAAAACCAACCACCGATTTCGCCAAACATCATGTGGTTGTCTGAAATATCACGGGTTGCTTTTAAATCCCAGTTCTCCAACAATGTTGTCGCGCCATTTACTATCCACCATCCCCAAGACGGGTAGGTATCTTGTACCGCAACCTTATAGGCTGTCTTTGCATAACCGTTATCTTTTAACGCATTCAATAATGCTTTTGCACCCAATACCCCTACATCTAAGTGAAAGTTGGTCTCTTCCACTTTCTTATTCAGGTTGGCTGCAACCCGGGCTTTCATTTCGTCAGGTACCACACCCCAATAGAGTGGAACACTCAGTTCAGTCTGTGTTCCATTGCTATAAATACCCTTGGAAGCATCTAAAAATTTAGCGTTGATGGCCGTCTTAATTTTACTGCTCAGCAGTTCATATTTTTGTTGATCTGCTGTGTATCCAAACAATTTAGCCGTAGCAGCCAAGATGGTCGCATCCACATAAAAATAAACCGAGGAGGTCAACTCCAGATTCGACTGTGACTTCACTGGCACCCAGTCTCCACGCCCAAAAGTCGTCAACCCAGATGGGCTGATTCCGTCGACATAATCGACATAGCGTTTGATATTAAGATAGCATTCTTCTAATGCACGTGGGTCTCCATAAAACTGATAGATCTGCCAGGGAATGATGGAAATGGTACTTGTCCAATCCAAACCATTCGCTGTACCATAACCCCATCCCCCAGTTGGAATAATATCGGGTAAGACACCGTTCTCCTGTTGCTCATCACGATGATCCGCCATCCATTTTTCATAAATTGTTATCCCGTCAAAATTGTACAAAGCTGTTTCAATCGCAAGGTGCCCATCCCCTGTCCAACCGTTCTTTTCGCGCTGCGGACAGTCTGTAGGATAGCCCATCAAATTGGACAAGTAGGCATTGTTGGTCGCTTCCCATAGTTTGTTGACCAACGCTGATGACGTCTTGAGCTGTCCAATGGCGGGCACATCACTATGCATAAAATAAGCGGTCACAGCCGAACTATCCAATGCAATTGCCGCACTGCTGCTAACCTCGACATAACGAAACCCTTTGTAACCGAACTTGGCCATAAACTCATCATCCCGACCACTTAAGGTCAATATATCGGTCTGAAAGGGCTCCTTTTCCTTATCGCCCCGATAATAAACATCAATATTGGACTGATCAAGATGCCCATCCGCCAACAACCGCTCACCATGCTTGATACGCAGCATAGTACCCGCAGCTCCTTTCACCTTAATTTTTGTAATCCCGGCCATATTCTGGCCCATATCAAACACATAGGTACGTTGGTCTATCTTTGTCACTGATTTCGGCTTATAGGACTTCACGAGCCGAATCGGTACCATCTGTTGGGAAACGATATGTGCAGATGGCGCATTTCTATACTGAACAGCCTGCCAGGCCGAATCATCGTATTTTGGTTTATCCCAGTTGGGTATTTCCAGTCTTGCATCGTAATGCTCACCAGTGTAAATATTATTATAGGTGATTGGTCCTGACGCTGTCTTCCACTGCTTATCCGAAACAATGGTTTCCGTCGTTCCATCTGTATAAACGATTTTCAGTTCTAAACAGAATGTTGGCCGGGCCCGCCATGGTGCTTTATCAAAATTCCAAACGGCCAGTGGTTGATGATTATACCAGCCATTCCCCAAAACAACGCCAATGGCGTTCTCTCCTTTTTGAAGCTGCTGGGTTACGTCCGTCACGACATACAATGTCCGTCGGTCAAATCGAGTATACATTGGATCCAGACGATGGTCGCCAACGCGCTGGCCATTAATGGAAAGTTCATATAATCCTGCTGCGGCAATATATGCGCGGGCAGATTTTATCTGCTTATTTGCCTTAAATTCTGTTCTAAAATAAGGCGTTTCTCGCGCATGAATATCCTTATTGTCGCTGATCCATTTTCCTTTCCAAAGGTCCATTCCCATCATGCCCGTTTCGAACGATGCTATTTCTGAACGTGTTGATACACCATCCTTATCCCATACTTTAACCTTCCAGAAGTACTTGGTCTGTGGCTTTAACTGTGCGCCATTATAGGACACTAACATAGCCGAGCTGAACTGTTTGCCACTATCCCAGTTATCTTTGGTCTCTCGCAGCAGTGCCAGCGAATCTTGCCCTAAAAAGATCTGATAAGCCTGTTGTACCGCACCTTTACGTTGGTCCTCAAGTCGCCAGCTAAGTCTTGGGTGAATTGCATCAATACCCAATGGATTGACCAAATGTTCGCATGTCAACTGCACGGCGCTGCAGTTGTTTTTAGGTTGGGCATAAGTGTTGCTAGCGATACACAACAATGTTGTCAATAAAATCCTACGCATTAAAAGATACTATTCTTGGTGGTTGTTAAATTGTTTTAGCTGATTCAAAAAACTAATATATCAAATATTTCCCACATACTGACCTGTACTTTCCTGTACAATAAACCCAAGTCTGCAAAATAAAATTCTTGCAACTTTCATAAAAATAACCTTATCTTAGTCACAACTTTAGGGGTGTCTGCTCGTGCAGGCTGAGATTTTACCCTTAGAACCTGATCCGGATCATACTGGCGTAGGGAAAAGTGAGCTGTCTACAAGGTGCATTGCTGTGCCTTTGTGTAGCCATTCCTAAAGTTTTACCAAAAAAATTAAGGAATGGAACTTACAATAAACCATCAGATTCGATTTTTCGACCCCTCGCTTACTTCATTGGAAGGCTTGTTGCTTTTGGAATTATCCGGCCAAACTCAGGGCGTGGCTGTAGCTATTAACAACAAAGTCATACCCAAAAAGGACTGGGCTACGACACCACTAAAACCGCACGATCAGATTATTTTAATCACCGCGTCCCAGGGCGGATAGCTATTCCCCAAAAATCAATCGAACCGAGTAATTCACCCCAATAAGAAAAAAATGACAGCTGAAAAAATTACGCAATCGCCCTTTCCAAATGCAAAGAAAATTTTTGTATCCGGAAAACTATTTCCTATTCAAGTCGCTATGCGTCAAATCTCCTTGAGTCCAACCAAATTAACGAATGGAGAAGTAGAAATTAATCCCCCGGTAACAGTCTATGATACTTCTGGACCATATACCGATGACACCATCCATATCGATATCCGAAAAGGCCTCCCGCGCCTTCGCGAACAGTGGATCTTAGATCGTCAGGATGTCATACAGCTGCCTGGCATCAGCTCTGAATATGGACAAAAACGCCTTTCTGATTCAACGTTGGATGAACTCCGATTCGCGTATAGCCATAAACCGAAAGTAGCCTCTCCAGGTAGTAATGTTACCCAATTACATTATGCTAAGCAAGGCATCATTACCCCAGAAATGGAGTACGTTGCTATCCGTGAAAACCAACGTATCGAGCAGCTCACGACCAGTACCCCCGGAATGGATCATCAGCATAAAGGACAGAATTTTGGTGCCAGAACACATGATAAAGCAATTACACCAGAATTTGTCCGTGAGGAAATCGCTGCCGGAAGAGCAATCATCCCCAATAATATCAATCACCCTGAAAGTGAACCCATGATTATCGGGCGCAACTTTCTTGTTAAAATTAATGCCAATATTGGCAATAGTGCTGTAAGCTCAAGTATAGAGGAAGAAGTTGAGAAAGCAGTATGGGCCTGTCGTTGGGGAGCCGATACCATCATGGACCTATCCACTGGCAAAAATATTCACGAAACCCGCGAATGGATTATCCGTAACTCGCCCGTTCCAATCGGTACAGTACCGATCTATCAGGCGCTCGAAAAAGTGAAGGGGGTGGCCGAGGACCTTACCTGGGAAATATTCAAAGATACCTTGATTGAACAGGCCGAACAGGGTGTTTCGTACTTTACCATACACGCCGGCGTACTGCTTCGTTATATCCATCTCACCGCTTCTCGAGTAACGGGAATTGTCTCCAGAGGAGGGTCTATCATGGCCAAATGGTGTCTTTTCCACCACAAAGAGAACTTTCTCTATACCCATTTTGAGGAGATCTGTGAGATTATGAAGCGATATGATGTTGCTTTTTCACTTGGCGATGGTCTCCGTCCAGGAGCCATTGCAGATGCAAACGATGCTGCTCAATTTGCGGAGCTAGAAACACTGGGCGAGCTCACCAAGATCGCCTGGAAACACGATGTTCAGGTGATGATCGAAGGTCCGGGCCATGTTCCTATGCAATTGATCAAAGAGAATATGGACAAGCAATTGGCTTGTTGTGACGAAGCACCATTTTATACCTTAGGACCCTTAACAACTGATATTGCTCCAGGTTATGACCACATCACATCAGCCATTGGAGCTGCTATGATCGGATGGTTTGGATGTGCGATGCTTTGCTATGTGACCCCAAAAGAACATCTGGGCTTACCAAATAAAAAAGACGTTAAAGACGGTGTAATCACCTATAAACTAGCTGCCCATGCGGCCGATTTGGCCAAAGGACATCCGGGTGCACAATACCGTGATAATGCCTTGAGTAAAGCGAGATTTGAATTTAGATGGGAAGATCAATTCAACCTTTCCCTGGATCCAGATACCGCACGGGAATATCATGACGAAACGTTGCCTGCGGATGCGGCCAAAGTGGCTCACTTCTGCTCCATGTGCGGTCCCAAATTTTGCTCGATGAAAATTACGCAGGAAATCAGAGATAGTGCCGCTCAAGGGATGCGGGAAAAATCGCAGGAATTCATCGCCAAAGGAAAAGAGATTTATTTATGATCATCGCTTTGACAGCAGCAGAAACGATCCCTTCTGAAAAAGGGATTATAGATGCTTTGTTCAAAGAAGGACTTGATATCCTGCATTTGCGCAAGTATCATTTTACGGACCTACAAATGTCCAGGTACGTTGAATCTATAGATTCAACGTACCTGGACAGATTGGTCCTACATTCCCACCCTCACCTATCGGCTGAGCTCGGAATCGCACGTATTCATATGAACGAAAAGAATAGAAAGGATAGATCAACAAATCAAATGCTTTCTACAACAATCTGTTCGACATCTGTGCATGATATCGATCAATTCAATAGCCTTGATGAATGTTGGGCCTATGCTTTTCTAAGTCCATTATTTCCGAGCATCTCAAAAGTCGGGTATGGAGTGTATAATGCAAGGTTGGATCAGCTCCCGTCACGCTCCAACTTTACTGTTGGTCTCATCGGTCTTGGAGGGATAAACCAAGGCAACTGCCTTATTCCGATGCAGCAAGGCGCAAATGGAATTGCCTTATATGGTACTTTATGGAAGCACCCTGATCCAGTTCAAAATTTTATAGCATGCAAACAAAAACTATGGAAAAACTCCAATATATATCGCAGGGACAAACATTAACTGAACAAAAAAATAACATACTGAAAGCGCTGGATGCGGGGGCCAAATGGATACAGATCCGATGGAAGGAAGCCGATGAAAAGAGCCGCTACACGCTTGCAGAACAGATCAAGCAAACCTGTTCCGAATTTGGTGCCAGCTGTATCATCAATGACCATCCTTCACTTGCAGCAGCGGTAGACGCTGATGGCGTACATTTGGGATTGGATGACTGCAGCGTCACAGCTGCCCGGCACCTATTGGGTGCAGGAAAAATAATCGGCGGTACTGCCAATAGCTTTGCGGATGTAAAACGTAGAATAAGTGAAAACTGTGACTATATCGGACTCGGACCATTCAACTATACCACAACAAAACAAAAACTAAGTCCCCTATTGGGGATTGCAGGATATGAGAACATCATCCAACAAGTCCGCCTAGCAGGCTTGCCCCCTATTCCAATATTCGCAATTGGCGGTATAAGCCAACTTGAAGATATCCAACAGCTATTAGAAATTGGAGTTTACGGTGTAGCACTCTCCGGAATCGTAACCAAGACTCCAAACATTGTTTCATCCATCAATAAAATTTTATTATGAGCAACCTACATATAGCCGATCGCGTATTTGAATCCAGATTATTTCTGGGTACGGGCAAATTCGGTAATCTCACAGAAATGAGCGATGCCATTGTGGCTTCGGCCTCCCAATTGGTCACTGTTGCCCTCAAACGAATCGACCAGACCAACGCAGACGACAGTCTCATCAGTGCGCTCGATCTGGCGGCAATCCATTTGCTTCCCAATACTTCGGGAGCACGAACTGCTGAAGAAGCTGTGCTCGCAGCCCAACTTGCACGGGAGGCATTGGAAACCAACTGGGTAAAGCTGGAAATTCATCCCGACCCCCGTTATTTACTGCCCGATCCTATTGAAACCCTGCGTGCAACTGAATCGCTGGCCAAACTGGGTTTCGTTGTCATGCCCTATATTCACGCAGATCCAGTACTTTGTAAAAGATTGGAAAATGCAGGTACAGCAGTTGTTATGCCTTTAGGTGCTCCTATTGGTAGTAATAAAGGGCTTCGCACACTGGACTTTCTCGAAATTATTATTGAGGAGAGTAATGTCCCTGTGGTTATAGATGCTGGGATCGGAGCTCCATCCGATGCTGCCAAAGCCATGGAAATCGGAGCGGATGCAGTCTTGGTCAATACGGCAATTGCGGTCTCAAATAATCCGATACGTATGGCCGAAGCATTCAAAGAGACCGTTATCGCTGGACGAAAGGCTTATGAGGCCGGTTTAGGAAAGATCGGATCACAAGCAGTCGGTTCGAGTCCCTTAACTTCATTTTTATTTGATTGATGATTCACTTATGACAGATTTCAAAACGATACTCGATGAATACTCCTGGAATGACGTCCACACGCAGATTTATGACGCTACCAATCAGGATGTACAACATGCGTTAGAAAAAGACCATTTAACGCTCGCTGACTTTAGGGCGCTCATCTCACCGGCTGCAGCACCGTATCTGGAACAAATGGCACAAAAAACACAACAAATCACGCAACGTCGCTTCGGTAAAACCATACAGCTCTATGCCCCTCTTTACCTGAGCAATGAGTGCCAAAATATCTGTACATATTGCGGTTTTAGCATGGACAATAAAATTAAACGCAAAACCCTCAGCAACACCGAACTATTACTGGAGGCGATGGCACTTAAATCCATGGGAATCAACCATATTTTACTCGTTAGCGGAGAAGCCAACAAAACTGTCGAGATCAATTATTTCCTAAACGCTATTCGGCTTTTAAAACCTCATTTTTCACAGATATCCATTGAGGTACAGCCCCTGGAAGAATCCGAATACCGACTACTACAAGCCGCAGGGGTTTATGCAATTTTGGTCTATCAGGAAACCTACCATCGAGAAGTTTACAAACAATATCATCCGAAAGGAAAGAAGTCCAATTTTGACTATCGTTTAGATACGCCTGACCGTATAGGCCGGGCCGGAATCCATAAAATCGGTCTGGGGGTATTACTTGGGCTAGAGGACTGGCGGGTGGACAGCTTTTTCACCGCGGCACACATTGCCTATTTGCAAAAACAATATTGGCAGACACGCTATTCCATTTCCTTTCCACGCTTACGACCAGCCGCAGGTTCTGTTGAGCCAAATTTCCATTTGGCAGATCGTGATCTGCTGCAGTTGATCTGTGCATATCGTCTGTGGAATGAAAATTTAGAAATCTCGATTTCAACCAGAGAAAACCAAACCTTCAGGGATCATATCATACCCATTGGCGTAACCACCATGAGTGCAGCTTCAAAAACCAATCCTGGAGGCTATGTTGTCGATCTGCAAGCTTTGGAACAATTTGAAGTAAGTGATGAAAGAGATATGGAAACAATAAAAAATCAAATCCGAAAAATGGGCTATTCTCCAGTGATGAAAGACTGGGAAAGCAATTACGCGGGTATTGTACGTTAAATACATGAAAAAAGATAACATTTTTGATCGCTATAGCAGACAGATTTTTATCGAAGAGATTGGCGTTGCCGGACAACGGAAGATTATGGATGCCAAGGTATTGGTCGTCGGTGCAGGCGGACTCGGGAGCCCTGTCGTTCAATATTTAGCCGCGGCCGGTATAGGCAAACTTGGGTTGGTTGATTTTGACCGGGTTGAAATCCACAATCTTAATAGACAGATCATTCATTCCGAAAATAATATAAACCAAGCAAAAACAGAAAGTGCCGCAGCCTATATACGACAGCACAATAGCACAATTGATTTTGAACCCATTCAGGTAAAAATAGATGCTGACAACGCGCTAGCAATGCTCGCTCCCTATCATATTATTGTCGATTGCTGTGATAACTTTACGACGCGATACCTGCTTAATCAGACCTGCCTACAACTCGATAAACCTTTGGTATACGGCAGCATCTATGGTTTTGAAGGGCAGCTGGCTGTCTTTAACTATCAGGGTAGTAAAAACCTATTGGATATCTTTCCAACGCCCCCCGATCCGGAGCAGGTTCCAAATTGCGATAAAAATGGTGTGCTGGGCCCCTTGCCCGGTATTATCGGCAGCATGATGGCGATGCAGGTACTTAAAATAGTAACCGGATTACCCGTAGATAGCAACCAGTTAACGGTTGTTGACACATTTCATTGGCGTTTTTCGAAACTCCTATTCTAAGGATGATTTCGAAAGACGTCCCACAAAATGAGATCGAACGCTTTAAAAGAGCTCAAAAATTTATTTTAAAACAACTAGTGACAAACAAAATTTCCTAATTTTAGTTTATATATTAGCAAGCTTAAATGTCAAATTTACGATCTGGAATGAAAAAAGTAATTTATCCATTACTCTCCCTCTCTTTATTACCCTTATTTTCTATCGCGCAAGAGACGAAACTCACCGCTGATGATCTCTTTGTAAAAGCACGAAAGGTAGCTTTTGATTCAAAAGATTATCCGCAAGCCATTCAATTATCTAAACAGGCCCTACTTCAAGCACCAGATTACACAGATATTAGCATTTTTCTCGGACGCCTTTATACCTGGTCGGATAAGATTGATTCGGCACGAACCATCTTTACAGAACTGGATAAAAAGAATACAAGTGATGAAGATTTCTTTTTGGCCTACGCCTCATTGGAATACTGGAATGATCAGACCGACAAAGCTATTGCAATTACGGACAAAGGGCTTAGTATACATCCGCAGTCTCAGGATCTACTGCTGTTAAAAGGCAAAATAAGTTATGGCAATGATCATTATGAGGCTGCCGAAAAGGCAATTAATAGTTTATTGGCAATAAATCCTAAAAATACGGAAGCAAGAGCGCTGGCAAAAAATATTGAAGAATATACGGCTAAAAATGCAATCGGTCTAACGTACAATTTTGTCTACTTTGACAAACAGTTTGATCATAATTGGCACATTGTTGGATTAAGTTATAAACGGGCAACACCAATAGGATCCGTTATTTTCAGAACGAACTATGCGAATAAATTTGCAGAAAATGGCGTCCAATTTGAGATGGAGGCTTATCCGCGGCTTTCAAAGATATTCTACCTATATGTCGGTGCTGGATACTCCAATAATGTGGGCATTTTTGCGAAATATAGAACTGGTGTTTCTGTCTATGCCAATCTTCCGAACAGCTTTGAGGGGGAAATCGGATATCGTCAGCTTTATTTTAGTGACAACATCTGGATGTACACGGCTTCAGTCGGAAAATATTACCAAAACTTTTGGTTCAATCTGAGGACTTACCTTACACCGGGCGAAAAGAATATTTCCCAATCCTATACCGGAACAGTCCGCTATTATACAAAAGGAGCAAATGATTACTTCGGATTTAGTGCCGGAACGGGTCTGAGCCCCGAGGAAAACCGAAATAATCTATTGGACAACGCTTCCTATAAATTAAAAACATTCAAAGTAGGTGCCGAGTATAATTTCTCCGTTAAGCAAAGTAACCTATTTTCAATTTCGGGCACCTATTATAACCAAGAATTCAGGCCAAAAGAAAGAGGAAATCAATTGGACATCATCCTTGGTTATATTCGAAAATTCTAGTTCTTCTTTGTTCGACTAAAGTAATTTGTATAAACACTATCCGGAAGAAGTCGCTTTTGCGTATAAAAAAGTTTGTTCTTGCGCTTAAATAATTCAAAGCGCTTGGACAATTCTTCTTTCGCATTATCCGCGGCGGCATCTTCATTGAGCACACCATCCAGTTTATACAGTTGTCCATCGGAAAGATGGTAACTGCCTTTCACAAAATCATTCAATTGATTTTTACTCTGCATCATGGCTATACCATCACCCTGTGCCGATGCACCCTTATCGAGCCCCTGACCGATCCATGTAACCTGGGTAGGCGTTTTAAGCCCAAAATTCTCGCGATAGTAGGCCAATATAGAAGGCGCGACATCAAAATGGCTAACAAAATTATGAAAAGTCTTTGGCTCTTTTAAAAGTGGTGAATAAATCAACAAGGGAACATGATAACGATCGATTTTGCTTTGTAAGGGTATCTCAGGCATCGCGTGGTCTCCAGTTATGACAAAAATAGTATTTGCAAAATCTGGTCTCTTTTTATATTCTTTAAAGAACTGCTCCATCGCATCATCCAAATTCAGTACCGAAACAAGTTGGGTACGGTTTTCCAAAGCCCACTTTTTTTGTTCCGGTGTAAGGTTCAATGTTGCTATACGTTGATCACACAATTGCTCATAATGAGCCGCATTATTGATCAAAAACGGATTATGGGTTGATAGCGTTAAAAGCACATGGAAATAAGGGTGTTCCTGTACTTTCTGCACTTCAAGAAGTTTGCTAAAGACAGCTTGATCTTCATATCCCCAGCTCTCCCCACCCTTTTCGGGCAATTTTTTATAGGGAGGTCCAAATGCCGCTTGGTCCATGAGCATATCTATTTTATTATAATCCATGAACTTTTTCATGAAATCAAAATTAGAATGACCACCATAGAAAAATCCAGTATTGAATCCATTGCTCTTCAGAATATTAAAGAGATTGAAGTTGTCTGGCAAGGTGTCTTGTTCCAGGAATCCATGTGTCGCAAAAGGCAACGAACCTGTTATGGTCGGTAAAACGGAAAATGTCCGACCTGAGGAACTCATATTATTATCCCAATACAAAGACTGTTGCTTCAATGTACCTATAAAAGGTGTAAAGTTGCCAATATAACCATTTTCAGCACTATAGGCATGTCCTAAACCCTCGATAACAAGAATGACCAAATTGGGTACTTTCGCTGTTTTTTGCATGTATGTCCCCAGGAAATCTTTCGTGTCCTCTTTTTTCAAAAAAGGAAATTTAGTATCTAATACTTTTGCATCATCGCCGTCTTTACTGAACATCGCGAGCATCCCCGGGTGTTCATCCACGTAATTGGATAAATTGGAGTCGAAAAAATAACGCCATTTACTCCGGCTTGCATTGGCTACGAATTCATCTTTTTCGGCGCGACCTCCCAAAAGCGAAGCCGAGGAGATGAAAAACGATATGATCCCCAAAGATAACAGTGCAATACTAGCATAGGGCTTTTTGAATGTCTGTTTATTGGCAATCCAAAGGGGAACCCAAGAAATTACGATCAATAATAAAAGTAAAGCAATATTGGTAAAACTCAACATACCGCTAGCCTCCAAAATTTGCTTCATCTCTTCCGAACTATAATAGAACATATCAGCTCCAAGCAAATTTCTGGATTCGCCAAAATACAGAAACAAGATGAATTGCATAACGACAATAAACGAGAACGATATGACCATAAGAAGTCTCGTCCAAAAACTGCTTATGAACTGAAGCAATAAATAGCCGATTCCCAAACAGGCCAAGGCTTGAAAGATGAACAGGGTGTTATCCAAAAACAGGTACTTCCCGGCATGTGACTCCGAAAGCTGAACAAATCGACGACCGTACCACCACCATTCTACTCCAACGGATAACATATACAGCGCAAAGACCACCAACATAACAGGCCCTAAGCTCTGTAACGACAGATTTAATCGCTGACCGAGGTATTTCCAAACCGACTCATTCGCATCTTTTTGTTGAAAGCCTTGTCGCGTCATTTCTCCCCAGCCATGCTGCTTCCGAAAATAATCAACAACCCCCTGTACTCCAGCTTTAACAACAATGGGATGAAAGTATAAAGGTTCTAATATCGCCGTAGTAATTAGCGTGGAGAGATCTCTTTTCTTAGAATAAACCTGATGGCTAACAAGATCAACCAAGATTGCATAGATCGAATATAAAATTCCGGAAGCAATCACCAATGCAAATAGCGCAAAGAAAAATGGCCAGTTGATGATGCCCAGAATAAAGAAGATTATAAAAACTATATAGCCGGTAAATTCGACAATGGGCCCCAGGAATTCAAAGAAAAACCAATAAGGCATACTGACCATACCAAAACGGCCATATTTCGGATTGAACATGAGCTTCCGATGTTTCCATAAGGTCTCCATTGTGCCCCGCATCCAACGATTACGCTGTTTACGTAATACTTCTTTTGACTCGGGTACTTCGGTCCAGCACAATGGATCAGGAATGTTGACCACCTCGTAGGCTTGCTTTTGCTCCTCCATATAACGGCGCATACGAACAACAAGCTCCATATCTTCTCCTACCGTATTTCGGTCATACCCCCCACAAGCCAATACGATCTCCCGGTCAAAAGCGCCAAATGCCCCGGAAATAAGAATTAAACCCGAAGCCCTTGACCAAGCCATTCGACCTAAAATAAAAGCACGGATGTACTCTAAGGCCTGCGTACGCCCCAACCGTGATTTTGGAAGATTAACGTCCACGACAGAACCATTCACGACATTACAGTTATTGGCCAAACGTATAACTCCGCCGCAGGCTATAACGCGTTTGTCGGTCTGTTCCAAAAATGGCTTTGCTAATTTTAGAATAGCATCCTGTTCCAAAATACAATCTACATCAATACAGACGATATAATCTCCAGAAGAAATATTAACGCCGACGTTGAGCGCATCAGCCTTACCGCCATTTTCCTTGTCAACAACAGTCAGCTTCTTAAATGCTGGATTTTTGCTCTTATAGATTCCCCTTATATCCTTGGTCTCAATATTTCCCTGAACAAAAAAAGACGTTGGTTCAAGTTCATAAGAGGCGATCAATTTCAAAATTGAGTCGTCTTTACTACCATCATTGACGATGATAATTTCCAGATTATGATAATATAGCGACAATAAAGAACGTACATTTTCAACGATGGTCATCCCCTCGTTGTAGGCTGGAGCAATCAGACTGAATGTAGGCGCGTTGGGGTTGGTCGCAATAATACTATAATCCGTAAACGTATTATTGTGTTTGTAACGAAACACCGCTCCATAAGCGTATAGCCCTATCCACGTATAGATAATGAATACTGCTGCCGAATAAAGCAAAAATAACCAAACTATAATTTCGTATACGATATGGGAAAACTCTAACATTTTTTCTCTTGCAATGCGTGTTTAATAATTTGTGTAAGTTCGTCGTATGTATCTTCACGTTGTGAAATTTCGCGGAGATAATGTTCTTCTCCCAGCACAACAAGTACTTCTGCAGCAGAAATTTTAATTGACACTTCGCTATGGTTCCAAAGTTGATCCTTTAGAAAATGCTCACTTTCTCTACTTTTGGCAATTTTCATCGCTTTAAGGATTTCAATCTGGACTTCGATGGGTTGCAGATCAAAATTCTGTATAAATTGCTGAATTGTCCCACTGTTCTCAATGGCCTGCAATGTTCGTATGGCTTGTATACGCACCTTCGTAGATGGATGATCCAATAGGTTAAAAACTTCCGTATAAAAAGTCATCAATCTAAATTTTCGGATTAAGCGCAACGTAAATATGACAACAGAATCATTTGAACTCTTAAGCCAGGTATCAACGTGTAACTCTGAAAGTTCCGGTATTTCATGAATAGAAAACAATAAACGTAATTGTTGCCAGTCTGATAAGGGACGATCGAAATGATCCAAAAAACCAAGCCCCTCATACCCTTTAAAAGTTACGATTGCATATTGTGCTTCTTGATATACCGCAGTGCGGGAATCATTAAGCTTGGCTGTTATCTCGGGGATTGCTGATTCGACATTCATCGCAGCAAGCTCTTGAACCCCACCGGCAACCAAATAAGCTTTTCTATGGCGAAGCTTTCGCCAAGCTTCATCCTCCAATTTAAAATCATGAAACAACCTATTGATCGATTGTTTAGCCCCACCAGAAAATTTTCTATCAGAATCAACTAATACATCCAAAAAAAGAGCTCGAAAAGAAGGTTCTTTCAAATACTCTGCAAACTGCAGGTCTCGATCGCCATTCTCATCGCCACCGACAATAGTCTCCATAATTTTGTACTCGATGATCTGTCGCCACGATTGCCTATTATGAAGGATTCTATAGCTATAGAAGCTGTATCCCAGTACCGTGATAATCAGCAATAGTACTAAAATCAATACGATAACAATCGCCAAAATAAGCTCATGTAGCTCGATATGGTGATGCATAATTTAGTTTTATTTATTTATTAGGCGTTTTATCCTAAGAATCAGTTCGTTTGGACTAAATGGCTTAACCATAAAATCAGATGCGCCTAGATCAAATGCATCGACCACGACCTCCTCTTGCCCCATACTTGATAATACGATGACCGGGATTTTCTTTCCAATACTCTTTATTGCCGAAAGAATTTCAATACCAGAAGCAAAAGGCATCATAATATCCGTTACAACTAAATCCAAATCCAGCTCATTAATTTTCTCGATGGCTTCACGGCCATTTCTGGTCAGCACCACTTCGTGTCCTTCTTTCACTAATTTGTGTTCAACAGTACGTAGTATCAATTCGTCGTCTTCCGCTATTAAAATCAACATATCATTATTTATTTAAGATTTTTGCAATTAATTCCAATCCTATATCCATTTCTTGTTCGATTGCCACAAAAGCGATCGCAAGGTCTGTTTCAATTGTTGGGCTGGTCTCCAAGTCTTTGGTCATCTGAGCCAACTTGATAAGTCCGGCTGTCGATGAAGTTCCCCGCAACTTATGAAGGAGTTCTTTGATGCGTACAATATCGTTTGTATCAATTGCCTCCTTTAACTGCTTTCTAGACCCCGTTATTTCCCGGACGACCAAATCCAGAAAAAAGGTTAAAAATGCAGGATCATCACCGGCCTGTTCTTCCAGGCGCTGCATATCCAAATGCTCATCCAAATCCTCTAGATCCGAAGCTTCGGCAGCACTAGGTTTTACCGATAACATCGCCTTTTCCAGGGCCTTAAACAAATCCTGTTGTCGAATAGGTTTAGCGAGAAAGTCCGACATCCCCGCATCGAGACAGCGTTCCTTTTCGCCAGAAATATTACCTGCAGTAACACCGATAATGGGTGTTTCAGCATAAGCTGCCATTTGCCGGATCTGTTTGGTTGCTTCGATCCCATCGACTTCGGGCATCTGAACATCCATCAAAATAAAATCAAATTGTTTTTCTTTGCAAGCTTGAATGGCTTGTGCTCCATCAGAAACTTCGGTTAAATGTGCTCCAGGCATTATGCTTGCCATCATGCGTAAATTAAGGGCCATATTAACGGCATTGTCGTCTGCCAACAACACCTGAACGTCTTGACCGTACGAATCCGATGATAACGATAAGTTTGCATTCGCCTTTAATTGCGCGGCATCCTCCCTATTTTGTTGTATCGCCCTTCTTAAAGTCGAATACAACTCCTCAGATTTAATCGGCTTAAGTAGACAGAATGACCGCTCCTCTTGTCTAAATGCTGAAATTACCTCATGCTCTTCAGACGAAGTGTGCAACACGATCAAAGGGATACCTTCTTCCTGTTTTTTAAAGAGTTCTTTGATTTTTTCTATCGTTTCGAGTCC
The DNA here is from genome assembly GCF_038396785.1 of Sphingobacterium thalpophilum. Taxonomy (NCBI): domain Bacteria; kingdom Pseudomonadati; phylum Bacteroidota; class Sphingobacteriia; order Sphingobacteriales; family Sphingobacteriaceae; genus Sphingobacterium; species Sphingobacterium thalpophilum. The sequence goes on along the minus strand of NZ_CP151087.1, from coordinate 113,628 downwards.
CGATAAGATCGGCATGTGGTAGTCCATTAAAATAACATCGAAACGTTCCCCTTTCATCAGTAACTGTAAGGCTTCCATGCCGTTTTCTGCGAGGACAGATTCGACGTTCTTATAGGCCAGCATATGTTGCAGGATGATCCGATTATTAGCGTTGTCATCGACAACGAGGACACGATTTAAAGGTAAAGCTGTATCTTCATCCTCCATTTCTTCACATCGGACCTCGATATCAAAATAGAACGTCGACCCGACACCCAGTTCGCTTTCCAGATTCAATTTACTCCCCATGTATTTCAAGAGGTTGTTGGAGATTGTCAAACCGAGTCCCGTGCCCCCATATCGTTTACTTACCGAGCTATCTTCTTGCGTAAAGGCATCAAAGATGCGTTGTTGCTTCTCTGGCGGAATTCCTATCCCCGTATCTCTAACCGCAAAACGTAAGGTTAATTTATTCTCATCATTGCGAAGTTTACTGATCTTAAATTCGATTTCGCCTTTTTCCGTAAACTTAACTGCATTACCTAATAAATTCACCAGCACTTGCTTAATACGTGCCTCATCAATCCAAACAAAAGCTGGCAGTCCCTGCTCAATATTCAAAAGCAGTTCGACATCTTTTCGTTGTGCTTGATAGAGAACAACATTAATAACCTGATTGGCTACATCATATACGTTATACTTATCAACAAATAGTTCGAGTTTACCCGATTCAATTTTTGAAAAGTCTAAAATGTCATTAATAATATTGAGTAAGCTATTTCCTGATTCATTGATATAGCCGAGGTATTGGACCTGTGTATCATTTAATGGTGTTTTTAACAACAAATCGGAGAATCCGATCACACCGTTTAAAGGCGTTCGAATTTCGTGACTCATATTGGCGAGGAATTCGGACTTTGCTCTACTCGCCAGATCGGCCAGTTCCTTCGCTAACTTTAATTCATCATTTATTTTTACCGAATCCGTGATATTTTGTGTAAAAATAATGATCCCACCTATACTTCCATCAGCAAGATGCCAAGGTCTTACCTCCCAATTGAAATGTTGCGCTTCGGCAAGTCCGCCAGCCTGTATGACCTCATCCGTATTCTTATAAGGTATTCCCTCCAGCGCATCAAGGTAGATTTTTTTTCTATTTTCTGGGATATTTGGAAACAGATTGAAAAAGTTACTACTTGGCGGCAAGCTTACCCCTTCGTGAAAATCTTCTAACCATTGATTACTGACCGAAATATAGTTAAAGTCTCGGTCAAACATAGCAACCGAAGCAGGAACATAATCCACAAACGCACGTAACATCGATTCTTTGCGTTCCAGCTCCAAGAATAGCGATTTACTTTGATCGATATCCTGAATAATTCCAAAAACACGTTTACACACATCGTTTTCAAATTCTGGAATACCCTTTACCCGTACCCAAATTGATTCACCATTTTGCTTTAATAGGCGCAATTCCGTATCGTAATGTGTTCTTGATGTAATGGCATCTTCAAAAATTCCACGCAAAATAACCTGGCTTTCCGGCTCATAAAATCCGATTGCATGTTCAAAATCAGGTGTAAAATCAGAAGCCACACCATGAATTAGCTTCGTGGACTCGGACCAATAGACCTTGTTTTCAACTAAGTTGACCTCCCATCCGCCAACCTGAGCGACAGCATTGGTCTGCTCCAGGATCTGTTTGGTATGCAAAAGATCATTTTCAAGTCGCAATCGATCCGTCATATTCAAGGCTGTACTGACAACATAAGATCGCCCATTTTCATCCGTTTCCAACATATTGTGGTATAGCCAAGAAATATCTTCACCATCTTTTGTTTGGAGAACCATCATTCCAGAATCCTCTTTATTGCTGGCAATGCGCTTGAGATATTCTTCAACCAGACCCACATGATGAGACGGAACCAATTTCTTGAGGTTAAGTCCTTTTACCTCTTCTTTGGCATACCGCAACACCTCTCTTCCTTTTTCATTGACGGATAGAATATTACCGTCCAAATCATGCATACTCATGAGGCCAATCGCATTTTCAAAAAAGCTACGAAATCTACGTTCGGAATTCTCCAACTTGAGTTTTTCTTCGCGTTCTTTTGTTACGTTTCTGCCAAAGGCCAGAATATCATGATTTATCGGATCATATTTGAAATGCCATTCAATTTCGACAACTTGACCATTTTCTGTTTTAGTCCTACTCGTAGATTGAACGCCGTACTTTGTTTCCTCAACTCGACCTAAGTCCGACACTAACTCCCTTTCAGTGTCCCCCAATAATGTAAAAATAGATTTGCCTAAACTATTCGATCTGGACAATCCCAAGACTTTACTAAATGCAGGGTTAACTTCTTTTACCTTGCGCGTCTCATCCAATACACAAATAATATTGTTCGTCAAGTGAAAAATTTCGGAAAAATAACCAGCCTGTACTTTTCGTTTTTTTCCCAATAATATTTTGGTCACCGCCTTACCTAGCTCCTCCAATGAGTCTTTTTGCTTATCCGAAAGCTTTTTCGGATGGAAATCAATGACACAGATTGTTCCAAGAGCATCGCCATCATCATCCAAAAGAGGAACTCCGGCATAAAAACGAATATTTCCTTCGCGAATTAATGGATTGGAAGACGAGCGTGGATCTTCAAAAGTATCTTTAATAACAAGGACCTCCTTGCTCATTATGGTATATTGACAGACCGTATTCTTCCTTTCAACGGTATCCAGCTCCATCCCAACACAACTTTGAATACGTTGTGTTTCTTCTTCCATCATGGCAATTAAAGCTGCAGGGCAATCTGTAATCAGACAGGCTGCCTGCGCAAAAACATCCAGCTCAGGGTCTTTCCCGAGTCCCATTAACTCATAGGACTTTAATTTTTCTATCCTTCTTAACTCATTTTCAGGAAAAACATTATTTGCCATTCACTTCTAATATTTAGATCTGGTTTATTGTGACCGTGAAGTTAATAAAAACATTGTTTAACGCCTAAACAATAAGGAAATATTGATCAGATAATGTTTTATAAAGAACAAACAACTGGTCAATTAGTTGATGCAATAAAAAGATTTACCAGACATCGTTTTCATAATTTAGTTATTTACTAATTGAATTTTATAAAGCTTGACCTTATTAAGAAAGACAACTGTATATTTTATGAAGTCTGTACAAACTGATCAAATAAATAGCTTAAAAACGAAAGAGCCCCGCTAGATGTGATGGCGGGGCTCTTCAATATGTTTAAATTAAAAAAGTTTTCCAATACTCTGTTCGGCATAGCCAGCACTTGCTGTCATTCCCTTCCCTCCAATGCCGGTTCTGACATGTATTCTTGGGCTAACGTCGATTTCAAGAATATGATCTTTGTGCTGCGAATAATAACCTGCCCAAGAAGATGAAATCCAGGTACGCTCCATTGGCATGATACGGTTGGCTTCCGCAATCATTAATTCATTGATATAGGAGCTTACTGAGAAGCCCAGTTCATCCAGTCTGTTGCCCGCTGCATATTCATGCGAATCACCGATAATAATACTACCATCCGTGGCCTGTTTAAATAGGATATGAATTCCATAATTGCGCAGCTCCTGATAGTGATAAGGCATTGGAATTGTCTGAAACGATGGACAATATTCTTCAAAACTCTCGTATCGACGAATGGTCAACCCAGTTAAGATATTCCCCGGAAGATGTATATGAGCCAAAGGCTTTGTACGCATCATTTGCAACTTGCTAATTTCAAGCCCGCTATTATCAAACAAGGAACGATATAAAATTTTAAACTCGTATCCATTGCAGATAAGCAATTTCTTCCCTTCAAAGTTTTCTAGCGTGCTGCTTGTGACAACAACAGCATCATTTTTATCCTCGCAGGCCACAATTGTCGTATCGTATTTCAACGTATAGTCCACAAACTTATTTTGCATATAAATATGCAGTTGTCTAATCATTGACTCGGGTTCTACACTGAGTTCCTGCGGAAAAAAGATAGCTTCTTTAACATAATCAGCATTCATTACGGGATATTTCAATAAAACCTGTTCCTTTGAACAAAGTTCATGATCATATCCTTTTCCCTCATAGTGCTTAGATAGCTCGTGAAGCACCTGAACTTCATCACTATCCGAAGCAATATAGATGCTGCCGTTATTTCTAACAGATATATCCATCTCTTTCTGAATAGACTGATATATTTCAAGTCCTCGCACACCATAATCAAACCATTCGCCTGCCATCCCCGATGGCACTACCTGTCCGAAATTACGAACAGTAGATCCCACGGGGAAATTATCTTTTTCGAGTTGGAGCACGCTTAATCCCATTTGTAACGCATGATAGGCATGAAAGGTCCCTAAAATCCCCCCCCCAACAATAATTAAATCATATGTATTTGTTTTCATCTTTATAAATAGAATATCATAAAAAAGTATAGTTAACTAATTTGCACTTCTCCTTTTGTGGTATGCCAAGGGGCCAACAACTCACCATCACTTCCTTTCATCTGTTCTTTTTTTCGAATAAAATAGAGTAGAGAGAAGATACCCAAAATAGCTCCGATAATAGAGGCTAAAAAGACCAATTGAATAAAGTAATTTCCCCAAGTAACAGAATTTGGCATAAATTCTTTGTTTACCAATATCAGAAAACTACCCAAATAACCGATAGAGTCAGCCATATACATAACAAAACCGATGTTACTTTTCATACGATATGTTGCGATCATTCGCTCAAAAAATATCGCATTGTAAGGGATGTATGCCACATACAAGCCCAAACCGACGAGCAACATCCAACTTAAACCGTCAATCCATTGTTTCGTAAACAAATAGGTAGAAATACCTGCAGTCAGAAAACCTATAATGATCATATAGTGGATCAACTTAAATGCTTTAAGATTATTTTTAACCATGATTAGACAACTTACCAGCAGCAGTACAATCAAGGAGATAGTCTCATCAACTTTTGCAAAAATGCCCGCCCCTTTCACATGTAACATCTGCCAGATTTCAACCTCAAAATTATCGCGTACATCACGTAAAATAGTAAGCATGGTGTAAACGATAATAGTCAAAACGATACCCGGCATAAAGGTTTTAAAAAAGTGTTTTCGCATTTTACTATCCATCGCAATGCGTTCCGTCCGTAGCTTCTTATCCTCTTCTGTTGGCCCTAGAGCATTTTCCAATATCCATACACACAAAACAAAGGGCAGAAAAAACAGTAAACCCGTCAAAAATGGCATCCAAAACTCGTTAACATGAAAAGAAGACATCAACCACCGTCCAACCGTTTTTATCAGTCCTGACGCGAAAATCAAGCTCACAGACATCACTGCCCCCATAATCTCTGTAAACCGCCTTCCTTCTAAATAACTAAATACCAAACCCCAAACCATTCCCAATGGAAAACCATTGATAAAAAGAAAGACAACATTCCAAGGTCTCGGACAAACTGCAAATACCAAAAGACCTATCCATGAAATACAAATCAAACCGATCAAATACCGCCCTCTACTACGCTGTTTACTTTCAGAGATAAATTTAATGCCATAAAACTTGGACAACAAATACCCCAGCATTTGAATGACCACCATACAGACTTTATAATCGACACCAAAAATAGTATCATTTGCAAAAGCAGATGCCGTAAATGACTTTCTAAATGAATACATACTCGTATAACATAAAAATGCTGTAACAGCCAGAACAATAGCCACAGATTTCTCATCCAGTCTATTTATGCTTCTTTTTATTCGTTGGTTTAACTCCATCATTTAAACTTGTTAACAGACCTCATTGTCCGCAATCAAAAGTAAATTTTGGAAACTAACAAAAGACTAAACTTTTGTTAAGTATTTATAAACAAATATAAGCATCCCTTTGCGATACGAAAAGTATAAAATAAAAAAAGCATCACTGAATGATTCAATGATGCCCTGACAATTAACATGTTATCCTCTATTTCTTATTTTCAAAAAAGTATACAATTAGCATGACGGCCTTTTCACTTCCAACATTACGCGGTGTATGTGACAATCGGCCATTAAAAAAGATCGAATCGCCCTCTTCTAAGCTAATTTTTTGATCATTGAAAATGTACTCAACCTGCCCGCTAATGATATATTTATATTCATAAGCTTCGGTCTCAACCATTGGTCGCTGTGCATCCGGAAGCAACTCCAAAAGAACAATGTCCATGGTCGAACTATCCATCGCAGATGTAAAAATCCTTTTATAATGGAAACCAATAGCCGACTCTTTTTCAAACGGACTATAAGTATCTTTTTTCCGAACGACCACGGGGCCTGAATCCAATTCAGAATTAAAATCTTTAAAAAACTCATTAAGATCAATATTCAGTGCATTGATGATATTAATCAATACCAGTAGGGAGGGTATTGTTCTGTTATTTTCAATCTGCGAAATAAGTCCCTTGCTTACCCCCGCTCTATCAGCAACTTCCTGTATGGTAATTCCTTTTTCTTTTCGAATTTCCTTAATCTTATTGCTAATCTTGAATATCGTATTATCTTCCATAATTTGGCCAAAAGTAAACATTTTTCCTATGTCGTGTATATTAAGTTTTTGTCACCTAATCATAGGTCACCTCTAAAATTAGGATATTTAACTGTTATCAGAAAACTGCAGTTCATCAATAGGCGATTTTTTTCGTCTCTTATCCCTCTCAGAATTGGTAAGCACTATTGGTAAACTTTAACCCAGTCAACACGCATCTCAACAGGCAGTTGGTCTTGATTTACCTCACCAACCCAGCTCCCGCCCAACTGTTGATCAATCAATAGATAAAAAGGCTGATCATAAGGCCACTGAGAAGGATCTACCCCATTAACTCTTGGATAAGTAAAAGTGTCAACACCATTCAACTGAAATACGATACGATCGGGATACCAGCTTATACCATATGTATTGTACTATTCTGATTTGATCGAAGCGGTACCAAAATGTTTGGGATTCTCCTTTTGCCCCAAATCTAAGGTATAGTATGAATGTGTTGTCTGGTAAATGATATGATCAAAATTAAGATGTTCCATAATATCAATTTCACCATTTCTTGGATACTTCCCATACTTATCTAACTCCGCCAGCATCCACATGGCAGGCCATGCCCCTTTTGCACTTCCAAGTTTAGCTCGGATTTCTATGCGTCCGTACTGAAAAGCAAACTTTCCCTTACTCCATATCCCACCTGTCAAAAATGGTCTTGAATCTCTATTTTTGTCTGTATTTTTAATTCCTTTAAGAATCAACTCTCCATTTTCCCATCCAAAACAGGCGTCATCTGTACTCATGTGTCGATTCCAGTCGGCTCCGCCTGCTGGAATCCGGGACCATTTACTACTGTCTAGCTTAGGGGAATTAAAGTGCTCTTCCCATACCAGCTTCCATTCCTTAATCTCTCGATCTTTCTTTTGCACATATACATAAGGATGATCTTTGGGACTATAATGAACACTACATGCAGAAAACAACAGATAAAAACAACTTAGGCCGAAGACTCTTTTCATGATTAAAATTAATGGTTTGCTCAGAAAAATGATTTAGGTCTAAATGTATATATAATTTACCATACCTGACAGCTTCCCGAACAATTAAGAGGGACTAAAACGCAACGGAAAAAGGAAATGTAATTTTTTACTATCCTTAAAACATAGGATGTGCGTTTGCTTCATTTTTAGGCACATCTTGCTGTGCATCCCAATGCTCCACAATTTTACCTTTTTCTAGCCTGAAGATATCAATAGTCGATTTAAGACTACCATCTGGATTCTTATTCTTTAGGTGTATGAAGACCAAATCTCCATCCGAAGCAATGTGTTGCACATCAATCTTCGTTTTAGGCTGCCCTTCAAACCATTTCGCCGCAGCGAGCTTAAATGCTGCTGCTCCATCCGCAACAGAGGGATTATGTTGGATATATCCGGGAGAAATGTACTTATCAACTGCAGAAACATCCTTATCACCAAACATTTGCTGATAAAAATCTAAAACGATTCTTTTATTCTCTTTGTTTTCGTCAAGTTGTTTTTGTGCAGCCTCCTTTGATTCATTTGTCTGTGGCTGCTGACAGCCCAGCGTTAGCAATAAAACAGAGAAAGTCATGACCTTAACTATTGTTCTATTTTTCATCTTTTAATCTATTTTTAATTGAAGTCTTCGATTCCCACCTCATATTAGTACAATCCAATTTACCTAAATTATACCATATATAAGGCTTTTATCTGAGTTCATTTACACTATTAAATAGTGGCATGATAATTGGAATTGATGTTGTAGTATAATATTCAGAAATATACATTTCATAAATTTAGGTTAATAATTGGTTAGGTTAAACACCTGAAGTCCCCAACTTCAGGTGTTTTTTTATATATTTTCGAAAATCACTATTCCCTAAAAAACAAAAATGTCAATTATAGCTTTTATTAATCTAGTTCAATAAAATTCCCTGTTGGTCGGCGTAACTTTACATTAGTTAAGAAAATAAAATTATCAGATATGGAAAATAAAATATTAGGGTTACACCACATTACTGCGATAGCAGACAACGCAAAGCGAAATCTCGATTTTTACACGAAAGTACTGGGTGTACGCCTTGTCAAAAAAACAGTTAATTTCGACGACCCCGGCACATACCACTTCTACTTCGGCAATGAACAGGGCGAACCAGGAACGATCCTCACTTTTTTCCCATGGGAGGGTATCGGAAAAGGTACCGCAGGAGCAGGAATGGCGACTCATATTGGCTATGCCGTACCTCAAGGGAGTTTGGATTTTTGGAAAAATCGCTTAGTGGAACATCAGATTAGTTTACAGGAAAGTGAAATTTTTGGAGAGAAGCTAATTTCATTTAATGATCCCGATGGATTGCAGCTTCAGTTTATTGAAACAAAAGATGATAGAAAAGCATGGACAACGACTGACATCAATAGCGAACATGCACTAAAAGGCTTCCATAATATCACGCTTTCTTTAAAAGAAGCAGATCCGACGCTAAAAGTATTGACCGATATTTTGGGTTATTCGCTCCAACAACAGCATGATAATCGTTATAGGTTAACAACGGATAGCATTGATACGGCTAACATTGTTGACATAATAGCGGATAAAAATCTGCCATACGGCAAAAATGCAGCCGGTACAAATCATCATGTCGCATTTCGGGTAAAGGACGACAATGTTTTGATGGAGTATCGTGAAAAGGTACTTTCAGCAGGGTTAGATATCACACCAAAAATAGATCGAGATTACTTTTTCTCACTCTATTTTCGTGAACCTGGTGGTGTCTTATTTGAAATCGCCACGGACAATCCCGGATTTACGGTAGACGAACCGCTATCCAGCTTAGGATCTGCACTCAAATTGCCAAAGCAATATGAAAGCTACCGTTCGCAGATTGAACAGACATTGCCAAAAATCGATTAATTAAAATATATAAACATCATTATACAAACGAGGAAGTTATGGAAAGAACTGAAATTGTATTAGACAAAAATCAACGTGGAGAGCTTCAATTATTCTCCGATGAACGCAAAGCAGGTTTAATGAGTATCGCTATCATTGACGGTAATCTCGTTGTTTACCATACAGAGGTGGACGAAGCCTATGAGGGAAGAGGATTTGCAAAAATACTGCTCGAGAAATTAGTAGCTCATGCGCGCGAAAACAACATGAAAATTGTTCCATTATGTCCTTATGTAAATGCGCAGTTTCATCGTCATCCAGAACTATATCAAGACGTTTGGTTTAAAAAAACGGTATAAACTACCCTACATGAAAGGATAAAATGAGTCATTCAATAAATATTAAAACAGCTGGTAAAAATTTAGAACAGGCAGAAAAAGCCATTGTGATGATCCATGGTCGTGGGGGGAGTGCAGAAGACATCCTTGGCATGTCATCCTATCTTCATGTCGATAATTTTGCACTACTTGAACCGCAGGCAGAAAATCACACTTGGTATCCCTATTCTTTTATTGCTCCCGTACAAGAGAACGAACCCTGGTTGAGTTCCGCAATTGATCTGATCGATCATACGGTTAAACTAGCTTTAAAGAGTGGGATACTCGCCGAAAACATCTATTTTTTTGGATTTTCTCAGGGTGCCTGTTTAACACTAGAATACCTTGCACGGCATGCGCAGCGCTATGGTGGGGCTATAGCAATTATAGGCGGGGTAATCGGTGAAGAAATTAACAGGGATAATTACACGGGGGACTTTGCACAAACGCCTATTTTTATTGGCACGAGCGATCCCGATTTCCATGTTCCTCTTGAGCGGGTTGAAGCTACGGTATCCATCTTAGCACAAATGAATGCCAATGTAAAGCTCATGGTATATCAAGACGCGGGACACACCATCAATCGCGAAGAGATCAATCTCGCAAACGAATTCGTTCTTCAAGGAATATAGAAATAATCCATTGGTAAACAGTGATCCATTGGTTGTTGATTATAATGATTAATCAACAACCAATTTTAAGGCATTATACTTTTGGGTATTTATAGCCGTTATGATAAACCGAAGCTAAGTATTTATTTGCTTTCTGATCGGTGAAATGCTGTTTATCTTTATCCCAGTAGAGTTTTTGTCCGGTCCTGAATGCAATATTTCCGAGCTGGGAAAAGATGGCAATATGCGCCCCCACTTCAATTGGTGCATGCAGTACTTCTGGATTACGTTGGCGAATTGCTGCTACAAAATTTTCCATATGTTTGTCCAGTCCATTATCTAAAGAAGGTTGGATAGTGACCGCTTCCATCCTCCCTTTTTCTGGAATAACCTCCCAGCCCGACCTGTTCAAGACCAGCGTACCATTGTTACCAATAAATGCGACACCGTGATTGCGGTTATAAGGACCGAGATCGATCCCCTTGGCATGTTCCCATTGGATATTGAAGCCATCAAACTCATACACAGCAGTCATCGTATCAGGCGTTTGGCCTGCATCGTCCGGGAATGCAAACTTACCTCCAGAGGCCATAATGGATTTTGGATCGGAAACCTTCATCCCAAGTAACGCATAATCCAACATATGCACGCCCCAATCTGTCATCAAACCTCCGGCATAGTCCCAAAACCATCGAAAATTAAAATGGAATCGATTCGAATTAAATGGTCTTTTTTGTGCCGGACCTAGCCATTCCGTATAATGTACACCTGCGGGAACCGGTTCATCGGGCACGATGGGAATAGCACTTTTCCACCCTTGATAAGACCAAGCTTTTACCAATCTTATTTTGCCCAATTTACCGGAATGAACAAAATCAATGGCGTCCTTAAAATGTTGCTGACTTCTTTGCCATTGCCCGACTTGAACAATAGCATTATTCTTTTTTGCTGCCTGAACCATTAATTGACATTCAACAATGGAGTTACCAATGGGCTTTTCGACATATACATGCTTTCCAGCATTTACGGCATCTACCATTTGCAGGCAATGCCAATGATCGGGTGTGGCAATGATGACCGCGTCTACAATCGAGCTATTGAGCATCTTCTTATAATCTACAAACGTTTCGACCTGTATATTTCTTTTTTGAAGTTCTTCAGCTCTCTTTTTAAGAATATTTTCATCCACATCACAAAGAGCAGTACACACCAAGCCATCATTCTTTAACAATGCATTCAAATCAGACCAGCCCATACCATTTACACCAATTAATCCAACCCGGATGGATCGATCTAAAAAGTTTGAACCTTTAGCATTTAAGAAAAATGACGATGCAGCTAAAACAGTGGACGTTTTGATAAAATCTTTTCTATTCATTGGATATTGGTTTAAGTTTTGTTTTTACTGGATATCATCTAAATTGTCAAAACGAACAGAATACATATGCTTAGATGAATGCCCTAAATAAGAATGCTTTCTTTATTATTAAAAACAAATTGCTTCGATGAAAATACAAAAATGAATCTAGGTGCTCGCAAAAAGCATTGTAAAATATATATAGACAAACCTAGCGTACCCCTATCAAAAAATGGTCGAGTTAGAATCACTCGACCATACATCTACCTATGAAAAACATGCCCTTGGGAGGGGCGGTTGAAGTTACTACTAATTTCACTAAGAACAAACATTCAGAAAAAATATTTATCTAAATAATTAATAATACCATTAACAACAGCATCATGAGTTGACCATGTTACATTGGTTGGCGAGATCGTGTTTTATTATACATTTTTGTTCGATAAATTCCTCCTTCTAACGCTGTTTCAATCAACATCTCGTTCAAAAAAACGCTCAGTTACACAACCCATTTTATAATTCATTAAAAAAAATAAAAGATTAATCATTTATTATGCCTACCTTGCCGCACTTAATTAAAAATAATGAATACAGGTAAAATTAAATTTTTCAATGAAACTAAAGGTTTTGGTTTTATTACACCAGAGGATGGTAGTGCAGATGTTTTCGTACACGTTTCTGCGCTTAAAAACCAAGTATCTGAAGGCGACGTTGTTACTTATGATGTAGAAAGAACTCCAAAGGGGATCAGCGCTACAAATGTAAAATTGGCGTAATCCAAAAAATACACTTTCTTGTTAATGGGGTAATTCTTAATGACTTATCCCATTTCTTTTTCCTATTCTTCCTTTACAATTTTTTAGCAATCTTTTACTTTTCCGTTGAAGACTTTTAGTTTTCAAATAAAAAGCATAAAAAGGATTCTCAAAGGTTTTATTTAAGACAAATTCGAACATACTATTTATGGAATTTAAACAACTCAGTTTAATCGCTCCGCTTTTAAAAGCAATAACAGAAACAGGCTATACACACCCTACTGCAATTCAACAAAAAGCCATTCCAATTGTATTGCAAGGAAACGATCTTATTGGCTGTGCACAAACGGGAACCGGTAAAACGGCCGCTTTTGCACTTCCGCTTTTACAACGTCTTGAAGAAACTAAGACATCAGGTAAACTCGTTCCCATTAGAGCTTTGATTCTTACACCAACACGTGAACTAGCCATTCAAATTGGAGACAATATCAACTTATACCGAAAATATCTAAAACTAAACTATTGCACTATTTTTGGTGGAGTAAGCCAAGAAAAGCAAGTTAAAGAAATTAAAAAAGGTATTGATATTCTTGTTGCTACCCCAGGCCGCTTACTGGATTTAATGAATCAAAAGATAGTTTCTCTAGATAAAATCGAGATCTTGATATTAGACGAGGCGGACAACATGCTGGACATGGGCTTTATTCATGACATCAAGAAGATCCTCGCCAAGGTTCCTTCAAAGCGACAAACATTGTTTTTCTCGGCGACAATGCCTCCTAATATCCGTAAATTCGCGCATGGCATATTACACAAGCCTATTGAAGTTGACGTCACCCCGGTAAGCTCAACAGCCGAGAAAGTAAATCAATCTGTATTTTTTGTTGAAAAGAAGGAGAAGATCAAATTATTGACGAGCATATTAAAAAAGCTGAAGCATGAGCGCACCATTGTATTCTCCCGAACAAAACACGGAGCGGATAAAATCGTCAAGTTGCTTGCGAAAAATGGCTTAAGAGCAGCGGCCATTCACGGAAATAAATCGCAAAATGCAAGACAAAAAGCTTTAGGTGAATTTAAGGACAGTCATCTTAAAATTTTGATCGCTACCGATATTGCAGCAAGAGGAATCGATATCGAACAACTACCGCTTGTGATTAATTATGATCTCCCAAATGTACCGGAAACCTATGTTCATCGCATTGGTAGAACAGGAAGAGCTGGTCAGGAAGGAAAAGCCATCTCTTTTTGCGATGTAGAAGAAAGACCGTATTTGGCTGATATCGAAAAATTGATCGGACTAAAAATCAAGATAGAAAAGATCAATAAATAGATCTTGATAACACCTTAAGTAAAAGCCCCTAGGGGCTTTTTACGTTTTATTTATGGTTTGCGATCCGCCATCAACAGTGTGGATGGCGTAAAAGGAAGCCAATGTACTTTTTTATTGACAATTTTGTTCCAGCTGGGCAGGCTGATCAACATTAAGTCATGGTCCCGCCAGGTATCACTGTTTAACTCTTTTTCCGTTATTGTGAGATGGTTGGGAACAAGTTGTTCCAATTGCCTCAATTTCTCCTTGAAGCTTTCATTGGTTTTCAGCACTTGATTCAGATCCCATACGATGATCTGAGCATCCGAATGCTGAATAAGGCGCTGTATGATTTCACATAGAAATTCATCATTTTTCAAAACAACAGGAACGATCACTCGCTTCGCCTTCACAAAGTCTTTATCAATTAAAATGCCTACCATTGCATTCACTTTGGCGTTGATCTGCTGATTTCTATCAAATGTCGTAAAGGGAGACTCGGCATTTGTAACCGTATGGAATAACTTTTCAGGATTTACAATCCGCGTAGTAAAATCTAAAAATCGCCCCAATAAACTCCCCTCATAGATGGATTCGCTGACACCCAAAAGTAATAAATCCTGATCGCGTTCATTGGAAGTTTGAACAATCTCACTATCGATATCACTAGAAATTTTAAATACTGTCTGAATAGGCTGTTCGAGTTGCTGAGCGACCTGCTTGATTTCACGAAAACTATCCAGTTCCTGGGTTTCCACCTCATAATGATGTAATTCGTTTGAAGGTTCAATATGTAATGCAGTAATTTCAGCATTCTTTTTCGATTTCAACGTTAAAGCATCAGCTAGATACAGTAGCGAAATCCCAGTATTACTTTTCGCAAAAGACAATAGAATCTTAAATTTCGATTTATCCTGGATATCTTCCTGCAATAAACTCTTCTTTGGTCGATAGAGAAAATTGATAAGATCTAAGGATGGCCCTGTCATAAAGGTGGTCACTAAGGCCATAACGACCATCATCGAAAATAATTCAGCACTTAAAACGCCAAGATCGTATCCAATATTGAGGACGATAAGTTCCATCAAACCCCGCGTATTCATTAACGCGCCGATATTCAAACTATCTTTCCAGCTTTGACCGACAAAACGCGCCGCCAACGTACTACCTGCAAATTTCCCAATAACCGCGACCAAAATAATACCAATGGTAATCATCCATAACTGAGGATCATTAAGTAGACCGATCTGCGTACGCAGTCCAGTATAGACAAAAAATAAAGGCAACAATAACAAAGTAGAGACATCTTCGATTTTTTCGATGAATGCTGTTCGGAATCGACTTCCTTCGGGCATGATTGCTCCCGCCATAAATGCACCAAAAAGTGCATGGATACCGATTACTTCGGTTGCATAAGCAGACAATAACAGCACAATAAAGAAAATAGCAACAACAGGTTTACTCAAAGCTTCCTTACTACCTTTCACCTCTCCTACGCGCATCAAAAATGGGCGCACGATCTTAATCATAATGAGCACATAAGCAACAGCAAGCCCTATTGTATACAACGCACTAGCGAAATCACCGGCTTTGACGATTGCAATTACGACAGCGAGTATACACCAAGCCGTAATGTCGTCTGCAGCCGCGCAGGTAATCGCCATTGCACCTAGCTTACTTTTTTGCAATCCTCTTTCTTGTATAATTCTGGCAAGGACAGGAAATGCTGTGATACTCATGGAAATACCAATAAACAAGCTATAGGATAGAAACTCTACATTTGTAGGTGGATGGAATAGGTATAAAAAATAAGCCAATGAAATTCCCAACGTAAATGGGATCACAATGCTTGCATGAGAAATGACAACAGCATCATGCGCTTTATTTCGCAGCACATTCAGATCCAGCTCCATTCCAATGATAAACATAAATAAGATTAGCCCAATTTGACTCAAAAACTGCAAATTACTGAGCGATTCTACAGGAAAAAGTGTATGCGAAAATTCAGGAAAATAGAGCCCCAGCAATGATGGTCCCAATATGATACCTGCGAGCATCTCTCCGATTACCACAGGCTGCTTAATCTTAATGCAAATCCAGCCCATAATACGTGCCGCGATAATGATCGTCACGATTTGAGCCAATAATATCGCTAGCGGATGCTGCAGACTATTGAATAAAGTTGATGTAAAATCCTTCCAGGCACCTTGACTTGTTTTCTCCCCACGCAGTAGCTCTGGAGCCTCTAGCTGTGCCCCCAAATGAATCATCCAATACATCACCCCAAGTAATGTACCAACTAAAACTACATAGAAAATTGTATTCCTATATTTCCTCATCTTCAATAGCAATTAAAATAAATATAATGACAATAGCATACTAAGTCCCAACCAATATTCTCTAAACAAGGAGGGATAAAATACAGTCTCAACAAAAATATAATTCTGTAAGAGTTTTAGTGCTTTTCAGCTGCTAGGTGGAAGGAAATATGTAATGAAACAAAAAAAAAATGTAATCAACTGAATTTCTCGAAAAACATTTTCTTGTACGATTCCCCCAAATTAAACAAAAGAGGCATATCTTGTTCGTCAAACAAGTTGCTTGTTATTTGATCAGCGGAGAAAAATTTAACGATCTTGGTTGCAATGATCTCTTTTTTATTGATGCGTATAAAGTCATGTTCAGGCAAAATCTCCATCAACTTATCGAAGCTTATATTTTTCAACAAAATGAACGAACCATCAGCCAAATAAACTGTTTTATCACGGCTGTCTACTTCAGCTATTTGAACATAGTTAATCTGATCGAAATACAATACCGTTTTTCCTTTATTCGTATTAAACTGTGCAAACGAGACAATTTCAGCTTTATTATTGATTATTTGTCCTACTTTCATAATGGCCTGCTGAAGACGTTGCAGAGATATTGGTTTACGCATGTAATCTACAGCATTAATATCAAAAGCATCGCTCGCATATTGTTTATATGCGGTAGAAAACACAATCGGAAAACCCTTGAGTTCTCTGGCTACATCAAATCCATTAAATTCCGGCATTTCAATATCCAGAATACAAAAATCAAAACTTAGTGAACGGTATTCTCTCAACAATGTTGCTGGTTCATTAAAGGTTTTCACCACCTCTACCCCTGGAATTTGCTCACAGAGCATTTTCAAGAACCTCAAGCTTGGTATTTCATCATCCAGAAGAACACATTTCAAACTTCTTTCAATCCGCATACAATCTGATTTGAAGGTGGGCACTATATACATCATTCTCTACAAACCTGCGCAGGTGATGTCTACCTGGATAGTACAACATGAGCCGTTCTTCCAACGTTTTGCTGCCTATTCCACTTTTGGCCTTTTGTAGGGGCGAACGTTTTGAAATTCGATTGCTCACAATGAGCTCCAGCAAACCATTCTTAAAGGTCAGCATGATAGAAATAAAAGAATCAGGTCCATGGAAATCTGCATTTTTAAATGCGTTTTCAATTAAATCCACAGAAATCAAAGGAACCAATGAAGGTGTATTCAACAAGGAACTATTTAGTTCATCAATATCAAACTTAACGCGTATATCAAATAAGGGACTCAGTTTTACCCTATTAATCTCAATGAGATTACGCGCAAAATCAATCTCTGCTTTAGGTGAAACGAGTTCATCTTCACTTTCATACAAAACGTAGTCCAATACCATGGCCAACTTGTCCATGGTATAATAGGTCTGATAGGCATGTGAAAGTATTCCGTTCAATGAATTTTTAAGCAAGTGGGGATTTAATTGGGCCCGATGGAAATCGTCAATCTTCTGATTGTCCATACGATTAAAAAGCTCCTTTTGTCGTTTATTTTCTACCTCAAGTTTCCTATATTTTTGTCTTAACAAGAGGTACAAACCCGATATTAAAGCAACAATTGCCAGCAATAACAGGATGATTATATTCGAGGTCTCAGTCGTCATGTTCATTTCAAACTTACTTAAAATTTCTATACCAATGAAAACGTCGTATTAGAAAATCCGAAATCCACATATAGACTTGTTCGATTACAATAAAATAAAATCCGGTGTTTTAAAGGCAATCTAACGACTATAAAATTTCCATATATTTATTACAAAAATTAACAGTTTCATTACAATTTAGTCATTTCAAAGCATTAATTTAAGATTATTATCCTTATATTGAGACTATTGTAATTAGCCGATCAAATGATTGTCTACGCTATTTTGGTTAAACCCGCCTGATTTTTAATCAGGCCTAATATGAAACACTATGGAAAAGCTCATTTTCGAAACTAATGCACAACATCCCAGTCTTGTAGACAAAATCAAACAAGCTGTTGAAAAACTGAATGGCATCCACGAATGGAAGATCGACTTGGATTCTATTTATAATCTGTTAACCATAGAAGGCATTCGACTCAACCCAACGGAAATCGAATCAGAACTGGCGCTCCATGGAGTCGAGGCAAGCCGTCTATATGAGGAGTAGAAGTACGACCCTGTATAGCAAATAAAATAAGTTTCCAGGAAGCTATGTGGTTAAAAACACCCGAATTCAATAAGCGTGAGCTTCTTCCAGATAAAATTAAAGCAATCTTATCTGGAAGAAGCATCAAATCTTTTTAATAATCATTGCAGAGGCACCACCGCCACCATTACATATCGCAGCCAGTCCTAATGATCCCCCTTCCTGTCTTAAGATACTACTAAGTGTTACCACAATTCTAGCTCCCGAACTTCCCAATGGATGCCCTAAAGATACCGCCCCCCCATAAACGTTTACTTTGTTCAAGGGTAAGCCTAAAATTTGTGCATTTGCCAAAGCGACAACAGAAAAGGCTTCATTAAATTCGAAATAATCAATATCATCAATGGTAAGGCCTGCTTTTTTTAATACTTTATTTGTGGCAATACTAGGCGTTGTCGTAAACCATTCTGGCACTTGTTCAGCATCAGCATAAGCAATAATCTCGGCTAAGGGGACAAGTCCCAGTTCTTCCAATTTTTCACCAGACATGAGCAGTACCGCAGCAGCTCCATCACTTATCGTCGATGCGTTCGCTGCAGTTACAGTCCCCTCTTTTTTGAAAGCGGGTTTAAGCTCAGGTATCTTGTCAAAATTAACCTGAGAAAACTCTTCATCCCGCGAAACAAGCACCTCTCCTTTTCGACTCTGTACCGTTATAGGTTGGACTTCGCTCAAAAACTTATTTTTTTGCCAAGCATCGAGACTTCTTTTATAGGAACTTATTGCATAATTATCCTGTTCTTCACGACCAATATGATATTTTTCGGCGCATAGTTCCGCGAAGACTCCCATGGCATCATTTGAATAAGCATCACTCAAGCCATCGCGTTGCAAGCCATCACTCAGGCTTTGAGCACCAAACTTAGCACCCCAGCGCATAGCATCTGCATAGTAAGGTACCCTGCTCATGCTTTCCATCCCCCCTGCAATCACAACATCCGCATCTCCCAATAGAATACTCTGCGCAGCAACCGCTATGGCTTTCATGCCACTTGCACATACCTTATTGATGGTTGTTGCAGTTGTATGATCTGATAAACCGGCGAAACGAGCAACCTGTCGAGCCGGTGCTTGTCCTAAATCAGCTTGCAAAACAGCCCCCATAATAATCTCGTCGACTAAATCACTGGCAATTCCAGCTTCATCAACAACCGCTCGGACAACCCGGGCTGCGAGCTTCGTGGCTGAAATTGACGATAGCGCTCCACCAAAGCTTCCAATTGGTGTACGTTTCGCTGCAACGATAAATACGCTTTTTGACATGATATAAAAATTTATAATTGTTTTGCTAAAATTAGGAGGCCTATCCTAAGCGTATCCGCAACAGCCCTTCCTCATCTTAAAGATAAAAAATATAACAGATACCCCACAACAAGTCGGTTTTATTTTTTTTATAAAAACAGAATAAATAGAAAAAAAACAACCCAAAAACTTCCCTACTTAAACTATTAAACGAAAAATAAAGAATAAAAATTTGCAAAAAGCCAAGCCTTTTCGTTAAATTCGTTTAGATAACATCCTAATGGACGGGCATTCAAGAGGCCCCCTTACATAAGATAACCAGAAGCAAGATAAACGATTATGCAGACAATCCGGTTTACAGCTGAACATCAGATTTTTCGCGATACACTTCGCGCATTTATTCGAAAAGAGATTACACCTTACATCGATGATTGGGAAAAACAGGGGGAGATCGACCGGAAAGTGTGGAAGAAAATGGGTGATATGGGATTTATGGGTCTCAATTATCCAGAAGTGTATGGCGGACTAGAACTCGATTTTTATTATTCCTTGATACTCTGCGAAGAATTATCGTATTGTTTTTCTGGCGGATTTACCATTTCCGCGCTTGTCATTCAGTTTATGTCGGCTCCATACCTACTGAAATATGGATCAGAAGATCTGAAAGCACGCTATCTTAAACCGGTTATTGCTGGTGATATGATCAGCGCTGTTGCTATTACTGAACCTGGGGCTGGTTCTGACGTAAAGCAGATCAAAACAACAGCTGTCCGCGACGGAGATTTTTATATTGTCAACGGATCTAAAACATTTATTACCAACGGTTACTACGGTGATTTTTTCATTACAGCAGTCAAAACGGCTCCTGACCAAGGAACAAAAGGAATAAGCTTGTTAATTATTGACAGAAATGCAAGCGGAGTCTCTTCAAACAAAATCAATAAATTAGGTTGGCACGCCTCGGACACTGCCGAACTAGGTTTTAATAATGTGCGAGTCCCTATTTCTCACCTTGTTGGCATTGCCGGAGAAGGATTTCGCTATTTAATGGATGGACTTCAGTTGGAAAGGCTTACCGCAGCTGTTCATAGTCTCGCTACCGCAGAATCCGCATTTCAGTATACGCTTGATTATATCGCACAACGCGAAGCCTTTGGAAAAAAGATCCAGGAATTTCAAACCATACGGCACCGGATCGCACAAATGGCAGCCAATATTGCTACCACGAAAGCCTTTGTCTACCATTGTTGTGATCTCCAAGACCAAAACGAATATGCAGTCCAAGAATGTTCCATAGCGAAGCTACAAGCAAGTGAGCTCGCCGTCAATGTCGTAAACCAATGTCTCCAATTATTTGGCGGTTATGGCTTTACAGAAGATTATAAAATCGCACGTTTATATCGCGATGTCCGTGTCGGCACCATTATCGGAGGAACCTCAGAAATCATGCTCGAAATTATCGCGAAAATGACAATAGATCATGTGACTTATCAATCCGGAAAGTCCAAACAATAGAAAGCTTTTAAAAATCAGGACCAATACAATGGATGAAAATAAATCTTATAGGACACACCCTCTCTTTCGTGTAGAACAGGATAATCATCATATCATTACAATCCAACCTCTATCGGCAGCAGCTCCAGAGCAGTTGGATATGATAGGCTATCTCACACAATTTGTCGATTTGGTTACGTTCATTCTCGAACGGGAAGATACGGTAGGCGTCGTATACACTTGCCCGATTCAAGACGAAAAAATTGAGTATGCGCAATTATTTAGGCAGTTTTCTTCGAGCCGCTCGAGCCCTTCGGACTTATTCGAGCTTACATCAAAAGTTTTGCGTTGGGAAACGTTTAAAAAGCCAATTGTCTCTCTTTTCACTAACAATTGTACTGCGATTGCCCTAGCGACTATGCTATGGTCTAATTATCGTATCGCCTCCGAAAAACTTCAGTTTGGCTTTCCGGAAAGTAGGTATGGTTTGTTTACGGCTTTTGGTGCAACGATCTATTTGCCAGCATTGATAGGTACTGAAAATGCCCTAAGTCTGCTGACACAAAACAAACCTGTGAGCAGTAAAGAAGCACATCAACTTGGGTTAATCAATGAATTGGCGCAGAAGCCGGACGATTGCCTATCTTTAGCAAAAAACTGGATTCTTCATCCTCCCAGCATTGATGCCAACCAGCACACAAAACAAATGGACGAACTGGGGCCTGAAGCAATTCTCGCTATCCAAAAAAAAGCACGCGGCTTATACCCCGGTACAAATGCAGTTATTGAATTATTACAAAAAAAACAATTATCTACACCGTTTGAGGCCGCCGAGCAGGAAGCAAACTTGTACCTGCACGTATTAAAACGTCCCGAGCCACTCAGCATGGTCCGTACACTTCATTATGGTGTCCAATTGGCGAAATCACCCAAAAGTATAAGCCATTTTGAGGATTATAGCCTAAAAAAAATAGGCATTCTGGGTGCCGGAATGATGGGTTCGGGGATTGCTTATGAGGCGGCCCGGGCGGGAATAGAAGTTGCTTTAAAAGACGTTACAATTTCCCAAGCCCAACGCGGCAAAGCTTATGCTAAGCAGGTTTGTGAAAAATCACTGGCTTTAGGGGCCATGACCGCATCCCAAGGGGAGCAATTGCTTGCACGCATAAAACCAACGGAACAAGTCAGTGATCTGAATGGATCTGACTGTATTATTGAAGCTGTATTTGAAGATTTCCACCTAAAAGCTAATGTCACACAAGAAAGCTTACCCTATTTAAGTGAAAATGGGTTCTTCGCGACAAATACGACATCATTGCCCATTACGGAGCTTGCGAAAGCAAGCACCGAACCTAAGAGTTTTATCGGCATGCATTTCTTTTCTCCTGTTGACCGCATGCCCCTTGTCGAAATCATCTGTGGTAAACTAACCGCGCAAAAAACGTTGGAGAAAGCACTCGCCACAGCTTTACGCCTCAATAAAATTCCGATAGTCGTACAAGACGCTCCAGGTTTTTTCACCTCGCGTATTTTCTTCAACTATTTACTGGAGGGTATTACAATGGTATTGGAAGGAATCTCTCCAACTCTTATTGAAGAGGAAGCGATAGCTGCAGGTTTTGCCGTAGGTCCCTTAGCGGTATTAGACGAAATCTCCTTGGAGCTAATGCTCCATGTATATGATCAACTTCCACAACTACATGCCAGCCAAAAGCGCGCATACAATTACCTCAAAGGTATGGTGGATCAAGGAAGAAAAGGAAAAAAATCAGGCGCCGGATTCTACGATTATGACACTGAAACCAAAAAGAAGAAAATTTGGAAAAACCCTATAATTGCATCTGTAAAGGAAAATATAACGGCTACAATTATCCGTAAGCGTTTATTGCATGTTATGGCATTGGATAGTTACCGATGCCTCGCAGAAGGTGTACTTCATCAACCCATCGATGGCGATATTGGTTCCATCTTAGGGGTTGGTTATGCAAGCCATACAGGGGGGGTATTCGGTCACATCGATCTCACAACACTTCCTCTATTCGTTTCGGAATGTCAACTATTTCAGCCCTACGGTGAACAATGGGATATTCCAGCATCTTTAAGAGAGCTGGCAGATAAAGATTTCAGATTTTATAATGGTTTCGACTCAAACTGGTCTTAAAACCGACCTGTGCTCAACTGAAGAAGTTGTCTAGCACCTATTAAATGCTACCCTAACAGATAACCATTAAAGGGTTAAAAAACTACCAAACAAAGGATTACATCTTTAAAACTAAATATTCTATATAATTGCGTAATGATGTTATAAAGTACTAAACAAAAGCTAGGGCGACAAATAGGCTGAGTCGCCCTAGCTATATCATTAGCGCACAAACAAATCCATGAGACGCGAAACATCCTGTTCGAGGAAAGTATCGTAGTCCAAGGTAGCTGCAAGTATTTCCTTTTGCTGTTTTTCAGAAAATACCCGAGCAAGATTTGTTTTGTATTTTTCAATTAACTTAGGTATTCCTTCTGCCCTCCTTCTTGGATGACCTATTGGGTATTCGACAACTACCTCAGGCAATAAGGTCCCATCAGTCAATTCAATGGTCAAAGCATTTGATATCGCCCGCTTTTGTGGATCGTGATAATCAGCGGTGAATTGAGCATCTTCCACGCAGGAGATCTTATCGCGCAGTATATCAATTCTTGGATCCGAAGCGATATGATTTTCATAGTCATCAGCCGTCAAACGTCCAAAGATTAGAGGCACAGCAACCATATATTGGATACAATGATCGCGGTCGGCAGGATTATGCAAAGGCCCCTTTTTATCAATAATCCGGATAGCAGCTTCATGTGTACGAATGGTTACACGGGCGATATCTGAACTGCTTTTTCCAAATTCTTTCAGTTGTTGATTGAGCTGCATTGCCGCTTCGGCAGCTGTCTGTGCATGGAATTCTGCGGGAAATGAAATTTTGAAGAGAATATTTTCCATCACATAAGATCCATATCTCCGCTGAAACTTAAATGGATTCCCCTTAAAAGACACATCATAAAATCCCCATATTGGTGCTGTCAAAACAGATGGATAGCCCATTTCTCCAGTTTTTGCGATCAAGGCCAATCGGACAGCACGCGAAGTTGCATCGCCGGCTGCCCATGATTTTCGGCTACCAGTATTTGGCGCATGCCGATAAGTCCGTAAGGCTTGTCCATCAACAAAAGCCAAAGAAACCGCGTTGAGCAGCTCTTCTCTTGTGAGGCCAATGAGCCTACCTACGACCGCTGTTGAAGCTACCTTCACCAAAATAACATGGTCTAGCCCCACTTTATTAAACGAGTTTTCAAGTGCTAAGACACCTTGTATCTCATGGGCCATAATCATTGCCTCAAGAACCGTCCTAGCTTTCAGCGGTTTTTGCCCGTTCGCAATATTCGTTCGGCTCAACCAATCTGCCACTGCTAAAATTCCCCCTAGATTATCGGATGGATGTCCCCATTCTGCTGCCAGCCAGGTATCATTAAAATCCAACCATCGAACAATCGTGCCGATATTGAATGCTGCCTGAACGGGATCCAATTGAAAATCTGTACCCGGCACCCGAGCACCGTTCGGCACAATGGTCCCGGCCACAACTGGCCCCAACAATTTGGTGCAGGCAGGATAGGTCAATGCTTCCAAGCCGCAGCCAATGGTGTCAAGAAAACAGTAAAAGGCCGTATTCCAAGCGACTTTTTCCTCAATTTTATAATTTAGGACATAGTCCACAATGTCCACTAAAACCTGATCTGGTTGTGGTCTTTCATTTGATATTGCTGAACTCATTCGTGTATTTCGTATAAGACTCTCGTTCTATTTATTAATATAATTCGTTTTTTCCTGCGCTAAATTCTTCCTCAGAGCCCCCTGTTCAAAAAGCACCTTTTAACGCCTTTTCCCGACCCGAATTTACCGTTCGGAAAGCGGTACAAACGGTCTGTCATCGGGACCAACATAGTTTGCACTCGGCCGGATAATTTTTCCATCTTGACGCTGTTCGAAAACATGCGCTGACCAGCCAGTAATACGCGAGAGAACAAATAATGGCGTAAACATCTCCGTTGGAATGCCCATAATATGATAGGACACCGCAGAATACCAGTCCAGGTTCGGAAACATTTTCTTTTCTTCCCACATGACTTTTTCTAACCGCTCAGCGATCAGGTAGAGCGTCATGTCGCCCGCTTCTTCCGACAGCTCTTTTGCCACTTGTTTTATCACTTGATTTCTTGGATCCGAGATTGTGTATACAGGATGGCCAAAACCAATAATGACTTCTTTGTTTGCCAATCGCTTCCGGATATCCGCTTCCGCCTCATCAGCATTTGCATAACGACTCTGAATTTCGAAAGCGACCTCATTAGCTCCGCCATGCTTAGGTCCACGTAGCGCACCTATTGCGCCAGCGATGCAGGAATACATATCTGATCCTGTACCGGCAATTACCCGAGCTGTAAATGTAGATGCATTAAACTCATGTTCGGCATATAAATTGAGTGAAATCTGCATCGCTCTTACCCAAGAAGACGACGGCGATTTTCCGTGTAGCAGATGCAAAAAATGCCCGCCCAACGTTGCATCTGATGTCTCTACCTGCACCTCACGTCCATGCTGACTAAAATGATACCAGTACAAGAGTGCTGAGGCCATCGAAGCCATCAGGCGAGTTGCAATGTCACGGGCACCAGCAATGGGATGACTGTCTTTCTCGGGCGAAACACTGCCGAAAAAAGAAACATAAGTCCGTAAAACATCCATGGCATGTGCCGTCGATGGCAACTGCTTGAGGACCTGTTGAACAGTAATAGGCAGACCACGTTGACTGATCAGCTGACTTTGATAAGTGACGAGCTGGGCCTGTGTTGGTAGACTTCCATAAATAAGTAAATAAGCGACCTCTTCAAAACTTGCCTGATGCGCCAGATCTAAAATATCATAACCCCTATAATGCAGATCATTACCACTTTTTCCGACAGTGCTCAAAGCCGTATTACCAGCTGCTACACCAGAGAGTGCTACACTTTTTTTGGGCTTAAAACCTGTGCTGTTTGTCTCTTCCATCTGAATATAATTATTTGTTAAACAATTGATCCAATCGATTTTCATAGGCATAATAATCGATACTTCTGTATAACTCTTCTCTCGTCTGCATGTCGTCGATTACATTAACCTGCCCGCCGTCTTCCCGAATATGACGATAAACATTTGTAGCCGCTTTATTAGCGGCGCGGAAAGCAGAGAGTGGGTAAAGAACAATAGAAACATCGGCTTGACGTAGTTCATTCAGGCTAAACAACGGTGTTTGTCCAAATTCGGTGATATTCGCCAAAATGGGAAGGCCAGTTGCTGCACTAAATTGAACGTATTGCTCCAGATGATGTACTGCTTCAGCAAAAATAAAGTCCGCTCCAGCTTCTTTATAAGCCACCGCTCTTTCCAAAGCAAGTTCAAGGCCTTCAGAAGCAAGTGCATCCGTACGTGCACCAATGGCAAAATGCTCGTCCGTTCGTGCATCCACGGCCGCCTTTAGGCGGTCAACCATTTCAGATCGCGAGACGAGCTCTTTCCCAGGCCGGTGACCACAACGTTTAGCCCCCACCTGATCCTCCATGTGAACTGCCGCCGCGCCCACTTTAATTAAAGACTTTATTGTACGTGCCACATTGAATGCCGAAGGACCGAAGCCAGTATCAATATCCACCAGCAAAGGAAGCTTACACACATTTGTAATGCGATCCACATCAATCAAAACATCCTGAAGTGTTGTAATCCCAAGATCTGGAATTCCAAGTGAACCTGCTGCAACACCGCCTCCAGAAAGATAAATAGCTTTAAAACCAGCCTGCTCAGCCAAAAGCGCATGATTAGCATTAATCGCTCCAACAATTTGTAATGGTTTTTCATTCTTGATCGCTTCCTTAAAAAGGAAGCCCGGGGATTTTATCATAATATCGAATTTGAAATTCCAAGCCCTATAACCTCCTTTAGATGCAGGTTACAGCGACTACTTAAGTTTACTTAGTCTGAAGGAATTCTTTTGAGGCCCTTCCTCTTAAAGATACTAATTATCACCGCAATAAAACAAATTATTTTCTACATTAAAGGTCAATAACAGAAGAAAATACGGTAATAGCCCCTATTAATTATAAATAAATTATTTCAGTGGTAAAGCTTCCCCTCAGTCTGCTAAATGGCCTTACAACCGTGTACTATTTTTTCTAAGGGAGGATACATGATCAATTAAAAAGCCTCAGCTTTTGATGTTGAGGCTCTATCCGAAATGTTAACAGGACTCCTTGCTACAAAGGGTAGCAAAATGTTATCTAAACGAGTAAAAAAAAGCGGGATCTTTCGATACCCGCTCAATAAAGCATTTTAAACTAGTTTTTACCGTTATTTTTAGCCCACCATAAGCGTTTTCCCCAATTATAATCCATAGTCCCTGCTGCTGCTGCTGTAACGTTATCCGTATTATATAGGTATTCATTATTCGGATAAGGCAGTCGAAATGGTTGATCTGTATGTGGAGTTGCTGAATTTTGAATTTTTGAAGGATAGTTGGTGCTAGGAATTCCCGTCCTTCTATACAAACTCCAGGCTTCAAAATTTTCTTTAAATAAAGCGACCCACATATCCCAATAGATACGATCCTTTGTTCCATCAAATTTTCCCGCTCCGGCTAGATAAGCATTCACAGCTGATTCAGCAACCTCATTATCTTCCATAGAAAGCCTAACGGCTGTTTCATAGGCTGCTTTAGCCGTAATTCCAACATTATAACCTAATAATGCGGCTTCCGCCAACATATAATAAGTTTCACAGGCTTTATAAAAAGGTACTGCCCCAGCAGGATTATTGATGTAATGTAATCCAATCCATGAAATTGACGTTGATGGCGAAGGATTGGTTAACGAACCATTAACAAATCCAACATATTTACCGGCATTATTTTTCTGAGCGATCGACTCAATCCGAGGGTCGTTCGTTTCCGTTAAATGATTGATAAAAATATCGAACATTCCCCAGTTATTGATGCGTTTACCGTAAATACCAGACTCATACCAAGGCTCCATATAGGGCAGTGTTCCAGGGAAAAACATTTGACAACTTTCCGAATTGGTTTCAATGATTGGATATTTCGTCTTATTTCCAGCAATTTCTTCAATCGTAGATTTAGCCAAAGCCGGGGCAACAGAAGAAATACGTATTGCCATCCGTAAGCGCAGCGAATTACAAAACTTCTGCCACCTTAACATTTGTGTTTTTACATCTGGACTACCACTATTAGCCTGTCCATAGATCACGTCATAGTTACCAACATCATCCGTTCCAATACCAGCGGCCAACTCATCAGCAATGGATTTAAGATCCGCCAATACTGCAGGAAAAACGTCCTCCTGTTTATCGTATTTGGCTTTCAATACCGAACCATCTTCTGGCCGACCTTTAAATGCCTCTGAATATGGAATATCACCCCATCCGTCCAATAAATAGGACCACATATAGTTATTCCAAATTCTTGCTATAGCCCTAGTATTTTTATACCCTTCAGCTTTATCATCTGTCTTTTTAAGCAAGTCTTTCATTTGGGTGATATTATAATAACAAGCGGCCCAACGATTGCCATAAGTATTATTTGTCGGAATCAATCCACTCAGGTTATCGGGATATTGAATTTTGACAATATATCCAGCAAATGTACCATAACCATCAACGTCGCCACCAAATTGGTCTCCAGCATTTCGCATCACGTTGACCAACATATTTTGTGGTGGAACATCATTTAATGCATCCGGATCGGTATTAATTTTCTCAAAATTCTTGGTACAACCTGTCACCAAAAGAACGGCTAATAAAGGCGTGTATTTTAATTTTTTAATAAAAGTATTCATAATCATAATTTTTTGAGGGTTCTATATCTTAAACTCTATCTGTCGATTAAAATGTAAAACCAAGTTTAAGACCTATACTTCTTGAGTTTGGAACACTGGCTTGCTCAAATCCTACACCTCTAGAATCGCTAGATACACCTCCGCCTTCCGGATCTAATCGCATCGTATTCGATTTATGCACCCAAAGCAACGCTAAATTGGTTCCTGTAACAGAGATATTAGCACGCTTAATCCCCTTTATTTTACTATACAAATGTTTGGGTAAATTATAAGAAATATAGGCCTCTCTTAATTTCAGAAAAGAACCATCAAAAACATACATTTGGGCAATGCCTCCATTTTCATACCAGTCTTGTGCTGAAGTCTCAATGGTATTTGCAACCCAGCCTCCTTTTCCGTCCGACATTGCAAACCTTTCGTTTTTCATCACGTCACGACCGGCAAGAATAGCACGTTCACGAATGCCATCTGCAGCAGTAATTTCCGCTATACCCGTCGCATAACCATGGGACATTGTTTGTGACCAAATATCTCCCCCCTTACGGAAATCGAGCATAAAGCCGAATCTAAAATCTTTAAAGGTGAAGTCATTACGCATCGAAGCCAAGAAGTCCGGCACAGCATTACCAATCACTTGACCATCAAGTGGTGTAGAAACCAGACCGTTGGAACCCACTTTAATAGCACCTTTCATCGGTCCATCTGTTACACGATCATAACCTGGCCCTACCAAACTACCCCAAGGATGCCCAACAGAAGCCATATTGGAAATACCCCAAGTCCAACCCTGCCTCAAATCATCCAAGCCTAATTCCGGGTAAAGTTCTATAATCTTATTTTTATCTTTTGAAAAGTTGACAGTCGTTGTCCAATTTAACCCATCTTCACGCTTCAGGATATCACCGCGTAATTGAACTTCAATCCCCTTGCTCCGAATTTCTCCGGCATTTAAGAAGATACTGCTAAACCCAACCACATTGGAGGTAGGTACAGAAAGTAATTGTTTTTTATTTACTTTTTGATAATAGGTAAGGTCCAAATGAAGACGGTCTTTGAATAAACCCAGCTCAGTACCAATTTCATAAGAAGTAATGGCTTCAGGTTCTAGGCCTTCAATCGCATAGACCATGCTTTTATACATTTGCGCCAGGTTATTATAAGCGTCTGTTTGTGCATAATAATAGTTTCCATTTTGATAAGGTTGTGTAGCGTTACCCACTTTCACCAGATTAAATCGCATTTTCCAAAAATTCAAATAATCACTTTTCAGACCTTCAAATGAAGCTGTTGGGATCCAGCTTAAACTTGCCGAAGGATAGAAAAAGGATTTCTTTAACGTTGAAGACCAGTCGTTCCGTGCGGTCAAATCTAAATACAATTGATCTTTCCAGCCCAAATTAGCCTGTCCATATACCGAATTAGAGCGGCCTTTTGAATGGTCCATAAAGGTGTAAGCATCACCAATTTTATTCGAAATGGTATAGACACCCAATACATTTAATCCTTTTGCGCCTATTGTATTTGTTTCAAATTGATAATCCCGGTAGTTGGCACCCAAAATACCGGTTAAACTCAGATCGCCAAATTGTTTATTAAAATTTGCAATAAAATCTGCATTAAAATCAGAATTGCTATTTTTTATTTCATTGAACTTACCATCTTGGTTATCAAAGTTAAAATACGTCGTTTCAAACATATGGGTATTATAGTAATCCAATCCTACACGCCCCTCGAATTTTAAAAAATCAAAAGGTTGATAATATAAGGAGGTCTTACCGAAAACACGATTCATCTTCATTGCATTGCGCGATTCGTGCATCGTATAAAAAGGATTCATATGGTAAGCGGAATTCCAATTGTAATAGGTATAATTCCCTTGTGCATCTTTTTGATCCCAATTTTTTTTCAGGTCCTGCATATCCACCTGACGGCCAAACCAGATCAGGCCATTCATTGGATTGGCAGCATCATATCCCTGCGTGACCAAATTGTTACTTTCTGTACGCGTAAAATTACTCATGATATCATAAGATACTTTATCACTGACCTTATATTCATTGTTCAGCTGCGCGGTATATTTTTTCTGATCTGTATTGGGAACCGTTCCCTTTTGATCCCTAAAGGAAATAGATGCGCGTGTAGACGATCGATCTGATTTGGAAAGTAATGAAACATTATGGTTTTGAGAAAAACCGGTTTGAAAGAACTCTCTAACATTGTTTTTATGTGAATTCCATGGGGTTGCCTGGCGTACACCATTCACAACCGGACTGTTAAACTGTGGTATCAACAAGCCAATGTCCATGCGAGGACCCCAAGATTCATCGATATTATCATTAACCCCAATGTTTCCTGTACCATCAACATAACTGAATGAATTCTGCGTTACATAATCCTGATAGGACAGATTTCCACCAAATTTCTTAAAACTGTATTCATCCCCACGTGATCCCTGACCGTATAAATTTTGGTACTTCGGTAAATTGGCCGCCCTGTCGATGGAAAAATTTCCGTCGTACGAAATCTGCACTCCGTTTTCGGCGCGTTTTCCAGATTTTGTCGTAATCATAATAACGCCTGTACCAGCACGCATACCATATAATGCTGCAGCCCCACCTTTCAGTACGTTGATGCTTTCGATATCATCTGGATTAATGTCGTTTAAACCCGAACCGTAATCCACCCCAGTATACGTATTATCACCACTACGCTGAGAATTATTTGTAATAGGAATACCGTCCACTACAATAAGCGGCTGCTGATTTGCCTGCAACGATGTATTTCCACGAATTGAAATACGCGCTGAAGAACCTATCGCTCCACCAAATTGGTTCACCTGTACACCTGCAACTTTACCCGCCAATGCTCCTGTTAGGCTATGTTGCCCGGCATCTGTCAATTCTTTCGCTTTGACCTCCTGCGTGGCATAACCCAGGGATTTTTTCTCTCTTGTGATACCTAATGCGGTAACCACGACTTCATCTAAATTCTCTGCTGAAGATTCTAATGTAACGTTTAAATTCGTTTGATTATTCAGTTGAAACTGCTTGGATTTGTAACCAACTGCAGTGACATTTAAAACTCCTCCACCTGTATATGTTAATGAAAATCCACCATCAATTCCTGTCTGCGTGCCGGCACCGCCTCGAATGGTTACCGATACTCCCGGTATTGGTTTGCCGTCCTGATCCAACACTTTGCCTTTAAGTGCTGTTTGGGCATAAAGCGCAGAACATACTAGTATATTGGATGCTAGTATTGCAATACTTCTTTTGTTCATAAGCTAGTCTCTGTTAGTTAGTTTAAAATGCTTTTATAAAATCTAATTTATGCAAATGTTAAAACAGAGCTCGCTATGATATTGACCAATATTACCCATATTTTAACCTCAAATGTTAAAATATTACAACCTCCAAACAATAAACCCATATCACCCAGCTTGAACAAACAAACCACAAGCACCTATTAAACAAGACAATACCACTAAAAAAACAAACCCTTGCCAACATATTGACAAGGGTTTTCGCTTCAGTAAAAACAATACAAATTACTTAATTTTCAATAAATTTCTGTCCAACAAACACCCGTTTCGCCTGTCCCCGCGCCACCTCGATTTGGTTTTTCCATTTTTCTTCTTTGGCTGTATTTAACTCAACACTTTCCAAATCCCGCAGACGTGCAGCCAAGCGCAGCATTGCGATCTCTTTATTCTGCAATTGTGATCTCGTATCCATCACCTGAACACTTATCCCTGTCGGAGCATGCGTCGCTCTAACGCCAGAACTTACTTTATTGACATGCTGTCCACCTGCACCGCTACTTCGCATCGTTTGGAAATTTACATCCTTCACATCCAACACCTTTTTCTTTTCACCCGGATGATACGTTTTAACTTCGACAAACCAATTCTTCCGTTTGTGTAAAGGACGAAAAGGGCTTTTACACACCCAACAGATTGTACCAATCCAATGATCAATCAATTGATCCATATCTTTTCCTCTCAATCTGACGATTAACGAACAAGGAAGTCCATCCACTTCTTCTTTTTCTATTTCCGTGACCTCAACTCCTACTCTACTACATTCAGAAGAGATTCTGTCGACTACCAACCTAACGGCCATATTACATTCCTTAGGACCTCGTCCCGAAGAAATTTGTAAATACCTTTCATTCATAACCTTATTTGTCCATACGTACAATCTTCGGACTGAACGTTCCGAGAACAGTTACCAACTCCTGCTGTAATTTCATCACCCGATGAATATCTTTATACGCACGGGGTGATTCATCCAATGCGCCGCCAATCAATTCCACACCATGTACTTCCAGATCTTTCAGCATAGCGCTTTTTGTCAAATTATTTTTGCAGGCAGATCTCGACATGACACGCCCCGCTCCATGGGAAGCAGACTGTAAACTTAAGGGGTTTCCCGTTCCCTCCACAATGAACCCTGGTGCTGTCATCGAGCCGGGAATCACCCCCAGCACGCCCTTGCCTGCAGGTGTTGCTCCCTTCCGATGAACGATGCATTCCTCCCCATTCACAAATTCCTTCCATGCGAAATTATGATGATTTTCGATCTTTACCACGGGATTACAGCCAAGTGCTTTCGCCAAACGTCGGTGGATGTCTGCATGACAGGCCTGGGCATACTCTCCAGCCAAATTCATTGCCATCCAGTATTCTTGTCCTTCTTGGCTTGCTAAATCCAACCAGGCCAAATGTTGGACATGACGCGGTAATGGACATTGTTGCGCCGCAAGGCTTGTGTAATGCTTAGCGATATTCGCCCCCAAACCCCGAGAGCCACTATGGGATAAGATCCCCAAGTACTGTCCTGGATTTATCCCCCATTCCTCCCGCACGGTCTGAAGCTCAACAATGCCCAATTCGACAAAGTGATTTCCACTACCAGAAGTCCCAAATTGTCTGTAAGCTTTACCCAACAGGGATTTTAATAGTGGGATTTCCTGAAATTCAGTTCTACTGAAAACAACATGGTCATGCTTATCACGATGTGTGTCATTTAAACCAAATTTGGTATTTTCCTTCAATATATTTTTCAGTTGGAATTCCCTTCCTTTGAAATAACTGCCTGGTAAATCGAATATCGACAGGCTCATCCGACAACCAATATCTACGCCTACACCATACGGTATAACGGCATTTTCTGTGGCCAGTACTCCGCCGATGGGAAGTCCGTACCCTGTATGTGCATCCGGCATCAGTGCACCTTGCCTTGAAATAGGCAATCTCAGTGCATCATACAACTGTCTTTTTGCCTTCTCATCAATTTCATTTTCACCAAATATGCTAAATGGAGCACAATGTGAATGAAGCTCCTGCATGCGTACTTCAACAGGTTTAACAAGTCCTTCAGAGACCTTTCCCCATATTTTATGCCCCATAAATCGCTCCGGAGCTTCTATCAATTCAGTAAGTTCAAGAAGAATGTTTTCTTTATTTTCCTTCTTTCGATACCTTGTGATCAGCCCTAAAGCTGTATTAACTATATTATTTTGTGGAAAACCTATTTTTACTAGATCTTTTCCCGCTAATTTACTTCCCATCTTTATAAAAAATATAAATAATTAGCCATCAATTTCCTCTTGGAAATCGGCAGCCTTTTTGAAAAAATTTCGGGAATATTCTTTTGGGGATTACGATTCTATTAAGCATTTTTTCTTAATGCACAGTCAATTACTCCTATAGAGTCGAACGCACCTGTTTTTCAAAAACGCTGCAGCCCTGAAGAGCTTTGAATAGCTAAATAGAAACGAAAATCCGGAAAATTAAAAAGCCCGAATGAACTTCGGCTTTTTCATCTGTATAAATTGGTTTTTCAAAAGAAGTAAAGCGACCTGATTATTCACTCCAGCGGATTGAACAGACACGATGCGCTCCTATTTCGAAGAATATCTTAAATAGGACGAAAAGCACGAAGATTGCTTTCGGCAAATCCATTTGCCTTAAAAGCTTGCTGTGTTATTATTCTAGCGACCAACATATCTTTTCGTGTATAAATTATTAAAATAGTATTATCAAGTGCAAATATAAGCAAGTTCAGTTTAAAATGGAAAAATTCGCAAAAATTTAATCCGAGTTAAATGGAAGCGGATCCTTTAACACAAATTTAAAATCGAGTGTTTTCTCGCCTCTGGTCACTCGAAAATGCATTTCCTTTCCCTCTTCTGATTTAAAAAGATTGTGAATTGACTCCAGGGAAAATGACGATGCAGCTCTACCATTGATCCGTACAACCTTATCTCCAGGCATTAGTCCTGCGATTGCCGCAGGCGAAGCATCACGAACGGTCGCAATTTTGTACATATTTCGAAGTACAAAGCGATACTGTACGCTGTTACCCATTCTTACCTCTGTACCACCATCTTTTTGCAAAACGACGGGTATTTCTTCTTTTTCGTATTTAATGCCATCATGTATAATCTCCAAGCCACTCATATTCAGATAATAAAAGCGGTCAAAATCTTTATTCTTATGAAGATATATCGACTTGTTGGGATAATCAAATACGACTTTAAATCGGCGCAACAACTCGTTGCCAATGGAACCTATCCTACCACTTACAAATGTTGCATGCTGTAACGAGCTCAGCTCAGGATATGCCACAAGCGGGTAATTCATTGTAAATGGCCCAAGTTCGAGCGATCGGATTCGATTTCTCTTTCCATAAATCTCACCGTTAAACCCCTGCCCTATGTAGTCATCGATAAATGGGGGTTTAATATCAAAATTGTTTAATTTAGAAGGAATAAGCATCAAAGCATCGCTATTTCCCATATCGATCAATACACGACCATCAATAGAAACATCCCCCTGTTTAAAAGCAACCGAAGTATAGGGACGACTATTTAAAATATCCAGCGGCAAACGCTGCATCTTGTCAAGTCCCTTGGGCCGGTTCGCCTTGGCATATAAGGTAATACGATGTTTTTGAAAATCCATTTCCATCATTTGGTTTTCAAAAAAGCGACTTCCCATAATTCCATTAACTTCCACGCCTATCCGGGTAGAGATATCAATATGCGCATTTTGAAGAATATAGATCGGTTGGTCTAAATCTTCATATACCCCAGCAATATTCACCTGATTATGTATGGATAAATAGCCATCCAACCCCTCTTCCCTGCCCAGTCCCTGAAATTTATTAACAAAAACAGCGCTATCAATTGACTTTAATGTTTCGCCAAATATCATGGTTTCTTTAACCCCCGTATCCAACAGGAAGTTCATCATATATCCATTTACCTGTACAGGTATAATCACCAGGTTATGTACGAAAAGAAAAGGAATTTTAACATTCTTTTTTCCGTTTAAGACAAACCCCACTTGCCCATGAGTAATGAAAAAACACAGCAGTGCCAGCGATAAAAAAACTGTTTTCATCCAAGTTTATATTTGGTATTTCCAATTTAAACAAGAATATTCAGATTAAAGAACGTTTATAAAAAAAAGCCCATTTCTTATTGCCATTTCGACGGTAGTTAATTTATCCTTCTTATCTACAAGTCTGGTTCAAGATTACACCTACTTTACCGTTTCTGTGCTATTTCTTTGCTGTTTTATTGCTGTTTTATTGTTAAAATACCAAAGAAACACCAAAGAAACGGCAAAGAAACGGCAAACGAATACCGAGGAAGGTCTAATGAAAGTAGCTACAATAAGCGAAGAAACAGCAAAGAACAAGCAATAGCTGCAGCAACTTAGAATCAAGTAGTGACCAAATTAGATCTTAAGACAGTGCTTATTCAGTGCTTGCTCAGTGCTCGTTCAGTGATTGTTCAGTGATCATTCAGTGCAAATTGAATAAGCACTGAATGATCACTGTCTAAAGATTGATTGAAAATTGTTATTAGATATAAATTGATATTAGGATGTATCTGTTTTAGTACCTACCTTGATTAGTTATAATCCGGAACTTGGGATCAAGCTGAATTCTTGGGGGGAATGTCAAAAATTTCTTAGTTTAGCATCCTTAATACAGATATCCCTTGCAAGAAGCCGAACGTAAATTACTGTCCCTATTGATGCCCGAAGGGCTATTGGAATACTTTCAGATTTTAGAAGTCGATCAGGTTGACAATCAGCTCCACATTTATTTAGATGAGCTTAATATTGCTCCGACAGGCTATCAGAACAGCAAGTTGGAGTCAAAGGGCTTCATGCCTTCCACTGAGATTTCAGACTTTCCCATTCGAGGCCAGAAAGTTACGCTACATATCCGCCGTCGTCGCTGGACGGTCCTGGATACCGGAGAGATCATCACAAGAGATTGGAATCTGGTGCGTGAGGGTGCTCGAATGACTACGGAATTCGGGCTTTTTTTAAAGAAGATATTTGGATAATCATCCTGTAAGCGCCCAATTGGTAGGTCTGTTCTTCCAAATGGACGGTAAGCAACTACAGGATCAATACAAGAACCATCTCAGTGACTTCCAGGACTGGGACCAAAAGCCACACGCAGAGCAATGGACCCTTTTTCCTGATAACATATCGGAACACCTGAGCATCGATGAGACCAGCTTTAGCAACGGTGAACTTTACACGATCGTAAGCAGTAAATCAGCAAAGGGCAGGAAGGGAACCATATTGGCTACCATAAGAGGGACAAAGGCGGAAGATATTATTGCTGTATTAGAGCGCATTCCACTTAAACTAAGGAACAAAGTTAGGGAAGTAACGATGGATATGGCCCCCAATATGGCAAAGGCTATCCGTAGGTGTTTCAGAAATGCCAGAAGGGTTATCGATCGGTTTCATGTACAAAAACTTGCTTATGATGCTGTTCAGGAACTCCGTATCAAATACCGATGGGAAGTCTTAGATGCAGAAAGCAAAAAAATAATGGAATCGCGAAAACGGGGTATCCCATATGACCCCGAGTTGTTGCCTAATGGTGATACGCTCAAACAGCTATTAGCTAGGTCGAGACACCTCCTGTTCAAGCATCCAAGTCGATGGTCGGAAAGCCAAAAACGCCGTGCAGAACTGCTGTTCATCAGGTTTCCCAAGCTAAAACAGGCTTATGATCTTGGAGTTGCCTTAGGTGACATCTTCAATAAATGCAGGGATAAAAAAGTTGCTTTCACAAAGTTAGGACTGTGGCACAACCAGGTTGAGAACGCGGGTATTGCTTCATTCGAGAGTGTCGCAAGATCCATTGCAGCACATCATCAATACATTCTCCACTACTTCGACAATAGAAGCACCAATGCATCCGCAAAGTCCTTCAATGCAAAACTCAAAGCTTTCAGGAGCGTCTTCCGTGGAGTAAGGGATACAACATTCTTCCTGTACAGAGTGATGAAATTGTATGCTTAAAAATGATTACCCCCCAAACTTTCGGTATGATCCGATCCGGATCAAGCTGAATTCTTGGGGGGAATGTCAAAAATTTCTTAGTTTAGCATCCTTAATACAGATATCCCTTGCAAGAAGCCGAACGTAAATTACTGTCCCTATTGATGCCCGAAGGGCTATTGGAATACTTTCAGATTTTAGAAGTCGATCAGGTTGACAATCAGCTCCACATTTATTTAGATGAGCTTAATATTGCTCCGACAGGCTATCAGAACAGCAAGTTGGAGTCAAAGGGCTTCATGCCTTCCACTGAGATTTCAGACTTTCCCATTCGAGGCCAGAAAGTTACGCTACATATCCGCCGTCGTCGCTGGACGGTCCTGGATACCGGAGAGATCATCACAAGAGATTGGAATCTGGTGCGTGAGGGTGCTCGAATGACTACGGAATTCGGGCTTTTTTTAAAGAAGATATTTGGATAATCATCCTGTAAGCGCCCAATTGGTAGGTCTGTTCTTCCAAATGGACGGTAAGCAACTACAGGATCAATACAAGAACCATCTCAGTGACTTCCAGGACTGGGACCAAAAGCCACACGCAGAGCAATGGACCCTTTTTCCTGATAACATATCGGAACACCTGAGCATCGATGAGACCAGCTTTAGCAACGGTGAACTTTACACGATCGTAAGCAGTAAATCAGCAAAGGGCAGGAAGGGAACCATATTGGCTACCATAAGAGGGACAAAGGCGGAAGATATTATTGCTGTATTAGAGCGCATTCCACTTAAACTAAGGAACAAAGTTAGGGAAGTAACGATGGATATGGCCCCCAATATGGCAAAGGCTATCCGTAGGTGTTTCAGAAATGCCAGAAGGGTTATCGATCGGTTTCATGTACAAAAACTTGCTTATGATGCTGTTCAGGAACTCCGTATCAAATACCGATGGGAAGTCTTAGATGCAGAAAGCAAAAAAATAATGGAATCGCGAAAACGGGGTATCCCATATGACCCCGAGTTGTTGCCTAATGGTGATACGCTCAAACAGCTATTAGCTAGGTCGAGACACCTCCTGTTCAAGCATCCAAGTCGATGGTCGGAAAGCCAAAAACGCCGTGCAGAACTGCTGTTCATCAGGTTTCCCAAGCTAAAACAGGCTTATGATCTTGGAGTTGCCTTAGGTGACATCTTCAATAAATGCAGGGATAAAAAAGTTGCTTTCACAAAGTTAGGACTGTGGCACAACCAGGTTGAGAACGCGGGTATTGCTTCATTCGAGAGTGTCGCAAGATCCATTGCAGCACATCATCAATACATTCTCCACTACTTCGACAATAGAAGCACCAATGCATCCGCAGAGTCCTTCAATGCAAAACTCAAAGCTTTCAGGAGCGTCTTCCGTGGAGTAAGGGATACAACATTCTTCCTGTACAGAGTGATGAAATTGTATGCTTAAAAATGATTACCCCCCAAACTTTCGGTATGATCCCATGATCCCAACTTTTGTACATGATCCTATGATCCGCAATCTTCAGGTCAGATGCAACATAGGCGCACAAAAAAAGCCTCTTTACAGTAAGTAAAGAGGCTTTTAGTACCCGGAGCCGGAGTCGAACCGGCACGGTTTCCCACTGGTGTTTGAGACCAGCGCGTCTACCAATTCCGCCATCCGGGCATATCCGTTTGGGATGATGCAAAAGTAGGTTTTTTATTGAAAAGGAGAAAACTTTTTGAACAAATTTTCAATGAAAACCAATATAGAACTGAAATTCAGTCGAATAATTTTTCATTAGTTACTCAAAAAACTTGCTTTAACCGTGATATTAGCTGTTTTTTTTCTCGAGCTTGTATTAAATGCACCGCCAGAAGAGTACTCTTCATTGTCGTTTTGTCCTGTTATCTGAAAAATTCCGAGATCGGCCTTTACCAGATTACCTAATCCGGCATTCGATTCCTTTGCAATATTGTCTGCACGTTGATGTGCATTTTTTGAAGCCTGTGAAATAAGTTCCAATTTCAGATCCTCTAGCTTGGAGTAATAATAATTGGGGGTGCTGGAGCTAAGTTCTATCCCTTTGGAAATTAATGTCGATATTTCTCGTGAGGCATTGTCCACTTTATTTAAGTCTTTTGATTCGACACTTACGGCCTGCGATAAGGTATAACCGGAAAAAGTATTATAACCATTCCCCTTTCCATCTGTATGATATTCGAAATCTTTGGCAATATTAACGGCCTCGAAACGGATCTCGTCGGCTTTAACCCCCTGTTGTACTAAAAAATCCCGCACCAAATCACGATCAGTGGCCAATTGTGCTGAAGCGGCACTCAATTCATAATTCTTTCGGCTAAAAGTAGCACTCCATTTGACTAGATCGGATTCGAAATCTTTTTTGGCATTACCATTAACAGTGATTGTCTGCGTGGATTTAAACTTATAGCGATAAGCTGTACCCAATATCCAGGTGCCAAGCAGGAGCACAGCGCCCATTATAATCGAAATAATAACAGCGGATGATGATTTCATAACCAGTTTTTTATGTTTACGTAACAATGAATATACCAAAAAATCGATGTTTATTTATTTTTTATGAATAAATTGCGACAAAAAGGTTTAAAATATGAATAAGAAAATTATCTGTATTCCATTTTGTTTTCTGGCAGCATTCGCTGCCCATGCACAAAAGAAACCATTGGATCATACGGTATATGATAGTTGGCAAAGCGTATCATCGCCCTATATCAGTAAATCGGGAAAATTTGTCCTGTTCCAGGTCGTACCACAAGAAGGCGATAATCAGCTTTTTCTCAAAACCAAAGAAAACAAAGAACTCATTCAAATTCCCCGCGGATATAATGGAAAACTGACAGATACTGAAAACCATCTGCTAAGTTTGGTAAAAGCGCCATTTGCCGTAACCCGCGAAGCCAAAATCAAAAAGAAGAAAGCCGAAGAACTCCCAAAAGATTCATTGGCGATCTACAATTTAACGACTTCATCCCTTGTCAAATTTGCGCAGGTAAAATCCTACAAAATTGCCGATCAAAACAACAATTTCGTTTCTTTTCTTTTCGACAAGGAAATAAATGAAAAATCTGAAACAAAGACGGCCACTGATGCCCCATCAGCAAAGAAAAGCAGCGATAAAAAGAAAAAAACGGTTGCAACTCTTGCTTTATATGATTTAAATTCTGGTGATTCGGTACAATTTTCATCCGTAGACCAATACGAATGGAATAAAAACGGATCAAAAATTGTTTTTTCAAAAAAAACAGATTCTAAAGATAGCCTGTCAAAAGATTCTGGAGTCTACCTCTACGAAATAGCAACTAAAAAGCTCAAAAAGATATCAAATGGAAAGGGCAATTATAAAAATTTCAAATTTGATGAATCAGGCAATCAGCTCGCTTACCTAGGAGACCTCTCCAATGAAAAAGCATTGCTAAAAAACTATAATTTATATTACTATACAAATGGTATAGATACAGCCCAATACCTCGCAACAAAAACCAGCAATGGTATACCTAAAAACTGGGCCGTTAGTGGAGATGGGAATATCCGTTTCAGCAAAAATGGAGAGAAGTTATTTTTCGGCATAGCACCAATACCGCGTGTCAAAGACACCACTTTGGTTGATTTTGAGCATGCTAAAGTAGACGTTTGGAACTGGCAAGACGATTATTTACAACCCATGCAGTTGGTCAATTTAAAGAAAGACCTTGCAAGAAACTTCTTAGCGGTCACCTACCCCAAATACAACCGTAAAATTATCCCCCTGACGGATCAAACATTCAACTCCACCGCACTTACACCGGACGGAAATGAAGAGTATATCTTAGCGCGTACTGATTTTGGCAAGCGCATCGCAAGCCAATGGGAAGGTAGAACAAGAGATGACATCTATCTGGTTTCGACAAAAACAGGAAATAAAGAGTTAATCCTTTCAGACTTTTCGGGAAATGCAATCTTAAGTCCTGACGCAAAATACATCGTATATTTCGACCAAGATAAAGGAACCTGGAATTCCTATCAGGTTAGTTCAAAGAAAAAGACAGTTCTAAACGACGGTATACCTGCATCCTTTGCGGACGAAGAAAATGATATGCCTACCTCCGCACAAGGATACGGCATGGCAGCATGGAGCCCAGACTTTAAAGGGATTTACGTCAATTCGAGATATGATATCTGGTATTTTAACTTGGACGGTTCCAGCAAATCCATCTTGACGAACGGCTATGGAGCTGCATCACAGACAACTTTCCGCTACTTGCCTTTAAAAAGAGAAGAGGATCGCGAACAAGCCACAACACTCGACTATAAAAAGGGTGGTTTTCTAACGTCTTTTGACAATAAAACCAAAGAGTCTGGTTTCTACCAGTTCAAGGGACAGCATAGCGATCCTAAAAGTCTTTTGGTAGAGGCAAAAGCGTTCAAGAATATCAGCTCTTCTGCAGATCAACAAACGATCCTGTACAGTAAAGAGGATTATATGAATTCACCTAATATCTATACCAATACCATCAAGTTCAAAGACGAATTACAGCTATCCAATATTAACCCCCAACAGGCTAATTACAATTGGGGTACAGCAGAACTTGTTCATTGGACAACGCCTGAAGGAAATCAGGCTGAGGGAATTCTTTATAAACCAGAAAATTTTGATCCTGCAAAAAAATATCCCATTATAGCTTATTTCTATGAAAAGCTTTCCGATGGATTATATACATATCAACCTCCTGCTCCTACGCCATCACGTTTGAACATCCCCTATTTTGTAAGTAACGAATACCTTGTATTTGCACCAAATATAAGCTACAAAACAGGTCACCCTGGTCAATCAGCTGAAGAATACATCAATTCGGGGATGAGATACCTCGCTCAGAATGCCTGGGTTGATAGTACGAAGATGGGAATACAAGGTCAAAGTTGGGGCGGCTATCAAGTTGCTCACCTCATTACACGGACCAATATGTATGCTGCAGCTTGGACTGGTGCTCCTGTTGTCAACATGACATCTGCCTATGGCGGAATACGCTGGCAGACCGGTATGTCGCGTCAATTCCAATACGAACATACACAGAGCCGCATCGGAAAAACGCTATGGGAAGCTCCGGAACTGTACATCGAAAATTCACCTTTATTCCATTTAGATAAAGTTAAAACTCCTGTTGTCATTATGGCCAATGACAATGATGGGGCCGTGCCATGGTATCAAGGCATTGAAATGTTTACTGCATTGCGCCGATTAAACAAACCTGTATGGATGCTGAATTATAATGGTGACGAACATAACCTCATACTCCGACAAAACCGCAAGGATATACAAATTCGGGAACAGCAATTCTTCGATCATTTCCTAAAAGGTGCCCCCGCCCCTGCTTGGATGAAGAAAGGAGTACCTGCCACCGAAAAAGGAATAGACTGGGGATTCGAATTGTAATACAAAACAATAAAAAAGGTGTGATTTATACAAATCGCACCTTTTTTATTAGCCAAAAACCATAATTTTTGAATTATTTCACAAAAAACATCAAAAAAAATTTCAGTTTTCAATAAAAACACAATATTTTTGAAAAACAAAATCAACAAAACTGTAATTTAACTACAAAATACAAATGTCGAACCTAAGATTCAAAGCAGTAGAAGCAGCAGGCTCACGCCAAATTGCTTCATTTGAAAAAGTTGAAACTAAAAAAGCAACTGACATCTACGGAAAGAATGTTTTTTCCGTAAACAAAATGAAAGACTACCTTCCTAAAAATTCATACAAGGAGTTAGTTGCATCCATTGAAGAGGGACAGATTATTTCAAGAGATTTGGCTGAACACATTTCACAGGCCATGAAAA
The DNA here is from genome assembly GCF_038396785.1 of Sphingobacterium thalpophilum. NCBI lineage: Bacteria > Pseudomonadati > Bacteroidota > Sphingobacteriia > Sphingobacteriales > Sphingobacteriaceae > Sphingobacterium > Sphingobacterium thalpophilum. The sequence goes on along the minus strand of NZ_CP151087.1, from coordinate 69,450 downwards.
CTTGGGCACTTAACCACGGCGTTTCTCACTACACACACTGGTTTCAACCGCTGACAGGTTCGACTGCTGAAAAACATGATGCTTTTTTTGAGCCAGACGAAAACGGTGAAGCAATTGAAAAATTTACAGCTGACGCATTAGTTCAACAAGAACCCGATGCATCTTCTTTCCCAAATGGTGGTATCCGTAATACGTTCGAAGCTAGAGGTTATACAGCTTGGGATCCATCTTCTCCTGCCTTCATTTACGAAACAGGCGCTGGTAAAACATTATGTATTCCAACAGTTTTTGTTTCCTATACGGGTGAATCATTAGACTATAAAGCTCCTTTATTGAAAGCGATCAACGCAGTAGATAAAGCTGCAACAGATGTTGCTCAATATTTTGATAAATCGGTCACTAAAGTAAACGCTTCTCTTGGTATTGAACAAGAGTATTTCTTGGTTGACCTTTCCTTATATAATGCTCGTCCAGATCTTCAGTTAACTGGCCGTACGTTATTTGGCCATATGTCGGCAAAAGGCCAACAATTGGAAGACCACTATTTTGGTGCTATTCCAGAGCGCGTATTAGCTTACATGGTGGATTTGGAAAATGAGGCTTTAAAATTAGGTATTCCTTTAAAGACTCGTCACAACGAAGTTGCACCTTCTCAATTTGAATGTGCTCCAATGTACGAAGAAATCAACTTGGCTATCGATCACAACCAATTGTTGATGAATGTCATGGAACAAGTTGCTTTAAGACACAACTTCAAAGTATTGTTGCATGAAAAACCATACTCCGGTGTCAACGGATCTGGTAAACACAACAACTGGTCTTTAATCACAAATACCGGTGTAAATTTATTATCTCCTGGAAAAACGCCTAAAAACAATTTGATGTTCTTGACTTTCTTTGTCAACACCATTAAAGCTGTTTATGAATATGCTGATTTGATGCGCGCTTCTATCGCTAGTGCAAGCAACGATCACCGCCTAGGTGCAAATGAGGCTCCACCAGCAATTATTTCAATTTTCTTAGGTTCTCAATTGGATGAGCTTTTGGAAGAAGTTGAATCTGCTCGTGTTGCTAAAAAAGTAAAAGCAGAGGCAAACTTATGGCATGGTATCCCTAAAGTTCCTGAGTTAAAATTGGACAATACAGACCGGAACCGTACCTCACCATTTGCTTTTACTGGTAACAAGTTTGAATTCCGTGCTGTTGGTTCTTCTGCAAACTCTGCTTTACCGATGACCGTGTTGAATGCAATCGTTGCAGCACAATTGATCGAGTTCAAAACGGAAGTAGATAAACAAATCAAAAAAGGCATTAAAAAGGATCTTGCGATCTTAAATGTTGTCCGCAAATACATCAAAGATTCAAAAGCAATCCGTTTCGAAGGCAATGGATATAGCGAAGAGTGGGAAAAAGAAGCTGAGGCACGTGGTCTTTCTAACATCAAATCTACGCCTAAAGCATTAGATGTTTATGTAAAAGAAGAATCTTTAGCCCTGTTTGAATCACTAGGTATTTATACCAAACGTGAATCAGAAGCTCGCCACGAAATCTTGCTTGAAAACTTCTATAAAAAATTACAGATTGAGGCACGTGTCATCGAAGAGATGGTTAACAACCAAATTGCTCCTGCATGTTTCATTTATCAAAACGAATTGATTGAAAACGTCAAAGGATTAAAAGACCTTGGTCTAGCGCAGGCAGCATTCAGCTCTCAATTGAACTTTGTAGAACGTATTTCAACACACGTAAATACCATTCTGGAGCAAGCTGAAGCAATGCGTCAGGAACGTAAAAAAGCAAACCAAATTGATGACGTACGTGAAAGATCAATCGCTTACGATGAATCGGTTAAACCATATTTCGATGTGATCCGTTATCATGTCAACAAATTGGAGAAAATTGTTGATGACAAAAAATGGCCTCTTCCAAAATTGAGAGAGATCTTATTTTTAAGTTAAGATAACTTCCCTAAAACAAAAAGAGCCTGCGATATCGCAGGCTCTTTTTGTTTTAGGGAAACGTTCGCTATCTCTCGCTCCTTCTCTCCCCATACAACAGTAGCTCCTATTTTTTTAATCGATTATCTTCATCATTATTACCAGCCTTCTTATTGACTGACTTAATATTCATATTACCAAAACGATAAGAAACTGACAATCGGATAACCCGACTATCATATCCATTTCGTATACGATAGTATCCATTTTCCTGATAACTCGACAATCTGCGCTGACCTCTTGTATTCAACACATCATTTACAGCCAACTTCACATTCAATTTTTTGTCGAGAAATGTTTTTCCAGCCCCTAGATCGATACCATAGTAAGACTGAAAACTAAATACCCCATAAACTGCTGGCGAAAAATAATTGGCTGTCAGCTCCAGATTTGTTGTTTCCCCAATTCGAATATCATGATTGGAACTTACCTGGAAAGATAACTTTTCCAATTGGCGTTGCGCTCCGGAGTGCTCATCAAAACTAAACTTATTATAAAAAGCGCTGGCATTGTTAGAAATACTCCACCATTTAAAAAGCTTAACTGGTATATTGACATTCATGTTGTAATAATCAAAATAAGCCAGGTTTCGGTCTGTCTGTGCAATAGCTTTGGTCTCCGAATTGCTTTCTATGACCTGGGTGATGGCATCGTTGGTCCTCTTGTAGCCCAAACTCAATAAATAGCGATCTTTAAAAGTATAATTTACTTCATACGAATTAGTATATTGTGGATTTAAATAAGGGTTGCCATACTGATACGTGTATTGATCCAAATAATACACAAAGGGATTCAATGACCCATAATCAGGGCGGTCAATACGCCTGCTATAACTCGCACCAAGCTTGTGATTATCATTAATCTGTTGCTGTACAAATATGGATGGGAAAAAATCGGTATAGGTCCGTTTTGTTTGTTGCCCTAGCGTAACTGAATTTCCCAGGGAGCTCGTATTTTCAACACGTAGTCCAGTTTGTACCGAAAACTTTCCGAACGATTTATTTAGGCTGAAATAAGCTGCAGCTATATTTTCATTATACAAAAACTGATTACTTTGACCATTATTTTGCACAAACTCGCCTTGCTGATCCTGATCTTCATACAACAAATTATTATCTGTTTTTACGCGGCTATATTTTAGGCCCGCCTCAAGTTTCGTCGTTTTATTAAAAGGATGCGCAAAATCGGTTTTAAAAACTAATATTTTTGTCTTAGAAAGCATGTCATTCCGGAAAATATTCGGTGATTTAAATTCCGCCCAATTTGCGTCAAAAAAACGGTTTCCAACAGTGCTATTGTCATTATTTTTCGAATATGAATAATCCCCATTAGCGGTCAATTCAGTCCCTAAGGTATCAAATGTCTTTTTATAGTTAAGATTATAAGTGAGGTAATGGTATTTAAAATCTGACAAATTGCTTCCTAATACAATCGAATCAAGCTTTCCTTTTTGAGAGGCGATCAGATTGCTTCCCTCGCGTGTTGAATGGCCATTACTTACGTTACCGTTAACCACAAATCCAATGACCTCCTCTTTCCCCAGGTTAAAATCTGCCGCAAATTTGAAATTATGGCCTCGATAACGGAATTTCGAATAAGAATCCGAATTAAAAAAAGTCGTCCCGGTTTTGGTATCTACAGCCCTATCGATATCTAAATCATTAAATCCTAAGGCATTTGCGTAGTTATAGGAAGAAAATAAGTTCACCCAATTGTTACGATGGTTTATTAAAAAACCACCATCCGCCTTTGTATATTTACCCTGCCCTAAATTGAGGTTGAAACTAACATTACTTCCAAATTGCGTATTCTTCTTTGTCTTAATATTAATAATTCCTGCATTCCCTGCGGCATCGTATTTTGCGGGTGGATTGGTCAGTACTTCGATCGACGCTATTGCATTGGAAGCCGTATTTTCCAATAATCGCGATACTTCATCAGCAGAAAGACAAGTAGGCTTACCATCAATCATGATAATCACATTACTTTTTCCACGTAGATTGATCTTTTTGTTGTCTAAAGTTACTCCTGGAACCTTCTGCAGGAGCTCCAATGCATTATTCCCTGTTGCCAAAATACTGTTTTCGACATTGAGGACAACTTTATCGAGATGACTTTCAATCAATGGCTTCTTACCGATCACCTGTGCCTCACTCAACACTTTACTTTCCATTTGTAAACGAATCGTATCCAGCACCTTGAGATCTCCCGTACTTACAACCATTTCAGCAGAACGATAAATAGCATACCCTACCGTGGACACCTGTAGGCTATACTTGCCCTCGGGAATCGCAGATAACACAATTTCTCCATTTTCGTTGGATAAAGTTCCTTTTAACAAGATATCATTGGGCTTCCGAAATAGTGAAATATTTGCAGCCACAATAGGCTGGTTGTCTTGTCCAACAACGACTGTACGTAATCTTCCGCCGTCAGACTGTGCTGAAACGGGTCCGGCAATAGAAAACAGGAATAAAATAAGAGAAAATAAGAGCAATTTAATTTTTTGTGGTTTCATAATGTAATTTCTTTAGGCTATCGATTAGATAGTCAACTTCATAATAATGACAACAAACCTCGTGTATTCATTACACGTTGACTAGTAGAAATAGATAGATCGTCCGATTCACTCGGTAGACAACCAAATAACATCGGTAAACCATATCCCTCACTGATCGATGCTAAAGCCGATACAATCATCCCAGCTAATCTTGAATCTCCAAAAAGCACAGCGCAAGAAAAGCACATCGAATCAAAATAAAAATTCAAAAAATAAACAAAAATCAAAACAAATAAATTGTACACAAAAAATATTAAGCATAATATTTGTATTTTTACACAGAAAATTAGTAAACTGATTAATGAGCACTGTATCATTGAAGAAAAGATTCTACCGTATTTATATCCTTATGATACGATTTATGCATGGCGAGCATTCTGGAGACGCATTACGTAATGTTTCCATCAGCATCTTGCCAAGTTTAGCGATCTACTTATTGGGAGCGCAAGCGAGCACGGCAATTGGAATCGGTGTCGGATCGTTATTAACAACACTCACAGATCCTCCTGGAAACAGAAAGGATAAACTTTCTTCTGCTCTCGTATGTATTCCCACCTTTTTCGTTGCATCATTGTTTACAGCGATTGTATTTCCGTATCATTGGCCCTTGGTTATATTGCTAGCGGCGGCCGGTTTTATATGTACGTTATACGGTATTTTTGGAGCTCGTTATGCTGCAATTGGAAACATGACATTGATTCTCATGAGTTTTGTGATCGGAATGGCCCCGCAACACCCCCTTGCAGTTAGTTTACAGATTACAACAGGATCCATTATATATTACTTTTTTAGCCTTTTACAGGCCTATATACAACCTTATCGCTCGCTAAAACATGCGATGGCCAATGGTTTTCATGGATTATCCCAATTTCTATTGATACGATCCCAGTCTTACGATCCCGATATTCCTTTGAATATAACGTACAGTCGCGTAGGCAAAATTCATGGCCAGATCAGCGAACAGCAGGAACAAATCAGGTCCCTTCTTTTTCGAGAAAAAAAAATCATAAGCCAACAGTGGCATAAAAGCAATTATTGGCTCAGTCAAGTTTATGGGTTAATTGACCTCCATGAGTTAATTATTGCACTTGATCACGACTATGATGCGATTCGCAAAAACCTTGCAGACACGGGCAGCCTCCCTTTAATCCGTCAAACAATCAAATTATTAGCTTTAGAAATTGATAGCTTTTCACAACCTAACAAGAGGTTTCGGTATGCACATCAATTATATCACAATAACTTTAAAATTAATGCCCTCTTACAGGATTTAAAAGAAATTCAAGAAGAGCAGGCCGGTCAAGCAAAAAGTATATTATGTTCGATCATAAGCAACATCGAAGCAATTATTGAAGTGCTCAACCGAATTCAGGTGGCTTTTTATCAAAATCAGGAAATCCAGGATAAGATTGACAGCAGTGAGTACCAACAATTTATCAATCGACCTTTGCGCAATCTTGCTGATCTAAAAAGTAAACTCCATCTGAATAACCCGCTTTTTCGATTTGCCGTTCGGATGGCTCTTCTTTTTGGAACAGGCGCATTGATCGGTATTTTATTTTTGGATTTTAAATATACCTATTGGATCTTACTGACGATCGCTATTGTTGCCAGACCAGCATTTTCAATGACAAAAAAGCGTAATATAGAGCGTATTGTAGGCACATTCTCGGGTATAATCGTTGGCATATTCTGCTTAATTGCTATTCATTTTCTCCCGGCTCTTCTTACCATAGCTGCATTAGGTCTTTTCGGATTCTTTTTATTCAATCGATCTAATTATATGGTCAGTGTCATCTTTATTACCTTGGGAATTGTAATTGCGCTCAATTTGTTTGAAGGCAATATCAATCTCATTTTAGGCAGCCGAATACTTTTCACACTCATTGGAGCATTCTTGGCTATAGCAGGTTATTTCTTGATCCCCGTACGCCAGAGCACAGGCATGGTTCAGCTGGCAAAAGAAGTATCCCTTTACAACGAACATTATTTCCAGATCATCAATAACCGTCTGTCGGACGAGAGACAAAGTTCGTTTGATATACGACTGGCTAGAAAAAAAGCGCAGACTGCCATGGCGCTATTTTCAGACGCTATCAATCAAATGAAAAAAGAACCCGAACACAAATGGATGGATTGGTCACATATCCACCATTTTCAGGCACTCTCTTATCAGGTCAACTCCCATTTGGTGGGTCTTTCGCTATCGTTAAACAAAAAGACGAATCACCACCTGACGTATGATATCCATAGTAGAATTGATGCACTTAAACCTCTTTTAACAGATTTAAATCAAATTGCAGAACGGATCAACTTAAAGAAATCATAATACCCGATTGGCAGTTACTTATCAAGTTTCATCGGACAATATGCGATCCGATCGGTATGTTATTCAAAATTCCTTTAACTAAAAAACAGCTTTTCTTTTGCTTTAATAAAAAAAGAGTTTATATTTGTATCGTCTTCGAAAGAAGATTTCTAATCAACACCTCCCTTAATCAGTAGGTCTTGATTTATAAAGAAGTGGCGAGAGACTGGCTCAATGACCCACTGGCAACCTTCAATTTGTTTGAAAAGGTGCCAATTCCTGTCCAAAACAATATCGTTTTGGAGCATATAAATAACATAAGACAATGATTATTAAACTACTGAAGTCCATTAAAAATTCAGGTTCAACACAAGTGAGCCGCACGATAAGCGAAAGTGTAAGCCATCATACAACTGTATTGATGCGAATGCGTACGCATATGCACTTCCACGCTTGTTAAGAATCATTTCCTTTTTCTTGGATAAAGATTTAACAGACCCTTCAAGGAGGTGTGTATGCTTCTCTTTTTACTTAGCAATTTCTTTTTGAACCCTTAAAATCTGATATATTATGTCTTCAAACAAAAATTTAAAATTCGAAACTCTTCAGGTTCACGCTGGCCAAGTCGCTGACCCTACTACGGGATCTAGAGCAGTTCCTATATATCAAACAACATCTTTTGTATTTGAAAATGCCGAACACGGCGCAAACTTATTTGCATTAAAGCAGTTCGGCAATATTTATACACGGATTATGAATCCTACCACGGATGTTTTCGAACAACGTATTGCGGCACTTGAAGGTGGAGTCGCGGCTGTTGCTGTTGCATCTGGCCAGGCGGCACAGTTTATTGCATTAAATAATATCTTGGAAAGTGGTGACAATTTTGTTGCCGGATCCAACTTATACGGCGGTACATTCAACCAGTTTAAAGTTTCTTTTAAACGTCTGGGCATCGAAGCTCGATTTGCAACGGACGCCGAGGCAGATAAAATTGAAGCCCTCATTGATGATAAAACAAAGGCCATCTATGTTGAAACAATTGGAAACCCAAGTTTCAATATTCCAGACTTTGAGAAAATTGCTGCAGTAGCAAAAAAATATGACTTACCGTTAATCGTCGATAATACTTTTGGAGCTGGGGGATATTTATTTAAACCTTTGGAGTATGGTGCGAATGTGGTGGTTGAATCGGCTACTAAATGGATCGGTGGACATGGTACAAGCATTGGTGGTGTCATCGTCGACGGCGGAAACTACAATTGGGGCAATGGAAAATACCCTCAATTTTCCGAACCATCTGAAGGCTATCATGGCTTAGTTTTTTCCGAAGTTTTCGGTGAAGGCGGACCGTTTGGAAATATTCAATTTGCCATTCGGGCACGTGTGGAAGGGCTTCGGGATTTCGGGCCAGCACTCTCTCCTTTCAATTCATTCTTATTATTACAAGGGCTTGAAACCCTGTCTTTACGGGTGCAACGCCATGTAGACAACACTTTAGAGGTAGCTAAATGGCTTGAGGCGCATCCACAGGTAGAAAAAGTAAACTATCCGGGCTTAAAAAGCTCTCCGAGCTTCGCTAACGCACAAAAATACCTTAAAAATGGCTATGGTGCAGTGCTTTCTTTCCAGCTCAAAGGTGACGCAGCACAAAAGGCCAATAGCTTTATCGACAGCTTAGAATTGATCAGTCACCTGGCCAACGTCGGTGATACAAAGTCATTGATTATCCATCCAGCAGCGACTACTCACCAACAATTGAGTGATGAAGATCAAGCCAATGCTGGAGTATTCAAAGGTTTATTACGTCTTTCTGTAGGAATAGAACATATTGATGACATCAAAGCTGATTTACAACAAGCTTTTGATAAAATTAAATAATCAGATTTTTTCGGCTTAAACTTAAACGTAAAATGAGTAAGCATATTTATCTGCACCCGGAGCCTTTTGTATTTGAAAATGGAAGAGAGCTTACTGATTTACAAATCAGTTATGAAACATTTGGCAAACCCAACGCTGATCGCAGTAATGTGATCTGGGTTTGCCATGCACTAACGGCCAATGCAGATGTACTGGATTGGTGGTCAGGTCTTTTTGGAACAGGTGAATTGTTTGATTCAAACGATTATTATATTATCTGCGCCAATGTCATAGGATCAGCATATAATAGCAGTAATCCGCTATCTGTAAACCCAGCTACTGGACAGCCCTATTACCTATCTTTTCCTGAATTTACAGTAAGGGATTTGGTCAACGCACATCAATTTCTTGCAGACCACCTGGATATCAAACAAATAGAGATCCTTATTGGGGGCTCATTGGGCGGTCAACAAGCATTGGAATGGGCCGTATCACGCAGTATAGCCACCAACCATCTAATCGTCGTTGGAACAAATGCCGTCCATTCACCATGGGGTATTGCATTCAATGAAAGTCAACGTCTTGCCATTACTACTGATCGAACCTTTTATGCGAATCATCCCGATGGCGGAGCTAAGGGTCTAAAAGTTGCACGCGCTATGGCACTGTTGTCTTACCGCAACTATACAACGTATGCCAACACACAAAAGGAGGATGATAACGAAAAACTCGATCATTATAAAGCATCCTCCTATCAAAACTATCAGGGTGAAAAATTGGTAAAACGCTATAATGCGTACAGCTATTACTTCCTAACCAAAGCAATGGACAGCCATAATTTAGGTCGTGGAAGAAAATCTATCGAATCCGCTTTAGCGAGCATCGACTGTCCAACTTTAGTGCTGAGCGTCAATACAGATTTGTTGTTTCCTCCACAAGAGCAACAATTCATCGCTCAACATATTCCGAATGCCCACTATCAGGAGATCGAATCTACTTATGGCCACGATGGGTTTTTGATCGAAACAAAAAAACTCACGAAAATCATCAGCAGCTTTCTGCGGAAACAAAAAGAATACTTCAACGAATTAGTATAAGAGAATAAATAATATATAAGAGAATTTAAGAAGAGATATGAGTAATAAATTAACAATAGGGATGTTTGGGTTTGGTGTAGTAGGCCAAGGTCTTTACGATATCATCAAAACCAAAAATCTTAATCTGGAAATCAAAAAATTTGTCATTAAAAACGGAGATAAAAAGCGCTCGCTACCAGCAGATCTATTTTCTACCGATGCCGAAACAATTTTAGGTGACCCAGAAATTAATACTGTTGTCGAACTAATAGATGATGCCGAAGCAGCCTATCAACTAACTGTTCGTGCCTTGAAATCGGGAAAAAATGTGGTATCTGCCAATAAAAAAATGATTGCCAGCCATTTGGAAGAGCTGGTTGATATCCAACAGGAATACGGCACCAGTTTATTGTATGAAGGTGCCGTTTGCGGAAGTATTCCCATTATACGGAATTTAGAAGAGTACTATGACAATGAATTACTTCATTCTGTCAGCGGTATTTTTAATGGATCTTCTAACTATATTTTATCTAAAGTTTTCAATGAAAACCAGCAATACACAGACGCTTTAAAGAAAGCGCAAGAACTTGGTTTTGCAGAGACAGATCCAACCCTTGATGTAGGCGGATTTGACCCAAAATTTAAAGTATGTATTGTTGCTTCCCATGCGTACGGGATCTATGTCAAACCAGACGATGTCTTTAATATTGGTATTGACAAATTGGGACAACAAGATATTCGTTTTGCTAAAGAAAAGAACCTCAAGATCAAATTGATACCAACAGCAAAAGAGATCGACGGCAACAAAGTTGTACTTTATGTATTACCACGCCTAGTAGGCAAAGACAGCATGCTTTATAATGTAGAAAATGAGAACAATGGTGTATTGGTAAAAGCGGCCTTTGCAGACGAGCAATTTTTCTATGGTAAAGGAGCCGGTGGCCACCCGACGGGCTCTGCTGTGCTATCGGATATCGCTGCCCTTCGCTATGGATACCGTTATGAATATAAAAAACATTTAGAATCCAGCACATTAAATTATAGCCAAGATTATTTAATTAAGGTTTATTTGAGATACACCGATGATACACTGATTGAAAAGTTAAATTTCAGTGAAATCACAGAACGATATTACGCACCAGATTTCAAATATGTCATAGGACATATTAATCTTCAACAAATCGCAGCTCACAAAGCCGATTTGGATCAAGAGGGCAATTTTATTGCTGAAATCGCGTAGGCAATCAACAAACCAAGCTACCTTGAAAATAGCCCCGAATGGGGCTATTTTTTTATTGCTTAAATTTAGTTGCCTTTCAACTTGACATCTAAAACCCCACCTTCTACCAGGCGTTCAAAAGGAAGCTGCCAACCTTTCCACAGGCGATTATTCAACCGAACCTGATCAACAATATAACTATTGGGTTGCTCCTTCTTCACCTGAATGATAAATTTATTTTTTCTTAATTTCTCCGGTAATTGTATCGTTACCCGATCGAAAAGTGGCGAGCCAATCTGAAGCGCGGGCTTCTCGGTGGTGAGACTTCGCACATCGAATAGACCAATACTCGACAAGACATACCATGCTCCAAGCTGTCCTTGGTCTTCGTCTTGTCCGTAGCCATAGCCATGTATTGCATCATTACCATAAAACTCATTGCAAATTGCCCGTACCCATTTCTGACTTAAGTCAGGTCTACCAGAAAAATAGAATAGCCAGGAGATATGCAGGTTTGGTTGATTACCATGATTATAAAGACTTTCAATCCCTGCGAAAGCGTCAATTTGTGTACCACCTCCAAACACATTCTTCTGCGACACCGTAAAAATACTATCCAACCGTTGATTAAACAGGTCCTTTCCAACCAGTTTAACCAATTCTTGTGGGACATGCGGAACATAGAAGGTATACTGCCAAGCATTTCCCTCCTGAAATCCACGCCATGGTTCATAAGGGTTAAAGTTTGAAATAAATCGTCCAGTAGTATCCTTTGGTCGCATAAACTTCGTCGTGGTATCGTACAGATTGCGCCATCCATCGGATAATTCCTGAAATTTAATGTAGTCTTTTTGATGCCCCAATGATTTTGCAAATTGTGCGGCGGCAGCAGCAGAAAAAGCATATTCCAAGGTATGCGAAGCACCAAAAGGAGATCCATTCGTCATTAATTCGGGACTACCATTATCATCTTTTATATAGGGGGAATAGCCCTTGCGAACGAAAACTCCTACATCTAACTTTCCCGCTCCAGGCAGGCGGTCCTTCGCTTCCAATTCATTTTTACGCACCGCAGCATAGGCAAGATTCACATCATAGTCACGAATACCCACATTATACGCCGCTGCAATTGCCAAACCTGTAAAATTAGTCCCTACACCCGAAACGTATCTACTGTTGGCAATACCGTCTCCTAACCAACCTGCATCGCGATAAACCAACAATTGACTCTGAATCCAGTCGTTGTAATAGTCCGGATAAGCAATGGACCATAACTGTGTCAAATTCCAAAATGCACCCCAGATCGCATCGGTATTATAATGATGATGAATAGGTTTCCCCTGTTTATTTAGAGCAATCTGCCCTACCGAGCCATCATTTTTGGGGTATGCACCATTGACGTCGCTTGCAAGCCCACGACCAAGTAAAGCATGATACAATCCAGTATAAAATTTAATGCGGTCGTCCACTTTGCCCCCTTCCACCAAAATTCTTCCCAGTTCGCTATTCCAGGTTTGCAAGGCATTTTTCTTTGCCGTATCAAACGACATATCTTTTGCTTCTTTAAGCAAATTCAGTTGCGCATTTTCCACAGATGTATAAGACAAACCGGTCTTGACTTCGATAGATTCCCCTACCTGGGTATCAAATTTCAGGAACAAGCCAGCCCCTTTTCCCTTTATACGACTATGTTGATCGAAAGTTGTGGAATCTCTAAATGTCCCAAAAGATTTAGGCTGTTTGTTTATCTCCGCGAAGAAAAACATCTTAACGTGAGCGCCCTGCTGATATTTTTGTACGTATACAGGGTTGGTAACCACATATCCCCAGACGTGCTTTTTGTCATAATTCACTTCAGCATCAACGACCGGGCCACTTTCCCCCATAACATGGCCAATATCGAAAATAAGGTTGGCTTCTTCAGTTTTTGGAAAAGTATACCGATGAAAACCGACGCGCTTGGTTGCAGTAAGCTCCGCAAGTATATTATAATCTTTTAACTTGACGCGGTAATAGCCAGAAGTAGCAAACTCATCTTTCTTATCGAAAGCAGAACGATAGCCGCTTTGTGGACGATCAAGTTGACCAGGAGTTGTCTTCAATTTTCCAACGGACGGTGCAAATACCACTCCGCCTATTTGGAATTCGTGAAAATTAGCGAATCCTTCTATTGACCCATGCCTATCATCGTACCCCACAGCTTCCCAGCCTGACTTGTTCCCATAGCTTCCATTTGTGCTCGGAGCGAGCTTAGCCATTCCAAAAGGTACTGCTGCTGGTGTATAAAAGAAATACCGGCTATGAACGGATCCAATATTAGGTTTTACAAAAACGGTCAAATCTGTTTTTTGCTGTGCAAAAACAGCCGTCGTACTAACAAATAAACTACAAAAATAATAAATGATACGCTTTACCATTGTTCTCAATTAGGTTCTACAGCAAACTTACAAAAAAATCGAGTATGTATAAACATGAGATCTATTTTCTTACGCGATTTAACTACGAAAACGGCCTCACCATACTGCCCAAATTTGTAAAATTTTAAATACTAACCAAATAAAACGTTATTAAAGCTTAAATACTGACATTTTTCCATAACTTTGATTGTACATACATACTAAAAACATAACCAGTAAATAAATTCAAAAAACACACATTGGACGGCTGATCTTCGATCAAAAGCCCTGAAGTAGATGAAAATTACAATAAAACCACAATGAAAAAAAACACCCTATTTTTTAGTCTAATACTTCTGTTACTCGGAACCCAACTAGCTGCACAACAAACAAAACCCGACGGTATAACTCAACTTAAGTTGGCAAAAAGCATTCTCGCGGATCAAAACTTAAAATATGTCGACAGCCTTGCCCGAGAGGTCATCAAAGAAGGTTTCAATGCTGGAAGTGGCTACTCACAGATTTGGGCCAGGGATCTCAATACATTTATTGAAACCGCCTTGGAAGAGCGGTCCCAAGCGGACATTAGAGGGGCCATTTTAGTATTCTTTCAGATGCAACAGCCTAATGGTGAAATGGTAGACGGCTATGTCCTTAAGAAGGATTTTACCTGGCACGATGACACACCTTATTATTCAGAAAATGCGCCAGGCCATGTTGGATTTAAAAATACAGTAGAAACAGACCAGGAAACGTCACTCATCCAACTGCTCGGTAAATATATCCTGAAAACAAAGGATTACAGTATTCTGGAGGAGTCTATCGGTGGAATTTCTGTCAAAGATCGCATCCAACTCATGTTGGATTATTTGAAAAGAGAACGGTTCAACCACAAGTATCAATTGCTTTGGGGTGCGATGACGGCAGATTGGGGAGATGTACAACCCAACGATAGCTTTGGTTGTGACTGGAATGAGCTCTCCAATGAGGCGATCGATATTTATGACAATGCGATGTTTATTATTGCATTGCAGACATTGATTGATATTCAGCCCAACTCTCCGAAGGTGACAGAATGGAAGGGATTAAAAAAGAGTCTCGAAACAAACAGTAGACGTCATTTATGGGATAAGAAAAAACAAAAATTCATCCCTCATATCTACCCTAAGACATCTCCTATCCCAAAAGGATTTGATGAAAATACGATTCATTATCATGGGGGCACCGCCATCGCGATAGAAGCCGGGTTACTTTCCCTTTCAGAAATAAAAACAGTTAATACGCAAATGCTGGAAAACGTGCGGTTATCTGGCATGCCGAGTATTGGATTGACCTTATACCCGACCTATCCGGTTGAATTTTTCATCGGAGGAATGGCTCAGCCTTACCAATACCAAAATGGTGGTGATTGGACTTGGTTCGGCGGACGGATGATCCAGCAACTCGTTTCAAACGGTTTTTATCAAGAAGCCTATGCAGAACTCCAACCGATGATCGATCGGGTTGTGAAAAACAAAGGATTTTACGAATGGTATGGTCAAAATAACATCCCTAGCGGATCAGGGAAATTCAAAGGTTCAGCAGGAGTGCTCAGTAAAGCAATAGCGCTCCTAGAAAGCTGGGCAGAAACTACCGTAGAAAAGAATCATTAAAAGAAAAGAATAAATAAATGAGCTATTCACACATCCTATTATCCATTCAAAAAGGGATGATAGGATGTGTGAATTACTTAATAATCTCTTCTGCTTTCAACAGTATAGGTAAAACTTTCCGCACGGTAGAACCCTAAATTATATTCAATTGGCTTTCCAGATTGGTCAAATACAAACCGCTTGCGGGACAAAATAGGATCACCGATATTAATCTCCAATTTATCCGCTATAAATTTATTTGCAGCCATTGCATCCAGTTCTTCCTGAGAAAGATCTGCAACGACATGATAATCTGCTTCTAAGATTTCATATAGAGGTCGCTTAAAATCTTCATCGCCGTTTAAACCTATACGCGGATGGAAATAAGAGATAAAATAAACAAATGGGTCATCTTTCTTTCCTCTCAGACGTTCTAGTTTTAACAGCTTCTGATCCTCATCTACATTAAAAAACTTCGAAACAGCTTTATCCGGAACAACCCAGCTGACGTGAAGTTCAAAATTCTTCACCTCAATCCCACGATTTTTCATCTCTTGTGAGAAACTCAACCAATTTTTGGATTTTGAACTGAATTTAGAACTAGCCACCTTCGTTCCTATCCCCTTCTTTCTAATTAGCAGCTCCTCATATACCAGTTTATTGATCGCTAAACGCAAAGTAGAACGGGAAATTGCCAATCTTTTTGCTAATTCAATTTCATTGGGTAATAATTTCCCCTCTATATATTCAGGCTGCTTAATTAATTCGCGTAACAAATTCTCAGCTTGTATATGCAGCGGAACAGGACTTTTATGATCTATTTTTAAATTCATCATTTGGATTGCTTGTGCTAAAATAAGATTTTTTGCATAATTAAAAAAATAGATATATGTTTGTATGTATATACATATTAATATAAACCGCAGATGTCAAAGAGATTTATCATCATTTTATGTATCGTTTCACTTGGAGGACTCCTTTTCGGTTTCGATATGGCTGTAATTGCCGGTGCTTTGCCGTTGGTGAAGCAATTTTTGGGGCTATCTCCTGCTCAAGAGGGCGTTTTTGTCAGTTCAGCTTTGCTAGGCTGTATTGTTGGTGTATTTTTCACAGGACCATTAACAGATAAATACGGCCGAAAACCAGCCTTTGTTACTGCGGCCCTGCTTTTTTTATTCTCAGCAATTGGCTGTGGATTCAGTCCTTCTTACAGCATATTGATTGCGAGTAGAAGCATTGGGGGCCTGGGTGTTGGAATAGCCTCAATTGTTGTGCCCTTATATCTCGCGGAAATATCGCCAAGCAAATTTAGAGGAAGATCAGTCACCTGTTACCAGCTCGCTATTACATTCGGTATCTTATTTGCCTATATCAGCAATTACCTGATTCTTGAATATACCTCCGCCCAGCAAAATGAACTGTGGCGAACTATGTTTTTAGTTGGCGCAATACCGGCTTTGTTGTTATGCATTGGAGTTTACTTTATTCCTGAAAGTCCGCGTTGGCTTTCTAAAAATGGACGAGACACTGAAGTTGCAGCGATCAGTGCCACATTAGGACTATCGGATATGCAAGAGGTCAGCCATGTTTCCTCGAAAGGAAATCTACGTGATCTGTTCTCTCCTATTTATCGCAAGGCCTTTCTATTGGGCTTATTCCTCCCTTTATTTTCACAGCTCAGTGGAATCAACGCAATTGTTTATTATGGTCCGAGCATATTGCTTGAATCAGGTATTTCATTAAACAATTCCTATCATGCCCAGTTATTCTTTGGAGCCGCCAATGTGCTATTTACTTTCTTCGCAATCTGGAAGGTTGATAATTGGGGCAGACGTCCCTTATATCTTTTGGGAACTGTAGGTGCTACCGTGAGTTTGCTGGTTACTGGTTATCTTTTTAATCAAGGTCAAGTCAATAATATCGCATTGATTATCGCCATACTTTCATTCTTATTTTTCTTTGCTTTTTCCATTGGCCCACTAAAATTTGTCGTCGCAGCCGAAATTTTCCCTAATGCCATCCGGGCTCGTGCCATGGGTATCAGTATTATGGTGATGTGGATTTCCGATGCGATCGTGGGGCAACTAACGCCTATTCTTCTCGCTTCCTGGGGCGCCCGCTATACGTTCTGGTTGTTTGCATTTTTCTGTGCCATCGCATTCCTTGTTGTACTTGGATTTCTTCCAGAAACGAAGGGCAAACCTTTGGAGGAGATCGAAAAATTCTGGATTGAAAAACACAACAAAAAATCAACAGACAAGTAAGCAAAAAGCTATTTACTTCAACATCATTCATTTGCAATAAAAAATTACATCAATATGTATTCTAATACTCAAACAAAACCTTTTCAGTACGAAATCGCACCGACGTTTCCAGTTCAAGGATCCTTATCAAATTCTTACCAAGATCTTGTTGCACATCTCATTACACATAATATACATAGCATTGATGGTTTTGTAGGTGTTAACTGGGACACAATCATCCCCAACCTGGAGCAAGAATTTGAAAAACAGGGCATAGCCACACGATTTATTGCGATGGATTCTGCCTTAAAATCGGAATCAGCCATCCAGGATATTGTCTCCCCCTACCTAGGCGGCAATGACCCATTGTTCGGAAAAAAGGCCGGGATTCAGCTCATTGAATACTTTGATACTAAAAAGCTAACAGATTTTCAAACAATATTAGCGAACTCCAATTCAAAACAAGGTGAATATACCATCTTTTATGGTCCTGGCGCATCATTAGTCGATACGTCTAGTCAACTGATGTTTATTGATCTGCCCAAAAATGTGCTTATTCAACGCATGCGGGCGGGCGAAGCTTTAAATTTAGGCTGTTCAACACAAACCAATCAAAAGGAAACCTATAAGCGTTATTATTTTGTCGACTGGGAAATATTGAACCGACATAAAAGATCCATCTTGTCCCGTGTCGAAATTCTTGCCGATCAACAATCATCACACAACTTACCATGGATTACAGGGAAAGATCTACACAATACTTTGCAAGCCATGTCCAAAAATTACTTCCGCGTACGACCAACTTTTGAACCCGGAGTATGGGGTGGACAATGGATGAAAGAGCACCTTACAGGCATCGATCAGGATGTCAAAAACTATGCGTGGTCCTTCGAAATGATTGTCCCAGAAAATGGTATTTTGCTCGAAGCAGATGGACATACTCTCGAAATTTCATTCGATCAATTGATGTTTCAAGAAAGTGCCAATGTACTCGGTCATGCACAGCAACGTTTCGATGTTGAATTCCCAATACGCTTCAATTTCCTGGATACCTTTGATGGCGGCAACCTATCCATTCAATGTCACCCCAGTCCAGCTTATGCAAAAGCAGAATTTGGAGAAAACTTCACACAGGACGAATCATATTATATCGTTGATAGAAAAGAAGACGCGCAAGTGTATCTGGGCTTTCAGCAAACAATTGATGCAGACAAATTTCGCTCAGCTTTAGAAGAGAGCTTCCATAGCGGAATAGCTATGGATATCGAGCAATACGTTCAAAAATTCGAATCCAAGAAACACCAGTTATATTTGATTCCACATGGTACCGTACATTCTTCCGGCGTGAACAATCTCGTACTCGAAATCAGTGCAACACCTTATAATTATACCTTTAAAATGTACGACTGGGTGCGTCCCGATTTAGATGGGAAACCACGTCCATTAAATATCGATAGAGCATTCGCTAACCTCAATTTTAGCCGGAAAGGTGATGTCGTAAAAAACACACTGCTATCTCAGCCCAGTGAAAAAGTCCTTGATGCGCAAACAACAAGAATACATTTGCCAACGCATGAAGATCATTTCTACGATGTTTTTAGATACGAATTCGATCAGAATGTTTCGATTGAAACGCAGGGACAGTGTCATATCATGATGCTTGTCGAGGGCGAGGCAATTGAGCTGACGACAGCAAATGGCATGAAAAGGGTCTTCCATTATGCCGAGACTTTTGCCGTTCCTGCTGCTGCTGGGTCCTATACATTGCGTAATTTAGGAAACGGTAAGGCCAAGGTTATCCAATCTTTTGTCAAAGAATCCAAATGTTAATCAAACCATTTATTATAAACAAACAGCACAATGAGAACTATATTTTTTGCATTATCTTCATCGCTCCTATTACTGTCCTGCCAAAACGCGGGCAGTAAAGTTTCTACGAACAATTTACAAGACAGCATCCAAAAAGATAGCAGTTTCCATATTGTCAAAGATATGGCTACGAACATCATCAAAAGCGGATTCAATGCGGGGGATGGATACAGTGAGGTATGGATTAGAGATTACAACACATTTATCACCTTAGCAACAAAAGTACATCCCCATGAACAGATCAAAGATCAATTGGCTTTGTTCTTTAAACTACAAGGTTCTGATGGTAATATTGCCGACGGTTTTGTCAAAAAGTCCAGCTTAAAAAATGGCGTATCGGACTATTACACAATCACCAGCTCCTTGGCTCCTGATTATGCTGCACATAAAAACACCGTTGAAACAGACCAGGAATCTTCTTTAATTCAAGCGGTACACAAATATATCGTTGCTACTAAAGACAAAGCTTTTCTCAATGAAAAAATTGGTGATGCAACTGTAAAGGATCGCATGGAACATGCTTTGCAATTTTTATTGGACAAACGTTATAATGATACTTATGGTTTACTTTGGGGTGCAACCACGGTTGATTGGGGCGACGTTCAACCCGAGCATGACTGGGGTGTACATCTAGATGAAAATTCGCATATTGCTTTGGACATCTACGACAATGCGATGTTTTTGATCGCCCTTGACAACTACATGGATCTACTTCCTGAGAAAAAAGAAAAATGGGGAAAAATCAGAGCTTCCATAGCAAGTAACACCATGAAACACCTTTGGGATGAAAAGAACCAAAAGTTTATTCCCCATATTTATATCAAAGGCTCTCCATTTTCGGCTGATTTTGATGAAAATCAAATCTATTATCATGGAGGAACAGCTATCGCTATTGAGGCAAATTTACTCAGCAAAGAGCAAATAAAAGTTTCATTGGATAAAATGATTAAAAATGTAAAAGACGCTGGTGCGGCAATAATTGGACTCACCGTGTACCCAACTTATCCTGCAGGTTCATTTAAAAACAAGGGCATGTATCCGTATGGTTATCAAAATGGTGGGGACTGGACCTGGTTCGGTGGGCGTATGATTCAGCAGCTCGTTAAAAATGGTTTTCAACAGGAAGCTTATGAGCAAATACAGCCGATGCTTGCCCGTGTTATCAAAAATAAAGGTTTTTATGAATGGTACACAAAAGATAATAAACCAGAAGGTTCAGGAACTTTTAGAGGTGAAGCAGGCGTGCTTTACGATGCTATCGAATTACTAGAACATGCTGGCACGAAATAAAAACAGCTTATCGCGATGTAAAAAGAGCAGCAGGAAATTTCCTGCTGCTCTTTTTTCTGAAAGTGTCTAATCTTATTGGCCAGAAAGAACCTTCAGTTTGCTTTCATTGCTGTTGGTGTCTACGAAGTCATGAAGGTTTTATTTGAAATCGTCACCTTAGCATTCCTATTTTATATTACGCTAAAGCCTTTTCCGCATTCTCCTTTGTATACTCGTTTCCTATCCGCTAAAATATCCTGTTTATTTTCCTTAAATTACTTGTCTATGTCGCCAAGTTGTTAAATTGTACAAGAGCATTCCATTTGGATCGCGGATTTTCATCGTGTAGCCGCCAGGTCCAATAACAGCTCAAAACCTGATTGTATCGGTTTCAATAAAAGGCAAACTATAATTACCAGTATCTGCCTTAATCTTAGCATTCAACTGCTTTATTGCAGCGACTTCCTGATTTAGCGTCTTATAGAGATAGAGGTTCTTTAAACTCGGAAGCTCGTTCAGTTTTGATAGACCTTTTGATGTAACTTTTGTGCCTGTCAGATTCAAGTACGTTAATTTTGACAGGCCTTTCAGCTGGCTCAATCCAGCATCGGAAATTTTTGTATTTTCCAGATGTAGACGGGAAAGAATTGGCATTGCCGAAAGTGTTGAAAAAGCAAGATCTGTAACAGCCGTATTTCCTAATTTCAGCTGTACAATATTATCCTTAATGGCCAACAACTCCTGTAGGTCCTTGTCATTAAATTGAGGATAATTAATCGCATTAACCAACACGAAGTTATTATCTCTTGCAACTTGGATGATCTTAATACCCTTAGCCTGCCAAGCATCAACTTTATCTTTTGGCAAAGAAGGTGCTGCTGGTAGATCAGCATACAATACAGCAGACTCCTCTTTTTCTCCTGTTTCCAATTTTTTCAACAAATGAGCTATTTCCTCCGTTTGTGGTATTTCATGCACTTTTTTATCAAAATTGGCTCCTTGATCAATCCACCAGGCAATCAATTTTATCTGATCAGCAGTTATCGGTGTACGGCCTTTAGGGGGCATACGTTTCTTATGTCCCTCGGGCAACACCAATCGGGCATATAATTCACTCTTTTTCGAATCATTTGCATTTAGTACTGTACCGTTCTCTCCTCCTTTTAACAAATTCTCTTTTGTATCCAATGCCAGCCCCCCTTCCTGCTTTCTTTGCCCGTGGCAGCTTTGACAACGCTGTTTTAGAATAGGTTGAATAATTCTCTTATAGGCTTCTGCTTCCTGCGCATTTTGAACGATAAGAACCTCCTCTTTAGCTTCCTCCGTTTTAAACAGCTTTTTAAGTGCTACTGGCATCGCTTCCACAAAGTAACCCTTTCCATGTGTCAGTGTTCCACCGTAGTGTCCGGTCACCCCAATTAAGAGCACCAGGATGAAAAAAAGCCAAAAGCGAAATGCACCAGAAGATTCTTTACGATAAAGAAACCAAAGCCATAAACCACTGATAGCCACGGCAATTCCCAGCCACTTGTGATAGCTCAGGACATCCTCCTCATAACCTCCATTTCGTGAAAGCAGATAACCCGATAAAGCAGCTACTATAGCAGCGATAGTCCCTAGGAATAAGGAGAGCTTAATAGCAGGCAAATACATATCACCGCCTTTAAACCGAGTCCTAATTGCCATAACAAAAGCCAACAATAATATGCCGATCGGTAAATGGACCAAAAGCGGGTGAAATCGTCCCAAAAAGCCCAATAATTCATCAAAGAAAACTATCATTCTTTATATCTGTCTTTGAGTAAATGCAACATATAAACATTGATTGACCATTGATCGGCCACCGGTTGTTGTGTAAATGGTAATGTGGGTAAATAACCCGCTGGACCAAACTCGGTCGTTATGGTCAATAACTTCACCCCATTTTCCTTGTGCTTAGCAACAACTTTATCCCACCAGGTCAAATGTTGCGCAACAATACTCTTCCATTCAGGAGCCGCAGGGTCATTGACTTGCGGTCCTTCAGGATGCCCAATTCGTGCATGAATGTGCTCCGTTCTGGAAAGCGCTTTTGTTACAGCCTCGGGCTGATCAGAAAGCATTGATTCGTGCACATTGCACCAATGCGAGATATCCAATGCAAGTTGTAAGGTCGGAATCTTCTCTAAATATTCCTTTGTCACATGAGCTGCAAAACTAAATCTTCCGCGATGAGTCTCATGATAAACGGGGATATGGTACTTATTTTTAGCTGCATCAGCAAGCTCAATCAATGTTTTATTCTGCTCAAACGAGTAATAATCTTTACCTGTATGGCAATTGATATAATCGGGTTTCAGCTGTGCTGCTTCATCCAAATTACGCTTAAAACTTTGTTTATATTCCTCGTAAGTTCCGCCTGATCCGCCTGAAAGCAATCCTAAACTCAATCCATATTTATGTAATGCATCAATCATCTCCTTGCGCTCATTTGGACTACCAGGCAACCAGGATTCAACACCATCGTAACCAGCATTTTTCACCCGGAGACAGAACGCATCCCAGGAATCGCTATTTCCCCAATTGGTGCAATAATATTTAATGTGTAACTGCTGGGCAGTCATGGATAGAAAACTGCTCATAAATAAAATTAATACTAGAAATTGTTTCATATTTTTAAATTATAGCTTGAATAAGTTCACCCTCCACATCTGTCAATCGGAATGGCCTTCCTTGAAAATCGTAAGTAAATTTCTCATGATCAAAACCCAAAAGGTGGAGCATAGTCGCATGGACATCGTGTACAGAACTGCGCCCCTCCACCCCCGCGAACCCGATATCATCGGTTTGACCGTAACTTATGCCATTACGAACTCCCCCGCCTGCCATCCAGATGGTATAGGCGTCTGTATGATGATCGCGTCCCAGGAATGGCATATCGCTGTTGTCCCTATTTTCTTGCATCGGTGTACGTCCAAATTCCCCTCCCCACACGACTAGTGTTTCTTCCAGCAAACCACGTTGTTTTATATCCATAATCAATGCGGTCATTGGTCGATCTATCTCCCGGCATTTATTTTTAAAGCCAAGATCAATCGAATCTGCGGGATTTGTACCGTGACTGTCCCAACCCCAATCAAATAACTGAACGAATCGTACCCCCTGTTCTACGAGTTTCCGAGCCAAGAGGCAATTATTGGCAAACGATTCTTTACCCGGCTCAGTTCCGTACAATTCGTGAATATAAGCAGGTTCATTATTGATGTCCATCACTTCAGGAACTGCAACCTGCATTTTATAAGCCATCTCATATTGTGCAATCCGCGACAAGGTTTCTGGGTCTCTAAAGGTATCGTATTCTGTTTTGTTGACGTTATTTATGGCATCAATCAAATCACGCTTCATATCCCTTCCCATCCCTTCAGGATCGGCAATATATAATACGGGATCACCTTTTGAACGACATTGAACGCCCTGGTATACCGATGGTAAAAATCCACTTCCCCAGACACTTTTTCCTGCATCCGGTGTTTTACCTCCCGATGTTAACACAACAAATCCGGGTAAATTGCTATTTTCAGATCCCAGGCCATAAGTTACCCATGAACCAATGCTTGGCCGGCCGAGACGGGCACTTCCCGTATGCATAAACAATTGCGCTGGACCGTGATTGAACTGATCGGTATGCACGGCCTTCAGAAAACTCACTTCATCAACAACTTTACTAAAGTGAGGCAAATGATCTGATACCCAAGCTCCACTTGCTCCATACTGTTTAAAAGTAGCCTGTGGCCCCAACATTTTTGGAACCCCACGAATAAAGGCAAATTTCTTTCCTGCGAGCAAGGATTCCGGGCAAGGTTGATTATGTAATTTCTGTAATGCAGGCTTGTAATCAAATAACTCCAATTGCGACGGAGCACCGGCCATATGCAGATAAATTACACTTTTAGCCTTACCTGGGAAATGAGGAGGTTTGGGTACCAGCGGATTGAGAGCATTCAGATCCAACTTTTCTGCTGATTTTGACTGTCCCCATCCATTACAACTCGTCAGCAAACTACCCAAAGCAATACCTCCGATACCTGCCACACAATCCTTTAGGAAATGTCTTCTTGTGACAGCCTGCAATTCAAATTGTTGCGCTTCTTTTATTAGCTTATTTAGATCTTTCATCTGACTATCATTACATATGAACGGGCTGTGTCGCTAAATTTTTAGTCTGCAGCTTTAGCTCATTTCGGTTTATATTCTTATTATTTCATAGTCCTTAACCTTCTTAACAAAAGACTTCGTTTTCATACGAAAGCCCTTATTCAGAAGTTTCAGTCCATATTTATGATTTCGTTAAAAATTCGTCCAGATTCAACACGGCATTGGCAACAAGCATGTAGGCAGCTTTTGAAGGCAGGACCTTTACATTGCTTTTTGCTAAATCTTCATTCAAAAACTTGGCTGCCGAATCAGGCTTTTTGCTGAAATCAATCAACGCTTTTTGATAAAGATGTTCCAGCTCTTTGAGGTTCTTTTCATCGGCATCCTTCAACATTGCACGTTTATAACCGACACGGATACCATTTCTAAGGTTTCCATTTCCCTCCTTTTCCATAATAGCCCCCAAATGTTTAGCCGCTTCGAGGTAAACAGGATCGTTTAATGTAGCGAGCGCTTGTAGCGGTGTATTGGTACGGATACGGTCGACCAAACAAACCTCCCGACTAGAAGCATCGAAAGAAACAAAGGAAGGATAGGGACTCGTACGCTTTAAAAACGTATAGATGCCTCTTCGGTATTGATCTTCTCCAGCACTTTTCACCCAGGACTCACCGCTATATACAGTCATCCATACCCCATCCGGTTGGTATGGCATTACATTTGGTCCGTACATTTTATTGCTGAGCAATCCACTTACGGCTAAAGCCTGATCACGAATCTGTTCGGCAGATAATCTAAAGCGAGGTCCCCTTGCCAAATAATAATTCTGTGGATCCTTTTCAAAATTGGAATTGTTCAAGCTAGAGGACTGCTTATAAGTTCCGGATAATACCATCTCGCGGATCAATTTTTTTATACTCCACTTTTTGGTATTCATCAGATCTAGGGCAAGATAATCTAGTAATTCTCGGTGAATCGGTGGAATACTCTGTGTGCCCATATCTCCCAATGGTTCAACAAGCCCCCGACCAAATAGTTGAGCCCATACGCGATTAACTAAAGTTCGCGCTGTCAATGGGTTTTCCTTGCTGACAATCCACTGCGCAAAACCCAAGCGATTACGTTGAGCCCCCTTAGGGAAACTATTCAGTGATGCCGGAACCGTGGGCTGCACTTCAGCACCTAGCGACAGGCGGTTACCGCGTATAAATACATTGGTCTTACGATGCATGTCTTTGGGATTTTCAATCATGATTGGTACCCCCTCAGGTTGCATATTGACCAACTGGAGAAAAGTTTTTTGAAAATTCATATTATCCAGTGACTTTTCATGTGGAAAGTTCTCGCGAAATGCAAACCATTCAATCATGCAGATCGGCTGTCCATGAGCGACAGATGGATTCTTGAAAACCAGATATAAGTCATGTACACCACGAGTCGCACTTATGGGAGACTGAATAACCTGTCTTCCATTCGTACTCGGCAAATCAATAACGGCAAGTATTGGTCCGCTAAGTTTATCCAAGTGAATTTCCAATTTTCCACCTACCGCACCTGTCCAGAAATTCATGAAGAATTGCTGTTTATTATCCAGGTTTATTGCCCTTAATCGAGCCGATCCTCCAGTTCGCACCCCCAACCATTTCGTATCATAAAGCGCACCATCTACGATTTGGTCGCTGTAATGCGCATGGACTTTGGGCTCAAGGGTGTGAAGGAATAGATCTGTTGATTTTACCAAGCTTGCATTTCCTGTCGTCGACAACCACCTCTTTATACTGTCAATTCGCTTTTCATCCTGTGTAGTATAAAAACGCAGTTTAGGATGATCACCTTGGGTATCTTCATCTCCGGTGTTGTTAAAAATAGCTAACGATTTATAATATTCTTCAAATTTAAACGGATCATAAGTATGACTATGACATTGCACGCATTCGAAGGTCGTACTCAACCATACTTGATAAGTTGTATTTAAACGATCCAAAACCGCAGCCATCCGAAATTCCTCACTATCGGTCCCACCCTCATCATTATTCATGGTATTGCGATGGAAGGCGGTTGCGATAAGCTGATCCTTGGTTGGCTCCGGCAGCAAATCCCCGGCAAGCTGTTCAATCGTAAATTCATCATAAGGCATGTCCTTGTTTAAGGCCTTGATGACCCAGTCCCGATAAGTCCATATCGTGCGCGAGCCATCCTTTTCGTAGCCCTTCGTATCGGCATATCGTGCCATATCCAACCACCAACTCGCCCACTTTTCGCCATATTTCTGAGAAGCCAACAGACTGTCTACCCGCCGGGTATAAGCATCATCACGCTGGTCTGCTTCAAAGGCTTGAATCTCCGCCAACGAGGGTGGGATACCAATTAGATCCAAATACACTCTTCGGAGCAACAATGCTTTATCGGCTTCATCTGCAAAGGACAATTTCTTCTCCTTCATCTTATCCAAAACAAAAAAATCTATCGTATTGTTCACCCCTTTGGGCTTTACACCAAATATACTGAGCAACGAAAAAGGTTTAGGGACCTCCGTTTCCTTAGGTGTTGTATAGGCCCAATGCTCTCCCCACTTAGCTCCTTCATCGATCCATCTTTTGAGTATATCAATTTCATCGTCATTCAGTTTAGGGGCATTGTAAGGCATACGCAATTCAGGATCATCGGAAATCAGTCTCTTTACCAGTTCACTGTGTTCGCCATCGCCACGAATAATTGCTGATTTGCCTGACTCGGCTTTGGCGAATGCCTCATTTTCAAAAAGAAAACTTAAACCACCATTTTTTTTAACCCCACCATGGCACGTGATACAATGTTTATTCAATATCGGTTTAACATCAGCGCTAAAATCAACTGGCTCTTTTTTTCCAAAAGTCAAAATGCTTGTACCAATAAGCACAAGCGCCAATAATATTAGCACCAAAATCTTTTTTTTCATAGCCTGGGGATATATCTATTCTGTATTATTTTAGGTTTATGCACTAAACGAAATGAATAATGATTATTTTCTTCGTTAAGTGGAGCCGAAACTATTCCATAAATGTGCTCGTTTCGAGTAGGATAAAATTAGAGAACAACACTGGATTATACTAAAACTAGATTAACAGAAACATAAACAATATTACCCCTTGCCCTTGCGAGATTTTCTGGACACTATAGACCCACCTGCTCAAAAGGTTGATTTAAGACAGCATAACGTACTTTCTTTGGTTAAACTGTAGACAATACAACATCATTTTTGCAACATATTCCTTCGAATCATAAAGTATAACAATTTCGATACGAATTAACTTATTTAGTTTTCAGCACTGCATACAATCACTGTTAAAACTGCTTTTAAAGTGGTTTTAACAGGTTCAAGGCCATCGCATAGATAAAATAGTATGCAAAAAAGTAACAATAGTGTCAGTATCTCCCCTTCCAGAGTTTTAAATTTACAAGCAAACCTTTTAAATTATGAAATATCTTTATTTAATACTCTTCTGTTCGTTTACAGTGTTCTCTTTCGGTCAACCGACACCGGACAACAACCTCCATTTCGATCAGTTGGCTTCGCGGTGGGATGAAGCCATTCCGTTGGGAAATGGTCAATTGGGTGCATTGATTTGGAAAAAAGATAATACGATTCGATTTTCACTTGATCGCGCAGATCTATGGGATGAAAGAAAGGCCTTTGCAATAGAAAACCACAATTTCAATTGGGTCCAACAACAAATAAAAAACAACAGCTATGGCATTGTACAGGAGTGGGGAGACGCTCCTTACGATAGATCCCCCTATCCCACCAAGCTTCCAGCAGCATCGCTGTTCTTTGACTTAGCGAAATTTGGCCCTGTCGTTTCGAACGTACTTGACCTGGAACAGGCCACCAATATTCTTAAATTCAAAGATGGTCGGATATTAAGAACCTTCATACACGCCTATAAACCCTTTGGCTATTTTGAAATTACAGGAAACAATGTGAGTGACCTTGTCCCTCAATTAATTCCCCATCAATATGAAAATAGTGCAAACAAAGATGAAAACAAAAGCGTTGTTGAAGGTCAAGATTTAGCAAGATTAGGATATCAGCAAGGAAATATAACCAGAACCAGCAATTACGAAGTGTTGCACCAAAAAACTTATCACAATCATTTTTTTGAAGTTGTATTGAGATGGGAAAAAATATCAGCTAAAAAACTGATTGGATATTGGACAATCGTTAACGATCAAAGGGCAAACCCTTCTGAACTTTCCCTCAAAAAATACACCGAAGAAAAAGCAAGCCATTTGCACTGGTGGTCAAACTATTGGTCCAAATCAAGTATAACTATTCCTGAAAAAAATCTTGAAAAGCAATATTATCTTGATATGTACAAGCTCGGTGCTGTCGCAAGAGAAGGCGCTCCAGCAATTACACTTCAGGCCGTCTGGACGGCAGATAATGGTGGCCTCCCTCCTTGGAAAGGAGACTTTCACAATGACCTTAACACCCAATTGAGCTATTGGCCAGCCTATTCGGGGAATAGATTGGCCGAAGCCAAAAGCTATACGGATTGGCTCTGGAAGATCCGTAAAAAGAATAGTGACTTTACAAAGCAATATTTCGGTGTCGATGGGCTGAATGTACCCGGTGTCCTTACTTTAAATGGAGACCCTATGGGTGGTTGGATTCAGTATTCTCTTTCTCCAACGATTGGTGCATGGGCGGCCCAACATTTTTATTGGCAATGGAAATATAGTATGGATAAAACCTTTCTAAGAGAACAAGCCTATCCCTATATCGTTGCGTCTGCGACTTACCTTAAGAATATAACCACATTAAAAAATGGACTCCGTTACCTGCCTTTGAGCAGCAGTCCCGAATACAACGACAACAGTGTATCAGCATGGTTTGACAATTGGACCAATTTCGACCTTAGCTTAGCGCATTTTCTTTTCCAGGCTGCTACTGAGGTGAGCACAGCCATGGGAAAACCGCAAGAAGCGCAGGCTTGGTTAAAATGTAAGACCCAACTACCTCATTATGCGACGGATGAAACCGGACTACAAGTTGCTGCAAATCTTCCAATGAAACATTCCCATCGTCATATGTCTCCCTATATGGCAATTTATCCATTGGATTTATTAGACATCAATAATCCGCAGGAAAAAGAGCTCATTGAAAGTTCCCTAGATCATATTGAAAAGCTGGGTACACGGGCGTGGGTCGGTTATTCCTTTGCATGGATGGCTTGTTTGCACGCGCGGGCTAAACAAGGAAAGGAAGCCGTTAGCAATCTTCAAAAATTTGCACAGAACTTTTGTTCTACCAATTCCTTTCATCTGAACGGTGACCAGAAAGGTGGGCAATATTCAGACTTTACATATCGACCATTTACGTTGGAAGGTAACTTTGCGTTTGCACAGGGAATACACGAATTGCTCATTCAGAGCAAGAATAACTATGTAGAAATCTTTCCAGCCTTACCTGCTGAATGGACAACAGCATCTTTCAAAAATTTAAGGACGATGGGCGGATTTATCGTAAGCGCTGAAAAAAAAGGAGATAAAATCGTTACGCTGAAAATAACTGCGACCGAAGAGGGTACCTTTCGAATTTTTGAACCCAAAACGCTCATGCATGTCAGCACGAAAAAGACCTTACAGAAAGATAACAGTATACAATATGTGAAACTAAAAAAGGGGCAAACAGTAAACTTATGTAGTGTCTAAAGACGGAACCTGTCTAAGTCGGCCTGTCGACAAAAAAAGCGTTTCAACCAAGTGTTGAAACGCTTTTTTTTCACTGAAAACCTGTATCGATTTTTCAGGACTAATCAGTTCTGCAATTTATGCGAGTTCAATCAAAAATTCCTCTTTCGGAAGTCTAAATTTTTTCAGCTTCAGCAACCAATCTTGTTCTTCCATCCGATAGCCTAAAGGAAGCATGACTGCACTCTTCAATCCCAGTTTATCTAAACCAAGAAGTTCATCCAATTCGGCATTTGAAAAACCCTCCATTGGAGTCGCATCAACGCCTAATTCTGCAGCCTGAGCAATTGCCAGACCAAAAGCAATATAGGCTTGTTTAGCCGCATGGGCTGCTTGTTGCTCAACGGATAGGCTCGATAACTGTGCTTTTAATCTATTTTTATACTCGTCAGTGGTGTCTAAAGGTAAACCTCTCAACGCATTCATCTTGTCGAAGGTATTATCAATACGTTCGTCCGTATAGCTATCCCATCCTGCGAAGACCAATAAATGTGAGCTATCAGCAACAATTTGTTGCCCCCAAGCCACAGGTACAATTTTTTCTTTTAATTCCTGATTCGTAATCACAATCACACGGAACTGTTGAAGTCCAGACGAGCTCGGAGCCATACGTGCTGCCTCCAAAATCTTATCCAAATCTTCCTGAGCGACCTTTTTTGTAGGGTCGTATTTTTTTGTGGCATAACGCCATTCTAGGGTATCTAATAAAGCCATTTTATTCTAATTTAAATGATCAATAGCAACATCATAAAGTTATGTAAAGATACATAAAAAAATAAATGTCTAAACATCAAAACAAAGGACTAAAACAATAAAAACTAGGGCAAAAACACATTGCTTTTCGGCATTTGTTATTAGACTTTTAACGCCCAAACACAGTATATTTACTTGTAATCGCAAGCAAATGCCTATTTTATTCAATTTTATTAAGACCTTTGTACTGGTTTATATCCGATTAAAACAAAATGACCTTCAATCATTTGTTCCCGGTAGTTATAAATAACAAAATAAAAAACAGAGCTCACCTGCTCCACAATAAAAACATCAGCGATGTCTATAACGAATGAAACAGAACTAACAGGCATACAAAAAGCGAGCGATGCCGTTGCCATCACCTTAAAAGCTATGATAGCACATGCTCAAGTGGGTATGTCCACGAAAGAGCTTGACGAATATGGAGCCGAAATATTAAAAAGCATGGGTGCGAATTCTGCTCCCGCTCTTACCTATGGTTTCCCAGGCTACACCTGTATCAGTATAAACAACGAGTTTTGCCACGGAATACCTACTGCAGAAAGACTATTGCAAGAAGGTGATTTGATCAATATCGATGTATCTGCC
The DNA here is from genome assembly GCF_038396785.1 of Sphingobacterium thalpophilum. Taxonomy (NCBI): domain Bacteria; kingdom Pseudomonadati; phylum Bacteroidota; class Sphingobacteriia; order Sphingobacteriales; family Sphingobacteriaceae; genus Sphingobacterium; species Sphingobacterium thalpophilum. The sequence goes on along the minus strand of NZ_CP151087.1, from coordinate 37,814 downwards.
GAACTGGATGGGTATTGGGCCGATAATGGTTGTTCCTTTGTTATAGGAAAGGACATATTTCAACACGAAAAATTAGTAAAAGCTTCAAAAGAAATTCTTCAAAAAGCAATCAATAATATTCGTGGTGGTGTGAAAATAGCCGATATTGGGCATCTAATAGAAACTGAAGCGAAAAAAAGAGGCTATAAAGTTATCAAGAACCTTGGCGGACATGGTGTAGGAAAAAGTCTACACGAGGAACCCGATGAATTGCTTAACTATAAAAATCGCTTCGACCAACGAAGATTTCGAAAAAATACCGTTGTTGCTATTGAAACCTTTATTTCAACAACCTCCACATACGCGACCGAACTCAACGACGGCTGGACAATGGTTGGGGACAAAGGTGGATTCATGGCCCAACATGAACATACAATTCTCATTACCGATGGCGCTCCTGTTATATTAACGGCACAGAATGCAATTTACTAAGCAGGAATAGGAAGACACCTATAGGTCTTTTCGAACAAGTTATTGAAAGCTATCGAAAAGACCTATTTTCTTTGCAACAAGACTTCAAGCTTGCGGTGGAGTGTATAGTCCCTTCATCTCAGAACTAGAGGTTGTAAAAAAATTAAGGGGCCTCTCATAACGAGAAAACCCCCAAATAATATATTTTTATGGCTAAATAATTTTTGTCAATACCAAAGACTAACCTTACCGGATAAATGGCTACAGCAGTAAAAGTAGCGTATTCTTCCCAACAAAAAAGTGATGAAAATCACTTTTATTAAAAATTTTATTCCCATTTTCAAAATTCAGCTTCTTTCTTAACATGCTCTCCAACTCATCTATGCTCTGTTAACTGTTTTGATAACTATTTTGAGAGACACCAAACATTGGAAAGACTTTTACTATCCTTTACTTCTTGCTTAGTTGTCTTAATAAACATTGGGATTGCTCATCTATTTTATGAATTAAGTTTACACAAAATTAAGGTGGACATGGCGGCGATGAACTACCAATAAATCACCAAATACTACCATTTTGATAAGAGCGACAAGATGGGATCAAGTGGGATTTATATAAATGTTTTACATAATTTCGATCAAAAAATCACCAACAAAAGCTAACTTCGCTGCATATACACATCACAGAGAGGTAATAATTGCAATAATAGATAGCATGGCATTGAAAGAATTACAACACAGCAAAATATATGGCGCAGATAACGGTGGCACTCCATTAATTGTTCTGCATGGGCTTTTTGGTATGGCAGACAACTGGGGATCCTTTGGTCGTAGTTTCGGAGAGAAAAGACAGGTACATTTACTCGATCTTCGTAATCACGGACGAAGTTTCCATAGTGAAGATATGTCGGTGGAAGTTATGGTAGAAGATCTGCTGGCCTATATAACATCCATTGGAGCAGATAAAGTACTCCTATTGGGCCATTCTTTGGGCGGAAAAGTAGCGATGCAATTTGCTATTGATCATCCCGAAAAAATTGAAAAACTGATCATCGCTGATATAGCCCCTAAAGCTTATCCTCCACATCATGAGGATATCTTCGATGCGCTATCTGCTGTCGATATCACAACACTGGAAAATAGGAAAGATGTACAAATAAAGATTGAACACTATTTGAGTGATCCGGGAGTGATCCAATTTTTATTAAAAAATGTATATATCAGAGAAGATCGGAAATTAGATTGGCGCTTTAATCTGGATGTTTTAAAAAATAAATATACGGAGTTCATCACTGTCGGGGTAAAATCAGGAATATTCAACGGTCCCACATTATTTCTACCTGGAGAGAAATCAAGATATATATTACCTGAGGATAAAATTAAGATCAGGGAACAATTTCCAAATGCCGTGTTTAAGACGATTCCCAATGCCGGTCACTGGGTTCAAGCCGAAAATCCACAGGCATTTGACGCATTTGTTGCCGAGTTTTTAGATCAATAAAAATTAGCTACATCGAATGTCCACTCTTATCTATTGGTTCTTACAACCTTTAGTTAGGAGTAGACATTCAATACTATTATTTCAACGCCTTTGCGTAGGTCTTTATCGCGCGATCACGGGCAAACTGATGGTCAACAATAGGCTCACAATAGTCTGAAGTGTCTAATTCAGGAACCCATTGTTTTATATATTCCTGATTTTTATCGAACTTCTCAGCTTGAAGCGTCGGATTAAAAACCCTAAAGTACGGGGCTGCGTCACAACCACTACCGGCGGCCCACTGCCAGTTACCATTGTTGGCCGAGAGATCATAATCATTTAGCTTTTGTGCAAAGTAGGCCTCTCCCCATCTCCAGTCGATCAAAAGGTGCTTACAGAGAAAACTGGCTGCGACCATTCGTACGCGATTGTGCATATAACCCGAACTATTCAATTGGCGCATACCCGCATCTACCAAAGGATATCCAGTGTCTCCGTTGCACCATTGCTGGAATTCTACCTCGTCATTGCGCCATTGTATGGCATCGTATTGCTTTCTAAAAGATTCCGTAACAACATGCGGATAATGGTAGAGGATCTGCATAAAAAATTCACGCCAGATCAATTCAGACAACCAGGTCGCATTGTGTTTTAAAGCAAAAGTAACACATCGACGAACACTGATTGTTCCAAAGCGAAGTGCAATCCCCAATTTGGTTGTACCCATTAATGCCGGATAATCGCGGGTGGTATCATAATGGTCAATAATCGTCGCATTCAGCTCTGGTTCTTCAAAAATAAGGTCAGTTTCCAGAAACCCCAAGTCCGCCAAAGAAATAATCTGCTGATGGTTTTGCTGAAAGAAAAATCCCGTTGTGCAGGTATAGGAAAGATGGTCCTCAGGACGTAATTTCTCCCGCCATTTTTTTGCATACGGCGTATAAACCGTATAGGGTGTTCCATCGTTCTTTAAAATATCTCCTTTATCGAAAATAACCTGATCTTTCACAGCTTTGAAAGGAATTCCCATAGCTGTACAAAGCTCGAAAATCTCTTTGTCCCGACGGATTGCTTTCGGTTCATAATCCCGATTACAATAGATTCCCTGCACATCAAATTTTTCAATCAGCTCCCTGAAGATAGTAATAGGTTTACCGTAGAACGTATTCAAAGTTGCACCGCTTTCTCCGAGTATGGTATTGATACGGATTAAAGCCTGATGGATGTAATGAAGACGTCGATCTTTTTTATCCTCCAATTGCATTAGAATATCCTCGTCAAATATGAATATAGGTAATACAGGATAGCCCGAAGCTAAGGCGCGAGTAAGCCCAGCATTATCATTCAGACGTAGATCCCGACGAAACCAAAACACAATAATTTTATCTTTTTCCATAAAAACGACTAATAGTTGAATTCACTACCCCATGTTAACAATTTTAAAGGGCAAAAGGTTAGCTCGATAATCTAGGTGTAAAATACCTATATAAACAAACTGAACCATCAAAGGTACTCGAAATTCCCCTTGATGGTTCACCATTGAATAATTTTATTGCGTTAGTTTTTCAAACTCGCCATGTCAATAACAAACCTGTATTTAACATCGCTTTTCAATAGTCTATCATAAGCATGATTGATATCCTGCATTTTAATCAGCTCTATATCAGAGATAATATTGTGTTTACCACAAAAATCAAGCATCTCCTGTGTTTCGGCTATCCCACCGATCATAGAACCTGAAAAACTCTTACGTGTTGGAATCAGACTAAAAGGAGCCACAGGAAGTGGATGTTCCGGAGCGCCAACAAGAGTCAAGGAACCATCTCGTTTCAATAAACTTAAATAGGCATTGATGTCATGTTGTGCAGAAACACAGTCCAAAATGAAATGTAATGTTCCTGCATGTTCCTTCATTTGTTCTGCATCAGTTGACAAGATCACCTCATCGGCACCTAAACGTTTGGCGTCATCAACTTTAGAAGCAGACGTTGTAATAACAACGACGTGCGCTCCCATTGCTTTTGCGATTTTGACTCCCATGTGTCCCAAGCCACCGATACCCACTATACCAACTTTTTTTCCTGGTCCCACATTCCAATGCCTCAAAGGTGAATAAGTGGTAATTCCAGCACATAATAGAGGTGCTGTCGCTGCGAGAGCCAAATTTTCAGGAATGTGGAGCACAAAATCCTGATCTACTACAACACGTTCAGAATAACCACCAAATGTCTGTTTATTAAGGTGCTTATCGTGTCCGTTGTATGTTTGGATATTTCCATTTTCACAATACTGTTCCAATCCTTCCTTACAACTTTCACATTCGCGACAACTATCTACCATACAGCCTACACCGGCCAAATCACCAACTTTAAACTTGGTTACAGCGGATCCAACTTTAGTAATTCGACCCACAATTTCATGACCGGGTACATTCGGATAAACGGTTCCGCCCCATTCATTTCGCGCTGTATGTAAATCCGAATGGCAAACTCCACAAAATAAGATATCAATCTCGACATCTTTATCCTTCACTTCACGGCGTTCAATATCCATCTGTTTTAGATCAGCCGTTGGTGCGCTTGTTCCAAAAGCTCTAATTGAAAATGTACTCATACTTGATAAAATTGTTGTTTTCTGTTTTAAATAAATGCATAAAATTCCCATGATACAACACAGATTCCATCCGCACGATAAAATTAACCAATGGATGTGAAAAATGTTTTGAAGGAACAATATCAAAAGTAAAAAGTAACTTTCAGAATGATTTTGCTATAAAGCTCAAATTGATATTTCTTTACGGCTCATCGCATCATGCCTGAACATCTCTAATAGGCTAGCTTTGTAAAGCGGACAGACTAATCAGTATCCTCGACTTGCACAAATTGCATTGCCAAGCCCTGTTTCTGGCATATATTCAGAATAGAAAATTCCAGTCGGGTACTAATCCGCAGAACAAGCAAAAATTGCTGATCATCCAACAATAAATCAATATTTTTTATCTCCGGGAAACTCTGATAGAGAAAATGATAAATCTCGCTAGCTTTCCACTTCAGCTTACGAGATAAAGAATAAACAACTTTATACATATTTAGATTATTTCAAAATTTTAACGGCAATTTGTTGTAAGTGGTGGTTCAAAAAACGCATCTGTTTCAGTTCCTCAAAATCTCGGGCTAGTCGAACCTTTTTATTTTCATTTTCCAGCGCAAGAGCTAGGCTATCCAAGCGCTCCACATCGTTGTGTATTAATAAATAACAATCAATATCTGGATCCAACAACCCCATCATTTCAGGGCGGATTGTTTCCTCTGTCTCCACCATAACCAAAACGCATCTTTCTGATGCAAAGCTATCCACCGACTTTCCTACTTTCGCATTTAACACCATAGTTGTAATCCTGTTTATTGTCTGTATAAAAAGAATCGACCAATCAAAATAGACATATTTTGTATTTTTGTCGAAACAAGCTTCAAAAAAAAGAACAATAAATCTACATCCTTACTGTTCAAAATAATTACTTCGCGCTACCCTCCGAATTGCTAGCGTAGTCCCTTAACACATATACTTGTCAACCAGGAAAGCCTAGCTTCAAAATCTGGAAAACGATCAAAAAGTAAAACTTCCTGCTCAAAACAACGTGATGTTGTCACTAACATTTCGGATAAAAACAGGATATCCTTTTCCTCTAAGGCCTGAATTTCTTTTTTCCAAACGGCTAATTCAATCATTTCACGAATCAACTTAATCTCGTCGTCCAGCATATAACGTGTTTTCGAAACCATCAAGGCCGGATCGGATTTCATATCTTCGAATGCGAGATGAAAACGTTTCGTAATTAAATTAATCTGACGTAGTTTTGCTTGTAAAAAACCGACTAAATTATCTTCCAGTGAAGCGTCCCTGTTATAAGTTCTACTAGCGACCTCAAACACTTGCTGACATAGATACTCTGCAATCGCATCAAAGACATCCATTTTACTGGTAAAATAGTAATATAAGGTGCTCCGCCCCTTTCCACAAGCTTTTGAAATATCCTGCATAGAAACCCTTGCAAATCCATATGTTTCAAACACTTTCATGGATGATAAGATAATTTCCTCTTTAATATTTTCCTGTTGACCTGTCATTACTCGACAAATCTACAAAAAATGTCGAAAAATCAATTCACCCAGCCAACTTTTTTTCGCCACTCATTGTAGGTGTCATTCTCCTGATCCAGTAATTGAATTCGCTCCACATGTTCAATTTTATTCATTTCTATAGGATTAAGGGGTAAAAGGTTCATTCGGCTCCTCAAGCTGTTTATTGCACTTTTATCTTCAACGGGATAAATACTGCCACCGCTGCTTAACTGTGTCCCATAACGTTGCGGCTTACTTTTGAAAACCTGAATTCGATCGTGCAAATAAGCCAGATTTGCGAGATTGATGTCCATAATATTATCAAGAAGCAACTGATAACAATCTTGCATAAATTGAGGTTCTCCTATCGCATGCTGAACAATCAGCCAATCTGAATTGCTAGCCGCTTCGCCGACTTTTGAAATAGTTGGATAACCTATTTCGGCAATGATTTCACGTAGTCTTTCTGCATTCCGTTGGTGAATTGTTTCCATCTCCGCATGATATCGACCATGAAGCTCTCCCCTCTGTAATAACTTTTCCCGCATTGATTCGTCGTCCTGCGCTAATCGGATAATCTCTTCCGCAATATTTCTATATAACATCTCAATTTTCTAAAATCTTTACTACGTATTTTACTTCTCTAAATCCTTTCCGCCTGGGCCGGTAACCCATTATATTCATAAGCTATTAATCTCAACTACTTCTTTCGACGGGAATAGACTACGTTTTATGTATAATCTTAGTCAGGTGACTTACATCGGTCAGCCCAAATTCAGCAGCAATTTCCTTTAAGGTAACTCTTCCTACTGCTATTCGTTGACGTATTAATGTACTGCGGTAGTTTTGAATATAGTCCCGTAAGGTAATCCCTGCCTGACGTTTAAAATAAATACCGAGATAATCGTTGGCAATATTAAAGTGCTCCGCCATCATTTGTATCCGCAGACAGTTGGGATCGTAAATATTTTTATGAATATAGCAAAACATAGCCTGCAGATCGCGACTTTTGGTACTACTACGACGCAATTCAGGCATATTTCGCTGCAGAACATGTGCAATGCTGAATAATTGCAACCAAATAAGTTCCTGATTTCCGATTTGATCTTTCTTAAATAAAAGGAGTATATCAAAGATCTGTTCTATCACCATCTTATCTTCCCCCGCTAATTGAAACCCCATCTGATGGGTTTCTCTACTTTTTATGATATATTCCAGCTGTTGTATTGCGGGCGTAGCACCCGAAGTGTCACGACCAAGGTAGGCGTCGGTAAATTTAAGATAAACAAAATGTGTGAGTTGTTCGATTTCAAAATAATGCTGATCATCTGGCCCAAGTAGAAAGATCGTTCCAGCCTCGTATGGAAATGAATGTCCATTAACGATATGTCGTCCGACACCCTCCCGAATAAAAATAAACTCGTAATGATTGTGATTGTGTTCGGGATGGTTCCATTCGAGCATCTTAAATCCTGAAATAAGCACTGGTTCAAACTGACGATAACGTTTCATTTCAGAAATATACATAATTATGTTGGATTTTTACATTAAACCCCACTAGGCTTCTAACTAACTTTGGCTTTATAAATAATAGAAAAAGATGAAGACTAGTAAAAACACCGCTTTAGTTGTGGGCGCCAATGGAGTCATAGGCAACAATCTCATAGACTACCTTGAAAAAACTGAAGAATGGGAAATTATAGGTTTATCACGACGAACAAATGCCGATCGGAATAAGATTCGTTTTATCGCTGTAGATTTATTAGATATAGCCGATTGTATCAAAAAACTAGGCAACTTGGATTCAGTCACTCATATTTACTATGTTGCATATCAGGATAGGCCGACCTGGGCTGAGCTGGTAGAGCCCAGTATGAGAATGCTAAGCAATGTTTTGATTGTGGTGGAACCAATAGCAGGTAATCTTCAACACATCAGCTTAATGCAGGGGTATAAAGTATACGGTGCTCACCTGGGCCCTTTCAAGACGCCGGCCAAAGAATCAGATGCCGGACATATGCCACCTGAATTCAATACCAGCCAACAGCAATACCTCGAACAACTGCAACAAGGTAAGAAATGGACTTGGTCAGCGATCCGTCCCTCAGTTGTTGGTGGAACGGCTCCCAATAATCCGATGAATCTAGCGTTGCTCATTGCTGTATATGCTTCTATCTCAAAAGAACTCGGTATTCCGCTTCGGTTTCCAGGAAAAATTGGCGCTTTTCAGACATTGATGGAAATGACCGATTCAACACTATTAGCCAAAGCAACGGTATGGGCCTCGACCAATCCACAAGCGGCCAATCAAGCCTTCAACATTAACAATGGCGATCTCTTCCGCTGGAAGGAACTATGGCCCAAATTAGCAGCCTATTTTGATATGAAAAGTGCTGACCCGATCCCGCTATCGCTCGAAACAATGATGGCAGATAAGGAGCCTGTATGGCAAAAATTAAAAGAAGAGCATGCATTAAGCTATAACTATGCGCAGGTTTCAGCTTGGCCTTTTGGCGACTTTGTCTTTTCTTGGGATTATGATTTTTTTGCCGACGGCACAAAGGCAAGGCGGCTCGGTTTCCATGAATTTATCGATACTGAACAAATGTTTTATCAGCTCTTTGACGAAATGCGTGAAAAAAGAATAATTCCATAATAGCAAAGACTAAATTTTACCGTCTATTTTTGTAACTTACCTAGCTCAAGCACAACCTTTACTTCATTACAAATTCATCCGGTATCATTTTATCGATTCATAGTCAGAAGGATAGCGGATATTTTGATAAAACAAGCAATATGAATACAAAAAAAGCCTTTGTAGTAGGATCAGGAAAACTTGCAAACGCAATACTGGAAGCAGATTATTCCATTCCCAATGTAGAAATTTCACCTTGGCAACCATCCATTACAACGACATCTCCATCTATTGTTATACATGCCGGATCGGGCCGGGAGTTACAAGATTGTCTTGATTTTTGCGCACGTACGGGTTCGGTATTAATTGAACTGTCGACGGGCCTAGAGACCGAAAAGCTCGAGACAGCTTTTCCACTTGTCATTTGCCCGAATACCTCCATACTTTTGCTAAAAACGCTCCATATGCTTCAACAATTTGGACATAATTTCAAAGACTATGAAATATCTATTATAGAGTCTCATCAGGCCTCCAAGAATACTGAACCAGGTACAGCTTATCATATCGCCAACTCTTTACAGGTCGCTCATGAGCGTGTTGTCTCTATTCGCGATGCGAAAACGCAGGCTTATAAAATCAATATTCCCGTTGCCTACTTAGAAAAGCATGCCTACCATCAGATTGTGATCAAAGATAAAAATGATGAAATTAAAATTGAGACCAAGGTCCTCGGACATGATTCTTATTCAAATGGTGTCAAAAAAATCCTTGAAGCATGTGTCAAGAATAAATTGGACAATAGAAGGCATACGGTGTTGGATTTGGTAGCTATGGGGCTACTTTAGTTAAAACTTTCAATTTAGAAAGTAGGTTTCTATAAGAGGAGTAAAAGAAAATCCATTTGGTTTTCTTCGAAGCCACAACAATTTATAAAATGGGATTTGGGGCCAATTTTTTCATTGTTTTTATTTTTCTACCACTGCTGGTAATTTTAATGTTATGCGGAATTTTCACAGAAAGACGCTTCTTTGGTTACGCAATTTTATCTCTCATCGGTGGCGCAATTTTACTTTTTTCTTTGTCTCAACTTTTTCAATGGATCGCTAGCCCAAAAATCTTAAAAAAAGAAGATTATTATGGGACTTATCATATAAAACGTGACCTATTCCCAGGAAAACAAACTGACTGGCAATACGATAGGTACAATTTTGTCATAAAGGATAACGATTCGATTTATTTCAACGTCGTAAGTGCAGGTAAAGTATCCAAAGTTTACAAGGGCAAGATCGAAACAGTTAGTCCTTATGAATCCGCACGCTTAAAGCTGTGGATGGACTCTCCCACTCATCATATTCTTGAATCAGATCCAACGGTGTACCGAAGTCCTTTAGGCTTCTATTTGGTATTTTATTCGTCGAAATATAACAACGTTTTTTTTGAAAAAGACTGACATTCAAGCGTTATTTAAAATGACAAGATATTTTCTCTATGTACAGGCCACTGTCCTACGTAATATGCATAAAAAAACACCAATTTATGGTGTTTTTTTATTTTATAATAAATATAGGATTAGTTTGCCGGCGGCTATTTCCCTTTTGATCTTAGAAATCGTTTTGACAAATATCGCCGTACGGGTATATCGTATAACTTCAAACAGCCGTATGCAAGCACTATACTTCCGATCACAACAGCTGCTGCTCCCGGCAGAGATTCTTCAAAACTCAGATTTTCATTCTTGACCCAAGCATAGTATAGATAAATAAAGGGATAATGTAACATATATAAGGGATAGGATATATCGCCTAAAAACTTGCAAAGCCAACTTGTAATACCGCTTTCTCCCTTGCCAGATGCTCCTAAAACAACAAGCAAAGGGAAAACAACAACACAACATAACGTGTCGTACAGACCATTCATCCATAAATGCTCGGCCCCACCAATGCGCGGCATGGCTAAAAGTGGTACTAGGATTAAACTACAAATCCAAAATGCTCCCTTGATCTGTAAAGATTTAAATATCCTCGATAGAAATAGACCCGCTGTAAAAGAAAATAAAAGTCGAAGTGAACCTGCCGTAAATTCTGTTCCTGTGAGTGAAAAACCTGCACAGATATCTCCCAAGGGGCCCAATATAGCAAATGCAGCCAAACCTATTCCGAATAAAATAACGAGTCCGGCTAATGCTTTGGTCGAAAATCTTCGAATAACCAATGCATACAGGATATTACCAATGTATTCAAAAAACAACGACCAGCTTGGTCCATTTAATGGAAACATCTCCCCAAGCCCTCTCACCTCATGTCCCGGAATCGCAGGAATTAACAAAGCATTCAATAGGGTTGCGATTGCCAGCGAAGAAAATGTCACTTTTGTCACATCCCAAACAGAACACCCCTGAAAATAGAACATAACTGCTCCGATGATCGCTCCCATAACAACCATCGGATGTAAACGTATTATTCTTCGTTTTATAAATTCTTTTGTTGTCATCGTCTTCCAGCGATCATCATAAGCATAGCCCACGACAAATCCTGAAAGGATAAAGAAAAAGTCGACCGCCAAATAACCATGATTAATTCGCTGATCTAAATGGCTCGTTGCAAAGGCTTCAAAAATATGAAAGCAAACGACGGTAATAGCTGCGACCCCACGTAACCCATCAAGTACAGCATAATGTGGTTTGGTATCTGCATAAGCGGAAGTCGGTATTTGAGTATCTGACATAAAAATAAAACGATTTGATTGATTTTTTTACAAGGAAGTAAATATAAACAAATTCGCTTATGCAGGTTTGTAACAAGTTTGACGGTTACCCATTATCTACATCTGTCATTTGATAATGGGAATATAATCCGGTAAGTAAACCTGCTCTTTTTGCATATTTTGGATGTAAATTTTAGAATAAATTTCCAAACGGATATCGGTGATGTCTGTAGTCGTCGGCTTGTCGTCTTCATCTTCTCCAAATGAAAAAATCTGTTCTTCCCTTCTATTTTTTTTATGCAAAAAATAGTAAAAGTCTTTATTTTCCCAACCTTTTATACCACTTCCCGCATCATCTTGAAGCTTCAATTTTGTAAACGTCTTCTGTAGATAGTTGTAGATATTTTGAAAATCATCTTTATTTTTTGAAGTCTTCAGTGCATATAGATAAGCAAATTCACCATTTTTATCCTCTGCCACAGTCAAGGCTGGAAAAGAAATTCCGTTTAATATCGCTACGGTATCCTTTTCTTCATTATAAGAAACAGTTGTATAACGATAACCGAAATCTTTAACTGGCTTTAATTTCCGTGTTCCCCAAGCTGCGGTAGATTCGATATAAAATAACGTTGGCAGACTCCCCTCTGAATTAAAAATAGCAAGCGTATCCTTTTTAAATATGGCGGTTTCAAAGACTTCTTTCAACTCTTTCTTATTCATACTTTTAACGTCCGCATGCAGCAACTCTTCACTCCTTTTTATTTTGGGTCCATAAAATTTGGATGCATTAAAGGTCCTATCCAATTTTTCAAGTATCACCCGATCCGGATTTTGCGATTGACAGGAATACAGCATACCAGATAAAAGGATCAGACAGCATACACTATAATATAGAAAATGAAACGGCTTCATCGGAATTGTCATTCAAATTATTTTTTGGGTTATGATCTTTACTTTGCCGTAAAGATCTTCAAACTAAAATAAATTTGTATTCATTTGCAAATGAAATTGTGCGGGATTAACACCTTTTGACTTTTTAGAAGTGCAGCGCAATCCAAAAGTACATCGTCGTACTTCGTTCGCGTTGGGTCCACGTTGAGTCCACCTTAATAAAGGGCTGTCACTCCAAGAGAATGTCGGATTCATCTCGGATTCACAGGGACTGTGATACTGCTCTGTCCCAATGCAAGCAGCTATCGGGCTAGAACAGAGGCTCACAGGCTGTCAAAGAAGAAATTATGCAAATTGGGCTTCTAAGTTACGAGCCAGACTATAAAACGTATTTTTGCCTATAAAAATCAATTTATCTATGTTTGAAATATACAAATCGTATTAATTTAAATAGATAAAGAACAAGCAAGCGTATATTATTATGTTCAAAAAGGTATTTTCTTTAGTTTTCTGCTGTTTATCTACAGCCATTTTTTTCAAAGCATCTGCACAAGATTTCAAGCTTTCCTCTTTACCAAGTCAGTATCAAAAACCGGTCAAAAACGCACTAAAAGCTGCCGGCATGAATCGTAATGAATTGGAGAAAGTACTAGAGAAACTGCCCAAAGAAATGCGTGAAGGCGCGGCTTTTCTCATAGCTTATATGCCTAAAAATGACTTAACGACGATTAAGAGTGATCATCTTATCCATAATATTGAAAAGGCTTACCAGGCAAAATCAACATTTTCCTGGGCAAAGGAAATTCCAGATTCTATTTTTCTAAATGAGGTATTGCCCTATCGTGTATTCTCTGAAGATCTAGACGACAGGCGTGGCGATTTCTACGATCGTTTCTCAAAATATGTAACAAATAGCAACACGTTAAAAGATGCCGTTGTAGCCATAAATAAGAATATCAGAGATGAAGTAAAAGTCGATTACAATACCCAACGAAAAAAAGCTGATCAAAATCCTTCTGAATCGATAAGCCAAGGAATGGCATCTTGTACCGGATTATCCATTTTACTGATCGATGCATTGCGATCAGTAGGTATACCGGCCCGGATTGCAGGTACACCAAACTGGCATGACAATCGCGGTAACCACAGTTGGGTCGAGGTATGGATTAATGGTAAATGGTATTTTACTGAATATTATCCGGACAAAGATCTAAATTATAGCTGGTTCTTGGCCGACGCAGGGAAAGCCGATCCGAATAGCAAGGAACATTCCATTTATGCGGCTTCCTACAAACCGGCAGCTACCTCATTCCCAGCATGGAGCGAAACAGAAGTATATGCAGAGAATGTTTCCCAGCGCTATATTGATCTATTCAATCAGCAGTATAGTCAACAATTGAACGACAAATCTTACACCCGTCTAAACGTAACCATGTATCTCAGTAACGATCAATGTCAACCGGAAGGTAGAACAAAATGTAATGTAGATATCTTTCAAGGAAATGATCAAATTGGCGGTGGTTCGACCGCAACTAAACTGCAGGATGCGAATGACTATTTAACATTTATCGTGAAAAAAAATCAGTCTTATACATTGAGGTACAGCAATAAAAATGGGCCTACCGAAAAGAAAGTAACTGTAAAAGATGAGCCTTTACATGTGATATTATACTTCAATTAATATAGATTATTATTTCGTACGTTATCATCAGCTACAGAATTTCTGGTAACATCCAGACGTGATTTCGAGATCGAGCAACGTCGGTTAATCGATTACATTAAAAAAACGCTTGAATTGGGCGAAAACTATTTTGATGGGAAGAAGTCCCATTCTTTCGGCAAGCTGAAAAGCTGGGAGTGGAACAACATGTTTTATAAACACCTGGATCATCATTTGACACAATTTGCCGTCTAATTAATCTCAGTAGCCAACTGGATCGCCAGGCGCAGCAGTGCCCTGGCGATCCAGTTAAGGTTATCGCCACCAATGATAATAGTTATGCATGCCGTCGTATTCGAATCCACACCTCGGATAAAGACTATTACCGATAACATTTGTTTTCTCAGTCTCAAGCATCAGACCACAAGCTCCAGTCTCTTCACACCAGGCTTTACTACGATCGATAAGCCGAACCGAAAGACCTTTACTCCGATGATCAGGATGCACAAATAGATCACTCAACAACCACTGTCGCTGCAATTTAGTATAATGAAACAATTTATAAAGCTGAACAAAACCAACAGCTTGTTCGCCCTGAATTGCCAAAAAGATTTCTGACTCTCCGTACAAAAATCGCTCCCTCAAAAATTCTTTGGCTTTTTCCAAATCCGATTCCTGTCTGTAGAAAATTCGATAAAGATTGAATAACGCCGCTGCTTGATCAAGATCCTCAAGACTTGCCTTTCTAATGTTATAATTCATTTCATTAAATAGTTTGATTTATAGTGCAAATGTATCGCAACTCTTTCGTATCGACCTCATCCAGATAGCAGATGTGCAGTGGTCCAATCTTCCGTAACATGGATTTCGACGCGACCAATAAACAAGTTCATAATAATTTCAAAAACAGACTTCATGCCTTTATAACAGTAGTTATCGAATTATAAATGCTTTTGAACGAATTGTAAGTCTTCTATACGGTCAATTTATAAGGCCCCTATATTTAGATATGAAAAGGAGAAAATTAGCAGCCACAGACAGTGAAACCTTTATTAATTATTACCTACCCAATTGGCGATCCATTATCATCGGTAGTATCTTGATTTTAATGGGGATATCTAAATGTTTCATCGGTTATCATCCGAATGATTCATTTAAAGAGAATTTCAGTGCCATGGTACTTGACTTTAAAGACGTATTTCGCTTTTTAGTTTCATTATTTATGCTGTTACTCCACTTATCTTTTATTATCGGCGGCTTCCTTCTTCTAAAGAGCAACAGGAAGGTCATCCGAGCCCGGACAGATAAAAAAGGATTGTATTTTAAACGGATTAAAAAGGACACCGGGAGTATGTGGGCTTTAGCAGATTTGGATGCGCTGGTATTCGTGCCCTACATTCAAATCGTTAATATCCGTATTATTGAAAGCAATTGGTTGGGGCCTAGACTTGAGCTTGAGACTTTTCAAGGTAAAGAAATCCTTACCATGTTGAACGTATTAAGCCGAAAGCAAAAAGAGCAAATTTGCCAAACCGTGAAAGAATATGGCATTTAATGGAGACGTGGTCTGCCCTCTCCCGTTTAAACAAGTAAAGCTTACTAAAATCAGAAAAAACTGATTCTAGTAAACTTTTACTTTGAATTACTTATTCCTATAATTTTATAATCAATCGTTGAGTAACAACTGATCAACATATTCTCTGATCTCTTGTGGTAACATAAGATAAACCGATGTTTTCAGGTTTTCTTTACTCGGTACCCCATCGATGAAAATATTCTTAAAACCTTCATTGAGCCATTTCCCCTCATCCTCTAGATATCCACGATATTTGCTGTCTAAATTTTCAATAACACTATTGTTGTTTCCCATGTTTTCCGTCATTTATTCTATGTAATCTGCATCTAAAATATTCGACAGGGGAATATCAACATTGGTGCCACACCTCCTCAAAATTTTAAAAATCATCTGTCGGAAGGCATATTTTAAGTTTTCTTAACATTTCCCTATTCTAGCAACGAAAAAACCATTACACATTAAATATCAATAGATTACAAACAAACAAAAAATAATTTAATTGACCTATTCCTTTAAGCAATAATCATATTATATTGTTCTGGTTTATGGCAGATCATCCGATATACTAGGTTGTCAAAAATATTCCCTTTCATAAAACTTCTGTTGAATCGATAGGTATATTCATTAATATATTCCTGTAGATCTCCAACGTGATGGTACATTCCTCTCAACCAGCTTTTAAAGGTCATGATAACCCTGTGTAGTTCTGGGAAGTTCTCACCTTTCTTACCAGATTTGACACGCTCCATATTTTCGAAATCTTTCAATATCGGCTTATAACCTGTCCATTTGTCGGTGGTCACCTTAGCCTGTGGCTCTATGTTTTGCTTCATGAAGCTACCTAAGTTGATCGCATCGGCTTTGTCTATCACCTTGGCGTAAAAGCGCGAAACTCCGTTGCCTTTCTTTTCTATAGCAACCACCACAAGCTTCTTCTTTCCTTTTTTACGTCCTTTGGAATTTTCATCCTGACCGCCAACAAATGTTTCGTCAACTTCCACAACTCCACGCAAAGGAAATTTACCGCTGCTCTCCATCGCTTTCATCACTTTGCGTTTGAATAACCATGCTACTTTTTGCTTGATCCCTAACTTCCTGCCAAGCTCGGTACTGGCAATACCCTTTTTGTTTGTACTTATGAAGTATACTGCGTAAAAGGCTTTAACTAAAGGAAACTTAACCTTATGGAATAGGGTGCCTGCTGTAGGAGATTCCAAATAACGGCAGCGATTGCACTGACGGTCATGCTCTTTTATTCCCTTGCAAAAACTCCCGTAACCACATTTCTTACATTTGTAACCATCTTGCCATTTCAAAGCCGATAAATAAGCTAAACAATCAGCATCACTGCTAAATTGCGACTGAAAATCGAACAAACTCAACTCTTTTTCTTTATTGCCTACCATACCTAAATTTAATCACCTAAAGATAAGAAAACTAAATTATTTAGCAAAAGGATAGATCAATAATTTAATTTGCTTTAGTTGATATTATTCGCGATTTTTAATGGTGAATACCGTACTTTTGTATTTTAATGTTTATAACCCTATTATTTATGATATTAATAGCAGTCTTACTTCCTTGGTTATCGTTTTTCTTACGCGGTAAGATTCTAAGTGGCATTCTCTGTTTGATCCTACAGATGACTATACTGGGTTGGATACCCGCAGCCATTTGGGCGGTTGCATCTCGTGTTGACGGAAAAAACGAACAGCGCATACGTAAGATGGAACGTAATATGCGTAATTATCGATAAACCTTGGGCGCGAGCTTATTCGATTGAACAGGGATCAATTGGGTGCCAAAAAATGCTGTATTTGTCCTAGTGTAAAATCGATCAGTTGGTCATTTACATCGCCATTAAAATCAGCCATCATATAGTTCCCATGATTAGCCGGTAAAATAAGCAGTCGAGCATGAGGAATCTGCTGTTGCATGGCAGCTAGATGTGTCGTTTTTACAACATCTTGATCTCCACCTATCAAAAATACCGGGCAGGTCAAAAGGCTTAAGGATTCCGTTTCGAAATCTTTAAAGTTTATCATGCGCTGGCTATCTTTTTCATACATATTTCGAAATTTCTCTGGATCTGGGTTCAGCTTCATAAAATTTTCTTTGAGAAAAGGAGGTATATCGTTAATCGTTGAAGCTTCCATACTTTCGAAAAAACCATCTAAAAGCCCCTCTCTTTTGGTATTTCCCGATGCAGCAATCAGCTTTTCCACCTTGTGCGGATACATCGTCGCAAATTTCAAAAGTGTTGTCGCTCCATTGCTAAAACCGAAAAATGACGCTTTTTCTATAGAAAAGAAGTCAAGAACAGCCGAAATATCTTTCGCATCCTGCTCGAAGGTTTCGGGAGTGGTTCTGTGTTCGGATCTTCCATGATTTTGCAGGTCTATCGCAATCAACTGGTACTGATCATGCAATCTTTTTACTGTCTCTTCAAAATCAGTGTAGCCAGAGGAACCTCCGCCATGAATCAATACTAAAGGCTTTCCTGTGCCGAATATTTCGTAGTAAAGTTTTATTCCATTTGCAGGTGCATAACCGCTTTTCGATTCTATTTCACGCATAATTTATCCTATAAAGTCTATATTTCTGTCAGTAGCTACACGCTTCTACAGCGATTTGTTTTCTATAAATTTTTTAAAACTTAACAAGACCCCATCGGTAAAAGACTGTTGTAGTTCCAAAGGTGTAAATGTATCAGGCTCGAAAGTTTCCCGGATAATCGTATTGTTATCAATCGCCTGAAATTCAACAACACAGGTTCTCCCTCCACTGATACTTCCAATGTATTCCATCAAAATAATCTCATCGTAAACGCCTACATAATCAAATCCCCCCCGGCTATTTTTTTGCTCCATTCTAAAATTAAACATCCCGCCTTCCCTAAAGTCAATATGAACAGCAGGACAGTGCCAATCGTCAAATGGAATATTCCATTGCATAATTGCATCAGCATCATTCCAGTATTTCCAAACATGGGCTAGTGGCTTTTCAACTAAAATAACCGAAACCAAATTTTTGACAGGACGATCTTTACGTTTAATACGATGTTT
The DNA here is from genome assembly GCF_038396785.1 of Sphingobacterium thalpophilum. Taxonomy (NCBI): domain Bacteria; kingdom Pseudomonadati; phylum Bacteroidota; class Sphingobacteriia; order Sphingobacteriales; family Sphingobacteriaceae; genus Sphingobacterium; species Sphingobacterium thalpophilum. The sequence continues at coordinate 19,234 of NZ_CP151087.1, read as the reverse complement.
TTAAATGATAAGAATACTTTTGTCTATCTACACTGGCTTAAAATCATTCCGTTCAATATATTGAGATAAATGATTGCATCGAGCGGCACCACAATATTAATAAACTATACAGCAATTCGACTTGTCCTATGACAATATTGATTTACGCTACACACATTTTTCTGCTATACAGCGGAGCTTCACTCTATATTTAAGAAAAGGATGAAAGCCTACCGTAATAAGTCGATTAATGAATAAACAGAAGACTATGGTATATTTATTGTGTGAACATGAGAGAACATATAAAAAACCGATTCAAATGAGAAAATTAGCATTTATAGTCATGAGCCTTGTTACTTTTACAGCCTGTAACAATGCTCCCAAGAACAGCGAATCAAAAGAAACAACTGATCAAAGCAAGGAAGCAACTCCGTCGATCGGCGGCAGCAAGGATGTGCACGGTTGTTTAGTCGCGGCGGGACAAACTTGGAGTGAGATCAAACAAGGATGTATCCAGGTCTTTAATGTTGGCTTACGCCTGAATCCAACGGAGAAAGAAGAAAGGAAAGCTGTCATTAGTGCCTTTGTTGTCCTTAGCGAGGATAAATCAAAGGTAGAATTATTTTTACCTGATGACAGTAAAAAAACCATTATCCTGGATAAAGTCGAAAACGACATTTACCAAAAGGATAACTATAAATATGATGGTAAAAAATCAGCTCTTTACGTGGATAATACGATTAAGTACACAGGTGATGTTGAGTAGCCTAGAAAGAAGATCTCGTTTTAATCCTATACTAGCAGAAGGGCTGCTGTAATAAATTTCTGAATGCGACAATAGTTATTCTGAATCCATTTCACTCGGAATAACTATTGTTCTATTCTTTTATTTCAAGTGCACTATTGAACTATTGGCACAATTTGCACGACATATGGCCCTGAGTAATGATTCCCTACCATTTTATTCTCATTCACAGTAATATGATATTGGCCAACATCTTTAAATCTATAGGCAAGTTCTTGGCCAAAGGGGCCATCAGCCGAACCATTGGGCAGAAAAAGCTGACTAATTCGTACATTGGCTGTATCCGTGGGAGTTTTTATTTTGATAAGAACCGAATCCGCCTGATGGACTGAAATAAAAATAGTATCCGTTTTCCCTGATACCATATTCATTTCCTTAGATCTTCCACCACCAAAAAAAGTTACGTTAGAAGGTAATTCTTCTGCCTTGCGCTTAGATTCATTTGTACTGGATTGTGTTGGACTTTGGGGGAATTGACAAGCTCCGTAAAAAAAAACTATCAACACATTCATGATCAATAATCGTAATTTACCCATAACGTTTTACTTAAGATAACAAAAGCAATTAGATTACAGTTTTAGCCATTTTTCTTTTTCTATATATCCAACCGTTGATATTGAATTTGTTACATCGTCCACAAACTCCATTTTGATTTGATTGCATGTGGATTTAGTTCTCGTATTTTTTGATAAAAAACATAGAAATTTCTATTCCAGAGGGAATAGTTATGCGTAAAACTGAAAATGGACTGTCCCTTACCATCCAATTGAACGACAACTTGCCAGATATAGTGATTATTAATTTGAGTCGATGTCCTACGAAGTTCAATGATATCCACTAACCTAAAGGATCTACCTGCCCCGCCTTTCCACCGACAGCATAAAAATAATTTTCATCAAAAAAATAATCTTCGTCATTTAACAGATTATCTTCTATACCAAATAGAAAGGGTCGTGACGACAGTTTTCTTAATTTATCTGTTTCAAAATGATCATTCATCTCATAGCTTTTTTTAACACCGTATAAATAATTTTCAGCCACATTTTTCTTATAGACTTCTGTCAACACGACAACGATCAACACACCACTGAAAACCAAAACAATGCCTTTAGAATTCATTTATTTCGCAAAAAAAATTAACTGACACAAAATCAGATAGAACATAGGAATTTCCCCTTCATCTTTCTCGATAGCATCCAATCCTTCGAGATAGCTATGGTCGCGGAGTCCTTTCTGAGCGATTTGTTGTTCCAATTGATAGCGTAAATCAATAGCCGTAAGATGTAGTGGATGTGAAGGCCACATAAGATAACACTCAGACGGAATGATTACCATTCCACCATGCGACATTATTCCAGGGACTTCCTTTCTTTTCTTTAAGATATCCAATATACCTTTTCAAGTAAGATTTCCCAATTTTACTATTTAACCCAACCTGATCTTCTCCTTCCATAAATTGATCGGAAAATAGCAACCAATCACTAAAATGCTTTTTCGCATATACTGACAACTTTTTGAGAACATCTAATGCCACAGGTTTTGATAGATATCCAACGTCCGTTGCGGATGTCGTAATATGACTTGCTACAGCAACAACAAAGGCATTTACCCCAACTTTGGAGATATCCCAAACGGCTGTATCGATCTTGCTGTTTTTTCCTTCCAATGCGGTCCCTGTCTTTTCTATTCCAAGTAATGTAAAATATGAACTCAACAATTCAAGACAGCTGTCTGTATCTATTATACCAAAATCTCTTTTTAACAATTTGATAAAATCACTTCTATATTGATCAATTTTGGGATAATTTCCAAATTGATATAAGTGAATCGGATAACTTCCATCATCTCCCGTACTTCCGAATACCGTAAACCAGTCCCCAAAAACAATGACTCTAAATGCAGCTCCTAATGCATTACCAAACTGTTCTTCATAAGGAATATCCAGAAGTATATTGTTATCATTTGCTAAACTCCCCGCCCTTTTTTCCTCTTCGGCTTTCAAAGTAAGTTCATCTTTGGCTTCATGCACACCTTCCTTTGCCGTATTCAATAATTCTCTTAAAAATTTAAACATAACGGTATTGATATTAACTACTTAAAAGAAATCTTACTTACTATATTTTTCCACAAGCGCATAATCATAAGGGATTCTCATGGACAAGTCGCGTGCTTGCCAAATATCTCCTTCAGACACCTGGTAGAAATCATAGGCATTTTTCAAGAAATTTTCACCGTTTGGAGCCTCCACCCAACTTTTCTTCGCTCGATTGTAAAGTAAAATCATACAACTCACGCAACGATAATTACCTGCTGTTTTCGGGTTTTCAAAACAAGTTCCAACTTTAATATTAATCTTCTGATTGATTATCACATCGGTCAATTTACGATCCGTGAGATGAATTAATGCGATTTGTGCATCCTCATGATCCGGTGGTAACTTCGCTATTACTAATCGTCCAAAATCTGTCTTTCTAATTTTTTCGATTTCTAAAGCCCTAAATTCTGGCGATATGCGATTTGTATCAATCGGGTATAGATCATCTTCTACAGCTGCCACTTCAGTCGTCGTTACTTCGGTAGCCCCAGCGGCAAGTAGCTGTTTATTGTTTTCATAATTTTCCCAATCTGCTGTATCGTAGGTAACCCACTGCTGTATCTTATAGAGCAAGGTTTCCCTCTTATTGACTTTGATAAAAAACGCCGCTATTAAAAATGAAACCAGCAAAATGAACAGGATAACAAGGACTCTTTTCACACTAAAATTATTTAATTAAGTATTTAAATCTGTAAAATCGTGAAAACATATTCCATGTTTTCATTTAATACCGTAAATCTGCACATAATTATTCAACCGGTAAATCTGGAACCCATATTAGGTCAAAACTTGGCGATATTTGTAGCTCAATAATCAATATTTGAAAACAGCAATACAATCGCTAATTTCGAAGACCTTTAATGATTCAATTAAATCCAACGTGTATGCATAAGCTGTTAGATCTCATATCACCTCGCATCTTTAAAAAAGAAATTTCTTTTAGGAGGAACGAATACATTAAAATGAATGGTTCGATTGATTCAAAGATTTATTTCATAAAAAAAGGCAGCATCAAAATCTCTATTTTTCAGGAAGATCATGAACAGATTATTCGCTTTGGATATGATGGAGATCTCATTGTAGCTATGGATTCTTTTATTCATGGTAGCTACTCGGATTATGCAATTCAGGCAATAAAGAAAACAGATATGCTAATCGCCGAGAAGGAAGATTTTATGAATTTTATCTATTCCACTTCAGAAAACACAAATTTATATATAACTATCTTGGAACAGTTGGTGTTACAGCAGCTTGAAAGAGAACGAGATCTATTGCTGGACTCCCCAAAAAACAGGTATGAAAGACTCATTAAACGAAATCCTAGATTATTTCAACTAATTCCTAATAAGCATATCGCCAATTATCTTAGAATGAGTCCCGAAACTTTATCAAGAATCAGTAAATCTTGAGTTAAATCAATTTTTTTCCAATTTATTTTCGAGTATTTTATCAAAAAAAAGATGAAATGTAAATCATTAGAACTACTTGATCAACTGGAAAAGCAAGTACAAGAACATATGTCATTTGTCAATTCCCTAGAAGCCCTTTCTCAGGAGACATTACGTAAAAGACCTCATGAAGGGTCCTGGAATATCCTCGAATGCATACAGCACCTGAATCTGTACGGAAGTTTCTATTTACCTGAAATCACAAAAAAAATATCCGAAAGCAATCTTGGCCACAATGTTGATTTCAAAAGCGGTTTTTTAGGAAACTATTTTGCTAATTCTATTTTACCAAATGATAAGGAAAAAAAGATCAAAACTTTTCGAAAAATGGATCCCAGAAATCTTATGCAGAGCGCCGAACCGATTCCAGTTTTTTTAGAACAGCAAAATAGACTACTTCATCTACTCGATAAGGCAAGGTCAAAAGATTTAACTAAAATTCGCATTAGGCTATCTTTCAGCAACTGGATACAGCTCCGTTTAGGAGATATATTTCGCTTTATTATTCATCACAATACCAGGCATATTGTACAAATAAAGAATATCTTATCGTTAACTACAACACATTAAAATAGGGTCCTAAAGAAGCCCACGCCATATACACCAAAAGCATGTGGGCTTACCGACAAATAATATTGACTAACCGAGGTAAACCCTATATTGACCGAATAGCACTATCATGATACATGATTATGTATTTATTTTAGACAGGATCAGATAACCAATAAAATAAAAACAATGCATAGAATTATAGGAATATGGATCGTCTTCTTGATTTGCTTTTCTCAAAATAGTATTGGACAAGTAAAAGATTCAAACTATTTTCTCGAAAAAGATAATACTAAGGTACCGCCGCAGGCCAACATTTTACCGCTACAAAATTTCAACTTCCACGTCAAACCCTATCAGGCTTTAGGAACCAAAGTGATCGTAGATTCATTATCGCTCGGAGCAGATAATTATATCATTTATACATTTAGCGTAACCAAATCTCCTCATGACAAGGAATATTATTCTTTCTGCAATATTGTCGTTAAATTAACCCCGCAGGAGTCTATGATGACTTTAGCTCAAACGAATAAAATTTACGCTGGAAATGTCTCAAGAAACCACCCCGACTATTTTGGTCAGGGCACTTTAATACGGGATGATTATCGTATTGATTTTATAGCATTTACGCAAGAAAACCATGATATTAGCGTAATTAACACTAAAATTTACAACCTTTCAAAAGGTAGAACCATATTGTTGGAACAAGATACCTTCCACCAATTTATGCTAAATGATTACCAATTTTCGGACATTGGACTACAATCAACCAATGACCTTAAAGAACATATTGCAGGACTAATAAATAAACGGTAAACGCGAAAATTCATCCTTTCATTTGAACTTTAAAATAAATATGAAAACCTGGACGATCATGCTATTCTTCGTTTCCATTGGGGGCATACAAACGTATGCGCAGGAAACGGCTAATATTAAAGGTATACGAACATCCTATTGGGTAAAGGGGTTGGAAAAAAGAAAAGCCAACGAGCCAATCGTCATTTTTGAAAGTGGCATCGGCATGAGCGGGAACAATTTTTCCGTCCTTTTTCCCAAATTAATGAGTAATATACCGTATTTCAGTTATGACAGAAATGGCTTAGGAAATTCGGATCCTGATCCATCCTTAAAATCTGACCAAGATGTCGTGGACAAATTACATTTAATCCTATCCGCTTTAGAAATTAAACCGCCCTATTTACTCGTCGGGCATTCGCTGGGCGGAGCTTTTGTTAGGCTGTTTACAGCTAAATATCCGGATGAAATTGCCGGCTTAGTCCTCATCGATCCTACCGATTTTATGTTAACAGAAACAGAAGACGCAATTGCTACTGAAACATCAAATAGCCAGATAGGTTACCAACAACTCTGGGTAAAAATGCTTTCAGATATGATAAACGACAAAAACCTTGGTGAGGGTGTAAAATTGGAAATGAAAAGAGAGCTGGCAGTCAGCGAAAAACATTTTTTTAAAGAATATGCCGATTTACCGCTTCTAAAAAATATCCCTGTTACCGTATTCATCGCCTACAATCGACCTATCGAGCGATATGAAAAAGAAATGAACAGTAAATTGGGAATAAATGATAGATTTTGGTTTGATGCCTATGACCAGCTTCGAATCAAACACTATGCAAATCTAATCAAACAAAATAACAATTGTGAACTGATTCTTTTACCAGGATACAGCCATGGGATACACCAACAAGACCCTGATAAAGTCGGTGTAAGCATAAATAGCCTCTTTAAAAAAATAACCCACTAAATCATGTCGATTAAAATAATATCATAGGAGATATCTTTAACCGTTCAAAAAAAAGCCAAAATTAGTGATTAGAAAAAAAATTTAAGTACATCCAACACGGCTGCAGCTATATTCAAAAAATGTTTCATACAACGGAAAACACAACAATCAAGCCAGCATCATCACTTAGCACCAATGAGTGCTAAAACTTTTTCGATAGGTCGACCAATTACTGCTACACCGTCCTTTACAACGATAGGGCGCTCAATCAAGATCGGATACTCCAGCATCACATCGATCCATTGCTCATCTGTCAAGTGAAGATTTTGGAATTTTTCCTGAAAGACCGGTTCTCCTTTTCTGATAAGTTCCAAAGGTTTTAAAGCAAGTTGACCCAATAATTCAATCAATTGGCCTCTCGTCGGAACATCGTTTAAGTACTCCTGTACTTCTATATCCACAGCTTGATGCTGTAGCAGCTCCAATGCATTACAACTCTTACTACAATTTTTATTATGATAAATTTTAATCATGGTCGCAATATGTAAAGGATATCCTTGTGATAAAAAATCAATTATTGGATACCCTCAAAAATAGTAACAAAATCACAAACAGTTCAAATAAAATGCCATTGGCTAACTAAATATTCGAATTCATTTTCGAGAAACTGATCCGTTTATGACGTAGGATTGTTTCTCTTTTTTTAATTTAGTAATATGAAATCAGCCGAAAGTGTGACAGATTTTTACAAAAGGCAACCAGGTTTAACTCATCTGGATTTGCCGCTAAATAATACGGGAATTGGGCATTTCAATGTTTTCAGCAGGGAATCCTGTACTGTCGTCTCTCCGTACAATCGCCGCGATTTTTATAAAACCTCCCTTATCATAGGGCGTGGAAAACTATATTACGCAGATAAGTGGATACAAATCGATAGACCTGCCATGTTATTTGCGAATCCGGTTGTTCCATATGCTTGGGAACCCGAATCCTCAGAACAATCCGGATGGTATTGTGTATTTACAGAAGAATTTATACAGCATAGTGAACGGATAGAAAGTCTAAAAGACTCTCCCCTGTTCAAGATAGGTAGCAATCCGATTTATTTTCCGGATGAAACACAATTAGCAGAAATTTCTACAATCTTCCAAAAGATGATGGTTGAAATGAACTCGAGCTATATCCATAAAGATGATATGTTGCGAAGTTATCTACATCTTCTAATTCATGAAACGATGAAATCGAGTCCCGCAGCGAGTTTTGGATCATATACCAATGCATCGACCAGGGTATCGGGACTATTTCTTGAGCTGTTAGAAAGACAATTTCCAATCAATACCTTTCAACTTAGCCTGCAATTGAAAAGCCCAGCAGATTATGCGCATGCGCTTTCGGTTCATATCAATCACCTCAATAGGTCGGTAAAAGAAGCCACAGGCAAAACCACCAGTACACATATTGCAAACCGTGTGGTCCAAGAAGCCAAAGCTTTGTTGCTGCATACCAATTGGAATGTATCGGATATTGCCTACAGCCTAGGATTTGAATATCCATCCTATTTTACCAATTTCTTCAAAAAGCAAACCGGGATGTCTCCAAACCAAGTCCGAAGCAATACTGTTTGAATTGTATAACAATCTGTTTGATTGTCTTAACTCGCTTCGTTTGTTCCATATGTACTTTTGTATTGAACAAAATGTAATCATTATGAAATATAGAAATCTTGGAACAACAAATGAAAAACTCTCTGCGATTGGATTAGGTTGTATGGGAATGAGCTTTGCTTACGGACCTACGGACGAAAAAGAGAGCATTGCAACATTGGAAAGAGCATTGGACCTCGGCATTAATTTTTGGGATACCGCGGATATGTACGGCAACGGTGCCAATGAGGAACTTATTTCAAAAGTGCTTGTTCCCAACCGTGACAAAGTTTTTATTGCAACAAAATTTGGATTTCGCTTTAAAGATGAAATAGCAGGTCCAAGTGGTACGGCAAACACCTATTTCGATGGCTCGCCCGAATGGATAAAATTAGCGGTAGAAAAAAGTTTAAAACGCCTTGGAATCGATACCATAGATCTTTATTATGCGCACCGCGTAGACCCCAATATTCCTATCGAAGAGACCGTAGGCGCTATGGCAGAATTGGTTAAAGAAGGAAAAGTGAGGTATTTGGGTTTAAGCGAAGCATCTCCCGCATCAATCATTAAAGCAAATACCGTACACCCTATAGCTGCTTTACAGAGCGAATATTCGCTCCTTACACGTGATGTAGAACAAGAAATCTTACATACCGTAAGGAAATTGGGGATAAGTTTAATTCCTTATGCGCCTCTAGCGCGTGGATTATTTTCCAATTCTTTAAATTTAGAAGATCTTGCTTCGGACGACTTTAGAAGAACCTTACCTCGAAATCAAGGTGAACATGCATTGAACAATGCACATTTAGTCGCCAACTTCTCCCTAGTGGCAAAAGATAAAAACTGTAGTCCAATACAACTCGCTTTAGCCTGGGTACTGGCACAGGGAAATGACATCATTCCTATTCCAGGAACTAAAAAAAGAAAATACCTGGAGGAAAATGTTGGTGCCCTTGATGTACAATTATCGAATGATGATTTAAAAAAAATAGATGAAATACTTCTTAAATACCCCAATATCGGAGCACGATACAGTGAAGGTGCTATGGCTTTAGTCAACCATTAATCCATTTTTGAGATTATAAGTGGCTTGCCGGCGCCACTTATAATCTCAAAAATTGTTCTCCTCTCATCCGTCCTTATTATGTTGTCATAATGTGCTGTATGAACAGATACGAATCGTTTAATATGGTATTAATTATCGGAAATCGCAGTACGCAATGAAAAATAGAAAGAACTTCCTGCGCCATAATCACTTTCAACACCAATTTCGCCACCTTGCGCTTCTATAAACTCCTTACTAATACTTAAACCAAGTCCTGTTCCACCCTTTTTTGACCCTGGCACACGGAAGTAACGCGCAAATATTTTATCCAGATATTTCGGCTCGATCCCTTGCCCACTGTCGGTAACGATAAATTTTGTTTTAAGTTCGCTGTTTTCCACTGCGATACGAATAAGCGAATCCTCATGGGAGTAACGTATTGCATTGGAAAGAAAATTTGTAAGAACCCAGGCCGTTTTCTCATTGTCAGCAAATATAGCTTTCACATTAGGTCCTACCTCGATAACAAAGTGGATATTTTTTTGATTCGCAGCAAATTGATTTGCCATGATAGCATATTCAATAATAGGCTGTATTTCTGTCGTATGTAAGTTAATTTGAATAGAACCACTTTCAACCTGCGTCATATTTAACAGTTCACCGGTTATTTGAAGCAAGCGGTTAGAATCATCTTTTATTCCATTTAACAACGTGAGCTGCTCGGTATTCAGATGACCTATTTGCTCGTTTTCCAACAATTGAACCCCCATCTGAATCGCCGCAATAGGTGTTTTGAACTCGTGCGAAACAGTACCGATGAAGTTTGTTTTTGCAAGATCAAGTTCCTTAAATGGCGTAATATTCTTTAGGATAACCACCTGCCCGATAAACTTTGGCTCAAGTTCACCCGTAGGCAAAACATTGATATCGATAACATCTTTTTCAAAATAGCTTTCTCTATCATCTGCATAAATTTTAACAGCATTTTTTTCACGTTTTTCTACAGGAAGAAAAAGATCTTTAAAAATATCCTTAGCAAGATCATTTTCATCTGAAACCGCTAAAGCAGATCTTCCGAGAAGTTGATCTTTATGTAGATTTGTGATGCGAAGTGCTTCCTCGTTGACAAAAATGACACGTCGCTCTTCGTCGAAGCCTATCACCGGATCATGCATATGATCAACAAGAGACTCAATTCGTCTTTTTTCCTTTAAAATTTTTTCAAGTTTACTTTCAGCGTATTCTTCAAGTTTCTCTGCCATGGAATTAAATGAAGCGACGAGTTCGGCAAACTCACCTCCGCTCTGCACCTGAATACGCTCTTTGTAGTTCTGTCCTGCAATCTGTCGAATACTCGCTGTCAATTTTGCAATGGGGTCAGCTATATTGGACGGCAAATTGACCAGCAATATAAAAGCAATGATAAAACAGAGCGCCCCGGCAAATGAAATGACCAAAATTGCATGTTCGGCGGTGCGATCCGCAATAATACTCTTCCGAGAAATTGCCGTCATATTTTGTTCCATTAACAAGGCAATATCCTTTCTGATAGACGAGACAATAGTAACATCTAAGGGCTTATCTCGCAGTTTTAAAAAATGTTTGGCAATTGCGTTTGTTGTTTGCTGCTCTCCGACTTCGGTAACATTTTTCCGTTGTTTGTCAAGATTAATCTGGAAATTATTAAAAGCAGCTTTTTCAACAGGAATTTCCTCCAATGCCAATAACATATTCTTGGCGTACAGCAGCGTATTGTAGTTCGCTGTCAGTATATTTGCGGTATCCTTTTTTAACCGGTTTACATACCAACCACTTAGTGCGGCAAGTAGAAAGATCATGAGAAAAAGTGATCCTACACCAAAGGTAAGTTTCGTTTTTATTTTCATCTTATTCACAATTTGTCTTTATCATTAAGACAATATAATCAGGTCGATGTCTTCGGTCGACAGTTGTGCCAGCAGTTTGCTAAATGTATCCTTAGCAAGTAACATCCTTAAAAGAGATAATCGTGGTTTTCCAATGCAAACTGTGGTGATCTTGCGGAGCTCGCACAAAGCGATGATCTCTTTTGCCACACTGTGACTTTCTACTTTGATAATTTCTCCACCAAGTTCTGTCGCCAGTTTAAAGTTATTGATCAGGTGTCGTTGTTTGTTTAAGGCTATCCGATCTCCGCGCTCTTTTGGCAACTGTACATAGAGCAAAAACCAACTGCTATTATAATATCCTGCTAAACGTGCTGTTTTTCGGATGACGTTTTTTGCTTTTATTTCATTAGAACTTATACAAGCCAGGAAACGCTCCTTTCGCACCCATCGTTGGGGTTGAACTTCAATCTCTACTTTGCGTTGAACCTGGGAGGCAACTTCCTTCAAAGCCATTTCACGCAATTGTAAGATATGTTCGCTTTTAAAGAAGTTTTGAAGCGCTGCCTGAATTTTTGACGCGTCATAGATCTTGCCCTCTTTTAGGCGAATGATAAGCTCTTCTGCAGTAAGGTCAATATTAACGACTTCATCTGCGGAATCAATAACACTATCGGGAACACGTTCTTGTACTTCAACACCTGTAATCGCTTTGACCTCTTCGTTTAAACTCTCAATATGCTGGATATTAACAGCGCTGATCACATTAATCCCCGCTTCAAGAATCTCCATAACATCCTGCCACCTTTTGGTATTTTTACTGCCTTCAATATTTGTATGTGCCAACTCATCGATAATAACAACCTCGGGATGTGAATTCAAGACAGCATAAAGGTCCAGTTCCTCCAACTGTTTGCCTTTGTAAAAAAGATGGCGTCGGGCGATAAGGGGTAGACCGTCGAGCAATTGATGTGTTTCCTTCCGATTATGTGTCTCAATATAGCCAATACGCACATCGATTCCTCCCTGTAAAAGGGTATGTGCATCCTGTAACATACGGTATGTTTTTCCTACGCCTGCACTCATACCGATATAAAGTTTGAAGCGACCTCTTCTCGATTTCCGAATAAGGTCCAAAAAGTGTTCAGCGCTTTTCCTCTCTTCCATTTTTATTGCCTTTCATTTCAGAAGGTTCCTGCCGATCCAACACACGGCAGGAACGATTGTTTTTAAAAACTAACGGTAAGTGCTGTTACAGCCGTTACACTATTTTTCACCAACTTATTTGTCCGATCAAGGAAAATAGCATCTTTATTCGTGAGATTACGTAGTTCCGTACGCCAAAGAACATTGGGAAGAATGGCATAATCTGCATTTAAAGAATAGCCAAACGTTTGAAAACCTTGCTCTGTAGTCGTAGAAACGATCACACCATGCTTATCGTTGTAATATTCTCCTCTTGCTGTTAAGCTAAATTTTTCGGTCGTCGCGTATCGTGCAATTAACACTGGGGTGTACCATACATTGTACTTCGAACTACCTTTTGCTTTTTGTTCAGCTCCAATATCAAATCCGAATGTGATTCCCAGCTTTTCGTTCATTTGATAAATTGCATATAGGTTATGAAAATAGCGCATCTGTCTGACGCTATCCGCTTTATCACTGCCTATAAAAGAACCACTATTGATGGTCCATTTATCTGTCGGTTTATAGACCAATTGATGCCCAAATGCTGGTAAACTGCTACCATCTACACGTTGAATCCGCTGCCATCCGTTTAAAATCAGCCCACTTAAAAATAGTTTTCCCGATGCGGATGTATAGGATATTTTTGCTCCTGTTTCAAAATAAGGTGAATTATCCGCAAAAATACTCCTTGTTACAGTCCAATTATCCTTTCCTATAGCACTTTCAAAGCCCAAATGGGAAGAAAATATGCCAGCATCGATCCATAAATTATGTTTTTTCGAGATACGTATACCGGCGTTCGCTTCGTAAATATTTTTTAAGACTCCGGGTTCCGCACCGTAGTTGGCATTCATATATGTACCAACACCTAAAGCAAGATTTGCACGGGTATTTGTTGTTTCGTATGCAGCTTTTAAAAGTGCCAAGTTTATGTTTACTTCATTCGTCCTATTGTGACTATATACAAAGCCTGGACGTGTATTTCCAAGTGGATTGTTAAAGTCCCGAAGGTAATATGCTTCAAGGTAACCACTGATAGACAATCGGGTATTTTGAGTCGTATCTTGCTGTGCAAATAATTGTGTTGCCCCTGCGAGTAAACAGGCCAACATCGCTAGTTTTTTCATGTAAATTGTTCTTATAAAATGTATATCGATAACCCTTTAGGTCAATTTTATTTTTCAACCATCTTGTCCAAAGCAATATTTAGTTCAAGGACATTGATTTTGCGAGGTCCAAACATATTCCATAAAGGCGTCTGAACGTGGGCATCAACAAGAGACTGTAGGCTATTTACCGATATACCTCTCGCTTTCGCAACACGATCAATTTGTATTTTTGCGGCCTCGATGGAGATATCTGGATCCAAACCACTACCACTGGCTGTAACAATGTCTACCGGTACCTGTTCGCGTTTTACAGTAGGATTGTGAACTAAGAAAGTATCGATACGGGCCCTAACTTCCGAAAGATATTCCCCATTAGAGGGTCCTTTGTTACTTCCACCCGATCCAGCAGCATTATAACCAACAGCTGAAGGACGCGACGAGAAGTAATCATCCCGCGTAAAGGCCTGTCCAATATTTCTGTAATACTTTTGCCCATTGTACTCAAGCATTTCCCCTTTTCCATGATTGGGTGCTATTTGAGCTATTGCCCATACGAGGGCTGGATATACCACTGAGAGCAGGAGCATTAAAACAATTGTAATCTTTATTGCCGGATATATATGAGTTTTCATCTTTGCTTTTATTATTAAAAATGTATTAGATAAATAGGGAAACCAGTAGGTCTATGACCTTGATACCAATAAATGGAACGAGTACTCCACCAAGTCCAAAAACAAGCAGATTTCTCCGTAACAGTGCGCTTGCACCTATAGGTTTGTATGCGACTCCTTTCAATGCCAAAGGAATCAGTAATGGGATAATAATTGCGTTAAAGATGACAGCTGATAGTATGGCACTTTGTGGACTACTGAGCTGCATAATGTTTAAACCTTGAAGTGCGGGTATTGCTGCAATAAACAAGGCCGGAATGATAGCAAAATATTTGGCGACATCGTTTGCAATACTAAACGTCGTTAGCGTACCTCTGGTCATCAACAATTGTTTGCCTATCTCCACAACCTCTATCAATTTGGTTGGATCATTGTCGAGATCGACCATATTTCCGGCCTCTTTTGCAGCTTGTGTACCGCTGTTCATCGCTACACCAACATCGGCTTGTGCAAGTGCCGGAGCATCGTTTGTACCATCCCCCATCATGGCGACCAATCGTCCATCAAGCTGTTCTTTTTTGATATAGTTCATCTTGTCTTCAGGTTTCGCTTCGGCTATGAAATCATCCACTCCAGCTTTTTCCGCAATATATTTGGCCGTCAACGGATTGTCTCCCGTCACCATAACAGTCTTGATACCCATTTTTCGCAACCTTTCAAAGCGTTCATGAATTCCGGGTTTTATCACATCCTGCAATTCTATGACACCGAGAACCTGTTCATTCTCTGCAACGACCAATGGGGTTCCCCCATTTTGAGAGATAAGCTTTACGCGTTCATCTATTTCCTGAGGGAACAGATTTCCAGCCTTTACAATGATATTCCGAATAGCATCTGTTGCACCTTTACGAATACGTGTCTGTGCAAAGTCTATTCCTGAGCTACGGGTCTCAGCGGTAAACTTAATGAATACAGGGTTTTCGATCTTATAGCTCGATGGGTCGACACCAGCCAATTCAACAATTGATTTCCCTTCCGGTGTTTCATCCGCCATGGAGCTCAATGTGGCTGCACGTACCAGAGCTTCCTTCAGGACGCCATCTGCGGGGTAAAAATTTGTCGCCTTACGATTTCCGATCGTAATAGTTCCAGTTTTATCAAGCAACAAGACATCAATATCTCCTGCCGTTTCAACTGCCTTGCCACTTTTTGTTATGACATTTGCACGAAGTGCACGATCCATTCCCGCGATACCAATTGCCGATAAAAGACCTCCTATTGTTGTTGGAATCAAACAGACAAAAAGTGAAATAAACGAAGCAATGGTGATACCAACATTGGCATAATCCGCAAATGGTTTTAAGGTCACCGTTACGATAATAAATACAAGTGTAAAACCTGCCAGAAGGATTGTTAATGCAATCTCATTAGGTGTTTTTTTGCGGCTTGCCCCTTCAACCAATGCGATCATCTTATCCAAAAAGCTCTCCCCCGGTTCTGTCGTTACCTGCACGAGAATTCGATCGGACAAAACCTTGGTACCACCGGTAACTGAACTTTTATCACCTCCAGCCTCGCGGATCACCGGTGCTGATTCTCCGGTAATTGCACTCTCATCTATGGTTGCCAATCCCTCAATAATCTCCCCATCCAATGGAATTACATCTCCCGCCTGGCAAACAAAAACATCATCTTTTTTCAGTTGAGCGGACGAAACTACCCGACCATCACGCAGGGTTGCTGGAGTTTCCTCCCTAGTTTTCCGAAGACTATCTGCTTGCGCCTTACCGCGGGCTTCGGCAATTGCCTCAGCAAAATTTCCAAACAATAAGGTTAAAAATAGAATAAGAAATACCGTAAAATTATAACCAAGTGTACCTTGTGATTTTTCCCCAGTCATTATCCAAAGACAAACGACGGCCATAATCAGCGTCCCGATTTCCACGGTAAACATCACTGGATTACGGAACATTATTTTAGGATTTAGCTTCACGAAAGATTGCTTTAAAGCTTGTTGTACAAGTTCTTTCTGAAACAATGTTTGTTGATCGCTCATTTTTAGAATTCTTTAATTTTAAGTACTACATGGAAAAATATTCCGCAATTGGACCCAATGCCAACGCAGGGAAGAAAGAGAGTGCTGCAATAATCGCGATCACAGCGAATACCATTAAACCGAATGTACTTGTATCTGTTTTTAGCGTTCCCTCACCCTCAGGTATAAATTTTTTCTCAGCCAATAATCCCGCAATAGCAATTGGGCCTATAATCGGTATAAAGCGGCCGAGTAACAATACGATACCTGTCGAAATGTTCCACCAAATTGTATTATCTCCAAGACCTTCAAACCCGCTACCATTGTTAGCTGCGGATGAAGTATATTCGTATAATATTTCACTAAAACCATGAAATCCAGGGTTATTCAATGTAGAAGCACCTTGGGCTGGAAACGCTGTAGCAAGTGCTGTACCGACAAGGATTAGAAAAGGATGGGCAAGAGCAACAATCATAGCAATTTTCATTTCCCGCGCTTCAACTTTCTTACCCATAAACTCTGGTGTGCGCCCTACCATCAAGCCACTAATGAAAACGGCGAGTATAATAAAAATGAAGAAATTGAGTATTCCCGCGCCTACACCGCCATAAAAAGCATTCACCATCATCGCTATAAGTTCGTTCATACCAGATAAGGGCATGTAACTATCATGCATAGAATTGACGGAACCCGTCGAAATCATCGTTGTAACAATACTCCAAAACCCCGATGCCGCTGCACCAATACGTATTTCCTTTCCCTCCATGGCGCCCATAGACGTGTCAATACCCATCTGTGCGATCGCTGGATTTCCAGCCATCTCCATTTTTATATTTGGTATTGTCAGGATGATAAACCCAATGGTCATCACACCAAACATCATCCATGAAAATTTACGCTTGCGAATAAAAAAGCCGAATGCAAATATCATCGCCATCGGGATAATAAACTGGGCAATCATTTCCACCATATTGGTCAAATAATTGGGATTTTCAAATGGATGCGCACTGTTCGCACCGAAAAAACCACCTCCATTTGTACCAAGATGTTTAATTGGGACAAAGGCAGCTACTGGTCCTCGGCTTACCTGTACGGTATCTCCAGCGACAGTAATCATGCTGTCCTTACCTTCGAAAGTCATCGGCATGCCTTGGAATACGAAGATGGCAGCAACCAAGACAGAGATAGGCAGTAAAATCCGGGTGCAAGACTTCACAAAGAAATCGTAAAAATTGCCCAATTGTGTTGTTGTCTTATCCCTAAAAGCTTTGAAAATAACCACTGCAGCAGCCATTCCCACGCCTGCGGTAACGAATTGAAGAAACATGAGCCAAATTTGTCCTAGATAGCTCACTCCTGATTCACCGGAATAGTGCTGGAGATTACAGTTGACCAAAAAAGATATACTGGTATTAAAGGCCAAATCAGCAGTCATTCCAGGATTCCCATCTGGATTTAAAGGCAAATGTCCCATATTCATCAGGATAGCCATGCTCAATAGGAACCACAGTAGATTAATTGTCAAAAGAGCAACGAGGTGCTGTTTCCAAGTCATCTGGAGGCTAGGATTAATTCCTGTCACCCGATAAAAAAATCGTTCCAATGGTTGAAACAATGGATCTAACCAGGTTTTTTCATTGCCATATACCTTAGCTAGTCTCTCCTTAAACCACCTATAATTTACTGATTATTAGTATTTTGGGTTTAAAATAGCTTGTTTTTTATTGCAAGAATTTGTATCTTAGAGCTTTAAAACCTTGCAAATATGTTGGGGAAAAATCCAGAAAAGAAGCCAGAATTATTTCGCCCAATGTTGGTGGATTTTATTGACCACGAGCATGAACTTGTTCTACTTTCAGAAAAAATAGATTGGAATTATTTTGAGAAAGAATTTTCGCCCTTGTATTCCAAAGTGGGCAATCCGAGCCATCCGATTCGGTTTATGGTGGGTTGTTTGCTACTGAAACATTTGTATAATTTGGGCGATGAGACGTTGGAAAAAGCCTGGATCATGAATCCTTATATGCAGCATTTTTGTGGCAGGGTTTTCTTTGAACACGAATTTCCTTGTGACCCGAGTAATTTTGTTCATTTCCGAAAAAGAATTGGCGAAAAAGGTATCGAAAAAATCTTTGCCTACAGCGTAAGAATGCACGATGCCAAGACGAACACCTCAAATTTTGTTTTGTCCGATACTACCGTTCAGGAGAATAATACCTCTTTTCCTACCGATGCAAAATTGTGCAAAAAAGTGATTGATTATTGCAACAAAATAGCCGGAAATGAAGGCATAAAACAAAGACAACGCTACACAAAAGTCAGCAAACAAATGGTGCGCAACACCTACAACGGAAAACATCCCAAGCGGGCAAAAGCGGCAAGGAAATCTCAAAGACAGCTCAAAACCATCGCCATGAGACTGATTCGTGAATTGCAACGGAATTTTAATTCAGAACAGCAAGAATTTTATAAAGATTTAATGACATTGTACACCAAGGTTGTCACACAAAAAAGAAACGATGCCGATAAAATTTACAGCATTCACAAGCCTTTTACCCGATGTATTGCCAAAGGAAAAGCGCATAGTCAGTATGAATTTGGGAATAAGGTAGGTTTGATAACCACCGCCAACAAAGGCAAGAAAATCATTCTCGGGATTAAAGCATTTTTGCAAACTCCTTACGATGGTCACACCATAGAACCACTTTTGGAACAGATGGAAACCGGTGGTCAAAAGCTCCCAAAAGAACTCCTTTACGATAGAGGTGGCAGAGGAAAATCAGAAATAAAGGGCGTGAAAATCTCCATCCCAAGCACTCCAAGAAAAAAAGACACTGCTTATCAAAAGCAGACAAAGCGCAAAAAATTTAGAACCAGAGCGGCAATAGAACCTATCATCGGACATTTAAAAACCGATTTTAGGCTGGCAAAAAATTACTTCATGGGAGAAACGGGACCACAAATCAATGCATTACTAGCTGCAACCGCTTGGAACATGAAGAAAATGATGGAACTACTGAAACAGAAAATTATTTTCTTATTTTATAAGATACAAATTATGCTGTTTTCTAATCCTGTTTTTAAATATAAATTAAATAGTGGGTTTTGTTAAGGAACG